>NZ_CP091088.1:0-5561304 GCF_021560075.1 Pseudomonas juntendi
GTGTCAGTGGAACTTTGGCAGCAGTGCGTGGAGCTTCTGCGCGATGAACTGCCTGCCCAGCAATTCAACACCTGGATCCGTCCGCTACAGGTCGAAGCCGAAGGCGACGAGTTGCGCGTCTATGCGCCTAACCGTTTCGTTCTCGATTGGGTCAATGAAAAGTACCTGGGCCGCTTGCTCGAATTGTTGGGCGAGAACGGCAGCGGCATAGCACCTGCCCTTTCCTTATTAATAGGCAGCCGCCGCAGCTCAGCCCCGCGCGCCGCGCCCAACGCGCCGGTCAGTGCTGCGGTCGCCGCTTCACAGGCGCAGACCCAGGCTAAAAGCCAGACCCTCAAGGCTGCGCCTGCTGCGGCTACCCTCGAACCTGCAGCAGTAACGGTTACCGAATCTGTTCCGATGGATGAAATGGCCGAGCCGTCTTCGCGCGACAGCTTCGATGCCATGGCTGAGCCGGCCGCTGCGCCAGCCACCAGTGGCAGGGCCGAACAGCGCACCGTACAGGTTGAAGGTGCGCTCAAGCACACCAGCTATCTGAACCGAACCTTCACCTTCGATACCTTTGTCGAGGGTAAGTCGAACCAGCTGGCGCGCGCAGCGGCCTGGCAGGTCGCAGACAACCCCAAGCATGGCTACAACCCGTTGTTCCTTTATGGCGGAGTGGGTCTGGGTAAAACCCACCTTATGCATGCTGTGGGTAACCACCTGCTGAAGAAGAACCCGAACGCCAAGGTTGTGTACCTGCATTCGGAGCGCTTCGTCGCAGACATGGTCAAGGCGCTGCAGCTCAATGCCATCAACGAATTCAAGCGTTTCTACCGTTCGGTAGATGCGCTGCTGATTGACGATATCCAGTTCTTTGCCCGCAAGGAGCGCTCCCAGGAAGAATTCTTCCACACCTTCAACGCGCTGCTTGAGGGTGGCCAGCAGGTCATCCTGACCTCCGACCGCTACCCCAAAGAGATCGAAGGCCTGGAAGAGCGCTTGAAGTCGCGCTTTGGCTGGGGCCTCACGGTTGCCGTAGAGCCGCCAGAGCTGGAGACGCGTGTAGCCATCCTCATGAAGAAGGCTGACCAGGCCAAGGTCGAACTGCCGCATGATGCAGCGTTCTTCATCGCCCAGCGTATCCGTTCCAACGTTCGCGAACTGGAAGGTGCGCTGAAGCGGGTGATCGCTCACTCGCATTTCATGGGGCGCGATATCACCATCGAGCTGATCCGCGAATCGCTGAAGGACCTTCTGGCCCTGCAGGACAAGCTGGTCAGTGTGGATAACATTCAGCGTACCGTCGCCGAATACTACAAGATCAAGATCTCCGATTTGCTGTCCAAGCGACGGTCGCGTTCCGTGGCGCGCCCTCGCCAGGTGGCCATGGCGCTGTCCAAAGAGCTGACCAACCACAGCTTGCCGGAAATCGGCGACATGTTTGGCGGGCGCGACCATACGACCGTGCTGCACGCCTGTCGCAAGATCAACGAATTGAAGGAATCCGACGCGGATATCCGCGAGGACTACAAGAACCTGCTGCGAACGCTGACGACCTGATGGCCGTGTGCGCAGCTAATTGAAGGCAAGGGACTAGACCATGCATTTCACCATTCAACGCGAAGCCCTGTTGAAACCCCTGCAACTGGTCGCCGGTGTCGTCGAGCGCCGTCAGACCTTGCCGGTCCTGTCCAACGTGTTGCTGGTCGTGCAAGGCCAGCAACTGTCGTTGACCGGTACCGACCTGGAAGTCGAACTGGTAGGCCGCGTGCAACTGGAAGAGCCGGCTGAGCCTGGCGAGATCACTGTCCCGGCGCGCAAGCTGATGGACATCTGCAAAAGCCTGCCCAATGACGCCCTGATCGATATCAAAGTCGACGAGCAGAAACTGTTGCTCAAGGCCGGCCGTAGCCGTTTCACCTTGTCCACCCTGCCTGCAAACGACTTCCCCACAGTGGAAGAAGGCCCAGGTTCGCTGACCTGCAACCTGGAACAGAGCAAGCTGCGCCGCTTGATCGAGCGCACCAGCTTCGCCATGGCTCAGCAGGATGTGCGCTACTACCTCAACGGCATGCTGCTTGAGGTTTCCCGCAACACCCTGCGTGCAGTGTCTACCGACGGTCACCGCCTGGCCCTGTGCTCCATGACGGCGCCCATCGAGCAAGACGACCGTCACCAGGTCATCGTGCCCCGCAAAGGTATCCTGGAGTTGGCGCGCTTGCTGACCGACCCAGAAGGCATGGTCAGCATCGTGCTCGGCCAGCACCACATTCGTGCGACCACTGGCGAGTTCACCTTTACCTCCAAGCTGGTAGACGGCAAATTCCCCGACTATGAGCGCGTATTGCCCAAAGGCGGCGACAAGGTGGTGGTTGGCGATCGTCAGGCGTTGCGTGAGGCATTCAGCCGTACCGCGATTCTTTCCAACGAGAAGTACCGCGGTATTCGCCTGCAGCTGGCTGCTGGCCAATTGAAGATTCAGGCCAATAACCCCGAGCAGGAAGAGGCGGAAGAAGAAATCAGTGTGGACTATGATGGTAGCTCGCTGGAAATCGGCTTCAACGTCAGCTATCTGCTGGATGTGCTGGGCGTGATGACCACTGAGCAAGTTCGTCTGATCCTGTCTGACTCCAACAGCAGTGCGCTGCTGCAGGAAGCCGGGAATGATGATTCTTCCTACGTTGTCATGCCGATGCGCCTGTAACCTGTAGCAGGCGACATGTCCCTTCGACGTATCAGGGTCACCGCGGTGCGCAACCTGCACCCGGTGACGCTCTCACCCTCCCCCCGCATCAACATCCTTTACGGCGCCAACGGCAGTGGCAAGACCAGTGTGCTGGAAGCCGTGCACTTGCTTGGATTAGCGCGCTCATTCCGCAGCACCCGTTTGAACCCGGTCATACAGTACGAACAGGCTGCCTGTACCGTGTTTGGTGAGGTGCAATTGACGGAGGGCGGCACCTGTAACCTCGGTGTGTCCCGCGAGCGCCAAGGGGACTTTACCATTCGCATCGATGGGCAGAACGCTCGTAGCGCTGCGCAGTTGGCAGAGCTGCTGCCGTTGCAGCTCATCAATCCGGACAGCTTTCGGCTACTGGAGGGCGCACCAAAAATTCGTCGCCAGTTCCTGGATTGGGGAGTGTTCCACGTGGAACCTCGCTTCCTACCCGCTTGGCAACGGCTGCAGAAGGCGCTGCGGCAGCGGAACTCATGGTTGCGGCATGGTACACTTGACCCAGCTTCGCAAGCCGCCTGGGACCGGGAACTGTGCCTGGCCAGTGCGGAAATAGATGAATACCGTCGCAATTATATCAAGGCCTTGAAGCCCGTCTTCGAGCGAACCCTGAGCGAACTGGTCGAACTGGACGGGTTGACCCTGAGCTACTATCGAGGCTGGGACAAGGACCGGGAACTGCAAGAAGTACTCGCCTCCTCTCTCCTTCGCGATCAGCAAATGGGCCATACCCAAGCCGGTCCGCAGCGCGCTGATCTGCGTCTTCGCCTAGCTGCCAATAATGCAGCCGACATTTTGTCGCGTGGTCAGCAAAAGCTGGTGGTGTGCGCACTGCGCATTGCCCAAGGCCACCTCGTCAGCCAGGCTCGCCGCGGTCACTGTATTTATCTCGTGGATGACTTGCCGTCCGAACTCGACGACCAGCACCGCCGCGCTCTGTGCCGCTTGCTTGAAGAATTACGCTGCCAGGTGTTCATCACCTGTGTAGATCACGAATTACTGAGGGAAGGCTGGCAGACGGAAACGCCAGTTGCTTTGTTCCACGTGGAACAAGGCCGTATCACCCAGACCCACGACCATCGGGAGTGAAGGCATGAGCGAAAATCAAACGTACGACTCCTCCAGCATCAAGGTGCTGAAAGGTTTGGATGCCGTACGCAAGCGTCCCGGCATGTACATTGGCGACACCGATGATGGTAGCGGCCTGCACCACATGGTCTTCGAAGTGGTCGACAACTCGATCGACGAAGCCCTCGCCGGTCACTGCGATGACATCACTGTCATTATTCACCCGGACGAATCCATCAGTGTCCGCGACAACGGTCGCGGCATTCCGGTCGATGTGCATAAAGAAGAAGGTGTTTCCGCCGCTGAGGTCATCATGACCGTCCTGCACGCCGGCGGTAAGTTTGACGATAACTCCTACAAAGTCTCCGGCGGTTTGCACGGTGTTGGGGTTTCGGTCGTAAACGCCCTCTCCGAGAAGCTGGTATTGACCGTTCGCCGCAGCGGCAAGATCTGGGAACAGACCTACGTTCACGGTGTTCCACAAGCGCCGATGGCGGTTGTGGGTGACAGCGAAACCACGGGCACCCATATCCATTTCAAGCCTTCGGCTGAAACCTTCAAGAACATCCATTTCAGCTGGGACATCCTGGCCAAGCGGATTCGCGAACTGTCGTTCCTCAACTCGGGCGTCGGCATTCTGCTGAAAGATGAGCGCAGTGGTAAGGAAGAGTTCTTCAAATACGAAGGTGGCCTGCGAGCGTTCGTTGAGTACCTGAACACCAACAAGACGCCGGTCAACAACCAGGTGTTCCACTTCAATGTGCAGCGCGAGGATGGCGTAGGTGTTGAAGTTGCCCTGCAATGGAACGACAGCTTCAACGAAAACCTGCTGTGCTTTACCAACAACATTCCGCAGCGTGATGGTGGTACCCACCTGGTGGGCTTCCGTTCCTCGCTGACCCGTAGCCTTAACAACTACATCGAGCAGGAAGGTCTGGCGAAGAAGAACAAGGTAGCCACCACTGGCGACGATGCCCGTGAAGGCCTGACCGCGATCATTTCGGTGAAGGTCCCGGACCCTAAATTCAGCTCACAGACTAAAGACAAGTTGGTTTCCTCGGAGGTGAAAACCGCCGTTGAGCAGGAAATGAACAAGTACTTTGCCGACTTCCTGCTGGAGAACCCCAACGAGGCCAAGGCCGTCGTTGGCAAGATGATCGACGCTGCGCGTGCTCGGGAAGCGGCCCGCAAAGCCCGTGAAATGACCCGTCGCAAGGGCGCGTTGGACATTGCCGGCTTGCCGGGCAAATTGGCGGACTGCCAGGAAAAGGACCCTGCCCTTTCTGAGCTGTACCTGGTGGAGGGTGACTCCGCAGGTGGCTCCGCCAAACAGGGCCGTAACCGCCGTACCCAGGCGATCCTGCCGCTGAAGGGGAAGATCCTCAACGTCGAGAAGGCGCGCTTCGACAAGATGATCTCGTCCCAGGAAGTAGGCACGCTGATCACGGCGCTGGGGTGTGGCATTGGCCGCGAAGAGTACAACATCGATAAATTGCGTTATCACAACATCATCATCATGACCGATGCTGACGTTGACGGTTCGCACATCCGTACCTTATTGCTGACCTTCTTCTTCCGCCAATTGCCGGAGCTTGTCGAGCGCGGCTACATCTACATTGCCCAGCCGCCGCTGTACAAGGTCAAGCGAGGTAAGCAGGAGCAGTACATCAAAGACGACGAGGCCATGGAAGAGTACATGACCCAGTCGGCCCTGGAAGATGCCAGCCTGCACTTGGACGAGTCGGCGCCAGCGGTTGCCGGTGTACAACTGGAAAACCTGGTCAACGAATTCCGCGGCGTGATGAAAACGCTCAAGCGTCTGTCGCGCTTGTACCCAGAAGACATCACCGAGCATTTCATCTACCTGCCGGAAGTGACCGTCGAGCAATTGGGCGATCATGCTGCGATGCAAGCCTGGCTGGTGAAGTTCCAGGCGCGCCTGAGCAACAGCCAGAAGTCCGGCCTTGGTTATCAGGCTAGCCTGCGCGAAGACAAAGAGCGCAATGTGTGGCTGCCGGAAGTGGAAGTGACCTCCCACGGCCTGGCCAGCTACGTCACGTTCAACCGCGACTTCTTTGGCAGCAACGACTACCGTACGGTCGTGAAGCTGGGGGCCAACCTTTCTACCCTGCTGGGCGAAGGTGCTTATGTGCAGCGCGGCGAGCGCCGCAAGGCGGTCAGCGAGTTCAAGGAAGCACTGGACTGGCTGATGAACGAAAGCACCAAGCGGCATACTATCCAGCGATACAAAGGGCTGGGTGAGATGAACCCTGAGCAACTGTGGGAAACCACCATGGACCCAACCGTGCGCCGGATGCTCAAGGTCACCATCGAAGATGCCATCGCTGCCGACCAGATCTTCAACACCCTGATGGGTGATGCGGTCGAACCACGCCGTGACTTCATCGAGAGCAATGCCCTGTCGGTTTCTAACCTGGACTTCTGACCGGCCGGGTTCAAAGTCTGACACCTACCGGTCACCAAAAAAAACCGCTACTGCGTAATGCCTGTCAGTTAAGCGTTACTGGGGCTGCTTTGCAGCCCTTCGCGGGCAAGCCCGCTCCCACATGTTTGGCGCTGAACTCAAGAAATGCGCGATCCCCTGTGGGAGCGGGCGTGCCCGCGAAGGGTCGCACAGCGGCCCCAAATTACTTAACTGACAGGCATTTCACTACTGCGGGTTTTTTGCGAAGCGTTCGAGGCAGGCACCACATGGTGATCGAACATGCCCGAGCACATCCTGGCGCGTAGTTCAGCCCCAGTTGCTAACTGAACAGCGTGTTCCCACACATCAGTAGCCGCTGAGAATATTGACGATCACTCCGCTGGCGATGGCGACCAGTACGTAGTCACCGTTCACGTACAACCAGCGGTGATCGCGCGGAGGTGCATACAGGTGCCGCGCCTTCCAGTCGGTTACCCAGTAACGGTCACCACGGTAATGCGGGTCTACCACATGGCCGCGGCGCCACTGCTGGTGGGGTACCGGCATACCTTTTTGCGGGTGGAAGTTCGGGTCGCGATAAGCAGGCCCGCGGCCATTGTCGTGGCGGCCCTGCGGCTGAGCGTGGGGCGGGTTGCCTGGGTGCCCTGGGCCGCCATCATGACGGTCAGGTGGACCAGGCTGCGCGAAGCTTGCCAGAGGTGCGCTGAGCATCAGCGCCGCGCACATCATGGTCAGGGTCTTTTTCATCGTTGCGGTCCTCTGTGTATTAACGCCCGGCTGAATCTTTCAGTTACCGGGTACGGTTAACCAATCAGACCATGAACCAGGTCGTTTAATGTCAGGACAGCGGTAAAGGTCCGGTAAAGGTGGCCTGGCGAAAACACGAAGCTAGCGCAGCCCAAGCGCTTTCAAGCGACGGTACAACGTGCGTTCGCTCATGCCCAAATGAAGCGCCAGCTCACTGCGCGAACCTTTGAACTGTTCCAGAGCCTGGGCCAGTTCACCGAGGTCACGGCGCTTTGCGCCACGGCTCACCGGCGTTTGCGCGCCGATGTCCTCGGGCAGGTGCTCCGGCCTGATCACCCCATCATCAGCGAACAACCGCGCCCGTTCCAGAACATTGCGCAGCTCGCGGATGTTGCCCGGGAACGGATGCAAGGCAAGGCGCTGCAAGGCATCGTCACTCAAGCTGGGGACCGATGTGCCCGCCATGCGTTGCAGCAGGCTCTGCGCCAGCAAGGGAAGGTCCTCTACCCGCTCACGCAGTGCCGGCAGGCGAATCGGGAAGCCGCTGATGCGGTAGTACAGGTCTTCACGGAAGCTGCCATCGGCAACCATTTGCCTGAGGGGTTTGTGCGTGGCCGACACCAGGCGGAAATCCGAATGCACTGTGCGCAGGCTGCCTACCGGGCGGAAGCTGCCAGACTCGATCAGGCGCAACAGCTTCACCTGCATCGCCAGCGGCACTTCACCAATTTCATCAAGGAACAGCGTGCCGCCATGGGCGGCTTCGGCCAGGCCGATCTTGCGCTGGTTGGCACCGGTGAACGCGCCTTTTTCGTACCCGAACAGTTCGCTCTCGAACAATGACTCGGTCAAGCCGGTGCAGTCCACCACCACCAGTGGGCCGTTTGCCCTGGCGCTACCCATGTGCAGCGCACGGGCGAACAGCTCCTTGCCGGTGCCTGACTCACCTTGCAGCAAGACAGGGATCTGCGCTGGCGCCGCGCGTTGCAGGCTGGCCAGGGCTGCCTTGAAGGCCGGCGCACGGCCGACCAGCCCTTGCTCTTGCGGCTGGGCCGAGGCCAGGGTGATGGTGGTCAAGCGTTCGACAAAGGCTACCACCGTACCCTGTTCGTCCAGGATCGGCCGCAGCTCTACATCCACGTGCTCGGGCCCACGTGGCGTGTGGTGAATGTGCAACACACGCTCCGCGACCTTGCTGTCCCAGGCTTTGCGCATCGGGCAATGTTCGCCAGCCTGGTCGCATGGCACGGCATAGTGGTGCGACACCCTGTGGCACTTTTCCCCTAGGGGTGCTTGTTCGTGCTGGCCGAACTGGCGGCGATACTCAGCATTGGCTGCCAGGATGTTGTAGTCGGTGTCCAGCACGATGGTCGGCAGGGCATCGTGCTCGAGGTAGGAAACCAGCGCCAGGATAAACGGATGGGTTTCAGGCATGACAGCACCGTTCGGATGATGGATGCAGGGTAACAAGGACTGCCAAACACTGCCATTGGCTGACAGTCGACTGCCAATCATGCTGCCAATTCAGCCAGGTGCTGTCAGCACTGCCTCGGTTTCGTTGGGCCCGGCACGATAAAGAGCCTGGCATGCATCTTGATATACCTCCTGTCACTGCCTACGCGTTGAATAGACGCGGCGGATAACTGGAGAACGTGATGATCATCGGCAACAACCTTCACGTGGACGCCTTTTACGATGAGGCGACCTCGACCATCAGCTACCTGGTCATGGACTGTGAAACCCGGCAGTGCGCGTTGATCGACAGCGTGCTGGATTACGACCCCAAGGCCGGGCGCACCTGTACTGCCTCAGCAGATCGGCTGGTCGAGCGCGTGGCTGAATTGCACGCCAGCGTGCGCTGGATACTTGAAACACATGTGCATGCCGACCACCTATCGGCAGCGGCCTACCTGAAGGAGAAGCTTGGCGGCCATACCGCCATTGGTGCGCACATCACCCAGGTGCAGAAGGTTTTTGGCAGCCTGTTCAACGCCGAGCGTGGCTTTGCCCGTGATGGCAGCCAATTCGATGTGCTGTTCGAAGACGAAGAAGGTTTCCGCATCGGCAACCTGCATGCGCGTGCATTGCACACCCCTGGGCACACGCCTGCATGCATGAGCTTCATGATCGAGGATGCGGGTGAGACCGCGGTGTTCGTCGGCGACACCTTGTTCATGCCTGACTACGGTACTGCCCGTTGCGATTTCCCCGGCGCCGACGCCCGTACGCTGTACCGCTCGATCCGGCGCTTGCTGGCGTTCCCCGACCAGACCCGCCTGTTCATGTGCCACGACTACCTGCCAGGTGGTCGCGAAATGCAGTACGTCACCACCGTTGCCGAGCAGCGCGCCAGCAATATCCACATCCACCAGGGTATCGACGAGGACAGCTTCGTCGCCATGCGTGAGGCCCGCGACAAAACCCTCGACATGCCCGTGCTGATCTTGCCGTCGGTGCAGGTGAACATGCGCAGTGGCCACTTCCCGGAGCCGGAAGCCAACGGCGTCAGTTATTTGAAGATCCCGCTGAACAAGCTGTAAGCGCCCTGCCCTATAACCAGATTTCCAGGATTTATTGCCATGCCTGCCTTGTCGTCCACTACCCATACCGACCACCACACAGTGGTCATCGTCGGTGCCGGTGCCGCCGGGATCGCCACTGCATCCAGCCTGATCAGCCGCGACGCGTCCCTGGATGTGGCCTTGATCGACCCCGCCGAGGTGCACTACTACCAACCTGGCTGGACCATGGTCGGCGCTGGTGTTTTCAACGCGGCGAGCACTGCCCGCACCATGGCTTCGACGATTCCGCGCGGGGTGCGCTGGGTAAAGGCGCGCGTCCAGGGTTTCGACCCGGTGCGCCAGTTGGTCGTGCTCGAGGATGGCCGGGCCATCGGCTATGAACAACTGGTGGTTTGCCCTGGCCTGAAGCTCGATTGGGCGGCCATTGATGGGCTCAGCGAGACCTTGGGCCGTAACGGGGTCACCTCCAATTACCGCTACGACCTGGCGCCCTATACCTGGGAGCTGGTGCAAAAGCTCAAGCACGGCCGTGCCCTGTTCAGCCAGCCGCCGATGCCGATCAAGTGCGCCGGCGCGCCACAGAAGGCGCTGTACCTGTCATGTGACCATTGGCTACGCCACGGTGACCTGGGCGCGATCAAAGCCAGCTTCTTCAATGCCGGCGCAGTCTTGTTCGGTGTGGCCGACTACGTGCCTGCCTTGATGCAGTACATCGAAAAATATGCCGTGGACCTGAATTTCAGCCATCGGCTGGTCGCCGTGGACGGCCCCAACAAACGTGCCACCTTTGTGCGTAGCCTGCCCGATGGCAGCAGCGAAACCCGCGTCGAGGCCTTCGACCTGCTGCATGTGGTTCCGCCGCAAGTCGCGCCCGACTTCATCCGTGAAAGCCCATTGGCCGACAGTGCCGGCTGGGTCGATGTAGACCCGCACACCCTGCGCCATCGCCAGTACAGCACTGTTCACGCCTTGGGCGATGTGGCCAACACCAGCAACGCCAAGACCGCTGCAGCGGCCCGCAAGCAGGCTCCGGTAGTGGCCAATAATGTGCTGGTAGCGCTGGGGCGGTTGCAGACACTGGCCCAGTACGACGGTTACGGCTCATGCCCGCTCACGATCGAGCGCGGCAAGATCGTGCTGGCCGAGTTCACCTATGGTGGCAAGCTGGCGCCCAGCTTCCCCAACTGGTTGCTCGACGGTCGCAAGCCGACCCGCCTGGCTTGGCTGCTCAAGGCGCAGGCCCTGCCGCCGCTGTACTGGCAAGCCATGCTCAAGGGTCGGGAATGGCTGGCGCGGCCACAACCGTTGGTAGCAGAGGGCGGGCAGTGATCGAAACGCAACTGCTTGGCGCAGCCCTGGGGGCCATCATCGGCGCCGTGCTGGCATTGACGGGCGCCGGTGGAGGCATTCTTGCCGTGCCCCTGTTGGTGTTCGGCCTTGGCCTTTCGATGGTCGAAGCGGCACCGGTCGGCTTGTTGGCGGTAGGTCTGGCGGCAGCCGTGGGCGCGGTACTGGGTTTGCGTCGCGGCCTGGTGCGCTATCGGGCGGCACTGTTCATCGCCTTGATCGGGATGGCGGCAGCGCCACTGGGGTTGATGCTGGCGCACCGTTTGCCCAATACGCCGTTGCAACTGGTGTTCGCCGCTGTGCTCACCTACGCCTGCCTGCGTATCTGGCGCAAGGCGGCCAGGGAGCTGCGTGGCGAAGCCAACGATGCGCATCGCTTCATCGAGCCATGTGTGCTGAACCCGCTGCAGGGCCGCTTGCGCTGGACCCTGCCCTGCGCTCGCGCCCTGGCATTCACCGGCGCGCTGTCCGGCTTGCTGTCTGGCCTGCTCGGTGTGGGGGGCGGGTTCGTGATCATTCCGGCGCTCAACCGCTATACCAACCTGCGCATGGCCACGATCGTCTCCACGTCGCTGGCGGTGATTGCCTTGGTGTCTGCCGGCAGTGTGATCAGTGCCAGCCTTGCAGGTGTCCTGCATTGGCAAGTGGGTGGCCCTTTCGCTGTCGGCGCCGTGCTTGGCTTGCTGCTGGCGCGCCCCCTGGCGGCCAGGTTGGCGGGCCCACGGCTGCAGCAGATGTTTGCCGTGGCAGGTTGCGCCGCTGCCCTGCTGCTGGCCAGCAAGGCATTACTGAGCTAACAGCTCGCCCTGTTGCTCTGCGCACAGCGCCAGCAGGTAATCCCATACGACCCGCAGGCGCACCGACTTGTGCAGCTCGCGGCGGGTACAGATCCAGTAACTGCGCTGGATGGTTTCGCCAGGCAGTACGCGGACCAGGGTCGGGTCGTGCCGGGCCATGTAGTTGGGCAGCACTGCAATGCCCAGCCCAGCACGTGCGGCCACTTGCTGGGCAATCACGCTGGTGCTGCGGAAGACCACGTTGGGCGCCCGGCAGAAGCTATTGAGAAACAGCAGCTCCTGGCTGAACAGCAGGTCGTCGACGTAGCCGATCCAGCTGTGGCGGGCCAGATCCTCACGGTTGCGCAGGGGTGGTGCGCGGTCGAGGTAGCCCTGGCTGGCATACAGGGCCAGGCGGTAGTCGGTGAGTTTGCGCGTGATCAGCAGGTCGGCGTTGGGCCGCTCCAGGTGAATACTGATCTCGGCTTCGCGGTTGAGGATGCTGACGAACCTCGGCACTGCCACCAGCTCCACTTCCAGCCCGGGGTAGCGCTCGAACAGCGCGTTCATGCGCGGGGTGAAGAACATGATGCCAATGCCTTCGGTGACCCCCAGGCGGATCTTGCCCAGTGGGGTGATGGCCTGGGTGATTTCTTCCTGGGCCAGCAGGGCGACGTTCTCCATGGCTTCGGCGTGCTTGAGCAGGGCCTGGCCCGAAGGGGTCAGCTCATAGCCTTGGGCGTGTAGCACGAACAAGGCTGTGCCCAGGCTTTCTTCGATGCGCTCGATGTGCCGGGCCACGGTGCTGTGGGTGGTATTGAGGCGCTTGGCGGCGGTAAGCAGGCGGCCGCTGCGCTGCAACTCGAGGAAAAACCGCAGATCGTTCCAGTCGAACATGCTGATCCTTGTGGCTGTTCGTGGGCCCCTTTCGCGGGTGAATCCGCGAAGACGCCTGTACAGAGTTGTCGCTGTGCTAAAACGCACAACCGCTGCGCGAAATCGCGTGTTTCACCCACGAAATTACGCACTAAGATGGATCGGGACAAGAATAATAATCAGGCCCGAGGTTGCACATGCCATCAGCCGATTCTGTCTTCGATTACGTGTTGGTAGGCGCCGGCCCCGCCGGGTGCCTGCTGGCCAACCGCTTGTCCGCCGACCCTGGTTGCCGCGTGCTGCTGCTGGAAGCGGGCGGGCGGGACAACTATCCCTGGATTCACATTCCCGTGGGTTACCTCTACTGCATTGGCAACCCACGCACCGACTGGTGCTTCAAGACCCAAGCCCAGCCCGGCCTGGGTGGGCGCGCATTGGGCTACCCGCGCGGCAAGGTGCTGGGCGGCTGCTCTTCCATCAATGGCATGATCTATATGCGTGGCCAGGCTGCCGACTACGACCACTGGGCCGAACAGGGCAACCCCGGTTGGGCCTGGAAGGACGTGCTGCCGCTGTTCAAGGCCAGTGAAAACCACTTTGCTGGCGCCAGCGAGCACCACGGCGGCGGTGGCGAGTGGCGAGTAGAACGCCAGCGCTACAGCTGGCCGATACTGGATGCCTTCCGCGACGCCGCCGAGCAAAGCGGCATCGCCAAGGTGGATGACTTCAACACCGGCGATAACCATGGGTGTGGTTATTTCCAGGTCAACCAACGCAGTGGCGTGCGCTGGAATGCCTCCAAGGCGTTTCTGCGGCCGGTTCAGCACCGCGCCAACCTCACCGTGCTTACGGGTGTGCAGGTTGACCAGATGCTGCTCAACAATACCCGCGCACGTGCGGTGAAAGCATTCTGGCAAGGCGCCTGGCACGAGTTTGCGGCTCGCCGCGAGATCGTGCTGTGTGCTGGGGCGGTCGGTTCCCCGGGCATCCTGCAACGCTCCGGCATCGGCCCCCGGCAATTACTGGAAAGCCTGGGTATTGGCGTGCGCCACCACATGCCTGGCGTGGGTGGCAACCTGCAGGACCACCTGCAATTGCGGCTGATCTACCAGATCCGCAATACCCGCACCTTGAACCAGATGGCCAACAGCCTGTGGGGCAAGATGGGCATGGGCCTGCGCTACCTCTACGACCGCAGCGGCCCGCTGGCCATGGCCCCGAGCCAGTTGGGCGCGTTCGTGCGGTCCAGCCCCGACCAGGCCACCGCCAACCTGCAGTACCACGTGCAGCCGCTGTCGCTGGAGCGCTTCGGCGAGCCTTTGCACCGGTTCCCGGCCTTTACCGCCTCGGTCTGCAACCTGCGCCCGGCCAGCCGTGGGCGTATCGATATTCGTAGCACCGACATGCACAGCACGCCGCTGATCGACCCCAACTACCTGAGCGACCCCCAGGACTTGCAGGTGGCCGCCGATGCCATCCGCCTTACCCGGCGCATCGTTCAGGCCCCTGCCCTGGCCGTATTCGAGCCCGAGGAATATCTGCCTGGCGCGACCCTGCAAAGCGAACAGGACCTTATCGAGGCTGCCGGCACGATCGGCACTACCATTTTCCACCCGGTGGGTACCTGCCGCATGGGCAATGGTGCGATGGACGTTGTGGATAACCAGCTGCGCGTGCATGGCATCCCCGGCCTGCGCGTGGCCGATGCCTCGATCATGCCGCAGATCACCTCAGGCAATACCTGTTCCCCCACCCTGATGATCGCCGAAAAGGCGGCACAACTGATCCTCAAAGGAGCTGCTACCCAGACCTACCTGAACGAAGACGCATTACCGACGCCCTGACCCGGGTGCGTGCAGTAGCGGCAGCTTGCGGTCGAAGGCTGCCGACAGTGGAACAACAAGAATAATCACTGTGGCCTGCGGGCCGAGGACAGCAACGATGTCGGATTACATTCAAGAGCAGGCTGCGGCGGCCAGCGGTTCCAACCGTCGTGAAGAACGCAAAATCATTTTCGCGTCATCCCTCGGGACGGTGTTCGAGTGGTATGACTTTTTTCTCTATGGCGCGTTGGCAGCGGTCATCAGCAAGCAGTTCTTTGCGGGTGTGAACGACACCACCGCTTTCATCTTCGCCCTCATGGCCTTCGCTGCCGGCTTCCTTGTGCGGCCGTTCGGTGCATTGGTGTTCGGCCGCCTGGGGGACATGATCGGGCGTAAATACACCTTCCTGGTCACCATCGTACTGATGGGGCTCTCCACTTTCGCCGTGGGCTTGCTGCCCACGTATGCCAGCATCGGCATCGCCGCACCGATCATTCTGGTGATACTGCGCATGCTGCAGGGCCTGGCGCTGGGCGGTGAGTACGGTGGTGCGGCCACTTATGTGGCCGAACATGCCCCCCCGGGCAAGCGCGGTTTCCACACCGGCTTTATCCAGTCCACCGCCACCCTGGGCCTGTTGTTGTCGTTGCTGGTGGTACTGGGCAGCCGCTATGTCAGTGGCGATCAGTTCGAAACCTGGGGCTGGCGCCTGCCGTTCCTGCTGTCGATCGTGCTGCTGGGCATTTCCACCTGGATCCGCATGAGCATGCATGAGTCGCCAGCCTTCGTGAAAATGAAGGCCCAGGGCAAGGTCAGCAAGTCGCCGATCCGGGAGTCGTTCACCTCGTGGCCGAACCTCAAAGTCGTACTGACCGCACTGTTCAGCATCAATGCCGGGCAAGCGGTGACCTTCTACACCGCGCAGTTCTACGTGCTGTTCTTCATGACCCAGATGCTGAAGGTAGACCCGGCCCAGGCCAATACCTTGCTGATCATCAGCGTGGTGATCGGTGCGCCGTTCTTCGTGTTTTTTGGCTGGCTGTCGGACCGTATCGGGCGCAAACCGATCCTGATGCTGGGCTTGCTGCTGGCCACGGTGCTGTACTTCCCGCTGTTCAAGGCCTTGAGCCACTATGCCAACCCACAAATTGACGCCGCTAGCCGCCAGGCGCCGATCGTGGTCACTGCTGATCCGCAAGGCTGCACGTTCCAGTTCGACCCGGTCGGCAAGGCCCGTTTCGACAGCCCGTGCGACAAGGTCAAGACCTTTCTGGTCAAACAGGGCCTGCCTTACAGCTCGGTCAGCGTAGCCGGCAGCGAGGTAGTGGTGAATGTGGGCGACAAGACCATCAACGGCTTCGACGAAGCCGCGATGCGTGCGGCGGTGGAGCAGGCAGGCTACCCGGCCAAGGCTGACCCCGCACAGGTCAACCAGGTGATGGTCGTGGTGCTGATCGTGGCGATGATCCTGATCGCGACCATGACCTACGGCCCATTGGCCGCAGTGATGGTCGAGCTGTTCCCGACCCGCATTCGCTACACCTCGATGTCGCTGCCCTACCACATTGGCAACGGCTGGTTCGGCGGCTTCCTGCCCACCGTCTCGTTTGCACTGGTGGTGTACACCGGGGACATCTTCTACGGGCTTTGGTACCCGATCCTGGTGACCGGCATCAGCTTGGTGGTGGGGATTTTCTGCCTGAAAGAAACCAAGGATGTGGATATCGACAAGATCTGAAAGCTGGCGCGGATCCTTGTAGGAGCGGCCTTGTGTCGCGATGGGCCGCGCAGCGGCCCCAGGATTTCTGCCTTGATGTACACATTGCCGGGGCCGCTTTGCGGCCCATCGCGACACAAGGCCGCTCCTACACGAAGCGATGCGTACTGGAAATGGAGCCCAAAAAAAACCGGCTGTTAAAGCCGGTTTTCTTATGCCCCGAAAAAACTTATGCACGCTTTTCAGAAAAATGCCACACCCAAAAATAAACAGCCAATTCAATAACTTAGCGCTTACTTCAAGCATTTCAACGAAAAAGTGCTCACAAGTTATCCACAGATATCACGCCATCTGCTCCTGCGGTTCTTCTGCTGCTGGCGGCAGCGAGCCCATGGCCCGCTGGGCCGCTTCGTTCCACGCCTGAGCGCGGTCGTTGAGCTCGGCAATGGCCCGTGGCCCGGTGCCGTTGGCGTACATCGGCTCGCCAATTACCACCTCGATGGTGCCCGAGCGCTTGCCCCAACCGGTTTTCGGCCAGAACTTGCCGGCGTTGTGGGCAATCGGCAGTACCGGCAGCCCGGCATTGACTGCCAGCGCGGTGCCCCCGCGCGAGAACTTGCCGACCGTGCCGAACGGCACACGGGTGCCCTCCGGGAAGATCAGCACCCAGGTCTTCTGCTTGAGCAGCTCATCGCCCTTGCTCGCGACCTGGCGCAGTGCCTCCTTCGGGTTGTCGCGGTTGATCGCGATCGGCCGCAGCATGGCCATGGCCCAGCCGAAGAACGGCACGTACAGCAGTTCGCGCTTGAGCACCTGGCTAAGCGGCGAGAAGTACTGCGACAGGAAGAATGTTTCCCAGGTGCTTTGGTGGTTCGACAGGATCACGCAAGGCTCGGCCGGCACGTTCTCGGCACCGGTGATCTTGTAGTCGATGCCCAGAATCGTCCGCACGAGGAACAAGGCGCAGCGGCACCAGTACACATTGATGAACTTGTAGCGCTTGGGGAACGACAGAAACGGCGCGACGAAAAAGCTCAGCGAGCACCACAGCAACGAACTGGTGCCCAGCAGCAGGTAAAAAAGAAAGATTCTGATCGCCTGCAGGATCGACATAGTGGCTTGTACCATTGCGGGGCATGCCCGCCTGAGAAAAATGCGCCCGCAGGCGCACTGTTTAAATTAGTTCTCTGGCGATAGCTGCCAGATCGTCGAAAATCAGTGTAGTTTCCGGAACACCTTTTGCCAGGGTCCGCTCACCTTTGCCGGTTTTCACCAACACGGGTTGTGCACCGACGGCCAGGGCGGCCTCCAGGTCACCTTTGCTGTCGCCAACGAACCAGACGCCTTCAAGGCCGACCTGGTAATGCTCGGCGATCGCCCGCAGCATGCCTGGCTTGGGCTTGCGGCAATCGCAGCCTTCATCCGGGCCGTGCGGGCAATACACGATGTGGCCAACCTCGCCGCCCTGCTCGGCCACCAGCGCGCGCAGGCGCGCGTGCATGGCCTCGAGGGTTGCCAGCGGGTAATAGCCACGGGCGATACCGGACTGGTTGGTGGCCACGGCCACCGTCCAGCCCGCCTTGCTCAACTGCGCGATCGCTGCGACCGAGCCAGGGATCGGGACCCACTCTTCCAGCGTCTTGATGTAGGCGTCGGAGTCGTAGTTGATCACCCCGTCACGGTCGAGAATCAGCAGTTTCAAGGCTTACCCCAGCAACGAGATGTCGGCCACACCCAGGAACAGGCCGCGCAGGCGGCTGAGCAGGGCGTAGCGGTTGGCACGTACCTTGGCGTCTTCGGCGTTGACCATGACCGCCTCGAAGAAGGCATCAACCGGGTCGCGCAGGGCTGCCAGGCGGGCCAGCGATTCGCTGTACTGCCGTGCAGCAGCCATCGGTTGCACGGCCTGGTCGGCCTGCTGGATGGCCGAGTACAGCGAGAACTCGTTGGCATTGTCGAAGTACTTCGGCTCGACCTGCTCGGCGATGGCGCCTTCGGCCTTGCTCAGCAGGTTCGACACACGTTTGTTGACCGCGGCCAGGGCCTCGGCTTCGGGCAGCTTGCGGAACGCTTGCACCGCCTGAACACGCTGGTCGAAGTCCAGCGCCGAGCCTGGCTGCAGGGCACGTACCGACAGGTAGGTGGCCACGTCGATGCCTTCGTCTTCGTAGCGCGCACGCAGGCGGTCGAAGATGAACTCCAGCACCTGCTCGGCCAGGCCGGCAGCCTTGACCTTGGCACCGAACTGCTTGACCGCGAATTCCACCGCACCGGTCAGGTTCAGGTCCAGCTGCTTCTCGATCAGGATACGCAGCACACCCAGCGCTGCACGGCGCAGGGCGTACGGGTCTTTGCTGCCGGTTGGCAGCATGCCGATGCCGAAGATGCCCACCAGGGTGTCGAGCTTGTCGGCGATGGCCACGGCGGCACCGGTGAGGGTTTGCGGCAGCTCGGCACCAGCACCGCGTGGCATGTACTGCTCGTTCAGCGCCAGGGCAACGTCTTGCGGCTCACCGTCGTTGAGCGCGTAGTAGTAACCGGCGACACCCTGCATCTCCGGGAATTCGCCGACCATTTCAGTGGCCAGGTCGCATTTCGACAGCAGGCCGGCCCGGCCGGCGCGCTGGGCGTCGCCGCCGATCAGCGGGGCGATGAAGGCAGCCAGTTTGGAAACGCGCTCGGCCTTGTCGTACACAGTGCCCAGCTGAGCCTGGAAGACCACGTTCTTGAGGCGCTCGTTGAAGGTTTCCAGCGGCTGCTTCTTGTCCTGCTTGAAGAAGAATTCGGCGTCGGTCAGGCGTGGGCGCACGACTTTCTCGTTGCCTTGCACGATCTGCTTCGGGTCGCGGCTTTCAACGTTGGCCACGGTGATGAAGCGCGGCAGCAGCTTGCCTTCGCTGTCCAGCAGGCAGAAGTACTTCTGGTTGTCCTGCATGGTGGTGATCAGGGCTTCCTGCGGCACTTCGAGGAAACGCTCCTCGAACGAGCACACCAGCGGCACCGGCCACTCGACCAGCGCGGTCACTTCGTCCAGCAGCGCCGGAGGCACGATGGCCGTGCCTTCCTGCTGCATGGCCAGCTCTGCAGTACGCTTGCTGATCAGCTCGCGGCGCTCGGCGAAGTCGGCCAGCACGTAGGCTTTGCGCAGGTCTTCGACGTAGTTGGCGGGGGCAGTGATGAGCACGTTTTCCGGGTGGTGGAAGCGGTGGCCACGGGATTCACGGCCGGCCTTCTGCGACAGGATGGTGCAATCGACCACCTGGTCGCCCAGCAGCATGACCAGCCATTGGGTCGGGCGCACGAACTCTTCACGGCTGGCGGCCCAGCGCATGCGCTTGGGAATGGGCAGATCGTTCAGCGAGTCCTCGACGATGGTCGGCAGCAAGCCGACGGTCGCTTTGCCTGGGATGTGCTGGGAGAAACGCAGCTTGGGGCCGCTCTGGTCGATTTCGGCCAGCTCTACACCGCACTTCTTGGCAAAGCCCAGGGCAGCCTGGGTCGGCTCGCCGTCTTTGAAAGCAGCCTGCAGGGGTGGCCCGTCGATGTTGATGCTGCGGTCAGGCTGCTGCACGTCCAGCTGGCGAATCAGCACGGCCAGGCGACGCGGCGCAGCATAGACCTGCTTGCCGGTGTAGTTTAGGCCAGCGGCCTGCAGGCCCTTTTCGATGCCGGCCAGGAAGGCGTCGCCGAGGCTGGCGAGGGCCTTGGGAGGCAGCTCTTCGGTGCCCAGTTCTACCAGGAAATCTTGAGCACTCATTGTGCAGCCTCCAGCTTAGCCAACACTTCGTCACGCAGTTCGGGGGTGGCCATCGGGAAGCCCAGGCGTGCGCGGGCTTGCAGATAGCTTTGCGCCACGTCCCGGGCCAGGGTACGCACACGCAGGATGTAGCGCTGGCGCTCGGTCACCGAGATGGCGCGGCGGGCGTCCAGCAGGTTGAAGGTATGCGAGGCCTTCAACACCATTTCATAGGTCGGCAGCGGCAGCTCCAGCTTGATCAGGCGGTTGGCTTCGCTTTCGTAGAAGTCGAACAGTTCGAACAGCTTGTCGACGTTGGCGTGTTCGAAGTTGTAGGTCGACTGCTCCACCTCGTTCTGGTGGAACACGTCACCGTAGGTGACCTTGCCGAACGGGCCGTCGGCCCATACCAGGTCATAGACCGAATCGACGCCCTGGATGTACATGGCCAGACGTTCGAGGCCGTAGGTGATTTCACCGGTGACCGGGTAGCACTCGATGCCACCTACCTGCTGGAAGTAGGTGAACTGGGTGACTTCCATGCCGTTCAGCCAGATTTCCCAGCCCAGGCCCCAGGCGCCGAGGGTCGGCGATTCCCAGTTGTCTTCGACAAAGCGAATGTCGTGCACCAGCGGGTCCAGGCCAATGGCTTTCAGCGAGCCCAGGTACAGCTCCTGGAAGTTGGCCGGGTTCGGCTTGAGCACCACCTGGAACTGGTAGTAGTGCTGCAGGCGGTTGGGGTTTTCGCCATACCGCCCGTCGGCAGGGCGACGGCTAGGCTGCACGTAGGCGGCGTTCCAGGTTTCTGGACCCACGGCGCGCAGGAACGTTGCGGTGTGGAAAGTGCCGGCGCCTACTTCCATATCGTAGGGCTGAAGCACCACACAACCTTGAGCTGCCCAGTAGTTTTGCAGGGCGAGGATCAGGTCTTGGAAGGTACGCACGGCTGGCGTAGGCTGGCTCACGAAATTCACCTGTATCTGGGGATGCGGATGTAAAGAGCGGGAGTATAACCTGATTCGCCTCGCCCTCTACTCATTGGAGCCTTATGCCACGCTGCTTTTGGTGTACCGACGATCCGTTGTACCAGGCCTACCATGACCAGGAATGGGGAACGCCGCAGCGCGATCCGGCGTTGCTGTTCGAGATGCTTTTGCTCGAAGGGTTCCAGGCCGGGCTTTCATGGATCACCGTTTTACGCAAACGCGAGCGTTACCGCGAGGTGATGCACGGGTTCGACCCGGTCAAACTGGCCACCCTCAGCGACGAACGCATCGAAGCGCTGATGCAGGACCCCGGGATCATCCGCAACCGCCTCAAACTCAAGGCTGCCCGGCGCAATGCGCAGGCCTGGCTGGCTGTGGATAACCCCGCCGAATGGCTGTGGTCGTTCGTGGGCGGTGCGCCGAAGATCAATCACTTCCAGGGTCGCGCTGACGTGCCGGCGGTCACCGACGAAGCCAAGGCCATGAGCAAGGCGCTGCAGAAAGCCGGCTTCACCTTTGTCGGCCCGACCATCTGCTATGCCTTCATGCAAGCCACCGGCATGGTCATGGACCACACCATCGATTGCGATCGTTACGCCGCCCTGGTTCGTTGAAGGGTTACAATGCGCACCTTGCTGAAATAAGGAATTCGCCTGTGGAAAAGTTCAAGGGCGCCCTGATGGTCGGGGTGCTGCGCCTGTTTGCCAAGCTGCCCTGGGGCGCTGTACAGCGCGTGGGCGCCGGCATCGGCTGGCTGATGTGGAAGATCCCCAACGGTTCACGCAACGTGGTGCGCATCAACCTGGCCAAGTGTTTCCCCGAGATGGACCCGGTTGCCCGCGAGCAACTGGTTGGCCAAGCCTTGCGGGACATTGGCAAGTCGTTTGTGGAAAGCGCCTGCGCCTGGATCTGGCCGCCACAGCGCTCGCTGGAACTGGTCAAGGAAGTGCACGGCCTGGAAGTGCTGGAGCAAGCCCTGGCGTCTGGTAAGGGTGTTGTGGGCATCACCAGCCACCTGGGTAACTGGGAGGTGCTCAACCACTTCTATTGCAACCAGTGCAAGCCGATCATTTTCTACCGCCCGCCCAAGCTCAAGGCTGTGGATGACCTGCTGCGTGAGCAGCGCGTACAGATGGGCAACCGCGTTGCGCCTTCGACCAAGGAAGGCATTCTCAGCGTGATCAAGGAGGTGCGCCGGGGCGGCCAGGTGGGCATCCCCGCTGACCCGGAGCCGGCCGAATCGGCAGGCGTGTTCGTGCCATTTCTCGGTACCCAGGCACTGACCAGCAAGTTCGTGCCGAACATGCTGGCGGGCGGCAAGGCGGTGGGGGTGTTCCTGCATGCCTTGCGCCTGCCGGATGGCTCGGGTTTCAAGGTGTTTCTCGAAGCTGCGCCGCAAGCGATGTACAGCACCGACGTGAATGAGTCGGCGGCGGCGATGAGCAAGGTGGTCGAGCGTTATGTGCGCGAGTACCCGAGCCAGTACATGTGGAGCATGAAGCGCTTCAAGAAGCGCCCGGCTGGCGAGCCGCGCTGGTATTGAGATCTCTGGGGGCGCTCTGCGCCCCATTCGCTGGCACGCCAGCTCCCACAGGGATCGCATCAGGGCCTGATAGGTGCTTGTCACAAGATATGCAGCGGCTGGGAGATCGAGCGCCGCCCGCGCGGCGCAATCGCGAGCTGCGCTCGCTCCTACGTTTGTTTCGGGCCAGTAACGCCTGTGACAGGCGCGCGCGGCCGCCTTGTTTGTACGGCGCGATATTGAGGCATGCACCAAGGCGTTCGCGCGCGAATCCCACAGGAATAATTGGCCCGAAACAAACGTAGGAGCGAGCGCAGCTCGCGATTGCGCCGCGCGGGCGGCGCTCGCTCCAACAGGCGCTGCATACCTTGTGGCAAACACCTGTCAGCCCTAAGGCGACCCCTGTGGGAGATTCTATGGTTTTAGGGAAGTTTTTTAAGCGGCTTTTGACCGATACTCGTCTCCGCTTTTCAGTAGGGCAAATACTACTCGCGCCAGTTTGCGTGCGAGCATGACAAGCGATGCTGTCGTGCTAAAACCACGCGCCAGGCGCTCTTCGTAGTACGACTTCCATGCTGCTGTGCGGGATGCTGACATAGCCGCGTTGTGAAGGAGGCGTCGAGCTTCGGGGTCTCCTCGCTTCGTGAGCTTGGATTGCCCTTTTTTCTGCCCCGACTGCGCAATCCTCAGATCCATACCCAAAAAGGCGATAAACGCATCACCCCCGCTGAAGTTGCCACGCTGAAACGTCGCTGTCAGGCGAGCAGCAGTTAGAAAACCCACCCCTTCGACCTTCATGCAGCGCTTTACCTGAGGCATCAGCCCGGCCTTTTCCAGCAGGCCCTTGATCATCTTCTCCACCAGCAGCTCAAGCCGCTGCATCGCACGCAGATGCGTCTTGAAGGCGGCTTTGAGTAGCGGTTCATTGGCCCACCCCTGAGTCAGGCTGGTTCGTGCCTGAACCAGTCCTGCACGTCGCCGGAACAAGCTCAGAAGCTGTCGATAGATAGCCGGTGGCGGTGCCCAAGGCGTTAGGTCCTGCCCTTCGTTCTTCAGATAGCGGGCCAACAGCTGGGCATCAATTGCATCAGTCTTAGCGCGTACGTTGACACCTTTACGGTAATGGCTCAGGGCGTACCCATCTACCACGTAAATCGTATGCCCGAACTCAAAGGCCAGATCCGTAAACAGGACGTGATAGATGTTGGTCGCTTCGATAGCGACGGACATCGCACCCGAGAGGCCTTTGAGCCATTTCTTGATAGCTGCTTTAGTATTGGGGATTGCTATGAGTTCTGCTGATTCATCGTCCCAAATGACCAATTCTGTTTTGGCCACATCCACGCCAATCAGCCGCTTTGAATCAGCAACCACCATTGCCATGAGCAACTCTCCTCGATAGTGTTGGAGTACTTGAAGGGTCACCCAGAGGCGCTGGCTTGTGTCTTTCGTCGGTCCGAGCCCGGAAGCATTCTTTATCGGCGCTTGGGTGAAAAGGGAGGAGGGGCGAGGTCTCCCACGGTCTGTACTGCGCTAACAGTCAGAAGCTGGCTTTGTCCCTCCTCCTCCCTTCAAGTCTAACCATACAAGCTGGCTGGCCTGCGATGGGCTGCAAAGCAGCCCCGGCTATCTCAAGCCTTGTTCAGCTTCTTGAGAAAAACGGTCATCTCTTTCTCGGCCTGCTTGTCCCCGTGGGCCTGTGCCGCCACGATCCCATCCTCCCAGGCCTTGCGCGCCGCCGCCAGGTCACCCTGCAACAGGCAGGCCTTGCCCAGCAGCTTCCAGGCTGCCGAGTACTTCGGGTCCTGCTCTACACAGCGCGCCAGGTGCACTGCAGCTTCTGCACCGTTACCTTCATCCAGCCAGGCCTTGCCCAGCCCGAAACGCAGCAACGGGTTATCCACACCCTTGGCCAGCATCTTCTCCAGCGACTCGCGCATGCCCTTTGCTCCTAGAAGAAACTCAAGCCGACGTGGAACAGCTTCTCCACATCGCGAATGTGCTTTTTATCCACAACGAACAGGATCACATGGTCACCCGATTCGATCAGGGTGTTGTCGTGGGCAATCATGACCTCTTCGGCACGGATGATCGCGCCGATGGTGGTACCCGGTGGCAGGTTGATGTCCGCTATCGCCTTGCCAACGACCTTGCTCGACTTGGCATCGCCATGGGCCACCGCCTCGATCGCTTCGGCTGCGCCACGGCGCAGCGAGTGCACGCTGACAATGTCGCCCCGGCGCACGTGGGCCAGCAGGGTGCCGATGGTCGCCAGCTGCGGGCTGATGGCAATGTCGATCTCACCCCCCTGCACCAGGTCGACGTAGGCTGGGTTGTTGATGATGGTCATCACCTTGCCTGCACCCAGGCGCTTGGCCAGCAGCGACGACATGATGTTGGCTTCGTCATCGTTGGTCAGGGCCAGGAAGATATCGGCGTCGGCGATGTTTTCTTCCAGCATCAGGTCCCTGTCCGAGGCGCTGCCCTGCAACACCACGGTGCTGTCTAGCGTATCGGACAGGTGCCGGCAGCGAGCTGGGCTCATCTCGATGATCTTCACCTGATAGCGGCTTTCGATGGCTTCGGCCAGGCGCTCGCCAATTTGGCCTCCACCGGCAATGACGATGCGCTTGTTGGTCTGGTCGATACGACGCAACTCGCCCATCACTGCCCGGATGTCTTTTTTCGCGGCAATGAAGAACACCTCGTCATCGGCTTCGATCACCGTGTCGCCACGCGGGGTGATTGGCCGGTCGCGGCGGAAAATGGCGGCCACACGGGTATCCACGTTAGGCATGTGCGCGCGGATCTGGCGCAGTTGCTGGCCCACCAGCGGCCCGCCGTAGTAAGCCTTCACGGCCACCAGCTGCGCCTTGCCTTCGGCGAAGTCGATCACCTGCAGCGACCCTGGGTGTTCGATCAGGCGCCTGATGTAGTTGGTCACCACCTGCTCGGGGCTGATCAGCACGTCGACCGGGATGTGGTCATTGTCGAACAGCTCTTCACGGGTCAGGTAGGCCGACTCGCGTACCCGGGCAATCTTGGTCGGGGTGTGGAACAGCGAATAGGCCACCTGGCAGGCAACCATATTGGTTTCGTCGCTGTTGGTTACCGCCACCAGCATGTCGGCGTCGTCGGCACCGGCCTGGCGCAGCACCGTCGGCAGCGAGCCGCGGCCTTGCACGGTGCGGATGTCCAGGCGGTCGCCCAGGTCGCGCAGGCGGTCGCCGTCGGTATCGACCACGGTAATGTCGTTGGCCTCGCTGGCCAGGTGCTCTGCCAGCGTACCGCCCACTTGCCCTGCGCCGAGGATGATGATTTTCATCCGCTACTCCCTACCCTTTTGTGCTTACCCGCGCGAGGCGGCGATCTTGATCAGCTTGGCATAGTAGAACCCGTCGTGGCCGCCTTCCTGGGCCAGCAACTGGCGGCCGTGCGGCTGGCGCAGGCCGGCCTCGGTGGCCAGGTCCAGCTCCCGCGCGCCGGGGGTGCGGGCGAGGAACGCCTCGACCACTTGCGTGTTCTCGGTCGGCAGGCTGGAGCACGTGGCATACAGCAGCATGCCGCCCACTTCCAGTGTCGGCCACAGGGCATCGAGCAGTTCACCTTGCAGGGCGGCCAGGGCCGGAATGTCGTCGGCCTGGCGGGTCAGCTTGATATCCGGGTGGCGGCGGATCACACCAGTGGCCGAGCAGGGGGCGTCCAGCAAGATGCGCTGGAACGGTTTGCCGTCCCACCAGCTGGCAGTGTCGCGGGCGTCGCAGGCGATCAGCTCGGCATCGAGCTGCAGGCGGTCGAGGTTCTCGCGCACGCGGTTCAGGCGCTTGGCCTCAAGGTCGATGGCTGTCAGGTGAGCCAGGCCTGGTTCGGCTTCCAGCAGGTGGCAGGTTTTGCCGCCGGGCGCGCAACAGGCGTCGAGCACGCGTTGGCCGGCGGCCAGCTCCAGCAAGTCAGCGGACAGCTGCGCGGCTTCGTCCTGCACACTCACCCAGCCCTCGGCGAAGCCTGGCAGGCCACGTACGTCGCAGGCTTCGGCCAGCACGATGCCATCGCGGCTGTAGTGGCAGGCGCTGGCGGCAACGCCCGCGTCGGTTAGCAGGCCCAGGTAGGCATCACGGCTGTGATGACGGCGGTTGACCCGCAAGATCATCGGCGGGTGCGCATTGTTGGCGGCGCAAATGGCCTCCCACTGCTCTGGCCAGAAGGCCTTCAGCGCCTTTTGCAGCCAGCGCGGGTGGGCGGTGCGTACCACGGGGTCGCGCTCCATGCCGGCCAGCAGCGCTTCGCCTTCGCGCTGGGCGCGGCGCAGCACGGCATTTAGCAGGCCCTTGGCCCAGGGTTTCTTCAGTTTGTCGGCACAACCCACGGTCTCGCCAATTGCGGCGTGGGCCGGAATTCGGGTGTAGAACAGCTGGTACAGGCCGACCAGCAGCAGCGCCTGCACATCGGCGTCTGCGGCTTTGAACGGCTTCTGCAGCAGCTGGGCGGCCAGCAGGTCGAGCCGGGGCTGCCAGCGGGCAGTGCCGAACGCCAGGTCCTGGGTCAGGCCGCGGTCGCGCTCATCGACCTTGTCCAGTTGTGCCGGCAGCGAGCTGTTCAATGAAGCCTTGCCGCTGAGTACTGCGGCAAGGGCACGGGCGGCGGCGAGGCGTGGGTTCATTGGCCAAGTACCTTGCCGGCGGCGAACTTCTCGCGGCGGCTGTTGAACAGGTCGCTGAAGCTCAGCGCCTTGCCACCGGGCAGTTGCAGGCGGGTCAGGCTCAGTGCCTGGTCACCACAGGCAACTACCAGGCCATCTTTACTGGCGGACAGGATCTCGCCCGGCTCACCTTTGCCTGCCGCCACGTTGGCTGCCAGCACCTTCACGCTCTCGCCATCGAGGGTGCTGTGGCACACCGGCCATGGGTTGAAGGCACGGATCAGGCGCTCCAGTTCGACGGCCGGGCGGCACCAGTCCAGGCGCGCTTCGTCCTTGTTCAGCTTGTGTGCATAAGTGGCCAGGGCATCGTTTTGCACCTCGCCTTGCAGCGACCCGTCGGCCAGGCCGGCAATGGCCTGCACGACGGCGGGCGGGCCCATTTGCGCAAGGCGGTCATGCAGGCTACCGCCGGTGTCCTCGGCGCTGATCGGGGTGGTTACCTTGAGCAGCATCGGGCCGGTATCCAGGCCGGCTTCCATGCGCATCACGGTGACACCGCTTTCGGTATCGCCAGCTTCCACGGCACGCTGGATCGGCGCTGCACCGCGCCAGCGCGGCAGCAAGGAGGCGTGGCTGTTGATGCAGCCCAGGCGGGGGATATCCAGCACCGCCTGCGGCAGAATCAGGCCGTAGGCAACCACGACCATCAAGTCTGGCTGCAGTGCGGCAAGTTCAGCTTGCGCCTCGGCGTTGCGCAGGGCTTGCGGCTGCAGTACCGGGATGCCACGGGCCACGGCCAGCGCCTTGACCGCACTGGGCATCAGCTTCTGGCCACGGCCGGCAGGGCGGTCAGGCTGGGTGTAGACGGCCACGATCTCGTAAGGGCTGTCGAGCAGGGCCTTGAGGTGTTCGGCAGCAAACTCTGGGGTGCCTGCAAAGACGATGCGCATGGAGTTCTCGCTTCAAAAAAGAAAAAGGCTTGCCGGAGCAAGCCTTCTGGAAGGTGGGGATCAGGCTTGCTGGCGGTGCTGCTTTTCCAGTTTCTTCTTGATCCGGTCGCGTTTGAGCTGCGACAGATAGTCGACGAACAGCTTGCCGTTGAGGTGATCGAATTCGTGCTGCACGCAGACCGCCAGCAAGCCTTCGCACTCCAGCTCGAACGGCTTGCCGTCGCGGTCCTGGGCTTTAACCCGTACCCGCAGCGGGCGGTCGACGTTCTCGTAGAAGCCCGGGACCGACAGGCAACCTTCCTGGTACTGGCCCATGTCGTCGGTCAGCTCTTCGACCGTAGGGTTGATGAAGACCCGCGGTTCGCTGCGGTCTTCGCTGAGGTCCATCACCACGACCTGCTGGTGCACGTTGACCTGGGTCGCGGCCAGGCCGATGCCGGGGGCTTCGTACATGGTTTCAAACATGTCGTCGATCAGCTGACGCAGGGCGTCGTCGAACACCGTCACCGGCTTGGCGATGGTGCGCAGGCGCGGGTCGGGGAATTCGAGAATGTTCAAGATGGCCATAAGGTCAGGCAGTCACTGTGCGTTTGGTTGAAAACTGAGCACACATAATAAAGGCAAACGTGGATTTCAGCACCTGTGAAAGCTCGTCTAGGGTTTTCAGTGCCTGCTTGTCGGCTATTCGATAGACAGGTTGTCAGACCGTTATCAACACAGTTATCCACAGCTTGTGCCACGCCGATGGCCCTTTTCAGATCAAGGATGATCCCCATGTCGAATCACCATTCGTCGCCTGTTGCGCCGGCTGAACTGGAGGCGCGGCTGCGTCTGCACCGCTTGCCGGACACCGGCCTGCGGCGTTTCTGCACGTTGCTGGAGGCGTTTGGCAGCGCATCTTCTGCCCTGTGCGCACCCGCCGGCGCCTGGCGCGCGTTGGGCATTCCCCAGGCAGCAATCGACGCGCGGCGCAGTGCCGAAGTGCGCGATGGGGCTCTGGCGGCGATGGCCTGGCTAGAGCAGCCGGGCCAGCATTTACTGATGTTTGACGGCCCTGGTTACCCGCCGCTGCTGGGGGAAATCGATGACGCTCCGCCATTGCTGTTTGTCGCCGGCGACCCTGCCCTGCTCGAGCGCCCGCAGCTGGCAATTGTGGGAAGCAGACGCGCTTCACCGCCAGCCCTCGATACCGCCGCGGCGTTTTCCCGTTACCTGGCCCAGGCCGGCTTCACGATTACCAGCGGGCTGGCGGTGGGTATCGACGGCGCCGCTCATCGGGCCGCAATACAGGCCGGTGGGGGTACGATCGCGGTGCTCGGCACAGGGCTGCAAAAACTTTATCCACAGCGGCACACCGCGCTTGCGCAGGCGATTATCGACAGCGGCGGCGCGCTGGTTTCCGAGTACCCGCTGGATGCCGGGCCGCAGCCCAGCAACTTCCCCCGGCGTAACCGCATCATCAGTGGCTTGTCGCTGGGCGTGTTGGTGGTCGAGGCCAGCCTGGCCAGTGGTTCGCTGATCACGGCGCGGCTGGCGGCAGAACAAGGCCGCGAGGTGTATGCCATTCCGGGCTCCATCCACCACCCTGGGGCCAAGGGCTGCCACCAGTTGATTCGCGACGGCGCGCTGCTGGTTGAAACCGTGGAGCAGATCATGGAAAGCCTGCAGGGCTGGCAGAACCTGCCACCTGCGGTTGTGGACAAGTTCGACCACCCACTGCTGGCCTTGCTGCACGCGGCGCCCCAGACCAGCGAAAGCCTGGCCCATTGCAGCGAGTTGCCACTGGCCGAAGTGCTTGCGCAATTGACCGAGCTGGAACTGGAGGGGCGGGTCAGCAATGAAGCCGGGCGTTGGTTTGCCCGCGCGGGCTAAGTACACTGCGCACAGGCAAGTTCATAGGCGGAGTAACAGCAATGGTAAGCAGTTTTCGTGTGCAACAAGCCGCACGTGAGATCCGGGCAGGCGCAGTAATCGCCTACCCAACGGAAGCGGTCTGGGGCCTGGGCTGCGACCCCTGGAACGAGGACGCAGTGTACCGCCTGCTGGCGCTGAAGTCGCGGCCTGTGGATAAAGGCCTGATCCTGGTCGCCGACACTATCCGCCAGTTCGACTTTTTGTTCGAAGATTTCCCCGAGGACTGGATCGACCGTATGGGCAGCACCTGGCCGGGGCCCAATACCTGGCTGGTGCCGCACCAGGACCTGTTGCCGGAGTGGGTGACCGGGCAGCATGACACCGTAGCGCTGCGGGTCAGTGACCACCCGGTGGTGCGCGAACTGTGCGCGCTGGTGGGGCCGTTGATTTCCACCTCGTGCAACCCCGGCGGGCGCCCGGCGGCGAAGACCCGGTTGCGGGTGGAGCAGTACTTCCATGGCCAGCTGGACCTGGTGCTGGGTGGCGCGCTGGGGGGGCGGAAGAATCCGAGCGTGATTCGCAACCTGGCTACCGGTGAGGTTGTTCGGCCGGGTTGATACCGCTGGCGAGGGCTTCGCCCTCGTTTCGCGACACAAGGCCGCTCCTACAAGTACAGCGCAGCTTTCAGCCCTGGCGCTATGCCTGTAGGAGCGGCCTTGTGTCGCGAAAGGGCCGCAAAGCGGCCACACTAATCGTCAGACCTATTTCTGATTTGCCCGATCTTGCCAATTGGGAAGCTTCCTACTGTCTCAGTCCTAAGTCATCACCTTCCATGCTGGAACCCCTGCCTCTAGCCTGCTCACGTCGCAATTCGGCGGGAGCATCCGAAGCAATGCCGCTATTCAAAAATGCCGAATATCTGATAAGGGCGAATCTGCAGCAGCTTGCGTCCAACAACCGGGTTAGATCGGTGGAAATAGGCAGGTTTACCGCAGATCAATTTGAAGCGATAAACAGGCAGAAAGAAGCGCAGGAACTACCGCTGCTTGAGGATCCGGGCATCGTATTCATCGGTAGCCATGCCTACAGAAGCCGGGTGATTCGAGATGGCTCCACCATTGATGACATGGTTTTGCAAATCGAGGCAGCACTGGCGGCGACATCAATCTGGAAAAACGCCACGCGCATGACCGCTCTTCGCAGCACGATTGGTCGTGACGATGGCTATGGCAATGAAGTTTTTGATGAGGCGATTTTTGAACTGACGGCTCGCAAGCCCAAGGCAGAGCTGTATTCGATTATCCCTAAAGGGGATAGAAACAAGCCCAAAAAATAAAGGCCGCTTGAGCGGCCTGAATGGTAAGGATGTACTCGCCCGGATAACTTGAAACTCAACCGGCGCACCAGCACAACCTCAGGAGCAAAGGCTACGCCTCCGAGCATTCATGGTCAAGCGGCGCCCCTCACCCTCCCCGCGGCGCAGCGCTCGATGCTGGTGCGCGATTGCAGTCAGGGTTTTCTGATTGTTGCCAAAATGGCTGTCCAGCTCGCGGCTTGGGAAATATCCTACGACCCGCGTCCTCTGCCATCACCTTCTCAGTGGGAACCTCTGCCCTTAGGCTTCAACCGTCGCCGAATAACTTGGCGATCGGGTGTGGTAACCCGGATGTGCTTGGGGCGTCACAGCTATGGCAGCTGTGCGCGGGAGGCTTCGTGCCTGCCGGGAGCGCCTCCAGCCCGGTTTACCACCTCGCGTACAGCTGCCGCCTAAACCGTGTGGTAACGGCTTGGCGCCTGCTCATGCCTGGAGCAAGCCATGAAAAAAATAGTGCCCGATCCACCCCTACCCTGCACCTCCACTCGCCCGTTCGGCCGCTGCGACGCCGGCCATGACCCGCTCTTCACCGTCAACCCGAACATTTCCGCCGAGGACGCTCTGGTCCACGTAGCCCTGTACCTGCGCAGCGCCTACGAAACCGGCTACAAAGCTCTGGACTACATGCGCGAAGAGGGCCGTGGCATGTTCTGGTCGAACCTGCATGCGATTGAAATGGCAGAGGGGGTGGTCGAGGCAATCCTCGATGGGATCGAGTCGACCCCGCCACCGATGAACCGACCCTCACAGCCATAGCGCAGCTTGCAGAGCCGACGCAGCACCTGTGGGAGCGGGCGCGCCCGCGAACACCGGCAAAGCCGGTGCCATCCACCGCGGTGGCTTCTTCGCGGGCATGCCCGCTCCCACAGGGAACGTGTGTGGCTCAGGGAATGAGTACTGTCGACCCTACAGTCCGCCGCGCCGACAGCTCTGCCTGCGCCTTGGCCGCCTCACTCAGCGGGTACCGCTGCTGGATATCCACAACCAGCTTGCCACTGCCAATCATCGCAAACAGGTCATCGGCCATGGCCTGGGTGTTTTCGGCATTGTTGGCATAGGTCGCCAAGGTCGGCCGGGTCACATACAGCGAACCCTTCTGCGCCAGAATCCCCAGGTTCACCCCGCTGACCGCACCCGAGGCATTACCGAAGCTCACCATCAGCCCGCGCGGTTGCAGGCAGTCCAGCGATGTCAGCCAGGTATCGGCGCCAACGCCGTCGTACACCACCGGGCATTTCTTGCCGTCGGTCAGCTCCAGCACCCGCTTGGCCACGTCTTCATGGCTGTAGTCGATAGTCGCCCATGCGCCCAGCGCTTTGGCCCGCTCGGCCTTCTCGGCAGAACTCACAGTGCCGATCAGCTTGGCACCCAACGCTTTCACCCATTGGCACGCCAGCGAACCCACGCCACCGGCGGCCGCATGGAACAGGACCACGTCACCCGCCTTCACCTGGTAGGTTTGCTTCAGCAGGTACTGCACGGTCAACCCCTTGAGCATCACCGCCGCTGCCTGCTCGAAGCTGATGTTGTCGGGCAGCTTGACCAGGTTGGCCTCCGGCAGCGTGTGAACCTCGCTGTATGCGCCCAGCGGGCCGCCGGCATGGGCCACGCGGTCACCCACCTTCAGCCGGGTCACGCCTTCGCCCACGGCCTCGACCACACCGGCCGCTTCGGTGCCCAGCCCCGAAGGCAGTGATGGCGGTGCATACAGCCCGCTGCGGAAATAGGTGTCGATGAAGTTCAGGCCGATCGCATGGTTGCGCACGCGCACCTGCTGGGGCCCCGGCGGGGCGGGTTCGAATTCCACAAACTGCAGCACTTCGGGGCCGCCATGCTGGCTGAACTGGATACGCTTGGCCATCTCGTACTCCTGTAGTCGGGATCGGGAAAGGCCTTCTATCGGACGCCTTTGCTTGATCGCCGTCAACTGCGGCGCGCGCGCTGGCGGTGTTATGCTACGCGGCGAATTCTTCCCTGCCCGTTCCTGGTGACCCGATGACTAGCCGCACCGAGGCCGTGAAAGCCTACCTGCTCGACCTGCAAGACCGCATCTGCTCTGCCCTCGAAAACGAAGACGGCGGTGCCCGCTTCGTCGAGGATGCCTGGGTGCGCGAAGCCGGTGGCGGGGGGCGTACGCGGGTGATCGGCGAGGGCAAGCTGATCGAGAAAGGTGGGGTCAACTTCTCCCACGTGTTCGGCGCCGGCCTGCCGCCGTCGGCCAGCGCCCACCGCCCGGAGCTGGCGGGCCGGGGCTTCGAGGCCTTGGGCGTGTCGCTGGTGATTCACCCGTACAACCCGCATGTGCCCACCTCGCACGCCAATGTGCGGTTCTTCATTGCCGAGAAGGAAGGCGAAGAGGCGGTGTGGTGGTTCGGTGGCGGTTTCGACCTGACCCCATACTACGGCGTCGAGGAAGACTGCATTCACTGGCACCGCGTGGCCGAGCAGGCATGTGCACCCTTCGGTGCCGATGTGTACCCGCGCTACAAGGCCTGGTGCGACCGCTACTTCCACCTCAAGCACCGTGGCGAGCCACGCGGCATTGGCGGGCTGTTCTTCGACGACCTGAACGAGTGGGGCTTCGACACTTGCTTCGCCTTCATCCGTGCCATTGGCGATGCCTATGTCGACGCCTACCTGCCGATCATCCAGCGCCGCAAGCACACCCCCTATACCCCGCAGCAGCGTGAGTTCCAGGAATACCGCCGCGGCCGCTACGTGGAGTTCAACCTGGTCTACGACCGCGGCACGCTGTTCGGCCTGCAGTCGGGCGGGCGCACCGAGTCCATTCTCATGTCGCTGCCGCCACAGGTGCGCTGGGGCTATGACTGGAAGCCGGCACCGGGCAGCGAAGAAGCGCGCCTGACCGACTACTTCCTGCAAGACCGCGACTGGCTTGGCCAGTAAGCCTGTGGATAACCAAGGAGCCGCCATGGACCAGTACGTCGTTTTTGGTAACCCCATCGGCCACAGCAAGTCGCCGCTGATTCACCGCCTGTTTGCCGAGCAGACCGGCCAGGACCTGGAATACGCCACCCTGCTGGCGCCGCTGGATGAGTTCAGCGACTGCGCACGCGGCTTCTTCAAGCAAGGCAGCGGCGGCAATGTCACCGTGCCGTTCAAGGAAGAGGCCTACCGCCTGTGCGACAGCCTGACCCCGCGTGCCCAGCGCGCTGGCGCGGTGAACACACTGAGCAAGCTGGCTGACGGCACTTTGCAAGGTGACAACACCGATGGCGCCGGCCTGGTGCGTGACCTGACGGTGAATGCCGGGGTCGAACTGACGGGCAAGCGCATTTTGATTCTCGGTGCCGGTGGTGCAGTGCGTGGCGTGCTGGAGCCGATCCTGGCGCACAGGCCGCAATCGCTGGTGATCGCCAACCGTACCGTGGAAAAGGCCGAGCAGCTGGCGCGGGAGTTCGATGAACTGGGGCCGGTGGTGGCGAGTGGGTTTGCCTGGTTGCAGGAGCCGGTGGATGTGATCATCAACGCCACTTCAGCCAGTTTGGCCGGGGAGTTGCCGCCAATTGCCGACAGTTTGGTCGAGGCAGGGCGCACGGTTTGCTACGACATGATGTATGGCAAGGAACCTACGCCGTTTTGCCAGTGGGCGCAGAAGCTGGGCGCGGCCAAAGTGCTGGATGGGTTGGGGATGCTGGCTGAGCAGGCCGCTGAGGCGTTCTTTATCTGGCGTGGGGTACGGCCGGATACCGCTCCGGTGTTGGCTGAGTTGCGCCGGCAATTGGCTCGGGGCTGAAATTGCCGGGGCCGCGTTGGGTCGGCGTACACCCATCCCTTGTGGGAGCGGCCTTGCGTCGCGATGGGCTGCAAAGCAGCCCCAAATCTCAACTCAACCTCATTCCTCAAACCGGATCGGGCACAACTGCGCCCCTTCCAGCTTCTGCAATTCCTCGATCACCTGCGGCCTGGCCCGGTGCAAGGTCAGGCTCCCGCCCAGGCGCCGCAAGCGCCGTGCCTCGCGGTGCAACATGTCTACACCCGAGTAGTCAATGAAATTCACCTGCCGCGCATCGATCACCACATGCGGGCCTTGGCACAGCTGCAAATGTACTTGCAGGTAGTGCGCCGCGCCAAAGAAGATCGAGCCACCTACCCGCAGCACATCCGCTTCACCTTCGCGGCTTTGCTGCACCCGTGGCCGTGATGTGCGTTTGAGGTAGAAGAACAGCGACGCCAGCACCCCGGCATAGATCGCCGTCTGCAACTCCAGCAGCAAGGTTGCCGCCGCCGTCAGCGCCATTACCAAGAACTCCGAACGGCTGACCCGAAACAGCGCGCGGATGGCTTGGCGGTCCACCAGCCCCCAGCAGATCAACAGAATGCTGCCGGCCATGGCGGGGATCGGCAACTGTGCGATCAAGCCAGCACCGGTGATGGCGAACAGCGCCACCCATAGCGCCGAAAACACCCCGGCCATGGGGGAGCGGGCACCTGCTTCGTAGCTCAGGCCCGAACGGGTGAAGGAGCCAGCAGACAGGTAACCCGAGAAGAACGCGCCAACGATGTTCGACACGCCCTGGGCGCGAATTTCCTGATCAGGGTCGATCAGCTGTTCCGAGCGTGCCGACAACGACCGGGCAATCGACAGGCTGGTGACCAACCCCAGCATACCTACCGCCACGGCACTGGGCAGCAGGCGCAGAATCAGCTCCACGTCCAGCAAGGGCAGCGGGCTCAAGGGTGGAAGCTGGCCGGTGAATGCCGCGACCCTCGGCACATGGCCAAACCAGCCCGGCAGCAGCCAGGCCACCAGGCTCACCGCGATCAGGCTTATCAACAGGCTGGGCCAGCGCGGGCGCCAGAGTTTGAGCGCCACACCGATAACCACGGTGGCCAGGCCCAACAGCAAGGATGGCACATTGATTTCGCCGGCATGGCTGGCCAGGTCCTGTACGGTTTTCAGCGCCGTGGCCTGGCTGGGCAGGTCCATGCCCAGCAGGTTGGGCAATTGCCCCAGGGCAATGACGACCGCGGCGCCAAGGGTGAAGCCGAGCACTACGGAATGCGAGACGAAATTGACCAGCGCACCGAAGCGCAGCAGCCCCAGCAGCAGTTGAAAGACCCCGCCGAGGAAGGTGAGCAGCAGCACCAGCGTGATGTAGTCCGAACTCCCAGCCACGGCCAATGGGCTGATGCTGGCGTAGAGCACGATGGAGATGGCCGCGGTCGGGCCGCAGATCAGGTGCCAGGACGAACCCCACAGGCAGGCGATCAATACCGGCACGATGGCGGCGTACAGGCCGTATTCGGCAGGCAGGCCGGCGATCAGGGCATAGGCGATGGACTGCGGCAGCGCGAGGATGGCACCGCCCAGGCCCACCAGCAGGTCCTGGCGCAGGCTGCGGACCGATTGGCGCGGGAGCCAGGCGAGGAATGGCAGCAGGTGGATGATACGATGCATGGGTTATCCACAATCCTTGATTAAATGCACCTGACCTGTGGGAGCGGGCATGCCCTCGAAGAACCCACCGCTATAGATGGCACCGGCTTTGCCGGTGTTCGCGGGCATGGCCGCTCCCACAGGTTAGGTGTATTGCTGGTGAGTTCATAGTTTGGCTTTGACGGCCTCCAAGGCATCGCCATCGGCTTTGGTGGTGACCCCGGCCAACCACCCTTCCAGTAACTCGGGGTGCGTCTTGACCCAAGCCCTGGCCGCGTCGTCGAAGCTGATCTTCTTGTCCACGACCTGGGCCATGATGCTGTTTTCCATGTCCAGTGTGAACTTCAGGTTGCCCAGCAGCTTTGCCGCATTCGGGCAGGCCTGTGGATAACCCTTGCGCGTCAGGGTGTACACCTGGCCTTTGCTACCGAACCATTTTTCCCCGCCCGTGAGGTAGTGCATCTTCAGCTTCACATTCATCGGATGTGGCGTCCAGCCTAGGAAAGTGATGAATTGCTGCTTCTTCACGGCGCGGTCGACCTGCGTCAACATCGCCTGCTCGCTGGATTCGACCAGTTTCCACTGGCCAAGGTCGAACTCATTGTTGTCGATGATTTGTTTGAGCAACAGGTTGGCCGGTGCGCCGGAACCGATGCCGTACAGCTTCTTGTCGAACTGGTCGGCGTGCTTGTGCAGGTCGGCGAAATCCTTGACCCCGGCATTCCAGACGTAGTCCGGCACGGCCAAGGTGAACTCGGTGCCTTCCAGGTTGCGCGACAACTGCTGCACATCCCCATTGGCGACGAACTTGTCATGAAAGCCCTGTTGCGCCGGCATCCAGTTGCCAAGGAAGGCATCCACACGGCCGTCCTTCAGGCCGCCGTAGATGATCGGCACCGCCAGGCTGTCGATCTTCACCTGGTAGCCCAGACTTTCCAGTAGCAGCCGGGCCACGGCGTTGGTCGTGGCTATGTCGCTCCAGCCAGGGTCGGCCATTTTTACCGTGCTGCATTGTGCATCGTCGTCGGCGGCGTGGGCCGGGGTGATACCCAGGCCCAAGGCCAGGGTGAGTACGGCGGCGGAAAACGTGTGCATGGCGGCCTCTTCTCAATCCAGGGGGGCGGGCTGTGGGTAACGTGCCTTGCGCTCGATGTCGTCGAGATCAATGTGGTTACGCATGTACTGTTGGCTGGCATCTACCCATGGTTGATGGTCCCAGCTGTGCAGCTTGCCGGTAGCCAGCGCTTCGGCCACCAGGCGGCGACGGCGCTGGCTGGCCAGTACCTGCTGGCGCAAGCTGGGCATGTCCCAACGCTGTCGGGCTTCCTCGACGAACGCCTGCAGCAGCGCCTGGTGGTCCGGGCTGCTGGCGAGGTTCTCCCGCTCGTGCGGGTCGCGGTCAAGATCATAGAGTAGGCAAGGGTCGTCTTCGCCGTACACGAATTTGTAAGGCCCGCGGCGGATCATCATCAGCGGCCCGACAGTGCCTTCGGCCATGTATTCGCCGATCACTTCGTCGTGGCCGCCCTGCCCTTGCAGGTGGCCAAGCAGTGAGCGGCCATCCAGATGCAGGGTGTTATCCACAGCTCCGCCCGCCAATTCGACCAGGGTCGGTAACAGGTCACAGGTCGATACCGAGGCGCTGACACGGCTGGCGGCAAAGCGCTGCGGTGCATGAACCAACAGTGGCACCCGCGCCGACATTTCGAACCAGTGCATCTTGTACCAAAGGCCACGCTCGCCGAGCATGTCGCCGTGGTCGCCGGAGAACACGATCAGGGTGTCGTCGGCCAGGTCGCACTCTTGCAAGGTCTGCAACAGCTTGCCGATGTTGTCGTCGATGTAGCTGCAGGCGCCGAAATAGGCCCGGCGTGCATCGCGGATCTTGTCCACCGGTAGGGGTTTGTTCCACAGGTCATAGACCTTGAGCAGGCGCTGCGAATGCGGGTCCAGTTCTGCCTGGCTGAATTCGGTGCCGGGCATGGGGATATCCACACCCTCGTAGCGATCCCAGTAGTGCTTGGGAATGGTGTACGGATCGTGGGGGTGGGTCATCGACACGGTCAGGCAAAACGGCCGGCCGTCATTCTCGCGCACGTGGTCGTAGAGGTACTGGCGCGCCTTGAACACCACCTCCTCATCGAAATCCAGCTGGTTGGTACGCACGCAGGGGCCTGCCTGCAGTACCGAGGACATGTTGTGGTACCAGCTTGGGCGCACATCCGGCTCATCCCAGTTCACTGCCCAGCCATAATCGGCCGGGTAGATGTCGCTGGTCAGGCGTTCCTCGTAACCATGCAGCTGGTCCGGGCCGCAGAAATGCATCTTGCCCGACAGCGCCGTGCGGTAGCCCAGGCGGCGCAGGTAGTGGGCGTAGGTCGGCACGTCGGCGGGGAAATCGGCAGCATTGTCGTAGGCACCGATGCGGCTTGGGAGCTGGCCGCTGACCAGGGTGAAGCGCGACGGCGCGCATAGCGGGCTGTTGCAGTAGGCTGAATCGAACACCACGGCCTGCTCGGCCAGGCGGCTGAGGTGCGGCATCTGAATGGGTGAAGGCCCATAAATGGGCAGCAGGGGTGCGGCCATTTGGTCGGCCATGATGAACAGGATATTCGGGCGTGTCATGCTAGCTTCCATCGTTGAAGGTTATGCGAACCGCTTGCCTATAAAGATGCGACTGTGGATAACATGGGTAAAGCCCATGGCGGGCAATGACTGGGATTAGCCAAGCTTATGTTTGAGCGCTTTGCCGAACTGTCGCTGGATACGTTGCGGGTGTTCGAGGCCGCGGCCCGTTTGCGTGGCTTCACTGCGGCGGCCCTGGCGCTGGGCACCACCCAGCCTGCGGTAAGCCAGCAGGTAAAACGGCTGGAGGCACAGTTGGGCACACGCCTGTTCGATCGGGTTTACCGCGGGATCGAACTCACCGAGGCCGGCCAGCTGTTGTTCGAGCATGTGCACCAAGGGTTGCAGGCCATGGACGAAGGTATTGCCCAGGTCAGTGGGCGCGGCCAGCGTGAAGTGCTGCAGGTGGCCACCGACTTCGCGTTCGCGGCGTTCTGGCTGATGCCGCGCCTGCAGCGCTTTCACGAGGCTTATCCACACGTGGATGTCAGCCTGGTGACCGGTGAGCGCAGCCAGGGCATGTTGCGCCCGGACATCGATGTGGCCGTGCTGTTTGGTGATGGGCGCTTTCATCAGGGCGAAAGCCGCTGGTTGTTCGATGAGGAGGTTTTCCCGGTGTGCAGCCCCCGCCTGATTCATGGCAAACCCATGTCAGCCGTGGCTTTGCAGCGCTTGCCGTTGTTGCACCTCAAAGGTGAGCAGGCCAGCCGCTGGTTTGACTGGGCGGGTGTGTTTCGCGGGTTTGGCGTGGCCAGCCCACCGCCAGCCGGGCAACTGCGGTTCGATAACTACACGCTGCTGATACAGGCGGCGATTGCCGGGCAAGGGGTGGCGATTGGCTGGGGGCACCTGGTGGATGGGCTGGTCGAGCAGGGTTTGCTCTGCCGGCCACTGGAGGGCAGCCTGCGCTCGGAACGCGGTTATTATGCGGTGTTGCCGCCGCGCAAACGCCGGGGCGCTTTGATCGAACGGTTCGTAGGTTGGTTGGAGCACGAGCGAAGCCGGTAAGGGTGAGTTCGGCGCAGAGTCACGCGGGTTTTGGGCCCAGGAGGTATCGTGCAGAGGATCAAGGGTTACCACGCCCACATTTACTATGATGCAGCGACCCTGGAGCAGGCTCGGGCGCTGTGTGAGGAAGCGGCGCGGCTGTTTCCCGTGAGCATGGGGCGCATGCACCAGAAACCGGTGGGCCCGCACCCGGACTGGAGCTGCCAGCTGGCTTTCGGTCCGGAAGTGGTGGGGGTGGTATTGCCTTGGTTGGCACTGCATCGCCAGGGTTTGGTGGTGTTCATGCACCCGCTGACCGGTGATGAACTGGCAGACCATCGGGACCATGCGATCTGGATGGGGGCAGTGAGGCCGTTGAACCTGTCGGTTTTTGGGGGCTGAACCTTCAGTGCTTGTGTTGTGCTCATCGCTGGCAAGCCAGCTCCCACGGGGATCGCATCAGGGCTGACAGGTGTTTGCCACAAGGTATGCAGCGCCTGTTAGAGCGAGCGCCGCCCGCGCGGCGCATCGCGAGCTGCGCTCGCTCCTACGTTTGTTTCGGGCCAGTAACCCCTGTGCCAGATGCGCGCGGCCGCCTTGTTCGTACGACGCGATTTTGAGGCATGCGCCAAGGCGTTCGCGCGCGAATCCCACAGGAATAATTGGCCCGAAACAAACGTAGGAGCGAGCGCAGCTCGCGATGCGCCGCGCGGGCGGCGCTCGATCTCACAGGCACTGAAGATGCAGCGGCTACCCTTGCCAGGAACCATAGAATCTCCCACAGGTACAGCGCCACCCTCAGGCCCTGTGGAATCCTTGTGGAATCTGGCTTGCCGGCGATGAAGCCGACGCCGGTCAGCGACGGGCGCCGCGCACCCCTTCCGCCAGTGCCGAGCACAGGCTCAACACATCGCTCACCGCCTGTTCGGCCGTGTTGGCCTGGGCAATCTTGTCGACCAGCGCCGAGCCCACTACCACGCCATCGGCCAGCCGGGCGATGTTCGCCGCCTGCTCTGGGGTGCGAATGCCGAAGCCAACGCTGATCGGCAGGTCGGTATGCCGACGCAGGCGGGCAATGGCTTCGGTCACGTGCTCGGTGGTCGCCGAGCCGGCCCCGGTCACACCGGCCACGGACACGTAGTAGACGAACCCGGAGCTGCGCGCCAGCACACGCGGCAGGCGCGCGTCGTCGGTGGTCGGGGTGGTCAGGCGAATGAAGTCGATACCTGCAGCCTGGGCCGGGGTCGCCAGTTCTGCATCGTGCTCTGGCGGCAGGTCGACGATGATCAGGCCATCGACGCCAGCCTGCTTGGCTTCATTCACGAACGCTTCCACGCCAAAACGGTGGATCGGGTTGTAGTAGCCCATCAGCACGATCGGCGTGGTGTGGTTGTCCACACGGAATTCACGAACCATCTGCAGGGTCTTGGCCAGGTTCTGGCCCGCTTCCAACGCGCGCAGGGTAGCGAGCTGGATGGCTACGCCATCGGCCATTGGGTCGGTGAATGGCATGCCCAGTTCGATCACATCGGCGCCTGCAGCAGGCAGGCCCTTGAGGATCTGCAGCGAGGCGTCATAACCCGGGTCGCCTGCGGTAACGAAGGTGACCAGTGCCGAGCGGCTTTCGGCTTTCAACTCGGCGAAGCGTTGTTCTAGACGGCTCATGCCTGTTTCTCCTGGGCGGCCATGTGGCTCATGACGGTTTGCATGTCTTTGTCGCCGCGGCCCGACAGGCAGATCACCATCAGGTGGTCCTTGGGCAGCTGCGGGGCGCGCTTGATTGCCTCGGCCAGGGCGTGAGCGCTTTCCAGGGCCGGGATGATGCCCTCCAGGCGGCACGTGGCGTGGAACGCATCCAGTGCTTCGTCATCGGTGATGCTGACGTATTCAACGCGCTTCACCTCATGCAGGTAGGCATGCTCGGGGCCGATGCCCGGGTAGTCGAGGCCGGCCGAAATCGAGTGAGCGTCGGTAATCTGGCCGTCATCGTCCTGCAACAGATAGGTGCGGTTGCCGTGCAGTACGCCGGGCACACCGCCGTTCAGGCTGGCAGCATGCTTGTCGGTGTGCACACCGTGGCCGCCGGCTTCAACGCCGATGATCTGTACGCTTGGCTCTTCGAGGAACTCATGGAACAGGCCCATGGCGTTGGAGCCACCCCCCACGCAGGCGACCAGGCTGTCCGGCAGGCGGCCTTCCTTTTCCTGCAACTGGGCACGGGTTTCCTTGCCGATGATCGACTGGAAGTCGCGGACCATTGCTGGGTATGGGTGCGGGCCCGCCACGGTGCCGATCAGGTAGAACGTGTCGTCGACGTTGGTCACCCAGTCGCGCAGCGCTTCGTTCATGGCGTCCTTGAGGGTGCCGGTGCCCGCGGTAACCGGAACGATCTCGGCGCCCAGCAGCTTCATGCGGAACACGTTGGCCTGCTGGCGTTCGATATCGGTGGCGCCCATGTAGATCACGCAAGGCAGGCCGAAGCGCGCAGCGACGGTAGCGGTCGCCACGCCGTGCATGCCGGCGCCGGTTTCGGCGATCAGGCGTTTCTTGCCCATGCGCTTGGCCAGCAGCACCTGGCCGATGCAGTTGTTCACCTTGTGCGCGCCGGTGTGGTTGAGCTCTTCACGCTTGAAGAAGATCTTCGCGCCGCCGCAGTGTTCGGTCAGGCGCTCGGCGAAGTACAGCGGGTTGGGGCGGCCGATGTAGTCGCGCTGGAAATAGGCCAGCTCTTCGAGGAATTGCGGGTCGGCCTTGGCCGCTTCGTATTCCCGGGCCAGGTCCAGCACCAGTGGCATGAGGGTTTCGGCCACATAGCGGCCGCCGAACGAGCCGAACAGGCCATTGGCGTCGGGGCCGGGGCGGTATTGGGACTGGGTCATGGGGCGCTCCAGGGCTTAGGCAATGAGTGATGGGCTTTACTCTAACCACGACAGGCCCGGCTGAAAACCGATAAGATTGCGCAAACTTGTCAGGAAAACTCACAGGTAATGGCTCACGACCTCCCTCCCCTCAATGCCCTGCGTGCTTTCGAGGCCACTGCCCGGCTTAACAGTGTCAGCCAGGCGGCCGAGGCGTTGCACGTTACCCATGGTGCCGTGAGCCGGCAGATCAAGGTGCTTGAGGAGCATCTGGGGGTGGCGTTGTTCGTCAAGGACGGGCGTGGCATCAAACTCACAGATGCCGGGCTGCGACTGCGCGATGCCAGTGTCGAGGCGTTCGACCGCTTGCGCAGTGCATGTGCCGAACTGAGCCGCGACACCCGCGAGGCCCCGTTCGTACTGGGTTGCTCAGGCAGCCTGCTGGCGCGCTGGTTCATCCCGCGGTTGGGGCGTTTGCAGGCAGACCTGCCAGAGCTGCGCCTGCACCTTTCAGCCGGTGAGGGCGACCTCGATCCAAGACGACCAGGGCTGGATGCGCTATTGGTGTATGCCGAGCCACCGTGGCCGGCAGACATGCAGGTGCATGTGTTGGCCGAGGAGCGTATCGGCCCGGTGCTGAGCCCGCACTTCGCCGGTTATCAGCGCTTGCAGGGGGCGCCAGCCAAAGCTTTGCTCGAAGAAACCGTATTGCACACCACCTCACGTCCACAGGCTTGGCCGACCTGGGCGGCGCAGCAGGGTCTGGAGCCAACTGCCATGCACTACGGGCAGGCTTTCGAGCATTTGTATTACCTGTTGGAAGCTGCGGTGGCGGGACTGGGCGTGGCGATCGCGCCGCAACCACTGGTCGCCGATGACCTGCGGGCGGGCCGCCTGAGTGCGCCGTGGGGCTTCTCACCGACCCCGGCGGCGCTGACGCTGTGGGTACCTCGGCGCGCCGCTGACGGGCGCGCCGAGCAACTGGCGCAATGGTTGCGGGGAGAACTGCTAGGGCAGAGCGCTTAGTTGCGCTTGCACAGCAAGTAAGCTGCCAGCAGACCCAGGGCGCCGATGGCTACACCGGCAGTGGTATACGGGTGCTCTTGGGCATAGTCGCGGGTGGCGATGCCGGTCTGGCGGGTACGCTCCTTGACTTCCTCATAGGCATCGCTCAGCAGGCTGCGCGAATGGCGCAGGGCACTCTCGGCGTTGCTGCGCATGGCCTTGACTGATTTCTGGGTTTCTTCGGAGGCATCGTGCTTCAGGCTTTCCAGGCTTTTCAGCAGGCTTTCGATCTCTGCTTCCATGCTTTCCAGGGATGTTTTACGCAGCGAATTGCGGGGCATGTTGACTCTCCTTTGCAGTATGGACTCTATGAAGTGCGACCCTTGGGCTGCACGAAAGTGCGATCGAACTTTCGCCCCTGATGACAGCTCGCAGGTAAACCAGGCTCGCACTGCCAGGCTGAATATCACTGTTACCCAAGGAGAGCGCTCATGACCGATCATCACACCTACAAGAAGGTCGAACTGGTGGGGTCTTCGCCTACCAGCATCGAAGAAGCAATCAACAATGCCCTGGCCGAAGCCGGCCAGAGCATCAAGCACATGGAGTGGTTCGAGGTGGCCGAAACCCGTGGCCACATTCGCGACAACAAGGTCGCGCACTTCCAGGTGACGTTGAAGGTGGGCTTCCGTATCGCCAATAGCTGAAACACAGCCAGGCTGGAACAGGTTGCACTGATGGGGTATTAGGAACAGGGCGCCCTGGTGGGCGCCCCTTTCTGGTTTCATCTGCACAAGGAATGCAAGTGATGAACAAACTGATACTGGCGCTGGGCCTGATGACGCTGGCCGGTGGCGCGATGGCGGCGGGCAAACCCTGCGAGGAGCTGAAAGCGGAAATTGCCGCCAAGCTCGATGCCAAGGGGGTTGTTGGCTACAAGCTGGAGATCGTCGAAAAGGGCGACCCGGCGGGCAAGGTGATCGGCAGCTGCGAAGGCGGCACCAAGGAAATCGTCTACCGCCGCGGCTGACGCGGTGGCCCCTTCGCGGGGGCACTCGCGAAGGGGTTCACTCGCTCTTCAAAGCCTGCGCCAGCAGCTCATAAGCGCGGATACGGTCTGCATGCTCGTACAGGTCACAGGTAAACATCAGCTCGTCCGCCCCGGTTTGCTCCAGCAACACCTCCACTTTGGCGCGCACTTTCTGCGGGCTGCCAATCATCGCCAACCCCAGGAAGCTGCCTACCGCATCGCGTTCATGGGGCAGCCATAAGCCGTCCATGCTGGGTACCGGGGGTTTCTGCATCAGGCTCTGCCCGCGAATCAGCGCCAGAATGCGCTGGTACACCGAAGTGGCCAGGTATTCGGCCTGTTTATCGGTTTCGGCAACCACCATGGGAATACCCAGCATCACATAGGGTTTGTCCAGCGTGGTGGACGGTTTGAAGTGGTTGCGATACACGCGGATTGCCTCGTGCATGTAACGCGGCGCGAAGTGCGAGGCGAAGGCATAGGGCATGCCGCGCATACCGGCCAGTTGCGCGCTGAACAGGCTGGAGCCCAGCAGCCACATGGGCACATCGGTGTCGTGGCCAGGCACAGCGATCACTTTTTGATCATCGGTTCGGGGGCCAAGGTAGCGTGACAGCTCTTCGACATCGTCCGGGAAATCGTCCGGGCCACCTGCGCGGTCTCGGCGCAAGGCGTATGCAGTCATCTGGTCGGAGCCTGGCGCACGGCCAAGGCCGAGGTCGATGCGCCCCGGGTACAGGTTGGCGAGGGTGCCGAACTGCTCGGCGATCACCAACGGCGCATGGTTGGGCAGCATGACCCCGCCGGAGCCTACGCGAATGCTCGAAGTGCCCCCGGCGAGGTAGCCGATAAGCACCGAGGTTGCCGAGCTGGCGATGCCGTCCATGTTGTGGTGTTCGGCCACCCAGAAGCGGTTGTAGCCGAAGCGTTCGACATGCTGCGCCAAGTCCAGGGAGTTGCGCAGCGACTGCGCCGGGCCGGCATCGGCGCGAACGGGCACAAGGTCGAGGGTGGAAATCTTCAGGTCACGTAGCTGCGTCATGGGGCCTCCGCAAGAATGATTGGCCAGAGGCCTTTATGACTCTGTATGGGCGTAATCGTTGGATTCAATGGGGGGCGCAATTGCTCTGAACTTGCCGGGCGTACCGGACCTCTGAACCCATAGGCACGTAACCGAGTGACAAGGAGGCATCATGAAGAAAACAGCATCGGCGATCTGGCAAGGTGGTTTGAAGGACGGCAAAGGCCTGCTTTCAACCGAAAGCGGCGCCCTCAAGCAGAACCCTTATGGCTTCAACACCCGTTTCGAGGACACGCCGGGTACCAACCCAGAGGAACTGATCGGTGCGGCGCATGCGGGCTGCTTCTCGATGGCGCTGTCGATGATGCTCGGCGAGGCCGGGCTCACCCCGGACCGGATCGACACGGCGGCGGAAGTCACCCTCGACAAGCAGCCTGATGGTTTTGCCATTACCGCTGTACACCTGGTGTTGCGAGCCAAGGTGCCAGGCGCCAGCGAGGCGCAGTTCATGGAGATTGCCAACAAGGCCAAAGCAGGCTGCCCGGTGTCGAAGGTGCTCAACGCCAAGATCAGCCTGGATGCGGCGTTGGTGGGCTGAAGCGGCGCAACGATGGCAGTTTGCTGTAGTCTAACCAATGTCGGCAGCAATACTGCCTTTTCAGGAGCCGTTCCATGATTCGCGTAGCAATCGCCGTGTTCGCTTCGCTGGTCGCCACGTCTGCGCTGGCGGCGGTCAAGCCGTGCGAGGAACTGAAAGCCGAGATCGAGGCCAAGATCCAGGCCCAAGGGGTGGCTTCGTACACCCTGGAGATCGTGCCTAACAGTGAGGTCCAGGACCCGAACATGGTGGTCGGGACGTGCGACGGCGGGACCAAGAAGATCATTTACCAGAAGAATGATCGCTAGCGCTCGAGCATGAGTGGCCGCTTCGCGGCCCATTTGCGACAAAAGCCCGCTTCCACAGGCCCCTGTGGGAGCGACCTTGCGTCGCGATGGGCTGCGCAGCAGCCCCTGACTCGCAGCCCCCCCTACCGGCAGCAGCCCCTACCCGCACACTCCCGCCTACGGAATACAGAACACATCGCTAGGCTCATTCACCAGCACCGTGCGGCTGGCGTCATACAGCAATACCTGCGGCTCCATTACCGGCGCCCGCGCCTCCAGGCGATAACGTTCCCCAGCCTTGAAGTCATCGAAGCGCACAGTCAGGTAACAGGTACGGTCCCTGGGGTCGGTCAGCATCCCGCCAGAGTAGATCTCGTAATCGAAGCGCACGACCAGTTCATGCTTGCCGGGGGTTACCTGAAAGTATCGGCCGTCTTCCAGGCGCTTCCCGTCAAGGCGGTCGGCCATGATTACCCGGCCGGGGGTCATGGTGTACAAGTCGACCCAGGCTTGCTTGGGGTCGACCGGCGGCAAGGGGCTGGCGCAAGCCCCCAGTGCACTGAGGGCGATCAGCATCATGGGCTGGCGCATGGCAAAGCTCCCACTTGCGATTGGCACGTTAACAGCATAGCGCCGTTTGCGTGGTTAGGTGTGCTGGCAGCCCGCTGGCAGGCCCTGGCCCAGCAGTTTTTGTTGCTGGTCATACAACTTCACCCACGGGCGGAAGCCGATGCTCCCGGCCTGCAGCTGATAGCGTTGCCCGGCGTTGAAGTCTTTGAACGCCAGCTTTACCTGGCAATCTCGCCACAGGGGTTGGTCGACCGGGCCGATGTTGCTGGGGTTGACCGGAAACTGGTAGCGCACGGTCAACTCGTGGCTGCCAGGCTGCACTTCGAAGTACCGATTGTCGGCCCAATCGCGCTCATCGACCTGCACCGCGTGCAACGAGGTGTTGTCGTAGGGCGTGAGGTCGATCCAGGCCTGGTTCGGGTCTGGGTCTGGCAGCGTTGAACAGGCAGATAACAGCAACAGTGAACCGGCGACCCACAATGCACGCATGGCGAAACTCCCCCGTGGCGAGATAGTCTTGGAGCGAATCGGCCTTGAGCGAGTCAGACAGTCCCGATGCTTCGACTTTTTCTTTTGCAGCGCTCAGGCCCTGGGCCACTCGACCGCGTTTTCACCCGTTTGGTTCCGCTGCTGGCGGTGCTTCTGCTGAGTGGTTGCAGCAGTGCGGCCTATTACGGCCAGCTTGCGCAAGGCCAGTGGCAACTGCTGCGCGCGCGGCAACCGGTGGAACAGGTGGTCGCCGACCCTGCTACCCCTCCCCTGTTACGGGCGCGCCTGCAACGGGCGGAACAGGCGCGGGCGTTTGCCAGCCAGCAGCTGAAGCTGCCGGATAACCGCAGCTACCGGGTATACGCCGACCTTGGGCGCCCCTATGTGGTTTGGAATGTTTTCGCCACGCCAGAGCTCTCACTGCAACCGGTGACCCACTGTTTTCCGATAGCGGGTTGCGTGGCGTACCGCGGCTACTACCAGCAAGGTGCAGCACGTGGCGCGGCAGCGTTGATGCGTGAGGAAGGGCTGGATGTGTACGTGGGCGGGGTGGAGGCCTATTCCACCTTGGGCTGGTTCGACGACCCTATTCTGTCGTCGATGGTGGGCTGGGGTGACGAACGCCTGGCGACCTTGATCTTTCACGAGCTGGCGCACCAGCGCTTTTATGTGCAGGACGACACCGAGTTCAACGAGTCCTTTGCCTCGTTCGTCGAACAGGAAGGCACCCGGCAATGGCGCGCGGCGCGTGGCCTGGCTGCGGTGGGTGGCGATCAGGGGCAGCAGCGGGAGCAGTTTATCCAACTGGTGCTGGCCAGCCGCGAGCGGTTGCAGGCGATTTACGCCGGGCCGCTGGATGATGCGCACAAGCGCCAGGCCAAGCGGGCGGAGTTCGCGCGGCTCAGGCGTGACTACCAGCAGGTGCGGGACAGCCAGTGGGGCGGCGACAAGCGCTTTGACGCCTGGGTGTACGGGCCCATGAACAATGCCAAGCTGTTGCCGTTCGGGCTGTATGACCAGTGGGTGCCGGCGTTTGCGGCGGTGTTTCGCGAGGTTGGCGGGGATTGGGGGCGGTTCTATGAACGGGTTGAGCAGTTGGGGAGGTTGCCCATCGCTGAAAGGAGGGCGGCGTTGCAGAAGTTGATGGCTGGCCGGTGAGACTTTGGGGCGGCGTTGCGGCCCATCGTCGGCAAGCCAACTCCCACGGGGGGCGCATCAGGGCTGATAGGTGTTTGCCACAAGGTATGCAGCGCCTGTTAGAGCGAGCGCCGCCCGCGCGGCGCAATCGCGAGCTGCGCTCGCTCCTACGTTTGTTTCGGGCCAATTATTCCTGTGGGATTTGCGCGCGAACGCCTTGGTGCATGCCTCAATATCGCCGTACAAACAAGGCGGCCGCGCGCGCCTGTCACAGGCGTTACTGGCCCGAAACAAACGTAGGAGCGAGCGCAGCTCGCGATGCGCCGCGCGGGCGGCGCTCGATCTCACAGGCTCTGAAGATGCAGCGGCTACCCTTGCAGGAACCATAGAATCTCCCACAGTGACCGCATGGGCTGCAAAGCAGCCCCGAGGGCCCTCAGGCCTTGATAAATGCCTGATGCATCTCGGCCAGCGTGGCGAAGTGGAAAGCCGGTGCTTCGGCCATCAACTCCTCCCGGCTACCAAACCCATAGCCCACCGCCACGGCCTGCAAGCCATTGCTGCGCGCGCCGATCAGGTCATGCTTGCGGTCACCGATCATCAGCGTCTGCGCCGGGTCCAGCCCTTCTTCGTCCAGCAAATGGCGAATCAGCTCAACCTTGTTGGTGCGCGTGCCGTCCAGTTCGCTGCCGTAGATCACCTTGAAGTGGTGGTCGAAGGCGAAGTGCCGAGCAATTTCGCGGGCAAATTCCCACGGTTTAGAGGTGGCGATATACAGCGTGCGGCCCTGGCTGTTCAGGGCTTGGAGCAGCTCCGGCACGCCGGCGAACACCTGGTTTTCGTACAGCCCGGTCACGCGGAAGCGCTCGCGGTAGAAGTTCACCGCCTCCCACGCCTTGGCTTCGTCGAAACCATAGAACTGCATGAACGCCTGCAACAAAGGGGGGCCGATGAAGTGCTCGAGGCGGGCCAGGTCTGGCTCATCGATGCCCAGCTTTGCCAAGGCATACTGGATAGAGCGGGTGATGCCCAGGCGTGGGTCGGTCAGGGTGCCGTCGAGGTCGAACAGGATGTTTTGCTGGTGCATGTACAAGGTTCCACGCGAATGCGCTCATTCAGGTTGATCGAAGCCTTCGGCCAGGTGCTGGTCCTTGAGCTTCACATAGTTGCTGGCGCTGTAGGCGAAAAACGCCCGCTCCTGGTCATTGAGCAGCCGCGCCTGTTTCACCGGGCTGCCCATGTACAGGTAGCCGCTGATCAGGCGTTTGCCTGGCGGCACCAGGCTGCCGGCGCCAATGATCACTTCATCCTCCACGATCGCACCGTCCATGACCGTGCTGCCCATGCCGACCAGAATGCGGTTACCCAACGTGCAGCCATGCAGCATCACCTTGTGACCGATGGTCACTTCGTCGCCGATGATCAGCGCGAAGCCGTCCGGGTTGAACGGGCCGGCGTGGGTGATATGCAGCACGCTGCCGTCCTGCACGCTGGTGCGCGCACCAATCCGGATGCGGTGCATGTCGCCGCGCACCACGGTCAGTGGCCAGACCGAGCTGTCTTCGCCGATTTCAACGTCGCCCAGCACCACCGCCGAACGGTCGACGAATGCCCTGGGCCCCACTTTCGGAGTGTGTTGCTGGAAGCTGCGAATGGCCATGATAGCGTCTCTCATCTGTGTCGATAGGCAGGCTGCCTGCTGCGGTCGGCGTCGATTGTAATTAAGATGGGGCAGTGTTTCTTCTGCCAAGGTATCCGAACCGTGAGTGCGAACAACCCGCTTCTGCAGTCCTACGATCTGCCGCCCTTCTCGCAAATCCGTGCCGAACACGTGTTGCCGGCGATCGAAGCGATCCTGGCCGACAACCGTAAAGCCATTGCCGAGATCCTCGAAAAGCAGGGCAGCAACCCTACCTGGGCCGGCCTGGTGCTGGCCATGGACGAACTGAACGACCGCCTGGGTGCGGCCTGGAGCCCGGTCAGCCACCTCAACGCGGTGTGCAACAGCGCTGAATTGCGCGAGGCTTACGAGTCGTGCCTGCCAGCGCTTAGCGCCTACTCTACCGAACTGGGCCAGAACCGTGCGTTGTTCGAAGCCTACCAGGCGCTGATCAGCGGCCCGGAGGCCGCCGGTCTCGATGTGGCGCAAAAAACCATACTCGAACATGCCCTGCGTGACTTCCGTCTGTCGGGTATCGACCTGCCAGCGGACAAGCAGCAGCGCTATGCCGATGTGCAAAGCAAGCTCAGTGAGCTGGGCAGCCGCTTCTCCAACCAGCTGCTGGATGCCACCCAGGCCTGGACCAAGCATGTGACCGACGAGGCCGCACTGGCCGGCCTGACCGATTCGGCCAAGGCGCAAATGGCCGCTGCAGCGCAGGCAAAGGGCCTCGACGGCTGGCTGATCACCCTGGAATTCCCCAGCTACTACGCCGTGATGACCTACGCCAGCGACCGCGCCCTGCGCGAAGAGGTGTACGCGGCCTACTGCACCCGCGCTTCGGACCAGGGCCCGAACGCTGGCCAGCACGACAACGGGCCGGTGATGGAGCAAATCCTCGACCTGCGTCAGGAACTGGCCGAGCTGCTGGGCTACAAGAACTACGCCGAGCTGAGCCTGGCGACCAAGATGGCCGAGTCCAGCGACCAGGTACTGAGCTTCCTGCGCGACCTGGCCCAACGCTCCAAGCCGTTCGCCGCCCAGGACCTGCAGCAGCTCAAGGCCTATGCCGCCGAGCAAGGCTGCCCAGAGCTGGCCAGTTGGGACGCCGGGTACTATGGCGAGAAGCTGCGCGAACAGCGCTACAGCGTGTCGCAGGAGGCCCTGCGCGCCTACTTCCCGATCGACAAGGTACTTAGCGGCCTGTTCAGCATCGTGCAGCGCCTGTATGGCATCGAAATCGCCGAGTTGAAGGGCTTCGACAGCTGGCACCCGGATGTCCGCCTGTTCGAAATCAAGGAAAACGGCCAGCATGTCGGGCGCTTCTTCTTCGACCTGTATGCCCGCGCCAACAAGCGCGGGGGTGCCTGGATGGACGGCGCCCGTGACCGGCGCCGCACCGCCAGCGGCCAGTTGCAAAGCCCGGTGGCCAACCTGGTGTGCAACTTCACCCCGGCTGCGCCTGGCAAGCCGGCGCTGCTGACCCATGATGAGGTCACCACGCTGTTCCACGAATTTGGCCACGGCCTGCACCACATGCTGACGCGCATCGAGCATGCCGGGGTTTCCGGCATCAATGGCGTGGCCTGGGATGCGGTCGAGCTGCCTAGCCAGTTCATGGAAAACTGGTGCTGGGAGCCGGAAGGCCTGGCGCTGATCTCGGGGCATTATGAAACCGGTGCGGCCCTGCCACAGGACCTGCTGGACAAGATGCTGGCGGCGAAGAACTTCCAGTCGGGCATGATGATGGTGCGCCAACTGGAGTTCTCGCTGTTCGACTTCGAACTGCATGCCAGCCATGGTGACGGGCGTAGCGTGCTGCAGGTGCTCGAAGGCGTACGCGATGAAGTCTCGGTCATGCGCCCGCCGGCGTACAACCGTTTCCCCAACAGCTTTGCGCACATCTTTGCCGGCGGTTACGCAGCGGGTTACTACAGCTACAAGTGGGCTGAAGTGCTGTCGGCCGACGCTTTCTCGCGCTTCGAGGAAGAAGGCGTGCTGAATGCCGAAACCGGCCGCGCCTTCCGCGAAGCGATCCTGGCCCGTGGCGGCTCGCGCGAGCCCATGGAACTGTTCGTCGACTTCCGTGGCCGTGAGCCTTCCATTGATGCATTGCTGCGCCACAGTGGCTTGGCCGAGGCCGCTGCGGCATGAGTGAGGTAGCCGTGAACAAGACCAAGAAGCGCTTTATTGCCGGGGCTGTATGCCCGGCATGCAGCCAGCCCGACAAACTGATGATGTGGAGCGAAGACGACGTACCGCACCGTGAGTGCGTGGCCTGCGGCTTTACCGATACCCTCAACGAACAGGGCTTGTCGGTACCCAAGGAGCTGGGGACACGGGTCAACCACCTCGAACCGAAACCCCCTGCGGCCAAGGTACAGACGGTGCAGTTCTTCCCTAATCCGAAGTTGAAGAAACCCGCAGAGTAAGGGTACAGGGCGTTACATAGAGCTTCTGCGGCGTAACAGGGGGCTGGCTACAGTGTCGGCCCCTGACTTGCCCCTGAGGTGCTTCGTGAACCACGGCCTTGCTCGAATTGCCCATGGCTTGCTCGACTACCCGTCGCTACGGCCCGAGCAGCTCCAACCCGTCTTCTTGTCCATTCGCGACGCCAATGTCGCGGCGCTCGAACAGATCATCGAACACAGCGGCCCGGCGCCAGGTTGGGATAGCTTGGTGCTGGCAGTCGAGCAGCTTGACCAGCGGCTGGAAGACCTGCTGCACATGCTCGTGCCGTTGGTGTACGAAAGCCAGGCATGGGCTGTGGAGGTCGATGCTTGTAATCAATTGCTGCTCGACTGGGCGCGATACAAGCACGAGCACTCAAGGTTGTATGAAGCCTACCAGCGCCTCGATCCCGCGCAGCTGGATGACGAGCGCCAGGCTGTGCTCAAACTGATCCTCAGGGCGTTCCGCCACGCCGGCCATGGTTTGGGCGCTGGCGCGCGCAAGCAACTGCACACCACCGAGCAGGCGATCGTCGGGTTGGCACCCCGATGTGCAGGTACTGGAGGTAATGGACGGGCATGCCCGCCTAGGGCATTTCTACCTGGATGCCTACCAACGCCCAGGCAAGCTGCCCTGGCCGTACAGTTATCCCATGCGCCAGCGCCATGTGGAGGTCGACGGTGTGGTGACGTTGCCGGCCGTTCTGCTTTCCTGCTGTTTCGAGCTGCAGCCTGGGCAAGTCACGCCCAACTTCGACCACGCAGACCTTTGCAAGCTGTTCCACGAGGCGGGCCATGCCCTGCATCAGTTGCTGGTCACCAACCAGCACCGGCGCCTCAATCGCACCGCCACTTCCGCGCTGGGCGCCGATGCCTGCGAATTCGTCGGCACCTTGCTCGAACAGTGGTGCTGGTCTGCCCCGGCACTGTTGGCGTTGCCGCAGCCGGAAACGGGTGCGCCGCCAGTGTCATTGCCCCAGATGCAGCAGTGGCTCGCTGGCAAGCGTCGTTTCCAGGCGGTGGCGGAAGCCGAGCAACTGCGGCTGTGCTGGTTCGATCTCGTCGCGCATTGCGACGATCGCGCCCGCCACGACCTTCGGCAACTGGCGATTGCCGCAACCCAGCAGGTCGGCTTGCCGCAAGCCTTCGCCCAGGACAGGTTTGCCGAAGGGTTCGATTACATGGTCACGGGTTATGAAGCGGGTTATTACTGCTACAAGTGGGCGCAGGTCCATGCCATTGACGCGTTCAGCGCATTCGAGGCGGCCGACGCCGATCATCGGGCGCTGGGCCGCCGCCTGCGCGACGAAATCCTGGCCAAGGGCGGAATGCGCCGGATGACGGCGTCGTTCAACGCATTCGCCGGCAGGCCCATGTCGCTGGAGCCGTATGCAAGGCGCCACTTGTCTCCCTGACAACAAGGGTGAAGGCGCTGCTGGTAATATACTGTATGCATAACCAGTTAGGGGCTAACAGCATGGATCCTGTTCGCGGTCGTGGTACCCGCCATAACCCACACAATCGTTTTGCACCACGCCAGTCGGTGCTCGAAGACGATGGCTGGTATCAGGAGGTGCCCGTTACCCAAGGCACCGAGGTCAGGGCTGAAACCGCGAAGACCATCATCGCGCGCAATACTTCCCCTGACCTGCCCTTCGACCGCTCGATCAACCCCTACCGCGGTTGCGAGCATGGCTGTATCTACTGCTATGCCCGCCCGTCCCATGCCTACTGGGATCTGTCCCCAGGCCTGGACTTCGAAACCAAGCTGATCGCCAAGACCAACGCCGCCGAGGTACTGGTGCAGCAGTTGAGCAAACCTGGGTATAAGTGTGCACCGATCAACCTGGGCTCCAACACTGACCCGTACCAGCCCATCGAGCGCGAGCAACTGCTGACTCGGCGCCTGCTTGAGGTACTGCTGCGTTTTCGCCACCCGGTGACCATCGTCACCAAAGGGGCCCTGGTGCTGCGCGACCTCGACCTGCTCGCCGACATGGCCCGCCAGCGCCTGGTGCGGGTGATGATCAGCCTGACTACGCTGGACGATGACCTCAAGCGGGTGCTCGAGCCCCGGGCGGCAGCACCAGGGGCGAGGTTGCGGGCCATTCGTGTGCTGCGCGAAGCAGGCGTGCCGGTGGGCGTGTTGTGCTCGCCGATGATACCGATGATCAACGACAGCGAACTGGAGCGCCTGTTGGAAGCGGCCAAGGCGGCCGGGGCGCAGAGCGCGGCGTACATGCTGCTGCGCCTGCCGCTGGAGGTGGCGCCGCTGTTCGAGCAGTGGTTGCACGACCATTACCCACAGCGCGCTGCGCATGTGCTGAGCCTGATCCGCCAGAGCCGCGATGGCGAGCTGTACGACAGCCGCTTTGGCACACGCATGCGGGGTGAGGGGGTATTTGCCGAGTTGCTGGCGCAGCGCTTCGCCAAGGCGATGAAACGCCTGGCGTTCGAAGGGCGCGAGTCGCAGGTGCTGGATTGCTCGGCCTTTTGCCCGCCGGGCGAGCAGATGGCACTGTTCTGATAGCCAGGGTAAACACGCCCTACAGAAAGCCTCACTAATGGCAGCCAATAATTACGCTAATACATATTGGCAGTTGATGTTTTTTTGCTATTATTCAGATCCCGCCTTTTATATCTGGAACGCCCGTTCTAGAGCCCTCGAATTAAGTTTCAGTTAAGTTTTCCCGGTTAGCGTAGGCAACCAATCCACACCGACTGTGATCTATGGGCTGTGCGTGTCATCTAAAACCCTGCATAGCCAGAATCTTTAACCGGTAAAATGGATTTACCTACACACCGTCAAGAGGATGAATCATGCCCGTCAAGGACCCATCCAAGGTCGTACCGCAGGTCCCCGCTGAAAGCGCCGATGCTGCCCTGAAGCACATCGTCGACGGTTTCCTGCGCTTTCACCATGACGTCTTCCCTGAACAGCAAGAGCTGTTCAAGAAGCTCGCCACTGCGCAAACACCGCGCGCCATGTTCATTACCTGCGCCGACTCGCGCATCGTGCCCGAACTGATCACGCAAAGTTCGCCAGGCGACCTGTTCGTGACCCGAAACGTAGGTAACGTAGTACCGCCTTATGGCCAGATGAACGGTGGCGTTTCCAGTGCTATCGAGTACGCGGTGATGGCACTTAAAGTGCACCACATCATCATCTGCGGCCACTCCGATTGTGGCGCGATGCGTGCGGTACTCAACCCGCAATCGCTGACCAAGATGCCAACCGTTGGCGCCTGGCTGCGCCACGCCGAAGTGGCCCGCACCGTGGTCGAGAACAACTGCTCGTGCGGCAGCGAACATGAAAGCATGCAAGTGCTGACCAAAGAGAACGTCATCGCCCAGCTGCACCACTTGCGCACCCACCCTTCGGTGGCTTCGGGGCTTGCAGCGGGTCAGCTGTACATCCATGGCTGGATCTACGACATCGAGACCAGCAGGATCGAAGCCTACGACGCTGCCAGCGACAGCTTCATGCCCCTGGCCGCAGGCCAACCGGTGCCATGCGCCACTCCGAGAGGCCGCTACTAAGCGACCCGTCCACCGTTAGAACCTTGATAGCCGGCTGCACCCTGTAGGGGTGTGGCGCGGCCTTCGGCTGCCCTGAATACCCTGACTGCCCTGCCGGCGAGCCCGCTGGCGGCCCGCGCCTGCGCGCTTGTCGGGGACCCAACGTGCCCATGGCCAGCGGAATGGCCGTGCGACTAGAGAAAGGAGAAACATGGTGAACATTACACAGCTGAAAGCGGCCCTGCCGCGTGAGTTGCTGGCTTCGGTGGTGGTCTTTCTGGTGGCCCTGCCCTTGTGCATGGGCATTGCCATCGCCTCGGGGATGCCGCCGGCCAAGGGCCTGATTACCGGCATTATCGGCGGGGTCGTGGTCGGCTTCCTGGCCGGTTCGCCGTTGCAAGTCAGTGGTCCGGCGGCGGGCCTCGCGGTGCTGGTCTTCGAGTTGGTACGCCAGCACGGCATGGCCATGCTCGGGCCGATCCTGTTATTGGCCGGTTTGCTGCAATTGCTGGCCGGGCGCCTGCGCCTGGGCTGCTGGTTCCGCGTCACCGCGCCGGCGGTGGTCTACGGCATGCTGGCAGGCATTGGCGTGTTGATCGTGCTGTCGCAGGTGCATGTGATGTTCGACACCGCACCGCAGCCATCGGGTATGCAGAACCTTGTGCAATTCCCGGCGACCCTCGCTGCGGCCATGCCCCACGAAAGCGCCGGCGCTGGCTGGATAGCCGGTGCGCTGGGCCTGGGCACCATCGCCATCATGTGGGGCTGGGAACGTTTGCGGCCGCAGCGCCTGCGCTTTGTGCCAGGCGCCCTGCTGGGTGTGGCGAGCATGACCATCATCAGCATGTGGTTGGCCTTGCCCGTGAACCGCGTGGAAGTACCGGCTGACTTGTCCGAAGCCATCGACTGGCTCCGCCCCGGTGACTTGATGCAACTGGCCGACCCTGCCCTGCTCGTCGCCGCCTTTGCCCTGGCATTCATTGCCAGTGCCGAAACCTTGCTGTCAGCGGCTGCGGTCGACCGCATGCACAGTGGCCAGCGTTCGGACTTCGACCGTGAGCTGTCCGCACAGGGCATTGGCAACATGCTCTGCGGGGTGCTGGGTGCACTGCCGATGACCGGGGTGATCGTACGTAGCTCGGCCAACGTGCAGGCAGGTGCGCAAACACGCGCTTCGGCCATTTTCCATGGCTTGTGGCTGCTGGCTTTCGTGGTGGCGTTGAGCAGTGTGCTGCAGCAGATACCGGTAGCCAGCCTGGCAGGTGTGCTGGTGTTCACGGGGATCAAGCTGGTCGACTTCAAGGCGTTCCGTGGGTTGGGCCGTTATGGCCGCATGCCGATGTTCACCTATGCGGCGACGGCGCTGGCGATCATCTTTACCGACCTGCTGACCGGCGTGTTGCTCGGCTTTGCCCTGACCTTGCTGAAGCTGGCATTCAGGGCGGCACGGTTGAAGATCAACCTGGTCGATCTGGCAAAGCCTGGGCACATGGAATTGCGGCTCAGTGGCGCCGCGACCTTCCTCAAGGTACCGGCATTGACCCAGGTGCTCGATGGCGTGCCGGCGGGCACCACGTTGCATGTGCCACTGGGTAACCTGAGCTATATCGACCACTCGTGCCTTGAATTGCTGGAGGACTGGGGGCGCAGCAATGCTGCCAATGGCTCGCGGTTGCTGATCGAACAGCGGCGGTTGAAGCGGCGAATCGAGGGGCGGTTACGGACTACGGCGGGTGTGGGGGCCTGAGGTAGAAGTTCTGTAGTGCTTGAACTGGCCTTTTCGCGGGTGAACCCGCGAAGAGGCCGGCACAGGAGTATCAGGTCGGCTGGCCCAGCTCGACACCCAGCTGACGCGACAGGCATGGCCAGCGCTTCCACGCCTCACCGGTTGCCGGGCTAGTCAGTGTCTCGCGGTAGGCTTCCACCGACTCAGCCGCAAAGCTTGCGTCATTGAGCATCTCATCCACCGAGTGGTGCACCACTTCATCCAGCTGGTTGGCGAATTCTTCGCCGATCAACTGGTGGGCAATCAGGTTGGCGACGGTGGTGTCGACCGGGATCAGCGGCTGCTGGAAGTGACGGATGTACAAGTCATTCACCTCCTCCACCAGGCGGTGCGCCAGGTACGCCTCATCTAGCAGGCAGTCCAGCCCCACATGCCCGTTCATGACCTCGGGTGGTTGCAGGAAGTAAGCCTCGGCAATTTTCAATACAGGCTTGATCTGCGACTCGATGCCGGCCTCAAAGGCGACTTCATGGGCCGCCTCCAGCAGTTCCGGAACCTGTTCGATGTAGGCGCTGACGAAGCGCGCCAAAGTACCCTGTGCGTCCTGCTCAGGCAGTTGGATCGAGGGGTGCAGGTGGGGCAGTTGCAGCTCGAGACGCTGTTTCAATTGGCCAGTCTGGCCTTCATGTTGATGGGCTTGGCTTACCTGCTCGCGTACAGCAGCGATGTTCATGACAACTCCAGGGACATTACGTTTCAAACGGAAGACACTAAATTAGCTCGGTATACGGCATACCTAAGACGAATTTGTTATAGATGAGTTCAACTTCTGCGTTACCTGGAATATAGCATGGCCACTATTTGGCCATACCTCCTCAAGCCTGCGGTTTTCAGGGGATATAGCTGTTTCGTGAAGTTCATTTCATTGCCTTCGTTGCGCGGCATTGGTCGCTGTCTATACTCCCGGTGAACGTGATTCGTTGATGAGGCCCGACTGCTTTTAGCAGGGGCTCGGTCGTTGAAGCCAGGCAGTCTTGACCGCCGTTCCCTCTTGCCGCAGGCCACGCCTCCGGGAAAACAAGAACGAGAAGGGGAACCCGCAATGATGCGACATCCACCTGTCTGGATGGGCCTGCTGTTGTGGTCGGTTCTGGGTCAGGCCAACGCTGCCTGGACCGTGAACATGCACCCGGGGGCGACGGAAGTCTCCAACGCCGTCTTCGATCTGCACATGACCATCTTCTGGATCTGCGTGGTCATCGGCATCGTGGTGTTCGGCGCGATGTTCTGGTCCATGGTCATCCACCGCCGCTCCACCGGCCAGCAGGCCGCGCATTTCCACGAGCATACCTGGGTGGAAATCCTTTGGACCGTGGTCCCGTTCCTGATCCTTGTGGCCATGGCCATACCGGCCACCAAGACCCTGATCGACATCTATGACGCCAGCGAGTCGGATATCGACATCCAGGTCACCGGCTACCAGTGGAAGTGGCATTACAAGTACCTGGGCCAGGACGTGGAGTTCTTCAGCAACCTGGCCACCCCCGCCGAGCAGATTCACAACCAGGCGCCCAAAGACGAGCACTACCTGCTGGAGGTCGACCAACCGCTGGTGTTGCCGGTAGGTGCCAAGGTGCGCTTCCTGGTGACGGCGGCCGATGTGATTCACTCGTGGTGGGTGCCCGCCTTCGCGGTCAAGCGCGACGCCATTCCCGGCTTCGTCAACGAAGCCTGGACGCGCATCGAGAAGCCAGGCATCTACCGCGGCCAGTGTACCGAGTTGTGCGGCAAGGACCACGGTTTCATGCCCGTTGTAGTCGAGGTCAAGTCCCAGGCCGACTACGACACCTGGCTTGGCGAGCGCAAGGCAGAGGCGGCCAAGCTCAAGGAGCTGACCAGCAAGGAATGGACCCTGGACGAGTTGGTGGCGCGCGGCGACAAGGTCTACCACACCACCTGCGTGGCCTGTCACCAGGCCGAAGGCCAGGGCCTGCCACCGATGTTCCCGGCGCTGAAAGGCTCGAAGATCGCTACCGGGCCGAAGGAAGGTCACTTGAGCATCGTTTTCCACGGCAAACCCGGTACCGCCATGGCCGCCTTCGGCAAGCAACTGTCGGAGGTCGATATCGCTGCCGTGGTGACCTACGAACGCAATGCCTGGGGCAACAACAAGGGCGACATGGTCACGCCGAAGGACGTGCTGGCGCTGAAGCAGGCAGAAGCCAAGTGAACCGGGTTACTCGCGGCAATCAGTGGATTGCAGGAGACAGGACATGAGTGCAGTGATCGACGACCACGCCCACGGCCATGACCATGCGCACGGCCCGGCCAAGGGCCTGATGCGCTGGGTGCTGACCACCAACCACAAGGATATCGGCACCCTGTACCTGTGGTTCGCCTTCCTCATGTTCCTGTTGGGTGGCTCGTTCGCCATGGTGATCCGCGCCGAGCTGTTCCAGCCGGGGCTGCAGATCGTAGAACCGGCGTTTTTCAACCAGATGACCACCATGCACGGGCTGATCATGGTCTTCGGCGCCGTGATGCCGGCCTTCGTCGGCTTGGCCAACTGGATGATCCCGCTGATGATCGGCGCGCCGGACATGGCCCTGCCGCGCATGAACAACTTCAGCTTCTGGTTGTTGCCGGCGGCGTTCCTGCTGCTGGTTTCAACCTTGTTCAGCCCCGGTGGCGGGCCGAATTTCGGCTGGACCTTCTACGCCCCGCTGTCGACGACCTATGCCCCGGCCAGCGTCACCTTCTTCATCTTCGCCATCCACCTGATGGGTGTCAGCTCGATCATGGGGGCGATCAACGTGATCGCGACCATCCTGAACCTGCGTGCCCCCGGCATGACCTTGATGAAAATGCCACTGTTCGTCTGGACCTGGTTGATCACTGCGTTCCTGCTGATTGCAGTGATGCCGGTGCTGGCAGGGGTGGTGACCATGATGTTGATGGACATCCACTTCGGCACCAGTTTCTTCAGTGCGGCTGGCGGTGGTGACCCGGTGCTGTTCCAGCATGTGTTCTGGTTCTTCGGCCACCCCGAGGTGTACATCATGATCCTGCCCGCCTTTGGCGCGGTCAGCTCGATCATCCCGGCATTCTCGCGCAAGCCCCTGTTTGGCTACACCTCGATGGTGTACGCCACCGGGGCCATCGCCTTCCTGTCGTTCATCGTGTGGGCGCACCACATGTTCGTGGTCGGTATTCCGGTGGTCGGCGAGCTGTTCTTCATGTACGCCACCATGCTGATTGCGGTGCCCACCGGCGTGAAAGTGTTCAACTGGGTCAGCACCATGTGGGAAGGCTCGTTGACCTTCGAAACCCCGATGCTGTTCGCCATCGCCTTCGTCATCCTGTTTACCATCGGCGGCTTCAGTGGGCTGATGCTGGCGATTGCACCGGCCGACTTCCAGTACCACGACACCTACTTCGTGGTGGCGCACTTCCACTACGTGCTGGTGCCGGGGGCGATCTTTGGCATCTTCGCCTCGGCCTACTACTGGCTGCCGAAGTGGACCGGCCACATGTATGACGAAACCCTCGGCAGGCTGCATTTCTGGCTGTCGTTCATCGGCATGAACCTGGCCTTCTTCCCCATGCATTTCGTGGGGCTGGCCGGTATGCCGCGGCGCATACCCGACTACAACCTGCAGTTCGCCGATTTCAACATGGTGTCTTCGATCGGCGCGTTCATGTTCGGTGCCACGCAGGTCTTCTTCCTGTTCATCGTCATCAAGTGCATCCGTGGCGGCACCCCTGCGCCGGCCAAACCCTGGGACGGCGCCGAAGGCCTGGAGTGGTCCATCCCCTCGCCTGCGCCCTACCACACCTTCCAGACACCGCCGGAAGTGAAGTAGGAGCGCCGCCATGACAGGCCTTTCGCTGAAGCGCCTGGTAACGCGCCTGCTGATGCTGACGGTGGTGATGTTCGCCTTCGGCTTTGCCCTGGTGCCGATCTACGACGTGATGTGCAAGGCCTTCGGCATCAATGGCAAGACCGGCGGGCAGTACGAGGGCAGCCAGGTCAGTGACCCCTCGCGGTCGGTGCGGGTGCAGTTCATGTCGACCAACGCCAGCGACATGGTCTGGGACTTCTACTCCAGCGCCGATCAGCTGGAGGTCCACCCCGGTGCGGTCAACCAGATGATCTTCATTGCCCATAACCCGACCGACCGGCCGATGAGTGCCCAGGCGATACCCAGCATCACCCCCGCCGAAGCCGCGGCGTACTTCCACAAAACCGAGTGCTTCTGCTTTACGCAGCAGGTGCTGCAACCCGGCCAACGCATCGAAATGCCGGTGCGCTTCATCGTCGACCGCGACCTGCCGGCCAGCGTGAAGCACCTGACGCTGGCCTACACCTTGTTCGACATCACCGCTCGCCACCCGCCGGTCGCTCAAGTTGCGGCCCAGGCCGTCCAGGGCGCCCGTTAAGGGAAGGAGAACAGCAATGGCAAGTCATGAGCATTACTATGTTCCGGCGCAGAGCAAGTGGCCGATCATCGCTACCCTCGGCATGTTCATCAGCGTGTTCGGCCTGGGTACCTGGTTCAACGACATGAAGGCCGGGCACCCGGAGTCGCACGGGCCGTTGATTTTCTTCGTGGGTGCTCTGTTTCTGGCCTACATGTTGTTCGGCTGGTTCGGGGCGGTGGTCAAGGAAAGCCGTGCAGGGCTCTACAGCGCGCAGCTGGACCGCTCTTTCCGCTGGGGCATGAGCTGGTTCATCTTCTCGGAAGTGATGTTTTTCCTGGCCTTCTTCGGCGCGCTGTTCTACGTGCGCGTGCTGGCGGGGCCGTGGCTGGGTGGCGAAGGGGCCAAGGGTGTTGCCCATATGCTCTGGCCCGGCTTCGAGTTCACCTGGCCGCTGTTGCACACGCCGGATCCGAAGCTGTTCCCGCCGCCCAAGGAAGTGATCGACCCGTGGCACCTGCCGCTGATCAATACCCTGTTGCTGGTCAGCTCCAGCGTGACCATCACCCTGGCCCACCATGCGTTGCGCCGCGACCACCGCGGGGCGCTGAAAGGCTGGATGGCGCTGACCATCGTGTTGGGCATCAGCTTCATCGCGCTGCAGGCCTTCGAGTACCACGAGGCCTATACCAAGCTGGGGCTGACGCTGGGCTCGGGCATCTATGGCGCTACGTTCTTCATGCTCACGGGTTTCCACGGCGCGCACGTGACCTTGGGCACGATCATCCTCATTGTGATGTTCGTGCGTATTCTGCGTGGCCACTTCAACCCGCAGAAACACTTCGGCTTCGAAGCGGCCAGCTGGTACTGGCACTTCGTGGATGTGGTGTGGGTGGGGCTTTTCATCTTTGTGTATGTGCTGTGACTAGCGAACCCTGTGGGAGCGGGCGCGCCCGCGAATGCGCCGGTGCATTCAACATCGCATTCGCGGGCATGCCCGCTCCCACAGGGCGAGGTGAAAACGTCAGAAAGGGGCGTGAGATACGAGCTGACCACTGATGAAGCCCCAGGCGACCAGCCCTATGGTCAGCGCCGCCAGGGTCACCCGCACCGTCAGCGCTTTCAGCAGGCGGGTCGAGTTTTCATCATCTTTGACCAGAAACACCAGGCCACTGAACAGACTGGCGATCGTGGCCAACAGCATCAGGACAATCGCGGCCTTGAGCATGGCGCTACTCCCGGGGGGTGCGGTGATGTGGATAAGTATAGCGAGGCGCCCGTGAGGCCGTTTCGCCCAGGTTGGGTACCCACCTTGGTGGTACTTGCACTGCTACCGGGGCTGATCGCGCTTGGCTGCTGGCAACTCGGCCGGGCCGAGGAAAAGCGCGCATTGCTGGCCAGCTACGCCGAGCGACGTATCGAAGCGCCGCTGGCGACCAGCCAGTTGAATGGCAACGAAGACAACGCCATGCGCCGCGTGCACCTGTACGGCCGCTTCGACGCCGAGCACAGCGTGCTGCTGGACAACCGCATGCGCGACGGTCAGGCCGGTGTCGAATTGCTGCAACCCTTCCACGACCAGGCCAGCGGCCTGTGGCTGCTGGTCAATCGCGGCTGGCTTCCCTGGCCGGACCGCCGCGTACCGGTGCACTTCGATACCCCCGCCCAGGCCTTGGCCCTCGACGCCTCGGTGTATGTGGTACCCGGCAACACGTTCCAGCTGCACCCGGACCCAGTCGGCGGCCAGTGGCCGCACCTGTTGACCGCCATCGACGCGGCACAACTGTGGGCGCAGCTCGGGCGTGAGGGGTTCGCCCACGAACTGCGCCTGGAACCTGGCCCGGCAAGCTACCGCCTGGGCTGGCCCATCGTGGCCATGGGGCCGGAAAAACACATGGGTTACGCCGTGCAGTGGTTTGCCCTGGCGATCGCCCTGGTGCTGCTCTACCTCTATTTCGGCTGGCGCCAAAACAAGGAGAAAAGCCATGGCCACCGCCACTCCACTGGACGTGCCTGAACGTAGCAAACCCAAAGCCCGCGGGCGTTTGCAGCTGTTGCTGATTCTTCTGGTGGTGCTGGGCCCGATGGTCCTGGCCACCAGCATGTACAAACTCAACTTCTGGGTACCGGAGGGCCGCAGTTACCACGGCGCCATGATCGGCAACGGTGAGAGCCGTGCCGACCTGGGTGTGGCCGGCGAGGACGGGCGCTGGCAGTTGCTGGTCAGCGCGCCGCAGGCCTGTGCCGAGGAATGCCAGCAGCTGGTGTACCTGGCCCGGCAGATCCAGGTCGGCCTGGGCCGTGATGCCAGCCGGGCCAGCCATGCGCTGGCCGCCGCCCAGCCGCTGAGCGCCGACTACCAGGCCCTGCTCGGGCGCGAATACCCGCAATTGCAACGCTACCCGCTGGATGCGCCGCGCTACCTCAAGCAGGTCGGCGAGGTTGCCCCGCAGCTGTGGATCGTCGATCCGCACGGCAACCTGGTGCTGCGCTACGGCGCCAAGGTCAACGGCAAGCATGTGCTGGATGACCTGCGCCATCTGCTCAAGCTGTCCAATATCGGCTAGGAGCTTGCCATGGCCAGACCCGGATTCCGCCTTGCTGTGTGCGCCACCCTGCTGGCACTGCTGGTCGTCCTGCTCGGTGCCTATACCCGCCTGACCCACGCCGGCCTCGGTTGCCCCGACTGGCCCGGTTGCTACGGTTTCATCAGCGTACCCAAAAGCGAAGCGCAGCTGGCCCATGCCGAACTGCACTTTCCCGAACACCCGGTAGAGGCGGCCAAGGGTTGGGCCGAAATGGTTCATCGTTACTTCGCGGGCAGCCTTGCAGTGGTCATCGCCTTGCTCGCCTTGCAGGCAGTGCGCCGGCACCACAGCGACGGGCAACCCTATCGCCTGCCTGTGCTGTTGCTGGGTGTGGTGCTGGCCCAGGCGGCGTTCGGCATGTGGACGGTCACCCTGAAGCTTTGGCCGCAGGTCGTCACGGCCCACTTGCTGGGCGGCTTTACCACGTTGAGCCTGCTGTTCCTGTTAACCCTGCGGCTTTCGCGGGCCTTTGCGCCGTTGCCCAAATTGCCGCTCAGCCTGCGGCGGGTCGCTGCGCTGGCCTTGCTGGTGGTGATCGGGCAGATCGCCCTGGGTGGCTGGGTCAGTGCCAACTACGCAGCGGTTGCCTGCATCGACCTGCCCACCTGCCATGGTCAGTGGTGGCCGGCGGCGGACTTCAGCAATGGTTTCCACCTGACCCAGCACGTTGGTCCCAACTACCTGGGGGGGCAGCTGGACAGTGATGCGCGTACGGCCATCCATGTCAGCCACCGGCTGGGCGCGCTGGTGGTCACCTGCGTGCTGCTGATGCTCAGCTGGAAACTGCAGCGCTGTGGCCTTGGCGGCCTGGCGCGCCTGGTGTTGCTGGCGCTGGCCGTGCAGGTGGGCCTGGGCATCAGCAATGTGCTGCTGCACCTGCCGCTGGCCATAGCGGTTGCGCACAACGCCGGTGGGGCTTTGCTGTTGCTGTGCATGGTGCTGGTGAACTACCGCATTCGGGTGGTCGACAAGGTACGCGTGGGTGTCGGCCAAGGCTGGCGCTTGCGGCCAGTGACCGGCGTTGGCATTTCCCATCACATGAGGAACGAGTCGTGGCGACGCTTCTGAGCACCCGACGGGCCAGTTGGCGCGATTACCTGGAGTTGACCAAGCCCAAGGTGGTCGTGCTGATGTTGATCACCTCGTTGGCGGGCATGTTCCTTGCCACCCGTGCGGGGGTGGGCTGGAGTGTGTTGGTGTTCGGCAACCTGGGTATCGGCCTGTGCGCGGGTGGCGCGGCAGTGGTCAACCATGTGGTCGACCGGCGCATCGATGCGCTGATGGCGCGTACCCGCAAGCGGCCGCTGGCCCAAGGCCGTGTCGAGCCCTTGCCGGCGTTGCTGTTTGCCCTGGCGCTGGCGCTGCTGGGCATGGCCCTGTTGCTGATTTTCACCAATGCCCTCACTGCCTGGCTGACCCTGGCCTCGCTGCTTGGCTATGCGGTGCTCTACACCGGTTTTCTAAAGCGTGCCACGCCGCAGAATATCGTGATTGGCGGCCTGGCCGGCGCTGCCCCACCCCTTCTGGGCTGGGTCGCGGTCAGCGGCCAGGTCAGTGCCGAGCCGTTGCTGCTGGTGCTGATCATCTTCGCCTGGACCCCACCACACTTCTGGGCCCTGGCCATCCACCGCAGGGAGGAATACGCCAAGGCCGACATTCCGATGCTGCCGGTGACCCACGGTGAGCGCTACACCAAGCTGCACATCCTGCTGTACACCCTGATATTGCTGGCGGTGAGCCTGTTGCCCTATGCCATCCACATGAGCGGCCCGCTGTACCTGGCCTGTGCCCTGGCCCTGGGCCTGCGCTTCCTGCGATGGGCCTGGGTGTTGTACCGTGGCAGCCGGCCGCACGCAGCGATCGGCACCTTCAAGTACTCTATCGTGTACCTGTTCGCGCTGTTCATCGCGTTGCTTCTCGACCACTACCTGTTGCTGAACCTATGACCCGAACCCAGAAAACCGTCTTTGTCCTCGTTGCCCTGGTCGCGCTGATCATGGGCCTTACCGTCAACAAAGTGCTCAAGGGTCGCGACCAGCCAAACCCTGCCGAGCTGATCGATGCCGGTATCATCCTGTTGCCGCAAAGCCGCGCCGTGGCAGATGTAACCATGACCAACCAGGATGGCCAGCCGGTGCAGCTGGATGAACTGAAAGGCAAGTGGTCGCTGCTGTTCTTTGGCTACACCTACTGCCCGGACATCTGCCCGACCACCCTGGCCCAATTGCGCCAGGTGAAGAGCGAGCTGCCCAAGGATGCTGTCGACCGGTTGCAGGTGGTGTTGGTGAGCGTCGACCCGAACCGCGACACGCCGAACCAGCTGAAGCAGTACCTGGCTTATTTCGACAAGGACTTCATTGGGGTGGCGGGGTCGATCGAAGATACCCAGAAGCTGGCCAATGCCCTGAGCATTCCATTCATTCCGGCAGATACCAGCAAGCCGGGCTACACCGTGGACCACAGCGGCAACCTGGCGGTGGTCGGGCCGGACGGGCGTCAGCGTGGGTTCATTCGCGCGCCGTTCAACAACCAGAAGCTGGTGGCGCAGTTGCCTGGGTTGGTCAAACGGGATTGATGGGGTATTGAAAGCTTCGCGGGCACGCCCGCGAAGCATCCAGTGCGATTGCGAGGCTTAAAACGCCGGAACCACAGCGCCTTTGTACTTCTCGGTAATGAACTGCTTCACCTCAGGCGAGTGCAGCGCCGTTGCCAGCTTTTTCATCGCGTCCGAGTCCTTGTTGTCCGGGCGGGCAACCAGGATGTTCACATAGGGCGAATCGCTGCCTTCGATGGCCAGGGCATCTTTCTCGGGGTTCAACTTGGCTTCCAGCGCGTAGTTGGTGTTGATCAGCGCCGCGTCCACCTGGGTCAGCACGCGCGGGATGGTGGCGGCTTCCAGTTCACGGAACTTGATGTTCTTCGGGTTCTCGGCAACGTCCTTCACGGTCGACAGGATGTTCTTGTTGTCCTTGAGCTTGATCACGCCGGCCTTGTCCAGCAGCAACAGGGCGCGGCCGCCGTTGGTGGCATCATTCGGGATGACCACGGTAGCCCCGGAAGGCAGTTCGTCCAGTTTCTTGATCTTGGTCGAGTACACGCCCAGTGGCTCGATGTGCACGCCTTCCACGCTCACCAGGTCGGTGCCCTTGGCCTTGTTGAATTCATCCAGGTACGGCTGGTGCTGGAAGAAGTTGGCGTCCAGGCGCTTTTCCGCCACCTGCACGTTCGGCTGAATGTAGTCGGTGAACTCCTTGACCTTCAGTTCCACGCCCTCTTTGGCCAGCGCCGGTTTTACGAAGTTGAGGATTTCGGCGTGTGGCACCGGGGTAGCGGCGACGGTCAGGGTTTCGGCAGCATTGGCCGAGAAGGCCGCGACAGCGGCGACAACAGCAAGCAGCTTCTTCATTGATCACTCCTTGTGAGGGCCGCGACGGCCCCCGAACGGGTCGGCCAGGCCGACCCCATTGGGGTTACTTACGGGAAAAATGTACAACCAGTTTGTCGCCCACGCTTTGCAGCACTTGCACCAGTACCAGCAGCAGTACCACGGTGACCACCATCACGTCGGTCTGGAAACGCTGGTAACCGAAGCGGATCGCCAGGTCGCCGAGGCCGCCGGCACCGACCACACCGGCCATGGCGGTGTACGAAACCAGGGTGATGGCGGTGACGGTGATGGCCGCGAAGATACCCGGACGGGCCTCAGGCAGCAGCGCGCTGGTGATGATCTGGCGGGTGGTGGCGCCCATCGACTGGGTCGCCTCGATGATGCCTCGGTCCACTTCCCGCAGGGCAGTTTCCACCAGCCGTGCGAAGAACGGCGTAGCACCCACCACCAACGGCGGAATGGCGCCGGCGACACCCAGCGAGGTGCCGGTGATCAGCACCGTGATCGGGATCATCACGATCAGCAGGATGATGAACGGCAGCGAGCGCAGAATGTTCACCACCAGCGACAGCAGCGCATACACGCCCTTCTGTTCGAACATCTGCTTCGGGCCGCAGAGGAACAGCAGCACGCCCAAGGGCAAGCCGAGCAGCACGGTGAAGAACAGCGAGCCGAACAGCATGATCATGGTATCGACGGTGGCCAGCCAGATTTCGGCCCAGTCGACGTTGGCAAAGAAATTCAGGGCGTCCATCAACGCAGTACCTCCATATGTACGTCAGCTGCCTTGAAGTGGGCGAACGCCGCTTCCATGTCACCGCCGATCAGGGCGAGGGTGAGCTGGCCATAGGGGATATCCTTGATGCGGTCGATACGCCCGGCAAGGATGCTGTAGTCCACACCGGTTTCACGGGCCACGGTGCCCAGCAGCGGTGCGTAGGTGGCATCGCCCTGGAAGGTCAGGCGCACGATGCGGCCCGGGACGTGGGCGAAATCGTCGCGTTGCTCGCCTTCGTCGACCTGCTCGTCTTCCTGGACGAAGCGCTTGGTGGTGGCGTGCTGCGGGTGCAGGAATACCTCGGCCACCGAGCCCTGCTCGACGATCTGCCCTGCATCCATCACCGCCACGCGGTCGCAGACCCGGCGGATCACGTCCATTTCGTGGGTGATCAGCACGATGGTCAGCTTCAGCTCACGGTTGATTTCGGCGAGCAATTGCAGGACCGAAGCCGTGGTTTGCGGGTCGAGGGCGCTGGTGGCCTCGTCGCACAGCAGGATCTTGGGGTTGGTAGACAGGGCGCGGGCGATACCGACGCGCTGCTTCTGGCCACCCGACAACTGCGCCGGGTACTTTTTGGCGTGGTCCGAGAGCCCGACGCGGGCCAGCAGTTCGGTGACGCGCTTGTCGATTTCGCTGCGCGACAGCTCGCCGGCCAGGGTCAGTGGCAGTGCCACGTTGTCGGCGACGGTTTTGGAAGCCAGCAGGTTGAAGTGCTGGAAAATCATCCCGACCTGCTGGCGGAAGCCGCGCAGCTGGCTGGCGTTGAACGCGGTAACGTCTTCGCCATCGACGATGATCTTGCCGCCGGAAGGCTCTTCAAGGCGGTTGATCAAACGCAGCATGGTGCTCTTGCCGGCGCCGGAGTGGCCGATAAGGCCGAACACCTGGCCATCTTCGATGGTCAGGCTGGTCGGATTCAATGCGGGGATTTCCCTACCGGCAACGCGGTAGGTCTTGTGTACCTGTTGGAACTCGATCACGTAGCGAACCTTGTGGGGCGCATGGAATTTGGGTCAGCGGTTAGCTGGGGTGGCGCATTTTAGCCTTTTCCCCTGGCTGTTCTTAGCATTTATTTCGTCAGGCACCAATCCTTCGGGTATATGGCGACAATCGGTAAACCTGATTGAACGCTCGCCGCTCCCCTCCAGTCACTACCAGAACAAGCCCGAACGGGCATGCCTGAAGACTGACGAGGAGAGCCGACCCATGCCCAGCAAGAAAACGGACGCGCCCAAGCACAGTGAGGCCGCCGGCACCCAGACCCCCGACCGGGCCAACACCAATGCCAAGCTGCAGAGCCTGGAGCCGTTCCGTAGCGATGCTACCGGCCAGGCGTTGCGCACCAACCAAGGGGTGAAGATCGCCGATAACCAGAACAGCCTGAAGGCGGGTGCGCGCGGGCCTTCGCTGCTTGAAGACTTCATCATGCGCGAGAAGATCACCCATTTCGACCATGAGCGTATCCCGGAGCGTATCGTGCACGCCCGTGGTACCGGGGCGCACGGGTATTTTCAGAGCTATGGCTGCCATGCCGAACTGACCAAGGCGGGTTTCCTGCAAGACCCGGAAAAGATCACCCCGGTGTTCGTGCGCTTTTCCACTGTACAGGGGCCACGCGGCTCGGGTGACACGGTGCGTGATGTGCGCGGCTTTGCCGTGAAGTTCTACACCGATGAAGGCAATTTCGACCTGGTTGGCAACAACATGCCGGTTTTCTTCATCCAGGACGCGATCAAGTTCCCGGATTTCGTGCATGCCGTGAAGCCTGAGCCGCACAACGAAATGCCGACCGGTGGCTCGGCCCATGACACGTTCTGGGATTTCGTTTCGCTGGTGCCCGAATCGGCGCACATGGTGATCTGGGCGATGTCCGACCGCGCCATTCCCCGTAGCCTGCGCATGATGGAAGGCTTTGGTGTACACACCTTCCGCCTGATCAACGCCGAAGGCGTGGCCAGCTTCGTCAAGTTCCACTGGAAGCCGCGCCAGGGCGTGCATTCGGTGCTGTGGGACGAAGCGCAGAAACTGGCCGGCAAAGACACCGACTACCACCGCCGCGACCTGTGGGAAGCCATCGAGACCGGTGACTACCCAGAGTGGGAATTGGGCGTGCAGATCGTGCCCGAGGCAGACGAGCACAAGTTCGACTTCGACCTGCTCGACCCTACCAAGCTCATCCCTGAGGAGTTGGTGCCCGTGACGCTGCTGGGCAAGATGGTGCTCAACCGCAACCCGGACAACTTCTTCGCCGAAACCGAGCAGGTGGCGTTCTGCCCTGGGCATATCGTGCCCGGTATCGACTTCACCAACGATCCGCTGCTGCAGGGCCGGCTGTTCTCGTACACCGATACGCAGATCAGCCGCCTGGGTGGGCCGAATTTCCATGAAATCCCGATCAACCGGCCGGTGGCGCCCAATCACAGTGGCCAGCGCGACGCCATGCACCGCATGACCATCGACAAGGGCCGTGCTTCGTATGAGCCCAACTCCATCGATGGCGGCTGGCCGAAGGAAACCCCACCTGCCGCGCAGGATGGCGGCTTCGAGAGCTACCAGGAGCGCATCGATGCGCACAAGATCCGCCAGCGCAGCGATTCGTTTGGCGACCACTTCTCCCAGGCGCGGCTGTTCTTCCAGAGCATGAGCCCTACCGAGCAACAGCACATCATCAAGGCCTACAGCTTCGAGCTGGGCAAGGTGGAGCGTGAAAGCATTCGCCAGCGGGAAGTGAATGAGATTCTTGCCAATATCGACCTGAAACTGGCGGCGGCTGTCGCGGCTAATCTGGGGCTGCCCGCACCCAAGCAGGGTACGGTCCAGGTGAAAGGCGGCAAGCTGGCGCAGTCCAAGGCGTTGAGCCAAATGAACCACCCTGGTTCGGTAGGCATCAAAGGCCGCAAGATTGCAGTTCTGGTGGCCGACGGCGTGGACGCGGCCAGTGTCGACAAACTGGTGAAAGCGCTGGAGGCCCACAGTGCACGGCCCATGCTGCTGGGGCCGACGTCGGCGCCGGTGAAGGCGGCCGACGGCAAACAGCTACCGGTGGATGCCTCGATGGAAGGAATGCCGTCGGTCATGTTCGACGGGGTTGTGGTACCGGCGGGCAAGGCCTCAACCGATGCGCTGGCGGCCAGCGGCCTGGCCAAGCACTTCCTGCTGGAAGGCTATAAGCACCTCAAGGCGATGGTGCTGACCAAAGACCTGGTCAGCGGCCTGGGGCTCAAGGAGGACAAGGGCCTGCTGGTGGGGGATGACCAGAAAGTGATGGATGCCTTCGTCAAGGCGGTAGAGGGGCATCGGGTTTGGGAGCGGGAGGCTGCTGCTGAGGCTGTGCCGGCCTGATACCAGCCCATTAAGTAATTTGGGGCCGCTTTGCGGCCCTTCGCGGGCACGCCCGCTCCCACGTTTGGCGCTGAACTCAAGAAATGCGCGATCCCCTGTGGGAGCGGGCGTGCCCGCGAAGGGCTGCAAAGCAGCCCCAGCACCCCAGCGTTTTCAGCGCTGATGCGGCACCAGAACCACCTGCGCCGGCAGCGAGCGCTGAATTTCATGCTTCTGCTTCAGCTCAAACCCGCTGTCGATCTTGCGCACGCGCTTCTCCAGCAAGGTTTTCAGCCAGGGCGCGTCGTGGGTGCGCGGCACCTGGAACACCACTTCACAGTCATAGCTCACCACGTCTGCCGCAATGTCATCCAGTTGGCGGCGCATGGCGCGGCTGTCGGTGGTTTTCAGGGCCACCACGGTGCTGGGTGCGGTCGGGTCGATGATCAGCGCCTTGGGCTTGGCCTCGGCGGCCTTCAGCGCCGCTTCGGCTTTGGCCAGCTCGGCCTTGCGCGCCTGGCTCACGGCGTCGCCCCCGGTCACCGCAGGGGCTTGCGGCATCAGCGCTCGGGCACGAGCCAAGGCCGTTGCAGCGGCATTCACGTCACCTTTTTGCAGCACGATCTGGCTACGCTGCAGGTAGGCTTCGGCCAGTTGGCGCTGGTATTGCTCCAGGCGTGCGTCGTCGGGCGCCTGGGCCTGCAGGGCAGCCAGCTGGTCTTCGGCGGTGGCCAGCTCGTTGCTGGCGATGTTTTGTTGCAACTGCTGCCAGGCATCGGCTTGGGCAGGTGCGGTGGCCTGTTCCACCGGCGCACTGGAACAGGCAGCCAGGAACAGTGAAAACGCGGCAACAAGCAGATAACGGGAGGCGAACGGCTTCATTCCTGCGATTCTCTATTTGCGCAAAAAGCGAGCAAGTCTACACCCAGGTGCGCACGCTCGAAAACAGGTCTTACAGACCCTTTACCCGGGAAAAGGTTGCAAGGCGTGCCTGAGCACGCCTTGTAATCAGCGCTTTGGCAGGGCCAGGCTCAGCAAGAATAGCACCGCTGCACAGACCACGATCGACGGCCCGGCGGGGGTGTCCTTGAACCAGGACATGGCCAGGCCACCGCAGACCGCGGTGATGCCCAGCAGGCTGGCACCCAGCGCCATCTGCTCGGGCGAGCGGGCGTGGCGCTGCGCCGCAGCAGCGGGGATGATCAACAGCGAGGTGATCAGCAGCACGCCGACGATCTTCATGGCCACGGCGATCACCACCGCAATCAGCAGCATCAGCGCCAGGCGCAGGCCGGCTACGGGGAGGCCTTCGACCATGGCCAGTTCCTCATGCACGGTAACCGCCAACAGCGGCCGCCAGAGCACGCCCAGCAACAGCAGCACCAGCGCACTGCCGCCGAGGATCCAGGCCAGGTCGGTGGTGCTGATGGCCAGCAGGTCGCCGAACAGGTAGGCCATCAGGTCGATACGCACATCGTGCATGAAGCTGAGCACCACCAGGCCCAGTGACAAGGTGCTGGGGGCGAGGATGCCCAGCAGGGTGTCGGAGGCCAGCGGCTGGCGTTGCTGCAAGGTCACCAGCAGCACCGCCAGCAACAGGCAGCCAACGGTGACGGCCAGGGCCGGGCTTACATCCAGGGCGAAACCCATGGCCACGCCCAGCAATGCGGCATGGGACAGGGTGTCGCCGAAATACGCCATGCGCCGCCATACCACGAAAGAGCCGAGCGGGCCCGCGACAACGGCCAGGGACAGGCCTGCAAGCAAGGCGTAAAGAAGAAAATCAGCCATGCTTGCAGTGCTCTCCGTGAACGTGGGGGCCGGGAGCGACCACCGAGCCATGCAGGTCGTGGCTGTGGTCGTGATGGTGATGATAAACAGCCAGGCTAGGTGCGTTCTGCCCGAACAGTTCGACAAAGGCTGGGTCGTTGCTGACCTGTTCCGGGTGACCCGAGCAGCAGACATGGCGGTTCAGGCACACCACCTGATCGGTGGCGCTCATGACCAGGTGCAGGTCGTGCGACACCATCAACACGCCGCAACCATGGCGGTCGCGCAGCCGGGTGATGAGGTTGTACAGCTCGGTCTGGCCGACCACATCCACCCCTTGCACCGGCTCGTCGAGTACCAGCAACTGCGGCGCACGCAACAAGGCACGCGCCAGCAGGACACGCTGCATCTCGCCACCGGAGATGGTCTGGATCGGGCTGTCGATAACCTGTTCGGCGCCCACTTCCTGCAGGGCCGATACGGCTGCTGCCCGGTCTACCCCCGGCACCAGGCGCAGGAAACGCAGCACGGAAAGCGGCAGGGTGGCATCGACCTGGATTTTTTGCGGCATGTAGCCGATACGCAGCCTGGGCTTGCGCCATACCGTGCCGCGGTGCGGCTTGAGCAGCCCGAGCACGGCGCGCACCAAGGTGGTCTTGCCCGCGCCATTGGGGCCTATCAGGGTGACGATCTGGCGCGGCGCCACCGACAGGTCGATGCTGTCGAGCACCGCCTCGCCGCCATAGCTGACGCCCACCTGTTCCAGGCGGATCAGGGCATCGCTCATGCCGCGCTCCGGCAATTGCCGCACAGGCCGACCACTTCCACGGTTTGGGTCTCGACCGTGAAGCCCACGCCCTTGGCGCTGTCGATGATGGCCTCGCTGATGCTGTGTTGCTCCAGCTCGATGGCGACGTGGCATGCACGGCAGATCAGGAACTGGCCCTGGTGCACGTGCTCGGGGTGGCTGCAGCCGATGAACGCGTTGAGCGAGGCAATGCGGTGCACCAGGCCGTTTTCCAGCAGGAAGTCCAGTGCGCGGTACACCGTGGGCGGTGCAGCGCGGCGGCCGTCCTGCTCGCTGAGCACGGCAAGGATATCGTAGGCACCCAGCGGCTTGTGGCTTTGCCATACCAGCTCCAGCACCCGGCGGCGCAGCGCGGTCAGGCGCAGGCCCTGGCGGGTGCACAAGGCATCAGCTTCAGCCAGTGCGCTATGCACGCAATGGGAGTGATCATGGGGACGGTTGGCCAGCGGCGTGAAGGACATGGGCAGCGACGATTCTGTATGGAGACGTTATTATGTTACCCGTTTCTCACGACTCGAGTATTCACCGTGTCCCGATTTCTAGTCCTTTTTGTCGCATTCATCGCCTGTTCGGCCCAGGCCGATGTCCGTGTGCTGACCAGCATCAAGCCGCTGCAGCAGATTGCCGCTGCCGTGCAGGAGGGTGTTGGCAACCCTGAGGTATTGCTGCCGCCAGGTGCTTCGCCGCACCACTATGCCCTGCGCCCATCCGACGTACGGCGGGTGGGCGATGCCGACCTGCTGTACTGGATCGGCCCGGACATGGAGAGCTTCCTGCCACGCGTATTGGGCAGTCGCAGCAAGGCAACCGTGGCCGTGCAGTCGCTGCCAGGCATGAAGCTGCGCCACTTTGGCGAAGACAGCCATTCCCATGAGGAAGCGGACCACGATGAGCATGACCATGACCACCGCCCAGGTAGCCTGGATGCGCACCTGTGGCTATCGTCGGTCAACGCGCGGGTAATCGCGGGGAAAATGGCTGCGGACCTGGCCCAGGCCGATCCCGCCAACGCGGCGCGCTACCAGCACAACCTGAAGGTCTTTTCAGACCGTATGGATGCGCTGGATGAGCGAATCAAAGCGCGGGTGGCGGGTATCGCTGGCAAGCCGTACTTCGTGTTCCACGAGGCGTTCGACTACTTCGAGGCGGAATATGGCCTGAAGCACACTGGCGTGTTCAGCGTGGCGTCCGAGGTGCAGCCGGGGGCTCAGCATGTGGCCGCCATGCGCAAGCGCCTGCAGGAAGTGGGCAAGACCTGCGTGTTCAGCGAGCCGCCACTGCGCCCGCGTCTGGCCGAGACCCTGACTGCTGGGCTGCCGGTGCGTCTGGCCGAGCTGGATGCACTGGGTGGTACTGACCCGGTGGATGGCAAGGGCTATGAGCGCTTGCTGGAGAAGCTGGGTGGCGACTTGGCTGGGTGCCTGGAGCAGTTGTAAGCCTGGTCCGGCCTCTTCGCGGGCACGCCCGCTCCCACAGGTGCCCGCGAAGAGGCTGAACAGGGCTAGAGGGCAAATGGCAGGTGCAAAGCCACCTGCTGGCGCTGTGCCAAACGCACTTCGAACTCGCTCGGGTCATGGATCATCACATCCATCCCGGCAAACGATTCTGCCGCAATCAGCCGCGACAGCCAGAAGCGCACGCAGCCTACCCGCAACATCTCAGGCCACAGCTCGGCCTCGGCAGCGGTGAACGGCCGCAGTGCGGCATAGGCCGCCAGCAGCGCCTGGGCACGCGGCATGTCGATTGCGCCCTGCTCATCCAGGCACCAATCGTTCACGGTGATGGCGATGTCATACAGCATCGGCCCGGAGCAGGCGTTGTAGAAGTCGATCACGCCAGTCAGGTGGGTGCCTTCGAACATCACGTTGTCGCGGAACAGGTCGGCATGCAGGTTGGCCCGCGGCAGCGCCAGGATCTGCGCCTTGTGCGCGTTGATTTCGTTCAGGGCCGGTTGCAGCAGCGCGGCTTGCTCGGCAGTCAGGCGTGGCAGCAGCTCGGCGCCTGAAGCCAGCATCCAGTCCAGGCCACGGTCGGTGCGGCGCTCGATGATGCGGCCGCGGGTGGCCAGGTGTATATGCGCCAGCAGCTCACCCACCTGGGCGCAGTGCTGCGCGTTGGGCGCCTTGATGTGCTTGCCTGAGAGCCTTGGCTGCAGCAGCGCCGGCTTGCCGCACAGCTCGCGCAGGCCGTTGCCGTCGCGGTCACGAACGGCATAGGGCACCGGCATGTCGGCTGCGTGCAGGGTGTCGAGCAGCTCGATGAAGAACGGCATGTCCTCGCTGGGCCCGCGTTCGATCAACGTCAGCACGAACTCCCCCTGTTCGAGGCTGACGAAGAAATTGCTGTTCTCGGTGCCGGCGGCTATGCCCTGGAAGTCGAGCAGGCGGCCCAGCGCGTACGGTGCCAGAAAGGTTTCCAGCTCAGGCCGGGTCACGGGGGTGAAGACTGACATGATGAAAAATTGCCCATACGGGCACTTCCGCCGGGAAGTGCCGGGTTGATGTGAACGGTGCGCGTCAGATTACCACTCGAAGATCTTCCAGGACGGAATCAGCATGTCCGGCTGGTCGGATCGAATGAAGTTGGCATCGGTGCCATCGGCGCGTACCAGGAAATAAGGCTTGCCGTTTTTCGGTGTGATCTTGATCGCATACAGGAAGCCGTTCTGACGGTATTCCTGGATGGTCTTGTCGCCTTCCGTGCGAATGGTCACCTCGGGATCGGCCGAGGGGGCGTCTTCCGCCGCCAGGGTGACGACCGGCGTGGTTGCCAACAGGCCGAGCAGTAACAGGCGATTGAGTGTACGCATGATAACCTAGTCCCTTTGTCGTCAATGATTCTGGCTATTCTAGCGCCGGACCCGTCGAAAAGGTTGATTCTGCTCATGAGCCAAGCGCCCCTCGTCCTGGTGGACGGTTCCTCCTACCTGTACCGCGCCTTTCACGCGCTGCCGCCGCTGACCACGTCCAAGGGCATGCCGACCGGTGCGGTGAAGGGTGTGCTGAACATGCTCAAGAGCCTGCGCAAGCAATACCCCGACAGCCTCTTTGCCGTGGTGTTCGACGCCAAGGGTGGCACGTTCCGTGACGCCATGTTCGCCGAATACAAGGCCAACCGGCCGAGCATGCCCGACGACCTGCGGGTGCAGATCGAGCCGCTGCACGCCAGCGTCAAGGCCCTTGGCTACCCGCTGCTGTGCGTGGAAGGGGTCGAGGCCGACGACGTGATCGGCACCCTGGCGCGCAGCAGCGCCGCCTTGGGCCGCCCGGTCATCATTTCGACCGGTGACAAGGACATGGCGCAGCTGGTGGATGGCCACATTACCTTGGTCAACACCATGACCGGTAGCGTGCTGGACGTGGCGGGCGTGCATGAGAAGTTTGGCGTCGGCCCGGAGCACATCATCGACTTCCTGGCCCTGATGGGCGACAAGGTCGACAACATCCCCGGTGTGCCCGGTGTGGGCGAGAAAACCGCCGTGGGCCTGTTGACCGGTATTGGTGGCGGCCTCAGCGACCTGTACGCCAACCTCGACAAGGTGCCGGCACTGGCCATTCGCGGTGCCAAGACCCTGCCGGCCAAGCTGGAAGAGCACCGCGACGCGGCGTTCCTGTCGTATGAGCTGGCTACCATCAAGGTCGACGTGCCGCTGGACGTCGAGGTCGAGGCGCTGGTATGCGGCGAGCCTGACCGCGATGCGCTGCTGGCGCTGTACACCGAGATGGAGTTCAAGAGCTGGGTTGCCGACGTGCAGCGGGAGGCTGCCAGGGTGGGTGATGACGTTGCGCCGGTCGCGGAGCCGGTGGCCAAGGTCGAGCCGAAGTACGAAACCATCCTCGACCAAACACGCTTCGAGGCCTGGCTGGAGAAGCTGCGCCAGGCGCCGCTGTTCGCGTTCGACACCGAAACCACCGGCCTGGACGCCCAGAAGGCCCAATTGGTCGGCCTGTCGTTCGCGGTGGCGCCCCATGAAGCGGCCTACGTTCCGCTGGCCCACGACTATGAGGGCGCGCCGGCCCAGCTGGACCGCGACGCCGTGCTGCTGGCCTTGAAGCCCCTGCTGGAAGACCCGACCAAGGCCAAGGTCGGGCAGAATGCCAAATACGATATCAACATCCTCGCCAACGGTTCGCCCGCCATCGCCATGCGCGGTGTTGCCTATGACACCATGCTCGAGTCCTACGTGCTGAACTCCACGGCCACCCGGCATGACATGGACAGCCTGGCGCAAAAGTACCTCGACCACACTACCATCGCCTTCGAGGACATCGCCGGCAAGGGCGCCAAGCAGCTTACGTTCAACCAGATCGACCTGGACAAGGCGGGCCCCTACGCTGCCGAAGACGCTGACATCACCCTGCGCCTGCACCATGCGTTGCAGGCCCGCCTGGCCCAGACCCCAAGCCTGCAGCCGGTGCTGATGGACATCGAGATGCCGCTGGTGCCGGTACTGGCCAAGATCGAACGCCAGGGCGCACTGGTCGATGCAGCCCTGCTGCACGTCCAGAGCGGTGAGCTGGGTGAGAAAATGGCCGAGCTGGAACGGCGCGCCTACGAGCTGGCGGGCGAGGAGTTCAACCTGGGCTCGCCCAAGCAACTGGGGGCGATCCTGTACGACAAGCTGGGCATGCCGGTGCTGAGCAAGACCGCCAAAGGCCAGCCGTCTACCGCCGAAGCGGTGCTCGACGAGCTGGCGGAGCTGGGTTACCCACTGCCTGAAGTACTGATGCAGTACCGCAGCCTGAGCAAGCTCAAGAGCACTTACACCGACAAGCTGCCGGGGCAGATCAACCCGCGTACCGGGCGTATTCACACCTCTTACCAGCAAGCGGTGGCGGCGACTGGCCGGCTGTCGTCCAGCGACCCGAACCTGCAGAACATCCCGATCCGTACCGCCGAGGGCCGCCGAATCCGCCAGGCGTTCATCGCCAGCCCAGGCTACAAGCTGCTGGCGGCGGACTATTCGCAGATCGAGTTGCGCATCATGGCCCACCTGGCCAAGGACGAAGGCTTGCTGCACGCCTTCCGCAATGACCTGGACGTGCACCGTGCCACGGCGGCGGAGGTCTTTGGTGTAGCCCTGGAAAACGTCACCGTCGATCAGCGTCGCAAAGCCAAGGCCATCAACTTCGGCCTGATCTACGGCATGAGCGCATTTGGTCTGGCCAAGCAGATCGGCGTCGACCGCAAGCAGTCGCAGGACTATATCGACCGCTACTTCGCCCGCTACCCCGGGGTGCTGGCCTACATGGAGCGCACCCGTACCCAGGCTGCCGAGCAAGGTTTCGTCGAAACCCTGTTTGGCCGCCGCCTCTACCTGCCAGACATCAACGCCAAGAACCCGGCCCTGCGCAAAGGGGCAGAGCGTACCGCCATCAATGCGCCCATGCAGGGTACCGCCGCCGACATCATCAAGCGCGCCATGGTCAACGTGGATAACTGGCTGAGCGAGAGCGGCCTGGACGCGCGGGTGATCCTGCAGGTTCACGACGAACTGGTGCTTGAGGTGCGCGAGGACCTGGTTGAACAGGTCAAAGATGAAATTCGCCAGCACATGAGCAAGGCGGCGCAGCTGGATGTGCCGCTGCTGGTAGAAGCAGGAATTGGTGCGAACTGGGACGAAGCTCACTGATTGAGCCGGAAAAGCTGTGTAGGATCTGCGACGTGGTGACGCGGATCCTGGCAGCGCTGGCGCGCGCGGGGCTGGGCTTTCATGAAACTATCGCAAATAGTTTTCAGGGCTTCGGAACTAAACCAGTGAAGCGGAACTCAGAGTAACTGAATGGCTGGTGAAGCCTTTCGATGCTCCTATGTTGTGTTAAGTGTTGGCAGATATCTGGACCCCGCCCTAGCGGTCCGGACTTGGACCCCGAACTTCCCCCTCCCCATACGAAGTCCGGGGTTTTTTTTGCCCGCAATTTGGCCTGAACCTGGGCGAAGCCCAGGCCATGCTCCGCGCTGCAGGCCTCAGGCCACTGGCTTGTCTTCCAGCTCCATCCAGCCCGCCAGCACCCGATAGGCCTCTTCCACGCCCAGGCGCTTGGGCGCCGAGAACAGCTGGATGGTGACACCGTCGCCCCAGCCCTTGCGAATTTCCGATTGCACCTTCAACAAGGTGTTCTTGCCCGCGCCGTGGGTCAGCTTGTCGGCCTTGGTCAGCAGGATGTGCATCGGCATGCCGCTGGCCTTGGCCCAGTCGAGCATCATCTTGTCGAAATCGGTCATGGGGTGGCGCACGTCCATCATCAGGATGATGCCGCGCAGGCACTCACGGCTGCCCAGATAAGCTTCCAGGTGCTTCTGCCAGTGCTGCTTGAGCGGAATCGGCACCTTGGCATAACCGTAACCTGGCAGGTCGACCAAACGCCGTTCATCGTCCAGACTGAAGAAATTCAACAGCTGGGTGCGCCCGGGGGTTTTCGAGGTGCGCGCCAGGCTGGCGTGAGTCAGGGTGTTGAGGGCGCTGGATTTGCCGGCGTTGGAACGGCCCGCAAAGGCCACCTCGTAGCCCTGATCGTCCGGGCATTGTTCGACCTTGGCTGCGCTGAGGGCGAATTTGGCTTTCTGGCAGAGGCCGAGGATGGGGTTCTTGACTTGCATGGGATATCCGATGTGGGTGTTGCCAAAGCCTAGGCCGGCAAGCGGTGTCGTTTCCGTTTGGCTGACAGAAGTATATAATGCCCCAGTTTTTGTGTGCCCATTCTCCCAGCGAAGGGGAACGGGCATGGGGTGCCGAACTATAGCTTGCGCATCAGAACGCAGCGCGTCCCCCAACCCTGTCAGGTCGTTTCGCCTGGCGAAATGGCTGCTAGCTGTCGGTATGTTCCTGCCGTATTTCAGCGCACAGGCTACACAGGATGCCGAGGTGTTGTACAACCGCACGTGTGCGGCTTGCCACACCGGGCAATTGCCCCAGGCACCCAGGCAGGGTGACCGGGCAGCCTGGGAGCCAAGGCTGGCGCAAGGTATGGATGTACTCGTCCGGCATGTGACCCAGGGTTTCAAGGCTATGCCGCCGCGTGGATTGTGCATGGACTGCAGTGCCGAGGACTACCGTTTGGTCATCCTTTGGATGAGTGGCAGTCCCGATACATAACATTTCACCCTTAGCCGTGTTGGATTAGCTGATGAACAAACTAGTCGTGAGTCTGCTGTTGACCCTGGGTGTCGCAGGTGCGGCCACTGCTGCGCAACCTATCAAAGGCGATGCCGCTGCCGGCCAGGCCAAGACGGCCGTCTGTGGCGCCTGCCACAACCCCGACGGCAACAGCCTGGCACCCAACTTCCCGAAACTGGCTGGCCAGGGCCAGCGCTACCTGGAAAAACAACTGCACGACATCAAGTCGGGCAAACGTACCGTGCTGGAAATGACCGGCATGCTGGCTGCTTTCAATGACCAGGACCTGGCCGATATCGCCGCCTACTTCGCCAGCCAGAAAGGCAGCGTGGGGGCTGCCGACCCCAAACTGGTCGAGCGCGGTCGCGCGCTGTTCAATGGCGGCGACCTGGAAAAAGGCATGCCCGCCTGCACCGGCTGCCACTCGCCCAATGGCGCGGGTATCGCCCTGGCCGGTTTCCCGCACTTGAGTGGGCAGCATGCCCAGTATGTGACCAAGCAGTTGACCGACTTCCGTGAAGGCAACCGCACCAACGACGGCGATGCCATGACCATGCGCACCATTGCCGGCAAGCTGAGCAACCACGATATCGAGGCATTGGCCAGCTATATCCAGGGCCTGCACTGACTGGCGGCGCGGTCCTGCAGGTGCTGCACATGCCTTCAGGGGCCTGGCATTAACTTTCAGTTAATGTTGCAGGCTAATGATGAAAGGGTGGCTGGGCTACCCTTTTTTCAGTGCGTAGCCGGTACACTACAGAACTCAAGCCCTTCCCGGCCTGTCTCAAGGCAGGTCGCGTAGTGGCGACCCATGATTGCTCAGGAGTAAAGCATGCGTAAACTGATTCTCAGCGCTGCGCTGGTCGCCGCCAGCGCATTCGGTATGACAGCGGTGCAGGCCGCAGAGCCTGCCACTGCCGGCAAGGAATATATCGAGCTGAGCAACCCTGTTCCGGTTTCCGTGCCTGGCAAGATCGAAGTGGTTGAGCTGTTCTGGTACGGCTGCCCTCACTGCTACCATTTCGAGCCGACGCTCAACCCTTGGGTCGAAAAACTGCCCAAGGATGTCAACTTCAAGCGCGTACCGGCCATGTTCGGTGGCCCATGGGATGCCCACGGCCAGATGTTCCTGACCCTCGAAGCCATGGGCGTTGAGCAGAAGGTGCACGCGGCGGTGTTCGATGCTATCCAGAACCAGCGCAAGCGCCTGACTGACCCGCAAGAAATGGCCGACTTCCTCGCCACACAGGGCGTGGACAAGGACAAGTTCCTCGCCACCTTCAACTCGTTTGCCATCAAGGGCCAGATCAACCAGGCCAAGGAACTGGCTAAGAAGTACGAAATCACTGGCGTACCGAGCATGGTCGTCGACGGCAAGTACCGCTTCGACCTGGGTACCGCAGGTGGGCCCGAAGGCGTGCTGAATGTCGCCGACCAACTGATCGCCAAGGAGCGCGCCGCTAAGTAAGCGGCGTATCCCATGCCCCGCTTCAGAGCTACGCGTGGCATTGGCCTGCACCAGCCGCAGGTCAACGAGCATCACCTGCAGGCACCCGGCCTGCCGGACGATGGTCGCCTGCGGCTGCTCAGCTTCAACATTCAGGTCGGCATCAGCACCGAGCGTTATCGGCATTACCTGACCCGTAGCTGGCAGCACCTGCTGCCGCATAACGGGCGCGCCGGCAACTTGCAGAAGATCGGCAAGCTGTTGAGCGACTTCGACCTGGTGGCCCTGCAGGAGGCCGATGGTGGCAGCCTGCGTTCCGGGTTCGTGAACCAGGTCGAGCATCTGGCGCAGCTGGGTGCCTTCCCCTACTGGTACCAACAGCTCAACCGCAACCTTGGGCGTTTTGCCCAGCACAGCAACGGCGTGCTCAGCCGCCTGAAGCCGCAATTGCTCGAAGACCACCCGTTGCCGGGCCCCGCCGGTCGCGGGGCAATCCTGGTGCGGTTCGGTGAAGGCGAGGATGCGCTGATCGTGGTGATGATGCACCTGGCCCTCGGCGCCAAGACCCGCGCCCTGCAATTGGGCTATATCCGCGAGCTGATTGGCGGCTACCGCCACCAGGTGCTGATGGGCGACATGAACACCCACGCCACCGACCTGCTCGAGCACTCACCCCTGCGTGACCTTGGCCTGGTGGCCCCGCAGGTCGAAGCTACCTTCCCCAGTTGGCGACCCCAGCGGTGCCTGGACCACATTCTGCTCAGTTCCAGCCTTACACTGGAGCGTGTCGAGGTGTTGGCCCAGCCTATTTCCGACCACCTTCCGGTGGCGGTAGAGATCCGATTGCCTGATGCATTGACTGTGGATACGCTGCCGGCCTTGAGCTGAATCAGCCAAGGCGTCGCACGCCCTCAAGTGTTGGGCGTGCGCGCCGACAGCGTGTAATCAGACAGCCCCAGATGTATCACCCGTCGCGGATCCAGGCATGACCGAAGAAGCCGAGCGCTGGAAAGAAAAATACCTCAAAGCCATCGAGCAGCAAGAAAAGCTCGAACGTCGTTGGGACGCCCGTCTCGACTTGCTGCGCCGTGGCCTGGTGCGCAGTACCCTGGCTGCCGAAGGCAGTGACAAGGTGGTCGACGCGTGCATGAAAGAGATGCGCGAGGTCATTCGCAGCGACAACATGGATGCTGGCCTTGCCGGGCTGATTCCGCGCCTGGAGAAGGCGGTGCTGGATTCGGAGCAGCGCCGCGAAAACCGCATGAACCAGGTTGGCGATGCCCTGGCTGCACTGGTGGGCCAATTACAGAACCTGCCGCTGCCTGGTGATATTGCCCGGCCGCTGAAAAAGCTGGCGAAGAAGCTCGATGGGGGCGTTACCCAGTCACGCGACCTGCCGCCATTGCTGGGTGAGCTGAGCGGTTTGCAGGGGCGTGCGCTGGCCGCCTTGGGCAAGCCGGGTGAAGAAACCCGCCCCGGTTTTCTGCAGCGGTTGTTCGGCAGCCGCGATGACGATGCCCAAGCGGAGCCGGCGCTTGTGCCCGAAGCGGTGCCGGGTGCCCAGGCTCCACCGCACGCAGCGCCACCCAGACCCGACGCCGACCCGAATGTTGATATCGATGCGTTGCAACCGTTGCCAGCACCTGCTGCACCGGCGGCCGAGTTGCCCGCAGCGCCCGAGCCAGCGCCAGAAGCAGCTGGCCCCGCGCTGATCGATGCGGCCGAAATACCCGCATCGCCAGTGCCGCAGCCAGATGAAGCGCCTGCTGCCGAACACGTGGTCAGCCAGCTGCTGCCGGAGCCTGCACCGCTAGCGGAAATGGAACCAATGTTCGGCGAAGACGGCCCTTATGCCCTCCCCGACGCGGTGGAGCCGCCGTACAGTCAGGTCGCTGCACACATCGAGCAAACCTTGCTCGGCCTGCTCGACGACCTCAGCCTGCCCGAGCGGCACAAGGCCCAGGCACTGGAGATGCGTGCGCGGGTGGCCCGCGGCCTGAACTGGTATGAGCTGATCCCGGTACTGGATGACCTTGCAGTGCTGATGCTGGCGATCACGGACAGTGGCCAGCATGAATTTGAAACCTACTTGCAGCAGCTCAACGAGCGCCTGGAGGGGTTCCAGAGCCATCTGCATGAAGCCAGCGCCGGCCATGCCGACAACAGCAGTGCCGCCCGCGCGCTGGACACCCAGTTGCGCGAGCACGTAGACGGGTTGCAGAGCAGCGTGCAAGGTGCCGCCGATGTCGACAGCCTCAAGCACATCCTGGAGAACCGCCTGGAAGGCTTGTTGGTGACCATGGACGAGCACAAGCACGAGCGTGATCGCCGCGAGCAGGAACTGGCCAACCGCCTGCAGGGGTTGTCGGAGCGTGTGGCAAGCATGGAGCACGAGGCACTCGGTTACCGCGAACATCTGGAAGAGCAGCGGCAAAAGGCCCTGCTCGACCCGCTCACCGGTCTGCCCAACCGGGCGGCCTGGAGCGAGCGGGTGGAACGGGAAATGCTCGAATGGCAGGCCCAGGGCGGCCATCTGGCCATGGCGATCCTCGACCTTGACCATTTCAAGCGCATCAATGACAGCTATGGGCACCTGGCCGGGGACAAAGTGCTGAAGATCGTTGCCGGCCAGTTGCGCAAGTGCTTGCGCGGCCGTGACTTCATAGCCCGGTTCGGTGGCGAAGAGTTTGTCCTGTTGCTGCCGCAGACGGCCCCGCCGGCGGCTGCGCAAGCCGCTGAACTGCTGCGGGCGACCATCGAGGCCTGCCCGTTCCACTTCAAGGGTGAACGGGTGGTGATCACCACCTCCATCGGGTTGGCGGCGTTCCGCGCTGGCGAGCGCGCAGACCAGGTGCTCAAGCGCGCCGACACCGCGTTGTACCGGGCCAAGGAACTCGGGCGTAATCGCGTGGAACAAAACTGATGGGCAGCCACTGACTCGCGGCAAACATTGCTGCTGGCGAGCACGTTATACTGTAGCGCTCTTACGCCGAGGCCTCCGACGTGCTTTCCACGCTGAAAAAAACCCTGATCACCTTTCTGCTGTTCACCGTCGCCGGTTGCTCCACGGGCCTGCGCATCGACCGCAGCCACCCTTCGGCGAACCAGGACAACCGTATCCAGTTCGTTGTTTTGCATTACACCAATGCCTCGCTGGAACGCTCGCTGGCATTGCTCACCCACGGTGAGGTCAGTAGCCATTACCTGATTGGTGATGGCCCGGCGACGGTGTACCAGTTGGTGGACGAGAGCCGTCGCGCCTGGCATGCCGGTGACAGCCAGTGGCAGGGGCGCACATGGCTGAATTCGTCGTCCATCGGCATCGAAATCGTCAACCCAGGCTTTGCCGACACACCCAACGGGCGGGTCTGGTACCCCTATAGCGAGGCGCAGATCCAGGCGCTGATCGCGTTGCTCAAGGACATCGTCAAACGTAACAATATCGAGCCCCGGCATATCATTGGCCACAGCGATATCGCCCCATTGCGCAAGCTTGACCCGGGCCCTTTGTTCCCGTGGAAACGCCTGGCCGATGCTGGGTTGGGGGTCTGGCCAGATGCCAACGCCGTGGCGCAGCAACAAGCGTACTTCAACGTCAACCCGCCCAGCGTTGGCTGGTATCAGCAGGAGCTGGCGCGGTTTGGTTATCAGATCGAGCAAACAGGCGTGCTCGATGTAGCCACCCGGCATGTCATCGCTGCCTTCCAGATGCGCTTCCGCCCGCAACGTTTCGACGGCATGCCGGATGCGCAGACGGCGGCCATGCTGCAGGTGCTCAACCGGACCCGTTGACTGTCACCAGGCCGCGCGCGGTGACAGGGGCGTTGCCCGTGCTGGCCGGGGCCTGGCATGGGCAAGCGAAGCGCTAAACGGCGCAGGTGATTACTGATTCAGTTGCTATACCTTAGTTATCAACTGGATGCCGTCCATGTCGTCTGCCATTGGCTTGCTGCGTCAAATTTTCTACCGTCCCTGGATGCTCGCCACGCTGGCAGCACTGGCCAGCGCCGCCCTGTTGCTTTCTGCCAGCGTCGGCATCGCCCTGCAGCAGCTGAAACAGAGCGAAACCGAGCAGATGAACGCCCAGGGCGAGCGTTTTCTCGAGCGCCTGGAGCAGGTATTCGGCCAGCTGCGCGAGGGTGTCGACCAGTTGCAGGCACAGCCGCTGCGTGGATGCAGCCCGGCCATGTTGGCGGCCTTGCAGCAGGTGGGCTTGAGTTCGCGCTTCATTTACGAAGCGGCCTACGTGGACGGCAATGTCGCCTGTTCAAACCGGGGTAACGAGCGCGCGTTCGTGCCCTTGCGGCCGCCGGACATCAAGGGGCCGGTCTACAGCTACTGGCTCAACACCACCACCGAGCCGAACGAGAACCTCGCCGCGCTGATGCTCGGCCGGGGCAGGTTCCTGGTCTCGACCTCACGTGGGCACCTGACCGATGTGGTCGACCTGCCACCGGGTGGCAGCCTGGTGGTAGTACTCGACAACGGTGCCCGCGCCATTCCGGTCCTGGGCCCGCCACCGGTATGGCCGCCGCCCTCGGCCTGGTCGCATAGCCACAAGTCGCTGCTCGAACTCAGTGACCGCCTGATCTACCGCATGCCAACCAAGTCGCCTGACTACCAATTGGTGCTGATCGCGCCGCGTGTCAGCTTGCCCCTGCGCATGAACGGCATGCTCTGGCTGTTGTTCCCGGGTAGCGTATTGGCCGCCTGCTTCATCGGCTGGCTGGTGTTGCAGCTGATCTTGCAGCGGCGCTCGATGAGCTCAGAGCTGCAGGGTGCACTGCGCCGTGGCGAGCTGCAGGTGCTCTACCAACCGATCATCGAGCTTGGCAGCCGGCGTTGTGTGGGCGCCGAGGCCCTGGTGCGCTGGCGCCGCCCGGACGGTACCTTGACCAGCCCCGACCTGTTCATACCGCTGGCGGAAGACACCGGGCAGATCCGCCAGATCACGGACTTCGTGCTGCAACGTGTGCTTGAACAACTTGGGCCGTTGCTGCGTTCGCACCCCAACCTTTATATCTCGATCAACCTGGCGGCTTGCGATGTGATGGAGCCGCGCATCGGCCGAGTATCGGCGCGCCTGCTGGCGTTGCACCGGGTGGCGCCCAGCCAGATTGCCTTCGAGGTGACCGAGCGGGGTTTGATCGACGTGGTAGTGGCCCGCGAAAATCTGCAGGCACTGCGCGCCGCAGGGCATCAGGTGCTGATCGACGATTTTGGTACTGGCTATTGCAGCCTGGCTTACCTGCAGACGTTGCCGGTGGACTGCCTGAAGATCGACAAGGCGTTCATAGACGCTCTTGGCCATGATGCCGCCAGCAGTGGCGTTGCCCCACACATCATTCGCATGGCCCACGACCTCCACCTGCGGGTGATTGCCGAAGGTATCGAGAGTGAGGACCAAGCGGCGCTGTTGAGCGGTGAAGGGGTCAACTACGGCCAGGGCTGGCTATTTGCCCGGCCGTTGACGGCCAGGCAGTTTGCCCAGATGGTCACACGCGGGCATCTGCCGCGACGACCCGCGTAGGGTGTAGGCGTGCGTCAGACTGGCAATGCCATATAGAACTGCGTGCCCTGCCCCGGCCGCGAAAACACGCCCATGCGCCCGCCATGCAGTTGCACGATCTCCTTGCACAGCGCCAGGCCCAGCCCCGCCCCACCTTTTTTGCGGCCAACCTGCACGAAGGGCTCGAAAATGCGCCCTTGCTGGCCGTAGGCGATGCCTTCGCCGTTATCCTCGACACTGATGATCACCCGCTCCGCATGGCGGCGGGCGTGCAAGCGGATGCGCCCGCCCTTGGGGGTATGGCGGATGGCGTTGTGCAGCAGGTTGTCCAGCACCCGATCAAGTTGCGCGGGGTCGGCTTGGATGCGCGGCAGTGGCTGCTCCAGGTCGCTGACCAACTCGATCTGCTTGTGCGCAGCCTGGTCGGCAACCCGCAGTTGTGCCCGCTCCACCAGCTCGTCGATGGCACAGGGAGCCAGCTCCAGTTTCTGTAGCCCGCTTTGATAGCGCGAGAAGTTGAGCAGGTCGTTGATCAGTTGGGTAAGGCGCTGCATTTCTTCGCCGATGGTTTCCAGCAAGTCATTCTCCCGCGCTTCTGGCGGGAACTTGACGCGCTCGCGCAACAGGCCGAAGGCCATGTGCATGCCGGTAACGGGCGTACGCAACTCATGGGAGGCGCGCAGCACGAATTCACTGCGCACACGCTCGAAGGCGCGCTGCTCGGTTACGTCGTGCAGCACCATCACTGCGCCAAGAATCGGCCCCTGTGGGTGGCTGACCGGGGTCAGGCTGTAGGTAAGCAGGCGCGATTCTTCATCCACCTCCATGTTCAGGTCGTCTGGTGGCCGGTCCAGGCTGCCGCCCCGCAGCACTTGGCGCAGCTGCTGTTCCAGCTCTGGCCGTTGCAACGCTTCGGCAAGGCTGCTGCCTACCCGGCTGTCATTCCAGCCCAGCTGGCGCTGGGCTACCGGGTTGAGGTGTTCCAGCCGGCCCTGGCGGTCGATGATCAACAGGCCATCGTCGATGCTGTCCAGCACCGCCTGCAAGCGTTGCTGGCCGGCCAGCAGCTCGTCGACGTTGGTGGCCTGGTGCTTGCGCAAGGCATCGGCCATCAAGCCGAAGCGGCGGGTGAGCTGGTTGAGTTCGGCCGCCTGGGTGACTGGCAGGGTGACATCGAAATTGCCCTTGCCCAACTGGTCGGCGGCCGTGGCCAGCGCCTCGATCGGCTGGCCGAAGCGCCGCGCGATGTTGTGCGCACTGATAAAGCCGAGTACCAGCACCACCAGGCCCATCAAGCCCAGCACACCGCTGACCAGCAAGGCGCGGTCACGGCTGCGCTCCTCGCTGCGGGTAATCAGGTCCAGGGCCTGCCTGTGGGAGTCGATCAGGTCGGTGCGGACCTGATTGAATGCAGCGCCCAGCGGCTGGTCCACACCCATGCTGCGGGCAGGGGCCGGGCTGTCGCGGTAAGCCTGGAGGAAGGCTTGATAGTTGCTGTTGGCTTTGCTGAAACCGGTGCGCTCGCCGCCTTGCTCCAGCCCCTTGGCCAGAAGGGACTGGAAGTTGTCCTGCAGCGATCGCAGGTTTTCCGGGGCGGTGTCGTCATCCAGAATCAGGTTCAACTGCTCGCCAAGGTTCTGCCGCAGCTTGAGCCCCACCTCCAAGGAGTGGGTGGTGTCGCGCACCAGTTGCTGTTGCATCGTGGCCATCTGCAGAACACTGACCAGGCCCAGCAGCAGACCGAGCAGCGCCACGGTGACCAGTGCCGAGATACTGAGGAAAAGCCGCGTGCGCAGCTTCATGGGTGGCCATTTCATAAGTTGTATTGCTTGCGTTTGCGGTACAGGGTGGAGGCGTCGATGCCCAAGGTCTTCGCGGCCTGGTCCAGGGTGTCGCTGGCGGCCAGTACGGCACCGATGTGCGCACGCTCCAACTCGTCGAGGCTAAGCGCGGCGCCAACGCGTGGGGCGTTGCCAGCCGGCTGCTCACCCATGCCCAGGTGGCTGATTTCTACCCGCTCTTGCGGGCATATGATGCTGGCTCTTTCCACTACGTTGCGCAATTCGCGAATGTTGCCGGGCCAGCGGTAGTTGAGCAGCGCCGCGCGGGCTTCTTCACTGAAGCCGCGTGCTGGCCGGGAATACTCCTTGACGAAACGGGCGAGGAAGCGGTCGGCGAGGGTCAGAATGTCCTCGCTGCGCTCGCGCAGGGGCGGTAGGTGCAGGGTGATGACGTTCAGGCGGTAGAGCAGGTCTTCGCGGAAGCGGCTTTCGCGCACCATCTCTTCAAGGTTGAGGTTGGTGGCAGCCAGGATGCGCACGTCCGCCCGGCGGGTAACCGGGTCACCCACGCGCTCGTATTCCTTGTCCTGAATGAAGCGCAGCAGCTTGGGCTGCAAGGTCAGTGGGAAGTCGCCGATCTCGTCGAGGAACAGCGTGCCGCCGTCAGCCTGGCTCACCCGCCCAAGCGTGCTTTCACTGGCGCCGGTGAAGGAGCCGCGGGTATGGCCGAACAGCTCGCTCTCCATCAGCTCCGCATTAAGCGACGGGCAGTTGATGGTCACACAGGCTTTGCGTGCACGCTTGCTCCAGCCATGAATGGCGCGGGCCAGCTCGCCTTTACCGGTGCCGGACTCGCCGAGGATGAGGATGTTGGCGTCAGTGGTCGCGACCTGGCGGGCGGTTTCCAGCACGGCCATCATCGCCGGGCTGTGTGAGTCGAGGCCGTCCTTGGGTTTGCGTACTTCACCTTCCAGCGCTTCGAGGCGGGCCGAGAGTTGCCGCACTTCCAGTTGCTTGGCGGTGGCCAGGCGCAGTTGGTCTGGGCTGCAGGGCTTGACGAGATAGTCGGCGGCACCCGCCTGGATGGCGTCCACTGCCGTGTCGATTGCCGAGTGCGCGGTAACGATCACCACGCGCATCCAGGGCGCCTGAATGCGCATCTGCGCCAGTACATCAAGTCCGTTGTCCTCACCCAGGCGCAAATCCAGGAAGCACAGGTCGAACACCTGGCGCTGCAACAGGCTCTCTGCCTGGGCGGCGCTATTGGCGGTGGCCACGCTGTAGCCCTCGTCCTCCAGGCAATAGCGGAAAGTGCGCAGGATCGCGGACTCGTCATCCACCAGCAGAATGCGGCCTTGGTTGTCCTGGGCTGATTCCATTTCCTGCGCTCCTTAAGGGTAGATCTTTATTTAGTGTGGGAAAAATCGGGCAAGTTGCATGGTCAATTCTGAAGGATTCTGTCCTTTGCATGCTAGCCAATGGCTAAACGACGCCTTCAGGCCCCATTTCCCGGTGCTTTGCTTAGAGGCATAGGGTGGCACATTGGTTGCGATGATTTTCAGCTTTTGCCTACAAAAGGAGGTAACGCCATGACCTTTGCCCTACGCAGCGCTGTGTTAGCAGCCGCTTTGCTTCCCGTGTTCACCCCCGCTCTCGCGGACCCCGTGCATGACGCCCGGCTTGAAGGGGCGCTGCAAACGGCGTTGTCGCTAAACCGCATGCTCAACCCGTTCCGTATCAAAGTCGAGGTAGACGGCAAACAGGCGCGGCTTTCCGGCGAGGTAGAAAACGAGGTGGAGCGCCGGTTGGCCGAAGACGTGGCCTTGGCTACCCGAGGTGTCGAGCAGGTCGATAACCAACTGCAGGTCAACGCTGAACTGGTCGAGCGCCCGCTCGAGCTGCGGGCCTATGCCCAGCGCCTGGAGGACGCCACCCTGGCAGCGGTGATCCGTGCGCGGTTGCTGTGGAGCCGTACCACCGAGAAGGCTGCAATCGAAGTGCAAAGCAGCGAGGGCGTGGTGACCTTGCGGGGTAAAGTCGACAGCGCCGAGGCCAAGGAGCTGGCGGGCGTGGTGGCGCGCACAACCGATGGCGTGCACATGGTGAACAATCTTGTCAGCCTCGACAGCGCTGCCATGGCCAAAGCGCGGGAAACCCCTGTGGGGACACCAAGCGGCCCGCAGCCAAGCGACCCCTGGATCATCGACAAGATCCAGAGTAGCTACCGCTACAGCCGCAACCTTGATGGGCTGAACCTCAAAGTGGCCAGTGAAGAGGGCATGGTGCGGTTGTCCGGCGAGGTGGTCAGTGCGGAGCAAAAAACCATTGCCGTGGAAATGGCCCGGCAGATCATTGGCGTGCGGGGGGTGGATGCCGATCTGCTGAAGGTCGCGACCAAGGTCGAAGGCTGATCGTGCAATTCGCACGACCCCAGCATGGCCATCGTGCAGGATACGTCCTGATACGCCTGTGGCCAAATTGTTAAGTTATTGTTTTTAAAGGGTTTTTATTTATTTATGAGGCTGGCATGCAGGCTGCAATTACCTGTTCAGGTTTGAACAAAAATTACAGCAGGAGGAGCCGGCATGAATCGCCAGTCCGTCAACCACTCGCAAGTCGCCACTCTGTCACTGCGCCACCTGGTGTCGGTAGGGATCGCACTGGTTTTGACCTTGGCTGCCGGCCTCTTCTACTACAGCTGGCAAACAGCGCGTCTGGCCGACCAGGTGGCTGCACAGACAGCTCTGCTGAGCCAGATCCAGTCGACCCGGGCCAACAGTTTCGTCAAGGCGGCGGACCCGTTGCCCTCCCAGGGCAAGGCGGCATCGCCGGCCACTCTGGAACACGTCGTGCCTCAAGACCGCTGGGTGTTCTAAGGCGGACCGTTTGAAGTTTTGAAAAAGAAAGGAGAAACACCATGCTGAGCTGGGCTATCACTTTCCTCATCATCGCCATTGTCGCTGCCGTTCTGGGCTTCGGTGGTATCGCCGGCGCTGCTACAGGTATTGCGAAGATCCTGTTCATTGTCTTCCTGGTCCTGTTTGTAGCCTCCTTCTTCTTTGGACGCGGTCGAGGTTGACAATGAGCAGGAAGCTACACACTGCCCTGGCTGCTGCCCTGCTGATGGGTAGCAGTGCAGCGGCACTGGCTGCCAATGATGGCCAGGTCCGTGCCAACCAGCTGCTGGGTTCGGACCCGGAATACCGGGAAACCTGGCAGGACACGATCAAAGGCGAGGAGCGCCTGCCCGATTGGGTGGTCAACCTCACTGGCAGCTCGGAGCAGCAAATGTCTGCTGTTACGGAAGATGGCGACGAGTACTTGGTCGGCCCCCTGTGCGAGGCCCAGGACAAGTGCACCTACAAGCGCCTGATCGTTGCGTTCAGCTGGGACAAGGATGATGCCTACGGCATGCTCGTGGAGGTGCCTGAAGGCTTGCCCAAGGACAAGTCGCCAACCCGGCATGCGCAGTACCGCTGGCTGGGCAAGCCGGATGACGGCATGAAGACGATGCTGCAGGAGCAGCTCAAGCGTGACCCGAATTGGTACTGAGCCGTGGTTGCCAGTGCCGGTGAGTGGTCACCCACTGACACGAAATAGAAGCTGAACCTTTGTAGCGTTCAGCCTTCTATGATGCGCCGCCCCGAGGAGGGGTTGCACATGACCAAGGGGCCGGGCTGTTCTGGTTGAGACATGATCGGAGTGGCCTAGGGGTACAGGGAGTGCCTCCAGCGTTGGGCCGGGTCAGGAACGGCGGAATCGGAAGCTTCAGGTCGGCGGTATCGCTGGGATACCCAAGCCGACCTGACTTCCGAGGAGCCACGTAGGAAATGCCTCTTTCCTTGCGCGTGTTCTTCCCCGAGACACATTTTGTCTCGACCGTACATCAAATTTTTTCCCTCCGTATCGACTCCCTCACCTGTGGCATTTCGGCCATTCGGATTGTCGAACGCGTCATATTTGTCACTTCTTTTTAGAGTGCCAGATCCGCCTGAATATGGCTGTCTCGTCTTGTTCGGGATCCCGAACGTTATAAATCAACGACTTACAAACCTACCTCGTCGGTCGAAAACGGTATGCATAACCTGCATGGGGTATGCGCTTCAGGCATTAGATTTCCCCCCCTGCCATCGCAATAGTTGCCGCCTTTTTCGCTGGCCAGGGCGCCCTGTCGCTCGCCTGCGGTGTCCTTACATAACGTCGCCGGACGGAAACCGTTATTGCGTGTGACTTGGCCAAGGGCTCTGTCACGCCTGTTTCCACCCGGTGTCATGACCACTAGAACAAAGGGTAAAGACATGAAGAAGGCAAAACTGAGCCTCGCCTGGCAGATCGTCATCGGTCTGGTGCTGGGTGTTGCAATCGGCGCGCTGCTGAACCACTTCAGTGCAGAAAAGGCCTGGTGGATCAGTAACGTCCTCCAGCCCGCCGGTGACATCTTCATTCGCCTGATCAAGATGATCGTCGTCCCGATCGTGATTTCGTCGCTGATCGTGGGTATCGCCGGGGTTGGCGATGCGAAGAAACTGGGCAGCATTGGCCTGAAGACCATCATCTACTTCGAGGTGGTGACCACGATCGCCATCGTCGTCGGCCTGGTGCTGGCAAACCTGTTCCACCCCGGTGCCGGTATCGACATGAGCACGCTGGGTACCGTGGATATTTCCAAGTATCAGGCGACCGCGGCCGAAGTGCAGCATGAGCACGCCTTCATCGAGACCCTGCTCAACCTGATCCCGTCGAACATCTTCGCAGCGCTGATGCGTGGCGAAATGCTGCCGATCATCTTCTTCTCGGTCATGTTCGGGCTGGGGCTGTCGAGCCTGCAGGCAGAGCTGCGTGACCCGCTGGTACGTACCTTCCAGGCCGTATCGGAAACCATGTTCAAGGTCACCCACATGATCATGAACTACGCACCGATCGGTGTGTTCGCCCTGATCGCCGTGACTGTCGCCAACTTCGGCTTCAGCTCGCTGCTGCCGCTGGCCAAGCTGGTGCTGCTGGTGTACTTCGCCATTGCCTTCTTCGCCTTCATGGTACTGGGCCTGGTGGCTCGCCTGTTTGGCTTCTCGGTGATCAAGATCATGCGCATCATGAAAGATGAGCTGATCCTGGCCTACTCCACTTCCAGTTCGGAAACCGTGCTGCCACGGGTGATCGAGAAAATGGAGAAGTACGGTGCACCAAAGTCGATCTGCTCGTTCGTGGTACCGACCGGCTACTCCTTCAACCTCGACGGTTCGACCCTGTACCAGAGCATTGCGGCGATCTTCATTGCCCAGCTGTACGATATCGACCTGTCGTGGAGCCAGCAGCTGCTGCTGGTGCTGACCCTGATGGTCACGTCCAAAGGTATTGCTGGTGTGCCAGGCGTTTCGTTCGTGGTACTGCTGGCCACCCTCGGCAGCGTGGGCATTCCGCTGGAAGGCCTGGCCTTCATCGCCGGCGTCGACCGCATCATGGACATGGCCCGCACCGCGCTGAACGTGATCGGCAACGCCCTGGCGGCATTGGTCATCTCACGTTGGGAAGGCATGTACGATGCGGCCAAGGGTGAGCAGTACTACGTCTCGCTCATGGCTGACAAACAGCAAACTGCGGTGGTTGGCGAAGCGGCCAAGCGCTGAGTTCATACCCCGCTGTACAAAAAGCCCCGACCCGTCGGGGCTTTTTGTTGTCTGTGATGTTGCGCGGCCGCGGTCTGCAGCCTTGCGCCCCGATACGCTATCATTCGGGCACTTTTCTGGGGGAACACACGGATGCTCAATGGCCTTTGGCTCGGCTTTTTCCTGGTGGCGGCAGTGTCCGCCCTGGCCCAATGGCTGATAGGCGGCAACGCGGGCATTTTTGCGGCCATGGTCGAGAGCATCTTTGCCATGGCCAAGCTCTCGGTCGAGGTGATGGTGCTGCTGTTTGGCACTCTGACCCTGTGGCTGGGCTTTCTCAAAATTGCCGAAAAGGCCGGCATCGTCGAATGGCTGGCCAAGGTACTGGGCCCGTTGTTTGCGCGCTTGATGCCGGAAGTACCACCCGGCCACCCGGCACTGGGCCTGATCACCATGAACTTCGCGGCCAACGGCCTGGGGCTGGACAACGCCGCCACACCGATTGGCCTCAAAGCCATGCGCGCGTTGCAGGAGCTGAACCCCAGCAGCACCACGGCGAGCAACGCGCAGATCCTGTTCCTGGTGCTCAACGCCTCTTCGTTGACCCTGCTGCCTGTGACCATCTTCATGTACCGCGCCCAGCAAGGCGCGCCCGACCCGACCATGGTGTTCCTGCCGATCCTACTGGCCACCAGTGTCTCGACCCTGGTCGGGCTGTTGTCGGTGGCCGTCATGCAACGCCTGCGTTTGTGGGACCCGGTCGTACTTGCCTACTTCATCCCCGGTGCGCTGCTGCTGGGTGGCTTCATGGCCTTCCTGGGCACATTGTCGGCAGCGGCACTGGCCAGCTTGTCGTCGATCCTGGGTAACTTGACGCTGTTTGGCGTGATCCTGCTGTTCGTGGTGATCGGTGCGTTGCGGCAGGTGAAGGTATATGAAGCCTTTGTCGAGGGCGCCAAAGAGGGCTTTGACGTCGCCAAGAACCTGCTGCCCTACCTGGTGGCCATGCTGGTGGCTGTGGGCGTGCTGAGAGCCTCGGGCGCGCTGGAATTGGCGTTGGACGGTATTCGCCATGCGGTCAACTGGCTGGGCCTGGACACGCGCTTCGTCGAAGGCCTGCCGACAGCGTTGGTCAAGCCGTTCTCCGGGAGCGCGGCGCGGGCAATGCTGATCGAGACCATGCAGAGCCAAGGGGTGGACAGCTTCCCTGCCCTGGTGGCGGCAACCATCCAGGGCAGTACCGAGACGACTTTCTATGTGCTGGCGGTGTATTTCGGCGCGGTGGGCATCCAGCGTGTGCGGCATGCGGTGGGGTGTGCGCTGCTGGCCGAGTTCTCTGGTGTAGTGGCAGCCATCTGCGTGTGTTACTGGTTCTTTGCCTGAACGATCTGCAGGCCTGCACCGCATCAACGGGTAAACACTAGCGGGTTGTGCTGCTGCCTGCCTGGGCAATCGCCCACTCGACCACCTGCCCGGTGAGTAGATCGCACGCTTGGCCAAACCCGGCCACTACCCCGGCTACTTGCTTGTCTGCCAGCGGCTGGCGGACCTCGAAGCGCTTGCTGGCGAGGATACGCTGAGTGCGGCCTTGCACCAGCCGTGCGTCATAGCGGATCACCACCTCCACGGTGCCGTCCGCGCGGTATTCGCTCTGGAACGCCTGCAACTCGCCAGCCAGCTCGTAGTCAGCCTGCAAATTGCTGTCGTCGGCGCTCAGGCGCTGCACCTGCCCGTCGCGCTGGAAGCCGTCGAGCAGCCGGTTGCGCAGCAGCATCGGGGCCGGATCGCTCCAGCGCGCGCCCTTGTAGCTGCTGACCACATTGCCCTGCGGGATGACCGCAATCCGTGGGCCGGCCAATACCTCGCTGGCCAGCGGTTTGTTCAGGCGCAATGACCAGTCCAGCGGCGGCGCGCTGCGGCTGACCTGGTTGACGGGCAAGCGATACAGGTCCACAGGCTCGCTCGTGGGCAGGATCGAGCAGGCGCTGGCCAGCCCAATCGTGACCGCCAAAGCCACTAAGCGCAGCGACGATTTCATGGCTGGAACTCCTTGTTGTTGTCGCGGCCGAGCAGGTAGCCGCTGGGGTCTGCTTCCAGTTGCCGGGAAATGCTTTTGAGTGCGTTGAGGGTTTCGCGCAGTTCGCGGATGGCCGGGGTCAGCTGGTTCAGGCCCTGGGCGCCGTCGCCGATGGCTTCGCTGTTGTCCTTCAGCAGGCTGTTGATGGTGGCAGTGCTCTGCGCCAACGACTGCATGGCTTGCTCGGCGCTGCCGATGGCCTGCTTGCCCTCGGTGCCCAGCAAGCCATTGGCATTGCGCATCAGCACCTGGGTTTCGGCCAGGGTCGCGCTGGCCTGCTTGCCTACCTGGACCAGTTGCTCGATAGCCTGGCTGATGCTGCCATGCTCCCCGGCGAAGGCGCCGGTGGTCTTGTCGAGGTTGGCCAAGGTATTGCTGAGGTGGTCGATGTTGCCCTCGGAGAACATCTGGTTGGCGTTGTGCAGCAGCAAGTTGATGTTGGTCACCAGGTCGCTGCTGTCATTGAGCAGGCGCGAGATGGGCGATGGCGAGGCGATGATCACCGGCAGCTTGCCGTCTTTGCCTTTCAGCTCGGGGCTCTGTGGGGTACCGCCGCTGAGCTGGATGAACGAGTTGCCGGTCACCCCGGCCAGGGTCAGCTTGGCCTGGGTGTCTTCTTTGACTGGGGTATCGCCGCTAAGGCGCACCCGTGCCAATACCCGACGCGGGTCTTTAGGGTCCAGGCGCAGGGTGGAAACGTCACCCACCTTGATCCCGTTGTACTGCACCGGGCTGCCACGAGACAGGCCGGAAACTGCCTCGTTGAACACGACTTCGTAGTCCTTGAACGCATCGTCGACGCTGGACTTGGTCAGCCACAGGCCGAACAGCATGGCACCGGCTACCACCAGGACGGTGACCAGGCCGATAAGAACGTGATGGGCTCGGGTTTCCATTGCTCAGCGCTCCTGGCCAGTGCGGGTGGCGGCCTGTTCGGCTGCGCGCCCGCGTGGGCCGTGAAAGTATTCTTGGATCCAGGCGTCGTTGGTCTGTTCGACCTCGGCCAATGGGCCGGCCACCAGGACCTTTTTCTGCGAGAGTACGGCGATGCGGTCGGTGATGGTGTACAGGGTGTCGAGGTCGTGGGTGATCAGGAACACCGACAGGCCGAGCGCATCGCGCAGGGTGAGGATCAACTGGTCGAAGGCCGCAGCGCCGATCGGGTCCAGGCCTGCGGTCGGCTCGTCGAGGAACAGTATGTCCGGGTCCAGGGCCAGGGCCCGGGCCAGCGCTGCGCGCTTGATCATGCCCCCCGACAAAGAAGCAGGGTACTTGTCGGCCGCCGAGATCGGCAGCCCGGCCAATGCCAGCTTTACCCCGGCCAGGTGCTCGGCATCGGCGCGGGATAACCCGGCATGCTCGATCAGTGGCAGGGCAACGTTCTCGGTCACTGTCAGGGAAGAGAACAGCGCGCCCTTCTGGAACAGTACGCCAAAACGCCGTTCGACCAATGAGCGCTGCGTTTCGCGCAGGCCGGCCAGGTCCTGGCCGAACACCTTGATCTGCCCTTCGTTGGGGCGGCGCAGGCCGATGATACTGCGCAGCAGCACGGACTTGCCGCTACCAGACCCGCCCACCACGGCAAGGATCTCGCCGCGGTACAGGTCCAGGTCGAGGTTTTCATGCACCACTTGCCGGCCAAAGCGGTTACAGATGCCGCGGGCTTCGATCACGCTCTCACGTCGGTTCACCAGCCCATCTCCATGAAGAACAGCGCGGCCACCGCGTCGAGCACGATAACCACGAAGATCGACTGCACCACGGCCGAAGTCGTGTGTGCACCGACCGACTCGGCGCTGCCGCTGACCTTGAAGCCTTCCAGGCAGCCAATGGCGGCAATCAGAAAGGCAAAGAACGGCGCCTTGGCCAGGCCGACCAGAAAGTGCTGCACGCCAATATCGCTTTGCAGCAATGACAGGAACATGGCCGGCGAAATGCCCAGCGACAGGGCGCACACCACGGCCCCGCCGACGATGCCGCAAAGCATGGCGACGAACGTGAGCAGCGGCAGGGTAATCAGCAGCGCCAGCACCCGGGGTACCACCAGCAGTTCCATTGGGTTGAGGCCCAGGGTGCGGATCGCGTCTATTTCCTCATTGGCTTTCATCGAGCCGATCTGCGCGGTAAATGCGCTGGCGGTGCGGCCGGCCATGAGGATGGCGGTGAGCAACACGGCGAACTCGCGCAGGAACGAGAACGCCACCAGGTCGACGGTGAACACCGTTGCGCCGAAGTCGGCCAGCACCGTGGCGCCAAGGAAGGCCACCACGGCACCCACCAGAAAGGTCAGCAAGGCCACGATTGGCGCGGCATCCAGCCCTGTCTGTTCGATGTGGGCGACGACCGGGGTGATGCGCCAGCGGTGTGGCTGTAGGGCACGGCGTAGCAGCGTTTCGAGGATGACGCCGATGAAGCCGAGCAGTTGCATGCTGTCTTGCCACAGGGTGCCGACGGCGCAGCCTATACGCTCCAGCAGCAACAGCAGCACGTTGCGCTCGGGCTTCTTGACCGGGATGCAGTAGTCCTGGACCGATTGGTAGACATTCTTCAGCAGCGCCCGGCTGGCTTCCGGCAGGTCGTGGGTGCAGCGCGACAGGCGCTCGGTGCCGAGCAGTTCGGCCAGCAGCGACGCACCGGCCGTGTCCAGGCGCCCCAGCTGGCTGAGGTCGGCGACGGTGTCGGGGGTGTATTGCGCACGCAGCCGCTCGCTGTCGCGTTTCAGGCTGGCGTAGTGCGCCAAGGTCCAGTCACCGGCAATGCGCAGGCAGGCCGGTTGCCGGCTGGTATCCAGAGTGAGGCTGGGGGTGGTCATAGGCTCCATGCAACTGACTCGGCGCTAAGGCTCAGGGGCTGATCATAGCGCAGCAGGCCGGGGCTGTTTGGTGATTATGTGCTGTGTACCAGCAGGTATTGATTACCCGGCTGGCACATCGTCGACCACCTTGAAGCGCAGTACGCCAATCACTTGGCCATCCTCGGTCAGAACCCGCACCTGCCACCTGCCCGCCGGGTTGGGTGGGAAGTTCTGCTTGTGCGTCCAGGCCCGGTAGCCTTCCTTGCGCCCACCGTGGATGTCGAGGGCAATGCGGTCCACCTCCTGGCCGTCCTTCTGCCACACGTGGTAGATCCGCTCATTCAGGCCGCGTGGTGCGTTGATGGCGGTATAGGCGTACAAGCCGCTGCTGCGAATGCTGCTGGCGGCAATTTCGTGCAGCGACTCGCCTGGCTGGCGGTTCAGCACTTCGGTGCTCACCGCCACCTCGGTCATCCACAGGGTTGCCGGCGGTACCCAGGAGCGCAACCACCAGCCGCCAGCACCCACCGACAGCGTGACCAGCAACAAGGCCACAGCCCGGCGCCAGTTGTTGATCGGAAAACTGCTGGCCAAGCTGGGAAACGACAGCGCCATGGCGATGATCAGCGCCAGCTTGAAGCTTTGCGCGGTGGTCAGGTGGACGATGATCGGCAGCGCCGTGAGCAACGCAGCGAACAGGGTGAGGGTATGCAGCGCCAGGAACAGCCAGCGCCGCGGAGCGAGCCATTTGTAGTACAGCGGGTCGATGATCGACACCAGGCCGGCAGCGCCGAGCAGGCCGGTGAACACCAACTGGCCGCTGTTCCAGGTCGTGGTGATGAAGAAGAAGGGCAAAACGAAGAACAGTGTTTCCTGGTGGATCATCTGCGTGGCGTAGCGCAGCAGTGGCTGCGGGATTTCGCGGTTGAACGTGCGCGCGAACAGGCCGGTGAGTGTGTTTTCCAGCATCAGCCACACCCAGCTCACCAGCATCAGCACGGCAACCCAACTGGCCAGGCCGGCCTGGCGGTCGACCAGGATGAAGCTGCCGATGCCGGAAAGAAAACCCCCAAGCGCGATGATGCCGGGATAGCGTTTGAGCAGTTCGATGATGCGCTGGACGATGCGGGGGATCTGAGGCATTGGCTCTACAACAGGAGAGAGTTGGGTGGCTGTGCCGGCCGCTTCGCGGGTAAACCCGCTCCCACTGGATCACCACAGCTTCTGCAACAGTGGGGTCCCTGTAGGAGCGGGTTTACCCGCGAAGAGGCCAGTACTGGCAAAAGAATACCGCTGATTCACCGCCGGCGTGTAGCACCGCTCGGCCGCTGTGGGCCATGCCGCCGCCAGCGCAACAGCCCCGCGGCCACGATCAGCCCTACCAACAGGGCACCCAGCCCATAGAATTCGTCATAACCGAGCAGCGGCTTTTCAATGCGTACGTAGCCGTCTTCCCTGAGCAATTCCCGCATCGCCTGGTTGGCTTGCTCCAGGGTGACCTGGCGCAGTTTGCGCACCGGGTTGGTGAAGCGGCCGTCGGTGTAGTCGTTCAGCGCCCCCCAGTAGTAGTCGGCCAACGCACTGTTGCCTTGGGTGCTCCAGCTTTCCTTGGCGACGCTGGCATCCTTGATGCGGGCGAACGTATCCGGGTCCAGCCCTTCTTTGCGCAGGTGCTTGAACAACCGCTGCATGACCGCTACGGCCTTGTCGATGTCATCGCGCTCCAGGTCGGCATTGACGCTGAGCAGGCCGGTGTCACCGAAGCTTTCGCGCTGCACCGAGGGCCCATAGGACAAGCCATTGCGCAGGCGCAGCTGGTCGTAGATGGCCCAGTCCAGGTAGCGTGCCAGCAGGTCGAGGGTGGCCTGGTGGTCGTTGTCCAGTACCGGCTCGATGAAAAGCCAGTGCAGTTTCACGCTGTCACCGAGCCAGCCACGGGTCAGATCGCGACGCTGCTCGGCTTGCTGGGTGATGCTATCCAGGTTGCGGCGCTCTTCTGGCTCGGTGGCCGGCAGCTCGCCAAACGAGCGTTCCAGATAGGCTGGCAACAGGCGGTCCAGGCCACCGACCATGATCAGGGTCATGTTGTTGGCGGCGTACCAGCGGTCGCGCAGGGCCTGGACCTGTTCCAGGGTCATGTCGTCGACGTTGGAGCGCTCTGGGCACTTCAGGCCCAGCTCGGTGGCCAGTTGGTCGCTGGCGGGGTGACCGATGTCCTGGCGGTCGAGCCAGCGCTGCAGGTGGCCGTAGTGGCCGCCATCCTCGCGTTCGATGATGCGTTTGGCGGTGGCCAGGGCCTTGGCATCGATGTGGGTATCGCGGATGACCGCCAGCAACAGGTCGAGTACCTTGCGCTGGTTGCGCGCCGGTGCTTCGATGACGAAAGTGGTATCGGCACTGCTGGTAAAGGCGTTCCATTCCCCGCCCAGCGCCTGCAGGCGCTCTTCCAGGCCGCCTTCGCCGGTTTCATCGATGCCGCTGAACAGCAGGTGCTCAAGCAGGTGCGGCAGCTCTTTCTGCTCGCAATCGAAATCATCCAGCCCAACCCCGACCACCAGGCGTATCGCCACATGGTCACGCTCGTAGCCATTTTTCAGAATCACCTGCAGGCCGTTGGGCAACAGGTAGCCTTCCACCCGCGACCGGTCGAGGGCGAAAGTGGGCAGGCTGCAGATCAGGATGCAAACGAACATCAGGCAACGCATGGGCGAGCTAGGGTCCTCAGCTAGGCAGAATCATGGCTGGCTTCGTCTGGCACACTGTCGAGCATCAACCCGCCGGTGTCCGAGCCGCCCAGTACCACATAGGCACTGCTACAGAACAAAGAGTTCAAACGCTTCATGTCGGCGATCAGCTCCAAGTGTAGCGAACTGGTCTCGAGGCTTTGCATGACTTTGCGCTGCAGGCGGCTGACGTGGGCGTGGGCCAGGCGCCGCTCCTGGGCCCGGAACCGGCGTTTTTCACGCAGCAGCAAGCGGGCGCTTTCCGGGTCGGCGCTGAGGAACACCGACAAGCCCAGGCGCAGGTTGGCCAGCAATTGTTCCTGCAGGCCGGTCAGCTCTTCGAGGCCGACCTGGGAAAACTCACGGCGCTGGCTGGTCTTCTGCTGCTGGACCTTGCGCAGCATGCGTTCGATGAGGTCGCAGGCCAGCTTGAGGTTGATAGCCACTTCGATGATTTCCGCCCAGCGACGGTTGTCTTGCTCGCTGAGGTCCTCGCGTGTCATCTGCGCCAGGTACAGCTTGATCGCGCTGTACAGGGCGTCGGCATCTTCGCCCAGGGCGCGTACCTGCTGGGGCAGCGCCGTCTGGGTGCCCCGCAGGGCCCCCAGCATGGCTTCGAGCAGGCTGTCGACGATGTCGCCCAGGCGCAGGGTTTCCCGCGCGGCATTGGCCAGGGCCAGGCTGGGGGTCTCCAGTGCGGACGCGTCGAGGTGGCGCGCACGGATCTGGCCGTTGCTGTGTTCCCGCTCGGGCAGCAGCACATTGCACAACCGACCCATGGGGTTGACCGTGGGTAGCATCAGCAAGCAACGGGAGGTGTTGTAGAGCAGGTGGAAGCCGATGACCAGCTCTTGCGGGCTGAAGCTCAGCGAGTCCATCCAGCCTACCAGCGGGTGCAGTACGGGAATGATCAACACCAGGCCGATCAGCTTGTACAGCAGGCTGCCCAAGGCCACCCGGCGGCGTTCTGCATGCTGGTGCTGATGAACGCCAGCAGGCCACTGCCGATGTTGGCGCCGACTACCAGGCCAATGGCCACCGGCAGGCTGATGACCTCGGCACCGGCCAGGGTCGCCGTGAGGAGAACGGCCGCCAAGCTGGAATAAGAGACCATGGCGAACGTCGCCCCGACCAGGGCATCGAGCATGATGTCGCCCGTCAGCGAGGCGAACAGTACCTTCACGCCCTGGGCATGGGTGATGGGCGCGGCGGCCTGTACGATCAGCTCCAGCGCCAGGATGATCAGGCCCAGCCCGATACCCACCCTGCCCAATTGGCCAGCCCGCGTCTGTTTGCGCGAAAGGAAGAAGATGACGCCGAGGAAGATCAACAGCGGCGACAGCCAGGATAGGTCGAACGTGAGTACCCGGGCCATCAGCGCAGTGCCGACATCGGCGCCGAGCATGATTGCCAAGGCGGGGGTCATGGCCATCAGGCCCTGGCCGACGAACGAGGTGACCAGCATGGCCGTGGCGTTGCTGCTTTGCACCATGGCAGTGACCAGAATGCCGGCAATGAATGCCAGCGGGCGCTTGTTCATGTTCTGGCCAATGATGCGCCGCAGATTCGAGCCGAATACCCGAAGGATGCCGGTGCGCACGATATGGGTGCCCCAGACCAGTAGCGTTACGGCCGAGAGCAGGTTGAGCAGGGTCAGCATGGCGAAGGCCCCCTGAAGCACAGGCCCATGGGGCCAAGGGAAGAAACGTGAGCGTTCGAATAGGTTTTCATTGCTCACTCAAAGCTTTAGCTGTTTTGCGCAGTGCTTGCCAGCTTCGCACGGTAGTCATCAATTTGAAACATACCGTGAATGAATCATTGCCGGTCTTGCAGGCGCAACGTAGCAGCCATTCAAAAATGAAAAAGGGGCCCCGTAGGGCCCCCGCTGTCCTGCACGTTCCGCTCTTACTGACCCGGAATGTCCTTGCGCAGTTTCACTGGGTCATGCTCTTTGCCGTCCTTGCGGGCCAGGGCAGTGCGCATGCGAATGTTGATGGCCTCTACCGCCAGCGAGAAGGCCATGGCGAAGTAGACGTAGCCTTTGGGCACGTGCACGTCGAACGCTTCGGCGATCAGTACGGTACCGACCACGATCAGGAACGACAGTGCGAGCATCTTCAGCGATGGGTGCTTGTCGATGAAGTTGCTGATGGCGCCGGCGCACAGCATCATCACCAGTACGGCCACGACGATGGCAGCGATCATCACTGGCACGTGGGACACCATGCCTACTGCGGTAATCACCGAGTCCAGCGAGAACACGATGTCGATGATGGCAATCTGAATGATGGTGTAGAAGAACTTGCCACCTGCGCCTTTGGGCGCTTCATCGTTTTCGTCCTCACCTTCCAGGCCGTGGTAGATCTCTTGGGAGCTTTTCCACAGCAGGAACAGGCCGCCGAAGAACAGGATCAGGTCACGCCCGGAGATGCCCTGGCCGAGCACCACGAACAGGTCGGCGGTAAGGCGCATGACCCAGGTGATCGACAACAGCAGCATGATGCGGGTGACCATGGCCAGGGCCAGGCCGAAGATCCGGGTGCGCGGCTGCATGTGCTTGGGCATGCGGCTGACCAGGATCGAGATCATGATGATGTTGTCGATCCCGAGGACGATCTCAAGCGCGGTGAGGGTAAAAAAGGCAACCCAGATTTCCGGGCTGGTCAGCCATTCCATGTTGTTTCCTTCGAGCGGTAAAGGCGACGCGCCCTGCAGGGCGCGTCGCGGTGGGGTAATACGCGTTTATTAAAGACTACTGAACAGCGGGAAAATGCCCATCAGCAGCGCGGCGAACATTATGCACAGGCACACCAGCACTGCCCACTTGAGCGTGAAGCGCTGGTGATCGCCAAACTCGATACCGGCCAGGGCTACCAGCAGGTAGGTCGAGGGCACCAGTGGGCTGAGCAGGTGTACCGGCTGGCCGACGATCGATGCGCGGGCCATTTCAACCGGGCTGATGCCGTAGTGGCTGGCGGCCTCGGCCAACACTGGCAAAACCCCGTAGTAGAACGCGTCGTTGGACATGAAGAAGGTGAACGGCATGCTCACGATTGCGGTGATCACTGCCATGTAGGGGCCCATCGCTTCAGGGATGACTGCCAGCAGGCTCTTGGACATGGCATCGACCATGCCGGTGCCCGACAGAATGCCCGTGAAGATGCCCGCGGCGAAGATCAACCCGGTGACTGCCAGCACGCTGCCGGCATGGGCGGCGATGCGGTCTTTCTGCTGTTGCAGGCAGGGGTAGTTGACGATCATGGCAATGCTGAAGGCGATCATGAACAGCACCGGCAGCGGCAGGATACCGGCGATCAGCGCGACCATCAGGGCGGCAGTCAGCGCGCCATTGAAGTACAGCAGCTTGGGGCGGCGGGCCTCAGGGAATTGCGAAACGGTGATATCGCTATGGTCGGTGTCATCGGTTGGCAGGTGCAGTTCACCCAGGCGGGCACGCTCACGCTTGCCGTACAGGTAGGCAATGGCCAGGATGGCCAGTACGCCGAACAACATGGCCGGGATCATCGGCACGAAAATGTCCGACGGGTCCACGTGCAGGGCGCTGGCGGCACGTGCGGTCGGGCCGCCCCAAGGGGTCATGTTCATCACGCCGCCGGCCAGAATGGTCAGGCCGGCCATGATTCGCGGGCTCATCCCCAGGCGGCTGTACATCGGCAGCATGGCGGCGCAGCAAATCATGTAAGTGGTGGCGCCATCACCGTCGAGCGAAACCACCAGGGCCAGTACGGCGGTACCCACCGAGACTTTCAGCGGGTCGCCCTTGACCAGCTTGAGGATCTTGCGCACGGCCGGGTCGAACAGGCCGGAGTCGATCATCAGGGCGAAATACAGGATTGCGAACATCAGCATCACGCCGGTAGGCGCGAGCTTGCTGATGCCCTCGAGCATCATCGGGCCGATCTTGGCGGAAAAACCGCCGAACACGGCGAACAGGATCGGTACCAGGATCAGCGCGATCAAGGCCGACAGGCGCTTGGTCATGATCAGGTACATGAAGGTGATGACCATGGCAAAGCCGAGGAAGGTCAGCATGGCAATACTCCAGGCGTGGCGCTACGAAAGGAACGTCGATTCGGGCGGGTCAGCGCGTTTGGCGCTGCACGGGGAGCATGCGGAGGGGGATTGCGCGAAGGCGGGCACAGGAATACATCAGGATCACCATTGTTGTTGTTGATTGGGCCGGGCGCGGTTGTTACCGGGCGCCCTGGCTGACCGGTCTTGTGCCGGTGGTGGCGCTATCCTATGAGCACAAGCTTTCAGCCAGCTTTCGCTGAAGCAAAGGCGACGAGAGGTAGATGATGCAGCATGTGACCGAGGGTGGCTGCCATTGCGGCGCGTTGCGGTATCGGCTGGCGGGTGACCTGACGGACATCGCCCACTGCCACTGCACAATCTGTCGGCGGGTAAGTGGTGGGCTGGTCGTGACCTGGCTGACCCTACCCCGCTCGGATTTCCATTGGTTAACGGGTAAGCCGAACTGCTACGTGGCCCCGCCCAGTTGCAGCCGTTACTTTTGTGGGCGGTGTGGGGCCCATGTGGCGCTGGTGACCACGCACAGTCCCGAGACCATCGATGTGACCGTGGCCACCCTCGACCACCCGGAGGGCGTGCGCGCCAACCGCCATATCTGGGTAGGCAGCCGGTTGCCTTGGCTGCACCTTGATGAGGATTTGCCGGAGGAGCACGGGGAACGCCTTTAAGATGCTGTGCTCGTGCTGCGGGCCCTGCCGCTGGCAAGCCAACTCCACTAGGTGTAAGCCGGCTCGCCGCGGATAGGCGCCGTTACAACTGCAGGCCACCTGCAGCCTTGTGCAGTGCCCGCAAATGCTCGCCTATCTGCTTCACATTGGCCTCTACCGCAGAAATTTCCCTGGCCCGCGAGGGGGCCAGCAGCGCCCTTACCTCCTTGTCCAGGTTGGTACTCAGGCGCAGCAACCTGGCCTGCCGTTCCTTGCTCTCCCGCTCCAGGTGTTCGCGTTCTTCGGGCTGCGGCAGTCCATAGCCTTTGCTGTCGAGCAATTCTGCCGGGCGGCTGAGGAAGCCGCTGTTGGCAAGCATTTGCTTGAGGGTGGCATCGGCCTTGTTGACGCTGCCATCTTTCAACGCTGCGGCATTCAGGTAGCGCTGCTTGACCTCGTCCTGGGCCAGCAACAGTTGCCGGCGCAGGCTGGCCTGCTCCAGTAGCAGCAGCGCAGCGCTGGTGCGCAGGTCGGCCTGGGCGAACCAGGGGCGACGTTGCTCGGCGCTCAAGGCCAGCCAGTCTTCTACCAGTTGCTGCTGGATCGGCAATTGCTTGCGCAGCACCTCGAACATGGCCTGGTACCGCTCGCGGTAGGAGTCGAAGCGGTAGCCCAGGCGCAGCGCCTCGCGGGGGTTGTCGAGCACGCTCGTGTCGGCCAGCCCCCTGCCCTTGAGCACGGCCAGCAAACCGTTGGGCATGATGCTGTCCAGGTCATTCAATTGCGGGTTGGCGGTGCCGCTGCGCAGCAACTTCAATGACTCTACGGCACAGTTGTTGGACAGGAACCAGTAGTTGCCGTCGTAGCTCCAGTGCATTTCGGCAGCCTGGCGCACCAGGTTTTCAATCTCTTCGCGGTTCAGCTTCAAGGGCACCGAGGCCAGGCTGCGCAGCTCTGTCTTGGTGTATTCGTCGATGACCTGGCCCAGCGGCAGCACGAACAGGCGCGATGGATAGACGCCGACCAGGCCGTCCCAGCTCGATAGCTGCACATCGTTGACGAACGCGCGGTATGACAGCACCAGGCTCTGGTCCAGGTCGAGGCGGCAGTCTGGCCCGCGGGGGCGGCCGGGTCTGCAGATGACCAGGCGCAGCATGCTGTGGCCCCAGCGGCTGACCAGGTTCTGGTTGGCTTCGGCCAGCAGGTAGTCCACTTCATAAACCCGTTCGGGGTCGATTTCGCCCAGTGGCTGGCGGGCGAAGTCGCTACCGGCATTGATGAATGGCAAGCCCCTGGCGCAAGTGTTCTGTGGCGGTGCCCAGCCGAAATGCTCATGCAGGTACTGGTTGAGCGCCGGGCGGCGACAACCGTAGCTCGGGTCCAGGAGGAAGTACTCCATGTTCACCGCGAGGTATTCCTTGGGGCTGCTGAGTTCATAGCTGTCGGGGCTGCGCACGAACTGGCCGTTGTGCTGCTCACGCTCACCCCGGCGGCCCACGTATTGCGGCCAGCCGGCCAGGTCAAGCAGGCGTGGGTCATCGCTCAGGGTGAAGCGGCGCTCAGCCTGGCCGCGGCATTCCTCAGGCAGGCCGATTTTGCCCACGGTGCCCTGTTGGCGTTTACAGCGGGCAATCAGCGATCTTTCACGGCTGGGCCATAGGCGCGCACGGTCGTAGATGTGGCTGAGTTCGTGCAGGACTGTGGCCAGTAGCTCTTGTCGCACGGTGCCATGAGGGCGGTTGGTGCGCTCAATGGCGGCACTGCCATCGGTGAGCCCGGGCAGCAGGCGACGGTTGAGCTGAAGCGTGGACACCAGTGTGGCCTGCCCATAGGCGTCGGCTGGCATGTTGTCGCTCCAGCTCACCTGCACGCGGCGGTCGAGTTGCTGCTTGAAGCGCGGGGGCAGCTTGGCCATGGCCTCGTCAAGCAGGGCCTGGCTGGCTTGAGTCTGCTGTGGGTCGAGGCCGGACGACTGCAGCTCGAGCTGCAGGCCGGCCAGGGCGGGCGTGCCGAGCAGCGTCAGGGCGCAGCCGAGCAGCCAGGCACGCACGGGCTTCACAGTGCGAGGATGGCTTCGGCCAATACCTGGTCGCTGGCGCCGCGTGCTTCCGGAACGCGCTCGCGCAGGGTGGTGAGGGCAGCTTCGAGCTGCGCGCCACGGATGTCCCCGTTGCTGGCCACGAAGCTGGCAGCGTCGTCGTGGGCTTCGCGTACCACTTTCGAGTCGCGGATCGAAGTGGTGGTGTCCGAGGTGAAGTCGATCGAGCGGCCAAAGGCACGCACGATGATGTTGCTGGTGGCCACCAGGGTCTGTGCCTGGGCCAGGTCAGCCAGCAGCAACATGCCGAGGGTAGCGGCAATCAGCGGTTTACGCATGGAGCATCTCCGAAAAATTACAGGGAGTCAGATGTAGTCATTGGACGAGAATTGCTTGCGCCAGTTCCAGATCGCCAACGCCCTGCCGTGCGCAATTATGGCGTAATGATTCCAGGGCAGCTTCCAGCCGAGCACCGCGGATCTGGCCATGGGTGGCGACGAATACCGCGGCATCGTCACGGGCCTCACGCACCAATTTGCGATCAAAGGGTGCAGTGGTGACCTGGCTGGTGGCGTAGGCTGAGATCACCAGGCCTTGGGTAGTGGTGTCCATGGCATGGGCGCTGGCCATGCCGGCAAGGGAAAACAGCAGCGGCAACAGATAACGCATGGGCTCTACGACAACTGGAAGTAAGGGTGGCGAGGGCTGGCCTGGCTGTACGGGGCACCCGGCACAGCCTGGGCGCTTGCCGGCGCTTAGATTGCCAGAATGGCCTGGGCCAGTTCGGCGTCGCTGGCCTGCAGGCTTGGCATTTGTGCGCGGATGTGCCGGAACGCGCTTTCCAGCTTGGCACCGCGGATATCGCCTTGGCTGCCTACGAAGCTGGCAGCGTCGTCACGGGCGGCCTGGACGATTTTATCGTCACGGAACGACGAAGAAACATCCGAGGTGGCGTCGGTGGACGCAGCTACTGCCCCTACTACAGCGTCAGTGGTGACGACGAAACTGGTGGCGTTTGCGGTGCCAGCCAGGCTCAGCATAAGAGCGGCGCCAATCAGATATTTACGGGACATTTCGTGCACTCCTGAACTCGGGTCGGGTGGTTCTGCTTATCGGACGCTCGCATTGCTGGTCGCGGTACTTATGACAGTGGTTTCTACCAGACTGCCAAGCCAAGCGTATCACGCGCGGGTGTTTCCAGATGTTAACGAAGAACGGGCCGTCAACTGTATCGGTTTGGATTTGTACTACACAAACTGTATCTGTTCAGCGCTTGGCGCTGACCTCTGCATGCCACAAACAAAAAACCCGTCGCAGTTGCCTGCAACGGGTTTCAGGAATTCGCGGTGCCGGCCGAAGCCGGCAAGCCGGTGCTTAGCGCCAGAAAGGCTTGCTCAGCTCTTCGTAACGCTGCGACTCGCTGATGCCAGCGTCGGCCAGCAGGCGAGCGTCCAGGCGAGCCAGTTGACGGCGGCTTGCCATGCGGCGCTGCCACAGCACCAGAGTGGACAGTGCGCGCAGCGGCAGCGATGCGTTGGATTGCTGGGCATTGCTTTCAAAAACCAGACCGGAACTGAGGGTACGTTCCATGATGCTTCATCCTTCCGCTTATGGCGGGATTAGGTAGTGATTTAACTGATGCCAATGATCCTCCTCTCTTGTCCAGAACAGTAGATACAGTTCATGCGAAAGACGATGGCTCAGTTAACTGTGTAACCCTACTGTTGCACTCGAAACAGGCGAAACTGTACTGGTCTGCATCTTTATGGTGCATTTTTGGTATGTGGCGATGTTCTGCAGGCTTGAAAGAAGCCTAGGACAGGTACAGTAGTACAGTTCTGGATATTCTTGGGTCTGGACGTGAAACGCGAATGGGCTGGAACAGCAGAAGCGGGGCTGCTGTTCCATGCCGCCGCTGGATCAGCTCGCTTGCATGCGGCCGGTTTCTTCCAGGTTCTCGTGCCAGCTCAGCGCTTCGCGCAGGATATGTGGCGTATGGCCGCCACGTTGGCAGGCGCGCTCGAAGTAATCGTTCAGTGCCGCGCGGTAGTCTGGGTGCACACAGTTGTCGATGATCACGCGTGCCCGCTCGCGCGGGGCCAGGCCACGCAGGTCGGCCAAACCTTGTTCGGTGACCAGGATGTCCACGTCGTGTTCGGTATGGTCCACATGGCTGACCATTGGCACCACACTGGAAATTGCACCGCCTTTGGCAATCGACTTGGTAACGAATACAGCAAGGTGGGCGTTACGGGCGAAGTCACCCGAGCCACCGATCCCGTTCATCATCCTGGTGCCACACACGTGGGTGGAATTGACGTTGCCGTAGATGTCGAACTCCAGCGCGGTATTGATACCGATGATGCCCAAGCGCCGCACGACCTCCGGATGGTTGGAGATTTCCTGCGGGCGCAGTACGAGCTTGTCCTTGTAGCGTTCGAGGTTACCGAATACATCGGCATTGCGGCGGGTCGACAGGGTGATGGAGCTGCCCGATGCAAAGCGCAGCTTGCCGGCGTCGATCAGGTCGAAGGTCGAGTCCTGCAGCACTTCGGAGTACATGGTCAGGTCTTCGAAGGGCGACTCGATCAAGCCGCACATCACGGCGTTGGCAATGCTACCGATGCCGGCCTGCAGTGGGCCGAGCTTGTTGGTCATGCGGCCAGCTTCCACTTCCTTCTTCAGGAAGTTGATCAGGTGGTTGGCGATACCCTGGGTTTCGTCATCTGGCGGCAACACGGTAGATGGCGAGTCCGGTTGGTCGCTGATGACGATACCCACGATCTTCGCCGGGTCGATCGGGATGGCGGTGCTGCCGATACGATCGTCGACCTTGACCAGCGGAATGGGCGTGCGGGTCGGGCGATAGGTGGGGATATAGATGTCGTGCAAACCTTCGAGGTTGGTGTTGTGCGAGAGGTTGATCTCGACAATCACCTGCTTGGCGAAGATGGCGAAACTGGCCGAGTTACCCACCGATGTAGTAGGTACGATGTGGCCCTGCTCAGTGATGGCCACGGCTTCGATGACCGCGATGTCCGGCAGCTTCAATTGCTGGTTGCGCAGTTGTTCGACGGTTTCCGACAGGTGCTGGTCGATGAACATCACCTTGCCGTCGTTGATGGCCTTGCGCAGGGTGCTGTCTACCTGGAAAGGCATGCGGCGGGCCAATACACCGGCCTCGGTCAGTTGCTTGTCCAGGTCGTTGCCCAGGCTGGCGCCGGTCATCAGGCTGATCTTCAGTGGCGACTGTTTGGCACGTTCGGCCAGTGCATGCGGGACGGCCTTGGCCTCACCGGCGCGGGTAAAGCCGCTCATGCCGACAGTCATGCCGTCCTCGATCAGACCAGCGGCATCAGCCGCACTCATTACCTTGCTGTGCAGAGAGGACAAGCGGATACGGTCACGGTACATGGATTGTTATCTCGGGCTGCTGAAACTACTGCAGCGCAGTCTAGAGATTTCGCCCATTGCCGTCCCACGACCATGGTCGTATGAGAAGCCTCTCGGTAGAGCCGTTGATCCGGATCAATAAAAAGAAAGCCCCGGTAGATGCTTACCGGGGCTTCCTTTATATCGGCGGGTTTGCTGCGGCGCTTTATTCCACAGCCTTGACCATGTCTTCGATGACCTTCTTGGCGTCACCGAATACCATCATGGTTTTGTCCAGGTAGAACAGTTCGTTATCCAGGCCGGCGTAGCCACTGGCCATCGAGCGCTTGTTGACGATGATGGTCTTGGCCTTGAACGCTTCGAGAATCGGCATGCCGGCAATGGGCGACTTGGGATCGTTTTTTGCCGCCGGGTTGACCACGTCGTTGGCGCCCAGCACCAGTACCACGTCGGCCTGGCCAAACTCGGCGTTGATGTCTTCCATCTCGAAGACCTGGTCGTAAGGGACTTCGGCTTCGGCCAGCAGCACGTTCATATGCCCAGGCATACGCCCCGCAACCGGGTGAATCGCGTACTTCACGGTTACACCGTTGTGGGTCAGCTTTTCGGTCAGTTCCTTGAGTGCATGCTGGGCACGGGCCACCGCCAGGCCATAGCCCGGAACGATGATCACGCTGTCGGCATTGCTCAACAGGAAGGTGGCATCGTCAGCCGAGCCGGACTTGACCGGGCGCTGCTCTTGCGAGCCTTGCGCCGCCCCCGCGTCGGTGTCGCCACCAAAGCCGCCGAGGATGACGTTGAAGAACGAACGGTTCATCGCCTTGCACATGATGTACGACAGGATGGCGCCAGAAGAGCCCACCAACGAGCCCGCGATGATCAGCATCGAGTTGTTCAGCGAGAAGCCGATACCCGCAGCTGCCCAACCCGAGTAGCTGTTGAGCATTGAAACAACCACCGGCATGTCGGCGCCGCCAATCGGAATGATGATCAGCACACCCATGACAAAGGCCAAGGCCAGCATCAGGGTGAAGGCACTGTAATGGCCGGTGAACGTGAACAGCAGGCCCAAGGCGATGGTGGTCAGGCCCAGGATCAGATTGAGCTTGTGCTGACCGGCGAACTGTACGGGTGCGCCCTGGAAGAGGCGGAATTTGTATTTGCCCGACAGCTTGCCGAAAGCGATCACCGAGCCAGAGAAGGTAATGGCACCAATGGCTGCGCCGAGGAACAGTTCCAGGCGGTTACCGGTAGGGATCGGGTCGCTGATGGCTGCAACGATGCCCATCGACTGCGGTTCGAGCACTGCGGCGATGGCGATGAACACCGCAGCCAGGCCGATCATGCTGTGCATGAAGGCGACCAGCTCGGGCATCTTGGTCATCTCGACCCGCTTGGCCATGATCGAACCGGCGGTACCACCGACCAGCAGGCCGACCAGTACGTAACCGATGCCGGTCGTAGCCCCACCGTTGCCGATGGAGAGCGCCGCGAGCTTGTAGATGAGGCCAACCGTAGTGAGGATGGCGATGCCCATGCCGATCATGCCGAACAGGTTGCCGCGCCGCGAGGTTGTCGGGTGCGACAGGCCCTTGAGCGCCTGGATGAAGCACACCGAGGCGACGAGGTAGAGGAGCGTTACCAGATTCATGCTCATGCTTACTTCTGCGCCTCGTTCTTGGTTTTCTTCTTGAACATTTCCAGCATGCGGCGGGTGACCAGGAAGCCACCGAACACATTGACTGCGGCCAGGGCCACCGCCAGGGTGCCCATCAGTTTGCCGGCAGGGGTCACGGTCAGGGCGGCGGCCAGCATGGCACCGACGATGACGATCGCCGAGATGGCATTGGTGACCGCCATGAGTGGGGTGTGCAGCGCCGGGGTGACGTTCCACACCACGTGGTAGCCCACATAAATGGCCAGCACGAAGATGATCAGGTTGTAGATGCCGTGGGAAATCAGCATGTCTTCCATTGTCGTGCTCCTTAGCCGTTCTTGCGGACGACCTGGCCATCGCGGCACATCAGGCAGGCCGCGACGATGTCGTCTTCGAGGTTGATGGTCAGTGCGCCGTCCTTGTCGAACAGCAGCTTCATGAAGTCCAGCAGGTTGCGCGCATACAGCGCCGAGGCATCGGCGCCGACCTGGGCCGGCAGGTTGGTAGGGCCGACGATGGTCACGCCATGCGCCTGAACGACCTGGTCCGCCACGGTCAGCGGGCAGTTGCCGCCTTGGGCCGCGGCCAGGTCGATGACGACCGAGCCAGGCTTCATCTGGGCCACTGTTTCGGCACTGAGCAGGGTTGGCGCCTTGCGGCCAGGGATCAATGCGGTGGTGATGACGATATCCGCCTGCTTGGCGCGCTCGTGCACGGCCTGGGCCTGGCGTTGCATCCAACTGGCTGGCATCGGCCGGGCATAGCCGCCGACGCCTTCGGCGCACGCCCGTTCTTCGTCGGTCTCGTAGGGGACGTCGATGAACTTGGCGCCCAGCGACTCGATCTGCTCCTTCACCGCCGGGCGTACGTCGGACGCCTCGATCACTGCGCCCAGGCGCTTGGCCGTGGCGATGGCCTGCAGGCCGGCAACGCCCGCACCCAGGATCAGTACCCGGGCGGCTTTGACCGTACCGGCGGCGGTCATCAGCATGGGCATGAAGCGTGGGTAGTGATGGGCAGCCAGCAGCACGGCCTTGTAACCGGCAATGTTCGCCTGTGACGACAGCACGTCCAGGCTCTGCGCCCTTGACGTGCGGGGCGCGGCCTCCAGCGCGAAGGCGGTGATCCCGCGTTCGGCCATCTTGCCGATCAGTTCGCTGTTGAAGGGGTTGAGCATACCTACCAGCAGGCTGCCGCTGTTGATCAGGGCCAGTTCCTGGTCGTTGGGCGCGACCACCTTCAGGACCAGTTGGGCGCCGTATGCATCGGCTGCGGTCCCCAGGGAAGCACCCACGGCCTCATAGGCACTGTCCGGAATGGCGGCGTTGAGCCCTGCCCCCCGTTGAACGGTGACCTGATGGCCCTGGCCAATCAGTTTCTTGATGGTTTCGGGGGTCGCAGCGACCCTTGTCTCACCGGTCTGCGTCTCGAGAGGAACACCAATGTGCACGACTATTTCTCCTGCGGTGACCTTTGTTTTTGTCAAAGCCAGCGCACTGCGAATGGTGTGCTGGGTGGCTGTGGAGCGCCATCCCGCCGGATCCTGGGCGGGCGAAGCATTTTGCAGACGAACCCATAGGGCTTCAACCGGTTCTGGAGCGAAACGAAGTTAAAACTACAAGTCACCCTGTGACCGCTTGTCGCACGCATAAGGTCGCAGCCCATCAACTACGGGCTTTTGCCAGATTAGGAGGAAAAAACAAAAAAATTTTGGCCAGTTCGCTGATGGCTTGTTCGATGTCGCAAAATAACCCGCAAAGCCCCGTAGTCAGGACGGTTAGCGGGTATTTTTGTGCGTACGTAACAGTTTACGAATATGCGACAAATATATATATCTGTAGGTGTTAAAAATAATTGACTACGGGGTCAGGTTGTCCCGTTCCTGGGCATATGCCTGCGCTTGGCTCACCAGCCAGTCACGGAATGCGCGCAGAGATGCGGACTCCACCTTGCGTTCTGGAATCATCAGATAGTAGGCCTTGTCGCTAGTCAGGACGTGTCTGTTAGCGACTACCAGCCTACCCTCCTGCAACTCGCGCTGGATCAGAAACGGCGGTATCAGCGCGACGCCCATCTCGTGCATGGCCGCTTGGGCAAGCATCGAAAACAGCTCATAGCGTGGGCCGGTCATGTCACGTTCCACATTCATGGCCACGCTTGCGAACCATTGCCGCCACGCGTACGGCCGCGTGCTCTGCTGCAACAGTGGCAGCTCAGCGATGTGCCGTGCTTCGAGCGTGCCTTGCCCGCCCAGCAGTGCCGGGCTGCATACGGGTAACGGGTTTTCCCCCATCAGCCGCTGCGACTGTGTGCCAGACCAGTCGCCATCACCAAAATAGATGGCGGCATCGAATGTTGTGTCCGCGAACAGAAATGGCCGGGTGCGGTTGGTGAGGTTCACGGTGACCTCCGGGTGGCGCTGCTGGAAGTCTTTGAGGCGCGGTAGCAGCCATTGGGTACCGAAGGTCGGTACTACTGCCAGTTCGATCACGCTGGCGCCCTGCTGTCGCATCACTGACAAGGTGTCGCGCTCCACTGCGTCCAGTTGCGCGGCAACCTGTCGGCTGTACGACAGGCCCGCCTCGGTCAGCTTCACACCACGGCGCGAGCGGCGGAACAACTCTACGTTAAGGAACGTTTCCAGGCTGGCAATCTGTCTGCAGACGGCGCCTTGGGTCAGGGAAAGCTCCTGGGCGGCCTTGGTGAAGCTCTGGTGACGTGCAGCGGCCTCGAAGCAAACCAATGCAGAGGTGCTGGGGATCTTGCGTCGCATGTACGTCAACCTCACTCGTAAGGCCGAAAATGTGGCGGGGTTCTGATTTTCGAAGTGACAAAATATCACTATATGGTGCGCAATCCTCGTTTGTATCAGCGGGCAATCAGTCCTAGGCTCAAAGGCACATAAAAACTCCGCCCCCTTCTCGAGGATTCCGCTCATGGCTGGTAAAGCAAGCTTCAACTGGATCGATCCACTGCTGCTGGATCAGCAGCTCACTGAAGAAGAGCGCATGGTGCGTGACAGCGCTTATCAGTTCGCCCAGGGCAAGCTGGCCCCGCGTGTACTCGAGGCGTTTCGTCATGAGCAGACCGACCCGGCGATTTTTCGCGAAATGGGGGAAGTGGGCCTGCTGGGTGCGACCATCCCCGAGCAATACGGCGGCAGTGGCTTGAACTATGTGTGCTATGGCCTGATTGCCCGCGAAGTGGAGCGCATCGACTCCGGTTATCGCTCGATGATGAGCGTTCAGTCTTCGCTGGTGATGGTGCCGATCAACGAATTTGGCACCGAAGCCCAGAAACAGAAGTACTTGCCCAAGTTGGCGAGTGGGGAATGGATCGGTTGCTTCGGTTTGACCGAGCCTAACCATGGCTCTGACCCGGGCTCGATGATTACCCGGGCCAAGAAGGTCGAGGGCGGTTATCGCCTGAGCGGCAGCAAAATGTGGATCACCAACAGCCCGATCGCTGACGTATTCGTGGTCTGGGCCAAGGATGACGCCGGAGATATCCGTGGCTTCGTCCTGGAAAAGGGCTGGCAGGGCCTGAGTGCGCCTGCAATTCATGGCAAGGTCGGTCTGCGCGCGTCGATTACCGGCGAGATCGTCATGGATAATGTGTTTGTGCCGGAAGAGAACATCTTCCCCGATGTGCGTGGCCTCAAAGGTCCGTTCACTTGCCTGAATTCGGCCCGTTACGGCATTTCCTGGGGGGCGCTGGGTGCTGCAGAGGCCTGCTGGCACACCGCCCGCCAATACACGCTGGACCGTCAGCAGTTCGGTCGCCCACTTGCTGCAAACCAGCTGATCCAGAAAAAGCTGGCCGACATGCAGACCGAGATCACGCTGGCGCTGCAAGGCTGCCTGCGCCTTGGGCGAATGAAGGACGAAGGCACCGCGGCGGTGGAAATTACCTCGATCATGAAGCGCAACTCCTGCGGCAAGGCGCTGGATATCGCACGCATGGCGCGCGACATGCTTGGTGGTAACGGGATTTCCGACGAGTTCGGTGTCGCCCGTCATCTGGTCAACCTGGAGGTGGTCAACACCTATGAAGGTACGCACGACGTGCATGCGCTGATCCTGGGCCGCGCGCAAACCGGTATCCAGGCTTTCTATTGATAAGGAGCCAGTCCATGGGCGCGTTATCACATCTGCGGGTGCTGGACCTGTCGCGCGTGTTGGCCGGTCCGTGGTCTGGCCAGATCCTCGCTGACCTGGGGGCTGACGTGATCAAGGTCGAGCGGCCGGGCAGTGGGGACGATACCCGCTCCTGGGGGCCGCCCTTCCTTAAAGGTGCCAATGGCGAGAACACGAGCGAGGCGGCTTATTATCTGTCGGCCAACCGCAATAAGCGGTCGGTGACGATCGATTTCACGCGGCCCGAGGGCCAGCGCCTGGTGCGTGAGCTGGCGGCGAAGTGCGATATCGTCATCGAGAACTTCAAGGTGGGTGGGCTGGCGGCCTATGGGCTGGATTACCAGAGCCTCAAGGCCGACAATCCGCGGCTTATCTATTGCTCCATTACCGGTTTCGGGCAGACCGGGCCTTATGCCCGGCGCGCTGGCTATGACTTCATGATCCAGGGGCTAGGTGGGCTGATGAGCCTGACGGGGCGCCCGGAAGGTGAGGAAGGCGCAGGCCCGGTCAAGGTGGGTGTCGCCCTTACCGACATTCTGACCGGGCTGTACTCAACGGTGGCCATGTTGGCTGCCCTCGCCCACCGTGACCAGACTGGGGTCGGTCAGCACGTCGACATGGCGCTGCTGGATGTGCAGGTGGCTTGCCTGGCGAACCAGGCAATGAACTACCTGACCACGGGCACGGCGCCCCGTCGCCTGGGCAATGCGCACCCCAACATCGTGCCTTATCAGGATTTTCCGACGGCGGATGGCGATTTCATTCTTACCGTGGGCAACGACAGCCAGTTCCGCAAGTTCGCCGAGGTGGCCGGGCAGCCTCAATGGGCGACTGACCCTCGCTTTGCCACCAACAAGCTGCGTGTGGCCAACCGGGCTGAGCTGATTCCATTGATTCGCCAGGCCACCGTGTTCAAGACCACGGCCGAATGGGTGAGCAAGCTGGAGGCAGCGGGTGTGCCGTGTGGGCCAATCAATGATCTTGCCCAGGTGTTCCGCGACCCCCAAGTGCTGGCTCGCGGGCTGGCGGTCAGTATCCCGCATGCGTTGGCAGGCAATGTGCCGCAGGTGGCGAGCCCGATACGTTTGTCGGCGACGCCTGTCGAGTATCGGCTGGCGCCGCCTATGTTGGGTGAGCATACCGAGGTGGTGCTTGAGGAGGTGTTAGGGCTAGGAGCGGAAGAAGTGCGCCAGTTGCGCAGCGTTGGCGTGTTGTAGGGAATGCTGGTCTAGCTATATAACGGGGAGGCCGCCAGGCCTCCCCGCTTTGCTTTTTAAGCGCCCTGAAAGTTTATTTGAATTAAAGGTTGACGCCCTCTCGAATCCCCTTATAATGCGCCCCACTTCCAGCGACAACGGAACGACAAACTCCTTGAAATTCAATGAGTTGAACGATTCGGAAGGCGCTGTAAGGGCTACGATCGAATGATCGAATGCGGTTGAGATGATGGTTGACAGCGCTTCTAAACGCTGTATGATTCGCCTCCCGCTACGAGAGATCGCAGCGAGTCAAGTGTTTGAAGCTAAACGAGTTTCTCGCAAAAAACTTCAAAATAAACGCTTGACAGCAAATGAGGAAAGCGTAGAATGCGCGCCTCGGTTGAGACGAAACGCTCTTAACCACCGCTCTTTAACAAATCGAATCAAGCAATTCGTGTGGGTGCTTGTGAGTACGGACTGATAGTCAAAAAGATTATCAGCATCACAAGTGGCCATGCGAGAAATCACATAGTCATTTGAGATTGCTGAGCCAAGTTTAGGGTTTCTTAAAAACCCAAGCAGTATTGAACTGAAGAGTTTGATCATGGCTCAGATTGAACGCTGGCGGCAGGCCTAACACATGCAAGTCGAGCGGATGACGGGAGCTTGCTCCTTGATTCAGCGGCGGACGGGTGAGTAATGCCTAGGAATCTGCCTGGTAGTGGGGGACAACGTTTCGAAAGGAACGCTAATACCGCATACGTCCTACGGGAGAAAGCAGGGGACCTTCGGGCCTTGCGCTATCAGATGAGCCTAGGTCGGATTAGCTTGTTGGTGAGGTAATGGCTCACCAAGGCGACGATCCGTAACTGGTCTGAGAGGATGATCAGTCACACTGGAACTGAGACACGGTCCAGACTCCTACGGGAGGCAGCAGTGGGGAATATTGGACAATGGGCGAAAGCCTGATCCAGCCATGCCGCGTGTGTGAAGAAGGTCTTCGGATTGTAAAGCACTTTAAGTTGGGAGGAAGGGCAGTAAGTTAATACCTTGCTGTTTTGACGTTACCGACAGAATAAGCACCGGCTAACTCTGTGCCAGCAGCCGCGGTAATACAGAGGGTGCAAGCGTTAATCGGAATTACTGGGCGTAAAGCGCGCGTAGGTGGTTTGTTAAGTTGGATGTGAAAGCCCCGGGCTCAACCTGGGAACTGCATCCAAAACTGGCAAGCTAGAGTACGGTAGAGGGTGGTGGAATTTCCTGTGTAGCGGTGAAATGCGTAGATATAGGAAGGAACACCAGTGGCGAAGGCGACCACCTGGACTGATACTGACACTGAGGTGCGAAAGCGTGGGGAGCAAACAGGATTAGATACCCTGGTAGTCCACGCCGTAAACGATGTCAACTAGCCGTTGGAATCCTTGAGATTTTAGTGGCGCAGCTAACGCATTAAGTTGACCGCCTGGGGAGTACGGCCGCAAGGTTAAAACTCAAATGAATTGACGGGGGCCCGCACAAGCGGTGGAGCATGTGGTTTAATTCGAAGCAACGCGAAGAACCTTACCAGGCCTTGACATGCAGAGAACTTTCCAGAGATGGATTGGTGCCTTCGGGAACTCTGACACAGGTGCTGCATGGCTGTCGTCAGCTCGTGTCGTGAGATGTTGGGTTAAGTCCCGTAACGAGCGCAACCCTTGTCCTTAGTTACCAGCACGTTATGGTGGGCACTCTAAGGAGACTGCCGGTGACAAACCGGAGGAAGGTGGGGATGACGTCAAGTCATCATGGCCCTTACGGCCTGGGCTACACACGTGCTACAATGGTCGGTACAGAGGGTTGCCAAGCCGCGAGGTGGAGCTAATCTCACAAAACCGATCGTAGTCCGGATCGCAGTCTGCAACTCGACTGCGTGAAGTCGGAATCGCTAGTAATCGCGAATCAGAATGTCGCGGTGAATACGTTCCCGGGCCTTGTACACACCGCCCGTCACACCATGGGAGTGGGTTGCACCAGAAGTAGCTAGTCTAACCTTCGGGAGGACGGTTACCACGGTGTGATTCATGACTGGGGTGAAGTCGTAACAAGGTAGCCGTAGGGGAACCTGCGGCTGGATCACCTCCTTAATCGACGACATCAGCCTGCTGATGAGCTCCCACACGAATTGCTTGATTCATTTGCTGATGAGAATTCAGAAATGAACATTCGTTGATGAATGTTGATTTCTGACTTTTGTCAGACCGTTCTTTAAAAATTCGGATATGTGATAGATATAGACTGACACGCACTTTCACTGGTGTGTGATCAGGCTAAGGTAAAATTTGTGAGTTCTGCTCTTAATTGAGCGAAATGCGAATTTTCGGCGAATGTCGTCTTCACAGTATAACCAGATTGCTTGGGGTTATATGGTCAAGTGAAGAAGCGCATACGGTGGATGCCTTGGCAGTCAGAGGCGATGAAAGACGTGGTAGCCTGCGATAAGCTTTGGGGAGTCGGCAAACAGACTGTGATCCAGAGATCTCTGAATGGGGGAACCCACTCAGCACAAGCTGAGTATCTTGTACTGAATACATAGGTGCAAGAGGCGAACCAGGGGAACTGAAACATCTAAGTACCCTGAGGAAAAGAAATCAACCGAGATTCCCTTAGTAGTGGCGAGCGAACGGGGACCAGCCCTTAAGTTGATTTGAGATTAGTGGAACGCTCTGGAAAGTGCGGCCATAGTGGGTGATAGCCCCGTACACGAAAATCTCTTATCAATGAAATCGAGTAGGACGGAGCACGAGAAACTTTGTCTGAATATGGGGGGACCATCCTCCAAGGCTAAATACTACTGACTGACCGATAGTGAACCAGTACCGTGAGGGAAAGGCGAAAAGAACCCCGGAGAGGGGAGTGAAATAGAACCTGAAACCGTATGCGTACAAGCAGTGGGAGCCTACTTTGTTAGGTGACTGCGTACCTTTTGTATAATGGGTCAGCGACTTATATTCAGTGGCGAGCTTAACCGAATAGGGGAGGCGTAGCGAAAGCGAGTCTTAATAGGGCGTTTAGTCGCTGGGTATAGACCCGAAACCGGGCGATCTATCCATGGGCAGGTTGAAGGTTAGGTAACACTGACTGGAGGACCGAACCGACTACCGTTGAAAAGTTAGCGGATGACCTGTGGATCGGAGTGAAAGGCTAATCAAGCTCGGAGATAGCTGGTTCTCCTCGAAAGCTATTTAGGTAGCGCCTCATGTATCACTGTAGGGGGTAGAGCACTGTTTCGGCTAGGGGGTCATCCCGACTTACCAAACCGATGCAAACTCCGAATACCTACAAGTGCCGAGCATGGGAGACACACGGCGGGTGCTAACGTCCGTCGTGAAAAGGGAAACAACCCAGACCGTCAGCTAAGGTCCCAAAGTCATGGTTAAGTGGGAAACGATGTGGGAAGGCTTAGACAGCTAGGAGGTTGGCTTAGAAGCAGCCACCCTTTAAAGAAAGCGTAATAGCTCACTAGTCGAGTCGGCCTGCGCGGAAGATGTAACGGGGCTCAAACCATGCACCGAAGCTACGGGTATCATCTTATGATGATGCGGTAGAGGAGCGTTCTGTAAGCCTGTGAAGGTGAGTTGAGAAGCTTGCTGGAGGTATCAGAAGTGCGAATGCTGACATGAGTAACGACAATGCGAGTGAAAAACTCGCACGCCGAAAGACCAAGGTTTCCTGCGCAACGTTAATCGACGCAGGGTTAGTCGGTCCCTAAGGCGAGGCTGAAAAGCGTAGTCGATGGAAAACAGGTTAATATTCCTGTACTTCCAGTTATTGCGATGGAGGGACGGAGAAGGTTAGGCCAGCCTGGCGTTGGTTGTCCAGGTTTAAGGTGGTAGGCTGGAATCTTAGGCAAATCCGGGATTTCAAGGCCGAGAGCTGATGACGAGTTGCCTTTAGGCGACGAAGTGGTTGATACCATGCTTCCAAGAAAAGCTCCTAAGCTTCAGATAACTGGGAACCGTACCCCAAACCGACACAGGTGGTTAGGTAGAGAATACCAAGGCGCTTGAGAGAACTCGGGTGAAGGAACTAGGCAAAATGGCACCGTAACTTCGGGAGAAGGTGCGCCGGCGAGGGTGAAGGACTTGCTCCGTAAGCTCATGCCGGTCGAAGATACCAGGCCGCTGCGACTGTTTATTAAAAACACAGCACTCTGCAAACACGAAAGTGGACGTATAGGGTGTGACGCCTGCCCGGTGCCGGAAGGTTAATTGATGGGGTTAGCGCAAGCGAAGCTCTTGATCGAAGCCCCGGTAAACGGCGGCCGTAACTATAACGGTCCTAAGGTAGCGAAATTCCTTGTCGGGTAAGTTCCGACCTGCACGAATGGCGTAACGATGGCGGCGCTGTCTCCACCCGAGACTCAGTGAAATTGAAATCGCTGTGAAGATGCAGTGTATCCGCGGCTAGACGGAAAGACCCCGTGAACCTTTACTATAGCTTTGCACTGGACTTTGAATTTGCTTGTGTAGGATAGGTGGGAGGCTTTGAAGTGGGGACGCCAGTTCTCATGGAGCCATCCTTGAAATACCACCCTGGCAACTTTGAGGTTCTAACTCAGGTCCGTTATCCGGATCGAGGACAGTGTATGGTGGGTAGTTTGACTGGGGCGGTCTCCTCCCAAAGAGTAACGGAGGAGTACGAAGGTGCGCTCAGACCGGTCGGAAATCGGTCGTAGAGTATAAAGGCAAAAGCGCGCTTGACTGCGAGACAAACACGTCGAGCAGGTACGAAAGTAGGTCTTAGTGATCCGGTGGTTCTGTATGGAAGGGCCATCGCTCAACGGATAAAAGGTACTCCGGGGATAACAGGCTGATACCGCCCAAGAGTTCATATCGACGGCGGTGTTTGGCACCTCGATGTCGGCTCATCACATCCTGGGGCTGAAGCCGGTCCCAAGGGTATGGCTGTTCGCCATTTAAAGTGGTACGCGAGCTGGGTTTAGAACGTCGTGAGACAGTTCGGTCCCTATCTGCCGTGGACGTTTGAGATTTGAGAGGGGCTGCTCCTAGTACGAGAGGACCGGAGTGGACGAACCTCTGGTGTTCCGGTTGTCACGCCAGTGGCATTGCCGGGTAGCTATGTTCGGAAGAGATAACCGCTGAAAGCATCTAAGCGGGAAACTTGCCTCAAGATGAGATCTCACTGGGATCTTGAATCCCCTAAAGGGCCGTCGAAGACTACGACGTTGATAGGTTGGGTGTGTAAGCGCTGTGAGGCGTTGAGCTAACCAATACTAATTGCCCGTGAGGCTTGACCATATAACACCCAAGCAATTTGCTAGCGCAGATTGCGGTGGTGAAGATGACATGAACCGAAAGTTCGCAAGGCATCACAAACATCACATATCCGAATTCGCTGGGCTGTCCATCTGGACATTCTGGCTACAGAATTTCTTGACGACCATAGAGCATTGGAACCACCTGATCCCATCCCGAACTCAGCAGTGAAACGATGCATCGCCGATGGTAGTGTGGGGTTTCCCCATGTGAGAGTAGGTCATCGTCAAGATTCATTTCGCAAAACCCCTATCTGCGCATGCAGGTAGGGGTTTTGTCTTTAAGTAGAAGCTGTCGCTTCTCCTGGTTGGCTCACGAGCCCTCCAGTGGTGGTAAAAGGTGGTTGACAGTGTTTTTGAATACTGTATTATTCACCTCCCGCGACGAGAGATCGAAGCGAGTCAAGTGTCTGAAGCTAAACGAGTTTCTCGAAAATCTTCAAAATTAACGCTTGACAGGCTCTGAGGAAAGCGTAGAATGCGCGCCTCGGTTGAGACGAAACGCTCTTAACCACCGCTCTTTAACAAATCGAATCAAGCAATTCGTGTGGGTGCTTGTGAGTACGGACTGATAGTCAAAAAGATTATCAGCATCACAAGTGGCCATGCGAGAAATCACATAGTCATTTGAGATTGCTGAGCCAAGTTTAGGGTTTCTTAAAAACCCAAGCAGTATTGAACTGAAGAGTTTGATCATGGCTCAGATTGAACGCTGGCGGCAGGCCTAACACATGCAAGTCGAGCGGATGACGGGAGCTTGCTCCTTGATTCAGCGGCGGACGGGTGAGTAATGCCTAGGAATCTGCCTGGTAGTGGGGGACAACGTTTCGAAAGGAACGCTAATACCGCATACGTCCTACGGGAGAAAGCAGGGGACCTTCGGGCCTTGCGCTATCAGATGAGCCTAGGTCGGATTAGCTTGTTGGTGAGGTAATGGCTCACCAAGGCGACGATCCGTAACTGGTCTGAGAGGATGATCAGTCACACTGGAACTGAGACACGGTCCAGACTCCTACGGGAGGCAGCAGTGGGGAATATTGGACAATGGGCGAAAGCCTGATCCAGCCATGCCGCGTGTGTGAAGAAGGTCTTCGGATTGTAAAGCACTTTAAGTTGGGAGGAAGGGCAGTAAGTTAATACCTTGCTGTTTTGACGTTACCGACAGAATAAGCACCGGCTAACTCTGTGCCAGCAGCCGCGGTAATACAGAGGGTGCAAGCGTTAATCGGAATTACTGGGCGTAAAGCGCGCGTAGGTGGTTTGTTAAGTTGGATGTGAAAGCCCCGGGCTCAACCTGGGAACTGCATCCAAAACTGGCAAGCTAGAGTACGGTAGAGGGTGGTGGAATTTCCTGTGTAGCGGTGAAATGCGTAGATATAGGAAGGAACACCAGTGGCGAAGGCGACCACCTGGACTGATACTGACACTGAGGTGCGAAAGCGTGGGGAGCAAACAGGATTAGATACCCTGGTAGTCCACGCCGTAAACGATGTCAACTAGCCGTTGGAATCCTTGAGATTTTAGTGGCGCAGCTAACGCATTAAGTTGACCGCCTGGGGAGTACGGCCGCAAGGTTAAAACTCAAATGAATTGACGGGGGCCCGCACAAGCGGTGGAGCATGTGGTTTAATTCGAAGCAACGCGAAGAACCTTACCAGGCCTTGACATGCAGAGAACTTTCCAGAGATGGATTGGTGCCTTCGGGAACTCTGACACAGGTGCTGCATGGCTGTCGTCAGCTCGTGTCGTGAGATGTTGGGTTAAGTCCCGTAACGAGCGCAACCCTTGTCCTTAGTTACCAGCACGTTATGGTGGGCACTCTAAGGAGACTGCCGGTGACAAACCGGAGGAAGGTGGGGATGACGTCAAGTCATCATGGCCCTTACGGCCTGGGCTACACACGTGCTACAATGGTCGGTACAGAGGGTTGCCAAGCCGCGAGGTGGAGCTAATCTCACAAAACCGATCGTAGTCCGGATCGCAGTCTGCAACTCGACTGCGTGAAGTCGGAATCGCTAGTAATCGCGAATCAGAATGTCGCGGTGAATACGTTCCCGGGCCTTGTACACACCGCCCGTCACACCATGGGAGTGGGTTGCACCAGAAGTAGCTAGTCTAACCTTCGGGAGGACGGTTACCACGGTGTGATTCATGACTGGGGTGAAGTCGTAACAAGGTAGCCGTAGGGGAACCTGCGGCTGGATCACCTCCTTAATCGACGACATCAGCCTACTGATGAGCTCCCACACGAATTGCTTGATTCATTGTAAAAGACGATGCTGTAACGCAACCCTGTTATAGGTCTGTAGCTCAGTTGGTTAGAGCGCACCCCTGATAAGGGTGAGGTCGGCAGTTCAAATCTGCCCAGACCTACCATTACATGGTTCAGCCGTAGAATACGGGGCCATAGCTCAGCTGGGAGAGCGCCTGCCTTGCACGCAGGAGGTCAGCGGTTCGATCCCGCTTGGCTCCACCACTTTCTGCGGTAGATGTTGCTCCTGCTCAGAAATTAGAAATGAACATTCGTCGATGAATGTTGATTTCTGACTTTTGTCAGATCGTTCTTTAAAAATTCGGATATGTGATAGATATAGACTGACATGCACTTTCACTGGTGTGTGATCAGGCTAAGGTAAAATTTGTGAGTTCTGCTCTTAACTGAGCGAAATGCGAATTTTCGGCGAATGTCGTCTTCACAGTATAACCAGATTGCTTGGGGTTATATGGTCAAGTGAAGAAGCGCATACGGTGGATGCCTTGGCAGTCAGAGGCGATGAAAGACGTGGTAGCCTGCGATAAGCTTTGGGGAGTCGGCAAACAGACTGTGATCCAGAGATCTCTGAATGGGGGAACCCACTCAGCACAAGCTGAGTATCTTGTACTGAATACATAGGTGCAAGAGGCGAACCAGGGGAACTGAAACATCTAAGTACCCTGAGGAAAAGAAATCAACCGAGATTCCCTTAGTAGTGGCGAGCGAACGGGGACCAGCCCTTAAGTTGATTTGAGATTAGTGGAACGCTCTGGAAAGTGCGGCCATAGTGGGTGATAGCCCCGTACACGAAAATCTCTTATCAATGAAATCGAGTAGGACGGAGCACGAGAAACTTTGTCTGAATATGGGGGGACCATCCTCCAAGGCTAAATACTACTGACTGACCGATAGTGAACCAGTACCGTGAGGGAAAGGCGAAAAGAACCCCGGAGAGGGGAGTGAAATAGAACCTGAAACCGTATGCGTACAAGCAGTGGGAGCCTACTTTGTTAGGTGACTGCGTACCTTTTGTATAATGGGTCAGCGACTTATATTCAGTGGCGAGCTTAACCGAATAGGGGAGGCGTAGCGAAAGCGAGTCTTAATAGGGCGTTTAGTCGCTGGGTATAGACCCGAAACCGGGCGATCTATCCATGGGCAGGTTGAAGGTTAGGTAACACTGACTGGAGGACCGAACCGACTACCGTTGAAAAGTTAGCGGATGACCTGTGGATCGGAGTGAAAGGCTAATCAAGCTCGGAGATAGCTGGTTCTCCTCGAAAGCTATTTAGGTAGCGCCTCATGTATCACTGTAGGGGGTAGAGCACTGTTTCGGCTAGGGGGTCATCCCGACTTACCAAACCGATGCAAACTCCGAATACCTACAAGTGCCGAGCATGGGAGACACACGGCGGGTGCTAACGTCCGTCGTGAAAAGGGAAACAACCCAGACCGTCAGCTAAGGTCCCAAAGTCATGGTTAAGTGGGAAACGATGTGGGAAGGCTTAGACAGCTAGGAGGTTGGCTTAGAAGCAGCCACCCTTTAAAGAAAGCGTAATAGCTCACTAGTCGAGTCGGCCTGCGCGGAAGATGTAACGGGGCTCAAACCATGCACCGAAGCTACGGGTATCATCTTATGATGATGCGGTAGAGGAGCGTTCTGTAAGCCTGTGAAGGTGAGTTGAGAAGCTTGCTGGAGGTATCAGAAGTGCGAATGCTGACATGAGTAACGACAATGCGAGTGAAAAACTCGCACGCCGAAAGACCAAGGTTTCCTGCGCAACGTTAATCGACGCAGGGTTAGTCGGTCCCTAAGGCGAGGCTGAAAAGCGTAGTCGATGGAAAACAGGTTAATATTCCTGTACTTCCAGTTATTGCGATGGAGGGACGGAGAAGGTTAGGCCAGCCTGGCGTTGGTTGTCCAGGTTTAAGGTGGTAGGCTGGAATCTTAGGCAAATCCGGGATTTCAAGGCCGAGAGCTGATGACGAGTTGCCTTTAGGCGACGAAGTGGTTGATACCATGCTTCCAAGAAAAGCTCCTAAGCTTCAGATAACTGGGAACCGTACCCCAAACCGACACAGGTGGTTAGGTAGAGAATACCAAGGCGCTTGAGAGAACTCGGGTGAAGGAACTAGGCAAAATGGCACCGTAACTTCGGGAGAAGGTGCGCCGGCGAGGGTGAAGGACTTGCTCCGTAAGCTCATGCCGGTCGAAGATACCAGGCCGCTGCGACTGTTTATTAAAAACACAGCACTCTGCAAACACGAAAGTGGACGTATAGGGTGTGACGCCTGCCCGGTGCCGGAAGGTTAATTGATGGGGTTAGCGCAAGCGAAGCTCTTGATCGAAGCCCCGGTAAACGGCGGCCGTAACTATAACGGTCCTAAGGTAGCGAAATTCCTTGTCGGGTAAGTTCCGACCTGCACGAATGGCGTAACGATGGCGGCGCTGTCTCCACCCGAGACTCAGTGAAATTGAAATCGCTGTGAAGATGCAGTGTATCCGCGGCTAGACGGAAAGACCCCGTGAACCTTTACTATAGCTTTGCACTGGACTTTGAATTTGCTTGTGTAGGATAGGTGGGAGGCTTTGAAGTGGGGACGCCAGTTCTCATGGAGCCATCCTTGAAATACCACCCTGGCAACTTTGAGGTTCTAACTCAGGTCCGTTATCCGGATCGAGGACAGTGTATGGTGGGTAGTTTGACTGGGGCGGTCTCCTCCCAAAGAGTAACGGAGGAGTACGAAGGTGCGCTCAGACCGGTCGGAAATCGGTCGTAGAGTATAAAGGCAAAAGCGCGCTTGACTGCGAGACAAACACGTCGAGCAGGTACGAAAGTAGGTCTTAGTGATCCGGTGGTTCTGTATGGAAGGGCCATCGCTCAACGGATAAAAGGTACTCCGGGGATAACAGGCTGATACCGCCCAAGAGTTCATATCGACGGCGGTGTTTGGCACCTCGATGTCGGCTCATCACATCCTGGGGCTGAAGCCGGTCCCAAGGGTATGGCTGTTCGCCATTTAAAGTGGTACGCGAGCTGGGTTTAGAACGTCGTGAGACAGTTCGGTCCCTATCTGCCGTGGACGTTTGAGATTTGAGAGGGGCTGCTCCTAGTACGAGAGGACCGGAGTGGACGAACCTCTGGTGTTCCGGTTGTCACGCCAGTGGCATTGCCGGGTAGCTATGTTCGGAAGAGATAACCGCTGAAAGCATCTAAGCGGGAAACTTGCCTCAAGATGAGATCTCACTGGGATCTTGAATCCCCTAAAGGGCCGTCGAAGACTACGACGTTGATAGGTTGGGTGTGTAAGCGCTGTGAGGCGTTGAGCTAACCAATACTAATTGCCCGTGAGGCTTGACCATATAACACCCAAGCAATTTGCTAGCGCAGATTGCGGTGGTGAAGATGACATGAACCGAAAGTTCGCAAGGCATCACAAACATCACATATCCGAATTCGCTGGGCTGTCCATCTGGACATTCTGGCTACAGAATTTCTTGACGACCATAGAGCATTGGAACCACCTGATCCCATCCCGAACTCAGCAGTGAAACGATGCATCGCCGATGGTAGTGTGGGGTTTCCCCATGTGAGAGTAGGTCATCGTCAAGATTCATTTCGCAAAACCCCTATCTGCGCATGCAGGTAGGGGTTTTGTCTTTAAGTAGGAACTACAGAGATTCGCAGGCACGTTCCAGTGACGGGCCAGCACACAGAATTTCTTGACGACCATAGAGCATTGGAACCACCTGATCCCATCCCGAACTCAGCAGTGAAACGATGCATCGCCGATGGTAGTGTGGGGTTTCCCCATGTGAGAGTAGGTCATCGTCAAGATTCAAACCCAAAGCCCCTGTCTGCAATGCAGACAGGGGCTTTGTCTTTTCAGGTACAGGGGCTGCGGTGAAAGTGCCAAACAGCCCTGGCCATCTGCCTAGAACTGATAACTCAGTGTTGCACTCACATTGCGCTCTTCACCCATGTAGCAGTAGTTCAGGCTGGCACATGAAGTGATGTAGCTTTCATTGGTGAGGTTATTGGCGTTCAGGCGCACATCTACACCGGTCAGGCCGACCTTGCCCAGGTCATAGCCCACGGAAGCATCGAACAGCGTGTAGGAGGGCACCTTCATGCTGTTTTCCGCATCCACCCAGCTGTAGCCCACATAACGCACGCCGCCGCCCAGCCGCAGGCCATCCAGGGCCCCTTGGTGGAAGTTGTAGTCAGCCCATAGCGAGAGCATCTGCTTTGGCGCCTGAGTCGGCGAGTTGCCCTTGTTGTCCAGGTTGCCCGACACCAGGCTCGGCATCGACTTGGAATACTCGATATCGGTAAAGGTGTAGCCACCCAGCAGCTTCAGGCTGTCGCTGAGTTGCACATGTGCCTCCAGCTCCAGGCCCTGCGAGCGCACTTGACCTACGGCGCGATAGAAGTCTTCGTTCGGTTGTTTCGACGCCAGGTTCTCTTGCTCGATGCGGAATACCGACGCGGTGAACAAATTGTCGCTGCCGCTGGGTTGATACTTGATGCCCGCCTCCCACTGCGTACCCTCGGTAGGTGCCAGAGGCCGGCCATCCTGATCGGAGACGGTATTCGGGTTGAATGACTCCGAGTAACTGACATAGGGCGCAATGCCATTTTCGAACAGGTAAAGCACGCCGGCACGCGTTGTGAACTTAGAGCGTTGGTCATTCACCTTGGTATCACTGTCACGGTTCTGTTCGGACACCTTCACCCAGTCCTGACGCAGCCCCAGGGAAAAGCGCCACTGATCAAGCTCCACTAGATCCTGTAGGTATACCCCCGTTTGCTGCAAACGGCGCTGATAGCGGTTTTCTCCCAGCAGCTGCAGGTTGCCATTACCGTACTGCGGGTTGCCGGCGTCCAACGGGTTTACGGTACCGTAACGCCATTCAACGTCAGCTTTGCGTCGCTGGTAGTCCGTGCCCATTAGCAGGGTGTGCTTGGCGGCGCCGGTGAAGAATTCTGCCTGCAGCATGTTATCGATGATGTACGAATGCAGCCGCTCGTCGCCGCCGGTGTAGGCGCGGTTCAGGATATTGCTTTCGGCATCTGCCCAACCGGCGGAATAAACCTGGTCCATCGACACATCGGAATCCTGGTAACGGAAGTTCTGCCGAGCGGTGAAGATGTCATTGAAGCGGTGCTCGAACTGATAGCTGAACGACTGTTGCGTGCGTTCGTAGCTGTCGATACCCGTTTCGCCTTCAAAGAAGTGATCGGAAAGGCGCAAACCATTACGCGGGTGCAGCATGCCGTCTGCCGGGTTACCGCCGTGGTAGCCGCCGTTGGGGTCGTGCTGCAGATAGGCCTGCAAGGTCAGCGAAGTATCTTCGCTGAAGTCCACGCTGATCGCGGGAGCAATGGCGTAGCGTTCTTCCTTGTTGTGGTCGAACTGCGTATCAGAGGCATCCGCCAGGCCCGTCAGGCGATAGGCGATACGCTGGTCTTCATCCACTGGGCCGCTGAAATCGAAGCCCATGCCGCGCTGGCCCTGGGTGCCGACCGTAGCTTGTACCTGATGGTAGGCGGAAAACAGCGGTTTCTTGGTGGTCAACGCGACCAACCCACCTGGTGAGCTGCGGCCGTACAGAACCGAGGACGGCCCCTTGAGGATGTCGATGCGCTCCAGGAAATACGGGTCCACCTGCATGGTGCTATAGGTGCCGTTGTCGCCCATGGATTTGAGCCCGTCGACGTAGATGTTGTCTACCGAGCCGTCGTTGAAGCCGCGCATCGCCACATAGTCATAGCGGTGCGTGGCACCGTAGGGGTTGGTTAGCACCCCGGGCGTATAGCGCATGGCCTGGGCGACGGTCTGTGACCCTTGGTCGTCGATCTGCTGGCGGGTCACCACAGATACCGATTGCGATGTTTCCACAAGCGGCATGCTGGTCTTGGTCGCCACTTGGCTGTGGGTCGCGTTATAGCCCTCGGTTCTACCCAGCGCATTACCCAGGCTGAAACCGCGGACGTCGGTGTCTGGTAACGACAACGCTGCGCCCAGCGGCTGCGCTTGCAACACGTAGCTGTGCCCCCCTTGGCTGACAGCGCGCAAACCACTGCCATTGAGGAGTTGGCGCAGAGCCTGTTCGGTGGCGTATTGCCCATTGAGGCCACTGGACTGCAAACCGTTGGTGAGCTGCGGCGTGCTCGACAGTGTGATGCCGGCTTGGCGGGCGAACTGGCTGAGCACATCGTCCAGCTGGCCTGCAGGTATGGAATAGTGCTGGCTGACCTGGGCTGTTTCCGCCGCCATGGCGGCCAGTGGAATAGTACTCAGGCCCAGGGCCGTGCCAAGTGCAGCTGCCCGCACTGCATTGCGTAACAATGCTGAGTGCAAGACAGGTCGAAAATCATTCGCGTTGAGTGTGCATACGTGCACGGTGTCGTTAGACATGTTCAAGTCCGTAGGGCTGTTGAGGGCGGAAGGTGTTGCTTACTGTCCTAGCCGGACTGCCATTCAAAACCCGCCAAAATACCTGGCACCGCCCTACGGCCACACCTGCATGTGCCGCCTGCTCAAGCCAGGCTTTCCACGCGTACCCACCAGCGTGTGCGTTGGCGCAGCCTCACTGGCAGCGTCTGGGGGAGTAGCTGCAGCAAAAGCTCCGGGTCTTCAAGGCGGAAGACCCCTGAGAGGCGCAAGCCGGCAACCGCTTCGCTGCAACCCAGGTAACCACGGCGATAGCGGCTGACCTGCGCGAGGAAGTCCGCCAGGCGCATGTCCCGGGTAACGATCAGCCCCTCGCTCCAGGCCATTGCGTCCATGTCCACGTGCTGCAGACGCTGCGCACCCTGTGCGTCCAGGCGCCAGTTCTGGCCGCTTTCGATCCACTGCAGCGGGCCGGTACCAGGCTGGTGAATCGCTACCCTGCCAGTGCCGACGCTGACGTGCGTACAGTCGCTGTCCTGGCGTACCACGAAGTGCCCGGCAAACCCTTCAAGCAAGGCATCGCGGCTTTGTACCAGCAGGGGGCGCTGCGCCGTGGTTGCCTGGCCGCAGGTAATCATCATTTCCCCCTGCTTCAGGCGAACCAGTCGCTGCTGCTCGTCGAAGGCCAGGTCCACGGCACTGTCTGTATTGAGTTGCATCAGGGTGCCATCTGGCAGCGTGAAGCTGCGGCGTTCACCCATGCTCGTGGCGTAGTCGGCGGTCCAGTAGCTGAGCCCATCCAGGTCTCGGCCCAGCCATGCCGCTGCGCCGACCATGGCCGTGCCACCCAGCAGTTTCAGCGCCTGGCGACGGTGCAGCCGACGCTGGCTGGTTTCAAGGGTCTGCAAGGCCAAACCGGCACCGGGAATGCCGCGCAGGTCGAGATCCTGGTGCATCTGCATCACCCGTTGCCAGGCTTGCTCATGCTCTTGGCGGGCCGCGCGCCACTGCACGCATTGCTGTTGCAGGGCGGCATCATGCCCGTTCTCGCGCAGCCTCAACATCCAGTGAATGGCCTGCTTGACCGCTTGTGTTCCGGGTTGTGCAGCAGCCATGGCGTCAGCATTCATCCTGATAGCGCAGCACGTAGCAGTGGTAGAGCGCATCAGCGATGTAGCGCTCCACGGTACGCACGGAGATACCCATCTGGTCAGCGATGACCTGGTGCTTCAGCCCCTCGCACTGGGCGAGCAGGAAAGCCCGGCGCACTTTGGGTTTCAGGCCATCGAGCATGCGCGCGATGCGCTCCAGCAACTCCAGCAACAGTTCGCGGGTTTCAGCCGCAGGCGCCAATGCTTCTGGCAGATTGGACAAGGCCTCGAGGTACGCCTTGTGTAGCTCCTCGCGACGCCAATGATCGATCACCAGCCCGCGTGCAACTTTGCGCAGAAACGCACGTGGCGTGTTCAAGTGCAGTTGCTCACGGCGCTGTAACAGGCGAACGAAGGTGTCCTGGGCCAGGTCGGCAGCATCAGCGGCGTTGCCCAGCTGGCTGCGCAGCCAGGCATGCAGCCAGCCGTGGTGGTCACTGTAAAGCGTTTGCACGGAGTCGTCGCTGGGCATGTGCGAGGTATCAACAATGGACATTAATGATAATTAGTCTCATTGTTGGCGGTGGCGCCATAATTTGCAACCTGTGCGTTTTCCAGCGGCGCATTGGCGGACGCACACTAGTGTCGCGGTTGGCCATCCAGGTATTTGCGGATCACCCTTGCGCCGCTGTTCAGGTGTCGCTCCAGCACGGCAATGGCTTCTTCGACGTGCTTGTCACTGGCTGCGTTGACCAATGCGTTGTGATCATCCTGGGTGAGCTTGCCCAGCCCCATGGAGGAGAGGTGGAAGCGCAAAAAGCGTTCCTCCTCGTTGAGCTCGTCTTCGATCAGGCGTAGCAACTTCTTGTTTTTTGCCTTGCTGTACAAGGCCATGTGCAACAGACGGTTTAGCCGGCCGATTTCAGCGTGGCGGGTTTCATTCTCCAACTGCTGGATGTAGCCGCGTGCCTGGGCGATGTCGCTGGGCTCCAGCAACGGGATGGACTGGCGTAGCGCCTCGCTCTCAAGCAGTATGCGCAGCCCGTAGGTGTCTACCGCGTCCTCGCCGATCAAGGGCGCAACCACGGCGCCCTTGTGCATTTCCACTTTCAGCAGTGATTGCGCTTCCAGCTGGCGCAAGGCTTCGCGTACAGGCATGCGGCTCACCCCGAACAAGCTGGCCAGCTCTTGCTGGCGCACGGCGGTGCCAGGGGGCAAGCGACCGTCGAGAATGGCACTGCGCAGGCGTTCTTCGATCACGCCACGAGCCTGGTGCGGCAACAGTTGCTCGCTGGCCAACACATTGCTCAGTTTGAGTTTCTCGGCCACGTAAAGCCTGCCTTAACGATGACTAAAGTTGGATCCAATTACACTAGTAACTGCCTGTCAGGGTGTCAAACTCGGTCGATAGCGCCAGTAGCACCCCACAAGGCGCGGCTATGGTGGATGAAGTCGCCTGCCAAAGGAAGCAGCCTATAAAAGGATATAGTCATAAAGAGGGTGCAAGCTGACCAGCGGGTGGATGATTGCAGGGTGCCATTGTCTTTTGCCTTGGCAAGCCCCACCATCGCTGCTTTCGACTGGCCTGAACAGGGCTTCGCAGTGGCGATATCCTGGATGCTCAAACGCCTTGTGCGACCTGCCTTCCTTGCCGTGCTGCTGGGCGGTCTGCTGCTGGGCGGCTTGCACGCGGATTGGGACTTTTCCCAGATCAGCCGCAAGTCCCAGGCTTTGTATGGCCCGCTGGGCGCGGGGCAGGGTCGTATCGACGCCTGGCAGCGCCTGATGGCAACGCAGGCCCAAGGCAGCGAGCTGGAACGGTTGCAGGTGGTGAACCGCTTTTTCAACCAGCAACTGCGTTATGTCGAGGACATCGACCTGTGGCAGGAGGTCGATTACTGGGCCACACCGGTGCAGGCACTCATCAAAGGGGCCGGTGACTGCGAGGACTACGCCATAGCCAAGTATTTCAGCTTGCGGCGCATGGGTATTGCCAGCGAAAAGCTGCGTATCACCTACGTCAAGGCGTTGCGGCAGAACCGAGCGCACATGGTCCTGACCTATTATTCAAGCCCACAGGCCCAGCCATTGGTCCTCGATAGCCTGATGGACGCCATCAAACCTGCCAGCCAACGAACCGACCTGTTGCCGGTCTATGCCTTCAATGGCGAGGGGTTGTGGCTGACGGGGGCCGCAGGCAACAAAAAGGTCGGTGATACCAAGCGGCTTTCCCGCTGGCAGGATTTGCTGAAGAAAATGCAGGCCGAAGGCTTCCCGGCCGAACCGGTCTATTGAAGGAGCACAGATGTCACTGTTCAAACAATTGCTGTTGGCCATTTGCCTGTTCCTGGTGGTCGCCTTCAGTGGCAGTTTCATGGTCAGCCTGGAAAGCTCACGCAGCCAGTATGTCAACCAGCTGCGCTCGCATGCCCAGGATGCGGCGACCGCGCTGGCGCTGTCGCTGACGCCGAACATCGACGACCCGGCGATGGTCGAGCTGATGATCAGCTCAATCTTCGACAGTGGTTACTACGCAAGCATCAAAGTTGTCGACTTGGGCTCAAATGCGGTACTGGTGGAGCGCCACGCCGAGCCGGACCCCGGCGGCGTGCCACAGTGGTTCGTGCGCTTGATCGGCCTTGAAGCCGCAGGTGGCGATGCCATCGTCAGCCGCGGCTGGCAGCAGGCCGCGCGCGTCGAAGTGGTCAGCCATCCGATGTTCGCCATCGCCAAACTTTGGCAGAGCGCTCTGGGCAGCTTGGGTTGGCTGCTGTTGTGTGGTGCCGCCAGTGCCGTGCTCGGTGCCTTGTTATTGCGCCGCCAGCTGCGCCCGCTGGACTATATGGTCGAGCAGTCCCATGCCATTGCCCGCCGCGAATTCCTGAGCCTGCCAGAGCTGCCGCGTACCCCGGAGCTGCGCCGGGTCGTGCAGGCCATGAACCAGATGGTTGAAAAGCTCAAGGCGCTGTTTACCGAACAGGCCGAGCGCAGTGAGCGGCTGCGGGCAGAGTCCTACCAGGACAGCCTCACCGGGCTGTCCAACCGCCGTTATTTCGAGATGCAGCTGAACACCCGGGTCAGTAATCTGGAAGAGGCCCGCGCCGGCTACTTGCTGCTCTTGCGGGTACAAGGCCTGGCCGGTTTGAACGCCCGCCTGGGCGGTCAGCGCACCGATCAGTTGCTACAGGCGGTGGGGGAGCAGTTGCGCCGTACCTGTGCCAGTTTCCCGGAAACCAAAGACCTGATTTCCCGCAGCCGCGGCGGCGAGTTCGCCGTATTGGCGCCGAGCATGGTGCATGAAGAGGCGGTACAGCTTGCCCAGGCGCTGGAAGCGACCCTGCTCAGCCTGCATGAAACCGGCGCCAGTGATGTTCACCCGGTGGCCTGCATCGGCCTTGCACCCTATAGCCCTGGTGACGCGCCACAGGCGCTGCTCAAGCTCGCCGACGAAGCCCTGGCCCGCGCCGAGAACCAGCCAACCCCTGGGTGGGTGTGCCTTGAACAAGGCGTTGCCGCCGTAGCAGCGGACAGCCAGCATGCGTGGCACGAGCGCCTGGACCAGGCTTTCAACAATGGCCGCTTCGAGTTGTTCTTCCAACCGGTGGTGGACACCGCCACAGCGCAACGGGTACTGCACCACAAGGTGATTTCGCGCTTGCAGGACGGGCAGGGCGAGGCCTTGCCCGCAGGGCGCTTCCTGCCGTGGCTGGAACGCTTTGGCTGGATGCCGCGGCTGGACGTACTGGTACTGGAGAAAGTACTGGCCCACCTGCGCGGGCACGATCAGGTGGTGGCGCTCAACCTCTCCGCAGCCACCCTTGGCGACGCCAAGGCGCTGCAGCGGGTCTTCGAGCTGCTAGGCCAGAACGCAGCATTGGGCCCGCGCCTGGTGTTCGAAATCGGCGAAGAGCAACTGCCTGACCAGGCCGCCCTGGAACAGCTCACCCGGCGGCTGCACGGGCTAGGCTTCGGCCTGGCGCTGCAGCGTTTCGGCGGGCGCTTCAGCATGATTGGCAACTTGGCCCATCTGGGCTTGGCCTACCTCAAGATCGACGGCAGCTACATCCGTAACATCGACCACGAGCAGCACAAGCGGCTGTTCATCGAAGCGATCCAGCGGGCCGCGCACAGCATTGATTTGCCATTGATCGCAGAACGGGTCGAGACCGAAGGGGAGCGCAAGGTACTGCAGGAGATGGGCGTAGGCGGAATACAGGGGCAGCTGGTTGGCGAGCCTGCGCCCTGGCGCTGATCGCATGAGGGAGGGAGCAGCCTGGTGTTGTGAAAGGGCCGCAGTGCGGCCCCTGTCGCGACGCAAGGCCGCTCTTGCTGTTAGCCCTCACAGCCCTTGATCAGCGCTCGCGCAGTGCTTCCGAACGTGCCTTCATGATCGGCTTGAGCAGGTAGCTCATGATGGTCTTCTTGCCGGTCATGATATCCACCGTTGCCACCATGCCTGGGATGATCAGCAGGGGCTTCTCATCGGTGCCCAGGTGGCTGCGATCAGTGCGCAGCTTGATCAGGTAGTACGTGGTCTTCTTGTCTTCATCTGTGATGGTGTCGGCACCGATCTGCTCCAGCTTGGCCTTGAGCCCGCCATAGATGGTGTAGTCATAGGCTGTGAATTTGACTGTGGCTTCCTGGCCAGGGTGCAGGAATGCGATGTCCTTGGGCAGGATCTTCGCCTCGATCACCAGCGTGTCGTCCAGCGGTACCACTTCGATGATGTCGCTACCTGGCTGGATAACCCCGCCAATGGTGTTCACCAGCAGCTGCTTGACGATACCTCGCACGGGCGAGGTCACCAGCGTGCGGTTTACCCGGTCGTCCAGCGCTTTGCTGGTTGCGGTGGCCTTGTTCAGCTCGGTGCGCGCTTCGTTCAACTGGGTCAGCGCTTCACTGCGGAACTTGCCGCGGGTCTCTTCGATCTTGCTCTGCACCTCGCGGATGGCCGCCTCTGCGCGAGGAATGGCCAGTGCCGTGGAGTCCAGCTGACCACGGTTTTCCACTTCGGCACGGCGCAGGCGCAGCACCTCGACCTGGGAAATCGCGCCGGTGGCCACCAGCGGTTCAGACATGCTGATTTCCTTTCGCAGCAACTCCAGGCTGTTGGCGTACTGGGCGCGCTTGGAGCTGTATTCGCGCAGTTCCTGCTGGCGCTGGACCAACTGCTGCTGCAAGCCGCCAATCTCGTCCTGCAGCTGCTGGCGCCGGCTCTGGTACAGCGACTCTTCGCTGGCAGCCTGGCTGGGTGCCGCCTTGCGCAAGGCTTCGTCGATTTTCAGTGGGCTGTCCTGCACCTCTGCACTCAGGCGCTCGACACGCAGGGCCATGGCCAGTCGGTCGGCCTCGGTTTCACCCACGTTGGAGGCGAAGCGGGTTTCATCCAGACGCAATAGCGGCTGGCCCACTTCGACAATCTGCCCTTCCTTGGCGAAGATCTCGGCGACGATGCCACCCTCCAGGTTCTGGATTTTCTGCACCTTGGACGACGGAATGGCCTTGCCTTCACCCCGGGTGACCTCGTCAATGGGGGCCACGCTGGCCCACACGATCAGGAACACGAAAAACAGGATGACGCCCCAGATAGTCAGCCGCACCACCCGTGGGGCATCCTCGATCAGGGCCTTGTTGACCTCTGGCAGCGGTTGGCCGCCCAGTGACTCGGAGCCTTTGAAATAGCGCCGCAAGCTATCCTTGAACTGCCCGATATCCAGCTTATGCAACACTGATCTGCCCCTTCTTCAGCGCGTCCATGACCGCGGCTTTCGGGCCGTCGGCGACAATCTGCCCGCGATCGATCACGATCAAGCGGTCTACCAGCGACAGCAGCGAGGCACGGTGGGTGACGAGCAGTACTGTCTTGCCTTCCACCACCGCCTGCAAACGTTGCTTGAGGCGCTCTTCACCGGTGTTGTCCATGGCACTGGTGGGTTCGTCCAGCAGCAGGATCTGCGGGTTGAGCAGCAGCGCACGGCCCAGGGCAACGTTCTGCCGCTGACCGCCGGACAGGTTCTGCCCGCGTTCGCCTACCTGCAGCTCATAGCCGTCCGGGTGCAGCCGGGCGAATTCATGTACGCCAGCCAGTTCAGCGGCCTGCAGGATCAGTTCGTCCTCGATGTAACGCGCACCGCTGACCAGGTTGTCACGCAGGGTGCCCGCCAGCAGTTGGATATCCTGCGGGACGTAGCCGATGTTATGGCGCAATTCGCTGACGTCGATCTGGCGGATGTCCACACCGTCCACCAGCAGCGACCCGCCGTCGGCCTCGTACAGGCCGACGATGAGCTTGGCCAGTGAACTCTTGCCCGAACCACTGCGGCCGATGATGCCGACCTTTTCGCCGGGGCGTATGGTCAGGTTGATGTTCTTCAGCGCCATGTTCTGCTGGTTCGGGTAGGTGAAGTCGACCCCACGAAACTCCACGCTGCCCTGCAGTACCTTGCGGCTCAGTGGGCGCTCTTCGAAATTGCGCTCTTGCGGCAGCTCCATCATGTGGTCCGTGGAGACCATGGTCACCTTGGCTTGCTGGTATCGCGCGAGCAGGCCGTTGAGCTGGCCCAGCGGGCCCAGGGCACGGCCGCTGAGCATGTAGCACGCTACCAGGCCACCCATGCTGAGGTTGCCGTCGATGATCAGGTACACGCCGACGCAGATCATTGCCACGCCTGCCAACTGCTGTATCAGCAGGGTGATGTTCATCGCCAGGCTCGACAGCACCTTCACACGCAGCTCCAGACGGCTGAGGGTGCCAAGGGTCTGCTCCCACATGTATTGGCGTTCGCTTTCGGCATTGTTGACCTTGACCGCATCCAGGCCGGCCAATGTCTCGATCAGGCTGGACTGGCGCTCAGAGGCTAGCGCCATGGTTCGCTCCATGGTTGCCATCAACGGCCGCTGCAGGGCATAGCCGATACCCAGGGCCAGGGGGAAGGCGATGATCGGAATCCATACGAGGTGCCCGCCAATGATGGCGATCACGATCAGGATCAGGATCGTGAAGGGCAGGTCGATCAGGCTGGTCAGGGTCAGCGAGGCAAGGAAGTCGCGTAGGCCCTGGAACTCGTGAATGTTCTGGGCAAAGCTGCCGACCCTCGCCGGCCGGTATTTCATCGACATGCCGACAATACGTTCAAACAGCGTTGCCGAGATGATCAGGTCGGTTTTCTTGCCGGCCAGGTCCAGGCACAGGCCGCGCAGGCCTTTGAGAATCAAGTCGAAGATATAGGCGCCGGCGATACCGATGGCCAATACCCAGAGCGTCGAAGTGGCTTGGTTGGGTACCACCCTGTCATACACGTTCATCACGAACAGCGGGGCGGCAAGGGCAATCAGGTTGATCACCAGGCTGGCGGCGATGGCATCGATGTACAGCCACTTGCTGCGCAACAGCGTGTCGCGGAACCACGACTTCGCCCGCGGGATCAGGTTGCCGTGGTTGACGTCGAACTTGTGCTGCGGCTGTGCGAAGAACACACGGCCGCTGTAGTCGCCTAGCAGGGCTTCGCGGCTGACGTGCACCTCGCCGCCGTCGCTTTCGCTAAGCAACAGGCGGGCGGTATCTTCGTTCTCCCAGCCCAGCAGAACGGCGCTGCGGCCCTCCTTGAGCAGCAGCATGGCCGGCATGGCTATAGTCGGGATCTGCTCAAGTTTGCGCTGCAGCAGACGCCCTTGCAGGCCGGCGCGGGCGGCGGCGCGGGGCAGCAGCTCGGGGCTCAGGCGCTGGGCGGGCAGCGGCAGGCCTGTGGTCAGCATGACCCGGCTGGCGGGTTTCTGGTGCAGGACACACAGGCTCAGCAGACTATCCAGCAACGGATCGTCATGCTGACTGCGTGGATCGTGGCTGAGTTGGACTCGACTGACTTCGGATTCCACGCGGCGCTCTCTTCATCCTTGTGGTGGGTGGGATAGGTGGGCTGCCGTTCAAGCTCGGCCGGCTCACCTTGGCATTCTAGGGTGCTGCCAGGCAGTACTGATGGCGGTGTGATACCGCAGGGCTCGGGCAGATGGCCATGGTCGCCTTGAATCGTTACTGAGTAAACAGTTCTGCGTGCTTCATTTCGACCAGAGGGTGCCGTGCAGTGAATGTTTCATATTCTGACTTGGCCCGTCGTGGTTTTGACGCCTGAATTCAGCATAGCTTGCCCTTTTTTCATGGCATGTGGTCTTGGAAAACCAGTGTAGACATGGTCAGTAAGCAGGCGCTGTTTTATTGGCGTTTTCTCGTCGGTTGTTAGTCAAAATTCATCTATAAAAAGCAGCCTGCCAAAGCATCCGCGATCAATAATCGCAGCTGGGTTTCAATCCCTCCTGGCGCAGCACTTCGCACCGATCGTTATCTCTTTGATTTGCACCGAGGAATGGCCCCTGACGGCGTGGCGCCAGCAGGTTGCGTGGTTGTCTGGCGACTCGGTTTTGCGAGGTTCGCGGTGTAGTTCGGCAAGGTTTATGCTTGCAAAGCGATAGCGTTGTCGAGTGATTGCAGGCGATCAGAATAATGGCGCCAGGTTGCTGCCTATCCAGTGGAAACCGGCCGTTGTGGCGCGGAAATAGTTAACCGTACTGCGCGCGAAACACCGGTTCGCTGACATACGACATTTGTCCTGCGGATAGGCTTGGCTAAGGTACGAATATCAATGTGACATTACATTGCCGATTGTTTAGGATGGCCTGTATAAGGTCAATAGTTTGGCAGTTAAGTAATTCCAAACAGTTATAGACGGAATATTGACGTCAAAAAACGTCAAAGATCATCGACATAGTTCCGCCTGAAGTGGCCTGCAAGTGCCGCTCTGGCACGGAAGTACCCACCGGGTCACACGGAGAGTCCAATGAGCAGCGTTGTAGCCATCGTCAAAAGTATTGTCGGCCAGGTTATCGCGGTATCCCCAGAGGGCATCCGGCGTGTACTCATTGAAGGTGACCGTCTGTTGGCCGGTGAGGAAGTGCTCACTGGCCCTGGTGGCGCAGTTACCCTGGAACTGGCTGATGGCCGCCTGCTCGACCTTGGCCGTGACAGCCAGTGGAGCGCCGATACACCCGACAGCAGCACCGACCTTGCCCAGGCCACTGCCCAGGCAGCGCCTTCGGTAGAAGAGCTGCAGCAGGCGATTGCTGCGGGTGTCGACCCGACTACCGAGCTTGAAGCTACCGCTGCTGGTCCGTCGGCAGCGGGTGGTGGTGGCGCGGCGGGCGGCGGCCATAGCTTCGTAATGCTGGAAGAGACTGCGGGCCGGGTTGATCCGACCGTCGGTTTCCCAACCGAGGGTTTAAGCTCTGCAGCCGCGCTCAACAGCGTGCAGGTCGGTCAGCTGGGCACCAACAACAATCTGGTGACCCCACCGACCACCGACGCCAACGTTGCTACCGACCTTGTCCTCGGCGCCACCCCTTCCATCAGTGAAGCGGGTGGCGTCATCGTCTATACCGCCACCGTGGGTCAGGCGCCAACTACCGACCTGGTGATTACCCTGTCCAATGGTGCCGTGATCACCATACCGGCGGGGCAGACAAGCGGCAGTGTCAATGTCCAGGTACCGGCAAACGATACGCCTTACATTGATGGCGGGCAGATCTCGACGACCGTCACCGGGAGTACTGGCGGTGGCGGCCTGACCGTCACATTGCCGCAAACGCCGGCGGTCACCCAGGTGACTGATACCATCGACACCACCACCGCAACGCTTACGGCTTCGCCGAGTGTGACCGAGGGCGGCGTGATCACCTATACCGTGACCCTGAGCAATCCTGCTCAGACCCCGGTAACCGTGACCCTGTCCAACGGCCAGACTGTGACCGTTGAAGCTGGCAAGACTCAGGGCAGTGTCGATTTCCAGACCCCGGCCAACGACGTCTACAACAACGGCTCGACCATCAGCGTCACCATCGAAAACGCTACTGGCGGTAACTTTGAACAGCTGACCCCGAACCCGACTCCGGCTCAGACCACGATCAATGACTCGGTCGACACCACCACTGCAACGTTGACCGCGAGCCCGTCGGTGACCGAAGGCGGTGTGATCACCTACACCGTGACCCTGAGCAATCCTGCCCAGACGCCGGTTACTGTGACCCTGTCCAACGGCCAGACCGTAACCGTTGAAGCCGGCAAGACCCAGGGCAGTGTCGATTTCCAGACGCCGGCCAACGACGTCTACAACAACGGCTCGACCATCAGCGTCACCATCGAAAACGCTACTGGCGGTAACTTTGAACAGCTGACCCCGAACCCGACTCCGGCTCAAACCACGATCAATGATTCGGTCGACACCACCACCGCGACCCTCACTGCATCGCCGAGCGTGACCGAAGGCGGCGTGATCACCTATACCGTGACCCTGAGCAACCCTGCTCAGACGCCGGTAACCGTGACCCTGTCCAACGGCCAGACTGTGACCGTTGAAGCTGGCAAGACTCAGGGCAGTGTCGATTTCCAGACCCCGGCCAACGACGTCTACAACAACGGCTCGACTGTCAGCGTCACCATCGAGAACGCCACCGGCGGTAACTTCGAACAACTGACCCCGAACCCGACTCCGGCTCAAACCACGATCAATGATTCGGTCGACACCACCACCGCGACCCTCACTGCATCGCCGAGCGTGACCGAAGGCGGCGTGATCACCTATACCGTGACCCTGAGCAACCCTGCTCAGACGCCGGTAACCGTGACCCTGTCCAACGGCCAGACTGTGACCGTTGAAGCTGGCAAGACTCAGGGCAGTGTCGATTTCCAGACCCCGGCCAACGACGTCTACAACAACGGCTCGACTGTCAGCGTCACCATCGAGAACGCCACCGGCGGTAACTTCGAACAACTGACCCCGAACCCGACTCCGGCTCAAACCACGATCAATGATTCGGTCGACACCACCACCGCGACCCTCACTGCATCGCCGAGCGTGACCGAAGGCGGCGTGATCACCTATACCGTGACCCTGAGCAACCCTGCTCAGACGCCGGTAACCGTGACCCTGTCCAACGGCCAGACCGTGACCGTTGAAGCGGGTAAGACCCAGGGCAGTGTCGATTTCCAGACGCCGGCCAACGACGTTTACAACAATGGCTCCACCGTTAGCGTCACCATCGAAAACGCCACTGGCGGTAACTTCGAACAACTGACGCCGAACCCGACCCCAGCTCAAACCACGATCAATGACTCGGTCGACACCACCACTGCAACGTTGACCGCGAGCCCGTCGGTGACCGAAGGCGGTGTGATCACCTACACCGTGACCCTGAGCAATCCTGCCCAGACGCCGGTTACTGTGACCCTGTCCAACGGCCAGACTGTGACCGTTGAAGCTGGCAAGACTCAGGGCAGTGTCGATTTCCAGACCCCGGCCAACGACGTCTACAACAACGGCTCGACTGTCAGCGTCACCATCGAGAACGCCACCGGCGGTAACTTCGAACAACTGACCCCGAACCCGACTCCGGCTCAAACCACGATCAATGATTCGGTCGACACCACCACCGCGACCCTCACTGCATCGCCGAGCGTGACCGAAGGCGGCGTGATCACCTATACCGTGACCCTGAGCAACCCTGCTCAGACGCCGGTAACCGTGACCCTGTCCAACGGCCAGACTGTGACCGTTGAAGCTGGCAAGACTCAGGGCAGTGTCGATTTCCAGACCCCGGCCAACGACGTCTACAACAACGGCTCGACTGTCAGCGTCACCATCGAGAACGCCACCGGCGGTAACTTCGAACAACTGACCCCGAACCCGACTCCGGCTCAAACCACGATCAATGATTCGGTCGACACCACCACCGCGACCCTCACTGCATCGCCGAGCGTGACCGAAGGCGGCGTGATCACCTATACCGTGACCCTGAGCAACCCTGCTCAGACGCCGGTAACCGTGACCCTGTCCAACGGCCAGACTGTGACCGTTGAAGCTGGCAAGACTCAGGGCAGTGTCGATTTCCAGACCCCGGCCAACGACGTCTACAACAACGGCTCGACCATCAGCGTCACCATCGAAAACGCTACTGGCGGTAACTTTGAACAGCTGACCCCGAACCCGACTCCGGCTCAAACCACGATCAATGATTCGGTCGACACCACCACCGCGACCCTCACTGCATCGCCGAGCGTGACCGAAGGCGGCGTGATCACCTATACCGTGACCCTGAGCAACCCTGCTCAGACGCCGGTAACCGTGACCCTGTCCAACGGCCAGACTGTGACCGTTGAAGCTGGCAAGACTCAGGGCAGTGTCGATTTCCAGACCCCGGCCAACGACGTCTACAACAACGGCTCGACTGTCAGCGTCACCATCGAGAACGCCACCGGCGGTAACTTCGAACAACTGACCCCGAACCCGACTCCGGCTCAGACCACGATCAATGATTCGGTCGACACCACCACCGCAACCCTCACTGCATCGCCGAGCGTGACCGAAGGCGGCGTGATCACCTACACCGTCACCCTGAGCAACCCTGCTCAGACGCCGGTAACCGTGACCCTGTCCAACGGCCAGACCGTGACCGTTGAAGCGGGCAAGACCCAGGGCAGTGTCGACTTCCAGACCCCGGCCAACGACGTTTACAACAACGGCTCGACCGTCAATGTCACCATCGAAAACGCCACTGGCGGTAACTTCGAACAACTGACGCCGAACCCGACCCCAGCTCAAACCACGATCAATGACTCGGTCGACACCACCACTGCAACGTTGACCGCGAGCCCGTCGGTGACCGAAGGCGGTGTGATCACCTACACCGTGACCCTGAGCAATCCTGCCCAGACGCCGGTTACTGTGACCCTGTCCAACGGCCAGACTGTGACCGTTGAAGCTGGCAAGACTCAGGGCAGTGTCGATTTCCAGACCCCGGCCAACGACGTCTACAACAACGGCTCGACTGTCAGCGTCACCATCGAGAACGCCACCGGCGGTAACTTCGAACAACTGACCCCGAACCCGACTCCGGCTCAGACCACGATCAATGATTCGGTCGACACCACCACCGCAACCCTCACTGCATCGCCGAGCGTGACCGAAGGCGGCGTGATCACCTACACCGTCACCCTGAGCAACCCTGCTCAGACGCCGGTAACCGTGACCCTGTCCAACGGCCAGACCGTGACCGTTGAAGCGGGCAAGACCCAGGGCAGTGTCGACTTCCAGACCCCGGCCAACGACGTTTACAACAACGGCTCGACCGTCAATGTCACCATCGAAAACGCCACTGGCGGTAACTTCGAACAACTGACGCCGAACCCGACCCCAGCTCAAACCACGATCAATGACTCGGTCGACACCACCACTGCAACGTTGACCGCGAGCCCGTCGGTGACCGAAGGCGGTGTGATCACCTACACCGTGACCCTGAGCAATCCTGCCCAGACGCCGGTTACTGTGACCCTGTCCAACGGCCAGACCGTAACCGTTGAAGCCGGCAAGACCCAGGGCAGTGTCGATTTCCAGACCCCGGCCAACGACGTCTACAACAACGGCTCGACTGTCAGCGTCACCATCGAGAACGCCACCGGCGGTAACTTCGAACAACTGACCCCGAACCCGACTCCGGCCCAGACCACGATCAATGATTCGGTCGACACCACCACCGCGACTCTCACTGCAGCGCCGAGCGTGACCGAAGGTGGCGTGATCACCTACACCGTCACCCTGAGCAACCCTGCTCAGACGCCGGTAACCGTGACCCTGTCCAACGGCCAGACCGTGACCGTTGAAGCTGGCAAGACCCAGGGCAGTGTCGACTTCCAGACCCCGGCCAACGACGTTTACAACAACGGCTCGACCGTCAATGTCACCATCGACAAAGCTACCGGTGGCAACTTCGAGCAACTGACGCCGGACCCAACACCTGCATCGACTGTCATCCAGGACAGCATTGACCCTGTAACTGTGAGCATCGTCAGCAATGGCAATGTGACTGAAGATCAGCAGCCTGTCTTTACTGTGAAAGTCAGTCAGGCGCTGGATAGGCCACTGACCGTTACCCTGTCCAATGGCGACAAGGTCACCATTGAAGCCGGTAAAACAGAGGTGGAGTACAAGGCGGCAGCCCAAGGTGATGATGTCTTCAAAGATCCCGGCTCTCTCACTCTTGGCGTTACTGACGCAAGCGTCCCAGGTGCCACCTTTGAGAAGCTGGAGTTCGGTAGCCCCGCGACTGTTGAAATCTCAGACACCATCAGTGAGGTTGTAGCCACGCTGACCGCGAGCCCTTCGGTGACCGAAGGCGGCGAGATTACCTACACCATCACGCTGACCAACAAAGATGGCCTGCCGATCAACAACCCTTCGGACCTGTACTTCAAGCTGACCGACGGCACCAACATTGTCGTGGCGGCCAACAGCACCGCCGGTTCGGCCACGGTTATCGCGCCGGACAACGTCTACGTCGGCACCAATGCGCCAGTGGTCAACGCCATTGACTCGGTCAGCGGCCAAGACGCGTGGAAGTTCGAGCAGCTGACCCTGGACAAGGCTGAGGTCAGCACCCAAGTCACCGACGAGCCTGGCACCCCGGGCAACGAAGGCGACATCGTCAAGGTCACCATCACGGCCGACCAGACCTCGGTCGCCGAGAACGTCAAACCGACGTTCACCGTGCATATCAATCAGCCTTTGGCTCACGACCTGGTCGTGACCCTGAGCAACGATGCCAAGGTCACCATCAAGGCTGGCGAAACCACCGCGGCTTACGAGCACGCAGCACAGGGCGATGACGTCTACCAAGATGCCGGCGAAATCACCTTGGGCATCAAGTCGGCAGCCGACGCTACCGGTGCAGCGTTCGAGAACCTGCAACTGGGCGGCGACGCTTCGGTAAAAGTCACCGACACCATCGATGAAGTGGTCGCCAAACTGACCGCTACCCCATCGGTGGCCGAAGGCGGCGAGATTACCTACACCATCACGCTGACCAACAAAGATGGCCTGCCGATCAACAACCCTTCGGACCTGTACTTCAAGCTGACCGACGGCACCAACATTGTCGTGGCGGCCAACAGCACCGCCGGTTCGGCCACGGTTATCGCGCCGGACAACGTCTACGTCGGCACCAATGCGCCAGTGGTCAACGCCATTGACTCGGTCAGCGGCCAAGACGCGTGGAAGTTCGAGCAGCTGACCCTGGACAAGGCTGAGGTCAGCACCCAAGTCACCGACGAGCCTGGCACCCCGGGCAACGAAGGCGACATCGTCAAGGTCACCATCACGGCCGACCAGACCTCGGTCGCCGAGAACGTCAAACCGACGTTCACCGTGCATATCAATCAGCCTTTGGCTCACGACCTGGTCGTGACCCTGAGCAACGATGCCAAGGTCACCATCAAGGCTGGCGAAACCACCGCGGCTTACGAGCACGCAGCACAGGGCGATGACGTCTACCAAGATGCCGGCGAAATCACCTTGGGTATCAAGTCGGCAGCCGACGCTACCGGTGCAGCGTTCGAGAACCTGCAACTGGGCGGCGACGCCTCGGTAAAAGTCACCGACACCATCGATGAAGTGGTCGCCAAACTGACCGCTACCCCATCGGTAACCGAAGGCGGCGAGATTACCTACACCATCACGCTTACCAACAAAGATGGCCTGCCGATCAACAACCACGCGGAGCTGTACTTCAAGCTGAGCGACGGTACCAATATCGTTGTGGCGGCCAACAGCACCACCGGTTCGGCCACGGTTATCGCGCCGGACAACGTCTACGTCGGCACCAATGCGCCAGTGGTCAACGCCATTGACTCGGTCAGCGGCCAAGACGCGTGGAAGTTCGAGCAGCTGACCCTGGACAAGGCTGAGGTCAGCACCCAAGTCACCGACGAGCCTGGCACCCCGGGCAACGAAGGCGACATCGTCAAGGTCACCATCACGGCCGACCAGACCTCGGTCGCCGAGAACGTCAAACCGACGTTCACCGTGCATATCAATCAGCCTTTGGCTCACGACCTGGTCGTGACCCTGAGCAACGATGCCAAGGTCACCATCAAGGCTGGCGAAACCACCGCGGCTTACGAGCACGCAGCACAGGGCGATGACGTCTACCAAGATGCCGGCGAAATCACCTTGGGCATCAAGTCGGCAGCCGACGCTACCGGTGCAGCGTTCGAGAACCTGCAACTGGGCGGCGACGCTTCGGTAAAAGTCACCGACACCATCGATGAAGTGGTCGCCAAACTGACCGCTACCCCATCGGTAACCGAAGGCGGCGAGATTACCTACACCATCACGCTTACCAACAAAGATGGCCTGCCGATCAACAACCACGCGGAGCTGTACTTCAAGCTGAGCGACGGTACCAATATCGTTGTGGCGGCCAACAGCACCACCGGTTCGGCCACGGTTATCGCGCCGGACAACGTCTACGTCGGCACCAATGCGCCAGTGGTCAACGCCATTGACTCGGTCAGCGGCCAAGACGCGTGGAAGTTCGAGCAGCTGACCCTGGACAAGGCTGAGGTCAGCACCCAAGTCACCGACGAGCCTGGCACCCCGGGCAACGAAGGCGACATCGTCAAGGTCACCATCACGGCCGACCAGACCTCGGTCGCCGAGAACGTCAAACCGACGTTCACCGTGCATATCAATCAGCCTTTGGCTCACGACCTGGTCGTGACCCTGAGCAACGATGCCAAGGTCACCATCAAGGCTGGCGAAACCACCGCGGCTTACGAGCACGCAGCACAGGGCGATGACGTCTACCAAGATGCCGGCGAAATCACCTTGGGTATCAAGTCGGCAGCCGACGCTACCGGTGCAGCGTTCGAGAACCTGCAACTGGGCGGCGACGCCTCGGTAAAAGTCACCGACACCATCGATGAAGTGGTCGCCAAACTGACCGCTACCCCATCGGTAACCGAAGGCGGCGAGATTACCTACACCATCACGCTTACCAACAAAGATGGCCTGCCGATCAACAACCACGCGGAGCTGTACTTCAAGCTGAGCGACGGTACCAATATCGTTGTGGCGGCCAACAGCACCACCGGTTCGGCCACGGTTATCGCGCCGGACAACGTCTACGTCGGCACCAATGCGCCAGTGGTCAACGCCATTGACTCGGTCAGCGGCCAAGACGCGTGGAAGTTCGAGCAGCTGACCCTGGACAAGGCTGAGGTCAGCACCCAAGTCACCGACGAGCCTGGCACCCCGGGCAACGAAGGCGACATCGTCAAGGTCACCATCACGGCCGACCAGACCTCGGTCGCCGAGAACGTCAAACCGACGTTCACCGTGCATATCAATCAGCCTTTGGCTCACGACCTGGTCGTGACCCTGAGCAACGATGCCAAGGTCACCATCAAGGCTGGCGAAACCACCGCGGCTTACGAGCACGCAGCACAGGGCGATGACGTCTACCAAGATGCCGGCGAAATCACCTTGGGCATCAAGTCGGCAGCCGACGCTACCGGTGCAGCGTTCGAGAACCTGCAACTGGGCGGCGACGCTTCGGTAAAAGTCACCGACACCATCGATGAAGTGGTCGCCAAACTGACCGCTACCCCATCGGTAACCGAAGGCGGCGAGATTACCTACACCATCACGCTGACCAACAAAGATGGCCTGCCGATCAACAACCACGCGGAGCTGTACTTCAAGCTGAGCGACGGCACCAATATCGTCGTGGCGGCCAACAGCACCACCGGTTCGGCCACGGTTATCGCGCCGGACAACGTCTACGTCGGCGCCAACGCGCCAGTGGTCAACGCTATTGACTCGGTCAGCGGCCAGGATGCGTGGAAGTTCGAGCAGCTGACCCTGGACAAGGCCGAGGTCAGCACCCAGGTCACCGACGAGCCTGGTACCCCGGGCAACGAAGGCGACATCGTCAAGGTCACCATCACAGCTGACCAGGTTTCGGTCGCCGAGAACGTCAAACCGACCTTTACCGTGCACATAAACACGGTGCTGGCGCATGACCTGACTGTGACCCTGAGCAATAACGCAGTCGTGACAATCAAGGCCGGTCAAACTTCGAGCGAGCCGTACACTCACGACGCACAGGGCGATGACGTCTACCAAGACGCCGGCGAAATCACCTTGGGCATCAAGTCGGCGGCCGATGCTACCGGTGCAGCGTTCGAGAACCTGCAACTGGGCGGCGACGCTTCGGTAAAAGTCACCGACACCATCGATGAAGTGGTCGCCAAACTGACCGCTACCCCATCGGTGGCCGAAGGCGGCGAGATTACCTACACCATCACGCTGACCAACAAAGATGGCCTGCCGATCAACAACCCTTCGGACCTGTACTTCAAGCTGACCGACGGCACCAACATTGTCGTGGCGGCCAACAGCACCACCGGTTCGGCCACGGTTATCGCACCGGACAACGTCTACGTCGGCACCAACGCACCAGTGGTCAACGCCATTGATTCGGTCAGCGGCCAGGATGCGTGGAAGTTCGAGCAACTGACTCTGGACAAGACCGAGGTACAAACTCAGGTTACTGACGAGCCGTCTGGCCAAGGCGACTTGGTCAAGGTCAGCATCGCTGCCGATCAGCTGTCTGTGAATGAGGCTACTGCGCCGACCTTCACCGTTACCCTGAACAAGGCGCTCGACAAGCCGTTCACCGTAACCCTGAGCACCGGTGCGACCCTGACCTTCGCAGCAGGCGAGACCACTAAGTCCTACGCCGCTCCGGCGCAGGGCGATGACGTGTTCAAGGACGAAGGCAAGATCACTGTCAGCATCACCAAGGCCGAAGTGGTCGGCGAGCAGCTGGAAAATCTGCAGATCGGCCAGCCTGCTACCGTTGCGGTCACCGATACGCAGAGCCCGGTTACTGCCCAGCTCACTGTGGATAACACCACTGTGTCCGAAGGCGGCAAGATCACCTATACCGTGACTCTGGTCAGCGCAGATCCAAGCCTGCCAGTGACTAATCACAAAGGCCTGACCTTCACCCTGACTGACGGCACCACTGTGACCGTCAAGGCAGGCGAGGCCACCGGTTCGGTTACCGTCACTGCGCCAGACAACGTCTACGTCAACGATCCAGTGACCATCACCCAAGGCCTGACCAAGGTCGAAGGCGCTGGCGCCGATCAGTTCGAGCAGCTGAATCTGGGCAAAGATACTGTCAGCACAGTAGTCACCGATGAGCCAGGCACTCCGGGTAACCCGGGCGGCAACAACGAAGGTGACTTGGTCAAAGTCTCTATCGTGGCCGATCAAGTTTCAGTCAACGAAGCCACTGAACCAACCTTCACCATTACCCTGAACAAGGCGCTCGACAAGCCGTTCACCGTGACCTTGAGCACTGGTGCGACCCTGACCTTCGCGGCCGGCGAGACCACCAAGTCCTATGCCGCTCCGGCGCAGGGCGATGACGTGTTCAAGGACGAAGGCAAGATCACCGTCAGCATCACCAAGGCCGAAGTGGTCGGTGAGCAGCTGGAAAACCTGCAGATCGGCCAGCCTGCGTCCGTAGCTGTGACCGATACGCAGAGCCCGGTTACTGCTCAGCTCACTGTGGATAACACCACTGTGGCCGAAGGTGGCAAGATCACTTACACCGTGACCCTGGTCAGCGCCGATCCGAGCCTGCCAGTGACCAACCACAAGGGCCTGACCTTCACCCTGACCGACGGCACAATCGTCACGGTCAAAGCCGGTGAATCGGTCGGCACCACCACCGTCACTGCGCCAGACAACGTCTACGTAAACGATCCGGTCACCATCACCCAAGGTCTGACCAAGGTCGAAGGCGCTGGCGCTGATCAATTCGAACAACTGAACCTGGGCAAAAATACCGTCAGCACAGTAGTTACCGATGAGCCGGGCACTCCAGGTAACCCAGGTGGCAATAACGAAGGCGACCTGGTCAAGGTCACCATCGCTGCGGATCAGCTGTCCGTGAATGAGGCGACTGAGCCAACCTTCACCGTCACCCTGAACAAGGCGCTCGACAAGCCGTTCACCGTAACCCTGAGCACCGGTGCGACCCTGACCTTCGCGGCCGGCGAGACTACCAAGTCCTATGCCGCTCCGGCGCAGGGCGATGACGTGTTCAAGGACGAAGGCAAGATCACCGTCAGCATCACCAAGGCAGAAGTGGTCGGCGAGCAGCTGGAAAATCTGCAGATCGGTCAGCCTGCGTCCGTAGCTGTGACCGATACGCAGAGCCCGGTTACTGCTGAACTGTCGGTAGACAACACTACCGTCGCTGAAGGCGGCAAGATCACCTACACCGTGACTCTGGTCAGCGCTGATCCAAGCTTGCCAGTAACCAACCACAAAGGTCTGACCTTCACGCTGACTGACGGCACTACTGTGACTGTCAAGGCAGGCGAGGCTACCGGTTCCGTTACCGTCACTGCGCCAGACAACGTCTACGTCAACGATCCAGTCACCATCACTCAAGGCCTGACCAAGGTCGAAGGCGCTGGCGCCGATCAGTTCGAGCAGCTGAACCTGGGCAAAGATACCGTCAGCACCTCCGTGACTGACGAGCCGGGTACTCCGGGTAACCCAGGTGGCAATAACGAAGGCGATCTGGTCAAGGTCAGCATCGTGGCTGACCAAGTCTCGGTCAACGAAGCCACTGAGCCAACCTTCACCGTCACCCTGAACAAGGCTTTGGACAAGCCGTTCACCGTGACCTTGAGCACTGGTGCGACCCTGACCTTCGCGGCCGGCGAGACCACCAAGTCCTATGCCGCACCGGCGCAGGGCGATGACGTGTTCAAGGACGAAGGTAAGATCACTGTCAGCATCACCAAGGCCGAAGTGGTCGGTGAGCAGCTGGAAAACCTGCAGATCGGCCAGCCTGCGTCCGTAGCTGTGACCGATACGCAGAGCCCGGTTACTGCCCAGCTCACTGTGGATAACACCACTGTGGCCGAAGGCGGCAAGATCACCTATACCGTGACCCTGGTCAGCGCTGATCCAAGCCTGCCAGTAACCAACCACAAAGGTCTGACCTTCACCCTGACTGACGGCACCACTGTGACCGTCAAGGCAGGCGAGGCCACCGGTTCGGTTACCGTTACTGCACCAGACAACGTCTACGTCAATGATCCAGTCACCATCACCCAAGGCCTGACCAAGGTAGAAGGCGCTGGCGCCGATCAGTTCGAGCAGCTGAACCTAGGCAAGGATACTGTCAGCACAGTAGTCACCGATGAGCCAGGCACCCCTGGTAACCCAGGCGGCAACAACGAAGGCGATCTGGTCAAGGTCAGCATCGTGGCTGACCAAGTCTCGGTCAACGAAGCAACCGAACCTACCTTCACCGTCACCCTGAATAAGGCTTTGGACAAGCCGTTCACCGTGACCTTGAGCACTGGTGCGACCCTGACCTTCGCGGCCGGCGAGACCACCAAGTCCTATGCCGCACCGGCGCAGGGCGATGACGTGTTCAAGGACGAAGGTAAGATCACTGTCAGCATCACCAAGGCCGAAGTGGTCGGTGAGCAGCTGGAAAACCTGCAGATCGGCCAGCCTGCGTCCGTAGCTGTGACCGATACGCAGAGCCCGGTTACTGCCCAGCTCACTGTGGATAACACCACTGTGGCCGAAGGCGGCAAGATCACCTATACCGTGACCCTGGTCAGCGCTGATCCAAGCCTGCCAGTAACCAACCACAAAGGTCTGACCTTCACCCTGACTGACGGCACCACTGTGACCGTCAAGGCAGGCGAGGCCACCGGTTCGGTTACCGTTACTGCACCAGACAACGTCTACGTCAATGATCCAGTCACCATCACCCAAGGCCTGACCAAGGTAGAAGGCGCTGGCGCCGATCAGTTCGAGCAGCTGAACCTAGGCAAGGATACTGTCAGCACAGTAGTCACCGATGAGCCAGGCACCCCTGGTAACCCAGGCGGCAACAACGAAGGCGATCTGGTCAAGGTCAGCATCGTGGCTGACCAAGTCTCGGTCAACGAAGCAACCGAACCTACCTTCACCGTCACCCTGAACAAGGCTTTGGACAAGCCGTTCACCGTGACCCTGAGCACCGGTGCGACCCTGACCTTTGCGGCAGGCGAGACCACCAAGTCCTACGCCGCACCGGCGCAGGGCGATGACGTGTTCAAGGACGAAGGCAAGATCACCGTCAGCATCACCAAGGCGGAAGTGGTCGGCGAGCAACTGGAAAACCTGCAGATCGGCCAGCCTGCGTCCGTAGCTGTGACCGATACGCAGAGCCCGGTTACTGCTCAGCTCACTGTGGATAACACCACTGTGGCCGAAGGTGGCAAGATCACTTACACCGTGACCCTGGTCAGCGCCGATCCGAGCCTGCCAGTAACCAACCACAAAGGTCTGACCTTCACGCTGACTGATGGCACTACTGTGACCGTCAAGGCAGGTGAGGCCACCGGTTCGGTTACCGTCACTGCGCCAGACAACGTCTATGTCAACGACCCGGTCAACATCACCCAAGGCCTGACCAAGGTCGAAGGTGCTGGCGCCGATCAGTTCGAACAACTGAATCTGGGCAAAGATACCGTCAGCACAGTAGTCACCGATGAGCCTGGCACTCCAGGCAACCCGGGCGGCAACAACGAAGGTGACTTGGTCAAAGTCACCATCGTGGCCGATCAGGTTTCGGTCAACGAAGCCACAGAACCTACCTTCACCGTCACCTTGAACAAGGCTTTGGACAAGCCGTTCACCGTGACCCTGAGCACCGGTGCCACCCTGACCTTTGCGGCAGGCGAGACCACCAAGTCCTACGCCGCACCGGCGCAGGGCGATGACGTGTTCAAGGACGAGGGCAAGATCACTGTCAGCATCACCAAGGCCGAAGTGGTCGGTGAGCAGCTGGAAAATCTGCAGATCGGCCAGCCTGCGTCCGTAGCTGTGACCGATACGCAGAGCCCGGTTACTGCCCAGCTCACTGTGGATAACACCACTGTGTCCGAAGGCGGCAAGATCACCTATACCGTGACTCTGGTCAGCGCAGATCCAAGCCTGCCAGTGACTAATCACAAAGACCTGACCTTCACCCTGACTGACGGCACCACTGTGACCGTCAAGGCAGGCGAGGCCACCGGTTCGGTTACCGTCACTGCACCAGACAACGTCTACGTCAACGATCCAGTGACCATCACCCAAGGCCTGACCAAGGTCGAAGGCGCTGGCGCCGATCAGTTCGAGCAGCTGAACCTGGGCAAAGATACCGTCAGCACCTCCGTGACTGACGAGCCGGGTACTCCGGGTAACCCAGGTGGCAATAACGAAGGCGATCTGGTCAAGGTCAGCATCGTGGCTGACCAAGTCTCGGTCAACGAAGCAACCGAACCTACCTTCACCGTCACCCTGAACAAGGCTTTGGACAAGCCGTTCACCGTAACCCTGAGCACCGGTGCCACCCTGACCTTCGCGGCCGGCGAGACCACCAAGTCCTACGCCGCTCCGGCGCAGGGCGATGACGTGTTCAAGGACGAAGGCAAGATCACCGTCAGCATCACCAAGGCAGAAGTGGTCGGCGAGCAGCTGGAAAACCTGCAGATCGGTCAGCCTGCGTCCGTAGCTGTGACCGATACGCAGAGCCCGGTTACTGCCCAGCTCACTGTGGATAACACCACTGTGGCCGAAGGTGGCAAGATCACTTACACCGTGACCCTGGTCAGCGCCGATCCGAGCCTGCCAGTGACCAACCACAAGGGCCTGACCTTCACCCTGACCGACGGCACAATCGTCACGGTCAAAGCCGGTGAATCGGTCGGCACCACCACTGTCACTGCGCCAGACAACGTCTACGTAAACGATCCGGTCACCATCACCCAAGGTCTGACCAAGGTCGAAGGCGCTGGCGCTGATCAATTCGAACAACTGAACCTGGGCAAAGATACCGTCAGCACAGTAGTTACCGATGAGCCGGGCACTCCAGGTAACCCAGGTGGCAATAACGAAGGCGACCTGGTCAAGGTCACCATCGCTGCGGATCAGCTGTCCGTGAATGAGGCGACTGAGCCAACCTTCACCGTCACCCTGAACAAGGCGCTCGACAAGCCGTTCACCGTAACCCTGAGCACCGGTGCGACCCTGACCTTCGCGGCCGGCGAGACTACCAAGTCCTATGCCGCTCCGGCGCAGGGCGATGACGTGTTCAAGGACGAAGGCAAGATCACCGTCAGCATCACCAAGGCCGAAGTGGTCGGTGAGCAGCTGGAAAACCTGCAGATCGGCCAGCCTGCGTCCGTAGCTGTGACCGATACGCAGAGCCCGGTTACTGCTCAGCTCACTGTGGATAACACCACTGTGGCCGAAGGTGGCAAGATCACTTACACCGTGACCCTGGTCAGCGCCGATCCGAGCCTGCCAGTAACCAACCACAAAGGTCTGACCTTCACCCTGACCGACGGCACAATCGTCACGGTCAAAGCCGGTGAATCGGTCGGCACCACCACCGTCACTGCGCCAGACAACGTCTACGTAAACGATCCGGTCACCATCACCCAAGGTCTGACCAAGGTCGAAGGCGCTGGCGCTGATCAATTCGAACAACTGAACCTGGGCAAAAATACCGTCAGCACAGTAGTTACCGATGAGCCGGGCACTCCAGGTAACCCAGGTGGCAATAACGAAGGCGACCTGGTCAAGGTCAGCATCGTGGCCGATCAAGTCTCGGTCAACGAAGCCACTGAGCCAACCTTCACCGTCACCCTGAACAAGGCGCTCGACAAGCCGTTCACCGTAACCCTGAGCACCGGTGCGACCCTGACCTTCGCAGCAGGCGAGACCACTAAGTCCTACGCCGCTCCGGCGCAGGGCGATGACGTGTTCAAGGACGAAGGCAAGATCACCGTCAGCATCACCAAGGCGGAAGTGGTCGGTGAGCAGCTGGAAAACCTGCAGATCGGCCAGCCTGCGTCCGTAGCTGTGACCGATACGCAGAGCCCGGTTACTGCCCAGCTCACTGTGGATAACACCACTGTGGCCGAAGGCGGCAAGATCACCTATACCGTGACCCTGGTCAGCGCTGATCCAAGCCTGCCAGTAACCAACCACAAAGGTCTGACCTTCACCCTGACTGACGGCACCACTGTGACCGTCAAGGCAGGCGAGGCCACCGGTTCGGTTACCGTTACTGCACCAGACAACGTCTACGTCAATGATCCAGTCACCATCACCCAAGGCCTGACCAAGGTAGAAGGCGCTGGCGCCGATCAGTTCGAGCAGCTGAATCTGGGCAAAGATACTGTCAGCACAGTAGTTACCGATGAGCCGGGCACTCCAGGTAACCCAGGTGGCAATAACGAAGGCGACCTGGTCAAGGTCAGCATCGTGGCCGATCAAGTCTCGGTCAACGAAGCCACTGAGCCAACCTTCACCGTCACCCTGAATAAGGCTTTGGACAAGCCGTTCACCGTGACCTTGAGCACTGGTGCGACCCTGACCTTCGCGGCCGGCGAGACCACCAAGTCCTATGCCGCACCGGCGCAGGGCGATGACGTGTTCAAGGACGAAGGTAAGATCACTGTCAGCATCACCAAGGCCGAAGTGGTCGGTGAGCAGCTGGAAAACCTGCAGATCGGCCAGCCTGCGTCCGTAGCTGTGACCGATACGCAGAGCCCGGTTACTGCCCAGCTCACTGTGGATAACACCACTGTGGCCGAAGGCGGCAAGATCACCTATACCGTGACTCTGGTCAGCGCAGATCCAAGCCTGCCAGTAACCAACCACAAAGGTCTGACCTTCACGCTGACTGACGGGACTACTGTGACCGTTAAAGCAGGTGAGGCCACCGGTTCTGTTACCGTCACCGCGCCAGACAACGTCTACGTCAACGATCCAGTCACCATCACCCAAGGTCTGACCAAGGTCGAGGGCGCCGGCGCTGATCAGTTCGAGCAGCTTAACCTGGGCAAGGATACTGTCAGCACAGTAGTCACCGATGAGCCAGGCACTCCGGGTAACCCGGGCGGAAACAACGAAGGCGACTTGGTCAAAGTCACGATCGTGGCCGATCAAGTTTCGGTCAACGAAGCAACCGAACCAACCTTCACCGTCACCCTGAACAAGGCTTTGGACAAGCCGTTCACCGTAACCCTGAGCACCGGTGCGACCCTGACCTTCGCGGCAGGCGAGACCACCAAGTCCTACGCCGCTCCGGCGCAGGGCGATGACGTGTTCAAGGATGAAGGCAAGATCACCGTCAGCATCACCAAGGCAGAAGTGGTCGGCGAGCAGCTGGAAAATCTGCAGATCGGTCAGCCTGCGTCCGTAGCTGTGACCGATACGCAGAGCCCGGTGACTGCTGAACTGTCGGTAGACAACACCACTGTGTCCGAAGGCGGCAAGATCACCTATACCGTGACTCTGGTCAGCGCAGATCCAAGCCTGCCAGTGACTAATCACAAAGGCCTGACCTTCACGCTGACTGATGGCACTACTGTGACCGTCAAGGCAGGTGAGGCCACCGGTTCGGTTACCGTCACTGCGCCAGACAACGTCTACGTCAACGACCCGGTCACCATCACCCAAGGCCTGACCAAGGTCGAAGGTGCTGGCGCCGATCAGTTCGAACAACTGAATCTGGGCAGCACCAAAGTCAGCACATCGGTAACCGACGAACCGTCTGGCCAAGGCGACCTGGTCAAGGTCAGCATCGTTGCCAACCAGTCTTCGGTCAACGAAGCCACTGCACCAACCTTCACCGTCAGCCTGAACAAGCCGCTGGACAAGGACCTGACCGTCACCCTGAGCAACAACGACACCGTGCTCTTCAAGGCGGGCGAGACCAGCAAGGTCTACACCGCACCGGCGCAAGGTGACGACGTGTTCAAGGACCCGGGCACCGTCACGGTGGGTATCAGCAAGGCCGAAGTGCCGAACGCCACCTTCGAGAAGCTGGAGTTCAGCAACCCGGCCTCGGTCAGCGTGACCGATACCGAAAGCAAGGTCACTGCAGTGCTGTCGGTGGACAAGTCCACCGTGGCCGAAGGTGGCGCGATCACGTACACCGTGACCCTGGTGGGCGATAACAGCAACCTGCCGGTTACCGGCCATGGCGGTGTGACCGTCACCCTGAGCGGTGGCACCCAGGTCACCATCAATGCGGGTTCGGCCACCGGCAGCGTCACCATCAATGCGCCGGACGACGTATACGTAGGCGGCCAGCCGACGATCACCAAGTCGATCACCGACATCACCGTGAGCGGCGACAAGGTGTTCGAGAAACTGGTGCCGAGCACTACCAGCGTCAGCACATCGGTTACCGATGAACCGTCTGGCCAAGGCGACCTGGTCAAGGTCAGCATCGTTGCCAACCAGTCTTCGGTCAACGAAGCCACTGCACCAACCTTCACCGTCAGCCTGAACAAGCCGCTGGACAAGGACCTGACCGTCACCTTGAGCAACAACGACACCGTGCTCTTCAAGGCGGGCGAGACCAGCAAGGTCTACACCGCACCGGCGCAAGGTGACGACGTGTTCAAGGACCCGGGCACCGTCACGGTGGGTATCAGCAAGGCCGAAGTGCCGAACGCCACCTTCGAGAAGCTGGAGTTCAGCAACCCGGCCTCGGTCAGCGTGACCGATACCGAAAGCAAGGTCACTGCAGTGCTGTCGGTGGACAAGTCCACCGTGGCCGAAGGTGGCGCGATCACGTACACCGTGACCCTGGTGGGCGATAACAGCAACCTGCCGGTTACCGGCCATGGCGGTGTGACCGTCACCCTGAGCGGTGGCACCCAGGTCACCATCAATGCGGGTTCGGCCACCGGCAGCGTCACCATCAATGCGCCGGACGACGTATACGTAGGCGGCCAGCCGACGATCACCAAGTCGATCACCGACATCACCGTGAGCGGCGACAAGGTGTTCGAGAAACTGGTGCCGAGCACCACCAGCGTCAGCACATCGGTCACCGACGAGCCGTCTGGCCAAGGTGACGTTGCCAAAGTCAGCATCAACGGCACGACGTCTCTGAACGAAGGCGAGACGGGTACTTACACCCTGAACCTCACCCACGAGGCCAAGGACGAAGTCACCGTTACGCTCAGCTACAGCGGCACCGCCAAGAACGGCGAGGACTTCATCGGTGTGACCACTGTGAAGATTCCGGCCAATAGCAGCGGTACCACGTTCACCATCGGCACCATCGACGACAAGCTGGTCGAAGGTACCGAAAACTTTGTGGTAACGATCGTAGGCGTGTCGGGTGGCAAGTTCGAGAACCTGCAGGTGGATACCAGCAAGTCGAGCGTTACCACGGCCATCGTGGACAACGACCACCTGCCAGTTTCGAGCGGCGGTGCAGTGTTTGGTGTGGAAGACACCGACTATGTGTTTGCCTGGAGCGACTTCAATGTTTCCGACCCCGATGGCAACACTGGTCTGTCGGTAACCATCAGCTCGATCCCGGGCTCCGGCACGTTGCAGTTCTTCAACGGCACGGCCTGGACGAATGTGGGCGTTGGCCAGGTTGTCAGCCAGGCCAGCATCGAGGCCGGCAACCTGAAGTTCGTTCCGCTGCGCAACGAGTCGGGGACCGATAATTATGGCGGCAACGGCGTGGGCAACCAGCAAGCCGACTACGCGCAATTCAAGTTCAAGCCGAATGACGGCACCAACGTAGGCACAGATTCGACCATGAAGGTCGACATTCGCCCGGTTGCCGACAAGCCGACGCTGAATTTCGGCAGCGCCGACATCGATTCCAAAGGCCTCACCAAGGAAGTCTGGAACAGCCTCAAAGGTCTTGGCACGGGTGGTAACGGCATTACCGGCGATGACCTGAAGACGGTCTTTGCCAACTCGGGCAGTGCCAGCTCCAGCAGCACCACGACCAATGTTCAGTCCGATGGCAGCGTTGCAGGTGGCACCGGTTCGAAAACCTCTGGCCTGATCTACCTCGAAGCCGGCAAGACGTACACCTTCAGCGGCACTGCCGACGACAGCTTCGTGGTCACCATCGGCGGCAAGACTGTGGTCACTGCCACCTGGGGTGCTGGTGGCCAGGTGTCGGGGACCTTTACCCCGAACACCAGCGGCTACTACCCGATCGAGGTCTACCATGCCAACCAGGCCGGCCCAGGCAGCTATGACCTGAACATCAAGGTCGGCGACGGTCGCGTCACCGACCTGAGCAGCTCGAACATCAAGATGTACCAGAACGTGACCGAGATGGCCAAGGCTGGCCTGGGCGTGTCCGATCTGCACACTGTGAACGGGCAAAGCTACTACGACGGCTACAAGCTCAACGAGGGGCCGGAGGGCGGCTCGGTCAAACTGGTGGCTATCTCTACCGCCCTGACCGACACTGACGGTTCGGAAACCCTGAGCGTAAGCCTCAGTGGTATCCCCAAAGGGACCGTGCTCAGCGACGGTGCAGGCCATACTGTCACAGTAGGCAGCACGCCGGTGGACGTAACGGGCTGGAAACTCAGCAGCCTGACGCTGACGCCACCGACCTACTACAAAGGTTCGTTCGACGTTACGGTCATCTCGACTGCCACTGAAAGCGTGGGTGGTTCGGCTATTACCACCGGCAATATCCCGGTAACCGTGTATCCCGCGACCTACAAGGCCAGCGTAGGCACATCGGGCAACGACGCCCTCACCGGCAGCGAAGGTAACGACATCATCGTCGCCGACGTGGCGGGCCTGAACGTGGTCCAGGGCAAGAACTACAACATTGCCTTCATGGTCGACAGCTCGGGCAGCATGAGCGATAAGTCGATTGCCGATGCCAAGACGCAGTTGGCTTCGGTATTCAACTCGCTCAAGGCCAGCCTGGGTGCTGATACCTCGGGTACGGTGAACATCTTCCTCGTCGACTTCGACAGCCAGGTGAACAAGAACGTGGCGGTGAACCTTGCCGACGCGGATGCATTGAGCAAGTTGCAGGCGGTACTTAACTCGATGGTGGGTGGTTACTACGGGGGCGGCACCAACTACGAGGACGCCTTCAAGACCACGTCCAACTTCTTCAAGAGCACCATCGCCACCGGTAACAAAGGTGCTGAAAACCTGACGTACTTCATTACCGATGGTAAGCCAACGTTCTATCAGAGTGGCGAGTCGACCAACCCTCGTTTGTGGACCGGCGGCAAGTACCTGGACGATGTGGTGAACGTCAACAATTACAAAATTGGCGATACGTTCAGCACCATGGTCGATAGTACGCACAGGTTCGACATCGACAGCAGTGGCACTGTTTACGTCTACACGTACAAGAGCAATGGTACTGTCGATACCTACGAAGTGGGCACCATCCATGCCCAAGGTGATGGCACCTACGAGATATCCTCGCGAGCGGGCTGGGGGAATGAGTGGAGCTATAGCGAGGCGGCCTCGGGTTCCACGGCTAGCTTCGCTGTGCTGGGTGGCACTAACGGTTTGAGCAAAGTCCAGGCTATCGGCTTGAACAGCGATGTGACGCTCACTGATTTGAAGCCGTACGACAGCGCAGGCAAGCCGCAGACCAACATCGACCCGTCCGACCTGGCGAAGGCGATTCTCGGTCATACCGAAGCCACGGTGCCAGGTGCCGATACCATCGACGGTGGCAACGGCAACGACATCATCTTCGGCGACCTGATTACCCTCAATGGTGTCGTCAGCGAGGGCTATCAGGCCCTGCAAAGCTATGTCGCACAGAAGAGCGGCGTTGATGTCAGCTCCATCACCACCAGCAATGTCCACCAGTACATCACTGAGCACTACAACGAGTTCGACATCTCCGGCGCCAAAGACGGCAACGACATCCTGTCAGGCGGCAATGGCAACGACATTCTCTTTGGCCAAGGTGGTAACGACACGCTCGATGGTGGCAAAGGCAACGATATCCTGCTGGGCGGTACCGGGAACGACACCCTCATCGGTGGCCAGGGCGACGATATCCTGATCGGTGGCAGCGGCGCAGACACCTTCGTGTGGAAGGCGGGTGATTTCGGTAACGACGTCATCAAGGACTTCAAGATGGGGGACAAGGACAAGATCGACTTGAGCGATCTGCTGCAAGGCGAGAAGGGCAGTACTATCGACAATTACCTGAAGCTCACCACGGTTGAAGGTACGACCACCTTGCAGGTCAGCAGCGAAGGCAAGCTCAACGCCGCAGGCGGTATCGCCAATGCCGATGTGACCATCAAGCTTGAAGGGGTGAACTGGTCCAACACCACGATCAACTCGTTGATCAGCGGTGCTGACCCGACCATCATCATCCACAACAAGGACAGCTGATGTGTTGAAGGGGCCGCGCCTGACCGTCGCGGCCCCTGTTTCATTCCACAAGGCCGCGCCCGCAAGGGCCCCATCAACCAGGTAATGGCCGTGCCGGCTCTTTCCTGGCACCTTCCGACAGCGCATACTCAGGCGCTGGGCCTGCGTGCCTGCTGATCTTTGCCTATGCTGCTGCCTACCAACAAGGAACCAAAGTGACGAGGGACACCGCCATGTTCTACGTGCAACGCAATGCCGCCGGTAAGTTGCTGCGTGTAGAGGCAGCCGCTTTTGATGAGTTCACCGAGATGCTCCCAGCCGACCATGCCGATATTCAGGAATGGTTTGCCGATGATGTCGTGGAAAACAGCCTCAATCAGCTCAAGCAAAGTGACCTGGACATGATCCGCGTGCTTGAAGACCTGATCGATGTGCTGACTGCCAAAGGGGTATTCAAGATCACTGACCTGCCGCCGGGTGCACAGGCCAAGCTGCTGAACCGCGCTACCGCGCGCAAGGCCCTCAGCAGCCTGAATAACCTGATCGACGAAGATGAGCAGGGCGGGTTGATCTAAGCCTGATTCAGCCCCGGCGCAGGCTAGCGATTCTGGTACTGCGCAGCCGCATTGCTCAAGGTTTTGCCAATCTCCTCGCGCAACCCCATCGGCTGCTCCACCACCACCCCGTCCCCCTGGCTCAACAGCCACCAGCGCAGCGGCCAGCCATCGCTGACCGTGGCTCGCAGCCGGTGCCCATGCTCCAGCGCCGTCAGCTGCATGTCGCTGCTCAGCGGGGCCTCGCGCAACTGCCGCGCCAATGCATCGCTGATCCACGCAACCAACTCCACGCCCTCCCCCTGGGCCGGTTGCAGTGCATCGCCGCGCAAGTGGGTCAACAAGTCGAAATTACCGCGCAGTTCGCCCACGGCACCGGCCGCCCAGTGCCAGCCGAAAGGTATGCTCTTGTCATTGCGCTCCAGCGGAAAAATCAACGAAAGCTCATTCAGGTCGCGTTCAACGGTACGCTTGCTGACAGTGAAGCCCACGTCGCGCAGGCGCCACACCAGCTCGGCGCTGGTAATGCCCGGGGAGCGACTGGGTAGCTGACGCAGCAGCGCCCATTGACGGCTGAGGGTGGCGCGAGTGGTGGCGAACGGCAAAAGATAACGTCCTTGTCTAGGCTTGCCGTCATAGCATGGCGGCAGGCGAGGGTCATGGCAATTGGCCACGCCCTGCTCAGATCAAATAAGTCGCATTTGGTTGCCTGGTGTCGAATCGTTCGCGACAGGTTTTGACGTGACATCACGCAGAATCACGCCTCATCACAGCCGAAGGTTGGGGTTGTGCGTCGTTCAATGAGGATGAACATGTCTGCTGCCAGCAATATCCATTCGCTGCTTGCCCGCCTTTTGCCCGAACGGGTCATCGCCGCCCCGGCACCGGCCGGCAGGCGGCACCGGTTGTTCGCCGGGGTAGGCTTGCCCAGCCAGCGCTCGCTGCTGATCAACCGCTTGGATGAAGCCAGTGACCTGCAGGCGGTTTACGCCGACCTGCGCCACCAGGCGTTGCAAGGTAGCGTAGCGGCACTCAACGACCTGGGCTGGATCTGGCTCAACGGCAAGTATTGGCGCGCTGACACCGTGCTGGCCGGGCACCTGTTGCGCATGGCGGCGCTGCAGGGCAATGCTGCCGCGTGGTTCAACCTGGGCCAGCAGCATTACTTCGGCAAGGGCGTCGACACCTCCTATGCCCAGGCGGCGGATTGCTACCGGCAGGCCTTCGAGCGCGGCATGTTGCATGCCGCAGCGGCCTTGGGTGACCTGTATGAAGAAGAAGTGTGCGATGGCGAGCAGCAATGGCAGGTAGACCTGGTGCAGGCTTACCAGTGGTTCATGCGCGGGGCCGAGCGTGGCGAAGCGCGTTGCCGCTTCGAGGTGGGTTATCGCTTGATGCACGGGTTGTATGTGGAACCCGACATCAAGGCTGCATTGTACTGGCTGGAACTGGCGGCAGCCGCAGGGGTGGTACAGGCGGCCGAAGAGCTGGCGGTGCATTTCAGCAGCCGTGACAGCGTGCGCTACCTGCAGTGGCGCGACCGCGCCTTGCAGATGGGCAGCACACTCGCCCTGACCATGAAGCTGGAAGACCAGATACACTCCTGATTCCCTCGCTCGCACAGGCGACCACAGGCTGCAGTATGTGTGCAATACCTGTGGGAGCCGGCTTGCCGGCGATAGGGCCAGCACAGGCAATACACCCTCCAGCATGCACAACCATTCATCCATACCCCTCGTCACCCGCTGTTGACGACAGGGGGAGGTACGAGCGTATATTGATAGTTAGCAAACTATGAATATACCTGGATACTGTTCATGTCCCTTGATCTCCTGCGCCTGCAGGTCAGCAGTGGCATGGTAGTTGCGGCTCGCCATTGGCGGCGCATCTGCCATTGCGCGTTGACCAGTTACGGCATCTCCGAGGCCTGCGCTGCGCCGCTGCTGATGATCGTGCGCCTCGGCGACGGTGTGCATCAGGTAGCGGTGGCCCAGGCAGCCGGCCTGGAAAGTCCGTCACTGGTACGCCTGCTCGACCAACTGTGCAAGGCCGGCCTGGTCTGCCGCAGTGAAGACCCCCTGGACCGTCGCGCCAAGGCCCTGAGCCTCACCGCTGAAGGCCGCCGCTTGGCCGAAGCCATCGAAGCCGAACTGGTGCGCGTGCGCAGGGATGTGCTGCAAGGCATCGACCAGGCTGACCTGGAAGCCGCCTTGCGCGTGCTGCGCGCCTTCGAGGCTGCCGGCCTGGGCGGTGCAGGCGGGGTGGCATGAACGGCTTCTTCAGCTCGGTCCCCCCGGCGCGGGACTGGTTCTACGGTGTGCGCACCTTCGCGGCCTCGATGACCGCCCTGTACATTGCCCTGCTCATGCAGTTGCCGCGGCCCTACTGGGCCATGGCCACGGTGTACATCGTTTCCAGCCCCTTCGTTGGCCCAACCAGCTCCAAGGCGCTGTACCGTGCCGTGGGCACCTTGCTCGGTGCCGGGGGGGCGGTCCTCCTGGTGCCACCGCTGGTACAGTCGCCGTTGCTGCTGAGCATTGCCATCGCCCTGTGGACCGGCACCCTGCTGTTCCTTTCGCTGAACCTGCGCACGGCCAACAACTACATGCTGATGCTGGCCGGCTACACCTTGCCGATGATCGCACTGGCGGTTGTGGATAACCCCCTGGCGGTGTTTGAGGTCGCGTCTTCCCGCGCCCAGGAAATCTGCCTGGGGATTGTCTGCGCAGCCGTCGTTGGCGCCATTTTCTGGCCTCGCCGGCTGGCCCCAGTGGTGGTCGGCGCCACCGGCAACTGGTTTACCGAGGCCCTCAACTACAGCGATACCTACCTGGCCCGCGCTGGCAGCACCGACAAGGTCGGCGGCATGCGCGGGGCGATGGTCACCACCTTCAACTCGCTGGAGCTGATGATCGGCCAGCTCGGCCACGAAGGGGCTGGCCCGCACACCCTGAAAAACGCCCGTGAGCTGCGTGGGCGGATGATTCACCTGCTGCCGGTCATCGATGCGCTCGATGATGCGCTGGTCGCCCTGGAGGGCCGGGCCCCGGCCCAGTTCGCCCAGTTGCAGCCTGTGCTCGCCGCCGCTCGCGAATGGCTGCAAGGGACTGCCGCCAGCCCCTCTGTCGCCCGCTGGGCTGCGCTGCACGAGCAGATCGAGCGCCTGCAGCCCGCTGCCGCCATGCTCGACCAGCGCGCCGAGCTGCTGTTATCCAACGCCCTGTACCGGCTGACCGAATGGGCCGACCTGTGGCAGGACTGCTGCACCTTGCAACATGCCCTGCGCACTGACGATGCCACGCCCTGGCGGGCCGTGTACCGGCACTGGCGCCTGGGCCGCCTGACACCGTTCTTCGACCGTGGCCTGATGCTGTACTCGGTGGCCACCACGGTGCTGGCGATCATCGTCGCTTGTGGCCTGTGGATTGGCCTGGGCTGGAACGACGGCGCCAGCGCGGTAATTCTCGCGGCCGTGTCGTGCAGTTTCTTCGCGGCCATGGACGACCCGGCACCGCAGATCTACCGGTTCTTCTTCTGGACCTTGCTGTCGGTGATCTTCTCCAGCCTGTACCTGTTCCTGGTGCTGCCCAACCTGCACGACTTCTCGATGCTGGTGCTGGCCTTTGCCGTGCCGTTCATCTGCGTCGGCACCCTGACCGTGCAACCGCGTTTTTACCTGGGCACGTTGCTGACCATCGTCAACACCTCGACTTTCATCAGCATCCAGGGCGCCTATGATGCCGACTTCTTCACCTTCCTGAATTCCAACCTGGCCGGCCCTGTCGGCCTGCTGTTCGCCTTCATCTGGACGTTGGTCATGCGCCCCTTTGGGGTAGAGCTGGCTGCCAAGCGCATGACCCGCTTCGCCTGGCGCGACATTGTCGAAATGACCGGGCCGGCGACCCTGGCCGAACACCGCAAGCTTGGCGTACAGATGCTCGACCGCCTGATGCAGCACCTGCCGCGCCTTTCGCAAACGGGCCAGGACAGCGGTGTAGCGCTGCGTGACCTGCGTGTGGGGTTGAACCTGCTCGACTTGCTGGCCTACCTGCCGCGCGCTGGTCAGCAAGCCCGTGACCGCCTCAACACCGTGGTTACCGAGGTGGGTGCGCACTACGCCGCCTGCCTGCATGCTGGCCAGCGCCTGCATGCGCCGGCCGCGCTGCTGCGCAACATGGAGCGGGCGCGGCTGGCGCTGAACCTGGATGAACTGTACGAGCGTGGCGATGCCCGCACCCACCTGCTGCATGCGCTGAGCGGCCTGCGCCTTGCCCTGCTGCCAGGTGTGGAGGTGATGCTCGAACCCGACGAACAACTGCAACTGCCTGCCGGCCTCGACGGAGCGCCCCTGTGATTGGTGAACTGGATATCAGCGGGGTGTTCCTGCCCACGCTGTTGGTGATGATGCTTGGCACCTACCTGCTGTTCCTTGGGCTGCACGCGGTGCTGGTGCGCATGCATTTCTACCGCCTGGTCTGGCACCGGGCGTTGTTCAACGTTGCCCTGTATGCCGTGCTGCTTGGCGCGGTGGACCACTTTTGCCGAAACCTGATGCTGCCATGAAAAAACCTTTGCTGACCCTGGGCCGTGTGGTCCTGACCTTGCTGGTAGTGACCTTCGCCGCCGTGCTCGTGTGGCAGATGGTCGTCTACTACATGTTTGCACCCTGGACGCGTGACGGCCATATCCGCGCCGACGTGATCCAGATCGCCCCCGATGTGTCGGGCTTGATCCAGAAAGTCGAGGTGCACGACAACCAGACAGTCAAGCGCGGCGACGTGCTGTTCACCATCGACCAGGACCGCTTCACCCTGGCCCTGCGCCAGGCCAAGGCCACCCTCGGCGAGCGCCAGGAAACCCTGGCCCAGGCCTCCCGCGAAGCACAGCGCAACCGCAAGCTGGGCAACCTGGTGGCGGCCGAGCAACTGGAGGAAAGCCAGTCCCGCGTGGCCCGCGCCCGCTCGGCCGTCAGCGAGGCACAGGTGGCAGTCGATACCGCCCAGCTCAACCTCGACCGCTCGGTGGTACGCAGCCCGGTGGACGGTTACCTGAACGACCGTGCGCCGCGTAACCACGAATTCGTCACCGCCGGCCGCCCGGTGCTGTCGGTGGTCGACAGTGCCTCGTACCACGTCGACGGTTACTTCGAAGAAACCAAGCTTGGCGGCATCCACCTCGGCGATGCCGTGGATATCCGCGTGATGGGCGACAACACCCGCCTGCGCGGCCATGTGCAGAGCTTTGCCGCCGGCATCGAAGACCGCGACCGCAGCAGCGGCGCCAACCTGCTGCCCAACGTCAACCCGGCGTTCAGCTGGGTGCGCCTGGCCCAGCGTATTCCGGTGCGCATTGCGTTTGATGAAGTGCCAGAGGACTTCCGCATGATCGCCGGGCGTACCGCCACGGTGTCGATCATCGAGGGCCAGCACCCATGAAACAGCTCATCCTGGCTGGCCTGTGCCTGTCGCTGGGGGCCTGCATGATGGTCGGCCCCGACTATGAGGTGCCGAAGGACGCGGCGGTGCAACGCAGCGACCTTAATGGCCCGCTGCGCCAGGATGCCGACAGCGTGGTTTCGGCGCCGGTGCCCGAGGACTGGTGGCAGCTGTATCAGGATCAACGGCTGAACGAGCTGGTGCGCCAGGCCCTGAGTGCCAATACCGAGCTGCGCGTAGCCGCGGCCAACATCGCCAAGGCCCGCGCCCAGGTCGAAGTGGCCGAGTCGCAAGGTGGCTTCAACGGCGGCGTCAAACTGGGTGCCCAGCGCTTGCAGGAGTCTGGCGAAGCTTTCCTGCAGCCTGAGAAGGTGCCGGTGGCCAACATTGGCGAGGCCATCATCAGCGCTTCGTATCAGTTCGACCTGTGGGGCACGTTCAAGCGTGGTACCGAGGCTGCAAAGGCCAATGCAGACGCGGTGCAGGCTGCTGCCGATACCGCCCGCATCACCTTGGTGGCCGACGTGGTCAAGGCGTATACCCAAGTGTGCTCGGCCAACGAGGAATACCACATCGCCCGCCAGTCGCTCGACTTGCAGGAGCAAAGCGTAAAGCTTAACCAGCGCTTGCGTGATGCAGGTCGTGGCGATGAAACCCAGGTCACCCGCTCGCAGACCCAGTTCAAGTCCTTGCGCGCCGAACTGCCGCGCTTCAAGGCCGAACGTGAAACCGGCCTGTACACCTTGGCTGCGTTATTGGCCAAACCGGTAGACCAGTTGCCCGCCGGAACCGCCGATTGTGCCGAGCTGCCGCACCTGAACCAGTTGGTGCCGGTGGGCGACGGTGCTGCGTTGCTCAAACGCCGGCCTGATGTGCGCCAGGCCGAACGCCAGCTGGCCGCAGCAACTGCCTCTATCGGGGTTGCTACCGGCGCGCTGTACCCGGACATCAGCATCGGTGCCCAGGTGGGCACGATTGGTATTCTGGAAAACCTTGGTGAGCCGTCGACCAACCGCTGGGGTTTCGGCCCGCAGATCAGCTGGAGCATCCCCACCAACGGCACACGCGCCCGCATCCGCATGGCCGAAGCCTCTACGCAAGCAGCCTTGGCGAATTTCGACGGTGTGGTGCTGAACGCCATCCGCGAGACCCAGACTCGCCTGGCGCAGTACAGTGCCCTGCTGGACCGGCGTGACGCACTGGCCGAGGCAGAGAAGTCGGCCAAGGATGCGGCTGACCAGACGCACCGGTACTACCAGGCCGGGCGTGAGTCGTTCCTGGCGGACTTGCAGGCGACCCGCACCTATACTGACATGCGCGCGCAACTGGCAGCGGCCGATAGCCAAGTGGCGTTGGGGCAAATTGGTGTGTTCCTCGCCCTCGGTGGCGGCTGGAAGGACACCTCAAAGCCTTGAGGCCCAATCGCCGGCAAGCCAGCTTGTATGGTTAGACTTGAAGGGAGGAGGAGGGACAAAGCCAGCTTCTGACTGTTAGCGCAGTACAGACCGTGGGAGACCTCGCCCCTCCTCCCTTTTCACCCAAGCGCCGATAAAGAATGCTTCCGGGCTCGGACCGACGAAAGACACAAGCCAGCGCCTCTGGGTGACCCTTCAAGTACTCCAACACTATCGAGGAGAGTTGCTCATGGCAATGGTGGTTGCTGATTCAAAGCGGCTGATTGGCGTGGATGTGGCCAAAACAGAATTGGTCATTTGGGACGATGAATCAGCAGAACTCATAGCAATCCCCAATACTAAAGCAGCTATCAAGAAATGGCTCAAAGGCCTCTCGGGTGCGATGTCCGTCGCTATCGAAGCGACCAACATCTATCACGTCCTGTTTACGGATCTGGCCTTTGAGTTCGGGCATACGATTTACGTGGTAGATGGGTACGCCCTGAGCCATTACCGTAAAGGTGTCAACGTACGCGCTAAGACAGATGCAATTGATGCCCAGCTGTTGGCCCGCTATCTGAAGAACGAAGGGCAGGACCTAACGCCCTGGGCGCCGCCACCGGCTATCTATCGACAGCTTCTGAGCTTGTTCCGGCGACGTGCAGGACTGGTCCAGGCACGAACCAGCCTGACTCAGGGGTGGGCCAATGAACCGCTACTCAAAGCCGCCTTCAAGACGCATCTGCGTGCGATGCAGCGGCTTGAGCTGCTGGTGGAGAAGATGATCAAGGGCCTGCTGGAAAAGGCCGGGCTGATGCCTCAGGTAAAGCGCTGCATGAAGGTCGAAGGGGTGGGTTTTCTAACTGCTGCTCGCCTGACAGCGACGTTTCAGCGTGGCAACTTCAGCGGGGGTGATGCGTTTATCGCCTTTTTGGGTATGGATCTGAGGATTGCGCAGTCGGGGCAGAAAAAAGGGCAATCCAAGCTCACGAAGCGAGGAGACCCCGAAGCTCGACGCCTCCTTCACAACGCGGCTATGTCAGCATCCCGCACAGCAGCATGGAAGTCGTACTACGAAGAGCGCCTGGCGCGTGGTTTTAGCACGACAGCATCGCTTGTCATGCTCGCACGCAAACTGGCGCGAGTAGTATTTGCCCTACTGAAAAGCGGAGACGAGTATCGGTCAAAAGCCGCTTAAAAAACTTCCCTAAAACCATAGAATCTCCCACAGGGATCGCTTTAGGGCTGACAGGTGTTTGCCACAAGGTATGGCAGCGCCTGTGAGATCGAGCGCCGCCCGCGCGGCGCAATCGCGAGCTGCGCTCGCTCCTATGTTTGTTTCGGGCCAGTAACCCCTGTGCCAGATGCGCGCGGCCGCCTTGTTCGTACGACGCGATTTTGAGGCATGCGCCAAGGCGTTCGCGCGCAAATCCCACAGGAATAATTGGCCCGAAACAAACGTAGGAGCGAGCGCAGCTCGCGATGCGCCGCGCGGGCGGGGCTCGCTCTAACAGGCGCTGCATACCTTGTGGCAAACACCTGTCAGCCCTAAGGCGATCCCTGCGGGGCTTGCCTGCGATAGGGCCCCCGCAGGCAACATCTGGTCAGAGCCAAATCGCATCCCAATGCGGATAATCCCCAGCCCTCGCAACAAGACCCGCCCGCTTGGGGTTCATGACGATATACCGCGCCACATCCTGCACATCCTCCTCACGCCGCACGGCCCGGTCATGAAACCCCTTCTGCCAGAGCTGGCCGCTTCGCCCTCGATGCCTGTTGATCATCATGGTGCTATGGGACTTCACCCTGCGCATCAGCCGCTTCAGGCTGGCCGGCCCGAGCTCGACCAACCAGTGGAAATGGTCAGGCATCACCACCCAGGCAAGCGATCGGGCGCTACCTTCCTCTTCAGCCTGGCGGAGCTCGGCCACCAGCAAGCGGGCTGAGCGAAAGTCATTGAAGATTGGGGCTCTTGCCAGGGTGGTGCTGGTAAGCAAATACAACCGACGGGTTTCCGAAAACCGGCCAAGCCGTAGCTGCTTTGAATGGGGACGATCCATGTTCCCTGCCTCTTGAATAGTGGCTCAACAGGCTAGTGGGTAGGGGCCTACCCGCGGTGAATTATTTGGTACCCGGTGTTTCCTGTCGCATAGGTGCCTCCTTCATCGCCGGCAAGCCTGCTCCCAGGTACCGTGCCATCCCGCGTGATCTTATTTGTACCAGGATTTTTCATGAAATCCGCCCAGCACCCTTGAGTGAAGCAAAGTGGAAGTGAACAATGTTCTCTTTCGCATTCCCTTCGAGACTGGCCATGAAAACCCGTTCCCGTCCGCTTGCCTGGCTGCCGGCTTTATTGCTCGGCACGGTGCTGGCGCTGTGCAGCGCTGCGGCACAGGCTGAAGCCCCTGCCGAAGCTACCAAGGCCCTGCACCTGCTTGACTACATTGGTGCCGACTACCCGCCAACCGTGAGTGACGGCAAGGTGGTCGACAGCGGCGAATACGACGAGCAGCGCGAGTTCGGCGCGGTAGTGGCCGAACTGGTCAAAGGCCTGCCTGCAAATGCCGAGCACGCGGCACTGGAGCAGGGCGTGCACGCGCTGCGCCAGGCCATCGACCAGCGCCTGGACGGCCCAGCGGTATCCAGGCAGGCCCGGCAACTGGGCGCACGCCTTGCGGTGGCTTATGAGGTGAGCCAAGCCCCGATAATCACCCCGGACCCGGCCCGTGGTGCTGCCCTTTACGCACAAAACTGTGCCATCTGCCACGGTGAAAGCGGCGCGGGCGATGGCCCGGCAGGCGTCGGCCTGGAGCCCGCGCCGGCCAACCTGCGCGACGTCGCGCGCCTTGACCAGTTGAGCCTGTTCGACCTCTACAACACCCTTGCCCTGGGCATCGACGGCACCGAGATGCCGTCCTTTGCCGACCAGCTGGACGACCGCCAGCGCTGGGACGTGGCGGCCTACATCGCCAGCTTCACCGCCAAGCCGGAAGCCGGCAAAGGCGACAAAACCTGGAACATCGCCGACCTGGCCCGCCAGACCCCGGCCGAAATCGCCGCCAACGAAGGCACAGCGGCCGTGGAGGCATTCCGGGCCCAGCGTGCCCAGCCGCCGCAGGTCAAGCGTGGCCCTGCGCAATTGCTCGAATACACCGCCAGTACGCTCGACAAAAGCCTGGCCGCTTACCGCGCAGGCGACCGCGACCAGGCCTATGACCTGTCGGTTGCGGCCTATCTTGAGGGCTTCGAGCTAGTAGAAAGCTCGCTGGACAACATTGATACCCAGGCGCGCAAGGCCACTGAAAAGACGCTGATGGCTTACCGCCAATCCTTGCAGGATGGCCTGCCCGTGGGCCAAGTCGAGCAGCGCCTGGGCAAAGCCAAGGTCAAGCTTGAGCAAGCGGCAAAGCTGCTGGGTAGCGACGGCCTGAGCTGGTCGCTGAGTTATGTCTCAGGCCTGCTGATTCTGTTGCGTGAAGGCCTTGAGGCGATTCTGGTGCTGGCGGCGATCCTGGCGTTCCTGCGCAACACCGGCCAGCAGTCAGCGGTACGCAGTGTCAACATTGGCTGGGGCCTGGCGCTGGTCGCCGGCTTCGCTACCTGGGCGCTGGCCGCCTATGTGATCGATGTCGGTGGTGCCCAGCGTGAGTTGCTGGAGGGCTGCACGGCGCTGTTTGCGGCCGTGATGGTGCTGTGGCTTGGGGTATGGATGCACGACCGACGCCACGCCGCTGCGTGGACGGACTACATCAAGAACAGCCTGGTCAGTGGTGGCGGGCGCTTTGGCTTCGCGGTGCTGGCGTTCTTCTCGATGTACCGCGAGTTGTTCGAAGTGATCCTGTTCTATGAAACCTTGTGGCTGCAGGCGGGCCCTGCCGGGCACCAGGCGGTGCTGGCAGGCGGCGCCACGGCGCTGGTGCTGCTGGTGGGCCTGGCTTGGGTGATATTGCGCGGTTCGGCCAAGCTGCCCCTGACGCTGTTCTTCAGCATCAATGCGGCACTGCTGTGCACGTTGTCAGTGGTGTTCGCCGGGCACGGCGTGAAGGCGCTGCAAGAAGCTGGGGTGCTGGGCACGCGCCCGGTAGCGTTCTTCGAGTTTGACTGGCTGGGGATTCATCCCGACGTCTACTCGCTGTCGGCGCAGGCGGTGGCGTTGCTGGCGATCATCTTGCTGTACGGGCGCTCGCGCCTGGCAGAGAAGCGCAGGGCAACTGCTAACTAAAACCTTGCGCCGTCCCCCTGTAGGAGCGGCCTTGTGTCGCGATCGGGCCGCAAAGCGGCCCCAGGATTTCGGCAGCGCTGCACAAATTGTCGGGGCCGCTCTGCGGCCCGACCGCGACACAAGGCCGCTCCTACACACTTGACCGCGAAGGGCACTCAGGCCGGCTGTGGCGCCTTGAGAATGTTCTGCAACAGCTGCACACTTTCAACCGCGTCGTGACCCAGGCTGGTCAGGTAGCCGCCATCCGGTTGATCGGTCAGCCCCTTTTCATGCAGGCGCTGCGCAGCGGCGATCAGGGAGGGGGATGCAGTGCTGGTTATCTTGATGCCTTCCTGGCTGCTGTCGTGCTTGAACAGCGCGAGTACTTCCATTTCATCGATAAGATCGGGGGTAAAAGGCATGGTAACTCCTGACTTCCAGACGAGGATTACGGCACTTTCTACGGTGCCTGATCTTCGAGTGTAGCCGGGTTATTCGTCCTCGCCTTGATCCATCTCAGGTGGCAGCTCGGGCAGCGCACGCAGGGCATTTTCGTACCACTCGCCGTTGAACGCGCGGTCTTCTGCCAGCATGTTGTCAATCTCGTAGGCCAGCACATGGGCCATCACGTTGAGAATGTCTTCACGTTTCCAACCAACCAGCGTCAGCTTGTTGAAAGTGGCCTTGGCCGCCGGCGGCTCGCCGCTTTCGATCTGGTTTTCGATGGCTTGGGTCAGTGTTGCCTCGGCGAAGGCTTCGTCGTCATTGTCGATGTCGGTGGGCTCGCTCATTGGCGGTACTCCTGTGGTGGGATGCACAGTGTGCCACGCCTGTAGCGGCAATGCCCGGGCATTGACGAGGTGCATGACGCTGGTCAGGAACAGGCTTACGGTCTATAAATGCCGAGCCAAACCCCTTACGGCCCGGAGGCTGTTACCTCATGCTCAAGCTTCATGGATTCTCGGTCAGCAACTACTACAACATGGTCAAGCTGGCGCTGCTGGAAAAAGGCCTGCCTTTCGAAGAGGTCACCTTCTACGGCGGCCAGGCGCCAAAGGCGCTGGAAGTGAGCCCGCGGGGCAAGGTGCCGGTGCTGGAAACCGAACACGGCTTTATCAGCGAAACCAGCGTGATCCTCGACTACATCGAGCAGACTCAGGGCGGCAAGGCGCTGCTGCCGGCCGACCCGTTCCAGCAGGCCAAGGTACGCGAGTTGCTCAAGGAAATTGAACTGTACATCGAGCTGCCAGCCCGTACCTGCTACGCCGAGTCCTTCTTTGGCATGGCGGTAGAACCACTGGTCAAGGATAAGGCACGTACCGACCTGCTGGCCGGCTTCGCCACGCTCAAGCGTAACGGGCGCTTTGCGCCGTATGTAGCGGGTGAGCAACTGACGCTGGCAGACCTGATGTTCTGCTTCTCGGTCGATCTGGCTTATGCGGTGGGTAAGAAGGTGCTGAACATCGACCTGCTGGCGGACTTTCCGCAAGCCAAGGCGTTGCTCCAGCTGATGGGTGAGAACCCGCACATGGCGCGGATCGTGGCAGACAAGGAGGCAGCGATGCCGGCCTTCATGGAGATGATTCGCAGCGGTAAGCGCTGAGCCTGGTGTTGAGCCCTTCGTGGGCACGCCCGCTCCCACTGTGGGAGCGGGCGTGCCCACGAACGAGGGCGAAGCCCTCGCCTTGGGGCTTAGCGAGACGCCAACAGGGCTTTGCCACGAACAACGGCAGCCCGCACCTGCGCCGGCGCCGTACCACCAATATGGTCACGCGCATTCACCGACCCTTCCAAGGTCAGTACGGCAAACACATCCTGCTCGATCTGGTCGCTGAACTGGCGCAGTTCGTCCAGGCTCATCTCGGCCAGGTCCTTGCCGGTATCCACCCCATACTTCACCGCATGGCCAACGATTTCGTGGCAGTCGCGGAACGGCAGGCCACGGCGTACCAGGTAGTCGGCCAGGTCGGTTGCCGTGGAGAAGCCACGCAGCGCCGCTTCACGCATGATGGCGTGCTTGGGCTTGATCGCCGGGATCATGTCGGCAAAGGCACGCAGCGAGTCGCGCAGGGTATCGGCAGCGTCGAACAGCGGCTCCTTGTCTTCCTGGTTGTCCTTGTTGTAGGCCAGCGGCTGGCCTTTCATCAGGGTCAGCAGGCCGGTCAAGGCACCGAACACGCGGCCGGTCTTGCCACGTACCAGCTCTGGCACGTCGGGGTTCTTTTTCTGCGGCATGATCGAGCTGCCGGTGCAGAAGCGGTCCGGCAGGTCGATGAACTGGAACTGCGCGCTGGTCCACAGCACCAGCTCTTCGGAGAAGCGCGAGAGGTGCATCATCGCCACGCTGGCTGCAGCGCAGAATTCGATGGCGAAGTCACGGTCCGAAACGCCGTCCAGCGAGTTGCCGCCCACGGCCTCGAAGCCCAGCAGCTTGCAGGTCAGTTCGCGGTCGATCGGGTAGGTGGTACCGGCCAGTGCGGCGCTGCCCAGCGGCATGCGGTTGGTGCGCTTGCGGCAATCGACCAGGCGCTCGTAGTCGCGGCTGAGCATTTCGAACCAGGCCAGCAGGTGGTGGCCGAAGGTGACCGGCTGCGCGGTCTGCAGGTGGGTGAAGCCCGGCATGATGGTTTCGGCTTCGCGCTCGGCCTGCTCCAGCAGGCCCTGCTGCAGGCGGGTGATTTCGGCCAGGATAAGGTCGATTTCATCGCGCAGCCACAAGCGGATATCGGTTGCCACCTGGTCGTTGCGGCTACGGCCGGTGTGCAGCTTCTTGCCGGTGATGCCAATGCGGTCGGTCAGGCGTGCCTCGATGTTCATGTGCACGTCTTCAAGGTCGACGCGCCAGTCGAAGTTGCCGGCCTCGATCTCGGCCTGGATGGTTTTCAAACCATCGATGATGGTGTCGCGCTCGGCATCGCTGAGCACGCCGACTTGCGCCAGCATGGTGGCATGGGCGATCGAACCCATGATGTCGTGGCGGTACAGGCGCTTGTCGAAATCGACCGAGGCGGTGAAGCGGGCGACGAAGGCGTCGACGGGCTCACTGAAGCGGCCGCCCCAGGACTGATTGGTCTTGTCGGTGCTCATGGATTCACTCATTGCAGGCGTGAACGAAAAAGTGGCGCCGATAATAACAGGGTTGGGACGGCTGCCGCAGGGCGCCGGTCGACAGAAATGCCCGGAAAATGGCAGTGAATCATTTGAAGGAATGAACGGCAGTGTTCCACGGACCGTCTACAGTTGGACAGAAGACTGGCAGTGAATCTGCCGTCCGAGTGAATCTTTGGCCATCGCACCGGTCTAGAGCGTGACCGCAGTGTCGCTCGAACCACACCTGTCTACGCTATACCTGTGCGAGACTCATTCAGGAATCCAGCGCAATTATGAATGTCCTGATCGTTGATGACGAACCCCAAGGCCGTGACCGCCTTAGCCGGCTGCTCGGCGAACTGGAGGGTTACACCGTGTTGGAGCCCAGCGCTACCAACGGGGAAGAGGCCCTGACCCTGATCGACAGCCTCAAGCCCGACGTGGTGCTGCTGGACATCGCCATGCCAGGCCTGGACGGCTTGCAGGTCGCGGCCCGCCTGTGCGAGCGCGAGGCGCCGCCAGCGGTGGTGTTTTGCACCGGGGATGACCAATACAGTGCCGAGGCATTCAAGGACAGTACCCTCAGCCATGTCGCCAAACCTGTTCACCCTCAGGCCCTGCGGGATGCACTGCGCAAGGCCGATAAACCCAACCGGGCGCAACTGGCGGCACTGACGCGGCCAGCCAATGAAGGCGGTGGCCCGCGCAGTCATATCAGCGCCCGCACCCGCAAAGGCATCGAGCTGATTCCGTTGGACCAGGTGGTCTACTTCATTGCCGACCACAAGTACGTGACCTTGCGCCACGACGGTGGGGAAGTACTGCTCGACGAGCCGCTCAAGGCGCTGGAAGACGAGTTTGGCGACCGTTTTGTACGTATTCACCGCAATGCCTTGGTTGCCCGGGAACGCATCGAACGCCTTCAGCGCACGCCCCTGGGCCACTTCCAACTGTTCCTCAAAGGCCTGAACGGCGATGCCCTTACCGTAAGCCGGCGTCATGTGGCCGGTGTGCGCAAGATGATGCAGGCCCTCTGAACCGGTGCCCGCATGGCAAGGGCTGGGCCCTTGCTGGCCGGCAGGTCGGCCCCACCGTCAGGGTGCAGGGCAGCCCTGAAGGGGCCCTTAGCTGATCCACATCTGCTAGCGATCCTTGCGATGCTGTTATGATCCACGGCATTTCTCTGGATCGGGGCGTTTCATGTCCACTCGCGAAATCCGCATTGCCACCCGTAAAAGCGCCTTGGCCCTGTGGCAGGCCGAATACGTCAAAGCCCGCCTCGAGCAGGCCCACCCTGAGCTGCGGGTGACCCTGGTGCCCATGGTCAGCCGCGGGGACAAGCTGCTCGACGCGCCGCTGGCAAAAATCGGTGGCAAGGGGTTGTTCGTCAAGGAGCTGGAAACCGCCCTGCTGGACAACGAAGCCGACATCGCCGTGCATTCGATGAAGGATGTGCCCATGGACTTCCCCGAGGGGCTGGGCCTGTACTGCATCTGCGAGCGGGAAGACCCGCGTGACGCCTTTGTCTCCAACCATTTTGCCAGCCTTGAAGCGTTGCCTGCCGGCAGCGTGGTCGGCACCTCCAGCCTGCGCCGCCAGGCCCAACTGCTGGCGCGTCGCCCCGACCTGCAGATCCGCTTCCTGCGCGGCAACGTCAACACTCGCCTGGCCAAGCTCGACGCCGGCGAATACGACGCCATCATCCTCGCGGCCGCCGGCCTTATCCGCCTCGGCTTCGAAGACCGTATCACCGCCACCATCAGTGTCGACGACAGCCTGCCTGCCGGTGGCCAGGGGGCGGTAGGCATCGAGTGCCGTAGCGCCGACCACGCGATCCATGCCTTGCTGGCGCCGCTGCACCACCGTGACACGGCTGACCGGGTGGTGGCCGAACGTGCCATGAACAAACGCCTGAACGGCGGTTGTCAGGTGCCGATCGCTTGCTACGCGGTGCTGGAAGGCGACCAACTGTGGTTGCGCGGCCTGGTCGGCCAACCGAGTGGCGGCACCCTGCTGGTGGCCGATGCCCGGGCCCCCCGTGCAACTGCCGAGGCCCTTGGTGTAGAGGTCGCCGAACATCTGCTGGGGCAGGGTGCCGAGGCCATCCTCAAAGAGGTCTATGGCGAGGCCGGCCACCCGTGAGCCAATGGCGCCTGTTGCTGACCCGGCCTGCCGAGGACTGTGCGGCGCTGGCGCAAAGCCTGGCGGCAGCGGGGGTGGCCAGCCACTGCCTGCCGTTGCTGGAGATCGAACCCGTGCAAATCCAGGCTGGGCAGCGCGCGTTGCTGCAGGGCCTTGGTGGCTACCAGGCGATCATCGTGGTCAGCAAGCCAGCTGCACGGCTGTTGCTGGAACAGTTGGCCAACGCCAGCCTGCAGCCGCCCGTTCAAGGCTGGTTCACCGTAGGCGAGGCCACTGCCGCAGTGTTGCAGCAGGCGGGTCTGAGGGTGAGTTGCCCGCCGCGTGGCGACGACAGTGAAGCACTGCTGATGCTGCCGGCACTGCGCCAGGCGGTTGCCGTGCCAGCAGCGCGAGTATTGATCGTTCGCGGCGTTGGAGGTCGCGAACTGCTGGCAGAGCGTCTTGCAGAGCAAGGTGCTAGTGTCGATTATCTGGAACTGTATCGTCGCTGCCTGCCGGTTTACCCCACAGGCACGCTGATGCGCCGCATCGAAGCGGAACGCCTCAATGGCCTGGTGGTCAGCAGTGGGCAGGGTTTGGAACATTTGCAGCAACTGGCTGGCGCCGATTGGCCACAGCTGGCCCGGTTGCCGTTGTTCGTGCCGAGCCCGCGGGTAGCCGGGCAGGCCAGGGCCGCTGGGGCCCAACAGGTTGTGGATTGCCGTGGCGCCAGTGCCGCGGCCTTGCTGGCAGCTGTGCAGTCTTGCACTGCACCTGCCTCTTAAGGCGCTAAGCTGAACGCGATGCGCCCCCATGCAAAGGATGGATACGTGAGCGAGACTGTCTTGTCCAATAACGATCAGCCGTCGGCGCAAACGCCGGCGGATCCCGTTACCACCCCGCCTGCCAAGCGCTCCGGCAATGGCCTTGCTGCGCTGGCCTTGCTGCTCGGCGCGGCCGGGGTGGCGGTAGGTGGCTGGGGTGCCTGGCAGGTGCGTCAACTGCAAGGCAGCGAGTTCGACCAGGGCCAGCACATCGAGGCGCTTAACCAGCGCGCCGAGGCCTTGCAACAGCGTGAGCAGCAGATCAGTGCGCAACTGGCCAGCCTGCCAGCCGCCAGCGAACTGGAAGACCGCCGGCGACTGGTAGCGCAATTGCAGGGCGACCAGCAGCGCCTCAGCCAGCGCCTGGAAACCGTGCTCGGCGAAAGCCGCAAGGAGTGGCGCCTGGCAGAAGCCGAGCACCTGCTGCGCCTTGCTACCCTGCGCCTGTCGGCCTTGCAGGACATCACCAGCGCCAAGGCCCTGGTCGAAGGTGCCGACGAGATCCTGCGCGAGCAGAGCGACCCAGGTGCCTTTGCCGCTCGCGAGCAACTGAACCGCAGCCTGGCCACGCTCAACAGCACCCAGCAACCAGACCGCACGGGCCTGTTCCTGAAGCTGGCTGCGCAGCGTGACTTGGTCCAGCAACTGAGCGCGCAGTCGCGGGAGTTCGACAGCAATGCCGATGCCCTCGGCGCCTTGACCGCCGATGGCGACGGTGTCAGCCGCCTGTCGCAGTGGTGGGCGGAAATCTCCAAGTATTTCCAGGTTGACTTCAATGCCGACGAAAACGTGCGCCCATTGCTGGCCGGGCAGCAACTCAACCAGTTGCGCCTGGCATTGAGCCTGACCATCGAGCAGGCCCAGTGGGCGGCGCTCAATGGCGACGCGAAGGTCTATACCCAGGCGCTGGATGATGCCCGCAGCGTGCTGCTGGCCAACTTCAATGCCGACAACCCGCAAAGCAAGGCCATGCTCGACAGCCTGAATGCCTTGGCCGAGCAGCCAGTGTCGGTGGTCACCCCTGACCTCAGCGAAAGCCTGGCAGCCGTGCAGGCCTACATTCAGCGCCGCCATCTGCCGGCCGAGGCCGAGGGGGGCAAGCCATGAAGCGAGTCTACCTGCTGGCCGTACTGGCCATCGTGGTCGCTGCTGCGCTGGGTGTCGCCGTCGCCAAGCACAGCGGTTACGTACTGGTTTCCTACGGTGGTTTCCGTTATCAATCGGGGCTGTGGGCGGCGCTGGGTGGGCTGCTGGCGGTCGTTCTGGTGTTGTGGTTGCTGCGCTACCTGGTGGGGCTGTTGCTGACCTCCAGCGGCGTGGTCAACCCTTGGTCGCGGCGCAACCGCCGCCGGCGTATTCGCCTGGCAATCGAACAGGGCCAGCTGGACCTGGCCGAGGGTCGCTGGGCCAGCGCCCAGCGCCATTTGCACCGTGCCGCGGAGGCCGAGCGCCACCCCCTGCTGTACTACCTCGGTGCAGCGCGTGCCGCCAACGAGCAAGGTCGCAGCCAAGACAGCGACAACTTGCTGGAGCGTGCCCTTGAGCGCCAGCCACAGGCAGAACTGGCCATTGCCCTGACCCATGCCCAACTGCAGATGGACCGGGGTGAAAGCGATGGCGCGCTGGAGACCTTGCTGGCCATGCAGGAGCGCCACCCGCACAACAGCCAGGTCCTGCGGCTGTTGCAGCGCCTGTACCTGGAGCGCGGTGACTGGTCCGCCTTGATTCGCCTGTTGCCCGACCTGCGCAAGGGCAAGGTTCTACCGGCCGCCGAGCTTGCTGCCCTCGAGCAGCGTGCCTGGGGCCAGAACCTGAGCCTGGCGACAACCCGTGGCGAGGACGCGCAAAGTGCACGGCAGGCCCTGGAGCGCGCCTGGCAGCAACTGACTGCCGCCCAGCGTCAGGAGCCGCAACTCGTGCTGGCCTACGCTGAACAGCTACGCCAGGTAGGTGCCGAGAGTGATGCCGAACAGGCATTGCGCACGGCTCTCAAGCGGAACTATGAAAGCCATCTGGCTCGCCTGTATGGCCTGGTGCGTGGCGATGACCCGGTACGCCAGTTGCAAACCGCCGAAGGCTGGCTCAAAGACCACCCGCAAGATGCCAGCCTGTTGCTCACCCTTGGCCGCCTCAGCCTGCAGAACCGTCTGTGGGGCAAGGCGCGCGATTACCTCGAAAGCAGCCTGCGCATGGAGCGCAACCCCGAGGCTTGCGCCGAACTGGCGCGCCTGCTCGCCGGCCTGGGTGAGACGGAGCGCAGCAACCAACTGTTCCAGGAGGGCCTTGGCCTGCTCGACGAACGCCTGCTGGCGTTGCCGCTGCCAGAAGGCGTACGCGCCTGACCTACCCCAAAGCCCGCGGCAAGGCGCGGGCTTTGGGGGCTGGTGATTTATCTTCCGTTGCATGCTGAATATGCATTCCCAGTCCTCAGTCGCCTCCTATCGAATAGACGGAAATTTCTTACGCGTTTCAGCGACTTGTCGTTGCTGTAGCGCCTTGAAACAAAGCCCGTCTTTCCTCTACCGTTCCAGGCCACACTCTCATCCCGGGACCTTCACCACCCATGCTGCTGGCCCGTTTGCGCACCTTGTTTCTTCCTGCTTGCCTGGCCGCACTGGCGGTGCTGGCTGCGTCCTTTCAGTTGGATAACATGCTTGGGCTGGTGCCATGCCCGTTGCGCTTGAGCCAGCGGTTGCTGCTAGCCCTGTATGCCCTGCTGAGCCTGGCGAGCGTGCTGCAGGCACCGCGTGCACGTGGCCTGCGGCGTTACGCATGGGCTACGTTGGCCTGCTCGCTGGGCGGGGCGGCGCTGGCCGCGCGGCAGGTCTGGCTGCAGGGTGCTGAAAGGGTTGTAGATGCATGCCCGCTGCCGATCGGGCGTGTGTTCGAGCAGGGTTGGGTGGAGGCGGCCCGGCAACTGCTATTCGGCGGCCCGGAGTGCAGCGCGCTGAGCTGGAGTTTTCTCGACCTGACCGTTCCCGAGTGGAGCCTGTTGGCTTTCCTGCTGCTGGCGGCGCTGCCCGCGAGCTGCCTGCTGGCGTATCGTTTCCGCACCCTGGCAGGCGCTTGACCTGGCGCAAGGTTGGGTCATCAGAATGACCAATGGCCATGTAACACGGTATTAAACACTTGTATGAAGTTTGTCCACTGCGTACCTTGAAGGGCAACACGTGCGGGAATAATCTCGCAGCACGGATACTCAAAACACAACTGCTCGATGCCGTCCTGCTGATATCACCTTTGTGCGCGCCGTCGCAGCGCGAGGTGCAGCGGCATCTACCCAGAAGGGAAGAGATCGCCATGCTCGATAGTTGTCAGAACGCTCAGGAACGCTGGGGTGGGGTTCACGAACTTATTGATCGTTGGCTTAAGGCGCGCGAGGAATTGGTGCATTCTTTCCGCGCGTTGCGCGCCCAAGAGCTGGCCTTCGCCGACAAGGATACGAACGGGGATTTCTGTGGTCTGCTCGTGGACTACTGTTCGGCGTGGCACTTCGAGGTCTGCGAGCAGCTGGTCAGGGAAGCCAAGGCTTTCGGTGACGAGAAGGCACTGAAGCTGGCCGAAGAGATCAACCCACGCATCAATGACATCACGCAGATCGCGTTGGCTTTCAACGACCATTGTGCGAAAGCTGAGTGCAAGGACACAGAGCGCTTTGCCGAAAAACTGGGCAAGCTCGGTGGCCTGCTGCATGAGCGCTTCGAACTGGAAGACTGCCTGATCGAAGTGCTGCACAACGCGCACAAGGAAGAGGGCGCGGTACAGGCCTGATGGTTGGCGTCAGTCGCCAACCCCCAGCAGTTCGATTTCGAACACCAAGGGGGTATAGGGTGGAATCAAGTCGCCTGCGCCCTCGGCCCCATAGGCTTGTGCGGACGGAATGACAAGGCGCCACTTGGCGCCGACGTGCATCTGCGGCAACGCTACCTGCCACCCCTCGATCACCGAACCCAGGCTGAACCACTGTGGCGTCTGGTTCTGGTCGAATACCGAGCCGTCCGGCAACCTGCCTACGTAGCGCACCTGCACTTTGCCACCGGCTTTCGGCTGCGCGCCACTTCCTGCCTGCAGTTCGTTGTAAAGCACGCCCTCTGGCAACTCATGCACGCCAAAACGCCCCCGCTCATTAGCCATGAAGCGTTTTTCCGCCGCTTGCTGCTTTTGCGCCTGGTCATCGCTTTCCTGTGCATCATGCTGCTGCAGCACGGCCTGCATGCGTGCCTTGTCGAGCTTCAGCGGCTGCCCTTGGTAGGCCTGGCGCAAGCCATCGACCAAGGCATCCAGTTGCAGGCCCGGCATGTCCTGGCGCAGCCGCTCGCCCAGGCTGGCCCCAAGGCTGTAGGCGAGATCGCGTTCATCACTGTCGGCCAGGGCGAGGGGCGCCAGCAGGCATAAACCTAAAACAAGAAATCGAGGCATGGTCAGTTCCTGCGCCAATGAGCGTGGAAGTATGCCAGTGTTGAATATGTGTATTGGCTTTTTCGCGGCTTTGCGTGGGCGCGGCTTTGAGTCGCAACAGGGCAGCGGCGCGGCGAGGCTTTGTCCAGCATCTACACTTACCCGCAGCTGCAAGCTTACAACGTTGCCCAGGCATGCAACGCGGCGTAACTATTACGGTCAACATGCCCTAGCGGCGGTAGCAGCAGAAGCATAGTATGAGCCGCACTCTCGTCAGCCAGGAGGTAAACCATGTCGGCCAAAAAGAAGCCAGTAAGTACGCCGTTACACCTGCTCCAGCAACTTTCGGGTAGCTTGCTCGAACATTTGGAAGAAGCCTGCTCGCAAGCGCTGGCTGATGCGGAAAAACTGCTGGCAAAGTTGGAAAAGCAGCGTGGCAAAGCGCAGGAAAAACTGCACAACGCTCGCTTGAAACTGCAAGGTGCAGCCAAGGCCGGTAAAGCCAAGGCACAGACCAAAGCGCAAAAAGCCAGCGCTGAACTTGAAGAACTGCTGGACTCCCTCAAGGAGCGTCAAACCCAGACGCGCGCCTACATTCAGCAACTCAAGCGCGATGCCCAAGACAGCATCAAGTTGGCCCAAGGTGTAGGCAAAGTGCGTGAAGCCGCGACCAAGGCCCTTGACCAGCGTGCAGCCAAAACGGCCAAGCCAGCTGTTGCCAAGCCGGCGACCAAGCCAGCCGGTCGAGCCACTACCGCAGCCAAGCCAGCAGCTAAAGCCACCGCTGCCGCAAAACCTGCGCCCAAGCCAGCCGCCAAGGCCACTGCTGCCGCGAAACCTGTGGCCAAGCCAGCCGCCAAGGCCACTGCCGCCGCTAAACCTGCGGCCAAGCCAGCCGCCAAGGCCACTGCCGCCGCTAAACCTGCGGCCAAGCCGGCCGCCAAGGCCACTGCCGCCGCAAAACCTGCGTCCAAGCCAGCCGCCAAGGCCACTGCCGCCGCAAAACCCGCAGCCAAGCCAGCCGCCAAAGCAACAGCCGCCGCTAAACCTGCGGCCAAGCCAGCTGCAGCCAAGGCGCCAGCACGTACCGCAGCGAAACCGGCTGCCAAGCCTGCCGCCAGCAAGCCAGCCGCTGCCAAACCGGCTACACCTGCCCCCAGCACTCCGGCCGCTGATGCCAACTCGGCCACTTCGGTAGCGCCATCGGCGCCGGCCAGCACGCCTGCTCAGGCACCGTCTTCGGCGTCCTGAAGCGCTGCAGCCGCGGCGCGTAGCTGCAGCAACGCGTCATGTTGTCGGCCCTGGTCCGGCACCAGCCGGGCCAGCCAGTCGCCCGTGGGCTCAGCAGAGTCCGCGGGCCACTGCTGGGCACGTTCTTGCAAGCGTTCCAGCAACGCTCTTTCTGCCTGTAATTCCAACCCTTTCACTTGCTCGCGCACAAGTGCCAGCCGGCTATCCAGCTGTGCTGCCGCGCGCCATTGCTGGCGCAGGTCGCGTAGCGGGGTGACCACTGTCCGTTGCCAGGGGTCGGCAATGCCGTGCAATGCCTGCGCGCGCTGGTCCGTCACGGCAACCCCACGCGCCTGCAACCACGTGGCGCACAGCAGCAGGCAGACATCGCCACCCAGTGTTTGCAGTTCAAGGCAGGCGGCTTCTACGCCAGGCCTGGCGTACAAGGCCAGGGCGTGATTCCACAGGTCGGTGTGCATGGTTCCACTCGCGCTATGGGCCGAGGAAGCTGGTAGACTCCGCGACCATCATGATCAGACTATCCAACCTCACTTTACAGCGTGGTCCGCAGCGCTTGCTAGAAGGCGCCGAGATGACCCTGCACGCCGGTCACAAGGCCGGTCTTATTGGCGCCAACGGTGCCGGCAAATCCAGCCTGTTCGCCTTGCTGCGCGGTGAGCTGTCGCCCGATGCCGGCGACTGCCAGCTGCCCGGCGACTGGCGCATCGCCCACATGCGCCAGGAGGTTGATACCCTCGATCGCCTGGCCGTGGACTATGTGCTCGACGGTGACGTGCGCCTGCGCAAGGTCCAGGCCGAATTGGCGGCTGCCGAGCAAGCGCACGACGGCACCGCCCTGGCGCGCCTGCACAGTGAGCTGGAAAGCGCTGACGGCTACACCGCCGACGCTCGCGCCCGCAAGCTGCTGGCCGGCCTGGGCTTTACCAACGAGCAGATGGACCGCCGAGTCGGTGACTTCTCTGGCGGCTGGCGTATGCGCCTCAACCTGGCCCAGGCGCTGATGTGCCCGTCCGACCTGCTGCTGCTCGACGAGCCCACCAACCACCTGGACCTCGACGCCATTCTGTGGCTGGAAGACTGGCTCAAGGGCTACCCTGGCACGCTGCTGCTGATTTCCCACGATCGTGACTTCCTCGATGCGGTGGTCGACCATGTGCTGCATGTAGAGCAGCGCAAGCTGAACCTCTACAAGGGCGGCTATACCGCCTTCGAGCGCACCCGTGCCGAACGCCTGGCGCAACAGCAACAGGCCTACGAGAAGCAGCAGGCGCAGCGCGCGCACATGGAAAAGTACATCGCCCGCTTCAAGGCCCAGGCCACCAAGGCGCGCCAGGCGCAGAGCCGGATCAAGGCCCTGGAGCGCATGGAGGAGCTGTCGGCGGCGCACGTCGATTCGCCATTTGACTTCGTCTTCCGCGAGTCGCAGAAAATCTCCAGCCCGCTGTTGAGCATGTCCGAAGGCCGGCTGGGGTATGGCGACAAAGCCATCCTCGACAAGGTCAAGCTGCAACTCACCCCGGGCGCGCGTATTGGCCTGCTCGGCCCGAATGGCGCAGGCAAGTCGACGCTGATCAAGAACCTTGCCGGTGAGCTGGCGCCGTTGTCCGGCCGGCTGGTCCGCGGCGAGAACCTGGCCGTGGGTTATTTTGCCCAGCACCAGCTGGACTCGCTGGACGACAAGGCCAGCCCGCTGCTGCACTTGCAGCGCATTGCCCCCGCCGAGCGCGAGCAGACCCTGCGCGACTTCCTGGGAGGCTTCGATTTCCATGGCGCCCGTTGCGACGAGCCGGTGGTGAACTTCTCCGGTGGCGAGAAGGCACGGCTGGCGCTGGCGCTGATCGCCTGGGAACGGCCGAACCTGCTGCTGCTCGACGAACCCACCAACCACCTCGACCTGGAAATGCGCCTGGCGCTGACCATGGCCTTGCAGGAGTTCGCCGGCGCCGTGGTAGTGGTATCCCACGACCGTCACCTGCTCAAGAGCACCACCGACGACTTCCTGCTGGTCGCTGACGGCAAGGTCGACACCTTCGACGGTGACCTGGACGACTACAGCCGTTGGCTGGTCGAGTATCGCCAGCGCAGCGCGCCGGCCAGTACTGCACCGGTCAACCCGGACAAGACCGACAAGAAAGCCCAGCGCCAGGCCGCCGCGGCCTTGCGCCAGCAATTGGCCCCGCACAAGAAGGCCGCTGACAAGTTGGAAGCCGAGCTCAATCAGGTGCACGCGCAGTTGGCCGAAATCGAGACGGCGCTGGGCGACGCTGGGCTTTACGACGCGGCGCGCAAGGACCAATTGCGTGACCTGCTGGCGCGCCAGACCAAGCTCAAGCAACGTGAAGGGGAGCTGGAAGAGGGCTGGATGGAAGCACTGGAAACCCTCGAAAGCATGCAAGCCGAGCTTGAGGCGCTGTCCTGATGGAGGAGCTGCGTGGGTTGCTGCCTGGGCAGTGGATGGACACCTTATGGCTGGGCTTGCAGATCCTCCTTATCCTGGCGGTGGCTTTTGTCCTGCAGCGCATCGTGGCCCGTGGCCTCAGCCGCCTGGGCCAGCGCTACCCCTTGCCACCGGAGTTGCTGGTGCCCGTGCGCGGTGGCCTGCGCTGGTTGATCATGGGCAGCGCGCTGCTGTTCGTGCTGGAGCGCCTGGGGGTTTCGGCAACGGTGCTGTGGACGGCCCTGTCCGGTTTCGTGGCGGTGGCGGCGGTGGCGTTCTTCGCCATGTGGAGCGTACTGTCCAACCTGCTGTGCGCGGTGCTGATCTTCACGGTCGGGCCGTTTCGTATTGGTGATGTGGTCGAGCTGGTCGACACCCTCGACAAGCCGGGCGTAAAGGGCCGGGTAATCGCCATCAACCTGCTGTTCACTACCCTCCTGGAAGTGCCCGAGGCGGGCGGGGCATTGGTGCAGGTGCCGAACAGCCAGTTCTTCCAGAAGTCGGTGCGGCGCTGGCGCGGGGCCGAAGTGCAGGCCATGCACAAGGACGTGTTGCTCGAGGCGGACTGACATGGCCCGCATAAGCACGCTGAATTCTGCAAAATTTGCTGGTCATATTTTCACCAACACCTTAGCTTAATCTTTTGCAACATTAGTGCGAGCGAGGTGTGTGATGTCGATGGAAGTATGGTTGGGCTTTTTTGCCGCCTGCTGGGTGATCAGCCTTTCCCCTGGCGCCGGGGCGATTGCCTCGATGTCCAGTGGCCTGCAATACGGCTTCTGGCGCGGTTACTGGAATGCCCTGGGCCTGCAACTGGGCCTGATTTTGCAAATCGCCATCATCGCCGCCGGCGTGGGCGCCGTGTTGGCCGCCTCGGCCACGGCGTTCCAGTTCATCAAGTGGTTTGGCGTCGCTTACCTCGTTTACCTGGCGTACAAGCAATGGCGTGCGCTGCCAATGGACATGACCGATGAGTCGGGCGTGCGCCCCATCGGCAGGCCGTTGAGCCTGATGTTCCGCGGTTTCCTGGTCAACGTCAGCAACCCCAAGGCGCTGGTGTTCATGCTTGCGGTGCTGCCGCAGTTCATCAACCCGCATGCACCGCTGCTGCCGCAGTATGTGGCAATCACCCTGACCATGGTCAGTGTCGACCTGTTGGTAATGGCGGGCTACACCGGCTTGGCCGCACGGGTATTACGCCTGTTGCGTACTCCCAGGCAGCAGAAGCGCTTGAACCGCACGTTTGCCGGGTTGTTCATTGGTGCGGCGGCGTTCCTGGCGACCTTGCGCCGCGCACCCGTCTGACAGGCGCGCTGCGATAAATGCAGGTTCGATCGAGTCTTGTCCGTCGGGGTGCTGTCTATCAGGGGGCGGATGATCACGATCATCCGTTTCACATGAGCATGGAGCCGAACCTGCAACTGGTGCTCTCAACCCATGCCGGGCCGGCAGCTTCGATGCACGCCCCGGCACCGAGGAGGAAACATGGACAAGCCGATTCATCCTTTGTCGGAAATCTTCAAACAGTTGGGGCTGTCTGACGACCCGGTCGAAATCGACCGCTTTATCACGACACACTCACCGCTCGAGGACGATGTCAAACTGGTCGATGCGCCTTTCTGGAGCGATTCGCAGCGCGCGTTCCTGAAAGAAAAATACATCGCCGATGACGACTGGATCCCGATGATCGACCAACTCAACGAGGCGCTTCACCCCCAGAAAAAATAAAGCGCCGAGCGGCACCTGACGTGTGAATGGCCGTTGCTATGCTCAGGAAAACAATCGGGGGATAGCGCGATGAAAGATCCCTACGTATCAGGTTTCTGGTGCTCCGTTTCCATCCTGGGCATTCTGACGGCCAGCTACTTCTACGGCATCAGGCAGGCGCATCAACTGAACCAGGCGGTGCAGTTCCTCTACGCCGCCGCCGCCGTCACCGTGGCTGTCGCCGTGGTGGCGCTGGCTTGGGTCGCCTGGCAGCAGTTGCACCTGAACAAGCGCGAAGTGATCCAGGGGCGCACGTTGCTGACCATCTGGAACACCAAAGTTGCGCTACGCCGCGTGGAAACGGTCTTCGATCGTTATTTCTGGGGCAGCTACTGGCATTCGGGGCGCACTTTCGAAGAGGTCATGGGCGAACTCAAGGGCACCCCGCTGGAGCAAAGCCTTGATGCGCTGAAGCGCCAGTGCCGGGTGCTCGACCGCGAGATCCACGACCACCATCATCATTGGCTGGCCAACGCCCGCGACCTGTCCAGCGTGGCCCAGGCCATGGCCCGCGAGCGCTACCAGCTGGACCTGGGCGAACCCACGAAAAGCGGGCATGGCAATACCGCTGTGCTCAATCGCGACCTCGAAGTGCTGGTCTACACCTGGTCGGCGCGCCTGCGCAGTTTTGACCACCAACTGGACGAACTGGAGCGCGGCTATCACTGAAAGCGCTTATTCGCCGCGTATGTATTGCTCCAGCTGCTTGATCAGGCTGGCTTGCTCGGCAATGGTTTCCTTCACCAGGTCGCCGATCGACAACAGCCCTAGCAGCTCGCCATTGCTCACGACCGGCAAGTGGCGCAGGTGACGGTCGGTCATCAGGTTCATGCAGTACTCGAGGTTCTGCCTGGGCTCGACCGTGACCACTGGTGCACTCATGATTTCCCGTACCGGGGTGGCGGCAGAAGAGCGGCCCTTGAGCACCAGCTTGCGTGCATAGTCGCGCTCACTGACGATACCCACCACCTGCTTGCCCTCGACTACCGGCAGTGCGCCGATGTTTTTCTCCGCCAGCATTTTCAGGGCGTCGAGCACCGAGTCATCCGGGCCGATGGTGTACACGGTCTGGTGCTGGGACTTGGTCTTGAGGATTTGTTCGACGGTCTTCATACGGGCCTCTGCGGGTGGAAAAGCGCTGTCTCGGTGTAACTAAAGCATCCGGTACGGCGCTCTGCACGGCAATGCAGGAAACGGCATGGAGTCGATTGAAAAACGTCATCGGTGTTCGCCTATGCGGGCCTCTTCGCGGCTAAAGCCGCTCCCACAGGTGTGTCATTGGCCTCAGAGCCTGTGATGCACCCTATGGGAGCGGCTTTACCGGTGCAGCCGATCAGAGCTTCGGCATTTGCCCGATCCGCGCGACCATTTCGCTGACGACCTGCAGGTCCAGCATGAACTGCTCTACCGTCTTGAACTCGTTGTCGTTGTGCCCGGTGTACTTCACGTCTGGCATGGCCAGGCCGAACTGCACGCCGTTAGGCAGGTCGTGGACCGACGTGGCACCCGCCGAGGTGCCGAACTCATGCTTCATGCCCAGGTTCTCGCTGGCCACCGCCAGCAGAGCCTTCACCCACTCGCCCTCGGGGTTGCGATACATCGGTTCGTCCAGGCTGTAGTCGAAGGCTACCGAGGTGCGGCTCTGCCGGGTCCATTTGTCCAGTCTGGTGGCCAGTTCGTCCTTGATCGTGGCAAGCGGCTTGCCCTTGGGAATGCGCAGGTTCACCGCCAGTTTCAAGCCTTTTTCGTCCACCCCTACATAGGTCAACGACGCGGTCAGCGGGCCCATGAACGGGTCTTTGAAGGCCACGCCCAGCTTGTTGCCCAAGTAGTCCAGGCCCCAGTTGTCGGCAGCGTAGCGGGCGGCGTCGGTGAATTGGTTGTGCTTGAGCGGTACCTGCTGGCCCAGGCCAGCAAGGAAGTCGAGCATGCGTGCAACCGGGTTTACCCCGGACTCCGGCTCCGAGGAATGCGCGGAAACCCCGGTTACTGTCAGCACCACCTGCTTGCCGTCGGCCTTGGCGTCGATGCTGAAGTCACCACCGTGCTGCTTTACATACCCGGCGCCGGCTCGCTGTAGTTGGTTGGCGAGTGCTGCCGGGTTGTCGGTGGCCAGGGTTGCGACCGAGGTGGTGGGGATCTGGTTGGTGGCCAGCCCGCCTGTCAGGTTGATGATTTCAGCACCTTCACCCGTGGCCGGGCGTTTGCTGAAGCTGGCCATGATCGTACCGTAGCCCTTTTCGGCAATGACCACCGGGTAGCCGCCATCCAGCGCCAGGTTGTAATCAGGCGTAGGGTTGCGCTCGAAGTAATAGGGGATCGCATCCCCACTGGTTTCTTCCGTCGTGTCGATCAGCAGCTTGAATTGCCGGGCCAGTGGCAGGTTCTCGTCCTTGGCCACTTTCAACGCATACATCGCGACAACGATGCCGTTCTTGTCGTCTTCGGTGCCGCGGCCATACATGCGGTCGCCAACCAGGGTGACCTTGAACGGGTCCAGGCGGGTGCCGTCGGCCAGCTTCCAGTTGTCCGGATTGACCGGCACCACATCGGCGTGGGCATGGATGCCGATCACTTCCTTGCCGCTGCCGAGCGAAATTTCGTAAACCCGGTTATCGATGTTGCGGAACGCCAGGCCGAAACTGTCGGCCAGTGCTTTGATCTTGTCGGCGATTTTCAGGAACGCCGGGTTTTCGTACTGCGGCGTACCCTCGACGTTGTAGGTTGGAATAGCCACCAGTTCGCGCAGGGTTTCAGTGGCAGCCTTGCCGTACTTGATGCGGGTATACAGACCAAGCAGGCGGTTGATCTCGTCCTGTTGCCCGGCGGCCAGCGGTTTGCCGTTCAGGTAAGCCTGCAGTGTCGCCTCAAGGTTATCGGCCTTGGCCAGGTCACTGCCTTTGAGCTTGCCGAGGAACTGCTTGAAGTCACGCGGGTCGCTGCCGTCGAAGGTTTTGACGATTGCCGCGGCCTGTTGCTGAGTGAGGTTGGCCTGGGCCGGTTGGGTGAACAGGCCGATGCTGGCCAGCAACAGGGTGGTGGCGGTGAGTTTTTTCAGGTGCATGGTTGCGCGCATTCCTTCGCCATGGATTGTTATGGGGTACCCGTTGGAGCAACGGGAGGACGCCCACGCTAACATCAATGGCCAGTGGCACGGGAGTGCCAGAAACGCGACATGTCGCACAAATGAAAAAGCCCCGGGCACAGGCCCAGGGCTTTTTGATATGGCGCACTCGGCGGGATTCGAACCCACGACCCCTGCCTTCGGAGGGCAGTACTCTATCCAGCTGAGCTACGAGTGCAACGCGCACGCATGATACCCATCTGCGCCGGTCGCGTCCATCGCCTTGATCTGTAGCCTTTTTTCCCGGTTGCCTGTGCCGGCCGGTTCGCGGCTGAAGCCGCTTCCGCCCAGTGGGAGCGGGCGTGCCCGCGAAAGGGCCGGTTGCCAGTACGCAGATGATGACTTTTCCGCCAGGCTGTTCAACCATTCGTTCTTTTTTTCGAACAGCCTATTGTCCAACACCCCAGCAGCCGCTTAGCATTCGTTTGAGATTTCAAACGCTCGATGCCCTGCCTTGGGCGCTTTTCAACAATCAACAATTCGGGAAGCCGACATGCAGCTCAAAGACGCTCAGTTGTTCCGCCAGCAAGCCTACATCAACGGTGAGTGGCTGGATGCGGACAATGGCCAGACCATCAAGGTGACCAACCCGGCCACCGGTGAAGTCATCGGTACCGTGCCTAAGATGGGCACCGCGGAAACCCGCCGCGCCATCGAAGCTGCCGACAAGGCCCTGCCGGCCTGGCGTGCCCTGACCGCCAAAGAGCGCTCGACCAAGCTGCGTCGCTGGTTCGAACTGATGATCGAGAACCAGGACGACCTGGCTCGCCTGATGACCACCGAACAAGGCAAGCCACTGGCCGAAGCCAAGGGCGAAATCGCCTACGCCGCCTCGTTCATCGAGTGGTTCGCCGAAGAAGCCAAGCGTGTCTATGGCGACACCATTCCGGGCCACCAGCCAGACAAGCGCCTGATCGTCATCAAGCAGCCAATCGGCGTAACCGCGGCCATCACCCCGTGGAACTTCCCGGCTGCCATGATCACCCGTAAAGCCGGCCCGGCCCTGGCCGCTGGCTGCACCATGGTGCTCAAGCCTGCTTCGCAAACCCCGTACTCCGCCCTGGCCCTGGTCGAACTGGCCCACCGTGCCGGTATCCCGGCTGGCGTGCTGAGCGTGGTTACCGGCAGCGCTGGTGAAGTGGGCGGTGAACTGACCGGCAACTCCCTGGTACGCAAGCTCTCCTTCACCGGCTCGACCGAAATCGGTCGCCAGCTGATGGAAGAATGCGCCAAGGACATCAAGAAGGTTTCCCTGGAGCTGGGCGGCAACGCCCCGTTCATCGTGTTCGACGACGCCGACCTGGACAAGGCGGTCGAGGGCGCGATCATCTCCAAGTACCGTAACAACGGCCAGACCTGTGTCTGCGCCAACCGTATCTACGTGCAGGACGGCGTCTACGACGCGTTCGCCGAGAAGCTGGCGGCTGCGGTGGCCAAGCTGAAGATCGGTAACGGCCTGGAAGATGGCACCACCACTGGCCCGCTGATCGACGGCAAGGCTGTCGCCAAGGTTCAGGAGCACATCGAAGACGCCGTTTCCAAAGGCGCCAAGGTGCTGTCCGGCGGCAAGCTGATCGAAGGCAACTTCTTCGAGCCGACCATCCTGGTTGATGTACCGAAAACTGCTGCTGTCGCCAAGGAAGAGACCTTCGGCCCACTGGCGCCGCTGTTCCGCTTCCAGGACGAAGCCGAAGTCATCGCCATGTCCAACGACACCGAATTCGGCCTGGCTTCGTACTTCTACGCCCGCGACATGAGCCGTGTGTTCCGTGTTGCCGAAGCCCTGGAGTACGGCATGGTGGGTATCAACACCGGCCTGATTTCCAACGAAGTGGCGCCATTCGGTGGCATCAAGGCTTCTGGCCTGGGCCGCGAAGGTTCCAAGTACGGTATCGAGGACTACCTCGAAATCAAATACCTGTGCATCAGCGTTTGATCGCACGGTAACGGCTTTACCTCTGCCAGCGGGGCGCGAGAGCGACGTCTCGCTGGCCTTTTTTACATTGCAGTACCTGGTGGCCAGGGCGCTTGTGGCAGTCGATCAACGAATACTGTTCGCGAGCACTCCCAGCCACCCCCGAATAAAAGCGCCATTACTGTCGGCGCAATGAGGGCATTATGAGCAAGACCAACGAATCCTTGATGCAACGTCGTGTAGCTGCCGTCCCGCGTGGCGTTGGCCAGATTCACCCGATCTTCGTCGACAGCGCGAAGAACTCGACCGTGATCGACGTTGAAGGCCGCGAACTGATCGACTTCGCCGGCGGCATCGCAGTGCTGAACACCGGCCACCTGCACCCGAAAGTGGTTGCAGCCGTGCAAGAGCAACTGACCAAGGTCAGCCACACCTGCTTCCAGGTGTTGGCCTACGAGCCTTACGTCGAGCTGTGCGAAAAGATCAACAAGCTGGTTCCAGGCGACTTCGACAAGAAGACCCTGCTGGTCACCACCGGCTCCGAAGCCGTTGAAAACGCCGTGAAAATCGCCCGTGCCGCCACTGGCCGTGCCGGCGTTATCGCCTTCACCGGCGGCTACCACGGCCGCACCATGATGACTCTGGGCCTGACCGGCAAGGTCGTGCCGTACTCCGCAGGCATGGGCCTGATGCCAGGCGGCATCTTCCGCGCCCTGTTCCCGAGCGAGCTGCACGGTGTCAGCGTTGACGACGCCATCGCCTCGGTCGAGCGCATCTTCAAGAACGACGCAGAGCCACGCGACATCGCTGCAATCATCCTGGAGCCTGTACAAGGCGAAGGCGGCTTCCTGCCAGCGCCTAAAGAGCTGATGAAGCGCCTGCGCGCCCTGTGCGACCAGCACGGCATCCTGCTGATCGCCGACGAAGTGCAGACCGGCGCTGGCCGCACCGGCACCTTCTTCGCCATGGAGCAGATGGGCGTTGCGCCTGACCTGACCACCTTTGCCAAGTCCATCGCCGGCGGCTTCCCGCTGGCCGGTGTATGCGGCAAGGCCGAGTACATGGACGCTATCGCTCCGGGCGGCCTGGGCGGCACCTACGCCGGCTCGCCGATCGCTTGCGCCGCAGCCCTGGCCGTGATCGAAGTGTTCGAAGAAGAGAAACTGCTGGACCGCAGCAAGGCAGTAGGTGAGCGCCTGACCACCGGCCTGCGTGAAATCCAGAAGAAGCATCCGATCATCGGCGACGTTCGTGGCCTGGGTTCGATGATTGCCGTCGAGGTCTTCCAGAAAGGCACCCACACCCCTGACGCTGCTGCTGTTGGCCAGGTTGTGGCCAAAGCCCGCGAAAAAGGCCTGATCCTGCTGTCTTGCGGCACCTACGGCAACGTTCTGCGGATTCTGGTTCCGCTGACCGCCGAAGACGCGCTGCTGGACAAAGGCCTGGCCATCATCGAAGAGTGCTTCGCTGAACTTGCCTGATGTGATGCGCTTCAGAAAAAACCCGCCTCGGCGGGTTTTTTTATGCCCGGTGATGCGTCGGAGGCTATGGTTGTTGGATGATGCGCCCAGCACGTTGTAAAAGGCTGAGGCAAGGATTTACAGGAGTAGTTGGCGATGAACGCTGCAGAGCCCACCCCACCGAGCGTACTGATCGTCGAAGGCGACCCGTGGGTACGCGACATGCTCAGCGAGATGCTGCTGAGCGTTCGCTGCGATGCCCGCCTTCAGGTCTGCGCCGACGGCTCGCAGGCGCTCAGCGCCCTGGCCGCCAAGCCGGACCTGATCATTGCTGCACGTGAGCTGGCTGGCATCGACGGCCTCGACCTGCTGCGCAAAGTCCGCGCCAAAGGGTCGGGGTTGCCGTTCATCCTCATGAGCAACCGCAGCGACAGTGCAAGTGTGCGCGAAGCCCTGCCGCTGCACCCCACGGCGTACCTGAGCAAGCCCCTGAACCTGGGTAACCTGCGCAAGCGCCTGGAACAGTTGCTGCTGGGCGTGGGCGAAGAAATCGCCTGCCCGGTGCCGCCCTTGCAGCCCGGTGCCAGCCTGCGCGCTTACCTCGAACAGCGCCGGGCTACTGCCGATGGCGGGCCGCTGCTGGCCGACTTGCAGGTGGCGATCAAGCGAGCCCTGAACCCTGAAGGCCTGAACCTGAAGGTGCTGGAAGAAGAAGTCTGCCGTGACCCGCAAGTGACCGCGGTGCTGATAGCGGCTGCCAACAGCGCAGCCCTGCACCGTGAAGCACCGGTGCAAACCCTGCTGCAAGCCCTGAACAAGCTGGGCAGCACACAAAGCATGAACCTGATTCTGGGCATGACCCTCAAGCGCAGCGCCCGCCTCAGCGACCCCTTGCTGGCGCAGCATGCGGCGCAGTATTGGGACTTGTCCCTGCACACCGCCGAATATGGCCGTACGCTGGCGCGCCTGCTGGCGCTGGACGAAGGGCTTTGCTATTGCGCGGGGTTGCTGCATTGCCTGGGTGACCTGGCGGTGCTGCGCTGCCTGCAGGAATGGCGCCTGGCGGGTGGCGAGCTGGACGAAGACAAGGTCCAGTTGTCGCTCAACGAGTTCGGTGCCGCTTTCGGCTCGGCGCTGCGCACCCGCTGGCGCTTGCCGTTGGCTTTACGCGAGCTGATCGCGGCGATCTATCAACTCGGTGGCGGGGTGTACTCGCGCGATATTCTGGCCATGAACCTGGCCGGGCAGTTGGCGCGGCTACCGGCTGAGCAGGGGCTGGCGAAGATTGCCAGTGACAAGACAGCGCGTTTGCTGAAGATGGGCTTGCCGGAGCTGACCCGGTTGCGCAAGGTGGAGAACCCCGAAACCAGTTCGCAGCCCGCGGCTGAAGGCCCGATACAAGCCGACGATGTTCCTTGAGCCGGGCAGGCGTAAGGGGGTTCAACCGCGCACGATCTGGTTCTTGCCCTGCCGCTTGGCCTGGTACATCGCCGCATCGGCGCGGGCATACAGGCTGTCCAGCGCCACATCTTCACCGGTCAACCCGGTAAGCCCCTGGCTCACTGTTACCCCGTAGGTGTGCGCCCCATGGCTGAAGCTCAAACGCTGAATCTGCCGCTGTAGCCGCTCGGCTATCTGCCCGGCCAGCTCGGCACTGCACCCTGGGAAGACTGCCGCGAACTCTTCGCCGCCAATACGCCCGAACAGGTCGCCACGGCGCAACACGGCCTTGCCGCTGTCGGCGATGTGCTGCAGCACCTGGTCGCCTTCCTGGTGGCCATAGCTGTCGTTTATCTGTTTGAAGTCGTCGATGTCCAGTAACAGAAAGGCCAACGGCGTGCCGTTTTCCCGGGCGCTGTCAAACGCCGCTTGGGCGCATTCGAAGAAGTGCCGGCGGTTGCTGCTTTGGGTCAGCACGTCAATGGTGGCCAGGCGCTGCAACTCGCCTTCCAGCTGCTTTTTCTCAGTGATGTCTTCGGCAATGCCGACGATGATCACGCGGTCGCCGTCATGCTGCTGGTTGATGTAGCACTTGTCGCTCAACCAGCGCACTTGCCCGTCAGCATTGATGATACGGTACTCGCGGTCCTCGACCGCGCTTTTGAGCAGCACCTGGGCCAGGCTGCGCTCGGCGTATTCCAGGTCGTCGGGGTAGATGCTGTCGCGCCACTCGTTGAAGTCGGCCAGTACCAGGCTGGCCGGGCGGCCGAAGATGCGCTCGTAGGCAGGGCTTACGTACAGCACTTCGCGTGTTTCCCAATCGAAAGCCCAGAGCACCGCGTTGACACTCTCGAGCAACGAGCTGAACAGCTGTTCGCGTTCGCTCAGGCGGGCGACTTCACCTTGCGCATGAAGGAGCGCCAGTAAAGTGCGGGCGGCTCCCGGTGGTACCGGGCCCGGCGATGTCATTGGAATATTCTTGGCCATGTGCACGTAGCGAGTCTCGACGTGAAAGCGTGCGGCCAGCATCCTGCCCGCCACGCGGGCGATGTGCGGGGTTTGAGTGGGGGCGAGGTGGTTAAGTTCCAGCTGGCACGCCCCATGCTGGGGCGTGCCGATCAACGGCGATCAGGCGCCGACCGGGCGCAGGGAATAGGTTTTCAGCTGTGCCGCGAAGTCGCGCAGGGCTTGAATGCCACTGGTTTCGGCTTCGTGTACCCAGTCCTTGATGGCGGCCAGCATGTCATGGCCGTTGGCGCTGGTGCGGGCCCAGATCTGCTGCAAGGCCAGGCGCTTTTCGTAGATGGTTTTCAAGGCCTGGCTGTGCGCAAGCATCGATTCGATGCGCACATGGTGGCGGTCTTCGAGCAGGCTGGTTTCACGGGATAGCAGGCGCTTGGCACGGCGGAAGTGGTGGCGCACCGAGGCGTCGACACGCGCCAGTTCCAGCTTGACCAGCGGGGCGATCACCAATTTGCGGTACTGGGCCATGATCTGGAAGCGGTTGTTGAGGATCGCCATGGCGGTGTCCATGTCCAGGCTACCTTTGCCTTCCACCCGATGGGCAATCGGCGCCACACGCTGCACCTTGGCCAGGCGCAGCAGGCAGAACAGGCGGATCCACGCCCAGCCCATGTCGAACTCCCAGCGCTTGACCGACAGCTTGGCCGAATTGGGGTAGGTGTGGTGATTGTTGTGCAGCTCTTCACCGCCGATCACGATGCCCCACGGCACCAGGTTGGTGGCCGCGTCACGGCATTCGAAGTTGCGGTAGCCGAACGCGTGGCCCAGGCCGTTGACGACACCGGCAGCCCAGAACGGGATCCACATCATCTGGACCGCCCAGACGGTGATACCGAGGGTGCCGAACAGCAGCAGGTCGATCACGGCCATCAGCGCGATGCCGCCCAATTTGTAGCGCGAGTAAAGGTTGCGCTCGATCCAGTCATCAGGGCAGTTCTTGCCGTAGATGCGCAGGGTGTCTGGGTTGCGGGCCTCTTCGCGATACAGCTCGGCGCCTTTGCGCAACACCGTGCTCAGGCCTTTGTGCACGGGGCTGTGCGGGTCGTCGGGTGTTTCGCACTTGGCGTGGTGCTTACGGTGGACCGCCGTCCACTCGCGGGTGTTCTGCGCCGTGGTCAGCCACAGCCAGAAGCGGAAGAAATGCTTGAGCGCGCCGTTGAGCTCAAGGGCTCGGTGCGCAGAGTAGCGATGCAGGTAGACCGTGACGCTGACAATGGTCACGTGGGTCATCAACAGGGTGATGCCGACCAGTTGCCAGGCCGACAAGTCGAGCAGGCCGTTGTACCACATAGATGTAAATGCCCTCGAAATGCGGGGGGAAGGGTCGATTATCCCTTGGTGGGGAAATAAAACCAGTCAACTGTTCAGACAGGAGGTCACGACATGTTTCAGCCTTTATAATGCCCCTTTCTTTTCAATGGGCTATCCCACCCGACATGTCTGTTTCCGTTCGCGACGCCTTGCGCATGGCCGCGCTCTATGTGGTGCTCTCGATCCTCTGGCTGGTGCTGGCCGAGGTGATGCTGCAGAGCATGACCGACGACCCCCTGGCATTGACCGTGGGGCGGCAGATCAACGTGGTGGTGTGGGTGCTGTGCAGTGCCTTGCTGATTTATCTGTCCCGGGTGCGGCTGCTGCATTTCATCGGCCATGGCGCGCGGTTGCGCTGCGAAGACCGGGAACGCCTGCGCATGGCCGCCGCGGTGTTCGACAGTACCCTGGAAGGGGTGCTGGTAACCGACCGCCAGGGCCTGATCGTGCACGTCAACCGTGCCTTCATGCGCATTACCGGTTACCAGCAGCACGAGGTGATCGGCCAGCGCCCGAGCAAGTTCAAGTCGGGCCGCCATGGCCAGGCCTTCTACCAGCAGGTCTACGCCACCCTGGCTGAAAAGGGCGAGTGGAGCGGCGAAATCTGGAACCGGCGCAAAAGCGGCGAAATCTACCCGCAGTGGCAGACTATCTGCGCTATTCACGATGACGAGGGTGAGCTGAGCCATTACGTGGCCGTGTTCAGTGACATCAGCGCGATCAAGCATTCGGAGCAGGAACTGGCCTACCTGGCCCACCACGACCCGCTGACCGGCCTGCCCAACCGCTTGCTGTTCAACGACCGCGTCGAGCAGGCCCTGGCCGCGGCGCAGGCCAACAAGCGTGGGTGCGCCCTGCTGCTGCTGGACCTGGACCACTTCCAGAGCATCAACGATGGCCTTGGCCACACCATCGGTGACCAGTTGCTGAGGCTGGTGGGGGAGCGCCTGGGCAAGATATTGGGCAATGGTGTGACCTTGGCCCGGCTGGGCGGTGACGAGTTCGGCGTGCTGGCCGAAGGCTGCCAGCAAGTCGGCCAGGCAGGCAAACTGGCGCAGGGCATCATCGAGCGCATGCGCGAGCCGTTCCTGTTCGATGGCCATCGGTTGTTCATCAGTGTCAGTGCCGGTATCAGCCTGTTCCCCAGCGATGCCTTGTGTGCCGAACAGTTGCTGCGCAACGCCGATTCGGCGTTGTACAAGGCCAAGGGCAATGGGCGAGCCTGCTATGCGCTGTACACCGAAGAACTGACGGCCCACGCCCAGCACCGGGTTGAAACAGCGGGCGAGTTGCGCCGCGCACTGGAGCATGACGAACTGCGGGTGTTTTTCCAGCCGGTACACGACCTGGCGACCGGCAGCCTGGTCGGGGTCGAAGCGTTGGTGCGCTGGCAGCATCCGCAGCGCGGCCTGGTGCCGCCGGGCGAGTTCATCCCGATCGCCGAGCGTACCGGCCTGATTGCCGAGATCGATGCCTGGGTGCTGCGCCAGGCCTGCCGGCAAATGGTGCAGTGGCAGGCGCAAGGCCGGCAATTGGCGTTCGTGGCGGTGAACATCTCCAGCCGGCTGTTTGGCCAACATGAGTTGTACCGGCAAGCGGCCGACGTCCTGCACGACACCGGCCTGGCCCCCGCCTTGCTGGAGCTGGAAGTGACCGAAAGCGCTGTGATGGAAGACCCGGAGGTGGCGCTGGAGCAACTTCACCGCTTACGTGAGCTTGGCGTGACCCTGGCCATTGATGACTTCGGCACCGGCTACTCTTCGCTGCTGCGGCTCAAGCGTTTGCCCGTTCAGAAGCTGAAAATCGACCAGGGCTTCGTTGCCGGGTTGCCGCTGGATGAGGATGACATCGCGATCGTGCGGGTGATCATCGCCCTGGCCCGCAGCATGGGCATGCAGGTGCATGCCGAGGGTATCGAGCAGGCAGAGCAGGCCGCCTTCCTGCTGCAGCAGCAGTGCCAGCTGGGGCAGGGGTACTGGTTCGGGCGGCCGGTGCCGGCTGCGGATTTGCACTGGGATTGAGGGCCTCTTCGCGGGTTTGCCCGCGAAGAACTCAACGCTTGTTCAAGCCTTTTGCCAATCGGTCGCCACCCAGCTGGATCAACGCCACCAGCGCCACCAGCATGGCGATCACGGTCAGCATGATCTGGCTGTCGAAGCGCTGGTAGCCATACCGGTAGGCGATGTCGCCCAGCCCTCCGGCACCGATCGCCCCGGCCATGGCCGAGGAGTTGATCAGGGTCACCAAGGTGATGGTGAAACCGCCGACAATGCCCGGCAACGCTTCGGGCAACAACACATGCCAGACAATGTGCCAGCGCCGGCAACCCATGGCCTGCGCGGCTTCCACCAAGCCATGGTCGACTTCGCGCAGGCTGACCTCGGCGATCCGGGCAAAGAACGGCGTGGCGGCGATGGTCAGCGGGACAACCGCCGCCCACACACCATAGGTCGTACCCACCACCAGCCGGGTGAACGGGATCAGCGCGACCATCAGGATCAGGAACGGGATCGAGCGGAACAGGTTGACGAAGGCGCCCAGTAACCGGTTCAGCAAGGCTGCCTCGAATATGCCACCCCTGCCGCTGGTGACCAGCAGCAGTGCCAGGGGTACCCCCAGCAGCAAGGCGATAAGCGACGACACGCCAACCATCAGCAGGGTATCGAGCAAGCCTTCCAGCAGACGATCAAACCACATGGCCCAGCACCTCCACGTTGTCCGCCCAACGGCGGGCGCGTTGCAGCAATTGTTGGGTATCGTGCGGTGCGTGCTGCACCGACAGGATCAACTGGCCCAGGGCGTGCTCGCCAATGGTCGCCACGCCGCCCTGCAGCAAGCGCACGCGACCGCCCAGGTCGTGGAACAGGGCAGACAGTTCAGGCTCGCCAAGTACACTCAGTTGCAATACCACGGCGCAGTCACGGCTTGTGGGGTGGGCCTGCAGGCTGGCTTGCAGCGCCGCAGGCAGCCGCGCTTGCAGCGGCGCAAGCAGGGTTCGGGTGACCTCGTGGTGAGGGGCGCCGAAGACACGCCAGACTTCGCCCTGCTCGACCACCTCGCCGCGGTCCAGCACCACCACCCGGTGGCAGATATCACGGATGACCGCCATCTCGTGGGTAATCAGCACGATGGTCAGGCCCAGGCGCCGGTTGATATCGCGCAGCAGTTCCAGGATCGAGGCCGTGGTCTCCGGGTCCAGCGCGGAGGTGGCTTCGTCGCACAGCAGGATCTCGGGGTCATGCACCAGTGCCCGGGCAATGCCCACGCGCTGTTTCTGCCCGCCTGACAATTGCGCGGGGTACACGTGGTGTTTCTCCTGCAGGCCGACCAGTGCCAGCAGCTCCCGGACCTTGCGTTGTCGCTCGCCCTTGGCCACGCCCGCCACCTTCAAGGGCAGCTCGACGTTCTGCCACACCGTCTTCGCCGACAGCAGGTTGAAATGCTGGAAGATCATGCCGATACGCCGGCGCAGCGCCACCAGCTGGTCGTCATCGAACGCCGCGATGTCCACTTGGTCGATCAGTACCCGGCCGTGGCTGGGGCGTTCCAGGCGGTTGATGGTGCGTAGCAACGAAGATTTGCCGGCGCCGCTGCGGCCGATGATGCCGAACACTTCGCCCTGGCGAATGTTCAGGTCAATGCCGTGCAAAGCGGGTTGCGCCTGCCCAGGGTAGGTCTTGCCCAGGCCGATGAAGCGTACATGGGCTTGATTGATTTCCGGGTGCAGGGCGTGCTCCCTGGCCGTTGACGCTCGCGGTTGGGGGGTGGGCGCCTTGAATGCGCTGGCCTGGCTCATGTCAGCCTTCCCAACCGGCCTGGTACAGCTTGCCGTGAGCCTTGTCCAACGCTGCGCGTACGGCAGGCGAATGTTGGTAGATGTCGACGAACTGTGCCAGGCGTGGGTCGTTTTTGCTCTGCGGGCGAATCACGAATTGAATCACGTACTCCTTGTTTTCCAGACCGTCGAACAGCAGCGCTGAACTGGCATCGAAGCTGTTGGCCAGGCGAATGTATGCCGGGTACCCCTGCACCAAGTCGGCGTCGTCATAGGCACGCACCAGCTGCACGGCTTCGACTTGCAGGATCTTCAGCTTTTTCGGGTTGGCGACAATGTCGTCCTCGGTGGCTTTGTAGCCAACCCCTGGCTTGAGCGTGATCAACCCGGCCTTGGCCAGCAATTGCAGGCCGCGGCCGCTGTTGATCGGGTCGTTGGCGATGGCCACGCTCGCCCCTTCAGGCAGGTCGGCGAAGCTTTTGTACTTTTTCGCGTACAGGCCCACGTTGTTGATGATGCCCGGTGCATAGGGCACCAGGTCGAAGCCCGCAGCCGCCTTGGCATTCTCCAGGAACGGGATGTGCTGGAAGTAGTTCACGTCGATGTCGCCGCTGTTGAGGCTGACATTGGGCGCGATCCAGTCGCTGAACTCGATCAGCTTCACCTCCAGGCCTTGCTTGTGGGCTTCTTCCACGGCGGCTTCCAGCGGGATCGCAAAGGCCGAGGTAGTGCCGATCTTCAGGGGTTCGGCGGCCTGGGCAGTGGCGCACAGGCCGAGGGACAGGGCGATGGCCACGACGGGCCGGAACAGTTTTTCAAGCATGGTGCAGGGCTCCAGTCGGTGCAGGGGTAGGGGTGCGGTTAAAGCGGTAAGCCGAACCAGGGTGGTCGGCGGGCAAGTGCGGGTGGTCGGCCTGGAACAGTTTCTGGCGCAGGGTGCCCTCGGCGTACGCGGTCTTGTAGCGGCCGCGTTGTTGCAGTTGAGGAACGACCAGGTCGATGAAGTCCTCAAAGCTCTCCGGGGTGACGGTGCGGGTCAGGTTGAAGCCGTCCAGGCCGGTCTCGTCGAGCCAGGCGATCAACTGTTCGGCGACCTGCTCGGGGTCGCCGACGACCTTCACGTAGCGCCCGCCCAGCGCGTGCTGTTGCAACAGGCGCCGGCGGGTCCAGGCGTTGCCCTGCAACTGGCGGGTGGCTGACTGAATGGCGTTGCCCTGGCTGAAGGGGATCGGCTCGTCCAGTGCATAGGCCGCGAAGTCAATGCCGGTCGAGGCCGCAAAATGTGCGACGCCGGCCTCGGCGCTGGCATGCTGCAGATACTCGGCATGCTTGGCCTGGGCCTGTTGCTCGGTCGCCGCGACGATCACCGTGATGCCCATGAAGACCTTGACCGCCTGCGGGTCGCGCCCGGCAGCCGAGGCAGCCGCGCGTACCTGCTCGACCTGGGCGCGGGCCGCGGTCTTGTCCTGAGCGCTGATGAACACACATTCGGCATGTTGCCCGGCGAAGCCCAGGCCGCGTTGCGAACTGCCTGCCTGGAACAGTACCGGGGTGCGCTGCGGCGAGGGCTCGCACAGGTGGTAACCGTCGACCTTGTAGAACTCGCCATGGTGCTGCACCTTGCGCACCTTGTCGGGGCGGGCATAGATGCGCTGCTCGCGGTCAGCGACCACCGCGTCGTCAGCCCAGCTGCCCTCCAGCAGCTTGTACAGCACCTGCAGGTATTCGTCGGCCTGGTCGTAGCGGCGGTCATGTTCGGGTTGCTGTGCCAGGCCCATGGCGCGGGCGGCACTGTCGAGGTAACCGGTTACGATGTTCCAGCCAACCCGGCCCTGGCTCAGGTGGTCCAGGGTGGATAGGCGTCGGGCGAACAGGTAGGGCGCCTCGTAGGTCAGGTTGGCGGTAAGGCCAAAACCCAGGTGGCGAGTGACGGCGGCCATGGCCGAAACCAGCAGCAAGGGGTCATTGACCGGCAACTGGATGGCCTCTTTGAGGGTGACGTCCAGCGATTGCCCGTAGATATCGTAGGTACCGACGATATCGGCGATGAACAGCCCATCGAACAGGCCCCGCTCCAGCAGGCGTGCGAGCTGGGTCCAGTACTCCAGGCTGGTGTACTGGGTCGAAGTGTCCCGTGGGTGGGTCCACAGGCCGTGGTTGATGTGCCCGACACAGTTCATGTTGAAGGCATTGAGCAGGATTTGCTTGGCCATCAGAGCGTCCCCCGGCGTGGCGGGTTGACGTCGTTGAGGTAGTAATTGCCGATGGCGTGGTATTTCCAGCGGACCGGGTCGTGCAAGGTGTGCACGCGGGCGTTGCGCCAATGGCGGTCGAGGTTGTGCTCGGCCAGCGTCGCTTGGCTCCCACTCAGTTCGAACAGGGCAGTGCCGGCGGCAAGCGCGATTTCCGTGCTGCTGGCACGCGCTTCGGCCACGGCGATGGACGCCGCGGCGACGGTGTCGGCGGTGCTGTCGTTGCGGGCGCGGTCGAGGTATTCGCCAGCGCGTTCCAGCAGGGCTTCGGCCGCGTGCAGGCGGATCGCCAGGTGGCCGAAGCTTTTCAGCGTCAGTGGGTCATCGCTTGCCTTGTCCAGGCCTGCGTCGACCCATGGTCGGCTGCGGGTGCGCACGAAGTGCAGGGCATCCTCGTAGGCGGCGCGGGCGATGCCGGTGTCGATGGCGGCGTGAAGAAGCTGCGCCAGCGGGCCGACCGGGGTGGGGCGCTCGAAGGCGCTCTGGAAAGGCACCACGTCCGCTGCGCTGACGTAAACGTTGTCCAGCAGAACCGAGCCACTGCCGGTGGTGCGCTGACCAAAGCCGCTCCAGTCGTCGATCACCTGCACGCCCTGGCTATCGGCCGGCACGAACACCAGGTGCTGCACGCCCTGTTCATCGACCACCGACGTGGGAATACGCTGGGCGTAGATGGCGCCAGTCGCGTAGAACTTGCGGCCATTGATGCGAAAGCCGTCACCGTCACGGCTCAGGCGGGTGGTGCGTTCGTTGGCGGTCTTGGTACCCAGCTCGGCCAGGGCATTGCCGAAACGGCGGCCGGCCAGTACTTCGCCATACAGCCGCTTCTGTTGTTCGGGGCTGCCGTTTACCCGCAGTACTTCCAGGCTGTAGAAATGATTCTGTGGGATCTGCCCCAGCGAGCCGTCGGCCTGGGCGATGCGGGCGATGACCTTGGCCAGGGTGACGTTGGACACGCCAGCGCCGCCGAAGGCCTTGGGCACACTGATGGCCCACAGGCCGGAGCGGGTGAACAGGTCCAGTTCGCTGTGCGGCAGCCGGCGTTCGCGGTCGCGCAGGGCGCTGTCGCGGCGCAGTTGTTGGGCGATTTCGTCGGCGACATGCAGGGCTTGGGTGTCGCTGGTGATGATTCTGATGGTCATGGGTTTCTCCGGGCCTTGGGAGCGCGATGCGGCCCATCGCGACACAAGGCCGCTCCTGCAGGGATACGCGGTTCCATGCCGGTCCGCGCCACGGGTAGGAGCGGCCTTGTGTCGCGATGGGCTGCAAAGCAGCCCCCAAGGCCATTGAATTCAGATCCAGGAATGCCGCGCGGGCAAGGTCCCGTTAAGGTGGTAAGCCCCAACCGCGTGGTACTTCCAGCGCACCGGGTCATGCAGCGTGTGCACCCGGGCGTTGCGCCAGTGGCGGTCGAGGTTGAATTCGGCAAGGGTGGCGCGGCTGCCAGCCAGCTCGAACAGCTTTTCGCTGGCCTGCAGGGCAATTTCAGTGGTCAGCACCTTGGCTTCGGCCACCGCAATGGACGCGCGCGCAGCGCTCGCGGCATCCACGGGCGCGGCGCTGACCTCGTCAAGCACCTGCGCGGCCTTGCGCAGCAACGCTTGCGCCGCATGCAGTTCAAGCTTCAGGCGCCCGACGTCAGCGATCACGTAAGGATCGTCGCTGGCGCGCTCGACATTGGCGTCGACCCAAGGCCGCGACTTCTCGCGAACGAACTTGATCGCATCTTCGATGGCCGCTTCAGCGATACCTGCATCGATTGCTGCCTGGATCAACTGCGAGACCGCGCCCTGGGTATTGGGTATATCGCGCTGGCGCCAGTTGTCGATCACCAGCGCCGCCTCCACCGGCACCTGGTCCAGCAGTACCGTGCCGCTAGCAGTGGTGCGCTGGCCAAACCCGGACCAGTCATCGACGATGCGCAACCCCGGGCTGCCTCTACGTACGAACGCCAGGCGCTGACGGCCGTCGTCGTCCAGGGCTTTGACCGCCACCCAATGGGCGAACAGGGCGCCGGTGGAATAGAACTTCTCGCCACTGATGCGATAACCGTCGCCGTTGCGGGTGATACGCGCGGTGAGCGTGAGGGTGTCCTTGGTGCCGCGCTCGGGCCCGGCATTGCCGATGCGCCAGCCTTCGAGCACGCTGCGGAAAACAAACGCCTGTTGCGCTTCGCTTGCCGTCAGGCGCAGCAATTGCAGGATGCCGAACTGGTTCTGCGGGATCTGCCCCAGGGCCGGGTCGGCGGCGCTTATCAGGCGGAACACTTCGGCGATGGTGGCGAACGAAACATCGGGGCCACCGTGGGCCTTGGGTACGCTGATGCTACCCAGCCCGCTGCGGGTGAACAGCTCGACCTCCGCCCATGGCAGCTTGCGTTGCTGGTCGCGGCGGGCGGCATGCTCGCGGGCGACCTCGGCCAGTTCGCGTGCCGCTTGCAAGGCTTCGGCGTCGTTGCGCAACACCTTGGCTGGCAGCAACGGGGGAGCGCTGTCGAGATCGCTGTGTAATAGGCTGTTGGGTTGGCTGGACATCAGTACCGCTCCTTGGCTGTACTCAATGCCCTGGCGTTACGCACTGGGGAAATTGTGATGCTTACCATTCCTGACCTCGCGAAAAGTAAAGCCGCTACAGCTGGTCGCGGCGAACGTGTGCTGGTCCGGTGGTCCGGTTGATATACCCTAATGCTTTATAAAAATTTAATGAACTAACTCTTTGGAATATATATAGAAGGAGAGATTTCCGCGGCTACGCCGACCTCTTCGCGGATGAACCCGCTCCCACAGCGTTAACCCTGAGGGAGCGGGCGAGCCCGCGAAGGGCCCAGAGCAGGCCTACTCGGAAGCAGCAGTCCCAAGGAACTTGCGCAAGAACTGCCGGGTACGCTCTTCCTTCGGCGCCGCAAACAGCGCTTTGGCCTCGCCTTGCTCCACGATCACGCCTTTGTCGAAGAAGATCACCCGGTTCGCCACGTCCCGGGCGAAGCTCATTTCGTGGGTGACGATGACCATGGTGCGCCTTTCTTCGGCCAGGCCGCGAATAGTCGCCAGCACTTCACCCACCAGTTCCGGGTCCAGCGCCGAGGTCGGCTCGTCGAACAGAATCACCTCGGGCTCCATGGCCAAGGCACGGGCAATGGCCACCCGCTGCTGCTGGCCACCGGACAGACGCCGCGGGTAGGCATCTTCCTTGCCCGCCAGGCCAACCTTGGCCAGCAAGCGGCGGCCCAGTTCGACAGCCTGTTCGCGCGGGGTCTTCTTGACGATCACCGGCCCTTCGATCACGTTTTCCAAGGCTGTGCGGTGCGGAAACAGGTTGAAGTTCTGGAACACAAACCCCGCCTGCTGGCGCAACCGGCGGATTGCACTTTGCTGCCCCCCCAGCGGGCGGTTGGCATCGATGCTGATGGCGCCGATCTTTATCTGCCCGGCGTCGGGCGTTTCCAGCAGGTTCAGGCAGCGCAGGAAGGTGGTCTTGCCCGAGCCGCTGGGGCCGATGATGGCCACCACCTCGCCAGGCTGTACGGTCAGGTCAATGCCGTTGAGCACGGTCTGGCCCTTGAACCGCTTGGTCAGGCCTTTGACTTCAATCATGCTCAATGCTCCTGGTCATGCTGGTTGACCCGCGCTTCCATACGGTTCTGGAAGTGCGCGAGGATGCTGCACAGCACCCAGTAGATAACCGCAACCGCTACGTACATGGTGAACACTTCGAAGGTGCGTGCGGTAATCAGCTGGGCCTGGCGGAACAGCTCGGGTACCTGGATGGTGGCTGCCAGGGCGGTGTCCTTGACCAGCGAAATGAAGCTGTTGCCCAGCGGTGGCAGGGCGGTGCGCAGGGCCTGGGGCAGGATCGCCCGGCGCATGGCCTGCACCCGGGTCATGCCGATGCTGGCCGCAGCTTCCCATTGGCCACGGTCAATCGATGAAATCGCCGCGCGCAGGATTTCGCAGATGTAAGCCGCCATGTTCAGCGACAGGCCAATCAGCGAGGCCGGGATAGGGTCGAGTTCGATCCCGATCTGCGGCATGCCGAAATAGATCACGAACAGTTGCACCAGCAGCGGCGTGCCGCGAAAGAACGACACATAGATCCGCGCCAGCCAGTTGAGCGGCAATACCTTCGACAGCCGCATCAGCGCCAGGGCAAAGCCCAGCACCAGGCCGAAGAACATGCCGCCCACGCTGAGCAGTACGGTGTAACCCGCGCCCTTGAGCAGGAAGGGCGCGGAGTCGGCTACGAGTTGCAGGCTTTCAGCGATCATTTAGTGACATCGGCACCGAAATATTTTTCCGACAGCTTGGCCAGCGTGCCGTCAGCCTTGAGCTTGTCGATGGCCTTGTTGATGGCCGCCAACAGTTCAGGCTCGCCCTTGCGCAGAGCCACGCCGCTTTCCAGGCGCGAGAAGGCAGGGCCGGCCAGTTCGGTGTCCTTGGCTTTTTGCGCGTATTCCAGCGCCGCCAGGCGGTCGATCAGGATGGCGTCGATGCGGCCGTTGCGCAGGTCGGCGAATTTGCTCGGGTCGTCTTCATAAGTGCGCACCTCGGCTTTCGGTACGTCTTGTTTCACCCACTGCTCGTAGTTGGTGCCCAGACCCACGCCGACTTTTTTGCCGGCCAGATCCTGTGCACCATTGATATTCAGCTGCTCGGCCTTCTTCTTGAGAATCAGCGCCTGGATGCCGGAGATGGTGTAAGGCTCGGAGAAGTCATACTTCTTCTTGCGTTCTTCCGAAATGGTCACCTGGTTGACCACGATGTCCAGCCGTTTGGACTCCAGCGCGGCGAGAATACCGTCCCACTTGGTTGGCTGGATCTTGGCCTTGACCCCCAGCTCTTTGGCCAGCAGTTCGGAGAGCTCGACTTCAAAACCGGTCAGCTTGCCGTTTTCATCCTGAAAGCTGAACGGCGGGTAGGTGCCTTCGAGGCCGACGTTGATCACGCCTTTTTCCTGAATGGTTTTCAGCTCTTCGCCGGCGAAGGCCTGGCCGAGCAGACCAGCACCCAGCACAAGGGCCAGGCTGGCATTGAGTAGCGGTTTGACGAACTTCGACATGGCAGAGCCCCGCGCGTGTTGTGTAGGGAGAGGGTGGCGACTATAGAGCTGGCTTTTAAGGCCTGGAAATAATAAAAAAATATTTTGTTACTTCCATTTTATTCGTTATCAGAGCGTGATTGCTTTGAGGGTAGGCGAGGTTGCCTGCGCCGTCACCGCAGGGTGTGCCCGACATGGCGCAGGATGGAATAAAGCGTAGTTTTTTCCAAGAGGCGGATTTGCCGTAGAGTGGATTGCACGCAGGCACGCCCGGCCCTTTCGCGGGCATGGCGAAACAACCCGATGGCCTATACGGCAGGAGAAAACCGTGAGCGAACAACCATTATCCGGGCGCTGGCAGTTGCAGAGCATCGTAACCGGCCTGCGCGGCGCGCGTGAGCAGTGGCGCACCCGCAATGGCCGCAGCAGCGGCGAGCAGGGTGGCCGCGAGCTGCCGTCGCGCGAGGCGATGCGGCAGATCCTCGAGCAACTCTGTGGTGCGCTGTTCCCTATGCGCCTGGGCCCGGTCGACCTGCGCGAAGAAAGTGAAGATTTCTACGTTGGCCATACCCTCGATGCCGCCCTGACCGCCTTGCTGGCCCAGGCCCGACTGGAGCTGCGTTACGCCGCCCGGCAAAGCCAGGCCGAGCTGGCCGGTGTGGATGCTCACGCGCTGAGGCTGGTACAGGATTTCGCGGCAGCCTTGCCAGCGCTGCGGGTGTTGCTCGACACCGATGTGCTGGCTGCCTACCACGGCGACCCGGCGGCCCGTAGCGTCGATGAGGTGCTGCTGTGCTACCCCGGCGTTCTGGCGATCATCCACCACCGCCTGGCGCACCATCTGTACCGGGCAGGCCTGCCACTGCTGGCGCGCATCAGTTCGGAACTGGCGCATTCAGCCACAGGTATCGACATTCACCCTGGGGCGCAGATCGGGCCGGGTTTCTTCATCGACCATGGTACGGGGGTGGTCATTGGCGAAACCGCGATCATCGGCGAGCGCGTGCGTATCTACCAGGCTGTGACCCTTGGCGCCAAGCGTTTCCCAAGCGACGAGTCGGGCACCTTGCACAAAGGCCTGCCCCGCCACCCAATCGTCGAAGACGATGTGGTGATCTATGCCGGCGCCACGGTACTGGGGCGCATCACCATCGGTAAAGGCTCGACCATTGGCGGCAACGTGTGGCTGACCCGCAGTGTGCCAGCCGACAGCAACATCACCCAGGCCAACCTGCAGCTGGATTGCCAGGACAAGCATTGACCTGAAATTTGCCTGGCGTGCACCGGCACTTTTCAAGGTGAAACGGGCTCTTACAAGGAACGCACAGCGAGCGACCGATGTGCACGCCAGGCGCGGGTTCACCCGCGAAAAGGCCGGGCCAGAAGCGCGCCAGTCGGCGCCCCAATTCGCATTGAACACCGATCCATGTTTAACTTGAACGCTTGTTCAATGAAAAACGCTGGTCCGCTGCCGGTGTTCAACAGGAGGATTCCTTTGCTGAACCCGTTCATTCCGAACCTCACGTCTTTTGACGAGGTGCCTGCCCCATGAGTGCACCGACCCCATCCCTTTCCACTGGCAAGATCCGCATGAACCCGCCGGTGTTCTACTTTGCGGCAAGCTTCATCCTCATCTTCGGCCTGGTGGTCATCTCCAACCCGCAAACCGCAGGCGACTGGTTGCTGGCGGCGCAGAACTGGGCGGCCAATACGGTCGGCTGGTACTACATGTTGGCAATGACGCTGTACCTGGTCTTCGTGGTGGTCACCGCCTTGTCCGGCTACGGCAAGATCAAGCTCGGTGCCGACCACGACGAGCCCGAGTTCAGTTACCTGTCATGGGCCGGCATGCTGTTTGCGGCTGGCATCAGCATTACGTTGTTCTTCTTCTGTGTGTCCGAACCGCTGACCCATATGCTGCAGCCGCCCCAAGGCGAAGCGGGCACTGCCGAGGCCGGGCGCCAGGCCATGCAGATCCTGTTCCTGCACTGGGGGTTGCATGGCTGGGGCGTGTTCGCCTTCGTCGGCATGGCGCTGGCCTACTTCGCCTACCGCCATAACCTGCCGCTGGCGCTGCGTTCGGCGCTGTACCCGCTGATCGGCAAGCGCATCAACGGGCCGATCGGTTATGCGGTGGACGGCTTCGGCATCATCGCCACCGTGTTCGGCCTTGGCGCCGACATGGGCTTTGGCGTGCTGCACCTGAACGCCGGCCTGGATTACCTGTTCGGCATCAGCCACAGCCAGTGGGTGCAGGTGATCCTCATCACCCTGATGATGGGCGCGGCGGTGGCCGTAGCCGTTGCCGGGGTAGAGAAGGGCGTGCGGGTAATGAGCGACATCAACCTGTTCCTGGCCTGCGCATTGCTGCTGTTCGTGCTGTTCGCCGGGCCTACCCAGCACCTGTTCAACACCCTCATCCAGAACCTTGGCGATTACCTGGGCGCCTTGCCGCGCAAGAGCTTCGACGTGTATGCCTACGGTGAGAACCGCGACTGGCTGGGTGGCTGGACAGTGTTCTACTGGGCCTGGTGGATTGCCTGGGCGCCGTTCGTGGGCTTGTTCATTGCGCGCATTTCCCGCGGCCGTACCATCCGCGAGTTCGTCTTTGGCGTGCTGCTGATCCCGCTGGGCTTTACCCTGGCGTGGATGTCGATCTTCGGCAACAGTGCCCTGGACCAGGTCATCAACCACGGCATGACCGCGCTGGGCCAGTCGGCCTTGGACAACCCGTCCATGAGCCTGTACCTGCTGCTGGAAACCTACCCCTGGAGCAAGGTGGTGATCGCCACCACGGTGTTCATCAGTTTCGTGTTCTTCGTCACCTCGGCCGACTCTGGCACCGTGGTGCTGTCGACCTTGTCGGCCACCGGTGGGGATGCCGATGAGGACGGGCCGAACTGGCTGCGCATTTTCTGGGGCGCGATGACCGCGCTGGTCACCAGTGCGCTGTTGTTCGCGGGCAGCATCGATTCGCTGAAATCGGCGGTGGTACTGACCTCGCTGCCGTTCTCGTTGATCTTGCTGTGCATGATGTGGGGGTTGCACAAGGCGTTCTACCTGGAGTCGCAACGGCAGATCGCGCAAATGCACTCGCTGGCACCGTTCGCCCAGTCACGCCGCGGCCGCGGCGGCTGGCGCCAGCGCTTGAGCCAGGCGGTGCACTTCCCGTCGCGTGACGAGGTGTACCGCTTCATGGACGATGTGGTGCGCCCGGCGATTGCCGATGTGCGTGAGGTGTTCGAGCAAAAAGGCCTGGTGCTGATTACCCAGGATGACCCAAGCCACGACAACGTCAGCCTGAAAGTGGGGCATGGTGAAGAACAGCCGTTCATTTACCAGGTGCAGATGCGTGGCTACTTCACGCCATCGTTCGCCCTGGGTGGGCTGGGCACGCAGGAGTTGAAGAACCGCCGCTACTACCGGGCGGAGGTGTACCTGAGCGAAGGCAGCCAGAACTACGACCTGGTTGGCTACAGCAAGGAGCAGATCATCAACGACATCCTCGACCAGTACGAGCGGCACATGCAGTTCCTGCATCTGGTCCGCTGACCAGGCTTTCCTGTTCTGGCCTCTTCGCGGGCACGCCCGCTCCCACAGGTACATCGCAGGTTTCGAAACCGGTGCCGGACCTGGGAGCGGGCGTGCCCGCGAAGAGGCCAGAACAGGCAACAACTAAAAGGGCACATCCCCGAGGATCGTCGCGCGGTGCATCACCCGCCGATTAGGCCGGTAGTCATCCACGGCAAAATGCTGGGTCACGCGGTTGTCCCAGAACGCCACGTCATGCTCCTGCCAGCGCCAGCGAATGCTGAACTCCGGCCGTGTGGCATGGGCGAACAGCAGCTTCAGCAACGCCTCGCTCTCCAGCTCGCTCAGCTCATTGATGCGCGTGGTAAACCCCTCATTGACGAACAACGCCTTGCGCCCGCTCACCGGATGCGTCCGCACCACCGGGTGCGACAGGGGCGGGTTGTTGCGCCGCGTGGCTTCCCAGCGCGCCAGGTCTTCAGCGGTGGTGCCAAAGCGTTCCAGCGGGAACGACTTGGTGAAGTCGTGAGTGGCGGTCAGCCCGTCGAGCATGCCCCGCAGCGGCGCCGACAAGGCTTCAAAGGCAGCGATGCCGCTGGCCCACAAGGTATCGCCACCGTAGGCCGGCAACTGCTTGGCACTGAGCACCGCACCCAGTGCCGGGGTTGGCAGGAAGGTCACGTCGGTGTGCCACACGGCGTTGTCGCGTACATCGGTGACCGCCGTGTCGAGCACCAGCACCTGCGGGGTGTTCGGCACATTGGGGTAGATCGGGTGAATGTGAAGGTCGCCGAAGCGGGCGGCAAAGCGCGCCTGTTGTTCCGGGTTGATCGGCTGGTCGCGGAAGAACAGCACCTGGTGCTGCAGCAGCGCCTGTTCAATGGCGTCGCGTTGTGCTGCGGTGATGTCGCGGCTGATGTCCACGCCGCTGATCTGGGCGCCGAGCGCGGGGCTGAGGGGAGTGATGGTCAGGCTCATGTCAGTCTCTTCAATCAGGCGCCAGTGTGCTGGCGTGGACAATGGGGTTCAGTGGCTTTGCCCGTGCCAGGGCACCAGCTTGCGCTGCAGGGCGCGCAGGCTCATTTCCAGTGCGAAGGCGATCAAGGCGATCAGCAGGATGCCCAGCACTACGACGTCGGTAACCAGAAACTGCGCCGCCGACTGCACCATGAAGCCCAGGCCACTGGTGGCGGCAATCAGCTCGGCGGCGACCAGCGTCGACCAGCCAACCCCTAGGCCGATGCGGATCCCGGTGAGGATGTCGGGTAGCGCGCTCGGCAGGATCACGTGACGGATCAGCTGAGCCTTGCTTGCGCCCAGCGACTGCGCTGCACGCAACTTGGCCGGGTCGACGGTACGTACGCCGGTGGCGGTGGCAATGGCGATCGGCGCAAAGATCGCCAGGAAGATCAGCAACACCTTCGACAGCTCGCCGATGCCGCACCAAATGACAATCAGGGGCAGGTAGGCCAGCGGCGGGATCGGCCGGTAGAACTCGATCAGCGGGTCGAGGATGCCGCGTGCCACGCGGTTGTAGCCGATGGCGATGCCCACCGGGATGGCGGTCAGCGCGGCGGCCAGCAGGGCCACGCCGATGCGCCCCAGGCTGGCGCCCAGGTGCTGCCACAGGCTGGCATCCATGTAACCCTGGGTCAGCAAGGTCCAGCCCTTGGCCAGGATGTCGCCGGGCGAGGGCAGGAACAGCGGCTCGACCCAGCCGGCGGCAGTCACCAGCCACCACGCCAGCAACAGGCTGGCGAGGGTCAGGGTGCTGATCCAGCGGGTGGAACGTGGGCGGCGCAGCTTGATGGCTGGCCGGGGTTGGGCGTCGTGTTTGCCGGTAACCGGCAGGTCCAGGCTGCTCATGCGCGCTCCTGCAGGCTTTGGCGTTGGGAAAACACCCGCGCCAGTACGTGCTCGCGGGTTTCGATGAAGGCCGGGTCGGACTTGATCGCCCGGGCCGATTCGCCAGCGGCATAACGCTGGCCGAAGTCCAGTTGCAGGCGTTCCACCACGCGCCCCGGGTTGGGCGCCAGCAGTACCAGTTCGCTGGCCAGGAATACCGCTTCTTCGATGTCGTGGGTAATCAGGAACACCGGCTTGGCGGTGCGCTGCCATACCTGCAGCAGCAACGCCTGCATCTGCTCGCGGGTGAAGGCATCGAGGGCGCCGAACGGTTCGTCCATCAATAGCACCCGTGGGTCGGCTGCCAGCGCCCGGGCCAGGCCCACGCGTTGCTTCTGGCCGCCGGACAACTGCCAGATGCGCCGCTCGCCGAAGCCGGCGAGGTCGACCAGGGCCAGCATCTCGCGGGCTTTGGCTTCACGCTCGGCGCGTGGTACGCCGGCCAGCTCCAGGCCGAATGCGACGTTGCCCAGCACGTTCTGCCATGGCAGCAGCGCGTCGTCCTGGAACACCACACCGCGCTCGGCTCCAGGCCCTTGCACCGGTACACCGTCGAGGGTGATGCGGCCGCCACTGGGGGTAACGAAGCCGGCGATCAGGTTGAGCAGCGAGGTTTTGCCGCTGCCGGATGGCCCCAGGGCCACCAGCAGTTGGCGCGGCCCCAGGCTCAGGTTGATGTCGGCCAGCACCGGGGTGGCGGCACCGGGGTACTGTGCGCTGATGCGCTCCAGTTCGAGCAAGGCCATGGCGGGCTCCGGTTCAGTTTGGAAGGAACTTGGCGCTGACGTACGGCGAGTAGTCCGGCAGTACGGCGTCAACCTTGCCTTGCTGCTTGAGGAAGTTGGCCGTGTCGGTCAGTGCCTGGGTGGTGGGTGCGCCCAGTGCGCTGGCCTGGTCGGCGGCCAGTGGGTAGACGTTGCCCTGCAGCAGCACGGGAATGTCGCTGGCCTTGGCGCCGGACAGCTTCACCAGTTTGTCTACGTTGCCCTTGTCAGCCAGCCAGGCTTGCGGGTCTTTGCGGTATTCGGCGTAGGCATCGAGGGTGACCTTGGCGAAAGCCTTGACCACGTCGGGGTGCTTCTCGGCGAAGTCCTTGCGCACGATCCAGGCATCGAAGGTGGGTGCGCCTTTTGCGGCCAGCTCGCCCGAGGTGATCAGCACCTTGCCGTTCTCCTTGGCCACGCCCAAGGCCGGGTCCCAGACGTAGGTGGCGTCGATGTCGCCGCGTTTCCAGGCGGCAATGATCGCAGGGGGCGCGAGGTTGAGTATCTGCACCTTGGGGGGGTCGATGTTCCAGGTCTTCAGGGCTGCCAGCAAGCTGTAGTGGCCAGTTGAAACGAAGGGCACGGCGACTTTCTTGCCGACCAGGTCTTGTGGCGTCTTGATGCTGTCGCGGGCGACCAGAGCCTCGCCTGCGCCGATCTGCGTTGCGATCAGAAACGTTTCGACCGGCAGCTTGCGGGTGGCGGCGGCGGCCAGCGGGCTGGAGCCCAGGTAGCCGATCTGCACGTCACCGCTGGCTACTGCGGTGATCACATCGGCGCCGTTATCGAACTTGCGCCAGTCAATGCTGGCCTTGCTGGCTTTTTCGTAGTCGCCATCTACCTGCGCCACCTTGGCGGGGTCGACGGTGGTCTGGTAGGCGACGGTCAGGTCGGCCGCCTGGGCCAGCCAGCTGGCGCTGGCGAGGGTCAGGGCGCCGAACAGGCGCAGCGGGGCATGCGGGATCATGGTGAACCTCTCAGGCAAACTGGGGTATGCGAGAAGGCTAAATGATCTAAAAAATTTAAAATAAATAACTTTTTTGCATTAGCTTAGGAGGTAAAGCTGTAGGAGCGGCCTTGTGTCGCGATGGGGCGCGAAGCGGCCCTGACGATGGCTGCTGCGACGCTGAGCGTTCAGTGCAGCTTCGCGCCCCAGCGCGACACAAGGCCGCTCCTACAAAGCCTGCGAAGGGTCATAACCTGGGTCAATAGCGAAATCAGATCAGCCTGCTAGGCTTCTCCGTCCCTATAGAACATTAAGGAATTAGGTTATTAGCAAACGTTTGCAAATAGCTAAATGCTATTAGAACCCGTATAGCTACAACGATTGGTTGCAAAGGTTCGTTACATATTCCCTAAAAATCTTAGAAATTCACAAAACGGTCATTTTGGATTTATAGGATTGTCATTATCCTGTAGCGCAGGTGGCGCCTTAGACCAAAGTCGAGAAACGTTTAGAAACGTTTGACTTACCAGTCACACTTTGGGACTAAATCGCCAATCCACGGTGAGCGGGGCACAAGACCCTGCCGCCAGAGATACACAAAAATTAGAACGTAGAGGAGCACAACATGTACAAGTCCAGCCTGGCCGTGGCCGTGGCACTGGGGGTTTTCGCCCAAACAGCAGGCGCTGCCGGTTTCGTGGAAGACAGCAAACTGTCCCTCAGCTCGCGCACCATGTATTTCAACAACGACAACCGCGATGGCGGTGCTGACAACCGCGAGTCGGGTCAGGGCTTCAAGCTCGATTACATCTCTGGTTTCACTGAAGGCACCGTTGGTTTTGGTGTCGATGCCCAGGCCTTGTGGGGTATCCACCTGGACGGTGGCCGTGGCAAACACCCTGACAATAGCAGCTTCTTCCCAAGCGACTCGGACGGCTCGGCCGCTAGCCAGTGGGCACGTTTTGGCGCCAACGCCAAGGCTCGCTTCTCCAAGACCGAAGTGCACTTCGGTAGCGCCCTGGCGCCAAACCTGCCGATCCTGGTCTCCAACGACGGGCGTCTGCTGCCGCAAACCTTCGAGGGTGGCACCATCCAGTCGAAGGAAATCGACAACCTGACCATCAACGCCGGTCAGCTGACCCACGCCATGGGTCGTGCGTCGAGCAACCGTACCGGCCTGTCGGTCGCTGGCGCCACTGCCGACAGCAACAAGTTCCGCTACGGCGGCCTGGACTACAAGCTCACTCCAGACCTGACCCTGCAGTACTACTACTCGAACCTGGAAGACTTCTACAAGCAGCACTTCCTGGGTGCCACCCACGTCTTCAAGATCGCCGACGACCAGTCGTTCAAGACCGACCTGCGCTACTTCGACAGCAGCAGTGACGGCAACAACGGTCACGGCGGTGGCTACAACTTCAGCAACAACGGTGGCTACGCCAAGAACACTGGCAAGGTCGACAACAAGACCTGGACCGCCATGTTCACTTACACCCTTGGTGGCCACGCGCTGATGCTCGGTCGTCAGCAAGTTAGCGATGACGGCGGTTTCGTCTGGCTGAACCAGGGCAACGTGGTTGACGGTAACGGTCGCCCTGAAGGCGCTGCCGGTTCCAGCTTCTACCTGTTCACCGACAGCATGATCAACCAGTTCGCCCGTGCCGGTGAGAACACCAACTTCGGCCAGTACTCGTATGATTTCGCCTCGCTTGGCGTTCCGGGCCTGAAGGCTTCGGTTTCCTACCTGCGCGGTGACGACATTCGCTACAAGAGCGGCCACGGCACCTACAACGAATGGGAACGTGACGCCCGCGTCGACTACACCATTCAGCAAGGTACCCTCAAAGGCCTGGGCTTCAGCCTGCGCCAGGGTGTGTACCGCGGTGGCAGCAACGAAGCCAGCGCGGACCAGGACCAGACTCGCTTCATCGTGAACTACACTTACAGCTTCCTGTAAGCCGTAGCGACACCAAAGAGCCTCGCCTAGTGCGAGGCTTTTTTACGTCAGAAACTTTGTATGCTTTATGGTTATAAATAAATTGTTATTTATTCTTTTTGTTTTTAAATCATTGCAGGCAAAGTTCATTCACACGCTGACCAGAACCCAGCCCAGGAGCCGCAGCCCATGAGCCTAAAACTCGGCGATATCGCCCCCGATTTCGAACAGGATTCCAGCGAAGGCAAGATCCGTTTCCACGAGTGGCTGGGTAACAGCTGGGGGGTGCTGTTCTCCCACCCGGCTGACTTCACCCCGGTATGCACCACTGAGCTGGGCCTGACTGCCAAGCTCAAGGACGAATTCGCCAAACGCGGAGTCAAGGCCATTGCCTTGTCGGTCGACCCGGTCGATTCGCACCACAAATGGATCGCCGACATCAACGAAACCCAGAACACCGTGGTCAATTTCCCGATCATCGCCGACGCCGACCGTAAGGTTTCAGACCTTTACGACCTGATCCATCCGAACGCCAGCGACACCCTGACCGTGCGCTCGCTGTTCGTGATCGACCCGAACAAGAAGGTGCGGCTGACCATCACCTACCCCGCCAGTACCGGGCGCAATTTCAATGAAATCCTGCGGGTGATCGACTCGCTGCAGCTGACTGACAACCACAAAGTGGCCACGCCAGGTAACTGGCAAGACGGCGACGACGTGGTGATCGTGCCTTCGCTCAAGGACGAAGAAGAGATCAAGCAGCGCTTCCCCAAAGGGTACCGGGCCGTCAAACCCTATCTGCGCCTGACCCCCCAGCCCAATCGTTAACGCATTCCTCGTTGCATCGCTCTTAGCCTCACAGGGATTTTCGGGCCGTTTCGACGGCCCTTTTTTTTAGCTGCAAGCTGCAAGCTGCAAGCAGAAGCAAAAGCAAGAGCAAGAGCAAGAGCAAGAGCAAGAGCAAGAGCAAGAGCAGGTCAGCTTGCGGCTTGTAGCTTGAAGCTTGAAGCTTGAAGCTTTAAACCAAGATGGAATAAACAAATGAAAAAATATGATTTCTAGATATATAAACCGACTGCTAATGTCACCCCCAACAGAACACAAGGAAGCGCTGCAATGTTGGTCGTCTCAATCGGTGGTAGCCCAAGTCCTCGTTCACGCTCCGGCGTGCTGCTGGAGCGTTCGCGCCAGTGGCTGCAGCATCGCGGCGTCGAAGTGGTGACGTTCCAGGTACGTGACTTCCCCGCCGAAGACCTGCTGCATGCCCGTTTCGACAGCCCGCAGGTACAGCACTTCCAGCAACTGGTGGCCCAGGCCGATGGCCTGATCGTCGCCACACCGGTGTACAAGGCATCGTTTGCCGGTGCTCTTAAAACCTTGCTCGACCTGCTGCCCGAGCGCGCTTTGGCACACAAGATCGTGTTGCCGATCGCCACCGGCGGCAGCATCGCCCACATGCTGGCGGTGGATTACGCACTCAAGCCCGTGCTATCTGCACTCAAGGCGCAAGAGACCCTGCAAGGGATCTTCGCTGACGACAGCCAAGTCGCTTACGCAGAGGGCAGCAAGCCTGCGCAACTGCTACCCGCGCTGGAAGAACGCCTGCAGGACTCGCTGGAAACCTTCCACGTTGCCCTGGCCCGTCGGCCGCGCCCCGTGGCCCCCGGTGTACTGAACGAACGCCTGCTCAGTGCTCGCTGGAGCATCTGACCGGTTTTATCCGCTTCACCACCTTACTCGCCCGCCAACGAGGCAAGCAGGTGCAACCCGAACCCTATCGCACAGGAGAGCGCCATGCGCACAGTCTTCTTGCGTCGCGGTCTGGTCGCCCTGTTCGCGGCGGCTGTGTCCTTCGGCGCTATCACCCAAGCCCAGGCCGAGAGCCTGCGGATCGGTTATCAGAAATACGGCACCCTGGTGCTGCTCAAGGCCAAGGGCACGCTGGAGAAGCGCCTGGCCGAGCAGGGCGTACAGGTGCAGTGGACCGAGTTTCCCGGCGGCCCGCAGCTGCTTGAAGGGCTGAACGTCGGCTCGATCGATTTTGGCGTCACCGGTGAAACACCACCGGTATTCGCCCAGGCCGCCGGCGCCGACCTGCTCTATGTGGCCTACGAACCGCCCGCGCCGCACAGCGAAGCGATTCTCGTGCCCAAGGGTTCGCCGGTACAGTCGGTGAAGGACCTCAAAGGCAAGAAAGTCGCCCTCAACAAAGGCTCCAATGTGCACTACCTGCTGGTGCGTGCACTGCAAGACGCGGGCCTGCAGTACAGCGACATCCAGCCGGTTTACCTGCCGCCGGCCGACGCCCGAGCAGCCTTCGAGCGCGGCAGTGTCGACGCCTGGGTGATCTGGGACCCGTACCAGGCCGCCGCCGAGCAACAGCTGCAGGCGCGCACCCTGCGTGACGGCAAGGGCCTGGTCGACAACCATCAGTTCTATCTCGCTACCCGCAACTACGCGACCGAGCACCCAGCGGTGATCAACACCGTTATCGAGCAAGTGCGCGCCGTGGGCGAGTGGTCGCAGGCCAACCCGCAGGAAGTCACCGACCAAGTGGCGCCGCTGCTCGGCTTGCCTGCCGACATCACTTCGACCTCGGTCAAACGCCAAGGCTACGGCGCCGCGCCTCTGACCCCGCAGGTAGTGGCGGCGCAGCAGAAGATCGCCGACACCTTCCAGGCGCTCAAGCTGATACCCAAGCCGTTGAGCATCAAGGATGTGATCTGGACACCCCCGGCCAAGGTCGCTAGCGCGCCTTGAATGATACGCCATGCCGGGGCACCGCCCCGGCTCGTGCCCCCCTTGAGGAGACAACTCCAATGAGTCTGAACATTTTCTGGTTCCTGCCCACCCACGGTGACGGCAAGTACCTGGGCACTGCCGATGGCGCCCGCGCGGTCGACCACGGCTACCTGCAACAGATCGCGCAAGCTGCCGACCGGCTTGGTTTTGGTGGGGTATTGATCCCGACCGGGCGCTCTTGCGAGGACTCCTGGTTGGTCGCGGCCTCGCTGATCCCCGTGACCCAGCGCCTGAAGTTTCTGGTGGCCCTGCGCCCCGGCATCATCTCGCCAACCGTGGCTGCTCGGCAGGCAGCCACCCTCGATCGCCTGTCCAACGGCCGGGCGCTGTTCAACCTGGTCACCGGTGGCGACCCGGACGAGCTGGCCGGTGACGGCCTGCACCTGAACCACCAGCAGCGCTACGAGGCGTCGGTCGAGTTCACCCGTATCTGGCGCAAGGTGCTGGAAGGCGAAAACGTCGATTATGACGGCAAGCACATTCAGGTGAAGGGCGCCAAGCTGCTTTATCCGCCGATTCAGCAGCCCCGCCCGCCGCTGTATTTCGGCGGTTCTTCAGAAGCTGCCCAAGACCTGGCGGCTGAACAGGTCGAGTTGTACCTGACGTGGGGTGAGCCACCGGCAGCCGTGGCCGAGAAGATCGCCCAAGTGCGCAAAAAGGCCGCTGCTCAAGGCCGCGAAGTACGTTTCGGTATCCGCCTGCACGTGATCGTGCGCGAAACCAACGAAGAAGCCTGGGCCGCCGCCGACCGCCTGATTTCGCACTTGGACGATGACACCATTGCCCGTGCGCAGGCCTCGCTGGCGCGCTTCGACTCGGTGGGCCAGCAGCGCATGGCCGCCCTGCACGGCGGTAACCGCGACAACCTGGAAGTCAGCCCCAACCTGTGGGCGGGTGTTGGCCTGGTGCGTGGCGGTGCGGGTACCGCGCTGGTCGGTGATGGCCCGACCGTGGCCGCGCGGGTCAAAGAGTACGCCGAGCTGGGCATCGATACCTTCATCTTCTCCGGCTACCCGCACCTGGAAGAGTCGTACCGAGTGGCCGAGCTGCTGTTCCCGCACATTGACGTGAACCGCCCGGAACAACCCAAGGCGGGTGGCTACGTGAGCCCGTTCGGCGAGATGGTAGCCAACGACATCCTGCCCAAGTCCGTCGCGCAGAGCTGAGGGCCAGGCCATGAGTCGTGCAACTTCCAACAACCTTGCCCAGCGGCTGGCGCCATGGGCGCTGCCGGTGCTGCTGCTGGCCGCCTGGCAGCTGGCGGTCAGTGCTGGCTGGCTGTCGACGCGCATCTTGCCGGCGCCTGGCGCCGTGGTCAGTGCTGGCGTCGAGCTGGTGCGTAGCGGTGACATCTGGACCCACCTGGCCATCAGTGGCTGGCGTGCCGGGCTGGGCTTCGTCATCGGCGGCAGCATCGGCCTGGTGCTGGGCTTCATCACGGGCCTTTCGAACTGGGGCGAGCGCCTGCTCGACAGCTCGGTGCAGATGATACGCAACGTGCCGCACCTGGCGCTGATCCCGCTGGTGATCCTGTGGTTTGGTATCGATGAGTCGGCGAAGATCTTCCTGGTCGCGCTGGGCACGTTGTTCCCGATCTACCTGAACACCTACCACGGCATTCGCAATGTGGACCCGGCGCTGGTGGAAATGGCCCGCAGTTATGGGTTGTCCGGCTTCAGCCTGTTCCGCCAGGTGATCCTGCCGGGGGCGCTGCCGTCGATCCTGGTGGGCGTGCGCTTTGCCCTGGGCTTCATGTGGCTGACCCTGATCGTTGCCGAAACCATCTCGGCCAACGCGGGCATCGGCTACCTGGCCATGAACGCCCGTGAATTCCTGCAGACCGACGTGGTGGTGCTGGCCATCGTTTTGTACGCCGTGCTCGGCAAGCTCGCCGACCTGGCCGCCCGTGGCCTGGAGCGTGTGTGGTTGCGCTGGCACCCAGCCTATCAAGTGGCGAAGAAGGAGGGCGCATGACCGTGCTCAAGGAACAGCCGCCACGCCTGCTGCGTGGCATACCGCTGGCCGCCAACGGCTTGCGCAAGGCCTTTGGCCAGCGCGAAGTATTGAAGGGTATCGACCTGCACATTCCGGCGGGCCAGTTCGTGGCCATTGTCGGCCGCAGCGGCTGCGGCAAGAGCACCTTGCTGCGTTTGCTGGCCGGGCTCGACCAGCCCACTGCTGGGCAGTTGCTGGCCGGTGCCGCGCCGCTGGACGAAGCGCGCGAAGAAACCCGCCTGATGTTCCAGGACGCACGCCTGCTGCCTTGGAAGAAGGTGATCGACAACGTGGGCCTGGGCCTGTCTGGCGACTGGCGCTCGCGAGCGCTGGATGCCCTGGAGGCGGTTGGCCTGGCCGACCGCGCCAATGAGTGGCCGGCGGCGCTTTCGGGTGGCCAGAAGCAGCGCGTGGCGCTGGCCCGGGCACTGATCCACCAGCCGCGCCTGCTGTTGCTGGACGAGCCGTTGGGCGCGCTGGATGCCCTGACCCGTATCGAGATGCAGCAACTGATCGAACGCCTGTGGCGTCAGCACGGTTTCACCGTGCTGCTGGTTACCCACGATGTCAGCGAGGCGGTTGCCGTGGCTGACCGGGTGATCCTGATCGAAGGCGGCGAGGTCGGGCTCGACCTCACTGTCGACCTGGCACGGCCTAGGGCGCGTGGTTCGCACCGCCTGGCTGCGCTGGAAAGCGAAGTGCTCAACCGTGTGCTGTCGGCCCCGGGCGCTGCGCCCGAGCCGGATCCTGTAGCCCCTCTGCCCACGCAACTGCGTTGGGCGCACTGAACCCCAGAAGCCAAAAGGAAGCCAATCATGACTATCAAAGCCATCAACGTGCGCAACCAGTTCAAAGGCACTGTGAAAGAAATCCTCGAAGGGCCGGTACTGTCGGAAATCGACGTGCAGACGGCTTCGGGCATCGTCACTTCGGTGATCACTACCCGCTCCGTGCGTGAGCTGGAGCTGCAGGTGGGCAGTGAAGTGATTGCCTTTGTGAAGTCGACGGAAGTGTCTATTGCCAAGCTGTGATGAAAGTGGCCCTTGTAACGCTTAACTCGCGGGGCTGCTTTGCAGCCCGATCGCGACACAAGGCCGCTCCTACAGGTACTGCACAGGTTTTCGGCCTTGTGCCTTTCCCTGTGGGCGCCGGCTTGCCGGCGGTGAGGCCACCAACTTCAACGCTTGATTAGAAACGGCGGCAGATACAACCCCAGATACGCCTCGAATACCCGCTTGCCTTCCTCGGCCATACGCGGGGTGATCGCCTCATGCAGCTGCACCGAGCGCGCATACACCCGGTCGCTGAGCTCCATGGCCAGGGCAAACACATCCACATCCAGCGGCATCACTGGCAGGTGGAAATGCTGGTCGAACAACTTGTACATCAGGTCGCCCAGTTCCATGTCGTGCTGCCGATCGGCTTGCACCACTTCACTCAGCCCGTGCTGGGCAAGAATCAGCTGCCGCGCTGCTGCATCCTGGTTGTAGATATCCAGCATGCGCTGCTCGATCAGCCGTGACAGCTCATGCCAGGTACTGAACGCCTGGCTGTCGATCGGTGCCCTCAGAGCCTCACGGAAAGCCCGGTGCACGTCGGCGGTCAACGCCTCGAGCAACGCCGGCACGCTGGCGAAGAAGTGATAGATCGACGACGGCGGAATCTGCGCACGCTCGGCCACGCTGTAGATCGACATTGCCGCCACCCCCACCTCGGCCAGCAGTTCGCGGGCAGCCGCCAGGATCGCTTCGATCCTGGCCTGGCTGCTGGCGCGCGGTTTGCGCGGGGTAGCGGTACGCGTCATCAGTTGCTGATCGCCAGGATGCTGGCTTGATAGGCACCCACGAACAGGTCGAAATCACCGACTTCTTCCTGCTCCAGCTCGGCCTGCCTGGCCAGCGACTCGCGGGCCAGCGTCTCGTAGGTTTGTTGCTGCTCCTGGCTCAGCGGCTGTTCACGGAAGGTCTCGGCGTGAATACGGCTCTGGCGCAGCGAAAACTGCACGAAGCTTTCGTCATGCTCGGTCATGCGCGCCAGCACCTGGGCCGAAGGCGTCAGCGAGGCGTCATCGACCTTGGCCTGTTGCGCATCCAGCGCCTTGCTGTGGGCGTCGGTATCTTCGGCCTGGTCCAGTAGCTCGGCCAACTGCCGAATACGCTCGATCAGCTCGCCGGCCCACACCTTCAGGCTGACCGGCTGGCCGTTGCGCTGCAATTCCAGGCCCGGGCGGCGACCTTCCTTGACCACGGCTAGGAAGTTGCTGGTGCACTGGCCACACTCGGCATTGCCCAGTTGCGGGCTTTCTTCCAGGGCACAGAACAGCAGGAATGCATCGAGGAAGCGCGCCTCGGTCAGGTCGATGCCCACTGGCAGGAACGGGTTGATGTCCAGGCAGCGCACTTCCACATACTGCACGCCGCGAGAAGTCAGGGCCTGGATCGGCCGCTCGCCGGTATAGGTGACGCGCTTGGGGCGTATGTTCGAGTAGTACTCGTTTTCGATCTGCAGGATGTTGGTATTCAGTTGTACCCACTCACCGTCGACGTGCGTGCCGACCTCGACATAGGGCGGGTAGGGCGTGCCCACCGCCTTGCGCAGGCTGTCGGTGTAGCTGGCCAGGTTGTTGTAGCAAGGCGTGAGGCCCGCCTGGGCGTTGCTCTGGTAGCCCAGGTCGCTCATGCGCAGGCTGGTGGCGTAGGGCAGGTACAGGGTTTCGGCGTCCAGCTCTTCGAGCTGGTGCGGGCGGCCACGCATGAAGCCTTTGTCCAGGGCCGGCGAGGCGCCAAACAGGTACATCAACAACCAGCTGTAGCGGCGGAAGTTGCGGATCAGCGCAATGTAGGCCGAAGACTGATAGTCGCGGTCGGGCTCGCTGCTGCCTTCGGCAGCACGCAGCAAAGGCCACAGAGCCTCTGGCAGCGAGAAGTTGTAATGAATGCCGGCGATGCACTGCATGGTGCGGCCATAGCGCAAGGCCAGGCCTTTGCGGTAGACGTGCTTGAGCTTGCCGATGTTCGAGCTGCCGTACTCGGCGATCGGGATGTCCTCTTCGGCCGGCAACGTGCATGGCATCGATGGGCTCCACAGGTACTCGTCGCCCAGCTTGCTGTAGACGAAACGGTGGGTCTGTTCGAGGCTTTCGAGCACTTTAGCCGGGTCGGCCAGCGCGGGGGTGATGAACTCCAGCAGCGACTCGGAATAGTCAGTGGTGATCTGCTCGTTGGTCAGCGCCGACCCCAGTGCATCCGGGTGCGGGGTCTGGGCCAGGCGACCTTCGTCGGTCACGCGCAGGCATTCGCGCTCAATACCGTGCAGGCACTGCTTGAGCAGGGGAAGATTGGCGCCGAGCAGGCTCAGGCGGCGGTTGAGGAGTTCGCTCAAGATGTATTCCTTCACGCGTCAGTCGCCCCAATATGGGGGTAGAGATAACGGTCTACAAGGGTAGGGAGAAAGGAACTGGCGTTGTCGCCTGGTTTACGCGGATCCAGCAGTGCCAGCGCACTGCTGAAAATACCGCAGATACTGCTTGGTGAGCTAGAGAACCGCAAAGGTTCCTTGCGCCTTGGCCACCAGTTTGTCGCCCTGGACTACGTCGGCGTCGACCACCAGGGTACGCCGCCCGGCATGCAGCACGCGGGCGGTGCACAGGACCTCGCCGTCACTGACGGCGCGCATGTAGTTGATCTTGCATTCGATGGTGACGCTTTGCTGGTCAAAGCCATGGTTGGCCGAACAGGCCAGGCCCATGGCGATATCCACCAGGCTGAAAATAGCCCCGCCGTGCAGCTTCTGGCCACGGTTGCGCAACTGCGGCTGCAGCGCCAGGGCGACCTCGGCAACGCCGGGCTCCAGGCGTTGCAGGCGGCAGCCAAGGAGCTGGCTGAAGGCGCTTTCGACATATTCGCGTGGTATGTCCATCACTTCTTCTTCAGCTGCTTGGCGTTGGCGAACAGCGCGGCCATGGCGTTGTTGGCCGGGGCCGCGGTGGCGGTTTCACGTTGGCGCGGCGCCTGTTGCTGGCGGTTGCCTGCCGGGCCACGGTTACCGCCGCGGTTGCCTTCGACCTTTTCGCCCGGGGTGTCGCTCATGCGCATCGACAAGCCCACGCGCTTGCGCGGGATGTCCACCTCCATGACCTTGACCTTGACCACGTCGCCGGCCTTGACCGCCTCGCGCGGGTCCTTGACGAACTTCTCCGACAGCGCCGAGATATGCACCAGGCCGTCCTGGTGTACGCCGATATCGACGAAGGCACCGAAGTTGGTGACGTTGGTCACCACGCCTTCGAGGATCATGCCTGGCTCCAGGTCCTTGAGGTCTTCGACGCCATCCTGGAAGGTGGCGGTCTTGAATTCAGGGCGTGGGTCGCGGCCGGGTTTGTCCAGCTCCTGCAGGATGTCGGTCACGGTCGGCAGGCCGAAGGTTTCGTCGGTGAAACGCTTGGGGTCCAGGCGCTTGAGGAAGCTGCTGTCGCCGATCAGCGAGCGAATGTCGCGGTCGGTATCGGCGGCGATGCGCTGGACCAAGGGGTAGGCTTCGGGGTGAACCGCCGAGGCGTCCAGCGGGTTGTCGCCGTTCATCACCCGCAGGAAGCCGGCAGCCTGCTCGAAGGTTTTCTCGCCCAGGCGGCTGACCTTTTTCAGCGCCGCGCGGGTGGCGAACGGGCCGTTGGCGTCGCGGTGCGCGACGATGTTCTGTGCCAGCGTGGCGTTAAGCCCGGAGATGCGCGTCAGCAACGCCACCGAGGCGGTATTCACATCCACGCCCACGGCGTTCACGCAGTCCTCGACCACAGCGTCCAGGCCACGGGCCAGTTTCAACTGCGAGACGTCGTGCTGGTACTGGCCAACGCCGATGGATTTCGGGTCGATCTTCACCAGTTCGGCCAACGGGTCCTGCAGGCGGCGGGCAATCGATACGGCGCCACGGATCGATACGTCCAGGTCCGGGAATTCGCGGGCGGCCAGTTCCGAGGCCGAGTACACCGACGCGCCGGCTTCGGAAACCATGACCTTGGTGATTTTCAGGGCTGGATATTTCTTGACCAGTTCGGCGACCAGCTTGTCGCTTTCGCGGCTGGCGGTACCGTTGCCGATGGCAATCAGCTCCACCGAGTGCTTGGCGCACAGCGCGGCCATGATGGCGAGGGTCCGGTCCCAGTCGTTTTTCGGGGCGTGCGGGTAGACCGTGGTGTGGTCCAGCAGCTTGCCGGTGGCGTCGACCACGGCGATCTTGCAGCCAGTGCGCAGGCCAGGGTCGAAGCCCAGGGTGGCGCGCGGGCCGGCCGGGGCCGCCAACAGCAGGTCGTGCAGGTTGTGGGCGAACACGTTGATCGCCTCGCCTTCGGCGTTGTCGCGCAGTTCGCCGAACAGGTCGGTTTCCAGGTGGGTGTAGAGCTTGACCTTCCAGGTCCAGCGCACCACTTCAGCCAGCCATTTGTCGGCCGGGCGGCTGCGGTTCTCGATGCCGACGTGGTTGCTGATCATCAGTTCGCACGGGTGCAGGGTACCCGGCAGTTCTTCGCCGACTTTCAGCGAAGCGCTCAGCACGCCCTCGTTGCGCCCGCGGAAAATTGCCAGGGCGCGGTGCGAAGGGGCGGTGCGCAACAGCTCGTCATGGGCGAAGTAGTCGCGGAACTTGGCGCCTTCCTCTTCCTTGCCGGCCACCACGCGGGCACTGAGCACGGCTTCCTGCTTGAGGAAGCTGCGCAGTTTGTCGAGCAATGCGGCGTCTTCGGCAAAGCGCTCCATGAGGATGTATTTGGCGCCTTCCAGGGCGGCCTTCACGTCGGCCACGCCCTTGTCGGCATCGACGAAGCGTGCCGCTTCGCTTTCCGGGGTCAGTGACGGGTCGTTGAACAGGCCGTCGGCCAGCTCGCCGAGGCCGGCTTCGAGGGCGATCTGGCCCTTGGTGCGGCGCTTTTGCTTGTACGGCAGGTACAGGTCTTCGAGGCGGGTCTTGGTGTCGGCCAGCTTGATTTCGCGGGCCAGTTCCGGGGTCAGCTTGCCCTGTTCCTCGATGCTGGAGAGGATGCTGGCGCGGCGTTCGTCGAGTTCGCGCAGGTAGCGCAGGCGCTCTTCCAGATGGCGCAGCTGGGTGTCGTCCAGGCTACCGGTCACTTCCTTGCGGTAACGGGCGATGAAAGGCACGGTCGAGCCTTCGTCCAACAGGCCCACGGCCGCCTCGACCTGCTGGGGGCGTACGCCCAGTTCCTCGGCGATACGGCTGTTGATGCTGTCCATGTAAACCACCTGACATTTGTGAATACGGGGGTCGCCTATGGGCTTTCGCCCGGCGGCGCAGGATGAAAGCGGCGCATTATACCCATCGCAAACCGCTTGCGGTGATGGCGCCCGGCCAGTCGGAACTGGCGCCCGGGGAAAAATCTGCTAACAATGCTCACGGCACGCGTTGCAATGGCTACGCCATAATGCGCGGCGATCTCAGAGGAGTTATTCATGACCGGCACGCCGAACACCGCAGAAGGTGAAAAGATTCTCATCGTCGACGACGATCCAGGGCTGAGTAGCCTGCTGGAACGTTTTTTCACCAGCAAAGGCTACCGAGCCCGCGCGGTGCCCAACACCGAACAGATGGACCGCCTGCTGTCCCGCGAGGTGTTCAACCTGGTGGTGCTGGACCTGATGCTGCCGGGCGAAGACGGCCTGTCGGCGTGCAAGCGCCTGCGCCAGCACAACAACCAGATCCCGATCATCATGCTCACTGCCAAGGGTGACGAGCTCAGCCGCATCAAGGGCCTGGAGCTGGGTGCCGATGACTACCTGGGCAAGCCGTTCAACCCGGACGAGCTGATGGCCCGGGTCAAGGCCGTGCTGCGCCGCCAGGCACCCACCGTGCCAGGGGCACCGGGTAGCGAAGACGAGTCGGTCACCTTCGGCGACTACGAGTTGTCGCTGGCCACCCGCGAACTCAAGCGTGGCGACGAAGTGCACATGCTCACCACCGGTGAGTTCGCCGTGCTCAAGGCGCTGGTCATGCATGCCCGCGAGCCGCTGACCCGCGACAAGCTGATGAACCTGGCCCGTGGCCGTGAATGGGATGCCCTGGAGCGCTCCATCGACGTTCAGATTTCGCGCCTGCGGCGCATGATCGAGCCCGACCCGTCCAAGCCCCGCTACATCCAGACCGTGTGGGGCGTGGGCTACGTGTTCGTGCCGGACGGAAACGCCGGTAAGTGATGCCTGACCGTCGATGAAAACACCGCTCTGGTTTCCGCAAAGCTTCTTCGCCCGCACCCTGTGGCTGGTGTTGATCGTTGTCCTGTTCTCCAAGGCCCTGACCCTGGTCTACCTGCTGATGAACGAGGACGTACTGGTCGACCGGCAGTACAGCCACGGTGTGGCGCTGACTTTGCGCGCGTATTGGGCTGCCGACGAAGAAAACCGCGACAAGATCGCCGAGGCGGCAGGCCTCATTCGTGTGACCGGCTCGGGCGTGCCCGAAGGCGAGCAGCACTGGCCCTACAGCGAAATCTACCAACGCCAGATGCAGGCCGAGCTGGGCGAGGACACCGAAGTACGCCTGCGCATTCATGCGCCGCCGGCGCTGTGGGTAAATGCGCCGAGCCTGGGCCCGGGCTGGTTGAAGGTGCCGTTGTACCCGCACCCGCTACGCGGGCAGAAAATCTGGAACGTGCTGGGCTGGTTCCTGGCCATTGGCCTGTTGTCCACCGCTTCGGCGTGGATCTTCGTGCGGCAGTTGAACCAGCCGCTCAAGCGCCTGGTGTTCGCCGCCCGCCAGTTGGGCCAGGGGCGCAGCGTGCGGTTGCCGATCAGCGACACCCCCAGCGAGATGACCGAGGTGTACAGGGCCTTCAACCAGATGGCCGAAGACGTCGAGCAGGCTGGGCGTGAACGCGAGCTGATGCTGGCCGGGGTTTCGCATGACTTGCGTACACCGCTCACGCGCCTGCGTTTGTCGTTGTCGTTGCTCAACAGCGACAACGACCTGAGCGACGATATGGTCCGTGATATCGAAGACATGGACGCGATTCTCGACCAGTTCCTGGCGTTTATCCGTGATGGCCGGGACGAGCCGGTCGAAGAGGTCGACCTGGCGGACCTGGTGCGTGAGGTGGTCGCCCCCTACAATCAGCCGGAAGAACGTGTGCGCCTGTGCCTGGAGCCGATACCGCCGTTCCCGCTGCGCCGCGTGTCGCTCAAGCGCATGTTGGGCAACCTGATCGGCAACGCCTTGCACCACGCAGGCAAAGGGGTCGAGGTGGCAGCCTATGTCTCGGGTGACGAAAGTGCGCCGTACGTGGTGCTGAGCGTGCTGGACCGCGGTACCGGCATTGACGAGTCGGAGCTGGAAACCATCTTCAACCCGTTCATCCGGGGTGACCGGGCGCGGGGTGGCAAGGGGACCGGGTTGGGGTTGGCCATCGTCAAGCGTATTGCGGCGCAGCATGGCGGCAATGTCGAGCTACGCAACCGGTCCGGGGGCGGTATCGAGGCGCGGGTGCGGTTGCCGTTGGGGCTGTTGCTGCCGCGTAACGCTGTTTGAGTTTGGTTGGCTGTGCCGGCCCTGTCGCCGGCAAGCCAGCCCTCACAGGTCATGCACAAGGTCTGAAAACTATGCAGTACCTGTGGGCTTGTCGGCGCTAGGGCCGGGTGAATCAGCCTTTCCCTTTGGTCCGGGTCTGATTCGGCCCGCCATTCTTCTCCAGGTGCTCGATGATCATCCCGGCCACGTTCTTGCCAGTGGTCACTTCAATGCCTTCCAGGCCTGGCGATGAGTTCACCTCCATCACCAACGGCCCATGGTTGGAGCGCAGGATATCCACGCCCGCGACACTCAAACCCATCACCTTGGCTGCGCGAATCGCGGTGATGCGCTCTTCGGGGGTGATCTTGATCAGGCTGGCGACCCCGCCACGGTGCAGATTGGAGCGAAACTCACCGGGCTTGGCCTGGCGCTTCATCGAGGCAATCACCTTGTCCCCCACCACGAAGCAGCGGATGTCCGCACCGCCGGCCTCCTTGATGTACTCCTGCACCATGATGTTCTGCTTCAGGCCCATGAACGCCTCGATCACCGACTCGGCTGCCTGCGGGGTTTCGCACAGCACCACGCCGATACCCTGCGTGCCTTCCAGCACCTTGATCACCAGGGGGGCACCGTTGACCATGCGGATCAGGTCGGGAATATCGTCGGGCGAGTGGGCGAAACCGGTGATCGGCAGGCCAATACCGCGCCGTGACAACAGCTGCAGCGAGCGCAACTTGTCGCGCGAGCGGGCGATAGCCACCGACTCGTTGAGCGGGTACACGCCCATCATTTCAAACTGGCGCAGCACCGCACAGCCGTAGAAGGTTACCGAGGCGCCAATACGCGGGATCACGGCATCGAAACCTTCCAGCGGCTTGCCGCGGTAGTGGATCTGCGGCTTGTGGCTGGCAATGTTCATGTAGGCCCGCAAGGTATCGATCACCACCATTTCGTGGCCACGCTGAGTACCGGCTTCGACCAGGCGGCGGGTGGAATACAGACGCGGATTGCGCGACAGCACAGCGATCTTCATGCAGCACCTGTGACAGGGGAAAGGGTGGCCGGGAAGGCCGGTTTGTCTTGCACGTACTTTACGCCTGGGTTGACCACCAGCTGGCCCTGCACCAGGGCCTTCGAGCCGAGCAGCAGGCGGTAGCGCATGCTCTTGCGGCAGGCCAGGGTGAATTCGACCTCCCACACACGGTCACCCAACGCCAGTGGCGTGCGAATGACATAACGGGTCTGGGCATGCCCGTTAGAGCTGCGGATGATCTTTCTGTTCACCAAAGGTGCTTCGCAGCGGCGATGGCGCAACTGCACTACCGTGCCCAGGTGGGCGGTGAAGCGCACCCAGGGTTGGCCATTACGCTCGAAGGGTTCGATATCGGTGGCGTGCAGGCTGGAGGTACTGGCGCCGGTGTCGATCTTGGCGCGCAGCCCGGCCACACCGAGGTCGGGCAAGGCGACCCACTCACGCAGGCCGATCACAGTCAAATGGTCAAATGTCTTCACTAAGCACACCCTGCGAATGAGGTGGTGAACTGTAAGCACGGCGGGGACTTTTTGCATCCGTAAGTGAAGGTAGTACAGTTCGATGAAAGACAGAATCCGAGGTAACGCAATGGCACAAAAAGCCGAAGACGACGATAAGGTGCGCCTGGACAAATGGCTGTGGGCGGCTCGTTTCTACAAGACGCGGGCGTTGGCCAAGGCCGCGATCGAGAGCGGCAAGGTGCATTGCCGGGGCGAGCGTTGCAAGCCGGGCAAGGAGCCGCGCGTGGGCGACGAATTCGTGCTGCGTACCGGCTTCGATGAGCGCACCGTGGTGGTGAAGGCGTTGTCGGTGGTGCGGCGTGGGGCGCCCGAGGCGCAGACGCTGTACGAAGAAACCGAAGAGAGTGTGCGGCGCAGGGAGCAGGCAGCCGAAATGCGCAAGGCAGGGGCGACGGGGGTAACTACCGATGGCCGGCCAAACAAGAAGCAGCGGCGGCAGATTCACCAGCTGCATGGGAACTTCGAATAGCCGAGGCCGCTTCTACAAGGGTGCAGGCGGTGCTGTAGGAGCGGCCTCGTGTCGCGATGGGCTGCGCAGCAGCCCCCAGGGGTCTAGCGGACTACCGCCAACCGCCCGACCAACGGCAATTTCGCAGCAATCGAGAACAACGGCGCCGTCCAGCGCATCAGTGCCGCGCTACCCTTGGCCGCCAACGGCGTGTAATAGCTCCAGCCCAACGCCAGCACTGCCATCAGCAACCCGCCGATGTAGTCATCTTGCCCCCAGTGCGCGCCGGCCACCAGGCGCGGCAGCATGAACAGCACCGCCAGCGCCCAGATCACCACGAACTGCATCAGGCGGCGGCTGAACACGCTCATGAACAATGCCCAGATCAACAACACCGAGGCGTGGTCGCCGGGGAAACTCTTGCTGGAGCGGTCCTTCAGCTCCCACTTGGCTTCCAGGTGGGGGTAGTAGTCGCTCAGGTGCACCACGTCGTCGAACATCATCGAGGGGCTCTTGTGTTGCCAGCCCGCGGCATCCACCCACTTGGAAAACAGCGCGCGAATCACCACTAAGAGAAGCAGCGTGACCAGAAAGCCGAAAAACGCCTGGCGAACCTGCGCTGCCTTGAATACCCAATCACCGCGGATCAGCAGTGCCAGCAGGATCAGGCCGACCACGATGTCGAACGGGCGCATGCTGCCCACGGTCCAGATATAGCGCCAGGTGGTGTTGTCAGCCAACGGTGCATTGAGGCTGTGGAACAGCCACTCGTCGAAAGTCAGGCACAGGATCTGGCCAAAAGGCCATAACCAGAAACACAGTAGAGCGATCGGCAGCAGCGTGCAGGCTGCCAGCGGTCCCCAGGACCACCTTGCTTGGAACAGTGGTCGATTATCCATAAGATACCTCTATCTCCTATAAGGGAAACGAGCGCCTGAAGGCGCTCTGCGATGGGATTACTGATTCCCTTTCATTATTTTGTCATCATTTTCAGATAGCCAGACAACCATGAGCGACTTGCCAGAAAAAGATTTCACCCAACGTTTCATCTTCGACGAGCGCGATGTGCGCGGCGAGTGGGTGTCTCTCGATGACAGCTACGCTGCAGTGCTGGCGCGTCATGAATACCCACAGCCGGTGCAAACCCTGCTTGGCGAGCTGATGGCCGCCACCGCTTTGCTGGTCGGTGCCTTGAAGTTCGACGGCCTGCTGATACTCCAGGCGCGCTCCGCCGGGCCGATCCCGCTGCTGATGGTCGAGTGCTCCGGTGACCGTGATATCCGCGGCATGGCCCGATACGAGGCGGATCAGATCCCGGCCGACGCCAGCCTGGCGCAGCTGATGCCCGACGGCCACCTGACCCTGACCATCGACCCGGTCAAGGGCCAGCGTTATCAGGGGACCGTCGACCTCGATGGTGCCAACCTCTCGGAGTGCTTCACCAACTACTTCGTTCAGTCCCAGCAGTTGAACACGCGGTTCTGGCTGAATGCCGAAGCTGGCAAGGCGCGCGGCCTGCTGCTGCAGCAACTGCCACGCGATCGCCAGCCGGACGATGAAGAGCGCGAAGACAGCTGGCAGCACGTGGTTGCCCTGGCCCAGACCCTCAAGCCGCAAGAGTGGGCAGAAGCCAATGAAACCCTGCTGCACCGCCTGTACCACGAAGATGCCGTGCGCCTGTTCGATGAACAGCCGCTGCGCTTCAAATGCAGCTGCTCACGCGAGCGTTCCGGCAATGCCCTGGTCAGCCTGGGTGAGCATGACGCCAAGGCACTGGTGCAAGAGTGCGGTGGGCAGGTAGAGATCGATTGCCAGTTCTGCAACCAGCGCTATTTCTTCGACGCCAGCGATGTGGCGCAACTGTTTGCCGGCGGCGGCACGGACGTAGCCTCAGAAACTCGCCACTGAAACGTTTAAGCTCAGGAAAATCTCCTGTCGAATTGCGCAAAAACGCAGTTCTGACAGGAGGGGCCTACTTTTTTTGGGCTTTTCTGGCATAATCCGGCCACTTTTTTCGCTGTAGTAGTTTTTTCGGAACAACTACAAAACGTTTGGAGCACTCGGCCTCGGGCCGGATGGGGTATCTCATGACGCAAGCCAATAACACCGTGTACACCGACCTGAGCGTCGATGAGCTGGTAAAAGAAGCGCTGCAACGCGGTGAAGGTGTACTAGCCGATACCGGCGCGCTGGTCGTGGAGACCGGTCACCGTACTGGCCGTTCGCCGGCTGACCGTTTCATCGTCGAAGAGCCTTCCACCCAGGACGCCATCGCCTGGGGCCCGATCAACCGCAAGTTCCCGGCCGACAAGTTCGATGCCCTGTGGGACCGCGTCGAGGCGTTCAACAACGCCCAGGATCACTTCGTTTCCTACGTTCACGTAGGGGCTGCCGCCGAGCACTACCTGCCGGTGAAAATGACCACCCAGACCGCCTGGCAGAACCTGTTCGGCCGTTGCCTGTTCATCAACCCTGAGCAGTACAACCCGGCGGGTCGCGACGAGTGGCAGGTGCTCAACGTGGCCAACTTCGAGTGCGTACCTGAGCGTGATGGCACCAACTCCGACGGTTGCGTGATCATCAACTTCGCGCAGAAGAAAGTGCTGATCGCCGGCATGCGCTACGCCGGTGAAATGAAGAAAGCCATGTTCTCGGTGCAGAACTTCCTGCTGCCGGCTGCCGACGTGCTGCCAATGCACTGCGCCGCCAACATCGGCGAAGCAGGCGATGTAACCCTGTTCTTCGGCCTGTCCGGCACCGGCAAAACCACCCTGTCGGCCGACGAAAGCCGTTACCTGATCGGTGACGACGAGCACGGTTGGGGCGAAGGCGTTGTCTTCAACATCGAAGGCGGTTGCTATGCCAAGTGCATCGACCTGTCCGAGAAGAACGAGCCGGTCATCTGGAAAGCCATCAAGCACGGTGCGGTGCTGGAGAACGTCGTTCTCGACGCCAACAAGCACGCTGACTACACCGATGTCAGCCTGACCCAGAACAGCCGTGCGGCCTACCCGCTGGAGCACGTTGCCAAGCGTTCGGAAAAGAACCTGGGCGGTGAGCCAAACGCAGTGATCTTCCTGACCTGCGACCTGACCGGTGTTCTCCCTCCGGTGTCGATCCTGAACAACGAACAGGCTGCCTACCACTTCCTGTCCGGTTACACCGCGCTGGTCGGTTCCACCGAAATGGGCTCGGGCGGCGGCATCAAGTCGACCTTCTCGACCTGCTTCGGTGCACCGTTCTTCCCACGCCCGGCTGGCGAGTACGCCGAGCTGCTGATCAAGCGTATCAACGGCTTCAACTCCAAGGTCTACCTGGTCAACACCGGCTGGACCGGTGGTGGCTACGGCGTTGGCAAGCGCTTCAGCATTCCGACCACCCGCGCGGTGATCGCTGCCATCCAGAGCGGCGCGCTGGTCGGTGCCGAAACCGAGCACCTGGACATCATCAACCTGGACGTACCGAAGGCCGTCCCAGGCGTTGATACCGAACTGCTCAACCCGCGTACCAACTGGGCTGACAAAGCTGCCTACGACGAGGCCGCCAAAGGCCTGGCCAAGCTGTTCATCGAGAACTTCAAGAAGTTTGAAGTTTCCGACGCCATCAAGGCCGCTGGTCCGCAGCTGTAAGCTGCAACCAGCCGCAATGAGAAAGCCGCCAGCATTGGCGGCTTTTTGTTATCCGGCTGATGCAATGCCTTGTAGGAGCGGCCTTGTGTCGCGATGGGCCGCATAGCGGCCCCGGGGTTTTAGCGTCACTGCATAAATTGTCGGGGCCGCTTTGCGGCCCATCGCGACACAAGGCCGCTCCTACAGGGTGAGGTGCAGGCAGCGGGAACCTGGTTTTTCTGTTTCACTGTCAGCATCCATTGCGAAGACAAGAGTCAGCCAGATGACCGAATCCCCTCAGCGCACTGCCTTCTCCCACTTTCACCCGATTCTCACCCGCCCGCAGGACAACGACCTCAATGGCCATATCGCCGGGGCCACGGTGCACGGCTTCTTCGAAACGGCGATCCAGGCGTTTCTCGTCGAGCAGGCCGAGCTGGACCTGCGTGACGGCGAGCTGGCGGCTTTCGTGGTCAGTTCGGCAGCAGATTTCTATGCATTGCCGGGCTTCCCGGACGTGCTGGAAGTTGGGCTGGGCGTAACGCGCCTGGCGGGCAGTACGGTGGAGTACCGCCTGGCGTTGTATCGCCCAGGTGAGCCCGAGGCCTGCGCGGCCGGCACGGTGGTGCAAGTCTTCATCGAGCGTGTCAGTGGCCGGCCTGTGGCGTTACCAGAGGCGCTGCAGGTGATTCTTTCCGGCTTGGGGCTGGAACAACACGCATAAAAAAACCCGCCGGGAGGGGCTAATGCCAGTCAATTAAGTAATTTGGGGCCGCTTTGCGACCCTTCGCGGGCACGCCCGCTCCCACAGGAATCGCGCATTTCTTGAGTTCAGCGCCTGTGGGAGCGGGCATGCCCGCGAAGGGCTGCAAAGCAGCCCCAGTAACGCTTAACTGACAGGCATTAGCCGGAAGGGGCGGGGTTTTTGTTGCCAGGGCAGGGCCCTCTGGCCTTAGTCGCGCCAGTGGCGCTTGTGCTTGCGGTGGCCGTAGTGATGGCCACGGTCGTAGTGGCGACGGTCATCGTAGCCACGGCGGTAGCGACGGTCGTCATGGCGCTCATCGGCGTCGGCCTTGTTGCCCAGGTAGTTACCCAGCGCACCACCAGCACCGCCGCCGGCAGCCGCGCCGATGTAGCTACCGGTAGTACCGCCTACCGAGCGACCCACCACGTTACCGCCTGCCGCGCCCAGGGCACCGCCAATAGCGGCTTCACCGCGCTGGCGCTTGTCGGCACCCAGCGCACCGCCGGCCGCACCGCCCAGGCCTGCACCAATGGCGCCGCCAGTGCTACCGCCGATGGAGTTACCGACAACGGAGCCCAGTACCCCACCCAATGCGCCGCCAATGCCGGCCTCGGTGGTGCCGCCTGCCATGGCAACGCCGCTGAGCAAGCTGAAAGACAACAACAAAATCGAGGAGTACTTCTTCATCAAGAGAGCCTCATAAGGATGACGAGGCGAATTTGAGGCTAAGCGAGGTGACTGGCAACGGAAATCCGACGAGTAACACGAGTTGTACACAATTCTGTAAGTGACTGTATTTGTTGTGAAACTTAAACCGTTTTCGGCTGTCCGAGGTCTTTATGGCAAAAGCCCTGAACCTTGCGGAACAGGGCTTTTTGGTTTTTGGCGTTGGGCTTCTGGCCTCTTCGCGGCAACTTTATTACAGAATACGCCCGTCGTCCCGCGCCCGCTCCAGCTTGATGGCGATGAACTTCGAGGTTGGCGTATGGCTGCCATCGCCAATGCTCTCCAGCGGCACCAGCGGGTTCACCTCCGGGTAATACGCCGCCGCCTGCCCGGCCGGAATATCGAACGCCAGCAGGGTAAAGCCGTGCACCCGGCGGACGTGTTCATCCCCCCACAACGATACGATGTCGACCTTCTGCCCCGGCTGGAAGCCCAGGCGGATGATGTCGGCTTCGTTGGCGAACAGCACCTCGCGTTGGCCGCGCACGCCACGGTAGCGGTCGTCCAGGCCGTAGATGGTGGTGTTGTACTGATCGTGCGAGCGCATCGACTGCATGATCAGGTCCGGTAACTGGCCGCTGGCACGCACACGCTCGTCAAGCAGCGTATCGGGCAGCAGGTTGGCCTTGAAGTTGGCGCGGCCGGTGTTGGTCTTCCATGTGCGGCTGGCGGCGTTATTGCCCAGGTAGAAGCCGCCTGGGTGTTGCAGGCGTTGGTTGAAGCCGCTGAAGCCTGGGATGGTGTCGGCGATCAGGTCGCGAATGCGCGCATAGTCGGCGACCAGCCAGTGCCAGTCCACGGGTTTCTTGCCCAGCGTAGCGGCGGCGATGCCAGCAATGACCGCCGGCTCCGAGCGCATCTGCGAAGACAGCGGTTTGAGCTGGCCGTTGGATGCGTGCACCATGCTGAACGAGTCTTCGACCGTTACCGCTTGTGACCCGTCGGCCTGCAAGTCGATGTCGGTACGGCCCAGGCACGGCAAAATCAGCGCTTGCTTGCCATGAACCAGGTGGCTGCGGTTGAGCTTGGTGCTGATGTGCACGGTCAGCTCGCAGTTGCGCAGCGCCTGCGCCGTGCGCTCGGTGTCCGGCGTGGCCTGGGCGAAATTGCCGCCCAGGCCGATGAACACCTTGGCCCGGCCGTCGAGCATGGCGTGAATCGCTTCGACCGTGTTGTGGCCGTTGTGCCGTGGCACGGGGAAGCCGAAGCGCTTTTCCATGGCCTCGAGCAGTGCCATGGGTGGGCGCTCGTTGATGCCCATGGTGCGGTCGCCCTGCACGTTGCTGTGGCCACGTACCGGGCACAGGCCTGCGCCTGGTGCGCCGATATTGCCGCGCAGCATCTGCAGGTTGACGATTTCCTGAATGGTCGGCACCGAGTGGCGGTGTTGGGTGATACCCATCGCCCAGCACATGATGACCCGCTCGGCGCGGCAGTACATGCGCGCCGCCAGTTCGATGTCGGCCATGGGCAGGCCGGATTGCGCCTGGATGTGGTCCCATGGCGTGGCATCTACCACGGCCAGGTAATCGTCCACGCCATGGCCGTGCTCGGCGATGAAGGCATGGTCGAACACCGCCGGTTCACCCTTGGCCTGGGCTTCACGCTCCCACTGCAGGGCGAACTTGGCCATGCCACGCAGCAGCGCCATGTCGCCACCCAGCGCCGGTCGGAAGAATGCCGTGTTGGTTGGGCGGTCGCTGTTGGTCAACATTTCCAGCGGGTTCTGCGGGTGCTGGAAGCGCTCCAGGCCCCGCTCCTTGAGCGGGTTGATGCAAACCACCTGAGCGCCACGTTTCACCGCGTCGCGCAGCGGGTCGAGCATGCGCGGGTGGTTGGTGCCGGGGTTCTGGCCCCAGACAAAAATCGCGTCGGCATGTTCGAAGTCGTCGAACGTGACCGTGCCTTTGCCCACCCCGATGCTTTGCCCCAACGCCACGCCGCTGGCTTCGTGGCACATGTTCGAGCAGTCGGGAAAGTTGTTGGTACCGAAGGCGCGCACGAACAGCTGGTACAGGTAGGCTGCTTCGTTGCTGGCCCGCCCCGAGGTATAGAACTCGGCCTGGTCAGGTGTGGCCAACTTGTTCAGCTCGCGGGCGACCAGGGCAAAAGCGGCGTCCCAGCTGATCGGCTGATAGCGGTCGCTGGTCGCGTCGTAGACCATCGGCTCGGTGAGGCGGCCCTGGTACTCCAGCCAGTAGTCGCTTTGCTGCAGCAGGGCGGTGACGCTGTAACGGGCGAAGAAGGCAGCGTCGACACGCCGCTTGGTGGCCTCCCAGTTCACGGCCTTGGCGCCGTTCTCGCAGAACTTGACCATGCCGCTTTCTGGCGAATCGCCCCAGGCGCAGCCTGGGCAGTCGAAACCGCCGTTCTGGTTGGTCTTGAGCAGGGCGCGAATGTTCTTCAGCGCGTTATCGCTGCCGACCCAGGCCTTGGCCACGCTGCGCAGCGCACCCCAGCCACCGGCAGGGCCGTGGTAGGGCTTGTAGCGAGGGGTTGAGGCTGGGGCATTGTCCGGTAGGTGCTGGTACGAGGTCACGACTGTTACGACTCCGCCGCCGGGCTGTAGACCCGCGGTGCGCTGTGCTTGGGTAGATGAATGAGGTTGAGGTTGTGCTTGCGCGCCCACTGCAGGGCAAGCCCGGTGGGGGCGGACAGGCTGACCAAGGTCTGGATGCCGGCGCGCAGCACCTTCTGGATCAGTTCCAGGCTGCAGCGGCTGGTGACGATCGCAAGGCCGCCCTGGCTGTCGATGCCCTGGCGCAGCAGCGCGCCGATCAGCTTGTCGAGGGCGTTGTGCCGGCCAATGTCTTCACGGCCCAGCAGCAGTTCGCCGTGGCGGTCCATGAACAGCGCGGCATGCACCGCCCCGCAGTGCTGGCCCAGCGGCTGAAATGCATCGATGCGCTCGCGCAGGCCCACCAGCCACGCTGCCGGTGGCAGCGGCGCACCGGGCAGCACGGCCAGCTCTGGCAGCGCCTGCTCCAGCGCCTCGACCCCGCACAGGCCGCAGCCGCTGGTGCCGGCCAGCTGCCGGCGCTGGTTTTTCAGGTTCCAGAAGGCTCGGCTGGATATTTCCAGGTCTGCATACAGGGCCGAGCCACTGCCCGAGAGCTTCAGGTCGTAGATTTCCGTGGTGCCTCCGACGATGCCGCTGCCCACGCTGAAACCGACGGCGAAATCTTCCAGGTCGGTCGGGCTGACCAGCATCACTGCCTGGTTGAGGCCGTTGTAGACGATGGCCAACGCAACCTCTTCGGCCAGCGGCGTGCTGTCACCTTTACCGTCGCTGAGCTGGACGTATGCGTAGGTTTTGCTGGCGGCCGGCAGGGGCAAGGGCGATGAGGCCGTGCAGACCGGAGGTTTGCTGTTCATCGGGCAGGCTGTTCATTCGGCGGCTTGGTGTAGCACAAGCCTAGGCGCGTGGGCCTGTGGCGTCTAATCGCTAGCCTCTATCCCTTGATAGAGCGCGTCGATTGGTCGCAGGCGGGCGGCATGAGCAAAGCTGGCCTAGACTGCTGGGTTCGAGGTTTCGTGAACAAGGAGAGTGCTATGAGCTTGATCAGTTTCGTGAAGGAAGCAGGCGAGAAGTTGATCGACCTGCTGACCCCGGGCAATGCCAAAGCCGAAGAGCAGTTGAAGAAACACGTGGAGAATGTCGGCCTCGGCAACCCGAACATCACGGCGACCGTGGAGGGCGACAAAGTGATCCTCAAGGGTGAAGTCGCCAGCCAGGAAGAGAAGGAGAAGATTGTGCTGGCAGCGGGCAACATCGAGGGTGTGGCCAGCGTCGATGACCAGATCACTGTGACCGGGCCGGTCGTGACAGCCGCACGCCTGGTCACGGTCAAGAAGGGTGACACGCTGTCGGCGATTGCCCTGGTGGTGTATGGCAATGCCAATCAGTTCAACAAGATCTTCGAGGCCAACAAGCCGATGCTCAAGCACCCGGACAAGATCTATCCGGGGCAGGTACTGCGTATTCCTGACTGATTTTTGCAGGCTTTATCGGCCCTATCGCCGGCAAGCCGGCTCCCACAAGGTTGCTGCAAGGCGTGAGGCCGGTGGTCACCTGTGGGAGCGGGCGTCCCCGCTAACACCGGCGTAGCCGGTGCCAGGGCGCTTACAGGCCAATCAATAGCTCCCGGTAATCCTCGACCGCAGCAAACTCTTCAGTATCGCGCGGCTGCGCCTGGCTATCGGGCTGGCGTACAGCCAGCAGGTGCGCCACACCAAAGCGCCGTGCGCTGCGCAGTATCGCCAGGGTGTCATCGATGAACAGGCTACGCCCCGGCTCAAAACCGATGTCCGCCTGCAAGGCGTCCCAGAACTGTGGGCTTTCCTTCGGGTAACCATAATCATGCGAGCTGATCAGCCGCTCGAAATACGGTGCCAGTTCCACCCGTTCCAGCTTCAGCGACAGCGAATCACGGTGGGCATTGGTGATCATCACCACGCGCTTGCCGGCATTTCGAATCGCCGCCAGGAACGTGTCGGCATCCGGGCGCAACGCGATCAGGTCGGCAATTTCCCGTTTCAGCTCCCGGATCGGCAGGCGCAGCTCCCGGCTCCAGAAGTCCAGGCAGTACCAGTTCAGCGTGCCGGCATTGCGCTCGAACAGCGGCTGCAGCTCCATTTCCGCCATGGCCCGGCTCACGCCATGCAGCTCTGCATAGCGCTGGGGCAGGTGGTCGAGCCAGAAGCGGTTGTCGTAATGCAGGTCGAGCAGGGTGCCGTCCATATCCAGCAGGACGGTATCGATGGCAGACCAGGGAAGAACAGGCATGGGAAACTCTCGATCAGTCGGCAAGCCACGGTATAGTAACCCGTTCACGCCAAGGAGCCGCCCCATGCGCCAGAAACCCACCGTCCTCAGCCGCGAAATCGTCGCCAGCAGCCGCCTGTTCCGCGTAGAGGCTGTGCAATTGCGCTTCAGCAATGGTGCCGAGCGCACCTATGAGCGCCTGGTAGGCCGGGGTAACGGCTATGGCGCGGTGATGATCGTGGCCATGCTCGACGCCGAGCACGCCGTGCTGGTGGAAGAGTATTGCGGTGGTACCGACGAGTACGAGCTGTCGCTGCCCAAGGGCCTGATCGAGCCCGGCGAAGATGTGCTGGCAGCCGCCAACCGCGAGCTCAAGGAAGAGGCCGGGCTTGGCGCGCGCCAGCTTGAGCACCTTACCGAGCTGTCGCTTTCGCCGGGCTACATGAGCCAGAAAATCCAGGTGGTGCTGGCCACCGATCTGTACGAAGAGCGCCTGGAGGGCGATGAGCCGGAGCCGATGCGGGTCGACAAGGTCAACCTGCGCGAGCTGTCGGCCTTGGCCATGCACCCGCAGTTCACCGAAGGCCGCGCCCTGGCGGCGCTGTACCTGGCGCGTGACCTGATGATTCAGCGGGGGCTGCTGGCGCTATGAACGACAATCAACTGATGCGTGAAGTGGTCAAGTTGGCGTTGACTGCGGGCGAGGCGATCCTGCCGTACTGGCGTGCCGATGTGGCAGTGACCAACAAGGCCGATGATTCGCCGGTGACTGCCGCCGACCTGGCAGCGCACCGGGTGATTGCCGATGGCCTGCTGGCGCTGGCGCCGCAGATTCCGGTGTTGTCCGAAGAGGACTGCAATATTGCGCTGGCCGAGCGCCAGGGCTGGGGCCGCTGGTGGCTGGTGGACCCGCTGGATGGCACCAAGGAATTCATTGCCGGCAGCGAGGAGTTCACAGTCAATATCGCCTTGATCGAAAAAGGCGAGGTGGTGTTCGGCGTGGTATCGATGCCCACGAATGGCCGCTGCTACTTTGGGGGCCGCGAATTGGGGGCTTGGCGGGCAGACGCGGGTGAGGCGGCCCGGCCGATCCAGGTGCGCAACGCTCCGCCAGCGGGTGAGCGGTTTACCGTGGTTGCCAGCCGCCGGCACTCCAGCCCCGAACAGGAAGCATTGTTGGCGGGCCTGGGTGCGGCAGTGGGTGAACTGGAGCTGGCCAACATTGGTAGCTCGTTGAAGTTCTGCCTGTTGGCCGAGGGCAGCGCCGATTGTTATCCACGCCTGGCGCCGACTTCGCAGTGGGATACGGCGGCGGCCCAGGGTGTGGTGGAAGGGGCGGGGGGTGAAGTGATCGGGCTGGACGGTTTGCCGTTCCGTTACCCGGCGCGCGAGTCTTTGCTCAACCCGTATTTCCTGGCGTTGCCGGCCAAGGCAGCGTGGCGCCAGGCCTTTCTTGAGCTGATCTAGCGGGCCTGGCCTTGTAGGAGCGGCCTTGTGTCGCGATGGGCTGCAAAGCAGCCCCGGCAATTTGTGCACCATGCCCAAACCCTGGGGCTGCTTTGCAGCCCATCGCGACACAAGGCCGCTCCTACAGGGGGCGCGACAGCCTTCATTCTCAGCGGTGCAGCACGTACTGGCCGCTGAAGGTGACGGCCGGCTCATCACTCCCGGTATTGCTTACCGTGGTCTGCAGCGTCAACCGCGCCCGGCCACGACGCTGGTACATGTTGAGGAAGCGTTCCCAGGCTTTCTCTTCCGGCGCCGGGCAACGGGCTATTGCCGCCCCGGTAACCGGCAGCGGGTAGCTGATTTGCCCTTCCTGGATGACGATATGCCCGTCATCTATCCCCAGTTCGCGCAGCCGCATGTGCAACCAGCCCCAGCCCACCAGCACCGCTGCACAGTACAGGCTGCCGCCGAACATGGTGCTCTTGTGGTTGACGTTGGCCGCCAGCGGCAATTGCAGGCGCAGGGTGTGGTGTTGCCAATCAATGACCTCCAGGCCCATTTCGCGGGTCAGCGGGATGTCGCCATGCAGTACGGACTGCAGGTACTGGCTATCGGTGCTCATCAACGGTTGTCCTCATGGTCGTCGTGCCCGCCGCTACCGCCCTCGAAGCTCAAGCCATGCTTGCGCAGCTTGTCGTGCAAGGTTTTGCGGGGGATGCCCAGCGCCTCTGCCAGGCTGCGCATGGAGCTGTGGGGCTGGGCCAGCTCGGCGGCGATCAGCGAGCGCTCGAATTGCTCTACCTGTTCGCTCAGGTTGCCACTCAACACCGAAGGCGCCGCAGCCGCAGCCGCTGGCAGCTGGCCATCCAGCGCCAGTTCAAGGCCCAGGGCGAAACGCTCGGCGGCGTTCTGCAATTCACGCACGTTACCTGGCCAGGTGTGGCGCAGCAGCATCGCCCGCTGCGCCGGCAGCAAGGCGTGTGGCGCCAGGCTGTGGCGGTGGCTGGCAGCGTCGGCAAAATGCTGGAACAGCACCAGGATGTCGTCGCCGCGGTCCCGCAGCGGCGGGATACGCAGTGGCGCTACGTTCAGCCGGTAGTACAGGTCGGCACGGAAGCGGCCTTGGTCGGCGGCCTGGCGCAGGTCTTCCTTGGTGGCGGCGATAATGCGGATATCCAGCGGGATCAACTGGTTGCCGCCCAGGCGTTCCACCACCCGCTCCTGCAACATGCGCAGCAGCTTGACCTGCACGTCCAGGCTCATGCTCTCGATTTCGTCGAGGAACAGCGTGCCGCCGTTGGCGAACTCGAATTTGCCGATGCGCCGTTTTTGCGCCCCGGTGAACGCCCCGGGCTCATGGCCGAACAGTTCGCTTTCGACCACCGATTCGGCCAGTGCCCCGGCGTTGATCGCCACGAACGGCCCGTCACGGCGGCTGGACAGGTCATGCAGCGCACGGGCGACCACCTCCTTGCCAGCACCGGTTTCACCCAGGATCAGCACATCGGCGCGGGTTCCGGCCAAGGCGCCGATCTGCTCGCGCAGGCGCTGCATGGCCGGCGAATGGCCGACCAGGCGCGTGGCCAGTTGCTGGCGGTCGCTCAGCGCCAGGCGCAGGCTGCGGTTGTCCAGCACCAGGCGGCGCAGGGCCAAGGCACGGCGCACGCTGTCGAGCAGGGCGTCGCTGGCGAAAGGCTTTTCCAGAAAGTCATAGGCACCGGCGCGCATTGCCTGTACCGCCAGGGGCACATCCCCGTGGCCGGTAATCAGCAGCACGGGCAGTTCGCTGTCGCGGCCGTGCAGTTGCTCCAGCAGCTGCAGGCCATCGATGCCGGGCATGCGGATGTCGCTGACCACCACGCCGGGCCAGTCGCTCTCGATACGCTCAGCCAGGCCTTGGGCATCGCCCAGCGCGACCACTTTCAGCCCGGCCAGGTCCAAGGTCTGGCTCAGGGCCTGGCGCAGGTGCGGGTCATCGTCGACCAGGATGACCTGGGCTTGGCTGTCGATCTGTGTCTCGGGGGTCATGCCGAGGGGTCCTCCGAATTGGGCAAGGTTGCGCCAGGCGCAGCCTTGCGTAGCTGCAGGGTCAGCAGAGCACCACCTTCCGGGTGGTTGGCCAGCAGCAGTTCACCCCCCAGGGCGCGCATCAGGCTTTCGCAGATGGCCAACCCCAGGCCCAGGCCCTGGGTGCGGGTCTTGGTGGTGAAGAACGGCTCCTTGGCATGCTCCAGGGCCTGGCGGCTGAAGCCGGGGCCATTGTCGCGGATGTACAGGTAGACGCAGTCATCACGCTGTTCGGCACTTAGCCACAGGCGGCGCGGGTTGGCTTTTTCGGTCAGGGCATCCAGGGCATTGGCCAACAGGTTGCCCAGCACCTGGCGCAGGCGGGTTTCACCGGCCTGTACCCACAAGGTGGCTTCCGGCAGGTCGCGGATCAGCTCCACGGCCATTGCCCGGCGGCGCTTGGCCAGCAGCGCCAGGGCATCGTCCAGGGCTGGCTGCAGGGCCACGCTTTCCGGGGCGTGCCGGTCACGGCGGGCGAAGGCCCGCAAGTGGGCGATGATCGACGCCATGCGCCCGGTCAGCTCGCCAATCAGCTTGAGGTTGCCGCGGGCGTCCTCGGTGCGTTGGTGGTCGAGCAGGATCTCGGCATTTTCTGCGTAGCTGCGAATCGCCGCCAGCGGCTGGTTGAGTTCGTGGCTGATACTGGCCGACATGGTGCCAAGCACCGACAGCTTGCCGGCCTGCACCAGCTCGTCCTGGGCGCGCACCGCCTCTTGCTGGGCATTTTCGCGCTCCAGTACGGCGCGCTTGAGGCGGGTGTTGAGGCCCTCGAGGTCGGCGGTGCGTTCGGCTACGCGCTTTTCCAGCTCCTGACGGGCGCGGGCTTCGAAGTCGATGCGGTCGATGTAGTGGCGGCGCCGTTGCATCACCAGCCCGGCCAGCAGCATTGCTACCAGCAGGGTGCCGGCGCCAATGGCCATTACCGTTTGCACCGAACGGTCTACCAGCATGCGCGGGGCAAGGATGCTGACTTGCCAGCCGGTCTCCTTGATGTCGCGGGTCTGGGTGATCCAGGCATCCGGGGCGAGCACCAGCGGTTGCGGTGCCTGGGTAGGGTAGGGCTGGATGGCGATGATGGCCTGGCGCTCGGCATCGCTCAGTGCGCGGGTGGCACGGAAGCGCCAATCGGGCCGCGAAGTGAGGATGACCACGCCATTGTGATCGGTCAGCAACAGCTGCTCCGGCGTGCGGCCCCACAGGGTTTCGGTGTGGTCGAGGTCGACCTTGACCACCAGCACGCCCACGATGCGCTCGCGATCACGTACGGCGGCGGCAAAGAAGTAGCCGCGTTTGGCCGACGTTGTGCCCTGGCCGAAGAAGCGGCCCAGGTGGCCCGCCATGGCTTCGTTGAAGTACGGGCGGAAGGCGAAGTTGCGGCCCACGAAGCTGTCGTGCTTGTCCCAGTTGGAGGCCGCCAGGGTGTTGCCGCTGACGTCCATCAGGTACATCACCTCGGCGCCGGTCTGCTGCACAATGCCCTTGAGCAGGCGGTTGGCGTTGGTCACCGCCTCCAGGCGGAAGGGGTCGGCCAGTACGCTGCGCAGTGCCGGCAGGTCGCCGAGGATCTGCGGCAAGGTTTCATAGCGGTGCAGGGTGCCGAGCAGGTTGGCCACGTACAGGTCCAGGGTCTGGCGGTTCTGCGAGGCCAATTCCTGCTGGTAGTAACGTTCGGCCAGGTGGTGCAAGGGCCACAGTAACGGCGCCAGGCACAGGGCCAGCAAGGCCAGGCTGCGCCAGCGGGGACGGCGTGGGGGCGTGGGTTTAGCAATCATCACGTAAATGCGCCAGAAAGGTCTGGCGCAATTATGCGCTAGTTACGGCAGCAGTTCCGCCTCTGCCCATGCCCGGCCAAGCTTGTCCTTGTCTGACAGCAGCGGTGGTTGCTGCAGCCCCCAGTCGATGGCCAGGTGCGGATCGTCCCAGCGGATGCAGCGGTCGGCGCCGGGGTTGTAGTAATCGGTGGTCTTGTAGAGGAACTCGGCCGACTCGCTCAGCACCGCAAAGCCGTGGGCGAAGCCTGCGGGTATCCACAACTGGCGATGGTTGGCTGCGGACAGATCCACCGCGACCCACTGGCCGAAGGTTGGCGAGCTTTTGCGCACATCCACGGCGACATCGCGGATTTCGCCCTGAACCACGCGCACCAGCTTGCCCTGGGTATTCTCTACCTGAAAATGCAGCCCGCGGAGCACGCCCTTGACCGAGCGCGAGTGGTTATCCTGGACGAATTCGACATTCACCCCGGTCTGCCTTGCGAACTCGCGGGCGTTGAACGCTTCGAAGAAAAAGCCACGGCTGTCACCGTAAACCGTGGGCTCGATGATCAGTACATCGGGGATTTCAGTCGGGATGATGTTCATGGCGATTCGCTTGCCGTTCGTTAACTATTGACCCTAGTCGCCCTTCCTGGAAATTTCCGCATGCAGCAGTGACAGGATGCGTACGATATGGCCAGGGTAGGCGGCCAAGCGACGGGTGCTAGCGGTTGAACCCGTATTAAATTCGATTTCTATCGATATTTGGATGGCGTCTTTCCTGAAAATTCGACGTATCAGGCTTTAAATATCGATATGTATCGGTTATAAATAGATCAACGTCTCACTGCAATCCGGCCCAGGGCCATCACAGAGGTCAACCATGAAAACCCTCAACTCCACGCCACGTGCCGATGGTTTCCACATGCCCGCCGAGTGGGCCCCGCAAACCCAGGTATGGATGGTTTGGCCGGAGCGTTCGGACAACTGGCGGCTGGGCGGCAAACCGGCGCAGGCAGCCCATGTAGCCCTGGCCAAGGCCATTGCCCGTTTTGAGCCGGTTACCGTGGCGGTTTCCGCTGGCCAGTACGAGAACGCGCGTCGCCAGCTCGACCAGCCGAACATTCGGGTGGTCGAAATCAGCAACGACGACGCCTGGGTGCGTGACACCGGCCCGACCTTCGTCATCAACGACCAAGGCGAAGTGCGCGGTGTGGACTGGGGCTTCAACGCCTGGGGCGGCTTCGATGGTGGCCTGTATGCGCCATGGAACCGCGACGAGGAGCTGGCGGCCAAAGTGCTGGAAATGGAGCGCTGCCAGCGCTACCACACCGAAGGCTTCGTGCTCGAGGGCGGTTCGATCCACGTGGACGGTGAAGGCACGCTGATCACCACCGAGGAATGCCTGCTCAACCGCAACCGCAACCCGCACCTGACCCGCGAGCAGATCGAAGCGGTGCTGCGCGACCACCTGGCGGTGGATACCGTGGTGTGGTTGCCCGATGGCCTGTACAACGATGAAACCGACGGCCACGTCGACAATTTCTGCTGTTACGTGCGCCCGGGCGAAGTGTTACTGGCCTGGACCGATGATTCCAACGACCCCAATTACGCCCGTTGCCATGCCGCCATGGAGGTGTTGCAGAACACCCGTGACGCCAAGGGCCGAGCACTAATCGTGCACAAAATGCCCATTCCTGGGCCGCTGTACGCCACGGCTGAAGAATGTGCCGGTGTCGACCACGTTGCCGGCAGTCAGGAGCGTGACCCATCGGTGCGCCTGGCCGGCTCCTACGTGAACTTCCTGATCGTCAACGGCGGCATTATTGCGCCAAGCTTCGATGACCCGGCAGATGCCGAAGCCAGAGCGATCCTTGCGCGGATATTCCCCGACCACGAAGTGGTGATGATTCCCGGGCGCGAGCTGCTGTTGGGCGGTGGCAACATCCACTGCCTGACCCAGCAGCAGCCGGCACCGGTGACGCGCTGAGTGCCAGCCCGGTGACAATGAGGCCCGTCAGTAGACGGGCCTTTTTTTTTCGGGCGACGCCCGGCGGCTGGTTTGGCATAGGCTTTGTATTGTTTTTCAAGGAGATAGCTTGGGTCTGCCAGGTTATCCGAGCTGTAACATTACCTACGTAGATTAGCCGCTCACGGGTTAGGGAGTACGTGTAGACATGAACGCAGCAAGTGAGTCGGCTTTGCGCCCATCGGCAGTTGGTCACCCATCGCTCAAGCGGGTCGCGGCGTGGTTGAAACACCATGGAAGCATCAGGGTCAGGACGACCGACCCACGACGTCTGCTTGCCGGACGCTACCCGCAAGGTTTGCTCAGCGATGCTGAAATGCAGGCGCTAATGGCGGTGTGGCACTAATCGACTACAGCTGTGCCGACCTCTTGGCGGCGATAGCCGCGAAGAGGCCGGTACCTGCCACACGCCCCTCCCCACACGCACCCGGTAAATTGTCGGGGCAGTCAAGATGCCGTTTCTGACAAAAAGATAAAATCCCCTCCTATAGCGCCGACATGCATTGAAATGCCTCGTATCACGGGATGATCTTGGTTATATCAACCTGCATTTCACGACTTTTTGACATTTGTAATCGCACACGGCTAGGATTCGGCCCAACGCCTGCTGGCCACTTCCGTTGGCCATGCTGCTGCCAGAGGCCGCCCGTGCAATTGCAGGCCGGCCTTCAAGTCTGGATCCGCATAGCGTCGAACCTACGTAAGGGGCGTTGGTTCCTGGCGTTGTATTGCAGCGCGTTTTTGATTAAGCGATAAGGAAAATAACATGTTGAAAACCAGGATCAGCCTGGTCGCCCTGGCGATGATCGCCGCGACCCAGGCACAGGCCAATGATCAGGCCGAGAGCAAGGGCTTCATCGAGGACAGCCACGCCAACGTCCTTCTGCGCAACGCTTACATCAACCGTGACAAGAAGCACGGCACCGACGACCAGATCGAATGGGGCCAGGCAGTCATCGGCAACTTCTCCTCCGGTTTCACCCAAGGCACTGTCGGTGTCGGCGTCGACGCATTCGGTCTGTATGCCCTGCGCCTCGATGGCGGCAAAGGCCATAACGGTGGCGCGGGTGTCGACTTCTTCAAGCCGCACGAAACCACCAACGCCGACGGCAACGCCAGCTCGCCGCACAACCTGGCGCGTGGTGGCGCAGCCGTGAAGTTCCGCATTTCCAATACCGTGCTCAAGTACGGTGACCAGATGCCAGCACTGCCAGTGCTGCAGTACGACGACGCACGTCTGCTGCCAGAAAGCTTCACCGGCACCCTGATCACCTCCAAGGAAATCAAGGGCCTGGAACTGAACGCCGGCCGCTTCACCCAGGAAGCGCGCAAAAGCGCCGAGCGTCGTGATGGTGGTGGCCTGAAGTCGATCAACGTGCTGGGTGGTAGCTACAAGTTCAGCGACAACTTCACCGGCTCGCTGTACACCGCAGACAACGAAGACGTGATGCGCAAGCACTACCTGGGCTTGAACTACGTCTTCCCGATCGCCAGCGACCAGTCCCTGACCCTGGACTTCAACGGCTACAAGTCGGACATCAACAACAAGTACGTCAAGGCCGCCGGCCTGAACGGCGACTCCAACACCATCTGGAGCCTGGCGGCCACCTACGCGTATGGTGCGCACTCGTTCACCCTCGCCCACCAGCGCAGCACTGGCAGCACCGGCTACAACTACGGCTGGTATCAGAACCAGGGCGGCGTGGGTGACGGTGGTTCGACCATCTACCTGGCCAACTCGTACTGGTCCGACTTCAACGCCGAGGACGAGCGTTCCTGGCAGTTGGGCTACGGTCTGGACTTCGGTGCCTACGGCATCCCTGGCCTGACCTACAAGCTGGCCTACGTAGTGGGTGACAACATCAACACCCGCAACAACGCCAACCCGCAGGGCTTCGGCGAAGGCAAGGAACGCGAGATCTTCAACCAGGTCCGTTACGTGGTGCAGGACGGCCCGGCCAAAGACCTGTCCATCAAGCTGCGTAGCTCGTTCGTGCGTACCAACAACGCCGTACAGCAGAACGGCTACAACGACGATGGCAACGAAGTACGCGTATTCGTCGAGTACCCGATCAGCATCTTCTGATGCTGAGCTGAGGGTGCTGGGGGCTGCTTTGCAGCCCATCGCGACGCAAGGCCGCTCCTACAGGCATGCCCCGAACCGGGCCCCTTGTGGGAACGGCCTTGTGTCGCGAAAGGGCCGCACCGCGGCCCCGGCGATCTGCGCCCCAACCCCAAAAAACGAGCTGCCACGCCCCCTCGGGATTCGGCTCAACCCGGTAGCACCACGCTAACCCGCAATCCACCCCCTTCGCGGTTCATCAGCAGCAGCTCACCGCCATGGCTGCCAGCGATGCGTTGCGCAATGCTCAACCCCAACCCGTATCCCCCGGAGGACTGGTTGCGCGACCCTTCGCCGCGTACGAACGGGTCGGTAATGGTCGCCAGCAGCCCCGGCGCAATCCCCGGGCCACGGTCGTCGATATGGATCAGCACCCCGCTGTTCGCCCGTTCCAGTGTGACCGAAACCTCCTTGGCATAACGCAGTGCATTGACCAGCAGGTTCTGCAGGCAACGCTGCAACAGCAACGCATCCACATGCACGCCGCCTGCCTGGCCATGCACCGGCAATGGCTCTTTTTCGGTTGCCAGGTCGGCGCACAGGCGTGCCACCAGTCGGTCCAGGTCCACCTGCTGCAAGTTCTGCTGTTCCCCGGCGCGCAGGTAGTCGAGCACCTGGCCGATCATGTCGTCCATCTGCCTGATGTTCTGCCGCAGGCGCTGGTGGTGTTCATCGTCCGGCAAGCGCTCCAGGCGCAGGCGCATGCGGGTCAACGGGGTGCGCAGGTCATGGGACACAGCGGCGAGGAAGTAGGCCTTGTCGTTGACCATGGCAATCAGGCGCTGCTGCATGGCGTTGAACGCCTGGGCAGCCTGGCGTACCTCCTGCGGGCCATCCAGCACCAGTGGCGGCTGCTCAAGATTGGTGCCCAGGCCGCGCGCAGCATCGGCCAGGCGCTGCAACGGGCGCAGGCACAGGCGCACGGCAATCAGGCAGACCAGCAGCACCGCGACAATGCGCAGTGCATACACCCGCAATAGGTAATCGCTGATCAGCACCCAGGCCGACTCGCCGCTCCAGCCCTGCAGCTCCTGGCCCTCGATGATAAGCCAGTGCCCATCGGCCAATGGCACCGCAAACTGCATATGGGCCTGGGCCGTGCGCAAACCGAACAGGCTGCGCCAGACTATCGGTTGGCCCGACGCGTCGGTCAGTTGCACATTCATCAGGCGTACCGCCTGAGCATGCCCCAGCTCGTACTTGAGGGCCTGGCGCAGCAGCAATTCGACCCGCCGGCGCTCACGGCGCTGATCATGCGTTGGCTCGGGCAGGTGCTCGGCACAGCGCACCTGGTAATGAGCCGGCACTGGCAGCGCGGCATCGTGGCAGTCGGCCCGGGCGATCAGGGGCGCACTGCGCGCGGCGATCAGCCGCACGGGGGCTTCGAACACCTGGGCGAAGCGCACATCGAACCAGATGCTGCTCGACATCAGCTGCACCACCAGCGTACCGCTGACCATGATCAGCAATAGCTGGCCGAACAGGGTGCGCGGCCACAGCCGGCGAAGCCAGCGCACCTCAGGCATCGGCCTGGTGCTGGCCCATGGTGAGCAAGTAGCCTTCGTTGCGGATGGTGAGGATCTGCGCGGCCCCGTCCGGTGCGCGCCGCAGGTGCTGGCGCAGGCGGCTGACGCACATGTCCACCGAGCGGTCATCAGGCATGTGGTCGCGGCCAAATGCGCTGCGCGTCAGCTGGTCGCGGGAGACCACGCGGTTGTTAGCCTCCAGCAACTCGCGCAGCACCCGGTAGTCGGAGCGTGGCAGGGGCAGGGTCTGGCCATCGGGGCGCGTGAGCAGGCGCTTGACGTGCTCCAGGCGGAAGCCGGCGAACAGTTGTGCGTCGGCCCCTGCAGTGCCCTGCGCCTGGGTTTCCAGGCGTTGCGGGCGACGCAGCACCGCCTTGATCCGGGCAATCAGCTCGCGTGGCTCGAAAGGCTTGGCCAGGTAATCGTCGGCACCCACCTCCAGGCCGATGATGCGGTCCAGCGTGCTGCCTTTGGCCGACAACATGATCACCGCCAGCCCGGGCGTGGCCTGCAATTGGCGACAAAGGCTGAGCCCGTCTTCGCCCGGCAGCATCAAGTCGAGTACCACCAGATCCACCGTGTGCCTGGCCATTTGCGCGCGCATCTGCTCGCCGTCGGCCGCCTCCAGCACGTTGTAACCGGCGTCGGCCAGGTAATCACAAAGAAGTTCGCGGATCTCGTCGTCATCGTCGACGACCAGCAGGGTCGTGCTCATGTGGAAAACACCTGTCGGGTGAGGCCCTGGGGCGCTCATTACATTCAATTACATCCCCGTACATGTCGGGTCTGGCGCCGGGAGGGCCGATCCCTAGAATCCTAACAAAAAATCATCTGCAAATACGAAGCCTTCCCAAATGAATCCCTACAGCATTCCGAACGCGCTCATCCCCACCCTTGCAAACGGCAACCGCCTCAAGCCACTGGCGTTCTGCATTGCCGTGGCTATCAGTGGTGGTGCCATGGCCGCCGACAGCCAACCCCTGGAGCTGGACGCCACGCAAATCGAAGACAGCGCGCTGCTGCCCGCCGACGCTGCAGGCCAGCTGGGCTACACCGTCGAGAGCACACGCAGCTCCACCGGCCTGAACCTGACGCCCCGGCAGACCCCGCAGTCAGTCACCACCATCACCCGCCAGCAGATGGAAGACCGTGGCATCCACACTATCGAGCAGGCCCTGGAAACCACCCCAGGGGTAACGGCCAACAAGTCCGAAGTGGGCGGGCGTACCGATTACCGCGCCCGTGGCTATTCGATCAGCAACTGGAAGGTCGATGGTCTGCAGACCCAAGGCGGTTCTGACTTCAGCGGCAGCGGCAATGCCCTGAACATGGACCTGTACGAGCGCATCGACATCGTGCGCGGGGCCAACGGCCTGCTTGGCGGCACCGGTGACCCTTCGGCCACCGTCAACCTGATCCGCAAGGCGCCGACCAAGACCTTTGGCGGTAGCGTCTACGCCACCTACGGCAGCTGGGACAAACGCCGCCTGGGTGCCGACCTCAACCTGCCGCTGTCCGAGGACGGGCGCCTGCGCTCGCGTTTTGTGATGACCCAGCAGGACGCCAACTCGTTCCGCGACAACCAGTCCGACCGCTCCCGCGCGGCGCTGGCCAATTTCGAATTTGACCTGGACGACGCCACCACCCTCGGTGCCGGCTACCAGTACGAGTACAACAAGGTGGTGGGTGGCGGCTGGGGCGCGAACATTCCGCTGTGGTACCGCGACGGCAGCAAGACCGACCTGCCACGCAGCACCAACGTGGTGCCCAGCTGGAGCTTTGGCGAGTACACCACCCGCACCGCTTTCGGCTCGCTGCAGCACCGCTTCGACAACGACTGGACGCTGGACCTGAAGGCCTCCCAGGCCACCACCGAAGCCCTCAACCACCGCGGCTTGGCCAAGGTGAACTCGGCAGGGCGCGGCACCTATGGCGGCTACTGGGACCAGGATGGCAGCGGCGCCGTACTGAACGGCCTGCACAGCTCCACCGACACTACCCAGCAGTCGGCGCAGATCGACCTGTCTGGCCCATTCCAGCTGTTCGGCCGCACCCACCAGGCCATGGTGGGCTATAACGACAGCCGCACCGTGGGTTGGTCGCCGCAGTACACCTGCACCATGGTGGGCGACGGCATGGCCAGTGCACCGGCGTTGGGTTGCCAGTTCCGCGCCAACAACGGTTTCCCGGTCACCGATTGGCACAACGGCGTGGATGACGACTACGGCCTCATCGCCTCGCGCACCGGCCTGCACAGCAAGACCACCACGCGCTTGCAGGGCATGTACGCCGCTACCCGCCTGAGCATTACCGACCCGCTGTCGGTGATTGTCGGCGTGCGCACCAGCAACTACGCGTCGGTGACCCGTAGCGTGGCCGGCGAGCGCAGCAGCCAGGAAGAGAACGGCATCGTCACCCCATACCTGGGCGCGGTGTACGACCTCAACGACACCTACTCGCTGTACGCCAGCTACACCGACATCTTCACCCCGCAAACATCGGAAACCGTGAGCGGCAGCAAAGTCGAGCCGATTCGTGGGCAAAGCTATGAAACGGGTATCAAGGGTGAATGGTTCGACGGCCGCCTGAACGCCTCGGCAGCGTACTTCCGCACCAAGCAGGAAAACAAAGCCGTGCTCGATGGCGACCTGACCACCCCGACCGGTGCCAGCGCCTACAAGGCCGGCTCGGGTGTGGAAACCGACGGTATCGACCTGGAAGTGGCAGGCGCGTTGACGCCTGAATGGAACGTGTACGCTGGCTATACCTACCTGCACTTCCGCCGTGTCGACAGCGACGGCCGCAGCGACCCGTCGCACCTGTTCAAGGCCTCCACCACCTACCGCCTGAGCGGTCCGCTCGACCGCCTGACCGTAGGTGCCGGTGTAACAGCGCAGAGCAACATCCGCGCTATTTCCAGCCCTGCAGGCCAGCCGGTCAACGGCGTGAGCAACGGTGCAACCGATGTGAACTGGTCGGGGTATGCCATCTGGAACGCCATGGCCAAGTACCAGGTAACCGATGCCACCAGCGTTACCCTTAACGCCAACAACCTGTTCGACAAGCACTACTACACCCAGTACGGGTTCTATGCCGGCGGCATCTACGGTGACCCGCGCAACCTGTCGCTGACGGTAAGCACTGCCTTCTGACATGCAGGGGCGGCCTTGCGTCGCAGCCCTACGAGTTGCGCTGTCGCGCAGAGAACTCAATTCGTAAGCGCGACGCGGTCGGTGTGGGAGCGGGCGTGCCCGCGAAGAATCCAACGCGGTGGCTGGCACCGGCTACGCCGGTGTTCGCGGGCGCGCCCGCTCCCACAAGGGCCCTGCTAAATCAAGCAGTTATGTATCGTTCTATGAGAGCTTCAACCACGACAGCGGAAAATCCGTAGGCAAACGCTCTATTTCAGGGGGGGCGGCTTGAAGCCCGGCTTGCCAAGGTCGCTATCGTGGCCTGCATGCGGATCTTCCTGGTGCGACTCAAGGCCATGCTCAGGAATGGCGAGCCTTGGCTGGATCTGGTGCTGCCTCAGCCGAAGAGGGCGTAGATCAACAGCCAAAATGCAGGACTAGACGATTACACGGTTCCTGTGGGAGCGGGCGTGCCCGCGAACACCGGCGCAGCCGGTGCCAGACACCGCGTCGCCTGCTTCGCGGGCAAGCCCGCTCCCACAATGAATCGCACAGGCTTTTCAAATTTTGAGAAAGACAGTTGCCCCTGCATCAAGGGAGTTGAGCAGGGCTCTGGGGCGTGGGCTGGAATCGAGTAGGAGGCGGGTTCACACCCGCCGTCCTCTCACACCACCGTGCGTACGGTTCCGTACACGGCGGTTCAGGCTATGCGGCTAAGCCGGTTGATCGTATCCAGTATCGAGACCAGTCCGAGTCGATCCCATAGCTTCTTCGGCAGCGCCTGATTCATATGAGATGCTCCCGAGTTCCACCATGGGCCTCGACCATTAGAGGCTGATTTGCAGGCACGCTCTTCACTTAGACCCAGGCGCATCAGGTTGCGCACCCTCGTAGAGGGCTGCTTCCATTGGCGCCAGATGGCACAGCGGAGTTTGTGCCTGAGCCAGCCATCCAGTTCCTCAAGTGGCCGTTTGCTCTGGCTGAGCTTGAAGTAACCCGCCCAGCCTCGTAATACAGGGTTTATCCGCTCGATGGTATTTGCCATCTTGCGACCCCGTGCACCGCGTAGCAGCTCTGCGAGCCGGTCGCGCAGGCGACCCAGGCTCATCGTTGCCACCCGCAGCCTTGGCTGCTGATGCCAGCTCATCCCATAGCCCAAGTAGTCACACTTCCAGGCTCTCGCGACTCGACTCTTCTTCTGATTCACCGTCAGTTTCAAACGTTGGTTCAGGAAGCGCTCGACACTGACCAGTACTCGCTCGCCAGCCCGAGGACTGCGCACATAAATGTTCGCGTCATCGGCATAGCGCACGAAGCGATGGCCCCGCCGCTCCAGTTCGCGGTCAAATTCATCGAGCAGGATATTCGACAGCAGCGGCGAGAGCGGGCCGCCTTGCGGCGTCCCTTCCTGCCGTGGGCTAACGACACCACCTGACATGACTCCCGCTTCAAGGTAGCGACGGATAAGCCTAAGTACGCACTTATCTTTGACCCGGCACTCGATACAGGCCATGAGGATGTCGTGGTTGACTCGATCGAAGAACTTTTCCAGATCGATTTCCACGCACCACCGATGTCCCGATGCCACATGGGCACGGGCCATCTCGACAGCTTGATGTGTGCTTCTGCCCGGACGGAAGCCATAACTGTAGTCCGAGAACAGTGGGTCGAAGATGAGCGTGAGCTGTTGCTGCAAGGCTTGCTGGATCAAGCGATCCACGACGCTGGGGATTCCCAGTTGCCGTGTGCCGCCCTGCGGCTTGGGAATTTCAACCGCTCGCACTGCTTGTGGATGGTATTCACCGGCCAGTAGCCTGGCCTTGAGGGTTGGCCAATACTGTTTCATGTAGCCCGCCAAGTCAGCGACCGTCATGCCATCGGCACCCGGCGCTCCCTTGTTGCTGACCACGCGTTGATACGCACGTCTGAGGTTGGCCGGTGCAAGCACCCGCTCCATCAGCGTGTCCGGCTCCGCGTTCGTCCACGTCGCTGACGCCGCCGGCACCTTTGCACTGTCAGGCATCACCCTCGGCTTCTGGCCGGGATTCGGGATGACAGTTTCCGCTGTGGGAAATTTCTGCATTACGGCTACCAACGAGACAGTGACGCCTACTAGCGGCATAACCTGTTCGGCCCTTGGTGGCGCGGTTATCCGCCACTTACTACGGCTTCGGCTGACTTCTGCACGCTCATCCCGTCGCCTTTCGACGCGCGGTAGCACAATGGCAAACGTACAGATCTCCCAGGGTAATTCGCGTGACCTTCCTGCTTATGCCTGTCGGATTTACGTCACAGCGTTCCGTGCAAGTATTGGGCTTTGGCGATTGTTGCCGCCTAACCCCGCTGTGCCGCCTGATCCGCTTCCTGTTCGTCAGGCCAGCATTTTGCCTCGGGCTTCCTTCAGATTCGCAGTCGCCCGCGACACCCTTGCCTCCGGCTAACACTTCCCCTTGCCGGGTGTGTAGAGGACTTTCACCTCCAAGTCACCCGCTTGGCCACCACAGCCAAGCAGGTTGCGCTTACGCGCAACGCGCCATGCCTGGCGCACAACAAAAAAGGCCCACCTTGCGGTGAGCCTTTTGAGTACTGCGTATGGTGCGGCACCAGGAGTCGAATATCGATATGTCATTGAAAAATATATGATTTATTTGTAGTGGTTAATCGAAATATCTCTAAAGCTATCGTTTTATATATAGCCGTCCGTTTAAGATAACAAGAAATCTTTGCGTCTCTCATTATAGTGCGTGAAGGTTGGGGATTTAGAGTTTTACTCGTGACGTTCTCGCCTGTCTGCTTGGCAAACTCATGCGGCGTCACATGGTCCTCGCGGTTCGCCCCCAGAAACCGGCGCCACCAGGTCATGATCATCCGGCGCTCTTCGAGGAACTCGGCCTTGTGTGTGTAGGCCCGCACGTTGTTGCGTTCCTTGTGGCTCATCTGCCGTTCGATAGCCGTCTCCGACCACAGCCCGGCCTCGACCAGCGCACTGCACGCCATGGCTCGGAACCCGTGGCCGCAGATATCCACTTAGGTGTCGTAGTCCATCGCCCCGTATGCCGCATTCACCCGGTTCGCGGAAATCGTTTTCACAGTTTGGCATCCTGTACGAACGCCACATTCAGGCCACCTCAAGTTGCCGAGTTAGAGATCGAACTCGTTTCAGCAGGTAGGACGCAACACGATATTTCAAGCTTAAACCGTGCAACATTTCTATTCCCACCAACTGCAAGCGACTGCGCTAAATTCCCCACCCTCTGGCAACGATGCCGCCCCCCAAACTCACTATCTCGCCGTGTGTAGACCATTGAAAAAATTTGCCTTTGTAAGTGCAGCCGCGGAGCGTGAGTACAAAGAACTGCCCAAGGACGTTCAGGACGATTTCGGCAAGGACCTGCGGCGCATTCAGTATGGCCAGGACCCTGTTCGGCCGTTCAAGTCATTGACGGAATCAGTAGGAGCGGGGGCGATCGAGCTCATCATAAACGGCAGCCCGGCATTCCGATGCGTGTATGTGGCCAAGTTCGCGGACATGGTCGTTGTGCTGTATTCGTTCGTAAAAACGACCAACAGGTCCGACCGGCACGCGATGCAGGTCGCCCAAGAGCGAATGAAGGAGCTCAAGCACGAGTTGCGCAAGATGGGGTACAGGATTTAGCCGCCCGGCGCTTGAGTGATCACGATCTGGGGAGGTGAACTGCCATCGTCTGTGGGAAGGTTCAGGCTGGTGCGAAAGCCAAGCTTGTCGAGCATGTCCATCATGGCGTCCAGGGTGAATTTCTCGATTTTGCCATTCGCCAACTCCGATACCCGGGACTGGGTTACGTTCAGCCTGGCGGCCGCCTCGTGTTGTTTGAGGCCCATTTTTTTGATGCAGTCGGTGATGAAGATGGAAAGGTCCATTTTCAAGGCCATTTTGCTGGCCGTTTCTGCATCGTGGATGGCGTGGAAGGGGCTTTCGTGGAATTGAAGCGGCATGGGCTTGCCTCACCAGGGATATCTAAAATTTACGATAAAATCTTAGGTGGGCTCGATGGGCAAGTCAAAGCGTTTGTGTGTGGGGACTTTTCTTGATGCTCAGACAATGCGCCACTTGAGATTGCTGGGGATGCTGCGCAGCCCATCGCGAGGCAAGGGTCCTACATTGGTGGGTGGTGGGCACATATCTGCGGCTCGGCACCGCCCGAAGGAGCGGCCCGCGAACACCGGCGGAACCGGTGCCAGACGCCGCGTCGCCTGCTTCGCGGGCAAGCCCGCTCCCACAATGAATCGCGCAGGCTTTTCAAATTTTGAGAAAGACAGTTGCTCCTGCATCAAGCGAGTTGAGCGGGGCTCTGGGGCGTGGGCTGGAATCGAGTAGGAGGCGGGTTCACACCCGCCGTCCTCTCACACCACCGTGCGTACGGTTCCGTACACGGCGGTTCAGGCTATGCGGCTAAGCCGGTTGATCGTATCCAGTATCGAGACCAGTCCGAGTCGATCCCATAGCTTCTTCGGCAGCGCCTGATTCATATGAGATGCTCCCGAGTTCCACCATGGGCCTCGACCATTAGAGGCTGATTTGCAGGCACGCTCTTCACTTAGACCCAGGCGCATCAGGTTGCGCACCCTCGTAGAGGGCTGCTTCCATTGGCGCCAGATGGCACAGCGGAGTTTGTGCCTGAGCCAGCCATCCAGTTCCTCAAGTGGCCGTTTGCTCTGGCTGAGCTTGAAGTAACCCGCCCAGCCTCGTAATACAGGGTTTATCCGCTCGATGGTATTTGCCATCTTGCGACCCCGTGCACCGCGTAGCAGCTCTGCGAGCCGGTCGCGCAGGCGACCCAGGCTCATCGTTGCCACCCGCAGCCTTGGCTGCTGATGCCAGCTCATCCCATAGCCCAAGTAGTCACACTTCCAGGCTCTCGCGACTCGACTCTTCTTCTGATTCACCGTCAGTTTCAAACGTTGGTTCAGGAAGCGCTCGACACTGACCAGTACTCGCTCGCCAGCCCGAGGACTGCGCACATAAATGTTCGCGTCATCGGCATAGCGCACGAAGCGATGGCCCCGCCGCTCCAGTTCGCGGTCAAATTCATCGAGCAGGATATTCGACAGCAGCGGCGAGAGCGGGCCGCCTTGCGGCGTCCCTTCCTGCCGTGGGCTAACGACACCACCTGACATGACTCCCGCTTCAAGGTAGCGACGGATAAGCCTAAGTACGCACTTATCTTTGACCCGGCACTCGATACAGGCCATGAGGATGTCGTGGTTGACTCGATCGAAGAACTTTTCCAGATCGATTTCCACGCACCACCGATGTCCCGATGCCACATGGGCACGGGCCATCTCGACAGCTTGATGTGTGCTTCTGCCCGGACGGAAGCCATAACTGTAGTCCGAGAACAGTGGGTCGAAGATGAGCGTGAGCTGTTGCTGCAAGGCTTGCTGGATCAAGCGATCCACGACGCTGGGGATTCCCAGTTGCCGTGTGCCGCCCTGCGGCTTGGGAATTTCAACCGCTCGCACTGCTTGTGGATGGTATTCACCGGCCAGTAGCCTGGCCTTGAGGGTTGGCCAATACTGTTTCATGTAGCCCGCCAAGTCAGCGACCGTCATGCCATCGGCACCCGGCGCTCCCTTGTTGCTGACCACGCGTTGATACGCACGTCTGAGGTTGGCCGGTGCAAGCACCCGCTCCATCAGCGTGTCCGGCTCCGCGTTCGTCCACGTCGCTGACGCCGCCGGCACCTTTGCACTGTCAGGCATCACCCTCGGCTTCTGGCCGGGATTCGGGATGACAGTTTCCGCTGTGGGAAATTTCTGCATTACGGCTACCAACGAGACAGTGACGCCTACTAGCGGCATAACCTGTTCGGCCCTTGGTGGCGCGGTTATCCGCCACTTACTACGGCTTCGGCTGACTTCTGCACGCTCATCCCGTCGCCTTTCGACGCGCGGTAGCACAATGGCAAACGTACAGATCTCCCAGGGTAATTCGCGTGACCTTCCTGCTTATGCCTGTCGGATTTACGTCACAGCGTTCCGTGCAAGTATTGGGCTTTGGCGATTGTTGCCGCCTAACCCCGCTGTGCCGCCTGATCCGCTTCCTGTTCGTCAGGCCAGCATTTTGCCTCGGGCTTCCTTCAGATTCGCAGTCGCCCGCGACACCCTTGCCTCCGGCTAACACTTCCCCTTGCCGGGTGTGTAGAGGACTTTCACCTCCAAGTCACCCGCTTGGCCACCACAGCCAAGCAGGTTGCGCTTACGCGCAACGCGCCATGCCTGGCGCACAACAAAAAAGGCCCACCTTGCGGTGAGCCTTTTGAGTACAGCGTATGGTGCCGGCACCAGGAATCGAACCCGGGACCTACTGATTACAAGTCAGTTGCTCTACCATCTGAGCTATACCGGCAATGGGGCGTCATTATAGCGATCGGTTGGCGCCTGTAAACCACTTCGTTGCGATTGTTCGTAAAAGAGCTAAGTCACCGACCTAAAAGAAGAAATTTCTTACCAGCCGCGGTGCAGGGTGGTGACGCTTGGCTCGCTTTTACCTGGGTTGAAAAACAGCTTGTCGTTGTCGCAGCCGCGCTTGCGGCAGGGGCTTTCGGTGCGCATGGGCAGGCCGTTGTCACCGCCCAGCTGCATGCCGGGGTGGTTCCAGCCCAGGTTGTCGCTGGGGTGCGACGCTGGGTGTTGGGAGCAGGCCGTCAGGGCCAGGGCGAAGCTGAGCAGGGCGAGGGGCTTGGTTAGTGGCATGGGGTGGGTCCAATGTCGAATCTGGCGCAATGCCAGAAGATCGCAGGGCCGCTGGGCAGCGCGCGATTCACTTTTTAATGATTTGGGGCGCGGATGATACACCGATGAGGGTGGATTTAGCATGGGATTGCCTGGGAGGGCCTCTTCGCGGGTGAACCCGCTCCTACACTTATCGATTAGCCTGCAGGTACGAAAATTCTGAACCTGGGACCTGAAGGCTTCAGGATCTGTAGGCTTCAGACGTATCCTACGCGCGCCGCCGAAGTATCGCTGTTGTCGGGAAAATGGCTCACGGATAACGTTTCCGGGTCGCTCAGGCGACCGGGTGTGAGAACCCTGCTTCGAATAATGCGCTACCCCTTTATGGCGGCCGTACGTGGGCAGACTTCGGTCTGGCCGGGCTTCCTTATTCGACCGGTTTCTCACCCCGCGTACGGCTGCCACCTGAAATCCGTGAGAAAGATTTTTGGCAGTCCCTTTTCCCCGAATAAGGTTTTGCCATGAAGAAAGAAATTACTGACCCCATCACCACCGCAGGCGTAGAAACCTTCCTCCCCGCCGGCAACCCCTCCCTCAATCTGCTCCGCGTCGAGCCCGGTATCCCGGTCGATGCCGCCTATGAGCATGTCTCCATCCTGATGGGCTACATCAAGCACTTGGTCCGTGAGGGCGATATGGAAGACGACCATAAATTCCTGGGTGCTGCCGATTACCTGTGCGACATGGCCAAGGCGCTGATGAACGATATCGAGATCGCCAAGAACAAGGCGCACTAGGGCCCCGCAAACGCTCCCTGTGCTAACCACAAGAAATGTTTATGCACAAGTGGCATTCGCAGCTTCAGCGAAAGCCATGCCGCATCGCTACACCGCTTGTCTTTGCGCAAATGCCTGTTTTTGCTGGGCTGCAGGTGCGCGGCGGAATAAGCCAAGCGGTTGAAATAGCGCTTGGCTCCAACAGGTAATCACAAGCTTGTTCACAGAGTTATCCACAGGTTGTGCTGCGGCTAACGGTCGCGTTCAGCAAGGATCAACAGGTTGCGTGGGGTCAGTGGATAGTCGCAGAAAAGCCCCAGCCGCACGTCGAAACCCTGCTCTTTCAGGAAGAGGGCGCGATCGAGCACCAGCCACAGCTCCAACGGCCGGCGGAACAGGTTACGCACCCGCTCCAGGTTGCGTACCTCGGCCAGGCGTTGCCAGCCTGCGGCTTCCAGCGCTACCCAATCAGGGTTGCCGCTTAGCGGCAGGTTTTTGAGCTGCGCCAGGTCACGGCAGTAGTGCTCGAAGGGCTTCTCCAGCCAGGCCACTGGCAGGGAAGGTGTGGGCAGGTATTCGTCATGTTGCCGCTGCTGGCGTTGCAGCAAGTCGAAACCGAGGCGGCGGGCCATGGAGGCGTCGCGCTGGCGCCGCACGCGGGCGCCGGCTGTCACGGTTTCGCTCAGGGGCAGGGCAAGGTCGTCCAGCGACAGTTGCAGGCGGGAGGCTTGCGCGGCTGTGGATAACGCCTGGTACTGCTGCAGCGCGATCCGGTTGTAGCAGCACGGCGCCACGGCCAGTTGCCGGCAGCCTAGCTGGCTGGTCAGCTGCAACAGGCGTACATGCAGGTCGCCACAGGCGTGCAGGGCAACCACGCTTTTTGCACCGTCAAGGTGACGGGCGCTGTCGCCGGCCATCACGTCCTGGTGTACGTGTACGGCTGGCAGGTGATGGTGCGCACTCAGGGCTTGGCCAGCGGCGACCAGTTCGGGATCGTATTCCAGGCAGGTCAGCTGCTGGCCAGGTTGCAGCAGGCGGCGGCCGAGGTGGCCTTTGCCCGAGCACCAGTCCAGCCAGTGGCGGGGCTGGTTGCGGAAGGCCAGGTGGCTGGCGAAGGCTTCGATCTGCTGCCACTTGCGGCCGGGAACCGCTACGTCCAAGCGGTGGGCGGCGGGGCGCAGGTCGGTTGCCGGGAGGTTGCCCAGGGCGGATAGCTGTTCAGCTTGCCGGGCCAGTTGCGGGAACGGGGCCGGCAACAAATCGGCAGCGTCGGGGTGTTCTGCATCTGCCAGGGAGGACTTGCGCAAGTGGGCGGCGAGCTCGGGGTGGGTGGTTTCCCAGTCCAGTTGCAGGGTGGTGAAGGGGCGCGGTTTCCACAGCTGTTGGTGCTCGATCAGGAACTGGTCGAGGGCCTGGAAGCGGGTGCTTAGCTGGTCGCTGTGGAGGTAGTTGGCCATGGGTAGATGTGTGTAGGTTTTAAGGGCCTCTTCGCGGGCACGCCCGCTCCCACAAGTACAGCGCCAGCCTTGAATATGGCGCTATACCTTGTGGGAGCGGGCGTGCCCGCGAAGCAGTCGGTGAGCGATCAACGGCCCTGGCTGGCATCCACGCGCAGCCAGCGCTCCAGCAGCTTGAAGCCCTGCACCAGCAAGAACGAGATCGCCAGGTAGAACACCCCGGCCGCGAAGAATATCTCCACTGGCAGGTAGGTGCGCGCGATGATGGTGCGGGCCATGCCGGTCAGTTCCAGCAGGGTCACGGTACTGGCCAGGGCACTGGCCTTGAGCATCAGGATCACTTCGTTGCTGTACGCCGGCAGGCCGATGCGCGCAGCGCGCGGCAGCATGATGTAGAACAGCGTTTTGCCCCGCGACATGCCCAGGGCCCGTGCGGCCTCGATCTCGCCCTTGGGTATCGATTGCAGGGCACCACGCAGGATCTCGGCAATATAGGCCGCCGTGTGCAGGGTCATGGTCAGCACCGTGCACCAGAACGGATCGCGCAGGTACGGCCACAGCGCGCTGGAGCGCACGGCATCGAACTGCGCCAGGCCGTAGTACACCAGGAACAGCTGCACCAGCAGCGGCGTGCCACGGAAGAAGAAGATATAGCTGAACGGCACGGCGCGCACATACCAGTGGCGCGAGGAACGGGCGATGCCTAGGGGGATGGCCAGGATCAACCCGGCAACCACCGCAATGGCCACCAGCTCCAAGGTCAGCACGGCGCCTTCAGCCAGGCGTGGCAGCCATTTGAAGATGACTTCCCAGTTCATTATTCGGCCCTCGCAAAGCCGCGAGCGGCGCGTTTTTCCAGGAAGTACATGCCGGTCATGGCGATGATCGTCAAGCTCAGGTAGATGCAGGCCGCGACCATGTAGAAGGTGAACGGTGCCTTGGTCACGGTCACGCCGATTTGCGCGTGGCGCATGATTTCTTCCAGGCCGATCACCGACACCAGGGCGGTGTCTTTCATCAGGATCATGAACAGGTTGCCCAGGCCGGGCAGGGCGATGCGCCACATTTGCGGCAAAATGATCCGCGACAGGATGCGGCCTTTGGACAGGCCCAGCGCCAGGCCGGCTTCACGGTGGCCCTTGGGGATCGCCAGGATCGCCCCGCGGAACACTTCGGTGGCGTAGGCGCCGAAGCACAGGCCCAGGGCAATCACCCCCGCAGCGAAAGCGCTGAGCTCAAGGCCCGGCATATTCAGGGCTTCGCCGAGGGTGTTCATCAGCCCGACGGTGCCGAAATAGATAAGCAGTACCCACAGCAGCTCGGGCACGCCGCGCACCAGGGTCGAGTAGAAACCGCCAAGCCATTGCAGCGGCTTGATCGAAGAGGTCTTGGCCAGGGCGCCAAGCAGGCCCAAAACCAGGCCCAGCAGCAAGGCGCATAGCGCCAGTTTTACGGTCATCAGGGTGCCAGCCATCATGGCCGGACCGAATCCGTGCAGGTCGATATTCATGGGCAGGTCATTCTAGGGACTTGCGCGCCGCAGGGGCGCGCAGGTCAGGGCGGATCATTCGATGCTGAACGGGAAGTACTTGTCGTTGATCTTCTTGTACGTGCCGTCGGCCTTGATTTCTGCCAGGGCCTTGTTCAGGTTGTCGCGCAGCTGGGTGTCACCCTTGCGCACGGCAATGCCGATCTTGTCGCTGTCCATCACCGGCTCGCCCTTGAACTCGAAGTTGGAGCCGTCTTTGCTTTTCAGCCACTCGTACTGCACGTACTTGTCGGCCAGGATGCCGTCGATGCGGCCGGACACCAGGTCCAGGTAGGCGTTTTCCTGGGTGTCGTAGAGTTTGACGTCTACGCCCGGGTAGTTGTCTTCAAGGTAGGTGCCGGCCAGGGTGGCGCGCTGGGTGCCGATGACCTTGCCCTTGAGCGAGGCCTTGTCGGTCTTGAAGTCGACGTTCTTCGGTGCGATGAACTGCAGCTTGTTGGAGTAGTACGGGTCGGTGAAGTCGACAGCCTGCTTGCGCTCGTCGGTAATCGACAACGACGACACCAGGAAGTCGAACTTCTTGGCGTTGAGGGCCGGAATGATACCGTCCCAGTCGGAGGTCACGACCGAGCACTCGACCTTCATCTTGGCGCACAGGGCGTCGCCGATGTCCTTGTCGAAGCCGATCACATTACCGCTGGCATCCTTGTTGTTGAACGGTGGGTAGGCGGCTTCGATACCCATGCGCAGTTTTTCTGCGGCCATGGCGTTCGCCGACATCACCAGCGTGGCAGCAGCTGCCAGGAGAAACTTCTTGTAGGTGTGCATGTATTGCTCCGTTAGCGGTGGCTGGACATGAATTGCTTGCAACGCGCCGAGGTCGGGTTTTCGAAGACCTGTTGCGGCGATCCCTGCTCTTCTACCAGGCCTTGGTGCAGGAAGACGACTTCACTGGACACATGGCGGGCGAAGCTCATCTCGTGCGTCACCAGCAGCATGGTACGGCCTTCTTCGGCCAGTGCGCGGATAACGTTAAGCACTTCCTGGACCATTTCCGGATCGAGCGCCGAGGTTGGCTCGTCGAACAGGATGACCTTGGGCTTCATGGCCAGGGTACGGGCAATGGCGGCGCGCTGTTGCTGGCCACCGGAAAGCTGGGCGGGGTAGCAGTGGCGTTTGTCGTAGATGCCAACCTTGTTCAGCAGCGCTTCGGCGGCTTCTACAGCCTCGGCCTTGCTTTGGCCCAGTACACGGCGTGGCGCCTCGATGATGTTGTCGAGGATCGACATGTGCGGCCACAGGTTGAAGTTCTGGAAGACAAAGCCGATTTCGCTGCGCAGGCGGTTGATCTGGCGGTTGTCGGCGGCGATCAGGTCGCCGTTTTTGGCGGACTTGAGCTTGAGGCTTTCGCCAGCGACCAGGATTTCGCCCTGGTGCGGGTTTTCGAGCAGGTTGATGCAGCGCAGCAGGGTGGACTTGCCGGAGCCTGACGACCCCAGGATGGAGATCACGTCACCGTCGCGAGCGGTCAGCGAAATACCCTTGAGAATTTCCTGCTCGCCGTAGCGTTTGTGCAGATTGCGGATTTCCAGCGCGGGCGTGGCCTGAGCCATGTGCGGTCCTCATGTGTACGGGTGCGTTCCCAGCTGTTGGCGGCCTTCCTGGCGTGCGCCAAGCTAGCATAGCGGCATTATGACGGCCAACAGGGTCGCCGGGGACTGTGGGCGCTGGTGGGGCAGTTTGTCGCATCGCTACAGCGTAACGTCGCGCAGATGTCTGCGAAGGTGTCGCCCAGCACCAGTGCCTTGATGAAAAAAGGCGCGATGGTGCCAGCTTTGGCCAGCTCATGGAAGCGGTTTTAGACCATTCGCCGGTAAACCCGACGTTCCAGGTTGCGCGCCACTCGCAGCTGCGGGTTTGACCGCGAAGGCCTGTCCGGCGTTTCTGGTTGTACCTGGCGGTTGCACTTTTTTGCATTGCAGCGGTGCACGGGTGTTACCGAGGGGCACCTTTGGTGCGTTTGTAAGTGGGTATTTCAGTAATCTGCCTTATTAGCGGCCTTTCGGTCACTTCCTGGCCGAATGCCCTCCAAACCACGCCGTGCAAGGCCCTGCGAGCATTCTGACGAATGCATTGCGCACCTGGCGCGCTTATTGCCAGCAGGAAACCGCCGATTGCAGCGACGCCTAGTACAACCCCAGGCGCGCTCCGTAACCGCAGTCGCAGTGGTCCACTCCTTACAAAGGTAGTTTCAATGAGCGGTAACAATTCCAATGACCTCGCTCAGGGGCTCAAACAACGGCATGTGACCATGCTGTCCATCGCTGGCGTCATCGGTGCCGGCCTGTTCGTAGGCTCTGGGCACGCCATCGCGGCCGCCGGCCCGGCCGTGCTGCTGGCCTATGCCGCCGCCGGTACGCTGGTGGTGCTGGTGATGCGCATGCTGGGTGAAATGGCGGTCGCCTCGCCTGACACCGGTTCGTTCTCTACTTATGCCGACCGTGCCATCGGGCGCTGGGCCGGCTTCACCATTGGCTGGCTGTACTGGTGGTTCTGGGTGCTGGTAATCCCGCTTGAGGCCAACGCCGCTGCGGCCATTCTGCATGCCTGGTTCCCGGCCGTAGACCTGTGGGCCTTCTCCCTGGTCATCACCCTGGCGCTGACCCTGACCAACCTGTGCAGCGTAAAGAACTACGGTGAGTTCGAGTTCTGGGTCGCCCTGTTGAAAGTGCTGGCCATCATCGGCTTCATTGCTGTGGGTTGCGCGGCCATGTTCGGCTTTGTGCCCAATAGCCAGGTCAGCGGTGCCAGCCACCTGTTCGACACCCAGGGCTTCATGCCGAACGGCCTGGGTGCTGTGCTGGCGGCCATGCTCACCACCATGTTCTCGTTCATGGGTACGGAAATCGTCACTATCGCCGCTGCCGAATCGAAAGACCCGGGCAAGCAGATCAGCCGCGCGACCAATTCGGTGATCTGGCGTATCTGCCTGTTCTACCTGGTTTCGATCTCCCTGGTGGTGGCTCTGGTGCCGTGGAACGACCCGGCGCTGGCCGAAACCGGTTCCTACCAGACCGTGCTCAGCCGCATCGGCGTGCCGAATGCCAAGTTGATCGTCGACATCGTGGTGCTGGTTGCGGTGACCAGTTGCCTGAACTCGGCGCTGTACACCTCTTCGCGCATGCTGTTCTCGCTGAGCAAGCGCGGTGATGCCCCGGCTGTTGCCCAGCGCACCACCAAGGCCGCTACGCCGCATGTGGCGGTATTGCTGTCCACGGCTGCAGCGTTCCTGTGCGTGTTCGCCAACTTCGTGGCCCCGGCCCAGGTGTTCGAGTTCCTGCTGGCAAGTTCGGGTGCGATTGCGCTGCTGGTGTACTTGGTGATTGCCGTGTCGCAACTGCGCATGCGCGCACAGCGTGAGGCCCGTGGTGAGAAGATCACCTTCAAGATGTGGCTGTTCCCGGGCCTGACCTGGGCGACCATTGCCTTCATCGTGGCGATTCTGGTGGTGATGGCCCTGCGCGAGGACCACCGTGCCGAGATTATCGCAACGGCGCTGCTGAGCATTGGTGTGGTGGCGGCTGGCTTGCTGGTGCACCGCAAGCGTGAAGCTGCCGGGCGGGTGGCGCTGGATAACTGATCCACGCTGGCTGCACTGAAAAGGCCGCGTCCTGAGAGGGGGTGCGGCCTTTTTTGTTGCCTGGGCCGGCCCTTTCGCGGGCATGCCCGCTCCCACAGGGGCGGCGTTGCCCTCGGGCTTGGCTTGACCTGTGGGAGCGGGCGAGCCCGCGAAGAGGCCGGTACAGGCTGCATGGCCCTGTCAGCCAAACTGTTTTTGCTGCTGCTTGGCCACCAGCTCGGAGGCCGCTACATAGGCCGCCTGGAACTCATCGCTCTCCAGCCAGGCCATGGTCGCCTCTTCATCGGCGCCGTCGAGCCACGCGCGGTAGGCGGTGAACACCAGTACGATATAGTCGGTGGCGTGTTCTTCCTTGTGCCCCTTGAGAACCAGCGCCAGAAGCGGGTCTACCAGGAATACCGAAATCATCGGCACCAGGCCGCCGTTCTCCTGTGCTTCCTTCATCTTGGTGAACATGGCGTCGTAGCTGCCCGACTCCATCGCCTTGTTGTACACCTGCTCGACGCTGGCGCTGTCACCGGCACTGGCCTTGACCGCCTGCCCGCTGCGTACCATGCGGTTCTGCTTGGCCTTGCTGGCGGCACGCTTGGCGCGTTTTTGTTGCTTGGTAGGGGTGGCCATGAGGGCTTGAATCCTTGGGTGTGTTCGGTAGGTGCGCGTATTGAAGCGCAGTTGCCCAGGAAACCCAAGTGCAACTGCTGGAGGGGGCAGGGCAGGCCCCCCCGCACAAACAGCATGCACAAATCTAGCCAAGCCAGGGATATCAAATCTGCGCTCAAGCTGGCTCGTGACCTCTAGGAGACCATCATGACAAACATCAAACTGACCAAATGGGACGCTGTGGACCATTTGAAAACTGAAGAGGACATGGCCTTGTACCTTGAGGCCTGTCTGGAGGAAAACGACCCTGCACTGCTCGCTGCTGCCTTGGGTGATATCGCTCGCGCTCGTGGTATGGCTCAGTTGGCACGTGATACTGGGCTCACGCGGGAAGGGTTGTACAAGGCCTTGTCTGCTGAAGGTAATCCGAGCCTGGCGACCATCATGAAGGTAATGGCGGCGCTTGGCGTTCGGCTCCATGCCGAAGTGCTGCCACGCTCAGTGGGGTAAAGCTTATGGGGCCTTGGCGGCGAAATGCTTTGGCTGCCAAAGCTTGAGCAAAAACCGCAGACAACAAAAAACCCGCACTTGGCGGGTTTCTTGTTGTCGCTTCGGGTAACTTTGCAACCACCAGAAGCTTGAAGGTGGTGCCCAGAGACGGAGTCGAACCGCCGACACGAGGATTTTCAATCCTCTGCTCTACCGACTGAGCTATCTGGGCGACGAGGTGAATTAAATAGATTTTCTCCCGGGCCGTCAACGACTTTTTCAAAAAATTTTAAATTAATTCCGTCGCTTACGGTTCGTGGGGTCATTCCGAGGGTGGCACGTAGCCTTCCGCCTGGGCGTATTCCTCACCGGCGAAAAACTTGTCCATTTCAGCCTGGAGGAATTTGCGGTCCTCGGCGTTCATCATGTTCAGGCGCTTCTCGTTGATCAGCATGGTCTGGTGCTTCTGCCAGTCGGCCCAGGCTTTCTGCGAGATGTGTTCGAAGATGTCCTGGCCCTTGGCGCCGGGGTAGGGCGGGCGTTCCAGGCCTGGCAGTTCTTCTTGGTATTTGCGGCACATCACGGTGCGGGTCATCAGGCATCTCCTGCAATCAGTTCGTCGGCCGCGCGCTTAAGCAGTTTTTTCACCGGGGCGGCAAGGCCCAGGCGCGGCGGGGTGGCGAGGTTATACCAGAGCCAGTCAGCCTCGGCCACGTGCTCGCCAAGCGGCGCGACACGCACCAGCCAGGGCTCGATCGCCAGCTGGAAGTGGCTGAAGGTGTGGGTCAGGCCATCCATGGCCTGGCTGCCGGCCAGGCGCAAACCGTGCTGGTAGGCCAGGTCGTCGAGTTGGGCGATGTCGTCCAGCTCTGGCAGGCTCCACAAGCCACCCCACAGGCCGCTGGACGGGCGCCGATAAAGCAGAATGGCGCCCTCGTGGTTGGCCAGCAGTGGCATCAGCGTGCGGCGCTGTGGCAGCGCCTTGCGCGGTTTGGGTTCGGGGTAGCGGGTTTCTTCACCGTGCAGGTGGGCTTCGCAGCCACGTTGCAGCGGGCAGATCAGGCAACTGGGCTTGCTGCGCGTGCACAGCGTGGCACCCATGTCCATCATGGCCTGGGTGTAGTGGTTGGCGCGCTGCTGCGGGGTAAAACGCTCGGCCGTGGCCCACAGCTGGTTGGCCACCTTCGGTTCGCCCGGGTAGCCGCCCTGGGCGGTGAAGCGGGCCAGCACGCGCTTGACGTTGCCGTCGAGGATCGGCGCGCGAATGCCCATGCTGATGCTGGCGATGGCACCGGCCGTGGAGCGGCCGATACCGGGCAGCTCGGTGAGCTGCTCGACACTGCGTGGGAACTCGCCACCATGTTGCGCCACGACGATCTTCGCGGCTTTTTGCAGGTTGCGGGCGCGGGTGTAGTAACCCAGCCCGGTCCACAGGTGCAGCACTTCGTCTTCGGGCGCTTCGGCCAGCGCCTGCACGGTCGGCAGCGCCTGCATGAAGCGGTCGAAGTAGTTCAGTACGGTGCTGACCTGGGTTTGCTGCAACATGATTTCCGACACCCACACCCGGTACGGGGTTATGCCCTGTTGCCAGGGCAGGTCGTGGCGGCCGTGTTCGTCGTACCAGTCCAGCACAGCGCTGGAGAACTGCTCGGGGGTCATCGCTTGAACAGCCCCTTGAGCGCGTCTTTCAATTCCGGGCTCACTTTGTCTCCGAGTTTTTCATCGAGTTTTTCGTCGATCTTGTCTTTCAGGCGGTCACCGGCCAGCTTGGCTGCGACCTTGCCCAGGCCGTTCTGGTCCAGGCGGCAGGCCTTGGCGCCCAGCTCCAGCGGGCCGCGGCAATGCAGCGGTACTTCAACCCCCACATAGCGCTCGTTGACCTGGCAGGCCGGGTCCGGCATGGCACGCTGGTCGCCTTCTACGATCACGCCGATGTTGTAGTCCATACCCAGTACACGCAGGTCGAGGTCGCCATGGCCGTTCACGGTCAGGCCCGGGATGCGTGCCTTGAGGTCCGGGTTGCTGGCAACGCCATTGCGCACCACCAGGCTGCCACGCAGTTCCTGGAACGGGGTGTCCTTGCCGCGTGGCTCGCCGGTGAGGGTTTTGCGGTTGAGGGTGGCGATGGCCTGGCACAGTTGCTGCTCAAGGTTGGCATTGACCAGCACACCGTCGTTGATGGTGAAGTTTGCACTGCCATTGAGCGTGTCCACCAGTGCCTTCTGGCTGTTGCCGGTGGCGGTCAGATCACTGGTCAGGGTCAGCAGGCCCTTGACCGGTGGCGCCTGCTCCTTGCCGTCGGCCTTGATGAAGTGCTCCACCGGCACCCGTTGTATGCGGGTGCTGACCCCCAGCTGTGGCACGGCAGGGCGCACATCGACCGTGCCCTTGGCGTCGAAGGTGCCGTTATACAGGCCGCCGCGCAGGGTTTGCAGGGTCAACAGGCCGCCCTGGCCGCTGGCCTTGAGCTGGGCGTCGACGATCGGCAGTTTGTCCAGGGTCAGCGAGCCAAAGGCCAGCTCGGCCTGCAGGTCCAGGGTACGCAGGCGGTCGACCGGCAGCAGCTTGTCATCGCTCCAGGCTACCTGGGTCGGTGCGTTGGGCAGCGGTGTGGTGCCGGCACCGGCAACCGCGCTGGCTTCCTGTTGCTTGACCTCGGCCTGGCGCGCCGCCGTGGCGCCTTTGGCTTGTTCGCTCTTGGCTGGCAGGTAGCGGTCGGCGTCGAAGCTGTCGCCTTTCAGCTGCAGGCGCAGGGCTTGCCTGGCGAAGTCTTCGATGGCGACGCGGCCGCTGAACGTGCTGTCGTCCAGCTTCACCGCCAGGTCATCCAGGCTCAGGCTGCTGGGTGTGCCTTGCAGGCGGGTCACCAGCTCCAGCTTGCCGAAGGCTGCCGGGTCGTTGGTTGCCGGCAGCGGGTGGCCGATGCCGTCCAGGAAGGTGCGCAGGTCGAACTGGGCAATGGACAGGCCGCCGCTCAACTGGGGGGTCTTGTCCAGGTCGCGCAGGTTCAGTTCACCCAGGGCGCGCAGTTGGTTGGCCGAGACTTTCAGGCCGTTCCAGGAGGCGACATTGGCGGCCATGTCGACCAGCAGCTGGCCTTGGGCAACGAAGGCCACCGTTTTGCCGCCGGTCGGTTCACCCGAAGTTTCACCCGACAGGCGCATGTCCTCGAAGTTGTAGCGCTTGAGCTTGCGGTCGAAACGCAGTTCGCCGGCCAGCTCGGTGCGGGCTTTGATATTCGGCTGGTTGGCACTGACAAAAGCACTGGCCTTGAGCGGGATGTTCGCGCCTTCATGCACGGGGCCGGTGCTCAGCTGGATGCTTTCAGCGCTGTAGCTCTGGCCGGTCTTGGCGTCGGTGTACTGCACCCGGGCGTTGTTGACGGTCAGGCTGTCGATGTCCAGCTTGACAGGGCGTTCGTTGCCGTCGGCGGCCGCGGGTTTCTGCTCGGAGGGGGCCTGGGCCGGCGCGTCGGTGGCAGTGCCAGGCTGCGCAGGCAGCGGCTTGCCAATGTCTTCCCAGTTGCCATGGCCTTGTTCGTCACGGGCCAGGGTCAGGTTCAGGCCCTCGACGCGCACGTCGCTCATTTGCACCTCGCGGCGCAGCAGCGGCAGTACCCGTACCGACAAGCCGAGCATCTGCAGGTCGGCGAACGGCTCTTTGGGTTTGGCCAGGGTGGCGATGCTGGCCTCGTGCAGCTCCAGGCCCAGCCATGGGAACAGGCTCCAGCCGATATCACCGTTGAGGGTCAGTTCGACATGTGCCTTGTCGCGCGCCAGTTGGCGAATCTCGTCTTTATAGTCGTTGGGATCGAATAGGTGGGTCAGGGCGAAGCCCAGCGCCACGATGATCAGCAGCAACCCGAGAAGCCCCAGTCCCAGGATTTTGCCGAACGCTTTCATGGGCGAATCCTTGTAGTCCGATTTTGAAATTCAAGCGGCTGAGTATAGCGCCGCCATGGATATCCCTGCGTATTCGACCAGAGATGCAGGATATTTCCTACGCTTTTAGTCGGTAGTACGGCTTCAAAAGGGGGACATGATCGATTCAGCCAAGCAAAAAAAACACGATATCAGATTGCTTTCACGCGACTCGATCCTGCTAACCTTGCGCCGCTTTGCCTGCCCTCACCCTATAAGAAAAGGATCACGTTCATGACCAGTACCGTCACGACGGGCGCCCCGGCGAGTACGCCAGGCTTCCTGTCGAAGGAGCGCATCATCGCCCGCCCGGGCTTCAACCGTTGGCTGGTTCCGCCAGCTGCCCTGGCCATTCACCTGTGTATCGGCATGGCCTATGGCTTCTCGGTGTTCTGGCTGCCACTGTCGCAAGCCCTGGGTATCACCGCCCCAGTGGCGTGCGCGGCCGACATGGGCTTCGTGGCCCGCCTGTTCAGCGCCGAATGCGACTGGCCGATTTCCATGCTGAGCTGGATCTACACCCTGTTCTTCGTCTTCCTGGGCTGCTCGGCGGCCGTGCTGGGTGGCTGGCTGGAGCACGCCGGCCCACGCAAGGCCGGCCTGGTATCGGCGCTGTGCTGGTGTGGCGGCATGCTGATTTCGGCCATTGGGGTCAAAACCCACCAACTGTGGCTGATGTGGCTGGGTTCTGGGGTGATCGGCGGTATCGGCCTGGGGCTGGGGTATATCTCGCCGGTGTCGACCCTGATCAAATGGTTCCCGGACAAGCGCGGCATGGCTACCGGCATGGCCATCATGGGCTTTGGCGGCGGCGCCATGGTCGGTGCGCCACTGGCCACCGCACTGATGGGCCACTTTGGCAACGCGCAGGAAGTGGGGGTGTGGCAGAGCTTCGTTGCCATGGCGGCGATCTACTTCGTGTTCATGACTGCCGGCGCCCTGGCCTACCGTGTGCCGCCCACCGGCTGGAAGCCTGAAGGCTGGACTGCGCCGCTGAAAAAAGCCGGCAACACCATGGTCACCGACCGCCACGTGCACGTCAGCGTGGCGTGGAAAACCCCGCAATTTGCGCTGATCTGGCTGGTGCTGTGCCTGAACGTGTCTGCGGGCATCGGTATCATCGGCATGGCTTCGCCGCTGCTGCAGGAAGTGTTCGCTGGCAAGCTGCTGGGCAACGAGCTCACCTTCAGCGAGCTGAACGCCGCGCAGCTGGCGCAGATCGCCGCGATCGCCGCGGGCTTCACCGGCCTGCTGAGCCTGTTCAACATCGGTGGCCGGTTCTTCTGGGCATCGTTCTCAGACTACATCGGGCGCAAGAACACCTACTTCGCTTTCTTCGCCCTGGGCGTGGGCTTGTACAGCCTGGTGCCGAACATGGGCCACCTGGGCAATGTGGCGCTGTTCGTGGCGGCGTTCTGCATCATCCTGTCGATGTATGGCGGTGGCTTCGCCACGGTGCCGGCGTACCTGGCCGACCTGTTCGGTACGCAGATGGTCGGTGCCATTCATGGGCGCCTGCTGACCGCCTGGGCGGCTGCAGGGGTGCTGGGGCCAGTGCTGATCACCTACCTGCGCGAGTCGCAGCTGGCAGCCGGGGTAGAACGCGCGGCAGCCTATGACATGACGCTGTATATCCTTGCCGGGCTGCTGGTGCTGGGCTTTATCTGCAACATGCTGGTGCGGCCGGTTGCCGACAAGCACTTCATGAGCGATGCCGAGCTGGCGGCCGAGCGGGCGTTGAGCCATGACAAGGGCGCCGATGGCGCGCGTTCGCTGGAGTGGAAAGCCGCGCCGGGTAGCCTGCCACTGGTGCTGTTGGCCTGGGCAGTGGTGGTTGTGCCGTTGGCCTGGGGGGTGTGGATTACCCTGCAAAAGACGGCGGTACTGTTCCATTGATGAGTGATACAGCCGGCTGAATTTGCCGGCTGTACCGGCCCTATCGCCGGCAAGCCAGCGCCCACAGGTCCACCCTAGGCCTTGAACACGGTTGGGCCTGTAGGAGCGGCCTTGTGTCGCGATGGGCCGCAAAGCAGCCCCCTTCACCCGGTTGTATAGACCTGTAGCGCTATCAACCCCCCCGTCATTGCTCGCTTTGCCATATGTCATCCGCGTTTCAAGCTGGCGCGTTCTGGGCCTATAATGGCACCCTTTTCGCCCAATGATTTTGCGGAGCTGGTGATGGTCGAACGTAAGGCTTCCGTCGAGCGCAATACCCTGGAAACCCAGGTCAAGTGCTCGATCAACCTCGATGGCAGTGGCAAGGCCCGATTCGATATCGGTGTGCCTTTCCTGGAACACATGCTGGACCAGATCGCCCGCCACGGGCTGATCGATCTGGATATCGAGTGCAAGGGTGACACCCATATCGACGACCACCATACCGTCGAAGACGTTGGCATCACCCTGGGCATGGCATTCGCCCAGGCCATCGGTGACAAGAAGGGCATCTTCCGCTACGGCCACGCCTACGTGCCGCTGGACGAAGCGCTGTCGCGCGTGGTCATCGACTTCTCGGGCCGCCCAGGCCTGCAAATGCATGTGCCGTATACCCGGGCCAGCGTCGGCGGCTTCGATGTCGACCTGTTCCAGGAGTTTTTCCAGGGCTTCGTCAACCACGCCCTGGTTACTCTGCACATCGACAACCTGCGTGGCCACAACACTCACCACCAGATCGAAACCGTGTTCAAGGCGTTCGGCCGTGCCCTGCGCATGGCGGTCACCCTGGACGAGCGCATGGCCGGCCAGATGCCGTCCACCAAAGGGTGCCTGTAAATGCAGACGGTAGCCGTAATCGACTATGGCATGGGCAACCTGCACTCGGTGGCCAAGGCGCTCGAGCACGTCGGTGCCGGTAAAGTGCTGGTGACCAGTGATGCGGCGGTCATCCGCGAGGCGGATCGCGTGGTGTTCCCTGGGGTAGGTGCGATTCGCGACTGCATGGCCGAAATCCGCCGCCTGGGCTTCGACAGCCTGGTGCGCGAAGTCAGCCAGGACCGGCCGTTCCTGGGCATCTGCGTGGGTATGCAGGCACTGCTCGAACACAGCGAGGAGAACACCGGCGTCGACTGCATCGGTTTGTTCCCCGGCCAGGTGCGCTTCTTCGGCAAAGACCTGCAAGAAGACGGCGAGCACCTGAAGGTGCCGCACATGGGCTGGAACGAAGTCAGCCAGACCATCCACCACCCGCTGTGGCACGACATTCCGGACCGCGCACGTTTCTATTTCGTGCACAGCTACTACATCAATGCCGGCAAGCCTGGCCAGGTGGTCGGCCGTGGCCACTACGGCGTCGATTTCGCTGCCGCACTGGCCGATGGCTCGCGCTTCGCCGTGCAGTTCCACCCAGAGAAAAGCCATACCCATGGCCTGCAACTGCTGCAGAATTTCGTCGCCTGGGACGGGCGTTGGTAAATGAGCAGGTCAAAGACCAAGGCCCCGATCATCACCCTGGCCCCTGAGCAGGAGCGCGACGCGCTCGCTACGCTCAAACGCTTCCTCGAAGACCGTTTCGAGCTGGAGCTGGGGTCTTTCGAGGTGGCTGAGGTCCTTGAGCTGTTCAGCAAAGAAATTGCACCCCATTACTACAACAGGGCGATTGCCGATGTTCAGCTGCACCTCAAGGAGCGGTTCGAGAGCATCGAAAGCGATCTGTGGGCGCTTGAAAAAAGCTGAAAGTTGCAAGCTTCAAGCTGCAAGCCGAAGCTGGATCGCCTATCGAATACACGACGCGCATTGCTTGCAGCTTGTCGCTTGCAACTTGCCGCTTGAATTGACGAAGGAAAGAGCATGCTGATTATCCCCGCTATCGATCTGAAGGACGGTGCCTGCGTGCGCCTGCGCCAGGGCCGTATGGAAGACTCCACGGTATTTTCCGACGACCCGGTGAGCATGGCCGCCAAGTGGGTCGAGGGTGGCTGCCGCCGCCTGCACCTGGTCGACCTGAACGGCGCCTTCGAAGGCCAGCCGGTCAACGGTGAAGTGGTCACTGCCATTGCCAAGCGCTACCCCACCCTGCCGATTCAGATCGGCGGCGGCATTCGTTCGCTGGAAACCATCGAGCACTACGTCAAGGCTGGCGTCAGCTATGTGATCATCGGCACCAAGGCGGTCAAGCAGCCAGCGTTCGTCGCCGAGGCGTGCAAGGCCTTCCCAGGCAAGGTCATCGTTGGCCTGGATGCCAAGGACGGCTTCGTCGCCACCGACGGCTGGGCCGAAGTCAGCTCGGTGCAGGTCATCGACCTGGCCAAGCGTTTCGAGGCCGATGGCGTTTCGGCGATCGTCTACACCGACATCGCCAAGGACGGCATGATGCAAGGCTGCAACGTGCCATTCACCAAGGCATTGGCCGAAGCCACCTCGATTCCGGTAATTGCCTCGGGCGGCATTCACAACCTGGGTGACATCAAGGCTCTGCTGGACGCCAAGGCCCCCGGCATCATCGGCGCCATCACCGGCCGTGCCATCTACGAAGGCACCCTCGACGTGGCCGAGGCCCAGGCCTTCTGCGACAACTATTGAATAGGAGCGGCAAGCTGCAAGCTGCAAGCTGCAAGAGAAAAGCCGGACCGCGTACTGCTTTATCTTGCAGCTTGCCGCTTGAAGCTTGCAGCTGCCCCCAGGAGCTTCCATGGCTTTAGCTAAACGCATCATCCCTTGCCTGGACGTGGACAACGGCCGGGTGGTCAAGGGCGTCAAGTTCGAGAACATCCGTGATGCCGGCGACCCGGTGGAAATTGCCCGTCGCTACAACGAGCAGGGTGCCGACGAAATCACTTTCCTCGACATCACCGCCAGCGTCGATGGCCGCGATACCACCCTGCATACCGTCGAGCGCATGGCCAGCCAGGTGTTCATCCCGCTGACCGTGGGCGGTGGCGTGCGTACCGTGCAGGACATCCGCAACCTGCTCAATGCCGGGGCAGACAAGGTGTCGATCAACACCGCCGCGGTGTTCAACCCGGAGTTCGTGGGCGAGGCGGCAGACCGTTTTGGCTCGCAGTGCATTGTCGTGGCCATCGACGCCAAGAAGGTGTCCGGGCCGGGTGAAGAACCCCGCTGGGAAATCTTCACCCACGGTGGGCGCAAGCCGACCGGGCTGGATGCGGTGGCATGGGCAAAGAAGATGGAGGGCCTGGGTGCCGGCGAGATCCTGCTGACCAGCATGGACCAGGACGGCATGAAGAGCGGCTTCGACCTGGGTGTTACCCGGGCCATCAGCGATGCGCTGGGTATTCCAGTGATTGCCTCGGGCGGGGTGGGTAACCTGCAGCACCTGGCTGACGGTATTGTGCAAGGGCATGCCAGCGCGGTGTTGGCGGCCAGCATTTTCCACTTTGGCGAGTACACGGTGCCGGAGGCCAAGGCCTACATGGCAGCGCGCGGGATCGTCGTTCGCTGAAACATTGAGTGGGGCTGCTTGGCAGCCCTTCGCGGGTACGCCCGCTCCTACACTGTGGGAGCGGGCGTGCCCGCGAAAGGGCCGCAACGCGGCCCCAATTGCATCACCCGTGGTTCTTGCCAAGCAGTGCGTGATACAGCTCGGTATCCCCCAGGATCCCCACCAGTTTGTCGTTCTCCTGCAGCACCAGCTTGTTGCCGGTGTGGTAGCGAATCTGCAGCGCTTCACGCATGCCGATGTCCGCATGCACCAACGTCGGCCGACGCCCCAGGCCTTCCACCGACTGCCCCGGCGCCCATTGCTGCATCTCCAGGCCGTTTTGCCCTTGGCGTGCGCGCTTGATCGAGTTGCCTTCGCCCAGGTCCAGCCACGAGTCGCCGCTCGGGTCGAGGCACACCGAACCATTGACCCGTTTGCAGTTGTCCAGGCTGCGCATCAGGCTGCGGCCGCAAAGTACGTTCAGCGGGTTGGTGTGGGCGACGAAGGTACGCACGTACTCGTCGGCCGGGTTTAGCACGATTTCTTCCGGCTTGCTGTACTGGATGATCCGGCCGTCTTTCATGATCGCGATACGGCTACCCAGCTTCAACGCCTCGTCCAGGTCATGGCTGACGAACACGATGGTCTTGCTCAGTTTGGCCTGCAGGCCCAGCAGTTCGTCCTGCAAGCCCTGGCGGATCAGCGGGTCCAGTGCCGAGAAGGGTTCGTCCATCAGCAGGATGTCGGCGTCCATCGCCAGCGCGCGGGCCAGGCCAACACGTTGCTGCATGCCGCCCGACAGTTCTTCCGGCTTCTTGTTGCGCCACTGGGTCAGGCCCACCAGCTCAAGCTTCTCGTCGACCAGCTTGCGCCGTTCCTTTTCTGGCCGGCTCTGCATTTCCAGGCCAAAGCTGATGTTCTCGCGTACCGTCAGCCAGGGCATCAGGGCAAACTTCTGGAACACCATGGCAATGCGCTTGGTGCGCATCATTTTCAGCTCGGCCGGGGTGCAGTGGGCGATGTCGATGTGCTTGCCTTCATGTTCGACAAACAGCTTGCCGCGGCTGACGGTGTTCAGGCCGTTGATGCAGCGCAGCAGGCTCGACTTGCCCGAACCGGACAGGCCCATCAACACGCAGATCTCGCCCTTCTGGATGTCCAGGTTGGCTTTTTCGACGCCCACCACCAGGCCGGTCTGCTTAAGGATCTGCTCGCGAGTCTGGCCTTTGTCCAGCAGTGCCAGCGCCTCGCGTGGCTTGTTGGAGAAAATGACGTCGACGTCTTCGAAACGAATGATGCTCATGCTTCACCCCTTACCGGCAGTTCCGGTTGCTTGCAGATACGGTCGAGCATGATCGCCAGCAGCACGATCGCCAGGCCCGCTTCGAAGCCCAGGGAAATATCGGCGGTGTTCAGTGCGTTGACCACAGGTTTGCCCAGGCCGTCAGCGCCGACCAGGGCGGCGATCACCACCATCGACAGCGACAACATGATGCACTGGGTAACGCCGGCGGCGATGCTGGGCATCGCATGCGGCAGTTCGATACGGGTGAGCAGTTGGCGGCGCGAGCAGCCAAACGCCTTGCCGGCGTCCATCAGCTCCTGCGGTACGTCGCAGATGCCCAGATAGGTGAGGCGGATAGGGGCGGCAATGGCGAACACCACGGTCGAGATCAGCCCTGGCACCACGCCCAGGCCGAACAGCGTCAGGGTGGGGATCAGATACACGAAGGTGGGTACCGTTTGCATCAGGTCGAGCACCGGGCGCATGGCGGTGTAGAACATGGGTTTGTGCGCGGCGACGATGCCCAGCGGCACACCGATGGCCACGCACACCACGGTGGCGAAGGTCACTTGTGCCAGGGTTTCCATGGTTTCCTGCCAGTAACCCAGGTTGAGAATCAACAGGAACGACAGGGCGACGAATGCGGTCAGCGACCATTTACGCTGGATGAGGTGCGCCAGGGCGGCGAACAGGGCGGTGAGGACGAACGGGTTGAACCAGGTCAAGGCACTGGTGACGCCGTGGATCATGAACTCCAGGCCCTGTGCGATGGCGTCGAAGTAACTCGCGCCGTGCAGGGTCAGCCATTCAACGAACGAGGCGATGTACTGACCCAGCGGTATTTTCTGATCGATAAGCATGATAGCGAGCTTCCACCTGCATAGATTGAACTCAACCCGGGGCAGGCACGGTCCTGCCCCGAGGTAGCGCTATGGCGAATTGCGTTATTGCGTCAGCTTGGCCTTGGCCGCCTCCAGGCCGGGTTTGCCATCCACGGTGGTCACGCCGCCCAGCCAGGTGTCCAGCTTGCCTGGGTTGTCCTTGAGCCATTTCTTGGCAGCGGCCTCGGGCTTCATCTTGTCGTCCAGGACGTAGCCCATCATGGTGCTTTCATCCTTGAGCTCGAACGACAGGTTCTTCAGCAGTTGGCCAACGTTGCTGCACTCCTGCACGTAGCCTTTGCGGGTGTTGGTGTATACGGTCGCCTTGCCGAAGTCGGGGCCGAAGTAATCGTCCCCGCCGGTCAGGTACTGCATCTTGAAGCGGGTGTTCATCGGGTGCGGTTCCCAGCCCAGGAACACCATGGCTTCGCCACGCTTCTGCGCCCGGTCGACCTGCGACAGCATGCCGGCCTCGCTGGACTGCACCAGCTTGAAGCCGGCGTCCTTCAGGCCGAAGGCGTTCTTGTCGATCATGCTCTGGATGGTGCGGTTGCCATCGTTGCCGGGTTCGATGCCGTAGATCTTGCCGCCCAGCTCCTGCTTGAACTTGGCAATGTCGCTGAAATCCTTCAGGCCCTTGTCATACAGCGCCTGGGGCACGGCCAGGGTGTACTTGGCGTTTTCAAGGTTGGCGCGCACGGTGTCCACAGTGCCGGCGTCGCGGTACTGCTTGATATCGTTTTCCATGGTCGGCATCCAGTTGCCGAGAAACACATCCAGGTCCTTGCCGGTAGCCAGCGACTTGTAGGTCACAGGTACCGAGATCATGGTGGTGTGGGTTTTGTAACCCAGTGCTTCGAGCACAACGCTGGTGGTCGCAGTGGTGACCGTGATGTCGGTCCAGCCGACGTCGGAGAAACGGACCGTCTGGCACTGCTCGGGCTCGGCGGCTTGAGCCAGCAACGGTGCGGACAGCAATGCAACCAGCAACAGCGAGGGTGAACCTTTCATGGGTGGACTCCTGAGATTTTGTCTTCGGGTTCGCGTGGGTCGCCGGACGTTCTGACGGTCCGGTCGACCAGGCCTGCAGAGGGCAGGATGCGTGGCCGTGCTTTACGAGTCGCTTTCGATAATCCTCCACCGCCGGGCAATCGCCTACTGGTAGGGTCGTATCCAGTACGGAACGGGTCGTATCCAGTATGGGCGATGTCGCTTATGGATTTTTCCAGCCCCTCGCCCGCATTTTTGCGTCACCAGGCCGCTGGAAAACGGCGTATCGGGGCCATTCCCCAAGTAAAACCGTGCGGCGCTGCTGGACAAAATGGCGTCGGTTGCAGACGGCGAGAAGGCCGGTAAAAGCCCGATGATGCTGGCAATTCAAGGCGGCCCTGCTTGAGCCTAGCAGCTACCCCGCCGTGCGCATGGCGCGCACAGACAAGCCCAGCAAGAGGTGATTCGGTAATGGCCATCAGCGTGTTCGACCTGTTCAAGATCGGTGTCGGGCCTTCCAGCTCCCACACCGTCGGCCCCATGCGTGCTGGCGCCCTGTTTGTCCAAGGGCTGCGCGAGCGCGGCGAGTTGGAACGGGTACGGCGGGTCGAGGTGCGCCTGTATGGCTCGCTGTCGGCCACCGGCGTCGGCCACGGCACCGACAACGCCACCATCATGGGGCTGATGGGCGAGTGGCCAGACGCCATTGACCCGACCCAGATCGTGCCGCGCATCGCCGACCTGCGCGAAACCAATACCCTCAAGCTGGACGGGCGCCTGCCTGTCGAGTTCGTGTGGGCGCGCGACATGCTGTTGCTGGACGAGAACCTGCCCTACCACCCCAACGCCATGACCTTGATTGCCGAAGGCGAGCAGGGCGAGTTGCACCGTGACACCTATTACTCGGTGGGTGGCGGCTTTGTGGTGGATGCCGCGCAGGCCGCCAGTGGTGTGCTGGATGCCGACCAGACGGTGCTGCCGTACGATTTCAACAGCGCCGCCGAGCTGCTGCAGCTGTGCAAACAAAACGACCTCAGCGTGTCGCAATTGATGATGGCCAACGAAAAGGTCTGGCGCAGTGAAGAAGAGATTCACGCCGGCTTGCGCAAGCTCTGGCAAGCCATGCAGGAATGCGTCAACAACGGCCTGAAATACGAGGGCACGTTGCCCGGTGGGCTCAATGTGCGCCGCCGCGCCGCCAAACTGCACCGCAGCCTGCAGGAGATCGGCAAGCCCAACGTGATCGGCTCGACCATGAGTGCCATGGAGTGGGTCAACCTGTTCGCGCTGGCTGTCAACGAAGAGAACGCCGCAGGCGGGCGCATGGTGACGGCGCCGACCAACGGCGCGGCGGGTATCATCCCGGCGGTATTGCACTACTACATGCGCTTCAGCGATGAGGTGGATGAGTCCAGTGTTACCGATTTCTTCCTGGGCGCTGCGGCGGTCGGCATCCTGTGCAAGAAGAACGCCTCCATCTCCGGCGCCGAAGTAGGCTGCCAGGGTGAGGTCGGCTCTGCCTGCGCCATGGCCGCTGCCGGCCTTGCGCAAGTGTTGGGCGCGACCCCGGCGCAGCTGGAAAACGCCGCGGAAATTGCCCTGGAGCACAACCTGGGGCTCACCTGCGACCCGGTGGGCGGGTTGGTGCAGGTGCCGTGCATCGAGCGCAACGCGATTGCTGCGGTAAAAGCCATCAACGCGGTGCAAATGGCCCTGCGTGGCGATGGCGAGCACTTCATTTCCCTCGACCAGGTGATCCGTACCATGCGCGACACCGGTGCCGACATGCACGACAAGTACAAGGAAACCTCCCGCGGTGGCCTGGCGGTCAGTGCCATCGAATGCTGATGTTCCAGTAGGCACCCAGGGCCTCTTGGCGGTTGAACCCGGCAAGAGGCCCTCGCGTTTCAAGGCAGCGCAAAATGCCTGCCAATGCTCCTTTATGGTGCGCTCGAATCTGCCAATTGCCGGATGTCGTAATCAGTGTGGGGCTTGTCGGTGACACTAAACAGTGTCGGTTCTGGGCAACTGCCCCATGGCGTGTCACCAAACTGCTCAGCCGTTACCCGCACGGCGCCTAGCACGGCTGTTTGAGACAACTTGGCCAGCACCTCCAAAGCCTATGATTTGCCTGACAAAGGGGTCGTTTTCAGGTTTTTTTGGATGGCCATTCAATTTCAGGCACGGCGTTTGCGTAGGTAATGGTCACCCACCCCCCGGCATGTGGCGGGGGCAATAACAAGAAAATGAGTGCCCGCCTGAGGCACATCCAGCATTTGTGTGAGGAGAAACCGCGATGACGTCCTACACCTCCGGGACCCCGTCCCAGAACCGCACAGCACCCCAGTCCATCGGGTTTCTTCTATTGGACAATTTCACCCTGATTTCCCTGGCTTCGGCTGTGGAGCCCCTGCGCATGGCCAACCAGCTGTCCGGCCGCGAACTGTACCGCTGGCACACGCTGACGGTCGATGGCGGCCAAGTGTGGGCCAGCGATGGTTTGCAGATCACCCCGGACGCGGCCATGCACAGCGCCCCTGCGATCGACACCGTGATCGTCTGCGGCGGTGTAGGCATTCAGCGCACCGTGACCCGCGAGCACGTAACCTGGCTGCAAGCCCAGGCGCGTCAGTCGCGGCGCCTGGGTGCCGTGTGCACGGGCAGCTGGGCCTTGGCCTGTGCCGGCCTGCTCGACGGCTTTGATTGCAGCGTGCACTGGGAATGCCTGGCCGCCATGCAGGAGGCCTACCCACGGGTCAACATGAGTACCCGGCTGTTCACCCTCGACCGCAACCGCTTCACCAGCTCTGGCGGCACCGCGCCGCTGGACATGATGCTGCACCTGATCAGCCGCGACCACGGCCGCGAGCTGTCGGCGGCCATTTCCGAAATGTTCGTCTACGAGCGCATTCGCAACGAGCAGGATCACCAGCGCGTGCCGCTCAAGCACATGCTCGGCACCAACCAGCCGAAGTTGCAGGAAATCGTCGCGCTGATGGAAGCCAACCTGGAAGAGCCGATCGACCTGGACGAGTTGGCGGTGTATGTGTCGGTGTCGCGGCGCCAGCTCGAGCGGTTGTTCCAGAAGTACCTGCACTGCTCGCCGTCGCGCTACTACCTGAAGCTGCGCCTTATCCGCGCCCGGCAGCTGCTCAAACAGACACCCATGTCGATCATCGAAGTGGCATCGGTGTGCGGTTTCGTCTCCACGCCGCACTTCTCCAAATGCTACCGCGAGTACTTCGGCATTCCGCCGCGTGATGAGCGCGTGGGCTCCAACACCACGCAGCAGGTGGCAATGATGCCGATTCCGCAGGCCATGACCTTGTCGCCGCACAGCGGGCCGATGGCTGCCCTGAGCCAGGCGCGCAACGAGTCGACTTTTGCCAGCGTAAGGCTCTGATACCGAGTCGCCTGCTTCGCGGGCACGCCCCACAGGTAAGGTGCAATCCTCGAGACTTGTGCGGTCCCTGTGGGAGCGGGCGCGCCCGCGAAGAGGCCCGCACTGGCAATATAAATACATTGGTTGATAATGATTCTCGACTACGGGTAACATCGCCGCCCCCGAAACACTCTGGCATACCACCCCGTGGCGGACGACAAACTCCAGCTCTACCTGGCCCATCGGGCGGCATTGCTCGACTATGCCGCGCCGATCGTCGGCTGCCGCGCGCGTGCCGAGGATGTGGTGCAGGAAGCCTGGCTGCGCTTCAGCCGGCAGCAGGACGACGCCGACATCCGCCACCCGGCCAGCTACCTGTACCGCATCGTGCGCAACCTGGCCCTCGACCAGACCCGCCGCAGTGCCACCGAAAAGGCCCAGCCTGGCGGCGACGAGATCCTCGCCGAGTTGCCGTCCAGCAGTGCATCGCCCGAACAGGCGGTCACCCAGCAGAACGAACTCAGCGCCATCAGCCGCGCGCTTGAAGAACTGCCCCTGCGCACCCGCGTGGCCTTCGAGATGCACCGCCTGGGCGGTCATACCCTGCAAGAGGTGGCCAGCCACCTGAACGTCTCGGTCAGCCTGGTGCACCAGCTGGTGCGCGACGCCCTCAGCCACTGCATGGCGCGGCTGGAGGATGACCTGTGAAAAAACACCAGGCTGCCGCGTCTTTTGCTGAACGGGGCGACTCTGTGCGACCCTTCGCGGCCTTCGCACCTTCGAGCCCCCAGGAGCCTTGCCCGACATGACGTCAGCAGACCTCATCACCCGTCGCCGCGAGCAGGCCCTGGACTGGTTGCTGCGCTTGCAGCAGGCCCCGCACGATCCGCTGCTGCGCGGTGAGTTCGAGCAGTGGTGCGCGAGCGACGCGGCCAATGCCGAGGCCTATCGCAAGGCCGAGCGGGTCTGGCAGCTCACTGGGCAGCTGGCGCCGACCACCACCGAGCAATGGCCCAAGGCGCCGGTGGTGCAACTACCTGCGCGGCGGCGTCGCTGGTGGCTGGGCGCTGCTGTTGCGGCCTGCCTGCTGATCGCCGTCGCGCCCTCCTTGAGCCTGCGTCTGCAAGCCGACTACCGCACCGCCCAGGGCGAAACCCGCGATATCACCCTGGCCGACGGCAGCGTGGTGCAGATGGACAGCGACACAGCCATTGCCGTGGACTATTCCGGCGGTCATCGCGACGTGAAGCTGCTCACGGGCCAAGCGTTCTTCGAGGTCAAGCCCGACAAGGCCAAGCCGTTCCATGTGCGCGCCGATGCGATCAAGGTGACGGTGACCGGCACCGCCTTCAACGTAGCGCTGCGGCCGGGCAGGGCGGGGGTGGATGTGCAGCATGGCTCGGTGCGGGTAGAAGATGCTGCTGATGGGCATGTGCTCTCGGATGCCCTCACGGCCGGAGAGCGCTTGCGTTATGTCGAGGGCATCGTACAGGTAAAAACCTTCGTGCCTTCGCAGGCAGCGGCTTGGCGTCAGGGGCAGTTGATTGCCGATGACCAGCGCGTAGCAGAGCTGGTGCAGGAGCTGGCGCGGTACATGCCGGGACAGGTGGTGCTGCGCGATGAGGCGTTGGGCAACAAGCGTGTCACTGGCGTGTATGACCTGCGCAAACCTGAGGCGGCCCTGCGAGCGGTGATTCGGCCCCATGGGGGTGTAGTGCGCAGTTATGGGCCTTGGCTGTTGGTATCAGCGAAGCCTTGATGATATAGGGCGCCGCTAGCTAAGAGAGGGGGAGAGAGCCTCGGCGCAGAGAGGGCTCTCTAGAGAATTACATAGTACATCGCACTGCTAGGTAGCCTAACTTTCTAGTTTGATCTTGAAGTCGGATAGTAATACGTCCCCTCTTGAGCTCAAGGACTCAATGGAAACCATCACCGGGAAGTCATCGTAGGTCAGATAAAATCTTTCTTTGTCAATAGTCACCTCCCATACTCTTATGTCGATAGCGTCAGTTTTTTTATCGATGTTGCCATCAAGTAGATTAAGTACTGCTTTTGCATATTCCGGGAAGTCATCCCAATTTATGTGTGAAGTTAAATTGAGGCAGGCTCGCCCAGAGTGCATGGTTTCTATGTTTAAAGCGTCCAGTCTTAGGCTATTCATTAAAATAAGTCTCCACCGCCGGAGCGAGTTGCGCTCTCGATGATTTGCTCAAAAGACTTGCCTTTTTCAACAAGCCATTCAAATGTTGGTCCGAGTTTGTCGCCGTATTTTCCTATGTTGCGCTCGTCAATTGTTTTCAAAAGGTCTGGAGGTGTAAACTCTCTGTACTTTAACTTGATTTTTGTGCGGGAGGAATAGGCGAATTTTGCAATCGCCTCAAGGCTCTCTGTCGAGCCTCTCATTGCGGCTACACGTTGCTGCAGATCGAAAACTTCTCGGACATACAGCTGTCTCAGTGCAGGTAGGTTCCCGAAATCACCATCGGCTCTAAATCGAACGTTCTCCCATTTTGGGGCCTCAAATTCGGTTGATGTCCTGATTTTTGTTAAGGCTTGTCCTGATGGTGGCTGCAGTTCCGGGTGCGACAATATTGCGATCTGGTTCTTGCCTAGCCAAGAGGCTAGTGCGCTGTTTGTCAGTTCAGCCTGGAAATTCAGACTTCTGGAAGCAATGCTTTCCATGCTGTTGGAAATGCCGGAGTTGATCGGACCGCGCAATAGGTAAGCGACTATTGCAGAGAGTAGCAATTGGATCAGTTGCTCCTGTCCTCTGGCCAGTTGGTTGGCGGCTCGGCTTATCATCTCCTCTCGTCGAGCTGCAGATCCTCCGGTTGGATCAAGCCCACTCGGTAATCCATCCTCGGACTGCCAGGCAGTAATAATACCATCTTGAAGTGTGGCTAGGCATTGAGGTGCTCCAAGAAGGAAGTACTCAGTGATTGCTGATAAGCCTAAGCCGACAAGTACGAGATTGCCAACTTCCAGTCCAATAGCGCCTCCGGCAATCGCACCGGGAGCTGCTCCTGCACCAAACGCCAGTGAGCCAGCAGCCCCGCCTACAATGGAACCAATGGCTATGCTGCCTCCAAGAATCATGGATACTTCTTTTGCAAGCGTGCGAAGTATGTCGATTATCTGGTTTATGTTAATCGCTGACCAATGTTGCCTGACTCGCTCTAAAAAATAGGCTCTGCGCGGTAAAGTGCCTCGCGGACGGCATCAATTCGATCTCCTCCTATGCTCCCATAAGCTCGATCAAATTGATGGTTTAAACGTCGTGTAAATCCATCCCAGCTGTGGGTAGTATCATGCCAAGACGTTTGAATGCCTTGGTTTAACTCGCCAAATTTGGTTTCAAGATTTCGCTCTATTTCGTCCCATGTTGGGATCCTGTTTAAAAAGTCCATTTACTCGATCTTCCTTGTTACATCCAGTTCAGCTAGTTGGGGCCTTCCACACGTTTTGGGTTGGCTGGCATTTTGTTGCCTTGCTTTACATCTGCATGAGTTGACGGGATTATAGTTTCTAGCTGGATTTTGGCGGCTTTTGAAGGGCTCGGCTATAAACGTTACGTTTATCGATGGCCGATCTCGCTGACAGGCTTCGCAGTTGATCGCCGATGACCAGCGTGTGGCTGAGGTGGTGCAGGTGCTGGCGCAATACCTGCCGGGACAGGTGGTGCTGCGCGATGAAGCGTTGGCAACAAGCGTGTCACTGGGGTTTATGACCTGCGCAAGCCTGAGACGGCCTTGCGCGCGGTGATCCGGCCGCATGGTTGAGAAGTGCGCAGTTATGGGCCCTGGCTGTTGGTGCTCGGTAAGCCTTGAGATCAGCGGGGGCCTCCGTGTGTTCACCGTGAGATTTTCAGCGCCTGTGAGATCGAGCGCCGCGCGGGCGGCGCTCGATCTCACAGGCGCCAGAGCACTCAAGACGGGCCCTTCTAAAACCCACCACGATCCCCAAAAAAATAATTTCACAATTTCCTGAAAATTCCCCGCACTGCCCCGTCTTCTCCCTCGCGCGCAACAACTGATATCGATTCGTATTCAATTTTGCTGCCCGGCGACTGTCCGGGGCGGGGATGTGGGATGACTCAAACAACAAGCCGGAAGCCGCGCGGTGCGCGGGGTTGGTCGTTGCGCCTGAAATCTGTGGCGGGGGCCGGGGTGCTCGGCATGTGCAGTGTGCTGGCGATGCTGCCTGCGTCTGCCGAAGAAGCGACCCAGCCAGGTTCGGAACTGGCCCAGGTCCACGCGTTCGACATTCCGGCCCAGAAACTGGCCATCGCCCTGATCACCTTCGGCCAGCAAAGCGGCCTGCAGGTGTCGGTCGACCCGGACCTGCTCGAAGGCCAGCAGTCCACCGCCGTCAGTGGCCATCTGAGCAGCGAGGCTGCGCTGGCGCAGCTGTTGCTGGGCACCGGCATCACCTGGGACTACGAATACGGCACCCTGATGTTTCGCCTGCTGCAGGCCGACAACGGTGCCGTCGAACTGCACAACACGGTGATCCTCGGCGACACCGAAGAGAACAGCTACATGGGCGCCAAGGTCATCGACCGCAAGGCGATCCAGGCCTTCCCTGGTGCCAACGGCGACATCACCACCCTGCTGCAGATGCACCCCAACGTGCAGTTCAGCACTGCGCAGAAGAGCTCCAACACGCCAGGCGAAATCGACCCTGCCGACATCAGCATCAACGGCGCCAAGTTCTACCAGAACAACTTCATGATCGACGGCATCTCGATCAACAACGACCTCGACCCCGGTGCCCACGGCTACAACGAAACCCGCCAGTTCGACTCGGCGCCCAGCCGTTCGCACGGCATCGCCCTGGACGCCGACCTGCTCGAGGAGATCAAGGTCTACGACAGCAACGTGCCGGTCGAGTACGGTGGCTTCAATGGCGGCGTGGTCGATGCCATCACCCGTCGCCCCAGCCACGACCTGCATGGCAAGTTGTCCTACGCCATGACCCGCTCGGAGTGGACGAGCTACCACATCACCCGGGAAAACAAGGAAACCTTCGACACCTCGTCGAACGAGAAGAACCAGCCCGAGTTCACCAAGACCACCCTGCGCGGCACGCTCGAAGGGCACTTCACCGACGATTTCGGCGCCTTGTTCAACTTCTCGCAGAAGCGCTCGTACCTGCCGCTGCGCACCTATGCCAACGGCTACAACAGCCCTGACAACGACAACGAACAGGAGCAGACCCGGGCGCTGGACAACTTCCTGCTCAAAACGTACTGGAACGTCAGCGACCGCCTGACCCTGGACACCTCGATCGTCTACGCCCCGCAGGAGAACACCTACTACCGCGAGGACTACCGCGACTCGGGCTACACCAACATCAATGGTGGCTGGCAGGGCTCGTTCAAGGCCATCTTTGAGGGCGACAACGCGCGCTGGACGCAGCAACTGGCGGTCAGCAACCTGTATGCCTCGCGCGACTCCGATCGCAATGAAGAGATCAAGTGGTACTGGTCCGACACCAAGGACTGGGGCAACCCTGACGACAGCAACGCGCGCAGCGCCGAGGGTGGGTTCGGCAGCCTGTACCAGACCCAGCGCAGCCTCGACTACAAGCTCAAGGCCGACTGGCAGACCTTCAGCCTCGGCGCGGCCGCGCACAGCCTGACCACTGGCCTGGAGCTGGGTTATCAGCGGGCGAGCTGGGAACGTGAGGACGACGCCCTGTCGATCACCACCTTGAAGCGCGACAACGGCGTGTGCAACGGCGGCGACCGCTGGTGCTCGAACGGCCAGTTGCTCAACGGCAACAACCGCCAGTGGGGCTCGGCGATGATGGTCTACGGCGCCGGCGAGATCGAAATGACGCAGAAGAAGTACGCGCTGTTCGCGCAGGACGAGATCGGCTACGGCAACCTCACCCTGCGCCCCGGTTTGCGCTTCGAGGGCGACGACTACATGGAGAAGAAAAGCCTGGCGCCACGCTTTGCCGGCGACTACGACTTCTTCGGCGACCGCAGCACGGTACTGGTGTTCGGTGCCAACCGCTATTACGGCCGCAACCTGTTCAAGTATCGCCTGGCCGATGGCCGCCAGCAGTTCACCTCGCGCTATACCCGCGCCACGCAGACCAGCGATTGGGTCCTGTCCAGCCAGAACAAGAACATGAGCAAGTTCTCCAGCATGGACATCCCCTATGACGATGAATTGATGCTGGGGCTCAACCAGCGCTGGTTCGACACCGAGTTTCAGCTCAAGTACGTCAACCGCAAGGGCAAGGGCCAGATCTACCGCACTCGGCCCTATTACAACCTGGATGCCAAGGATATTCCGGAGGGCTACAGCAAGGACTACTACGCCTACCTCAACGCCGGCACCAGCGAAACCGAGAACCTCAGCCTGACCGTCACGCCGATGCAGCCGCTGCGTTTCAGGGGCACCAGCACCAGTGTGCAGCTGGCCCTGGACTGGTCGCGGACGAAAAGTGGCTACGGCTCGACCTACGAGGCCGGCCTGGACGGTGACGAGCTGGCCGGCAACGATGTGGTGCTCGACGGCAAGCGCATCCCCTACAACGAACTGCCGGGCAGCGATTACAACCGGCCTTGGACCGCGCGGCTGACTACCATCACCGACATCCCCCAGTGGAACCTGTCGATCAGCAACTTCCTGCGCTATCGCGGTGCGTACGACCAGGTCGTCAACCTGGATGAGGACATCGAGGTCGACGGCGAGGTGCTCAGCCGCTACGAGACCGTGGCCACGCCGGCGGCCCCGACCTGGGACATGAAACTGGCCTGGGACATCCCCACCGGCAAGGACCAGGCGTTCTTCGTCAACGTCGATATCACCAACGTCACCGACAAGGTCAACAAGATCACCAGCCGTGAGTCGGTGAGCCTGGTGAGCTACGAAGTCGGCCGCCAGTACTGGCTGGAAGTCGGCTACCGCTTCTGACCCCATAACAACACCGTGGATAACCTGATGAACAAGCTCATCGCGGGCCTGCTCGGCCCGCTGCTGCTCGGCGCCTGCGCCACAGTGAACGAACCCGACGCGCCTCTGCCCTGGGATGCCCAGGTGGTGCATGGCCAACTGGCCAACGGCCTGGCCTATCGCCTGGTGCGCGAACCTTCGCAAACCGGCCGCCTGGACCTGCGCCTGACGGTCAAGGCCGGCTCGGTGGACGAAGCCGACGACCAGGTCGGCGTGGCGCACATGGTCGAGCACCTGACCTTCCACAGCCGCGCCGGCGGCAGCCAGAACCTGCGCCAGCGCATGACCGGCCTGGGTTGGGTGCAGGGCCGCCACTTCAATGCGGTGACCAACTACGAGCGCACCCAATACCTGATCGGCCCGCCCGCTGGCGTTCGCCAGGCCCCGCAGGCATTGCAGGCGCTGGCCGATCTGGCCTTCGCCGGTGACTACAACGCCCAGGACCTGGAGCGCGAGCGCCCGATCGTGATCGAGGAATGGCGTGGCGGGCTGGGCGTGGCACAACGCATGAATGAGCAACGCACCGCTTCGCAGCGGGTCGGCTCGCGCTATCCCGGGCACCGCACCATCGGCAACGAAGCGGCAATCCGCTCGGCCAGCCTGGACAGCCTCAAGGCCTATCAGGCGCGTTGGTACCTGCCGAACAACATGGTGCTGTCAGCCGTGGGCGACTTCGATCCGCAGGTGATGCTGGCGCAGATCGAACGGGCCTTCGGGTCGGCCAAGGCTGGTGCAGTGCCGAGCCGTGAGCAGCGTGAGTTGCCGCTGGACGACAAGCTCAAGGTATTCCGCCTGCAGGACCCGCAGTCGGGCAGCAACCTGGTGGCGATGCTGTTCCGCGCCCACGAACCCGACAGCCGCGGCACAACGCGTGCCGCCTTGCGCGAACGGCTGATCGACCGCATGACCCTGGCCGCCATGCTCGACAGCCTGCGCCGCCAGCCGCGCGAGCCTGGTGTGGGCAGCCTGATCGTGCAGAAGACCCTGATCGGCGAGCATTCCAGTGTGCTGGGCGTCGCCGCCAGTGTCCAAGGCCAGGCTCACGCCCAGGCATTGCAGCAATTGCTGACCGAGATCGAGCGGTTGCGCCAGCACGGCTTCACCCAGGCAGATCTGCAGCGCGAGCGCGAACACATTCGCAAGCTGGGCGACAAGACGCTGGCCAACCACGGGCTGCGTACCTTCGAACAATGGGTCGAGCAGCTTAACAATGCTGCCGTGCAGGGCAATGCGCTCAGCGAACGCCAGGCTGTCGCCGAGCGCTATCTTGAGGTGCTGGGTAGCATCGAGCGCGCTGATCTCGATGCGCGCCTGCGGCGTTGGCTCGCCAGTCCGGACCGGGTGCTGCAGTTCAGCGCCGCAGGCAGTGCCGACGTGGTGTTGCCGAGTGTCGCCGAGGTTGAGCAGCAGCAGGCCGAACTGGCCGCTCGCGCACTCAGCGCGCCAGCCCGGCAAGCAAAGGTTGCGCTTGCGCCGCCCAGGCTGGTCATGCCCCCAGCGGTGGGTACTGGCAGCATCGTTGAGCGCAAGGTTTTCCCTGAACAGCAGGTCGAGTACTGGCAACTGAGCAACGGTGATCGCCTGGTCTGGCTCAAGCGTAATGGCCCGGAAGGCAAGTGGTTACTGCAGGTCGATTCGTCCGCTGGCTATCACCTTGCCGGTACCCCGGCGTGGCGCTTGCAGATGGCCGCGCAACTGGCCATGCACAGCGGCCTGCCCGGGATGGATCAGCAGGCTCTGGCAAGCTGGCGCCAGGAACAGCACGCCACGCTTGGCTTCGACCAGCAGCCCCAGCGCCTGCAACTCAACCTTGGCGCAGCACCGGAGCAACTGCTGGCGCTGATGCAGAGCTATCGGGTAAGCCAACTGGCCAGCATCGACCCGGAAGTGTTTAGCACCACGCGCGATGCCTTGCTGCAACGCCTGCGCAGCCGCCCGGATGACGTACGCGGGCTGCAGGAAAGCCGGCAGCGTGTGCTCAAGTACGGCCTCGACCATTGGCGGTCACCGGATATCGACGCCCTTGAACAACTGAGCGCCGAACAGCTGAGTGCCGATTGGAAGCGCCTGGCGGGTGCGCCGGTGACCTATTACCTGATGGCGGACACGGCGCCGGAATCGCTGGAGAAAATGGTCGGTGAACTGCTCGCGACCATCCCGCGTACAGCGCCGTTGGGTAGCCAGCAGGCTTTGCAACAGCCCGGCCAGCGTCGTGATGACCTGGCGATCGCGCTGGAACCGCGTGCCGTTCTGCAAGCCAGCAGCTATCAGCCCCAGGCCTGGAGCCCGGAAGCGGCGGCACGGGTAGCGGTGCTGCGCGATCTGGCCAACCAGCGGCTGAAAGCCCAGCTGCGGGGTGAGGCTGCCGGCGTGTATCGCTTGCGGTTCGAAAGCGAACTGAATGCCGACACCCAGCGCATCGAGAGCAGCCTGAGCTTCACCTGCGACCCGGCGCGGGTCGACGAGCTGTGGGCCATGGCCCAGCAGACGTTGGCCGAGCTGCATCCGGATGCCCAATGGCTGCGTAGTGAACGCGCCGAGTTCCAGCGCCAGGAGAGCAAACGCCGCGAAGACCCGCAAACCCAGTTCAAGCGCCTGATCCTGAGTGACCGCCGCTGGCATGACCCGCGCTACTTGCAGACTCAGACGCAACTGCCTGAAGCTTTGAGCCTGCCAGCGCTGCAACAGCAAGCGAAACAGCTGTTCCCTCGTGCTAATCAGGTGCAACTGCGCGTGCTGCCATCGCCTGCGGCGTTGGAGCAGGCGATGTGAAAACCCTGCGTACGTTCTATCGCCTGAGCCGCCCGTTCTGGGCCAGCCGCCGGCAATGGCCAGCCTGGCTGATGCTGGCAGCGGTGATCGGCCTGGGGCTGCTGGTGGTGCAGATCAATGTGCTGATCAACAGCTGGAGCAAGACCTTCTATGACACCCTGGCCGCGTTCGACACGGCGGGGCTGTATGGCCTGGTCGGCGAATACGCGCTGTACCTGGGCAGCTATGTGCTGATCATCGTGGCCATGGACTACATCCGCAAAGGCCTGGAGTTGCGCTGGCGCCAGGCGATGACCGGGCGCCTGACCGACACCTGGCTCGCCGACCAGGCGTTCTACCGTCTGGGGCTGACCGGCGAGCCGGACAACCCCGACCAGCGCATCGCCCAGGACATCGATCTGATGGTCGGCCTGAGCATCGAGCTGGTGGCCTCCCTGGTGATCAACCTGGCGCAGGTTGGCGCGTTCATGCTGATCCTGTGGAACCTGTCGGGTGTGCAGACTTTCAGCCTGTTCGGCGAGACCTTCACGGTGCATGGCTATCTGGTGTGGATCGTTCTGGCCTACACCTTGGCCGGCAGCCTGCTGACGCACCTGATCGGCAGGCCGCTGCATGCACTGAACTACGAGCGTGAGCATCGCGAGGCCGATTTTCGCGCAAGCCTGCTGCGCAAGCGCGACCATGCCGAGCAGATCGCGCTGTACCGGGGCGAGGCCGTCGAGCGCGAGCACCTGGCCACGCGCTTTCGCGCCATCGCCGACAACTGGCGGCAGCTGATGGGACGCGAGCGCAACCTCAGCCTGTTCACCGTCTCCTACGAGCGTCTGAGCCTGATCATCCCGGTGTTCGCCGCGTTGCCAGCGTTCATGGCCAAGACCATCACCCTGGGTGGGCTGATGCAGATCCGCAGTGCCTTCAACGCTGTGCACGGCTCGCTCAGCTGGTTCATCAAGCTCTATCACAAGCTGGTGCGCTGGAGTGCGGCATTGCAGCGGCTGGAGCAGTTCGAGCAGGCGATTGCCGCGAGCCGCCAGCAAGTGCTTGCGGCGCTACAGGGGCACTGCCTGTGCACCCAGGGGCTGACGCTGTGCAAGCCTGATGGTGGTGTGCTGCTGGAAACACTCGACCTGCGCGTCGGGCAGGGCGAATGGGTGCGCCTGGGTGGACGCAGCGGGCTGGGCAAGTCGACCTTGCTGCGGACCTTGCAGGGGCTGTGGCCTTACTGCCTGGGCGAGTGGCAGTTGCCGCCGGGGCGCAGCTTGCTGTTGCCGCAGAAGCCTTACCTGCCGCGCATGAGTTTGCGTGGGTTGTTGGCTTATCCACAGTTAGTGGTTGGGGATGACCGATTGCTGCTGGAGGCATTGTCCAAAGTCGGGCTCAGTGGCCGCTTGGATGACGAGCAGGAGTGGGAGCGGGTGTTTTCAGGGGGCGAACAGCAGCGGCTTAGCCTGGCGCGGGCGCTGGTGTATCGGCCGGATACCTTGTACCTGGATGAGGCGACCAGCCAGCTGGATATCGAGAGTGCGCGGTCGTTGCTGGAGATGCTCAGGCGGGAATTGCCGGGGTGTACGGTGGTGGGGGTGACTCATCAGCAGGGGTTGGCACGGTTGTTCGACCGGACCGTTGAGCTGGAGAAACTGGCCGAACCTGCGTAAGCCTGTACTGGCCTCTTCGCGGGGCAAGCCCGCTCCTACAGGTTATCCACCCGTCCACGGATGGTGATTTCCCTGTAGGAGCGGGCTTGCCCCGCGAAAGGGCCGGAACTGGCGAAATCAGGCGCGGCGGCTGAACTGGGCCAGCGCCGGCAACAGCTGCTTGTCGATGGCCTGGCGAACCGCCGGCAAGATCGTCGCGCTACCGGTGTACATCTGTTCGACCATGCCCTTGAGCGCCCGCGCATTGGGCTCGGTCAGCCCGCGCACCACCGCTTCGCAGGCCTGCTCGGCACTGGCCCCGGCGGGAATGTCGAACCCGCGTGCGCGCAGGTGGCCTGCCAGGTCGTCCTGGTCTATCAAATCCGCATGCATCATGGCTGTTGTCCCTTTTATCGCTAAGAGAGTGCTGCTGTGATTTACGACCGATTCTGTGTCTGCAGCGACACGCCCGCAAGGGCAGAATGTCGCAATGGCTGGTTTGGCTAAGAACAGGTCGCTCCCGGCTAATTGCAGGTGCCGGGAAGCCAGCAGACTGCATCCATTCACGGTCCACGAGGGTTTGGTCACCCTCAATCATGCACAGTGGATGTTGCTCGCTCTTGGCCCCGGATGCTCACGGCTTTCCGGGGTTATTTTTTTGTTTTAAACCAACTGCGTGTTCCTGCACATCCATCCACCTGGCATTTCTGTCAGATGACAGTAAAGCTGGGGTAATGATCTGCTGAGGGTGATGAATGTCCTCAGGAGCGGCAATGTGAAAACGGCAATCTGGAACAGGATCCTGCTGGCTTCAACAGTGATGTTTTTTGGGGGCTGTTCGTCCTCTGGTCCCACCGTCACTGCAGCCACAAGTACCCCAGCCCAACTGTTCACCCTAGAACCCACCCCTACGCGCAAGGGCCTGCTAGACACGGCTAGCGGCAACCTGGCCACATTGCTGGCCGACCCTGCGAACGCAGAGTTTACGCTGGTGAAGATCAACCCGGCACTTATCAGCCAGCAAACGCAGGATTTGGCGGTGAGCTTACCGGACGGTAAAACCGCGCAGTTTCATTTACGCGATTTCACCACCATCACACCGGGTATTGACGGTTGGGTGGGCTACAAGCCGTCGGCATGGAAAGCGGCCCATGCGGCATCTGCTTCGGAGATCGAAAACGATCCGCTTTACTACCTCTCTTTGGTGCGTGAGGGTGACAAGTTGGCGGGCCGCGTAATTGTCGAAGGGCAGCGTTATCGGCTGGATTCAATCGGCTCGGGTCAGTATGTGCTGATCAAGGTTGATGAATCCAAGCTTCCTGCGGAAGGCGAACCCCTCGTCGACCCAGCAGGGCAGGCGCTCGATGAAACCCAAGGGAAAGTTCCGCAGTCCGCGCACAGCACAATACGCGTGATGTTTCTGGCCACTGATCAACGAAGGGCCAAAAGCCCCTACTATCGGTTTGAACTCGCCCTGGCGCTTTTCACTGCTAACCAGTACATGAAAAACAGTGACGTGCAGATCACATATGAACTGGCCGGCTTTTTTGATGAGCCTTACGACGAAACCGGAAGAGATTACAAACAGCAACTGAATGATATCCGTCTAGCCCAACCGTTCGCGGGGAATGTCTTGCGCAGGAGAGAGGCGTTGGGAGCGGATATGGTGTCGATGTATTCTACAGCGACTGCGCTATGCGGTCAGGCCTGGCTTGCGTCGAGTAAAGCCCGGGCTCACTCGGTCATTAGTTGTACCGACGCGCTTGCTCACGAACTCGGTCATAACTTGGGCGCCAGCCATAACTGGAAGGAAGGTAAGGAGGAGGGCGATCCGCCCTATATGTATGGCTATCGATATACAGGATCGCCCAGGTTCCGCACGCAGATGTCGTACGGCTGCTCGCCAACGTGCACGGGCGTTGCGTACCACTCAAACCCTCGGCTGACGTATCAGGGCATTCCTCTTGGGACTGAGGCACATCATGATGTCGCGCGCCTCTTTAACGAACGCAGGGAAACGGTAGAGAATTTCTATCCCGTGCCGCTTGCGCCACCTATGGAGTTGGAATTCTACCCCGAAAAGAATTTTTCTGGGCGCCATTGCAGCCTAGAGTTTCTCCCCAATGACATACGCCCCAACTGCAATGAAGTACATTCGGTTAAAGTTCAGAATTTCAAAGCTGGAATGAGGTTGTGTTTCTACGCCACCGATTTTGACTATGCCTGTTACCGCGGGTCTTACACGGGCAACTTTGAGGTGGCGGACCTTGATGCATCAGGCACATTGCCTGATGGGCTGGGGCGAGAAAGCCTTCCTGGTCATGAACCGTTGATCGGAAAAGTTCGAAACATCGTGTACACTCTGGACACTTCCGTAACTATTAAACTTTATTCTCTCGCAGACTATCAAGGTGATACCTGTACGTTTCGCCTGTACCAAGGCAAGGTGGCCAATATTTCAGATTTTCCAGGATGCGACGTAGTAGCCGGTGGAAAATCACGCTCCGCGAAGGTGTATGCTTTCCCCGGGGCTAATACCAAGCTTTGTTTCCTTAACGCCGACGACCGTCGAAGTCTTTGCTTCACAGGTAGCTATAAGGGCAACTTCCAGATCAGAAATTGGGACGAGGGCAGTGGCTTGCCGCCAGGGCTTGTTCGCACTCGTGCAGGAGGTGGTTACATGAACGGCTCAGTGCACCGCGTCTCCTTCGGCATGCAATAGCCCAGGTTGGGTACCCGCTGCTTGGAGGTCGTACCAGTGCAGACGAAATCAAATAGTAACCCGTCTGCGCTGGTTTGGTAGCTGCTGCCGTTCAAGATAACGTGATTTGGCGGCCTACGAAGGAAGCTGCCGCCTGGTCGTGTTGGTCATGGAGCAGCTCTTGGAGTATCTGAATGCTTATTGGGCTGAACGGTGCGGCTTTAGGCCCTGCCAGGTCGACGTGCAGCAGCATCTGCTCGCTAGCCGCCAATACTCCGTCGAATCCCTTCCTATGCAGGCTGTGGTAGATGTGTAGGCGCTTTTGATCAAAACCGACGATCTGCGTCTGCACCCACACCTCGGTGCCAAGCTTCACCTCATGCAGGTAGTTGATGTGCGCCTCCAGGGTGAACAGCGAATGCCCACTCTGCCCCCGGCTGTCGGCATCCAGGCCGATGCGCTCCATCAGCGCATCGGTGGCATAGCTGAAAATCAGCAGGTAAAAGGCATCGCGCAGGTGCCCGTTGTAGTCCACCCAGTCCTCCTGGACTGGGGTGCGATAGGTGATCAGTGCGGGCATTGGGGGCTCCTCATTCGCCGAACGACATGCCGTGCGTTTGCTTGCTGCTCTTTACGGCTTCAAGCACTGCAAGCAGGGTGTCATCACGATAGCGTTCCAGTGCGGCAATGCTGCGTTCACCCAGTTGCGCCGAGGTGCCGTCCACCACATCGTCGATCAGTTTGTCGGTCAGTTCCGGTGCGGGCAGGTAGGTCCACGGCAGTTTCAGCGCCGGGCCGAACTGCGACATGAAGTGGCGCATGCCTGCATCGCCACCGGCCAGGGTGTAGGTGAGGAAGGTGCCCATGAACGACCAGCGCAGGCCGGCGCCGAAGCGGATTGCGTCGTCGATTTCGCCAGTGCTGGCCACGCCATCGTTGACCAGGTGCAGGGCCTCGCGCCACAGCGCTTCGAGCAGGCGGTCGGCGATGAAACCGGGGACTTCCTTGCGCACATGCAACGGGCGCATGCCGAGGGCGGTGTAGATGGTCCTGGCGGCTTCGATGGCTTCAGGTGCGGTGCGGTTGCCGCCGACGATCTCGACCAGCGGCAGTAGGTATACCGGGTTGAACGGGTGGCCGACCACGCAGCGCTCGGGGTGAGTGGCCGATTCGTAGAATTCGCTGGGCAGCAGGCCCGAGGTGCTGGAGCCGATGATCGCATCGGGCTTGGCGGCGGCGCTGATCTTGGCGTGCAGGTCGAGCTTCAGGTCCAGGCGCTCGGGTGCGCTTTCCTGGATGAAGTCGGCGTCGCGCACGCATTCTTCGATGGTGGCCACGAATCTCAGCCGGCTCTTCGATGCACCTGGCGCCAGGCCTTGTTTCTCCAGTGCCGGCCAGGCATTGGCGATACGCTTGCGCAGGGCTTGCTCGGCGCCGAGGGCTGGGTCCCAGGCGACCACGTCCAGGCCATGGGCCAGGGCGCGGGCGACCCAGCCGCTGCCGATCACGCCGCTACCCAGGGCGGCGAAGGTCTTGATCTCGGTGATGAAGGGCATATTGGTCTCCTGAGTGGGATCAGCGGCGCTTGAGGTTCATTTTTTCCCGGCCTTCTGCCGGGCTGAGCACGCGGCCACCCATGCGGGTGATGATTTCGGCAGCGCGTTCCACCAGCTGGCCATTGCTGGCCAGCACGCCACGGTCCAGGTACAGGTTGTCTTCCAGGCCCACCCGCACGTTGCCGCCAAGCAGCACGGCCTGAGCCGCCATCGGCATCTGCATGCGGCCGATGCCGAAGCCGGCCCAGGTGACGTTGGCCGGCAGGTTGTCGACCATGGCCTTCATGGTGGTGGTATCAGCCGGCGCGCCCCACGGGATGCCCAGGCACAGCTGGAACAATGGGTCTTCGAGCAGGCCTTCTTTCATCATCTGCTTGGCGAACCACAGGTGGCCGGTGTCGAAAATCTCCAGCTCGGCTTTCACACCCAGCTCGGTGATGCGCTTGGCACCGGCGCGCAGTTGCGCGGGGGTGGAGACGTAGATGGCGTTGCCGTCGCCGAAGTTGAGGGTGCCGCAGTCGAGGGTGCAGATTTCCGGCAGCAGGGCTTCGACGTGGGCCAGGCGCTCCAGCGGGCCGATCAGGTCGGTGCCGGGGCCGAACTCCATCGGCGATTCGCCCGGGCCGATTTCCAGGTCGCCGCCCATGCCGGCGGTGAGGTTGACGATGATGTCGACGTCGGCTTCGCGGATGCGCTCCATGACTTCGCGGTACAGCGCCACGTCACGGCTGAAACGGCCGGTCTGTGGGTCGCGGACGTGGCAGTGGACCACGGTGGCGCCGGCTTTGGCGGCTTCGACGGCGGATTCGGCGATCTGTTTCGGGGTGACCGGGACCAGGTGGCTTTTGGCGACCGTGTCGCCAGCGCCGGTAAGGGCGCAGGTGATGATGACGTCGTGGTTCATGGCTTTGTTCCTTGTGTTGTTTGTGCTGGCCCTTTCGCTTGTAGGAGCGGCCTTGTGTCGCGAAAGGGCCGCGAAGCGGCCCCAGATTTCAGCAGCGCGCACAAATCCTGGGGCTGCTGGCGCAGCCCTTTCGCGACACAAGGCCGCTCCTACAGGCGAAGAGGCCGGATCAGTTGGCGGTGAGCTTGAGGTTGTCCGCAGCCGGCTTGCCGTCAAAGGTGGTCACACCCTCAAGCCAGCGGGCTTTGTCCTCGGGGTGGTCCTTGAGCCACTGGCGGGCCGATTCCAGTGCGTCCTTGTGGTCGAGCAGCGGCTGCATCATGCGGCTCTCGTCCTCGGCGCTGAATTTCAGGTTGGCCAGCAGGCGGTTGGCGTTGGGGCAGCGTTCGGCGTAGTCCGGCGCGGTCACCGTCCACACCGTGGCTCGGCCTTCGTCCGGGCCGAGGGCGTCCTGGCTGTCACCCAGGTAGGCCATGTCGATGTTCACGTTCATCGGGTGCGGTGCCCAGCCGAAGAACACCACGGCTTCCTTGCGCCGCACGGCGCGGTCGACCGCGGCGAGCATGCCCGCTTCGCTGGACTCGACCAGCTGGAATTTGCCCAGGCCAAACTGGTTCTTGGTGATCATGGCCTTGATCTGCGTATTGGCCCCCGAGCCTGGCTCGATGCCATAGATCTTGCCGCCCAGTTCCTTTTCGAACTTGTGGATATCGGCAAAGGTTTTCAGGCCCTTGTCATACAGGTATTTCGGCACGGCGAGGGTGGCGCGGGCGTCTTCCAGGCTTGGCTTGTCGAGCACCTTGACCTGCCCGGCGTCGACGAACGGGGTGATGGTCTGGGTCATGATCGGGTTCCAGTAACCCAGGAACATGTCCAGGCGCTTGTCGCGGATGCCGGCAAAAATGATCTGCTGCGAAGCGCTGGTCTGTTTGGTCTGGTAGCCCAGGCCATCGAGCAGCACCTGAGCCATGGCGCTGGTGGCAATGACGTCGGTCCAGTTGACCACGCCCAGGCGGACGTTCTTGCAGGCCGCGGGTTCGGCGGCCAACAGTGGGGAAGTGGCGATGCTGCTCAGGGCAAGGGTCAACAGGCTGCGGCGGATCAAGCTGTGCATGGTGGCTCTCCATCGGCAGTGCATATTGTTATAGGGTTCGGTCTCTCTGGGCCGTGTGAATACGCTACGCTGGCGCCATCTTGCCCAAGCGCACGCTAGCGACAGGAATTAGCACCTGGGCGACCAGTTTCTGTGGAGGGGGATGATGGAGACGATTGCCTTTCTGTTGGTGCCCGGTTTTTCCGCCATGGGGTTCATTTCCGCGGTGGAACCACTGCGGGTAGCCAACCGTTTTGGCGGGCCGTTGTACCGGTGGCAGGTGCTGAGCCTGAACGGTGAGGCGGTGCTGGCGAGCAATGGCATGTCCATCAATGCCGATGCCGCTCTGGGGGAGGGCGAGCCGCCCGACATCCTGCTGGTGGTTGCGGGCTTCGAACCACTTGCCAATGTCGCACCCAAACTGTTGCATGCGCTGCGCCGGCTCAACCATGACGCTGTCATGCTTGGGGGCATCGACACCGGTGCGATGGTGTTGGCCGAGGCGGGGCTGCTCGAGGGTTACCGGGCGACGTTGCATTGGGAGGCGCTGGAGGCCTTCAAGGAACGCTATCCAGGTCTTCAGGCCACCCAGGAGCTGTTCGAGATTGACCGCAGCCGCATCACCTGCGCAGGCGGAACGGCCTCGATCGATCTGATGCTGTACTTGATTGCCCAGGCTCATGGCAGCGAACTGGCGGTCAAAGTGTCCGAGCAGTTCGTGCTGGGGCGTATCCGTCAGCGCCAGGACCACCAGCGCATGCAGATCGGCGCGCGTTACGGCATCAGTAACAAGAAGCTGATCCATGCCATTGGCGAAATGGAAAAACACTTCGAGCCACCACTGACCACGCTGGATCTGGCAGCCGCGATCAAGGTCACGAGGCGTCAACTGGAGCGGTTGTTTCGCATACACCTGGATACCACACCCAGCAGTTTCTATCTCGCGTTACGGCTGGACAAGGCGCGTCAGCTGTTGGCCCAGACCGACATGTCGGTGACCCAGGTCAGCATTGCGTGCGGGTTTGAACTTCCATCGTATTTTACGCGGCGCTACAAGCTGAAGTTTGGGCGGTGCCCGCGGGAGGAACGTCGGCCGGGCGGCCCCAAATGAGCTTCACTCAAGCTCGCGCTCGAGAATCGCCCTCAGTTTTTCCCGGTTGCTCGCTTGCAGGTCCTGGCGAAGCGGGGCAAAACCTTCTGCATTGAAGCGTGCACCCAGATGGTCGAATGTCAGGTTCAACTTTCGGGTGGGCTCGACCGGGTCGGTAACGCAGTAGGTATAAAACAGGATCGCCACCGGAACCTGGTCACCTTCATGGTCCATTTCGATACTTAGGTGTGAAGAAGCGTTCATGACGGTGAATTTACGTGCACCCGCCGACTGCAGGGCGTTTTGAATATTTTCTTCCAGGCTTTTGAACCAAGGCCCTTTGACGCGCGGTGGCGGTAGAAAGCCATTGTATACATCGCTGAGCGCAAGCAAGTGCGGCTCATACACAATGGTTTTGTGTGTATGTTCACACAGGCTGAATTTCAATGATTTCAAGGTGGCGAGGGCGTGCGCGAACCATTGCCGAGGCTGGGTCTCCATCGAGTAGCTTTCATTGGCCAATGCTTGTGAATGACGCAGGCAGAGCTGCAAATCTTCCCATGTCTCCAGTGTCAGCCAGGGGGCAGGCTTTATTCTTAGCCGCTCCTCGAATATTCGGGTGTCCAGGCTTGTATCGCTCATGTGGCATAGTTCCTCGATGGCTGCACATGACCAGAACCGGGTACCAGCACCTTCTGGTACCCGGCCTCGCTCATCAGCTAGTGAAAAACTCGCCGAGGTCTTTTTTGACTTTCTCGTTCACAAGTTCCCGCGCAGCGTCGAAGTGACGAACGCTGAACGTGCCTTGTTGCGAAGCGCGGTAGACGCGGGTAGACGTTCTGTCGACCTTGCGGGTCAGGGCGCCCTCACGCTCGATCTTCGAGTCGTAGCTGGCCTGGAAGCTGGTCATGTACATGGCGGGCAGGCCTTGTGGCGTCATTTCGCACTGGGCTACCACGAAGTTGCTCGATTTGCCGGATTCGCTATGGCTGTGCTTTTCCAGGTGTGCCTTGACTTCCGGCTTCTGCACGACAACCTGCAGAGCACGCCTGGCGCAAGCGGCGCGGCGAGGGTCCGCGGCAACGCTGATGGTGACGGACTTGGTGATCAGCTCTGCCAGGGTCAGGTTGTCCTCATCAATGGCATCTTCGGCATGTGCAGTACCTGTCATGGTCCAGCCGAATTTAATCAGGCCATCGTTGTAGAAGTTGTACCACTCGCGCTGCTGGGTTTCCTTGTCAAACTTCTTGTTGGCCAGTGCGGTCATCAAGCCCAGGCCGGACAGGATGTCTTGGGCAACGTCGGCGGGCACATTGTCAGCGAAAACGCAGATGGCCTGGCCGGTAGCGGCAACGCGCTCCTGCCCCTCTTTGCGGATTTTTTCCATTTCAACTTTGATGTCAGCCACTTTGTAATTCCTTGATAGTTTTGAATTTCAAGACACACATGCTGAGCACGTGGTCTGAGGGCACTATCGAGCAACGACGCAGGGAGCATCAGCGGCATGTTGTTCCTCGGGCGTTGGTCCTTCTCTGGTGCTGATCAATCTTCGGGGGCTGGCTCGTCACCGTCTTGCAGGCCCAGGCCGCGCAGGTATTCCGCCCGCTCATCACTGCGCTGTGCAATGCAGCTGTTCCAGGCAGTCTGGTAGGCCTTGCTGCCTGGCTGTTCAGCGTGGGTTTCGACCTTGCAGTCTGCATCACGCAGTTGACGCCAGAGTTGCTCGGCTGCCTCTATTCGCGACATCAGGCCGGCTTCGTCGCCGAACTGGTCACGCATGCGTGCGGCGAGTTCGTCGTAGGCCGACTGCAGCTCACGCTCGGCGACCTGCTTGTTGAATGCTGCGCAGGCGAAGGTTTGCTGGTCGGTTTCCACATTGTCGCAAGGCGTGCTTTCTTCCTCGCTGGCCTGGGCCCCGCTCACAACGGCCAGCAGCGCCAGCCATGCCATTGATTTCATCCTTTTTCTCCTCACCTGGCTGTCGAATCGCAGGGATTCTCGCTCAGCCTGCGCTCTGGCGGTAGCTACCTGACCAAATGTTCATGAAGTGGCCGCAAATGCCGTTGTCGAGACTGTCTCGCATCGCCAGCCCGCGCGCCAGATGCCCTGTTGTCGCGCATTGACGCTTTCGGCAAACCCCCTGTCGTTTTTGCATCGGGGCGCCTTTGGGCACAGGCATATGCTGGCCCCAAAGCGCCGGCACAAGGTTTGGCGCCAACCCATTCGATAAAAGGGGACAGCCTGATGAGCCCAGCCGAACTTCACGCCGACAGTATCGTCATTGACGGCCTGATCATTGCCAAGTGGAACCGCGAGCTGTTCGAGGACATGCGCAAAGGCGGGCTCACTGCGGCCAACTGCACGGTATCGGTGTGGGAAGGGTTCAAGGCAACCGTCGACCAGATCGCCGCCAGCCAGAAGCTGATCCGCGACAACAGCGACCTGGTAATGCCGGTGCGCACTACCGCCGACATCCGCAAGGCCAAGGAACTGGGCAAGACCGGCATTCTCTTCGGCTTCCAGAACGCCCATGCCTTCGAAGACCAGATCGCCTACGTCGACGTGTTCAAGCAACTGGGCGTTGGCATCGTGCAGATGTGCTACAACACCCAGAACCTGGTGGGCACCGGTTGCTACGAGCGCGACGGCGGCCTGTCGGGCTTTGGTCGCGAGATCGTCGCCGAAATGAACCGCGTCGGCATCATGTGCGACCTGTCCCACGTCGGCTCCAAAACCTCCGAAGAAGTCATTCTCGAATCGAAAAAGCCGGTGTGCTACTCGCACTGCCTGCCATCGGGCCTCAAGGAGCACCCGCGCAACAAGTCCGACGCCGAGCTGAAGTTCATCGCCGACCACGGCGGCTTCGTTGGCGTGACCATGTTCGCCCCGTTCCTGGCCAAGGGTATCGATTCGACCATCGACGACTACGCCGAAGCCATCGAGTACACCATGAACATCGTGGGTGAAGACGCGATCGGCATCGGTACCGACTTTACCCAAGGCCACGGCCAGGACTTCTTCGAGTACCTGACCCACGACAAGGGTTACGCCCGCCGCCTGACCAACTTCGGCAAGATCATCAACCCGCTGGGTATCCGTACCGTGGGTGAATTCCCCAACCTCACCGAAACCTTGCTCAAGCGCGGCCACTCCGAGCGCGTGGTGCGCAAGATCATGGGCGAGAACTGGGTCAACGTCCTCAAGGACGTGTGGGGCGAATAAGCCGCTCTCCAAGCCTGAATGCCCCTGCCAGCAACGCCGGGGCACCCAAACAAAAATTTTTATGGAGTTGAGTTTCCATGGCCAAAATCGCCCCGCAATTGCCAATCGAAGTCGACAGCGAGACCGGTGTCTGGACCAGCGACGCCCTGCCGATGCTGTACGTGCCGCGCCATTTCTTCGTCAACAACCACATGGGTATCGAAGAGGTACTGGGCGCCGACAAGTACGCCGAGATTCTCTACAAGGCCGGCTACAAGTCCGCCTGGCACTGGTGTGAAAAAGAAGCCGAATGCCATGGCCTGGAAGGCGTGGCGGTGTTCGAGCATTACATGAAGCGCCTGAGCCAGCGTGGCTGGGGCCTGTTCGAGATCCAGGACATCGACCTGGATAAGGGCACCTGCAGCGTCAAGCTCAAGCACTCGGCGTTCGTGTACGTCTATGGCAAGTGCGGCCGCAAGGTCGACTACATGTTCACCGGCTGGTTCGCCGGCGCCATGGACCAGATTCTCGCTGCCCGCGGCAGCGCTATCCGCACTGTGGCCGAACAGGTCTATGGCGGGTCGGAAGAAGGCCACGAAGATGGCCTGTTCGTTACAAAGCCGTTGTAAGCCGGAGATAGCGTCATGGCATTCGAAGCAATGTTCCAGCCGATCCAGATCGGCAAACTGACCATCCGCAACCGCGTGCTCAGCACCGCGCACGCCGAGGTCTACGCCACTGACGGCGGCATGACGACCGACCGCTATGTGAAGTATTACGAAGAAAAGGCCAAGGGCGGTATCGGCCTGGCGATCTGCGGCGGTTCGTCGGTGGTGGCCATCGACAGCCCCCAGGAATGGTGGGCATCGGTCAACCTTTCCACCGACCGCATCATCCCGCACTTCCAGAACCTGGCCGACGCCATGCACAAGCATGGGGCCAAGATCATGATCCAGATTACCCACATGGGCCGCCGCTCGCGCTGGGACGGCTTCAACTGGCCGACCCTGATGTCGCCTTCGGGTATTCGCGAACCGGTGCACCGCGCCACCTGCAAGACCATCGAGGTGGAAGAGATCTGGCGGGTGATCGGCAACTACGCCCAGGCCGCGCGTCGCGCCAAAGAGGGCGGCCTGGACGGTGTCGAGCTGTCGGCAGTGCACCAGCACATGATCGACCAGTTCTGGAGCCCGCGGGTCAACAAGCGTACCGACGAATGGGGCGGCACGTTCGAGGGCCGCATGAAGTTCGGCCTGGAAGTGCTGAAGGCTGTGCGCGCCGAAGTCGGTGACGATTTCTGCGTGGGCATGCGTATCTGTGGCGACGAGTTCCACCCCGATGGCCTCAGCCACGAAGACATGAAGCAGATCGCGGCCTACTACGACGCGACCGGCATGCTGGACTTCATCGGTGTGGTCGGCTCGGGTTGCGACACCCACAACACCCTGGCCAACGTCATCCCGAACATGAGCTACCCGCCAGAGCCGTTCCTGCACCTGGCGGCCGGTATCAAGGAAGTGGTCAAGGTACCCGTGCTGCACGCACAGAACATCAAGGACCCGAACCAGGCCACGCGCATTCTCGAAGGCGGCTACGTGGACATGGTCGGCATGACCCGTGCGCACATGGCCGACCCGCACCTGATCGCCAAGATCAAGATGGGCCAGATCGACCAGATCAAGCAGTGCGTCGGTGCCAACTATTGCATCGACCGCCAGTACCAGGGCCTGGATGTGCTGTGCATCCAGAACGCCGCCACCTCCCGTGAATACATGGGCGTGCCGCACATCATCGAGAAGACCACTGGCGTGAAGCGCAAGGTGGTGGTGGTAGGTGCCGGCCCGGCGGGCATGGAAGCGGCCCGCGTGGCCGCCGAGCGTGGCCACGATGTGACCCTGTTCGAGAAGAAGGACCAGATCGGCGGGCAGATCACCATCGCCGCCAAGGCACCGCAACGTGACCAGATTGCCGGTATCACCCGCTGGTACCAGCTGGAACTGGCGCGCCTGAAGGTCGACTTGCGCCTGGGCACCGCCGCCGACGTGGCGACGATCCAGGACCTGCGCCCGGACGTGATCGTGCTGGCGGTAGGTGGCCACTCGTTCCTTGAGCAGAACGAACACTGGGGCGCCGCCGAAGGGCTGGTGGTCAGCAGCTGGGACGTACTCGACGGCAAGGTTGCGCCGGGCAAGAACGTGCTGGTGTACGACACCATCTGCGAGTTCACCGGCATGTCGGTGGCCGACTTCATCGCCGACAAGGGCAGCCAGGTCGAGATCGTCACCGACGATATCAAGCCGGGCGTCGCCATGGGCGGTACTACCTTCCCGACCTACTACCGCAGCATGTACCCGAAAGAAGTGATCATGACCGGCGACATGATGCTGGAAAAGGTCTACCGCGAAGGCGACAAGCTGGTGGCGGTGCTGGAGAACGAGTACACCGGCGCCAAGGAAGAGCGCGTGGTTGACCAGGTGGTGGTGGAAAACGGCGTGCGCCCTGACGAGCAGCTGTATTACGCGCTGAAGGAAGGTTCGCGCAACAAAGGCCAGATCGACGTGGAGGCGCTGTTCGCCATCAAGCCACAGCCGATCCTCAGCCAGCCGGGCGAAGGCTACCTGCTGTACCGCATCGGTGACTGCGTGGCCCAGCGCAACGTGCATGCGGCGATCTACGACGCCTTGCGCCTGTGCAAGGACTTCTGATCGCACCGTCTACCTAGAGACGGGACTGGCCCCCCTGAAGGAGCGGCCTTGTGTCGCGAAAGGGCTGCGAAGCGGCCCCAGCAATTCATCAGCGCTGAGAATGCTGGGGCCGCTTCAGGGCCCTTTCGCGACACAAGGCCGCTCCTACAGGGGTCCGCGCCGCCCTTGAGGTGGCGCAAGAATCCAGCTGTTGTGGGAGCCTCCCATGTTGAACACCCTGTTACCCATCCTGCTGTTCGCTGCCCTTGGCCTGGCAGTGCTCGGCGCCTTGCGCCGGGTGCGTATGTGGCGACGTGGCCGGGCCTCCAAGGTTGACCTGATCGGCGGCCTGCTGGCCATGCCGCGCCGCTACCTGGTGGACCTGCACCATGTGGTCGAGCGCGACAAGTACATGTCCAAGACCCACGTGGCCACCGCAGGCGGCTTCGTGCTGTCGGCCGTGCTGGCGATCCTGGTGCACGGCTTTGGCCTGCAGAGCAAGATCCTTGGTTACGCGCTGCTGGTCGCCACGGTAATCATGTTCAGCGGTGCCATCTTTGTCTTCAAGCGCCGCCTCAACCCGCCTTCGCGCCTGTCCAAGGGCCCGTGGATGCGCCTGCCCAAGAGCCTCCTGGCGTTTGCCGTGAGTTTCTTCATCGCCACCCTGCCGGTTGCTGGCATCCTGCCGGCCAACACCGGTGGCTGGGTGATGGTCGGCATCCTTGGGCTGGGCGTGCTGTGGGGTGTGTCCGAGCTGTTCTTCGGCATGACCTGGGGCGGCCCGATGAAGCACGCCTTCGCCGGTGCCCTGCACCTGGCCTGGCACCGCCGCGCCGAACGCTTTGGCGGTGGCCGCTCCACCGGCCTCAAGCCGCTGGACCTGGAAGACCCCAACGCGCCGCTGGGCGTGGAAAAACCGGTGGACTTTACCTGGAACCAGTTGCTTGGCTTCGATGCCTGCGTGCAGTGCGGCAAATGTGAAGCCATGTGCCCGGCCTTTGCCGCCGGCCAGCCGTTGAACCCGAAAAAACTCATCCAGGACATGGTCATCGGCCTGGCCGGTGGCACCGACGCCCAGTTCGCCGGCAGCCCGTATCCTGGCAAGCCGATTGGCGAGCACGGCGGCAGCCCGCACCAGCCGATCGTCAATGGCCTGGTCGACGCTGAAACGCTGTGGTCGTGCACCACCTGCCGTGCCTGTGTCGAAGAGTGCCCGATGATGATCGAGCACGTCGATGCCATCGTCGACATGCGCCGCCACCTCACCCTGGAAAAGGGTGCCACGCCGAACAAGGGCGCCGAGGTGCTGGACAACCTGATCGCCACCGACAACCCTGGCGGTTTCGCGCCTGGCGGGCGTATGAACTGGGCCGCCGACCTCAACCTGCAACTGCTGTCGGAGGTGAAAACCACCGAGGTGCTGTTCTGGGTGGGCGATGGCGCATTCGACATGCGCAACCAGCGCACCTTGCGCTCGTTCGTCAAAGTGCTCAAGGCCTCGGGTGTCGACTTTGCCGTGCTTGGCCTGGAAGAACGCGACAGCGGCGACGTGGCGCGCCGCCTGGGCGACGAAGCGACCTTCCAGCAACTGGCCAAGCGCAATATCCAGACCCTGGCCAAGTACAAGTTCCAGCGTATCGTCACCTGCGACCCGCACAGCTTCCATGTGTTGAAGAACGAATACGGTGCATTGGGCGGCGACTACCAGGTGCAGCACCACAGCACCTACATTGCCGAGCTGATCGCCGCCAACAAGCTGAACTTGGGCCAGCACAAGGGTGGCAGTGTCACCTACCACGACCCGTGCTACCTGGGCCGTTACAACGGCGAGTACGAAGCCCCGCGTGCGGTGCTCAAGGCGCTGGGTATCGAAGTGCGCGAAATGGAGCGCTCGGGCTTCCGTTCCCGGTGCTGTGGCGGTGGCGGCGGTGCGCCGATCACCGACATCCCCGGCAAGCAGCGTATTCCGGACATGCGCATGGACGACATCCGCGAAACCAAGGCTGAGCTGGTAGCCGTGGGTTGCCCACAGTGCACTGCCATGCTCGAAGGCGTGGTCGAACCGCGCCCACAGATCAAGGACCTGGCCGAGCTGGTGGCTGATGTGTTGATCGAAGAAGACGCGCCTGCCGCCGCCAAGCCGCAAGCGGCCAAACGTGAACCTGCGGAGGTGCACTGATGAGCGACATTGTCCGCCGCGACCCACGCGCCGAGTGGATCGCCCGTAACCGTCTGCATCCGCTGCATGCTGCGATGCAGACGCAACAGACCAGCTGGATGGGCCCCAACGGCATCATCCGCAAGAACCCACATGCGCTCGCCGCAGGCTTTGTGGGCCCGGCCGGCCTCAAGCGTATCGACCGCAGTGGCGCCCAGCAGGGCACGGCTGTGGGCGGCCGACGCACCGCGGCGGCCGAGGTCAAGTTGCCGCTGCACCAGGTGCCTGAGCCGGCGTTCTACATTGCCGTGGTGCCAGACATGGTCGGCGGCCGCCTGAGCAGCCATGACCGCGACCTGCTCGGGTTGGCCCATAGCCTGGCCGGCAGCGACGGCGCCGTGCTGGCAGTGGTGTTTGGCGAACACAAGGAAAGCAACTTTTCCACAGCCGGTGTCGATCGCCTGCTGGTGCTCGAAGGCGAGGAATTCGCAGGTTATGCGCCGGAGCAACTGGTGCAGGGCCTGCGCGCTGTGGATAACCAGTTCACCCCGCGCCACTGGCTGCTGCCCGACAGCCGCAGCGGTGGCGGCGAACTGGGCCGGCGGCTGGGTGCGTCCCTGGGCGAACGCCCGGCGACGCGGGTCTGGCAGGTCAAGGACGGCCAGTGCATTGGCCGGGCCGGTGCCGGCCAGCAAGACCTGCAACGCGCCGTGCCACGGCTGATCCTGGCGGCGGCCGAGTGTGCCGAGCCGGTCAGCGAAACCCGCCATGAAGCGTTGCCGGTGGAGTTGTCCACAAGCATCGCGCGCAGCCTGTCGCGCATCGAGGACCTTGGCTCGGTAGCTGTAGACCCGGCCACCATCGCCATGGCCGAAGCCGAATTCATCGTCTCGGGCGGCAACGGCGTCAAGGACTGGGACCTGTACCACAAGGCCACAGCCGCCCTCGGCGCGACCGAAGGCGCCTCGCGGGTGGCGGTGGACGATGGCTTCATGCCGCGTAACCGTCAGGTGGGTGCCACCGGCACCTGGGTCACTGCACGGGTTTACGTGGCTGTGGGTATCTCGGGCGCGATCCAGCACCTGCAGGGCATCGGTGCCTGCGACAAGGTGGTGGCGATCAACATGGACCCGGGCTGCGACATGATCAAACGGGCTGACCTGTCGGTAATTGGCGACAGCTCGGCGATTCTCAAGGCGTTGATCGAAGCTGTGGACAACTACCGCAGCGGCGGCCAGCGCGACGCGGCATAAGGGCACGAGCATGAGTACGAAAGTGATCAGCCTGGTTTCCATCGGTGCCCACCCCAGCTCCGGCCGGGCCCGCCGCGCCGAACAGGATGCCCGCGCCGTGGAACTGGGCTTGCAGCTGGCTGGGGATAACTTGCAGGTGGTGCATGCCGGCGACCCTCGTGAAGAAGCGCTGCGCGCCTACCTGGGCATGGGCCTTGAGCACCTGGACGTGCTGGAGCAACCGGCCGGTGCCGATGTGCTGGGCGTGCTGGGGGATTACCTGCGCGATGCCGGGGCGCAACTGGTACTGACCGGCAGCCAGGCAGAGACGGGCGAGGGGTCGGGCATGTTGCCGTTCCTGCTGGCGGAGAAGCTGGGTTGGCCGTTGATTGTAGGGCTGGCCGAGGTGGAGTCGATCGACAACGGCACCGCCCAGGTCCTGCAGGCTCTGCCACGTGGCCAGCGGCGTCGCTTGAAGGTGCGCCTGCCGTTGCTGGCGACTGTGGATAACGCCGCACCCAAGCCGCGCCAGAGTGCCTTTGGCCCGGCACGCCGGGGCGTATTGGCGGCACGTAACGTGGCCATCGTCGAAGACGAACTGCTGGCCGAGGCAGAGCTGCAACCGGCCCGGCCACGCCCCAAGCGGTTGAAGGTGATCAAGGCCAAGAGCGGTGCCGACCGCATGAAGGCAGCGACGGCCAAGGCCAGTGGGGGGGGCGGCAAGGTATTGAAGGACGTTTCTCCACAGGAAGGCGCCGAGGCCATCCTCAAGCTGCTGGTGGAAGAGGGCGTGCTGCGTTAAGGCTTCACGCGATCCCTTGTAGGAGCGGCCTTGCGTCGCGATGGGCTGCGCAGCAGCCCCGGCAATCTTGAGTCAGGCTCGAAATCCAGGGGCTGCTGCGCAGCCCATCGCGACATAAGACCGCTCCTGCAATGAATCGCGCAGGCTTGATCAGCGCTGACTCGGCTTATAAGTCATGGATGAGCCTGGCTCTTTAGGGTTTTGCCCACAATCACTGTTAGCTGCTCTGTGGATAATCTGTTCGGTACTATCTGAAACCCGCGCAGGTCGTGGCTTGAGAAGAATTGATCAAAAAATAATCAAATTGAATCGGTGGCCTTCTGATTCATGATTATCAAGGTCTTGAATCGCTTATCCACAACCCAATCGCCGCGCTTTCGCGTTTTGCCCACAAACTCTGTTGGTGTTTCTGTGGGTAAGGTGTACGGAGTCTTCTGTAGCCCTACAGTCATGGCGCCTTGGTGGATTTGACCAAAAAATGATCAGCCATTTCCCCTGACATTTATGCCAGTAGGCAAACCTTCCTGTGACCGCTACGGTATTCCTGCCAGCTCATACCTGTGGATAACCTATGGCAACTTATTTATTGACGACAGATCTACAGCGCTCGGTGTTGCCAAGTCTGCACGCTTATTCACCCTACGGCTTCCGGAAAACCAGCCCAGCACCCGTCCTGGCTTTTGGTGGCCAGCGTCGCGATCCATTCACGGGCAGCTACCCGTTGGGCAATGGCCATCGTTTCTATAGCCCGACCCTGATGCGCTTCACGACTTGCGACTCACTCAGCCCCGTTTCCAAGGGAGGTATCAATGGGTATGTGTACTGTGGGGCAGATCCGGTAAACCGCCATGACCCAAGCGGCGCATTCTGGAGCGTTGTGCTAAGAACCATCGCCTTCCTGTCAAGCGGTGCCACCTTGGGTGGGGCGTTGGCACGTACTGGTCAAAATGTAGTGAAGCGCAGAGCCGCTTTTCGGGAAGCAGCTACCAATCGGGGGATGGAGAGTGGCGCTACTCATAGCGAGTTGCCCCATTTCAGCAGGGTTGCAAACCAGCAATTCCTCTTTACAGGGGGCACTGGTACTGCAGCGCAGCTGTACGCTGCGATCTCTGGTCTGAGCCCGGCCTCTCAGACGGCAACGGATGTACTGGGCTTGTTCAATGCAGGCACTAATCTGAGCGGCGGATACTTTGGCAACTATGTGTCAGCCAGTGACCTGGTCAAGTACCTGTGGCAATACCCGAGGGAAATCCCAGGAGTAGCTCTGGAGACGGTCATGGATGTCACGATGTTGGATGAGATGCTATCTAGCGTAGGCCGCGCATTTACTTATGTAGGGCGAGGGGTTGCAGCAGCTGCGGCCAGCATAAGGTCTTGGAGGACGGGCCCCTATGACGTCCCTGAATAGCAGTGATTTACAGTGATTTGGGCAAGCCTGACGCGCTCCGCCCAAAGCAGGCAGAGCGTTGTCAGGTGGCGGGTTATTCTTACTGCGCCTGCACTTCCTTCAGGTACGGCGCCGGCTCCGCTCCCAGGTTGTTCAACACCCGCTGGCTGTACCAGTCGATGAAGTTGACCACGCCAAACTCGTAAGTCTTCGAGTACGGCCCTGGCTGGTACGCGGTGGAGTTGATCCCGCGCTGGTTCTCTTCGGCCAGTCGACGGTCCTGGTCGTTGGTGGCGTCCCACACCTTGCGCATGTTTTCCGGGTTGTAGTCCACACCTTCCACAGCGTCCTTGTGCACCAGCCACTTGGTGGTGACCATGGTTTCCTGGGCACTGATCGGCCATACGGTGAACACGATCATGTGGTCGCCCATGCAGTGGTTCCACGAGTGCGGCAGGTGCAGGATGCGCATCGAGCCCAGGTCCGGGTTCTTGATGCGGCCCATCAGTTTCTGGCAGGCCTGCTTGCCGTCCATGGTCATCGACACGGTGCCCTTGAGCAGCGGCATGCGCACGATACGGTTACGCAGGCCATGGCTCTTGTGCAGGTAAGGGATCTTCTCGGCTTCCCAGGCGGCGGCAGAGGCGGCCACGTGGTCCTTGAATTCCTGGCTGGCGCGCGGGTCGTTGGTGTCGTCCCATTCCAGCAGGGTTTGCAGCAGCTCCGGGTGCGAACCGTTGCAGTGGTAGCACTCGCGGTTGTTTTCCAGTACCAGCTTCCAGTTGGCCTTTTCCATCAAGGTGGTCTGCACCGCCACCTTGGTGTTTTCCATGTCGTACGGTTCCATGTAGTGGTCCAGGGTGGCCAGGAACTCGTCGATGGCTGGCGGGTTCTGCGCCAGGCTGATGAAGATGTAGCCGCCAGCGACCTTCACGTTCACGGGCTTGAGGCCATACTGGTTCATGTCGAAGTCGGCACCCATCTCGGTGCCGGCGAACAGCAAGCGGCCGTCCAGCTCGTAGGTCCACTGGTGGTATGGGCACACCAGCTTGGCCACCTTGCCTTTTTCGCTGACGCACAGGCGTGAGCCGCGGTGGCGGCAGACGTTGTGGAAGGCATGCACCTTGCCTTCGGCACCGCGCACCACGATGATCGGGTTCTTGCCGATCTGCAGGGTGATGTAGTTGCCCTTGGCCGGGATCTCGCAGGTCATGCCGGCAATCAACCATTCCTTATGGAAGATTTCCTGCATGTCGATCTGGAACAGACGCTCGTCGGTGTAGAACGGCTGGGGCAGCGAGTAGGTGCGCTCGCGGGTCTGCAGCATCTCGGCGGTAGCCTTGCGTGCAGGTTCAAGTGGATCGCCCAGGCTCAGGGTTGCGGTGACGTCCATCGTGTATTCCTCGGGGCCGTGCGCGGCCGGCAAAAGGTGGCTAATCGTTGTGGTGGTGCCGCAAGGCTGTCGTTGAAAAAACAGCATGTTGTTTTGCCGTGGAGTGTGCGTCCGAAGACGTCGTGAACCGTATCCATGGGCGACATGGCCGAATTGAATAACGACGCGCCAGGCCTTGTGCCACGGGCCTGGTCGCGATAAGCACGTCGATGTCGCAGGCAGGAATGTGCGTCGTGTTCAGCTTGCGCATTATCGCAGCCATAAAAAGGGCCATAGTCGGCCGCTGGAGATGAACATGTCCGATACCTTCCTCAATCCGGTCACTACCCAGACCTGGGCCAATGGCCGCCACATCGTGCGCTGCGTCAAGGTCATCCAGGAGACCTGGGACGTGCGCACCTTCTGCTTCATGGCCGACCAGCCAATCATGTTCTTCTTCAAGCCAGGGCAGTTCGTCACCCTGGAGCTGGAGATCGAAGGCAAGCCGGTGATGCGTTCCTATACCATCTCCAGTTCGCCATCGGTGCCGTACAGCTTCTCGATCACCGTCAAGCGCGTGCCGGGCGGGCTGGTCTCGAACTTCTTGCACGACACCATGCACGAAGGCCTCGAGGTGCCGGTGCACGGCCCTGTGGGCCTGTTCAATGCCATCGACTTCCCTTCGGGCAAGGTGCTGTACCTGTCGGGCGGGGTGGGCATTACCCCGGTGATGTCGATGGCGCGCTGGTTCTACGACACCAACGCCAATGTCGACATGGTGTTCGTGCACAGCGCCCGCTCGCCGAAGGACATCATCTACCACCGCGAGCTGGAGCAGATGGCTTCGCGCATCCCCAACTTCAGCCTGCACATCATTTGCGAAAAGCACGGCCTGGGTGAGCCGTGGGCGGGTTACCGCGGTTACCTGAACCAGCGGCTGATGGAGCTGATCGCGCCGGACTACATGGAGCGCGTGGTGTTCTGCTGCGGCCCGACGCCGTACATGAATGCGGTCAAGCGCCTGCTGGAAGCGGTCGGCTTCGACATGGCCAATTACCACGAGGAATCGTTCGGCGCCACGCCGCCGGAGGCCAAGGCCGACGCCGTGGAACACGCCGAGCAGGCGGCCGATGCCCCAGAGCTGGACGTCTCCGACCTCAACCTGGTGGAGTTCATCGGCAGCGAGAAGAGCATTCGCATTGCCCCGGGCGAGACCGTGCATGCCGCGGCAGCCAAGGTTGGCCTGATGATCCCGAAAGCCTGCGGCATGGGCATTTGCGGTACGTGCAAGGTGCTCAAGCTGGGTGGCGAAGTGGAAATGGAGCACAACGGCGGCATCACCGAAGAGGACGAAGCCGAAGGCTACATCCTGTCGTGCTGCAGCGTGCCGAAAGGGGATGTGCGGATCGATTACTGATCCGAAATCGGGGGGCTGCTGCGCAGCCCATCGCGACACAAGGCCGCTCCCACAGGCGATCGCGGTCCCTTGTAGGAGCGGCCTTGTGTCGCGATGGGCCGCAAAGCGGCCCCAGGTAGCAGGGTGTCCATGACCTTGTTCATCTGCTCGGAGTTGGCCATCAGGTCGCGGTTCAGCATGTCGCTCAGTTCATCGAGGTGGTTCTCCTGGCTGAGGGTGCGCATACGCGACTCAAGTTGGCGGTATTGGCTGAGCTGGTCGAAGGCTGCCTGTTCGTCGTCGGCGCGGATCATGGGCACGTAGGCCTCGCGGGCGCGGTCCATCTGGGCATTGCGCTGGTCGAGCAGGTTCAGGGTATCGCGCTGGGTCTGGGCATCGCGGTTGACCAGCAGGCGGTACGAGAGCGTGCGCATGCGCAGGTTCAGCTCATCCAGAATCTTGATGCTCGGTACGTTGTCCTGCTCGATGACCTCGCCTGCCTGGCGGATGTTGCCCATTTGGACCAGCAAAAAGATGCCGAGGCCGAGCATCAACAGGCCAATCAACGCGAAGCCAAGTAGCGCGCGCGGGGCGATATTCATGTTGCGTAGAGACATGGCAGAAGGGTTCCAGGCAAGGAAGAGGAGGGGTGCTGGAGGTGCGACGAAATGGGGCTTGCCGGGCTATTGGACGTGGCCGCCGAGTCTTGAGTGCGGCTGCGAAATAATTATGAGGGCGCTAACCATTTCCTGACCGGCGGTTGACCCAGGTCGGAACAAGGGGGTGGTTCCTCTGTCAATCTGCGGGTCAGCAACCTTGTGAATCCGATATTTAATGGCGATGGGCGGCAGTTTTCTTTATCGTGTGCGCCCCTCGCAACAACCTGAGATAGACCCATGCTGGAAGCTTCCCTGAATCAAATCGAGCAACTGGTCAGCGACCTGATGCAGAAGAACGCTCAACTTGCCGAGCAGAACACCGCCCTTGGCCAAGAACTGGCCCAGGCCAAGGAAGAAAACGAAACCCTGCAGCTGTCGCTGATGGAGCAGGAAGAAAAGAATGGCGCCACCGCCGCACGCATCCAGGCCCTGGTTGAGCGCGCCAGTGCGGGCGTTGTCGGCGCATGAGACTGCAAGAGCAGCCGATCAATGTCGTGTCGATTCTCGGCATCGACTATTCGATCAAGGCGCCCGAAGGCCAGGAAGAAACCTTGGCCCAGGCGGTACGGATGCTCAACACTGCCCTTAACGAAACCAAGCGCCAGTACCCGACATTGATCGGTGACAAGCTGTTGGTACTGGCTGCCCTCAACCTTTGCTCCAGGCAGGTCGAGTTGCAGAAAGAACACCAGCAAACCCTGGCGCGCACCCAGGCGCAGATCGACGCGACCGTGGATGCCATCGTCCGCACAATCGCAGAGTCCTGATCGGTCTTTTGGGCGCTGCGCGCCCCTCCGCCAAACAAGGCCGCACCTACAGGTTGACCCGACCCCCGTAGGTGCGGCCTTGTGTCGCGATGGGCTGCAAAGCAGCCCCAAGTTCCAGTGCATTGTCTCCAACGACTGGATTAACTGAATACTCAAGTGTATACACTTCTCGCAAAACAATAATGTTGCGGGGGGGTAGGGCATGGGTTTCTGGCGCAAGAGCATCCAGTGGCAATTGATAACCAGCATGGGTGGTGCCTTGCTGGCGAGCATCCTGGTGGTGGTCATCATCTTCACCGTGGCGCTCAATCGCCTCACCGAGCGTTACCTGGTGGACACCGCCCTGCCGGCCAGCATCGAGGCCATTCGCAACGAAATCGAACACATGCTGGGCCAGCCGCTGGTGGCAGCGGCGGACATTGCCGGCAACACCCTGCTGCGCGACTGGCTTGCCGCCGGTGAAGACCCCGCCCAGGTTCCGCAGTTTCTCGAATACCTCACGGCAGCCAAGCAGCGCAACCGGGCGTTCACCACCCTGTTCGTGGCGACCGAAACCGGCCATTACTACAACGAAAATGGCCTGGACCGAACCCTCGACCGCAGCAACCCCAAGGACAGCTGGTTCTACGGCTACGTCGACAGCGGTGCCGAGCGGTTCATCAACATCGATGTCGACGGCTCTACGGGCGAGCTGGCGCTGTTCATCGACTACCGCGTGGAAAAGAACGGCCGGTTGGTCGGCGTGGCCGGTATGGGCCTGCAAATGACCGAGCTGTCGAAACTGATCCACGACTTCAGTTTCGGCGAGCATGGCAAGGTATTTCTGGTGCGCAACGATGGCCTTGTCCAGGTGCACCCGCAAGCAGCGTTAAGTGGCAAGCGCCAGCTCGGCGAGCAGCTTGGCGCCCAGGCCGCCAAGGCGGTACTGAGCGGCGGCGCCAGCCTGCGCAGCGGCCGCTTCGAGCGTGACGGCGAACAATACCTGGCCTTTGGCTTGCCTTTGCGTGACCTGAACTGGACCTTGGTCGCCGAAGTGCCGGAAGCGGAAATCTACGCCCCCATGCAACAGGCGGTATGGCTGACCAGCCTGATTGGTGGCGCCGTAGCCTTGGTATCGTTGCTGCTGGTGGTGTTGCTGGCACGCGGCCTGGTGCGGCCGCTGCGGCGCGTCACCGCTGCGCTGGTGCAGATTGGCAGCGGTGCGGGCGACCTCAGCCAGCGCCTGGATGACTCACGCCCGGATGAGCTGGGCGACCTGGCCCGTGGCTTCAACCGCTTCCAGGGCAGCCAGCGCGACCTGATCGGCGAGGTACTGAATACTTCCGAGCGCCTGCACCGGGCCGTGGAGCAGGTGACGCAGGTAGTGGACAACACCGCCGAGCGCTCTGGGCGCCAGCAAGACATGACCGCAATGGTCGCCACCGCCGTGCACGAGATGGGCCTGACCGTGCAGGACATTGCGCGCAACGCCGGTCAGGCAGCTCAAGCGTCGCAGGCGGCACGGGATGAGGCATTGCAGGCGCGCGAGGTGGTGCAGCGGTCGGTCCGGGGCATCGAGGGCATGTCGAGCGACATTGGCAAGGCCGCCGATGCAGTCAGCCAGTTGGCCGATGAAGTGGCCTCGATCGATGAAGTATTGGCGGTTATCCGCAGTATTTCCGAGCAGACCAACCTGTTGGCGCTGAATGCTGCCATCGAAGCTGCGCGGGCAGGGGACATGGGCCGCGGGTTTGCCGTGGTCGCCGATGAAGTACGGACGCTGGCCCGGCGCACGCAGTTGTCCACCGATGAAGTGCAGCAGATGATCCAGCGCCTCAAGCAAGGGGCAGGTTCTGCAGTGACTTCGATGCAGGCAGGGCAACAGGCGACGGGCACCGGTGTGGAAGCGAGCCAGCGTACAGGGGCGTCGCTGGGTGCGATTACTGATCAGGTGGAGCACATCAGCGACATGAACCACCAGGTGGCTACGGCGACTGAAGAGCAGTCGGCGGTGACCGAGGAAATCAACCGCACGGTGCAGGGGATTTCCGATCTGGCGCGGGAGACGGCGGCCGAGGTGCAAGGGTGCCGGGAGGAATGTCAGGCGTTGCGTAGCTTGGCTGATGACCTGGCGCGGCAGATGGGTGGGTTCAAACTTTAGATTGGTGTTGGCTTCTTCGCGGGCTTGCCCGCTCACACAGGTACTGCACAGCGCTCGAAGGCGGCGGTAACCCTGTGGGAGCGGGCATGCCCGCGAATGCAATCTGTCAGGCGGTGATTATGCTGCGGATATCCGCCGCCAGCTCACGCACCCGCTCTTGCTCGGTATCCCACGAGCACATGAACCGCGCCCCGCCGCTGCCAATAAAGGTATAGAACCGCCAGCCTTTGCCGCGCAGTGCTTCAATGGCGTGCTCCGGCATCTGCAGGAACACCCCGTTGGCCTCCACCGGGAACATCAGCTCGACCCCCGGCAAATCACTCACCAAAGATGCCAGCAGCTGCGCGCACTGGTTGGCGTGGCTGCCATGGCGCAGCCAGGCGCCACCTTCCAGCAGCCCCACCCACGGCGCCGACAGGAAGCGCATTTTCGACGCCAGTTGCCCCGCCTGCTTGCAGCGGTAGCCGAAGTCCTCGGCCAGCTGGCGGTTGAAGAACAGGATCGCCTCGCCCACCGCCATCCCGTTCTTGGTGCCGCCAAAGCACAGCACGTCGACGCCGGCCTTCCAGGTCAGCTCCGCCGGGCTACAGCCCAGGAACGCGCAGGCATTGGTGAAGCGCGCGCCGTCCATGTGCAGGTTAAGGCCCAGTTCCTTGCAGGTGGCGCTGATGGCCTTGAGTTCGTCGGGGCGGTAGACCGTGCCGACCTCGGTGGCCTGGGTGATGGTGACCACGCGGGGCTTGGGGTAATGGATGTCCTGGCGCTTGAGCGCCACTTCGCGGATGGACGCCGGCGTCAGCTTGCCGTGCACGCTGGCTGCGGTCAGCAGCTTGGAACCGTTGGAAAAGAACTCGGGTGCGCCGCATTCGTCGGTTTCGACGTGGGCGGTCTCGGAGCAGATCACGCTGTGGTAGCTCTGGCACAACGAGGCCAGGGCCAGGGAGTTGGCGGCAGTGCCATTGAAGGCGAAAAACACTTCGCAATCGGTTTCGAACAGCTTGCGGAAGTACTCGGCCGCGCGCTCGGTCCATTGGTCGTCGCCATAGGCGCGGTCGTGGCCGTGGTTGGCCTTCTCCATCGCCGCCCAGGCTTCGGGGCAGATGCCGGAATAGTTGTCGCTGGCGAATTGTTGGCTCTTGTCTGTCATGACACTACTGTCCTGTGAACGACGCAGATCAGCACTCTAAACCATCGATTCGGCGGTTGCCTATACAAGCTGTGCAACAGTCGGTTGCTGGGTTGCCTGTGCTGGCCGCTTCGCGGGCAAGCCCGCTCCCAAAGCGCTACCTCAAGCCCTCAGAACACCGCCATACCTGTGGCAGCGGGCATGCCCGCGAACGGGCCGGCAGCAACGGCAAAAAACGAATGTCGTAAACGCGCCATTGCAAGGCGTGCGCAGGCATCTGACCTACCCCGCCCAGTCATAACATCGCCACAAAGGGCCGCAGTGCCCCACGACAAAAAACGATCGCTGCCGGGAGATACACGATGTTCAGCAAGCAAGACCAGATCCAGGGTTACGATGATGCACTGCTGGCGGCGATGAATGCCGAAGAGCAGCGCCAGGAAGACCACATCGAGCTGATCGCCTCGGAAAACTACACCTCCAAGCGCGTGATGCAGGCCCAAGGCAGCGGCCTGACCAACAAATACGCCGAAGGCTACCCAGGCAAGCGCTATTACGGCGGCTGCGAGCACGTCGACAAGGTAGAGGCCCTGGCCATCGAGCGCGCCAAGCAACTGTTCGGCGCCGATTACGCCAACGTTCAGCCGCACTCCGGCTCGTCGGCCAACGGCGCTGTCTACCTGGCGCTGCTGCAGGCTGGTGACACCATCCTCGGCATGAGCCTGGCCCACGGCGGCCACCTGACCCACGGCGCCAAAGTGTCGTCCTCGGGCAAACTGTACAACGCTGTGCAATACGGCATCGACACCAATACTGGCCTGATCGACTACGACGAAGTCGAGCGCCTGGCCGTCGAGCACAAGCCGAAAATGATCGTTGCCGGTTTCTCGGCCTACTCCAAGACCCTGGACTTCCCGCGCTTCCGCGCCATCGCCGACAAAGTGGGTGCACTGCTGTTCGTCGACATGGCCCACGTGGCAGGCCTGGTCGCCGCTGGCCTGTACCCGAACCCGATCCCGTTCGCCGATGTGGTCACCACCACCACCCACAAGACCCTGCGTGGCCCGCGTGGTGGCCTGATCCTGGCCAAGGCCAACGAAGAGATCGAGAAGAAGCTCAACGCCGCGGTCTTCCCGGGCGCCCAAGGCGGCCCGCTGATGCACGTGATTGCCGCCAAGGCCGTGTGCTTCAAGGAAGCCCTGGAACCTGGCTTCAAGGCCTACCAGCAACAAGTGATCGAAAACGCCCAGGCCATGGCCCAGGTGTTCATCGACCGTGGCTATGACGTGGTGTCCGGCGGTACCGACAACCACCTGTTCCTGGTCAGCCTGATTCGTCAGGGCCTCACCGGCAAGGATGCCGACGCAGCCCTGGGCCGCGCGCACATTACCGTCAACAAGAACGCCGTGCCGAACGACCCGCAATCGCCGTTCGTGACCTCGGGCCTGCGCATCGGCACCCCGGCCGTCACCACCCGCGGCTTCAAGGTCACCCAGTGCGTGGCCCTGGCCGGCTGGATCTGCGACATCCTCGACAACCTCGGTGACGCAGACGTGGAAGCCGATGTGGCGAAGAACGTCGCGGCGCTGTGCGCTGATTTCCCTGTTTACCGCTGAGTGGAGTAAACGACAATGCAACGCTATTCGGGCTTCGGCCTTTTCAAACACTCCCTCAGCCACCACGAGAACTGGCAGCGCATGTGGCGCACGCCGACCCCTAAAAAGGTCTACGACGTGGTGATCGTTGGCGGTGGCGGCCATGGCCTGGCCACGGCCTACTACCTGGCCAAGGAACACGGCATCACCAACGTGGCCGTGATCGAAAAAGGCTACCTGGGCGGTGGCAACACTGCGCGTAACACCACCATCGTGCGCTCCAACTACCTGTGGGACGAGTCGGCCCACCTGTACGAGCACGCCATGAAGCTGTGGGAGGGCCTGTCCCAGGACCTCAACTACAACGTCATGTTCTCCCAGCGCGGCGTGTACAACCTGTGCCACACCCTGCAGGACATGCGTGACTCCGAGCGTCGCGTATCGGCCAACCGCCTGAACGGCGTGGATGGCGAGCTGCTGAACACCGCCCAGGTCGCGGCCGAAATCCCCTACCTGGACTGCTCGAAGAACACCCGCTACCCAATCCTTGGCGCCACCGTGCAGCGCCGCGGCGGCGTGGCCCGTCACGACGCCGTGGCCTGGGGCTTTGCCCGTGCCGCCGACGCCCTGGGTGTGGACCTGATCCAGCAGACCGAGGTGATCGGTTTCCGCAAGGAAAACGGTGCCGTCATCGGCGTGGAAACCAACAAGGGCTTCATCGGCGCCAAGCGCGTTGGCGTGGTCACCGCCGGTAACTCGGGGCACATGGCCAAGCTGGCCGGCTTCCGCCTGCCGCTCGAATCGCACCCGCTGCAAGCCCTGGTATCCGAGCCGATCAAGCCAATCATCGACAGCGTGATCATGTCCAACGCTGTACACGGCTACATCAGCCAGTCCGACAAGGGCGACCTGGTGATCGGTGCCGGTATCGACGGCTGGGTCGGTTACGGCCAACGCGGTTCGTACCCGGTGATCGAGCATACCCTGCAAGCCATCGTCGAAATGTTCCCCAACCTGTCGCGCGTTCGCATGAACCGCCAGTGGGGCGGCATCGTCGATACCTCGCCGGACGCCTGCCCGATCATCACCAAGACCCCGGTCAAGAACATGTTCTTCAACTGCGGTTGGGGTACTGGCGGCTTCAAGGCGACCCCGGGTTCGGGCAACGTCTTTGCCGCGAGCCTGGCCAAGGGCGAAATGCACCCACTGGCTGCGCCGTTCTCCATGGACCGCTTCTACAACGGCGCACTGATCGACGAACACGGCGCCGCCGCCGTCGCCCACTAACCGGAGACACCGTCATGTTGCATATTTTCTGTCCCCACTGCGGCGAGCTGCGCTCCGAAGAAGAGTTCCACGCCTCTGGCCAGGCGCACATCGCCCGCCCGCTGGACCCGGCTGCCTGCTCCGACGAGGAGTGGGGTACCTACATGTTCTACCGTGACAACCCACGCGGTATTCACCACGAACTGTGGGACCACGTTGCCGGCTGCCGCCAGTACTTCAACGTCACCCGCGACACCGTGACCTACGAAATTCTGGAAACCTACAAGATTGGCGAAAAGCCGCAAGTGACCGCCAACGGTAAAGCCGCCAGCGCACCGTCCGCCGTCAAAGGCCAAGGGGAAAAAGTATGAGCCAGACCTATCGCCTCGCCAGCGGCGGCCGTATCGACCGCAGCAAGGTCCTGAACTTCACCTTCAACGGCAAGACCTACCAGGGTTATGCCGGTGACAGCCTGGCCGCCGCGTTGCTGGCCAACGGCGTGGACATCGTTGGCCGCAGCTTCAAGTACTCGCGCCCCCGCGGCATCATCGCCGCCGGTACCGAAGAGCCGAACGCCATCCTGCAGATCGGCTCCAGCGAAGCCACCCAGATCCCCAACGTGCGTGCCACCCAGCAGGCGCTGTATGCAGGCCTGGTCGCCACCAGCACCAACGGCTGGCCGAACGTCAACAACGACGTCATGGGCATCCTGGGCAAGGTCGGCGGCAGCATGATGCCGCCGGGCTTCTACTACAAAACCTTCATGTACCCCAAATCGTTCTGGATGACTTACGAGAAGTACATCCGCAAGGCAGCCGGCCTGGGCCGTGCACCGCTGCAGAACGACCCCGACAGCTACGACTACATGAACCAGCACTGCGACGTGCTGATCGTCGGTGCCGGCCCTGCTGGCCTGGCAGCAGCACTGGCCGCCGCGCGCAGCGGTGCCCGGGTGATCCTGGCCGACGAACAGGAAGAGTTCGGCGGCAGCCTGCTCGATACCCGCGAAACCCTGGACGGCAAGCCTGCCGCCGAATGGGTCAGCGCCGTGGTCAAAGAGCTGGAAGGCCTGCCGGAAGTGACTCTGCTGCCACGTGCCACGGTCAACGGCTACCACGACCATAACTTCCTGACCATTCACGAGCGCCTCACCGACCACCTGGGCGACCGCGCCCCGATCGGCCAGGTACGCCACCGCGTGCACCGTGTGCGCGCCAAGCGCGTGGTACTGGCTGCCGGCGCCCACGAGCGCCCCCTGGTGTACGGCAACAACGACGTGCCGGGCAACATGCTGGCCGGTGCCGTGTCCACCTACGTACGCCGCTACGGCGTGGCCCCGGGCCGCAAGCTGGTGCTGTCGACCAACAACGACCACGCCTACCGCGCGGCGCTGGACTGGCACGATGCCGGCCTGCAAGTGGTCGCCATTGCCGATGCCCGCCACAACCCGCGTGGTTCGCTGGTTGAAGAAGCGCGTGCCAAAGGCATCCGCATCCTTACCTCCAGTGCCGTGATCGAGGCCAAGGGCAGCAAGCACGTGACCGGCGCCCGTGTGGCGGCGATCGATGTGCAGGCGCACAAGGTCACCAGCCCTGGCGAAACCCTCGAGTGCGACCTGATCGCTTCGTCGGGCGGTTACAGCCCGATCGTTCACCTGGCATCGCACCTGGGCGGTCGCCCGGTATGGCGTGACGACATCCTCGGTTTCGTACCGGGCGATGCGCCGCAAAAACGCGAATGCGTGGGTGGCATCAACGGTGTCTACGCCTTGGGCGATGTGATTGCCGATGGTTTCGAAGGCGGCGTTCGCGCGGCCACCGAAGCTGGTTTCAAGGCCACCGTTGGCACCCTGCCGAAAACCGTTGCGCGCAAGGAAGAGGCCACCGTTGCTCTGTTCCTGGTACCGCACGACAAGGGCACCAAAGGGCCGAAGCAGTTCGTCGACCAGCAGAACGACGTGACCGCCGCCGGTATCGAACTGGCCACCCGTGAAGGTTTCGAGTCGGTCGAGCATGTCAAACGCTACACCGCGCTGGGCTTTGGTACCGACCAGGGCAAGCTGGGCAACATCAACGGCCTGGCCATTGCCGCCCGTTCCATCGGCATTACCATTCCGGAAATGGGTACCACCATGTTCCGCCCCAACTACACGCCGGTCACCTTCGGCGCGGTAGCGGGCCGCCACTGTGGTCACCTGTTCGAGCCCGTACGCTTCACCGCCCTGCATGCCTGGCACGTGAAGAACGGCGCCGAGTTCGAAGACGTCGGCCAGTGGAAGCGCCCTTGGTACTTCCCCAAGGCTGGTGAAGATATCCATGCTGCCGTGGCCCGCGAATGCAAGGCCGTGCGTGACAGCGTGGGCCTGCTGGACGCCTCCACCCTGGGCAAGATCGACATCCAGGGCCCGGATGCCCGTGAGTTCCTCAACCGCATCTACACCAACGCCTGGACCAAGCTCGACGTGGGCAAGGCGCGCTACGGCCTGATGTGCAAGGAAGACGGCATGGTCTTCGACGATGGCGTAACCGCCTGCGTCGGCGACAACCACTTCATCATGACCACCACCACCGGCGGCGCTGCACGCGTGCTGCAGTGGATGGAGCTGTACCACCAGACCGAATGGCCAGAGCTGAAGGTGTACTTCACTTCGGTCACCGACCACTGGGCCACCATGACCCTGTCCGGCCCCAACAGCCGCAAGCTGCTCAGCGAGCTGACCGACATCGACATGGACAAGGAAGCCTTCCCGTTCATGACCTGGAAGGAAGGCAACGTAGGCGGTGTACCGGCCCGGGTGTTCCGTATTTCGTTCACCGGCGAGCTGTCGTACGAAGTGAACGTGCAGGCCAACTACGCCATGGGCGTGCTGGAACAGATCATCGAGGCGGGCAAGAAGTACAACCTGACCCCGTATGGCACCGAGACCATGCACGTTCTGCGCGCCGAGAAGGGCTTCATCATCGTCGGTCAGGACACCGACGGCTCGATGAACCCGGACGACCTGAACATGAGCTGGTGCGTGGGCCGCAACAAGCCGTTCTCGTGGATCGGCCTGCGTGGCATGAACCGCGAAGACTGCGTGCGTGAAAACCGCAAGCAGCTGGTTGGCCTGAAGCCGATCGACCCGACCAAGTGGCTGCCCGAAGGCGCCCAGCTGGTATTCGATCCCAAGCAGCCGATCCCGATGGACATGGTTGGCCACGTGACTTCCAGCTATGCGTCCAACTCGCTGGGCTACTCGTTCGCCATGGGCGTAGTCAAAGGCGGCCTCAAGCGCATGGGCGAGCGCGTCTACTCGCCGCAGGCGGATGGCAGCGTGATCGAGGCGGAAATCGTGTCTTCGGTGTTCTTCGATCCGAAGGGTGAGCGGCAGAACGTTTGACTCCGGGCCCTGTGGGGGCAGGCCAGGCCCAATCGCCGGCAAGCCAGCTCCCACAGGATCGATGCAGCTTTGAAGGTTGGTGAGTTCCCTGTGGGAGCTGGCTTGCCGGCGACAGGGCCGGTAGCCCCAACACAAACGCTGCGTCGCATCGACGAACCAGAATTCAAGGCAGGTAAGAAATGAGCGCTATCAACGTCTTCCAGCAAAACCCCGGCGCCGAGGCCAAAGCCCAGTCGCCACTGCACCACGCCGACCTGGCCAGCCTGGTTGGCAAAGGCCGCAAGAACGCAGGCGTAACCCTGCGCGAAAAGAAGTTTCTCGGCCACCTGACCCTGCGCGGCGATGGCCATGACCCGGAATTCGCCGCGGGTGTACACAAGGCCCTGGGCCTGGAGTTGCCTGTAGCCCTGACCGTGGTGGCCAACGGCGACACGTCGCTGCAATGGGTCGGCCCCGATGAGTGGCTGCTGATCGTGCCTGGCGGCCAGGAACTGGCGGTCGAGCAAAAGCTGCGTGCAGCCCTCGAAGGCCAGCACATCCAGGTGGTCAATGTGAGCGGCGGGCAAAGCCTGCTGGAACTGCGCGGCCCCCATGTACGTGAAGTGCTGATGAAGTCCACCAGCTATGATGTTCACCCGAACAACTTCCCGGTGGGCAAGGCCGTCGGTACCGTGTTCGCCAAGTCGCAACTGGTGATCCGCCGTACTGCCGAAGACACCTGGGAACTGGTGATTCGCCGCAGCTTCGCCGACTACTGGTGGCTGTGGCTGCAGGACGCTTCGGCCGAGTACGGCCTGAGCATCGAGGCTTAAGGAGCGCAGAACATGAGTCGGGCACCGGATACCTGGATTCTCACCGCCGACTGCCCGAGCATGCTCGGCACCGTCGACGTGGTGACGCGTTACCTCTTCGAGCAGCGCTGCTACGTGACGGAGCACCACTCGTTCGACGACCGGCAGTCGGGGCGTTTCTTCATTCGCGTGGAGTTTCGCCAGCCGGACGATTTCGATGAAGCCGGCTTTCGCGCCGGCCTTGCCGAGCGCGGCGAAGCGTTCGGCATGGTGTTCGAGCTGACCGCCCCGAATCACCGCCCCAAAGTGGTGATCATGGTGTCCAAGGCCGACCACTGCCTGAACGACCTGCTGTATCGCCAGCGCATTGGCCAACTGGGCATGGACGTGGTCGCGGTGGTGTCCAACCACCCCGACCTCGAACCCTTGGCGCATTGGCACAAGATCCCGTACTACCACTTTGCCCTCGACCCCAAGGACAAGCCTGGGCAAGAGCGCAAGGTGTTGCAGGTCATCGAGGAAACCGGCGCCGAGCTGGTGATTCTTGCGCGCTACATGCAAGTGCTGTCGCCTGAGCTGTGCCGGCGCCTGGACGGCTGGGCGATCAACATCCACCACTCGTTGTTGCCGGGTTTCAAGGGCGCCAAGCCTTATCACCAGGCCTACAACAAGGGCGTGAAGATGGTCGGTGCCACGGCGCACTACATCAACAACGACCTCGACGAAGGGCCGATCATTGCCCAGGGCGTCGAGGTGGTGGACCACAGCCATTACCCGGAAGACCTGATCGCCAAGGGCCGCGACATCGAATGCCTGACCCTGGCGCGGGCGGTGGGGTATCACATCGAGCGGCGGGTGTTCCTCAACGCCAACCGGACTGTGGTTCTGTAATAACCTGTACCGGTCTACAGGTATTGCGTGAACTCAAAGCCAGCGCACTACCTGTGGGAGCGGGCAAGCCCGCGAAGCAGGCGACGCGGTGTATGGCACCGGCTACGCCGGTGATCGCCGGCAAGCCCGCTCCCACAGGGATATCACAGGCCTCGAAGGCTGTGCTTTACCTGTAGGAGCGCCTTCAGCCGCGAAGAGGCCGGTACAGGCCAGCACCTCTGTTTGCCCCCATACCTTCCAACGACAAACCTGCCGCTAAATGGCATCTCCCTGTCGCTCCCAGTCAGTGCACCCGGCCCCATCCGGCCCACAATTCCCCTCATCCAGAAACACATGCCGCCCAAGGATGGCGGCGCGTTCAACCACCGCTGCATAAATAAAAATCAAGCGAGGTAAGAGCATGTCTGGCAATCGTGGAGTGGTATATCTCGGCGCCGGCAAGGTCGAGGTGCAGAAGATCGACTACCCGAAAATGCAGGACCCACGCGGCAAGAAAATCGAGCATGGCGTGATCCTGAAGGTGGTCTCCACCAACATCTGCGGCTCCGACCAGCACATGGTCCGCGGCCGCACCACTGCCCAGGTCGGCCTGGTTCTGGGCCATGAAATCACCGGTGAAATCGTCGAAAAAGGCAGCGACGTCGAGCGCATGCAGATCGGCGACCTGGTTTCGGTACCGTTCAACGTTGCCTGCGGCCGTTGCCGCTCGTGCAAAGAGATGCACACCGGTGTGTGCCTGACCGTCAACCCGGCCCGCGCCGGCGGTGCCTACGGCTACGTCGACATGGGCGACTGGACCGGCGGCCAAGCCGAATACGTGCTGGTGCCCTATGCCGACTTCAACCTGCTGAAACTGCCCGAGCGCGACAAGGCCATGGAGAAGATCCGTGACCTGACTTGCCTGTCCGACATCCTGCCAACCGGCTACCACGGCGCCGTCACTGCCGGCGTAGGCCCAGGCAGCACCGTGTATGTCGCTGGCGCCGGCCCGGTCGGCCTGGCCGCCGCTGCCTCGGCGCGCCTGCTGGGCGCCGCTTGCGTCATCGTCGGCGACCTCAACCCGGCCCGCCTGGCTCACGCCAAGTCGCAGGGCTTTGAGGTGGTCGACCTGTCCAAGGACACCCCGCTGCACGAGCAGATCGTCGATATCCTCGGCGAGCCGGAAGTGGACTGCGCCGTTGACGCCGTTGGCTTCGAGGCCCGCGGCCATGGCCATGAAGGTGCCAAGCACGAAGCCCCGGCCACCGTGCTGAACTCGCTGATGCAGGTTACCCGCGTAGCCGGCAACATCGGTATCCCGGGCCTGTACGTGACCGAAGACCCGGGCGCGGTGGACGCTGCCGCCAAGATCGGCGCGCTGAGCATCCGCTTCGGCCTGGGCTGGGCCAAGTCGCACAGCTTCCACACCGGCCAGACCCCGACCATGAAGTACAATCGCCAGCTGATGCAGGCGATCATGTGGGACCGCATCAACATTGCCGAAGTGGTGGGCGTGCAGGTGATCAACCTGGACCAGGCGCCGGAAGGGTACGGCGAGTTTGATGCCGGGGTGCCGAAGAAGTTTGTGATCGACCCGCACAAGATGTGGGGCGCGGCGTGATACCGTGATGTAGTGAAGAGCCCCTCATCACGAGGGGCTTTTTCTTGGGTGACTGGCTGAGCCTTGCACGGCAAGCACCGAGCCCATCTGATCGGTTGCCAGCGGGCCGCCGGCTTTGGTGTCGTCTGTACTCAGCTCTGCCAGCGGTTGTTCCGCATTACGTAAGATTGCGCGATGGTGAGCGCCTTCTTTCACTGTGACAAGCTTGTCGCCCTGGTAGAAGAACAGCGTACTGTTTGATGCTTTGCTCATTGTTCAAGTCCCTACCGTGCTGGATGAATGGAGGTCGCTTGAAACCCATTGTGAACAGCGGCAGGGATTTTGATACTGGCAGAAATACTAGTTTTACAGCCTCACACGAAACCTGTGGGAGCGGCTTTAGCCGCGAAGAGGCCAGCTCAGGCAACGCAAGGCTTGAAGCCCTTAATGCAACGTCCGCGGCTCAGAAGGCAACTGGACCTGGATCAAGGCTGCCTCAAGCAGTGCTCGCAACGCCTCTAGTTCATGCATCGTCGCCATGATCAGTACCGAGCATGGCGACTTGGGCTGCAGCAGCACCGCCTGCTGCGCGACCGTTTGCGCGCACAGGGCGTACTCCGCGGCCTGGATGAGTGTGTCTTCAGACAATTGGTGGCAGCGGTACATGGGTTGACAGACCGGTAGGTGAACCAAAACCCGGCGCACACAAAGTGCCCCATGCACAGCTGCCATAACAGCGAAGCCATGTGATTCATACCAAGGCGGCCTGTCAAAGCCGGTCGCTGATTTCGCAGCGACCGCCCGAGACTAGAGCCCAACCCAGATCATCGCAATGGCTTGTGCGACTTGGGACTGTAATTCAGAAACGTCCTACAGGTAAGTGGAAAAAACGGAATAGGTTGTCGAGATAGGCACGCTGCAATACTGGTGGGGCAGGGCCTAAATCAGTTTGGTTTTTGTTGCCCGGCGCCACGATGGGGCCCATGCATAGCTGCCATAAAAGTGAACTATGTAAGTCACTGTCCCGTCGTTTTCATGTAGGAACTTAACAATTTTTATCAACTCCGGCGAGTCGAAAAATTTTGTTCGGATACGTTGGTTCTGTAATTTTTGTCGTCATATTGGTCGTCACGAGTTCTTGTTGGACTGGTCCAGTTTGCTTCTTTTCTGGTATTGCCTTGTGGGGTATAGTTAGGTTTTTTGGCTGCGGCTAATGCTTGCTTGGCTTTTGTAAAGTGGGGGAATAGATGCATGTGGTCTTTGTCTAGATATTTGTTTACTCCTGCTGCCTTTCTTTCGCTTCTTTTATAAATTTTTTCAAGTTTTCTTGCGGTCTTGTTAATCGTAGGCTGTATTGGATTTCCTCGGCTACGCCCTTCCTCAATTAAGTCGTTGAGGGATTTGGTTTTGTTTATTATTTCATTTTTTTTGTCTGCTATGATGCCAAGGCGTTGGTCTTTTTTTGTTTGGGTATTACGAAACCACGTTCTAGGCTTAAAGATAGACCACATGCCCGTTTCGTCTTTTCGATTCATGGGGTCATTCAGGCAGTACGTGAAAGCGTTTATCCCGCCTCTGCCAAATGGGCTTCCAGCATTGTCCGGGGCGATGAATCGTCCAATTTCAGTGCTGAATCCACGGTGTCCTTGGCCTAGAAGATAAAGGTGCATGTTTTCCAGCATGTACTCGCCGTTGTATCCTATAGCTGCGAATTCTGCTGGTAGTTTGTGGTTATATCCAAAGGCGGTGTAGCTGTGATTGATTTGCATATCGTCAGGCGTTCTCACGCTAAGCACTGAGCCCATTTCATCTGTTGCGAGAAGCACGGTGCTGCTTGCTTCTTGTTCAGATAATTCAGCAAGCGGGAGCGCTTCAATTCGCAGCATTGAACGCTTTTGATCGTTTCCAATGACAGTCGTTAGTTTGCTGGTCTGGTAGAAATATTTGGCGGTACCAGGACTGATTTTCATCGGCGTGCTCCCGTTTCTGCAGTAGGCCCCAAAAATGTATGAGGTGGGTACTGCGATTATCTTGAGTACTTTGAGCAATTGGCTACTGGCAGAAATATCAGGTGTGCGCCTGTCTGGGCTCGGAACAATCACTCAGATTTCCAGTCAAATCCGCTGTTTCCCAGGCCATGCCGGCCAACGAGGTCCCTCCCGATGAAAGTACTCACCCTGGCAACCCTGATGACCCTGGCCGCAAGCCCGGTGTTCGCCTTCAACCTCAGCGACGCCGCCAACGCCGTATCCGCCATGCAAAACCAGCAACAGCAAGGCCAGGTACAGGCGCCCCAGGCGCAGGCCGATTTGCTCAACACCCTGGGTAGCCAGTTGAACATTACCCCCGAACAGGCCGTCGGCGGGGCGGGGGCGATGTTGGGGTTGGCACGCAACAGTCTGAGCAGCGAGGACTATGGCCAGCTAACCAAGGCGGTACCGGGTCTGGACCTGTTGTCGGGTGCCAATGCCCTGGGCGGGCTAAGTGGCTTGGGGGATTTGCTGGGCAGCAACAAGGGTAGCCAGTCGGCCTTGGACAAGGCATTGGGTAACGACGTGCAGAACCGCAGCGACCTGGACAATGCCTTCAAGGCGCTGGGGATGGATATAGGGATGATCGGCCAATTTGCGCCGTTGATTCTGCAGTATCTGGGGCAGCAGGGGATTGCCGGGTCGTTGTTGCAGAATCTGGGGAGTTTGTGGACTGCACCGGCGCCGTTGGCCCATCCTTCGGTCTGATCGTTTTGTAGCGCCAGTGTCGGCCTATCGCCGGCAAGTCGGCTTCCCACTGGGATATCACTGGCTTCAGGCGTGGCGCTACACCTGCGGGAGCGGCCTTGCCGGGGCACCGAACCAATCGGAAAGGACCGCTTACTTACAGATAACTATGCAGCGTGTAGGATTTCATCAAGTCGACTTTCATTAGATTAATCCAATTCATTAGTAATGCATATAAGTTTTCAGCGCGTTATTAAGTCTTCGGATTCGATATTGTGCATCCTTCAGCCATACGGCGAGTTTGAGTTTTTCTATGTTGTAACGGTTTTCATCGAAACCTTGGCTTAGGGCGAAGTGCAATGTAGAAGGATCATTGAGTTCGTTGAGTATGCGCTTCTTTCGCTTAATGCGCTTGCGGAACGCTTCAATATAAATAGATAAAGACTGAATTTCTTTCTCGCGAAATTTTATGTCGGCGATTGGTTCTGCGGGGTATCTATGGGTCTGTGGCTGCAGATTAAAACTAACAGTCTTCTTTCTCGTCTTAAAGGCTAAGGCTGGGGCGCTGGCTTTCAACGGACGGTTTGCGATTGCCTGCACCGCAGGCTTGATTGTACGCGGCGCTACCTGCTGAATTGGCTGGCGTGACTGACTCTCCCAAAAATGCTGTAAACGAGCGAAGGTTCGATGTTGGCCTGTATCATCCCGGAAATTGAGAGGGTCACAGGCACAGTATGCGTAGGCGTTATAGCCGCCTTTCCCGAATGGGCTGAGATGATCGGGGCTATAGAAACGCATCGGGGCGGGGCTGTAATACCGGTAGCCTTGCCCCAATGCATAGGTGCCCGCGGGCGGATCGTACCAATTTCCATTGAAACCAATCAGGGCTGCTCGAGGTGTTTGTTCGCCGGTGTAGCCATAGGGGCTGTAGATAAAAGCTGACAATTTCAATGAAAGAACCTCGCTATGAGAAGTTGTGTAAGTGCTCGTCTTTGCAAGGCCAAGTACGACTAGTGAAATTATCTTAACAATGGCTTCAGATGAAGATCGGGTACGGGCAGTCTGCACCGTTGATTTGTGATACCTGGGGCAGTAGCGGATTGCTGGGTCACTGCTGCAGAGCTTGGGCAGCCTCGGACTTAACCGGCACCAGTGAATGCGCGATCGGTACGGTTTAACTGGACATGGGAGGAGTCAGGAATGGAACCAACTGGCCATCGCCCTGTTCACTCGGTCTTCTTGTTTTGGCACTTCACGACGGATTCTAGCGAGACTAGCAAGGTACTCCGAACGCATTTCCGGGTTATGCAGTTGCTTCAGATACTCTGGGGCACGCGCAAGTGCCAGATTCGCCTCGTGCAGCTCCCTGGCCAGAGTTACGACTTCACCCAATGTCACGCTTGGATTTCTCCGATCTTCAAACGGCATCCGACCACCGTTTGCCAATGGATTTCTATTGGCACGTGGCTGCTGATTGTTCGGTGTTGGCGGTGATGGATCGGTGTGCGAATTGTTTCCGGTCTGCAAGCGCTGCCTGTTGAGGGAGCGATTGAGGTGCTGGGCCGTTTGTGGGGGAGGAGCATCGGCTGTCAGTATTGTGGGATGGCGGCGTATTCGATTGAAACCGGCATGCCCGTCTGGATCTACGTTGTTTATGGAGTCTCCCGCGCAATAGCTATAGGCATTCACTCCCCCTTTGCCGAACGGGCTCCAGCTATCAGGTGCAAGAAATCGCCTCAGGCCTGGGCTGTAGGCGCGATAACCATTGCCTAGCAGGTAGTTGCCGGTAAGGCTGTCTTCTCGCTCGCCATTGAAGCCAAGCATGGACACCTTGCTTACTTGATTCCGGTGGTGCCCGTAAGGGCAATAAGCACGCAGAGCTGCTGACATAGAGCCTGGCCTTGCAAGACGGTGATCCCTAGTCTTGGTCTTTCCGAAGCCTGGCACAACTAGCAGAATTATCAGTACATACCGCTGGCAGCAAGCTACTTTGAAGCGCCAGCACGCCTAACGGGCTCCGGTGCCGGTAGTACAATCACGAATGTGAAAATTTGGAGGGGTCAGTGCTGTTATCGCAGCCCTGAAGCTTGGTGCAGTACCTGTAGAAGCGCCCCAGCAAGGCCGCTCCTACACGAGATCGCGCAAGCCCGAGTAAGCGGAGTTAGGCTGTTTCTGTGAAGTCCACCAGGCGCACCGGGCGGCGGAAGCCGGCGGTCAGTACCGCCAGGTAAGCCAGGCCCAAGGCAAACCAGCACAGCCCGATCACCAACGTCAGTGCCGACAGGCTGGTCCACAGCCACAGGGTCAGCGCCAGGCCCACCAGCGGCACCAGACCGTAGCACAGCAGCCCCTTGAGGTTGCGCTGCGCCCCGTCATCCATCAGGTGGGTCTTCACCACCGCCAGGTTCACCGCCGAAAACGCTACCAGCGCACCAAAGCTGATCAACGAGGCCAGGGTCGCCAGGTCGATCACCAACGCCAGCAGCGAAAACGCCGACACCAGCAAAATGGCGAACACCGGGGTGCCGAACCGTGGCGACAGGTAACCGAAGCTGCGCCGCGGCAGCACGTTGTCACGGCCCATGGTGAACAGGATGCGCGACACTGCCGCCTGCGAGGCCAGCGCCGAGCCCAGGCTGCCGGCAACAAAAGCTGCGGTGAAGAAGTTGGCCAGGAACTGCCCACCCGCCTTGAACATCACCTCGTTGGCCGCCGCATCGGCATTGGCGAAGGTGGTGCCCGGCATGACCAGCTGGCTGACATAGGCCAGTACGGTGAACAGTACGCCAGCGAACAGGGTGGTGAGGATGATCGCCCATGGCACGTCGCGGCGGGCATCGCGGCATTCTTCAGCCAGGGTCGAAACGGCATCGAAGCCGAGGAACGACAGGCACAACACCGCCGCACCGGCCATCAGCGCGCCAAAGCCTGGTCGTGAGCCGTCACCCAGCAGCGGCGACAGCAGGTCGATCGGCTGGCCGGCCAGCGTTTGGCATGACAGCGCCACGAATACCATGATGAAGACGATCTGCGCGCCGACGATCAGGTTGCTGGTTTTGGCCACCGAATGGATGCCGACCACGTTGAGCACGGTGACCAGGGCGATCGAGGCCAGCGCGATGGACCACGCCGGGATGGCCGGGAAGGCGATATTGAGGAACAAGCCGATCAACAGGTAGTTGATCATCGGCAGGAACAGATAGTCGAGCAGCAACGACCAGCCCGCGAGAAAGCCGATGTTGGGGCCGAAAGCCATGTTGGTGTAGGAGTACGCCGAGCCTGCCACTGGGAAACGCTTGACCATGAAACTGTAGGACGCTGCGGTGAACAGCATGGCCACCAAGGTGACCATGTAGGCGCTGGCGGTGCGGCCGCCGGTCAGCTCTGTCACGATGCCATAGGTGGTGAAGATGGTCAGCGGGACCATGTACACCAGGCCGAAGAACACCAGGGCCGGAAGGCCGAGAACACGGCGAAGCTGAGCGGAGTTGGAGCTGGGTGGGTTGGCCATCGATCGATCCAGAGCGTTTTTTTAGTTGTGCTTTGGTCGATTTTTATCCACTTGCGTGGGGGATGACAAAAAAGTAATCCTTATGTTGATTATTAGCCTGGGTTTTAATCGGATTGTTGGGCTGCCTGAGCGGGCCGCGGGTGGCAGCCCAAGCCCGAAGATAGCACCACCCTGCGTAGGAGCGGGTTCACCCGCGAAGAGGCCCCACCAGGCGGTAAAGACCTCAGCCCATCTCCCCCCGCAGTTGCTCGATCCGCTGGTCCTTGTCCCACCACAACTGGTTCACCCAGGCCTGCACGGTCTGGCGGAATTCAGGATCGTTCTCGTAATCCCCCGCCCACAATCCAGGGTCCAGCTCACGCACCTGAATGTCGATAATCACCCGGCTAATGCTGCCATTGAGCAAATCCCAGAACCCCGGCGCCTTGTTGCCTGGGTACACGATGGTCACGTCCAGCAGCGCATCGAGCTGATCACCCAGTGCCGCCAGCACGAACGCCACGCCACCGGCCTTGGGCTTGAGCAGGTAACGGTATGGCGACTGTTGCGCCTGGCGCTTGGCGTCGCTGAAGCGCGTGCCTTCGAGGTAGTTGACCACGGTCACCGGCTGGCGCTTGAACAGCTCGCAGGCGGCCTTGGTGATCTCCAGGTCCTTGCCCTTCAGCTCGGGGTGCTTGGCCAGAAAGGCCTTGCTGTAGCGCTTCATGAACGGGTAATCCAGCCCCCACCAGGCCAGCCCCAGCAGCGGTACCCAGATCAGCTCTTTTTTCAGGAAGAACTTGAAGAACGGCGTGCGCCGGTTGAGGCTTTCGATCAGGGCCGGAATGTCCACCCAGGACTGGTGGTTGCTCACCGCCAGGTAGGAAGTGTCCTTGCGCAGGTTCTCGACGCCGCGGATATCCCACTGGGTGGGGATGCACAGGGCAAAGATGGCCTTGTCGATTTCCGACCAGGTTTCGGCCACCCACATCACCGCCCACGAGGCATAGTCACGGCCACGGCCCGGCAACACCAGTTTGAGCAGGGCGAAGACCAGCAGCGGGCAGATCAGCACCAAGGTGTTGAGCAGCAGCAGGCTGGTCGTAAGAATGCCGGTAAGCAGGCGACGCATAAGGAAACTCTTGTTGTATGAAGTTGGCAGGGCGCAATGATAAGCAGCGCCGTGGCCTACGCCAAATGTCCAATGCCCGGCGGCAGGAACAAATGTTTCACAACATGTTGGATAACCTTGTGACAACGAACCTATCCTGCCAGTGCAGTCTAAGCACTGACCTCTTTGAAGGAAGCCTGCCTGTGAAACCTTTGCTTGCCCTGTTGTCGTTGTTGTCACTGCCGGTAATGGCCGCCGACCCTACCCTCTACGGCCGCTACGAGAACATCGCCCTGCCCGAGCTGGGCGAAACGTTGAAAGCCAAGATGGATACCGGCGCCTTTACCGCGTCGCTGTCGGCCAAGGATATCGAGTTGTTCACCCGCGATGGCGATGAGTGGGTGCGCTTTCGCCTGGCGACCAAGGACGCCGATGGCAAAGTTTACGAGCACAAGGTCTCGCGTATCAGCAAGATCAAAGGGCGGGCCGATGAGGAAGACGAAGGGGATACGCCGGAAGTTTCCAAGCGCCCGGTGGTCGACCTGCAGTTGTGCCTGGGTGACGTGAAACGCACTGTCGAAGTGAACCTGGTGGACCGCAGCAACTTCAACTACCCGCTGTTGATTGGCTCCAAGGCGCTGCGCGAGTTCAAGGCGGCGGTCAACCCGGCGAAGAAATTTACTGCTGGCAAGCCAGACTGCTGATAGGTAGCTTGAGGGAGGGCAAACAGGTCGGGCGCTGATTGGATCAGGATTGGGCAGTTGTTTCCTGTGGGATTCCGGTGAGGCCTTCGCGGGCATGCCCGCTCCCAGGTACTGCACAGCTCTCGAATACTGTGATGTCCCTGTGGGAGCGGGCGTGCCCGCGAAGAGGCCCTTCAGGCCTGCGGAGAAGTGGCGACCATCGACGGCCGCTTGCTCACCTCGGCATACCACGCGGCCAGCCCGGGCTGGTGCTCGCGCCAGCCGAACTCGGGCTGACGCAGGTCCAGATACCCCAGCGCACAGGCCACGCCTATCGCCGCCAGGTCGAACCCGGACATCAGCTCAGGCAAATGCTCCTGCTCCAGGTTGGCCAGGCTACGGCGAATCTTGTCGCCCTGCGCCTGCAGCCAACCGTCCCAGCGCTTGTCTTCAGGCCGCAGGAAGCTTTCATAACGGCACGATACCGCTGCATCCAGGACCGCATCGGCCTGCGACACCAGCGTCAGGCGCCGCCAGCGCGCCGAGCCTTCGCGTGGCAGCAGCGGCAGGCCGACGTGCTGCTGGTCGAGGTACTCGCAGATCACCCGGCTGTCGTGCAGCACGGTGCCGTCCTCCAGGCGCAGCGCCGGGATCTTGCCGATCGGGTTGCCCTGGTTCAGCTGCGGGTCGCCGCTCACCGGGCTGATGTTGACCGGCTGCAACTGCACCCGCTGCAGCTGGCCGGTTTCGTGCAACACGACCATCACCTTGCGCACGAACGGCGACAAGGGCGAGTGGAACAGCGTCATCGTGCTCATGCTTCAGTTACCTTGCAGGCTGGGTGGCAGGCACACGCCGGTACCGCCGATGCCGCAATAGCCGTCCGGGTTCTTGGCAAGGTACTGCTGGTGGTAGGCCTCGGCGAAATACACCGTCGGTGCCTGATCGATTTCGGTGGTGATTTCGCCGAACCCGGCCTTGCTCAGCTCGGCCTGGAAGGCGTCACGGCTGGCCTTGGCCTGTTCCAGCTGTTCCGGGCTGGTACAGTAGATGGCCGAGCGGTATTGGGTACCGACATCGTTACCCTGGCGCATGCCCTGGGTCGGGTTGTGCAGCTCCCAGAACATCGCCAGCAGTTCGCGGTAGCTGACCTTGTCCTTGTCGAACACCACCAGCACCACTTCGGTGTGGCCGGTCAGGCCCGAGCAGACCTCTTCGTAGGTTGGGTTCGGGGTAAACCCGCCGGCGTAGCCCACCACGGTGCTGACCACCCCTTCGCGCTGCCAGAAACGGCGCTCGGCACCCCAGAAGCAGCCCAGGCCGAAGATGGCGAAGTCGATGCTGCCTTCGAAGAACGGGCCGAGCAATGGGGTGTCCTTGAAGACGTAGTGGAACTCGGGCAGGCTCATTGGCGTTTCGCGGCCAGGCAGGGCCTGTTCCGCGGTAGGCATGACGTTTTTGTTCACCAGGATTTCCGAACGCAGGACCATGGCCGTTCCTCTGTGTTTAATCAGTTGGATAGGTTTTGGGGCTTTCGCGGGCATGCCCGCTCCCACAGGATGAACGTTGTGGGGAACCTGTGGGAGTGGGCGTGCCCGCGAAGGGGCCCGAATGGCTTCTATAGTGCCCGAGGTTTACGCCGCTGTCAGGCCACCGGTCCACGCGGATAGCGCTTCAACCGCTCGGCCAGCTCGCGCCCCGGGATCGGCCGGTCGAACAGGTAGCCCTGGCCCACATCACACCGGTGCCTGCGCAAGAATGCCAACTGCTCCGGGGTTTCGATGCCCTCGGCCACCACCTTCAGCTTCAGGTTGTGGGCCATGGCGATCACTGCCGAGGTGATTTCCATGTCGTCCTGGTTGTCGGGGATCTCGTTGATGAAGCTACGGTCGATCTTGAGGATGTCGATCGGAAACTTCTTGAGGTAGCTCAGCGACGAGTAGCCGGTGCCGAAGTCGTCCATGGCCAGGGTCAGCCCCAGGGCCTTGAGTTCCTCCAGCTGGCGGTGGGTGTCTTCGCTGGCTTCCAGCAGCAAGCCTTCGGTCAGCTCCAGCTCCAGCAGGTGCGGGGGCAGGGCTTCTTCCTTGAGGATGCTGCTGATCGACGCCACCAGGTCCGGGTCGGAAAACTGCTTGGGCGACAGGTTGATGGCCACATGCAGGTTACCCATGCCAGCGGCGCTCAATTCCTGGCTCATGCGGCAGGACTGGCGCACGACCCACTTGCCAATGGGGATGATCAGGCCGGTTTCCTCGGCCACGCTGATGAACTGGTCCGGGCGGATCATGCCGCGCTCGGGGTGGTTCCAGCGCAGCAGCGCCTCCAGGCCCAGCAGGCGACCGCTGCGCAGGCACAGCTTGGGCTGGTAGAACACCTCCAGCTCGTTCTGGGTCAGTGCGCGCCGCAGGTTGTTCTCGACGAACAGCTTGTAGCTGGCCTCGGCATTGAGCACTTCGGTGAACACCTGCACCTGGTGCTTGCCGTTGGCCTTGGCCTTGTGCAGCGCCAGGCCGGCGTTTTTCATCAGGCTGGCCGGGTCACTGCCGTGCAAGGGTGCATAGGCCAGGCCGACCGAGGCGGTAACGTTGATCAACTGGTTGTCGACGAACATCGGCTTGTCGAGGGTGCGCAGCAACTGCAAGGCCACGCCCTGGCCATCTTCCAGGATGGTGTTGTCCAGCAGCACGGCGAACTCGTTGCTGGCAAAGCGTGCCAGGATACCGCCGCTGTGCAGGCTGTTGCGCAGGCGCCGGGCCAGGCTGATGAGCAGCTTGTCGCCGGTCTGATGCCCAAGGCTGTCGTTGATGCGCTTGAAGTTGTCGATGTCTACCAGCAGCAGGCACATCGAGTGTTCGCCGTCGCGGGCAAAGCGCTCATCCAGGCTGCGAATGAACGCCGGGCGGTTGCCCAGGTTGGTCAGGTTGTCGGTGTACGCCAGGCGTTCGATGCGCTGCTGCGCCAGTTTGGTCTGGGTGATGTCTTCATAGATGCCGATGTAGTGGGTCAGCTCACGGTTGTCGCCGTACACCTTGGAAATCGACAGCTGCCCCCAGTAGGGCTCGAGGTTCTTGCGCCGGCTCTTGAATTCGCCTTGCCAGCTGTTGCCCATGGCCAGGCTCGACGGTGAGTCGAACAACAACTCATTGAGGTTTTCCAGCGCCGGCAGCTCGCCGAGGTGGTGGCCTTGTACTTCGTCGGTGCTGTACTGGGTAATGGCGGTAAAGCTTGGGTTGACGTACTCCACCCGGCCATCGCGGTTGACCAGCAGGAACGCGCTGGCGCTTTGTTCGACCGCACGCTGGAACAGGTGCAGGGCGTTGGCTGCAGCGCGGCGGTTGTGGTTGGTGATGACCTGGGCGAACTGGTCGGCCAGTTCGCCGGCGAAGGCGATTTCATCCGACTGCCAGGCCCGCGGCTGGCCGGTCTGTTCCAGGCACAGCACACCCACCACCTGGCCGTCGACACGAATGCTGGCGTCGAGCATGGCCTTGTTTTCCGGGCACAGACTTCGTGCCAGCTCACGGGTGCGCGGGTCATGGCCGGCGTTATGGGCATCGATGGCGCGGCTGGCGTGCAGCGCGTCGAGGTAGTCCGGGAATCGGCTGGCGTCGATGGCTTCGGGGCGGCGGTGTTCCTGGGTGTCGCGTTTCCACGCGGTGATCGGCTCCAGGCGCTGGTCTTCCAGGTGCCAGATGCTGGCGCTGTCGACGTTGTAGATTTCGCAAGCGCTCTGGGTGATCAGCTGGGCGGCTTCCAGCAGCGAGTTTTCGGCACTGTAACGTTGGCGGGCCAGGCGCAGGATCAGGTCTTGCTGGCCGCGCACGCGCTCCAGGTGCTCGAGTTGCTCCTGCTGGGCGCGCTGGTTCAGTTGCAGGGCCAGCTGCAGGCGGTTGTTGCGCGACTCCAGGTCGTTGGCATCCTGCTCGGCGGCGTCGTGCGGCTGGTCGTCGAGTACGCTCAGGTAGCCACGCAGCAGCAGGCGGTTGTGCTGCTTGTAGGCTTCACCCGCCTCCAGCAGGCGCAGTGCGGTATTGGGCGTATGCAGGGTATAGCGCACCCGGTAGTAACCGCGCTGGGCCAGTTGCTGCTGGATCTCGTCGTGCAGGCGGTAGCGTGCCTCGGGCTCCATCAGGCTGGCGTAGGGCGCATCGAACTGTGCGCACAAGGTGCCGGCATGCAGGCCGAATTGCCGCTCGCAGGCTGGGTCCAGGTAAAGCATGGCCCAGCTGGCTTCGTTGAGCCGTTCGAAACGCAGCATGCCCAGCCGCGAGGGCACGGGTAACGGCGTGACGACCTCGGCCGCCACACGGCTGGCGGCATCGGGTTGGCTTTTCATCGAAGACTCGCTTGAAGAGGGAATGCTGCGTAGGGCCGCTGCGGGTCTGGCAAGGTTGCATCATGTGCCGAGGGCTGGCAAGCAGCCATGTGTGATGCTGTGTAGGGGTTATCGGCGGCCTGGCCGGAATCTGTAGTTTGGCCTGGTTTTCCGGCGGGCAAAAAAAGCCCCGCCAATCGACGGGGTTGAGGTACGAGCGTGGCAGCTCGAAAAAGGAACTGCCCCTGCATGCAGGGGCAGTGGGCCGCCTTACAGCAGCATGGTGCGGATGTCGCCCAGCACGTCGCCCAGGCGCTTGGTGAAGCGCGCGGCGGCAGCGCCGTTGATCACACGGTGATCGTAGGACAGCGACAGTGGCAGCATCAGCTTGGGCTGGAAGGCCTTGCCATCCCAGACCGGCTGCATGGTTGCCTTGGACACGCCAAGGATCGCCACTTCCGGCGCGTTGACGATCGGCGTGAAGCCGGTGCCGCCAATGTGGCCGAGGCTGGAGATGGTGAAGCAGGCACCTTGCATCTCGTCCGCCGAGAGCTTCTTGGTACGGGCTTTTTCAGCCAGCGCCGCAGCTTCGGCAGCCAGTTGCAGCAGGCTCTTCTGGTCGACGTTCTTGATCACAGGGACCAGCAGGCCGTCCGGGGTGTCCACGGCGAAGCCGATGTGCACGTACTTCTTGCGGATGATGGCCTTGCCGCTTGGCGCCAGCGAGCTGTTGAAGTCTGGCAGTTCCTTGAGCAGGAATGCGCAGGCCTTGAGCAGCAGTGGCAGCACGGTCAGCTTCACGCCAGCCTTTTCGGCTACGGCCTTCTGCGCCACGCGGAAGGCTTCCAGCTCGGTGATGTCGGCGGAGTCGAACTGAGTCACGTGCGGCACGTTCAGCCAGCTGCGGTGCAGGTTGGCGGCACCGACCTGCATCAGGCGGGTCAGGGCCACTTCTTCCACTTCACCGAACTTGCTGAAGTCCACGGCAGGGATCGGCGGGATGCCGGCGCCACCGGTCGCGCCGGCAGCTGCCGGGGCGCTCGATGCCTTTTGCATCATCGCTTTGACGTAGACCTGCACGTCTTCCTTCAGGATGCGGCCGTGCGGGCCGGTGGCCGCGACTGCGCCCAGGTCGACACCGAATTCACGGGCCAGTTGGCGCACCGCCGGGCCTGCGTGGACCTTGGCGTTGCTACCGGCAGCCGGCGCGGTGGTAGCCGGCGCAGGGGCTGCCGCCGGGGCGGCAGCAGGTGCGGCAGCCGGGGCAGCCTCAGCCTTGGCCGGGGCAGCGGCGGCAGGTGCCGGGGCAGCAGCAGGTGCTGCGCCAGCGACCTTCAGCTTGAAGATCAGGTCGCCAGTGCCGACTTCGTCTTCCAGCTTGCACAGGACTTCTTCGACCACGCCGGCAGCCGGCGACGGGATTTCCATGGAGGCCTTGTCGGACTCCAGGGTAATCAGCGACTGGTCGGCTTCGACGGTGTCGCCGACCTTGACCAGTACTTCGATGATCTTGGCTTTGCCCGACGAACCGATGTCTGGCACGTGGATGTCCTGCACGGCGGCGGCAGCCGGTGCAGCCGCTGCCGCTGGGGCAGGGGCGGCTTCAGCGGCCGGGGCCGGGGCTGCAGCCTCGGCCGGTGCAGCGGCTGGCGCCTCAGGGGCCGCAGCAGCGGCGCCCTCGGCTTCCAGCACCAGCAGTTCGTCGCCTTCCTTCAGGCGGTCGCCCAGCTTGACCTTCAGCTCCTTGATGACACCGGCCTTGGGCGCCGGGATCTCCATGGAGGCCTTGTCGGACTCCAGGGTCAGCAGGCTCTGGTCAGCCTCGATACGGTCACCGACCTTGACGAACAGCTCGATGATTTCACCTTCACCGCTGCCGATGTCAGGTACGCGAATGAGTTCGCTCACTTAAAAATACTCCTCAGCAGTCCAGTGGGTTGCGCTTGTCCGGGTCGATGCCGAACTTGACGATAGCGTCTGCAACAACCTTGGGTTCGATCTCGCCACGGTCAGCCAGGGCTTCCAGGGCAGCCAGCACCACGAAGTGGCGGTCAACTTCGAAGAAGTGACGCAGCTTCTTGCGGCTGTCGCTGCGACCGTAACCGTCGGTACCCAGTACCTTGAACTCTTTGCTCGGTACCCACTGGCGAATCTGCTCGGCGAACAGCTTCATGTAGTCGGTAGAGGCAATGACCGGGCCTTTGCGACCGGCCAGGCACTGCTCGACGTAGGTCTCTTGTGGCTTCTGGCCAGGCTTCAGGCGATTGGCGCGCTCTACGGCCAGGCCGTCGCGACGCAGTTCGTTGAAGCTGGTGACGCTCCACACGTCGGCACCGACGTTGAACTCTTCACGCAGGATCTTCGCCGCCTCGCGCACTTCGCGCAGGATGGTGCCGGAGCCCATCAGCTGTACGTGGTGTGCCGCTTCGCGGGTGTCTTCTTCGAGCAGGTACATGCCCTTGATGATGCCTTCCTCGACACCGGCCGGCATGGCTGGCTGCTGGTAGGATTCGTTCATCACGGTGATGTAGTAGAAGATGTCCTGTTGCTCTTCGGTCATCTTCTTCATGCCGTCCTGGATGATCACCGCCAGCTCGTAGCCGTAGGTTGGATCGTAGGTGCGGCAGTTCGGGATGGTGCCCGCCATCATGTGGCTGTGACCGTCTTCGTGCTGCAGGCCTTCACCGTTGAGGGTGGTACGGCCGGCAGTACCGCCGATCAGGAAGCCACGGGTGCGGCTGTCGCCAGCGGCCCAGGCCAGGTCGCCGATACGCTGGAAGCCGAACATCGAGTAGAAGATGTAGAACGGCAGCATCGGCTGGTTGTGGCAGCTGTACGAGGTACCGGCAGCGATGAACGACGACATGGCGCCGGCTTCGTTGATGCCTTCTTCCAGGATCTGGCCCTTCTTGTCCTCGCGGTAGAACATCACCTGATCTTTGTCGACTGGCTCGTAGAGCTGGCCGACCGACGAGTAGATACCCAGCTGGCGGAACATGCCTTCCATACCGAAGGTACGGGCTTCGTCCGGGATGATCGGCACGATGCGCTGGCCGATGTCCTTGTCCTTGACCAGCTGCGCCAGAATACGCACGAAGGCCATGGTGGTGGAGATTTCGCGGTCGCCCGAGCCGTCCAGGATCGCTTTCAGCGTTTCCAGTGGCGGGGTTGGCACGCTGAAGCTCTTGGCCCGGCGCTGAGGCACGAAACCGCCCAGGGCAGCACGGCGCTCGGCCAGGTACTTGGCTTCGGCAGAACCTTCTTCGGGCTTGTAGAACGGCAGGTTCTCGAGGTCGGCATCCTTGACCGGGATGTCGAAGCGGTCACGGAAGTGACGCAGGCTGTCGACGTCGACCTTCTTGGTGTTGTGCGCGGTGTTCTTGGCTTCGCCGGCACCGGTACCGTAACCCTTGATGGTCTTGGCCAGGATGACGGTCGGCTGCTCTTTGTGGTTCACCGCTTGGTGGTAAGCCGCGTAGACCTTGTACGGGTCGTGGCCGCCACGGTTGAGCTTCCAGATCTCGTCGTCGGACAGGTCTTCGACCATGGCCTTGAGTTCCGGGGTGTTGAAGAAGTTCTCACGAACGTACGCGCCGTCTTTGGCTTTGTAGTTCTGGTACTCGCCGTCGATGACTTCGTCCATGCGGCGCTGCAGGGCACCGTTGGTGTCCTTGGCCAGCAGTGGGTCCCAGAAGCGGCCCCAGACGACCTTGTTGACGTTCCAGCCACCGCCACGGAACACGCCTTCGAGTTCCTGGATGATCTTGCCGTTGCCGCGAACCGGGCCGTCGAGGCGCTGCAGGTTGCAGTTGATGACGAAGATCAGGTTGTCCAGCTTCTCGCGGCCGGCCAGGGCGATTGCACCCAGCGATTCCGGCTCGTCGCACTCGCCGTCGCCCATGAAGCACCAGACTTTCTGCTTGCCGGCAGGGATGAAGCCGCGCGCTTCCAGGTACTTCATGAAGCGGGCCTGGTAGATGGCCTGGATCGGGCCCAGACCCATCGAAACGGTCGGGAACTGCCAGAAGTCAGGCATCAGCCATGGGTGCGGGTACGAAGACAGGCCGTTGCCGTCCACTTCCTGGCGGAAGTTGTTCATCTGCTCTTCGTTGATGCGGCCTTCCATGAAGGCGCGGGCATAGATGCCTGGGGAGGCGTGGCCCTGGAAGAAGATCAGGTCGCCGCCGTGTTCTTCGGTCGGGGCCTGGAAGAAGTAGTTGAAGCCGATGTCGTACAGGGTGGCGCTGGAGGCGAAGCTGGAGATGTGTCCGCCCAGGTCCGAGTCTTTCAGGTTGGTACGCATGACCATGGCCAGGGCGTTCCAACGCACCATCGAGCGAATGCGGCGTTCCATGAACAGGTCGCCAGGCATGCGTGCTTCGTGGGTGACAGGGATGGTGTTGCGGTATGGCGTGGTGATCGCATACGGCAGCTGGGAACCACTACGGGTGGCCAGCTCGCCCATACGGGTCATCAGGTAATGAGCGCGGTCTTCGCCTTCTTTGTCGAGGACCGACTCCAGGGCATCCAGCCATTCCTGGGTTTCGATTGGATCGAGGTCTTGCATGGCTTGCTCCAGGGCGGAAAGGCAACCAGAATCGATTGCCTGAGATTGCGACTGGCCTTATGGGCAGACGTCGTGAATTCTTGGATTACCGGGGTGTCGTCCGGCTCGTTGTAGTTTTACTACATTTGCTTGCGCATTTCATGCTTTTACACGACACGAGTAGTAGTAAAACTACAATTGTGCGACGTTTGGTCGCACATTGGCTTGTGAGGAAAAACGTTCATGTTGGTTGGTATTGTGTCGCGAACGGGTGTTTCTTGATGTTTGTTGCCAATTTTGCATTTTTTTCAGCTATTTCCAACTTTTGTACGACAGTCCAACCGTGGTCCGGCTTCCCCTTGGCCGCTTTTTTCCCTCTATTTCACGCCGATCAAGGATAGACCATGCGCCTACCTTTGCCCTCCGATCTGCCTGCCAGCTTGCAGCCGCTGGTTTCTCGCAACCAGCAGTTCCTGCGCGATGCCGTGGCGGCTCACCCCGAACTGGACCTGAACGATTGCAGTGCAGCCCAGCGGCACCAGTTCGACCAGGTGGCCGCGGCCAGCGACTTCGTGCTGGGCGTGGCCCAGCGCGACCCGGCCATGCTGTTTGCCCTGCTGGCCAGCGGTGAGCTGGAACGGCGCTATGCCCCGGGGGAGCTGCGCGGGCAAATTGCCGCGGCGGCGCAGGCGGCGCAAAGCGAAGAGGAACTGGCGCGCAACCTGCGCCGCGCGCGCAACCGGCAGCAAGTGCGCATCATCTGGCGTGACATTACCCGCCAGGCGGAACTTGGCGAAACCTGCCGCGACCTGTCGGACCTGGCCGATGCCTGCATCGACGAAGCCTACCAATGGCTTTACCCGCGCCACTGCCAGCAATTCGGGACGCCCATCGGCAACCGCAGTGGCCAGCCGCAGCACATGGTTGTGCTGGGCATGGGCAAGCTGGGCGCGGTCGAACTCAACCTGTCCTCGGACATCGACCTGATCTTCGGTTTCCCCGAGGGCGGTGAAACCGAAGGGGTCAAGCGCTCGCTGGACAACCAGGAGTTCTTTACCCGCCTGGGCCAGCGCCTGATCAAGGCATTGGACCCGGTGACCGTCGACGGCTTCGTGTTCCGCGTCGACATGCGGTTGCGCCCTTACGGCTCTGCCGGGGCCCTGGTGCTCAGCTTCAATGCCCTGGAGCAGTATTACCAGGACCAGGGGCGCGACTGGGAACGCTACGCCATGATCAAGGCTCGGGTGGTGGCCGGCGATCAGGCTGCTGGCGCGCAGTTGCAGGAAATGCTGCGCCCGTTCGTGTACCGCCGCTACCTGGACTTTTCCGCCATCGAAGCGCTGCGCACCATGAAGCAGTTGATCCAGCAGGAAGTCCGGCGCAAGGGCATGGCCGACAACATCAAGCTCGGTGCTGGCGGCATTCGTGAGGTCGAGTTCATCGCCCAGGCGTTCCAGCTGATCCACGGTGGGCGTGACCTCAGCCTGCAGCAGCGGCCATTGCTCAAGGTGCTGGCCACCCTCGAAGGCCAGGGCTACCTGCCGCCGGCAGTGGTGGCTGAGCTGCGCGAAGGCTATGAGTTCCTGCGTTATACCGAGCACGCGATCCAGGCCATCGCCGACCGCCAGACTCAGATGCTGCCCGAGGGCGAGACCGATCAGGCGCGGGTCGCCTTCATGCTTGGCTTTGCCGACTGGCAGAGCTTCCACGACCAGCTGACGTACTGGCGTGGCCGCATCGACTGGCATTTCCGCCAAGTCATTGCCGACCCGGACGATGAAGACAGTGAAGGCGAGTTGGTGGTGGGCGGTGAGTGGTCGCCGCTGTGGGAGCAGGCCCAGGACGAGGAAGCGGCTGGTCGCCAACTGGAGGAGGCCGGCTTCAAGGCGCCTGTGGACGCTTTGCGGCGCCTGGCCGCGTTGCGCTCAAGCCCGCAGCTGCGCTCCATGCAACGCATCGGGCGTGAGCGCCTGGATGCCTTTATTCCACGCTTGCTGGCGCAAGCGGTGGAGCACGACAACCCCGACCTGGTACTCGAGCGGGTATTGCCGCTGGTAGAGGCGGTGGCGCGGCGTTCGGCCTACCTGGTGCTGCTGACGGAAAACCCGGGTGCATTGCGCCAACTGTTGACCCTGTGCGCCGCCAGCCCCTGGATCGCCGAGCAGATGGCCCGCTACCCGCTGCTGCTCGATGAGTTGCTCAATGAGGGCCGCCTGTTCAGCCCCCCACTGGCGCCAGAGCTGGCCAGCGAGCTGCGCGAGCGCCTGACGCGCATCCCCGAAGACGACCTTGAGCAGCAGATGGAGGCGCTGCGCCATTTCAAGCTGGCCCACAGCCTGCGCGTGGCGGCCTCGGAAATCAGCGGCAACCTGCCCTTGATGAAGGTCAGCGACTACCTGACCTGGCTGGCCGAGGCCATTCTTGACCAGGTGCTGGCGCTGGCCTGGCGCCAGACCGTGGCCCGCCACGGTCAGCCCAAGCGCAGTGACGGCAGCCTGTGCGACCCAGGGTTCATCATCATCGGCTACGGCAAGATGGGTGGGCTGGAACTGGGCCACGGCTCGGACCTGGACCTGGTGTTCATCCACGATGGCGACCCGCAGGCGGAAACCGACGGGGCCAAGCCGATCGACAGTGCGCAGTTCTTTACCCGCCTTGGCCAACGCATCATTCACCTGCTGACCACCCAAACCAACTCGGGCCAGCTGTATGAGGTGGACATGCGCCTGCGCCCGTCGGGGGCTTCGGGCCTGCTGGTCAGTTCGCTGGGGGCCTTCGAGCGCTACCAGCAGAACGAAGCCTGGACCTGGGAGCACCAGGCCCTGGTGCGGGCCCGTGTGCTGGTCGGTTGCAAGCAGGTGGGGGCTGCGTTCGAGGGTGTTCGCGCCAAGGTGCTGGGCCAGGCCCGTGACCTTGGGAAGCTGCGCAGCGAAGTGAGCGAAATGCGCGCCAAGATGCGTGACAACCTGGGCACCAAGGCCACCGCCGCCGGGACTGCAGCCAATGCCTTCGAGGCTGGCATGCCGTTCGATATCAAGCAGGATGCCGGCGGTATCGTCGATATTGAATTTATGGTGCAATACGCCGCTTTGGCCTGGGGCCACGAGCACCCGGCCATACTCCGATGGACCGATAACATCCGCATTCTGGAAGAGCTGGAGCAGGCAGGTTTGCTGCCAGCCAGTGACGCGGTGCTGTTGCGTGAAGTGTACAAGGCGTTCCGCTCGGCCTCGCACCGCCAGGCCCTGCAGAAACAGGCCGGGGTGATCGATGCGGCGCAGTTTGCCGATGAACGCCGTGAGGTGCGGCGGATCTGGGGTGAGCTGGGTTTGACTTGAGAATGTTGGGGCCGCGTTGCGGCCCATCGCGACACAAGGCCGCTCCTACAGGAGAACGCATTCCCTTGTAGGAGCGGCCTTGTGTCGCGATGGGCTGCAAAGCAGCCCCAAAGGCTCATGCTTCACCACCGGTGGTACACTGTCCGCCACATAGCCTGAATATAAAGAGGGGAGGCCAGGCTGAACCGCAGCCTGTAGCCTCCCCGAGCGTTTCTGGACTAAGCATGAGAATACTGATCATTGGCCCCAGCTGGGTCGGCGACATGGTGATGGCGCAGACCCTGTTCCAGTGCCTGAAACAGCAGCACCCCGACTGCGTGATCGACGTGCTGGCCCCCGAGTGGAGCCGGCCGATCCTCGAACGCATGCCCGAAGTGCGCCAGGCCTTGAGCTTTCCGCTCGGCCACGGCGCACTGGAGCTGGCCACGCGGCGGCGTATCGGCAAGTCCCTGGCCGGCCAGTACGACCAGGCCATCCTGCTGCCCAACTCGTTGAAGTCGGCGCTGGTCCCCTTCTTCGCCGGCATTCCCAAACGCACCGGCTGGCGCGGCGAAATGCGTTTCGGCCTGCTCAATGACGTGCGCAAGCTGGACAAGGCCCGCTACCCGCTGATGATCGAGCGTTTCATGGCCCTGGCCTACGCCCCTGGTGCCGAATTGCCGCAACCGTACCCGCGCCCGCACCTGCAAATCGAAGCCCAGAGCCGCGAGGCCGCCTTGGCCAAGTTCGGCCTGGAGCTCGACCGCCCGGTACTGGCGCTGTGCCCCGGTGCCGAGTTTGGCGAGGCCAAGCGCTGGCCGGCCGAACACTATGCCGCCGTGGCGGATGCGATGATCCGCCAGGGCTGGCAGGTATGGCTGTTCGGCTCGAAAAACGATCACCCGGTGGGCGAACAGATCCGCGACCGGCTGATCCCGGGGTTGCGCGAAGAGTCGGCCAACCTGGCTGGTGAAACCTCGCTGGCCGAGGCTATTGACCTGATGTCGTGCGCGCAGGCCGTGGTGTCCAACGACTCGGGGCTGATGCACGTGGCGGCTGCGCTCAACCGCCCGCTGGTGGCCGTATATGGCTCCACCTCGCCCGGCTTCACCCCACCGCTGGCCGAACAGGTGGAAGTGGTGCGCACCGGTATCGAGTGCAGCCCCTGCTTTGACCGCACCTGCCGCTTCGGCCACTACAACTGCCTGCGCCTGCTGGAGCCCGGTAAAGTCATCGCCGCCCTGCATAGCCTGAGCGGGCCGGACCTGATCGATGCCGTGGCCGAGGTCGACTAAGTGCGGGTACTGATCATCAAGACCTCATCCCTGGGTGACGTGATCCATACCCTGCCGGCACTGACCGATGCCGCCCATGCGCTCCCGGGCATCCGGTTCGACTGGGTGGTGGAAGAAGGCTTCGCCGAAATCCCCAGCTGGCACCCGGCGGTCGACCAGGTCATCCCGGTGGCCATCCGCCGCTGGCGCAAGAACCTTTGGCAAACCCTCAAGAGCGGCGAATGGAAGGCCTTCAAGCAGCGCTTACGCGCGCGCAAGTACGACCTGGTGATCGACGCCCAGGGCCTGGTCAAGTCGGCCTGGCTCACCCGCTACGTGAAGGCCCCGGTGGCTGGCCTGGACCGCTATTCGGCCCGTGAAGGCTGGGCCAGCCGCTTTTATGACCGGCGCCTGTCGGTTGCTACCGGCCAGCATGCGGTCGAGCGGGTGCGCCAGCTGTTCGCCATGGCCCTGGCCTACGACCTGCCCGAAGGCATCGGCAACTACGGCCTGGACCTCGAGCGCCTGCAACTGCCGCCAGCGGCGCCCTATGTCGTGTTCCTGCATGGCACCACCTGGGCGACCAAGCACTGGCCGGAAGCCTATTGGCGCGAACTGGCCGAGCGCATGGGCCGGCGCAAGCTGGAGGTGCGCCTGCCGTGGGGCAACCCGGCGGAGAAGGCGCGGGCCGAGCGCATTGCCCAAGGCTTGAACAATTGCCAGGTGCTCCCCAAATTGAACCTTGCCGGTGTGGCCCGCGTGCTGGCAGCGGCAAAGGCCTGCGTGGCGGTCGATACCGGCCTGGGCCACCTGGCCGCGGCACTCGATGTGCCGACCATTTCGTTATTCGGCCCGACCAACCCGGGCCTGACCGGCGCCTACGGACGGACCCAGATTCACCAGGCCAGTGACTGGCCCTGCGCGCCCTGCCTGCAGAAGAAGTGCACCTACAAACCGAGCGCCGATGACCTGGCCCGGTTCGATCTCAAACGCGAGTGGCCACTGTGCTTCACTCGCCTGAATCCCGAGCATGTGGCGAGCCGCTTGAGCGCGTTGCTGCTGGCTGAGGATGTCCGTTGATGCAACTGGCTTTCGTACTTTACAAATATTTCCCCTTTGGCGGGCTGCAACGCGACTTCATGCGCATTGCCCTGGAGTGCCAGAAGCGCGGCCACCAGATCCGTGTGTACACGTTGATCTGGGAGGGCGACATTCCTCCAGGCTTCGAGGTGCTGGTGGCGCCGGTCAAGGCGGTCTTCAACCACCGGCGCAACGAGAAGCTCAGTGCCTGGATGGCCGCCGACCTGGCCAAGCGCCCGGTCGACCGCCTGATCGGCTTCAACAAGATGCCGGGGCTGGACGTGTACTACGCCGCCGACGGCTGCTTCGAGGACAAGGCGCAAACCCTGCGTGGCGGCCTGTACCGCCGTTGGGGCCGCTACCGGCACTTTGCCGAGTACGAGCGTGCGGTGTTCGCCAAGGACGCGCATACCGAAGTGCTGATGATTTCCGAAGTGCAGCAGCCGCTGTTCATCAAGCATTACGGCACCCCGCTGGAGCGCTTCCACCTGTTGCCGCCGGGCATTTCCCAGGACCGCCGCGCGCCGGCCAATGCCGCCGAGATTCGCGCCGAGTTCCGCAAGGAGTTCAACCTGGGCGAGGGTGACCTGCTGCTGGTGCAGATCGGCTCGGGCTTCAAGACCAAGGGCGTGGACCGCAGCCTCAAGGCGCTGGCGGCACTGCCGTCGGCGCTGCGCAAGCGCACCCGGATGATGGTCATCGGCCAGGACGACCCCAAGGTATTCCAGCTGCAAAGCGCTACCCTGGGCCTGGGCGACCAGGTGCAGTTCCTCAAGGGCCGTAGCGACATCCCGCGCTTTCTGCTGGGTGCCGACGTGCTGATTCACCCGGCGTACAACGAAAACACCGGTACAGTGCTGCTCGAAGCGCTGGTGGCCGGTTTGCCGGTGCTGGTGTCCAGGGTGTGCGGCTATGCCCATTACATTGCCGAGGCCGACAGTGGCCTGGTGCTGGACGAGCCGTTCGAGCAGGACCAGCTCAACAGCTACCTGCAGCGCATGCTGGAAGACCCGCAGGCCCGCGCCAGCTGGTCGCGCAACGGACTGGCATTCGCCGAAACCGCCGATCTGTACAGCATGCCGCAGCATGCTGCCGACGTGATCCTGGGGCAGAAAACCGCATGAAGCTGATACTGGCCGAACCCTTCAAACACCTGTGGGCCGGGCGCGATGCCTTCGACGCCGTGGAGGCGCTGCAAGGTGAGGTCTACCGCGAACTCGAAGGCCGCCGCACGCTGCGTACCGAGGTGGCTGGCGAGGGCTTTTTCGTCAAGATCCACCGCGGTATCGGCTGGGGCGAGATCTTCAAGAACCTGCTGACCGCCAAGCTGCCGGTGCTCGGTGCCGGCCAGGAGTGGCAGGCGATCCAGCGTTTGCATGAAGCGGGCGTGCCAACCATGACCGCGGTCGCCTACGGTGAGCGCGGCAGCAACCCCGCCGCGCAACATTCGTTCATCATCACCGAAGAGCTGGCGCCGACCATCAGCCTGGAAGACTTCAGCATCGACTGGGCCAGGCAGCCGCCCGAGCCGCGCCTGAAGCATGCGCTGATCGCCGAGGTGGCGAAAATGACCGGCGGCATGCACCGCGCCGGGGTCAACCACCGCGACTGCTACATCTGCCACTTCCTGCTGCACACTGACCGCGCGGTGACGGCGGATGATTTCAAACTGTCGGTGATCGACCTGCACCGCGCGCAAACCCGGGCGACAATCAGCCGGCGTTGGCGTGACAAGGACCTGGCGGCGCTGTACTTCTCGGCGCTGGACATCGGCCTTACCCAACGCGACAAATTGCGCTTCCTGCGCGCTTACTTCCAGCGCCCGCTGCGGCAAGTCCTCAAGGACGAAGCCGCGCTGCTGGCCTGGCTGGAGCGCAAGGCGCAGAAACTCTACGATCGCAAGCAACGCTATGGGGATGCACTCTAATGGCGAGTTGGACACTGGCGCCGGGTTACCAACACCTGGCGGCGGACTTCGGCAGCCTCGATGCGGTATTTGCCATTCAAGGCGAACGCCTGACCCGCGACCCGCTCAGCGAGGTGGTGCGCATCGAGCGTGATGGGGTCAACTATTACGTCAAGCGGTACACCGGTGCCGGCAAGCACATGCGCCGCTACCTGGGCCGGCCGCGCATCAAGGCCGAATGGCAGAACCTCAAGCAGTTCGCCAAGTGGGGCATTCCCACCGCCGAAGTGGTGGCCTGGGGCCTTGAGCGCAATGGCCTGGCCTTTGGCCGCGGGGCGATGATCACCCGCGAGCTGCCCAACACCGAAGACCTGTCGGCACTGGCCGAGCGCAACGATGCGCGGCTGGCCGATCGCACCTGGGTCGACCATATCAGCCGCCAGTTGGCCCGCCATACCCGGGTGATGCACGAACACCGTTTCGCCCACAACGACCTGAAGTGGCGCAACCTGCTGGTCGATGACCAAGGCACGCTGTTCTTCATCGACTGCCCCACCGGCGATTTCTGGCGCGGGTTCATGTGGCGGCACCGGCTGATCAAAGACCTGGCCTGCCTGGACAAGGTGGCCAAGTACCACCTCTCGGCTACCCAGCGCCTGCGTTTCTACCTGCAGTACCGTGACCGTAAACGGCTTGATGCGCGCGACAAGAAACGCATCCGCCAGGTGCTGGGCTTTTTCGAGGGAAGGGAATGACCGACTACCTGGCCAGCGCAGAACTCGCGCTGCTCAAACGCCATGGGCTGGATGACTTCGAGGCGCTGTGGGCGCTGCAACTGGACGCCGTGGACGAGCCCAACACCGGCCGTGGCGGCTGGAGCAGCGTGTTCCGCCTGGAGCTCGAAGGCAAGGGGTACTACCTCAAGCGCCAGTGCGACTACCTGACCCGCACCCTGCACCGGCCGTTTGGCGAGCCAACCTTCGCCCGCGAATTCCGCAATATCAGCCGTTATCAGAAGTTGCACATTCCGGCCTTGCAGGCGGTGTTCTACGGTGAGCGCAAGCAGGGCGGCCAGCACCGGGCGATTCTGATGACTCGTGCCCTGGACGCGTGGGCCGACCTCGACAGCCTGCTGGGCCAATGGCCGCAGTTGGGCGAGGCCGAACGCAACGGCATCCTGCAGGCGTGCGGCCAGCTGGCGCGTACCCTGCACGGCGCCGGCCAGGTGCACGGCTGCTTCTACCCCAAGCACATCTTTCTGCGCCAGCGCCGCGAGGGGTGGGACGCCCAACTGATCGACCTGGAAAAGACCCGGCCGTTGCTGTTCGGCATGCGTGACCGCCTCAAAGACCTGGAGCCGCTGCTACGCCGCGCCCGGGCCTGGAGCGAGGCGGATGTCCGCACCTTGCTGGCCAGCTACCTGGCGCAGCCCGCCGAAGGCACGCTGGTCGACACCTGGCTGCAACGCCTGACGCAACGCCGTCGTGAAAAAGAGGCCCGCTGATGCGTTTGTCTGAACTCAAGGCTGCCGGGCGTAGCCCGTCACTGCCGCTGACCCTGACCTTGGCCGATGCCGCCGGCAGCGCCGACCTGCAGCTGCTCAGCCTGTTGCGTGTGCTACCGGGCCAGCGCTATGTCGGCGCCGGTGTGTGGCGCGGGACGCCGGTACTGGCCAAGTTGTTGGTGGGTGCTAACGCGGCGCGGCATTTCCAGCGCGAATTGCAGGGCGTGAAGCTGTTGGCCGGGCAGGGGCTGACCACGCCCAGGCTGCTGGCCGACGGGCTCAGGGAAGGCGAAGGTGGCTGGCTGCTGTTTGAATTCCTCGACGGTGCCCAAAGCCTGGCCGATGCCTGGGGCGCGGTGGAAAACCTGCCGGTGCTGGCCGACGCGCAGCAGCAGGTGCTGGGTGAGGCGCTGACGGCCGTGGCGCACATGCACGCCAAAGGCCTGTGGCAGGAAGACCTGCACCTGGACAACCTGCTGCGCCACGCCGGCAAGCTGTACCTGATCGATGGCGCCGGCATCAAGGCCGAAACCCCTGGCCAGCAACTCTCGCGCCCGCGGGTGCTGGAAAACCTCGGGGTATTCTTCGCCCAGTTGCCCAAGCGCCTGGAACCGTTCATCGAAGAGTTGCTGGTGCATTACCTGCTGGCCAATGCCGAGCACGCGCTGCCACTGGAAGCCTTGCAGAAGCAGGTGGACAAGGTGCGCAGCTGGCGGCAGAAGGACTACCTGGAAAAGGCCGGGCGCGAATGCAGCCTGTTCAGCGTACAGCGCAGCTTGTCGGGCTTGCGTGCGGTTCGCCGCAGCGAGGTGGCCGCCATGCTGCCGGTGCTGGAACAGGCCGATGCCTTGATCGACCAAGGCCACCTGTACAAGACCGGTGGCGCCGCCAGTGTGGCGCGTATCGAGGTGAATGGCCGGCAGTTGGTGCTCAAACGCTACAACATCAAGAACACCGCGCACTGGCTCAAGCGCTTCTGGCGCCCGAGCCGGGCCTGGCATTCATGGATCGAAGGGCACCGCCTGGAGTTTCTCGACATCGCCACGCCACGCCCCTTGGCGGTGCTGGAGCAGCGGGTGCTGGGCCTGCGCAGCCGTGCCTACCTGGTCACCGAGTATGTCGATGGCCCAGACCTGACCGCGTGCTTTGCGCCCTACGTGGAAAGTGGCGAGGCCCCGCAAGAACAGCTCGATGCGTTGGTGCAGGTGATGCAGCAGCTGATCCGCGAGCGCATCAGCCACGGCGACTTCAAGGGGCACAACCTGTTCTGGGACAACGGGCGCTGGTCGCTGATCGACCTGGACGCCATGTGCCAGCATGCCACCCAGCTCAGCTTCGCCCCCGCCTATGCCCGCGACCGGGCACGGCTGCTGCGCAACTGGCCAAGTGGCAGTGCCTTGCATCAGCGGTTGGACGGGCTGTTGCCGCGGCTTACCGAATAACAGTCTGGAAACGCCAGCCAGTCACTGCTTCGGCCGGGCTGGCGAACCCGGATGCGCCACTGGTCCCCCTGCCAACGCACAATGGCCCAGGCAATGGGCCTGCTGTGCGGTTGCCCGGGCATCAGCAAATGGTAATGGTTGTCCAGCAAGTGCGCGCGCAGCGGCAACGCCTGGCTGCCTGCCACCAGAAAGTACTCCCGGCCCAGGCGGTACAGCCCAGCGGTGTCGGTTGGCTCGGCGCCAGCGGGGTACGTGGGCAGTTGGCACGCTTTGAACAGCGCCTGCAAGTCGGGTAGCCCGTCATGCCACAGCACCACAGAGTCCACTACCCATTCGCCGTCTTCGCGGCGTTTGACCGGTACCTTGGTATAGGCGTCTGGCATGCGCGGGTCTACTACCCGCCAGCGGTAGCCGTCGAAAGCGACCTGGTATGTAGCCCCGCTGGCATCCCGGATGTAGTAGAAGCTCATGCCGGGGTACGGCGAGGGTTGCTCGTAGATACCTTCTTTGTGAATGCCATCCACGCGGTAGCGCAGTTTTTCACGGTTGATGTTCACGCTTGCCGAAGGCGGCAACTTCAGCGGTGGAGGCGAGGGTATTCCCCGCAATGCGCGGCGCATCACGGTTGTTCCACCCAGGTTGTTGACGGCGTCGTTGGCGTAGGTGAAGGCGTCGACGATGTGCTTCAGTACCTCGGTACGTTGCGCTTGCTTGAAGGCCTTGTGCGCATCGATCACCGACAGGATCGAACGCCCCAACGATACCGCCACCAGTGCCCGGTTGGGCAACACGAAGCTGATCAAGTCCAGAATGAGCGTCAGCCCGCGCAGGCCGAGCTCGGTCAGCAGTTCCCGCCGGGTGTTGGTGCTGGCATCGACCGCGGCCAGCATGGCATTCACTTCCGCGAGGTAGCGGGCCTGCTGGAAATCGCCGGTGATCGTCGGGCGTTGTACATGGGGCCCCATGCCGCCTTTGGTCAGCCATAGCTCGATTTGCTCACGGTCGGCCAGCGGCAGGCGGTCTTTCAGGTAATCGCGCAGGGCAGGTTGTTTGCGCAGGGTCTTGAGCATGTGCCGGGTATTGCGAAACTCACGCCAGGCGCGGCGGTCCGGGGCGTCCGGGGTGTAGACGATGAAGCGGGCGAAGCCTGGGCTGTCTGGGGTGACCAGCATGATGCCTTGCAGCGTATGCCCACCGATCAGCAACTGGCGCACGCTCAGTTGCGCTACGTCTGCCTGTTGGCGCGCATGGCTTTGCGGGTATTCGAGCAAGGTGGTGATCCAGGCAAACCCGCGCTCGAACGGGTCTTCGAGAAGGTGGCCGGCATAGTGCGCCTTGGCCGCTTCGGCGCGCATGCGCGCATGGCTGATGGCGACATAACTGTCCTGCCGCCACTGTGCCTGCGGCGATGTCAGCAAATGGGTGCGCAGGTATTGGCTGTAGCTTTCACCCACATCCAGCTCACGCACCAGCTGCTTGACCTGGCTTGGGCTGACGCCAGCGATGGTCACGCCCTGCTTGTCGTGCACCCTCGCCGTCAACCAGTAGTCGATATCGAGCAAGCTGACGTTGATCAGCGCCAGCTCGTCGATGCGGTAGGTCTGCTGGACCAGCTCGATGCTGTCGCCAACCTGCGGGCGGCTGGCGACGGGTATCCAGGGGCCGGTAATGCTGGGCGGCAACACAGGGCCTATGGGCCTGGCCAGGGTAACGCTGACATACACGCCGAGCGGGTCGATATCCAGCTGGTGACGTTGGCGCAGATGCGTGCGCAGGCGTTCACGCGTCCAGGCGAGCAGGCCATTGCGGTCGACGAATTGCTCAAGGCTCAGGATACCGGGTGCCGCCGCCTTGTCGATGGCGATCACCAGCTCTTGCAGTGTTTGCATGATGTGCGTGAGGCCCTGTGCCGAGGCGTTTTTCAGCCAGGCTGGCGAGTTGCGCTCCAGCAGCAGGCCGTAGCGTGTCTGTAGCGCAGAGCGGCTGTCGGCCCATGGCAGCAGATCGGCGGCCTCGGCCAGGTCCGCTGTCAGCTTGGGCCAGTCCACCGCCGCCTGCTGCGCAGCTTCCTGCCAGGCCTGGGTCAGCGCGGCGTGCTGGCCGTCGATCAAGGCCTGAGCCTGTGCCTGAATCATGTCCTCGTTGAACCATTCATAGCGCAGGCGCTCGGCGTTGCGGGCGTTGTCGCGATCGTGTTCGTTGCTCATGTGCCGCAGCAGTGGCCGGCTTTGCTGCACGTCGTCCAGGCGTTCGCAAAGCTCGGTGTGCAGCTCGGCAAGGCTATCGAATGCTTCGATGCCATGGGACAGGCTGCACAGCAGCGCGTAGTCGGTGGTGTTGCGGGTGTCTGGCATGCGGCCCTCGGGCCGGCCTTCGACGATCACGAAAGTGCCGGGCAGGTAGCTACGCCAATTGGGTGTGGTGATGTCCAGTACGGGGCGGTAGATCTGCGGCCGTTGCGCGGCTGGTAAATGCTGGCGCTGCGAGGGCAGCGGCCTGTTGGCGCAGCAGGTGACCAGCTCGGCATGGCTCGAACCCAGCGTATGGTCATCGCTGCGCAACGCGATTTGCGCCAGCAGTTGCTGGCGCAGCAGCGCAGCCAGGCGTGCCCGCCGGCTTTCGCCGCTTGCGGTGCCAAGCCAGTACTGCGCAAGGTCGGCGAAGTAGCGCTGCCGTGCGTTCAGCAGCGGCAGCGACGGGTCGGGCGTTGGGGGTGGGGTGAGCAGGGCGCTCAATTGCGCATCGAAGGACTTGAAGTGTGTCAGGCTCATGGCGGGCTCCACGGTGAACAGGCCGTGCAGCTTGGTCCCAGCTGTTGATCCAGGCGTGTTAGCTGTTTACCTCATTTGCCGCTCAGCCCACGGAACCCGAGCCATGCCGGAATGCCCAGCCCCAGCCAGGCCAGGGCGTCCCAGGCGCCGTCCCCGAGCAGCGCGGCGAACAGGCCGGCTGCACCCAGCGCGGCGATGAGCCCAGGCCAGGCGAAGATCTGCCTGGTGCTGCGTGACGTGTGGCTCACGGGCGCGCCCCCCTGCTGCTGCGCAGCTTGGTCCACCACAGGTAGAGGCCGCTGCCGAGTACGATGATCGTCAGCACGTCCAGTGCTGCCCACAGCACCTGCATGGGCCGCCCGCCGTAGTCGCCAAAATGCAGGGGTTGCGACAGGCCCATGGCATCCATGTACCAGGGGCGTTCGCCGACGGCGGTCACTTGCAGCGTGCGTGCATCGATCAGGACCGGGGTCAGCAGGTGCGAAGTGAGGTGCGTGGCACCTTTCATGAACACCGCGTAGTGGTGCTCACTGGAGAAGCGTGTACCGGGGAAGGCGATGAAGTCTGGGCGCATGCCGGGGGCGGCCTGTTCGGCGATGGCCAGCAGGTCGCTGGCCGCAGCGCGTTCGCCCAGCGGTGGGGCGTTGCGGTAGGGCGCCACCATGGCCGCCAGGCTGTCGTTGCGCCAGGCAGCGATCACCAGGTCGGACAGGGCGCTGATCACGCCGGTTACACCGACAGTCAGTGCCCAGGCCAAGGTGACGATGCCGATCAGGTTGTGCAGGTCGAGCCAGCGCAGGCGCCGGGATTTGTCGTGGCGCACGCTGGCGAAGCCCAGCCGGCGCATGAACGGGGCATACAGCACGGTGCCGGACACGATCGCGACGACGAACAGCACGCCCATGAAGGCCAGCAGCAACTTGCCCGGCAGGCCGGCGAACATGTCCACGTGCAGGCGCAGCATCAGCATCATGAAGCCACCGTTGGCGGCGGGCATGGCTACCGCTTCGCCTGTGCGGGCGTCGAGCATGAAGGTGTGCGACAGGTTGGGCTCGGTACCGGCGGTGGCGGCGGTGATGGCCACCACGCCGTCGGGTTGGTCTTCTTCATAACCAAAGTACTGCATGACCTCGCCGGGGCGGTGCTGCTCGGCCTTGAGCACCAGCTGTTGCAGGTCGAGGTGCGGGGTGCCGGGCGGCATTTCGCGCAGTTCGGCGGCGTCGCCCAGCAGGTGTTCGAGTTCGTGGTGGAAGATCAGCGGCAGGCCGGTGAGGGCGAGCAACAGCAGGAACAGGGTACAGACCAGGCTGCTCCAGGTGTGGACCGCTGACCAGCGGCGGATGGTTGGGCTTTTCATCACGGTACCGTTTTTTGCCTGAGGAATTGGAGGGGCCTGCTGCGCAGCCCAATCGCCGGCAAGCCAGCTCCCACAGGTCAGCGCAGGTCCTCGGGGTCCTGATTTACCTGTGGGGGCTGGCTTGCCGGCGATTGGGCCGCAACGCGGCCCCGGCTCACTCAGAACTTGTAGGTGGCGCTGGCCACGACACTCCGCTCGTCGCCGTAGTAGCAGTAGTACGAGTCACAGGTGGAGAGGTAGTCCTTGTCCAGCAGGTTGTTCGCATTGAGCGCGACCGACGCCCCTTTCAGGCTGTTGTCCAGGCGGCCCAGGTCGTAATGCACCGAGGCATCGAACACCGTGTAGGCATTGGCCTTGCCCAGCCAGGTGTTGCCTTGGTCACCATAGGTATTGCCGGTGTAGCGTGCCCCCAGGCCGATGCCGAAGCCGTCCAGTACGCCCGAGTGGAAGGTGTAGTCGCCCCACACCGAGGCCTGCTGGTTAGGCATCAGTTGCAGGCGGTTGCCCTTGAACTGGCCATCCTGCACTTCGGATTTGGCCAGGGTATAGGCGGCAATTACCTTCAGGTTGTCGGTAACGTCGGAAACCGCTTCAAGCTCCAGGCCGCGGACTTTCACTTCGCCGGTTTGGCTGGTGACACTGGTATTGCCGTCGTTGCTGGTGACCAGCACATTCTTTTGAGTCAGGTCATACACCGCGGCCGAGAGCAACGTATTTGAACCGGGGGGCTGGTATTTGACACCCAGTTCCCACTGCTTGCCTTCGGTTGGTTTGAACGACTTCAGTGGGTCCGCATCGGCCTTGCTGGCGGGCTGGAAAGATTCTGCATAGGACAGGTAAGGCACAAACCCCGAATCGAAGACGTAACTGATCGCCGCGTTGCCGCTGAAGTTACTGTCGCGCTGGGTGTTGGTAGCGTCGCCTTTGTTGAAGAACGTTGTACCGGTGTGTACCCAGTCCTCCCGACCACCCAAGGTCAGCCGCCAGTTGCCCAGCGCCATTTGGTCCTGCACGTACAGGCCGGTCTGAATGGTTTTCTGGTCGTAGTCGTAGTAGGCAGTGGAACGGTCGGGTCTGCTGATCGGCAAACCGTAGACTGGGTCGTTGACATTGATGGGTGGCGCAGCGCCATAGATCGTCAGGAAATTGTTGTTGGTACGTTGGTGGTCCAGGCCGAGCAGCAAGGTGTGGCTGATGGCGCCTGTGCTGAAATCACCCTGGAAGTTGTTGTCGACGGCGAACTGGCTGATGTCCTCGTCAACGTTGGTGGTACTACGCCCCACGTTGCCTTGGTCGTCCACGACCATACCGAACTCCGGCAAGTAGCTGTTGACGGTGATCGTCTGGAACGACAGCTCGGACTTGGTATAGCGCAAGTTTTGCCGGAACTGCCACACGTCGTTGAAACGGTGCTCGAACGCGTAGCCCAGCGCGTAGTAGGTACGGTCGTAGAATTCGTAATTCGGGTCACCCAGGTTCTTGTGGTGCGAGATCTTGCCGAACGGCATGTCGATCTTGGTGCCCTGGATCGGTCGGAACTGGCTGGTGACCCCGGTATCGTCGCGGGTGAATTGGGAAAGGAAGGTCAGCGAGGTATCTTCGTCCACGTTCCAGGTCAGGCTCGGGGCGATGTTGTAGCGCTTGTTGTCGATGTGATCGACCTGCGTACCGCTGTCACGGATCACACCGCTCACGCCATACAGCAAGCGGCCGTCGTCATCGATCTTGCCGGTGCTGGCGAAGTTGATCTGGCGGTGGTTGTCACTGCCATATTGCAGTTCGATTTCATGCGCGCTTTCGGCTTGCGGGCGGCGGCTGACCATGTCCAGCAGGCCGCCGGGTGGGGTCTGGCCATAGACCGAAGAAGCCGGGCCACGCAGCAGCGCCAGGCGGTCGAGGTTCCAGGTTTCGGCTTTCGGGTTGGCGTACACGCCACGTGGCAACGGCAGGCCATCCAGGAACTGGGTGGGCTCGAAGCCGCGCACCCGCATCCAGTCATAGCGGGTGTCGCTGCCGAAGCTGGCAGAGACGATGCCTGGCATATAGCGCACGGCGTCGTCGAGGCTATGCACGCCGCGGTCTTTCATCTGCTCGCGGGTCGCCACGGAAATGGACCGTGGGACTTCGACCAGGGCGGTGTCGGTCTTGGTGCCGGCGGCCGTGCGCTGGGCCAGGTAGCCGTCGACCGGGCCCCACGCGGTTTCAATGGCGCTGTTGGCGTTCACGGTGATTTCCGGCAAGGCCAGGCTGCCCTCCGGCACCGCGACCAGGCTGTAGCTGCCCGCGCTGCTCTGCTGCAATTGCAGGCCGCTGCCCAGCAGCGCTGCCTGCAAGGCGCCGAGGCCGTCATAGCGGCCGTTGACCGGCGCCGAGGTGCGGCCACTGACCAGCGCGGGGTCCAGGGCCAGGGCGATACCGGCCTGGCTGGCGATCTGGTTCAGGGCAGTGGCCAGCGGTGCGCTGGGCAGGTTGTAGGCGCGCAGCGCGGACTGCTCGGCGGCGAACAAGGCAGGGCTGACCAGCGGCGCGGCCATGCCGATGGCCAGGGCCATCAGGCTGGGGCGCAGGATACGATCTACGGCACGGGACATGCGGCGGTTCCTCGACGGGTAAGTGCTTGCTGCATCCTTGCCGAGCGAGAATCGAAAAGTGACAGGGCGAATCTGAAAAAAAGTGAGAATTGTTTGTAAAAGCAGGGGCGCCTGCGATCAGGCTGCTACAGCGCTACCTGGGCGTGACCTTCACCCACCACTGGGTATGCCGCTCGACCTTCACCGGCAGCACCGGCTCCAGTGAGGCCAATGCCAGGTCGGTATCGGTCAGCGGGAAGCTGCCGCTTACCCGCAGGTCGGCGACCGCTGCATCCACGCCCAGGTAGCCGCTGCGGTACTTGCCCAGCACCGCCAGCAAGTCACCAAGGCGTACGTCGTCGACCACCAGCATGCCGCGCGTCCAGGCATCGGCACCGGCCGGCACTGCGCTGACCTGGCCCAGGCCATCGGCATGCATCAGCACCTGCTGGCCTTCGCGCAACACCTGCTCGTCACCGCTGTTATGCGGCATGGCCGCGACCGACGCTTGCAACACTTCAAGGCGCGTGCCTGCGGCTTCACGACGTACCAGGAAGCGCGTGCCCAGTGGGCGCAAGCGGCCATCGTCGGTGCGCACCAGCAGCGGGCGGGGGTCCTGGTGGCCGGTATCGACCGAGATTTCACCCTGGTGCAGCACGATCACCCGTTGCGCACCGGCGTAGTCGATGTCTACCGCGGTGTGGGTATTGAGGCTCAACAGGGTGCCGTCGGCCAGGCGCAAGGTGCGCAACTCGCCGGTGGCGGTACGCTGGTCGGCAAGCCAGTAGCTGGGCGCCAGTGACGGTGCGCCAACCCACGCCAGCAGCGAGCCGAGCAGGAACATGCCGGCCAGGCCGCCGCCCACCTTGCCGATGCGCCGGCGCAGGCTGGCGCGCGACTGCAGCAACGCCTGGCGCGCCGGGCCGGCGGCTGCGCTGAGCCGCTGGTCCATGGCGCCGAGCTGTCGCCAGGCGCGCGCGTGTTCTTCGCTGGCGGCATGCCAGCGCATGAACTCACCACGTTCGGCAGGGCTGTCGCTGCCGCCGTCGAGGTTGAGTTTCCAGGCAATGGCAGCTTCCAGTACACGCGACGAAACCGGTGCGTTGCTCACGTCGGCTCCCCGTACAGGGCCACGTAGCACTGACGCATACCCTGGGCGAGGTACTGGCGCACCCGCGACACCGAAACGCCCAGGCGCTCGGCGATTTCGGCATGGCCCATGCCATCCAGGCGGTTGTGCAGGAACGCCGCGCGGGCTTTGCTCGACAGCTTGCCAAGCAGGCGGTCGATGGCTTTGAGGTCTTCCAGAATCAGGTGCTGTACTTCGGGGGAGGGGTGTTCGGCTTCCGGCACCAGTGCCAGTTCCGCGAGGTAGGCCTGTTCCAGTGCGGCGCGCCGGAAGTGGTCGAACATCAGCCCCTTGGCCACGGCCGCAAGAAAGGCACGCGGTTCGCGGGGCGAGGCCAGCTGCTCGCGGCCTAGCAGGCGCACGAAGGTGTCCTGGCTCAGGTCTTCGGCACGTTGGCGGCAGGCCATGTTGCGTTGCAACCAGGCGAGCAGCCAGCCGCGGTGATCGCGGTACAGCGTACCAACCAGATCGGCGTGTGGGCTCTGTGCAGAAGGCAAGCAGCGTCCCCCCGGAACGTATGCATTAACTAACGATAATTATTCGCGATTGTTGCAGAGGGGAGGGGGTGGGTGCAATGGACGCTTATCGGTTCGCCTGCATGGGGTTGGCCAAAGGCCTGCGGTTTCACCGGCGCTGCGTAGCCCTGGCCTTACATGCCATGGCTCTGCACCTTGCGTCGCCGCCAGCCGCGCAGGCGCTGTTCCAGTTGCAGCGGGCTGTCCAGTTGTTGGCGCCGGGCCTGGCTGAACAGGATCAGCACAAGTTCTGCGGTGACCTGGGCATCAGCGCTGGCGTGGTGGCGTTCCTCCACCTGTAGCCCAAAGCGCGCCACCCAGTCATCCAGGCCCGCCTCGCGCAGAACCGTGTCGGGGTTGAGCATCGGCGCCAGCTCGGCCACATCCAGAAACGGCGACTGCAAGCGGTAACCCAGGCTTTCTTTCAGTGCCCGCGCCAGCATGCGCTGGTCGAACGGAGCATGGAATGCCAGCACCGGGCTGTCGCCAATGAAGTCGAGCAGGTCCAGCAAGGCTTCGGCGGGCTCGCAACCGGCCGCCAGGGCGCTTGGCCCGAGCCCGTGAATCAGCACGCTGGCGTTGGTTTTCAACAGTGGCCGCTGCAGGGTGCGTTCAAATTGCTGGGCAAAGTCGATGGCCCCGTCCTCAATGGCCACTGCGCCGATCGACAGTACCTGGTCACGGTTGGGGTTGAGCCCGCTGGTTTCCAGGTCCAGCACCACCCAGCGCTGCTCACGCAACGTGCACACACCCAGGGGCGCGGGTTTAGGTTGCCGGGCCAGGCGCTGGCGCGTGGCAGGGTCCAGCTCGGGTGTGCCGGGGCGCAGCCAGGCGAACAGGCTCATAACTGGTACCGCAGGGCCAGGCTGCTTTGCAGGCGCTGGGCCTGGCGCAGGGACTCGCGCAGGATACGCCGGTCCAGGTGGTTGAGGCTGTCCGGGTCAAGCCGGTTGGAATACGGCAGGTTGGCGCGGGCCTGGCGTTGATGCTGTTGCATGCGGGTCTGCTGGATGAAGTGATACGCCTCTTCATAGGCCGCGCCGTCCAGTGCTTCGATTACCCCTTTGGCGACCAGCTGGCGCAAGCGCTCCAGGGTATTGCAGGCGCCGATGCCATTGGCCAGCGCCAGCAGCCGGGCACCATCGACGAAGGGCGTCAGGCCCTGGACCTTCAGGTCGAGTGTGGCCGCCTTGTCGTTGCCTTGGCGGGTCAGCACGAACTCGCGCAGGCGGCCCACTGGCGGGCGCTGGCGCAGGGCGTTTTCCGCCATCATGCGCTGGAATATACGGTTGTCGGCCACCTGCGCCAGCACGCCTTGGCGCAGTTGCTCGCAGCCCTGATCGTCGCCCCACACCACCCGCAGGTCGAAGTAGATGCTTGAGCCCAGCAGGTTTTCCGGGCTGGCTTCGCGGACAAAACCGGCAAAGCGCCGCGCCCACTCGGCACGCGACAGGCACAGCGCAGGGTTGCCGGCCATGATGTTGCCCGTACACAAGGTGAAGCCACACTGGGCCAGGCATTGGTTGATGTACTGTGCCAGCGGCAGCAGGCGGGCACGGATGGCGTCGGCCTCGGCACTGTCCAGCGCCTCGAAAAGGATGCCGTTGTCCTGGTCGGTGTGCAGGGTCTGTTCGCGACGCCCTTCGCTGCCAAAGCACAGCCAGCTGAAAGGCACCCCAGGGTCGCCCCGTTCAGCCAGGGCCAGTTCGATGACCCGGCATACCGTGTGGTCGTTGAGCAGGGTGATGATCTGGGTGATCTGGGTGGACGAGGCGCCGTGGGCGAGCATCCGTTCGACCAGTTGGCTGATCTCGCCGCGCAGCGAGACCAGGCTGTCCAGCCGCGGTGCATGGCGAATGGTGCGCGCCAGGTGCACCAGGTCGACCCGTTGCAGCGAGAACAGGTCGCGCTCCGAGACCACGCCACACAGCCGGCCGTTTTCCACCAGGCACACGTGGGCAATGTGCCGCTCGGTCATTGCCATGGCTGCATCGAAGGCACTGGCCTGTGGGCTGAGGTAGAACGGCTTGGCGGTCATGTGCCGGGCAATCGGCGCACCCAGCTCGGCGTCCGCCGCGGCCACCACCTGGCGCAGGTCGCGCAGGGTGAAGATGCCGATGGGGTAGCGCTGCGCGTCAACCACGACGATGCTGCCCACCTGCTGCTCGTGCATCAGCCGCACGGCTTCGCGCAGCGGCGTATCCGCGCTGCACACCACCGGGTGCCGCATGGCCAGTTCGCCCAGCGGCGTGTTCAGCGAGTACTGGGTACCCAGGGTTTCCACCGCACGCTGGCGAACCTGCTGGTTGACCTGGTCGAGCAGGCTGCTGACCCCGCGCAGGGCAAAATCCCGAAACACTTCAGACATCGAGAACACGCGGATGAACGCTGCCTTGTTCAGTTGCAGGCAGAAGGTGTCTTCGCCGGCCAGGTGCTCGGTGCGGGTGGCCCGTTCGCCGAGCAGGGCGGCCAGCGGGAAGCACTCGCCGCTGGTGATTTCGAAGGTGGTTTCGACCCCCGGTTTCACCAGGTGCTGACGCTCGCCCACCACCCGGCCCTGCTTGACGATGTAGAAATGCTCGACCGGCCCGTCTGCCGGCTTGACGATGCTTTCGCCGCTGGCATAGAAGCGCAGCTGACACTGCTCCACCAGGTAGGCCAGGTGGCTGTGTTCCATCTGGTTGAACGGCGGAAAGCGCTGCAGAAACTGCAGCGTGCCCTGAATGTTCTGCAGCACTGCGGTCCTGCCCGCCTGGCTGTAGGCGTCCTTTTTGCTCATGAAACCGACCGTATCGCTATGCCGAACTATATATATCTATATATAGGTGCCGGCCATGTTGTTCTCTGCCTCCATGGTCGGCTTGCGGCGGGGTGGTGCCCATTGGACGTAAGTCTATGAGCCCCCCTGTCAAAGACCCGACGAAAGGTGAATCGGGTCACGCAAGTTCTGCGGTCCTATGGCTGAAGCGGAATTTTCTTGACGAGATGGCCATGCCTGAGCAAATCGATATTCTAAGCGACGAAGAGCGCGAGGCATTGGGTGTGGCCAGTGCGCCGGTGGCCGTAAAGCCGTTGGTGTTGGTGGTGGATGACAACGCGGTGAACCGTGAAGCGTTGATCCTGTATCTGAAAAGCCGGGGCATTGAGTGTGTGGGCGCGGACGGGGCCGAGGAGGCCAGGTTGTACCTGCATTTCGAGCCGCGCATCGGCTTGATGATTACCGATTTGCGCATGCAGCCAGAGGATGGGCTGGAGCTGATCCGCAAGATTCGCGGGTCGGAGCGGGCGGCGTTGTCGATCATCGTCGTGTCGGGCGACACCGATGTGGCAGAGGCGGTGGACGTGATGCACCTGGGGGTGGTGGACTTCCTGCTCAAGCCGGTGGACCTGGGCAAGTTGCTGGAGCTGGTGAAGAAAGAGCTGAAAATTGATTGAGGCAGAGAGGGGCTGCTTTGCGGCCCAATCGCGACACAAGGCCGCTCCTACAGGTGCAGCGCAAGTTTTGATATTTGCGATATCCCTGTAGGAGCGGCCTTGTGTCGCGATTGGGCCGCAAAGCGGCCCCCGTACGCAGGTGTAACTTACAACCCGTTACGCGCCTTGTACTCGCGGCGACGGCGGTGCAGCACTGGCTCGGTATAGCCATTGGGCTGCTTGCCACCTTCGACCACTAGCTCCACTGCCGCCTGGAACGCAATGTTGTCGTCGAAGTTCGGCGCCATCGGGCGGTACAGAGGGTCAGCGGCGTTCTGCTGGTCGACCACCACCGCCATACGCTTGAGGCTTTCCAGCACCTGCGCCTGGCTGACCACGCCGTGGCGCAGCCAGTTGGCCAGCAGTTGCGCGGAGATGCGCAGGGTGGCGCGGTCTTCCATCAGGCCGACGTTGTTGATGTCTGGCACCTTCGAGCAACCGACACCCTGGTCGATCCAGCGCACGACATAGCCGAGGATGCCCTGGGCATTGTTGTCCAGCTCGTTGCGGATCTCTTCGGCCGACCAGTTGGTGTCGGCGGCCAGCGGGATGGCCAGGATATCGTCCACCGATGCCGGGGTGCGCGAGGCCAGCTCACGCTGGCGTGCCTGTACGTCCACCTTGTGGTAGTGCAGGGCATGCAGGGTGGCGGCAGTGGGCGACGGCACCCAGGCGGTGTTGGCACCGGCCAGCGGGTGGGCGATCTTCTGCTCGAGCATGGCGGCCATCAGGTCGGGCATGGCCCACATGCCTTTGCCGATCTGCGCACGGCCTTGCAGGCCGGTCGCCAGGCCGACATCGACGTTGTTGTTTTCGTAGGCACCGATCCACTTCTCGTTCTTCATGGCACCTTTGCGCACCACGGCGCCGGCCTCCATCGAGGTGTGAATTTCATCGCCCGTGCGGTCGAGGAAGCCGGTGTTGATGAACGCGACGCGCTCGGCAGCGGCCTTGATGCAGGACTTGAGGTTGACCGTGGTCCGGCGCTCCTCGTCCATGATGCCGACCTTCACGGTGTTGCGCGGCATGCCCAGCAGGTCTTCGACCTGGCTGAAGATCTCGGCGGCAAACGCCACTTCCTCAGGGCCATGCATCTTCGGCTTGACGATGTACACGCTGCCACTGCGGGTATTCTTGCGGCTGGTGTTGCCATTGAGGTTGTGCAGGGCGATCAGGTTGGTGAACAGACCATCCTGGATGCCTTCCGGAATTTCGTTGCCCTGGGCGTCGAGAATTGCCGGGTTGGTCATCAGGTGGCCAACGTTACGCACGAACAGCAGCGAACGGCCGTGCAGGGTCACGCTGCCACCGTTGGGCGCAGCGTACTCGCGGTCGGGGTTCATGGTGCGGGTGAAGGTCTTGCCACCTTTGCTCACGCTTTCGGCCAGGTCGCCCTTCATCAGGCCCAGCCAGTTGCGGTAGACGATGACCTTGTCGTCGGCATCGACGGCGGCGACCGAGTCTTCGCAGTCCATGATGGTGGTCAGTGCCGACTCCATCAGGATGTCTTTGACGCCAGCGGCGTCGGTGCTGCCGACCGGGGTGCTGGCATCGACCTGGATTTCGAAATGCAGGCCGTTGTGTTTCAGCAGCACGGCAGTCGGTGCCGCGGCATCACCCTGGAACCCGATCAGTTGGGCGTCGTCACGCAGGCCGGTGTTGGTGCCGCCCTTCAGGGTGACCACCAGCTTGCCGGCTTCGATGCGGTAGGCGGTGGAGTCGACGTGCGACCCAGCCGCCAGCGGCGCGGCTTCGTCAAGGAAGGCGCGGGCGAAGGCAATCACCTTGTCGCCACGCACTTTGTTGTAACCCTGGCCTTTTTCGGCGCCGCCTTCATCGCTGATGGCATCGGTGCCATACAGCGCGTCGTACAGCGAACCCCAACGGGCGTTGGCGGCGTTGAGGGCAAAACGGGCGTTCATCACCGGCACGACCAGCTGCGGGCCGGCCATATGGGCGATTTCTTCGTCCACGTTCTGGGTGGTGGCCTGGAAATCGTCGGCTTGTGGCAGCAGGTAGCCGATTTCCTGGAGGAATGCTTTGTAGGCTGCGGCGTCATGGGCCTGGCCTTTGCGTGCCTGGTGGTAGGCGTCGATCTTGGCTTGCAGCTCGTCGCGCTTGGCGAGCAGGGCTTTGTTCTTTGGAGCGAGGTCATTGATGATCTTCTCTGCACCCGCCCAGAACTGCTCGGCGACGATGCCGGTCCCGGGGATGGCTTCGTTGTTCACGAAGTCGTACAGGACCTTGGCGACCTGAAGGCCACCGACTTGAACGTATCCAGTCATTGCTTGCCTCACTCTGCTCAGCTATTTCGCTCTTCTGTATTAAGCCTGTAGCGCTTCTCTAAACACGTACCAGTACTTGCCCCCGGGGAAGACCCCGAGCGCGGCTGGGTGCAGCCCGCCAGACTGGCTGGCAGACAGTGTGCGTATTTTCACAGGCGCCTTGGCAGACATCCAAACGACGTTTTGTAGTCCGCGCCACGGGATACTACATGAAGCAGTAGACGGGGCAAAATCAGACTAAAAGCGCCGTTGTGCGACCCATTGGTCGCGTATGGTCACGCTGGGAGCAGGTATGTTCGCAAAAAAAGGGTGGATTGTTCCAGATAAATCTTGAAACAGTACACGATTGGCTGTGCGGATTGCCCTGCGGCAGGTTGCCGCGCCTTGCCTATACTGAGCCGACCCCCCGATTTTCTGCGCCTGGCGCGGCTCGACACGAGGAACGGCTTGTGGATCATCTTGTACTGACTGTTATCGCCCCTGACAAGGCCGGCCAGGTGGAACGTGTTGCGCAGTGCATCGCCGACCACAGCGGCAACTGGCTGGAAAGCCGCATGTCGCGCATGGCCGGGCAGTTTGCCGGGATCCTGCGGGTGGCGGTGCCGGCTGAACATCACGATGGGCTGGTGGCGGCGTTGCAGGGGCTGGCCCAGTACGACATTCGTGTGCTGGTTGCAGAGAGCGGGGTGGAACCCTCGTGTACCTGGAAGCCGATTGCCATGGAACTGGTCGGCAATGACCGGCCGGGGATCGTGCGGGACATCACTCGTTTGCTGGCGGAGTTGCAGGTGAACGTGGAACGGTTCACGACAGATGTGCGGCCGGCACCGATGAGCAGTGAGCCGTTGTTCCATGCCGATGCCTTGTTGGCCTTGCCCCTGGCCTTGCCGCTGGACGAGCTGCAGCAGCGGCTGGAGAGTCTGGCGGATGACTTGATGGTGGAGTTGCGGTTGCGGGCGGAGGATTGAGTGGATTGGCCGGGGGCCCCTTTGCGGCCCATCGCGACGCAAGGCCGCTCCTACAGGGGATTTGGTAAAGACATCCCTTGGGGTTATCCCAGTATCACGGGGAAGGCCCTGTGGATAACCTGGGGGTTCACCTCCCCAGCCCAGGCAATGCGCCCGCTGCAGAGGTTTGCTCAAAAAACACCCAAAATTCAGCAGCTTGTGCACAAAGCACGGGGACGAGGGTGTGGATAACCTTTGGAGATGTCTCTGCAGGCCAGGTATTACATGGCCTGCAGAGTTTTGATCGTTTTTTGATCAGGCGCGCTTGCGCAAACTTAGCCAGGCATCCACGCTGTAAATGGCCAGGCCAGCCCAGATGAACATGAAGGCTACCAGGGTGCTGGAGGACAAATGCTCATCGAACAGCAGCACCGCCTGCAGCAGTACCAGGGTTGGCGCCAGGTATTGCAGGAAGCCGAGGGTGGTGTAGGGCAGGTGCCGCGCTGCGGCGTTGAAGCACACCAGCGGTACCAGGGTCACCGGCCCCGCAGCCATCAGCCAGAGTGCTTCGCTGCTGGTGTAGAACGCGCCTTGTGCACTCATGGCCGTTGGGTGCAGCAGCAACCAGCCCAAGGCCAGCGGTACCAGCATCCAGGTTTCCACGACCAACCCCGGCAGCGCCGCAACCGGGGCCTGTTTGCGGATCAGCCCGTAGAAGCCAAAGCTCAGCGCCAGCGCCAGCGACACCCAGGGCAGGCTGCCCACCTGCCATACCTGCTGGGCCACGCCAACTGCAGCCATGCCCACTGCCAGCCATTGCAGGCGGCGCAGCCGCTCGCCCAGCAGCAGCATGCCCAGCAGCACGTTGATCAGCGGGTTGATGTAGTAACCCAGGCTGGCCTCGAGCATCCGCCCGTTGTTGACCGACCACACATAGGTCAGCCAGTTGAAGGCGATCAGCGCCCCGCTCAGGGCCAGGACCCCCAGCCGGCGCGGGTTGTCGCGCAGCTCGCGCCACCAGCCGGGGTGTTTCCACAGCAGTAGCAGCAGCGAGCCGAACAGTGCCGACCAAAGCACCCGGTGGACGATGATCTCCACCGCCGGGACGCTCTGGATTGCCTTGAAGTAAATCGGGAACAGGCCCCAGATGATGTAGGCGCTCAGGCCCAGGATATACCCGCGACGCGGGTTTGCGGCGTGCATGCAGAATCCTTGCTTAGGTAGCTAAATAAAGCGACCCCTATTGTAGACAGAGGTGTGCACCGTTTTAGAACAATTTCAGCGGGGCTTGATCCAGCGCCGCCATTTGTTCACGCAGGGCGAGGATCTGATCGCCCCAATAGCGCGGCTGGCCGAACCAAGGGAAGCTGGGCGGGAATGCCGGGTCATCCCAGCGCCGCGCCAGCCACGCGCTGTAATGCAACTGGCGCAGCGCTCGCAGCGGTTCGATCAGGGCCAGCTCACGCGGGTCGAAATCGTGGAACTCGTTGTAGCCGTCGATCAGTTCGGCCAACTGCCCCAGGCGCTCCTGGCGGTCGCCGGCCAGCATCATCCACAGGTCTTGTACGGCGGGGCCCATGCGGCAGTCGTCGAGGTCGACCACGTGGTACACGTCTTCGCGGTGCATCAGGTTGCCGGGGTGCAGGTCGCCATGCAGGCGGATGAGCTGGTGCGGGGTGCGGGCGTAGATGTCCTCGACCCGCTTTAGCAGGTCGCGGGCCACTGACGCGTACGCCGGCAGCAGCTCGCGGGGTACAAAGCCCCCATCGAGCACAGTGTTCAGCGAGGCATGGCCGAAACTGTCCACAGTCAGCGCTTCACGGTGAGCGAACGGTTTGCAGGCGCCGACGGCATGCAGGCGGCCAAGCAGTTGCCCCAGGCGGTAGAGCTGGTCGAGGTTGCCAGGCTCCGGGGCATGGCCGCCACGGCGCGGGAACAATGTGAAGCGAAAGCCCTGGTGCTCGAACAAGGTACGGCCGGCGTGCCGCATAGGCGCTACGACCGGCACTTCGCAATCGGCCAGTTCAGCGGTAAAGCTGTGTTCTTCGAGGATGGCCGCATCGCTCCAGCGGCCAGGCCGGTAGAACTTGGCGATCAGCGGCTGCGCCCCCTCGATGCCCACCTGGTAGACGCGGTTCTCGTAGCTGTTCAGTGCCAGCACCCGGGCATCGCTGAGAAAGCCGAGGCTTTCCACGGCGTCCAGGACCAGGTCAGGGGTGAGGGTATCGAACGGATGGGACATGGGAGCTCCGGGGGTATACGGCATGGGCTCCATGGTACAGGGTTATCCCTGTAGCGTACCCGTAGGGTTTACCCGCGAACCGCCTGTGCCACGGCCGGCCTAGGCAGGCACCCCGAGCAACACATAGGCAGGATGGAACTGAACCCGTACCTGCTGGCCGGCCAACCAACCCGCCTCTGCCATGGCACACAGCGTTTGCCCGTTGCCCAGCGCCAACCGGACTTCATTGGGCCCGTCGGCCTCCACCAGCACGTCTTCTACCGTGGCCCGCAGGCAATTGCTCCCCGCTTCAGGCTTGTCCCCCTCGGCCAGCAACTGCACCCAGCCTGCCTTGAGCAGCGCCACCACCCTGCTGCCCAAGGTCAGCTCCAACCGCGCGGTGCTGTCGTGGGTGATCAGCGCGTCGATCTCCAGCCCGCCACCCAGCGCCAGGCTGACCCGGTCATAGCGGCCCTCACGGCGCAGGCCGCTGACCTGGCCCTGCAGCTGGTTGCGCGCGCTGGTGCGTAGCATCAGGCGCCCAAGCAAGTCGAGGTCGCTGGACTCTTCCGCGGCCTCGAGAATTTGCGCCTGCAGGGCCTGCAGCCTTTGGTACAGGCGCAATACGCGCTGACCCTCCACCGACAGCCGGGCGCCCCCACCCCCACGCCCGCCAGTGCTGCGCTCGACCAACGGCTGACTGGCCAGGTTGTTGAGCTCATCGATGGCGTCCCAGGCTGCCTTGTAGCTGATGCCCGCCGCCTTGGCCGCACGGGTGATCGATCCTTGCTCGGCAATGTGCTGCAGCAGTGCGATGCGCTGCGGGCGCCGGGTTATGTGCTGGGTCAGTAGAGTGGGCAAGGGCATGGGCATCCGGTCGCTGTAAGGGCCTGGGGCCAATAGTGTGGCCTAGCGGCAGGGTTATACATACCCCGGCTTAGGGGTACGCGCCAGGCAATACACATCCACCCGCTGTGCCCCGGCTTTGCGCAACACCTGGGCAATGGCCTGGGCGGTAGCGCCAGTGGTCAACACGTCATCGACGATGGCGACGTGCTTGCCAGGCAGGTCACCGGCGACCGCAAAGGCCTGGCGCAGATTGCGCCGCCTGCCTTTGGCACTCAACCGCTGCTGCGCGGGGGTTTCCCGAGTGCGCAGCAGTACCCGCTCATCGCACGGTATGCCCACGTGCGCCGCCAGCCAGCGGGCCAGCAGCCCGGCCTGGTTGAACCCACGCTCGCGCAGTCGACGCCTGGCCATGGGCACAGGCAACAGCAGTTCAGGGCGTGGCAGCCCCTCGGCATAGCGGTAGCGCAGCCCTTGCCCAAGCAACTCGGCCATCAAACGCCCCAACGGCCACTGCCGGTTGTGCTTGAAGCGGCTGATCAACGTGTCGACCGGAAAGCCGAAATGCCACAGGGCAAAGACCTTTTCGAACGCCGGCAAGCGGCGGCTGCACTGGCCGCAGGCGAGGCCGGCCATGGGCAGTGGCAGGGCGCAGTAGCGGCAATGGTCGCCCAGCCAGGGCAGCTCTTGCTCACAACCGACGCACAGCGGGTAGTGTTGCCCGGCAGGCGCGTCGCACAATAAACAAATCTGGTTAATAAGTGAGCACTTGTAAACCAGTCTTTTCCAGTTGAGTTGACAGTTCATAGGCCATCCGTGACTATGCGAGTTATCCGTGATGCGCTGGCGGGCTTTCCTGTCCCCGCGCCAGCTTAAGCCTAAACAAGGAAACGCCGATGAGCGCCAGCACAACTGCAACAACACGTCACGACTGGTCCCTGGCCGAGGTCAAGGCCCTGTTCCAGCAGCCTTTCAATGACTTGCTGTTCCAGGCGCAGACGGTGCACCGCGCGCATTTCGACCCCAACCGCGTGCAGGTTTCGACGTTGCTGTCGATCAAGACTGGAGCCTGCCCGGAAGATTGCAAATATTGTCCACAGTCCGGCCACTACAACACTGGGCTGGAAAAACAGAAGTTGATGGAAGTGCAGAAGGTGCTGGAAGAAGCAGCACGCGCCAAAGCCATTGGCTCGACCCGCTTCTGCATGGGCGCGGCGTGGAAGCACCCGTCGGCCAAAGACATGCCTTATGTGCTGGAGATGGTCAAAGGGGTGAAGGCCTTGGGCCTGGAAACCTGCATGACCCTGGGCAAGCTCGACCAGGAGCAGACCCAGGCCCTGGCCCAGGCCGGCCTCGACTACTACAACCACAACCTCGACACCTCGCCGGAGTTCTACGGCAGCATCATCACTACGCGCACCTACAGCGAGCGCCTGCAGACCCTGGCCTACGTGCGCGATGCGGGCATGAAGATCTGCTCGGGCGGCATCCTGGGCATGGGCGAGTCGCTGGACGACCGCGCCGGGCTGCTGATCCAGCTGGCCAACCTGCCCGAACACCCCGAGTCGGTGCCGATCAACATGCTGGTCAAGGTGGCCGGTACGCCGCTGGCCGAGGAGGAAGATGTCGACCCGTTCGACTTCATTCGCATGCTGGCCGTAGCCCGCCTGTTGATGCCCAAGTCGCATGTGCGCCTGTCTGCCGGCCGTGAGCAGATGAACGAGCAGATGCAGGCCCTGGCCTTCATGGCCGGTGCCAACTCGATTTTCTACGGTGAAAAACTGCTGACCACTGCCAACCCGCAGGCTGACAAGGACATGCAGCTGTTCGCGCGCCTGGGCATCAAGCCTGAAGCACGTGAGGAACACGCCGACGAAGTGCACCAGGCCGCCATCGAGCAGGCGCTGGTCGAGCAGCGTAGCAGCGAGATGTTCTACAACGCCGCGACCGCCTGAGATGGCTTTCGACCTGGCCGCGCGCCTGGCCGAACGGCGCGCTGCAGACCTGTACCGGCAACGGCCACTGCTGGAAAGCCCGCAGGGCCCGGAGGTGGTGGTCGACGGCCAGCGCTTGCTGGCCTTCTGCAGCAACGATTACCTGGGCCTGGCCAACCACCCCGAGGTGGTTGGCGCCTGGCAGGCCGGTGCCGAGCGCTGGGGTGTCGGTGGCGGTGCGTCGCACCTGGTGATCGGCCATAGCACCCCACACCACCAGGTCGAAGAGGCGCTGGCCGAGCTGACTGGGCGCCCTCGTGCGCTGCTGTTTTCCACCGGCTACATGGCCAACCTGGGCGCCATCACCGCCCTGGTGGGGCAGGGCGACACGGTGCTGCAGGACCGCCTGAACCATGCCTCGCTGCTTGATGGCGGGCTGCTCAGCGGTGCACGGTTCAACCGCTACCTGCACAACGACCCGGCCAGCCTGGCCAGCCGCCTGGACAAGGCCGTTGGCAATACCCTGGTGGTCACTGACGGTGTGTTCAGCATGGACGGCGACCTGGCCGACCTGCCGGCCCTGGCCGAGGTCGCCCGGGCCCGGGGTGCCTGGCTGATGGTGGACGATGCCCATGGCCTGGGCACCCTTGGCGCTCGGGGCGGTGGTATCGTCGAGCACTTCGGCCTGGGCGTGGACGATGTACCGGTGCTGATCGGTACGCTGGGCAAGGCCTGCGGTACTTCCGGTGCCTTTGTTGCCGGGAGCGAGGAACTGATCGAGGCGCTGGTGCAATTCGCCCGCCCCTACATCTACACCACCAGCCAGCCACCGGCACTGGCCTGCGCCACGCTGAAGAGCCTGGAGCTGCTGCGCCGCGAAAGCTGGCGCCGCGAGCATCTGGCCGCGTTGATTCGCCAGTTCCGTGAAGGCGCGCAGCAGATCGGCCTGGAACTGATGGACAGCCCCACACCGATCCAGCCGATCGTGATTGGCGACAGCGCGCAGGCCTTGCGCCTGTCGCGCATGTTGCGCGAGCGCGGCTTGCTGGTCACCGCCATCCGCCCACCGACCGTACCGGCGGGCAGTGCCCGTTTGCGCGTAACACTGAGCGCTGCCCACAGCCAGGCGCAGGTGCAGCTATTGTTGAATGCATTGGCCGAGTGTTATCCACAATTGGAGAACGCCGATGCGTAATCGCCTTGTACTACTACCCGGCTGGGGCCTGGGCACAGCCGCACTGGAACCGCTGGCCGCCAGCCTGCGCGCCCAGGACCCCCGTCTGCAGGTAGAGCTGATGCCCCTGCCGGAATTGCCCCACAGCGATGTTGAGGGCTGGCTTGAGCACCTCGACCGTAAATTGCCGGGCGATGTCTGGCTAGGTGGCTGGTCGTTGGGCGGCATGCTCGCCAGCGCCCTGGCACACAAGCGTGGCGACCACTGCTGCGGCTTGCTCACCCTGGCCAGCAACCCCAGTTTCGTTGCCCGTGGTGACTGGCCGCATGGCATGGCCGAAGACACCTTCGGCACCTTCCTCGACGGCTGCCGCAGCCATACCCAAGTCACCCTGAAGCGCTTTCGCAGCTTGTGCAGCGATGGCGCCCAGCAGCCGCGTACCCTGCTGCGCCAGCTGGGTGTCGGCGTACCAGACACCGACCCTCTGTACCTCGCCACCGGCCTTGAAGTGCTGGCCAAGCTGGATACCCGCGACGCCCTGCAGGCCTACGGCGGCCCGCAACTGCACCTGTTCGCCGGCAGCGATGCGCTGGTGCCTGGCGAGGCAGCCAAGGCCTTGAGCGAGCTGCTGCCCGATGTGGAGGTGGGCCTGGTAGAAGACAGTTCCCACGCCTTCTTGCTGGAGTACCCGCAAGAGCTGGCGGCGGGCATCAAGAGTTTCCTGCATGAGAGTGGCGATGACTGACCTTTCCTGTCCGACCCTGCCCGGCGCATTGCCCGACAAACGCCAGGTAGCGGCTTCGTTCTCCCGCGCTGCAGCCAGCTACGACAGCGTAGCCGCGTTGCAGCGCGCCGTGGGCTTGAGCCTGTTGGGGCAAGTGCCGGCAGGCTGGCAGCCATTGCGCTGGCTGGACCTGGGCAGCGGTACCGGCCATTTCAGCCGTATCCTGGCCGAGCGGTTCGCCCAGTCCAGTGGTGTGGCGGTGGATATCGCCGAAGGCATGCTGCGCCATGCCCGCAATGAACAACGCGGGGCGCACTACCACGTGGCCGGCGACGCCGAGCGTTTGCCATTGCGCGATGACAGCGTCGACCTGGTGTTCACCAGCCTGGCCGTGCAATGGTGCGACCAGTTCGCCAGTGTGCTGGCCGAGGCGCTGCGGGTACTGCGCCCTGGCGGCGTGCTGGCCTTCAGCAGCTTGTGCGTAGGTACCCTCGACGAACTGCGTGCCAGCTGGCAGGCGGTGGACGGCCTGGTGCATGTAAACCGCTTCCGCCGTTTCGAGGACTACCAGCGCCTGTGTGCCGCCAGCGGTTTTGAGCAGCTTGAGCTGCATCGCTGTGCGCATGTGCTGCATTACCCGGACGTACGCAGCCTGACCCACGAACTGAAGGCGTTGGGCGCGCACAATCTCAACCCTGGGCGACCGTCCGGGTTGACTGGCCGGGCACGCATGCAGGGCCTGTTGCAGGCGTACGAGGCATTTCGCCAGCCTGCCGGGCTGCCAGCCACCTATCAGGTGGTCTATGGTGTGTTGCGCAAGCCACAGGCGTAAGGGGAGCAAGATGAGCAGGGCCTATTTCATCGCCGGTACCGATACCGATGTCGGCAAGACCACCGTCGCGGCCGGTTTGCTGCATGCGGCGCGGTTGCAAGGCTTGAGCACCCTGGGTGTCAAGCCGGTGGCCTCGGGGTGCACGATGACCCCCAACGGCTTACGCAACAGCGACGCCCAGGCGCTGATTGATGAAAGCACCATCAAGTTGCCCTATGGGCAGGTCAACCCGTTTGCCTTCGAGCCTGCAATTGCGCCGCATGTGGCCGCCCGCGAGGCGGGGGTGACTTTGGAGGTGGCAGCGTTGCTGGCGGCCATGCGCAATGTGTTGCAACAAAATGCCGATTTCACGTTGGTAGAGGGGGCTGGGGGCTGGCGTGTGCCGCTTTCGGGGCTGGAGAACCTTTCAGATCTGGCGGTGGCCCTGCAGTTGCCGGTGATTCTGGTGGTGGGGGTGCGGCTGGGGTGTATCAGCCATGCCTTGCTCAGCGCCGAGGCGATCGAGCGCGACGGGCTGCAGTTGGCAGGCTGGGTGGCGAACATCATCGAGCCGCGCACTTCACGGCTGGAAGAGAACCTGGCCAGCCTGGCCGAGCGCTTGCCAGCGCCTTGCCTGGGGCGGGTGCCCAAGCTCAAGCAGGCCAGTGCAGACAAGGTGGCTGAGCATTTGCAGCTGGATTTGCTGGATTAGGTGCTGGAATACTCAGGGCCTATCAACTGGCACCGGGCCATTAGCGATTTAAACGGGCCTTTTTATCGACGGCCTGTTTTAATGGATTGTGTTCCTATCCAGCGTCAATGGAGTTCTGACATGGAAATCACCGGTAGCTCCGCCTATTACGCGGGCCTGAGCGCTATACAAGCCGGCCAGAACCGCGTCGATCAGGCGGCCAGCCAGATCGCCAACACCACCGCCGAACGTACCGCCACCAGCCAGTCCAGCGACTTCCAGGCCGAACGCCTGCGTGCGGTCGACCGCAGCCAGCAGATGGACCTGGCCACCAGCCTGGTGCAACAGGCGGTCGGCAAGACCGAAGTCGAGCTTGGCGCAAAGGTCGTCAAGGCATCCGACGAAATGCTCGGCCGGATCATCGATACCTACGCCTGACAGAGTGCCGATTTCGAATAACACATAGCCCCTGTAGGAGCGGGCGTGCCCGCGAAAGCGTCAGGTCAGGCAACCCCATTGCCTGGCCGAGCCCTTTCGCGGCCATGCCCGCTCCCACAGGGTATTGTTTTTATTGAGCTTGGCATAAACGCCATTTTTCGTGGCGTAAATGGCACTATCGTCCCTCCTTGACAGAAGCCGGAGCTAAACGTAAGTTTCAAACAACTGTTTGACAGACGCCGCGGCGCACGCGGGTCACCCCACAGAACTCACCTAGAGGTTCATCGCAATGCCTGACTACAAAGCCCCCTTGCGTGATATCCGCTTCGTTCGTGACGAGCTGCTCGGCTACGAGGCGCACTATCAGAGCCTGCCGGGTTGCCAGGACGCAACGCCCGACATGGTCGACGCGATTCTTGAAGAAGGTGCGAAGTTCTGTGAGCAGGTGCTGGCGCCGCTGAACCGTGTGGGTGACCAGGAAGGCTGCACCTGGAGCGAGTCGGGCGTGAAAACCCCAACCGGCTTCAAGGCGGCTTACGAACAATTCGTCGAAGGCGGCTGGCCCAGCCTGGCACATGACGTGGAGCACGGTGGCCAGGGCCTGCCAGAGTCGCTGGGCCTGGCCCTGAGCGAGATGGTCGGTGGTGCGAACTGGTCGTGGGGCATGTACCCGGGCCTGTCCCACGGCGCCATGAACACCATTTCTGCGCACGGCACCGCCGAGCAGCAGCACACCTACCTGACCAAGCTGGTGTCGGGTGAATGGACCGGCACCATGTGCCTGACCGAGCCACACTGCGGTACCGACCTGGGCATGCTGCGCACCAAGGCCGAACCGCAGGCTGACGGCAGCTACAAGGTGTCGGGCACCAAGATCTTCATTTCCGCCGGTGAGCACGACATGGCCGAGAACATCGTGCATATCGTTCTCGCGCGCCTGCCGGATGCTCCGGCCGGTACCAAGGGCATTTCGCTGTTCATCGTGCCGAAGTTCCTGCCCAATGCCGAAGGCGGTGTGGGTGAGCGCAATGGCGTGAGCTGCGGCTCGATCGAACACAAGATGGGCATCCACGGCAACGCCACCTGCGTGATGAACTTCGATGGCGCCACCGGCTACCTGATCGGCCCGGCCAACAAAGGCCTGAACTGCATGTTCACCTTCATGAACACCGCGCGCCTGGGTACCGCGCTGCAGGGCCTGGCCCACGCCGAAGTCGCGTTCCAGGGTGGCCTGAAGTACGCCCGCGAGCGTTTGCAGATGCGCTCCCTGACCGGCCCCAAGGCACCGGACAAGGCCGCCGACCCGATCATCGTCCACCCGGACGTGCGCCGCATGCTGCTGACCATGAAAGCGTTCGCCGAGGGCAACCGCGCGATGGTCTACTTCACCGCCAAGCAGGTGGACATCGTCAAGTACAGCCAGGATGAAGAAGAGCGCAAGAAGGCCGATGCCCTGCTGGCCTTCCTCACCCCGATCGCCAAGGCGTTCATGACCGAAGTCGGTTTCGAAGCGGCCAACCATGGCGTGCAGATCTATGGCGGTCACGGCTTCATCGCCGAGTGGGGCATGGAGCAGAACGTGCGTGATAGCCGTATCTCGATGCTGTACGAGGGCACCACGGGCATCCAGGCCCTCGACCTGCTCGGCCGCAAAGTGCTGATGACCCAGGGCGAAGCGCTGAAGGGCTTCACCAAGATCGTGCACAAGTTCTGCCAGGCGCAGGAAGGTGTCGAGGCGGTCAAGGAGTTCGTCGAGCCGCTGGCAGCCATCAACAAGGAATGGGGCGAGCTGACCATGAAAGTGGGCATGGCTGCCATGAAAGACCGCGAAGAAGTGGGTGCAGCCTCGGTCGATTACGTGATGTATTCCGGCTACGCCTGCCTGGCCTACTTCTGGGCCGACATCGCCCGCCTGGCCGCTGAAAAGCTGGCCGCCGGCACCAGCGAAGCGGCGTTCTACACCGCCAAGCTGCAGACCGCGCGCTTCTACTTCCAGCGCATCCTGCCGCGTACCCGCACGCATGTGGCGGCCATGCTGTCGGGCGCCAACAACCTGATGGACATGGACGAAGAGAGCTTCGCCCTGGCGTACTGATTCAACCGCTGTTGCCAGAACCCGCCTGCCCTCACCGGCAGGCGGGTTTTTTTTGTTCAGGCCCAGGCCACTCGACAACCCTGGCCGAGTTGAAATTCAACTGTTCGGGTACACTGCCGATGAAATAAGGGCACAATGCCACTATTGATCTGCCGGGTCGGAGATTACCCTTGTTTCGTTTTAACGCTGTACGTGCCAGCCACTTCCTGCCCTCGCTGCTGCTGCTGTTGGCAGGGCTCGCCGCAGCTTATGTGAGAGACCTCAGTGTGTTTTTCACATCGCTGTTCAATGTTCTGCCCACCTTGGTGCTGCTGCTGGGTGGCGCTTACTGCGCGGTGTATCGTCGCCAACGTGAGCTGTTTCTGATGCTTACGGTATACATCGCCTACTTTCTGCTCGACACCCAGACCGACTTCTACCGCGACCACGGCCGTTTGCGCGAGGATGCAGCGGTGGTCTTCCACCTGGTATGCCTGCTGTTGCCGGCATTGTTCGGCCTGTATGGTGCCTGGCAGGAGCGCACCCACCTGCTGCAAGACCTGGTGGCCCGTGGCGCCGTGCTGTTTGCCGTAGGCAGCGTGGCAGTGGCCCTGGAGCAAAGCTACCCCGAGGCGCTGTTGACCTGGTTGGCGGAGATTCGCTGGCCGACCTTGCATGGCCAGTGGATGAGCCTGATCCAGTTGGCCTACCCGCTGGTCGCGGGGGTGTTCATCCTGCTGGTGGTGCAGTACCTGCGCGCGCCGAGGCCGTTGCACGCGGCCCAGATCACAGGCCTGCTGGGCATTTTCTGGATGCTGCCGCAAACGTTCATCCTGCCGTTCACGCTGAACATCATGTGCAGCCAGGTGATGTTGATGATCGCCGCAGCGGTTGCGCACGAGGCCTACCAGATGGCCTTCCGCGACGAGCTGACCGGTTTGCCCGGCCGGCGTGCGTTGAACGAGCGCATGCAGCGGCTGGGTCGCAACTATGTCATCGCCATGACCGACGTTGACCACTTCAAGAAATTCAACGACACACACGGTCACGATGTCGGCGATCAGGTGTTGCGCCTGGTGGCCAGCCGTTTGGCCAAGGTCACCGGTGGTGGGCGTGCCTACCGCTATGGGGGAGAGGAGTTCGCCTTGGTGTTCGCGGGCAAGACCGCCGAGGAATGCGTGCCCCATGTGGAAGCGGTGCGCGAGGTGATCGCCAACTATGTGATGCACCTGCGCGACAAGTACAACCGCCCGCAAGACGATACCGCCGGGCGCCAACGCCGCGCCGGCAGCAGCGGCGGCACGGTTTCGGTGACCATCAGCATTGGCGTTGCCGAGCGCCAGGCCGATCACCGCAACCCCGAAGCCGTGCTCAAGTCGGCCGACCAGGCGCTCTACAACGCCAAAGGCGCAGGGCGCAATTGTGTGGTGGTGCATGGCCAGCAATCGCGACGTGGGGCTGTACGCACTTAGTGACCAAAATAGACTAATTGGTCGATTGATGACCCTATGTCTCGTAAATGTTGTTCGGTTACACTGGTATCAACCCCAGTGTCGCGGTACCCCGAGACCGCCCAGACCCCACTTGCGAGAGGTTGTCATGGCTGACTATAAAGCGCCCGTGCGCGACATGCGCTTCGTACTGAATGAAGTGTTCAACGTGGCTGAGCAGTGGGCCCAGTTGCCCGGGCTGGCCGAAGTCGTCGATGCCGATACGGCCATGGCCGTACTGGAGGAGGCTGGCAAGGTGACCGCCAAGAGCATCGCACCGCTCAGCCGCGCCGCCGATGAAGAGGGCTGCCACTGGGACAACGGCGCGGTGCGCACGCCGGCCGGTTTCATCGAGGCCTACAACACCTACGCCGAAGGTGGCTGGGTGGGCGTGGGTGGCGACCCGCTGTTTGGCGGCATGGGCATGCCCAAGGCCATTTCGGCGCAGGTCGAGGAAATGGTCAATGCCTCGAGCCTGGCCTTTGGCCTGTACCCGATGCTGACCGCCGGCGCCTGCCTGTCGATCAACGCCCACGCCAGCGAGGCGCTGAAGGAAAAGTACCTGCCCAACATGTACGCCGGTGTATGGGCTGGCTCCATGTGCCTGACCGAACCGCATGCGGGTACCGACCTCGGCATCATCCGCACCAAGGCCGAGCCACAGGCGGACGGCAGCTACAAGGTCAGCGGCACCAAGATCTTCATCACCGGCGGCGAGCACGACCTGACCGAGAACATCATCCACCTGGTGCTGGCCAAGTTGCCGGATGCGCCGGCGGGGCCGAAGGGCATCTCGCTGTTCCTGGTGCCCAAGTTCATGGTGAACGAGGATGGCAGCCTCGGTGCGCGCAACCCGGCCACCTGTGGCTCCATCGAGCACAAGATGGGCATTCAGGCGTCGGCTACCTGCGTCATGAACTTCGACGAGGCTGTGGGCTATATCGTCGGTGAGCCGAACAAAGGCCTGGCAGCCATGTTCACCATGATGAACTACGAGCGCCTGGGGGTGGGTATACAGGGGCTCGCGACGGCCGAGCGTTCCTACCAGAATGCCGTGGAGTACGCGCGCGACCGTTTGCAAAGCCGTGCCCCCACCGGCCCGCAAGCCAAGGACAAAGCCGCCGACCCGATCATCGTCCACCCGGATGTGCGGCGCATGCTGTTGACCATGAAGGCACTCATCGAGGGTGGCCGCGCGTTTTCCACCTATGTGGCCATGCAACTGGACAGTGCCAAGTACAGCGAAGACCCTGGCGTGCGCAAACGCAGCGAAGAACTGGTGGCATTGCTTACGCCGGTGGCCAAGGCCTTCCTGACCGACCTGGGCCTGGAGTGCGCGGTGCACGGCCAGCAAGTGTTCGGCGGGCATGGCTACATCCGTGAATGGGGCCAGGAGCAACTGGTGCGTGATGTGCGCATCACCCAGATCTACGAGGGCACCAACGGTATTCAGGCCCTCGACCTGATGGGCCGCAAGGTGGTGGCCAGCGGCGGCGCCTACTACACGCTGTTCTCCGACGAAATTCGCCAGTTCATTGCCAGTGCGGGTAGCGAGCTGGATGAGTTCACCCGCCCCCTGGGTGCTGCGCTCGGCCAGCTGGATGGGCTGACTGAATGGGTACTGCAGCAGGCCAAGGGCAACCCGAATGAAATTGGCGCAGCATCGGTCGAGTACCTGCATGCCTTTGGTTATGTCGCCTATGGCTACATGTGGGCATTGATGGCGCGGGCGGCGAAGGCGGGGGAGGGCGACGAGGCGTTCTATTCGGGCAAGCTGGGCACGGCGCGGTTCTACTTCGCGCGCTTGCTGCCACGGGTGGATTCGCTGGTGGCCTCGGTGAAGGCGGGCAGTGAGTCGCTTTACCTGCTGGATGCCGAGCAGTTCTAGCTGATTCAGGGGCCGCACAGCGGCCCCTGTGCTTCACGTATCTGCGAATGCCTCTCTTGTGTAAGCCTTTTCCTACACAACGTGGTGACTTTTCACCACTGTTCTCAGATTGGATCCACGGCTAATCTCTACCACATGGACGTTGCGCAGGAAGCGCAAAGGACAGATCAAGGATGGCGACGAAGGACCACCTGCCAGGATGGCGGGGCGATACGGATGTCACAGGGAAACAGTCTGGAAAACCCCGCTTCGGCGGGGTTTTCTTTGCGCGCGTGTTTTATCAGGCCAGTACATCCAGCGGTGATGCGCCCAGCTGTCGCGCGTCCGTCTCTTCTTCCAGCAGCGTACGCAGCAGTTCGACCGATGCCTGCTGGCGCTGGGCATCGCGGAACACCAGCCCTACCTTCAACGGTACTCGCGGCTCGCTCAGCGGCTTCCACAACAGCCCTGGGTCGTCCTCGGCGGCGTCTTTGGCCCGGCCTGGCAGAATGGTTGCCAGCGCGGTGTGCGCCAGGCTGTCGAGAATACCCGCCATATTGTTCATCTCGGCCTGCACCTGCGGCCGCCGGCCCTGGCTGGCTAACTGGGCCTGCCAGATCTGGCGGATTTGAAACTCCTCGCCCAGCATCAGCATGGGCAACTCGGCCGCCTGGCGGATGGACACCTTCTTGAAATCCTTCAGTGGGTGGGTGGCGGGTATCACCAATTGCAGCTCGTCCTCGTACAGCAACAGGCCATGCAGGCCGGGCTGGCGTGGCGGCAGGTAGCTGATGCCGATGTCCAGGTTACCGCTGAGCAGGCGCCGCTCGATCTCCAGCCCCGATAACTCGTAGATCTGCACCACCAGGTGGGGTTGGGCCTTGCGCAGCCGTTCGAGCAATTGCGGCACCAGGCTGGGGCGTACCGTTTGCAGCACACCGATGGCCAGGGTGCGCAAAGACTGGCCCTTGAAGTTGCGCATGGCCTCGTGGGCACGCTGCAGGCCATCGAGCAGCGGCAGGGCATGGTTGTACAGGGTATGGGCCGCCAGGGTCGGCAGCAGGCGCTTGTTGCTGCGCTCGAACAGGCTCAGGTCCAGGCTGTGTTCCAGTTGGCGGATCTGTTGTGAAAGCGCTGGCTGTGACAGCGACAGGCGCTCGGCGGCGCGGCCGACGTGGCCCTCTTCGTACACCGCGACGAAATAACGCAGTTGGCGAAAATCCATAAGTGATGCTTATCAAAAGTGCTGGAAAATCGAAATGGCCGTAACCCCTCGTGGCGCCTAGTCTATCGCCGTATTCCAACGGGTTACAGCGCTGAATCAGTCGATTGTTACCGTGGATGAGAAACACTTTTGATAGGCAAGACAAAATAATGAGCGGCGGCGCCAAGACCGCCCTGTGCTCGCCCCTTACCGTGCATTGGCTGGAGCCCCGATGAACCTGTTCAACCTGCGCCGCTCGGCCCCGACCGCCGCGGCCGAGCCCAAGCCTGTGCCGGTGCGTGTGCCACCTGCTGCCGAGTTGTCGCGTGACTGCCTGATGCCCGGGACCGAACGGCCTGCGCAGGTGTTCGTGCGCGGGCAGGGCTCCTGGTTGTGGGACGATGCCGGGCATGCCTACCTGGACTTCACCCAGGGCGGCGCAGTGAACAGCCTGGGCCATAGCCCCAGCGTGCTGGTCAAGGCGTTGGGCAGCCAGGCCCAGGCGCTGATCAACCCAGGCGCGGGGTTTCATAGCCGTGGCCTGCTGGCGCTGGCCAACCGCCTGTGCCAGAGCACCGGTAGCGACCAGGCCTACCTGCTCAACAGCGGTGCCGAAGCCTGTGAAGGGGCGATCAAGCTGGCGCGCAAGTGGGGCCAACTGCACCGCAGTGGCGCCTATCACATCATCACCGCCAGCCAGGCCTGCCATGGCCGCAGCCTGGGCGCGCTGTCGGCGTCCGACCCATTGCCCTGCAACCGCTGTGAACCGGGCCTGCCCGGGTTCAGCAAGGTGCCGTTCAATGACCTGGCGGCGCTGCACGCCGAAGTGGATTCGCGCACTGTGGCCATCATGCTGGAGCCGGTGCAGGGCGAGGCCGGGGTAATTCCGGCGAGCCGCGAATACCTCAAGGGCGTGGAAACCCTTTGTCGTGAGCTGGGCATCCTGCTGATCCTCGATGAGGTACAGAGCGGCATCGGGCGCTGTGGCGCATTGTTGGCCGAGGAGACCTATGGCGTGCGTGCCGACATCATCACCCTGGGTAAAGGCCTGGGCGGTGGTGTGCCACTGGCCGCGTTGCTGGCCCGCGGTACGGCGTGCTGCGCCGAACCGGGCGAGCTGGAGGGCAGCCACCATGGCAATGCGCTGATGTGCGCTGCGGGCCTGGCCGTGCTGGATACCGTACTGGAGCCCGGCTTCTTCGGCCAGGTGCAGGACCACGGCCGCCACCTGCGCGACGGCCTGAGCCGCCTGGCGGGGCGTTATGGCCAGGGCGAAGTACGCGGGCAAGGGCTGCTGTGGGCGCTGCAGCTGAAGGAAAACCAGGCGCGTGAACTGGTGGCCGCGGCCCTGCACGAAGGCTTGCTGCTCAATGCCCCACAAGCGGATGTGGTGCGTTTCTCTCCGGCGCTGACCGTGAGCAAGGGCAATATCGACGAAATGCTGCTGCGCCTGGCACGCGCCTTTGCCCGCCTGCATGCGCAGCAGCATGCGCGCCGCGAAGTGTCGGCCTAAGTGTCGGGGTAAGTGGCACGTTAACCAATTCTACGAACCGTCTGGCGTTCCTGCGCATCGCCCCTGGCCTGTTCCATTCGGCCCGGGGCGTTTTTTTTGCCTGTGGAACCTCCAGGACCAGCGGCTAGTCTGTGTTGTAACCCCTTCAGGAGAGACTCACATGGACTTTATCCGCATTATTATCGCCATTATCTTGCCGCCGCTCGGGGTGTTTCTCCAGGTTGGGTTTGGCGGGGCGTTCTGGCTGAACATTCTGCTGACCCTGCTGGGGTACATTCCAGGGATCGTGCATGCGGTGTACATCATCGCCAAGCGTTAGCCTGCCCAGGCTTCATTACCGGTAGCCGGAGCATCTTCAGCGCCTATGAGATCGAGCGCCGCCCGCGCGGCGCAATCGCGAGCTGCGCTCGCTCCTACGTTTGTTTCGGGCCAGTAACGCCTGTGACAGGCGCGCGCGGCCGCCTTGTTTGTACGGCGCGATATTGAGGCATGCACCAAGGCGTTCGCGCGCGAATCCCACAGGAATAATTGGCCCGAAACAAACGTAGGAGCGAGCGCAGCTCGCGATTGCGCCGCGCGGGCGGCGCTCGATCTCACAGGCGCTGCATATCTTCTGACAAACACCTGTCAGCCCTGATGCGATCCCTGTGGGAGCTGGCTTGCCGGCGGTTGAGCTGCAAAGCAGCCCCCAGGGGTCAGCCTTCCAACACCCGGCAATAGAACTTCCACTCTTCTTCCAGCGCATGCGCCAGGTTCTGCGCCTTGCGGAACCCATGCCGCTCGCCCGCGTAGAAGTGCCCTTGCGCCTCGATCCCGTTGGCCTGCAACGCCGCCAGCATCGACCGGGTCTGCTCTGGCACCACCACCGCATCCAGCTCGCCCTGGAAGAAGATTACCGGCACCCTGATCTGCCCTGCATGCAGCAGCGGCGTGCGTTGGCGGTAGCGCTCGGCATCCAGGGCGGGGTCGCCAATCAGCCAGTCCAGGTAATCACCCTCGAACTTGTGCGTGGCACGCCCTAGCGCTATCGGGTCGCTGACCCCGTACAGGCTGGCACCGGCACGAAACACGTCATGGAACGCCAAGGCGCAGAGCGTGGTATAGCCCCCCGCGCTGCCGCCGCGGATGAACGCCTTGCGTGGGTCGACCAGGCCCTGTGCTGCCAGGTGCCGGACCGCTGCACAGGCGTCGGCCACATCGCTCTCACCCCAGCGCAGGTGCAGTGCCTGGCGGTACGCCCGGCCATAGCCGGTGCTGCCCCGGTAATTCAGGTCGGCCACGGCAAAGCCGCGCTGGGTCCAGTACTGGATGCGCGGGTCGAGCACCGGGTAGCAGGCCGATGTCGGGCCACCGTGGATGAACACCACCAGCGGTGCGGCCCCCTGCGAACGGGCCGCCGGGTAGAAGAAACCATGCGCCGGCTCACCATCACTGGCGTAGTGGAACGCCTGTGGCAGGCTGACGTGGTCGGCTGGCAGCACTTCGGCCCCACCTGCCAGCACGCGAACCTCGTGGTTGCTGCGGTCGATGGCAATCACCGCCGGCGGGCTGATGGGCGAGGCGGCGATGGCATAGAGGTGGTCGCTGTCTATGGCCAGGTTGCGAAAGCGGGTGTAGGCACTGGCGAAGCGCTCGGTGCGGCCATCGGCCCCGCGCACCCCCAGTTGGCCGAAGCCGTTTTCGAACCAGCTGGCCAGGTAGCTGTGTGGGCCCAATGGCAACCAGGTGCAGGTGCCCAGCTGCCAGGGGGCCGCCGCGTGGTCTGCCTGCTCGGCAGGCATCGCCTGCCACTGGCCATCGACTTCGCCCCAAGGTTGCCAGAACCCATTGCGGTCGGACAGGCAGTACAGCCGGCCTTCGCCATCGAAGCGCGGCTGCTGCAGCGATTCTTCGGCTGCCGCCACGCACTGGGCGGGCAACCAGTGGCCACTGGCATCGCGCATGCGGCACATCAACCGGGTCACGGTCCATGGCTGTGCCGGGCGGTCCCATTCGATCCACGCCAGGCGCTGGCCGTCGCCACTTACCGTCGGTGCAGCATAGAAGTCGGCGCCTTCGGCAAGCACTTCGCAGCCGCCGTCGCGCAGCGCGACCAGGCGATGTTCGACCTGGTCGGCGTGGCGTTCTTCAACCGCCAGCACCTGGCCGTCGTGCCATTGCACATCGCCATAGCGGCAGTTGGCATTCTGCGTCAGGGCCCGCGGTTCCAGGTCGTCCAGCGGCTGGGTATAGACCTGCTGGTCCTGCTCGTTGACGAACACCAGCCCGTCGCCGCCCAGGCAGAAACTGCCACCGCCATACTCGTAGACCCGGCTGCGCACGCTGAAGCCATCCGGGGTCAGGCAGCGAGCCTGGCAGTACAACCAGTGCCAGATGCGGCAAGCCCCATCGGCTGGGCGGAATTCCAGCCAGAACAGCCCGTCGGCACTGACCTTGAGTTCGGCAAAGTCGGTGCCGGCGGCCACGGCCTGGGCCGCGCTGAATTCAGCCGCGGGCGATGACACGGGAGTTACGTTCATTGCGGAAGGTCATCTGTTCAATGGCGAGCTGGGCGCTTTCGGCCTCCTCGCGAGCCTTGAGAATGATGCCGTGGTCGGCCGACTTGGCGCACACCGGGTCGGCGTTGCGGGCGTCGCCGGTCAGCATGAAGGCCTGGCAGCGGCAGCCGCCGAAGTCCTTTTCCTTTTCGTCGCATGAGCGGCACGGTTCGCGCATCCACTCGTAGCCACGGAAGCGGTTGAAGCCGAACGACTCGTACCAGATGTGGTGCAGGTCGTGCTCACGCACATTAGGGAACTGCACCGGCAGCTGGCGGGCGCCATGGCAGGGCAGTGCGGTACCGTCAGGTGTGATGGTGAGGAACAGGTTGCCCCAGCCATTCATGCAGGCCTTGGGGCGCTCTTCGTAGTAGTCCGGGGTGACGAAGATCAGCTTGCACGGGTTGCCTTCGGCCTTGAGTTTTGCGCGGTACTCGTTGGTGATGCGCTCGGCACGCTCCAATTGCGCGCGCGTTGGCAGCAGGCCAAGGCGGTTGAGGTGCGCCCAGCCATAGAACTGGCAGGTGGCAAGCTCGACGAAGTCGGCTTCCAGCGCGATGCACAGCTCGATGATGCGGTCGATCTTGTCGATGTTGTGCCGGTGGGTGACGAAGTTGAGCACCATCGGGTAGCCGTGGGCCTTCACTGCGCGGGCCATTTCCAGCTTTTGCGCAAAGGCCTTCTTCGAGCCGGCCAGCAGGTTGTTGACCTGCTCGTCGCTGGCCTGGAAGCTGATCTGGATATGGTCCAGGCCGGCCTCCTTGAATTCGGCGATGCGCGCCTCGTTCAGGCCAATGCCGGAGGTGATCAGGTTGGTGTAGTAACCCAGCCGGCGGGCCTCGCCAATCAGCTCGGCCAGGTCCTGGCGCACCAGCGGCTCACCACCGGAAAAGCCGATTTGCGCGGCGCCCATCTGGCGTGCCTCGGCCATGACCTTGAACCACTCTTCGGTGTTCAGCTCCTGGCCCTGGGCGGCAAAGTCCAGCGGGTTGGAGCAGTACGGGCACTGCAGCGGGCAACGGTAGGTCAGCTCGGCCAGCAGCCACAGCGGCAAGCCCACAGCGGGCGTGGGCGGCAACTCAGGCGAGGACGATCCAGTGTTCGGCACGGGCTACCTCCATGAACTGCTCGATGTCCTCGGCTACCTGGGGCACGCCGGGGAATTGCTGTTCGAGTTCGTTGATGATCGCTGCTACGTCGCGCTGGCCGTCGATCAGCCCACCGATCAGGCTGGCGCTGTCATTGAGCTTGATCATGCCTTCAGGGTAGAGCAGCACATGGCCTTTCTGCGCCGGTTCGTACTGGAAGCGGTAGCCGGGGCGCCAGTTCGGCACTTGGTTACGGTCGAAACTCATAGGGTGATCCCCTTGTGCCACACCCGGTCCTGGGTGACGGAGTGATAGGGCGGGCGGTTCAGCTCGTAGGCCATGCTCATGGCGTCGAGCATGCTCCAGAGGATATCCAGCTTGAACTGCAGTATTTCCAGCATACGCTCCTGGCCTGCGCGGGTGGTGTAATGCTGCAGGGTAATGGCCAGGCCGTGCTCCACGTCACGCCGGGCCTGGCCCAGGCGGGTACGGAAGTACTCGTAGCCGGCCGGGTCGATCCACGGGTAGTGTTGCGGCCAGCTGTCCAGGCGCGACTGGTGGATTTGCGGGGCGAACAGTTCGGTCAGCGAGCTGCTGGCCGCTTCCTGCCAGCTGGCGCGGCGGGCGAAGTTGACGTAGGCGTCTACGGCAAAGCGCACGCCGGGCAGTACCAGCTCTTGCGAGCGCAACTGGTCGGGGTCCAGCCCCACCGCCTGGCCCAGGCGCAGCCAGGCCTCGATACCGCCGTCTTCGCCTGGGGCACCGTCGTGGTCGAGCAGGCGCTGTATCCACTCGCGGCGTACTTCGCGGTCAGGGCAGTTGGCCAGGATCGCGGCATCCTTCATGGGGATGTTGACCTGATAGTAGAAGCGGTTCGCGACCCAGCCCTGGATCTGCTCGCGGCTGGCCCGGCCCTGGTACATCGCCACATGATAGGGGTGATGGATATGGTAAAAGGCGCCCTTGGCGCGCAGGGCCTGCTCGAACTCGGCAGGGGACATCGGCAGTGCATCGCTCATTCGGCTGGCTCCTGTAAAACGCTTGACTGGCCTGGCAACTCATCCCTGTGGGAGCGGGCATGCCCGCTCCCACAGGGTTTTAGTGCCGTCTGGCCGTCTGTATTTACAACTCGATACTCATGCCGTCGAAGGCCACTTCTACGCCCCGGCGCAGTACTTCGGCGCGTTCGGGCGATGCTTCATCAAGTATCGGGTTGGTGTTGTTGATGTGGATAAGCACTTTGCGCTGGCGCGGGAAGCCATCGAGCACTTCCAGCATGCCGCCGGGGCCGTTCTGCGCCAGGTGGCCCATCTCGCGCCCGGTGCGGGTACCAACGCCACGGCGCTGCATTTCATCGTCTTCCCACAAGGTGCCGTCGACCAGCAGGCAGTCGGCGCCGTGCATCATCGCCAGCAGCTTGTCATCGACCTGGCCCAGGCCGGGGGCGTAGAACAGCTTGCCGCCGGTACGGGTATCTTCGACCAGCAAGCCAAGGTTGTCGCCCGGGTGGGGGTCGAAGCGGTGCGGCGAGTAGGGCGGTGCGGCGCTGCGCAGCGGGAAGGGCGTGAAGCGCAGGTTGGGGCAGGCGTCGATCACAAAGCTGCCTTCGAGCTCGATGCGGTTCCACTGCAGCCCACCGTTCCAGTGGCTGAGCATGTTGAACAGCGGGAAGCCAGTGGTCAGGTCCTGGTGGACCATGTCGGTGCACCACACCTGGTGCGGGCAGCCTTCGCGCAGGCTGAGCAGCCCGGTGGTGTGGTCGATCTGGCTGTCCAGCAGCACGATGGCGTTGATGCCGGTATCGCGCAGGGCCCGGGCTGGCTGCATGGGCGCAAAGGCTTGCAGCTGCGCGCGGATGTCGGGCGAGGCATTGCACAGTACCCAGTGCACGCCGTCGTCGGACAGGGCGATGGACGACTGGGTGCGCGCCGTTGCGCGCAGGGTGCCGTCACGGTAACCCTTGCAGTTGACGCAATTGCAGTTCCACTGCGGGAACCCGCCACCGGCGGCGGAGCCGAGAACCTGGATATACATGGCCACTCTCTATGCTGTGCAAAATCCGTATCTTGAAAACGAAAACGCCCCGGCAGGCCGAGGCGTGGAACCGTAAGCCGGGCTTAGCGGTTAGCGAAGTACATGGTGACTTCGAAGCCGATACGCAGATCAGTGTAAGCAGGTTTGGTCCACATGGAGTTACTCCTTCCGGATGGGTTTTGGTTTGCTCAGCTACTACTTGGGTACCGCCATGCGCAGGAGGTTCCCAGAACTGGGATTGCGCTATCTTACAAGAAAAATTTGTACCGAAAGGTTAATTATTCGAAAAGTGCCATTGCACTTTGCGTAACAATCATGGGCTTCCGCCCTGCCAGGAAGTGTCTGGCGCGGCAGCGTTGGCCAGGCAAAGCCAGACAGCCCCCGTATCGAGCAGGTTGCTGAGCAACTGGTCCAGATCCGTCTGCCGCGTGTTCAGGATAGACCTGCGCAGGCCATCGAGCTGGCCTGGTTGTGTAGCCAGGTGTGTCTGCCATGCCCACTCGGCGACCTCCGCGTTGGCCATGGCCGGCTCGGCAAATTGGTCGGCCAAGGCCTGGCGAACCTCGGCGTCAAGGGTAACGCCCTGGCGCAGCAGGGCCGTCAGGTGGTCAAGGACCTGAACCTGGCCGGTGTGCGGAGACTGCACACCGAACAACAGGCCACCCACGCCCTCGATCTGGCGAAAGGCACTGAATACCGCGTAGCCCAGTTGCAGTTCCACTCGCAGCCTTTGGTAGACCGGGCCTTGCAGTAATTGGGCGAGCAGGCGGCCGCGGGCTTCGTCTGCCGCAGCCAGTGGGCAGAACAGCAGCAGGGCGTGTTCACTGCCTGGTGCGCTAACGTGGTACCAGCGCTTGCTGGCCCAGCTGGGTGCCGGCGTAGGCCGCGCGCCTTGGCCGGGGCACTGCTGCACGGCAACACCCAGTGCGCCCAGCGCCCGGGCGTCGAAACCCGTGGCCAAGCCTTGCCACTGCGATTGCTGCCATAGGCTTGCGAGGTGCTGCTGCCCCAGCGAGCAATCCGGCGTTGTTTCAGGCAGGCCACCGGCTACCGCATCCGGCAGTTGCTGCAGCAACAGGCGGATGGGTATCAATGCCGGAAGCTGCGCGGGGCTGGCTTGCCAGCAGTTGACAGGCGGTTCGCGCAGCAACCCCAAGGCCTGGTGCGTTGTGCGCAGCACCGCTGCTGGCAGCCCGGCGCAGCGCAACTGCCAGTAAGCGCCGGCACTGGTGAATTGCAGTTGCACCGAGGCGCGTTCACAGCGTTCCTGCAACGGCGCCAGGGCCTGCTCGAGCACCCGTTTCAGCGGCTGGCGCAAGGGCGAAGGCACCTGCCAGCGCAGGTACAGCGCCGCGTACTGGCGCGAGGCCGGGAGCTGGCCACTGATGGTCAGCGCCGCCGGCAGCGGCTGAGGGTTGGCATTGGGCAGTTCGGCACTGAGCAACGGGTCGGCTGGCGGCAATTGCCAATGGCCGCACTCGGCGCAGGGCAAATCAGCAAGCAGCGCATCCAGCGCGTGCAGGCCTTGGGCATCCAGTTGGGCGAACGGCCGGCCTGCGCTGTCCCGGCGGGCCAGCTCCAGTGCGCTTGCACTGTGCGCGCGGCTGCGCTGCAACACACCGAACTGCTGGTTCAGCGAACGGCGGTCGGCTTGGCGCATGAAACTGAACCAGCCGTGCAGCAGGTCGCGGGCTTCGTCCGGGCAGGCGTTGGCACTGAGCTTGAGGTCGAGGTGCCACAGCAACTGACCGGCGAATGCATACAGTGTTTCAGCTTTGAAACTGTGCAGCCAGCCACGCTCACGCAGGGTGCCCAGCCAGCTCCCGGGGCGGCTGTCTTCAAGGCCGGTGGTCAGCAGCTCCAGCGCTTGCTCGGCGCCGTTTGGGAGTTGCTGGTGCGTGAACACCAGCGGGTCGGCCGTTGCCGACAGGCAGGGTGGCTGCGCCTTAGCCACAGGCTGCCCCACAGCGAAAAGCCCGGCATGTTGGCGGCCGATTCGCTCCAGTTCAGCCAGCGGTTGTGGGCCGCACAGGCTCAAGGTGATCTGCCCGCCCTGGTAAAAGCGCCGGTGAAAACCGCCGAGCGCTTGCTGGAAGCGCGGATCCTGCAGGGCCAGGGTGTAACGGTTGCCGGCATGGAATGCGCCCAGCGGATGGCCAGGCCCGGCCGCTTGCAGCAAGGCGAACTGCTGCTGGGCCTGCGGGTTGCGGGCCCAGGCGATGAACTCGGCGTGAATCACCTCGCGTTCGCGGCGCTGGCGCTCGCTGCCCAGGTCGGGTTCGGCAAGCATCTGGCACAGGCGCTCAAGGCCGCCGGCCAAAGCACTGGGTGGCACTTCGAAGAAAAAGTCGGTAGTACGTTCGCGGGTGCTGGCGTTGACTTGGCCGCCGAGGGTTTGCACGTAGCGCATCAAGCCATCGTTCAGCGCAAAGCGGGAGGTACCGAGAAAGAACAGGTGTTCGAGAAAGTGCGCCAGGCCGGGCCATTTGGCGGGGGCATCGTGGCTGCCCGCGTGCACCCGCAGTGCGGCCGCCGAGCGCTTCAGGCGCGGGGCGTGGCGCAGGGTCAGCTGCAGGCCGTTGGCGAGGGTCAGGTGGCGGGTGGCGTCAGGCATGGGGGGCTCCGGTTGCTCGGTTTCCATGCTAACCCATTTGTTTCCAGGCCCGACCCCTTCGCGGGCGAGCCCGCTCCCACAGGTACTGCACAGGGCTTTAGATTCACGCGGTCGATGTGAAAGCGGCCCCCGTCAGCCTTGACGCAGGTGCAGCTCCTGGCGCAGATCGCTCAGGTAGGGGAAGGCCGCGCGCCCCTGCACCACCCGCTCATGCTCAAGTTCGGCCAGCAACAGGCATTCATCGTGCCCGGCCATCGCCAGCAGGCTGCCGTCCGGGCCGATGATGCTGCTTTGCCCGCAATACTGAATCTGCCCTTCTGCCCCGCAGTAGTTGGCATACACCAGATAACACTGGTTCTCCTGCGCCCGCGCCCGCACGGTCACCTGGCAGGTGAAATCGTAGGGCGCCATGTTCGCCGTTGGCACCAGAATCAGCTCGGCGCCGTCCAGTGCCAGGCGCCGGGCGTTCTCCGGGAACTCGATGTCGTAGCAGATCAGCAGGCCGACCTTCCAGCCCTCCAGCTGTACCACCGGGAAGTGATCGGGGCCGGGGCTGAACATCGAACGGTCCAGTTCGCCGAACAAGTGGGTCTTGCGGTAGTTGCCCAGGCTGCGCCCATGGGCGTCGATCAACTGCACGCTGTTGTAGATCGCCCCGTCCTCGCCGCGCTCCGGGTAGCCGTAGACAATGGCGATGCGGTACGCCTGGGCGATTTCCACCACCGCCATGGCTGCTGGACCATCGGCCGCCTCGGCCAGGTGCTCCACCTGAGCCAGGCCGATGTTGTAGCCGCTGAGGAACATTTCCGGGCACACCAGCAACTGCGCGCCACGTTCAACTGCCAGCTGCGCCTGCTGGCGCAGCCGTTGCAGGTTGCCGGGTACATCCAGCGGCTGGGGATGGCCCTGGAACAGAGCAATGCGCATGTTGCCTCCTGCGTGTCAGTCGGCCAGGGCGATCGGGCCGATCTCGTCGAACACGTCGCCAGGGCCTGGGTTGTCGGGGTGGGTACGGCCACCGAAGTGGTTCATGATACCCCACACCGCATTCAGTGAAGTTTGCACCGCGCCCTCGACCCAGGCAGGTGTCCACGACACGTCGTCCCCGGCGATGAACATGCCGCGCTGTTCGGCGGGCATGTCCTGCTGCATGAAGTGGGCGTACATGCGCTGGTTGTAGCGGTAGTGGCCCGGCAATGCACCCTTGAAGGCGCCGAGGAAGTACGGGTCGGCTTCCCAGGACACGGTGATCGGGTCGCCGATGATGTGCCCGGCAATGTCGGTTTTCGGGTAGATCTTTTTCAGCGCATCCAGGGCCAGTTGCACGCGCTTTTCCACCGGGTGCGGCAGCATCTTCAGCGCATCGCTCATCCACGCGTAGGACAGGCAGATGACCCCCGGTTTGTGGTCACCGTTATCGAACAGGTATGTGCCGCGGGTGAGGCGGTCGGTGAGGGTCATGCTCATCAGGTCGCGGCCGGTTTGCGGGTCTTTGTCCTTCCAGAACGGCCGGTCGACCATGACGAAGGTCTTCGAGGACTGCATGTAGCGGGTCCGGTCCAGGGCCATCCACATTTTTTGCGAGAACAGCGATTCCTCGCAGTCGATCTGCGTGGTCAGCAGCCAGGTCTGGCAGGTGGTGAGCACTGCACTGTAGTGGCGGGTGTCACCCCAGTTGTCGGTAACCGCCAGGCGCCCGTCGGCTGCGCGGGCGATACGTTTTACACCGGTACGCGGCGCGCCGCCATGCAGCGCGCTAAGGCTGGTGCCCTGTGGCCAGTGCACGCAGCGCTCCGGTACATGGCGCCAGATACCTTGTGGCACCTGCTCAACGCCGCCGACTACCAGGTGCTGATGGTCGTCGCAGTTGGTCATGACCACGCGGAAAATTTCCAGCATCGAGTTGGGGAAGTCCGAGTCCCACCCGCCCGTGCCGAAGCCGACCTGGCCGAACACCTCGCGGTGCTGGAAGCTCAGCTTGGCGAACGAGCGCGAGGTGGCGACGAAGTCATAGAAGGTGCGGTCGTCCCACAGCGGTACCAGCTTGTTCCACAGCGCCTTCAGGCGGGTGACATCACGGTCGCGGATGGCTTGCTGAATGTCGGAGAACTGGGCACCGCTTTCCAGCGCATCGGCCCAGGCGTCGGCCACTTCATGGAACAGTTGCGGCAGGTCGGCAGCCTTCTCGGCGTAGTAGGTCTGGCCCTCCAGGTCGATCACCGTACTGCCCGACGCCGGGGTCAGCGGGTTGGGGAAAGGCTTGGTTTCCAGGCCTAGCTTGTCCACATAGTGGTAGAAGGCAGTGGACGACACCGGGAAGCGCATGCCGCCGAGTTCGGCCACGATCCCGTCGGTGCCGTTGAAGGCTTGCGAGCGCAGCCGGCCGCCAAGCTTGGAGGCCTCGTAGACCACCGGCTTGAGGCCCAGCTTCATCAGTTCGTACGCCGCCACCAGGCCGGCGATGCCCGCACCTACGATGGCCACCTCTTCACCGTGGCGTTCAGCCGGGATACTGCCAAGGCCTGCCGGGTGTTCAAGCCAGTCGTCGAAAGCGAAGGGAAAGTCCGGGCCAAAGATGGTGATCGGCTTCTTGCCGTCGGCGGGGTGGCGGTTTTTCTTGTTCATGAAGTGACCTTGCCAGAGGGGCTGCGCGGTGAGCAGAGCCTGAGTATAGGAGATGCCTGGTGGTCATTTTAGGGACAGCGGGGTTCGTAATTAAGATGCAGAGTGTTGTCTTAATGTCGTTTTCTGAGTCGAAATCTATTTCAAAAAATACATTATGACGAACAATGGCCCGTTGTAGGAGCGGCCTTGTGTCGCGAAAGGGCCGCAAAGCGGCCCCAGCAACATCTGCTGTATGCACAAATCCTGGGGGCGCTTCGCACCCCTTTCGCGACACAAGGCCGCTCCTACAACGGGCTGTGTAGCACTTGCGATCTGGGTGATCAGATACGTCCTACACCCATGCCTTGAGATAAAGAATTACCCTACACCCGCTATAGCCCCGGTCTGGCTGCGCGGAAAATGTCTCAGGGTTAACGTCACCGGGTCGCCGTTCTAAGGGCGACTGGGTGTGAGAACCCATCATTCAACTTCGCACCAAGGCTTGTGTCATGGCAGCCGTGCGCGGGCAGGCTTTGGCCTGGCCGGATTTCCAAGTTGGCCGGTTCTCACCCCGTGCATGGCTGCCACCTATTTCCCGTGAGAAGGAGTTGGTAGGCAGTTTCCTCAAGGCTCAATTTGGGAATTGCATCATGAAACAGACGGATTCTGACCGACCCGAAAAACTCAAACCCACCGCCGAAAAGCCCTTCTGCAACTGCGAAGCCAGCCACCCGCCGCTCTTCGCCATCCGCCCCGGCATTGACGCCGCCGACGCCTTGGTCCACGCCTGCCTGCTAGCCCGTGGCCTCAACCAGATTGCCTCTGACTACGCGCAACACCACGCGCCCGAGCGCAGCCGTGACATTGTCTGGTCGATGCAGCATTCTGCCGAAAGCCTGTCGGCCATCCTCGATGGCCTGCTTGACGGTCAGGAAGCCTGACCGCCAGCCCGCTCACAGCGGCTGACCGCGGTCCACCTTGCTGCTGAGGATGATCGACGTGGTGGTTTTTTCCACCCCGTCGACACTGCCGATCTGGTCAAGCAACTGGTCCAGTTGCTCGGGTGAGTCCGTGCGCAGCCAAGCCACGTAGTCGAATTCGCCACTTACCGCGCACAACTGCTGCACTTGCCCCATCGCACTCAAACGCCGCACCACGTCCTTGCCGGAGCGCGGTTGCACCTTGATCCCCACATACGCTTGCAGCCCGCCACCAATCACACTTTGCCCAAGGCGCACACCGTAACCGGCAATGACCTTGGTCTTCTCCAGCCGCTCCAGGCGTGAGTTGACCGTGGTACGGGCGATACCCAGCTGACGCGCGAGGTTGGCCACGCTTTCACGGGCGTTGATCTGCAGCAGCGCGATCAGCTGGCGATCGATTTCATCCAGGGTGATAAGGCGGGCATCCGACATGGCGAGTCTCTACGGTTGGCCCGCTAGCCTAGCCAGCCAATGCCAATCAGGGCAAGGCCAGCCGCTGCCGACGCGGCCCCTGTAGGAGCGGCCTTGTGTCGCGAAAGGGTGCATAGCGCCCCCAGGATTTGTGCATCAAGCAGATATCGCCGGGGCCAGAGCACGCTCCGAAGCATATTGCCAGGCATGAAAAAGCCGCGCATTCGCGCGGCTTTTCAGTAGCTGGTGGGCCCACACGGACTCGAACCGTGGACCAAAGGATTATGAGTCCTCTGCTCTAACCGACTGAGCTATAGGCCCTCAGTAAGTGGCCGGATTATAACGAGGGTTTCGCAGCTGTGCCATCTGAAAGATCCGATAGTGCTATGCGAAGGAACGAAGCGGCGAATTCCTCTGGCGGCAGTGGCAGGCTGACGATGTAGCCCTGGATCTGCTCGCAGCCTTCCGCTGCCAGGAAACGCTGCTGGGCCTGGTTTTCCACCCCTTCGGCAATGATGGTCAATTGCATGCTGCGGCCCAGCGCGATGATCGCCCGGGCGATGGCTGCATCGTGGGGGTCGTCAGGCAGGCCGCGGATGAACGACTTGTCGATCTTGAGGATATCCAGCGGCAGGCGCTTGAGGTAACTCAGCGATGAATAGCCCGTGCCGAAGTCGTCAATGGCCAACTGCACGCCCAGTTTCTTCAGTTGGTGGAGCACGACCAAGGCTTCTTCGGCCTGGCTCATGATGAAGTTCTCGGTAATTTCCAACTGCAGGTCGCCCGCCTTCAGGCCGTAGGTCTTGAGTAATTGCTCGATGCGCTTGGCCAGGCCGTGATGGCGCAATTGGGCGCCAGCCAGGTTGATCGAAAGCGGGCCGAACGCTTCATAGTCCCGCTTCCAGCGATGCATCTGCCGGCAGGCCTGCTCCAGTACCCAGTCACCCAACTGCAGGATGGTGCCGTTCTCTTCGGCCAGGTGGATGAAGTGCTCAGGCGGCACCTCACCGAAGGTCGGGTGGCTCCAGCGGATCAGCGCTTCGGCGCCGACCAGGCTCTGGGTCTTGAGGCTGAGCTTGGGCTGGAAGCACAGGCTCATTTCATTGCGCTCCACGGCGCGGCGCAGTTCATGCTCCAGGGCAATGCGTTCGCTGGCCTGGGCGGTGAGGTCGCGGGTGTAGGCTTCGACGCGGTTGCGGCCCTTGGCCTTGGAGCGGTACATGGCGGCATCGGCGTTGCGGATCAGCGTGGCGACGTCGCTGCCGTCTTGTGGGTACAGGCTGATGCCAATGCTGGCGCTGGTGAAGAACTCGTGTTCGCCAGCCTGGAACGATGCGTTGAAGCAAGCCAGCAATTTGTTGGCGATGGAGCTGGCGTCGCTGGGCTTGTGCAGGCCGGGCAGCAGGATGATGAACTCGTCGCCGCCCAGGCGGGCCACGGTGTCGACGTCACGTACCTGCTCTTTCAGGCGCTGGGCGATACCTTTGAGCAGCAGGTCGCCGACCGGGTGGCCGAGGCTGTCGTTGATGTGCTTGAAGCGGTCAAGGTCAAGGAACAGCACCGCACCCTGGCGGTTGGACACCTGCGCACAGGCCAGTGCAGCCTGTAGGCGGTTCTCGAACAGGGCGCGGTTGGGCAGGCCGGTCAGTGGGTCGTGGTGGGCCTGGTAGTCGAGCTTGGCCTGGGCATGCTTGAGGCTGGAAATATCAGCGAACACCGCGACGAAATGGGTGATTTCGCGCTCGGTGTTGCGCACAGCGCTGATGGTCAGCCAGCTGGGGTAAAGCTCCCCGCTCTTGCGTTTGTTGAAGATCTCGCCCTGCCAGTGGCCTTCAGCGGTCAACTGGTGCCACATGGCGGCGTAGAAGGCACTGTCGTGCTGGCCGGAGGCGAGCAGGCGCGGGGTTTGGCCGAGGGCTTCGATTTCGCTGTAGCCGGTAATTTCGCTGAACGCACGGTTGACCGCGCTGATGCGCTGGTCGATGTCGGTAATCAGTACGCCCTCGGCAGTGTTCTCGAATACCGTGGCGGCCAGTTGCAGTTTTTCCTGCATGAGGTGGCGTTCGGTAATGTCGCGGGCGATGGTCAGCATGCAGTCGATCCCGGCAATCGGCAGTGGCCTTGCCGAGAGTTCGCACAAGCGGATTTGCCCGTCGCTGCGGCGAATGTGGCAGGTGAAATCACGCACGAAGCCGTCGCGGTTCAACTGGTCGACCAGGCGTTTGCGCTCGTTGAGGTCGACCCAGATGCCAAGGTCCAGCGACGTCTGGTCGATGGTCGGGTTCAGATCGTAGCCGGTCAGGCGGCAGAAGCCTTCGTTCACCTCCAGCAGCAAGCCGTCACTCTGGCGCGACAGCAGCAGCCCGTCGGGTGAGGCGTGGAAGGCCTTGGCGAATTTTTCTTCAGAGGTTTGCAGTTGCTGCTGGGTTTCCTTGAGCTGGCTGATGTCGCGTACCGCCACTACCAACGCGGGGGTGCCGTCGAGCTCAAAGGTTTCCGCCGAGGTCAGGCCGGTAAACAATTGGCCATTGCTGCGGCGGAAGGTCATCTCCAGGTTGCGGATACCGCCTTGGTGCAGGCGCTCCAGCACCCGTGGCCCGCTGCCTTCTACGCCCCACAGGTTGAGCTCGGTAGCGGTACGGCCGATCACCTGGTCCGGCGCCAGGCCGATCTGTTCCTCGAACGCCTCGTTCACCTCCAGCAGGCAGCCATCGCTGTGGCGCGCGATAAGCAGGATGTCGGGGCATTGCTGGAACACCGAGGCGAATTTTTGCTCGGACAACCGCAGGGCGTCCTCGGTGCGCTTGGTTTCGCTGATGTCGATCATCAGGCCGCGCATCACGGGGTGGTGGCCATGTTCGATCATGCTGACGATGTTGCGTACCCAAAGCGCTTGGCCGTCGGCGCGGATGACTCGGTAATCGAGGCTGTGGTCGCGCCCGGCGGCGGTTTCGCTGTCGCAGTACGCCTGGGCCCAGAGGGCATCTTCCGGGTGCAGTATGCTGCGCCAGAAGCCCGGTTTCAGCCAGTCGGTCAGCGGGTAGCCGAGCAGGCCCTCGGCGTGGGGTGACACATAGCTGTAGGTATAGTCATTGGCGTCGGCTTCCCAGGCAATGGCTGACAGGCTTTCGACCAGCCCACGGTAGTGGTATTCGCTGCTGCGCAGCTCCTGCTCCAGGGCAATGCGGCGGGAAATTTCCGAGCTGAGCCGGCGGTTGATGCGGATGACAATGGCCAGTACGCCCATCAGGAACAGCACGGTTGGCAGGCCGTACACCAGCAAGTCAGACCAGAACATCCGCTGATCGACCACATTGCCCACCCAGCGCTGCTGGATCTCGCTGATTTCGCCGCTGCTCATGTCGGCCATCACTTTGTCGAGAATGCCGACCAGGACTGGATTGTTGCGCGGCACGGCCATTGCCAGTTGATAGCGATAGGGTGTTTCACCGCTGACATACAGGCCATCGAGCTTCAGCTGGCGCAGGCTCCAGATACTCGATGCCAAGTCCCCGACCACAGCATCCACCTGGTCGGTGGCCAGGGCCTGCAGCGCCGAGCTGACGTTAGGCAGTGCCACAAGGTTGAGGTCTGGGTGGTGGGTGCGCAGCAACTCATGTGGCGCATAATTTTCGACCACGGCAATTTTCAGCCCATACAGGTCTTTCAGGTCGCGCGGTTGAGCGCCGCCCTTGTGGGCGAGGATCACGATGGGAAAGTCCAGGTATGGCCGGGTGAAGGACAGGTATGCCTGGCGTTCTGGCGTCGACATGATGCCGGGCAGTAAGTCGATTCGGTTTTCGCGTGCCTGTGCCAATACCTCGGTCCAGTTACTGGGCTCGACCGGTTTCAGTGTCACGCCCAGGCGTTGCTGGATCTTGGCGATGTAATCGGCGGCCAATCCCTGGTAGCGGCCCTCCTGGTCGCGAAACTCGAACGGCGGCCAGGAGGCATCTACGCCCAGGCTCAGCTGCGGGTGGGCAGCCAGCCAGGCTTGCTCCTCGTCTGTCAGGGTAAGGGCGCCGGCCGTTGTGCTCCAGACAATCAGGATCAGCAACAGGATGGCCGGCTTCAGGGGCATGACGGCCTCGCTTTCAGGTGGTCTGAAGTCGAGTGTAGACGGGCATTGCTGCTGGTGTGCGGAAGAACAAGAGGCCTTTTGTCAGATACAACAGTGCCTTGAGAAAAACCCCGGCCTGGGCTTAATGCGAGTCAGTTGAGAAATTTGGGGTCGCTTTGCGACCCTTCGCGGGCACGCCCGCTCCCACAGGGGATCGCGCATTTCTTGAGTGGGAGCGGGCGTGCCCGCGAAGGGCTGCAGAGCAGCCCCAGTAACGCTTAACTAACAGGCATTAGGCCTGGGCCGGGGTTCGTTCGTCACTCGTCGAGGAAGGAGCGCAGGTGCTCGCTGCGCGTCGGGTGGCGCAATTTGCGCAACGCCTTGGCTTCGATCTGACGGATCCGCTCACGGGTCACGTCAAACTGCTTGCCCACCTCTTCGAGAGTATGGTCGGTGTTCATGTCGATACCGAAACGCATGCGCAGCACTTTGGCTTCGCGTGCGGTCAGGCCCGAGAGCACGTCACGGGTGGCTTCTTTCAGGCTCTCGACCGTGGCTACATCGATCGGGGACTGCATGGTCGAGTCCTCGATGAAGTCGCCCAGGTGCGAGTCTTCGTCGTCACCGATCGGGGTTTCCATGGAAATCGGCTCTTTGGCGATTTTCAACACCTTGCGGATCTTGTCCTCAGGCATTTCCATGCGCTCACCCAGCTCTTCCGGGGTCGGTTCGCGGCCCATTTCCTGCAGCATCTGCCGGGAAATACGGTTGAGCTTGTTGATCGTCTCGATCATGTGCACCGGAATACGAATGGTGCGAGCCTGGTCAGCGATCGAACGGGTGATTGCCTGGCGAATCCACCAGGTGGCGTAGGTCGAGAACTTGTAACCACGACGGTATTCGAACTTGTCTACCGCCTTCATCAAGCCGATGTTGCCTTCCTGGATCAGGTCGAGGAACTGCAGGCCACGGTTGGTGTACTTCTTGGCGATGGAGATAACCAGACGCAGGTTTGCCTCGACCATTTCTTTCTTGGCGCGGCGGGCCTTGGCTTCACCGATCGACATGCGACGGTTGATTTCCTTGATCTCGGCAACGGTCAGGCCGGTTTCGGTCTCAAGGTCGATCAGCTTTTGCTGGCAAGCAACGATGGCGGCGTCCTTTTCACCCAGGGCGGCTGCCCATTTGGTGTTGCGCTTGGCCAGGTCACCGCTCCAGGTCTGGTCGGTTTCGTTGCTGGGGAACAGGCGCAGGAAGTCGGCGCGCGGCATGCGGGCGTCACGCACGCACAGTTGCATGATGGCGCGTTCTTGCTGGCGCAGACGGCTCAAGGCGTCACGCACGCGCTCGACCAGTATCTCGAACTGCTTCGGTACCAGTTTGATCGGCATGAACAGGTCAGCCAGGCCCTGCAGGGCCTCGATGCTTTCCTTGTGGTTGCGACCGTGTTTCTTCAGAACCTTGTTGGTGACCTGAAGCTGGTCGTTGACCGCACCGAAACGCTGTGCGGCGACAACGGGGTCGGGACCGCTTTCGGTCTCTTCTTCGTCGTCACTGCCTTCGCTTTCTTCGTCTTCGTCGTCCGACTCTTCCTTGGCCGCTGGGGCCTTGGCGCCGATGACTGGCACTTCGTCGGTGGGCGCTGCGATATTGTCGTCAGGGTCGATGTAACCGCTGAGAACATCGGACAGGCGGCCACCTTCCGCGGTGACACGGTCATATTCGCCGAGAATGTAATCGACAGTGCCCGGGAAGTGGGCGATGGCGCCCATGACTTCACGAATGCCTTCCTCGATACGCTTGGCGATTTCGATCTCGCCTTCGCGGGTCAGCAGCTCGACCGTACCCATTTCGCGCATGTACATGCGCACCGGGTCGGTCGTGCGGCCGATATCGGTTTCAACTGCCGCCAACGCAGCAGCGGCTTCTTCGGCCGCGGCTTCGTCGGTGTCGGCTTCCGCCAACAGAAGGGCATCCGCATCCGGAGCACTCTCGAATACGTTGATCCCCATGTCGTTGATCATGCGGATGATGTCTTCCACCTGTTCCGGATCTGAAATATCCTCAGGCAGGTGGTCGTTGACCTCCGCGTAAGTCAGGTAGCCCTGCTCACGACCGCGGGTGATCAACTCTTTGATACGAGACTGCTGTTGCGCTTTTCCGGACATAACACCCTATCCACTGAAGGTCTTGGCGGGCAAAAAACAAGCCGAGGATTATACCCGAGCATGGGCCTCACGCGCCAGATGAGGTCGGCGTTTGTGCGGGAACATTCCGGCTCAGCAAGGCGAGGAGCTGGGTTTTTTCCTCGCTGGTCAATTCGCTTTGACGTGATTTCCTGAGCAGTTGTTCCAGGCTGCGCTCGCGTTGGCGGGCGGACAAGCTAGTAATGGTGTCGAAAAACTGTTGTTCAAGGTTGTCGGCCACGATCAGCCATTCCTTTTCTGCCAAGGCCCGCAGCAGGCGGCCCTGTTCGGTGCCATGCCAGCGTGCAATCAGCTGCATTGAGCTTAGCCCAGGATTTTTCTGTGCGGCTTCGATCAATGCTACCAGCAGCTGGCTGTACAGGTGCTCTTCGTCGGCGAAGTGGCTGGCATCTTCCACCTTGCCCGCCAGCAGCGGGTGGTGCAGCAAGGTACGCAGGGCCGCCAGGGTAGGTGGTTCGACCGGCGCCGGCACCCGTGGTGGCGCTTCATCGCGCTGCCAGTTTTTCCCGCCCTTGCGGTTCTTGTCCCATGGTTTGTCGCCCCACGGCTTCTTGCCGCCGCCCTTGTTGGGCTTCCAGGCCTGCTCCTGCTGGAACGGCGCCGGCTCGAACTGCGGCATGTCACCATAGTCGGGGGTGTAGCTGGCCATGGCGTCGTAATCGTAGCCAGGGTCGTAGTCCGGCATGCTGGTGGGCGCGGCTGCCTGCTGGGCCAGTTGCTCGACCTGTTGAGGGTCGAGGCCGGTGATTTCTTTCAGGCGGTTGCGCATCAGCTGGCGCAGGTTGGCGCCGGGAATCTTTTCGATCAACGGTGCGGCCAGGGTCGCCATGTGGGCCTTGCCTTCCAGCGAGCGCGGGTCGGCTTCGACGCCCAGTTGCTCGAAGAAGTAGTCGGCCAGCGGCTGGGCGTGCTGGTTGATGCGGGCCATGAAGGCGTCGGTGCCTTCGGCGCGTACCAGGCTGTCTGGGTCTTCGCCTTCAGGCAGGAACAGGAAGCGCGCCCGACGGCCGTCCTGCAGGTTGGGCAGCGCCGACTCCAGCGCGCGCCATGCCGCTTTGCGCCCGGCCTGGTCGCCGTCGAAGCAGAACAGCACGCTGGGCACCACGCGGAACAGGCGCTTGAGGTGTTCTTCGCTGGTGGCCGTGCCAAGGGTGGCCACGGCATTGCGCAAGCCTTGCTGGGCGAGGGCGATGACATCCATGTAGCCCTCGACAACGATGATTTCGTCGAGGTTGCGGTTGTGCTTGCGCGCCTCGTACAACCCGTACAGTTCCTGGCCCTTGTGGAATACCGGGGTTTCCGGGGAGTTCAGGTACTTGGGTTTGTCGTCGCCGAGCACCCGGCCACCAAAGGCGATGATGCGCCCGCGGCTGTCACGGATGGGGAACATTACCCGGTCGCGGAAGCGATCGTAGCGCTTGCCGCTTTCGGCGTTCTCGATCAGCAGGCCGGCATCGATCATCACCTTCTGCTGCAGGGCGTCGGCGCCCAGGTGCTTGAGCAGGTTGTCCCAGCCGGGCGGGGCGAAGCCCAGGCAGAAGTCGCGGGCAATTTCCCCGGACAGGCCGCGGCCTTTGAGGTAGTCCACCGCCGCCTTGCGGGTCGGGTGGCTGCGCAACGCCTGGCGGTAGAATTCGGAGGCTGCACCCAGCAGTGGGTATAGCGGCGAATCGGTGGGCTGACGTGGCTTGTTGTCACGGCGCCCTTGTTCGCGGGGTACTTCCATGCCGGCGGCGCGGGCCAGCTCCTCGACGGCCTGGGGGAAATCCAGGTTGTCGTGGTCCATGACAAAGCCCAGGGCGTTGCCACCGGCGCCGCAGCCGAAGCAGTAGTAGAACTGCTTGTCGGGGCTGACCGTAAAGGAAGGGGTTTTTTCCTTGTGGAACGGGCAGCAGGCGGAGTAGTTCTTGCCGGTTTTTTTCAGCTGGACGCGCGAACTCACCACATCGACGATGTCGAGGCGGTTGATCAGGTCGTCAATGAAGCTCTGGGGAATCAGCCCGGCCATGGCAGTCTCGTCATCTGGCAACTGGCAAGTCTAATCGCTCGCGCGCCGAATGGGGCGGGTGCCGCTTGATATGGTGCGAGGGAATGTGTGCTCGCCGCCGGCCACTAGGGGCCCGTCAGTCTGACGTGCACGTCTGGTCATGGAACAGCGAAGACCAGCTCTGACGTTTCAGGCAGGTTGCCCGTATGCAGTTCGCGTGAAGCTTGTGCGGGGCCTTGGGCTGGCTGCCCAAGTGTAAAACGACCACTGCCATCGCCCGGCGTTAGCCGGGCAGGGCAGAAGCTTTGCGTTGAACGCCTGTATTAGTACAGACGAACGGCGCGGCGCTGTTCGCGCTGAACTTTCTTGGCGTGACGCTTAACAGCAGCAGCTGCTTTGCGCTTACGCTCTGCGGTCGGTTTCTCGTAAAACTCGCGGCTACGAACTTCAGCCAGTACACCGGCTTTTTCGCAGGAGCGCTTGAAACGACGCAGAGCTACGTCGAAGGGTTCGTTCTCTTTAACTTTGACGGCTGGCATCCAGGGCTACCTTAATTCATTACCGGGGTAGACGTGCTCCTGGCAAAACAAAGGTGTGCTGGAGAACGTCGGTTTTCAAGGGTTGCGGATGTTAACCCTTAGCAAGCCGGAATGCAAAGCCTCTGATCGAAAACCGCTGGTCGGCACTCGGCACGGGGACTATCATGCGCGGCTTCGAATTCAGCCCCCACAAGGGACGAGCCCATGCTAGTACTGGGATTGGAAACATCCTGCGACGAAACTGGCGTCGCATTATACGACAGCGAACGCGGTTTGTTGGCCGACGCGCTGTTCAGCCAGATCGACCTGCACCGCGTGTTTGGCGGTGTGGTGCCCGAGCTTGCCTCGCGTGACCACGTCAAGCGCATGCTGCCCCTCATCCGCCAGGTGCTGGACGAGGCGGGCTGTGTCGCCACCGAAATCGACGCCATCGCCTATACCGCCGGCCCTGGCCTGGTCGGGGCCTTGCTGGTGGGGGCGTCGTGCGCCCAGGCCCTGGCATTTGCCTGGGACATTCCGGCAATTGGCGTACACCACATGGAAGGCCACCTGCTGGCGCCCATGCTGGAAGAAAACCCGCCCGAGTTTCCGTTCGTCGCTTTGTTGGTGTCCGGCGGCCATACCCAGCTGGTTCGGGTGGATGGCATCGGCCGATACGAGCTGCTGGGCGAGAGCCTGGACGATGCCGCTGGCGAAGCTTTCGACAAGACCGCCAAGCTGATTGGCCTGAATTACCCGGGTGGCCCGGAAATCGCGCGCCTGGCCGAGCAGGGCGTGCCGGGGCGCTTTGTGTTCCCCAGGCCGATGACCGATCGCCCTGGCCTGGAATTCAGCTTCAGTGGCCTGAAGACGTTCGCCCTGAACACCTGGCAGCAGTGCAAGAATGCTGGCGACGACGGCGAGCAAACCCGTTGCGACGTGTCGCTGGCATTCCAGCAGGCCGTGGTAGAGACTTTGACCATCAAGTGCAAGCGGGCCCTCAAGCAGACGGGCCTCAAGCGCCTGGTCATCGCCGGGGGCGTAAGTGCCAACAAGGCCTTGCGCGCCTCGCTGGAAGAGATGCTGGCTGGCATGAAGGGCAACGTATATTACGCGCGGCCGCAGTTCTGCACCGACAACGGCGCGATGATCGCCTATGCCGGCTGCCAGCGGCTGCTGGCCGGGCAGCAGCAGGGCCTGGGGATCAGCGTGCAGGCACGCTGGCCGATGGAGCAATTGCCACCGCTGTAACGGTGGGCGGCAAGGTTCAGAAGTGGCGCTCGCGCCCGGCAAACAGATCGCGCAGGTTGCTGCGGTGGCTCCAGACGATCAAGGCGGTGAGCACCGTGATCGGCAGCAGGGCTTGCGGCTCGCGCCAGGCCAGCAATGGCAAGGTCAGCGGGGTGGCGATCAGCGCGGCCAGCGAGCTGGTACGGGTGAGGTAGAAAATCAGCAGCCAGGCGCCAACCGCCAGCAGCGCGGCGGGGAAATACAGGCCCATGAGCATGCCGGCAGCCGTCGCCACGCCTTTGCCACCCTGGAAGTGGAAGTACACTGGAAACAGGTGGCCCAGCACTGCATACACGCCTACCCAGGCCTGTTCTTGCAGGTCCAGCCCGGCGAGGCGGGCGAGCAATACTGGCAGCAGGCCCTTGCACAGGTCGCCAAGCAGGGTCAGGATCGCCATTTTACGGCCTGCCAGGCGTAGCATGTTGGTAGCGCCGGCATTGCCTGAACCACTGGAACGCGGGTCCGGGCTGCCTGAGAGGCGGCTGAGAACAATGGCGAAGGACAGCGAGCCGAGCAGGTAGGCGAGCAACGCCAGTAACCAAAACATGCTAACTATTCCGGGCGAGGACGCCCTGATTCTAACGGCGCCAGTCGCCCTTGTCGTGCTGTGGAGAGAAGTGCTTGGACAGAGTGTTCATCGAAGGCCTGGAAGTCGATACCGTTATCGGTGCCTATGACTGGGAGCGGGATATTCGCCAGTGCTTGCGCCTGGACTTGAGCTTTGCCTGGGACAACCGCCCCGCGGCGGCCGGCGACGACCTGAACCTGGCCCTGGATTACGCCAGCGTTTCGGCGCGTATCCAGGCATTCGCCGAGCAGGCCCGTTTCGAGCTGGTGGAAACTTTTGCCGAGCGCCTGGTGGCTGCCTTGATGGAAGAGTTCCACATCCCGTGGGTGCGGTTGAAGCTGACCAAGCCTGGCGCGGTGCCGGCGGCCCGTGGCGGTGTTGGCGTGGAGATCGAGCGCGGATGTCTCTGAGCACGGTTTACCTGGGCCTTGGCAGCAATGTCGACCGTGAGGCGCATTTGTGTGCCGGGCTTGATGCGTTGGCCGCAATTCTCACCGACATGCGCTGCTCTCCGGCTTTCGAAAGCCAGGCGGTGGGGATCAAGAGCGGGCCATTCATCAATTTCGTGGTCAGCGGGCAAACCGCGCTGCCGTTGATCGAACTGGACCGCCGGCTGAAGTTCATCGAGGCCGACAATGGCCGTTATGCGCCTGACCGCAAAGGGTTGCCGCTGGATATCGACGTGCTGATGTATGACGACCTGCATGGCAACTTCGATGGGCTGGTACTGCCCCGGGCAGAGATCTTGAAGAACGCCTTCGTGTTATGGCCGCTGTCGCTGCTGGCGCCGGAACTGGTGCATCCGGGGGCGGGCAAGACCATGGCGCAGTTGTGGCAGGACGCGCAGATCGACCAGGTGCTGGCCCCGGTGGCCTTTGAGTGGCGTGGGTTGCAGTTGACGCCGGCGTAAGCCTGTTCCGGCCTTTTCGCGGGCTTGCCCGCTCCCACAGGTGAATCGCGCAGGCTTCAAATTTTGAGAAAGACAGTTGCTCCTGCAAGTCCGGCGGCAACTCCAAGCCAGCGCAGGCCCCCTGTGGGAGCGGGCATGCCCGCGAACACCGGCGAAGCCGGTGCCAGGCACCGCGTCGCCTGCTTCGCGGGCTTGCCCGCTCCCACAGGGGCTGTGTTGCCTTCACGTTGGCGCGCTACCTATGGGAGCGGCTTTGGTCGCGAAAGGGCCGGTAGCACTAGCAGTGCCGGTAAGCCTCAAGCGCTTTCAGCCGCTGCGCTTTGAGCGCTTCGCCCAGTGCCTGGCCAGTCAGCCCAGCCTGCACAAGCGGCTTCACATCCACCGCCCGCGCCGCTGCCGCAGCGCCACGCAAGTACTCGCCCTGTGGATAACCCGCTTTGCAATTCCCCAGTGCCACCATCTCGCAGGCAGCCAGGAAATCCTCAAACCGCTGCGGGCGCCGGTACACATCGAACTTCTGCAACAGCGCCAGCAGTGACATGGCAGGCAGCTGCAGCGCCTGATCAGCCTGCACCAGGCACTCCCCCGTCAGCAGGGCCAGCTCCTGGCATTCCCGCGGCGCCTTGAGGCGTTGGTTGACGGTCTTGATCGAGGCGGGGGGCAACTGGTGCAACAGGCAGGCCCAGCGCACGTGCAGGGGCTGGAGATGCGCAGCTGCTTGTTCCAGCGCAGCCAGGGCTTGGGGGGCGCTATCAAGCTCAGGCAACAGTTCCCGGAGGGCGGCGCACGCATGCAGGACCTGGAAGAACACCTGCGGCTGCGCCTCCATCAGCGCGCGCTCGATCTCCTTCCAGCTGCGTTCTGCAGTCAATGCCTGCAATTCACCCGAGGCACTGATCTGGCGCATCAGCTCCAAGGTTTCATCGGCCACCCGAAAGCCCAAGGGTGCATAGCGCGCAGCAAAGCGCGCCACCCGCAGCACACGCAGGGGGTCTTCAGCGAACGCTGGGGAAACGTGGCGTAACAGGCGTTGGTCCAGATCCCGCGCGCCCTGGTAAGGGTCATGAACCTGCCCGGCCTCATCCTCGGCCATGGCATTGATGGTCAGGTCGCGGCGGATCAGGTCTTCTTCCAGAGTTACGTCGGGGCTGGCATGGAAGGTGAAGCCACCGTAGCCGCGCCCGCTTTTGCGTTCGGTACGGGCCAGGGCGTATTCCTCGCCGGTTTTCGGGTGCAGGAATACCGGGAAGTCGGCGCCGACCGGGCGGTAACCCTTGGCCAGCATTTCCTCGACGCTGGCACCGACCACCAGCCAGTCGATATCGCTGACCGGTCGGCCGAGCAGGCGGTCACGTACGGCACCGCCAACCTTGTAAATGTGCATGAGCAACTCTCCATAACTGCCGACAGCATAACCCGCCGGCAGTCATGGCGTGGCTTCAGAGATGGTGAATCACCGCCAGGTCCATGCGGCCGTATTCGCCACCGTCGCCGTGCTCGCCGCGTGGCGGCATGTGGTGGGTCTTGACCACCTGCTCGCCTTGCACGGTCTCCAGGTGGATATCGAAGCCCCACAGCCGATGCAGGTGCTTGAGGACTTCGTCGGTCGAGTCGCCAAGCGGTTTGCGGTTGTGCTGCTGGTGACGCAGGGTGAGGGAGCGGTCCCCACGGCGGTCGACACTCCAGATCTGCACGTTCGGCTCACGGTTGCCCAGGTTGTACTGGGCTGCCAGCTGCTCGCGAATGAGCCGGTAACCCGACTCGTCGTGAATGGCCGGTACCAGCAGATCGTCCCGTTGGTCATCATCGAGAATGCTGAACAGCTTGAGGTCGCGCATGACCTTGGGCGACAGGTATTGCAGGATGAAACTCTCGTCCTTGAAGCTGCTCATGGCGAACTTGATGGTAGAAAGCCAATCACTGCCGGCAATGTCGGGGAACCAGTGGCGATCCTCTTCGGTTGGGTTCTCGCACATGCGGCGGATGTCGGTGTACATCGCAAAGCCCAGCGCGTAAGGGTTGATGCCGCTGTAGTACGGGCTGTCGAAACCAGGCTGGAACACCACACTGGTATGCGACTGCAGAAACTCCATCATGAAGCCTTCGGTTATCAGCCCCTCGTCGTACAAGTCGTTCATCAGGGTGTAGTGCCAGAAGGTTGCCCAGCCTTCGTTCATCACCTGGGTCTGGCGCTGCGGGTAGAAATACTGGGCTATCTTGCGCACGATGCGCACCACTTCCCGTTGCCAGGGTTCCAGCAGCGGGGCGTTCTTTTCGATGAAGTACAGGATGTTTTCCTGCGGCTCGGCGGGGAAGCGCCCTTCATCGCGGTCATTGCCCTTGTCGGCGCTTTTCGGGATGGTCCGCCACAGGTCGTTGATCTGCCGCTGCAAGTGTTCCTCGCGCTCCTGTTGCCGGCGCCGCTCCTCTTCGGCAGAAATAGGGTAGGGCCGCTTGTAGCGGTCTACGCCGTAGTTCATCAGGGCATGGCAGGAGTCGATCAGGTCTTCCACGGCGTCAATGCCGTGGCGTTCCTCGCACTGCGCGATGTACTGCTTGGCGAACACCAGGTAGTCGATGATCGAGCTGGCATCCGTCCAGGTGCGGAACAGGTAGTTGCCTTTAAAGAAGCTGTTATGCCCATAGCAGGCATGGGCGATCACCAGTGCCTGCATGCACATGGTGTTCTCTTCCATCAGGTAAGCGATGCAGGGGTCGGAGTTGATCACGATCTCGTAGGCCAGGCCCATCTGGCCACGGCTATAGGACTTTTCCGTGCTGAGGAACTGCTTGCCGTAGGACCAGTGGTGATAGCCCAGCGGCATGCCGACGGAAGCGTAGGCGTCCATCATCTGCTCGGCCGTGATCACCTCGATCTGGTTGGGGTAGGTGTCCAGGGCGTAGCGCTCGGCCAGGCGGCTGATTTCCCGGTCGTAGGTCTGGATCAGTTCGAACGTCCATTCGGACCCGGTGGAAATGGGTTGGCGTCTCTGTGCTCTGGCGGTCATGTGGCTAACCTGCGCTGGAAGAGTTCACGGAAGACCGGGTAGATGTCGCCGGCCGATACCAGCTGCTGTTGGGCAAACGTGTCGGGGAAGGCCTCGCCGATGCGTTCGTATTCGTACCACAGCGCCTGGTGCTCACGGGGGGTGATTTCGACGTAAGTGTAGTACTGCACGTGCGGCATGATCTGCTTGGCCAGGATATCGCGACAGATTGGCGAGTCGTCGTTCCAGTTGTCGCCGTCGGACGCCTGGGCAGCATAGATGTTCCAGTCACTGGCCGGGTAGCGTTCAGCCATGATCTCCTGCATTAGCTTGAGTGCGCTGGAAACGATGGTGCCCCCGGTTTCCCGCGAGTAGAAAAATTCTTCCTCGTCCACTTCGCGGGCACTGGTGTGGTGGCGAATGAACACGACTTCGATGCGGTCGTAATTACGCTTGAGGAACAGATACAGCAGGATGAAGAAGCGCTTGGCGATGTCTTTGGTCGCCTGGGTCATCGAACCGGACACGTCCATCAGGCAGAACATCACCGCCTTTGAACTGGGGTTGGGTTGCTTGACCAGCAGGTTGTACTTGAGGTCGAAGGTGTCGAGAAACGGCAGGCGGTTGATGCGTGCCTTGAGGCGCTCGATTTCCTGTTCGATTTCCTGGATATCGGTGGAATTGTCCGGTTCCTCTGCGCGCAGGCGCGCCAGCTCTTTCTGTGCTTCGCGCAGCAGGGCACGGCTGCTGCCGGTCAGGGCGATACGTCGGGCGTGGGCCGAGCGCAGGGTGCGCACGATGTTGATGCGCGACGGGTTGCCTTCGTTGGCGATACCGGCGCGCACAGTTTTGAAGGTGTCGGCACCGGTCAGGTGGCGTTTGACCAGGTTGGGCAATTCGAGGTCTTCGAACATGAATTCGAGGAACTCTTCCTGGGTGATCTGGAAGACGAATTCGTCCATGCCTTCGCCGGAGTTGCCGGCCTTGCCACGGCCGCCGCCACCCCCGCCGCCGCCTTGCGGCCTGGGTATGTGTTCACCGGCAGTGAACTCCTTGTTGCCGGGGTGCACGATGGTCTGTTTGCCCCCGCGGCCATGGTGCAGCACCGGTTCGTCGATATCACGCCCGGGAATGCTGATCTGCTCGCCGTGTTCCATGTCCATGATGGAGCGGCGGCTCACCGCCTCTTCGACGGCCTTCTTGATGTGTTCGCGGTACCGCCGCAGGAAGCGCTGGCGGTTGACCGTGCTCTTGTTCTTGCCGTTCAGGCGGCGGTCTATAACGTAGCTCATGGTCCCTCCGGTAGCTGGAGCAGCTGCAAGCCACAAGCCCTGGACGCCAAGCGGTAAGCTTCAAGCTGCAAGTAAGAGCAGCCATCGCTGCCGCAGATGCTGGCGCCTGGCATGCGTCGGCGCCAGCCAGCTTGTGGCTTGCAGCTTGTAGCTTGGCACTAGGCGGCTTGCCGCTTTATTGCGATTTCCTGACCCGCAGGTACCACTCCGACAGCAGGCGCACCTGCTTGTCGGTATAACCACGCTCCACCATTCGGGTGACGAAGTCGTTGTGTTTCTTCTGGTCCTCTTTGCTGGCTTTGGCATTGAAGCTGATGACCGGCAGCAGGTCTTCGGTGTTGGAGAACATTTTCTTCTCGATCACCACCCGCAGTTTTTCGTAGCTCAGCCAGCTTGGGTTCTTGCCGTTGTTGTTGGCGCGTGCGCGCAGTACGAAGTTGACGATCTCGTTGCGGAAGTCTTTCGGGTTGCTGATGCCGGCCGGCTTCTCGATTTTCTCCAGCTCTTCGTTGAGCGCGATGCGGTTGAGGATCTCGCCGGTTTCCGGGTCGCGGTATTCCTGGTCCTGGATCCAGAAGTCGGCGTACAGCACATAGCGGTCGAAGATGTTCTGGCCGTATTCGCTGTAGGACTCCAGGTACGCTGTCTGGATTTCCTTGCCGATGAACTCGATGTAGCGCGGTGCCAGGTACTCCTTCAGGTAGCGCAGGTAGCGTTCGCGCACTTCTGCAGGGAACTGTTCCTGTTCGATCTGCTGCTCCAGCACATACAACAGGTGCACGGGGTTGGCGGCAATTTCGTGTGGGTCGAAGTTGAACACTTTGGACAGGATCTTGAAGGCGAAGCGGGTCGACAGGCCATTCATGCCCTCGTCGACGCCGGCCGAGTCGCGGTATTCCTGGATCGACTTGGCCTTCGGATCGGTGTCCTTGAGGTTTTCACCGTCGTACACGCGCATTTTCGAATAGATATTGGAGTTTTCAGGCTCTTTGAGCCGCGACAGCACCGTGAATTGCGCCAGCATTTTCAGCGTGTCCGGAGCGCAATGGGCCTTGGACAGCGAACTGTTGACCAGCAATTTGTCGTAGATCCTGATTTCGTCGCTGACGCGCAGGCAGTACGGCACTTTGACGATGTAGATCCGGTCGATGAACGCTTCGTTGTTCTTGTTGTTACGGAAGGTGTGCCACTCCGATTCGTTGGAGTGGGCCAGCAGGATGCCGGTGTACGGGATGGCCCCGAGGCCTTCGGTACTGTTGTAGTTACCTTCCTGGGTGGCGGTGAGCAAGGGGTGCAGGACCTTGATCGGCGCCTTGAACATTTCCACGAATTCCATCAGGCCCTGGTTGGCCCGGCACAGTGCCCCCGAGTAGCTGTAGGCGTCGGCGTCGTTCTGTGGGTATTCCTCGAGCTTGCGAATGTCGACCTTGCCGACCAGGGCAGAGATGTCCTGGTTGTTTTCATCGCCCGGTTCGGTCTTGGCGATGGCGATCTGGTTGAGGATGGAAGGGTAGAGCTTGACCACTTTGAATTTGGAAATATCGCCGCCGAACTCCTGCAGCCGCTTGGTTGCCCAGGGCGACATGATGGTGTTGAGGTAGCGCCGCGGGATGCCGAACTCTTCCTCGAGAATGGCCCCGTCTTCGGTGGCGTTGAACAGGCCCAATGGCGATTCGAACACCGGTGAGCCCTTGATGGCGTAGAACGGTACCCGCTCCATCAGCTGCTTGAGTTTTTCCGCCAGCGACGATTTGCCGCCACCTACCGGGCCCAGCAGGTAGAGGATCTGTTTCTTCTCTTCCAGGCCCTGTGCGGCGTGGCGGAAGTACGACACGATCTGGTCGATGCACTCTTCCATGCCATGGAAGTCGGCAAAGGCTGGATAGCGGCGGATCACCTTGTTGGAAAAAATGCGCGACAGCCTGGAGTTGGTAGAGGTGTCGATCAGCTCTGGCTCACCGATGGCCAGCAACAGCCGTTCGGCCGCCGATGCGTAGGCACTGCGATCCTCTTTGCACAGCTCGAGGTACTCCTGCAGCGAGAGTTCTTCCTGGCGCGTTGACTCGAAACGTTGTTGGAAGTGGCTAAAAATACTCATGACGTCACCTCGCTCGATACGTGGAGACGACGCCGGATCAGTCAGCTGATGCTGGCAAGCAACCGGGTTCGCCAGTTGCTGTATACCCCCCAGAACACCCTGTTACGCTACCGATGACCCGCACGCCGGTGTACCGGCTCTCCCCTTTTTTGGATGGCCTGAGCTTAAGCGTAGTTGGTTATCTGCAAGGTCAAGGGGCGAGGAGTGCAGAAGTTACGAACGACCGTTCGTCAGGTAAGCCGCAAGCCCGCGCAGGGCGCGGGCTGCAGTAAAAATGAAAATATTTATTCGGCAGCGCCTTGGGCTGTCTCGGCCGGGTAGGTGGTGCGCCACAGTTCAAACCCACCGTCGACGCTGTACACGTCCGAGAAGCCCTGGCCTACCAGGTAGGCGGCAGCGCTCTGGCTGGAGTTGCCGTGGTAGCAGACCACCAGGGTGGGGGCGTCGAGGTCGGCATTGCGGATGAACTCGGCAACCGAATGGTTATCCAGATGCCGGGCGCCGGTAATGTGGCCGGCAGCAAAGGCTTGCGAGTCACGGATATCGACCACGACCGCACCTTCTTGCTTGCGAAGCTCCAAGGCCTGTTCGGGAGGGATGCGCTTGAATTCGCTCATGGGTACTACTTCCTTCAGGTGTGGTCATTGAGTGTAGTGGGTTGTGCCGGCTGGCGCAGGGTGCCGTCGGCGGCGCAGTCGCAGCGGTGGTATTGGCCGCTGTCGAGGTTGTACAGGGTCATGGCGCCGCCCCACACGCAGCCGGTGTCCAGGGCGATGACGTCAGGCTGGTCGACGCGCCCTTCAAGGGCGGCCCAGTGGCCGAAGATGATCTTCACGTGCCGCGAGCGGCGGTCCTTGTGGGCAAACCAGGGTTTGTAGCCTTTGGGCGCGGTGCCCAGGCCTTCCTTGCTTTTGAGGTCGAGTTTGCCTTCTGCGGTGCAGAAGCGCATGCGCGTGAAGTAGTTGGTGATGACCCGCAGGCGCTCGATACCGGTGAGGTTCTTGCTCCACTTGTTCGGCTCGTTGCCGTACATGCCATCCAAGTACAACTTCAGGCGAGTGTCATCGCGCAGCACCTGTTCCACCTCGTCAGCCAGCTTCAGGGCTTGCCCGAGCGTCCACTGCGGCGGGATGCCGGCATGAACCATGGCAACGCCCCGCGCCTCATCGTAGTGCAGCAGCTTTTGCTGGCGCAGCCAGTCGAACAACTGATCCGCATCTGGCGCTTCGATGATCTCGCGCAAGGTGTCGCTTTTCTTCAGGCGCTCGACGTTGTGCCAGGCGGCCAGCAGGTGCAGGTCGTGGTTGCCCAGCACGCAGACCAGGGACTGGCGCATGGAGTACAGAAAGCGCAGCGTTTGCAGTGACTCGGGGCCGCGGTTGACCAAGTCGCCCACCAGCCACAGGCGGTCCACGGCGGGATCGAAGCGTACGCGTTCGAGCAGGCATTTGAGTGGCTGCAGGCAGCCCTGCAGGTCGCCGACGGCGTAAGTGGCCATCAGTGCAGGGCCCCGGGCACCGCCAGGCGAAACGGGGCGATCTCGGCATCAAAACGTTTACCGTCTTCGGCAAACATCTGGTAGCTGCCCTGCATGGTGCCTACGCGGGTGCTGATGACAGCCCCACTGCTGTAGGTGTGGCTCTGGCCCGGCTCGATATTGGGCTGCTGGCCGACCACCCCGGCGCCGCGCACTTCTTCGACCTTGCCGTCACCGTTGGTGATCAGCCAGTGGCGCGACAGCAGTTTGGCTTTCAGCGAGCCGTTGTTCTGCACAGTGATGGTGTAGGCGAAAGCGAAACGACTGTTTTCCGGGTCGGATTGCTCTTTGAGGTAGCGGGTCACGACGCTGACGTCGATTTGATAGCGGGGGTCGGACATGCAAGGGCCTTGGGCGAACTGACGCAATAATGCAGTCTAGGCCATTGGCGGGGGGGAGGGCCAGCGGTGGAAGGGCTGGGGGTTTTGTGTTGCCTGGGCTGGCCTCTTCGCGGGCACGCCCGCTCCCACAGGATTCCACCGCATTTGAGGGGTGATTTACCTGTGGGAGCGGGCATGCCCGCGAAGAGGCCGGATCAGGTTGAATCAGGCTTTGGGCTGATCGGCCAACTGATCGGCCAGGCGCACGAAGGCGGCCAGGTCCAGCTGCTCCGGGCGCAGGCTGCCATCCACGCCGGCAGCTTCGATGGCCGCGCTGTCGAGCAGGCCCTTCATGGTGTTGCGCAGTGTTTTGCGGCGCTGGTTGAACGCGTCACGCACCACCCGCTCCAGCAGTTGTGCATCTTTGGCCGGGTGAGGCAGCACTTCGTGCGGCACCAGCCGCACGATGGCCGAATCCACTTTCGGTGGCGGGTTGAACGCCCCAGGGCCAACGTTGAACAGGTGTTCCACGCGGCAGTGGTACTGCACCATGATCGACAACCGCCCCCAATCACCACCGCCAGGGCCGGCGGCCATGCGCTCGACCACTTCCTTCTGCAGCATGAAGTGCATGTCGCGGATCAGCCCGGCATGGCTGAGCAGGTGGAAGATCAGCGGCGTGGAGATGTTATAGGGCAGGTTACCCACCACCTTGAGGCTGCGCGGCGGGACGCCCAGCTGGTTGAAGTCGAACTTCAGGGCGTCGCCCTGGTGCAGGCGGAAATTGCTGCGGTCGGCGAACTTGTGCTGCAGGATCGGCACCAGGTCCTTGTCCAGCTCGACCACGTCCAGTTGCGCGCCGCTGCCCAGCAGGCCCTCGGTCAGGGCGCCCTGGCCCGGGCCGATTTCCAGCAGGTGTTCGCCAGGCTTGGCGTGGATAGCGCGCAGGATACGGTCGATGATGCCGGCGTCGTGCAGGAAGTTCTGGCCGAAGCGCTTGCGCGCCCGGTGTTGGTATTGCTCGTTCATGGTCGGTTCTCGGCCATCTGGTAGGCGGTTTCCAGCGCGACGCGCAGGCTGCCGGTGTCGACCTTGCCGCTGCCGGCCAGGTCCAGAGCGGTGCCGTGGTCAACCGAGGTACGGATGATCGGCAGGCCCAAGGTCACGTTCACGGCCGCACCAAAACCCTTGTACTTGAGTACGGGCAGGCCTTGGTCGTGGTACATCGCCAGCACCGCGTCGCAGTGCTCCAGATATTTGGGGGTAAACAGGGTATCGGCCGGCAGCGGCCCGCGCAGGTCCATGCCTTCGGCGCGCAGGCGGGCCAGGGTCGGCTCGATGATGTCGATTTCTTCGCGGCCCAGGTGGCCGCCTTCACCGGCATGCGGGTTGAGGCCGCACACCAGGATGCGTGGGGCGGTGATGCCGAACTTGTCGCGCATGTCTGCATGCAGGATGCGGGTAACCCGCTCGACGCGCTCGGCAGTGATGGCGTCGGCGATGTCCCGCAGCGGCAGGTGGGTGGTAACCAGGGCCACGCGCAGGCCGCGGGTCGCCAGCATCATCACCACTTGTGCGGTTTGGGTCAGTTCGGCGAGGAATTCGGTGTGCCCGGAAAAGGCGATGCCGCTCTCGTTGATCACACCCTTGTGCACGGGGGCGGTGATCATCCCGGCGAATTGCCCGTCCAGGCAGCCCTGGCCAGCACGGGTCAGGGTTTGCAGCACGAACGCGGCGTTGGCCGTGTCGAGCTGGCCCGCTGTTACCGGGGCCGCCAGCGGGGTATCCCAAACATACAGGCTGCCCGCTGGGGCTGGCTGCTCGGGCCATTGGCCCGGGGCAACCGGCAACAGGTCGACAGCCAGCCCCAGCTGGGTGGCCCGCTCGGCGAGCAGGTCACGGCTGGTGATGGCAATCAGGGGGTGGGGCTGGGCGTCTGCGGCGAGCAGCAGGCACAGGTCAGGACCTATGCCGGCCGGCTCGCCGGGGGTGACGGCGAAGCGCAGGGGCTTCACTGGGCGGCCTGGTCGGCGCCAGGCAGCTTGATTTCAACGTAGGCTTCGTCGCGGATCTGGCGCAGCCAGGTTTGCAGCTCTTCGTCGTATTTGCGGTTACGCAGCACGTTCAGGGCCTGTTGCTCACGCGCCTGCTCGGTGCTGTCGGTGGCCCGACGGCCCAGTACTTCCAGCACGTGCCAGCCATACTGGGTTTTGAACGGCTTGGTCACGACGCCTTGCTGGGCGTTGGCCATCTGCTCGCGGAACTCCGGCACCAGGCTGTTCGGGTCGACCCAGTTGAGGTCACCGCCGTTGAGCGCTGAGCCCGGGTCTTCCGAGTAGCTTTTCGCCAGTTCGGCGAAGTCTTCGCCGTTCTTGATGCGTTCGTACAGGCGCTCGGCCAGTTGCTCGGTGGCCGCGTCGCTGCGGATCTCGCTTGGCTTGATCAGGATGTGGCGCACGTGCACTTCGTCGCGCAGCACGTTCTCGCTGCCACCACGCTTCTCTTCCAGCTTGAGGATGATGAAGCCGTTGGGGATGCGGATCGGCTGGGTGATTTCACCCACGGGCATGCTGCTGAGCATCTTGGCGAAGTCTGGTGGCAGCTGGGCCGCTTTACGCCAACCCATCTCGCCGCCTTCCAGGGCGTTTTCGCTGGCGGAGCGGGCGATGGCCAGTTGGCCGAAGTCCGCGCCTTGCTTGAGCTGCTGGTACACCTCGCCCACCTGGCGTGCAGCCTTCTGGATGTCTGCCGAGTTGGCCGCCTCCGGGGTGGGGATCAGGATGTTGGCCAGGCGGTACTCTTCCGACATCTGCATCTTGCCCATGTCGGAGTTGAGGAAGTTCTTCACTTCCTGCTCCGACACCTGGATGCGCTCGGCCACGCGGCGTTGGCGCACGCGGCTGATGATCATCTCGCGCTTGACCTGGTCGCGGGCGTCGTCGAACGACAGGCCGTCATGGGCCAACGCTGCGCGGAACTGGTCCAGCGACATGCCGTTGCGCTGGGCAATGGTGCCGATGGCCTGGTTCAGTTCTTCGTCGGTGATGCGAATGCCGGAGCGTTCGCCAATCTGCAGTTGCAGGTTTTCGACGATCAGGCGTTCCAGTACCTGCTGTTCCAGGGCGCCGGCGGGCGGCACGCTGCCGCCGCGCTTGGCGATGGTTTGCTGAACCTCATGCACGCGCTGGTCCAGCTGGCTTTGCATGACCACGTCGTTGTCGACGATGGCCACCACGCGATCAAGCGGCTGTACCGCGGCATGCACCGCGCCACTCAGCAAAGCAACGCCCAGCAGCACTGGGCGCAGTCGATCAATAAGCTTGGTCTTCACGTTCACGGTAACCTTGAATGCCTTGGTCGAGGAAAGATTCGACCTTGTTGCCAACTACACCACCGAGGCCTTTCAGGACGATCTGAAGGAAGACACCGTGGTCGCCTTTTTCGTTCTGCGGAAGGGCCTGGCTGAAATCGTCGTAGTCGATCCAGTACCGGTTGACCAGACGCAGCTTCCAGCAGCAGTTGTCGTATTCGAAACCACCCATGGCTTCCAGGGTGCGGTTGCGGTTGTAGTCATGCTGCCAGCGGGCAATCACGCTCCACTGTGGCACGATCGGCCAGATGACCGAGAAATCGTGCTGCTGGATCTTGTAGTAATCCTTGATGTAGTTCGGATCGCCTGGGGTGCCATAGTCACCGCCGCCCACCTTCCAGGTACCCGTTGTCGAGTCGTAGGCGATGGTGTCGTTACGGTAGCGGTAGCCGAGGTTGACGATCTTGTTCGGGTTGTCTTCAGGCTGGTAGTGGAACATCGCGCTGCCCGAGCGGGTGCTGTGGCTGTCCGGGTCCCAGTTGAAGTCCGAATTGAAGCGCCAGTCGCGGTTGAAGTAGTAGTTGTACACCAGGGCGTATGGCGACACGTCGGACTGCGAGTCTTTGCGGGTGCGGTAGTCGATACCCGGCAACTGTACCTTGCGGTCTTTGAAGTAGTAGGCCTGGCCGATGCTGAAGTTCTGGCGCTCGAAGCCGTTGTCTTCGATCCAGCGGGTGGTGACACCCAGCGACAGCTTGTTCTCGTCGCCGATGCGGTCGGTGCCGCTGAAGCGGTTGTCGCGGAACAGCGAATCGTAGCTGAACAGGGTTTCGCCAGTATCGAACAGCGGGATGTCCTTCTGGTCCTTGTACGGGACGTACAGGTAGAACATGCGCGGTTCGAGGGTTTGACGGTAGTTGTTGCCAAACAGCGAGGTATTGCGGTCAAAGTACAGGCCGCTGTCGACGCTGAAGATCGGTACATCGCGGCTTACGGAGCTGTCGTAGCTGCCGTAGGCGGTTGGATTTCGAGCTTCCAGGGCGATTGCATCGGCCTTGCCTTTGCTGTCGAGGTCCAGGTCGTACTGGGTGTAGGCATATTTCAGCTTGGGCGTCAGGAACCCGTAGCTGGCCGTCATCGGGTAGCTGATGGACGGCGCCACATTCAGGCGCGTGCCGTTGGCTCGCTCGATGCCTTGAATGTTCTGATCCAGGCGACGACCGTCTGGCCCGGCTGTGAGGTCGAGGTTGCCATCCTTGTCGAACACGGTGTCGTTCTTCAAGTCACGCTCGAAGCGTACCGCTTCGGTCTCGTAACCCAGGTTCAGGCCGCCTGGCTGGAATGGCAGGGTACCGTTGAGGGTCAGCTGCGGCAGGCGGTCATACGGCGTGATCTGCGAAATGGTCGCCATTTCGTAGGCATGCACGTTCAGGCGCGCGGTGTAGCTGTCGCCACGGTAGGTCAGCGCGCCCTGCTGGTTCAGCACGTCGCGGCTTTCTACGCCGATCTGGTCGGACTCCAGGTCCTGGAAGTAGAACGGGTCGCTGATGTCGGTGTAGTCCACCTCGGTCATCAGGCGTTCGTCCAGGCCACCCTTGTGCTGCCAGTTGACCATCCAGCGCTGGTCTTTGTAGTCCGTCTGGTCTTTGCGGTCGTCGTTCTTGTCGTTCAGGTACGCGCCGCCGAACTGGCCTTCGCTGGACTTGGTCAGGTAGCGGAATTCGCCTTCCATCAGCAAGCCGCGCTTGGTCATGTAGCGCGGGTACAACGTGGCGTCGTAGTTCGGCGCCAGGTTGAAGTAGTACGGCGTGACCAGCATGAAGCCGGTGTCGCTGCTGCTGCTGAACGAAGGTGGCAGGAAGCCGGACTGGCGACGATCGTCGATCGGGAAGTAGATGTACGGTGTGTAGAACACCGGGAAATCCTTGACCCGCAGGGTGACGTTGGTCGCGGTGCCGAAGCCGGTGGCCGGGTTCAGGGTGATGTTGTTGCCCTTCAGCTGCCAGGCGTTGCTGCCCGGTTCGCAGGTGGTGTACGTACCGTCCTTGAGGCGGATGATGGCGTTTTCGCCACGCTTGGCGTACAGGGCGCTGCCGCGGATATGCGACTTGTGCATCACGTATTCGGCGTTGTCGACCTGGGCTTCGCCCGTGTCGAGCTGAATCTGTGCCTGGTCACCGACTACCAGCGAGCCGTTGTCACGGATCTTGACGTTGCCTTTGAGCTCGCCACGGTTTTCGGCCTGGTACAGGTTGGCCTCGTCCGCTTCGGCCTGCATGCTGCCCTGGCGCATGACCACGTCACCGGCGAGGGTAGCGATCTGCTGCTCCTGCTGGTACTTGGACACCTTGGCATTGATGTAGGTCGGCGACTCGTCCTTGGGCGTGGTGTCGGCCATGCCTGGGCGAGTCGGCTCGATGTAGGCGCCACCGCAGTACGGGCCGGTTTCGGCCAGCTGTGCGGCAGTGAGCTTTTCACGCGGCACCCAGTCGAGGTGGCTGTAGTCTTCGCTGCGCGACTTCAGGCCGCGGCCTTTGGCCTCGGTGACCAGCATCGGCCGGTCCGCAGTTTCGCCTTCGCTCGCGGCTTCGGTGCCGCCGCTGACGGCGGCACCTTCGTGCACCGGGCGTGGCGGCAGGTTGCTGGCTGGGGTCTTGGGCTTGCAGTCCCAGCCGCCGGCGGCGGACACTTGGCAGTCAAACTGCTCGGCTGCCACCACGTACGATGTGGCCAGAGGTTGCAGGGCCAGCAGACCGCCGGTGACCAGCAACGGAAACTTTCTACGAAACGCGGGGGATTTCAATGCCATCTTATTAGTCCGGGCTTCCTGCGTGCCATCTGCCCGCGTGTGGGGCCGCACGCCTCTCGATGGTCTGAAAAAGATGCTGGATAATAAAGCATGACCCGCTTGACGGCTAGGGCCGTCGGAGACCCTTGTAATGCCTGAACACGATGTACGCCTGCAACAGCTGACGGTCTGGCTCGCCGAGCAGCTCGATGAACTTTTCCGCAGCAAGGCTTGGGGCGAGGTGCCCGAAGGCCGCCTGACCGCGGCCAGCAGCGATGCCAGCTTCCGCCGCTACTTCCGCTGGCAGGGGGCTGGGCACAGCTTCGTGGTCATGGACGCGCCCCCGCCGCAGGAGAACTGCCGACCGTTCGTCGCCATCGACCACCTGCTGGCCAGCGCCGGTGTGAATGTGCCGCAGATCCACGCCCAGGACCTGGAGCGTGGGTTCCTGCTGCTGGGTGACCTGGGTCACCAGACATACCTGGACATCATTGATGAAGACAATGCCGACAGCCTGTTCGCCGACGCCATCGAGGCGTTGCTGAAGTTCCAGCGCCTGCCAATGGACGCCCAGTTGCCCAGCTACGACGACGCCCTGCTGCGCCGCGAGGTTGAACTGTTCCCCGAATGGTACGTAGGGCGCGAGCTTGGCCTGGCCCTCAACGATAGCCAGAAAGCTGCCTGGCAGCGCGTCAGCCAACTGTTCATCGACAGCGCCCTGGCCCAGCCGAAAGTGCTGGTGCACCGCGACTACATGCCGCGCAACCTGATGCAGAGCACCCCGAACCCTGGCGTGCTGGACTTCCAGGATGCGGTGTACGGCCCGGTCACCTACGACATTACCTGCCTGTTCAAGGATGCCTTCCTCAGCTGGCCACAGGCGCGCGTCGAAGGCTGGTTGCGTGCCTATTGGGAGCGGGCAGTGGCGGCCGGAATCCCGGTTCATGCTGAGTTCGAGGCGTTCCAGCGTGCCAGCGACCTGATGGGCGTGCAGCGCCATTTGAAGGTGATCGGCATTTTTGCCCGTATCTGCCACCGCGACGGTAAGCCGCGCTACCTAGGGGACGTGCCGCGTTTCTTCGCCTATATAGAAGAAGTGATCGGTCGCCGGCCCGAATTGGCGGAGCTGGGTGAGCTGATTGCCGAGCTGCAAGCCGGAGCGCGTGCATGAAGGCAATGATCCTGGCGGCGGGGAAGGGTGAACGCATGCGCCCGCTGACGCTGCATACCCCCAAACCGTTGGTTCCGGTCGCCGGCCAGCCGCTGATCGAGTACCACCTGCGTGCGCTGGCGGCTGCGGGTGTCCGCGAAGTGGTGATCAACCATGCCTGGCTCGGCCAGCAGATCGAAGAGCACCTGGGCGATGGCGGCCGCTTCGGCCTGCGCATTTGCTACTCGCCGGAGGGTGAGCCGCTGGAAACTGGCGGCGGCATCTTCAAGGCGCTGCCTTTGCTGGGCGACGATCCCTTCCTGCTGGTGAACGGCGATGTCTGGACCGACTACGACTTCACCCGCCTGCAGGCCCCCCTGCAAGGCCTGGCGCACCTGGTGCTGGTTGATAACCCTGGCCACCATGGCCGTGGCGACTTCCGCCTGGCGGACGGGCAGGTGGTCGATGGCGACGACGCGCCGGGTACGCTGACGTTCAGTGGTATCTCGGTCTTGCACCCGGCGCTGTTCGCGGGTTGCCAGGCTGGTGCCTTCAAATTGGCGCCGTTGTTGCGCCAGGCCATGGCGGCTGGCCGGGTCACGGGCGAGCACTACCGCGGGCATTGGGTGGACGTCGGCACGCTCGAGCGGCTGGCCGAGGCCGAGCGGCTGATCGGCGAGCGCGCCTGACATGTGGTGGCCAGGCACACTGATTGGCGCTGGCGCGGGCTTTGCCGTGGCCAATATCCCCGGGGCGCTGTTGGGGCTGCTGCTCGGCCAGGCCCTCGACCGCCGCTTGCGCCTGCAGGGCTGGGATGACATGCGCGACCGCCTCAGCGGGCGCCCGGCGCTGGCTGACGATGAGTTGCTGTTCGTGATGCTGGGGCGCCTGGCCAAGAGCGATGGCCGGGTGGCCGAGCAGCATATCCAGCAGGCGCGTCAGGAAATGTCGCGGCTGGACCTGGCGGAGCCGGCCCGCTTGCGCGCCATCAAGGCGTTCAACCGTGGCAAGGCCGGCAAGGACCGGCTAGGCGGCCACTTGCGGCGGATTCGCGAACAGCCGCATGCGGCCGAAGGCACCTTGCGCGCCTGTTGGCGCATGGTCTGGGCCGACGGCAAGATGGGCAACAAGGAGCGTGAGCTGCTGCTGGACTGGGGGCAGAAGCTGGGCCTGAGCCGGCGCCAGGTGCAGGCCATGTCGGTGGAATACGAGCCGCGCAGGGCTGCCCGGCCGGAAGGGTTGGCCATGACCTATGCGGCGGCGTTGCGCTTGCTGGCGGTAGAGGCGGACACCGAAGCTGACAAGGTCAAGCAGGCGTATCGCCGGCTGGTCAGCCGGCACCACCCGGACAAGCTGGCAGGCACCGGCGCCAGCGAGGCACAGGTGCGTGAAGCGACCGAGCGCACGCGGGAGTTGCACCAGGCCTATGCCATGATCCGCAAGCGGCGGGGCCTTTGAGGGGCTCATCGCCGGCAAGCCAGCCCCAGGGATCGCAGCAGGGCTGGCAGGTGTTTGTCAGAAGATATGCAGCGCCTGAGACATCGAGCGCCGCCCGCGCGGCGCATCGCGAGCTGCGCTCGCTCCTACGTTTGTTTCGGGCCAGTGAGGCCTGTGAGGGGCGCGCGCGACCGCCTGATTCATACGACGCGATATTGAGGCATGCGCCAAGGCGTTCGCGCGCAAATCCCCCAGGCATAATTGGCCCGAAACAAACGTAGGAGCGAGCGCAGCTCGCGATGCGCCGCGCGGGCGGCGCTCAATCTGACAGGCGCTGAAGATGCTGCGGCAAGCACCCGGCAACCCTGATGCCATTGCCAGAAACCATAGAGTCTCCCACAGGTAATACACAACGCCTGAATATTGTGGCCTACCTGTGGGGGCAATCTTACCCTTGCGGGTTCATCCAGCCTCGCACGCGGCGGAACAACTGCTCTTGCTCGGCGGCCTGGTTGCCTGGCATGGCGATCAGCGACAACTGCCGGTACTGGCTGTCTTTCTGCCGCTTGCTGGCCTGCAAGCGCAGCGCGGCGGCGCTGCGGTCAGCACTGCGGGTGGCGTAGTAGATGTCGGCGGTGGGCACCTTCAACGTCGGCGCCAGGCTTTCCAGGTCATGCTCCACGCGCGCCGGCGTCTGCGCCGCCACCATGACCAGCTTGTGCACCTGCGGTGGCTGTTTTTCGCTCAGGTAGCGGGCTGCCCAGTACGCACCACTGCCATGGCCGATCAGCACGATGCTGCGGGCATTGCGCTGCTGGGCAAACGCCACGGCAGCGTCCAGGCGGGCGAAAATCCGCTCGGCATCGGCCGGGTCGCTCTGTTCGCTGGCCAGTTCGGCATCGGTGCTTTCTGCGGTGTCGGCATCGGCGGCGGTGGCCTGGGCGACATTGGCATTGGCGTCGGCTGGCACATCCTTGACCGGTGCACGCTCACCCTGGGCTTGGTCCATTGCGGCCTTGGGCTTGGCTTCTACCCGGGCTTGCGGGCTGTCGGCGAGCAGGTCAGGCAGGCTGATGCTCAGGCTGTGCCAGCCGACATCAGGGAATTTTTGCCGCAGCGGGCCAACGGCATTTGGCCAGTCGGCGTTTTCGCCGGCACCCGGCACGATGATCACGGCACCTTGCGGATCACTGTCGTTGGCCGGCTTCCACAACGCCAGGAAACTGTCGGCACCTGCCTGTAGCGTCTGTTGCTCGGCCTTGGGTACCAGCCGCTCGAGTGCCAGGGCATCCTCTTGGCTGCGCTCGAGCAGCGGCGGGCGTGGTGTTTCGGCTGCCGGTGCCGCATTGGCCGCCGGCGGTGTTTCGGCATCGGCGGCCAAGGCGCCGAGTGGCAGGAGCGAAGCCAGGCAGCACATTGCCAGCGTCGTGCGATAAAGTGTGGACATGCGTCACCCAAGGCCAGAATGATACCGGCAGCCTAATAGTATTTGCCCGTGACGGCCATGCTGCATGGCCGCCTTGCCAAGACGAGCGTATAGATGAAGCGAGTGCGTCGCCTGTTGGTTATCGGCTGCTTGTGGCTGCCCTTGATTGCCTTTGCCCGGCCCGAGGCGCCGGCCACTGTTGCGCTCGAGCCGGCCCAGCAGCAGTGGTTGGACGCGCACCGCAGCCTGCGTGTGGGCCTGGTGCTGCAAGCACCCTATGCTCAGTTCGACCGGCGCCTGCAGCAGTTGTACGGTGCCAACGTCGAATTGGTCAGCAACCTGGCACACGTGCTGCGCCTGGACCTGACCTGGCGCCATTTCAGTGACCAGGCCAGCCTGGAGCATGCCCTGCAGAACGGCGAAATCGACTTCGCCCCCGGCCTTACCCAAACCCCGGCCAGCCTGCGCCTGTGGTTGTTCAGCGACCCGTACATGCGCGTGCCGCAATTGGTGGTAGGGCCACGCACCGGGGCCATGGCGGTGGAGCTGGAAAAGCTCGACCGCGAGCAGCGCGTGGCCGTGCGCATGCCCAGCCAACTGGCAGAGTACTTGCGCGGTAACTACAGCAACCTGAACCTGCAGGGGGTGCCCAGCGAGCGCGAGGCCTTGCAGCTGGTGGTGGGCGGCCAGGCCAGCTTCGCCGTGCTGGACGAGGCGCAACTCAGCCGCCTGTCACGCGAGAGCGAGTTCGGTGAGCTGGCCGTGGTGGGCGATATTGGCCTGCCGCAGTTGCTGCGGTTTGGCTCGCGGCGTGACTGGCCGGTGTTGGCCGATGTGCTCGAACAAGGCTTGCAGGCCCTGCCTGCCAAGGAGCTGGAGCAACTGCACCAGCGCTGGTTGCAGCCCAAGTACCCGCGCCTGAGCGAGTCGCCCGGTTTCTGGCAGAACCTGGCGTTGCTGTTCGGCCTGCTGCTGCTGTGCGCCCTGGCTACCCTGGTGTGGCAACGCCGGCAACAGCGCCAGCTGGAGCGCAGCCTGCTGGCTGCGCGGGAAAGCCTGGTGGAGCGCCAGGTGCGTGAAGAGGCCCTGCGCCTGAGCCAGTTCGCGATTGACCAGAGTACGGTGGGTATTCTGTGGGTCAACTGGGACAGCCATGTCCGGTACGCCAACCACGCCGCTGAACGCATGCTCGGTTATGCCGAAGGCGAGCTTCTGGAGCGGCCGCTGAGCGACTTCGAGCCGAGCCTGAGCATGGACCGCTGGCTGGAGCTGTGGAAAGGCGCCCGCGCCGGGGCTGGCGGTGTAGGCCAGTTCGAGGCGCAGTGCAAGCGCGCGGACCACAGCTTGCTGCCGGTCGAGCTGTCGTTGAGCTTCTTGCGCTTTCGCGACTCGGAGTACCTGGTGGTGTACCTGGCCGACGTTACCGAACGGCACCGGGCCTTGGCGGCTTTACGCGAAAGCGAGGCGCGGCTGAAGGGCATTGCCGGCAACGTGCCAGGGCTGGTGTTCCGCCTGGAGCGGGACCCGGCCGAGGGCGAGCTGGAGTTCCCCTATATCAGTGAAGGCAGCGAGGCCCTGGTCGGTTATGCGCCCAGCGAGATCCAGCACCCGCAAATGGGCCTGCGCAACCTGGTACACCCCGATGACCGCGCCGATTACCACCGGGTCCAGGACCTGGCCCTGGCCAGCGACCAGGACTGGTCCTGGCAGGGGCGTATTCTCACCCGCCAGGGTGAACAGCGCTGGGCCGACATCAAGGCCAGTACCCGACACCTGGGCAACGGTCAGGTGGTATGGGACGGCGTGGTGTGGGATATCACCCAGGGCAAGCGCGCCGAACTGGCGCTGGCCAAGTCACAGGAGCAGCTGCGCGAGCTGTCGGCCCACCTGGAAAGCGTGCGCGAGGAAGAGAAGGCCCGCATCGCCCGCGAAGTGCATGATGAGCTGGGGCAGATGCTGACCGTGCTCAAGCTGGAAGTGTCGATGTGCGAGCTGGCGTTTGCCGAGCTCGACCCGGGGCTCAACGAGCGCCTGGCCAGCATGAAGCGCTTGATCGCCCAGTTGTTCCAGTTGGTGCGTGATGTGGCCACTGCCCTGCGCCCGCCGATCCTCGACGCGGGCATCGCCTCGGCCATCGAGTGGCAGGCCAGGCGCTTCGAAGCCCGTACGCAAATCCCCTGCCTGGTGCAGGTACCGGATAATCTGCCAGCATTGAGTGACGCCAAGGCCACCGGGCTGTTCCGCATTCTGCAGGAGGCGTTGACCAATGTGATGCGCCATGCCCAGGCGCACAGCGTGGAAATCGAGCTGGTTCATCAGGGCGGGCAGTTACGCCTGACAGTCAGTGATGATGGCCAGGGCTTTTGCCGTGAGCAGCCCCGGCCCACCTCGTTTGGCCTGGTCGGCGTACGCGAGCGGGTACTGATGTTGGGCGGCAGCATGGTGCTGGACAGTCAGCCGGGCGAGGGCACCAGCCTGAGCGTGGCCATACCGTTGGAGTAGGAGAGCAAACGTGATTCGAGTGCTGGTAGCCGAAGACCACACCATTGTCCGTGAAGGCATCAAGCAGTTGATTGGCCTGGCCAAGGACATGCAGGTGGTGGGGGAGGCCGGGAATGGCGAGCAGTTGCTCGAGACCCTGCGGCATACGCCGTGCGAAGTGGTGCTGCTGGATATCTCGATGCCGGGCGTGAGCGGGCTGGAGGCGATCCCGCGGATTCGCGCGCTGCTCGACGCGCCGGCGATCCTGATGCTGTCGATGCATGACGAGGCGCAAATGGCCGCGCGGGCGCTGAAGGCCGGTGCGGCGGGCTATGCCACCAAGGACAGCGACCCGGCGCTACTGCTGACGGCGATTCGCCGGGTGGCTGCTGGCGGACGCTATATCGACCCGGCGTTGGCTGACCGCATGGTGTTCGAAGTGGGCCTGACCGAGTCGCGGCCGTTGCACACCCTGCTCTCAGAGCGGGAGTTTTCCGTGTTCGAGCGCCTGGCCCAGGGCGCCAACGTCAATGACATTGCCCAGCAACTGGCGCTGTCGAGCAAGACCATCAGTACACACAAGGCGCGGCTGATGCAGAAGCTGAAGGTGAACTCGCTGGCGGAGCTTGTGAAGTACGCCATGGAGCACAAGCTGGTCTGATTGCGACCCCGGCGGTATCTGCGGTGCAGCGGGAATTCTGGGGCCGCTGCGCGCACCATCGCGACACAAGGCAGCCCCCCAGGGGCAAGGCTGTTCTGAACGCGCCATCCTTGTAGGGCAATCCCTACATCAAATCTTCCATCCGGATGATGGCATTCTCTCAGCACCCCCGATTTTCCGGCGCTTGCGCCTCTTTTACGCTTTGCCCACGCAGTCATCCAACAAGAAGGTGCAGGCATGAGCGAGGCGAAGTCGAACGCTGCAACCAGCGAAACGCTGGTCAGCTTCCGTGGTGTGCAGAAGAGCTACGACGGCGAGTCGCTGATCGTCAAAGACCTTAACCTGGATATCCGCAAGGGCGAATTCCTCACCCTGCTTGGCCCTTCTGGCTCCGGCAAGACCACCAGCCTGATGATGCTGGCAGGGTTCGAAACCCCCACCGCCGGGGAAATCCACCTGGCCGGGCGCTCGATCAACAATGTTCCGCCGCACAAGCGTGATATCGGCATGGTGTTCCAGAACTATGCGCTGTTCCCGCACATGACGGTTGCGGAAAACCTGGCCTTCCCGCTGACCGTGCGCAATTTGAGCAAGACCGATATCAGCGAACGGGTCAAGCGCGTGCTGAACATGGTGCAACTGGATGCCTTTGCCAAGCGCTACCCCGGCCAGCTTTCTGGCGGCCAGCAACAGCGCGTGGCGTTGGCCCGGGCGCTGGTGTTCGAGCCCCAGTTGGTGCTGATGGACGAGCCGCTCGGGGCACTGGACAAACAGCTGCGTGAGCACATGCAGATGGAGATCAAGCACATTCACCAGCGCCTGGGGGTGACCGTGGTGTACGTGACCCACGATCAGGGCGAAGCGCTGACCATGTCTGACCGGGTGGCGGTATTCCACCAGGGTGAGATCCAGCAGATCGCCGACCCGCGCACGCTGTACGAGGAACCCTGCAACACCTTCGTCGCCAATTTCATCGGCGAGAACAACCGCCTCAACGGCACGCTGCTGGCCAGCGACGGCAAGCGCTGCCAGGTGCAGCTGCCGCGCGGCGAGCGGATCGAGGCACTGGCAGTGAATGTCGGCCAGGCCGGCGAACCGGTCACCCTGTCCATCCGCCCCGAGCGGGTACGCCTGAACGGCCACAGTGAAAGCTGCGCGAACCGCTTCTCGGGCCGGGTGGCGGAATTCATCTACCTGGGCGACCACGTGCGGGTGCGCCTGGAAGTTTGCGGCAAGGGCGATTTCTTCGTGAAACAGCCCATTGCCGAGCTCGACCCGGCCCTGGCCGTGGGCGATGTGGTACCGCTGGGCTGGGAGGTGGAGCACGCCCGCGCGCTCGATCCGATTGCCGAAGCCCATTGATGGATTGCTTCACCAACCCTGTACTGTGGAGAGAACAAGAATGCGCAAGCAGTTGAAACTGACCGCCCTGGCCCTGGGGCTGTTCACCGCCGGCCAGGCCATGGCCGCAGACCTCACCGTGGTCTCGTTCGGCGGTGCCAACAAGGCCGCCCAGGTCAAGGCGTTCTACGAGCCGTGGGAAAAGGCCGGGCATGGCAAGATCGTCGCAGGCGAGTACAACGGCGAAATGGCCAAGGTCAAAGCCATGGTCGATACCAAGAGCGTGTCGTGGAACCTGGTGGAGGTAGAGTCGCCAGAGCTGGCCCGCGGCTGTGACGAGGGCATGTTCGAAGAGCTCGACCCCGCCCTGTTCGGCAACGAAGCCGATTACGTGCCGGGCGCTATCCAGCCTTGTGGCGTGGGCTTCTTCGTCTGGTCCACGGTATTGGCCTACAACGCGGACAAGCTCAAGACCGCACCGACCAGCTGGGCCGACTTCTGGGACACCAAGAAATTCCCTGGCAAGCGCGGCTTGCGCAAGGGCGCCAAGTACACCCTGGAATTCGCCCTGATGGCCGACGGCGTGGCGCCCAAGGATGTTTACCAGGTGCTGGGTACCAAAGAGGGCGTGGACCGCGCCTTCAAGAAGCTCGACGAACTCAAGCCAAGCATCCAGTGGTGGGAAGCGGGTGCCCAGCCACCTCAGTACCTGGCCTCGGGTGACGTGGTCATGAGCTCGGCCTATAACGGCCGCATCGCGGCGGTGCAGAAGGAAAGCAACCTCAAGGTGGTGTGGAATGGCGGCATCTATGACTTCGATGCCTGGGCCATCCCGAAAGGTGCCAAGGATGCCGACCAGGCGAAGAAATTCATCGCTTTCAGCGTGCAGCCTGAGCAGCAGAAGATCTACTCCGAGAACATCGCCTACGGCCCGGCCAATTCCAAGGCAGTGAGCCTGCTGTCGGACGAGGTGAAGAAAGACATGCCGACCACGCCTGAGAACATTGCCAACCAGGTGCAGATCGACGTGGCCTTCTGGGCCGACAACAGCGAGCAGCTGGAGCAACGCTTCAACGCCTGGGCGGCGAAGAAGTAACCGACCAGCGCAAGGGGCCGCTATGCGGCCCCAATTTCAGTTCGTATCGCGGAGTTTGCCATGGCCATTGCAGTGCCACTCAAAGAAGGCGCAGGTCAAAGTCTGAAGCAGCGCCTCAAGCATGCCGAGCGGGTCAACCGCTGGAAGGCGCAAGCGCTGATCGCGCCGCTGGCGCTGTTCCTTCTGCTGGTGTTCCTGGTGCCGATCGCGGCGCTGCTGTACAAGAGCGTCGGCAACCCGGAGGTGGTCGGTGGCCTGCCGCGCACGGTCGACGTCATCAGCCAGTGGGACGGCAAGAGCCTGCCTGGCGAGGACGTGTACAAGGCGCTGAGCCAGGACCTGGCCGAGTCACGCAAGAACCAGACCCTGGGCGACCTGTCCAAACGCCTGAACATGGAACTGGCCGGCTACCGCAGCCTGCTGGCCAAGACGGCGCGCGCATTGCCGTTCAAGACCGAGCCCGCCTCTTACAAGGATGCCCTGCAGGCCCTGGACGAACGTTGGGGCGACCCGGCCTACTGGCAGGCGATCCGCCGCAACACCAGCACGCTGACCCCGTTCTACCTGCTGGCTTCGCTGGACCACCGTATCGATGACCTTGGCGAACTGGCCAAGGCGACCCCGGACCAGGCCATTTACCTGGATATCTTTGCCCGCACCCTGTGGATGGGCGTGGTGATCACCGCCATTTGCCTGGTGCTGGCCTACCCGCTGGCGTACCTGCTGGCCAACCTGCCGACCCGGCAGAGCAACCTGTTGATGATCCTGGTGTTGCTGCCGTTCTGGACCTCGATCCTGGTGCGGGTGGCAGCGTGGATCGTACTGCTGCAGTCGGGCGGGCTGATCAACAGTGCGCTGATGGCCATGGGCATCATCGACCAGCCGCTGGAACTGGTGTTCAACCGCACCGGCGTGTACATCTCGATGGTGCACATTCTGCTGCCGTTCATGATCCTGCCGCTGTACAGCGTGATGAAAGGCATTTCGCCAAGCTACATGCGCGCGGCGATTTCGCTGGGTTGCCACCCGTTCGCCAGTTTCTGGCGGGTGTACTTCCCCCAGACCTATGCCGGTGTCGGCGCCGGGTGCCTGCTGGTGTTCATCCTGGCCATTGGTTACTACATCACCCCGGCACTGCTGGGTAGCCCGAACGACCAGATGGTCAGCTACTTCGTGGCCTTCTATACCAACACCAGCATCAACTGGGGCATGGCCACCGCACTGGGCGGGCTGTTGCTGCTGGCGACCGTGCTGCTGTACCTGATCTATAGCTGGCTGGTCGGCGCCAGCCGCCTGCGCCTGAGCTGAGGAGCCTTGTCATGCTGAGCCCTTACATGTCGCCCGTGGAGCGGGTGTGGTTCTACAGCCTGCGCATTCTTTGCGGCCTGATCCTGCTGTTCCTGATCTTGCCGGTGCTGGTGATCGTGCCCTTGTCGTTCAACAGTGGCAGCTTCCTGGTGTACCCGCTGCAGGGCTTCTCGCTGCAGTGGTACCAGGACTTCTTCAACTCGGCCGAATGGATGCGGGCGCTGAAGAACAGCATCATCGTTGCCCCTGCGGCCACGGTGCTGGCCATGGTGTTCGGCACGTTGGCGGCCATCGGCCTGACCCGCGGCGACTTTCCCGGCAAGTCGCTGGTGATGGCACTGGTGATTTCGCCGATGGTGGTGCCGGTGGTGATCATTGGGGTGGCCAGCTACCTGTTCTTTGCCCCGCTGGGCATGGGCAACAGCTTCACCTCGCTGATTCTGGTGCATGCGGTGCTGGGCGTGCCGTTCGTCATCATCACGGTGTCGGCAACCTTGCAGGGCTTCAACTACAACCTGGTGCGCGCGGCAGCCAGCCTGGGCGCTTCGCCCCTGCTGACCTTCCGCCGGGTGACCCTGCCGCTGATCGCCCCCGGGGTGATTTCGGGGGCGCTGTTCGCCTTTGCCACGTCGTTCGATGAGGTCGTGGTGACCCTGTTTCTCGCCGGCCCGGAACAGGCGACCCTGCCGCGGCAGATGTTCAGCGGTATTCGCGAGAACCTGAGCCCGACCATCGCTGCCGCGGCGACGTTGCTGATTGCGTTTTCGGTGATCTTGCTGCTGACCCTGGAGTGGCTGCGCGGGCGTAGCGAGAAGCTGAGAACCCAGCAGCCTGCCTGATTTTCCAGTAGCTGTACGGGCCCTATCGCCGGCAAGCCGGCTCCCACAGCGTTCTGCACAAGAGTCATGCGATGCAGAAACCTGTGGAGATCCCATGTGGGAGCCGGCTTGCCGGCGATAGGGCCCGTACAGGCACTACAAGGCGTTTGGTCACTGGTCGACACCCATTGATACCAATCAGCCTTCACCCCTTTCCCTGAGTTACAATGCGCGCCACCGTGATTCTGCCAACAGGTGCGCCATGCAGCCCTACGCTATTGCCCCCTCCATTCTTTCTGCCGATTTCGCCCGCCTGGGCGAGGATGTCGACAAGGTACTGGCGGCGGGTGCCGACATCGTCCACTTCGATGTCATGGACAACCACTACGTTCCCAACCTGACCATCGGCCCGATGGTGTGCGCTGCCCTGCGCAAGTATGGCGTCACCGCCCCGATCGATGTGCACCTGATGGTCAGCCCGGTCGATCGCATCATCGGCGACTTCATCGAAGCCGGCGCCACCTACATCACCTTCCACCCGGAAGCTTCGCAGCACATCGACCGTTCGCTGCAACTGATCAAGGATGGCGGCTGCAAGGCCGGGCTGGTGTTCAACCCGGCCACCAGCCTGGACGCCCTGAAGTACGTCATGGACAAGATCGACATGGTGCTGCTGATGAGCGTCAACCCGGGTTTCGGCGGGCAGAAGTTCATCCCTGGCACACTCGACAAGCTGCGTGAAGCGCGTGCGTTGATCGACGCCAGTGGCCGGGATATCCGCCTGGAAATCGACGGTGGCGTCAACGTCAACAACATCCGCGAGATCGCTGCCGCTGGCGCCGACACGTTCGTGGCCGGCTCGGCGATCTTCAATGCCCCGGACTACCAGGAAGTCATCGCCAAAATGCGCGCCGAACTGGCCCAGGCTCGCCCATGAGTGGCTTCGAGCAGCTGTTTCCGGGGACGCTCCCCAGGCTGGTGATGTTCGATCTGGACGGTACCCTGATCGATTCCGTGCCAGACCTGGCCGCCGCCGTGGACCGCATGCTGCTCGAACTGGGGCGCCCGCCTGCTGGCCTTGAGGCGGTACGCCAATGGGTTGGCAATGGCGCCCAGGTGCTTGTGCGCCGCGCCCTGGCCGGTGGCATCGAGCATGAAACCGTGGACGATGCGCTGGCTGAACAGGGCTTGGCGCTGTTCATGGAGGCCTACGCCGAAAGCCATGAGCTCACCGTGGTTTACCCCGGGGTCAAGGACACCCTGCGCTGGCTGCACAAGCAGGGCGTGGAAATGGCCTTGATCACCAACAAACCGGAGCGCTTCGTCGCGCCCTTGCTGGACCAGATGAAGATCGGCCGGTATTTCCGCTGGATCATCGGCGGTGACACCCTGCCACAGAAAAAGCCCGACCCGGCGGCGCTGCTGTTCGTCATGCAAATGGCGGGCGTGAGCCCGCAACAGTCGCTGTTTGTCGGCGACTCGCGCAGCGACGTGCAGGCGGCCAAGGCGGCCGGGGTGCAGTGCGTGGGGCTGACCTACGGCTACAACCATGGCCGGCCCATCAAGGACGAGTCGCCAAGCCTGGTGATCGACGATTTGCGTGCATTGCTGCCCGGTTGCGCAGACCCGGCCACTGGGATAACGTTGGCGGACCTTCAAGCCTCAGCAGACAGAGAGTCCACCGTGGCGGTTACTGGCAAATTCTGGATGAAAGTCATCAAGGCCTTGGCCCGTTGGCGTTGGCGCGCCTGATTTCAGCCTGCCGGCACGTGCCGGCCCGTCCGTTTGCCTGACCCATTGCTGCTTGCCACGAGGCTACTCATGAACCACGAAGAATTCCTGCGCCTGGCTGCTGCCGGCTATAACCGCATTCCCCTGGCCTGCGAAACCCTGGCCGACTTCGATACGCCGCTGTCGATCTACCTGAAGCTGGCCGACCAGGCCAACTCGTACCTGCTCGAATCGGTGCAGGGCGGCGAGAAATGGGGCCGTTACTCGATGATCGGCCTGCCCTCGAGGACGGTGATGCGGGTGCACGGCTATCACGTCAGCATCCTGCAGGACGGTGTCGAGGTTGAACGCCACGATGTCGAAGACCCGCTGGCCTTTGTCGAGACGTTCAAGGAGCGCTACAAGGTCGCCGACATTCCCGGCCTGCCACGTTTCAATGGTGGCCTGGTCGGTTACTTTGGCTACGACTGCGTGCGCTATGTGGAAAAGCGCCTGGGGGCCAGCCCGAACCCAGACCCGCTGGGTGTGCCCGACATTCTGCTGATGGTCTCGGACGCGGTCGTGGTATTCGACAACCTGGCCGGCAAGATGCACGCCATCGTGCTGGTAGACCCTGCGCAAGATCAGGCTTTCGAGCAAGGCCAGGCGCGCCTGCAAGGCTTGCTGGAAACCCTGCGCCAGCCTATTACCCCACGCCGAGGCCTGGACCTGAGCGGCCCGCAGGCTGCCGAGCCGGCATTCCGCTCCAGCTACACCCGTGAGGACTATGAAAGCGCCGTTGGCCGCATCAAGGAATACATCCTGGCGGGCGACTGCATGCAGGTGGTGCCGTCACAACGTATGTCGATCGACTTCAAGGCGGCGCCAATCGACCTCTATCGCGCTTTGCGCTGCTTCAACCCGACGCCTTACATGTACTTCTTCAATTTTGGCGACTTCCACGTGGTTGGCAGCTCGCCAGAAGTGCTGGTGCGGGTCGAGGACAACCTGGTCACCGTGCGCCCGATTGCCGGTACCCGCCCGCGTGGCGCAACCGAAGAGGCCGACCGTGCGCTGGAAGACGACCTGCTGTCGGACGACAAAGAGATCGCGGAGCACCTGATGCTGATCGACCTGGGCCGCAACGATGTCGGCCGGGTGTCCTCCACGGGCAGCGTACGCCTGACCGAGAAGATGGTGATCGAGCGCTACTCCAACGTCATGCACATTGTCTCCAACGTCACCGGCCACTTGCGCGAAGGGCTGACGGCGATGGATGCACTGCGCGCGATCCTGCCGGCCGGTACCCTGTCGGGGGCGCCGAAGATCCGAGCAATGGAGATCATCGACGAACTGGAGCCGGTCAAGCGTGGTGTATACGGCGGTGCCGTGGGGTACTTCGCCTGGAATGGCAACATGGATACCGCCATTGCCATTCGTACGGCGGTGATCAAGGACGGCGAGCTGCATGTGCAGGCAGGTGGCGGTATCGTTGCCGACTCGGTGCCGGCGCTGGAGTGGGAAGAAACCATCAACAAGCGCCGGGCGATGTTCCGTGCGGTGGCCTTGGCTGAGCAGACTTGCGCCAAATAATTCACTAGCCTCTGGGCTGCCGCCTGCAAGGAATCGCATTCACGGCGATTGCGCTTCCCTGTAGGAGCGGCCTTGTGTCGCGAAAGGGCCGCAAAGCGGCCCCAGCCAGCTAGAAATCGACGCTAACCCCCAGACTCACCCCCTGCTGCGTCAGCTCATCACTCTTGCGCCAGTTGTAGTTGCCGCGCAAATGCACCCCCGCCACCACTTCATGGCTTACCCCCAGGCTGGCCCGGGTCAGGTCGCTGTGCGGCGTATACCCGGTCAGGGTGAAGTCATTCGCCGGCAAGCTGGTCAGGTGCATGGTCACGTCCTGCTGGTCATCCTCGAACTCATGCTCTTGCGCCACCTCGGCGAACAGCCGGGTAGAGGGCAGCACCTGCACGCTGCCCAGCAGCCCCACGCCCAGGCGGCGAGACGTGCGCTCCTGGTCATCGAAACCCAGGGCTGTGGAGCGCCCGCTCTTCTCGTCGTAGCCGTCCACCTTGACCCGCGCATAGTCGGCGCTGATGAATGGTGCCAGTTGCCAGTTGCTGCTGTCGGCCGCCAGGTTGTAGCCCAGCCGTGCGGACATAGCCCAGGCTTCACCGTCGGTGTCGCCCTTTTCGCTACGCTCGTTCACGCCCAGGGCAAAGGTGCGCTTGAGGTCGCTGTAGTCCAGGTGCCCGGCTGTCAGCGCTGCATCGGCCCACCAGCGGTCCTGCCGGTACTGGGCGAAGGCGCTGGCCAGGTAGCTGTCGAGCTTGTAGTCCGAGTCTTGCGTGCCTGCTTCCAGCTTCTGCCGGTAGACGCCGCCCGCCAGCCCCAGGCGCCAGGCATCGTTCAGGCGGTAGCTGCCACCCACGGTCAGGTTGTAGCCCCGGCCATCGCCGCTGACCGCGCTGCCCTGGCTGTCGAAGTCCAGGTCCTGGGCGCCGCTGCTGACAAACGCTTGCCACTGGCCGATCGCCTGCCATGGCGTTTGCCATTGGCTGCGCAATTCATCCTGGTGGGCACGCAGGCTGGCGTGGGCCATTTCCGGCAGCAGGGACAGTTCCCAGGGCGCGGACAGGATCGAGTAGGCGTAGTCGGCAATCAGTTGCTGGCCGGCGATGGTCGGGTGCACCGAATCGTTGAACAGTAGCCGGGTCGGGTCTGGCGTGGTGCCGTCGATGCCATGGACCGGGTTGCCCACGCAGCCTTGCCCGCTGTAGCAAGTGCCGACCAGGTTCTGGTCAGGTGCCAGGCCGAACTGGCTGGGGCTGGCCAAGGCCTCGCTCAGCAACACAGGGATGTTCAGGGGGATGACCTGGGCATCGATCTGCCTCAGCTGGCCCAGCAGCGATTGATTGAACGCCCCGGACAGCAACGACAGCGGGTTCTGTTGCGGCGTGCCGCTGAAGTTCGGTGTCTGGCCAAGGTCGGGTAGCAGCCAGACCATGATGTAGCGTGCGCCGCCCTGTTGCAGGGCCTGAGCGCTGGCGGCCAGCCGAGCGCCGGCCGCCACTGCGTCGGCCGGGCTGTTGACCAGGCCTTGCAGAAAGTCGTTGCCGCCGCCGGTCAGGTAGTACAGGGCATTGGGGTCGGCGCGCAGCCCGTTGGCCAGGTAGCCAGGCTTCTCTCGCAACACCGTCCCGGCGCCTGGGTTGCCGGGTGGAATGACGGTTCTGGAGGTTTCGGTGATCGAATCAAGAATCTGTTGCGTGGTGTAGCCCCCTACCGCCCAGTTGTTGCCGTCGGGGCGTACACCGACGGAGGTGGAGGGGTTCAGCGCATTGGGGTCTATGCCCAAACGGCCACCGAGGATCATCGGCGACACCGGGGCAAAATTGCCATCGGCCTCACGGTTGGTGAAGCGTGCGCCGGAGGTGCCACCTGTCAGGTCGGGGAACTGCCCGGCATCTGCCAGGCTGTCGCCGAATACGATCAGCGTGGAATAGGGCGAGGGGGCGGCAAAGGCCTGGCTGCAGGCCAAGGCTAATGAAGCGAAGGCAAAGCGCAAAAGTGGAGCTTTTCTCATCGCGGAACATCCTTTTCTTTGTTTTTATGAGAACAACCTGATCGACATTAGCAAATCGTGGGGCTTCGCTCCCAAGTCCATTCGTTTCCCCGTGTTTACAGGCATATTGCGCCCGCCGCGCCGGTAGGCTACTGTGCCGTGACGTATGAGCGAGACCTACCCTGTGTTGATCGTCAGCAAACTCTTGATGCGCGTAATCAAGGCCCACGCCCGTTGGCGTTGGCGCGCCTGACTTTATCCCCTGCCGGCCAGTCCGGCCCGCCCCTGTTTGCCTTCCTGTTCCTCGCCCTCAAGTGGCACAGCCACCGCTATGGCGGGCAGAGGGAGGTTCGAATTTGAAGTCAGTAAGTTCAAGAGGTTTAACACCATGTTACTGATGATCGACAACTACGACTCATTTACTTACAACGTTGTGCAGTACCTTGGCGAGCTGGGTGCCGAGGTCAAGGTCGTTCGCAATGACGAACTGACCATTGCCCAGATCGAAGCCCTGAACCCCGAGCGGATCGTCGTATCCCCTGGCCCGTGCACGCCGAGCGAGGCGGGCGTGTCCATCGAGGCCATCCTGCATTTCGCCGGCAAGCTGCCGATCCTCGGCGTATGCCTGGGCCACCAGTCCATCGGCCAGGCCTTTGGCGGTGACGTGGTCCGGGCTCGCCAGGTGATGCATGGCAAGACCAGCCCGGTACTCCACCGCGACCTCGGCGTGTTTGCCGGCCTCAACAACCCGCTGACGGTGACCCGCTACCACTCGCTGGTGGTCAAGCGCGACACCTTGCCTGACTGCCTGGAAGTGACCGCCTGGACGGCCCATGCAGATGGTTCGGTCGACGAGATCATGGGCCTGCGACACAAAACGCTGAACATCGAAGGGGTGCAGTTCCACCCTGAGTCGATCCTCACCGAGCAGGGCCACGAGCTGTTCGCCAACTTCCTCAAGCAGACCGGCGGCCGCCGCTAAGGATTGAATATGGACATCAAAAGCGCGCTGAGCCGTATCGTTGGCCAGCTGGACCTTTCGACCGAAGAAATGCGCGATGTGATGCGCCAGATCATGACAGGCCAGTGCAGCGAGGCGCAGATCGGCGCCTTCCTGATGGGCATGCGCATGAAAAGCGAGAGCATCGACGAGATCGTGGGCGCGGTATCGGTGATGCGCGAGCTGGCCGACAAGGTCGAGCTGCGGAGCCTGGAGGGTGTGGTGGATATCGTCGGTACCGGCGGTGACGGTGCCAACATCTTCAATGTTTCCACCGCTTCGTCGTTCGTGCTGGCGGCGGCGGGCTGCCCAGTGGCCAAGCATGGCAACCGCGCGGTGTCGGGCAAGAGCGGCAGTGCCGACTTGCTGGAAGCTGCCGGCATCTACCTGAACCTGACGCCAACGCAAGTGGGCCGCTGCATCGACAGCCTGGGGATCGGCTTCATGTTCGCGCAAAGCCATCACTCGGCAATGAAGCACGCCGCTGGCCCGCGCCGCGAGCTGGGTATGCGTACCCTGTTCAACATGCTCGGCCCGCTTACGAATCCGGCCGGGGTGAAACACCAGGTGGTCGGCGTGTTCGCTCAGGCCCTGTGCCGGCCGTTGGCCGAGGTGCTGCAGCGCCTGGGCAGCAAGCATGTGCTGGTGGTGCACTCGAAGGATGGCCTGGATGAGTTCAGCCTGGCTGCCCCCACTTTTGTGGCCGAGCTGAAGAACGACGAGATCACCGAATACTGGGTCGAGCCGGAAGACCTCGGCATGAAAAGCCAGAGCCTGCATGGCCTGGCCGTTGAGAGCCCGCAGGCGTCACTGGAACTGATCCGTGATGCACTGGGCCGGCGCAAGACTGAAAACGGCCAGAAAGCTGCCGAGATGATCGTGCTCAATGCCGGTGCGGCGCTGTACGCCGCTGACCATGCCATGAGCCTGAAAGCCGGTGTGGAACTGGCCCATGACGTACTGCACACCGGCCTGGCCTGGGAAAAGCTGCAGGAACTGGGTGCATTTACTGCAGTATTCAAGGTGGAGAACGAAGCATGAGCGTGCCGACGGTGCTGGAAAAGATCATTGCCCGCAAGTTCCAGGAAGTGGCCGAGCGCAGCGCGCGGGTCAGCATTCGCGAATTGGAGGGCCTGGCCAAGGCCGCTGACGCTCCCCGGGGCTTTGCCAATGCCTTGATCGAGCAGGCCAAGCGCAAGCAGCCTGCGGTGATTGCCGAAATCAAGAAGGCCTCGCCCAGCAAGGGCGTGATCCGTGAAGACTTCATGCCGGCGGAAATCGCTGTCAGCTACGAGAAGGGCGGTGCTACCTGCCTGTCGGTGCTGACCGATGTGGACTACTTCCTGGGTGCCGATGAGTACTTGCAGCAGGCTCGTGCGGCGGTTTCCCTGCCCGTGATCCGCAAGGATTTCATGATCGACCCCTACCAGATCGTCGAGGCGCGGGCCTTGGGTGCGGACTGCGTGCTGCTGATCGTGTCGGCGCTGGATGACGTGAAGATGGCCGAACTGGCCGCCACCGCCAAGGACGTCGGCCTCGATGTACTGGTAGAAGTGCACGATGGCGATGAGCTGGAGCGTGCGCTGAAAACCCTGGATACACCGCTGGTGGGCGTGAACAACCGCAACCTGCACACCTTTGAAGTCAGCCTGGAAACCACCCTCGACCTGCTGCCGCGCATACCGCGTGATCGCCTGGCAATTACCGAGAGCGGTATCTTGAACCGGGCCGATGTCGAGCTGATGGCGATCAACGACGTTTATTCGTTCCTGGTGGGTGAGGCATTCATGCGCGCCGAACAACCTGGGCTGGAGCTACAGCGGCTGTTCTTCCCGGACCAGGTGAAGAAAACTGTTCAGCAACTGGACTGATTGCAATGAAGCCGGCGTGATTGCCGGCTTTTTTACGGGCCCGGCAAGAGGCCCTTGAAAACAACATCCATGGTGGAGCGATGAGCGATCAACCCCTGGCCCTGACTGTCGAGCAGGGCTTGCACGCCGAACAGGACCTGCTGGCCGCCGTTTGCCGTGGCGAACGTGAGAGTGGTGTGCTGTTCTGGCGCCCCACTGACCATGCCTTGGTGATGCCCCGGCGCATGAGCCGGCTAGCCAATTTCGAAACAGCCTGCGCAGAACTGGCGATCGCCGGTTGGCCGGTATTGCTGCGTGAAACCGGCGGTGAGCCGGTCCCGCAGTCGCATGCCACCGTGAACGTGGCGCTGGTCTATGCCGCGCCGCGCAGCGAAGGCGACCATGGCCGCATCGAAACCGCTTATGAGCGCCTGTGCCTGCCACTGTGCGATGTGTTGCGCGAGTGGGGCGGGGTAGCGTCGGTGGGGGAAATCGACGGCGCCTTTTGCGATGGCCGCTACAACGTCAACCTCAATGGCCGCAAGCTGGTCGGTACCGCCCAGCGCTGGCGCCAGGGCCTGGGCGGCAAACGCCCGGTGGTACTGGTGCACGGCGCGTTGTTGCTGGACAACGAACGTGAGGCGATGGTGGCGGCGGTCAACCGTTTCAACGAGTGCTGCGCGCTTGAGCAGCGTTGCCGCGCCGACGCACACATTGCCTTGCACGAAGTGGCGCCCGCAGTGCCCTGGTTCCAGCGCCTCTCGCAAGCTTACGCCAAGGTCTTGGCCGACCTGCCCAGGGATTAGCGGGTACCGTAGACCACCATGGTCTTGCCTTTGACATGGACCAGGCTGCGCTCTTCGAGGTCTTTAAGCACGCGGCCTACCATTTCCCGCGAGCAACCGACGATGCGGCCGATTTCCTGGCGGGTGATCTTGATCTGCATGCCATCCGGATGGGTCATGGCGTCGGGCTGCTTGCACAGCTCCAGCAGGCAGCGGGCGACGCGGCCGGTTACGTCGAAGAACGCCAGGTCGCCGACCTTGCGTGTGGTATTACGAAGGCGTTGCGCCATCTGGCTGCCCAGGGCGTAGAGAATTTCCGGGTCCTGGCGCGCCACTTCGCGAAATTTCTCGTAACTGATCTCGGCCACTTCGCATTCCGTCTTCGCCCGTACCCAGGCGCTGCGCTGCTGCTCACCCTCAACGGGCTCGAACAGCCCCAGCTCGCCAAAGAAATCGCCCGGGTTGAGGTAGGCGATGATCATTTCATGACCGTCATCGTCTTCGATGATGATGGTGACCGACCCCTTGATGATGAACGACAGTGTTTCGGCCCGGTCGCCAGCGCAGATGATGTTGCTTTTTGCGGTGAAGCGGCGGCGCTGGCAGTGCACCAGCAACTTGTCGATGTTCTTGATCTTTGCGGGTAGGGCAGAGGCAACCATCACGAAGTCCTGTTCGATACGAGGCTTGGGTATTTTTGTAGATCGACAGCGGCAGGCGCCAGTCATTTGGCGCCAGCTTATCAGACACTACAAGATGTTTCGGTACTAAACCGAGTCCTCTCGTACTTTTCCCACAGCCACACAAGGTCTAAGCTGACACCCTTTTCCGAATATCAGGAGTCCAGGTAGATGAAGGCACGTATCCAGTGGGCCGGTGAGGCAATGTTTCTCGGCGAATCGGGCAGCGGCCATGTCGTCGTGATGGATGGCCCGCCCGAGGCCGGCGGCCGCAACCTGGGTGTGCGCCCTATGGAGATGCTGCTGTTGGGGTTGGGTGGCTGCAGCAGCTTTGACGTGGTCAGTATTCTGAAGAAGTCGCGCCAGGCGGTGGAGAGCTGCGAGGCGTTTCTGGAAGCCGAGCGCGCCAGTGAAGACCCGAAAGTGTTCACCAAGATCCACATGAACTTCGTCGTTAAGGGGCGCGGGCTGAAAGAAGCGCAGGTCAAGCGCGCGGTCGAGCTGTCGGCAGAGAAGTACTGCTCTGCGTCGATCATGCTCGAGCGTGCCGGGGTCGAGATTACCCACGGGTACGAGATTGTAGAGTTGGGTTGAAGCCGGGTTTTTTGGGGCCGCCAAGCGGTCCCGACACCATCAGTTGCGCAGTGCCGGCAATGCAGAGCGAAGCCATGCTGGCAAGCCGCTGCGCATTGCGCGGCTCAACCGCTCCCGGCGCTTCTGGTAGACCAGCCCCAGCCAGATGACCCCCAGCCCGATCAGCGTCACCACGACCGGGAACAGCAGCGATTGCGCGAATACCTCATACGCCAGGTAGCCCAGGTAGGCCGCAACCCCCAGCGCGCCGAACACCATGAACACCGGCCGGCGCAGCAGCACTGCCATGCCCATCAGCGCAATGTTTATCAGGCAGTACAGCGCCTTGCCCAGCTCGCTGCCGCTGTCCAGTAGCGTCAGCCCGCCCCAGAATGCCGCCAGCCCTGCCAGGTACCCCCAGCGGGCATAGTCCTCGCGTGTACGGCCGTCCACCAGCAGGAACACCACCAGCATTCCCAGGCCGAACCACAGCGAAACCTCACGGCGCTGCGCCCAGCTGAACGGCGAGCCGAAGAACCACTCAGTCAGGTCCATCGACATGAACCATAGGGCCACGGCGATCGGCATGACGATGAACGGGTAAGGGATCAACCGCAGCATCAGCAAACCGGCCACTACCGTGGCCGCCTCCATCGCCAGCCAGCCGCCTTGCACGTAGGTGTAGTAGTGGTGGTAGTTGGCCTGGGTGTCATCCATTGGCCACCAACCCGCCAAGCGTTCGATGGCGAACACTGCCAGCGGCACGATACTGACCGCGACGGCGGCCAGTACCCCGGCGGCTACGGGCTGCGCACGCCGCTGCAAGTTGAGGGCAAACAAGGTGATCAGCCCGATGTACAGGCTGGCGATGACCAGCAGTGCGGCGTCGCCGATGCTCATCCAGGCCTCGGTGAGCAACCAGCCCATGGCGGCCATGATCAGCATGGCGCCGAAGTAGAAGGCGACATGGGCCAGCTGAAAGGTACCGCGTGCTGGCGGTTGCTGGCGCAGGAACGCCAGCAGGGCCTGGTCCTGGCCAGGCTGGAGAACGCCGGCTTGCACAGCACGCGCCAGGTCCTTGGCGTCGATTCGGTCCGTCATGGGGCAGCCTTCAGATGCGGTAGGTGCTCTTGGTCATGACCTTGGCCAGCAAGCTCATACCGAAGCGCACAGGAGCAGGGAAACGGTAGCCACCGGCTTCCAGGGCGGACTCGGCGTGCTGCTCTTCGTCGACGCGCATCTGCTCAAGAATGGCGCGGGACTTTTCGTCTTCTTGCGGCAACTGCTCAAGGTGTTCGTCCAGGTGCTTGCATACCTGGTGCTCGGTGGCGGCGACGAAACCCAGGCTGACCTTGTCGCTGACCAGCCCGGCCAGTGCGCCGATGCCGAAGGACATGCCATAGAACAGGGGGTTGAGCACGCTTGGGTGGCTGTTCAGCTGGCGAATGCGTTGCTCGCACCACGCCAGGTGGTCGATTTCTTCCTCGGCGGCATGTTCCATGGCCTTGCGCACTTCGGGCAGCTTGGCCGTCAGGGCCTGGCCTTGGTACAGGGCCTGGGCGCAGACTTCACCGGTATGGTTGATGCGCATCAGCCCGGCAATGTGGCGGGTTTGCTGTTCGTCCAGGTTGGCGTCTGGCTGGATGATGGCCGGTGACGGCCGGGCGGGTTGGCCGCTGAAGGGCAGCAAGGTGCGCATGGCGGTATCGGCCTGCAGCAACAAGCGGTCGAGCGGCGAGTAGTGACGTTCGGTAGCCATCGGGCACCTCCGCAAGAATGTGCCCGACAGTTTACCGCAATAGCGGCGGGGTCGCTTGCCGTGGATCAGCCCGGCGGCCAGTTCATCTGGCGCTGGCCAAGCACGTGCATGTGGATGTGGTAGACGGTCTGGCCGCCTTTGGGGTTGCAGTTCATTACCACGCGGAAGCCTTCCTCGCAGCCTTGTTCGACTGCCAGGCGCTGGGCAGTGAACAGGATGTGGCCTGCCAGGGCCTTGTCCTCTTCTGTGAGGTGATTGAGGGTAGGAATGTGCTTTTTCGGGATGACCAGGAAATGCACCGGCGCCGCGGGAGCAATGTCCTTGAACGCCAGGACCTGGTCGTCTTCGTAGATGATATCCGCCGGAATTTCCCGGTTGATGATTTTGAGGAATAGATCGTCCACAGCACTGCTCCATGGTGAAGGTCGGGCCGAGTGTACTCAGCCAGGCGCCAATCGCCCAGTGGCTATTCCATGCCGGCCGGGCAATAGCGGCGGTGAATGGCGCCGGCCAGTTTGCGTACCAGCCAGCGTGGCAGCAGACGGGGGGCGAAGGCCAGCCAGCGGTTGCGCCGCCCTGGCATGATCAGGGCGCGGTTCTTGTCCAGCGCCCGCACCGTGTACAGGGCCACTTCCTCGGGGCTCAGGCAGCGTGGCTTGCCATCCAGGCGGGGGATGCGCCGCCGTGCAGAGCGTACCGGGCCGGGGCACAGTACCGAGACCTTGATGCCGGCGCGCTTGAGCTCCTCGCGCAGTGCCTGGGAAAAGCTCAGCACGTAGGCTTTGCTGGCGGCATAGGCCGCCATCCATGGCCCAGGTGCGACCCCGGCCAGGCCTGCAACGTTGAGGATCTGCCCGCCACCCTGCACGGCCATCAGGTTGCCGATTGCATGGCATAGCCGGCTCATGGCCAGCACGTTGACCTCGAGCAGGTCTTGCTCGTCGGCCCACTCATGGGCCAGGAATGGGCCGTAGGTGCGCAAACCGGCACAGTTGACCAGCAGGTCGATGCGCCGCTCGCCTTCTTCCAGCTCCAGCACGAAACCTGACAGGCGCAGCGGCTGGCTGAGGTCGCAGGCGCGGAACAGTACCTCTACACCAAAGCGTTGGGTCAGCTCGAGGGCGACCGGTTCCAGCGTTTCGCGCTGGCGTGCCACCAGGATCAGGTTGCGTCCACGCCGTGCCAGCGCTTCCGCCAGGGCCAGGCCCAGGCCGCTGGAAGCACCAGTGATCATGGCGTAACGGGACATGCAAGGCTCCTGGGGGCGGAAGAGGGCGCCTAGTGTACAGCTTGCCCGTGCCAGGTGCTGCGTTTTGCTACAAGGCCCGGGGGCCAATGGCCTTGCAGCGCGGCTGGGCTTGCTGATAGTTGAGGTGGCTGTGTCAGAACGGCTTGACCACCACCAGAATCACGATGCCCAGCAGGATGAGCACGGGCACTTCGTTGAACCAGCGATAATAGACGTGGCTGCGTGTGTTGGTGCCGCTGGCGAAGCGTTTGCGCTGGGCGCCACACACGTGATGGTAGCCGGTGAGCAGGATTACCAGGGTCAGCTTGGCATGCAGCCAGCCCTGGCTCAGCCAGCCGGGGTTGAGGTAGAGCATCCAGGCGCCAAATACATAGGTGGCGATCATTGCCGGGTTCATGATGCCGCGGTAGAGCTTGCGCTCCATGGTCACGAAGCGTTCCTGGCTGATGCTGTCCTGGCTCTGGGCGTGGTACACGAACAGCCGCGGCAGATAGAACAGGCCGGCGAACCAGCAGACTACGCTGACGATATGCAGCGCTTTGATCCATAGGTAAAACATGGAGGGTGTTCCTTCAGGTAATCACGGTCGTCAGATAGTAGTGGTCGGGCGCCGGAAGGGACACCCGGAGAGTTGTTACAGGCGCCTCGCGCCCCTATTATCGTGCGCTTTCCAGACGGCTCGTTGATAAGGGGCAAGCGTTATGATCAAGGTCGGTATTGTTGGCGGCACCGGTTACACCGGCGTCGAACTGTTGCGTCTGCTGGCACAGCATCCACAGGCCGAAGTGGCTGTCATCACTTCGCGCTCGGAGGCGGGCGTGGCGGTGGCAGACATGTACCCGAACCTGCGCGGCCACTATGACGGGCTGGCGTTCAGCGTACCCGACAGCAAGGCGCTGGCTGCTTGCGACGTCGTGTTCTTCGCCACACCGCATGGCGTTGCCCACGCACTGGCCGGCGAATTGCTGGCGGCGGGTACCAAGGTGATCGACCTGTCGGCTGACTTCCGTCTGCAGGATGCCACCGAGTGGGGCAAGTGGTACGGTCAGCCGCATGGCGCGCCTGAACTGCTCAAGGATGCCGTGTATGGCCTGCCCGAAGTGAACCGCGAGAAGATTCGCCAGGCGCGCCTGATTGCCGTGCCGGGTTGCTACCCGACCGCCACCCAGCTCGGTTTCCTGCCGTTACTGGAAGCGGGTCTGGCCGACCCCGCGCGGCTGATCGCCGACTGCAAGTCGGGTGTCAGCGGCGCCGGGCGTGGTGCGGCAGTGGGTTCGCTGTTCTGCGAAGCCGGTGAAAGCATGAAGGCCTATGCCGTCAAGGGGCATCGCCACTTGCCGGAAATCAGCCAGGGCCTGCGCCAGGCGGCCGGCAAGGACATCGGCCTGACGTTCGTGCCGCACCTGACACCGATGATCCGTGGTATCCACGCTACCCTGTACGCGAACGTGGCCGATACTTCGGTCGACCTGCAGGCGTTGTTCGAGAAACGCTACGCCGATGAGCCGTTCGTCGACGTGATGCCGGCTGGTAGCCACCCGGAAACCCGCAGCGTGCGCGGTGCCAACGTTTGCCGCATTGCCGTTCATCGCCCGCAGGGCGGGGACCTGGTAGTGGTGCTCTCGGTGATCGACAACCTGGTGAAGGGCGCTTCGGGGCAGGCAGTGCAGAACCTCAACATCCTGTTTGGCCTGGATGAGCGCATGGGCCTGTCCCACGCAGGCTTGCTGCCGTGACAGACGCCGCGAGCTGCACACCTGCGGGCCGAGCTTGCGGCGTGTAGGTTGTCGCTTGCGGCTTACGTATTGTTGACCAATTTTCTCGGGAAAGCGGATAATGCGCGTCATCGAGAGTTATATGGCGGCTACCGCGCCGGGAGAATCAACATGAGCGTCGAAACCTTCACCCCTACCGGCCTGGAATTCACCCATGGCGCAGCCCAGAAGGTGAAGAACCTGGTCAATGAGGAAGGCAATGAACGTCTGAAGCTGCGGGTGTTCGTGACCGGGGGCGGTTGCTCGGGCTTTCAGTACGGCTTCACCTTCGATGAAGACGTGGCTGAAGACGACACCATCGTCGAGCGCGAAGGCGTTTCCCTGGTGGTCGACCCGATGAGCTTCCAGTACCTGGCCGGTGCCGAAGTGGACTACCAGGAAGGCCTGGAAGGTTCGCGCTTTGTGATCAAGAACCCGAATGCCGCCACCACCTGCGGTTGCGGGTCGTCGTTCTCGATCTGAATTCGGGCCGATACGAAAACGCCGCGCAATTGCGCGGCGTTTTGCTTTCTGGCCTGGGTGTCATGCCGGATAGATTGCACCGAGTATGCGCAGGCCCCTGGCGGCAGTGACGCTGGGGCGGTTGGCGGCGATGCCCTCCAGGCAGCAATGGGCCAGCCAGGCGAAGGCCATGGCTTCGACCCAGTCAGGGTCTACGCCATGGGCACTGGTGCTTGTAACACGTGCAGTGGGCAGCAGTTGGCCGAGGCGGGCCATCAGCGCACCGTTGCGGGCTCCTCCACCGCAGACCAACAGTGCTTCGGTGCCTTGTTGCGCGTTTTCCAGCGAGTCGATGATGCTGCGTGCGGTCAACTCCAGCAGTGTCGCCTGCACATCCTCGTCCCGGTAGGCGGGCAGGCCGGCGAGGTGGCGGTCGAGCCAAGGCAGGTTGAACACCTCACGGCCGGTACTCTTGGGGCCGCTGCCCGCGAAGAACGGGTCGCTCATCAATGCGTGCAGCAAATCGGCCTGCACCACGCCGGTGGTAGCCCAGGCACCGTCGGCATCGTAGGCCTGGCCGCGTTTGCGCTCGACCCAGGCATCCAGCAAAACATTGCCTGGGCCGCAATCAAAGCCATGCACCGGTGCATCCCGCTCGATCAGGCTGAGGTTGCTGAAACCGCCCACATTGAGAATCGCTACCCGTTGGCCCAGGTGGCTGAACAGGGTTTCGTGGAAGGCTGGGACAAGTGGCGCGCCTTGCCCGCCGGCGGCCACATCGCGGCGGCGGAAGTCGGCTACCACGCTGATACCAGTAAGCTCGGCGAGCAGCGCGGGGTTACCGATCTGTACGGTGAAGCCGCGGGCGGGTTCGTGACGGACCGTCTGACCATGGCTACCAATGGCGCGTATGGCGTCAGCCTGCAGGCCCTGCTGAGCGAGCAGCTGGCGTATACCCTCGGCCGCAAGGGTGGCCCAGTGATTTTCCGCCAATGCTGCCCGGGCGATTTCGTCAGGGCCGCTGCTGCACAGGGCAAGCAAGTCCTGGCGCAGGCTGGCGGGCATTGGCAGGTAGAGCGTGGCGAGCAGTTCAAGCTGCTCGCCTTGTTCGACCAAGGCGATGTCCAGGCCATCCAGGCTGGTACCGGACATCACCCCCAGGTAAAGCGCCATGGCTTAGCGCTTGTTCGCGGCGAGCAGGGTGGCCTTTTCCTGATCCATGCGGGCGATCAGTGGCTGGCTCTGCTGCAAGAAGCGTTGACGCTCGTTCTTGGCGATCGGGTCGGCCATTGGCACCTTCTGGCTCAGGGGGTCGACATGCACGCCATTGACCTGGAACTCATAGTGAAGATGAGGCCCGGTGGAAAGGCCGGTGGTGCCGATGTAACCGATGATCTGGCCCTGCTTGACGGTGCTACCGGTCTTGATGCCTTTGGCAAAGCCCTGCATGTGGCCATACAGCGTCTTGTAGCGGTTACCGTGCTGGATGATCACGGTGTTGCCGTAGCCGCCGCGGCGCCCGGCCAGTTCGATGCGGCCGTCGCCTGCTGCCTTGATAGGCGTGCCGCGTGGGGCTGCGTAGTCAACGCCCTTGTGCGCGCGAATCTTGTTCAGGATCGGGTGCTTGCGGCCGGCGGAGAAGCGCGAACTGATACGGGCGAAGTCCACCGGGGTGCGGATGAAGGCTTTGCGCAGGCTGTTGCCGTCGGCGGTGTAGTAGGTAGTGTTGCCCTGCTTGTTGGTGTAGCGCACGGCAGTGTAGGTTTTGCCACGGTTGGTGAAGCGCGCCGAAAGGATATTGCCCGTGCCGACGACCTTGCCATCCATCACCTTCTGCTCGTAGACCACGTCGAACTCGTCGCCTGGGCGAATATCCTGGGCGAAGTCGATGTCGTAGCCCAGCACGCGCGCCATGTCCATGGTCATGCTGTGGGAAAGGCCGGCACGCTGGGCAGATGCTGACAGCGAGCTTTTGATGACCCCGTGGGCATAGGCAGTACGCACCACCGGCTTGCTGATTTCACGGTTGAAGGTAAAGCCTTTGGCGCTTTTGCTCAGGCTGATGGTTTCAAGGTTGCTGACCTTGCTGTGCAGGCTGGCCAGTTGGCCATCCTTGTCGAGTTCGAACTGCAGGACCTGGCCGTGCTTGAGTTGGGTGAACTGCTTGGCCTGCTTGTTGCTGGCCAGCAAGTCGTGCACGGCATTGGCTGGCAGGCCGACCTTGGCAAACAGCGTGGACAGGGTATCGCCGCGCGCTACGGTAACCTCGCGGTGGCCTGGTTGCTTGGCGGCTTCGGCGACCTGTTTGGCGTCTTGCGTTGGCTGCTCGGCTTTCTGGGTTTCGGGTGTGGCTGCTTCTATCTGGGCGAAAGGTGAGCCTTGCTCACCCTGTGCCTGCACCATGGGCGCAGCGCGGGCTTCGTCCTTCAATTGTTCGGCAGGGCTTTCCAGCTCGAGGTTTAGGGTGGTTTTCTTGGCTTCCACTTCGCTGGACGGAAATACCAGCAAAGCCAGGCTGAGCAGGGCGGCAATGCCGCTGGCGGCCAACAGGTGGCTCTTCGGATAAAGCGGTGGCGCTTTAGGCGGTTCGTTGGTCATGGGTAAGGTGACTTTGAAAAAGGTGAAATGGAATAGATGAATGACATGATGAAGATGAAATAACTGTATAAAATATAACCAAATCCACTTTCACGCAAGGGCGCGTAGACGTCGCAAGCCTGTGCCCGGGTCACATTCCTTTGCAAAACTTGTATTTGACGGCCGATCTTGTATGGTTGGCTCCCCCTGAATCTGAGCCTTGCGGGTTTGTCTATGAAGTCGGTTGAAGAGCAGCTGGCGCTTATCAAGCGCGGTGCGGAAGAAGTACTGGTCGAGTCGGAACTGGTTGAGAAGCTCAAGCGCGGCCAGCCTCTGCGCATCAAGGCCGGCTTCGACCCGACCGCCCCGGACCTGCACCTGGGGCACACGGTGCTGATCAACAAGCTGCGTCAGTTCCAGGAGCTGGGCCACCAGGTCATCTTCCTGATCGGCGACTTCACCGGCATGATCGGCGACCCAAGCGGCAAGAGCGCAACGCGTCCGCCGCTGACTCGTGAGCAGGTGCTGGACAACGCCGAGACCTACAAACAGCAGGTGTTCAAGATTCTTGATCCGGCCAAGACCGAAGTCGCCTTCAACTCCACCTGGATGGACAAGCTGACCCCGGCCGACTTTATTCGCCTGGCCTCGCAGTACACTGTGGCGCGCATGCTCGAGCGTGATGACTTCGACAAGCGCTACACCACCAACCAGCCGATTGCCATTCACGAGTTCCTCTACCCGCTGGTGCAGGGCTACGATTCGGTCGCGCTGAAAGCAGACGTCGAGCTGGGTGGTACCGACCAGAAGTTCAACCTGCTGATGGGGCGCGAACTGCAGCGTGCGTATGGCCAGGAAGCGCAGAACATCGTGACCATGCCGTTGCTCGAAGGGCTGGACGGTGTGAAGAAAATGTCCAAGTCGCTGGGCAACTATGTCGGTATCCAGGAAGCGCCGGGCGTGATGTACAGCAAGCTGGTGTCGATCCCGGATACGCTCATGTGGCGTTACTTCGAGCTGCTGAGCTTCCGCTCCATGGAAGAGATTGAGCAGTTCCGCGCCGATGTGGCCAATGGCGCCAACCCGCGAGACATCAAGATCAAGCTGGCGGAAGAGATAGTCGCGCGTTTCCATGGTGAGGAGGCTGCCGCCAATGCGCACCGTGCTGCGGGCAACCGTATGAAAGAAGGCGAGCTGCCTGAAGACCTGCCGGAGGTAGAGGTGGTTTCGGCGGAAGGCTTGCCTATCGCTGCGGTTCTGAACCGTGCTGGCCTGGTGAAGAACTCGGCGCAGGCGCGTGACTTACTGAGTGCTGGTGCAGTGAAAGTGGATGGTGTGGTGGTCGACAAGGATTTCCTGTTTGGTCTGGGTGCTACGCATGTGTGCCAGGCGGGTAAGAAGTCCTTCGGGCGGGTTACGCTGAAGGCTGAGTGATTGCCTGGCGGTGTACCTATATAGAAGCGGGGAGGCCGAAAGGCCTCCCCGCTTTGCTTTTCAAGCGCCCTGAAAGTTTATTTGAATTAAAGGTTGACGCCCTCTCGAATCCCCTTATAATGCGCCCCACTTCCAGCGACAACGGAACGACAAACTCCTTGAAATTCAATGAGTTAATCGATTCGGAAGGTGCTGTAAGGGCTACGATCGAATGATCGAATGCGGTTGAGATGATGGTTGACAGCGCTTCTAAACGCTGTATGATTCGCCTCCCGCTACGAGAGATCGCAGCGAGTCAAGTGTTTGAAGCTAAACGAGTTTCTCGCAAAAAACTTCAAAATAAACGCTTGACAGCAAATGAGGAAAGCGTAGAATGCGCGCCTCGGTTGAGACGAAACGCTCTTAACCACCGCTCTTTAACAAATCGAATCAAGCAATTCGTGTGGGTGCTTGTGAGTACGGACTGATAGTCAAAAAGATTATCAGCATCACAAGTGGCCATGCGAGAAATCACATAGTCATTTGAGATTGCTGAGCCAAGTTTAGGGTTTCTTAAAAACCCAAGCAGTATTGAACTGAAGAGTTTGATCATGGCTCAGATTGAACGCTGGCGGCAGGCCTAACACATGCAAGTCGAGCGGATGACGGGAGCTTGCTCCTTGATTCAGCGGCGGACGGGTGAGTAATGCCTAGGAATCTGCCTGGTAGTGGGGGACAACGTTTCGAAAGGAACGCTAATACCGCATACGTCCTACGGGAGAAAGCAGGGGACCTTCGGGCCTTGCGCTATCAGATGAGCCTAGGTCGGATTAGCTTGTTGGTGAGGTAATGGCTCACCAAGGCGACGATCCGTAACTGGTCTGAGAGGATGATCAGTCACACTGGAACTGAGACACGGTCCAGACTCCTACGGGAGGCAGCAGTGGGGAATATTGGACAATGGGCGAAAGCCTGATCCAGCCATGCCGCGTGTGTGAAGAAGGTCTTCGGATTGTAAAGCACTTTAAGTTGGGAGGAAGGGCAGTAAGTTAATACCTTGCTGTTTTGACGTTACCGACAGAATAAGCACCGGCTAACTCTGTGCCAGCAGCCGCGGTAATACAGAGGGTGCAAGCGTTAATCGGAATTACTGGGCGTAAAGCGCGCGTAGGTGGTTTGTTAAGTTGGATGTGAAAGCCCCGGGCTCAACCTGGGAACTGCATCCAAAACTGGCAAGCTAGAGTACGGTAGAGGGTGGTGGAATTTCCTGTGTAGCGGTGAAATGCGTAGATATAGGAAGGAACACCAGTGGCGAAGGCGACCACCTGGACTGATACTGACACTGAGGTGCGAAAGCGTGGGGAGCAAACAGGATTAGATACCCTGGTAGTCCACGCCGTAAACGATGTCAACTAGCCGTTGGAATCCTTGAGATTTTAGTGGCGCAGCTAACGCATTAAGTTGACCGCCTGGGGAGTACGGCCGCAAGGTTAAAACTCAAATGAATTGACGGGGGCCCGCACAAGCGGTGGAGCATGTGGTTTAATTCGAAGCAACGCGAAGAACCTTACCAGGCCTTGACATGCAGAGAACTTTCCAGAGATGGATTGGTGCCTTCGGGAACTCTGACACAGGTGCTGCATGGCTGTCGTCAGCTCGTGTCGTGAGATGTTGGGTTAAGTCCCGTAACGAGCGCAACCCTTGTCCTTAGTTACCAGCACGTTATGGTGGGCACTCTAAGGAGACTGCCGGTGACAAACCGGAGGAAGGTGGGGATGACGTCAAGTCATCATGGCCCTTACGGCCTGGGCTACACACGTGCTACAATGGTCGGTACAGAGGGTTGCCAAGCCGCGAGGTGGAGCTAATCTCACAAAACCGATCGTAGTCCGGATCGCAGTCTGCAACTCGACTGCGTGAAGTCGGAATCGCTAGTAATCGCGAATCAGAATGTCGCGGTGAATACGTTCCCGGGCCTTGTACACACCGCCCGTCACACCATGGGAGTGGGTTGCACCAGAAGTAGCTAGTCTAACCTTCGGGAGGACGGTTACCACGGTGTGATTCATGACTGGGGTGAAGTCGTAACAAGGTAGCCGTAGGGGAACCTGCGGCTGGATCACCTCCTTAATCGACGACATCAGCCTGCTGATGAGCTCCCACACGAATTGCTTGATTCATTGTAAAAGACGATCAAGACCCAAAGTTATACCATTAGGTCTGTAGCTCAGTTGGTTAGAGCGCACCCCTGATAAGGGTGAGGTCGGCAGTTCAAATCTGCCCAGACCTACCATTTTTGGTTGGAATGTTGAGCACCCCATGCCTCTGGATAAAGAGTGGTGAGGACGGCTCTTCTGCAGTTCAAATCTGCCCAGACCTACCATTACATGGTTCAGCCGTAGAATACGGGGCCATAGCTCAGCTGGGAGAGCGCCTGCCTTGCACGCAGGAGGTCAGCGGTTCGATCCCGCTTGGCTCCACCACTTTCTGCGGTAGATGTTGCTCCTGCTCAGAAATTAGAAATGAACATTCGTCGATGAATGTTGATTTCTGACTTTTGTCAGATCGTTCTTTAAAAATTCGGATATGTGATAGATATAGACTGACATGCACTTTCACTGGTGTGTGATCAGGCTAAGGTAAAATTTGTGAGTTCTGCTCTTAACTGAGCGAAATGCGAATTTTCGGCGAATGTCGTCTTCACAGTATAACCAGATTGCTTGGGGTTATATGGTCAAGTGAAGAAGCGCATACGGTGGATGCCTTGGCAGTCAGAGGCGATGAAAGACGTGGTAGCCTGCGATAAGCTTTGGGGAGTCGGCAAACAGACTGTGATCCAGAGATCTCTGAATGGGGGAACCCACTCAGCACAAGCTGAGTATCTTGTACTGAATACATAGGTGCAAGAGGCGAACCAGGGGAACTGAAACATCTAAGTACCCTGAGGAAAAGAAATCAACCGAGATTCCCTTAGTAGTGGCGAGCGAACGGGGACCAGCCCTTAAGTTGATTTGAGATTAGTGGAACGCTCTGGAAAGTGCGGCCATAGTGGGTGATAGCCCCGTACACGAAAATCTCTTATCAATGAAATCGAGTAGGACGGAGCACGAGAAACTTTGTCTGAATATGGGGGGACCATCCTCCAAGGCTAAATACTACTGACTGACCGATAGTGAACCAGTACCGTGAGGGAAAGGCGAAAAGAACCCCGGAGAGGGGAGTGAAATAGAACCTGAAACCGTATGCGTACAAGCAGTGGGAGCCTACTTTGTTAGGTGACTGCGTACCTTTTGTATAATGGGTCAGCGACTTATATTCAGTGGCGAGCTTAACCGAATAGGGGAGGCGTAGCGAAAGCGAGTCTTAATAGGGCGTTTAGTCGCTGGGTATAGACCCGAAACCGGGCGATCTATCCATGGGCAGGTTGAAGGTTAGGTAACACTGACTGGAGGACCGAACCGACTACCGTTGAAAAGTTAGCGGATGACCTGTGGATCGGAGTGAAAGGCTAATCAAGCTCGGAGATAGCTGGTTCTCCTCGAAAGCTATTTAGGTAGCGCCTCATGTATCACTGTAGGGGGTAGAGCACTGTTTCGGCTAGGGGGTCATCCCGACTTACCAAACCGATGCAAACTCCGAATACCTACAAGTGCCGAGCATGGGAGACACACGGCGGGTGCTAACGTCCGTCGTGAAAAGGGAAACAACCCAGACCGTCAGCTAAGGTCCCAAAGTCATGGTTAAGTGGGAAACGATGTGGGAAGGCTTAGACAGCTAGGAGGTTGGCTTAGAAGCAGCCACCCTTTAAAGAAAGCGTAATAGCTCACTAGTCGAGTCGGCCTGCGCGGAAGATGTAACGGGGCTCAAACCATGCACCGAAGCTACGGGTATCATCTTATGATGATGCGGTAGAGGAGCGTTCTGTAAGCCTGTGAAGGTGAGTTGAGAAGCTTGCTGGAGGTATCAGAAGTGCGAATGCTGACATGAGTAACGACAATGCGAGTGAAAAACTCGCACGCCGAAAGACCAAGGTTTCCTGCGCAACGTTAATCGACGCAGGGTTAGTCGGTCCCTAAGGCGAGGCTGAAAAGCGTAGTCGATGGAAAACAGGTTAATATTCCTGTACTTCCAGTTATTGCGATGGAGGGACGGAGAAGGTTAGGCCAGCCTGGCGTTGGTTGTCCAGGTTTAAGGTGGTAGGCTGGAATCTTAGGCAAATCCGGGATTTCAAGGCCGAGAGCTGATGACGAGTTGCCTTTAGGCGACGAAGTGGTTGATACCATGCTTCCAAGAAAAGCTCCTAAGCTTCAGATAACTGGGAACCGTACCCCAAACCGACACAGGTGGTTAGGTAGAGAATACCAAGGCGCTTGAGAGAACTCGGGTGAAGGAACTAGGCAAAATGGCACCGTAACTTCGGGAGAAGGTGCGCCGGCGAGGGTGAAGGACTTGCTCCGTAAGCTCATGCCGGTCGAAGATACCAGGCCGCTGCGACTGTTTATTAAAAACACAGCACTCTGCAAACACGAAAGTGGACGTATAGGGTGTGACGCCTGCCCGGTGCCGGAAGGTTAATTGATGGGGTTAGCGCAAGCGAAGCTCTTGATCGAAGCCCCGGTAAACGGCGGCCGTAACTATAACGGTCCTAAGGTAGCGAAATTCCTTGTCGGGTAAGTTCCGACCTGCACGAATGGCGTAACGATGGCGGCGCTGTCTCCACCCGAGACTCAGTGAAATTGAAATCGCTGTGAAGATGCAGTGTATCCGCGGCTAGACGGAAAGACCCCGTGAACCTTTACTATAGCTTTGCACTGGACTTTGAATTTGCTTGTGTAGGATAGGTGGGAGGCTTTGAAGTGGGGACGCCAGTTCTCATGGAGCCATCCTTGAAATACCACCCTGGCAACTTTGAGGTTCTAACTCAGGTCCGTTATCCGGATCGAGGACAGTGTATGGTGGGTAGTTTGACTGGGGCGGTCTCCTCCCAAAGAGTAACGGAGGAGTACGAAGGTGCGCTCAGACCGGTCGGAAATCGGTCGTAGAGTATAAAGGCAAAAGCGCGCTTGACTGCGAGACAAACACGTCGAGCAGGTACGAAAGTAGGTCTTAGTGATCCGGTGGTTCTGTATGGAAGGGCCATCGCTCAACGGATAAAAGGTACTCCGGGGATAACAGGCTGATACCGCCCAAGAGTTCATATCGACGGCGGTGTTTGGCACCTCGATGTCGGCTCATCACATCCTGGGGCTGAAGCCGGTCCCAAGGGTATGGCTGTTCGCCATTTAAAGTGGTACGCGAGCTGGGTTTAGAACGTCGTGAGACAGTTCGGTCCCTATCTGCCGTGGACGTTTGAGATTTGAGAGGGGCTGCTCCTAGTACGAGAGGACCGGAGTGGACGAACCTCTGGTGTTCCGGTTGTCACGCCAGTGGCATTGCCGGGTAGCTATGTTCGGAAGAGATAACCGCTGAAAGCATCTAAGCGGGAAACTTGCCTCAAGATGAGATCTCACTGGGATCTTGAATCCCCTAAAGGGCCGTCGAAGACTACGACGTTGATAGGTTGGGTGTGTAAGCGCTGTGAGGCGTTGAGCTAACCAATACTAATTGCCCGTGAGGCTTGACCATATAACACCCAAGCAATTTGCTAGCGCAGATTGCGGTGGTGAAGATGACATGAACCGAAAGTTCGCAAGGCATCACAAACATCACATATCCGAATTCGCTGGGCTGTCCATCTGGACATTCTGGCTACAGAATTTCTTGACGACCATAGAGCATTGGAACCACCTGATCCCATCCCGAACTCAGTAGTGAAACGATGCATCGCCGATGGTAGTGTGGGGTTTCCCCATGTGAGAGTAGGTCATCGTCAAGATTCATTTCGCAAAACCCCTATCTGCGCATGCAGGTAGGGGTTTTGTCTTTGTGCTCCAAAAAAGTCCCCTGGCTCACCACAATCCCTGTGGGAGCGGGCGTGCCCGCGAACAACGGCGCAGCCGGAGCCATCACAGCGCCTGCTCCTCGGCGCCATTATCGTCAGGCTGAGCGTTTAAGCCCGAGGCATTCGGCCCTTTTCCTATGCAATCCCCCAGCCCATAGCTATCATGCCTGCCTTATTCCAAGTCGAGACTGGCATGCTGAAGTTGTTGAATCTCCTCAAGGACGGCCGGTTCCATTCCGGAGAAGCTCTGGGGGCGGCCCTCGGGGTGAGTCGTAGCGCCGTTTGGAAGCAGCTGCAGCACCTGGAGAGTGAACTGAACCTCACCATTCACAAAGTTCGTGGGCGTGGTTACCAATTGGCTGCGCCGCTGGTGTTGCTTGAGGCACAAGCAATCGCCGGGTTCGCCGACGGCGAGCAGTGGCCAGTATTCATCCACGACACGATCGACTCGACCAACGCCGAAGGCCTGCGCATGGCGGGTGAGGGCCAGGCAGCACCCTTTTTGGTTTTGGCCGAGCGCCAGAGCGCTGGCCGTGGCCGACGTGGTCGGCAATGGGTCAGTCCGTTTGCCGAGAACCTGTACTACAGCCTGGTGCTGCGGGTTGACGGCGGCATGCGCCAGCTTGAAGGCTTGAGCCTGGTGGTAGGGTTGGCAGTAATGCGCACCTTGCAGGGCTTTGGTGTAAAAGATGTAGGGCTGAAGTGGCCTAACGATGTCCTGGTTCGCGGGATGAAGATCACCGGCATTCTGCTGGAACTGGTGGGAGATCCAGCCGATGTCTGCCATGTTGTGCTGGGTGTCGGCATCAATGTGAACATGCAGGCGAACGAGCAGGTCGACCAGCAGTGGACGTCGATGCGACGCGAGCTGGGTGGGGCAATAGACCGGAATCACCTGGTGGCGTCGCTCACCCAGCATTTGCAGCATGAACTGGCACGTCATCGGCGCTATGGTTTCGCTGCATTCCAGGAGGAATGGGAGCAGGCGCACCTTTGGCAAGGCCGGAGTGTATCGCTGATTGCCGGTAACACGCGTATTGATGGTGTTGTTCTTGGCGTCGACGGGCAGGGCGGCTTGCGCCTTGAGGTGGATGGAGTGGAGAAGAGCTTCAGCGGTGGTGAGCTCAGTTTGAGGTTGCGTGATGATTCTTGAGCTCGATTGCGGAAACAGCTTTATCAAATGGCGGGTCATCCATGTCGCCGATGCAGTGATCGAGGGCGGCGGGATTGTCGACTCCGATCAGGCATTGGTGGCCGAAGTGGCCGCACTCGCCTCGGTGCGTCTTACGGGCTGTCGCATTGTGAGTGTGCGTAGCGAGGAAGAGACCGATGCGCTTTGCGCGGTTATCGCCCAGGCCTTTGCCGTTCAGGCCCGGGTAGCGCACCCCGCCCGGGAAATGGCAGGCGTGCGCAACGGTTATGAGGATTACCAGCGTTTGGGGATGGATCGCTGGCTGGCCGCGTTAGGTGCATTTCATGTTGCCAAAGGGGCTTGCCTGGTCATCGATTTGGGGACTGCCGCAAAAGCCGACTTCGTGGCTGCGGATGGCGAGCACCTGGGCGGGTATATCTGCCCGGGCATGCCATTGATGCGCAGTCAGTTGCGCACCCACACCCGGCGCATTCGTTATGACGATGCCTCCGCCGAGCGCGCGTTGACGAGCCTGTTGCCAGGGCGCTCAACCGTCGAGGCAGTCGAGCGCGGTTGTGTTCTGATGCTGCAGGGTTTTGCCCGCACGCAGCTCGAGCAGGCACGCGCCCTGTGGGGTGAAGATTTCACCGTATTCCTCACTGGGGGCGATGCGCCGCTAGTGAGGGAGGCCGTGCCCCAGGCGCGTGTCGTGCCCGACCTGGTGTTCGTGGGGCTGGCCATGGCTTGTCCATTGGATTGAGGTGCCTATGCGTTGGTTGTTTCTGCTGTTACTGGTGCTCAACGTCTTCTACTACGTGTGGCATCAGCAGGAAGCCCCGCTGAAGGTCAAGGAAGTCGCCCCCTTGTCTCTGTACAAGGGGAGTCAGCAAGAAATCCGGCTTTTGCGTGAAACGGGTGTATCAACACCCACAAAGCGCCGGGATGAATGCCTGGTAATCGGTGGGGTAATGGTGCAGGCGCAGCTCGAAGCCCTGCGCCAGCGCCTGCTTAGCCTCGATATTGCGACGGTGCCGGTGGTAGGGCAGTTGCCTGGTGCCGATGGTCGTTGGCTCAAGGTAGCCCCGGAAAGCGAGCGATTGCTGGATGAAACGGTGCTCTCATCTCTTTCCAATGATTTCAAAGACTTAAAACATAAAATTATTTTCTGCCAGGGTATTGCAACTGACGAATAGCTTGATAGAATGGCGCCCGCTTCACAGGGAACACCACTTAGGTGGTAGAGCTGGAAGCGGTGTCAAAGCAGCTAAGTTTCAGATTTGATTGAAAAAATTTGAAAAAACGCTTGACACTAGGACGGCAGACAAATAGAATGCCGGCCACATCTGGAGGGATTCCCGAGCGGTCAAAGGGGACGGACTGTAAATCCGTTGCGAGAGCTTCGAAGGTTCGAATCCTTCTCCCTCCACCAGTTTTAGCGAGAGCCACAAGCTCCGCGGGTATAGTTTAGTGGTAGAACCTCAGCCTTCCAAGCTGATGATGCGGGTTCGATTCCCGCTACCCGCTCCAAGTTTGCTGGATTTTGCACAAAGTGTTTCGCTCTTGTAGCTCAGTTGGTAGAGCACACCCTTGGTAAGGGTGAGGTCAGCGGTTCAAGTCCGCTCAAGAGCTCCATACAAACAAGGCAGATATGAAAATATCTGCCTTTGTTTTATCAGCGCAAGACTATTCTTCTGCGAGGGTTGTATCGATGGCTAAGGAAAAGTTTGATCGTTCCCTTCCCCACGTTAACGTCGGCACCATCGGCCACGTTGACCACGGTAAGACCACTCTGACCGCAGCTCTGACTCGCGTCTGCTCCGAAGTTTTCGGTTCGGCAGTCGTTGAGTTCGACAAGATCGACTCGGCTCCGGAAGAAAAAGCGCGCGGTATTACCATCAACACCGCTCACGTCGAGTACAACTCGAACATTCGTCACTACGCTCACGTTGACTGCCCAGGTCACGCTGACTACGTGAAGAACATGATCACCGGTGCTGCCCAGATGGACGGCGCGATCCTGGTTTGCTCGGCCGCCGATGGTCCGATGCCACAAACCCGTGAGCACATCCTGCTGTCCCGTCAGGTTGGCGTTCCGTACATCGTGGTCTTCCTGAACAAGGCTGACCTGGTAGACGACGCTGAGCTGCTGGAACTGGTCGAGATGGAAGTTCGCGACCTGCTGTCCACCTACGACTTCCCAGGCGACGACACCCCGATCATCATCGGTTCGGCTCGTATGGCGCTGGAAGGCAAAGACGACAACGAAATGGGCACTACCGCTGTCAAGAAGCTGGTAGAAACTCTGGATGCCTACATCCCTGAGCCAGTTCGTGCCATCGACCAGCCATTCCTGATGCCAATCGAAGACGTATTCTCGATCTCGGGTCGTGGTACCGTTGTTACCGGCCGTATCGAGCGTGGTATCGTCCGCGTTCAGGATCCGCTGGAAATCGTTGGTCTGCGTGACACCTCCACCACCACCTGCACCGGTGTTGAGATGTTCCGCAAGCTGCTGGACGAAGGTCGTGCTGGCGAGAACTGCGGCGTTCTGCTGCGTGGTACCAAGCGTGACGACGTTGAGCGTGGCCAGGTTCTGGTCAAGCCAGGTTCGGTCAAGCCGCACACCAAGTTCACCGCAGAAGTCTACGTTCTGTCGAAGGAAGAAGGCGGCCGTCACACTCCGTTCTTCAAAGGCTACCGTCCTCAGTTCTACTTCCGTACCACTGACGTGACCGGTAACTGCGAACTGCCGGAAGGCGTTGAAATGGTAATGCCAGGTGACAACATTCAGATGACTGTTACCCTGATCAAGACCATCGCAATGGAAGACGGTCTGCGCTTCGCTATCCGTGAAGGCGGTCGTACCGTCGGCGCTGGCGTCGTAGCAAAAATTATTGAATAAGTAGTTGATTTACTTGATCAGGCCGGTATAATGGCCGGCCTGATACAGCGTTACAGGTCAGTAGCTCAATTGGCAGAGCGACGGTCTCCAAAACCGTAGGTTGGGGGTTCGATTCCCTCCTGACCTGCCATTTCACCTCGGTGTGATGGCTTTCTTCTTACAGGATCCTCCTCGATGACCCCCAAAACTGAAGCCCAAGAATCGCGTTTTGATCTGTTCAAGTGGCTGGCTGTAGTGGCTTTGGTGGTTGTTGGCGTAGTGGGTAACCAGTATTACTCCGCCTCCCCAATCCTGTATCGCGTTCTCGCACTTCTCGTCCTGGCTGCTGTCGCGGGCTTTGTAGCTCTGCAGACTGCGAAGGGAAAGTCGTTCTTTACGTTGGCGAAGGAAGCTCGTGCCGAGATTCGTAAAGTCGTGTGGCCGACCCGCCAGGAAACCACCCAGACCACGCTGATTGTCGTGGCTGTTGTGCTGGTTATGGCACTGCTGCTGTGGGGGCTCGACTCCCTGCTCGGCTGGGCGGTCTCCCTGATCGTTGGCTAAAGGTGTCCCGTGGCTAAGCGTTGGTATGTTGTGCATGCTTACTCGGGTTACGAGAAGCATGTAATGCGCTCCCTGATTGAGCGCGTCAAGCTGGCTGGCATGGAAGACGGTTTCGGCGAGATCTTGGTTCCGACCGAAGAAGTCGTCGAAATGCGTAACGGCCAGAAGCGCAAAAGTGAGCGCAAATTCTTCCCTGGCTATGTACTGGTCCAGATGGAGATGAACGAAGGGACTTGGCACTTGGTCAAGGACACCCCTCGTGTGATGGGTTTTATCGGTGGTACTGCAGATAAGCCTGCGCCGATCACTGATAAAGAAGCCGAGGCTATCCTGCGTCGCGTTGCCGACGGTAGCGACAAGCCGAAGCCGAAGACGCTGTTCGAGCCAGGTGAAGTGGTTCGTGTCATTGACGGTCCGTTCGCTGACTTCAATGGCAGTGTCGAAGAGGTTAACTACGAAAAGAGCCGCCTGCAGGTTGCAGTGCTCATTTTCGGTCGCTCTACTCCGGTGGAGCTCGAGTTCAGCCAGGTCGAAAAGGTCTAGGCGGACAAAGCATCCCATACCCCGCAGCCCTGTGTGCTGCGGGGTTTTGTCGTCACTGGGATAAAACGCAAGTCATCCGGGGAGCCAGCAGGCGTTCGTACCCGATTTTGGAGTAGCTCATGGCTAAGAAGATTCAGGCTTACATCAAGCTGCAAGTTAAGGCCGGCCAGGCCAACCCAAGCCCACCCGTTGGTCCAGCACTGGGTCAACATGGTGTGAACATCATGGAATTCTGCAAGGCCTTCAACGCCCGTACCCAGGGTCAAGAAGCCGGCCTGCCGACTCCAGTGATCATCACTGTCTACAGCGACCGTAGCTTCACCTTCGAGACCAAGAGCACCCCTGCCTCGGTTCTGCTGAAGAAAGCTGCTGGCCTGACCAGTGGTTCGGCTCGCCCGAACACCGTTAAAGTCGGTACCGTTACCCGTGCTCAGCTGGAAGACATCGCGAAAGCCAAACAGGCTGACCTGACTGCCGCTAACCTGGACGCTGCTGTACGCACCATCGCTGGCTCTGCCCGCAGCATGGGCCTGAACGTGGAGGGTGTGTAATGGCTAAGCTGACCAAACGCCAAAAGGCAATCGCCGAGAAAATCGAAGCAGGCAAGGCCTACAACTTCGAAGAAGCGGCAACTCTGCTGGCCTCGCTGCCTGCTGCCAAGTTCGTCGAGTCCTACGACATCGCCGTAAACCTCGGTGTTGACCCGCGTAAATCCGACCAGGTCGTACGTAGCGCTACTGTGCTGCCGCACGGCACTGGCAAGACCGTTCGCGTTGCCGTTTTCACCCAGGGCCCAGCTGCTGAAGCTGCTCTGGCTGCAGGCGCTGACCGCGTAGGTATGGACGATCTGGCTGCCGAAATGAAAGGCGGCGACCTGAACTATGACGTCGTCATCGCATCGCCTGATGCCATGCGCGTTGTAGGTCAGCTGGGTCAGGTTCTGGGTCCTCGCGGCCTGATGCCTAACCCGAAAGTTGGTACCGTGACTCCAGACGTAGCCACTGCCGTGAAAAACGCCAAGGCTGGTCAGGTTCGCTACCGTACCGACAAGAACGGTATCATCCACACCTCCGTTGGCAAGGTCGGCTTTGAAGCTGGCAAGCTGAAGGAAAACGTTGAAGCCCTGATCGCTGACCTGAAGCGTATCAAGCCAGCTTCTTCGAAAGGTATCTACGTTAAGCGCGTTACCCTGAGCACCACCATGGGCCCAGGTCTGGTCATCGATCAGAGCTCGCTGAACGTGTAAGAACATGGTGGTGCGACATGTCGCGCCACCAGCAAAAATTGGGGTCCCTGCCTGGCGGGGGCTATCCAAGACCGTAGGCGGCGCAAGCCTTAAAAACCCAGCCCACGCAGATGGTGCTCCCGATTCGTTACCGAATCAGACACCAAAACGACATCAGGCTTCGGCCAGATGAAACGGTAAAAACCAGGAGTAAACCCGTGGCAATTAAACTCGAAGACAAGAAGGCCATCGTCGCTGAAGTCAACGAGGCTGCCAAAGTCGCTCTGTCCGCTGTCGTGGCTGATGCCCGTGGTGTGACTGTAGGCGCAATGACCGGACTCCGTAAAGAGGCCCGCGAAGCTGGCGTTTATGTACGTGTCGTACGTAACACCCTGCTCAAGCGCGCTGTTGAAGGCACCGAATTTTCGATCCTCAACGACGCGTTCAAAGGCCCGACCCTGATTGCTTTCTCCAACGAACACCCGGGCGCTGCTGCTCGTCTGTTCAAAGAGTTCGCCAAGGGTCAGGACAAGTTCGAGATCAAGGCAGCTGCGTTTGACGGCAATTTCATTGCAGCGAACCAGATCGACGTGTTGGCTACCCTGCCGACCCGCGACGAAGCTATTGCGAAACTGATGAGCGTTATTCAAGGCGCCACCAGCAAGCTGGCTCGTACTCTGGCAGCCATTCGCGACCAGAAAGAAGCTACCGCCGCCTAAGGCGTGCGAATTCTTTCAAAATCATACGTTTAATTTGATGGCTGCGTAGGCTGTCACCCCAATACAGGATTTAAGTCATGTCCCTGACTAACGAACAAATCATCGAAGCAATCGGCCAGAAAACCGTTCTGGAAGTTGTTGAGCTGATCAAAGCAATGGAAGAAACCTTCGGCGTTACCGCTGCTGTTGCCGCTGCTGGCCCAGCTGCTGCTGCTGCCGTTGTTGAAGAGCAGACCGAGTTCAACGTTGTTCTGGTTGAAGCCGGCGACAAGAAAGTGAACGTGATCAAAGCCGTTCGCGAGCTGACCGGTCTGGGCCTGAAAGAAGCCAAAGAGAAAGTCGATGGCGCTCCTCAGGTTGTAGCTGAAGGCGTTTCGAAAGAAGCCGCTGAAGACGCTAAGAAGAAGCTGGAAGAAGCAGGCGCTAAAGTCGAGCTGAAGTAATCTCGACCTTGCGATGCCAGCCTGAGCGTTGAGCAAAAGGCTGATGGCTGGTGGCTTATGCCACCGGCCTTTTTCTGTTATTGGTGGCCGGTCATGCCGGCCCCGATAACAAGCTGCAAGACACCCATGTGGGTGGCGCAAACCAAGGGGTTTGCACGATTTTCTGGCTGCTCCCGCCGGGAGAAGCCAAACAAGCAGGTGACCAAGCTGGGGAACGCTGATGGCTTACTCATACACTGAGAAAAAACGTATCCGCAAGGACTTTAGCAAGTTGCCGGACGTCATGGATGTGCCTTACCTCTTGGCCATCCAGCTGGATTCGTATCGCGAATTCCTGCAAGCGGGAGCATCCAAGGATAACTTCCGCGACGTCGGCCTGCACGCGGCCTTCAAATCGGTATTCCCGATCATCAGCTACTCCGGCAATGCTGCCCTGGAGTACGTAGGCTATCGCCTGGGCGAACCCGCCTTCGATGTGAAGGAATGTGTCCTGCGTGGTGTGACCTTCGCGGTACCACTGCGGGTCAAGGTGCGCCTGATCATCTTCGACAAGGAATCGTCGAACAAAGCGATCAAGGACATCAAAGAGCAAGAAGTCTACATGGGTGAAATCCCCCTGATGACTGAAAACGGTACCTTCGTAATCAACGGTACCGAGCGTGTGATCGTTTCCCAGCTGCACCGTTCGCCTGGTGTGTTCTTCGACCACGACCGTGGCAAGACCCACAGCTCCGGCAAGCTGCTGTACTCCGCTCGCATCATCCCTTACCGCGGCTCCTGGCTGGACTTCGAGTTCGACCCGAAGGACTGCGTGTTCGTGCGTATCGACCGTCGCCGCAAACTGCCGGCCTCGGTGCTGCTGCGTGCCCTGGGCTACAGCACTGAAGAAGTGCTGAACACCTTCTACACCACCAACGTGTTCCACATTTCCGGCGAAAAACTTAGCCTGGAACTGGTGCCACAGCGTCTGCGTGGTGAAGTTGCTGTCATGGACATCCATGACGAAACCGGCAAAGTCATCGTCGAGCAAGGCCGCCGTATTACCGCGCGCCACATCAACCAGATCGAAAAGGCCGGCGTCAAGCAGCTGGACGTTCCTATGGAATACGTCCTGGGCCGCACCACCGCCAAGGCTATCGTGCATCCGGCTACCGGTGAGATCCTCGCCGAGTGCAACACCGAGATGACCACCGAGCTGCTGATCAAGGTCGCCAAGGCGCAGGTTGTCCGTATCGAGACCCTGTACACCAACGACATCGACTGCGGTCCGTTCATCTCCGACACGCTGAAGATCGACACCACCAGCAACCAGCTGGAAGCCCTGGTCGAAATCTACCGCATGATGCGTCCAGGCGAGCCGCCGACCAAGGACGCCGCCGAGACCCTGTTCAACAACCTGTTCTTCAGCGCCGAGCGTTACGATCTGTCCGCCGTTGGCCGCATGAAGTTCAACCGTCGTATCGGTCGTACCGAGATCGAGGGTTCGGGTGTGCTGAGCAAGGAAGATATCGTCGAGGTCCTGAAGACCCTGGTCGATATCCGTAACGGCAAAGGCATTGTCGACGACATCGACCACCTGGGTAACCGTCGCGTTCGTTGCGTCGGCGAGATGGCCGAGAACCAGTTCCGCGTTGGCCTGGTGCGTGTAGAGCGCGCGGTCAAGGAACGTCTGTCGATGGCGGAAAGCGAAGGCCTGATGCCGCAAGACCTGATCAACGCCAAGCCGGTTGCGGCGGCGGTGAAAGAGTTCTTCGGTTCCAGCCAGCTGTCCCAGTTCATGGACCAGAACAACCCGCTCTCCGAGATCACCCACAAGCGCCGCGTCTCTGCACTCGGCCCTGGCGGTCTGACCCGTGAGCGTGCTGGCTTTGAAGTCCGTGACGTGCACCCGACCCACTACGGCCGTGTGTGCCCGATCGAGACCCCTGAAGGTCCGAACATCGGTCTGATCAACTCCCTGGCAGCCTATGCCCGCACCAACCAGTACGGCTTCCTGGAAAGCCCGTACCGCGTGGTGAAAGAAGGTGTGGTCAGCGACGACATCGTGTTCCTGTCGGCCATTGAAGAAGCCGATCACGTTATCGCCCAGGCTTCGGCCGCGATGAACGACAAGAAGCAGCTGATCGATGAGCTGGTAGCGGTCCGTCACCTGAACGAATTCACCGTCAAGGCGCCGGAAGACGTCACCCTGATGGACGTTTCGCCGAAGCAGGTTGTTTCCGTCGCTGCCTCGCTGATCCCGTTCCTCGAGCACGACGACGCCAACCGTGCACTGATGGGTTCGAACATGCAGCGTCAGGCTGTACCGACCCTGCGTGCCGACAAGCCGCTGGTGGGTACCGGCATGGAGCGCAACGTTGCCCGTGACTCCGGTGTCTGCGTGGTTGCTCGCCGCGGTGGCGTGATCGACTCGGTCGACGCCAGCCGTATCGTCGTTCGCGTCAATGACGATGAAGTCGAGACCGGTGAAGCCGGTGTGGACATCTACAACCTGACCAAGTACACCCGTTCCAACCAGAACACCTGCATCAACCAGCGTCCGCTGGTCAGCAAGGGTGACAAGGTTCAGCGCAGCGACATCATGGCCGACGGCCCGTCCACCGACATGGGTGAGCTGGCACTGGGTCAGAACATGCGTATCGCCTTCATGGCGTGGAACGGCTTCAACTTCGAAGACTCCATCTGCCTGTCCGAACGTGTGGTGCAGGAAGACCGCTTCACCACGATCCACATTCAGGAACTGACCTGTGTGGCGCGTGATACCAAGCTTGGCCCAGAGGAAATCACTGCGGACATCCCGAACGTGGGTGAAGCCGCACTGAACAAGCTGGACGAAGCCGGTATCGTCTACGTGGGTGCGGAAGTCGGCGCGGGTGACATCCTGGTCGGTAAAGTTACGCCAAAAGGCGAAACCCAGCTGACTCCGGAAGAAAAACTGCTGCGCGCCATCTTCGGCGAAAAAGCCAGCGACGTTAAGGACACTTCCCTGCGCGTGCCAACCGGCACCAAGGGCACTGTCATCGACGTACAGGTCTTCACCCGTGATGGCGTGGAGCGCGACAGCCGCGCCCTGGCCATCGAGAAGATGCAGCTGGACGAGATCCGCAAGGACCTCAACGAAGAGTTCCGCATCGTCGAAGGCGCAACCTTCGAGCGTCTGCGTTCTGCCCTGAACGGCCAGGTGGTCGACGGTGGCGCGGGCCTGAAGAAAGGCACCGTGATCTCCGACGAAGTACTGGATGGTCTGGAGCACGGCCAGTGGTTCAAGCTGCGCATGGCTGAAGATGCACTGAACGAGCAGCTGGAAAAGGCTCAGCAGTACATCGTTGACCGTCGCCGTCTGCTGGACGACAAGTTCGAAGACAAGAAGCGCAAGCTGCAGCAGGGCGATGACCTGGCACCAGGCGTACTGAAGATCGTCAAGGTTTACCTGGCAATCCGCCGTCGCATCCAGCCGGGTGACAAGATGGCCGGCCGTCACGGTAACAAAGGTGTTGTCTCGGTTATCATGCCGGTTGAAGACATGCCGCACGACGCCAACGGTACTCCGGTCGACGTCGTACTGAACCCGCTGGGCGTACCTTCGCGTATGAACGTTGGTCAGATCCTCGAAACCCACCTGGGCCTTGCGGCCAAAGGCCTGGGCGAGAAGATCGACCGCATGCTCGAAGAGCAGCGCAAAGCCGCTGAGCTGCGTGTATTCCTGACCGAGGTCTACAACGAGATCGGTGGTCGTCAGGAAAACCTCGACGAGTTCTCCGACGCCGAGATCCTGGCCCTGGCGCACAACCTGAAGAAAGGTGTGCCTATGGCTACACCGGTCTTCGATGGTGCCAAGGAGCGCGAGATCAAGGCCATGCTGAAACTGGCAGACCTGCCAGAAAGCGGCCAGATGGTGCTGTTCGATGGCCGTACCGGCAACAAGTTCGAGCGTCCGGTGACCGTTGGTTACATGTACATGCTCAAGCTGAACCACTTGGTGGACGACAAGATGCACGCGCGTTCCACTGGTTCCTACAGCCTGGTTACCCAGCAGCCGCTGGGTGGTAAGGCGCAGTTCGGTGGTCAGCGTTTCGGGGAGATGGAAGTGTGGGCGCTGGAAGCATACGGCGCGGCATACACCCTGCAAGAAATGCTCACAGTGAAGTCGGACGACGTGAACGGCCGTACCAAGATGTACAAGAACATCGTGGATGGCGATCACCGTATGGAGCCGGGCATGCCCGAGTCCTTCAACGTGTTGATCAAAGAGATCCGTTCCCTCGGTATCGATATCGATCTGGAAACCGAATAACACGTGACGCGAAGGGGAGTGGGGCAGGTAATGCCCGCTCCCTGCTCCGCCAGGAGGAAAGGCCTTGAAAGACCTACTGAATTTGCTGAAAAACCAGGGTCAAGTCGAAGAGTTCGACGCCATCCGCATCGGTCTGGCGTCGCCTGAAATGATCCGTTCGTGGTCGTTCGGTGAAGTTAAGAAGCCGGAAACCATCAACTACCGTACGTTCAAGCCTGAGCGTGACGGCCTGTTCTGCGCCAAGATCTTTGGCCCAGTCAAGGACTACGAGTGCCTGTGCGGCAAGTACAAGCGCCTCAAGCACCGTGGCGTAATCTGCGAGAAGTGCGGCGTTGAAGTTGCCCTGGCCAAAGTGCGTCGTGAGCGCATGGCGCACATCGAGCTGGCCTCGCCGGTCGCTCACATCTGGTTCCTGAAGTCGCTGCCGTCCCGTATCGGCCTGCTGATGGACATGACCCTGCGTGACATCGAGCGCGTGCTCTACTTCGAGAGCTACGTCGTTATCGACCCGGGCATGACCACCCTGGAAAAGGGCCAGCTGCTGAACGACGAGCAGTACTTCGAAGCGCTGGAAGAGTTCGGTGACGACTTCGACGCCCGCATGGGTGCCGAGGCTGTCCGCGAACTGCTGCACGCTATCGACCTGGAGCACGAGATCGGCCGCCTGCGCGAAGAAATTCCGCAGACCAACTCGGAAACCAAGATCAAGAAGCTGTCCAAGCGCCTGAAGCTGATGGAAGCTTTCCAGGGCTCGGGCAACCTGCCTGAGTGGATGGTGCTGACCGTTCTGCCAGTACTGCCGCCGGACCTGCGTCCGCTGGTGCCGCTGGATGGTGGCCGCTTCGCGACCTCCGACCTGAACGACCTGTATCGTCGGGTGATCAACCGTAACAACCGTCTGAAGCGCCTGCTGGATCTGTCGGCGCCGGACATCATCGTGCGCAACGAAAAGCGCATGCTGCAGGAGGCGGTCGACGCCCTGCTGGACAACGGCCGTCGCGGTCGCGCCATCACTGGCTCGAACAAGCGTCCGCTGAAGTCCCTGGCCGACATGATCAAAGGTAAGCAAGGTCGCTTCCGTCAGAACTTGCTCGGTAAGCGTGTGGACTACTCCGGCCGTTCGGTAATTACCGTAGGCCCGACCCTGCGTCTGCACCAGTGCGGTCTGCCGAAGAAGATGGCCCTCGAGCTGTTCAAGCCGTTCATTTTCGGCAAGCTGGAAATGCGTGGTCTGGCGACCACCATCAAGGCTGCCAAGAAGATGGTCGAGCGCGAGCTGCCAGAGGTATGGGACGTTCTCGCCGAGGTGATCCGCGAACACCCCGTACTGCTCAACCGTGCGCCAACCCTGCACCGTCTGGGTATCCAGGCCTTTGAACCGGTTCTGATCGAAGGTAAAGCCATCCAGCTGCACCCGCTGGTCTGCGCCGCGTACAACGCCGACTTCGACGGTGACCAGATGGCCGTTCACGTGCCGCTGACGCTGGAAGCCCAGCTCGAAGCGCGCGCGCTGATGATGTCGACCAACAACATTCTGTCGCCAGCCAACGGTGAGCCAATCATCGTTCCGTCGCAGGACGTTGTACTGGGTCTGTACTACATGACCCGTGAGGCCATCAATGCCAAGGGCGAAGGTCGCGTATTCGCCGACCTGCAGGAAGTCGACCGCGTATTCCGCGCCGGCGAAGCTGCCCTGCACGCGAAAATCAAGGTTCGTATCAACGAAACCGTGAAAGAGCGTGATGGCTCGGTGGTCAAGAACACCCGTATCGTCGACACCACCGTCGGCCGTGCGCTGCTGTTCCAGGTTGTACCGGCAGGCCTGCCGTACGATGTGGTCAACCAGCCAATGAAGAAAAAGGCGATCTCCAAGCTGATCAACCAGTGCTACCGCGTGGTTGGTCTGAAAGAGACCGTCATCTTCGCTGACCAGTTGATGTACACCGGTTTCGCCTACTCGACCATTTCCGGTGTTTCCATCGGTGTTAACGACTTCGTTATCCCGGACGAGAAAGCCCGCATCATCGGTAACGCTACCGATGAAGTGAAGGAAATCGAGAGCCAGTACGCCTCCGGCCTGGTAACCCAGGGCGAGAAGTACAACAAGGTCATCGACTTGTGGTCCAAGGCGAACGACGAAGTGTCCAAGGCGATGATGGCCAACCTCTCGAAAGAGAAGGTCATCGACCGCGAGGGCAAGGAAGTCGAGCAAGAGTCCTTCAACTCGATGTACATGATGGCTGACTCGGGTGCGCGGGGTTCCGCAGCACAGATCCGTCAGCTGGCTGGTATGCGTGGCCTGATGGCCAAGCCGGACGGCTCGATCATCGAGACGCCGATCACCGCGAACTTCCGTGAAGGTCTGAGCGTACTCCAGTACTTCATCTCGACCCACGGTGCTCGTAAGGGTCTGGCGGATACCGCCTTGAAGACTGCGAACTCGGGTTACCTGACGCGTCGTCTGGTGGACGTTGCCCAGGATCTGGTGGTTACCGAGATCGACTGCGGCACCGACCAAGGCCTGCTGATGACGCCGCACATCGAAGGCGGCGACGTTGTAGAGCCGCTGGGTGAGCGTGTACTGGGTCGTGTCATCGCCCGCGACGTGTTCAAGCCAGGCACCGAGGACGTGATCGTTCCGGCCGGTACCCTGGTCGACGAGCAGTGGGTCGAGTTCATCGAGCTGAACAGCATCGACGAAGTGATCGTGCGTTCGCCGATCAGCTGCGAAACCCGCTACGGCATCTGCGCCAAGTGCTACGGTCGTGACCTGGCTCGCGGTCACCAGGTGAACATCGGTGAAGCTGTCGGCGTTATCGCTGCACAGTCGATCGGTGAGCCGGGTACCCAGCTGACCATGCGTACGTTCCACATCGGTGGTGCTGCAAGCCGTACTTCGGCTGCCGACAGCGTCCAGGTGAAGAACGGCGGTATGGTGCGTCTGCACAACCTGAAGCAGGTCGAGCGTGCCGACGGCAACCTGGTTGCCGTATCGCGTTCCGGTGAGTTGGCCATTGCCGACGAATTCGGCCGTGAGCGTGAGCGCTACAAGCTGCCTTACGGTGCAGTGATTTCGGTCAAGGAAGGTGAAAAGGTCGAAGCTGGCGCCATCGTCGCCAAGTGGGACCCGCACACCCACCCGATCGTTACCGAGCTGAAAGGTACCGTGACCTTCGTGGGCATGGAAGAAAACATCACCATCAAGCGTCAGACCGATGAACTGACCGGCTTGACCAACATTGAAGTACTGGACGTGAAGGATCGCCCTGCCGCAGGCAAGGAAATCCGTCCGGCAATCAAGATGGTCGATGCCGCTGGCAAGGATCTGTACCTGCCAGGTACCGACGTACCTGCCCAGTACTTCCTGCCGGCCAACGCCCTCGTGGGTGTGGCTGACGGTGCCCAGATCGGTGTTGGTGACGTTATTGCGCGTATCCCGCAAGAAACGTCGAAGACCCGTGACATCACCGGTGGTCTGCCGCGCGTTGCCGACCTGTTCGAAGCGCGTCGTCCGAAAGAAGCCTCGATTCTGGCTGAAGTCAGCGGCACCATCGCATTCGGTAAAGAGACCAAGGGCAAGCGTCGCCTGGTGATCACTCCGACCGACGGTAGCGATCCGTACGAAGAGCTGATTCCGAAGTGGCGCCACCTGAACGTGTTCGAAGGTGAGCAGGTAAACCGCGGTGAAGTTATCTCCGACGGCCCGAGCGATCCGCACGACATCCTGCGTCTGCTGGGTGTCAGCGCGCTGGCGAAGTACATCGTCAACGAGATCCAGGACGTTTACCGTCTGCAAGGCGTGAAGATCAACGACAAGCACATCGAGACCATCCTGCGTCAGATGCTGCGCAAGGTCGAGATCTCCGAGTCGGGCGATTCCAGCTTCATCAAGGGCGACCAGATGGAACTGACCCAGGTACTGGTAGAGAACGAGCGTCTCGCCAGCGAGGACAAGTTCATCTCCAAGTTCACCCGTGTGCTGCTGGGTATCACCAAGGCCTCGCTGTCGACCGAGTCGTTCATCTCCGCGGCTTCCTTCCAGGAAACCACCCGCGTACTGACCGAAGCGGCGGTAACCGGCAAGCGCGACTACCTGCGCGGCCTGAAGGAGAACGTGGTTGTGGGTCGTTTGATCCCAGCCGGTACTGGTCTGGCTTACCACAGCGAGCGCAAGCGTCGCCGTGATGCCGACAAACCGTTGCGTGTCAGCGCCAGTGAGGTGGAAGCCGCACTGACCGAAGCGCTGAATTCCAGCGGTAACTAAGTCCAGGGCGGGGCCCCGGCTACCCTCGAACGGGCATCGGTGACATGAAATGTTGCCGATGATCGGGCGAGGAGGGCCGGGGCCTTGTCTTGACTGGGTGCAAGATCCTCTTTAGACTTTTGTACCCTTAAATTTGGTGAGGCTCCGTCTCGCCAATTTTTGGCTTTCTTGCAAGACAATAGAGTCGCAAGACAATCAGTGGAGCTAGTAGATGGCAACTATCAACCAGCTGGTACGTCAGCCGCGTAAGCGTTCGGTCGAGAAGTCCGACGTTCCTGCGCTGCAGAACTGCCCGCAACGTCGTGGCGTGTGCACCCGTGTGTACACCACCACGCCGAAAAAACCTAACTCGGCACTGCGTAAAGTATGCCGTGTGCGTCTGACCAACGGTTTCGAGGTTTCCTCGTACATCGGTGGTGAAGGCCACAACCTGCAAGAGCACAGCGTCGTCCTGATCCGTGGCGGCCGTGTAAAAGACTTGCCAGGTGTTCGTTACCACACCGTTCGCGGCTCTCTGGATACTTCGGGCGTCAAAGGCCGTAACCAGGGTCGTTCGAAATACGGTACCAAGCGTCCGAAGTAATCGGCCGTTTGCAGACATCCATTTTTTTGAGTCGATAAGAGTAAGGTCGGGCAGGGGTCGAAGACCCGCGTCCCGGGCTAACCTGAAGACCGTTTGAGGGCTTATCATGCCAAGACGTCGTGTAGCAGCAAAACGTGAGATCCTTGACGATCCGAAGTACGGATCCCAGATCCTCGCCAAGTTCATGAACCACGTGATGGAAAGCGGCAAGAAGGCCGTAGCCGAGCGCATCGTTTACGGTGCCCTGGATACCGTCAAAGCACGCAAGAACAGCGACCCCCTGGAAATCTTCGAGAAAGCTCTCGACGCCATCGCTCCGCTGGTCGAAGTCAAGTCCCGCCGTGTAGGCGGTGCTACTTACCAGGTTCCGGTTGAAGTTCGTCCATCCCGTCGTAACGCTCTGGCAATGCGCTGGCTCGTAGACTACGCCCGCAAGCGCGGCGAGAAGTCGATGGCTCTGCGTCTGGCCGGCGAACTGCTGGATGCTGCCGAAGGCAAGGGTGCTGCAGTCAAGAAGCGTGAAGACGTGCACCGTATGGCTGAAGCCAACAAAGCGTTCTCGCACTACCGCTTCTAATTCAAGCATCAATCATTTCGCGAGGGCTTTATGGCTCGTACTACAGCAATTAACCGCTACCGTAACATCGGTATCTGTGCCCACGTTGACGCGGGCAAGACTACCACTACCGAGCGGATCCTGTTCTACACAGGTCTGAGCCACAAGATGGGCGAGGTGCATGACGGCGCCGCGACCACCGACTGGATGGTGCAGGAGCAGGAGCGCGGTATCACCATTACCTCCGCTGCCGTTACCACCTTCTGGAAAGGTTCCCGTGGTCAGTACGACAACTACCGCGTAAACGTCATCGATACCCCCGGCCACGTTGACTTCACCATTGAAGTAGAGCGTTCGCTGCGCGTACTCGACGGCGCGGTCGTTGTGTTCTGCGGTACCTCCGGCGTTGAGCCGCAGTCCGAAACCGTATGGCGTCAGGCCAACAAGTACGGCGTTCCACGTGTTGTCTACGTGAACAAGATGGACCGTGCCGGTGCCAACTTCCTGCGCGTTGTAGGTCAGATCAAGAACCGTCTGGGTCACACCCCGGTTCCGGTTCAGCTGGCCATCGGTGCAGAAGATGACTTCCAGGGTCAGGTTGACCTGATCAAGATGAAAGCCATCTACTGGAACGACGACGACAAAGGCACCACCTATCGCGAGGAAGAAATTCCTGCCGAGCTGGTGGACCTGGCCAACGAATGGCGCAGCAACATGGTCGAGGCTGCTGCCGAGGCCAGCGAAGAGCTGATGAACAAGTACCTTGAAGAAGGTGACCTGTCCGTCGAAGACATCAAGGCTGGTCTGCGCGCCCGTACTCTGGCGAGCGAGATCGTTCCTGCTGTCTGCGGTTCTTCGTTCAAGAACAAGGGCGTTCCCCTGGTTCTCGATGCCGTCATTGACTACCTGCCTGCGCCAACCGAGATCCCTGCGATCAAGGGTATCCACCCTGATCTGATCGACGTGCCGAAGGATGAAGTCAAGCCAGAACAGTACGACGAGCGTCCTGCTGACGACGACGAGCCGTTCTCGGCTCTGGCGTTCAAGATCGCTACCGACCCGTTCGTGGGCACCCTGACCTTCGTCCGCGTTTACTCGGGCTTCCTGACCTCTGGTGACTCCGTCATCAACTCGGTCAAGGGCAAGAAAGAGCGCGTTGGCCGTATGGTGCAGATGCACGCCAACCAGCGTGAAGAAATCAAGGAAGTACGTGCAGGCGACATCGCTGCTCTGATCGGGATGAAGGACGTCACCACCGGTGATACCCTGTGCAACCTCGACAAGCCGATCATCCTTGAGCGTATGGACTTCCCTGAGCCGGTAATTTCGCTCTCCGTAGAGCCGAAAACCAAGGCTGACCAGGAGAAGATGGGTATCGCACTGGGCAAGCTGGCCCAGGAAGACCCGTCGTTCCGCGTCAAGACCGACGAAGAAACCGGCCAGACCATCATCTCCGGTATGGGTGAGCTGCACCTGGACATTCTCGTTGACCGCATGAAGCGCGAATTCAACGTCGAGTGCAACGTCGGCAAGCCGCAGGTTTCGTACCGCGAGAAGATCACCAAGTCCAACGTCGAGATCGAAGGCAAGTTCGTTCGTCAGTCGGGTGGTCGTGGTCAGTTCGGTCACTGCTGGATCCGTTTCTCGGAGCCAGACGTCGACGAGAAGGGCAACATCACCGAAGGTCTGGTCTTCACCAACGAAGTCGTTGGTGGTGTGATTCCGAAGGAATTCATCGCCCCGATCCAGAAGGGTATCGAAGAGCAGATGAAAAACGGCGTTGTTGCCGGCTATCCGCTGCTCGGCCTGAAGGCTACAGTGTTCGACGGTTCGTACCACGACGTCGACTCCAACGAAATGGCGTTCAAGATCGCCGCTTCGATGGCGACCAAGCAACTGGCCCAGAAGGGCGGTGGCGTGGTGCTTGAGCCGATCATGAAGGTCGAAGTTGTAACCCCGGAAGACTACCTGGGTGACGTGATGGGTGACCTGAGCCGTCGTCGTGGGATGATCCAGGGTAATGAAGACTCGGTGTCCGGCAAGGTAATCACTGCTGAGGTACCACTCGGAGAAATGTTCGGTTATGCAACCGACGTTCGTTCCATGTCTCAGGGTCGCGCAAGCTACTCCATGGAATTCTCCAAATACGCCGAAGCTCCGTCGAACATCGTCGAAGCACTCGTTAAAAAACAAGGCTAATCCCCTTTAGGCAAGAGGTTCACTGTCGTGGCTAAAGAAAAATTTGATCGTTCCCTTCCCCACGTTAACGTCGGCACCATCGGCCACGTTGACCACGGTAAGACCACTCTGACCGCAGCTCTGACTCGCGTCTGCTCCGAAGTTTTCGGTTCGGCAGTCGTTGAGTTCGACAAGATCGACTCGGCTCCGGAAGAAAAAGCGCGCGGTATTACCATTAACACCGCTCACGTCGAGTACAACTCGAACATTCGTCACTACGCTCACGTTGACTGCCCAGGTCACGCTGACTACGTGAAGAACATGATCACCGGTGCTGCCCAGATGGACGGCGCGATCCTGGTTTGCTCGGCCGCCGATGGTCCGATGCCACAAACCCGTGAGCACATCCTGCTGTCCCGTCAGGTTGGCGTTCCGTACATCGTGGTCTTCCTGAACAAGGCTGACCTGGTAGACGACGCTGAGCTGCTGGAGCTGGTCGAGATGGAAGTTCGCGACCTGCTGTCCACCTACGACTTCCCAGGCGACGACACCCCGATCATCATCGGTTCGGCTCGTATGGCGCTGGAAGGCAAAGACGACAACGAAATGGGCACTACCGCTGTCAAGAAGCTGGTAGAAACTCTGGATGCCTACATCCCTGAGCCAGTTCGTGCCATCGACCAGCCATTCCTGATGCCAATCGAAGACGTATTCTCGATCTCGGGTCGTGGTACCGTTGTTACCGGCCGTATCGAGCGTGGTATCGTCCGCGTTCAGGATCCGCTGGAAATCGTTGGTCTGCGTGACACCTCCACCACCACCTGCACCGGTGTTGAGATGTTCCGCAAGCTGCTGGACGAAGGTCGTGCTGGCGAGAACTGCGGCGTTCTGCTGCGTGGTACCAAGCGTGACGACGTTGAGCGTGGCCAGGTTCTGGTCAAGCCAGGTTCGGTCAAGCCGCACACCAAGTTCACCGCAGAAGTCTACGTTCTGTCGAAGGAAGAAGGCGGCCGTCACACTCCGTTCTTCAAAGGCTACCGTCCTCAGTTCTACTTCCGTACCACTGACGTGACCGGTAACTGCGAACTGCCGGAAGGCGTTGAAATGGTAATGCCAGGTGACAACATTCAGATGACTGTTACCCTGATCAAGACCATCGCAATGGAAGACGGTCTGCGCTTCGCTATCCGTGAAGGCGGTCGTACCGTCGGCGCCGGCGTCGTAGCCAAAATCATCGAGTAATCTCTCGACCGATTGAAAAAACCCCCGCTCAGCGGGGGTTTTTTTTATTGGGTTGACACTAAATGGGGGCGTCTATAGAATCACGCCTCCTTTTAGCGGGCGTAGTGCGTCCGTTGGGAACAGCCTGGAGTCTGAAATCCAATGCAAAATCAGCAAATCCGTATCAGGTTGAAGGCTTTCGACCATCGCCTGATCGACCAATCCACCCAGGAAATCGTGGAAACCGCGAAACGTACTGGTGCACAAGTGCGTGGTCCAATTCCACTGCCTACCCGCAAAGAGCGTTTCACCGTTCTGGTTTCCCCGCACGTCAACAAAGACGCGCGTGACCAGTACGAGATCCGCACTCATAAGCGTGTTCTGGACATCGTCCAGCCAACGGATAAAACCGTTGACGCGCTGATGAAGCTTGATCTGGCGGCAGGTGTGGAAGTACAGATCAGCCTCGGCTAAGACTTCGGTCTAGTCGTGTAACGCTCTGAAATGGGCGGCCATAGCGGGTGAAAGCCCCGTACACTCATGAGGTTTACAACATGACTATTGGTGTAATCGGTCGCAAGTGCGGTATGACCCGCATTTTCACCGAAGAAGGTGTCTCCATTCCGGTCACGGTCATTGAGATCGAGCCGAATCGCGTCACCCAGTTCAAAACTGAAGAAACCGATGGCTACCGTGCAGTGCAAGTCACTGTCGGCGAGCGTCGTGCTTCGCGTGTGACTGCCGCTCAGGCAGGCCACTTCGCCAAGGCCAACGTTGCCGCTGGTCGCGGTGTTTGGGAGTTCCGTCTTGAAGAAGGCGATTTCCAGGCTGGCGATCTGATCAAAGCTGAACTCTTCACTGCAGGCCAGCTGGTTGACGTTACTGGTCAGTCCAAAGGTAAAGGCTTTGCCGGTACCATCAAGCGCTGGAACTTCCGTGGTCAGGACAACACCCACGGTAACTCCGTGTCGCACCGTGTTCCTGGTTCCATCGGCCAGTGCCAGACTCCTGGTCGTGTGTTCAAGGGCAAGAAAATGTCCGGTCACATGGGCGCCGAGCGCGTGACTGTTCAGTCCCTGGAAGTAGTTCGCGTAGACGCTGAACGCAACCTGCTGCTGATCAAAGGTGCCGTACCTGGCGCTACTGGTGGCGACGTGGTTGTACGTCCAGCTGTCAAGGCTCGCGGTTAAGGGGAAACTGACATGCAACTTAATGTAAATGACGCTCAGGCGATCGAAGTTTCCGAACTGACTTTCGGTGGCGAATTCAACGAGACGCTGGTTCACCAAGCAGTCGTGGCCTACATGGCTGGCGGCCGTCAGGGTACCAAGCAGCAGAAGACCCGTTCCGACGTGGCTGGTGGCGGTAAGCGCCCATGGCGTCAGAAGGGTACTGGCCGTGCTCGTGCTGGTACCACTCGTGGTCCGATCTGGCGTGGCGGTGGTGTAACCTTCGCAGCTCGCCCTCAAGATCACTCGCAGAAGCTCAACAAGAAGATGTACCGCGCAGCACTGCGCTCCATCCTCGCTGAGCTGGTGCGTAGCGACCGTCTGGTCGTGGTTCAGGACTTCGCTGTTGAAGCGCCAAAAACCAAAGATCTGCTGAACAAGCTGAACGGCATGGGTCTGAGCGATGTTTTGATCGTTTCCGACGCTGTTGATCAGAACCTGTACCTGGCTGCTCGTAACCTGCCGCACGTCGATGTACGTGACGTACAAGGTTCCGACCCGGTCAGTCTGATCGCATACGAGAAAGTGTTGATCACTGTCTCGGCCGTGAAGAAATTCGAGGAGCTGCTGGGATGAACCAGGAACGCGTATTCAAAGTCCTCCTTGGCCCGCACGTTTCCGAGAAGGCTACCGTTCTGGCTGAGAAAAAAGGCCAGTTCGTATTCAAGGTTGCTACCGATGCAACCAAGCTGGAAATCAAGAAAGCTGTCGAAGGCCTGTTCAACGTAAAAGTTGAAAACGTGTCGACTGTTAACGTTCTGGGTAAAACCAAGCGTACCGCACGTGGTCTGGGCAAGCGTAATGACTGGAAGAAGGCGATCGTCTCCCTTCAGCCAGGCCAAGATCTCGATTTCAGCAGCAGTGCTGAGTAAGGAAGGGGTGCATCATGGCAATCGTTAAATGCAAACCGACTTCCCCTGGCCGCCGTTTCGTGGTCAAGGTGGTCAACAAGGAGCTGCACAAAGGCGCTCCTCACGCACCGCTGATCGAGAAAAAATCGAAGTCTGGTGGTCGTAACAACAATGGCCGCATTACCACTCGTCACGTTGGTGGTGGTCATAAGCAGCATTACCGTCTGGTCGACTTCCGTCGCAACGACAAAGATGGCATCCCAGCCACTGTCGAGCGTATCGAATACGACCCGAACCGTACTGCTCACATCGCCCTGCTGTGCTACGCAGACGGTGAGCGTCGCTACATCATCGCCCCTAAAGGCGTGAGCGCTGGCGACCAGCTGATCGCAGGTGCACTGGCCCCAATCAAGGCCGGTAACTCCCTGCAGCTGCGCAACATTCCAGTAGGTAGCACCATCCACGGCATCGAACTGAAGCCGGGTAAAGGTGCACAGATCGCTCGTTCCGCTGGTGCTTCGGCTCAGCTGATCGCTCGCGAAGGTGTCTACGTGACCCTGCGTCTGCGCTCTGGTGAAATGCGTAAAGTCCTGGCTGAGTGCCGTGCGACCCTGGGCGAAGTCTCGAACTCCGAGCACAGCCTGCGTTCGCTGGGTAAAGCTGGTGCCAAACGCTGGCGCGGCGTTCGCCCAACCGTTCGTGGTGTTGCCATGAACCCGGTTGACCACCCACACGGTGGTGGTGAAGGTCGTACCTCCGGTGGTCGTCATCCGGTATCGCCATGGGGCTTCCCAACCAAGGGTGCTAAAACCCGTGGTAATAAGCGTACCGACAACATGATCGTCCGTCGTCGCAAGTAACTAGAGGGATACGACAGTGCCACGTTCTCTGAAAAAAGGTCCTTTTATCGATCTTCACCTGCTGAAGAAGGTCGAAGTGGCGGTGGAGAAGAATGATCGCAAGCCAGTTAAAACCTGGTCGCGTCGTTCGATGATCCTGCCACAAATGGTCGGTCTGACCATCGCGGTACACAACGGTCGTCAACATGTCCCAGTTCTGGTGAACGAAGACATGGTCGGCCACAAACTGGGCGAGTTCGCCGGTACCCGCACCTATCGCGGGCACGTGGCTGACAAGAAAGCCAAGCGTTAAGGGGTAAGGAAATGGAAGTAGCCGCTAAGTTGTCGGGCGCTCGAATCTCCGCCCAGAAAGCCCGCTTGGTCGCCGACCAGATCCGCGGGAAGAAGGTGGGCGAAGCGCTCAACCTGTTGGCCTTCAGCAGCAAAAAAGCTGCTGAAATCATGAAGAAAGTCCTCGAGTCGGCCGTAGCCAACGCCGAACACAACGAAGGCGCAGACGTTGATGACCTGAAGGTCTCCACCGTCTTCGTCAACGAAGGGCGTTCGCTGAAGCGCATCATGCCACGTGCCAAAGGCCGTGCTGATCGCATCGTCAAGCGGTCTTGCCATATCACTGTCAAGGTTGCGGACAAGTAACGGAGTCGATCAGATGGGTCAGAAAGTACATCCCACTGGCATTCGCCTGGGAATCGTCAAGGAGCACACCTCCGTCTGGTACGCAGACGGTGCTACTTACGCAGATTACCTGTTGAAGGATCTGAAAACGCGTGAGTACCTCCAAGACAAACTAAAAAGCGCGTCCGTAAGCCGTATCGATATTCATCGTCCGGCTCAAACTGCACGCATCACCATCCACACCGCTCGTCCAGGTATCGTTATCGGGAAGAAAGGTGAAGATGTCGAGAAGCTGCGTCAGGACCTGACCAAGCAGATGGGTGTGCCTGTGCACATCAACATCGAAGAGATCCGCAAGCCGGAACTCGACGCTATGCTGGTTGCGCAGAGCGTAGCTCAGCAGCTGGAACGCCGCGTAATGTTCCGTCGCGCCATGAAGCGCGCCGTACAGAACGCCATGCGTATTGGTGCCAAGGGCATCAAGATCCAGGTGAGCGGTCGTCTCGGCGGTGCTGAGATTGCTCGTACCGAGTGGTATCGCGAAGGTCGTGTGCCGCTGCACACCCTGCGTGCCGATATCGACTACAACACCTACGAAGCTCACACCACTTACGGTGTGATCGGTGTGAAGGTTTGGATCTTCAAAGGCGAAGTGATTGGTGGTCGCCAAGAAGAACTGAAACCACAAGCACCAGCGCCTCGTAAAAAAGCTGCTAAGTAAGGGGTACGCCAAATGTTGCAACCAAAGCGTACAAAATTCCGCAAGCAGATGACTGGCCACAACCGTGGTCTGGCACTGCGCGGTAGCAAAGTCAGCTTCGGCGAATTCGCCCTGAAAGCTGTTGCTCGCGGTCGCCTCACCGCTCGCCAGATCGAGTCAGCACGTCGTGCGCTGACCCGTCACGTTAAGCGTGGCGGCAAGATCTGGATCCGTGTGTTCCCGGACAAGCCGATCTCCAAGAAGCCTCTCGAGGTTCGTATGGGTAAAGGTAAGGGTTCCGTGGAGTACTGGGTTGCCCAGATCCAGCCAGGCAAAGTCCTGTACGAGATCGAGGGTGTTTCTGAAGAGCTGGCGCGCGAAGCTTTCGCCCTGGCTGCTGCAAAGCTGCCTCTCGCCACCTCCTTTGTTAAGCGGACGGTGATGTGATGAAAGCGAATGAACTTCGTGAAAAATCGGCACAGCAACTGAACGAGCAACTGCTCGGCTTGCTGCGCGACCAGTTCAATCTGCGTATGCAGAAAGCAACTGGCCAGTTGGGGCAGTCGCACCTGCTCTCGCAAGTTAAGCGTGACATCGCTCGCGTGAAAACTGTGCTCAACCAGCAGGCAGGTAAGTGATCATGGCTGAAGCTGAAAAAACCGTCCGTACGCTGACTGGCCGTGTCGTCAGCGACAAAATGGACAAGACCATCACCGTTCTGATCGAGCGTCGCGTCAAGCACCCGATCTACGGTAAATACGTTAAGCGTTCGACTAAGCTGCACGCGCACGACGAAACCAACCAGTGCAAAATCGGCGACAAGGTTTCCATTACCGAAACCCGTCCGCTGGCCAAGACCAAGTCCTGGGCACTGGTTGAAGTCCTCGAACGCGCTGTTGAAGTCTAAGGGCTAGGGGTCGGAGAAATTTTATGATTCAGACTCAATCCATGCTCGATGTGGCCGATAACAGCGGCGCTCGTCGCGTCATGTGCATCAAGGTGCTCGGCGGCTCGCACCGCCGTTACGCCGGCATCGGTGACATCATCAAAGTAACCGTCAAGGAAGCAATTCCGCGCGGTAAGGTCAAAAAAGGCCAGGTGATGACTGCTGTTGTCGTCCGTACCCGTCACGGTGTACGTCGCGCTGACGGTTCCATCATTCGTTTCGACGGCAACGCTGCTGTTCTGCTGAACACCAAGCAAGAGCCGATCGGCACTCGCATCTTCGGGCCAGTGACCCGTGAACTTCGTACCGAGAAGTTCATGAAGATCGTCTCGCTCGCCCCTGAAGTGCTGTAAGGAGATCCGACATGCAAAAGATTCGTCGTGACGACGAGATCATCGTGATCGCCGGCAAAGACAAAGGTAAGCGCGGTAAGGTGCTGAAGGTTCTGGCTGATGACCGTCTGGTCATCGGTGGCGTGAACCTGGTCAAGCGTCATACCAAGCCTAACCCGATGGCGGGCGTACAGGGCGGTATCGTCGAGAAAGAAGCGCCTCTGCACGCTTCCAACGTTGCCATCTTCAACGGTGAAACCAACAAGGCTGATCGCGTTGGCTTCAAAGTAGAAGACGGTAAAAAAATTCGTGTCTTCAAGTCGACCCAAAAAGCGGTTGATGCTTGAACACTGCTAGGTAGAAGACCATGGCACGACTGAAAGAGATTTACCGGAACGAAATCGCTCCTAAGCTTAAGGAAGAACTTAAGCTGTCGAACGTGATGGAAGTTCCGCGCGTTACCAAGATCACCCTGAACATGGGTCTGGGCGAAGCGATCGGCGACAAGAAAGTCATCGAGCACGCTGTTGCCGACCTGGAAAAGATCACCGGTCAAAAGCCGGTTGTGACTTTCGCTCGCAAGTCCATCGCTGGCTTCAAAGTCCGCGAAGGCTGGCCGATCGGCGTCAAGGTGACCCTGCGTAGCGACAAGATGTACGAATTCCTGGACCGCCTGCTGGCGATCTCCCTGCCTCGGGTCCGCGACTTCCGCGGCCTGAATGCCAAGTCCTTCGATGGCCGTGGCAACTACAGCATGGGCGTGAAAGAGCAGATCATTTTCCCGGAAATCGACTACGACAAGATCGATGCTCTGCGCGGTTTGGACATCACCCTGACCACCACTGCTCGTTCGGACGACGAAGGCCGCGCTCTGCTGCGTGCTTTCAAGTTCCCGTTCCGCAACTGATTGGAGTAGGAAAATGGCCAAGAAGAGCATGAAAAACCGCGAGCTGAAGCGTCAGCTCACGGTAGCCAAGTTCGCTAAGAAGCGTGCTGAACTGAAAGCGACCATCGTCAACGTCAACGCCTCTCCTGAAGAGCGTTTCGCTGCCGTAGTCGCTCTGCAGAAGCAGCCACGCGACGCTAGCGCTTCGCGCCTGCGCAACCGTTGCCGCCTGACCGGTCGTCCTCACGGTGTATACCGTAAGTTCGGCCTGGGCCGTAACATGCTGCGTCAAGCTGCAATGCGCGGTGACGTACCAGGTCTGGTCAAGGCCTCCTGGTAATCGCTGCAGGCAAGATCCCGGCGCAAGGGGAGCAATCTTCCGACCGCCGGTGACCTTGCCAGCAAACAAGCCCCTACATGGGGCTTGTTTCGTTTCTACCTTGTGTCTAGAATGACCGGCTCACCTGAGCCTGGGGTTTTCCCCTGCCTGTTCGGGTGGTTGTGATAGCCGCAAGGCTAATAATTCTTGTATCAGGAGCATCTAGCCCATGAGTATGCAGGACCCGTTAGCGGACATGCTAACTCGCATCCGTAATGCCCAGATGGCTGAAAAGTCCGTCGTAAGCATGCCTTCCTCCACCCTGAAGGTCGCGGTTGCCAAAGTTCTGAAAGACGAAGGTTACATCGCTGGCTACCAGGTAACTGGTGAGGCCAAGCCTTCCCTGTCGATCGAACTGAAGTATTTCGAAGGCCGTCCGGTCATCGAAGAACTGAAGCGCTCCAGCCGTCCAGGCCTGCGCCAGTACAAGTCCGTCGCAGAGCTGCCGAAAGTACGTGGCGGTCTGGGCGTGTCTATCGTCTCCACCAACAAAGGTGTGATGACTGATCGCGCTGCGCGCGCTGCCGGTGTCGGCGGCGAAGTTCTGTGCACAGTGTTCTAAGGGGAGATAGGCATGTCTCGCGTCGCTAAGAACCCCGTTAAGCTGCCAGCAGGCGTCGAAGTCAAATTCGCCGGCCAGCAGCTTTCGGTGAAGGGTGCCAAAGGCACTCTCGAACTGAACGTTCACTCGTCTGTTGAAGTTACCGAAGAATCTGGCGAGCTGCGTTTCGTCGCTCGCAACGGTGACCAGCAAGCTCGCGCCATGGCCGGTACCACCCGCGCTCTGGTGAACAACATGGTCCAAGGCGTAAGCCAAGGCTTCGAGCGCAAGCTCCAGCTGGTCGGTGTTGGTTACAAGGCACAGGCTAAAGGCACCGTCCTGAACCTGGCTCTGGGCTTCTCGCACCCAGTGGACTACGAACTGCCAGCCGGTATCACCGCTGAAACCCCAAGCCAGACCGACATCCTGATCAAGGGTATCGACAAGCAGCTGGTGGGTCAGGTGGCCGCTGAAATCCGCGACTTCCGTCCGCCAGAGCCTTACAAAGGTAAAGGTGTGCGTTACGCGGACGAAGTAGTCCGTCGTAAAGAAGCCAAGAAGAAGTAGGGCCTAGTAAATGACCGACAAAAAAGTTATTCGACTGCGTCGCGCTCGCAAAGCACGTCTCAAGATGCACGAACTCGAAGTCGTGCGCCTGTGCGTGTTCCGCTCCTCGCAGCACATCTACGCCCAGGTCATTTCGGCCGACGGCAGCAAGGTTCTGGCAAGCGCCTCGACCTTGGACAAAGAACTGCGTGATGGCGCCACTGGCAACATCGACGCGGCCACTAAGGTTGGCAAGCTGGTAGCTGAGCGTGCGAAAGCCGCCGGTGTATCTCAAGTTGCCTTTGACCGTTCCGGCTTCAAGTACCATGGCCGCGTCAAAGCGCTGGCTGATGCTGCTCGTGAAGGCGGGCTGGAGTTCTAAGTTATGGCAAATAACGATCAAAAGCGCGACGAAGGCTACATCGAGAAGCTGGTTCAAGTTAACCGCGTTGCCAAAACCGTAAAAGGCGGCCGTATCTTCACCTTCACCGCGCTGACCGTGGTAGGTGATGGTAAAGGTCGTGTCGGCTTCGGCCGTGGCAAATCGCGCGAAGTACCAGCCGCGATCCAGAAAGCCATGGAAGCTGCCCGTCGCAACATGATCCAGGTTGACCTGAAGGGCACTACCCTGCAGTACGCCACCAAGGCTGCCCACGGCGCCTCGAAGGTTTACATGCAGCCTGCTTCGGAAGGTACCGGTATCATCGCCGGTGGCGCAATGCGTGCTGTCCTGGAAGTTGCTGGTGTTCAGAACGTTCTGGCCAAGTGCTACGGTTCGACCAACCCAGTGAACGTGGTTTACGCCACCTTCAAGGGTCTGAAAGCCATGCAATCTCCTGAATCCATTGCTGCCAAGCGCGGCAAGAGCGTCGAGGAGATCTTCTGATCATGGCAACCGTAAAAGTAACGCTGATCAAGAGCGTCTCGGGCCGTCTGCCTAACCACAAACTGTGTGTTAAAGGCCTGGGTCTGCGTCGCATCGGTCACACTGTAGAAGTCCAGGATACTCCCGAGAACCGCGGGATGATCAACAAGGCTTACTACATGCTGAAGGTCGAGGGCTAATCGATGAAACTCAATGATCTGAGTCCAGCGCCGGGTTCCCGTCGCGAGAAGCATCGTCCAGGTCGTGGTATCGGTAGCGGTCTGGGTAAGACCGGCGGCCGTGGCCACAAAGGTCAGACTTCCCGTTCGGGTGGTTCGATCGCTCCTGGCTTCGAAGGCGGTCAACAGCCGCTGCACCGTCGTCTGCCGAAGTTCGGCTTCGTTTCCCTGAAAGCCATGGACCGCGCTGAAGTGCGTCTGTCCGAGCTGGCCAAAGTGGAAGGCGACGTGATCTCCGTGCAATCCCTGAAGGATGCCAACGTGATCAACCAGCACATTCAGCGTGTGAAAATCATGCTGTCTGGCGAAGTTACTCGCGCAGTCACCATCAAGGGTATCGCAGCCACCAAGGGTGCGCGTGCGGCTATCGAAGCAGCTGGCGGCAAATTCGAGGAATAAATGGCTAAGCAAGGTGCTCTCTCTTCGCTCGGTAAGGGCGGGATGTCGGAACTCTGGGCTCGTCTGCGCTTTCTGTTCATGGCGATCATCGTCTATCGGATAGGCGCACATATCCCGGTGCCTGGCATCAATCCGGACCGTCTGGCGGATCTGTTTCGGCAGAATGAGGGGACCATTCTTAGCTTGTTCAACATGTTTTCCGGTGGCGCGCTCGAGCGCATGAGCATCTTTGCACTGGGGATCATGCCGTACATCTCGGCATCGATCATCATGCAGCTGATGACTGCGGTCAGCCCGCAACTGGAGCAGTTGAAGAAGGAAGGTGAAGCTGGCCGTCGCAAGATCAGCCAGTACACCCGCTACGGCACCGTTATCCTGGCACTGGTTCAAGCCATTGGCATGTCCATTGGCCTGGCCAACCAGGGCGTGGCGTTTTCTGTAGGCCTGGGCTTCCATGTCGTCGCCGTCTCCACCTTCGTGGCGGGCGCGATGTTCATGATGTGGCTGGGCGAGCAGATCACCGAGCGCGGTGTGGGCAACGGTATCTCGATGTTGATCTTCGCGGGTATCGTTGCCGGTCTTCCGAGAGCAATCGGGCAGTCTTTCGAGTCTGCACGCACAGGCGATATCAACATTTTCGCCCTGGTCGCAATCGGTTTGCTGGCAGTAGCGATTATCGGTTTCGTGGTGTTCATTGAGCGTGGTCAGCGTCGTATCGCCGTTCACTACGCCAAGCGTCAGCAGGGCCGCAAGGTCTTCGCTGCGCAGACCAGCCACTTGCCGTTGAAGGTGAACATGGCGGGGGTTATCCCGGCCATTTTCGCGAGCAGCATTTTGCTGTTCCCGGCTTCGCTGGGTGCCTGGTTCGGTCAGTCCGAAGGTATGGGCTGGCTGCAGGACATCTCGCAGTCGATCGCTCCTGGTCAGCCGTTGAACATTCTGCTGTTTAGTGCAGGGATCATTTTCTTCTGCTTCTTCTACACAGCGTTGATGTTCAACCCGAAAGACGTAGCGGAAAACCTGAAGAAGTCCGGTGCCTTTATTCCGGGTATCCGTCCTGGTGAGCAGTCGGCACGCTACATTGATGGCGTACTGACCCGTTTGACCATGTTCGGTGCTCTTTACATGATGGCCGTCTGCCTTCTGCCCCAGTTCCTGGTGGTGGCAGCAAATGTGCCGTTCTACCTTGGCGGGACCTCGTTGCTGATTGTGGTAGTGGTTGTGATGGACTTCATGTCCCAAGTACAATCGCACCTCGTTTCGCACCAGTACGAATCCCTGATGAAGAAAGCCAACCTGAAAGGCTACGGTGGCAGCGGCCTGCTGCGCTGATACGCCCCTAAGGTTCGAGGAGTCGGTAATGAAAGTTCGTGCATCGGTGAAAAAGCTGTGCCGTAACTGCAAGATCATCCGTCGCGAAGGCGTCGTACGAGTGATCTGCAGCGCGGAACCGCGTCACAAACAGCGCCAAGGCTGAGTGTGATCTGCGCTTCAAACCCAGCAGCTAGTGTGCTGCTGGGTTGATTATTCGTTTCTACAGCGATATTATCTCGCGCCCTATTTCTTGGCTTCCGGGGCGTAGGTAGCTGTCAATTGGAGTCCCACTGAATGGCCCGTATTGCAGGCGTCAACATTCCAGATAACAAGCATACTGTTATCTCGCTGACCTACATCTATGGTGTCGGTCGCACAACTGCACAGAAGATCTGTGTAGACGCTGGTGTAAATCCAGCCGCAAAGATCAAGGATCTGAGCGACGAGCAAATCGAAACCCTGCGTGGCGAAGTCGCGAAGTTCACCACTGAAGGTGACCTGCGTCGTGACGTCAACATGAAGATCAAGCGCTTGATGGACCTGGGTTGCTACCGCGGCCTGCGTCATCGTAAAGGTCTGCCGGTTCGCGGTCAGCGCACCAAGACCAACGCACGCACCCGTAAGGGCCCGCGTAAGCCGATCCGCAAGTAATCGCCCAGGAATATAGACATGGCAAAACCTGCTGCTCGTCCTCGTAAAAAAGTTAAAAAGACAGTGGTTGATGGCATCGCCCACATCCATGCATCTTTCAACAACACCATCGTGACCATCACCGACCGTCAGGGCAATGCTTTGTCCTGGGCGACCTCCGGTGGTTCGGGTTTCCGTGGTTCGCGCAAATCCACCCCGTTCGCAGCTCAGATTGCTGCTGAGCGTGCTGGTCAAGCTGCGCTGGAATACGGTCTGAAAAACCTCGACGTAAACGTCAAGGGTCCAGGTCCAGGTCGTGAGTCCGCCGTTCGTGCATTGAACAGCTGCGGCTACAAGATCGCCAGCATCACCGACGTGACGCCTATCCCGCACAACGGGTGCCGTCCGCCGAAGAAGCGTCGCGTGTAATCAGGAGACAGAAGAATGGCACGTTACATTGGTCCAAAATGCAAACTGTCTCGTCGTGAAGGCACTGACCTGTTCCTGAAGAGCGGCGTTCGCGCTCTGGAATCGAAGTGCAACATCGAAGCAGCCCCAGGTATCCACGGCCAGCGCCGTGGCCGTCAGTCCGACTACGGCACCCAGCTGCGTGAGAAACAAAAAGTTCGTCGTATCTACGGTGTTCTGGAGCGTCAGTTCCGCGGTTACTACCAAGCTGCTGCCTCGAAAAAAGGCGCAACCGGTGAGAACCTGCTGCAACTGCTCGAGTGCCGTCTGGATAACGTCGTTTACCGTATGGGCTTCGGCTCGACTCGTTCCGAGTCCCGTCAGCTGGTTTCGCACAAAGCGATCAGCGTCAACGGTAAGACTGTAAACATTCCATCCTACCAAGTTCGTCCGGGTGACGTGGTCGCGGTTCGCGAGAAGTCGCTGAGCCAGCTGCGCATTGTTCAAGCCCTTGAACTCTGCGCCCAGCGTGGCCGCGTTGAGTGGGTTGACGTGGATGCTGCCAAAAAGTCGGGCGTTTTCAAGAACGTTCCTGCTCGCAGCGACCTGTCTGCCGACATCAACGAGAACCTGATTGTCGAGCTCTACTCCAAGTAAGGGCTAGAAAATAGGTGCATCCATGCAGATTTCGGTAAATGAGTTCCTGACTCCCCGCCATATTGATGTGCAGGTAGTCAGTCCGACCCGCGCCAAGATTACGCTCGAGCCTCTCGAGCGTGGTTTCGGCCATACCCTGGGCAACGCGCTGCGCCGCATCCTGTTGTCCTCCATGCCTGGCTGTGCAGTAGTCGAGGCCGAGATCGATGGCGTACTCCATGAGTACTCCGCGATCGAAGGTGTTCAGGAAGACGTCATTGAAATCCTGTTGAACCTGAAAGGCCTGGCTATCAAACTGCACGGTCGTGACGAAGTTACGCTGACCTTGTCGAAAAAGGGTTCGGGGGTGGTTACCGCTGCCGATATTCAGCTGGATCACGATGTCGAGATCGTCAACCCCGATCACGTAATCGCGAACCTGGCGTCGAACGGCGCCCTGAACATGAAGCTCACTGTAGCTCGTGGTCGTGGTTACGAGCCGGCCGACTCCCGTCAAACCGACGAAGACGAAAGCCGTAGCATTGGCCGTCTGCAGTTGGACGCTTCGTTCAGCCCGGTGCGTCGTATCGCCTATGTGGTCGAGAACGCCCGTGTTGAACAGCGTACCAACCTGGACAAACTGGTCATTGATCTGGAAACCAACGGCACCCTGGACCCTGAAGAGGCTATCCGCCGCGCTGCGACCATCCTGCAACAGCAGCTGGCCGCGTTCGTCGACCTCAAAGGTGACAGCGAGCCTGTCGTAGTCGAGCAGGAAGACGAGATCGATCCGATCCTGCTGCGTCCGGTTGACGACCTGGAACTGACTGTACGTTCGGCCAACTGCCTGAAGGCGGAGAACATCTACTACATCGGCGACCTGATTCAGCGTACCGAAGTAGAGCTGTTGAAAACTCCTAACCTCGGCAAGAAGTCCCTGACTGAAATCAAGGACGTCCTGGCCTCTCGTGGTCTGTCTCTCGGCATGCGCCTCGACAACTGGCCGCCTGCAAGTCTTAAGAAAGACGACAAGGCGACCGCCTGATCGTCGTAATCACCGAACGTAGTGTTTGGTAAGGAATGAATCATGCGTCATCGTAAAAGTGGACGTCACCTGAGCCGTACCAGCTCTCACCGCAAGGCTATGTTCCAGAACATGGCAGTGTCGTTGATCGAGCACGAGCTGATCAAAACCACCCTGCCGAAAGCCAAGGAACTGCGCCGCGTTGCCGAGCCGCTGATCACCCTGGCCAAGGAAGACAGCGTTGCTAACCGTCGTCTGGCCTTCGACCGTACCCGTTCGAAGTCCGCTGTTGGCAAACTGTTCAACGACCTGGGCAAGCGCTACGCCACCCGTCAGGGCGGCTACCTGCGCATCCTGAAGTGCGGTTTCCGCGCTGGCGACAACGCGCCTATGGCGTACGTCGAGCTGGTTGATCGTCCTGTCGGCGGTGCTGTAGAAGCTGCTGAGTAAGACGTTCTGTCTGCTACAAAGAACCGGGCCTAGTGCCCGGTTTTTTGTGGCTGCAACTATTGTTTATTTCTATTGATACAAGTCATCTAATGAATTTGTTCTCGTAGTCCGGCTCATCGATACTCTCCCCATAGCCGATCAGCCGGCGTTCCAAGACCGATAAGGAGAGCCCATGAGCAAGACTCTTACCACCGCCAGCGGTGCACCAGTAGCCGACAACCAGAACTCCCGCTCCGCCGGCCCACGTGGCCCATTGTTGCTCGACGACTTCCACCTCATCGAGAAGCTCGCCCATTTCAATCGCGAGAATATTCCGGAGCGCCGCGTACACGCCAAGGGTTCGGGTGCGTACGGCACCTTCACCGTCACCCGCGATATAACGGCCTACACCAGCGCCAAGCTTTTCGGCGAAATCGGCAAGCAAACCGAAACCTTCCTGCGTTTTTCCACCGTCGGTGGCGAGCGTGGTTCAGCCGATACCGAGCGTGACCCGCGTGGCTTCGCTGTAAAGTTTTATACCGAAGAAGGCAACTGGGACATTGTGGGCAACAACACCCCCGTGTTCTTCATTCGCGACCCGTTGAAGTTCCCGGACTTTATCCACACCCAGAAGCGCCACCCACAGACCAACCTCAAGAATGCCCAGATGATGTGGGACTTCTGGTCGCATTCGCCTGAAGCGCTGCATCAGGTAACCATTCTGTTCTCGGATAGAGGCATCCCGGATGGCTATCGCCATATGCACGGCTTTGGCAGCCACACCTACAGCCTGATCAACCAGAAAGGCGAGCGCACCTGGGTGAAGTGGCACTTCAAGACCCAGCAAGGCATCAAGAACCTCGCCCCCGCAGAAGCGGCGCGCCTGGCCGGTACCGATCCGGACTATGCGCAGCGCGACTTGTTTGCAGCCATCGAGCGTGGTGACTACCCGCGTTGGACCGTGTGCATGCAGGTCATGAGCGAAGCGGAGGCGGCGAGCCGTAAGGAAAACCCGTTCGACGTCACCAAAACCTGGTCGCAGAAGGACTACCCGCTGATCGAGGTGGGGGTGCTGGAGCTTAACCGGAACCCGCTCAACTATTTCGCTGAAGTCGAGCAAGCAGCGTTTGGGCCTAGCAACATGGTGCCTGGCGTTGGTCTGTCACCCGACCGCATGCTGCAGGGCCGCGTATTCGCCTACGCTGACGCCCACCGCTACCGTGTCGGTACCAACCACCAGCAACTGCCGGTGAATGCACCGCGCTGCGCTGTGAACAGCTACCAGCGCGACGGCTCCATGGCGACCGGCAGTTATGGTGCGGCGCCGAATTACGAGCCTAACAGCTACGCCGACGCACCCAAGCAGTCACCGCGTCACGCTGAACCTGGACTGGCGCTCACCGGTGCAGCGGACCGCCATGATCACCGTGAGGACAACGACTACTACAGCCACGCCGGCGCGCTGTTCCGCTTGATGAGCAACGAGCAGAAGGCGCTGCTGATCAGCAACATCGCCGGGGCGATGGCAGGGGTCAGTGACGATGTCATCCAGCGCCAGTTGCAGTATTTCTTCATGGCTGACCCGACCTATGGCGAAGGTATCGCCAAGGCGTTGGGCGTGAATCTCGCTTAACTCGAAGTGATAAGAAGAACCGCCCTCATTTGGGCGGTTTTTCAATGAATATCACTACTGTTTAGCCGATTTTTTGCCCGGATTGCGCCTTTTCCAGTGACCTTCGGCAAAAGCTGGTTCACACTATGCGGCATAGAAGCTTCCACATGGAGAAACAGGGCGATGCAAGGCCATCCGGACGTAATCAACTACCTCGTCACGCTGCTGAAGGGCGAACTGGCGGCACGCGACCAGTACTTCATTCATTCGCGCATGTACGAAGACTGGGGCCTGTCCAAACTCTACGAGCGCATCAACCACGAGATGGAAGAAGAGGCGCAACACGCTGATGCGCTGATGCGTCGTATCCTCATGCTGGAAGGTACGCCTGACATGCGTGCAGACGACCTGGAAGTCGGCAGCACCGTGCCGGAAATGATCGAAGCCGACCTCAAGCTTGAATACAAAGTGCGCGCTGCGTTGTGCAAAGGCATCGAGTTGTGCGAATTGCACAAGGACTATGTCAGCCGCGACATTCTGCGTGCGCAGTTGGCCGACACTGAAGAAGATCATACCTACTGGCTGGAAAAGCAGCAGGGGCTGATCAAGGCCATTGGCCTGGAGAACTACCTGCAATCGCAGATGTAGTAGCCGGGGGGCTGCTTTGCAGCCCATCGCGACACAAGGCCGCCCCTACAGGCGAGAGCGCAACCCAAAGGTTCATGCGATCGCCTGTAGGGGCGGCCTTGTGCCGCGATGGGGCGCAAAGCGCCCCCAAAAGCCTTAGGCCCGATCCCGCTCCAGCAGCGGTTTCAAGTAATGCCCGGTATACGACTGTTTCATCTCGCTCAGTTCTTCCGGCGTACCGCAGGCAATGATCTGCCCACCCTTGGAGCCACCCTCTGGCCCCAGGTCCACCAGCCAGTCGGCCGTCTTGATCACATCCAGGTTGTGCTCGATCACCACCACGGTGTTGCCGTGGTCGCGCAGGCGGTGCAGCACGTCCAGCAACTGCTGAATATCGGCAAAGTGCAGGCCAGTGGTCGGCTCGTCGAGGATATACAGGGTCTTGCCGGTGTCACGCTTGGACAGCTCGCGGGATAGCTTGACCCGTTGCGCCTCTCCACCGGAAAGGGTGGTCGCCGACTGCCCCAGCTTGATGTAGGACAAACCCACGTCCATCAGTGTTTGCAGCTTGCGCGCCAACGCCGGCACCGCATCGAAGAACTCGCGGGCATCCTCGATGGTCATCTCCAGCACCTCGTGGATGTTCTTGCCCTTGTACTTGATCTCCAGGGTCTCGCGGTTGTAGCGCTTGCTCTTGCACACGTCGCAGGGTACGTAGATGTCCGGCAGGAAGTGCATTTCCACCTTGATCAAGCCATCGCCCTGGCAGGCCTCGCAGCGGCCGCCCTTGACGTTGAACGAGAAGCGCCCAGGGCCATAACCGCGTGAGCGCGACTCGGGCACGCCGGAGAACAGCTCACGGATCGGAGTAAAAATGCCGGTGTAGGTAGCCGGGTTCGAGCGCGGGGTACGGCCAATCGGGCTCTGGTCGATATCCACGACCTTGTCCAGGTGCTGCAGGCCGTCCATGCTGCTGTGGGGCGCCGCCTCGATGCTGCTCGCGCCATTCAGGGCGGACGCTGCCAGCGGGTACAGGGTGTTGTTGATCAGCGTCGACTTGCCCGAGCCAGATACCCCGGTCACGCACGTCAACAAGCCAATCGGCACCTCGAGGTCAACATTCTGCAGGTTGTTGCCGCGTGCCCCCTTCAGCTTGAGTTGCAGCTTCTTGTTGCGCGGCGTGCGCTTGGCGGGCACGACGATCTTCTTGCGCCCCGACAGGTATTTGCCCGTCAGCGAGTCAGGATGGTCCATGACCTCCTGCGGCGAACCCTCGGCAACGATCTGCCCGCCATGTACGCCCGCACCTGGGCCGATGTCCACTACGTAGTCCGCCAGGCGGATGGCGTCTTCATCATGCTCCACCACAATGACCGTGTTACCCAGGTCGCGCAGGTGATTGAGCGTCGCCAGCAGGCGGTCGTTGTCGCGTTGATGAAGGCCGATCGACGGTTCGTCGAGAATGTACATCACCCCCACCAGGCCTGCGCCGATCTGGCTGGCCAGGCGGATACGCTGGGCCTCGCCCCCCGACAAGGTGTCGGCACTGCGGTCCAGGGTGAGGTAGTCGAGGCCGACGTTGACCAGGAACTGCAGGCGTTCGCAGATTTCCTTGAGGATTTTCGAGGCAATTTCGCCGCGGCGGCCGGTCAGGGTCAGTTCGGCAAAATAGCTGCTGGCATCGCCAATGGGCAGGTTGGTGACCGCCGGCAGGGTTTTCTCGCCAACCCACACGTGGCGCGCTTCGCGACGCAGGCGGGTGCCGCGGCAGTCCGGGCAGGGCTGGGTGCCGAGGAACTTGGCCAGTTCTTCACGCACGGTGGCCGATTCGGTCTCGCGGTAGCGGCGCTCCAGGTTCGGCACAATGCCTTCGAACGGGTGCGAGCGCTTGACGATATCGCCGCGGTCGTTGAGGTACTTGAAGTCGACACTGTGCTTGCCGCTGCCTTGCAGGATCACCTTCTGGTGTTCGGCAGACAGCTCGCCAAACGGCTCTTCCAGGCTGAAGCCGTAGTGTGCCGCCAGTGAGCCGAGCATCTGGAAGTAGTACACGTTGCGGCGGTCCCAGCCGCGGATGGCGCCCTCGGCCAAGGTAAGCTCGGCATTGACCAGGCGCTTGGTGTCGAAGAACTGCTTCACACCCAGGCCGTCGCAAGTCGGGCAGGCACCCGCCGGGTTGTTGAAGGAAAACAGCTTGGGCTCCAGCTCGCTGATCGCGTGGCCGCACACCGGGCAGGCGAAACGGGCGGAGAAGATCGTCTCTTCGCCTTGCTCGTCGTCCATCGGTGCCACCAGGGCAATCCCGTCGGCCAGTTTCAGCGCAGTTTCGAACGATTCGGCCAGGCGCTGCTGCAGGTCGGCGCGCACCTTGAAGCGGTCTACTACCACATCGATGCTGTGCTTCTTCTGCTTGTCCAGCTTGGGCAACTCATCAAGCTCATAGAGCTTGCCGTTGACCCGGGCGCGCACGAAACCCTGCGCGCGCATTTCATCGAACACTGCCAGGTGCTCGCCCTTGCGCTCGCGCACCACCGGCGCCAGAAGCATCAGCTTGCTGCCTTCGGGGCGCTCCAGCACCAGGTCGACCATCTGGCTGACGGTTTGCGCCTCCAGCGGAATGTCGTGGTCCGGGCAGCGTGGGGTGCCGACGCGGGCGTACAGCAGGCGCAGGTAGTCGTAGATCTCGGTGATGGTGCCGACCGTCGAGCGCGGGTTATGCGACGTCGATTTCTGTTCGATGGAGATTGCCGGGGACAGACCTTCGATGGTGTCGACGTCGGGCTTTTCCATCATCGACAGGAATTGCCGGGCGTAGGCCGACAACGATTCCACGTAGCGGCGCTGGCCTTCGGCGTACAGGGTATCGAACGCCAGCGAAGACTTGCCGGAACCGGACAGGCCGGTGATCACGATCAGCTTGTCCCGGGGCAAGGTCAGGTCGATGTTCTTCAGGTTGTGGGTACGTGCCCCACGAATCAGGATCTTGTCCACTGCGGCCTCGCTTGGCGGGCATAAACAAAGAATTATACGGCCCCCTGCCAGTACGCGGCAAAGCGTCGCGTAGATGCCGTCAAGCTGTCGGACTGATAGAATCGCCGCCGGTTCACACGAGGTTACGCCATGCATGACACCCACAACGAGCGCATGAGCAGCAGCGAAACCCGCGCTGCTGGTGGCCTGGCCCTGGTCTTTGCCTTTCGTATGCTGGGCATGTTCATGGTCTTGCCGGTACTGGCCACCTACGGCATGGACCTGGCCGGTGCCACACCTGCGCTGATTGGCCTGGCCATCGGGGCCTATGGCCTGACCCAGGCGGTATTGCAGATTCCGTTCGGGATGATTTCCGACCGCATCGGGCGGCGCCCGATCATCTACCTGGGGTTGGTGATCTTTGCCCTGGGCAGTGTCCTGGCGGCCCAGGCCGACTCTATCTGGGGGGTGATCGCGGGGCGCATCCTGCAAGGTGCCGGGGCAATTTCGGCTGCCGTCATGGCGCTGCTCTCGGACCTGACCCGTGAACAACACCGGACCAAGGCCATGGCCATGATCGGCATGAGCATCGGCCTGTCGTTTGCCGTGGCCATGGTCGTCGGGCCACTGCTGACAAGTGCTTTTGGTTTGTCAGGATTGTTCCTTGCCACTGCCGGGCTTGCCCTGGTCGGCATCCTGCTGATCGCCTTCGTCGTGCCCAGTACCCACAGCCTTCTGCAGCACCGCGAGTCGGGTGTGGCGCGCAAGGCACTCGGCCCGACCCTGCGTCATCCGGACCTTTTGCGCCTGGACGTGAGCATCTTCGTGCTGCATGCCGTCCTCATGGCCAGCTTCGTCGCGCTGCCCCTGGCCTTCGTCGAGCGTGGCGGGCTGCCAAAAGAGCAGCACTGGTGGGTCTACCTGACCGCACTGTTCATCTCATTTTTTGCAATGGTGCCGTTCATCATCTACGGCGAAAAAAAGCGCAAGATGAAGCGTGTGTTGGCCGGTGCAGTCAGTGTCCTGCTGCTGACAGAGATATACTTCTGGGAGTGGGCTGACGGTTTGCGCGGACTGGTGATTGGCACCGTGGTATTCTTTACCGCATTCAACCTGCTGGAGGCCTCGCTGCCTTCGCTGGTGAGCAAGGTGTCGCCTGCCGGTGGCAAGGGCACGGCAATGGGGGTTTATTCCACCAGCCAGTTCCTTGGTGCGGCACTGGGTGGAATTCTGGGTGGCTGGCTGTTCCAGCACGGTGGGTTGGACACGGTATTCCTGGGCTGCGCGGTGTTGTGTGCAATCTGGCTGATCGTCGCGTTGTCCATGAACGAGCCGCCGTATGTGACCAGCTTGCGCATGCCGCTGACGCCAGAGGCAGCCCGGGAAGCCGGCCTGACCGAGCGACTGATGGCCGTGCCGGGTGTGACCGACGCTGTGGTGGTTGCTGAAGAAGCGGCCATCTATATCAAACTGGATACGAAAATTTTGGACCGTGCGACCCTCGAGCGACTGGTGAATCCAGCCTCTTCGGCGTGCGAAGCCTAGGAGAACGTTATGGCCCGTGGGGTTAACAAAGTCATTCTGGTCGGCACTTGTGGCCAGGATCCCGAAGTCCGCTACCTGCCCAACGGTAACGCCGTGACCAACCTGAGCCTGGCTACCAGCGAGCAGTGGACTGACAAGCAGTCGGGCCAGAAGGTCGAGCGTACCGAGTGGCACCGTGTGTCGCTGTTCGGCAAGGTTGCCGAAATTGCCGGCGAGTACCTGCGTAAAGGTTCGCAGTGCTACATCGAAGGCAAGCTGCAGACCCGCGAGTGGGAAAAAGACGGCATCAAGCGTTACACCACCGAGATCATCGTCGACATCAACGGCACCATGCAGCTGCTCGGCGGGCGCCCGCAGGGCCAGCAGCAAGGCGGTGATCCGTACAACCAGGGTGGCGGCAACTACAACCAGGGTGGTGGTCAACAGCAGTACAACCAGGCCCCGCCGCGCCAGCAGGCCCAGCGCCCGCAACAGGCCCCTCAGCGCCCGGCGCCACAGCAGCCAGCGCCTCAGCCGGCTGCAGACTTCGATAGCTTCGATGACGATATTCCGTTCTGATCAGAACATCAGGCGGCTAGCGAAACCAGAAACCCAGGGCCTTGGCCCTGGGTTTTTTTATGAATGCGGCAGGCCAGCGCAGTCACCTCAGAGGGTGCTTTCACCACCCAGTTCTTCAAGCGCCACCCGGGTGAACTGCGCATCCAGCTCCGGCGTTGCGCCGCTGATGATGCTGATGACGACTGAGCGGAGTTATGTAGTCCATTTCCGAAAGTGATGAGCCCTGTAACCCGGCATAGTGCTCTCTACCTGACACATGTCATCGCACCTTCTCGATTCTTGACTAGTCTTATCCATTGGCGAGCAGAATTTGGCTCGCCACCGTGACTACCAAGAGGCGCCGGCAATGTTTCGTGCGTCCAAACCTGATCAGGAGTGCACGATGGACCTGAACCGTCGGCAATTCTTCAAGGTCGCCGCTATCGGCCTTGGAGGCTCGAGCCTGGCGGCGTTGGGCATGGCCCCCACGCCAGCCTTTGCCGAGCAGGTGCGCCACTTCAAGCTGGCGCACACCAAAGAGACCCGAAATACCTGCCCGTACTGTTCGGTCGGCTGCGGCCTGATCCTGTACAGCCAGGGCGATGCGGGCAAGAACGTCAAACAGAACATCATTCATATCGAAGGTGACGCCGACCACCCGGTCAACCGTGGCACCCTCTGTCCGAAAGGTGCCGGCCTGCTGGACTTTATCCACAGCCCGAGCCGCCTGCAGTACCCAGAGGTGCGCAAGCCTGGCAGCCAGGAATGGGTACGGGTCAGCTGGGACGAGGCCCTGGACCGCGTTGCCGACCTGATGAAGCAGGACCGTGACGCCAACTTCATCGAGAAGAACGCCCAGGGGCAAACCGTCAACCGCTGGCTCACCACCGGTTTTCTCGCTGCCTCCGCCGCCTCAAGCGAGGCGGGCTACCTGACCCACAAGGTCATCCGCGCAACAGGCATGCTGGGGTTCGATAACCAAGCACGTGTCTGACATGGCCCGACGGTGGCAAGTCTTGCCCCGACGTACGGCCGTGGCGCCATGACCAACCACTGGTCAGATATCGCCAACGCGAATCTGGTCCTGGTGATGGGTGGCAACGCAGCAGAAGCGCATCCGTGCGGCTTCAAATGGGTGACCGAGGCCAAAGCGCACAACAAGGCGCGGCTTATCGTGGTCGACCCGCGATTTACCCGAACGGCTTCGGTGGCCGACTACTACGCGCCAATCCGTACCGGTACCGACATCGCCTTCATGGGTGGGCTGATCAACTACCTGCTGAGCAACGACAAGATCCAGCACGAATACGTGCGCAATTACACCGACGTGTCTTTCATCGTCAAAGAGAACTATGGCTTCGAAGACGGGCTGTTCAGCGGCTACGACGAGGCCAAGCGCGTGTATGCCGACAAGTCCGGCTGGGGTTATGAGCTGGGTGAGGATGGCTACGCCAAGGTCGACCCGACACTGCAGCACCCGCGCTGCGTGTTCCAGCTGATGAAGAAGCACTACAGCCGCTATACCCCGGCGTTGGCGAGCATGACCTGTGGCATGCCGCAGGACGCCATGATGAAAGTCTGGGAAGAGATCGCCAGCTGCTCGGTCCCGGGCAAGACCATGACGATTCTTTACGCCCTGGGTTGGACGCAACACTCGATCGGTGCGCAAATCATCCGCAGTGCCGCCATGGTGCAGTTGCTGCTGGGTAACGTGGGCATGCCCGGTGGTGGGGTCAACGCGTTGCGCGGCCACTCCAACATCCAGGGCCTCACCGACCTTGGCCTGCTGTCCAATTCGCTGCCGGGCTACCTGACGCTGGCCGGCGATGCCGAGCAGGATTACGCCGCCTATATCGACAAGCGCGCCTCCAAACCGCTGCGCCCGGGGCAGCTGTCTTACTGGCAGAACTACGGCAAGTTCCATGTCAGCCTGATGAAGGCCTGGTACGGTGCCAACGCCACGGCTGAAAACAACTGGGGCTATGACTGGCTGCCCAAGCTCGATGTGCCGGCTTACGATGTGCTGCGCATGTTCGAGATGATGGGCCAGGGCAAGGTCAACGGCTACATGTGCCAAGGCTTCAACCCCATCGCCGCGCTGCCGGACAAGAACCGCGTTACTGCGGCTTTGGCCAAGCTCAAGTGGCTGGTGGTCATGGACCCGCTCGCCACCGAAACCTCGGAGTTCTGGCGCAACATGGGGCCGTTCAACGACGTGGACACGGCCAATATCCAGACCGAAGTGATCCGCCTGCCCACCACCTGCTTCGCTGAGGAAGATGGCTCGCTGGTCAACAGCAGCCGCTGGCTGCAGTGGCACTGGAAAGGTGCCGACGGGCCGGGCGAAACCCGCACCGACGTGCAGATCATGAGCGAGCTGTTCCTGCGCCTGCGTCAGCGTTACCAGACCGAGGGCGGTACCTACCCTGATGCGATCATGAACATCAGCTGGCCGTACAAGATTGCTGATGAGCCATCCCCCGAGGAATTGGCCAAGGAAATGAACGGCTGGGCGGTCACCGACCTTACCGATGCTGCCGGTGCAGCCCTCAAGGCTGGCCAGCAATTGTCGGGCTTCGGTCAACTCAAGGACGATGGCAGCACGGCATCGGGGTGTTGGATCTTTGCCGGCTGCTGGACCGAGCAGGGCAACCAGATGGCTCGCCGCGACAACAGCGACCCGTACGGCATGCACCAGGTGCAGAACTGGGCCTGGGCTTGGCCGGCCAACCGCCGCATTCTCTACAACCGTGCCTCCAGCGACCCGCAAGGCCAGCCTTGGGATCCGGAAAAGAAACGCCTGGTGTGGTGGAACGGCAAGACCTGGACCGGAACCGACGTGCCCGACTTCAAGGTCGACTCGCCACCCGAGGCGGGGATGAACCCGTTCATCATGAACCCCGAGGGCGTGGCGCGGTTCTTCGCCATCGACAAGATGGCCGAAGGCCCGTTCCCCGAGCACTACGAGCCGTTCGAAACGCCGATTGGCATCAACCCGCTGCACCCGCAGAACAAGAAGGCGATCAGCAACCCGGCCGGGCGCATCTTCGACTCGGTATGGGACACCCTCGGCAAGCACGATGAATTCCCGTACGCGGCGACCACCTACCGGCTGACCGAGCACTTCCACTTCTGGAGCAAGCATTGCCGGCTCAACGCCATCGCCCAGCCCGAGCAGTTCGTCGAGATCGGCGAGGTGCTGGCCAATGAAAAAGGCATCAAGGCTGGCGACCGGGTGCGGGTGTCGAGCAAGCGTGGCCATATCGACGCGGTGGCGGTCGTGACCAAGCGGATTCGCCCGCTGCAGGTCAACAACCAGACCGTGCACCAGATCGGCATTCCGCTGCACTGGGGCTTCACCGGCGCAACCCGGCATGGCTACCTGACCAACACCCTGGTGCCATTCCTGGGTGACGGCAACACGCAGACGCCAGAGTCCAAGTCGTTCCTCGTCAAAGTGGAGAAACTCTGATGGCCAGCCAAGACATCATCGCCCGCTCGGCCACCACCACCGTGCCGCCCTCGGTACGCCAGCAGCAGGAAGTCGCCAAGCTGATCGACACCACCAAGTGCATCGGCTGCAAGGCTTGCCAGGTGGCGTGTTCGGAGTGGAACGAACTGCGTGACGAGGTCGGCCACAACCACGGCACCTACGACAATCCCCAGGACCTCACTGCCGAGACCTGGACGCTGATGCGCTTTACCGAGCACGAGCGCGACGACGGCAACCTGGAATGGCTGATCCGCAAGGACGGCTGCATGCATTGTGCCGAGCCAGGCTGCCTCAAGGCGTGCCCAAGCCCAGGGGCGATCATCAAGCATGCCAACGGTATCGTCGACTTCAACCAGGACCACTGTATTGGCTGTGGCTATTGCATCACCGGCTGCCCGTTCAACATTCCGCGCATCTCGCAGAAAGACCACAAGGCGTACAAGTGCACCCTGTGCTCCGACCGCGTGACCGTGGGCCTGGAGCCGGCCTGTGTGAAAACCTGCCCGACCGGGGCAATTGTGTTCGGCACCAAGGACGAGATGAAGGTGCATGCCGCCGAACGCATCGTCGACCTGAAATCGCGTGGCTACGACAACGCCGGGTTGTATGACCCGGATGGCGTCGGCGGTACCCACGTGATGTACGTGTTGCACCATGCCGATACCCCCAAGCTGTATGCCGGCCTGCCGGACCAGCCGGTGATCAGCCCGCTGGTAGGGTTGTGGAAGGGCTTTACCAAGCCCCTGGCGTTGCTGGCGATGGGCGCAGCGGTGCTGGCCGGGTTCTTCCACTATGTGCGGGTCGGGCCACAGCGGGTGGAGGAGGACGAACACCCGGCCGCGGCCGACCCGAGCGTGCAGACAGTGGACCCTGCAGTGCATGTCTATGATCCGAGCAAGCCCGGTGGGCAAGGGGAGCAGCGGCCATGAACGACAACAAACCCATCTTGCGCTACAACGCCAACGAGCGCAGCAACCACTGGCTGGTGGCGATCCTGTTCTTTCTCGCCGGGCTGTCGGGGTTGGCGCTGTTTCACCCGGCACTGTTCTGGCTCAGCAACCTGTTTGGCGGTGGGCCGTGGACGCGCATCCTGCACCCGTTTCTGGGGGTGGCGATGTTCGTGTTCTTCGTTGGCCTGGTGGTGCGGTTCTGGCGGGCCAACTTCATCACCGCGAATGATCGCCTCTGGCTGCGGCGGGTTGACCGGGTAATGCGTAACCAGGAGGAGGGCGTACCGCCAATCGGCAAGTACAACGCCGGGCAGAAGCTGCTGTTCTGGACTCTGCTGGTGTGCATGCTGGTCTTGCTGGTCAGTGGTGTGGTGATCTGGCGAGCGTATTTCAGCCACTGGTTCGGCATCGAGGTAATTCGCCTGTCGGCGTTGCTGCATGCACTGGCGGCCTTCGTGCTGATCCTCAGCATTATCGTGCACATCTACGCCGGTATCTGGATCAAAGGCTCGATTGGCGCCATGCTGCACGGCTGGGTAAGCCGCGCCTGGGCACGCAAGCACCATGAACTGTGGTACCGCGAGGTGACTGGCGACAAGCCGCCGAGTCATCACGGACGAAAAGAAGGATGAGCGCGTGAGCACGATACTCGAACCTGGGCAGATCGAAGCGTCGGCGGTGATGCCGCCGTTTCTGCACCTGCCGCCGGCCAACCTGTTTGAAGTGCGGGCTGCGCGTTTGGACACGCTGGCCCAGGGCAATGCCCTGGGCGACTACCTGAGGCTGGTTGCGCGGTTGTGCCGTGTGCAGCAGCAGCTTGTGGATAACCCCCCTGGCGCCCTGCCGGTGGCTGAGGCGCGCCAGCGCCTGTGCATAAGCCATGGTTTGCCGCCGCTGGCGGCAGACAGCCTGGTACGTGACGGGGCTTGGCTGGTCTGGCTGCAGGCCTTGCTCGGTCACTTTGGCGACGAACCCCAGGGTCCGTTGGCGGAGGCCTTGCAGGTGCTGCGTGGTAGTGATGACAACCAGCGCAAAGGCTGGGGGTTCGCGTTGCTGGCAGGGCAGTATGACGCGGTGCCGCCCGCACTGGTGCCATTGCTCGGGGCTGCGTTGCAGGCGGCCTGGTCCAGTTGGCTGCTGGCATTGCCGGCGCCTGAACTCAAACCCGCTGGCAGCTTGGCCCAGTGCCCGGCCTGCGGCTCGCCGGCGATGGCCGGGGTGGTACGCAACCGTGGCAAGCACAACGGCCTGCGCTATCTGGTGTGCGCGTTGTGTGCCTGTGAATGGCATGTGGTGCGGGTCAAGTGCGTGTACTGCGAGTCGAGCAAGGACTTGCGCTATACCAGCCTTGAGAATGACCGCCATCTACCCGGCAAGGCGCCCCTGCGGGCCGAGTGCTGCCCGGGGTGTGAAAGCTACCTCAAGCAGAACTACCTCGAAAACGACGCAGCGGCCGAGCCCTTGGCCGACGACCTGGCCAGCCTTGCGCTGGACATGCGCCTGGACGAGGAAGGCTTTCATCGCCTGGCGCCCAACCTGATGCTTGCGCCCGGTTAGTGGGTGAGTGTCTACAATGAAAAACCGAGTCGCCTGCTTCGCGGGTGAACCCTTTCCCACAAGACTTGGTACAGGATCATACACCTGCGCAGGCTTTTGTGGGGGCGGGCTCACCCGCGAACAGGCCAGTACCGACGACGGATCAATCCTAGGTAGTACCGCATGTCCAACAGCCTCGCCAGCGACACCCCACGCTTGCCGTCCATCGACACCCTCCTGCGCCATCCGGCCTGCCTCCCACTGATCGACCGCCACGGCCGCGATGCGGTGTTGAGCGCCCTGCGCCAATTGCTGGACGACCTGCGGGAGCCCGCGCGCAGCGGCCAGCTCAGTGCCGCCGAGCTGTCTCTCGAGATCCTTCTGGGCCGCGCCGGCGAACGTCTGGCCGCCCAGCAACGCAGCCAGGTACGCCGAGTGTTCAACCTCACCGGCACCGTGCTGCATACCAACCTCGGCCGTGCCCTGCTGCCGGAAGAAGCCATCGAGGCGATGCAGACCGCCGCCCGCTACCCGCTCAACCTGGAATTCGACCTGGCCAGCGGCAAGCGTGGTGACCGCGACGACCTGATCGAGGGCCTTATCCGCGAGCTGACCGGCGCCGAGGCGGTTACCGTGGTCAACAACAATGCCGCGGCGGTACTGCTGGCGCTCAACAGCCTGGGTGCGCGCAAGGAGGGCATTATCTCGCGCGGCGAACTGATCGAGATCGGTGGCGCCTTCCGCATCCCGGACATCATGGCCCGCGCCGGGGTGAAGCTGCACGAGATCGGCACCACCAACCGCACCCATGCCCGCGACTACGAGGCTGCCATTGGCCCGCGAACCGGGTTACTGATGCGCGTGCACTGCAGCAACTACAGCATTCAAGGTTTCACCACCCAGGTGCCCACCGCCGAGCTGGCGCGAATCGCCCACCAGCATGACCTGCCACTGCTCGAAGACCTCGGCAGCGGTAGTTTGCTCGATCTCACCCGCTGGGGCCTGCCGGCCGAGCCCACGGTGCGCCAGGCCCTGGCTGATGGCGCCGATCTGGTGACCTTCAGTGGCGACAAGCTGCTGGGCGGCCCGCAGGCCGGGATCATCGTCGGGCGCAAGGCATTGATCGCCAGGATCAAGAAAAACCCGCTCAAGCGTGCGCTGCGGGTCGACAAGATCACCCTGGCCGCACTCGAAGCGGTGCTGGCGCTGTACCGCAACCCGGACCGGTTGGCCGAGCGCCTGCCCAGTTTGCGCTTGTTGACCCGTGGCCAGGCCGATATCCAGGCCCAGGCCGAACGCCTGCTGCCAGACCTCCAGGCCCGCCTTGGTGCGCAATGGGTCGTCAGCGTAGAACCTGCGTTGGGCATGATAGGCAGTGGCAGCCAGCCGGTTGCGCGCCTGCCCAGTGCCGCGCTGTGCCTGCGCCCACAGGTGTCGAAGAAGTTGCGCGGGCGCAGCCTGCATGTGCTGGAGCGGGCCCTGCGGGGCCTGCCAGTGCCGGTGCTTGGTCGCATCGACGACGACGCGCTATGGCTGGACCTGCGCCAGCTGGACGACGAAGCCCAATGGCTGGCGCAATTGCCGGCGTTGCAGTTGGGGCCGGTGCAGTGATCGTTGGTACCGCCGGCCACATCGACCATGGCAAGACCGCACTGCTGAAGGCACTGACCGGCCAGGCCGGTGACCTGCGCCAGGAAGAGCGTGAGCGGGGCATGACCATCGACCTGGGTTACCGCTACGCGGTGCTGGCCGAAGGTGCACCGCTGACGGGCTTCATCGATGTGCCGGGCCACGAGCGGTTTATCCACAACATGCTGGCCGGGGCCCATGGCATAGACGTGGTGCTGCTGGTGGTGGCGGCAGACGATGGCGTCATGCCGCAGACACGTGAGCACCTGGCAATCATCGAGCTGTTGGGTATCCCCCAGGCACTGGTGGCGATCAGCAAGTGCGACCGCGTCGAGCCGGCGCGCCTGGCCCAGGTGCAGGCGCAGGTCAGTGAGCTGCTGGCGCCAGGGCCCTATGCCGGGGCGCGGCAGTTCCCGGTGTCGAGCCTTGGCGGGGAGGGCATCGACGCGTTGCGCCAAGCCTTGCTGAAGGCGCAAACCGCTGTGCGGCAACGCAGTGCGCAAGGCGGTTTTCGCCTGGCTATCGACCGCGCCTTCGCCGTTACCGGTGCGGGGGTGGTGGTGACTGGCACGGCGCTGGCCGGCCGGGTGAGTGCCGGCGATACCCTGGTCCTGGGCAAGGCCGGCAAGGCGGTGCGGGTGCGGGGCCTGCATGCACAAAACCAGGCCGCGCAGGTAGCGCAGGCCGGCCAGCGAGTAGCGCTCAATATCGCAGCCGAACGCCTTAGCGCGGAGCAAGTTCACCGTGGCGACTGGCTGCTGCCGCAGTGGCTGCACGCGCCCAGTGTTCGGGTGGATATCGAGTTGAACCTGCTGCCGGGCGAGCTGCGGGCGTTCGAGCACTTCAGTGCCGTGCATGTGCACCTCGGCACCCAGGACGTGACGGCCCGTGTCGCGTTGCTGGAAGGTGAAACCCTGGCCGCCGGCCAGCGCATGTTTGCCCAGTTACTGCTCAATGCGCCGTTGCAGGCCGTGCATGGCGACCGCCTGGTACTGCGTGACCAGCGTGCTCAGCGCACCTTGGGCGGCGGCAGGGTACTCGATCCGTTTGCCCCCAGCCGCCAGCGCCGCAGCCACGAGCGTCTACGCCAGCTGCAGGTGCTGCGGGATGCCCAGGGCCTGGAGCAGGCGCTGCCGGCACTGCTGGCCAGTGCCCCCGGTGGTATCGACCCACAGCGCCTGGAGCGGCAGTTCAATCGCCTGCGCGAAACCTGGCAGCTACCGGCGAACGTGTTGGTGGTGGCCACGCGACAGGGCCAGCTGCTGTTCGCCAGCGCCCAATGGCAGGCGCTGAAACGGCAGGTGCTGGCGCAACTTGCCCGCTTCCACGAGCAAGAACCCGATCAGCTGGGCCCCGACCGTGACCGCCTGCGGCGCTTTACTGCATTGCCGTTGGAGCGGCCTGCGTTTGTCAGCCTGCTTGAGGAACTGCTAGAGGAAGGGGTGATTGCCGCCAGTGGGCCCTGGCTGCATTTGCCGGATCACAAGGTCCAGTTGAGTGAAGCCGACGAGGCACTTTGGGCGCGCCTGCAGCCCAGGTTGCTGGCGGGGCAGTTCGATCCGCCCTGGGTCAGGACATTGGCTGCAGAAGAGAACTGCCTTGAAGCCGACGTTCGTTTGTTGTTGCGCAAGCTGGCGCGTTTGGGCGTGGTGCACCAGGTGGTGCGCGACCTGTTCTACCCCGCAGCGACGCTACAGCGCATGGCAGAGCTGCTGCTGGGGCAGGCGGCTGGCACTTCATTAGTGCAGGTTGCTGCATTTCGCGATATGTTGGGCATCGGTCGCAAGCGCAGTGTGCAGATTCTGGAATACTTCGACCGCATCGGCCTGACCCGCAGGATGGCCGAGCAGCGTCACATTCGCGCTGACAGCGCCCTGGCCCAGCAGTACGCCAGGCACTGAGTTCAAGGAAGGCAATCGCGCCCGGTGGCGCGGCCGGGCTTCAAACCCGGTTGGGGACGGCAGCCGTTCCCGGGCAGGTTCGACTCCCGCTGCCTTCCGCCATCTTCTTTTCTTGCCCGGGCGAGTGCGGGTAGTGCCTACGCCCGCTCCCCACACAGGTCCAGGGCAAACCAGCGTTCTGCTGACTCCACATCCAACCCTGCACCCAGCAGCGCAACCATCTTGCCCAGCGCCGCCTCGCGGGTCATGCCGCCGCCACTGACCAGGCCCGCGCTACGCAGTCGGTTGCCTGCCGCATAGGTATCGAATACCACCGAGCCTTCAGGGCATTGGCTGATTGCCGCCAGCAGCACACCGCGCTGGCGCGCTGCGCGCAGTACCTCGAGCAACGCCAGGTCATCCGACGGCCCGGTACCACTGCCATAGCACTCCAGCAGCAAGCCCTGCACGCCGCTGCCCAACAAGGCCTGCAGATGGCTGGCCTGCAGCCCGGGGAACACAGGCACGACCGCCAGGTTGACCGGCTGGCGCGGCTGGCGGTAATCCAGCTCGGCCGGGATGGCTGCCGCACGCTGGCTGTCGCGATGCCGCGGCAGGGCAACGAACGCATCGAACGCTTCACTGCGCAACTTGGTAGCCCGGCAACCGTGCACCAGCTGCCCATGGAAGTACAACTGCACGCCGTCTTCCAGCCCTTGTTCGAACAGGCGCAGCGCGCCACACAGGTTGGGCCAGGCGTCGCTGTCGGCAGCGCCGGCCGGCAGCATCGAACCGGTCAGCAGTACCGGCACGGGCAAGCCCAGCAGCAGGAACGACAAGGCAGCCGCGCTATAGGCCAGGCTATCGGTGCCGTGCAGCACCAGCACCCCATCATGGCCAGCATCCACCGCCGTGACGATGGCATCACGCATGGCCAGCCAGTTGTGCTGTTGCATGTTGGCGCTGTCCAGCAGCGGGTTCAGCTCTTGCAGGGTCCACTGCAGCTGGGGGGCATCGGACAGTTGCGCGAAGTGTTCACGCATCCGCCCGTCGAAACCGCCGGCCGGTGCCAGGCCCTCCGGGGTTTCGAGCATGCCGATGGTGCCACCGGTATAGAGAACGAGAAGATTCTTGACTGCACGCATGGAAAGCATCCGTGGCGGTGAGCGGAGAAAAAAGCCGCCCACGGACGGGGCGGCTTTGGCAGGGCAGGGTATCAGCGCTGTGGCTGGGCCTGGACGGCTGCTTTGTCAGCGGCTGTTTCCAGCTGAGGGTTGGCTGGCCATGCGTTGCGGTCCAGGTCCAGGTCGGCGAACTTGGTCGAATCGAACACTGGCTGCTTGATACCGGCCTTGCGCTGCTCGTCGTAGTCGCGCATCACCCGCAGGCCAATCTTGAACAACAGGGCCAGGGCGATCAGGTTGACGAAGGCCAGGCAGGTCATGGTGATGTCGGCGAAGGCGAACACGGTCGACAGGTCTTGCATCGAACCCCACACCACCAGCGCCAGTACCAGGCCACGGAACACCATCAGTACCACGCGGTTGCGGCTGAGGAACTGCAGGCTGTTCTCGCCCAGGTAGTAGTTGTAGAGAATGCAGGTGAACACGAACAGCGACAGCGCAACGCTGACGAATACGCGGCCCCAGTCACCCACCACCGCGGCCAGCGAGTTCTGGGTCAGGACAATGCCGTCGCCCTCGAAGCCTGGGGTGTAGAAGCCCGACAGCAGGATCAGCAGTGCGGTGCAGGTGCAGATCACGAAGGTGTCGAGGAACACGCTGAAGGCCTGGACCACGCCCTGCGCGCCCGGGTGTTTCACTGCCGCCACGGCGGCAACGTTCGGTGCACTGCCCAACCCTGCTTCGTTGGCGAACACGCCCCGCTTCACGCCCATGACGATGGCGCTGCCGAGCAGGCCGCCAAACGCAGGGTCAAGGCCGAAAGCGCTCTTGAAGATGGTTTCCAGCATGGCGGGTACGTGGTCGATCTGGGTGCCGATCACGTACAGGGTCACGCCGATGTAGGCCAGGGTCTTGACCGGCACCAGCAGGTCCGAGACCGCCGCGATGCGCTTGATGCCACCGATGAAGGTGATGGCCAGCAGCACGGCCAGCACCAGCCCGGTGTGGCTCGGCTTGAAGTCGAAGGCATTCTGCAGCGAATGGGTAACGGTGTACGACTGCAGGCCGATGAAGGCGAAGCCGTAGGTCACCAGCAGCAGGATCGAGAACACGATGGCCATGCTTTTCAGCTTCAGGCCATGCTGGATGTAGTAGGCCGGGCCGCCACGGTACAAGCCGTCGCCATCGGCGCGTTTGTACACCTGGGCCAGGGTACATTCGAAGAAACTGCTGGCCATGCCGACCAGGGCAGTGACCCACATCCAGAACACCGCGCCAGGGCCGCCCAAGGTCACGGCAATGCCGACCCCGGCGATGTTACCGGCGCCCACGCGGCCAGCCAGGCTCAGCATCAGGGCCTGGAAGGAGCTCAACTGGCCTGCCTGGCCACGCAGCGATTCCTTGAACACGGCGAACATGTGGCCGAAATGGCGGAACTGTACGAACCGCGAACGGATGGTGAAGTAACCGCCGAGACCGACGATCAGCACGATGAGGAGTTTCCCCGAGAGGAAATCGTTGAGTGCTTCGAGCATTGGAAAATGACCTCGATTCTTATTCTTCGTGTGGATTGATCAGCGGACGGCAGGCGCACCGCTATTCGTTGGGGCGCATGGTTGGCCATGACAAGAGTCGTTACAATTTCGCGGGTTGCTCTGACTTGATGCGACTTGATGCTACAATGGCGTCATTCGCGTCACCTGGATTCCGCACATGAGTGAGCATTTCGCTACCAACCTCAAACTGGCTTGCAGCCACTACCGCTCTATTTCCGAAGTTTGCCGCCAGCTCTCGATCAACCGAGCGCAGTTCAACAAGTACCTCAGCGGGCAGAGCCGTCCGACGGCTTTCAACCTGAAACGCATCGGTGATTTCTTTGGCGTCGAGGATTACGAGCTGAACCTGCCTGCCGAGCAGTTCGCCCGCCTGATCGGTGCCCGCGTCTCCACACTGGCCGAACAACCCAGCGACCCGATCAGTGAACTGTTCCGCCCGCTGCATGAGCACGCCGGCAACCTGTCGCGGTATTGCGGCTATTACTTCGAGTATTCGAACTGCATGTCGGTGCCCGGCACGATCCTGGTGTCGCTGGTGCACCTGTGGGAAGAGCGGGGGCGTTTCCTGTTCGAGCGCCAGGAGCGGCAGGAGCGCTCCAGCGCCACGGACCTGCATGCCGAAGTCCGTTGCCGCTATCTGGGCGCGGCGTTTCAGTTGCAGGACCGAGTGTTCCTCATCGACTACGAGTCGCTGACTTTCAACGAAATGAGCCAGACCATCCTGATTCCCAGCTTCAAAAGCCGGATCACCCGCCTGAATGGCCTGAAGGCCGGGGTTTCCAGCGGCGACCGGCGCAACCCGGCCTGCACACGGGTGGTGTGGGAGTACCTGGGTGAGGAGATCAATCGCATCAATGCCTACCGACAGGTCAAACTGTACCGCCCGGATGATCCGCGTATAGATGATGACGTCAGGGAACGTCTGAGCGTGGGGCCGTTGCGCAACAGTTTGTTTGAGATTGAATAGACAGGATGGCTGTACTCGGCATGCCACTGCCGCTCTATCGGTTTGACCGATGACTGGAATTGAATTCAGGCCCGCTGAGTACTCATAGGCGGTGCAACCATTGCGCCACCGGATGATCAGTACTGAGCATCAACTTGGTTGCCATCAGGCAGCACACGGCGATCAGCAGCGGTTTCACCAGCCGCGGCCCGAAGTGGAGCGCACACCGCGCGCCCAGCTGCGCACCAATGATGGCGGACACGGCCATTATCAATGCCAAAGGCCAGACGATCGCCCCACTGCATGCAAACACGGTCAGGGCTCCCAGGTTGCAGCAAGCATTCAGGAGTTTGCTTCTGCAAATTGCTTGCATGAGCGGCTGTCCCAGCAGCAGGGTGCATGCGACCATGAAAAATGAACCGGTACCTGGCCCGAAAATACCGTCATAGAAGCCGATGGCTGGCACTACCGCCAGTGTGAATGCAACGCTCGACAGCCGTTGCTTGCGCTCCTGACCACTCAACGTGGGAGTGAACGCAAAGTAGGCGGCGACCGCGATCAGCATGATGGGAACGACAGATTCCAGGACATACCTGTCGAGCATGCTGATTGACATGGCGCCAGTGACGCCTCCAGTAAAGGATAGGCAGGCCATAGGCCAGTCTGCTCGCCAATCGATCATTCGTTTTCGAGCAAACGCCCAGACGGCTGACGCACTGGCTGAGGAAGCTTGAAATTTGTTAGTGGCCATTGCTGCCAATGGGTCGATGCCTGCGATGAATAGAGCGGGAAGAGTGAGGAGTCCGCCGCCGCCTGCTATTGCATCGAAGAAACCGGCAAACAGCGCGACGGCTGCTAGCGCTATATAGATCGAATCCATTTTCAATTGTGCTCCATTTTCACTAGCCACGTACTATCAACGGGTCTTGCTGCAGGATTAATGGCCGCGCATCTGGCGAATACCCAAACAGCCTGATCAGTAGTCGCCTTTTATCTTTGATTGTGTCGCGTGCATGCAGGGCCTGGCTGTTGTTGATTAACAGCGCAGAGGTGGGCTGCAGAACGAATTCGTAACAATCTGCCTGATTCAATAGATCTTTCAATGACCAGTAGGCTTGGCGCGCCAATTGGCTAGCTTTTTCGTGCACAGAGTACCGATAACTGTTGTAGCGCAAGGTGAAGTCACCTCGAGGGTCGAACTGGATGATGGAATGTTCTAGCATGTCCTCGCTGTCGTCCTTGACGAAACATTCACTGCGACTGAAACAGAATGATTTCGATGAAAGCGCCAGTGCTTCAAGGCCGTTCAGTTTTGCAATTACATTGCGTACCGGTATCAATTTTGTCGGCTCTTGGGATGGGTTCCATCGGGCCGTCAGAATCAAGGCGCTGGGACATCTGGGCCACCCATCGCACCGACTTGGCGGGCTGCGCAGTCCAGAAAATTGGCTTGCTGGTCATTGAGCTCGAACTGGATGACCTCAGTCGATCGTTGAGGCACGTTCCCTATCATTGTTTTTTTCCTTGTATGTAGGGGGAGGTGGAACTTTTTGTGAGTTCGCCGTTAATTTAGCCAGAGAATCTTACGCAGTGATGCAGGACCTGCTCCCTTGGTCATGTGAGGAATGTCCTCGGCGGTGGTAGGAATAGCCCTACGTATCCACCTCCGCCCCAGGGTTGGACTTCCCCGCCCGGAAACCGCAAAATGACCCACTTTCCTTAATCAACCTCTCCGGATCTGCTGACTCTATGCGTATGCGCCTAATGCTGTTGGGTGGTGGCAATGCCCTCGGGCAAGCGCTGATTCGTCTTGGGGCCGAGGAGGACATCGCATTCCTGGCGCCGCGCCCGCCCGAGAGCGGCTGGACGCCGGCGAGCCTGACCCAGTTGCTTGACGACCATCGCCCCGATGCCCTGGTGAACCTGGCCTATTACTTCGACTGGTTCCAGGCCGAGTCGGTCAGCGAGCCGCGCCTGGCGCAACAGGAGCGGGCAGTCGAGCGGCTGGCAGAGCTGTGCCAGCACCACCAGATCACCCTGGTGCAGCCTTCCAGCTACCGGGTATTCGATGGCTCGCGGGCCACTGCCTACAGCGAGAAGGACGAGCCCGTACCCCTGGGGCTGCGGGGCCAGGCCTTGTGGCGGATCGAGCAGAGCGTGCGGGCGGCGTGCCCGCAACATGTACTGCTGCGCTTTGGCTGGTTGCTGGACGAAAGCATCGATGGCTCGCTCGGTCGTTTCCTCACCCGTGCCGAGCAACCGGCCGAGTTGCTGCTGGCCGATGACCGGCGCGGCAACCCCACACCTGTGGACGATGCGGCCCGGGTGATCCTGTCTGTGCTCAAGCAACTCGATTGCAACGCGCCGCTATGGGGGACCTACCATTACGCCGGCAACGAGGCGACCACGCCGCTGGTGTTGGGCCAGGCGATCCTGGCCGAGGCCGGCCAATATCGCCAGCTGGCAGTGCAGGCACCCACGGCGCAAGCGCATGCCGCGCGGCCGGATGCCAGCGAAGAGCCGCAGCATGCCGTATTGGCCTGCAAGAAAATCCTTCATACCTTTGGCATCAAGCCGCGTGCCTGGCGCGCCGGCTTGCCGCCCCTACTGGACCGTTTCTACCGCCATGGCTGATGCCCCCATCCTGATCACCGGCGGTGCCGGCTTCATTGGTTCCCACCTGTGCGATGCGTTGTTGGACAAAGGCTACGCCGTACGCATTCTCGATGACTTGTCCACTGGCCGGCGGGACAACCTGCAGGTCGACCACCCACGGCTGGAACTGATCGAAGGCGATGTCGCCGATGCTGCTCTGGTCATGCGGGCTGCGGCAGGTTGCAGTGCCGTGGTGCACCTGGCCGCAGTGGCTTCGGTGCAGGCCTCGGTCGAAGATCCGGTGCGTACCCACCAGAGCAATTTCATCGGCACCCTCAATGTTTGTGAAGCCATGCGCGTGCACGGTCTGCGCCGGGTGGTGTTCGCCTCCAGTGCCGCCGTGTATGGCAACAATGGCGAGGGCGAGTCGATCGCCGAGGATACGCCCAAGGCACCGCTGACGCCCTATGCCGTGGACAAGCTGGCCAGTGAGCAATACCTGGACTTCTACCGCCGTCAGCATGGGCTGGAGCCGGTGGTGTTCCGCTTCTTCAATATCTTCGGGCCTCGCCAGGACCCGTCCTCGCCCTATTCCGGGGTTATCAGCATCTTCTGCGAGCGTGCTGTGCAGGGCCTGCCGATCACCGTGTACGGGGATGGCGAGCAGACCCGCGATTTCCTGTATGTAGGCGACCTGGTGCAAGTGATGGTGCAGGCGCTGGAGCAGCCGCAGGTCGAGGAGGGTGCGGTGAACATCGGCCTCAACCAGGCAACGTCGATCAACCAAATGCTCGCGGCGCTGCAGAAAGTCGTGGGCAGCTTGCCAGCGGTGACCTACGCGGCGGCGCGTGCCGGTGATATTCGTCATTCGCGGGCCGATAACCAGCGCTTGCTGGCGCGGTTTGCATTCCCGCAGGCTACGCCGATGGTCGAGGGGCTGGCCCGGCTACTGGGTAAAAGCTGAAGTCACGGGCCAAGCGATGCCCTGCCTGCACGGCCTGTAGGAGCAACTGTCTTTCTCAAAATGTGAAAAGCCTGCGCGATCCATTGTGGGAGCGGGCGTGCCCGCGAAGCAGGCGACGCGGTGTCTGGCACCGGCTGCGCCGGTGTTCGCGGGCACGCCCGCTCCCACAGGAACCGTGTGATCTTCGAGTCCTGCATTTTGGCTGTTGATCTACACCCTCTTCGGCTGAGGCAACACCAGATCCCTCTCTCAAGACACAAGCGGCCTTGTGTCGCGACAGGGCTGCGCAGCAGCCCCGGGATCAGCCATGGCGCACCACCTTGCGCACGCAGTCCTCGGGGTTCAACATCCGCCCATCCAGGCTTCTCACCTGTAACGGTTCCAGCAAACCGCTTTCCACCAGCCACTTGAGCCGTGAGGCGAGGATGGTCTTCGCCAGCCCCAGATTCTTCTGAAACTCACTGAAGCCACGCAGGCCATCAAAACCATCGCGAAGGATCATCAGCGCCCAGCAATCACCCAGCACCTCCTGGCGCTGTTGCTGCTGACGCTTTCATGGCTGCCCACGGCCATGCTCGGGCAATCCGTGATGGCCTTTGTCCTTGGCGTGCTGATGCTGGATTTTGCCGTGCAGGCAATGCATGTCACCAACCAGACGGTGTTGCTGGCCGGGCATGGCCATCAGCGCGGCGGCCCTGGCTTATTGGCTGTGGCTGCAACGCGCAAGGGCGGCCGGAGCCGCCCTGCAGTGTTCCGGTCAGAACTTGTAGCCTAGGCCGACCATGTACACCCATGGGTCGACATCCACGTCGACCTTGGTCTTGCTGTAGCCCAGCGCGGTGGGGCCGTTGACGCTGGCCTTGGTGTCGATGTCCACATACCAGACCGCGGCGTTGACCAGCAGGTTGTCCGTGAGCATGTAGTCCATGCCCAACTGGCCGGCGATACCTACCGAGTCTTGCAGCTTCAGGTTACTGAAGCCCTGCTGCTTGCGGGCGCTGCTGAGGTCTTCATCGAAGAACAGGGTGTAGTTGATACCGACGCCGGCATACGGCTGGAACTTGGAGTTCGGTTCCATCGGGTAGTACTGCAGCGACAGTGTTGGCGGCAGTTGCTTGATGTCGGCCAGCTTGCCGTCCAGCCCGCCACCCAGGCCTTTTACGCCTACGGTGTGCTTGAACGGCGTAGCCGCCAGCAGCTCCAGGCCAACGTGGTCGGTGAGCATGTAGGCGAAGGCCAGGCCCAGCTGGGTGTCGCTGTCCAGTGTCGCCTTGGTGCCCGAAACCTTGTTGCCGTCGAATTTCAGGTCGCTGCTGCTCTCATTCGGCGCAGTGGTGATTGCACCGGCGCGAACGATGACATCACCCGCCTGGTGGGCGTGGGCAACAGGGGCGGCGAAGGCCAGTGCCGCGAATGCGGCCCCGAGCAAGGACTTGTTCATGGAAGCTCCCAGAGGACGTTAATAATCGAGTAGTCCAATGGTACGGATGGGTCTAAACAGAATGTTTGACCCAGCTCAACGAAGCGTCTTCATGAACCGGTAATAGCGCTCACTTCAGCTCATAAGCGTAGATTTTGTCGGCCTCCATCTGGTAGCCGGCATCGGCCAGTTCGCTGCTGGAGGCTTTGACCTGCATCTTTCCCTCGATCCAGTAGGGTTGATAAAGGTCTTCGACGCGCACGCCCATTTCGCTGAAAATGTGCACGATCTGGTTCGAGGGCGGTGGCGGCACATGGATGCACGCGCCGTAGTAAGGCACCAGCAGAAACTCGGTGGTGCGCCCCTCCTCGCTGACTTCCAGCGGCACGATATACCCGGGCAGTTTGACCTGCTGGCCATCGAGGCTTTTCACCACCGGCGCGTTCGGCGCCTGCTGCCGGGCTGCTGGCGCAGACTCGGCGGCCAGCGCGTTGCTCAATTGCGACATGTCGTGCAAGGGGGTGAGTTGCGGTGGAATGACCGGGGCGCCTTCCGGGATCAGCGCTGGCCAGTCGAGCTCCTTGGGTTCGGCGGCCCACAGCGGCATCGCTGCCGCAAGCAGCAGGATCAGCAGCGTTCGCAGTGTCGGCTTCTTCGCGGGTGAACCCGCGAAGCAGGCGGTGAGGTGTTTGGTCATTACGCGCACTCATAGGTGTATGGACAGGCCATCGGCCAACGACTGCCGATAGGCGCGCCACGCTGGCACGCTGCCCATCAGCAGTGCAGCCCCCAGGATGATAGCCAGCAAGCTCCATTCATGAGCGCTCGGCAGCGCCAGCGGCAGGTACAAACCATAGTTGGCCTGTACATACCCCTGTGCCAGGGCGATACCCGCATACAGCAAGCCCAGCCCGGCGACGATGCCGACTGCCGCCAGTGACAGCGCCTCCAGCACCAGCAGCCCGGCGATATGCCACGGCCTGGCCCCTACGGAACGCAAGATCGCCATCTCCCGGCGGCGTTCGTTGAGGCTGGTGAGAATGGCCGTGAGCATGCCGATCAGGCCCGTGAGCACAACGAACAGAGAAACCACGAACAAGGCTTGTTCGGCCGTGCCCATCAGGCTCCACAGCTCCTGCAAGGCAACGCCAGGCAGGATCGCCAGCAGCGGTTCGTTGCGGTACTCGTTGATTTCCCGCTGCAGGCTGAACGTGGCGATCTTGTTGTTCAGGCCCAGCATGAACGCCGTGATGGCGGCAGGTTGCAGGTCCATGCTGCGTGCTTGCTCGGCGCTGATGCGCCCGGCGCCACGTGCCGGCACGCCATTGTGCCAGTCGATATGGATCGCCTCCATGCCGCCCAGGCTGATGTGCAGGGTGCGGTCGACCGGTGTGCCGGTACGCTTGAGCACGCCCACCACGGTGAACGGTTTGTCGTCATGCTTGACCAGGCTGATTGCGGCCACACCGTGCGCCAGCACCAGCTTGTCCCCCAGCTTGTAATGCAGTGCCTCGGCCACTTCGGCACCCAGTACCACCTCGAACGGGTCACTGGCGAATTCGCGGCCCTGGCTCAGCTGCAGGTGCTGTTTGCGGCCGTACTGGTAATGCTCGAAGTAGTCGGCAGTGGTGCCCATTACCCGGTAACCGCGGTGCGAGTCGCCCAGCGAGATCGGAATCGCCCACTTCACCCGTGGGTCATGGGCGTAGTGCTGAAAGCTGTCCCAGCGGATGTTGTTGGTGGCGTTGCCGATCCGGAATACCGAATACAGCAGCAGGTTCACCGAACCGGAGCGCGCGCCCACGATCAGGTCGGTACCGCTGATGGTACTGGCGAAGCTGGCACGGGCCTCGGTCCGCACCCGCTCCACGGCCAATAGCAGGCATACCGACAGGGCGATGGCAAAGGCCGTGAGAAAAGCGGTGAAACGGCGGTTGGCCAGGCTGGCCAGGGCAAGGCGGAGCAGGTACATCAGGCCTCCACGGGCTTGGCGGCACGGTTGAGTTCGGCCAGCGACAGGTGGCGATCGAACAGCGGCGCCAGGCTCTGGTCGTGGCTGACGAACAGCAGGCTGGCACCAGCGGCCCGGCACTCATCGAACAGCAGGCGGATGAACACCTCACGGGTGTCGGCGTCCAGCGCCGAGGTCGGCTCGTCGGCGATCACCAACTCGGGTTGACCGATCAGCGCGCGGGCTGCGGCAACCCGCTGTTGCTGGCCTATCGACAGGCTGTCGGCACGGCGCGCCAGCAGTGCCGGGTCGCCCAGCCCCAGGTGGGCGAGCAGTTCGCCTGCCGCCTGGTGGACACTGCCATGGCGCTGGATGGCCCGTTCCGCCCGGCTGCGGGAAAAGCGGCATGGCAGTTCGACGTTCTCCCTAACCGACAGGAAGGGCAGCAAGTTGAACTGCTGGAAGATATAGCCGGTGTGGTCGACGCGGAACCGGTCGCGTGCACCTTGGCCCAGCGCGGCCAGGTCCTGGCCAAGCAGCCGGATTCGCCCTTGGTCCGCTCGGTTCACCCCGCCCAGCAGGCCCAGCAGGGTGGTCTTGCCACTGCCGCTGGGGCCTTTGAGAAACAGGGCCTCACCGGCTTGCAGGCGAAACGCCGGGATGTCCAGCAGCGGCGCCTGGCCGGGCCAGGCGAACACCAGGTCCTGCAGGTCAATCAGTGCCTGATTCATCTCAGAACGCGACCATGGCCTTGGCGGGCGAGGTTTCAACGCCTTTCTGGCCGTTGGGGCCGATTAGCTGCACGTTGATTTTTTGCGTGGCCGGGAAGGCTTTGTACAGGGGGGCCAGGTCCAGCTGGGTGAGTTTCTCCGGGGTGGCGCATGTCAGCTGGTAGTGGGCATTGATATCGCTGTGCATGCGGCCCTTCTCATGCTCGTCACCGTCGTCGTCCGCTTTGGCGGCGTCACCGAACAACGGGCTTTCCAGCGCTTGCTGGTCTTCCTTGCAGCCGGCTGCCGAGGCCAGGCCGAACAGCTTCAACGGTTGTTCCAGCTGCTGGCGCACCGCGGCAACCTTGGCCTTGTCGGCGTCGCTGCTGGCAGCGTGCTCGAAACCAACCAGGTTCATGGCGGGGCTGTCCAGCTCCAGTTCCAGAGTGTTGCCTTCGAGCACGACATTGAGCTTGGCCACGCCGTGTTCATGCGCGCCCAAGGTGCCATGGGCGTGGTCGTGATCATGGTCATGGTCTTCGTGGGCATGGGCCACGGCCAGTGGCAGCAAAGCGAAGGGCAGGGCGAGCAACAGGCGACGCATGAGAGGCTCCGGGGCGGGCTGGGTGATTGGGTTATGTTATAACAACTTTTCTGCGTCCTGCCAGCCCGCATGGTGCAGGTTTCATCTTGCGGTAGCATGGGCCATCGACCTTGCTCAAGGAATGCATCGTGAGAATTCGTGGACAGATTGGGGAATGGCCGGTGGACCTGACCATCGAGCTTGAGCCTGAAGAGTGGGCGCAGTTGGGGCGGCAGATCGAGGTGCCGGCGGCGGCGCATGCGGTTGCGGCGGCCCCGGTGGCTGCGCCACGGCAGGATGACGGGCAATGGACGGCGGCGCGCGAGGTGTTGCGCCTGGCGGGGCAGATGAGCGGGCCGCAATTGCTCGACCGGCTGGAAGGGCTGGCCGGCAGTACAGCGGCGGGCAAGCGGCTACTGGTGCGTTTGCGCCACAGCAGTGAGGTGAAGGTGGAAAACGGTGGGGATGCACCGGTTTATCACTGGGTTGGATAAACCGGTGTTAAGGTCCACCTTGTGGGAGCGGGCGTGCCCGCGAACGGGCGCGAAGCCCTCGCCACCAGCTTCAGGTCAGAACATCGCCGCCGACAGCTTGCGACGATAAACCCCAACCAGCGGGTGATCGCCACCCAGCAGTTCAAAGACCTGCAGCATCGCCTTCTGCGGCAGCCCATTGTCATAGCTGCGGTTACGCTGGAATAGCTTCAGCAACCCTTCCAGCGCCGCCTCATACTGCTGGCGTGCCAACTGCTGGACGCTCAGCTGGTAGGCGGCTTCATCATCCTCGGGGTTCTGGGCCAGGCGGCTTTTCAGCTCCGCCACTTCCGGCAGGCTGGCCGCTTGGCGCAGGAAGGTCAGCTGGGCCTTGGCGCCGGCCAGTGCGGCCTTGTGCTCATCGCTCTTGACCGCGTCCAGTACCACCTGCGCTTCCCCCAGCTCGCCACGTTCGGCCAGGCAACGGGCGTACAGGATCAGTGCCTCGGCATTGCTGTTGTCTTCACCCAGCAGGGCCTGCAACAGCGCTTCTGCTTCGGCGAAACGGCTTTCGGCGAACAGCGCCTTGGCCTGCTCCAGCGGCGATGCCTGCGGTGCGGCAGGCATTTGCACGTGCGGCTCGAGCATGGCGCGGATCGCCGATTCCGGCTGGGCACCGGCAAAGCCGTCCACCGGCTGGCCGTCCTTGAACAGCACAACGGTCGGCAGGCTGCGAATGCCGAACTGGGCGACCACCTGTTGTTCCACGTCGCAGTTGATCTTGGCCAGCAGCAGTTCGCCCTGGTAGCCCTCGGCGATCTTCGCCAGCAAGGGCATCAGTGCCTTGCATGGCGCACACCACTCGGCCCAGAAATCCACCAGCACCGGTTTGTGGAAGGAGTTCTCGATCACCAGCTGCTGGAAGGTGGCATCGGTAGCGTCGAAAATGTAAGGCGTGTCTTGGCTCATTGCGCTTCTCGCAAACTCGTGAATACCACCACTATAAGGTGTCGCGGCTGGCGTGGTACAGGCTGACCCGGCGGAATTCGTGCGGCTCGGCCAGGTCGGGCAGGGTCAGCGCTTCAAGCACCCCCAGCTGCTGGTAGAGCGGGTGGCTGAAGTCGCGTACCCGCGAGTCGGCCACCAAGGCCTGGCGACCACGGCCAAGAAAAGTATCCAGAAGCGGCAGGTTGGCACGGTCGTACAGCACGTCGGCGACCAGGATCAGGTCGAAGCGGTCGTCCTCGGCGAAGAAGTCGTCGCTGTAGCCCAGTTGCACACCGTTCAGTGCGGCATTCGCGCGGCAGGCTTGCAGGGCCAGTGGGTCCAGGTCGCAGGCCACCACCTCCCGGGCACCCGCGCGGGCGGCAGCGATGCCGGCAATGCCGGACCCGGCGCCAAAGTCCAGCACCCGCTTGCCGGCCACCCATTCCGGGCGCTCGGCCAGGTAACGGGCCATGGCCAGGCCACTGGCCCAGCAGAAGCTCCAGTAGGGCGGGTCTTCCAGAATGCGCCGGGTTTCGTCGCTGCTGAAGGCGCGGTCCATGTTCTGGTCGTCGATCAGCCACAGTTTCAAGGCGCAGCCGGGCAGTTCGCTGACGACCAGCCGCGCTTCACCGATCAGGCCGCTGAGTGCCTGCTGCAGGGCGAGCGGTGCCACTCAGGGCGCCTTCTCGAAACGTAGCGGCCCGGTGGCCTGGGTCTGCGCCTGGGTGATGCGCAGCGGCGGCAGGTGCATGATCAGCTGGCCGGAGCGGCTGGCGCGGCCACGCAATTCCACGCGTGCGCCGGCCGGGAAGGCTTCGGGGTTGAAGCGCAGTTGGTAGGGCAGGGCCTGGCCGGTAGCGGTCAGGTTGCTGCTGGCCAGCAGGCGTTGCGGGCGGTCGCGTTCGTCGATCACCAGCAACGCCAGTTCCACGTCGGCGCCGGCCGGGATTTCCAGCAAAGTGCCGCTCAACTCGCGCTGGTAGGCCGGAAGCGGGCCGGGCGCTTCGGCGGTTTTGGCCACGTGGGCCGGTGCCGGCGCAACGGAGGTATCGGTCTTCGGCCTGTCGCTGCCGCAGGCGGCGAGCAGGGCGGCGCAGCACAGCACGACGAGCGCTCGGTAGTGCATGGAGGAGTCCTTAACGGGCAGATTTCCCATGGATGTTAACCCCTTTGGCTTGTCTTGCCAGTGCAATGCGCTACCATGGCCCTCCCTTTTTTTGTTGCCTGCCACCATGCACTGTCCCTTTTGCGGTGCCAACGACACCAAGGTCATCGACTCTCGCCTCGTCGCCGAGGGCGAGCAGGTGCGCCGCCGCCGCGAATGCGTGGCCTGTGGCGAGCGCTTCACCACCTTCGAAACCGCCGAGCTGGTGCTGCCCCGGCTGATCAAGCAAGACGGCACGCGCCAGCCTTTCGACGAAGACAAGCTGCGTGCCGGCATGCAGCGGGCGCTGGAAAAACGCCCGGTCAGCGTCGAGCGCCTGGAAGCGGCGCTGGCGCACATCAAGAGCCGCCTGCGTGCCACTGGCGAGCGCGAAGTCAAGTCGCTGGTGGTGGGTGAAATGGTCATGGCCGAGCTGCGCAAGCTCGATGAGGTGGCCTACATCCGCTTTGCCTCGGTGTACCGGCGCTTCCAGGACCTCGACGAGTTCCGTGAAGAAATCGACCGCCTGGCCCGCGAGCCGGCCAAAGAGTGAACATGCCCAGCCAAGCCGCGATTCTTGACGCCCACTACATGGCGCGTGCGCTGGAGCTGGCGCGCAAAGGCCTGTTCACCACCCACCCGAACCCCCGCGTAGGCTGCGTGATCGTGCGCGACGGCGAAGTGGTCGGGGAGGGCTGGCACGTGCGCGCCGGTGAGCCCCATGCCGAAGTGCATGCCCTGCGCCAGGCCGGGGAACGCGCCCGTGGCGCGTGTGCCTATGTCACCCTGGAGCCTTGCAGCCACCATGGCCGCACGCCCCCGTGCGCCGAAGCGCTGGTCAAGGCGGGTGTGGCCCGGGTGGTAGCGGCCATGCAGGACCCTAACCCGCAAGTGGCAGGGCGGGGGCTGCGGCGCCTGGCCGAGGCCGGCATCGAAGTAGCCAGTGGTGTGCTCGAGGCCGAGGCCCGCGCCCTGAACCCGGGCTTTCTCAAGCGCATGGAGCATGGCGTGCCGTACGTGCGCGCCAAGCTGGCCATGAGCCTTGACGGCCGTACCGCCATGGCCAGTGGTGAAAGCCAGTGGATCACCGGCCCGGCCGCGCGCTCGGCCGTGCAGCGCCTGCGCGCCCGCTCCAGCGTGGTGCTGACCAGCGCCGCCAGCGTGCTGGCCGACAACGCGCGCATGACCGTACGGGGCAGCGAGTTGGGCCTGGATGCCGAAACCACCGCCCTGGCCCTCAGCCGCCCACCACTGCGCGTGTTGGTCGATGGCCGCCTGCGCCTGCCGCTGGATGCGCCATTCTTCCAGGCCGGGCCGGCCCTGGTGGTAACAGCTGTCGCAGATGACCCCGGTTATGCCGCTGCCGGCCACGAACTGCTCTGCCTGCCGGGTGACAATGGCCAGGTCGACCTGGCGGCGCTGCTGCATGCCCTGGGCGCGCGTGGCGTCAACGAAGTGCTGCTGGAAGCCGGTGCCAGCCTGGTCGGTGCCTTTGCCCGCCTTGGCCTGGTGGACGAGTACCAGTTGTTCGTCGCTGGTACCTTCCTCGGCTCCCATGCCTGCCCATTGCTGGACTGGCCAATGGAGCGGATGAGCGAAGCACCGCGGCTGAAAATTACCGAAATGCGCGCAGTGGGCGATGACTGGCGGGTCACAGCCGTGCCCCTGCCGGCGCCCGGCGTATAATGCCGGGCTTGCCCCGTGCAAACCGTTTTGAGGAAGACCCCATGTTCACCGGCATCATCGAATCCATTGGCAGCATCCGCAGCCTGACCCCCAAGGGCGGCGACGTTCGCGTCTACGTCGAAACCGGCAAGCTGGACCTGGGTGACGTCAAGCTGGGCGACAGCATCGCCGTCAACGGCGTGTGCCTGACCGCCGTGGAACTGCCTGGTGACGGCTTCTGGGCCGACGTCAGCGTCGAAACCCTCAAGCGCACTGCCTTCATCGACCTCAAGAGCGGCAGCAAGGTCAACCTGGAAAAAGCCCTGACCCCTACCACCCGCCTTGGCGGGCACCTGGTCAGCGGCCATGTCGACGGGGTGGGTGAAATCATCTCGCGCAGCGATAACGCCCGCGCCATCCAGTTCCGCGTACGCGCACCGAAGGAGCTGGCCAAGTACATCGCCCACAAGGGCTCGATCACCGTCGACGGCACCAGCCTGACGGTCAACGAAGTCAATGGCGCCGAGTTCGAGCTGACCATTGTCCCGCACACCCTGTCCGAAACCATCATGGCCGACTACCGCGCAGGGCGTCGGGTGAACCTTGAGGTCGATCTGCTGGCCCGTTACCTGGAGCGCTTGCTGCTGGGTGACAAGGCCGCCGAACCGAGCAAGGGCAGTGGCATTACCGAAAGCTTCCTGGCCGCCAACGGCTTCTTGAAATCCTGATTGAGAAGGGGGTGCCGCGTGGCGCTCAACAGCATCGAAGAACTGGTCGAAGACATCCGCCAGGGTAAAATGGTCATCCTCATGGATGACGAAGACCGCGAGAACGAAGGCGACATCATCATGGCCGCCGAGTGCTGCCAGCCCGAACACATCAACTTCATGGCCAAGCATGCCCGTGGCTTGATCTGCATGCCGATGACCCGTGAGCGTTGCGAAACGCTGAAGCTGCCATTGATGGCGCCGCGCAACGGCTCGGGCTTCGGCACCAAGTTCACCGTGTCGATCGAAGCCGCCGAAGGCGTCACCACCGGCATCTCCGCCGCCGACCGCGCGCGCACCGTGCAAGCCGCTGCTGCCCGGGACGCCAGGGCCGAAGACATCGTCAGCCCTGGCCACATCTTCCCGCTGATGGCCCAGCCTGGCGGCACCCTGGCGCGTGCCGGCCACACCGAAGCGGCCTGCGACCTGGCGCGCATGGCCGGTTTCGAGCCAAGCGGCGTGATCTGCGAAGTGATGAACGACGACGGCACCATGTCGCGCCGCGCCGAGCTGGAAGTCTTTGCTGCCGAGCATGGCCTGAAGATCGGCACCATCGCCGACCTGATCCACTACCGCATGATTCACGAGCGCACCGTGCAACGGGTGTCCGAGCAACCGGTAGAGAGCGAGCTGGGTGAGTTCAACCTGGTCACCTACCGCGATGCGGTGGAGGGCGACGTGCACATGGCCCTGACCCTGGGCAAGATCTGCGCTGAAGAGCCGACCCTGGTGCGGGTACACAACATGGACCCGCTGCGCGACCTGCTGCTGGTCAAGCAACCGGGCCGCTGGAGCCTGCGTGCGGCCATGGCGGCCGTGGCCGAAGCCGGCAGCGGCGTGGTCCTGCTGCTGGGCCACCCGCTGGACGGCGACGTGCTGTTGGCGCACATCCGCGAAAGCGCCGGCGACCTACCGGCCAAGGCACCGACCACCTACAGCACCGTGGGTGCTGGCTCGCAGATCCTGCGCGACCTCGGGGTGCGCAAGATGCGCCTGATGAGTTCGCCAATGAAGTTCAACGCGATATCCGGATTCGATCTGGAAGTTGTAGAATACGTGCCCTCCGAGTGACTTGAGGCGGCAATGACGCCCCCAGCTCGAGTCCAGACCCCTGTCGAGGCCGCTTGCAAGCGGCCTCGCTCTTGAATATGAGAATATCGGAATGACCCTGAAGACCATCGAAGGTACCTTCATCGCCCCCAAAGGTCGCTATGCTTTGGTGGTTGGCCGCTTCAACAGCTTCGTTGTCGAAAGCCTGGTAAGCGGTGCCGTTGACGCCCTGGTTCGCCACGGTGTCAGCGAAAGCGACATCACCATCATCCGTGCCCCGGGTGCATTCGAAATTCCGCTGGTGGCACAGAAGGTCGCCCAGCAAGGCGCCTACGACGCGATCATCGCCCTGGGCGCCGTGATCCGTGGCGGTACCCCGCACTTCGAATACGTGGCGGGCGAATGCACCAAGGGCCTGGCCCAGGTGTCCATGGAGTTCGGTGTTCCGGTGGCCTTCGGCGTACTGACCGTCGATTCCATCGAGCAGGCCATCGAGCGTTCCGGCACCAAGGCTGGCAACAAAGGTGCTGAAGCTGCCCTGTCCGCTCTGGAAATGGTCAGCCTGCTGGCGCAGTTGGAGGCCAAGTGATTAGCGACGAAAGCGATCGTTTCAACCCGCGCGATCCAAAACCTGCGGATGCCGGCAAGCCCTCCAAGAGCGCCAAGCGTCGCGAAGCCCGCAAGCTTGCGACCCAGGCCCTCTATCAATGGCACATGGCCCAGCATTCGCTGAACGAGATCGAAGCGCAGTTCCGGGTGGATAACGATTTCACCGATGTCGACGGTGCCTACTTCCGCGAGATCCTGCATGGGGTCCCGGCAATCAAGGACGAAATCGACAAAGCGCTGGCCCCGTGCATGACCATTGCCCTGGACGAGCTCGACCCTGTGGAACTGGCCGTGCTGCGCCTGTCCACCTGGGAGCTGATCAAGCGCATCGACGTACCGTACCGTGTGGTCATCAACGAAGGCGTGGAGCTGGCCAAGGTCTTCGGTGCTACCGACGGTCACAAGTTCGTCAACGGTGTGCTCGACAAGCTTGCCCCGTCCCTGCGTGAAGCAGAAGTCAAGGCGAACAAGCGCTGATCCCGGCGCTGCCTGGCCATGGGTGAATTCGAGCTGATCAACCATTACTTCGCCGCCGCGCCCTGTGCGCAAGGCGGCGAAGGCGTGGCCCTGGGGATCGGCGACGATTGCGCCTTGCTCGACCTTCCCCCCGGTGAACAATTGGCGGTGTCGACCGACACGCTGGTGGCCGGGGTGCATTTCCCTGCCGTGTGCGACCCGCAACTGCTGGGCCAGCGGTCGCTGGCCGTTGCGGCCAGTGACCTGGCCGCCATGGGCGCCACCCCGATCGGCTTCACCCTTGCCCTGACCCTGCCAAGCGTTGGCCCGGACTGGCTTGCAGCCTACGCCAACGGCCTGAGCCGCATGGCGCACCGCTGCCGCATGAGCCTGATCGGCGGCGACACCACCCGTGGCCCATTGAGCATCACAGTGACCGTGTTCGGCCGGGTGCCGGCTGGCCAGGCGTTGCGCCGCAGCGGTGCGCGGCCAGGCGACTTGCTGTGTGTTGGCGGCACCCTGGGCAAGGCCGCCGGTGCCTTGCCGCTGGTACTGGGCGAGCGCCAGGCGCCCGCCGAGCTGGCCGAGCCGCTGCTGGCCCATTACTGGTCGCCGATGCCGCAGCTCACCCTGGGTACATGGCTGCGGGGCAGGGCCACGGCGGCGCTCGACGTCTCCGATGGCCTGCTAGCCGATTGCGGGCATATCGCCAAGGCGTCCGGGGTGGCACTTGAGGTGAACCTGGCCCAGGTGCCAGTGTCTCCTGCCTTGCAGGCATTCCTCGGCCACGAGGCGGCACTGCAGGCAGCACTCACCGGTGGCGATGATTACGTACTGGCCTTCACCTTGCCGCCTGCAGCACTGCCGCCCCTGGCCGAGCTTGGCTTCATCGAGGTACACACCATTGGTCGTGTGCTGCAAGGTCGCGGTGTGACCCTGCGCGACGCACAGGGCCAGGACATCACCCCCGCCCAGCGGGGCTATCAACACTTTAGGGAGACACCGTGACCGATCACCCCAACCAGGTGCCTGCGGAGTTCGTTCCGCCTTCGGTCTGGCGCAACCCATGGCACTTCATCGCGTTCGGCTTTGGTTCCGGCACCTTGCCCAAGGCACCGGGTACCTGGGGCTCGCTGGTGGCCATACCGTTCATCCCCCTGTGGCAGATGCTGCCCGACTGGGGCTACTGGCTGTTGCTGGGCATCAGCATGCTGTTCGGCATCTGGCTGTGCGGCAAGGTCGCCAATGACTTGCGTGTGCACGATCATGAAGGCATTGTCTGGGATGAAATCGTTGGCATGTGGATCACCCTCTGGCTGGTGCCGGAAGGCTGGCAGTGGCTGCTGGCAGGGTTCCTGATGTTCCGTTTCTTCGACATCCTCAAGCCGTGGCCCATCCGCTGGATCGACCGCCATGTGCACGGGGGCGTCGGCATCATGCTCGACGATATCCTGGCCGGTGTGTTCGCCTGGCTGGGCATGCAGGTTCTGGTATGGGCGGTTGCCTGAAACAGGGAGCGCGTGAATGGCCATGAGGGTTGTGCTGCTGGCGATGCTGCTGAGTGTCGCCCCGTGGGCGGTGGCTGCCGAAGGCCTGCCAAAGCAGATCCAGCTGGTCAGCGAGGAGTGGATCGACTACACCAATGCTGACGGTACCGGCGTTGCCTGGGACGTTCTGCGCAAGGTGTTCGAGCCGGCCGGGGTCAAGGTGGTGACCCAAAGCGCACCCTACAGCCGCGCGGTCGGGCTGGTGAAACGTGGCGAGGCGGATGCCTGGGTCGGCTCCTACAAGGAAGAGAACGACGACAACCTGTACCCGCGCTGGCACTTCGATATGGATCATATCTATGCGCTGGGGCTGGCCAGCAAGCCTGTGCCCACGTCGCAGAATGTGGGCAAGTACCGCTTGGCCTGGGTACGTGGCTACGACTACGGCAGCTACTTGCCCGATGTGCATGAGTTCCGTGAAATCCAGCGCCGCGAAGGCATTCTGCCGATGCTGGAGCATGACCGTGTGGACTTCTACATCGATTCCCAGACTGAAGTCGATTACGTACTGAACCAGTCATCGCAGCCCGAACGCTTTCGCCGCACCCACGTGGCCGAGCTGCCGCTGTACCTGGCCTTTGCCCGCAACGACCAGGCCAAGGCCCTGCGCGACCTGTTCGACAAGCGCATGGCCGAGCTGGTACGCAGTGGCGAGCTGAAGCCGATTTTCGAGCACTGGCGGCAACCGTATCCGTTCACTGCGGATAGCAAACCGCACTGAGGCCGGGCCTGCCTGGCCTAAGTATCGAACTTTTCGATCTTACCCCGCGGTATTCAGCCAGCCCATAGTGTGCAACCTGCTGATACAATCGGCTCACGAGATATGTCCCACTTTTTCCAGGAGCACAACGTGCCCGTCGTCTTTGTTGCCGCCTCTAAACTCCCGACGCCCTTCGCGACCTTCACCATGCATGGCTTTCTTGATGAAGCCACCGGCCGGGAGCATGTGGTGCTCAGCCTGGGTGACATCGCGGATGGTCAGCCGGTGCTGGGGCGCCTGCATTCCGAATGCCTGACCGGCGATGCCCTGTTCAGCCAGCGCTGCGACTGCGGCTCGCAGCTGGAGGCCGCACTGCAGGCAATCGCCCGCGAGGGCCGCGGCGTATTGCTGTACCTGCGCCAGGAAGGCCGTGGCATTGGCCTGCTGAACAAGATTCGTGCCTACGAGCTGCAGGACGGCGGGGCGGACACCGTGGAAGCCAACGAGCGCCTGGGTTTTGCCGCCGACCAGCGTGACTACGCCATGTGCCTGCCCATGCTCGAACACCTGGGCGTGAAGGCACTGCGGCTGATGACCAACAACCCACGCAAGGTCAAAGCCCTGACCGACATGAGCATCGTGGTCGCCGAGCGTGTACCGCTGCATACCGGGCATAACCCGCACAACCGCTACTACCTGGCAACCAAGGCCGGCAAGCTTGGCCACATGCTGGGCAACGAACACCAGGGCGAGGTGCCCCAGGCGTGACCCGCGCCCAGGTCAAGCGGCGGCTGGCGCTGGCCTGGTGGCAGTACCTGGCGGTGGGCCTGCTGCCGCTGCCGGTCATGAGCTGGGCTTTTGGCGGCGGTGAGGCGCTGGTGCCGATTCTGGCCATGCCGTTGTTCATTGCCGGCGCGGCCACCATGTTCCTCAGCCTGCCACGTTTCGGTGCCTACAAGCGTGCACTCATCGCCACCTCGAAAGCCCTGGGTACTGCTGAAGAGCCTGCCGCGTGGATCGAGCTGGCACGGGTACGGCGCCTGGCCATGTTGTACGCCTGCTTCCCGGCCTGGGTCGCAGCGCTGTCTGTAGGGGTCGGTCTTGAAGCGGTGCCGCAGATCCTGTTGGCGATATCCACCGTGGTGGTGTTGTCCCTCTACCGCATTCCACGACAGCTCGGCTGATGCGCCTGCTGCCTGGCCTGCTGGCACTGTTCGCCTGTGCCGCGCTGGCTGGCGAACCCTTGCGAGTGGTCAGCCTGGCGCCTTCGATGACGGAAATCATGCTCGAACTGCAGGCCGATGACCTGCTGGTGGGTGTGCTTGATGGGGGCGAACGGCCAAATGCGTTGCGCGATTTACCCTCGGTAGGCCGCCAAGGCCAGCTGAACATGGAGCGCCTGCTGAGCCTGCGCCCCGACCTGTTGCTGCTGTGGCCAGGCAGCGTGACGCCGGCGCAACGCGAGCAGCTCAAACGCCTGGGTATCACGACCTTCAGCGCCGAACCCCATGACCTGGACCAGCTGATCGAGCAGATCGCCGCGATTGGCGAGCGCGTCGGCCGTGCCGAGCAAGGGCAGCAGTATGCCCGGGCCCTGCGCGAGCGGTTGCGGCAACTGCGCCAGCAGTACCGACGTGACGAGCCCTTGCAGGTGTTCTACCAGGTGTGGGATCGGCCTTTGTACACCCTTGGTGGCCGCCAGGTGGTGAGCGACGCATTGGCCGTATGCGGGGCGCGCAATGTGTTTGCCGACCTCAGCCAACCGGCGCCGCAGGTGAGTGTGGAGTCGGTGTTGCTACGCAACCCCCAGGTCATCCTGGCCAGTGACCAGGCGCAGTTGACCGGCTGGCTGGCCTGGCCGCAGTTGCGCGCCGTTGCCCACGCCGGTTTGCTGGTGGTACCCGACAAAGGCCTGGAGCGCCCGAGCGGGCAAATGATTGAAGCCACCGCCCGCTTGTGTGCGTTGCTGGCCGCTAAAGCCCCGGCGTCCACGTCACGCTGAACAGCACCGTGCGGCCTTCTTCGCGGTACGGGTAGTAGGCCCCTTCGTAGCTGTACAGGGCGCGGCTATAGCGGCGGTCCAGCACGTTATCCAGTTTGGCTTCCAGTTTCACTTCGTCGCTGGCAGCCCAACTGCCACGCAGGCCCAGCAAGCTGTGGCCACCGATGAGGTTACGGTTGGCCTCATCGTCATAGCTGCTGCTGACGGCCTGCCAACTGGCGCCCGCGCTGAAACGCCCGAAGTCCCGGTCCAGGTCCAGGCTCAACGTGCGCCGGGCGCGGCGGGCCAGGGTGTGGCCAGTGTCGCGGTCACGTGGGTCGATCAGTGCCATGCCCAACTGGGCGTGCCAACTCGCCCACTGCTGGGACAGGGCCATTTCCAGGCCGTTGATGCGTGCCGAGGCGACGTTGCGCGGGATCGAGTCCTGGCCAAATACGATGGCGTCGCGCAGGTCGGTCCGGTACAGCGAGGTCTCCAGGCGGGTGGTGGTCGCCAGCTGGCTGCGCCACTGCAGCTCATAGCTTTTCGAGTGCTCTGGGTCCAGGTTCGGGTTGCTGTATTGCGGGTAATACAGGTCGTTGAACGTCGGTGCGCGGAAGCCTTCGCTGTAGGACAGCAGCACATCGTTATCCGCGTTCAGCGGCACGGTCAGGCTGCCACTCCAGGTGGTCTGGCCGCCAAACTGCTGGTTGCGGTCGTGGCGCACGCCCAGCTCGGTGGAAAACTGCTCGCCCTGGTAGCGGTGCTGGGCAAATACCGCCCGGTTCCAGCGGCTGTCTTCGGTGAAGTCGGTACTGGCATGGACACGGTCTTCATACCAGTCCCCACCGATCAGCAATGTGTTTTGTTCGCCCAGGGCGAGGTCGTTCTGCCAGGTCAGCTGATCGCGGTAGGTGTTGAATACGAAGCGCTCGGCGCTCAGCTTGTCACGCTTGTCGTCGCGGTTCTCGCTGTGGGCCAGTTCCAGGCGCGAGCGCCAGGCATCGTTGAGCTGCGCAGCGAAATAGCTGACCAGGCTGCTGACGCTGAAGTCCGTGTAGGGCTTCTGGCCGAAGCTCTCGAAGGTTACCGGGTCGAACCCCCCGAACGGGTTGTCGTATTCACTGCGGCCACGGCTGTCGAGCAGGTTGACCCCGGCCTCGAAGCGCTCGCTGAAGGTGTGGCTCAGGCTCAGGTTGAAGGACTGGTTACGGTAGGCATCATGGTCGCCGTCACTGGCGAAGGATGGGCCAGTCGAGTCGATGCCGGCTGTTTCATCCAGGCTGGCACCGAGGTTGAAGCGGGTCGCGTCGTTGCCGCCGGAAAGCCCCAGGCTACGCTGGACGGTCTGGTGGCTGCCTGCCGCGATGCGCAGCCGCGGCTGCAGGCCGGGCGTGTTGCTGCGGCGGGTGAAGATCTGGATCACCCCGCCGATGGCATCGCTGCCGTACACCGCCGAGCGCGAGCCACGCAGCACTTCCACCCGTTCGATCTGGTCAACGTCGAGGAACTGCAGGCCGCTGTCGCCCGAAGTGGCGTTGGCAATACGTACGCCATCCACCAGCACCAGGCTTTGCGCCGCCTTGGTACCGCGTATGAAGATGCCCGGGAGGCTGCCACGGCCGCCAGTGGGGGCCACTTGCACGCCGGGTACGCGGCTTAGCAGGTCGGTGACGCTGGTGGGTTGCAGGCGGTCGATGTCGGCGCGGGTGAAGACCGTGTTGGCGGCGCTGGTGGCGGTGCGCGACTCGACCTGGCGGCTGGCGCTGATCAGCACGTCGGGGAGCTTCAGCGCGTCATCGCGTTCGGCGGCGATTAACAATGTGGGGGCGCAGAGTAGCGCGGCACAGGCAGATTTCTTCATAAGCAGTACCATTTTGCGAGGGCTGCGCCCTCGATCGCGACACAAGGCCGCTCCTACCGGTATTGCACAAACCGGTAGAGCGGCGCGGTCTCTGTAGGAGCGGCCTTGTGTCGCGAAAGGGCCGCAAGGCGGCCCCGGGGATTACAAGCCGAGCTTGGCCATGCGGGCTTTCACCGAAGCCTCAATCCCGGCCGCATCCAGCCCGCACTCGGCCAGCATCTGCGCCGGCTTGGCATGTTCGACGTAGATATCAGGCAGGCCCAGGTGCAGCAGCGGCTTGACCACGGCCTGGCTGGCCAGGAACTCGCCTACCGCAGCGCCAGCGCCACCCATGATGGCGTTCTCTTCGACGGTGACCAGCAGCTCATGGCTGCCAGCCAGTTCCAGCACCAGGGCTTCGTCCAGAGGTTTGACGAAGCGCATGTCGACCACGGTGGCATTGATCTGCTCGGCAACCTGCATGGCCTCTGCCAACTGCACGCCGAACACCAGCAGGGCGACTGTCTGGCCTTGGCGGCGGACCACGCCCTTGCCGATTTGCAGCGGCTCTAGGTCGCCGCTGATCGGCGCGTTCGGGCCGGTGCCGCGGGGGTAGCGCACGGCAGCCGGGCCGTTGTACAGGTGGCCGGTGCTGAGCATCTTGCGCAGCTCGTTCTCGTCGCTGGGGGTCATCACCAGCATGCCCGGGATGCAGCGCAGGTAAGACAGGTCGTAGCTACCCGCATGGGTCGGCCCGTCTTCGCCCACCAGCCCGGCGCGGTCGATGGCGAACAGCACATCGAGGTTCTGCACCGCCACATCGTGGATGAGCTGGTCGTAGGCGCGCTGCAGGAAGGTGGAGTAGATCGCCACCACGGGCTTGCTGCCCTCGCAGGCCATGCCGGCTGCCAGGGTGACGGCGTGCTGCTCGGCGATCGCCACATCGAAGTAGCGTTGCGGGTAGCGCTCGCTGAAATCGACCAGGTCGGAGCCTTCTTTCATCGCCGGGGTGATGCCCACCAGGCGGTTGTCGGCAGCGGCCATGTCGCACAGCCACTGGCCGAACACCGCGGAGTATTTCGGCCCGCTGGGCTTCTTCGGCGCGACAGGCTTGTCGGCGGGCTCCAGCTTGGTGATGGCGTGGTAGCCGATAGGGTCGAGTTCGGCGGGGGCGAAGCCCTTGCCCTTCTTGGTCACCACGTGCAGGAACTGCGGGCCCTTCAGGTCACGCATGTTGCGCAAGGTGGCGATCATGGTCGGCAGGTCATGGCCGTCGATCGGGCCGATGTAGTTCCAGCCCAGCTCTTCGAACAGTGTGCCCGGCACCAGCATGCCCTTGGCGTACTCTTCGGTGCGCCGGGCGATTTCCCAGGCACCGGGCAGGCGCGACAGCACTTTCTTGCTGCCTTCGCGCATGCTGGCGTAGGTGCGGCTGGACAGGATCTTGGCCAGGTAGTTGGACAGGCCGCCGACATTGCGCGAAATCGACATGTCGTTGTCGTTGAGGATCACCAGCATGTCGGCATTGACTTCCTGGGCGTGGTTCAACGCCTCGAAGGCCATGCCGGCGGTAAGGGCGCCATCACCGATCACGGCGATCGACTTGCGCGCGCTGTTCTGCAGGCGGGCGGCAATGGCCATGCCCAGCGCTGCGCTGATCGAGGTACTGGAGTGGCCCACGCCAAAGGTGTCGTACTCGCTTTCGCTGCGGCGCGGGAAGGCGGCGATACCGTCCTTCTGGCGCAGGCTGAGCATGCGGTTACGGCGCCCGGTCAGAATCTTGTGCGGGTAGGCCTGGTGGCCCACGTCCCACACCAGCCGGTCGTCCGGGGTATCGAACACGTAGTGCAGGGCGATGGTCAGTTCGATCACGCCCAGGCCGGCACCAAAATGCCCACCGGTCTGCCCCACGGTATACAGCAGCTCCTGGCGCAACTCGTCGGCCAGGGTCTCCAGGTCGGCTTCGGCCAACCGGCGCAGGCCGGCAGGCGTGTCAGCGCGGTCGAGCAACGGCGTGACCGGGCGTTCGCGGGGAATCTCTTGAAACGTCGTGGGCATCAGGCGAGTCGTTATAGGTGTGTGAAGACGCGGCAGTTTACCCCATTGTGGGAAAAGTGCCCATTCGACCACTGCTTGTGACACCCCAATGGCGCGGGTATCCGTGCTTAGTTGCGGCGCTCGACGATATAGCGCGCCAGTGCCCGCAGCGGCTCGGCTTTTTCGCCGAACCCTTCCAGTGCGACCAGCGCCTGGTCGCGCAGTTCGATCGCATAGGCCTTGGCCGCGTCCAGGCCCAGCAGGGCCGGGTAGGTCGGTTTGTCACGGGCGATGTCTGCCCCTTGGCGTTTACCCAGGGTGGCGGTGTCGCCTTCCACGTCGAGGATGTCGTCCTGAACCTGGAATGCCAGGCCAATGGCCTGTGCATAAGTTTGCAGGGCGTCCAGTTGCTGCTGGCCGGCACGGGCGCTGGCCAGTGCACCCAGGCGCACGCTGGCTTCGATCAGGGCGCCGGTCTTGTGCCTGTGCATGAATGCCAGTGCCCGCTGGTCGAGCTTCAGCCCGACCGAGCCAAGGTCGATGGCCTGCCCGCCCACCATGCCGGCTGGGCCGGCGGCCGTGGCCAGGGCCTGGACCATGGCAAGGCGAACGCTGTCGGCCTGCGGGCTGAGGTGCGGATCGAGCAGGGCGCTGAACGCCAGGCTCTGCAACCCGTCACCGGCCAGGATGGCGCAGGCTTCGTCGAAGGCCTTGTGCGTGGTGGGCTGGCCCCGGCGCAGGTCGTCGTCATCCATGGCAGGCAGGTCGTCATGCACCAGCGAGTAGGCATGGATCAGCTCCACCGCACAGGCCGCGCCGTTGGCCTGTTCGGCCGGGGCACCCAGGGCTTCGCACGCGGCGTAGGCCAGCAGTGGCCGCACGCGTTTGCCGCCGTTCATCACGCTGTAGCGCATGGCGGCATAGAGGCGTTCGAGTTCTTTGGTCGGGGCGACGAACAGCGGTTCGAGGGCTGCATCCACCCGCCTCTGGCAACTGGCCTGGTAGCTGCCGATCATGCTTCGGGCTCCGCGTCGAAGGGCTGGGCAGCCAGCTCGCCGTCACGCTCCAAAAGAATTTGCACCTTCTGCTCGGCCTGGGCCAGGGCACCTTGGCATTCTCGGGTCAGCGCGATGCCTTGCTCGAAAGCGGCCAGCGACTCTTCCAGCGACAACTCGCCGTTCTCCAGGCGCTCGACCAGTGTTTGCAGGTCTGCGAGGGATTGCTCGAAATCAAGGGAGGATTTTTTGCGGGCCATGGCGACTGTCTCGGAGGCATTCAGAACGGCGCGACACTAGCAGAGCGGGGCGGGGGGAGCAAACTTCCGGGGCCGTGAGGTTGGTTTCACAGGCCCTTTCGCGGGCACGCCCGCTCCCACAGGTCCATCACAGCCTTCAAGCGCTGCGCCATACCTGTGGGAGCGGGCGTGCCCGCGAATTGCCCCAAAGTGGCTTATCAGGCCGGCTCGGCTTCCAGCGCCACCATCGCCTCCCGGTACCGCGCCAGCTCTTCGATGGTCAGCACCGGCAAATTGTACTGCCGCGCGTACACTGCCACCTGTTCGCCACGGGCCATGGTCCCGTCCGGGTTCATCAGTTCGCACAGCACCGCCGCCGGGCGCAGGCCGGCAAGGCGGGCCAGGTCCACCGAGCCTTCGGTATGCCCACGGCGGGCCAGCACGCCGCCATTGCGCGCACGCAGCGGGAATACATGCCCCGGGCTGACGATATGACGCTGTTCGGCGCTGGAACGCAGTGCCGCAGCAATGGTGGTGAGGCGGTCCTGGGCAGAAACCCCGGTGGTGATCCCTTCGGCCGCCTCGATGGTGACGGTGAAGCCGGTGCCATGGCGGGCCTGGTTGTTCTGCACCATGGGCGCCAGCTGCAACGCATCGACGGTGGCTTCGTCCAGGCACAGGCAGACGATACCGCTGCAATCGCGAATCATCATGGCCATGGTTTGCAGCGTAATGTTTTCGGCGGCGGCAATGATGTCCGCCTCGTCTTCGCGGTCGTCATCGTCCAGCAACAGGACAGGGCGCCCAGCCTTGAAGGCGGCGATGGCGGCGGAAACATTGGGGTAGTGCGCGTGGTGCTGGGTGGACATGAAACGCTCCTCGTGAATGATCGATGAACGTCTCGGGGCGAACAAAATGCGTGCGCAGGGGCGCCCGGATGGCCCCCGCCTGACGCCTTCTTTCATCCGGACTATGACCGTCGGCTCTGGAGTTGCACCAGATCTGCTGACCCCCGGCATGGCCGGGGCGCTCGCGGGCTCATCTTTCGATTTACCGCCGGTGGGGACTTTCACCCCGCCCTGAAGACCGCCACAGCATACCGCACGTGGCCACCCCGCTGGCAAGCCGCGGTTCTACGACCTTTGGCGGTAGCGTGGGGCGGGCGTTGTGGAAGGTGCTGACAGGCTTACCGCGACATCCCATCAATCACCTGCTTCAGCGAGGCCGGCAACATTGGCCCATGCCCCAACCCGGCAAACCGCTCGAAACGAACCTGCAAGCCTGGCACCCTGGCCAGGCTTGCCACCAGCTCACGCGCCGGCCGCTCGACATCGCCTTGCACCTGCGTGCGCGGGTTCGCCGGCTCTTCACTGCCACGCATCAGCAACAGCCGCGGCCGGCTGCTTCCCAGGCGCTGTTCGAGCCCCTGCGCCTCACCCGCGATCGCGCCGTCGTGCCACCATAGCGAAGGGCTGGCAGCCGCATAGTCGCTGAATGAGCAAGGCCGGGTGAAAAGCGCATGCAAAACGGCCAGCCCGCCATAGGAATGCCCCCACAATGTCTGCCGTTGCAGGTCGATCGGTGCCACATCTGCCACCATCGCACGCATGCGCCCGGTCAGCAGGTCCAGGAAAACGTCGGCACCGCCACTGGGCGCTCCGGTCAGTGGGTCAAGCTGCTCAGCCTGGCCAGGCACCGCCGGGGTGTAATCCCGGGTGCGCCCGGCACGGTCGATACGCTGCTCGGTCTGGTACCCCACCGCCACCAGCAATGGCGCCTGCCCTGCGGCAAGCCGGCCCAGTTGCTGGCCATCCAGTGCCCCCAGCGCGGCATTGCCATCGAGCATCCACAGCACCGGGTAGCCCGCCGCTGGCGCCGGCTGGTTCGGTTTGCCGACCCACAGCCGGTAATGCCGCTGGCCGTCGGCCGAGTCCAGGTCGAGCTGAGTGAAGCGGTAGGCCAGGTCATGGCGCTGCAGCAGTGAGGTGTCCATCTTCTGCTCATGGTCGGGCTGCGCAAGGGCAACATGAGCAGCAAGCGGCTGTGCCAGGCACAGTGCCATCGTCACGGCCAGGGTCAACTTGCTCATCAGGCATCTCTTCAGGGGTTTGCAGGCGCGCAAAGCGGGAACAGCAGGATGATAATCAGTCCTGATTGAGGGTAAAGCGCATTAACTTTCTAAACAGTCCCGGGCCGCCGGCAAGGTCATGTGCAGGCATAGGCCAGGGTGGGCATTGCTGGCCCACAAGCGGCCACCCTGCAGTTCGATGGCGCGGCGGGCGATGGCCAGGCCCAGGCCAAAGCCAGCGCCACTTTCGGTCAGCCGCTGGTAAGGCTGGAAGATGCGCTCCAGGTCGGCGTGCGCGACCCCCGGCCCCTGGTCACTCAGGCGCAGGTGCCAGTAATCCCCCTCGCGCCAGCCATCCAGGCTGACCCGGCCTTCGGCGGGCGAGTGGCGAACGGCATTGCGGATCAGGTTTTCCAGGGCCTGGGCCAGGCTGTCGAGGTTGGCCTGCACCCGGCACGCGGTGCCCAACGAACAAGGCAGGCGGCTTGGCGCCCAGCCACTTTCGAAACAGGCGTCCTGGCACAAGGCTTCCCAGACGGCCACCATCAGCACCGGCTCGGTCGGCAGGCTGGGCTGTTCGGTGTCCAGCCAGGCCAGGTCCAGGGTGTCCTCCAGCAGCTTTTGCATGTCGGCGACTTCGCGGTCCAGGCGCTCGCGCAACTGCGGCGGCGGCAAGTCGCTGTCATGGGCGATGCGCAGCCGCGCCAACGGCGTACGCAGCTCGTGGGACAGCGTACGCAGCAGCAGGCGCTGTTGCTCCAGGCTCTGGCGCAGGCGTACCGCCATGTGCTCGAAGGCTTGGGCCAGCTCACCCAGCTCATCGCGGCGCTCCTGCAACGGCAGCGCGGGGCTGTCGAGGTCGTCGGCGCGCAAGGCGTCGGCCCGGTCCCGCAGGCGGTTCAGGGGAACTACCAGATGGCGGTACAGGGCCAGGCCCAGCAACAGGGCAAGCAGGGTGGGGGCGACCCCATGGGTGATCAGGTGGGTCCAGGGTGTAAGGCCAGTGGGTAGCAGGCGTTCGGGTAATTGCATCACCAGCCGGCCGTTTTCGGGGTGTTGCGGGAACGCGATACTGACGTACGGCAGTTCGTCCTGCAGGCGCCGGCTCATGGGCCAGTTCAGCTTGCGCATGAAGGTAAGGTGGCTGGCCTCCTCGGCGCTCAGTGGCGTGGTGCCCAGGCTTTGCAGGTGGGGGCCGATCAAGGCTGCCCAGGTGCCTTCGGTACGTTGCAGCTGCCTGCGCCAGGCTTCGGCGCCCGTGGCGCCGCCTTGGTTCCAGGCGTGTTCGGCCTGTTGCGCGTAGCGCGCCAGGTATTGCTGGTCAGCCGGCGACAGGAAGTAGGTACTGCGTTCCACCGACAGCCCCCAGGTCCAGATCAGCCAGGTCAGCAGCAGACAGAAACCGACCTGCAACAGGGCCAGTTTCCACAGCAGGGGGTGCCGCCGCATCAGGGCTGGTCCGTGTCTATCAGGATGTACCCTTGGCCCCTGACCGCCTGGATCTGCAAGTGCTGGGCGCTGATGTCGGCCAGCTTGCGGCGCAAGTTGCACACATGCACATCCAGGCCACGGTCCAGGCGCGTGTAGGCGCGGTGCAGCACGGTCTGGTAGAGGAAAGGTTTGCTCAAGGCCTCGCCGGGGTGAGCCCGCAGCGTGGCCAGTAGGCGGAATTCGGATGCGGTCAGCCCGGCAGGCCTGCCTTGGTGAAGGGCGTCCTGGCGTTCATGGTCCAGCATCACTGCCCCCCCATCGGCCCGCAACGCCGGCCCGCGGTCGAGCGCCACGCGCCGCAGCAGGGCATCGACCCGGGCGTCGAGTTCGGCCAGGCTGAACGGCTTGGGCAGGTAATCGTCCGCGCCCCGGGTGAAGCCACTGATGCGATCCTGTTCGGCCCCCAGCGCCGACATCAGCATCACTGGCACCGCTTGCTGGTGGCGCAGTTCGTCCAGCAGGCTGAGGCCGTCGATGCCCGGCAGCATGATGTCCAGCAAAACCAGGTCGAAGCGTGATTGCCGTATGGCATTCAGGGCCTGGCTGCCATTGGCGCAGGCCAGCACCTGAAACCCACGGTTGAGGAAATGGCGTTCCAGGTCCTGGCGCAGGCGTGGGTCGTCTTCGGCAAGGAGCAGTGAGGTGGGCACGTTGAGCCTTGAATGAGAATTTCTATCAGTTAGCCATCATCCCATTGACCGTGGGGCGAGGGCAACGCCGCAATGTGTTAAGAAGGTTAATCATGCTGCACCCCGGTTTTCGCTCCGGTATCTTCCGCAAAAAGCAATTTCTGTCGTTTGCGAATTATTATCAATTGGGCAAGGGTGTGTCATGAGCGGTTTGAACAGTGTGGGGGGCCCGCGACGGGTTCGGGGCTGGCTGGTAGTAGGGCTGCTGGCGCCCTTTTCGGTGTCGGCACTGGCTGAAACGGTAGCGACGCAGGCGGCCGGTGGTGGCAACTCGCTCGACCTGCCGGCACTGACCATCGAGGGCAACCGCCTGTACGACATGCTGCCTTCGGAGCAAACCGGCGGCTACAGTGTCGATGCTGCAACCGTGGGCACCAAGACCCCGGCGGCGCTCAAGGACATCCCGCAGTCGATCACCGTGTACACCCAGGATTACGTCAAGGATCGCCAGTTCGTGCACCTGGATGACCTGGCCAAGTACACCGCCGGCCTGCGGACCCTGACCAACGACAGTGGCCGCTCGTCCATCTATGCCCGTGGCTACGAGTACAGCGAGTTCAATATCGACGGGCTACCGGCGCCCATGGCCAGCATCTTCGGTACTGTGCCGTCGTTGGCAGCGTTCGACCGGGTCGAAATCATGCGCGGCCCGGCGGGGCTGTTCAGCAGCACCAGCGAGCTGGGCGGCATCGTGAACATGGTGCGCAAGCGCCCCACCGCCGAGTTCCAGGGCCACGTCGAAGGCAGCTATGGCACATGGGACACCAACCACGAAGAACTCGACCTGAGCGGGCCGCTGGACGATGCGGGTCGTGTGCGTGGGCGCTTCATCGCTTCGCGTGATGACACCAATGGCGAGGTCGACTACAACGCCAACACCAGCAATAGCTACTATGGTGCCCTGGACATCGACCTGAGCGACGCTACTGCCGTGTCGTTCGGCCTGATGCACGAAGTGAAGAACATCACCCCGCATAATGGCTACCCGGCCACCTTGTCGGGTGAGGTGCCCGACTTCAGCCATTCACGCTTCCTCGGGGCCGACTGGAACTACTTCGACGGCAAGACCACCGACCTGGTCGCCGAACTGACCCACCGCTTCGACAACGGCGGTTACGGCCGTATTGCCGCCCGTGGCTCCCACCGCGACACCCAGTACCTGTACGCCTTCACCGCCACCAACGCCACTACCGGTGGCAATTCCGAGCGTGCCAGCGCCCGCGATTTCACGCAGGACACCTACTCGCTGGACGCCAGCTACAGCCAGCCGTTCGAGACCTTCGGCCAGGTCAGCGAGTTCGTGGTCGGCAGCGACTACAAGAACTACGACACCGAGTACCTCAATGGCACGACCAACCTGGGCGCCATCAACGTCAACACCTACTCGCCAAAGCAGTTTGCCAAGCCGTCGCCCAACTACAGCACCGAAACCGGTATGCAGGAAGAGGAATATGGCCTGTACTCCAAGGTTACCTTCCGCCCCGTCGAGCGCCTGGCGTTGATCGCCGGTGGGCGTTTCAGCTGGTACCGCGGTGACTTCTACACCACCACCCTCGGCAGTGGCGCCAGCACCAACGACAGCAAGCGCGTCGACGGCCACTTCACCCCCTACGGCGGCGTGGTCTACGACCTCACCGACACCCACGCGCTGTACGCCAGTTATTCGCAGGTGTTCAAGCCGCAGTCAGCCACCGACAGCAGCGGCCGGGTGTTGAAGCCCCGGGAAGGCGAGCAGTATGAATTCGGCTTGAAAAGCAGCTACTTTGGGGGCGACCTGAACACGCGGTTGTCGGTATTCCGCCTGACCGACAAGCACCGTGCTACCACCCTGTACGACGCCGATGGCGTGGCGACCACCGACTCGGTAGCCGCCGGTAAAACCCGGGTCAAGGGCGCGGAAGTGGAAGTAAGCGGCAAGCTGACACCGAACTGGGAACTGCTGGCCGGCTACACCTGGATGGAAACCGAAACCGTCGAGGGCGATGCCGAGACCACGTTCTTCATCATGCCGCGCAACCAGGCCTCATTGTGGAGCAAGTACACCATCAGCCGAGGCCCGTTGAGCGGCCTGGCAATCGGGGGCGGTATTTCGGCGATGAGCAACTTTTACGCCGAGAACGGTGGCGTGCGCATCGATGCGCCAGGGTATGCCACGGTGGATGCGATGCTGTCGTACCCGGTCACTTCGCAGCTGACCGCCACATTCAACGTCAACAACCTGTTCGACCGCGATTACTTGTCGCGCGTGGGCTCGACGTCGACCTTCAACTTCTATGGGCCGTCGCGCAGCATGATGGTGGGCGCGCGCTATGACTTCTGAGGGTTGCTCTGGCTGAAAGCGCTCTGCCCGGGCGGGCGGGCGAGTATGCGGGGGCATTAAAAAGCCGGCTTGTGGCCGGCTTCTCGGGGACGCTTCCGACTAATTTATGGTAAGCCGCAATCGCCTTAACTGTGTGGCCACAAGGGCCTGGAAGAGATGGCAGACACCCGTGTGAGATGTCGCCGAGCCCTCTGGACTGCGGCTTGCGCCGGTCGGGGCTGAATGTGCGGCGTAGCATACAAGGGCACGCTCTGGATGCCCAGCAAAAAATGGCACAGGGTGTTTCAACCGGGCCGCTGCTGGCGAAAATACGACCAGTGGAACACCCAGCCAAGCACTTCCAGGCCCTGCGCCTGGCGCTGCGCCGGGGTATAGCGCTCAACCGCATAGTTGCGCCGGTCATGGCTGTGCAGGTACAGCGTGCCATGTTGGCCGAGGCTGAGGGTATTCACCCGCAGCGCGCCGTTGTGCAGCAAGGCGTAGGTTTCGCCCTGGAACACCTGGGTCATGCTCACGTCGATCACCAGCACCGCCTCCTGCGGGATCAGCGGCAGCATGTTGCTGTCGGGCATCGTCACGCTGATTGCATCGTCGGCCCGAACCCCCAACCCCTGCAGCGCTTTTGCCGGCAGGCGCAGGTGTTTGCTGGCGACTGGGCTGAGCAGGCCGTCATGCAGTTCGTAGTACGGCACCTTGACCAGCCGGCCATGGTCCACCAGCAGCGGGGACGGCGCAGGCGTGTGCAACTTTCGCGGCCGGGCGTTGCGCAGGATCGGGCTGGGGTGCTTGGGCCCTTCGCCCGTGTGCAGCCAGCGGCGATGCACACAGAACAGGTCTGCCATTTCGTCCAGCCGTGCCAGGGGCACGCCGCGCTTGACCCAATTGTTGACGTGCTGCGGTGTGACGCCGCGTTGGGCAGCGAAATCGGAAGGGGTAAGGCCGCATTCGTGAAGCAGGGCCCTGAGGCGGTCACCGGAGGTCTTCATGCCAGCGAGTGTAGCGGCGCGGTGCCAGCAAGGATATCAACTTGATGTTGACGGGGCTTGTATGAAAAGTGGCTGGTTGTAGGGCACAGCTGTAGGGCTGTGTAGGAGTATTCGCCGAGTACAGCGATTGGCCATAAAAAAACCCCGCCATGGCGGGGTTCTTCCTGCAACCGGTATCAGCCCTTGTAGGCAGCGACCGATTTGGTGATCGCGGCACGGGCAGCGTCAGCGCCTTCCCAGCCTTCGATCTTGACCCACTTGCCCTTCTCGAGGTCTTTGTAGTTGGCAAAGAAGTGCTCGATCTGCTGAATCAGCAGGGCTGGCAGGTCGGTGTATTCCTTCACGTCGACGTACAGCTGCGACAGCTTGTCGTGAGGAACCGCGATGACCTTGGCGTCGCCGCCGCCGTCGTCGGTCATGTTCAGTACGCCAACCGGGCGGGCGCGGATAACCGAGCCTGGGGCGACCGGGTACGGGGTAACGACCAGCACGTCGAGCGGATCACCGTCGTCCGCCAGGGTGTTCGGGATGAAGCCATAGTTGGCTGGGTAGAACATCGGGGTAGCCATGAAGCGGTCGACGAACAGCGTGTCGCTGTCCTTGTCGATCTCGTATTTGATCGGCGCGTGGTTGGCCGGGATCTCGATGGCGACGTAGATGTCGTTCGGCAGGTCTTTGCCCGCCGGAATCTTGCTGTAGCTCATTGGGCAGTGCCCCCATGTTTGACCAAAAAAGTGGCGGCGATTATAGGCACATTCTGCCGGGGCATGCCACGCCTGGCCTGATGTGCGGCCGCGTCAGGCGTGGCTTTCGCGGTAGTCGGGGTGCTCGGCCTGAAGCCGGCGCAGGCGCGCCAGCGGGTCTTGCCGGTAGAACAGCGCCAACTGCTGATAGACCAATGGATAGGCCTGATGGAGCAGGTCGGGGGCACTAAAGAAGTATTCGCTGGTGACGGCAAAAAACTCGGCGGGGTTCTCTGCCGCATAGGGGTCGATGGCGGTTTCGGCGTCGGGGTTGGCATCGAGCTGGCGGTTGAGGTCGTCGTAGGCCTGTTGCATGGCGGTGGCCCACTCGGCCACGGGCATGCCGCTGTGCAGCGGCGGCAGGCCGTTGGCATCGCCATTGAGCATGTCGAGCTTGTGCGCCAGTTCGTGGATGACCAGGTTGTAGGCCTCCCAGCCGCCACTGGCCAGTACGCCGTTCCAGGCCAGGATGATCGGGCCCTGCTGCCAGGCCTCGCCACTGTGCTCGCCGTCCCACACGTGCTCCACGCCACTGGCATCGCGGTGGCGCTGCGGGCTCTTGAAGTCGTCGGGGTAGAGCACGATTTCGTGAAAGCCCTGGTACCAGTTCAGTTCGCCCAGGTGCAGCAGTGGCAGTTGCGCCTGGGCGGCGAGCAGCAGCCGCTGCTGGTCGCCCAGTTCAACGCCCGGCAGGCACGTGAGGTGCTTGTCGAGCAGGAACAGGATGCAGGCTTCGCGCAGCCGGTGGTCTTCTTCGTCGGTGATGCCGTCCAGCATCGGCAGGCATTCGCGTACGGCCTGCCATTGCTGTGGCGTGATCGGGTAGCGTGCCAAGGCCCGCTTGCGCCGCCAGGCGCGGAACGACCACATGCTGGCCGGTCAGTGCGCCTTGGCTGCGCGGCCCAGGCGGGTACGCAGCAGGCCGAGGATCATCGGGACCAACGACAGGATGATGATGCCCACTACCATCAGCGACAGGTGTTGCTTGATGAACGGCACGTTACCGAAGAAGTAGCCCAAGGTGACCAGGCCACCTACCCACAGCAACGAGCCGGCCACGCTGAAGCCCAGGAAGCGCGGGTAATGCATGTGGGCAATACCGGCCACGAACGGGGCGAAGGTGCGCAGAATGGGCAGGAAGCGCGCCATGGTCACGGTCTTGCCGCCGTGGCGCTCGTAGAAGTCGTGGGTCCGCTGCAGGTAATCGCGACGGAAGATCTTCGAATTGGGGTTGTTGAACAAACGCTCGCCTGCCGTGCGCCCGATCACGTAGTTGGTGCTGTCGCCCATGATTGCAGCAGCCATCAGCAGGCCGGCCAGCAAGACCGGGTCCATGCCGCCCCCTGCGGCTACGGCGCCGGCGATGAACAGCAACGAATCGCCCGGCAGGAAGGGCATCACCACCAGCCCGGTTTCACAGAAGATCACGGTAAACAGGATGGCGTAGATCCAGGGGCCGTAATTGGTGACCAGCAAATCGAGGTAGGCATCGAGATGCAGGATAAGGTCGAGCGGGTTGAAATCCATGTACAGCACCTGTGTTCTTGGGCGTAGGCTCGGTTTACCGGCGGATCGGTAAATTTTCACACATGACAGGCCGGCCATTATACGGCTAAGTGACGATCATGCCCGGGGAGTTTGTAGCGGGGGGTTACTGCACGCGGTAGTGCCGTATCCGCCCCTGGGTGGGCTTGCCCGCGCAGGGGCGGACGCAGGTCAATCCGGGTTGATGGGCAGAATGTAGCTCTTGAACTCGGTATCTTCACGAAAACCGATGGACTCGTAGGTCTTGTGCGCCGTGTCATTGTTGCTGCTTGTGGACACCCGCATGCGCACGGCGTTGGTGTCCTTGGCCATTTTCTTCGCTTCGCGCATCAGGTGGTCTGCTACCAGCATGCGCCTGGAGTCTTCGGCCACGTAGATATCGTTGAGGATCCATACCCGCTTCAGCGACAGCGACGAGTAGCTCGGGTACAACTGGCAGAAGCCCAGCAGCTTGTTGTCGTCATCATCGGGGAGTGCCAGGTAGATCACCGATTCGTCCCGCTGCAGGCGTTTTTCCAGGAAGCTGCGCGAGCTGTCGGGATAGGGCAGTTGCCCATAGAATTCACGGTATTTGACGAACATAGGCGTCAACAGGTCGAGGTGTTCCAGTTTTGCCTTGATGATGCGCATGTGCGGCCCTCAGAGTCCATTAGGGAAAACAGCGGATTGCCAGCAGCTTCGAGGGCATGCTGCCCCAAGCCCGGCCCGCGGCGCAATCCGCTTTGCATGACAGGGTGTTCAGCCCTCGCCAAGCAGGAAGTTGCCTCGCTGCGCGGGGCCATGTTCGCTGTCGATGCTATGGACCTCGGCTTCGTCCTTCAGATTCACCCCCGACAGCTGGCGCCGGCAGGCTTCACGCATCAGGTACAGCAGGCGGTGTGCGGCCATGCCATAACTCAAGCCCTCCAGGCGTACGTTGGAAATGCAGTTGCGGTAGGCATCGGTCAGGCCGACCTTTGGCGCATAGGTGAAATACAGCCCCAGGCTGTCGGGCGAACTGAGCCCGGGCCGCTCGCCGATCAGCATTACTGTCATGCGAGCGCCCAGCAGTTCACCCACCTCATCGGCCACTGCCACGCGGCCCTGCTGCACCAGCACCACCGGTGCGCTGGTCCAGCCGTCGGCGGCGGCCTGTTCCTCGAACCGGCTCAGCAACGGCAAGGTATGCCGGTGCACGGCAAGCGCCGATAGGCCATCGGCAACCACGATGGCCAGGTCGACCCCGCCTGGGTTGGCCTGGGCGTGCTGGCGCAGGGTGGCGACCGATGCTTCGTTCAGGCGCCGGCCCAGGTCGGGCCGTTGCAGATATTCGTGGCGGTCGCTGGCGGCGCTGTGCAGCACCAGGCTTTCGCGGCCGCGTTCAGCCAGCTGGGTAGCCAGGCCAGCGTGGTCGAACGCCAGGTGCACGGCATCACGGGCCTGGGCATGGGCGAACTGGAAGTCCAGTTGCGCCCCGGTCGGCAGGCTGGTACCGCTGCGGCCCAGGGCGATACGCGCCGGGGTCAGCGTGCGCAGGGCCAGCCAAGGGTTTTCAGGGGTAGGGGTGTGATGGTCCATGGTGATCCCTATGCAAGCTGTGCCAAGGCCTGGCGGAAGGCCGGCGGCAGGTTGTCACCGAAGCGCACCCGGCCATCGGCCTGGGTGAAGATGCCGGTGTGGGCCAGCCATGCCTCGAATTCCGGCCCGGGCTTCAGGCCCAGGGTCTGGCGCGCGTAGAGCGCGTCGTGGAACGAGGTGGTCTGGTAGTTGAGCATGATGTCGTCGGAGCCGGGGATACCCATGATGAAATTGATCCCGGCCACACCCAGCAGGGTCAGCAGGGTGTCCATGTCGTCCTGGTCGGCCTCGGCGTGGTTGGTGTAGCAGATGTCGCAGCCCATCGGCACGCCCAGCAGCTTGCCGCAGAAGTGGTCTTCGAGGCCGGCGCGGATGATCTGCTTGCCGTTGTACAGGTACTCCGGGCCAATGAAACCGACCACGGTGTTGACCAGGAACGGCTTGAAGTGGCGGGCCACGGCATAGGCGCGGGTTTCGCAGGTTTGCTGGTCGACCCCGTGGTGGGCATTGGCCGACAGCGCACTGCCCTGGCCGGTTTCGAAGTACATCAGGTTCTGCCCCAGGGTGCCGCGCTTGAGCGAAAGGCCGGCTTCGTAACCCTCCTGCAGCACGTTCAGGTTGATGCCGAAGCCGGCATTGGCCGCTTCGGTACCGGCGATGGACTGGAACACCAGGTCCAGCGGCACGCCGCGGTTGATCGCTTCGATGGAGGTGGTGACGTGGGTCAGCACGCAGGACTGGGTGGGTATGTCGTAGCGCTGGATGATGGCATCGAGCATTTCCAGCAGGGCGCAGATCGAGGCAATGCTGTCGGTTGCCGGGTTGATGCCGATCATGGCATCGCCGTTGCCGTACAACAGGCCGTCGAGAATGCTGGCGGCAATGCCGGCCGGCTCGTCCGTCGGGTGGTTGGGCTGCAGGCGGGTCGACAGGCGCCCGCGCAGGCCCATGGTGCCGCGAAAACGGGTGACCACACGGATTTTTTGCGCCACCAGCACCAGGTCCTGCACGCGCATGATCTTCGATACCGCCGCCGCCATTTCCGGGGTCAGCCCTGGCGCCAGGGCGCGCAGGCTGTCCTCGTTGGCCTCTTCACTCAGCAACCAGTCACGCAGGCCGCCGACGGTGAGGTGGCTGACCGGCGCAAATGCCTGGGCATCATGGCTGTCGATGATCAGCCGAGTGACCTCGTCGGCTTCGTAGGGGATCAGGGCTTCGTTGAGAAAATGCGTCAGCGGGATATTGGCCAAGGCCATCTGCGCGGCTACGCGCTCGCCGTCGTTGCTTGCCGCAACGCCTGCCAGGTAGTCCCCGGAGCGCGCCGGGCTGGCCTTGGCCATGACATCCTTGAGGCTGTCGAAGCGGTAGACCAGGTGGCCGACCGTGTGTACGAAACTTGCCATACAGAATCTCCAGAGCCGCGGGTTGCCCCGCGGCGGGTGGCGCCGGTCAGTGCAGAGCCTCTTCGGCCTGCTGGATCGCGGCGAATTCCTCTTCCGGGGTGCCCGCTACCAGGTGGTGGCGGCTGTAGAAAGCAAAGTAGGCAATTAATACCGCATAGATCACTGCGGCGCCAATCACCACGCGCGGGTCCACCAGGAAACCGGCGACCACGGCGATGCACGCCAGCACCAGGGCCAGGCCGGAGGTGAAGATGCCGCCAGGGGTACGGTACGGGCGCTCCATCTTCGGCCGGCGGATGCGCAGGGTGATATGCGCGGCCATCATCAGCACGTACGACAGCGTAGCGCCGAATACCGCGACCAGGATCAGCAGGTCGCCCTGGCCAGTCAGCGACAGCGCAAAACCGATGATGCCAGGAATGACCAGGGCCATGACCGGCGCCTTGCTCTTGTTGGTTTCCGACAGCTTGCGCGGCAGGTAGCCGGCGCGGGACAGGGCGAAAATCTGCCGCGAATAGGCATAGATGATCGAGAAGAAGCTGGCGATCAGGCCGGCCAGGCCGACCAGGTTGACGAAGCTGCCCATCCAGGTAGCGCCGCCGTAGGCTTTGGCCAATGCTTCGACCAGGGGGTTGCCGGAAGCTTTCAGCGCCTCGGAACCCGCGCCGCCAGGGCCGACCACCAGGATCAGCAGGGCAAAGGCCAGCAGCACCAGCATGGCGCCGATCAGGCCGCGTGGCAGGTCACGCTTGGGGTTCTTGGTTTCTTCGGCGGCCAGAGGCACGCCTTCGACGGCGAGGAAGAACCAGATGGCATACGGGATCGCCGCCCATACCCCGACATAGCCGAACGGCAGGAAGCTGCTGGCGCCGACAGCGTCCGTTTTGGCGATGTCGAACAGGTTGGCTGCATCAAAATGGGGCACCATGGCCACCAGGAACACCGCCAGGGCAATGGCGGCGATGGCCGTGATGATGAACATCAACTTCAGTGCTTCGCCCACCCCGAAGATGTGGATGCCGATGAACACCACGTAGAACGCCAGGTAGATCATCCAGCCGCCAATGCCGAACAACGACTGGCAGTAGGCGCCGATGAAGGTCGCGATGGCGGCGGGGGCGATCGCGTATTCGATGAGGATCGCCGTGCCGGTAAGGAAACCGCCCCAGGGGCCGAAGGCGCTGCGGGCAAAGCCGTAGCCACCGCCAGCGGTCGGGATCATCGAGGAAAGCTCGGCCAGCGAGAAGCACATGCACAAGTACATGGTGGCCATCAGCAGGGTCGCGAGGAACATGCCGCCCCAGCCACCTTGGGCCAGGCCGAAGTTCCAGCCGGCGTAGTCGCCGGAAATGACATAGGCCACCCCCAGGCCGACCAGCAGCACCCAGCCGGCCGCGCCTTTTTTCAGTTCACGTTGCTGGAAATAGTCCGAACCGACCTTCTCGAAGTCGACGGAAGAGCCTGCCGGCGAGCCGGCGGATTGATCGCTTGGCATAGTTTCACCTGTTGTTTTTCTTGGTGCGCGGAAGGGATCCGCGCCGATGGTGATGGGTACTGCAGGAAGCGAGCCAGGGAGCTGCAAGACTGAAGCTGCAAGCTGCAAGAGAAAAGCGAGTCGGCGGGCGATTCGCTTTATTCTTGCGGCTTGAAGCTTGAAGCTTGAAGCTTGAAGCTAGTTGCTTAGAAGAAGCCCAGCGGATTGATGTCGTAGCTCACCAGCAGGTTCTTGGTCTGCTGGTAGTGGTCGAGCATCATCTTGTGGGTTTCACGCCCAACCCCGGACTTCTTGTAGCCACCGAACGCGGCATGCGCCGGGTACAGGTGGTAGCAATTGGTCCATACACGGCCAGCCTTGATCCCGCGGCCCATGCGGTAAGCGCGGTTGATGTCGCGGGTCCACACGCCGGCGCCCAGGCCGAACTCGGTGTCGTTGGCGATCGCCAGCGCTTCGGCTTCGTCCTTGAAGGTGGTGACGCTGACCACCGGGCCGAAGATTTCCTCCTGGAACACGCGCATGCGGTTGTTGCCCTTGAGCAGGGTCGGCTGGATGTAGTAACCGGTGGCCAGCGAGCCTTCGAGTTTTTCAACCTTGCCACCGGTCAGCAACTCGGCACCTTCCTGCTGGGCGATCTCAAGGTACGAGAGGATCTTCTCGAACTGCTGCTGCGAGGCCTGTGCGCCAACCATGGTGTCGGTGTCCAGAGGGTCGCCGCGCTTGATCTGCAGCACCTTCTTCATCACCACTTCCATGAACTGCGGGTAGATCGACTCCTGCACCAGCGCACGCGATGGGCAGGTGCACACTTCGCCCTGGTTGAAGAAAGCCAGCACCATGCCTTCGGCCGCTTTCTCGATGAAGCTCGGCTCGGCTTGCATGATGTCTTCGAAGTACACGTTCGGCGACTTGCCGCCCAGTTCCACGGTGGACGGGATGATGATTTCGGCGGCGCATTTCATGATGTGCGAGCCAACCGGGGTAGAGCCGGTGAAGGCAATCTTGGCGATGCGCTTGCTGGTCGCCAGCGCTTCACCTGCTTCGCGGCCATAGCCCTGCACCACGTTGAGCACGCCTTTGGGCAGCAGGTCACCGATCACTTCCAGCAGCACGGTGATGCCCAGCGGGGTCTGTTCGGCCGGCTTGAGCACCACGCAGTTGCCAGCGGCCAGGGCCGGTGCAAGCTTCCAGGCGGCCATCAGGATCGGGAAGTTCCACGGGATGATCTGCCCGACCACGCCCAGCGGTTCGTGGATGTGGTAGGCCACGGTGCCTTCGTTGATTTCGGCGGCGCCACCTTCTTGTGCACGAATGCAGCCAGCGAAATAGCGGAAGTGATCGACCGCCAGCGGAATGTCGGCATTCAGGGTTTCGCGGATCGGTTTGCCGTTGTCCCAGGTTTCGGTAATGGCCAGCAGTTCGAGGTTCTGCTCGATGCGGTCGGCGATTTTCAACAGCACATTGGAGCGGTCCTGCACCGAGGTGCGGCCCCAGGCGTCGGCGGCAGCGTGGGCAGCGTCCAGTGCCTTGTCGATGTCTTCGGCAGTGGAGCGGGGGAATTCGGCAATCGGCTGGCCGTTCACCGGGGACGTGTTGGTGAAGTATTCACCCTTTACCGGAGGAACGAACTCACCACCGATGTAGTTACCGTAGCGGTTCTTGAAGGAAACCTTCGCGCCTTCGGTACCGGGATGTGCGTAACGCATGGTGTGTCTCCTGGCTATTGTGTTTGTTAGGGAGTTGGAAAGCGTAGAGCAAAGGTTGGGCCAGCGTGGGCGGCACCCGTAAAATCAATGGCTTGGGCGGGTGTGGCGGGCACTTGGCAGCCAGCCTGTGCCGGTTGCGGTACGCCTGGGGGTGACATTTTGTGCCGTTCACGACACGTCACCCGTGGGTGCATTGCAATGCCTTCGCCGGTGGAGGATGCTGGTGGCACGCTCTATCTGCGGAGAACTACAACAATGCAGAGCAATCACTTCAGCCGCCATGCCCGGCAGGTCCACACTGTGGCCCATGGTGGTGCTGGCGAGGGCGTCAGCGACCCCTCCATTGCCCGCTCCTGGCTGCGTTGCCTGGAGGACTACCACCTCGACCCAACGGTGATCGAGGCGCCGGTGGTGCTCGAGCACGGGCGCTTGCTGGAAAGCCGCGAGCGCTTGCGCCAGGTGCTGCAGATCGCCGACCACGAAATGAACAGCCTGCACCAGCAGCTCTCCGGGGCCGGCCATGCGGTGTTGCTGACCGATGCCCGCGGGGTGATCCTCAATTGCGTCAGCGCGGCCAGCGAACGGCGCAGCTTCGAGCATGCCGGGCTGTGGCTGGGCGCCGACTGGAGCGAGGCGCGTGAAGGCACCAATGGCATCGGCACCTGCCTGGTCGAGCGCCAGGCGCTGACCATCCACCAGAACGAGCACTTCCGCGGCCGCCACACCGGGCTGACGTGCTCGGCCAGCCCGGTGTTCGACCCCCATGGCGAGTTGCTGGCGGTGCTCGACGTATCCTCGGCACGCCCCGACGTTTCACGGCAAAGCCAGTTCCATACCATGGCCTTGGTCAACCTGTCGGCCAAGATGATCGAAAGCTGCTACTTCCTGCGCCATTTCGAGCAGCAGTGGCTGCTGCGTTTCCACCTGCAGGCGGAGTCGGTTGGCCTGTTCAGCGAGGGCCTGCTGGCCTTCGACGGTGATGGCCGGATCTGCGCGGCCAACCAGAGCGCCCTGAACCTGCTGGGCAGCGTACGCAGTGGTGTGCTGGGCCAGCCGTTGGAGCGGTTTTTTGCCTGCAGCCACGATGAGCTGTTCGGCCGCGCCACGCCCGGGGGCAGCACGGCCTGGCCGCTGCGCACCCTGGACGGCCGCCAGGTGTTCGCCAGCCTGCGCGGGCAGGCGCGCGCGCCTGTATGGTCGGTGCCCGTGGCCCAGCCGCGGCCTACGCGTTCTGCAGAGCCGCTGGTATGCCTGCTCGACCCGGCGTTGCAGAATGATTTCCGCCGCAGTGTGCGGGTGTTCGAGCGCGATGTGCCACTGCTGCTGCGCGGCGAGACCGGCTGCGGCAAAGAGGCCTTTGCCCAGGCCGTGCACCAGGCCAGTGAGCGCCGCAGCCAACCCTTCGTGGCCATCAACTGTGCCTCGATCCCTGAAAGCCTGATCGAGAGCGAGCTGTTCGGCTACCGCGGTGGCAGCTTCACCGGTGCGCGCAAGGAAGGCATGCGCGGCAAGCTGTTGCAAGCCGATGGTGGCACCTTGCTGTTGGACGAGATCGGTGACATGCCGCTGGCCCTGCAGACACGCCTGCTGCGCGTGCTGGAGGAGCGTCAGGTAGTGCCGATCGGCGGCGAGCCACAGGCAGTGGACGTGCGCATCGTCAGCGCCACCCACCGTGACCTGCTGCAGCGGGTCGAGCAGGGCAGTTTCCGTGAAGACTTGTATTACCGCCTCAACGGCCTGGAAGTGGCATTGCCGGCCGTACGCGAGCGCAGTGACAAGGCGCAGTTGCTGGACTTCCTGCTGCGCCAGGAGGCGCAGGGCCAATTGATCGACATCGAACCGAGGGCGCGCCAGGCGCTGCTGGACTTCGCCTGGCCGGGCAACGTGCGGCAGATGCGCAACGTGCTGCGTACCCTGGTGGCGCTTTGCGAAGGTGCCCGCATCACTTTCCCGGATCTCCCTGCCATTGTGCGCAGCCACACCGGGTCTGTGGGAGCGGGCGCGCCCGCGAAGCCGCCTGCCCAGTCGACACAAGGCGAGGGCGTTGCCCCGGTTCGCGGGCTCGCCCGCTCCCACAGGTCCGACAATGGATTAGGTGAGGGTACCGAGGTGTTGCAGGACGCAGAACGGCAAGCGCTCATTGAGGTGCTGCAGGCAAAACACTGGCACCTCACCCGTGTCGCCGAACACTTGGGCATCAGCCGCAATACCTTGTATCGAAAACTGCGCAAACACGGCATCACCCGGGGCGACTGAGCGAAACAGCGGGTGCGATTTGTCGCGCCCTGGGCTACCCTGCCTCGATGTTTTGCGAGGTCGACCATGCATATTCACATTCTCGGTATTTGCGGCACTTTCATGGGCTCGCTGGCAGTGCTGGCCAAGGAGCTTGGCCATCGCGTGACCGGTTCGGACGCCAACGTCTACCCGCCGATGAGCACGCAGCTCGAAGCCCAGGGCATCGAGCTGACCCAAGGCTACGACCCGGCTCAACTGGAGCCGGCACCCGACCTGGTGGTGATCGGCAACGCCATGTCGCGCGGCAACCCGGCGGTTGAGTACGTGCTGAACAAGGGCCTGCCTTATGTTTCCGGCCCGCAGTGGCTGGCCGACCACGTGCTGCAAGGCCGTTGGGTGCTGGCCGTTGCCGGTACCCACGGCAAGACCACCACCAGCAGCATGCTGGCCTGGGTGCTGGAGCACGCCGGCATGAGCCCGGGCTTCCTGATTGGCGGTGTACCGCAGAACTTCTCGGTGTCGGCCCGCCTGGGGGCTACGCCGTTCTTCGTGGTCGAAGCCGACGAGTACGACAGTGCCTTCTTCGACAAGCGTTCAAAGTTCGTGCACTACCACCCGCGCACTGCGATCCTCAACAACCTTGAGTTCGATCACGCAGACATTTTCCCGGACCTGGCCTCGATCGAGCGGCAGTTCCACCACCTGGTGCGCACCATCCCCAGCGAAGGCCTGGTCATCCACCCGACCACCGAACAAGCGCTGGAGCGGGTCATCGGCATGGGCTGCTGGACGCCGGTACACACCACGGGTGAAGGTGGCCAGTGGCAGGCCCGCCTGCTCAGCGCCGATGGCTCGCGTTTCGAAGTGCTGTTCGAGGGCCAGGCGCAAGGCGTGGTGGACTGGGCGCTGACCGGTCAGCACAACGTCGCCAACGCCCTGGCTACCCTGGCAGCCGCCCGCCATGTAGGCGTGGTGCCGGCCATGGGCATCGAGGGCCTCTGCGCCTTCAAGAGCGTCAAGCGACGCATGGAGAAGGTTGCCGAAGTGCAGGGCGTGACGATCTACGATGACTTCGCTCACCATCCTACTGCCATCGCTACTACCCTCGACGGCCTGCGCAAGCGCGTTGGCGAGGCGCCGGTGATCGCGGTAATCGAACCGCGCTCCAACTCGATGAAGTTGGGTGCACACCGCGATGGCCTGCCAGAAAGCGTCAACGACGCCGACCAAGTGATTTGGTACGCGCCGGCCAACCTGGGCTGGGACCTCGCTGCTACTGCTGCGCAGTGCAAGGTACCGAGTGTGGTTGCCGACAGCCTCGAAGCGATCATCGAACGCATCAAGGGCCAGGCCCGCCCGGGCACCCACGTGGTGATCATGAGCAACGGCGGCTTCGGCGGCCTGCATGGCAAGCTGGCCGAGGCGCTGAAGTGAACGGGCCGGAACGCGTTACCCTGGCCATGACGGGCGCTTCAGGCGCCCAGTACGGCCTGCGCCTGCTCGATTGCCTGGTGCGCGAGGACCGCGAGGTGCATTTTCTGATCTCCAAGGCGGCGCAACTGGTAATGGCCACCGAGACCGATGTGCTGCTGCCGGCCAAGCCCCAGGCGATGCAGGCCTTTCTCACGGAATACACCGGTGCTGCCGATGGGCAGATCCGCGTGTATGGCAAGGAAGACTGGATGTCCCCAGTGGCCTCGGGCTCGGGCGCGCCAGCAGCGATGGTGGTGGTGCCGTGTTCCACCGGCACCTTGTCGGCGATTGCCACCGGGGCCTGCAACAACCTGATCGAGCGCGCAGCCGACGTGACCCTCAAGGAGCGCCGCCAGTTGATTCTGGTGCCCCGCGAAGCGCCATTCTCCACCATTCACCTGGAGAACATGCTCAAGTTGTCGCAGATGGGCGCGGTGATTCTGCCGGCGGCGCCGGGCTTCTATCACCAGCCGCAAACCATCGACGACCTGGTCGACTTCGTCGTGGCGCGTGTTCTCAACCTGCTGAACATTCCCCAGGACATGCTGCCGCGTTGGGGCGAGCACCACTTCGGGGTGGATGATTGAAACGGGCGCTGGCCGGCTTGCTGGCGCTGGGGTTGCTCAGTGGTTGTGCCACGGTGCGCACGCTGGATGCCAACAAGCCGGGGGCGCCGGTGGTGTATGCCGGTACGCGTCTGGATCTGTATGTGATCAACGGTGGTTGCTGCCCGCAGGATCGGTTTGGGGCTCAAGCCCCGAGCTATCCGGGGCTGGACCTGCCAGGGAGCATGCTGCTTGATACCCTGTTGCTGCCGTTGTCCTTGCTGACTGCTGCCGGTGTAGGCTTCCAGGCCACAGGGGGGCTGTGAGGGGTTGCACGCTCCCACAGGTACCGTGCAATGCTTGCGGCTTACTTCTTGCCCAGCTTGCGCAGTTCATCCGACTCCACGATCCGCACCCCGTCTTCTTCCTCGAGGGCCAGGCGCCATAGCGCACGGGCCAGGGTGCAGGCCTCGATCCCTCGGTATTTGCCCGGAATCAGCCGGGACAACGGTGAAACCAACTGCTCTGCCAGCCGCGGCTTGATGCGCTCGCCCAGCAGCAGAGACGGCCGCACGATGGTCAGTTGCGGCCAATCCTGCGCTTTGAGCGCCTCTTCCATCTCGCCCTTCACCCGATTGTAGAAAATCGATGATTTCGGGTCGGCGCCCAAGGCACTGACCACCAGCAAATGCCGTGCGCCCATTTCCCGGGCCCGTTTGCTGAACGCCACCACCATGTCCAGGTCCACCGCGCGGAACGCCGACTCGGAGCCGGCCTGTTTGAGGGTGGTGCCCAGGCAGCAATAGGCAACGTCGACCCTGCCGGCCAGCTGCGGCAGGAACACTGCCGGGTCACCCACCGGGTTTTCCAGGTGCGGATGTTCGGCCAACGGCCGGCGGGTCGGGGCCAGCACGCGGGTGATGGTGGGCTCGTTGAGCAGGCGGTCGAGCAGGTGTTCACCGGTGAGGCCGGTGGCACCGGCAAGCAGGACATGCTGAGGCGTCAAGTACATGATGTCTCTCCCTTGTTACACCCAAGTCTAGTGGTTGCCCGGGTTTTTTGCCTGTGCGCCCACCTTGGCCTGGGTCGTGTTGCGCAATGCTTCTTCGGCCTGTTGCCGGCGCAGCTGCTGCCAATGCTCAAGCACCGCCGGCGGCGCCCACAACTGAGGCTCAGAGGCGTCGAAACCTTCCCTTTGTTCCCTTTCGGCAACACTGCCGCGTGCCAGTTCAAACGCCTGTTTCAGGTCGTCGGTCTGGTTCAGGGCCTGGGCGAACAGGGCTTCGCCAAAGTAGGTGAAATCAGCTTCCTCCGAGCAACCGAAGGAGACACGGTCGGCGCGTGCGGCAGTCATGATCAGGGTACGCTCATCTTTCAGCGGGGCGATATACCCCCCTGAATAGCAGGCCGAGATGACAATGACCTTGTCGCGATCCTTCAGCGGCGCAAGGGCCGTTGCCAGCTCGTCGGCGGACAAGTCGGCCAGTTGCAGGCGGGGTTGGTCGAGCACCAGCTGGTGGTCTGCGCTGCCGTGGCTGGTGAGGTAGATGAACACCAGGTCTTCCGGGCCGCTGCGCTCGGCCAGGGTGCGGGCGGCACAGGTGAGGTTCTCGCGGGTTGCCATGGGGCGGTTGGCCAGGTGGTCGCGGTGGTTGACCAGCGTCACCTGGCCGCGGGCGCCAAAGCGTACCTTGAGCATGTTGCTGACGTAGTCGGCTTCACGTAGGAACACACTCTGTTGCCCATCACCGCCCACCACCAGGCTGTACAGCTGAATCGGCGGGGCCGAGCGCGGCACTGCGGCCAGCGCCTGTTGAAGTAGCCGGCCCTGGTTGAGCAGGGCCAGGTCAAGCGGGTCGGGCAGCAGCGTGCCATGCTGGTCGCGCACGCGCACCCCGTTGGCCCACACGCCGCTTTCGACCTTGCCGTTGGGCAGGATCAGGCGCCCCTTGCCGTTGTAGGCATCGTTGAGGAAGCCGCCTACGTACTGGCTGCCGTCGGCCAGTTGCAAGCTGCCTTGGCCAGACAGCCGCCAGTCGGCGAACGTGCCTTTGTAATGGCTGCCGTCGCTGCCCAGCAATTCACCTTCGCCGATCAGCGAGCCGTCCTTGAATTGGCCGATCCAAACATCGCCATCGGCACTCTCGTAGCGGCCACGGCCTTCAATACGGTTGTCCTTGAACTCGCCGATGTACTGCTCGCCATCGACGCTGTCGTAGGTGCCGCTGCCTTGCAGTTGGCCATTGCTGAAATGGCCGCTGAACCGGTTACCGCTGGCGTCGCTGCGCACCCCCGCGCCGTTGGGCTTGCCCTTGGCGAACAGGCCCTGGTAACGGCTGCCGTCGGCCAGCACCAGCTCGCCGGCGCCGTCGTACAGGTCGTCCTTGAATTGGCCGCGGTAGGTTTGGTCGGCTTGCTTGAGGGTGCCTTCGCCATCGCGGCGGCCGTGCTTGAACGTGCCGGCATAGTGGCTGCCCGGTGTGGTCAGGTCGCCCAGCCCCTCGAACAGCCCCGCGGCGAACTGGCCGCGGTACACCTCGCCGTTCTGGCCATGCCATTCGCCCTGGCCATGCCACTGGCCGTCCTTGAAGGTGCCGGCATACCAGCTGCCGTTGGGGTAGTCGATCCGCCCCTCACCCTGCAGCAGGCCATCGACCACCTGGCCCCGGTAGCGCCCACCGTCGGGCAGGCGGGCATCCGGCGGCAGCAACGATTCGCCATCGCCACAGGCGGCGAGCAGCAGGACCAGGGTAATGGGGAGCAGTGGACGCATGGCGAGAACCGGGCAATAGGTCTGCCGATTATGACGCAGATTGGGATCCTGAAACAGCGAGCGCCTGCGCTGACGCACACCCCTGTAGGAGCGGCCTTGCGTCGCGATGGGCCGCGCAGCGGCCCCACGATTTCAGCTTCGCCGCAGATATCGCCGGGGCCGCTTCGCGCCCCATCGCGACACAAGGCCGCTCCTACAGGATTTGTGCTGGCCCTTGGTCTTGTGCAGTACCTGTGGGCTTACCGGAGATGAAGCCAGTCAGCTCAACCTCAATGCCAGGTGATATCCCCGGCCTGGCGATGTAACAGCAACTCGGCCAGTACCTTGGTCATCTGTACGTGATGTACCGCATTGACCAGCATGTTGATACCCGGCTCACCGGCATTGGCGCAGATGTACTCGTCCAGGGTGTCTTCAATGCCGGCCATCAACTGCAGGGTGTGGATTACTGCGTCGACCGAGGGCATGTCCTGGTTGATGGTGTAGAAGGGGCGGGAAGTCAGTGTTTTGGGTGGATCGGGGACAATCTTTTTCATGATCACAACTCACACGTCGGTTCAGGAAATAGTCACCACTGCATCCTTTCTCACGGGATAGGGTGGCGACCGTGCACGGGGTGAGAAACCCGAGGACGTGTGAGCTCGGCCAGACCGAAGCCTGCCCGCGCACGGCTGCCATGACAAATGCCGCAATCACACATCTTCGGGTTTCTCACGCCCGGCCACCATACATGGCGACTCTGTGACGGTATCCCTGAGGTGTTTCCCCGACAATGGAGCGACTTCCGACAAGCTCGTAGGATAATTCGCTAGATGATCCAAGCTGAAGCATTTGGTTTCAGATTCAGAAATGTCTTACATCCCTTGAGCCTTGTTCGATAACTGTGGGAGCGGGCGTGCCCGCGAACACCGGCGAAGCCGGTGCCATCTACCGAGTCGTCGGCTTCGCGGGCACGCTCGCTCCCACAGGTTGAGGTGCAATCAATGCCCGCCTGGTGACACGATGATCTTCACGTTTTCCTCCTTGTTGTTCACCAGTTCCTCAAACCCCAGCTCGACAATCTGCTCCAGCCCGATCCGCCCGGTCACCAGCGGTCGAATGTCCAGCCGCCCGTCTGCAATAAAGGCAATGACATCGGCAAATTCGCCGTTGTACGCCAATGCCCCCAGCACCTGCTTCTCGGTGGATACCAGTTCGAAGAAGTTGAATTCGCTGGGCTCTTCAAAAATGCCTACCAGCACGCACTTGCCGGCCTTGCGGATGGTGTCGATGGCCAGCTTGGCCGTGTGCTTGTTGCCGATGCACTCGAAGCTCACATCCGCCCCCAGGCCGCCGGTAAGCGCGCGAATCTCTGCCAGGGCATCGCACTGGCTCGGGTCGAGCACCACACTGGCGCCGACTTCCCTGGCCTTGGCCTTGCGCGCAGATGACATTTCCAGCGCAATCACCTGCGCCGCACCGGCTGCCTTGGCGCACATGATGGTGCACAGGCCGATGGTGCCGGCGCCCACCACCACCACGGTCTGGCCCAGCAAGCTGCCGGCCTTCTTCACCGCATGCATGCCCACCGCCAGCGGCTCGATCAGCGCGCCAGCCTCTGCCGGAAAGCCCTGCGGCAAGCGGTACAGCAGGTTCGCCGGCACATTGACCCACTCGGCGAAGGCGCCGTTGTTCATAAGGCCGGTGAAGGCCAGGCGTTCACAGATGTTGTACAGGCCATGGGTACAGTAGTAGCAGGTGCCGCAATGCTGGCAGGCGTCTGCAGCCACCGGGTCACCGACGGCAAAGCCTTCGACGCCTTCGCCCAGTTTGGCGATCTGACCACAGAATTCGTGGCCGAGAATGCACTGGCCCTGGATGCCGGTCAGCGGGTGCGGCGCCTCGACCGGGATGAATACCGGCCCGGCGACGTACTCATGCAGGTCGGAGCCGCAAATGCCGCACCAGTCGACCTTGATCTGCACCCAGCCCGGCGCCGGGTCGGCTGGCAGGGGGACCTGTTCTACGCGAATGTCGTTGCGGCCATGCCATACGGCAGCGCGCATGTGGGTGTGGCTCAAGTCATTCATGGTTGTTCTCCAGGCTCACGGAATAGGTTCAGTGCTTGCGCAGGAATGCGAGCAATTGCTGGTTGACCTGGTCGGCCGCCTCCATCTGCACCATATGGCCGGCTTCGGGCAGCACCAGTACTTCGGCCTCCAACCCTTCGGCATGGCTGGCCGGGATGATCGCGTCCTTGCCGCCCCACACCACCAGCGCCGGGTGCTGCCCCAGCACGCCACGCAGGTCGTGGCGTTGGCGGTCGCCTTCGGCCAGTGCCGCAGCCAATTGCTGCAGGGCCTGGTCAACGCCTTCCAGGCGCTTGAACCTGAGCATGTCTTCCAGCATCTGCCGGGTGACCAGCGCCGGGTCGGCGAACAGCTGCACCATCTGTGGCTTCAGGGCATTGCGGTTGGCTGCGCTGACGAAGCCTTGCAGGTATTGCCCGTTGATCGCTTCACCCAGGCCGGCACTGGCCACCAGGCTCAGGCTGGCCACCCGCTGCGGTGCCAGGCGCGCCAGGTTCAGGCTGACTGCACCGCCCATCGAATGCCCCGCCAGGTGCGCCTTGGCAATGCCCAGGTGGTCAAGCAGGGCCAGCACGCTCTCGCTCAGTTCATCCAGATCGCCGCGCTGCAGGGCCTTGGCCGACTCGCCATGCCCCGGCAGATCAAGGGCGATCACCCGCCGCTCGGCCGCCAGCGCCGGGTGGTTGAACAGCCAGTTGTTAAGGTCGCCGCCAAAGCCGTGCACCAGCACCAACGGCGTGCCGCCTTCACCCAGCTCGAACCAGCGCAGCAGGCGGCCGCCCACTTCAGCCTTTTGCGGGGCCGGGCCCTGGGCCTGGTCGGCGCCGCCTTCGGCGACGAACTCGGCCTGGAAGCGCTGCACCACGGCATCGATCTCGGCCTCTGCGGCTTCGCCTTCCACCACCACGGCCAGCAGCGCGCCCACCGGCAGGGTTTCATCCGGCTTGGCCACCTGGCGGCGCAGCACGCCGCTGAACGGGGTCTCGACACTGCTGCTGATCTTGTCGGTCTCGACGTCCAGCACCTCGTCGCCCTTGGTGATCGGGTCGCCTTCCTGCTTGAGCCAGGTGTCTACCCGGCCCTCGGTCATCGACAGGCCCCACTTGGGCATGGTCAGGGTATGGATCTGGCTCTGGCTCATGCGGCACTCCTTGCAGCTTCGATCACTTTGCGCACGGCGGCCTCGATCTTCGCCGCGTCGGGGATGTACAGGTCTTCCAGGGCGTCGGAGAACGGTACCGGGGTGTGCGGTGCGGTGACCATCTCGATCGGGCCCTTGAGCGCAGCGAAAGCCTTCTGCGCCACCAGGGCACTGATATCGGTGGCCATCGAGCAGCGCGGGTTGGCTTCGTCGATGACTACCAGGCGGCCGGTTTTTTCCACGCTTTCCAGAATGCTGTCTTCGTCCAGCGGGCTGGTGGTGCGCAGGTCCAGTACTTCGCAGTCGATGCCCTGGCGGGCCAGGTTGTTGGCGGCCTCCAGGGCTACATGCACCATGCGCCCGTAGGTGACCAGGGTCACGTCATCGCCATCACGCAGGAAGTTGGCTTCGCCGAAGGGGACCGTGTACACCTCTTCCGGCACCTCGCCCTGCATGCTGTAGAGCAGCTTGTGCTCGCAGAAGATCACCGGGTCGTTGTCGCGGATCGCCTGAATCAATAGCCCCTTGGCGTCGTAGGGCGAGGATGGGCACACCACCTTCAGGCCTGGAATGTGCGTCCACAGCGAGGTGAGCATTTGCGAATGCTGGGCCGCTGCGCGCAGGCCTGCGCCGTACATGGTGCGCATCACCAGCGGGGTGACTGCCTTGCCGCCGAACATGTAGCGAAACTTGGCGGCCTGGTTGAGTATCTGGTCCAGGCAGCAGCCGGCGAAGTCCACGAACATCAGCTCGCACACCGGGCGCAGGCCCTGGGTGGCGGCACCGACCGCTGCGCCGACGTAGCCGATTTCCGACAGGGGAGCGTCCAGTACCCGGCCCGGGAACTGGTGGTACAGGCCCTTGGTCACGCCCAGCACGCCACCCCAGGCGTCTTCCTCACCGGGCGCCCCGGCACCGCCGGCAACGTCCTCGCCAATGATGAACACACTGTCGTCGCGGCGCATTTCCTGGGCCAGTGCTTCGTTGATGGCCTGCTGGTAGCTGATCTTTCTTGCCATGGTGGTTCTCCTGTTGTTCTTGTAATGCGCGGCTCAGGGGTAGGCGACGTAGACATCGCTGAGCAGGTCGGCGGGCAGTGGCTTGGGGTCGGACTTGGCGCGGCGCACAGCGTCTTCGATCAGGTCCTCGACGCGTGCGTCGATGGCGTCCAGCTGCTGGGCCGTGAGCAGGCCGGCGCGGGTGGTCTTGTTGCGGAACTGCATCAGGCAGTCGCGCGATTCGCGCAGGTTCTTGACTTCATCCGCCGCGCGGTAGGTTTGCGCGTCGCCCTCGAAATGGCCGTAGTAGCGGCTGAGCTTGACCTCGACCAGCGATGGGCCTTGCCCGGAACGGGCGCGTTCGATGGCCGCACCGGCGGCCTCGTACACGGCAAAGAAATCGAAGCCGTCGATGGTCACCCCGGGCATGCCGAAGCCGGCCGCGCGGTCGGCGATGTGGTCGCAGGCCACCGACCAGTTGGAGGCGGTGGCTTCGGCGTAGCCATTGTTCTCGGCGACGAAGACGCACGGCAGGTTCATGATCGACGCCATGTTCATGGCTTCGAATACCGCGCCTTCGTTGGAGGCTCCGTCGCCGAAGAAGGCCACCGCCACGTCGTCGCGCCCCTTGAGCTTGGCCGCCAGCGCCGCGCCGGCCACCAGGGGGGCGCCGGCACCGACGATACCGTTGGCCCCGAGCATGCCTTTCTCCAGATCGGCAATGTGCATCGAGCCACCCTTGCCACCGCATACGCCGGTCTTCTTGCCGTAGATTTCGGCCATCATGCCGTACACATCCACGCCCTTGGCGATGCAATGGCCATGGCCGCGATGGGTCGAGGCGATGCAGTCGCTGTCGCGCAGGTGGGCCATTACCCCGGCAGCCGAGGCCTCTTCGCCGGCGTAGAGGTGCACGAAACCGGGGATTTCGCCAGTGGCGAACTCCACGTGCAGGCGTTCTTCAAAGGCGCGGATGGTGCGCATCACTTCATAGGCATGCAGCAGTTGTTCGGTACTGAGTTGATTGGACATGTTGTTGTTCTCCGGGGTTGTCTCAACACGGGTTTGCAGGGTGCAGTCGATGGCCGCGAGGCACGGCCAGCAGGTGGTGACGGGCGGCATGCGCCAGCACGGCCTCGACGTCCACACTGAGCGGGCCGCGGTGGTCGAGGGTGATGGTGGGGGTGTCGTGTTCGGCGAATTCGATTTCGCGCTCGCCGTCCAGGGCCAGGGTGCCGCTGGCCAGGCTCAGGCGGTGGGCAACATCGGGCAGCAGCGTGCCGCTGGCGGTGATGCCACAGGCTTGCAGCAGGCCGGGGGCCAGCGGCGCGAGCAGTGCCTGTTCAGCGCCGGGTGCCAGGCGAACCCAGGCGCCGTGCGGGGCCTGGCGCGACACCGGGCACCACAGGCCACACAGCGCCGACAGGCCGATGGCATGCGGTTCGGCGAAGCAGGCGAAAACTTCGGCAAGGTCTTCGCGGCGGCTGAGTGCGCGGGCGCCGATGAAACGCTGCGGTGACACTGCCACTTCCACCAGGGCCCATTCGGCCAGTTGCTGCTGCGGCACTGTCACCACCAGGCGCTTGTTGCGGCGCAGGCCAATGCTGGCCGGTACCCGGCCGGTGGCCAGCAGGCCACCGGCAAGGCCGGCGCTGGTGGCCTCGCGCAGTTCGGGGAAGGCATTGTTGGTGCCGGTGGAGAGGGTCAGCAGTGGCACATCTTGCGCCTCGGCGGCGACGGCCTTGTGGGTGCCATCGCCCCCCAGCACGGCGATCAGCGCCACACCGCGCTCGACCATGCGTCGGGTGGCCAGGCGGGTGTCGGCTACGGTCTGCGACAACGGCAGGTCGAGTATTTCGATGGCTGGCCAGTGCTGGTCGAGCGCAGCCGGGCCGTGGCTGGCCTTGAGCACGGCGGCGGCGATGCCGGTCATGTCGCTGGGCAGCAGCACCTGGCCGATGCCGGTGGCGCCGAAGGCGGCCAGCAGGCGCTGGATTGCCGAAGCCTTGTCGGTGCTCGAATAGAGCCCGGCGCTGGCCGTCAGGCGGCGCAGGTCACGGCCGGAGGCAGGGTTGGCAATGATCCCGACAAGCGGGGCGGGTAGCGGCATGGCGCACCTCGTATTCTTGTTTGCCAAGACAGGAGCAAGGGCGGTGCCAGCTTTGCCCAAGGGCGCCGAAGGGGCCGTTGCAGAGCGCTTTGGCCTGCCTTGGTGGCGGCTGCAGGGCGGGCACGGCGAGACGCGCGGTGCCAGTGCGCAGCCGCGTTGGGCGAGACGCTGAGACGCTGCGTCTCAAGCCAGCCGGTAACCACACAGTGCTTGTCGGGGCGGGCGCGCAAGCGCTTAATGGCCGAACAACGATAAAAACAGCAACGAGAACCGGAGGGCCCGAATGCTTGCCGCGAACTCCCGAGCCCATGTCGATTGCGTCAGCAGGGTGCTGAAGAATGCCGACCGCCTGCCACAGGCGCCGGTACCGCCGCTGATCCTCGATTCATGGCGCCGTTCCATGGAGCTGTACCGCCTGGACCCCGCCTCCCAGCAGGGCCCGCGCATCCTTTCCCAAAGCCTGCTCAATGAGTGCCGTGAACGCGCGCAGCTGTTTCTGCGCATCGCCAGCGACGCCGTGGCCCGCCTGCACGAGCGCGTGCGGGGCGCCGACTATTGCGTGCTGCTGACCGACGCCCAAGGGCGCACCATCGACTACCGGGTCGAATCGGCCATTCGCAACGACTGTCGCAAAGCCGGCCTGTACCTGGGCACTTGCTGGTCGGAGGGCGAGGAGGGTACCTGTGGCGTGGCGGCGGTGCTCACCAGCAAGGCCCCGGTCACGGTGCACAAGCGCGACCACTTCCGGGCGGCATTCATCGGCCTGACCTGCACGGCGGCCCCGGTGTTCGACCCGTTGGGTGAGTTGCTGGGGGTGGTGGATGTGTCGGCCTTGCAGTCACCGGACGACCGCCGCAGCCAGCACCTGATCCGTCAGCTGGTCGAGCAAACCGCTCGCGACATCGAAAACGCCTTTTTCATGCACACTGCCCAGGGCCACTGGGTGATGCGCGCCCATGGCACGCCGGGCTATGTGGAAAGCCAGCCTGATTACCTGCTGGCCTGGGATGCCGATGGTCGCCTGCAGGCCATCAACAGCCTGGCCCGGCAGCGCCTGGTCGAACGCCTGGGCCGTTTGCCGGTGCACATTGGCGAGCTGTTCGACATGGACCAGCTACGCCGGGTCAGCGCGTCGTCGGCCCAGCGCCTGCCTGGCCTGGGTGGTTTGTACGGCCGGGTCAGCGCCCCTCGGCAACGCCAGCGGGCGCAACCGCTGCAGCAGGCCCAGGACAGCCGCATCGAACAGCATCTGCGCTTGGCTACCCGTGTCAAGGACTGCAACCTGGCCGTGCTGGTGCTGGGTGAAACCGGGGCCGGCAAGGAGGTGTTCGCCCGTCAGTTGCACCAGCAGAGCCAGCGCTGTGACGGCCCCTTCGTGACCCTGAACTGTGCAGCCATCCCCGAGAGCCTGATCGAGAGCGAGTTGTTCGGTTATGTGGCGGGGGCTTTCACCGGTGCTTCCAGCAAAGGCATGCAAGGGCTGTTGCAGCAGGCCCACGGCGGTACGTTGTTCCTCGACGAGATCGGTGATATGCCGCTGAACCTGCAAACCCGGTTGCTACGGGTGCTGGCCGAGGGCGAAGTGGCGCCGCTGGGCGCGGCGCGGCGGGAGCGGGTGGATATCCAGGTGATCTGTGCCACCCACCGTGATCTGGCGGCAATGGTAGAAGACGGGCGTTTCCGCGAAGACTTGTACTTCCGCCTGGCCAATGCCCGCTTCGAGTTGCCGCCGCTGCGTGAGCGGGAGGACCGGTTGGGGCTGATTCACCAATTGCTGGCCGAAGAGGCTGCGGCCTGTGGCGTCGAAGTTGTACTGGCGGACGATGCCTTGCAGGCGCTGCTGGTTTATCGCTGGCCGGGCAATTTGCGCCAGCTGCGGCAGGTGTTGCGCTATGCCTGTGCGGTCAGTGAGGCCGGGCAGGTGCGGGTGCAGGATTTGCCGCAGGAGGTGCGGGGTGTGGCGGTAGGCTCGGTCGCAAGCGAGGTGTCGTGCGCGGCGCGGCAACTGTTGCTGGATGCGCTGATTCGCCATCGCTGGAAGCCGGCCGATGCTGCGCGGGCGTTGGGCATTTCGCGGGCTACCCTGTATCGGCGGGTGCATGAGCACCGTATCGAGATGCCGCGGATGAAGGGGTAACCTGCGGTCCCTGTAGGAGCGGCCTTGTGTCGCGATGGGGCGCGCAGCGGCCCCACGATCTCAGCTTCGCCGCAGATATTGCCGGGGCCGCTTCGCGGCCCTTTCGCGACGCAAGGCCGCTCCTACAGGGGGTGTGAGCCTTGGCTAAGCAAAAAAAAACCCCGGCACAAGTCCGGGGTTCTGGTCCATCACACTACACGATCACTCCTGGTTGGCCAGTTTGTGCTCGAGGTAGTGAATGTTGACGCCGCCTTCGCAGAAACCTTCATCACGCACCAGGTCGCGGTGCAGCGGGATGTTGGTCTTGATGCCGTCGACGACGATCTCGTCCAGGGCATTGCGCATGCGCGCCATGGCTTCATCGCGGTCTTTGCCGTAGGTGATCAGCTTGCCGATCAGCGAGTCGTAGTTCGGGGGTACCGAATAACCGCTGTACAGGTGCGAATCCACGCGCACGCCGTTGCCACCCGGGGCGTGGAAGTGCTTGACCTTGCCTGGGCTCGGGATGAACTTCTTCGGGTCCTCGGCGTTGATCCGGCACTCCAGCGAGTGGCCACGGATGACAACGTCTTCCTGGCGGAACGACAGCTTGTTGCCAGCGGCGATGCTCAGCATCTCCTTGACGATGTCGATACCGGTGACCATCTCCGACACAGGGTGTTCAACCTGCACCCGGGTGTTCATCTCGATGAAGTAGAAGCGGCCGTTTTCGTACAGGAATTCGAACGTACCGGCACCGCGGTAGCCGATCTCGATGCACGCATCGACGCAGCGCTTGAACACTTCCTGGCGGGCCTTTTCATCGATACCCGGGGCTGGTGCTTCTTCCAGGACCTTCTGGTGGCGACGCTGCAGCGAGCAGTCACGGTCACCCAGGTGAATGGCGTTGCCCTGGCCGTCGGACAGCACCTGAACTTCCACGTGGCGTGGGTTGGTCAGGAACTTTTCCAGGTAGACCATCGGGTTGCCGAAGGCAGCACCGGCTTCGGTGCGGGTGAGCTTGGCCGAGGCGATCAGGTCCTCTTCCTTGTGCACCACGCGCATACCGCGACCACCACCGCCACCGGCGGCCTTGATGATCACCGGGTAGCCGACGTCACGGGCGATTGCCAAGGCGACTTCTTCGTCTTCCGGCAGCGGGCCATCGGAGCCCGGTACGGTCGGTACGCCCGACTTGATCATCGCGTCCTTGGCCGAAACCTTGTCGCCCATCAGGCGAATGGTGTCGGCTTTCGGGCCGATGAAGGCGAAACCGGATTTTTCCACCTGCTCGGCGAAATCGGCGTTTTCCGCCAGGAAGCCGTAACCCGGGTGAATCGCGGTGGCGCCAGTCACTTCGGCGGCAGCGATGATCGCCGGGATATGCAGGTAGGAATCCTTCGACGATGCAGGGCCGATGCAGACCGACTCGTCTGCCAGGCCCAGGTGCATCAGTTCACGGTCGGCAGTGGAGTGCACGGCGACGGTCTTGATGCCCAGCTCTTTGCAGGCACGCAGGATCCGCAGGGCAATTTCCCCGCGGTTGGCGATCAGGACTTTTTCGAGCTTCCCAGACATCGTTGGCTCTCCGCGATTCAAACGATGGTGAACAGCGGCTGGTCGAACTCAACCGGCTGGCCGTCTTCTACCAGGATGGCGTCGATGACACCGCCAACATCGGCTTCGATGTGGTTCATCATCTTCATGGCTTCGACGATGCACAGGGTGTCGCCCTTCTTCACGCTCTGGCCAACTTCAGCGAAGTTCGGCGAGGTCGGCGAAGGTTTGCGGTAGAAGGTACCTACCATTGGCGAACGGACCACGGTGCCTTTCAGCGCCGGGGCAGCAGCAGCGGCTTCGGCGGCTGGCGCAGCAGCGGCGACCGGGGCAGCAGCGGCCGGGGCGGCAGCCATCGGGGCCGGTGCGTAGAACTGCTGGGCAGCTGGGGTCTTGCTGTGACGGCTGATACGAACCGACTCTTCGCCTTCCTTGATCTCCAGCTCGTCGATGCCAGACTCTTCCAGCAGCTCGATCAGTTTCTTGACTTTACGGATATCCATTAATCATCAACTCCCAAAGGTTCGGTCAGGGGGCGAAATACAAAAACGTATCTAGAACGTTTCTCTGGAACCCCGGCCCATCGGGGCCGGGGTTTTCATCATTTGGGCTGTGCGTTGGCAGCCAGTTGTTCCAGTGCAGACTCCAGGGCCAGGCGATAACCGCTGGCGCCCAGGCCGCAGATCACCCCTACGGCCACATCGGAAAAGTAGGAGTGGTGACGGAACGGTTCGCGTTTGTGCACGTTGGACAGGTGCACTTCGATGAATGGGATGCTCACCGCAAGCAATGCGTCACGTAATGCGACGCTCGTGTGGGTGAAAGCAGCCGGATTGATCAGGATGAAGTCCACACCCTCGTTGCGTGCCGCGTGAATGCGGTCGATCAATTCGTATTCGGCATTGCTCTGCAGGTACTGCAGATGGTGGCCTGCGGCGCGGGCACGTTGCTCCAGGTCCTGGTTGATCTGGGCCAGGGTCACGGCGCCGTAGTGGCCAGGCTCGCGAGTACCGAGCAGGTTGAGGTTGGGGCCGTGAAGCACCAGTAGCGTTGCCATCTGTGGATTCCTTGGATTTGTAGGGCAATTCGACACAGCGCGGCGAGTGTGCCGTAAAGCGACGGCAAGTGTCCAGTTCCCGGCAATAGCCAGCACGATGTCCGAGATTCGCGCGAAGTATGTGACCAAATATTTAAATCTGGTCACCTAATCGAGGATTTTTCCCGGCCCGCGGGAAGTTATAGACCGAGTTTGCCGCGCACGCGCGTGAGAATCTGCGCGAATTCCCCGGCATTTATCTCGCCAATCACCCGATCGGCGGTAATTTCGCTGCCGTTCGCGGCAAAGAACAACAGCGCAGGCGGGCCGAACAGTTGGTAGCGGTCAAGGAGCGAGCGTTGCTCGGCGTTGCTTGCGGTGATGTCGAACCGCAGCAGCTTGAACGCCGCCAGTTGCGGCTGCACCTGGGCGGCGTTGAGCACCTCGTGTTCGATGACCTTGCAACTGATGCACCAGTCGGCGTACCAGTCCAGCAACACCGGTTGGCCGGCTGCCTTGGCCTGTGCCAGCGCGGCATCCAGGGCTTGCGGGGTGGTGATGGTTTGCCAGGCCTGCGCTGTGGCCGCGGTAGTGCCAGCGCTGGCCGCCTGGCTGGGCACGGGCAGGGGCCGCAGCGGGTCGCCCTGGCCACTGAGGGCGCCATACCAGCAAGCCAGCGCGTATACCAGCAAGGCCAGGCCGAGCAGTTGCGCCAGGCGCTGGCGCGCAGTCTTGACCACGAACTCCAAGGCGCCGAGGAACAGTGCCACGCCTGCGGCAAGCAGGCCGACCAACAACAGGGTTACCGGGCCGGGCAGCACCCGGCTGAGCAGGCCGATGGCCAGCCCCAGCAGCAGTACGCCGATGGCGTTTTTCACGGTGTTCAGCCAAGGGCCGCTTTTCGGCAGCCAGGCTGCGCCACCGGTGGCCACCAGCAACAGTGGCGCGCCCATGCCCAGGCCCAGGGCGAACAGTTTGAGCGCCCCGCCCAAGGCATCGCCGCTGGCGCTGATGTACAGCAGCGCGCCTGCCAGGGGCGCCGACACACAGGGCGAAACCAGCAGGCTGGAGAGCACGCCGAGTACTGCAGCGCCCAGTAGCGAACCACCCTTGGTGTGGTTGGCGACGTTGTTCAGGCGGTTATTCAGGGCTTGCGGCAGCTTCAGTTCGAACAGGCCGAACATGGCCAGGGCGAACACAACGAAGAACAGCGCGAAGGGCACCAGTACCCAAGCCGATTGCAGGCGTGCCTGCAGGTTCAGGCCGGCGCCGAACAAGCCCATCAGCGCGCCGAGTGCGGCGAAGCTGGCGGCCATTGGCAGTACGTACGCCAGCGATAGCGCCAGCCCGCGTGGCCCACCGACCTGCCCGCGCAGTACTACGCCGGAGAGAATCGGCAGCATCGGCAGCACACAGGGGGTGAAGGTCAGGCCGACCCCGGCGAGGAAGAATAGCAGCAGCGATTTCCAGCTCCAGGCCTGTTCGATTGCGCCAGGGGTGTTTTTGCCGGCTTCGCCATCGATGCTCAGCCGGGCGGTTTCCGGCGGGTAGCACAGGCCCTTGTCGGCACAGCCCTGATAGCCCACCAGCAGGGTAAAGGCACGCGGATCATTGCGCGGCAGTTCGATATCGAGCACGCCGTGGTACACCTCCACGTCGCCGAAGAACTCATCGTGCTTGGCCTCGCCCTTAGGGATGTTCGGCGTGCCCAAGGCGATGTCGGCGGGTTCGGTGTGGAACTGGAAGCGGTGGCGGTAGAGGTAGTAGCCGTCGGTGGCGATGAAGCGCAGCTTGATGGTATGCGCATCGGCCTGGATCAGGTCGAGCTTGAACGCCTCGTGCACTGGCAGGAAGTCGGCGTTGTTGGCCAGCGAAGCGGCGCCGAGGGTGGCGCTGGGGCGGTTGTCGAGCAGGCTGGTGGCGAAGACAGGGCTGGCCAGCAGCAGGAACAGCAGGAAAAACAGGCGGCGCATGGCGAACTCGCGAGGTGGAACGTGCCGGGCATGATAACGGAGTTGGCGCAGGTTGAAAGGGACGGCGACACCTGGCGCCACTTGTGTATTGTCTGTGCCGGCCTCAGACCCTGAAGGCCCGCACCGCCTTGCTCAGCTCCCCGCCGAGGCTCAGCAATTGCTCACCCTGCTCACGCCCTTCACCAATGCGCTGCAGGTTGTCTTCACCCAACGCGTGAATCCGCTCGCTATGATCACGAATCTCACTCACCGCGCCAGTCTGTTGCGCGGTGACGTCGGCAATGCGTACCGCCGTATCGGCGATCGTGCGGATCGCGCTGACGATCTCATCCAGCGCGCCATCGGCGGCCTGGGCCTGGTTGGCGGTGGTTTCGGCGTGTTCGAGCTGGGTGCGCATGCCGGCCACCGACTCCCGCGCCGCCTGCTGCAAGCGGTCGATCAGTGCCTGGATTTCGCCAGTAGCCCCGGTGGTGCGCTGCGCCAGCGAACGCACCTCGTCAGCCACTACGGCAAAGCCGCGGCCCATCTCGCCAGCCCGGGCCGCTTCGATGGCGGCGTTCAGCGCCAGCAGGTTGGTCTGTTCCGCAATCGAGCGTATCACCGTCAGCACCCCGCCGATGGTGGCCGACTCTTCGGCCAGTTGCTCGATCATGCGCGCATTGCCCTGTACCTCATCGACCAGTTCCCGCAAGCCCGACAGGCTCTGGCCAATCACCGCCTGGCCCTGTTCCACCGCACGCCCGGCATCGCGGCTGGCATGGGCAGCAGCGCTGGCGTCACCGGCCACTTGCTGAATGGTGGCTTCCAGCTCGCCCAAGGCGTCGCGGATCTGCCCGGTATCGCCGGCCTGGCGGTGGGCGCCATCGTGCAACGCGGCGCTCATGTCGGCCAGGGCATGGCTGCTGCCGGCGACCTGCTCGGCATTGTGGCGAATGGTGCCCACCAGATCGACCAGGTACTGGCGCAGGCGGTTGAGCGATGCCTGAATGTCATGCAGTTCGCGGTTGGTCTTGCCCAGGGCGATCACTTGGGCGAAGTCGCCCTCGGCCCAGCACGATAGCGCCGGGGCCAGGCCGGTCAGGGTGCGCGCCAGGCGCCGTTGCAGAGTATCGATCAACAGGGCGATGAACAGGATCAGGGCGATCATCAAACCCTGGATGATGCGCACCTCGCCGGCAATTTGGCCATGTTGGGCGCGCACTTGCGGTTCCAGCGCGGCGATGGCCTGCTGTACGGCTTCCAGGCGCTGGCCGGTGCTGGCAGCCAGGGCGGCACGGCGCTCGATTTGTTCGCGCGTGCGCTGCAATTCGGCCGGGTAGCGGCCCAGCAGGTTTTGCAGCTCACGCTTCAGGCCCACGGCGATGTCTTCCTGCCGGGCGCTGGCCTGGGTTTGCAGGCCCATCATGGCGGCGAAGTCGTCGGCACCAGAGGCCGCAGCGCGGGTGACACCGAGCAAAGGCAGGGCATCGATGGCCTGTGCCTGGCTGCGGATCAGTTGCAACTCACGCTGCACTTCGTCAGCAAGCTCCGGGCGGCCGCTGCTGACCAGCTTGTCGCGGGCCAGTGCCAGCCGGCCCAGGTGCACGCTGGCGTCGAGCAGCGGGAGCAAATAGCGGTCGGCCTCGGCAGTGCCGCTGTCGCGGGCGTATCCGGCCAGTTGCTCGAAATTGGCCCCCAATTCCCGTTCGGCCTGCAACAGCAGCGCTTGCGGGTCGCCAGCCAGCTTCCCGGCCGCCAGCAACTCGTTGCCGGTGAAGGCCTGCAGGCTGGCCAGGCTGGGGCGCAGGTTGGCCGCCAGTTCGGCGGGCCAGTCGGCCAGGGCGCCTTGCAGTTGCTGGATGGCCTGCGTGGCGGCGGCATGGCGCAGGGCATCCCCGCTGCCCAGGTAGGCGTGGATATTGCCCGCCACCTGCTGCTGGAACTGCTGGGACAGGCCCAGGTAGCGCTCCATCAGCTGATAGGGCCGTTCCAGCGCCCGTTGCGACCACCATAGGGTAGCGGCCAGGGTGAAACACACAGTCACCAGCAACAGCGTATTGAAATTGGTCAGCCACTTCAGGCGCATAGCCGCGAACTTCCTGCGGAGGGGAGTGGGGGTAGGCGGCTGAAGTTATTGCGATTGTGTGACCGGATGATGACGCCGAGGGCTTGGCGTCAGAAAAAAGTGGCAGAGTGCCTCTATCTTATGGCGCTATCGATTCCTCGCAGGCAGGGCCGTTTCAGCGCTCTACCCGTACTACACAGTTACGCCCGGCATGCTTGGCGCGGTACAGGGCTTCATCCGCCGCGCTGGCCATGGTCAACGCGTCCAGCCCCTCATCCATCTGCACCACCCCGGCACTGAAGGTGCACTGCAAATCCTGCGGCTGTGCCGGGTAGATGATCTCGGCAAAGCGCCGACGAATCTCGTCAAGCACCTTGTGGGCGGCCTCCAGCGCGGTATTGGGCATGACGATGGCGAATTCCTCGCCGCCGTAACGGCCAATGAAGTCGGTCTTGCGCAGGCGCTGCTTGAGGAACAGCGCCAGGCTCTTGATTACCCGGTCCCCCATGGGGTGGCCGTGGCGGTCGTTGATCTTCTTGAAGTGGTCGATGTCGAGCATGGCGAAACTCAACGGCTGCTGCTCACGGCGGGCGCGGAAGCTGCAATCCTCAAGCAATTGCAGAATATGGGTGTGGTTGTACAGCCCGGTCAGGCTGTCACGCACCATGCGTGCCTTCAGGTGCCGCGCGCGGGCCGCACGGTTGCGCACGGTGGTGATCAGGTGGCGCGAGCGAAACGGCTTGGTCAGGAAGTCATCGCCGCCTTCGCTCATGGCATCCAGTTGCTTGTCCAGGTCGTCTTCGGCGGACAGGTAGATGATCGGCACGCTCACATAGCGGTCACTGTGGCGGATCACCTTGGCCAGTTCCGGGCCGGTGCAAGCCGGCATGTACAGGTCGAGAATGATCAGGTCGGGCTGAAAGTCGGCCAGCTCGGCCATGGTGCGGATCGGGTCGGTCAGGCTGCGGGTCAGCATGCCGGCGCTGGCCAGCACCCGTTCGGTGTGCAGCGCCTGGGTGCGTGAGTCGTCGATGATCAGCACTCGCAATGGGTCGTGCGGGCCGGCGTTGGTCAGCAATTCGACCTTTTCCAGCAGGCTGGATGCTTCCAGGCTGCCGGTCAGAAAGTCCTGCCCACCGGCGCGCACGGCAGCCAGGCGCGTCGGTGTGTCAGCTTCGTGGTGGCTGAAGAACAGCAGCGGAATGTTCTGCGCCAGGCCGTGTTGTACCTGGGCGGCCAGCAGCAGGCCCTGGCCGCTGCCGGTGAAGTCGACATCCATGATGATGGCCGCAGGCGGGTATTCGCCGACCGAAGCCAGAAACGCGGCAGCGTTGGGCAGCGCCTGCACCAGCAGCCCGAAGAATTCCAGTTGCTGGGCCAGGCGCTGGGCCCGCTCGTGGTCCTGCAACAGGATGTACACCGGCTTGCGCAGGGGCACCAGTACCTCGTCAAGGGAGTCGTCCTTGCGCAGGCCGCTACGCGACAGTTGCGGGTCGGGGCACAGCGGGCTTGGCTCGACGGCTTGGCTCATGACCTGGCTACTTGTAGGTTGGGATATGCAGGGGCAATGATGGCTCTATGCTAGCAGCTCTTTTCCCTCGCATGAGTGCCCTGTATCAACATTGCGTTCAGAACGAATATTCAGTTACCGACTGATTGGTCGCTTATGCGTAAGGCGGTGTCTGCTTTATAGTGCTGCCACGCGGGCTTGCCGTGGCACCCTGGCGCAGGCCTGTGGTCAAAGCCCCTGAACCGTCGTGACTGATTAAGGACAAAGCCATGCTGGATTGGAAAAACCGCGAGGCCAAAGCCGAGCCCCGTGAGCGTGTCGACGGCCGCGGCGCTGCCGCCCGTAGCTACCTTGGCGGCCTTTGGAGCCGAGCCCTGGGAACCCTGATCGGGTTGTATCTGCTGGTGTGCATCGGCTTGGGCTGGTACTGGAGCCAGGAACCTGCGCTGTTCCCGGTGCAGCAGAATGCCCAGGCTGCTGCCGAGCGCAATGGCCAGCAGATGGTGATTGGCTACACCACCGTGGAAACCCTCAAGACCGTGGCCGGCACCCTGCTGAACAAGCCGGGCGGCTACATTTCCAACGACCGCTTCCCGCCAGGGCTGTGGATGGACAACATGCCGAGCTGGGAGTACGGCGTGCTGGTCCAGGTGCGCGACCTGTCCCGCGCCTTGCGCAAGGACTTCGCCCGTTCGCAGTCGCAATCTACCGAAGACGCCGACCTGGCCAAGGCCGAGCCGCGCTTCAACTTCGACAACAAGAGCTGGATCCTGCCCTCGAGCGAGTCGGAGTTCGAAGAGGGCATCAAGTCGCTGTCGCGCTACCAGACCCGTCTGGCTGCTGGCGACAAGGGCGCGATCTTCTATACCCGCGCCGACAACCTGAACAACTGGCTGGGTGACGTCGCCACCCGCCTGGGTTCGCTGTCGCAGCGCCTGTCGGCCAGCGTTGGCCGGGTCAAGCTCAACACCACGCTGAAGACCGAGTCGGTGGTTGCCGGCCAGGCGCCGCAAGTGGACGAAGAGCTGGTGGAAACCCCATGGCTGCAGATCGACAACGTGTTCTACGAGGCCCGTGGCCAGGCCTGGGCGCTGTCGCACTTGCTGCGTGCCATCGAGGTCGACTTTGCCGATGTACTGGCGAAAAAGAATGCCACGGTCAGCGTGCGGCAGATCATTCGTGAGCTGGAAGCCTCGCAAGAGCCGCTGTGGAGCCCGATGGTGCTCAACGGCAGCGGCTTCGGCATGTGGGCCAACCACTCGCTGGTCATGGCCAACTACATTTCCCGGGCCAACGCGGCGGTCATCGACCTGCGCCAGTTGCTGTCGCAGGGTTGAGCATGGCCATCAGCGCCAACGAGGCCGCCCACCGGGCGGCTTCCGACCGTGAGCTGGTCACCTGGGTCGACGAAGCCGACAAGGTACTTGGCGCCTTGCCCCGCGCCGAGCTGCGTGAGCGCGGCCTGATTGGCCGCTGCACGTTCATTCTGCTGTTCAACAGTGCTGGTGAGTTGTGTGTACACCGGCGTACCTTGAGCAAGGCGCTGTACCCAGGGTACTGGGATGTGGCAGCGGGTGGCATGGTCACGGCCGGCGAAGGGTATGCCGAGTCGGCGGCGCGTGAACTGGCCGAGGAGCTGGGCATTGAAGGCGCGGCACTGCGTTTTCATGAGCGGTTCTACTTTGACCAGCCCGATAACCGTTTGTGGTGTGCGGTGTATTCGGCGGTGTCGGATGCGCCGCTGCGGTTGCAGCCGGAAGAGGTGATCGAGGCGCGGTTCATTGGCCTGGCGCAGGCTGAGGAAGAAAGCCTGATGAAGCCGTATTGCCCGGATTCGCTGGCGGCGTTGCAGCGCTACAAAGCCAGCCTGGGATGACGTGGGGACCGCTTTGCGGTCCTTTCGCGACGCAAGGCCGCTCCCACATCGATCGGCGTATGCAGGACCTAGTGGGAACGGCCTTGCGTCGCGACAGGGCTGCAAAGCAGCCCCAGTTCCCGGGTAGTCGCAAAACATTCGCAAAATGCCGCAATCCTGTACTTAGCAATCGCCGCATTTATCGTTACACTGCGCGCCCTTTTCGGGCTGCCGCATGTCTTGCAGCAGTAGCGCCGCCCCTGCCAGAGTGGGGCTTCGCGGTCGGCCTCATCCCCAAGGTACGACCAGTTTTTGTCCTCTGCACCGAGGAACAAAAGTGGCCAAGAAAGCTTCTTCCTTCGCCGCCCTTGGCGGTCTCGTTTACTCCACCGACGCCGGTCGGCACTGCCCCGACTGTGGCCAGCCGGTGGGTGCCTGTACCTGCAAGCAGCAGGTCATCCCCGAAGGCGATGGCATTGCCCGTGTGCGCCGTGAAAGCAAAGGCCGCGGCGGCAAGACCGTGACGACCGTCACCGGTGTGCCATTGCCGCCCGATCAGCTCAAGGAGCTGGCCACCACCCTGAAGCGCCGTTGCGGTACCGGTGGCGCGGTGAAGGATGGGGTCATCGAAATCCAGGGCGAGCATGTCGAGCTGCTGATCGCCGAGCTGATCAAGCAGGGCTTCAAGGCGAAAAAGTCCGGCGGCTGAGCCGGCGCGCATTTTTGCCCAGTGCTTTCTAAACTCGTTGCCGTGGCCAGGGTCTACCCTGGGGCACGGACGAATCGTCATTTTCGGCTTTTACACTGCGCCCGCCAGCATGCAGGGCAGTGTCTTCGACTTATCTATAGGGGACTTGAATGTCCGTACGACGCACACGCAAAGACGATGGTAGCCAATGGACCGTGGCCGACAGCCGCAGTGTTTATGGCATCCGCCATTGGGGCGCTGGTTATTTCGCCATCAATGAGGCCGGGCGCGTCGAAGTGCGCCCCAACGGCCCGAACAGCGCGCCGATCGACCTGTTCGAACAGGTCGACGAACTGCGCCAGAGCGGCTTGTCGTTGCCCTTGCTGGTGCGCTTCCCCGACATTCTGCAGGACCGCGTTCGCCAGCTGACCGGCGCTTTCGACGCCAATATCGCGCGCCTGGAGTACCAGAGCCAGTACACCGCGCTGTACCCGATCAAGGTCAACCAGCAGGAAGCGGTGGTGGAGAACATCATCGCCACGCAGAACGTGTCGATTGGCCTGGAGGCCGGCTCCAAGCCAGAACTGTTGGCGGTGCTGGCGCTGGCGCCGAAAGGCGGCACCATTGTCTGCAACGGCTACAAGGACCGTGAATTCATCCGCCTGGCGCTGATGGGCCAGAAGCTCGGCCACAATGTGTTCATCGTCATCGAGAAAGAGTCGGAAGTGGCCCTGGTGATCGAAGAGGCCGCCGAGCTCAAGGTCAAGCCCCAGGTTGGCCTGCGCGTACGCCTGTCGTCGCTGGCTTCGAGCAAGTGGGCCGACACCGGGGGTGAAAAGTCCAAGTTCGGGTTGTCGGCCGCGCAGTTGCTGTCTGTTGTCCAGCGTTTCCGCGATGCCGGGTTGGACCAGGGTATCCGCCTGCTGCACTTCCACATGGGTTCGCAGATCGCCAACCTGGCCGACTACCAGCACGGCTTCAAGGAAGCCATCCGTTACTACGGTGAGTTGCGTGCGCTGGGCCTGCCGGTGGACCACATCGATGTGGGTGGCGGCCTGGGTGTCGATTACGACGGTACCCACTCGCGCAATGCCAGTTCGATCAACTACGACATGGACGACTACGCCGGCGTGGTGGTGGGCATGCTCAAGGAGTTCTGCGATGCGCAGGGCCTGCCGCACCCGCACATTTTCTCCGAGAGCGGCCGTTCGCTGACCGCGCACCACGCCATGCTGGTGATCCAGGTGACCGACGTCGAGAAGCACAACGACCAGGTTCCGACCATCGAGAACAAGGAAGCCTTGCCCGAGACCGTGCAGTGGCTGGTCGACCTGCTTGGCCCGACCGACATCGAGATGGTGACCGAAACCTACTGGCGTGCCACCCACTATATGGGTGACGTGGCTGCGCAGTATGCCGATGGCAAGCTCACCCTGAGCGAGAAGGCCCTGGCCGAGCAGTGCTACTTTGCGGTCTGCCGCCGCCTGCACAACTCGTTGAAGGCGCGCCAGCGTTCGCACCGTCAGGTGCTGGACGAACTCAACGACAAGCTGGCCGACAAGTACATCTGCAACTTCTCGGTGTTCCAGAGCCTGCCCGACACCTGGGCCATTGGCCAGGTACTGCCGATCATCCCGCTGCACCGCCTGGACGAAGAGCCCCTGCGGCGTGCGGTATTGCAGGACCTGACCTGCGACTCCGACGGCAAGATCAACCAGTACGTCGACGAGCAGAGCATCGAGACCAGCATGCCGGTGCATGCGGTGCAGGAGGGCGAGGATTACCTGTTGGGCGTGTTCCTGGTCGGTGCGTACCAGGAAATTCTGGGTGACATGCACAACCTGTTTGGTGACACCGACTCGGTGAACATCTACCAGAACGCCGATGGCAGCGTGTACCACGCGGGCATCGAAACCCACGACACCATCGAGGACATGCTGCGCTACGTGCACCTGTCGCCCGAAGAGTTGATGACCCACTACCGTGACAAGGTTGCCAGCGCCAAGATCACGGCCCGTGAGCGCACGCAGTATCTGGATGCCTTGCGGCTTGGTCTGACCCGGTCGTCGTACCTGTCGTCGTAAATGCCGGGGCCGCTTTGCGGCCCATCGCGACACAAGGCCGCTCCTACAGCTCATCCCTGTAGGAGCGGCCTTGTGTCGCGAAATGAGGGCGAAGCCCTCACCGGCGCTGTCACAGCCACACACAATCCCAATGTGGATATTCACCCGCCTTGCGCACCAGACCGGCGCGAATGGGGTTGGCGATGATATAGCGTGCGGCAACTCTCACATCTTCGTCTTTGCGCAGCGCGCGGTCGTAGAAGCCTGGCTGCCATATGTGCTGGCGCGCAGCACCGGTACGGTAGAGGGCACAACTGCTCCGCGACTTGAAGGCGCACATGAGCTTGCTCAGATGGGTTGGCCCAAGCTCGATCAGCCAATGCAAATGGTCCGGCATCAATACCCAGGCCAGAGTCCGGCAGTCGCCTTGCTGATCGCTGAGTTGCAACTGCCGGATCACCGCGCGCGCAAACCAGAGGTTGCGGAACAAGGGGTACCGCTGGCGAGTAATGGTTGTGAGCAGATACAGTCTGCCCGGCTCTGAGAAGCGCCCTTGGCGCAAACGGTGATTGCCGCGACGATCCATGTCGATTTCCTTTGAACATCCCGTTCGCAGGATAGGAGGCGGGACAAGGATCGGCGCAGGTGGATCATTACTGACTATGACAGTTGGAGCCGCGTTATCCGGTCGATGGGCTATCCCCGCTCAGCCAACCCACAGCCCCCGCTGCTGCAACCGCCACCCCACCCACCCCAACGTCACCGCCCGCAACCCCATGAACCCGAGAAACGCCAACCACAAGCCATGGTTGCCAAACCCGCTCATGGCCACCGCCACCGGCAGCGCAATCAGCACCGAAACCAGCATCGCATTGCGCATCTCCCGCGCGCGGGTGGCGCCGATGAACAAACCGTCCAGCAAGTAGCTCCACACCGCAATCAATGGCAGCAACGCCAGGTAAGGCAAGTACGGGTAAGCCGCTGCGCGGACGCTGTCGATGTCGGTCTGCAGATCGATGAACAGGTGCCCACCCAGCAGGAACATCCCGGCAAACCCGAGACTGGTGATCAGTGACCAACCGCAGGCCACCACCAGCGAGCGGCGCAAGGTGAGGCGATCACCGGCACCGATGGCGTGGCCGCACAGTGCCTCTACCGCATGCGCCAGCCCATCCAGCGCATAGGCGGTCAGCAGCAGGCCATTGAGCAGCAATGCGTTGGCCGCTACGGTCGCCTCGCCCAGGCGTGCGCCTTGCAGGGTGATCAGCAGGAACACCAACTGCAGCGCCAGGCTGCGCAGGAAAATGTCGCGGTTCACGGCCAGCAGCGGTCGCCAGGCGTGCCAGTGCTTCAGTGCTGCCCATGCGACCTGCCCCGGGTAGGCGCGCAGCGCCGGGCGGGTCAGGGCCAGGCCAAGCAGGGCGGCACTCCACTCGGCAATCACCGAGGCCCGCGCTGAACCCAGCACACCCCAGTCCAGGCCCAGAACGAACCACAGGTTCAGCGCGATGTTCAGCAGGTTGGTCGTCAGCAGGATCGCCAGCGGCGCGCGGGCGTTCTGCGTGCCAAGGAACCAGCCGACCAAGGCATAGCTGGCCAGCGCCGCAGGCAGCCCGAGCAGGCGGGTGTGGATGAAGTCTTCGGTGGCTTGCTGCAGCGCGTCGCTGGGTTGCATCGCATGCAATGCCAACTGGCTGAAGGGAATGGCCAGCAGGCCAATCAACAGGGCGAAGCCGACCGCCAGCAGCAGCCCTTGAACCAGCACCTGGCGCAACGCCGCGCCGTCGCGCCGCCCGGCGGCCTGGGCGGCGAAACCGGTGGACCCCATGCGCAGGAAGCCCATGAGCCCGACCATGAACGTGAACAACGTGGCGCCCACGGCCACTGCGCCCAACTGATGGGCGTGGGGCAGGTGGCCGATGACGGTGCTGTCGACCAGGGCTACCAAGGGCACAGAGATGTTGGACAGGATCATCGGCGCGGCCAGCGCCCAGACCTTGTGGTGGGTGGGGCGGTGGCGCCAGTCGGCGGTCAGTGCAGTCATTGCGGTCCTTGGGAATCTGGGGCTGCTGCGCAGCCCAATCGCGACACAAGGCCGCTCCCACATTGATCGGCGTACGCAGGCCTTTGTGGGCTATTCTGAATGGGCACAGTGTAACGGCCAGGCAAGCAAACCGCGCGAACATGATTCCGGCCAGCTATAATTGCGGCCCTCAAGTACCCGCTGCCAAAGAGTTCCTACTCCATGTTCAACAAAGGATTGTTGCTGGCCTGCGCGCTGGCCTTGCTCAGTGCCTGTGACTCTTCCACGCCGGACAAACCGGCGCCGGCCGAGAAGCCGGCAGCCACCGCGGCCGCCGAGGCCCCCGCTGCCAAACGCGAAGACCCTGCTGTGCTCGCCAAGCGCTATGCAGGCCGCGAGCTGACTGTGCTCGACGTTTCCGAAGTGCAGCTCGACGGCGCCGCGACGCTGTCGATCAGCTTCTCTGCCCCGCTGGATGCCAAGCAGGACTTCGCCACCAAAGTGCACCTGGTCGATACCGTCAAAGGCAAACTCGATGGCGCCTGGGAGCTCTCCGACAACCAGATGGAGCTGCGCCTGCGCCACCTCGAACCCCAGCGCAAGCTGGTGCTGACCGTGGACAAAGGCCTGCTGGCGGTGAACGGCGAGCAACTGGCCAGTGAGTCGGTGACCCGCCTGGAAACCCGCGACATGCAGCCGACCATCGGCTTCGCCAGCCGCGGTTCGCTGCTGCCCACACGCCTGGCAGAGGGCCTGCCGGTCATCGCCCTGAACGTCGACAAGGTCGATGTCGAATTCTTCCGGGTCAAGCCGGAGATGCTCTCGAACTTCCTGGCCAGCTGGGGGCGCAACAGCAGCCTGTACTACTACCAGTCCAAGGAAACCCTGGACATGGCCGAACTGGTCTACAGTGGCCGCTTCGACCTGAACCCGGCACGCAACACGCGCGAGACCGTGCTGCTGCCCATCGCTGGCATCAAGCCGCTGCAGGCGCCTGGCGTGTACCTGGCGGTGATGCGTGCCTCCGGCACCTACGATTACTCGCAGCCGGCCACCCTGTTCACCCTCAGCGACATTGGTGTTTCCGCGCACCGCTACCGTGACCGCCTGGACGTGTTCGCCCAGGCGTTGGAAGGCGGCAAGGCCATGAGCGGCGTCAACCTGGAAATCCATGACGACAAGGGCAAGCTGCTGGCCCAGGCCGCCACCGATGGCAAGGGCCACGCCCAGTTGCCGATCACGCCCAAGGCCGACACCCTGATCGCCACCCAGGGTGTGCACACCACGCTGCTGCGCTTGAACACGGCCGCGCTGGACCTCGCCGAGTTCGACATCACCGGGCCCCAGGCCAACCCCTTGCAGTTGTTCATCTTCGGCCCGCGCGACCTGTATCGCCCAGGCGAAACGGTGCTGCTCAACGGCCTGCTGCGTGACCAGGACGGCAAGCCCGTCAAGGCCCAACCGGTGAACGTGGAAGTGCGCCGCCCGGATGAACAGGTCAGCCGCAAGTTCGTCTGGGAGGCCGATGCCAATGGCCTGTTCCAGTACCAGTTGCAGCTGGCCAGCGAGGCCCCGACCGGTCGCTGGCAGCTGTTGCTCGACCTCGGCGGTGGGCGCCAGCAGGTCTACGAATTCCTGGTTGAAGACTTCCTGCCCGAGCGCCTTGCGCTGGAGCTCAAGGGCAGCAGCCAGCCACTGTCACCGGATGAAAACGCGCGTATCCAGGTCACTGGCCGTTACCTGTACGGCGCTCCGGCGGCCGGCAACCGCCTGAGTGGCCAAGCCTACGTGCGCCCCTTGCGCGAGGCGGTGCCGGCGTTGCCGGGTTACCAGTTCGGCTCGGTCACCGAAACCGAACTGAACCAGGACCTGGAGCTGGATGAAGTCACCCTCGACCAGGCGGGCAAGGCCGTGGTCGATATCGAAAGCCGCTGGGCCGAAGCCCGCTCGCCGTTGCAACTGACCGTGCAGGCCAGCTTGCAGGAGTCCGGCGGCCGGCCGATCACCCGGCGCCTGGAACAGCCGATCTGGCCGGGCGAGCGCCTGCCAGGCTTGCGCGGCCTGTTTGACGGTGAGGAAACCGATAGCGACGGGCCAGTGGAGTTCGAGGTACTGGTGGCCGACCACGACGGCAACAAGCTGGCGGCCAACGACCTCAAGGTGCGCCTGGTGCGTGAGCGCCGTGATTACTACTGGAACTACTCGCAAAGCGATGGCTGGAGCTATGCCTACAACGAGAAGTTCCTGACCCAGAACGAAGAGACGGTCAGCGTCAAGGCCGGCTCCACGGCCAAGCTGAGCTTCCAGGTGGAATGGGGCCCATACCGGGTCGAGGTGGAAGACCCGCAGACCGGCCTGGTGTCCAGCGAGCGCTTCTGGGCCGGTTACCGTGCCCAGGACAACGCCGAAGGCGGTGCCGTACGCCCCGACCAGGTCAAACTGGCGCTGGACAAGCCGGCCTATGCTGATGGCGCTTTGGCCAAAGTCACCGTGACCCCGCCGGCTGCGGGCAGCGGTTACCTGATGATCGAGTCCAGTGACGGCCCGCTGTGGTGGCAGGAAATCGACGTGCCCGCCGAGGGCAAGACGTTCGACGTGCAACTGGACAAGGCCTGGGCCCGCCACGACCTGTACATCAGTGCGCTGGTAATCCGCCCTGGCGAGCGCAAGGCCAATGCCACGCCCAAGCGTTCGGTCGGTGTGCTGCACCTGCCGCTGGACCGCGCCGGCCGCAAGCTGGCGGTGAGCCTGCAAGCCCCTGAGAAAATGCGCCCCAAACAGCCGCTGACGGTGAACGTCAAGGCCGCCAACGCCGACGGTAGTGTGCCGCGGCAAGTGCATGTGCTGGTGTCGGCAGTGGACGTAGGTATTCTCAATATCACCGACTTCAAGACCCCTGACCCGTTCGCCAGCCTGTTCGGGCGCAAGGCCTACGGTGCCGACCAGCTGGACATCTACGGCCAGTTGATCGAGGCCGGGCAAGGCCGCCTGGCCAGCCTGGCATTCGGCGGTGACGCGGCCATGGCCAAGGGGGGCAAGCGCCCCAACACCACGGTGACCATCGTCGCCCAGCAAAGCGTGCCGGTTACCCTGGATGACAACGGCCAGGGCCAGGTAACGGTCGATATCCCCGACTTTAATGGTGAACTGCGCCTGATGGCCCAAGCCTGGACCGACGACCACTTCGGCATGGCCGAAGGCAAGACGGTAGTCGCTGCGCCGCTGATCGCCGAGCTGTCGGCACCGCGTTTCCTCGCCGGCGGCGACCGCACCAACCTGGCCCTGGATTTGGCCAACTTGTCGGGCCGGGCCCAGCAGTTGCAGGTTGAAGTCAGCAGCGAAGGGCAACTGAGCCTGGCCGCCAATGCCTTGCATACCGTGGCCCTGGCCGAAGGCCAGCGCTCGACGCTGCTGATTCCAGTGCAGGCCCAGGGCGGCCTGGGGCAGGGCAAGGTCCGGGTGCGTGTCACCGGGTTGCAACTGCCCAACGAGCCAAGCACCGCCTTCGAGCGCGAGTGGGCGCTGGGCGTGCGCCCTGCCTACCCGGCGATGCTCAAGCACTACCGCGTGGCCTTGAAGGACCAGCCATGGACGCTGCCCGAAGCAGACCTGGCGGCCTTCGAACCGGCGGGCCTGGAAGCCAGCCTGGCCTTGTCGAGCCGGCCACCGCTCAACCTGGCCGAGCAGATCCGCGCGCTGGAGGCGTACCCGTACGGTTGCCTGGAGCAGACCACCAGTGGCCTTTACCCGTCGTTGTATGCCGATGCCCAAAGCCTCAAGCGCCTGGGCATCAAGGGTGAGCCGGCAGATGTGCGCAAGCGCAAGATCGAGATGGGCATCGAGCACCTGCTGGGCATGCAGCGCTACAACGGCAGCTTTGGCCTGTGGAGTTCGGACAGCGAGGAGGAATACTGGCTGACCGCTTATGTCACCGACTTCCTCCTGCGGGCCCGCGACCAAGGTTATGGGGTACCGGCCGAAGCGCTGAAGAAGGCCAGCGAGCGCCTGCTGCGCTACCTGCAGGAGCGCAACCTGATCGAGGTCGACTACAGCGAAAACGCCGAACATACCCGCTTCGCCGTGCAGGCCTATGCCGCGCTGGTGCTCGCGCGCAGCCAGCAAGCGCCGCTGGGCGCGTTGCGTGGTTTGTTCGAGCGCCGGGCCGATGCCCGCTCTGGGCTGCCGCTGGTACAGCTGGCGGTGGCACTGGACAAGATGGGCGACAAACCGCGTGCCCAGCAAGCCCTGCAAGCCGGGCTTGGCATCAGCCGCAGCAAAGGTTGGATGGCTGACTATGGCAGCCCGCTGCGTGATCAGGCGCTGATCCTGGCGCTGCTGCAGGAAAGCAACCTGGCCACCAACCAGGTCGACCAGCGTCTGTTTGCCCTGTCGGATGAACTGGCGGCCAACCGCTGGCTGTCGACCCAGGAGCGAAATGCCTTGTTCCTCGCCGGCCGTGGCCTGCTGGGCAAGCCCGAGGGCCAGTGGCAGGCGCGCCTGGACAGTGCCGGCGAAGTGCGCGAAATGAACAACGCCGAGTCTGGCATGAAGCTGGATGGCCCGCTGCTGGCCTCGCCGCTGAGCGTGCAGAATGAAGGCAGCGCGACCCTCTACCAGCAACTGACATTGTCTGGCTACCCGCGCCAGGCGCCTGCCGCCGGCGGTAACGGCATGCAGATCCGCCGCGAATACCTGGGCATGAATGGCCAGCCACTGGACTTGCACAACCTGCGCAGTGGCGATCTGGTCCTGGTACACCTGGCGCTCAAGGCCCAGGACCGCGTGCCCGATGCGCTGGTAGTGGACCTGCTGCCGGCTGGCCTGGAGCTGGAGAACCAGAACCTGGCGCAAAGTGCCGCCAGCCTGGACAACGCCAGCACTGCGGTGAAGGAATGGCGCGAATCGATGCAGAACGCCAGCGTGGTGCATCAGGAGTACCGTGATGACCGTTATGTGGCGGCGCTCAAGCTCGACGGTTATGGCACCACGCACCTGTTGTACCTGGCGCGGGCGGTGACCCCGGGCACCTACCGCGTACCGCCGCCGCAGGTTGAGTCGATGTATCGGCCGAACCTGCAGGCGGTGGGTGATGGGCAAGGCGAGATGACGGTAAAAGCCCGCTAGGCTTGTGCTGCTGTTACCGGCCTCATGCTGGCAAGCCAGGTGCTGCACCTGGCTTCGATGCCGCTGCGGTCACCGTGGCAGCCGGCTTGCTGGCGATCGGGCCGCCGTGCGGTTTCCCGGGTGGCCCCCGGGATGGCTCAGTGGATCACCCAGCTCATGACCCACAACCCCAGCACCAGCCAGATGATCCCAAGGATGATCGACGCACGCATGAATGCGCGGATGGCCGAGTACAGCAGCATCAGGCCGATGATCAGGGCCAGGATGCTGACCAGCGAGGTGTCCATGCCCAAGGTGCGCGCCAGGCCGTCGATGAAATTGCCACCGGCATTGGCCAGCAGGTTGAACAGCCCGCTCAATGCGTCGACGATGAAGCGAATCAACGATCCCAGTGCCTGGCCCAGCCACTCGAAAAAACCTTCTACATGCATAGTTGCTTCCTGATGAACGAGTCGGCGAGTTTGCCGTCCCAAAGCCTTTGGCCATCACCTGGCCAGGTCGGTTCCCGATGCCAAGCTTAGCGCGGCCACGCAGCCGTGCGGGCAGGTTGTTGCGCGCCGTGCTGATCGGCCTGCTGTTGCTGGCTGGCCTGTTGTGGCTGGCAGACCGCATCTGGCCCCTGCCCATGCCGGGTGACGACCTGGCGCGGGTAGTGCTGGCCGAGGATGGCACACCGTTATGGCGGTTTGCCGATACTGATGGCGTGTGGCGTTACCCGGTCAGCCCTGATGAGGTTTCACCGCTGTATCTGCAGGCGTTGTTGACCTACGAAGACCGCTGGTTCTATCACCACCCCGGGTTCAACCCGCTGGCGCTGGCCCGTGCTGCCTGGCTGAACCTGCGCGGTGGGCGAGTGGTGTCGGGCGGCAGCACGCTGTCGATGCAGGTGGCCCGCCTGCTCGACCCGCACGACCGCACCCTGGCTGGCAAACTGCGCCAGCTGTGGCGCACGTTGCAACTGGAATGGCACCTGTCCAAGCGCGAGATCCTGCAAATCTACCTGAACCGCGCGCCGTTCGGCGGTACCTTGCAGGGGGTGGCCGCAGCCAGTTGGGCCTACCTGGGCAAGTCGCCGCGGCACCTGACCCCGGCCGAAGCCGCGTTGCTGGCGGTGTTGCCGCAGGCACCCAGCCGCCTGCGCCCCGACCGCCACCCCGAGCGGGCACAGCGCGCACGCGACAAGGTACTGCAGCGCCTGGCGGAGTATCAGGTGTGGCCGGCACGGCAAATTCGTGAAGCGGCCGAAGAACCGCTGGTGCTGGCCCCACGGCAAGAGCCAGCGCTGGCGCCATTGCTGGCGCGGCGCTTGAACAGCGCCAACAGCCCACCGCTGATCCGCACCACGCTCGATGCCGCCTTGCAACGGCGCCTCGAAGACTTGCTGCTGGGCTGGCGCGCACGGCTGCCAGAGCGCACGTCTGCCGCCATTCTGGTGGTCGAAGCACAGACCATGGCCGTGCGTGCCTACCTGGGGTCGATCGACCTGGCCGACGAGCGCCGCTTTGGCCATGTCGACATGGTGCGTTCGCTGCGCTCGCCCGGCTCTACGCTCAAGCCTTTCCTGTACGGCATGGCATTGGACGACGGCCTGATCCATTCCGAATCGCTGCTGCAGGATGTACCGCGACGCTACGGCGACTACCGGCCCGGCAATTTCTCCATGGGTTTCAGCGGCCCGGTGTCGGCCAGCTCGGCGTTGGCGCTGTCGCTGAACCTGCCGGCAGTGCAGCTGCTGGAAGCCTACGGCCCCAAGCGCTTTGCCGCGCAACTGCGGATGGCGGGTATGCCACTGGCACTGCCGCCTTTGGCAGAGCCCAACCTGTCGCTGATCCTGGGCGGCGCCGGCAGCCGCCTGGAAGACCTGGTTGGCGGCTACGCCGCGTTTGCCCGGGGCGGCAACACCGCGCAGGTCCGCCTGCAGCCGCAGGACCCGCTGGTCGAGCGGCGTCTGTTGTCGCCGGGTGCAGCGTGGATCGTCCGGCGTATTCTCAGCGGCCAGGCACGCCCCGACCGCGACCCGCATGCCGAACTGGTGCAGCGCCCGCAACTGGCCTGGAAGACCGGCACCAGCTATGGCTTTCGCGATGCCTGGTCGATTGGCGTGGGCCCGCGCTACTTGATTGGTGTGTGGATCGGTCGCCCAGACGGTACGCCGGTAGCCGGGCAGTTCGGCCTGGCATCGGCCGCCCCCCTGATGTTGCAGGTGCACGACCTGTTGAGCAATCGCGACAGCCAGCGGGGTATCAGCGTGCCAGTCTTGCCGGTGCCCGCCAGTGTCGGCGTGGCCGCGATCTGTTGGCCGCTTGGCCAGCCCATGGCCAGGCAGGACACTAACTGCCGGCGCCAGCGGTTTGCCTGGACCTTGGACGGCACCACGCCGCCAACCTTGCAGGCCGCCGACCAGCCGCTGGGCCTGGGCTTGCGCGAGACGGTGTGGGTCAACCCGCATGGCTTGCGTGTGGATGGGAGTTGCCCAGGCGCCACGGCCCGCGATATTGCCCTGTGGCCGGCACCGCTGGAGCCTTGGCTACCGCGGATGGAGCGGCGTGCCGCACGGTTGCCGGCCATCGACCCAAACTGCCCGCCACAGGTACCGGCCAGCGCACCACCGCTGTCGATCGTGGGGGTGCGCCCGGGCGACAATCTGCGGCGGCCGGCCACCAGCAGCGAGCCTTTGCAGTTGCATGTTTCGGCCCTGGGGGGCGGCGGCCGGCGTTGGTGGTTCCTCAATGGCCAGCCGCTGGGGGAGACCCAGGGGCAGGACAGCCTGCTGCTGCGTTTGCCCCAGGTTGGCCAGGCCGAACTCAGCGCCCTGGATGAAAGCGGTGAGACTGCCCGGGTGGCGTTTCAGGTCAGTGAGTAGGTGCCCGAGCGCAATGTGGAGCGGTAATACGCCCCGGGTACAACAGGCCGCCGCTCAGTGGGTAGTGAAGCGTTGATGCACTGGCGATGAGCTGGGCGTCAGCGCCAGCGCCAATTGGGTACGGTTATGCATATGTGTCAACCGCAGCACCTGCGACACGTACAGTTTGACCGTGTTCTCGGTGATCCCCAGTTCACAGGCAATCTGGTAATTGGTCTTGCCCTTGCTCACCAGCCGCGCGACCTCCAACTGGCGGGGCGACAGTTTCTCGAACGCTGCGGGTAGCTCGCTCTCGCTCTCTTCGCCATCCGTGGCACGCCGGTGGGCGCCTTGGCCGCGGGCTTTCTCCAGCTCCTGATAGAGCTCGTCCACAGACTCGGCCAAGTCTTGCAAACGCTGGTTCAAGCCGCCCAGGTTGCGGAGGTTGCGCTGGCGCTCGAGCAAGGCCTGCTCCTGCTGGCGCACACCTTCGAGCAGTTCCTCAAGGTCCATGGGTTTCTGGTAATAGTCGGCAAAACCTGCGCGCAGGGCGCGGATCACGTCCTGTTTTTCCCCCCGGCCGGTCAGCATGATGGCCTCGAACATGCGTTGGCTGCCGTCGATCTCCTTCAAGGCGCGCACCAGCTCGATGCCGTCCCGTTCGGGCATTTCGAGGTCGCAGATGATGAGGCCAACTGCGGGGTCCGACGTATACCGCTCTATGGCTTCGTCGGTGGAATAGGCGGGTACGCAGGTGTAACCCGCGGTTTCAAGGTATTCACATAGCTGCTCGACAATGACCGGTTGGTCGTCGACCACCAATACCTTCACTTCACTCACTGGTCTGGACACGATCAACTCCCTGTTCGTATACGGCCCTGCTCCCGGGCCAGACGCTCTGGCAATGTAAAAAGTAGTCGCACACGGCGATTCTGTACAAAACCTGTACACATTGTCCGACCACAGGCATCGCTATTGGATCCATACGGCTGTCAGCAGAAAGCCGGTGAGCACATAGGGGACGAACGCCTGCTTGTCGCCCATTTCCTCGGTCAGGGCTTGCAGGCGCTTCTTGATCTTGGGGTTGAGCAGCAGCCATAGACGCCGACGGGCCAGCAGCCAGACCAGCACGCTGACCCCAGCGCCAATGAACGTGCCAAGCACGTATTGCGTGCCGCTGGCCAAGGCCAGGGCGCCCATCAGCTTGACATCATCGGCGCCGAAGTGGCCGTACATATAGCCGGGCAGGGTCAACAGCATGACGATGGCCAGCGCCCATCCGGCATCGCTGGCATCGGCCCCCATCCAGCTATGGCCAGTGGCGAACAGCCAGAGCAGGGCACAGCTGGCCACACCCAGGGTGAGCAGGTTGGAGATCTGGCGTTGACGCACATCCTGTTCGGAGCACAAGGCAAGCCACAGCAGCAGAACAATGCTTTGCATTGGCAGGTCGCCCTTCCTAAAAGTTGAACACTTCTACCCGGTCAGTCAGGTTTCCTTGACTGAAGATAGACCGGAACGTGCGCACGAGTAGGCCTTGCAACCGAAAAAGGCGTAGTCGGAACGGATTTTGTCGTAGCTGTCACCGGGGGCTGCGCTTGAGCCCCTGGCTGCTTTCGGAGGTTATTTCCGGCTACCCGGCGGGTAATTGCCCATCACCTTGGCCACGGTGTCTTGAATGGCGCTGTTACGCTCTTCAGGGCCCGGTGGGTAGTTGTTCATGATCTGCTCGGCACTGCCGCGCCAGACCAGCTTGCCGTCACGGCCATCGAAAAGGTCGACCTGAATGGTGGCCACCTTGTAATCGACGCTGCGGGTTTCGTTGTACATGGGGCCACCCCAGTACCCGCCCCAATAACCACCCCAGCCCCCGCCGTAATTGGTGGTGATCTGTTGCTGGCGCTGCTCGACGATCAGGTAGGTGCGTACGGTCAGGTCTGGCCGCGCGCCGCCTTGGACCGGGCGCAGGCCGCGCTGGTCGAGCTGCTCGGCCACTGCCGTACGAATGCGCTGCTCGGTCAGGTCGCTCTTGATGCGAGGGTCATCCGGGCGGTACTGCAAACCTGGCTCCTGCCATGCCCAGCTGCGGTAGGCGGCAAAGTCGCGGCTGGCATCGAAATCCTGCTGAACGTTAGTGCTCGAGCAGGCTGACAATACCAGCGCGAATGACAGTAGAACGAGGCGGCGCAACATGATGGTTCTCCGTTGGCTATTAACTGGGAGGATAGCCGCTGAGCGCCTTGTGCACAGCATCGCGCACGGCGTTTTCGCGTTCGCGTGGCGAGTCCTTGTCGCTGCCGCTTTCGGCGCTGGCGCTCCATACCGGTTGGCCGGTACGGGCGTCGTAGAGGTCGATGCGCACCACCATCACCTGCACCTCGTAGGTCCGCACCACTGGCACGCTGGCATAGCCGCCGTAGCCATGGCGGTAACCGCCATAGCCCACGCTGCCGTAGGGGTAAGGGTCATAGGTGTCGTAATCGCGCACTTGCCGCAAGCGCCTTTCCAGGCGCATGTCGGCGCTTACCAGCAAGTCGCCGGGGCCGCCCCGCGCCGGGCGCAGGCCATGCTGGTCGAGGGCACCACCAACGGCATCGGCCAGGGGCGCCGGGTCGGCCCCCGCCGAGCCACTGGGCAACCGGCCGTTACGCCAGTTCCAACTGCGGTAGCGCCCGTAATCGCGTGCCGGTGCCGGGTAGGCGCTGGCATCGAAGGTAGCGGCCGCCTGGGCCGGCGCCGGGGGCAACGGCCGGCTGCTGGCAACATACGGATTGGGGCTCTGGCAGCCAGCCAGGGCCAGCGGCAGCAGGGCCAGGTACAACAGACGGTATGGCATGTATTCCTCCCGGCAGGCCGCTCAGCGAGGGCGGCAAACCCAGTGCAGATAGCGCCCGAGCCGGGCGAACCCAGGGTGGCGGCGGTACGCCAGCTCCATCTCCAGCAGGTCGAGCAGTTCGGCCTTGGCCTGGAACTCTTTGGGCATGTAGTCGTGGAACACCCGCACACCGCTTTCACTTTGCACCTGCCACAAGGGTTCAAGGTGCGCCTTGAGCTCGCGTGGATCAAGCGGTTTCTGTGGCGTCAGGCTCTGCTTTTCACCTTCCAGACGGTTGCTGCGCAGCTTGCGGAAATGGCCTTTGAGCAAGTTGCGGTAGACCAGGGCGTCGCGGTTGTAGAACGCCAGCGACAACCAGCCACCCGTGGCGGTGAGCTGGTGCAGCACGGGCAGGATGCTCTCGGGTTCGGCCAGCCATTCCAGCACAGCGTGGCACAGCACCAGGTCGTAGGGCTCGTTCAATTGGCCGAGCAGGTCTTGCCAGGGGGCCTGGACGAAGGTGGCCGTCTGGCCGGCTTCGGCAAAACGGGCCCGGGCGCCGTCGAGCATGGGTGCAGCCGGTTCTGCCAGGGTCACCTGGTGGCCACGTTCGGCCAGCCACAAGGCCATGTGACCCAGGCCGGCGCCGATATCCAGAACACGCAACGGGCGATCAGGCAGCGCCTCGGCCAGGTCGGCCTGCAAGACGGCCAGGCGGATCGCGCCCTTGGCGCCGCCGTAGATCTTTTCCGCGAAGCGGGTGGCCAGTTCATCGAAATGACGGTCGTTCATCGAGCGAAACGCCTCTCGCTGTCGGCCAGCTTGGCTCGCACCACCTGGTCCATGTCCAGGCCCAGCTCACTGCACAACAGCAGCAGGTAGAGCACCACGTCACCGACTTCCTGCCCGGCGTGGGCCAATTTGTCGGCAGGCAGCTGGCGCGATTCGTCTTCGCTCAGCCACTGGAAAATCTCGACCAGCTCGGCCATTTCGACGCTGGCGGCCATGGCCAGGTTCTTCGGGCTGTGAAAGCCACGCCAGTCGTTGTTGTCACGGATCTGGTGCAGGCGTTGGGTAAGCTCTTGCAGGTTCATCGGGTTTCTCCAAATGCTGCATAGCTTCTGCCCTGGCCCGATGCAAAGCAAGGGGCCGCCGCGTTGCGGCCCCTGGGCCCGGCAATGAGCTCTAGAGCTGATCCCAGCGGCCGAGCATATGCAGTATGCCCCCATGCCCATCCAGCCGCAGCACCCCTGCAGGCCACGCCTCGCTGGCACTGAGCACCACTTCGGAGGGCAACCTGACCGGCTTGCGGAAAGCCACCTCAAAGGCATAGCCGCTGTGCGGCAGGTGCCCGCGCAATGCGGCCAGTGCCATGGCCTTTGTCCACATGCCATGGGCAATGGCCGTGGGAAAGCCGAACAACCGTGCACTCACCGCACTCAGGTGGATAGGGTTGTAGTCCCCGCACACCTTGGCATAACGCCGACCGATGTCACTGTCGGCATACCAGCGGGTGGCCTCGGGCAAGCAGGGCGGTTCGTCGTCGGCACGCCCGCCGGCCTGGCCATCCAGCTTCAGCCCACGTACCAGCATGCGGCTTGTTTCACGCCAGAGCACGCCGATGCCATCTTCGGCTTCGGTCACCAGGTCGAAGGTGCCACCTTTGTCATGCGCCTGCAGGTTGTGCGCATACACCGCAAAGCGCAGCCCTTCGATAGCGCCCAGTGGCCGCAGCACTTCGATGCGATTTTGCAGGTGCACCAGCCCCAGCAGCGGGAAGGGAAAGTCACGGGCGGTCATCAGCTGCAATTGCAGCGCAAAAGCCATGATGTGTGGATAAGTAGCCGGCAGGCGGCCATCGTCGGGGAAGTGGCAAAGCCGCCGATAGGCGTCCAGGTTGGCCGGCTCAACCTGGATGAAACAGCGCAGGCCATCGTCGGGCAGGTGCTCACCGCTGATCGTGCGCTTGCTGGCGGCACGCAGGTACAGGCTGGGGCGGGCAGCCGGGCTATGCAGGTCGTGCCATTGTCGGCTCATGGTCAGGCCCCCATCAGTGCCTGGCCGCAAACACGCAGCACCTGGCCGTTGACCGCCCCCGAGCCCGGCTGGCTGAGCCAGGCAATGGCCTCGGCCACGTCCTGCGGGCGACCGCCCTGGCCCAGCGAACTCAAGCGTCGCCCGGCTTCGCGCAGGCCCATGGGCATGGTTGCGGTCATGTGGGTTTCGATGAAGCCGGGGGCTACGGCGTTGATGCTCGCGCCCCGCTCGGCGAGCCTCGGCGCCCAGGCCTGGGCCAGGCCGATCAGCCCGGCCTTGCTGGCGGCATAGTTGGCCTGGCCGCGGTTGCCGGCAATGCCGCTGACCGAGGCTAGCAAGGTTATGCGCGCATGTTCACCCAACGCGCCACCGTCAAACAGCGCCTGGGTCAGCACCTGTGGCGCCTGCAGGTTGACCGCGAGCACGGCGTCCCAATAGTCCGGGGTCATGTTGGCCAGGGTCTTGTCGCGCGTGATGCCAGCATTGTGCACAACGATGTCTATGGCGTCGGGCAGGGCAGCCAGCAGTTGTGAGGCGGCATCGCTGGCGCAGATGTCCAGCGCCAGGGCCTTGCCGCCAAGCCGGGCAGCGAGCGCATCGAGTTCTCGGCTGGCCTGTGGCACATCCAGCAGCAGAACGTCGGCACCGTCACGTGCCAAGGTTTGCGCGATGGCCGCGCCGATTCCGCGCGCGGCGCCGGTAACCAGTGCACGGCGGCCAGCCAACGGGCGGGTCCAGTCCTCGACCTGGCTGGCGCAGGCTCCAAGGCGCAGCACCTGGCCGGAGATGAACGCGCTCTTGGGCGAGAGGAAGAAGCGCAAGGCACCTTCCAGTTGGTCTTCAGCGCCGGGGCCGACGTACAGCAACTGAGCGGTTGCGCCATTGCGCAGTTCCTTGGCCAGCGAGCGGCTGAAGCCCTCCAGGGCGCGCTGGGCGATACTGGCCTGCGGGTTGTCGAGGCTTTCCGGTGGCCGGCCCAGCAGCACGACGTGGGCGCACGGGCCCAGGCTGCGCAGCAGCGGCTGGAAAAATTCGCGCAACTGCTTCAGCTCATCGCTGTCGGACAAGTGACTGGCGTCGAACACCACGGCTTTGATTTTAGGCCCCAGGCCAGCGACCCAAGGCTCGCCCTGCAGGTGGTCGGCATTGAAACGGTATACGTTATCGGTAAGGCGCGCGGCGAAGGCTTCGACCTGGCCTGCCAGGGGGCCGCCGCCCAACACCAGCGCCCCCTCCACCGGGCGCAGGCGGCCAGCCTGCCAGCGCTCCAGAGGCGCAGGGCGTGGCAGGCCCAGGGCATCCACCAGGCGGCGGCCAAGGTTGGAGTTGGCAAAACCGAGGTAGCGATCGCTCATGAGTAGGTCTCCGCAAAGGCAAGCTTGAAAGTGTGGACCAAGTTTGTGGCATGGTCGTTCGACCATGGGTAAGAACACCCAGGCAGTACGGTTCAATTTGTTTCAGGAGGAACAGGCATATGCGTTCACTTCGCCGGGTCGCGATCTTGGGCGGCAACCGAATTCCCTTTGCCCGCTCCAATGGGGCCTACGCCACCGCCAGCAACCAGGCGATGCTGACCGCGGCCCTCGAAGGGCTGATCGAGCGCTATCGCCTGCATGGGCTGCGCTTGGGTGAGGTGGTCGCTGGCGCGGTGCTCAAGCAGTCGCGCGACATGAACCTGACCCGCGAATGTGTGCTGGGCTCGCGGCTTTCGCCGCAAACCCCTGCCTACGACCTGCAGCAAGCTTGCGGCACCGGCCTGGAGGCGGCGCTGCTGGTGGCCAACAAGATTGCGCTGGGGCAGATCGACAGCGGCATCGCCGGTGGCGTGGACACCACGTCGGAAGCGCCGATTGCGGTCAGCGAAGGCCTGCGTCATATCCTGCTGCAGGCCAACCGTGGCAAAAACCTGGGCGAACGGCTCAAGCCTTTTCTGCAGTTGCGCCCGCACCATCTGCGCCCTGAGTTGCCACGCAACGGCGAGCCGCGCACCGGGTTGTCGATGGGCGAGCATTGCGAACGCATGGCCCAGGCCTGGAAGATTGACCGTGCCGCCCAGGACGAGTTGGCGTTGCTCAGCCACCAGCGGCTGGCGGCTGCCTATGCCGAAGGTTGGCACGATGACCTGCTGACACCATTTCTGTCGCTGATGCGCGACAACAACCTGCGCGCGGACCTGACACTGGAGCAGTTGGCCAAGCTCAAGCCAGCCTTCGACCGCAGTGGCCAGGGTACGTTGACGGCAGGCAATTCCACGCCCTTGACCGATGGTGCGTCGCTGGTGCTGCTGGCCAGTGAAGAGTGGGCCGCGCAACAGGGGTTACCGGTGCTGGCCTACCTGGTCGATGGTGAAACCGCAGCAGTGGACTTCGTCACTGGCCGCGAGGGGCTGCTGATGGCACCGGCGTATGCAGTGCCACGCTTGCTGGCCCGCAACGGCCTGACCTTGCAGGACTTTGACTACTACGAAATCCACGAAGCCTTTGCGGCCCAGGTGTTGTGTACGCTCAAGGCCTGGGAAGACGCTGGGTACTGCCGTGAGCGGCTGGGGCTGGATGCGCCGTTGGGGGCCATCGACCGCAGCAAGCTCAACGTCAAGGGCAGTTCGCTGGCTGCCGGGCACCCGTTTGCCGCGACCGGCGGGCGAATACTGGCCAACCTGGCGAAATTGCTGGCAACGGCAGGGAAGGGGCGCGGCTTGATTTCCATTTGTGCGGCGGGCGGGCAAGGGGTCACGGTCATCGTCGAGCGGTGAAGAACCGCCGTCTGTTTGGCAGGCATGCCCGCGAAGCAGGCGGCAGATATCCCGCAGGCGTCGACCGTAACTGTTAGGCTTGTCTGGTCAGCACTAACAGAAGCCGCCATGCCGATCATCGGACAGCCCCGTCCCATTCCTGAACTCAAGCAGTTGCCCAGGCCACTGTACGCACGTGCCGAAAGCCTGGGCGCCGGCTCCTGGACCACACGCCACCAGCACGACTGGGTACAGTTTTCCTACGCTATCAGCGGCGTGCTCGGTGTTTACACCGACGCAGGCAGCTACTTTGCGCCACCGCAGTGGGGGGTGTGGATCCCGGCTGACGCCGAGCATGCGGTGGTGACCTCGATGCAGGCCGAAATGCGCAGCCTGTATGTACGCCGGGACGCCTGCCCCTGGGCTGCCCCGCAGTGTCGGGTATTGGAGGTGACGCCGCTGGCGCGTGAGTTGATCAAGCAGTTCTGCCTGTACCCAGCCGATTACCCTGAGGGCGATAGTGCGCATGCGCGGCTGGTGGCGGTGCTGCTCGACCAGTTACGAACCCTGCCGGAAGTCGGCTTTTCCTTGCCGTTGCCGCGCCACCCAGGTTTGCTGGCGCTGTGCAATGGCTTGATCGCAGCGCCGGACCAGGCGCAGACCTTGCAGCAATGGGCGCGGCAACTGGGGTGTTCCGAAAAAACGCTGATGCGCCTGTTCCAGCGTGAAACCGGCTTGAGCTTTCGCAACTGGCGCCAGCGCATGCGCTTGCTGTCGTCGCTGGCCTTGCTGGAGGCGGGGGAGAGCGTGACCGAGGCGGCGCTGGGTTGTGGGTATGATTCCACATCCGCGTACATTGCGGCGTTCAAGCAGCTGTTTGGGGCAACGCCGGGGGAGTTGAGGCTCTGACCAGGGGTTGCCGGTGCTGGCCTATGTGTAGCTGAAGCCGCCCCGGTACGGGGCGGCCTGCACCGGCGCCTTGTCAGGTGCGGAACCTGCGCACCAGTACGTCCAGTTCATTGGACAACCCGGCCAGGCTTTCCGAATCCTGGCGTGCTGCCTGGGCCAACTCGGCCACCAACTGCGCATCCCCATGAATCTGGCTGATGTGGCGGTTGATATCTTCGGCTACCTGGTGCTGTTCCTCGGCTGCGGTTGCAATCTGCGTGTTCATGTCACGGATCACGTCCACCGACTCGCGGATCTGCCCGAAACTGTCGCGGGCCAGGCCGATACGGCTGACCGACTGCTGCGAAACTTCCAGGCTGGCGTGCATCTGTGCAGCCACCTCGGAGGTGCGGTTGGCCAGGTTGCCCAGCAAACCGTCGATTTCTGCGGTGGAGTCGGCCGTGCGCTTGGCCAGCGCCCGCACTTCATCGGCTACCACGGCAAAGCCACGGCCTTGCTCGCCGGCCCGCGCGGCCTCGATGGCGGCGTTCAGGGCCAGCAGGTTGGTCTGCTCGGCAATCGAGCGAATGGTGCCGAGGATCGACTGGATGGCATTGCTGTCACGCTCCAGTTGCTGGATCGACTGCGCCGACTGCTCGATTTCCTGGCTCAGGCGGTCAACGCTGTGGACCGCCGCATCGATCTGCTGCTGACCTTCACGGGCCTGTTGCTGGCCGCTGTCCGCAGACTGGGCCGCCTGGCTGCACGAGCGCGCCACTTCGTTGGCGGTGGCAACCATCTCGTGGAAGGCGGTGGACACCATGTCCACGGCCTCGCGCTGGCGGCCGGCCGCTTCGGCCATGTTGCTGGACACCTGGGTCGAGCTGTGCGAGGTGCTGAGGATCTTGCTGGCCGCCGCACCGATATGCTGGATCAGGCTGCGAATGGCACCGAGGAACTGGTTGAACCAGTTGGCCAGCTGGGCGGTTTCGTCGCGGCCTCGAATTTCCAGGCTGCGGGTCAGGTCGCCCTCACCCTGGGCAATGTCTTCCAGCCCGTTGGTGACGCTGTTGATCGGGCGCACGATCAGTTTGGCGAAGGCGGCGCCGACCACGGCGAACAGGGCGGCCAGGACCAAGGCGACCACGCCGATCAGCCAGGTCAGGCGGGTAGTGGTCTGCATCACTTCGCCTTGCTCGATCAGGCCGATGAAGGTCCAGCCCAGGCGCTCGTCGGGGTAGACGTTGGCCATGTAGCGCACACCATTGAGCTCGACTTCGACCAGGCCCTTGCCGGCCTTGGCCAACTCGGCATAGCCGTCGCCAAAACTGGCCAGTTGCTTGAAGTTGTGGCTGGCGTCGCGTGGGTCGACCATCACGTTGCCATTGCTTTCCACCAGCATCAGGAAGCCGCTCTCGCCCAGCTTGATCTGCTTGACGATCTCGGTCAGGCCTTTGAGCGAAACGTCGATGTTGACCACACCGCCGGGGTTGCCCAACTGGTTGGCTACCGTGCGCACGGTACTGATGAGCACCGCGTCATCGGCAGCCCAGTAATAGGCGCCGGTGCGCACGGTCTTGCCCGGGTTGGCCATGGCCAATTGGTACCACGGCCGTGTGCGTGGGTCGTAGTTGACGAACTTCTGCCCGGCTGGCCAGCCGATGTAACCGCCGTCATTGACGCCGTAGGACACGTAGGCATAGTTGGGGTGCGAATCTGCCAGGCGGGTGAAGAAGTCCAGCACTTGCTTGTCCTGATCGCCCAGCTCGTAGGACGGGTTGGCACTCAGGAACTTGTTCAGGTTGCTGCCTGTGGCGGCCACCATCGGTTGCGCGGCCAGGTACTCGACGTTCTGGTTGATGCCCTGGAAGAAGATGTTCATCGCGTTGCTGACCTGGCGGATTTCCCGGCTGCTGCCGTCAAGGAATCCATCGCGGGCTTCGCCACGCAGGTTAAGGACCACCAGGGTGGCCACCAGCACGATGGGCAAACCGGCGATGACCGCGAATGCCCAGGTCAGTTTCTGTTTGATGCTCATCGACGCTCCCGGAATTGTTGTAGTCGATACACGAGGCAGGTAACCAGTGCATCGGCAGCAGCCGGGTTTTATGTAGCCGAAGCGCCCGTATTTATTGGATAAAGTCGTGATTGGTGACTATTCGGTCGTGTATGGACGCTTTTGGCATACCAAACGCTAGTGGCAGCAGTTGCCAGCAGTGCCATTGGCCAGGTCGCTGAGGATCGGGCAGTCCGGGCGGTCGTCCCCCTGGCAGTGGGATACCAGCTCGCCAAGGGTGTTGCGCAGGCTGACCAGTTCCTCGATGCGCCGGTTCAGTTCATCGATATGCTGCATCGCCAAGGCCTTCACATCGGCGCTGGCCCGCTGGCGGTCTTGCCACAGCGTCAGCAGCTTGCCCACTTCTTCCAGGGAAAACCCCAGGTCGCGGGAGCGCTTGATGAACGCTAGGCTGTGCAAGTCCTCGTCCCGGTACAGGCGGTAGCCATTGTCGCTGCGCGTGGCCGGCTTGAGCAGGCCGATGGACTCGTAGTAACGGATCATCTTGGTGCTGAGCCCGCTGCGGCGGGCGGCCTGGCCAATGTTCATTTTGCCTCCTGGGGGGCGCGGGCGGGTTTCCAGGCCTTTAGCCACAGCGCGTTGCTGACCACGCTGACGCTGGACAAGGCCATGGCGGCGCCCGCCAGTACCGGGTTGAGGTAGCCCAGTGCAGCCAGCGGGATACCGATCAGGTTGTAGATGAATGCCCAGAACAGGTTCTGGCGGATCTTGGCGTAGGTCTTGCGGCTGATTTCCAGGGCAGCGGGCACCAGCCGCGGGTCGCCGCGCATCAAGGTGATGCCGGCTGCCTGCATCGCCACGTCGGTGCCACCCCCCATGGCGATGCCGATGTCGGCGGCGGCCAACGCCGGCGCGTCGTTTATGCCGTCGCCGACCATGGCGACCACGCCAGCCTGCTTGAGGGCCGCCACAGTTGCGGCCTTGTCGGCCGGCAGCACTTCGGCGTGCACATCGTCGATGCCCAAGGCTTCGGCGACCACTTTGGCGCTACCCCGGTTATCGCCAGTCAGCAGATGGCTGCTGATGTGCTGCGCATGCAGGGTGTCGATGGCCTCGGCGGCCCCGGGCTTGAGGCTGTCACCAAAGGCGAACAGGCCCAGCACCTGAGTTTGCTGACCGCGTTCGATCAGCCACGACAGGGTACGCCCCTCGGCTTCCCAGGTGCGTGCCTTGTCGGCCAGGCCGCCGGGCTGCAGCCCGCTTTCATCGAGCAGGCGGCGGTTGCCCAGTGCCAGCTCACGGCCTTCGACACGCCCGGCAATGCCGCGCCCGGTGAGCGACTGGCTGTCGCTGACGCTGGGTACCTGCAGGCCTTGCTCGGTGCAGGCCTGCAGCACCGCCTTGGCCAACGGGTGTTCACTCCCCCGTTGCAGGGCGCCGGCCAGGCGATGCAGGCTGGCGCTGTCGCCGACCAGGGCCTTGCTGTGGACTACCCGCGGGCTGCCCGAGGTCAGGGTACCGGTCTTGTCGAACACCACACGGTTCACCGCATGCGCGCGCTCCAGCGCCTCAGCATCCTTGATGAGGATGCCGTGGCGGGCGGCGACGCCGGTACCGGCCATGATCGCTGCGGGTGTGGCCAGGCCAAGGGCGCAAGGGCAGGCGATGACCAGCACGGCCACGGCGTTGATCAGGGCGGTTTCCAGCGCCGCGCCAGCCAGCCACCAGCCGAGCAGGGTCAGCAGCGCCAGTACCAGCACGGCGGGGACGAATACCTGGCTGACCCGGTCGACCAGCTTCTGGATCGGCGCCTTGGCGGCCTGCGCGTCTTCCACCAGGCGGATGATGCGCGCCAGCACGGTCTCGGTGCCCAGGGCTTCGGTACGTACCAGCAACCGGCCTTCGCCATTGATGGCGCCACCGGTGACGCTGTCGCCGGGTTGTTTGGGCACTGGCAGGCTCTCGCCGCTGATCAGGGCTTCATCGGCATGGCTGCTGCCATCCTCGACCACGCCATCGACCGGAAAGCGCTCGCCGGGCTTGACCAGCACCAGGTCGCCCAGGCGCAGCTGGGCGATCGCCACATCTTCTTCCCGGTCGCCAACCACGCGCACTGCGCGCTCCGGGCGCAGTGCCTCGAGCGCGCGAATGGCGCTGGCGGTCTGGCGTTTGGCACGGCTTTCCAGGTACTTGCCCAGCAGCACCAGGGCGATTACCACCGCCGAGGCCTCGAAGTACAGGTGCGGGGCCATGCCGGCGGGGGCCTGGGCCCATTCGTAGAGGCTCAGGCCGTAACCGGCGCTGGTCCCCAGGGCAACCAGCAGGTCCATGTTGCCGGCCCCGGCACGCACGGCTTTCCAGGCGGCGATATAAAAGCGGGCGCCGAGAATGAACTGCACAGGGGTGGCCAGCAGGAATTGCGCCCAGGCGGGCAGCATCCAGTGCAGGCCGAATGGCTGTACCAGCATGGGCAGCACCAATGGCAGCGCCAGCAGCAATGCTGCTGCCACTGCCAGGCGTTCGTTACGCAGGCGGCGCTGGGCGGCGGCCTGCTCGTCTTTGGCGGCTTGCGGCACACTGGCGCTGTAGCCGGCCTTGTGTACCGTTTCGATCAGCAGGTTGTCATCGAGGGCGGCCAGCACTTCAAGGTGGGCACGTTCATTGGCCAGGTTGACACTCACCCGCTCCACCCCGGGCACTTTGCCAAGGGCCCGCTCCACGCGGCCCACGCAACTGGCGCAGGTCATGCCGCCGATCTGCAGTTCCAGCGTGCGCGTGGGCACGCCGTAGCCGGCTTCGCGTACCGCATCGACCAAGGCTGGCAGGCGGTCGGCCGGGGCCTGGACACGGGCTTTTTCAGTGGTGAGGTTGACGCTGACGTGTTCAGCGCCGCTGACCTTGCGCAATGCGCGCTCGACCCGGCCAGCACAGCTGGCACAGGTCATGCCGGAGATCGGCAGGTCATAGGTGGTGGATGCGGGCATGGCTCTCCTCCTTGGACAGGGCTCCAGCATCAACCTTGCCATGCGGGGAAGGTCAATAGCCTAGATCGGCGCGCTTCAATTCCAGCCCATATCGACCCATGGTGATGCGATATTTGTTGATCTGGCCCGCCTGCAGGTTCAAACGTGTGCTGCGTTGGTCCTCGATGCCTGGCGCGCAACCCGGGGTTTGCCCAGGCAACCGGCGCAGGCGCACATCGACCGGGCCAGGCGGCAGGTTGAACGAGGTGGACTGCTCCTGAAACACCCGCCCGGAAAGCTGATCATTGAGGTACACCCCGATTTCACAGCTGGTAGCCACTTCCAGGCGCTCCCGGGAAATGATCAGTACGCTGTAGGCCGAGTTGTCCTCTGCGCTGGCCGGTGGCACCACAGCCAGTGCGCTGACCAACCCGACGACGCCCAATGCTGCCCTGAACATGAAAAATCTCCTGCTTGGCTGATCGTCAAAGGCGCAGCTTGGCCGACGCGCGTGCGGATTTCCACCCCAGCTGTTCCACACGGCACTTGACCTTGCCCTGATGGCAAGCTTGAAACTCGTGGAAAACCTGAAGGAGGCAACCCTATGCAAGTGTTCAATGTACAAGGCATGACCTGTGGCCACTGTGTAAAGGCCGTGACGCGGGCAGTGCAGCAGCTGGATGCGTCCGCCAAGGTAGAAGTCGACCTGGCGGCCAAGCAGGTGCGGGTGCAGAGTGAGTTGGTGCAGGAGCAGGTTCTGTCGGCCATCCGCGAGGAAGGGTATCAGGCTGAGGTGGGGTAACAGGTGTCGACCCGGGTTTTGGGTTGAGGCTTTGACGGTGGTGCCGCTGTGCGGCCCATCGCGACAGGGCCTAGGTTTGTTGCAAATGTTTTCACATTCCTAGGGGCGACAGCAGGTAGAATCATCTACTTGCTTAGCCTGCTATGGATTCCTGATGAACCTGCGAATGGTGCTCATCCTGGGCGCACTCAGTGCGTTCGGGCCCTTGGCGATCGACTTCTACCTGCCGGCCTTCCCGGCCATGGCGCAGGCGTTCGCCACCGACGAAAAACACGTCCAGGCCACATTGGCCGCCTATTTCCTTGGCTTGTCCATCGGCCAGTTGGCTTACGGCCCAGTGGCTGACCGTTTTGGCCGGCGCAAACCGCTGATGTTTGGCGTGACCGTGTTCACCCTGGCGTCGCTGGCCTGTGCCTATGCCCCCAACCTCGACACCCTGGTGCTGGCACGCTTCGTCCAGGCCCTTGGCGGTTGTGCGGGCATGGTGCTGTCGCGGGCCATCGTCAGCGACAAGTGCGACCCGGTCGCCTCGGCCAAGGTGTTCTCGCAGTTGATGCTGGTCATGGGCCTGGCCCCGATCCTGGCGCCGATGCTGGGTGGGGTGCTGGTGAATGTGGCCGGCTGGCAATCGATTTTCCTTACCCTGGGCCTGTTCAGTGCCGCTTGCCTGTTGGCGGTAAGCCTGGGGTTGCCGGAGAGCATGCCTGAGGACATGCCGCGCCAGCCCTTGTCCGGCGCTTTGCGCCAGTACCTGCGCCTGCTGGCAGACCGGGTGTTCCTCGGCCATGCGGTGACGGGCGGTATCGCCATTGCCGGCATGTTCGCCTACATCGCCGGTTCACCTTTCGTGTTCATCAAGCTGTACGGCGTGCCAGCCGAGCACTATGGCTGGCTGTTTGGTGCCAACGCAGCGGGCTTTATCCTGGTGGCGCAGGTGAACGCCCGCTTGCTGGCCAAGCGTGGGCCGGCCTTCCTGCTGGCCCGTGCCGTGTGGCTGTACCTGGGGGCCGGGCTGGCGCTGCTCGGGGTGGCGGCGTTGCGGCCGACCGCGTTGTGGCCGCTGCTGGTGCCGTTGTTCATCTGCATTGCCAGCCTCGGTTGCATCATCCCCAATGCCTCGGCTTGCGCCATGAGCGGCCAGGGCGCGCGTGCCGGCAGTGCCTCGGCGCTGATGGGCTGTGTCCAGTTCAGCGTGGCGGCGGGCGCAGCGGCGCTGGTGGGGCTGCTGCACGATGGCAGTGCCGTGCCGATGGCCCTGGTGATCTGCCTTTGCGGTGTATTGGCAGTCAGTGCCGCGGTACTGACCCGCCGTTTGCAGGCCAGGGTTCGCACTTGAGCGGGTGCGGGGCGCGCAGGCGGGTTTCCAGCGTGGCGACAAAGGCCCGTGCCTCGGCCTCGCTGCGGAACCCGACCACATGCTGATCGAGCTGGACCTGCCAGGGGCAGGCGGGGTTTCGGCGTGAAGCGCTGACGACAATTTTCATCGCGGCTTACCTCCAGAAGGGAGCGGCATCAGTTTAGCGCTGCTGTTCTCGTCTGCCATGCGCTGGGTCAGTGTCCTGACTGGCGGTGCCTGATTGTGTGTTTGCCGGTTGCGCTGCAATGCCTGCAAGGCCGGGAAACGTTCGCTTTAGTTTGCGCTACTTGTAGTACCTGGCTGTCGGCTACGTCCGAACGTGCCGAAGGTTTTTTTCCTGCTGAGTTAACAAGCCCCCTGTCTCAACGGGCCGAAAACGCCTACGCGCAGGGTTTTCGCCGGTCGCGTCGGTCCTGTTCCCGCCTTGCAATGGGTAGGTATACCCAGTGGCTTTTTTACGAGGACTGGGCGGTGTGGGGCTGCCAGATTGGGCATTTCTGCGGCTTATACTGGCGATCCAGGCCAGTGCCAGCGAGAGGTGCTTCCCTGCCAGGGTTGGCCATCGCATCCACACAGTGAACTTGCAGGGAGTTACAGGGACATGAACGCAGTCAGCAGTATCAGCCAGATCGCCAGCCTGATGGCAGACCCCAAGCGCAGTGCCATGTTGTGGGCATTGATCGACGGTACGCCGCGCCTGGCCAACGAGCTTGCGATGATGACCGGCCTGACCTCGTCGTCGGCTTGCGCGCACTTGTCGTTGCTGTCATCGGCTGGGCTGCTGAGGCATGAAGCCCGTGGCCGCAAACGCTATTTTCGCCTGGCTACCCCGCAGGTCGGGGCGGCGGTAGAGGCGCTGGCCAGCGTGCAACTGGAAAGCGCCAGGGGGGAGCGGGCCAAGGCGCCGATGTCACCGCTGCCCATGTCGCTGCGCCGGGCGCGTCGCTGTGGGGATCACCTGGGGGGCGAGCTGGCCAGTGAGCTATACCACCGCATGGTGGTCGCGGGCTGGCTGGAAGGCAGTGGCCGCCTGTTGATGGTCAGCGATGAAGGGCGGGCGCAGCTGGCCCTGGTAGGGGTGTACATCGATGCCTTGGCGCCGCACCAGCAGCGCGGCTGCGTGATCTGCCGCTGTACCGAGTGGAACGACCAGGCGCCGCACCTGGGGGGCGTGTTGGGCCAGGCCCTGTTCAGGCTGTTCCTGCAATCTGGCTGGATGCGCGAGGCCGAGGACACGCGGGCATTGCATATCTCGGCGCTGGGCATCCAGCAGATCAACCGCATAGCCCGCGTTGCCACCTTGCAGGTGGGTTGAGCCGCGCGTCAGGCAAGCCTGGCGTCCAGGCTGTTCTGGGCCAGGCGGCGGGCCTGGTCTTCGGTCATGCCCAGGTGAGTGTGCAGGGCGTGGAAGTTTTCCGTGACGTAGCCGCCGAAGTACGCCGGGTCGTCCGAGTTCACCGTGACTTTCACGCCACGCTCGAGCATGTCGAGGATGTTGTGCTGGCTCATGTGGTCGAACACGCAGAGCTTGATGTTGGACAGCGGGCACACGGTCAACGGGATCTGTTCGTCGATGATGCGCTGCATCAGCCGCTCGTCTTCGATGGCGCGTACGCCGTGGTCGATTCGCTTGATCTGCAGCAGGTCCAGCGCCTCCCAGATGTACTCGGGCGGGCCTTCTTCGCCAGCGTGGGCGACGGCAACCAGGCCTTCGCTCCGCGCGCGGTCGAATACACGCTGGAACTTGCTGGGTGGGTGGCCCATTTCCGAGCTGTCCAGGCCAACGGCAATGAACGCATCGCGGAAGGGCAGCGCCTGGTCGAGGGTTTTTTGCGCCTCCTCTTCACTCAGGTGGCGCAGGAAGCTCAGGATAAGGCCACTGCTGATGCCCAACTGCTCGCGGCCATCCTTGAGCGCCTGGTTGATACCGTTGAGCACCACTTCAAAGGGGATACCCCGGTCGGTGTGGGTTTGCGGGTCGTAGAACGGCTCGGTATGGATCACGTTCTGCGCCTTGCAGCGCTGCAGGTAGGCCCAGGTCAGGTCATAGAAGTCCTGCTCTGTGCGCAATACATCGGCGCCCTGGTAATACAGGTCCAGGAACTCCTGGAGGTTGTTGAAGGCATAGGCCCCGCGCAGGGTTTCCACATCGGCCCATGGCAGGGCGATCTTGTTGCGCTCGGCCAGGGCGAACAGCAGCTCAGGCTCCAGCGAGCCTTCGAGGTGCAGGTGCAGCTCCGCCTTGGGCAGGGCGTTCAACCAGTCATACATAAGGGCATATCTCGATCAGGTACGGTTGCCGGCATTCTACAGGGGCTGGCCGGGTATTGCGCCCGGCCGGGCTGCGACCTGATGAATCACCAGGTCAGGGTTTCGCCTTTGTAATTGATGAAGCGCAGGCCGCCTGTACCGCTTTGCGCCTTGATTTGTTCAAGCATGCCGCGGGTGCTGGTGAGCACGTCGATCTCTGCGTGCTCGCCACCCATGTCGGTCTTCACCCAGCCAGGGTGCATGGCCAGAACGCACAGGTCGGGGCGTTGTTGTTCGACGACGAAGCTGTTGATCATCGAATTCAACGCCGCCTTGCTGGCTTTGTACAAGCAGAGTTCGCCGCCGTCGGGGACAGTGACGCTGCCCAGGACCGAACTCATGAAGGCCAGCACGCCACTGCCGTTGCGAACTTGGCCGACCAGACGGCGGGCGACGCGAATCGGGGCCACGGCATTGGTCATGAACAGGTCGCCGATGGCGTCTTTGTGCACGCTTTCAAGGTCTTGCGGCAGTGGGCCCATGACCCCGGCGTTGACGAATACCAGGTCGAATACCTGGCCTTGCAGGCGTTGCTTCAGGCCATCGAGCTGGGCGGTGTCGTTCATTTCCAGTTGCTTGATGTGCACACCAGGCACAGCTGCCAGGGCTCCGGGCTGCTGAGGGTTGCGGACGGTGGCGGTAATGCTCCAGCCGTCTTCCTGCAGGCGTTGCACCAGGCCCAGGCCGAGCCCGCGCGAGGCGCCGATGATAAGTGCGTGCTTTGCGTCAGCCATGGGGCGCTCCTTGTTGGTTTTTCGGATGGAGGTGGTTAAAAAATGTGCAGCAGCGGTAAACCCCGTGCCGCTGGGGGCTTTGCACGGTGGCGCACGGGTTATCCACAGGCTGCTCCACAGTTAATGTGTGAAACACGGGCTGACCCTGCCGGTTGTGGCGGGTGTGAGGCTGGGGATAACCTGAATTCATTCAATGCCTTGAGCCTGCCGATAGTGCCGATCAAATAATGATCAAAGCGCTACAGGCCATGCCTGCTCTGGCTTGCAGCATGATGCCCCAAGCTTATCCACAGGCACGCCCACAGCAGTTGTGGGCAGATTCAGCGCGCTTGCAGCAGTATACGCCCGCGGCTAAGGTCGGCCAGTTGCTGCTGCAACGCTGCGAGGTGGGCTTCACCCAGAGCGATCAACAGGTCCACGCCATTGGCTGTGAACTGCTCGTCGAGCACCAGCCCATCGACCTCGGCCAGGCGCAGTTTTACCAGTGCCAGTTCGCTGAAGCTGCAACTGCAGGCGAACTCGCTGCGCTGCACCAGCAGCCGCTTGGGGGCCTGTTGCAGGCATTTGTTGGCGCCCCCACCGTAGGCCCTGGCCAGGCCGCCCGTACCCAGCTGGATACCACCGTACCAGCGAATCACCAGGACCACGACCTGATCGCAGTCCTGCGCCTCGATCGCGGCCAGGATGGGCCGCCCGGCAGTGCCACCGGGTTCGCCGTCGTCGCTGCTGCGGTACTGCGCGCCGAGCTTCCAGGCCCAGCAGTTATGGGTGGCGGCCAGGTCGCTGTGGCGTTCGATGAAGCTCATCGCTTCGGCGGCACTGGTGATCGGCCCGGCCAGGGTGATGAAGCGGCTTTTACGGATTTCCTCGCGGTATTCGCAGAGGTCGAGCAGGGTAGAGGGCATAAATGTGGGTCAGGCAGCCGGCTTGATGCCGCAGCCCTTGAGAATGATGTGGATAAGGTTGTTGCTCGCTTCTTCCATGTCTTGCTTGGTCAGGCGGCTACGGCCGGTAACCTGGCAGATCTGGGTGGCGAAATCGGCATAGTGCTGGGTGCTGCCCCATAGCAGGAATATCAGATGCACGGGGTCTACCCGGTCCATCTTGCCGGCATCCATCCACGCCTCGAATACGGCGGCGCGGCCACGGAACCATTCGCGGTAGTCGGCACTGAAGTACTCGGTCAGGCAGGTGCCGCCGCTGATCACTTCCATGGCGAAAATACGCGATGCCTGGGGGTTGCGCCGCGAGAACTCCATCTTGGTGCGAATGTAATGGCTCAGTGCTGCACCGGGGTCGTCCTCGACGCTCAGGGCGTTGAAGGTGCTGTCCCACAGCTCGATGATGTTGCTGAGCACGGCAATGTAGAGGCCCAGCTTGTTGGTAAAGTAATAATGCAGGTTGGCCTTGGGCAAGCCTGCCTTCAGCGCAATGGTGTTCATGCTGGTGCCCTTGAAGCCATGGCGGGCAAACTCGTCTTCGGCGGCCTGGATAATGGCCTGTTCGTTCTTCTGGCGGATGCGGCCCGCGGGCTTGCCCGAGGCGGATAGGCGATGCGCAGGGACTTCTAGGGTCATGGACGATTCCGTACGGGTCAGTGGCTGCGGCTATCGGACAAGATTACCTGCCTGTGCCAAGGTGACAAGCGTTTGCGGCAGAGACAGGCATCAGCGTGTCGCAGCCAGGCTGTCGAGAAAGCTTTCCAGGACCAGGTTGGGTCGCCTGCCTTTGCGTGTCACCCAGCTCAGGCTCAGGTCGTAGAAGCGCTCGCGCGGTTTGAGTGCCCGCAAGCGGCCCTGCTGGACCCAGAACGTGGCGTAGTGGTCGGGCAGGTAACCGATGTAGCGCCCGGTAAGGATGAGAAACGCCATGCCCTCCCGGTCCGAAGCACTGGCCGTGCAGTGCAGCGCCTGGTAATGCGCCTGGATTTCGGCCGGCAGGCGGAACGTGGGGGTGATGGCTTCCTGGCTGTTGAGGCGCTCGTCGTCGATCTGCTGGTCGTCGGCATAGAACAGTGGGTGACCGACCGCGCAGTACAGCAAGGAACGCTCGCTGTACAACGGTTGATATTCCAGGCCCGAAAGCGGGCTGGTCTGTGGCACCACGCCTACATGCAGGCTGCCGTCGAGCACGCCGTGTTCGACCTGGCTGGGCGCGATCATGCGGATCTGGATGCGCACATCGGGGCCACGGTCCTTGAGTTCGGCCAGGGCATGGGTGATGCGCATGTGCGGCAGGGTGACCAGGTTATCGGTCAGGCCGATGTTCAGCTCGCCGCGCAGATGCTGGTGCAGGCCATTGACCTCGGTACGGAAGCTTTCCAGTGCGCTGAGCAGTTGCAGGGCTGAATGGTAGACCTCGCGGCCTTCCTCGGTCAGCGAGAAACCGGCGCGGCCGCGCTGGCACAGGCGCAGCCCCAGGCGTTGCTCGAGGTCGTTCATTTGCTGGCTGATGGCCGAGCGGCCGATGCCCAGCACGTTCTCGGCGGCCGAAAAACCACCGCATTCGACTACGCTGCGGTAGATCTTCAGCAGGCGGATGTCGAAGTCGCTGACCTGCGCAAGTGGATCGGGGCGTCGGCTCATTAGTTTAGTAGCGGCCTGTGTAAAGATTAGAAATGTAGGCTTTTTCAGACTCTATCCGCGTGCCAACTTAGCTGCAACCACATCCATCGTTGCCTGATCGTCTTTCGAGGAACCACCGATGAACATGCCTGAAACCGCCCCCGTGGGTATCGCCAGCCAGCTCAAGCTTGACGCCCACTGGATGCCGTACACGGCCAACCGCAACTTCCAGCGGGACCCGCGCCTGATCGTGGCGGCCGATGGCAACCACCTGGTCGATGACCAGGGGCGCAGGATCTTTGACGCGCTTTCCGGCCTGTGGACCTGCGGCGCCGGGCACACCCGCAAGGAAATCACCGACGCGGTGACCCGCCAGTTGGGCACGCTCGATTACTCCCCGGCGTTCCAGTTCGGCCACCCATTGTCGTTCCAGCTGGCGGAAAAGATCGCCGACCTGGTGCCAGGTAACCTGAACCACGTCTTCTATACCAACTCGGGCTCCGAGTGCGCCGACACGGCGCTGAAGATGGTGCGGGCCTACTGGCGCCTGAAAGGCCAGGCGACCAAGACCAAGATCATCGGCCGTGCCCGTGGCTACCACGGCGTGAACATCGCCGGCACCAGCCTGGGTGGGGTCAATGGCAACCGCAAGATGTTCGGCCAACTGCTGGATGTCGACCACCTGCCTCATACCGTATTGCCGGTGAACGCGTTCTCCAAAGGCATGCCCGAAGAGGGTGGCATCGCCCTTGCCGAAGAAATGCTCAAACTGATCGAGCTGCACGACGCGTCCAATATCGCCGCGGTGATCGTCGAGCCCATGGCCGGTTCCGCCGGTGTGCTGCCGCCGCCGAAGGGCTACCTCAAGCGCCTGCGTGAAATCTGCACCCAGCACAACATTCTGCTGATCTTCGACGAAGTGATTACCGGCTTCGGCCGCATGGGCGCCATGACCGGCTCGCAGGCCTTCGGCGTAACCCCGGACCTGATGTGCATCGCCAAGCAGGTGACCAACGGCGCCATTCCGATGGGCGCGGTGATTGCCAGCAGCGAGATCTACCAGACCTTCATGGACCAGCCAACGCCAGAGTACGCCGTGGAGTTCCCGCACGGTTATACCTACTCGGCCCACCCGGTGGCCTGTGCCGCAGGTATCGCTGCCTTGGACCTGCTGCAGAAGGAAAACCTGGTGCAGGCCTCCGCCGAGCTGGCACCGCACTTCGAAAAGCTGCTGCACGGCGTGAAGGGCACCAAGAACGTCGTCGATATCCGTAACTATGGCCTGGCTGGCGCGATCCAGATCGCCGCCCGTGACGGTGACGCCATTGTTCGCCCTTACGAAGCGGCGATGAAACTGTGGCGCGCGGGCTTCTATGTACGCTTTGGTGGCGACACCTTGCAGTTCGGCCCAACCTTCAACACCCAGCCGCATGAACTGGACCGCCTGTTCGACGCTGTCGGCGAAACCCTGAACCTGATCGACTGACCTTTCTGATTTTGCTGCGCGGCGCGTGCGCAGACGCGCGCCGGCCTCTACCTTCTTCATCTGGAGTTTTGCATGAGCATTGTTCAGCACCTGATTCACGGCGAGCTGGTTACCAAGGGTGAGCGCACCGCCGATGTCTTCAACCCATCCACCGGCCAGGCCGTGCGCAAAGTCGAGCTGGCCAGCCGCGCGACCGTGCAGGAAGCGATCGATTCGGCCAAGGCGGCGTTCCCGGCTTGGCGCAATACGCCACCGGCCAAGCGGGCTCAGGTGATGTTCCGCTTCAAGCAACTGCTGGAGCAGAATGAAGCGCGTATTTCGCAAATGATCAGCGAAGAGCATGGCAAGACGCTTGAAGACGCCGCTGGCGAACTGAAGCGTGGTATCGAGAACGTCGAGTTTGCCTGCGCCGCGCCAGAGGTGCTCAAAGGCGAGTACAGCCGCAACGTGGGCCCGAACATCGATGCCTGGTCTGATTTCCAGCCTTTGGGTGTGGTTGCCGGTATCACGCCGTTCAACTTCCCGGCCATGGTGCCGCTGTGGATGTACCCGCTGGCGATTGCCTGTGGTAACGCCTTCATTCTCAAGCCGTCCGAACGTGACCCTAGCTCAACCCTGTTCATCGCCCAGTTGCTGCTGGAGGCCGGTCTGCCGAAGGGCATCCTCAACGTGGTGCACGGTGACAAGGAAGCGGTGGATGCGTTGATCGAAGCGCCGGAAGTAAAAGCGCTCAGTTTTGTGGGCTCTACGCCGATTGCCGAGTACATCTATGCCGAGGGCACCAAGCGCGGCAAGCGCGTGCAAGCCCTGGGTGGTGCCAAGAACCATGCGGTACTGATGCCGGACGCCGACCTGGATAACGCGGTCAGCGCACTGATGGGGGCGGCCTACGGTTCGTGTGGCGAGCGCTGCATGGCCATTTCGGTGGCGGTGTGCGTGGGTGACCAGGTGGCTGATGCGCTGATCGCCAAGCTGCAACCGCAGATCAAAGCCTTGAAGATCGGTGCAGGCACCTCGTGCGGTCTGGACATGGGGCCATTGGTCACTGCCGCTGCGCGTGACAAGGTGGTGGGCTACATCGATGAGGGCGTTGCAGCGGGGGCCGAGCTGGTGGTGGATGGCCGTGGCTTCCGAGTGGCCGGGAATGAAGATGGCTACTTCGTGGGCGGTACCTTGTTCGACAAGGTCACGCCAGAGATGCGTATCTATAAAGAAGAGATTTTCGGCCCGGTATTGTGCGTCGTGCGGGTCAACAGCCTGGAACAGGCCATGCAACTGATCAACGATCATGAATATGGCAACGGCACCTGCATCTTCACCCGTGACGGTGAGGCCGCGCGTTTGTTCTGCGACGAAATCGAAGTGGGCATGGTGGGGGTCAACGTTCCGCTGCCGGTGCCGGTGGCGTATCACAGCTTTGGTGGCTGGAAACGTTCGTTGTTCGGTGACCTGCATGCGTACGGGCCGGACGGGGTGCGCTTCTATACCCGTCGCAAGGCTATTACCCAGCGTTGGCCGCAGCGGGCCAGCCATGAAGCATCGCAGTTTGCGTTCCCAAGCTTGTAAGGGGTGAGGGGAGCGGGGAGGCCGATAGGCCTCCCCGTTTTGCTTTTTAGGGTTTTCTTGAAATTAAAGGTTGACGCCCTCTCGAATCCCCTTATAATGCGCCCCACTTCCAGCGACAACGGAACGACAAACTCCTTGAAATTCAATGAGTTAATCGATTCGGAAGGTGCTGTAAGGGCTACGATCGAATGATCGAATGCGGTTGAGATGATGGTTGACAGCGCTTCTAAACGCTGTATGATTCGCCTCCCGCTACGAGAGATCGCAGCGAGTCAAGTGTTTGAAGCTAAACGAGTTTCTCGAAAATCTTCAAAATTAACGCTTGACAGGCTCTGAGGAAAGCGTAGAATGCGCGCCTCGGTTGAGACGAAACGCTCTTAACCACCGCTCTTTAACAAATCGAATCAAGCAATTCGTGTGGGTGCTTGTGAGTACGGACTGATAGTCAAAAAGATTATCAGCATCACAAGTGGCCATGCGAGAAATCACATAGTCATTTGAGATTGCTGAGCCAAGTTTAGGGTTTCTTAAAAACCCAAGCAGTATTGAACTGAAGAGTTTGATCATGGCTCAGATTGAACGCTGGCGGCAGGCCTAACACATGCAAGTCGAGCGGATGACGGGAGCTTGCTCCTTGATTCAGCGGCGGACGGGTGAGTAATGCCTAGGAATCTGCCTGGTAGTGGGGGACAACGTTTCGAAAGGAACGCTAATACCGCATACGTCCTACGGGAGAAAGCAGGGGACCTTCGGGCCTTGCGCTATCAGATGAGCCTAGGTCGGATTAGCTTGTTGGTGAGGTAATGGCTCACCAAGGCGACGATCCGTAACTGGTCTGAGAGGATGATCAGTCACACTGGAACTGAGACACGGTCCAGACTCCTACGGGAGGCAGCAGTGGGGAATATTGGACAATGGGCGAAAGCCTGATCCAGCCATGCCGCGTGTGTGAAGAAGGTCTTCGGATTGTAAAGCACTTTAAGTTGGGAGGAAGGGCAGTAAGTTAATACCTTGCTGTTTTGACGTTACCGACAGAATAAGCACCGGCTAACTCTGTGCCAGCAGCCGCGGTAATACAGAGGGTGCAAGCGTTAATCGGAATTACTGGGCGTAAAGCGCGCGTAGGTGGTTTGTTAAGTTGGATGTGAAAGCCCCGGGCTCAACCTGGGAACTGCATCCAAAACTGGCAAGCTAGAGTACGGTAGAGGGTGGTGGAATTTCCTGTGTAGCGGTGAAATGCGTAGATATAGGAAGGAACACCAGTGGCGAAGGCGACCACCTGGACTGATACTGACACTGAGGTGCGAAAGCGTGGGGAGCAAACAGGATTAGATACCCTGGTAGTCCACGCCGTAAACGATGTCAACTAGCCGTTGGAATCCTTGAGATTTTAGTGGCGCAGCTAACGCATTAAGTTGACCGCCTGGGGAGTACGGCCGCAAGGTTAAAACTCAAATGAATTGACGGGGGCCCGCACAAGCGGTGGAGCATGTGGTTTAATTCGAAGCAACGCGAAGAACCTTACCAGGCCTTGACATGCAGAGAACTTTCCAGAGATGGATTGGTGCCTTCGGGAACTCTGACACAGGTGCTGCATGGCTGTCGTCAGCTCGTGTCGTGAGATGTTGGGTTAAGTCCCGTAACGAGCGCAACCCTTGTCCTTAGTTACCAGCACGTTATGGTGGGCACTCTAAGGAGACTGCCGGTGACAAACCGGAGGAAGGTGGGGATGACGTCAAGTCATCATGGCCCTTACGGCCTGGGCTACACACGTGCTACAATGGTCGGTACAGAGGGTTGCCAAGCCGCGAGGTGGAGCTAATCTCACAAAACCGATCGTAGTCCGGATCGCAGTCTGCAACTCGACTGCGTGAAGTCGGAATCGCTAGTAATCGCGAATCAGAATGTCGCGGTGAATACGTTCCCGGGCCTTGTACACACCGCCCGTCACACCATGGGAGTGGGTTGCACCAGAAGTAGCTAGTCTAACCTTCGGGAGGACGGTTACCACGGTGTGATTCATGACTGGGGTGAAGTCGTAACAAGGTAGCCGTAGGGGAACCTGCGGCTGGATCACCTCCTTAATCGACGACATCAGCCTGCTGATGAGCTCCCACACGAATTGCTTGATTCATTTGCTGATGAGAATTCAGAAATGAACATTCGTTGATGAATGTTGATTTCTGACTTTTGTCAGACCGTTCTTTAAAAATTCGGATATGTGATAGATATAGACTGACACGCACTTTCACTGGTGTGTGATCAGGCTAAGGTAAAATTTGTGAGTTCTGCTCTTAATTGAGCGAAATGCGAATTTTCGGCGAATGTCGTCTTCACAGTATAACCAGATTGCTTGGGGTTATATGGTCAAGTGAAGAAGCGCATACGGTGGATGCCTTGGCAGTCAGAGGCGATGAAAGACGTGGTAGCCTGCGATAAGCTTTGGGGAGTCGGCAAACAGACTGTGATCCAGAGATCTCTGAATGGGGGAACCCACTCAGCACAAGCTGAGTATCTTGTACTGAATACATAGGTGCAAGAGGCGAACCAGGGGAACTGAAACATCTAAGTACCCTGAGGAAAAGAAATCAACCGAGATTCCCTTAGTAGTGGCGAGCGAACGGGGACCAGCCCTTAAGTTGATTTGAGATTAGTGGAACGCTCTGGAAAGTGCGGCCATAGTGGGTGATAGCCCCGTACACGAAAATCTCTTATCAATGAAATCGAGTAGGACGGAGCACGAGAAACTTTGTCTGAATATGGGGGGACCATCCTCCAAGGCTAAATACTACTGACTGACCGATAGTGAACCAGTACCGTGAGGGAAAGGCGAAAAGAACCCCGGAGAGGGGAGTGAAATAGAACCTGAAACCGTATGCGTACAAGCAGTGGGAGCCTACTTTGTTAGGTGACTGCGTACCTTTTGTATAATGGGTCAGCGACTTATATTCAGTGGCGAGCTTAACCGAATAGGGGAGGCGTAGCGAAAGCGAGTCTTAATAGGGCGTTTAGTCGCTGGGTATAGACCCGAAACCGGGCGATCTATCCATGGGCAGGTTGAAGGTTAGGTAACACTGACTGGAGGACCGAACCGACTACCGTTGAAAAGTTAGCGGATGACCTGTGGATCGGAGTGAAAGGCTAATCAAGCTCGGAGATAGCTGGTTCTCCTCGAAAGCTATTTAGGTAGCGCCTCATGTATCACTGTAGGGGGTAGAGCACTGTTTCGGCTAGGGGGTCATCCCGACTTACCAAACCGATGCAAACTCCGAATACCTACAAGTGCCGAGCATGGGAGACACACGGCGGGTGCTAACGTCCGTCGTGAAAAGGGAAACAACCCAGACCGTCAGCTAAGGTCCCAAAGTCATGGTTAAGTGGGAAACGATGTGGGAAGGCTTAGACAGCTAGGAGGTTGGCTTAGAAGCAGCCACCCTTTAAAGAAAGCGTAATAGCTCACTAGTCGAGTCGGCCTGCGCGGAAGATGTAACGGGGCTCAAACCATGCACCGAAGCTACGGGTATCATCTTATGATGATGCGGTAGAGGAGCGTTCTGTAAGCCTGTGAAGGTGAGTTGAGAAGCTTGCTGGAGGTATCAGAAGTGCGAATGCTGACATGAGTAACGACAATGCGAGTGAAAAACTCGCACGCCGAAAGACCAAGGTTTCCTGCGCAACGTTAATCGACGCAGGGTTAGTCGGTCCCTAAGGCGAGGCTGAAAAGCGTAGTCGATGGAAAACAGGTTAATATTCCTGTACTTCCAGTTATTGCGATGGAGGGACGGAGAAGGTTAGGCCAGCCTGGCGTTGGTTGTCCAGGTTTAAGGTGGTAGGCTGGAATCTTAGGCAAATCCGGGATTTCAAGGCCGAGAGCTGATGACGAGTTGCCTTTAGGCGACGAAGTGGTTGATACCATGCTTCCAAGAAAAGCTCCTAAGCTTCAGATAACTGGGAACCGTACCCCAAACCGACACAGGTGGTTAGGTAGAGAATACCAAGGCGCTTGAGAGAACTCGGGTGAAGGAACTAGGCAAAATGGCACCGTAACTTCGGGAGAAGGTGCGCCGGCGAGGGTGAAGGACTTGCTCCGTAAGCTCATGCCGGTCGAAGATACCAGGCCGCTGCGACTGTTTATTAAAAACACAGCACTCTGCAAACACGAAAGTGGACGTATAGGGTGTGACGCCTGCCCGGTGCCGGAAGGTTAATTGATGGGGTTAGCGCAAGCGAAGCTCTTGATCGAAGCCCCGGTAAACGGCGGCCGTAACTATAACGGTCCTAAGGTAGCGAAATTCCTTGTCGGGTAAGTTCCGACCTGCACGAATGGCGTAACGATGGCGGCGCTGTCTCCACCCGAGACTCAGTGAAATTGAAATCGCTGTGAAGATGCAGTGTATCCGCGGCTAGACGGAAAGACCCCGTGAACCTTTACTATAGCTTTGCACTGGACTTTGAATTTGCTTGTGTAGGATAGGTGGGAGGCTTTGAAGTGGGGACGCCAGTTCTCATGGAGCCATCCTTGAAATACCACCCTGGCAACTTTGAGGTTCTAACTCAGGTCCGTTATCCGGATCGAGGACAGTGTATGGTGGGTAGTTTGACTGGGGCGGTCTCCTCCCAAAGAGTAACGGAGGAGTACGAAGGTGCGCTCAGACCGGTCGGAAATCGGTCGTAGAGTATAAAGGCAAAAGCGCGCTTGACTGCGAGACAAACACGTCGAGCAGGTACGAAAGTAGGTCTTAGTGATCCGGTGGTTCTGTATGGAAGGGCCATCGCTCAACGGATAAAAGGTACTCCGGGGATAACAGGCTGATACCGCCCAAGAGTTCATATCGACGGCGGTGTTTGGCACCTCGATGTCGGCTCATCACATCCTGGGGCTGAAGCCGGTCCCAAGGGTATGGCTGTTCGCCATTTAAAGTGGTACGCGAGCTGGGTTTAGAACGTCGTGAGACAGTTCGGTCCCTATCTGCCGTGGACGTTTGAGATTTGAGAGGGGCTGCTCCTAGTACGAGAGGACCGGAGTGGACGAACCTCTGGTGTTCCGGTTGTCACGCCAGTGGCATTGCCGGGTAGCTATGTTCGGAAGAGATAACCGCTGAAAGCATCTAAGCGGGAAACTTGCCTCAAGATGAGATCTCACTGGGATCTTGAATCCCCTAAAGGGCCGTCGAAGACTACGACGTTGATAGGTTGGGTGTGTAAGCGCTGTGAGGCGTTGAGCTAACCAATACTAATTGCCCGTGAGGCTTGACCATATAACACCCAAGCAATTTGCTAGCGCAGATTGCGGTGGTGAAGATGACATGAACCGAAAGTTCGCAAGGCATCACAAACATCACATATCCGAATTCGCTGGGCTGTCCATCTGGACATTCTGGCTACAGAATTTCTTGACGACCATAGAGCATTGGAACCACCTGATCCCATCCCGAACTCAGTAGTGAAACGATGCATCGCCGATGGTAGTGTGGGGTTTCCCCATGTGAGAGTAGGTCATCGTCAAGATTCATTTCGCAAAACCCCTATCTGCACATGCAGGTAGGGGTTTTGTCTTTGTGCTCCCAAAAAGTCCCCTGGCCTCACAACAATCCCTGTGGGAGCGGGCGCGCCCGCGAACACCGGCGCAGCCGGTGCCATTCACCGCGCCGTGTGCTTCACCGGCACGCCGGCTCCCACAATTCGAGCCAGAACACTAGAATAGGCCCACGCACCTACTCAGAAGTACTCCATGTCCAATCCCATCGAACCTGAATCGCTGGCCCGGTTGCCGCTGGAAGAGCTTGTGGCCTGCCACGAATGTGACCTGCTGCTGCGCAAGCCCGTGTTACAACATGGTGAAAAGGCCCTCTGCCCGCGCTGCGGTTACGAGCTGTATGCTCACCGGCACAATGTGGTCAATCGCAGCCTGGCCCTGGTATTGACGGCCTTGTTGCTGTTCGTGCCAGCCAATTTTCTGCCCATCATGCAGCTGCACCTGCTTGGCCAAACGTCTGACGATACTGTCTGGAGTGGTGTGCTAGGCCTGTACAACTCGGAAATGCGTGGCGTGGCGGTGGTGGTTTTTCTTTGCAGCATGGCTATTCCATTAACCAAGTTGCTGTGCCAACTGGCTGTATTGCTGAGTATTCGCCTGAACGTGGGGCGCGGTTTGGGCCTGCTGTTCTACCGTATCTATCACCACCTGCGCGATTGGGGCATGCTCGAGGTCTATTTCATGGGTGTACTGGTGGCCATCGTCAAGCTGGTCGACCTGGCTGAATTGACCGTAGGGTTGGGGTTGTTCTGTTTTATCAGCCTGTTGTTGATCCAGGTTTGGCTGGAAGTGGTGATGTCACCGCATCAGATCTGGAGTGCGCTATCGGGGGAGGACCTGCATGCGGGCGATTGATGCGGGCATTCTGGTCTGCAATGAATGCCATGAGCTGAACCGGCAGGCGCCGGACAGTAAATCGCAAAGCTGCACACGTTGTGGCGCTGTAGTGCATGCGCGGCGTCCGAACAGCATCATGCGCACCTGGGCGCTGCTGATTGCCGCGTCGATTCTGTACATCCCGGCCAACGTGTTGCCCATCATGACCGTGAGTACCCTCGGCCAAGGCAGCCCGGACACGATCATGTCCGGGGTCATCACCTTGCTCAAGCACGGCATGGTGCCGATCGCTGCAGTGGTGTTCATTGCCAGCATCCTGGTGCCGACCTTCAAGCTGGTAGGCATCGGTTTGCTGCTGTACTCCGTACAACGGCGGCAACCCCTTTCGGCCCGGCAACGGATATTCATGTACCGCTTCATCGAATTCATCGGGCGCTGGTCCATGCTGGACATCTTCGTCATTGCCATTCTCGTGGCAGTGGTGAATTTCGGCCGAATCGCCAGTGTCGAAGCCAATTTGGGCGCCGTCGCCTTCGCAACTGTGGTGATCCTGACAATGTTTGCTGCTTTAACTTTCGATCCCCGACTGATTTGGGATAACACGGAGTCGGATGACGACCATGAGTGACCTGCCAACGGCTAAAACCCGCCCAGCCTCGAACTGGTCGGCCATCTGGATCCTGCCTTTGATCGCCTTGATGATCGGTGGTTGGCTCGCTTGGCAGGCTTACCGCCAGGCCGGTGTGGAGATTGAAGTGCGCTTCGAGTCGGGCGACGGGATCGTCGCCAACAAGACCGAGGTGATCTACAAAGGGATGCCGGTTGGCAAGGTCAAGAGCCTGGTGCTCGATGCCGAGGGTGAGAACCAGGGTGTTATCGCCACGATCGAAATGAACAAGGATGCCGAGCCGCATCTGACCAAGGGGACGCGCTTCTGGCTGGTGAAGCCCAGTGTCACCCTGGCAGGCATTTCAGGCCTGGAAACCCTGGTGTCTGGTAACTACATCGCAGTCAGCCCGGGCGAAGGTGAGCCTACCAAGCGCTTTACCGCGCTGAAGGTGGCGCCGCCACTGTCGGACAGCGAACCTGGCCTGCATCTTGTACTCAAGGCTGAACGGCTAGGTTCGCTCAACCGTGACAGCCCAGTGTTCTATAAACAGATCCAGGTCGGCCGGGTGAAGAGTTATCGCCTGTCCGAAGACCAGAGCACGGTGGAGGTAAAAATATTCATCGAGCCGGCTTACGCCAGCCTGGTGCGCAAACACACGCGCTTCTGGAATGCCAGCGGGGTAAGCATCGACGCTTCGCTTTCGGGTGTGAAAGTGCGTAGCGAGTCGCTGTCGAGCATCGTTGCCGGGGGTATCGCCTTTGCAACCCCGGAGTATCGCAAGGACAGCCCGCCAACCGACCCCAGCCTGCCGTTCCGCCTGTATGAAGACTTCGATGCAGCCCAGGCGGGGATCCGGGTAAAGGTCAAGCTTACCGATTACGAAGGCCTGCAGGCGGGTCGTACCCCGGTCATGTACAAAGGCATCCAGGTTGGCTCGCTGAAAACGCTGAAGATGGAAGACAACCTGGCCAGCGCTTCGGCCGAGCTGACACTGGACCCGCTCACCGAGGACTACCTGGTGGAAGGGACCCAGTTCTGGGTGGTCAAGCCTTCGATTTCCCTGGCGGGTATCACGGGGCTGGAGGCGCTGGTAAAAGGTAACTACATCGCCATTCGCCCCGGCGAAAAGGGCGCGCGGCCAGAGCGCGAGTTCGAGGCGCGTGCCAAGGCGCCGCCGCTGGACCTCAAGGCGCCTGGCCTGCACATGGTGCTGTTCGCCGATACCCTCGGTTCGCTGGAGGTCGGCAGCCCGGTGATGTATCGCCAGGTCAAAGTGGGGAGCGTGCAAAGCTATCAGTTCGCCCGCAACAGTAACCGCATCCTCATTGGTGTGCACATCGAGAAAGAATACGAAAAACTGGTCAACGGTTCGTCGCGCTTCTGGAACGCCAGCGGTATTACGCTGACTGGCGGCTTGTCCGGCATCAAGGTGAAGAGTGAGTCGCTGCAAACGCTGATGGCCGGTGGCATTGCCTTCGACACGCCGCGTGCGGATGTTCCGCTGAAGCGGCACATTCCGCGCTTCCGGCTGCACGAGAGCCAAGAGGCGGTGAACCGTGCGGGCACCTTGATCACTATCCGTGTCGACCGCGCGGATGGCCTGAAGCCAGGTACAGCGATTCGCTTCCGGGGCCTGGATGTGGGCAGCATCGAGAGCGTCGACTTGACCAATGACCTGCAGGCGGTGCTGCTGCGGGCGCGTATCACCGAAGCGGCAAATCGCATCGCCCGGGCCGGGACGCAGTTCTGGGTAGTCAAACCTGCGTTTGGCCTGGTGCGCACTGAGAACCTGGATACCCTGGTGACCGGCCAGTACCTGGAAGTGCAGCCGGCTACCAAAGACCGCGGGCCGCAAAGTGACTTCATTGCGCTGCCCGAGGCGCCGCAGGTGGCAGGGCCAGAGGTCGGCCTGCCGTTGACCCTCAGTGCACCACGCCGTGGCTCGATCAAGCCTGGGGTACCGGTTACTTACCGCGAGGTAGCGGTGGGTAAGGTGACAGGCTTCGAGCTTGGGCAGAGTGCTGACCGCGTGCTGATCCATATCCTGATCGAGCCGCGTTATGCCGCGCTGGTGCGCAGTGGCAGCCGTTTCTGGAACACCAGCGGCTTCGGCTTCGACTGGGGGCTGTTCAAAGGCGCGACCGTGCGCACCGAGTCGCTGGAAACCGTGATCGATGGTGGCATCGCCTTCGCAACGCCGGACGGCGAGCGGATGGGTAACCCGGCCCGGCCGCAGCAGACCTTCGCCTTGTTCGACAAGGCCGAGGACGAGTGGCTGCAATGGGCGCCGAAGATTCAGATAGGCAAGTAACAGCAGGCAAACACAGTCACTGGGGCTGCTTTGCAGCCCGGTGGCGACCAAGGCCGCCCCTGCAAAATTGCGGTTACACCTTGGCGCATGCCCAAATCGCAGGCAACAAAAAGCCGACCCTAGGGTCGGCTTTTCGACTTTAACGTCGCTTAGGCAGCTGCAGCTTCTTTCAGCGCCTTGATGTGGCCATTCAGACGGCCTTTGTGACGAGCAGCCTTGTTCTTGTGGATGATACCTTTGTCGGCCATGCGGTCGATTACAGGTACAGCCAGAACATAAGCGGCTTGTGCTTTTTCAGCGTCTTTTGCGTCAATGGCTTTAACTACATTCTTGATGTAGGTGCGGACCATGGAACGCAGGCTGGCGTTGTGGCTGCGACGCTTCTCAGCCTGTTTTGCACGTTTCTTGGCGGAAGGTGTGTTGGCCACCGTCGAGCTCCTCGAAAGACTTTAGGTAAATAGCAAACAAAATAGGCCGCGAATCATGCCGATCAGTCGAGCGGATGTCAAGGCCACCTGCAAGGTTCCGCCGAGCGGTGCGCCAACAAGCGGGAAAGATTCCTTTCTGCTGCGCGACCTGTACACTCGGGAATTTTTGGCTCCCCTGCGAAGGCGCGGGAGTATCGCACATTCGGATGCTGTCTGGCAGCGTCCTCTGTCATTGGCGTGAATCTTTTCGATGAACCTGCTCAAATCCCTGGCTGCAGTAAGCTCGATCACCATGATTTCGCGGGTGCTGGGCTTCATTCGCGACACCATTCTGGCGCGTATCTTCGGTGCGGGCATTGCCACCGACGCTTTCTTCATCGCTTTCAAGTTGCCCAACCTGCTGCGGCGCATTTTCGCCGAAGGTGCATTCTCCCAGGCCTTCGTGCCGATCCTGGCCGAATACAAGACGCAGCAAGGCGAGGAGGCGACCCGCACTTTCGTTGCCTATATCACCGGTTTGCTCACCCTGGTCCTGGCGCTGGTGACCGCCATCGGCATCCTGGCGGCACCCTGGGTGGTGTGGGCCACGGCCCCGGGGTTTGTCGACAGCACGGAAAAGTACGAACTGACCACGGCCCTGTTGCGGGTGACCTTTCCTTATATATTGCTGATCTCCCTGTCGTCCCTGGCCGGGGCGATCCTCAATACCTGGAACCGTTTCTCGGTACCGGCCTTTACCCCGACCCTGCTCAACGTGGCGATGATCGCCTTCGCGGTGCTGCTCACGCCGTACTTCAACCCGCCGATCATGGCCCTGGCCTGGGGCGTACTCGCCGGTGGCCTGGCGCAACTGTTGTACCAGTTGCCGGCGCTGAAGAAGATCGGCATGCTCGTGCTGCCCCGCCTGAACCTGCGCGATACCGGCGTGTGGCGGGTGCTCAAGCAGATGCTGCCGGCCATTCTCGGGGTGTCGGTGAGCCAGATCTCGCTGATCATCAACACCATCTTCGCCTCGTTCCTGGTGGCTGGCTCGGTATCCTGGATGTATTACGCCGACCGCCTGATGGAGCTGCCTTCCGGCGTGCTGGGCGTGGCCTTGGGTACCATCCTGCTGCCGACCCTGGCCAAAACCTACGCCAACAAGGACCGCGAGGAGTATTCGCGGATCCTCGACTGGGGCCTGCGCCTGTGCTTCCTGCTGGTGTTGCCGTGCACCCTGGCACTGGCCATTCTGGCCGAGCCGCTGACCGTGGCGCTGTTTCAGTATGGCAAGTTCAGCGCGTTCGATGCCGCCATGACCCAGCGGGCGCTGATGGCCTATTCGGTGGGCTTGCTGGCGATCATTCTGGTCAAGGTACTGGCACCCGGCTTTTATGCGCAGCAGAATATCCGCACGCCGGTGAAGATCGCGGTCTTCACCCTGGTCTGCACCCAGCTGTTCAACCTGGCCCTGGTCGGCCCGCTGGCGCATGCCGGGCTGGCCTTGGCCATCAGCCTGGGTGCCTGCCTGAATGCCGGCCTGCTGTTCTGGAAGCTGCGCAGTCAGCGCCTGTTCGAGCCGCAGCCGGGCTGGGCGATGTTCCTGGCCAAGCTGGTGCTGGCCGTGGCGCTGATGTCGGCAGTGCTGCTGGTGGGCATGCACTACATGCCGGCCTGGGAGCAGGGCATCATGCTGCAGCGCTTCATGCGCCTCGGCGTGCTGATCGTGGCGGGGGTCGTGACCTATTTCGGCTGTTTGTTCCTGTGCGGTTTCCGCCCCCGGCATTTCGCTCGCAAGGCCTTGCACTAGGGCTACCTGCGGGTCAGGCGTCGGTTTTTCGCATTCCACGCCGCCCCTGGGCGCTGCTGCCTGTCACCGGCGCCCGGGTGTGGTTATAATCGGCCACTTTATGAGCAAGAAGCGCGTTATGCAGCTGGTTCGAGGTCTTCACAACCTGCGCCCCGAGCACCGGGGCTGTGTCGCCACCATTGGCAACTTCGACGGGGTTCACCGTGGCCACCAGGCAATCCTGGCGCGCCTGCGCGAGCGCGGCCAGGCCTTGGGCCTGCCGACCTGCGTGGTGGTCTTCGAACCGCAACCGCGCGAGTACTTCGCGCCCGATACCGCACCTGCGCGCCTGGCCCGCCTGCGCGACAAGCTCGAGCTGCTGGCCGCCGAAGGCATCGACCGGGTGCTGTGCCTGGCCTTCAACCAGCGCCTGAGCAAGCTCGGCGCCGATGCGTTCGTCAAGACCATCCTGGTCGATGGCCTGGGCGTGCGTCACCTCGAAGTGGGCGACGATTTCCGCTTTGGCTGCGACCGCGCCGGCGACTTCGCTTTCCTGGTCGAGGCCGGCAAGCAATATGGCTTTACCGTCGAAGCTGCCAACACCGTGATTCAGGACGGCCTGCGGGTCAGCAGCACCGAAGTGCGCCAGGCCTTGGCCGACGGCAACTTCGAGCTGGCCGAGCACCTGCTGGGCCGCCCGTACCGCATTACCGGCCGTGTGTTGCACGGCCAGAAGCTGGCTCGCCAGCTTGGCACGCCCACTGCCAACATCCAGCTCAAGCGCCGCCGCGTACCGCTGTCCGGGGTCTACCTGGCCAGCATCGAAATCGACGGCAAGGCCTGGCCGGGTGTCGGCAACATTGGCGTGCGCCCCACCGTTGCCGGTGATGGGCGCCCGCACCTGGAAATTCATCTGCTGGACTATGCCGGCGACCTTTACGGCCGGCGCCTTACGGTGGAGTTCCACCACAAGCTGCGTGAAGAGCAGCGATTCGCCTCCCTGGAGGCGCTGAAGTCGGCGATCGATGCGGATATCGCCGCCGCACGTGCACATTGGCACGCTCAACCGCTAACGAAGAGCCTGAAATGACCGACTACAAAGCCACGCTTAACCTTCCGGACACCGCCTTCCCCATGAAGGCCGGCCTGCCTCAGCGCGAACCGCAGATCCTGCAGCGCTGGGACAGCATTGGCCTGTACCAGAAGCTGCGCGAAATTGGCAAGGATCGTCCAAAGTTCGTCCTGCACGACGGCCCGCCCTATGCCAACGGCAAGATTCACATCGGTCATGCGCTGAACAAAATTCTCAAGGACATGATCGTCCGTTCCAAGACCCTGGCCGGTTTCGACGCGCCGTACGTGCCGGGTTGGGACTGCCATGGTTTGCCGATCGAGCACAAGGTCGAGGTTACCCACGGCAAGCACCTGTCGGCCGACCGCACCCGTGAGCTGTGCCGCGAGTATGCTGCCGAGCAGATCGAAGGGCAGAAGACCGAGTTCATTCGCCTGGGCGTGCTGGGTGATTGGGACAACCCGTACAAGACCATGAACTTCGCCAACGAGGCGGGTGAAATCCGTGCCCTGGCCGAAATGGTCAAGCAAGGTTTCGTGTTCAAGGGCCTGAAACCGGTGAACTGGTGCTTCGACTGCGGTTCGGCGCTGGCTGAGGCGGAAGTCGAGTACGCCGATAAAAAATCGCAGACCATCGACGTGGCCTTCCCGGTTGCCGATGAAGCCAAGCTGGCTGCCGCCTTCGGCCTGGCGTCGCTGGCCAAGCCTGCCGCCATCGTGATCTGGACCACCACCCCGTGGACCATTCCAGCCAACCAGGCGTTGAACATCCATCCCGAGTTCACCTACGCCCTGGTCGACACCGGTGAGCGCCTGCTGGTGCTGGCTGAAGAACTGGTCGAGTCGTGCCTCAAGCGTTACAACCTGGAAGGCTCGGTCATCGCTACCGCCCAAGGCGCGGCGCTGGAGCTGGTCAACTTCCGTCACCCGCTCTACGACCGCCTGTCGCCGGTATACCTGGCCGACTACGTCGAGCTGGGCGCCGGTACCGGGGTGGTGCACTCCGCGCCAGCCTACGGTGAAGACGACTTCGTCACCTGCAAGCGTTACGGCATGGTCAACGATGACATCCTTACCCCGGTGCAGAGCAACGGTGTGTTTGTCGAGTCGCTGCCATTCTTCGGCGGCCAGTTCATCTGGAAGGCCAATCCGGCCATCGTCGAGAAACTCGGTGAAGTCGGTGCGCTGATGCACACCGAAACCATCAGCCACAGCTATATGCACTGCTGGCGCCATAAAACCCCACTGATCTACCGCGCTACCGCGCAGTGGTTCGTGGGTATGGACAAGCAGCCGACTACCGGCGAGCCGCTGCGTGAGCGCGCGCTGAAAGCCATCGAGCAAACCAAGTTCGTTCCGGCCTGGGGCCAGGCACGCCTGCACGCGATGATCGCCAACCGCCCAGACTGGTGCATTTCGCGTCAGCGCAACTGGGGCGTACCGATTCCGTTCTTCCTGCACAAGCAGACCGGCGAGCTGCACCCGCGCACCGTCGAACTGATGGAAGAAGTGGCCAAGCGCGTCGAGCAGCAGGGCATCGAAGCCTGGTTCAAGCTGGACGCTGCCGAACTGCTGGGCGCTGAAGCCGAGCAGTACGACAAGATCGCCGACACCCTCGACGTGTGGTTCGATTCGGGCACCACCCACTGGCACGTGCTGCGTGGCTCCCACAACATCGGCCACGCCACCGGCCCGCGCGCCGACCTGTACCTGGAAGGCTCCGACCAGCACCGCGGCTGGTTCCACTCGTCCTTGCTGACCGGTTGCGCCATCGACAACCATGCGCCGTACCGCGAGCTGCTGACCCACGGCTTCACCGTGGACGAAAACGGCCGCAAGATGTCCAAGTCGCTGGGCAACACCATCGAGCCGGAGAAGGTCAACAACACCTTGGGCGCCGACATCCTGCGCCTGTGGGTTTCGGCTACCGACTATTCCGGTGAAATGGCCGTTTCCGAGCAGATCCTGCAGCGCAGCGCCGACGCCTACCGGCGTATCCGCAATACCGCACGCTTCCTGCTCTCGAACCTGTCCGGTTTCGACCCGGCCCGCGACCTGCTGGCCCCGCAAGACATGCTGGCGCTGGACCGCTGGGCCGTGGACCGCACCTTGTTGCTGCAACGCGAACTCGAAGAGCACTACAGCGAGTACCGTTTCTGGAACGTGTACTCCAAGGTGCACAACTTCTGCGTGCAGGAGCTGGGCGGCTTCTACCTCGACATCATCAAGGACCGCCAGTACACCACCGGCGCCAACAGTGTCGCCCGCCGTTCCTGCCAGACTGCGCTGTATCACATCAGCGAAGCGCTGGTGCGCTGGATCGCACCGATCCTGGCGTTCACCGCCGACGAAATCTGGCAGTACCTGCCGGGCGAGCGCAACGAGTCGGTCATGCTCAATGGCTGGTACCAGGGCCTGAGCGAGCTGCCGGAAGGCACCGAGCTGGACCGTGGCTACTGGGACCGCGTCATGGCGGTGAAGGCCTCGGTCAACAAGGAGCTGGAAAACCAGCGTGCCGCCAAAGTCATTGGCGGCAACCTGCAGGCTGAAGTGACCCTGTACGCCGATGAGGGCCTGAGCGCCGACCTGGGCAAGCTGGGCGACGAGCTGCGCTTTGTGCTGATCACCTCCGCTGCCAGCGTGGTGCCATTTGCCCAGGCGCCTGCCGAAGCGGTTGCCACCGAAGTCGAGGGCCTGAAACTGCAGGTGGTCAAGTCCGGCCACGCCAAGTGCGGCCGTTGCTGGCACTTCCGCGCCGACGTTGGCAGCCACCCGGAGCACCCGGAAATCTGCAGCCGTTGCGTCGACAACCTGACCGGCTCGGGTGAGGTGCGCCACTATGCCTAACCCTGCAGCGGGCCGCTTCGGGCGCCTCGCATGGCTGTTGCTGAGCTTGCTGGTCCTGGTCATCGACCAGGCCACCAAGCTGTATTTCAACAACGCCCTGACCATGTACCAGCAGATCGTCGTCATACCTGACTACTTCAGCTGGACCCTGGCCTACAACACCGGCGCCGCGTTCAGCTTCCTGGCCGACGGCGCCGGCTGGCAGCGCTGGTTGTTCGCCCTGATCGCCGTGGTGGTCAGCGCAGTGCTGGTGGTGTGGCTCAAGCGCCTGGGGCGCAATGAAACCTGGCTGGCCGTGGCGCTGGCGCTGGTGCTCGGTGGGGCGATCGGCAACCTGTACGATCGCATCGTGCTGGGCCATGTGGTCGACTTCATCCTGGTGCACTGGCAGAACCGCCACTACTTCCCGGCTTTCAACGTGGCCGACAGCGCCATCACCGTTGGTGCGGTAATGCTGGCGCTGGATATGTTCAAGAGCAAGAAGTCCGAGGATCCGGTCCATGACTGACACCCGTATCGGCCAGAACACCGAAGTCACCCTGCACTTCGCGCTGCACCTGGAAAACGGCGACACCGTAGACAGCACGTTCGACAAGGCCCCGGCAACCTTCAAGGTCGGCGATGGCAACCTGTTGCCGGGCTTCGAGAACGCCCTGTTCGGCTTCAAGGCCGGTGACAAGCGTACGCTGCAGGTTGCGCCAGAAAATGCCTTCGGCCAGCCCAACCCGCAAAACGTGCAAGTCATGCCGCGGTCCAACTTCGAAGGCATGGAGCTGTCCGACGGGCTGTTGATCATCTTCAACGACGCCGCCAACGCCGAACTGCCAGGGGTGGTCAAAGCGTTCGACGACGACCAGGTGACCATCGACTTCAATCACCCACTGGCTGGCAAGACCCTGACCTTCGAGGTGGAGATCCTCGAGGTGAAGGCCCTGTAAGCCTGGAGCCGAGCATGCAAATCAAACTCGCCAACCCTCGCGGCTTCTGCGCGGGGGTCGACCGGGCGATCGAGATCGTCAACCGCGCGCTGGAAGTCTTCGGCCCGCCGATCTACGTGCGCCATGAAGTGGTGCACAACAAGTTCGTCGTCGAAGACCTGCGCAACCGTGGCGCCGTCTTCGTCGAGGAGCTGGACCAGGTGCCGGATGATGTCATCGTCATCTTCAGTGCCCACGGTGTTTCCCAGGCTGTGCGCCAGGAGGCTGCTGGCCGTGGCCTGAAAGTGTTCGATGCCACTTGCCCACTGGTGACCAAGGTGCATATCGAAGTCGCCAAGTACAGCCGCGATGGCCGTGAGTGCATTCTCATCGGCCACGAAGGGCACCCGGAAGTCGAAGGCACCATGGGCCAGTACGACCCCAGCAACGGTGGCGCCATCTACCTTGTCGAAGACGAGGAAGACGTGGCCAAGCTGCAGGTGCGCGACCCGGACCACCTGGCTTTCGTCACCCAGACCACCCTGTCGATGGATGACACCAGCCGTGTGATCGACGCCCTGCGTGCGCGCTTCCCGAACATTGGTGGCCCGCGCAAGGACGACATTTGCTACGCCACGCAAAACCGCCAGGACGCCGTCAAGCAACTGGCCGATGAAAGTGACGTAGTGCTGGTGGTTGGCAGCCCGAACAGCTCCAACTCCAACCGGCTGCGCGAGCTGGCCGAGCGCATGGGCACCCCGGCCTACCTGATCGATGGCGCCGAGGACCTGCAGCGCGGCTGGTTCGACCAGGCTGCGCGTATCGGCATCACCGCCGGTGCGTCGGCCCCGGAGGTGCTGGTGCGTGGTGTGATCGAACAGCTCAAGGCCTGGGGTGCTACCGGCGCTGAAGAGCTGGATGGGCGGGAAGAGAACATCACGTTCTCGATGCCCAAAGAGCTGCGGGTTCGCTCGCTGATCTGACCGGCCAGGGCTTAGGTGCACGAGCGGCCTTGCGCGACGCAAGGCTGCTCGATAAGCGCGTTAGCCGGGGCAGCGCTGATTGTCGCGGTGCTCAGCCAGCAAGTTGACCCTCCCTGAAGAGGCCATCACCACTTGGTGGCGGCTGCTGGCCGCCGAGCGCTCGCACACCTCCAGGGTGATGGCGAACCAGCCGTTGCCCAGCTTCATTGGCACACCCAGGGCACTGAACTTGAACTGTTCGTCGCTGTTGCCGACGATTACCAGCGGCCTGGCCAGGCGCTGCTCACGCAGTACCTGCCGGTTGTGCTCCAGGGCTACACGCCAACCATTTCCCCAATTGCCATCCAGCGCCTGCACCAGCACCGGTTGCCCCTGCAACAGCGCGTGGCTACGGGCGCTACGCAGTGCCTGGGCCAAGTCGCGCGCCACCGCCGCCCGCTGCAGGTCATCGCTCATCCTGGCGTAGGCCGGTAGGCCGATTTGCGTCAGCAACGTCGCCACAGCCAAGGCCGACAACATCTGTATCAGTGTTACCCCACGTTGCTTCACCGTGCATTCCTCCCAGGAAGTGCTTCGCTAATAGCTTCTCGGTGGCTGGCCAGGAGGTCCAGTCGCTCAAGTTGAAGGCAATAGCGGGAAAAATCGCAGGAGGTGCAGGGATGCACGCATGGCAAAAGGGCATGACGCTGCTGGAGGTGTTGTTGGCGGTGGTGGTCGTGGCCGTGGGCATGTTCGCCGCTGCGGGGCTGCAACTGCAGGCCTTGCAAGCCACAGACAGTGCGCGCCGCGATGGGCAGGCGGCAATGGCGGCACACAGTGAGCTTGAAAGGGCACGGCGATGAGGCGCCGGCAAACGGGTGCTGGTTTGCTTGAGTTGCTGCTGGCGCTGACCATCGGGTTGATGGTGCTGGTGGCGGCCAGCCAGCTATTCGCCTCTGTGCACCAAGCCTGGCGGCTGCAAGGCACCGCGCTGCGCATGCAAGGGGAGGCGCGCCAGGCGCTGCTGCGCATGGCCCAGGATATTCGCATGGCGGGCATGTTTGGCTGTTTGCGCCTGAAACCTGGCGACTTTCCGGCCCAGGCTGTGCCGCCTGGCTTCGCCCGGCCAATGGAGCTGGGGCCGTCCAGCTTGAGCCTGATGGTCGCCGAGTTGCCGGGGCATACCGGCGACCCGGACTGGACCTTGCTGACCAACTGTATCGACGAGGTCAAGGTGCTGAGCCGCCGGGCACAGGCTAGCGCCACACAGATGGCGGTGCCCATCAGCCATCACCATTATGCGCACAGCGGCGGCAGGCTGTATTTCAAGCGCCGGGGCAACAATCAGCCGCTGGTCGAGCATGTGCGGGAGCTGCGCATCGTGCAGGTTGCCGGTGAGCGGGTGGATATTCAGCTGACCTTGTATGAGCCCACGCTGCAACTTGAGCAGCACCACGCGCTGAGCGTGGCATTACGCAACCCGGTACCGGCTTCATGAGCCGCCAGCGGGGTGTGGTGCTGCTGTTGGCCTTGGTCCTGAGCCTGCTGCTCGGCCTGCTGGCCGCATCGGCGCTGCGCGACGCGCTGGTCGAAACGCGTACGAATGGTTACCTGAGCGATGGCCTGCACGCACTGGAAGAGGCCGAGGCCGCCTTGCAGGCCGGGGTGCGCAAGCTGGAACAGGGCCCGCCGCCGCCCTCGTGCAATGCCTGCCTGCCGCCACCACAGCCACACGACCTGGCTGGCCAGTGGCAAGCCACCCCGACCGGCTATTTCCAGCTACAGAACCTGGGCATCAGCCAGCGTGCTGCGCACGTGCCCGAAGGGCAGGCGGTCACCCTGTTGCGCATTACTGCCGTCAGCAAGCGAAGCCAATCCAGGCATGTATTGGAGGCGGTCTACGCCGCAGCCGACGGCACATTCCAGCGCATCACCTGGCGACAGAGACTCAGAGGAGACTGACATGCAGCAAGGTTTGAGCCTGATGGAGTTGTTGATTGTCCTGGCCGTGACCGGCATTCTGGCAGCCATTGCCTATCCCAGTTACAGCGACCAGCTTCGGCGAGCCGCGCGCAGCGAAGTGGTTGGCCTGCTGCACGATGCCGCCCTGCGCCTGGAGCGCCACCGCGTACGCACCGGCCAATACGCCGAGGGCGACCCGGCGCTGCCCGGCGGCACCCGCCATTACAGCCTGCAGGCGCAACGCGACAGCGACAGCTTCACGCTGCGCGCCCGGCGCTTGCCGCATGGGCTGATGGCGCAGGATGGCTGTGGCGACTTCCAGCTGGACCAGGCAGGGGTGCAGCGCAACCCAGGTGCCGTTGAGCACAGCGCGCACTGCTGGGGGAGCTGAAGGTTGAATGGTGCCCGGCGCATCGCGGTTTTACTTCAGGTGTTGGATCGACAGATGAGCAAGCAAGTAGTGGTGGTTGGCGGCGGGGTGATCGGCCTGTTGACGGCGTTCAACCTGGCGGCCAAGGTCGGCCATGTGGTGGTGTGCGATCAGGGCGAGGTCGGCCGTGAGTCGTCGTGGGCCGGTGGCGGCATCGTTTCGCCGCTGTACCCGTGGCGCTACAGCCCGGCAGTGACCGCCCTGGCGCACTGGTCACAGGACTTTTATCCACAGTTGGGCGAACGCTTGTTCGCCAGCACCGGTGTCGACCCCGAAGTGCACACCACTGGCCTGTACTGGCTGGACCTGGATGACGAAGCTCAAGCGCTGGCCTGGGCCGAGCGCGAACAACGGCCGTTGCGTGCGGTGGATATTTCGGCAGCCTATGACGCGGTGCCGGTACTGGGCCCGGGTTTCAAGCGCGCCATCTACATGGCGGGCGTGGCCAATGTGCGCAACCCGCGCCTGGTGAAATCGCTGAAGGCGGCGTTGCAGGCAATGCCGAACGTGACTTTGCGCGAGCACTGCCAGATCACCGGTTTCGTCCAGCAAGGCGGGCGTGTGACCGGGGTGCAGACGGCCGACGGTGTGCTGGCGGCGGATGAGGTGGTGCTCAGTGCTGGCGCCTGGAGTGGCGACCTGTTGCGTACGCTTGGCCTGGCGCTGCCGGTGGAGCCAGTGAAGGGCCAGATGATTCTGTTCAAATGTGCCGAAGACTTCCTGCCGAGCATGGTCCTGGCCAAGGGGCGCTATGCGATCCCGCGGCGTGATGGGCACATTCTGGTGGGCAGTACGCTTGAGCATGCCGGGTATGACAAGACCCCGACCGGGGATGCACTGCAGAGCCTGAAGGCTTCGGCGGTGGAGTTGTTGCCTGAGCTGGAAGGGGCCACCGTGGTGGCGCACTGGGCCGGGCTGCGGCCGGGGTCGCCTGAGGGCATTCCGTATATCGGGCCGGTGCCGGGGCATGCGGGGTTGTGGTTGAACTGCGGGCACTACCGGAACGGGTTGGTGCTGGCGCCGGCTTCGTGCCAGCTGTTCACCGATTTGCTGACCGGTGCCGAACCGATCATCGACCCAGCGCCCTATGCCCCAGCGGGGCGTTTGGGCTGAGAATGCCGGGGCCGCTGTGCGGCCCTATCGCAGGCAAGCCAGCTCCCACAAATGGACTGCCCCCAATAAGTTGGACACCGATCCAATTTCTTGGGGGCAGTCCACCCTGTGGGAGATTCTATGGTTCCTGGCAAGGGTAGCCGGAGCATCTTCAGCGCCTGTGAGATCGAGCGCCGCCCGCGCGGCGCATCGCGAGCTGCGCTCGCTCCTACGTTTGTTTCGGGCCAGTAACGCCTGTGACAGGCGCGCGCGGCCGCCTGGTTTGTACGGCGCGATATTGAGGCATGCACCAAGGCGTTCGCGCGCGAATCCCACAGGAATAATTGGCCCGAAACAAACGTAGGAGCGAGCGCAGCTCGCGATGCGCCGCGCGGGCGGCGCTCGATCTCACAGGCGCTGCATATCTTGTGACAAACACCTGTCAGCCCTAAGGCGATCCCTGTGGGGGCTGGCTTGCCTGCGATGAGGCAGGGGAGGCCAGTAGCGATATCAGCCTGTAATCGGCGCCTGTAAATGCCGGCTCGGGTAATGCTGCTCATACACCTTGCACACCCGCAGCACCTGATCATCGGCAAAGCGCCCGGCCACGACCTGAAGCCCCACGGGCAAGCCTTCGCGGGTGAACCCGCAAGGCACTGACGCTGCTGGTTGTTGGGTCAGGTTGAAGGGGTAGCTGAACGGCGTCCATTCCATCCATTGCGCCATCCCCGACCCAGGCGGCACATTGTGCCCGGCCTCGAACGCCACCAGCGGCAGCATCGGCGAAACCAGCACGTCATAGCGCTGGTGGAAGGCGTTCATCTTCGCAATCAACTCCGCCCGCGCCTCCAGTGCTTGGGTGTACTGGCTCAGGCTGATGCGAGCCCCCTGTTCGGCAATCCGGCGCAGCCCAGGGTCAAGCAGCGCTCGCTGCTCATCGCTCAACGCACTGGCCAGCCGCGCTGCACCGGCAAACCACAGGGTATTGAACGTTTCCAGCGGGTCGCTGAAGCCGGGGTCCACTTCTTCGACCTGCGCGCCCAGCCGAGCCAGGCGCTGTACCGCTTGCGCCACCAGCGCCTCGATCTGCGGGTCGACCTGCACGTGACCAAAATTGGCACTGTAGGCGATGCGCAGACCATTCAGGTCTTGCTGCTGGCCCAGCCACGGAGCCTGTCGTGGCGCACCGGCCAACCCGTCACGTGGATCGGGGCGGGCGACACAGTCGAGCATCAGCACCGCGTCGTCCACCGTGCGCGTCATCGGCCCCAGGTGCGACAGTACGGTCATGGCACTGGCCGGCCATTGAGGCACATAGCCAAACGTGGGCTTGATGCCGAAGGTGCCGGTAAAGGCGCAGGGTATGCGGATAGAGCCCCCGGCATCGCTGCCCTGGTGCAGTACGCCCAGGTTCAATGCGGCAGCGGCGGCGGCACCACCCGACGAGCCACCGGCAGTCAGCCGTGTGTTCCAGGGGTTACGGGTGATGCCGTACAGCGGGTTGTCGGTTACGCCCTTCCAGCCGAACTCGGGGGTAGTGGTCTTGCCCACCAGGACTGCACCGGCCTCACGCATGAAAGCGCTGAACGGGGCATCGACCTCCCATGGCCCGGCCGCGGACGTGGTGCGGGACCCTTTGCGGGTGGGCATGCCACGGGTCAGGGTCAGGTCCTTGATCGAGGCGGGTAGGCCATCGAGCCGGCCGCAAGGCTCGCCCCGTTGCCAGCGTTGTTCGCTGGCCCGGGCAGCGGCACGGGCGCCTTCGCCGTCGACGTGGCAATAGGCGTTGACCGCCGGGTTGTGCTGGTCGATGCGCGCCAGCACATCGTCGACCACCTCCACAGGCGACAACTGGCGGCGCTGGTACAGTTCGAGCAGTTCGGCAGCGGTGAACTCGCCAATCGCGGTTTTCTGAGGCATTTCAGCGGGCTCCTGGGTTGGCGGCCTGGAACATGGCGCGCAGCAATACGTCGCAACCATCTGCCAGGTCCTGCGGCGCGGCATTTTCGATTTCGTTGTGGCTGATGCCGCCTTCGCACGGTACGAATATCATCCCGGCCGGGCCCAGCTCGGCGAGGAAAATCGCATCGTGGCCGGCACCACTGACAATATCCATGTGGCTCAGGCCCAGCGCACGCGCCCCTTGGCGCACGGCATCCACGCACTGCTCGGCGAAGTACAACGGCGGGAAGTCGGCCGTTGGGGTGAGCTGCCAGGCAAGGCCGTGTGCCGTTGCGCTGGTTTCGATGGCCGTGCGCACTTCACTGACCATGGCAGCGAGGTGCTCTGGGTCGAGGTGGCGCAGGTCGATGGTCATGTGCACCTGGCCGGGAATGACGTTGCGCGAGCCCGGGTGCAGGGTCAGGCAGCCTACCGTGCCGCAGGCATGCGGCTGGTGGGCGTGGGCAACACGGTTGACCGCAGCCACGACCTCGGCGGCACCGACCAGCGCATCCTTGCGCAAGTGCATGGGGGTGGGGCCTGCATGTGCTTCTACACCGGTCAGCACCAGGTCGAACCATTTCTGCCCCAGGCAGCCCTGGACCACGCCGATGGTCGTGCGCTGGTCTTCCAGTATCGGGCCTTGCTCGATGTGCGCTTCGAAGTAGGCACCCACGGCATGCCCGGTAGGTACGCGCGGGCCGGCATAGCCGATGCGCTGCAGCTCGGCCCCCACCGACAGGCCCTGGTCATCGACCTTGTCCAGGGTCTGCTGCAGGTCGAACTTACCGGCGAATACCCCGGAACCCATCATGCACGGTGGAAAGCGCGAGCCTTCTTCATTGGTCCACACCACCACCTCCAGCGGCGCTTCGGTGGCCAGCTTCAAGTCGTTGAGGGTACGCATGACTTCGAGGCCGGCCATGACCCCGTAGCAGCCATCGAACTTGCCACCGGTGGGCTGGGTGTCGATGTGGCTGCCGGTCATGACAGGCGGCAGGGCCGGGTTGCGGCCGGGGCGGCGGGCAAAAATGTTGCCGATGGCGTCGACGCTGACGGTGCAGCCGGCTTCTTCGCACCAGCGTACGAACAGGTCGCGGGCCTGGCGGTCGAGGTCGGTCAGGGCCAGGCGGCACACACCGCCCTTGGCGGTGGCGCCCAGTTGGGCCAGGTCCATCAGCGATTGCCAGAGGCGTTCGCGGCTGACCAGTGGGCCTTGGGCAAGCAGGTGCTGCGGGGGATCGATGCGGGTGTTCATGGTTCATCTCTCCTGAAAGTATTGGGTTGCTGGTACCGGCCTCTTCGCGGGCTTGCCCCCTCCCACAGGTCCTGCGTAGTCCTTAGAAGAGGCCGGTACAGAAAAGCAGGTCTGGGTCAGGCACTCAGGGCCAGATAACGGTTCTTGATACTCGGGTCCTCACGGAACTGCGCTGCGCTGCCCTGGTAGGCAACCCGACCCTGCTCCAGCACGTAGTGGCGGTCTGCAAGGGCATCGCAGACCATCAGGTTCTGCTCCACCAGCAGGATCGACAGCCCTTCGTCCTTGATGCGCCGCAGAATCTTCACCAGCTCGTCGACAATCACCGGCGCCAGACCTTCAGTCGGTTCATCGAGGATCAGCAGCTTGGGCCCGTTGAGCAGGGCGCGGGCGATGGCCAGCATCTGCTGCTCGCCACCGGACAGCGCGAAGCCACCGTTACGGCGCCGCTCCTTAAGCCGCGGAAACATGCTGTACACGTCCTCCAGCTGCCAGCGGCTGGTCTTGCGCACGGCGATCTTCAGGTTCTCCTCGACACTGAGCTGGCGGAAAATGCCGCGGTGCTCTGGCACCAGGGCAATGCCCAGCCGGGCAATGTCGAAGATTTCACGGCCGACCAACTGTTGGCCGTTGAAGCTGATCTGCCCCTGCCGAGGGCGAACGATGCCAAGAATGCTGCGCAAGGTGGTGGTCTTGCCGGCACCGTTGCGCCCAAGCAGTGTGACCAGTTCGCCAGCCTCGACCTTGAGCGAGACGCCTTCGAGCACATGGCTCTTGTCGTAGTAGGAATGGATCGAATCGACGTTGAGCATCAGGCGGCCTCACCAAGGTAGGCAGTGCGCACGCGTTCGTCGTTGCGCACCTGTTCAGGGGTGCCCTCGACCAGGATCTGGCCGTGGCTCATTACCGTGATGCGCTGGCTGATCGACATGACGATGCTCATGTTGTGCTCGATCAACAGCACGGTATGGTCACGGCCCAGGTCGCTGATCAGGTCGGTCATGACCGGGATGTCATCAATGCCCATGCCCGAGGTGGGTTCGTCGAGCATCAGCAGGGTAGGCTTGGCGCAGATGGACATGCCCACTTCCAGCACCCGTTGCTGGCCGTGCGAAAGCTCGCCGGCGAGGGTGTTGGCGCGGCCAGTCAGCTGCAGGCGCTCCAGTACCTGGTCGGCGGTGTCCCAGTGGCTGCGCTTGTGCTCGACGCTACGCCAGAAGTTCAGCGCGCCCAGGCCATCGCGGCCCTGGGCCGCCAGGCGCAGGTTCTCGCGTACCGACAGGTTCTGGAACAGGCTGGTGAGCTGAAACGAACGCGCCATGCCCAGTGCCACACGGCCGTGGGACGGCTTGCGGACGATGTCCTGGCCATTGAACAGGATCTTGCCGGCGGTGGCCTGGCGCTCACCGGTCAGGCAGTGGAACAGGCTGGTCTTGCCGGCGCCGTTGGGCCCGATAACGGTGTGAATGGTGCCGGCGCGCACGTTGAGGTCCACGCCCGCGACCGCCTTGAACGGCCCGTATGCCAGCTCCAGCTGGCGGGTTTGCAGGAGGTAGTCGCTCATCACAAGGTCTCCTTGGTCTTGGCCTGGGGTTTGTCGTGGGAGGCACGGCTAGCGAGCAGGCGCTTGGCCAGTTCGGCCAGGCCGCCCCACAGGCCACCGCGCATGAACACCACGACCAGGATCAGGATCACCCCAAGCAGCATCAGCCAGCGTGGCCACAGTTCGGACAGCACATCGCCCAACAGCACGATGGCGCCGGCCCCCAGCAGCGAGCCGAACAGCGAGCCGGTACCGCCGACGATGGTCATGATCAGAATGTTCTCGCTCATCATCAGGTCGATGTTCGACAGCGGCGCAAAATGCAGCAGCATGGCGTACAGCGCCCCGGCAATCCCGGTGATGGCGCCCGACAGCATGAACACCAGAATCTTGAAATGGCGGGTGTCATAGCCGATGGCAGCAGCGCGGGTCTCGTTCTCGCGGATGGCCAGCAGGGTGCTGCCGAACGGCGAGCGAATGACCCGCAGGGCGCCGGCGAAGATCAGCAGGAACAGCACGGCGACAAACACATAGAAGTGCCGCGGGTCGGCCAGGTCGACCAGCACATGGCCGGCGATCTCGATGTTCGGCCGTGGTACATCGAGCAGGCCGTTGTCGCCGCCGGTCCAGCCACTGAGGGTATAGGCCAGGAAGTAGGCCATCTGGCTGAAGGCCAAGGTCAGCATGACGAAGTAGATGCCCGTGCGGCGTATGGCCAGGGCGCCCACCAGCAGCGCGAGGAAGGCGCCGAATACAGCGGCGCCAAGCAGCGCGGCGAACATGCCCCACTGCAGGTGGATCATCAGCAATGCCGCGCCATAGGCGCCCACACCAAAGAAGATGCCTTGGCCGAACGACAGCAGGCCGGTGTAGCCCAGCAACAGGTTGCAGGCCAGCGCGGCCAGGGCAAAGATCAGGATTTCAGTGGCCAGGGTGGCCGATGGCAGCAGCAACGGCAGCGCCACCAGGCTGGCGACTACCAGCAACAGCAGTGCCGGGGCACGGCCCCTGGCGACTGGCAAAGGGTTTTTTTCACTCATCTCAGGCTCTCCCGAACAGGCCATACGGACGCACCAGGATCACCGCCGCCATGGCGCCGTAGATCATCAGGCTGGCGCCTTGTGGCCACAGGCTGGTCATCATGCTTTGCACCACACCCACCAACAGGCCGCCGACCAGCGCACCGCCAAACGAGCCCATGCCGCCGATCACCACCACCACGAAGGCGATGCCGAGGATTTCCGGGCCGACGAAGGGCTGGGCACCGCGCAGCGGCGCGAACAGCACACCGGCCACGCCGGCCAGGCCTACGCCCAGGGCGAATGTCAGGGAGAACAGGCGGAAGATATTGGTACCCAGCAGCGACACGGTTTCGGTGCTCTCGCTGCCGGCCCGCACCAGGGCGCCGAAGCGGGTGCGCTCCAGTAGCAGCCATAGGCCAACGCCGATCAGTGCGGCGAAACCGATCAGGAACAGGCGGTAGTACGGGTAGATGAAGTCACCCAGGATCAACACCCCGCGCAGCTCGGGCGGCACGGCGATGTTCTTGCCTACCGGGCCCCAGATCAGCACCGAGGCTTCCTGGATGATCAGGGCGATGCCAAGGGTGACGAGGATCTGGAAGGTGTGTGGCAGGTGATAGATGCGTTTGATCAGCAGGCGCTCGACCGCCCAGGCCAGGGCGGCCACCACCAGAGGGGCGATCAGCAGCGCCAGCCAGAAGCTGCCGGTGATGGCCACGGCGGTGTAGCACAGGTAGGCGCCAAGCAGAAAGAACGCACCATGGGCGAAGTTGACGAAGTTGAGCAAGCCGAAAATGATCGTCAGGCCTACGGCGATGAGGAAGTAGATCATCCCCAGGCCCAGGCCGTTGAGCAGTTGGAACAGGTACAAATCGAGCATGAGCGTGCCCTCGACAGCGCGCGGCGCGGCTGCCTGTACGAGTGTGAGTGACTAACGCCGCGGCTTCAGGCCAAGGCGCAACCGGTGTGGTCGGGCTCGACGAACGAGCGGCCCGAGCTGATGATTTCGGCCAGGTCGTCTTCGTCGCGCATCTGCCCTTGGGGCTTGCCGCGCAGCAGGTAGTAATCCTTGAGCACCTGGTGGTCGCCCGGGCGGATCAGCTCGTCGCCGGTCGGCCCCTGGAAACGCATGCCCTGCAGTGCTGCAGAGACGGCGGCCCCGTCCAGGCTGCCGGCCTTGACGATGGCTTCGAGCATGACCTTGGTGCCGATGTAGTCGGCGGCCAGCGGGTAGTTGGGGTTGATGCCGTAGGCCTTGCGGGTGGCGGCAACCAGTTGCTGGTTCAGCGGCGTATCCACCTGGTGCCAGTACTGCGCGCCCAGGTACACGCCTTCGAGCACGTCGCTGCCCAGTTCCTGGAACTGGTCGAGGCCGGCTGACCACACCATCAGCACTTTCATGCGGTCCTTGATGCCGAAGTTGACCGCCTGGCGCAGCGCGTTGGAGGCCTGGCTGCCGAAGTTGAGCAGCACCAGCACGTCGGGTTTGGCCGCGATGGCATTGGTGAGGTAGCCCGAGAATTCCTGCTCTTGCAGCGAGTGATAGCTGTTGCCGATATGTTCCACGCCCTGCTCGGCGAAGACTTTGCGGGCGTTGTCCAGCAGCGCGTCGCCGAACACGTATTGCGGGGTGATGGTGTACCAGCGCTTGGCCTGCGGAAGTTGGCGAATCATCGGCACCAGGGTTTCGCGGATGGCGCCGTAGGTCGGCACCGACCAGCGGAAGGTCGAGGCGTTGCAGTCCTTGCCGGTGATTTCGTCGGCGCCCACCGGGGTCATGAACACGCCACCGGCCTTGTGTATTTCCTTGGAAACCGCCAGCGCCGAAGACGACAGGGTGCAGCCCTGGAAGAAGCGGGCGCCATCCTGGCCAATGGCTTCCTGTACCTTGCGCACGGCCTTACCGGCGTTGCCTTCGGTGTCGATGACTTTGTACTTGAGCGGGCGCCCCAGCAACTGCGGGTATTCGGCGATGGCCAGGCGCGAGCCCATGTCGGCGTACTTGCCGTAGCTGGCGAAGGCACCCGACATGGACTTGAGCCCATAGAAGGTCAACGGTTGATCGGCGAATGCCCGGTGTGCTCCCAAGGGGAGGCTACCGAAGGCACCCAGGGCAAGGCCTGCCTTGAGCAGGGTACGTCTTTGCATGGGTAACTCCTTGGTTGTGGTTATTAGGCAGGAGTGGCAATGACAAAGCGGGTACGGCCGGGCCTGTGAGCAGGCCTCTTTCCAGGCGGATCAGTGGTGGTGGTTGAACTCCAGCAGGAAGTGGCGGGCGACCTCGCCCTCCAGTGCGGTCATGTGGTGTTCGGCGTCGCACATGTGCTCGTGCATCAGCCGGCGTACGCTGGGCTCGTCACTGGCGCGCAGGGCGCTCAGCAGTTGTTTGTGGTAGTCGATGTTGGCTGCGGCGAACTGCTGGCGCTTGGGCAGGTAGGCCTTTTTCAGCACCACCAGGTCGCGCAGCAGGTCGTTGAGGAACACCGCCATGAAGCGCAGCAACGGGTTGGGGCAGCGGTGGGCCAGCAGGGTGTGGAACTCCAGCTCCGCCAGGCGCTGTTCGCGCTGGCCCTCTTCGCTGTCTTCCGGCGCACTGCAGAAGTCGATGTTGGCCTCAAGCGCGGCATAGTCCGCTTCGCTCAGCTGGCCCATTACCGACACTGCCAACTCGACCTCGATGACTTTGCGCAGCTGGTAGACCTGCTCGCCGTCCAGGTGCTGAAAGTGCAGGTAGTTGCGCAGCGCTCGGCTGGCGGGCTCGGTGCCGACCTCGGCCAGGTAGGCACCACCGGCAGGGCCGGTGCGGGTGCTGACCAGGCCTTCGACCTCAAGTGCCTTGAGTGCCTCGCGGGCAGTGCCCTTGGAGCACTCGAAGTGCTCCATCAGCTCACGCTCGGTGGGCAGGCGGTCGCCGGGGTGCAGCGCTTCGGTGACGATCGAGCGCTTGACCGATTCGACGATCACATCCGACAGCTTTTGGCGCTTGCGTTTGGGTTTGAGCATTTCGCTATTTTTCATATTTATGCGGATAAATAGGATTTAGCGAATTTTGCCGGGGTGGGTCAATGCTGGGGGAGGGGGAGGGGTCGTATTTGGTGTGAAAGGGTCGGGGAGGGATATGTGAAGAGGTGTAGGACTGCAGACCCTGTGGGTGCGGGTAAACCTGCTCCCACAGGGCTCTTTGTTCAGCCTTGGCGGCCAGGACCTTGCTGCAGGTGGGCCTGGCTGCAATACCACTCGTTGCCCTGCTGCAGCGCCCGATCATTGGGCAGGTGCACGCCGCAATGGGCGCAGCGCACCATCGTCAGTGGCGCATCGAGCTTGGCGTCGGGGCGCGACTGCTGGCTGATTTTGAATTTGCGCCACAGCCAGAACGCGGCGGCGATCAGGGCGATCCAGAAAAGTAGGCGAACCATGGTGTCCAGCTTGTTGATGGAAGAAGCCGACAGTCTAGGATGCAGCCGACAAAAAAGGGAGGCCCGAGGCCTAATGCCAGTCAGTTAAGCGTTACTGGGGCTGCTTTGCAGCCCTTCGCGGGCACGCCCGCTCCCACACGTTTGGCGCTCAACTCAAGAAATGCGCAATGCCCTGTGGGAGCGGGCGTGCCCGCGAAGGGTCGCAAAGCGGCCCCAAATCACTTAACTGACGGGTATTGGCCCAAGGCCTCCCTTTCACTTACCGCGGTCGGTCAATCGAACAGACCAAAGGTCATGTAGCTGAACCAGGAGCGGTCTTTCTCGGCCTCTTTCGGGCCCTCGGGCACGATCGGGTCGCCGTTTTCATCCTTGGGCAGCAGCTCTTGCGGCATCTCGTCGCGCGCGTCCTGGAACTGCTTGACCACGTCCTGGTTGGCGCGGGTTTCACCCGGCGGCAGCGGCGTGTCGGTCTCGATCAGGCCCAGGGTGGCCTTGGACAGCCAGCCGCGGCCGTCAGACTCGGTCTGCTTGGGCTGGAACTCGCCATCGACCAGGCTTGGGTGGTCCGGATAGTTGAGCTTGAGGGTTTCCAGGCTGGTGGCGGCCAGTTCGTCCAGGTGCATCTTCTGGTACGACTCGACCATTACCGCCAGGCCGTCGCCGACCGAAGGCGTTTCCTGGAAGTTCTCGACCACGTAGCGGCCACGGTTGGCGGCAGCCACGTAAGCCTGGCGGCTCAGGTAGTAGTCGGCCACATGGATTTCGTACGACGCCAGCAGGTTGCGCAGGTAGATCATGCGCTGCTTGGCATCGGGCGCGTAGCGGCTGTTGGGGAAGCGGCTGGTCAGCTGGGCGAACTCGTTGTACGAGTCGCGGGCAGCACCCGGGTCACGCTTGGTCATGTCCAGCGGCAGGAAGCGCGCCAGCAGGCCACGGTCCTGGTCGAACGAGGTCAGGCCCTTGAGGTAGTAGGCGTAGTCCACGTTCGGGTGCTGCGGGTGCAGGCGAATGAAGCGCTCGGCAGCCGACTTGGCAGCCTCGGGCTCGGCGTTCTTGTAGTTGGCGTAGATCAGCTCGAGCTGCGCCTGGTCGGCATAACGGCCGAACGGGTAGCGCGACTCCAGGGCCTTGAGCTTGTTCACGGCGCTGGTGTAGCTGGAGTTGTCCAGATCAGCCTGGGCCTGCTGGTACAGCTCGGCCTCGCTGAGGTTCTCGTCGATGACTTCCTTATTCGAGGAACAGGCCGCGGTGAGCCCAAGGATGGCGATCAGCAGCAGGTGTTTCACTTGCATGGCGGCTTGCGTCCCTTTGACGGCCGCTGTTTTGGGCGGTGCCGTCCTGTTATGATGAGCGCCCCGGCCAACCCCGGGACAAAAGAAGCCGTATTTAACCACAAGCTCGCAGCCGAAACCAAAGGCTGTGCGCCCGCCGAATCGAGCATGTCCGAGATCATTCAACTTAGCGCAGAGGTCCCGTCCGAATTGGGCGGCCAACGCCTCGACCAGGTCGCCGCCCAATTGTTCGCCGAGTACTCGCGTTCGCGGCTAACTTCGTGGATCAAAGAGGGCCGCCTGACGGTCGATGGTGCCGTCGTGCGCCCTCGCGACCTCGTTCACGGTGGCTCCCAGCTTGCCCTGCAGGCCGAACAGGAAGCCCAGGGTGAGTGGGTAGCAGAAGATATCGAACTGGATATCGTCTACGAAGACGACCACATCATGGTCATCAACAAGCCCGCCGGGCTGGTCGTGCACCCGGCTGCCGGGCACGCCAGCGGCACCCTGCTCAATGCGCTGCTGCACCACGTGCCAGACATCGTCAACGTACCGCGTGCCGGTATCGTTCACCGCCTGGACAAGGACACCACCGGGCTGATGGTGGTGGCCAAGACCCTGCAGGCGCAGACCAAGCTGGTCGAGCAGATGCAGGCGCGCAAGGTCAGCCGTATTTATGAGTGCATCGTCATCGGCGTGGTCACCGCCGGTGGCAAGATCGACGCCCCGATCGGTCGCCACGGCGGCATGCGCCAGCGCATGGCGGTCACCGACGGCGGCAAGCCAGCCGTCAGCCACTACCGGGTGCTCAAGCGCTTCCGCTCGCACACCCATGTACGGGTCAAGCTGGAAACCGGCCGCACCCACCAGATCCGCGTGCACATGGCCCATGTGGGCTTTCCGCTGGTCGGCGACCAGACCTACGGTGGCCGCTTCCGCATTCCGCCGGCTGCCAGCCCAACCATGGTCGAGGCAGTGAAAAGCTTCCCGCGCCAGGCGCTGCACGCGCGGTTCCTTGCCCTGGCCCACCCGATCACCGGTGAAGTCATGAAGTGGGAGTCGCCACTGCCCGACGACTTCGTCTGGTTGCTGTCGCTGCTCAACCAGGACCGTGAGAGCTTCATCGGATGAGTGACCTGGCGCAGACGCTGCTGTTTCCCGACTGGCCAGCCCCGGCCTCGGTACGCGCCTGTGTCACCACCCGTCAGGGCGGTGTGAGCCTGCCGCCCTACGCCACGTTCAACCTGGGTGACCATGTGGGGGATGACCCTGCCGCGGTTGCCGAAAACCGTCGCCGCCTGCGCGAGCAATTCGCCATCCAGCCAGCCTGGCTCAAGCAGGTGCATGGGCTGGAGGTGGCGGATGCCAACCCGGCCCTGGTAGCCGAGGCCGATGCCAGCTGCACCAGCCAGCCCGGCATTGCCTGCACCGTGATGACGGCCGACTGCCTGCCTGTACTGTTCTGTGACCGTGCGGGCACCCGCGTGGCGGCGGCGCATGCGGGCTGGCGCGGGCTGGCGGGTGGCGTGCTGGAAGCCACCCTCGACCGCCTGGCGCTGGCGCCCCAGGAGGTGCTGGTGTGGCTGGGGCCGGCGATCGGGCCCAAGGCTTTCGAAGTGGGGCTGGAAGTGCGCGATGCCTTTACTGCCGTGCACCCTGAAGCCGCCCGGGCTTTTGTCGAGGGCGAGCGGCCAGGCAAGCTGATGGCAGACATCTACGAATTGGCGCGCATTCGCCTGGCGGCCCGTGGGGTATCGGCTGTTTATGGCGGTGGCTGGTGCACGGTCAGTGACGAGCGGTTTTTCTCCTACCGCCGTACGCCGCAGGGTGGCCGCTTCGCTTCGCTGGTGTGGTTGCAGCCGCTCTAGCCTTGATGGGCACCGCCTGCCCCAAGCGCTAATCCAACCCGTTGATCCCGGTCAACCCCGCTACGCTTGAATCTTCCAGAATCAGCCTTATCTATAAAGTCATCTCAGGCAGGTTTCTTTATAAACAGGCGCTGTCCATCGCTCCGACCTGCCCTTTAAAGGAAGGTACACCATGCGAATAGACCGTTTGACCAGCAAGCTGCAACTTGCAATATCCGATGCCCAATCCCTGGCCGTGGGCATGGACCACCCTGCCATCGAGCCCGTGCACCTGTTGCAGGCATTGCTCGAACAGCAGGGCGGCTCGATCAAGCCACTGCTGATGCAAGTGGGCTTCGATATCAATAGCCTGCGCCAGGCACTGGTGAAAGAACTCGACCAGCTGCCGAAAATCCAGAACCCCACCGGCGACGTCAACATGTCGCAGGACCTGGCGCGCCTGCTCAACCAGGCCGACCGCCTGGCCCAGCAAAAGGGCGACCAGTTCATTTCCAGCGAGCTGGTGTTGCTGGCCGCCATGGACGAGAACAGCAAGCTGGGCAAGTTGCTGCTCAGCCAGGGTGTCAGCAAAAAGGCCCTGGAAAATGCCATCAACAACCTGCGCGGTGGCGCGGCGGTGAACGACGCCAACGCCGAAGAGTCACGCCAGGCGCTGGACAAGTACACCGTCGACCTGACCAAGCGTGCCGAAGAAGGCAAGCTGGACCCGGTCATTGGCCGCGACGACGAAATCCGCCGTACGGTGCAGGTGCTGCAACGCCGTACCAAGAACAACCCGGTGCTGATCGGCGAACCCGGCGTGGGCAAGACCGCCATCGCCGAGGGCCTGGCCCAGCGCATCATCAATGGCGAAGTGCCCGACGGCCTGAAAGGCAAACGCCTGCTGGCGCTGGACATGGGCGCGCTGATTGCGGGTGCCAAGTACCGCGGTGAGTTCGAGGAGCGCCTGAAAGGGCTGCTGAACGAGCTGTCCAAGCAGGAAGGCCAGATCATCCTGTTCATCGACGAACTGCACACCATGGTTGGCGCCGGCAAGGGCGAGGGTGCCATGGACGCAGGCAACATGCTCAAGCCGGCCCTGGCCCGTGGCGAACTGCACTGCGTGGGCGCCACTACGCTGAACGAGTACCGCCAGTTCATCGAGAAAGACGCTGCCCTGGAGCGCCGCTTCCAGAAAGTGCTGGTAGAGGAACCGAGCGAAGAAGACACCATCGCCATCCTGCGTGGCCTGAAAGAACGCTATGAAGTGCACCACAAGGTGGCCATCACCGACGGTGCCATTATCGCTGCGGCCAAACTCAGCCACCGCTACATCACCGACCGTCAGTTGCCGGACAAGGCCATTGACCTGATCGACGAAGCGGCCAGCCGCATCCGCATGGAGATCGACTCCAAGCCGGAAGTGCTCGACCGCCTCGATCGCCGCCTGATCCAGTTGAAAGTGGAATCGCAGGCGCTGAAGAAGGAAGAAGACGAGGCAGCGAAAAAGCGCCTGGAGAAGCTGACCGAAGAAATCGAACGGCTGGAGCGCGAGTATTCCGACCTGGAAGAAATCTGGGCTTCGGAGAAAGCCGAAGTACAGGGCTCGGCGCAGATCCAGCAAAAGATCGAGCAGGCCCGCCAGGAGCTGGAAGCTGCCCGCCGCAAGGGCGACCTGAGCCGCATGGCCGAGCTGCAGTACGGGGTAATCCCGGACCTGGAGCGCAGCCTGCAGATGGTCGACCAGCACGGCAAGACCGAGAACCAGTTGCTGCGCAACAAGGTGACCGAGGAAGAGATTGCCGAGGTGGTGTCGAAGTGGACCGGTATTCCGGTATCCAAGATGCTGGAGGGCGAGCGCGAAAAACTGCTGAAAATGGAAGCGTTGCTGCACCAGCGCGTGATCGGGCAGGGCGAAGCGGTAACCGCCGTGGCCAACGCTGTGCGCCGCTCACGTGCCGGGTTGTCCGACCCCAACCGGCCAAGTGGTTCGTTCCTGTTCCTGGGCCCTACCGGTGTGGGCAAGACCGAGCTGTGCAAGGCACTGGCCGAGTTCCTGTTCGACACTGAAGAGGCCATGGTCCGCATCGACATGTCCGAATTCATGGAGAAACACTCCGTGGCTCGCCTGATTGGTGCGCCACCCGGGTACGTAGGGTACGAAGAGGGCGGTTACCTGACCGAGGCGGTACGGCGCAAGCCCTACTCGGTGGTGCTGCTGGACGAGGTGGAGAAGGCCCACCCGGATGTGTTCAACGTGTTGCTGCAGGTGCTGGAAGACGGCCGCCTGACCGACAGCCACGGGCGCACCGTGGACTTCCGCAATACGGTGATCGTGATGACCTCCAACCTGGGCTCGGCACAGATCCAGGAGCTGGTCGGCGACCGCGAGGCACAGCGTGCGGCAGTGATGGATGCAGTAGGGGCGCACTTCCGTCCGGAGTTCATCAACCGTATCGACGAAGTGGTGGTGTTCGAGCCGCTGGGCCGCGAGCAGATCGCCGGCATTACCGAGATACAGCTGGGCCGCCTGCGCAGCCGCCTGCTGGAGCGCGAGTTGTCGCTGAGCCTGAGCCCGGAAGCGTTGGACAAGCTGATCGCCGTGGGTTACGACCCTGTCTACGGTGCCCGCCCGCTGAAACGGGCGATCCAGCGCTGGATCGAAAACCCGCTGGCGCAATTGATCCTGGCAGGCAAGTTCATGCCGGGTACCGCGATCACTGCCAAGGTGGAAGGCGACGAAATCGTCTTTGGCTGACCTGCTTCACCATGAGCCCCGCGTTTGCGGGGCTTTTTTTTCCTGGCTGCCTGCGCTGGCCTGTTAGGGGGTCATACGTTTACCTGCAGCCTTGAAGCCTGCGCATAACCCTGGAGGAGCGGGTTCACCCGCGAAGAAGCCGGCACCGCCCCAGCAAATTCGGGCTTTCCCAGCCTGTCTGGATAACCCGCTGAAATTTTTGAAATTTTTGCTTGCATCAAAAAACGAGTGCCCCTAATATACGCCGCGTTGTCAGGCACTAAGCGAATCATCAGCAGTAACGATGGCCGCAAAACAACTTACAAATCAGTAAGTTGAATGAAAAAAAGTGGTTGACAAGCTAAACGAAGAATGTAGAATAGCCGGCCTCAGCAGCTACAACGCGAAAGCAGCGAAGCTCAAGAGTCCGAAGCGAACACAGTCTTCGGAGTAGCAAATCGGAAAGTAGTACCGAAGTTCAGTTCCGCGATAGCTCAGTCGGTAGAGCAAATGACTGTTAATCATTGGGTCCCTGGTTCGAGTCCAGGTCGCGGAGCCATCTCGGGGTGTAGCGCAGTCCGGTAGCGCGCCTGCTTTGGGAGCAGGATGTCAGGAGTTCGAATCCCCTCACCCCGACCATTTTCCGGGTCGTTAGCTCAGTTGGTAGAGCAGTTGGCTTTTAACCAATTGGTCGTAGGTTCGAATCCTACACGACCCACCATGTAAAGAAGGGCATCTCAAAGAGATGCCCTTTTTTTTGAAAGACCTCGGGGTGTAGCGCAGTCCGGTAGCGCGCCTGCTTTGGGAGCAGGATGTCAGGAGTTCGAATCCCCTCACCCCGACCATTTTTGGGTCGTTAGCTCAGTTGGTAGAGCAGTTGGCTTTTAACCAATTGGTCGTAGGTTCGAATCCTACACGACCCACCATGCAAAAAAGGGCATCTCCTACGAGATGCCCTTTTTCTTTGCCTCGGGAAAATGCACCCTTGCCTTGTTGGAGCGGGTAAAACCCGATCCAACAAGGGGCAAATCAAGGCCTTGAGCCTGTGGCAGCCTCTGGGGCGGGCTGGCCGGCGATGAGGCCTGTACAGGCAGCCTCTATTGCATGTGTGTCAGTGCAACTTCAACCGCGGCTCGGTACCCCGGCCAATCTTGCTGCCCAACATCATCAATGCCGTACGGAAGAACCCGTACAACGCCATCTGGTGCATGCGGTACAGCGACACATAGAACATCCGCGCCAGCCAGCCTTCCAGCTTCACGCTGCCCATCAGGTTACCCATCAGGTTGCCCACCGCCGAGAAACGCGACAGTGAAACCAGCGAGCCGTAGTCCTTGTAGGCATACGTGGGCAGCGGCTTGTTCTCCAGCCGTGCTTTAAGGCTTTGCGCCAGCATCGACGCCTGCTGGTGCGCTGCTTGCGCGCGTGGCGGTACATTGCGGTCGCTGTCTGGCTGCGGGCACGCCGCACAGTCGCCAAAGGCGAAAATGTTGTCGTCGCGGGTGGTTTGCAGGGTAGGGCGTACCACCAGCTGGTTGATGCGGTTGGTTTCCAGGCCATCGATGTCCTTGAGGAAACCGGGCGCACGGATACCGGCCGCCCACACCTTCAAACTGGCCTGGATCACCTCGCCGTCCTTGGTTTTCAGGCCGTCTTCGGTGACTTCGCTGACAGCGGCATTGGTCATTACCTTGACCCCGAGTTTTTCCAGGGTCTTGTGCACCGGTACGCTGATGCGCTCCGGTAGCGCCGGCAGAACGCGCGGGCCGGCCTCGATAATGGTGATGTGCATGTCCTTGGGCTGGATGCGGTCCAGGCCATAGGCCGCCAGCTCGTGGGCCGCGTGGTGCAGCTCGGCCGCCAGCTCCACACCGGTGGCGCCCGCACCCACAATGGCTACGCTGATTTTCTCGCTGGCCACGTCGCCGGCGTGGGCACGCAGGTAGTGGTTGAGCAGTTGCTGGTGGAAGCGCTCGGCTTGCTTGCGGGTGTCCAGGAACAGGCAGTGCTGCGCCGCGCCCAGGGTGCCGAAGTCGTTGGTATTGGAGCCCACGGCAATGACCAGAGTGTCGTAACCCAGGGTACGTGCAGGCAACAGCTCGCGGCCCTCTTCGTCCAGGGTGGCGGCCAGTTGGATCTGCTTGCCTTCACGGTCCAGGCCGCTCATGCGCCCCAGCTGAAAGTTGAAGTGGTTCCACTTGGCCTGGGCCACGTAGTTCAGTTCGTCTTCCGAGGAGTTCAGCGAGCCGGCGGCCACTTCGTGCAGCAATGGCTTCCAGATGTGCGTGAGGTTGGTGTCGACCAGGGTGACATCGGCCTGCTTGCGCTTGCCCAGGGTTTTACCCAGGCGGGTCGCCAGTTCCAGGCCGCCGGCGCCGCCGCCGACAATCACGATGCGATGAGTCATGGGGATATCTCATAAGGTTTACGGAATGCTTGCCCTTTGGGGGCGGCCGCAAACTGCACGAGGGGAGGGCGAGCGCAAGGCAGCTCATAGCACCAGTCCACTCAGCAGGCGGCTGACAAGGCCCAACCCGATGGTCACGGCCACCACCAGCACAAGGAGCAGCCATGGCCGGAAGGGCCGGCGCTCGACTTGGTGCTGAGGGGCTCGCAGATACTCATCGACACGACGCTGATCTTCCGGGTTCAGGCGGCTGGTCATGGTAGGGCCTCGTCAGGTAGACGTAAGAGACTGCACAAACGCTACAGCGTTCGTGCAAGCGCTTGAAACAAATGATAATGCTTTCTATCCCTGGCGCCGAGTGTACGCCATCGCAAACACTCGCTGCACTGGATCAAAGACTGATGCCAACGTCGAAGACGATGCTGCGCCCCAGGTTGCTGCGCAGGAAATCCGGTGCATCGGGGTGAGCGAACAGCACGCGGGCAAAGGTTGGCCCGACCAGCGATAGCGAGCGCCAGCCCTGGCGCAGGTATTCGGTGGGCGGCGGGAAGTGGGTGTTCAGGTCCAGCACCTCGCGCTTGAGGCTGGAAAACGCAATGATGTCCAGCTCGTTCAGCTCCAGCCCGCGCTCGCGGTAATTGCGCGCCTTCTTGCGCAAGGTGGGCGCCAGCCGCCCGAGCAGTTCGGTGGCACTGATGCGCCGTGGGCGGGCTTCGCGGCGCACCAGTTGCGCCAGGGAAAATGCACTGCGCCGGCGCTGCAGCTCCTCGCGCCATTCATCATTCAGGCGGCGGCCCTCGTCGAGCACGAAAAACACCTCGAAGGCGGCGTCGCGGAACAGCACATCGGGCGGCTCTTGCCCGGCCGGGGTGAAGTCTTCGCTGCGGTAGGGAATGTTCAGCCCCTGCAACAGGCGCTGGCACACCCACCGCTCCCGCTCCCACTTGCGGGCGTTGGAGAGGAAGGCATTGGCTTGTTCGGCCTGAATGGTCAGCAGGCGCAGGTAGTCGGAGTCATCCATGCACACAAGCTTAGCCGTTAATCGATGACAGCAAGAGGCACGCATGCGGCCGCAGGCCATCCGCCGCAAAGGGGCCGGGAAGTTTGCGTGTACACTGCCCTTATCCACAGGCCGGCAGGGGGCATTATTCAGGTGATCAGCGCACAGGTGTTGTCTGGCACCACCCTGAGCCTTGGCTGGCTGGGTTACGTGCAGCTGCTGGCCTGGGCCGCCAGCCAGGTTCGCTGGGTGGAACTGCTTACCGACCGGCGCCGCCAGCACCTGCTGTTTGGCACGGTGTTCTGCCTGTTCGCGTTGTGGCTGGTAAGGCGCGATTTCGATACCGGCGTGGCGTACCACTTCATCGGCATGACGGCGGTTACCCTGTTGCTGGACTGGCCACTGGCCGTGCTGGGCGGTTTCATGGCCCAGCTTGGCCTGCTGGTGCTGGGGCGCCAGGACCTGGCGGCGTTGGGGGTCAATGGTCTGTTGCTGGTGGGTTTGCCGGTGCTGATCACCGAGGTGTGCGCCCTTGTAGTGGAGCGGGCACAACCGCGGAACCTGTTCGTTTACATCTTCTGCTCAGGGTTTTTCCCTGCCGCACTCACGGTGCTGGTCTGCGTGCCGGTGGCGCTAGGGCTATTGTGGCTGGACGGGCGCTTTGCGCTGCCAGAGTGGCTTGGCGACTTTATTGGTTACCTGTGGCTGATGATGTTCCCCGAAGCGTTCATCAACGGCATGGTGATCAGTGCGCTGGTGGTGTTTTGCCCGGACTGGCTGGAAACCTTCAACCGCACGCGGTATTTGCAGGCGCCGTGGAAGGACGATGAGCACTGAGCCCGCAGGCTAGGCCGGTGCATCATCGCCTAGCCCGGCAGGTGGATCAATTCAATGCCGCGACTCCAGGTCACCTGAATACAGCTCGTCCTCGGACTCCTGCGCCCCAGGAATCTTGTGTTCCTCCGCTGCCCAGGCACCCAGGTCGATCAGCTTGCAGCGGTCTGAGCAGAACGGCCGGAACGCGCTTTTCTCGGTCCATTCCACAGGTGCGCCACAGGTCGGGCAATCGACGGTCAATGGCTGGCTCATGGCTGGCCTCCTTTCAAAGTCAGGTAAAAGTGGTGCAGGCGGTCAATCTGCTGATGCAGCGCGGCGAGGTCGCCGTCATTGACCAGCACATCGTCGGCATGGCGCAAGCGTTCCTCACGGGCCAGTTGGGCCTTCAGGATCGCCTGCACCTGCTCGGTACTGGTGTTGTCCCGGGCCAGCGTACGCGCCACTTGCAGCGCCTGCGGCGCATCGATCACCAGCACGCGCTGGGTCTTGTGGTGCTGCCCCGACTCGATCAGCAGCGGCGACACATAGATCGCATACGGCGACTCTGCCTTGGCCAGGTAGCTGAAAATCTCTTGCCCGATCAGCGGGTGCAGCAGTTGCTCCAACCATTTGCGCTGCGCGGGGTCGGCGAAAATCAGCTGGCGCAGCGCGGCACGGTCGAGCTGGCCATCGGCCTGCAGCACCCCCGCGCCAAAGCGCTCGACAATGCTGGCCAGGGCCGGGCGGCCGGGCTCGACCACCCAGCGCGCAGCCTGGTCGGCGTCGACCAGGTGCACGCCAAGCTCGACGAAGCGCTCGGCGGCGGCGCTTTTGCCGCTGCCAATGCCGCCAGTCAGCCCGAGAATCCAGGGGGTAAACGCCGCAGTGGTCATCAGTATCCCAGCAGTTGCAGGTAAGAGGCGTATATTTCATCACCCCAGAGCACGGCAATCCACCCCGCAATGGCCAGATAAGGGCCAAACGGCATCGCCGCGCCTAGTGCGTGCCGGTGCAAATGCAACAAGCACAGGCCAACCAGCGCCCCGACCACCGACGACAACAGCAGCGTCAACGGCAGCACCTGCCAGCCACCCCAGGCGCCGATCAGCGCCATCAGCTTGAAGTCGCCATAACCCATGCCTTCCTTGCCGGTGACCAGCTTGAACAGCCAGTACACCGACCACAGGCAGAGGTAACCCGCCACCGCCCCCCATACCGCACTGCCCAGCGGCACATACACGGCAAAGGCGTTGACGATCAGCCCCAGCCACAGCATCGGCAGCACCAGTACGTCCGGCAACAGCTGGTGATCGGCATCGATCAGGCTCAGGGCCAGCAGGCACCAGGTCAAGGGCAATGCCAGCAATGCCTCGGCTGACGCACCAAAACGCCAGGCCACCAGCAGCGACAGCAGCGCACTGGCCACTTCCACCAGTGGGTAACGCGGGCTGATGCGGGCCTTGCAGGCAGAGCAGCGCCCACGCAAGGCCAGGTAGCTGAGCACTGGAATGTTTTGCCACGGGCGAATCGGGTGTGCGCACTGCGGGCAGCGCGAAGCGGGCAGGCACAGGTCGAAGCGCGGGTGCTGCGTAGTCGGCAGCCCCAGAACCTGCTGCGCTTCACGCTGCCATTGGCGCTCCAGCATGATCGGCAGGCGGTACACCAGCACATTCAGAAAGCTGCCTACCAGCAAGCCGAGCACGCTCGCCAAGGTGTAGAAGTACGCCGGCTGTTCAGCCAGCAAGGTCCATAAAGTCATGTTCAGATCAAGCTACCCAACTGGAAGATCGGCAGGTACATCGCCACTACCAGGCCACCCACCAGCAAGCCCAGGACCAGCACGATGGCCGGCTCCAGCAAGCTGGTCAACTGGTCCAGCGCCTGGCTGACCTGTTCCTCATAATGGCTGGCGGCTTTTTCCAGCATCGTGTCCAGCGTGCCGCTGGCTTCACCTATGGCCGTCAGTTGCACCAGCAAGGGTGGAAACAGCGGCTCACCCGCCATCGCCTGGTTCAGCCCCTGCCCATTGGCCATACCCTGGCGCAAGCGCAGCACCGCCTGTTCATGCAACTGGCCCCCGGTCACCCGTGCCACCGTACCCAGGGCATCCAGCAAGGGCACCCCGGCCGCATAAGCGGTTGCCAGGCTACGCGCAAAGCGCGCCAACGCCGCCTGCCCCAGCAGCGTGCCGAATACCGGCAAGCCCAACACCAGGCGCCCGAGCCACAACCGCGCAGGCGCATGCCGGCGGCACAGCTGGCGCCCGGCAAAACCTAGCACCAGGCCCAGCGCCAGCAACATCGGCGCAAACCGGCCGAACCCTGTGGACAAGTCGATCACCCACTGGGTAAATGCCGGCAATTGCGCGCCCATGCCTGCGAACATGTCCTCGAACCTGGGTATTACCTCCAGCAACAACACCGCCGACACACCCAGCCCGGTCAGCAACAGCAGCAACGGGTAGACCATCGCCTTGCGCACCTTCTTCTGCAGCGCCCGCCGCTGTTCCAGCATGCCTGCCAGCTGCTTCAGCTGCCGGTCCAGCGTGCCCGACTGTTCGCCCACCCGTACCAGGTTGCAGTAAAGCGCATCGAACCAGCCCGGGTGGCGCTGCAACGCATTCGCCAGCCCCAGGCCCGCAGCTACATCCTGTTTCAATCTAACCAGCAGCGCAGCCAGGGCGGCACCACAGCCACTGCGCCCCATCACCTCGAACGCCTGCAACAGCGGCACCCCGGCCTTGAGCAAGGTCGCCAACTGCCGGCTGAAACCCGCCGGGTCGGCCTTTTCCCGGCGCTTTGGCAGCTTGAGGCCGAGCCCGCTGGCCGGCCGCAAACTGGCCACGTTGATGCCTTGGCGAATCAACCCGGCACGTACATGGGCCGGGCTGGGCCCAGGCGTTTGGCCACTGACCGGCGCGCCATTGGCGTCGGTGCCGTGCCAGCTGTAGAGGGGGGTGGTAGTGGTCATGCGAAGGTCCTTTTGTTGCCCGTGCGACAAGCCTGGAAACAGCTTGCCGCGCCTATGCCAGGGCGCGCGTCCATGATGCTCACTAGAGTAGTTCAGCGATGATGAAGCCCAAGCAGGCAGGAGTGACAAAAGGTGACTGTTCAGGCCTACTGCGCCGCTGTCGCTTGGGGCGAGATTGACCCTAACGAGTACGCGTATCAAAAAGGAAACTGTTCATGAAAGGGCAACGCGGTATCACCCTGATCGAACTGATGATCGTTGTGGCGATCATCGGCATTCTGGCGACCATCGCCTTACCGATGTACACCAACCACCAGGCCCGCTCCAAGGCTGCGGCTGGCTTGCTGGAAATCAGCGCCCTGAAAACGGCGATGGACCTGCGCCTGAACGACGGCAAGGATGTAGCCGGCGTAGCCGAACTGGGCGGCCAGCCGGCAACGGCCCATTGCGCGATCACCGCCAACGGCAAGGCGGCCGATAGCAGCGGCAGCCTGGTTTGCACCCTGGTGGACGCACCGGCCACCGTGCTGGGCAAGGCCCTGACGTTGACCCGCTCGGCGACGGGCTGGGCGTGCACCACCGACATCGAAGAAGATCTGGCGCCGAAGGGCTGCAAGGGGGTCTGAGGGCAGGGCAATAAAGTAGTGGAAACAGGGGTTTGCGTAACAGGTGCGAGCAGTGGTACGTTGCGCTACACGCCGGTGTAGCTCAGTCGGTAGAGCAGCGCACTCGTAACGCGAAGGTCGCAGGTTCGATTCCTGTCTCCGGCACCAGTAAAATCAAGGCTTTAAGCGGGAAGATCAGCTTCCTAAGTTCCACGCTGACAGCAGCGTGACAGCAGATTTATCCGCAGACCTAGTCGATCGACCTAGATTTCGCGGTGACCCTCTTTTCTGATTCATCATTATCTTTTGCATGGATGCGCTAATCATTTTGGGCTAGATGCCCTGGATAGGTGAAATCTGCCATGACAGCATTCTCCGAACGCGTTGCTGCTAATATCCTCCCCCTTTCTCAAAGCCAGACTCTCAGTGTGGCTTTCAAAGAGTGGGCGGTAACTGATGGCATGATCGATCATGAGCAGGCGATCGAAACGTGTCAGCTATGCGATCAAGAGGACCTCAGATATCAGTACGAGATTGCGAATCGCATTACTCGTCGCAGGCTATGGGTAGGCTCAAGCTGCATTCTAAGGTTTGATGTGGCCGTTCTTGAGAAGGGCGTTTTGCTCTCGGGTAAGGACCGAGAGCGCAAGTTAAATCGCTTGCTCACCGAGACGCGACGGCGCACCTGCATTGCATCACTGGAGCGACTGGCGGCAGCCGAAAAGGATGAGCGACTTATCGCAGCACTTGCTTACTATCGAAAGCACGAGCATCTGACTCCAAAGTTCGCTGCCATGGTCCTTTGGCGGTTGAGCGTGGCGAAAATCGAGCACTCACCGACTTTCTTTAAGGTGTGCCTGAGGCGTGATCAGCACAAACGAGACTTGCAAGCCATGAGGCTGCAGCAAGTCCACACGCTGTGGCCTGCTTTGACTTCTGCTCAGCGTCAAACAGCGATTGCCTTGGGGCATCGTCCACCTCCACCGCCACCAAGCTCCTGAGGTCAATCGCCAGCTTGCTGTCTGATCCGAAGGACCGTAGTGGTTGAGCAGTTCGCGTGCCTGGCCGTCGCCCGGATGCCCAGGCCGGCGCCTAGCAGCTCCTTGACGCGCTTGTGCAGCTCCTCGTCCACCGGTCGACCTTGGTATTTACCTGCCGCCTTGGCTTTCTGGATACCCTGGGCCTGGCGCTCTCGCCGCTGTTCGTAGTCCTTCCGAGCGATTGCCGCCATCATCTCCACCAGCATCGAGTTGATCGCGGCAAGCATCCGGCATGTTAACTCGTCGCCTTGCGTGTCACGCATACCCTGATGGCTGGTGGGCAGGTCGAGCGCGACGATGCGTAGGCCCTTGGCGTCGATGGCACCCTTGAGCTTGGTCCAGTCATCAGCAGGGAGGCGGGAGAGGCGGTCGATCGATTCGACCAGCAACACGTCCCCCTTGCGGGCATCCTTGAGCAGGCGCAACAGCTCCGGCCGATCTGCGGCGGCACCGCTGGCGCTCTCCAGGTACTCACAGGCGATGACCTTGTTATGGTCGGTGGCAAATTTCTCCAGTGAGGCCCGGGCGCGGCCGGCGTCTTGCTCGTCGGTGGATGCTCGGAGGTAGGCGCGGATGAACATAGTGCAACCTGTATCAGTTAGGGTGTTGTCCTAAGGCTGTTGCATTTTGGGTGGTACTTATCAAGCGAAAAGTCTGGCAAAGGCTCAAATTGCCCGTATCAGCCTAGGCATACCTCGATGTATCATTCCTACCTTTCCCACCAATCCATAGGTCAAGTAATGGCGGTTCATGATTCTGAAGCTGCAGCCCTTGAGTCGCGCCGTCAATACGCAGTCCTAGCCAAACGGGAAAAAGAACTCGACAGCCTGCGTAAACAGTTAGCAGAGCGGGAAGATTACATCGAGAGCAGGATGCAGCAGGAGCGTAATATTTTCGCGCAACGCGAAACAGAGCTTCTGGCCTCGATAGAGCAACGAAATGAAATGCTTTCAAAGCAAGAGCAAATTCTGTCTCAACGAAGAGAAGCTCTCGAGTCGAGGCTAGCTGAGCAGCAGGCTCAAATGATTGCCGATAAAGATGAGCTTATTTCATTCCGTATGACTCTAGAAGAGCAAAGGAAAGAGTTGGAGCTCGAAAAGAAAAGGCTTACAGAAGAGAGCCAAAAAGCTCTGCAAGGAAACTCTAAACGATTTGTGAAGGACGCGCTGGGCCTCCTAAGCTCGAAAGAGAGCCGGTTCCACGGGATATCCATAGCCTGGGCGGTCGCAGGCGCTTTTTCGCTAGTAATCGGTGTTATTATCGCCGTTCTTACTATGGTTAACAGCTCTGATAACTTTCATCATGCATCAGGGGCAGGTCTAGCTTATTACTTTTTCCACCTCTTTAGAGGGTTGGTCGTGGTCGGGCTTTGCGGCTTCCTCGCCAGGTACTCTTTTGTTTTCAGTAAGTCTTATATGCATGAGTCTTTGAAACTTGGGGAGAGAGCCCATGCTATTCGTTTTGGAGAGTTTTATCTTGATACTTATGGGGCTAACGCTCAATGGGAAGAGGTCAAGGAAGCCTTTGCCCACTGGAATATAAGTGGGCAAAGCGCATTTTCAAATGCCGAGACTGGCCCAGCTGATCCGGCAGTTGTAGGTGCTGCCACCAACTTGGTAGAAAAGGCGATAGCCAGCGCAGCGGAGCTTGGCAAGAAGTCCTCGTGAGCTTGCTTTCATTTATCTTGTGCTTCGATTGAGGCGGATATAATCGCTCCGCCCCAGCGTCGTTCTCCGATGCAAATCGGTACAGGGTTGCCGCTGGCAGTGGTGTTCTTGGCGGAACCGAAGGCATACGAAGGCAGGTTTTCTGGGGCGCCGTTTTGAGAAAGCCCTTTTGCCTGGGGGCTGAGCATTTGTATCACGCCGCCGACCATCATTGAGGCGCCCATCGTTATCATGGCTGAGCCGAATGGAGCCCCGGCGCCGAACGTGCCGCCGGTAATCACAAGGCCGACCACGACCATCACAGCCCCCACGATCGTCTGCAGTGTACCCCCGCGTTTGCTCCCGCCGACTACGGGCACGATTCGGATCTCACTAGCACCGCCACGCTCGAAATCATCTTCACCGACATTCTTCCTGTTTCGGAAGATCGCGAACCGCATAGCCAGCGCTTCCAGGAACGGTGCTCAGGAGGCCAGATCATGAGATGCCCTTGCTCCCCGACGTAAGGAGCCGCCAGTCCCGCGTAGTGGACATTCCCCACAGGTCGCAGGGGCCTTGATCCCTGATAACACTCAGCATTCTTGGCGGGATGACGTGGGGCGAGGATCGGAGAACGGAAGATGAGGTGATCGATATGGCATTGGTGGGCAGGCGCGATGGCCGTAATTTCGGTTACGGCAGACAGTTGAGCTATGCAGGGCCGCAGGCGTTGAAAGATATTTTCGGCGGTGGTCACTACGGCACGGTCAAAGCGCACAGTCATCGGTGGCAGGCATTCGTGAAATGGTGCCGCTCCAAACAGGGGCCTGGTTTCAATGATGCGCGGTAGATTGATCGCAGCGTATCTGTGCGGCGAGGTTGGGCGCGGTGACTTGGCTCAGCACCGCACAAACCGGCTATCCAGCGTTAACAGGACCCTGGCGGCGCTTCGCGGATGATGTGGGAAGTCTTTTGAGGGTTAGAACAGATGACATTTTTTGGCCGACGTTGTTAACGTAATATAACTCACTACGGAATGGCTAAGCTGAAACCATTTCGATGAAATCTCGTATCCGTAGCCGCCCTCAAAGGACTCACAAGCTAGATCATGGACTGCCCAATTCCCCAAAAACCTACATTCAGAGCGGCGTCAGCACCAGCGTGCCCGCCTGAACCAGAAAGCCACTCGCAAAATGTAAGTGATGATCGCAGTATTAGTATCAATATAGGTCAACTGCTTCCTGCAACTGCTAAGGCTGACGCGGCCATGCAAGCGACACTGGAAATTTCTGATAAAAAGGTCTACACCGTAAAAGTAGAGAACGATACTGATTGGCCGGCAGTAACCGCATCTCTTGTAGTAGGGCTTGCCATTGCCTGGTTTGCTAAGCAGTCACAGCAAAGTCAAATTAAGTCTTCGTCCGCAAACTTTAGGCACGAATGGCAAAGTAGCCTCAGGGCAAAAATCGCGGAATTTTCTTCTAAAATTGTTTTGATCCACTTCAAGCTTGAGAGCGATGAGGACTACTTGCTGAAAGATATTTCAGACGAAATATTCAGCGAGTTGATCTACATTCAAAGCGTTATCGAGCTCATGTTGGACAGCAGGAAAGAGTCTTCAAAACAGCTGACGCGCACGATGGAAGAAATCGTGCAAGAATTAAAGTCCGGGCGAACTGAGTTAGGTGCTCTTATTAATAAGTTAAACTCGCAAGCCAGTGAAGTGCTTGAGTTGGCCTGGCAAGACATTCGCCGAGACTTAGGAATGAGAAAATCTAGCAATAGAAGGCGCTTCCTGTTTTGAAGAAATTGGTGATTGTCACTGACAGAGTGACTCTGGATTTTTCAGTAACCTTACGACCCCAGGGGATAGATTCTTTTTTTGATGCATTTCCATGAAAAATAAATCAGTCCTCTTTTTCTTCCAAGTGAGCCTTGCGCGCAGCATCCTTGCCTCTAGAGAAGTGGATATTTCAGTTGGGCAATCTATCCTTCTGAGATTCTCTGGCATCTACACTGAGCAGCTAGACTCACAAGCATTACAAGACCCGATAAATAGTTTGTAACCTCGCATATGCAAGGAGTTCAACATGGAAAATGCCAGCAGCGACGCAAAACGAAAATTCTCAGCTAGATGCAAAGAAATACCCATTGAAGGCAATCAGTGGCCCTGCAGTGAAGACAAGCTTTCAAGGCGGACAGAGATCGAGAACTTAACTCCGCTGCTAATTGATGCGCAAGCACCGCTTGTAATTTGTTTGGATGCGCCATGGGGCGCAGGGAAAACAACGTTCCTTAAATTGTGGTCGCAGTATTTGCGAACACTTGAAATGAAAAGCCTATACTTGAACGCTTGGGAAAATGATTTTGCAGACGATCCACTGCTTCCGCTGATATCGACATTTGATAAGTGGATAGCTGCTGAAAACGAAGAGTCCAAAGCGCAAGCAGCTTGGAAAAAGGCCAAAAAATTTGTTCCTGGTATACTCAAATCTTCTGCTGTCGCTGCGGCCAAAGCGGCATCGTTTGGCATGTTAGACATAGACAAAGAGCTAGAGAAGCTGGCCAGTGACGTAGTCGGAGGTACGGTCGGCGATATCGTAGACAGCTTTAATGTGAAGCAGAAGTCGTTAGAGCAATTTAAAAGCCAATTGTCTTTAGCTCTAGAAGCTCTGCCAGGAGACCAGAACAATCTAGTGATATTTATTGATGAGCTAGATAGATGTCGGCCTACTTATGCAATTGAGATGCTGGAGCGAGTAAAACATCTTTTTGATCTTGATCGAATCATTTTTATACTTGCGATGAATAGAGATCAATTGGGTAAAAGCATTCAAGGAGTCTACGGTACGTCGTTCAATGGCACTCAGTACCTTAAGAGATTCATTGACATAGATTATCTACTTCGCACGCCATCTATCAAGGAGTACATTTCCGCAAGGCTGGACGAGCCAGAGATTTCAGACTATTTCAAAGCGCGAAAAGAAGGTCGTTATGATCTTGAACACATAACCGAACTTATGGCATATCTCGCGCTTCGATTTGAGTACACCCCACGCGACATCAATCAGCTGATTGGCAGGCTAAAGCTTATTTTTCGCAGTATTCCTCATAATCATTATCTTGACGAATCAATCATTGTGCCTCTGTTGGTGTTGAGGCAAGAAAATCCGCAGCTTTACACTCGGTATTCAAAAGATGCACTTTGCGCTAATGATGTAATTGAGTTTTTGTCAGGGAACCGTATTGGTGAGGGCGTATTGGAGCATCGCATCGCTGTAATGTTTGGTTATCTAATAGGTGCTGCTAGAGACCCTTATTTTAAAAATAACATGGAGGGAGTCCTCGCGCCATGGATAAAATGGTCAAAGATGCTGTCGGAAACGGCTGGCGCCTCTCAACTTCGATCAGAGTTACAAAGAGCAGTCACAATGGTGATCGAGTTTGCTACTGAAGATCGTGAGTTTAGAAGTAGAAGAGGCCTTAATGAGCTGGCCTTTAAGCGCATTGAACTAGCCGGGGAAATTAATTTTTCATAATTATTTTATGTGGGCAACAAGGCTACGCTCAATCCTTAGCAACTGAGCTCTATGTGTGGTTTTTTAGAACTGAAGCTTGCTAAGGATGTTGTTCGTACCCTGGAAGCTCCAAGTAGTACTCAGTTTCAAAGTATTTTATGAGTTTCCTTGAACTCTGTACGAAACTTCGAGAAATTCAATCGGCGCCTTCGTAAGCTAAATTTTTATAGGTCTTCTAGCCATTTACGGAAAAACTATGATGGCAAAGTATTCCGAACTCTCGGATGAGGCCTGGACTGTGGCCGATCTCTTCACTAAAACCATGGGCGGAGCAACCCCGCCTGAGCCTCCACAATTCCCGATTCGATTCCACCGAAAGCCATAACTAGCTGATTTTCTTATAGATACCCTATGAGGCACATCAAAAATCCACCAAATTCCAGCCCCGCGAAAACCGGGCTCTCACGTCCAACAACCGTACGTCTGTCTCCTGCACCAGTCTTTAATCCGCGATGGTTCACCACCATACGTGGATCCCAATGAAACCGCCGCCTAGGCGGTTTTTTTGCGCCGACTCGATGGGCGTTAAAACGCCACATTCTGCGGCATTTATGTACATTCGTTAGTACATCCTAGTTTCGGTTAGCAAGCGATGTACTCACGCGTCGTGCCGGTTGCCAGAGGTTGGGTCTGACAATTCGCAGGCCGCTTTCCTAGCTTGTACTGTTCGCCCAGCCCCTCGCCCAATCGACTTATCGCCCCGCCTTTTTTGACTTAATCTTGCAGAGGATTTGAGATAATGCTTTTCTTTGATATGCCTTGAGCCCAGTGTTTACGGGCATAAGAGCAAAAAAATTTGAGATAATGCATTCGCCTCCTAGAGATAACTCCGAGATGCTTCAGTTCTCTCACCACGATCTCCAGCTGTTGAACCCATCCTTTGACTCGCCACTGGTCTACGTGCTGAGCGAGCTTGAGTTCCTGCGTCGCCTGAGGCTGGAGGGCGATACCCCGCAACAGACCAAATTCACATTCATAACCCTGCCTCGCCCCTCGACCGACTATCTACCCACACATTTCCGCGATTTCTCCCACAGCAAACAGCCTTGCTTTTAAGCCCCCGCAGCGATACCTTCCCCCAGTCGCGGCCAATTCCGCGGCCGGGTTTGGCGACCCGAACGAAAAGGCGCATCGGCGCCCCCAACCACGATTGCAGGCGCTTTTTTTGCGTCGGCAGTTTCGTGTAATGGCGGCTGTGCGTGGGAGACCTTCGGGTCTGCCGAGTTCCTTTTCCTCGGTTCGCCAACCTGCGTACAGCTGCCACCCTAACCGTTTGGCGACGGTGAGGGCGGTGCTTCAATCGAAAAGGAAGGCATGCATGCACACTTCAAATCTATTCAGAATCCCCGCATTCGTTCCCCACCGTCGTTTCTCGAAGGCTTTCAGCGACATCACTGTCAATGCATCAGGCCTTAGCTCCCTCCACCAAGGGGTGCGCCATGTCTGACCAAGAACGCCTCTCCACCCTCCAAAGCTACGCCTGGACCCTCGAACTGCTAGGCGAAGCCTTGGTCCAGCACGACGAAATGCTGGAATGCGAAGACAACCCGCGCCTGAGCTTTCGCAATACGGCCGGCATCCACCAGGCGATCCGGATCATCAGCCGGTTGGCCAGCGAGCAGTGTGGCAAGGTAATGGAGCAAGCCGGGCGCGCCTCGACCGATTAGCAGAGTCATGGCTTGCTGGAGGGCGTCTTGGTCGGTTCACGACCTCGGCCGCCCCGGCGAGAGAGTGCCGTAGCGTGCACATCGTTGATCCGGACGTTTCCACAGCGTCGAGTCTGGTCAAGTCAGGCATGAACACCTGCTTTGCGCTTGCTGTCGTGGCCACAGGATTTTCGATCCATACCGCCTGCGTGGTGGGGCAGGCGACAAATGGAATCCGTAGTACGCTCCAATGACTAGGTATTTCCAATACATCTGGCTTGTTCCCTGAATCGCCAGGTTTGCCTTTCAAACGGGAGAAACGCCATGACGGATGACAACAACGATAACCGCCCTGTCTACCAAGCAGCCTGCCATTGCGGCACCGTGCGTTTCTCACTGCGGTTGACCGATGGTCTGCGCACCGCACGCAGGTGCAACTGCTCGCTGTGCCGTATGCGCGGGGCGGTGGCGGTGTCGGTCAATCTGGGCGATATCACGGTCACCCAAGGTGAAGAGGCGCTGACGCTCTATCAGTTCCACACCCGGGAAGCCAAGCACTACTTCTGCTCGAAATGCGGCATCTACACCTTCCACCAGCGGCGTTCCTCGCCGGACCAGTATGGGGTGAACGTTGCGTGTATCGACGGGATGAGCCCGTTCGATTTTGCAGAGGTGGCGGTCAGTGAAGGGCGTGTTCATCCCAAGGATCGGGTGGGGGGTGGCGCGGAGGTTGCGGGGTGGGTGCGGTATGCAGCTAACCCGGCGTGTGATCAGGGCTGAGGGCATCGCCCATGTTCGCGTGGGTCTTCGGGATCTGGCTTTCGCCAACGGGGTAGGTGTAGGCCTTAAACCGCCACAGCCCAGCCCGTGCAGGCCAGCTCGAAAAGCACCAGACTGACGCCATAGCGGGTAATGAACGGCGAGTCCGAGGCTGGCAGTGGGGCCGCTTTGCGGCCCATCGCGACGCAAGGCCGCTCCTACAGGGTGAGGTGGCGACGCAAGGGAATAGCAAATGGCTCAAGTTGAGTGGAGCGCTTGCGCCGCTCTCGGGCATGGTAATCAGGCAAGGCGCACTGCCAGCACTTTGCAGTAACCATTCACTGGCCAATGCCAACTGCCGAGGATTTTGCATGGATCAGAACAGAGACAGCCTGAAAACAACCAACCCTATCGCCGGGCTGCCGGGGGCCAGTATTCGAGAAAGCCTGGGAGGTGCGCTGGGCCCTGAAACTCACCTACGTGTGCCTGTTCATGGATATGGCTTTCATGACAGCCCTAGGGACCACTCTGCTGGATTTCTCGGGGAACATGGCTACGGTTTGGGGGAATATCGGGCGGATCTTTGTGAGTGTCGTGGTGTTTTGCCTGGCCGTGTCGGTGTGCGTTCCAGTGCTTGCGCAGGTCGCGGTCATGCTTGGTTCCTACATCCCTTGGCACTGGCTACAGAGCCGGCGCGATTACTCCCTGCTGCACAACCACGTGACCTATAGCGCCTTGAAAGAGCACAGCCTTCGTGAAGGCAATGAGTTCCTGTTCAACTACTGGCGCAGCAAGAGCCAGCAACGGGAGGTGTGGCGTCAGCAGCGCTACCAGGCCGGTGTCCTGGTATTCGGGCTGGTAGTGATGGCCATTGCCAACGCCAATGTCGGGGCGCATTACCAGTTGCCTGGCTTGATGCATCAGGTCACCGAGCTGATTGGCTGGGAGGGCTATCTGGTGCTGGGGGGCATTACGCTCTGCCTGTTGCACTGGGCGTGGTGGGCTGCGGATGAGATTGGCCAAATCTACTACCCGCCCTTGGCAGAAAAGCTGAGGGAGCGCGGCTACTGACGCCAGGGCATGTGAGCCAGGATAACTGGCTCACCCGCTCACCCGCTCACCCGGCTCAGCCCACCGCAACCGCCGCATTCAGCACCAACACCACGATCAACCCCACCACCGCCACGATCGACTGCACCACCGAGATGGTCTTGGTCGCTTCCCCCATGGTCATGCCAAACGACTCTTTCACCATCCAGAAACCGGCATGGTTGGCATAGTTGAAGAACAGCGAGCCACAGCCGATGGACAGGGCCAGCAAGGGCAGGTTCAGGCTGGGGTCGGCACCTGCCAAGGGGGCCAGCAGGCCGGCAGCGCCGACGATGCCAACGGTGGCCGAGCCGGTAGACACCGACAGCAGCATGGCGATCAGCCACCCCAGAATCAACGGCGGGAATGCCGATTGCTGGGTCAGGTGCACGATGGCATCGCCAACCTTGGCGCTGGTCAGCATCTCCTGGAAGGCGCCGCCGCCGGCAATGATCATGATGATCGAGGCAATCGGCTTCAGGCTTTTGCCCAGCGCATCGCGCAACTGCTCGGCGTTGCCACCGCGCGCCAGTACCAGGCTGAAGCCTGCGAACAGCACGCCCAGCAGCATGGCGATCAGTGGGTTGCCAAGGAAGCTGGCCAATTCCAGCAGCGCATTGCCCTTGGGCAGCAGCATTTCGGCAACGGCGTGCACCAGCATCAGGATCGCCGGCAGCAGCGCGGCCAGCATGCCGATCAATACACCGGGGCGGGGTTGGCCGTCGGCCTGCTCAGCCAGGGTGAACTGGTCCAGCAGTGCCTGATCGGGGCGGGTGCTCATGCGCCGGGAAATGAACATGCCGTACAACGGGCCGCCCAGGACCATGGCAGGGATCGCGGCGAGGAAGCCGTAAAGCATGGTCGGCCCGACCGAGGTCTTGAGCACGGCAATGGCGGTCAGTGGGCCAGGGTGCGGAGGGACCATGCCATGCATGGCCGCCAAGGCGGAAATCACTGGCACTCCCACGTACACATAGGCAGAGCCCTTGAAGCGCGCCTTGCCCTCCAGCTTGCGTGCCACGCTGAAAATCAACGGCAGCATGATCACCAGGCCCACCTCGAAGAACATCGGGATGCCGATGACGAAGGCCACCATCATCATCGCCCAGGGGATCAGCCGGTCGGGGGTGCGTTTGAGGATCACATCGGCGACCTGTTCGGTAACGCCAGCATCCGCCAGGATCTTGCCCAGCATGGCGCCAAGGGCAATCACCACCCCGACCGCACCCAGTGTCTTGCCAGCACCGGTGAGCAGGTGCGAAACGATACTGCCGGGTTGCATATGGGTCGCGAAGCCCACGCCAATGGACACCACCAGCAGGGCCAGAAGCGGGTGCATCTTCAGGCGCGATACGATCAGCGCCACCAGCACCAGAACACTGACCAGGGCGGTCAGCAACAGCTGAATATCTAAGGGAGTCATGCAAGGAGTCTCGGTTGGGCAGGCGCGTCAGCGGCAAACAGAAGGTGCAGGCAGGGCAATCAAATGTGCGGGCTGGCCAGCATGCAAAGGCATCGGGACGAGGAGTGCGATCATGGAACGATTCACCTTGTTATTTGGTCATCTATATGAATCTGGCCAGAGTATTTGCGGTCAACCGGGATACTGTCAAGGGTAGGCCCTGGCAGCGGCAGCGCCAGGCCCAGCCGCGAACAACCCATCAGGTACTGAACAAACGCCGTTCCCGCGCCCACACGATCGCTTCACTGCGGCTGTGCACATCGAGTTTGGAATAAACCGTTGCCACGTGGTTGCGCACCGTGTTCAGCGCCAGGTTCAGGCGCGCCGCAATCTCCTTGTCGGCCAGCCCTTCGCAGATAAGCGCCAGCACATCCCGCTCGCGGCGGGTAAGGTCGGTGAACGAGGCGTCGGGCAACCGGCCGGTGTTGATACGTTTGGCATTGGCCAGCTTCTCGATCAAGGTCTGGCTGAACCACGATGCATCCTGCATGACGGTCTCGATCGCCTCGACCAGTTCCAGCTCCGAGCGCTTGCGCTCGGTGATGTCCATCAGCACCAGCAGGTAGCACGGGGTGTCCAGCAGGCTCACGGTGTCGGCTTGCAGCATGCAGTCGAGCGGGTCGTCACCTTTCTTGCGCAGCTTCACATCCAGCGCCTCGATACGCCCGCTCTTTTCCAGCGCATCGAACACCTGCGCTGCCACCGCGCGGTCGGCAAAGAAGTCGATTTCGGCCACGGTTTTCCCGATCAGCGCCTGGGCGGTGTAGCCCAGGCTGTCGAGGAACGCTTCGTTGGCATCGATCAGTTGCTGCTTGTCGGCGCTGCACAGCAAGGTCGGCACCGGGCTCAGGCGAAACGCCTTGGCAAAGCGCTCTTCGCTCTGGCGCAGGGCGTTCTCCGCCTTGCGCCGGGGCTCCAGGTCGGTGAACGAAAACAGCATGCAATCCTCTTCGTGCATGTCCAGCGGCTGCCCGGCCACGATCACCAGCTTGGTGCCACCTTCTGGCAAGCGCAGCTCGGCCTGCATCTGCGGGATGGTCGCGCCTTCTATCAGGCGCTCGATCGCCAGCTCCTTGCGCTCGGCGTTTTCCAGCACGTCCACTTCATACACCGAGCGGCCAATGACGTTTTCCCGCACATGCCCGGTCATTTCCAGAAAGCCCTGGTTCACCTTGATGAAGCGCAAGTCGCTGAGGCGGCAGATAACGGCGGGGGCAGGGTTGGCGTTGAAGGTTTTTTCAAAGCGCTGCTCTGCGCTGGCCCACTCGGTAGCGTCGGCCAGTATCAGCACCAACGACTCGGCCTCGCCCTTGCTGTCTTCCAGCACCATGCTGCGCACCCGGTGTACCCGGCTGCGCGCCTCCTCATCGCCAACCGGCGAAACCTCGACCACGACATCGCTGAACACCTGCCCCGCCGCCACGCGGGCAATGGGGTACTGGTCGGCTTCCAGTGGATGGTTGTTGCGGTAGCGCAGGGCAAAGCGCTGGCGATAACCCTCGGCGTCACCGCCCAGCTGTTCCAGGCTGTCGACCCCGTGCATGCGCAGGGCGGCTTCGTTCGCCCAGATGATCGTCTGGTCCACTTCCAGCAGCATCACGCCATCCGAAAGCCCGGCAATTATCTGCTGCAGCTGGCGGCGGTTGGTTTCACGGGCAAGCACGGCGTCGCTCATGGGCGTCCCCCGGTCGGTAATGGCTGGTGTGGTGACTGGCGTTGAGCATAAACGCAGCAGGCACCGGCAGATTGGTGCCAATGCACTAGTGCGGGTGGGGCAGATGCATCAATACACCCTTGCATGGGACCCGCAAACTGGCCATGACGTTGCATCAGGCACCCGTGGCCGGTGCAGCCAGTTCCCATTGACGAGGATGCATAGATGACTGAAGCCTATGTAAGCACCCCGGCAAATGCCGTGAGCCCGCTGCGGGTGTCGTGGAGTGCAGTTTTCGCCGGGGGGGCCATTGCCTTGGCTACCTACCTGGTACTCAGTGTGCTGGGCACCGCCATCGGGGCCGGAGCCGTTGACGCGATGGCCGATGGCAACCCGCTGCGTGGTTTTGGCACCGGTGCGGGGGTGTGGTTGTTCGTCAGCACCCTGGTTTCGGTCGCCGCCGGTGCCTGGGTTGCCGGCCGCACGGCGCCGGGCCGCGGTGGCCTGCATGGCCTGTTGAGCTGGACGGTGACCACATTGCTGGCGACCTGGCTGCTGGCTTCGCTGGCCGGGGGCGTGGTCGGCACTGCCGGCAATATTGCCGGTAAAGGCCTGTCGCTTGCCGCGGATGGTGTGGCTGCCGCCGCACCGGCAGTCGGCCAAGGCATCAAAGAGCGCCTGGGTAAGCAGGGCATTTCGCTCGACTGGGACAGCCTGGAAGCGGAGCTGAACAAGACCCTGCAGCAGTCCGGCAAGGCCGAACTGAACCCGTCGAACCTGGAGCAGCAGGCCGATCAGGCGCAGGCGCAGGGTGAGTCGGCGGGCCGTATTGCCGCCGAGGACCCGACCCAGGCCGTTGACCAGCTCAAGCAATGGTTCGACCGGGTACGCAAGGCCGGTGAGCCTGCGCTGAGCGCGGCAGACAAGCAGGCCCTGGTCAACATCGTGGCGGCGCGCACGGGCAAGAGCCAGCAGGAGGCCCAGCAGATCGTGGATAACTATGCCCGTGCCTACCAGCAAGCCGCCGAGCAGGTGCAAGTGCTGAAAGACCAGGCAGAGCAACAGGCGCGTGAAGCTGCCCAGGTAGCGGCCAGCAACGTGTCCAAAGCCGCCTGGGGCACGCTGGTAACCCTGCTGCTTGGCGCTGCCTTGAGCGTTGTGGCAGGCCGCTTCGCCCTGTCGTCACGCAAGACCCGGGTCGTGAATGTGTGATCACCCGCCCAGGTCTGCCCGTTTCACTGGTGTAACCCCAACCCACATGTACGGATGTCGTTGAAGGAGAAAAACCATGAGCAGCACGTCTGACAAAGTCAAAGGCATGGCCAACGAAGTGGTTGGCAAGGTCAAGCAAGCCGTCGGTAAAGCGACTGGCAATACCGAGCTGGAGGTAAAGGGCAAGGTGCAGGAGAAAAAGGGTGAAGCCCAACAAGTGGTGGGCGATGTGAAGGACGCCGTCAGCAAGGACTAGCCGACTGTCGCCCCACCCACCAGCGGTCGCCTTCGGGCGACCGTTCTTGCATGTGCCCGCTGCGCCCAGGCACTGCTCAGCGCTGGTACGCCTTGCCGAAGTGCCGTTCCAGGCGCGCTTGCACCAGCTCCAGCAGAATCGACAGTACCCAGTAGATGATTGCCGCGGTGGTCAGCATTTCCAGGTAACGGTAGCTGGAGCGCCCGTACGACTGGGCCAGGAACATCACTTCCCACACCCCCATCACCGAAATCAGCGATGAATCCTTCAGCATCGAGATGAACTGGTTGGCCGTGGGCGGAATGATCACCCGCATGGCCTGGGGCAGCACGATGTAGCAGAACGTCTGCGGCGGGCGCATGCCCAGCGCCAGCGCCGCTTCGCGCTGGCCGCGCGCCACGCCGAGAATGCCGGCGCGGAAGATTTCACTGAGGTAGGCGCCGTAGTTCAGCGACAACGCAATGATGCCTGCGCTGATTGCGCCGGGCACTAGGCCGACCTGTGGCAGGCCCAGGTAAATCAGCAGAATCTGGATAAGCAGCGGCGTACCGCGGAAGAACGACGTGTAGAAACTGGCGATACCGACCAGCACCGCACTGCCGGACAAGCGCGCCAGGGCTGCGGCAAAGCCCAGCAGCACCGAGACCACCATCGAGCACAGGCACAGGAACAGGGTCAGCGCTGCGCCTTGCAAAAAGCCGTTAGGGCCCAGTTTGAAGCCGGCGAGGTTGGGGAACTTCTCCACAATGATCGCAAACTTCAGGTCGAAGCTGAGGAAGAACGCCACGAACAGACCGAACAGCGCCAGCCAGGTCAGCAGCAGCCGGGTGCGAAAGCCGAACAGGCTGGCGCCCGTGGCTTTGGCCGCGGGCTTGGGGGAAGAAGGGAAGGTGCTCATTTGCTGATGTCGGCGCCAATCCATTTCTGCGACAGCTTGGCCAGCGTGCCATCGGCTTTCAGTTCGGCAAACACCTGGCGCACCTTGGCATCCCATTCAGGGTCGCCTTTTTCGATGGCCACCGAGTTGGGCTCTTCATACAGTGGGGCACCGGCCAGCTTGAAGCGCTTGTCCTGGGTCAGGCGCGGCTGCGCGGTCACCAGGTTGGTAAGAATGGCATCCAGACGCACGCCCGCGCCCAGGCCCAGGTCCTGGAAAGCGACGTTGTCGGTGTCGTAAGGCGCAATCTGCACAAAGTCGAAGGGGTAGTCGATCTTCTGGTCTTCCTTGCCTTCGATCACCAGGTTCTTGTTCAGGTAGCTCTCGTAGCTGGAGGCGCTGGTCAAGCCTACCTTGCGCCCATCCAGGTCCTTGGCCCCATGAATGCGCTCATCCTTGGCATTGACCACGATCACCGCCGGCGATGCGTAGTATTCCACCGGGAAGTCGAACACTTCGGCGCGGGCTTTGCTGGGCGTCATCGAGCAGATGCAGATGTCGTAGCGGCCGCTCCAGCGGCCGGCGGCGATCACGTCCCACGACGGGGTTTCCAGGCGCAGCTTCACGCCAAGCTTGTCGGCCACAGCCTTGGCCACATCCACGTCGAAGCCGTCGAGTTGGTTCTGATCATTGAGGAAGGAGAACGGCGGGTAGCTCTCCATCAACACGTTGACCATTTCCTTGCGCGATTCAACCCGCTCCAGCGTGGTGCCTGCCAGGGCCTGGGACGCAGTGGCGAGCAACACGAGGCCCGCGCCGAGCACAGTAGAAAAGCGCATGTACATACCTGAAAAGTTTGCCAAAAAAGAGAAAGTGTATTTAATAGTTATAAACCTTTCTCTCATAATGAATTTTATTCATAAATACCTTCAGAGTAGTTATATGACACAGCGCGCGATGGTTATTCTCGACGGGGGCATGGGCCGTGAACTGCAGCGCAGCGGCGCACCGTTTCGTCAGCCCGAATGGTCGGCGCTGGCGCTGACCGAGGCGCCCGAGGCCGTGGTGGGTGTGCATGCGGCGTTCATTGCCGCGGGTGCCCAGGTCATTACCAGCAACAGCTATGCGGTCGTGCCGTTCCACATTGGCGAGCAACGTTTTGCTACAGAAGGCCAGCAACTGGCCAATACCGCCGGCCAGCTGGCGCGTCATGCCGCCGATAACGCTGCACACCCGGTCAAGGTAGCGGGTTCGCTGCCACCGCTGTTCGGCTCTTACCGCCCTGACCTGTTCCAGCCTGAGCGGGTCGAAGAAGTATTGAAGCCGCTGCTCGCCGGCCTGGCGCCACACGTTGATCTGTGGCTGGCCGAAACCCAGAGCGCCATCGCCGAAGTACGTGCCATCCATGCGCACCTGCCCGAAGACGGCCGCCCGTTCTGGGTGTCGTTCACTTTGCAGGACGAGGACGTGGATACGGTGCCGCGCCTGCGTTCCGGTGAGCCGGTGGCTGATGCCGTGCAAGCGGTAGTCGGGCTGGGCGCCGCAGCGGTGCTGTTCAACTGCAGCCAGCCGGAAGTAATCGGCGCGGCCATTGACGTCGCCCGTACCGTTATCGGCCAGCAAGGCGCAGAGGTGGCCATCGGTGCCTACGCCAACGCCTTCCCCCCGCAGCCCAAAGAGGCTACCGCCAACGATGGGCTGGACGAGCTGCGTGAAGACCTGGACCCACCGGGCTACCTCGCCTGGGCCAAGGACTGGCGTGAACGCGGCGCCAGCATGGTGGGCGGCTGCTGCGGCATTGGCCCCGAGCACATTGCCGAGCTAAAGCGTCACCTCGGCTGACAGGTTCAAAGCCTTCTGTACGGCAAGCGAAGCGGCTAAGTTTTGGAATTGCTGGAACTGACGGTAAGGTTTCAGCATCTTCCATGCATCATGCGCCACGGGCAGTCGTGTTCGGACTGCCCAATGATGGAGCGCAGCGCTGAACGCCCGAAGGAGTAACGCCTATGCCTGAAAACCAGAAACGCAGGAGCACCATCAACCCACCTGTCTTTTTCACCAGTGCAGTACTGGTGCTGTTACTGGTGTTGTACGCCACAATGTTCCAGGCGCATGCCCAAAGCGTCTTCGAGCATGTTCAGCAGTGGATCGTCACCAATGCAGCCTGGTTCTACATCCTCACCGTCGCACTGGTGCTGATCAGCGTCGTCTTCCTGGCCGTAAGCCGCTATGGCGACATCAAGCTGGGCCCGGACCATAGCGAGCCCGACTACCCCAACAAAAGCTGGTTCGCCATGCTGTTCTCTGCCGGCATGGGCATCGGCCTGATGTTCTTCGGTGTGGCCGAACCGGTGATGCACTTCATCAACCCGCCCGTGGGTGACCCCAACACGGTGGCCGCCGCCCGCGAAGCCATGAACATCACCTTTTTCCACTGGGGGCTGCATGCCTGGGCGATCTACGCCATCGTGGCGTTGATCCTGGCCTACTTCAGTTTCCGCAACGGTCTGCCGCTTACCCTGCGCTCGGCGCTGTACCCCTTGATCGGCGAGCGTATCTACGGCCCTATCGGCCATGCAGTGGACATCTTCGCCATCCTGGGCACGGTATTTGGCGTCGCCACCTCGCTGGGCTACGGCGTGCTGCAGATCAACAGCGGGCTGAACCAGTTGTTCGGCCTTCCGATCAGCACCTCGGTGCAGGTCATTCTGATTGCGGTTACCTGTGCACTGGCCACGCTGTCGGTGGCCAGCGGCCTGGACAAGGGCATCCGTATCCTGTCGGAGCTCAACCTGGGCCTCGCGGTGGTCCTGATGCTTTTCGTGCTGGCGGTAGGCCCTACGGTATTCCTGCTGCAGGCCTATGTGCAGAACACAGGGGCCTACCTGTCCGATATCGTCAACAAGACGTTCAACCTGTTTGCCTACGAACCCACCGACTGGATTGGCGGCTGGACCTTGCTCTACTGGGGCTGGTGGTTGTCCTGGTCGCCCTTCGTGGGGCTGTTCATTGCGCGCATTTCCCGTGGGCGCACCATTCGCGAGTTCGTGTGTGGCGTGCTGTTCGTCCCGGCCGGCTTCACGTTGCTGTGGATGACCGTGTTTGGCGACTCGGCCATCCATATGATCCTGCACGGCGGTGTCAAGGACTTGGCCACGGTGGTGGATCAGGACAGCTCGCTGGCCTTGTTCGCGTTCCTCGAACACTTCCCTTGGTCTACGGCCATCTCGATGCTGGCAGTGCTGATGGTGGTCGTGTTCTTCGTTACCTCGGCCGACTCGGGTGCGCTTGTCGTGGATATGCTGGCGTCTTCCGGCAGGGGCCATTCACCGCTCTGGCAGCGCGTGTTCTGGTCGGTCACCATGGGCGCGGTGGCCATTGCCCTGCTGCTGGCCAACGGCCTGAAAGCATTGCAGGCGGCCACCATTGCCAGCGCCTTGCCGTTCGCGATCATCCTGCTGTTTTCCATCTGGGGTTTGTTCAAGGCCCTGGGGCTGGACGCCACACGGCGTGGGCTGCGCACCCAGGCACTGCCAGGTCAGCGGCAGGGCCGTCAGAACCACGGCGGCTGGCAGCGCCGCTTGCGCAACATCGCCATGATGCCGCGTAGGGCGCACGTTACCCGCTTCATCGCCGATGTGGTCAAGCCCGCATGCGAAGAAGTGGCCCAGGAACTGCGCAAACAAGGCTATGAGGTGACCGTGGATGAGCGTGAAGACGGCCGCATCACGCTCGAGCTTTCCCATGCCGGTGAAGGGCGCTTCAAGTACGAGGTACGCCCCCGGGCATTCAATACGCCGAGCTTCGTCATGCGCGACGCCGATGACAACAGCGATGCGCGCAAATACTTCCGGGCAGAGGTGTACCTGCGCGAAGGCGGGCAGGACTACGATGTCATGGGCTGGAGCCGCGAGGATGTGATCGGCGACATCCTCGACCAGTACGAGCGCCACTTGCATTACCTGCACGTGGTGAGCTGATGCCGTTTACGTGCGGGCGATCGCCGGAATCGCCCGCACGTAGACCAGCTCGCAGACCAGCTCGACCAATGTCTGGGTAATCACCGCCGCTGCCGCCAGCGTGCGCCACTGCTCTGGCAAGGCGAGCGCCAGCGGCAACACCACCAGCGAGTTGCGCGTCGCCGCACTGAACATCACGGCGCGCTTCTGCTGTGCCGGCAAGCCCAGCAGCCTCGCTGTTGCCCAGCCGATGGCCGGTGCCACCAGCGCAAAGCCCAGGTAAACCGGCACTACGGGCAGCAGTTGCGGCAGGTCGTGCAACACAATCCGGATCTGTGAAGCGATCACCACGAACAGCACCAGCGCCATCGCCGGTACGGGCATCCAGGCCCAGGCATCGTTCCATCGGCTCACCCCCCGCCACTTGCCGACCAGGGCACTGGTCCACACGGCCAAGGCCAACGGCACGACGATCATCGCCACGAACGCCTGCACGAAGGGCCCTATCGCCAGGTTCAACGGCTGGCCATCGTCGAGCATGAGCGCCAGGTAAAACGGCAACAGCAGCAGTTGCAGCAGCAACAGCACGGGGGTGGCGGCCAGCATGAGCCGCGCATCGCCTTTGCCCATGTGTGTGAACACCACCACATAGTCGATGCAAGGTGCCAGCAGTACCAGCAGGGCGCCTGCCAGCAAGGCCGGCTGGCCCGTCAGCCCGCGCGTCAGGCTCCACACCAGCAAGGGCACCAGCACGAAATTGGCCAGCAACAAGGCAACCATGAAGCGTCGATTGGCCAGGCTCGCGCGCAGGTCCAGAAAGGGTATCTGCAAGAACATGGCGTACATCAGCACGGCGATGGCGGGTGTGATCAGCACTTCCAGCACTGAAGCACCCGCACCGGCGAAAAGGCCGAAAGCGCAGGCCGCCAGCACGGTGGCGAAGTAGATGAGCGTTTGCCGGGTTTCGAGTTGGTCTCTGGTCAAGGCGCTACCTGCTGAAAAAAAATGGCAGCGCCGGTCTTGCAATGCGGCGAAGCGCGAACGTGCTGCGCCGCAAGCCATATGTAAATCCGGCGCGCAAAAAAACCCGGCATTGAGCCTAATGCCTGTCAGTTAAGCGTTACTGGGGCTGCTTTGCAGCCCTTCGCGGGCACGCCCGCTCCCACACGTTTGGCGCTGAACTCAAGAGATGCGCGATCCCTTGTGGGAGCGGGCGTGCCCGCGAAGGGTCGCAAAGCGGCCCTTAATTACTTAACTGACTGGCATTAGGCCTCGAGCCGGGCTTTTCTTCTGGCGATCAGCGATCAGTTGCCGTAAACCGGCAGCTTCTTGCAGATGGCCTTGACCTTTTCACGCACGGCATCGATCACCGCTTCGTTGTTCAGGTCAGCCAGGATGTCGCAGATCCAGCCAGCCAGTTCCTTGCACTCGGCTTCCTTGAAGCCACGGGTGGTGACGGCTGGGGTGCCGAAACGCAGGCCCGAGGTGACGAACGGCGAACGTGGGTCGTTGGGTACCGAGTTCTTGTTGACGGTGATGTAGGCTTTGCCCAGGGCAGCGTCCGCATCTTTACCGGAGATTTCCTGCTTGATCAGCGACAGCAGGAACAGGTGGTTCTGGGTACCGCCGGATACCACGTCGAAACCTCGCTCGATGAACACTTCGGCCATGGCCTGGGCGTTTTTCACGACCTGCTGCTGGTAAGCCTTGAACTCAGGCTGCAGGGCTTCCTTGAAGCAGATGGCCTTGGCGGCGATGACGTGCTCCAGCGGGCCGCCCTGGGCGCCAGGGAACACGGCGGAGTTCAGCTTCTTCTCGATTTCTTCGTTCTTGCGCGCCAGGATCAGGCCGCCGCGTGGGCCGCGCAGGGTCTTGTGCGTGGTGGTGGTGACCACGTCGGCGAACGGTACCGGGTTCGGGTACACGCCAGCGGCAACCAGGCCGGCAACGTGAGCCATGTCGACGAACAGGTAGGCACCCACCTTGTCGGCGATGGCACGGAAGCGGGCGAAGTCCAGCACTTGCGAGTAGGCGGAGAAGCCGGCAACGATCATCTTCGGCTTGTGCTCGACAGCCAGGCGCTCGACTTCGTCATAGTCGATCAGGCCGTTGCCGTCGATGCCGTACTGGATGGCGTTGTACAGTTTGCCCGAGGAGCTTACCGAAGCACCGTGGGTCAGGTGGCCACCGTGGGCCAGGCTCATGCCCAGGATGGTGTCACCGGCCGACAGCAGGGCCAGGTAGACAGCAGCGTTGGCCTGGGAGCCAGCGTGCGGCTGGACGTTGGCGTAATCGGCACCGAACAGCTCTTTGGCACGGTCGATGGCCAGTTGCTCGACGACGTCGACGTACTCGCAACCACCGTAGTAGCGCTTGCCTGGGTAGCCTTCGGCGTACTTGTTGGTCAGCACCGAGCCCTGGGCTTCCATGACAGCCGGGCTGGTGTAGTTTTCCGAGGCGATCAGCTCGATATGCTCTTCCTGGCGCAGGGCTTCTTGCTGCATGGCTTCGAAGAGCTCGGCGTCGTACTTGGCAATGGTCAAATCACGGCTGAACATGGCGGTCCTCAAGGATCGGGGTAGTTTGGGGGGGCATTCTAACCGATTGATTCGCGGCTGGCATATGAAGTGGCGTCAAGTCGCGGACCAATGGGTCTCATGTTGCATCCCGCGCCGTGTCTGGGCTGGGCTGCGATTGGAGTTGACTCTGAAGTCCGGTTTCTGGGGGCGTTGCGCCCCATCGCCGGCAAGCCGGCTCCCACAAGTTTGCACATGGCCGGAAGTTAATGCGGTCGGTGTGGGAGCGGGCCCGCCCGCGAAGAACCCGGCGCGGTGGCTGGCACCGGCTACGCCGGTGTTCGCGGGCACGCCCGCTCCCACAAGGCCCTCCTGAATCAATAGTTGCGATGAGGCCAGTGCAGGCAGCGTCAATGGAACATGAACAACGTCTCGTTGGCGAACTGTGCCTCGAACTGATGCGCCGGCATCGGGCGCCCGAACAGGTAGCCCTGCACTTCGTCGCACTCGTGCTCGCGCAGGAACTCCAGTTGCTCGTGGGTTTCCACGCCCTCGGCGATGACCGCCAGGTTCAGGCTGTGGGCCATGGCGATGATCGCCCGGGCAATCTGCGCGTCCTGCTCGCCTTCGGGCAGGCCGTCGACGAAGGTTCGGTCGATCTTCAGCACGTCGATAGGGAACTGCTTGAGGTAGTTCAGCGACGAGTAGCCGGTGCCGAAGTCATCCACCGCAATGCTCAAGCCAAGGTTCTTCAGGCTGGCCAGTATCTGCAGCGCCTCGTTCACCTCACGCATCAGGATACTCTCGGTCAGTTCCAGCTCCAGGCACGCCGGCGGTAGCCCGCATTCCTCGAGGATGGTGGCAATCCGGGTGCCCAGCTGGCCATCGGAGAACTGCCGCGCCGAGATGTTCACCGAGACCTTCGGCACCCGCACCTTGGCCTTGTGCCAGGCCTTGAGCTGGCGGCTGGCCTCGCGCAGCACCCAGTCGCCCACATCCACCACCAGGCCCAGTTCCTCGATCACCGGGATGAAGTCGCCGGGCGGCACCAGGCCGCGGGTCGGGTGCCGCCAGCGCAGCAGCGCCTCGGCACCGGTCAGGCGTTTGCCATCGCCACTGAACTGCGGCTGGTAGTACAGGATGAACTCGTTCTGCTCCATGGCGTGGCGCAAGTCGCTTTCCAGCTCCAGGCGCTCCAGGGCGCTGGCGTTCATCTCGGCCTGGTAGAACTGGAAGTTGTTCTTGCCGCGTTCCTTGGCGTGGTACATGGCGGTGTCGGCGTTTTTCATCAGCTGGCTCAGCTCGCTGCCATCCTGCGGGCTGAGGGCGATGCCGATACTGGCGGTGACGAAGAACTCGCGGTTTTCCAGCACGAACGGCCGCACCAGGCTGGCAAGGATGTTCTCGGCCACATGGATGGCGCGGTTCAAGGCCATTTCCCGGGTCGCGCGCGGTTGCAGCAGCAAGGTGAATTCGTCGCCGCCCATGCGCGCCACGGTCTCGTCGTCGTCCACGCAGGCCAGCAGGCGCAAGGCCATGTCCTTGAGCATGCGGTCGCCGGCGGCATGGCCAAGCGAGTCGTTGATCGGCTTGAAGCGGTCGAGGTCGAGGAACATCAGCACCACCCAGGCCTTTTGCCGCTCGGCCTGTTGCAGGGCGTTGTACAAACGGTCCTGGAACAGCGTGCGGTTGGGCAGGTGGGTGAGGGCGTCGTAGTAGGCCAGGCGGTGAATGCGTTGCTCGCTGGCCTTGCGCTCGCTGATGTCGGTAAAGAAGCACACGTAGCTCGCCAGGTCGCCCTCATCGTCCAGCACTGCGGTGATGCCGACCCAGGCCGGGTAGTGGTCGCCGTCACGGCGCTTGAGCCACACCTCGCCCTCCCAGCTGCCGCGCTGGTGCAGTTGCTTGACCACGTAGCGCAGGTGGCTTTCCTGCTGTTCGTCGACCGTGAGCATGCTGGGCAACTGGTCGAGCACGTCGCTGACGGCGTAGCCGCTGACCCGGCTGAACGCTTCGTTGGCCTGGACGATATAGCCGGCCGGGTCGGTGATGAGAATCGCCGAGGTCGAGTGCTCGAATACCGTCGCGGCCATGCGCAGGTCTTTTTCTGCGCGGCGCTGCTGGCTGATGTCGCGGCCGACCCCCAGCACACCTTCGAAGCGCTGGTCGTCGTCCCACACCAGCACCAGGCGCAGTTCGATCGGGATCTTGCGGCCATCGGCGCGCAGGCAGTCGAACAGGAACAGCTGGGTCGGCAGCTGGCTGCGCAGCTGGGCCAACTGCTCGGCGTCGCCCATGGCCTTGCTGACCCGCTCCATCAGGCTGTAGATGCCGGTGAGCTGGGCCGGGTTGGCGATGATCGACTGCCAGCCGTTGGTGAAGATCCACTCGGCCTGGTAACCCAGCACGCTCTGCACCGACGGGCTGACGTAGTTGAGCTGGAGCAGGCTGTCGGTGGAGAAGATCACGTCGCTGATGCTTTCGGCCAGCATGCGGTAGCGCTGCTCGCTGTCACGCAGCGACTGGCTGGCCTCGATCTGTACGGTGACATCCTTGCCAACGCCGATGATGCGCGTTACCAGACCTTCGGCGTTGCGGGTCAGTACCTGCTCACGGATGTCGTAGCAGCGCCAACTGCCGTCCCGGTGGCGGAAGCGCAACTGACAGTGCAATTGCTGGTCGTGGCCATTGTTCCGCTGTTGCTGGCGCAAGGCCTGGTAGTGCGCGGCGTCTTCGGGGTGCAGCAGCAGTTCCCAGAAGCGCTCGCCCATGTGTGCCAGCTCGGTACGGTCGTAGCCCAGTGTCTGGCCGAGGTGGCGGTTGCTGAAGATCATCCGCTGGCTGAGCACATCCTGCACGTACAGCTGGTCGGGTACGGTGCGCACCACGTCGGACCAGAAGCTTTCGCGCTCCAGCAGCGACAGTTCGACCTGCTTGCGGCTGGTGATGTCGCTGATGCTCAGGATCACCGCCTGGTAGTCACGCCGTTGTTGCGGCAGGCGCGCCATCAACCACAGGTGCAACTCGCCACCCAGCGGTGACGGCAGGCGTACTTCCAGCTCCAGCACCTGGCGCTGTTCGATCAGCGCGTCGATCAGTTGCATGCCGATGCTGTCGCGGCCATCGCCGGTGCCGTCGATCAACCGCTGCCAGGCGCCTTCATGGCAGTCGATGTTCAGTAACTGGCGGGCCACCTGGTTGACTTCGGTGATCTTCAGTTCCAGCAGCAGGGACCGGCGCAGGCCTGGATCCAGGGCCAGGCTGTGCTTGAGTGCGGCGCGGTTGCGCAGGTGGTAGCGGTCCAGCTGGCCCGGCAGGCTCGACAAGTCGAGCACGCACAGGGCCACGCCGGTGCCTTCGAAAATTTCCTGGTAGCGCCGGCGGTCTTCCTGCAGCGCACGCTGGCGCCGGCGCATGTTGATCAGGGCCAGCACCGGCAGCAGGGCGCAAAACAGCACCAGCAGGCATTTGCCGATCAGCGCCGGCAGCAGCTTCTGTTGCATCAGCTTGGCGTCGAACAGGCCGCGCAGTTGCCAGGTGCTGTTGTCGATGAAGGCCAGCATCACGCTTTGCAGCGGGTCATCGCTGGTAGCGGTGGGGGCATGGCGCTGCAGCACTTCGCCGGTGCGGCTGTTTTCCAGCAGCCATAACGGGTGGGTGCCGCTGTCCAGGTGCAGGGTGAGCTCGCGGTAGTAGTCTGGCGACAGGCGCAGCAGCCAGTAGCCGCGTTCCTGCTCGGTGGCCTGGCGCAGCAGCATGTACAGCGCGTGGTTGTCGGGCGAATTGGTGAAGAAGTACGCACGCCCCTGGTTCAGCGCCAGCAACTCGTGCAGCCACTGCCGGTCCGGGCTGCCGGCCAGGCTGTCGGCGCGCAGCTGCCCGGTGCTGTCCAGCCAGGCCAGGCTTTGCAGGTCGGGCAGGCGCTGGCGCAGGGTATCCACCAGGCTGGGCATGGCTGCGGGCGTCGGCGGGTTGATGTAGGGCTGTACCACATTCAGCGCCTGCTGGGCCTTGAACGCCATGTTCAGGTTCAGGTGGTCGGCCATTTCCACGCTGGCATCCAGGCTCTGCGCGCGCAGGTCGGCCTGGGTGTGGTTGAACTGGGCGAACAGTTGCCACAGCAGCAGGCCCAGCAGGATCAGGGCCAGCAGCGCCAACGTGCCCTTGATCGACCCGCGCAGGGTAGAGGCGGGTGCTTCAGGCGCGGAACGCAGTGACGACGGGTGAGTAAGATTGATCAAGCGCTGATCCTGCGATTGGGCTGGCGATGGCAGGGACGAAACGTGCACGGCATGTACCGGTGTCCGGCAGTCACACCGTGGTGGCGCACTATAAGGCCGGACAGCCGAAACCGGCTAGCATGCCTACGATTATGGCAAAGTGCCAGCCATCTGGACCGATGGTGACTGCCCGCCGGTTCGGCAAGCCCCTGCAACCTGTGCGAGAATGCCGCCCGCTTTACATGACAACGCATCGGAGATGTTCGCTTTTGGTTACTCACTTTTCCTCCAATGGCCTCGATTCCGCCTGTGGGCGTAGCAGTCAGACCCTTGTCAGCACTGCCGTGACCGAGGACGTATCCTGCAAGTCTTGCCAGCGTTCGCTGAGCAAACCTGAAGCGGCCAGTTCGGCCAAGCCCAAGGCCCCGTCGCTGGCTGAACTGCGCAAGACCGCCAAGGCGGCAGCGCCGGCAGTGGCTGCGGCCCACAAGCCTGCAGCCAAGGTGGTCAGCACTGCCCCTGCGGCCGCCAAACCCGCGAATGTTGCCGAGCAGCAGCCTGCCCGCAGCAGTGGCTTCAGCGTGAAGTCTGCCTGGGCCGCGCGCCTGGCCGAGCAGGGTGACCGTTGCCGGTTGCCGCGTGGCAAGGCCCGGCAGCGTCACGTCTGAGCCATCTCGGCAGCGGTGCCGCCCCTTTCGCGGCTAAAGTCGTGAAAGGGCCGCCACAGGCAGCACATTTCCCCATAGATCACACCGTTCCCTGCCCACCATCGCCCCGCCTATGAAACGCCGTGCGATGGCGTAGAATGGTCGCCTTTGTTCAATTACACCCAAACACACATCTCCCTGGTCAGCGCGCCAGGGCGATCGTCGATGTCTTTACTTACCTGATTAGAGGGCTTGGTTTTGGCTCAATACGTCTACACCATGCATCGGCTGAGCAAGGTCGTGCCGCCGAAGCGGGAAATTCTCAAGAACATTTCCCTGTCATTCTTCCCAGGCGCCAAGATTGGCGTGCTCGGCCTGAACGGCGCCGGTAAGTCGACCCTGCTGCGGATCATGGCGGGCGTCGACAAGGAATTCGACGGCGAAGCCCGTCCGATGCCCGACATCAACGTGGGCTACCTGCCCCAGGAACCGCAACTGGACCCGAGCAAGACGGTCCGCGAAGTGGTCGAAGAAGCGGTCAGCGTGATCAAGGACGCCCAGGCCCGCCTGGACGAGGTGTACGCTGCCTACGCCGAACCAGATGCCGACTTCGACAAGCTGGCCGCCGAACAGGCCAAGTTGGAAGCCATCCTGCAGGCCGCCGATGGCCACAACCTGGAGCGCCAGCTGGACGTCGCTGCCGACGCCCTGCGCCTGCCGGCCTGGGACGCCCGCATCGAGCACCTGTCCGGTGGTGAGAAGCGCCGTGTGGCCCTTTGCCGCCTGCTGCTGTCGGCCCCCGACATGCTGCTGCTCGACGAACCAACCAACCACCTGGACGCCGACTCGGTGGCCTGGCTGGAGCGCTTCCTGCACGACTTCCCGGGCACGGTGGTGGCGATTACCCACGACCGTTACTTCCTCGACAACGTCGCTGGCTGGATCCTGGAACTGGACCGTGGCGCCGGCATCCCGTACGAAGGCAACTACTCGGGCTGGCTGGAAGCCAAGTCCGAGCGCCTGGCGCAGGAGTCCAAGCAGCAAAGCGCCCATGAAAAGGCCATGAAAGAGGAACTGGAATGGGTGCGCAAAGGCGCCAAGGCCCGCCAGTCCAAGTCCAAGGCCCGCCTGCAGCGCTTCGAAGAAATGCAGTCGCAGGAATTCCAGAAGCGTAGCGAAACCAACGAGATCTACATCCCGGCCGGCCCACGCCTGGGTGACAAGGTCATCGAGTTCAAGAACGTCACCAAGGGCTATGGCGACCGCGTACTGATCGACAACCTGTCGTTCGCCATGCCAAAAGGCGCGATCGTCGGCGTGATCGGTGGTAACGGTGCTGGTAAGTCCACCCTGTTCCGCATGCTGATGGGCAAGGAACAGCCGGATTCGGGCAGCATCGAAATCGGCGAAACCGTGCAACTGGCTTGCGTCGACCAAAGCCGCGAAGACCTGGACGGCAGCAAGACCGTGTTCCAGCAGGTGTCCGACGGTTCCGACATGATCAAGATCGGCAACTACGAGATCCCGTCGCGCACTTACGTTGGCCGTTTCAACTTCAAAGGCGGCGACCAGCAGAAGTTCGTCAAGGACCTGTCCGGTGGTGAGCGGGGTCGCCTGCACCTGGCGTTGACGCTGAAGGAGGGCGGTAACGTCCTGCTGCTCGACGAACCGTCCAACGACCTGGACGTGGAAACCCTGCGTTCGCTGGAAGAAGCCCTGCTGGACTTCCCGGGCGCCGCGATCGTGATTTCCCACGACCGTTGGTTCCTGGACCGTGTGGCGACCCACATCCTGGCGTACGAAGACGACTCGAACGTGGTGTTCTTCGAGGGTAACTACACCGAGTACGAAGCCGACCGCAAAAAGCGTCTGGGTGACGCTGCTGCCCAGCCGCACCGGGTACGGCACAAGAAACTGGCCCAGTAAGCCAGTGTCTTGATGCACAGGAATGGGGCCCTTGGTGGCCCCATTTTTGTGCCTGACGTTTACGGGTGTGGCTGTTTGAAGGCCAGTATTGCGGCTTTTTTTGTATACACTTATATAAAACGCACCAAATAAATTCAGAAAAACGACATGTCGCCCTGTTCCGGTGCGATTGCTTCTTGGTACATTCCCCGAAAAACCAATAAGTCCAAAATCTTCGGTGAGATGTCTACCATGTTCGAATCTGTCGACAGTTTCCTCGCGCGCCTGCAACAGCGCGACCCAGGCCAGCCCGAGTTTCATCAGGCAGTGGAAGAAGTGCTGCGCACGCTGTGGCCCTTCCTGGAAGCCAACCCTCATTACCTGCAGTCCGGCATCCTGGAGCGTATGGTCGAGCCGGAGCGTGCGGTGCTGTTCCGCGTGTCGTGGGTCGATGACCAGGGCAAAGTGCAGGTCAACCGCGGCTACCGTATCCAGATGAGCAGCGCCATCGGCCCGTACAAGGGCGGCTTGCGCTTCCACCAATCGGTCAACCTCAGCGTGCTGAAATTCCTGGCCTTCGAGCAGGTCTTCAAGAACTCCCTGACTTCGCTGCCCATGGGGGGTGGCAAGGGCGGGTCGGACTTCGACCCCAAAGGCAAGAGCGACGCCGAAGTGATGCGCTTCTGCCAGGCGTTCATGAGCGAGCTGTACCGCCACATCGGCGCCGACTGCGACGTGCCGGCCGGTGACATCGGCGTGGGTGCCCGCGAAATCGGCTTCATGTTTGGCCAGTACAAGCGGCTTGCCAACCAGTTCACGTCGGTACTGACCGGCAAGGGGATGACCTACGGTGGCAGCCTGATTCGCCCCGAAGCCACCGGCTACGGTTGCGTGTATTTCGCCGAGGAAATGCTCAAGCGCCAGGACAAGCGCATCGACGGCCGTCGCGTGGCGGTGTCGGGCTCGGGCAACGTTGCCCAGTATGCCGCGCGCAAGGTCATGGACCTGGGCGGCAAAGTGATCTCCATGTCGGACTCCGAAGGCACGCTGTATGCCGAAGCCGGCCTGACCGATGCCCAGTGGGAAGCACTGATGGCGCTGAAGAACGTCAAGCGGGGCCGTATCAGCGAGCTAGCCGAGCAGTTCGGCCTGGAGTTCCGCAAGGGCCAGACCCCTTGGAGCCTGGCATGCGACATCGCCTTGCCGTGCGCCACGCAGAATGAACTGGGCGCCGAAGACGCCCGTACCTTGCTGGCCAACGGCTGTATCTGCGTGGCCGAAGGCGCCAACATGCCGACCACCCTGGAAGCGGTGGATATCTTCCTGGAAGCCGGCATCCTCTATGCCCCGGGCAAAGCATCCAACGCCGGCGGTGTGGCCGTGTCTGGCCTGGAGATGTCGCAGAATGCCATGCGCCTGCTGTGGACTGCCGGCGAAGTGGACAGCAAGCTGCACAACATCATGCAATCGATCCACCATGCTTGCGTGCATTATGGTGAAGAGGCGGATGGCCGGGTCAATTACGTGAAAGGTGCGAACATCGCCGGCTTTGTCAAAGTGGCGGATGCGATGTTGGCTCAGGGCGTGGTTTGATCCGGGATCGCAGGGGGCCGCTTTGCGGCCCGTCGCGATACAAGGCACCTCACCCTTCAGCGATCACGTCAGTCACTTCGATCAGCAATTCCCCAACCGGCCGCTGCCACACCACCTCATCCCCCGGCCCCGCCCCCAGCAAGGCCCGCCCCAACGGCGACCCCCAGTTGATCAGGCCGCGCCCGGCATCCGCCTCATCCTCGCCCACCAGCCGTACCTCATGCGCCTGGTCTTGCGCGTCGACAAAGCGTACCCGGCTGCCAATCTGCACCTTGCTGTGCGACGTCGCGGGCGGTACCACCTGGGCGCTCTGCACCCGCGCGCTGAAGTACCGCAGGTCGCGCTCGGTATCGGCCAGCCGCTGCTTGTCCACACGCTCGCCCTGCGCCTGCAGGTCGCTGCGCAAGGCATTCAACTCGGCCACACGTTCCTGCAACTGGCGCAGGCCGCTGGCGGTCACATAGTTGGGTTGCTCACTGACGCGCCGCTCTACCGGTTGATCGGCCTGGGCGGCGGCCTGGTCCTCATTGACGAATGCTCGGCTCATGCAAGGCCTCCTTGTGCAGAAGACCATCATGGCAGGCCGCAGGTTTAAAGAAATGTCCGTTAACGACCTCAGTCGTGGCGATAGGCCTTGGCGGCGCCACGGTCCTTTTCCTGCTGCCACTCGCGGTCGCGCTGGTCCCAGAAGCGCTCGTGGTACTGGCGCTGCTCTTCAGTGTTCTGCATGGCCTGGCACTGGCGAAAGCCATCGTCCCAGCCGGTTTCGTACTGGCGCTCGTGCAGGTAGCGGGGTACGTCCTTGCGAAAGTCGCCGGCCATGGTGCCGGCGGCCTGGTGGCCACTGCTGCAACCGTCCTGAAAGCCATCGGCATAGGCAGGGGGATAGCCGTTGGCGAGCATTTGCTCGTGGGTGGTTTCACAACCTGACAGCAACAACGCAATGCACACGCCGAACCAGTACCGCGACATAACCACCTGACCCTCCCGTCGATAGGGGCAAGTCTAGGTGGCGATTTGTCGGGTTGGTGTCAAAACAGTGTCAAAGACTTGGTTGGGCCACACTGTTGCCTGTGCAGGCAACCCGCAATCTTCAGTAGTGGTACCACTTCAGCTCCAGCATCACCTCATTCTGCGCAGTGGCCAGGTGGCTGAACTCACGCGAAGCACTCAACCTCACCCCCAGGTTCTGGCTGATTTCCCATTGCTGGTTCAGGCTCAGGCTGCGTCGTACTTCGCCATTGGTGAAGTAATCACCTTTGGCCTCCAGGGTCATGTTGCCCAGCCCGTTGCGCCACAGCAGCCCGCCATTGAACCCCGCGGCCGGGGCAATGAATTCGGCGAAGTCGTTGTGGTGTTCGACCCGCACCGTGCCCAGGGCAAAACCGAGCAAGCCATCGGCCAGTTGCCAGGTGCCGCCGGCGCCACCATTCACATGGCTTACCAGCACCTCGTCATCATGCTTGCCGGGTACCCGCTCCAGGCCGCCAGCCACTTGCCATGACCAAGGCTTGAGCAAGGCGTTGCGTGGGGTCAGCGAGCGGATGGTGGCCAAGTCCAGGCGTTGTACCTGCCAGTCGTTGCCTTCGTACTGGCGCACCTTCAATTGCAGGATTTCGATCTGGGCGCCCAGCGGGAAGCCATAGGAGTTGTCGTTCAGGTCGTGGTAGGCCATGCGCAGGCCATACTCGGCGTAGGCACGGTCCTCGCGGGTGCCCGCCCCCAGTTGCCAGGTCCGTGAGTCATGGCCGTCTTCGGGCAGGCCGGGGCGCTCTACCTGCAGCGGCGGGGGCGGGTTGCCGTTGATCGCCCGCAGCAGTTCGAAGCTGCGCTTGGCTTGGCCCGGGTCACGCTCCTGACCGTTGGCACGGTAGCGCTCGAGGCGATAGGCGGCGTCCTGCACCAGCGCCTGGCGCTCGCGGGGCAGCGCCTTGAACGCAGAGCTCTGCAGTTGCGCGGTGTCGGCGCTGACCGCCAGCACCTGTTGCTTTTCGTTGTGGTCCAGCGGCTCGGCGCGGGCCAGCAGCTCACGTTCGCGCGAAGGGCGGTAGGTTTCGCTGGCGACCAGGCCGGACTGCTTCACGGCCTTGACCGTGTCGGTGGGGATAGCGGTCAGCGGAAACTGCGATGTCAGGTCCAGGCTTGGGCGGGCCACCTGCAGCAGTTCCAGCAGGCGGTACGAGCAGTTTTCGTCGAAGAAGAAGTAATCGAACTGGATCTGCTTCAGTTCCCACACATGCTCGACCATGCGCCCGGTTTCCTGTGGGGTCAGGTCCAGCTGGTATTCCCACAGGTCGCGGTTTTCGAGGCTGCGGTATTCGGAGAGCTTCTCTTGGTAGGGCATCAGCGCGAACAGCCCCGGGTAGCCGCCCATCAGGCCTTTCCAGGCATACAGGATGCTGTTGTCGCTGCCTTCGATGTAGGCGCCGAAGTTGATCGCGTAGCTCAGCAGCGTGGTGTCGTCGCTGCGGGTATTGGACTGGTCGATGCGCAGCAGGGTATGGCCGAACATCGACGAGGGGCTGTTCAGGTAGGCCGCCGGGAAAATCAGCGCGGCACTGTGCGGGTCGACCGACTTGTACCAGGTGTTGAACGCCTGGCAGTCCGGTTGTGGCAAGCCTTGCAAATTCAGCTGCTCACGCAGCCAGCGGGTGCGTGCGGGGAATACGCACTGGGCATGTTTGTCGCCGAGGCTGGCCGGGGCGTACAGGGCTTGCACCGTGGCTTGCAGCTCCTGGTCGGGGTGGTGCGCACCGTCTTTGGCCAGGAAGAACGCGTCATCGTCCACATAGCTGCGCCAGCCGCCGAGCTTGGCGGTTTCGTAATGACCCAAGGCAATCCAGTAGGGGGTATTGGCCAGTTGCTGGAGGCGGCCTTGATCCAGCACAGGGGCGGCGTGAACAGGGGCGGCGTGAACAGGGGCGCAGACACACAGCGCGAGGGCAGCGAAGCGTTTGAGCATATCGGGCAACTACTTCTGAACGATGCCGAAAAAGGCGAAACCCGCCCCCGAAGGGGCGGGAGCTGCAGCTTAGGCCTCGGTAGCGTATTTAGCCAGGCGTGGGTCGCCCTTCAGTACAGCGAGGGTGTTGCTGTGGACAGTTTCAGCGGTGACGTCGGCGCTGCTGAAGATCTGGTTGAAGTGCTGGTGGGTGACCGAGTTGAAGTAGCCACGGTCTTCCGGGGCCACGCCGAGTACCACGGCATAGGTGGTCAGTGCTTCACCTTGGCCCATGGCCATGTCTTCGGAAAGCTCGTTCATCATGCCGTTCATGGCGAACCAGGACTTGCCGCCGTAGGTCAGCGAAGCCTTGGTCGAGCAGCCGTTGGTGCCGGAGGTCATACCGAAGGTGGCGTTACCAGAGGTGCCGTTGGTGGTGGAAGCCAGGAAGTGAGCCGGCGTGCCGCGCTGGCCCTCGAACAGCATGTTGCCCCAGCCGCAGTTCGGGCCGCCTGGCGCTTCTGCCATGGCGTTGAGCGAGACCACGGTGAACAGAGTACCCAGAAGAATCCGTTTCATAGCTTTTTTCTCTTTGTCATAACCAAGGGTCAGGGTTTCTGGCAACTCGGTTGCCAGGTCGGGAAAGCATTTCACCCACCCGCGCAGCTTGGAGTTTAGGCACGATCTAAAGGTTGCGTTGTTGATTGCGAAAAATTTGCTGTTCGAATACCTGCTCTGGCGGTGAGGTGCGGCGATATAAAGTCCCCTGGAGCCTTGCAAGGCGCGCGCGGGCAGCGCCAGAATGCTGCGTATCTGCCCCGCCGAAGTAAGGAAACCCAATGCCCGATCCTGTCGCTGCGCGCCTGCGTCTTGCGCCTGAAGCCCTGACCCGGCGTTTCTCACCCGAGCAGTTTGCCTTTACCAATACCGACGATCTGGAGCCGTTTCGCGGAGTCCTGGGCCAGGAACGTGCTGTCGAGGCCCTGCAGTTCGGCGTGGCCATGCCACGCCCTGGTTACAACGTGTACGTGATGGGCGAGCCCGGCACCGGGCGTTTCTCGTTCGTCAAACGCTACCTCAAGGCCGAAGGCAAACGCCAGCAGACCCCGGCCGACTGGGTATACGTCAACCACTTCGACGACACCCGCGAGCCGCGGGCACTGGAGCTGCCGTCCGGCACCGCCACCGAGTTCATCGCCGACATGGGCGGGCTGATCGACAACCTGCTGGCCACCTTCCCGGCGGTGTTCGAGCACCCGTCGTACCAGCAGAAGAAGGGCGCCATCGACCGCGCCTTCAACCAGCGCTATGACCGTGCCCTGGATGTGATCGAGCGGGCGTCGCTGGAGAAGGACGTGGCCTTGTACCGCGACTCCAGCAACGTCGCCTTTACCCCCATGGCCGATGGCAAGGCGCTGGACGAAGCGGAATTCGCCCAGTTGCCGGAAGAGGTGCGCGAGCAGTTCCACGAAGACATCGCCCAGCTCGAGGAGCAGCTGAACGAGGAGTTGGCCAGCCTGCCGCAGTGGAAGCGCGAGTCGAACAACCAGTTGCGCCAGCTGAACGAAGAAACCATCACCCTGGCCTTGCAACCGCTGCTGGCGCCGCTTTCGGAAAAGTACGCCGAGAACGCCGCGGTCTGCGCCTACCTGCAATCGGTGCAATTGAACCTGCTGCGCACCGTGGTCGAGCAACTGGTCGATGACAGCAAGACCGACGCCGTTGCCCGCAAGCTGCTGGAAGAGCAATACGCGCCAAGCCTGGTCGTGGGCCACTACGCCAACGGTGGCGCACCGGTGGTGTTCGAGCCGCATCCGACCTACGACAACCTGTTTGGCCGCATCGAATACAGCACCGACCAGGGCGCGCTGTATACCTCGTATCGCCAGTTGCGCCCGGGGGCGCTGCACCGGGCCAATGGCGGCTTCCTGATCCTCGAAGCCGAGAAGATGCTGGGCGAACCGTTCGTGTGGGACGCGCTCAAGCGTGCGCTGCAATCGCGCAAGCTGAAAATGGAATCGCCGATCGGTGAGCTGGGCCGGGTGGCTACTGTCAGCCTGCAGCCGCAGATGATCCCGCTCAATGTCAAGCTGGTGATCATCGGCTCGCGGCAGCTGTACTACGCACTGCAGGACCACGACTCGGACTTCCAGGAGATGTTCCGCGTGCTGGTCGACTTCGACGAAGACATGCCCATGGTCGACGAGAACCTGGAGCAATTCGCCCAGCTGTTGCGCACCCGCACCAACGAAGAAGGCATGGCGCCGCTGACCAGCGATGCGGTGGCGCGCCTGGCCACGTTCAGCGCACGCCTGGCGGAGAACCAGTCGCGCTTGTCGGCCCGTATCGGCGACCTGTTCCAGCTGGTCAGCGAAGCCGACTTCATCCGCCAGCTGGCCGGTGACGAAATGACTGACGCCGGCCATATCGAGCGGGCGCTCAAGGCCAAGGCCACTCGTACCGGCCGGGTATCGCAGCGGGTACTGGACGACATGCTTGCCGGCATCATCCTGATCGACACTGAGGGTGCGGCGATTGGCAAGTGCAACGGGCTGACGGTGCTGGAAGTCGGCGATTCGGCGTTCGGCATGCCGGCACGTATTTCGGCCACGGTATACCCGGGCGGCAGCGGTATCGTCGACATCGAGCGAGAGGTCAACCTGGGCCAGCCGATCCACTCCAAGGGGGTGATGATCCTCACCGGTTACCTGGGCAGCCGCTACGCCCAGGAATTCCCGTTGGCGATTTCCGCGAGTATCGCCCTGGAGCAGTCCTACGGCTATGTCGACGGTGACAGCGCCTCGCTGGGCGAGGCGTGCACGCTGATCTCGGCCTTGTCGCGTACACCGCTCAAGCAGTGCTTCGCCATTACTGGCTCGATCAACCAGTTTGGTGAAGTGCAGGCCGTGGGTGGGGTGAACGAGAAAATCGAGGGCTTCTTCCGCCTGTGCGAAGCGCGTGGCCTGACGGGCGAGCAGGGGGTCATCATCCCGCGTGCCAACGTGGCTACCCTGATGCTGGACGAGCGTGTGTTGCAGGCTGTGGAAAACGGCATGTTCCACGTCTACGCCGTCAGCCAGGCCGACGAGGCGCTCAGCCTGCTGGTGGGTGAAGAGGCCGGGGTGCTGGATGACAAGGGCCAGTTCACCGAGGGCAGTGTCAACGCCCGGGTGGTGGAACGCCTTCGGGAAATCGCCGAGATGATCAGTGAGGAGGAGATCGAAAGGGCGGAAAAGGAGCGCCTTGAGGAAGTCATCGCCCAGGCCAAGCCCGCCTGAGTCAATAAACCGGCGCTGGCGGCCATGTGCTACCGTTCAGCGCCGGTTTTCCAACTTTCTGTTTTCCTCTTCTATGCTGGAACTTAAGGAAGGAACAGCGTTCAGGATGGAAACAGCCTGAGGGTTTCAGGCTGAACAAGGCTCATTGGAGGGGACGCGGCCATGCGCAACCTCAGCCTCACACGCCAGTGCCTGGGCCTGGTGACCCGCATCGAATGCAGCATCCGCCCATTGGCCGGCGACACCGGCATGTGGACCTTGCTGTTCGCCGCCGGCATGGCCGGTGAACAACCCTCTGCAATCAAGGCCCAGGGGCCGTTCCATGGGCCAATGGTGGCCGAGTCGGTGCTGCATGCCATCGTCGACAGCCTGACCCTGCACGGGTACCAAGTGGCAGAAGACCCGCAGATCTGGTGTTTGCACCTGCAGGCGCAGCTGCGCCGGATCAACGGCGAGCGCTGCCGGAACCTGGGGGACTACCAGTTCCATCCGGAGACCTGAGCGAGCGCTAGGGCCGCTTTGCGGGCCGATCGCGACGCAAGGCCGCCCTACAGGGGGTCGTGGTCGCCTGGATCGGGCTTTTGCTGCAACAGGTGGCTGGCTATACTCGCCGTCGCTTTTTTAGTCACCTGATGAGTCCCGAACTTCATGGAACGTATCCTCGAAAACGCGATGTATGCCTCGCGCTGGCTGCTCGCCCCGATCTACTTCGGCCTGTCACTCGGCCTGCTGGCCCTGGCGCTGAAATTTTTCCAGGAAGTGGTCCACGTCCTGCCCAACGTCTTCGCCCTCAGTGAAGCCGACCTGATCCTGGTGATCCTGTCGCTGATCGACATGTCGCTGGTGGGCGGCCTGCTGGTGATGGTGATGATTTCCGGCTACGAGAACTTCGTCTCGCAACTGGACATCGACGAAAGCAAGGAAAAGCTCAACTGGCTGGGCAAAATGGACTCTTCGTCGCTGAAGATGAAGGTGGCCGCATCGATCGTGGCCATTTCGTCCATTCACCTGCTGCGCGTGTTCATGGACGCACAGAACATCTCCACCGACTACCTGATGTGGTACGTGATCATTCACATGACCTTCGTGGTTTCGGCGTTCTGCATGGGCTACCTGGACAAGCTGACCAAGCACTGAGTCGTACAGGGCTGTTCGCGCGCGCAGCGTTCGGCCTGGTAGCTGCTCGCGGCGGCCCAGTGTGCTAGGCTGCTCGCCCTTTTCATCAAGGGCGCGGCTGCACTGCGCCCTGCAGTGGAGCACGACAATGTCCGAACTCAACCTGTCCACCGACGAAACCCGCGTCAGCTACGGCATTGGCCGTCAGCTGGGCGGCCAGCTGCGCGACAACCCACCACCAGGCGTCAGCCTGGAAGCGATCCTGGCCGGCCTGACCGACGCTTTCAACGGCGCCGACAGCCGCGTCAGCGAAGCCGACCTGTCGGCCAGCTTCAAGGTCATCCGCGAAGTGATGCAAGCCGAAGCGGCGGCCAAGGCCGAAGCCGCTGCTGCCGCGGGCAAGGAATTCCTGGTCGAGAACGCCAAGCGTGACGGCATCACTACCCTGGCTTCCGGTCTGCAGTTCGAAGTGCTGACTGCCGGCGACGGCGCCAAGCCAAGCCGTGAAGACAACGTGCGCACGCACTACCACGGCACCCTGATCGACGGCACTGTGTTCGACAGCTCCTATGAGCGTGGCCAGCCGGCTGAATTCCCGGTCGGCGGCGTGATCGCTGGCTGGACCGAAGCCCTGCAGCTGATGAACGCAGGCAGCAAATGGCGCCTGTACGTGCCGAGCGAGCTGGCTTACGGCGCCCAAGGCGTGGGCAGCATCCCGCCGCACAGCGTGCTGGTGTTCGACGTCGAGCTGCTCGACGTTCTGTAAGATCGCCGGGGCCGCTTTGCGGCCCATTCGCGGGCTCGCCCGCTCCCACAGGTGTCGCGTTAGCAGTACTTGTGGGAGCTGGCTTGCCAGCGATGAGGCCGGCGCTGCCAACCTCAATTCCAATCCGTTCCCCCGGGGCGCAACGCCCGCGCATAGCAGAACAGAAACAGATTGCGCACCAGCTCCTTCAATACCCCCGGTTCACTCGAATTCAACCCGCTCATGTCCAGGTCGCCCTGGTCACGCAGTTCGTCGAGGGCTTCTGCTTCGAGTACCGCGCACACCTCGCCGGTTTCCCGATGAAGAATGCGCAGGTAGGGGTGAGGGCGGTCCAGCCAGGCGTCGATCAGATAAGTCATGGCTACTCTCCTTGGAAATCGATTCCAATGAGAATAATTCTTATTATCAGAATAGCAAGCGCCAATTGGCGGAATTCATGTAATCAGACTTTGCGAACGAACTCGGACTTCAGCTTCATGGCGCCGATGCCGTCGATCTTGCAGTCGATGTCGTGGTCGCCATCGCACAGGCGGATGTTCTTGACCTTGGTGCCGACCTTGACCACCAGGGATGAACCCTTGACCTTCAGGTCCTTGATCACGGTGACGGTGTCGCCATCCTGCAGGATGTTGCCGACCGAATCCTTTTTCACCACCTCGTCGCTGGCAGCCTCGGCATCGCCGCTGGCCGACCACTCGTGGGCGCATTCAGGGCAGATCAGCTGAGTGCCATCCTCATAGGTGTATTCGGAATTGCATTTCGGGCAGGGTGGCAGAGTGCTCACTTCGGTTCCTCAAACAAACAGACGGGCGGTAGAAAGCCCGCATTGTAAAAGGTATTTTTCCAGAAGGGATTATGTCCGGACAAAAGCAACCGCGGGCTTGCCCGCTCCCACAGTGTCGGTATCAACCTGTGGAAGCGGGCAAGCCCGCGAAGAAGCGGCTCGGTGTGTCAGTGCGTGCGCGCGACTGCAAACTCGCTCAGCTCAACCAGCGCATCGCGGTACTCGCTGGCTGGCAGCACCTCAAGGCATGCAATGGCGCGCTTCACGTAATCACGAGCCAGCTCTGCGGTGTACTGCAGCGCACCCGATTCCTCGACTGCCACGCGAATCTGCTCGAGGTCTTCCAGGCCGCCCTTCTGAATGGCCTGGCGCACCAGCGCCGCCTGTTCGGCGGTGCCTTCGCGCATGGTGTAGATCAGCGGCAGGGTAGGCTTGCCTTCGGCCAGGTCGTCGCCAACGTTCTTGCCCAGCGTCTGCGAGTCGCCCTTGTAGTCCAGCAGGTCGTCGACCAGCTGGAAGGCCACGCCCAGGTGGTCGCCGAAGGTTCGCAGGGCTTCGCGCTGCGCGTCCGTGGCTTCGGCCAGCGCCGCGGCGCTGTGGGTGGAGGCTTCGAACAGCATGGCCGTCTTGCCCCGGATGACCTCCATGTAGACTTCCTCGGTGGTGCTGGCGTCGCGTACCCGCGACAGCTGCAGCACCTCACCCTCGGCGATCACCCGGGTGGCCTTGGACAGGATCTGCATGACCGGCATCGAGCCCAGCTCGACCATCATTTCGAACGAGCGCGAATAAAGGAAGTCACCCACCAGCACGCTCGGCGCGTTACCCCACAGGGCATTGGCGGTGGAACGGCCGCGGCGCATGCCGGACATGTCGACCACATCGTCGTGCAGCAGGGTGGCGGTGTGCAGGAACTCGATGGTGGCAGCCAGCAGGCGCAGGTCGTCGCCTTCACGGCCCAGGGCCTTGCCACACAGCAGGACCAGCAGGGGGCGCAGGCGCTTGCCGCCGGCGGACGTGATATAGTCGCCGATCTTCGATACCAGCGGCACGCGCGAGGTCAGCTGCTTCTTGATGATCTCGTCGACGGCGCTGAAATCATCAGCTACCGCGCGGTAGAAGGTTTGGGGTTGCATCGGCTGCTCCAGTGAGGTTGCGCGGCATGCTAGGTCGCAGGTCCCGGTGTGTCAAGGCGCGGTGCCAGCTGGCCGGGGGCGGCACTTGCAAGCAAAACCGTGGTTGCGTACAATCGCGCACCCTAACTTCCTGGGCAGCACCTGCCTTACGCAATTGCGCCGGGCCGTTCCAGCCCTGTGCAGCCATGCCAGCCAATACTCATCATATAAAGCGCTGGGTGAGCAGGATTATCGGAGAAATACCATGTCTTACGCAGTAATCGTTACCGGCGGCAAGCAGTACAAAGTCGCTGAAGGTGAATTCCTCAAGATCGAAAAACTGGAAGTCGCCACTGGCGAATCCGTGACTTTCGATCGCGTCCTGCTGGTCGCCAACGGTGAAGAAGTCACCATCGGTGCTCCAGTTGTTGCTGGCGCTAAAGTAGTGGCCGAAGTCGTTTCGCAAGGCCGCCACGACAAGGTTCGCATCATCAAGTTCCGTCGTCGTAAGCACCACATGAAGCGTATGGGCCACCGCCAGTGGTTCACCGAGATCAAAATCACCGGCATCCAGGCTTAATCCCCTAGATCCCCTGAATTTATTTGGAGAATTGAACCATGGCTCACAAGAAGGCTGGTGGTAGTACTCGTAACGGTCGCGACTCAGAATCGAAACGCCTTGGCGTGAAGATGTATGGCGGCCAGGTTATCAAGCCAGGCAACATCATCGTCCGTCAGCGCGGCACCGAATTCCACGCTGGCTACGGCGTTGGCATGGGCAAGGATCACACCTTGTTCGCCAAGATCGAAGGCGTGATCAAGTTCGAGAAGAAAGGCGAGTTCATGCGCCGTTACGTGAGCATCGTCGCCGCTTAATCGCGACGTCGCTCCAGAAGCCCCGTCATGCGACGGGGCTTTTTCGTTTGTGGTGAGCCTCTTGCAAAGCTGTTTGTCTGGGTTGCCGGCGTTGGTTTCTACGGTCGTACGGGGCCGCCGCGCTCATTTTTGCAAGAGCCTCATGTTTTTGAGTCATTCAGCTCGTCTGCCGACGAGAGGCGGTTTTAATGAAGTTTGTTGACGAAGTATCTATTCGGGTCAAGGCCGGTGACGGCGGCAACGGTTGCATGAGCTTCCGTCGCGAGAAGTTCATCGAGAACGGTGGCCCCAATGGCGGGGATGGCGGTGACGGCGGCTCGGTGTACATGGTTGCCGACGAAAACCTGAACACCCTGGTCGACTACCGCTACACCCGTCACCACGAAGCCCAGCGCGGCGCCAACGGCGGCAGCACCGACTGCACCGGCAAGAAGGGTGAAGACCTGTTCCTGCGTGTGCCGGTCGGTACTACCGTGATCGATGCTTCCACCCAGGAAGTGATCGGTGACCTGGTCACCCCGGGGCAGAAACTGATGATCGCCCAAGGCGGCTGGCACGGCCTGGGCAACACGCGCTTCAAGTCCAGTACCAACCGGGCACCGCGCCAGACCACCCCAGGCAAGCCGGGTGAGCAGCGTGACCTGAAGATGGAAATGAAGGTGTTGGCCGACGTGGGCCTGCTGGGCCTGCCAAACGCCGGCAAAAGCACCTTCATTCGCTCGGTTTCGGCCGCCAAGCCGAAAGTGGCCGATTACCCGTTCACCACCCTGGTGCCGAACCTGGGTGTGGTCAGCGTCGACCGCTGGAAGAGCTTCGTCATCGCCGACATCCCCGGCCTGATCGAAGGAGCTTCCGATGGCGCCGGCCTGGGTATCCGCTTCCTCAAGCACCTGGCCCGCACCCGCGTGCTGCTGCACCTGGTGGACATCGCGCCGCTGGACGAGAGCAGCCCTGCCGACGCAGCCGAAGTGATCGTCAACGAGCTGACCCGCTTCAGCCCGTCGCTGGCCGAGCGTGAGCGCTGGCTGGTGCTGAACAAGGCCGACATGGTCATGGACGACGAGCGCGACGCACGCGTGCAGGAAGTGGTCGAGCGCCTGCAGTGGGACGGTCCGGTCTACGTGATTTCGGCCATCTCCAAGCAGGGCACTGAAAAGCTCAGCCACGACCTGATGCGCTACCTCGAAGACCGCGCCGACCGCCTGGCCAACGACCCGGCCTACGCCGAAGAGCTGGCCGACCTCGACCAGCGCATCGAAGACGAAGCCCGTGCCCAACTGCAGGCCCTGGACGACGCCCGCACCCTGCGTCGCACCGGCGTCAAGAGCGTGCACGACATCGGCGACGATGACGGTTGGGACGATGATTTCGAGGACGACGAAGACGGCCCGGAAATCATTTACGTGCGTGACTGACCGGTTGCAGTACACTAAACGCCGCTCTCTGGAGCGGCGTTTTTGTATCCACGGTATCTACAGATTCGACATAGGTTGGAAGAAGATGCGAAGCAAGGTGACGGGCGCCAAGCGCTGGGTCGTGAAGATTGGCAGTGCTCTGCTGACCGCCGATGGCAAGGGCCTCGACCGCGGGGCCATGGCCGTTTGGGTCGAGCAGATGGTCGCGCTGCGTGAGGCGGGCGTGGAGTTGGTACTGGTGTCCTCCGGGGCCGTTGCTGCCGGCATGAGCCAGCTGGGCTGGACCTCGCGACCGAGCGCGATGAACGAGCTGCAGGCCGCTGCGTCGATCGGCCAGATGCGCCTGGTGCAGGCCTGGGAGTCGAGCTTCGGCGAGCACGGCAAGCACACCGCGCAGATCCTGCTGACCCATGACGACCTGTCCGACCGCAAGCGTTACCTGAACGCCCGCAGCACCCTGCGTACCCTGGTCGACCTGGGTGTGGTGCCCGTCATCAACGAAAACGACACCGTGGTCACCGACGAAATCCGTTTCGGCGACAACGATACCCTGGCGGCGCTGGTGGCCAACCTGGTCGAGGCCGACCTGTTGGTGATCCTTACCGACCGTGATGGCATGTTCGACGCCGACCCGCGCAACAACCCCGAGGCCCAGCTGATCTACGAAGCCCGTGCCGACGACCCGGCGCTGGATGCCGTGGCCGGCGGCACCGGTGGCGCGCTGGGCCGTGGCGGCATGCAGACCAAGCTGCGCGCCGCGCGCCTGGCGGCCCGCTCGGGTGCCCACACCATCATCATCGGTGGCCGCATCGAGCGCGTGCTCGACCGCCTGAAGGCTGGCGAGCGTCTGGGGACCTTTCTGTCGCCCGAGCGCGGCATGCTCGCGGCGCGCAAGCAGTGGCTGGCTGGCCACTTGCAAACCCGTGGCACCCTGGTGCTGGATGCCGGTGCCGTGCAGGCGCTGCGCCAGGCCAACAAGAGCCTGCTGCCGGTGGGCGTGAAAACCGTGCAGGGCAGTTTCCGCCGTGGCGAGATGGTGGTGTGCGTCGGCCCGGACGGTGCAGAGGTCGCCCGTGGCCTGGCCAACTATAGCGCCCTGGAGGCGCAGAAGATCATTGGCCAGCCTTCGGATGCCATCGAGAGCACCTTGGGCTACATTGCGGAGCCAGAACTGGTGCACCGCGACAACCTGGTTCTGGTCTGAGGGTTTGGCTGTGTTGAAAAGGATGATTGCCGTTGCCGCGTTGGCTTTGCCCATGCTGGCCGGGGCTGAGGAAATCGGCCAGGTGTCCACCGTGTTCAAGTTCCTTGGGCCGAACGACCGCATCGTGGTGGAAGCCTTCGACGACCCCAAGGTCGAAGGTGTGACTTGCTACCTGTCGCGGGCCAAGACGGGCGGGGTGAAAGGCGGGTTGGGCCTTGCCGAAGATCGGGCGGAGGCCTCCATCGCCTGCCGCCAGGTCGGGCCGATCAGCTTCAAGGGTGAGCTCAAGGATGGCGAGGAGGTGTTCAAGGAGCGCACCTCGCTGGTGTTCAAGACCATGCAGGTGGTGCGCTTCCTCGACAAGAAGCGCAATACCCTGGTGTACCTGGTGTACAGCGACCGCATCGTCGAGGGCAGCCCACAGAATGCGGTGACGGCGATTCCGATCTTGCCTTGGGCGCAGTGATCGCCTGGTAGATGGCCGGGAGGCCTTTGGCCTCCATCGCGACGCAAGGCCGCCCCCACAAAGGTCCTGCATATGCCGGTCAATGTGGGAGCGGCCTTGTGTCGCGAAAGGGCCGCAAAGCGGCCCCAGGTTCCTCAGGCCAACTCTTCGGCCTGATCCTCACGCACAACCGCTTTCACCTCATCCAAGCGGCTGATGAACTTCCAGTCCGCCTCGTCGATGTAGATGCCATTCGGCCCGCTGCCACCTTCCAGGTCGATCGCCACACGTGCCGATACCTGGGGCTTCACGCTCGCCAGAATCGGCACGAAGCCCAGCTGCAGGCTGGTTTCCAGCAGTGCCGCCTGGTTGCGCTCGTCGATGTCGGCCGCTTCGTCCAGGTAGTACGGCAGGCGAATACGGCCGGCCAGGTCGCGGTCCATCAGGTGCAGCAACAGGTACATGTTGGTCAACGCCTTGATGGTCATGGTGGTGCCGTTGGACGCCGCACCATCGATGTCGGCATGGATGACCGGCTGGCCGTTGACCTTGGTGATCTCGAACGCCAGCTCGAACAGGTCCTTCAAACCCAGTTGGTTGTGGTTGGCCGCCACCAGGCGCGCCAGGTACTCCTTGGCCTCTTCGTTCTTGTTGTCCTGCTCGGCGCTCTGGGTCAGGTCGAATACCGACAGGGTTTCGCCTTCCTCGTACTGGCCGGCGCTGTGGATGATCTGGTCGATATGCTTGAGCGCTTCCTTGTTCGGCGCCAGCACCACGCGGAAGCTTTCCAGGTTGGATACCTGGCGCTTGTTGATCTCGCGGTTGAACAGCGCCAGCTGGTGCTCGAGGCTGTCGTAGTCGCTGCGGATGTTGCGCAGGGTGCGGGCGATGTCGGTCACCGCCGCGCGGCGCGCCTTGGCCAGGGTCAGGGCTTCATCGGTGCGGTGCGCATAGGCGTTCACCAGCAATTGCAGGCGGCGCTCCATGTCGTCTTCACTGTCGAACTTGGCCACGCCTTTCAGGCGCACCTGGGCATACAGTGCCTCGATCTGGTTATCGACGCGCTGCAGGCTCTGCCAGCTGTCCTGGTAGTCGTTGAGCAGCGGCAGCAGGTTGTCCATCGAATCGTCGATGGCTTCCATGAAAGGCGTACCGTAGGGCAGGTCGGCCGGCAGCAGTTGGCGGCGGCGCAGGGCGTCTTCCAGGGTGCGCTGCTTGGACTCGAGGTCGCCGAGCTGGCGGCCGACCAGTTGCAGCTTGGCCGACAGTTGCTGGACGCGTTCGGTGAACGCGTCGCTGGAGCGCTTGAGCTCGTCCTGGGCGGCTTCCAGTTGCGACAGTTGCTCGAGTTTTTCCGGCTCTTCGGCCGCGAGGGTCTGGCTGCGGCGGTAGTCTTCCAGGGCCTTCTGGGCGTCCAGCACTTCCTGATACAGGGTTTCGGTCTGGGCTTTGGAGGCCGAGCGGTCGGCGGCTACGGCCTGCTGGGTCTTGAGCTGTTTCAGCTCTTTCTCCAGGCGCTCTTTCTGGTCGCGCAGGGCGGCGCGGTCGGCCAGGGCCTGCAGGGCCGGCGGGTCGATGTTGGTCAGGTCGATGGCCAGGCCCGGCGCCTCGAAGCGCTCGCCCTTGAAGCCGTCGAGCACCGCTTCCAGCGATTTTACCCACAGGTCGCTGTCGTCCAGCTCGATGCCGCGCTCGCCCAGTGGCAGGCTGAACAGCGCACCGTTGAACAGGCGCATCAGGCGGTCGACGTCCTGCTGCGAGAACTCTTCGCGCAGGCGTGCATAGCTGTTGTTGTCGGCATGGTCGAGCTGCTGCTTGACCTGCTTCAGGCGCTTTTCCAGGTCGCGCACACGCTCGTCGAGGTCTTCGGCGCTGAACTGCCGCGACTGGGCCAGGGCACCGGCCAGTTCGTCGTGCGCGTCCTTGGCTGCCAGCAGTTGCTGCTCCAGCACCTTCACGTCCTCGACCAGCGCAAAGCGGTGCTTGAGGACCGACAGCTCACCCAGCCAGCGCTGGATACCGGTGATTTCGCGCTCCAGGCGCATCAGCTCCTGGGTGCCGCCGCGCTGGTCGTTCTGCAGGCGGTCCTGCTCGCCACGGTAGTGCTCGGCCTGGATCACCAGCTCTTCCTTGCGCGCCATGGCGTATTCCTGCCAGGTGCCCAGCAAGGTGTCGAGCACCGGGGAAATGCGGTGCAGCTTGCCGCGCAGGATGTCACGCTGGGCCACGCCGCCCGCCAGCGCCTCGACCAGCGGGCCGGCCGCGACCAGGGCGTTGTAGTCCTGTTCCATGCGGCGTACGTCGCGGAAGGCCTCTTCGCAGGCGGCGATGTAGTCGACACTGCCCGAGCGCAGGCTGTGCTCGAAGGCATCGAGGAACAGTTGCTTGAGCTTGGCCGCAGTGATTTCGCGCATGTGCAGCAGGTTGATGAACAGTGCGCGGAAGGTTTTCAGGCTTTGCTCGCTGGTGGAGCGCAGCGGGATCATGGTCAGGTCCAGCGGCACCGACGTGTGGCCGCCGACCAGCAGCCGGCGCAGCTCGTCGGGCTTGACCTCGTAAGCCTTTATGCCCAGGCGCTCGAGGTTGGTGAAGAGCTCTTTCTGGCGCAGGCAGGTGTCGTTCTTCTGGTAGTGGGCCAGGTCCAGTTCGCCCTTGTAGGCGAAGAACTGGTGACCGAAACCACCGCCCGGCCCGCGGCCGACCACGCCAATCACGTGGGGGCCATGGGGCAGGCTCAGTTCGCAGAGAATGTACGAGGTGTCGCTGGCAAAGTAGAAGCGGCGCGACTGCTCGAGGCTGTACTTGCCGAAGCTCATGTCTGACATGCGTGCCAGGATCGGGAACTGCAGCGCGTTGATCGACGCCGATTTGCCCAGGTTGTTGGCGCCGTAGACCGACAGCGGGTGCTCCAGCGGGAACAGGCCAAGGCTGTAGCCTGCAGTGTTGAGCAGTGCGAAGCGGCGGATGCCGTAGCGTTCCTGGCTCATGCGTCAATCTCCTGTTGCTCTTCGCGGATGGCCCGGGCCAGGGCGTCCTCTTCGCTTTCCTCGCCCTCGAACGGCGTGAGGTCCAGCGGGTCGTCGGTGCGGTTGAGTTCTTCGGGGCTTTCTTCCTCGACCAATACCGGGGTCGGCAGCGGCAGGTCGCTGTGCAGCGTGGCGGCCAGGTCGCGGTCCTGCTGCACCGACAGGCACACGTCGAGGAAACGGTGCATGGGCGGCAGGAAGCGGTAGATGCCGCCTTCTTCGTGGGCGAAGCCCAGCTGGGTCATGCGCCGCAGGATCTTCTCTTCAAGCTCGTCGACGGTCTGCACCTCGGCCTGCAGGAACAGGTCGCGGTACTTGTCCAGCAACGAGGGCAGCTCGTCGCGGCCGATACTGCCGCCGTCCAGCACTGCCATGGGGTCGCGGCCCTGGTCCGCCAGGTGCTCGACCAGGATGAAGGTGAATAGCGACAGGCGTTGCGCGGTCTTGTTGACCTGCGCGGCGGTCATGTCCGGCACGAAGTAGTAGAAACCACGGGTGTCGCACACCAGCTCGAAGCCCAGGGCCTTGAACAGGGTGCGGTATTGGTCCTGGAAGTTCGACAGCTGAGCATACAGCTCGGGGTCGCGACGGCTGATGTGGAAGCCTTTGAACAGCTCGCGGAAGATCGGCGCGAGCTGGGACAGTTCGGAAAGATCAAGATGCATGGGCTGGGCTCGCGTTGGGGTCGGTAGGCGCGCTGTTGGCGTCTTCGCGGCTGGAGGTCAGGGCGAACGAGCGCAGGCTGACCAAGTGTTCCTGGGTGGTGTACTCGCGCCGGTCCAGGCGTTCGCGCTTGAAGCGCTTTTCCCGCGACAGGCGCGAGAACCAGTACAGCAACTCGTCGGTGGCGCCTTCGGGCTCCTGCTCCAGCAGCCAGACCATCAGGTCGGGCAGGGGCAGCGCCTGTTCGCAACGTTCGGCCATTTCCTTGACCGTGCGTGGGGCGCGGGGCAGGGCACCGGACTGCGTCTTGTGGGCCTTGGGGAAGCGCGCCGGCTTGGGCTCGAAGCGGGCCAGGGCGTACACGTAGGCTTCGACCTGGCTGGCACTGCCGAGGAAGGTGCTTTGCGGGCGGGTGAACATCGGCATGGCCGCTTGCGGCACGGCATCCAGGCCCTTGCGCCGGATCACCGACAGGGCCAGTGCGGCGCCACGGGTCACGGCGTTGTGCCGACGGGCTTCTTCGCGCAGCGGCAACAGCAGTTCGCGGGCGTGGCGCAGAGTGAGCTGAGCGTTGGTCTGCATCTCCAGGATGCGTGCATGGGTGCGCAGCAGCATGTCGTCATCGACCAGGTGGCCCAGGCGCGCCTGTTCGCCCAGCAGCTTGAGCAGCACGGTCTCGACCTTGCGCACGCCTTGCTCGAAGGCGCCGTCGGCGTTGACCAGCTGGATCATCGGCTCGACGTACTCGTCCCAGGTGGCCAGGACCTCGGCATAGCGCTGGCGCAGCGGGATCTGGCGGTTGCTGGTCTTGGCCCGTTCGGCCACGGCCACCAGCGCCTGCTCGTCGTTGTCGAGCTTTTTGAGCACATCGCGCACGCGCATGTCGAGCAGGCGCAGCTGGCGCGCCAGGTCGTCGCTGTCGCGGTTGTCGAAGGCGTCCTGGATGTGCCCGGCAAGGCGTTCCAGGTGGCGCAGGTAGGCTTCGATCTCCAGGCACAGGCCCAGCCGGTGCTCGCGGCGCAGGTAGGCGAGAAAGTCGTGTATCTGCGCGTTGAGCTCGAAACGGTTCGGGCTTTTTGCCACCGGGACCAGGATGTCCAGGCGGATCCACACGTCGAGCAGCTGGGTGATGTCCTGCGGGGTGCTTTCTACTTGCTGGCGGGCCACATGCTGGCGCAGCTCGACCAGGCTCAGGGTGCCCTGGTCGAAACGCTCGCACAGCGGCTCGATCAGGGCCCAGTGTTCGGCTAGGGCGCGCAGGACGCGCTTGGGTTCGATCATTGGCTTCGACTCGTTGCCAAGAAAAAGGGGCGATTGTACTGCATCCGGGGGGCAGGGTTTCACCCCTTGGTCTGTAATGGGGGATAACCTCATGTCATATGGGTGTATGGCGTGGTTTTTGTGGTGGCAGTGAGATCGAGCGCCGCCCGCGCGGCGCATCGCGACGCAAGGCCGCTCCTACATCTGTTTCGGGCCAATTACTCCTGAGTCCTTGGCGCGCGCACCCTGGGTGTATGACTGGAAACTGTAGAAAAGCAGCAGCGCCCCCTTCGATATCGAAGGGGGCAAGCAAGGCGGGCAGCGATGACTTCACAGGAGCGACTGGCCCGAAACAGATATGGGAGCGGCCTTGCGTCGCGATGCGCCGCGCGGGCGGCGCTCGGTCTGATAGACGCTGCAAAAACCAAGGCGTACACGTTAGAATGCCCAACTGCCTCCCCCCCTCGGACCCTGCCCCTTGCTCACCGAACCCCGCCGCCGCGCCTTCCTTTCCGCCATGCAAGTGGTGCACTGGCTGCCGCGCGCCGAACTGCCGTTCGCTGCGCCGTCGCGCCCCGAGTTGCTGCTGCCGGTGGCCCCGGTCGAGGACCTCGACTTCGATGTGCTGCCGCCAGCCTCTGGCAACGAAAAGCCGATCGCGCCCCAGGCGCGCTCCGCCGAGAGGCCCAAAATCGAGATCCCGCGGCCCGGCAGTGGGCCCAAGCCGGCGGTCAAGGCGGTCGAGGCCGAGGCGCAACCCGCACCACCAAGGCCGGCGCCGGTGCCGCCGCCACGTTTCGCGCTGCAGTTGCTGCGCGCCGGCAGTTGCCTGCTGCTGGTCGAGCTGGCCACCGGCCAGCCGTTCCAGAGCCGCGACCCTTCCTACCTGCTGCTCAAGGACATGCTGCGCGCCGCCGGGCTACCCGATGCACCGCAGATCATCGGCGAGCCGGTGCGCTGGCCGTTGCTGGTACGCGGCAACATGGACCAGGGCCCGGAGGCGGCACGTGATTTTGTCCAGGGCTTTGTCCAGGCGCGCCTGGAAGACGCGCCGTGCACCTGCCTCTGGCTGGTGGGCCTGCCAGCGGTGCGCTTTGCCGCCAACGCCGACGCCCAGGCCTATTACCAAACCCTGAAGCTCGACGGCCTGGGCGATGCCTGGGTCTTGCCGGGCCTTGAACTGTTGATGGACGAGCCGCAGCGCAAGGCGGACGTCTGGAAAGCCATGCGCCAGCTGATGGCGCGCTGGAAGAGCGTTGAATGAGTGACTCGATCAGTTTTCGCCCGATGACCGAGGCGGATCTGGATGCCGTACTTAAGATCGAATATGCCGCGTTCAGCCACCCCTGGACCCGAGGGATTTTCCAGGATGCGCTCAAATCCTACGAAGTCTGGCTGATGTTCGATGGCGAGCAGCAAGTGGGCCACGGGGTGATCAACGTGATCATCGACGAAGCGCACCTGCTCAACATTACCGTCAAACCTGAGAACCAAGGCTGCGGCCTGGGCCTGCGCCTGCTGGAGCACCTGATGGCCCGTGCCTACCAGCTCAATGGCCGCGAATGCTTCCTAGAAGTGCGCGCCAGCAACCAGTCGGCCTACCGCTTGTACGAGCGCTATGGCTTCAACGAAATCGGCCGTCGCCGTGACTATTACCCAGTGGCGGGTGGCCGTGAAGATGCCCTGGTGATGGCTTGTACCCTGCTTGAAGACTGACCCTGCGTGCTGCCTGGTTAACATCGCCTAGCGCGGCTGCCCCGGCACCGGTGGTGCTGGGGCGTCAGGCTGCAACAAGCCCAAATGAGCCAGACAGGCATGGCACTCTTCCATGACCCAGCCTGTGAAGCGCTGGCGCTTGCCACCATCGTTCAACGGCTGGGGGCTGAGCAGGTGGTAGGCCGAGCCATCGCGGATAAACCCAAACGGCGCCTGCAACTGCCCGCTGTCGAGTTCGTCGCGCACCATCAAGGCAGAGGCCATGGCCACGCCCAAACCGGCGCTGGCGGCCTGGATCGACAGATAGAAATGCTCGTAGTCGCTGCGTTCGCAGTGCCGCGCCCGTTGGCCGCTGAGGCGCAGCCAAGTGGGCCAGGCAGCGGGGCGGGTGGTGCTGTGCAGCAGGCGTTGGCCGTCGAGCCGGAACCCGGCGCTGGGGCGGCACACCGGGCCGACCCACTCATCGCAGACCTTCTGGTTGAACAACTGGTTACCCCAATGGAAGTCGTCACGGCGGATGGCCAGGTCGACGCCGCCGCGGGCGAAGTCCAGCGGACCGCCAGCGGCTACCAGGTGCAACTGCAGGTCGGGGTGGGCTGCATGGAAACGCGGCAGCCGCGGGATCAGCCAGCGCATGGCGATGGTCGGTTCGCAGGACAGCACCAGCACATTGTCGCGGGCCTGGTGTTGCAAGCGCTGCACGGCGCCTTCCAGTTGTTCGAAGATCGCCTGGGTGGTGCCGTGCAGCGCGCGGCCGGCGGCGGTGAGAAAAATGGCCCGGTTGCGGCGCTCGAACAGTTCTACGCCAAGGCTTTCTTCGAGCAAGCGCACTTGCCGGCTGACGGCGCCGTGGGTGACGTGCAGGTGTTCGGCGGCGCGCACGAAGCTTTCGCTTTGGGCGGCGATGTCGAAGTAGCGGAAGGCGTTGAGTGGGGGCAGTTTCATGGCAGCTCTCCAAGCCGGCACTGCAGCGTTGGCCAGCCTGCACAATCACACGCTGGCTGGAGCAGGCGCTAGCTATCTGTGACTGAAACTATCAGATTTGCACCACGATAAATCGATTTTTCCTGCACCGTAAGCTCCCGATAATCCTCGGTCTGTGCATTTTCATCGCCTATCGAGAGCTATCCCCATGACCGAACTCGTCGCCGTCGCCGTATTCACCCTGCTTGCCGTCATCAGCCCCGGTGCCGACTTCGCCATGGTGACCCGCAGCAGTTATGCACAAGGCCGCAAGGCCGGGCTGGCTGCCGCAGTGGGGATCGCCTTGGGGGTCCAGGTGCACGTGCTATACACGGTACTGGGCATTGCCGTGATCATCAGCCAGAGCCCGATGCTGTTCCTGGCCATGAAGGTGGTGGGCGCCGGGTATCTGATCTACCTGGGGTACAAGTCGGTCACCAATACCCGGCGCATCAGCCTTGAGGGTGGGGCGCCTAACAGTGCCTCGGTGCTGCAAGCCCTGCGCACGGGGTTTTTGACCAACGCACTGAACCCCAAGACCATGTTGTTCGTGGTCAGTGCCTACACCCAGGTCGTGCAACCGGGCAGCTCGTTGCAGCTGGCATTTGCCTATGGTGCGTTCATGTCGTTCGCGCACTGGCTGTGGTTCAGCCTGGTCGCGGTGTTTTTTTCCAGCACTGCCTTGCGCAAGGCCATGATCGACCGCCAAGTGCTGGTGGACCGCGTGATCGGCCTGGCGCTGATCGGGCTCGGGTTGACCGTGGCAGTGAGCGGCATGCGCTGACGCCCAAGGGGCAAGAGGGGGTAGCAGCGCCGGGGCTGCTTTCGATGCGGCAGTTCTCGCAGGCAAAGAAAAAGGGCTTACCTTGCGGTAAGCCCTTCGTCTTGTTTGGTGGCTACACAGGGACTTGAACCCCGGACCCCAGCATTATGAATGCTATGCTCTAACCAACTGAGCTATGTAGCCGATGGCGCGCATTATTCTCTTGAACGCCCCCCCTGTCAACACTCATTTCAAAAAAATTTGCACGCTTTCAAAAACTTAGCGGCCAGGGCCGGTTCTAGCGCACCACAAGCCAGTGCCCGAGCACGCCTTGTAGCTGCAGATGCTGGGCGGCGGCCAGGGATTGCAGGGTTTCCCCGGCGCGGTCGAGGTTGAAATCGCCGCTTACACGGCGATGGGTCAGTTGTTCATCCATAAGCCATACCCGCTGGCCCTGGTAGCTGGCCAGGCGCTCCAGCACCTGCCCCAGCGGCATGTCGCTGGCCTTCAGGTAGCCGCTGCGCCAACTGTCTACGGTTTTCAGGTCCGCTGGGCGTACCGTGCCGATGCGCGTGTCATCGAAGGTTACCCGTTCACCCTTCGAGACCAGGCGCTGCTCACCCCCCTGCACGACCATGGCCTTGCCACTGATGACCACCAGTTCGTCATGGTTGGCATGGCGGGTGACTTGCAGGCGGGTGCCGAACACCTGGATGCGTGCGTTACCCACTGCCACCTCCAGGGCGCGCCCATCGAGCGCCACCTGCAGGTACACCTGGCCCTGTACCAGATGCAGCTGGCGGGTACGGCCGCGCAGGTCCACGTTCATCGCACTGGCGCTGTCCAGGCTCAAGGTCGTGCCATCGGCCAGGCGCGTGCTGCGCCGCTCGCCCACATCGGTGTGCAGCTCGCTGGCCAGGCGCTGCATCCACGGCCAGTAAAGATAGGTAGCGGCGGCCAGGCCCAGGAGAAAGCACAGCGCCACCCATTTGCCCAGGTGACTGCGGCGCTCGCTTGGCGGCCGTGGGCGAGGGCGGGCGGGTGAGGGCTGCACCTGCTGCCAGAATCGCTCCAGCTCGGCATAGGCCTGGGCGTTTTCAGCGGCTTGGCACCAGGCCGCGAAGGCCCGGCGCTGGGCGTCGTCACAGTTGGGGTGGCGCAACGCCGAGAACCACTCGAGCGCTTCCTGCTCGGGGTCGGGTTGCAGCTGTTTGGCGGGCATCGGGCTCATGGTTACGGTCTGCTCGCGAGTGGGGCCAGTGGGCCCAACGATGACAGGAGAAGTAGACAAGGATGCTAATTATATTGAGAACCATTTTCAAGAACGTCGCGACAGAGGGAAAAAAAGGTAGCTATGTATCTATTTGTTTCCCGATAATCGGATCCCAAACCTGAGGACGGAGATTTAGGCAAATGGCCACCAGTAGCGCCTCCACCGCATCCAGCCAGGCACCGGCCAACCAGGCCACGCCGCTGGTGATGCGCATCATCGGTTTCTGCGCGCTGGCGCACCTGATCAACGACCTGATCCAGTCGGTACTGCCGGCGATCTACCCGATGCTCAAGGCCAATTACAACCTGAGCTTCGCCCAGATCGGCATGATCACCCTGACGTTCCAGATCACCGCCTCGCTGTTGCAGCCCTGGGTCGGCTTTTTCACCGACCGTCGGCCGGCACCGAACCTGCTGCCGCTGGGCACCTTGTGCACCCTGGTGGGGATCGTGATGCTGGCCTTCGTCGGCAGCTTCCCGATGATCCTGCTGGCGTCGGCACTGGTAGGCATCGGTTCCTCCACCTTCCACCCCGAAACCTCGCGTATCGCGCGGCTGGCCTCCGGGGGGCGCTTCGGCCTGGCCCAGTCAACCTTTCAGGTGGGGGGCAACACCGGTTCGGCGCTGGGCCCGTTGCTGGCGGCGGCCATCGTCATTCCGTTCGGCCAGACCCACGTGGCCTGGTTCGGCCTGGCGGCGTTGTTCTTCCTTGGCGTAACCCTGATGCTGCGTGGCTGGTACAAGGAACACCTTAACCAGGCCAAAGCACGCAAGGCGGTGCAGGCCACCCATGGCATCTCCCGCCAGCGGGTGATCGTGGCGCTGATCGTGTTGGGCTTGCTGGTGTTCTCCAAGTACTTCTACATGGCCAGCTTCACCAGCTACTTCACCTTCTACCTGATCGAGAAATTCGCGGTATCGGTAGCCAGCTCGCAGTTGCACCTGTTCCTGTTCCTCGGGGCCGTGGCGGCGGGGACATTCTTCGGTGGGCCGATCGGTGACCGTATGGGGCGCAAGGCGGTGATCTGGTTCTCGATCCTGGGCGTGACCCCGTTCACCCTGGCGCTGCCCTATGCCGATCTGTTCTGGACCACGGTACTGAGCGTGGTGATCGGCTTCATTCTGGCTTCGGCGTTTTCCGCCATCGTGGTGTATGCGCAGGAGCTCGTGCCGGGCAGCGTGGGCATGATTGCCGGCATCTTCTTCGGCCTGATGTTCGGCTTTGGCGGCATCGGTGCGGCACTGCTGGGGTACGTCGCAGACTTGCGGGGCATCGAATACGTCTATGGCGTCTGTTCGTTCCTGCCGCTGTTCGGATTGCTGGCGGTGTTCCTGCCCAATACCGGCAAGCGCTGATTTCGTCGGGGCCGCTGCATGCGGCGGCCCCTGCCGATTGACGACCGGACTGTCCTTGGCCTAGAGTGCCGCCACTTTCCCCTCCCACCTGCGTAGTAGCCAAGCAATGCGCCGTACCCCGTCACTGCCCAGCGCCCGCCAGCCTGCCCTTCAGGGCTTGCGCCATGCGTGGCCGAGCGACACGGTACTCAAGCGCCGCCGCAGCGTGCTGTTTGCCTTCACCTTCTCGCCACACTTCGCCTGACCTGATCTGCGCGTTCGCGCCGCTGGCCACTTTGGCCTGCGCGCCTGTGTCTGCACGTTTTTCCGGTTTGCAAGGAGTGGTACATGAACATGCGTTTGCTGGCGGGCCTGTTGTTCGCCGTTTCGGTCGTGGGTTTCAGCCTGGGGGCGAGCCTGCCCCTGGTTTCGTTGCGCCTGCATGAAGCAGGGGCGGGCACCCTGGAAATCGGCATCATCTCGGCTATTCCTGCTGCCGGCATGATGCTTTCGGCGTTCCTAGTCGATGCCTGCTGCCGCCACCTCACCCGGCGCACCATCTACCTGCTGTGTTTCAGCCTGTGCACACTCAGCATCGCCCTGCTCGAAGCGGCCTTTGGCTCGCTGTGGCTGCTGGCGCTGCTGCGCCTTGGCCTGGGGCTGGGCATGGGTATCGCCATCATCCTGGGCGAGTCGTGGGTCAACGAACTGTGCCCGGAGCACAACCGCGGCAAGATCATGGCCCTGTATGCCACCAGCTTTACCGGCTTCCAGGTGCTCGGCCCGGCCATGCTGGCAGTACTGGGGGCGGACAGCCCATGGATCACTGGCGTGGTCACCGTTGGCTATGGCCTGGCCTTGCTGTGCATCGTGCTGACGGTGCCCAATGACCATGTGGCGCACGAAGAAGGCGAGAAAAGCTTTGGCCTGGCGGGGTTCTTCCGGGTGGCGCCGGCGTTGTGCATGGCGGTGCTGTTCTTCTCGTTCTTCGACGCCGTGGTGCTGTCGTTGCTGCCGGTATACGCCAGCAGCCATGGCTTCGCCGTGGGTGTGGCGGCGTTGATGGTGACGGTGGTGTTTGCCGGCGACATGTTGTTCCAGCTGCCGCTTGGCTGGCTGGCCGATCGGGTCGAGCGCACCGGGCTGCACCTGGTGTGCGGGCTGGTGGCGATGTCGATCGGTATAGGTTTGCCCTGGTTGCTGGACCTGACGTGGCTGTTGTGGCCGCTGCTGGTGGTGCTGGGGGCGGTGGCGGGGGGGATCTATACCTTGGCGTTGGTGCTGATCGGCCAGCGCTTCAAGGGCCAGGACCTGGTCACCGCCAATGCCAGCGTGGGCCTGCTGTGGGGCGTAGGCAGCCTGGTAGGGCCGTTGGTCAGTGGCGCCGCCATGGGCGTGGCGCCGCATGGCCTGCCAATGGCGCTGGCGCTGATGGCCGGGTTGTTCGTGTGCTTTGCCCGGCAGTCGTTTCGGGCTGCGGGCCGCCTGCCCGCGTTGGCGGACTGACGGCTTCGGGGTTGCTTCGATCATGAATGGCCGCGTTGCGGCCCATCGCGATACAAGGCCGCGCCCGCGCGCGTCAGGCGGCTGCGATGCTGACCCAATACCGGGTATGGTACTCGACCCGCACCGGCAGGCTACGGCTGAGCAGGTGCAGGATGGCGCCGGTGTCGCTCAACTGGAAGGTGCCAGACACCATCAGGCTGGCCACTTCCGGCGCACAGCGCAGCAGGCCCGGGCGATAACGGCCCAGTTCGGCGACAAACTCGCCAAGCGGCATCTGCTGCACGCTGAGTACGCCGTCAGTCCAGCCCCACGGGTCACTGTGCAACGTTACGGCCTGGACACGGCCGTCGCGCCACACCTGCAAGGTCTCGCCCGGCTGTACTTGCCTGCGCAGTGCCGAGGCGGGGAACAGCGTGACCTGGCCACGGCGCACCGCCAGCAGCAGGCCTTGGCGGTTTTCACGCAGCAGCAACTGGCCGTCCAGGGTGACCAGCCGCCCAACCGGCGTTTCGATCAGGAACGGCCGGTGGTCGTTGGCGTTGCTCTCCAGGCTCACTTCACCGCGTAGCAGCGCCAGCTGGCGCTGTTCAACGCTGTAGTCCAGGTCGATGGCGCTGGCAGTGTTCAACTGGATACGGCTGCCGTCGCGCCCCTGCACCTGGCGACGCTCGCCGACGGCGGTGCTGTTGTCGGCCAGCAGCTCAGGTAAACCCAGTGGTTCACGCGCCGCCAGGCCCAGGCTGCCGCCGACGGCCAGCAGCGCCAGCAGCTTGAGGTGGTTGCGTCGGCTGCTACGCTGCTGCTGGCTGCCTTCCAGGGTGCGCCGGCTCAGGTCCTTGGGCAGCCCTGCCAGTTCGTCGCTGAGCAGGCTTACGCGCTGCCAGGCCAGTGGGTGATGCGGGTGGCTGGCCAGCCATTGCTCAAACTGTTGCCGGGTACGCGGGCAGGGGCTGTCGAAGCGCAGCTTCACCAGCCAGTCGATGGCCTGGTCAACCTGGGCTTGGGTGGGGGTGGCATCAGGCATCGGCGTAGCGCAACCGGTAGCAGACGCCCAGGGCGCTGGCCAGGTCGCGCTCGATGGTCGCGCGCGACACGTGCAGCTGCCGGGCGATCTGGACAATGCTCAAACCGTCCAGCTGGGCCAGCAGGAAGGCCTGGCGCGCCCGCGGTTTGAGCTGATGCAGGGCGCGGTCCAGGCGCGCCAGGGTATCGAGGATGAGTAACCGGGCCTCTTCGCTGGGCGCTTCGGTTTCTGGCACCTGGGCCAGGCTCTGCTGGTAGGCCCGCTCCAGTGCGCGTCGGCGGAACTGGTCGATCATCAAGCCGCGGGCAATGCTGCTCAGGTAGGCGCGCGGTTCTTTCAACGGCGATGCCTGGCGCGCGCGCAATACCCTCACGAAGGTATCCTGGGCCAGATCGGCCGCATGTTCACTGCACCCCACGCGGCTGCGCAGCCAGCCACGCAGCCAGGCATGGTGGGACTGGTAGAGCAGAGCGACCTCGGCCGGTTTGAGCGTGTCGTTGATCTGCATCGTTGCCAAGGCCGGTCCCGTGAGGTGTGCGAATGTGAACAGTTCTCAATTCTATGCGCGGAGGATGGCGCGGGGCAATGGTGGGCCAGGAATTAGCCGCGCAAGAACCGGCGTTCCCCCGATGAACGGCTGCGCTAAGCTGCACCTGCACTCGACTTGATGGAGCCGCCATGATTCTGGCCGACCTTTCCCCTGCGGCTTACCGCCAAGCCGGCGAATACCTGGCGGCGCTCGACCCTGACTGGGCGCGACATGTCGCCGCGACCGGGCCATGCCTGCACCAGGCCACCCCTGGCCGGGAACCTTACGAGGCGCTGGTGCGCGCGATTGCCTACCAGCAGCTGCATGCCCGGGCGGCTGAGGCTATCCTGGGCCGGTTGCTGGCGTTGTTCCCGCAGCATGCGTTTCCGCCGCCCGAGCAGTTACTGGCCGCAAGCCCGCAAACCCTGCGCGCCTGCGGTTTTTCGGCGAGCAAGATGGCGACTATCCAGGGCATTGCCCAAGCCAGGCTGGACGGCCTGGTGCCGACCCGCGAAGCAGCACTGGCCATGAGTGACGACGCCCTGATCGAACGCCTGGTAGCGCTGCGCGGGATAGGGCGGTGGACGGTGGAAATGCTGCTGATCTATAGCCTGGAGCGGTCGGATATCCTGCCCGTCGACGATTTTGGCGTGCGCGAGGGGTATCGCCGCCTCAAGGGCCTGGACAAGGCGCCGACCCCGGCGCAGATGCGTTCGCTGGGCGGCGCCTGGCGGCCATACCGAACCGTGGCGGCCTGGTACCTGTGGCGCGCCTGAGGTTTTTACACCGCCAAGGCCGGAGCCGGCCGCACGAGTCTGGAAGTATACCCAATGACCGCCTACACCACCCCCGACCAACGCTGGCAAGCCGTCGAAGCCCGCGACCCCGCTGCGGTCGGGCACTTCGTCTATGCCGTGCGCACCACCGGCATCTATTGCCACCCCAACTGCAAGTCGCGGCTGGCCAAGCGCGGCAACGTCGAGTTCTTCGATACCCCTGCGTTAGCCGAAGCCGCTGGCTACCGTGCGTGCAAGCGCTGCACCGCTGGCGCCAAGCCCAGTGCGGCGCGCCATAGCCAGTTGGTCATCCGCGCCTGCCGCCTGATCGAAGCCAGCGACCCCAGCCCCAGCCTCGACCAGCTCGCTGCGCAACTGGCCGTCAGCCCGTACCACCTGCACCGGCTGTTCAAAGCCGAAACCGGCGTTACCCCCAAGGCCTACGCCACCGCTTTTCGCGCCCGGCGCCTGCGCGCACACCTGGAAGATGCTCGGTGCTCGGTCACCGATGCCATCTACGACGCCGGCTACACCTCCAACAGCCACTTTTATGCCAGCGCCGACCAGCGCCTGGGTATGCGCCCCCGGCAGTACCGCGCCGGGGGCGCAGGGGCCACCATTCATTTTGCCCTCGGCCAGTGCTACTTGGGCGCCATCCTGGTGGCCCAAAGCGACAAAGGCATTTGCGCGATTCTGCTGGGCGACGACCCTGAAACCCTGCTGCACGAACTTCAGGATCAGTTCCCCAAGGCCCGGTTGATCGGCGGTGACCGCGGTTATGAGCAACTGGTTGCCGAGGTGGTGGGGTTCGTCGAGGCCCCGGCGCTGGGCCTGGGCCTGCCGCTGGATGTACAAGGCACAGCGTTCCAGGAGCGCGTGTGGCAAGCCCTGCGCGAGGTGCCGGCTGGCAGCCGCATCAGCTACAGCGACCTTGCCGAACGCATTGGCGCGCCCAAGGCGGTGCGGGCGGTAGCCCTGGCGTGTGCGGCCAATCGCATCGCCGTGGCCATACCTTGTCACCGTGTGGTGCGCCGGGATGGCGACATCAGCGGCTACCGTTGGGGCGTGGCGCGCAAGCAGCTACTGCTGACGCGAGAAACGGCACTCTCCTGATGCCTTGAAGCCGCGTAGAATCCCCCGCCAAATCGGATTGTAAAGAGGAATATTCGATGAGGCGTCTGAGCCTTGTTCGTTTTTGCCCTGGCCTGATGGCCATGCTGGCGCTGCTGCTGGTGCTCACCGGCCCGGCCGCGGCGGCCCCTGCCACGCCGTTGTCCAACCCGGCCAATGCGGCAGCCCCGGCAGTGGATGAAAACGCCAGTATCGAGCAGTTGAGCGATAGCCTGGACCAGATTCGCCAAGGCGTCAGCAGTAACGCCAACGACGACCTGCTGTCGCAGTTGCGGCTGGCGGCCATGCAGGTTCAGCGCCAGGCTGATGCCTTGAGTGCGCAGCGCACCACCGATGTGGAAAAGCTCGACGACAAGCTCAAGGTGGTTGGCCCGGCCCAGCCCGACGAGCCTGCGGCCCTGACCCAGCAGCGCAAGGCCCTGGAGGCCGAGAAAAAGGCCTTGGTCGCCCAGCAGGACCAGGCCACCAAGCTGACTCAGTCGGCGCGCGACCTGTCCACGCAAATCGTCAACTTGCGCCGCAGCCAGTTCAACTCGCAGATCACCAGCCGCGCCGCCTCGCCGTTGAGCCCGGCATTCTGGCAGAGCATCATCCGCCCAACCCAGGATGACGTGGCGCGCCTGCGCGACCTGCGGGGCGAAGCAGCCGTTGCCATTGGCAGCGCGTTCAGCCCCGAGCACCGCTGGCCGTTCATGGCCAGCCTGGTAGCGGCCATCCTGGTCTGGACCCTGGTGCGCCTGTGGATAGAGCGGCTATTGGCCCGTGCCATGGTCCGCTGGTTGCCCGAAGGCCGGCTGCGCCGCAGTGCCCTGGCGCTGGGGGTCAGCCTGGCAACACTGGGCACCATCGCCGGTTCGGTTTCCCTGCTGCGCTGGGGGTTGGAGAGCAATGCCGAACTGGGCAGCGATATCGCCAGCCTGGTCAACCACATCCTGGCGCTGGTGGTGTTCAGCGCGTTCATCGCGGGCCTGGGCCGTGCCATGCTGATGCTGCAGCGCCCGTCCTGGCGCCTGCCGGCCATTAACGACGAAGTGGCCAGCGCGCTGGGCTGGTTCCCCAAGGTGCTGGCCCTGGCACTGATGGTCATGATGACCATGGAGCGCATCAACACCGTGATCGGTGCCAGCCTGGCGCTGACCGTGGCGGTGAACGGCCTGACCGCGCTGGTAGTGGCGATGATCTTCGCCGGCGCGTTGCAGCGCTACCGCCGCACCCTGCGCAAGCTTGAACTGGAACGCCCCACCGGCCTGGGCGGGTTGATCCCGTTCGTGATGGTCATCTGGCTGGGGGGGATCATGCTGGCCATGGTGACCGGCTACCTGACCCTTGCCTACTTCCTTACGGCCAAGCTGCTGTGGGTCAGCCTGGTGATCACGTGCGCCTACCTGTTGACCAGCTTCTTCGGTGACCTGTGCGAAACCCTGCTGTCGCCACGCCAGCCCGGCGGCCTGGCACTGGCGTCGACCCTGGGGCTGGCGCCACGTCACCAGGCCCAGGCCAGCACCATCCTGGCCGGTATCGGCCGCACCGTAGTGCTGTTCCTGGCGCTGCTGCTGGCGTTGATGCCGTCGGGCACCAGCCCCAGCGAACTGCTGCTCAGCCTGGGCGACTGGGACGGCACCGGTGGCAAATTGCTGGGCAACCTGAACATCGTGCCGCAGGACATTCTGCTGGCGATGGCGATTCTGCTCGGCGGCTTGTTCGCCATCCGGGTGGTCAAGCGCTGGCTCAGCGAACGGCTGTTGCCGGAAACCGACATGGATGCCGGCATGCGTGCCTCGCTGGTCACCCTGGTGGGCTACCTCGGGTTCATTTTCCTGGCCATGCTGGTGATGTCGACCCTGCGCATCAACCTGACCAGCCTGACCTGGGTGGTCAGTGCCTTGTCGGTCGGTATCGGTTTTGGCCTGCAGCAGATCGTGCAGAACTTCATCTCGGGCCTGATCCTGCTCACCGAACGCCCGGTGAAGGTCGGCGATTGGGTCAGCCTGGCCGGCGTCGAGGGCGACATTCGCCGCATCAACGTGCGCGCTACCGAAATCCAGATGTCCGACCGTTCCACGGTGATCGTACCCAACTCGCAGTTCATCTCGCAGAACGTGCGCAACGTGACCATGGGCAACGCCCTGGGGGTGGTCGGCATCACCTTGACCCTGCCGCTGGATACGGATGCCAACCGTGTACGTGAGTTGCTGCTGGCGGCCTACCATGAACACGAGGCAATTCTGGACGCGCCCGCCAGCTCGGTGTCGTTCAAGGACCTGACCAGCAATGGCATGGTGATCGCGGTCAGTGGCTATGTGGCCGGGCCGCGCCAGGTGTCGGGTACCCGCAGTGACCTGCTGTTCACCATCCTTGGGCGGCTGCGTGACGAGGGTATCGCCTTGTCTTCGCCGCAGAGCATGGTGCTGGTACAGGAAGCTGCGCGCCCGGCTGACGAAGCGCCGTGATGCGCTTCATGCCAGTGGCACGCGACTAGATGAATGGCAGAAGCTGTCGAAAGGGGCCGCCAAACGGCCCCGCACGGTTCAGCCCAGGCACCGCGTCACATGCTTGACCGACTGGTAGCCCGACAAGCCCCAAGGCCCCAGCTCACGGCCTATACCGCTGCCCTTGGTGCCACCCCATGAGGTCTCGACGAACACCGCCTGCACCGAGTTGATCCACACATGGCCCACCTCCAGCGCATCGGCCACCCGCTCTGCGCGCGCCAGGTCTGTGGTGCACACTGTCGCCACCAGGCCGAAGCGGCTGTCGTTGGCCTCGGCAATCGCCTGCTGTTCGCTGGCGAAGCGCCGTGCGCACAATACCGGACCAAAGATTTCTTCGTTCCACAGGCGGCTGCCTTCAGGCACATCGGCATACAGGGTAGGGCTGACGAACCAGCCGCCACGGTCCAGCACTTTGCCACCGACCAGGCACTGCAAGCCTTCCTCCCGCGCCGTGGCAAAGTAGCCGGCCACCTTCAGCCACTGGGCCTGGCTGGTCAGTGGGCCCATGTCGGCTTCTTCGCTCAGCGGGCTGCCCACCCGCAGGTTTTCCAGCGCTGCCTGCAGGCGTGGCAGCAGGGCGTCGGCGATGCCGTCCTGTACCAGCAGGCGTGATGTGGCCGAGCACATCTGGCCCGCATTCCAGCAGATGCCGGCAACGATCCATTGCACCGCCGCGTCGACGTCGCAGTCATCGAACACCAGGATCGCCGACTTGCCGCCCAACTCCAGCGTGACCGGCCGGCATTGTGCCGCTGCGCTGCGCATCACCTGGCTGCCAACGTTATTGCTGCCTGTGAACGACAGTTTGTCCAGGCCGTTGTGGTTGCTCAGCGCGGCACCCGTCTCGGCTTTGCCATTGACGATATTCAGCACCCCGGCCGGCAGGCCCAGGGTGTCGGCGATCTGGCCGTAGGCGAGTTCGCACAGCGGGGTCACTTCCGAGGGCTTGAGCACCACGGTGCAGCCAGCCGCCAGGGCCGGGGCAAGCTTCCAGGCGCTGGTCACCAGTGGGAAGTTCCAGGGTACGATCAGGCCGACCACGCCCACCGGCTCCAGGCGGGTGCGGGCGGTGAAGCCCGGGGCAGCCAGCGGTACGTCGCGGTTTTGCCCAGGCAGTTGTTCAGCCAGCTCGGCGTAATAGCCGAAGGTCGCGATGGCATCGTCCAGGTCGACTTCTGCCTCGTGGCGCGGCTTGCCGTTGTTGCGCATCTGCAGGGCGACCAGCGCTTCGCGGCGTTGCCCAAGCTGTTCGGCGAAGCCGCGCAGATACGCTGCGCGCTCACTGGCGCTGGTGCATTTCCAGGCGGGCAGGGCTGCACGTGCGGCGGCCACGGCCTGGTCGACCTGCTCGGCACTGGCAGCCATCAGTTCGGCAAACGGTTGGCCCAGCGCAGGGTCGTTGACGCTGATGCAGTCGCTGCCCTGGCCGTCGAACCAGCGGCCGGCAATGTAGTGGGATGTGGTCATGGTGGTTTCCAGTCAGGCCATTTCGGCAGTGGTTACAGGCGTGTGCGCAGCCTGTTTGCAACGCACCCAGCGTGGGCCCTGCGGGCCATACACGTCGGCAGGTTCGGGGAACAGGTTGAGCAGCAGCAGGTACAGCACCCCGGCCAACCCCAGGGTGACCGGCAGGCTCAGGTCAATGCCACCGGCCAGGTCGCCCAACGGTCCGACGAATTGCCCCGGCAGGTTCACGAAGCACAGGCCGACCACTGCGCTGGGGACCCAAGCGCCCATGCCGCGCCAGTTCCAGCCGTGCAGGAACCAGTAGTGGCCACCCCGCTGGCCGCGGGTGAATACCTGCAGGTCATCGGCGTGGTAGAAACCACGGCGGGTGACCAGGCCGAGGATCATGATCACCATCCACGGGCTGGTGCAGGTGATGATCAGCACGGCAAAGGTCGACACGCTCTGCACCAGGTTGAAGGTAAAGCGGCCGATGAAAATGAAACCGATCGCCAGCACCCCGATCAGCAGCGTGGCGCCGGCACGGCTGAGCAGGCGTGGGAACACGCTCGACATGTCCAGGCCTGTCCCATACAACGCCGTGGTGCCGGTGGACATACCGCCGATCACCGCAATCAGGCACACCGGCAGGAAGAACCAGCTGGGGGCGACAGCCAGCAGCCCGCCGACATAGTTGTTGGCGGCAATGTAGTCCGGTGCCTGGGTGGCCACCAGGGTGGCGGTGCACAGGCCGAACAGGAATGGAATCAGCGTGGCACCCTGGGCCGCTATCACCGCCAGCATGATGCGCGCCTTGGGGGTTTCGCGTGGAATGTAGCGCGACCAGTCACCGAGGAAGGCGCCGAATGACACCGGATTGCTCATGGCCAGGATCGCAGCGCCGACGAAAGCTGCCCAGAAGCCCGCCTGGCCCAGGTTGACGCTGCCTGCGTAGCCGGCGTCGAACGGCCCGGCAAAAGCAGCGATACCCAGCAGGAACAGCAGGCTCGACGCCCACACGGCAATCTTGTTGACCCACAGCATGAAGCGGAAGCCGAAGATGCAGACCACCAGTACCAGCACCGCGAACAGGCCGTAGGCCATGCCCAGGGTCAGGTCGGTTTCCGGCAGGCCGACCAGGCGCTTGGCGCCGCCGACCAGGGCATCGCCCGAACTCCATACCGACAGCGAAAAGAATGCCACTGCCGTGAGCAGCGACAGGAACGAGCCGACGATGCGCCCGTGCACGCCGAAGTGCGCGCCCGAGGAGACCGCATTGTTGGTGCCGTTCAGCGCGCCGAACAGGCCCATCGGTGCCAGGATCAGCGCGCCAACGGCAACGCCGAGCACGATGGCCCACACCCCCGCCTGGAACGACAGCCCGAACAGCACCGGGAAACTGCCGAGCACGGCGGTGGCGAATGTGTTGGCGCCGCCGAAGATCAGGCGGAACAGGTCCAGCGGGGAGGCGTCGCGTTGATCGGCGGGGATCTGTTCTACGCCGTTGGTCTCGATACCGGTCGAGTGGCTCATGGTGATGCTCCAGCGCGGTTGTTGTGGGCCAGCGCAGTGCGCAAGCCTTCTTGTGGGTGCGATGGCAGGGCGGCAGGGCCGCAAAAAGGTGATCAGGCCGGCGATACGGCCGACAGGTGTTCGTGGCAGGCCAGCCACTGGTCAGCGTGGCGGCGGAACACGATGGTCTCGCGCTCGTTCAACTGGTGCTCGGCACCGCCGATGCGCAGATGCGTGGCCACATCATGCATGAAGATCGCCACGTCGCCTTGCAGGCTGACCTGGGCGTTGCTGGACGCGCAGGCGAGCACGGCAAACCCTTCGGCCTGCCACTGGGCCCAGACCTTCTCATAGGCCCGGCGTGACAGCAGGGGTTGCGCCAAGGTATGGAAAAGGAACGTGGCGTCTTCGCTGAAGCAGGCGAAGTAGCGGGCGGTGTCGTTGCTGGCGAAGGCGGCAACAAGGTCGGCGGCGGCTTGCCGTACCTGCAGGGTCTGGTCCACGGGGTGGCCTCACGGGTTTTTATGATTGTGGTGAAGCGATTCTGGTGGGGCTTGCCGGGGGGAAAAATCGCTGGCGACAAATAATCAGTTCAGGAATTTGTGAAGTGATGCGCTGGCAGCCCGGCGTTTAGCCATACCCGACTGGCGGAGCAGGTCGGAGCAACTGTCTTTCTCAAAATTCGCAAAGCCTGCGCGATTCATTGTGGGAGATTACCCAGCGCTACGGGCTGGGCTGTCACGCAGAGAACTCAATTCGTAAGCGCGACGCGGCCGGTGTGGGAGCGGGCGTGCCCGCGAAGCAGGCGACGCGGTGTCTGGCACCGGCTGCGCCGGTGTTCGCGGGCACGCCCGCTCCCACAAGAACCGTGTAATCTTCAAGTGCTGCATTTTGGCTGTTGATTTACACCCTCTTCGGCTGAGGCAACACCAGATCCAGCCAAGGCTCGCCAGTCCTGAGCATGGCATTGAGTCGCACCAGGACGATCCCGCGTGCGCGCAGCACCTCATAACGGGCCTTGAGCGCTGGGTTGTAGTTCATCGCCACCACTCCAATGTCTTTGACCTGAGCCCGCTAGCCGACCGTCACCTCAGCCGCGCACTCCACCGGGAAATTCACGGAGTTGGCGATAAAGCACTCATGATGCGCATCCTCATGCAGGCGTAGGGCAACTTCCCGGTCCGAGTCTGCGCTGATGGTAACCTGCGGGCGCAGCAGCACATGGGTAAAACGGCCCTTGCCCTGATCGTCACCTTCCACCATGCGCCCCAGTGGAAGGTCGACATACGCCAGTACATTCACGCCGTTGACCGCGCACAGGTGCAGGTACCAGAGCTTGTGGCATGCCGACAGCGATGCCACCAGCATGTCTTCCGGGCTCCAGCGCTGCGGGTCGCCACGGAATGCCGGGTCTGCGGAGCCTTGCAAGGCAACCTTGCCGGCGGCGTCGACATTGAAGTCACGGTTGTAGGCGGTATAGCCGGCGGTGCCGTAGCCCTTGTTACCTGTCCACGTCACCTGAACCACATATTGATGTTCTTTCATGCATCATCCTTGAAATGATCAGCCCGTGTTGTTTCGCCGACTCACCGTGCGAGGGTATTTCTGGTTGGTGTGTTACCTGTAGCGGCCTCGTCGCAGGCAAGGCAGCTCTCATGGAACAATATAAAACTTATTGTTTTAGCATGGCGTGTCTAGAAATCGACCCGCCGCGAAGAATACAACGCGGTGTCTGGCACCGGCTGCGCCGGTGTTCGCGGGCACGCCCGCTCCCACAAGGGCCCTGTTAAATCAAAAAGTTATATATTGTCCTGCAAAAGCCCGGCCGCCGCCTTGCGATAAGGCCGGCACGGGCCACATAAAACGAAAATCCCTTGAGGCATAAGCCGCAAGGGGTTTCTGGTTACTGCAGGCTACCGCTTAGACGTTGAAACGGAAGTCAGAGCGCTCAGGCCTCACAAGGTCTGGGTTTTAGTACGGGTCAATATGTGTCATACCCGGTTTAGCGCCCGGTTTGAGTGGTGTGTGACTTTGCTTTCACTGCGGTTGCGTTTTTCTCCGCACGCTGAGGCATTAGACCAAACCTCTCTGCTATGGTGAGCCCGGTGTAAAGGTGTGTAGCAGTTCGGTGCTCAGCTCCATTTGTGAACCGTGGCGCGTGCCAAGTCAGGTGAATTTGCCCCGGTGGAGCGGACGTCCCGTCAAGCAGATGCCCAAGCCGTCGTGTATCGGGGCTTTCTTTCTGAGAGGGGCGAGTGACGAGGTCGGCGGCATTCAAGTAGACTGATAAACTTGACAATTTGTAGAAACTCGAATGGTCAGTCTGAAGGACATCGCAAAAGACGCTCAGACTCGCGGCCTGCATGGCGACGAGGTGGTTAAAGGCACAAGTGTCGACAAGGCTGGTGACTCGGCGGTCCACGTCGGCTACCAGACATGTGCCGGTGGTCACGGTGACCAGATACTGCTTCGCAGCGACGAGCCCCGCCTTGAGCTGGCCCAGGCTAGTAAAGCTCTGGCGGTTGATGCCCCACCTAGCGAATTCAAGCTGGCCTTGGAGGCGTGGTGTATCCAACTGGCGCATTTATTCGATCCGATGAGCGCGGAGCACACCAAGAACGAGATCTTCTCCCGCTACAATCCGGGCGAAAAATACATTCTTGCCAATTTACTGGTGGATGGCCGATAGGTGAGTAGCCTTTATTACATTAAGCATCCATTCAAGAGCGAGCTGGAGTTCTACATTGCCGGAGTCAAATGTGACTTGAGTGAGATGTTATCCCTAGTGATTAAGCCGGAGGAAAGCCTGTGAAGCTGGATCTGTTGCGTCTGGAAAACTTCCGCTGTTACGCAGATCTGGAAGTCCCCTTGCATTCACAGCTAACTGTATTGGTGGCTGAAAATGGCCAGGGTAAATCAACCCTGTTGGATGCTATTCGTATCGCGCTCTGGCCCTTTGTCAATAGCTTCGACCTCGCACGTAATGCATTCAATGACCCTGGTAACGCTATCGCTATTGATGACGTGCGCCTGTTGCGTCTGACCAGTGGAGATATGGCCCGGCAGTTACCAGCTCGGGTAACTATGTCTGGAGACTTTGGTAGCGGGGCAGTCTCTACATGGGTTCGCTATCGAGATAAAGAAGCCAGAGCTACCAAGACCAAGGATGGCGGAGACACCGGGTTTATGCGGCAGTGGGCTGGTGCTGTCCAGGATCAAATTCGAGACCCGGAAAAGCCGACTTTGGATCTGCCGGTATTTGGCTACTACGGTACTGGGCGGCTCTGGGCGCAGAAGCGCCTGACTGAAAACTTGAAAGGCAAAGATGACACTCGCGAAACCGACTTTTATGTCCGCACATTCGCCTACCTGAACTGCCTGGATCCGGCCTCATCCTACAAGCACTTCAAGGAATGGTTCATCTGGGCATTTCAGAGTCTGCGCGAACAGCAAATTCGCCAACTTGAAAGACGCGCACGTGTTGAGGAACTGCAGGCTGCAGAAGATCGTGTTCGGGTTGTTCAGCAGGCCATCGATAGCTTTCTCAGTACGACGACCGGATGGCACCAGTTGGAATTCAGCGTAACTCAGGAAAGCTCGTTGGTACTAAGCCATGACCTACATGGCACCTTGGATGTTGACCAACTCAGCGATGGCATCCGAAGTGTCCTAGCCATGATCGGTGATATCGCCTATCGCTGTATCAAACTCAACCCTCATCTGGGGGGCGATGCAGCAAGGCAAACACGCGGCGTGGTGCTGATCGACGAAGTGGACATGCACCTGCACCCACGTTGGCAGCAAATCATCCTTACCCAATTGCGAGAAGTATTCCCGCAAATCCAGTTCGTTATAACCACTCATAGCCCACAAGTGTTGACGTCCGTGCCTTCCGAGTGCATCCGCATACTCAAGGACAATAAGGTCTATTCCGCGCCACCAGGCACCGAAGGCTCGGAGCCGGAGCGTATGCTTCGGCAGGTGCTGGGTCTTGATGAGGTACGTCCTCCGGCCAGCCTTGCGACTCAAGAGTTGAAGGAGTACCTAGCGTTGGTTGATAGAGACCAGTGGAGTAGTCCGCGAGCTCTGGAACTGCGCAAAAAGCTAGATGAGCGCTATCAGGGGCAGGAGCCAGCACTGCTTGATGCTGATCTTCAGATTGAAAATCGTAAGTGGGAGTTGGGTGAATGAAGCAAGTCATTAGGCTTGATGAACCCGATGAGCTGGCGGGGTATCGTGCAGGGAATTTGCGGAGTACTTGGGATCAGATGCGGGGCGACGCAACTGGTCGAACTGCGTACGAGGCTATCCGGTTTCGGTTAGTCAATGGGCAGGGCGGACTGTGTGGCTACTGTGAAATTGACATCCGCGACAATGATTCACTTAAGTGTCGAGTCGAGCATTTTCACCCCAAATCGGATACCGCGACGGCCCATAATTGGGCACTTGATTGGCAGAACATGATCGCAGTCTGCATGGGCGGATCTCAGCGCCATGTGCCTGCGCCCTATGCGCTAGATCCGTTACCGTCCAACCTCAGTTGTGATGCCTACAAGGATCAGATGATTGGTACTGGCAAGCTTGCTGAAAACTGCGAGGGCTGGGTCATCAATCCAACAGATTTACCTTCTTTCCCAAGCCTGTTTTTCTTGGAGAGAAGTACAGGACGATTGCTTCCCGATGAGCAGGCCTGTGCCCGCACGGTGCTGCCGGGGAACAAGCACCCTAGTACCCAGGAGTTGGTGCAGCACACAATCGATATGCTCAATCTCAATTGCGTTCGCTTGTGTGAGGCGCGCTTACGTGTTCACTGGGATATAGAGCGCAATAAGAAGAGCTTGCGCCTTCAGAACATTCGTCCTGAGGAAGCCTTGCGCTCACTTGCGGAGCGCTATTACCGTCAACGTTGGCCGGGTTTTTTTACCACCATTCGTTTTTGTCTGGGCACTACTGCCGAGCAGTACCTGACTGATATTGGGTTTCGAGTGTAAGCGGTTAACGACCCGGCTATTGGGGATAACTATGGTTTCGCGATTGCAGCGGGGTAGTGGCGTATTAGCCGTCAAACCGTATTCAAAGTAAGTCCATGGTAATCAAGGCGTCGGCCATACGGTAGCCCATCGCTTTGTAACCTGCTTGGCGCTTATCCCACATTCTCACCAGCGCGGCATTCCCTTCGTCAACGAAGTCGATCACTCGCACGTCAGCTTTGTCGGCATGCGATCGATGCAACCGTCCTGCATACTGCTGGAGGATTCCCTTCCATGAGATAGGCATTGCCAGCACCAGCGTGTCCAATGGCGGATGATCGAAGCCTTCACCCACTAGTTTTCCCGTCGCCAAGAGTACTCGTGGTGCATCAGGGGGCAGGCACTCAAGCTCATGCATACGGGCAATTCGTTGTTTTTTTGGCACTCGCCCATGAAGTGTGAAAAGGTTGTTCACGCGCTGCTTCAACTCCAACTCCAAGGTATCCACATGCTCCGTCCGCTCTGTTAGCACCAGAATTTTTCTACCTTGGCTGTACGCCAGCTCAATCTCCGAGACGATTTTGGCTGTGCGCTCAGAGTCGTCTGCTAACTTCCGAAAAACGTCTTGGATTCCAGAACCGTCGGGGACCACCACAGGCTTTGGCAGCAGTCGAGGTACGACAGATAGATCATGAGGTGCGCTCGCCGGTCGAGCGGCAGAGTGTCGGATCGGTCCGCATTGCATGAAAATGATTGGCTGTTGCCCATCTCGTCGCACTGGGGTTGCCGTGAGGCCCAGCACGTATCGCGCAGTCGCGGTTCTCAGTAGCGTCTCGAATGACACTGCTGACAGGTGATGACACTCATCGACGATAATTTGCCCGTAGTTTTTTACGTGATCGCTGATCTCACCTTTTCGCGATAACGATTGCATTACGGCAATATCGATAATGCCTGTAGGTTTTGCTTTTCCGCCCCCAATCGTTCCAACCACACCCTTGCCAACATCCAAGAACGCTTGCACGCGTTCTTGCCACTGTCTTAATAATTCGGTCCGATGCACAAGTATTAATGTGTTAACGCCACGTCTAGCAATCAATGCAGCAGCGCTGACCGTTTTGCCGAACGCCGTAGGTGCGCAAAGAATTCCGGTGTCATGATTCAGCATTTTGCCGATGGCATCTTCCTGGTCTGGACGCAAGGTCCCGAGGAAATTCACGTCAATCGGGTCACCGGCGAAGCGTTCATCTTGAAACTCAGGGGAGATGCTATTTACCCCTAGCAGCTCCAGTGCAGCATCCAGGCAGCCACGTGGCAGCGCAAGATGTTTGGGGAAGTTCTGGGCGCAACCGATTATTCTCGGCTTGTTCCACACCGACATGCGCATGGCTTGAGCTTTGTAGAATTCGGGATTTTGAAACGCGGCTAGCCGGACAAGCTGGTTTGCTAATGGTTGCGGCAACGCCGACTTTTCAAAGTAAATCATGTTAGCCAGCGTGACGTTGATAGAGGCTGGCAATGGGCACGTCAATTTTGGTGACTTTGACTCACGAGCCTTCCAAGGTTCTGCATCGCCGTCGTCGTCAACATACATGACTCCTGTAGGGTCCTGCTTCCCCATCGCTTGGGTGACAACGAACGGAATATCCTCCGGAGGCATTTTCTGAACCGATGCTAAGAAGGCCCACTGATCGAGATAAGGTTCAAGCTCGCTGTCGACAAAAACGCTGTTGTTGTGAGCTCTGGCTCGCTTTTGCAATGGAAGCGCGATGAGATTTCCGAAGCCGCCTTTAGGCATGTAGTCCTGATTTGGGAACAACCGATCATAAGAAGTTAGTGCCAATTGGCGTGTACGTTCACATGCATGGCTGATGATTGCCGCACCAAGACGTCGGGCATCATGAGCGGGAACACTTTGCTTGAAGAAAATCCAGCAATGAGCGCCTTTACCTGAACGGGATATTTCCAGTGCCATTGGTACGTTCAGTTCATGACACGACTGAGCGAAGGCTCGTGCATCATCACGCCATTCGGCTTCATCAAAGTCGACCGCCAGAAGATAGCAGGTGTCATCCGCGAGCAGGGGGTAGATGCCAATAACCACTTCACCAGCTAGATGGCGATAAACGACCTCATCGGTGAGAGGAAGTAGCTGACGATTACCGCAGTCCCCGCATTTAATTCGGGGCTTTTCACAAACGCCAGGTTTCCATTCATTTGCGCAGGCGGGTGTGTATCCTGATTTGCCTGCCTTGCTTTCCCAGCGAATTGGATAAACGTCTGTCCTACCACGAAACAAGCTCCGGAATAGGGCAAGCTTTGCTTCTGTGCCGAATTGTTGTGTGTGTTCTGCTTGAACAACCTCGATCTTGACTGGCTCGGCCGGCAGACGCCAATCGATGCCATGAGCCTCCAGCAAGGCGACCAATCTTGCATTCTCAGCCTTTAGCTTCGCCATCAGGCTAGTATCTATCACCGTCTTCAGCCTCTACGTCCCAGGTGAAGCTTGTAGCCTCTCGCTACAATCTTCAGTGAACCAGTAAGCGTAGAGGTTACCAAACAATAGCCCTTGCGATGACGAGGTGTCCAACTTCAGGTTTTCGTGAAGCTTGAATGGGCCCGGCTTCGCTAGTCTTGGGACTGACCTTCCACCCACCTCGCGTTTCAACTACAGCCATGATCTGTGTCCTCTCTTAGCTAGCCTGAAGTCCATCCTCACGTCATCCCGCCAAGAATGCTGAGTGTTATCAGGGATCAAGGCCCCCGCGACCTGTGAGGGTGTCCACTGACGCGGGACTGGCGGCTCCTTACGACCAAGAGCAAGGGCATCTCATGATCTGGCCTCCTGAGCACCGATAGCGGTGGGCGGGTGGAGGCTGCACTGGCTGACGAGACCAGCGCCGCGAGATCCTGAGCCACAAGCAAGCAGCAATGCGATGACCGGGGCATGCCTGACTGTCAGTCAGGTGCAGTCCATTCCCTGGGCTGCGGCACCATCATCTACAGCGCTGTTGCTGGTGATATCGGCGTTTGTCACGCCGATTGTCACGAGGGGGATTGCCGCAAAGCCATGTGCGATCAGGGCTGCAGCAGTGTCAGGAGCGCCCGTCTCTTTTCTGGAAAAAGAGACGGGCGCAAGTTGGCGCAAGAATCGGCCAAGCGATTAGGTTGCTGCAGGACAGCGCAGTACGGTGTAGCTGGCGCACGAGGGCCATGAGGTTAAAGAGCACCCATCACCGGGAAGGTGACCGGGCGAGCTGCCGGATGCTAATCGCCCTTGGGAGAACCACCGCATAAAGCGGCGTGACCTCGAAGGTTCGGGTCACCTGGGTGCTGCCAGCGGCAGCGCTTCGAGGCTTGTTTCTAGCGCCGGTGGGATGGCTGGGTCAATCAAGTTAGGCACTGCTCATTGCGCCAAAATTCGATAGCGGAAAGAGGTAGCCGTGAGTGGTGGTGAGTGGACGATGGGCCGTTTGTCGCCTTCTTGATGCGAGCCCCTGTGCATGGGAATGCGGACCCTTCCTATGCGCAGGGACTTTGACTGAAAGCCGTCGTTCACGTCGTACCACGGCGACAGTCGCCACCGATGTCGCCTGCTGCCGGCCAAGTCGCACGTGGGATGTCGCCAGTGTCGCCGCTGTCGCCACACCGTGGACGCGTCATAATCGGGCCATGCTCTTGGTGATCGGCGTAATATTCGTTTCCCCGCGCATCCATGCGTCGAGCATATCTGCCCACTGCTGCATCATGACTGTGCGATCTGCCAAGTATTCCGCCTGATTGTAGGTGCGTCGCACCGCGTTCGGTTCAGCATGGGTAAGTTGACGCTCAATCCAGTCTCCCGGATAGCCCAATTCATTGAGGCGGGTGCTCCCCGTGGTCCTGGTGGCATGAGGGCTGGACTTCCCACTCCAGCCCAGGGATTTCAGCATCTGGCGAAACGACGCCGCGACCATGGGTTTCGAGCGTTCATCTCGATGGGGGAAGAGGTGCTCGTATTTGCCAGTGACGGTTTGCAAGCCTCGTAACATTGCGACAGCCTGAGTTGGCAGGGGCACGTTGTGCTCTTTACGCTTCTTCATTCGCTCGGCCGGGATACGCCAGCGAGCTGCATCCAGGTCGAACTCTGCCCAGCGGGCTTCGACTGCTTCATTGGGTCTGCATAGCGTCAGCCACATCAGGCGAAAGGCGATTTCTGTTTCATGACGCCCGCAGTGGCCTTCCACGTCGCGTAAAAGCTGGCCAATTTCATCGGTTGTTAGCGGACGTTTGTGCTGAGTTTTGTTAGCGGGCAGGGCGCGGCGGACTGGATAGACCGGGTCTGTATCTGCTCGCAGCGTCGAGACGGCGAGTTCGAAAATACCGGACATGCTCCGTTTAGCCGCCGCAGCGACCGTCAGGCCGTTTTTCTTGGCGGAAGTAGTGAGCACATCAAGGATGTGGGCGGGGGTAATGCTCTTGATCGGCCACGGACCAATCTTCTGGAATACTACGCGCTCGAGCATTTCCAGACGCTTGACCTTGGTGATGTCTTCCCAGTCTTTGAGTGCCAGCCACTCCCGCGCGACCGCCTCGAATGTAGTGGCATTGTCTTGCTGCTGCTTGATGCGGAGCAGTTGTCGATGTCTGGTGGGATTGATGCCTTGTTTCACCAGGTCTCGGGCCTTGAGTCGTTCTTCGCGTGCTTCTGCCAGTGTGAAGCGTCGACCTTTACGGCGTGCCAGGGCGTCCTCATCACTCTCGCCACGGGGGGCTATGGCATAGTCACCAACCGCGAAGGTGCTTTCCTTGGTGGTGTCTGTGATACGGATGCTGAAGCGGTAACGCCACGCTTTGGTGCCGTTGGGTTTGACCTCGAGATACAGGCCTTTTCCATCCGTGAGTTTGTAAGGCTTGTCCTTGGGCTTCGCGGTGCGGCATTGGGTATCAGTAAGCCTCGTCTGATCTCCGGTTTTCGCCATACCCGGTTTTTGAAATCGGGTTATGGGTGTCGTACCCGGAAGACTATTCAAGGAACGCTCGGATCTCAATGGATGAAAATGGTGGCCAAAAAACACAAAACCCCCGTGTCGCCTCGCGATCACGGGGGTTTTGAAGTCTTTCAAGTACCGTGGAATTCCACGGCATCCATCAGACGTTGAAGCGGAAGTGCATCACGTCGCCATCTTTGACGATGTAATCCTTGCCTTCCAGGCGCCACTTACCGGCTTCCTTGGCGCCGCTTTCACCCTCGAACTGGATGAAGTCGTCATAGGCCACGACTTCAGCGCGGATGAAGCCTTTTTCGAAGTCGGTGTGGATAACCCCGGCCGCCTGGGGTGCGGTGGCGCCCACGCGTACGGTCCAGGCGCGAACTTCCTGCACGCCAGCAGTGAAGTAGGTCTGCAGGTTGAGCAGTTCGTAACCGGCGCGGATCACGCGGTTCAGGCCTGGCTCTTCCAGGCCCAGGGCCTCGAGGAACATGTCTTTCTCTTCGCCATCGTCGAGCTCGGCGATTTCTGCTTCGATCTTGTTGCACACCGGCACCACGACCGCGCCTTCTTCCTCGGCAATGGCCTTGACCACGTCCAGGTGCGGGTTGTTGTCGAAGCCGTCTTCGGCGACGTTGGCGATGTACATCACCGGCTTGCTGGTCAGCAGGTGGAAGCCGCGGATGACCGCCTTGTCTTCGGCGCCCATGTTCTTCATCAGGCTGCGTGCCGGCTTGCCTTCGGTGAAGTGCGGGATCAGCTGCTCGAGGATGGCCTTCTGTGCCAGCGCCTCTTTGTCACCGCCCTTGGCATTGCGCGCAACCTTCTGCAGTTGCTTCTCGCAGCTGTCCAGGTCAGCGAAGATCAGTTCGAGGTCGATGATCTCGATGTCACGCTTGGGGTCCACACTGTTGGAAACGTGGATCACGTTCTCGTCTTCGAAGCAGCGGACCACATGGGCAATGGCGTCGGTCTCGCGGATGTTGGCGAGGAACTTGTTGCCCAGGCCTTCGCCTTTCGATGCACCGGCCACCAGGCCGGCAATGTCGACGAACTCCATGGTGGTCGGCAGGATGCGGTTCGGCTTGACGATTTCAGCCAGCGCAGCCAGGCGCGCGTCGGGCATCGGCACGATGCCGCTGTTCGGCTCGATAGTGCAGAAAGGGAAGTTCTCCGCCGCGATGCCAGATTTGGTCAAGGCGTTGAACAGGGTGGACTTGCCGACGTTGGGCAGGCCGACGATGCCGCAATTGAAACCCATGGGTATTCCCCTCTCTAAAGGAAATCAGGCCTTCTGGCTGTGCAGTTCGCGCATCGCCTTGGCGAAATCGCCGGCAAGCACGTCCGGCAGCACGCCGAGGGCAAAATCGATGCTGGCGTCGAGCTTCTCCTGCTCGGCGCGCGGCGCGCGGCCCAGGACGAAGTTGGAGACCAGTTTGGCGTCGCCCGGGTGGCCGATGCCAAGCCGCAGGCGGTGGAAGTCGTTCTGGTTGCCGAGCTGCGCGATGATGTCGCGCAGGCCGTTGTGCCCCCCATGACCGCCGCCGCGCTTGAGCTTGGCAACGCCCGGGGGCAGGTCGAGTTCGTCGTGCGCCACCAGGATCGCTTCCGGCTTGATGCGGAAGAAATTGGCCAAGGCCGCCACGGCCTGGCCGCTACGGTTCATGTAGGTGGTGGGGATCAACAAACGAACGTCGTTGCCCTGATGGCTGAACTTAGCCGTCAGGCCGAAATATTTTTTGTCAGCGGTCAGCGAAACACGCTGGGCGCTGGCAATGCGTTCAACGAAAAGAGCCCCTGCGTTATGCCGGGTCTGTTCGTATTCGGGGCCGGGGTTACCCAGGCCGACGATCAACTGGATGGCGGTCACGTCAGGGGCTCTTCCTTGGAGTTGGTGGGCTACAGTGCGCGCGGCACTGTAACCCGATCAACGCCGGCGTGCGAGTGGATTACTCGGCAGCGCCTTCTTCAGCAGCTTCGGCGGAAACGCGCGGAGCGTGAACGTTGGCAACAGCTTTGTCATCACCGTGGGCCAGAGCGACGAACTCTACGCCTTTCGGAGCTTTCAGGTCCGACAGGTGGATGATGGTGCCGATTTCAGCGTTGGCCAGGTCGACTTCGATGAACTCTGGCAGGTCTTTGGCTTCGCAGGAAACTTCGATCTGCGATTCAACGTGCGAAACTTCGCCGCCTTTCTTGACCGGTGCTTCTTCGTTGATGAAGTGCACTGGAACAACAGCGGTCAGCTTCTGGCCAGCTACGACGCGAACGAAGTCAGCGTGCATGATGAAGCCTTTGGCTGGGTGACGCTGCATGGCCTTGACCACGACGTTCTGCTTGGCGCCGTCGACGTTCAGTTCGATAACGTGGCTGAAGGCAGCTTCGTTTTCGAACAGTTTGGCGATTTCCTTGGCCACGATGGTCAGGGACTGGGCTTCTTTATCGCCACCGTAAACTACGGCAGGGATGCTGGCGGAGTGACGCAGGCGGCGGCTCGCACCTTTCCCCAGGTCAGTACGCGCTTGGGCGTTCAGGATGAAATCGGTCATTTTACTTCTCCAAAATAGCCTCCCGAATGGCGTTTGCGACCAGCGCCAGACGGGGATGGCAAAAAAGCCCCGCCCCAACACAGGTTGGGGCGGGGCGCTTCATATCAACACGGGTTCCGCTTAGCGGAACATCGCGCTGATCGATTCTTCGTTGCTGATACGGCGTACCGCTTCAGCGACAACCGGTGCGATATCCAGCTGGCGGATACGGTCACAGGCTTGAGCAGCGGCGGACAGCGGTACGGTGTTGGTCACCACCAGCTCGTCCAGTACCGACTTCTCGATGTTCTCGATCGCGCGGCCCGACAGGACAGGGTGCGTGCAATAGGCATAAACCTTGGCAGCGCCGTGTTCTTTCAGGGCTTTGGCCGCGTGGCACAGGGTGCCGGCGGTGTCGACCATGTCGTCTACCAGGATGCAGGTGCGCCCTTCGACGTCGCCGATGATGTGCATGACCTCGGAGTGGTTAGCCTTTTCACGGCGTTTGTCGATGATACCCAGGTCGACACCCAGGGACTTGGCGACGGCGCGTGCGCGCACAACACCACCGATGTCCGGGGATACGATCATGAGGTTCTCGAAACGCTGGTCTTCGATGTCGTCTACCAGTACGGGCGAGCCGTAGATGTTGTCGACGGGAATATCGAAGAAGCCTTGGATCTGGTCAGCGTGCAGGTCGACAGTGAGTACACGGTCGATACCGACGACAGTGAGCATGTCAGCGACGACTTTGGCGCTGATGGCTACACGTGCCGAACGCGGACGGCGGTCCTGGCGGGCATATCCGAAGTAAGGAATCACGGCGGTGATTCGGGATGCTGAGGAGCGGCGGAAGGCGTCGGCCATCACTACCAGTTCCATCAGGTTATCGTTGGTCGGGGCACAGGTCGGCTGAATAATGAAAACGTCTTTACCGCGAACATTTTCATTGATCTCAGTGCTGATCTCGCCGTCGGAGAATTTACCGACAGAGACGTCACCGAGAGGGATATGCAGCTGACGTACTACACGCCGAGCCAGATCGGGGTTAGCGTTCCCCGTAAAGACCATCATCTTGGACACGCGCAGTACCTGGAGGCTGAGGGTATACCTGGATGAGTATAAGGAAAATGGCAGGGGCGGCTGGATTCGAACCAACGCATGGCAGGATCAAAACCTGCTGCCTTACCGCTTGGCGACGCCCCTGTATCTGTTGCTTGCGAACGCTTATGCGCCCGACTTCTTGACCAGACTTTGCAGCTTGCGATGCAACATCGAAACATTGCTTCCTTTCGCCACAAACCCTGTTTGGGTCGCTGAAAGAAGGGCCAGAACTTTATCAGCTTCGGCTTTGCTTGGGAAGGCCCCAAACACACAGCTTCCAGTGCCGGTTAATCGAGCTTCGGTGAATTTTCCCAATGAATTCAACGCATTGCGAACTTCTGGGTAATTCTGCTCTACCACCGGTTGGCAGTCATTTCGACTGTTTCCCTTGGGAACGGGGCGCATCTTAAGGGGCAGTGAATCACGTGTCAACTGCGGATGTGAAAAAATTTCTGCTGTGCTGACAGACACTTGCGGCACCAGCACGACATACCAGGGTTCTTCCGGGTCGACCGGGGTCAGCTGTTCGCCCACGCCCTGGGCGAAGGCTGCGTGGCCGCGCACGAATACCGGTACATCCGCCCCCAGGCTCAGGCCCAGGGCGGCCAGGCGGTCTTCGTCCCAATCCAGCTGCCACAGGTGGGCGAGGGCCAGCAGGGTGGTGGCAGCATCCGAACTGCCGCCGCCGATACCGCCACCCATGGGCAGGACCTTGGTCAGCCAGATGTCCGCACCCAATGGGGTACCTGATTGCGCTTGTAGCTTGCGTGCAGCACGCACGATCAGGTTGCTGTCGTGCGGTACTGCCTCGACAGGGGTATGCAACTGAATCACGCCGTCATCGCGCAGGGCGAAGTGCAGTTCGTCGCCGTGATCGAGAAACTGAAACACCGTTTCCAGCTCATGGTAGCCGTCGGCGCGGCGGCCAACGATGTGCAGCCACAGGTTGAGCTTGGCCGGTGCCGGCAGGGTCAGCGTGTGCATGGGCTCACTGCCCCAGCTGGCGCGGCTGCCAGTCTTTGATCACCAGGGTCACGTCCAGGTCCTGGCCATGCAGCTTCAGGCGCTCGGGCAACCAGTAGCCGTTCTGCTCGGTGTAGCTCAGGTACTGCACCTGCCAGCCATCCTGGTCGAGGGTGGCCAGGCGGCTGTCGCCGTCAAGGCTCAGTGTGCTCTTGCTGTCAGGGGCGGGCAAGCCGCGTACCCACCAGACCAAGTGCGAGACCGGCAATCGCCAGCCCAGTTGCTCTTCCAGCAGGGCTTCAGGGCTGGGGGCTTCGTAGCGGCCCTGGTTGGCCACTTCCAGCACCACGCCGCCGGGGCGACCGGTGAGGCGGGCGGCACCTCGGCCCAGCGGGCCGGCCAGGCGAATGTCGTAGTAATCCTGGCGTTGCAGCCAGAACAGCGTGCCGCTGCCCGAATCGCGCGGTGCGCGGATGCCGACCTTGCCGTTGATCTGCCAGCCGTCGAGGCTGCTCAGTTGCTCTTTATGGGCGCGCCACTGCTGTGGGTCGCCATGGCCCTGCAGGGCCTCGCGGCTTCCAAAGCCGGCGCAGCCGGCGAGCAGGGCGATCAGGGTGAAGGTAATGCAATGGCGCAGAAACATGGCGTTAAAGGGTCTCGGATCCGGTCAGGCGCAGAAGGGTCTTGCGCAGGAGGGGGCTGTCGGGCTGGGCATCGAAGCCCTTGGCCCAGACCTGGCGGGCTTCGCGGCGTTTGCCGTTGGCCCACAGCACTTCGCCCAGGTGGGCGGCCACTTCGTGGTCGGGGAAGTTGGCAAACGCCTGGCGCAGGTAGGTTTCAGCCACGTCGAGGTTGCCCAGGCGGTAATTCACCCAGCCCAGGCTGTCGAGCACTGCCGGGTCGTCGGGGGTCAGCTGGTGGGCCTTTTCGATCAGCGTCCGGGCCTCGGCGTAGCGGGTTGTGCGGTCGGCCAGGGTGTAGCCCAGGGCATTCAGGGCCATGGCGTTTTCCGGCTCGCGGGCGATGATCGCGCGCAGGTCTTGTTCCATCTGCGCCAGGTCGTCGCGTTTTTCGGCCAGCATGGCGCGGGTGTAAAGCAGGTTGAGGTCGTCCGGGTAGCGCTGTATGGCCTGTTGCAGCACCTGGTTGGCCTGGGTGTCCTTGTTGTTGTTGCTGTAGCTTTCCGATTCGATCAGGTACAGCTGGATGGCGTAGTCCGGCTGCGCTTCGCGGGCCTCGGCAAGCAGGCGCGAGGCCTCGCTGCCACGGCCGTTGGCGATCAGAATGTCGGCCTGGCGCAGTTGCGCCGGCAGGTAGTCGGGGCCCGGGCCGACCAGGGCGTATTCACGCAGGGCGCCTGCGGGGTCGTGGCGCTCTTCGCGGATACGGCCCAGGTTGAGGCGCGCGGCGTCGACGTTGCTGTCGCGCTCGACCAGTTCCTGCAGGTAGCCCTCGGCCTCGTCCCAGTCCTTGTTCTCCAGGCACACCAGGGCCAGGGAGTAGCGCAGTTCGTCGTCGTCGGGGTATTGCTGGACCAGGCTGAGGAATTCGCCCTTGGCATCGGCGATACGGTCCTGCTCGACCAGGGTGCGGGCGTAGGTCAAGCGCAGGCGTTTGTCGTCCGGGTTGTCGCGAATGGCCCCGCGCAGCAGGGGCAGGGCCTCGGGGCCGCGGTCCAGTGCCTGAAGCAGGCGGGCGCGCAGCAGGATCGGGGCAATTTCGCCGTTTTGCGGCGGGTGTGACTCGAGCAGTTCCAACGCCTCTTCGGGCTTGTTGTCCTGGTTCAGCAGCAGGGCCTTGCCGAACACCAGTTGGCTGTTGTCCGGGTACTTGACCAGCAGGCGGTCGAAGCTTTGCAGCAGGCCGTCGCGGGTGCTCTGGTCAGTCTCGGCTGCCGACAGGGCGAGGAAATCGAAGTGGGTGTCGCCTTGGCCCTGCAGCACCTTTTCCATGTACGTCATGGAATCGTCGTAGCGGCCGGCGCGGGCTAGTTGGATGGCGGCGGCGCGCTGGGCGTCGAGGTTCTGCGGGTCGTTGCGCGCCCAGACCAGTGCGTTGTCCAGGGCCGGCTCGTCGGCGCCGAGGTACTCGGCGATGCGATAGGCGCGTTCGGAAACCCCTGGGTCCTGGGTTTTCTCGGCCTGGTCGGTGTAGTTGGCCAGGGCGATGTCGAAGCGGTTGCGCTGGCCGGCCAGTTCCGCCACCAGCAGGCTGTAGAGCGTGTCTTGTTTGAACGATCCATACACCACGGGCTTCTCGGCCTCAGCCTTGGCGGCATCGGCAACGGGAGGCTCGGCCTTTTGCGGGGCCAGGCTCTGGCAGCCCTGGAGCAGGGCGAAGGCAAGCAGCAATGCGTATGGTTTGTTCATAGAAGGCTTAATAGGAGGACTCACCGGCGGTCGCAGCATGATGACACAAGCGCGGGGGCAAACCCACCTGTGTGGTGTCTGGTTAGCTGCGACCTTCGTGGTGGGAGAGGGTTCCGTGATGTAGTGGCTGTACCGGGTGTTTGGCTTTGGGTTTTTTGGCGGTTTATGAGATCGAGCGCAGATGGTGTAAAGGCGGACACCCGCGAAGCGCACCACTGCGTGGCGTTTACCCCAGAGCAGATGGTAGACGCCCTGCTGTAGCTCTCCGGCTGACGTTATTCTCTCGCTACCAACTGCGGCTTGGGTCCAGGGTATGCAGCCAAATGCGGAATAGAATAAGTGCTCCGATAAGTGTTGGGTGCATAGCCCCTAAGACGATCAGGGTGCGCTTCATGCGTATAGGGAAGCTCGTGACCTCATCAAGGTCAACTAAGCCTTTCCGTGCATATATCTTTGGTACTGTTAGCAGTATTGATATTGAGAGTGTGCGCATTACCTTGCCAATAAGGCCTGCTTGTGAAAAGGTTTTCTTATTTCCGCTTACGAATGCGCTATTCGGTAGTAGTGATTCGATCCTACCAAGATGATAGGTTGATATGTAGAGGGATGCGCAAAGCGTGATGATCATGGCGGCCAAAATTATAAATGCAACAATGCCCACAGCAGTGCTCATTGGGTGCCTACCTTTTCATACAGTACTTCGCCGAGCGCTTCCCCTACAGCACCGCCAAGCATGCTTCCTCCCGTGGCTCCCGCAGCCCCACCAATAACAGCGCAGAGGAGTGCGCCTGTACCGGCTGTTGGCACGCCAAGAGCGAGATACATACTAGTGGCAATAGCACCGCCGTAGCTTGCTGCTATCCCTCCCCCGGCGACACTGCCTGTCAAGGAAGATCCATGGACGTATTTAGCTCTTCTACACTCATTATCGCGGCCATCGGTACAGGTTTTTGTAGGAAATTTCCCCTCGTTACGTTGCCACGTCAGGTTTCGATTCGGGTCAAGTCGTATCGGCATGAAGTCATAGATAATGCGACAGCATCAAGGCAATGAACAAGGTGATGTGAATAATCCATAGGATTAACAAAATGCGCTTTTCGCGGAGGGGGAGTTTTTTACTTCCTCAATTTCAGCGTAACCCCTGTAAATGAAGATTTTGGGTATAGCCAACAGTGTTGCAATCTGGCCGGTTCTTATTGTTTTGCCCAAGAGTCCGGCGTGCTGGTAATTTTTGATGTTGTCAGATACGAGGCGAGAGGTGGGGAGGAAAGATTCAAAATGCTCGGTGTATTTGTGTGAAATAATAATTTGCGCGCTAGCGGCAATTAACATTGCTGTAATCAGGATCAGTGCGATCAGTCCTGGCTCTATGTTAGTCATTTTGAGAACTCGTGATACAAAAAGTCACCTAATACCTCGCTTTTTTTCTGCGAAATCACCGGCTAACTTCGCCCCGGCAGTGCCACCGATGACCGCGCAGGTGAGTGCCCTAGTCCGGCAGTCCCTACTCCTAGTGCCGGATACTGCGGGTGCAACAATATTCCCTCCTAGATAACCGCCTACAGCGCTACCAGCCAGGCCTCCAGCTAATGATGCAGAGTTTACATATGCGGCTCGCTTCAAGCATGGCGAATTTATAGACCGGTTACTGCTATGTTAAGCATTATGCCAATATAGGTTCACGCATATGCTATTGGCGCTGTTATTAGCAATAACAACGGGAGCGTTTGCTCGAGCTTCAATACTGGTTTTCAAAGGGTTTGGTAGTGATCAGCAGCATATAGGCATGCCCTAAATAATAGCAGTGTGAGAAAAAGTGCTAAGCACATAATGACGAGTCTGCTAAGTAATTTTTTTATGCGGGCCGGTAGTTGGTTTACTTCATTAATGTCTATCAGGCCTTTACGTGCATAGGCTTTTGGGGGGACTAACATTAAAGATATTGTCCCGAATCGAAAAACTTTTCCGATAAAGCCAAGTTCAGCGTATGTTTTTCTGTTCTCACTGATCAGCTTGCAGTTGGGTAGCAGAGATTCAATGTGTTCAGTCAGGCGATGGGACAAATATAGCGTTATCGACATGGATATGAAGATCGCGGTGATAAGGAGGGCGAACACCGCTCCCAAAATTTCATGAGCTGTGGTCACTTTATCACCCGTTCGTAGAATAAATCTCCCATGAATTCTCCACCATCGCTTCCGAACATCCCGCCTAGCATCCCCCCAAAGGCTCCGCCCGCTACACCGCAAGCGATAGCTCCAGGCCCGCCCGATACGGTTCCGAGAACCACGCCGCAAGCTGCTACGCCAACTATGTTGCCTGCATATGCGCCAACTACGCCTCCACCTACGCCACCTGCCAATGAACTACTCTCCACAATTTTAGCTCTTCTGCACTCTTCCTCTCTCCCTTCCGTGCAGGCTTTATTGATTGATAGGCCTGTACTCGAAACTTCCAGTGCAATGCCTAAATAAGTTCCTTTTTTTATCAGGTTAGCAGCCTTGCTCACACCGGCAACCTTATCCGCATACCCTGCAATCTCACCCGTATGCAAATAGCTTTTCGTGGAAATGGCTAGCATTCTTTTGATGGAGCCATTGTTGCGCAAGCCTGAGCCGAACGCCGCCAACCTGCGCAACTGCTCATCCAGCTTCGTGAAAAGCCCCGCCCGCTTGGCGTAAAACTGCTCGCGGGCTTTGAGGGACCCTGAGCTCATGTGCTCTCTATGCAGCGTCTCGATTTCCAGCAAGGTGTCTTGAATCGCTTTGAGATACTTGCTCCAACTATCGCTTACCACGCCCGTGCCCATGGACGCATGGGCGAGCAGACTCTTCAACAGCTCGAAATTGTCTACGAAAAACTCATCGGCACCCTGGCCGCTATGCATCAACCCCATATGGGTCACGGTAGCCTTCGACATCAAATACGCCTCCTGACTGGTACAGGAAGGCGTTGACCAGTCACCGACGATCACCAGTTCGCCGCTTCTGACCACGCTGTTGCAAATGTGCGAATTCAGGATGTCGAACTTGCTGGCCGAATGCCCAGTCAGCGCAAGGCCGGCCTTGAGGGTGTGGTAGTTCTGCATCCTGGGGTTGATGAACGCACGGGCTTCAGACATGGCGACCCCCTCAGGCGTACTTCTTGTTTCCGATCCGGTCCCACCCGCCAGCGATGTTGCCGCCGCCGGAGCCGTCAATGCGTTTTTGCTGGGTATAGGTGGTTTTGATTCTCCCGTAATCGAGCTGCACCACCTCTATCGGTACTCCATCGGCGGCGCTTTGGGTGTAGTCGGCAATGATCACTTCTTCGAGAATGATTTAGTAATATTTGAGCTTGTCGCCGCCCGCGCGGCAGAGTGCGAGTTTAACTTCCTTGAGATGTTGGCCTGCGCAGCTGGCTTCCATCAATTTGCAACTGGCACTGTCGAGAAACTTGGTGAAGGTGAAATGGCTGACGGCCGTGCGGCCTGATGTGGCGCCACCGGCAGAGCTTGCGGTGGCTGAAGTGCTTTGGCTTACACCGAATTGGTAACCTGTGACTTCGATCCATTTGTTGTATTTTTCGTCCAAGGCCTCGCCTGGGATATCATCGATTTTTATATAAGCGTCAAAAGCCATGCTTACCTCTCTTTGGTAATCATTGTCAGGTTTTAATTTTCTGGTGAGGAACCAAATCCAGATCAGTGATGGGAAAGGCTAGGCATTGAAATTGGGTGAAGCAATAGCTGGATCCGCAATTCAGAAATGGACTACAAGTCGATGGAAAAAATCGATACAGATATGTCGAAAAAAGTAATTCACATAAGCTTTTGTAGGAAATATCCCCTCGTTACATTGTCACGTCGGGTTTCGATTCGGTCAGGTCAAGGCGTCTGTTATGTGCCGCTGCTTCAGTGGCGTAGCGGGCTTCGGTTTTGCTTCTAAGCACGCGGTAGTTCACGCGCCGCAGATTGCGACTTCAGGAGGCCGAGCGAAGGGCATGCGCAGGGAGGTGACGGGCATGGATGCCCGTCAAGCGCTGAGGCCCCATGGATGGGGCCTGCAGCGCGTACCCCCGGGAGCATGCCCGTAGCGAAGGGACCCCGGAGCGCAGCGTAGGGGCCGGATGATGGGAGCGGACGGCTTTGGTTGCTTTGGCCACGACCAAAGTAACCCGCCGGAAGGGCGCAAAGGTGACTCAGCGCCACCATCGCGAACGAATACCTACTCGGTGTGAATGCCCACATCTTGCTAAAGCTAAAATCCGAGCCAGATCAAAATCAGGATCCGGGGCTGGAATCACAGCTGGTGCGGGCGTGCAGCCGGCGATAGCCGCCGCGCTATCAGCGCAATAGCGAACGGTGGTTGTCCTGAAACCTGCGAAAGAGGACAATTATCGGCTTCCTGTCACAACCAGCGACTTCGCATGGCCTTTCTTGCACTCGGTATCAACCATAAGACTGCCTCGGTAGACGTACGCGAGCGCGTGGCGTTTACCCCAGAGCAGCTGGTAGACGCCCTGCAGCAGCTCTGCCGACTGACGTCCAGCCGCGAAGCGGCGATTCTGTCGACGTGCAACCGCAGTGAACTCTATATAGAGCAGGACCACCTGTCCGCCGACGCCGTACTCAAATGGCTGGCCGATTACCACCGCCTCAGCCTCGACGAACTGCGCGCCAGTGCCTACGTGCACGAAGAGCACGACGCCGTGAAGCACATGATGCGCGTGGCCTCGGGCCTCGACTCGCTGGTGCTCGGCGAGCCCCAGATCCTCGGCCAGATGAAGTCTGCCTACGCCGTGGCCCGCGAAGCCGGTACCGTCGGGCCGTTGCTCGGGCGCCTGTTCCAGGCCACCTTCAGTGCTGCCAAACAGGTGCGTACCGACACCGCCATTGGCGAGAACCCGGTGTCGGTGGCCTTTGCCGCCGTCAGCCTGGCCAAGCAGATCTTCGCCGACCTGGGGCGTAGCCAGGCCCTGCTGATCGGCGCCGGCGAAACCATCACCCTGGTCGCCCGCCACCTGCATGAGCAGGGCGTGCGCCGCATCGTGGTGGCCAACCGCACCCTGGAACGCGCCAGCATCCTGGCCGAACAGTTCGGTGCGCATGCCGTTCTGCTGGCCGACATCCCCCAGGAGCTGGCCAACAGCGACATCGTCATCAGCTCCACTGCCAGCCAGTTGCCGATCCTTGGCAAAGGCGCGGTCGAAAGTGCGCTGAAGCAGCGCCGGCACAAACCGATCTTCATGGTCGACATCGCCGTGCCCCGCGATATCGAAACCGAGGTCGGTGAGCTCGATGACGTCTACCTCTACACCGTCGATGACCTGCACGATGTGGTGGCGGAGAACCTCAAGAGCCGCCAAGGCGCTGCCCAGGCTGCCGAAGAACTGGTGACAGTCGGCGCCGAAGACTTCATGCTGCGCCTGCGTGAACTGGCTGCCGTGGATGTGCTCAAGGCCTATCGCCAGCAAAGCGAGCGCCTGCGCGACGAAGAACTGCAAAAGGCCCAGCGCCTGCTGGCCAACGGCGGCAACCCCGAGGACGTACTGGCCCAATTGGCCCGGGGCCTGACCAACAAACTCCTGCATGCGCCCAGCGTGCAGTTGAAAAAGCTCTCGGCCGAGGGGCGCGTCGATGCGCTGGCCATGGCCCAGGAACTCTTTGCCCTCAACGAGGGCTCGACGGACAAAACCCCGCAATGAAAGCGTCGCTGCTGAACAAACTGGAAATTCTCCAGGACCGCTTCGAAGAACTCACCGCCTTGCTCGGCGATGCCGAGGTCATTTCCGACCAGACGCGCTTTCGCGCGTATTCCCGCGAGTACGCCGAGGTCGAGCCGGTCTATGCTGCCTATAAAGAGTGGCGCAAAGTCCAGGACGACCTCGAAGGTGCCCAGGCGCTGCTCAAGGACAGTGACCCGGACATGCGCGAAATGGCCGTGGAAGAAGTGCGTGAAGCCAAGGAGCAGTTGCTGACCCTGGAGGCGCAGCTGCAGCGCATGCTGCTGCCCAAGGACCCGAATGATGGCCGCAACGTGTTCCTCGAGATCCGCGCCGGCACCGGTGGCGACGAGGCCGCGATCTTCTCGGGTGACCTGTTCCGCATGTATTCGCGTTACGCCGAAAAGCGTGGCTGGCGCCTGGAGATTCTGTCCGAGAACGAAGGCGAACACGGCGGCTACAAAGAAATCATCGCCCGTGTCGAAGGTGAAAACGTCTACGGCAAGCTCAAGTTCGAGTCCGGCGCGCACCGCGTGCAGCGTGTGCCGGAGACCGAATCCCAAGGCCGCGTGCACACTTCCGCCTGCACCGTGGCGGTACTGCCCGAGCCAGACGAACAAGCGGCCATCGAAATCAACCCGGCTGACCTGCGCGTGGACACCTACCGCGCCTCCGGTGCCGGCGGCCAGCACGTCAACAAGACCGACTCGGCGATCCGCATCACCCACTTGCCCACCGGCATCGTGGTGGAGTGTCAGGAAGAGCGCTCGCAACACAAGAACCGCGCCCGCGCCATGTCCTGGCTGTCGGCGAAGCTCAACGACATGCAGACCAGCGCCGCCCAGAACGCCATTGCCAGCGAGCGCAAACTGCTGGTCGGGTCGGGTGACCGCTCGGAACGTATTCGTACCTACAATTACCCACAGGGGCGGGTGACCGATCACCGTATCAACCTGACCTTGTATTCGCTGGACGACATCCTCAGTGGTGGCGTGGACGCGGTGATCGAGCCGCTGCTGGCCGAATACCAGGCCGATCAACTGGCTGCCCTGGGGGACTGATGACCATCATCGCCAGCCTGCTGCGCAACGCACAGTTGCCAGAATCGCCTACCGAACGCCTGGATGCCGAACTGCTGCTGGCAGCGGCCATCGGCAAGTCGCGCAGTTATCTGCACACCTGGCCCGAGCGGATCGTCAGCAGCGAAGACGCGCAGACCTACGCCGGGTACCTGCAGCGCCGCCGCGGCGGTGAGCCGGTGGCGTATATCCTTGGCCAGCAAGGTTTCTGGAAGATCGACCTGGAAGTCGCGCCGCACACGCTCATCCCACGGCCGGATACCGAGCTGCTGGTCGAAACCGCCCTCGAACTGCAGCCCGCAGCCCCAGCCAGGGTTCTCGACCTGGGCACTGGCACGGGCGCCATCGCATTGGCTCTGGCCAGCGAGCGCCCCGCCTGGCAGGTCACGGCCGTAGACCGGGTGGCAGAGGCCGCTGCGCTTGCCGAGCGTAACCGGCAGCGCCTGGGCCTGAGCAATACCCAGGTGCGCCTCAGCCATTGGTTCGACAGCCTGGCCGGTGAGCGTTTCGACCTGATCGTCAGCAACCCGCCCTACATCGCCGCCGCAGACCCACACCTGGTGGCTGGCGACGTGCGTTTCGAGCCCAGCAGTGCGTTGGTGGCTGGTCCCGATGGCCTGGACGACCTGCGCGTGATCGTCACCCAGGCCCCTGGGCACCTGGTGCCGGGTGGCTGGTTGCTGCTGGAGCATGGCTATGATCAGGCCGCGGCAGTACGGGCCTTGCTGGTCGAACAGGGCTTCAACGAGGTGGCCAGCCGGACCGATCTGGGTGGCCATGAACGCATCAGTCTGGGGCGCCTGCCATGCTGAGTGATCTGGAACTGCTGCGCTACAGCCGCCAGGTGCTGCTGGCGCAGATCGACATCGACGGCCAGCTACGCCTCAAGCACAGCAAGGCATTGATTGTCGGGCTGGGTGGCCTGGGTTCGCCGGTCGCCCTGTACCTGGCAGCCGCGGGGGTTGGCGAACTGCACCTGGCGGACTTCGATACCGTCGACCTGACCAACCTGCAGCGCCAGGTGCTTCACGACAGCGACAGTGTCGGCATGAGCAAGGTCGACTCGGCGCTGCAGCGCCTGCAGGCCATCAACCCTGAAGTCACCCTGGTTGCCCACCGCCAGGCGCTGGATGACGACACCCTGGCAGCCGCGGTGGCGGCCGTCGACCTGGTACTGGACTGCTCCGATAATTTCTCCACGCGCGAGGCGGTCAACGCCGCCTGTTTCGCCGCCGGCAAACCCTTGGTCAGCGGTGCGGCAATCCGTTTGGAGGGGCAGCTGTCGGTGTTTGACCCGCGTCGCGACTACAGCCCTTGCTACCACTGCCTGTATGGGCATGGCAGTGAAGCCGAGCTGACCTGTAGCGAGGCGGGGGTGATCGGCCCACTGGTGGGCCTGGTCGGCAGCCTGCAGGCGCTGGAAGCGATGAAGCTGCTGGCAGGCTTCGGCGAGCCGCTGGTCGGCCGGCTGCTGTTGATCGACGCCCTCGGCACCCGTATTCGCGAACTGCGCGTCAAGCGCGACCCGGCGTGTGCCGTGTGCGGCAAGCGCGATGGCTGAGCGCTCGGCGCCGGTCGGCGTGATGGACTCAGGTGTTGGTGGCTTGTCGGTGCTCGCCGAGATCCAGCGCCTGTTGCCCAACGAGACACTGCTGTACGTGGCCGATTGCGGCCATGTGCCTTATGGTGAAAAATCCCCGGACTACATCCGTGAGCGCTGCCGGCGCATTGCCGGGTTCTTCCGCGAGCAAGGCGCCAAGGCCCTGGTGCTGGCCTGCAACACCGCCACGGTGGCGGCCGCAGCGGATCTGCGCGAGCTATACCCGAACTGGCCATTGGTGGGGATGGAGCCTGCAGTAAAGCCTGCCGCGGCTGCGACACGCTCAGGCGTGGTTGGCGTGCTGGCCACCACCGGCACGTTGCAAAGTGCCAAGTTCGCGGCTTTGCTCGACCGCTTCGCCAGCGACGTGCTGGTGATCACCCAGCCTTGCCCGGGGTTGGTCGAGCTGATCGAGACCGGCGACTTGTGCAGCCCCACGCTGCGCCAGATGCTGTGGGGCTATGTCGAGCCGCTGCTGGCCGCTGGTTGTGACACCTTGATCCTGGGCTGTACCCATTACCCCTTCCTGCGGCCGCTGCTGGCCGGCATGGTGCCGCCAGATGTGGCCATCATCGATACCGGTGCCGCCGTCGCCCGCCAGTTGCAGCGGCTGCTAGGCAACAATGGCCTGCTGGCCGCCGGACCGGCGCAGGCTACCCGCTTCTGGACCAGCGCCGATCCCTCTTCCCTGAAAAAAATCCTGCCTGTGCTGTGGCATAAGTCTGACGATGTGCAAAGCTTTGCCATGTGAAAAAAACGTGAAGAAAAGCTGAACTATCGTACCACTGCCGCTTTCTATGCCTTGCCTGAGATGAGGCGCTTATTAAAACAGCACTAGGATGAAGGATGTTTCTCATGAAGAAACTGCTGGGCTTGGCGGCGGCTGCCGTTTTCACCATGGGGCAGGCAGTATTGGCGCAGGCTGCTGATGTATCGGTTTCGGTAGGGCAGACCGGTGACTCGACGATGGTCTACCGGCTGGGGCTGCAGTCGAACTGGGATGCCAGCTGGTGGCAGACCAGCGTCGGCCGCGTGACCGGCTATTGGGACGGTGCCTACACCTATTGGGACGGCGACGACACGGCTAGCAACCACAGCCTGTCGTTCGCACCCGTGTTCGTGTACGAGTTTGCCGGCCAGTCGGTCAAGCCCTACATCGAGGCGGGCATCGGCGTGGCAGCTTTCTCCAGCACCGAGCTGGAAAGCAACGAACTGGGTTCGTCGTTCCAGTTCGAAGACCGCATCGGCTTCGGCCTGCGCTTCGCCGGTGGGCATGAAATTGGTGTGCGTGCGATTCACTACTCGAACGCCGGCATCAAAGAACCCAATGACGGGGTTGAAAGCTACAGCTTGCATTACCGCATGGCGCTCTGACCCGATCGGGTCAACCATCAACCGCCAAGCGCGACCCAGGTTCGCGCTTGGCGGGGAGCCTGCCGTCACCTTGGCGGCAGCGGCCATAGCCCACTGAGGTCAAGCGTCTCCAGTACCAACTCGGGCTCAGCCGCGGGCCAGCGCCGCAACAACTCCTGCGCGGCGCTTTGCGGCGTCCACTGCTCCGGAAAGGCTTGCGCAGGCGTCACTGGCGTTTTCAGCGACTGCGGTCCTACCACGGTCAGCGATATCCCCAACGCCTGGAGCGCATCACGTTGCTCACGTACCCACTGCGGCAGGTGGTTCCAACCGGCGGTTACCTGGGTTGGCGCGTACAACTGCAGGGCCGAATAACGGTTGAAAATAGCCATCACCTGGGGTGAATCACCCTTTGCCAGCAAGGGCGTCACCGCTGTCAGGCAGTGCTTGCCCGCCAGCTGGTTGCTGGTGACGATGGCCTCGATCAATTCGCTGTCAGCCACATCGCCCGGCAGGTAATCGCTGGTGCCGGCATTGATGATCACGCCGTCCAGTGAGTGCCAGTGACGGGCGATCAACTGACAAGCGTCAGCGGCTTGCTGTGCATCGTGCAACTGCCAGGGCACTTGCAGGAATTGCTGGCCATAGCGTTCGCCCAGCGCTTCGAACGCAGGCGCATCCTTGCCACTCGCGGCCACCCGGTGGCCTTGGTCGAGCAGCCCTTGCAACAACGCCAAGCCAAGTCCATTGCTTGCGCCTGTAACCCAAAAACTGCGTGAGTTATTCAAGACGTTCTGCCCCTTTTGTTACCGTCGCGGCAGGCCTTTGAAGGCCTCCAATGCACGTTGGCGACTACTGCCCAGATCAACTATTGGATTGTGATACGAATTACCAGCGAAAAGATCCGTAGATTTCATCGGACCATGAATTGTTTTTTCATCGATATCGCGAAGCTCCGGCAGCCAGTGACGAATGAAACGCCCCTCAGGGTCGAACCGCTGCGATTGTGAGACCGGGTTGAAAATGCGGAAATAGGGCACCGAATCGGTGCCGGTAGAGGCGCTCCACTGCCAGCCGCCATTGTTGGCGGCCAGGTCACCATCGATGAGGTGGCGCATGAAGTGACGCTCGCCCTTGCGCCAGTCGATCAACAGGTTTTTGCTGAGGAACATGGCGACGATCATGCGCAGCCGGTTGTGCATCCAGCCCGTGTGCAGCAGCTGGCGCATGGCCGCGTCGATGATGGGGAAGCCGGTGCGGCCCTGCTCCCACGCCTCGAGATCGCCCGGCGCATCGCGCCAGGGCAGGGCTTCGGTATGGCTGCGGAAGGCGCGGTGCCGCGAGACCTGTGGGTAGCCGGTAAGGATATGCTTGTAGAATTCGCGCCACAGCAGTTCGTTGACCCAGGTCTGCACACCCGTGCTACCGCTGTCGAGCTCGCCCTTGTTGGCGGCAAGGGCCCCATGCAAGCACTGGCGCGGGGAAATTACCCCGGCGACCAAATAAGGCGAAAGCTGGCTGGTCCCCGGCATTGCCGGCAGATCCCGGGTTTTAAGGTAATCGTCGATGGTTTCGTCCAGAAACTGAGACAGGCGCTGCTGTGCATGGGCCTCGCCCGCCGGCCAGTGCTCACGCAAGGCGCGCGGGGTTTTTTCGAAGCCGTCGATATGTTGCGGGATCGGGTCACTGTGGATCTTCAGCGCAGCCTGGCGCTTTACCCGCCGGGCCAGCGCAGGCAGGCTGCGGTGCAGGTGTTCAAGGCAGGTTTTCTTGAACTGGCTGAATACCTGAAAGTAATCGCCACTGCGGGTCAGGATGGTGCCTGGGCGAAACAGCAGTTGGTCGAGATAGCTGTGCGCCTGGACAGACGCTTTTTCCAGCAACTTGCGCGTAGCAGCGTCCCGGCGCTGCTCGTTGATGCCGTATTCCTCGTTCCAGTGCACGCTTTGCACCTGGTGTTGCTGGCAAACATCGAGTACGGCCTGAGGCGCCTGGTCCCAGGTGTCGATCTTGCGGATCAGCAGCGGGATGTTCATCTTTTCCAGCGCCTGGCGCAGGTCGCGCAGGTTGCGTAGCCAGAAATCGACTTTGCAGTCGGCGTCGTCGTGCGCACGCCATTGCCCGGGGCTGACCAGCCACAAGGCGATGGTCGGCCCGCGTTCGGTCGCAGCGCTCAGTGCGGTGTTGTCATCGATGCGCAGGTCACTACGCAGCCAGGTCAGGTGCATGGGGCATTGATCTCTACAGGCTGGCGGTCATGGGCTTGAAGCAGGCGCAAGGCCGCTTGCGGGGTATCGAACAGGAAAAGGTCAGGCAGTTCGCTGTCTTTGAGGCGGGTTTCATGCAGTGCAACCATGCTGCCACCAAGCAACTTCGGCCCCGGCACCCCTTGCAGGGCACGCAGCAAGGCTTTGTCGTCCATGCGCGGGCCCAGGTGCAGCAGCACGGCCCGGGGTTGGAAGATGCTGACTGCGCTTTGCAGTTGCGCTGCGCTGACAGGCTGCTCGAGCACCTCAACGGGGATGCCATTGCTGGTGAACAACCAGGCGCACAGCCACAGCCCTGGGCTGAAGGCGCGCTCGCTGTCTTCGGCCAGAAGCACGGCGGGGCCGTGCAGCAACTGGTTGTCGTGGTAGACGCGGGCGCCCAGCTTGCTGCGTAGCCAGCCGTAGAAGAACACCTGCTCCAGCCGCGCGTTGAAGTAACTGCCCCAGCGCAGGTCGAGCAGGTCGAGCAAGGGCAGCAGCAATTGTTCGCACAGGGTCAGAGCCGGATACAGCGCCATGGCCTGGTTAAGTTGCTGGTCCAGGTTACGTTGCGACAGGCCGGCGATGGCTTCGACCAGCTCGTACTGACGGGCTTGCCAGTCGCCTTTGGGCGCGCTGCTGGTTGGTTTGTCGAGCAACTCGCGCACTTGGCCAACAGAGGCACCCCGCTGCAACCAGGCCAGGATCGTTTCTACCCGTTCCACCTGGCTTTGTGGGTACAAACGGTGCCCCTTGGCTGTGCGTTGTGGTTTCAGCAGGCCATAACGGCGCTCCCAGGCGCGCAGTGTGACCGGGTTCACCCCGGTGCGGCGGGCCAACTCGCCTATTGGTAACAGCACCTCAGACCGCATTGCGTAAACCCAGGCTTTCAGGGTGGGGTTGCAGGTAGGTTTGCTGAAGCAGGTACGGGTCCGGGTGCTTGCGCAGGTGGTGTTTGAGCAGCGTCAGTGGCACCACCAGCGGCACGACGCCCTGCTGGTACTGGCTGATGATCGTCTGCAGCTCGGCTTTGTCCTGCTGGGTGAGGGTGTCCTTGAAATAGCCGCTGAGGTGCTGCAGCACATTGCAGTGGGTGCCACGGCTGGCACAGCGGCGCAGCGCCTGCATCAGCTGGCTGAAATACCGCTGGCCCACCTGTTGTGGGTCATCGTCCTTGCTCATGCTGCCGAGCAGGCGCCCGAGGGTGCGGTAGGCCTGAGGGTTGTTGGCCATCAACAGGTATTTGTAGCGCGAATGGAAGCTCACCAAGGCACCCCGGCTGAGGCCCTCGGCCAGCAGGCGTTGCCAGTCGGCATAGGCATAGACACGGCTTATGAAGTTCTCGCGCAGCACCGGGTCATGCAGCCGGCCTTCCTCTTCCACCGGCAGGTCGGGGCGTAGCGCGCAGAAGGCCTGGGCAAAGGCGCCGCGACCACTCTGCACCGCAGGGTGGCCGTTTGGCTGATAGACCTTGACCCGTTCCAAGCCGCAGGACGGCGATTTCTGCATGAAAATGTAGCCGCAGATGTCACCCAGCTCCGCGGCCATCTGTTCGCCATAGCTGCGTAGCGGCCCGGTCAGGTCCATGCCCGGGTTGCGGGTGCCGACCACTTCAGGGTTGTTCGGGTCGCCAACCAGGCGGATCGGATCGCGAGGCACGCCTAGCCCGATGGCTACCTCTGGGCAAACAGGCAGCCATTCGAAATGTTCTTCCAGTTGCGTGCGACACAGGTCGGAGGCCTTGTGGCCGCCGTTATAGCGCACGCTGTGCCCGGTGAGGCAGGCGCTGATGGCAATACGCGGCTTGCTGTGGGTGGGCGGGTTTTGCATGACTGCCTCCGAAAACCTGTACGTTTGTAAAAACTTGTACAGGTTTATTCCAGCACAGTGCGGAAGTTATGCAAACCAGTTTTTTTGTATAAGGTGAAATCAGTCCAAATGTTCGAGCAGTCGCCGTGCTGCTTCCTGGCCGCTAAGCCAGGCGCCTTCTACACGCCCCGACAAGCACCAGTCGCCGCATGCATACAAGCCCTGGTCGGCATCGGCCAGGGCGCCCCACTCATGGTTGCTGCTCGGGCGGGCATACAGCCAGCGGTGGGCCAGGGAGAAAGCAGGCGCGGGCACCACGCAGCCGATCAGTTCGGCGAATTCGCCGTACAGATGCTCGATCACTGCCTCTCTGGGCAGGTCGATATGCTGCCGGCTCCAGTCTGCCGTTGCGTGCAATATCCAGGTATCGGGCTGCTCGTCACGGCCAGGCTTGCTGCGGTTGCGTGCCAGCCAATCGAGGGCGCTGTCCTGCACGAAGCAGCCTTGCATCGGTGTATCCAGCGGGGCCTGGAATGCCAGGGCCACGGCCCAGGTGGGTTCCATCTGCACGCCGGCCGCCACGGCGGCCAACTTGGGCGTGGCGGCCAGCAGCGGTGTCGCCTGGGGCGCCGGCACGGCAATTACCACGCGGCTGAAGGGGCCGTGGCTGCAGCCGTCGGTATCCTGCAGGTGCCAGTACTGCTTGCCGCGAAACACCTCGGCAATGCGGCAGTCGAAGTTCACCGTCACGTCCTTGAGCAGGCCGCGGGTGATCGCGCTCATGCGCGGCACGCCTACCCAGCGTGTCTGCTCGTCGGGGGAGGGGCTGAGGGTGCCGTCGCGGTAGTTGTACAGCTGGGGTTTCCACTGTTCTGCCCAGCCTGCGGCCACCCATTGCTGGACCTGCTCGACAAAGCGTCGGTCGCGGGCAGTGAAATACTGCGCGCCAAGGTCGAGGGCGCCGGCCTCGCTGCGCTTGCTGGCCATGCGCCCGCCGCTGCCCTTACCTTTATCGAACAAGTGCACCGACTGCCCGGCCTTCTGCAAAGCCTGGGCGGCAGACAAGCCGGCGATACCGGCACCAATGATGGCAATAGGTACTGTCATGATGGCCTCTTCAAACCTTGCTATGAGCAGACTACGCTGTCAGGAAAACCTGTACAAAGCAAAAATATTGTATAAGGTAATTCCGCTTTGCCGGACAGGTTGGCCTATGTTTATCCGAGAGCGTCGGGTCAAAAAAGTGCCTTGATGTTAAAAATAGACCACCGCTGCAATCTGCGAGGACACAGGCATGCATATATTGCTGACAGGCGGTACCGGGTTGATTGGCAAGCACCTGTGCCAGTACTGGCTCAGCCAGGGTCACCGGCTGACAGTCTGGAGCCGGCGGCCACAGGAGGTGGCAAAACTCTGCGGCGCCGGGGTGCGGGGCATCGCCAGGCTTGAGCAACTGGAGGCAGACGATCAGCTCGATGCAGTGGTCAACCTGGCGGGGGCGCCGATTGCCGAACGGCCCTGGACGGCCGCCCGGCGCAACCTGTTGTGGGCTAGCCGCATTGCCCTGACCGAGCAGCTGCTGGCTTGGCTGGGTACCCGCGAACAGCGCCCTGAGGTGTTGCTGTCCGGGTCAGCGGTGGGCTGGTACGGAGACGGCGGTGAGCGCGAACTGACCGAGGCCTCGCCCCCGGTGCGGGAAGATTTCGCCAGCCAGTTGTGTATAGCCTGGGAAGAAACAGCCCAGCGCTCGCAGGCCCAGGGCATCCGTGTGGTGCTGGTGCGTACTGGGCTGGTGCTGGCCAGCGATGGCGGCTTTTTGTCGCGCTTGCGCATCCCTTTCAAGCTGGGGCTGGGTGGGCCGTTGGGCAACGGTCGGCAGTGGATGCCGTGGATCCATATAGACGACCAGGTCGCCCTGATTGATTTTCTCTTGCAGCATAAGGACGCCAGCGGTCCTTATAATGCCTGCGCTCCAGCGCCCGTGCGCAACCGCGAGTTCGCCAGGCGGCTGGGCCGTGCGCTGCATCGGCCGGCGCTATTGCCGGTGCCGGCACTGCTGCTCAAGGCCGGCTTGGGCGAGCTGTCGACTTTGCTGTTGGGCGGCCAGCGTGCGCGCCCGGTACGTTTGCTGGAGGCGGGCTTCGCCTTCCGCTTCAATGATCTGCAATCGGCCCTGGACGACCTGTCCAGCCGCCTCTGACATAGGACGCTGCATGACTGATCACGCCCTGCTGCTGGTCAACCTGGGTTCCCCGGCCTCCACTTCGGTGGCCGATGTACGCCGCTACCTCAACCAGTTTCTGATGGACCCGTACGTGGTGGACCTGCCTTGGCCACTGCGGCGGCTGCTGGTGTCGTTGGTCCTGATCAAGCGACCGGAGCAGTCGGCCCATGCCTATGCGTCCATCTGGTGGGAAGAGGGCTCGCCGTTGGTGGTGCTGACCCGCCGCCTGCAGGCTGCCATGGTCGAGCATTGGCCGCATGGGCCGGTTGAAATAGCCATGCGTTACGGCCAGCCGGCGCTGGAGGATGTGTTGGCGCGTCTGGCAGCGCAGGGCGTGCGCAGGGTTACCCTGGCGCCGTTGTATCCACAGTTCGCGGACAGTACGGTGACCACGGTCGTGGAGTTGGCGAAACAGACCATCCAAGAGCGCCAGTTGCCGTTGCAAATGCGGGTGCTGCAGCCGTTCTACGAGCACCCCGCGTATATCCAGGCACTGGCGGCCAGCGCCGAACCTTACCTGGCACAGGATTACGACCACCTGTTGCTGAGTTTTCATGGGCTGCCGGAGCGGCACCTGAAAAAGCTGTACCCGCGCGGCAAGCATGATCTGCGTGCAGCCGACTGCTGCAAAGATGCCAGCGCCGAGGTGCGCGCGGTGTGTTACCGGGGTCAGTGCCTGGCGACCGCCAAAGCGTTTGCGGCGCAGTTGGGTATACCCGACGGCAAGTGGTCGGTGAGTTTCCAGTCGCGGCTGGGGCGTGACAAGTGGATCGAACCGTACACCGAAACACGCCTGGACGAGCTGGCCAAGGCGGGGGTCAAGAAGTTGCTGGTGATGTGCCCGGCATTCGTGGCCGACTGCATCGAAACGCTGGAAGAAATCGGCATGCGCGGCAGTGAGCAGTTTGTCGAGGCCGGCGGGCGGGAGCTGGTGCTGGTGCCGTGCTTGAACGACCACCCGCAGTGGGTGAGGGTGTTGGCGGACATGTGTGAAAAGGCCTGAGTGAACCGGCCTTTTCGCGGGTGAACCCGCTCCCACAGGGTGTTTTGCTGCCCTGTGGGCGCTCAGGTCAAGGGTGGCTCAAGGCTGCTGATCCTCGAGCTTCTTGTGCTTCCAGCCGTCATTGCCAGGCAAGATCAGGTTCAGGGCAATCGCCACGATGGCACACAGTGCAATCCCCTTCAGGCCCCAGTCATCCGGGCCATCACCGCTGCCGATCAGTACCCCGCCAATACCGAACACCAGGGTCACCGACACGATCACCAGGTTGCGCGCTTCGGCCAGGTCGACCTTGTGGCGGATCATGGTGTTCAAGCCTACCGCGGCGATCGAGCCGAACAGCAGGCACAGGATACCGCCCATCACCGGCACCGGAATACTCTGCAGCAGCGCGCCGAACTTGCCGATGAACGCCAGGGTAATGGCGAATACCGCCGCCCAGGTCATGATCTTCGGGTTGTAGTTCTTGGTCAGCATCACCGCACCGGTCACTTCGGCGTAGGTGGTGTTGGGCGGGCCGCCGAACAGGCCGGCGGCGGTGGTGGCCAGGCCGTCACCCAGCAGGGTGCGGTGCAGGCCGGGCTTCTTCAGGTAGTCACGGCCGGTTACGCTGCCAACCGCGATAACCCCGCCAATGTGCTCGATCGCAGGTGCCAGGGCTACTGGAACGATGAACAGAATGGCCTGCCAGTTGAACGCTGGCGCCGTGAAGTTGGGCATTTCCAGCCAGGGGGCAGCGGCAATTCTGGCCGTGTCGACCACGCCAAAGGCAAATGACAGGGCAAAACCCACCAGCACGCCAGCGATGATCGGCACCAGGCGGAAGATGCCTTTGCCAAACACAGCGACGATCAGTGTGGTCAGCAGCGCCGGCATGGAGATCAGCATGGCTGTCTTGTACGGCAGCAGCACGCTGCCGTCGCCAGCCTTGCCCATCGCCATGTTGGCGGCAATCGGCGCCATGGCCAGGCCGATGGAGATGATCACCGGCCCGATCACCACGGGCGGCAGCATGCGGTCGATGAAACCGGTGCCTTTGATTTTCACCATCAGGCCCATGAAGGTATACACGAAACCTGCGGCCATCACGCCGCCCATGGTCTCGGCCAGGCCGAATTGACCTTTGGCGAGAATGATCGGGGTGATGAAGGCGAAGCTGGAAGCCAGGAACACCGGGACCTGACGGCCGGTGACCAACTGGAACAGCAAGGTACCGATACCCGCGGTGAACAGCGCGACGTTCGGGTCCAGGCCGGTGATCAGTGGCATCAGTACCAGCGCACCGAATGCCACGAAGAGCATCTGCGCGCCCGAAACGACCTGGCGCCAGAGCGGGTCGTTGAAGCCGTCCTGCATGTTCAGGCGTCCTTTTGCTTGGTGCCGAAGATCTTGTCACCGGCATCGCCGAGGCCCGGCACGATATAGCCGTGCTCGTTCAGGCGCTGGTCGACCGAGGCGGTGTAGATCTGTACATCGGGGTGAGCTTTTTCCACCACGTCGATGCCTTCTGGTGCCGCGACCAGGACCATGGCGCGAATCTCTTTGCAGCCAGCCTTCTTCAACAGGTCGATGGTGGCAACCATCGAGCCGCCGGTTGCCAGCATGGGGTCGATGATCAATGCCAGGCGCTGGTTGATGTCCGGGGCGAGCTTTTCCAGGTACGTATGGGCTTCGAGGGTCTCTTCGTTGCGGGCAACACCGACCGCGCTCACCTTGGCACCCGGGATCAGGCTGAGTACGCCGTCGAGCATGCCGATGCCGGCACGCAGAATGGGCACTACGGTGATCTTCTTGCCGGCGATTTTCTCTACCGCGACCTTGCCACACCAGCCGTCGATCTCGTAGGTTTCGAGCGGCAGGTCCTGGGTGGCTTCATAAGTCAGAAGAGCGCCGACTTCCTGGGCGAGTTCGCGAAAATTCTTGGTGCTGATATCGGCACGGCGCATCAGGCCGAGCTTGTGGCGGATCAGCGGGTGGCGGATCTCACGAGTGGGCATAGGGGGGCTCCGAAAGGCGGGCAAAAAAACCGCGCTAGATTAATCTATTCAGCCTGCGCTGTCGTCTGGTCATTCTGCACGTTAGTCCATAAACGCTTGATCTGTGACGAGCGGATGCGTACCTTTGCCCGCTTTTCCAAAATCCCCCGGAGCGCGCCATGTCCGCCGATCTCGAGCATATCCGTCAAGTCATGCGTGAAGCTGACTGCCTGTACACCGAAGCTGAGGTCGAAGCGGCCATCGCCAAGGTGGGCGAGCAAATCTGCAAGGACCTGCACGACAAGAACCCTGTGGTGTTCTGCGTGATGAACGGTGGCCTGATCTTCTCCGGCAAACTGCTGACCCACCTGCAGTTCCCGCTGGAAGCTTCCTACCTGCACGCCACGCGCTACCGCAACCAGACCAGTGGCGGCGAGCTGTTCTGGAAGGCCAAGCCCGAGGTGTCGTTCATCGACCGCGACGTGCTGATCGTCGACGACATCCTCGATGAAGGCCATACCCTCAGTGCCATCATCGAGTTCTGCAAGCACGCCGGCGCGCGCTCGGTGTACACCGCCGTGCTGATCGACAAGGACCACGACCGCAAAGCCAGCCCGGACCTCAAGGCCAACTACGTGGGCCTGCCCTGCATTGACCGCTACATCTTCGGCTATGGCATGGACTACAAAGGGTACTGGCGCAACGCCAACGGCATCTTCGCCGTCAAGGGCCTGTAAAAACGTCCACGTGCTAGAGTGCGGCTTCATACAAGGAGCCTCACATGCGTGCGTTTCTCCCCCTTCTGGTGGCCATCAGCCTGCCGCTGGCCGCTGCACCGCTGCACAGCCAGTTCCTGCCCCCGGACGACCTGGCCCTGCGTCAGGAAGCACCCACCAGCCAGCAGTTGCTGCAAGTGACCGACTACTCGGTGGTAGTCGGTGCCCAGCGGCAGTCCGACCAGCAGCCGATCCCGATCACCTCGTCGCTGCAAGTGCGCCTGAAGGGCAAGCCGCTGAGCAAGGGGGCGACCATTGCCCAGGTGCTGCTGACATTCGACGGTGAGGCCGCCAAGAGCCTCAAGAAACCGGTGTACGACGACAAGACCCGCACCTTGAGCCTGAATTACCCCCTCAGCGACTACCGGGTGATCATGGACCTGCTGCGCAACGAAACGCTGTATGTGCAGTTCCTCACCTATGGCAACGGCCATATCTGGGCCGACCTGCACACGGGCACCGTACGTACGCGTTGAGGCGCGCGGCCTGCGGGGGGTAAACTGCCGGCCTTCGAAATTCCGTGATGGTCCAGATGGAGCCGGCAATGCGTAAAGACAAGAAACAGGTAATCGGTGACGAAATCAGCGACGACTACATCAAGTCGTTCCTTCAGTTCGAGCCGGCCGATGGCGTCACCTCACCCTCGCTGCACAAACTGGTGAAAGCCTACCGCGGCCTGCGTGTGGACGACTTCCAGCGTTTTGTCGGGTTCTTCGTCGAAGCCGGCCTGGACCTGGATGGCAAGGACGAACACGGCAAAACCTTCGTCGAGCAGATCGCCGACCAGCGCAATGCGCAGGAGTACATCGAGATCATCGCCCAGGCCCGTGGTTGATCGTTGGCCTGTGCCGCTTCCTCGCGGCCCAGGCTGACCAACACGCCGGCAAAAAAAACGCCCCGAAGGGCGATGCCTGTCCTTTAAGCGTTATTGGGGCTGCTTTGCAGCCCTTCGCGGGCGCGCCCGCTCCAACACGTTTGGCGCTGCACTCAAGAAATGCGCGACTCCTGTGGGAGCGGGCGTGCCCGCGAAGGGCCGCAAAGCGGCCCCCAATTACGTCACTGACTGGCATTACCCCGAAGGGCGTTGTTTCGTTACCGGGCCAATCAGGCGTAATGCTTGGCTGCCGGGCTGCTTTCCACCAGGTCCAGTGCCGCGTCGTTATCTGCACTGATCTTGCGGTACAGGGCCGCATCGGTCGCCAGGGTCTTCTCGCGTGCGGGGAAGATTTCCTTGAGTTTTTCGGCCCAGGCCCCTTTGGCCTGCTCAGGGAAGCAACGCTCGATCAGTTCCAGCATGATCGAAACGGTCACCGAAGCACCTGGCGAGGCGCCGAGCAGTGCAGCCAGGCTGCCGTCCTGCGCCGAGACCAGCTCGGTGCCGAATTGCAGCACGCCGCCTTTCTTCGGGTCTTTCTTGATGATCTGCACGCGCTGACCTGCGACTTCCAGGCGCCAGTCTTCGGCCTTGGCCTGCGGGTAGAAGCGCCGCAGGGCTTCCAGGCGCTGTTCCATCGACTGCATCACTTCGCTGACCAGGTACTTGGTCAGGTCCATGTTGTCGCGGGCCACGGCCAGCATCGGGCCGATATTGCCCATGCGCACCGACAGCGGCAGGTCCATCAGCGAACCGTGCTTCAGGAACTTGGTGGTAAAGCCGGCATAAGGGCCGAACAGCAGCGAAGTCTTGCCGTCTACAACCCGGGTGTCCAGGTGCGGTACCGACATCGGTGGCGCCCCCACGGCGGCCTGGCTGTAAACCTTGGCCTGGTGCTGCTTGACGATTTCCGGGTTGTCGCAGCGCAGCCACTGGCCGCTGACCGGGAAGCCGCCAAAACCTTTGCTCTCCGGGATGCCGGACATCTGCAGCAGCGGCAGGGCCGCGCCGCCGGCGCCCAGGAACACGAAGCGGGCGTCCACTTCACGGCTGCCGCCGCTGTTGACGTCCTTGATGCTGACGGTCCAGCCGCTGCCGTTACGGCGCAGGCCGACGACCTTCTTGCTGTATTTGACCTGCGCGTGCGGCGCGTCACCCAGCAGCTTCAGCAGCTTCAGGGTCAGGGCGCCGAAGTTGACGTCGGTGCCTTTGGCAACGCGGGTCGCGGCGATGTGCTGGTCGGCAGGGCGGCCAGGCATCATCAGCGGCATCCAGTCGTTCATCACGGCCTTGTCTTCGGTGTACTCCATCTCGGAGAAGGCATGGTGCTGCTTGAGCAGCTCGAAGCGCTTCTTGAGGAAGGCAACACCCTTGTCACCCTCGACGTAGCTCAGGTGCGGGACAGGGTTGATGAACGCACGCGCCGAGCCGAAGTTGTCCTTCTTGCTCAGGTAGGCCCAGAACTGGCGCGAAACCTCGAACTGGGTGTTGATGTGCACGGCCTTCTTGATGTCGATGCTGCCATCGGCGGCCTGCGGCGTGTAGTTCAGCTCGCACAGGCCGGCATGGCCGGTGCCTGCGTTGTTCCAGGGGTTGGAGCTTTCCGCGGCTCCGGAGTCCATCGCCTCGACGACCTCAAGCTTCAGGGTCGGGTCAAGCTCCTTGAGCAGTACGGCCAGGGTGGCACTCATGATGCCCGCGCCTACCAATACCACATCAACCGATTCGTTCTGCGCCATTTAACGCGTCTCCACAATCTACAGCTACCTAATTGACAGCATAGGACCTGGGGTTGCCAGGGTCGCCATGTCCGGCTTTTCGCAGTTCTTGCAACTTCCGCGGACACCGCCAACCAGTCTTCGGGTTCAGGTATTGAACGCCGTTTGCCAGTGCTGCGGCAATTCGACTTATGGTCAAGGTGTCGTGCGTGCGTTATGGAGCGGGTCAGGCACTCATGAAGGATGAGCGCATTTGCCGCCTGTTCAGGGCTGTTCGGGACACATCTGCCGCTTTTACACATGCCAGACTGTTCATTTGCTCGCCACACTCTTGTGAAGTTGTGAAAACCGTTTTTTCACGCTCTTTTGGAGACGTGAACCTCAAAAAGGGACTGCGCGATGGCAACCCGCAGGTTCATGCAGCGTGAAGGGCCGGAAAAGCAGGCACGACAGCCGATGCAAGACCTGAGTGGAAGGCTCTCTGTGGGCGAAGCGTTGAAGTTGCCGGGGTCAATCGGCGAGTGCGGGGCCCGATCAGGAGACGTCCTTATAATCGGGGGGAGATTATAACGATGTCGCGGGCAGAAATGTCGCCATTCGTGGTTTTTATTGCAGCGTTTGTCAGGCCAGGCGCATGCGCGGCTGCCAATGCCGGCTTGCACAGGCGCAAAGTACAGGCCCGGGCAGTGCATGAAAGCATTGTCACAAGCGGGCTGGGACCGATGACTGGCCGATGCGGGGCTGGGTATACTGTGCGCCTTAGCCGCATTTTCTGGAGAAACGCGCATGTTGCAACGTCTGTTGTTCGGTTTGCTTGCCGTGGCCAGCCTCAGCCTGGTCGGTTGTGCCCACAGCCCGCAACAACTCAACCCGCAACCCACGCTCAAGGCTCAACTCGCGCCGGTCGGTCATGGCCAGCCGGTGGTGGTCCGGGTGGTTGACGGTCGCCCATCGCAGTCGCTGGGTACCCGTGGTGGCATGTACCCTGAAACCAGCACCATCAGCGTCAGTGGCAACGACGTGGTGCCCAAGCTGCAGGCCCAGGCTGAAGCGGCTGTGCGCCTGCTCGGCTTCACGCCTACGGCCAACGCCTACAACGCGCCGCAGTTGACCGTGACCCTGGCCGAGCTGAAGTACCAGTCGCCCAAAGACAACCTTTACGTGACCGAAGCCACGATCGGTGCCACCTTCCGTGCCGACGTGAAGAATGGCGGCCGCAGCTACAGCGGCCGTTACGGTGCGTCGCTCGACCAGCGCTTCGGCATGGCACCGAACCAGGACACCAACACCCAGTTGGTAGGCGACGTTCTGAGCGATGCGCTGACCCGCATGTTCAAAGACCCGAGCATTGGCCAGATCCTGGCCCAGTAAGCCCTCGGCGCTGCTGAAAACCCGCTGCCTGGTCGTCAGGCAGCGGGTTTTTTGTGCCTCGCCAGCGCTTGCGGGTGCGCTGGCCGGCGCAGGTTCACGCCGCCTCTATGTGGAAATCCAGCAGGCTGAAGCCAGTGCCGGCGTCCACCTCCGGCAGGTCTGCATGCACATGCCCGCCCAGCGCGCAGTAGACCAGCCACTGGCGGTCTTGCACATTGATGGCAAAACCATCGATCAGCGCCTGTTGCTCCTCGCTTTGGGCAACGAGGTAAAGGCGGTCCTGGTTTTCGGCGTGCAGCATGAAGTAGCTCCGGCTCATGGGAAGGTCGACAGGGTGGCCTGCCCAGATGACGAGCCGATGACAGATGAAATTAAATGACAGTTTGTCGCCAATGCCGGGCAGCGGAGGGTGATTTGCGTAGAATGCGGGCCTTTGCCGTCGCTTACACCGAGGTTGCGTGATGTCCTTGCAAGTGCTTTGGGGTTTTCTGGCCGCCCATCCCACCAAGTTGATCAATGTGCTGGCGCTGCTGCTGACCTGCCCGGGCGGGTTGCTGCTGCAAAGCGCTAGGCGGCGCGCGGCCGAAACCCGCGAGAGCCTGGCGCTTGAGGAGGGGGTAGTGGATGCCTTCGACCTGCGCGTGCCCAAGTACTTCTACATTCTGGGCTTCGCTTGCCTGGCCATGGCGCTGCTGCTGTCCTGGTTCAGCACCTGGGTTTGAGATTGCGGGGCTGCAAGGCAGCCCCGCAATCGGTCAGGCAACCGGCGCCTGCTGCCTGACCTGGTACTGGTTGCGCACCGGTGTCGCATACTGCAATACCAGGTACGGCCGCTGCTCTTCAGGGCAGGCCGCCAGCCGACGTTGCCATTCTTCCTTGGCCTTGGCCAGTTCGTCGGCCGGGAACATCTGTTCGGCGCCAGGTACCTGCAGGGCTTCGTCCTTACCCTCCCACATTGCGTAGGCCAGGTAATGCACCGGGAACAACCGGTAGCCAGCCAGGATCTGGCGGTCGATCTCCGCGGCCAGCTGCTTGGTATCCTCGTAGTACTCGGTCACCGGTGGCGCGAAGTTGATGTGCACCCGGCCCTTGTAGCCGGTGATGCCCTTGGCGATGCTGTTGTCGTCCTCCCCTGGGGCCTTCTGGTAGCTGCCAGTGGTAGCGCGGATATACAGCTCGCGGGCTTTGGCCTGGTCGCACGGGTCGTACTCGTAGCTGATCGACACCGGCGTCAGGTTCAGGCTCTGGATGACGGCGCCAAACGCCTCGTCCTTGCGGCTCATGTGGAACATCTTGAGGATCGCCGAGTCGGTGCGGTCGTCACCGTCCTTGGCGCGGCCCTCGGCCTGGGCGATCCAGATCGAGGTGGCGTCGTTGCGGATCGAGTGGTTGATGTAGGCCGAGAGCAGCTGATAAGCCGCCAGCTTTTCACGGAGCCCGCTGATCGAACGGTGCACGATGAAACTCTTGTTCAGGCGCATCATGTCGCTGACGAACGGCTTTTGCAGCAGGTTGTCGCCAATGGCGATGCGCGGCGTGGGCAGGCCGGCGTGGTACACCGCATAGTTGACGAAGGCCGGGTCCATCACGATGTCGCGGTGGTTGGCCAGGAACAGGTAGGCCGTACCTGCCTTCAACTGCTCCACACCGGAATAGGTGACGCCGTCGGTGGCGCGGTCGATGGTCTGGTCAACGTAGTACTCGACCTTGTCCTGCAGGGTGGAAACGCAGGTCACACCGGCGAATTCCTTGCGCAGGCGGCGGGCGATCAGCGGTTTGAGCAGCCAGCCGAAAGCCCCGGCTGCCCGCGGGAAGCGGAAGTGGGTGAGGATATCGAGGAATGCCGGGTCGCTGAGCAGGCGGGCCAGAACCGCAGGTACCTCAGCGTCGTCGTAGGGTCGGATGGCATCGAATTCGCCCATCATGCTCTCTTGTTGGAAACGGCTAGGGTAATAAACAGGGGCAGGCTCCGAAAAACGGCTCGGACGCACACGGGCCCCGTAAACAGACCGACAATTATACGCATAAGTCACCCCGGAGGCCGCGATGCTCGAAACTGCGTTCTACGATTGCCCTTATTGCGGCGAAGAGGTCGAAACCACGGTGGACCTGTCCGGTGGCGATCAGGAGTACATCGAGGACTGCCAGGTGTGCTGCAGGCCGATTCGTTTCGTGCTGCAGGTGCATGGCGAGGAATGGATGCTGGATGTCTACGGCGAGAACGAATGATGCGGCGGATCTACGAACCGGAGAACCTGCTTGAAGCCGAAATGCTGGCCGGGATGCTCGCCAGTGAAGGCATCGCGGTGCAGGTGGTGGGCCGTGACCTGATCGGTGCAGTCGGCGAGCTGCCCATGCAAGGGTTGCTAGGGCTTGCGGTCGCCGATGAGCAGGCCGAGTACGCACGGCAGCTGATCGATGCGTACAATGAAGCCCAGCCACTGTTTGGCGACGAACCGGAGAGTATCCCCGGTACCTTGATCTGCTAGGTTCTGAATTCGCTCATGTGTGGACGTTACGCCCTGTTTCGCTGGCCCCAGGCCCTTGCCAGCCTGCCGGGGTTCCCCGCGGGCCAGCCGGCCCAATGGAATATTGCACCTGGGGCATCGGTGCTGATCCAGCGCCAGCTTGACGGCCAGCAGCAACTGGCCATGGCGCGTTGGGGGCTGACCCCGGCGTGGCTCACCGACCTGTCCCGCACCCCCGCTCATGCCCGCGCCGAAACCCTGGCCGAGCAACCGATGTTCCGTGAGGCGTTTCGCCAGCGCCGCTGCCTGATGCCGGCCAACGGCTTTTACGAGTGGCGGGGCACGGTACGCAAGCGTCCTTATTGGCTGACGCCGGGGGAGGGCGCCTCGTTGTACTTTGCGGCCATATGGGAAGCCTACCCCGTGCAGGACCAGGTGTGGCTGAGTTGCGCGGTGGTGACCCAGGCGGCCCTGAACCAGCGCCGGCCGCTGATCCTCGACGATGCGGGCCAGGCTGCCTGGCTCGATCCGGATACGCCGGTTACCCGCTTGCACGAACTGCTGGCCAGCCCGCCTGCGCCACTGCGCGAAAGGGCCTTGGCGAATTTCGTCAACGACCCGAAGCTGGATGCGCCGGAGTGTCTTACCCCGCTTTGATGGGTGGCCGGTGCTGGTGATGAAAATCTTCCCTGCGGCTATGGCGGCTACCGGCGAGTCGGCCTAGGATACGGCGCATGCAAAAAGGGAGTGTTTTCATGCGTAAGTCTTTTGTCGTCAGCCTGTTGAGTGCTGGCATCGTGCTGGGCGGCTGCCAGGCGGTGAATACCACCAGTGGCGGTGCTGTCGGCGTCGAGCGCCAGCAGTACATGTTCAGCATGCTCTCCACCGATGAAGTCAACCAGATGTACGCCCAGTCGTACCAGCAGACCCTCGGTGAAGCCTCCAGCAAGGGGGTGCTCGACAAGTCCAGTGCCGATGCCAAGCGGGTGCAGGCCATCGCCAGCCGGCTGATTGCCCAGGCCCCCAAGTTCCGCCCGGATTCCGCGCAGTGGGACTGGCAAGTCAACGTGATCAAGAGCGACGAACTGAACGCCAACTGCGGCCCTGGCGGCAAGATCATCGTGTATACCGGCCTGATCGACCAGCTCAAGCTCACCGATGCGGAAATTGCCGCCGTTGTCGGTCACGAAATCGCCCACGCCCTGCGTGAGCACAGCCGCGAGGCGATGTCCAAGGCCTATGGTGTGGAAATGGCGCGCCAGGGGGCGGGTGCCATCTTTGGCCTGGGCCAGAACAGCATGGCCATTGCCGACACCGTGGTGAACTACGCCATGACCCTGCCCAACAGCCGGGCCAACGAAAACGAAGCCGACCTGATCGGCCTGGAGTTGTCGGCCCGTGCCGGCTACGACCCGAACGCCGCAATCACCTTGTGGAACAAGATGAGCAAGGCGTCCGAAGGCGCCCCGCCCGAGTTCATGAGCACTCACCCGGCATCCTCCAGCCGCATTGCCTCGCTGCAGGCGGCCATTCCCAAGGTGATGCCGCTGTATCAGGCCGCGGCCAAGCCATGATCGCTTGAAGCGTGGGGGCGCACGGCGCCCCCGTGTTTTCCGGTTACCCGACCCAGCCACTGGCCTTCATCGCCGAGTACACGGCCACGATCGCCAGTACGAAGAACGCCGCGGCCGCCAGGCGACGGATCAGCGTCAGCGGCAGCTTGTCGGCTGCAAAGTTGCCCGCCAGCACCACGGGTACGTTGGCAATCAGCATGCCCAGCGTGGTGCCGATGATGACCATGATCAGGTGCGGGTATTGGGCCGCCAGCATTACGGTCGCGACCTGGGTCTTGTCACCGATTTCGGCGAGGAAGAACGCAATCAGCGTGGTCAGGAACGGGCCGAAGCGGCGCGCCGGGTTCTCGTCATCGTCCATTTTGTCCGGTACCAGGGTCCAGAGCGCCGTGGCGGTGAAGCTCGCGGCCAGGATCCAGTGCAGGGCCGAATCGCTGAAGAAGCTACCGACCCACGCCCCTACGGCACCGGCTGCGGCATGGTTGGCCAGGGTGGCGGCGATGATACCGGCAATGATCGGCCATGGCTTGCGGAAGCGCGCGGCGAGAATGAGTGCGAGCAGCTGCGTCTTGTCGCCGATTTCGGCGAGCGCAACGATGGCGGTGGGGACCAACAGAGATTCCAGCATCAGGATTCCTACGGGGGGCGGGTCGACACGGCTATGACACGTACAGCCTTCCCGCCCCGGGTAAGGTGTGCGTGTCATAGGTCTTGTCAAACCCCGGATCCGTCTATGCGGATCTCTCCATGCACGTGGGCATGGGGGTCGCACGCGCCATGGTCTGTGGACCAAGTATGTTGACGCGTACCGGGCGAGCGGTGGGCTCGCGGGAGACTACTCCCCTAGGACGGAGCGGATTCTGCCTTGGCAAAACGCTTTCGGCAAGCGCTGTTTTCAGCCATGCACGGCCTGGTAGATTCGGAAGCCTTCCGCCTCGTCGCGTATCTGGCAGTTGCCCAGCGCCCCTTCTATCAGCGGCTGGTAGCGCAGGAAGCTATTGGCAACCAAGCGCATTTCGCCCCCTTTTCGCAGATGAACCGCTAATTTTCTCAGCAAGTTTTCCGAGGCCTGGTAATTGGTGTGCACCCCGGTATGGAACGGCGGGTTGCTGAGAATCAGGCTCAGGTCGAGCGGTGCTGCATCAATGCCATCACCGCTGATCACCTCACCTTCCAGGCCGTTTGCAGCCAGGGTCAGACGGCTGGCAGCCACGGCGAAGGCATCCACGTCCAGCAACGTCACCCGGTTGTGCGGGTAACGGCGCTTGACCGTGGCCCCCAGCACCCCGGCACCGCAACCGAAGTCCAGCATGTGGCCGCTGGGCAGGTTGTCCAGGTGCTTGAGCAGCAGCGCAGTGCCGCGGTCCAGGCGGCCGTGGCTGAACACACCGGGCAGGCTGACCACTTGCAGCGGGCCGTCTTCCAGGGCCAGTTCGAAGCGCTGGGCCAGGCTCTGCAGCGGTGTCGCCTGCGGGGCCTGGTCGACCGTCACCTGCCACAGCTGGCAATGCCGCGCGCTGTCAAGCTTGCGCGGCTTGCCGAAAGCCTGCAACAGCTTGGCCGCGCCCTCGATGCCACCGCGTTTTTCACCGACCAGGTACAGCGCGCGACCCGCCAGGCGGGAAGCCAGGGCGTTGAGCAGGTAGGCGGCCAATTCGCGGGATTTGGGCAGGAACAGCACGGCGCTGTCGAACGCGCCCGCCGGGGGCTCTACGCCATACTGGCTGCGGCCCGCAAAGCGGCCTTCGAGCACGGCCTGGTCGCCGGCGTGCCACGACCAGGCGCGGGCTTCGGGCAACTGCCCGAGCAAGCCGTCGGCGGGGGCGCCTGCGAGCAGCAGCGGGCCCTGGAACAGCTCCGCCTGGCGGAGCAATACTTCACTGCGCGGGTCCATGAACGACGCCTCCTGGAAAAAAGTGGCGCAGTGTAGCAGAGCCCGGCGCCTGGCTCAGCTGACCACGCGGCGTGGCTGCCCGGCGAAAAAGGCCTGGGCGTTCTCGCTGAGCTGGCCGACGATACGCTGGCGCGCCTCCACCGCGCCCCAGGCGCTGTGTGGGGTGATGATCAGGCGCGGGATACCGGCTTCGAGCAGCGGGTTGCCGTTGACTGGCGGCTCCACGCTCAATACGTCGGTGGCAGCGCCGCCCAGGTGGCCACTGCGCAGCGCATCGGCCAGGGCCTGCTCATCGATCAGGCCGCCGCGCGCGGTGTTCACCACCAGCGCCCCAGGCTTGAGCAGGGCCAGCTCGCGCGCCCCCAGCATGTGCCGGGTGTGCTCATTCAAGGGGCAGTGCAGGGTCAGCGCGTCAACCTGCGGCAACAACGCCTCCAGCGGCAGCCGGTCGGCGCGCTGCGGGCGGCCGGGGATCAGCCCGCTCAGTACGCGCATGCCGAACGCTTCGGCCAGCCGCGCCACCGCGCCGCCCAACTCACCGTGGCCAAGCAGGCCAAGGGTTTTGCCCTGCAGTTCGACAATCGGGAAATCCAGCAGGCAGAACTGGTTGGCCTTGGCCCATTGCCCCTCTGCCACCGCCTGGTGGTAGTCGCACAGCCGCGTGGCCAGCGCCAGCAGCAGCGCGAGGGTGTGCTGGGCGACAGACGGCGTGCCGTAGCCCTGGCAGTTGCACACCGTGATGCCCTGGGCGCGGGCGGCGGCCAGGTCGACGTTGTTGGTGCCGGTGGCGGCCACCAGAATCAGCTTCAATTGCGGATTGGCGGCCAGCACGGCGGCGTCGAGCACAACCTTGTTGCTGACCACCGCTACCGCGCCCTGCAGGCGCTCGGCGACCTGTTCCGGGGCGGTGGCGGCGAACAGCTCGAACTGGTCGAACTGCTGCTGCAGGGGCGACAGATCCAGGTCGCCGAGGTCCAGGGACTGGTGGTCGAGAAACACGGCGCGACGCGGGCTGGGCATGAACATCTCCTGGGCAGGGGCGGGTTTGTGGTGGGCTCCCGGCGCAGTGTCCAGCTCAACCTCGCCGCCCGTCAACGCCTTGCGGCTCATACCTTGGCCAGGCAAATCATTCCTTCGGCTGATTTGGCCGTCACATTGGCGAACTACAGTAACTCCCCAGATCAGCTCCCCACCGACTTTTCCGGCCCGCTTCCAAGAAAAGGGATATCCATGTTGCAGACCCGCATCATCAAGCCCGCCGAGGGCGCCTATGCCTATCCATTACTGATCAAGCGCCTGCTGATGTCTGGCAGCCGCTACGAGAAGACCCGCGAAATCGTCTACCGCGACCAGATGCGGCTGACCTACCCACAGCTCAACGAGCGTATCGCCCGGCTGGCCAACGTGCTGACCGAGGCCGGGGTCAAGGCCGGTGACACCGTGGCGGTCATGGACTGGGACAGCCACCGCTACCTGGAATGCATGTTTGCCATCCCGATGATCGGCGCCGTGGTGCATACCATCAACGTGCGCCTGTCACCCGAGCAGATCCTCTACACCATGAACCACGCCGAAGACCGGGTGGTGCTGGTCAACAGTGACTTTGTCGGCCTGTACCAGGCCATCGCCGGGCAGTTGACCACTGTCGACAAGACCGTGCTGCTGACCGATGGCCCGGCCCAGGCCGCCGAACTGCCCGGGCTGGTGGGTGAGTACGAACAACTGCTCGCCGCTGCCAGCCCGAGCTACGACTTCCCCGACTTCGACGAGAACTCGGTGGCGACCACGTTCTACACCACTGGCACCACCGGCAACCCCAAGGGCGTGTACTTCACCCATCGGCAGCTGGTGCTGCACACCCTGGCCGAGGCTTCGGTCACCGGCAGTATCGACAGCGTGCGCCTGCTGGGCAGCGATGACGTCTACATGCCGATCACGCCGATGTTCCACGTGCATGCCTGGGGCATTCCCTACGCGGCCACCATGCTCGGCATGAAGCAGGTGTATCCCGGTCGTTACGAGCCCGAGATGCTGATCAGGCTGTGGCGTGAAGAGAACGTCACCTTCTCCCACTGTGTGCCGACCATCCTGCAGATGCTGCTCAATTGCCCGACTGCCCAAGGCCAGGACTTCGGCGGCTGGAAAATCATCATCGGCGGCAGCTCGCTGAACCGGTCGCTGTACCAGGCGGCGCTGGCCCGCGGCATCCAGCTGACCGCAGCGTACGGCATGTCCGAGACCTGCCCGCTGATATCCGCCGCGCACCTGAACGACGAGTTGCAGGCCGGCAGTGAGGATGAGCGCGTCACCTACCGTATCAAGGCCGGGGTGCCGGTACCGTTGGTGGAGGCGGCGATTGTCGACGGCGACGGCAACTTCCTGCCCGCCGATGGCGAAACCCAGGGCGAGCTGGTGCTGCGTGCACCGTGGCTGACCCAGGGTTATTTCAAGGAGCCGGAAAAGAGCGAAGAGCTGTGGCTGGGCGGCTGGCTGCACACCGGCGACGTCGCCACCCTCGACAACATGGGTTACATCGACATACGCGACCGTATCAAGGATGTGATCAAGACCGGTGGCGAGTGGGTGTCGTCACTAGACCTGGAAGACCTGGTCAGCCGCCACCCGGCCGTGCGCGAAGTCGCGGTGGTGGGGGTGGCCGACCCGCAGTGGGGCGAGCGCCCGTTTGCCCTGCTGGTGGTGCGCGAGGGCATGGCGATCGATGCGAAAGCGCTGAAGGACCACCTCAAGCCGTTCGTCGAGCAAGGCCATATCAACAAATGGGCGATTCCCAGCCAGATCGCCGTTGTTACTGAAATTCCCAAGACCAGTGTCGGCAAGCTGGACAAGAAGCGCATACGCCAGGACATCGTGCAGTGGCAGGCCAGCAACAGCGCCTTCCTGTCCACCCTGTAAACCTGGGGCGGGTCGCGTGCGACAGAACGCGACCCGCGTTCTAGAGCGGCTGGCGCCTTGCCAAATGGTAAAAATGCGCCATCCTTGAGCACTGCCAGCACGCGATCAAGGAAAAAACCCAACGAGTGGTTGGCACGGAGCGCAAATCACACTTTAGAGGGATCAAGCGCCTGTGCCTTGCTGGCTATAGTCGGGGCCAGGGGATTTTCAGGAATGGGGCAGGGCGTCACGCGCTAGCCGTGCCGCCGCAGGCGCAAGCCTGCAAACCGGTCACTCGGCCGTTCTTGAAAGGACTCACTGCCATAACAATAAAGTACATGGAGTAGCGTCGATGAAATCTGCAAATCCGTTCTGGCGCCGGGCCAAGCTGCCCTTGGCCGTCAGCATCGCTTCCACGCTCGCAAGTCCTGCTTTCGCTGTCAGTTTCAACATCGGTGAAATCGAAGGCCAGTTCGACTCGTCGCTCTCCATTGGCGCCAGCTGGTCGACCGCCAACCCCAACCGGAACCTGATCGGGGTGAACAACGGCGGCAAGGGCCTGTCGCAGACCTCCGACGACGGTCACCTGAACTTCAAGAAGGGCGAAACCTTCTCCAAGATCTTCAAGGGTATCCACGACCTGGAGCTCAAGTACGGTGATACCGGCGTATTCGTGCGCGGCAAGTACTGGTATGACTTCGAGCTGAAGGACGAAGGTCGCGAATTCAAGGACATCAGCGATTCCAACCGCAAGGAAGGGGCCAAGTCGTCCGGCGCCGAACTGCTCGACGCCTTCGTCTACCACAACTACTCGATCGGTGATCAGCCGGGCTCGGTTCGCCTCGGCAAGCAGGTGGTCAGCTGGGGCGAAAGTACCTTCATCGGTGGCGGCATCAACGCGATCAACCCCATCGACGTGTCGGCGTTCCGCCGCCCGGGTGCCGAGATCAAGGAAGGCCTGATTCCGGTCAACATGTTCTACATCTCCCAGAGCCTGACCGACAACCTGTCGGCCGAGGCCTTCTATCAGCTGGAGTGGGACCAGACGGTCGTCGACAACTGCGGCACGTTCTTCTCGCAACCCGACATCATCGCCGATGGCTGTACCGACAACCTGCGCGTGCTCAACAGCAGCCGCACGGTACCGGGCGCCGCCCAGCAGTTTCTTGCCACGCGCGGCGTGAACATCAACGAAGAGGGCGTGATGGTGCGCCGTGGTGCCGACCGCGATGCGCGTGACAGCGGGCAGTTCGGTGTGGCCATGCGCTACATGTTCGAGCCGCTGGACACCGAGTTCGGTGCCTACTTCATGAACTACCACAGCCGTGCGCCAATCTTCAGCGCCACAGGGGCCGCACCTTCGGTATTTGCAGGGCTCAGCGCGCTGCCTGCGCAACTGCGGGCGCTGGCGCCGCTGATCGTGGCCGGCAATTCCGAGTACTTCGTCGAATACCCGGAAGACATTCGCCTGTATGGCTTGAGCTTCTCCACCACATTGCCCACTGGCACCGCCTGGAGCGGCGAAATCAGCTACCGGCCCAACGCACCGGTGCAGCTCAATACCACGGACATCCTGTTTGCCGGGGTTCGCCCGATTGGTGGCGCATTGAGCAACGCCTCGCTGCTGACAGGCACCCCTGGCCAGGACCTGCATGGCTACCGTCGCAAGGAGATCACTCAGTTCCAGACGACCCTCACGCACTTCTTCGACCAGGTGATGGGCGCCAGCCGCATGACCGTGGTCGGCGAGCTGGGTGTGACCCACGTCGGTGGCCTGGAGAACGCGCACGATACCCGTTACGGCCGTGACCCGGTATTCGGCCCAGGACCGCTGCCCGCCACCGGCGGCGCAGATACCTGCCAGGCACTCAACAGCAGCACCATCGCCGGCGCGGGTGCGGGTGCCTCCACCGCCAACCTGAACCGCAAGTGCGAGAACGACGGCTACACCACCAGCACTTCGTGGGGCTACCGCGCCCGCGTGATCTGGGACTACAACGACGTGTTCGCCGGGGTCAACCTGAAACCGAGCGTGGCCTGGTCGCACGACGTGTCGGGCTATTCGCCAGGCCCTGGCGGCAACTTCGAGGAAGGCCGCAAGGCAGTCAGCCTGGGCCTGGACGCGGAGTACCAGAACACCTACACGGCGAGTCTGTCGTACACCAACTTCTTCGACGGCAAGTACAGCACCGTGGATGACCGCGACTTCGTCGCCCTCAGCTTCGGCGTGAATTTCTAAGCCCACAGATCCAGGACAACACGACATGAACAAGACCAGAAGTCTGCTGCAAGCCGGTGTGCTGGGCCTGTCCCTGCTGGCGACCAGCGTCATGGCTGCGGTATCCGCCGACGAGGCGGCCAAGCTGGGTAGCACGCTGACCCCGATGGGCGCCGAAAAGGCCGGTAACGCCGATGGTTCGATCGGCCCATGGCAGCCCTTGTCGAAAACCGCAGGCAGCGTCGATGGCAAAGGCTTCCTGTCCGACCCGTACGGCAGTGAGAAGCCACTGTTCACCATCACTGCGCAAAACGCCGAGCAGTACAAGGACAAGCTCTCGCCAGGCCAGATGGCCATGCTCAAGCGTTACCCGGACACCTTCAAGATCCCGGTATTCAAGACCCACCGCGGTTCCACCGTGCCTGCCGACGTGTTCGCCGCCATCAAGGAGAACGCCACCAAGACTACCCTTGTGGAAGGCGGCAACGGCCTGAGCAACTTCCGCACCGCGATACCGTTCCCCATTCCGAAAAACGGCCTGGAGGTGATCTGGAACCACATCACCCGCTACCGGGGTGGCAGCGTCAGCCGCCTGGTTACCCAGGCCACGCCGCAACAGAACGGCTCCTTCAACCCCGTGTACTTTTCTGACCAGTTCGTCTTCCGCGACAAGATGAAGGATTACGACCCGAACAACCCGGGCAACATCCTGTTCTACTTCAAGCAGGAAGTTACCGCCCCGGCGCGTCTGGCCGGTACCGTACTGCTGGTGCACGAAACCCTCGACCAGGTCAAGGATCCGCGCAAGGCCTGGATCTACAACGCCGGCCAGCGCCGAGTGCGCCAGGCGCCACAGGTGTCGTACGACGGCCCGGGTACCGCCGCCGATGGCCTGCGCACGTCGGACAACCTGGACATGTACAACGGCGCGCCAGACCGCTATGACTGGAAGCTGGAGGGCAAGAAGGAGCTGTACATCGCCTCCAACGCCTTCAAGCTCGATGACCCCAAGCTCAAGTACACCGACATCATCAAGGCCGGGCACATCAACCAGGACCTGACCCGTTATGAGCTGCGCCGTGTCTGGCATGTGGTCGCCACACTGAAGCCGGGGCAGCGGCATATCTACGCCAAGCGTGACTTCTACATCGACGAAGACACCTGGCAGGCCGCAGTGATCGACCAGTACGATGGCCGTGGCCAGCTGTGGCGCGTGTCCGAGGCGCACGCCCAGCCTTACTACAATGTCGAGGTACCGTGGTACACCCTGGAGGCCATCTACGACCTGCAGTCTGGTCGTTACCTGGCGCTAGGTATGAAGAACGAAGAGAAGCGTGCTTATGACTTCGGCTTCAGTGCCAGCAAGGCCGACTTCCAACCGGCGGCACTGCGTCAGTCCGGCATTCGCTGAGCAGAACGCATTCAAGCGTCGGTTTACCGTAATGTTGTTCACTTGTGTGTGATGTCACACTGATTGGGGCTGCTGCGCAGCCCATCGCGACACGAGGCCGCTCCTACCAGGACCGTGCAGTTCTTGAGGCCTGCGCTGTACCTGTGGGAGATTCTATGGTTCCTGGCAAGGGTAGCCGGAGCATCTTCAGCGCCTGTGAGATCGAGCGCCGCCCGCGCGGCGCAATCGCGAGCTGCGCTCGCTCCTACGTTTGTTTCGGGCCAGTAACCCCTGTGCCAGATGCGCGCGACCGCCTTGTTCGTACGACGTGATAATGAGGCATGCGCCAAGGCGTTCGCGCACAAATCCCACAGGCATAATTGGCCCGAAACAAACGTAGGAGCGAGCGCAGCTCGCGATGCGCCGCGCGGGCGGCGCTCGCTCTAACAGGCGCTGCATACCTTGTGGCAAACACCTGTCAGCCCTGATGCGATCCCTGTGGCTGCCTTGCCTGCGATGGGCCGCAATGCGGCCCCAGTTGCTTGAGGGAGCAGCATTACCGGTTTACCGGGGCGTTTTCATTGGCCGCTCTATGCCCTCGGCGTGCAAGCCTGAACGGGCGATAAGTCCGCTGAATACCTGCCCAAACCCGCCGCCCACCCCCGTGTCCATCAGCCATGTCGCTTTTTGTCGCAGTCTTTTCTATGGCAATTGTTTCCATCATCTTCAAATGCGTAGCGTTACCGGCTAGTCTCGCAGGCATCCATATCGCCGTAGTCTTCCAACCAGAACGAGCCGGCCATGACAGAACTGTCCCGCACGCATGGATTCGCGACTCAGGCCTTGGGCCTGCTGGACGGGCGTTTCTTCCGGCCGCCATTGCCGGACGGGCACGTGCCGCGCCCGCGTTTGTGCCAGCGCTTGTACGCCGGCCTTGGTGGCCGCTTGCTGCTGGTCAATGCGCCGGCCGGCTTCGGCAAGAGCTCGCTGGCCATCGAGTTCTGCGAGTCGCTGCCCGATCACTGGCGCAGCCTCTGGCTGGGCCTGAGCCAGCGCGATGCCGACCCTGGGCGCTTTCTCGAGCGGCTGCTCGAAGGCCTGCAGCAGTACTGCCCGGCCTTGGGCGGCCAGGCCATGGGCCTGTTGAAAATGCGCCAGCGCCATCAGCCATTCGCCTTCGAGGAGTGGCTCGATGGCCTGCTCGACGAGCTGGCGCAGTACCTGCGTGCCGATACGCCGTTGCTGCTGGTGCTCGACGACTATCACCTGGCCCAGGGGCCGGTGCTCGACCGCTGCCTGCAGTTTTTCCTCAACCACCTGCCGCCGGGCCTGGTGTTGCTGGTTACCAGCCGGCAACGGCCGGACTGGCACCTGGCACGTCTGCGCCTGTCACGGCAGTTGGTGGAGCTCAACGAACAGGAGCTGCGGCTGACCGCCGAAGAAGCGCTGGCGGTGATCGGTCGCCAGCCCAACGGCTTGCGAGGCCAGGCGCTGGACAACCTGATCCAGCGCAGCGACGGGTGGGTGGCAGGGTTGCGCTTCTGGCAACTGGCGGTCAGCGAGAGCGCCGACGAGCAGGGCTTGCCACAGGCCCTGCACGGGGGCGAGGGCCTGATCCGCGACTATCTGCTCGAAGAGGTCATCGACATGCTGCCTGCCGACGTGCAGGCCTTCCTCGATGAAACCGCCTGCCAGGAGCGCTTCTGCGCCCCGCTGTGCGATGCGTTGCGGGGGCGCGACGACAGCGCCGCGATCCTGCGCTTCTTGCAGGCACACCAGGTGTTCCTGGTACCGCTGGACGAGCATGGCCACTGGTTCCGCTACCACCACCTGTTCTCCGACCTGCTGCGCAGCCGCCAGGCCAGTGAGCCACTGGCCGACCTGCACCTGCGTGCCTGCCGCTGGTTCGAGCGCCAGGGGTTGCTGGATGAAGCTGTGGAGCAGGCCCTGCGTGCCGGCCACCTCGACGTCGCTGCCGATCTGGTACAGAGCCTGTCCGAGGAACAACTGCTGGCCGAACAGAATGTCGGCATGCTGCTGCGCTGGAAGATGGACCTGCCCGACAGCCTGCTGATCAGTACCCCGCGGCTGATCGTGCTGTACAGCTGGGCGCTGGGCCTGGCCTGCCAGCTGGACGCGGCTGAAGAACTGGCAGGCCACCTCAGCCGCTTCCTGCCTGCACCTTCGGCGACCGCGCAAAAGTCCATGCTGGCCCAGTGGCTGGCACTGAGCGGTGTCATCGCCCGTGGCCGCGGTGATCGTGAGCGCACCCTGGCCTATTGTGGCGAAGCCCTGCAGAGCCTGCCCGGCAAGCGCTATGGGCAGCGCCTGGTCTGTTTGTCGACGTTGTCCAACCTGGCGATTGCCGATGGCGACTTCTGGCGCGCCCGTGGCTGGAACCGTGAGGCGCTGGAGCTGGCCCAGCGGGTCGGCAACCCGTTGTTCGAGGCGTTGGCGCATTATGATCGGGCGCGGGTGTTGCACGCCCGTGGCGAGGTGCTGCGCGCACTGGATGAAGTGCGCCAGGGGCTGCAGCGTCTGCAAGGGCTCTCGGCGCAGCGGCTGTATGCGGTGCGCGCCCGCCTGACGCTGTATGAAGGCTACCTGCTGGTCTCGCGCCTGCAACCGGCCCAGGGCCGTGCACGCTTGCGCGCGGGGTTGGGCGAGGCACGTGCCTGCCGCGACATGAGCGTGCTTATTGGCCACTGCGTGATTGCCACCCTTGATGGGCGCGACGGGCAGTTCGCCGAGGCCTTTGCCGAACTGGCCGAGGCGGAACGGCTGATGCATATCTGGGATGTGCCGCCGGTTTACTACCTGGCCATGATCACCCTGGTCAAATGCGAGCTGTGGCTGGCCCAGGGGCGCGTCGACCTGGCCGAGTCCTGGTTGCTGCGCCTGGGCCAGACCTATGGCGGTGAGCAGCCGGCGGCGGCGCCAGAGTTTCACCCGCTGCTGCCGGTGCATATCGCCCTGCAGCAGGCGCTGCTCGAACGTGTGCTGTCACGCCGCACAGAGGCGCTCGAGCGCCTGGCCGGGCTGGTCGAGCGCGGCCAGGCCAGCGGCGGCATGATGCTCACCGTCAGCGCGCTCAGCCAGTGGATGCTGCTGTTGCTGGACGAAGGCCGCGATGGCCAGGCCGCGCAGTTGTTGCCCGGCTTGCTGGAGGCCGCACGCGGGGGCGTGCTGCAACCGTTCCAGCCGTTGCTGCAACGGCACCCGCAGTGGCTGCAAGAGCAGTTGCTGGCCAGGGCCGGCTGCCCGGTGCAGGTCGACCTGCTGGGGCATTTGCCAGCGTTGCCAAGCGCCCCATGCGGTAGCAGCGAGGCCCTGAGCGGGCGGGAGCTGGCAGTCCTCGAACTGATCGCCCAAGGTTGCTCCAACCAGCAGATCAGCGAGCGCTTGTTCATTTCCTTGCACACGGTCAAAACCCACGCCAGCCATATCAACAGCAAGCTGGGCGTGGAGCGGCGGACCCAGGCGGTGGCCAAGGCCAAGTCACTGGGGTTGCTGGCGTAGTGCTGGCGGTGCTGGCTACCGCCCGTTAAAGTAATGGCCTCGGGCCATGTTCGCGGCCGATAATGCTCGATGCTCATCTTTCCCGGCCAGCTGCCGATACAGCGATCGGTGGCATCGCCTCGCGCGATTTTTCAATCATTCCAGGGCAGGTCGTGTTGATGCTGCAGTACGGGCAAAAGAGCTTTCTGATCGTCGACGATTTCACCGACTTTCGCACGTCGACCCGGTCCATGTTGCGCGAGTTGGGTGTGCGCGACGTCGACACCGCCGACAGCGGCGAGCAGGCGCTGCGCATGTGCGCGCAGAAGCGCTATGACTTCATCCTGCAGGACTTCCACCTGGGCGATGGCAAGAAGAATGGCCAGCAGGTACTCGAAGACCTGATCATCGACAAGCACATCAGCCATGAGTGCGTGTTCATCATGGTCACCGCCGAGAGCAGCCAGGCCATCGTTCTCAGTGCCATCGAGCACGAGCCCGACGCCTACCTGACCAAGCCGTTCAACCGGGTGGGGCTGGCCCAGCGGGTCGAGAAGCTGTTCCAGCGCAAAACCCTGCTCAAGCCGATATTGCAGGCGCTGGACCGCAACCGCCCGGGCGAGGTGCTGGCGGCATGCGCCGAGCTGTGCAAAAGGGACCCGCGCCTGGCACCCCTGTGCCTGCGCTACCGGGCCGATGCCTTGCGCAACCTCAACCGCTTCGATGAGCTGGAGAAATTCCTCAAGGCCATTCTCGCCAGCCGCCCGCAACCGTGGGTGTACGCGGCGCTGGGGGCCCTGATGCACAAACGTGGCCAGAATGCCCAGGCCCAGGGCGTCTACGAGCAGGCGCTCAAAGCCTTCCCGATCATGCCATCCTTGTACGATGGCATGGCCGAAGTGCTGGTGGCCCAGGGCGAAAGCAAGCGTGCGCAGAGCCTGCTGGAAGAGGCTGTGCGCCTGTCGCCACTGTCGGTGCGGCGGCAGTCGACCCTGGGCAAGCTGGCGTTGGAAAACGAAGACTTCGAAAGCGCTTCCAAGGCCTTCCGCCATGCGGTGAACCAAGGGCAGAGTTCGCGCTACAAAGACCCGGAAAACAACCTGGGCCTGGTGCAGGCGCTGATGAGCAAGAATGCAGGCTTTGGCCTGGACGCCCGTACCCGCGTCGAGATCAACACCACGCTCAGTGAAGTGGCCAAGGAAAACCCCGAAGACCAAGGCTTGCAGGTGCGTGCGCGGATGATGAAGGCCGCCAGCCTGCAACAGGCCGGTGACCCGGAGACGGCTGCCAAGCTGACCGATCAGGCCATTCTGCGCCTGGACAAGATGAACCAGTTCTTCTCGGTCGATTCGGCCCTCACCGTCGCCGCGCAGTTGCAGGCGATGGGCCAGGAAGCCGCCGCCATCGGCGTACTGAAAAGCTGTGTGGAAAGTTATGGCGATGACCCCAAGGTCATGGAAAAAGTGGGCAAGCTGACGGACGACCCGAGTGTGCTCAACGCCATTACCGAAGCGGTCACCCTCAATCGCCAGGGTGTGCGCAGTTACCAGGGAGGGCAGCTCGGCGAGGCGTTGCAACTGTTCCGCAAGGCGCTGGGTCTACAGCCCAGGAACATCAGCATCGCCCTGAACACCGCCCAGGCGCTGCTGCGCATTGGTGGTGAAACCCCCCAGCCCGCGATCATGCAGGAATGCCGCGACGCCTTGACCAGCGTGGCCGGTATCCCTGCCAGCGACAATCGCTATGACCGTTACCGCAAACTGCACATCCGAGTGTTCGGCGCATGAATCAAGACAATCAGGGGCTGGATTTTTCCACGGTGATCGCCTCCACCGTGCACGACCTCAAGAGCTCCCTGGCGGCGTTGATCCAGTGCCACGGCCAGTGGGTGGAGCGTCTGCCCGAGGAACTGCGCGGCGGCGCCGAGCAAGGGATCATGGAGCACGAGTTTCGTCACCTCAACGGCATGCTGGTGCAGCTGCTGGGGTTGTACAAGCTTGGTGTGAACCAACTGCCGGTGTGCCCGGACTACCACGAACTGGACGATTTCATCGAGGCCCAGCTGGCGGCGCATGAGGAAGTGCTCAAGCACAACGATATTCTCGCCACCTGGCGCATCGACACGGATAACCCGCTGGGTTTCTTCGACCGCGAGCTGGTGGCCTCGGTGATCGCCAACGTCATCACCAATGCCACCCGCTTTGCCGGGCATGCCTTGTTGATCAGCATCGAGGAGGCGGACAACCAGTTGGCCATTTGCGTGAACGATGACGGCCCGGGTTATCCACAGCGTATGCTCGACCGCCAGGAGGAATATACCCAGGGTATCGACTCGACCAGCGGCAGCACCGGCCTGGGGCTGTACTTTGCTGCACGCATCGCGGCGCTGCATGAAAGTGGCGGGGTGCGTGGGCGCATCGAGATCTCCAATGGCGGTGCACTGGGCGGTGGCTTGTTCAAGTTGTTTCTGCCGTAGGGATTGGGGTGCACCTGCCGGCTTTTCCTGGCAGGCTTTGCGCAGAACCCCGGCTTTACCTGCGAGAACACCATGACCCAAGCCCTGCCTGCGCTCATCCGCGAAACCTTCCCTGTCGGGCCTTTGCAGTGCAACTGCACGCTCATCGGCGACCCGTTGAGCAAAAAGGCCATCGTCGTCGACCCGGGCGGTGATCCAGACAAGATTCTGGCCCGCCTGCAGGCCCATGGCCTGACGCTGGTGAGCATCATCCACACCCACGCCCACTTCGATCATTTCCTCGCCTCGGGCAAGCTCAAAGCGCTGACCGGTGCCACGCTGCATCTGCACAAGGCCGACCAGGCGCTGTGGGACAACCTGGAGATGCAGTGCCAGATGTTCGGCGTGCCCTACACCCCGGTGCCGTCGCCTGATCGCTGGCTGGCCGATGACGAAGAACTGGCGTGCGGCTGCGGCGTGGCCTTGCATACACCCGGGCACACGCCCGGCTCGATGAGCTTCTGGTTCGCCGACGCCAAGCTGTTGATCGCAGGTGACACCTTGTTCCGTCGGGGTATTGGCCGCACCGATTTGTGGGGTGGCGACCAGCGGGCCATCGTGCGCTCGATCAAGGAGCGGCTGTACCGGCTGGACGAGGAGGCCACCGTGGTCACCGGCCATGGGCCTGATACCCGGCTGGGTGACGAGATGCGCGAAAACCCGTTCGTGCGTGCCTGATGGCACATGAAGGCGCTTTCATGGAATTTTTCGTTGCCGGTGCGTTCCAAGGCTGGCATAGATGCATTTGCGATCTGTCGCATTCATGAATTGAGTAGGAGCTTGTCCATGTTCACCATGCGTCGTCTGATTATCGTCGCAACTGCCGCTGCCCTGATGACCGGCTGTGCCAGTCAGAACCCTTACGACAACCAGGGGCAGGCGCAGGGCTCTACCGGGATGAGCAAGACCGCCAAGTACGGTGGCCTGGGTGCGCTGGCCGGTGCGATCGCCGGTGCCGCCATCGACCACAACAACCGTGGCAAGGGCGCCCTGATCGGCGCTGCCGCCGTGGGCGCTGCCGCCGCCGGTTATGGCTACTATGCCGACAAGCAGGAAGCCGAGCTGCGCGCGCAAATGGCAAACACCGGTGTGGAAGTGCAGCGCCAGGGTGACCAGATCAAGCTGATCATGCCGGGCAACATCACCTTCGCCACCGATTCGGCCAACATCGCGCCAAGCTTCTACCAGCCGCTGAACAACCTCGCCAGCTCGTTCAAGCAGTTCAACCAGAACACCATCGAAGTGGTCGGTTTCACCGACAGCACCGGCAGCCGCCAGCACAACATGGACCTGTCCCAGCGCCGGGCGCAGGCCGTCAGCACCTACCTGACTTCGCAGGGTGTGGACAGCTCGCGCCTGTCGGTACGTGGCATGGGCCCGGACCAGCCGATCGCCAGCAACGCCGATGCCAATGGCCGTGCGCAGAACCGCCGTGTCGAAGTGAACCTGAAGCCGATTCCAGGCCAGCAATATGACCAGCAGCAGGGCCAGGTGCAGCAGTATCCCTGAATAGGCATGGGGCCGCGTTGCGGCCCCGTTTGTTTCAGCGCCCTACGCTGGCCTGAATCGCCGTGAGGGCAATGGTATGGACGATATCGTCCACCTGCGCCCCGCGTGGCAGATCGTTCACCGGCTTGCGCAGGCCCTGCAGCATTGGCCCCAGGCTGACCCCGTCGGCACTGCGCTGCACCGCCTTGTGCGTGGTATTGCCGGTGTTCAGGTCGGGGAATACGAAGACCGTGGCGCGCCCGGCCACCTGGCTGGTGGGCGCCAAGTCCCGGGCAATTGCCGGGTTGGCTGCAGCGTCGTATTGCAGCGGCCCATCGATCAGCAAGCCTTGCGTGGCGGCCTGCGCCAGGCGGGTCGCCTCGCGCACTTTCCCCACTTCCTCATCGCTTGCCGAATCGCTTGAATAACTGATCATCGCCACCCGTGGCGCGATGCCGAAGGCTTGCGCCGATTCGGCACTTTGCCGGGCAATCTCCGCCAGTTCGGCGGCGCTTGGGTGAGGGTTCATCACGCAGTCGCCGTACACCAGTACCTGCTCGGGGAACAGCATGAAGAATACCGACGATACCAGGCTCGCCCCCGGCGCGGTCTTGATCAACTGCAGGGCAGGGCGGATGGTGTTGGCGGTGGAATGCACCAGCCCCGACACCAGGCCGTCCACCTCATCCAGGGCCAGCATCATGGTGCCGATCACCACCGGGTCCTCCAGTTGCTGCTCGGCCATCGGCGCGTTGAGGTTCTTGCTTTTGCGCAGCTCCACCATCGGCTCCACATAGCGCCCGCGAATCAGCTCCGGGTCCAGTATTTCCAGGCCTGGTGGCAGGGTGATGCCCTGCGCGCGGGCGACGGCGTCGACATCTTCGGGCTTGGCCAGCAGCACGCAGCGGGCGATGCCACGGGCCTGGCAGATGGCCGCTGCCTGCACCAGCAGCGGCTCTGCACCTTCTGGCAGAACGATGCGCTTGTTTGCCTGCTGCGCGCGCTGGATCAACTGGTAGCGGAACACCGCCGGCGACAGGCGCAGCTCGCGCGGGGTGCCGCAACGTTGGTGCAGCCAGGCTGCGTCGAGGTGGCTGGCGACAAAGTCGGTAATGAACTCGGCGCGTTCGCGGTCGTCCACCGGGATTTCCCGGTTGAGCGAATTGAGCTGGTTGGCGGTGTCGTACGAACCGGTACTGACCGACAGGATCGGCAGGCCCGCCTGCAGCGCGCCGCGGCACAGCCCGAGGATGCGAGCGTCCGGTTTGCTGTCACTGGTCAACAACAGGCCGGCCAGCGGTACGCCATTGATCGCAGCCAGGCTGACGGCCAGGATGATATCGTCGCGGTCGCCCGGTGTGACGACCAAGGTGCCGGAGGTGAGCAGTGGCACGGTATTGGCCACGGTGCGCGCACAGATGATGATCTTGCTCATGCGCCGTTGTTCGTAATCGCCGGCATTGAGCACCTGGGCGCCAAGCAACTCGGCCACGTCGCGGGTGCGCGGTGCGTTCAGCTCGGGTTGATAGGGGATGCAGCCCAGCAGGCGAAAGTCATTGCCGCGCAGCAGCGGCGAGTGTTCGCGCAGGCGGGTGGCGAAGTCGGCCATGCTTTCGTCGGTGCGGACCTTGTTGAGGATCACCCCCAGTACTTTCGGGTCGCGTGGGCCGCCGAACAGTTGCGCCTGCAGTTCGACCCGCCCGGACAGCTCGCTGAGCACTTCGTTTTCCGGCGCCGAGACCAGGATCACCTCGGCATCCAGGCTCTTGGCCAGGTGCAGGTTGACCCGCGCGGCATAGCTGGCGTGGCGCGTGGGCACCATGCCTTCGACCACGACCACGTCATTGCCGATGCAGGCTTGCTGGTAAAGCCGGATGATTTCTTCCAGCAGTTCGTCCAGTTGGCCATCGCCGAGCATGCGCACGACCTGGGCCAGGCTCATGGGCACGGGGGGCTTGATGCCGTGGGTACGGGCGACCAGTTCGCTGGAGCGTTCGGGGCCGGTGTCGCCCGGGTGGGGCTGGGCGATGGGCTTGAAGAAACCCACCTTCAGCCCGGCCCGTTCCAGGGTACGCACCAGGCCCAGGCTGATCGACGTCAGGCCGACACCAAAGTCGGTCGGCGCAATGAAAAATGTCTGCATGCGTGCTTCTCGAAATAAGCGGTGCAAGAAATTAACGGCCAAGGGTAGCGCTATCGGCCCCTTGTGCGCACCAGCCACATGCGAACGGCTGGCCGATACGCTGCAGGCGCTGGGCCGGGTCGAGCACCCACGGGCGTGCCTGCCACGGCGGTTGGTGGCGCAGGTGCTGGGTGTGGCCGCAGGACAGCTCGGCTACCCAGTGGCCGTCTTCGTCTTGGTGAAAGCCGATGATCCGACTGATGGACCGTTGCTGCACGCCAGTGCGTTCGCAATCGGGCGATGGCTTGGTTACACTGGTGCGCTCTACATTCTTTTGCAAAAGGTCTTGCCCCATGCTGATCGCCGCCAACAAGGCTGTCTCCATCGACTATACCCTGACCAACGACGCCGGGGAGACCATCGACAGCTCCGCCGGTGGCGCGCCGCTGGTTTACCTGCACGGTGCCGGCAACATCATCCCAGGCCTGGAAAAAGCCCTGGAAGGCAAGCAAGCCGGTGACGAACTGGAAGTTGCCATCGAGCCGGAAGACGCCTACGGCGAATACCTGGCCGAGCTGGTCAGCACCCTGAACCGCAGCCTGTTCGAAGGCGTCGACCAGCTGGAAGTGGGTATGCAGTTCCACGCTTCGGCGCCGGATGGCCAGATGCAGATCGTGACCATCCGCGACGTGGACGGCGACGACATCACCGTTGACGGCAACCACCCGCTGGCTGGTCAGCGTCTGAACTTCAAGGTCAAGGTCGTCAACGTGCGTGACGCCAGCGACGAAGAAATCGCTCACCGTCACATCCACGGTGAAGGTGGCCATCACCACTGATTTTCTGCGCTAAGCTCAGAAAGTCGCCAGGCGCTCGGGCAAGCCGATCTGCCTTCCTACGGGAGGTGGGCGGTTTGAACGGGCGCCTTTTTAGTGGGCGCGATTTGCCTGCGCGGCAACCCGGAAGCTGAGAGGGGGTTCATCATGAGTGCATTTCACGAGCTGAAACTGGAGGCGCTGAACGGCGGGGAGCTGCCCCTCGCACCGTTCAAGGGCCAAGTGGTGCTGGTGGTCAACGTCGCTTCCAAGTGTGGTCTCACGCCGCAATACAAGGCCCTGGAAAACCTCTATCAGGTTTACAAGGACAAGGGCTTCAATGTGCTTGGCCTGCCGTGCAACCAGTTTGCCGGGCAAGAGCCGGGCAGTGAAAAGGAAATCCAGGACTTCTGCAGCCTGAACTACGGGGTGAGCTTCCCGCTGGCGGGCAAGCTGGAGGTCAACGGGGCGCAGCGCCATTCGCTGTATCGCCTGCTGGCGGGTGAGGGCGCCGAGTTCCCCGGCGACATTACCTGGAACTTCGAAAAGTTTCTGGTGGGCAAGGACGGCCGAGTGCTGGCGCGTTTTTCTCCCCGCACGGCGCCAGATGACCCGGCGGTGGTGCAGGCCATCGAGAAAGCGTTGGCCTGACGAGGCCGCTCCTACACAGATCGCGTAGCACCCAGCCTCGAAGCAGGTGAAGTCGCAGCCTGGTTCCGGGCTGCGTGCAAATACCCCTCGAACTGCTCGACAATCGCCGGCCAGCCCTGGCGGCTGGCATGCTGCCGCGCATTCAGGCGCACGCGACGCAGCGTTTCCTCTTCCTCCAGCAGCCAGCAGGCGGCATCGATGAATGCGGGCTGGTCGCCCGGCATGGCCAACGCACCGTTGTGGCCATGGCGGATATGTTGCGCAGCTGCCGCCTGGTCACAGGCAACCACCGCCAACCCCGAAGCCATGGCCTCGAGCACTACGTTGCCGAAGGTTTCGCTTGTGCTGGGGAACAGGAACAGGTCGCCACTGGCGTAGTGTTGTGCCAACATTTCGCCGCGCTGGGCGCCGCAGAAGAGCGCCTCGGGGAGCTGCTGCTGGAGGGCGGCGCGCTGTGGGCCGTCACCCACCAGAACAAGGCGCAGGCGTTTCTGTGGATAGGTTTGCTGCAAGGCCTGCAGGCAAGGCTGTAGCAGGCGAAGGTTCTTTTCTGCCGCCAAGCGCCCGACGTACAGCACGGCGATGTCGTCTGCACCCAGCCCCCAGCTTTCGCGCAAAGCCTGGCTGCGCCGGGCCGGGTTGAACAGGCAGGCGTCGACCCCGCGGGCCAGCAACCCCAGGTGCTGGAAGCCGCGGCGCTCAAGCTCAAGGCGCTGGCTTGCGCTGGGCACCAGGGTGACCGCCGTGCGCCGGTGGAACCAGCGCAGGTAGAGGGTGAGCAAGCGGCTCAGCAAACCCAGGCCGTAGTGGCCGGAGTACTGCGGGAATTTGGCGTTGAAGCCACTGACCACCGCCAGCCCCAGGCGCCGGGCAGCGCGCAGCGCGCTCAGCCCGAGCGGCCCCTCGGTGGCGATGTAGAGCACGTCCGGGCGCTGCCGGCGCCAGCGGCGTAGCAGCGTGTGCATCGACACCTCGCCCCATTGCAAGCCTGGGTAACCCGGCAGGCCCCAACCGCGGCACAGCACCAGCTGTGGATTGTGCTGTGCGTGGTTATCGCCGGCCTGGCGTGGGCGAACCAGCTCAACCTGATGGCCGCGCTGGCGCAACCCTTCGCTCAAGCGCCCAAGGGTGTTGGCCACGCCGTTGATTTCGGGTGGGAAGGTTTCGCTGACGAGGGCGATGCGTAGCGCAGGTGTGTTCATGGCAAAAGTTTCTGCCTGCTCGATTGCGTCAATGTGACGGTCACGTGGCGCGCAGGTGACAGCTGACCATCGGCTTGTGCAGCGTGCAGATTATTTCCTGGTGCGCCGCTCAAGGGGCCGTGCCGTCGGCCGATGAAGATGCATTCGACCACCTGTTGCGCTCCAGGAGAGCGGTGATGTTCAACAACAAGCTCAAGCAAGAAAACCGGCAACTGCGCGAAGACCTGATGTGTATCGAACAGGTCAAGAGCAGCCTCGACAGCGAGATGCTGGTGCTGCAACTCGACCCCCAGGGACGGATCGAGATGGTCAATGACAACTTCGAGAGCGAGATGCTCTACCGGGCCGACCAACTGCTTGGACGCAACATCGAGGACATCGTCCCCGCTCATGTGCGGTCGCTGGATTTCTACCAGCGGATGAAAGCCGCCATCACTCGTGGCGAGCACCTGAACGGCGCGTTTCGCCTGTTGCGCGGCAATGGCCAGGAAGCCTGGCTGCGCTCGATCCTGCAGCCGGTCAAGAACAGCGAGGGGCGCATTCGCTACTTCACCCTGCATTCCAGCGACCTGACCCGCACCATCGAGGCTTCGCGCGAACACGAGAGCCTGATCAAGGCGCTGATGCGCTCCACGGCGGTCATCGAGTTCGACCTCGACGGTAACGTCCTCACCGCCAACGAGCGCTTCCTGGCCACGGTCGGCTACCGCCTGGAGCAGATTCGCGGCAAGCACCATCGTCTGTTCTGCACGCCGGAAGAGGCCAACTCAACCGCTTACCAGGCGTTCTGGGACAGGCTGCGCCGCGGCGAATACGTGGCTGACCGCTTCAAGCGCATCGATGCCCACGGTCGGGTCATCTGGCTGGAGGCCTCCTACAACCCGATCTTCGATGCCCACGACGTGCTGTACAAGGTGGTCAAGTTCGCCACCGTGATCACCGACCAGGTCAACCAGGAACAGGCGGTGGCCGAAGCGGCGGATGTGGCCTACACCACCTCGTTGGGCACCGATGCCAGCGCGCGCAAGGCTACCGAAGTGGTCACCCAGAGTGTCAGCGTGATGCGCGGCCTGGAAGCTTCGATGCAAGAGGCGGCCGAGGGTATCCAGGCGCTGGACACGCAGTCGCGGGTGATCGGCTCGATCATCAAGACCATCAGCGATATTGCCGGGCAGACCAACCTGTTGGCGCTCAACGCGGCCATCGAGGCCGCCCGTGCGGGCGAGCAGGGGCGCGGGTTTGCCGTGGTTGCCGACGAAGTCCGGCAACTGGCCTCGCGTACCAGCAGCGCCACCGAGGAAATCGCGCGGGTGGTGCAGCAGAACGAGCAGTTGGCGCAAGCGGCGGTGACGATCATCGACACCAGCAAGCGCCAAGCCGAACAGGGGCTGGCGCTGGCCGATCAGACGGGCAGCGTGATTGTCGAGATCCAGGACGGGGCGAAGCGGGTGGTGGACGTGGTTGGGCAGTTTTCCAGCCGGTTGGGGCACTGAAACCCAAACCAGACGCGCTCTGCTTTTTGTAGGAGCGGCCTTGTGTCGCGATAGGGCCGCAAAGCGGCCCCAACAATTTGTGCATTAACGTTGAGATCCTGGGGCCGCGTTGCGGCCCTATCGCGACACAAGGCCGCTCCTACAGAGATCGCGTAACGCCCAGGGATCAGTCCCGCTCCCGCACCCAGAACAACGTAGCGCCGGCCACCGCCGCCGGCATCATCAGCACGTTCACCCCCGGGATCAGCAACGCCAGGTACGTCACCCCGCCAAAGCCCAGGCTCTGCCAGCGCTTCTGGCGCAGCCAGGCCAGCATGTCCTGCCAGCTCATCTTGTTGTTGTCGGCCGGGTAGTCGATGTACTGGATGGCCATCATCCATACGCCGAAGATCAGCCACAGCGGCGCGGCTACCACGTTGACCACCGGAACCAGTGAGAGGATGAACAGGCCGATGGCCCGTGGCAGGAAGTAGCCCAGCTTGCGCATTTCGCGACTGAGCGTGCGCGGTACCATTGCCACCAGTTCGCCCCAGCTGAATGCCGGGAAGTTGTCTTCGCCACGTATCACCACTTCAACCTTTTCGGCGAGAAAACCGTTGAACGGTGCGGCGATGACGTTGGCGACCAGCGTGAAGGTGAAGAACACCATCAACACCACCAAGGCGACGAACAGCGGCCAGAGGATGTAGGTAAGGAAGCTCAGCCAGCTCGGCAAGCTTGGCATCAGGGCATCCACCCAGAGGCTGAACTGATGGCCGGCGAAGTAGATCAGGCCACCGAACAGCAGCAGGTTGACCGCCAGCGGCAGCAGCACGAACAAGCGCAGGTTGGGGCTGAGCACCAGTTTCAGGCCCTCGCGCAGGTATTGGGGGCCAGAGAGGACAGGGGCTTGCATCAAGGTACTCCGCAGAGAAGGGAAACGCGCTGACCTTACCGAGTTTGGCGTGCCGACGAAAGGCAGCGGGTGGTTGGGAAACCGGCTGTAACAAAAGCATCGACAGTATGATCACCGATGAAATCGCAGCATAGACGATGCCTATGAGGTGGATTGTCGAAGGATATTTCCTTAATCTTTGCGACCTCGCTACAGTGCGTTCACCTTTCCGCTTTCCGGGCCTGCGCGTTGTAGCCTTCCCCAAGTGCTGCGTGGGTCCTTTTAAATTTTCCAGCTGGCGCCGCCGGTGTATCGACATCGGCCCGCTCGACAGGAGTTCGACATGTCTGAAGTACGTCATTCGCGCGTCATCATTCTGGGTTCCGGCCCTGCCGGTTACAGCGCTGCGGTGTATGCCGCCCGTGCCAACCTCAAGCCGCTGCTGATCACCGGCATGCAGGCCGGCGGCCAGCTGACCACCACTACCGAAGTCGACAACTGGCCGGGCGACCCGCACGGCCTGACTGGCCCGGCCCTGATGCAGCGTATGCAGGAGCATGCCGAGCGTTTCGAAACCGAGATCGTGTTCGACCACATCAATGCTGTCGACCTGGCCAACAAGCCATTCACCCTGCAGGGTGACAGCGGCAAGTACACCTGCGACGCACTGATCATCGCCACTGGCGCCAGCGCCCGCTACCTGGGCCTGCCGTCGGAAGAAACCTTCATGGGCAAGGGCGTTTCGGCCTGCGCTACCTGCGACGGGTTCTTCTACCGCAACAAGCCGGTCGCTGTGGTGGGCGGTGGCAACACTGCCGTGGAAGAGGCCTTGTACCTGGCCAATATCGCCAGCAAGGTGACCCTGGTGCACCGCCGCGAAACCTTCCGCGCCGAGAAGATCCTGGTCGACAAGCTCAACGCCCGCGTGGCCGAAGGCAAGATCGAGCTCAAGCTCAACGCCACCCTGGACGAAGTACTGGGTGACAACATGGGCGTGACCGGTGCGCGCCTGAAGAACAACGACGGCAGCAGCGATGAAATCAAGGTCGATGGCGTGTTCATCGCCATTGGCCATACCCCGAACACGTCGCTGTTCGAAGGCCAGCTGACTCTCAAGGACGGCTACCTGGTGGTCAACGGCGGCCGTGAAGGCAATGCTACCGCCACCAATGTCGAAGGCGTATTCGCGGCAGGTGACGTGGCCGACCACGTGTACCGGCAGGCGATTACCTCGGCCGGTGCTGGTTGCATGGCAGCGCTGGACGTCGAGCGCTACCTGGACGGGTTGGCCAACGCCTCGTTCTGATTTGCCAAGCGCACGGGGGCCACGCGCCCCCAACTGGAAACCGGCTCGCCGCAGCATCTTCAGCGCCTGTGAGTTTGAGCGCCGCCCGCGCGGCGCATCGCGAGCTGCGCTCGCTCCTACGTTTGTTTCGGGCCAGTAATCCCTGTGCCAGGCGCGCGCGGCCGCCTTGTTCGTACGGCGCCATATTGAGGCATGCGCCAAGGCGTTCGCGCGCAGATCCCACAGGCATAATTGGCCTGAAAAAAACGTAGGAGCGAGCGCAGCTCGCGATGCGCCGCGCGGGCGGCGCTCGATCTCCCAGGCGCTGCATATCTTGTGGCAAACACCTGTCAGCCCTGATGCGATCCCTGTGGGAGCTGGCTTGCCTGCGATCAGCTCACAGGCTCAGCCGCATCGACAGGTCGACCGCCTTCACATCCTTGGTCATCGCCCCGATCGAGATGTAGTCCACGCCCGTTTCGGCAATCACCCGCAGGGTGGTCTCGTTGACCCCGCCGCTGGCCTCCAGCTTGGCCTTGCCGGCCGTGATGCGCACAGCCTCACGCATTTCTTCCAGGCTCAGTTCGTCGAGCATGATGATGTCAGCCCCCGCCGCCAGCGCCTCGCGCAGTTCGCCAAGGCTCTCCACTTCTATTTCCACCGGTTTGCCCGGGGCAATGCGGTGCGCAGCCGCCACGGCCTGAGCCACGCCACCGCTGGCGGCGATGTGGTTCTCCTTGATCAGGAAAGCGTCGTACAGGCCGATGCGGTGGTTGTCGCAGCCGCCACAGGTCACCGCGTACTTTTGCGCCAGGCGCAGGCCAGGCAGCGTTTTGCGGGTGTCCAGCAGGCGCACCTGGGTGCCTTCTACCAGGCTGGCAAGAAAGCGCGCACGGGTGGCGACACCCGACAGCAGTTGCAGGAAGTTCAGGGCACTGCGCTCACCGCTGAGCAGCGAACGGGCTGGGCCTTCGAGGTGAAACAGGGGCTGGTTGGCGCTGGCACGGTCACCGTCAGTGACTTGCCAGTGCACCGCCACCCGCGGGTCGAGCTGGCGGAATACCGCATCGACCCAGGCAGTGCCGGCGATCACACAGTCCTCGCGGGTGATGATGGTCGCCTTGGCCAGGCGCTCGGCCGGGATCAACTGTGCGGTGATATCGCCACTGCCGATGTCCTCCAACAGCGCACGGCGCACGTTGGCTTCGATTTCAGCGGTCAGGTCGGCAAGGCGTAGGTTCGGCATGGTCGGCTCCACAAGCAAGATGCCCGCGATTATAGGGCAGGGGGCTGGTGTGTACAGCCGCCTTGGCGCCGACCTTTGGTCGGCGCGTGGGGGGCGCCTGCCTGGGGTGAATCCGTGCTGGCAGCGCTGAGGGTTTTTGCCGATAATGGCGACCAGTATTTGGCGTCATAGCTTTGACGATACCTGCTGCGGCGGGCAACCCACCCTGCAAGGAGTCCAGGATGCATGAAGAAGGCAAGGTGGTGCCCCTGGCGGCCGCCATCGACCGGGGCCGGCGTGCGCCTCTGCCTTGCCATCCGGTGTTGCTGCTGCAAGTACGCGACAAGGCCGCCCTGCAGTTGCGCCTGGGCTTGCAGGCGCTGTTCGACAACGCTGACGACACCCTGTTCGAGATGGCTGACAAAGCCTTCGAGCACGCCGACCAGAACTTGTATTTCGAGGCCATGCGCGACCTGCGCCTGAAGCGCAAAAGCATTGAGCGTGGCTTTCTCGACATCTTCCATACGACTTTCGCCCGCATCGGCCAGGCGGACCTGTTGCTGCACCTGGCCCAGCCGGGGAACACGTGCGGCAAAGCGCAGGCCGAGCGGGTCGCTGCTGTCGAAGGCATGGTGGGGCGCGTGCTGGCACGTCATCGCCCGGCCTTGCAACAGCTCGGGCTGCGCTTGCAGGTGCTGCTCGACCGCCCCGTGTACGAGGGCGACAACCCGCTAGGGCCCGCCGCATTATGTGGTTACTTCCTCGATGCCGGGCGTAACCTGGGGGTTTGCCTGCGGGTGAAGCTGGTGTTGCTCACGCTGTTCGAGCGCTATGTGCTCAGTGATGCCGATGTGATCTACGGCGAGGCCAACCAGCTGCTGGCTGCCGCCGGCGTGCTGCCCGAACTGCAACCGGTACCGCGCCGGCCTGCCGAGGAGCGGCGCCTGGGCGCGCGACGTTGCCCGCCCATGCCAGGCCAGGATGTGGGCGCGGACGCAGCCGGGCAGGCGTTTTTTGCCTCGTTGCAAACCCTGCTGGCGCCGGTGCGGGGGCAATTTGCCCCACGTTTGCAGGGGGTGGCTGCCGCCCAGCCGATCAGCACCACCGACCTGCTGCGGTTACTGACCCATTTGCAGCATTATGTGCCCGCCACGCACGAGGCAGATGACTTCGAGCTTGGCCAGCAGCTTGAGCAATTGCTGCTGCGGGTCAGCGTGCGCAGTGGCATACGCAGGCGTATCGCGGTCGCCGACGAAGACATGATCAACCTGGTGAACCTGCTGTTCGCGTTCATTCAGCAGGACGACAACCTGCCGGCCAGCCTGCGGGCGCTGATCATCCGGCTGCACATCCCGCTGCTGAAGGTGGCGCTGCTGGACAAGGGGTTGTTCTGCCGGGCTGGCCACCCCGCACGGCGGCTGCTCAACGAAATCGCAGCGGCGGCCATCGGCTGGGAGAGTGGCCGCGAAGATGTGCGCGACAGTCTGCACGTGCGGGTGGCGCTGATCGTGCAGCGCGTGCTCAATGAATTTGACGAAGATACCCGCGTGTTCGACCACCTGCTGCAAGATTTTCTCGCGTTCAGCCAAGAGGAGCGGCGGCGCAGCGATTTGCTCGAGCAACGTACCCGCGACGCCGAAGAGGGCCGCGCACGCACCTTGCAGGCCAGGCACCAGGTGCAGCAATTGCTCAACCAGCGCCTGCGCGGCCAGGTGTTGCCCCAGGTGGTGGTGCAGATGCTGGTACAGGCCTGGAGCCAGGTCCTGCTGCTGGCCTGGCTGAAGCACGGCGAGGGTTCCGGGGCCTGGTGCGATGCGGTGCAGACCATGGACACGCTGCTGCTCAGCGTTACCCCGGGCCGTGAGCCGCAAACCCTGTTGCAGCAGGTGCCAGGGCTGCTCAAGGCGTTGCGCGACGGCTTGGCCAGCGTGGCGCAGGACTCGCTCACGACCCGCGCATTCTTCCAGCAGCTTGAGCGGTTGCACCTGTGCGCCTGCGGGGGAGGCCAGTGGCAACCCCTGGACCAGGTGCGGGTGACGCAAGCGATTGTCCTGGCAAGTGCCGAAGAACCAGGCTGCCCGCCGCCAGGGGGCGACAGCGGGCACGCTGCGGCAGTGCGCCAGGCGCAGCGCCTGCGCGTCGGAACCTGGGTCCAGGTGCTGGATGAAGACCCACCGCTGCGCTGCAAGCTGGTAGCACGTGTCGAGAACAGCGACAGGCTGGTGTTCAGCAACCGCACCGGCCTGAAAGTGCGAGAGTGGAGCAGCGCCAGCCTGGCCAGGGCACTGCAGCGCGGCGAAGTGCGGGTGCTGGGGGACGGGCTGTTGTTCGAGCGTGCACTGGAGGCCGTACTTGACGGCCTGCGCCCGTGATCATTCACCTGCACAGGGCGTGAGCCGCAAGGCATACTGTTGTCCTGTTCAAGGCGTTTTCAGGATCTGCCCCATGCAATTGGACCGTGCCACTGGCTGGTTCCACGGAAACGGAATCACCCATTGCCCTTCGCCCAACTTCAATGCTCGGCCGGAGGGCGAAGCGATTTCCCTGCTGGTGATTCACAACATCAGCCTGCCGCCGGCGTGTTTCGGTACCGGCAAGGTTCAGCAATTTTTCCAGAACCGCCTGGACCCCCAGGAACACCCGTACTTTGCCAGCATCAGCCACCTGACCGTGTCCGCCCACCTGTTCATCGAGCGTGATGGCGCGGTGACCCAGTTCGTGTCGCTGTGCGACCGCGCCTGGCACGCAGGTGTTTCGTGTTTCGACGGGCGCGAAGGCTGCAATGACTTCTCCATCGGCATCGAGCTGGAAGGCACTGACGACCTGCCCTATACCGATGCCCAGTACACCGTGCTGGAACAGCTTACGCGGCACATCTGCGGTGCCTGGCCGGCCATCGACCTGGGCCGTATCCAGGGCCATAGCGACATTGCCCCGCAGCGCAAGACCGACCCCGGCCCGGCATTCGACTGGCCGCGCTACCGTGAAGCGCTGCGGCACAACGAGGACAAGGCATGAGTTTTCTGGTGTTGGTGCTGGCGCTGTGGGTCGAGAAGTTCTCGGCCCTGCGCCATCAGGTTCAACGTGACGGTTTTTTCCTTGGTGAGCTGGTGCGCCTGGAGCGCAGCGGCAAGGTTCACCCGTGGTGGACGCTGACGCTTCTGGTGCTGGCGCCGGTCGCCCTGCTGGTCTTGCTGTTGCACGTACTGGAGCCCGTGGCCTATGGCCTGCTGGCGCTGCCGGTGCATCTGCTGGTGTTGGTCTACAGCCTGGGCCGCGGTGACGCCAAGGCCTCGCTCGGCCCGTTCCGTGACGCCTGGCGCCGGGGCGATGACCAGGCCGCCTTGCACGTGGCAGAGCGCGACCTTGGCCTGGCGGCCGATGAGCCGCACACGTTGTTGGTGCGGGTGCAGGGCAACTTGCTGTGGCAGGTGTACCAGGGCTTCTTCGCCGTGATCTTCTGGTATTTCGTGCTGGGGCCGGGGGCAGCGTTGGCGTATCGGTTACTGGCGCTGTGCGCTGGTCGCAGCGGGCAAGCGGTGCTGAAGGCGCGCGCCGAGCAGTTGCGGCACATCATGGACTGGCTGCCGGTGCGCGTGCTGGCGTTGAGCTTTGCCTTGGTGGGCAATTTCCTGGCGGTGACGCGGGTGATGCTGCACGAGGTGCTCAACTGGCACATCAGCGCCGCACACCTGGTGGCCCGGGTCGGGCGCGTTGCCGACGACATTCCCGACGATGAAGACAGCCAGCGTGGGTTGGGGCGCCTGGACAGCCTGTGGGAGCTGCTGCTGCGCTGTGGGGTGTTGTGGTATGCCGCGTTCGCGCTGTGGACGGTGCTGGCCTGAAATCAGGCGGGCGCAGCGCGGCTACCAGCCGAACAGCTCACACGCGTTGCGGGTACTCGCTGCAGCCAGCTCGCCGGCCTCGACACCCATCACTTGTGCCAGCGCACCGGCTATCTCGGGCAGATGCTCCGGGCTGTTCCTCACCCCTGGGAACATGGCCGGCGCCATGTCTGGCGCATCGGTCTCCAGCACCACGCTGTACAGCGGCAGGCGCGCCAGGGTCTTGCGCAGCCGCAATGCCTGCGGCCAGGTCGCTGCACCGCCCAGCCCCAGCCGAAAGCCCAGCTTGATGTACTCGCGGGCCTCTTCATAACTGCCGGCAAAGGCATGCACCACACCCGCCCGTGCCGGTTTGTAGCGCTTGAGCGTGGCAATTACCTGGGCATGGCTGCGGCGCACGTGCAACAGCGCCGGCAGCTGGAAATCACACGCCATCTGCAGTTGTGCTTCGAACAACGCCTGTTGGCGGGCCTTGTCCAGGTGTTCGAGGTAATAGTCCAGGCCAAATTCGCCCACTGCACACAGCCGTGGGTCACCGCGCAGGCGCTCCAGCCACTCGCGCAATTGCTGCAGGTGCTCGGGCCGATGCTGCTCCAGGTAGACCGGGTGCAGGCCCAGCGCGGCGTACAGGCCTGGTTCGGCGCCGGCCAGCGCCCACACCCGCTGGAAGTTCGCCTGGTAAACCCCGAGCACGACCATTCGCTCCACACCGCGGGCCGCTGCGTTGGCCAACAGGCGCGCGCGGTCGGCGTCGAAGTCGGGGAAGTCCAAGTGGGTGTGGGTGTCGATCAGGCGCATGTTCAGCCTGCGGCGATACGTTGTTTGAACGTACGGCCTATGGCATGCACGCCAGGTTCGTAGCGCTTTTCCTCGATGGCGGCCAGCGCCAATTCCAGCGCAGTGGCGGCGATCAGGCCGTGCTGCTGGGCCATGGCATTGACCGGCAGTGGCAGGAAGTCCAGCAACTGGTTGTCGCCAAACGTGCCCAACTGCAGCTGCCGGGAGCCGGCGGGGCGCGCCTGCAATGTGTCGAATACCCCTTGCAGCAGCACATACGAGGTGGTCACCAGGGCATCGGGCAGGCCCCCCAGGTCGTCGATCAGTTGCTGCATCAGGCGCTGGCCGCAGGCCCGGCTGAAGGCTTCGCCCTGGTAGCGGCGCACGTCACCGGCATAGCCTTGCAGCGCTTCATCGAAACCACCTGCACGGGCCTGGCTGACCGACAGCTCCGGGCGGGCGCCGAGCAAGGCAATGCTGCGTGGCGCGGCGCGCAGCAGGCTGGCGGCCAGCTGGCGGCTGGCGTCGCGGTCGTCGCTGATCACCGAACAGAAATGCGCAGGGTTCAGGCGGCGGTCGATGGCGATCACCGGCAGGCCTTTGTTCTGCAGTTCGCGGTAGCTGTCATCTTCGGCTGGCAGGCAACTGGCAACGAACAGCGCATCGCAACGACGGGCGCGGAACAGTTGCTGCAACTGGCGTTCGCTTTCGGGTTGGTCATCGCTGCTGGCGATCAGCAACTGGTAGCCGCGGGCGCGGGCGCCCTGTTCCAGTTGCTTGGCAATGCGCGCGTAGCTGGGGTTCTCCAGATCCGGGAGAATGAACCCCAGGGTACGGGTATGCCGGCTGCGCAGGCCAGCAGCCTGTGGGTTGGGGGTGAAGCCGTGGGCCTCGACCACCGCGCGCACCCTGTCGACCGTGCTGCTGCTGATGCGTTGCTGTTCAGCCTTGCCATTGATGACGTAGCTGGCGGTGGTCACGGACACACCGGCCAGACGGGCGATATCGCTGAGTTTCACCGAATTTTCCTTGTTGTTACCGGGGCTGGCGGGCAGGCCGGGCCGGCTAGTTTGACCGCCTACCGGCCATCCGCGCAGACGACTATTGTCGCAATTGTCCGACAAGATGGGGCTTTTTCCTTGGCAGATTATCGAGTAACGTGGCCGCCTGGTCAGATTAAACGTTTCAGCTGCCGATTTTCTGCCTCGGCCGAGAAAGCTGCAAGCGTTAGGCTGGCAGCCCCAAGCTGCAAATTTCAACTTGCAAGCTATAAGAAAAAGCGTGTCGGTGCACTGTCCGCTTTCGCTTGCAACGCGCAGCTCGAGGCCTGCAGCCCGCCGCTGGCCGTTACGTGAATTTCACAACAATACTCCAGTACCCCAACGGGAACTGTATAAGGAGAAGGTCATGCTCGAGCTCGCCAAGGAGCAGATAGCCATGGGTCAGACGGCAGCCGACAAGGCTGAGGCCTTGCGCCTGCTGGCCGACCGGCTGGTTACCGATGGCCTGGTTGCCGAAGGGTACTTGCAAGGGCTGCAAGCCCGTGAGGCGCAAGGCTCTACCTTCCTTGGCCAGGGCATCGCCATTCCCCATGGTACGCCGCAAACCCGTGACCTGGTGTATGCCACCGGCGTACGCCTGTTGCAGTTCCCTGAAGGGGTGGACTGGGGTGATGGGCAGATGGTCTACCTGGCCATCGGCATCGCTGCGCGTTCCGATGAACACCTGCGCCTGCTGCAACTGCTGACCCGTGCGCTGGGCGAAACCGACCTGGCCGAAGCGCTGCGCCGCGCCAGCTCCGCCGAGGCGTTGCTTAAGCTGCTGCAAGGCGCGCCGCAAGCGCTGGCCCTGGATGCGCAACTGGTCGGCCTGAACCTGCCGGCCGAAGACTTCGACGAGCTGGCCTGGCGTGGGGCCCGGCTGTTGCAGCGCGCCGACTGCGTCGACAGCGGTTTTGCCGCCGTGCTGCAGCAGGCCGAGCCGCTGCCGCTGGGCGAAGGCCTGTGGTGGCTGCACAGCGAGCGCCAGGTGCGCCAGCCAGGCCTGGCCTTCGTCACCCCGCAACAGCCGCTGCGCTACCGTGACCAGCCGCTCAATGGCCTGTTTTGCCTGGCCAGCCTCGGCGCGGCCCACCAGGCCTTGCTGGAGCGGCTGTGCGAAGTGCTGATCGAAGGCCGCGGGCAGACGCTCTACCAGGCCACCAGTAGCCGTGCGGTGCTGGAGGTTCTGGGAGGCGAGGCGCCGCCAGACTGGCCCTGCGCCCGCGTGGTGCTGGCCAACCCGCATGGGCTGCATGCCCGCCCGGCCAAAGTGCTGGCGCAACTGGCCAAAGGCTTTGAAGGGGACATCCGCGTGCGCCTGGCCGACAGCGCCCAGCCAGCGGTGTCGGTGAAGAGCCTGAGCAAGCTGCTCAGCCTGGGCGCCCGCCGTGGCCAGGTGCTGGAATTGCTGGCCGAACCCGCGGTTGCCGCCGATGCCTTGCCAGCGTTGCTGGCCGCCATCGAGCAGGGCCTGGGCGAGGAAGTCGAGGCGCTGCCACAGGGCACCAGCGCTGAACCGGAGGCCGCGCCCGAGGTGGTACAAGCGCCACCGGCCGGGAGCCGCATTCAAGGCGTGGGCGCCGCCCCAGGCATCGCCAGCGGCCCCGCGCACGTGTGTGTCGAGCGCGAGTTCGACTACCCCCTGCGTGGCGAGTCGTGCACGCAGGAGCGGCAGAAGCTGCGCGACGCCCTGGCGGTCGTGAGCAGTGAACTGCAGGCGCTGGTGCAGCGCAGCGACAAAGCCATTGGCGAGATTTTCGTCACCCACCAGGAGATGCTTGCCGACCCCGCCCTGACCGACGATGTCGAACAGCGCCTGGCCCAAGGCGAGAGCGCCGCCGCCGCGTGGATGGCGGTTATCGAGGCCGCGGCCCGCCAGCAGGAGGCCTTGCATGATGCCTTGCTGGCCGAGCGCGCCGCCGACCTGCGTGACGTGGGCCGTCGCGTGCTGGCGCAGTTGTGCGGGGTGCAGGCGCAAGTGGAACCCGAGCAGCCCTACGTGCTGGTCATGACCGAAGTGGGCCCCTCCGATGTCGCCCGGCTGGACCCGAGCCGGGTGGCCGGTATCGTCACCGCCCAGGGCGGTGCGACCGCGCACAGCGCCATCGTCGCCCGGGCCCTGGGTATCCCCGCCGTGGTTGGCGCAGGGGCCGCGATACTGCTGCTGCAAAGCGGTACACCGCTGCTGCTCGATGGCCAGCGCGGTACGGTCAGCGTGGCGCCGCCGGCAGATGAACTGCAACGCGCGCTGGCCGAGCGCGACCAGCGCGAGCAGCGTTTGCAGGCTGCCTGGGCCAGCCGTTTCGAGCCCGCGGTTACCCGTGATGGGCATGCAGTCGAGGTGTTTGCCAACATCGGCGAAAGCACTGGCATCGCCAAGGTGGTGGACCAAGGTGCCGAGGGCGTGGGCCTGTTGCGCACCGAGCTGATTTTCATGGCGCACCCTCAAGCGCCGGACGTGGCCACCCAGGAGGCCGAGTACCGCCGTGTGCTCGATGGTCTGGACGGGCGGCCGCTGGTAGTGCGTACCCTGGATGTCGGCGGTGACAAACCGTTGCCGTATTGGCCGATTGCAGCCGAAGAAAACCCGTTCCTTGGCGTGCGCGGCGTGCGCTTGACCCTGCAGCGCCCGCACGTCATGGAAGACCAGTTGCGTGCGTTGCTGCGGGCCGCCGACCAGCGGCCGCTGCGTATCATGTTCCCCATGGTCGGCCAGGTGCACGAATGGCGTGAGGCGCGGGCCATGGTCGAGCGTTTGCGTGCCGAAATCCCGGTCGCCGACCTGCAACTGGGCATCATGGTCGAGGTCCCCTCGGCAGCCCTGCTGGCGCCACAGCTGGCCCGCGAAGTGGACTTTTTCAGCATCGGCACCAACGACCTGACGCAGTACACCCTGGCCATCGACCGTGGCCACCCAAGCCTCTCGGCCCAGGCCGACGGCCTGCACCCGGCGGTGCTCAGCCTGATCGACATGACGGTGCGTGCCGCCCATGCCCATGGCAAATGGGTAGGTGTGTGCGGTGAGCTGGCGGCCGACCCGCAAGCGGTCGCCGTGTTGCTGGGCCTGGACGTGGATGAACTCAGCGTCGCCGCGCGCAGCATTGCCGAAGTCAAGGCCCTGGTCCGCCAGGCCGATCACCAAACGGCCCGCGCCCTGGCGCGCGAGGCCCTGCAACAGGACAGCGCGGCAGCGGTACGCGCGCTGGTGGAGCGTTACTGAATGGCCAAGATCCTCACCCTTACCCTGAACCCGGCGCTGGATCTCACTATCGGCCTGGGCACCTTGCGCCCAGGGCAAGTCAACCGCAGCCAGGCGCAGCACAGCCACGCCGCCGGCAAGGGGCTGAATGTCGCCCAGGTGCTGGCCGACCTGGGGCACAGCGTAACCGTGGGCGGCTTCCTCGGGGGTGACAACCTGCAACCGTTCGAGGCGCTGATCGAAACCCGCGGCTTCGCCGACTGCTTTGTCCGCGTGGCGGGTGAAACCCGCAGCAACATAAAGCTGGTCGAAGCCGATGGCCGCGTGACCGACATCAACGGCCAAGGCCCGCTGGTGGACCAGGCGGCGCGCGATGCCTTGCTCAGCCGCCTGGCCCAGGTCGCGCCAGGCCACGATGCGGTGGTGGTGGCCGGCAGCCTGCCGCGTGGGGTCAGCGCCGAGTGGTTCCAACAATTGCTCGAACAGCTCAAGGCCCAAGGCCTCAAGGTGGCCCTGGACAGCAGCGGTGAAGCTTTGCGGGCCGGTTTGCAAAGCGCGCCGTGGCTGGTCAAGCCCAATACCGAAGAACTGGGCGAAGTGCTCGGCGAGGCAGTGGTTACCCAGGCCCAGCAAGGCGCCGCTGCCGAGCGCCTGTTGGCCAGCGGCATCGAACACGTGGTGGTATCGGCGGGTGAGCAGGGGGTCAGCTGGTACATGCGCGACCGCGTGCTGCACGCAGTCCCGCCCACGGTGCGGGTCGCCAGCACGGTGGGGGCAGGGGATTCCCTGGTCGCCGGCATGGTGCATGGCCTGCTGCAGGGCGAAGCGCCCGCGCAGACCTTGTCCCGGGCCACCGCCATCGCCGCCCAGGCCGTCACCCAGGTTGGCTTCGGCATCTGCGACCGTGAGCAACTGGCTCGGCTGCAGGCGGCCGTGCAACTGACAGAACAACAAGAGGGTTGCCGATGAACATTGCCATTGTCACCGCCTGCCCTAATGGCCAGGTGTCGAGTTTGCTGAGTGCCCGCTTGCTGTCTGCCGCAGCCCAGCGGCGCGGTTGGAGCACCAGTGTCGAGGTGCAGGATGCCGAACACCCCGAGCGGCAACTGAGCGCGACGCAAATCGCCGAGGCCGACTGGGTGCTGGTGGTCAGCACCGGCCCGGTTGACCTGTCCCGCTTCGTCGGCAAGCGCCTGTTCCAGAGCACGCCGTCGCAGGCCCTGGCCGACCGCGAAGGTTTCCTCGATGAGGCGGCGGCCAACGCCCGCTTGCTGACGGATGTGCCAGGCAAGCCGGCGCTGGAAGAGCGTTCTGCCGGCGTTAAGATTGTTGCCGTCACAGCCTGCCCGACCGGTGTGGCTCACACCTTCATGGCCGCGGAGGCTTTGCAGCAGGCAGCGCAACAAGTGGGCTACCAGCTCACCGTGGAAACCCAGGGCTCGGTCGGCGCACGCAACCCGTTGTCTGCCGAAGCCATCGCCCAGGCCGATGTGGTGCTGTTGGCCGCCGACATCGAGGTGCCCACCGCCCGCTTTGCCGGCAAACGTATTTACCGCTGTGGTACTGGGGTCGCCCTCAAGCAGGCGCGGGCCACGCTGGACAAGGCCTTGGCCGAAGGCAAGGTGGAAAACAGCGCCGATGCCGCGGCGGCCGCGCCCGCCAAGGGTGAAAAGACCGGTGTGTACAAGCACCTGCTGACTGGCGTGTCGTTCATGCTGCCGATGGTGGTGGCGGGCGGCCTGCTGATCGCGCTGTCATTCGTGTTCGGCATCGAGGCCTACAAGGAGCCCGGCACCTTGCCGGCGGCGCTGATGCAGATTGGTGGCGAAGCGGCCTTCAAACTGATGGTGCCACTGCTGGCGGGCTATATTGCCTGGTCTATCGCCGACCGCCCCGGGTTGGCGCCGGGCATGATCGGTGGCCTGCTGGCGAGCACCCTGGGTGCCGGCTTCATTGGCGGCATCGTGGCCGGTTTCCTGGCGGGCTACAGCGCCAAGGCCATCGCCCGCTGGGCTCGTTTGCCCAGCAGCCTGGAGGCGCTCAAGCCGATCCTGATCATCCCGTTGCTGGCGAGCCTCTTCACCGGCCTGGTGATGATCTACGTGGTCGGCCAGCCGGTTGCAGCCATGCTGGAAGGCCTTACCCGCTTCCTGGACAGCATGGGCACCACCAACGCCATTCTGCTGGGGCTTTTGCTGGGCGGCATGATGTGTGTCGACCTTGGCGGGCCGATCAACAAGGCCGCCTATGCGTTCTCGGTGGGGCTGCTGGCCTCGTCGAGCTACGCCCCCATGGCCGCGACCATGGCGGCGGGCATGGTGCCGCCGATCGGCCTGGGTATCGCCACCTTCATTGCCCGGCGCAAGTTCGCGCAAAGCGAGCGCGAGGCCGGTAAGGCGGCCCTGGCGTTGGGGCTGTGCTTCATCTCGGAAGGGGCGATCCCGTTTGCTGCCAAAGACCCGCTGCGGGTTATTCCGGCCAGTGTCGCCGGTGGTGCGTTGACCGGGGCATTGTCGATGTACTTCGGCTGCAAGCTGATGGCCCCGCATGGCGGCTTGTTCGTGCTGCTGATCCCTAATGCGATCAACCACGCGCTGCTGTACCTGTTGGCGATCGTCGCGGGCAGTTTGCTCACGGCGGTGGTCTATGCCGTGATCAAGAAGAGTGAGCGGGTAGAGCTGGCTGTGGCGCCCGTTAAAGGCTAGCGGTTTGTATAGGCAGTACTGGCCTCTTCGCGGGTAAGCCCGCTCCTACAGGAATTTCGCAGGCTTGCAGAGTGCGCGGGCCACCTGAGGGAGCGGGTTCACCCGTGCTTCTGCCGCAATGGCTTTAGCAGATCACCCAGGCCGTTATGGTCGATCTCATGCATCAACGCCAGCAACCCCCCCAGTTCCCCCGTAGGGAAACCCTTGCGTGCGAACCAGGCCAGGTAGTCTCCCGGCAAGTCGGCAATGCATCGCCCCTGGTATTTGCCGAAGGGCATCGTGCGGGTCACCAACAGTTCCAGGGTTTCGGGTTTCATCAGAAGAGACCGGGTTGTGACGAAGCGCCGACCATACTGCAATCTGCACGAGCGCCCAAGCGGTAATCATGCAGAACACCGGTATCCGGCTTTTCTGGTTGTTATCTAAGCTGTTGATATTAAAGAATATTCAAGATCATTCCAGGTTGGCACGAACACTGCTCCTATCCAGATGACTATCACCTGCCAAGGAGCTTTACCATGAGCAACCCGAACAAAGACGTGATCGATGTACTGAACGACCTGATCGAGTACAGCAAGGACGGCGAGAAAGGTTTTCGTGAGTCGGCCGATGATGTCAAGAACCCGGAGCTGAAATCGTTCTTCGCCCAGCGCGCCGGCGAATGCGCCAATGCGGCCGGTGAACTGCAAAGCGAAGTGCGCCGCCTGGGTGGCGACCCGGAAACCTCTACCAGCTTCAGTGGCGACCTGCATCGCGGCTGGGTCAACCTTAAGTCGATGGTCACCGGCAAGGATGAAGAAGCAGTGCTCAACGAAGTGGAGCGCGGCGAGGACCATGCCCTGAAGGCTTATAAGGAAGCCCGTGAGAAGCTGGTTAAACTGGGCCGCACTGCCTCAGACACTACCTATGCCCTGGTGGAGAAGCAGCTGCAAGGCGTGCAGCGTAATCACGACCAGGTGAAAGCCCTGCGCAACGCTGCTCGCGCCCGCTCTTAAGCCTCTGGGCCCTCTACCCGGTTACGGCCTTTGGCCTTGGCCCGGTAGAGGGCCTCGTCCGCGGCACCCAGCAACCTGGCCAGGTCGTACTGGGTGCCGGACAGACCGATGCCGATGCTGACCGTGACCCCACGGGCATCATCGGCAAACGGTACAAGCTCTTCTACACTCCGGCGGATGCGCTCAGCCATTACTTGAGCACCTGCCAGGTCGGTCTCCGGCAGTACTACCTGAAACTCCTCCCCGCCGTAGCGCGCAGCCAGATCTGCAGGCCGTCTCAGGCATGCCTCGATGGCCTTGGCCACCTCGCGCAGGGCATGGTCGCCACCGGCATGACCATGGCGCTGGTTGAATGCCTTGAAATGGTCGACATCCACCATCAGCAACGCCAACGGCATGTGATTGCGCTGCGCCCGCGCCCACTCCTGCCGCAATACCTGATCCAGCCGCCGGCGGTTTGCCAAGCCGGTGAGGCTGTCGGTTGCTGCCAGTGTCGCCAAGCCCTGTTCGGCTTCGTGGCGGCGGCGCAATTCCCGGCCCAGCAGCAAGGTGAGCCAGAGGATGCCGATGCACAATACGCCCGTGGCGACACTGACCACCGTGGCGGTACGGCGCCACGATTGGAACACCTCGTCAGCTGAATGCTGCACCAGCACGATCAGCGGTAACTGCGCTACCCGGGCGAAGGTGAACATGCGTGGCTGGCCGTTACTGGTCGCGGGGGCGGTGAAACTCCCGTGCTGCTCGCGGAGAATGCGTTTGAAATTCGGCCGAGTGGCAAAATTGGTACCGATCTCAAGCGTTTCCGGGCGCGAGGTTTGCCGGGCGAGCAATTGCCCATCCGTGTTCAGCAGGCTGATGCTGCTGTCGTCGCCGATGTCCAGGCGCCGGAACAGCTCGTTGAAGTACGACAGGCGCAGCGCCCCGGCGGCGACCCCGGCAAACTCGCCTTGCGGCCCGGAAATACGCCGGCTGAAGCTGATGCACCAGTCCAGGTCACCCAGTTTGGCCTTGAATGGCGGGCCCACCAGCAGCCCCAGGTGAGCATTGTGCTGGTGCGCCCTGAAGACCCCGGTATCGCCAAAGTTGGCCTGGCGCGGCACGCTGCTGGTGGAGTCACCGACCACGTTGCCTTGCTTGTCCAGCCAAAGCACGTCACCGCGCTGGCGGTCGACGAACGCCTCGTTGAACAGCAGACGCTGGCGCAACGGGCCGGGAATTTCCGGAAGCTCCTTGCGCCCAACGGCCCAGATCAACCCTTTGAGCGATTGGTCGTACAGCTCGGCATTGCGCAGGATGTCGCTTTCGATCAGTTGCACGATGTTGTTGGCTGAACGCACGGCCGACTGCTCGACGCTGTCCCGCTCGCGGGCCAGCAGGTAGCTGACGATCGCCACGATAGCGAGCACGGCAAGGCAACTGCCCAAATTGAGGGTCAGCTCGGGGTGCGACCTGTAAAATGCTCGAGGCGGGGATTGGGTGGGCATGGTCGCTACTGCAGGGGCAGGGCTATTCGCGGCGGCGGTATTCTAGGGAAGCAAGGATTGTCGGACAAGATTTGTCCGACGGAATCACGCTGTACTGCATGTTGGATTTACGCTGAACCCTGTGGGAGCGGGCGTGCCCGCGGAGCAAGTGTTGCGGTGTATGGCACCGGCTTCACCGGTGTTCGCGGGCATGCCCGCTCCCACAGGCGTTCAGGTGTGCTGCCTGCAAACGAGGGTCAGAACACGTTCACGGGGTAATCGACGATCACCCGCAGTTCATCGTTGTCGCTGTTGCTGTCGATCGAGGCATAGCCCTGGCTGCCACGGTGGGTGGCATAGCGCACCAGCACCGACAGGTCCTTCAGGTCACCCTCCTGGAACACGTACTTCAAGTCCAGGTCGCGTTCCCAATGCATGGCGTTCTTGCCATCGGCACGGTAGTAGTCGTAATGGGTGGTGTCCTGGGTGGCCTTGGTCAGGTCCGCTTCGCCGCGCGAATAGGACAGCGAGCTGGTCAGGCCAGGCACGCCGACACCTGCGAAGTCATAGTTGTACTGCAGCTTCCACGACCGCTCGTTGGGGGCGTTGAAGTCCGAGTACATGCGCGAGTTGTCCAGGTACACGCTGTCGCCCAGGTTGATGTAGTCGAACGGGGTGTTGCCATTGACCCGCTGGTAGGCGGCGGTGACGCTGTGGTACCCGGCGTTGACGGTGAAGTGCACGCTGTAGGTGTTGTTGTCGATCTTGCCCAGCAGGGCCTGGCCGGTGTCCTGGGTGTGATAGAAGTGCACACCGGGGTTCAGGCTGACCAGATCGCTGACCACGTAGGTGTAGTCGAAATCAGCGTAGTACTGGTTCCAGATGTCCTTCAGTTCGGCGGCGTACAGGTTGGCGGTGATGTTCGGCGTACCGCTCCAGGAGGCACCAGCCCAGTTCAGGTGCTTGCTCTTGTCGTGTTCGTCGAGCGAGCCGTAGTAGGTGTCGATGCGGCGGTGGCCACTCTGGTTGTACGGGTGGGTGAAGCTCACCTGGCCGCCTTCGAGCAGCAAACCGTCGACGCTGGTGTTGGTCAGGCTCACACCGCGGAAGGTTTGCGGCAGCATGCGGGTTTCGCCGCCGGCAATCACCGGGTTGGTGAGGAACAGGTCACCGGCCTTCAGTTCGGTGTCGAAGGCTTTGAGCTTGACTGCAGCGCCAGCGGTGGAAAACGAATGCGGCGCAGCACCCAGTTCGCCGTCGTCCTTGATGTGCGCTGGCAGGATGCTGGTGCCGGCATGGCCGCCGCCACCGTCGAGCTTCAGGCCCAGCATGGCATGGGCGTCCAGGCCAAAACCGACCGTGCCTGGGGTGTAGCCCGACTCGAACCGCGCTACTGCGCCCTGGCCCCACTCGCGGGTATCGCGCACGCCGGCGTTGTGGTTGTCGCGGTTGAAGTAGGCATTGCGCAAATGCAGATTGAAGGACGACCCTTCGATGAAGCCATCAGCCTTGTCTTCATCTGCCTGGGCGGCGCAAGGGATCGTTGCAGTCAATGCAATGAAAAACGGGGTGAAACGAAACGCGGAAGGCACCGGTAGAAGCTCCTTTGGTCTGACGGTGGGGCAGTTTTTATTTTGAATGTGCGTCTTTCTTATGGGTAAACGTTACAGCCGGGCTGAGAGTTACGGGCACATAAAAAAAGCCGCTGATGAGCAGCGGCTTTAAAAGGCTAACATATCGGCACAGGCTGTGCCCATGGCGTAGCCAAGGGAAAGTGGAAGCAACAACAGCGCCTGATCAGCTGTCGGCTTTGGCATCGACAGAGGCTTTGGAAGCTGTCTGTTCAGCATCTTTCATCACGTCGGCCTTATGTGCGGCAACGCTTTCGCGGGCCTCTTGGTGCACGGCGGCGAGTTCGCTGTTACGGTTGACGAACGCCGGCGATTCTTCGGCCATGGCCAGGGGCGACAACAACAGGGACGACAGGACGAAAACGCTGGCAATACCCATACTGTTGGACATTTGAAACTACCTTCTTGCTGTGCAAGTGCTAATGAAGACGGGCTAAAGTTAGTCCTTTCATTGCACTTGATACAGAGCGAAGTGCGATAAGCACTGTTGCGCAAAAGGTAACGATCTACGCAAAAAGCAATAGGGCTTTCGTCTGCAAGCCGCAGGCTAGACGCGGCCTTTGCAGCCCCGACAATTGCCGCCCGGTCAGTGAACCAGGGGCTGCTTCGCACCCCATCGCGACACAAGGCCGCTCCTACAGGTCGGGAGCTGGATACCGAATGTATTCGCCCCGGCTTCACTGCGCACGAACACGTCCCCGCCATGCATCAGCGCAATTGCCTTGACGATGGCCAGGCCCAAGCCATGGTTCCCGCCCCCGCTGTTGCTGCGCGCCGCATCCACCCGGTAGAAACGCTCGAACAGCAGCGGCAGGTGCTCGTCGGCAATCGCAGGCCCCGGGTTGCTCACGGCAATGCTGACCTGCTGCGGCCCGGGGACGATCCTTACCTGGATCACCTGGTGCGGCGCCGTATGCTGCACGGCATTGTTCAGCAGGTTGATCAACGCCCGGCGCAATTGGGCTTTTTCGATGGGAACCTGGGCATCGCCACTGACGCTGACGCTGACTTGCGCGTCTTCGAGAATGTAGGAGCGGCCTTGTGTCGCGATGGGCTGCATGGCAGCCCCGGCAATTGCCGCCCTGTCACTGAACCAGGGGCTGCTTCGCACCCCATCGCGACACAAGGCCGCTCCTACAGGTCGGGAGCTGGATACCGAATGTATTCGCCCCGGCTTCACTGCGCACGAACACGTCCCCGCCATGCATCAGCGCAATTGCCTTGACGATGGCCAGGCCCAAGCCATGGTTCCCGCCCCCGCTGTTGCTGCGCGCCGCATCCACCCGGTAGAAACGCTCGAACAGCAGCGGCAGGTGCTCGTCGGCAATCGCAGGCCCCGGGTTGCTCACGGCAATGCTGACCTGCTGCGGCCCGGGGACGATCCTTACCTGGATCACCTGGTGCGGCGCCGTATGCTGCACGGCATTGTTCAGCAGGTTGATCAACGCCCGGCGCAATTGGGCTTTTTCGATGGGAACCTGGGCATCGCCACTGACGCTGACGCTGACTTGCGCGTCTTCGAGAATGTAGTCAAGGTAGTCGAGTGTGGTCGCCACCTCTTCGGCCAGCGATGCCTGGGTCAGGGCAGTGGCTTTGCTGCCCTGGTCGGCACTGGCCAGGAACAGCATGTCGTTGATGATGCTGCGCAGGCGCTCCAGCTCTTCCAGGTTCGATTGCAGCACTTCGAAGTAGTGCTCGGCGCTGCGCCCGCGGGTCAGCGCCACCTGGGTCTGGCCGATCAGGTTGGTCAGCGGCGAACGCAGCTCGTGGGCAACGTCGGCATTGAACGCCTCCAGCCGTGAGTAGGCCTGGCTGACCCGGTCGAGCGCGGCGTTGAAGGCACTGGCGAACTGCGCCAGCTCAGGGGCCAGGGCCTGGGTTTGCAGGCGTCCGTCCAGGCGTGGCGGGGCCAGTGCCTGGGCCTCCCTGGAAAGCGCCAGCAAAGGGCGCAAGCCGATGCGCGCGACCCAGTAGCCCAGCACCGAGGCCAGCAGCACGCCAAGCACCGCCAGCCCGATGATCGCCAGCAGCAGGCTGTGCTGGGCTTGCCAGAAGGTTTCGGTGTCGATGCCGATCATGAACCGCAGTGGCGGGCGCTGGCCTAGCGCCGGCAGCTCGCTGACCAGCACTTTGTACGGGTAGGGGTGGTCCGGCAGGCGCAGGTCGCGCATGCCCTGCGCGCCCTCGGCGAACTGGCGCACCCGCGCGCTGGGCTTGCCATATTCATAGCCGGGGTCGCTACCGACCACCCAGAAACGGATGCGCTTGTCTTCCTCGCTCAGCAGGTTCAGCTTGTTGATGATCTTGGCCCAGTGCTCGGGCGTGCCGTAGCGGTTGAGTGTGGATTCGAGCACGCTGAAGCGCGCCTCCAGCTCGGCTTGCGGCAACAGGTCGAGGCTGCGGTCGACCTGGCGATACAAGGCCGAGCCGATCAGCAGGAACACGGCCAACGCCACCAGGATGAACAACGCCGACAAACGCAGCGCAATGGAGTTACCCCGCACGGTTTTCCAGGACATAACCCATGCCTCGAATGGTGTGCAGCAGTTTCTGGTCGAACGGCCCGTCGAGCTTGGCCCGCAGGCGTTTGATCGCGACCTCGACCACGTTGGCGTCGCTGTCGAAATTGATGTCCCAGACCAGTTCGGCAATTGCCGTCTTCGACAGGATTTCCCCCTGCCGGCGGGCCAGCACGCTGAGCAGCGAGAACTCTTTGGCGGTCAGGTCCAGGCGCTGGCCGGCCCGCGTGGCCTTGCGTGCCATCAGGTCGATCCACAGGTCGGCCACCTGAACCTGCAGGGGCTCATGGCTGCTACTGCGGCGGGTCAGTGCCTGTAGCCGGGCCACCAGTTCCAGAAACGAAAATGGCTTGCCCAGGTAGTCATCGGCGCCTTCGCGCAGGCCACGGACACGGTCTTCGACCCGCTCACGGGCGGTCAGCATGATCACCGGGGTCTGCTTGCGCGCACGCAGGGCGCGGAGCACGCCGTAGCCGTCCAGCCCGGGCAGCATCACATCCAGCACAATGACGGCATAGTCGCCCTCCAGTGCCAGGTGCAGGCCATCGATGCCATCGCGCGCCAGGTCCACACTGAAGCCTTGCTCGGTGAGGCCGCGATGCAGGTAGTCGGCGGTTTTTTCTTCGTCTTCGATGATCAGCACACGCATGGTCTTGTCCTAACTGGCACTTGGCGCTGCCGCGCGGGCAGCCTGACGGCGATGGAACAGGCGCTCCAGGGCCAAGTATATGACCGGGGTGGTGAACAGCGTCAGCGCCTGGCTCACCAGCAGGCCGCCGACCACGGCAATGCCCAGTGGCTGGCGCAATTCGGCGCCGGTGCCAAAGCCGAACATCAGCGGGACCGCGCCGAGCAGCGCGGCCAGGGTGGTCATGATGATCGGCCGGAACCGCGTCAAACAGGCCTGATGAATCGCCTGCTCCGGTGAAAGGCCCTGCTGGCGCTGGGCTTGCAGGGCAAAGTCGATCAGCAGGATGCCGTTTTTCTTGACGATGCCGATCAGCAGCACGATGCCGATCAGCCCCATGATGCTGAAGTCCTGGCCCATGGCCCACAGCAGGATCAACGCGCCAAGGCCCGCCGAGGGCAGGGTGGAGATGATCGTCAGTGGGTGGACAAAACTTTCGTACAACACGCCGAGAATGATGTACACCGCCACCAGTGCCGCCAGGATCAGCCAAGGCTGGCTCGCCAGCGAGCTTTGGAAGGCCTGCGCCGCGCCCTGGAAGTTGCCGCTGATCGAATCGGGCATGCCCAGCTCGCGCTGGGTGCGTTCAAGGATGCTCACCGCATCGCCAAGGGCCACGCCCGGGGCCAGGTTGAACGACAGGTTGGCGGCCGGGAACAGGCCGTCGTGGCTGATCGACAGCGGCCCGGTGCTGGGCGGCGCCACATGGGCCACGGCCGCCAGGGGCACCATTTCATTGCTCAGGGGCGAACGCAGGTAGAAGTAGTTGAGGCTCTCGGCTTTACCACGCTGGCGCGCATCCAGTTCCAGAATGACCTTGTACTGGTTGGTGTCGGTCTGGAACTCGCTGATCTGGCGCTGGCCGAAGGCGTCGTACAGTGCCTGGTCGACGTCTGTAGTGGTCAGGCCGAAACGGGCGGCGGCCTGGCGGTCGATGTCGATGCGGGTGACGCTGGCCCCCAGTTGCAGGTCATTGGACAGGTCGCGCAGCGCCGGGTTGTTGCGCAGCCGCTCGGTCAGGCGCTGGGTCCAGAGGTTGAGCGCCTCGGCGTCGTTGCTCTTGAGCACGTACTGGTACTGGGTGCGTGAAGGGCCGGAGCTGAGGTTGATGTCCTGGCCGGCGCGCATGTACAGCACGATCCCCGGCACCTGGGCCAGCTTGGGGCGCAGGCGGTCGATCAGTTCGCTGGCCGAGACATCCCGCTCGCCACGGGGCTTGAGGGCAATCCAGAAACGGCCGTTGGCGATGGTCTGGTTGCTGCCGGTAACGCCCACCGAATGCGAGAACGCGCGCACCGCCGGGTCGGCACCGATGATTTTCGCCAGCGCCTGATGTTTCTCGATCATCGACGGGTACGACACATCCGCGGCCGCCTCGCTGGTGCCAAGGATGAAGCCGGTGTCCTGCAGCGGGAAAAAGCCCTTGGGGATGGCCACGTAGCCCACGACCGCCAGCGCCAGGGTCACTGCGAACATGCCCAGCGTCACGCGCTGGTGGGCGAGGGCACGGTCCAGGCCCCGCTCGTACCAGTTGACCAGGCGTTCGCCGAAACCGCCCTGGTGCCCGTCAGGTGGGCGGTGCATGAACAGCGCACACAAGGTCGGCGCCAGGGTCAGCGACACCACCACTGAAATCAGGATGGTGGATGTGGCGGTCAGGGCGAATTCCTTGAACAGCCGGCCAACCACCCCGCCCATGAACAGCAGTGGGATGAACGCTGCGATCAGCGACAGGCTGATCGAGACCACGGTGAAGCCGATTTCCCCTGCACCCTTGAGCGCTGCGGTACGGCTGTCGTCGCCGGCTTCCAGGTGGCGGTGGATGTTCTCCACCACCACGATGGCATCGTCCACCACGAAACCCACGGAAATGACGATGGCCACCAAGGTCAGGTTGTTCAGGCTGAAGCCCAGCACGTACATCAGTGCGCAACTGGCGATCAGCGATACCCCGAGTACGCTGGATACCACCAGCGTCGCCGACCACTGGCGCAGGAACAGCGCCATCACCCCGATGACCAGCGCCACGGCGATCATCAAGGTCAGTTCCACCTCATGCAGCGAGGCGCGGATGGTTTGCGTGCGGTCCTGCAGCACCGACACCTCCACCGAGGCCGGCAGCATTTCCTGCAGCTTGGGCAGCGCGGCCATGACCCGGTCCACGGTGTCGACGATATTGGCGCCGGGCTGGCGGAAGATCACCAGGTTCAGCCCCGGCTGGTCGCCGGACCAGGCCTTGACGTAGGCGTTTTCCGCGCCGCTGACGACCGTGGCCACGTCGCGCAGGTACACCGGGCTACCGTTGCGGTACGAGACGATCAGTTGCGCGTAGTCCTCGGGGTGGAACAGCTGGTCGTTGGCGGCCAGGGTCGACACGCTGTGTTCGCCGTACAGGGCGCCCTTGGCCAGGTTCAGGCTGGTTTGCGCAATGGCCTGGCGCAGGTCGGCCAGGGTCAGGCCGATGGCGGCGAGTTTTTCCGGCTGCGCCTGCACGCGGATCGCCGGGCGCAGTTGCCCGGTGATGTTGATCAAGCCGACCCCTTCGATCTGGCTCAACTGCCGAGCCAGCAAGGTTTCGGCGTAGTCGCTGAGGTCGTTGCCGGGCATCTGGCTGGAGCTGACTGTCATCACCAGCACCGGGCTGTCGGCCGGGTTTACCTTGCGCCAGGTGGGCGGGTTGGGCAGGTCTTGCGGCAGGCGCGCAGTAGCGGTGTTGATCGCCGCCTGCACTTCCTGCGCGGCCGTGTCGATGTTCTTGTCGAGGGTGAACTGCAGCACCAGGGTGGTCGAGCCCAGCGCGCTGCTGCTGGTCATCTGGGTCATGCCGGGGATGGCACTGAATTGCACCTCCAGCGGCGTTGCCACCGACGAGGCCATGGTTTCCGGGCTGGCGCCGGGCAGTTGCGCGGTCACCTGAATGGTGGGGAAATCGGCCTCGGGCAAGGGGGCCACCGGCAGCCGTGGGAAGGCGATGGCGCCCAACAGCACCAGGGCGAAGGTCAGCAGCAAGGTGGCGATGGGGTGGTCGATGCACCAGGCCGAAACACCGTTGCGCGTGTTCATGGCTGGCTCCGCTGGTCTGCCATGGCCGGGGCTGTAGGCGCAGCGGGGCTGACCTCTACCCGTGAACCGGGCTTGAGCCGCGACTGGCCATCGAGCACCAGGCGCTCACCCGGCTCGACCCCGGCAATAACGTTCAGCTCGCTGTCCTGGTACAGCACCTTGACCGGCACGCTGGTGACCTTGTCGCCGTCCAGGCGGTAGACGAAGTGCCCGTCCACCCCACGTTGCAACACCGGCGGCGGGACCACCAGGGCGTTTTCCTGCAGGGCGGTGCGCAGGCGGACGGTGACCAGTTGCCCCGGCCACAGGCGGCCGTCCTTGTTGTCGAATTCGGCTTTGACCCGCACGGTGCCGGTGGTGGCGGAAACCTGGTTGTCGATCAGCGCCAGGTGGCCTTCGCCAAGCAGGCTGCGTTCGCCGTCAGCGTCCATGTACGCCTGCACCAGCGCAGGTGCCGGTGCCGTGAGCAGGCGTTGCAGGGTTGGCAGCATTTGCTGGGGCAGGGCGAACTCGACGGCGATCGGGTCGATCTGCGTCACGCTGAACAAGCCTTGCGTGTCGCTGGTGCGTACCAGGTTGCCCGGGTCGACGTTGCGAATGCCCACCCGGCCAGTCACCGGCGAGCGGATTCGGGTATACGACAGCTGCACCTGGGCGTTGGCGATGGCTGCCTGGTTGCCTTTGACGGTGGCCTGCAACTGGTTGACCAGTGCCTGTTGCTGGTCGAGCTGTTGCCTGGACACGCCGTTATCGCGGCTGAGCAGGCGGTAGCGCCGCAAGTCCACTGCCGCCACCTGGATCTGCGCCTGGCTTTGGCCGAGCAGGGCGCGCGCCTGGTCGAGCTGGGCCTGTATGGCGCGGTCGTCGAGGGTGGCGAGCAAGTCGCCCTGCTTGACCCACTGGCCTTCCTTGACCAGAACCTGGGTCAGTACCCCCTCGACCTGCGGGCGCACCTCGACGCTGTGCAGCGACAGCACCGAACCGATGGCGCTGGCGTAGCGGGGTACGTCCCGTTGGACGACGGTTACCACCCGCACCGGGATGGCCGTTTGCGAGCGGGCGGCGGGGGCAGGCTGGCGCTGGGTGTACCAAGTTCCCGCTGCTACCAGGATGAGCAGTACCAAGGCGGCAAGCAAGGCAGAGCGGAACGGACGTCGCATTGGTGCGGGCACCTTGGCCAATGGGGAGGGTGGTCAGTCATTCCATCTTATAGCCGCCGAACCGGGTCGGCAGCGTGACCGCTGGCTGACAACCGTGTCAGTTTCAGATAACCGGCTGCACGGTCTGCTCCCTCGCGGGTGAACCCGCCCCCACCACCTGCAGGGCTAGAAACCGATAAAGGCGTAATACACCGGGGGCTCGTTGGTGGTGTGCAAACCCTGCCCCTGCAAGCCCGCCGCCAGCGTCTCATCCTCCACATGCAAGGTCCACTGTGTACCGTCATCATCCGGCACCTGCGCCAGCGCCCCGGCAAACGCGCCCATGTCCGGCAGGTAGGCGGTAAACCCGTTGCCCTTGAGCGCACTGGTGGTCATGCCCAGTGCCTGGCACACCGCCACCTTGGCGCCAATGTCGTCACGGTCGGCCTGGCGCGAAGCCTGCACCAATGCCTCCAGCCCGGCATCCACCAGTTGCGTGCCGTGAAGCAGCGCAGGCCCCTGCTGCCAGGCTTCTGGCGGGCAGTCCTTGGCCTCTGGGCGCAGGGGGAGGTGCGGGTTGATTTCCACCGGGTAGATGCGGCAAACCAACGGCCGTTGCTCATAGATGCTGCAGCGGTCGTTGTCGTCCAGGTTGCGGCAGCGGCCGGGGTTGAACGCGGCAAAGGTCACCGACACCCGCGCCTGGCCATTGCCGCAGGCTACCGGGTACGACCGGCGCAGCACATGCTCACGTTGCTCCACCGGCATGCCCGGGCCATCGGTGACGAAGGCTTCGATCAGCACAACCACCTGACCGCCGTCATGTGCCCAGCGGCCTGCCTCGGCCAGGGTCAGGGGGACATGGTGGCCGCTGCAGCACTTGCCGCATCCGGTGCAGCCAAAACGCAAGGTGGCGGTCACTTGGCTTGCGGGCTCCATTCGCTGACGAAGGCACGCTGCTGTTGGCGGTCGTACAGGCACAGCTCGGTGCCAGTGCGCTGCTGCATGTGCTTCTGCGGGTAGACACCTTCGACCAGCAAGGCACTCATGCCTACCTGGTCATCGAATTCGGCGGGCTTGCCGCGGGCGTGGGCGTCCTTGAACTGGCTGGCCGCCAGGCAGGCTTTGAGCATCTGCTGGCGCTGCGTGTTCCAGGCCTGGCTGCTGGAAGCCTGGGCGATACCGCTGAAAAGGGCGCAGCCGATCAGGATGGAGCTGAGATACTTCATGGCGGGTTCCGGCAAATTTTTTGCGAGGGCCCGAATTATGCCCGACTTGCCCCCGGCAGCAAGCCGGGGAGTTTGTCGCTGAATATATCAGTGCTCGGCGAACACCACGGCACGTGCTGCCACCACCAGACAATCGGTCAGCTCCGGCGAGGAAAACTTGGTGAGGATGGCATTCGCCCCGGCCTGGGTTGCCTTCTCGCTGCTCATGGCGCTGTCCAGCGAGGTGTGCAGCAGCACGTACAGGTGCTGGAAGTCGGGGGTTTCACGCAGGGTTCGGGTGAAGGCGTAGCCATCCATCTCGCTCATTTCGATATCGGAGACGACCACGTTGATCTCCTGTGCAGTGCCTTGCAGTTCCAGCAGCACATTGATCGCGTCCTTGGCGCTGCGCGCGGTGTGGCACTCGATGCCCAGGTTGCGCAGGGTGTGCACCGACTGCTGCAGGGCCACCTGGCTGTCGTCCACCACCAGGATATTGGTGGCGGCCAGCAGGCTGGCGTCTTCTGCGCTTACTGAGCCGCGCGCTGGCTCTGGCGCAGGCGGGGCAATGCCGTGGATGACCTTCTCGATATCCAGCACCTGCACCAAGGAGTTGTCGACGCGGGTAACACCGGTGATGAACGAGCGGTTGCCCGAGGCATAGGGCGGCGGTTTGATGTCGGTGCTCAGGCAATGCACGATGCGGCTTACGGCCTGCACGTGCAGGCCCTGGCGCGAACGGCTGATCTCGGTGACGATCAGGCAACCGCCTTGCGGGTCCTCCAGCGGCTGCTCGCCGATGGCACGGGACAGGTCGATGACCGACAACGAATGGCCACGCAAGGTGGCTACGCCTTTCACGTGGGGGTGCGACTCGGGCAGCTTGGTCAGCGGCGGGCAGGGGATGATCTCGCTGACCTTGAGCAGGTTGATTGCCATCAGCTTGCCGCTGCGCAGGGTGAACAGCAGCAGCGACAAGGAGTCCGCGCGGGCTTTTTGCGTGGCCATGGTGACCTTCGGTGGGAAACAGGGGGGATAACCGGTTATCGGCCAGGTCAGGCTGGGCTTTAGGGCGCAATCCGCCGCAGATCAAGAAGGCTGAGCAACCCTGTAGGAGCGGCCTCGTGTCGCGAAAGGGCTGCAAAGCAGCCCCGGGGTTTCAGCACAGATGCACAAACTGCAGGGGCTGCTTTGCAGCCCTCTCGCGACACGAGGCCGCTCCTACAAGGGCCAGCGCTTGGCAGCAGTGTGGATCAGCGCTCGCGCAGGGCCTCCTTGGCCCGGTTCAGCGGTTTGATCAGGTAATCGAGGATGGTTTTTTCGCCAGTGCGGATATCCACTGTGGCAATCATCCCCGGGACAATCGCGAAGTGCTTGCCGGCCTTGTTCTTCAGGCTGTCCTGCTCGGTACGGATGAACACGCGGTAGTAGTAGATTTCCGGTTTCACCTCGTCTTGCAAGGTATCCGGCGAAATACCCACCACCTTGCCATCCAGCCCGCCATACACCGAATAGTCATAGGCACTGATCTTGACCTTGGCCGCCTGGTCCGGGTGGATGAAGGCAATGTCGCGCGGGGCGATGCGGGTTTCGATCAGCAGGCGCTCGTCCATCGGCACGATTTTCATCACCTGGCCACCGGGCTGTACCACGCCGCCCAGGGTGTTCACCTCGATGTCCTTGACGATGCCGCGCACCGGCGAACGCAGGGTCAGGCGGGTGAGCGAGTCGCTGCGCCCGCGGATTACCTCTGACAGGCTGTCGGCCTCGGCGCTGGCCTTGGCCAGCTCCTCCCGGGCGCGCACCAGGTAGTCGGACCGGGCCTCGTTGGCTTTGAGTTCAAGCTCCGAACGCTGGCGGTTCAGGCGGATGACCTCGACCCGGCTGGAGGCGCCCATTTTCGCCAGGTTTTCGGTGATCTTCAGCTCACTGCGCACCAGCCGCAGCGAATCCTCGATGCCGGCCAGGGTCTGCTCCAGGCCACGGCGGCGGGTCTGGTACAGCGCCGTTTCCGCTTCGATCAGTTCGGGCGAGTCGCGCAGGCTGGCCGGGAAGGCCAGCGGTTTGCCGGTCACCTCGGCCTGCAGCCGGGCCTGGCTGGCCTTGGCGGCGCGGTACTTGGCCTCGCTTTCGCCCACGCTGGAGGCGGTCTTGGTCGGGTCCAACTGGGCCAGTACCTGGCCGCGCTCGACCAGGTCGCCTTCGGCCACGTTCATCTGCGCGACGATCCCCCCTTCGAACGACTGGATCACCTGCTCCCGGGAGCTGGGGATGACCTTGCCGGTACCGGTGGAAACCTCGGTCACCTCGAACCAGGCGGCCCAGGCCAGGAACGCGGCCAGCATCAGTGCGCTGAGGGTGATGAGGCGCCCGGCGCGGAATACGGCCCGGTCGTCCTGCCCGTCCAGGTAGGACGCCGGGAGTTCGTGGTTGCTCATGCCTGCGCTCCTTGCAGTTTGGCCAATGCGGCATCGCGGGTGTCATCGATGACGATGCGCCCACCGTCGAGCACCACAATGCGCTCCACCCGTTGCAGCACGCTCAGGCGGTGGGTAGCGATCACCAGCGTGCGGCCCTGGCAGAAGCGCTCCAGGTTATCCAGCAGTTTGCGCTCGGTCATGTCGTCCAGCGATGCCGTAGGTTCATCCAGCAGCAGCACCTGTGGCTGGCGCACCAACAGGCGCGACAGCACCAGTGCCTGGCGCTGGCCGCCAGACAGGCCCAGGCCGCCTTCGAGGATCAGGTGGTCCATACCCTTGGGCAGGCGGCGGACAAAGTCCAGCGCCCCGGTGGCAGCCAGCGCGGCCACCAGTTCCTGGTCGCTGGCCTGGCCGGCACCGAGGGTCAGGTTTTCCCGCAGGGTGCCGTGGAACAGCCGCGCGTACTGCGGCAGCAAGCCTACGTCGCGGCGCAGGTCGGCAGGGTCGAGGTGGGCCAGGGCGATGCCGTCCAGGCTGACCTCGCCCTGTACCAGGTCCATGGCCCCGCCCAACGCCTGCAGCAGGGTGGACTTGCCCGCGCCGTTGCGGCCGAGCACTGCAATGCGTTCGCCCGGCTGAATATCCAGTTGGCCAATGTTGAGCACCGGGGGAGATTCTTCGCTGTAGCGGAAGTTGGCCTGGCGCAGGCGATATTCACCGCGGATTGCCGGCAGGTGCACGCGCGCTTCGCCTTCGGGGTGGTCGACCGCCGACTGCATCAGTTTGTCCAGGCCTTGCAGGGCGACCTTGGCCTGCTGCCAGCGGGTCAGCACATGGGTCAGCTGGGCCAGCGGCGCCATCATTCGCGACGACAGCATCGACGCCGCCACCAGGCTACCGGTGGTGAGGTCGCCGGCGATCACCATCGGTGCACCGACCACGATGACCACGGCAAACACGGCACCTTGCACGTTCTGGGTCCAGGTCACCAGGCCGTTGGTGAGCGTGCGCAGGCGCAGGTTGGTGTGTGCACAGGCTGCGTTGTACTGGTTCCACTGGCGCTCGAAGCGTGCTTCGGCCTGCAGCGCCTTGATTTCGTCCAGGCCCTGGATGCTTTCCACCAGCATGGCGTTGCGCAGCGCCGACTCGCGCATCGAGGCGTTGGCCAGCCGCGCCAGGCGCCGCTGCGCCAGTAGGCCTGGCAGCAGCATGGCCAGCAGCGCCACCAGCGGAATGAACACCAGCACGCCGCCGATCAGCCAGAACACGAACAAGAACAGCAGGAAGAATGGCAGGTCCGCCAACGCCGTGGCAGTACTGGAGGTGATCAAATCGCGGATCGACTCCAGCTCGCGCAGTTGCGAAATGAACGAACCGGTGGACTTCGGCCGCACCGAGTTGCGCAGGCGCAAGGCATGGCCATAGACCAGGTCACTCACCCGCAGGTCGGCGCGCTTGCCGAGCAGGTCGGTGACCTTCAGGCGCAGCAGGCGCATGCTGAAGTCGAACACCAGCGCCAGCACCACGCCGCCGAACAGCACGTACAAGGTGGGCAGTGATTCTGCCGGGATCACACGGTCGTAGACCTGCATCGAAAACAGCACCCCGGCCAGCGCCAGCACGTTGGCCACCAGCGAGGCGACCATCACCTGCCCATAGGGGCGCAGGTCGCGCAGCACGATACGGGCGAACCAGTGGCGGTCGTAGGGGGCGGTGTAGTCATCGGTGCGTACATCGCGCAACGGCCGCGCCGGGCGCAACAGCGCAACCCGGGTGATGCGGCCCTTGAGCGTGTCGCGGGGCAGGCGTGTGGTCAGGCCCTGGTCACCGGCGAACACCACCGCCAGGTCATCTTCTTCGGTGACTGCCTCGACCACGGCCAACTGGCCATCGTCCAGCTCCAGTACCAGCGGTGTACGCCATTGCCGCAGGCCCTTGGCATCGAAGCGCACGAAGCGCAGTGCCAGGCCGGCCTGGCGGGCCATGTGGCGAAGAATTTCGTCCAGCGGCCGGGCATCCTCCACCGCCGCCAGGCGAATACGCTGGGGCGACACGTCCAGGCGGTAGTGGTGCGCCACCTGCAGCATCACCTCCAGCCACGGCCCCAGGTCTGGCCGGTGGGCCGCCTCCGGCGCTGCTGCCGCTGGCTGGGTGGGCAGGGTTACATTGATCGAATCGCTCATGGCTGGATCTCCACACCTTGCAGGTTGCGCCCCTCAAGGCCAAAGGCCGCGCGCAGCGCGCCGGTGTTGTACAGGCAGTCGACATCCAGGCGCAGCAGGTCGGAGCGGGTGCCGGCAAGTTCGAACCGTGACTGGTAGATCTCCTGCTCGGCGTTGAGCAGGTCGAGCAGCGGCCGTGTGCCCAGGTCCAGATACTGGCGGCCATAGAGCATGCGCGCCTCCTGGATGCTGACCTGGCGCGCTTCCAGCGAACTCAGCCGGCGGCCCAGCCCGGAGGTTTGTGCCTGAGCCTCGGCCAGGCCACGCCGTGCCTGCAGGCGCGCGGCATCTTCGGCGGAGTCGGCGGCGCTCAAGGCGTGGCTGGCAGCGCGGCTGCGGGCGCTGATCGCACCGCCTTGGTAGATCGGTACCTCGACGTTGAGGTAGATGCCCGCCTGGGTGCGGTCCATGCGTGAGTTATCGCGGTTGTAGTCGTTGTCCAGGTAATGGTTGACCTGGGGCTGCAGCGACACGGTCGGGTAGGCCTCGGCCTTGGCCTGGGCCAGCTCTGCCTGGCCTTGCGCACGCTGGGCCAGGGCCATCAGCACGGCCGGCAGGCGATCATCGCCTTGCGCAGGCCGCTTGCAGGCCTGGTTCAACGCCGCAGGCGACTGCTCGGCCAGGGCCGGCGGGGTCACGCGGCCCATCAGCGCGGCCAGGGTGGAGCGCCAGCGCTCGTATTGCGACTGATATTCCTCCAGGGTGGCGCGGGCGCTTTCCACGCGGGATTCGGCCTGTACCACGTCGGAGCGGGTGCTGGCGCCCATGTCGCTGCGCTGGCGAGCCATCCCGGCAATGTCGCCCACGCCGCGGATCTGCTCGCGGGCAATGGCCATCAACTGTTCGTAGCGGCGGGTTTCGATCCAGGCATAGGCAGTGTCACGGGCCAGGTCGTCCACCACCAGCAGGATATTGGCCTGGGCCCGCGCGGCGGCGGCCTGCGCCGCGTTGACGGCGCTGTCGACCTTGCCGAAATCGTAGAGCATCTGCTTGAGCGACAGGTTGAGGGCCTGGCTGTTGCGATCGCCCCCGTAGCCGGTGTCATAACCGGTGCGGATACCGCCGGAAATCTGCGGGTAGTAACCCGCGCGGGCGACGTTGATGCCTTCGCCCTGTTTGTACAGGTTGCCGATCGCTTCGGCGATGCTGGGGTGCCATTGCGCGGCCTGCAACACCGCCTCGGTCAGGCCCAGGCGCTCGCCACTGGCGACCGGGGCCATGCCGGTCGGTGGCCGCGCAGGCACCGCCGCGGGCGCATCGCGTAGCAGCGATGGCCCGATGTGGCGCAGGTGGGGGTCTATATCATCGGCTGCCTGGGCAACCGGTTGGAGATTCAGGGCCAGGAGCCCGCAGGCTCCAAGCAACAACGGTGACAGCGGACTGCTTCGCTTCACATAGTTCCCTTACTGCTGGTCGTCCATGCCGCCGGGCGTTTGCCCGGCGGGTTTGCCGCGGCCTCAGACGACGTGAATGCCGTTCTGTACCCACAGGTGGTGGCTCGGGTCCTCCTGGGCCGTGTATTGGTTATAGTCGATCCCGTCGGCGGTCTGGTTGCCGACCAGGTTCCAGTTGTCAGTCATGTGCACCGAGTCATGGTTGTCGCCCTTGATGATCAACGTGTCGGTGCCGGTTTCGGTGATGGCCACCACGTCGGCCAGGTTGAGTGTCAGGGCCACCGCGCTGGTGTCGTTGAGGTCGATGGCCTCGATGCCGTGCACGCGGCCGACCAGGTTGCCCAGGTCGATGCTGACATCGCCGCCACCCCATTGCAGGGTGTCGGTACCCGTGCCACCGCCGACGCTGGCGAAGTTCTGGTCGACGATCACCAGGGTGTCGTCACCCGCGCCACCTTCAAGCGTGATGTGCCCGCCCTGGCTGCCCACCAGGTGGTCGTTGCCGTCGCTGCCAGCAACCACATCGCTGACAGAGGCGACACTGGCCAGGGCGACTGCCTCTTCACCGCTGTCGGCCAGCAGCGACGTGGTGCTGACCAGGCCAGCGGCATTTTCCAGGTTGATGGTCAACGTTGCCGTGTCGGTACTGCCGTTAGGGTGGGTCAGCTCGTAGGTGAAGGTATCGTGCTGGCCGACCGCTGCGGCGCTGACCCCCGAGTTGAGGGTGTAGGTGTAGCTGCCATCGGCCTGCACCAGCAAGGTGCCATAGGTGCCCGCCACGCTCACCCCGTTGTAGCCGGGTATGGTGTAGGTGTTGGCTGCGGTCAGCACGCTCAGCACGGTCAGTGCCGAACCCAGGGTATCGTCCGCCAGCAGGTTGCCGGTGGCCGCCGTGGCGCCACTGACCACGAACTCGTTCAGGTGGGTGGTAGTGGCGTTGACGCTGGTGGTGATCGAGCTGGCCAGGCCAATGCCGCCGGCGGTCACCCGCACGTGGTAGGTGCCGGCGCCCTGGTTCTGGAAGGTATACCCTGCGCCCCCGCCCAACAGGCTGATCAACGAGCCTCCGCCTACCGATTGCACCAGCACGTACTGGCCCGTGGCCGGGTTGAGCTTGAGCAGTTCAAGGGTGGTGCCGTTGAGCAGGCTCAGCAGGTTGGCGGAATTGAGTACCACTTGCAGGTTAGCCGTGGTATCGGCAGCCACTGTAGTGGTGTAAGTGGCCTGGCGGCTGCCGATCAGCGGCAGGGTCAACGAGCCCAGCGTACTGCTGCTGGTGTCTACCCGGTTGGCCAGGGTGAGGTTGCTGAAGCCTACGTCGTTGACTGCGTCAAGTACCGTGGCTGGCGCCGCGTAGTTACTGTCGCTCCAGACTTCCGTGGCTTGTGGGCTATCGATGCGCACATACAGGTTGGCGCTGTCGGACAGGCCGTTGGGGTGCACCAGCTGGTAGCTGAACACATCCACTTTGCCGACGCTGGCCGGGCTGCCGTTGGGCGTATAGGTGTAGCTGCCGTCGCCGCGGATCACCAGCGTGCCGTACAGGCCTTGCACCGTGGTGGCACTGCCGGCCGAAACGTAGCTGCCGCCTTTGAGTACCTGCAGCACCGCGGCGCTGTCCGGGCCCCGCGCATCCACCACGCCATCGGTGCCCACGTCGGTGATGACGTTGCCAGAGGTGGCTGTGCCAGTACCGGTGAACTCGGTCAGGCTGGTGGAGGTGATATCCAGCGAGGTACTGACATTGGTGATCAGGCCAATGCCACCGCTGCCCACCGTCAGGCGGTAATCGCCCGCCTGCAGCACGCCGATGTCAACTTGCAGGCCTTGGCCCAACGGCAACAGGATCAGGTCCAGCAAGCCCTGGCTGTTACCGGTGGCCAGCGTGACCCAGGTTCCGCTGGCATTCTTCACCTGCAGGGTGAAGGTGGTGTTGTCCAGCAGGGCCAGTGCGCTGCTGGTGGTCAGGGTCAGCGTGGGGTCGGCCGTGGTGCCGGCGGCTACCGTCCAGGTGTAGGTCTTGGTGAACCCTGCCAAGAGGGTGGTGAAGCTGTCGGTGTAGGTCCTGCTGGCGGTGACCGCGGCCAGGTCGACCGTCGCGGTGGCCAGGTTATCGCTGGCGATGACCGGGGCGTTGGCATCCACATCCGGCGCAGTGATGCTGGCGTTGCCCGACACGTTGCCGCGTGGGTCGCTCAGTGTCACCGCAAGCACCTGCCCGTTGTCCTGAGGGGGGCTCAGGGTCACGGTAAAGCTGCCATCGGCTTGCACGGTAGCGGTTTGCAGCACGGTGCCGCTGGCGCTGCGCACGGTCACCGTGGCGCCCACTTCACCGGTACCGGTCAGGGTGCTGCCGTCGGTACTGATCGCCAGGTTGGCGGCCGCAGCCGGCGGGGTCAGGTCCGGGGCGGTCAGTGCGGTACCGGTAGACTCATTGCCGGCACTGTCGGTGAGCGTGACGCTGAGTGCCTGGTTGTCGATCTGCGCGGCATTCAGGCTGACCACAAACAGGCCGGTGCTGCCCACGGTTGCCGTACCCAGCACGGTCCCGGCACTGTTGCGCACGGTAACCGTGCTGCCAACCTGGCCAGAGCCGCTGACCATTGTGCCATTGGTATTGATGGTGGCCAGCGGCGCCGCCGGCGGGGTGGTGTCCGGGGCGTTGAGGTTGACGCTGCTGGACAGGTTGCCCGCAGCGTCCGCCTGGCGCACCACCAGCAATTGCCCGTCGTTCTGTGGCGTGGTCAGGGTGATGCTGAAGGTGCCGTCGGCTTGCACCACGCCACTGCCCACCGGTCCGTTGGCGCCTTGCACGGTGACGGTGGCGCCAGCTTCACCATTACCGGTCACCACGGTACCTGCGCCGTTGATGGTGACATTGGTCGGTAGCGCAGGCGGTTGCAGGTCGGCAGCGGTGTAGCGGGTGCTGCCGGACGTATTGCCCGCAACGTCGGCCTGGCTCACCGCCAAGACCTGGCCATTGAGCTGCGCGGCGTTGAGGTTGACGGCGTACACGCCACCGCCATTGACCACGGCGCTGCCGAGCACGTTGCCACCGGCATCGCGCACGGTCACCGTGGCACCGGCCTCGCCAGTACCGCTCAGCACCAGGCCGTTGGTCGACAGGCTGGTCACCAGCGGGTCGGCTGGTGCGGTGGTATCGGCTGCCTGCAATAAGGTTGGCTGCGACTCGCCGCCCACCAGGGCCACGGCGGTGACCTGCAGGTACTCGCCGTTGAGTTGCGCCGAGTCGAGCGTCAACGTGAAAGTGCCGTTCAATGTCGCGCCGCCGGTACCGATCACGTTGCCTGCGGCATCGTACACACGGATGCCTACGCCGCTGGGCGCGTTACCCGACAAGGTCAGGCCGTCGCTGCCCAGCGTCACGTTGGTCGGCGGTGTTGGCGGAGCCACCAGCGGTGTGACATAGGTCGCCACCGCCGACGTATTGATGCCGTCAGACTGCGTGATGGCCAGCGTTGCCAGCGAGCCTGCTGCCGGCGTCAGGGTGATCTGGAAGTTGCCAGCGGCGTCTACCGTGCCAGTGCCTAGCACGCTGCCGCCCAGGCTGACGGTGACCGTGGCATTGGCCTCGCCCTTGCCGGTGAGCACGTTGAAGGTGTTGTTGATTGCCAGGTTGGTCACCAGGTCAGGTGGCGAGGTGTCGTTGGCCTGGTAGGGCGCAGCAACCGAGACGTTGCCGGCGTCATCGGTAGACACCACGCTGAGCAACTGGCCATTGTTCTGCGCCGGGCTGATGGGCACGGTGAAGCGCCCGTCGGCACCGACCTCCACCTGGCCCACGAGGGTGTTGTCCGGGCCACGCACGGTGATCAGCGTGCCGGCCTCGGCAGTGCCGGTCATCGACGTACCGGCCGGGTTGAGCAGCAAGTCGCTTGGCTGCACCGGTGCGGTCAGGTCGGGGGCGGTCAGCTCCAGGGGGGCCGACGGGTTGCCGGTGGCGTCCTGGGCAATGATGGTCAGCGTTTCGCCGTTGATTTGAGGCTGGCTCAAACCGAGGACGAAGGTGCCATCCAGGTCGACAGTCACCTGGCCCAGCAGGTCACCGTTGTTGTTTATCACCGTGACCCGGGTACCGGCCTCGGCGGTGCCGATCAACTGGGTACCGCTGTCGTTGATGCTGGCAATGACGATGGCCGGCGGCGTTACGTCGACTGCCGTGACGGTACTGATCGGCGACACGTTGTCACTGGCGTCGGTGAGGGTTACCTGCACCTGCTGGCCATTGAGCTGGGCGGTGTCCAGGCCGACGCTGAAGGTGCCGTCGGCAGCGACCGTGGTGGTGCCGATTTGCGTTGTACCCACATAGACGCGCACCGTGGTACCCGCTTCGCCAACCCCGGTCAGCACATCGCCTGCCGCATTGAGCCGCAACTCGGTTGCAGCCGCGGGGGGCGTGAAGTCCGGCGCCTGCACGCTGACCGGAGCGCTGACGTTGCCGGGCGGATCGGCCTGCAGTACTGACAGCACCTGGTTGTCGATTTGTGCAGGCGACAACACGACGCTGAAGCTGCCGTCGGCCAGCACCGTAGCGGTTCCCAGTACGCTACCGGCGGCGTTGCTCACGATCACCGTGGCGCCGGCCTCACCCAGGCCAGTGACCACACTGCCGTCGGCGTTGATCGCCACCTGGGTGAGCGGGGCAGGTGGGGTGAAGTCCGGGGTCTGCAGGGTCGCTGCTGCCGACACGTTACCGGCGGCGTCGGCCTGGGTGAAGCTGAGCAGCTCGGCATTGCCCAGTGCCGGGTTCAGGGTAATGGTGAAGTGCCCGCTGGCATCGACGATGGCGCTGCCGATCGGCGCGCCGCTCGGGTCGGTCACGGTCACCTCGGCGCCGACTTCGCCGCGGCCGGTCAGGGTGACACCATCGCCGGAAACCGCCAGGTCGCTCGGCGCCGCAGGTGGTGTAGTGTCTGGCGCAGTGATGGTGCTGGCGGCCGACTGGTTGCCGGCCGCATCGGTCAGAAGCACCTGTAGCGGCTGACCGTTGGCTTGCGGCGAGGCGAGCACGACCTGGAAGCTGCCGTCGGCGCGCACTACGGCCGTGCCCAGCACGCTGCCATCGGCAGCCATTACCCACACGCTGGCGCCGGCCTCGCCGCTACCGTTGAGCAGGCTGCCGCCCCCGGCGAATGCCAGGTCTGCGGCGGCATCCGGTGCCACGCGATCGGGGGCAGTGATGCTCACGCTGTTGGACTCGTTGCCGGCTGCATCGGCCTGGCTGGCGCTGAGCTGTTCGCCGTTGAGCTGCACGCTGCCCAGGGTGGCGCTGAAGTTGCCATTGGCATCGACCACTGCCGTGCCCAGGTCGATACCGCCTTCACCGACCACGGTAACGGTGGCGCCTGGTTCGCCGCGCCCGGTCAGGACCAGGCCGTCGCTGGACAGCACCAGGTTGCTGAGCGGTTGTGGCGCCGTAGTGTCCGGCGCCTGCAAGGTTGCCGGCAGCGACAGGCTGCCATCGCTGGCCATTGCGCTCACATGCAGCACTTCGCCATTGGCCTGGGCGCTGCCCAGGTTGACGGTGAAGGTGCCGTCGTTGGCGACCGGGCTGCTGCCCAGCACCGCGCCGTTGGGGCCGTAAACAGTGACCGTGCTGCCCGCCGTGGCGGTGCCGGTGACCGATAGACCGTCTGCAGCCAGCACCAGGTTGTCTGGCGTGGCGGGGGCCAGAATGCCTGGCGCAGTCACGTTTTGCTCAGGCGAGGCGTTTTGCGCGCCATCGGTTTGCACCACGCCCAGGCGTTCACCGGTGAGCGCCGCAGGCGACAAGGCCACGCTGAAGCTGCCATCGGCGGCCACGGTTGCGGTACCCAGTATGGTCGCGTCCGGTGCGCGTACGGTGACCGTCGCACCTGCTTCGCCCTGGCCGGTAAGGGTCGCGCCGTCGGCAGACACCGCCAGGTTACTGACCGCCGCGGGCGGCGTGGTATCGGCGGCCGTGTACGGCGCCGCTGGCGATACATTGCCCGCCGCATCGGTGGCGGTTACCTGCAGGGTCTGGCCGTTGGTCTGGGCACTGTTCAACGTGACCTGGAAAGTGCCATTGCTGCTGGCCACCGCGCTGCCCAGCACACTGCCGCCGGCATCGCGGACGGTCACGGTGCTGCCGGCTTCGGCGTTACCGGTCAGTTGCAGCCCGGTCGCCGACAGGGCCAGTGCCGTGGGTGCTGCTGGCGGGGTGAAGTCCGGTGCGGTCACCGCCACGGCGCTGGAGGTGTTGTTGCCGGCATCGGTCTGGGTCACGCTCAGTTGCTGGGCGTTGAGCTGGGCAGTGGTCAAGGTCAGGCTGAAGCTGCCGTTGGCCGCGACCAGGCCGGTGCCGATGATGGTGCCGTCAGGCCCGCGCACGGTCACGCTGGCGCCGGCTTCGCCCAGGCCACTGAGGGTCAGACCGTTGTTGTTCAGCACCACATTGGTCAGCGGTGCTGGCGGGGTCAGGTCTGGCGTGGCCACGTTCACCGCTGGCGAGGTATTGCCGGCGGCGTCCACTTGCGTCACACCAATGGCCTGGCCGCTGTTTTGCGGCGTATCGAACGTCACGGTGAAGCGGCCATCGGCGCCCACCGTGGCGCTACCCAGCACAGTACCGGCGGCATTGCTGACCTGTACCGTAGCGCCCACTTCACCGCTACCGGAAAGCTGCCTGCCGTCGGCACTGAGCAGCGGGTCGACAATGGCGGCAGGTGGCGTGCGATCCGGGGTCGCCAGGCTGGCGGGGCCTGATACGTTGCCTGCGGCATCACTGAGGGTGACCTGCAGCGGGCTGCCGCTGACTTGCGCGCTGGGCAGGGTGATCTGGAACTGGCCGCTTTGGTTGACGGTGCCGGTAGCCAGGATGGCGCCACTGGCATCGCGCACAGTGACACTGGCACCGGCTTCGCCCTGGCCGCTGACCACAGTGGCGGCAGCGTTCAGGCTGAGGTTGCTGGCGGCGGCTGGGGCCTGCAGGTCGGGTGCCTGCAGGCTGGCGGCCAGCGACACGTTACCCGCAGCATCGGCCTGGGTGACGATCAGGTTCTGGCCGTTGGCCGCCGCCGGCGACAGGGTGATGCTGTACAGGCCATTGCTGCCGACCACGCCGCTACCCAGCACATTCCCCTGGGCGTCGGTGACCCGCACGTTGGCACCCACTTCGCCTTGGCCGGTCAGCGTGCTGCCGGTGCGGTCGATGGTGGCGCTCGGGGCTTCAGGTGCAGTGATATCGTTGGCGACCACGGTGGCCGGTACCGAGGGCTGGCCGTCGGCGCCGATCCGCGCGCTGACCTGCAAGGTCTGTGCGTTGAGCTGGGCGTTGCTGAAGAACACCCGGAAGACACCATCGCTGCCCACCGTCGCCGTGCCCAGCGTGGTGCCGGCGGATGTCACGGTGATCAACGCGCCCACCGTGCCGGTGCCCGTCAGCACGAAGCCGTCGGCGCTGATGGCCAGGTCCGCCGGGGTGGCCACTTCGCTGCCGGTCGGGCCAGTCAGGGTCACACCGTCGGATTCATTGCCGGCCGGGTCGATGACCACCACGCTGACCTCTTCGCCAGCGGCCAGCGGCGGGTCGACCGGCACCACGAAGGTACCATCCGGCCCTGCGGTGGTGGTGCCACGGTCACTGTTGTCCGGGTTGCGGATGACCACGGTGCTGCCCGGCTCTGCAGTGCCGCCGACGCTGCTGCCGTCGGGGCTCACAGTCACGCCGCTGGCAGGTTCCGGGTCGGTGGTGTCGGGTGCGGTAACGGTAACCGGTGCCGAGCTGTTGCCCGCCGGGTCGGTGACGATCACGGTCACGCTTTCGCCGTTGTTCTGCGGGGTTGGCAGTGGCACGTTGAAGCTGCCGTCGGGATTCACTTCAACCGTGGTTTCCACGCCTGCGCCGTCACGCACCGTCACGGTATCAGCGCCCGGTGCATTGCCGCTGACCGTGCTGCCGTCTTCGCTGACCACCACCCCGGTGGGCAAGGCCGGCGGGGTGAGGTCGGGTGCAGTGATCGGGGTGCTGTCGGAGACATTGCCCGCCACATCGGTCAAGGTCACCTGCAGCGCCTGGCCATCGAGCTGGGCCGGGCTGACCGCGACAGTGAAGCTGCCGCCAACCGGCACCACCACGCTGCCCAGCAGGTCGCCGGCGGCGTTGCGTACCTCGACGGTGCTGCCTGCTTCGCCCGTACCCTGAAGGGTGTCGCCGCCCGCGCTTATGGTCAGGCCACCCGGTGCTTGCGGTGCGGTGCTGTCGTCGGCAGTGAACGCTACGGATGGCGACGTGTTGCCGCCAGCATCAACCACTACCACCGACACGGTTTCGCCGTTGGTCTGGGCGGGGGCCAAGGGCACGCTGAAGCTGCCGTCCTCTTCCACCTGCGCGGAGCCCAGCAGGTCGCCAGCGCCGTTGCGCACCTGCACGGTACTGCCTGGTTCGGCCTGGCCGGTGAGTGCCGTGCCCGTGCCATTGATGCCCAGGCCTTCAGCGGCTACCGGGGCTTCCAGGTCCGGCGCGGTGACGCTGCCGGCGGTGGAGGTATTGCCGGTCGCGTCCGCCTGGGTGACGGCCAAGGTCTGGCCATTGAGCTGCGGTGGGTCGATGGTCACCTGGAAGCTGCCGTCCGTTTGTACGGTGGCAGTGCCCAGCACGGCGCCGCCGGCGCCGGTCACGGTTACCTGCGCCCCCGGCTCGCCGCTACCGCTCAGGCTGCCACCGTCACCCGCCAGTACCAGGCCGGTGGGTGTGTCGGGGGCCTGGGTATCCGGTGCCGACAGATCGACCGCGGTCGACAGGTTGCCACTGGCGTCGCGCTGCTCGACGGTCAGGGCCTGACCGTTGGTTTGCGGGGTATCGAGGCTGATTTCGAACGCACCACCGGCGCCTACCACGATGCTGCCCAGTACGCTGCCGTCCGGCCCGCGTACGGTCACGGTCGCACCCGGTTCACCGTTGCCGGTGACCATGACGCCGTCGCCATCGATGGCCGGGTTGGTCACTGCTTGCGGCGGGGTACTGTCTGGTGCGGTGAAGTCCACTGGCCCGGCACTGTTGCCTTGGCTGTCGGTGGCTTCCACGGTCAGGCTTTCGCCATTGCGCTGCGGTGCGTTGAGGGTGACGTCGAAGCGCCCGTCCCCGCCCACGGTGGCGGTCCCCAGTACATTGCCGTCGGCATCGCGCACGGTGACCAGCGAGCCGCTCTGGCCCTGGCCGGTGAGGTGGATGCCGGCGCTGTCGATGGCCAGCGCCGACGGTTGCAGCGGGCCATCCAGGTCAGGTGCGATGACAGTAGCGGTCGAACTGTTGCCTGCGGCGTCACGCAGCACCACGTCCAGCTCCTGGCCATCGGTTTGCGCCGGGTTCAGGACCACGCTGATCACGCCATCGGCGCCCACCTGGGCATTACCCAGTACGTTGCCCTGGGCGTCCACCACCTGCACGCGGGTGCCGGGTTCGCCACGGCCGGTCAATACGCTGCCATCGTTGCTCAGTTGCAACTCGGTGGCCTCGTTGGGCGGGGTGATGTCCGGTGCGCTGATCTGGGTCGGCAGTGAGCTGTTGCCATCCGCGTCGATGGCTACCACATCCAGCAGCTCGCCGTTCGCCTGGGCAGGGCTGAGGGGGATGTTGAAGCTGCCGTCGTTGCCGACTTGCACGCTACCCAGCACACCGCCTTGGGCATCCCGCACTTCCACCAGGCTGCCAGCCGGGGCCATACCACTGATGGCGCTGCCATCGGCAGCTACCACCAGCCCCGTCGGGCTGTCCGGCACGGCGATGGCCGGTACGGTGACCGTCAGGGCAACCGAAGGGTTGCCGGCGGCATCGGTCTGTTGCAAGGCAATGGCGTCGCCTGCGGCCAGTGGGCTGTCGAGGTCGATCAGGAAGGTGCCATTCGCTGCGACCACCCCGGTGCCGATCACGTTGCCATTGCCATCCCGGATTTCAACCGTGGCACCCGCTTCACCACGGCCGGAAACGACCAGGCTGCCAGCACCCAGCACCACATTGCTGATAATGCCGGGCGGGGTGATGTCCGGGGTTACGTAGCTCAACGGCAGCGAGGTGTTGCCTGCGGCGTCGGTCACCCGCACGCTGACGGTTTCGCCATTGGCCTGCGCCGGGTCGAGGGTGAGGCTGAAACTGCCATCCGCTTCGGCGAGGGTACTGCCGATCACGTTGCCAGCAGCGTCGCGTACCTCTACCCGGGCACCGGCCTCGGCATTGCCGGTCAGGCTGACGCCATCGACCAGCGCCAGGTCGGTGGGTTGCAGTGGCGCCACCTGATCCGGTGCGGTCAGCGGGCTTGGGCTGGACACGTTGCCAGCAGCATCGGTCAAGGTCACTTGCAATGACGAGCCATCCACCACCGGGGTGGGCAGGGTAACGTTGAAACTGCCGTCCTGCTGCACGGTGCCGCTGGCCAGCAGTTGGCCTTGGTCGTTGCGTACCTCTACGGTGGTGCCGGCTTCGCCGCGGCCGGACACGGTGCGGCCGTCATTGCTGATCGCCAGGTTGGTGGCAGGCTCTGGTGGCGTGGTGTCGCCGCCGTTGTCGATGACCGGTGCGGTAAGGGTGCCGGCCTGCGAGGCATTGCCGGCTGCGTCGGTGGCAACCACTTGCAACTGTTCGCCCGCCACCTGGGCAGGGCTGAGGGTGATTTCAAACGCACCACTGGCGCCCACCACCACAGTACCAAGTACGGTGCTGCCATCGGCCGCCAGCACGCGCACGGTGCTGCCGGGTTCGGCACGGCCGCTGACGGCGGTACCGTCGGCGGTAATGGCCAGTTCGCTAGGCGCCACCGGTGGCGTGATGTCTGGTGCGCTGACCTGTACCGGCAGCGACGAAGTGCCGTTGTTGTCGATGGCTACCACATCCAGCAGTTGGCCATTGGCCTGGGCCGGGTTGAGGACCACGGTGAAGGTGCCTTCGGCGCCGACCACCACGCTACCGATCAGCGCACCCTCGGCATCATGCACTTCCACGCGGCTGCCCACGGGGGCCGAGCCACTGACGCTGGTACCGTCTTCGGCGACCACCAGGTCGCTTGGGCTGAGCGGTACGGTTACCAGCGGCACGTCATAGTCCAGCGCCAGCGAGGCGTTGCCGCTCGGGTCGGTCTGGACCAGGCTCAGGCGTTCACCCGGCAACGCGGGCGGGTCGAGGTCGAGCAGGAAGGTGCCGTTCGCGGTCACCACGCCGCTGCCGATCAGGGTGCCGTTGGCGTCGCGCACCTGCACGGTAGCGCCGGCTTCGCCACGCCCGCTCAAGGCCAGGCCATCGGCGCCGACCACGATATTGCTGACCTGCGCGGGGGCAGTGGTGTCTGGCGCCTGGTACTGCAGTGGCGAGGAAATGTTGCCGGCAGCATCCACCAGGCGAATGTCCAGCACTTCGCCATTGGCCTGTGCTGGGGTCAGGGTTACGCTGAACGTGCCGTCGTCGTTGACCTGAGCGCTGCCCAGCAGGGTGCCCGCGGCATCGCGCACCTGCACGCTGGCGCCTGGCTCGCCGCTACCGCTGAGGGTGACGCCGTCGACCAGCGCCAGACCGGTGGGCTGCGCGGGCGCCTGCAGGTCCGGTGTCACCACCGACGCAGGGGCGGAGGCATTGCCGGCGGCGTCGGTCAGCACCACTTGCAAGGTGCTGCCGTCCTTGACTGCAGGTTCCAGGGCCAGGGTGAAGCTGCCATCCGGGTTGACCGTGCCGTTTGCCAGCACGTTGCCTTGGGCGTCGCGCACTTGCACGCTGGCACCGGCTTCACCGCGGCCGCTGAGCTGGGCACCGGCCAGGCCGACAAGCAGGTTGGTGGCGGCTTCCGGTGGCGTGTTGTCGCCACCGTCAATGTCTGGTGCGGTGACGGTGCCGGCCGTAGAAGCATTGCCGGCGGCATCGGTAGCGGTAACTTGCAGCACCTCGCCGTTCAACTGGGCGGGGTCCAGGGTAATGCTGAAGCTGCCGGTGGCACCGACTACCGCGGTGCCAAGCACAGTGGTGCCATCGGCCGCCAGCACGCGTACGGTGCTGCCAACTTCTGCGCGGCCGGTGACCACGCTGCCGTCGGCGCTGATTACCAGCTCGCTGGGGATGACCGGTGGGGTGATGTCCGGTGCGGAGACCTGGGCTGGAAGGGACGAAGCACCGCTGCCATCGATGGCCACCACCTCCAGCAGTTCGCCATTGGCCTGGGCCGGGTTGAGAATGACCGTGAAGGTGCCGTCCTGGCCAACCTGCACACTGCCAACCAGCGTTCCGTCGGCGCCGTAGACGTCCACGCGGCTGCCGGCCGGCGCGGCGCCGCTGATGCTGCTGCCATCTTCGGCGACTATCAAGTCGCTCGGGCTGGCAGGGGCAGGGGTGACCGGCACCTCGAACTGCAGCGCTTCGGAGGTATTACCGCTCGGGTCGGTTTGCACCAGGCTCAACTGAGCGCCGGGCTGCGCGCCGGGATTCAGGTCGATCAGGAAAACGCCATTGGCAGCGACCACGCCGCTGCCGATCACGGTGCCGTCGGCATCTCGCACTTCAACGGTGGCGCCGGCTTCACCACGCCCACTCAGTGCCAGGCCGTCGGCGCCGACCACGATGTTGTTTACGGCAGCCGGTGGCGTGGTGTCGGGTGCGGTGAATGCCAGCGGTGTCGAGCTGTTGCCGGCAGCATCGACCAGGCGCACATCCAGGGCTTCGCCATTGGCCTGGGCAGGTGACAAGGACAGGCTGAACGCCCCGTCCGCACCGACCACGCCGCTGCCGATCACGGTGCCATCCGCATTGCGCACCTGCACGGTGGCGCCAGGTTCGCCACGGCCAGTGAAGGTGACGCCATCGGCCAGGGCCAGGTCGGTCGGCTGGGCCGGGGCCTGCAGGTCCGGTGCGGTGACCGTGCCAGGTTGCGAAACGTTGCCGGCAGCGTCGGTCAGGGTCACTTGCAGGACGCTGCCGTCGTCGACGGCTGGGCTCAGGGTGAGGACGAAGCTGCCATCCGGGTTGACCGTGCCGTTGGCCAGCACATTACCTTGGGCGTCACGCACCTCCACGCGGGTGCCGGGTTCGCCGCGACCGCTCAGCTGGCCGCCGGCCAGGCCGATCACCAGGTCTGTGGGTGCCAGCGGTGCGGTGTTGTCGCCACCGTCAATGTCTGGGGCGGTGACGGTGCCGGCCGCAGAAGCGTTGCCGGCATTATCGGTAGCGGTAACTTGCAGCACCTCGCCGTTTACCTGGGCGGGGTCGAGGGTGATGCTGAAGCTGCCGGTGGCACCGACTACCGCGGTGCCAAGCACCGTGGTGCCGTCGGCCGCCAGCACGCGTACGGTGCTGCCGGCTTCGGCGCGGCCGGTGAGCACGCTGCCGTCGGCGCTGATCACCAGCTCGCTGGGGGTGACCGGTGGGGTGATGTCCGGTGCGGAGATCTGGGCTGGCAGGGAGGAAGCACCGCTGCCATCAATGGCCACCACGTCCAGCAGTTCGCCATTGGCCTGGGCGGGTTCGAGGGTGACGGTGAAGCTGCCATCGTCCCCTGCAACCCCACTGCCAAGCAGCGTGCCATTGGCATCATGGACCTCCACGCGGGTGCCGGCCGGCGCGGTGCCGCTGATGCTGCTGCCGTCTTCGGCAACCACCAGGTCGCTGGGGCTGGCGGGCGCAGGCGTGGTCGGCACTGCGAACTCCAAGGCCTCGGAGGCATTGCCACTCGGGTCGGTCTGCACCAGGCTCAGTTGCGCGCCGGGCTGCACGGCCGGTTCGAGGTCGATCAGGAAGGTACCGTTAGCGCTGACCACGCCGCTGCCGATCACGGTGCCGTCGGCATCTCGCACTTCTACGGTGGCGCCGGCTTCACCACGCCCACTCAGCGCCAGGCCGTCGGCGCCGACCACGATGTTGCTTACGGCAGCCGGTGGCGTGGTGTCGGGTGCGGTGAATTCCAGCGGTATCGAGCTGTTGCCAGCAGCATCGACCAGGCGCACATCCAGGGCCTCGCCATTGGCCTGGGCAGGTGACAAGGACAGGCTGAACGCCCCGTCCGCACCGACCACGCCGCTGCCGATAAGGGTGCCAGCCGCGTCGCGCACCTGCACGGTGGCGCCGGGCTCGCCGCGGCCATTGAAAGTGACCCCACCAAGCAGGGCCAATTCGGTTGGCGGCGCAGGTGGCTGCAGGTCGGGTGAGGTGACCGAGCTGTTGGGCGACTGGTTGCCGGCAGCATCGGTCAGGGTCACTTGCAGGACACTGCCGTCGTTCACCGGCGGGTCCAGGGTGATGGTGAAGCTGCCGTCGGCACCCACGCTGCCGGTGGCCAGGATATTCCCGGCCGCATCACGGACTTGCACGCTGGCGCCCGGTTCGCCACGCCCGCTCAGCTGGCTTCCGGCCAGCGCTATGGCCAGGTCGGTCGGCGCTGCTGGTGGCGTGGTATCGACCCCATCGAGGTCCGGCGCGGTCACCGCGCTGGTGGCTGAGGTGTTGCCCGCCGCATCGGTGGCGGTGGCTTGCAGCACTTCACCGTCGGTTTGTGGTGGGGCCAGCTCGATGCTGAACACCCCGGTCGGGCCGACCACGGCGCTGCCCAGCTCGGTACCATCGGCAGCCACGATGCGCACGGTGCTGCCGGGTTCGGCGCGGCCGGTGATCACGCTGCCGTCGGCACTGACGGCCAGTTCGGCAGGTGCCGCGGGTGCCGTGATATCGGGCGCGGTGATCTGGGTGGGCACGGAGGACACGCCCTCGGCATCGAGGGCCAGTACGTTCAGCAGTTCGCCGTTGGCCTGGGCAGGGGTGAGCTCGATGCTGAAGCTGCCGTCGGCGTTGGCTACGGCGCTGCCAATCAGCGTGCCGCTGGCATCGCGTACTTCCACTCGGCTGCCGGCAGGGGCGCTACCCGTGAGGGTAGTGCCATCGGCATCGATGGCCAGCCCGCTGGGGCTGGCCGGGGCAGTGGTGAGCGGTACATCGTACTCGACGGCCACCGAAGCATTGCCGCTGGGGTCCACTTGCAGCAGGGTCAGCTGGTCGCCGGGTTGCACGGCCGGGTCGAGGTCGATCAGGAAGGTGCCGTTGGCCGTGACCACGCCACGACCCAGCAGGTTGCCGTCGGCATCCCGCACTTCCACAGAAGCCCCGGCTTCACCATGGCCACTGAGGCGGGTACCGCCCGCACCGACCAGGATATCGCTGACGGCATCCGGCGCAGTAATGTCCGGGGCGTTGAATTGCAGGGGCGTCGAGCTGTTGCCGGCGGCGTCGACCAGGCGTACGTCAAGCGCTTCACCGTTGGCCTGGGCAGGGGACAGGCTCAGGCTGAACGTTCCGTCCTGGTTGACCACCGCCGAGCCGAGCAGGTTACCGGCAGCGTCGCGCACCTGTACGGTGGCCCCCGGTTCGCCGCGGCCGGTGAAGGTCACCCCGTCCGCCAGTGCCAGGTCGGTGGGCTGTGCCGGTGGCAGCAGGTCGGGCGACGTCACTGCGCCTGGCTGCGACACGTTGCCGGCAGCGTCGGTGAGGGTGACTTGCAGGGTGCTGCCATCCTTGACGGCCGGGTCCAGGCTAATGACGAAGGTGCCATCCGCGCCGACGGTGCCGGTCGCGATGACCGTGCCTGCGGCATCACGCACCTGCACGGTGCTGCCGGCTTCGCCACGGCCGCTGAGCTGGCTGCCGGCCAGGCCGATGGCCAGGTCGCTGGGTGCTTGCGGTGGGGTGGTGTCGCCGCCGTCGACGCTCGGCGCGGTCACCGAACTGGCGGTAGAGGTGTTGCCAGCTGCGTCGGTGGCCGTGGCTTGCAGTGTTTGGCCATCCACTTGCGCCGGGCTGAGGGTAATGCTGAATACGCCCGTGGCGCCGACCACTGCGGTGCCCAGCTGGCTGCCGTCGGCGGCGAGGATACGTACGGTGCTGCCGGGTTCGGCACGGCCAGTGAGTACCGTACCGTCCTGGCTGACCACCAGTGCGCTCGGTGCAGCCGGGGCGGTGATATCCGGTGCTGTGAACACCAAGGGTGTCGAGCTGTTGCCGGCGGCATCTACCTGGCGTATGTCCAGGGCTTCACCGTTGGCTTGTGCGGGGGAAAGCGTGAGGCTGAAAGTGCCGTCGGCGTTGACCACGCCGCTGCCAATCAGGTTACCGGCAGTATCGCGCACCTGCACGGTGGCACCCGGCTCGCCGCGACCGCTGAGGGTAACGCCATTGGCAAGGGCCAGGTCACTCGGCTGGTCAGGGGCCGTGGTGTCGGGCGTGTCGATATCTGGCGCGTTGATGCTGGCCGGCGGTGAAACATTGCCGGCGGCGTCGCTGGCACTGACCTCCAGGGCCTGACCATCGGTTTGCGCAGGTTGCAGGGTGATGCTGAACTGGCCGTCGGCGCCGGCTACGGCAGTGCCCAGTACTGCGCCGTCGGCCCCGCGTACGGTTACCGTCGAGCCGGCTTCGGCACGGCCGGTCAGGCGCAGGCCATCGGGCGATACCAACAGGTCGATGGGCGTGGCCGGTGGGGTGGTGTCCGGGTCGGCGCCACCCCCGCCACCGCCACCCCCGCTGCCGGCCGCCGCCGCCGCACCGCCGGCACCGAGCAGGCTGAGCCCGGCAATCGCCCAGGTGGGCATGGCGCTGCCAGCGGTACCCAGGCCTGCAACCAGCTCATCCAGGGAGTTTACGTCTTCGAAGGTGAAGCCCTCGAATGCCGCAGCATTGTACTGGGCGTGCCACAGGGTGCCGTCCTCGCCAACGAAGACAATGTCGCTGCCGACACCGGCCTGGTCCACTGCGAAGAAATTGCCGATGGTGATTTTTTCCCCGGACTTCAGGGTGAGGACCAAGTCCTGCCCGCGCTGGGTGACGGTGGCCAGCTGATCGGGAGCCACGGGCATCTGCACGACGCCTGGCCCTTTGAGATTGATATTGCCCCAGGCGCTCTGAGTGGCGACTTCAGTTTGCTTATCGGCGACGACGATGTTGTCCATGGATGCTCCCTGCTGGTGTCCGGATCCCCCAGCCCGCTATCGGGCTACAACCGCGGTAACAGGACCCGTGCAGGGGTGTTACGCACAGCCTCGACCAGGCAGCCGAGAGTGGGGTGGTTAGGGAGATATAGCAGCCAGGCGGGAAGCAACCAGATGGCTTTCTGGGTTAATCCTTTTGTAGATAAACCTCAGCGAAGCCCCAGCCGACGGGCCAATCGGCTGAGGTTGGCACGGTCCAGACCCAGCTCGCGCGCCGCTGCCGCCCAGTTGTCCTGATGCCGTTGCAGGCACGCTTCGATCACCTGGCGCTTGTAGCTGTCGACGGCCTCGCGCAGGCCACCCTCGGGCAGGTTGGCTACCGACAGCGGCGGGGCAGGGAGGGTCGTGGCTGCGGCCGCCGGTGCCGTTGTACGCACGTCCAGGTCGCTGACCTCAAGGGTCAGGATACGTGGCCGGTCGGGGTGTTGGCCCAGCGCCTTGAGCGCTGAACGGCCGATCAGGTGTTCCAGTTCGCGCACGTTGCCAGGCCAGGCATACGCCAGCAGCGCGGCCTGGGCCTCACTGCTCAGGCGCAGGCTGTTCAGGCCCAGGCGCGAACGGTTCTGTTCGAGGAAGTAGCCGGCCAATAGCAGCACATCACGCCCACGTTCGCGCAGTGGCGGTACCTGCAGCGGGTACACGCTGAGGCGGTGATAGAAGTCGGCGCGGAAGTTGCCGTTGCGCACTTCGGCCGCCAGGTCACGGTTGGTGGCGGCGATCAGGCGCACGTCCACGCGGTGCTCGCGGTCCGACCCCAGGCGTTGCAACTGACCGCTTTGCAAAACGCGCAGCAGCTTGGCCTGCACGGTCAGCGGCAGTTCGCCGACTTCGTCGAGGAACAGCGTGCCGCCGTTGGCCAGTTCAAACTTGCCGCGGCGCTCGCCGTGCGCGCCGGTGAAGGCCCCGCGCACATGGCCGAACAGCTCACTTTCCACCAGGGTGTCCGGCAGGGCTGCGCAATTGAGGCTGACCAGCGGCTGGTTGGCGCGGCTACTGGCCTGGTGCAGGGCCTGCGCCACCAACTCCTTGCCAACACCGGTTTCGCCGGTGATCAGTACGGTCAGGTCGCTGCCACCGACCAGGCGGATCTCTTCCACCAAGCGTTTGTGGGCCGGGCTTTGGCCGATCAGCTCCTGGTGCTGGCCACCGGCCTGGCGGTAGATTTCGGCGCGGCGGTGTTCGTCTTCGGCACGCAGGGCCAGGTGGTGGATACGCTCGGCCACGGTTACGGTCGCGGCGGCCAGGCTGGCGAAAGCTTGCAGGGCGTCCAGCTCCAGGCTCTGGAACTGCCCCGGGGTCAGCGCATCGAGGGTGACCAGGCCCCATGGGCGCTCATCGACCATCAACGGGCAGCCCATGCAGTCGTGAACTTCGAGCGAGGCCGCGACGGCGGTCACCAGGCCATCATAGGGGTCGGGCAGCTCGGAATCGCTGGCGAAGCGGGTGGGCTCGGGGCGGCTGAGCAGGATCTGGAATCGCGGGTGTTCGCTCACCCGGAACCGCCGGCCGAGGGTATCGGGGCTCAGCCCGTCCACGGCCAGCGGTACCAGCCATTCGCCGTCCAGGCGCAGCAGCGCGGCGGCATCGCATGGCAGCAGGCTGCGCATGGCCTGCAACAGGCGGCGGTAGCGCTCCTGGTCGGGCAGTTCGCGGGACAGGTCACTGACCAGTGGCAGCAACGTGGTGAGCAAAGGCTTTGTAGTCATATGGACTCCAGTAGGTCTTTGTGACTATACGGCGTGCTGGGTCTTTTTGACATGGTAAGCCTCAACTGTTTGATTTAGTTGGAAATTTAAGTTGGCACGATAGGTGTAATGACCTAGGCATCATTTAAAACCCTAGGCCCAGGAGTCACCGCAATGCTCAATGCCGACCAACGCGCTATCATCAAGGCCACCGTCCCCCTGCTGGAAAGCGGCGGGGAAGCGCTGACCACTCACTTCTACAAGATGATGCTCAGCGAGTACCCCGAGGTGCGTCCGCTGTTCAACCAGGCCCACCAGGCCAGCGGCGACCAGCCGCGCGCGCTGGCCAACGGCGTGCTGATGTATGCCCGCCACATCGACCAGCTGGAGCAACTGGGCGGCCTGGTCGGGCAGATCATCAACAAGCACGTCGCCCTGCAGATTCTGCCGGAGCACTACCCGATCGTCGGCAGTTGCCTGCTGCGCGCCATCGAGGAAGTGCTGGGCAAGGACATTGCTACCCCGGCGGTGATCGAGGCCTGGGGCGCTGCCTATGGTCAGTTGGCCGACATCCTGATCGGTGCCGAAGAAAACCTTTACCAGCAAAAGGAAGCGGCCCAGGGTGGCTGGCGCGGGACCCGCGAGTTCCGCCTGGTGCGCCGCGAACAGGAAAGCAGCGAAATCGTTTCGTTCTACTTCGCCCCTGTAGACGGCAAACCGGTGCTCAAGGGCGAGCCCGGGCAGTACATTGGCCTGAAACTGAACATCGACGGTGCCGAACAGCGCCGCAACTATTCGCTGTCGGCGTTGTGCGACGGCAAGGAGTACCGCATCAGCGTCAAGCGCGAGGCGGGCGGCAAGGTGTCCAACTACCTGCATGACCACTTGCAGGTTGGCGATACCCTGCAACTGTTCCCGCCAGCAGGTGACTTCACCCTGGCTGCCAGTGCCAAGCCGCTGGTACTGATCAGTGGCGGTGTGGGCATTACCCCGACCCTGGCGATGCTGCAGGCCGCCCTGCACACCGGGCGTCAGGTGCATTTCATTCACTGCGCACGCAATGGTGCGGTGCATGCCTTCCGTGACTGGATCGATGGCCTGGCGGCGCGCCACCCGCAGCTCAAACGCTTCTACTGCTACGCCGAGGCGGATGGTGGTGCGGCCGATGCCGTCGGCGTGCTGAGCGAAGACCTGCTGGCCGAGTGGCTGCCGCGTGAACGGGACGTGGATGCGTACTTCCTTGGGCCGAAGGGCTTCATGGCGGCGGTCAAGCGCCAGCTCAAGGGCCTGGGCGTGCCGGAACAGCAGAGCCGCTACGAGTTCTTCGGGCCGGCGGCGGCGCTGGAGTGATGTAGTGGCCGTACCGGCCCTATCGCCGGCAAGCCGGCTCCCACGGGGACTGAGCAGGTTTTGGGGCTTGTAATGTTCCCTGTGGGAGCCGGCTTGCCGGCGATAGGGCCGGTCCAGGCTTATGCATTTCCAGCGGCATGCCACGCATCACACCTTTCTGCCTATATATAAAGGAAAGATGAAAGCACCAGCGCCGCTTTCATTCTTAATCATCCTTTAATCACGGTATCCTTCACTCCCGGGTGTCGAGGGGCTTGCCCCTGCGCGGCGCCCGGGCGCTGGTTTTTTGCCGCCCGCCGTTGAACCGACCTCGTTCTGGCCGGTCTCAGCCACACCGGATAGCCCTGCGCAGTGCTATCACGCCGCTTCCTCGGCACGCTCACAGGCCCCGCTCAGCGTGTAGACTTGCGCCAGGGCAGGCGGGCCACGCTGCCACTTTCCATCGAAGGAACCGGTAATGAACGAACAAACATCGCGCCTGAATCGGGAACGGCGCTTTCTGGTGCTGCTGGGCCTGATCTGCATTTCGCTGATCGGCGGCGCGCTCTACATGCAGGTGGTACTGGGCGAGGCGCCGTGCCCGTTGTGCATCCTGCAGCGCTACGCACTGCTGTTCATTGCCGTGTTCGCGTTCATCGCGGCGGCCATGCCCGGGCGCCGTAGCCTGACCTTCTTCGAGGCCCTGGTCGTGCTCAGTGCCATTGGCGGAATGATTGCGGCTGGCAACCATGTGTATATACTCGCCAACCCGATGGTCAGTTGTGGTATCGATACGCTCCAGCCGATCGTCGATGACCTGCCGCTGGCCAAGCTGTGGCCCTTGGCATTCCAGGTCGACGGCTTCTGCAGCACGCCATACCCGCCGATCCTCGGATTGTCGCTGGCGCAATGGGCGCTGGTAGCCTTCGTTCTGACCGCTGTGCTGGTGCCGCTTGGCATTTACCGAAACCGCCGCCAGGCTTAGACAAAAGTCCCGATTTGCGTGGGGTCTTTTACAGGCCGCGAGAACAGGAAAAAGTTGCCGCCCGCTTGATGTGGATCAATCTCAAAGCCTTGCAGCATGCGGCTTTGAGGCCTGGCAAGCGGGGTGCGACAAACTGTCGCGAAGTTGAATAATCACTCGCCATTGTTGCAGATTCTGTAAAAGACTGTTGCTCAATAAGTCATAGTCAAGGGTTGGCGACCTAACTACAATCGCCCCCAATTCCCGTTCGGCACTGCTTGCGAGTCGCAGGATTGAAGGAAGCCCCAGCGCTTCTTTTTGCTGACTTCGTCAAGTTTCGCCCAACGGCGATACCGGGCGGACCCCCCTCCGCGTTTTCCCGCACCAAATGGACTTGGTCTGAAGTACAGGCCTGTTGCCTACGAAACCAAAAGCACCGCTAACCCGCTTGAGCCAAGGTCCTGCAGTCAGACCCAGGCAGGAGCGAGTACGGGCGCGACATGCCTCACTTGGCAGGACGAAGTGTTGGCTACCAAAACACAAATTGCATTGAAGCAAGCTGATCTAGAGGTCGTGAGATGAGTAAAAAGCGTTACCCCAGACTGTTTGGCATATTGCCCTTTTTAGGCATGCTTTTACTCAGTGGGTGCAACTGGACCCTGCTCGACCCGAAGGGCCAGGTCGGCATTGAGCAAAAGAACCTGATCCTGATCGCTACCGGGCTTATGCTGCTGGTGGTGGTGCCCGTCATCATCATGACCCTGGCGTTCGCCTGGAAGTACCGTGCTTCCAACAAGGCTGCCACCTACACCCCTGACTGGTCGCACTCGACCAAGATCGAGGCCGCGGTGTGGATCATCCCGATCCTGATCATCATCGCCCTGGGTTACGTCACCTACAAGTCCACCCACAAGCTGGATCCGTACCGTCCGCTGGACTCCGACGTCAAGCCGGTACAGATCGACGTGGTCGCGCTGGACTGGAAGTGGCTGTTCATCTACCCGGAGCAGGGCATTGCCACGGTCAACAAGATCGTCTTCCCGGCTAACACCCCGGTCAACTTCCGCGTCACCTCCGACGCCGTGATGAACTCGTTCTTCATCCCGGGCCTGGGCGGCCAGATCTACGCCATGGCCGGCATGACCACCAAGCTGCACCTGATCGCCAACGAAAACGGTGAATTTGACGGTATCAGCGCCAACTACAGCGGTGCTGGCTTCACCGGCATGAAATTCAAGGCTACTGCCACTTCCCAGGAAGACTTCGACAAGTGGGTCGCCGAGGTCAAGCAGTCGCCGAAGAAGCTGGACAAGGCCGAATACGACGCCTTGGCCAAACCAAGCGAAAACAACCCAGTCGCGCTGTATAGCGAGGCATCGCCAGAGCAGTTCCAGCTGATCGTAGACAAGTACGAAGGCATGAACCGCGGCCGTAGCCACGAAGAAGCTGGCAGCAAAGATCTGGCCACAACCAAGGGTGTGGAATCGAGTATGCAACCAGCTGCCGGTGCAGAGGAGTAAGAGATGTTCGGTAAATTAAGCCTGGAGGCGATACCCTATCACGAGCCGATAGTCATGGTGACGCTTGCCATGATCGCGCTCGGCGGTATCGCTGTCGTCGGTCTTATCACCTATTTCCGCAAGTGGACCTACTTGTGGAGCGAGTGGCTGACTACTGTCGACCACAAAAAGATCGGCGTGATGTACATCATCGTCGCGATGGTCATGCTGCTGCGCGGCTTTGCCGACGCCATCATGATGCGTACCCAGCTGGCTGCCGCAACCGGTGGCTCCGAAGGCTACCTGCCGCCTGAACACTATGACCAGATCTTCACCGCCCACGGTGTGATCATGATCATCTTCATGGCGATGCCGTTCTTCACCGGCCTGATGAACCTGGCGGTTCCTCTGCAGATCGGTGCACGTGACGTTGCCTTCCCGTTCCTGAACTCCCTGAGCTTCTACCTGCTGCTGGCAGGCGTGCTGCTGGTCAACATCTCGCTGGGCGTTGGTGAATTCGCCAAGACCGGCTGGGTTGCCTATCCGCCGCTCGCAGGCATCCAGTACAGCCCTGGGGTAGGTGTCGATTACTATATCTGGGCGCTACAGCTATCCGGATTGGGTACGACGCTTACCGGCGTGAACTTCCTCGTCACCGTGATGAAGATGCGCGCACCTGGCATGAAGCTGATGGACATGCCGATCTTCACCTGGACCTGCACCTGGGCCAACGTCCTGATCGTTGCATCGTTCCCGATCCTGACTGCTGCACTTGCGCTGCTGACTGTTGACCGTTATCTGGACTTCCACATTTTCACCAACGAGCTTGGTGGGAACCCGATGATGTACGTCAACCTGTTCTGGGCGTGGGGCCACCCTGAGGTTTACATCCTGATCCTGCCGGCCTTCGGCGTGTTCTCGGAAGTGACTTCGACGTTCTCGGGCAAACGCCTGTTCGGCCACCACTCGATGATCTACGCATCGGGCGCGATCGCCATCCTTGGCTTTGCGGTATGGCTGCACCACTTCTTCACCATGGGTGCCGGCGCCAGCGTCAACACCTTCTTCGGCCTGGCGACGATGCTGATCTCCATCCCGACCGGTGTGAAGCTGTTCAACTGGCTGTTCACCATGTACCAGGGCCGCGTGCGCTTCACCCCGCCGATGCTCTGGACCCTGGGCTTCATGGTCACCTTCTCCATCGGTGGCATGACCGGCGTACTGCTGGCCGTTCCAGGTGCTGACTTCGTTCTGCACAACAGCCTGTTCGTTATTGCGCACTTCCACAACGTGATCATCGGTGGCGCGGTATTCGGCTATATCGCCGGCTTCGCCTTCTGGTTCCCGAAAGCCTTCGGCTTCACCCTGAACGAGAAGTGGGGCAAAGCTGCCTTCTGGTTCTGGCTGTCGGGCTTCTACGTTGCGTTCATGCCGCTGTACGCCCTGGGCTTCATGGGCATGACCCGTCGTCTGAACCACTCCGACAACCCACTGTGGGAACCCTACCTGTACGTAGCCGTTGTCGGCGCCGTGCTGATCCTGTTCGGTATCGCTTGCCAGCTGATCCAGCTGTACGTTTCGGTCCGCGACCGCAACCAGAACCTGGACGTGACCGGCGACCCATGGGGCGGCCGTACCCTGGAATGGTCGACTTCTTCGCCACCTCCGTTCTACAACTTCGCTCACATGCCTGAGAAAGTTGGCCTGGACTGCTGGCACGAAGCCAAGGAAGAAGGCGTTGCGTACAAGGTTCCGGCCAAGTACGAAGCCATCCACATGCCGAGCAACACTGCTACCGGTCTGTTCATGGGCCTGTTCCTGACCGTCTTCGGCTTCGCTTTCATCTGGCACATCTGGTGGCTGGTGGGCGCGAGCCTGGTTGCAACCATCGCGGTCTTCGTTCGCCACGCTGCACGTGACGACCAGGGCTACATGGTTCCGGCCGAAGAAGTGGCGCGCATCGAAGGCGAGCGTATGAAAGCGCTGGCCAAAGCAGGTGCTCTGCCTGCCGGCGCACGTGTCGAATCGTTTGAGCGGGTGTAATCAATGTCCAGTCAAGTAATGCACGGCGGCGCAGCTCATGGTCACGACCATGGGCATGACGACCACCACCACGACTCGGGCCAGATGACCGTACTGGGTTTCTGGCTGTACCTGATGACCGACTGCATCCTGTTTGCGTCGCTCTTCGCCACCTACGCGGTGCTGTCCGGCAGTTTTGCCGGCGGCCCGTCGGGTCACGACATCTTCCAGCTCGACTTCGTAGCTGTTGAAACGCTGTTCCTGCTGCTGTCCTCGATCACCTTCGGCTTCGCCATGCTGAAGATGTTCGATGGCAAGAAAGCAGGTGTGCTGGGCTGGTTGGCTGTGACCTTCCTGTTCGGTGCAGGCTTCATCGCGATGGAAATCTATGAATTCCATCACCTGATCGGCGAGGGCTTCGGCCCGCAGCGCAGTGGCTTCCTGTCGGGCTTCTTTGCCCTGGTAGGTACCCACGGCCTGCACGTGACTGCTGGTCTGATCTGGATGGCAATCATGATGTACCAGATCAACAAGCACGGCATCACGCCGACCGCCAAGACCCGCATGAGCTGCCTGAGCCTGTTCTGGCACTTCCTGGACGTGGTCTGGATCTGCGTATTCACCGTCGTTTACCTGCTGGGGGTTCTGTAATGGCTAACGCACACGACACTCATCACGAAGGTAATCACGGCAGCGTCAAGTCGTACATGATCGGTTTCGTACTGTCGATCATCCTGACCGCGATCCCGTTCGGCCTGGCCATGACCGCCAGCCTGCCGAAGAACCTGACCGTTCTGATCATCGTTGCCATGGCCGTGATCCAGGTGGTTGTGCACCTGGTGTACTTCCTGCACATGGACCGCTCGAAAGAGCAACGCAACAACGTATCGACGTTCCTGTTCACCACGCTGGTGATCGCACTGCTGGTCGGCCTGTCGCTGTGGATCATGTTCAGCATCCACTTCGAAATGCTGGCCAAGTGAGGTAAGACTGCATGTCCGTTAAGCACTTTATCCAAATCACCAAACCGGGGATCATTTTCGGTAACGTGCTTTCCGTGGCAGGCGGTTTCTTCCTTGCCTCGAAGGGCCATGTGGACTTCGCCCTGTTCCTGGCGGCGGTGATCGGTACTTCGCTGGTGGTAGCGTCCGGGTGCGTGTTCAACAACTGCATCGACCGTGACATCGACCACAAGATGGAGCGCACCAAGAACCGCGTGATGGTTCAGGGCGGCATGTCGCTGCCCCTCGCGCTGATCTACGCCACCCTGCTTGGGGTGGCGGGTTTCAGCCTGCTGTATGTCCAGGCCAACCCGCTGTCGGCGTTCTGCGCAGCAGTAGGGTTCGTCGTCTACGTCGGCTTCTACAGCCTGTGGCTGAAGCGCAAGTCGGTGCACGGCACCTTGGTCGGCAGCCTGTCGGGTGCCATGCCCCCGGTGATCGGTTACTGCGCCGTGAGCAACAGCTTCGACCTGGCTGCGGTAACCCTGCTGGTGATGTTCAGCCTGTGGCAAATGCCGCACAGCTTTGCCATTGCCATCTTCCGCTTCAAGGATTACAGCGCTGCCAACATTCCGGTGCTACCGGTGGCGCGCGGCATTCTGGCGGCGAAGAAGCAGATCGTGCTGTACGTACTGGCTTTCGTGCTCGCTACCTTGATGCTCACCCTCGGCGGTTACGCCGGCCTCGGCTACCTGGCCGTGGCAGCTGCCATGGGCCTGTACTGGCTGTACATGGCCTGGGGTGGCTACAAGGCCGAGGACGACAGCAAGTGGGCGCGCAAGGTGTTCGGCTTCTCCATCCTCACCGTCACTGCCCTGAGCGTGATGATGGGTGTGGACAGCCAAACTGCTGCGGACGTGCTGATGACATACGCACGCTGAAATAGCTGCCTGTTTCACGAAAACCCTGGCCATGTGCCGGGGTTTTTTTATGGGTGTTTTTCCTGTGCCGGCCACGGCGCAGGTCCCAGGGGCTGCGGGTAACCCTGTGGGAGCGGGCGAGCCCGCGAAGAGGCCAGCGCAGGAAAACATAAATCCTGTATTTTCAAAAAATACTTCTGAAAAGATCTAACAAAACAGGTTTTTGTCCTTTACAGGTATCCTCTCTCGGCACTATCTTCTGATCCAGGCCGCCATATCGGCCAGCGTCGCTCGGACGGTTCCGGGCGCTTACGTTCTCAGAGGAAACCATGGCCAACCCAGGTTCGCCGCGCCGCTTTGCGCGCATCGATCGTCTCCCCCCTTACGTCTTCAACATCACTGCCGAGCTCAAGATGGCTGCCCGCCGCCGTGGCGAGGACATCATCGACCTGAGCATGGGTAACCCCGATGGCGCCACGCCGCCGCACATTGTCGAGAAGCTGGTGCAGGTTGCCCAGCGTGAAGACACCCACGGCTATTCCACCTCGCGCGGTATTCCGCGCCTGCGCCGGGCCATCGCCAACTGGTACAAGGAGCGCTACGAAGTCGACATCGACCCGGAGAGCGAAGCCATTGTCACCATCGGTTCGAAGGAAGGCCTGGCGCACCTGATGCTCGCCACCCTCGACCAGGGCGACACCGTGCTGGTGCCCAACCCCAGCTACCCGATCCACATCTACGGCGCGGTGATCGCCGGCGCCCAGGTGCGCTCCGTGCCGCTGGTGCCGGGGGTGGACTTCTTCAACGAGCTTGAGCGCGCCATTCGCGAGTCGATACCCAAGCCGAAGATGATGATCCTTGGCTTCCCGTCCAACCCCACCGCGCAGTGCGTAGAGCTGGACTTCTTCGAGCGTGTGGTTGCACTGGCCAAGCAGTATGGTGTGCTGGTGGTGCATGACCTGGCCTATGCCGACATCGTCTATGACGGCTGGAAAGCCCCGTCGATCATGCAGGTGCCGGGCGCCAAGGACATTGCGGTGGAGTTCTTCACCCTGTCCAAAAGCTACAACATGGCGGGTTGGCGCATTGGCTTCATGGTCGGCAACCCCGAGCTGGTCAATGCGCTGGCGCGGATCAAGAGCTACCACGACTACGGCACCTTCACCCCGCTGCAAGTGGCGGCCATCGCTGCCCTGGAAGGCGACCAGCAGTGCGTGCGCGACATTGCCGAGCAGTACCGCCAGCGCCGCAACCTGCTGGTCAAAGGCCTGCACGAGTTGGGCTGGATGGTCGAGAACCCCAAGGCGTCGATGTACGTCTGGGCGAAGATTCCGCCGGCGTATGCGCACCTGGGGTCGCTGGAGTTTTCCAAGAAGCTGCTGGCCGAGGCCAAGGTATGCGTGTCGCCGGGCATCGGTTTTGGTGATTACGGCGATGATCATGTGCGCTTTGCCCTGATCGAGAACCAGGACCGCATTCGCCAGGCCATCCGCGGCATCCGGCAGATGTTCCGGGCTGACGGGCTGGTCCGCAAGTAAGACCATCGCGACCCAAGGCCGCTCCCACAGTGACCACGCAGCATCCGAAAGCTGCGCTGTACCGGTGGGAGCGGCCTTGCGTCGCGAAAGGGCTGCAAAGCAGGCTCAGGATCTTCAGCCGGGCGAGCTTTCCGCCTGCATTCCAAGCTTCAGCCAACCTACCTTCGGCACTCATTTCTCACCGAAGGGATCCCCCCATGAGTGTCTTCACCGCCTATTTCTGCGGCACCGGCTCGCACCGCTTCGACCACGCCAACCCCAACTTCTGGAACGGCGAGCTGGTTTCAACCCTGGCCAGCAACGAGCAGGGCCACGAGTTCGCCCATTGGATTGCTGTGGATGGTCCAGGCAGCGGCAACCTTCAGGATGACAACCTGTTCGTGGAACCTGGTGGCTATTACAACTGGACCGGGCAGCTGTTTGGCCGCGGCTGGGAGGAAAACGTCAACCACGTGCTGCAGGTGATGAAAGGCGAAAGCAACTGGCAGCGCAACGAACTGAGCAAGGAAGAATACGAGCGGCTGAAGCAAGCCGGGGTGCCGATACCGGATGCAGGGTCTGCGGCCTCATGGTTCTGGCGCAACTACAACTACGGCGCCCGCCACCCCACACCGCAGCAATTGCAGGAGGGCATCATCAGCATGTTCCGCAAGCCGCGCCTGCCGACCCAGGTCAACCTGGTGGGCTGGAGCAGGGGAGGGATCAGCTGCCACATGCTGGCCAATGCCTTGGCACAAGACCCTGTACTGCGCGACATACCGGTGAACATCTTTGCCATCGACCCGGTACCGGGCGTTGGCAATGTGCAGCAGCAGCGGGTCAGCCTGACCGGCAACGTGAAGGAGTACGTGGGGTTCTATTCACGGGATGAGCGTTCCAAAGGGTTTGCCTGCGTGGTTCCTGCCGTGGCGAGCACTACACGCATCTGCATTTATCCAATGCCTGGCCGGCACGCCACGCTGGTAGGCAACGCATCGCTTGACGGCGCGGGCGCGGGCAAGGTGTTGGCTGAGCCGGGGTTGATCGTTCGCCACTTTGCCGAAGTCTGCCTGGCCCGCTGGGGTGTGCAGTTGGGCAAGCGCCTGGCGTTGACCAACAGCCAGCTGATGCAGTATCACCAGCAAATGGCGGCGGCAGACGACCAGTACCAGGCCATGCGAAAGGCGTCCTATACCGTGCTCACCGAGGGTGAGAAGGACGACCGCCTGGTGCACTGTGGCCAAGCGCCCATGCGCTTCAGCGAGGTGCAGGGTGCAGCCTACGAACCCAGCACGGGCCTGGCCTTGCAGCGCTGGGACGCCGACACTTACAAAGCCATCTGCTAGCGTTGCCAGGCGGCCGGATCAGCGGCAATTTTTTTTGCATTGCCCCTCTATCCAGCCGCCCCTGCTTGGACTGAGAATGGCGCCGCGGGCCAGACCCGATAACAACAACCTTCCCTCCGTGCCATCATGTCCGAATACAACCCTTGCCTTGACTGCGGCGCCTGCTGCGGGTACTTCCGTGTGTCTTTCTTCTGGGGCGAATGCCAGTCTGCCGGGGGCGTTGTCCCGGATGACCTGGTGGTGCAGGTCAACCCTACCCGTGTGGCCATGATCGGCACCGATGCCAAGCCGTGCCGCTGTATCGCCCTTCAGGGCGAGGTCGGCAAAGAGGTGGCCTGTACCATTTATGCCAACCGCTCCAGCCCGTGCCGTGAGTTCGAGGCGTCGTGGGAGGGTGGGGTGCACAACCCCAGTTGTGACGCCGCCCGGGCAGCGTATGGCCTGCCACCGCTGACACCGCCTGGGGCCAACGAGCCGCATTGGCCGGATGATGGGGCCGAGGTGGCCTGACGCTTTTTCGCTGGCCTGAACTGGCCCTATCGCCGGCAAGCCAGCTCCCACAGGCGTTGCATATCTCGTGGCAAACACCTGTCAGTCCTGATGCGATTTCTGTGGGAGCGGCCTTGTGTCGCGATGGGCTGCGTAGCAGCCCCGGGATGCCGTAACCTCGCGCTTGACGTTAAACTGTCATCTCCCCAGCAATGGACAGGAGATCCGGCGTGACCCCACCCCGCAGTTTCCCCAGTGACCTCTGCCTCGACAGCCCGCGCCTGCAACTGCGCCCCATGCGCCATGCCGATGCCGCGCAGTGGCTGGCGATCATGGCCGACCCCGAGGTCATGCGTTATTGGCACCATGCCCCTTGGCAAAACCTGGCCGAGGCCGAAAGCGCCCTGGCCGCCGACCGCGAAGCCTATGCCAATGGCGACCAGCTCAAGCTGGGTATGTACCGCCGCGACAACGGTGAACTCATCGGCATGGTCCAGCTGTTCAACATCGACGATGTTTCCCGCCGTGGCGAGATCGGCTACTGCCTGGCCAGCGCCGTGCAGGGCAGGGGCTACATGGACGAAGCGCTCACCTGCTTCATCGATTACCTGGCCAACACCCTGCACATGCGCCGCCTGGAAGGTGAGATCGACCCGCGCAACCAAGGCTCGGCACGCACCCTGGAACGGCAAGGTTTCGTGCTTGAAGGCACCCTGCGGGCGCGCTGGTGCGTGGCCGGTGAGTTGTCCGACTCCGGCATCTATGGTCTGCTGCTTGAGCCCCCGGTCGCCTAGGAATTTGCCCTTTGCCCGTTTTCTACCTGAGCATCAGCCTGCTGCTGTACTTGCTCGCCCTGTTCTTCAACGGCGCGCACATGAATGGCGGGCATCACATGCCGGCGCTGCAGATGCTGCTGTACGGGCCATGGGGCTTGCCCTTCGGCTTGCACCAATGGTTTGCCAACCCGCTGCTGGCGTTGGCCATCCTTGCCCACCGGCGCTTTCGCCGGCTGGCATTGCTGGCCGGGTTGGCGGCGGTTTACCTGGCGGGCAGCAGCTTCGGCATCACCCGTCTGCCGGATAACCAGACTTATGAATTCCATGACCTGAGCGGGTTTGGTGCCGGCTTCTACCTGTGGCTGGCGGCGATGGGCGTGTTCTGCCTGGGCCAGGCCTGGCATTGCTGGAAGGCCCGCAGCGCTGAGGATATGCCCGGTTGGAACTGGCTTGATGTGGCCTTGATTGCGGCGTTGGGTGTGGCGGTTTATGCCGCCACACAGATGCCAGCGCTGCAATTCGAGCCGGGCAAGGTGCTGATGCCGCCGGTGCAACCCCAGACGCTTTGATACCTAAAAGGAGAGTTGGCATGTGCAAGCAATACCTGGCAGGGCTGGCACTGACCTGCGTGCTGCCATTGGCCGTGGCCGATGACTACACGGCGGCCTACGTGCAGTGCATGGACAAGGCCTCCAGCACGGTGGCCATGAGTGAGTGCATCGGGGCCGAGACGCAGGTGCAGGACCAGCGCTTGAACCGGGTGTACGAGCAACTGATGGGCAAGCTGGATGCCGGGCAGGAGAAAAGCTTGCGCGATGTGCAGCGCAAGTGGCTGGCGTACCGCGATGGCAATTGCCAGTTTCATGTGCAGGCCAGTGGCGGGACCATGGCGCAGCTGGAGGGTGGTACCTGCATGATGAGCATGACCCGCGACCGCGCGGCGGAGCTGGAGCGGGTGCTTAGCCCGGGGCAGTGAGTTGCCTGTACGGGCCTCTTCGCGGGCATGCCCGCTCCCACAGGGGTAGTGTTGGGAGCAACTGTCTTGTATTGCCTGGACTGGCCTCATCGCCGGCAAGCCAGCTCCCACAGGGGTTGCGCCAGCTTATGGCTTTTGAGCAAGACAGTTGCTCCCCCAGGGATTGCACAGGATTTGAAGTCGATGCGATCGAAGTGGGAGATTCTATGGTTCCTGGCAAGGGTAGCCGGAGCATCTTCAGCGCCTGTGAGATCGAGCGCCGCCCGCGCGGCGCAATCGCGAGCTGCGCTCGCTCCTACGTTTGTTTCGGGCCAGTAACGCCTGTGACAGGCGCGCGCGGCCGCCTTGTTTGTACGGCGCGATATTGAGGCATGCACCAAGGCGTTCGCGCGCGAATCCCACAGGAATAATTGGCCCGAAACAAACGTAGGAGCGAGCGCAGCTCGCGATTGCGCCGCGCGGGCGGCGCTCGCTCTAACAGGCGCTGCCATACCTTGTGGCAACCACCTGTCAGCCCTGATGCAATCCCTGTGGGAGCTGGCTTGCCTGCGATGGGGCGCGAAGCGACCCTGGTTTTACAGGTGTGGCTGGCGCAGTGCCCGGGCCTTGAGGTACTCACGCACCTCCACGGCATCCCCGGCAAACTCGATGCGCTCGGCCTTGGCTGCCCGCTGGTAGGCATACATCGGGTCGTAGTACTCGTTCAGCAAACCCTCGATCCAGCCCCGGTGCAGGTCCACCGCGCCGCTGCGCTGCTGTTCTTCCAGGGCCTGGCGCAGAACTTCCGATAGCCGTTGGTAGCGTTCGCCACCCAGGCGCTTGTGGATGTTGGCCATGCTCTTCAGCATGCGCTCGGCAAACAGGCGGCGACCGTCTTCCTCGCCATGCACGGCCATAAACTCGGCACTCAGGTTGATCACATAATCGCGAAGAATGCGTTCCACGCGGTTAGCGAAGCTGTCCTCCAGCCACACCAGCGGATACCGCTGCATGCCTTGGTATAGCTCCAGCGGCAACGTGCAACTGCCGACAATACGGCCCTCATCTTCCAGCACGAACTGCTCGACCCCTCGGGCACGCTTCTTCAGCACATCGATGGCCAACTGGTTCTCGAAATCGATCTGCGCCGGCTGCGCCGTGGCGCGCTTGCCGAAGCTGGAGCCGCGGTGATTGGCGTGGCCTTCCAGGTCGAGCACGTTCTCCAGTTGCTGCAGCACATCGGTCTTGCCGGTGCCGGTCAGGCCGCCGACCAGCACGAAATCGCATTGGGCAACCGCCTGCTGGGTCGTCCCCAGCAGAAAGTTACGCATGGCCTTGTAGCCACCTTTGACGCGTGGGTACTGGATGCCCGCTTCATCGCGCAGCCAGCCCTGCACGATCTGCGAGCGCAGGCCGCCCCGGAAGCAGTACAGGTAGCCCTCGGGATGCGCCTGGGTAAAGGCTACCCAGGCTTGCAGGCGTGCCTGCTTGGTAGCACCGCTGACCAACTGGTGGCCCAGCGCGATGGCGGCGGCCTGGCCCTGTTGCTTGAAGCAAGTGCCGACCTTCTGCCGCTCCTGGTCGTTCATCAGTGGCAGGTTGACCACGCCAGGGAAGGCGCCTTTGGCGAACTCGACCGGCGCGCGCATGTCCATCATCGGCACGTCGTGGAGGAACAGCTGGCGAAAATCGGTGCAGTCGGGGCGCATCAGATCACCTCGACCGCGTGGCTCTGTCGCTCGACCAGCTTGCCGATCGGCGCCAGTTGCAGGCCCAGTTCGGCGGCCACCGCCAGGAACTCTGCTTCACCTTGCGGGGTAACTGCCACCAGCAGGCCACCGCTGGTTTGCGGGTCGCACAGCAGGTGCTTCTGGTCGTCGCTGAGCGTACCGATCTTGTGCCCGTAGCTGTCGTAGTTGCGCAGGGTGCCGCCGGGGATGCAACCCTCGGCCAGGTAGTGGTCGACACTGGGCAGGCGCGGTACAGCGGCGTAGTCCAGGTGCGCGGTAAGGCCGCTGCCTTCTGCCAGTTCGACCAAGTGGCCGAGCAGGCCGAAGCCGGTGACGTCGGTCATGGCCTTGACCCCGTCCAGCTTGCCAAAGCGGCTGCCGGGGGTATTGAGGGTGCACATCCAGTCACGGGCCAGGCCTTGGTCCTGCGCGCGCAGCTTGGCCTTTTTCTCGGCAGTGGTGAGGATGCCGATGCCCAGTGGCTTGGTCAGGTACAGCTGGCAGCCGGCGCTAGCGGTGTCGTTGCGCTTGAGGTGGCGCTTGCTGACCACGCCGGTGACAGCCAGGCCGAAGATGGGCTCGGGAGCGTCGATGGAGTGGCCGCCGGCCAGTGGAATACCGGCTTCAGCGCACACGGCACGGCCACCGCGGATGACTTCGCGGGCGACTTCCGGTGGCAGCACGTTGACTGGCCAGCCAAGGATGGCGATGGCCATCAGCGGGTCGCCGCCCATGGCGTAGATGTCGCTGATGGCGTTGGTGGCGGCGATTCGACCGAAGTCATAGGGGTCATCGACGATCGGCATGAAGAAGTCGGTGGTCGAAACCACGCCACGTTCGTCGTCCAGTGCGTATACCGCGGCATCATCGCGTGAGGCGTTGCCGACCCACAGTTTCGGGTCCAGGGCCTGGGTGCCGCTTTCAGCGAGGATCACGTCCAGCACCTTGGGGGAAATCTTGCAGCCACAGCCGGCACCGTGGCTGTACTGGGTCAGGCGAATCGGCTCGCTCATACGTACCTCAGCAGGTCAATTTGTTGCGCGATTGTAGCAAAGCTGGCCTTTGCGCCTGTGCCTCTTATAATTCCTTGGGCCAGCTTCAAGCTTCAAGCTTCAAGCTGCAAGCTGCAAGCTTGAAGCTTCAAGCTTCAAGCTTCAAGCTTCAAGCTTCAAGCAAAAGCAAAAGCAAAAGCCACATGCAGGCTGCTTTTGCTTGCAGCTTGCAGCTTGCGACTTGCGACTTGCGACTTGCAGCTTGCAGCTTGCAGCTTGCGACTTGCGACTTGCGACTTGCGACTCGCAGCCGCTTTTCCCGCCATTGAACCGGAGAACCCCCCATGCTCAAACGCCCCCTGGCGCTCGCCGCTGGCCTTGTGCTGTCCTGCTGTGCCGTTGTCGTGCAGGCCGCTGAAACTTTGCGGGTCAGCGCCATCCCAGATGAAGCACCCACCGAACTGCAGCGCAAGTTCAAGCCGTTGGGCGAGTACCTGGCCAAGCAGTTGGGCATGGAAGTGAAGTTCGTGCCGGTGGCCGATTACCCGGCTGTGGTCGAGTCGCTGGCTTCCGACCGCCTCGACCTGGCCTGGCTGGGTGGGTTCACCTTCGTCCAGGTTCACCTGAAGGACCCGACCGTCACGCCGTTGGTGCAGCGTGAGCAGGATGCGCAGTTCACCTCCAAGTTCATCAGCGCCGACCCCAACGTGAAAAGCCTGGCTGACCTGAAGGGCAAGTCGTTTGCCTTCGGCTCCATCTCGTCCACGTCGGGGAGCCTGATGCCGCGCTACTTCATGCTCAAGCAAGACAACATCAAGCCTGAGGACTACTTCAGCCGTGTGGCCTATTCCGGTGCCCATGACGCCACCGTGGCGTGGGTGCAGGCGGGCAAGGTCGACGCAGGTGTGCTCAATGCCAGCGTCTGGCAGAAGCTGGTGGACGCCGGCAAGGTCGATACCAGCAAGGTGAAGGTGTTCGCCACCACACCGACCTATTTCGACTACAACTGGACCGTGCGCGGCAACATGGACCCGGCGCTGAAAGAGAAGATCAAACAGGCCTTCCTCGCCCTCGACCCGGCCAACCCGGCGGACAAGGCGATTCTCGACCTGCAGGCCGCCAGCCGCTTCATCGAGACCAAGGCCGAGAACTACGTGGGCACCGAGCAAGCGGCGCGTGAGGCCGGCCTGCTCAAGTGACAGCCTCGAACGCGGCCATCCAGCTGCATGGCGCCGGCCTGCGCCACGGTCAGGTGCGCGCTCTCGATGCCGTCAGCCTGCAGATCGACCAGGGCGAGCGCGTGGCCATCATCGGGCCTTCGGGCGCGGGCAAGTCCAGCTTGCTGCACCTGATGGCCACGGCCGTGCGGCCTGGCAGCGGGCGCCTGGAACTGCTCGGCGAGCAGCCCTGGGCGTTGTCGGTGCGGGCGCGTCAACGCTTACGTGCGCGGGTCGGCCTGGTACACCAGGCGCCACCCTTGCCGCCGCGCCAACGGGTGGTCACGGCAGTGCTGGCAGGGCGCCTGGGGCAGTGGGGGCTGCTGCGCGGCTTGTTCAACCTGCTGTACCCCAGCGATGTCGCAGGCGCTCGGCAGGTTCTGGCTGAACTGGGCCTGGCCGACAAGCTGTTCGTGCAATGTGGGCAACTGTCCGGCGGGCAGTTGCAACGGGTCGGCATCGCGCGCGCGTTGTATCAACGGCCGCAGGTACTGCTCACCGACGAACCCGTGTCGGCCATGGACCCGGTGCTGGCCGACCACAGCCTGGCTTTGCTCAACCGCCATGCCCAGCGCCATGGCGTTACCCTGGTGGCCAGCCTGCATGCGGTGGAGCTGGCGCTGGCGCATTTCCCTCGGGTGGTCGGTATTCGCGAGGGGCAGGTGGCGTTCGACTGCCCGGCCACTGCGGTCACCAGGCAGATGCTGGATGCGTTGTACGCCAACGAACACCTGGCTTCGCCGCCAACCCCTGGGGCACCCCTGACCGTGCAGATTCCGCGATGCTGACTGCCAGCACCCGCGACCCGGCCTTATTGCCGCGGTTGCTGCTGGCCGTGCTGGCTGTGGCAGTCCTGTGGCCGGGTATCCAGTTGAGCGAGCTGAACCCCGGTGTGCTGCTGCAGGCAGAGAACCGGCAGCAGATCGCCCAGTTCACCCGCGCGTTCTGGCCACCGGCCCACGACGCCGATTTCCTTGCGTTGCTGTACGACGCCACGTTGCAGACCCTGGCCGTGGCGACTGCCGGCATGGCGCTGGCATTGCTGCTGGCGATCCCGGCTGGCTTGCTGGCCAGCCGGGCGTTGTCGTTGCGCGCTGCATCCAGGGGCGGACGGGCCGGGTTAGGGTCACGGGTGGTACGCCTGCCTGTGCGCGGGTTGCTGATTTTCCTGCGCAGCGTGCCCGAGATAGTCTGGGCGTTGCTGTTCGTGCGTGCGGTGGGGTTGGGGCCGACGGCAGGGGTACTGGCCATTGCCATTACCTACAGCGGCATGCTCGGCAAGGTCTATGCCGAGATTTTCGAATCGGTCGACCAGCGCCCGGCACATGCCTTGTTGCAGGCGGGCAGCGGGCGCTTGGCGGCGTTCCTCTACGGCATCCTGCCCAATGCCGCCGCCGAGGTGGTGTCGTACACCGTTTACCGCTGGGAATGCGCGGTACGGGCTTCGGTGGTGATGGGCTTTGTTGGCGCCGGGGGGCTGGGGCAGCAGATCGACCTTTCGATGCGCATGTTTGCAGGTGCCGAGGTTGCCAGCATGCTGCTGACCTTCCTGTTGCTGGTGATCCTGGCCGACCTGCTCAGCCGCTTGCTGCGTTGGAGGTTGGCATGAACCGGGTGATCAACCTGGTACTGCTGGGGGCCATCGTGGCGGCGGTAGCGGCCTCGTTTGCCTACCTGCAGCTGGACTTGCAAGCACTGGTCGGCAATGGCGGCCTGGGGCAGATGGGCGAATACGCCGGGCGCTTCCTGCACCCTGACTGGTCTGCCGGGCACCTGAAGGCGGTATGGCACGGGGCGCTGGAGACCCTGGCCATGTCCGGGCTGGGCACCCTGTTGGCGATGGTGCTGGGGATGCTGCTGGCGCTGCCGGCGGCGGGCCGCTTCGGTTGGCCGTTGCAGGGCGCTGCGCGGTTGCTGCTCAATGCCCTGCGCGCCATTCCGGAGCTCGTGTGGGCGGCGCTGACCGTGCTGGCCGCCGGGCTTGGGCCCAATGCCGGCACCCTGGCCCTGGCGCTGCACACTGCCGGGGTACTGGGGCGGTTGTTTGCCGAGGCGCTGGAGAACGCGCCGCCAGAGCCTGCGGCGGCGATCCGTTTGCAGGGGGGTAGCCAGGTGGCGGCCTTCTGCTTTGGCACGTTGCCCAATGTGTGGCCGCAGTTGCTGGCGTATAGCTTGTACCGCTGGGAGAACAACATTCGCATGGCCAGCGTGCTGGGGTTTGTCGGGGCGGGGGGGCTGGGGCAGCTGCTGTACACCACCTTGAGCCTGTTCCAGGAAGCCCAGGCCAGTACGGTGATCCTTGGCATGCTGGTGCTGGTGTTGCTGGTGGACATGCTCAGTGATGTGTTGCGCCAGCGTTATGTGCGGGCCTGACCGATAGCCAGGGCCGCCAGGCAGCCCCAAAATCCATCAGGCTCCCACCACCTCGCCACACTGCGCCTCGCGCTGCATGGATTCCAGGTTGCGCTCAATCGTCTCGCAAATGGTGTCCATCTGGATCTGGTGCTCACTGAACCTGAACGGGCTCTGCAAGTCGGTACCGATCCGCTCGATGGCCAGCAACATGAACCCCACCACCGTCGACGCCAGCGGTGTGAACCAGCCCAGCGACTCCACCAGCCCCACCGGCACGATCAGGCAGAACAAGGTGATGAACAGGCGCGGAAAATACACATAAGGGTACGGCAGCGGCGTATTGGCAATCCGCTCCATGCCGCCCTGGGCATTGGACAGGTCCACCAGGGTTGCCTCCAGCCGCGCCAGGCGAATGCTGTCCAGCCGCCCGGCCTGGTATTCCCGGGCCAGCAGGGCCGCCGAGCCGCTGAGGATGTCGTTGGCGAAGTTGTTCGAGCGGTTGCGCCGTTCGAACTCCGCCGGCGGGATAAAAGCCATCAGTTCATCCGGGCAGGGTTCACCTTTCAGGTGTGCCGCCAGGCAGTTCACATAGGCGACATGCCGGCGCAGCAGGGTGGCCTTGACCGGGTTCAGGCCGTCGTCCGTGTCATCGATCAGGGTCAGCGTCTGCCGGGCAAAGCTGCGCGAGCTGTTCACCAGCGCGCCCCATAACGTGCGTGCTTCCCACCAGCGGTTGTAGGCACTGCTGTTGCGAAAGCTCACCAGCACCACCAGCGCAGAACCCAACAGGGTCAATGGGATCAGCGGCAAGGTGAACTTGCTGTTGAAGAACAGCATGAAGTCGATGGTGACCAGCACATCCCAGATCAGCAGCCAGAACAGCGACCAGCCGATGTAGCCGATGGTCTTCACCACCAGGCGGTACTTGCGGGCGATGACGTCTTTCACGCGGGGGTACCTCGGAACGCGGGGGATGCAGGATGGGACGTCGAGGGGCGCCGAAGGTTCGCCATCCTTTGAGCGGGTGTATCCATAAGGATACGATTGGGTGCCACTTGATGATGCCGAATGGTGTGAAGCCCAGCTGTGGATAGAGCAGCAGGCCGGCGGTGTCGTGATTGAGGCATGGCACTCGGGCCTCCCGAGCGCAGGCTCAAATCCCGCGCAGGCCCTGTAGGAGCGGGTTTACCCGCGAAGAGGCCATCAGCCTCACATCATAGGCCGCTTTCCATCCAGCACCGCGCCCCGATTCACGGCTTGGCGGCCACCGCCACGTAGCCTTTGACCGCAGCCGGCGCCCTCGGCTTGGCCTTGCGTGCCAGCAGGTACTGATAGCGCCGCCACTCCTTGTCGATCTCGTTGAACGACATGAACACGCTGATGCGTTCCTTGCCGATCAGGTCGGGGCGCCTGCCGGCGTCGATCTCGCTGGTCGGGATGATGGCCACGTTGATGCCTACGACCTTGCCATCGTCGGCAAACACCGGCCCACCCGACATGCCTTTGGTGATCGGGCCATCGTGTACCGAGTAGAAGACACTGCCAGGCGTACCTTCCAGCCGAACCAGCGACGGCAGGGCATGGCCCTTGCCTTGCATCGGCATCATCAAGCTGTTGTAGCCGACCGCCGTCACGGCCTCGCCCGGCACGTACTGGCGCCAGGCCGGTAACGTCGCAGCCTTGTGCTTGAAGAACACCACATCACCGAGGCCTTCGTGAACCACGTTGGGCAGGAAGGGGGTGTGTTTGGCGGTTACTGCGTAATCCTCATTCCACTGGATGGCGCTGGCCATCAGCAGCATTGGCAGCGGAGCACCGGAGGTGACCACGAATGCCTGGCTGTAGACGGGATCGGAAACGTAAGACGTTGGCACTCCATTGCACCCACCCAGCAGCATCATTGCTGCCACACAGGGCGCTATAGCTTTCATGGTTCACACAGGATTGAGGGGAAGGGTGCGCAACTATGGCTAAGTGCCATTATTCGGACAATCCTTTCGTGATATATCCGACGAATGACAGCTTAAGTGCTAATCAGAAGGGTAGCCAATAGAATCGGGGTATCGGGGTGAGGCGCCGTGGCGGTGGCGTCAAGGCGAAGGGTGGTTTTGGCGAGACGAAAAAAAAACCGACCATAAGGTCGGCTTTTTCCGGATTTTGGTGCCCCGAGGGAGACTCGAACTCCCACTCCTTTCGAAAACGGATTTTGAATCCGCCGCGTCTACCAATTCCGCCATCAGGGCGTGTGGCGCGCAGTATAGAGAGCTGCCGCTGGTCGGTCAATCGGCTTTCATGGTCAATTTTCACACATTGGGCTAAACTTCCCGGCCCTGCCGAACCGAACATCATCATGCGCGTCGCCGATTTTTCCTTCGAACTCCCCGATTCCCTGATCGCCCGCCACCCACTGGCCGAGCGCCATGGCAGCCGTCTGCTGGTCCTCGATGGGCCGAGCGGCGTGCTGGCACACCGGCAATTTCCCGATTTGCTCGAGTACCTGCGCCCCGGCGACCTGATGGTGTTCAACAACACCCGGGTCATCCCGGCCCGCTTGTTCGGCCAGAAAGCGTCTGGCGGCAAGCTGGAGGTGCTGGTCGAACGCGTGCTCGACAGCCACCGGGTGCTGGCTCACGTAAGGGCCAGCAAGGCGCCGAAAGAGGGCGCGGTCATCCTCATCGATGGCGGTGGCGAGGCCGAAATGGTCGCCCGCCACGACACACTGTTCGAGCTGCGCTTCACCGAAGAGGTGCTGCCACTGCTCGACCGCGTCGGCCACATGCCGTTGCCGCCCTATATCGACCGCCCTGACGAGGGCGCCGACCGTGAGCGCTACCAGACCGTCTACGCCGAGCGTGCCGGTGCAGTGGCCGCGCCTACCGCCGGCCTGCACTTCGATGAAGCGTTGCTGGAAAAAATCGCCGCCAAGGGCGTGGAGCGCGCCTTCGTCACCCTGCACGTGGGCGCTGGCACGTTCCAGCCGGTGCGTGTCGACAAGATCGAAGACCACCATATGCACAAAGAGTGGCTCGAAGTGAGCCAGGACGTGGTCGATGCCATCACGGCCTGTCGCGCTCGGGGTGGCCGGGTGATCGCCGTGGGCACCACCAGCGTGCGTTCGCTGGAAAGTGCCGCGCGCGACGGCGTGCTCAAGGCGTTCAGCGGCGACACCGATATTTTCATCTACCCGGGTCGGCCGTTCCATGTGGTCGACGCGCTGGTCACCAACTTCCACCTGCCGGAGTCCACGCTGTTGATGCTGGTCTCGGCCTTCGCCGGCTACCCCGAGACCATGGCCGCCTACGCCGCGGCGGTGGAGCAGGGGTACCGCTTCTTCAGTTACGGTGATGCCATGTTCATCACCCGCAATCCGGCGCCACGCGGCCCCGAGGATCAAGCATGAGTCGCACCTGTCGAATGTCCTTCGAACTGCTGGCCACCGACGGCAAGGCCCGTCGCGGTCGCATCACTTTCCCTCGTGGCACCGTGGAAACCCCGGCGTTCATGCCGGTGGGCACCTATGGCACGGTCAAGGGCATGCTGCCACGCGATATCGAGGCCATTGGCGCCGAGATGATCCTCGGCAATACCTTCCACCTGTGGCTGCGCCCCGGCACCGAGGTGATCAAGAAGCACAACGGCCTGCACGATTTCATGCAGTGGAAGGGCCCGATCCTCACCGACTCCGGTGGTTTCCAGGTGTTCAGCCTGGGCGCCATGCGCAAGATCAAGGAAGAGGGTGTGACCTTCGCCTCGCCGGTCGATGGCTCCAAGGTGTTCATGGGCCCGGAAGAGTCGATGCAGGTCCAGCGTGACCTGGGGTCGGACGTGGTGATGATCTTCGACGAGTGCACCCCGTACCCGGCCGAGCACGATGTCGCGCGCACCTCCATGGAGCTGTCGCTGCGCTGGGCCCAGCGCTCGAAGAACGCCCACGCCGACAACACCGCCGCGCTGTTCGGCATTGTCCAGGGTGGCATGTACCAGGACCTGCGCATGCGCTCGCTCGAGGGCCTGGAAAACATCGGCTTCGATGGCCTGGCCATTGGTGGCCTGTCGGTTGGCGAGCCCAAGCACGAAATGATCAAGGTGCTGGATTACCTGCCTGACCAGATGCCGGCTGACAAACCTCGTTACCTTATGGGGGTAGGCAAACCGGAAGATCTCGTTGAGGGTGTGCGCCGCGGCGTCGACATGTTCGACTGCGTGATGCCAACGCGCAACGCGCGCAACGGGCATCTGTTTGTCGATACAGGGGTGATCAAGATCCGCAATGCGTTCCATCGCCACGATGAATCGCCGCTGGATCCGACCTGTGACTGCTACACCTGCACCAACTTCTCGCGCGCCTATCTGCACCATTTGGACAAGTGCGGCGAAATGCTGAGCAGCATGCTGAATACCATCCACAACTTGCGCCATTACCAGCGCTTGATGGCCGGTTTACGCGAGGCCATTCATCAGGGTAAATTGGCCGCCTTTGTCGACGCCTTCTACGCCAAGCGCGGGCTTCCGGTTCCGCCCTTGGACTGACTGTCTGCATCCATTATTAGAAAATTACATTAGGAGTGCCCAATGAGCTTCTTGATCCCCGCCGCATACGCGGACGCTGCAGCACCTGCCGCCGGCCCAGCCGGTACCGGCTTCGAGTGGATTTTCCTGGTCGGTTTCCTGGTCATCTTCTACCTCATGATCTGGCGCCCACAGGCCAAGCGTGCCAAAGAGCAGAAGAACCTGCTGAGCAACTTGCAAAAAGGTGACGAAGTTGTCACCAACGGCGGTATCGCCGGCAAGATCGTCAAGGTTTCCGATGACTTCGTGGTATTGGAAGTGTCCGACACTGTCGAACTGAAGTTCCAGAAGGGTGCCATTGCTGCGACCCTGCCAAAAGGTACGCTCAAGGCTATCTGAGTTACCGGTTTTATTTTCCAGTCGGGGCGCGCAACGCGCCCCGCGTCTTGAACGGGCGGCGTGATGCTGAACAAATACCCTCTGTGGAAATATGCACTGATCGTGCTGGTACTGGTGGTCGGTTTCATTTATTCCGCACCCAACCTTTACCCGGACGACCCGGCGGTGCAGATCAGTGGTGCCAGCTCGGCGCTGCAGGTGAACCAGGCCGACCTCGACCGCGTCAGCAAGGCGTTGGTCGATGCCAAGATCCCAGTCAAGGGCACCAGCCTGGGCGAGAAGGGCAGCGGGCTGATCCGCCTGACCAACCAGGAAGACCAGCTGCCGGCCAAGGATGTGGTGCGCAAGGCGCTGGGCGATGATTACGTCGTGGCCCTGAACCTGGCCCAGACGACTCCGCAATGGCTGCGCAACCTGGGTGCAAGCCCGATGAAGCTGGGCCTGGACCTGTCCGGTGGTGTGCACTTCCTGCTGGAAGTGGACATGGACAAGGCCATGAGCGCCCGCATGAAAGTCTACGAAGGCGAGGTCAAGACCTTGCTGCGTAAAGAGCGTGTGCGCTACCGCAGCCTGCCTCAGCAGGATGGTGGCATCATGCTGGGCTTTGCTGACGATGCAACCCGCGAACAGGCGCGAGCCCTGATCCGCAAGAATTTCAATGATTTCGACCTGACCACCACCGAGCGCAACGACCTTGCGGTGCTGCGCCTGGCGCTGACCCAGGCGAAGGTCGCCGAAATCCGCGAATACTCGATCAAGCAGAACCTCACCACCGTGCGCAACCGCGTCAACGAGCTGGGCGTGGCCGAGCCGCTGGTACAGCGTCAGGGCGCCAACCGCATCGTGGTCGAGTTGCCGGGTGTGCAGGACACTGCCGAAGCCAAACGTATCCTGGGTAAAACCGCCAACCTCGAGTTCCGTTTCGGTGCCGAACCGGGTGCGTCCAAGGCCACTACCGAGGTGTTCGAGTTCCGCGAAGGCGGCCGGTCCGCTGCGGTCGAGCGCGGGCTGATCATTACCGGTGACCAGGTTACCGACGCCCAGGCAAGCTTCGATGAACACGGCCGCCCACAGGTGAACATTCGCCTGGATGGCCACGGTGGCGAGCTGATGAGCCGCGCTACCCGCAGCAACGTTGGCCGCAGCATGGCGGTGATCTTCATTGAGCAGAAGCCGGTTACCCGCTACGTCAAGCAAACCGTCGACGGCGTCGAGAAAGACGTGGCCGTGCAAAGCTTCGTCGAAGAAAAGAAAATCATCAGCCTGGCCACCATCCAGTCGCCGCTGGGTAGCCAGTTCCGCATCACCGGCCTGAACGGCCAGGGCGAATCGTCCGAGCTGGCGCTGTTGCTGCGTGCCGGTGGTCTGGCTGCACCGATGTACTTCGCAGAAGAACGTACCATTGGCCCAAGCCTGGGTGCCGACAACATCACCAAAGGTATCGATGCATCGCTGTGGGGCATGCTGTTCGTCTCGCTGTTCATCATCGCCATCTACCGTGGTTTTGGCGTGATCGCCACCATCGCCCTGGCGGGCAACATGGTGCTGCTGCTGGCACTGATGTCGCTGCTGGGGGCCACCCTGACCCTGCCGGGCATTGCCGGTATCGTGTTGACCATGGGTATGGCGGTAGACGCCAACGTGCTGATCTTCTCGCGCATACGCGAAGAGCTGAAGGCCGGCATGTCGGTGCAGCGCGCCATCCACGAAGGTTTCAACCGCGCCTATACCGCGATCATCGACGCCAACCTGACCAGCCTGCTGGTCGGCGGCATCCTGTTCGCCATGGGTACCGGCCCGGTCAAGGGCTTTGCGGTCACCATGTCCCTCGGGATTTTCACCTCGATGTTCACCGCCGTCATGGTGACCCGCGCAATGGTCAACCTGACCTGTGGCGGGCGTGACATCAAGAAGCTGTGGGTTTGAGGGAGCTGCGATGAAAACCATCAACTTCATGGGCGTGCGCAATGTCGCGTTCGCCATTACCGTGCTCCTCACCGTGCTGGCGCTGTTCAGCTGGTGGCAGAAAGGCCTGAACTTCGGCCTGGACTTCACCGGTGGTACGCTGATCGAGCTGACCTACGAGCGCCCGGCAGACCTCAAGGCGGTACGCGCCGAGCTGGTCGACTCCGGTTTCCACGAGGCCGTGGTGCAAAGCTTTGGTGCTACCACCGACCTGTTGGTGCGTATGCCGGGTGATGACCCGCAACTGGGCAACAAGGTAGCTGCCGCACTGCAGAAGGCGGGCGGCGACAACCCGGCCACGCTCAAGCGCGTCGAGTTCGTTGGCCCGCAGGTGGGTGAAGAGCTGCGCGACCAGGGTGGCATGGGCATGCTGCTGGCGCTGGGCGGCATCCTCATCTACCTGGCCTTCCGCTTCCAGTGGAAGTTCGCGGTGGGGGCGATCATCTCGCTGATTCACGACGTGGTGGTCACACTGGGTATCCTGTCGTTCTTCCAGATCACCTTCGACCTGACGGTGTTGGCGGCAGTGCTGGCGATCATTGGCTACTCGCTGAACGACACCATCGTCGTGTTCGACCGGGTGCGGGAAAACTTCCGCGTCATGCGCAAGGCTTCGTTGATCGAGAACATCAACGTGTCCACCACCCAGACCTTGCTGCGTACCATCGCCACCTCGGTTTCGACCTTGCTGGCCATCGCGGCGCTGTTGTTCTTTGGCGGTGACAACCTGTTCGGCTTCTCGCTGGCCTTGTTCATCGGGGTGATGGCAGGTACCTACTCGTCGATCTATATCGCCAACGTGGTATTGATCTGGCTGAACCTGAACAGTGAAGACCTGATCCCGCCGACCAAGGCAGAAGGCGTGGACGATCGTCCGTAGCGGCTAGCCCAACACCGCCTGGCGGTGCAAAAGGCGCGAGTATTGAACTCGCGCCTTTTTTTTTGCTCCAAGGCTGGGAGAAGCGCGGGTTGCGACCCGCTGTTACGATCAGGAGGTTGACGTGAATAAATCAATGCTGGTGGGTGCGGTACTGGGTGCTGTCGGTGTGACTGCCGGAGGTGCTGTCGCGACCTACAGCTTGGTCAACAAGGGGCCTGAATATGCCCAGGTCACCGACGTGCAGCCGATCAAGCAACAGGTGAAAACCCCGCGTGAAGTGTGCAAGGACGTTGCCGTAACGCGCCAGGCGCCGGTCAAGGACCAGCACCAGATCGCCGGTACCGTGGTAGGCGCCCTGGCGGGCGGCTTGCTCGGCAACCAGATCGGTGGCGGCACAGGCAAGAAGATCGCCACCGTTGCCGGTGCGGTCGGTGGTGGTTATGCCGGCAACAAGGTGCAGGAAGGCATGCAGCAGCGTGACACCTACACCACCACGCAAACCCGCTGCAATACGGTCAATGACATCAGTGAAAAGGTGGTGGGGTACAACGTGAAGTACACCCTGGGTGATCAGGTAGGGCAGGTGAAGATGGACCGCGAGCCAGGGTCGACCATTCCGGTGGACAAGAATGGCAAGCTGATCCTGAGCGAGGCCGGGCAGTAAGTCTGAATGTGGTCCGCTCTTTTATGTGGGGCGGCCTTGCGTCGCGAAAGGGGCGCGGAGCGGCCCCAGGGTCTGTGACCCATCAGAGAGTGTCGGGGCTGCTTTGCAGCCCTTTCGCGACACAAGGCCGCTCCCACAAAATGCGGATTGTGGACGGCTTCGGCAGGCACAAAAAAGCACCCCGAGGGGTGCTTTTTGTTTGCCAGCAATCCGCGCTTAGCGCTTCAGGCTTTCTGGCAGGTGTGGCTGGATAGCGGTCAGCACGGCCTTGAAGCACTTGATGTTGCCCGCAACGATGTGGCCTTTGTCGAGGAAGTCGTGGCCACCGTTGAAGTCGCTCACCAGGCCACCGGCTTCCTGGATCAGCAGCACGCCGGCGGCCATGTCCCACTCGGACAGCCCCGATTCCCAGAAGGCGTCGAAGCGGCCGGCAGCAACGTAGGCCAGGTCCAGGCTGGCAGCGCCGGCGCGGCGGATGCCGGCAGTCTGGCCGGTCAAGGCGCGGAACATGCCCAGGTAGTTGTCGAGGTCGGCCATCTGGCTGTCGCGGAACGGGAAGCCGGTACCCAGCAGGGCGCCTTCCAGGCTGGTGCGCGAGCTGACACGCAGGCGGCGGCCATTGAGTTGGGCGCCACGGCCACGGCTGGCGGTGAATTCTTCCTGGCGAACCGGGTCGACGATCACGGCGTGCTCAAGGCGGCCACGGTATTTGCAGGCAATGCTGACAGCGAAGTGCGGGATGCCACGCAGGAAATTGGTGGTGCCGTCCAGCGGGTCGATGATCCACAGGTAATCCTTGCCCTCTTCACCGGTGCCGGCGTGCAGGCCGGTTTCTTCACCCTGGATGGAGTGGTTCGGGTAGGCCTTGCGCAGGGCGTTGACGATGGTCTGCTCGGCGGCGCGATCGACTTCGGAAACGTAGTCCTTGGCCTCTTTCTCATCGACCTTGATGCTATCCAGGCGTTCGATGGAGCGGAAAATCAGTTCACTGGCGCTGCGAGCGGCGCGCAGGGCGATATTCAGCATAGGCTGCATGGGCGGGTCACCTGGAGATGTTAAAGAAGAAAGCCGATCATTCTAGCAGAAAACTGTGGCGGCAGAAGGGGCACATTTGCTTTCGTGGCGTTACGTCTGTCGGTTCTGTAAGATCCAAGCCCCTGATTCCTGCATCTGTGAGCGCAACACCTTGCTGCAAAATATTCGTGTTGTTCTGGTCAATACCAGCCACCCCGGCAACATCGGCGGCGCTGCGCGTGCCATGAAAAACATGGGCTTGTCGCGTCTGGTGCTGGTGCAGCCGAAAGAGTTCCCCGCCGTGGATGCCAGTGCCCGCGCCTCTGGTGCCGACGACGTGCTGGGCAATGCCCAGGTGGTCGACAGCCTCGAACAGGCCCTGGTCGGCTGCAACCTGGTGATGGGCACCAGCGCCCGCGAGCGCAGCATTCCCTGGCCGTTGATCGGCCCGCGTGAATGTGGCGAAAAGGCGGTGGTGCATGCCAATGGTGGCGAAGAAATCGCCCTGGTGTTCGGGCGCGAACACGCCGGCCTGACCAACGAAGAACTGCAGCGATGTCACTTCCACGTGCACATTCCCTCCAACCCCGACTTCAGCTCGCTGAACCTGGCTGCCGCCGTGCAAGTGCTCGCCTATGAGGTGCGCATGGCCTGGTTGGCCGCCGGTGTGGCACCGGCCCAGGTCGAGAAGGTGGATGCCAGCGAGCTGGCGACCATGGACGAAATGGAGCTGTTCTACGACCACCTGGAGAAAACCCTGGTGGGCATCGGCTTCCTCGACCCTGCAAAGCCCAAGCACCTGATGCCGCGCTTGCGCCGGCTGTACGGGCGGGTGGCGGTCGAGCGTTCGGAGATGAGCATTTTGCGCGGCATCCTCACCGAGACCCAGAAAGTGGTCCGGGGCGAGCCGCATAAACGGAAGGACTGAAAGATGTTTGAACGCCTGCGTGAAGATATTCAAAGCGTATTCCACCGTGACCCGGCTGCGCGCAATGCCTTCGAGGTGCTCACCTGCTACCCGGGCATGCATGCCATCTGGCTGCATCGAATGGGTAATGCCTTGTGGCGGCGCGACTTCAAGTGGCTGGCGCGCCTGGTCTCGAACTTCGGCCGCTGGCTCACCGGTATCGAGATTCACCCGGGTGCCACCATCGGCCGGCGTTTCTTCATCGACCACGGCATGGGCATCGTCATCGGCGAAACCGCCGAAATCGGCGATGACGTCACCCTGTACCAGGGCGTTACGCTGGGCGGCACCAGCTGGAACAAGGGCAAGCGCCACCCCACCCTGGAAAACGGCGTGGTGGTAGGGGCGGGGGCCAAGGTGCTGGGCCCGTTCACCGTGGGTGCGGGGGCCAAGATCGGCTCCAATGCGGTGGTGACCAAGGCGGTCCCGGCCGGTGCCACGGCAGTGGGTATCCCCGGGCGCATCATCGTCAAGCGCGAAGACAGCGAAGTGGAGGCCAAGCGCAAGGCGATGGCCGAGAAGATCGGCTTCGACGCCTACGGTGTGAGTGGCGACATGCCTGACCCGGTGGCGCGCGCCATTGGCCAGATGCTCGACCACCTGCAGGCCGTCGACGAGCGGCTGGAGGGTATGTGCGGCGCGTTGACGAAAATGGGCAGTGACTACTGCGCCAAAGAGCTGCCGGCCCTGCCTGAAGATGACTTCACCGAAGCGGCCCAGGCCGTCAGGCGCGACACTCAGCCGCATTGATTGCGCCGCGGCGCACCGAGGTAGACATACGGGGCGTGTGCTCACGCCCCTCGTCTGCTACAATCGCGCCGCCTCCCAGATGCAAACCCGACTAAAGCAGTAGGTCTAATAGTTGACTTAAATGCTCGGGAATCGCATACTTGCACACATCCCGAAACTCCCGTGGTACCCAATAGCCATGCGACTGACTACCAAAGGCCGATACGCCGTGACTGCCATGCTCGACCTGGCGTTGCACGCGCAGCATGGGCCGGTGTCTTTGGCCGATATTTCCGAGCGCCAGGGCATTTCCCTCTCTTATCTGGAGCAGCTGTTCGCCAAGCTGCGCCGTAGCAGCCTGGTTTCCAGTGTGCGCGGCCCAGGTGGCGGCTATCAGCTGTCGCGCGGTATGGAAACCATCCAGGTGGCACAGGTCATCGACGCGGTCAACGAATCGGTCGATGCCACCCGTTGCCAGGGCCTCGGGGACTGCCATGCCGGTGATACCTGCCTGACCCACCACCTGTGGTGCGACCTCAGCCAGCAGATCCATGAATTCCTCAGCGGCATCAGCCTGGCCGACCTTGTCATGCGCCGTGAGGTGCAGGAAGTCGCCCAGCGCCAGGACTTGCGTCGTGTCGCAGGCCGAACCGCCCAGCTGGACAAGATTGAGACGTCTGCCGTCGATTGACCCTTAGCCACGACGAGCGACGCCACCGCCTGATAGGAGAGACAAATGAAGTTGCCGATCTACCTCGATTACTCCGCGACCACGCCGGTTGACCCACGCGTCGCCCAGAAAATGGCCGAATGCCTGCTGGTCGACGGAAACTTCGGTAACCCGGCTTCGCGCTCCCACGTGTTCGGCTGGAAGGCCGAAGAAGCGGTCGAGAACGGCCGTCGCCAGGTTGCCGAGCTGATCAACGCCGACCCGCGCGAGATCGTCTGGACCAGCGGTGCCACCGAGTCCGACAACCTCGCCCTCAAAGGCGTGGCGCACTTCTATCAGACCAAGGGCAAGCACATCATCACCTCCAAGATCGAGCACAAGGCGGTACTGGATACCGCTCGCCAGCTGGAGCGTGAAGGTTTCGAAGTCACCTACCTGGAGCCAGGCGAAGACGGTATCGTCACCCCGGCCATGGTCGAGGCAGTGCTGCGTGACGACACTATCCTGGTGTCGCTGATGCACGTGAACAACGAAGTCGGCTCGATCAACGACATCGCCGCCATCGGTGAGCTGACCCGTGCGCGTGGCGTGCTGTTCCATGTCGATGCCGCCCAGTCGGCCGGCAAGGTGGAAATCGACGTGCAGAAGCTGAAGGTCGACCTGATGTCGTTCTCGGCGCACAAAGCCTACGGCCCGAAAGGCATCGGCGCGCTGTACGTCAGCCGCAAGCCGCGTGTGCGTCTGGAAGCCATCATCCACGGTGGTGGTCATGAGCGCGGCATGCGTTCGGGCACCCTGCCGACCCACCAGATCGTCGGCATGGGCGAAGCATTCGCCATCGCCAAGCAGGAAATGGCCGCCGAAAACGTACGCATCAAGGCCCTGAGCGACCGCTTCTTCAAGCAGGTCTCCAGCCTTGAAGAGCTGTACGTCAACGGTAGCCAGACTGCCCGCGTACCGCACAACCTGAACCTGAGCTTCAACTACGTCGAAGGCGAATCGCTGCTGATGTCACTGAAGGACATCGCCGTATCGTCTGGTTCGGCGTGCACCTCCGCGTCGCTCGAGCCGTCGTACGTACTGCGCGCTCTGGGCCGCAACGACGAGCTGGCGCACAGCTCGATCCGCTTCTCCTTCGGCCGCTTCACCACCGAAGAAGAAGTCGACTACGCCGCGCAGAAAGTCTGCGAGGCCGTCAACAAACTGCGTGAACTGTCGCCGCTGTGGGATATGTACAAAGACGGCGTTGACATCTCCAAGATCGAGTGGGCCGCCCACTAAGCAGTCGCCGGCAAGAGCGGCTCCCTGATGAGGAAGGAATTGCACCATGGCATACAGTGAAAAGGTCATCGACCACTACGAAAACCCACGCAACGTCGGCAAGATGAATGCCGAAGACCCGGATGTCGGTACCGGCATGGTCGGCGCCCCTGCGTGTGGCGACGTGATGCGTCTGCAAATCAAGGTCAACGAGCAGGGCGTGATCGAAGACGCCAAGTTCAAGACCTACGGTTGCGGTTCGGCCATCGCTTCCAGCTCCCTCGCTACCGAGTGGATGAAGGGCAAGACCCTGGACGAAGCCGAAACCATCAAGAACACCCAGCTGGCAGAAGAACTGGCGTTGCCGCCGGTCAAGATCCACTGCTCGGTACTCGCCGAAGATGCCATCAAGGCAGCTGTGCGCGATTACAAGCAGAAGAAAGGCTTGATCTAAGCCGCCTGTTGCGAGGTAAGGAGTCCTGATGGCTATCAGCATGACAGAAGCCGCCGCCAACCACATTCGCCGCTCCCTCGATGGGCGCGGCAAAGGTGAGGGCATTCGCCTGGGCGTGCGCACCACCGGTTGCTCGGGCCTGGCCTACGTGCTGGAGTTCGTTGACGAACTGGCCGACGAAGACCAGGTGTTCGAAAACCACGGCGTCAAGGTGATCATCGATCCCAAGAGCCTGGTGTACCTCGACGGTACCGAGCTGGACTTCGTCAAGGAAGGGTTGAACGAAGGCTTCAAGTTCAACAACCCCAACGTGCGCGGTGAGTGTGGCTGCGGCGAAAGCTTCAACGTTTGAGGCCGGCTGTGGGTACTCCTTGTCACTACGCATTGTTTGACCTCCAGCCAAGCTTCCGCCTGGATCTCGACAAGCTGGCCACTCGCTACCGCGAGCTGGCCCGCGAAGTCCATCCCGACCGTTTTGCCGACGCCTCCGAGCGGGAGCAGCGGGTCGCGCTGGAAAAGTCCGCAGCCCTCAACGACGCCTACCAGACGCTGCGCAGTGCGCCGCGTCGTGCCCGCTATCTGCTGGCCATCAGCGGTCACGAAGTGCCCCAGGAAGTCACGGTCCACGACCCGGACTTTTTGTTGCAGCAGATGCAGTGGCGCGAAGAGCTGGAAGAGCTGCAGGACGAAGCCGACCTGGACGGCGTAGCGGCATTCAAGAAGCGCTTGAAGGCCGCCCAGGACTCGCTGAACGAGGATTTCGCTGCCTGCTGGGACGTTCCCGCCGAGCGCGACAAGGCTGAGCGCCTGATGCGCCGCATGCAGTTCCTCGACAAGCTCGCCCAAGAAGTGCGCCAACTGGAAGAGCGCCTCGACGATTAACCCGGTGTCGCCCGTGATGGCACCTAAGGTACTCAGATAAGCATGGCCCTACTGCAGATTGCCGAACCCGGTCAAACCCCTCAACCGCACCAGCGTCGCCTGGCGGTGGGCATTGACCTGGGTACCACCAACTCCATGGTCGCCGCATTGCGCAGCGGCCGCAGCGAGCCCCTGCCCGATGCGCAGGGTAACGTCATTCTGCCGTCCGCGGTACGCTACCTCGACGGGCGTATCGAGGTGGGGCAGGCCGCGCGTGAGGCCGCTTCCAGCGACCCGCTGAACACCGTGCTGTCGGTCAAGCGCCTGATGGGGCGCGGCGTTGCCGACGTCAAGCAGTTGGGCGAGCAACTGCCTTACCGCTTTGTTGGCGGTGAGTCGCACATGCCGTTCATCGATACCGTGCAGGGCCCGAAAAGCCCGGTGGAAGTGTCCGCCGACATCCTCAAGGTGCTGCGTGAGCGGGCCGAAGCGACCCTGGGTGGCGAGCTGGTAGGCGCGGTGATCACCGTGCCAGCCTATTTCGACGACGCTCAGCGCCAGGCGACCAAAGACGCTGCACGCCTGGCAGGCCTGAACGTGCTGCGCCTGCTCAATGAGCCGACCGCCGCTGCCGTTGCCTACGGCCTGGACCAGAACGCCGAAGGCGTGGTGGCCATCTATGATCTGGGCGGCGGTACCTTTGACATTTCCATCCTGCGCCTGACTGCCGGTGTGTTCGAAGTGCTGGCCACCGGCGGCGATACCGCCCTGGGCGGCGACGATTTCGACCATGCCATCGCCGGCTGGATCATCGAGCAGGCCGGTCTTTCCTCCGACCTGGACCCGGCCACCCAGCGCGCACTGCTGCAGACTGCCTGCGCTGCCAAAGAGGCCCTGACTGACGCCGACGTGGTCACTGTCAGCCATGGTGCCTGGCAAGGTGAGCTGAGCCGTGTTGCCTTCGACGCCATGATCGAGCCGATGATCGCCCGCAGCCTCAAGGCTTGCCGCCGCGCGGTGCGCGACAGCGGCGTTGAAATGGACGAAGTCAGCGCCGTGGTCATGGTCGGTGGCTCGACCCGCGTGCCGCGTGTGCGCGATGCGGTGGGTGCGCTGTTTGGCCGTACGCCGCTGACCTCGATCGACCCGGACCAGGTGGTGGCCATCGGCGCCGCGATTCAGGCCGATACCCTGGCCGGCAACCGCCGCGAAGGTGGCGAACTGCTGCTGCTCGATGTCATTCCGCTGTCGCTTGGCCTCGAAACCATGGGCGGGCTGATGGAGAAGGTGATCCCGCGCAACACCACCATTCCGGTGGCGCGTGCCCAGGAGTTCACTACTTACAAAGACGGCCAGACGGCCATGATGATCCACGTGCTGCAAGGCGAGCGTGAGCTGATCAGCGACTGCCGCTCGCTGGCGCGTTTCGAGCTGCGTGGCATTCCGGCCATGGTCGCCGGCTCGGCAAAAATCCGCGTCACCTTCCAGGTGGATGCCGACGGCCTGCTCAGCGTTGCCGCGCGCGAGCTGGGTTCGGGCGTGGAAGCCAGCATCCAGGTCAAGCCGTCCTACGGCCTGACCGACGGCGAAATCGCCCGCATGCTGAAGGACTCGTTCGAACACGCCGGCTCCGACAAGGATGCCCGCCAGTTGCGCGAGCACCAGGTGGACGCCGAGCGCCTGCTCGAAGCGGTACAGGGCGCCCTGGACGCCGATGGCGAACGCTTGCTCAGCAGTGACGAGCGCGACGCCATCGAATTCCAGATGCAAGAACTACGTGATTTGCTGGCGGGCACCGATGGCGCAGCCATCGAGCAACAGACCAAGCGTCTGTCGCAGGTGACCGACGCATTTGCCGCCCGTCGCCTTGATTCGACGGTCAAAGCCGCACTGGCCGGGCGCAACCTGAATGAGATCGAGGAGTAATCGATGCCGCTGGTAACCTTCCTGCCGCATGAGAAGTTCTGCCCTGAAGGCCTGACCGTGGATGTGCCAGCCGGGACCAACATCCTGGAGCTGGCCCACGACCATCACATCGAGATGGAAAGCGCCTGTGGCGGGGTAAAGGCTTGCACCACCTGTCACTGTATTGTTCGCAAAGGTTTCGATTCGCTCGAAGAAGCCGATGAGCTGGAAGAGGACATGCTGGACAAGGCCTGGGGCCTGGAGGCGCAGTCGCGCCTGGGTTGCCAGGTGGTGGTCGCCGACCAGGACCTGACCATCGAGATCCCCAAGTATTCGCTGAACCACGCTGCCGAAGCACCGCACTGAGGGCCTGTACATGAGTCTGAAATGGGTTGATGTACTTGAAATCGCCATCCAGCTTGCAGAAAGCAAGCCGGAAGTCGATCCTAAATATGTGAATTTCGTCGACCTGCACCGCTGGGTGCTGGCATTGCCAGAGTTCAGCGACGATCCGTCACGCGGCGGTGAGAAAGTGCTTGAGGCAATCCAGGCCGCCTGGATTGACGAAGCCGACTAAGCGTTGCGTGCAGGTTAGGCAATCCCCTCGAACCCGCGTATAATTCGCGGGTTTAATTTTTCGTAACACTCATATTCTGGAGTTTTCCATGGCTGTTCAACGTACTTTCTCGATCATCAAGCCTGACGCCGTTGCCAAAAACGTCATCGGCAAGATCACCACCCGTTTCGAAGAAGCCGGCCTGAAAATCGTTGCCTCGAAAATCAAGCAACTGTCCAAAGCCGAAGCCGAAGGCTTCTACGCTGAGCACAGCGAGCGCGGCTTCTTCGGTGACCTGGTTGCCTTCATGACTTCCGGTCCGGTAGTTGTTCAGGTCCTGGAAGGTGAAAACGCCATCGCCAAGAACCGTGAGCTGATGGGCGCTACCAACCCTAAAGAAGCTGCTCCTGGCACCATCCGCGCCGACTTCGCCGAGTCCATCGACGCCAACGCCGTTCACGGTTCGGACTCCGAAGCTGCTGCTGCTCGCGAAATCGCTTACTTCTTCGCTGCTACCGAGGTAACCACTCGCTAAGCGAAAGCTTACGGGTGAGGGTGAATCCATGACGACATCTACTGGCAAAATCAACCTGTTGGGCCTGACCCAGCCGGAAATGGAACAATTCTTCGACTCTATCGGGGAGAAGCGCTTCCGCGCCGGCCAGGTGATGAAATGGATTCACCATTTTGGCGTGTCCGATTTTGCGGCCATGACCAACGTTGGCAAGGCCTTGCGCGAGAAGCTCGAGGCCGTTGCCGAGATTCGCCCCCCGGAAGTGGTCAGTGAAGACATTTCCGCCGACGGCACCCGCAAGTGGGTGATCCGCGTTGCCTCCGGCAGCTGCGTCGAAACCGTCTACATTCCTACCGACGACCGCGGCACCCTGTGCGTATCGTCGCAAGCCGGCTGTGCCCTGGACTGCAGCTTCTGCTCCACCGGCAAGCAAGGCTTCAACAGCAACCTCACCGCCGCCGAAGTGATCGGCCAGGTGTGGCTTGCCAACAAATCCTTCGGGACCGTCCCTGCCAAAATCGACCGCGCCATTACCAACGTGGTGATGATGGGCATGGGCGAGCCTCTGCTGAACTTCGACAACGTCATCGCCGCCATGAAAATCATGATGGATGACCTGGGCTACGGCATTTCCAAGCGTCGCGTCACCTTGTCCACCTCGGGCGTGGTGCCAATGATCGACGAACTGGCCAAGCACATCGACGTGTCGCTGGCACTGTCGCTGCACGCCCCTAACGACGAACTGCGCAACAAGCTGGTGCCGATCAACAAGAAGTACCCGCTGAAAATGCTGCTGGAATCGTGCATGGGCTACATGGCCACCCTGGGCGGCAAGCGCGTGCTGACCATCGAGTACACCCTGCTCAAGGACGTCAACGACCAGCCAGAGCATGCCGCGCAAATGATCGAGCTGCTGCGCGACGTGCCGTGCAAGATCAACCTGATCCCGTTCAACCCGTTCCCGCATTCGGGCTATGAGCGGCCTAGCAACAATGCCATTCGTCGTTTCCAGGACCTGCTGCACCACGGTGGTTTCAACGTCACCACCCGTACTACCCGTGGCGACGACATCGACGCTGCCTGCGGTCAGTTGGTGGGGCAGGTCAACGACCGCACGCGCCGCAGTGAGCGCTATATTGCTGTGCGCCAACTGTCTGCGGATGTCGAGCTGCAAGACAGCGCCGCCAGCCACTGACCGGGACCTTGCCCATGAGCCTGCGCGCCGCGCTGTCGATTCTTGCGCTTTCGCTGCTGGCCGGCTGCGTGTCGGGCGGCGCGAGCGACCCGCTGGGCAGCCGCCAGGGCAGGGCCGAAGCGGGGCGTGCCTACGTGCAGCTTGGGCTGGGTTATTTGCAACAGGGTTTGACCGAACAGGCCAAGGCGCCACTGGGCAAGGCCCTGGCCCTGGACAGCAGCGATGCCGATGCGCACGCGGCCCTGGCGCTGGTGTTCCAGGCCGAAGGTGAGCCGGCACTGGCCGAAACACACTTTCGCAAGGCCCTGCAAAGCAGCGGCGGCAATACTCGAATTCGCAACAACTACGGCAGTTTCCTTTATGCTCAGGGGCGATTTGCCGAGGCCGAGCAGATGTTTCGCCTGGCCAGTGCCGATACCCTGTATCCTGAGCGCTCGCGCGTATACGAGAACCTTGGCCTGACTGCCTTGAGGCTCGAACGCCGCGACCAGGCACAGGCATATCTGGTGAAAGCATTGCAGCTCAACCAGCGGCAACCCAGGGCGTTGCTGGAAATGGCTGAGTTGTCCTACGAAAACAGGCATTATGTGCCGGCCCGGGACTACTACGATCGTTTCAGCGAGCTGAGCGCGCACGATGCCCGTAGCCTGCTGCTGGGCAGCCGCCTTGCCAGGGTGTTCGACGAGCAGGGCGCACTGGCCGAAACGGGCCAGCAATTACAACGACTTTATCCCGGTACGCCGGAATATCAGCAATACCTGTCGGAGCAACGATGAACGCCGCGCATCCCGAAGTAGCAGTAGCGCCTGGCCAGAACCCCGGTGAGCTTTTGCGCCTGGCCCGTGAGAAACGGGACTGGTCGCAAGCCGAGGTGGCCCGCAAGCTAAACCTCACTGTCAGTTCGCTGAACCACGTGGAAACCGGTGCCTTCGACAAGCTGCCCGGGCATACGTTTGCCCGTGGCTACATACGTGCCTACGCCAAGCTGCTGGACCTGGACCAGGCTGCGCTGGTCGATGCCTTCGACCGCTACACCGGTACCCATGCCAAGGGCAGCGACGTGCATTCGCTGGGCCGCATCGAAGAGCCGACGCGCCTGTCGCACAACATCCTGCGCGGCGTCAGCCTGCTGTTGCTGCTCGCCGTGGTCGGTGGCGGTTTCGTCTGGTGGCAGGACCAGGGCAGCCTGCGCGGCAAGGACCTGGCCAAGATGGCCCTGGAGCATGTCGAAGTCGAAAGCGCCGACGGCACCACCCAGATCCACCCGCTCGATGAGCCTGAAGACCAGGCCGTTACCGCCGGCCAGCAGGCTGAGACCGCACCGCTGCCGTTGGCGCAAGGCACGGGCGAACAACCCGCTGCAGCTGGCGAGCAGCCGGCGGCCGGTACAGCCACAGAGCCAGCCGCTGGGGCGGCAACTGCCCAGCAGGCGCCCGTGCAGGCAGCCGCCAGCACCCCGGCGGCCACAGCGGCGCCTGTAGCTCCCGTTACGGCCGCGCCGGCCGCAGCCAGTGAGCCTGCGCCAGTGCCGGCCGGTAGCGGCAAGGTCGCCATTCAGTTCACCGCCGATTGCTGGACCCAGGTTTCCGACGGCAACGGCAAGGTGCTGTTCAGCGCCATCAAGCGCAAAGGGGACAACCTCGAACTGACCGGCAAGCCGCCGTTCGCGGTACGCCTGGGCTTCGCCCGGGGCGCCCAGGTCAGCTACAACGGCCAGGCCGTCGATGTTGCCCCGTTCACCAGTGGCGAGACTGCTCGCCTGAAGTTGGGACAGTAAGTCATGCACGGCGAATCTCCGATCAAACGTCGCGAATCCCGCAAAATCTGGGTCGGCAATGTGCCGGTGGGTGGTGATGCCCCCATCGCGGTGCAGAGCATGACCAACACCGACACCAACGATGTGGCCGCCACCGTGGCGCAAATCCAGCGCCTGGTCGATGCCGGCGTGGACATCGTGCGGGTATCGGTGCCAGACATGGACGCTGCCGAAGCCTTCGGCAAGATCAAGCAACAGGTGAGCGTGCCGCTGGTAGCCGATATCCACTTCGACTACAAGATCGCCCTGCGGGTTGCCGAGCTGGGCGTCGATTGCCTGCGTATCAACCCAGGCAACATCGGCCGCGAAGACCGTGTGCGCGCAGTGGTGGACGCCGCCCGCGACCGCGGCATCCCGATCCGCATCGGTGTCAACGCCGGTTCGCTGGAAAAAGACCTGCAGAAGAAGTACGGCGAGCCTACCCCGGCCGCGCTGGTCGAGTCGGCCCTGCGCCATGTCGAGCACCTCGACCGCCTGGACTTCCAGGACTTCAAGGTCAGCGTCAAGGCCTCCGACGTGTTCATGGCCGTGGAGGCCTACCGCCTGTTGGCCAGGCAGATCGTGCAGCCGCTGCACCTGGGCATCACCGAAGCCGGTGGCCTGCGTTCAGGCACGGTGAAATCCGCCGTCGGCCTCGGTATGCTGCTGGCCGAAGGCATTGGCGATACCATTCGCATCTCGCTGGCCGCCGACCCGGTCGAAGAAGTGAAGGTCGGCTACGACATCCTCAAGTCGCTGCACCTGCGCTCGCGCGGCATCAACTTCATCGCCTGCCCGAGCTGCTCGCGGCAGAACTTCGATGTGGTCAAGACCATGAACGAGCTGGAAGGGCGCCTGGAAGACCTGCTGGTACCGCTGGACGTGGCAGTGATCGGTTGCGTGGTCAACGGCCCGGGTGAAGCCAAGGAAGCCCATGTCGGCCTGACTGGCGGCACGCCGAACCTGATCTACATCGACGGCAAGCCGGCGCAGAAACTCACCAACGACAACCTGGTCGATGAGCTGGAAAAACTCATCCGCCAGAAAGCGGCCGAAAAGGCCGAAGCCGACGCGGCGCTGATCGTCCGTGGCTGACACACAGAATTCGTAAGGACTTTTCGTGAGCAAATCGCTGCAAGCCATCCGTGGCATGAACGACATCCTGCCAGAACAGTCGCCGCTGTGGCGCTACTTCGAAGGCACTGTCGCCGGCCTGCTGGACACCTACGGGTACAGCCAGATCCGCACGCCGATCGTCGAGTTCACTGAGCTGTTCAAGCGCTCGATCGGCGAAGTGACCGATATCGTCGAAAAAGAGATGTACACCTTCGAGGACCGCAACGGCGACTCGCTGACCTTGCGCCCTGAAGGCACCGCCGCCTGCGTGCGTGCCGTGCTCGAGCACGGCATCACCGGTAACGGCCAGGTGCAGAAACTGTGGTACATCGGCCAGATGTTCCGCCACGAACGCCCGCAGAAGGGCCGTTACCGCCAGTTCCACCAGATTGGCGTGGAAGTGTTCAACCTCGACGGCCCGGACATCGACGCCGAGCTGATCATGCTGACCTGGCGCCTGTGGGGCCTGCTGGGCATTCAGGACGCGGTCAAGCTCGAACTCAACAGCCTCGGCACCAGCGAGGCCCGCGCCCGCTACCGTGATGCGCTGGTCGAGTTCCTGTCCGCACGCCTGGAGCAACTGGATGAAGACAGCCAGCGCCGCCTGAAAAGCAACCCGCTGCGCATCCTCGACAGCAAGGACCAGAACACCCAGGCGGTGCTGGTTGGGGCGCCAAAGCTGGAAGACTATCTGGACGAACCGTCGCGCGTGCACTTCGAGGGCCTCAAGGCTCGCCTGGAGGCCACCGGCATTCCGTTCGTGATCAACACCAAGCTGGTGCGTGGCCTGGACTACTACAGCAAGACCGTGTTCGAGTGGGTGACCGACAAGCTTGGCGCCCAGGGCACCGTGTGTGCCGGTGGCCGCTACGACGGCCTGGTCGAGCAGATGGGCGGCAAACCGACCACCGGCGTTGGTTTCGCCATGGGTATCGAGCGTCTGATCCTGCTGCTGGAAACCCTGGGCAAGGTGCCGGAGTCCATCAGCCGTACTGTCGACGTCTACCTGTGTGCCTTTGGCGAGCAGGCCGAGCTGGCCGGGCTGCGCCTTTCCGAAGGTTTGCGCGACCGTTTGCCGGGCTTGCGCCTGGCCGTCAACGCCGGCGGCGGCAGTTTCAAGAGCCAGTTCAAGAAAGCCGATAAAAGCGGTGCGCTGTTCGCCCTGATCCTCGGTGAGGACGAACTGGCCAAGCAAGTCATCGGCTTGAAGCCACTGCGTGGCCAGGGCGAGCAAAAGAACATTGCCTGGGATGCTCTTGCCGAGCACCTGGAAACCGCGATCGCGCAGGCGTAACGCGGTTCAACAACGAATAGGCGAAAAGGAGTATTGGGGTGTCGAGTACTGATGATGATGACCTGGCAGGGGTCAAGGACTGGTGGAACCGCAATGGCAAGCCGCTGCTGACCGGCGCATTGCTGGCAGGTGTGGTGGTGCTGGGCTGGAATACCTGGCACAAGTACCAGAACAACCAGTCGCAAGGGGCCTCGCAGTTGTACCAGGCCCTGCTCGAAACCAGCCTGACGCCAAGCGGTCAGCCCGACGCCACCAAGGTCGCGGAACTGGCCGGCAAGCTCAAGAGCGAGTTTGGCGGCACGGCCTATGCCCAGTACGGTAGCCTGTTCGTGGCCAAGGTCGCGGTCGAGAGCGGCAAGCTCGACGACGCCGCCGCCGAGCTCAAAGGTGTGCTGGACAAGCCTGCCGATGCCACCCTGGGCGAAATCTCGCGCCAGCGCCTGGCTCGCGTGCTGGCTGCCCAGAACAAGGCCGAAGATGCCCTGAAGCTGCTTGATGGTGATGCCGACAAGGCGTTCCTGGCCAGCCGTGAAGAGTTGAAGGGTGACCTGCTGGTGCAACTGGGTCGCGCCAGCGACGCGCACAGCGCTTACGAGAAAGCCAAGGCTGCGTTGTCCGATGACGCCGCAGTCGGTGGCCTGCAATTGAAGCTGGATGACCTGGCTAAAGGGGACGCGTAAGTGATCGGTTGGAAACATGCAGCAGTGCTGACCCTGGCCGTACTGGCCGCAGGTTGCAGCAGCAACAGCAAGAAGGAACTGCCCCCGGCCGAGCTGACCAAGTTCACCGAGGAAGTGGTGCTGAAGAAGCAGTGGAGCCGTTCGATCGGTTACGGCCAGGGTGAAACCTACAACACCCTGGTACCGGCCATCGAGAACGACCGCATCTACGCCTCCGACGTTCACGGTGACGTCTATGCCCTCGATCGCATCACCGGCGACGTGGTCTGGAACAAGGACCTGGAGCTGCCGGTTTCCGGCGCAGTGGGCGTGGGTTACGGCCTGGTCATGCTCGGCACCCTCAAGGGTGAAGTCATTGCCCTGGATTCCAGCACCGGTGAAGAACGCTGGCGCTCCCGCGTGACCAGCGAAGTGCTGGCCCCGCCTGCCAACAACGGTGACGTGGTCGTGGTGCAGACCCAGGACGACCGCCTGATCGGCCTGGACGCCGCTACCGGCGACCGCCGCTGGATCTACGAAAACACCCCGGCAGTACTGACCCTGCGTGGCACCGGTGCGCCGATCGTCACCAACCGCCTGGCCATTGCCGGCCTGTCGACCGGCAAGGTCGTGGCGGTGGACATCAACAACGGCGTGCCGGTGTGGGAAAGCCGCGTGGCGATTCCCCAGGGCCGTTCCGAGCTGGAGCGCGTGGTCGACATCGATGGCGGCCTGCTGCTGTCTGGTCAAACCCTGTATGTCAGCACTTACCAGGGCCGCGTAGCGGGCCTGGACCTGGAAAGCGGCCGTGTGCTGTGGCAGCGTGATGCCTCCAGCTACGTGGGTGTCGCCCAGGGCTTCGGTAACGTTTACGTCAGCGAAGCTTCAGGCACTGTCGAAAGTGTCGACGAGCGCACTTCCAGCGCCCTGTGGTCCAACGACAGCATGGCCCGTCGCCAGCTCTCTGCGCCGGAAGTGTATTCCAGCTACGTGGCCGTGGGCGACTTCGAAGGTTACCTGCACCTGCTGAGCCAGGTCGATGGTCGCTTCGTGGGCCGTGAGCGTATCGACAGCGATGGCCTGCGCGCCCGCCCACTTGTGGTCGGTGACACCATCTATGTCTTCGGCAACAGCGGCAAGCTCGAGGCACTGACCATCCGCTGAAGCTATGCTTGAAGCCTTGGCGGGCTTCAAGCCGCGGCGCAGGAAGCGCCGCCCGTACTCCGGCCGCTGCCTTGCAGCGGCCTTTGCATTTTCAAGAATTCGAGAGTGGAGAGCCGATGGTTCCCGTAATTGCCCTGGTGGGCCGCCCGAACGTCGGCAAATCCACCATGTTCAACCGCCTGACCAAGACCCGCGATGCCATCGTCGGCGACCTGTCGGGCCTGACCCGTGACCGCCAGTATGGTGATGCCAGCTGGCAGGGTCGTTCCTTCATCCTGATCGACACCGGCGGTATCACCGGTGACGAAGTGGGCATGGACGAGAAAATGGCCGAGCAGTCGCTCATGGCCATTGAGGAGGCCGACTACGTCCTGTTCCTGGTCGATGCGCGCGCCGGCATGACCGCCGCCGACCAGATGATTGCCGAGCACCTGCGCAAGCGCAACAAAGAGGCGATTCTGGTCGCCAACAAAATCGACAACATCGACGCCGACGTGGCCCGCGCCGAGTTCTCGCCGCTGGGCATGGGCAACGCCATTCCGGTAGCCGGTTCCCAGGGCCGCGGTATCAACGCGCTGATGGAAGCCGTGCTCGGCCACCTGCCGCGCGACCAGGTCGAGGAAGCCCTGGACGCCGACGTCGCCGAAGGCGAAGAGGCGGTGCGCATTCCCGGCCCGAGCGAAAAGGATGGCATCAAGATCGCCATCATCGGCCGCCCGAACGTCGGCAAGTCGACCCTGGTCAACCGCATGCTCGGTGAAGAGCGTGTGGTGGTGTACGACCAGCCGGGCACCACCCGCGACAGTATCTATATTCCGTTCGAGCGCGATGGCGAGAAGTACACGTTCATCGACACTGCTGGCGTGCGCAAGCGTGGCAAGATCCACGAGGAAGTCGAAAAGTTCTCGGTGGTGAAGACGCTGCAGGCGATCAAGGACGCCAACGTGGTGATCTTCGTCATGGACGCCCGCGAAGGTGTGGTCGACCACGACTTGAACCTGCTGGGCTTTGCCCTGGACGCCGGGCGCGCGATCGTCATTGCCCTGAACAAGTGGGACGGCATGCAGCCGGGCGAGCGTGACTACGTCAAGACCGAGCTGGAGCGCCGGCTGTTCTTCGTCGACTTCGCCGACATCCACTTCATTTCCGCCTTGCATGGCACGGGCGTGGGCAACCTGTACAAGTCGGTGCAGGCTGCCTTCAAGTCGGCGGTCACCCGCTGGCCGACCAGCCGCCTGACGCAAATCCTCGAAGATGCGGTGAGCGAGCACCAGCCGCCGCTGGTCAACGGTCGTCGCATCAAGCTGCGTTATGCCCACCTCGGCGGGGCCAACCCGCCGCTGATCGTGATCCACGGCAACCAGACCGAGAAGATTCCCAAGTCGTACTCGCGCTACCTGGAAAACACCTACCGCCGTGTGCTGAAGCTGGTCGGCACGCCGATCCGCATCGAATACAAGGGCGGTGAGAACCCGTACGAGGGCAAGAAGAACACCCTCACAGACCGCCAGGTCAACAAGAAGCGCCGGCTGATGTCGCACCACAAGAAGGCCGAGAAGAAGCGCCGCGACAAGCGCTGAATGCGCGTCGACTGCTTCGCGGGCTCGCCCGCTCCCATAGGTACAGCGCTGGCTTCAAGGAGTGCTATCTGTGTGGAGCAGGTTGACCCGCGAAGACGCATTTTGGTCCAGCGCAATACCTTTACCGTTTCAAACTTCCCCTCCCCAAAAAATCCGCTACGCACATCCGTTGTCTGTGCTGCATGTGTATGAGCGTGTGCGTCATCCCTCTTTGCAGTATGAAAGACCTGTCATTTCTACCAGTTTCCCTTTACGGTTTGGCGTGGGATCTTAGCTCGCAAACCATCCCGTTAATGCTGGAGATCGTCAAGATGGCAGCGAAATTCTTCTATCAAGATAATACGCTAGTCAATGTTATAGCGAGTGAGCGTGCCTCGCGCTATGTACGCACTAAAGAAGTGATCTTGTCCGATCGGTCTGGTGACGTTTTTCCAGCATCATTGCTCGCTTGCGAACTCGGCGGCACGGTGGGCGGGGCTGTGAGTCAACATAGGTTATCGGAGTTCCGGTACGCACCTTACGGTCTGAGGTCTGAAACCTTGTCTGAGGTGACTCAGTTGGGTTTCAATGGAGAGTATTGCCTTCCGGGGGTAGCGCTATACTTATTAGGTAATGGTTATCGTGCCTATAATCCTGGCACGATGCGGTTCGTTTCACCAGATAGTATTTCACCCTTTCACGTTCTCAATGCTTATAGCTACTGCAGGAATGACCCGATCAATAATGCAGATCCTAGCGGGCATCGTCCTGAGACGCGTGCGGCCAGGTTGAGAGCGGCAAGTCAGTTCCTCGACGGAAAGTCTGGAATAATAGCGTCGTGGGCTGCTACCGTGAGAATGCTTGGCAAGCAGACGTTACTGGAGGATGCACGGGATACTAAGAGGCGTGCCCTAGAAGGGATGCAGCTTGCTTATGCAGAATCGGGCGATAAAATAAAATGGTTGTCGAAAAAGCTGAGAAAACGGGATTACAATGATAGCGTTGATATGGTTAGGGAGATGCTGGATAAATTCGTAGATGGTTATGAGTGGCACTTGAAGGCAGTTAATCGAGAGTTCAATTCTAAGGTCAAGTTGTGGGCAGAAAATGAGGCGAATATCAATGATATTGTCCAACAAGCTAGATTGACGCGTAGTAACCTTAACCTTGATCAGGAGGCTAATGGGAGTAATGGGAGTAATGGGAGTAATGGGAGTAATAAGAAGACGAACTGGCTTCGGCGCCTCACTAACCGTATTCGAAGGTGAAATCGGCGAATAGGCCTGCTCTACACAGCTCGCCTTTTGATCCAGCGCATCCCCTCATGGTTTCAACCTTTTTCCTGACCGCTCGATCCGCTATGCTCGGATTCCACCCCGTGCCGGATACACCCCAGGAAAGAGGGCTTCATGATCCGCAGCAAACTGCCGAATGTCGGCACGACCATCTTCACCACCATGTCCCAGCTCGCCGTGCAAACTGGCGCGTTGAACCTGTCGCAGGGGTTTCCCGATTTCAATGGCCCACAGGCACTGCTCGATGCAGTAGGCCGGCATGTGGCCGCCGGGCATAACCAGTACTTGCCGATGACCGGCCTGCCGGCGCTGCGCCAGCAAGTGGCGGCCAAGGTGGAGCGCTTGTACGGGGCGAAGGTGGATGCCGACCAGGAAGTGACCATCACCCCGGGCGCCACCGAGGCCATCTTCTGCGCCATCCAGGCGGTGGTGCATGCCGGTGACGAGGTGATCGTCTTCGATCCGTGCTACGACAGCTACGAGCCTTCGGTGGAACTGGCCGGTGGCCGTTGCGTGCATGTGCAATTGAGCGATGGCGACTTCCGTATCGACTGGCAGAAGTTCAGCGATGCCCTGAGCCCGCGCACGCGCATGGTCATCCTCAATTCACCCCACAACCCCAGCGGCGCCCTGATCACCCGCGAAGACCTCGACCAGCTGGCGCAGCTGATCGCCGACCGGGATATCTACCTGGTCAGCGACGAGGTCTACGAGCACCTGGTCTACGATGGGGTACGCCACGCCAGCGTGCTGGCCCATGCGCAGCTGTACCCGCGCGCCTTCGTGGTCAGTTCGTTCGGCAAGACCTACCACGTCACCGGCTGGAAGACCGGTTACATGATCGCCCCGCCGGCGCTGAGCGCCGAACTGCGAAAGGTGCACCAGTACGTCAACTTTTGCGGCGTCACCCCGCTGCAGTGCGCGTTGGCCGACTTCATGGCCGAGCACCCGGAGCACATCGATGAGTTACCGGCCTTTTACCAGGCCAAGCGCGACCTGTTCTGTGGCTTGCTGGAGGGTTCGCGATTGCGCTTTACCCGCACGGCGGGCACTTATTTCCAGCTGGTTGATTATTCGCAGATACGCCCGGACCTGAATGATGTCGACATGGCGCTGTGGCTGACCCGTGAGCACGGCGTGGCGACCATTCCGGTGTCGGTGTTCTACCAGCAACCCATCCCCGAGCAACGCCTGGTGCGCCTGTGCTTTGCCAAACGAGAGGAGACGCTGCGCCAGGCAGCGGAAAAACTATGCGCGATCTGAGCACATTGCCGAACCTGAAAATCGCCCTGGTGCAGACTACCCTTGCCTGGCATGACCGCGAGGCCAATTACGCGCACTTCGAGGTACTGCTTGAGCAGGCCGGTGAAGTGGACCTGGTGATCCTGCCAGAGATGTTTACCACGGGGTTTTCCATGCAATCGGAAAGCCTGTGCGAGCCTGAGAATGGCCCCACCTACAAATGGCTCAAGGCGCAGGCGAAAAAGTACAACGCGGTGATTACCGGAAGCGTGATCGTGCAGGCGGCCGATGGCAGCCACCGCAACCGGCTGCTGTGGGCGCGCCCGGATGGCGAGATTCTGCACTACGACAAGCGCCATCTGTTCCGCATGGCGGGCGAGCACAAGCATTACACCCCGGGCGAGCGCCAGGTGCAGTTCGAGCTCAAGGGCTGGCGGATTCGCCCGCTGATCTGCTACGACCTGCGCTTCCCGGTATGGAGCCGCGACGCCCAGGACACCGACCTGCTGCTGTACACCGCCAACTGGCCGGCCGCTCGCCGCCAGCACTGGAACCGCCTGTTGCCGGCGCGGGGCATCGAGAACCTGTGCTATGTGGCCGCGGTGAACCGGGTGGGTACGGACGGCAAGGGCTTTGCCTATTCAGGTGACAGCCAGGTGCTGGACTTCCAGGGTGAGAGCCTGCTGAGTGCCGGCGAGGCGGACGGGGTGTTTACCGTGGTGCTGAGTGCGGCGGAACTGGCGGCGTACCGCACCAAGTTCCCAGCCAACCTGGATGCCGATACCTTCGAGCTGCATTGATTGCAAGACCGGCCCTATCGCCGGCGAGCCAGCTCCCACCTGTGGGAGATTCTATGGTTCCTGGCAAGGGTAGCCGGAGCATCTTCAGCGCCTGTGAGATCGAGCGCCGCCCGCGCGGCGCATCGCGAGCTGCGCTCGCTCCTACGCCTGTTTCGGGCCAGTAATGCCTGTGACAGGCGCGCGCGGCCGCCTTGTTTGTACGGCGCGCTATTGAGGCATGCACCAAGGCGTTCGCGCGCGAATCCCACAGGAATAATTGGCCCGAAACAAACGTAGGAGCGAGCGCAGCTCGCGATGCGCCGCGCGGGCGGCGCTCGATCTCACAGGCGCTGCCATACCTTGTGGCAAACACCTGTCAGCCCTAAGGCGATCCCTGTGGGAGCTGGCTTGCCAGCGATAGGGCCCGTGCCGGCTACATCAAAGGCTGATCAGTACACATCCCGCCGATACCGCCCATCCTCGATCAATTGCTGCACAGCAGCCTCCCCAAGGATGCCATTGAGCGCCGCATCCACCCCCGCAGCCATGCCTTGCAGGCTGCCGCAGACATACACACACGCACCCTCTGCCAGCCAACGCTTGAACGCCTCGGCCTGCTGCAGCAACACATCCTGCACATACACTTTCTCGGCTTGATCGCGAGAGAACGCCAGGTCCAGCCGTGCCAGGTCGCCGTTGGCCAGCCAGCCTTGCAGCTCTTCACCACACAACAGGTCATGGGCGCGGTTACGCTCACCGAACAGCAGCCAGTTGCGCTGCTCCCCCGCATTCACCCGCGCCCGCATCAGGCTGCGCAGGCCGGCCAGGCCAGTGCCGTTGCCGATCAGGATCATGGGTGCGGCGTGGCCCGGCAGGTGGAAGCTGCTGTTGCGGCGCAGGCGCAGGCTCAAGGTGCCATTGAGCGGCAGGTATTCGGTCAACCAGCCGGAACCCAGGCCCAGCTGCCCATCGGCGTGGCGCTCCTGGCGTACGATCAACTCGAGCACGCCATCGCTGGCAATCGAGGCGATGGAGTATTCACGGCTGCCAATCGGCACCAGGGCATCGACCAGCGCCTGCGGCTGCAGCCCGACCAAGTGATCACGGCGCGTGGGCAACTGGCGACCGGCCAGCGCCTGGGCCAGGGTTTCACTCAGGCCATTGACCTGCACCGCTGTGGTTGCATCGACCGCCATGCCCTTGAGGAACGCGGCTACCCGCGGTGGACCATTGAGTGGCAGCACTTCCACCAGGTCGCCAGCCTCCCAACTGACCGCGGTTTGCGGTTGCAAGCCGAGCAGGTAGACCGGCCGGCCCTGGCTGCCGGGGTTGAGCAGCTTGCGCTGCACCAGCGTCCAGTTGGCGAAACTTGGGGCTTGCCAGGCGGCCACCGGCTGGGCCCCGGTCAGTTGCGCCAGCGCTTGCTGCCACTGCTGCAGGGCAGACTGGTCGGCATTGTCCACTTCCACCGGGCTGAACGCGCTGTTGGCCCCGCGCTCGGCGAGCCACGCTTGCAGGCGGCGGGCGAAACCGCAGAAGTGCGGGTACTGGCGATCGCCAAGGGCGAGCAGGGCGTAGCTGAGGTTGTTCAGCGCCCAGGGCTGCCCGAGCACTTTGCGCTCGAAGGCGCGCGCGCTGTCGGGGGCTTCACCGTCGCCGAAGGTGCTGACTACAAACAGTGCGCGGCGGGCCTGGCGCAAGTCTTCCTCACCCAGTTCGGCCAGGGCGCGGACCTGCACCGGCAGGCCGGCTGCCTGCAACTGGCCGGCGCTCTGCCAGGCCAGTTGCTCGGCCAGGCCGCTCTGGCTGGCGAAACCGATCAGCCAGCTGTCGCCGTTGCCACTGTTGGCGGCCACGCTGCCGCGAGCGGCGCGCACCTGGCGCTTCTTGCGGCGGCGGTCGAGGTACAGCAGCCAGCCGGTGACGAAGAACAGCGGCATGGTCAGGCTGGCGATGGTGACGATGATGCGCCCCGGCAGGCCAAAGTATTCACCCACATGCAGGGCGTAGACGCTTTGCAGCAGTTGGGCCTTGAAGGATTTGTCGGTATAGCGCTCCTGGCGCCTGACCTGGCCGGTGGCCGGGTCCAGCACCAGGGTGTTGAAGGCCCGTGGGTGGTCGGCGCTGTCCAGCAAGTAGAACAGGTTGGCCGGCTGACCGCCTGCCGCTGGCAGGCGCAGGTTGTACGCCGCCAGGCCGGGCCCGGCAGCCTGTTTGAGGCTGGCCCAGATGGCATCGTAGTCGACCACCCGCGGCGGCGCATTGGGGTCGACCTTTTGCGGCCCGTGGCGGCCGCGGCCCTCACCGCGTTTGTGCTGCTGGCCAGCGGCCGGGACATCGGCCAGCAGCCTGTTCAGGCCTTCGCGGTACCACTCGTAGGACCAGAACAGCCCGGTCAGGGCAAACAGCAGGTAGAACAGCAGGCACCAGGTGCCGGCCACGGCGTGCAGGTCCCAGTTGAAGGCGCGGCCCTTCTTGGCCCAGTCCAAGGTCAGCCATGTGCGCCAGTTAAGCGCCTTGCGCGGCCAGCGCAGGTACAGGCCGGACAGGCAGAAAAACACCAGCAGCAGGGTGCAAGCGCCCGTGATCTGCCGGCCGGTATCACCCATCGCCAGGAAGCGGTGCAGGGTGAGCATGAGGTTGAAGAAGCCTTGCCCGGCCACTTCGCCCTTGAGCTCGCCGGTGTACGGGTCGGCGTAGCGCAGCAGGCCACGGCGTTCGCCCGGTGCGGGCATGAAGAAGATACGGGCGGCATTGCCTTCGCGCACATCCACCCACAGCATCGATACCTTCTCGTGTTGCTGGGCTTCGACCCGTTGCACCAGCTCGGCTGGCGGCAGTACGCCTTCGGCGCGCACCTCGACCTTCAGCACGTCGGCATTGAAGGCGCGCAGCAGTTCTTCCTGGAACGAGTACAGCGCTCCGGTAATGCCCATCAAGGCCAGCACCAGGCCAGCGGTGATGCCAAAGAACCAGTGCAATTGGAACAGCGTCTTCTTCACCACATCATCACCTTGTGTTTCTGCCGCATGCTGCGCGGCGTGCATTATGCCTTGATACGCAAAAGCCCCGCTCACGGAGATGAACGGGGCCGGGGTGGGTGTTTTTTAGCGTGTTGCGGTTTACCAGCGCCGCCCGGTCAACCCAACCCCTGTCAGAAGTGCACGCTGGTGGTCAGCAATGCCGTGCGCCCAGCCGCCTGGTTGGCGAAGTGGGTGGAGAAGGTCTTGTCGTAGTAAACCTCGTTGGTCAGGTTCTGCACGTTCAATTGCAGGTCGATGTTCTTGGTCAGCTTGTAGGCAGCCATGGCGTCGTAGCGTACATAGCTGTCGACCATGGTGGTGTTGGCTACGCTGCCGTACACGTCATCCACGTAGAACGCACCGCCGCCCACGGTCAGCTTTGGTGTAATCGCGTAGGTGGTCCACACGCTGGCGCTGTTGTTCGGGGTGTTCGGCAACTGGTTGCCGTCGTTGGCCTTGCCCAGCGGGCCGCCGTCGATCTGGCGGGCCTGCATGTAGGTGTAGCCAGCGAACACTTGCCACTTGGCGGTGATCTTGCCGCTGGCCGACAGTTCGATACCCTGCACGCGGGTTTCGCCGACGTTCTCGTAGCTTGTGGTACCGACCTGAACGCGCGCGTTTTCCTTCTCGGTGCGGAACAGCGCGGCGGTCAGCGACAGGCGCTGGTCGAGCAGGTCCCACTTGGTGCCGATTTCGTAGTTGGTGGTTTCTTCCGGCTCCATGTCGCTGCTCAACAGGTTGCCGGCACGGTCGGTGGTGTTGCCCAGTGGGTTGGCCTCCATGCCTTCGCCCAGCATTGCACCCGGTGGGGTAGCAGAGGTGGCGTAGGACACGTAGACGCTGCCGTTGTCGGCCGGTTTCCATACCAGGCCCAGCTGGCCGGTGACGAACTCGCTGGTATCCTTGCCTTTGGCGGCTACGCCCTTGGCATTGACCACGGTGGCGCCAGCAGCGTCATAGGTGCGGTACTGGGTATCGAAGTGGTCGTAACGCAGGCCCATGTTCACCAGCCATGCAGGCGACAACTCAAGGGTGTTGAATACATACAGGGCGCGGGTGTCGCTCTTGGTGTCGGTGCCGGCGTAGTTGCGGGCGATGCTGCCGTTCCACGGGTCATCCGGGTTCGGGTTGCTCAGCGAGGTGCAGTTGTAGCCGCTGTTGGCGCCGATCAGGCCGGGGTTGCACACGGATGCGTTCAGCCCGGTGTTGGTGTTGACGGTGTAGCTGGAGCGGTCGCTTTCTTCGCGGCCCAGCTCGATGCCGGTGGAGAAGCTGTTCTTCATGCCGCCCAGGTAGAACTCGCCAAACAGGTCGGTCTGGTTGGTGGTGGTGGCGGTGTTGCCAACGCGGGTGTTGGCCCGGCGCCAGACGCTGCCGTTGTTGACGTTGCCCTTGCTGTCGTCCGGTTGGGTGAGGATGTAGTCCTGCATGCTGTTGCCGTGGCGCAGGGTGTTCTTCACGGTCAGCGCGTCGGTCAGGTCGTGTTCGATGGCGAAGGTGGCGATATCCACCCGGCTCTTGCGGAAGTCGCGACCGCTCAGGCCATAGAAGTTGTCGCTGTCGCCGCCATCATCCGGCTTGCTCGGGTGGGCCGAAGTACGGGCAGCGCTGCCAGCCAACGGAATGCTGTACGGGATGCCCGAGTCCGGCAGGTCGTCGCTTTCCAGGTGGTAGTAGTCGAGGTTGACGCGGGTTGGCGTGCCCAGGCCGAAGGCCAGCGACGGGGCGATGCCCCAGCGGTCGTAGTTCACCTTGTCGCGGCCGGCGACGTTGCTTTCATGGGTCATCAGGTTCAGGCGGCCGGCCACGGTATCGCTGAATTGGTAGTTACCGTCGAAGGTATAGCGTTGGGTCTGGTCGCTGCCCCAGGTCCAGGCACCGTCCAGCGAGTTGCCCAGGTGCGCGCGCTTGCTCACCAGGTTGATGGTACCGCCCGCTGCCCCGCGGCCACCTACGGCGGAGTTCGGGCCCTTGGCCACTTCAACCGACTCGATGGCGAAGATTTCGCGGGTTTGTGCGCCAGTGTCGCGCACGCCGTCCAGGTAGGTGTCGCCCTGGGCGTCGAAACCGCGAATGAACGGGCGGTCGCCTTGCGGGTTGCCACCTTCGCCGGCGCCGAAGGTAATGCCTGGCACGGTGCGCAGCGCGTCTTGCAGGGTCAGGGCGTTGGTATCCTTGATCATCTGTTGCGGGATCACCGTGACCGAGCGCGGGGTGTCCACCAACGGCGCAGTGTACTTCTGCGAAGCAGCGCGCTCGGTTTTGTAGTCGCTGCTGGCCTGCTCAGCCTTGCCGTTCACGCTGGTGGCATCCAGGGTGATGGCACTGCTGGCAGCCGGGTCGGCGGCGTAGGCCGACGATGCGCCAAGCGCGATGCCTATGGCGCTAACGATCAGACGCGGTGAGCTTACTGCAGATGGTACGGACTGGCGCATTGCTGGAAACCTTCCCCAAGGTGGTGAGGCGGCGGATACTAATGTAATCGATTGTGACTAACAATTGAGATTCGTTACCATTCGTGAAGAATTTACAATCTTTACAATTTGCCCTTAAATTTCCAATCGGCTGAAACGTCCTAAGCGGCGAAAAGGCTTGTGTAGCGCAAAAGGGAATCAATATCATTGGGCCTTTACAGTTCCCGACGGTAACCTTGCCATGCTGCTGCACATCCCAGGCCTGTTCGCCGCTGACGAACTGGCCCGTATTCGCGAGGCGCTGGAGCAGGCTGACTGGGCCGATGGCAAGGTGACTGCCGGCTACCAGTCGGCCAAGGCCAAGCACAACCTGCAACTGCCAGAAGGGCACCCGCTGGCCAAGGAAATCGGCACCGCGCTGATCGACCGCCTGTGGAAGACCCCGCGCTTCCTGTCGGCGGCGTTGCCGCACAAGGTGTTCCCGCCACTGATCAATTGCTACCGCGAGGGCGGCAATTTCGGCTTTCACATCGACAATGCCCTGCGCCAGCCCAAGGGCAGCCCGGAGCGCGTGCGTACCGACCTGTCGTCCACGCTGTTTCTCAGCGACCCGGGCAGCTACGACGGGGGGGAACTGGTCATTCAGGACACCTATGGTGAGCAGCAGGTCAAGCTGGCGGCCGGAGACCTGGTGCTGTACCCCGGCACCAGCCTGCACAAGGTCAACCCGGTCACCCGCGGGCAGCGCTATGCCGCCTTCTTCTGGACCCAGAGCCTGGTGCGTGAGGACAGCCAGCGCGCGCTGCTGTTCGAAATGGACAATGCCATCCAGCAACTGACGGCCGATGTGCCAGAACACCCTGCGTTGCTGCAATTGACGGGCACCTACCACAACCTGCTGCGCAACTGGGCCGAGGTCTGACCGTGGGCTATCAGTTGCGGCGTGAGGAAGTGCTGGACGTGGCCGGGTTGCGGGCCATGCTTGAGCAAAGCCCGGGCAAGGCGGCCCAGGCCATCCTGGCAGCGGCGGGGCAGGGCGTGGTCGAAGCGCAGTTGCTGCTCGGGCAGATCCTGCTCGATGGGCGCGGGATTGAAGCCGACGCCGAGGTTGCCCGGCGCTGGTTTGCCATTGCCGCGCAAGGTGGCAACGCCATGGCGCATAACATGCTCGGGCGTTGCCTGGAGCATGGCTGGGGCGGTGCGGTAAACCTGGCTCAAGCCGCCGTGCACTATGCCCGCGCCGCCGATGCCGGGCTTGCCTGGGGGCTGTACAACCTGGGTAACCTGCTGGCGACCGGGCGTGGTGTGCCGGCCAACCAGGCGCAGGCTCTGATGTGCTACGAGAAGGCCGCACAGCAGTGGCATGCCAAGTCGATGAACCTGTACGGGCGCTATCTGGAGCAGGGCATTGCCACCGCGCCCAGCCCCGCGCGTGCGGTGCGCTGGTATCGCCGGTCGGCCGAGGCAGGGGATTTTCGCGGCATGTTCAGCCTGGGGCTGGTGCTGGTCGAGCGTGGCCAGGTAGCCGAGGCTGCGCCTTGGCTGGAGCGTGCGCGGGTCGAGGGTAACCTGAATTTCCTGCGTGCGGCGCTGGTGACCCTGCAGGGCGCGGGGCCGGTGCTCATGGCGTTTGCCGCGCGCTATGCCGAGGAAATCGAACGGCGCGAAGCTTGAAGTTGCCTGTGCTGGCCCAATCGCCGGCAAGCCGGCTCCCACCTCGACAGCGCTGATCTCGGCATCTGCACACATGAAAACGGGGCCTCGCGGCCCCGTTGTGCATTACAGGTAGTAGGCCTTCAGCGGCGGGAAGCCGTTGAATTCCACTGCGCTGTAGCTGGTGGTGTAGGCACCGGTCGACAGCCAGTACAGGCGGTCACCAATGGCCAGGTTCAGCGGCAGGCCGTACTTGTAGTTCTCGTACATGATGTCGGCGCTGTCGCAGGTAGGGCCGGCGATGACCACTTCTTCGGTTTCGCCTTTCTTCTCGGTCCAGATCGGGAACTTGATGGCTTCGTCCATGGTTTCGATCAGGCCGGAGAACTTGCCCACGTCGGTGTAGATCCAGCGCTCGACGGCGGTACGCGACTTGCGTGCAACCAGCACCACTTCGCTGACCAGGATGCCGGCGTTGGCGATCAGCGAACGGCCAGGTTCGAGGATGATTTCCGGCAGCTCGTCACCGAAGTCTTCCTTGAGGAAGCGAATGATTTCTTCGGCGTAGGTTTCCAGGCTGTTGGTACGGGTGATGTAGTTGGCCGGGAAGCCACCGCCCATGTTGATCAGCTTCAGTTCGATGCCGTCTTCTTCCTTCAGGCGCTCGAAGATCACCTTGACCTTGGCGATGGCGGCGTCCCACACGCTGATGTCGCGCTGTTGCGAACCGACGTGGAAGGAGATGCCGTAGGGCACCAGGCCCAGGTCGCGGGCCAGGATCAGCAGGTCCATGGCCATGTCGGTCTGGCAGCCGAATTTGCGCGACAGCGGCCAGTCGGCAGTGGTCGAGCCTTCGGTGAGGATACGCACGTACACTTTCGAGCCCGGGGCGGCCTTGGCGATGTTGCGCAGGTCGGCTTCGGAGTCGGTGGCATACAGGCGCACGCCCTTCTCGTAGAAGTAGCGGATGTCCTTGGACTTCTTGATGGTGTTGCCATAGCTGATGCGGTCAGCGCTGACGCCGCGGCCCAACACCTTGTCCAGCTCGTAGATCGAGGCGATGTCGAAGCTCGAACCTTTCTCCTTGAGCAGGTCGATGATCTCGACAGCCGGGTTGGCCTTCACCGCATAGTAGACCTTGGCGAATTCAAAACCCGCGCGCAGGTCGTCGTAGGCCTGGCTGATCATCTGGGTATCGATGAGTACGAACGGGGTTTCCTGCTTGTCGGCGAACGCCTTCATTTTCTGGAAGGTATCACGCGCGAAGTAGTCTTCGACCTGGATCGACATGCTCAGGGACTCCATGGGCAAACTGAAAGATTAAGTGGCTGCAAACTGAACGTCCTCCGTATCCCCACTTTGGTTCGCCTACTCAGTACTTGAGCCGGATGGATCGTTTCCAGCATGGACGTTCGGCGCGCACTTTAGGGCGTGAAGAATGCAGAATCAACAGGCAATCCTGGCGTGATCGGCGTTGATCGGCCACCTGTCGTTTGAATAAGCGACTCATATGACCGGCTGATGTTCCCGGTGGTGTTTCAAGCGTAAAAAATTGTGGAATGGACCACGCCGGCCCATGTGCGGGTGAAGCCGCTGCTACAGGGTTTTGACCTACCCTGTGGCAGCAGCTTGATGCCCGATGGCACCGGAGGTGTTCATATTTATGGCCACGCTTTTCTGGTACCCACGTACCGAAAATCGCGCATAAATTTTTTGTTACCGACCAACGGATGCGACGTTTCAGGTGCGGGAAACCCGTATCCGCACCTTGCTGCGCATCACTGGGCAGCGCTCCTCAGGATGCCACCGCCTCGGCCGGGGAGACGATGCTGGTCTTGGCGCCGCGCGAGCGGCCGGAACTCAGGTACGCCGCAATCGACTCCTGGGTCACCTCGCCGAGGAACACCTGCTCGGCATCCAGCACCGGCAGCCACGCCCGGTTGAACTCGTACATGCGCGACAGCAGGATGCGCAGGTGCTCGTCGTGCGAGGCAGTGGCGTTGAACGGGCGCAGGAAGTCACCACAGGTGCCCTGCTGGCGGTGCATGTCCCGCCGGCGTACATAGCCCAGGGCCTTGTTCTGCGCGTTGGTGACCACCACGTAGCGGCGGTCGTGTTCGTCGAGCAGTTCCAGCGCATCGCTTACCGGGGTTTCCGGGCTGACCGCCGGGGCGTTGTCTGCCGCATCTTCGGCGCGCACCAGCAGCAGGCGCTTGAGGGTGCTGTCCTGGCCTACGAAGTTGCTCACGAACTCGTCTGCCGGGTGCGCCAGCAGGGTGTCCGGGTGGTCCAGCTGCAGCAACCTGCCGGCACGGAAGATGGCAATCTTGTCGCCAAGCTTGATCGCTTCGTCGATGTCGTGGCTGACCATGATCACGGTCTTGTTCAGCGCCCGTTGCATTTCGAAGAATTCGTTCTGGATCATTTCACGGTTGATCGGGTCGACCGCGCCGAACGGTTCGTCCATCAACAGCACCGGCGCATCGGCCGCCAGCGCGCGGATCACGCCGATACGCTGCTGCTGGCCACCGGAAAGCTCGCGCGGGTAGCGTTGCAGGTACTGTTTGGGCTCGAGCTTGATCATGTGCATCAGTTCGCGGGCGCGTTCGTGGCATTTCTGCTTGTCCCAGCCGAGCAGGCGCGGCACCACGGTGATGTTCTCTTCGATGGTCATGTTGGGGAACAGGCCGATCTGCTGGATCACATAGCCGATGTGCCGGCGCAGGGTCACTTCGTCCAGCCCGGTGGTGTCCTCGCCATTGATGAACACCTGGCCCGAGGTTGGTGTGATCAGGCGGTTGATCATTTTCAGCGTGGTGCTTTTGCCGCAGCCCGATGGGCCGAGGAACACGCAGATTTCCCCTTCGTTGACGGTGAGGCTTACCGCGTCGACGGCTTTGACGTCCTTGCCGTTGACGTTGAAGGTTTTGCTGAGGTTCTTCAGTTCGATCATGAGCGCAGTCCTTCTGGAGTCAGGGCACGTTGCAGGGTTTGCAGCAGCAGGTCGGCGATGATGGCCAGCAGGCTGACCAGTACCGCGCCGACCAGCAGCATCGACATGTCGCTGCGGCTGATGGAGGTCAGGATCAGCACGCCAAGGCCGCCGGCGCCGATGGTGGCGGCAATGGTCATGACGCCGATGTTCATCACCACGGCGGTACGCACGCCGGCGAGGATCACCGGCACGGCGATGGGCAGCTCGACCATGCGCAGGCGCTGGCCGAAGGTCATGCCGATGCCGCGCGCGGCTTCGCGGATGCCGGGTTCGACATTGGTCAGGGCCAGGTAGGTGTTGCGCATGATCGGCAACAGCGAATACAGGAACACGGCGGTAATCGCTGGGAGCGGCCCGAGGCCTTGGCCGAATTTGGAGTAAAGCGGCAGCAACAGGCCGAACAGGGCGATCGACGGGATGGTCAGCAGTACCGTGGCGCTGGCCTGCAGCGGGCCGGCCAGGGCAGGGAAGCGGGTCATGAGGATGCCCAGCGGCACGCCCACCAGAATCGCCAGGCCCACGGCCACACCGACCAGCATGATGTGTTGGCCGGTCAGGTTCAGTACCTGGGTCCAGTCGAGGTGGTTGAAGGTATCGATCAGGTTCATGGCTGGCCCTCGCTGGTCAGTGGGTGATCGCGCAGGAAGGCGGCGGCCACGGCGGTCGGGTTCTGGTGCTCAACATCGACCTTGGCGTTGAGCTGGCGCATGGTTTCATCGTCCAGTTGCTCGGCCAGCGGTTTGAGCAGCCCCGCCAGCTGCGGGTTGGCGTCGAGCACGGCCTTGCGCACCACCGGCGCGGCCGTGTAGTCAGGGAAGTAGTGCTTGTCGTCTTCCAGCAGCTTCAGGTTGAAGGCGCTCAGGCGGCCATCGGTGGTGTACACCAGGCCGGCGAACACCTGGTTGTTGCGCATGGCGGTGTAGACCAGGCCCGCGTCCATCTGGCGGATGTTGGCGCGGCCCAGTTGCAGGTCGTACATCGCCTTCAGGCCGACCAGGCCATCGGGGCGGTTGGCGAACTCGGTGTCCAGCGCCACCAGGTGCTTGCGCTCGCTTTCGTCACGCAGTACCTGGTTAAGGTCGCTGATGCTGTTGACCTGCGGATAGGCCTCGGCCACTTGCTTGGGCAGGCCCAAGGCGTAGGTGTTGCTGAACTTCGACGGGGTCAGCCAGACCAGGCCTTTTTTCGCGTCCAGCGCCTTGACCTTGGCGTAGGTGGCTTCGGCGCTGGGCATGCGTTCTTCGATGTGGTTGTACGACACCAGCGATACGCCGGTGTATTCCCACATCAGGTCGAGCTGGCCGGTTTCCTGGGCCTGGCGCGCGATGTTGCTACCCAGGCCGGTGGTGACGCGCACGTCGAAACCGTTGGCACGCAGGTACTGCGCGGTGATTTCGGCCAGTACGGTCTGTTCGGTGAACACCCGCGCGCCGATGCGGATCTGGGGCTTTTCCGCTGCCTGGGCAACTCCTGCGAACAGCAAGGCCGCGCCCAGCAGCAAGGCGATTGTTTTCTTCATGCGTTCCCTATCCTTAGTGGGCCAGGCCACGTTCCAGCCAGCGCTTGCTGGAGAAACTCACCGCCGCGTCCAGTAGCAGGGCCAGCAGTGCGGTACAGGCGGCCCCCAGCAGCAGCTGGGGCTGGTTGTTCAGGGCGATGCCGGGGAAGATCAGGCTGCCCAGGCTATTGGCGCCAATCAGGAATGCCAGCGGTGCGGTGCCCACGTTCAAGGCCAGGGCCACGCGAACACCGCCGACAATGATTGGCACGGCGTTGGGCAGCTCGACCTGCCACAGTTGCTGGCGTGGGGTCATGCCAATGCCCGTGGCGGCTTCCTTGAGCGAGGCGGGGACGTTTTTCAGGCCTTCGTAGGTGTTGCGCACGATGGGCAGGAGGGAGGCGAGGAACAGTGCGAAGATCGCCGGCCCGGCGCCGATGCCCAGGATACTCAGGGCGATGGCCAGAACGGCCAGGGGAGGAATGGTATTGCCAACGTTGAAGAACTGCATGAAGCGCTCGGCTTGGTCGACCCGGTGCGGCCGACTGAGCGCAATGCCGGCGGGGATGCCCACGGCCAGTGCCGCCGCCATCGAAGCCAGCACCAATACCAGGTGCGCTTGCAGGTAGAACCCAAGATCGTCGCGATACCGCGCGATCGTATCGATGCCGATCCAGTGGACCAGCAGGGCCAGGATGACGAGCACGGCGGCCCATCCCAACAGCCCTTTACCGTAGCGTTTAGCCACAGGCGGACTCCTTGTGTTGTCGGCGAGCACACTTCTTGGTTGCCGGCCAGGGGTGGCGGCGGGTGGTGTGTTCGCGAGTAGCAGCCAGATGCAAACCGAAGGCTGCGATCTGGCCATGAGCCGAACCCCGTCGGGCCCGAAAATGCTGATGAAACCAGCCCTCAACCGAAGCGGGTTGCAGGGGAGTGGACGTCTCCAGGGCCCTAAAGGTTCCCATTTGAGGCGGCATTTGGCCAGCGTTAATCACTGGGGGAATGCAAATCTGGCGAGAGAAAACAGCGGCTTAGCGCGCTGCAGGCGTTGAAATAACTGCCCTGTGGCCATTTGTCGTGATAAAGCGATTGTGTGGTGAATCTGCTGCCAGACCTGCAACCTCTCAATCAGCAGATTTTGGTCCCCGCCCAACTTCAGGTATGATATCGCCCCTTTCAAATCCCCCAGTCAGGCGATTTCCCATGACCAACCAGGCCGCCGAAGTCGCGAAGCGCCGCACTTTCGCAATCATTTCCCACCCCGACGCCGGTAAGACCACCATCACCGAAAAGCTGCTGCTGATGGGCAAGGCCATTGCCGTCGCCGGTACCGTGAAGTCGCGCAAGTCCGACCGCCATGCCACTTCCGACTGGATGGAAATGGAGAAGCAGCGCGGCATCTCCATCACCACCTCGGTGATGCAGTTCCCGTACCGCGAGCACATGATCAACCTGCTCGACACCCCCGGCCACGAAGACTTTTCCGAAGACACCTACCGCACCCTGACCGCCGTGGACTCGGCGCTGATGGTGCTGGACGGCGGTAAAGGTGTAGAGCCGCGGACCATCGCCCTGATGGACGTCTGCCGCCTGCGCGACACGCCCATCGTCAGCTTCATCAACAAACTCGACCGTGACATTCGCGACCCGATCGAACTGCTCGACGAGATCGAGGCGGTGCTGAAGATCAAGGCCGCGCCGATCACCTGGCCGATCGGTTGCTACCGTGACTTCAAGGGCGTGTACCACCTCACCGGTGACTACATCGTGGTCTACACCCCTGGCCACGGCCATGAGCGCACCGAGGCCAAGATCATCCAGAAGCTGGACTCCGACGAGGCCCGCGCCCACCTGGGTGACCAATACGATTCGTTCGTCGAGCAACTGGAGCTGGTGCAGGGTGCTTGCCACGAGTTCAACCAGGAAGAGTTCATCAATGGTCAGCTGACCCCGGTGTTCTTCGGTACGGCACTCGGTAACTTCGGTGTCGACCACGTGCTCGACGCGGTGGTCGACTGGGCGCCGCGGCCGCTGGGGCGTGTGGCCCACGAACGTACCGTAGAGCCGGTCGAAGAGAAGTTCACCGGTTTCGTGTTCAAGATCCAGGCGAACATGGACCCGAAACACCGCGACCGTATCGCGTTCATGCGCATCTGCTCGGGCAAGTACGAAAAGGGCATGAAGATGCGCCACGTGCGCCTGAACAAGGACCTGCGTATCGGCGATGCGCTGACCTTCTTCTCCTCCGAGCGTGAGCAACTGGAAGAGGCCTTTGCCGGCGACATCATCGGCCTGCACAACCACGGCACCATCCAGATCGGTGATACCTTCACCGAAGGCGAGGCCCTGGGCTTTACCGGTATCCCGCACTTCGCCCCGGAGCTGTTCCGCCGTGTGCGCCTGAAGGACCCGCTGAAGTCCAAGCAGCTGCGCCAGGGCTTGCAGCAGCTGGCGGAAGAGGGTGCCACGCAGGTGTTCTTCCCTGAGCGCAGCAACGACATCATCCTGGGTGCGGTCGGTGTGCTGCAGTTCGACGTGGTCGCCAGCCGCCTGAAGGAAGAGTACAAGGTCGAGTGCGCCTACGAGCCGATCACCGTGTGGTCGGCCCGCTGGATCAGCTGCGACGACAAGAAGAAGCTCGAGGAATTCCAGACCAAGGCCATGGAAAACCTGGCCATCGATGGTGGCGGCCACCTCACTTACCTGGCGCCGACCCGGGTCAACCTGGCGCTGATGGAAGAACGCTGGCCGGACATCAAGTTCCGCGCTACCCGCGAGCACCACTGACTATTGGATTTGGGGCTGCCTTGCAGCCCTTCGCGGGCACGCCCGCTTCCACAAGGCTATCACTGCCCTCAGCTCTGGTGATATCCCTGTGGGAGCGGGCGTGCCCGCGAAGGGCCGCAAAGCGGCCCCATTTCAATTCCCGGCCTTGATACTGGTCCAGATCCGCGTCCTGATACGGTCGATCTTGGCCGGCATCGCCTCCAGCGCATACAGCTTGCCCATCACGGCCTCGCTCGGGTAAATCATCGCATTGCCTTTCAGCGCAGGGTCCACCAGCCCGTCTGCCTTGAGGTTGCCGTTGGCATACTGCACATGGTTGCTGATGTTGGCCATCACCTCCGGCTGCATCAGGTAGTTCATGTAGGCATAGCCAGCCTTTTCATCCGGCGCATCGGCCGGCATGGCCACCATGTCGAACCACAACGGCGCGCCTTCCTTGGGTATCGAATAGCCCACCTTGACGCCGTTGTGCGCCTCTTCGGCGCGGTTCTTCGCCTGCAGCACATCCCCCGAGAAGCCCACCACCACGCAGACATCGCCGTTGGCCAGGTCGCCAGTGTATTTCGAGGAGTGGAAGTAGCTGATGTAGGGCCGTACCTGCATCAACAGCGCCTTGGCCTTGTCGTAGTCTGCCGGGTTCTGGCTGTGGTGCGGCAGGCCCAGGTAGTGCAGGGCAATCGGCAGCAGCTCGGGGCCGTTGTCCAGCACCGCTACACCGCAGCTTTTCAGCTTGCTCATGTATTCGGGCTTGAAGATCAGGTCCCACGAGTCCAGCGGCGCGTTGTCGCCCAGTACCGCCTTGACCTTGTCGATGTTGTAGCCGATTCCGGTGCTGCCCCACAGGTAGGGGAAACCGTACTGGTTGCCCGGGTCATTCACCTCCAGCGCCTTGAGCAGCACCGGGTTGAGGTTCTGCCAGTTGGGCAGCTGCGACTTGTCCAGGCGTTTCAAGGCCTTGCCCTGGATCTGCCGGGCCATGAAGTGGTTGGAGGGGAACACCACGTCGTAGCCAGAGTTGCCGGTCATCAGCTTGCCGTCGAGGGTTTCGTTGCTGTCATACACGTCGTAGGTGGGCACGATGCCAGTGGCTTGCTGGAAATTTTTCAGCGTGTCGGGTGCCACGTAGCTGGACCAGTTGTAGATTTTCACCGTTTCGGCGGCACTGGCCACACTGGCGGCCAGCATCAAGGGTGCAAGAAGGCGTGTGCGCATGTCGGGGTTACCTTGCTTTGTCTGTCGTTATCGAAGGCAGGCGATTAGCGGATCAGAAAATCAGTACGTAGGTCTTGCGCACGGTTTCCTGGATGTCCCAGGTGCCGGTGCTATTGGCCGGTAGCATCAATGCGTCTCCGGCTTCTATAAGCAGGGGCTCGCCACCGTCGGGGGTGAAGGTGCAGCGGCCCTTGATGAAATGGCAGAACTCCTGTTGCACGATCTGCCGCCGCCAACGCCCGGGGGTGCACTCCCAGATACCGGTTTCGACGCCGTCGTCGCGTTCCACGCTGGTGACCGAAGCCACTGCCACGGGTTCGCCGAGCGGCACCGCTACCGGGCTGGCGCTAGCCAGTGCGACGCTGTCGGTATTCTTGAACTGGGTGATGCGCATGACCGGTGGATCCTGTGTTGGGGAAAGGGAATCAGTGCATGAAGCCTTCCATGAAGTCCGCGAGCGAGCTGGCCAGGCGCCGCCTCCAAGGCGCGCTGGCGGGGTTGGCGAGGGTCCGGTCCTCGTGGACGAAGCTCTGGATGATTGCGTTGTAGCCCAGCCAGCGGCAGGGCTCGGGGGGCCAGCTGGCCAGGCTTGAAACCGGGCGGTTGTCGAGCACCCACGGTTGCGCCGTCAGCGCGTTGTGCTGGTTGAGGATCAGGGCCGCCAGGGTCCGCCCGCCCAGGTTGGTGGCGCCAACGCCTTCGCCGCCGTAACCGCCGGCCAGGGCGATGCCGCGCTGGCGGTCGCAGAGCATGTGTGGGCGGAAGCGCCGCGCCATGCCAAGGTTGCCACCCCACGAGTGGGTGATGCGCACATGCTTGAGCTGTGGGAACAGTTCGCTGAACAGGTAGCGGCGCAGCTCGATTTCGTGTTCGTCGAGGTTGAAGTTTTCACGCAGGCGGCCGCCGAAGCGGTACCCGCCCCGGGCGCCGAATACCAGCCGGTTGTCGGCCGTGCGCTGGCCATAGGTGACCTGGCGGCTGCTTTCGCTGAAGGCCTGGCCCTGGCTCAGGCCGATCTGTTCCCAGGTCGCCTCGGGTAGTGGCTCGGTGGCCACCAGCAGGCTCTGCACCGGCAGTTGGTGTTTGCCCAACGGTGGCAGGCTGGCGGCGTAGCCTTCCACGGCGGGCACCACCCATTGGCAGCGAATGCGCGCCAGTGGTGTACGCACCTCACCCGGTTGCCAGTCGATGGCTGGGGTATTTTCGTAGATCGGTACACCCAGCGCTTCCAGCGCCCGGGCCAGGCCCCGGGCGAGCATGGCCGGCTGAATGGTCGCCGTGTGCGGGCTGTAGATCGCGCCATAGGCGTTGCTGACCCGTAGCTGCGCGTCCAGCTGTTCGGGGCGCAACCAACGGTAGTCGTCTTCGGTCATGCCCTGGCGGTACAGGTCGTCGAGGTAGGCGCGCAGGCTGCGTTCCTGTTCCGGGTAGCGCGCGGCGCAATACAGCACGCCCCCTTTGCGGTAGTGGCAGTCGATGCCTTCGCGCTGCAGCACGCTGTGCACCTCGTCCGGAATCCCGTGCAGCAGGTCGATGCTGGCGCGGCGCTGCTGCGGTGACAGGCTGGCGAGCAGGCGGTCTTCGCCGAGCAGGTTGCCCATCAGCCAGCCACCGTTGCGCCCAGAGGCGCCGAAACCGGCGATGTTGGCATCGATCAGTGCAATGTTCAGCTGGGGTGCCTGGCGCTTGAGGTAGTAGGCGGTCCACAGCCCGGTGTAGCCCGCGCCGATGATGCACACATCCGCGTCCAGGTCGTCGCGCAGGGCCGGGCGGGCGCACAGCGGCTCGTCGAGCTGGTCCATCCACAGGCTGAGCGTGCGCAGGGGTTGCATCGGGTTCGGCTCCACGTCCGTCAAGGTCTGTGGCCGATCCTAGTCGGGCGAGTGGGCGGCTGTCTTACGTGCGTGCACGCAGGGAAATTTGCTTCAGGTAGGCCTTGGGTGTGAGCCCGGTGTGTTCACGGAAGCACTTGTAGAACGCCGACAGCGAATTGAAGCCAGCGTTGAACGCCAGGTCATCGATGGGTGTTCCGGCGCTGTTGTCATCAAGGCTGGCCATCAGGTGCTGCAGGCGCGCCTGGTTGACGTAGCGGTAGAAGCTTTGCCCAAGCACCTGGTTCAGCAGGTAGGAAATCTGGTTGCGACTGTAGCCACTGGCATCGGCAACTTGCTGCAGATCCAGTTCAGGGTCCAGGTAGGGGCGCTGGCGCTGAAAATAGTGTTCCAGGTCCTGGGCCATGGTCGACAGCTGCCGCGGTGACAGGCCCAGGCGGCTGGTGGCTGGCCGCGCGCCGCCGGTGCCCGCGGTGTTGCCGTGCTGGCGCACCAGGGTCGCATATTCGTTGACCCGCCAGATCAGGCCGTCCCTCACCGTAATTGCCTCGCTGGACTGAAACGCCACCAGGCCATCGCCGCCCTGCACCGTAACCTGGTACTGGATGAACGCGGTGCAGCCATCGACGCGGATACGGTCACTGTGGACGATGTCTTCGCCGGCTTCGTGGGGTAGGCAGGCGCGCACGTAGGCGCGCAGTTCGCGATAGCCCAGCACGCGGTTCTGGAAGAAGTCGTGATACTGGACATCGGGGTGATAAAGCGCCATCACGCCGTCGAGGTCACGGTGCTTCCAGCACAGGTGGTAGCGCAGCACGGTCTCGGCGGTGAGTGGGGTCTGGGCGGGGTCATCGGGAAGCGTCATGGCTGGATCATGCCTTGCCGGCCAAGCCATCACAAGAATGCAGAACACCTGATGGATAGGGCGCTTTCGCGCATTTTGCACGGTTCAGCAGGCGGCCAGCGAGCTAAGCCACTGATTTGTATGGGCGTCATTTTTTGTCACAGCTGGCACAGCTACTGCAAAGGTTACTGCGCGAATGGAATTCTCGCTAACAACATAAGGCGCACACATCATGATCACCTCTGCCGACTACCCCGCTGTCGATACGCAAAGCCGTTCAGGTGTTTCCTGGGCGGCCATCTTCGCTGGCGCGGCTGCTGCCGCATCCGTTTCCCTCATCCTTGTGGTACTGGGCGCGGGATTGGGCTTCGCCGCCACCTCGCCTTGGGCTGACGAAGGGGCGAGTGCCAAAGCCCTGGGCGTTTCTACCATTGTCTGGCTGCTGCTCACGCAGATCATCGCATCGGGCATGGGCGGTTATATTGCCGGCCGGCTGCGGGTGAAGTGGGCGAACCTGCACGGTGACGAGGTGTACTTCCGCGATACCGCGCATGGCTTCCTGTCGTGGGCAGTGGCCACCCTGGTCGCCGCCATGCTGGTGCTGGGTGCGGCGGGCAACCTGGTAGGTGCCGGGGCCAGCGCTGCGTCGCAAGCGGCCACGGTGTCTGCTGCCGCAGGTGCATCGGCGGCTACCGGCAGCAACAATGACTCGATGGGGTACTTCGTCGACAGCCTGTTCCGCGGTGACGGCCCGGCGCCAGTCAGCGAAGACGCCGCCAATGGGGTTGCCGCGCGCATTCTGGCCAAGGGCATTGCCGGGGACGGCGCATTGCCTCCGGAGGACCGTACCTACCTGGCGCAGTTGGTGGCGCAGCGTACCCGCCTGACCCAGGCCGAAGCCGAAGCTCGCGTGGACCAGGTAATGGCTCAGGTGCAGCAGCTGAAAAACGATGCCAAGCAAGCGGCCGACACTGCCGCCAAGGTAGCTGCCTGGACTGCCCTGTGGACCTTCGTCGCGCTGCTGTGCGGCGCCTTTATCGCCAGCGTCGCGGCCCTGTATGGCGGCCGCCTGCGCGACCGCGTGCAGTGGCTGGAAGGCGACTACGTCACTACCCGCACCGTTCAACGTTAAGCAAGGAGAATTATCATGCGCTCGATATTGCTGTGGATGCTTGGAGTACCGATTCCCGTGATCATCCTGATTGCACTGTTCATGCACTGACAGTAAGGGCGGCCCAGGCCGCCCTTTGCTATTGCCACCATTGACGGAGGTTGAACATGCGCTCGATATTGCTGTGGATGATCGGCGTGCCGATACCGGTGATTATCCTGATCTGGATTTTCATGCATTGAGCGGCTGGGGGCCGCGGTGCGGCCCATCGCGGCGCAAGGCCGCTTCTGCAGAGGTCGCGTGAACCTCACGCCAGCGCAGACCGCTCTGGCAACTGATTAAAGAAACTGCTCCGCGTAATGACAGGCCACTTGCCGTGTACCGACTTGCCTGAACGCCGGCACGTCCTTGGCGCAGCGCTCAGTGGCATGTGGGCAGCGCGTGTGGAACGCGCAGCCGTCCGGCGGGTTCAGCGGGTTGGGCAACTCCCCGGCAATTCTGATTTTCGGCTTCAGCGGGTCGGGATGAATCGCCGGTGTCGCTGACAGCAGTGCCTGGGTGTACGGGTGCAGCGGCTTCTCGTAGATGTCCTCCTTAGGCCCCATTTCCGCAGGCCTTCCCAGGTACATCACCAGCACCTGGTCGGCCACGTGCCGCACCACCGCGAGGTTGTGCGAGATGAACACGTAGGCGGTGTTGAACTCCTTCTGCAAGTCCATGAACAGGTTCAGTACCTGTGCCTGGATCGACACGTCCAGCGCGGAAGTCGGTTCGTCTGCCACCAGTACCTTGGGCTGCAGCATCATCGCCCGGGCCAGGGCGATGCGCTGGCGCTGGCCGCCAGAGAACATGTGCGGGTAGCGCTGATAATGCTCGGGGCGCAGGCCGACCTGCTCCATCATCTTCTGCACCTTGTCTCGCCGTTCGGCCTTGCTTAGCGAGGTGTTGATCAGCAAAGGTTCGGCCAACTGGTCGCCAATCTTCTGCCGCGGGTTGAGCGAAGCGTAGGGGCTCTGGAATACCATCTGCACGTCGCGGCGCAGTTGCTTGCGCTGGGCCTTGCTGGCGCCAGTGACTTCGGTGCCGGCAATTTGCAGGGAGCCGGAAGACGGCTCTTCGATCAATGTCAGGGCGCGGGCCAGGGTCGACTTGCCGCAGCCAGACTCACCCACCACCGCCAGGGTCTTGCCGGCCTCCAGCTCGAACGACACGCCGTTGAGCGCGCGGACCAGTGCGTGGCCTTTGAACAGCCCGCGGGATACTTCGTAATGCCGGGTCAATTCCCGGGCAGTCAGAACCACGGCCATTACGCCACCTCCTGGTTCAGCGGGTAGAAGCAACGCACCAGGCTGTGCGCCTGAGGGTCGAGGGGCGGGCGCTGGCGCCGGCAGTTGTCCTGTACATAAGGGCAGCGCGGCGACAGCAGGCAGCCCACGGGCCGGTCGTAGCGGCCAGGCACGATGCCGGGCAGGGTAGCCAGGCGTTCGGCGCCAAGGCTGTGTTCGGGGATGGCCGCCAGCAGGGCTTCGCTGTAAGGGTGGGCCGGCAGGTCGAACAGCTCCGGAACCTGGCCAACTTCCACCGCCTGGCCGGCATACATCACGCACACCCGCCTGGCCGTTTCGGCGACCACGGCAAGGTCGTGGGTGATGAGGATCAGCGCCATGTTGCGCTCTTTCTGCAGGTTCACCAGCAGTTCCATGATCTGCGCCTGGATCGTCACGTCCAGCGCGGTGGTGGGCTCATCGGCGATCAGCAGCTTGGGTTCGCCGGCAATCGCCATGGCAATTGCCACACGCTGGCTCATGCCGCCGGACAACTGGTGCGGGTAGGCATCCAGGCGGCTTTCCGCCGCCGGGATCTCGACCTTTTTCAATAGCTCAAGGGCACGTTGGCGCGCTGCCTTGCCCTTCAGGCCCAAGTGTTGGCGCAACACCTCCTCGATCTGGAAGCCTACCGTGTAGCTGGGGTTCAGTGCGGTCATCGGGTCCTGGAAGACCATGGCGATGTCCTTGCCCACCACCTTGCGCCGTTGCCGGCCGCTGAGCTTGAGCATGTCGGTGCCGTCGAACGTGAGGGCGTCGGCGGTAATGCGCCCAGGCGCATCGATCAGGCCCATCAGGGCCATCATGGTGACCGATTTACCCGAGCCGGACTCGCCAACGATCGCCAGGATCTCGCCGGCGTCCACCGCCAGGTCCAGGCCATCGACCACCGGTACGGCAGTGGCGTCGCCGAAGCGCACGTTCAGGTTGTTGATCTGTAACAGTGACATGGCGTTCTCCTCAGGCGGCGTTCTTGAGTTTCGGGTCCAGCGCATCGCGCAGGCCGTCGCCCATCAGGTTGATTGCCAGCACACTGAGCAGAATGGTCAGGCCGGGCAGGCTCACCACCCACCAGGCACGCTCGATGTAGTCACGCGCCGAAGCCAGCATGGTGCCCCACTCGGGGGTGGGCGGCTGCACGCCCAGGCCAAGGAAGCCCAGGGCGGCGGCGTCGAGGATCGCCGAGGAAAAACTCAAGGTGGCCTGCACGATCAACGGTGCCATGCAGTTGGGCAGCACCGTGACGAACATCAGGCGTGGCAAGCCGGCGCCGGCCAGGCGTGCGGCCGTGACGTAGTCGCGGTTCAGCTCGCCCATGACGGCGGCGCGGGTCAGGCGCACGTAAGAGGGCAGCGATACGATGGCGATCGCAATCACCGTGTTGATCAGGCCTGGGCCGAGAATGGCGACGATCGCCACCGCCAGCAGCAGCGACGGCAGGGCCAGCATCACGTCCATCAGGCGCATGATCGACGGGCCCAGCAGTTGCGGGAAGAACCCGGCCAGCAGGCCTAGCAGGATGCCCGGGATCAGCGACATCACCACCGAGGACAGGCCGATCAGCAGCGACAGCCGCGCGCCCTGGATCAGGCGTGAAAGCAGGTCGCGGCCGAGTTCGTCGGTGCCAAGGATGAACTGCCAGGTGCCGCCCTCCAGCCACACCGGTGGGGTCAACAGGAAGTCGCGGTACTGCTCGCTTGGGTCATGGGGGGCGACCCATGGCGCGAACAGCGCGCAGAACACCACCAGGCACATGAACGCCAGGCCCATCACCGCGCCTTTGTTGCGCGCGAAGGCTTGCCAGAATTCTTTGTACGGCGAAGGGTAGAGCAGGCTTTGGTCCACCGGGCTGGCCGGCGACACGGATTTCGGAATCGGGCTAGTCATGGCAAGGGCCTCAGCGCTGATGACGGATGCGTGGGTTGGCCAGGCCGTAGAGAATGTCCACGACGAAGTTGACCAGGATTACCAGGCAGGCGATCAGCAGGATGCCGTTCTGGACCACGGGGTAGTCACGGGCGCCGATGGCTTCGATCAGCCATTTGCCGATGCCCGGCCAGGAGAAGATGGTTTCGGTCAGCACCGCACCGGCCAACAGCGTGCCGACCTGCAGGCCGAACACGGTGAGCACCGGGATCAATGCGTTGCGCAAGCCATGCACGAACACTACCCGGGCCGGCGACAGGCCTTTGGCACGGGCTGTACGGATGTAGTCCTCGCGCAGCACTTCAAGCATCGATGAGCGGGTCATGCGCGCGATTACCGCCAGCGGGATGGTGCCGAGCACGATGGCAGGCAGAATCAGGTGCATCACTGCGTCCTTGAATGAACCTTCCTCATCGCTGAGCAGGGTGTCGATCAGCATGAAGCCGGTTTTCGGCTCGATGTCGTAGAGCAGGTCGATGCGCCCGGACACCGGGGTCCAGCCCAGGCTCACCGAGAAGAACATGATCAGGATCAGACCCCACCAGAAGATCGGCATCGAATAGCCCGCCAGGGATATGCCCATTACCCCGTGGTCGAACAGCGAGCCGCGTTTGAGCGCCGCGATCACCCCGGCCAGCAGGCCGACCACGCCAGCGAACAACAGCGCGGCAAAGGCCAGTTCCAGGGTGGCCGGGAACAAGGTCAGGAACTCGCGCCACACGCTTTCGCGGGTGCGCAGCGATTCACCCAGGTCGCCCTGGGCCAGCTTGCCGACATAGTCCAGGTACTGGACCGGCAGGGGTTTGTTCAAGCCCAGGCGCTCCATGGCCTGGGCATGCATTTCGGGGTCGACCCTGCGCTCGCCCATCATCACTTCCACCGGGTCGCCGGGGATCAGGCGTATGAGCGCGAAAGTCAGCAACGTGATGCCGAAAAAGGTCGGTATCAGCAGGCCAAGGCGCCGGGCAATAAAACTCAACATTGTCGGGGTTACCTCATCAGACCGTACGGCCAGCAGCACGCTACGGCAGTGCCGCCGGTTCCCTGCTGGGCGCCGGCGGTCGTCGTTGTTCTACTTCACCCGGGTGGTGGCGAAGTTGTTTTTGGCCAGAGGGCTGATCACGTAGCCCTCTACATTGTCACGCATGGCGGTGAACATCTTCGGGTGGGCCATGCTGATCCACGGTTGGTCGTCATCGTACACCTTCAATGCCTCGCTATAGAGCCTTGCCCGTTCGTCGTTGTCGACCACCTCGCGGGCTCGGCTGATCAGCTCCTGAAACTTAGGGTTGCACCAGCGCGCATAGTTCTCGCCGGTCTGGGCCGCCTCGCAACTGAGCAGGGGGGTGAGGAAGTTGTCCGGGTCGCCGTTGTCGCCCGCCCAGCCGGTGGACACCAGGTCGGCTTCACCGCGCTTGGCGCGGCGCAGCATCTCGGCCCACTCCATCACACGGATATCCAGCTTCAGGCCGATCTGGCCGAGGTCGGCCTGCAGCATCTCGGCCGACAGGCGCGGGTTGGGGTTGGTCATGCCACCGCCGTTGCGGGTGAACAGGGTGATGACGGTGCCCTCCGGCACACCCGCCTCCTTGAGCAGGGCGCGCGCCTTGGCAAGGTCACGCGGCGGGTTCTGGTTGGCCGGGTTGAAGCCCATCATGCTGGGCGGGTAGGGGTTCACCCCGACCAAGGCATTACCTTTGCCGAACAGCTGGTCGACGTGGGTCTGGCGGTCGAATGCCATGTTGATGGCTTTACGCACACGCACGTCGCTGAGGTACTTGTGCTGGGTGTTCATGGCAACATAGCCGGTCACCAGCGCTTCGGTTTCGGCCACCTTGAGGGTGCGGTCGGCCTTGATCGAGGGCACGTCGTCCGGCTTGGGGTACAGCGCCACCTGGCACTCGTTGGCGCGCAATTTCTGCAGGCGCACATTGCTGTCGGTGGCAATGGCGAAGATCAGGGCGTCGGCCGGCGGTTTGCCGCGGAAGTAGTCGGGGTTGGGTTTGAAGCGGACCTGCGCGTCCTTGTTGTAGCGCTGGAAGATGAACGGCCCGGTGCCGATGGGTTTGCTGTTCAGCTCGGCGGTCTTGCCGGCCTTGAGCAACTGGTCGCCGTATTCTGCCGAATAGATAGAGGTGAAGCCCATGGCCATGTCATGCAGGAACGGTGCTTCGGGGCGGGTGAGGGTGATCACCACGGTATGCTCGTCGGTCTTGTCCACCGCCTTGAGCAACTGGCTGAAGGCCATGCTCTCGAAGTACGGGTAGCCGACGCTGGTCTTGTCGTGCCACGGGTGCGCCGGGTCCAGCTGGCGCCGCAGGCTCCACAGCACATCGTCGGCGTTGAATTCGCGGGTGGGTGTGAAGTAGTCGGTGCTGTGGAACTTCACGCCCTTGCGCAGGTGAAAGGTATAGGTCAGGCCATCTGCTGAAATGTCCCAGCGCTCGGCCAGGGCCGGCTCGATGTCGGTGGTCCCGGGCTTGAAGTCCACCAGGCGGTTGAACAGTGTTTCAGAGGACGCATCGAAGGTGACGCCGGTGGTGTACTGGACCACGTCGAAGCCCTCCGGGCTGGCTTCGGTGCAGACCACCAGCGGCTTGGCCGCCAGTTGCGTGGCACTGCCGAGCACCAGCGCAGCCAGCGCCAGGCGTAGCGGTCGCGACTTGATGAAAACTCTGTGCATGGGTTGAAGACTCCCTGCGTGCATTGATTCCAGCGTAGCCGCCAAGGCCCGCCGTGCAGCGGGCCGTGGCGCAAACGGTCAGAGAATGTTGAATGGGATGGTGGTGACCACGCGGAACTCGTCCAGGCTGCCATCGGCCTGCGCCTTGCTGGCGCGGTGCGTGGTGTAGGTGGCGCGGATACTGGTGTCCTTCAACGGCCCGCTCTGCACCGCGTAGCTGGTGCCGATACCCCACTCGTAGTGGGTTTCGCCATCCAGGCCCCTCACGTCATAGGCGGTGCCACGGTAGTGGGTGCCATCGATGCCCCAGCCGCGGGCGTTGTACAGGTTGAACTTCAAGCCTGGCACGCCGTAGGGCGCCATGTTCAGCACGTAGGAAATCTGCAGGGATTTCTCGTTCGGGCCGTTGAAGTCCGAGAGCAACGAGTTGGCCAGGAAAATGCCGTTGGTTTCGTGCAGGTAGTCGAAGTATTCGTTGCCGTTGACCTGCTGCCACGAAGCACTGAGGGTGTGCGCCTGGTGGGTCAGGCCGAACGACAGGCTGTAGGTGTCGTTGTCGATCTTGCCCATTTTCTGGCTGCCGGCGTCGACTGTCTTGTAGTAGTTCAGGCCAGTGGTCAGGCTGAGCACCGCACTGTCGCCAAGCACGTGGTTGGCGCCGAAGTAGTACTGGTTCCAGAAGTCATCGACTTTGGTGGCGTACAGGCTGGTGCTCAGGCTCTTGAACGGCTGGTAGTTGATGCCGGCAGTGCTGGCACGGTCGGTTTCCACGCCAGTGGCGCTGTACTCGCTGCGGAACTTGCTGAGGCTTTGCTCGGTACGCGGCGAGACGCGGTCGAAGGTGCCCAGGTCGAAGTTGAGGTTGTCGAACTCGGCACTGTGCAGGAACACGCCCTGGAAGCTCGACGGCAGGGCACGGTTGCCGATGTAGGCGATCATGGGTGTGTCCACCGATTGCCGGCCCAGGGTGAGGGTGGTGTTGGACACGCGTGCCTTGATGTTGCCCAGGCCCAGCTTGCTCCACTGGCCGATGGGGTCGCCGTCGCTGTGGGTGAGGGTGCGGTTGTTGGGGCCGGCTACGGCCTGGCGGCTCTGCTGCAGCGCAATCGCATTGTAGCCGGCGGCCTCGACGGCGATGCCGACGGTACCCTCGGTAAAGCCGGAGCTGTAGTTGAGGATGGTGCCCTGCACCCAGTTCTCACGGCTGTGGGTGTCGTGGCGGGTGCCGTCGTTCTTGTAGTACTTCCACAGGGGGGCGCGCGCCGCGCGTTCGCGGGCGTACCAGTTACGGGTGCTGCCGGACAGGTTCTGCCCCTCGATAAAACCGCTGGCCTGGGCTTGCTCGCTGGTGCTCTTGAGGGTGATGGGAATGAACGCCTGGCTTTGCGGGTCAGCCTGGGCCACGGTGGTCACTGCACTGATGGATAAGGCCAGTGCGCTCAAGGTGAATAGTTTCAAGTTGAAGCTCCCTTTCTTTTCTAGTTATGGCCGGCCTTGTGGGCCGGGTGCTTGCTGCGGTGTTGCCAGGGTTGCCGCGGGGTTGCCGGGCTTGATCCGGACGCTGTGTTGCCTGTACCGGCGAAGCGGCCGGTGCAGGTTGGCCATCAGTCAACACTCACACCGGAGAAATCATTGCGCCCAAACGGGCTGACCTTGAATTGGGAAACCTTGACGCTGAGCGGCTGGTTGACGGTGGAATGGGCCACCGGGGTGATCGGCACCTGCTGCTTGAGGCGCTGCTGTGCCTGCTGGTACAGGGCGCTGCGTTGCACCGGGTCGCTCACGCGCTTGGCCTGCATGACCAGGCTGTCGTACTGCGGATCGCACCACTGCGAGTAGTTGTTGCTGCCAATGGCGGCGCAGCTGTAGAGGGTGCCCAGCCAGTTGTCGGGGTCGCCGTTGTCACCGGTCCAGCCGATCAGGGCGATGTCGTGCTCGCCGTTTTTCATGCGCTTTATGTATTCCCCCCACTCGTAGCTGACGATGCGCACCTTGAGGCCGAGTTTGTTCCAGTCGGCCTGCAGCATTTCGGCCATCAGCTTGGCGTTGGGGTTGTACGGGCGCTGCACCGGCATGGCCCACAAGGTGACCTCGGTACCTGGCGCTACGCCGGCCTGGCGCAGCAGTTGGCGGGCCTTTTCCGGGTTGTAAGGGGCATCCTTGAGGCTGTTGTCGTAGGACCATTGGGTCGGTGGCATGGCGTTGACTGCCAACTGGCCGGCGTCCTGGTACACCGCCTGGATGATGGCTTGCTTGTTCACCGCCATGTCCAGCGCCTGGCGTACTTCCAGGCGGTCGAACGGTGCATGGCGGGTGTTGTAGGCGATGTAGCCGAGGTTGAAGCCCGGCTGCTGCAGCACCTGCAGCTGGCTGTCGGCGCGAAGGGCCGGCAGGTCGGCCGGGCGCGGGTGCAGGGTGACCTGGCATTCGTTGCGGCGCAGTTTCTGGATGCGCACCGAGGGGTCTACGTTGATCGAAAACACCAGGTTGTCGAGCTTTACCTGCTCGGGGGCCCAGTAGGCCTTGTTGCCCTTGTAGCGGATCTGCGAGTCTTTCTGGTAGCGCTGGAACACGAACGGGCCGGTGCCGATCGGGTGCTGGTTTATGTCACTGGCACGCCCGCTGGCCAGCAGCTGCTCGGCGTACTCGGCAGAGAGGATCGAGGCGAAGCTCATGGCCAGGTTCTGAATGAATGCGGCATCCACCGCGTTCAGGGTGAACACCACGGTCAGAGGGTCGCGTTTCTCGACCCGGGCGATGTTCTTGTCCAGGCCCATGCTGATGAAATAGGGGAACTCGGTGGGGTAGGCCTGGCGGAACGGGTGGCCTTTGTCGAGCATGCGGTTGAAGGTGAACAACACGTCGTCGGCATTGAAGTCGCGGCTGGGCGTGAAGGCCTTGTTGCTGTGGAACCTGACCCCTTCACGCAGGTGGAAGGTGTAGTTCAAGCCGTCGTCGGACACCTCCCAGCGGGTAGCCAGGGCAGGGTGCACGGCGGTGCCGCCACGTTCGAACTCGACCAGGCGGTTGTAGATCGGTTCGGCGGCGTCGTTGTCGGTGGCGGTGGTGTACTGGGCGGTGTCGAAACCGGCAGGGCTGCCTTCGGAGCAGAACACCAGGCTGTTGGCGTACAGGTGGGGGGCCTGGCTGATCAGGCCCAGGGCCAGCAGGGCAGCAAGTCGGGTGGCGTGGCGCATGGCAAGTCCTTTTCCTCTGTTTGCACCGCCTACGGGTACGAATGGCGGCAACAGTGTGCCGACCCCGCAGCGGATAGCTGCAGGCCGACAGAAATCAGTGATTGGAGGGGAGGGCACCCACCGCCTGGCGGGTGCCGGGGCTACCCTATTTGTCCACGCTGACGCCGTAGAAGGCGTTCAGCGCGAACGGGCTGATCTTGAAGTCCTTCACCTTGACGCTCATCGGCTGGTAGACGGTGGAGTGGGCGATCGGGGTGATCGGCACCTGCTCCTTGAGGATGCGCTGTGCCTGCTGGTACAGCTCGGTGCGCTTGGCTTGGTCGGAGGTGGCCTTGGCCTGTTTGATCAGGCTGTCGTAGGGCTTGTAGCACCACTTGGAGAAGTTGTTGCCGTCAATGGCATCGCAGCCGTAGAGGGTGCCTAGCCAGTTGTCCGGGTCACCGTTGTCGCCGCTCCAGCCAATCAGCATGGCGCCCTGTTCGCCGGCTTTGGAGCGCTTGATGTACTCGCCCCACTCATAGCTGACAATTTTTGCCTTGATGCCGATCTTGGCCCAGTCGGACTGCAGCATTTCGGCCATCAGCTTGGCATTGGGGTTGTACGGGCGTTGCACGGGCATGGCCCACAGGGTGATTTCGGTGCCTTCCTTGATGCCGGCTTCCTTGAGCAGTTGTTTGGCTTTTTCCGGGTCGAACGGTGCGTCCTTGATGCTGGTGTCATACGACCACTGCGTGGGCGGCATGGCGTTGACCGCCAACTGGCCGGCGCCCTGGTAGACCGACTCGATGATGCGCTTCTTGTCCACGGCCATGTCCAGCGCCTGGCGCACTTTCAGCTGGGCCATGGGGTTGGGCTGGTTGCTGCCCTTGATCTGGTCCATCACGTTATAGGCGATGTAACCCAGGTTGAAGCCGGCCTGCTGGGGCATCTGCAGGTTCTTGTCGGCCTTCAGCGGCTCGATATCGGCCGGGCGTGGGAAGAGGGTGACCTGGCATTCGTTCTTTTTCAGCTTCTGCATGCGTACCGAGGCGTCGGTGGTGATGGCGAAGATCAGGTTGTCGATCTTCACGTCCTCGGGCTTCCAGTAGTCCTTGTTGCCCTTGAAGCGGATCTGCGCGTCCTTCTGGTACTTGCTGAACACGAACGGGCCGGTGCCGATCGGCTTCTGGTTGATGTCGGCGGCCTTGCCGTTCTTGAGCAACTGGTCGGCGTATTCGGCGGACTGGATCGAGGCAAAGCTCATGGCCAGGTTCTGGATGAACGCTGCATCGACCTCGTTGAGGGTGAACTTGACGGTGTGCTCGTCAAGCTTCTCCAGCTTGGCGATGTTCTTGTCCATGCCCATGTCGGTGAAGTACGGGAACTCGGTCGGGTAGGCCTTGCGGAAGGGGTGGTCCTTGTCGAGCATGCGGTTGAAGGTGAAGAGCACGTCGTCGGCGTTGAACGGGCGGGTCGGCTTGAAGTAGTCGGTGGTGTGGAACTTCACCCCCTCGCGCAGGTGGAAGGTGTAGGTCTTGCCATCGTCGGACACGTCCCAGCGGGTGGCCAGGCCGGGTATCACTGCAGTGCCGCCGCGTTCGAACTGCGTCAGGCGGTTGAAGACGGTTTCGGCCGAGGCGTCGAAGTCGGTGCCGGTAGTGTATTGCCCTGGATCGAAGCCGGCCGGGCTGCCTTCGGAGCAGAACACCAGGTTGGACGCGGCAAGTGCCGACGGAGCACCGGTGAGCAAGCCTGCACCGAGCAGGAACGGTATGACTGCGTGTTTGAGCATGGTGGCCTCATTTTTGTCATTTTTCGAGTGAGGTGGCCTCGTGAGCCGACCTGCGGATACTTATGCAGGGGATGTTCCCAATGCAACAGGTACAAGGATAGTTGGCGCCTGGAATGTGGCACGAACGTACATGGATGTCGCATCGCTATAACTTTCGGCGAAGTTAAACGTTTGCGTGGGCAAAATGATGGCTTTTTTCGAGGTGTTTCGAGGCGGGAATTTTGTAGGATGCACCTGAACGGTGCGTAAGAAAGGTCTGAAACGCTTTTTTCAGCCCCCCACACGGCCCCTGTAGGAGCGGCCTTGCGTCGCGATGGGCCGCGCGCAGCGGCCCCCTGTGCAGCACACTGCTACAACAGGGGAGCGCCCCCGCCCCGTCGCGACCCCAGGCCGCGCATATCGGCGCTAGTTGCTTAAGGCATCTGCACTTCAATCAACCCATCAGCATTCATGCTCACCTCGCTGGTACCGGCTTCGATGTCGGGCGCCGGCGCCGCTTCATCTGCGCTCATGGCCTTCATGGCCATGGGGGCGCTGCGCAGGTACGGCCGTGGGTAGCCGCTGCTGTTCAGGTTCAGGCTGACCACTTTGTAGCCTGTGCCGCCCAAGGCTTGCGTGGCCAGTTGTGCACGGGCCTTGAACGCATCCACGGCATCCTTGAGCAGCTCGTCTTCGCTGGACTTGCGCGTGGCCGGCGCGATGGAGAAGTCCATGCCACCCATTTTCAGCTCTTGCAGCAGGTCGGCGGTCAGTTGCGAGAGGGCCGGGAAATCGGCGCTTTCCAGGCGCAGCTCGGCGCGCTCACGCCAGCCGGTGATCTTCTGGCCTTTGCTGTCGTAAACGGGGTAGCTGTTGCGGCTGCCCTGGCTGATCTTCACATCCTTGACCTGGCGCGACTGCTGCACGGCCTTGTTCATGGTTTCTGTGATCTGCTTGGCGAGCTTGCCGGGGTCGCTGTTCTGCGCTTCGCTATACAAGGTCACGACCATCAGGTCGCGCGCCACTTCCTTGCTGACCTCGGCGCGCAGCGATACCTGGTTGTAGCGCGGTTCATCGGCCGCCAGTGCCGGCAGGCTGGCGAGCAGGCCGCAAGACATGATCAGGGCGGCGCCGTGACGTGGAATGTGCATGTGGTACTCCTTGGCAATAAAAGGCGTGGTCGCTGGTCATCCATGCCACGCATGGCCAATCAGACCGGCATCAGTGTAGTGGGTTCAACAGTGCCATCATGACAGTGTGACAAAGTGTGGCGCTTTGCCGCAGCGCTGCAGCAGGGGGCCCGGCTTCGGTATACTCCAGCCGATTTTCTGGAGCACTCATCAGGAGAGCTCATGCTCGCCGCCGTACAACCGTTGTCCGCTACCCGCCAGAACCTCTGGCGCCTGACCGTCATTCGTGTGCTGGTCCTGGCTGCCCAGGCCGGCTCGGTCGGTGTCGCCTACTGGACCGAACTGCTGCCCTTACCCTGGCTATCGCTGGCCGGTACCTTGGCCTTGTCGTCGCTGCTGTGTGCCTTCACCGCCCTGCGCCTGCGCTTGTCGGTGCCCGTCACCGAAATGGAATACGCCCTGCAGCTGGCCTGTGACCTGTTGATCCACAGTGCCTTGCTGTATTACTCCGGCGGTTCGACCAACCCGTTCGTGTCCTACTACCTGGTACCGTTGGCCATTGCCGCAGTGACCCTGCCGTGGCTGTATTCGCTGATCCTGTCCGGTATTGCCCTGACCGCCTACAGCTTGCTGCTGGTGCAGTTCTACCCGCTCGAAGGCCTGCCCATGGCGCGGGACAAGATGCAGGTGTACGGCATGTGGCTGAGTATTGCCCTGGCGGCGGCGGTGATCACCTTCTTCGCGGCACGCATGGCTGAAGAGCTGCGGCGCCAGGAGCAATTGCGCTCCGAGCGGCGTGAAGAAAGCCTGCGCGACGAGCAGTTGCTGGCCGTAGCCACCCAGGCCGCCGGCGCCGCTCATGAGCTGGGCACGCCGCTGGCCACCATGAGTGTGCTGATCAATGAAATGCGCCAGGACCACACCGACCCGCTGTTGCAGGAAGACCTGCAAATCCTTCAGGACCAGGTGAAGCTGTGCAAGGAAACCCTGCAGCAACTGGTACGCGCCGCTGAAGCCAACCGCCGCCTGGCGGTGGTCGAGCAGGATGTCACCGCCTGGCTGGACGAAGCGCTGAACCGCTGGCACCTGATGCGCCCGGAAAGCAGCTACCGCTTCCAGCGCCTGCGTGACGGCCAGGTGCCGCGCCTGACCCCGCCACCGGACCTGACCCAGGCGCTGCTGAACCTGTTGAACAATGCGGCCGATGCCTGCCCCGATGACCTTGAAGTGCGCCTTGACTGGGACGCTCAGGATATCGTGATCAGCATCCGCGACCATGGCCCTGGCGTGCCGCCGGCCATTGCCGAAGCCATCGGCAAACCCTTCATTACCACCAAGGGCAAAGGTTTCGGCCTGGGCCTGTTCTTGAGCAAGGCCAGCGTGACCCGTGCGGGCGGTTCGGTAAAACTTTATAGTCATGAGCAGGGTGGCACCCTGACCGAACTGCGCCTGCCCTATGGCAAGCGAGGAGATGAATGATGAGCGAAGAAAACCAGGTCGAGAGCGAAGAGCTGCCGCACCTGCTGCTGGTGGATGACGATGCCACCTTCACCCGGGTCATGGCGCGCGCCATGAGCCGTCGCGGGTTCCGCGTGAGCATTGCCGGTTCCGCCGAAGAGGGCTTGATCCTGGCCCAGCAGGACCTGCCGGATTACGCCACGCTGGACCTGAAGATGGACGGCGACTCCGGCCTGGTGCTGCTGCCCAAGCTGCTGGAGCTGGACCCGGAAATGCGCGTGGTGATCCTGACCGGTTATTCGAGCATTGCCACGGCAGTGGAGGCGGTCAAGCGCGGCGCCTGCAACTACCTGTGCAAACCGGCTGATGCCGACGACGTGCTGGCGGCGTTGCTGTCGGAGCACACCGACCTGGACACGTTGGTGCCGGAAAACCCGATGTCGGTCGACCGCCTGCAGTGGGAGCATATCCAGCGAGTGCTGACCGAGCACGATGGCAATATCTCGGCCACCGCACGGGCGCTGGGCATGCACCGGCGGACCTTGCAGCGCAAACTGCAGAAGCGTCCGGTTCGGCGCTGATTCATATTGCCTGTACCGGCCTCATCGCTGGCAAGCTGGCGATAGGGCCGGTGTGGACAGAAATTTATCTGTAACACCCCGCGATCCCCGCAAATCCCGGCTGTTGGCGTATCATTGCCACCTGACGGCAACCCCTCCAGGATCGCTAGCGCATGCTCGCCCTTCTCATCCAGACGCTGAATATCACGGCACCGGTTTTCGCCATGCTGTTCATGGGCGTGCTGCTCAAACGCATTCGCCTGATCGACGATAACTTCAACCAGGTCGCTTCGCAGCTGGTGTTCAACGTGTGCATGCCGGCCCTGCTGTTCCTGGGCATCTACCACGCTGACCTGGCTACGGCGGTCCAGCCCGGGGTCATCCTGTACTTCATCGCAGCGACCCTGATCGGCTTCGCCCTTGCCTGGGGCATGGCTATCTGGCGCAGCCCCATGGCCGATCGCGGTATCTATGCCCAAGGCGCCTTTCGCGGCAACAACGGCGTCATTGGCCTGGCCTTGGCCGCCAGCCTGTACGGGGACTATGGTATTTCTCTGGGGGCGGTACTCGCCGGCGTGGTCATCCTCATGTACAACTCGCTGTCCGCGGTGGTGCTGGCGGTGTACAGCCCGGACCTCAAGTCCGACCCCTGGAGCATCTGCAAGAGCATTTTCAGCAACCCGCTGATCATCAGCGTATTGGTGGCCACCCCGATGGCCTACGGCCAGGTGCCGCTGCCCAACTGGCTGCTCACTTCAGGCGACTACCTGGCGCAGATGACCCTGCCACTGGCGCTGATCTGCATCGGCGGCACCCTGTCGCTGGCGGCACTGCGCGACAGTGGCCGCCTGGCCATCGATGCCAGCCTGGTGAAGATGGTGTGGTTACCGCTGCTCGGCACCCTGGGTGCCTGGCTGTGTGGTTTTCGCGGTGCCGAGCTGGGCATCCTGTTCCTGTACATCGGTAGCCCGACGGCGGCCGCCAGCTACGTGATGGCGCGCGCGGCCAACGGTAACCACCAATTGGCGGCGTCGATCATCGTGATCACCACGTTGATGGCAGCAATCACCACCAACATTGGTATTTTCATCTTGCAGTGGGGCGGATGGATCTAGATCCTTGACTGCAAACAACAGCAACAGCACTGCCTCACTGAGCTAAAGGACACTTCATGCAAGACCAGAGCACGCCCGAGCGGTTACAGCGCGGGCTGAAGAATCGCCACATCCAGCTGATTGCGCTGGGTGGGGCCATCGGTACCGGGCTGTTTCTGGGCATCGCCCAGACCATCCAGCTGGCTGGCCCATCGGTACTGCTGGGTTACGCCATCGCCGGCCTGATGGCCTTCCTGATCATGCGCCAGTTGGGTGAAATGGTGGTGGAAGAGCCGGTTGCCGGTAGCTTCAGCCATTTTGCCCACCAGTACTGGAGCGAGTTCGCCGGTTTCGTCTCGGGCTGGAACTACTGGGTGGTGTACGTGCTGGTCGGCATGGCCGAGCTCACGGCTGTGGGTATCTACGTGCAGTACTGGTGGCCGGAATTCCCGACCTGGGCCACTGCGGCGATCTTTTTCGTGGTGATCAACCTGATCAACCTTACCCAGGTCAAGGTCTATGGCGAAATGGAGTTCTGGTTCGCCCTGGTCAAGGTGGTGGCCATCGTTAGCATGATCGGCTTCGGTGCCTGGTTGCTGAGCAGCGGGCAGGGCGGCGCCGATGCCAGCGTTGCCAACCTGTGGCAGTACGGCGGGTTCTTCCCTAATGGCGTCAGCGGCCTGGTGATGGCGTTGGCGGTGATCATGTTCTCGTTCGGCGGCCTGGAGCTGGTAGGCATTACCGCTGCCGAGGCCGACAACCCGCGCCAGAGCATTCCCAAGGCCACCAACCAGGTGGTGTACCGTATCCTCATTTTCTACATCGGCGCGCTGGCCGTGCTGCTGTCGTTGTACCCGTGGCAGAAGGTGGTGCAAGGCGGTAGCCCGTTCGTGATGATCTTCCACGAACTGGACAGCGACCTGGTGGCCACCATTCTCAACATTGTGGTGCTTACCGCGGCGCTGTCGGTGTACAACAGCTGCGTGTATGCCAACAGCCGCATGCTGTTCGGCCTGGCCAGCCAGGGCGATGCGCCGCGCCAGTTGCTGAAGGTCAGCCGCAGCGGCGTGCCCCTGACCGCACTGGGGGTATCGGCGTTCGCCACCGGCTTGTGCGTAGTGATCAATTACCTGATGCCGGGTGAGGCCTTTGGCTTGTTGATGGCCCTGGCGGTATCGGCGCTGGTGATCAACTGGGCGAGCATCAGCATCACCCACCTGAAGTTCCGCAAAGCCAAGCTGGCCGCGGGCATCACCCCGTTCTACAAGAGCCTGGGGCACCCGCTGACCAACTACCTGTGCCTGGCATTCATCGTGTTGATCCTGGTGGTGATGTACCTGACCCCGCCGATTCGCATTTCAGTGATGCTGATACCGGCATGGATTGCCGCGCTGTGGGTGGCCTTCAAGCTGAAGAAGGCTCGCCAGGGGAAGTACTGAGTCGGGCTCATGCCCCTCAATGCTGCCGCCGCCAGGCACGCACGGTGGTGTACAGCAGCACCAGGGCCATTACCGGCAGCACGTAGAACAGCATCAGCCGCTCAAGGCGGCCGGCCAGCGGCAGCCCCATGGTGAAGGCCGCGACGTGCAGGCCATAAGCCAGGTACAGGCACAGGAAGACCAGCCCTTCGGCGCGGGTAATGCGGTAGCCGGAATAGAACACCGGCATACTCAGTACGGCAACGCCGAGCATCACGGGCAGGTCGAACGACAGCGCATTGGGTGAAATCGACAGCGGCTGTGGGGTCACCAGTGCGGTCAGGCCCAGCACCGCCAGCAGGTTGAACAGGTTGCTGCCAATGACCGTGCCCACGGCGATCTCCCGCTCGCCCCGCAGGGCCGCAATCAAGGCAGCGGCCAATTCCGGCAGGGAGGTGCACACAGCGACCACGGTCAGCCCGATGACGCGCTCGGACAGGCCCAGGTCGGTGGCCACCTCGACGGCGGCTTCAAGCAGCAAGTGGCCTGCCAGGGTCAACAGGCCCAGGCCGAACAGCACCTGCAGCACGGTGGCTGGCCAGAAGCGCCCGGCGCTGGCCTGGGCGGCATCGGGGGCAGGGTAGGTGCGTGCGTAATGGCGCGACTGGTGCCAGAGCATGGCCAGGTAGCCCGCCAGGCCCAGCAACAGCAACCCACCTTCGAACCGGCCCAGCTGGCCGTTGGCGCACAGTGCGTAGACCAGGCCGCTGGCGAGGATCATCAGCGGTATGTCCAGGCGTACCAACTGGCGCGAAACCCGCAGCGGAATGATCAATGCGGCCAGGCCGAGCACTACCAGCACATTGAAGATATTGCTGCCGACCACGCTGCCGACCGCTACATCCGGCGCGCCCTGGTAGGCCGCCTGCAGGCTGACGGTCAACTGTGGTGCGGTGCTGCCGAAGGCGACCAGGCTCAGGCCGATGATCAGCGGGCGCACGTGCAGGCGCTGCGCCAGGCGCAGGGCGGCGCGCACCAGCAGTTCGGCGCCGCCTACCAGCAACAGCAGGGCTGTGCCCAGTTGCAGCAGGCTGAAGGTGGGAAGGGTGGCCAAGTCGAAAATGGTCGAACTCCTGTCGCGTCAGTCGCTAAGCCCTTGTACCCGCACCCGCGCTGTGCCGCTACGCAGCATGCCGATTTTTTCGGCGGCGGCGCGTGACAGGTCGATCAGCCGGCCGCGGGTATGCGGGCCACGGTCGTTGATGCGTACCACCACACTGCGCTGGTTGGCCATGTTGGTCACCAGAACGCGGCTGCCAAACGGCAGGCTGCGGTGGGCGGCGGTAAGGCCGTGCTGGTTGAACGGTTCGCCGCTGGCGGTGCGTTTGCCGTGGTGGCGCGAGCCGTAATAGGAAGCGGTGCCGGTCTGGTCGTAACCGCGTGGGTCGATGTCATGGCTGGCGCAGCCGGCCAGGAACGAAAACAGGGCGAGGGTGCCGAGGGATCGTTTTAGCAAGTCAGGTGCTCTCCTAGTGCGACGCTCCCACAGGTCGGCGCTGTACCTGTGGGAGCGGGCATGCCCGCGAACGAGGGCGAAGCCCTCGCAGGACTACAGGGATAAAACAATCACCCTTCGAGCTTGGCCTTGAGCATTTGGTTCACCTGCCCCGGGTTGGCCTTGCCTTTGGAGGCTTTCATGGCCTGGCCGACGAAGAAGCCGAACATCTTGCCACGCTTGGCTTCATCAGCCGCGCGGTACTGTTCCACCTGCTCGGCATTGGCGGCCAGCATTTCGTCGAGCATCTTCTCGATTGCGCCGGTGTCGGTGACCTGCTTCAGGCCTTTGCTTTCGATGATGCTGTCGGCATCGCCTTCACCGCCAGCCATGGCTTCGAACACGGTCTTGGCGATCTTGCCGCTGATGGTGTTATCGCGGATGCGCAGCAGCATGCCACCCAGTTGCGCAGCGCTGACCGGTGCCTGGTCGATCTCCACGCCCAACCTGTTCAGCAGGCTCCCCAGTTCGACCATGACCCAGTTGGCGGCCAGCTTGGCGTCACCGCCAATTTTCACCACTTCTTCGAAGTAGTCGGCCTGTTCGCGGCTGGAGGCCAGCACGTTGGCATCGTAGGCCGACAGGCCGTACTGGTGCTGGAAGCGCTCGACCTTCTGCGGCGGCAGCTCGGGCAGGGCAGCGCGGATGCTGTCGAGGTAGCTGTCTTCGATCACGACCGGCAGCAGGTCCGGGTCGGGGAAGTAACGGTAGTCGTTGGCTTCCTCTTTGCTGCGCATGGACCGGGTTTCATCTTTGTTCGGGTCGTACAGGCGGGTTTCCTGCACCACCTTGCCGCCATCCTCGATCAGGTCGATCTGGCGCTGGATCTCGCTGTTGATGGCACGCTCGATGAAGCGGAACGAGTTGACGTTCTTGATCTCGCAGCGGGTACCGAATTCAGCCTGGCCTTTCGGGCGGATCGACACGTTGCAGTCGCAACGCAGCGAGCCCTCGGCCATGTTGCCGTCGCAGATGCCCAGGTAGCGCACCAGTGCGTGGATCGCCTTGACGTACGCCACGGCCTCCTTGGCGCTGCGCATGTCAGGCTCGGACACGATCTCCAGCAGCGGTGTGCCGGCGCGGTTCAGGTCAATGCCGGTAGAGCCGCTGAAGTCTTCGTGCAGGCTTTTGCCTGCGTCTTCTTCCAGGTGCGCGCGGGTGACCCCGATGCGCTTGATGGTGCCGTCTTCCAGGGCGATGTCCAGGTGGCCCTTGCCGACGATCGGCAGGTCCATCTGGCTGATCTGGTAGCCCTTGGGCAGGTCCGGGTAGAAGTAGTTCTTGCGCGCGAACACGTTGCGCTTGCCGATCTCGGCATCGATGGCCAGGCCGAACATGCAGGCCATGCGCACGGCTTCCTGGTTCAGCACCGGCAAAACGCCCGGCATGCCCAGGTCAACCAGGCTGGCCTGGGTATTCGGCTCGGAGCCGAAGGTGGTAGCGCTGCCGGAGAAGATCTTCGACTGGGTGGCGAGCTGAGTGTGGATTTCCAGCCCGATCACAACTTCCCATTGCATGTGTGAACTCCTCAGAAGCCGTTGGGGGCACGGGTGTGCCAGTCGGTCACTTGCTGGTAGCGGTGCGCGACGTTGAGCAACCGGCCTTCCTGGAAGTACGGCGCCAGCAGCTGTACGCCGACCGGCAGGCCGTCGACGAAGCCCGCGGGCATCGACAGGCCCGGCAGGCCTGCCAGGTTGGCGGTGATGGTGTAGATGTCTTCGAGGTAGGCGGCGACCGGGTCGCTGCTCTTGGCGCCCAGCTTCCAGGCCGGGTTCGGCGTGGTCGGGCCAAGGATCAGGTCAACCTCGTTGAAGGCGGCCATGAAGTCGTTCTTGATCAGGCGGCGGATCTGTTGCGCCTTCACGTAGTACGCGTCGTAGTAGCCGGCCGACAGGGCGTAGGTGCCGACCATGATGCGGCGCTGGACTTCAACGCCGAAACCTTCGCCACGCGAACGCTTGTAGAGGTCGGTCAGGTCCTTGGGCGCCTCGCAGCGGTAGCCGAAGCGCACACCGTCGAAACGCGACAGGTTGGACGAGGCCTCGGCAGGTGCGATCACGTAGTACGCGGCAATGGCGTGCTGCATGTTCGGCAGGCTGATTTCCTTGACCACGGCACCGAGCTTTTCCAGCTCCTTGACGCTGGCCTGCACCAGGTCGGCAATGCGTGGGTCCAGGCCTGCACCGAAGTACTCCTTGGGCAGGCCGATGCGCAGGCCCTGCAAGGAGGCGCCGAGGTTGGCGCTGTAGTCCGGCACCGGCTCTTCGATGCTGGTGGAGTCCTTGGCGTCGAAGCCGGCCATGCCTTGCAGCAGCAAGGCGCAGTCTTCGGCGGTGCGCGCCAGTGGGCCACCCTGGTCGAGGCTGGAAGCGTAGACGATCATGCCCCAGCGCGAAACACGACCGTACGTCGGTTTCAGGCCGGTGAGGTTGGTCAGCGCCGCCGGCTGGCGGATCGACCCGCCGGTGTCGGTGCCGGTGGTGGCTGGCAGCAGGCGCGCCGCCACGGCCGCGGCAGAACCGCCGGACGAGCCGCCTGGCACGTGTTCCAGGTTCCATGGGTTCTTCACCGCGCCGTAGTGGCTGGATTCGTTGGCCGAACCCATGGCGAACTCGTCCATGTTGGTCTTGCCCAGGGTGACCATGCCGGCTTCGGCCAGCTTGGCGACCACGGTGGCGTCATACGGCGCCTTGAAGTTGTCGAGCATCTTCGAGCCGCAGCTGGTGCGCACGCCGTTGGTGCAGAACAGGTCCTTGTGGGCGATGGGCGCACCCAACAGCGCGCCGGTCTCGCCAGCGGCGCGACGGGCGTCGGCGGCACGCGCCTGGCCCAGGGCCAGCTCGTCGGTGACGCTGATGAAGCTGTTGAGCTGTGGGTCGAGCTGCTTGATGCGCGCCAGCAGCGTGCCGGTCAGCTCTTCGGAAGAAAACGACTTGTCGGCGAGTCCGCGGGCGATCTCGGCCAGGGTCAATTGGTGCATGGCAGGCTCTATCCCTTACTCGATGACTTTGGGAACCAGGTACAGACCGCTTTCGGTCGATGGCGCGATGGCCTGGTAGGCGTCGCGCTGGTTGCTTTCGGTGACCTGGTCGGGACGCAGGCGCTGGCTGGCCTCCAGCGGGTGAGCCAGAGGCTCGATGCCAGTGGTGTCGACAGCTTGCATCTGGTCGACCAGCCCAAGAATGCTGTTGAGGGCGTCGGTAATGCGTGGCAGTTCGCCATCATTCAGGCCCAGGCGGGCCAGATGGGCGATCTTTTCCACGTCGCAGCGTTCAAGCGCCATGGGGATCTCCAAGGGAAACAAAGAACGGAATTTAGGTCCGCAGTGAGGAACATGTCAGCTTTTTGGCGGTCTAACAGCCGCGAATTTCTGCTGGCGTGCTCGGAAAAACAGCCAATTTAACATATTGGCTCCTTGCCCAAAATCCCTGCCATTGTTAGAGTTTGCCGCACTTTTTTACCCACGCTTTCCCCAGGGTCACTTTCCCATGTTCAAGAAACTGCGTGGCATGTTTTCCAGCGATCTTTCCATCGACCTGGGTACTGCCAACACCCTTATTTACGTGCGTGAGCGCGGTATCGTCCTGAATGAGCCCTCGGTTGTTGCCATCCGTACCCATGGCAACCAGAAAAGCGTCGTCGCCGTCGGTACCGAAGCCAAACGCATGCTGGGCCGTACGCCTGGCAACATTGCAGCCATTCGTCCGATGAAGGACGGCGTGATCGCCGACTTCAGCGTTTGCGAAAAAATGTTGCAATATTTCATCAACAAGGTTCACGAGAACAGCTTCCTGCAGCCAAGCCCGCGCGTGCTGATCTGCGTACCGTGCAAATCGACCCAGGTAGAGCGCCGCGCCATTCGCGAGTCGGCCCTGGGTGCCGGTGCCCGTGAAGTGTTCCTGATCGAAGAGCCAATGGCTGCCGCCATCGGCGCCGGCCTGCCGGTAGAAGAGGCCCGCGGTTCGATGGTCGTCGATATCGGTGGCGGCACCACCGAAATCGCCCTGATCTCGCTCAACGGTGTGGTCTACGCCGAGTCCGTACGTGTTGGCGGTGACCGCTTCGACGAAGCCATCGTGACCTACGTGCGCCGCAACTACGGCAGCCTGATCGGCGAGTCCACCGCCGAGCGCATCAAGCAGGAAATCGGCACTGCCTACCCGGGCGGCGAAGTGCGCGAAGTCGACGTGCGTGGCCGTAACCTGGCCGAAGGCGTGCCGCGTGCCTTCACCCTGAACTCCAACGAAGTGCTCGAAGCGCTGCAGGAGTCGCTGGCGACCATCGTTCAGGCAGTGAAGAGCGCCCTCGAGCAATCGCCGCCCGAGCTGGCCTCCGACATCGCCGAGCGTGGCCTGGTGTTGACCGGTGGTGGTGCGCTGCTGCGTGACCTCGACAAGCTGCTGGCCCAGGAAACCGGCCTGCCGGTGATAGTCGCCGAAGACCCGCTGACCTGTGTCGCCCGTGGCGGTGGTCGCGCCCTGGAGATGATGGACAAGCACGCGATGGACCTGCTCTCCAGCGAGTGATCCTGCTCGCGGTTCATGAGCGCCCGGTTTACAGGTAGTACGCACAGTGCTACCTGTATGTGCTGGGCTGGCGCCCACACGGGCGCCGTATCCGTCAACCCGCAACCAGGCTGGTGCGTTGTCCCATGTCCAATGACCTCCTGAGTCGTCCACGAGGAACGGCCCATTAAACCGCTTTTCTCCAAGGGCCCTTCGCTGGGCGTTCGCCTGCTCGTTCTGGTGGTGCTGTCAGTCGCGTTGATGGTTGTCGACGCGCGCTTCGACGTGCTCAAACCGGTGCGCAGCCAGATGGGCCTGGTGCTGATGGAGTCGTACTGGATCACCGACTTGCCGCAGCGTGCCTGGCAGGGCGTGGCGGGCCAGTTCGGTAGCCGCACCGAACTGATTGCCGAAAACGAGAAGCTCAAGACCGAGGCCCTGCTGCTGCAGGGGCGCCTGCAGAAGCTGGCGGCCCTGACCGAGCAGAACGTGCGCCTGCGCGAATTGCTCAACTCCTCGGCGCTGGTCAACGAAAAGGTCGAAGTGGCCGAGCTGATCGGGGTCGACCCCAACCCCTTCACGCACCGTATCCTGATCAACAAGGGCGAGCGTGACGGCGTGTTCCTTGGCCAGCCGGTGCTCGATGCCCGCGGCCTGATGGGGCAGGTGGTCGAGTTGATGCCCTATACCTCGCGGGTGCTGCTGCTGACCGACACCACCCACAGCATTCCGGTGCAGGTCAACCGCAATGGCTTGCGCGCGATCGCCAGCGGTACCGGTAACCCCGAGCGCCTGGAATTGCGCCATGTGGCCGATACCGCCGACATCAAGGAAGGCGACCTGCTGGTCAGTTCCGGCATGGGCCAGCGCTTCCCGGCCGGCTACCCGGTGGCCACCGTCAATGAAGTGATCCACGACTCCGGGCAGCCGTTCGCTATCGTGCGTGCCATCCCCACCGCCGCGCTCAACCGCAGCCGCTACATGCTGCTGGTGTTCAGTGACCGGCGCACCCCAGAGCAGCGTGCCACCGATGCTGCCATGGCCCAGGAAGAAGCCGACCGCAAGGGCACCGCGCCCGCCGGCCAGCCAGCCACAACCGGCGAGCAGGCCGCACCGGCCACGGGTACCCCTGCAGCGCCGGCCAGCCCGGCCACGCCAACGGCCCCGGCCGCGCAGCCTGCGGCCCCAAGTGCTGCCCCGGCGGCAGCGCCGGCTGCCCCCGCCCACACCCGGAGACAATGATGGCTGCATCGCGCCGCAACAACGGCTGGGTGATCTGGCTGACTTTCGCCATCGGCCTGCTGCTCAGCGTCTCGCCCATGCCGCAGTTCATGGAAGTGTTCCGGCCCATGTGGCTGGCCTTGCTGGTTTCGTTCTGGACCCTGGCCATGCCGCACAAGGTGGGCATGACCACAGCGTTCGTGCTGGGTCTGGCCGAGGATGTGCTGTACGGCACCTTGCTCGGGCAGAACGCACTGATCCTTACCCTGATCACCTTCCTGGTGCTGTCCTTGCAGCAGCGCCTGCGCATGTTCCCCATGTGGCAGCAAAGCCTGGTCATTCTGGTGATCTTCGGCATTGCCCAGCTGATCCAGCTGTGGCTTAGCGCCCTGACCGGCAACCGTCTGCCCACCCTGGCACTGGTCTGGTCGGCGGTGATCAGCGCCTTGCTCTGGCCGTGGATCAGTTTCGCCCTGCGCGACCTGCGTCGCCGCTTGCGTATCAACTGACGGCGATGCGCCGCTGACAGGGAGATGTCTGCATGAACCCGCTTTACCTGGCCTCCGGCTCGCCTCGCCGCCGTGAATTGCTGACCCAGATCGGCGTGCCGTTCAGCGTCATCAGCGCCCCCATCGACGAAACCCCGCTGGCCGATGAAAGCGCCCAGGCTTACGTCGAGCGTCTGGCCCGGGCCAAGGCTGCCGCCGGCCTGGCCTGCCTCGCCCACCCCGACAACGCCACGGCCCCCGAGCGCCGTGCTGTGGTGCTTGGTGCAGACACGGCAGTGGTGCTCGAGGGGCGTATTCTGGGTAAACCGCAAAGCCGCGAAGATGCCTTGGCCATGCTGGCTGATCTGGCTGGCCGCGAGCACCAGGTGCTGACCGCCGTCGCTTTGACCGATGGCCTGCGCGTGCGCAGCCTGTGCGTGGCCAGCAGCGTGCATTTTCGCCCGATCGGTGCCGACGAAGCGCAACGTTACTGGGCCAGCGGCGAGCCGGCGGACAAGGCAGGCGGTTATGCCATCCAGGGCCTGGGTGCGGTGTTCGTCACCGGCCTGGCCGGCAGCTATTCGGCAGTGGTCGGTTTGCCCCTGTGTGAAACCGCAGAATTGCTCGGCCAGTTTGGCATTGCCTGCTGGCAGCCGCTCGTGCCTGCAACAGAGGTAACAAACCCGCGGTAGCCAGCTCTGCCTTCGCCATCCATCATTACAAGAAACTTTTGACGAGAGCCTGCCATGAGTGAAGAGATCCTGATCAACATCACCCCGATGGAGTCACGCGTGGCGGTGGTGGAAAACGGGGTGCTGCAGGAAGTGCACGTCGAGCGCACTCAGCGCCGTGGCATCGTCGGCAATATCTACAAGGGCAAGGTGGTGCGTGTGCTGCCAGGCATGCAGGCCGCCTTCGTCGACATTGGCCTGGAACGCGCGGCGTTCATCCATGCTTCGGAAATTTCCCAGCGCGAAGGCTCGGCGGTCGAGAACATCACGGCGCTGGTGCACGAGGGCCAGGCGCTGGTGGTACAAGTGACCAAGGACCCGATTGGCACCAAAGGCGCGCGCCTGACCACGCAGTTGTCGATCCCTTCGCGTTATCTGGTGTACATGCCGCGCAGCAGCCACGTTGGCATTTCCCTGAAGATCGAAGATGAAGCCGAGCGTGAGCGCCTCAAGCAGGTGGTCAGCAACTGCATGGAGAGCGAGAACATCAAGGATGCCGGCGGGTTCATCCTGCGCACTGCCGCCGAAGGCGCGCGGGCCGAGGAAATCCTGCAGGACATCCGCTACCTGCGCCGCCTGTGGGAGCAGATCGGCAGCCAGATCAAGACCTGCGGTGCACCGACGGTCATCTACGAAGACCTGGGCCTGGCCCTGCGAACCCTGCGGGACCTGGTCAACCCGAAGATCGAGAAGATCCGCATCGACTCGCGGGAAACCTTCCAGAAAACCATGCAGTTCGTGAGCGAACTCATGCCGGAAATCGCCGACCGCCTCGAACATTACCCTGGCGAGCGGCCGATCTTCGATCTGTATGGCGTCGAGGACGAAATACAGCGCGCGCTGGAGCGCAAGGTGCCGCTCAAGTCGGGTGGCTATCTGGTGGTCGACCCGGCCGAGGCGATGACCACCATCGACGTCAACACCGGGGCTTTCGTTGGGCATCGCAACCTTGAAGAAACCATCTTCAAGACCAACCTCGAGGCCGCTACCGCCATCGCCCGGCAGCTGCGCCTGCGCAACATCGGCGGCATCATCATCATCGACTTCATCGACATGGAAGATGAAGAGCACCAGCGCCAGGTTCTGCGCACCCTTGAAAAACAGCTGGAACGCGACCATGCCAAGACCAACATCATCGGCATCACTGAGCTGGGCCTGGTGCAGATGACCCGCAAGCGCACGCGCGAAAGCCTGGAGCAGGTGCTGTGCGAGCCCTGCCTGGCTTGCCAGGGGCGTGGCAAGCTGAAAACCCCCGAGACCATCTGTTACGAAATTTTCCGCGAGATCCTGCGTGAGGCCCGTGCTTACCAGGCCGAAGGCTACCGTGTGCTGGCCAACCAGAAGGTGGTTGACCGCCTGCTGGACGAAGAGTCGGGCAACGTTGCCGAACTGGAAGCCTTCATCGGTAGAACCATTCGCTTCCAGGTCGAGTCGATGTATTCGCAGGAACAATACGACGTGGTGCTGCTCTGAGGCCCTCAGCAACACGTCGCTGCCTCGTCGCGCTGGCGAAACCCGTGCGACGGGCCATCATGGATAAACGACTTGGAGGGCCACGGCCATGGGACGTCTGACCCGCGTTCTTGTTGCCTTGACCCGTTGGGGGCTGGGCATATGCGCCTTGTTGGCGGTATTGGTGGCGCTGTATGTCAGCCTCGGCCGTGCATTGATACCCCTGGTAGCCGAGTACCGTGCCGACGTGCAGAGCAAGGCCGAGCAAGCGCTTGGCATGCCGGTACATGTGGGCGCCCTGGAGGGGCGCTGGAGCGGCCTGGCGCCGGTATTGCGGGTGCGCGACCTGCAACTGGGCGAAGGTGCCAAGGCGTTGCGCCTGGATGAGGTCATGGTCGTGCCTGATGTATGGGCCAGCCTGCTGGCGCGTGAGGTGCGCCTGTCGCGTATCCAGCTCGGTGGCCTGCAATTGATCGTGCGCGAGAACGGGCAGGGCGCCTGGAACCTTGAGGGCCTGCCGCAGCAGGACGATACGCCGCTGAACCCTGCCGAGTTGCTGCAGCGCCTGCGCCAACTGGGCCGCGTCGATGTGTTCGACAGCCAGGTCACCGTGCACCCGTGGCAGCGTGACCCGCTGACCCTGACGTATGTGAGTGCCGGCTTGCAGGCCGGCCCCTCGCGGCAGGCCCTGGACCTGCGGGCGACGCTGCCCGATGGCCAGCCCCTGGCGATGAACCTGCGCAGTCGTGTTTCTGCCGAGGCTTGGCGTGACGGCCAGGTCGAGGCCTACCTGAGCCTGCCGCAAAGCGACTGGTCGCAGTGGTTGCCGCCCAGCCTGCTGGGCCAATGGCATGCCGACGCACTGCGTGCAGGCGGCGAGTTCTGGGTCGATTGGGGCAAGGGGCAGTTGCAGAAGGCCGTGGTGCGGCTCAATGCCCCTGAGCTCAAAGGCGCCTACAGCGGGCGCAAGGCCGCCATGTTGAGCAACCTGGCCATGGGCGCCTGGTTCCAGCGTCGCGACCAGGGCTTCGACGTTGTGGTCGACTCGCTGGCCATGGACCTCGGTAAAAGCCGTTGGGAGACGCACCTGCGGGTGCAGCAGCGCCCCGGTGAGCAGGCGGCCGATGAGAGCTGGCAGGTGCAGGCCGACCGGCTCGACCTCACGCCCCTGAGCCCGCTGATCGAGGCCCTGGCACCGCTACCCGACGCAGCCATGGCTGCGGTCACTGGCCTGAAGGTGACCGGTGGTCTGCGCAACGTGCGGCTGCAGGCCCGGCCCAAGGCCGAAGGCGACCAGCGCCTGCAGTTCGAGGCCAACCTGGACAAGGTCGGTTTCAATGCTTATCACAGTGCCCCGGCTGCGGGTAACGTCAGCGGCAGTATCAGTGGCGACCTGGGCCACGGCGAGCTGCGCCTGGACACTGAAGCCTTCATGCTGCACTTGTACCCGATCTTCGCCAAACCCTGGCACTACCAGAAGGCCAACGCGCGCCTGACCTGGGTGCTGGACAAGCAGGGCTTCACCCTTGTCGCGCCCTACCTGAAGGTGCTGGGCGAAGAAGGCAAGATTGCCGGCGATTTCCTGATTCGCCTGCTGTTCGAGGAAGGCCGCGAGGACTACATGGACCTGCGCGTCGGCCTGACCGACGGCGATGGCCGTTATACCGCCAAGTATCTGCCCGAAGTGCTCAGCCCGGCCCTCGACGAGTGGCTGCGCAGCGCCATCGTCAAGGGCGCGGTGGACGAAGGCTATTTCCAGTACCAGGGCTCGCTGAACCATGGCGCGGCGCCAGAGGCACGCAGTATCAGCCTGTTCTTCAAGGTGCATGACGCCGCACTGGACTTCCAGCCGGGCTGGCCGCAAGTCCAGCATGTGGATGGCGACGTCTTCATCGAGGACAGCGGCGTGCGGGTCAAGGCCCGGCGAGGGGTGCTGCTGGACACCCAGGTCAGTGACGTCGACGTCGACATCCCGCATGTCGACGAGGGCCAGCAGAGCCACCTGTTCCTGACGGGCAATTTCGATGGCAGCCTGGGTGATGGCCTGAAGATCCTCAAGCAAGCGCCTATCGGCACCGGTGAGATCTTCGCCGATTGGGAGGGTGAAGGGCCGCTGAAGGGTAAGCTCAAGCTCGATATCCCGCTGGCTCACGGGCAGCGGCCCAAAGTGCAGGTAGATTTCGCCACCCATGACGCGCGCCTGAAGGTCGCCCCGCCCACGCTTGAGCTGAGCCGCTTGAAAGGTGACTTCAGCTTCGATTTCGACAAAGGCCTCAGCGGCAAGGGCATCAGCCTGCAGGCCTTCGGCAAGCCCGTCACGGCGCAGATAACGGCCGAGGGCCAACCCGGGCAGATGCAGACCCGCATCGATGCCAATGGTCAGGTAGCGCTCAAGGCGTTGACCGACTGGCTGCAGTTCAAGCAAGCCCTTCCGGCTTCCGGCGACCTGCCTTACCAGTTGCAACTGAGCCTGGGCAGCCGCGACAATCGTTTGAGCGTCAACTCCAACCTCAAGGGGCTGGCGGTCGATTTGCCAGCGCCATTCGGCAAGGCGGCCGCGGAAACCCGCGACAGCCGCTTCAGCATGACGCTACAGGGCCCGGAGCGGCGTTTCGACGCCGGCTACGGTGACCTTGCCCGTGCTGCCTACGCCGCGCCGGCCGACAAGCTCGGCCAAGGCCGGGGCGAGTTGTTGCTGGGCGCCGGTGACGCCCAATTGCCCGCTGCACAGGGCCTGCGCGTGCGTGGACGCCTCGAAACGCTGGACCTGGCCCCTTGGCAACAGCAGGCCTCACGGCTGGGCGGAGACGACCCAGGTGGCAGTGCGCGGCAGATGCTGCAAAGCGTGGACCTGAGCATTGGCCAGCTCAAGGCGTTTGGCACCGAGCTGAACCAGGCCCTGGTACGGTTGAGCCGAGGCGGCCCCGCCTGGGACCTGCGCCTCGACAGCCAGGAAGTCATCGGCGATGCCCGCGTGCCGGATGCCAAGGGTGCGCCGATGGTCGTGCGCCTGCAGACGCTGCGGCTGCCAGCGCCCAGCCCTGCGGAAAAACAAGCCCAGGAGCGCGCCGAAGATGGGCCGGACCCGCTTGCCACCTTCGACCCACGCAAAGTCCCGGCGCTGGACCTGAGCATCGACAAGCTGTACCGCGGTGACGACCTGTTCGGCAGCGCTTCGATCAAGCTGCGGCCCACTGCACGCGGGGTTGCCGCCAGCGATATCGCTCTTGACTTCAAGGGCCTGCGCATTGGCGGTGGCGGTGGCTGGGAGGGCGAAACGGGCAAGACCAGCAGCTGGTACAAAGGCCGCCTGCAAGGCAAGAACCTGGGCGACGTGCTCAAGGCCTGGGGCTTTGCCCCGACCGTCACCAGCCGCGACTTCCGCCTGGACGTGGACGGCCGCTGGCCAGGCTCGCCGGCTGCCGTCAGCCTGACGCGCTTCTCGGGCAGCATGGACGCGGCGTTGCGGTCTGGCCAGTTCGTCGAGGTCGATGGCAGTGCCCAGGCGTTGCGGGTCTTTGGCCTGCTCAACTTCAATTCGATTGGCCGACGCCTGCGGTTGGACTTCTCCGACCTGTTCGACAAAGGCCTGGCCTATGACCGTGTCAAAGGCCTGCTGGCGGCCAGCAATGGTGTGTACGTGACCCGCGAACCGATCACCATGACCGGCCCGTCGAGCAGCTTCGAGCTGGAGGGCACGTTGGACCTGGTACGTGACCAGGTCAATGCCAACCTGCAGGTGAGCCTGCCGGTGACCAACAACCTGCCGCTGGCCGCGTTGATCGTGGGGGCGCCAGCCGTGGGCGGGGCGTTGTTCCTGGTCGACCGGCTGATCGGTGACCGCGTCTCGCGTTTTGCCAGCGTGCATTACCGTGTCGAAGGGCCGTGGAAAGAGCCTAGAATCACCTTTGTGAAACCCTTCGAGAAATAGTGCCAGGAGTGCCCATGAAGGCAGCGGTGATCCAGATGGTCAGCCAGGACGACGTGCTGGCCAACCTGCAGCGTGCCGGTGCCTTGCTGGAGCAGGCTGCACAGGGTGGTGCGCGGCTGGCGGTGCTGCCGGAAAACTTCGCTGCCATGGGCCGCAAGGACGCCGCTGCCATCGGCCGAGCCGAGGCATCGGGGAACGGGCCTATCCTGCCATGGTTGAAACGTACCGCCCGCGACCTCAGGTTATGGATAGTCGCCGGTACCATGCCCTTGCCACCGGTCGACCAGCCCGACGCAAAGGCACATGCCTGCTCGCTGCTGATCGATGAGCACGGTGAAGTGGCTGCGCGCTATGACAAGCTGCACTTGTTCGACGTGGACGTTGCCGATAACCGCGGCCGCTACCGTGAATCGGATGATTTTGCCCATGGCGCACACGTGGTGGTGGCGGACACGCCGGTCGGGCAGCTGGGGTTGAGCGTATGTTACGACTTGCGTTTCCCAGAGTTGTACAGCGCGTTGCGTGCCGCTGGCGCGGAACTGATCAGCGCACCGGCGGCCTTCACTGCGGTAACCGGCGCAGCACACTGGGACGTGCTGGTGCGCGCCCGGGCCATCGAGACCCAGTGCTACCTGTTGGCGGCAGCGCAGGGCGGTACCCACCCAGGCCCACGGGAAACCCATGGCCATGCGGCGATCGTCGACCCTTGGGGGCGGATCGTGGCACAACAGGCGCAAGGCGAAGCGGTATTGCTTGCCGAGCGCGACATTGAAGAACAGGCGTCCATCCGGGCGCGCATGCCGGTGGTATCGCACCGGCGCTTTTTTTCGCAGGACGCATTGCGGCCTGCGCCCACCTTGGAGTGACTATGAGCCAGATGTTATCCACCGTCAGTGAGCAGCTCCTGGCCCCAGGCGGCTTGACCCTGGACAGCCTGCAAAGCGTGCTCGGTGAATTGGCCGGCCCCGGCATCGACGCTGCCGACCTGTATTTCCAGGGCCAGATTTCGGAAACCTGGGCGCTGGAAGACGGCATCGTCAAAGAGGGCAGCTTCAACCTGGACCAAGGCGTGGGCGTGCGTGCCCAGTCCGGTGAAAAGACCGGCTTCGCCTACAGCAATGCCATCAACCTTGAAGCGCTGACGTCGGCCGCGCGCGCCGCGCGTTCGATTTCCCGCGCCGGGCAGAACGGCACCGTGCAGGCCTTCCGCAGCCCGTCAGTGACCGCGCTGTATGCGGCGGACAACCCGCTCGATGTACTCAGCCGTGCCGAAAAGGTCGAGTTGCTGAAGCGTGTCGATGCCGCGACCCGCGCGCTTGACCCGCGTATCCAGCAGGTCAGCGTGAGCATGGCCGGGGTCTGGGAGCGCATCCTCATCGCTGCAGCGGACGGCAGCCTGGCTGCAGATGTGCGGCCGCTGGTGCGTTTCAATGTGAGCGTCATCGTTGAGCAGAACGGCCGTCGCGAACGCGGCGGGCAGGGTGGTGGCGGGCGTACCGACTACCGTTTCTTCACCGAAGAGCGGGTCATGGGCTACGCCCGTGAGGCGCTGCGCCAGGCCCTGATGAACCTCGAAGCGATCCCGGCGCCGGCCGGTACCTTGCCAGTGGTGCTGGGCTCGGGATGGTCGGGCGTGCTGCTGCACGAGGCGGTCGGCCATGGCCTGGAAGGTGACTTCAACCGCAAGGGCAGCTCGGCGTTCAGTGGCCGGGTTGGCGAGAAAGTGGCGTCGAGCCTGTGCACCATCGTCGATGACGGCACCCTGGAAGGCCGCCGCGGTTCGCTGAGCGTGGATGACGAAGGTACGCCGACCGAGTGCACCACCCTGATCGAGAACGGTGTGCTCAAGGGCTACATGCAGGACAAGCTGAACGCGCGGCTGATGGGCATGGCAGTGACCGGCAATGGTCGCCGCGAATCCTACGCTCACCTGCCGATGCCACGCATGACCAACACCTACATGCGTGCCGGCGAAAGCGACCCGCAGGAAATCATCGCCTCGGTGAAGAAGGGCATCTACTGCGCCAACCTCGGGGGTGGCCAGGTGGACATCACCAGCGGCAAGTTCGTGTTCTCGACCAGCGAGGCCTACCTGATCGAAGACGGCAAGATTACCGCACCGGTGAAGGGCGCGACCTTGATTGGCAATGGTCCGGAGGCGATGAGCCGGGTGTCGATGGTCGGCAACGACCTGGCGCTGGACAGCGGGGTAGGGACGTGCGGCAAGGACGGGCAATCGGTGCCGGTCGGGGTTGGGCAGCCGACCCTGAAGCTGGATGCGATCACCGTGGGCGGTACCGGCGCGTGATGGCCTTTGGGGCCATTGTGGGGGCGGGCTTGCCCGCGAACACCGGCGAAGCCGGTGCCGGGCACCGCGTCGCCTGCTTCGCGGGAACGCCCGCTCCCGCAGGGCCTCAGCCTGTCAGCGCAACCCGCGCTGCAACTCGTCGAGGTCGCGGATGTACTTGAACACCTTGCGCGCGGCGGCCGGCGGTTTGTTCCGCGCCTTCTCGTGCTGGGCATGGCGCACCAGCGAACGCAGTTGCTGGCGATCGGTGTCGGGGTATTCGTTGACGAAGCGTTCAAGGTCTTCGTCGTTACCGTCGATCAACCGGTCGCGCCAGCGTTCCAGGCCGTGGAAGCGTTCGTTGTACTGGCGAGTCGAGCTGTCCATCTGCTCGAGCAGGGCATGGATGGCATCCAGGTCCTGCACGCGCATCAGCTTGCCGACGAACGACATGTGGCGTTTACGCGCACCATGAGCCGTGTGCTTGCTGGCCTCGGCCAGGGCCTTGCGCAGCTCGTCGGTCAACGGCAGGCGGGCCAGGGTATCGGCCTTGAGCGTAGTCAGGCGCTCGCCGAGTTCGACCAGCGCATGCAGCTCGCGCTTGATCTGGGTTTTGCTTTTTTCGCCGTCGAAGGCGTCGTCGTTTGAATCAACCATGGTGGCAGTCCGCTAGAAATCGCCGCCATGATAACCAGTCGGGGGCCGCTTGTCCGGCCCGGTCGTAGAATGACCCTCGCCGAACGCAGAATTTGAGTGGAGAGAACCATGAGTGCAGTCCAGAGCGTAGGTCCGAAAGACCTGCCAGCATTGCAAGAGCAGGTCGAGGCGATCATCGCCGAAGCGCGCCGCCAAGGGGCCAGTGCCTGCGAAGTGGCCGTGTCGCTGGAGCAGGGCCTGTCCACCACGGTACGTCAGCGCGAGGTCGAAACGGTTGAATTCAACCGCGACCAGGGCTTTGGCATCACCCTCTATGTTGGCCAGCGCAAAGGCTCGGCCAGTACCTCGGCCAGTGGCCCGGAGGCGATCCGGGAAACCGTCGCGGCAGCGCTGGCCATTGCCAGGCACACCTCCGAGGACGACTGTTCGGGCCTGGCGGACGCGGCGTTGATGGCCCGGGAAATTCCGGACCTGGACCTGTATCACGACTGGGCTCTCGAGCCCGAGAAAGCCATCGAGATGGCCTTGGCGTGCGAAGCGGCGGCGTTCGATGCCGACCCGCGCATCCTCAATGCCGATGGCACCACCCTCAACACCCACCAGGGCTGCCGCGTGTATGGCAACAGCCACGGGTTCATCGGTGCTTACGCCTCGACCCGGCACAGCCTGAGCTGCGTGATGATCGCTGAAGGCGACGGGCAGATGCAGCGCGATTACTGGTATGACGTCAACCGCCAGGGCAACCTGCTGGCCGACCCGCGCAGCATTGGTGTGCGGGCCGCGCAGCGGGCCGCCAGCCGCCTCGGCGCGCGCCCGGTGCCAACCTGCGAAGTGCCGGTGCTGTTTTCCGCAGAACTGGCAGGCGGTTTGTTCGGCAGCTTCCTGTCGGCGATTTCCGGCGGCAATCTGTACCGCAAGTCGTCGTTCCTCGAAGGCAGCATCGGCCAGCGCCTGTTCCCGTCCTGGCTGACCCTCGACGAGCGCCCGCACATTCCCCGCGCGCTGGCCAGTGCAGCGTTCGACGCCGACGGCCTGGCGACCTACGCCAAACCGTTCGTCGACAAAGGCGAGCTGGTGTCGTATCTGCTGGGTACCTATTCGGGGCGCAAGCTGGGCTTGCCCAGCACGGCCAACGCGGGGGGTGTACACAACCTGTTCGTCAGCCACGGCGTCGAGGACCAGGCTGCCCTGATCCGGCGTATGGGGCGTGGGCTTTTGGTGACCGAGCTGATGGGCCATGGCCTGAACATGGTGACGGGTGATTACTCCCGTGGGGCAGCGGGTTTCTGGGTCGAGAATGGTGAAATCCAGCATGCGGTGCAGGAAGTGACGATTGCCGGCAACATGAAGGATATGTTCCAGCAGATTGTCGCGATTGGCAGCGATCTTGAAACCCGCAGCAATATCCACACCGGGTCGGTGCTGATCGAGCGGATGACTGTGGCAGGTAGCTGATTCATTGCCTGTACCGGCCCATTCGCGGGCTCGCCCGCTCCCACAGCTTGAAGCCTATGCAATCCCCTGTGGGAGCGGGCAAGCCCGCGAAGAGGCCGGTACCGGCAATAAAGAATTTCAGTGGAATAGAAGACCCGGCCCTCGCGCCGGGTTTTTTCTTTCATCAGCTCCCCTTGAAGTGATTCTATTTATCAATTAATAATGAATATCATTATCCAGTAACTCGGCGATGATGTTCATGAATTCCGTCCTCCGCGAACTGCCCTACCTGGAAAACTGGCGCTGGCTCAGCCGCCGGATCCGCTGCGCGCTCGAACCTGACGAGCCGCGCCTGATCGAGCACTACCTGGCCGAAGGCCGTTACCTGGTGTGCTGTACCGAAACCTCGCCATGGACGGTGGCGTTGACCTCCTTCCGCCTGCTGCTCGACACCGCCTGCGACCGCATGTTGCCCTGGCACTGGCGCTGCCTGTGCCTGGACCAGGCCTGGCGGCCGTTGCTGGACCTGCGCAACCTCGACCGCCAGGCCCAGAACCAGCGTTGGCAGCCCTACGCCATTCAGTTGGCGAACTGCAGCCTGCTGCCGTCGATTTCTCCCGATGAACTGATGCAAGGATTTGATGATGAGTGATACCCGTATCGAGCGCGACAGCATGGGTGAATTGCAGGTGCCGGCCCAAGCCCTGTATGGCGCCCAGACCCAGCGCGCGGTCGACAATTTCCCGATCAGCGGCCAGCGCATGCCGGCCCAGTTCATTCGAGCCTTGCTGCTGGCCAAAGCGGCTGCGGCCAAGGCCAACGTAGAGCTGGAGCAACTGTCCGCCGGCCAGGGGCAGGCCATCGTCAAGGCGGTGGAACAGCTGCTGGCGCAGGACTACATCCAGCACTTCCCGGTCGACGTGTTTCAGACAGGCTCGGGCACCAGCTCGAACATGAACGCGAACGAGGTGATCGCCACCCTGGCCAGCCGTGTGCTCGGCGAGCCGGTCAATGCCAACGACCACGTCAATTGCGGCCAGAGCAGCAACGACATCATTCCCACCACCATTCACGCCAGCGCTGCCCTCGCCGTGCATGAGCAGCTGTTACCTGCCCTGGCGCACCTGGTGCAGGTGATCGAGGCCAAGTCCAGGCAGGTGCATCAGTACGTGAAAACCGGCCGTACCCACCTGATGGATGCAATGCCCGTGCGCCTGAGCCAGGTGCTGGACGGTTGGGCAGCGCAGATCGAAGGTGCCAAGGCGCACATCGAAGCCACCCTGCCAAGCCTGCAGGCGCTGGCCCAGGGCGGCACCGCAGTGGGCACCGGCATCAATGCCCACCCGCAATTCGCTGCCGCTTTCGCGCGCCAGCTCAGCGGCCTGACCCAGGTCCAGTTCACGCCGGGGCACAACCTGTTTGCCCTGATCGGTTCGCAGGATACCGCGGTAGCCCTGTCCGGCCAGCTCAAGACCACAGCGGTGGCACTGATGAAGATTGCCAACGACCTGCGCTGGATGAACTCGGGCCCTCTGGCCGGCCTTGGGGAAATCGAACTGCAGGGTCTGCAGCCGGGCTCTTCGATCATGCCAGGCAAGGTCAACCCGGTCATCCCGGAGGCTACGGCCATGGTCGCCGCGCAGGTCATCGGCAACGACGCCACCATCGCCGTGGCTGGGCAGTCGGGCAACTTCGAACTGAACGTGATGTTGCCGCTGATCGCACGCAACCTGCTGGAGAGCATCGAGTTGATGGCCAACGTCAGCCGCCTGCTGGCCGACAAAGCCATTGCCAGCTTCAAGGTCAACGAGGGCAAGCTGAAGGAGGCGCTGGCGCGCAACCCGATCCTGGTCACTGCACTGAACCCGATCATCGGCTACCTGAAGGCCGCTGAAATTGCCAAGACCGCCTACCAGCAAGGTCGCCCGATCATTGATGTCGCGCTGGAGCATACCGACCTGTCGCGGGACCAGCTGGAAACGCTGCTGGACCCGGAAAAACTCACCGCTGGCGGCATCTGACACTGCCTTACCGCCGAGGAAACAGACATGCAGCACTGGAAACGCACCATGGAACTGGCCAACCGCCTGTTCGAACAAGGCGAGCTGGTCGATGCCCGGGAACATTACCTGCAAGCCCTGGCCCTGGCCCAGGTGCTGTTCGAGCGCTGGCATGACGTCGACGAAGCGGTGGCTGCCCTGGTCGTCGCTCACCATAACCTCGCCGACCTGCACCTGCGCCTGAACCAGCCGCATGAAAGTGCCGATTACCTCTGTGCCGCGCACCAGTGGCTGCTACAGGCCAGCCAGCAAGCCCGCTTGCCACAGGCGCTGCGGGACGCAGCCCTGCGCCACAGTGGGCGTACCTACACCGAACTGCTCGGTTTCATCGCGGAGTACGGCCAGTACCCGCGTACCGAACGCCTGCTCAACCGCCACAACATCGGGGCCAGCGAACTCGCTGCCCCGGCCGGCGTGGTACCCAGTACTCAAGCCTACGGAATTCACTGACATGCCCCATACCTTGCCTGCTTTGCCTTACGCCTACGACGCGCTGGAGCCGCACATCGACGCGCAGACCATGGAGATCCACCACACCAGGCACCACCAGACTTACGTCAATGGCCTCAACGCCGCCGTCGAAGGCACCGAGTGGGCTGAGTGGCCAGTCGAAAAACTGGTCGCTGCGGTCGGGGACTTGCCGGAGCAGCTGCGTGGCGCCGTGACCAACCACGGTGGCGGTCACGCCAACCACAGCCTGTTCTGGACCGTGATGTCGCCGCAGGGCGGGGGTGAGCCCACGGGCGAGCTGGCACAAGCCATCACCACGCAACTGGGCGGTTTCGACGCGTTCAAGGAAGCCTTCACCAAGGCCGCCCTGACCCGCTTCGGCAGCGGCTGGGCCTGGCTCAGCGTAACGCCGCAGAAAACCCTGGTCGTGGAAAGCAGCGGCAACCAGGACAGCCCACTGATGCATGGCAACACGCCGATTCTCGGGTTGGACGTGTGGGAGCATGCGTATTACCTGAAATACCAGAACCGCCGCCCGGAATACATTGGTGCCTTCTACAACGTCATCGACTGGGCGCAAGTGCAACACCGCTATCTCGAAGCCCTGAAGTGAGTCGAACCGGTATGCGCTCAGAGGTCATGTCGGTCAGCAGTGTGCGCCTGTTTCGCCAGGCGCTGGGTGCCTTGCTGTTGCTGGCGGGTACCGCGCTGCTGGCGGCGCGCGGTCTTGCCTGGCTGGACTTGGCGCCGCGCATGCTGCGCGCCCTGGAGGGCGGCGCTTTGTGTGCGCTGGGCACGGCGCTGGGCGCAGTACCGGTGCTGGTCATTCGTAACATGCCGGTGGCGTTGGCCGACACCTTGCTGGGCTTCGGCGCCGGGGTCATGCTGGCGGCTACGGCATTTTCATTGATCATGCCCGGGCTGGATGCGGCCCAGGCCATCGGCTTCAGCCCATGGGGTGCGGGTGGCTTGATCAGCTTCGGCTTGATGTTCGGCGCGTTGTGCCTGTTCCTTATCGACCTCAAGGTCTCCAACGCCTCGCCGCAAGCGCTGGTTGGCAGTGCGCAGCAGCCGGTGATCGCCGCGCGAATCTGGCTATTCGTCATTGCCATCATTGCCCACAACATTCCCGAAGGCATGGCGATTGGTGTGTCAGCCGGGGGTGGCATGGCTGACGCAGACAGCCTGGCCATGGGCATCGCGTTGCAGGATGTGCCCGAGGGGCTGGTGATTGCCCTGGTGTTGGCAGGGGCGGGCATGCCGCGCTTCAAGGCGTTCATGATCGGCGCGGCTTCGGGGTTGGTCGAGCCTGTGGCTGCGGTGATCTGTGCCTGGCTGGTGAATGTCGCCGAATTGCTGCTGCCCCTGGGGCTCGCCTGCGCAGCCGGCGCGATGCTGCTGGTGGTAACCCAGGAAGTCATCCCCGAATCGCGCAGCAACGGCCATCACCGCCTGGCCAGCCTGGGGCTGTGCATCGGCTTTTGCCTGATGATGGTGATGGATACCGCGCTGTCCTGATCTTTGGTCAGGTTGAAGGGGTGCACACTGTGGGCGCGGTGCAGGGCTTGGAGGCTTACTCGCCTTCGTCGAAGTAGTTGTTGATCAACTCGACCAGCGCGTCCATGGCATCGTTGTCCTGCTCACCCTCGGTATGCAGGTGCACCTGGGTACCCTTGCCAGCCGCCAGCATCATCACGGCCATGATGCTTTTGCCGTCTACCAGTTTGTCCGGCGCGCGGCCGACCCGCACCTGGCAGGGAAAGCGGCCGGCCACGCCGACGAACTTCGCTGCCGCCCGGGCATGCAGGCCCAGCTTGTTGATGATGGTGATTTCGCGGGCGGGCATCGTGGGGCGGATCCTTGGGCTAGAGGTCGCGGTGGCGGACCTGGACGTTTTTCAGGGACTGTTGCAGCAACTGGCCGAGGCGTTCGGTGATGTACACCGAACGATGGTGGCCGCCGGTGCAGCCAATGGCAATGGTCACGTAGGCACGGTTACTGGCTGCGAAGCGGGGTAGCCACTTGAGCAGGTAGCTGGAAATATCGTTGAACATGTCCTCGACGTCTGGCTGCGCGGCCAGGTAGTCGATCACCGGCTGTTCCAGGCCGGAGTGCTCACGCAATTCGGGCTTCCAGTAGGGGTTGGGCAGGCAGCGTACGTCGAACACCAGATCGGCATCGACCGGCATGCCGCGTTTGAAGCCGAATGACTCGACCAGGAATGCGGTACCAGGCTCGGGCTTGTTGAGCAGGCGCAACTTGATCGTGTCACGCAACTGGTAGAGGTTCAGGCTGGTGGTGTCGATCTTCAGGTCGGCCAGGTCGGCAATCGGCCCCAGCAGTTCGCTCTCCACGCGGATGGCCTCTGCCAGCGAGCGGTCGGCGTTGGTCAGCGGGTGGCGGCGGCGGGTTTCTGAAAACCGCTTGAGCAGGGTATCTTCATCGGCATCCAGGTACAGCACATCGCACTGGATGTGGCGGGCACGGGCGTCGGCTAGCAGCTCGGGGAAGCGCGACAGGTGGCTGGGCAGGTTGCGGGCGTCGATCGACACTGCCACTTTCGGCTGCAGCAGTTCGGTGTTGATCAGTGCATTTTCCGCGAGCTGCGGCAGCAGCCCGGCGGGCAGGTTGTCAATGCAATAGAAACCGTTGTCTTCCAGGACATCGAGGGCGGTGCTCTTGCCGGAGCCAGACCGGCCGCTGACGATGATCAGGCGCATGTTCAGTGCTCGTTCTGTACGTCCAGGACAACCTGGTACAAGGCCTCGTTGCTGGTGGCCGAACGCAGGCGATCACGCACGTCCTTGCGGTCGAGCATGCTGGCGATCTGGCGCAGCAGTTCCAGGTGGGCATCGGTGGCGGCTTCAGGGACCAGCAGGACGAACAGCAAGTCTACCGGCGCGCCATCGATGGCATCGTAATCGATGGGTGCTTCCAGGTGCAGCAGGGCGCTGACTGGCGCGGAGCAGCCTTCAAGCCGGCAGTGCGGAATGGCGATGCCATTGCCGAAACCGGTTGAACCGAGTTTTTCCCGCGCGACCAGCTTTTCGAAGACGACTTGCATCTCCAGTTCCGGCACTTGTTCGGCGATGATGGTGGCGACCTTTTCCAGGGCGCGCTTCTTACTGCCGCCCGGCACGTTCACGAGGGAACGGCCGGGGGTCAGGATGGTTTCAAGTCGGATCATGGATGAGGGGGATCAGCGGGCAGCTGCACCTTGCAGCAGGCTTTGCTGTTTTTCCTTGTGTTTTTTCAGTTGGCGGTCGAGCTTGTCGGCCAAGGCATCGATCGCTGCATACATATCTTCGTGTTCGGCGTTTGCTACCACTTCGCCGCCGGGAATCTGCAGGGTCGCCTCGACCTTCTGCTGCAGCTTCTCGACCTTCATGATGACCTGCACGTTGGTGATCTTGTCGAAGTGACTTTCCACGCGGGCGAGCTTTTCCAGCACGTAATCGCGCAGTGGCTGGGTGACTTCTACATGCTGTCCACTGATATTGACTTGCATACAGCTTCTCCTTTGTTGCCCGTGCATAAAGAGGCAGGTTTTGCACCTGCCCCGCAAACGCTATGGCAGATCTCAGGGGCTACATCAGTCGCTTGCGCTCACTCGACGGTGCGATGCCGAGAGACTCGCGGTACTTGGCGACGGTGCGGCGGGCCACCTGGATGCCTTGTGCCTCCAGTAAACCAGCGATCTTGCTGTCACTCAATGGCTTTTTCTGATTTTCCGCTGCAACCAGTTTCTTGATGATCGCGCGGATCGCTGTAGACGAGCATTCTCCGCCTTCGGAGGTGCTGACGTGGCTGGAGAAAAAGTATTTCAGTTCGTAGATGCCGCGGGGCGTGTGCATGTATTTCTGCGTGGTCACCCGGGAAATGGTCGACTCGTGCATGCCCACCGCTTCTGCAATGTCATGCAGCACCAGCGGTTTCATCGCTTCGTCGCCATGATCGAGGAAGCCGCGCTGATGCTCGACGATCTGCGTGGCGACTTTCATCAGGGTTTCGTTGCGGCTTTGCAGGCTCTTGATGAACCAGCGCGCCTCCTGCAGCTGGTTGCGCATGAAGGTGTTGTCGGCACTGGTGTCGGCGCGGCGCACGAAGCCGGCGTATTGAGCGTTCACGCGCAGGCGCGGGATGGCTTCCTGGTTTAGTTCCACCAGCCAGCGGTCGCTGTCCTTGCGCACGATTACGTCCGGTACCACGTACTCGGGCTCGCTGGACTCGATCTGCGAACCCGGGCGCGGGTTGAGGCTTTGCACCAGTTCGATCACCTGGCGCAGTTCGTCTTCCTTGATTTTCATGCGCCGCATGAGCTGGCTGTAGTCGCGGCTGCCGAGCAAGTCGATGAAATCGCAGACCAGCCGTTTCGCCTCGTTCAGCCACGGCGTGCTGGCAGGCAGTTGGCGCAGTTGCAGCAACAGGCACTCGCCAAGGGTGCGTGCCGCGACGCCTGCCGGTTCGAACTGCTGAATGCGGTGCAGCACCGCTTCGACTTCGTCTAGCTCGATATCCAGCTCCGGGTCGAAGCCAGCGCAGATTTCTTCGAGGGTGTCTTCCAGGTAGCCCTGGCCGTTGATGCAGTCGATCAGGGTCACGGCGATCAGGCGGTCGGTATCCGACATCGGCGCCAGGTTCAGTTGCCACAGCAGGTGGCTTTGCAGGCTTTCGCCGGCCGATGTCCGCGTGGTGAAGTCCCACTCGTCGTCATCGTTGCTCGGAAGGCTGCTGGCGCTGGTCTGGTAGATGTCTTCCCAGGCGGTGTCGACCGGCAGCTCGTTGGGGATACGCTCGCTCCATTCACCGTCTTCGAGGTTGTCGGCACTGACCGTGCTTTCCTGGAAGCTGTTGTCCTGAACGTCGGCGGCCGGCTTGTTCTCGGCGTTGTCGGCCATCGGGTCGCTGTTGTCGAAGTCTTCGCCGTCTTCCTGGCGTTCGAGCATCGGGTTCGACTCCAGCGCCTCCTGGATTTCCTGTTGGAGGTCCAGGGTGGAAAGCTGGAGCAGGCGGATGGCCTGTTGCAACTGCGGTGTCATCGTCAGTTGCTGGCCCATTTTTAGGACGAGCGATGGTTTCATGGCTGGGGCTTAATACCTTGTTCGCCGGCGCGCATGCGCCATCCACTACACGAGGGCGCCGGGGCGCCAGATCAAGCAAGTTTTATGCCTTAAATCGTAGCGTTTGCCTAGAGTACGTAACAATTTTAACCCCGGCTTCAGGGCAGGTTGCCAGTACCCCAGGCAGGGGTGGGTCAGAGCCGGAACTCGTGGCCCAGGTAAACCTCTTTGACCAGTTCGTTGGCCAGGATGGTTTCGGCGTCGCCTTCGGCGATCAGCCGGCCATCGTTGACGATGTAGGCGGTCTCGCAGATATCCAGGGTTTCGCGCACGTTGTGGTCCGTGATCAGCACACCGATACCCTTGGCCTTGAGGTGGTGGATGATCTGCTTGATGTCACCGACCGAGATCGGGTCCACGCCGGCGAAGGGTTCGTCCAGCAGGATGAACTTGGGCGCGGTCGCCAGGGCGCGGGCGATCTCGACACGGCGGCGTTCGCCACCGGACAGGCTCATGCCGAGGTTGTCGCGGATGTGGCTGATGTGGAACTCCTGCAGCAGGCTTTCCAGTTCCTTGCGCCGGCCATCGCGGTCGAGGTCCTTGCGGGTCTCGAGGATGGCCATGATGTTGTCGGCCACCGAAAGCTTGCGGAAGATCGAGGCTTCCTGCGGCAGGTAGCCGATGCCGGCGCGCGCGCGGCCGTGCATGGGCTGGTGGCTGACATCGAGGTTGTCGATCAGGACACGACCCTGCTCGGCCTGGACCAGGCCGACGATCATGTAGAAGCAGGTGGTCTTGCCGGCACCGTTCGGGCCGAGCAATCCGACGATCTGGCCGCTGTCGATCGACAGGCTGACATCACGTACGACCTGGCGCCCCTTGTAGCTTTTGGCCAGGTGCTGGGCTTTTAGGGTTGCCATTTACTCGGCCTTCTTCTTGGGCTGGATCACCATGTCGATGCGCTGACGTGGCTGGGTCACGTTACCGCCACGGCCGGCGGTAGCCACCTGCGACTTGGTGTTGTAGACGATCTTCTCGCCCTCGGTGGTGTTGCCTTCGTTCTCGACCTTGGCGCGGTCGGTGAGGATCACGGTGTCTTTTTGCGCCTGGTATTGGATGGTCACTGCCCAGCCCTTCATCTTGTCGGGCTTGGCGGCGCTCTGCTGCTGCTCGAAGTAGGCCAGGTTGCCAACCGAAGTGACCACGTCGATGTCGCCGTTGGCGGCGCGGGTCATGGTCACGGTATTGCCTTTGATCATCATCGAGCCTTGAGTGATGATCACGTCACCGGTGTACGTCGCGACACCCTGCTTGTCGTCCAGATGCGCGTTGTCGGCCTGGATACGGATTGGCTGGTCACGGTCATTCGGCAGGGCGAAGGCGCTCGCGCTTCCCAGTGCTGCGCTCAGGCTGAGCAAAAGGGGGAGGGTTTTAACGAGCCTCATACTGTCCTCTTACGTTAGAGAGCAAGTCCATCTTGCCTTCTTTCAAATACGCTTTCATGCCCTTGCCCGTGGTTGTGCCACCGGCGCCGTCGATTCTAACGGCTTGCTCGGTCTGCGCATATTGCTTCTGCGGGAATACGGTCATGCGTGAGCTGGTGATGATGGTGTCGCGTTGCTTTTCGTCGGTGCGGGCAACGCGGACCTTGTTGATCAGTTCGACCTCGTTGCCGTCCGGGCTGACCTCGGCGCGCTCGCTCTGAACATGCCACGGGTATTCGGTGCCGCGGTAAAGGCGCAGGTCGGGCGTGGTCACCAGGGTAACTTCGGTCGCCTTGACGTGCTCGACCTTGTCGGCGGTCATTTCGTACTGCAATTTGCCGTCCGGCAAGAACTGCACACTATGGGCGTTGATCGCATAGTAGTCGATGGCGCTTTCGTCGACCTGGGCCACAGGCTGGTCGAGGAAGCTTTCAGGGCTGACATTCCAGTAGCCAATGGCAGCGAGCACGGCAGCAATCACCGCCAGCAGCGCAATATTGCGGACCTTCTTGCTGAACATGGGCGGCCTTACAAGTAGTTGGCGTTGGCAGCGTCCAGGGTGCCCTGGGCCTGCATGATCAGTTCGCAGAACTCGCGGGCAGCGCCTTCGCCGCCGCGCGCCTGGGTCACGCCGTGGGCATGCTGGCGAACGAAGGGCGCGGCGTTGGCCACTGCCATACCCAGACCGACGCGGCGAATCACCGGCAGGTCGGGCAGGTCGTCGCCCAGGTAGGCGACCTGTTCATAGCTTAGGCCGAGTTCGGCAAGCAGCCCGTCAAGAACCACCAATTTGTCTTCGCGGCCCTGAAACAGGTGCGCGATACCCAGGTTCGCAGCCCGCCGCTCGACCACCGGGGTCTTGCGCCCGCTGATGATGGCCGTGGTCACGCCCGACGCCATGAGCATCTTGATGCCCTGGCCGTCGAGGGTATTGAAGGTCTTGAATTCGCTGCCGTCTTCGAGAAAGTACAGTCGCCCATCGGTCAGTACGCCGTCGACATCGAACACGGCCAGCTTGATGGCCTGGCCACGTTGCATGAGATTCTGGCTCATCACATAACTCCTGCACGCAACAGGTCGTGCATGTTCAGGGCACCTGTCGGCCGGTCGTCCTGGTCGACGACCACCAGTGCGTTGATTTTGTTGTCTTCCATGATTTTAAGGGCCTCGGCGGCGAGCATTTCGGCCCGTGCAGTTTTGCCATGCACGGTCATGACGTGGTCGATCAACGTGGTATGCACGTCGATATTGCGGTCCAGGCTGCGGCGCAGGTCTCCATCGGTGAAGATACCGGCCAGCTTGCCGTCTGCCTCGAGCACAGCGGTCATGCCCAGCCCTTTGCGCGACATTTCCAGCAGGGCATCCTTGAGCAACGTGCCACGCAGCACCTTGGGCAACTGGTCACCGCTGTGCATCACATGCTCGACCTTCAGCAGCAGCCGCCGCCCCAAGGCGCCGCCAGGGTGCGAAAAGGCAAAGTCCTCGGCAGTGAACCCGCGCGCTTCGAGCAGGGCAATGGCCAGCGCGTCACCCAACACCAGTGCCGCAGTGGTCGAGGAGGTAGGGGCAAGGTTCAGCGGGCAGGCCTCCTGTGCGACCCGGGCATCCAGGTTCACCTCTGCTGCCTGGGCCAGGGTGGAGTCCGGGTTGCCGGTAAGGCTGATGAGGGTGATGCCCAGGCGCTTGATCAGCGGCAGCAACGTGACGATCTCGGCCGTGCTGCCTGAGTTGGACAGCGCCAGGATGATATCGTTGCCGGTGATCATGCCCATGTCGCCATGGCTGGCTTCGGCCGGGTGCACGAAAAACGCGGGGGTGCCGGTGCTGGCGAGGGTCGCGGCAATTTTGTTGCCGATATGCCCGGACTTGCCCATGCCAAGCACCACGACGCGGCCCTGGCTGGCCAGGATCAGTTCGCAGGCTTTGACGAAATGCTCGTCGATGCGCGCCAGCAGGCCCTCTACGGCCTCGAGTTCCAGGCGCACGGTGCGCTGTGCGGATTGAATCAGCTCGCTGGATTGGCTCATGTCGATAAAGCACTGCCTGATGAAAAGTCGGCGATTATAGCCGCAATCGACGAAACCCTCACCTTTTCCATCTGCCTGGTCACGGGCGCCCCAGCCTGTCTCGTAGCTGAACGGGGCATGCATGACCTTGGGGGCGCGCGGGCAGCGGTGCTATAGTTCGCCGCTATTCGGCCTGCCAAGGGCGCGTGTGCCTTCTGCAGGGAGGCTGGCGTCCATAAGGACGAGGCTGCATCAGCAAGGAGTCTAGATGAGTGTGGATAGCGCCTACGCGGTGGAATTGAAGGGTGTTACCTTCAAGCGCGGTTCGCGTAGCATTTTCAGCAACGTCGATATTCGCATCCCGCGCGGCAAGGTCACCGGCATCATGGGGCCATCGGGTTGCGGCAAGACCACGTTGCTTCGCCTGATGGGCGCGCAGCTGCGCCCCGCCAGTGGTGAGGTATGGGTCGCCGGGCAGAACCTGCCGACGCTGTCGCGCAGCGACCTGTTCGACGCCCGCAAGCAGATGGGCGTGCTGTTTCAGAGCGGCGCGCTGTTCACCGACCTCGATGTGTTCGAGAACGTCGCATTTCCGCTGCGCGTGCATACCCAGCTTGCAGACGACATGATCCGTGACATCGTGTTGATGAAACTGCAGGCCGTGGGGCTTCGTGGGGCCATCGACCTGATGCCCGATGAGCTGTCCGGTGGCATGAAGCGCCGCGTGGCGCTGGCCCGGGCAATCGCCCTGGACCCGCAGATCCTCATGTACGACGAGCCGTTCGTCGGGCAGGACCCGATTGCCATGGGGGTACTGGTGCGCTTGATCCGCCTGCTCAACGATGCCTTGGGCATTACCAGCATCGTGGTGTCCCATGACCTCGCAGAAACCGCCAGCATCGCCGACTACATCTATGTGGTGGGCGACGGCCAGGTGCTGGGGCAGGGTACCCCCGATGAGCTGATGGGCTCGGACAACCCGCGGATCCGCCAGTTCATGAAAGGCGACCCGGATGGCCCGGTGCCGTTCCATTTCCCTGCGCCTGACTACAGCGCCGACCTGCTGGGGGCGCGTTGATGCGCAGAAAATCCTTACTCGAACGTGTCCGGCTGCTGGGCCGCTCGGCCATCGACGTGGTGGCGGTACTCGGGCGTTCCTGCCTGTTCCTGTTCCATGCCCTGGTCGGGCGCGGCGGCATTGGCGGTGGCTTCCAACTGCTGATCAGGCAGCTGTACTCGGTGGGCGTGCTGTCGCTGGCGATCGTCGTCGTGTCCGGGGTGTTCATCGGCATGGTGCTGGCGCTGCAGGGCTACAGCATCCTCACCAAGTACGGCTCCGAGCAGGCCGTGGGCCAGATGGTGGCCCTGACCCTGTTGCGGGAACTTGGGCCGGTGGTCACGGCGTTGCTGTTCGCGGGCCGTGCCGGTTCTGCACTGACTGCCGAAATCGGCAACATGAAGTCCACCGAGCAGTTGTCCAGCCTGGAGATGATCGGCGTCGACCCGCTCAAGTACATCGTGGCGCCACGCTTGTGGGCCGGTTTCATCTCGTTGCCGCTGCTGGCGCTGATCTTCAGTGTGGTCGGTATCTGGGGGGGGTCGTGGGTCGCCGTGGACTGGCTGGGCGTATACGAGGGCTCGTTCTGGGCCAACATGCAGAACAGTGTTTCGTTCACCGACGACGTGCTCAACGGGCTGATCAAGAGCCTGGTGTTCGCATTCGTCGCGACCTGGATCGCCGTATTCCAGGGGTACGACTGTGAGCCCACTTCAGAAGGGATCAGCCGTGCAACCACCAAGACCGTGGTCTATGCCTCGTTGGCAGTGCTGGGTCTGGACTTTATTCTGACCGCCTTGATGTTTGGAGATTTCTGATGCAAAACCGCACCCTGGAAATCGGTGTCGGCCTGTTCCTGCTGGCCGGGATCCTGGCGCTGCTGCTGCTGGCCCTGCGTGTCAGCGGGCTGTCGGCCAGCCCGAGCAGCGATACCTATAAAGTTTATGCCTATTTCGACAATATCGCCGGTTTGACGGTCAGAGCCAAGGTGACCATGGCGGGCGTGACCATCGGCAAGGTCACCGCCATCGATCTGGACCGTGATTCCTATACCGGTCGGGTGACCCTGCAGCTGGACAAGTCGGTGGACAACCTGCCGACCGACTCCACTGCCTCGATCCTGACCGCCGGTCTGCTCGGCGAGAAGTACATCGGTATCAGCGTGGGCGGTGAGGAAGACGTGCTCAAGGATGGCTCGACCATTCACGACACCCAGTCTGCCCTGGTGCTGGAAGACCTGATAGGCAAGTTCCTGCTCAACTCCGTTGGCAAGGAACCGAAAGAAGCGCAACCGGCTAATTGAGGAGTTTCCATGATTTCGATCTTGCGACGTGGCCTGCTGGTGTTGCTGGCGGCTTTCCCCCTGATGACCTTGGCCGCGCAGTCGCCGCATGACGTGGTTCAGGGCACCACCACCGAGTTGCTGGGTGAACTCAAGGCCAACAAAGAGCAGTACAAGGCCAACCCACAAGCGTTCTACGACACCCTTGACCGGATTCTCGCGCCGGTGGTCGATGCCGACGGTATTTCCCGCAGCATCATGACCGTCAAGTACTCGCGCAAGGCCACGCCCGAGCAGATGCAGCGCTTCCAGGAAAACTTCAAGCGCAGCCTGTTCCAGTTCTACGGCAATGCGTTGCTGGAGTACAACAACCAGGGGATCGTCGTCGACCCGGCCAAGGCCGATGATGGCAAGCGCGCTTCGGTGGGCATGAAGGTTACCGGCAACAATGGCGCCGTGTACCCGGTGCAGTACACCCTGGAAAACCTGGGTGGCGAGTGGAAGGTGCGTAACGTCATCGTCAACGGCATCAACATCGGCAAGCTGTTCCGTGACCAGTTCGCCGACGCCATGCAGCGCAACGGCAACAACCTGGACAAGACCATCGACGGCTGGGCCGGCGAAGTGGCCAAGGCCAAGCAGGCCGCCGACAACTCGCCAGAAAAGGCGGTGAAATGAGTGAGGCCGCGGTAAGCATGGCTGAGCCGGGCGTGCTGAGCCTGTCCGGCGTGCTGGACTATCGCAGCGGGCCGCAGTTGCGCAAGCAAGGCAAGGCGCTGATCACTGCCAGCCGGGATGCGCAACTGGTGCTCGATTGCTCGGGCGTGCTGCGCTCCACCAGTGTCGGCCTGTCGTTGCTGCTGTCGTTCATGCGCGATGCCCAGGCCGCAGGCAAGGCCTGTCGGGTGCGGGGCATGCCCGACGACATGCGGGAAATTGCCGAGGTCTACGACCTCGATCAAGTGCTGGCGACCTGATGGCCCGGCACGGATGACGGCCCCTCGGTCAGCGAAGCCCTCGTTGGGCTTCGCAGGCGAGGGGCTTTTTTGTATGATGGCCGACCCGTGCGCATCGGGCGCCGATTGAGGTTGAGCATGCAGGCCGTAGAAGTTAAAAGCTTCCTTGAAGAGAAATTGCCGGGTTCCCGGGTCGAAGTTGAAGGCGAAGGCTGCAACTTCCAGTTGAACGTGATCAGCGACGAGTTGGCTGGCCTGAGCCCGGTCAAACGTCAGCAGGCTATCTATGCTCATCTGAATCCATGGATCGCCAATGGCAGCATCCATGCGGTAACCATGAAATTTTTCAGCAGCGCAGCCTGGGCTGAGCGCACCTGAGCCAACTTGGCGGCGAGATTCCAATGGACAAACTGATTATTACTGGCGGCGCTCGTCTTGATGGCGAGATCCGTATTTCGGGTGCGAAGAACGCGGCCCTGCCGATTCTGGCGGCGACCCTGCTGGCCGATGGCCCGGTCACCGTAGGCAACCTGCCGCACCTGCACGACATCACCACCATGATCGAGCTGTTCGGCCGCATGGGCATCGAGCCTGTGATCGACGAAAAGCTGGCGGTGGAAATCGACCCCCGCACCATCAAGACCCTGGTCGCGCCGTACGAGCTGGTCAAGACCATGCGCGCCTCGATCCTGGTGCTGGGCCCGATGGTCGCCCGCTTCGGCGAGGCCGAGGTGGCACTGCCTGGCGGTTGCGCGATCGGTTCGCGCCCGGTCGACCTGCACATCCGTGGTCTGGAGGCCATGGGTGCGAAGATCGAGGTCGAAGCCGGCTACATCAAGGCCAAGGCGCCTGAGGGCGGCCTGCGCGGTGCGCATTTCTTCTTCGACACCGTCAGCGTGACCGGTACCGAAAACATCATGATGGCCGCAGCGCTGGCCAAAGGCCGCAGCGTGCTGCAGAACGCTGCGCGTGAGCCGGAGGTGGTCGACCTGGCCAACTTCATCAACGCCATGGGCGGCAAGGTGCAAGGTGCCGGTACCGACACCATCACCATCGATGGCGTCGAGCGCCTGGCGTCGGCCAGCTACCGTGTGATGCCGGACCGTATCGAGACCGGTACCTACCTGGTTGCCGCTGCCGTGACCGGTGGCCGCGTCAAGGTCAAGGATACCGACCCGACCATCCTTGAGGCCGTGCTGGAAAAGCTCAAGGAAGCCGGCGCCGAGATCACCACCGGTGAAGACTGGATCGAGCTCGACATGCAGGGCAAGCGGCCAAAAGCCGTGAACCTGCGTACTGCGCCGTACCCGGCGTTCCCCACCGACATGCAGGCGCAGTTCATCTCGCTGAACGCCATTGCCGAAGGCACCGGTGCCGTCATCGAAACCATCTTCGAAAACCGTTTCATGCACGTGTACGAAATGCACCGCATGGGGGCGCAGATCCAGGTCGAAGGCAACACCGCGATCGTTACCGGTGTACCGGCCCTCAAAGGCGCCCCGGTCATGGCCACCGACCTGCGCGCGTCGGCCAGCCTGGTGCTCTCGGCGCTGGTGGCCGAAGGTGACACGCTGATCGACCGCATCTACCACATTGACCGTGGCTACGAGTGCATCGAAGAAAAACTGCAGATGCTCGGCGCGAAAATCCGCCGCGTACCGGGCTGATCGCCCTCTGGTGCAAGGACGCACCGTTCGAATTGAAAGCGGCCAGGTCCCTGACCTGGCCAGCAGTAGCCGCTTAAGGACCGACGTTCCAATGTTGACCATCGCGCTTTCCAAAGGCCGTATTCTCGACGATACCTTGCCGTTGCTGGCCGAGGCCGGCATCGTGCCGACCGAGAACCCGGACAAGAGCCGCAAACTGATCATCCCTACCACGCAGGACGACGTACGCCTGCTGATCGTGCGTGCTACCGACGTGCCGACCTATGTCGAGCATGGTGCTGCCGACCTGGGTGTGGCCGGCAAGGACGTGCTGATGGAGTACGGCGGCCAGGGCCTGTACGAGCCACTGGACCTGCAGATTGCCCGCTGCAAGCTGATGACCGCAGGCGTGGTCGGCGCCCCTGAGCCCAAGGGCCGCCTGCGCGTGGCCACCAAGTTCGTCAACGTCGCCAAGCGTTACTACGCCGAACAGGGCCGCCAGGTCGACATCATCAAGCTGTACGGCTCGATGGAGCTGGCACCGCTGATCAACCTCGCCGACAAGATCATCGACGTGGTGGATACCGGCAACACCCTGCGGGCCAATGGCCTGGAGCCCCAGGAAATGATCGCCACGATCAGCTCGCGCCTGGTGGTCAACAAGGCCTCCATGAAGATGCAGCACGCCCGCATCCAGAGCCTTATCGACACGCTGCGCGCGGCGGTCGAATCGCGACACCGCGGTTAATTCCCTACCGATTGCGCGCGGCCGTTGCTGCCGCGCCCATCTATCCGCGTCATAGCCACTTTTCTCGGGTGCCCGCGCGGATGGACTGGTAGCCTAGGGCGCCTGAGCATTCGCTAATCATCGAGGCCCTCGCCATGACCGTGTCCACTGCAATTGCCCGTCTCAACGCTGCTGATCCGGATTTCGCCCGACATCTGGATCATCTGCTGAGCTGGGAAAGTGTGTCCGATGACGCGGTCAACCAGCGCGTGCTGGACATCATCAAGGCCGTGCGCGAGCGTGGCGACGCAGCGCTGGTGGAGTTCACCCAGCGTTTCGATGGCGTTCAGGCCACATCGATCGATGACCTGATCCTCGATCGCGAGCGCCTGGAGCTGGCGCTGACCCGTATCACCCCCGTACAGCGCCAGGCCCTGGAAAAGGCCGCCGAACGTGTGCGCATCTACCATGAGCGGCAGAAGCAGGATTCCTGGCAGTACACCGAAGCCGACGGCACCGTACTGGGGCAGAAGGTTACCCCGCTGGATCGGGCCGGCCTGTATGTGCCCGGCGGCAAGGCCTCGTACCCCTCGTCGGTGCTGATGAATGCCATCCCGGCCAAGGTGGCCGGCGTGGCCGAAGTGGTGATGGTGGTGCCGACCCCGCGCGGTGAGGTCAACGAGCTGGTGCTGGCCGCTGCCTGCATCGCTGGTGTCGACCGCGTGTTCACTGTCGGTGGCGCCCAGGCGGTCGCGGCACTGGCCTATGGCACCGAAAGCGTGCCACAGGTCGACAAGATCGTCGGCCCGGGCAACATCTACGTCGCCACTGCCAAGCGCCATGTATTTGGCCAGGTGGGCATCGACATGATCGCCGGGCCTTCGGAAATCCTGGTGGTGTGCGACGGTCAGACCGACCCGGACTGGATCGCCATGGACCTGTTCTCCCAGGCCGAACACGACGAAGACGCACAGGCCATTCTGGTCAGCCCGGATGCCGCCTTCCTCGACCGTGTCGCTGCCAGTATCGACAAGCTGCTGCCGACCATGGAGCGTGCGCAAATCATCCAGAAGTCGGTCAACGGCCGTGGTGCATTGATCCAGGTAAAAGACATGCAGCAGGCCATGGACGTGGCCAACCGCATTGCCCCCGAGCACCTGGAGCTGTCGGTGGCCGACCCGCAGGCCTGGCTGCCGCACATTCGCCACGCCGGGGCGATCTTCATGGGCCGCCACACCAGCGAAGCACTGGGTGATTACTGCGCCGGCCCCAACCACGTGTTGCCAACCTCCGGCACTGCACGCTTCTCGTCGCCGTTGGGTGTGTACGACTTCCAGAAGCGGTCGTCGATCATCTTCTGCTCCGAGCAAGGCGCGTCCGAACTGGGCCAGACTGCCTCCGTGCTGGCCCGTGGCGAATCGCTGACCGCGCACGCCCGAAGCGCTGAATACCGCATCCTGACCCAACAGAAGGGGAACTGAACATGAGCCGATTCTGGAGCCCCTTCGTCAAGGACCTGGTGCCTTACGTGCCGGGCGAGCAGCCCAAACTGGCGCGGCTGGTCAAGCTGAACACCAACGAGAACCCCTACGGCCCGTCGCCCAAGGCGCTGGAGGCCATGCGCGCGGAGCTGAACGACAACCTGCGCCTGTACCCCGATCCTAACGGTGACCGCCTGAAGCAGGCGGTGGCCGAGTATTACGGCGTTACCCCGGCGCAAGTGTTTGTCGGCAATGGTTCGGACGAGGTGCTGGCGCACATCTTCCACGGCCTGTTCCAGCACGATGCACCGTTGTTGTTCCCCGATATCAGCTACAGCTTCTACCCGGTGTACTGTGGTCTCTACGGCATCGCGTTCGAGCAGGTAGCCCTGGACGAGCAGTTCCAGATCCGTATCGAGGACTACAACAAGCCCAATGCCGGGATCATCTTCCCCAACCCTAACGCGCCTACGGGTTGCCTGATGCCACTGCAGGCGGTAGAGCAACTGCTGCAGGCCAACCGTGACTCGGTGGTGGTGGTGGATGAAGCGTACATCGACTTCGGCGGCGAAACCGCCATCAGCCTGGTCGACCGCTACGACAACCTGCTGGTGACCCAGACCTTGTCCAAATCGCGCTCGTTGGCGGGGCTGCGTGTCGGCTTGGCCGTGGGGCACCCGGACCTGATCGAGGCATTGGAGCGCATCAAGAACAGCTTCAACTCCTACCCGCTGGACCGTGCGGCCATTGTTGGCGCTGCCGCGGCTTTCGAGGACCGAGAGTACTTCGAGCAAACCTGCCGCAAGGTGATCGACAGCCGCGAGGCGTTGGTTGGCCAGCTACAGGCCAAGGGCTTCGAAGTGCTGCCGTCGGCGGCCAACTTCATTTTCGCGCGCCACCCGCAACAGGATGCCGCCGAGTTGGCAGCGCGCTTGCGCGAGCAGGGCGTCATCGTGCGCCACTTCAAGCAGGCACGTATCGCCCAGTTCCTGCGGATCACCATTGGCACCCCGGAGATGAACCAGGCGCTGCTGGATGCCTTGAACTGACTGGGCCCTTTTTAGTGCCTGTCACACCGAGCGCCGCCCGCGCGGCGCTTGGTGCCTACTCAAAAACAATTCTGTGAAGCGTTGCAGCCTGTTGATTCAGCGCTTATGGCTAGCCCTAATTCGTCCGATGACTGGATGTATCGATGTCGTTATTGATCAAGCGCTCCCTCGTCGAGCAGGCCGTTGAGCAACTGCGTGAGCGCATCGCACAGGGTGACTGGCAGATAGGCCAGCGCCTGCCGACCGAGCCGGAACTGGCCCTGCAACTGGGCATCAGCCGTAACACCGTGCGCGAAGCCATGCGCGTGCTGGCCTTCAGCGGCCTGGTCGAAGTACGCCAAGGCGACGGCAGCTACCTGCGTACTTCGCAGGACCCGTTGCTGGCGATGCAGGCCATGGCCCGCTGTACCGCCGAGCAGGCCCGTGAAACCCGCCACATTCTCGAGGCGGAGGCGATTGGCCTGGCCGCGCTGCGGCGCACCGATGCAGACCTGCAAGGGCTGCGCGAAGCGCTGGCCGGCAGCGCCGGGCATTTTCATGGTGATGTCGATCACTACATAAGGTGCGACCTGGTGTTTCACCAGCGGCTGGTCGATGCCGCCCACAACCCCGCCCTCAGCGAGCTTTACCGCTATTTCTCCGGCGTGGTCGCGGCGGCGCTGCAGCACAGCATGGCGACCGTGCCGCGCTGCCAGGCCACGTTCGATCTGCATGGGCAGATCCTCGACGCCATCGAACAGCGTGATGCGGACCGGGCCAAGCGCCTGAGCCGTACCCTCATCGAATCCTGACCCCGAGAACACCATGGCTGAGTCCCTACCCCGCAACACCCCACCGCACGCGCGTGACCTCGATGAACTGCTGATCGACGCCGAGGCCGACGACGAGCAAATCCAACAGCAGCCGGTGCAATTACGTCGGCCGTGGCTGCTGTTGCTCGGCCTGGTGCTGGTGGCGCTGAACCTGCGCCCGGCGCTGTCGAGCATGGCGCCCGTGTTGGGCCAGGTGTCCGAAAGCCTGGGGCTGAACGCTTCGCAAGCCGGTTTGCTGACCACCTTGCCGGTGTTGTGCCTGGGGCTGTTTGCGCCGCTGGCACCGATGCTGGCAAGGCGCTTTGGCAGTGAGCGGGTGATCGTCGGCATTCTGCTCACCCTGGCGTTGGGCATTGTCGTGCGCAGCAGTTTGGGCGTGGCGGGGGTGTTTCTAGGCAGCCTGATGGCTGGCGCCAGCATCGGCATCATCGGGGTGTTGTTGCCCGGTATCGTCAAGCGCGACTTCCCCCAGCACGCAGGCACGCTGACCGGGGTGTACACCATGGCCTTGTGCCTGGGCGCGGCCATGGCGGCGGGTGCCACCGTGCCCTTGGCCAGCCATTTCGGTGGCAGCTGGGCGTTGGGCCTGGGCTTCTGGGTGCTCCCGGCGCTGCTGGCCATGCTGGTCTGGCTGCCACAAGCCCGCCAGGGGCACGGCCTGCACAAGGTGGCATACCGCGTGCGTGGCCTCTGGCGTGACCCGTTGGCCTGGCAGGTGACCCTGTACATGGGCCTGCAGTCGTCGCTGGCCTACATCGTGTTTGGCTGGCTGCCGTCGATCCTGATCGGTCGTGGCCTGAGCCCGACCCAGGCCGGCCTGGTCCTTTCCGGGTCGGTCATCGTGCAGTTGCTGAGTTCGCTGAGCGCGCCGTGGCTGGCCACTCGCGGCAAGGACCAGCGGCTGGCAATCGTGGTGGTCATGCTGACCACTCTGGCGGGCCTGTTCGGTTGCCTGTATGCCCCGCTTTCCGGGCTGTGGGGCTGGGCCGTGGTGCTGGGCCTGGGGCAGGGTGGTACATTTGCCCTGGCGCTGACCTTGATCGTGTTGCGCTCGAAGGACGCCCACGTGGCGGCCAACCTGTCGAGCATGGCCCAAGGCGTGGGTTATACCCTGGCGTCGATGGGGCCGTTCGCGGTGGGGTTGGTGCATGACCTGACGGGCGGCTGGGCGGCCGTGGGCTGGATCTTCGCTGTGCTTGGCGTCGGCGCCATCGTCTTCGGGTTGGGGGCCGGGCGGGCTTTGCATGTGCAGGTGACCAGCGAAAAAGTCTGAATCTGTGCTGGGCAGCACCGGCCCTGTCGCCGGCAAGCCAGCTCCCACAGGGATCGCCTTAGGGCTGACAGGTGTTTGCCACAAGGTATGGCAGCGCCTGTTAGAGCGAGCGCCGCCCGCGCGGCGCAATCGCGAGCTGCGCTCGCTCCTACGTTTGTTTCGGGCCAGTAACCCCTGTGACAGGCGCGCGCGGCCGCCTTGTTTGTACGGCGCGATATTGAGGCATGCACCAAGGCGTTCGCGCGCGAATCCCACAGGAATAATTGGCCCGAAACAAACGTAGGAGCGAGCGCAGCTCGCGATTGCGCCGCGCGGGCGGCGCTCGATCTCACAGCCGCTGAAGATGCTGCGGCGGAAGCTGGCATAAGCAACCGGGTCAGATTATCGTGCTGCTTTCGACCCCAGGATGGACCAGCCCCCATGTGTGACGCCCACCGCGATTTGATTACGCGCTTCTACCAGGCCTTCCAGCGCCTGGACGCCGAGGCAATGATCGCCTGCTACAGCGACGATATCGTTTTCAGCGACCCAGTTTTCGGTACGCTGCGTGGCAAGGACGCGGGCGACATGTGGCGCATGCTGACCACGCGCGCCAAAGACTTCACCCTCACCTTCGACAGCGTACGCGCCGACGAGCGCAGCGGTGCCGCACACTGGGTGGCGACCTACCTGTTCAGCCAGACGGGGCGGGTGGTGGTCAATGATATCCAGGCACGCTTCATCATCCGCGATGGCTTGATCTGCCAGCACGACGATACGTTCGACCTGTGGCGCTGGTCGCGGCAGGCGTTGGGCATGCCAGGGGTATTGCTGGGTTGGTCGCCGCTGGTGCAGAACAAGGTTCGCGCACAGGCCTTCAAAGGGTTGCGCGCGTTCCAGCAGGCCCAGGGTGTGTGAAGCTGCCCCCGCAAGCGTTGGCAAGCCTTGGTATGTCTACCTGGTCAGGGCGGCCAACGGTTCGTTGTATTGCGGGGTCAGTGATGACCCGCAGCGGCGTTTTCTGGCCCATCAGAAAGGGCGGGGGGCACGGTACTTCAAGACCAGCCCGGCACAGGCGCTGGTGTATGTCGAGCAATGGCCGGACAAGGGCGAGGCATTGCGCCAGGAGCGGTTGGTGAAACGGCTGCGCAAGTCGGCGAAAGAGGCTTTGGTGGCGGCTTATCTGATGGGTTCGGCTTGAGGGTGCTGGGGCCGCTTTGCGGCCCATCGCGACGCAAGGCCGCTCCTACAAGAGGTCGCGATGCTTGCAGGAGCAGGTCGCGCGGCCCATGGGCCGTCAGTCCTTGCGTCGCTTCAGCTGGTCCACCAGGGTGGTCGGCAGCCCCTTGATGATCAGGGTGCCGGCGGCCTCGTCATACTCCACCTTGTCGCCCAGCAGGTGCGCCTCGAAGCTGATCGACAGCCCTTCGGCACGCCCGGTAAAGCGACGGAACTGGTTGAGGGTGCGTTTATCCGCCGGAATCTCCGGCGACAAGCCGTAGTCCTTGTTGCGGATATGGTCGTAAAACGCCTTGGGCCGGTCTTCGTCGATCAGGCTGGACAGCTCTTCCAGCGTCACCGGTTCACCCAGTTTGGTCTGGGTAGTGGCGTACTCGACCAACGTCTGGGTCTTTTCGCGGGCGGATGCTTCCGGCAAGTCTTCGCTCTCGACGAAGTCGCTGAAAGCCTTGAGCAGGGTGCGGGTTTCACCCGGGCCGTCGACACCTTCCTGGCAGCCAATGAAATCGCGGAAATAGTCCGAGACTTTCTTGCCGTTCTTGCCCTTGATGAACGAGATGTACTGCTTGGAGTTCTGGTTGTTCTTCCACTCGGACAGGTTGATGCGCGCCGCCAGGTGCAACTGGCCAAGGTCAAGGTGACGGGATGGGGTGACGTCGAGTTCGGCATTCACCGCCACGCCTTCACTGTGGTGCAGCAGGGCGATGGCCAGGTATTCGGTCATGCCCTGTTGGTAATGGGCAAACAGCACGTGACCGCCGGTGGACAGGTTGGACTCCTCCATCAGCTTCTGCAGGTGTTCCACGGCCTGGCGGCTGAAGGCGGTAAAGTCTGTGTCGCCTTCCAGGTACTGCTTCAGCCAGCCGCTGAGCGGGTAGGCCCCCGACTCGCCGTGGAAGAAGCCCCAGGCCTTGCCTTGCTTGGCGTTGTAGCTGTCGTTCAGGTCTGCCAGCAGGTTTTCGATGGCGTCGGAAGCCGCCAGTTCGCTATCGCGGGCGTGCAGCACGGCGGGGCTGCCATCAGGCTTCTTGTCGATCAGGTGAACGATGCAATGACGGATAGGCATGAAATTCTCGGCGGGCTGCAAAAGTCGCCAAGTTTAACCCAGACACCCAGTGGTGCAGTGGCCGGATGTTGGCCGAAATGCCGGTTGTTCGTTTTTTGTTCATTTTTGTACGTTTTAAGCCAAAACCCCTGAAAAACCTGCATTTAATCGAAGTGCGCTGCGGATATTTATCCACTCCTGTGGTAGCTTTGCGCGGTCTTGCGCCCCACGCGTGGCGCATTGCTGGCAGCGTGCTGCCGTCGTGTCGAACCAAACGCCGATTTAAGTATCTACATACCCAATTGGCGCGGCCCTCCACTACAAGGGGCTGGCCCGATAACGTCGTCGTTCGCTGCATAACCATCGAATTTGATAGGGAAGGAACACCACCATGGCATTGACCAAAGACCAACTGATTGCCGACATCGCCGAGTCGATCGCCGCGCCGAAAGCCACCGCCAAGAACGCACTGGAGCAACTGGGCCAGATCGTTGCTGACCAGCTGGAAAACGGCGCTGAAATCACCCTGCCAGGTATCGGCAAGCTGAAAGTCTCGGAGCGTCCTGCCCGCACTGGCCGCAACCCTTCGACTGGCGCTGCCATCGAAATCGCTGCCAAGAAAGTCGTCAAGTTCGTGCCAGCCAAAGTGCTGACCGACGCTATCAACAAGTAATTGTTGCTGCTTTGACGAAACCGCGCCCGGCTTGCCCGGGCGCGGTTTTTTCATGCCTGTGATCGGCCCTGGGCGTACCAGCCCTGGCGTGCCGCTTCGTCGTGGAAGCTCCAGGCAACCATGCGGCTCTGCTTCTGGCCCTGGCCCATTTCGACGACACGTACGACCTTGGCACCGGCCTTCTTCAGTGCAGCCTCTATGCCCGGCAGGTTGCTGGCCTTTGACACCAGGCTGGTGAACCACAACACGCTTCCGGCGTACTGCACGCTTTCGCTCACCAGTTGGGTGACAAAGCGGATTTCGCCACCCTCGCACCACAATTCATTGTTCTGGCCACCAAAGTTCAGCAGCGGCAGCTTGCGTTTGGGGTCCTGCTTGCCCAGGTTTTTCCACTTGCGTTGGCTACCGCGGGTGGCTTCGTCGCGGGAGGCGTGGAAGGGTGGGTTGCACAGGGTCAGGTCGAAACGCTCCTCTGGCTGCAACAGACCGGTGAGGATATGGCCCCGGTTCGCCTGCTGGCGCAGGGCAATGGCCTTGCCCAGGCCGTTGGCCTGGACGATGGCCTTGGCCGAGGCCAGCGCTACCGGGTCGATATCCGAGCCGAGAAAGCGCCAGCGGTAGTCGCTGTGGCCCAGCAGCGGGTAAATGCAGTTGGCACCCACGCCGATGTCCAGCGCGCGTACCTGGGCGCCCTTGGGAATTTCCCCCGCGTTGTCCGTGGCCAGCAAGTCCGCGGCTACGTGGATGTAGTCGGCGCGGCCGGGAATGGGCGGGCACAGGTAGTCGGCGGGGATATCCCAGTGCTGGATGCCGTATTGGGCCTTGAGCAGGGCACGGTTGAATACCCTTACGGCTTCTGGGTTGGCGAAGTCGATGCTGGGTTTGCCGTGGGGGTTGGTAATGGTAAAGCGGGCCAGGTCAGGGTGGGCCTTGATCAGGCTGGGGAAGTCGTAGCGCCCCTGGTGCCGGTTGCGCGGGTGCAGGGTAGGTTTGTCGGTCATGGCGGGGTCCGGTGTTGCAGGCCTTGGGGCTGCTGTGCAGCCCTATCGCGACACAAGGCCGCCCCTAAAGGATAGCGGCGCCTGTGAAACCGGCACCGTCCTGTAGGGGCGGCCTTGTGTCGCGAAAGGGCCGCACAACGGCCCCAGCGGTCTATCAGGTTGTCACAGCGCTGCAATGCGCGCGTGCTGCTCGGTGAAGTTGGCCAGGGCCTGTTCGGACTCGGCCAGCTTGGCGCGCTCCTTCTCGATCACCGCAGGCGGGGCCTTGTCGACGAAGGCAGCGTTGGACAGCTTGCCACCCACGCGTGCCACTTCGCCCTGCAGGCGCTGAATTTCCTTGTTCAGGCGCGCCAGCTCGGCATCCTTGTCGATCAGCCCGGCCATCGGTACCAGCACTTGCAGGTCACCCACCAGCGCAGTAGCCGACAGCGGTGCCTCTTCGGCATCGCTCAGCACGGTGAACGATTCGACCTTGGCCAGCTTCTTCAGCAAGGCTTCGTTCTCTTGCAGGCGGCGCTGGTCGTCGGCGTTGGCGTTCTTCAGGAACAGCGGCAGCGGCTTGCCCGGGCCAATGTTCATTTCGGCGCGGATGTTGCGCAGGCCGACCATCAGCTCTTTCAGCCATTCGATATCACCTTCGGCGGCAGCATCGATGCGGCTTTCATTGGCCACCGGCCATGGCTGCAGCATGATGGTCTTGCCTTCGATACCGGCCAGCGGTGCGATGCGCTGCCAGATTTCCTCGGTGATGAACGGCATGAACGGGTGTGCCAGGCGCAGCGCCACTTCCAGCACGCGCACCAGGGTGCGGCGGGTGCCGCGGGCGCGCTCGACCGGGGCATTTTCGTCCCACAGCACAGGCTTGGACAGCTCCAGGTACCAGTCGCAGTACTGGTTCCAGATGAACTCGTACAGCGCCTGGCTGGCCAGGTCGAAGCGGAACTGCTCCAGCTGGCGGGTCACTTCGGCTTCGGTGCGCTGCAGCTGCGAAATGATCCAGCGGTCAGCCAGGGACAGCTCATAGGCCTCGCCGTTCTGGCCACAATCCTCGCCCTTGTCCAGCACGTAGCGGGCAGCGTTCCAGATCTTGTTGCAGAAGTTGCGATAGCCTTCGACGCGGCCCATGTCGAACTTGATGTCGCGGCCTGTGGAAGCCAGCGAGCAGAAGGTGAAGCGCAAGGCGTCGGTGCCGTAGCTGGCGATGCCTTCGGGGAATTCGGCCTTGGTCTGCTTGGCGATTTTCTCGGCCAGCTTGGGCTGCATCATGCCGCTGGTGCGTTTTTCCAGCAGGGCGTCGAGGGTGATGCCGTCGACGATGTCCAGCGGGTCCAGCACGTTGCCCTTGGACTTGGACATCTTCTGGCCCTGGCCATCACGCACCAAGCCATGCACGTACACGGTCTTGAATGGAACCTGCGGGGTGCCGTCCTCGTTCTTGATCAGGTGCATGGTCAGCATGATCATGCGCGCAACCCAGAAGAAGATGATGTCGAAGCCCGTCACCAGTACGTCGGTGGAGTGGAACTTCTTGAGGAATTCGGTCTGCTCCGGCCAGCCCAGGGTAGAGAAGGTCCACAGGCCCGAGCTGAACCAGGTGTCGAGCACGTCGTCGTCCTGGCGCAGCACCACATCGGCGCTCAGTTGGTGCTTGGCGCGCACTTCCTGTTCGTTGCGGCCAACGTAGACCTGGCCGGCCTCGTCGTACCACGCCGGAATGCGGTGGCCCCACCACAGCTGGCGGCTGATGCACCAGTCCTGGATGTCGCGCATCCACGAGAAGTACATGTTCTCGTACTGTTTGGGCACGAACTGGATGCGGCCGTCTTCTACGGCAGCAATGGCAGGCTCTGCCAGCGGCTTGGTGGACACGTACCACTGGTCGGTCAGCCAGGGCTCGATCACGGTACCGGAACGGTCGCCTTTCGGCACTTTCAGGGCGTGGTCGTCGATGCTGACCAGCAGGCCCTGGGCGTCCAGGTCGGCCACGATCTGTTTGCGCGCCACGAAGCGGTCGAGGTTGGCGTACTGCGCCGGCAACTGGGTGTCGACCTGCTCGTTGACGCTGCCGTCGAGGTTGAAGGCCTGGGCGTTGGCCAGCACGACGGCATTCTTGTCGAAGATGTTCAGCAGCGGCAGGTTGTGCCGCTTGCCGACTTCATAGTCGTTGAAGTCGTGGGCCGGGGTGATCTTCACGCAGCCGGTGCCGAACGCCGGGTCGCAGTAGTCGTCGGCGATGATCGGAATGCGGCGGCCCACCAGCGGCAGCTCGACGTACTTGCCGATCAGTGCCTGGTAGCGTTCGTCATTCGGGTTGACCGCCACGGCGGCGTCGCCCAGCAGGGTTTCCGGGCGAGTAGTGGCAACCACCAGGTAACCCTCGCCTTCGGCGGTCTTGGCGCCATCGGCCAGCGGGTAGCGCAGGTTCCACAGGTGGCCTTTTTCGTCGTGGTTTTCCACTTCAAGGTCGGAGATGGCCGTGTGCAGCTTGGTGTCCCAGTTGACCAGGCGCTTGCCGCGGTAGATCAGGCCATCTTCGTGCAGGCGCACGAAGGCTTCCTTGACCGCTTCGGACAGGCCGTCGTCCATGGTGAAGCGCTCGCGGCTCCAGTCGACCGACGAGCCCAGGCGGCGGATTTGCCGGCTGATATTGCCGCCGGACTGATCCTTCCATTCCCAGACCTTCTCCAGGAACTTCTCGCGGCCCAGATCATGGCGGTTCTGGCCCTTGGCCTCGAGTTGGCGCTCGACCAGCATCTGGGTGGCGATACCGGCGTGGTCGGTGCCTGGCTGCCACAGGGTGTCGCGGCCTTGCATGCGGCGGAAACGGATCAGGGCATCCATGATCGCGTTGTTGAAGCCGTGGCCCATGTGCAGGCTGCCGGTGACGTTCGGCGGCGGGATCATGATGGTGTAGGACTCGCCTGCACCTTGTGGAGCGAAATAGTTCTCGGACTCCCAGGTGTTGTACCAGGAAGTTTCGATGGCGTGCGGCTGGTAGGTCTTATCCATGCGCGGCGGGACCCTGTGCATTTATTCGGGAAAGCCGGGAAGTATAACCAAGCTGGGGGCCGCAGGCGACAAGCTGCTGACAACTGTCGGAACTGTGTTGCCTGCTGCCACAAGCCCACCACAGGCATTGAGGTCCCTGTAGGAGCGGGCATGCCCGCGAAGCAGGCACACCGATGTGCGGTTTTACTCGGAACGCTTGATCAACCGCTCGATGCGCGCATCCAGCCGGCGCTTGATTTCGTTCTCGATATGCGGGGTGAAGTCGTTGATCACGTCCTGCATGATCATCTGCGCCGCGGCGCGCAGCTCACTCTCCAGGTGCAGCAGGGTGTCCTGGCGGCGCGTCTGCGGGTCTTCCTCGGGCGCAGCCGCCTCGGTAACCGGCGCGTCCGGCAACAACGGAAGTTGCTCGACCGTTTCGGTCAGCAGGGGGGGTTGCAGGTCGGCATCGCCGAGCAACTGGCGGATCGACTCAAGGTCGTCGAGCAGGTGAGCCGAGTCGGGCAGGGGGGAGTGCTTGTCCATCGTCGTCAAAGTCGCTGTAAGCGGTGGTCTTGCAGAGCATAGCCCTGTTCACGGTAGAAACGGAATCGCTCTCGCGCCGATTGGCGAATGTCGGGCGCCTCGACGACGATTTCCGCCACCCGCTCGAACTGGCCGACAAAGCCCGGCACGCTGGCGCCCAGGTTGATCAGCAGGTCGTGATGGTCACCGGCGTGTTCCGCCAGGCCCAGGGCCACGCCGGCGTCGGCATGCACCTCGGCCAGGTCGTGGGGCACGAAGGCTTCGCCCTTGAAGCGCCACAGGCGCAGGTCCAGTTCGTCGCGTTGCTCGGCATCCTGGCAATGCAGGTAGACCCGGTGGCCAAGGCGCCAGGCCTTTTCACACAGTTTGCAGGCGAAATCGAGCCGCGCCGACAGCGAGTCGGTAGGCAGAATATAGAAGTCGACTTTGCTCATGGTCGGTATGGCCGGCCGGTGGCGCGCCAGGCACCACCGGCGTCATGGCCTCAGGCGCCAGCGCGGTCCAGCAGGTACTGGGTCAGCAGCGGCACCGGGCGACCCGTGGCGCCCTTGTCCTTGCCGCCGCTGACCCACGCCGTACCGGCGATGTCCATGTGCGCCCAGTTATAGGCCTTGGCGAAACGCGACAGGAAGCAGCCTGCGGTAATGGTGCCGGCCTTCGGCCCGCCGATGTTGCCCATGTCGGCGAACGGGCTGTCCAGTTGTTCCTGGTACTCGTCGAACAGCGGCAGTTGCCAGGCGCGGTCGTCTGCGCGCTTGCCCGCGTCGAGCAATTGCCCGACCAGGTCGTCGTTGTTGCCCATCAGGCCGGAGGTGTGGCTGCCCAGGGCGACGATGCAGGCGCCTGTCAGGGTAGCGACGTCGATCACCGCCTGTGGCTTGAAACGCTCGGCGTAGGTCAGGGTATCGCACAGCACCAGGCGGCCTTCGGCGTCGGTGTTGAGGATTTCCACGGTCTGGCCGCTCATGGTGGTGACGATGTCACCCGGGCGGGTGGCGCCGCCACTTGGCATGTTCTCGGCGCAGGCCAGCAGGCAGACCAGGTTGATGGGCAGTTGCAGTTCCAGCACCGCACGCAGGGTGCCCATGACGCTGGCGGCACCGCACATGTCGTACTTCATTTCGTCCATGCCGGCGCCGGGTTTCAGGCTGATGCCGCCGGTGTCGAAAGTGATGCCTTTACCTACCAGCACGAAGGGCTTGTCGGCCTTCTTGCCGCCCTGGTAGTTGAGCACGATCAGGCGTGGCGGCTGGTCGCTGCCCTGGCCCACGGCGTAGAAGGCGCCCATGCCCAGGTCCTTGATTTTCTTCTCGTCGAGCACTTCGACCTTCAGTGCCTTGTGCGCCTTGCCCAGGTCCTTGGCCTGCTCGGCAAGGAAGCTCGGGTGGCACAGGTTAGGTGGCAGATTGCCCAGGTCGCGGGTGAACGCCATGCCGGTGGCGATGGCGCTGGCGTGCTTCACCGCGCGCTCGACGTCGGCCTGGCCGGCCTTGTCTGCCAGCAGGGTGACTTTTTTCAGTGCGCGCGGCTCGACCTTCTGGCTCTTGAAGCGGTCGAACACGTATTCGCCGTCCTGCAGGGTTTCGGCCAGCAGGCGGTACTTGCCGTAATGGGCATCGCGGTTGCTGACGGCGATATCGTCCAGGGCCAGCACGGCATCGGCGCCGTTGAGCCCCTTGAGCACACCGGCGACGCTGGCGACCAGCTTGCGCCAGGCGCGGTCGCCCAGGGCTTCGTCCTTGCCACTGCCGACCAGCAGGACGCGTTCGGCCTTGAGGCCCGGAAGGTTGTGCAGCAGCAAGGTCTGGCCCGGTTTGCCGGCCAGGTCACCGCGTTTGAGTACCGCGCTGATGGCACCCTCGGTGGCCTGGTCGACGGCCTTGGCCACCGCGCCAAGTTTGCGATTTTCACCGACTGCAATGACCAGGGTGGCGGTTTTTACCGATGCAGCAGCTACGCTTTTTACAACCAGTTCCATGTCAGGGTCCCCGAATGATCGATACAAATGGCGCTGTACATTGCAGCGCTCTGGACGGGCCTGGCCGCGTCGTCGCGCGCCAGCGGAAAAGCTGCCAGTTTGAGCCTGCCGCCCGCGTGCTGACAACCCCGTTATGCGCCTTCACGCGCCGCCAAGTGACAGGCGCAGCCAATCACAGGATAATGCGCGCACTTTACATGGAGGTTCGCCTTTGGCGAACCGGCATTGGTCTTGGATGTACTAAGTCATTGTTTGGCGCCATTGCATGGCAGTCCACCCTGACAACCCAGGAGTGTCTGGTTTGATCGTCTTTCGTTATCTGTCCCGCGAGGTCCTGGTGACCTTGAGCGCCGTCAGCGCCGTGCTGCTGGTGATCATCATGAGTGGGCGCTTCATCAAGTACCTGGCCCAGGCCGCCCAGGGCGTGCTCGACCCGGGCGTATTGTTCCTGATCATGGGTTTCCGCCTGCCGGGTTTCCTGCAGCTGATCCTGCCCTTGGGGCTGTTCCTCGGCATTCTGCTGGCGTACGGCCGCCTGTACCTGGAAAGCGAAATGACCGTGCTCTCGGCCACTGGCATGAGCCAGCAGCGCCTGCTGGGCATGACCATGGCGCCGGCTGCACTGGTGGCGCTGCTGGTGGCCTGGCTGAGCCTGAGCCTGGCGCCACTGGGCGTGGCCCAGGTGCAGCAGATCATCGCCCAGCAGGACACCCTGACCGAGTTCGACACCTTGGTGCCAGGCCGTTTTCAGATGCTGCGTGACGGCTCGCGGGTCACCTACACCGAGCAACTGTCGGACGACCGCGTCAAGCTCGGTGGCGTGTTCATCTCCGAGAAACGCTTCAATCAGGACAAGACCAAGGACCGTGCGCCGTCGGTGCTGGTGGCGGAAAAGGGCCACCAGGAGATCCAGGCCGATGGCAACCGTTACCTGGTGCTGGAAAACGGTTACCGCTACGACGGTAACCCCGGCCAGGCCGACTACCGGGCCATCAAGTACGACACCTATGGCGTGTTGCTGCCCAAGCCGGAAGTGGCCGAGGAAGTGACCGAGCGCGAGGCCATTCCGACCCTCGACCTGTTCGGCAAGACCGACCTGCGCGAACGCGCCGAACTGCAATGGCGGCTGTCATTGCCGATCCTGGTCTTCGTGGTGACCCTGCTGGCGGTGCCGCTGTCGCGGGTCAACCCGCGCCAGGGCCGCTTCCTCAAGTTGCTGCCGGCGATTCTTCTGTACATGGCCTACCTGACAATGCTGATTTCCGTACGTGGCGCCCTGGAGAAGGGCAAGTTGCCGATTGCCTTGGGCATGTGGTGGGTGCACGGGCTGTTCCTGCTCATCGGCCTTGGCCTGATGTACTGGGAGCCATTGCGCCTCAAGCGTGCCGCCCGCCGTGCGGAGGTGGCCCATGGCTAAGCTCGACCGCTACATCGGCCAGAGCGTGCTGCTGGCCATCCTGGCAGTGCTGGGGATCATCCTCGGCCTGGCCTCGTTGTTCGCGTTCATCGATGAGATGGGCGACCTGAGCGACACCTACACGGTGATGCAAGCCGGTTACTACGTCTTGCTCACCGCGCCACGGCGGCTGTACGAAATGCTGCCCATGGCTGCGCTGATCGGCTGCCTGATTGGCCTGGGCAGCCTGGCCAGCAGCAGCGAACTGACCATCATGCGTGCGGCCGGTGTGTCCATCGGGCGTATCGTCTGGGCGGTGATGAAGCCCATGCTGGTGCTGATGCTGGTCGGCCTGCTGATTGGCGAATACGTGGCGCCGGTCACCGAGAACAAGGCCCAGGCTGACCGCTCGCTGGCCCAGGGTGGGGGCGAGGCGCAGAGCTCCAAGCGTGGCATGTGGCATCGCCAGGGCGAGGAGTTTGTGCACATCAACGCCGTACAGCCCAACGGCCTGTTGCTCGGCGTGACCCGCTACCGCTTCGACAGCGAGCGCAAGATCCAGACGTCGAGCTTTGCCCGGCGTGCCCAGTACACCGACGATCACTGGTTGCTCAGCGACGTCAGCACGACCTTCTTCCGCGGGGACCACACCGAGGTGGTGAAGGCCCCCACCGAGCGCTGGGACGTGTCGCTGACTCCGCAACTGCTGAACACCGTGATCCTGGCGCCGGAGTCGCTGTCGATCACCGGCCTGTGGGACTACATCCACTACCTGTCCGACCAGGGCCTGAACAACGCCCGTTACTGGCTGGCGTTCTGGACCAAGGTCCTGCAGCCGATGGTGACTGCGGCACTGGTGTTGATGGCCATTTCATTCATCTTCGGCCCGCTGCGCTCGGTGACCTTGGGCCAGCGGGTGTTCACTGGCGTGCTGGTGGGCTTCGTATTCCGCATCGGCCAGGACCTGCTCGGCCCTTCGAGCCAGGTGTTCGGCTTCCCGCCCTTGCTGGCGGTGGTCATCCCGGCGGGCATTTGTGCCCTGGCCGGTGTGTGGTTGCTGCGCCGGGCGGGGTAATGGCTTGAGCTGGAGATAATGCTTGTCTGTTAAGCGTTACTGGGGCTGCTTTGCAGCCCTTCGCGGGCACGCCCGCTCCCACAGGTTTGGCGCTGAACTCAAGAAATGCGCGATCCCCTGTGGGAGCGGGCGTGCCCGCGAAGGGTCGCAAAGCGACCCCAAATTACTTAACTGACAGGCATTAACCCTAGGTCGGCTTTTTCATTGGGGCTTTCTATTTCTTCTGTTTCGGCACACGCACCAACTGGCTTTCGGAATAGATGTCATGCCAGCCCCGCTTGCGTTTGTCGATCAGCGCCCAGAAGAAACCCAGCCCCAGGCACAACCACGACGCGATCGACACCACAAAGCGCAGCAGTGCCTGCCACAGGCTGATCGCCGAACCATCTGCGTTCTGTACCCGTACGCCCCACACCTGCATGCCCAGCGTCTGCCCGCCGTGGGTCCAGAACTTGGCGAAAAAGCCGAACAAGGCGAACAGCAGCACCGTGGACAGCAACGGGTCGCCGTCCAGTGCGCCTGCCTCGGTCAGCTCGCGCATGCGGGCTTCGCCAATGATCGCCATCTGGATCATCTTGTAGGCCCCAGCGGTCACGATCAGCAGCGCGGTGCACAACAGGAAGTCGTAGAACATCGCCGCCAGGCGTCGGCCCAGGCCGACCGGCGGAAAATCACCCTGGGGTGTGAGCAAAGGCTTGGACATGCAAAACGGCTCCAGAAGATGAAGCCGCTATTCTACGGGCAAAAAAAAGCCCCTGCACTTGGCAGGGGCTTTTGCAGTCGGGTTCGGCTTAGCTTGCAACCTGGACTTTATCCGCTTGCATGCCTTTCTGGCCCTGCACGGCCTCGAAAGTGACCTTTTGGCCTTCTTTCAGGCTCTTGAAGCCGTTGCCTTCGATTGCGCGGAAGTGCACGAACAGATCCGGACCGCTTTCTGGGGTGATGAAACCGTAACCTTTTTCGTCATTGAACCACTTGACGGTACCGTTCTGACGTTCAGCCATTGTCTTATTTCCTATGGAGCTCGAATTTTGATGACAGTTACTTTCGCACGTTGTGTAAGCGAAAGATTACTGGGCTGGGTTGCAGGAAAGTAAGAGACGTCGAACGGGTTGTAGCAACGCTTGGCTACTGGCCCAGGTCACGAACTATTGCGACCCATGCAAACACAGTGGAATGACTCTACGCCAACTCCCGAGCGAAAAACAAGCCCTCGGCCACGCGGAAAAACGGCCTTTTTTCACGCACCGATCACCATCGTGCAAACGGCATGGTGGCTGGCCTGGCGCCATGTTCAAAAGTTACCGGGCAGGTTTCGGAAACGAATATGCCACGCCTGCCCGCAACCTTTACAAAGCCGATTCACCCACGGTAGTAACGTTGCGCCACGAAAGGCATTTTGCTGACTTTCAAGGCCACCTTCTTGCCACGCACCACGGCAAATAGCGCGGTGTCGATTGCCGCATGTTCACTATCGATATAACCCATTGCAACGGGCGCCCCAAGTGTCGGGCCAAAACCGCCGCTGCACACTTTGCCGACCAGTTTATCGTTGGCATCGACAATGTCCGCGCCTTCGCGTACAGGCGTTCGCTCTTGCGGCAACAGGCCGACACGTTTGCGTGCCACACCGTCGCGCTGCTGGGTAAAGATGGCCTCGGCGCCCGGGAACCCACCCGCACGCTGGCCGTCGGCGCGGCGCACCTTGGAAACCGCCCACAGCAAGCTGGCCTCGACTGGGGTGGTTTCGCTGTTCATGTCGTGGCCATACAGGCACAGGCCGGCTTCCAGGCGCAGCGAATCACGGGCACCCAGCCCGATCGGCTGTACTTCCGGTTCGGCCAGCAGGCGGCGGGCCAAGGCTTCGGCAGCGCCGGCCGGCACCGAGATCTCGTAGCCATCTTCGCCGGTGTAGCCCGAGCGGCTGACGAAGCAGTCTTCGCCCAGCAGTTTTACCTCCCGCAACTGCATGAAGGTCATGTTGGCCACTTCCGGCGCCAGCCGCGCGAGTACATGCGCTGCCGCCGGGCCCTGCAGGGCCAGCAGCGCACGCGCCTCGAACAGCGGCTGCACGTCGCAGGCGTTGCCGATCTGCGCTTGCAGGTGAGCCAGGTCCTGCGCCTTGCAGGCCGCGTTGACCACCAGGAACAGCTTGTCGTCGCCCAGGTTGGCGACCATCAGGTCGTCAAGAATGCCGCCTTGCGCATCGGTGAACATGGCATAGCGCTGCATGCCCACTGGCAGGTCGATGATGTCTACCGGCACCAGGCTTTCAAGGGCTTTGGCAGCGTTGGCACCGTGCAGGATGATCTGGCCCATGTGCGACACATCGAACAGGCCGGCCTGTTCACGGGTATGCAGGTGCTCCTTGAGGACGCCCAGCGGGTACTGCACCGGCATGTCATAGCCCGCGAACGGCACCATGCGCGCCCCCAGCTCCAGGTGCAAGGCATGCAGTGGGGTCTTGAGCAGTGTTTCGGACATCGGTGACTCCTTGCTTTCGTTAGTGGGTCAACACTCGATGATGTTGACGGCCAGGCCGCCACGGGCGGTCTCTTTGTATTTGCTTTTCATGTCGGCGCCGGTCTGGCGCATGGTGCGGATGACCTTGTCGAGCGACACGTAGTGCTGCCCGTCGCCGCGCAAGGCCATGCGCACCGCATTGATCGCCTTTACCGAGCCCATGGCGTTGCGCTCGATGCAGGGCACCTGGACCAGCCCGCCAATGGGGTCGCAGGTCAGTCCCAGGTTGTGTTCCATGCCGATTTCGGCGGCGTTCTCCACTTGCTGCACACTGCCGCCCATCACCTCGCACAGCGCCCCTGCAGCCATCGAGCAGGCCACCCCGACTTCGCCCTGGCAGCCCACCTCGGCACCGGAGATGGAGGCGTTTTCCTTGTACAGGATGCCGATGGCCGCAGCCGTGAGCAGAAAACGCACCACCCCGTCTTCGCTGGCACCGGGCACGAAGCGCATGTAGTAGTGCAGCACCGCGGGGACGATACCGGCGGCGCCATTGGTGGGCGCGGTGACCACCCGCCCGCCATAGGCGTTTTCCTCGTTCACAGCCAGCGCATACAGGTTCACCCAGTCCAGTACCGACAGGGCATCGCGCAGGCTGGCCTCCGGGTGCCGGCTGAGCTGGCGGTACAGTGCCGGTGCCCGGCGCCTGACCTTGAGCCCACCCGGCAGAATGCCCTCATGCTGGCAGCCGGCTTCGACGCAGTCCTGCATCACTTGCCAGATGCGCAGCAGCCCGGCGCGGGTTTCTGCCTCTGGGCGCCAGGCCTGCTCGTTGGCCAGCATTACCTGGCTGACCGCCAGGTTGTGTGTGGTGCAGTGGCCAAGCAGCTGTTTGGCGGTGGTGAACGGGTAGGCCAGGGCGGTGCTGTCCTCGACAATGCGGTCGTGGCCGGCGGCGGCTTCGTCAACCACGAAGCCGCCGCCCACCGAGTAGTACTCGCGGCTGCGGATTTGAAGGCCGGCGTTGTCGAATGCGCGGAAGATCATGCCGTTGGGGTGGTAGTCCAGTGGCTTGCGGATCATTGCCAGGTGCTGCTTTTCATTGAAGGCAATGGTGTGCTCGCCCAGCAGCTTGAGCTTGCCACTGCTGCGGATCGCCTGCAGGCGGGCGGGGATGCTGTCGGTATCGAGGGTGTCCGGCTGTTCGCCTTCAAGGCCGAGCAACACAGCCTTGTCACTGCCGTGGCCTTTGCCGGTGGCACCCAGTGAGCCATACAGCTCGGCCTTGACGCTGGCCGTTTTGGCCAGCAGGCCATCACGGCGCAGCCCTTCGGCAAACCGCGCAGCGGCGCGCATCGGGCCGACGGTGTGGGAACTGGAGGGGCCGATGCCGATCTTGAACAGGTCGAAGACGCTCAAAGCCATTGCTCGTTCCCTCCAGAAAGAAAAGGCGAGTGCTGCGCACTCGATCGCCGGCAAGCCAGCGCCCACAGGTACGACGTTCCTGTGAGAGCAGGCTTCTTACAGGTGCAGCACAACCCTTGCAGGCAGTGGAGCCCTTGTGGGAGCCGGCGAGCCGGATCAGGCGTCCTGATAGCTCTCGATCGACGGGCAGGCGCACACCAGGTTACGGTCGCCGAATACGTTGTCGACGCGGCCGACCGGTGGCCAGTACTTGCCTTCCACCAGGCCAGGCAGCGGGTACACCGCCTGCTCGCGGCTGTAACCGTGCGCCCATTCGCCAACCAGCTCGGCCGCGGTATGCGGGGCGTTTTTCAGCGGGTTGTCGTCTTTGTCCAGGCTACCGTCCTCGACCGCGCGGATTTCTGCGCGGATCTGGATCATGGCGTTGCAGAAGCGGTCCAGTTCTTCCTTGGACTCGCTTTCGGTCGGTTCGATCATCAGCGTGCCGGCCACCGGGAAGGACATGGTCGGGGCGTGGAAGCCGAAGTCGATCAGGCGCTTGGCCACGTCGTCGACGCTGATGCCGCTGGTGTCCTTCAGTGGGCGCAGGTCGAGGATGCATTCGTGTGCTACCAGGCCATTGCCGCCGCTATACAGGACAGGATAGTGCTCTTCCAGGCGGCGGGCGATGTAGTTGGCGTTGAGGATCGCCATCTGCGACGCACGCTTGAGGCCGGCACCGCCCATCATGCGGATGTACATCCAGGTGATCGGCAGAATGCTGGCGCTGCCGAACGGCGCGGCGCACACCGCACCCTGGGTATTTTGCAACTGCGCATGGCCGGGCAGGAACGGCGCCAGGTGCGACTTGACGCCAATCGGGCCCACCCCCGGGCCGCCGCCACCGTGCGGAATGCAGAAGGTCTTGTGCAGGTTCAGGTGCGACACGTCGCCGCCGAACTTGCCCGGCGCGCACAGGCCGACCATGGCGTTCATGTTGGCGCCGTCGATGTACACCTGGCCACCGTTGTCGTGAATGATCGCGCAGATTTCGCCGATCGCTTCTTCGAACACGCCGTGGGTCGATGGGTAGGTGATCATGATCGCGGCCAGGCGCTCGCGGTGTTCGATGGCTTTGGCGCGCAGGTCCTCGACATCGACGTTGCCGCGGGCGTCACAGGCGGTAACCACCACCCGCATGCCGGCCATGTTGGCGGTAGCGGGGTTGGTGCCGTGGGCCGACGAGGGAATCAGGCAGATGTCGCGGTGGCTTTCGCCACGGCTGCGGTGGTAGGCACGTATGGCCAGCAACCCAGCGTACTCGCCCTGCGAGCCGGCGTTGGGCTGCAGCGACACGGCATCATAGCCGGTAGCAGCGCACAACATTGCTTCCAGCTCGGTGGTCATCTGCAGGTAGCCCTGGCTTTGCTCGGCCGGCGCAAAGGGGTGCAGGTTGCCGAACTCGGCCCAGGTCACCGGGATCATTTCGCTGGCTGCGTTCAGCTTCATGGTGCAGGAGCCCAGCGGGATCATGCTGCGGTCCAGCGCCAGGTCCTTGTCGGCCAGGCGGCGCAGGTAGCGCATCAGCTCGGTTTCGCTGTGGTAGCGGTTGAATACCGGGTGTTCGAGGATGGCCGACTGGCGCAGCAGGGCCGCGGGCAGCAGCGAACCGGTGCTGGCAGCCAGCGCGGCGAAGTCTGGCAGGGGCTGGTTGCCGGCGAACAGTTGCCACAGGGCCTGCACGTCAGCCTGGGTGCTGGTCTCGTCCAGCGACAGGCCCAGGTGGGCGGCGTCGACCTGGCGCAGGTTGATACCTTGGGCGCGGGCCTGCTCATGCAGGTTGGCAGTGGCGGTGCCGGTGGCCAGGGTCAAGGTGTCGAAGGCTGTTGCACCGACCACTTGCAGGCCCAGGCGGTTCAGGCCGGCTGCCAGAACCGCGGTCAGCGCCTGGGTGCGCTCGGCGATGCGCTTGAGGCCGGCCGGGCCGTGGTACACGGCGTACATGCTGGCGATATTGGCCAGCAGCACCTGGGCGGTGCAAATGTTGCTGGTGGCCTTCTCGCGGCGGATGTGCTGCTCGCGGGTTTGCATGGCCAGGCGCAGGGCGGTCTTGCCGAAGCGATCGATCGACACGCCGACCAGCCGGCCTGGCATGTCGCGCTTGAAGGCGTCACGGGTGGCGAAGTAAGCCGCGTGTGGGCCGCCGAAGCCCAGGGGCACGCCAAAGCGCTGGGCGCTGCCGATGGCCACGTCGGCATCGAACTCACCCGGTGGGGTCAGCAGGGTCAGGGCCAGCAGGTCGGCTGCCACGGCGACCAGCGCGTTGGCGGCATGGAAGCGCTGCACCACTTCACGGTAGTCGAACACCTCGCCATTGCTGGCCGGGTATTGCAGCAGCGCGCCGAAGAAGGCACTGGCATCGCCCAGCTCGCGTTCGTCGCCGACCACCACGTCGATGCCCAACGGCTCGGCGCGGGTGCGCAGTACGTCCAGGGTTTGCGGGTGGCAGTGCACCGACGCGAAGAAGCTGTGGCTGGCCTTGTTCTTCGACAGGCGCTTGCAGAAGGTCATGGCCTCGGCTGCGGCGGTCGCTTCGTCGAGCAGCGAAGCGTTGGCGATCGGCAGGCCGGTGAGGTCGCTGATCAGGGTCTGGAAGTTCAGCAACGCTTCCAGGCGGCCCTGGGATATTTCCGGCTGGTAGGGCGTGTAGGCGGTGTACCAGGCCGGGTTTTCCAGCAGGTTGCGCAGGATGGGGGCCGGGGTATGGGTGTTGTAGTAGCCCTGGCCGATGAAGCTCCTGAACAGCTGGTTCTTGCCGGCGATGGCCTTGAGTGCTGCCAGCGCGTCGGCTTCACTCTGGCCGTCGTGCGCGCCGAGCACGCTGGTGCCCTTGATGCTGTCGGGGATGACCGCCGCGGTCATGGCGTCCAGCGATTCGAAACCGAGGGCGGCGAGCATGGCCTGCTCGTCGGCGGTGCGCGGGCCAATGTGCCGGGCGATGAATTCGTTGGCGGTGCTGAGGTTGATGGTCATGGCGCAGTCCTCAGGCTTCAGCGTTGGCTTTGATCAGGCGGTCATAGGCGTCCTGGTCGAGCAGGGCGCTGACTTCGCTGATGTTGGCCGGGGTGAAGCGGAAGAACCAGCCTTCGCCCATCGGGTCTTCGTTGACCAGCTCCGGGCTTGAGTCGAGCTGTGCGTTGACTGCAACCACCTCGCCGGTCAGGGGCATGTACACGCCGCTGGCAGCTTTCACCGACTCGACGGTGGATGCTTCGCTGCCTTTCTCGTACTGCTGCAACTCGGGCAGTTGCACGAACACCACATCGCCAAGGGCGTTCTGGGCGAAGGCGGTGATGCCCACGGTGACACTGCCATCGGCTTCGACGCGCAGCCATTCGTGATCTTCGGTGAAACGCAACTCGCTCATGCGGAATCCTCGGGCGTTGGGCGCGGTGTGCCCGCGCTCTTGGGTCGGGATTCCCATAGCAATAATGCGGCCAATTTCAAAAAAGGCTTATAAAACAATAAGTTAAATTTTTATTGAGGCGCTCGATTTTTGGCGGTGGAACGAAAACGCTACATCGCACGCGGGTTGAAAAAGCGTTTCTCTATCAAACCCTTGTGTAACCGCATGCGTACACCGATGTAGCGTTTTCCATACGGTGTAATCAAAGCGTTACAGTGCCGCGACGCCTGTTTGGCACGTTACTGCCAACCCCATAGTCGGGCGACGCCACAGGTACGGTAAATGGCATCAACCTGCCATGAACAGCGGCAGTGCCAGATAGAGTTTGATCACGATGACATTGATGATGTCGATGAAGAACGCCCCCACCATGGGCACCACCAGAAAGGCAATGTTCGAAGCGCCGTAGCGCTGGGTCACTGCCTGCATGTTGGCAATGGCAGTGGGCGTGGCCCCCAGACCAAATCCGCAATGGCCGGCAGCCAATACCGCTGCATCGTAATTGCGACCCATCACCCGGAACGTCACGAAAATTGCGAACAGCGCCATGACCAGTGTCTGTGCGGCCAATAATGCGAAGAACGGCAAGGCCAGCGCTGCCAGGTCCCATAGTTTGAGCGACATCAAGGCAATGGCCAGGAACAGCGACAAACTGACATTGCCCAGTACCGAAACTTCCCGTTCGAACACACGGTAGAAGCCGAATGCGGATAGCCCATTGCGCAGCAATACACCCACGAACAGCACACACACAAACGTCGGCAGTTCGAATGCAGTTCCTTTGAGTGCGCCATTGAGCAAAGAACCGGCAAGCAGGCTTACCGCAATCAGCGCCAGTGTTTCTACAAATGAAAACGATGTTATCGGGCGCTCTTTGTCAGGCCGCTCGAAACCCTGGGGCAGTTGCGGCAGTTCCTCATCGGCCCCCGGCGTTTTCACCCGCTTGATCAGCAGCCGGGCAACCGGCCCGCCGATCAGGCCGCCCAGCACCAGCCCGAAGGTGGCCGAGGCCATCGCCAGTTCCGCAGCCGAGGCCAGTCCGAACTTTTCGCTGAACGTGGCGCCCCAGGCGGCGCCGGTGCCGTGGCCGCCGGACAGGGTGATCGAACCGGCCAGCAGGCCCATCAATGGGTCCAGCCCCAATGCCGAGGCCAGGCCGATGCCCATGGCGTTCTGCACCAGCAACAGGCTGGTGACCACCAGCAGGAAGACCACCACCACACGGCCGCCTTTTTTCAGGCTGGCAAAGTCTGCGCTCAAGCCGATGGTGGCGAAGAAGGCCAGCATCAAGGGTGTTTGCAGTGAGGTATCGAACTGCACCTGCACATCGAAACTGCGCAACGCCAGCAGGGCAAAGGCGACGACCAGGCCACCGGCAACGGGTTCCGGAATATTGTAGACGCGCAACAAACCAATCCGTGCAACCAGCCCGCGCCCCAATAACAGGACGAGAGAGGCGGCTACAAGTGTCCCGTAAAAATCGAGTTGAAACATCAGGTGCTCTCGTTATATCCAGTAGCGAACCACGCTCCGCACTTGGGCGGATCAGTGGGATGACAAGTGGCAATACACCGTCACCATTCTACGAGGCATATGTGGGAGAGTATCTTTCACGCGCGTAGGAAAGGTCTGAACAACTACCGAGTTATTGCAACGACTATCAGCCTTTGCCGGGTATTCCATATTTACGCAAGCGCTGGGCAATGGCGGTGTGCGAAGTGTGCAAGCGCGCAGCCAGTTGCCGGGTGGAGGGGTAGCTGGCGTACAGACGTTGCAGCAGCTCACGCTCGAAATCGCCCACGGCTTGCTCCAGGCTGGCCACTTCGCCATCTTGCCCGCGCGCCACCGAGGTGCCGGCGATGTCCAGGTCATCGATGTCCACCAGGTTGCTTTCGCAGATGGCCGCCGCACGGAAAATCACGTTCTGCAGTTGGCGCACGTTGCCCGGCCACGGGTTGGCCAGCAGCGCCGAATGGGTGGCCGGGGTCAACCGGCAGGCTGGGCGCTGGATCTGCGTGCAGGCCTGCTGCATGAAGAAGTGCGCCAGCATCAGGATGTCCTGGCCGCGGTCGCGCAGGGGCGGTACCTGCAGGTTGAGCACATTCAGGCGGTAGAACAGGTCTTCGCGGAAGCTGCCTTCGGCCACCATGCGCTCCAGGTCGCGGTGGGTGGCGCTGATGATGCGCACATCGACCTTCACTTCGCGGTCGCCGCCCACCCGGCGGAAGCTGCCGTCACTGAGGAAGCGCAGCAGCTTGGCCTGCAGGTACGGTGACATTTCGCCGATCTCATCCAGAAACACCGTACCCTGGTTGGCCAGCTCCATCAGCCCCGGCTTGCCGCCGCGTTGCGCGCCGGTGAAGGCGCCGGGTGCGTAGCCGAACAGTTCGCTCTCGGCCAGGCTCTCGGGCAGGGCGGCGCAGTTCAGCGCCAGGAACGGTGCCGCCTGGCGGCTGCTGATGGCATGGCAGGCGCGGGCCACCAGCTCTTTGCCGGTGCCGGTTTCGCCATGCACCAGCAGCGGCGCATCGAGCGCGGCAACGCGCATGGCGCGTGCTTTGAGGGTACGGATGGCCGGTGACTCGCCCAGCAGGGCGTCGAAGCCCTCGGCGTGGTCGTGGTGCAGGGCCGACAGGCGTTCGCCCATGCGCGATGGCGGGTAAAGCGTCAGCAGGCCACCGGCGTTGGTAATGGGCATGGCATCGAGCAGCAGGCTGTGGCCGTTCAGTTGCATCTCGCGCATGGGCAGGTGGAAGTTGTTGTCCAGAAGCGCCTGCAGCAGCCCGGCGTCGCCGAACAGCTCGCCCACCGAGCGCCCGGCCGATTCGCGGCCGCACAGCTCGATCAGCGCCGGGTTGGCCAGCAACACCTTGCCGGCGCTGTCCACGGCCAGGACCGGGTCGCTCATCGCTGCCAGCAATGCATCCAGTTGCAGGTGCCGACGTTGCCCGGGAAGGATGTCGACCACGTCCACCGACTGAACCCCGTGCACTTCGAACAGTGCGTCGTGCAGCTCTTCGAGCACCGCGGGGCTGAGCGTCGGGGCGTCGATGTAGACGTTCGGCGGGACCATCTCCACGGCGTCCAGGTTGAGGTTGCGGGCACCGAGCAGGGCTAGCACTTCCTGAGTGATGCCGACGCGGTCGATGAAGCTGACGTGGATGCGCATGGGAACGTAGAGGGTGGTTGCCGGGGAGGGCGGTAGTATGCCTCAACATCGCCGGGGCTGCCTTGCAGCCCCAAACTTGTGAAAATCACTCCAGGTGTTCTGGCTTGATCGGGTCGCCCGACTTCACATCCAATTTTTCGCGAATGTCCGCGAACATATGGTCATAGAGCTTGTGCGGTGAACTCAGGTTTTCGAATTTCTTCGGCGACGGCAGGTACGCTTGCGCCCTGCGCGTCAGCAGCATGAGAAAGCTGGGCAGGGCCTGGTCCTTGGGCAGGAAGAACGCTTCATCGACTGCCTTGCCTTCGATGCTGCCATGCATGCGGAACTGAATGCCTCTACCTTCCTTGGGGTCCGACACTGCCTCGTATTCGATGTTCAGGTCATAGCTGTGGTCATCTTTGTTCAGCGCAATGCGCTCGATGTGTACATGACCGGGGTGGTACTGGGCCATGGAAAGCTCCTTGGGAAGGTCGAAAATGACGGGCCGCGCAGGCCCGCCCATTGCATTCAACGGTAGCTGATCCCCGGCTTCGCGGTCGAAACCCGGGTGCCGGCTGTGCCTTTGACAATTTCCTCGATGTTTTCCAGCGAACTGATCACTGCCACCTTGCCGGTATGGCGGGCAAAATCACAGGCGGCCTGCACTTTCGGCCCCATGGACCCCGCGGCAAAACCCAGCCGCTGCAGTTCGTCGGGGTGCGCTTGGGCGATGGCTTTCTGCGTAGGTTTACCCCAGTCAATGTACGCCGCATCCACGTCGGTGGCGATGATCAGAAGGTCGGCTTCCAGTTGCTCTGCCAGCAGCGCCGAGCACAGGTCTTTGTCGATGACCGCCTCCACCCCTTTGAGCTTGTGGTTTTCATCGTACAGGGTGGGGATGCCGCCGCCGCCCGCGCAAATCACGATGCTGCTCTTTTCCAGCAGCCACTTGATCGGGCGGATTTCAAAGATGCGCTTGGGTTTCGGGCTGGCCACCACGCGTCGGTACTTGTCGCCGTCAGGCTTGACCACCCAGCCCTTCTCGTTGGCCAGGCGCTCGGCCTCGTCTTTGCTGTAGACCGGGCCGATGAACTTGGTCGGGTCCTTGAAGGCCGGATCGTTGGCGTCGACTTCAACCTGGGTCAGCAAGGTCGCGAACGGCACTTCGAAGGCCAGCAGGTTGCCCAGCTCCTGCTCGATCATATAGCCGATCATGCCCTCGGTCTCGGCGCCCAGCACGTCCAGCGGGTAAGCCTCGTCCGGTTTGTAGGAAAGGCCCTGCAACGACAGCAGGCCGACCTGCGGGCCGTTACCGTGGGCAATGACCAGCTCGTTGCCGGGGTGGATCTTGGCGATCTGTTCGGCGGCGGTGCGGATATTGGCACGCTGGTTGTCAGCGGTCATGGGTTCGCCGCGGCGCAGCAGGGCGTTGCCGCCCAATGCAACAACGATACGCATGGGGAATGTCCTTTTGAGGTGGGCTTGGGGGTGCAAGCGGCAAGCGGCAAGTTGCAAGTTGCAAGTTGCAAGTCGCAAGTCGCAAGCAGAAGCAGGCCGGTGTGATCAGCTGCTTTCAGCTTGCCGCTTGCTGCTTGCCGCTTTCAGAGGTCAGCCAGGGTCGAAACCAGGATCGCCTTGATTGTGTGCATGCGGTTTTCCGCCTGCTCGAAGGCAATGCAAGCGGGCGACTCGAATACGTCGTCGGTCACTTCGATGCCGTTGGCCAAGTCCGGGTACTGTTCGGCAATCTGCTTGCCCACCTTGGTTTCGGAGTTGTGGAACGCCGGCAGGCAATGCATGAACTTGGTGCGGGGGTTGCCAGTGGCCTTCATCAGTTGCGCATTCACCTGGTAAGGCTTGAGCAGCTTGATACGCTCGCCCCAGGCCTCGATCGGTTCACCCATCGATACCCACACGTCGGTGTGCACGAAGTCCACGCCCTTGACCGCGGCCAGCGGGTCTTCGGTCAGAGTGATACGCGCGCCACTTTCTTCTGCGTACTGCTTGCAGCGCTCAACCAGGTCCTCATGTGGCCACAGCGCCTTGGGCGCGGCGATGCGCACGTCCATGCCGAGTTTGGCGCCGATCAGCAGCAGCGAGTTGCCCATGTTGTTGCGCGCATCGCCCAGGTAGGCGTAGCTGATGTCGTGCAACGGCTTGTCGCTGTGCTCGCGCATGGTCAGCACGTCGGCGATCATCTGGGTAGGGTGATACTCGTCGGTCAGGCCGTTGAACACCGGCACCCCGGCGAACTTGGCCAGCTCCTCGACGATTTCCTGCTTGAAGCCACGGTATTCGATGGCGTCGTACATGCGCCCGAGTACGCGGGCGGTGTCCTTCATGCTTTCCTTGTGGCCGATCTGCGATGAGTTGGGGTCGATATAGGTGACATTGGCACCCTGGTCGTAGGCCGCCACTTCGAAGGCGCAGCGGGTGCGGGTGGAGGTTTTTTCGAAGATCAGGGCAATGTTGTTGCCCTTCAGGTGTTGCTGTTCGGTGCCGGTGTACTTGGCGCGCTTGAGGTCGCGGGACAGGTCCAGCAGGTAGCGCAACTCGCGCGTGGTGTGGTGTTCCAGGCTCAGCAGGTTGCGGTTGTGAATGTTGAACGCCATGACTTTTCTCCTTGGGTAGGGTGAACGCACCGGCCGCCGCTGGGTAAGCGCGGCCGGGGTAATGGGCGTTAGTAATCGATGGGGTCACGAATGATCGGGCAGGTCATGCAGTGGCCGCCGCCCCGGCCCCGGCCCAGTTCGCCGGCGCTGATAGTGATGACCTCGATGCCAGCCTTGCGCAGCAGGGTGTTGGTGTAGGTATTACGGTCGTAGCCGATGACCACGCCTGGTTCGAGGGCCACCACGTTGTTGCCGTCATCCCACTGTTCGCGTTCGGCGGCGAAGCTGTTGCCGCCGGTTTCGACCACCCGCAGCTTGACCCCGAGCTGTTCGCCGACCACGTCGATGAACGACTTGTTCACGCGGCGCACGTCCATGCCATACGGCTTGCTTTCGTCCGGGCGAATGATGAACGGCACGATTTCCTTGACCACTTCCGGGAAGACCGTGACCAGGTCGCGGTCGCAGAAACTGAACACGGTGTCCAGGTGCATGGCGGCGCGCGACTTGGGCAGGCCGGCGACCACCACTTCCCTGACCGCACCGTGGGCGAACAGGCTCTGGGCCAACTGACCGATGGCCTGGCGCGAGGTGCGCTCGCCCATGCCGATCAGCACCACGCCATTACCGATCGGCATCACGTCGCCACCCTCGAGCGTGGCGTTGCCGTGGTCCTTGTCCGGGTCGCCATACCACACCTGGAAGTCGGCGCTGGTGAACGCCGGGTGGAATTTGTAGATGGCGGTGGTGAGTAGCGTTTCCTGGCGCCGTGCTGGCCAGTACATCGGGTTCAACGTGACGCCGCCGTAGATCCAGCAGGTGGTGTCACGGGTGAACTGGGTGTTGGGCAAAGGTGGCAGGATGAAGCTGGAGTGCCCCAGGTAGTCGTTGTACATCTTGACCACTTCGGCGCCTTCGCTCTGCGGCAGGTCCTGGCCGGCCACGCCGCCGATCAGGAATTCGGCCAAGTGGCGCGGTTCGAGACCTTCCAGCCAGCTGCGCACTTCATTGGTCAGGCCCACGCCGACGGTATCGGCGGTGATCTTGCGGTCCAGAACCCACTTCAGCGCTTCAGGTTGCTGCACGATGTCGGTCAGCAGGTTGTGCATTTCCAGCACATCCACGCCACGCTCACGCATCTTGGTGACAAAGTCGAAGTGGTCACGCTTGGCCTGGTCGACCCAGATCACATCGTCGAACAGCAGTTCGTCACAGTTGCTCGGCGTCAGGCGCTTGTGCGCCAGGCCCGGTGCGCACACCATGACTTTGCGCAGCTTGCCGGCCTCGGAGTGCACACCGTACTTCTGTTTTTCAGCGGACATGGTTTCATTCCTCCAATGGGACGAAAGCGTGGTCAAAGGGTCAGGAAGCCGTCGTACAGGCCATAGGCTGCCACCAGGGCGCCGATCACCACGGCGGCGAAGATCAGTTTTTCCACGTTGGTGAAGATGGGTTGGCCCACTTCACGCTTGGCCTTGGCGAACAGGATCGCGCCAGGGGCGTACAGCAATGCCGACAGCAGCAGGTATTTCACACCGCCGGCGTACAGCAGCCAGATGGCGTACAGCAGGGCGATAGCGCCGATGATCAAGTCTTTCTTGCGTTCGGCCAGGGCCTGCTCATAGGTTTCGCTGCGCAGCGCCAGCAGGAAGGCGTAGGCCGCCGACCACAGGTAGGGCACCAGAATCATCGAGGTGGCGAGGTAGATCAGCGACAGGTAGGTGCTGCTGGAAAACAGCGTGATCACCAGGAAGACCTGCACCATGGCGTTGGTCAGCCACAGCGCATTGGCAGGTACCTGGTTGGCGTTCTCGCGGCGCAGGAATGCCGGCATGGTGTGGTCCTTGGCGGCGGCGAACATGATTTCGGCGCACAGCAGCACCCACGACAGCAAGGCCCCCAGCAACGAGATGATCAGGCCGACACTGATCAGTACCGCCCCCCAGTGGCCGACCACATGCTCCAGCACGGCGGCCATCGACGGGTTCTGCAGCTTGGCCAGTTCCGGTTGGGTCATGATGCCCAGCGACAGCACATTGACCAGTACCAGGAACAACAGCACCGTCACGAAGCCGATGACCGTGGCCTTGCCCACGTCGGCGCGCTTTTCGGCGCGTGACGAGAAGATGCTCGCACCCTCGATACCGATGAACACCCATACGGTGACCAGCATCATGTTGCGAACTTGGTTCATCACACTGCCCAGTTCGGGCGTGCCCCGGCCCCAGATGTCTGCTGTGAAGATGTCCAGCTTGAAGGCGAACAGGCAGATAAGGGCGAACAGCACCAGCGGCACCACCTTGGCCACGGTGGTCACCAGGTTGATGAACGCCGCTTCCTTGATGCCGCGCAAGACCAGGAAATGCACGGCCCATAGCAGTAGCGAGGCACCGATGATGGCGGCTGGCGTGTTGCCCTCGCCAAAGACCGGGAAGAAGTAGCCCAGGGTGCTGAACAGCAGCACGAAGTAGCCGACGTTGCCCAGCCAGGCACTGATCCAGTAGCCCCAGGCCGAAGAAAAGCCCATGTAGTCGCCAAAGCCGGCCTTGGCGTAGGCATACACCCCGCCATCGAGGTCTGGTTTGCGGTTGGCCAGGGTCTGGAACACGAAGGCCAGGGTCAGCATGCCCACGGCAGTGATGGCCCAGCCGATCAATACCGCGCCAACCCCTGCGCTGGCCGCCATGTTCTGCGGCAGCGAGAATATGCCGCCGCCAATCATCGAGCCGACCACGAGTGCGACTAATGCACCGAGTTTCAATTTTCCGGATGAATCAGACATTTAACAACTCCTGCCAGGAGAAAGTTGACGACAGCATAAATCCGCCGTCTCAGCCATTCGCTGACGTGGGTCAGGTCATGGTGCCGTGAAGTAGGAAAAAACCTTCACGGTGCTCCTGGAGTGTGCCGACATCTCAAGCTGCAGGCCTTGCGCACTGGCACCTCCATGTCATTCTAGAGCAAACGCTCTGTTCAACCTGCGATGCTTGACGCTAGTCGCTTTCGCGGCTTTCGCCACTTTTTTACGCATATTTCGAGTTTTATCGATTTCTTTTCCAGTGACTATCTAGCTGCTAGTTTTTACAGGATCTATTTATAGATAAAACTGTTATTACCGCGCGTCTTTTTGTGAATGGGTTCATTATAAGCAAGCGTCTCTATATGGCCGCGAACGCTGTTGCATTCGTATGACATTGGCGAAAAAACGGGGGATACATGAGCGAACCGGGTCAGAAGCTACGCTTGGGCGCGCTGATCGCGTTGGTGGTCGGCTCGATGATTGGCGGCGGCATATTCTCGTTGCCGCAGAACATGGCGGCGCGTGCCGATGTAGGGGCGGTGCTGATCGGCTGGGCCATCACTGCGGTGGGCATGCTGGCCTTGGCCTTCGTGTTCCAGACCCTGGCCAACCGCAAGCCGGAACTGGACTCGGGGGTGTACGCCTACGCCAAGGCCGGTTTTGGCGACTACATGGGCTTTTCATCGGCATGGGGCTACTGGATCAGTGCCTGGCTGGGCAACGTCGGTTACTTCGTATTGCTGTTCAGCACCCTGGGTTTCTACTTCCCTGTATTTGGCGAGGGCAACACGCCTGTCGCCATCGGTTGTGCCTCAGTCCTGCTGTGGGCGGTGCACTTTCTGGTCTTGCGCGGCATCAAGGAGGCGGCGTTCATCAACCAGGTGACCACCGTGGCCAAAGTGGTGCCCATCCTGATTTTCGTGGTGATTGCCGCATTCGCCTTCCGCGCCGATATCTTCACCCGGGATATCTGGGGGTTGAGCAACCCTCAGTTCGGAGGTGTGCTGGAGCAGGTGCGCAACATGATGCTGGTGACCGTATTCGTGTTCATCGGCATCGAGGGCGCCAGCGTCTACTCCGGGCGGGCCCAGCGCCGCTCCGATGTGGGCAAGGCCACGGTCATCGGCTTTCTCGGTGTGCTGGCGCTACTGGTGCTGGTCAACGTGCTGTCCCTCGGGGTGATGACCCAGCCGGAGCTTGCCGGTTTGCAGAACCCTTCGCTGGCGTCGGTGCTGGAGCATATCGTCGGCCCTTGGGGCGCATTGCTGATCAGTATCGGCCTGGCGGTTTCGCTGCTGGGGGCGTTGCTTTCCTGGGCATTGTTGTGTGCCGAGATTCTTTACGCCACCGCTCGTGACAAGACCATGCCGCGCTTCCTGGCCAAGGAAAACGCCAACCATGTACCGGCCAATGCCCTGTGGCTCACCAACTGCATGATCCAGGGTTTCCTGCTGATCACGTTGTTCTCGGCCGGCACTTACACCAGCCTGATCTACCTGGCGTCGTCGATGATCCTGGTGCCTTACCTGTGGTCGGCGGCCTATGCGCTGCTGCTGGCGGTGCGTGGCGAGAGCTACGCCGCGCAGCCACGGTTGCGGCGCAAAGACGTGCTGGTGGCGCTGGTTGCCTTGCTCTACGCCATCTGGCTGCTGTATGCCGGCGGGCTCAAGTACCTGCTGTTGTCGGCATTGCTGTATGCCCCGGGCGTGATCCTGTTCGCCAGGGCCAAGCATGAGCAGCGGCAAACCCTGTTCACCACGTGGGAAAAGCTGATTTTCGCGGCCGTGCTGGCAGGCGCGGCGCTGGCCGCCTACGCCCTGTATTCAGGGTTGCTGAGCTTGTGATGGGGCTGCGCAGGCGTGCTCCGGGCGTGACCAGATCCACAGGTTGCCCAGGGTCATGCCGGCGATGGCGAGGAATACCGGCCAGTGGTGTTCAAGAAAGGTCAGCATCAGGCCTGCACAGAGCAGCATGCTGAGGGTAGCGCTGACCTTGGCGCGGCGCTGGATCACCTTGCCGTTGCGCCAGTTGTACAGAATCGGCCCAAACAGGCGGTGGTTTTCCAGCCAGGCCGACAACCGTGGCGAACTGCGCGTTGCAGCCCACGCTGCCAGCAGGATGAATTCGGTGGTTGGCAGGCCGGGAATGACGATCGCGACCAGACCCACCCCCAGGCTCACGTAAGCCAGTATTCCATACAGCAGGCGGGCGAGTTTCGAGCGGGCGGGTCGGGTCATGGTCTCACTGCAAAAAACGGTGCGGCCACCAGAAGGGTGGCCGGCTAAGGCGTATCAAACCAGCGCAGCATCTGCAGCATAGGCATGCTTGAGCAGCTCGGTGAAGCGCTCGAATGCCGCTACTGCGCCGCGCTCGGCAGCCGCGTCTTCTTCGGCCGACAGGTCCAGGGCATCCAGGATGCGGGTGAACTGCTTCCAGCCTTCAGCACGGCCACCGGCCGGCTCGCCCAGGTGCCGGGCGCCGAAGCTGTCGGACAGGCCCAGCGCTGCGGCCCGTTTGATCAGAAACGCAGCGCCCAGTTTGGAGCCTTCGGAGACGAAGATCCAGCCCATTGCCTCGCCCAGGCTCGGATTGGCCAAGGCACCCGGCACCGCGGCCGGCACCTGGGTGTCGAGGTCGGCGAGGTCGAGGCGGGCTTGGTCGGCCCGGCAGCGCGCGGCCAGGTCGGGGACGATGGCGATCAGTTGCGGGTCGTTGTACAGGGCCTGCAGCTCGGATTGGAACAGGTACTGGGCGACCACGAAGCGGGCAAAACTTTCGCGGCTGTCGAATGGGGCGTGGGACTTGACCAGGGCATCCAGCTCGGCGTGCGGGGCGTGGGTGATCTGGTTCAGGCGCTGGGAGCGCAAGGCTGGGCGGTCGGTCATGGGGCAGTCCTTGGAAAGAGGGCGTCTAGAGACAAGACGAAGCAGCGGGGGCGGAACAGTAAAAAAAACCGGGTATCTACAGACGGGTCGTTGCGTTGCCTGTGGGATCGGGCGCCGCGCGGGCGGCGCCTGATCCCACAGGCGCTGCAAACCCGAAACCTTCAGATATCCCACACCACATTGATGCCGAAGTTGCGCCCCGGCATGCTCAAACGGTCGATGTTGGCCGGCTGGGTCACAGCCGCTTCACCCTGGCCGTCATAGCTGCGTACCGAGTCCCACTGCCAGTATTTCTTGTCGGTCAGGTTGTACAGCCCGGCGTTGATGGTGACGTCGTCGGTCACCTTGTAGAAACCGGTCAGGTCCAGCACGCCATAGCCTGGCGTGCGGAACTTCGTGCTCGAACCGTCTGGCGAGTAGAAGGTGCTGTCGTCGACCCGGGTCTTGCGCTTGACCAGCGTCCAGCTCAGCAAGCCACCATAGTTGTGTTGCTCGTAACCCAGGCCGAACACGCCTTTGAGCGGGTTGACCGTGTTCAGCGGTTCGCCGGTGTCATCGTTACGGCCATAGGTATAGGCAATCGAGCCCTGGGTATACAGGCCTTGTGGCGCTCCGAAGTGGTCAAGGTTGAGGCGGCCCTTGACCTCGGCGCCCTTGATGGTGGCGTGCTTGATGTTGTTGGCCTGGAAGGTCTGTTCCAGGTTGGCGCTCTGCACAGCGTCTTCGTCGATGAAGTCGCGGTACTTGTTGTAGAACACCGCCACGTCGAAGTTACCGGCGTCGAAGTTGCCGCGCAGGCCGGTTTCGTAGCCCTTGCTCTTTTCAGGCTCCAGCCCTGGGTTGCCTTCTACCCGGTAGCCTTGGTCTAGGTTGACGAATTTCCCGTACATGGACTTGGCGGTCGGCGTGCGGAAGCCCTCAGCGTACTGGCCGTACCAGGTGTAGTGGTCATCGAAGGCGTAGGTCAGGCCGAACTTGGGCGAGACGCGGTGCCACGTCTTGTCCGAGTCGTCCTGGGAGGTGGGCGCGGTGGCGGTGGACTCCAGGCCACGCAGGAACGCCTCGGTGAACTTGGGCTGCATGCGCGTGTAGTCGTAACGGGCGCCTGGCAGGAAGGTCCAGCGGTTCCAGCGGATTTCATCCTGCACGAACAGGCTGTAGGTGTTCACGGTCGGGTCCGGGAAATCACTGACCAGCACCTGGCCGTCGGCCGGGCGCGGCGCGCCGGCGGCAGCGCAACCCGAGCCTACGGCCAGGCAGGTGCCCGTGCCGCTGCGCGACCCGGTGATTTTCTCGTGCTTGAGGGTGGTGCCGTAGGTCAGCAAGTGGTCGGTGCTGCCGATGCTGAAGGCTTTGTCCAGCTGGGCATCGAATACCCACTGGCGGTCCTTGTAACGTGTGTCGCGGGTGCGCAGTACCTGGCGGCCAGGTGGCGCATAGATTTCATCGGTGTGCTGGTCGGTCTTGGCGACCTGGTAGTTCAGGCTCCACTTCACCTGGTCAGCGAACAGCGTGTCCAGGCCGAATTCATGGTTGATGCCGAAGCGTTCGCGGGTGATGGTGTCGTTGCCGCTGCGCGCCTTGTAGTAGCCCATGCCCCCGAACCCGGGTATGAACGGCCCTCCCGCGGCGCTGAGGATATTCTGGTCGCGGTCATCCTTGTAGCGCTCGTAAGTAACGCCCAGGCGGGCGTCGTCAGCGTAGTTCCAGCCTGCCTTGGCCAGCACGTTGGTGGTGCGCACGTCCATCGGGTTGGCTTCGGTACGGGCCAGGCCGGCGCCGCTGTGATGGCCTTGGGTCTCGGTCTCGTGGCCATTGCGCTGGCTCAGGTGCAGCAGGCCGTCGACATCGCCCTGGCGCCCGGCGACGGTGGCCGAGGTCAGCCAGCTTTCGTCCGCCGAGCTGTAGCCGCTTTTCAGGCGTGCGCCAACATCCTTGCCTGGCTTGATGATGTCGTCGGGGTCGAGGGTGAAGTAGCTGACCGCGCCGCCGATCGCATTGCTGCCATACAGCACCGAGGCCGGGCCGCGCAGGATTTCCACGCGCTTGACGATTTCCGGGTCGACATAGTTGCGTTGGGTTTGCGCGTAGGGGCCGTAGAAGAAACTGTCGGGGATCGCCACACCGTCGACCTGGGTGAGAATCCGCTCGCCGTCGATACCGCGGATGTTGTAGCCGTTCAGGCCACTGCGCTGGCCGGTGCCGGCCACCGACACACCCGGTTCGTAACGCACCAGGTCCTGGATGTTGTTGACGTTCTGGCGGTCCAGTTGCGCTCGGGTCTGCACGCTGACCGTGCTCGGCACCTGGCTCACGTCCTGGGCACTGCGGGTGGCGCTGACGGTCACTTGCTGCAGCGCGATCACATTGTTCGCGGCCTGGCGTTCGAGTACCACATTGGCATTGCCGATCTTGCGAAAGCTCAGCCCGGTGCCCTGCAACAGGCGCTTGAGCGCGGCATCTGGCGGCAGCGCACCCTGTACACCGGGTGAGGCCACGCCTTCGGCCAACTCGGCGCTGAAGCCAACCTGCCAACCGGTGACCTGGCTGAAGGCGTTGATGGCCGACACCAGCGGTTGCTGGCCGATGCTGAAGCGGTAATCGCCCATGCGCGGGCTGCTGGCGCGGGCCGGTTCGGCAGCCAGCGCCGGCAGGCTGCAGGCGCCGCTGGCGAGCAATGCCAAGGTCAGCAGCGAAAGCTGCCCGGTACGGCGGGGAAGGGAAGACGAGCGGGTAATACCTGTGTACATCGAAAGCGCTCCCAAACGTGCAGACAGTTATAGGTGTCTGTTCTCGTTTGTTAAACAAGAATCAGTTGCATTGGCTATAACGAGACGGATGGGGGCGCAAAACCGCGTAAAAATAAATGCAAAAGCGTTGAACAGGCATGCCGGGCTGCGCGGCGGCGTGGCCGCAGGGGAGGCAAACAGTCAGTTCAGGATGACCAGCGCCGGGTACTCATGCAACTGGGCGGAGGTGATGTGAGCCAGCGCGCGCAGGGTTTCCAGCGGCTGGTCGAGGCGGTAGTTGCCGGTTACGGCAACGTCATCCAGCTGGGTATTGCGGTTGATGATCCAGCCGGGGTAATAGCGCCGGACTTCGGCCAGTACCTGGCTCAGCGGGCAGTTTTCGAACACCAGGCGGCCATCGACCCAGGCCAGGTCCTTGTGCATGTCGGGGCGCTGGCGCTGGCCAATGCCCTGGGGGCCCACACTGATGCTGTCGCCAGCGCTGAGGCGTATGCGCTGGTCACGCGCACCTTGCAGGTCGACATCGCCGCGCTGCACCCGCAGTTGCGCTTCACCGTTGAGGTAGCGCACGGCGAAATCGGTATCGCGTGCTTGCGCGCGCAATGGCCCGGCCTGGACTTCCAGCGGCATCGGCGCGTTCTGCGGCACCTGGAAGTAGGCTTCACCCTGCAGCAGGCGCGCGACCTGGCGGCCGCCGCGGCGGTCACTGGCGAACGCCGAATTGGTATTCAGCAGCACCTTCGCGCCATCGTCCAGTTGCAGGCGCTGGCGTTCGCCGACCACGGTCAGGTGGTCGGCCTGCAGGCGTGTCGGCAGGTTGCCGAAGGTCACCAGCCCAACCAGCAGCACGGCTGCCGTCGCCAACGGCTTCCAGTGGCTGCGCAGGCGCCCGCGCCACGACCGACGCTGCTGCCGGTGCATCTGCGTGGCCACCTGGTGCAGCGGCATACCGTTCCACAGCGCTTCTGCCTCGACATAGGCTTCGGCGTTTTCTAGCGCTGCGCTCAACCAGGCCTGGAAGGCGAGGGTGTCGTCGGCATCGGCGCCTTGCAGGCGTACCAGCCATTCCAGCGCCTCGTCCATGGCACGCGCACGGGCATTGGGCCCGGCAGGTGACGGGCGAGGGGCGGGGCTGTCGGTCACGGGGAATCCTTGCGTGGTTTTTTGCAAATGATCAAGGCTGCGGCGTGGTGTGGCAAGGGCTTTACGTTGAGGGGCTGGCCAGCGGCCGGTTCACTTCAGGCGCTCGGCGACGCCCATGCAGATGGCCATGATCAGCTTCAGTTCCTTTTGTACCGTACTGGCCGAAACATTCAGTTGCTCGGCAATTTCCAGGTAGGTGGCGCCATGCAGGCGGCTGAGAATGAAGATGCGCTGCTGGCGCTCGCTCAGCTGGTTCAGGCTGATGCTCAGGTGCTTGAGCAGTTGTTCGGCGTGCGCGGCATCCTCGCTGCTGCTGGCCGGTGCGGCCACGCTGTGCAGCACCTCGTCGGGCACGTCGTCGACCAGCATGCGGGCCTGCACCCGGCGGGCGCGCAGGTGGTCGAGCGCCAGGTTGCGGGCCGTCTGGAACACGAAAGGTTCGATGTGCTCGACAGGCCGCTCGCCCAGGGCGCGCGACACCCGCAGGTAGGTTTCCTGCAGCAGGTCCTCGGCGGTGCTGGGGTTGCCGACCATGCGCTGCAGGGTGCGCAGCAGGGAAAGGCGCTGGAGGAGGAAGACGGCGTTGAACCGGGACTGACTCACGAGAAGACCTGACCGACCAAAAGCTAATGATAATGCTTATCATCTATGCGGAAGGTCAAGTCTGGGAATGTTAGGAAAAGGTAAAGATTGTGAGCCCGCTGGTGGCTGGGGGAGGATGTTCTGTGTATTCGAGACCGAGCGCCGCCCGCGCGGCGCCGGGTCTCACAGGCGCCAAAAGTGCCCCGTCAGGCTCACCGTGCCCTGCACAACGCCAGGCAGTTATCCAGCATGCGGTTGCTGAAGCCCCACTCGTTGTCATACCAGGCCAGCACCTTGAGCATGCGCCCGTTGGCGCGGGTGTGGTTGGCATCGAAGATCGACGACAGCGGGTTGTGGTTGAAATCGCAGGAAACCAATGGCAACGCGTTATAGCCCAAGACCTTGGAATGCTTGCTCGCCTCGAGGAACAACTGGTTGACCTGCTCGGCGGTGGCCTCGCGTTTGAGGTTCACGGTCAGGTCCACCAGCGACACGTTGATCACTGGGACCCGCACGGCCATACCGGTCAGTTTGCCGGCCAGTTCCGGCAATACCAGGCCTACCGCCTCGGCCGCGCCGGTCTTGCTGGGGATCATCGACTGGGTTGCCGAGCGCGCGCGGTACGGGTCGCTGTGGTAAACGTCGGTCAGCACCTGGTCGTTGGTATAGGCGTGGATGGTGGTCATCAGGCCTTGCTCGATGCCGAACTCGCGGTGCAGCACCTGGGCGATCGGTGCCAGGCAGTTGGTGGTGCACGAGGCGTTGGATATGACCTGGTGCGAAGCCCGCAGCACGTCATGGTTGACCCCGTACACCACGGTGGCATCAGCCCCTTTGGCCGGCGCCGAGACAATCACCTTGCCCGCCCCGGCAGCCAGGTGGGCAGCTGCCTTGGCCCGCTCGGTAAACAACCCGGTGCATTCGAACACCACATCGATCGCTTCGGCCTTCCACGGCAGTTCGGCCGGGTTGCGAATGGCACTGACCGCGATACGGTCACCATTGACCGTGAGGCTTTCGTGGTCGGCCTCGACCGTGGCGTCGAAGGTGCCGTGCACGCTGTCGTACTTGAGCAGGTGGGCGTTCATGGCGCTGTCGCCCAGGTCGTTGATGGCGACGACCTGCAGGTCCTGGCGGTAGCCTTGGGTATACAGTGCGCGCAGGACGTTGCGGCCGATGCGGCCGAATCCATTGATGGCGATGCGAAGGGTCATGGCAGTACCTCTGGCAGTCCGAGTGAAACCTGTGGCACAAAGGAGCTTCACTGAAACGGTTTTGTTGTTGGAATTACAAGATTATTCACTATCAGATAGAAAACAAGCCTTTTTAGTGGCAGTATTTTGTTTAAACATACAACGAGTGGTGGGGCAATATGCCTCTACCGATGCAGCGGGCTCCTGGTCTTGAGCCTAGGCGGCAATCGGTTGGAGGGGAAATGCCCGGTAAACCGCCCTTACAATTAGTCTGGAGTCCAGTACATGCATCCGCGCATCCTTGAGGTCACCCAGCGGCTGGTCGAACGCAGCCGAGCCACCCGCGAACGCTACCTGCAGCTGATTCGCGGCGCGGCCAGTGACGGGCCCATGCGCGCCAGCCTGCAGTGCGCCAACTTCGCCCACGGGGTGGCCGGTTGCGGGAGCGACGACAAGCAAACGCTGCGCCTGATGAACGCCGCCAACGTGGCCATCGTCTCGGCCTACAACGACATGCTGTCGGCCCACCAGCCGTACCTGCACTTCCCCGAGCAGATCAAGCAGGCCCTGCGCGAGGTCGGCTCGGTCGGCCAGTTCGCCGGTGGCGTGCCGGCCATGTGCGACGGCGTGACCCAGGGTGAGCCGGGCATGGAACTGGCCATCGCCAGCCGGGAAGTGATTGCCATGTCCACCGCGGTAGCGCTGTCGCACAACATGTTCGACGCCGCGCTGATGCTGGGCATTTGCGACAAGATCGTCCCCGGGCTGATGATGGGCGCGTTGCGCTTTGGCCATTTGCCGACCATTTTCGTGCCGGGCGGGCCGATGGTTTCCGGCATTTCCAACAAGCAGAAGGCCGACGTGCGCCAGCGCTATGCCGAAGGCAAGGCCAGCCGCGAGGAGCTGCTGGAGTCGGAGATGAACTCCTACCACAGCCCGGGTACCTGCACCTTCTACGGCACCGCCAATACCAACCAGCTGGTGATGGAGGTGATGGGCCTGCATCTGCCTGGCGCGTCGTTCGTCAACCCGTACACGCCGCTGCGCGATGCGCTCACCGCCGAGGCCGCGCAACAGGTCACGCGCATGACCAAGGCCAGTGGCAGCTTCATGCCGCTGGGCGAAATCGTCGACGAGAAGGCGCTGGTCAACTCCATCGTTGCCCTGCACGCCACGGGTGGCTCCACCAACCATACCCTGCATATCCCGGCAATTGCCCAGGCTGCCGGCATACAGCTGACCTGGCAGGACATGGCCGACCTCTCCGAGGTCGTGCCCACCCTGTCGCATGTCTACCCCAACGGCAAGGCTGACATCAACCACTTCCAGGCCGCTGGCGGCATGGCCTTCCTGATCCGCGAGCTGCTCGATGCCGGCCTGTTGCACGAAGACGTCAACACCGTCGCCGGCCACGGCCTGCGCCGTTACACCCAGGAGCCGTTCCTCGATGATGGCAAGCTGGTATGGCGCGAAGGCCCGCTGCAAAGCCTGGACGAAAGCATCCTGCGCCCGGTCGCGCGGCCGTTCTCGGCCGAAGGCGGCCTGCGGGTGATGGAGGGCAACCTGGGGCGTGGCGTGATGAAGGTTTCGGCTGTAGCTGCCGAGCACCAAGTGGTCGAGGCCCCGGCGCGGGTGTTCCACGATCAGCAGTCGCTGGCCGATGCGTTCAAGGCCGGTGAGCTGGAGTGTGATTTCGTGGCCGTGGTGCGCTTCCAGGGCCCCCGTTGCAATGGCATGCCCGAGCTGCACAAGCTCACGCCGTTCCTGGGCGTGCTGCAAGACCGCGGCTTCAAGGTGGCGCTGGTTACCGACGGGCGCATGTCCGGCGCCTCGGGCAAGATCCCGGCGGCGATCCACGTGTGCCCCGAAGCCTATGACGGTGGCCCGCTGGCACGGGTGCGCGATGGTGATATGGTGCGCGTTGATGGTGTCGAAGGCACGCTGCGGGTACTGGTATCGGCCGAAGAACTGGCCAGCCGCGACCTGCCGCCGGCGCCCCAGGGCAATGACCTGGGGTGCGGGCGCGAGCTGTTCGGCTTCATGCGCATGGCGTTCAGCCCGGCAGAGCAGGGCGCCAGTGCCTTCACCTCTGCCCTGGAGAACCTTAAATGAAGGACCTGCTGGTTGGCGATATCGGCGGCACCAACGCCCGTTTTGCGTTGTGGCGTGACAACCAGTTGCACGAGGTAAAAGTCTTCGCTACCGCGGACTACACCAGCCCGGAGCAGGCTATCGAGGCCTATCTGCATGGCCAGGGCATCGCCCGCGGCGGCCTGGCCGCGGTGTGCCTGGCGGTGGCAGGGCCGGTCGAGGGCGACGAGTTTCGCTTCACCAACAACCACTGGCGCCTGAGCCGCCTGGCGTTCTGCAAGACCTTGCAGGTCGAGCGGCTGGTGTTGATCAATGATTTCACCGCCATGGCGTTGGGCATGACCCGCCTGCAAGAAGGCGAAGTGCGCCAGGTGTGCCCCGGCCAGGCAGACCCCACGCGCCCGGCACTGGTGATCGGCCCGGGCACCGGCCTTGGCGTGGGTTCGCTGCTGCGCCTTGGCGGGCAGCACTGGCAGGCCTTGCCGGGCGAAGGCGGGCATGTCGACCTGCCGGTGGGCAACGCCCGCGAAGCGGCGATCCACCAGCAGATCCACCAGCAAATCGGCCATGTCAGTGCCGAGACGGTACTCAGCGGGGGTGGCCTGGTACGGCTTTACCAGGCCCTGTGTGCGCTGGACGGCGACACCCCACGGCACACGTCCCCGGCGCAGATCACCGATGCAGCACTGGGCGGCGAGCCACGGGCACTGGCGGTGATCGAGCAGTTCTGCCGGTTCCTGGGGCGCGTGGCCGGGAACAATGTGCTTACCCTGGGCGCGCGCGGTGGGGTCTATATCGTTGGCGGGGTCATCCCGCGGTTTGCCGAGTTGTTCCTGCGCAGCGGGTTCGCCGCCAGCTTTGCCGACAAAGGCTGCATGAGCGGCTACTTTGCGGGTGTGCCGGTGTGGCTGGTGACGGCGGAGTTTTCCGGGTTGCTGGGGGCGGGTGTGGCGTTGCAGCAAGCGCTGGACCATTGACTGGGGCCGCTTTGCGGCCCATCGCGGGCAAGCCCGCCAAGGGCTGCAAAGCAGCCCCAATAAAAACAGGCAGCAAAGACCTGTAACCAAGAAGAGGAAGGACCACCTTGAGCACTGCCGGCAAATCGATCCTGATGGTCGACGACGACCAGGAAATCCGTGAACTGCTGCAAACCTATTTGAGCCGCTCCGGCTTCCAGGTGCATGCCGAAGCCGACGGCGCGGGCTTTCGCCGCGCGCTGGACAGCAGCCCCTGCGACCTGGTCATTCTCGATGTCATGTTGCCCGATGAAGATGGTTTCAGCCTGTGCCGCTGGGTTCGGCAGCATCCGCGCCGGGCGCGTGTGCCAATCATCATGCTCACTGCCAGTTCCGATGAAGCCGACCGGGTCATCGGCCTGGAGCTGGGTGCCGACGACTACCTGGGCAAACCGTTCAGCCCGCGCGAGCTGCAGGCGCGGGTAAAGGCCCTGCTGCGCCGCGCCGAGTTTGGCCAGGCGGCGCCGGGGAGCGCGGTGCTGGCCTTCGATGACTGGCGCCTGGACACGGTCAGCCACCGGCTGTTCCACCGCGATGGTGAGGAGGTGATTCTCTCCGGTGCCGACTTCGCACTGCTCAAGCTGTTCCTCGACCACCCACAGCAAATCCTCGACCGCGACACCATCGGCAACGCCACCCGCGGCCGCGAGCCGATGCCGCTGGACCGTATCGTCGACATGGCGGTCAGTCGCCTGCGCCAGCGCCTGCGCGACACCGATAAACCTCCCCGGCTGATCCGCACCGTGCGCGGCAGCGGTTACCTGTTGGCGGCGCATGTCTGCTGTGCGCCCTGAGCGGCGCTGGCGCTTGCTGCCCCGCTCACTGCTGGGGCGCATGCTGCTGCTGACCCTGCTGGTGGTGCTGCTGGCCCAGGGGTTGTCGAGCATCATCTGGGTTTCCCAACTGCGCGCCAGCCAGTTGCAGGGGTTGCGGGCCAGTGCCAGCAGCCTGGCCCATTCGATGAGCGCCAGCGTCAGTTACTTCCGGTCGTTGCCAGTGGCCTACCGGCCGCTGGTGCTCGACCAGTTGCGCAGCATGGGCGGCACGCGGTTTTTCGTATCGCTCAACGCCACCCCGCTGGACATGCAGGCGTTGCCCGTCACGGCGCGCAAGCAGGCGGTGATCGATGTATTCCAGCAGGTGTTGCACGAGCGCCTGGGGTCGCAGATGGAAATTTCCGTCGAGTTCGTCGGGCCTGACGAGCTGCGCATCTTCAACAGCGGCCTCAAGCTCGACGAGCTGCCGCGCTCGTGGGCGCATTACTCGCTGACGCTCGAGCCCCTCAAGCCACCGGTGCTGGTCACGCAGATCCGCCTGGGGGAGGGGGAGTGGCTGTACATCGCCTCGTTGCTGCCCGAGCCATATACCGGCCTGGAAGCCGAACGCCTGCCACGCCAGCAGGTGGGGTTCATGGTGCTGACCACGGCCTTGCTGTTGCTGTTCATCGGCTTGCTGGTGCACTGGCAAAGCTGGCCACTCAAACGCCTGGCCCGGGCCGCGCGGGAAATGTCGCTGGGCGCTGATGTGGCGCCGCTGGCGGAAGGTGGCGGCAGCGAAGTGGTCGAGGTGAGCCGGGCATTCAACAGCATGCGCGAACGTATCAGCCGTTACCTGACCGAACGCAGCCAGTTGTTCAGCGCCATATCCCACGACCTGCGCACACCAATAACCCGCCTGCGCCTGCGTGTCGAGCTGTTGGAAGACGAGCGCCTGCAAGCCAAGTTCAGCCAGGACCTGGACGAGCTGGAGCTGCTGGTCAAAGGCGCCCTGCAATGTGTGAAGGACACCGACATCCACGAGAACATCGAGCCCGTCGACCTCAATCAGGTGCTGGATATCCTGGCCGAGCCTTACCTGGCCGATGGCCGCGTCACTGTGTACGGCAAGGCGCTTGCACCGTACCCCGGCAAACCTCTGGCCCTGCGACGCTGCATCGGCAACCTGATCGACAACGCCATCAAGTACGGCGAACGGGCGCAACTGCGTATCATCGACAGCGCCGAGGGCTTTGTGCTGCAGGTGGATGACCAAGGGCCGGGGGTACCCCAGCAGCAGCTGGAGCAGGTGTTCGAGCCACACTTCCGCCTGGCCGCCCAGCAACAGGGTTACGGGCTGGGGTTGGGGATTGCACGCAATATTGCCCATAGCCATGGCGGCGAGGTGAGTTTGCTGAACCTGCGCGACGGCGGGCTGCGGGTAACCTTGTTCCTGCCGCGAGGCATGGACTGATTTTCCGTGTTGCCTGCAAGGGCCGCACGGGTTTCGAGGTTTGCACTCAGGTCACTCAATTGTCACTGCCCAGTGACAATCCCAGCCTCCTTCGTGACATCTGCCTCGACCCCGCTGGCTAGAATTCGCACACGACTGGCAAGGATAAAGCTGGCTCATGAATACCCACCTACTGCCCTCCACCAGCTGGCTGAAAGCCCCGGCTCATAAGGCCTGGCGCCTGGCCGAGGCCCAGCGGCTGCTGGCCTTTGCCAAAGCCGCGAAACGCCCGGACGGCTTCGGCAACCTGGATGCCAAAGGCCAACTCGCCGCTGGTGCCCGCGCCGAAACCATGAACACGGCGCGCATGACCCACTGTTTTGCCCTGGCTCACCTGCAAGGCATTCCAGGCTGCCTGGCCTACGCCGAGCACGGCGTGGCCGCCCTGCGCGGCGCCATGCAAGATGCCAGCTATGGGGGCTGGTTCGCTCACCCCGATGGCCAGCAGGACAGCGGCAAGGCCGCCTACCTGCATGCCTTCGTCGCCCTGGCCGCCAGCTCTGCCGTGGTGGCGGGCGCCGCCAGTGCCAGGGGCCTGCTGGCAGACGCCACCGAGGTGATCGAGCGGCATTTCTGGAGCGAAGCCGAAGGTGCCCTGCAAGAGGCTTACTCCCGTGCCTGGCAATTGCCCGAGCCGTACCGTGGCGCCAACAGCAACATGCATGCGACCGAGGCGTTCCTGGCCCTGGCTGATGTCACCGGCAACACGCTGTGGCTGCAACGCGCGTTGCGTATCGCCGAACGCATCATCCATACCCATGCCGCCGGTAGCGGTTACCGGGTGATCGAACACTTCGACGTACACTGGCAGCCCGTGGCGGACTACAACCACGACCACCCCGCCGATCATTTCCGGCCCTTTGGCACCACGCCTGGGCACGCCCTGGAATGGGCGCGTTTGCTACTGCACCTGGAGGCCAGCCTGCAACGTGCCGGGCTGCCGGCACCGCAGTGGCTGGCAGAAAGTGCCAGCGGGCTGTTCGAGGCCGCCTGCCAGCACGCCTGGAACGTCGATGGCGCAGAGGGTTTCGTCTACACCCTGGACTGGGCCAACCGCCCGGTGGTGAATGCGCGCCTGCACTGGGTGCACGCCGAAGCGTGCGCCGCCGCTGCGGCCTTGTTGCAGCGTACCGGCGAGGCCCGTTACGAGCAGTGGTACCGCACCCTCTGGGGGTTTATCGCCAACCACTTCATCGACCCTGTGGCGGGCAGTTGGCACCACGAACTCGATAGCAACAACCGGCCGGCCGGGACCATCTGGCCGGGCAAGCCCGACCTCTATCACGCCTACCAGGCGCTGCTGCTGCCAGGCTTGCCGCTGGCGCCCAGCCTGGCAAGCAACCTGGGCAGCAATGTAACCAAATGATGACATTCACGCATCGCTTCGTTACCTGACGGGGCGGGCACGCTGTTTAGACTCCATGCAACGCAAGCGTTTGACTTGCACGCATAACAACAAGAAAGGTGCTTCGATGAATTCCAAACTCTGTCTCGCCGCTGCTATCTCGCTCGCCTCCATACTGCCGCTGGGCGCCAGCGCCGCCGAAAGCAAAGGCAGTGTAGAGGTGGTGCACTGGTGGACCTCTGGCGGTGAAAAAGCAGCGGTCGATGTGCTCAAGGCGCAAGTCGAGAAAGACGGCTTCACCTGGAAGGACGGCGCCGTTGCCGGCGGCGGCGGGGCCACCGCCATGACCGTACTCAAGAGCCGCGCAGTCGCCGGCAACCCACCCGGTGTGGCGCAGATCAAGGGCCCGGACATCCAGGACTGGGCGGCCACCGGCCTGCTCGATGCCGATGTGCTCAAGGACGTGGCCAAGGAAGAAAAGTGGGACTCGCTGCTCGACAAGAAGGTCGCCGATACCGTGAAGTACGACGGTGACTACGTTGCCGTGCCGGTCAACATCCACCGTATCAACTGGCTGTGGATCAACCCCGAAGTCTTCAAGAAAGCCGGCATCGACAAGGCGCCCAGCACCCTCGACGAATTCTATGCCGCTGCCGACAAGCTCAAGGCCGCCGGCTTCATTGCGCTTGCCCATGGCGGCCAGCCTTGGCAGGACAGCACCGTGTTCGAAAACGTGGTCCTGGCAGTGATGGGCGTCGATGGCTACAAGAAGGCCCTGGTCGACCTCGACAGCGCCACCCTGGCTGGCCCGCAAATGGTCAAGGCACTGACCGAGCTGAAAAAGGTGGCCACCTACATGGACCAGGATGGCAAGGGCCAGGACTGGAACCTGGAAGCGGCCAAGGTCATCAACGGCAAGGCCGGCATGCAGATCATGGGTGACTGGGCCAAGAGCGAATGGACCCTGGCGAAGAAAACCGCCGGCAAGGATTACCAGTGCGTCCCATTCCCCGGCACGGACAAGGCCTTCTTGTACAACATCGACTCGCTGGTGGTGTTCAAGCAGAACGACGCCGGAACATCCGCCGGGCAGCAGGACATCGCGCGCAAGGTGCTGGGCGAGGACTTCCAGAAGGTCTTCAGCATCAACAAAGGGTCGATTCCGGTGCGTAACGACATGCTCGGCAACATGGGCAAGTATGGCTTCGACAGCTGCGCGCAAACCTCCGCCAAGGACTTCCTCGCCGACGCCCAGACGGGCGGCCTGCAGCCAAGCATGGCGCACAACATGGCCACCACGCTGGCCGTGCAGGGCGCGTTCTTCGATGTGGTGACCAACTACATCAACGACCCCAAGGCCGACCCGGCCGATGCGGCGAAGAAGCTGGCGGCGGCCATCAAGGCGGCCCAGTAAAGGCTGACGCGGTCCCGTTGTAGGAGCGGCCTTGCGTCGCGATGGGCTGCGCAGCAGCCCCAAACCTGCGCACTCGATCTTTCAGGTAGGTGTCGAACTTGAGTCCTCAGGGCTGCGCTGCAGCCCATCGCGACGCAAGGCCGCTCCTACCCGGAGTGCAGCGCCTTTGAGGTGAACCATGACCACAACTACCGCCCAATTGCGGGCCTCACCCCTGGACGCGCTGCAGCGCTGGCTACCCAAGCTGGTGCTGGCACCGAGCATGTTCATTGTGCTGGTGGGCTTCTACGGCTACATCCTCTGGACATTCGTGCTGTCCTTCACCACCTCGACCTTCCTGCCCACCTACAAGTGGGCGGGCCTGGCGCAATATGCCCGGCTGTTCGACAACGATCGCTGGTGGGTGGCCAGCAAGAACCTGCTGCTGTTCGGCGGCCTGTTCATCGCCATCAGCCTGGCCATTGGCGTGTTGCTGGCGGTATTGCTGGACCAGCGCATTCGCCGCGAAGGTTTTATCCGGACCATTTACCTGTACCCCATGGCCCTGTCGATGATCGTTACCGGCACCGCCTGGAAGTGGCTGCTCAACCCTGGCATGGGCCTGGACAAGCTGCTGCGCGACTGGGGCTGGGAGGGCTTCCGGCTGGACTGGCTGATCGACCCGGACCGGGTGGTGTACTGCCTGGTGATCGCCGCCGTGTGGCAGGCATCGGGCTTCATCATGGCCATGTTCCTGGCCGGGCTGCGCGGGGTTGACCAGTCCATCATCCGCGCCGCGCAGATCGACGGCGCCAGCCTGCCACGCATTTACTGGACAGTGGTGCTGCCCAGCCTGCGCCCGGTGTTTTTCAGTGCGCTGATGATTCTTTCGCACATTGCCATCAAGAGCTTCGACCTGGTGGCGGCGATGACCGCCGGTGGCCCGGGTTACTCATCCGACCTGCCGGCCATGTTCATGTACTCGTTCACCTTCAGCCGCGGCCAGATGGGCATGGGGTCGGCCAGCGCCATCCTCATGCTGGGCGCGATTCTGGCGATCCTCGTGCCTTACCTGTACTCGGAGCTGCGGAGCAAACGCCATGCATAGCGCATCGAATAGCCCTGCCGAAAAACCGGCACTGAGCCTTGGCCGTATCGCCATCCATGGCGTGTTGCTGATCGCTGTGCTGCTGTACCTGGTGCCGCTGGTGGTGATGCTGCTGACCAGCTTCAAAACCCCGGAAGACATCAGCACCGGCAACCTGCTGAGCTGGCCCGCGGTGATCACTGGCATTGGCTGGGTCAAGGCCTGGGGTACCGTCAGCGGTTACTTCTGGAACTCGATCATGATCACCGTGCCGGCGGTGCTGATCTCCACTGCCATCGGCGCGTTGAACGGCTATGTGCTCTCGATGTGGCGCTTCCGCGGGTCGCAGCTGTTCTTCGGGCTGCTGTTGTTCGGCTGCTTCCTGCCATTCCAGACAGTGTTGCTGCCGGCCTCGTTCACCCTCGGCAAGCTCGGCCTGGCCAGCACCACCAGTGGCCTGGTGCTGGTGCACGTGGTCTACGGGCTGGCCTTCACCACCCTGTTCTTCCGCAACTTCTACGTGAGCATCCCGGATGCGCTGGTCAAGGCGGCGCGCCTGGATGGCGCCGGGTTCTTCACCATTTTCCGCCGCATCATCCTGCCGATGTCGACGCCGATCATCATGGTCTGCCTGATCTGGCAGTTCACCCAGATCTGGAACGATTTCCTGTTCGGCGTGGTGTTTTCCAGCGGCGACTCGCAACCGATCACCGTGGCCCTGAACAACCTGGTGAACACCAGCACCGGCGCCAAGGAATACAACGTCGACATGGCGGCGGCGATGATCGCCGGCCTTCCAACCCTGCTGGTCTACGTGGTGGCAGGCAAATATTTCGTGCGCGGGCTGACGGCCGGCGCAGTCAAGGGGTAAGTCATGGCAACGCTCGAACTGCGCAATGTAAACAAGACCTACGGCACCGGCCTGCCCGACACCCTCAAGGACATCCAGCTGTCGATCAGCGACGGTGAGTTCCTGATTTTGGTTGGCCCGTCGGGCTGTGGCAAATCGACCCTGATGAACTGCATCGCCGGCCTGGAGCAGATCACCGGCGGGGCCATTCTCATCGACGGGCAGGACGTCAGTGGCATGAGCCCCAAGGACCGCGACATCGCCATGGTGTTTCAGTCCTATGCGCTGTACCCGACCATGAGCGTGCGCGAAAACATCGAATTTGGCCTGAAAATCCGCAAGCTGCCGCAGGCGGCAATCGATGAAGAGGTGGCGCGGGTGGCCAAGCTGCTGCAGATCGAGCACCTGCTGGCGCGCAAACCGGCGCAGCTGTCGGGCGGCCAGCAGCAGCGTGTGGCCATGGGCCGGGCACTGGCGCGGCGGCCGAAGATCTACCTGTTCGACGAGCCGCTGTCCAACCTGGACGCCAAGCTGCGGGTCGAGATGCGTACCGAAATGAAGCTGATGCACCAGCGCCTGAAGACCACCACCGTGTACGTCACCCATGACCAGATCGAGGCCATGACCCTGGGCGACAAGGTTGCGGTGATGAAAGATGGCATCATCCAGCAGTTCGGTACCCCGCAACAGATCTACAACGACCCGGCCAACCAGTTTGTCGCCAGCTTCATCGGCTCGCCGCCAATGAACTTCATTCCGGCCCGCCTCAAGCAACAGGATGGTCGCCTGCTGGCGCTGCTCGACAGCGGCCAGGCGCGCTGCGAGCTGCCCTTGGGGCTGGCCGCCAATGAACAGGATGGCCGTGAAATCCTGCTGGGCATCCGCCCTGAGCAGATCGCCCTGGGGGCCAGCGAGGGCAACGGCCTGCCGGCCATTCGTGCCGAAGTGCAGGTCACCGAACCCACCGGGCCGGACCTGCTGGTGTTCGTCACCCTCAACCAGACCAAGGTGTGCTGCCGCCTGGCGCCCGATGTGGCCTGCCAGGTTGGCGACAACCTCAACCTGCAACTGGACCCGGCGCGGGTGCTGCTGTTCGACGCCAACAGCGGCGAGCGGCTGCACCTGGCCAGCACTGCCGCAGCCACCAAGGACAACGTGGCTCACTTCAAAGGCCGTTAATTCGTCTACATCATCAATAAGAAAAAGAGGACGCAAAGGGATGGAACAGCGCAAACGTATCAAGACATTGGGGTCGCTGGCATTGCTCGCCGTGGTAGGCAGCGCCAGTGCACAAGCTGCCGAGGCATTTTCCAGCGAATCGAAGTGGATGACCGGCGACTGGGGCGGCACCCGCACCGAGCTGCTGGACAAGGGCTACGATTTCACCCTCGATTACGTGGGCGAAGTGGCCGGTAACCTGCATGGCGGCTACAACGACGACAAAACCGCGCGCTACAGCGACCAGTTCGCCCTTGGCGCGCACTTGGACCTGCAGAAGATCTTTGGCTGGCACGATGCCGAATTCAAGCTGGCGATCACCGAGCGTAGCGGCCGTAACCTGTCCAACGACCGCATCAGCGACCCGCGCGCCGGGCAGTTCAGCTCGGTGCAGGAGGTGTGGGGGCGCGGCCAGACCTGGCGCCTGACCCAGATGTGGGTCAAGCAGAAGTACTTCGACGGCGCACTGGATGTGAAAGTCGGCCGCTACGGCCCGGGTGAGGATTTCAACAGCTTCCCGTGCGACTTCCAGAACCTGGCCTTCTGCGGTTCGCAGGTGGGCAACTGGGTAGGCGGCATCTGGTACAACTGGCCGGTCAGCCAGTGGGCGCTGCGGGTGAAGTACAACATCACCCCGGACTTCTTCGTGCAGGTCGGTGCCTTCGAGCAGAACCCGTCCAACCTGGAAACCGGCAACGGCTTCAAACTCAGTGGCAGCGGCACCAAGGGCGCGATCCTGCCGGTGGAGGCGGTGTGGTCACCCAAGGTCAACGGCCTGCCGGGCGAGTACCGCCTGGGCTACTACTACAGCACCGCCAAGGCCGACGATGTCTACGACGACGTCAACGGCAACCCGCAGGGTATCACCGGCAACGCGTTCAAGTCGCACTCCAGCAAGCATGGCTGGTGGGTGGTGGCGCAGCAGCAGGTCACCGCTCATGCCGGGGATGTGAACCGCGGCCTCAGCCTGTTCGCCAACTTCACCGTGCACGACAAGGCCACCAACGTGGTCGACAACTACCAGCAGGTGGGGTTGGTGTACAAAGGCGCGTTCGACGCCCGGCCCAAGGATGACATCGGCTTTGGCGTGGCACGCATCCATGTGAACGACGACGTGAAGAAGCGTGCCGAGCTGATCAACGCGCAGAACGGCATCGACGATTACGACAACCCAGGCTTCATGCCATTGCAGCGCACCGAGTACAACGCCGAGCTGTACTACGGCTTCCACGTCACCAACTGGCTGACCGTGCGGCCCAACCTGCAGTACATCAAGAGCCCGGGTGGGGTTGACCAGGTGGACAATGCGCTGGTCGCCGGCTTGAAGATTCAGTCGTCATTCTGAGGGCAATTGTTGTAAATTTACGCCAATCCATTTTCGGCGCCCGGCACCCACTGCCCTGCAGTGGGTGTTGGGGATAGGCCGAGACAGCGCTACCTCAAACAAAAAGAGCTCTGACCCATGCCTGAACATCCGCTCCATCGCTTCTTCACCTCGCAGCGGCCGCGGCCGACATTCGAGTGGGAGCGTTACCAGCAGCGCGATGTACTGATCATCGACCACCCCCGATGCCAGGCGGTATTCAGCCGCCAGGGCGCGCAACTGCTGCATTTTCAGCCGGCGGGCGAGCGGCCTTGGCTGTGGTGCGCCGAGCAGTGGCCGCAGGTGGGGGCGATACGCGGTGGTGTGCCGGTGTGCTGGCCGTGGTATGGCCGCCACCCCAGCGAAGACCTGTGGCCGGCGCATGGCTGGGCGCGGTTGCTGGACTGGAAGCTGGTGGACAGTCGCGAGGACGAGGAGGGCGTAAGCCTGAAGTGGCAATTGGACCTGTGCGACTGGCAGGTCGACCTGCATGCCCGGTTGGGCAGCCGCATGGAGCTGAGCCTGAGCACCGAGCACCAGGACAGCCAACCCTGCCAGTTGAGCCATGCCTTGCTGGCCTACTGGCGTATCAGTCACGTTTCCGAGATAGCGCTGTCTGGGCTGGAGGATATCCAGGGTTATGACCGGCTCAACCGTCAGGCCTGCCGCGAGGACGGTGCGCTGAAGCTCAAGGGCGGCTGCCAGAAGGTCTACCCGGGCACGCCGCGGGTACAACTGCAGGACCCGGCCTGGCAGCGCGAGCTGTGCATCGACACGGGCGACAGCGACGACACGGTGGTCTGGCACCCGGGCAATCGCCCGTTGATGGGCGTGACCGGGCGGGAATGCCAGGGCTTTGTCTGCGTCGAGGCGGCCAGTGGCAGCGGCGAGGGCTTGACCCTGGCGCCGGGGCAGCGTGCCCACCTGCGTTTGCAGGCGCACCGGCTCAGTTGAGTTCGTCGTCCTCGATCGGGTAGCGGCTGGCGTTCAGGCTTTCCTTGATCTTGCGCAGGTGCGGCTGGAAATCCACGCCACGGCGCAGGGTCATGCCGGTAGCCAGGACATCGAGCACGGTCAGCTGAATGATGCGCGAGGTCATTGGCATGTAGATGTCGGTGTCTTCGGGCAGCGGGATATGCAGGCTCAGGCTGCAGGCGTTGGCCAGGGGCGAGCCGGCGGCAGTCAGGCCCAGTACCGAGGCACCGTTTTCGCGGGCCAGGCGTGCCACATCGACCAGTTCGCGGGTGCGCCCGGTGTAGGAAATGATCACGAACAGGTCACCAGTGTGGGCCACCGAGGCCAGCATGCGCTGCATCAGCACGTCGGCATGGGCCGATACCGCCAGGTTGAAGCGGAAGAACTTGTGCTGTGCATCGAGGGCCACCGGGGCGGAGGCGCCAAGGCCGAAAAAGTGGATTTGCCGGGCCTGGATCATCATGTCCACGGCACGGCTGACCTGCATCGGGTCCAGTTGCTGGCAGGCACTGTCGAGTGAGGCAATGGCGCTGGCGAAGATTTTCTGGGTATAGGCCGCCGGGTCATCGTCGGCCTCTACTGCGCGGCTGACATAGGCAGCGCCGCTGGCCAGGCTCTGTGCCAGTTGCAGCTTGAGCTCGGGGTAGCCGCTGACGCCGAACGAGCGGCAGAAACGGTTGACGGTCGGCTCGCTGACCTTGGCCGCCTGGGCCAGCGCAGCGATGCTGAAACGGGTGGCTTGTTGCGGGTTGAGCAGGATGACTTCGGCGACTTTGCGTTCGGCCTTGTTCAGCTCGTCGAGGCGTCCCTGGATCTGTTCCAGGAGGTTTCGCACGCGGTCCATGGGTATGTCCTTGGGTCGGGAAGACAGCCGGCTGTGGGAGCAGCAGGCTTTTTGCACGGTCGTCTATCGTACTGTCGGTGCGGTTGGTGTACCACTTGTCTGTAACACTTGTGTGTAATGTTGTGGTTTTTACTACATTTCCCCTTGAAAACCGTATGTGAAAGCGGTATTCCTAGACCAACTTTAGGAAAGAACCAACATCATGGCTGCAATCAGTGTCGAACCTTGCACCTTTGCCCTGTTTGGCGCCCTCGGCGACCTGGCGCTGCGCAAGCTGTTTCCTGCGCTGTACCAACTCGACCGCGCCAATCTGCTGCACCCCGACACCCGTCTGCTGGCGCTGGCGCGTGAGGCCGGCAGTGCGCAGGCGCACCTGGATCACATCGAAGCGCACCTGCGCCGGCATGTGCCCGAGGCCGATATCGAGCCGGCTGCACTGGGGCGCTTCCTCGCCCGGCTGAGCTACCTGCACCTGGACTTCCTGCAGCCTGAAGGCTATCAGGCGCTGGCCGAGCAGTTGCCCGGCGAGTTGCCGTTGATCGCCTACTTTGCCACCGCCGCGGCTGTATACGGGGCCATTTGCGAGAACCTTGACAAGGCCGGCCTGGTGGCGCGCACCCGGGTAGTGCTGGAAAAACCCATTGGCCATGACCTGGAATCGTCACGCCGGGTCAACGACGCTGTCGCGCGGTTCTTCCCGGAAAGCAGGGTCTACCGTATCGACCACTACCTGGGCAAGGAGACCGTGCAGAACCTCATTGCCCTGCGGTTTGCCAACAGCCTGTTCGAAACCCAGTGGAACCAGAATTCCATCTCCCATGTGGAGATCACCGTTGCCGAAAAGGTCGGTATCGAAGGCCGCTGGGGCTACTTCGACAAGGCCGGGCAACTGCGCGACATGATCCAGAACCACCTGCTGCAGCTGCTGTGCCTGATCGCCATGGACCCGCCCAGCGACTTGTCTGCCGACGCCATCCGCGACGAAAAGGTGAAGGTGTTGAAGGCACTGGCACCGATCACGGGCGACGCCCTGAGCACCCGCGTGGTGCGTGGCCAGTACATTGCCGGCTACAGCGACGGCAAGCCGGTACCGGGCTACCTGGAAGAAGACAATGCCAACGCGCAGAGCGATACCGAAACCTTCGTCGCCCTGCGTGCCGACATTCGCAACTGGCGTTGGTCGGGCGTGCCGTTCTACCTGCGTACCGGCAAGCGCATGCCGCAGAAGCTGTCGCAGATCGTTATCCACTTCAAGGAAACCCCGCACTACATCTTCGCCCCGGAACAGCGTTTGCAGGTGGGCAACAAGCTGATCATCCGCCTGCAGCCGGATGAAGGCATTTCGTTGCGGGTGATGACCAAGGAGCAGGGGCTGGACAAGGGCATGCAACTGCGCAGTGGCCCGCTGCAACTGAATTTTTCCGATACCTGGCGCAGTGCGCGGATTCCGGATGCCTACGAGCGGCTGTTGCTCGAAGTGATGCGCGGCAACCAGAACCTGTTCGTGCGCAAGGATGAAATCGAGTATGCCTGGAAGTGGTGCGACCAGTTGATCGCCGGCTGGCGTAATGCGGGCGATGCGCCCAAGCCTTACGCGGCCGGCTCCTGGGGGCCAATGAGCTCGATTGCACTGATCACACGCGATGGGAGGGCGTGGTATGGGGATATCTGAACTGAAACTGCCAGCGGTCGTGAACGTACACGAGTTGGCAAACGCCGAGGCGCTGGCCGCCACGCAGGCCCACGACGTGGCCGAGCGCCTGCGCGCTGCGGTTGCTGCCAAGGGGCAGGCCTGCGTGGTGTTGTCCGGTGGCCGCAGCCCGGTGCCCTTCCTGGAAAAACTGGCCAGCGAAGCGCTGGACTGGGCCAAGGTCACCGTCAGCCTGGCCGATGAACGCTGGGTGCCGGTAGAGCACGCCGACAGCAATGCGGGCCTGCTGGCCCGTCACCTGTTCCAGGGTGATGCGGCCAAGGCCCGCTTCATTGGCCTGTACCAGCAGGCGGAAAACCTCGACGCCGCCGCACTCATGGCCGACCAGGCGTTGGCCGAGCTGCCGCAGATCGACGTGCTGGTGCTGGGCATGGGGGACGATGGCCATACCGCTTCGCTGTTCCCGGCCAGCCCGAACTTGGAAGCAGGCCTTGACTTGGCTGGCCAACGTCGCTGCCTGCCGTTGCTGGCGCCCAGCGTGCCGCACCAGCGCCTCTCGATGACCCGCGCCTTGCTGGCCAGTGCCGGCTTTACCGCGCTGGCCGTGCAGGGCCAGGGCAAACTCGCCACCCTGCGCGCCGCGCTGGCTGGCAACGACCTTACCGAAATGCCGATTCGCGCTTTTCTTCACGCCCCCCTGGACATCTACTGGTGCCCATGAGCCAAGGATCCACAGTCATGACCACCCTTGAACGCCCACAGTCCAAGCTCTCGATGGCCGACAAAGCCGCGCGGATCGACGCCATTTGCGAAAAGGCGCGCATCCTGCCGGTAATCACCATCGCCCGTGAGGAAGACATCCTGCCGCTGGCTGACGCACTGGCTGCTGGCGGTATCCGTACCCTTGAAGTGACCTTGCGCTCAGCGCTTGGGCTGAAGGCCATCGAGGTACTGCGCAAGCAGCGCCCGGAGCTCTGCGTGGGCGCCGGCACTGTTCTGGACCGCGGTATGTTCGCCGCCGTTGAAGCCGCAGGTGCACAATTTGTCGTCACCCCAGGCATTACCCCGGAGCTCCTCCAGGCCGGGGTGGATAGCGAGATCCCGCTACTGCCAGGCATCAGCACGCCGTCTGAAATCATGCTGGGGTATGCCCTGGGCTACCGTCGCTTCAAGCTGTTCCCTGCTGAAATCAGCGGTGGCGTGGCGGCGATCAAGGCGTTCGGCGGGCCTTTCGGCGATATCCGCTTCTGCCCAACCGGTGGTGTGAACCCGGCCAATGTGCGCAATTACATGGCCTTGCCCAACGTGATGTGTGTAGGGGGCACCTGGATGCTCGACAGCAGCTGGATCAAGAATGGCGATTGGGCGCGGATTGAAGCGTGCAGTGCCGAGGCGATGGCGCTAGTGGACGCCAACTGAATTTGTTGTGTGCTTTACGGCTTATGGGGCGCTTGGTCGGCGCCCCTTTTTTTTGCCTGGCTTTCTTGCAGCGCCGGGCTTATGGATCGAGTTCTCTGCGCGACAGCGCAGCCCTTAGGGCTGTGTGATCTCCCACAGGAATACCGCAGCACTCGAAGCCTGTGCAGTACCCTGTGGGAGATTCTATGGTTCCTGGCAAGGGTAGCCGCAGCATCTTCAGCGCCTGTGAGATCGAGCGCCGCCCGCGCGGCGCATCGCGAGCTGCGCTCGCTCCTACGTTTGTTTCGGGCCAATTATTCCTGTGGGATTTGCGCGCGAACGCCTTGGCGCATGCCTCAAAATCGCGTCGTACGAACAAGGCGGCCGCGCGCATCTGGCACAGGGGTTACTGGCCCGAAACAAACGTAGGAGCGAGCGCAGCTCGCGATGCGCCGCGCGGGCGGCGCTCGCTCTAACAGGCGCTGCATACCTTGTGGCAAACACCTGTCAGCCCTGATGCGATCCCTGTGGGAGATTCTATGGTTCCTGGCAAGGGTAGCCGGAGCATCTTCAGCGCCTGTGAGATCGAGCGCCGCCCGCGCGGCGCAATCGCGAGCTGCGCTCGCTCCTACGTTTGTTTCGGGCCAGTAACGCCTGTGACAGGCGCGCGCGGCCGCCTTGTTTGTACGGCGCGATATTGAGGCATGCACCAAGGCGTTCGCGCGCGAATCCCACAGGAATAATTGGCCCGAAACAAACGTAGGAGCGAGCGCAGCTCGCGATGCGCCGCGCGGGCGGCGCTCGCTCTAACAGGCGCTGCATACCTTGTGGCAAACACCTGTCAGCCCTGATGCGATCCCTGTGGGAGATTCTATGGTTTTAGGGAAGTTTTTTAAGCGGCTTTTGACCGATACTCGTCTCCGCTTTTCAGTAGGGCAAATACTACTCGCGCCAGTTTGCGTGCGAGCATGACAAGCGATGCTGTCGTGCTAAAACCACGCGCCAGGCGCTCTTCGTAGTACGACTTCCATGCTGCTGTGCGGGATGCTGACATAGCCGCGTTGTGAAGGAGGCGTCGAGCTTCGGGGTCTCCTCGCTTCGTGAGCTTGGATTGCCCTTTTTTCTGCCCCGACTGCGCAATCCTCAGATCCATACCCAAAAAGGCGATAAACGCATCACCCCCGCTGAAGTTGCCACGCTGAAACGTCGCTGTCAGGCGAGCAGCAGTTAGAAAACCCACCCCTTCGACCTTCATGCAGCGCTTTACCTGAGGCATCAGCCCGGCCTTTTCCAGCAGGCCCTTGATCATCTTCTCCACCAGCAGCTCAAGCCGCTGCATCGCACGCAGATGCGTCTTGAAGGCGGCTTTGAGTAGCGGTTCATTGGCCCACCCCTGAGTCAGGCTGGTTCGTGCCTGAACCAGTCCTGCACGTCGCCGGAACAAGCTCAGAAGCTGTCGATAGATAGCCGGTGGCGGTGCCCAAGGCGTTAGGTCCTGCCCTTCGTTCTTCAGATAGCGGGCCAACAGCTGGGCATCAATTGCATCAGTCTTAGCGCGTACGTTGACACCTTTACGGTAATGGCTCAGGGCGTACCCATCTACCACGTAAATCGTATGCCCGAACTCAAAGGCCAGATCCGTAAACAGGACGTGATAGATGTTGGTCGCTTCGATAGCGACGGACATCGCACCCGAGAGGCCTTTGAGCCATTTCTTGATAGCTGCTTTAGTATTGGGGATTGCTATGAGTTCTGCTGATTCATCGTCCCAAATGACCAATTCTGTTTTGGCCACATCCACGCCAATCAGCCGCTTTGAATCAGCAACCACCATTGCCATGAGCAACTCTCCTCGATAGTGTTGGAGTACTTGAAGGGTCACCCAGAGGCGCTGGCTTGTGTCTTTCGTCGGTCCGAGCCCGGAAGCATTCTTTATCGGCGCTTGGGTGAAAAGGGAGGAGGGGCGAGGTCTCCCACGGTCTGTACTGCGCTAACAGTCAGAAGCTGGCTTTGTCCCTCCTCCTCCCTTCAAGTCTAACCATACAAGCTGGCTTGCCAGCGATAGGGCCAGTACAGGGCCAACAAAAAAGCCCGCATCAAACGATGCGGGCTTTCTCATTCAGCAGGCAGGGCTCAGGCCGCTTTGGCTTCCTGCTGGCTCAGCGAGCGGTTCAGGGCGCTGAACAGTGCCTTGAAGCTGGCGGTGGTGATGTTTTCGTCGATACCCACACCGTGCACCGGGCGGCCACCGGCCACGCGCAACTCGATGTAGGCCGCCGCCTTGGCGTTGGTGCCAGCACCAATCGCGTGCTCGTTGTAGTCCATGATCTCCACGGCAACCGGCAGGCCGGCAACCAGGGCCTCCAGGGCGCCATTGCCCTTGCCGCGCCAGTGCAGGGTGGTTTCGCCTTCGCCGGCGACTTCCACTTCCACGGCGCTATGGCCGTTTTCTTCCTGCAGGCGGTGGCTGACCAGGGCGTATGGCGCGTTGGCCTGCAGGTATTCCTTGTGCAGCAGGCTGTAGATTTGCTGAGCGGTCATTTCCAGGCCCAAACGGTCGGTTTCACCCTGCACAACCTGGCTGAACTCGATCTGCATGCGGCGCGGCAGGCTGATACCGTACTCCTGCTCGAGCAGGTAGGTGATGCCGCCTTTGCCCGACTGGCTGTTGACGCGGATGACCGCCTCGTAGCTGCGGCCGATATCGGCCGGGTCGATCGGCAGGTACGGCACTTCCCACAGCTCGCCATCCTGCTGCTTGGCGAAGCCCTTGCGGATGGCGTCCTGGTGCGAGCCGGAGAACGCAGTGTGTACCAGGTCGCCGACATAAGGGTGGCGTGGGTGCACGGGCAGCTGGTTGCACTCTTCGACCACCTTGCGCACGCCGTCGATGTCGGAGAAGTCCAGCAGCGGGTCGATACCCTGGGTGTACAGGTTCAGTGCCAAGGTCACCAGGTCGACGTTGCCGGTCCGCTCGCCGTTGCCGAACAGGCAGCCTTCGGCGCGATCGGCACCGGCCATCAGGCCCAGTTCGGTGGCGGCAATGCCGGTGCCACGGTCGTTGTGGCAATGCAGGCTGATGATCACGCTGTCGCGGCGGCTGACATTGCGGCAGAACCATTCGATCTGGTCGGCGTAGATGTTCGGCGTGGAGACTTCCACGGTGGCCGGCAGGTTGAGGATGACCTTGTGCTCTGGCGTCGGGTTCCACACCTCGATGACCGCGTCGCACACTTCCTTGGCGAATTCCATTTCGGTCGCGCTGAAGGTTTCTGGCGAGTACTGGAAGGTCCAGTGGGTTTCGGGCTGCTGGGCGGCATACTTGACGAACAGCTTGGCGGCGTTCACCGCGATGTCTTTCACGCCTTGCTTGTCCTGGTTGAAGACAATGCGGCGGAACGCGGGGGAGGTGGCGTTATACAGGTGGACGATGGCCTTTTTCGCGCCACGCAGCGACTCGAAGGTACGCGCGATCAGGTCTTCACGGGCTTGGGTGAGCACCTGGATCGTGGTGTCGTCCGGGATGTGGCCGTCTTCGATCAGGGTGCGCACGAAGTCGAAATCGGTCTGCGAGGCAGACGGGAACGCCGCTTCGATTTCCTTCACGCCCACCTGGACCAGGGTCTTCCAGAAGCGCAGTTTCTTCTCCGAATCCATCGGCTCGATCAGCGACTGGTTGCCATCACGCAAGTCGGAGCTGCACCAGATGGGCGCTGCGGTGATGGTCTTCGACGGCCAGGTGCGGTCAGGCAGGTCGATAGTCGGGAAGGCGCGGTATTTTTTCGAAGGGTCTTTGAGCATGGACATGGAAGCAATCCTTTTGTGTGCGGCCGAAATCGGGCCTGCCGAGCGATAACAAGATGAAGAGGCGAGGCGACGCGATTCAGCCTGGTAGTCGTGCGCTGACCAGGCTGAGGCTGCGATGTTGTCGGAGCAGGATGAGGGTGCTGAAGGTTTTCATGCCTTCAAACTTAACCAGTGGGGTGGGGGATGGCAAGCGTTCGGAAAAAATTGAGAGGAATGCTTAAAAAAAGCGTATGAGCGAGATTTTATGGCTGTATTCACCCGTGGGGTTGTTCATTGTTGCGCGGTAGTTTTAGCTGGCGCAACACAGTGGAACCCCGTTGACCAATTCTCGCCTCATCGCCGGCAAGCCAGCTTCCACAGCACTGTCACAGGGCTGGAACGCTGTGGAGGCGGGGTTTGTCGGCGAGTCTGGCGCTGCGGTCTCAGGGCTGAAACGCGCCGATGAAAATCGCCGGATCCACCCGCGCATCGTTCAGGCTCACGTTCCAGTGCATGTGCGGACCGGTAGCCCGGCCGGTTGAACCCACGCGCCCGACTACCTCGCCCCGGCGCAGTTGCTGCCCCACCTGCACATCGATCTTCGACATGTGGCAGAACATGCTGATGAAGCCCTGGCCGTGGTCCACGAATACCGTGCGGCCATTGAAGAAGTAATCCCCCACCAGAATCACCTTGCCATTGGCCGGGGTCTTGATGGGCGTACCTGCCGGCACCGCGAAGTCCAGCCCGGCATGCGGGTTGCGTTCCTCGCCATTGAAAAAGCGACGCACGCCGAACTTGCTCGACAACGGGCCGTTGACCGGCTTGTCGAGGATCAGGTTGCTGGGCAGGGCAGGGCTGAAACTGCGGTAGGCCTTGATCTGCTCAGCCAGCTCGCGGTCGATGCGCTTGAGGTCGGCGGGGTTCGGGTTGACCTGGCGGGTGTTCTTCAGGGTAATGCGCTGTTCGGGGTACTTTTTGCTACCCACGCTGAACGGCAGGTTGCGCCCGCCTTGGCTGAGCAGGGCAGTACCCGGCTTCTGGGTCAGCGGGATTCCGACAATGGCCAACCAGTTCTCCTGCTCCTTGACCACCAGCACCGGCTTGCCGTCGAAGCGCGCTTCGGGGGCGCTGGCGGCAGGGCCGAGGTTGACCACCGCCACGCCGCCGGGCACCGGCTTGTTCAGCGCACGCGTGATGTAACTGGCCTGGGCGCCGCCGGCCAGCAGTAACAGGGAAAGGGCGAACAGGGAGGCAAGCAGGCGGGGCATGTGTCAGTCCAATAGCGAAAGGGTGACCGGAGTCAGGTGATTGTCTTCCACGCGCACCAGCAGCTCGCCCTGGTCCAGGCGTGCCGTAAGGCGTTGGCCGTTGCGGGTCTGTTCGGCGCTGCGAATCGCCTGGCCGTGGTCGTCGAGCAGGATGCTGTAGCCGCGCGCCAGTGTGGCCAGCGGGCTGACCACCTGCAGCGTCTGCAACTGGGCCTGGAAGCGCTGGCGGCGGTCCTTGAGCAGTTCGCGCATGGCCCGTGGCAGGCGCTCGGCCAGGCTGTCCAGGCGCTGGGCCAGCAGTTTCAGGTTGCGCCCTGGGTGTTGCGCAGCCAGGCGGGTTTCTGCCCGCGCCAAACGCTCACGGCGCTGGTTGAGGCTGAGCAGGAACGCCCGGCGCAGGCGCATGTCCAGGTCGTCCAGGCGCTGGGCCTGCTGACGCAAGCGCTCACCTGGGTGGCGCAGGCGCCTGGTCAGCGAGTCCAGGCGCAGGCGGTCATGGCTCAGGCGGTTCTGCATGCGCAGCAACAAGCGCCGCTGCAGCCCGTCCAGGCGTTGGCGAATACCACTGCTGTCGGGCGCCAGCAGCTCTGCGGCGGCAGACGGAGTGGGGGCGCGAACGTCTGCCACGAAGTCGCTGATGGACACATCGGTCTCATGGCCGACTGCGCTGACAATCGGTGTGACGCAGGCAGCCACGGCGCGGGCCACGGCTTCTTCGTTGAAGCACCACAGGTCTTCCAGCGAGCCGCCACCACGGGCCAGGATCAGCGCATCGAAGCCAAGGCCGTCGGCCAGGCGGATGGCACGCACGATCTGTGCGATGGCCTCGCGGCCCTGTACCGCCGTGGGTATCAGGTTCAGTTCCACCTGCGGGGCGCGGCGGCCGAACACACTGATGATGTCGCGGATCACCGCGCCGGAGGGGGAGGTGATGACACCAATGCGTTGCGGGTGGGCAGGCAAGGGTTTCTTGCGTTCGGCGCTGAACAGCCCTTCGGCACCGAGCTTTTCCTTCAAGGCCTCGAATGCCAGGCGCAGCGCGCCATCCCCCGCCGGCTCGACGGTGTCGAGAATCAGCTGATAATCACCCCGGCCCTCGAACAGCGAAACCTTGCCCCGCACCCGCACCGCCAGGCCATCGCGCAGCGCTTGGCGCACCCGCGTGGCGCTCTGCCGGAACAGGGCGCAGCGTACCTGGGCACCGCTGTCCTTGAGGGTGAAGTACATGTGGCCAGACGCCGGGCGGGCGAGGTTGGAAATCTCGCCTTCCACCCACACGCTGCGGAACACGTCCTCGAGCAGCACGCGTGCGCGGCCGTTGAGTTGGCTGACCGTCAGGACCTCGCGGTCCAGGCCGAGTCGTTCGAAAGGGTCTCTGATCATGGCCGGCATCATACCCTACCGGGCGTTGCGGGCTAGCCGTGATCTTTCATCGCGGCCACGAACTGGCGCACCAATTGCTCTACATCGCGCCGGCACGCCAGGGCCACGGTGCTTTCCCGGCCCCCCTCCAGGGTGACGAAACTGATAGAGGCCGGCGCAATGTCGCGCATGCATTGCGGCAGCAGCGCCACGCCAAAACCTGCCTGGATCAGCTGCAACTGGGTCGTTTTGCGCGACAGCACCTGCGCCGCCTGCGGGAAAAAGCCCGCATCCATGCACAACGAGGCTGCCAGGTAGCTCAGCCCGCCGCGCTCACGGTGCGGAATGGAAATGAAGCGCTCGTCGCGCAACTGCTGCAGCGCCACCTGCGCCACACCGGCCAACGGATGCCCGGCCGCCACCGCAAGCAGCAAGGGCTCGCTGAACAGTTCATGCAGCACCACGCCTTCATGCTGGCGAAGCACCGGCAAGCGCAACAGGCCGATATCCAGCCGCCCCGCCGCGATGTCTTCCAGTTGGGCCTCCGACGACTGCTGGGCGATGTCCAGTGCAACCCCCGGGTTAGCGTGCAGGTAACCGCTCAAACGCGCCAGCAGCGGGCCGGTCAACGGGACGGTGCTGGAGTGGTTCAGGCGCAAGCTGCCTTGCAACCCTTGGCCAATATCGCGGGTCACCCGCTCTGCCTGCGCCAGGTCGGCCAGCAGGCGCCGTGCCCGCTCCAGCAACGCCTGGCCGGCCGGGGTCAGGCGCGGCAGGCGGGCGGTGCGCTCGAACAATGGCGTGCCCAGTTGCTGCTCCAGCTCCTTGATCTGCCGGCTGAGTGCCGACTGCGCGATGAACAGGCGTTCAGCGGCACCGCTGAAGCTGCCGCACTCGGCGATTTCCACGAAGTAACGCAACTGGCGGATGGACGTCATGTCATGCCTTTTCGAGATGGCTTTGGCGATAAAGCCATATTAGTCGGCATGGCTCTCAGCTGGCTAACCTTTGCCTATGCTCCCTGGAACTGCTGCCATGCTCACTGAACTGTCGCTCACCGGCCTTGACTGGCTGCCCATCCTGCTCGGCGTCGGCGTGGCCTACGTCGTCTTTGGCATTGCCGGTTTCGGCACGGCCCTGGTGGCGGGCCCGGTGCTGATCCATTTCATGCCGTTGTCACGAATCATTCCGCTACTGGTGTTGCTCGATTTTGTCGCCGCCTTCGGCAACCTGCTGCCTTCGCGCCGTGATGTGGTGCGCGGCGAGTTGCTGCGGCTGTTGCCGTTCATGGCCCTGGGCTGCACGTTGGGCGTGGTGTTCCTGCTGCGTTTGCAGTCTGACGTGCTGTTGCTGTTGATGGGCCTGTTCGTTACGGCCTACGCGCTGTATAGCCTGGCGGTCAGAGTACGGCCGGCGAACCTGTCGGGTTTCTGGGCAGTGCCAATGGGTACGGCAGGCGGGCTGTTCGGGGCGCTGTTCGGCAGCGGCGGTTTTCTTTATGCGCTGTACCTGAGTGCACGCCTGGAACGAAAGGAACAGGTGCGCGCCACCCAGAGCGCGCTGATCAGCTGCAGCACGGTGGTGCGCCTGGCATTGTTCCTGGTCGCCGGTGTTTACGCCGACCAGAGCCTGCTCTTGCTGGCTGCATGCCTGCTGCCGGTCATGTTCATCGGCTTGTGGGTCGGCCGTGGGCTGACCCACAGGCTGTCGCGCGAAGCCTTTGTGCGCCTGGTCACCTGGCTGGTGCTGGCCAGCGGCTTGGCGCTGATCGGTCGCTACCTCGGCGCCTGAGCGGTAGAATTGCGCCCTTACCGCAGTTTTGCAGGCTTGTACCGTTCATGAACACCCAGAGCATTATCGTTCCCAAGCTGTCTACCGTGCCGGTGCACGAAGCCCGCGCCCGTGCCATCGTGCGCTGGCTGGTACGCGAGAAAGTGGTCGAGGAGCAGCTGAGCACCTGTGGCCGTACCGGCAACCGCATGGGCCACGCCCTGGCTGCAGGCGCCCGCAAGGTAGCCCTGCGGCCTGAGTTGTTGCCTTTTGGCGAGCAGACCAACGGCCTGGAAGTGGTGCTCAAGCGTTGCATTTATACCCCCACCGAAGGGTTTCTTGAAGAAGCCGGCTGCCCGCAGTGCCGGCGTGAGGTGGGCGAGCCGCTGTTCGAAAGCCTGGAAGAATGGATGCCGGCGGTCAGTGACAACTTCACCTGCCCGATGTGCGGGTTCGAAGATGACATCAATGGCTTCATTTACCTGCAGCCATGTGCCTTTTCCAACCTGGGGTTCATCTTCAACAACTGGGGCGAGGCCGGGTTTACCCAGGCCTTTCTCGACAGCTTCGCCGACTGGCTCGACCAGCCGGTGACGGTGGTGCAAGTCAGTTGCAAGCCTTGAGTCGCAAGCTTCAAGAAAAAGCGGCCTGTATGCCTGACGACTCTCGTAGCTTGCCGCTTGTAACTTGAAGCTTGATTTACATTGAGCGGCGCGCCGTGCATGAGTATAATGGCGCGCTTCCATTTTTCCCGCCCGGGAGCCCCCGCGATGCTGCGTATCAGCCAAGAAGCCCTGACCTTCGACGATATCCTCCTTGTACCTGGCTATTCCGAGGTACTGCCCAATGAAGTCAGTCTCAAGACCCGTTTGACTCGTGGCATCGAGCTGAACATTCCGCTGGTTTCCGCCGCCATGGATACCGTGACCGAAGCGCGCCTGGCCATTGCCATGGCTCAGGAAGGCGGCATCGGCATCATCCACAAGAACATGACCATCGAGCAGCAGGCCGGCGAAGTTCGCAAGGTCAAGAAGTTCGAGGCTGGCGTGGTCAAGGACCCGATCACCATCGACGCCGACGCTACCGTGCGCGACCTGTTCGAGCTGACCCGCCTGAACAACATCTCCGGCGTGCCAGTGCTGGCCAACGGTGACCTGGTCGGCATCGTCACTTCCCGTGACGTGCGCTTCGAAAACCGCCTGGACGCCAAGGTCCGCGACGTGATGACGCCAAAAGAGCGCCTGGTCACGGTGCGCGAAGGCGCCGACAAGAACGAAGTGCGCGAGCTGCTGCACAAGCACCGCCTGGAAAAAGTCCTGATCGTTGACGACAAGTTCAACCTCAAGGGCATGATGACCGTCAAGGACATCGAAAAGGCCAAGGCCTACCCGCTGGCCAGCAAGGACGACCAAGGTCGCCTGCGCGTCGGCGCTGCCGTCGGCACTGGCAAGGACACCGGCGAGCGCGTAGCCGCCCTGGTTGCTGCCGGGGTTGACGTGGTGGTGGTCGACACTGCCCACGGTCACTCCAAGGGTGTGATCGACCGCGTGCGCTGGGTGAAGGAAACCTACCCGCAGGTGCAGGTGATCGGCGGCAACATCGCCACCGGCGCTGCGGCCAAGGCCCTGGCCGAAGCCGGCGCTGACGCGGTCAAGGTCGGTATCGGCCCGGGCTCTATCTGCACCACCCGTATCGTTGCAGGCGTCGGCGTGCCGCAAATCAGCGCCATCGCCAACGTTGCCGCTGCACTGGAAGGCACCGGTGTGCCACTGATCGCCGACGGCGGCATCCGCTTCTCCGGTGACCTGTCCAAGGCCATCGTAGCCGGTGCTTCCTGCGTGATGATGGGTTCGATGTTCGCCGGTACCGAAGAGGCGCCAGGTGAAGTCGAGCTGTTCCAGGGCCGTTCCTACAAAGCCTACCGCGGCATGGGCTCGCTGGGTGCCATGGCACAGGCGCAAGGCTCGTCCGACCGTTACTTCCAGGACTCCTCGGCCGGTGCCGAGAAGCTGGTACCGGAAGGCATCGAAGGCCGTGTGCCGTACAAAGGTGCGCTGGCGGCGATCATCCACCAACTGATGGGCGGCCTGCGTTCGTCCATGGGCTACACCGGCAGCGCAACCATCGAAGAGATGCGCACCAAGCCGGAGTTCGTACGCATCACCGGCGCCGGCATGGCCGAGTCCCACGTGCATGACGTGCAGATCACCAAAGAAGCCCCTAACTACCGCGTCGGCTAACGCCCCCAGCGGTAAGCGACAAGCTTAAAGCTACAAGCGGTAGTTGCGCTGCAGCGACTACCGCGTTCTCCCCGATCAACTTGCAGCTTGCGGCTTGACGCTTGCAACTGCATCAGAGATTGAGTCATGGCCCTCGACATTCACGCTCACCGCATCCTGATCCTCGATTTCGGTTCCCAGTACACCCAGCTGATTGCCCGCCGCGTGCGCGAGATCGGCGTGTACTGCGAGCTGCACCCGTTCGACATGGACGATGAAGCGATCCGCGAATTCAACCCGCGCGGCATCATCCTCGCCGGCGGCCCCGAGTCGGTCCACGAAGCCAACAGCCCGCGCGCGCCGCAGGCAGTGTTCGACCTGAACGTGCCGGTGCTGGGCATCTGCTACGGCATGCAGACCATGGCCGAACAGATGGGCGGCAAGGTCGAAGGTTCCGACCTGCGTGAGTTCGGTTATGCCCGCGTGGACGTGGTCGGCAAGAGCCGCCTGCTCGACGGCATCGAAGATCACATCGACGCTGACGGCGTACTGGGCCTGGACGTGTGGATGAGCCACGGCGACAAGGTCACCCAGATGCCGGGCAATTTCCATGTATTGGCCAGCACCCCAAGCTGCCCGATCGCCGGCATGTTCGACGACACCCGCGGCTATTACGGCGTGCAGTTCCACCCGGAAGTGACCCACACCAAGCAGGGCGGTCGCATCCTGTCCCGCTTCGTGCAGGACATCTGTGGCTGCGAGGCCCTGTGGACCCCATCCAACATCGTTGAAGACGCCATCGCCCAGGTGCGTGCACAAGTGGGTTCGGCCAACGTCCTGCTGGGCCTGTCTGGCGGCGTCGACAGCTCGGTGGTTGCCGCGCTGCTGCACCGCGCCATCGGCGACCAGCTGACCTGCGTATTTGTCGACAACGGGCTGCTGCGCCTGCACGAAGGTGACCAGGTGATGGCCATGTTCAAGGAGAACATGGGCGTCAAGGTCATTCGCGCCGACGCTGAAAAGCAGTTCCTCGACAACCTGGAAGGCGAAGCCGACCCGGAGAAGAAGCGCAAGATCATCGGCCGCACCTTCATCGACGTGTTCGATGCCGAGGCCAGCAAGCTGGAAAACATCCAGTTCCTTGCCCAGGGCACCATCTACCCGGACGTGATCGAGTCGGCTGGCGCCAAGAGCGGCAAGGCCCACGTGATCAAGTCGCACCACAACGTCGGTGGCCTGCCGGAGGAAATGAACCTCAAGCTGGTCGAGCCGCTGCGTGAACTGTTCAAGGACGAAGTGCGCAAGATCGGCCTGGAGCTGGGCCTGCCGTACGACATGGTCTACCGCCACCCGTTCCCGGGCCCAGGCCTGGGTGTGCGTATCCTTGGTGAAGTGAAGAAGGAATACGCCGACATCCTGCGTCGTGCCGACCACATCTTCATCGAAGAGCTGCGCAAAGCCGACTGGTACCACAAGACCAGCCAGGCCTTCGTGGTGTTCCAGCCGGTCAAGTCGGTCGGCGTCGTCGGCGACGGCCGTCGCTACGCCTGGGTCGTGGCCCTGCGTGCCGTGGAGACCGTGGACTTCATGACCGCGCGTTGGGCACACCTGCCGTACGAGCTGCTGGAAACCGTCAGCGGCCGTATCATCAATGAAATCGACGGCATCTCGCGCGTGACCTATGACGTGTCGAGCAAGCCGCCGGCGACGATTGAGTGGGAATGATCCCTCTCTGGCGTTGAACGAAAAGGGCCGCATTGCAGGCCCTTTTCTTTTGCCTGGGAAAAACTGCTATTCGCTGCCAGGCGGGTGGCCGAAATAGGCCTTGTAGGCATGGCAGAAATTGGCAGGGTTGGCATAACCGACCTGGTAGGCCACCTGCGACACCTGCCAGCGCCTTTCCAGCAGCAGGGTGCGGGCCTGCTCCAGGCGTTGCTGGCGCACGTACTGCAGCATTGGCCGGCCGAATTCGTCGCGGAACGCCCGGCGCAAGGTGGTCTCGCCCACGCCCAGTTGGCGTGCAAGGCTGGCGGCGGTGGGTGGGGTGGCCAATTGGGTGTCGAGCAGGCGCCGCGCTTCGATGACCAGGTCGCGCAGCCCGCGGTCCGGGTTTTTCGTGCCTTGTACAGGGCCGATCAAGTGGCGCGCCAGCTCCAGCACCACGGCCACGCTCAGGCTTTCGCAATGCAGGCGCCGTAGCCCACCGGTATAGGGTGACAGGTACAGCTGCTGCAGCAAGCGGCTGACGGCGGGGCATTGGGGGAGTTGATCGAAGCGCATGCCGTCTGCGGTCAAGGCCAGCAGGGGTAGCAATTGCGCATCGTCCCGCGCCAGCTCATGCAGGTAGTCGCCGGCAATGCGCACGCCAGCCATGCGCGCATGGCTGTCAGCAGGCAACTGGTCCTGCGCTTCCAGGCTTTCGCCCAGGCCCAGCAGGTGCAAGTGGCCGGGGGCGTAATGGTTGAGCGTGCCGTCGACCTTGTGCTGCCAGGCACCGTCGAACACGTGGACGACGCACAGGCTTTGCGGCAGCAGTTTGTCGATTTGCAACGGTTCGGGAAACTGCAGGTTGCAATCGAAGTACTGCAGCCCCGCGTGCACGGTCTGCGCCCGATAATGCCCGGTTGCACGCCCCATGATTTGCGCCTTGCCGCTGTCCAGCACGCCGGCGTCGGCCAGCGAGCCGGGGCTGTCGAAGGAAAAGGAGGTGTCCAGGTAGGGGCTGGTCGATCGCATGGGCGCTACGTCCTTGGTTGGCGGCGGCATGAGCATAAATGGTAACGCGCGCACATTTTTGGCAACAGCCATTGTGCGCGGCGGTTCATCTTTTGTGCGAACCGGCCACAGGGGTTGGCAGTGCCGGCGTAGCTGTCTTCAATGATCGATCGTTTCGCATCATGGTGGAAAAAATGTTCGCTTATCGTAAATGGGCTGCCTTGCTGGTGGCATCGCTCACGCTTTGGCTAGGCCAGGCACATGCCGAACAACGGCCTGCAGTAGCCGAACAGGTCAAGGCCTATATGGGCACCGAGGGCGTCAAGGTATGGACGCTGCGCATTGGCGAGCGGGCCGCCAATGAGGCGCTGGTCCAGGTCGAAGGCGTCGATCACGACTGGAACATGCGCATTCAGAAAATGCAGGTCGAGAAAACCGCCAAGGACACCCGCTACTGGACGACGGTCGATGGCAACAAGTTTGTCGTGTTGATCGTGCAGGGCGGCTGGGGCGGCGAGCTCTACCTGCCGGGTGAGCCGCAACCGTTGCCGGTTGGCTACTCCGAGGGGCTGTCGCGCCAAGGTGATTCGCAGGCTTTTCTGACCGATTACCTGGCCAAGCAGCAGTGAACGGGGAGCACATCTGATCATGGCTAAACCCGACGAACCGCTGGCCGACCTTTCCGGCGCGCTTGGCGAAGACTATGAGCAAGCCCGTGCCGCCCAGCGCGAGCGGGTGGTTGCCGAACTCAAACAGGTAATCGAGCGCGTCCCGGAGCAAAGCGAATTTACCAACTCCCGGCGTTACAAGGTCTGGGGGCCGATACTGCTGGTGGGCGCCCTGATTCTGCTGGTCACCACGTTCAACCCGCAACGCCTGGGCGCGGTCGCACTGGTGCTGTTCGTGGTGTGCATGGCGGCAGTGGTGACCTGGCAGCACCGCAACGCGGGCACGCAGGTGTTCATGCGCCTGACTCGCCGACAGCTGTTCGTCGATACCCTGGACGCCCCTGTCGACATGGCTGAAGTCGAGGACATCGCGGTCAAGGACGAAGGCCTGGTCATGGTACAGACGCTGGAGATGAGCAGCGAAGCTGCGCTCCCTAAGCATCGCGTGGTCAAGCTGCAGTTTTTCGGAAACCAGGCGATGGCCCTGAAAAAGCCGCGACCGCAGATTCGCATCATGTCTGCCGGCCTGGCCTTGAAGGGTCGCAAGCTGGGGAACGACGAAGTGCTCGAGCTGTTGGCGGCCTACCGCAATGCGGCCCATGCACAACGGCAACTGGAGTTGATGCAGGTAGATGTATAGCGGGGCGCTGCAATGAGGCGCCTGGCTTGGGGCCTGGTCATGCTGCTGTTGCCGTTGCTGCTGGTCGGCTGGGGCGGCGTGCAGCAATGGCGGGCCGAGACGGCGCAAGAGCAGGCGGGGATCATCCGGCAGTGGCTGGCAACGCCCAGCGAGGACTTGTTGCGCACACTGCCTTGGGCGGCGCGCAAGGAACTGGCAGGGCGCCTGGACACGCGTGAAGTGCTGCAACGGCAGTTGGATGAGCTCGATACCGACCGCCACTGGCTTAGCGTGCGTAGAACGCTGGCCGGTGTCGGCGGCTGGCTGGCATGGGGCGCGCTGGTCGCTGGCATCGGCGCTTGGCTCAGGCTCAGGTACGACGCCTGGCGGGCCTTGCGCTCGGCGCATTACCTGCACCAGCGCATGACCGCCAGCTGGCGGGTGCTGGGGCGTTGGCTAAGCGTCTACATGGGGCTGCTGGCTGGCTCGTTGGGCCTTCTGCTGCTGTATGAAGTCAGCGCCGGCTTCAGCCATGCGGCACAGGGCGGGGTTACCGTGCTGATCGTGGTGCTGCCGCTGGCGTCATTACTGCTCGTGTGCCTGCGTACCGCCTGGCGAATGCGCCAGCAATGGCCGCGCATCGGGGCGTCGAAGGCGAGCTTTCTCGGCCGACAGCTTCACCGGCAGGGGGCTTCGGCGCTCTGGCAATGGGTCGAGGGCCTGGCCGCGCAGTTGCATGCGCCAGTACCGGACAATATCGTGGTCGGCATCGACCAAAGCTTTTTCGTCACCAGCGTTCCAGTCGTGCTGCAGCCCTGTCAGTCGGTACTCAATGGCCGAACCTTGTATCTGTCGTTACCGTGTCTCGGCGCCTTGAGCCAGCGGGAAGCCGCCGCGATCATTGGCCATGAGCTTGGCCATTTTCGCAGCCGCGACACGGAGCAGGGCAGTGCGACCAACGCACGCTTCAGCTTGATGTGCGCCCAGTTCTCGACCCTGGTCGACGCTGAGCGCGGCGCCGCCTGGGTCGCTCGCCCGGTGGTATGGGCAGCCGGTCAGTTCCTGCACCATTTTCAGGTCGCGGTCCATCACTGGGGGCGTGAGCAGGAATTGCTGGCTGACCGGGCCGGTGCCGAAGTGGCCGGGCCGGAGCTGTTCATGCAGGCGTTGTTGCGGGCGATCGCCCTGGGCAGCATGGTCGATGCCTTGCTGCACGAGTGCGGCGGCCAAGGCCTGCTGGCAGCGTTGCCCCGGCATTTGCAGCGCGTGCCGTTGCGCCTGGATGAGGACGTGCTGGGCCTGACCATGCCCCATCCATTCGACTCCCATCCGCCATTGGCTGCGCGCCTCGACAACCTTCGCGTCAGGCTGGACGGTGCACTGCTGCAGGCTGCCATGCGCCAACCTGGCGACCATGACCGGCAGTGGTTCAATCAGTTGTGTGGCGGCGCCGTGGAAGCGGAACGCCAGGGTCTCTAGAGACTTCACTTAATATTTCCCATTTGCAGGTGTATCGTATTCGCCCTTCATCGTCAGCCGAGGCTGGCAGCTTGATCGCACCGAACACGAGGTACCCGCACCGATGTCCTTCACCCGTCGACAAATGCTCAAGGGCCTGACCGGCCTGGTTGTGGTTGGCCTGGGCGCCGGTGGCGCGGCGCGTTACTGGCTGGGCAAGGTCGAGGACGACAACGCCGGCCACGACTACGAGCTGATCGCCGCGCCGCTTGACGTCGAGCTGGTGCCGGGCTTCAAGACCGAGGCCTGGGCGTTCGGGCCCTCTGCACCGGGCACCGAATTGCGTGTGCGCCAAGGCACCTGGCTGCGCGTGCGCTTCATCAACCACCTGCCGGTGGAAACCACCATCCACTGGCACGGTATCCGCCTGCCGCTGGAAATGGACGGCGTGCCTTATGTGTCGCAACTGCCGGTCAAGCCAGGCGAGTACTTCGACTACAAGTTCCGCGTACCGGATGCGGGCAGCTACTGGTATCACCCTCATGTCAGCAGTTCCGAAGAGCTGGGCCGTGGCCTGGTCGGCCCGCTGATCGTCGAGGAGCGCGAGCCCACCGGCTTCCGGCATGAGCGCACACTCAGCCTGAAGAACTGGCACGTGGACGAGGAGGGTGGCTGGCTGCCGTTCAGTATCCCGCGCGAGGCCGCGCGCAACGGCACCGCCGGGCGCCTGATCACCATCAATGGCCAGGCCGACGCGGTCACCGAACTGCCGGCCGGGCAGGTGGTGCGCGTGCGTCTGCTGAACCTGGACAACACCTGGACTTACCGGGTGAACCTCAAGGGCAACTGCGAGGCCCGGATCTACGCGCTCGATGGTAACCCGGTGACCCCTCGCCCCCTGGAGGACGAGTACTGGCTCGGCCCTGGCATGCGCATCTGCCTGGCTATCCGCATTCCCCAGGCGGGGGAGGAAATTTCCCTGCGCGATGGCTTCGTGCGCCTGGGCACCCTGCGCTCGGTGGCCAGTACCGATGCCCCGGGGGACTGGCCGCCAGCGCTGCCGGCCAACCCGATAGCCGAACCGGACCTGGAGAATGCCGAAAAGCTCAACTTCAATTTCGAATGGGCGGCGAAGGTTTCGGTCACCACCGACCAGGACAAGCCACCGAGCCTTTGGCAAATCAACGGCCAAGCCTGGGACATCACCGACAAGACCTGCGCCGACCGCCCCATCGCCACGCTGCAAAAAGGCAAAAGCTACATCTTCGAGTTGAAGAACATGACCCAGTACCAGCACCCGATCCACCTGCATGGCATGAGTTTCAAGGTGATCGCCTCCAACCGGCACGACATCAAGGAGCCGTGGTTCACCGACACCTACCTGCTGGGCAAGAACGAGCGCGCGCAGGTGGCCCTGGTGGCGGATAACCCCGGCACCTGGATGTTCCACTGCCACGTCATCGACCACATGGAAACCGGCCTGATGGCCGCTATCGCGGTGGTGTGATGCGCCCGCAGATCATCGATCGCAGCCGCGATCAGGAATTCATGCGCCTGGCGTTGTCCCTGGCAGCCGAGGGTGCAGCGCTGGGCGAGGTACCGGTGGGGGCGGTGCTGGTGCAGCATGGCCAGGTGATTGGCCAGGGCTTCAACCGGCCGATCATCGACAGCGACCCCAGTGCCCATGCCGAGATGGTGGCGATTCGGGCGGCGGCCAAGGCGGCCAGCAACTACCGCCTGCCAGGCAGCACCCTGTACGTCACGCTGGAACCATGCAGCATGTGTGCAGGCCTGATCGTACATTCACGGGTGATGCGGGTGGTGTTTGGCGCGCTGGAGCCCAAGGCGGGGATCGTGCAAAGCCAGGGGCAGTTCTTCGGCCAGGGCTTTCTCAACCACCGGGTGATGGTGGAGGGCGGGGTGCTGGCGCAGGAGTGTGGGCAGATCCTCAGCGACTTCTTCAAGGCCCGCCGGGCCAAGGGCTAGCCTGGGCCGACCTGTTCGCGGGCACGCCCGCTCCCATACTAATGCCACTCCCTCAGGCTTGTGGTGGACCTGTGGGAGCGGGCGTGCCCGCGAACAGGCCGCTACAGGCTCACATCGGCGGTGACTGGTCCGCAGGCTTGTCCTTGTTCACACCAGGCACATGCAGGTTGCCTTCGGCGACCTGGCCTTCGAGCTGCGGTTGGGTGACCCAGGTGAGGATGTCGTAGTAGCGGCGGATGTTGGCCACGAAGTGCACAGGCTCGCCACCGCGGGCATAGCCGTACTTGGTCTGCCGGTACCACTGTTTCTGCGACAGGCGCGGCAGCATCTTCTTCACGTCCAGCCACTTGTTCGGGTTGAGCTTTTCGCGCTTGGCCAGGGTACGGGCATCTTCCAGGTGGCCGCTGCCGACGTTGTAGGCAGCCAGGGCGAACCAGGTGCGGTCTGGCTCCTTGATGCTGTCGTCGAGCTCTTCCTTGATTTTCATGAAGTACTTGGCGCCCCCCTGGATGCTCTGCCGCGGGTCCAGGCGGTTGGATACGCCCATCGCCTGGGCGGTGCGCTGGGTCAGCATCATCAGGCCGCGTACGCCGGTCTTGGAGGTTACCTCCGGTTGCCACATCGATTCCTGGTAACCAATGGCGGCCAGCAGGCGCCAGTCCACCTGCTCGACCTTGGCGTAGCTCTTGAAGTGCTTCTCGTACTTGGGCAGGCGCTGCTGCAGATGCTGGGCGAAGGTGTAGGCGCCCACGTAGCCCAGAACATCGACATGGCCGTAGTAGCGGTCCTTCAAGCGCTGCAGGGTGCCGTTTTTCTGCGCCTTGTCGAGGAATTCATTGATTTCGTTGAGCAGGCTGTTGTCTTCACCGGCCGCGACTGCCCAGCGTTGATCACGGGTATCGCCCACGTCGAAGGCAACCCGCACGTTGGGGAAGTACACCTGGTTCATCGCCAGTTCGTTGGAGTCGACCAGGGTCAGGTCGATCTGGCCTTCGTCGACCATGCGCAGCAGGTCGACCACCTCGACCGCATCGGACTCTTCATATTCCAGGCCTGGGTTCTGCTTTTTCAGCTCGGCCAGAAGGTCGGCATGGCTGCTGCCCTTGAGCACCATGATTTTCTTGCCGACCAGGCCCTTGGCGTCGGTCGGGCGTGGGCGGCCGTTGCGATAGACCACCTGCGGGGTGACTTCCAGGTAGGGATGCGAGTATTTCACCTGGGCCTTGCGCCGTTCACTGCTGACCAGGCCGGCCGCGGCCAGCACCGGGCCGGCGGGCTTGCCGAGCGAATCGTACAGTTCGTCGAGGTTGTCGGCGGTTTCGATCTGCAGTTTTACGCCGAGATCATCGGCGAAATGCTGGACAAGTTCGTACTCGAAGCCGGTTTCGCCGTTGCGGTCCTGGAAGTAGGTGGCCGGGCTGTTGCGGGTGATCACGCGCAGCACGCCGTCCTCCTTCACGCGCTCGAGGGTGCTGGGTTTTTCAACGCAGGCACCGAGCAGCAGAAAGAGTCCGGTTGCGAGGAGCCATTTGGCGCAACGCTGGCGCAAAGCAGTGTGGGCGAACATAGCTTGCAGTATACGCAAAGGACCGGCGCAACCATATCTCGACAACTGTTAGGTTGTCTGGTAGCGGATTATGTGCTGCAAGCTTCAAGCTGCAAGCCACAAGAAAAAGCAGCCGGGCAGGGCATGTTTTTTTCTTGTGGCTTGCAGCTTACGGCTTGTCGCTTTTTTTTGACCCCAAAGTCCGGTTCCGCCGCCCGGCAGCCATGGCTTAGAGCGGGTGCCGAAAGCCAACGATTTAGGCTAGAATGCACGGCCTCTAAGCACACCCCTTCCTGAGGCTGTCCCGACGATGTTGATCCTGCGCGGCGCTCCTGCCCTTTCTGCCTTTCGCCACGGTAAATTACTCGAGCAACTGAGCCAGAAAGTCCCCGCTGTTACTGGTTTGTATGCCGAATTTGCCCACTTCGCCGATGTTGAAGGCGAACTGACCGCCGACCAGCAGCAGGTGCTGGGCCGTCTGCTCAAGTACGGCCCGAGCGTGCCGGTACAGGAGCCGAGCGGCCGCCTGTTCCTGGTCGTACCGCGCCTGGGCACCATCTCGCCATGGGCCAGCAAGGCCAGCGACATCGCTCACAACTGCGGCCTGCAGGCAATCCAGCGCCTGGAGCGTGGTATCGCCTACTACGTTGCCGGCAACCTGAGCGACGCTGACGCCGCCCTGATCGCCGCCGAGCTGCACGACCGCATGACCCAGCGCGTGCTCGGCCAGTTGGAGCAGGCCGCTGACATGTTCAGCCACGCTCAGCCCAAGCCGATGACCTCGGTCGATATCCTCGGCGGCGGCCGCGACGCGCTGGCCAAGGCCAACATCGACCTCGGCCTGGCCCTGGCCGAAGACGAAATCGACTACCTGGTCAATGCCTTCCAGGGCCTCAAGCGCAACCCGAACGACATCGAACTGATGATGTTCGCCCAGGCCAACTCCGAGCACTGCCGCCACAAGATCTTCAACGCCAGTTGGGACATCGACGGCCAGGCGCAGGAAAAAAGCCTGTTCGGCATGATCAAGAACACCTACCAGATGCACAACGAAGGTGTGCTGTCTGCGTACAAGGACAACGCCTCGGTGATCGTCGGCAACGTTGCCGGCCGCTTCTTCCCGAACCCTGAAACCCGCCAGTACGGCGCGGTGCAGGAGCCGGTGCACATCCTCATGAAGGTGGAAACCCACAACCACCCGACCGCCATCGCCCCGTTCTCCGGTGCGTCCACCGGCTCGGGTGGCGAAATCCGCGACGAAGGTGCTACTGGCCGAGGCGCCAAGCCCAAGGCTGGCCTGACCGGCTTCACCGTGTCCAACCTGCGCATTCCGGGCTTCGAGCAGCCCTGGGAGCAGGCCTACGGCAAGCCAGAGCGCATCGTCGACGCCCTCGACATCATGATCGAAGGCCCATTGGGCGGTGCTGCTTTCAACAACGAATTCGGTCGCCCGGCGCTGACCGGCTACTTCCGTACCTTCGAGCAGGCCATCAACACCCCGCACGGTGAAGAAGTACGCGGTTACCACAAGCCGATCATGCTCGCAGGCGGCATGGGCAACATCCGTGAAGACCACGTGCAGAAGGGCGAGATCACGGTCGGCGCCAAGCTGATCGTACTCGGTGGTCCGGCCATGCTGATCGGCCTGGGCGGCGGCGCTGCTTCGTCGGTGGCCACCGGCGCCAGCTCCGCTGACCTGGACTTCGCCTCGGTACAGCGTGAAAACCCGGAAATGGAGCGCCGTTGCCAGGAGGTCATCGACCGCTGCTGGCAGCTGGGCGATGCCAACCCTATCGCCTTCATCCACGACGTGGGCGCCGGCGGCATCTCCAACGCCTTCCCGGAGCTGGTCAACGACGGTGGCCGCGGTGGCCGCTTCGAGCTGCGCAACGTGCCCAACGACGAACCGGGCATGGCCCCGCACGAAATCTGGAGCAACGAGTCGCAGGAGCGTTACGTGCTGGCCGTCAGCGCCGTCGACTTCGAGCGCTTCAAGGCCATTTGCGAGCGCGAGCGTTGCCCGTTTGCCGTGGTCGGTGAAGCCACCGAAGAAAAGCACCTGACCGTCAGCGACAGCCACTTCGGCAACACCCCGGTGGACATGCCCCTCGACGTGCTGCTGGGCAAGCCGCCGCGCATGCACCGTTCGGTCACCCGTGAAGCCGAGCTGGGCGATGATTTCGACCCAAGCGAGCTGGACCTGGACAGCGCCGTGCAGCGCGTGCTGAACCACCCGGCAGTGGCCAGCAAGAGCTTCCTGATCACCATCGGCGACCGCACCATCACCGGCCTGGTTGCCCGCGACCAGATGGTCGGCCCGTGGCAGGTTCCGGTTGCCGACTGCGCCGTCACGGCCACCAGCTTCGATGTGTACACCGGTGAAGCCATGGCCATGGGCGAGCGAACCCCGCTGGCCTTGCTGGACGCCCCCGCATCCGGCCGCATGGCCATTGGCGAAACGCTGACCAACCTGGCGGCATCGCGCATCGAGAAACTGTCCGACGTCAAGCTGTCGGCCAACTGGATGTCCGCTGCCGGCCACCCAGGTGAAGACGCGCGCTTGTACGACACCGTCAAGGCGGTCGGCATGGAGCTGTGCCCAGAGCTGGGCATTACCATTCCGGTCGGCAAAGACTCCATGTCGATGAAAACCAAGTGGAGCGACGAGGGCGTCGAGAAGAGCGTGACCTCGCCGATGTCGCTGATCATCACCGGCTTCGCGCCGGTCACCGACATTCGCAAGACCCTGACCCCGCAACTGCGCATGGACAAGGGTGAAACCGACCTGATCCTGGTCGACCTCGGCCGCGGCAAGAACCGCATGGGCGCCTCGATCCTGGCCCAGACCTACGGCAAGATCGCTGCCCAGGCACCGGATGTCGACGACGCCGAAGACCTCAAGGCCTTCTTCGCCGTGATCCAGGGCCTGAACGAAGATGGCCACCTGCTGGCCTACCACGACCGTTCCGACGGTGGCCTGGCCGCCACCGTGCTGGAAATGGCCTTTGCCGGCCACTGCGGCCTGGACCTGCACCTCGACCCGCTGACTGACAGCAAGGCCGATGTGGCGGCCATTCTGTTCAACGAAGAGCTGGGGGCGGTCATTCAGGTTCGCCAGGACGCCACCCCCGACGTACTGGCACAGTTCAGCGCCGCTGGCCTGGGCGAAGGTTGCGTGGCGGTGATCGGCAAGCCGGTCAACAACGCCGAAGTGTCCATCAGCCTCAATGGCGAAGTGCTGTTCGACGACGACCGCCGCATGCTGCAGCGCCAGTGGGCCGAGACCAGCTACCAGATCCAGCGCCTGCGCGACAACGCCGACTGCGCCGACCAGGAATTCGACCTGCTGCTGGAGGAAGACAACCCGGGCCTGTCGGTCAAGCTGGGCTTCGACGTCAACGACGACATCGCCGCACCGTACATCAAGAAAGGCGTGCGCCCGCAAGTGGCCATCCTGCGCGAGCAGGGCGTCAACGGCCAGGTTGAAATGGCTGCAGCCTTCGACCGCGCCGGCTTCGCCGCCATCGACGTGCACATGAGCGATATCCTTGCCGGCCGCGTCGACTTCGAGGCCTTCAAGGGCCTGGTGGCCTGCGGTGGTTTCTCCTACGGTGACGTGCTGGGCGCCGGTGAGGGCTGGGCCAAGTCGGCGCTGTTCAACAGCCGCGCCCGTGATGCCTTCCAGGCCTTCTTCGAGCGTACCGACAGCTTCGCCCTGGGCGTGTGCAACGGTTGCCAGATGATGTCCAACCTGCACGAGCTGATCCCGGGCACCGAGCACTGGCCGCACTTCGTGCGCAACCGCTCGGAGCAGTTCGAGGCACGTGTGGCCATGGTCGAAGTGCAGAAGTCCAACTCGATCTTCCTGCAAGGCATGGCCGGTTCGCGCATGCCGATCGCCATCGCCCACGGTGAAGGCCATGCCGAGTTCGCCAGCGAAGAAGCGCTGCTGGCCGCCGACATGTCCGGTTGCGTGGCCCTGCGCTATGTCGATAACCACGGCAAGGTCACCGAAGCCTACCCGGCCAACCCGAACGGCTCGCCGCGCGGTATCACCGGCCTCACCAGCCGCGACGGTCGCGTGACCATCATGATGCCGCACCCGGAGCGTGTGTTCCGCGCCGTGCAGAACTCCTGGCGCCCTGACGAGTGGCACGAAGATGCCGCGCTGATGCGCATGTTCCGCAATGCGCGGGTGTGGGTGAACTAAGGCGTGTACAAGCTCGCCTTCTTCGTCCCCGCCAGCCATGTCGACGTGGTCAAGGCCGCTGTGTTCGCCGCCGGTGGCGGGCGCATCGGTGACTATGACCACTGCGCCTGGCAAACCCTGGGCCAGGGCCAGTTTCGCCCGCTGGACGGCAGCCAGCCGTTTCTCGGGCAAACTGGCCGGGTCGAGGTGGTGGAAGAGTGGAAGGTGGAGCTGGTGGTGGCAGACGAGCTGGTAGCCCAGGTCGTCGCTGCACTCAAGCAAAGCCACCCGTACGAGGCGCCAGCCTATGAGGTGTGGCGGCTCGCCGAGTTCTAGACCGCATCAGGGCTATTCGCGGGCACGCCCGCTCCCAAAAGGGTTACACAACTTGTGGGAGCGGGCGTGCCCGCGAACAGGCCAGTAAAGCCAGCACAAGGCCGGCTGTACCACACCGGATCAGACGGTGCCGATCTCCCCGCCATCAACCCGCTGAATCACCACCGTCGCAGCCCGCGGCCTTACCTTGGTACCCGCTGGCGTCACGTCCGTAGCGTTGTCGGTGCATGGCCAGTTCCCTGGGTGCTGAATGTTGACGAACAGCGTCTTGTTGTCCGGGGTAAAGGTAATCCCGGTCACTTCGCAGCCATTCGGGCCAACGAAGAAGCGCCGCAGGTCCACCTGGTTCTGCGCGTTCACCGGCACCTGTTTGCCGCCGGCGTCCACCAGATTAGTGGGGATCACCGCCAGTAGCTGGTCGTTGGTGTAGTCGGTGACAGTGCTTTCGCCGTTGTCGGTCTCGAACCACAGCACGCCACGGCTATCGAAGCTCATGCCATCCGGGCTGGCGAACTGGTTCAGTTCGGTGAGGCCGGAACGGTTGATGTCGGCGGTGCCGGCAGCGTTGGCGCCAAACACGAAGATGTCCCAGGCGAAGCTCAACTGGTCGTCGCTGTCGTGCCAGCGGATGATATGGCCATGGCGGTTCGGCCCGCGCGGGTTGGCGGCATCGGCTTTTTCCGGGGTGCGCGCACTGTTGTTGGTCAGTGTCAGGTACACGTCGCCGTTCAGCGGGTTGACCGTGGTCCACTCCGGGCGGTCCATTGGCGTTGCGCCCACGGCATCGCCGGCACCCCGGGTGTTGAGCAGGATGCCCGGCAGGTCACCGTACAGCGCGCCCAAGGTGCCGCCGCCAGTGGTGGGGGTAGTCACGTCCAGCAGCAGCCAGACACCGGTACCGTCGGCATTGAAGCGGGCGACATACAGCTTGCCCTGGTCCAGGTACTTGGCACCAGTGGCCAGTCGGTCGGCCGGGTTGGCATCGGCGGCATCCCACACGGCGCTGGACACCCACTTGTACACGTATTCGTTGTTGGAGTCGTCACCCATGTACCACACCAGTGGCTTGCCCGGCACCGGCAGGCCCGGGGCGCAGCCTTCGTGGCGGAAGCGGCCCAGTGCGGTACGTTTGGTGGCGAGGGTGCTGCTGTCGTAGGGGTCGATCTCGACGATGTAGCCGTAGGTGCTGGCTTCGTTGCGGTAGTCGTCGGTGGCGCTGGCGCCCTTGGCGGTCACGTCGAAACGGGCGAACTCGTCGGCTTCCTCGCTGGCGTCGCCGGCGGCACTTTCCCATTTGAACTGGCCGCTGGAGGTGCCCACGCCAATGCGCTGCTGGTCTTCAGGGCGGGTGCCCTTGTTGACGAAAATGCCCGGCCAGTTTTCTTCACAGGTGAGGTAGGTGCCCCAAGGCGTATAGCCGTTGCCGCAGTTGTTGTTGGTGCCTCGGCAGTGGGTGCCGGCGGGGGAGTACTTGGTCTTGACGTGTTCGGTGCCACGCAGCGGGCCGCTGATGGCCATGCGCGATGCGGTGGTGAAGCGGCGGTTGAGCGGGTCGTTGTCGACCACCTGCCAGCGGCCATCGGTTTTCTGCAAGCGCACCACGCCAGCGCCGTGGGCGTTGATTTCCTTGCGCACTTCTTCGGCCGGGCGTTTCCCATTGATAGCGGTCGTTGGGCCGGCCGGGTGCAGGGCGGCGGTGTCGATGTACTCGAAGTTGATCGCCAGCAGGCCGTCTTCGGAGCTGCCGTTGATGGGGAAGAAATGCATGCCGTCATGGTGCATGCCCATGGCGTTGGCTTGATCGGTCGAGGTGTTGCTGCCATCGGCTCGCCACGGTTTGGCGTTGCTGTTCAGCGGCGTACCCCATGGGGCGAGCACGTAGGCGCTATAGCCGGCGGCCACTGCGCAGGCGTCGGTGCGCGACCCCGGGATGGATTGGAAACCCAGGGCCAGTTTCGGTTTTTTCGGCTCGGTAACGGGCGGCTGGGTAACCGGGTCATCGTTGGCGGAGCCGCCGCTGTCGAAGCAGCCTGCCAGGCCTGTACCGGCGATCATGGCGATGGCAGCGCCCAGGCTGCCGCGCATCACACTGCGGCGGCTGAGGTAGACGTCCATGACGGAGGCCATCGGCGGGTTGCCGCTGTGGTTCCGGTCCAGATTGTCGCCGGTATCTCGACTCATCAGAGTGTCCTTGTATTCGCTGGGTTGAAACAAACCGCGACTGTAAGGCGCAAATATGATGATTCGTTGGCAGAAATGTTAACGAGCTTTTAAAGCAACCGGCTCCCGGCATTGCCTGGCCTGCGTGGCTGCGCTGGTAAGGCTCAGGGCCGGATTTCGATCAACGTCCCATCGCGTACCAGGTTCCACACCTCCTGCATGTCACGGTTACGCATGGCAATGCAGCCATCGGTCCAGTCCAGGGTGTGGAAGTACCATTCCGGGTATTCATCGTTGATCGGTGTGCCGTGGATCATGATCATGCTGCCGGCACTCACCCCTTCACGGGTTGCGCGGGCGGCATCGTTGCTGTTCGGGTAATTGATGTGCATGGCCAGGTTGAAGCGATCGCTCTGCTTGCGCCAGTCCAGCCAGTACAGGCCCTCTGGGGTCTTCTTGTCGCCCTCGCGCTGCTTGGCGCCCTTGGGCTGCTTGCCCAGGGAAATGCGGTAGGTCTTCAGCGGCTCGCCACGGCTGATCAATTGCAGGCGCCGCTCGGACTTGATCACCAGCACCTTATCGATCAGCGGTTGCATCGCCTGCTGCGAGGACGACGGGGATGGCGCGGCCTGCACAGGCTTGCGAATGATGGTCTCGGTAAATGCCGCCTGGGACACCGAGGTAACGCAAAGGCAGAAAATGGCAAGCAACCAGCGCATGTAACGGTATCCCTGAAGGCGTCTAGGTATTGGGTGAAACGAGCATCGGCGGCAGGTATTCATGGCCTATGGGGTAGTGCGCCCCGATGCGGTCGCGATAGTAGCATTCTAGTGTGCGCGTGACCGTGCGGAAAGCCAGCTCACCCCAGGGAATCTCGTGTTCCTCGAACAGCCGCACCTCCAGGCTCTCGACGCCGACAGCGAAATCAAGGTCCGCCAGTTCGGCGCGGAAGAACACATGCACCTGGTTGATGTGCGGCAGGTCGAACAGCTGGTACAGGCTGGTCGCGCCGACCCGGGCGCAGGCTTCCTCCACCGTTTCGCGACGGGCGGCCTGGTCGAGGGTTTCGCCGTTCTCCATGAAACCGGCGGGCAAGGTCCAGAAACCGCGGCGCGGCTCGATGGCGCGGCGGCACAGCAGCACTTGGCTGCCCCAGGTGGGCAGCACGCCGGCGACGACGTTGGGGTTCTGGTAGTGGATGGTCTGGCAAGCCTCGCAGACATACCGCAGGCGGCTGTCGCCTTCGGGGATCCGCAGGGTGACCGGGTGGCCGCACGCGCTGCAGTAGTTCATGGCACTATCCTTTATGTTCCGGGCTATCTTGGCGCGGCCGCAGGCGCGCCGCAAGCGCGGGGGCTTGGGTGCCACGCGGCTTTGGTGCATCATGCAAGGCAGGCCTTGGATACGAGCGTGCGCAATGCTGGACGAGCTACTTCGCCGAATGAGCAACCACCAACCCGCGTCACTGGAAACCGACCGGCGGTTCCCCGAAGCGGCGGTTCTTTTGCCCATTACCCGTAGCGAAGCGCCCGAACTGGTCTTGACCCTGCGCGCCCAGGGGCTGTCCACCCATGGCGGTGAAGTGGCTTTTCCCGGAGGCCGCCGCGACCCGGAAGACCCGGACCTGGTGTTCACCGCGCTGCGCGAAGCCGAAGAAGAAATTGGCTTGCCGCCGGGTCTGGTCGAGGTGATCGGCCCGCTGAGCCCGCTGATTTCACTGCATGGCCTGAAAGTGACACCATTCGTCGGCGTTATCCCCGACTTCGTCGAATACCGCGCCAACGACGCCGAGATCGCGGCAGTATTCACCGTGCCGCTGGAATTTTTCCGCCAGGACCCGCGTGACCATACCCACCGTATCGATTACCAGGGCCGCAGCTGGTATGTACCCAGCTATCGCTATGGCGAATACAAGATCTGGGGCTTGTCGGCGATCATGATCGTCGAACTGGTCAACCTGCTGTTCGATGCCGGCATCAGCTTGCACCAGCCCCCTGAGCGGTACATCGAAAACTGAGCGGGGCCAACCCCGTCGTCTGCGTTCCAGCCTGAGGAGCAAGCATGAAGTACCGCCTGGGCGACCTGCGGGTCGAGAGCCACCCCACCAGTTGGGCAGCGCCTAACGCCACGCTGATCGGCAACGTGCGCCTGCAAGCCAATGCCAGTGTGTGGTTTGGCGCAGTGCTGCGCGGCGACAACGAACTGATCGACATCGGCGAAGACAGCAACGTGCAGGACGGTACGGTGATGCACACCGACATGGGGTCGCCGCTGACCTTGGGCAAGGGCGTGACCGTCGGTCACAATGCCATGCTGCATGGCTGCACGGTCGGTGACTACAGCCTGGTGGGCATCAATGCGGTGATCCTCAATGGCGCGCGTATTGGCAAGCATTGCATCATCGGCGCCAACGCGCTGATTCCCGAAGGCAAGGAAATTCCTGACGGTTCGCTGGTGATGGGGTCGCCGGGCAAGGTGGTGCGCGAGCTGACCGAGCAGCAGAAGCGCCTGCTGGAAGCCAGCGCCGCCCATTACGTGCACAATGCCCGGCGTTATGCGCGGGAGTTGGTAATTGACGATGAGTAATGTTGTGGAACGGCCGGTGGCCTCGCCCTGCGTGAGCATCTGTGCGCTGGACGAGCAGGACATCTGCACTGGCTGCCAGCGCAGCGTGGCCGAGATCGGCCGCTGGGGGCGGATGGACAATGACGAGCGCCGCGCGGTGCTCAAGCGTTGCCATGAACGGGCAGTAGAGGCTGGCCTCGTCCTCTAGTCTGATGCAGAGCCCTGTGGGAGCGGGCATGCCCGCGAAACCGCCACCGCGGTACATGGCACCGGCGCCGCCGGTGTTCGCGGGCACGCCCGCTCCTACAGGTACAGCATGAGCCTGGAGGGCTACGGATCATCTTTAGGAGCGGGTTTACCCGCGAACGGCTCGACGGTAATCTGTACGGCTTGCCCATAGATTACCCGCCATGTTCTATCTGCTTGCCTATATCAGCAGCGTAGTGCTGATCAACTACGCCTTTTCCAGTGCCCCGCACCTGGACGTCATCTGGTCCGCCTGGGGCGGCCTGGTGTTCATCCTGCGCGACATGGTGCAAACCCGCTTCGGCCACGGCGCCCTGGTCGCCATGCTGGTGGCGCTGGTGCTGTCGTATGTGACCTCTGAGCCGGCCATCGCCCTGGCCAGCGCCACCGCGTTCTTCATATCCGAACTGATCGACTGGCTGGTGTTCAGCGTCACCCGGCGGCCACTGCGTGACCGCCTGTGGTTGAGTTCGGCGTTGAGCATTCCGGTGGACACCTTCATCTTCTTCGGCATGATCGGTGCCTTGGCCCCGGCGGTGGTCGGCACGGCCATGGCCTCCAAGTTCACCGGCGTCACCGCGGTGTGGCTGGCCATGGCATTTCGCGCCCGGCGGGCTGCTGCGGCCAGCTGATGGTGTAGAATAGTGGTCCTTTTTCAGCGGGTCGCGCCAAGCCGGGTGCGGCCCCGGATGCCTTCGAGGACCTGAAATGACCCGTATCGGAACCCCCTTGTCGCCTACTGCGACCCGTGTATTGCTGTGCGGCTGTGGCGAGCTGGGCAAGGAAGTGGTGATCGAGCTGCAGCGCCTGGGCGTCGAAGTGATCGCCGTCGACCGCTATGCCAATGCCCCGGCCATGCAGGTTGCGCACCGCAGTCACGTGGTCAACATGCTCGATGGCGTGGCCTTGCGTGCCGTGATCGAGGCCGAGAAGCCGCACTACATCGTTCCGGAAATCGAAGCCATCGCCACCGCCACCCTGGTCGAGCTGGAAAACGAAGGCTTCAACGTGGTGCCCACCGCCCGCGCGACCCAGCTGACCATGAACCGCGAAGGTATCCGCCGCCTGGCCGCCGAAGAGCTGGAGCTGCCAACTTCGCCGTACCATTTCGCCGACACCTACGAAGACTTCGCCAAGGGCGTGGCCGATGTCGGCTACCCGTGCGTGGTCAAGCCGGTCATGAGCTCGTCGGGCAAGGGCCAGAGCCTGCTGCGCAGCGACGCCGACCTGCAGAAGGCCTGGGACTATGCCCAAGAAGGCGGCCGCGCCGGCAAGGGCCGGGTGATCGTCGAGGGCTTCATCGACTTCGACTACGAAATCACCCTGCTGACCGTGCGTCATGTAGGGGGCACCACCTTCCTCGAACCGGTCGGCCACCGCCAGGAGAAGGGTGACTACCAGGAGTCCTGGCAGCCCCAGGCCATGAGCGAGAAAGCGCTTGCCGAGTCGCAACGTGTGGCCAAGGCGGTCACCGATGCGCTGGGTGGCCGGGGCCTGTTTGGCGTGGAACTGTTCGTGAAAGGCGACCAGGTGTGGTTCAGCGAAGTCTCGCCGCGCCCGCATGACACCGGCCTTGTGACCCTGATTTCCCAGGACCTGTCGCAGTTCGCCCTGCACGCCCGCGCCATTCTCGGGCTGCCGATTCCGGTGGTGCGCCAGTTCGGCCCTTCGGCCTCGGCGGTGATCTTGCCGCAGGGGCAGTCGCAGCAGACCAGCTTCGCCAACCTGGGTGCAGCCTTGAGCGAGCCGGATACTGCCATCCGCCTGTTCGGCAAGCCGGAAATCAACGGTACCCGCCGCATGGGTGTGTGCCTGGCGCGCGACGAGTCGGTTGAAGCGGCGCGGGCCAAGGCGACCCGCGCTTCGCAGGCGGTCAAGGTCGAGTTCTAAGCTGGAAGCTTCAAGCTTCAAGCTTCAAGCTTCAAGCTTCAAGCTTCAAGCTTCAAGCTTCAAGCTGCAAGCTGCAAGAGAATGCGCGTCGCTTGTAGCTTGCAGCTTGTAGCTTGTAGCTTGTAGCTTGAGACTCACAGCTGTGTATTGCGGGTCTCTTTCAGGCACAGCACAGCGATCAAGCTGATCACTGCGGCTGCCGACACATAGCCCCCCACCCAGCTCAAACCGCCCATGCTCACCAGCTTCTGGGCGAAGAACGGGGCCGCCGAGGCGCCGACAATCCCACCCAGGTTATACGCCGCCGAAGCGCCGGTGTATCGCACATGGGTTGGGAACAGCTCCGGTAGCAAAGCCCCCATCGGTGCAAAGGTCACGCCCATCAGGAACAGCTCGATGGCCAGGAACAGTGCCACGCCGGCGGTAGAGCCCGAGGTCAGCAAAGGCTCCATGGTAAAGCCCGACGCCACCGCCAGCAGGCCGCCGACGATCAGCACCGGCTTGCGCCCGTAGCGGTCGCTGAGCCAGGCCGACAGCGGCGTCGCCAGCGCCATGAATACCACGGCAAAGCACAGCAGGCCGAGGAACGTCTCCCGGCTGTACCCCAGCGTGGTCACGCCGTAGCTCAGCGAGAACACGGTGGAGATATAGAACAGCGCATAGCACACCACCATGGCGGCAGCGCCCAGCAGGGTAGGGCGCCAGTGCCTGGCGAACAGGTCGACCACCGGCATTTTCACCCGCTCATGGCGGGCAACAGCCTTGGCGAACACGGGGCTTTCCTCCAGCTTCAGGCGCACATACAGGCCTACCAGCACCAGGGCGGCGCTGAGCAGGAACGGGATACGCCAGCCCCACTCACGGAACTGCTCGTCGCTCAGGGTCAGGGCCAAGGTCAGGAACAGGCCGTTGGCCGCCAGGAAGCCGATCGATGGCCCCAATTGCGGGAACATGCCGAACCAGGCGCGCTTGCCCTCCGGGGCGTTTTCGGTGGCCAGCAGTGCCGCGCCGCCCCATTCGCCGCCCAAGCCCAGGCCTTGGCCAAAGCGCAGCAGGCAGAGGATGATCGGTGCCCATACACCGATGCTGTCGTAGCCCGGCAGCACGCCGATGGCCGTGGTAGACACACCCATCAGCAGCAGCGAGGCGACCAGGGTCGATTTGCGGCCGATGCGGTCGCCAAAATGGCCGAACAGTGCCGAGCCCAGCGGCCGGGCAAGAAAGGCAATGCCAAAGGTCAGGAAGGCCGCCAGCATCTGTGCGGTGCCCGAGCCGGAGGGGAAAAACACCGGCCCGATGACCAGGGCGGCAGCCGTGGCGTAAACGTAGAAGTCGTAGAACTCGATGGCGGTGCCAATGAAACTGGCAGTGGCTACCCGCGCGGGCGAGTTGACCGGCGCCGCAGGGGCTTGGGCATAGGTGCTGCTTGTCATTAAGTAGGTCCCTAACAGTCTGGTCCGGCTCCGTGGGCTTGGTCCACGACGGGTGCGCTGCAAAGGCAGGCACGGCGGCGCGGGCGCCGGAGCGTTTTGTTGTTGTGTGCGCCCGACTGACGATAGCCCAAGGGGGATAGGGGCGGGGGCGGGCACTGTTCAGGGTGTGGAAGCAGGACCGCGGGGCGTGTCAGTGGGGCGGACTGGCCGTGAAACGCCGGGTGCGGGTAGCAGGCGTGGCGGCGGGGCTGGGTAAGCGTGGGGCGAGTATAGCTAGCGCGCCAGGGTCCACACCAGTACCTTGCTGGCACAATTGTCCTCGGTTTCGAGGATCTCCAGGCGATAGCGGCCGATCTTCAGGCAAACGGCACTTTCGGGAATGCTTTCCAGTGCTTCGGTCACCAGGCCGTTCAGGGTTTTCGGCCCACCGTCGCAGGGCAGGTGCCAGCCCAGGCTGCGGTTGATTTCACGCAGCGAGGCAGTGCCATCGATGACGAATGTGCCATCGGGCTGCGGATGCACGTGCGGGTTTTCCAGGCTCTGTTCGTCTTCGAACTCGCCGACGATTTCTTCGAGAATGTCTTCCAGGGTGACGATACCCAGCACTTCGCCATACTCGTCCACCACCACACCCAGGCGCCGTTGCTGTTTGTGGAAGTTCAGCAGTTGCATTTGCAGCGGTGTGCTTTCGGGCACGAAATACGGCTCGTAGCAGGCCCCGTGCAGCGCCTCCAGGGTCAACTCGGCCTTGGGCAGCAAATGGCTGATCAGCTTGGTGTTGAGGATCGCCTCCACCTGGTTGATGTCGTTGTGGTACACCGGCAGGCGGGTGTGGCGGCTGACAATCAGCTGTTCGATGATGCGCTCGATCGGCTCGTCGAGGTTGATGCCGTCCACTTCGCTGCGCGGCACCAGGATGTCGTTGACGGTGACCTTGTCCAGCGCCTGCAGGCCGTCGAGCAGGCCGTGGCGGGGCGCTTCGTGGCGCTCGTCTTCATCCGGGTCGTCATCTTCCTGCGGGTGCAGGGGCACTGCCGCTGGTTGCGCGCGGAACGGGCGCAAGATCAGTTTGGCGCAGCCGTCGAGCAGGCAGGCGAACGGCTGCAGCAGCGTGAGCGGCGCTTTCAGCAGGCTTACGCCCAGGCTGGCCAGTGCTTGCGGGTTGCGCCGCGCCAGGCGCCGCGGCAGGAACTCGGCAAACACCAGCAAGGCCGCGGCAGCGGCCAGCCCGGCCAGCCAGAAACCGTGTTCGCCGTCGTAGCGCTGCCCGACCAGGCACGCCAGGCCCAGGACCAGCAGTTTGCCGAGGCTGGCGCACAGCACCAGCGCCTGGGCGGGCAACGCTGGCTGGCCATGATCGCCACTGCGTAGCGCGCCAGCCAGTTGCAGGCGCGCAACGTCCACAGCAGTGAACAGCGCTGCCCAGAGCAGCGCCAATGCCAGCGTGACCAGTAGCGGTGCGTACGGCAGGGTGTCCATGGGTGGCCGTCAGATATGCAGAATGAATTCGCGAACCAGCTTGCTGCCGAAATAGGCCAGCATCAGCAGGCAGAAACCGGCCAGCGTCCAGCGAATGGCCTTGTGGCCGCGCCAACCCAGGCGGGTTCGCCCCCACAGCAGCACGCTGAATACGACCCAGGCAACGCAGGCCAGCAAGGTTTTGTGCACCAGGTGCTGGGCGAACAGGTTTTCGAGGAACAGCCAGCCGGAGATCAGCGACAGCGACAGCAGGCACCAGCCGGCCCAGAGGAAGCCGAACAACAGGCTTTCCATGGTTTGCAGCGGCGGGAAGTTGCGGATCAGCCCGGACGGGTGCTTGTTCTTCAGCTGGCGGTCCTGCAGCAGCAGCAGCAGCGACTGGAACACGGCAATGGTGAACAGCCCATAGGCCAGGATCGACAACAGGATGTGCGCAAGAATGCCCGGCTCCTCGTCGATCAGTGGCACCGTGCCGGGTGGCGCGAACTGCGCCAGCAAGGCCGTTACCGCGCCCAGCGGGAACAGCAGCACCAGCAGGTTTTCCACCGGTATGCGCAGGCAGGCGAGCAGGGTCAGGGCAATCACTGCCACGGCGATCAGGCTGGCTGCGCTGAAGAAGTCCAGGCTCAGGCCCAGTGGGGTGATCAACTGGAAGAACAGTGCGCCGGCCTGGGCCAGCACCGCAACGGCACCGAGCAGGCCGAGCAGGCGCTTGTCGGCCTTGCGGCCCTGGGCGAGGTATGAGCCCTGGTAGATGGCCGCTGCTATATAAAGGCCGGCGGCGATCAGGTTGGGGATGAGGCTGGGTGAGGAGAACATAAGTCCTGATTGGCGAGCCTTAAAGAGACGGAGTTTGGCATAGTGAGCTGCAAGCTGGAAGCTGCAAGCCTGAAGCGGGGGCTTTAAGCGGTAAGCTTCAAGCGGCAAGCTTCAAGAAAAAGCAGCCATCCCGCGCATCGGCTCTTGCTTGTAGCTTTTAGCTTTTAGCTTTTAGCTTTTAGCTTTTAGCTTTTAGCTTTTAGCTTTTAGCTTTTAGCTTTTAGCTTTTAGCTTTTAGCTTGTAGCTTGTAGCTTGTAGCTTGTAGCTTGCCGCTTGCCGCTTGCCGCTTGCCGCTCGGAAGCCAAGGTGGGCGCCGCCGCCGCACTTCGCTATAATCGCCGCCTTGCTGTGCCTGGCGGGTATGTTTTTCCCTGCAGGCGCCTGACAAACCTCGGCTTTTACTGGGCCTGAAAGGATCACCATGTTCGAAAACCTGACCGACCGCCTGTCACAGACGCTGCGCCACGTCACCGGCAAGGCCAAGCTGACTGAAGACAACATCAAGGACACGCTGCGCGAAGTGCGCATGGCCCTGCTCGAGGCCGACGTCGCCCTGCCGGTGGTCAAGGATTTCGTCAGCAGCGTCAAGGATCGTGCGGTCGGCACCGAAGTGTCGCGCAGCCTCACTCCGGGCCAGGCGTTCGTCAAGATCGTGCAGGCCGAGCTGGAAAGCCTCATGGGCGCGGCCAACGAAGACCTTGCGCTCAATGCCGCCCCGCCTGCCGTGGTACTGATGGCCGGCTTGCAGGGCGCCGGCAAGACCACCACCGCTGGCAAGCTGGCGCGCTTCCTCAAGGAGCGCAAGAAAAAGAGCGTGATGGTGGTGTCCGCCGACGTCTATCGCCCGGCGGCGATCAAGCAGCTGGAAACCCTGGCCAACGACATCGGTGTCACCTTCTTCCCGTCCGACATCAGCCAGAAGCCGGTGGCCATTGCCGAAGCGGCCATCCGCGAAGCCAAGCTCAAGTTCATCGACGTGGTCATCGTCGACACCGCCGGCCGCCTGCACATCGATGCCGACATGATGGCCGAGATCAAGGCGCTGCACGCTGCGGTCAAGCCGATCGAAACCCTGTTCGTGGTCGACGCCATGACCGGCCAGGACGCCGCCAACACCGCCAAGGCCTTTGGCGAGGCGCTGCCGCTGACCGGCGTGGTATTGACCAAGGTCGACGGTGACGCCCGTGGCGGTGCTGCGCTGTCGGTGCGTGCCATTACCGGCAAGCCGATCAAGTTCATCGGTATGGGTGAAAAAACCGAGGCCCTCGAGCCGTTCCACCCCGACCGCGTGGCCTCGCGCATCCTGGGCATGGGCGATGTACTCAGCCTGATCGAGCAGGCCGAGCAGACCATCGACAAGGCCAAGGCCGACAAGCTCGCCAAGAAGCTGAAGAAGGGCAAGGGCTTCGACCTCGAAGACTTCCGCGACCAGCTGCAGCAAATGAAGAACATGGGCGGCCTGGGTGGCCTGATGGACAAGCTGCCGAGCATCGGCGGGGTCAACCTGTCGCAGATGGGCAACGCCCAGGGCGCGGCCGAGAAGCAGTTCAAGCAGATGGAAGCGATCATCAACTCCATGACCCCGGCCGAGCGCCGCGACCCTGACCTGATCAGCGGTTCGCGCAAGCGCCGTATCGCCCTGGGTTCCGGTACCCAGGTGCAGGACATCGGCCGGCTGATCAAGCAGCACAAGCAGATGCAGAAGATGATGAAGAAGTTCTCTGCCAAGGGCGGCATGGCCAAGATGATGCGCGGCCTGGGCGGTATGCTCCCGGGCGGCGGCATGCCCAAGCTGTAACACGTATTCCGGGTGCCTGCCTTTCGTCGGGCAGGCACCTAGAACCCCCGCCACGGCGGGGCAACGGCCGCGAATTTCGCGGCGCAACCGGCAAATCTGGACGGCGGGGCGGTGCCTTGCCGAAAAAGTCATTTGCAAATGTCCGTGTATTCCCCGAGAATATGCGGCCTTTTGGGCACCCGTGTGCCTATTTGGCATTCAGATTTGCAGTAAAAACTGCAACACCGACTATAGGAACGATGTTCACATGGTAACCATTCGTCTGGCCCGTGGCGGCTCGAAAAAGCGCCCATTCTACCACCTGACCGTGACCAACTCGCGTAACGCCCGTGACGGCCGTTTCGTTGAGCGCGTTGGCTTCTTCAACCCGATCGCATCGGGCGCCGAAGTCAAGCTGTCGGTCAACCAGGAGCGCGTCACCTACTGGCTGAGCCAGGGCGCACAGCCGTCTGAGCGCGTTGCTCAGCTGCTGAAGGACGCTGCCAAGGCCGCTGCCTGAAACGTATGAACGCGACGCCAGAAAAGGCTGACGACCTCATCGTCGTTGGCAAGATTTTTTCGGTTCACGGCGTTCGCGGCGAGGTGAAGGTGTATTCCTTTACCGATCCGATTGAAAACCTGTTGGATTATCCGCGCTGGACGCTTCGGCACGAAGGCAAGGTAAAGCAGGTCGAGCTGGTCAGCGGTCGTGGCTCCCAAAAGGGCCTGGTCGTGAAACTGAAAGGCCTCGATGATCGTGATGAAGCCCGGCTTCTGAGCGGTTACGAAATCTGCATTGCGCGGAGCCTTTTGCCCAACCTGGCTGCCGACGAGTACTACTGGTACCAGTTGGTGGGTCTGAAGGTCATCAACCAGGACGAACACCTGTTCGGCAAGGTCGATCACCTGTTGGAGACTGGCGCGAACGATGTAATGGTGGTCAAGCCCTGTGCGGGCAGCCTGGATGATCGCGAGCGGCTGTTGCCCTATACGGAGCAATGCGTGCTGGCAATCGACCTGGAAGCAGGCACGATGCGGGTTGAGTGGGACGCGGATTTCTAAACGATGGGTAACCTTCGCGTAGATGTCATCACGTTGTTCCCCGAGATGTTCTCGGCCATCACGGAGTACGGCATTACCAGCCGCGCGGTGAAACAAGGGTTGCTTCAGGTGACTTGCTGGAACCCGCGGGACTACACCACAGATCGTCACCACACGGTAGATGATCGGCCGTTTGGCGGTGGTCCGGGCATGGTGATGAAAATCAAGCCTCTGGAAGATGCACTGGTTAGCGCCAGGCAGGCAACCGGAGCTGCGGCGAAGGTGATCTACCTTTCGCCACAAGGCCGCAAGCTGACTCAGCAAGCGGTCAAAGGCCTGGCCGAACAGGAGTCGTTGATCCTGATCGCCGGTCGTTATGAGGGCATCGACGAGCGCTTTATCGAGGCTCATGTCGATGAGGAGTGGTCGATTGGTGACTATGTGCTTTCCGGTGGCGAGCTGCCGGCCATGGTACTGATCGATGCGGTTACGCGGCTGCTGCCCGGAGCTTTAGGGCATGTGGACTCGGCGGAAGAGGATTCCTTTACCGACGGTCTGCTTGATTGCCCGCACTACACCCGGCCTGAGGTGTATGCGGATCAGCGTGTTCCCGACGTGTTGCTAAGTGGCAACCATGCACACATCCGGCGTTGGAGGATGAAGCAGTCCCTTGGTAGGACCTTCGAACGACGCGCCGATCTTCTGGAAAGTCGCTCGCTTTCTGGAGAAGAGAAGAAGCTGCTCGAGGAATATCTCCGCGAGCGGGACGATAGTTAAACGTATCGATGGTGGATCGCGTATCCATCTTAGGAGCACAGCATGACCAACAAGATCATCCAGCAGCTCGAAGCCGAGCAGATGAGCAAGGAAATCCCGACCTTCGCACCAGGCGACACCGTTGTCGTTCAGGTTAAAGTGAAGGAAGGTGAGCGTTCCCGTCTGCAGGCGTTCGAAGGCGTCGTTATCGCCAAGCGTAACCGCGGTCTGAACAGCGCCTTCACCGTGCGCAAGATCTCCAGCGGCGTTGGCGTAGAGCGTACCTTCCAGACCTACAGCCCGCAAATCGACAGCCTGGCCGTGAAACGTCGTGGTGACGTGCGTAAAGCCAAGCTGTACTACCTGCGCGACCTGTCCGGCAAAGCCGCTCGCATCAAGGAAAAACTGTCCTGAGTACAGTTTGCCCGGTGGCCGAGGCCGCCTAGCGAGAGAAAAGCAGCCTTCGGGCTGCTTTTTTGCTTTTTCAATCTTCAGAAGATCGAATTGCGATGACTACCCGAGACCAGGAAATTCAGCGCCGCACCGAACTGTCGGTTACCCGCGTGACCAAGGCGGTGTTCCCCAACACCACCAACCACCACAACACCCTGTTCGGCGGTACTGCGCTGGCCTGGATGGACGAGGTGTCGTTCATCGCTGCCACGCGCTTCTGCCGCCTGCCGCTGGTGACCGTGTCCACCGACCGCATCGACTTCAAGCACCCGATCCCGGCGGGCTCGATCGTCGAGTTGGTGGGCACGGTGATCAAGGTCGGCAACACCAGTTTGCAGGTGCAAGTGGATGTGTTCGTAGAAAACATGTACCTGGACGGCCGTGAGCGTGCAATCCATGGGGTGTTCAGCTTTGTCGCCATCGACGAGGACAAGCGCCCGGTGCCGGTTTTGCCCCAGGCCTGAGTTCTTCTGCACTGGCCCTTTCGCCGGCGCGCCCGCTTCTACAAGCCATGCAAAGGATTCAAAGCCTGTGCAGGCCCTGTGGGAGCGGGCGTGCCCGCGAAGAGGCCGGTACAGACAACCCCCAGGCTGCTGTGAAACACTAGCCCCATCTCCAACACTCAGCAGCCCTGAATGCCCGCCCTAGACCACCCCCTGATCGACCAGTTCCTCGACGCCCTGTGGCTCGAGAAAGGCCTGTCCGACAACACCCGCGTGTCCTACCGCAGTGACCTGGCCCTGTTCAACGGCTGGCTGCATGAGCGCTCCGTGGCGCTGCCCGACGCTGGCCGCGACCTGATCCTCGACCACCTGGCCTGGCGCCTGGAGCAGGGCTACAAGCCGCGTTCCACGGCACGTTTCATCTCCGGCCTGCGCGGCTTCTTCCGTTACCTGTTGCGGGAAAAGCTGGTGGCCATCGACCCGACCTTGCAGGTCGACATGCCGCAACTGGGCAAGCCTTTACCCAAGTCGCTGTCCGAAGCGGACGTCGAAGCCCTGCTGCAGGCCCCGGACCTGGGCGAGGCCATCGGCCAGCGTGATCGCGCCATGCTCGAAGTGCTGTACGCCTGTGGTCTGCGCGTCACCGAACTGGTCAGCCTGGCCCTCGACCAGGTCAACCTGCGCCAGGGCGTGCTGCGGGTCATGGGCAAAGGCAGCAAAGAGCGCCTGGTTCCCATGGGCGAAGAAGCCGTGGTATGGCTGGAGCGCTACCTGCGCGGTGGCCGTGCCGAACTGCTCAATGGTCGCCCCAGTGATGTACTGTTCCCCAGCCTTCGCGGCGAGCAAATGACCCGCCAGACCTTCTGGCACCGCATCAAGCACCATGCCCGCGTGGCCGGTATCGACAAGCCGCTGTCCCCGCATACGCTGCGCCATGCCTTTGCCACCCATTTGCTCAACCATGGCGCCGACCTGCGCGTGGTGCAGATGCTGCTGGGCCACAGCGACTTGTCGACCACGCAGATCTACACCCATGTGGCCAAGGCTCGCCTGCAACAGTTGCACGCCCAGCACCACCCGCGTGGATGAATGTTTTTCATGTTCCGCCGACCGGTCCTTGCCAGGCCCTTCACCAGCAGCGTGATGTGGTAGGCTTGGGCGGTTTGCACCAAGGGCCGCACGCTCACCGCTCTTTTTCGCCGGTGGCGCCCTCCGGTCCCTGTCCGCCTTCAGGAGTTCCCATGCGCGTGACCCAGTTTTTCGCCGCCGCCGCGTTGGCGCTGGCCAGTACCTTTGCGCTTGCCACGGCAACCGACAGCAATGCCGGTGCCGAGCAGGCCATCCGTAAATCACTGCAAAACCTCGAGCTGGAAGTACCCGTGGAAAGCGTGGCCAGCAGCCCGCTGAACGGCCTGTACGAAGTCAAGCTGCAGGGCGGCCGGGTTCTCTACGCCAGCGCCGATGGCCAGTTCGTGATGCAGGGTTATCTGTTCCAGATCCAGAACGGCAAGCCGGTCAACCTTACCGAAAAAACCGAACGCCAAGGCGTGGCCAAGCTCATCAACGGCATTCCAGCCGCCGAGATGGTGGTTTATCCTGCCAAGGGCGAAACCAAGTCGCATATCACCGTCTTTACCGACACCACCTGCCCGTACTGCCACAAGCTGCACGCCGAAGTGCCTGAACTGAACCGCCGCGGTATCGAAGTGCGCTATGTCGCCTTCCCGCGCCAGGGCCTCGGTTCGCCGGGTGACCAGCAGTTGCAGGCGGTGTGGTGCTCCAGCGACCGCCGCGCGGCGATGGACAAAATGGTCGAAGGCGAGGAAATCAAGGCGGCCAAGTGCGCCAACCCGGTCGGCAAGCAGTTCCAGCTGGGCCAGTCGATCGGTGTCAACGGCACGCCGGCCATCGTGCTGGAAAGCGGCCAGGTCATTCCGGGCTACCAGCCGGCGCCACAGGTCGCCAAGCTGGCACTGGCCAAGTAATCCAATTCAGTACGCCGTCGTCATGGGGTGACGGCATGTTTCACGGTCGGCAAGGTGCCGGCCGTTCAATGGGGAGTTCACAGTGAAACCGGTCAAAGTAGGCATCTGTGGGTTGGGGACCGTCGGTGGCGGAACCTTCAATGTACTTCAGCGCAACGCCGAGGAGATTGCCCGTCGTGCCGGGCGCGGTATTGAAGTGGCACAGATCGCCATGCGCTCGCAGAACCCGAACTGCCAGATTACCGGTACCCCCATTACCGCTGATGTGTTCGACGTTGCGAGCAACCCCGAGATCGACATCGTCATCGAGCTGATCGGCGGCTACACCATCGCCCGCGACCTGGTGCTCAAGGCCATCGAGAACGGCAAGCACGTGGTCACCGCCAACAAGGCGCTGATCGCCGTGCACGGCAACGAAATCTTTGCCAAGGCCCGCGAAAAAGGCGTGATCGTCGCCTTCGAAGCGGCCGTGGCCGGCGGCATCCCGGTGATCAAGGCCATCCGTGAAGGCCTGTCAGCCAACCGCATCAACTGGCTGGCCGGCATCATCAACGGTACCGGCAACTTCATCCTCACCGAAATGCGCGAGAAGGGCCGGGCCTTCCCCGATGTGCTGGCCGAAGCCCAGGCGCTGGGCTACGCCGAAGCCGACCCTACCTTCGACGTCGAAGGCATCGATGCTGCGCACAAGCTGACCATCCTCGCCTCCATCGCGTTCGGCATTCCGCTGCAGTTCGACAAGGCCTACACCGAAGGCATCACCCAGCTGACCACCGCTGACGTGAACTACGCCGAGGCCCTCGGCTACCGCATCAAGCACCTGGGCGTGGCCCGGCGCACCGCTGAAGGCATCGAGTTGCGCGTGCACCCGACCTTGATCCCCGCCGACCGCCTGATCGCCAACGTCAACGGCGTGATGAACGCCGTGATGGTCAACGGTGACGCCGCCGGTTCGACCTTGTACTACGGTGCCGGTGCCGGCATGGAGCCAACCGCCTCGTCGGTGGTTGGCGACCTGGTCGATGTGGTCCGTGCCATGACCTCCGACCCGGAAAACCGCGTACCGCACCTGGCCTTCCAGCCCGATTCGCTGTCGGCCCACCCGATCCTGCCGATCGAAGCCTGCGAGAGCGCCTACTACCTGCGTATCCAGGCCAAGGATCACCCAGGCGTGCTGGCCCAGGTCGCCAGCATCCTTTCCGAGCGTGGTATCAACATCGAGTCGATCATGCAGAAGGAAGCCGAGGAACAGGACGGCCTGGTACCGATGATCCTGGTCACCCACGGCGTGGTCGAGCAGCGCATCAATGATGCCATCGTCGCCTTGGAAGCCCTGCAGGACGTGGTCGGCAAGGTTGTGCGCATTCGCGTCGAGCAGCTCAATTAAGCGGCAAGCCTCAAGCTGCAAGGTGCAAGTGAAGGCAGTGCAGTTTTGAGGCTTCGAACAGAGTAAATTCGCGGGAACAGCGAGATGCAGAGCACAAGAGCAAGGCCAGTCGGCTTTTCTTGTAGCTTGCCGCTCGCAGCTTGCCGCTCAAATCAAAGGTTTGCACCCATGCGCTATATCAGTACCCGCGGCCAGGCACCGGCCCTGAATTTCGAAGACGTGCTGCTGGCTGGCCTGGCCAGTGACGGCGGCCTGTATGTGCCGGAAAACCTGCCACGTTTCACCCAGGAAGAAATCGCTTCGTGGGCCGGCCTGCCGTACCACGAACTGGCCTTCCGGGTCATGCGCCCGTTCGTTGAAGGCAGCATCGCCGACGCCGACTTCAAGAAGATCCTCGAAGAAACCTACGGCGAGTTCGCCCACGCAGCGGTGGCCCCGCTGCGCCAGCTGAACAGCAACGAATGGGTACTCGAGCTGTTCCACGGCCCAACCCTGGCGTTCAAGGACTTTGCCTTGCAACTGCTCGGGCGCCTGCTCGACCACGTGCTGGCCAAGCGCAACGAGCGCGTGGTGATCATCGGCGCCACCAGTGGTGACACCGGCTCCGCGGCCATCGAAGGCTGCCGCCGTTGCGACAACGTCGACATCTTCATCCTGCACCCGCACCAGCGCGTGTCGGAAGTACAGCGCCGGCAGATGACCACCATTTTCGGTGACAACATCCACAACATCGCCATCGAAGGCAACTTCGACGATTGCCAGGAAATGGTCAAGGCCAGCTTCGCCGACCAGTCGTTCCTCAAGGGCACCCGCCTGGTGGCCGTGAACTCGATCAACTGGGCGCGCATCATGGCCCAGATCGTCTACTACTTCCATGCCGCCCTGCAGTTGGGTGGGCCGTCGCGTTCCGTGGCGTTCTCGGTGCCGACCGGCAACTTTGGCGACATTTTTGCCGGCTACCTGGCGCGCAACATGGGCCTGCCGGTCAGCCAGCTGATCGTGGCCACCAACCGCAACGACATCCTGCACCGCTTCATGAGCGGCAACCAGTACGTCAAGGAAACCCTGCACGCCACCTTGTCGCCGTCGATGGACATCATGGTGTCGTCCAACTTCGAGCGCCTGCTGTTCGACCTGCACGGCCGCAACGGTGGCGCAATTGCCGAACTGATGGCCAACTTCAAGCAGGGTGGCGGCTTCAGCGTCGAGCAGGACCGCTGGACCGAAGCCCGCAAGCTGTTCGATTCGTTGGCCGTCAGCGACGAGCAGACCTGCGAGACCATCGCCGAGGTGTTCGCTGCCACTGGCGAGGTCCTCGACCCGCACACCGCGATCGGCGTCAAGGCCGCCCGTGAGTGCCGCCGCAACCTGGACACGCCGATGGTTGTGCTGGGTACCGCGCACCCGGTCAAGTTCCCTGAAGCGGTAGAAAAGGCCGGTGTGGGCAAGGCACTCGAGCTGCCGGCGCACCTCAGCGACCTGTTCAGCCGTGAGGAGCGTTGCACGGTGCTGGCCAATGACCTGAAAGCGGTACAGGGCTTTGTCAGCCAGCATGGCAACCGTGGCAAGCCATTGTAACGGGTGTGCCTGGGGCTGCTGCGCAGCCCCGTCGCGATACAAGGCCGCTCCTGCAGGCAACCGCGTTGGCTTCAGCTGACGCGGTATAGCCAGTTCCCGCAGCTTAATCAGAATCATCCTATTCAGGCGGCATTCACCAGCGCCTAAATTAGCCGGTCCTCCCATCAGGAGCGGCTCATGCACCAGACCGTCGTGTTGATTCATCAGGCACGCCCATCGCACCAGATCCTGCTGCACCAGGCCCTCAACGCGCAAGGCGTGTTCGCTGTGCGCATCAGCGCGACCACCGCTGAACTGGATGCCCTCCTTGGCGCCGAACGCCGCCCAGACCTGCTGATTCTCGACCATGCCATGCCAACCAGGGCCGGCCGTGCCCTGCTCGCACGGCTGGCACAGGCCCGTGCCCTGTTGTTCGTCGGCCAGCCTGCGCCGCAGCGTTTCGACCTGGCCCAAGAGGCGCGCAAGCAAGGCCTGTGGGTACTCGCCGAGCTGCCCTGGCCGTTGTCGATGCCGCGCCTGCAGCGCGCCCTGCAGTCGCTGCAGGCGCGGCATCGACAACGGCCATAGCAAGGCGAACTTTCCGCTGTGCCCGCGGGTCAGTTGCTCTATATCCCACCACGCAGCGAGTGAACCGGATGGAAAGAATCTGCAGCCTGCTCAACGATGCACTGAGCCCTTATCAGACCCACCTCGGCGTTGCCGATGCCAACGGTAATCGCCAGCTCACGGTTCAAGGCGGCCTCACGGGGGTGACCTTGCAGCGCACTGTCAGTGAGCGCCAGTTACAGGAACACCGCCTGTTGATCGACCTGGTGGATGGTTTGCACCGTGACCTGCAGATAGCCGAGGGGCGGCTGCAGCCTTGCGTGATCGCTGCGCTGCAACAACGCCAGCAACCGCAGGGAACCTTTGCCTAAAGGATTCATCTGACACAGTAGGGGCAGCCAGCCAGCGCTTTGCTCCGGCGCTGGCAAAGCTGCCACGGGAAGTCCTCAAGGGCTTTCGCTTGACCCCGGGCGTCCTTCCCCAGCGCCCGGGGTTTCTTTTTTCTGGGTTCTCAACCGGCCCTGTCGCGCCGCTGACTCAATTCGTAAGCGCGACGCGGCCTGTGTGGGAGCGGGCGTGCCCGCGAACACCGGCGTAGCCGGTGCCAGCCACCGCGCTGGATTTTTCGCGGGCATGCCCGCTCCCGCACAGTCCCCGCTAAATCAATAAGTTATGCATTTTTCTCTGGGAGCTGGCTCGCCGGCGATAGCCGGTGTAGGCGTTTAATGGGCTTCGAAGAAACGCTTGCTTTCTTCCAGGTAGTTTCTGCGTGAGACCGGATCCAGCCAGTGGGCATACAGCCCAGGCAGCACGTCCCGTCGCAACGCAAGCAGCAACTGGTCGATATGCGCCACTGCAGCGCGCCCCAGTTCGCTGTCCGAGCACCCCACGTGCAGAAACTGGTAGCGCTCCACCCCCTGCACTGGATAAAACTGATAATCGGCCAGCGCGGCGCCTTGCTGCTGGATCAGGTAACGCACCTCAGGCCAGTAGCCGAGCACCAGGCGCAGGCGCCCCAACTGCTGCATCTGCAGCAGGTTGGCGGTGGCTTCGTTACCGTAATGGCGCCTGAGCACAGTGTCTGGCAGCTGGCGCAAAATGCTGTCGATCTGCAGGCCATAACTGCGTTCGGCAACCACCCCGAGTTTCAGTGCGGTTTTGCTCAGCAGGCCATGCAGGTCTACCTGCTGGCCCTGCAGATAGGGGGCCACCAGTGCCTGGCTTTCCTTGCGGCCCACCAGGCCGCCACTGAGCACGCCCAGGGAGGGCAGGGAGAACTGCACATATTCCTCACGTTGGGGTGTCCACAGCAGCGTCGGGTCGCAGCTGAAGGTGTTGCGGTCCTGCAGCATCTGGATTCCGCGGGCACGGTTGACGCGCTGGATGGTGTGGTCGTACTCGGGCATCTGCGCAATCAACAGGGGCAGCAGTTGGTCGATTACCCCTCGGCCTTGCTCCGGGCCGTCGAAAATGGTGAATGGCGGCAGGTCACGCACCAGCCAGAACAGGCGTTCCTTGGCACTGGCAGGGTGCAGCAGCAATGCGGCCATCAGCCCGCAAAGCAGGACCAGCGGGCGTAGGCGGCGGGCGGCGCGCATGCGGCCGGGCTGCGCCTGGTTCAGACCGTGCCTGCGGCGCGCAGGCTGGCGATCGCCGCCGCGTCATAGCCAAGGCTGGCCAGCAGTGCCTCGGTGTGCTCGCCAAGGGCCGGGCCCACCCATTCGCTGGAACCTGGGGTTTCCGACAGCTTGGGCACGATGCCAGGCATCTTGAATGGCTTGCCGTCGGGCAGCTTGGCCTGGAGGAACATTTCCCGAGCCAGGTACTGCGGGTCGCTGAACATGTCCTCGGCGGAGTAGATCCGGCTGGCCGGGACCTCGGCGGCGGTCAGCACCTGCATCAGCGTTTCCAGCGGCAGGCTGTTGGCCCAGCGGTCGATCACCCCGTACAGTTCATCCCGGCGAAGGTCGCGGCCATCGTTGCTGGCCAGGCTTGGGTCGTCAGCCAGGTCGGCACGCCCGATGGCCTGCATGAAGCGCTTGAAGATTGCATCGCCGTTGGCGCCGATCTGTACATGCTTGCCGTCGGCGCTGGTGTGGATGGAGGAGGGGGTAATGCCGGGCATGATGTTGCCGGTGCGTTCACGGATAAAACCGAATACATCGAATTCCGGGACCATGCTTTCCATCATGGCGAAGATGGCTTCGTACAGCGCTACGTCCACCACCTGGCCCTGGCCGCCGTTGACCTCCCTGTGGCGCAGCGCCATCAGCGCACCGATAACGCCCCACAAGGCGGCGATCGAGTCGCCGATCGAAATGCCGGTGCGCACCGGTGGCCGGTCGTCGAAGCCGGTGATGTAGCGCAGGCCGCCCATCGACTCGCCTACGGCACCAAAACCTGGTTGGTCCTTCATTGGCCCGGTCTGGCCAAAGCCCGACAGGCGCACCATGACCAGCCCAGGGTTGAGCGCATGCAGCACATCCCAGCCCAGGCCAAGCTTTTCGAGCACGCCCGGGCGGAAGTTCTCGATCAGGATGTCGGCGTCGGCCAGCAGCCTTTGCAATACCTCGCGGCCTTCAGGGTGCTTCAGGTTGAGGGTCAGCGACTGCTTGTTGCGCGCCTGCACGAACCACCACAGGGAGGTGCCTTCGTACAGCTTGCGCCACTTGCGCAGCGGGTCGCCGCCATCGGGCGACTCGACCTTGACCACCTCGGCACCGAATTCGGCGCAGATGCGCGAGGCGAATGGCCCGGCGATCAGTGTGCCGAGTTCGACAACCTTGAGGCCGGCGAGGGGTTTGCTGGGCGTCGACATGGGGCATCCGTGGCAGTTGGGCAGAGCGGTGGTTTTATCACACGGCGGTTGCGCCGGGTACTGCTGCGGCGCATGGCGAGTGCGGATGGGTTAGACTGTGCGACTTTTCTTTTGCACGAAGCCCGTCGACCATGGCCCAGCCGTCCACCACCTACAAGTTCGAACTGAATCTCACCGATCTTGACCGTAACGTCTACCAAAGCGTCAAGCAGACCATCGCGCGCCACCCTTCGGAAACCGAAGAGCGCATGGCGGTGCGGTTGTTGGCCTACGCGCTCTGGTACAACGAGAACCTGTCGTTCGGCCGTGGCCTGTCGGATGTAGATGAGCCGGCACTGTGGGAAAAGAGCCTGGACGACCGCGTGCTGCACTGGATCGAAGTGGGCCAACCCGATGCCGAGCGCCTGACCTGGTGCTCGCGGCGCACCGAACGCACCAGCCTGCTGGCCTATGGCAGCCTGCGTGTGTGGGAAGGCAAGGTGGTCAGCGCGGTCAAGAACCTCAAGAACCTGAACATCGCCGCAGTGCCGCAGGAGGTGCTGGAAACCCTGGCCGCCGACATGCCGCGCGCCATCAAGTGGGATGTGATGATCAGCGAAGGTACGGTCTTCGTTACCGACGACCGTGGCCAGCACGAAGTGCAACTGCAGTGGCTACTGGGTGAGCGTGGCTGAAGCAACCCATGCGTATCGAACCTCGCCCCCTGCCTGCGACCCTGCCTTTTCTGGGTAACCTGCCACCCTTGCTCACCCGTTTGTATGCCGCACGCGGCGTGCAAAGCGAGGCCGAACTGGACAAAAGCCTTGCGCGGCTGCTGCCCTACCAGCAGCTCAAGGGCATCGAGGCCGGCGTCGACCTGCTGGTCGCTGCCATAGACCAGCGCCAGCGCATTCTCATTGTCGGCGACTTCGACGCCGACGGTGCCACCGCAAGTACGGTTGGGGTGCTGGGCTTGCGTTTGTTGGGGGCAGCCCATGTCGATTACCTGGTGCCCAACCGTTTTGAATACGGTTACGGCCTGACCCCGGAAATCGTCGAAGTTGCCCTGCAGCGCCAGCCGCAGTTGCTGATTACCGTGGACAACGGCATTTCCAGCGTCGACGGGGTGGCCGCTGCCAAGGCCGCTGGGCTGAAAGTGCTGGTGACCGACCATCACTTGCCAGGCGAACAACTGCCCGATGCCGACGCCATCATCAACCCCAACCAGCCGGGTTGCAGCTTCCCGAGCAAGGCGCTGGCCGGGGTCGGTGTCATCTTCTATGTGCTGATGGCCCTGCGCGCGCGGTTGCGCAGCCTGGGCCGCTACGCGACACAACCCCAGCCGAACATCGGTGAACTGCTCGACCTGGTCGCCCTGGGCAGCGTGGCCGATGTGGTGCCGCTGGATGCCAACAACCGCATCCTGGTGCACCAGGGCCTGGAGCGCATCCGTGCCGGCCGTGCCCGCCCGGGCTTGAAGGCCATTCTTGAGGTGGCCCGCCGCGATCACCGGCGCATCACCTCCACCGACCTGGGTTTCATTCTTGGCCCACGCCTGAATGCAGCCGGGCGCCTGGACGACATGAGCCTGGGCATCGAATGCCTGCTGTGCGAAGACCCGGCGCTGGCCCAGGACATGGCGCAGCAACTGGATGACCTGAACCAGGACCGCAAGTCCATCGAGCAAGGCATGCAGCGCGAGGCGCTGGCCCAGCTCAAGGACCTGCCGGTCGAGTCGATGCCTTACGGCTTGTGCCTGTTCGATGCCGACTGGCACCAGGGCGTGATCGGTATTCTGGCGTCGCGGCTGAAGGAGCGTTACCACCGGCCGACCATTGCCTTCGCCGATGCAGGCGCTGGCATGCTGAAGGGCTCGGCGCGTTCTGTGCCAGGGTTCCATATTCGCGATGCGCTGGATGCCGTGGCGGCGCGCCACCCGCAATTGATCAGCAAGTTCGGCGGCCACGCCATGGCCGCTGGCTTGTCGTTGCCAGAGGCAAATTTCCCGGCCTTTGCCGAGGCCTTCGACGAAGAGGTACGGCGCCAGCTGCGTGAAGACGACCTGACCGGGCGCCTGCTGTCCGACGGCAGCCTGGCGGTGGAAGAATTCCACCTCGATCTGGCCAAGGCGCTACGCAATGCCGGGCCATGGGGCCAGCATTTCCCTGAGCCGCTGTTTCATGGCGTGTTCCAGTTGGTGGAGCAGCGCGTGGTGGGCGAGCGGCACTTGAAGGTGGTACTGAAGAGCGAGTGTGGCTCGGTGCGGCTGGATGGCATTGCCTTCGGCATCGACCGCGACGTATGGCCGAACCCGACGGTGCGCTGGGTCGAGTTGGCGTACAAGCTGGATGTGAACGAGTTTCGGGGCAATGAAAGTGTGCAGTTGATGATTGCCCACATGGAACCGCGTTGACCGCAACCCTGTAGGAGCGGCCAGCCACAGGCGTCTGTAAACAACTTGCCCAAAATCCCATGGAACCTTCCCCCCAGGCATTCTGGTCTAGTCTGAAGTATGACCGGACCCAGGCCAGGGACGTGCTATTGAGTGTCCGGGCCGGATCACCATTGGAGTTCTTGGGAGGTGCCCTCATGAGCCTGCTGCTCGAGCCTTACACCCTGCGTCAACTGACGTTGCCCAACCGCATCGCCGTTTCGCCGATGTGCCAGTATTCTGCAGCCGATGGCCTGGCCAACGACTGGCACCTCGTTCACCTGGGCAGCCGCGCAGTGGGTGGCGCGGGCCTGGTGATCACCGAGGCCGTGGCGGTTACCGCCGATGGCCGCATCACCGCCGAAGACCTTGGGTTGTGGGAGGACGCACAGATCGCCCCGCTGCAACGCATCACCCGCTTCATCACCGCCCAGGGCGCCGTGCCCGGCATCCAGCTGGCGCACGCCGGGCGCAAGGCCAGTACCTACCGCCCCTGGCTGGGCAAGCACGGTAGCGTCAAACCCGAGGAGGGTGGCTGGCAGCCGGTGGGGCCCTCGAAGATTGCCTTCGACCCGCAACATACAACGCCACGCGAGCTGACCTTGGGCGACATCCAGGAGGTGGTCGGTGCCTTCGTTGCCTCGGCCGAGCGCGCGTTGCAGGCCGGCTTCAAAGTGCTCGAGGTTCACGCCGCCCATGGCTACCTGCTGCACCAGTTCCTGTCACCGCTGAGCAACCAGCGGCGTGACGAATACGGCAGTTGCTTCGAAAACCGCATCCGCCTGACCCTGCAGGTGGTGGAAGCGGTGCGTAAGGTATGGCCTGCCGAATTGCCCCTGTTCGTGCGGGTATCGGCAACCGATTGGGTGGAAGACGGCTGGAACCCGGATGAAACCGTCGAACTGGCCCGGCGCCTGCGTAACCTGGGCGTCGATTTGATCGACGTGTCCTCTGGCGGCACTTCGGTCAACGCCGAAATACCCACCGGCCCCGGCTACCAGACCCGTTTCGCCGAGCGCGTGCGCAAGGAGTCTGAAATTGCCACCGGCACCGTGGGCATGATCACCGAACCTGCGCAGGCCGAGCATATCCTGCGTACCGGCCAGGCCGACCTCATCTTCCTTGCCCGCGAACTGCTGCGCGACCCTTACTGGCCGCTGCATGCCGACGACGACCTGGGCGGTAACAAGGCCACCTGGCCGGCGCAGTACCAGCGCGCTACCAGCCGGGCCAACCCGATTCATGAGTCGGATCTGCGCGACTGATTCTGAAGGCGCGGCCTTGTGGGAGCGGGCGTGCCCGCGAACACCGGCGCAGCCGGTGCCAGACACCGCGTCGCCTGCTTCGCGAGCGAGCCCGCTCCCACAATGAATCGCGCAGGCTTTTCACATTTTGGGAAAGACAGTTGCTCCTACCTTGAACGCGGTTGAGCGGACCCAGCGTGACCGAGCATGATAATCAATGCTTGATCATCACATGCCGCACACAGGTGTAGTCCTCCAGCCCATACATCGACATGTCCTTGCCATACCCCGAGTGTTTCTGCCCGCCATGGGGCATTTCACTGACCAGCATGAAATGGGTGTTCACCCAGGTGCAGCCATATTGCAGGCGTGCGGCCAGGCGGTGGGCGCGGCCGGTGTCGCGGGTCCAGACCGAGGAGGCCAGGCCATAGTTGGAGTCGTTGGCCCATTCCAGCGCCTGCGCTTCGTCGCTGAAACGGGTTACCGACACCACCGGGCCGAACACTTCGTTGCGCACGATCTCATCATCCTGCAGGGCGTCGGCCAGCACCGTCGGCTCGAAAAAGTACCCGTCGCCCTCGATTGCCTTGCCACCGGTCACCAGGCGAATGTGCGGCTGGGCGACGGCACGCTGTACCAGGCCGGCGACCTTGTCGCGGTGCTGGGCGCTGATCAGCGGCCCCAGCTCGGTGCCCTCGGCCTCCTGCAGGCCGGGCTTGATGCTGGCTACCGCTTCCCCCAGGCGCTCGACGAAGCGCTCATAGATACCGGCCTGCACATACAGGCGGCAAGCCGCCGTGCAGTCCTGGCCGGCGTTGTAGAAACCGAAGGTGCGAATACCCTCGATCGCGGCATCGATGTCGGCATCATCGAACACCAGGACTGGCGCCTTGCCGCCCAGCTCCATGTGCATGCGCTTCACGCTGGCGGCGGTGGCGCTGATGATATGGGCGCCGGTGGGGATCGAGCCTGTCAGCGACACCATGCGGACCTTGGGGTGCGTAACCAGTGGGTTGCCGACCGTCTGGCCACGGCCAAACAGAATGTTGAGCACCCCGGCCGGCAGCAGGTCCTTGGCCAGTTCCCCCAGGCGCAAGGCGGTCAACGGGGTCAGCTCGGAGGGTTTGATCACTACCGTGTTGCCGGCCGCCAGGGCCGGGGCGATCTTCCAGGCCAGCATCATCAGTGGGTAGTTCCACGGTGCAATCGAGGCCACCACGCCCAAGGGGTCGCGACGGATCATCGACGTGTGGCCCGGCAGGTATTCACCTGCCGCCGAGCCGCCCAGGCAGCGCGCCGCACCGGCGAAAAAACGAAACACGTCGGCAATCGCCGGAATTTCGTCGTTGCGCGCGGCACTCAAGGGTTTGCCGCAGTTCTGCGATTCCAGCCGAGCCAGTTCATCGCCATGCGCCTCAATGGCGTCTGCCAGGTTCAACAACGCCTGGGCGCGGTCCTTGGGGCTGGTTTGCGACCAGCTGTCGAACGCATGGTCAGCGGCACGCACGGCGCTGTCCACCTGGGCTTCGCTGGCTTCGTTGATCTGCGCCAGGGCGGTGCCCAGCGCCGGGTCGAGCACGGTCCAGGTCGGGCCTTGGCCGGCGACCAGTTGGCCATTGATCAGCATCTGCGTTTGCATCGGGTACTCCTCCAGGGTCATTTGCCACTGCCCGCAACGCTGTCGCCGCCACGGGTCAGGTAATAGGCGCCAAGGATCGGCAGCATGGTCACCAACATCACCAGCATGGCTACCACATTGGTCACCGGCACGTCGCGCGGCCGGCTGAGCTGGTTGAGTAGCCAGATCGGCAGGGTGCGTTCGTGGCCGGCGGTGAAGGTCGTGACAATGATCTCATCGAACGACAGGGCAAAGGCCAGCATACCGCCGGCCAGCAGTGCCGAGCCGAGGTTGGGCAGGATGATGTAGCGAAAGGTCTGCCAGCCATCGGCACCCAGGTCCATGGAGGCCTCGATCAGGCTGTGCGAGGTGCGCCGCAGGCGGGCGATCACATTGTTGTAGACGATCACCACGCAGAATGTGGCATGGCCGACCACGATGGTGAACACCCCGGGCTCCACGCCCAAGGTCTTGAACGCCGAGAGCAGGGCGATGCCGGTGATGATGCCGGGCAGGGCGATGGGCAGGATCAGCATCAGCGATATGGCCTCTTTGCCGAAAAAGCTGCGCCGGTACAGTGCGGCCGATGCCAGTGTGCCGAGCACCAGGGCGATCAGGGTCGCCAGGCAGGCGACCTGCAACGACAGCTTGATCGCGTCTAGCACATCGGTGCGGGCGAAGGCCACGGCAAACCACTTCAGGGTAAACCCCGTGGGCGGGAAGCTGAATGCTGCGTCTTCGGTGTTGAAGGCGTACAGGAAGATGATCAGGATCGGGAAATGCAGGAACAACAGCCCGCCCCAGGCCGCCAGGCGCAACCCTACAGAGGCTTGTTCAGAGTGCATCGAAGGCCCCCAGGCGCTTGACGATCGACAGGTACAGCGCAATCAGCACGATCGGCACCAAGGTAAATGCCGCCGCCATCGGCATGTTGCCGATCGCCCCTTGCTGGGCATAGACCATGCTGCCGATGAAGTAGCCGGGTGGGCCCACCAGCTGCGGCACGATGAAGTCGCCGAGGGTAAGCGAGAAGGTGAAGATCGAGCCAGCGGCGATACCGGGAATCGACAGCGGCAGTATCACCTGCATGAAGGTTTGCCCGGGGCGTGCGCCAAGGTCTGCCGAGGCCTGCAACAGCGACGGCGGCAAGCGCTCCAGGGAGGCCTGGATCGGCAGGATCATGAATGGCAGCCAGATGTACACGAACACCATGAAGCGCCCCAGGTGCGAGGTCGACAGCGTGCTGCCGCCCACGCCCGGCACCGTCAGCACGGCTTGCAGCAGGGCGTCCAGGTGCAGCTGGTGGACGAACCACTGGGCCACCCCACCCTTGGCCAGCAGCAGGGTCCAGGCGTAGGTCTTGACGATGTAGCTGGCCCACATCGGCATCATCACGGCGATATAGAAAAATGCCTTGGTCTTGCCGCGTGTGTAGCGCGCCATGTAGTAGGCGATGGGAAACGCCAGTACCGCGCTGGCCAGTGACACCGCCACCGCCATGCCCAAGGTCCGCAGGATGATGTCGAAGTTCGACGGGTTGAACAGCGCGGCGAAGTTGCCCAGGGTCAGGTCCGGGGTGACCGCCATGGTGAAGTCGTCGAAGGTGTATAAACCCTGCCACAACAGGTTCAGCAACGAGCCCAGGTAGATGGCGCCGAACCAGGTCAGTGGCGGGATCAGCAGCAGGGCCAGGTACAGGTTGGGGCGCCGGTACAACACATCGGCCAGGCCTCGGAGCGCGCTCATGGCAATGGCCCAGCGCTTTCCTGCAGCACGGTCATCGCCTCGCGCGGCCAGTGCGCCTGCACCCGCTGCCCGGGCTGCCAGGCCTGGGGCTGTGCCTGCCAGCGGTCGTTGGCCTGGGTTACCGCCAACAGTTGGCCATTGTCCAGTTGCAACTCGTACCGGGTGGCGCTGCCCTGGTACTGCACATCGCGCAGCAGGCCGCTGACCTGGACCTCGTGGCTGGTAACCACCGGGTCGCCCAGGCGGATGTGCTCAGGGCGGATGGAAAACGGCGCCGGGTGGCCGTTGAGCGCCCTCGCCAATTCGCCACGCACCACGTTGGACGTGCCGACGAATTCAGCGACGAAGGTGGTGGCGGGTTTCATGTAAAGATTGCGCGGGGTGTCGACCTGTTCGATGCGGCCGCGGTTGAACACCGCGACCCGGTCCGACATCGACAGCGCCTCGGTCTGGTCATGGGTGACGAAGATGAAGGTGATGCCTAGCTGGCGTTGCAGCTTCTTCAGCTCGCCCTGCATCTGTTCGCGCAGCTTGAGGTCCAACGCGCCCAGCGGCTCGTCCAGCAGCAGCACACGGGGCCGGTTGACCAGTGCCCGCGCCAGGGCCACACGCTGGCGCTGGCCACCCGAAAGCTGCGCCGGCTTGCGCGCGCCGTAGCCGGCCAGGGCCACCATGGCCAGGGCTTGCTCGGCACGGCTGTGGCGTTCGGCCTTGGCCACGCCTTTCACTTTCAAGCCATAGGCGATGTTGTCGAGCACGTTCATGTGCGGGAACAACGCGTAGTCCTGGAACACGGTATTGACGTCACGCTGGTAGGGCGGCACGCCGGCAGCTTCCAGGCCGTGTATACGGATCGAGCCGCTGCTTGGCTGCTCGAAGCCGGCGATCAGGCGCAGGCAGGTGGTCTTGCCGGAGCCGGACGGGCCGAGCATGGAGAAGAACTCCCCATCGCTGATGTCGATGCTGACCTGGTCTACGGCCTTGACCTCGCCGAAGCTACGGGAAACCTGGGTGAACTGGACGGCTAGGGGCATACGCGGTTCTCTGTTGTTCTTGTCTTGCCTGTATCGGCCCTGTCCCCGGCAAGCCGGCCCCACAGGGATCACACCACAGGGCCGGAACAGGCGGAAAAACCCTCAGCGCCCACCCATGATGGCAATGTAGTCTTGAGTCCAGCGGCTGTAGGGCACGAACTTGCCACCCTGGGCCTGCGGGGTTTTCCAGAAGGCGATCTTGTCGAAGTTGTCGAAGCCGTTGGTCTTGCAACCCTCGGCGCCGAGCAACTCGCTGCCACTGCAGGCTGCCGGCACCGCGGGCAACGACCCGAACCAGGCGGCCACGTCACCCTGGACCTTCGGCTGCAGCGACCAGTCCATCCATTGGTAGGCGCAGTTGGGGTGCTTGGCATCGGTGTGCAGCATGGTGGTATCGGCCCAGCCGGTAGCGCCCTCCTTGGGGATGGTCGACGCCACGGGCTGGTGCTCGGCCTTCAGGCCATTGACCATGTAGCCCCACGAACTGGAGGCGACCACGCCTTCGTTCTTCACGTCGCTCATCTGCACTGTGGCGTCGTGCCAGTAGCGATGGATCAGCGGTTGCTGCTGGCGCAGCAGTTCGAGCACCGCCTGGTATTGCGTTTCGGTCAGTTCATACGGGTCCTGGATGCCCAGTTCGGGCTTGGCCGACTTCAGGTACAGCGCCGCGTCCGCGATGTAGATCGGCCCGTCATACGCCTGTACGCGGCCTTTGTTCGGCTTGCCATCGGGCAGGTCCTGCGGCATGAACACCACGCCCCAGCTGGTCGGTGCCTGCTTGAACGTGTTGGTGTTGTACAGCAGCACGTTCGGCCCCCACTGGTACGGGGTGCCATAGACCTGTTTATCGACCACATACCAGCCACCGTTCTGCAGGCGCGGGTCGATGTTTTTCCAGTTGGGGATCAAGGCGGTGTTGATCGGTTGCACCCGTTTGCCGGCGATCAGCCGTAACGAGGCATCGCCCGAGGCGGTAACCAGGTCGTAGCCCCCCTTGGCCATCAGGCTGACCATTTCGTCCGAGGTGGCAGCGGTTTTCACGCTGACCTTGCAGCCGGTTTGCTGTTCGAAGCCGGTCACCCAGTCATACGCCTTGTCGCTTTCACCGCGCTCGATGTAGCCGGGCCAGGCGACGATGTCCAGGCGCCCTTCGCCAGGCCCCAGGGCCTTGGGCGGTTCGGCGGCCAGCAGGCCGGTACTGGCCAGCGCGGCACAGGTGGTGGCGCCGAGCAATGCGGTCTTGTGCACGGGCATGGGTGTTCCCTCTTGTTGGAGATTGTGGTCGCGGTAGTGGTCGAGTCTAGTTGGCTTTTTGCCAGTCAATGCAACATCCAGAAGCAAATCCGCGCATGGTCCTTTACCGGGCAGGCCTTAATCTGGCGGATGACTTCCCATGCCTGGAGACTTGCACATGAACACCCGTGGCTTGCTGGACCAACTGCTCAAATCTGGCCAGGAGTTGCTGAACAAATCGTCTGCTTCCGGCAAACCCGGCGCTGGCGCCAGCGGGCTTGGCGGCCTGTTGTCCGGGGCCGGTGGTGGCTTGCTGGGCGGTGGCGCACTGGGCGTGCTGCTGGGCAACAAGAAGGCGCGCAAATACGGGGGCAAGGCCCTGACCTATGGTGGCCTCGCGGCACTCGGGGTGCTGGCCTATAAGGCCTACGGCAACTGGCAGGCGCGCCAGCAGGTGGCTGCCAGCGAGCCGCAGACGGTCGACCGCTTGCCGCCGGCCCAGGTCGAGCAGCACAGCCAGGCGGTGTTGCGGGCGCTGGTGGCTGCGGCCAAGTCCGACGGCCATATCGACGAACGCGAACGGGCGCTCATCGAAGGTGAGTTCACCCGCCTGGACAGCGACCGCGAGTTGCAGCATTGGCTGCACGCCGAACTGAACAAGCCGCTGGACCCGGCTGAAGTCGCCCGCGCCGCACAGACGCCCGAGATGGCTGCCGAGATGTACCTGGCCAGCACGATGATGGTCGACCAGGAAAACTTCATGGAGCGCGCCTACCTCGATGAGCTGGCCCGCCAGTTGCGTCTGGACCCGGGTTTGCGCCAGGAGTTGGAGAGCCAGGTGCGCTCAGCCGCAGGCCAGTAAGCGACGCGGTCCTTGTGGGAGCGGCCTTGTGTGTCGCGAAAGGGCTGCGCAGCAGCCCCAAAGATTTTAGCTTCGCCGCATGAAATGCCGGGGCCGCTGCGCGGCCCTTTCGCGACACAAGGCCGCTCCCACAAACGAAGCGACTTTTCCATGATGGGCTCCGTCCATTAGCGGGGATGCCAGGTTACCCCACATTTCACCCGCAAAAGCGTAAGGCCTCTAGGCTATACTTCGGCGATTTTCCCCGCTCGTTGTGAATTCCTGAGGGCTGAATGTGAAGAACTGGACGTTGCGCCAACGGATCCTGGCAAGTTTCGCCGTGATCATCGCCATCATGCTGCTGATGATCGTGGCCGCCTACTCGCGGTTGGCCGCCATCGAAACCGCCGAAGCCGCCGTAGGTACAGACAGCATTCCCGGGGTCTACTACAGCTCGATGATCCGCAGCGCCTGGGTCGACAGCTACGTCACCAGCCAACAGTTGGTCGGGCTGTCCAACCACCGGGAAATCACCTCGGCCGACATGGAACTGTTCAAGAGTTTCGAAGACCGGCTGAAGCAATTCATGGCCAGTTACCAGAGCACCATCCAGGGCCATGACGACCAGGCCCGCTTCGACAGCTTCGTGCAGCTTGAAGAAAACTACATGAAGATTGTCGGCCAGGTGCTGGATGCCTACCGTCAGCGCAACTACGCCGAAGCCCAGCGCCTGATCAACGACGTACTCACACCCGCCTGGGTCGACGGTCGCAAGCACCTGAACGATGTCATCGAGAACAACCGCGCCTCCGCTGATGCCGCCACCCGCGATATCGTCAGTGCCGTGACCACCGCCAAGGGCAGCATGATCGTCTCGCTGTTGCTGGCCATTGTCGCAGCCGGGGTGTGCGGCCTGTTGCTGATGCGCGCCATCACCGCGCCCATGCAGCGTATCGTCCGAGCCCTCGACAAGCTGCGTTCGGGTGACCTGAGCGTGCGCCTGAGCCTGGAACGCAAGGATGAGTTCGGCGCCATCGAGAGCGGCTTCAACGAAATGGCCGAAGCGCTGGCGAACCTGGTGGCCCAGGCCCAGCGCTCGTCGGTGCAGGTCACCACGTCGGTTACCGAGATCGCCGCCACGTCCAAGCAGCAGCAGGCCACTGCCACCGAAACCGCAGCCACCACCACGGAAATCGGCGCCACCTCGCGGGAAATTGCCGCCACTTCGCGTGACCTGGTGCGCACCATGACTGAAGTCACTTCGGCCGCCGACCAGGCCTCCAGCCTGGCCGGCTCCGGCCAGCAGGGCCTGGCCCGCATGGAAGAGACCATGCACCAGGTGATGGGCGCCGCCGACCTGGTCAACGCCAAGCTGGGCATCCTCAACGAGAAGGCCAGCAATATTACCCAGATGGTCGTGACGATCGTCAAGGTGGCCGACCAGACCAACCTGTTGTCGCTCAACGCCGCGATCGAGGCGGAAAAGGCTGGTGAGTATGGCCGTGGCTTTGCCGTGGTGGCCACCGAGGTGCGGCGCCTGGCCGACCAGACCGCCGTGGCCACCTACGATATCGAGCAGATGGTGCGCGAGATCCAGTCGGCGGTGTCGGCTGGGGTCATGGGCATGGACAAGTTTTCCGAAGAAGTGCGCCGGGGCATGTTCGAAGTGCAGCAGGTCGGCGAGCAACTGAGCCAGATCATTCACCAGGTACAGGCCTTGGCACCGCGCGTGCTGATGGTCAACGAAGGCATGCAGGCCCAGGCCACCGGTGCCGAGCAGATCAACCAGGCGTTGGCCCAGCTCAGTGATGCCAGCACCCAGACCGTCGAGTCGCTGCGCCAGGCCAGCTTTGCCATCGATGAGCTTAGCCAGGTGGCCGCTGGCTTGCGTGGCGGCGTGTCGCGTTTCAAAGTCTGACCGCGATGACCGACACGCAAGCGCCGGCCGCACAGCCGGGCAACGCCAAGGGGGCGCTGTACCTGCAGTTCCGTATCAGGGAACAACGCTTTGCCCTGAGCGTGCACGAGGTGGTCGAAGTGCTGCCACTTCGGCCACTCAAGCCGATTGCCCAGGCGCCAGCCTGGGTGGCGGGTATTCTGGCCCACCGTGGCCTGCTCATACCCGTCATCGACCTGGCCGCGCTCAGCTTCGGCCAGCCGGCGGCGCAGCGCACCAGCACCCGGCTGGTACTGGTGCACTACCGGGCTGGGCTGCAGTTGGGGCTGGTGCTGGAGCAGGCAACCGAGACCCTGCGCTGCCGGCCCGATGAGTTCCAGCCCTACGGTGTAGACACCAGCGAAGCCCCTTACCTGGGGCCGGTGCGGCAGGATGCCTTTGGCATGCTGCAGCGCATCGAAGTCAATGACCTGCTGCCCGACGCCGTGCACGCATTGCTGTACACGCAGGGCCCGACCGGGGGGCCGACATGACCGAACAGCGTTTTTTCCGTTTCTTGCGTGAGCGTATTGGCCTGGATGTGGAGTCTGTCGGCACGCCGATGGTCGAGCGTGCACTGCGCCAGCGCAGCGTAGCGGTGGGCGCTGCCGATCTGGACGACTACTGGCTGCGCCTGCAGCAGTCCGGTGAAGAGCAACAAGCACTGATCGAAGCGGTGATCGTGCCAGAGACCTGGTTCTTCCGGTACCCCGAGTCCTTCACCGCGCTGGCGGCCCTGGCGCACAAGCGCCGTGCCGAACTGGACGGCGCGCGGCCGCTGCGGTTGCTCAGCCTGCCGTGCTCGACGGGCGAGGAGCCCTATTCGCTGGCCATGGCCTTGTTTGATGCCGGTATGGCGCCGGGGGCGTTCCTGGTCGATGGCATGGACATCAGCCCCAGCTCGGTGGCCAAGGCCGGGCAGGCCGTGTATGGCCGCAATGCCTTTCGCGGCAGCGAGCTGGGTTTTCGCGAGCGTTACTTCGATGTGGTCGACGAAGGCCACCGCCTGCACGAGCGGGTACGCCAGCAAGTCAGCCTGCAGGTAGGCAATGTGCTCGACCCGCTGCTGGCCAGCCGCGATGGCCTGTATGACTTCGTGTTCTGTCGCAACCTGCTGATCTACTTCGACGTGCCGACCCAGCAACGCGTCTTCGAAGTGCTCAAGCGCCTGCTGCACCCACAGGGGGTGCTGTTCATCGGTCCGGCCGAGGGCAGCCTGCTGGCGCGCCTGGGCATGCGCCCGCTGGGGATCGCCCAGTCGTTTGCCTACGTACGAGACCCAGGCAGCAGCACGCCTGCGCCTGCGCCGGCGGCAGCGGCAGCACCTGCCAGGCGCAGTTGGCGGGGGGCCGGGCCTGCCGGGTATTCGCAGCCGGCCTTGCCGGAGCCGCGGCCGCAGCGTGCGCTGCCGGTGGAGGCCCGGCCAGCGCCGGCCCGCGAGGCTGCGGGTGAGGGCCCCAGCGAACTGCTGGCCGGCATCGCCCGGCTGGCCAATGCCGGCGCCAGCGCACAGGCTCGCCACGAATGCCAGCGCTACCTGGGCCAGTACCCGCCGGCGGCGCAGGTGTATTACTGGCTGGGGTTGCTCAGCGATACCGAGGGCGACGCACAGCAAGCGCTGACCCACTACCGCAAAGCGCTGTATCTGGAGCCACAACACCCCGAGGCGTTGCTGCACCTGGCGGCCCTGCTTGCGGCCCAGGGTGACCTGGCCGGGGCCCGGCGCCTGCAGGAGCGGGCGGCGCGGGCTGGGCGGGAGTCTGAACGGTGAACGGTGAATCCGCGATGCAACTGCTGGCCGATGACGATGCGCTCATCGACGACTGCTGGAACCGCATTGGTGTACATGGCAACAAGCAATGCCCGCTACTGGAGCGGCACGTGCATTGCCGCAACTGCGAAGTCTACGCCGCTGCGGCTACCCGCCTGCTTGACCGCTATGCATTGGCGCAGGAGCACTCGGCGGCCGAGCGTGAGCCGCTGCAAGAGCACATCGGTCGCTCCATGTTGCTGTTCCGTCTGGGTGAAGAATGGCTGGCGCTGGCGACCGCCTGCCTGGCCGAAATCGCCCCGTTGCAGGCCGTGCATTCGTTGCCGCACCAGCGCTCGCGGGTGTTGCAGGGGGTCGCCAACGTACGTGGGGCGCTGGTGCCATGCCTGTCATTGGCCGACTTGCTGGGGGTTCAGGCGGGTGCTGCCGAGCAGCGCAGCGGCCGGGCGATGCCACGCATGCTGATCCTGGCCAGCGAGGGCGGCCCGGTGGTGGTGGCGGTCGAGGAAATCGACGGCATCCACCGGCTCGACCCGCTGTTGCTGGGCAGTGGCCAGGACGCCACCCGCTATACCGCGGCGGTGCTGCAATGGCGCGGGCGCAGCGTGCGGGTACTGGACGATCAACACTTACTGGCTGCCGTGCAGCGGAGCTTGTCATGACCCCAGAGCAAATGCGCGACGCCTCGTTGCTCGAGCTGTTCAGCCTGGAGGCCGAAGCGCAGACCCAGGTACTCAGCGCCGGCCTGATGGCACTCGAGCGCAACCCTACCCAGGCTGACCAGCTCGAGGCGTGCATGCGCGCGGCCCACTCGCTCAAGGGCGCCGCCCGTATCGTTGGCGTGGACGCGGGCGTCAGCGTCGCGCATGTCATGGAGGATTGCCTGGTAGCCGCCCAGGAGGGGCGCCTGAGGTTGAATGCCGAGCATATCGATGCGCTGTTGCAGGGGACCGACTTGCTGATGCGCATTGCCACACCGGGCGACAGCGCAGCGCAGGCGACCCTGCCGGTGTTTCTTGCGCAGATGACCAGCCTGCTCGACCCAGGCGGCGCCGGCGTGCCGCCGCTGCCCGTGGCGGCAGTGGCCGTATCGCCGTCGTCGCCGTCGGTCAGCCCGCCGCCGGCACCGTTGGTGCTGCCCAGTGAGCTGTCAGAGCCCGACGCCGAGCCTGAGCCTGAGCCCGAGCCCGAGCCAGCGCTGCGGCGCAAGGTGGGCAAGCGCGTCGGCGATGCAGGCGAACGGGTGTTACGGGTCACTGCCGACCGCCTGAACAGCCTGCTCGACCTGTCCAGCAAGTCGCTGGTGGAGACCCAGCGCCTGAAGCCTTACCTGGCCACCCTGCAGCGCCTCAAACGCATGCACGGCCAAGGGATGCAGGCGCTCGACGGCGTGCGCATGCAGCTGGAAGACAGCGGCCAGAACAGTGAAGTGCTCGAAGCCTTGGCGCAAACCCAGCGCCTGCTGGTCGAGACCCAGCAGATCCTGCAACAGCAGGCCGCCGACCTCGATGAGTTCGGCTGGCAGGCCAGTCAGCGTGCGCAGTTGCTGTACGACACGGCCCTGGCCTGCCGCATGCGGCCATTCGCCGATGTGCTGGCCGGGCAGAGTCGCATGGTTCGAGACCTCGGCCGCTCGCTGGGCAAGCCGGTACGGCTGGTGGTGGAGGGCGAAAAAACCCAGGTCGACCGTGATGTGCTGGAAAAGCTTGAAGCGCCATTGACCCACCTGTTGCGCAATGCCGTGGACCACGGCATCGAACTTCCGGAACGGCGCCTGCTGGCGGGCAAGCCAGCGGAAGGGCTGGTGCGCCTGCGTGCCTCGCACCAGGCTGGCATGCTCAGCCTGGAGCTGATCGACGATGGCGCCGGTATCGACCTGGAGCGCCTGCGCGGCAGTATCGTCGAGCGCGCCCTGTCGCCGGCCGACACCGTGGCGCGCATGAGCGAAGCGGAACTGCTGACATTCCTGTTCCTGCCCGGCTTCAGCCTGCGCGACAAGGTGACCGAAGTGTCCGGGCGCGGCGTCGGGCTGGATGCGGTGCAACACATGATTCGCGAACTGCGCGGCTCGATCGAGCTGAGCCAGCAGCCAGGGCAGGGCTGCCGCTTCCATCTGCAGGTGCCGTTGACCCTGTCCGTGGTGCGTAGCCTGGTCGTCGAGGTCGGTGGCGAGGCTTACGCTTTTCCGCTGGCGCATATCGAGCGCACCCTGGACGTCACCGCCGAGCAGATCGTGCAGATCGAAGGCCGCCAGCACTTCTGGCACGAGGGCCGGCACATCGGCCTGGTGGCGGCCAGCCAGTTGCTCAACCGCCCGCTGGGGCAAAGCGACGGCAGCAGCCTGCGGGTCGTGGTGATCCGTGAGCGCGAGCAACTGTACGGTGTGGCCGTGGAGCGCCTGGTAGGCGAACGCGTGCTGGTGGTGATGCCGCTCGACCCACGGCTGGGCAAGGTGCAGGACATTTCTTCGGGTGCCTTGCTCGATGATGGTTCAGTGGTGCTGATCGTCGATGTCGAAGACCTGCTGCGCTCGGTGGATAAGCTGCTGAGCACCGGCAGCCTGGAGCGTATCGAACGCGACAGCGGCGGCACCCGTGGGGTGGCGCACAAACGCATCCTGGTGGTCGACGATTCACTGACCGTGCGCGAGCTGCAGCGCAAGCTGCTCAGCCACCGTGGCTACGACGTGGCGGTAGCGGTAGACGGCATGGACGGCTGGAACGCCTTGCGCAGTGAAGACTTCGATTTGCTGATCACCGATATCGACATGCCCCGCATGGACGGTATCGAACTGGTCACCCTGGTGCGGCGCGACCAGCGCCTGCAAGGCTTGCCAGTGATGGTGGTGTCCTACAAAGACCGTGAGGAAGACCGGCGGCGTGGCCTGGATGCTGGGGCCGACTACTATTTGGCAAAGGCCAGTTTCCACGACGACGCGTTGCTGGATGCTGTGGTGGAACTGATCGGAGGGGCTCAGGGATGAAGATCGCCATCGTCAATGACATGCCCATGGCGGTCGAGGCCCTACGCCGCGCAGTCGCTCTTGAGCCCGCGCACGAGCTGGTGTGGGTGGCCAGCAATGGCGCCGAGGCAGTGCAGCGTTGTACCGAGCAGCTTCCGGACCTGATCCTCATGGACCTGATCATGCCGGTGATGGACGGCGTGGAGGCGACCCGGCGGATCATGGCCGAAACCCCATGTGCCATCGTCGTCGTCACGGTCGACCGCAAGCAGAACGTGCACCGGGTGTTCGAGGCCATGGGCCATGGCGCGCTCGATGTGGTGGACACCCCAGCGCTGGGCGCGGGTGATCCCCGCGAAGCGGCGGCCCCGCTGCTGCGCAAGATCCTCAATATCGGCTGGCTGATTGGCCAGCAGCGTGCACCGGTTGCGCGCCCGGTTGAGCTGCCGCTGCGCGAAGCTTCACAGCGTCGCGGCCTGGTGGCGATTGGTTCGTCGGCCGGTGGCCCGGCAGCCCTGGAGGTGTTGCTCAAAGGCTTGCCGCCGGCGTTTCCGGCGGCCATCGTGCTGGTCCAGCATGTGGACCAGGTATTTGCCGCAGGCATGGCCGAGTGGCTCGGCACCGCCGCCAAACGGGAGGTGCGGCTGGCCCGTGAAGGCGAGCCGCCGCAGCCGGGCGTGGTGCTGCTGGCCGGCACCAATCACCATATCCGCCTGCTAAAGAACGGCCAACTGGCCTACACTGCCGAGCCGGTGAATGAAATCTACCGGCCGTCGATCAATGTGTTTTTCGAGAGCGTGGCCCAACACTGGCACGGCGATGCGGTGGGGGTATTGCTCACCGGCATGGGCCGCGACGGTGCCCAAGGCCTGAAGCTGATGCGTCAGCAGGGTTTCCTGACCATTGCCCAGGACCAGGCCACCAGTGCGGTGTACGGCATGCCCAAGGCCGCCGCAGCCATTGATGCTGCCGTGGAAATTCGCCCGCTGGACCACATCGCCGGGCGCTTGACGGAAATTTTTGGAAAATGACGACACGTATTGAATCACGCCGCCACGCCGGTAGTGATCGGGTGACCATGTATGGATGATTTACCGATCGAAGGTTTCGCGACCACCAACGAAAACGCGGCGATGGTACTGCTGGTCGACGATCAGGCCATGATCGGCGAGGCCGTGAGGCGAGGGTTGGCCAACCAGGACAACATCGACTTCCACTTCTGTGCCGACCCCCACCAGGCGGTGGCCCAGGCCATGCGCATCAAGCCCACGGTCATCCTTCAGGACCTGATCATGCCGGGCCTGGATGGCTTGACCCTGGTGCGTGAGTACCGCAACAACCCGGCGACCCAGGACATTCCGATCATCGTGCTCTCCACCAAGGAAGACCCTCTGGTCAAGAGTGCGGCGTTTGCGGCCGGGGCCAATGATTACCTGGTCAAGCTGCCGGACACCATCGAACTGGTGGCGCGCATTCGCTACCACTCGCGTTCCTACCTGACCCTGCTGCAGCGCGACGAGGCCTACCGCGCCCTGCGCGTCAGCCAGCAGCAGCTGCTGGATTCAAACCTGATGCTGCAGCGGCTGATGAACTCCGATGGCCTGACCGGGCTGTCCAACCGCCGGCACTTCGACGAATACCTGGAACTGGAGTGGCGCCGGGCCATGCGCGAGCAGCAACAACTGTCGCTGCTGATGATCGACGTGGACTACTTCAAGGCCTTCAACGACAGCTTCGGCCACCTGGCCGGTGACGAGGCGCTGCGCCAGGTGGCTGAGTCGATCCGCGGCTCGTGCTCGCGGCCCAGTGACCTGCCCGCGCGTTACGGCGGCGAGGAATTCGCCCTGGTGCTGCCCAACACCTCGCCTGGCGGGGCACGGCTGGTGGCCGAAAAGCTGCGCCAGACCGTGCATGGCCTGGGGATCCCGCACACTGCACCGGCGGCTGATGCGTTTCTGACCGTGAGCATTGGCCTGGCCACCCAGACCCCGAGTATCGGCAGCCATTGCCGGCAACTGATCTCGGCGGCCGACAAGGGCCTGTACCTGGCCAAGAATGGCGGGCGCAACCAGGTCGGCATTGCCTGACGCGCCGATAACAGCACCGGCCCTCGTGGTAGCTCATGTACAGGCTACCGCCCGGCGGGTCTGCCGCCCTGCGGCGGACTCGGTTATACTCGCAGGCTTTTCACCGAATTCGTGCGAGTAGCCAGCCCATGGAAATCCAACCGATCCTGAACACCATCAAGGACCTCACCGAGCGTTCCCAGTCAATTCGGGGGTATCTTTGACTACGATCAAAAGCATGACCGCCTGATCGAAGTCAACCGCGAGCTGGAAGACCCCAACGTCTGGAACAAGCCCGAGTACGCGCAGGCCCTGGGCCGCGAGCGTGCCATGCTGGCACAGGTGGTCGAGACCCTGGACAAGCTGTCCAACGGCCTGGGCGACTGCCAGGACTTGCTCGACATGGCTGTCGAGGAAAATGACGAAGGCGCCGTCGGCGACGTCGTGACCGAGCTGGAGGGCCTGGAAGAAAACCTGGCTCAGCTTGAGTTCCGTCGCATGTTCAGCGGCGAAATGGACATGAACAACGCCTACCTGGATATCCAGGCCGGCTCTGGCGGTACCGAGGCGCAGGACTGGGCCAACATCCTGCTGCGCATGTACCTGCGCTGGGCCGACAAGCGTGGTTTCGACGCCACCATCATCGAACTGTCCGAAGGTGAAGTAGCCGGTATCAAGGGCGCCACCGTGCACATCAAGGGCGAGTACGCCTTTGGCTGGCTGCGCACCGAAATCGGCGTGCACCGCCTGGTGCGCAAGAGCCCGTTCGACTCCGGCGCCCGTCGCCACACCTCGTTCTCGGCGGTGTTCGTTTCGCCAGAAATCGACGACAAGGTCGAAATCGAGATCAATCCGTCCGACCTGCGCATCGACACCTACCGTTCCTCCGGTGCCGGTGGCCAGCACGTCAACACCACCGACTCGGCCGTACGTATCACCCACGTACCGACCAACACCGTGGTGGCGTGCCAGAACGAACGTTCGCAGCACGCCAACAAGGACACCGCCATGAAAATGCTGCGGGCCAAGTTGTACGAGCTGGAAATGCAAAAGCGCAACGCCGCCTCGCAGGCGTTGGAAGACAGCAAGTCGGACATCGGCTGGGGCCACCAGATCCGCTCCTACGTGCTGGATGACTCGCGTATCAAGGACCTGCGTACCGGCGTGGAACGCAGCGACTGCCAGAAGGTGCTGGACGGCGACCTCGACCAGTACCTGGAAGCAAGCCTGAAGCAGGGCCTGTAAGCCGTACTCCACCGCCGCGCCATCGGCTAACCGCCGCTGGCGCGTGCCCTGCCCGAAAAGGGCAACGAATACCTGATGGAAAAAATGACCAGATGAGCGACCTCAAGACCGAATCGCAAGACCTGCAACAGGAAGAGAATGCCCTGATCGCCCTGCGCAAGGAAAAACTTGCCGCCGAGCGTGCCAAGGGCAATGCCTTCCCCAATGACTTCCGTCGCGACAGCTACTGCAACGACCTGCAGAAGCAGTACGCGGACAAGACCAAGGAAGAGCTGGAAGCAGCCGCGATTCCGGTCAAGGTGGCGGGCCGCATCATGCTCAACCGTGGCTCGTTCATGGTGATCCAGGACATGACCGGCCGCATTCAGGTCTACGTCAACCGCAAGACCCTGCCGGAAGAAACCCTGGCCGCAGTCAAAACCTGGGACCTGGGCGACATCATCAGCGCCGAAGGCACCCTGGCCCGCTCTGGCAAAGGCGACCTGTACGTCGAAATGACCAACGTGCGCCTGCTGACCAAGTCGCTGCGCCCGCTGCCCGACAAGCACCACGGCCTGACCGATACCGAGCAGCGCTACCGCCAGCGCTACGTCGACCTGATGGTCAACGAAGAAACCCGCCACACCTTCCGTGTGCGCTCGCAGGTGATCTCGCACATTCGCAAGTTCCTCATCGAGCGTGACTTCCTCGAAGTCGAAACGCCCATGCTGCAAACCATCCCGGGTGGTGCTGCGGCCAAGCCGTTCGAAACCCACCACAATGCCCTGGACATGGCCATGTTCCTGCGCATTGCACCGGAGCTGTACCTCAAGCGGCTTGTCGTGGGCGGGTTCGAGAAGGTGTTCGAGATCAACCGCAACTTCCGTAACGAAGGTGTTTCGACCCGGCACAACCCGGAATTCACCATGCTCGAGTTCTACCAGGCCTACGCCGACTACCGCGACAACATGGACCTCACCGAGGAACTGTTCCGCGAGCTGGCGCAGCTGGTTCTGGGCAGCACCGACGTGCCGTACGGCGACAAGGTGTTCCACTTCGGCGAGCCGTTCGCCCGCCTGTCGGTGTTCGACTCGATCCTCAAGTACAACCCGGAGCTGACCGCCGCCGACCTGCAGGACGTCGACCGCGCCCGTGACATCGCCAAGAAGGCCGGTGCCAAGGTGCTGGGCCACGAAGGCCTGGGCAAGCTGCAGGTGATGATTTTCGAAGAGCTGGTCGAGCACAAGCTGGAGCAGCCCCACTTCATCACCGAGTACCCGTTCGAGGTGTCGCCGCTGGCCCGTCGCAACGACGACAACCCGGCCGTGACCGACCGTTTCGAGCTGTTCATCGGTGGCCGCGAAATCGCCAACGCCTATTCCGAGCTCAACGATGCCGAAGACCAGGCCGAGCGCTTCCTGGCCCAGGTGGCCGAGAAAGACGCCGGTGACGACGAAGCCATGCACTACGACGCCGACTTCGTTCGCGCGCTGGAGTACGGCATGCCGCCGACCGCGGGCGAAGGCATTGGTATCGACCGCCTGGTGATGCTGCTGACCAACTCGCCGTCGATCCGCGATGTGATCCTGTTCCCGCACATGCGCCCGCAGGCCTGAGTGAGCTGAACGAGCCGCCTTTTCAGGCGGCTTTTCTTTGCGAGCGGCAAGCCATAAGCGGCAAGCTACAAGAAACGGCAGTCCGCGTGCATTCCGCTTTTTCTGGTGGCTTGCCGCTTGTAGCTTGCCGCTTCTTCCGTGAGGTCCCCTATGACACCCGCCACCCCTCACCAGGGCGCCGCCGGCATCGCCACCGCCGTCGCCGAAAGCGTGCAATACCAAGGCCGCAAAGCTGCCCGCCAAGGCAGCGAACAACGTCGCCAGCAGATTCTCGATGCTGCCATGCGCATTGTCGTGCGCGATGGCGTTCGCGGCGTGCGTCACCGGGCGGTGGCTGCCGAGGCCGGTGTGCCTTTGTCGGCCACCACCTACTATTTCAAGGACATCGAGGACCTGCTCACCGATACCTTCGCCCAGTACGTCGAACGCAGCGCCGCCTACATGGCCAAACTGTGGGCCAACACCGAAGTTGTACTGCGCCAGCTGCTGGCCCAAGGGGATGGCAGCCCGCAGGCGCGGGCACGGCTGGCTGACGAAGTGGCACGCATGACCGCCGACTACGTGCAGCGCCAACTGCTGAACCGCCGCGACTTCCTGATGGCCGAACAGGCGTTCCGCCAAGAGGCGCTGCTGTGCCCGCGCCTGGCGGAACTGGTCTGTGCGCACGAGCAGATCCTGCTGCACGGCACCCGTCAATTGCTACAGGTGGTCGGCTCGCGGCAACCGGAACAGGACGCCCAAATGTTGACGGCGATTATCGAGCAGATGGAATATCAGGGCCTGCTCAAGGATGCCAATGCGCAAGCCGATGGGCAGATGCTCGCTATGCTTACCCGATACCTGCAACTGGTGCTGGCATCGGCCTGAGCGAGACCGACTTTTCAAGGAGAACCTGATGAAAGCCTGGCGTGTGGTGTTGTTGACTTTGTCATTCCTGCTGCTGGGCGGTTGTCTGGTGACCTTCCATGAGCCATTGCCCAGCAATCAGGCCGCGCCCAAGGCCTTGCTCGGCAAGTGGAGCAGCAAGGACGCCTGGGGTGAGCCGTTGAAGCTCACCATCACCCGCAGCAGTGGCAATGCCTACAAGGCGGTCGCCACGGCCAAAGGCAAGGCACCGGAAGCCTACATGTTCACGGTGTCGCGCCACGGTAACCGCTGGTACCTGTCGGCCGGTGTGCCCAAGCGCCTGGGCGGCAATTTCCTGATTGGCGGCTTCGATATCGTCGATGGCAAGGAACTGGTGCTGTACAACCTGGATGTCGAGCAGGTGCAGCAGGCAGTGGACAAACAGGAACTGACCGGGCGCAGTACCGAGGTGCCGGAAGGCAACGGCGATGGTGTGTTGATCGATAGCCCGTCGGCGCGGGTGCTGGCGTACCTGGACGACCCGGCCAACTCGGACCTGTTCGTTGAAGTGGCCCGGTTCCAGCGGTCCGGCAAATGACCGTGCTGGCTTCATCGCCGGCAAGCCAGCTCCCACAGGTACAGCACAGGGCTCCAAGGCAGTGATAAACCTGTGGGAGCTGGCTTGCCGGCGATGAGGCCGGTACAGGTTTTCTGTACTAGAAAGGAGTCCCCGGTGGACGAATACCAGCAGACCATCCGCGCCCTGTCCGACCGCATCGTCGCGGCGCAAACACCGATTCGGGTGCTGGATGCGGTGAAGTGGGACGACAGCATTCGGCAGGGCTTCCTGCAAGGCAAGGGCAAGGAGCCGCCAGCGGTCGACCGCGCCTATTACCAGTCGCGGCCCCTGTCGTTCGACTCCAGCGCCGTCAAGGCCGAGTTCCAGGGGATCGAGCGCGACATCATTCGCCAGCTAGGCCAGTTCAACCCCGTTGGGCAGATCATGAAGCGCATGTGCCGCGAGTACCGCATGGTTGTGCGCATGCTCGAAGCCCGTGGCACCGAGGAGTTCGGCCTGATCTCCCAGGAGTTGTATGGCGCCGCTTCCGACGCCTTTCATGCCGGTGACCCGACCTTGGCCGACCTCGGCCTGATGCTGTCGGACTACCTGAACAACATCGATGGCCGCGGCGACCTGAAGGACGAACCGAAGAACCTGACCGCCAAAGAGGCTGTCGATACCCTACAGCGGCGCCTGAACACGGTGTTCGGTGAAGCCGAAGGCACCATCCGTGTGTTCGAGTCCGACGGCATTGTCGCTGACGCCGCCGCCGGTGCCGACTACATCAAAGTGCGCGCCGATGCCATGTTCAATGCCCGTGACGTGCGGGCGCTGGAAGTGCACGAAGGGCTGGTGCACGTCGGCACCACGCTCAATGGCCTGAACCAGCCGATCTGCACCTTCCTGGCCAAGGGCCCGCCCTCGTCGACGGTGACCCAGGAAGGCCTGGCCATCCTCATGGAGGTGATTGCCTTTGCCTCCTACCCCAGCCGCCTGCGCAAGCTCACCAACCGCACCCGTGCCATCCACATGGTCGAGGAGGGCGCCGACTTCATGCAGGTGTACGGCTTCTTCCGCGAGCAGGGCTTCGAGATGGGGCAAAGCTACAGCAACGCCAGCCGGGTATTCCGCGGCTCGGTGCCCAACGGCCTGCCATTTACCAAGGACTTGTCCTACCTCAAGGGCTTCATCATGGTTTACAACTACATTCAGTTGGCTGTGAAGAAGGGCAAGCTCGAGCAGATACCGCTGCTGTTCTGTGGCAAGACCACCCTGGAAGACATGCGCACTTTGCGTCAACTGGTCGAGGAGGGGCTGGTCGAGCCGCCCAAGTACTTGCCCGAACAGTTCCGTGACCTCAACGCGCTGTCGGCCTGGATGTGCTTCTCCAACTTCCTCAACCACCTGAGCCTGGATCGCATTGAAGCCGACTACGCGAATATTCTCTAAGTCCTGCCGCCCGCTGCTGCTGGGGCTGGTGCTGCTGGCCCTGGGCGGCTGCAGCAGCCTGCTGTTCTACCCCGAGCGCGGGCAGGCGTTCACCCCTGAACGGGCCAAGCTGGCGTACCGTGATGTCACCCTGACCACTGCCGATGGCGTTCGTCTGAACGGCTGGTGGCTGCCGGCCAAGCCGGGTGTGGAGGTCAAGGGTACGGTGCTGCACCTGCACGGCAACGGCGGCAACCTGCCCGGGCACCTGGGTGGTAGCTACTGGCTGCCGGAGCAGGGTTATCAGGTGCTGATGGTCGACTACCGCGGCTATGGCCTGTCTGAGGGCAAACCGAGCCTGCCAGAGGTATACCAGGACATCGCCGCGGCCATGGCCTGGCTGGACCAGGCGCCCGAGGCCAAGGGCAAGCCGCTGGTCTTGCTGGGGCAGAGCCTGGGCGGCGCCATGGCGATTCATTACCTGGCAGGCCACCCGGAGCAGCGCCAGCGCTTCGCTGCCCTGGTTTTCGACGGGGTGCCGGCCAGCTACCGGGCGGTGGGGCGCTATGCCCTCAGTACCTCGTGGATGACCTGGCCATTGCAGGTGCCACTGTCGTGGCTGGTGCCCGACGGCGACAGCGCGATCCGCTCGATCGAGCAACTGCGCAGCCCACCCAAGCTGTTCTTCCAGAGCATCGATGACGACCTGGTGCCGCTGGAAAACGGTATCCGCCTGTATCAGCACGCGCCACCGCCGCGGGTGCTGCAACTGACCCGAGGTGGCCATGTGCAGACCTTCGCCGACCCTACTTGGCGCCAGGTGATGTTGCGCTTCCTCGACGACCCTAGTCATTTCAACGGCCTGCGGCGGCTCGCCGAAGTGCCAGATTACCCTGACGAGAAGAACAGCCAATGAGTGAAGAACGCAACGCCATCCCGCTGATCCTGACGGGTGTGGGCAGCATCATCGTGACGGTGGGCGCCTTGTGGTACTACGGCTACCTGCATTTCGCCAAACCCGAGGATGCCCTGTTGCTGCAGGATTACACCATGCTCAAGACCGTCCCCGGCGAGGATTACAAGGTTTCGCTGGACCCGGCACCGCAAGTGGCGCAGTGCGTGGACGGGGTATTGGTGCTGTTCGATACCCAGCAGAAAGGCCTGACGGGCGTGCTGGTGGACAACCGCAAGCGTGCAGTGCGCTGCATGGGTGAGGAAACGCCGCAGCGGGTACAGTGAGCGGCAGCGAAGCAAAAAAAAGCCCCGCGTCGATCGCGGGGCTTTCTCTGTCAGCCAGCCAGTATTACTGCTTGGCCTGGCTCATGGAGCGTGGCTGCACCGGCTGGTTGTCGTTGGAGATGGTCACCTCCACACGACGGTTCTGTGCACGCCCGGAATTGCTGGAGTTGTCCGCAACCGGGTACTCCTTGCCGTAGCCTTGGGCCACGATGCGCGCTGGGTCTACGCCGGCGCGCACCAGGGCCATGCGTACGCTGTTGGCGCGGCGCTCGGACAGGCTCTGGTTGTAGCTGGCCGAGCCGACGCTGTCGGTGTAGCCCTCTACGATCACCTTGCGCTCAGGGTTTTCCTGAAGGAACTGGGCCAGTTTGGTGATGTTCGGGTAGGCGTTGCTTTTCAGCTCGGCCTTGTTGAAGTCGAACAGCACGTCACCGAAGGTCACCAGCGTACCGCGGTCGGTCTGCTTGGCGTTCAGGCTGTTCTGCAGCTTGGCGATCTGGGCATCGCGGGCATCCAGCTTGGCCTGGGCACGCTGGGCGGCTGCGTTCTTCAGCTCACCCTCGGCAGTCCGCAGGGCAATGGTCTGCTTGGCCACTTCGACGCGCTGGTTGGTCAGGTAGGCCAGCTGGTCGACTTTCTTCTCGTCTTCACGGTCCATGTAGGCCTTGTCGGCCTTGTTCAGCCAATCCTGGGCATCCTTGGTTTCCAGCGCGGCGACTTTGCTCGCCTGTGGATCGCTCTGCAGGGCCGAGAAGTTGGTGCGGGCGGCTTCCAGGTTGGCGTTAGGGTCGTGCGAGCACGCAGCAAGACCGACGCTCAGGGCCAGCAGGGCGGGAATCATGACGTAATTGCGCATAGTGTTCATCCTTTGATCGTGTGCGAAGGCTAAGGTTGGCGGGGCAGGGCTCACTGAGCGCTGCGCAGGCCTTCCTCACGTACGTCCTGAACGCCCTGGCGGGCATCCTGCACGGCCTTCTGAGCCTTGGCCGCCTGGGCCTTGCGTTCGGCCAGGCGTGCGTCCCATTCGGCCTGTTCGGCCAGGCGCTTGGCTTCGTCGTACTTCTTGTCGTGCATGGCGATTTCAGCCTGCTTGAACTTGTCTTGCGCGGCTTTCATTTCCACGGCCGCGAACTCGGTGCCGCCAGCGCTGACAGCGGAATTCACGGCGGACTGGGTAACCGCATATTGCTCGGTAGGCGGGTTGCCCGCACAGCCGGCCAGGACCAGGCTACTGCCCAGGGCCAGCGCGGCCAGCTTGAACCCGCGCACATGAGTGGATGACGGTTTGCTAGTGCGGGTTTTCATGGTGGTCAGCTCCATTGGATCACTCCTGATAACGATGTCCGTAGCAGTCCATCGCTCATTCCCTGACAAGTCCGCGCGCTTGGAATCAACGGTGCACAACGGCAGGTGTGCAGGGTTTTAGCGTGATGGCTATTAGCTGTGACTGAGTGTTTTTTTGGATAGTTCCGAAAAATTTCTGACTCGGTGGAGGGTTTTTGCCGAGTGCCCGAGGCAATTGCAGCGGGTGGGGGGGCGCGGTGACGTGTTCGTCACGGCGCATGTAGTGCCTGAAATCAGGCGCCGCGCGCGCGGCGCTCGATCACACAAGGCTGCGCAAGGCCTACGCCCCTGCGTCCTCGCTGTCGCCGGTGGTAAGGCTGTGCAGATGCTGCTTCGACAGCGACAAAAACCGCGGTGTCGGCCCCACATCTTCATACATCGGGTCACCTTCTTCATCGGTGGCGATGACCTGGCGACCGGGCACATAGGGAAAACTGGCTTCCACTTCTTCAAGCGCGGCCGCGACCAGTTCGCCGAGCAGTTCCTCGGCGGTACGTTTGGGGTACATGTCGATCAGCGCGGCCAGGCGCGCTTCGGACTCCAGGTCCAGATGCAGGACATGGCCGGTACGGCTCAAGGTGCCGGCGGCATTCTGTTCCCAGTGCTGGGCGAGTTCACGGATTTTCATGATGACCTCTGGTTACGCCTCGAAGGCTGCATGGCATGGGAGTGCTCAACCTTCACTTTAGTTTGCTTTGGCCGATCCCTGCTTGCCATCGCTGCTTGGCTGGGGGCACTCTTGGGTGAATGTCACCGCCCCAATGTGGGAGCGGGCATGCCCGCGAACACCGGCGCAGCCGGTGCCAGCCACCGCGTTGGATTTTTCGCGGGCATGCCCGCCCCCACAGGAAGGGCGTGGAGCCTGGAAGGGATGCAACGGAGAGAGGGGCCAATGACCGATATCGATGTGCGCTTGCGTGAAGATGTGCATGTGTTGGGTGAACTGCTGGGCGAGACCATCCGCCAACAGCATGGCGATGCATTCCTGCAGAAGATCGAAGCCATTCGCCACAGCGCCAAGGCCGACCGTCGCGGCCCCGGGGAGCAACTGAGTTCGACCCTGGCAGACCTTGCCGAGGAAGACCTGCTACCCGTGGCCAGGGCCTTCAACCAGTTTCTCAACCTGGCCAACATGGCCGAGCAGTACCAGTTGATCCGCCGCCGCGATGCCGACCAGCCCGAGCCGTTCGAAGCGAGGGTGCTGCCCGAGTTGCTGGCGCGGCTGAAGCAGGCCGGGCACAGCAATGATGCCCTGGCCCGGCAGCTGGCGAAGCTGGATATCCAGCTGGTGCTCACCGCGCACCCCACCGAAGTGGCGCGGCGCACGCTGATTCAAAAGTACGATGCCATCGCCGGCCAACTGGCTGCCCAGGACCACCGCGACCTGACCCCGGCAGAGCGCGAGCACGTGCGCGAACGCCTGCGCCGGTTGATCGCCGAGGCCTGGCACACCGAGGAAATCCGGCGCACCCGGCCGACCCCGGTCGACGAGGCCAAGTGGGGCTTCGCCGTGATCGAGCATTCGTTATGGCACGCTATCCCCAGCCACCTGCGCAAGGTCGACAAGGCCTTGTTGGACGCTACCGGGCTGCGCCTGCCGCTGGAGGCCGCCCCTATCCGCTTTGCCTCGTGGATGGGCGGGGACCGCGACGGCAACCCCAACGTGACCGCCGTGGTGACCCGCGAGGTGCTGCTGCTGGCCCGCTGGATGGCTGCCGACCTGTTCCTGCGCGACATCGATGCGTTGGCCGCCGAGTTGTCCATGCAGCAGGCTAACGCCGCCCTGCGCCAGCAAGCCGGCGACAGCGCTGAACCCTACCGGGCGGTGCTCAAGCAGTTGCGCGAGCGCTTGCGTGCAACGCGTGCCTGGGCGCACTCGGCGTTGAACAGCAGCCAGCCGCCCAGCGCCGAGGTGCTGGTCGACAATCGTGACCTGATTGCCCCACTGGAACTGTGCTACCAGTCCCTGCATGAGTGCGGCATGGGCGTTATCGCCGAGGGGCCGCTGCTGGACTGCTTGCGCCGCGCGGTCACATTCGGCCTGTTCCTTGGCCGGCTCGACGTGCGCCAGGACGCGGCCCGGCACCGTGACGCCCTGACCGAAATCACCGATTACCTGGGCCTGGGCCGCTATGCCGACTGGGATGAAGAGCAGCGCATCGAATTCCTCCAAGCCGAGCTGAAAAACCGCCGGCCGCTGCTGCCGGCACACTTCAAGCCGCAGGCGGATACGGCCGAGGTGCTGGCCACCTGCCGCGTAGTGGCGGGTGCACCTGCTGCCTCGTTGGGCTCTTACGTCATCTCCATGGCCGGGGCTGCCTCGGATGTGTTGGCGGTACAACTGCTGCTCAAGGAAGCTGGCCTGACCCGGCCGATGCGCGTGGTGCCATTGTTCGAAACCCTCGCCGACCTGGACAACGCCGGGCCGGTGATGCAGCGCCTGCTGGGCCTGCCAGGTTACCGTGCAGGGCTGCGCGGCCCGCAGGAGGTCATGATCGGCTACTCCGACTCCGCCAAGGACGCCGGGACCACGGCAGCGGCCTGGGCGCAGTACCGTGCCCAGGAAAACCTGGTGCGTATCTGTGCCGAGCATCAGGTCGAACTGCTGCTGTTCCATGGCCGCGGCGGCACTGTGGGCCGTGGCGGTGGGCCTGCCCATGCGGCGATCCTGTCGCAGCCACCGGGCTCGGTGGCCGGGCGTTTCCGTACCACCGAGCAGGGCGAGATGATCCGCTTCAAGTTCGGTTTACCGGGCATTGCCGAGCAAAATCTCAACCTGTACCTGGCTGCCGTACTCGAAGCCACGCTGTTGCCACCGCCGCCGCCGCAGCCGGCCTGGCGCGAAGTCATGGACCAGCTGGCCGCCGATGGCGTCAAGGCGTACCGCAGTGTGGTGCGGGACAACCCGGACTTCGTCGAGTATTTCCGCCAGTCGACGCCGGAACAGGAACTGGGGCGCCTGCCACTGGGCAGCCGCCCGGCGAAACGCCGCGCCGGTGGCATCGAAAGCCTGCGGGCCATCCCATGGATCTTCGGCTGGACTCAGACGCGGCTGATGCTGCCGGCCTGGTTGGGCTGGGAAACCGCGCTGAGCAATGCCTTGGCGCGTGGCCAAGGCGAACTGCTGGCGCAGATGCGCGAACACTGGCCGTTCTTCCGCACACGGATCGACATGCTGGAAATGGTACTGGCCAAGGCGGATGCGCAAATTGCCGAGGCCTACGACGAACGTCTGGTGCAACCGCAGTTGCTGCCTTTGGGGGCGCACCTGCGCGACCTATTGTCGCAGTCGTGCCAGATAGTGCTTGGCCTTACCGGGCAGCCGGTGCTACTCGCGCACAGCCCCGAGACACTGGAATTCATCAGCTTGCGTAACACCTACCTGGACCCGCTGCACCGCCTGCAGGCCGAATTGCTGGCGCGCTCGCGCAGCCGCGAAGCCGCTCTGGACAGCCCATTGGAGCAGGCCTTGCTGGTAACGGTGGCGGGCATTGCCGCCGGCTTGCGCAACACCGGTTGAGCGCAGTGCCGGGTGCGGCAGTCGGCATGCCATGACGGCTGTACGGCAGCAGCGAAAGGGTGGTTGCGCCGGGCGCAACCACCTGCCTGCTTGGTCGCAAGTGGCGCATTCCTGCAACTTTGGGACGCTTGTCTGGCTGCCGGGCGCTGTGTATCTTGAGCAGCCCTCTGACCTAATTATGGTCATACCCGATTTTCCGGACTTGGCCCTGGTCGCCGAATCCATTGAAGTTCATAAAAAAATTTGAGGAGCACAAGATGCGCGTTATTCTGCTGGGAGCTCCCGGGGCCGGTAAAGGTACTCAGGCAAAGTTCATCACCGAAAAGTTCGGTATCCCCCAAATTTCCACCGGTGACATGCTGCGTGCTGCCGTCAAGGCCGGCACCCCGCTGGGCCTGGAACTGAAGAAAGTCATGGATGCCGGCCAGCTGGTGTCCGACGAGCTGATCATCAGCCTGGTCAAGGAGCGCATCGCCCAGCCGGATTGCGCCAACGGCTGCCTGTTCGACGGCTTCCCACGGACCATTCCACAGGCCGAAGCCATGGTTGCGGCCGGTGTCGATATCGACGCCGTGGTTGAAATTGCCGTCGACGATGAAGAAATCGTGGGTCGCATGGCAGGTCGCCGTGTGCACCTGGCCTCGGGCCGTACCTACCACATTCAGTACAACCCGCCGAAAGTGGAAGGCAAGGACGACGTCACTGGCGAAGACCTGATCCAGCGCGACGACGACAAGGAAGAAACCGTTCGCCATCGCCTGTCGGTCTACCACAGCCAGACCAAGCCGCTGGTGGACTTCTACCAGAAGCTGTCGGCGGCCAATGCTGGCAAGCCGAAGTACAGCCACATCGAAGGCGTAGGCTCGGTTGAAGCCATCACTGCCAAGGTCCTGGCAGCTCTGAGCTGATCCAGCACCTGGCGCACGGTCCGCTTTTTGTGGGGGCGGCCTTGCGTCGCGAAAGGGCTGCACAGCAGCCCCATCAATTTTTTGCCACGTCGCTGACACCCTGGGGCCGCTTTGCGGCCCTTTCGCGACGCAAGGCCGCTCCCACAGGGGCCATACAGCGGCCCCTTGGGGACACAACGGCGCAGCTGCTCTATAATGCCGCACTTTTTCTTCGCACCTGGATACCCGTTCGATGACCACCCTGTTGGCCCTGGATACCGCCACCGAAGCCTGTTCCGTTGCGCTGCTGCATGACGGCAAGGTAACCAGCCATTACGAGGTGATCCCGCGCATGCATGCCCAGAAGCTGCTGCCGATGATCAAGCAGTTGCTGGCCGATTCCGGTGTGGCACTGAATGCGCTCGATGCCATCGCCTTTGGCCGGGGCCCGGGTGCGTTCACCGGTGTGCGTATCGCAATTGGTGTGGTACAGGGGCTGGCGTTCGCCCTCGAGCGCCCGGTGCTGCCGGTCTCCAACCTTGCCGCGCTGGCCCAGGGCGCGTTGCGCAAACAGGGCGTGCAGCAGGTCGCCGCGGCCATCGATGCGCGTATGGACGAGGTGTACTGGGGTTGCTACCAGGCCACGGCGGGGGAAATGCGCCTGGTCGGCAGGGAGACCGTGTTGCCTCCCGAGCAGGTGGCGCTGCCGTTAGAGAGCACCGGTGCCTGGTTCGGTGCCGGCACGGGTTGGGGTTATGCCGAACGCCTGGCAGTGAAAGTCGCGGCCAGCGATGCCCAGGCCCTGCCCAGCGCTGTGGACGTACTGGCCCTGGCCGGTTTTGCCTGGGCGCGTGGCGAGGCAGTTACCGCCGAACAGGCGCAGCCGGTGTATCTGCGCGACAATGTAGCTACCCCGAAGCAGCAATAGCTGCTGTCCGTCGGTTATTGCCGATCACACTAAAACCTTTTTCGCATTCTGTGGTCGAGTTATCAATGAAGCATTAGCGACGGAGCTCTGATGCTGCTAAATTGCCATCATTGATCCCGAGTGCTCATGCCATGCGTATCGACGGTTTCTCATCGCAGTACCCGATCAAGCGCACGCCGCGCAAGGCCGCGGTGCGCGAGGATGCAGTCGATGATGCTGAGGTCGTCGATGACCTTGAAGCCGCGCCACCCGAGCCTGCCGCTCGCCGCCTTGGCGTTGGGCTGCCAGCCCGCCAGCAGGACATGGTATTCCCTCGCGCCCGTGACCGGCGTACCGCCAATGCCTTGGCCAGTTACCTGAGCACCGCCGGTTTTACCGACTGGGACATGGAAGTACTAGGGCTCGACCTGTACATTTGATGGATGAGTCCATCAGCACTGCCTTACTTTCTCGGTTGCCCGTCATGGAGTGAAAACGCCTGGCGCGACTACCTGTACCCCGCCGACGCCAGCAGCGGCCAGATGCTGGGGTTCTATAGCCAGGTGTTCAACGCGGTCGAGGGCAACACCACCTTCTACGCCCGGCCTGCTCCTGGCACCCTTGCCCGCTGGGCACAGGTAATGCCCGCGCATTTCCGGTTCACGGCCAAGTTCCCCCGCGACATCAGCCACGCCGGTGATCTGCGCGACCAGCTGGAGCCTGCCTTCGATTTCACCCGGTTGATGGCGCCATTGGGCAGGCGAGTGTCCCCCTACTGGTTGCAATTGCCGGCCCAGTTCGGCCCTGCGCGTCTGGGCGAGCTGTGCCATTTTCTGGATGAGCTGGCGGTGCCCGTGGCAGTTGAAGTGCGTAACCAGGCGTTTTTCGCCAAGGGTGAAGAAGAGCGCATGCTCAACCGGGTGCTGCACGAGCGGGGCGTCGAGCGTATCTGCCTGGACCCGCGCGCGCTGTTCAGCTGCACTTCGCGTGACCCTGCCGTGCTGCATGCGCAGTCGAAAAAGCCCAAGGTGCCGCCGCGCCCGGCCGCCTTTACCCAACACCCGCAGGTACGCTTCATCGGCCACCCGGAACTGCAAGCCAACGACGTGTTTCTCACCCCGTGGGTAGACAAGGTGGCCAGCTGGATCGAAGAAGGCCGCAGCCCCTATATCTTCCTGCATACCTCCGACAACCGCCTGGCGGCGGCACTTGCCCGGCATTTTCACCAGCGCCTGATGCTGCGTTTGCCGGGCCTTGCCGCGCTGCCGGAATTGCCGCGCGCACCCGAGGTCGAACAACTGGGGCTACTGTGACCCTTCCCTGACTGCCGGAGGTTCTACCATGGATGTGCAAACCCTGCGAGCCGAAGCCTTCAAGGCCTTGCACCAGCGTGACGGTGCATTCGTCATCCCCAACCCGTGGGATGCCGGGTCGGCCAGGCTGTTGGCGAGCATGGGCTTCGAAGCGCTGGCCACTACCAGCGCCGGCCTGGCCTTCAGCCTGGGCCGCCCGGATGCCGAGGGGGCCCTGAGCCTGGACGACACATTGGACAACGCCGGTGAAATCGTCGACGCCACCGCGTTGCCGGTGGCCGCCGATTTGGAAAACGGCTTCGGCGACCTGCCCGAGGACTGCGCGCAGACCATTCTGCGTGCCGCCGAGGTTGGCCTGGTGGGTGGGTCCATCGAAGACGCCAGCGGCCGCCATGATGCGCCCATTTATGATATCGGCCTGGCGGTGGAGCGTGTACGCGCCGCAGTGCAGGCTGCCCGGAGCCTGCCGTTCCCGTTCACCCTGTGCGCCCGTGCAGAAAACCTGCTGCACGGGCGCATGGACCTGGACGACACCATCCTGCGCCTTCAGGCCTACGCCGAAGCGGGGGCCGATGTGCTGTATGCGCCTGGCCTGCGAACGGTGGAAGAAGTGCGCGCGGTGGTGCAGGCCGTGGCCCCGCGGCCGGTCAACGTGCTGATGGGCATGGCCGGCGTGGCGTTGAGCGTCAACCAGTTGCAGGACCTTGGCGTGCGCCGCATCAGCCTTGGCTCGTCGCTGGCCCGCGCGGCCCTGGGTGCGTTGCAGCGGGCCGCACTGGAAGTCCATGACCAGGGCACCTTCGGCTACGCAGACCAGGCTTTGCCGTTCGCTCAGCTCAACGACCTGTTCCGCCGTTAATGAGGGCCCTGATGCTGCTGGCCGGCGTGCTGTTGTTGGCCGTGCTTGCCTGGCAACTGGGCTGGCGCCTGCCCGCGCCTTGGAACCCCTGGGCGCCGTTGGATGTGCGCCAACCGCCCAATTGGCTGACCCCCTACAAGCTGGCGCGGCTGCGGGATGACCCCGCGCTGTGCCGCCAGGCACTGGCCACCAGCCAACTGCGCTACCGGTCACAGGCCGACAGCCCGGCCTCGGCCAACTGCCCGCTGGAAAATGTGTGGCGTATCGAAGCCGGCAAGGCGCGCCTGAGCAGCAGCTTTCTGGCCAGCTGCCCACTGGCGGTGGCGTATGCACTGTTCGAACACCACGCCTTGCAGCCTGTCGCGCAGCGGGTGTTGGGCCAGCCGGTGACCCAGGTCGACCATTTGGGCAGCTTTGCCTGCCGCAACGTCTACCACCGCAAGCAGGGCCGCCTGAGCCAGCATGCGACGGCCAACGCCCTGGACATCAGCGGCTTTCGCCTGCAGGACGGTCAGCGCATCGTCCTGGCGCGTGACTGGCAGGCGGGTGGGGCCAAGGCGCAATTCCTGCGCGAGGTGCAGCAGGCTGCCTGCCAAAGCTTCAGCACTGTGTTGGGGCCCGACTACAACGCCGCGCACCACAACCACTTCCACCTGGACATGGGCCGCTGGCAGGTCTGCCGCTAAGGTCAGGCGTAGGCGCGCACGTTGTTCAGCACCACCGGGCGCGCCCAGTGGAGGTCGAATGCCAGGTCGGTCTGCTGCTTGCTCAGCGTGGCATCGTCGAACGGTTCGGCGGCGGGTGGCAACAAGTCGCTTTCCAGTTCGGCGATGGGCAGGAACAGCGGGCGTGGGCTAGGGCCCGGTCCGGGCTCGGGCAGCGGCTGACCCTGGCTCATCACCACCGGGCGCAGCCAGCTGTTGTTGATGTCGAGCTGGCGCTGCTGTTCGATCAGTTCCATGGCGCTGAAAGGCTCGGGGGCCGGCGGCAAGAGGCTGGCTTCCAGCTCGGCCTTGGGTAGAAACAGCGGCTCGGGTGGGACTACGCGGGTATCCTGCACCGGGCAGGCGCGCTGCGCGTCGATCATGGCCAGCGCGCGGGCGCCGCCGATCGGTTCGCCGCTGTCCTGGTCATACTTCACGAACGACTGGCTGATGCTGTCTACCGGCTCTTCCTGGCGCTCGGCCATGGCCCGAGCGAAAAAATCCTGCCACAGGTGGCTGACGCCCCCGAGTGCCTGGGTGTTGTGCTGACTGTAGTTGCCGACAGGCGACAAATAGGTCAAGCCGATGGGAAGAGTATCTGACATGGCAGTCGCGCGCGTTGTGCTCTGGCAGAATAGCGGGATATTGCCTGTATCGGCCGTGGCGGCCGATACCTTAACGGCCGGGTTCAATTTCTAGGTGTTGAAGATGGAAGAGCAGGGCGCAGGTATCCGGGTCGAGGCGCTAACGGCCGAATTCGCAGCGCAGGCCGCTGCATGGGCCGAGCGCCTGGCGCTGCCGTTGCAGGACGATGAGGCCGGGTTTGCCGTGCAGGTGGGCGTTGATGGTTTGCAGATCCAGCAATTGGGCCCGCAGGCACCGGGGCCGGTGCGGGTGGACTTTGTCGAAGGCCAGGCCGCGCACCGGCGCCAGTTTGGCGGTGGCAAAGGGCAGATGATCGCCAAGGCCGTGGGCATCGCCCAAGGCGTTCGACCGCAGGTGCTGGATGCCACGGCGGGGCTTGGCAAAGACGCGTTTGTGCTGGCCAGCCTGGGCTGCCAGATGACCCTGATCGAACGCCAGCCGCTGATAGCCGCGCTGCTGGAAGATGGGTTGGCGCGCGCCCGGCTGGATGAAGAAGTGGGGCCGATTGTCGGGCGCATGCGCCTGCTGACCGGTAATGCCATCGAGCGCATGCGCAGTTGGGAAGGCGAGGCGCCGCAGGTGATCTACCTCGACCCAATGTTCCCGCACCGCGACAAGAGCGCCCTGGTGAAAAAGGAGATGCGCGTGTTCCGGCCCTTGGTCGGCGATGACCTGGATGCCCCGGCCCTGCTTGAAGCCGCCCTGGCGCTGGCCAGCCACCGGGTGGTGGTGAAGCGGCCGCGCAAGGCGCCGATCATCGACGGGCCGAAGCCGAGCCATAGCCTGGAGGGTAAGTCGAGCCGGTATGACATCTACCCGAAAAAGGCCCTGAAGCCCTGACCTGCCCCAACCGGTCCGGCTAACACGGTCATTGTAGGAGCGGCTTTAGCCGTGAACATCGGCAACGCCGGTGCCAATCACCGCGTTGCCTTCTTCGCGGGTAAACCCGCTCCTACAATGACCTATTATTTTTGCCAGTAGTCATTTGTTGACTAAGGGCGCGACCATAACGGACATTCAAACCTGACTGAGGGTAATGTTCATGTCGCCTGCTCCCTATACCCGTGAAGCTGGCCGCCAGCTTTTTTACTGTAACGGCAAGATCGCTACTGAGTTGAATGGCGACGCCCGCTGGCGTTTGCTTCAGGCTGATGGTCTGGTGCTGGCTCAGCAAAATCACCGATCCTCGGGCTTGCCCAGCATGCTGGCGGCATGCGACCAGCAGCGCTCGGTCTTGTCCATTTATGAGAGGAAACGCCAGGAGGCACAGGCTTACTCGCCCTATGGGCATCATATTCAGGGCAGCGGTTTGCCGTCGTTGCTTGCCTTCAATGGCGAGCGGCCGGACGCGATCACGGGGCGTTATCATCTGGGGAATGGCTACCGGCAGTTCAGCCCGGTCATGATGCGCTTTTGCAGCCCGGACAGTTGGAGCCCATTTGGGGCAGGTGGTTTCAATGCGTATGTGTATTGTGCGGGAGATCCCACCAACCGTACTGACCCGACCGGGCATTTCTGGGGGATTGGGACGTTCTTCAGAGGAATATTGGGCAAGAAATCCAAAGCGCCAAAGCAGGCGAAGATTGGCGTGCCAGTAACCAAAACAAATCCGACTCCAGATAACCGAACCAATAGCATAAGCCAAAAAGTTGCACCGACAGCGGATGGCATCAATCCATTCGAGCAGCTTACTGATTTGGAAATTAATCAGCAGTTGGAATTGTTGAATCAATTTGGCGCTAAACGCGAGTCGTCTCGGCAGGCAAGCAGTTCAGTACGACCAGAAAGCTCGTTAGTTGGCAGCGCCCCCACGCCAAGGCCAAAAACAACGCTGATGGAGCGAAGAAGGGCGCAGGAAAACCTCAATAGAGAGCGTGCGATTGAAAGGGATACGGACTTACTGCAAGTACTCAGCCAGATCCAAGAAGCAGGGCAGGGCACAGACGAAATCGTGGCAGAAATTGGAAGATTGCAAAAGAATATTCGCCAGTGGGTTGGGAATTGAGACGCTAGGCTGATTTTCTACCTTTCGCTGGTTGGTGCGGAAGGTAGAGATTGGAATCAAGTGCTCCGGGCCTGTAACTAGCCATGCCGTCAAGGCTCGAACGCCCGCAAGAACACCCCCACCACCTCGCGCACATGCGCCTCGGCCTCTTCGCCTGCCAATGGCCCCGCACACCCCAGCAGCAACCGGTAATCCGGGGCCCCCTTGACCAGGCAGAAGAAGTGCTCAGCTGCCCGCAGTGGGTTGTCGATGCGCAGCAGCCCACGCTCATCCGCCTCGCGCAGCAGCGCTTCCATCCCGGCCAGCACGCGCTTGGGCCCGGCTTCGTAGAAGTACTGGCCAAAGCTCGGGTCCAGGCTGCCTTGGGCCATGATCAGGCGGCTGAGCTTGACCGCTTCGTCACTGCTGATCAGCGCCTGGAAACCACGGGCGATATTCAGCAGCACGTCTTCGACCTGCGCACCGGCGGGGTACTCGAACAACAGGTCCGGCAGCTGGATCTGGCACGTGGCCATGACCGCTGAACAGAACAGCGTCTGCTTGTCGGTGAAGTGGCTGTACACGGTGAGCTTAGAAACACCTGCCGCCGCAGCGACCGCATCCATGCTGGTGTTGGCGTAGCCAAGGCTTAAGAACAGCGACTTGGCAGCTTCGAGAATCGCCTCGCGCTTGGCCAGGTCCTTGGGCCGGCCTGGGCCGATGGGTGCGTCGTTGGACATTGTGGTCTGCATGTGGTTGATCAAGCTCCCATATTACCGGCTGGAGCGGTTTCCAGCAGTGATCGTAGCCATCGTCAGGCGATTTCTTATCGACACTGGCTTCTCGGCAGCAGTTCCCTGACTTAATATACCCGCCAGTACAAATATTCGAAGTACCCTCTGCGAAAGGATTCATCATGTTGCGCCAGGCCTTGTCCATCGCGTTGCCCGCCGCCGTCGCCGTGCTTCTGGCGGCGTGCGAACAGGAAGCCGCCGCCCCCGCCGCCCCGCGCCCGGCGTTGGTGGTGCAGCCGCAGCCAGCCGAAGCGGGGGCCGCCAGTTACCCCGGTGAGGTGCGTGCGCGCTTCGAGCCGGAACTGGCGTTCCGTATTGCCGGCAAGGTCAGCAAGCGGCTGGTCGAAGAAGGGCAGCGGGTCAAGGCCGAGCAGCCGCTGGCCGAGCTGGACCCGCAGGACGTACGCCTGCAACTGGAAGCTAACCGCGCACAACTGGCCGCCGCCGAAGCCAACCTGGCACTGGTGCGCACCGAGCGTGATCGCTACCAGAAGCTGCTGGACCGGCAAATGGTCAGCCATTCTCAATATGACAATGCCGAAAACCTCTACCGTGCCGGCCTGGCCCGCCTGAAGCAGGCCAAGGCGCAGTTCGACGTGGCCGGGAACCAGGCAGCCTATGCCGTATTGCGTGCGCCCCAGGCCGGGGTGATTGCCAAGCGCCAGGTGGAAGTGGGCCAGGTGGTTGCCGCTGGGCAAACCGCCTTCACCCTCGCCGCCGATGGTGAGCGCGAGGTGGCCATCGCCCTGCCAGAGCAGCAGTTCGCCCGGGTCGCCATCGGCCAACCGGTGAGTGTGGAGCTGTGGTCGCACCCGCAGGCGCGCTTCCAGGGGCGCATCCGCGAGCTGTCACCCGCGGCCGATCCGCGCTCGCGCACCTTCGCCGCCCGCATCGCCTTCACCACGTCGGCTGCCCCGGCCGAACTGGGCCAGAGCGCCCGGGTATTCATTGCTACCGAAGGCCTGATCCCATTGTCTGTACCGCTGTCGGCGGTCACCGCCGAAGACGGCCAGGCCTATGTCTGGCGGGTGAACAAGGACAGCCGCCTGGAGCGGGCCGTGGTGCGCCTGGGTGCGTACGGCAACGATAGCGTGCCCGTGCTCGAAGGGCTGGCCGCCGATGACTGGGTGGTGGCCGCCGGTGGTCATGTATTGCGTGAGGGGCAGCAGGTACGCCCCGTCGACCGCAGCAACCGCGTAGTGAACCTGACGGCCAAGGAGTAAGTCCCGATGGGTTTCAACCTTTCTGCCTGGGCGCTGCGCAACCGCCAGATCGTCCTGTTCCTGATGATCCTGCTGGCGGCCATTGGCGCCGTGTCCTACACCAAGCTGGGCCAGAGCGAAGACCCGCCGTTCACCTTCAAGGCCATGGTCATTCGTACCCTGTGGCCCGGTGCCACGGCCGAGGAAGTGTCGCGCCAGGTAACCGAGCGCATCGAGAAAAAGCTGATGGAAACCGGTGAGTACGAGCGGATTGTCTCGTTTTCCCGGCCTGGCGAATCGCAGGTCACGTTCATGGCCCGCGACTCGCTGCACTCCAAGGACATTCCCGAGCTGTGGTATCAGATCCGCAAGAAGGTCGCGGACATTCGCCATACCTTGCCGCCGGAAATCCAGGGCCCCTTCTTCAACGACGAATTCGGCACTACCTTCGGCAATATCTATGCACTGACCGGCAAGGGCTTCGATTACGCCGTGCTCAAGGACTATGCCGACCGGATCCAGATCCAGCTGCAGCGGGTCAAGGACGTGGGCAAGGTCGAGCTGATCGGCTTGCAGGACGAGAAAGTCTGGATCGAGCTGTCCAACCTCAAGCTGGCTACCCTGGGGGTGCCGCTGCAAGCGGTGCAGAACGCCCTGCGCGAACAGAATGCAGTCAGCACCGCCGGCTTCTTCGAAACCCCCAGCGAGCGCCTGCAACTGCGGGTAAGCGGTCGCTTCGACAGCGTCGAGCAGATTCGCCAGTTCCCGATTCGGGTGGGCGACCGCACCTTCCGCATTGGCGATGTCGCTGAAGTGTACCGTGGCTTCAATGACCCACCCGCACCGCGCATGCGCTTCATGGGCGAAGAGGCCATTGGCCTGGCGGTGTCGATGAAGGATGGCGGCGATATCCTGGTGCTGGGCAAGGCGCTGGAAAGCGAGTTCGAACGCCTGGCGCACAACCTGCCGGCCGGCATGGAGTTGCGCAAGGTCTCGGACCAGCCCGCGGCGGTCAAGGCCGGTGTCGGCGAGTTCGTGCAGGTGCTGGCCGAGGCGCTGGTCATCGTGCTGCTGGTCAGCTTCTTCTCCCTGGGCCTGCGGACCGGCCTGGTGGTGGCGCTGGCCATCCCCCTGGTGCTGGCCATGAGCTTCGCGGCCATGCATTACTTTGGCATCGGCCTGCACAAGATTTCGCTGGGGGCGCTGGTACTGGCCCTGGGCTTGCTGGTAGACGATGCGATCATTGCCGTGGAAATGATGGCGATCAAGATGGAGCAGGGCTACGACCGCCTCAAGGCGGCCAGTTACGCCTGGAGCAGCACGGCCTTCCCGATGCTCACCGGCACCCTGATCACCGCAGCGGGCTTCTTGCCCATCGCTACGGCGGCCTCCAGCACCGGCGAATACACCCGCTCGATCTTCCAGGTGGTGACCATTGCCTTGCTGGCATCGTGGCTGGTCGCCGTGGTGTTCGTGCCTTACCTGGGCGAGCGCCTGTTGCCCGACCTGGCCCGGCTGCACGCCGCCCGTCATGGCCAGGCGCCAGACCCTTATGCCACGCCGTTCTACCAGCGTGTGCGGCGAGTTGTGGCGTGGTGTGTACGGCGCCGCAAAACGGTGATCCTGCTGACCCTCGCGGCCTTCATCGGCAGCCTCCTGCTGTTCCGCTTCGTGCCCCAGCAGTTCTTCCCGGCGTCCGGGCGCCCGGAACTGATGGTCGACCTGAAGCTGGCCGAAGGTGCATCGCTGGCCAATACCGCCGAGCGCGTCAAGCAATTGGAGGCGCTGCTCGCGCAGCAGGATGGCATCGACAACTATGTGGCCTACGTGGGCACCGGTTCGCCGCGCTTCTACCTGCCGCTGGACCAGCAACTGCCGGCCGCCAGCTTCGCCCAGTTCGTGGTACTGGCCAAGTCGATGGACGACCGCGAGCGCCTGCGCAGCTGGCTGATCGCCACGGTGGACCAGCAGTTCCCCGAGTTGCGCGCCCGGGTCACCCGCCTGGAAAACGGCCCGCCCGTGGGTTACCCGGTGCAGTTCCGCGTCACGGGCGAGCATATCGAGAAGGCGCGGGCACTGGCCCGTGAGGTGGCGGCCAAGGTACGCGAGAACCCGCATGTGGTGAATGTGCACCTGGACTGGGAGGAACCGAGCAAGGCGGTGTTTCTGAGCATCGACCAGGACCGTGCCCGTGCGCTGGGCGTGAGCACCGCGCACCTGGCGAGTTTCCTGCAAAGTTCGCTGACCGGCACCACCGCCAGCCAGTACCGCGAAGACAACGAGCTGATCGAGATACTGCTGCGCGGTACGCTGCAGGAGCGCAGCGAGCTGGGCAACCTGGGCAGCCTGGCGTTGCCGACCGACAACGGCCAGAGCGTGGCGCTGTCGCAGGTCGCGACCCTGGAGTATGGCTTCGAGGAGGGCATCATCTGGCACCGTAACCGCCTGCCGACGGTGACCGTGCGGGCAGACATCTACGACAAGGCGCAACCTGCGACACTGGTGAAGCAGATTCTGCCATCTTTGCAGGGCATCCGCGCCAAGCTGCCCGACGGTTACCTGCTGGAAGTGGGCGGCACGGTGGAAGATGCCGAGCGCGGGCAGAAATCGGTGAACGCTGGCATGCCGCTGTTCATCGTGGTGGTGTTGAGCTTGCTGATGATCCAGCTGCGCAGCTTCTCACGCACGCTGATGGTGTTCCTGACCGCGCCGTTGGGGTTGATCGGCGTGACCCTGTTCCTGCTGGTGTTCCGCCAGCCGTTCGGCTTTGTCGCCATGCTCGGCACCATTGCCCTGGCGGGGATGATCATGCGCAATTCGGTGATTCTGGTTGACCAGATCGAGCAGGACATTGCGGCAGGGATGGACCGCTGGCAAGCGATCATCGAGGCCACGGTGCGGCGCTTCCGGCCGATCGTGCTGACCGCGCTGGCCGCGGTGCTGGCCATGATCCCGCTGTCGCGTAGCGTGTTCTACGGGCCGATGGCGGTCGCGATCATGGGTGGCCTGATCGTGGCCACGGTGCTGACGTTGTTGTTCCTGCCGGCGTTGTACGCGGCCTGGTTCAGGGTAAAGCAGCGTTGAAGACCCAGGCGCGAGCGTGCAGGCAGCTTGCGCCCTGGGTGTTGAAGGCGCCGGCCCTTACCAGCTCAGGCAGCTGTTGGTGCGGCCTTTGCACGGGCCATGGCCGCTGACGGCGGCAGGTGCAATGCGGGCCTGGTCCTGAGCGACGAAAGTCTCTTTCCAGGCCAGGCGCTTGCCGTGCGGGTTACCGTTGGTGGCCTGGTAGCGCAGGCTCACCTGGTAAGCATGGCCTTCCTTGAGCGTTGCCCCATCGATCATGAAACTGAAGGTCTGGGGCAGCGCCAGTTCGCCTTGCTGCTCGAGGGTAAGCACGGGCTGCAGGACGGAGCTGCCTTTGGCAGCGCCGAAGCCCTCCAGTTTTTCACTCAGGACCAATACGTAACTCGCCGAAGCGTCCGGTGTTATCCGGTCTTGGCTTTCGCAGTCGATGAAGATCTGGAAATGTGGGGTGGAGGGCATAACGGAAACTCCTCGTCGAAAAGAGCCGCCATCCTGCACCTTGCTGTTGGCCGAGGGAGCGGGGAAAGGCGGTACAGCCAAAACGACGCAGAGGCAGCGGCCGCGCGGGTTCACGCAGACCGCTGCTGTGGCACCACGCGTTATCAGAGCGTGCCGAAAACCTTCTTGGCCAGGCTGGTAGCTGCGGCGGCCGGGTTCTGGCGAATGTTCTGCTCTTGCTTGCCGATCATCTCGAACAGGCCGTCCAGCGCCTTCTCGGTCACGTAGTTCTCGATGTTGGCGTCATCCTTGACCAGCCCCAGGCCTTTGGCCTGCGCGGCGAAGGCGTTGTACTGCTGAGCCACACCAACCTGGTCGGTGGCCTGCTTGACGACCGGCAGGAACTTGGCCCGAATCTGCTCGCGGCTGCTCTTGTTCAGGTACTGGGTGGCGGAGTCGTCACCGCCGCTGAGAATGCCCTTGGCGTCGGTCACGCTCATGTTCTTCACGGCGTCTACCAGAATCGCCTGAGCCTGCGGCACGGCCTTTTCGGCGGCCTTGTTCATGCTGGCTTCCAGGGCTTCGACCTGTTCGCCCTTGCCGAACATCTTCATCGCTTTGGCGGCCTTGCCCAGGTTGCCCGGCAGTTCGATACGCACGTCCGGGTTGTTGCTGAAGCCGCCTGGGGTGCTGAGCTGCTTGACCGCCAGTTGCGCACCTTGGGTGAGGGCATCTTTCAGGCCGCCGGTGGCGTCCTTCTGGCTCAGGTCGCCCAGCGACAGGGCCAGCGCGCTGGCCGACAGCAGCAGGCCGGCGCACAGGGTGGTGAAGCGCAGGGAAGTGCGGATCATGAAGCGTTCCTTGTAAACAGATGAATACGGGTATCAGCGAACCTGGTCGAGCTTGACGCGCACGGGTTGCGGGTCGGAGCCGTCGAGCAGCACGCCATGGTGTTCGGTATTGATGAACAGCAGTTTGCCGCCCAGCTCGATGCGCGCGCTCAGCGCATAGCGGTGGCCGGGTTTGACCTGGCGCGGATCGTAGGTGAGGTGGAACGGCAGCGGCACGTTGCCTTTGACCGGGCCGGCCTGGCGGGCCAGGGTCACTGCCGGGGCGTCCAGCAACGACACGTCCTGCAGTTCGACGCTCAGGGTGGCGGCCGGGGGCAGGGCAATGCGCTGCAGGTAGAAGACTTCGCCATCCAGGCTGGCCTGGGCGGGCGGGGTTTGGCTGGAGCAGGCTGCGAGCAGGGATGCGCAACACAGCATAAAGAGCTTTTTCATGGAATCTCCGTTGTCCTTGGAGCCGGCTTGTGGCCAACCCCAGGGACTTTAGCGGATTTTCCCTAATCAATCATGGAGCACGACCGGGGGCGTCGCCACGTTATCGACCACCACGCGTTCGGTGCCAGACAAGGTGTGAGGGTTTACGGCGTGATGGGCGTTGTTGATGAACTGCAGTTGCCCGTTCTGCTCGATGCGCACGGCCAGCACGTAGCTGCCGCGCGGGTCGAGCTGGCTGAGGTCGCAGGCCAGTTGCAGCTTGATCGGCAGTACACCGGCGCACTGAAGGCGCAGCTCGGCCTGGCTGACGGCCGGCGCGTCGGCACGGGACACGTCGAGCAGGCTCAGTAGCACCTGGGCGGAGGCTGGCAGGTAGTTGTCGCTGGAAGAAACGATTTCGACGTCGATCGATTTGATCTGGTTCATGGTGGTGCTCCTTGAGAGGGGGAAAGCACGGCGATGCTGTCCCCTCTCAAGGCCTGGCGGCAGACAGAAAAGCTACCCTTGCACCACGTCTGAAGGCTCGTCGCGATGCAGCGCCACCTGGCGGATGGACAGGCGCAGCTCGGCCGACAGCACGCGCTTGGCCACGCCCTCGGCCAGTTCGCCGAGCTTGTCGTGGTAACCCAGCTTGCCTTGGGCATCGGCATGCAGCACGCCTTGCTGGAGCAAGGTCTGGATGAAGTGGCGGAACAGCGTCTTGTCGAAGAACTCCGGGGCGTTCAGGCCATGCAGGATCGACAGGCGCTGGGCCATTATCACACACAGGTCTTCCAGCGCTTCGGCGCTGAGGCTGTTCTGCCCGCTGTTGAGCAGCAGGGATGTGGCCATGTAGAAACGCTGCAGCGTCTGGGTGATGGTGCGGGCCAGCAGGGTCAGCAGCACGAACTGCCGCGAGCTCGGCGGCGGGCGCACATAGATGTCGTTGTCCTGGCGCAGCAGGCCTTGCTCGACCAGCGCCGCCAGCCACTGGTCGATGACGTCGTCCAATTGCTGCGGCGCCCAGCGCAGGAACAGTTCGGCCTGCAAATACGGGTACAGCGCGTGCACATACTGCCCCAACAGTTCGCGGCTCATGCGCGAGCTGCTGAGGAAGAAGCTGGCCAGCAGCGCCGGCAGGGCGAAGATGTGCAGCACGTTGTTGCGGTAGTAGGTCATCAGCACCGCATTGCCTTCGTCCAGGTACAGGATGCGGCCCAGGGCGTCCTTCTGCTCGGCGACCAGGTTCATGCTGCGCACGTGTTCGATCAGGGCCTGGCTGTCACCCTCGGGCAGGGTGATGTGCGGCGAGTAGGGCACCTGGCGCAGCAGGGCCAGGTACAGGTCGAGCACGCGGACCAGGGCGCGTTCATCCAGGGCCAGGCGGCTGGTGGACAGCAATGCCATGGCCACCAGGTTGACCGGGTTGATGGCCGCCGCCTCGTTGAGGTGGCGGGCCACGGTCTCACCCAGGCGATGGGTAGTGGCGTTAAGCCAATCCGGGCGGTATTGCGGGCCATGCTCCTGCTCACGCCAGCCGGGTTGTTGCTGGTCGAGGAAGCTGGCCAGGCGAATCGGCTCGCCAAAGTTGACCGACACCTGGCCAAAGCGCTGCCTCAGCGCGCCGAACACCTTGAAGATATCGAATACCGACTCTTTCTTCTTGCTGGCACCGCGCAGCTCGCCCAGGTAGGTGCGGCCTTCGAGCACGCGCTCATAGCCGATGTAGACCGGCACGAACACGATGGGCGTGCGCGACGAACGCAGGAAGCTGCGCAGGGTAATGGCCAGCATCCCGGTGCGCGGTTGCAGCATGCGCCCGGTACGGGAACGGCCGCCTTCGACGAAGTACTCCACCGGGAACCCCTTGGTGAACAGGGTGTGCAGGTATTCGTTGAAGACCGCGGTATACAGGGGGTTGCCCTTGAAGGTGCGGCGCATGAAGAACGCCCCGCCACGGCGCAGCAGGTTGCCGACCACCGGCATGTTGAGGTTGATGCCCGCGGCCACGTGCGGTGGCGTGAGGCCGTTGCGGAACAGCAGGTACGACAGCAGCAGGTAGTCGATATGGCTGCGGTGGCAGGGCACGTAGATCACTTCGTGGCCGGGCGCGATGCCCTGCACCTGCTCGATGTGGTTGACCTTGATGCCGTCGTAGATCTTGTTCCAGAACCAGCTGAGCACCACTTCCAGGAAGCGGATGGCAGTGTAGGTGTAGTCAGAGGCAATCTCGTTGCCGTAGCGCAAGGCCTGGGCTTCGGCCTTGGCCAGCGGCAGGTTTTCGCGCTGCGCCTCCTCGGCGATGGCCTGGCGCACCAGCGGTGCATGAACCAGCCCCTTGACCAGGTTGCGGCGGTGCGAAAGGTCGGGGCCGATGACCGCGGTCTTGAGGTTGCGAAAATGCACGCGCATCAGGCGCTGGGCCATGCGCACAGTGCGTTCGTGGCCTTTGTTGTGCTGCACCAGTTCGCGCAGGTGGATGGGGGCAGAGAACTGCACGCGGGTCTTGCGCCCGAGTATCAGTACGGTCAGCAGCCGCCGCAAACGCCCGGTCACTGCCCAACTGTCGGCAAACAGCAGTTTCCACGGGCTGGACTCGCTGGCCGGGGTCTGGCCCCAGAACACGCTGACTGGAATGATCTGCGCATCTTCCTCGGCATGCCGGGTAACGGCAGCTACCAGGCGCTCGAGGGTGGGCGGGGCGCCACGCTTGTCCTGGCGGCCCAGCCAGTCGGGGTCGGGGGTCAGGTAGAAGAACGCGGCGGGTTCCTGCAGCGGACCGACCGTTACCGGCAGCACCGGGCGCGGAAGCCCTGCCTTGGTGCACTCGTGGTCGAGTACGACCAGGTCGGTGAGCGCCGGCGTAGGCAAGGCGTAGATCACTGGCCGGCTGCGGTCCAGGTTCAACGACATGGCCGACTGGTTGATGGTTTCGGAGCGCACCCACAGGTACAACAGGCGACGCAGGGCGCCGAAAATCAGGCGGCGCAGGGGGGAACGGGTCATGGGGTGTGTGCCCTGGGTGTGATGTTCAGGTGAGTATCCAGTTAATTAGTCTGCCGTATGTGCGTAAGTTCAGCAAAAATCGGCCAACAGCGGGACCGTCATCAATTTTTTTTGTGCTGTGGCATATACTCGGCCTGCCACTTGCAGGTTATTTCGGCAAGCGGCGTTGGCACGGGGCAGGTAAGCCCATGCCTGCACGGCGATCTTCACAATAAAAAACCGGAGTAGTTCAGATGTCGTCTCGTGAGACTGGGAATGTAAAGTGGTTCAACGATGCCAAGGGTTATGGCTTCATTCAGCGCGAAGGTGGTGCGGATGTATTCGTCCACTATCGGGCGATTCGCGGTGAGGGGCATCGTACCCTGGTCGAAGGGCAGCGGGTTGAATACGCTTGCGTGCAGGGCCAGAAAGGCCTGCAAGCCGAAGACGTGGTAGGCCTCTGAGCCTTAAGCTATAAGCTTCAAGCTGCAAGTGACCGTGTACTTGCAGCCTGATGCGAGCCTTCTTGAAACTTGCAGCTTGAAGCTTCAAGCTCAAGACGTACGCCAGGTGATTTCCTCTTCACCGTCGGCGCTGATGCGGACCCAGCGGTCGGCATCTTCCTCGCCGTCTTCCTCGACCCAGCCACCCGGTGCGCAGCGTACTTCCACCCCCAGTGCGGCGAATGCAGCGCGGGCGCAGGCAATATCGTCGGCCCAGGGGGTCTGGTCGCTTTCCAGGTACAGGCTGTTCCATTTCCCTACAGCCTTCGGTAACCAAGTGACCGGAATGTTACCGGCCTGGCATTTGAAGGTCTGGCCTTTCTGCTTCCATTCGCTGCACGGGCCGATCGCCTGGGCAAGCCACCCGGCAATCTGTTTGTGGTCGACGTCGGCGTCCTTCAGGTAGATCTCGATATCAGGTTGGCGCATAAGGGCTCCGGGTGTGCTCAGTCTTGGCGCACAAAATAGTCATAACGCATGGAAACCGTTACCTCGAACGGCTCGGGCTGGTCGATTACCCGTGCACGTTTTTCGGCGCTGGCGCGCCAGCCGTGTGGGGTCATGGCCAGCAGGTCGGCGCGGGCCTTGGGGGCTGCCAGGCTCAGGCGCAACGCCAGGGTTTCGCTGTGGGCATGGACCATGCCCTCGGGGACCAGGGCCAGGTGCTTGTCGTCGGCGTAAGGGCGTACTTCATCGTAGAGCACTTCGCGCAGTTCCATCAGGTGGCCGCTGGTCGGGCCTACCCGCATCAGGCCACCGCCGGGGCTGAGCAGGCGTTTGGCTTCGGCCCAGTCCAGCGGGCTGAATACGCTGGCGATGAACTGGCAGCTGGCATCGGCCAGCGGCACCCGGGCCATGCTGGCGACCATCCAGGTGACAGCCGGTGCGCGGCGGCAGGCACGCTTGACCGCCTCGCGGGAGATATCCAGGGCGTAACCGTCGGCAGCAGGCAGGGCCTGGGCCAACTGCGCGGTGTAGTAACCCTCGCCGCAGCCAATGTCCAGCCACGCACCGGGCTGGCGCTCGGCGGCCAGTTCGGCCAGGCGCTGGGCCACCGGCGCGTAGTGGCCACCGTCGAGAAAGTCGCGACGCGCCTCGACCATGGCCTGGTTGTCACCCGGGTCACGGCTGTTCTTGTGCTGCACCGGCAGCAGGTTCAGGTAGCCCTGGCGGGCCCGGTCGAAGCGGTGGCCTGCCGGGCAGGCCACGCCGTTGTCGACTTGCGCCAGCGGCGCCTGGCAAAGGGGGCAGGCAAGCATCAGGCGAGCAACCGGACCAGGGTCTGGTAGTAGATTTCGGTCAGCAGGTCGAGGTCGCTGGCCAGAATCCGCTCGTCCACCTGGTGGATGGTGGCGTTGACCGGGCCCAGCTCGACCACCTGGGTGCCCAGGGTGGCGATGAAGCGGCCATCGGACGTGCCGCCGCTGGTCGACGGTTGGGTGTCGCGGCCGGTGACACTTTTGATGCTGGCCGAAACGGCACCCAGCAGCTCGCCCGGCTCGGTGAGGAACGGCAGGCCTGACAGCGCCCAGTCGATCGACCAGTCCAGTTCGTGCTTGTCGAGGATCGCCGACACCCGCGCCTGCAGGCCTTCGACGGTGGACTCGGTGGAGAACCGGAAATTGAACAGCGCAGTCAGCTCGCCCGGGACCACGTTGGTGGCACCGGTGCCGGAGTTGAGGTTGGAGATCTGGAAGCTGGTCGGCGGGAAGAATGCATTGCCTTCGTCCCAGTGCTCGGCTGCCAGCTCCGCCAGGGCCGGTGCGGCCAGGTGAATGGGGTTGCGCGCCAGGTGCGGGTAGGCCACATGGCCCTGTTTGCCGCGCACGGTCAGCTTGGCGCCCAGCGAGCCGCGGCGGCCGTTCTTGACCACGTCACCCAGCAGGGTGGTGCTGGACGGTTCGCCGACGATGCACCAGTCCAGGCGCTGGTTACGTGCTTTCAGGCGTTCGACCACAGCCTTGGTGCCGTGGTGGGCCGGGCCTTCCTCGTCGCTGGTGATCAGGAACGCGACCTTGCCGCGGTGGTCGGGGTAATCCTGCACGAAGCGTTCGCTGGCAACCACCATGCAGGCCAGGCTGCCTTTCATGTCGGCTGCGCCGCGGCCGCAGAGCATGCCGTCGGCGTCGATCAGCGCTTCGAACGGTTCATGCTGCCATTGCTGCACCGGGCCGGTGGGCACCACGTCGGTGTGGCCGGCGAAGCACAGTACCGGGCCTTCCTGCTGGCCATGGGTCGCCCAGAAATTGTCGACGTCTTCGATGCGCATCGGCTCGAGCTGGAAGCCCACGGCGCCGAGGCGGTTCATCATTTGCGCCTGGCAATCGGCGTCGACGGGGGTGACGGAGGGGCGACGGATCAGGTCGCAGGCCAGTTGAAGGGTAGGCGAGAGCTCGGCAGGGGCCGTCATGGGGAACTCCGGGGCAAGGCAAGGCGGGGAAATCTGAGGGGCGTTATCTTATAGCAAACCAGTCGCGAAAGGGGCGCCAAGCGCCCCCAACATCTCAAGCCTGCTGCGCCTCGGCAGCCTTGTGCGCAGGCTTGGGCAGCGACGACAGCAGCGCCATCACCAGTGCCGCCACGTACGGCAACGACTGCACCAGCAGCATGGCCATCCAGAAGCGCATGTCCGAACTCGGCAGCCCCTGCACCAGGTAGATACCCAGCGCTGCGCCCCACAACAGCAGCATGATGAACAGTTCCTCGCGCGCCTCGGCAATCGCCACCAGCAAGCCATGGCTGTCGGCATGCTTTGGCGTGCGGATGAACGGCATGCTGCTGGTGAAGAACCCGTACAGCACCGCTTTGGCGATGGTATGCGACAGCGCCAGCCCTGCCAGCGCCGCCGCGAAGGCATCCTTCATGTTCACCCCCACCGCACGCCGGTAGAGGAACAGGATCTTGCCGACCTTGAAGAAGAACAGCGCCAGCGGCGGGATGGCGAAAATCATCAGTGGCGGGTCGACCCGGTGCGGCACGATGATCATCGCGGCCGACCACAGCAGCGCGCCGATGGTGAAGAAAATGTTCATGCCATCGGCGATCCAGGGCAGCCAGCCGGCCAGAAAGTGGTAGCGCTGGCCGCGCGTCAGCTGGCTACCCGTGCCGCGCAGCAGGGCGCCGGCGTGGTGCTTGATGATCTGGATGGCACCGTATGCCCAGCGGAAGCGCTGTTTCTTGAAATCGATGAACGTGTCGGGCATCAAGCCCTGGCCATAACTGTTGTGGGCATAAGCGGCCGACAGGCCCTTTTCGAACACGCGCAGGCCCAGTTCGGCGTCCTCGCAGATACACCACTCGGCCCAGCCCAGTTCTTGCAGCACGCTGCGCCGGGTCATGGTCATGGTGCCATGCTGGATGATCGCGTCACGGTCGTTGCGGGTGACCATGCCGATGTGGAAGAAGCCCTTGTATTCGCTGTAGCACAGCTTCTTGAATGCACTTTCGTGTTGGTCGCGGTAGTCCTGCGGCGACTGCACCACAGCAATTTTCGGGTCGGCGAAGTGCGGCACCATGTGCTTGAGCCAGTTGCGGTCGACGCAGTAGTCCGAGTCGATCACCGCGATCACTTCGGCGTCTGGCGCGGTGTGCGGGATCAGGTAGTTCAGCGCGCCGCCCTTGAAGCCAGCCAAGGGCGCGACGTGGAAGAACTTGAACCGCTCGCCCAGTTTCTCGCAATGGGCCTTGAGCGGTTCCCACACGGCCGGGTCCTTGGTGTTGTTGTCGATCACCAGCACTTCATAATCGGGGTAATCCAGCGCGGCCAGGGCGTCGAGGGTCTGCTTGACCATTTCTGGCGGCTCGTTGTAGCACGGTACATGCACCGACACCTTGGGCCGGTAGGCGCTGTCGGCCTGTACCGGCAGGAACTCGCGGCGGCGCTTGTGGATCCACACCGCCTCGGCCAGTTCATGCGCCTCGGTGAGCAGCACGATGAACACCCCCAATGCGCCGAGCGCCAGCAACACGCCGACGGTCAGGCTGAACCAGGTGCTGTATTGCTGGCTGTAGTCGTAGGCGATCCACACCAGCACCGACCCGCACAGGAAGGTGATGAACGTCAGGAAGGTCCGGCCGCGTTGGCGCAAGGCCGAGCCGTCGATGAACAGCACCATCAGCGCGATCATGGCCAGCACCACCGACGCGACCGCCAGGGCGCGCCACTGCGGAATCGCCACCACGGGCCCCTCGAAGTTGAACTTCTGCTGGCGCTCGGCGTTGTAAACGCCCCAGTAAGCGCCTACCGAGCCTTCGTCACTGGCCTTCCAGGGCTGGTCATAGGCTTCGATGACGAAATAGTTGTAGCCACGGCGGTTGAGCGTGTTGACCAAGGTGCGCAGGTAGATGGCCTGATCGGCCTGGGTGGCATCGGCGCCCCCGCGCATGCGGCCATTGCTCGGCCAGCCGACCTCCGACAGCAGCAGCGGCTTTCGCGGGAACTGCTGCTTCAGCTCGCGGGCACGGTCGAGCACAAACTCCACCGAGTCTTTCATCGGCACGAATTCCCAATAGGGCAGGATGTGCGCGGCAATCAGGTCGACGTGCCTGGCCAGCTCCGGGTGTTCCTTCCAGATATGCCATTGCTCACTGGTGGTTACCGGGACCTTGACCGCGGCACGTACCCTGTCCAGGTACTTGATGAGGTTTTCCGGTGTCACTTCTTCGCGGAACAGCGCCTCGTTACCCACCACTACGCGCACCACGCTGCGCGAGGTATTGGCCAACTCGATGGCGGTGGCAATTTCCCGCTCGTTGCGTTCGAGGTCGGGGCTGATCCAGATGCCCAGTGTCACGCGCAGGCCGAACTCTTCGGCCAGCCGTGGGATGTCTGCCTGGGTGCCTTCCACGGTGTAGATGCGGATGCTGTCGGTCAGTTTGCTCAGTTGTTCCAGGTCCTGACGCATTTCTTCGTCACTGGGGTACTGGCCCTTTTGCGGGCTTTCACCCAGGCGGAACGGCGAATACGAGAAGCCAGAGATTTGTTCTGGCCAGGCGGGCGCGGAAACCGGGCGATTGATCAGCGCCCAGAAGCCGGTGAACAACGCAGCGATGGCCAGCACCACAACCAGGTTCAGGCCGAATTTACGTGAAGACATTGTCGTCCATTTCTGTCGAAGTGATAGGACATTAAAGCAGGGTTAGTAGTCCATTTCCTAACGGTGCAGGCCTTGGGCTCGCTGGCATATAATGCGCGCCGGTTTTTTGGGGTATGAACATGAGTACAGAAGATCCACGCTTCGCCGGCGTTGCCCGGCTGTACGGCGACCAAGGCCTGCAACGCCTGGGCCAGGCCCATGTGGCGGTGGTCGGGATTGGCGGGGTGGGTTCGTGGGTGGCCGAAGCGCTGGCGCGCAGTGGCGTGGGCGAAATCACCCTGTTCGACCTGGACGATGTCTGCGTCAGCAACACCAACCGCCAGGCCCACGCCCTGGAAGGGCAGGTGGGGCGCCCCAAGGTCGAGGTCATGGCCGAGCGCCTGCGGGCGATCAACCCGGCCTGCACGGTGCATGCAGTCGCCGATTTCGTCACCCGCGACACCATGGTCGAGTACATCACCGAACACCTGGACTGCGTGATCGACTGCATCGACAGCGTCATGGCCAAGGCCGCGCTGATCGCCTGGTGCCGCCGGCGCAAGATCGCCATCGTCACCACCGGGGGGGCCGGCGGGCAGATCGACCCCACGCAGATCCAGATCGCCGACCTCAACAAGACCTTCAACGATCCGCTGGCATCGCGGGTCCGCTCCACGTTGCGGCGTGACTACAACTTTTCGCGCAATGTCAGCCGCAACTATGGCGTGCCATGTGTGTTTTCCAGTGAGCAGCTGCGTTACCCCAAGGGCGATGGCAGCGTGTGCCTGCAGAAAAGCTTCGTTGGCGAAGGCGTGCGGCTGGATTGTGCCGGCGGCTTTGGCGCGGTGATGATGGTGACCGCCACCTTTGGCATGGTGGCAGCGAGCAAGGCGATAGAGAAACTGGTGGCCGGTGCGCGACGGCCATCGGAGCGGGTCAAGCCCGTGTAAATCCCTGTAGGAGCGGCCTCGTGTCGCGATGGGGCGCGCAGCGCCCCCAACGATGTTGGCCCCCACCCCAGTTAACGTTTGACCACCAGCTCTGCCATGCGCTGCAACACCGCATGTAGCCCGTTGCTGCGCGACGGCGACAGCTGGCGCTCCAGCCCCAGCTGGCTGAACCACCCCCGCAGGTCAAGCGCCAGCAGTTCACCGCTGGTCAAACCCTGCACCCGCACCAGCAACAAGGCCAGCAGCCCGCGTAACAAACGGGCATCGCTACCGGCCTTGAACCGCCATGCGCCATCGGCCTGCTCGGCCACCAGCCACACCAGGCTTTCGCAACCGTGCACCCGGTTGGCCTCGGTTTTTTCGTTGGCAGCCAGCGGCTCCAGCCGGTCGCCCCATTGCATCAGCAAGCGAGCACGCTGTTCCCAGCCCTTGCCCTGTTCGAACGCGGCCAGCGCCTTTAGCGCCTGTTCCGGCAGGCTCATCGCAACAACTCCAGGCCTTGGTCCAGCGCGTCGAAGAAGCGCTGCAGGTCGCTGCTGTCGTTGTACAAGCCCAACGACACACGGATCGCACCCTCCAGGCCCAGCCCCTTCAGCAGCGGCATGGCGCAGTGGTGCCCGGCACGCACGGCAATGCCCTGCTCGGTGAGCAGGTGGGCGATATCGGCATTGTGCACGCCCTCGATGACGAAACTGGCCAGCGCCGCCTGTGGCGTGCCCAGCACCCGGATACCCTCGCGGTCGGCCAGGCCGCGCAGCAGTTGTTGATGCAGGCTGGTTTCGTGGGCGGCGACCGCGTGGCCATCGAGGCTGGCCAGGTAGGCAAGGGTCGCGCCCAGGCCGATCACCCCGGCAATGGGCGGGGTGCCCGCCTCGAAACCCAACGGCGCCGGGCGGAAGCTGGCGCTATGGTAGTCGGCCAGTTGCACCATCTCACCGCCAAACTGCCAATGGCGCAGCAGCTCGAAAGCCTGGCTGCGGCCGTAGAGCACGCCGACACCGTCCGGGCCATACAGCTTGTGGCTGGAAAACACATAGAAGTCGCAGCCCAGCTGCTGCACATCATGGCGCCCATGGACCACGCCCTGGGCGCCGTCGACCACGGTCACGGCACCTTGCGCACGGGCATGGGCCAGCAGGGCAGGCAAGGGCTGCCAGGTGCCCAGCACGTTGGACAACTGGCTGACGGCCAGTACCCGGGTGCGTGGGCCTACCAACTGCAGGGCCTGGTCCAGGTCGATGTGGCCGTGAATGTCCAGCGGCAGTACCACCAGGCGCAGGTCGTGCCGCTGCGCCAGTTGCTGCCAGGGCAGCAGGTTGGCATGGTGCTCCAGCGCGCTGACGGCAATTTCGTCGCCCGCCTCGAAGCGGTGCTCCAGGCCATAGGCCAGCAGGTTCAACGCCGAAGTGGCGCCATGGGTGAACACGATTTGCTGGGCATCGGCGGCGTTGAGCCAGGCGGCCACCTTGTTGCGGCTGGTTTCGAAAGCCTGGGTCGCCAGTGCGCCGGGCAAGTGCTGGGCGCGGTGCACGTTGGCCGCGCCATGGGCGTAGTAATGGCCCAGGGCATCCAGCAAGGCTTGCGGCTTCTGGGTAGTGGCGGCGCTGTCCAGGTAGGTCTGGTGCTGCCGTTGCAGGGCGTCGATGGCGGGGAAATCGGCACGCCAGGGGGAGGGCTGGAACATGATCGCGGGGCCTGGAATGAAAAACGGGTCTGGCGTGTTGGCGCCAGACCCGATGTTAACACCTCAAACCGTGCAAGGTTCTCAGTTGTGGGCGTGCAATGCTTCGTTCAGCTCGATGGCCGACTTGTGGGTCTTGCATTCCACTGCGCCGTTCAGCGAGTTGCGGCGGAACAGCAGGTCGGTCTGGCCTGCCAGGTCACGCGCCTTGACCACCTTGACCAGTTCGTTGTTCTCGTCCAGCAGGTTCACCTTGGTGCCGGCAGTGATGTACAGGCCCGCTTCGACGGTGTTGCGGTCACCCAGCGGGATACCGATACCGGCGTTGGCGCCGATCAGGCAGCCTTCGCCGACCTTGATGACGATGTTGCCGCCACCGGACAGGGTGCCCATGGTCGAGCAGCCGCCGCCCAGGTCCGAGCCCTTGCCGACGAATACGCCAGCGGAAACCCGGCCTTCGATCATGCCCGGACCTTCGGTGCCAGCGTTAAAGTTGACGAAGCCTTCGTGCATGATGGTGGTGCCTTCGCCAATGTAGGCGCCCAGGCGCACACGGGCGGTGTCGGCGATACGCACGCCGGCGGGGACCACGTAGTCGGTCATTTTCGGGAACTTGTCCACCGAGAACACTTCTAGCAACTCGCCTTTGAGGCGTGCTTCGAGTTGCAGTTCGGCCAGTTCGCTCAGGTCGACCGCGCCTTGGTTGGTCCACGCCACGTTCGGCAGCAGCGGGAAGATGCCGGCCAGGCTCACGCCGTGTGGCTTGACCAGGCGGTGCGACAGCAGGTGCAGCTTGAGGTAGGCCTCCGGGGTCGAAGCCAGCGCAGCGTCTTCGGCCAGCAGGGTGGCGACCAGCGGCTTGTGGCTTTCGGCCAGGCGGGTCAGCAGCGCGGCCTGGGCGGCATCCACGCCTTTCACCGCTTCGGCCAGTTGGGCGGCCTGGGCGTTGCTGAAGGCGATGGCCTGGTTGCCACCCTGGTAACCAAGAACAGGCGCGACTGCGGCGACCAGTTCGGCGCTTGGGTTGAGCAGGGGTTGTGCGTAGAACACTTCCAGCCAGGCGCCCTGGCGATTCTGGGAGCCGACACCGAAGGCCAGGCTGAACAGGGTATTGGACATGTGATTACCTCGTGCGAAATAGGGTAGGGGCTCAGGCGAAGGCTGCGGCGTACAGGTCAGGCTTGAAGCCGACCAACGTGCGCGCGCCAAGGTCGAGCACCGGGCGCTTGATCATCGACGGCTGGGCCAGCATCAGCTCGACGGCCTTGGCCTGGTCGAGGTCTGCCTTGCTGGCGTCGTCCAGCTTGCGGAACGTGGTGCCGGCACGGTTGAGGATGACTTCCCAGCCGTGTTCGTCGCACCAGCGGTTCAGGCTGTCACGGTCGATGCCTTGGGTCTTGTAGTCGTGGAATTCGTAGGCGATGGACTGGTCTTCTAGCCAGGTACGCGCTTTTTTCATGGTGTCGCAGGCTTTGATGCCGTAGAGCGTGTAGGTCATTGTGTGCATTGGGGATCACAGGTTGCCCCAACCTCTCCGTTTTTCGATTTCAGTCGCGGGATTATGCGGGAAGCAACCTCGCGGCGCCACGCCTGAGACGTCCATGTCTATTGATCAAGGCGTGTTCAGGCGACCAGGCGCTGTACCGCCCCGATGATCTCTTCACCGTGTCGCTGTTCGGCGGTGCGCAGATCGAAGGCGGTCTGCAGGTTGAGCCAGAACTCGGGGGTAGTATCCAGGCAAATGGACAGACGCAGCGCCATATCGGCGGAAACACCGCCCCGTTCGCGCAGGATATTGTTGACGGTTGGAGTGGCGACGCCCAGCGCCCTGGCCAATGCCGCAGCACTGAAGCCCATTTCTTTCTGGAAGTCCTCACGCAGGACTTCACCGGGATGGATTGGACGCATACCGTTCTTGAGCATGATGCACCTCAGTGGTAATCGATAATTTCAACGTTGGCCGGCCCGTTGTCGGTCCAGGTGAAGCACAAGCGCCATTGGTCATTGACGCGAATGCTGTGCTGACCGGCACGGTTGCCGCTCAACGCCTCGAGGCGGTTGCCAGGTGGCGATCGCAGGTCTCGCAGCTCTGTTGCGGCATCGAGCATGGCCAGTTTGCGCTCCGCGACTGATTTGATATCTGACCAACGTCGCGTTTTTCCAGTAACAAATAGTGCTTCCGTGTCGGCACAGCTGAAGCTTTGAATCATGAGATTGAATGCATAACGTTATTCGTTACGCTTGATTATACGACTTCATCGCGGTAGTTCAAGGGCTTCGCTGCACGTTGCTCGGGTAACGCCGGCCATGATTGCTGGGTATCATCATGTTACATATTCATCCGCCACCTGCGACTATCGTGCAGCGGCCCTGGTTCGCCGATCGCCGCTAACATATTGTTTCAATGGCGATGTTTCGCCCTGTTGTCGTTTCTGGTTCACAAAGGAAGCCTTACCGGATGCAGTCCGCCTACACCGTCCTCATCCTGTTGACCTTGGTCAGCCTGTCGAAACTGGTCGGTCGCCTGATTCCGCTGCCCTTGCCGCTGGTGCAGATCGCCGCTGGCGCCTTGCTGGCGTGGCCGACCCTGGGCCTGCATGTGGCGCTGGACCCCGAGCTATTCCTGTTTCTGTTCCTGCCGCCACTGCTGTTCGCCGATGGCTGGCGGATTCCCAAGCGCGAACTGTGGCGCCTTCGAGGGCCGGTGGTAGCGCTGGCGGTAGGGCTGGTGCTGTTCACTGTGGTCGGAGCCGGTTACTTCATTCACTGGCTGATGCCCAGCATCCCGCTGCCGGTGGCCTTCGCCTTGGCCGCCGTGTTGTCGCCGACCGACGCCGTCGCCGTATCGGCCATTACCCAAGACCGCCTGCCCACCCCGCTGATGCATATGCTGCAGGGCGAGGCGCTGATGAACGACGCCTCTGGCCTGGTGACCTTCAAGTTCGCCCTGGCGGCGGCAATCACCGGGGCCTTCTCGCTGGCCGACGCCAGCTTCAGCTTCGTGCTGGTAGCACTGGGGGGCCTGGCAGTGGGCGTGGCCCTGAGCTGGCTGATCGGCCGCCTGCGCATGTGGATGATCACCCGGGGCTGGGACGACCCTGCGACCCATGTCGTGTTCATGCTGCTGTTGCCGTTCGCGGCTTATGTACTGGCCGAGCGCCTGGGCGTGTCGGGCATTTTGTCGGCAGTGGCCGCCGGCATGATGCAGAGCTGGCTCGACCTGCTGCCACGCCAGACCAGCACCCGCCTGCTCAACCGCAGCGTCTGGTCGCTGCTGGAGTTCGCCTTCAATGGCCTGATTTTCCTGCTACTGGGCCTGCAGTTACCGGACATCATCAAGGCTGTGGTCAGCCACGAAACCACCGTGTGGCCGACCCTGGCCTACCGCTGCCTGGATGTGCTGGCGATTTTTGCCGCGCTGATCCTGCTGCGTTTCATCTGGGTGCAGAGTATCTGGCGCGCGATCGGCGTGCTGCGCCGCTGGCGCGGTAAGCCGGCGCTGGTGCTGGTGCCTACGGCGCGCTCCTGCTGGCTGCTGACCTTCGGCGGCGTGCGGGGTGCAGTGACCCTGGCGGGTGTGATGTCGGTGCCATTGCTGATGGGGGCAGGCAAGGCGTTCCCGGAACGGGACCTGCTGATTTTCATCGCGGCAGGGGTGATCCTGCTATCGCTGGTCAGCGCCTGTATCGCCTTGCCGCTATTGCTGCGCGGGGTGACCAAAAGCGCCGACGAGCGCTTGCAACAGGAGGTGCAGGAAGCCTGGCGGCGCACGGCAGAAGCGGCGATCCATGCCCTGGAGGCGGAGGAAGTGATCGACAGCAATGCGCCGCAGGATGCAGACCAGGCAACCATGGCCACGGAACTGAAGGCGCGCCTGATGGCGGAGTACCGGGCTGAGCTGGACAGTTATAACGACACGGCCGAAGCCAAGGCACTGGCCGAGCAGATGGATTTGCTGGAGCGCCGCTTGCGCCTGCGGGCGCTAAGGGCGCAGCGGCTGGAGCTGTACAACCTGCATCGTCAGCACGAGGTGGGCGATGAAGTGGTACGGCAGGTGCTGGGCGAGCTGGACATGAGTGAGGCGAACCTGGGCCAGGTCAAATAAAGCGCTGGGGCTGCCTTGCAGCAACAGGTATCTCACCTACCCCGGTAGGAGCAACTGTTTTTACTGCAAATTTGAAAAGCCTGCGCGATTCACCTGTGGGAGCGGGCAAGCCCGCGAAGCAGGCGACGCGGTGTATGGCACCGGCTTTGCCGGTGTTCGCGGACATGCCCGCTCCCACAGGTCCTGCGCTGGCTTGGAGTTGCCGCCGTACTTGCAGGAGCAACTGTCTGGCTCAAAATTTGAAAAGCCTGCGCGATTCGTTGTGGGAGCGGGCTTGCCCGCGAAGCAGGCGACGCGGTGTATGGCACCGGCTGCGCCGGTGTTCGCGGGCACGCCCGCTCCCACAGGGCCTGCGCTGGCTTGGAGTTGCCGCCGTACTTGCAGGAGCAACTGTCTTGCTCAAAATTCGAAAAGCCTGCGCGATTCATTGTGGGAGCGGGCAAGCCCGCGAAGCAGGAGACGCGGTGTCTGGCACCGGCTGCGCCGGTGTTCGCGGGCACGCCCGCTCCCACAGGAACCGCGTACAAACCGCCCACCGATCCTGTCAGCGGCTTTGCAGAAACGCGCGAATGCGCTCGGCAGCTTCGATGCACTCGGCCAGCGGTGCAACCAAGGCCATGCGGACACGCCCGGCCCCCGGGTTCACACCATCCACTTCCCGCGAAAGGTAAGACCCCGGCACCACCGTCACATGCTGGGCTTCGAACAGGTCACGGGTGAACTCGGCATCGTCGCCAGGCACCTTGGCCCACAGGTAGAAGCTGCCGTCCGGGCGCTGTACGTCCAGTACCGGCTGCAGGATCTCCAGCACGGCATCGTATTTGGCGCGGTACTGGTCGCGGTTTTCGCGCACATGCGCTTCATCCTGCCAAGCGGCGATGCTCGCCAGTTGGGTTTGCACCGGCATGGCGCAGCCGTGATAGGTACGGTACAGCAGGAATGGCTTGATGATGTCGGCGTCGCCGGCAACGAAGCCCGAGCGCAGGCCCGGCAGGTTGGAGCGCTTGGACAGGCTGTGGAAGACCACGCAACGTTTGAAGTCGCTGCGGCCCAGCTCCGCGCAAGCGCTCAACAGGCCGGGCGGCGGGGCGTCTTCGTCGAAGTACAGTTCGCTGTAGCACTCATCGGCGGCGATCACGAAATCATGCTCGTCGGCCAGGGCAATCAGCGTTTTCAGGGTGTCCATGGGCACCAGCGCCCCGGTCGGGTTGCCCGGCGAGCACAGGAACAGGATCTGGCAGCGCTGCCAGACATCGGCCGGCACGGCGTCGAAGTCCGGGTTGAAGCCATTGGCCTCCAGGCACGGCAGGTAGTGTGGGGTGGCACCGGCCAGCAGGGCTGCGCCTTCATAGATCTGATAGAACGGGTTCGGGCTGACCACCAGGCCGTCATCGGCGCGGTTGACCACGGCCTGGGTGAAGGCGAACAGCGCCTCGCGGGTGCCATTGACCGGCAGGATATGACGGTCGGCGTCGAGCCAGCCGGCGGGCACGCCAAACCGCTGCTCGCACCACTGGCCAATAGCCTGGCGCAGCGCCGGCAGGCCGAGGGTGCTGGGATAGACAGCCAGCTTGTCGAGGTTGTCGGCCATGGCCTGGGCGACGAACGCCGGCGATTCGTGCTTCGGCTCACCGATCGACAGGGCGATGGCGCGTTTGTCCGCCGCAGGCTTCACGGCGCCCAGCAGGGCGCGGAGCTTCTCGAACGGGTAGGGCTGAAGCTGGGTCAAGGCATGGTTCATCGGCGCAAGGTCTCGTCAATCGTCTAATCGTTAAATGGTCAGGCGGCTCGGGCTGGTGTCGCTGCCTTGGCCGGCCTGCAGCTGCTGCACGATAGCTTCCTGCAGGCGGCTGCACAGTTGCGGGTCGGACAGCGGCTGGTTGTCGGCATCGGTGATGAAGAACACGTCTTCGACCCGTTCGCCGAGGGTGGCGATCTTGGCGTTCTGCAGTGACAGGTCGAACTCCAGGAAAATCCGCCCCAGCCGGGCCAGCAGGCCAGGGCGGTCGGGGGCCGTGATCTCCAGAATGGTCACCGGCCGTTGGGCATCGTTGAGGATGGTCACCTGTGGCGGGAAGTCGAAGTGCTTGAGCTGGCGGGGCACCCGGCGCTGAATGATGGTCGGGTAGTTCTCGGGGTTGCGCAAGGCTTCGCTCAGGCCGTCGCGAATCTGCCGCACCCGTTGCGGGTTGTCGCCAATCGAGCCGCCGTCGTTGTCCAGCACGATGTAGGTGTCGAGGGTGAACTGGCTGCTTGAGGTGATGATTCGCGCGTCGTGAATGTTCAGGTTCAGCTGCGACATGGCCGCTACTGTCACCGCAAAGAAGTCGTGCTGGTCCGGGGCGTAGATGAAGATCTGCGTGCCACCCTCGAACTCGCGCTGGGTAGTTTCCTTGATCAGCACCAGCGGGCCGCCATCGGCGGGCTGCTGCAGGATCGCATCACTGTGCCAGGCTACGTCGGCCGCAGTGTGCTTGAGGAAGTAGTCATCGCCCAGCTGCGACCACAATTGTTCGACGTCGTCCGGGTCGGTGCCCTCGCGCACCAGGATGTCCAGGGCGGCAGACTGGGTTTGGCGAATCTGCTCTTCGCGGTCCAGCGGGTTTTCCAGGCCACGGCGCAAGGCCCGCTTGGTCTCGGTGTAAAGCTGGCGCAACAGGCTGGCGCGCCACGAGTTCCACAAGCTGGGGTTGGTGGCATTGATATCGGCCACGGTCAGCACGTACAGGTAGTCCAGGCGCGTTTCGTCGCCCACGTGCAGGGCAAAGTCGTTGATCACCTGTGGGTCGGACAGGTCCTTGCGCTGGGCGGTGGTAGACATCACCAGGTGGTTGAGCACCAGCCAGACGATCAGCCGGCTGTCCCACGCGGGCAGTTGGTGGCGTTCGCAGAACTTCTGCGCGTCTACTGCACCGAGCTCCGAGTGGTCACCGTGGCGGCCCTTGCCGATGTCGTGGTACAGGCCGGCCAGGTAGATCAGCTCGGGTTTGGGCAGGCGCCCCATGAGCTTGCTGGCCAGCGGAAACTTCTCGGACACCGGTGTGTACTGCAGCTTGCGCAGGTGCTTGATGAGGTTGAGGGTGTGCGCATCCACGGTATAGATGTGGAACAGGTCGTGCTGCATCTGCCCGACGATCAGGCCGAACTCGGGCAGGTAACGCCCCAGGATGCCGTAGCGGTTCATTCGGCGCAGGTTGCGATGTATGCCGATCTCGCACTTGAACAGCTCGATGAACAGGCTGGTATTGCGGATGTCGGTGCGGAACGTGTCGTCGATCAGGTGCCGGTGTTCGCGCAGCAGGCGCACGGTATCGGCGCGTACACCCTTGATTTCCGGGTGCTGGGCCATCAGCACGAACATCTCCAGCATGGCGAACGGCGTGCGCTTGAACACGTTCGGCCGGGTGGCCTCGATATAGCCGTCATGCAGGCGGAAGCGCGCATTCAGCGGCTGGGTGCTGCCACTGTCCTCGTCGGCGAGGATGACCTCCTCGAAGTGCTGGATGATCAGGTCGCACAGCTGGCTGATGCTCATCACCACCCGGTAGTACTGGGTCATGAACTGCTCGATCGCCCGCTTGGGGTTCTCGTCGTGGTAGCCCAGCAGTTCGGCCAGGCTGCGCTGGTGGTCGAACAACAGGCGGTCTTCGGCGCGGCCGGCCAGCATGTGCAGGGCGTAACGCACCTTCCATAGAAAGTCCTGCGACGAGGCCAGCAGTTCGTTCTCGCTTTCCAGCAGGAAGCCTTCGCCAGCCAGTGCGAGCAGGTTCAAGGTGCCGTATTGGCGGCGCGCCACCCACAGTACGGTCTGGATATCGCGCAGGCCGCCAGGGGACCCTTTGACGTTGGGTTCCAGGTTGTACTCGGTGTCGTTGTACTTGTGGTGGCGGGCCTTGAGTTCGGCGCGCTTGGCCAGGAAGAACTCCTTGCTCGGCCACATGTGCGCGGTGCTGGTCACGTCCAGCATGCGTTGGCGCAACGGCTCCGGGCCGGCGATGGTGCGGCTTTCCATCAGGTTGGTGATCACCGTGAGGTCGGCGCGGGCCTGTTCGGCACACTCGTCCACGGTACGCACGCTCTGGCCGACTTCCAGGCCTATGTCCCACAGCAGGGTCAGAAACCGTTCGATGGCGTCGCGGTACTGTTCATGCTCGGCAGCGCCCAGGAGGATCAGCAGGTCGATGTCCGAATGCGGGTGCAGTTCACCGCGCCCGTAGCCACCCACCGCAACCAGGGCGATGCCGCTGTGGTCCCCCCAGTCGAACTGGTTCCAGGCCTGTTGCAGGATATTGTCGACCAGCCAGGCACGGGCCTCGATCAGCGGGCGAATGTCGCCGCCGGCGCGGAAACGCTTGTCGAGCACCTCGCCGGCCAGGCGGATGGCTTTCTTGAAAGCGGCGATAGGGCTCGCCTTGAGGGCCAGTTCCGCCTGGAACTGGCCGCGGTCGAACAGTTCGGGGTCCACCTGGGGCATCGCGTCACGTTCCTGTCGTGGGTTGGCCGGGCTCAGGCCGAGGTGCGCGGGATCGTATCGTCCTTGCGCAGGGTGAAGATCTCGTAGCCGGTCGCAGTCACCACCAGGGTGTGCTCCCACTGGGCCGAGAGCTTGCGGTCCTTGGTGATGGCGGTCCAGCCGTCGCCCAGCACCTTGGTGTCGGCCTTGCCCTGGTTGATCATGGGTTCGATGGTGAAGGTCATGCCTTCCTTCAGTTCCATGCCCGTGCCTGCGCGGCCGTAGTGGAGGATCTGCGGTTCTTCGTGGAACACCTTGCCGATGCCGTGGCCGCAGAATTCACGCACCACCGAGAAGCCGTTCTTTTCGGCGTGCTTCTGGATCACTTCACCGATGTCGCCCAGGCGGCACCCTGGCTTGACCAGTTCAATGGCCTTGTACATGCATTCCTGGGTCACCTTGGACAGGCGCTCGGCCCATGCCGGCACGGTGCCGACATGGAACATGCGGCTGGTATCGCCGTGGTAGCCGTCCTTGATCACGGTGACGTCGATGTTCAGCGTGTCACCGTCCTTGAGCGGCTTGTCATTGGGGATGCCGTGGCAGACCACATGGTTGATCGAGGTGCAGATCGACTTCGGGTAGCCTTTGTAGTTGAGCGGCGCCGGGATGGCCTGCTGAACATTGACGATGTAGTCGTGGCACAGGCGGTCCAGCGCTTCTGTGGTGACGCCGGGCTTGACGTGTTCCTCGATCATTTCCAGCACTTCGGCAGCCAGGCGGCCAGCGATGCGCATCTTTTCGATGTCTTCTGCGGTCTTGATGGTAACGGTCATTACAGGCTCTCTACGGCGCCGTGCACGGCGCGAACAAACGGGAAAGGGCTTATTCTATCAGAGCGTCAAGCTGCAAGCTGCAAGTGGCAAGTGGCAAGTGGCAAGTGGCAAGCTACAAGAAGAAGCGGATCGTGCGTCGGCTGCTTTTTGCTTTTTGCTTTTGCTTTTGCTTTTGCTTTTGCTTGCAGCTTGCAGCTTGCAGCTTGCAGCTTGCAGCTTGCAGCTTGCAGCTTGCAGCTTGCAGCTTGCAGCTTGCAGCTTGCAGCTTCCAGCTTCCAGCTGCTTCCACCGGGTTCCGTTTGCCCGCGGTCTGTGGTATAACATGCGCCGCTTTCGGGCACGACCCCGTCAGCATTTAACCCACACACGTGTCGACACGATGACCTGGGTGCCCCGAGTTGCAGAATTCGCGGGTTGGTCATTGGGATACGTGGAGGCCCAACCCGACTTATCAAGGAACTATCATGTCCCAAGTCAATATGCGCGATATGCTGAAGGCCGGTGTGCACTTCGGCCACCAGACCCGTTACTGGAACCCGAAAATGGGCAAGTACATTTTCGGCGCGCGTAACAAGATCCACATCGTCAACCTGGAAAAAACCCTGCCAATGTTCAACGACGCTCTGTCGTTCGTAGAGCGCCTGGCCCAGGGCAAGAACAAGATCCTGTTCGTCGGCACCAAGCGTTCCGCCGGCAAGATCGTCGCCGAGCAAGCTGCTCGTTGCGGTTCGCCATACGTTGACCACCGTTGGTTGGGCGGCATGCTGACCAACTACAAAACCATCCGCGCCTCGATCAAGCGTCTGCGCGACCTGGAAACCCAGGCCGAAGATGGCACTTTCGCCAAGCTGACCAAGAAAGAAGCCCTGATGCGCTCCCGCGACCTGGAAAAACTGGATCGCAGCCTGGGCGGCATCAAGGACATGGGTGGTCTGCCAGACGCTCTGTTCGTTATCGACGTTGATCACGAGCGCATCGCGATCACCGAAGCCAACAAACTGGGTATCCCGGTTATCGGCGTTGTCGATACCAACAGCAGCCCGGAAGGTGTTGACTACATCATCCCAGGTAACGATGACGCCATTCGCGCTATCGAGCTGTACATGACTTCGATGGCTGACGCTGTCATCCGCGGCCGCAACAACGTTGCCGGCGGCACTGAAGTCTACGCTGAAGAAGCGGCTGCACCTGCTGCTGAGTAATAGGCGCTAGCGTCTACTTGGCACGCGAAAAGGGGGCTCTGCCCCCTTTTTGCCACCTTGAAATCCTGCTGTCAGCATCGGCCCCGCATCATGGGCCTGCTGGAACACAAGCAGCGGATTTGCAGAATTTAACGCCCGTGACCAACGGGTGGAATGGTTGAAAAACTTTCCAAGAGGATTTTGAAATGGCAGCAATTACTGCAGCGCTGGTCAAAGAACTGCGCGAGCGTACCGGCGAAGGCATGATGGATTGCAAAAAGGCCCTGGAAAAGGCCGGCGGCGACATCGAAAAAGCCATTGACGACATGCGTGCCTCGGGCGCCATCAAGGCCGCCAAAAAGGCTGGCAACGTCGCTGCTGAAGGCGCTATCGCGGTCAAGACCGACGGTAAATCCGCCGTTCTGCTGGAAGTGAACTCGCAGACCGACTTCCTGGCCCTGCAAGACGACTTCAAGAACTTCGTTGCTGAAAGCCTCGAAGAAGCCTTCGCCCAGAAGCTGACCGACGCTGCGCCGCTGATCGCTTCGCGTGAAGCTGCTCGTGAAGCCCTGGTCGCCAAGTGCGGCGAGAACGTCAACATCCGCCGCCTGGTGCGCGTTGAGGGTGACGTTGTGGGTGCCTACCTGCACGGCAACAAGATCGGTGCCGTTGTTGTCCTGAACGGCGGCGACGTCGAGCTGGCCAAGAACATCGCCATGCACGTGGCTGCGTCGAACCCTGAGTTCCTGGATTCGTCGGAAATCTCCGCCGAGGCCATCGAGCGTGAGAAGGGCGTGTTCCTGCAGCTGAACGCTGACAAGATCGCCGGCAAGCCAGAGAACATCGTTGAGAACATGATCAACGGCCGTATCACCAAGTTCAAGGCTGAAGCCTCGCTGAAAGAGCAGGCTTTCGTCATGAACCCGGAAGTCAAAGTTGGCGAGCTGGCCAAGAAAGCCGGTGCTGAAATCGTTTCCTTCACCTACTTCAAAGTAGGCGAGGGCATCGAGAAGCCAGTCGACGACTTCGCTGCTGAAGTTGCCGCTCAGGTAGCTGCTGCCAAGCAGTAAGACAGCCCCGTCTGTCGCCCCAAAGAGGCTGCCCGCTCACGCGCGCAGCCTCTTTGTCAAAGCGGGAACGGTTTACAGAAACCGCTGCTCGCGGACGCAATCGTTGCGTCACGTTACAGTTACAAGCAGGCTCAAGCAGCCCGCAAGAATTTTACAAACGCCGCAGGAGAGATTCGCAATGGCTCAGCAGGGCAGTGGTCATCAGGCTCGCTATAAACGCATTCTACTCAAACTTAGCGGCGAGGCCCTGATGGGCTCGGAAGAGTTCGGGATCGACCCCAAGGTCCTGGATCGCATGGCGCTGGAAGTCGGCCAACTGGTCGGCATCGGTGTTCAGGTAGGCCTGGTGATCGGTGGTGGCAACCTGTTCCGTGGCGCGGCGCTCAGTGCAGCCGGCATGGACCGTGTTACCGGCGACCACATGGGGATGCTGGCCACCGTGATGAATGCCCTGGCCATGCGCGACGCGCTGGAGCGGGCGAACATCACTGCCATCGTCATGTCGGCGATCTCCATGGTGGGTGTTACCGATCATTACGACCGTCGCAAAGCCATGCGTCACCTCAACGCCAAGGAAGTCGTGATTTTCGCCGCCGGTACTGGCAACCCGTTCTTCACCACCGACTCTGCCGCTTGCCTGCGCGCCATCGAAATCGATGCCGACGTGGTATTGAAGGCAACCAAGGTCGATGGTGTATACACTGCAGATCCATTCAAGGACCCGCATGCCGAGAAGTTCGATCATCTGACCTACGATGAAGTGCTGGATCGCAAGCTGGGGGTAATGGATCTCACGGCAATCTGCCTGTGCCGCGACCACAAGATGCCGCTGCGCGTCTTCAACATGAACAAGCCCGGCGCCCTGCTGAACATCGTGCATGGCGGCGCGGAAGGAACTCTGATCGAGGAAGTCCAGAAATGATCAACGATATCAAGAAAGACGCGCAGGAGCGCATGACCAAGTCTCTCGAGGCCCTGGCTCGCAACCTGGCGGCCATCCGTACGGGTCGCGCTCACCCAAGCATCCTGGATACCGTCAGGGTCACTGCCTGGGGCAGCGAGATGCCGCTGAACCAGGTGGCTGCAATCACCGTCGAAGATGCCCGCACGCTGAAGATCGTCGCCCACGACAAGAACCTCAGCGCGGCTATCGAAAAAGCCATCCTCACCTCTGACCTGGGCCTGAACCCGTCCAGCGCCGGTACCACCATTCGCGTGCCGATGCCGGCCCTGACCGAGGAAACCCGCAAGGGCTATACCAAGCAGGCCAGCGCTGTTGCCGAAGACGCCAAGGTAGCCGTGCGCAACGTGCGCCGCGACGCCCTGGCCGACCTGAAGAAGCTGACCAAGGACAAGGAAATCAGTGAAGACGAAGAGCGTCGCGCCGCTGATGACATCCAGAAGCTGACCGACAAGTTCGTTGCCGAGGTCGATGCTGCCTTCAAGGCCAAGGAAAAGGACCTGATGGCCGTCTGAGGCCGGGGTTTTTTAATGGAAAAGACCAAGCCAGCGGTGCCGTCCTCGGTGCCGCGTCATGTCGCGATCATCATGGACGGCAACAACCGCTGGGCAAAAAAACGCCTGCTGCCCGGCGTTGCCGGGCACAAGGCGGGTGTCGACGCCGTTCGCGCGGTCATCGAAGTCTGTGCCCAGTCCGGGGTCGAGGTGCTGACCCTGTTCGCCTTCTCCAGTGAAAACTGGCAGCGCCCCGCCGAAGAAGTCGGTGCGCTGATGGAACTGTTCTTCTCGGCCCTGCGCCGTGAGGCCAAGCGCCTCAACGAAAACAATATCAGCCTGCGCATCATCGGTGACCGCTCGCGGTTCCACCCGGAGTTGCAGGCTGCCATGCGCGAGGCCGAGGCGCTGACCGCCGGTAACAACCGCTTCATCCTGCAAATCGCTGCCAACTACGGCGGCCAGTGGGACATTGCCCAGGCCGCGCAACGGCTGGCGCGGGAAGTGCAAGCCGGGCACCTGCGCCCGGACGACATCACCCCTGGCCTGCTGCAGACGTGCCTGGCAACCGGTGAGCTGCCGTTACCGGACCTATGTATCCGCACCGGTGGCGAGCATCGCATCAGCAATTTCCTGCTGTGGCAGCTGGCATATGCCGAGCTGTATTTCTCCGACCTGTACTGGCCGGACTTCAAACACGAGGCCATGCGTAAAGCCCTGGCCGATTTCGCTTCGCGCCAGCGCCGCTTCGGTAAGACCAGCGAGCAGGTCGAGGCTGGAGCTCGTGCTTAATGCTTAAACAACGCATCATTACCGCGCTGATCCTGCTGCCGATTGCGCTGGGTGGTTTCTTCCTGCTCAACGGTGGGGATTTTGCCCTGTTCATCGGCTTCGTAGTGACCCTCGGTGCCTGGGAGTGGGCGCGCCTGGCCGGCCTGATGGCCCAGCCGCTGCGCATTGCCTACGCCCTGGTGGTGGCCGGGGCGCTGATGCTGCTGTACATCCTGCCGGAGCTGGCCCCCTGGGTGCTCGGCGCCGCAGTGATCTGGTGGGGGTTGGCGACCTGGCTGGTGCTGACCTATCCACGCAGCAGCGAGTTGTGGGCCAGTGCTGCCTGCCGGCTGCTGATCGGCCTGCTGGTATTGCTGCCCGCCTGGCAGGGGTTGGTGCTGCTCAAGCACTGGCCGCTGGGCAACTGGCTGATTCTCTCGGTCATGGTGCTGGTGTGGGCTGCCGATATCGGCGCGTACTTCTCTGGCCGTGCATTCGGCAAGCGCAAGCTGGCCCCGCAGGTCAGCCCCGGCAAAAGCTGGGAAGGCGTGTATGGCGGGCTGGCGGTCAGCTTGTTGATCACCCTCGGTGTGGGCATAAGCCGCGACTGGGGCGTCGGCCAGGTGCTGCTCGGCCTGCTGGGTGCTGCGCTGCTGGTGATGGCCTCGGTGGTCGGTGACCTGACCGAGAGCATGTTCAAGCGCCGCTCCGGCATCAAGGACAGCAGCAACCTGCTCCCCGGCCACGGCGGTGTGCTCGACCGCATCGACAGCCTGACGGCAGCGATCCCGATCTTTGCCGTGTTGTTGTGGGCTGCCGAATGGGGTGTCATGTGACTCGCCCGCAACGTATCACCGTGCTCGGTGCCACCGGCTCCATCGGCCTGAGCACCCTGGACGTGATTGCCCGGCACCCTGATCGCTACCAGGCGTTCGCCCTCAGTGGCTATTCGCGTGTGGACGAACTGCTGGCCCTGTGCGTGCGCCACCGCCCGGCGTTCGCCGTGGTGCCGAGCAGTGAAGCGGCCATGCGGTTGCGTGCAGGTCTGGCGGCGGCCGGTTGTGCAACCGAGGTGCTCGAAGGCGACGCCGGGCTGTGCCAGGTGGCGTCGGCAAGCGAAGTGGACGCCGTGATGGCGGCCATCGTCGGGGCTGCCGGCTTGTGTCCCACCTTGGCGGCTGTCGAGGCGGGCAAGAAGGTCCTGCTGGCCAACAAGGAAGCGCTGGTGATGTCGGGGGCCCTGTTCATGGACGCCGTGCGGCGCCATGGCGCCGTGCTGCTGCCAATCGACAGCGAGCACAACGCTATCTTCCAGTGCATGCCTGGCGACTATGCCCGTGGCCTGAGTGCGGTGGGGGTGCGGCGGATCCTGCTGACGGCTTCCGGTGGCCCGTTCCGTGAAACACCCGTCGAAGCGCTGATGGGGGTGACCCCGGAGCAAGCCTGTGCGCACCCTAACTGGTCGATGGGGCGCAAGATCTCCGTGGATTCGGCCAGCATGATGAATAAAGGGCTGGAACTGATCGAAGCCTGTTGGCTGTTCGATGCTGCGCCGGCCAAGGTCGAAGTGGTGGTGCACCCGCAGAGCGTGATCCACTCGCTGGTCGACTACGTGGATGGCTCGGTCCTTGCCCAGCTGGGCAACCCGGACATGCGCACCCCGATCGCCAACGCCCTGGCCTGGCCCGAACGGATCGACTCCGGGGTGGCGCCGCTGGACCTGTTCGCGGTCGCCCGTCTGGATTTCCAGGCGCCCGACGAACAACGCTTCCCTTGCCTGCGCCTCGCGCGGCAGGCTGCCGAAGCCGGCAACAGTGCCCCTGCCGTGCTCAATGCCGCCAACGAAGTGGCGGTGCAAGCATTTCTCGAGCGGCGTATTCGCTTCCCGGAGATCGCGGGTATGATCGAACAGGTACTCGAGCAGGAACCTGTGGTGCCCCTGCCTTCCCTGGACGCGGTATTCGCCGCCGACCAGCGGGCCCGGGAGCTTTCCCGGGAGTGGCTGCGCCGCCACGGCCGCTGATGCAGGCTCGCTACGGTGCGTGGGGGGCAGGGTATTGCCCCGCCCCGCTGAATATCATTCGGAGATGGACATGACAGCGCTCTACATGATTATCGGCACCCTCGTGGCCCTGGGGGTGCTGGTGACCTTTCATGAATTCGGCCACTTCTGGGTCGCGCGCCGCTGTGGCGTGAAGGTGCTGCGTTTTTCGGTGGGTTTCGGCACGCCGCTGCTGCGCTGGCATGACCGCCATGGCACCGAGTTCGTCGTGGCGGCGATCCCGCTGGGCGGCTACGTGAAGATGCTCGACGAGCGCGAAGGTGATGTGCCGCCGGCGTTGCTCGGCCAGTCGTTCAACCGCAAACCGGTAGGCCAGCGTATCGCCATTGTCGCGGCCGGCCCGATCGCCAATTTCCTGCTGGCAATCGTGTTCTTCTGGCTGCTGGCGATGCTGGGTACCCAACAGGTTCGCCCGGTCATTGGTAGCGTCGATGCCGGCAGCCTGGCGGCGTCGGCCGGGCTGGCCGCAGGTCAGGAAATCGTCTCTGTGGACGGCAAGCCGACCAGCGGTTGGGCGGCGGTCAACCTGCAGCTGGTGCGGCGCCTGGGCGAGAGCGGCACCTTGCAGGTTGGCGTGCGCGACGATGGCGCCAGCGCCGAGCGCCAGTTGCAGGTCAAGCTGGACAGCTGGTTGAAGGGCGCCGATGAGCCAGACCCGATCCAGTCCCTTGGGCTGCACCCATGGCGCCCGGCGATTGCGTCGGTGCTGGCCGAGATCGACCCGAAAGGGCCGGCTGCCGCTGCGGGCCTCAAGAGCGGTGACAAGCTGCTGGCGGTCGACGGCGTTGCCGTGACCGAATGGCAGCAGGTGGTCGACAGTGTACGTGCCCGGCCGGATGCCAAGGTGCAGGTCCGCGTGGAGCGCGACGGTGCTGCCCTCGACGTGCCGGTGGTCCTGGCCCACAAGGGCGAGGGCAAGGCCGTTGCCGGCTACCTGGGTGCCGGGGTCAAAGGTGGCGAATGGCCTGCCAGCATGCTTCGCGAAGTCAGCTATGGCCCGCTGGAGGCGGTGGGCGAGGGCTTGTCACGCACCTGGAACATGAGTGTCCTTACCCTCGAATCGCTGAAGAAAATGCTGTTCGGGGAGCTCTCGGTAAAAAACTTGAGTGGACCGATAACCATTGCTAAAGTGGCGGGCGCTTCAGCCCAGTCCGGCATCGGGGATTTCCTGAATTTCCTCGCCTACCTGAGCATAAGCCTGGGGGTTCTTAACCTGCTGCCCATCCCGGTACTCGATGGGGGGCATTTGCTGTTTTATCTGGTCGAGTGGGCGCGCGGTCGTCCGCTGTCGGATCGGGTGCAAGGTTGGGGGGTCCAGATCGGTATCAGTTTGGTCATAGGGGTGATGTTGCTCGCCCTGATCAACGATCTGGGTCGACTATAAAGCTTCGCTCAATTGCGAACCCGCCGTTCTTTCACGGCGGGTTGTTTATTGCCAGTTGGAATAAAAGGACTTCATGAAACGTCTGCTGCTAACTGCGGTCATGTCCGCACTGATGATCGCTGAAGTTCACGCCGAGTCCTTCACCATCTCCGATATTCGCGTCAACGGCCTGCAGCGGGTTTCCGCCGGCAGCGTGTTCGGTGCCTTGCCGCTGAACGTCGGTGACCAGGCTGATGACCGCCGCCTGGTGGACTCGACCCGTTCCCTGTTCAAGACCGGGTTCTTCCAGGACATCCAGTTGAACCGCGATGGCAATGTGCTGATCATCAACGTGGTCGAGCGCCCGTCGGTGTCGAGCATCGAGATCGAAGGCAACAAGGCGATCAGCACCGATGACCTGATGAAAGGCCTGAAGCAATCCGGCCTGGCCGAAGGCGAGATCTTCCAGCGTGCCACCCTTGAAGGCGTGCGTAACGAACTGCAGCGCCAGTACGTGGCCCAGGGCCGCTACTCGGCCGAGGTCGACGCCGAGGTGGTGCCGCAGCCGCGCAACCGCGTGGCACTGAAGATCAAGATCAACGAAGGCACGGTCGCGGCCATCCAGCACATCAACATCGTCGGCAACAACGTGTTCGACGACGATACCCTGGGCCAGTTGTTCGAGCTGAAAACCACCAACTGGCTGTCGTTCTTCAAGAACGACGACAAGTACGCCCGCGAAAAGCTGTCCGGTGACCTTGAGCGCCTGCGTTCCTACTACCTGGACCGCGGCTACATCAACATGGACATCGCCTCGACCCAGGTGTCGATCACGCCAGACAAGAAGCACGTCTACATCACCGTCAACATCAACGAAGGCGAGAAGTACACCGTTCGCGACGTGAAGCTGTCCGGTGACCTCAAGGTGCCGGAAGACCAGGTCAAGTCGCTGCTGCTGGTGCAGCCTGGCCAGGTATTCTCGCGCAAGGTGATGACCACCACGTCCGAGCTGATCACCCGCCGCCTGGGCAACGAGGGCTACACCTTCGCCAACGTCAACGGCGTGCCACAGCCGAACGAACAGGACCACACGGTAGACATCATGTTCGTGGTCGACCCGGGCAAGCGTGCCTACGTCAACCGCATCAACTACCGCGGTAACACCAAGACCGAAGACGAAGTGCTGCGTCGCGAAATGCGCCAGATGGAAGGCGGGTGGGCGTCGACCTACCTGATCGACCAGTCCAAGACCCGCCTCGAGCGCCTGGGCTTCTTCAAGGAAGTCAACGTCGAGACCCCACCGGTGCCCGGCACCGATGACCAGGTCGACGTCAACTACAGCGTGGAGGAGCAAGCCTCCGGTTCGATCACCGCCAGCGTCGGTTTCGCCCAGAGCGCGGGCCTGATCCTGGGTGGTTCGATCAGCCAGAGCAACTTCCTCGGCACCGGTAACAAGGTGTCCATCGGCTTGACCCGGTCGGAATACCAGACCCGCTACAACTTTGGCTTCGTGGACCCCTACTTCACTGCCGACGGCGTGAGCCTGGGCTACAACGCCTTCTACCGCAGCACCAACTACGATGACCTCGATGTCGACGTGGCCAGCTATGCGGTGGACAGCCTCGGTGCAGGTGTGAGCCTGGGCTACCCGATCAGCGAAACTTCGCGCCTGACCTACGGCCTGAGCGTGCAGCAGGACAAGATCAAGACCGGCAAGTACACCGTGGACGAGATCTTCGATTTCCTCGACCAGGAAGGCGACAACTTCCTCAACTTCAAGGCGTCGATCGGCTGGTCCGAGTCGACCTTGAACAAAGGTGTGCTGGCGACCCGCGGTCACTCGCAAAGCCTGACCCTGGAATCGACCATTCCAGGCAGCGACCTGTCGTTCTTCAAGCTCGACTACCGTGGCCAGCTGTTCCAGCCGATCAACAATGACTACACCCTGCGCCTGCACACCGAGCTGGGCTATGGTGATGGTTATGGCAGCACCTCCGGCCTGCCGTTCTACGAGAACTACTTCGCGGGTGGCTTCAACTCCGTCCGCGGCTTCAAAGACAGCAGCCTGGGCCCACGCAGTACCCCAAGCCGCGGTGAGAACAATGGGGGTAAACCGGGGACTATTGCGGATCCGGACAAGGATCCACTACCGTTCGGCGGTAACGTCCTCGTACAAGGTGGCGTCGAGCTCCTGTTCCCGCTGCCGTTCGTCAAGGACCAGCGTTCGCTGCGCACCTCCGTGTTCTGGGATGTGGGTAACGTGTTCGACACCAACTGCGGCAAGAAGCCTGATTGCGAGAAGGTCGGTTTCTCGGGCATGGCCAGTTCGGTCGGCCTGGGCGTGACCTGGATTACTGCACTGGGCCCGCTGAGCTTCAGCCTGGCAATGCCGGTCAAGAAGCCGGACGATGCCGATACCCAGGTGTTCCAATTCTCTCTGGGCCAGACCTTCTAAGGTCGGCCCTTGCTTAACGACAACGGTTTATCCAGGAGTGCATCGTGCGTAAATTGGCTCAACTGGCCGTAGTGGCCGCGGCGCTGGTCGCCACCCCGGCTTTCGCCGAAATGAAGGTTGCCGTGCTGAACTATCAGATGGCCCTGCTGGAATCGGACGCCGCCAAGAAATACGCGGTGGATGCCGAGAAGAAATTCGGCCCGCAACTGACCAAGCTGAAAAGCCTGGAAAGCAGCGCCAAGGGTATCCAGGACCGCCTGATCAAGGGCGGCGACAAGATGCAGCAGCAGGAGCGTGAGCGCCTGGAGCTCGAGTTCAAGCAAAAAGCCCGCGACTTCCAGTTCCAGTCCAAGGAGCTGAACGAAGCCAAGGCCGTTGCCGACCGTGACATGCTCAAGCAGCTGAAGCCGAAGCTGGATGGCGCTGTCGAGGAAGTGATCAAGAAAGGCGGTTACGACCTGGTTCTCGAGCGTGGCGCGGTCATCGATGTCAAACCTCAGTACGACATCACCCGCCAGGTCATCGAGCGCATGAACCAAGCCCGTTGATATGAGTGTGACCATGACGCTAGGCCAGCTGGCCGAGGCCCTCGGTGCCACCCTGAAGGGGCCCGAGGCGCTGCAGATTACCGGGCTGGCCACCTTGCAAGAGGCTGGCCCCGGGCAGTTGACCTTCCTGGCCAACCCGCAGTACCGCAAGTACCTGGATAACTGCCAGGCCGGCGCGGTGCTGCTCAAGGCCGCGGACGCCGAAAGCTTTGCCGGCAATGCCCTGGTCGTGGCCGACCCGTACCTGGCTTATGCGCGCATTTCCCACCTGTTCGATCCGAAACCCAAGGCTGTGGCGGGAATCCATCCCAGCGCCGTGGTGGCCGAGGATGCCCAGGTAGATGCCAGCGCCAGCATCGGGCCGTTCGCGGTCATCGAAAGTGGCGCCCGTATCGGCGCCAACGTGAGCATTGGTGCACATTGCTTCATTGGTGCCCGTTGCGTGGTGGGTGAAGGCGGCTGGCTGGCACCGAGGGTCACGTTGTATCACGACGTCACCATCGGCAAGCGCGTGGTCATTCAGTCGGGTGCGGTGATCGGCGGCGAGGGCTTTGGCTTCGCCAACGAGAAGGGCATCTGGCGCAAGATCGCCCAGATTGGCGGCGTTACCATCGGCGATGATGTGGAAATCGGCGTCAACACGGCGGTCGACCGTGGCGCGCTGTCGGACACGCGCATCGGCGATGGGGTCAAGCTGGATAACCAGATCCAGATCGCCCACAACGTGCAGATCGGCGACCACACCGCCATGGCTGCGTGTGTCGGTATTTCCGGCAGCACGCGCATTGGCAAGCACTGCATGCTGGCGGGTGGCGTGGGGCTGGTGGGGCACATTGATGTTTGCGATAACGTATTCATTTCCGGAATGACCATGGTTACCCGCTCGATCACCGAGCCGGGCTCCTATTCTTCCGGTACGGCCATGCAGCCATTGGCTGACTGGCGCAAGAGCGCCGCGCGTATCCGCCACCTGGACGATATGGCCAAGCGCCTCCAGCAGCTGGAAAAACGCGTCGATACCGTGACCTCAGGTGGCCAGCCGGCATCAGAAGGCTGATACCATTCCCTGAGCAAGAGTGAACAGTCGCTAGCTGGCTCCTCTTTGGATTGCAAAAGGAGCGTGCGGTCAGCACCTGCGCTCCCTATTCTTATTACAGGCTTCCCCCCCGAAATGATGGACATCAACGAGATTCGCGAATACCTGCCTCACCGTTACCCGTTCCTGCTGGTGGACCGCGTGACGGAGCTGGACTACGAGGCCCAGAGCATTCGTGCCTACAAGAATGTCAGCATCAACGAGCCGTTCTTCAATGGCCACTTCCCGGCGCACCCGATCATGCCGGGCGTCCTGATCATCGAAGCCATGGCCCAGGCGGCCGGTATCCTGGGTTTCAAGATGCTCGATGCCAAGCCTGCCGATGGCACCCTGTATTACTTCGTCGGCTCCGACAAGCTGCGTTTCCGCCAGCCGGTGCTGCCGGGTGACCAGTTGGTACTGGAAGCCAAGTTCCTCAGCCGCAAGAGCATGATCTGGAAGTTCGAATGCCGCGCCCTGGTCGACGGCAAGCCGGTGTGCTCGGCAGAAATCACCTGCGCGGAACGCTCCCTATGAATTCGATTGATCCTCGGGCCATCATCGATCCCTCGGCCAAGCTCGCCGACGGTGTCGAGGTGGGCCCTTGGTCGATCGTGGGCCCCGATGTCGAGGTCGGGGAGGGCACCGTTATCGGCCCGCATGTTGTGTTGAAGGGGCCGACCCGCATCGGCAAGCACAACCGTATCTTCCAGTTTTCGTCGATTGGCGAAGACACCCCGGACCTCAAGTACAAGGGTGAGCCGACGCGCCTGGTGATTGGCGACCACAACGTGATCCGCGAAGGGGTGACCATTCACCGTGGGACCATTCAGGACCGTGCCGAAACCACCCTGGGTGACCACAACCTGATCATGGCCTATGCCCACATCGGCCACGACAGCGTCATCGGTAACCACTGCATTCTGGTCAACAACACGGCCCTTGCCGGGCATGTGCATGTGGGCGACTGGGCGATCCTGTCCGGCTACACCCTGGTGCACCAGTACTGCCATATCGGTGCCCACGCGTTTTCCGGCATGGGTACGGCGATCGGCAAGGACGTGCCGGCCTTCGTGACCGTGTTCGGTAGCCCGGCCGAAGCCCGTAGCATGAACTTCGAGGGCATGCGCCGGCGCGGTTTCAGTGCCGAAGTGATCCACGTGCTGCGCCGCTGCTACAAGATTGTCTATCGTCAGGGCCTTACCGTCGAAGACGCACTCAAGGAGCTGGCCGAGCCTGCTGCGCTGCACCCTGAGGTCGAGCTGTTCCGCCAGTCGATCGTGAACTCCGCTCGCGGCATCACCCGCTGACATGGCCCGGCTTTGCGTAGCGCTGGTGGCCGGTGAGGCCAGCGGCGATATTCTGGGTTCAGGCCTGATGCGTGCCCTCAGGGAGCGCCACCCCGACATACGCTTTATCGGGGTGGGCGGCCCCTTGATGGAAGCCGAAGGCCTGCAATCCTATTTCCCTATGGAACGCCTGGCGGTCATGGGCCTGGTGGAGGTGCTGGGGCGCCTGCGCGAGCTGCTCAAGCGGCGCAAACTGCTGATCCAGACCCTGATCGATGAAAGGCCGGATGTGTTCATCGGTATCGATGCGCCTGACTTTACCCTCAACATCGAGCTGAAACTGCGGCAGGCCGGGATCAAGACTGTGCACTATGTCAGCCCGTCGGTCTGGGCCTGGCGGCAGAAGCGGGTGCTGAAGATCCGCGAAGGCTGCGACCTGATGCTGACCCTGCTGCCGTTCGAGGCGCGGTTCTATGAAGAGCAGGGCGTGCCGGTGCGCTTTGTCGGCCACCCGCTGGCCGACACCATCCCGCTGCAGGCCGACCGCGCAGCTGCGCGTGCCACACTGGGCCTGGGCGAGGGCCCGGTGGTGGCCCTGATGCCGGGCAGCCGCGGCGGCGAGGTTGGCCGCCTGGGGGCGTTGTTCCTCGATGCTGCCGAGCGCCTGTGCCACCACGTACCGGGCGTGCGCTTCGTACTGCCGTGTGCCAATGCAGCGCGGCGCGCTCAGGTCGAGCAGATGCTCGAAGGGCGGCAGTTGCCGCTGATGCTGCTCGATGGCCAGTCGCACCAGGCCCTGGCCGCCTGCGATGCGGTGTTGATCGCTTCGGGTACCGCCACCCTCGAAGCCTTGCTGTACAAGCGGCCGATGGTGGTGGCTTACCGCCTGGCGCCGCTGACCTACTGGATTCTCAAGCGGCTGGTGAAAAGCCCCTACGTGTCGTTGCCAAACCTGTTGGCGCAGCGTGAGCTGGTACCTGAACTGCTGCAGGACGCTGCCACCAGCGAGGCGTTGGCCAATACCCTGGTACCGTTGTTGCGCGATGGGAGCCGGCAGACCGAACGTTTCGACGAAATTCACCGCACCCTGCGCCGCGACGCCTCCAATCAGGCGGCCGAGGCGGTGCTGGCCCTGCTCAAGGACCGCTGACATGCAATTTGGACTGGACTTCAACCTGGTCGAAGACCTGGTCGCCGGCGTTGACGAAGTGGGCCGTGGCCCGCTGTGCGGTGCGGTGGTAACGGCAGCGGTGATCCTCGACCCAACCCGGCCGATTCTCGGCCTGAACGATTCGAAAAAACTCACGCAAGCCAAGCGCGAGGCTCTTTTCGACGAGATTTGCGAAAAGGCCCTGAGCTTTTGCATCGCCCGTGCCGAGGTCGAGGAAATCGACCGGCTCAATATCCTGCAGGCCACCATGCTGGCCATGCAGCGCGCGGTCGAAGGCCTGCACGTTACACCGAAGCTTGCGCTGATCGACGGCAACCGCTGCCCGAAACTGGCCGTGCCGGCAGCGCCGGTGGTCAAGGGCGATAGCCAGGTCCCGGCGATTGCGGCAGCCTCGATTCTGGCCAAGGTCAGCCGTGACCGTGAAATGAGCGCGTTCGAGCTGATCTACCCCGGTTACGGTATCGGCGGGCACAAGGGCTACCCCACGCCGGTACATCTGGAGGCCTTGGCCCGGCTTGGGCCTACGCCCATTCATCGGCGTTCGTTCGCACCGGTGCGGGCCGCCTGGGACGCGCGTGAGGGCGTCATCGGTTCGCTGGTCTGACCAATGGGCCGTTATCCGGGGCCCTTGCAGGCGCTTTAGCCGCGAACACCGGCACAGCCGGTGCCGTGCACCGCGTCGCCTGGTTCGCGGGTAAACCCGCTCCTACACGCAGCCCCAAAACCCCCGCGCAATTAAGCTACAATCCCGCCCTTGTCGTTCAGCACTGCTACAGGATCTCCCATGTCGGTTCCCTTCGTTCACCTGCGCGTCCACTCTGAATTCTCGCTGGTTGACGGCCTGGTGCGGATCAAGCCGCTGGCCAAGGCGCTGGCCGGGATGAACATGCCAGCAGTGGCCATCACCGACCAGAGCAACATGTGCGCGCTGGTGAAGTTCTACAAGACGGCCATGGGCGCCGGCATCAAACCGATCTGTGGTGCAGACCTGTGGCTGGCCGGCGCCGACCCGGAAGCGCCGCTGTCGCGCATCTGCCTGCTGGCCATGAACCCCAAGGGCTATCGCAACCTCACCGAGCTGATCTCGCGCGGCTGGACCGACGGCCAGCGCAACGGCCTGGTGATCCTGCAGCGTGAATGGATCGCGCCGGCCAGCGAAGGCCTGATCGCCTTGTCGGCCGGCAAGGAAGGTGACATCGGCATGGCCCTGCTGGCCGGCCGTGACGACGAAGCCCAGGCCCTGCTGCAAGACTGGATGGGCATGTTCCCCGAGCGCTTCTACGTAGAAGTGCAGCGCACCAACCGCGCCCGCGACGAGGAATATGTGCATGCTGCCGTGGCCCTGGCCGACAGGCTCGGCGCGCCGCTGGTGGCCACCAACGACGTGCGTTTCATCAAGCAGTCCGATTTCGACGCCCATGAAACCCGGGTTTGCATCGGTGAAGGCTGGACCCTCGACGACCCCCGCCGGCCGCGTTGCTACAGCGACCAGCAGTACCTCAAGTCGTCCGAGGAAATGGCCGAGCTGTTCAGCGACCTGCCCGATGCCATCGCCAACACCGTCGAAATCGCCAAGCGTTGCAACATCCAGGTGCAGTTGGGCAAGTACTTCCTGCCCGACTTCCCCACGCCCAACGGCATGGGCATCGACGACTACCTGCGGCACGTGTCCCACGAGGGCCTGGAAGAGCGCCTGGCGGTCCTGTGGCCGAAGGAGACCACGCCCAATTACGAAGAGAAGCGCCAGGTTTACCTTGACCGGCTGAAGTTCGAACTGGACATCATCATCCAGATGGGCTTCCCCGGTTACTTCCTGATCGTGATGGACTTCATCAAGTGGGCCAAGAACAACGACGTGCCGGTAGGCCCTGGCCGTGGTTCGGGCGCAGGTTCGCTGGTGGCCTATGTGCTGAAGATCACCGACCTCGACCCGCTGGCCTATGACCTGCTGTTCGAGCGCTTCCTCAACCCTGAACGTATTTCCATGCCCGACTTCGACGTCGACTTCTGCATGGATGGCCGTGACCGGGTGATCGACTATGTGGCCGAGGCTTATGGCCGCAACGCGGTCAGCCAGATCATCACCTTCGGCACCATGGCTGCCAAGGCGGTGGTGCGTGACGTGGCACGGGTTCAGGGCAAGTCCTACGGCCTGGCCGACCGCCTGTCGAAGATGATTCCGTTCGAAGTGGGCATGACCCTGGAGAAGGCCTACGAGCAGGAAGAGATCCTGCGTGACTTCCTCAAGGGTGACGAGGACGCCCGCGAAATCTGGGACATGGCGTTGAAGCTCGAAGGTGTGACCCGGGGTACCGGCAAGCACGCTGGTGGCGTGGTGATCGCCCCGACCAAGCTCACCGACTTCTCACCGATCGCCTGTGACGAAGAAGGCGGCGGCCTGGTAACCCAGTTCGACAAGGATGACGTCGAGGCGGCGGGGCTGGTGAAGTTCGACTTCCTTGGCCTGCGTACCCTGACCATCATCAAGTGGGCCATGGAGATCATCAACCGCGAGCAGGCCAAGAAAAACCTGCCCGACGTGAATATCGACTTCATCCCGCTGGACGACCGCAAAACCTACGAGCTGTTGCAGAAGGCCGAAACCACGGCGGTATTCCAGCTTGAATCGCGTGGCATGAAGGAGCTGATCAAGAAGCTCAAGCCCGACTGCCTGGAAGACCTCATCGCACTGGTGGCACTGTTCCGCCCCGGCCCGCTGCAATCGGGCATGGTGGACGACTTCATCAACCGCAAGCACGGCCGTGCCGAGCTGGCCTACCCGCACTCCGACTACCAGTACGACGGCCTCAAGCCAGTGCTGGCCCCCACCTACGGCATCATCCTGTACCAGGAGCAGGTGATGCAGATTGCCCAGGTGATGGCCGGCTACACCCTCGGTGGCGCCGACATGCTGCGCCGGGCCATGGGCAAGAAAAAGCCCGAGGAAATGGCCAAGCAGCGCGGTGGTTTCATCGAAGGCTGCGTGGCCAACAATATCGATGCGGACCTGGCAGGCAACATCTTCGACCTGGTAGAGAAGTTCGCCGGTTACGGCTTCAACAAATCCCACTCCGCGGCCTACGGCCTGGTGTCGTACCAGACCGCCTGGCTGAAAACCCACTACCCGGCACCGTTCATGGCGGCGGTGCTGTCGGCGGACATGCACAACACCGACAAGGTAGTGGTGCTGGTGGAGGAGGTGCGCAGCATGAAGCTGCGCCTGGATGCGCCGGACGTGAACTTCTCCGATTTCAAGTTCACCGTGAACGACGACGGCCGTATCGTCTACGGCCTGGGCGCCATCAAGGGCGTCGGCGAAGGCCCGGTAGAGGCCATCGTCGAAGCCCGTGCCCAGGGCGGGCCGTTCAAGGACCTGTTCGACTTCTGTGAGCGCATCGACCTCAAACGGGTCAACAAGCGCACCCTCGATGCGCTGGTGCGCAGTGGCGCGCTGGACCGGTTGGGCCCGCATTTCCATGACGAAATCAAGGCCTACCATGCCCATATCGACATCAACCGGGCGACCTTGCTTTCGGCACTGGGTGAGGCCATCAAGGCCGCCGAGCAGGCCGCGCATACCGCGGACAGTGGCCATGTCGACTTGTTCGGGGGCATGTTCGACGCGGCGGATGTCGATGTTTACGCCAACCACCGCAAGGTGCGCGAGCTGACCCTGAAGGAACGCCTGAAAGGCGAAAAGGACACCTTGGGGCTGTACCTGACCGGCCACCCGATCGACGAGTACGAAACCGAGATTCGCCGCTTCGCCCGCCAGCGCATCATCGACCTCAAACCGTCGCGTGAAACCCAGACCATCGCCGGCATGATCATTGCGCTGCGGGTGATGAAGAACAAGAAGGGTGACAAGATGGGCTTCGTCACCCTGGATGACCGCTCCGGGCGGATCGAGGCCTCGTTGTTCGCCGACGCCTATATCGCGGCGCAGTCGTTGCTGCAGACCGACGCCATGGTGGTGGTCGAAGGGGAGGTCAGCAATGACGACTTCTCCGGTGGCTTGCGCCTGCGGGTCAAGCAGGTCATGACCATGGAAGACGCGCGCACCAAGCTGGCCGAAAGCCTGCGCCTGAAGGTGGCGCACGAAGCGTTGAAGGGCGACCGGCTGAAATGGCTGGGCGAACTGATCACCCGCCACCGCGGTGCCTGCCCGATCACGCTGGAGTACACCGGCAGTGACGCCAAGGCCATGTTGCAGTTTGGCGAGCAGTGGGCTATCGACCCTGCCGATGGGCTGATTCAGGCACTGCGTGACCAGTTCGGACGTGAGAACGTCTTCCTGCAATATCGTTGAACCGACAAAAATTTAATCTCGACCTGAATGCGCCTGATCCCTTAAGGTATGGCGCCAAACGGATCAACCGGCCGGCCGCCTGGCCGTAGACCCAAGACGGATGACTATGAACCCGAATTTTCTCGATTTCGAACAGCCGATTGCCGACCTGCAAGCCAAGATCGAAGGCCTGCGCCTGGTGGGTAACGACAATTCGCTGAACATCAGCGATGAAATTGCCCGTCTGCAAGACAAGAGCAACACCCTGACCGAAAGCATCTTCGGCAACCTGACCAGCTGGCAGATTGCACGCCTGGCGCGTCACCCACGTCGTCCCTACACCCTGGACTACCTGGAGCACATCTTCACCGAGTTCGAAGAGCTGCACGGCGATCGCCACTTCTCCGATGATGCTGCCATCGTCGGCGGCACTGCGCGCCTGGATGGCAAGCCGGTCATGGTTATCGGCCACCAGAAAGGCCGCGAAGTACGCGAAAAGGTGCGCCGCAACTTCGGTATGCCGCGCCCTGAAGGTTACCGCAAGGCCTGCCGCCTGATGGAAATGGCCGAGCGCTTCAAGATGCCGATCCTGACCTTCATCGACACCCCGGGTGCCTACCCGGGCATCGACGCCGAAGAGCGCAACCAGAGCGAAGCCATCGCCTGGAACCTGCGGGTGATGGCGCGCCTGAAAACCCCGATCATCGCCACCGTGATCGGTGAAGGTGGGTCGGGCGGTGCACTGGCCATTGGTGTCTGCGACCAGCTGAACATGCTGCAGTACTCCACCTATTCGGTGATCTCGCCAGAAGGTTGCGCCTCGATCCTGTGGAAGACCGCCGACAAGGCTGCCGATGCTGCCGAAGCCATGGGCATTACCGCCGAGCGTCTGAAGAGCCTGAACATCGTCGACAAGGTCATCCAGGAGCCGCTGGGCGGCGCCCACCGTGACCCGGCTGCGATGTCGGAAAGCATCCGCGCTGACCTGGTGCAGCAGCTGGACATGCTCGGCAAGTTCGACAATGACGCGCTGCTGGCCCGTCGTTACGAGCGCCTGATGAGCTACGGTCTCTGATTCCGTGATGTGATCCGGGGGCCGCTTTGCGGCCCATTCGCCGGCAAGTCCGCGCTCTCATGGTGTGGGAGCTGGCTTGCCGGCGAATGGAGTGCAAAGCACCCCCGGCGATCTCAAGCCATGTGAGGCCTTCATGATCAACCTCACCCCCTGGCGCAACGCCCCCACCTGGTACATCGCCTTCTCCGGCGGCCTCGACTCTACCGTCCTCCTGCACCTGCTGGCCGACTACGCCCGCAGCCACGCAGCGCCGCCCTTGCGTGCGGTTCATGTCCACCATGGCCTGCAAGCCGCCGCTGACGCCTGGCCCGCCCATTGCCAGGCCGTCTGCGCCAACCTCGGCATCGCACTTGAGGTAATCCACGTTCAGGTCAGCCCCGGCGCCAGCCTGGAACAGGCGGCCCGCGACGCCCGCTATGCGGCTTTCCAGCAAACCCTCGGTCCGGGCGAAATTCTGTTCACCGGCCAGCACTGTGACGACCAGGCTGAAACCCTGCTGTTGCGCTTGCTGCGCGGTGCCGGTTTGCGTGGCCTGGCGGCCATGCCGGGGCAGCGGCCGCTAGGGCAGGGCAGCCTGGTCAGGCCGTTGCTGGGCTGTGCCCGGCAGCAGTTGCAGGCCTATGCGCAGGCCCGCGGGCTCGCCTGGATCGACGACCCTTCCAACGCTGACACCCGTTTTGCCCGCAACTTTCTGCGCCGGGAGATGATGCCGCAGTTGCAGCAGCGCTGGCCACAGGTTGGCCAGAATTTCGCCCGTGCCGCCGAGCATCTGGGCGAGGCGCTGGGCCTGCTCGACGAACTGGCCCAGGGCGATCTGGTGACCGCGCAGCAGGGGGCGCCTGCCGCCTGGCCGGGGCTGGCCTCCCTCGACCTGGCTACCCTGATGGCGCTGTCGCCGGCGCGCCAGCGCAACGCCTTGCAGTACTGGCTGAGCCAACGCACGCGGCTGCCCGATACCCGCCATTGGGCCGGTTGGGCAGACCTGCGCGATGCCGCCGCCGATGCCCAGCCGGTGTGGCGGCTGACCGACGGGCAGTTGCAGCGTAGCCAAGGGCGCATCTGGTGGCTGAGTGGCGACTGGCTGCAGCCAGCCGCCGGTCAGCTGGCCTGGCCGGATCCAGGCGTGCCGTTGCCACTGCCGGGCAACGGTAGCGTGCGGCTTGTTGGCGCAGGGGGGGGGGGCGGGCTGCGGGTTGGCTACCGCGAGGGCGGCGAAATACTGGAGGTGCCCGGGCGCGGCCGGCGCGACCTCAAACGCCTGCTCAACGAGCAGCAGGTGCCGCATTTCCTGCGTGCGCGCCTGCCCTTGCTGTACCAGGGCGAGCGCCTGCTGGCAGTGGCCAATTTGCCCGGGCTGGGGCAGGCGGGTTGGCAGTTGCACTGGCAGTTACCGACGAACGCGCAAGGTTTGAGCTGAAGGGTACATTCGGGTAGACTACCCTCCCTTCTTGATACAGCTTCTGTGGGTTCCGCGAAAACACAGGAGTTGCCGATTACCAAGCAGTTTTTTGCTGGGCTGATTCTGAAATGACGAGCGAGCTCCATGCCGGGGATACCCCTGGTCTGTACAGACGCGGCAGTTGTTCGAGATGCACTGTGATTGACGCAGGTGATCGGGGGCTTCGGCCTTCCTTCGCTTTCTCCGGCGGCGCTGGCCGCCTTAACGCAGACTTCTAGGGTTTTTCATGACGCGCTACATATTCGTCACGGGCGGTGTTGTTTCTTCATTGGGGAAAGGCATTGCCTCGGCTTCCCTGGCGGCCATCCTGGAAGCGCGGGGCCTGAAGGTCACCATGCTCAAGCTGGATCCGTACATCAACGTCGACCCGGGCACGATGAGCCCGTTCCAGCATGGTGAAGTGTTCGTCACCCACGATGGCGCCGAGACCGACCTCGACCTGGGCCACTACGAGCGGTTCATCCGCACCACCATGACCCAGAACAACAACTTCACCACCGGCCGTATCTACGAGCACGTGCTGCGCAAGGAGCGCCGTGGTGATTACCTGGGCGCGACCATCCAGGTCATTCCGCACATCACCGACGAAATCAAGCGCCGCATCATCAAGGGTGCTGGCGACGCCGACGTGGCCCTGGTGGAAATCGGCGGTACCGTGGGCGACATCGAGTCGCAGCCATTCCTCGAGGCCATTCGCCAGTTGCGCGTCGAAGTGGGTTCCAAGCGCGCGATGCTGATGCACCTGACCCTGGTCCCGTACATTGCCACTGCTGGCGAAACCAAGACCAAGCCGACCCAGCACTCGGTCAAGGAACTGCGCTCCATCGGCCTGCAGCCAGACGTGCTGATCTGCCGTTCCGACCACCCGGTCGATGCTTCCTCGCGCCGCAAGATCGCGCTGTTCACCAACGTTGAAGAGCGTGCGGTGATTTCGCTGGAAGACGTCGACACCATCTACAAGATCCCGGGTGTGCTGCACGCACAGGGCCTGGACGACTTCGTCGTCGAGCGCTTCGGCCTGCAATGCAACGGTGCCGACCTGTCCGAGTGGGACAAGGTGGTCGATGCCAAGCTCAACCCTGAGCACGAAGTGACCATCGCCATGGTCGGCAAGTACATGGAACTGCTGGATGCGTACAAGTCGCTGATCGAAGCGATGAGCCACGCCGGTATCACCAACCGTACCAAGGTCAACCTGCGCTACATCGACTCGGAAGACATCGAGAACCAGGGCACCAGCCTGCTCGAGGGTGCCGATGCCATCCTGGTCCCCGGCGGTTTCGGCCTGCGCGGCGTGGAAGGCAAGATCACTGCGGTTCAATATGCCCGTGAGAACAAGGTGCCGTACCTGGGCATCTGCCTGGGCATGCAGGTCGCGGTGATCGAATTCGCCCGTAACGTCATGGGCTGGAAAGACGCCAACTCCACCGAGTTCGACCGCAACAGCGGCCACCCGGTCGTCGGCCTGATCACCGAGTGGGCCGACGCCACCGGTGCGGTCGAAACCCGTGACGAGGCCTCCGACCTGGGCGGCACCATGCGTCTGGGTGCACAGGACTGCCAACTGGCGGCCGGCTCCAAGGTGCACGATTGCTATGGCAAGGACGTGATCACCGAGCGCCACCGCCACCGTTACGAGGTCAACAACAACCTGCTGCCACAGCTGGTTGACGCCGGCCTGGTGGTTTCCGGCCGTTCCGAAGACGGCGCGCTGGTCGAAGTGGTCGAGTCCAAGGACCACCCATGGTTCGTTGCCTGCCAGTTCCACCCGGAGTTCACCTCCACCCCGCGTGACGGTCATCCGCTGTTCAGCGGCTTCGTCAAGGCGGCCCTGGCGCAGAAGAACAAGGCCTGATTTTTTCGGGTCTTTGGTGAGTTTTCCGACGGTTAAGTCCGCGCGAGGCTCATTTCTCGGGTAAAGTACGCCCCGATCTACCCCTGACCACTCGGTCAGGGGTTGCTTTTGCCAGGCCTGCCTGCTGCGTCCCTGCCTGGTGAAAGGCAAGAATTCCCTAAAGCTGCGTTGTTTTCGTCAATTCTGGAGTGCTTACAACAATGGCAAAAATCGTCGACATCAAAGGTCGTGAAGTTCTCGACTCGCGTGGCAACCCCACCGTGGAAGCCGATGTACTGCTCGACAACGGCATCATCGGCAGCGCTTGCGCGCCGTCCGGTGCTTCCACCGGCTCGCGCGAAGCGCTGGAGCTGCGTGATGGCGACAAGAGCCGTTACCTGGGCAAGGGCGTGCTGAAGGCTGTCGCCAACATCAACGGCCCTATCCGCGACCTGCTGCTGGGCAAGGACCCGGCTGACCAGAAGGCCCTGGACCGCGCCATGATCGAGCTGGACGGTACCGAGAACAAGGCCAAGCTGGGCGCCAACGCCATCCTGGCTGTTTCCCTGGCTGCCGCCAAGGCCGCTGCCCAGGACCAGGACCTGCCGCTGTACGCGCACATCGCCAACCTGAACGGCACCCCAGGCCAGTACTCCATGCCGGTTCCGATGATGAACATCATCAACGGCGGCGAGCACGCCGACAACAACGTCGACATCCAGGAGTTCATGGTTCAGCCGGTTGGCGCCAAGACCTTCTCCGACGGCCTGCGCATGGGCACCGAAATCTTCCACCACCTCAAGGCTGTGCTCAAGGCCCGTGGCCTGAACACTGCCGTGGGTGACGAAGGTGGCTTCGCCCCTAACCTGGCCTCCAACGAAGATGCCTTGGGTGCAATCGCCGAAGCCGTCGAAAAAGCCGGCTATAAACTGGGCACCGACGTGACCCTGGCACTGGACTGCGCCGCTTCCGAATTCTACGAAGACGGGAAGTACAGCCTGTCCGGCGAAGGCAAGTCCTTCGATGCCGAAGGTTTCGCAGACTACCTCAAAGGCCTGACCGAGCGCTTCCCGATCATCTCCATCGAAGATGGCCTGGACGAGTCGGACTGGGCTGGCTGGAAAATCCTCACTGACAAGATCGGTGAAAAGGTTCAGCTGGTTGGCGACGACCTGTTCGTGACCAACACCAAGATCCTCAAGGAAGGCATCGAGAAGGGCATCGGTAACTCGATCCTGATCAAGTTCAACCAGATCGGCTCGCTGACCGAAACCCTCGAAGCCATCCAGATGGCCAAGGCTGCCGGCTACACCGCGGTGATTTCGCACCGTTCCGGTGAAACCGAAGACTCGACCATTGCCGACCTGGCCGTAGGTACCGCTGCGGGCCAGATCAAGACCGGTTCGCTGTGCCGTTCCGACCGCGTATCCAAGTACAACCAACTGCTGCGTATCGAAGAGCAACTGGGCGCCAAAGCGGTTTACCGTGGTCGTGCCGAGTTTCGCGGCTAAGCAAGAGATGGTAAAAAGGCAGCAGCCGGAGTTGTAGGAACGTTCTTACTGAACTTTCCTTCTTCCCAACGGGTTTCTGTCAACGAAGCCTGGCCTCGGCCAGGCTTCGTGCTATTCGAGCTCCCGTAAAATGCGCGGCAGCCTTTTTGACCTGGATAACGTGATGCGCAGTCCCTATTGGGTGTTCCTTATTCTGCTCCTGCTGCTGGGTGGCCTGCAGTATCGTCTGTGGGTCGGCAATGGCAGCCTGGCGCAAGTGACCGAGCTGAAGCAGCAGATCGCTGAGCAGCACGCCGAAAACGAGCGCCTGCTGGAGCGTAATCGCGTGCTCGATGCTGAAGTGCTGGAGCTGAAAAAAGGCATGGAGACCGTTGAAGAGCGGGCTCGCCATGAATTGGGGATGGTCAAGGAGGGTGAAACCCTCTTCCAGTTGCCACAGAAATGATCGATACCTTACCGGCCTTCTGGGCCGTGATTCCAGCGGCGGGCGTAGGCGCCCGCATGGCTGCCGACCGCCCCAAGCAGTATCTGGAGCTGGCAGGGCAGACCCTTCTCGAGCACAGCCTCGACTGTTTTCTTGGCCACCCGACGCTTAACGGCGTGGTGGTCAGCATTGCCGAACACGACCCTTACTGGCCTGCCCTGGGCTGTGCCAGCGACCCGCGTATCCAGCGCGCGGCGGGCGGGCGCGAGCGCGCCGATTCGGTACTCAATGCCTTGCTGCTGCTGCATGCCCAAGGGGCGGCGGACAGCGACTGGGTGCTGGTGCACGATGCTGCGCGGCCCAACCTGGCGCGTAGCGACCTGGACAAGCTGCTGGCTGAGTTGGCGGATGACCCGGTGGGTGGCCTGCTGGCGGTGCCGGCGCGCGACACGCTCAAACGTGCCGATGGCAAAGGCCGGGTCAGCGCCACCGTTGACCGCAGCACCATCTGGCAGGCCTACACGCCGCAGATGTTCCGCCTGGGGGCGTTGCACCGGGCGCTGGCCGAGTGTTTGGTCTCGGATGTCGTCGTAACCGATGAAGCTTCTGCCATCGAATGGTCCGGGCAGGCGCCGCGGCTGGTCGAAGGGCGCAGCGACAACATCAAGGTGACCCGGCCGGAAGACCTGGAGTGGTTGCGCCAGCGCTGGGCAGGTCGACGCTGAGATCGCCGGGTCCGCTGCGCGGCCCATTCGCAGGCAAGCCAACTCCCACAGGGATCGCATCAGGGCTGATAGGTGTTTGTCACAAGATATGCAGTGCCTGTGAGATCGAGCGCCGCCCGCGCGGCGCAATCGCGAGCTGCGCTCGCTCCTACGTTTGTTTCGGGCCAGTAACGCCTGTGACAGGCGCGCGCGGCCGCCTTGTTTGTACGGCGCGATATTGAGGCATGCACCAAGGCGTTCGCGCGCGAATCCCACAGGAATAATTGGCCCGAAACAAACGTAGGAGCGAGCGCAGCTCGCGATTGCGCCGCGCGGGCGGCGCTCGATCTCACAGGCGCTGGATATCTTCTGACAAACACCTGTCAGCCCTGATGCGATCCCTGTGGGAGCTGGCTTGCCGGCGATTGGGCCGCGCAGCGGACCCCTTTGCAATCAGGCCCCGCGATACTCCGGCAACCCCGCCAACCCTTCCTTTAGATAGTCCACCAACCGCCGCACCTTCGGCGACAGGTGCCGCTGTTGCGGGTACAGCGCCCAAACCGCGGTATTGGGCGGTTGGTGCCCCTCCAGCAACGACACCAGTGCGCCGCTGTGCAGGTGCTCCAGCACGTAATAGTCCGGCAACTGGCACAGGCCCATGCCTTGCAAGGCTGCATCCAGAACCGCCTGACCACTGTTGCAACGCCAGTTGCCCTGCACCCGCTGGCTGATCTCGCGGCCGTCCTGCTGCAGTGCCCACGCATCCGAGCTGCCGATCAGGCAATTGTGCCGCGCCAGTTCCGACAGGCTGTGCGGCCGGCCATAACGCTCCAGATAGGCTGGCGATGCGCACAGGTACATGCGCCGCGGCGCCAGGCGGGTCGCCACCAGTCGCGAATCGGCCAGCCTGCCCAGGCGGATGGCCAGGTCCATGCCTTCATGCAGCAGGTCAAGGGTGTGGTTGTTCAACTCCACATCCACGCGCAACTGGGGGTACAACGCCATGAAGCGTGTGACCAACGGCACGATGAAGCGCTCGCCATAGGCCACCGCGCAGGTCATGCGCAGCAGGCCCTTGGGCTCGCTGGCCAGGTCACCCATGGCGCGCAGGGCTTCTTCACGGCCATCCTGCAGGCGCTGGCAATGCTGCAGAAAGGTCTGCCCGGCTTCACTCAAGGTCACGCGGCGGGTACTGCGGTACAGCAGGCGGGTCTGCAAGCGTTCTTCCAGCCGGGCGATCTGCCGGCTGATGTGTGACGACGAAACCCCCAGGCGCTCGGCGGCAGCCGTGAACTGCCCCGATTCGGCGACAGCCACGAATTCATCGATGCCTTCCCAGCGGTTGTTCATGATTATCCCTGCACAGCAATAATGTTTTGTCTTTGCCTGGATTATTCATCAAAAGTCAGTGAATTACACTGGTGGTCTGAACTGACACCCTGTCTGGAGACACTCGATGATCAAGTCCCGTGCTGCTGTAGCCTTCGAAGCCAAGAAACCCCTGGAAATCGTCGAAGTCGACGTGGCCATGCCCAAGGCCGGTGAAGTGCTGCTGCGCGTGGTCGCCAGCGGTGTCTGCCACACCGACGCCTACACCCTGTCGGGTGCCGACCCGGAGGGCATCTTCCCATCCATTCTTGGCCATGAAGGCGGTGCGATCGTCGAAGCCGTAGGCGAGGGCGTGACCTCGCTGGCCGTGGGCGACCACGTGATCCCGCTGTACACCCCGGAATGCGGCAAGTGCAAGTTCTGCCTGTCGGGCAAGACCAACCTGTGCCAGGCGATCCGTGCTACCCAAGGCAAGGGCCTGATGCCGGACGGCACCACGCGCTTCTCCTACAAAGGCCAGCAACTGTTCCACTACATGGGCACCTCGACCTTCTCCGAGTACACGGTGTTGCCGGAAATCTCGGTGGCCAAGATCCAGAAAGAAGCCCCTCTGGAAAAGGTCTGCCTGCTGGGCTGCGGCGTGACTACCGGTATCGGTGCCGTGCTCAACACCGCCAAGGTCAAGCCGGGTGACACCGTGGCCATCTTCGGCCTCGGCGGCATCGGCCTGTCGGCAGTGATCGGTGCGGTGAAGGCCAAGGCCTCGCGCATCATCGCCATCGACATCAACCCGGCCAAGTTCGAGATCGCCCGTCAACTGGGCGCCACCGACTGCATCAACCCGAAAGACTACGACCGCCCGATCCAGGAAGTGATTGTCGACCTGACCGACGGTGGCGTGGACTTCTCCTTCGAATGTATCGGTAACGTGCAACTGATGCGTGCTGCCCTGGAATGCTGCCACAAAGGGTGGGGCGAGTCGGTGATCATCGGCGTGGCCGGTGCCGGCCAGGAAATCGCTACCCGGCCGTTCCAGCTGGTGACCGGCCGGGTCTGGCGTGGCTCTGCGTTCGGTGGCGTGCGTGGCCGCAGCGAGTTGCCGAGCTACGTGGAAATGTCCGAGAAAGGCGAGATTCCGCTGGATACGTTCATCACCCACACCATGGGCCTGGAAGACATCAACAAGGCCTTCGACCTGATGCATGAAGGCAAGAGCATTCGCAGCGTCATCCACTTCTGAGGTGCGCCATGAGCCTGGATAACATCTCTTGCCAGAAAAGCTTCGGCGGCTGGCACAAGCGCTACCGGCACCATTCCAGCGTGCTGGGTTGCGACATGGTGTTCGCCGTGTACCTGCCGCCACAGGCCGAGCAGGGTGCCAAGCTGCCGGTGCTGTACTGGCTGAGCGGCCTGACCTGTACCGACGAAAACTTCATGCAGAAGGCCGGCGCCCAGCGCCTGGCTGCCGAACTGGGGTTGATCATCGTTGCGCCGGACACCAGCCCGCGTGGCGAGCAGGTGCCTGGCGACCCGGACGGCGCCTGGGACTTTGGCCTGGGGGCCGGCTTCTACCTCAATGCCACCCAGCAGCCTTGGGCCAAGCACTACCGCATGCATGACTATGTGGTAGAGGAGCTGCCGGCGTTGATCGAGGCGCATTTCCCGGCCTCGGCCGAGCGCAGCATCAGCGGCCATTCCATGGGTGGGCACGGTGCGCTGGTGTGCGCTTTGCGCAACCCGGGGCGTTATCGCTCGGTGTCGGCGTTTTCGCCGATCAGCAACCCCATGGATTGCCCGTGGGGCGAGAAAGCCTTCAGCCGCTACCTGGGTGACGACCGCGCGCGCTGGCGTGAGTGGGATGCCAGCGTACTGCTGGCCGAGACGGCCGCTGGCGAGTGCCCACCGTTGCTGGTGGACCAGGGCGACCGTGACGACTTCCTCGAAAAGCAACTCAAACCTGAAGCGCTGGAGCAGGCAGCACGCAAGGGTGGCCACGAGCTGACCCTGCGCCTGCAGCCAGGCTATGACCACAGCTACTACTTCATTGCCAGCTTCATCGAAGAGCACCTGCGCCACCATGCGGTGGCGCTGGGGCGGGTGTAGGGCTTTGCTTTTTCGGGGGCTGTGAGATCGAGCGCCGCGCGGGCGGCGCTCGATCGCATGGGCGCTAAAAATCTTGAGGCGATCACCTCCAGCCCCAATGGCAGCCAAAGCAGGTAGAATCACGCCCTGACTCATTCAGGGCGTTTTCTTATGCGTATTGGCCACGGCTACGATGTGCATCGTTTCTGCGACGGTGATTTCATTACCTTGGGCGGGGTGCGTATCCCGCACACATTCGGCCTGCTGGCCCATTCCGACGGCGACGTGCTGCTGCACGCCCTGAGCGATGCCTTGCTTGGCGCTGCAGCGCTGGGTGACATCGGCAAGCACTTCCCCGACACCGACCCACAGTTCAAGGGTGCCGACAGCCGCGTGCTGTTGCGGCACGTGGTGGGCATCGTCCACGCCAAGGGCTGGAAGGTCGGCAACGTCGACGCCACCATCGTCGCCCAGGCGCCGAAAATGGCCCCGCACGTTAACACCATGCGGCAGTTGATCGCCGAAGATCTGCAAGTCGAACTCGACCAGGTCAACGTCAAGGCCACTACCACCGAAAAACTCGGTTTCTGCGGCCGCGAGGAGGGCATTGCCGTGCATTCGGTTGCCCTGCTGCTGCCAGCATGACGGAACTGCAACTGCTGGGCCCGCGTGCATCGGGCGAAGTATTGGGCACCGCCGTGCTCAAGGCAGTGGCCGAGGACTTCCAGGTCGACGAGGTGTTGGATATCCCGTTGTCGGGCCAGGGCGAGCACCTGTGGTTGTGGGTCGAAAAGCGTGACCTCAATACCGAAGAAGCCGCCCGCCGCCTGGCCCGCGCCGCAGGCGTGCCGGTGCGCAGCATCAGCTATGCCGGGCTGAAGGACCGCCAGGCGCTGACCCGCCAGTGGTTCAGCCTGCACCTGCCAGGCAAGGCCGACCCGGACCTGTCACGCGCCGAAGATGCCACCCTGCGCGTGCTCAAGCAGGTGCGCCACCAGCGCAAGCTGCAGCGTGGTGCGCATTCGGCCAACGGCTTCACCTTGCGCCTGACCGCGCTGAACGCCGATCACCAGGCGCTGGATGCGCGGCTGCAACTGCTCAAGCAACACGGCGTGCCCAACTATTTCGGCAGCCAACGCTTCGGTCACGGCGGTGGCAATGTCCATGACGCCCTGGAGTGGGCGGCGCGCAAGGCCTTGCCCGAGCAACGCAACACGCGCTCACGGCTGCTGTCGGCCGGGCGCAGCTACCTGTTCAACCAGGTGCTGGCGGCGCGTGTCGCCGACGGCAGCTGGAACCGGGCTCAGGTCGGCGATCTGCTGGCGTTCACCGACAGCCGCAGTTTTTTCCCTGCAGGTGAAGCGGAATGTACCGACCCGCGCCTGGCCATTCTCGACCTGCACCCGACTGGCCCGATGTGGGGCGCGGGCGGTTCGCCCGCCGCCGCCGCGCCCGCGCAGCTGGAAAATGCCGTAGGCGACCAGCAACCGGCGCTGTGCCAGTGGCTGGCCCTGGCGGGCATGGATCACGAACGGCGTATTCTGCGGCTCCCTATTGGCGGCCTTACGTGGCATTATCCCGAGCCTGATATCCTGCAACTGGAATTCGTCCTGCCGGCCGGATGCTTCGCCACCGTGGTGGTGCGTGAAGTCGTGGATCTGGTGTCGGCAGGGCAGACGGACAGCCCATGCGTATTCTGATTTCGAACGACGACGGTGTTACCGCACCCGGGATCGCCGCGCTGCACGCTGCGCTGGCGGATTACGCCGAGTGCGCGGTAATTGCCCCGGAGCAAGACAAGAGCGGCGCCAGCAGTTCGCTGACGCTGGACCGGCCCCTGCACCCGCAGACCTTGGCCAACGGCTTCATCAGCCTCAACGGTACGCCGACCGACTGCGTGCACCTGGGGCTCAACGGGCTGTTGCCGTACACCCCGGACATGGTCGTGTCGGGGATCAACCTGGGTGCCAACCTGGGGGACGACGTACTGTATTCGGGTACGGTCGCCGCGGCGCTGGAGGGGCGCTTCCTTGGGGGGACGTCGCTGGCGTTCTCGCTGCTCTCGCGCCAGCCCGACAACCTGCCGACCGCTGCGCATATCGCCCGGCGCCTGGTCGAGGCGCAGTCGCGCCTGGCACTGCCCCCGCGTACCGTGCTCAACGTCAACATTCCCAACCTGCCGCTGGCGCACATCCGCGGCATCCAGCTGACCCGCCTGGGGCACCGCGCGCGGGCTGCCGCGCCAACGAAGGTGGTCAACCCGCGCGGCAAGGAAGGCTACTGGATCGCCGTTGCCGGCGATGCCGAGGACGGCGGCCCAGGCACCGACTTCCATGCGGTGATGCAGGGTTACGTGTCGATCACCCCGCTGCAACTCGACCGCACCTTCAGTGATGCCTTCGAGCAGCTCGATGGTTGGCTGGAGGGCCTGCTCTGATGCGCGAGGACGATATGCTGCGGCGGGGCATCGGCATGACCTCCCAACGGACCCGGGAGCGGCTGATCCAGCGCCTGTGCGAAGAGGGCGTCTCGAACACCCAGGTGCTCGACGTGATCCGCCGCACCCCGCGCCACCTGTTCGTCGACGAAGCGCTGGCGCACCGCGCCTACGAAGACACCGCACTGCCAATCGGCCACAACCAGACCATCTCGCAGCCATTCATGGTTGCCCACATGAGCGAGTTGCTGCTTGAAGCCGGGCCGCTGGACAAGGTGCTGGAGATCGGCACCGGGTCCGGCTACCAGACGGCGGTGCTGGCGCAGTTGGTCGAGCGGGTATTCTCGGTGGAGCGCATCAAGGTGCTGCAAGACCGTGCCAAGGAGCGTTTACTGGAGCTGAACCTGCGCAACGTGGTGTTCCGCTGGGGCGACGGGTGCGAGGGCTGGCCGGCGCTGGCACCGTACAACGGCATTATCGTCACTGCCGTGGCACCGGAAGTGCCCCAGGCGCTGCTTGACCAACTGGCTCCCGGTGGCCGGCTGGTCATACCGGTAGGGCCTGCGGGCGAAGCGCAGCAATTGATGCTGATCGTCCGCGAAGAGCATGGCTTCTCGCGTCGCGTACTCGGTGCGGTGCGTTTTGTCCCGTTGCTGAACGGGCCGCTGGCCTGAGCAGCACTGGTGCGCGGCCCGGGGTATTTTTGCGTGGGCGGCGAATTCTCGCGGCGCCGCCCTGTCTATCAGGCGGGCGTGGCGTAAACGCATCGCTTGCAGTAACGCTGCGCTACAGCCTGGCGGCGGCCTGCCAATCCCGGCTCGCTTGGTTATAATTGCAACAATATTGCATTTCTTGTCTTCATATCGTTTTTCGGCACCATGAGGGGAGCGCGGGTGGGTCACACAGTCATTCGGCAGCGCAAGGACGGTTCGGGCTTCAAGCTTCTGGTGATTGCATTGGCCATGGGCACGCTACTGGTGGGTTGCTCGAGCACCGGCAGCAACAGCGCGCGCGTGGTCGACCGCAACAGCAGTGCGCCCAAGCGCCCGACGGTGACCTCTGGGCAATACGTCGTCAAGCCTGGCGATACCCTGTTCTCCATCGCCTTCCGTTATGGCTGGGATTACAAGGAGCTGGCGGCCCGTAATGGTATCGCGCCGCCTTACACCATCCGCCCGGGCCAAGCGATTCGTTTCAGCAGCGGCTCCGGCAGCAGCACCACAGTGGTGTCCGGCCCGTCCTCTTCAAGCCGCACCACGGTCACGCGGCGGCCTGTCACAGCGCCCGCCAGTTCCAGCAAACCCGCTACCCCGGCTGGCACCACCAGCGCGCCGGTGGTCGCCACTGTGCCTGCCGCAGAGCGCGCGGTGGGGGGGTGGACCTGGCCCGCCAATGGGGTGCTGATTGGAAAATTTGCTTCAAACGGTAGTTTGAATAAAGGCATTGATATCGCCGGTGATTTGGGACAGCCTGTTTTTGCTGCGTCTGATGGTGCAGTGGTTTACGCCGGGAGTGGATTAAGGGGCTACGGCGAGCTGATCATCATCAAGCACAGCGATACCTACGTCAGTGCCTACGGTCACAACCGCAGGCTGTTGGTTCGGGAGGGGCAGCAGGTCAAGGCAGGGCAGTCGATTGCTGAAATGGGGTCCACGGGCACTGATCGGGTGAAGCTGCATTTCGAGATTCGCCGCCAGGGCAAACCCGTCGATCCGCTCCAGTTCCTGCCACGTCGTTGACCGTTGTACCCGGCCTGTTCCTGTGATGTAGAGGGGACAGGCTCAAGCGCTGCCAGGGATAAAGGTGCCGCTCGAGTCTGAGTTCGAACTCAGCAAAGGACTATAACAATGGCTCTCAGTAAAGAAGTGCCGGAGTTTGACATCGACGATGACGTCCTCCTGATGGAGACGGGCATCGTTTTGGAAACGGATGTGGTGTCAGACGAACCTGCTGTATCTTCGGTTCGGACGAGGGCCAAATCGGGCTCTTCGCTCAAGCAACACAAGTATATCGATTACACCCGGGCGCTAGACGCCACCCAGCTGTACCTCAACGAGATCGGTTTCTCGCCACTGCTGTCGCCGGAAGAAGAAGTCCATTTTGCGCGTCTGTCGCAAAAAGGTGATCCTGCCGGCCGCAAGCGCATGATCGAAAGCAACCTTCGCCTGGTTGTGAAAATTGCCCGTCGTTACGTCAACCGTGGCCTGTCGTTGCTCGACCTGATCGAGGAAGGCAACCTGGGCCTGATCCGTGCGGTGGAGAAGTTCGACCCGGAGCGCGGTTTCCGTTTTTCGACCTATGCGACCTGGTGGATTCGCCAGACCATCGAACGGGCGATCATGAACCAGACCCGCACCATCCGCCTGCCGATCCACGTGGTCAAGGAGCTCAACGTCTACCTGCGCGCTGCGCGCGAGTTGACGCAGAAGCTGGACCACGAACCCTCGCCGGAAGAAATCGCCACCTTGCTGGAAAAGCCCGTTGCCGAGGTCAAGCGCATGCTCGGCCTGAACGAGCGGGTGTCGTCGGTAGACGTTTCGCTCGGCCCGGATTCGGACAAGACCCTGCTCGATACCTTGACCGACGACCGTCCCACCGACCCCTGCGAACTGCTGCAGGACGACGACCTGTCGCAGAGTATCGACCAGTGGCTGGGCGAGTTGACCGACAAGCAGCGTGAGGTGGTGGTACGCCGCTTCGGGCTGCGCGGGCACGAAAGCAGCACCCTGGAGGATGTTGGGCTGGAGATTGGCCTGACCCGCGAACGGGTGCGGCAGATTCAGGTAGAAGGCCTGAAGCGCCTGCGCGAGATCCTGGAGAAAAACGGCTTGTCCAGCGAGTCTTTGTTCCAGTAGCCAAAGCAGTCGCTCACGAACGCCCCGATAACATCGGGGCGTTTTTGTTGTGCGCCAGGCATGGCGCGTTGCGCGTAAGCGCAACCTGCTTGGCTGTGGTGGCCAAGCGGGTGACTTGGAGGTGAAAGTCCTCTACACACCCGGCAAGGGGAAGTGTTAGCCGGAGGCAAGGGTGTCGCGGGCGACTGCGAATCTGAAGGAAGCCCGAGGCAAAATGCTGGCCTGACGAACAGGAAGCGGATCAGGCGGCACAGCGGGGTTAGGCGGCAACAATCGCCAAAGCCCAATACTTGCACGGAACGCTGTGACGTAAATCCGACAGGCATAAGCAGGAAGGTCACGCGAATTACCCTGGGAGATCTGTACGTTTGCCATTGTGCTACCGCGCGTCGAAAGGCGACGGGATGAGCGTGCAGAAGTCAGCCGAAGCCGTAGTAAGTGGCGGATAACCGCGCCACCAAGGGCCGAACAGGTTATGCCGCTAGTAGGCGTCACTGTCTCGTTGGTAGCCGTAATGCAGAAATTTCCCACAGCGGAAACTGTCATCCCGAATCCCGGCCAGAAGCCGAGGGTGATGCCTGACAGTGCAAAGGTGCCGGCGGCGTCAGCGACGTGGACGAACGCGGAGCCGGACACGCTGATGGAGCGGGTGCTTGCACCGGCCAACCTCAGACGTGCGTATCAACGCGTGGTCAGCAACAAGGGAGCGCCGGGTGCCGATGGCATGACGGTCGCTGACTTGGCGGGCTACATGAAACAGTATTGGCCAACCCTCAAGGCCAGGCTACTGGCCGGTGAATACCATCCACAAGCAGTGCGAGCGGTTGAAATTCCCAAGCCGCAGGGCGGCACACGGCAACTGGGAATCCCCAGCGTCGTGGATCGCTTGATCCAGCAAGCCTTGCAGCAACAGCTCACGCTCATCTTCGACCCACTGTTCTCGGACTACAGTTATGGCTTCCGTCCGGGCAGAAGCACACATCAAGCTGTCGAGATGGCCCGTGCCCATGTGGCATCGGGACATCGGTGGTGCGTGGAAATCGATCTGGAAAAGTTCTTCGATCGAGTCAACCACGACATCCTCATGGCCTGTATCGAGTGCCGGGTCAAAGATAAGTGCGTACTTAGGCTTATCCGTCGCTACCTTGAAGCGGGAGTCATGTCAGGTGGTGTCGTTAGCCCACGGCAGGAAGGGACGCCGCAAGGCGGCCCGCTCTCGCCGCTGCTGTCGAATATCCTGCTCGATGAATTTGACCGCGAACTGGAGCGGCGGGGCCATCGCTTCGTGCGCTATGCCGATGACGCGAACATTTATGTGCGCAGTCCTCGGGCTGGCGAGCGAGTACTGGTCAGTGTCGAGCGCTTCCTGAACCAACGTTTGAAACTGACGGTGAATCAGAAGAAGAGTCGAGTCGCGAGAGCCTGGAAGTGTGACTACTTGGGCTATGGGATGAGCTGGCATCAGCAGCCAAGGCTGCGGGTGGCAACGATGAGCCTGGGTCGCCTGCGCGACCGGCTCGCAGAGCTGCTACGCGGTGCACGGGGTCGCAAGATGGCAAATACCATCGAGCGGATAAACCCTGTATTACGAGGCTGGGCGGGTTACTTCAAGCTCAGCCAGAGCAAACGGCCACTTGAGGAACTGGATGGCTGGCTCAGGCACAAACTCCGCTGTGCCATCTGGCGCCAATGGAAGCAGCCCTCTACGAGGGTGCGCAACCTGATGCGCCTGGGTCTAAGTGAAGAGCGTGCCTGCAAATCAGCCTCTAATGGTCGAGGCCCATGGTGGAACTCGGGAGCATCTCATATGAATCAGGCGCTGCCGAAGAAGCTATGGGATCGACTCGGACTGGTCTCGATACTGGATACGATCAACCGGCTTAGCCGCATAGCCTGAACCGCCGTGTACGGAACCGTACGCACGGTGGTGTGAGAGGACGGCGGGTGTGAACCCGCCTCCTACTCGATTGTGCGCTGAAGCACAGCGAAAGCTGCCTCAGAACTGCCCGGCAAGAAACCTGTCAAATATGTATTGCGCTACCCCGCTAACACCTGCTGTAAGCCTTTGCTTACTCGTGCTGTAAGCCATTCTAGCGAGCGGCAGTAAATCAATGTCGTTTTCAGATACTGGTTTTTCATAACCTGTTGAAAAACAAGGGTTATCTTCAAGTGAGTAAATGTTTCCCCGGCAATATCCGGCAAACTCCGGCGCTTGCCCACGCTGTTGAACCCGCTAGTATTCGAACTGTGCACAGGGACATGCACAGGCTTTCAGGATGAAGGCCAAGGACATCGCAAGACGCGATTTCATCAGGATGATGTTTGGGACAAGCAGGGACTACGGAAAAAAATGTGGGCGGGTCAAACCGCCCCTTTTTTGTCCGCAGTTTTGCCGGCACAAAAAAAGGCCCCGCAGGGCCTTTTGGCATTTCAGCGCTATCAGCGCTCCAGGTCGGCAATCTTGCCAGTCTTGCCATCCCACTCTTCGGCGTTTGGCAGGGCATCCTTACGCTCGGTAATGTTCGGCCAGATTTCCGCCAACTCGGCGTTCAGCTCGATGAAGTTTTCCATGCCCGCGGGCACTTCGTCTTCCGAGAAAATCGCTTGCGCTGGGCACTCCGGCTCGCACAGGGCGCAGTCGATGCACTCGTCCGGGTGGATAACCAGGAAGTTCGGGCCTTCGTAGAAGCAGTCCACCGGACAGACTTCCACGCAGTCGGTGTATTTGCATTTGATGCAGTTGTCGGTGACAACGAAGGTCATTTTTAATTCTCTCCTCAGGCGACGGCGGCGGCCCTTCCTCTCGGGGCCGCGCGGTTTACGGGCATGTGGCTGCAGGCCAGGCTAATAACCTGCAGCACCAGCAAACCGCGGCGGATTCTACCAGCTTGTAATGGGCGCCGTTATAACAGGTTCTTTAGTTGATATAGCATTTCGATAGCTTGACGCGGGGTCATGTCGTCCAGCTGCAGTTTGCCCAGCTTTTCGATGGCCGGGTGTGGCAGGCTGGCGAACAGGTCGCTCTGGTGCGGCACCTGCGGCGCGTCCTTGGCCTTTTGGGCCACAGGCTGCTCATGGGGCAGGCTGGTGGTTTCCAGCCGGCCAAGGTGTTCGCGGGCACGTTGGATCACCACGGCCGGCACGCCCGCCAGTTGTGCCACCGCCAGGCCGTAGCTCTGGCTGGCAGGCCCAGGCAGTACGTGGTGCAGGAACACGATGCGTTCGTTGTGCTCGGTGGCGTTCAGGTGCACGTTGGCCACCAGTGGCTCGCTTTCCGGCAGCACGGTGAGTTCGAAATAGTGGGTGGCGAACAGCGTGTAAGCGCGCAGTTCGGCCAGCCGCTCGGCGGCGGCCCAGGCCAGCGACAGGCCGTCGAAGGTGCTGGTGCCCCGGCCCACTTCGTCCATCAGCACCAGGCTGCGGTCAGTGGCATTGTGCAGGATGTTGGCGGTTTCGCTCATCTCGACCATGAATGTGGAGCGCCCGCCGGCCAGGTCGTCACTGGAGCCGATACGGGTGAAGATGCGGTCGACCAGCGACAGCTCGCAGCTGGCAGCCGGTACGAAACTACCGATGTGAGCCAGCAGCACGATCAGGGCGGTCTGGCGCATGTAGGTGGACTTACCGCCCATGTTCGGGCCGGTGATGATCAGCATGCGCGTGTTGTTGTCCAGGCCCAGGTCGTTGGCCACGAACGGCGTGGTCAGTACCTGCTCGACGACCGGGTGACGGCCTTGCTCGATCCGCAGGCAGGGCTCGTCGACAAAGCGTGGGCAGTTCAGGTCGAGGTTCAGCGCGCGCTCGGCCAGGTTGCTGAGTACGTCCAGTTCGGCCAGGGCGGCAGCGCTGTCCTGCAGCGGCGCCAGGTGGCTGATCAGGGTCTCCAGCAGGGCGTCGTAGAGCATCTTCTCGCGGGCCAGGGCGCGGCTCTTGGCCGACAATGCCTTGTCCTCGAAGGCCTTCAGCTCCGGCGTGATGAAGCGTTCGGCACCTTTGAGGGTCTGGCGACGAATGTAGTCGCCGGGGGCCTGTTCGGCCTGCTTGGTCGGCAGCTCGATGAAGTAGCCGTGCACCCGGTTGTAGCCGACCTTCAGGTTGGCCAGGCCGGTGCGCGCCTTTTCGCGGGCTTCGAGGTCGATCAGGAACTGCCCGGCGTTTTCGCTGATGGCCAGCAGGTCGTCCAGTTCGTTGTCGTAACCGGCCTTGAGCACGCCCCCATCGCGGATGACCGCCGGCGGGTTGTCGATGATCGCCCGTTCCAGCAGGCTGGCCAGCTCGGGGTAGGTACCGGTGATCGCAGCCAGGCGTGCCAGGTGCGGCGCTTCGAGCTCGGTCATGGCGTTCTGCAACTCGGGCAGCGCGCCCAGGGCGTCGCGCAGCCGGGCCAGGTCACGCGGGCGGGCGTTACGCAGGCCGATACGCGCCAGGATGCGCTCGATGTCGCCAATTTCTTTCAGCTGTGGCTGCAGCTTTTCGAAACGGTAGCCGTCGAGCAGGCAGCGAATCGAGTCCTGGCGTGCCTGGAGTACCTTGAGGTCGCGCAGCGGGCGGTTCAGCCAGCGGCTCAGCAGGCGGCTGGCCATGGCCGTCTGGCAGCGGTCGACCACCGATTGCAGGGTATTGTCGCGCCCGCCGGCCAGGTTGATGTCCAGTTCCAGGTTACGCCGGCTGGCGCCATCGAGGATGACCGTATCGTCCAGGCGCTCATGGCGCAGGCTGCGCAGGTGCGGCAGCGCCGTGCGCTGGGTTTCCTTGGCGTAGGTCAGCAGGCAGCCAGCGGCACCGATGGCCAGGGTCAGCTTGTCGCAGCCGAAGCCCTTCAGGTCCTTGGTTGCGAACTGCTGGCACAAGGCCTTGCGCGCTGAGTCGCGGTCGAAGTCCCACGGTGCACGGCGCCGCGCGCCCGGGCGCTTCTCGGCGGGCAGGTCGCGTGGCCAGTCGTCGGGGATCAGCAGCTCGACCGGGTTCAGGCGCTCGAGTTCGGCCAGCAGGTTTTCCCAGCCCTTGATCTCCTGCACGCTGAAGTTACCGCTGGTGATGTCCAGTACGGCCAGGCCGAACAGGCGCTCGTCACCGAGCAGCGCGGCAATCAGGTTGTCGCGGCGTTCGTCGAGCAGGGCTTCATCGCTGACCGTGCCGGGGGTGATGATGCGCACCACCTGGCGCTCGACCGGGCCCTTGCTGGTCGCCGGGTCGCCGATCTGCTCGCAGATCACCACCGATTCGCCCAGTTTGACCAGCTTGGCCAGGTAACCTTCCAGCGAATGGAACGGAATCCCGCACATGGGGATGGACTGGCCGGCCGACTGGCCGCGCGCGGTCAGCGTGATGTCCAGCAGTTTGGCGGCTTTTTTCGCATCTTCGTAGAAGATCTCGTAGAAGTCGCCCATGCGGTAGAACATCAACTGCTCCGGGTGCTGATTCTTCAGCTTCCAGTACTGTTGCATCATCGGGGTGTGTGCGGAGAGATCAGACATTCAGGGCCTTACAGCGGATGATCTGGTTGGCGGTAAACCGGCAATGGTACAGGCTTTTTTCGCGAGATGCAGGCACGCACGGAACACTGGCCGGCGGCCGCCGCAGGCCGCTGCGGTGCTGCAGTTTTCCTGAGCCAGGTTGCCGGCAGGGTGGTAGGGTAGAGGGCCGCCCTGGAGGAGCCCGACATGGACCCGATCACCCTGCTTGCCGCCCGTTTGGGTGAACATCTGCGCCGTTTGGATGCCCAAGTGACCACTGCCGAGTCCTGCACGGGTGGCGGCATCGCGCAAGCCATCACACGCATCCCCGGTAGCTCCGCCTGGTTCGAGGCCGGTTACGTGACGTACTCCAACGCCCAGAAAACCCGCCAGCTGGGGGTGCCCGAGGCGCTGTTCGGGCAGGTGGGGGCGGTCAGCCAGGAGGTGGTCGAGGCCATGGTCCGCGGCGCCCAGGCGGCCAGCGGCGCGCGCTTTGCGGTGGCGGTAAGCGGGGTGGCGGGGCCGGATGGCGGCTCGCCGGCCAAACCCGTGGGTACCGTGTGGCTGGCCTGGGGCGACGGCAGTCGGGTGATCAGCCAGCGGCGGCAGTTCGACGGCGACCGCGAAGCGGTGCGCCGACAGACGGTGAGCGCCGCGTTAGACGGCTTGTTACAGCTTGCTGGCGAGGAATTCGAAGACAGGGGTTTGCGCCAGCGCTAGCCTGTGGAATAATACTGGCTACTTATACAGGTATTGCGGCCGTCAGGGCCCGTCGAACACGTGAGGATTTCAATGGACGACAACAAGAAGCGCGCCTTGGCTGCGGCCCTGGGTCAGATCGAACGTCAATTCGGTAAAGGCGCGGTAATGCGCATGGGCGACCACGAGCGCCAGGCTATCCCGGCCATCTCTACCGGCTCTCTGGGCCTGGACATTGCCTTGGGCATTGGTGGTCTGCCAAAGGGCCGTATCGTCGAAATCTACGGTCCGGAATCGTCGGGTAAGACCACGCTGACCCTGTCGGTCATCGCCGAAGCCCAGAAGAATGGCGCCACCTGCGCCTTCGTCGACGCCGAGCACGCACTCGACCCTGAATATGCCGGCAAGCTGGGCGTCAATGTCGACGACCTGCTGGTCTCGCAGCCGGACACGGGTGAGCAGGCCCTGGAAATCACCGACATGCTGGTGCGTTCCAACGCAGTTGACGTGATCATCGTCGACTCGGTGGCCGCGCTGGTACCCAAGGCCGAGATCGAAGGCGAAATGGGCGACATGCACGTGGGCCTTCAGGCTCGCCTGATGTCCCAGGCGCTGCGCAAGATCACCGGTAACATCAAGAACGCCAACTGCCTGGTCATCTTCATCAACCAGATCCGCATGAAGATCGGCGTCATGTTCGGTAGCCCGGAAACCACCACCGGTGGTAACGCCCTGAAGTTCTACGCCTCTGTGCGTCTGGACATCCGCCGCACCGGCGCTGTCAAGGAAGGCGACGAGGTGGTCGGCAGCGAAACCCGCGTCAAGATCGTCAAGAACAAGGTCTCGCCTCCGTTCCGTCAGGCCGAGTTCCAGATCCTCTACGGCAAGGGTATCTACCGTAACGGTGAGATCATCGACTTGGGCGTTGCCCAAGGCCTGGTCGAGAAGTCCGGTGCCTGGTATGCCTACCAGGGCAACAAGATCGGCCAAGGTAAAGCCAACGCGGCCAAGTACCTGGCGGAAAACCCGGCTATCGGTACCGAGATCGAGAGGCAGATCCGTGAGAAGCTGCTGAACGCTGGCGCTGTAGCCGCAGCCGGTAAAGCTGCCGCTGTCGAAGCGGGTGCCGACGACATGGCCGACGCTGAAGCCGGTTATTGATCGCGTGGTTTATAGCTGAACATGTCCGCCGTACTCGACACCCCCGTCGCCATTCGGCGGACAGCCATGGACCTGCTTGCGCGACGTGAGCATGGTCGCGTCGAGCTGACGCGCAAGTTGCGTCAGCGCGGTGCCTCCGATGAGCTGATCGAGCCAGAGCTCGACCGGCTCACCGAAGAGGGTCTGCTGAGTGAAGCCCGTTACCTCGAGAGCTTCATTCGTTACCGTTCCGGATCTGGCTATGGCCCAGCACGTATTCGTGAAGAGCTGGGGCAGCGTGGTTTGCTGCGCGCCGACATTGAGCAGGCGCTGCGTGAAAGCGGCGTGGATTGGGCCGAACGTATGCGGGATGTATGGCAGCGCAAGTTCGCCGGGCAACGCCCGCAGGACCCACGCAGCCGCGCCCAGCAAACCCGTTTTCTCGCCTATCGGGGCTTCACCATGGACATGATCGGCCGCTTGCTCAGCGGGCGAGACCTCGACGATTACTAGCCGCCGCAGACCTCGCAACAATCCCCGTAGCAGCGGCCTCAGCCGCGAACATCGGCAACGCCGGTACTCTCCAGCGCGCTGCCCCCAAGTGCCTGATCAGCTGGCCTTCAACGCCTCCCTGGCCCGCTGCGTGGTATGCATGGGCTGTGGCTTGGCCCAGTTCTCCGGCAGGTTGATGAAGTCCACCAGTTCGCGCAGGCGCCCTTGGTTTCGGCCATTGAAGGCGAACGACAAACGGGTCAGGTGGCTGTAGTCCCCCAACTCATGTTCGGCGCTGCTGTCTGCTTGCTGGTGGTACTTGCCGCTCAGGCGCAGGTCAGCAAAGCCTTCCTCGATGTCAGACAGCGCCGCCTCGCTCAGGGCGTGATGCATGCGGATCACGAACTGGCTGTTCAACCAGCGGCTGGAGTGATAGTTGCGGTAGAACTGGTTGATTTCCTCCACCGCCTCCTCGGCACTGTGCACCAGGCGCACCAGCTTCAGGTCGCTGGGCTGAATGTAATGGTTGTCCTCCAGTTGGCGGCTGATGAAGCCCAGGCAATCACGCCAGAAGCTACCGCCCGGTGAGTCCAGCAATACCACGGGGACCAGCGGGCTTTTGCCGGTCTGGATCAGGGTCAGCACTTCCAGCGCCTCATCGAGGGTGCCGAAGCCGCCCGGGCACAGCACCAGGGCGTCGGCCTCCTTGACGAAGAACAGTTTGCGGATGAAGAAGAAGTGGAAAGGCAGCAGCTTGTCGGTGCCGTCCACCGTAGGGTTGGCATGCTGTTCAAAAGGCAGGGTGATGTTGAAGCCCAGGCTGTGGGCGCTGCCGGCGCCTTCGTGGGCTGCAGCCATGATGCCGCCGCCTGCGCCGGTGATGACCATCAGGTCCGAGCGCGCCAGGGTAGCGCCCAGTTCACGGGCCAGTGCATACATCGGGTGTTCCAGCGGCGTACGCGCCGAGCCGAACACGGTCACCTTGCGGCGGCCCTTGTAGCGCTGCAGGGTGCGGAACGACTGGTCCAGTTCGCGCAAGGCCTGCAGGGTGATCTTGGCGCTCCAGCGGTCACTGTCATCGTGGGCCATGCGCAGGATGGTCAGCATCATGTCACGGTACAGCGGCAGGTTAGGGCTGTCGGGTGCAACCAGTTGCAATTGGGCGTCGATGTGGCTCAGGTCGATATGGTTGTCCTGGAAGTGGCTGAACAGCGATTCGTTCGATTGGTAAGGCATGCAACGTCTCCTTCTGCACCAATACCTCTAAACCTCAATCTAGACCGTGGCGGCCGATCGTGCCGGGGGGATTGCCAGCGCCACCCGTCGGCACGTGGCCAATGGCGGCAGGGGTTTGGTTAACTGGTAAAGCGAAACGTATCGATGCGGGAGGTGGCGGTATGCATCGCTTGGTCATCGAAGTGGACCTGCAGCTCTACCAGCAATTGGAACGTGCCGCCCAGGTACATCACCTAAGCCTGGAGGCCGAGTGCCAGCGCCGGCTCGCAGGCCTGGAATGCCAGTCGCGCTACGTGCAGGCGCTATTGGCCGAGATGCGCGCCGAAGCTGCCGAGGGGCACTGGCGCGCACGGGAGGAAAACCAGGTCTAGCCTGGGCGCGGCGTTTACTTCTTCTTGTTGCCGGCTACGCAGCTGGCATTGTCGAAGGCCTGGTCCATGATCGGCTGGTTGGTTTTGTAGACGGTGAACCGGTAAACCATCACCGCGCCCTTGGACATCAGGTTGCGGAAGCCGTTGTTGCGGCACACGCTGTCGCCCAATTGGCTGCGCACCTGTGCAGGGTTGGCCTGCATGCGCTCGGCGTGGCTCTGGCGCACGCTGAGGTGGTTGACCAGCGCCTTGCCTTCCACGGTGTAACCCTGGTCGAGGATGTCTTCATTGATGGCACGTGGGGTGCCGACGCTGCTCTCTTTGGCGACCTTTTCCAGCATCTTGTTCAGGTCGTAGTCCTGTTTGGAAGCCGCCTGGGCTGCCAGGGGCAGGGCGAGCATCAGGCTCAGGGCGGGGGCGATAAGGCGCAGCATGGGTATCTCCTGGTTCGATGACTGGCGCTTTGACATGCGCGGGTCGACGGCGTTCCGTCAACCCTGGGCTGGCGGTAGCCCAAGGGTACGGGAAAGCCCGATTATAAGGATTCTGGTAAACTGGCGCCCTTGTTTTCCCAGAGCCATCCTTGTGCCCATTTCCCATCTTTCCACAGGCCTGCCGGCATGAGCCATGCGGTAGCGCGCCTGCGTGCCGAGCGCCTGGCCCGCAGCAACAAGCCTTTCATTGCCCGAGGGTCGCGGGCCGAGCGTTGCCCGGATTGCCGGGTCATTGCCAGCCATTGCCTGTGCGCCTGGAAGCCCCGCGTGCAGGCCGACGCCGGCATGTGTCTGCTGATGCACGACACCGAGCCACTGAAACCCACCAATACCGGCTGGCTGATTGCCGACCTGATCGAAGATACCTCGGCGTTCGGCTGGCTGCGCACCTCGGTTGACGAGCGCCTGCTGGCCCTGCTCGACGACCCGCACTGGCAGCCCTATATCGTTTTCCCAGGTGAGTTCGTCGCCCCGCAGCGGGTGGTCAGCGAGGTGGTGCGTGAGCCGGGCAAGCGCCCGCTGTTCATCCTGCTGGATGCCACTTGGACCGAGGCGCGCAAGATGTTCCGCAAAAGCCCCTACCTGGACCGGTTCCCGGTGTTGAGCCTGCAGGCCGAACAGATGTCACGCTACCGCCTGCGCCGTTCCAAGCGCGATGATCACTTCTGCACCGCAGAAGTTGCAGCCATGTGCCTGGAGCTGGCCGGCGATAGCCTGGCGTCGCAGGCACTGGATGCCTACCTGGATGTATTCAGCCTGCATTACCTCAGTGGCAAGCGGCGCCTGCCGCTGGACGAGCAGGACGAGACCCATCAGCGTTTGCATACCTTCCTATAGTCCAAGGGGCACCCACCCGGCTTTGGTTCATAATGACAGGGCTGGCAGCCAGGGTGGGCGAGGCGGCAAGGCGGTTGGCTTGACCACCCTTGACCGTGCTCGGCATCCTTGGCGCCGATTCCCCGTCGGGCACTTGGCAACCCCCAGTGCCCGGGACAGAACAGGATCCTTAGATCGATGGCCACTTACGAAATCCTGATTGCCGATGACCACCCGCTGTTTCGCGGCGCCCTGCGCCAGGCCGTTACCCTCGGCCTTGGCCCGGACGTTCGCCTGGTCGAGGTCGCGAGCATTGCCGAGCTGGAGGTGCGGTTGAGCGAAAAAGCCGACTGGGACCTCGTGCTCCTCGACCTGAACATGCCGGGTGCCTACGGTTTTTCCGGGCTGGTGCTGCTGCGCGGGCAATACCCGCAAATTCCCGTGGTGATGGTTTCGGCGCAGGAGGAGGCCGCCGTGGTGGTCAAGTCCCGCGAGTTTGGCGCCAGTGGCTTCATTCCCAAGTCCAGCCCGCTGGAAGTGATCCAGGATGCGGTGCGCAAAGTGCTCGACGGCGAAGTCTGGTGGCCGCCGCAGGCGTTCGAGAAGGTCGATGTTTCGGCCGAGGCCAAGGCCGCCAGTGAAGGCCTGGCCAGCCTCACGCCGCAGCAGTTCCGGGTGCTGACCATGGTCTGCGAAGGCCTGCTGAACAAGCAGATTGCCTATGAGCTGAATGTCTCGGAGGCCACCATCAAGGCCCACGTCACGGCGATTTTCCGTAAACTGGGGGTGCGCACCCGCACCCAGGCTGCGCTGCTGTTGCAACAACTTGAATCAGTTGCCAGCCACTGACGCGTGCGGCTTCACGCTTTTTTGACCTGAGCCGGTCTAGCCTGCCGGCCTTCTGTTGTGAAATGACTCACATGACATCGCCATTCAAAGGCCAGACCGGCCTCAAACGTATCTTCAACGCCGCTGGCTATTCGCTGGACGGCCTGCGCGCGGCCTTCAAGGGCGAGGCGGCATTCCGCCAACTGGTGCTGCTCAACGTGCTGCTGATCCCGGTGGCGTTCTGGCTGCCGGTCAGCCGTGCAGAGCGAGCGATCATGATCGCCGTGTGCCTGCTGGGGTTGATTGTCGAGCTATTCAACTCTGCGATCGAGGCTGCTATCGATCGCATTTCGCTGGAGCGCCACCCGCTGTCGAAAAACGCCAAGGACATGGGCAGCGCCGCACAGCTGGTGGCGCTGAGCATGGTGGCGCTGGTGTGGGGGGTGATCCTGCTTTAAGCGATCGGCGGCAACACGATTTCGTCGCTGCGGGTGAAGCCCGCGGTGAAGTTGCGGCAGAGCTCCAGAAATTCGCGCATGGCCGACGTCTGGTACTTCTGCTTGTGCCAGATGAAGTAGAACTGGCGCATCAGGTCCAGCTCCGGGGTTTCCACCGGTACCAGGCTGCCACGGCGAAAGGCGTCCCGCAGGGCCAGGCGTGAAATGCAGCCGATACCCAACCCCGATTCCACTGCACGCTTGATCGCCTCGGTGTGCTCCAGTTCCAGGCGGATGTTGAGGTTGGCGCGGTGGTGGCGCATGGCCTGGTCGAAGGTCAGGCGCGTCCCCGAGCCTTGTTCGCGCAGGATCCACGCTTCCTGCGACAGGCTTTCGATATCGGCACGGCCCAGCTTGGCCAGCGGGTGCTGGGGCGCGCAGAACACCACCAGTTCGTCCTCCACCCAAGGCTGGACCTCCAGGTCGGGGTGGTTGCAGTCACCTTCGATCAGACCCAGATCAATTTCGTAATGAGCAACCTGCTGCACGATATGCACGGTGTTCTGGACATGCAGCTTCACCTGGCTCTCAGGGTGGGTCTGCATGTAGCTGCCGATCAACAGGGTGGCCAGGTAGTTGCCAATGGTGAGCGTGGCGCCGACCGCCAGTGAGCCGAAACCGGACTTGCCATTGAGCAGGTCTTCGATTTCCTTGGCCTGGTCGAGCAGCGCGACCGCCTGCGGCAACAACTGGTGGCCGAGGGCGTTGAGGGCCAGGCGTTTGCCGGCGCGGTCGAACAGTTGGCAGCTCGATTGCCGCTCCAGTTCGGTGATGGAGGTGCTGGCGGCCGATTGCGACAAGGCCAGCAGGCTAGCGGCGCGAGAGACGCTCTGGTGCTGGGCTACCGCGACGAAGACTTGCAGTTGACGAAGTGTAAATCGCATATCGATATAACCGATAACACATATCTTGATAATCCAGTTAACAGATATTGTCGCTGCCCCTAAACTATCGCGCAACTGTGCGTGCTGCACGCGCTGCGTTTTTCTTCAGGAGCCCCATCGATGAGCAACATGAACCACGAACGTGTCCTCAGTGTGCACCACTGGAACGACACCCTGTTCAGCTTCAAGTGCACCCGCGACCCGGGGCTGCGCTTCGAGAACGGTCAGTTCGTGATGATCGGCCTGCAGCAGGAAAGCGGCCGCCCGCTCATGCGTGCCTACTCCATCGCCTCGCCGAACTGGGAAGAGCACCTGGAGTTCTTCAGCATCAAGGTGCCGGACGGCCCGCTGACTTCGCAGTTGCAGCACCTGAAGGAAGGCGATGAGATCATCATCAGCAAGAAGCCTACCGGCACGCTGGTACTGGACGACCTGAACCCAGGCAAGCACCTGTACCTGCTGAGCACCGGCACTGGCCTGGCGCCGTTCATGAGCGTCATCCAGGACCCGGAAACCTACGAGCGCTTCGAAAAAGTGATCCTGGTGCACGGCGTGCGTTACGTGAACGAAGTGGCCTACCGCGAATTCATCACCGAGCACCTGCCACAGAACGAGTTCTTCGGTGAGGCGGTGCGCGAAAAACTGATCTACTACCCGACCGTGACTCGCGAGCCGTTCGAGAACCAGGGCCGCCTGACCGACCTGATGCGCAGCGGCAAGCTGTTCAGCGACATCGGCCTGCCGCCGATCAACCCGCAGGACGACCGTGCGATGATCTGCGGTAGCCCGAGCATGCTCGACGAGACCAGCGAAGTGCTGGACAGCTTCGGCCTGAAGATCTCCCCGCGCATGCGCGAGCCGGGCGACTACCTGATCGAGCGTGCCTTCGTCGAGAAATAAGGCGCAGGTAGGTACGAAGAAGGCGACCCTCGGGTTAATGCCTGTCAGTTAAGCGTTACTGGGGCTGCTTTGCAGCCCTTCGCGGGCACGCCCGCTCCCACAAGTGATCGCGCATTTCTTGATTTCAGCGCCAAACGAGTGGGAGCGGGCGTGCCCGCGAAGGGTCGCAAAGCGGCCCCAAATTACTTAACTGACAGGCATTTATCCATTGGCTGTTCCGGCCTATTCAACCCGGGTCTCGCCGCTGTACACCAGAATCTCCCGGCAACGCTTGCACAGGTAACGGCGGCCCTGGCGTACCAGCTTGTGCCGCTGGGCGGTAAACGGGAAGTCACTCTGCGGGCAAGGGCAGCGGTAGATGTAACGGGTCACCACGCGCCGTTGCACCTCGTAGTTATGGCAGCGGTTTGGCGGCAGTTCGTATACGCCGCGCATGATCAGTTGCCATTCCTCGCCATGGGCCTGGATGCGGTCACCGAACAATTGGTGGGCCACCAGGTGCGCCACTTCGTGCGCGACCGTCTGGCGCAGAAAGTCCTCCTGATTGTCACGGTACAACTGCAGGTTGAAACGCAGCAGGTTCTCGTGCAGGTGGGCGACGCCGGCTTTTTGCCCGCGCAGCTTGAAGCTGATTTCCGGGCGCGGGAACTGGCGTTTGAAGAAGGTTTCGGCTTGCTGGTAACAGGTTTCGACGCGTTGCTTGAGCAGCTCGGGCATGGCGGGGTGGTTCTCCTGACCCGATCATTATGCCGCAACCTCGGGCCATGTGCCGAGCCACCGGTCAGCGCTCAGCCAAGGGCCGCCTTGCGGCGGCCCCTGGTTGATGCCCCGGTGTTGGTCGAGTCTGTTCTAGTTGGTGTAGACCGGCCCCACGCCCAGTCCCCAGATGATCACCGTGGCGGCCATGATCGCCACCAGCACTACCAGGCCCACCGCCAGCACCGAGCTGGAGAACAGGAAGCCTTCGTCAGCGGGTATGTTCATGAAGGTCGGCAAGCCGACGTACAGCAGGTACACCGTGTAACAGACCGCCGCGGTGCCGATCAGCATGCCCAGCCACAAGTGCGGGTACAGCGCCGCCAGGCCGCCGATGAACAATGGGGTGGCCGTATAGGTGGCGAAGGCTATGCACTGGGCCATGGATGGGTTGGCATCGTAGGTGCGGGCCATCCAGTGGATGAACGCGCCCATTACCGCCACGCCTGCCAGCATCGCCAGGTATGACATGATGCTCATCCACAGGGCACTCTCCATGGTCAGCATCACGGCTGGCCGGTCGCCGATCACCCAGCCGACCTGGGTGGTGCCGATGAACGCGGACACTGCGGGGATCGCCGCAAGGATCAGGGTGTGCGTCAGGTACATGTGGCTGATGGATTCTTCTTCGCCACGGATTTCCCGCCATTCCTGGTCGGGATGGGTAAACAGCCCCACAACGTGATGAATCATGCCGTCACTCCTCTCAATGTTGCCAAACGCCCCCAAATGGAGCGCAAGCGGCCCGAGGCCGAACACCGAAGCAAGCGGTAATGTGGCCTTATGTCGCAGTATAGGAAGCGGTTACCCGCACAAACCGTGCTTTTTAGAGCAAATTGCGCTGTCGCCCGCCCCGTTGATTACATTGAAGTCTTTGTCGGAATGCCTACAGCACGCGCGCGTTTGTGCGTAAAATAGCCGCCTTTTGTCACACCTCGCGGATTCAAGCGCTATGGGCACCCTCTCGGTCAACCAGAACAAACTGCAAAAACGCCTGCGTCGTCTCGCTGGCGAAGCCATCACCGACTACAACATGATCGAGGATGGCGACAAGGTCATGGTCTGCCTGTCCGGCGGCAAGGACAGCTACACCATGCTCGATGTTCTGTTGCACCTGCAGAAGGTGGCGCCGATCACCTTCGAGATCGTTGCGGTGAACATGGACCAGAAGCAACCAGGGTTCCCCGAGCACGTGCTGCCGGCGTACCTGAAGGCGCTGGGGGTCGAGTACCACATCGTCGAGAAGGACACCTACTCGGTGGTCAAGGAGCTGGTGCCCGAGGGCAAGACCACCTGCTCGCTGTGCTCGCGCCTGCGCCGCGGCACGCTGTACACCTTCGCCGACGAAATCGGTGCGACCAAGATGGCGCTGGGGCACCACCGCGACGACATCGTCGAAACCTTCTTCCTCAACATGTTCTTCAACGGCGCGCTCAAGGGCATGCCGCCGAAGCTGCGTGCCGACGATGGCCGCAACGTGGTGATCCGCCCGTTGGCCTACTGCAGCGAGAAGGATATCCAGGCCTACTCGGACATGAAGGCCTTCCCGATCATCCCGTGCAACCTGTGCGGCTCGCAGGAAAACCTGCAGCGCCAGGTGGTCAAGGACATGCTGGTGGAGTGGGAGCGCAAGCACCCGGGCCGTACCGAGAGCATTTTCCGTGCATTGCAGAACGTGGCGCCGTCGCAGCTGGCCGACCGCAACCTGTTCGACTTCACCAGCCTGAAGATCGATGAAAACGCGGCGCCGCGCTTCCTGGACGTGGTGAACATCTAGGCCTATGCGCGATTATCAGTGGCTGCATGAGTACTGCCTGAACCGCTTCGGCTCTGCCCAGGCGCTGGAAGCCTTCCTGCCGCAGCCGCGCACGCCGGCGCAACTGCGCCAGATCAGCGACGACCGCTACTTGTCGACCTTGGCCCTGCGTGTATTTCGCGCTGGCCTTAAGCACAGCCTGGTGGATGCCAAGTGGCCGGCCTTCGAGCAGGTGTTTTTCGGCTTCGACCCGGAAAAAGTGGTGTTGATGGGCGCCGAACACCTGGAGCGGCTGATGCAGGATCAGCGCATCATCCGCCACCTGGGCAAACTCAAGAGCGTGCCACGCAATGCACAGATGGTGCTGGACATCGCCAAGGTGCATGGCAGTTTTGGCGCGTTCATTGCCGACTGGCCGGTGACCGACATTGTCGGGCTGTGGAAGTACCTGGCCAAGCATGGCAACCAGCTCGGCGGTTTGTCGGCGCCACGGTTCTTGCGCATGGTTGGCAAGGATACCTTTGTCCCGACCGAGGACATGGCGGCGGCGCTGATTGCCCAAAAAGTGATCGACAAGCAGCCGACCAGCCAGCGCGACCTGGCGCTGGTGCAGCAGGTGTTCAACCAGTGGCACGCCGAAAGCGGGCGGCCGCTGTGCCAGTTGTCGGTGATGCTGGCGCATACCGTCAACCATTGAGCATGCCGGGGCCGCTGTGCGGCCCAATCGCCGGCAAGCCAGCTCCCACGGGGATCGCATCAGGGCTGACAGGTGTTTGCCACAAGGTATGCAGCGCCTGTTAGAGCGAGCGCCGCCCGCGCGGCGCATCGCGAGCTGCGCTCGCTCCTACGTTTGTTTCGGGCCAATTATTTCTGTGGGATTTGCGCGCGAACGCCTTGGCGCATGCCTCAAAATCGCGTCGTACGAACAAGGCGGCCGCGCGCATCTGTCACAGGGGTTACTGGCCCGAAACAAACGTAGGAGCGAGCGCAGCTCGCGATGCGCCGCGCGGGCGGCGCTCAATCTCACAGGCACTGAAGATGCAGCGGCTACCCTTGCCAGGAACCATAGAATCTCCCACCTCGACCGCATCAGCCTCAAGCCATGTGCAGACCTGCGCTGGCTTGCCGGCGATTGGGCTGCAAGGCAGCCCCTTGACTCAACTGCCTTCGCCGGCCATGCGCCGCTCATGCTGGAACTTCCAGCGCACATACAGCAGCCCGGCAATGAACAGCCCCAGGCTGACCAGCACTTCAACCCAGCCAAACACCGCCCGCGCCGGGTCGAAGGCTGCCAGCACGCCCTTGATGAAGTAGATATTCACCACGAAGCAGGTCCAGGCATGCGCCCGGGCGCTGCCCAGCAGCATGCCCGGCAGCAGCAATAGCAGCGGCACCAGTTCGATCGCCAGGATCACCTCGACCCGAGCCCCATGCAGGTTGGCGAACCACAGGTTGTTCACCACCAGCAGGGCAATCAGGCCAAAGAAAAATGCCAGGCTAAGCGCCCGCGTCAGGCGCAAGCGCGGTGCCAGCCAAGCCAGCGGCGGCAACACCTTGGGCTTCCTAGCCACGCGCGGCCTCCAGGGCCTTGGCGGTGCTCGCCAGGCGTTGGCCAAGGGCGCGGCACAGGGCGATCTCGTGCGGGTCGAGTTCACGCTTGCCGTCTGCCCCGGCATGGTGGCTGGCGCCATAAGGGGTGCCACCACCGCGGGTTTCCAGCAGTGCCGATTCGCTGTAGGGCAGGCCCATTACCAGCATGCCGTGGTGCATCAGCGGCAGCATCATCGACAGCAGCGTGGTTTCCTGGCCACCGTGCAGGCTGGCGGTAGACGTGAACACACCGGCGGGCTTGCCTACCAGTTCACCGCCCAGCCACAGACTGCTGGTGCCATCGAGGAAGTACTTGAGCGGTGCCGCCATGTTGCCGAAGCGGGTCGGGCTACCCAGCACCAGGCCGGCGCAGTGGCGCAGGTCGTCGAGGGTGGCGTACAGCGCGCCGCTGGCCGGAATGTCCGGGGCCACGGCTTCGCATTCGGTGGAAATCGCCGGCACCGTGCGCAGGCGCGCTTCCATGCCGGCCAGCTCGATGCCGCGGGCGATGTGCCTGGCCATTTCGCTGGTGGCGCCATGGCGGCTGTAGTAAAGCACCAGGATGTAGGGTTGGCTCACGGCAGGATCTCCAGCACTTTTTCCGGCGGGCGACCGATCACCGCCTTGTCACCGGCAACCAGGATCGGCCGCTCGATCAGCTTGGGGTGCTGGACCATGGCCTCGATCAGCTGTGCGTCGGTCAGTGCAGGGTCGGTCAGGTTCAATGCCTTGTATTCATCCTCACCCGTGCGCAGCAGCTGCCGTGGGGCCAGGCCCAGCTTGCCGAGCAAGGTCTTGAGCGTGGCGGCGTCTGGCGGGGTCTCGAGGTAGCGCACGATGACCGGGGTTAGGCCACGGGCTTCGAGCAGTTCCAGCGCGCCGCGGGATTTTGAGCAGCGCGGGTTATGATAGAGCGTGAGGTCAGTCATGTGGGGTCGCATCCAGCTGGTTGTGGCGGCTATTCTAACCGCAGCGACTGACCAGTTTGCTTTAAAACTCGAGAAGGATTGATCCATGGCAAGGCGTCTGGCAGCAGTACTGGCCATCACCGCGAGCCTGATGCTCGGTGGTTGCGGTGCCGATTATGGCGTAGACCAGCACGGCAATACGGTTAAGGCCGAACAGATCGACGGGCACTGGCTGGTGCTCAATTACTGGGCGGAATGGTGCGGCCCGTGCCGCACTGAAATCCCGGAACTCAATACCGCGGCCAAGCAGTGGGCGGCCGAGGGTATCAAGGTGGTGGGGGTGAATTTCGATGGTTTGCAGGGCCAGGACCTGAAGCAGGCCGCCGAAACCCTGGGCATCGGGTTCACCGTACTGGCCCAGGACCCGGCCGAGCGCTATGACCTGCCGCGCAGCGAGGCGTTGCCGGTAACCTACATCATCGATGACAAGGGCAAGGTGCGTGAGCAGTTGCTGGGCGAACAGACCCTCGAAGGGCTGCAGGCCAGGATCAAGGCCCTGAAGCAGGGGTGACAAGCGACAAGAGACAAGCTACAAGCTACAAGCTACAAGAAAAGCAGACCGGTGCTAGGATCTGCTTTTTCTTGAAGCTTGAAGCTTGAAGCTTGAAGCTTGCAGCTTGCAGCTGCGCTCAGCCTTCTTCAGGCCAGAAGCGCAGCGGCTTGCCCTCGGCCGGCCAGAAGCGCAGTTGCTCGATGGGCGACACATCCCAGCGCTGCACCGTTTCCAGCGCCTGCAGGAAGCGTTTTTCCTGCTCCATCAGCGCCGGCGCACACAGCTTGCGGGTCTTGCCGACCTTGCCGAAGCTCAGATGCTCGCCGTCCAGCGTGTAGGGCGCAAACCAGTGGTTGCACCCGGCATTGCCATAGGCACGGCCATCGCTGGCCAAGGTCAGGGTCAGGTGGCTGTAGTCGATCAACGGGCGCTCACCAATCCACTCCAGCACATAGCTGCGCTCCTGCTGCAACTTCAAAGGTTGTGCAGCGCAGCCGAGCAGGCCGGTGGCAATCAGCGCGCCGGTCAGCAGATTCTTCACTCGGCGCTCTCCTGGCAACGCGGGCACACATGCTTGTCGCCACGGCTGGCCCAGCCCAGCTCGGCGATACGTGCGCTGGCAGCAGGCTGGCGGGCTTGCTTGCCCAGCTTGGCGTCTACGGCGAACTCGAAGTCCAGGGCGGCGTCACAGTTGTCGCACTCAACCTTCCAGTTGAGGATTTCCAGCGCGTTGAACACTGGGCCAGTGGCCACGGCAACCCACTGGCCGCGCGGGTTGATCAGGTGGCGCACGCTCTCCACGGTCAGGCGCATGGCCAGGTCCTTGCTGCCTTTGAGGGTCACCAGCAGGGTATCGCCTTTGTGCATCGAACCGCCGTTGCCAGTGACCTGATAGCGGCCTGGCACCAGGGCGCGGCACTCGATCAGGGTGTGTTGCGGGTTGAAAAGGGTATAGCGGAAATCGTGCTCGACCATGGGTCCTCCAGAAATGCCGCGTATCCTAGCATTAACCCATGACCAGATTCTGTGGATTGCCTGCCGCCCAGCAGTTGATGTTGTCCAGCGTGGTAGTGGCGATCGCAGCCAGCGCCTCGCGGGTCAGGAACGCCTGATGTGCGGTGATGATGACATTTGGGAAGGTCAGCAGGCGCGCCAGCACATCGTCTTGCAGCGGCTGGTCGGAGCGGTCCTCGAAGAACAGCTGGGCTTCCTCTTCATAGACATCCAGCCCCAGGTAGCCGAGCTGGCCGCTTTTCAGCGCGTCGATCAGTGCCGGGGTGTCGACCAGTGCGCCGCGGCCGGTGTTGATCAGCATGGCGCCATGCTGGACTTCGGCCAGGCTCCGGGCGTTGATCAGGTGCCGGGTGTGTTCGGTCAACGGGCAGTGCAGGCTGATGATGCGCGCTTCGCGTAGCAGTTCGGGCAGTGGCAGGTAGCGCGCGCCGAGGGCCAGCAGTTCCGGGTTGGGGTAGGGGTCGTAGGCCAGCAACTGGCAGCCGAAACCGGCCATGATGCGGGCGAAGGCTGCGCCGATCTGGCCGGTACCCACGACTCCAACCGTTTTACCATGCAGGTCGAAGCCGGTCAGGCCATGCAGGGTAAAGTCCCCTTCACGGGTGCGGTTGTAGGCCCGGTGCAGGCGCCGGTTGAGCGCCAGGATCAGCGCCACGGCGTGCTCCGCCACCGCGTGCGGTGAGTAGGCGGGTACGCGCACCACGGCCAGGCCCAGGCGTTGCGCAGCGGCCAGGTCGACGTGGTTGTAGCCGGCCGAACGCAGGGCGATCAGGCGCGTGCCGCCGTCGGCCAGGCGCTGCAGCACCGGGGCGTCCAGTTCGTCATTGATGAAGGCGCAGACAACCTCGTAGCCGTCGGCCAGCGCTGCGGTGTCGAGGCTCAGGCGGGCAGGCTGGAAATGCAGCTCCAGGGGGTTACCGCTGGCGGCTCGGGTGAAGCTTTCCTGGTCGTAATGCTGGCTGCTGAACACTAGCGCGCGCATGGTCAGGGTTCCTTTGTCGGGCGTGTCCGGGGTAGCTGTTGGCAGTGAGTTCAAGCGCTCGACCGCGCCTGGGCTGCCAGGCGGCTGATCGCCGCATCCAGTTCATCCAGTGCCTGCTGGGCCTGCGGGCTGTCCTGCTTGAGCAAGGTTTCACTGCGCTGGCACGCCGCGCGCAACTGCGGCACGCCGCAATAGCGTGAAGCCCCGTTCAGGCGGTGTACCTGTTCGATCAGGCCCTCATGGTCATTGGCCAGGCGCGCGGCGCGGATGGCTTCGCGGTCGGCCTCCAGCGAGGCCAGCAGCATGTTCAGCATATCGGCGGCAAGGTCCGCTTTTCCGGCTGCCAGGCGTAGGCCTTCTTGCGGATCGAGCACCTTGAGTTCATCGCCGTTGCCGGTGGGTTCAGCCGGCGCCTGCTGCGGCGTGCCCAGGCTGAGACCGGTCCATTTCATCACCACCTGTGCCAGTTGCCGTTCACTGATCGGCTTGGTCAGGTAGTCATCCATGCCGCCGTGCAGCAATGCGCGTTTCTCGTTGGCCATGGCATGGGCGGTGAGGGCGACGATCGGCAATGGGTTGCCACTTTGGGTGTTTTCCCAGCGGCGAATCTGTTCGGTACAGGCGCGGCCGTCCATGCCGGGCATCTGCACATCCATCAGCACCAGGTCGAAGGGTTCCTGCTGCACGGCCTGCAGTGCCGCATAGCCATTGTCGACCGCCAGTACTTCGGCACCCAGGTCCTCGAGCAGCGTCTGCACCAGCAGCAAATTCGCAGGGTTGTCGTCGACACACAGTATTTTCGGCCGCCGCGGGCCGTTGCGGCTGTTCACCTCGCCCTGCAGGCGGCGGGGCTGGACCAGCTCCAGCAGCAGCCGGCGCAATTTGCGCGTGCAGGTAGGCTTGGACAGCAACTGGCCATGGCCATTGGGCAGGAAGGGGTGGTACAGCGCCTGCTCGGTGGTCGGGCACAGCACCACGCACTGGCAATGGTAGCGTTCGAGCTGTTGATGGTAGCGGCCCAGTTGTTCTGGCGACAGGTTGCCCAGGTTGGCGCCCAGCACCGCCAGCTCGAATGGCTGCCCGGCCTGGCTGGCGGCCTGCACGGCTTGCAGCAACTGGTCGTAGGTGGCGAACAGGCTGACACTCAGGCCACAGTCTTGCAGTTGGTGCTCCAGGGCCTGCCGGGCCAGTTCATGGTTATCGACGATGGCGGCACGGCGACCCAGCAGCGCTTGCAGCGGTAGTTCCTCGATATCGTCGTGCGCCTTGGGCAGGTTCAGGCTGATCCAGAACTGCGAGCCCTCGCCCGGGGTGCTGTCGACGCCGATTTCGCCACCCATCTGCTCGATCAGGCGCTTGGAAATCACCAGGCCCAGGCCGGTACCACCTGGCTGCCGGGCCAGCGAGTTATCGGCCTGGCTGAAAGCCTGGAACAGTGTACGCACGTCCTGCGGTGACAGGCCGATGCCGGTATCCTGCACGCTGATGCGCAGTTGGGCATGATCCTCATGCTCATCGTCGAGCATGGCGCGCACGACAATGGTGCCCTCGCGGGTGAACTTGATGGCGTTGCTGACCAGGTTGGTGAGGATTTGCTTGAGCCGCAGCGGGTCACCGACCAGCGACGTGGGCGTGTCGCGGTAGACCAGGCTGAGCAGTTCCAGCTGCTTGGCATGGGCGGCCGGGGCCAGAATGGTCAGGGTGTCCTGGATCAGGTCGCGCAGGTTGAACGGGATGCTGTCCAGCACCAGCTTGCCGGCCTCGATCTTGGAGAAATCGAGAATTTCGTTGATGATGCCCAGCAGGTTGTCGGCAGACTTTTCGATGGTGCTCAGGTAGTCCAGCTGGCGCGGGGTCATCTCGCTTTTCTGCAGCAGGTGGGTAAAGCCGAGAATGCCGTTGAGCGGGGTGCGGATCTCATGGCTCATGTTGGCCAGGAACTCCGACTTGATGCGGCTGGCCTCCAGTGCCTCCTTGCGCGCCATGTCCAGCTCGATGTTCTGGATTTCGATGGTTTCCAGGTTCTGGCGCACGTCTTCGGTGGCCTGGTCGATGCTGTGCTGCAGTTCTTCATGGGCGTTGTGCAGGGTTTCGGCCATGCGGTTGATGCCGCGCGCCAGTTCGTCCAGCTCATGGCTGCCCATGGTCGGCAGGCGCTCTTCGAGGTGGCCGTCCTTGAGCTGGTTGACCGCGTGCTTGATACGTTCGATGGGGTCGTTGATCGAGCGGCTCATGCGCAATGCCAGCAGGCCGCTGAGCACCAGGCAGGCGAGGATCAGCAACAGGCTGGTGAACAGGTTGCGGTAGCCGCGCAGCAGGGTGCCATCGTGGGACAGCTCGATCTCGACCCAGCCCAGCAGCCGCTCGGCTTCGGCAGGCACGGCCTCGGTGGCCAGGTCCCGGTGGTGGCCGAACACGGGCATCAGGTAGCGGGTGGCGTCATTGCCGCTGCGCTGCAGCAACTGGGTGCCGGTGCCGCCGCTGGGTGGCTGGTTGAGCATGCTCGGCCCGGCATGGGCCAGGCGCGTGCGGTCCGGCGCCAGGAAGGCAACCGAGCGCACGTCGCTCTGCTCCAGGGTTTGCGCGGCGATGCGCTCCAGCTGCGCAGGCGCCAACCGGGCCATGGCCGGGGCGGCCAGCGGCGCCAGCTGTTCGGCGATCATCTTGCCGCGCTGCAGTAACTGGGTGCGCAGGTCGTTTTGTTGCAGCCAGGTGAAATAACTGCCCAGCACCAGCGCCATCAGGCCTGCCGGTAACAGTGCCAGCAGCAGGACCCGGCTGCGGATTCCCAAACGATCGAGCACACTCGCCTCCTGTGATGTGCCTGGCCACCGTCAGTGGGTGACGGCCAAGACGCGACGTTACTCTGCCTGGCACGCCATTGCATCTGTTTAGTCGGTGTTTTGCGCCGATCCTGCGGCACGGGTCGTATCGCGGTTGCCTGGCAGGGCGCACATACACAATAATCGCGTAATTGAGAATGCATGGCAGTTGCCAATGAGTCCTGTAGCTATTCACAACTCCAGTGTCCTCGCCATCGAGGACGACCCGGTGCTGGGCGCCTACCTGCATGAAGAGCTGCAGCGCGGTGGCTTCCACGTCACCTGGTGCCGCAGTGGCCTGGAGGGCCTGGAAACGGCAGGCCGCCAGGTCTTCGACGTGGTGCTCATGGATATTCTGCTGCCTGGGTTGAATGGTCTGGATGCGCTGGCCCAGTTGCGCCAGCGCAGTACCACACCGGTGATTCTGATGTCGGCGCTGGGCGCCGAGGCAGACCGCATCAGCGGCTTTCAGCGCGGGGCCGACGACTACCTGCCCAAACCCTTCAGCATGGCTGAGCTGCAAGTGCGCATTGAAGCGATCCTGCGCCGTGTAGCGCTCGAACGCCGCTACCAGGCGCCGCAGCCGCCGGCAGAGGCGGGCGCGCTGCACTTCGACGAGGGCCTGTGCGATGTGCGCCTTGATGGCCGTCTGGCCGGGCTGACCCCCAGCGAGTTTCGCCTGCTCGACACCCTTTACCGCAACCAGGAGGAAGTGCTGAGCAAGGCGTTCCTGTACCAGCAGGTGTTGCAACGCGGCTATTCGCGGCACGACCGCAGCCTGGACATGCATGTCAGCCAGATCCGCCGCAAGCTCAAGGGCATCGGTTATCAGGGGTTGCAGATCCGCACCGTATGGGGCAAGGGCTACGTGTTCGGCGTGGGTGAGGCGCAATAGCATGCTCGACCGCCATTCGCTGTTCTGGAAACTGGCCATCCTGCTGGTCGGCTTCTGCCTACTGATGATCGGCCTCAGCTACACCTGGGGCCAGCGCATGGAGCTGCAGAACGCCTTCTTGTCGGAGCCGGCGCGCCAGACCTTGCGCGGCTATGCCAGCGAGGCCGAGCAGGCCTGGCGCAGCGGTGGTCGGGCCGGGCTGGACCAGTGGGTGGCGGCGATGCACCAGCGTGAACATGGCTGGGTGGGTGTGCTCGATATCAACCTGAAACCGCTCGACAGCGCGGCCCTCAACCCGCAGATCATGCAGCGGCTGACCCGCCTGCGTGGGGTCGACTGGCCGATGAGCCGGCGCAGCGTCGAGCAGCCGTGGCTACGCATCCCGTTCCCCGGTGCGCCCGAGCAGGGCATGCTGGTGATCGAACTGCCCAAGCGCTTCAACCCGGACCAGCACCGCGTGCTGTGGCGCATCATCACCAACGGCATCATCCCGGGCCTGTTCACCTTGCTGCTGTGCGTGGGCCTGTACCGCATGCTGATCGTGCCGTTGAACCAACTGCGCGAGCAGGCCCGGGCCTGGCGTGCCGACCAGCTTTCGGCTCGCCTTGATTCGCGGCTCATCGCCCGGCACGACGAGCTGGGGGAACTGGCCCGCGCCTTCGACCAGATGGCCGAGCGGCTACAGGGCACCGTCACCCTGCAACAACAGCTGCTGCGCGACTTGTCCCATGAAATGCGCACCCCCCTGAGCCGTTTGCGCGTGGCTTGCGACGGGGAAACCGATCTGCAACGCCTGCGCGAGCGCCTCGGCCGGGAACTGGACGGCATGCAGCAACTGGTCGAGGCAACCCTGCAACTGGCCTGGCAGGACGCCGAGCGTGCGCCGATGAACCTGGAGCCGATCGAGGTTCACGCCTTGTGGGACCTGCTGGCCGAGAATGCCTGCTATGAAAGTGGCTGGGCGCCCACGCGGCTGCGTTGCGAGGTACCAGACGGTTGCTGGGTGCAGGGTAACCTCAACCACTTGGCCCAGGCGCTGGAGAACCTGCTGCGCAATGCCATTCGGTATTCGCCGGCCGACGGTGTCGTGCGCTTGGGTGGGCAGCGCGAAGGTGGCTACTGGTGCCTGTGGCTGGAAGACGAGGGCGGTGGCGTGGGCGACGATGAGCTGGAGCGGATTTTCGCGCCGTTCTTGCGCCTGGAAGGTTCGCGGCCCGGCATGGGTGGCTTTGGCCTGGGGCTGAGCATTGCCCGCAGCGCCATCCAGCGCCAGGGTGGCACGCTGTGGGCGCAGAACGGCAAGCGCGGGTTACGCCTGTGCATGAGGTTGCCGGTGCAGCAGCCCCCATCATATAGCCTGTAGCTATATCCACTACAGATTGCGTGATATGGCGGGGAAGGGTTTGCCGGTATGATAGGCGCCCCTGCCGTCCGGATTGTGAAATACACCATGACCTCGCAGTACCCAACCATCGCCGATTGCGTCGGCAATACGCCACTGGTTCGCCTGCAGCGCATTGCTGGCCAAACCAGCAATACCCTCCTGCTCAAGCTCGAAGGTAACAATCCCGCCGGCTCGGTGAAGGACCGCCCGGCCCTGTCGATGATCACCCGCGCCGAACTGCGTGGCCAGATCAAGCCCGGTGACACCCTGATCGAAGCCACCTCCGGCAACACCGGCATCGCCTTGGCGATGGCGGCGGCGATCAAGGGCTACAAGATGATCCTGATCATGCCGGACAACTCCACCGCTGAGCGCAAGGCGGCCATGACCGCCTACGGCGCCGAGCTGATTCTGGTGACCAAGGAAGAGGGCATGGAAGGTGCCCGCGACTTGGCCGACAAGCTGCAGCGTGAAGGCCGCGGCCTGGTGCTGGACCAGTTCGCCAACGGTGACAACCCGGTGGCCCACTACAACAGCACCGGCCCGGAAATCTGGCAGCAGACACAGGGCAGCGTCACCCATTTCGTCAGCTCCATGGGGACCACCGGCACCATCATGGGCTGCTCGCAGTACCTCAAGGAGCAAAACCCGGCCGTGCAGATCATCGGCCTGCAACCGATGGAAGGTTCGGCCATCCCGGGTATCCGCCGTTGGCCGCAGGAGTACCTGCCAAAGATCTTCGACGCCACGCGCGTAGACCGCGTGGTCGACATGTCGCAGCAGGAAGCCGAAGACACCACCCGCCGCCTTGCCCGCGAAGAGGGCATTTTCTGCGGCGTGTCTTCCGGTGGTGCGGTTGCCGCCATGCTGCGCCTGTCCCGTGAGGTGGAGCATGCAGTAATGGTGGCGATCATTTGCGACCGCGGTGACCGTTACCTGTCCACCGGCCTGTTCGATCCCAGTTAAATGACCAAGAAAAAAACCAACAGCGGCCTGCGCTTCCAGCCGGCCGGCGGTAGCCGCAGCCCCCAGGTCCCCGTGGGCAAGAAGCAGCGCCTGGACATCGAGCGCCTGGCCGGCGACGGCCGCGGCATTGCCTTCCATGAAGGGCGTACCTGGTTCGTCAGTGGCGCCCTGGCCGGTGAGGCCGTGGAAGCGCGGGTGCTCAATGCACGCGGCAAGGTGGTCGAGGCCCGCCTGGAGCGTGTGCTGCAGGCCAGCCCCGAGCGCCGTGAAGCGCCCTGTCGGCACTATAGCCGCTGTGGTGGCTGCACCCTGCAGCACCTGCCGCACGAGGCGCAACTGGCGTTGAAGCAGCGGACCTTGGCCGAACAACTGCAACGGGTGGCCGGTGTGCAGCCCGACGCCTGGGCGCCGCCGCTCAGCGGGCCGGCGTTCGGCTACCGGCGCCGTGCTCGCGTGGCAGTGCGCTGGGACGTCAAGGCGCGCCAGCTGCAGGTCGGCTTCCGTGCCGAAGCCAGCCAGGACATCATCGCCATCGACGATTGCCCGGTGCTGGTACAGCCCTTGCAGTCGATTCTGCGCCACCTGCCGACCGTGCTGCGTTCGCTGGAAAAACCGCAGGCCCTGGGCCATGTGGAGCTGTTCAGCGGCTCTGCCGAAGCGCTGCTGGTCCGCCATGTGGCGCCATTGCCGGCGCAGGACCTGGCCCGGTTGCAGGCGTTCTGCGAGCAGGCCAACGCGCAGTTATGGCTGCAAGGCGAAGGTGAACCGGCGCCCGTCGAACCTGCGGCGCCATTGGGCTTTGCCCTGGCGCCGTGGCAGCTTGAGCTGGCCTGGCGCCCTGGCGACTTCGTGCAGGTCAACGCCCAGGTCAATACGGCGATGATCGAGCAGGCGCTGGCCTGGCTTGCGCCGCAGGCCGATGAGCGGGTGCTCGACCTGTTCTGCGGCCTGGGCAACTTCGCCCTGCCGCTGGCACGCCAGGCGCGTGAAGTGGTGGCAGTGGAAGGTGTGCAAGCCATGGTCGATCGGGCCGCGGCCAACGCCAGAAACAACAATGTGCATAACGCACGGTTTTTTCAGGCCGATTTATCGCAGCCATTGGCCGGCACCGGATGGGCCGCCGAGGGCTTTTCTGCGGTACTCTTGGACCCACCGCGCGACGGTGCTTACGAGGTGGTGCAAGGCATCGCCCGCCTCAAGGCCAGCAGGCTGGTCTATGTATCGTGCAACCCGGCCACACTGGCGCGAGACGCCCAGGTGCTGGCCGGCCAGGGGTACCGGTTAACACGGGCCGGGATTCTCGACATGTTTCCTCAAACGGCGCATGTCGAGGCCATGGCGTTATTCGAAGCGGGCTAGCTGACTGGCCCCTTGGTGCGGCCGCCACGGAAGGGTGGCTGTACGGTGATCGCCAGCGCCGCCGTGAGTGCAGCGCTGTATGGAAAGGTAAAACAAGATGGTACAGGTGAGAGTGCACCAGCCGGTCAACACGGACGGCAGTATCAATCTCGATGCATGGCTGGATCATGTGGTAAGTGTCGATTCGGCACTGGATCGCGCAGCGCTGAAAGAAGCCTGCGAGTTTGCTCACGAGGTCGAAAAAAAGGGCAACCCCGCCAAGCATTCCTGGGCGGACGGCACGTCCAGCTTTCAGGCAGGGCTGGAAATTGCCGAAATCCTCGCCGACCTCAAGCTCGACCAGGATTCGCTGGTGGCCGCGGTCATCTACCGTTCGGTGCGCGAGGGGAAGGTCACGCTGGCCGAGGTCAGCCAGCGCTTTGGGCCGGTGGTCTCGAAGCTGATCGACGGCGTGCTGCGCATGGCCGCCATCAGCGCCAGCCTCAGCCCGCGGCAGTCGCTGGTGTTGGGCTCGCAGGCGCAGGTCGAAAACCTGCGCAAGATGCTTGTGGCCATGGTCGACGACGTACGCGTGGCGCTGATCAAGCTGGCCGAGCGGACCTGCGCCATCCGTGCGGTCAAGGCGGCCGACGATGAGAAACGCCTGCGTGTCGCGCGTGAGGTGTTCGACATCTATGCGCCGTTGGCGCACCGCCTGGGTATCGGCCATATCAAGTGGGAGCTGGAGGACTTGTCCTTCCGCTACCTGGAGCCCGAGCAGTACAAACAGATCGCCAAGTTGCTGCACGAGCGCCGGCTGGACCGCGAACGGTTCATCAGCGACGTGATGAACCAGCTGCAGAACGAACTGCTGGCCACCGGGGTGAAAGCCGACATCAGCGGGCGGGCAAAACACATTTATTCGATATGGCGCAAGATGAAGCGCAAAGGCCTGGAATTCAGCCAGATCTACGATGTGCGCGCAGTGCGTGTGCTGGTGCCGGAAATTCGCGACTGCTATACCGCACTGGGCATCGTCCACACCTTGTGGCGGCACATCCCCAAAGAGTTCGACGACTACATCGCCAACCCCAAGGAGAACGGCTATCGCTCGTTGCACACGGCGGTAATCGGGCCTGAGGGCAAGGTGCTGGAAGTGCAGATCCGTACCCACGGCATGCACGAGGAAGCCGAGCTTGGCGTGTGCGCCCACTGGCGCTACAAAGGCACCGACGTCAAGCCAAGCTCCAACCACTACGAAGAAAAGATCTCCTGGCTGCGCCAGGTGCTGGAATGGCACGAAGAGCTGGGCGACATCGGTGGCCTGGCCGAGCAACTGCGGGTCGACATCGAGCCGGACCGGGTTTATGTGTTTACCCCGGACGGGCATGCCATCGACCTGCCCAAGGGTGCGACACCGCTGGACTTCGCCTACCGCGTGCACACCGAAATCGGCCACAACTGCCGCGGCGCCAAGATCAACGGCCGGATCGTGCCGCTGAACTACAGCCTGCAGACGGGCGAGCAGGTCGAGATCATCACCAGCAAGCACGGCAACCCGAGCCGTGACTGGTTGAACTCCAACCTGGGCTATGTCACCACGTCGCGGGCCCGGGCCAAGATCGTGCACTGGTTCAAGCTGCAGGCGCGCGACCAGAACGTGGCCGCCGGCAAGACCTTGCTCGAACGGGAGCTCAGCCGCCTGGGCCTGCCGCAGGTGGACTTCGAGCGCCTGGCGGAGAAAACCAACGTCAAGACCGCCGAAGACATGTTCGCTTCGCTCGGTGCTGGCGACCTGCGCCTGGCGCACCTGGTCAACGCTGCCCAGCAGTTGCTGGAGCCCGAGCGCATCGAGCAGATCGAACTGGTGCCGCGCAAGCCTGCCGGGCCGCGTTCCGGCAAGCGTGGCGACATCCAGATCCAGGGGGTTGGCAACCTGCTGACGCAGATGGCCGGCTGCTGCCAGCCACTGCCGGGCGATGCCATCGTCGGTTACATCACGCAAGGCCGTGGCGTGAGCATTCACCGCCAGGATTGCGCCTCGGTGCTGCAACTGGCAGGCAAGGAACCGGAGCGCATGATCCAGGTGAGCTGGGGGCCGATACCGGTGCAGACCTACCCGGTCGACATCGTCATCCGTGCCTACGACCGCCCGGGGTTGCTGCGCGATGTGTCGCAGGTGCTACTGAACGAGAAGATCAACGTGCTGGCGGTGAACACCCGCTCGAACAAGGAAGACAACACCGCGCTGATGTCGCTGACCATCGAAATTCCAGGCCTGGACGCGCTGGGGCGGTTGTTGGGGCGCATCTCGCAGTTGCCGAACATCATCGAGACGCGGCGTAACCGTACCCCTTGAGATCGCGGCGCCTGCTTCGCGGGCTTGCCCGCTCCCACAGGTACGGTGCAGTTTTCGAAACCTGCATCCACCCTGTGGCAGCGGGCAAGCCCGCGATGAAGCCACCACCGAAGGACCTGCCTGAATGACCTACACCCTCGAAGACCTGCTGCACCTCATGGCCCGCCTGCGCGACCCGCAGTACGGTTGCCCATGGGACCTGCAGCAGAACTACGCGAGCATCGTCCCGCATACCCTCGAAGAGGCCTACGAAGTCGCCGACACCATCGAGCGCGGTGACTTCGAGCACCTGCAAGGTGAGCTGGGCGACTTGCTGTTCCAGGTGGTCTACTACAGCCAGCTGGCCAGGGAGGAGGGGCGTTTCGAGTTCGATGGCGTGGTCGACAGCATCACCCGCAAGCTCATTCGGCGCCACCCGCATGTGTTCCCCACGGGTGAGCTGTATGCGCCGCTGGACACCCCCCGCTTGAGCGAGGCCCAGGTCAAGTCGCGCTGGGAAGAAATCAAGGCCCAGGAACGGGCGGAAAAAAGCCTGCCTGAGCAGTTGTCCCTGCTCGACGACGTACCCACGACCTTGCCGGCGCTGTCGCGGGCGGCCAAACTGCAAAAGCGTGCGGCCACGGTCGGCTTCGACTGGCCTGCAGCGCTGCCGGTGCTGGACAAGGTCCGTGAAGAACTGGACGAAGTGCTACAGGCCATGGCCGATGGCGATGCCGATGCGCTCGAAGATGAGGTCGGTGACCTGCTGTTCGCGGCCGTGAACCTGGCGCGCCACCTCAAGCTAGATCCGGAACATGCCCTGCGCCGCGCCAATCGCAAGTTCGAGCGGCGTTTCCGCTTTATCGAACAGGCATTGCGCGACAGCGGTCGCCCTATTGAAGCGTGTAACCTTGACGAGCTGGACGCCCTGTGGGGCGAAGCCAAGCGTCAGGAAAAGAACCTGCCCAGCTGCGGCTGAGCTGTTGCATAAGTGAGTGAACATTCATGAGCCTTTCCCTTCGCGACCAATTGCTCAAAGCCGGTCTGGTCAACCAGAAACAGGTCTCGCAGACCAACAAAGCTGAAAAGAAACAGAAGCGCATGGAGCACAAAGGCCAGGTCGACGTCGACGACAGCCAGCAGCGTCTGGCCAAGGAAGCCATGGCCGAAAAGGTCAAGCGCGACCAGGAGCTGAACCGCCAGCAGCAGGAAAAGGCGGAGCAGAAGGCCCGTGCCGCACAGATCAAGCAACTGATCGAAGCCACGCGCCTGCCCAAGCTGAGCACAGAGGACTATTACAACTTCGTTGACGACAAGAAGGTCAAGCGTATCGCCGTCAACGCGCTGATGCGTACCAAGCTGAGCAACGGTTCGTTGGCGGTGGTGGCCCATGCCGGCGGTTACGAGGTGATCCCGCGCGAAGCAGCGGTGAAGATCCAGGAACGCGACCCCAGCCGTATCCTGTTGCTGAACACCCATGTTGAGGAAGCGGACGAAGATGACCCGTACGCGGCCTACAAGATCCCTGACGATCTGATGTGGTAAAAACGAAAAACCCCGCTTCGGCGGGGTTTTTCATGACGAATGGGGTCATTGCGTGGTGCGCTGGTTTTCCAGGTTCTCGAGCTCTGCCCGATACTGGTGGGCCTCGTGTTCATTGTGGAACATGCCGACGAGTTGACCTTGCTGGTGCACATCCCAGATGCGTACGCCAGCGGCCACGCCTTCGTGGGACATTTTCGATTCGTCGCGTTCGGTTACTTGGACTGTCATCGTTAAACTCCACTTCTTGAGAGGGCTGCGACACTCTGTCGCACACCTTCTTTATAGGGTTTGTTAGCAGCCTAAGTAAATAAAATGGGCATGAAACAAGTTTCATGAAGGCCGAACGCGGTCAAAAAATGTGGGAGCGGCCTTGTGCAGGCACAAAAAAGCCCCGCACTAGGCGGGGCTATCGGATGTCACTGGCAACGCGGGCTCAGTTACCCTTCACCGGCTTGCCATCGACCGTACCATCCTGCAGTACGATCACATACTCCTTGCCATCGGTCTCCACTTGGCGCAGTTGCACCAGCAGGTAGTCCCAGTTCTTGGCAAACCACAGCTCGGTGATACGCTTGCTCTGGCTTGGGTCGCGCACGCGCTCGACCTTCACCGCATCGACCTGGCCGGTCTTGGTGGTGACTTTTTCAGTGCCCAGCACGCGGAAGTCGTAATTGTCGATCTCGTCGCCAACGACTACCTGGTAAGTCATGCTCTTCTTGCCTGCCGCCACGTCATGCTGCAAGGCCAGCTGGTAGGAAGACTTGTCCAGTACCCCGCGGTTGAGCGGCAGGGTAATGGCGTCGCCCCGGTCGCTACCGGTGATTTTCTTGGTGTTCCAGTCGAAGTTCAGGTCGACCTTCTTGGCCTTGCCCAGGCCACCACGCTCAAAGTGGTACTTCTGTGGCAGCAGGGTGTCGTTTTCCAGGCGCAGGGTGCTTTGCTCGGTCAGGCTGGCGATCATCATGGAAGCCTTGAAGTTAAGGTCCCAGGTACCGTTGGCATTTTTGACCAGGCTGCGCTCGGCGGTGCCGCTCATGGGCAGCTGCTTCCAGTCGGCGGTGTAGCTGGCCGAGAAGGGCTTCAGATCAGCTGCCTGGAGCGGCAGGGCGAGCACGGCAAGAGCCAAGAGCAGGGCACGACGCATAGTTTCTCCTAGGATCGAATCAAGTGACCGCTGGCCGCCAGCGGCTGGCCGTCCAGTAATGCACCCTGTTCAGCAAGGCGCAAGCGGCCTTCGGCAAACCAGCGCACTGCCAGCGGGTAGATCAGGTGTTCCTGCTGGTGAACCCGCTGGGCCAGGCTTTCGACGGTGTCGTCTGGCGCCACCGGCACTACTGCCTGTACGACCAGTGGGCCGCCATCGAGTTCCTCAGTCACGAAGTGTACGCTGCAGCCATGCTCGGCGTCGCCTGCCTCCAGCGCCCGGCGGTGGGTATGCAGGCCTTTGTACTTGGGCAGCAACGACGGGTGGATGTTGAGCAGGCGGCCCTGATAGTGGCGCACGAAGTCGCCACTGAGGATGCGCATGAACCCGGCCAGCACTACCAAGTCCGGGGCAAAGCCGTCGATGCGCGCCATCAGCGCTGCATCGAAGGCTTCACGGCCGTCGAACCGGGTGTGGTCAAGCACGGCGCTTTCAATGCCGGCGGCTGCGGCGCGTTGCAGGCCGAAGGCATCGGCGCGGTTGGAGACCACCGCACGAATGCGCACCGGGCTGTCCTGGCCTTGGCAACTGTCGATCATGGCTTGCAGGTTGCTGCCGGAACCCGACAGCAGTACCACTACATTGCAGGTCTTGCTCGGCATCAGTGTGCCTTGAGGTTCTGCAGCTCGACCTGGGCGGCGCCTTCGGCGGCTTCGGCGATGTGGCCGATGACCCATGGCTGTTCACCGGCGGCGCGCAGTTCGTTCAGGGCCGCTTCGACCTGGTCTTGGGCGACGCAGATGACCATGCCAACGCCACAGTTCAGCACGCGGTGCATTTCGTGCTCGTCGACGTTGCCTTTTTCCTGCAGGAAGTCGAACACCGCCGGGCGCTGCCAGCTGGCCACGTCTACCACGGCCTGGGCGTTTTTCGGCAGTACGCGCGGGATGTTGTCGAGCAGGCCGCCACCGGTGATGTGGGCCATGGCTTTGACTGCGCCAGTGTTCTTGATCAGCTGCAGCAGCGGCTTGACGTAGATGCGGGTCGGGGCCATCAGCAGGTCGGTCAGCGGGGTGCCGCCCAGCTGGGTGTTCTCGATGTCGGTGGCCGACACTTCGAGGATCTTGCGGATCAGCGAGTAGCCGTTGGAGTGCGGGCCGGAGGACGGCAGGGCGATCAGTGCATCGCCGGTGGCAACCTTGGAACCGTCGATGATGTCGGCCTTTTCCACCACGCCCACGCAGAAACCGGCCAGGTCGTAGTCTTCGCCTTCGTACATGCCAGGCATTTCGGCGGTTTCACCACCGACCAGCGAGCAGCCGGCCAGTTCGCAACCGGCACCGATGCCGGTGACCACGGTGGCAGCCACGTCGACATTGAGCTTGCCGGTGGCGTAGTAGTCGAGGAAGAACAGCGGCTCGGCGCCGCACACCACCAGGTCGTTGACGCACATGGCGACCAGGTCCTGGCCGATGCTGTCATGCTTGTTGAGGTTCAGCGCCAGGCGCAGCTTGGTGCCGACGCCGTCGGTGCCGGAGACCAGCACCGGCTGCTTGTAGCCGGCCGGGATCTCGCAAAGGGCGCCGAAGCCGCCCAGGCCACCCATGACTTCAGGGCGTGCGGTGCGTTTTGCCACGCCCTTGATGCGTTCGACCAGTGCTTCGCCGGCGTCGATGTCTACACCGGCGTCCTTGTAGCTCAGGGAGGGTTGCTTGCTCATTGATCCAGGCCTTTAGGAGGGAGGGATTCTTAAAAACGACCATGGCGGCCAAGGCCGGCGGGTGAGCGACGGCTGCCTGAAACGTCAGTGGTCTGTGAAGGCGCGCGATTTTATCAGGGTTGCCGGGCAGCGGCCATCCTCAGGCCGACGGGCAGGCCGGTAAATTGCTGAAAAATGGCCCGGGGTGGTTGATGGGGTTGCATATGTATAAGCTGCAACCAGCGAGCCTCAGGCCGCAAGAAAATGCAGCGCCGCGTTGGCGCTGCATTAAGCTTGTAGCGTGAAGCTCACGGCTTGAAGCACGACTGGACGGAATCCTCGATGCGCTTGATCTCTATTCTGGCAGCCGGTTGCCTGGCCCTTGTGTCGGCCGCCGCCATGGCTGAAAACGTCTCCGACCTTTACCAGGTGCACGAACCGTTTGCGGGGCAGGGCGCCGAAGCGCGTACAGCCGCTACCGGCAAGGCCCTCGAAACCCTCATCCTGCGCCTGACCGGTGACCCCAAGGCGGTGCAAAGCCCAGGGTTGGCGGGCCTGCGCAAAGACCCGCAGCAAATCATCAACCAGGTCGGCACCGAGGCGGGCCCGCCGGAATCGGTTGTGGTCGAGTTCGACCCGGGCAGTACCGAGCGCGCACTGCGCAAGGCTGGCCTGGCCTTGTGGGGGAGCAACCGGCCGTCGATCCTCAGCTGGTGGCTCAATGACAGTGTCGAAGGCAGCAGCCTGGTCGGTGATGGCCAGCCCAGTGCCCAGCCACTGCGGCGTGCCGCCCAGCACCGCGGTTTGCCGCTGCGCCTGCCGCTGGCCGACCTGCAGGAGCAATTGGTGGCCAATGCCAAGCAACTCGAAGGCAGCGACCCGGCGCCGCTGCGCGAGGCCGCCGAGCGTTACGGCGCCGACGCCATGCTGGCGGTGCATGCCCAGGAAGCCGATGGCAAGTGGCAAGGTAAATGGCAACTGTGGCTGGGTGACCAGCGCGAGCAGGGCACTGCCGAGGGCACCGACCAGGCCGCACTGGCTGATGCCGTGATGCTGGCGGTGGGCAACCGCCTTGCACCGCGTTATGTCACCCGGCCGGGGGCCAGCAGCCAGTTGCAGGTGCAGGTGCAGGGGATGAACCTGCAGCGCTACGCCGAGTTGGCTCGGGTGCTGGAACCCTATGGCCCACGCTTGCAGTTGGCTGATGGCACCACCCTGACCTACGGCGTGACCGGCAACCGTGAGCAATTGCGTGCCCAGCTGGGCCTGGCCAAGTTGCAGGAGCTGCCGGTGGAACAAACCGCCGCAGTACCGGCCACGCCGGTGCCTACGGGTGGCCAGGCCCCGGCTACCGAGCCTCAACCTACACCCCCGCCGTTCGACGGCCTGCGTTTTCGTTGGTAAGGAGTACTGACATTGACTGACCTGCGTCGCTGGATCTGGCTCGGCGCCATACTACTGGTTGTCGTGCTGCTCTATAGCTTGCACAACATTCTCACGCCCTTTCTGATCGGTATTCTGCTGGCCTACCTGGCCGACCCGCTGGTTGATTGGCTGGAGCGCCGCGGGCTGTCGCGGACATGGGGTGTGGTGGTGGTGTTCGCGCTGTTCACCTTGCTGTTCATGGCGTTGTTGCTGGTGCTGGTGCCGATGCTGGCCAAGCAGCTGGTGCGCTTGTACGAGCTGGCGCCGCAGATGCTTGACTGGTTGCAGCACGTGGCCTTGCCGTGGGTGCAGCAGCGGCTTGGCCTGGCCGATGGTTTCTGGAAGTTCGACAAGATCAAGTCGGCTATCAGCGAGCACATGGGCCAGACCACCGACATTGTCGGGGTGGTGTTGTCGCAGGCGACCGCTTCGAGCCTGGCGCTGATCGCCTGGCTGGCCAACATGGTGATGATTCCGGTCGTGGGCTTCTACCTGCTGCGGGACTGGGACCTGATGATGGCCAAACTGCGCAGCCTGTTGCCCCGCCAACACGAACCCCAGATAGTCGGCCTGGCTGGCGAGTGCCATGAAGTACTGGGGGCCTTCGTTCGCGGGCAGCTGCTGGTGATGGTGGCGTTGGGCATCATCTATTCGGTGGGGCTGATGCTGGTGGGCCTGGAACTGGGCCTGCTGATCGGCATGCTCGCCGGCCTGGCGGCCATCGTGCCGTACATGGGTTTCATCATCGGCATCGGCGCGGCGCTGGTGGCCGGGCTGTTCCAGTTTGGCGGCGACCTGTACCCGATGCTGGGCATTGTCGCGGTGTTCGTCATCGGGCAGGCACTGGAAGGCATGGTGCTGACTCCGTTGCTGGTGGGTGACCGCATCGGCTTGCACCCGGTGGCGGTGATCTTCGCCATCCTCGCGGGGGGCGAGCTGTTCGGTTTTACCGGGGTATTGCTGGCGTTGCCGGTGGCGGCGGTGATCATGGTGCTGCTGCGGCATGTGCATGATCTTTATAAAGAGTCGGACATGTATGCCGGGGAGGTCGACCCAGAGCTGTAACCCCAGCCACCGCGTCGCGGCTTCATGAGGGGCGCTCCTGGCGTGGCGCAGTGTCGGGCGTTGCAGCGCAACCTGTTGATTTTGCTTGCGCTATCGGTTGCCGCGATTGTGCGCCCCGCGTTGCGGGTATAGACTTTGCAGATTGTTCACCTAAGGCCCCCTGCGGTCTCATCGACTGCCCGCGAGCATGAAACCACCGATCCAGTTGCCCCTGGGTGTGCGCCTGCGCGATGACGCCACCTTCATCAACTACTATCCGGGCGCCAATGCTGCGGCATTGGGCTACGTCGAGCGGTTGTGCGAAGCCGACGCCGGCTGGACCGAAAGCCTTATCTACCTGTGGGGCAAGCAGGGTGTCGGCCGCAGCCACCTGCTGCAGGCCGCCACGCACCGTTTCCAGCAGCGCGGTGAGCCCGCGGTCTACCTGCCACTGGCGCAACTGCTCGAGCGTGGCGTAGGGCTGCTCGACTACCTGGCGCAGTATGAACTGGTCTGCATAGACGATCTGCATGTGATCGCCGGCAAGCCAGACTGGGAAGAGGCCATGTTCCACCTGTTCAACCGCCTGCGTGACAGCGGCCGACGCCTGTTGCTGGCCGCTTCGGCATCACCGCGCGAATTGCCGGTGAAATTGCCGGACCTGAAGTCGCGGCTGACCCTGGCCCTGGTGTTCCAGATGCGTGGCCTGTCCGATGAAGACAAGCTGCGTGCGCTACAACTGCGTGCCTCGCGCCGCGGCCTGCACCTCACCGACGAAGTCGGGCATTTCATCCTTACCCGCGGTGCACGCAGCATGAGTGCGCTGTTCGACCTGCTCGAGCGCCTCGACCAGGCATCGCTGCAGGCCCAACGCAAGCTCACCATCCCTTTCCTCAAGGAAACCCTCGGCTGGTAACCCCCTGAAATCCTTGGGCCAGAGCAGCAAAACGAAAAAGTCACATCTTTTTCGATAAAATTTGCAAATGGCCATGATAGAGGGCATAGTTTCCCCCTTCTAAAGGATTACAGACACGGTCGTGCCCATGCTGAAGCGCTTTGCACCCCTCGTGCCACTCGCACTCGTGACCCTGCTTTTTGGCTGCGCGGCCCAAGGCCCGGTTTCCCAGCCCCAGGATCACACCCCTGTCGCCGCTCAGGCGGCAGTTAAAACCCAAGCCTCGCCTTCGTCGGTATTCGGCGAACCGGAAGAGCTGGCTACCGAAGATGACCTGGCGTCGTTCTCCAGCAGCAAGCCTTACCAGCTGCCGGTTCTGGCCGACAGCATCCTGGAACGCGGCATGTCGTTGATCGGCACCCGTTATCGCTTCGGCGGTACCTCGGAAAAGTCCGGCTTCGACTGCAGTGGCTTCATCGGCTACCTGTTCCGCGAAGAGGCGGGCATGACCCTGCCGCGCTCCACGCGTGAAATGATCAACGTCGATGCCCCGAAAGTGGCGCGCAATAAACTCAAGCCAGGTGACCTGCTGTTCTTCAGCACCAATGGCCGCGGTCGCGTCAGCCATGCCGGCATCTACCTGGGTGACAACCAGTTCATCCACTCCAGCAGCCGCCGCAGCGGTGGCGTGCGCATCGACAGCCTCGGTGACCGCTACTGGAGCAAGACCTTCATTGAAGCCAAGCGCGCCTTGGCCATGGCGCCGACCAACATCGCGCGCAACTGATGGCAAAATGCTGTACCCTGCCACGGCGGCGGTGCTTTTGAAAAAAAGCTCGCCGCCGTGCGCATTTACAGAAAGCGTCTAATCTAATTTCTCAACTCTTTTCAGCTGCGGCGCAGCGGTCTCAGACAGGAAGTTATGGCCATGGCAACGATGGCGCGCTTCGCATTCTTCTCCTTGGCAACCTTGCTGGCTGCCTGTTCCAGCCGTGCCCCAGCGCCGGCCCCTGTGATAAAACCCCAGGTCACCTCCTATAGCCAGGCCAGCCCTTCGCCGGTTGCCGATGACGTGTTGATTCGCGCCATTGGTCTGGTGGGCACGCCCTACCGCTGGGGTGGCAATACGCCGGATTCCGGCTTCGATTGCAGCGGCCTGATCAAGTACGTTTACCGGGATGCCGCCGGCATCAGCCTGCCGCGCTCGACGCGGGAGATGATCGTCATGCGGGCGCCCACCGTAAACCTCAACGCGTTGCAGTCCGGTGACCTGGTGTTCTTCGCTACTAGTGGCGGCTCGCAAGTCAGCCATGCAGGTATCTACGTAGGTGATGGGCGCTTTGTGCATGCCCCTTCCACGGGTGGCACCGTGCGCTTGGACTACCTGTCCAACAGCTACTGGGCCAAAGCCTACCTGCAGGCCAAGCGGGTGATTCCACAAGGGCACCTGGCGCAGAACCCCTGATAGCAGGGGATCGGGGCTACGGCGCGGTGGCGGCTGCCTTGCTCACCCGCCAGACCACGTTGCCCACATCGTCTGCCACCAGCACCGCTCCGCGTCCGTCGTTGATGACACCGACCGGGCGCCCCTTGGCCTGGCCCTGTTCATCCAGGAAGCCGCTCAGCAGGTCCACCGGGCTCCCTGCAGGTTTGCCTGCGCGGTCGAACGGCACGAAAATGACCTTGTAGCCACTGTGAGGCTTGCGGTTCCAAGAGCCATGTTGCCCGACGAACGCGCCGCGCTGGAATGGCGCAGGCAGCGCGCCCGGTTCGGCGAACGCCAGCCCCAGCGAGGCGGTGTGCGGCCCCACGGCATAATCGGGGACCAGCGCCTGGGCTACCTTTTGCGGCGCGGGCGGTTGCACACGGCTGTCCACATGCTGGCCGTAGTAACTGTAGGGCCAGCCATAAAAGCCGCCGTCCTTCACGGAGGTGATGTAATCGGGCACCAGGTCGCTGCCGATTTCGTCGCGTTCATTGACGGCAGTCCACAGGCTGCCGGTGTTCGGCTCCCAGGCCAGGCCGTTGGGGTTGCGCAGCCCGGTGGCGAACAACCGGTGCTGGCCGTTGGCCGGGTTCACTTCCCAGATCGCTGCCCGCCCTTGTTCCTTGTCCATTCCGTTCTCGGCGACATTGCTGTTTGAACCGACTGTCACGTAAAGGTGTTTGCCGTCGGCGCTGGCGATCACGTTCTTTGTCCAGTGGTGGTTCAGCGGGCCGCCGGGTAGCGCGGTTACCACCTGGCCTTTGTCGGTGATGTGGGTTGCGCCGCTTTGGTAATGAAAGCGCAGCAGCTTGTCGGTGTCGGCGACGTAGAGGTCATCGCCTATCAAGGCCATGCCGAACGGTGAGTTCAGCCCCTCGATGAACGGCACCTGGGTTTCTGCCGAACCATCGTGATCGGCATCGCGCAGTAAGGTGATGCGGTTGGCGCTGGGTACGCCAGCCCCTGCACGCGCCATGACCTTTTTCATGGCCCAGCCGCGCAGGCTCTTGGCGTCATCCGGCTTGGGTGGGGCATTGGTCTCGGCCACGAGAACGTCGCCGTTTGGCAGCAGGTACAGCCAGCGGGGGTGGTCGAGGCCGCTGGCGAACGCGTTCACCTGAAGGCCGGGGGCTGCCGTGGGTTTTGCATGTTCCGGCCAGCCTACTGCTGGGGCGATGTTCACGGTGGGCAGGGGCGTGCGTACGGGGGCGGGTAGCTGGGGGGAAGGGCCGGTGCCGTCGTTTACACTCAGCAGGGCGGTGTCGCCGCAGGCGGTCAGGCTGGTGGCCAGCAGCCATGGTATGAGGTGTTTCATGGGCGGCGTTCTCCGCAGCGGGCTCATGAGGGTGAGAGGTCGGCCGGGCTTGCAGGGTTCCCGATGGTTTATCGCGGCCTCTGCTACGCGGACGAATACCTATGCGTCGCCTACGCGAACGAATACCCATGCGGTGTAAACGCCCACACCTTTGCAGCGCTTGAAATCCTGAGCGCTGGTTTTGATAGCGCGAAAACTCCAGCTGCAATAGCGACGCATAGTCACCTTTTCGCCCTTACGGCGAGTCACTTTTTGTCAGACGCGACAAAAAGTAACCAAAAAACGCTGCGCTCCCGTCATCCGGCCCCTGCGCTGCGCTCCGCTCGGCCTCCTGAAGTCGCGAAGATCAAGATCAAGATCAAGATCAAGATCAACAGCCAGATCAAAGGCTGTGCGGGGGTTGGTTGCGTGGTGCGAAACCCACGAAAGCGCTGCTGTTGCTTCTGCTTTTTGCTTTTGCTTCTAAGCGCGCGGTAGCACAGGCGACGCAGATTGCGACTTCAGGAGGCCGAGCGAAGGGCATGCGGAGGGAGGTGACGGGCATGGATGCCCGTCAAGCGCTGAGGCCCCAGGGACGGGGCCTGCAGCGCGTACTCCCGGGAGCATGCCCGTAGCGAGGGGACCCCGGAGCGAAGCGTAGGGGCCGGATGACGGGAGCGGGCGGCTTTGGTTACTTTGGCCAAGACCAAAGTAACCCGCCGTAAGGGCGGAAAGGTGACTCGGCGCCGCCTACGCGAACGAATACCCATGCGGTGTAAACGCCCACACCTTTGCAGCGCTTGAAATCCTGAGCGCTGGTTTTGATAGCGCGAAAACTCCAGCTGCGATAGCGACGCATAGTCACCTTTTCGCCCTTACGGCGAGTCACTTTTTGTCAGACGCGACAAAAAGTAACCAAAAAACGCTGCGCTCCCGTCATCCGGCCCCTGCGCTGCGCTCCGGGGTTCCCTCGCTACGGGCATGCTCCCGGGAGTACGCGCTGCAGGCCCCATCCCTGGGGCCTCAGCGCTTGACGGGCATCCATGCCCGTCACCTCCCTCCGCATGCCCTCCGCTCGGCCTCCTGAAGTCGCGAAGATCAAGATCAAGATCAAGATCAAGATCAACAGCCAGATCAAAGGCTGTGCGGGGGTTGGTTGCGTGGTGCGAAACCCACGAAAGCGCTGCTGTTGCTTCTGCTTTTTGCTTTTGCTTCTAAGCGCGCGGTAGCACAGGCGACGCAGATTGCGACTTCAGGAGGCCGAGCGAAGGGCATGCGGAGGGAGGTGACGGGCATGGATGCCCGTCAAGCGCTGAGGCCCCAGGGACGGGGCCTGCAGCGCGTACTCCCGGGAGCATGCCCGTAGCGAGGGGACCCCGGAGCGAAGCGTAGGGGCCGGATGACGGGAGCGGGCGGCTTTGGTTACTTTGGCCAAGACCAAAGTAACCCGCCGTAAGGGCGGAAAGGTGACTCGGCGCCGCCTACGCGAACGAATACCTATGCGGTGTAAACGCCCACACCTTTGCAGAGCTTGAAATCTTGAGCGCTGGTTTTTGGTGGCGTGATAACTCCAGCTGCGATAGCGACGCGTAGTCACCTTTTCGCCCTTACGGCGAGTCACTTTTTGTCAAACGCGACAAAAAGTAACCAAAAAACGCTGCGCTCCCGTCATCCGGCCCCTGCGCTGCGCTCCGGGGTTCCCTCGCTACGGGCATGCTCCCGGGAGTACGCGCTGCAGGCCCCGTCCCTGGGGCCTCAGCGCTTGACGGGCATCCATGCCCGTCACCTCCCTCCGCATGCCCTCCGCTCGGCCTCCTGAAGTCGCGAAGATCAAGATCAAGATCAAGATCAAGATCAAGATCAAGATCAAGATCAACAGCCAGATCAACAGCCAGATCAAAAGCTGGGCAGGGTTTGGTTGCGTGGTGCGAAACCCACGAAAGCGCAGTTGTTGCTTCTGCTTTTTGCTTTTGCTTCTTAGCGCGCGGTAGTTCAGGCGCTGCAGATTGCGACTTCAGAAGCATGCCCGTAGCGAGGGGAACCCGGAGCGCAGCGTAGGGGCCGGATGACGGGAGCGGGCGGCTTTGGTTACTTTGGCCAAGACCAAAGTAACCCGCCGTAAGGGCGGAAAGGTGACTCGGCGCGGCCTACGCGAACGAATACCTATGCGGTTTCAACGCCCACGTTGTTTCAAGCCTGCTTCAGCAACAACGCCACCCCCGGAAAGTACTGCCCCAGCTCGTTATGTAACTTGCGGTACGCATACGGGAAGTACCAGGCCACCGCGCACGCGCTGTGTTTCTGCAAGTCGTCGACCATGTCCTGCAACTCTTCAGGGCTGGCGTGCTGGCCAGCTTTCCATGGGCTGATGAACAAAGCCCCCGCCTTCAACTGGCTGGGGTAGGCCACCTGCCGGGCGCGCACAGCGGTTTCCTGCAATGCAGCTGCCATGTCCAGCTTCGCCAGCCTTGGCCACCGCTGACCCACGCTCAGGTACAGCACTTGGTCAGCACTGCTGATCGACAGATCGCAGCGCCCCTCATGGTCACCTTCATCGCGCTGCTTCTTGCCGGCAAACTGCTGTAACGCCGCCAGCTCAGCCTCCCACGCCGCGGCTGCCAGCACCCCGGCATTGGCAGCCGCGCCGTGCCAGTAAGGTGCCTCGCCATCGCCGTAAAACTGGTTGCAACGGTCAATGCAGTCGACCCAGCGTTCCAGCACCGGGCCAAGGAACTCCAGGTTCGGGTTGTTGATGAGGTGGCCTCGCATGCTGCACTCTCCTTTTGTCATTGTAGTGGCGTACAGTCGCGCGTGATGGCTATGTGCTATCAGTGTGGCACAGCCTGGAGAATTGGCCAGCGTCGCCGCTTTGCAAGTTCGCACTCCCTGCCCACTCCGATTGACGCTCCCGGTACAACCCTCTAACCTTCGCGCGTGTTTCAGGTGCCCTGCCAGCCCCGACTGGGCAGGGTGAAACTGGGAAGCCGGTGGGCGCCAGCAAGGCGCGAGTCCGGCGCTGCCCCCGCAACGGTAGGTGAGTCGCGGCCGCGCAGGGCCACTGGGTGTTTACCCGGGAAGGCGCGCAGGCCAGGGCCAAGGCCCCCTCACAAGCCCGGAGACCGGCCTGATATCTGCCAACGGCATCACGGAGGGTGATGCGCGGTGCACCGTGGCCCCTTGCCATGGCCCCTGCGCGTTCTCCGTCTGCCTGCCTACTCTTTATTGCCGCGCGTTGCCGTGGTGACAGCCAGCGGAGAACCCTGATGAGCGAACCCACCGAACGCGACGAACGCCACTTGGCGCGCATGCTGCGCAAGAAGGCAGTCATCGACGAACGTATCGCCAACTCCCCCAACGAATGCGGCCTGCTGCTGGTGCTGACTGGCAATGGCAAAGGCAAGAGCAGCTCGGCCTTCGGCATGCTTGCGCGGGCCCTGGGCCATGGCATGCAGTGTGGTGTGGTGCAGTTCATCAAAGGCCGCAACAGCACCGGTGAAGAGCTGTTCTTCCGCCGCTTCCCCGAGCAGGTGCGCTACCACGTGATGGGCGAAGGCTTCACCTGGGAAACCCAGGACCGCCAGCGCGACATCGTCGCCGCCGAAGCCGCCTGGGCGGTGTCCCGTCAGCTGCTGCAGGACCCCAGCGTGCAGTTCGTGGTGCTGGACGAGCTGAACATCGCCCTCAAGCACGGCTACCTCGACCTTGACCAGGTCCTGTCCGACATCCAGGCCCGGCCGCCGATGCAGCATGTGATCGTCACTGGCCGCGGGGCCAAGCCTGAAATGGTCGAGCTGGCCGACACCGTGACCGAGATGGGCATGCTCAAGCACGCCTTCCAGGCCGGCATCCGCGCACAGAAAGGCGTAGAGCTGTGAGCCAGGCGCGCCACTGCCCAGCCGTGCTGATCGCGGCTCCCGCCTCCGGCCAGGGCAAGACCACCGTCACCGCCGCACTGGCCCGCCTGCACCGTAACCGCGGGCGCAAGGTGCGGGTGTTCAAGTGCGGGCCGGACTTTCTTGACCCCATGATTCTGGAGCGGGCCAGTGGCGCACCGGTGTACCAGCTGGACCTGTGGATGATCGGCGCGGAGGAAAGCCGCCGGCTGTTGTGGGAAGCGGCAGGGGAGGCCGACCTGATCCTGATCGAAGGGGTGATGGGGTTGTTCGATGGCACCCCCTCCAGTGCCGACCTGGCACGCCATTTCGGTGTGCCGGTGCTGGCAGTGATCGACGGCACGGCCATGGCCCAGACCTTCGGCGCGCTGGCCCTGGGCCTGGCGCGCTACCAGGCCGACCTGCCGTTTGCCGGGGTGCTGGCCAACCGGGTCGGCAGCCTGCGCCACGCACAGCTGCTGGAAGGCAGCCTGACCGAAGGCTTGCGCTGGTATGGCGGGTTGTCCCGCGAGCGTGGCATCGAATTGCCCAGCCGGCACCTGGGCCTGGTCCAGGCCAGCGAACTGAACGATCTCGATGCCCGCCTGGACGCCGCCGCCGAAGCATTGGGGGCCAGTTGCGATGCGGCGCTGCCGCCACCGGTGTGCTTTGCCGAGCCGGCAGTACACGCCTGCGCAGCCTCGCTGGCCGGTGTGCGTATCGGCGTGGCACGCGACGAGGCTTTTGCCTTCACCTACGGTGCCAACCTCGACCTGCTGCGCAGCCTGGGTGCCCAACTGGCCTTCTTCTCGCCGCTGCACGACCGCGAACTGCCTGCGGTGGACAGCCTGTACCTGCCAGGTGGCTACCCCGAATTGCACCATCACGGGCTGGCGGCGAACGCGCCGATGTGCGCAGCGATCCGCGCCCACCATGCCCAGGGCAAGCCGCTGCTGGCCGAATGTGGCGGCATGCTGTACCTGCTCGAGGCGTTGACCGACGTGGCCGGCGAGCGCGCCGAACTGCTCGGCCTGCTGCCAGGGGAGGCGACCATGCAGAAGCGCCTGGCGGCCTTGGCCTTGCAGGCAGTGGAGTTGCCGGAAGGCACCTTGCGCGGGCACACCTACCACCATTCCCTGACCACGACCGGGCTGGACCCGATTGCCCGCGGCCTGAGCCCCAACGGCGGCCGCGGCAATGAAGCGGTGTACCGGATCGGGCGGCTGACCGCCTCCTATGTGCATTTCTATTTCCCCTCCAACCCGCCTGCGGCGGCGGCACTGTTACGGCCATGAGCGAACACGCCTTTAGCGCCGCCGAGCGCGCTGCCATCTACCGGGCCATCGGCGAGCGCCGCGATATGCGCCATTTCGCGGGTGGGGACGTGGCGCCGGCTGTGCTGGCTCGCCTGCTGGCCGCTGCCCACCAGGCGCCGAGCGTCGGGCTCATGCAGCCCTGGCGTTTCATTCGTATCACCCGGCGTGAACTGCGCGGGCAGATCCAGGCCTTGGTCGAGGCGGAGCGGGTGCGCACTGCCCAGGCCCTGGGCGAGCGCTCCGACGCGTTCATGAAACTGAAGGTGGAAGGCATCAACGACTGTGCCGAGGTGCTGGTGGCGGCCTTGATGGACAACCGCGAGCCGCACATCTTCGGTCGCCGTACCCTCCCTGAAATGGACCTGGCGTCGCTGGCCTGTGCCGTTCAGAACCTGTGGCTGGCAGCACGTGGTGAAGGCCTGGGCATGGGCTGGGTGTCGCTGTTCGACCCGCAGGCCCTGGCGGACCTGCTGGGTATGCCGGCGGGGGCCAAACCGGTGGCAGTGCTGTGCCTGGGGCCGGTTACGGCGTTCTACCCGGCGCCCATGCTGGTCCAGGAAAACTGGGCCCAGCAGCGGCCCTTGAGTGAAATGCTGTTCGAAAACCAATGGGGAGAGTGCCAATGAGCGTGGCTATGCTGACCGTGGCTGGCGTGGCCCTGGATGCGTTGCTGGGCGAGCCGCAGCGCCGCCACCCACTGGTGGCTTTCGGCAACATGGCCAATCACCTGGAGCGGCGCCTGAATGCCGGTGGCCGCGGTTGGCGCAGCCACGGTGTCAGCGCCTGGTTTCTGGCCGTGGTGCCGCTGACCCTGGTGGCGCTGGTGCTGTCCTGGCTGCCCTGCATTGGCTGGCTGGTTGATGTGCTGGCGTTGTACTGCGCTGTGGGGCTGCGCAGCCTGGGCGAACATGTGCTGCCAGTGGCTCAGGCGTTGCGCCAGGGCGACCTGGACGAAGCGCGGCGCCGGGTAGGTTTTCTGGTCAGCCGTGAAACCCGCGAGCTGGACGCGCCTGCGGTAGCGCGGGCAGCCACCGAGTCGGTGCTGGAAAATGGCAGCGACGCTGTATTCGCTGCGCTGTTCTGGTTCGTGGTGGCCGGTGCGCCGGGCGTGGTGTTGTACCGCCTGAGCAATACCCTCGATGCCATGTGGGGTTACCGCAATGCGCGTTTCGAGCGCTTTGGCTGGTGCGCAGCGCGCATCGACGACGTGCTCAACTATATTCCCGCCAGGCTGGTGGCGCTGACTTATGCGCTGCTCGGCAAAACCCGTGTGGCCCTGGCCTGCTGGCGCAAGCAGGGCCCCTTGTGGGACAGCCCCAACGCCGGCCCGGTCATGGCGGCCGGTGCAGGTGCGTTAGGTGTCGAACTCGGCGGCCCGGCGGTGTACCACGGCGAGCTGCACGAGCGGCCACGCCTGGGCGAGGGGCCGGCGGCCGATGCCGACGCCATCGAGCGTGGCTGGAACCTGGTGCAGCGCGGCGTATGGCTGTGGTTGCTGGTGATTTGCCTGGGGGCCTACCTGGATGCTTGAACACGGCGGTCGCCTGCTGCGTGCAGTGCACCAATACGGGATTGCCCGTGAGCACTGGCTCGACCTGTCCAGCGGCATCGCGCCGTGGGCGTTTCCCATTCCGCCCATTCCCGTTGAAGCCTGGGCCCGCTTGCCGGAAACCGAGGACGGCCTGGAAGCGGCCGCGCGCCGCTATTACGGCGCCAGCCAGGTATTGCCAGTCGCTGGCTCGCAGGCCGCGATCCAGGCCTTACCGCTGCTGCGTGCCAGCGGACGGGTCGGGGTGCTGGGCCCCTGCTATGCCGAGCACCCCCATGCCTGGCAAAGAGCGGGGCACCAGTTGCTCGAGCTGGACGAAACACAGGTCGAGGCCGCACTCGACGGCCTCGACGTGCTGGTGCTGGTCAACCCCAACAACCCCACAGGGCGCCGCGTGCCCCGTGAGCAGCTGCTGGCCTGGCACGCCCGGCTGGCTGCGCGCGGTGCCTGGCTGCTGGTGGATGAAGCCTTCATGGACAATACCCCCGCAGACAGCGTGGTGGATTGCAGCGCACGCCCTGGTCTGATCGTATTGCGCTCGTTCGGTAAGTTCTTCGGCCTGGCCGGCGTGCGCCTCGGTTTCGTGGCGGCCGAGCACAGCCTGCTGTTGCGCCTGGCCGAGTTGCTTGGCCCGTGGACCGTCAACGGCCCGACCCGGGTGTTGGCCCAAGTCAGCCTGGCTGACCAGGCCGCGCAGCGTGCCCAAACCGAACGCTGTGCCGCCGCCAGCCAGCGACTGGCGGCAATGCTGCACAGCGCAGGCCTGACGCCCACCGGCGGCTGTGACCTGTTCCAGTATGTACGCAGCCCAGGCGCAGCCCACCTGCACGACTTTCTCGCCCGTCGCGGCATTCTGGTGCGGCTGTTCGAGCAGCCTGCCGCAGTACGCCTGGGGCTGCCCGCCAGCCTGGCAGATGAGCAACGCCTGGCCCAGGCCCTGGCGGCCTACCAAAAGGAAACGGCATGACCACCCTCATGGTGCAAGGCACCACCTCCGACGCTGGCAAAAGCACGCTGGTAACTGCATTGTGCCGCTGGCTGTTGCGCCAGGGTGTGGGTGTGGTGCCGTTCAAACCGCAGAACATGGCGCTGAACAGTGCCGTAACCGCCGATGGCGGTGAAATTGGCCGCGCCCAGGCGGTGCAGGCCCAGGCGTGCCGGCTGGCGCCGCACACCGACATGAACCCGGTATTGCTCAAGCCCAACAGTGATACCGGCGCCCAGGTGATCATCCATGGGCGTGCCGTCACCAGCATGAACGCGGTGGCCTACCACGACTACAAAGCTGTCGCCATGCAGGCAGTGCTGGCCTCGCACCAGCGCCTGAGCGCTGCCTGGCCGGTGGTCATGGTCGAGGGCGCGGGGTCGCCGGCAGAAATCAACCTGCGCGCGGGCGACATCGCCAACATGGGCTTTGCCGAAGCGGTCGACTGCCCGGTGATCCTGGTCGCGGACATCAACCGTGGTGGCGTGTTCGCCCACCTGGTGGGCACGCTGGAACTGCTGTCGCCCAGTGAGCAGGCGCGGGTGCAGGGCTTTGTGATCAACCGCTTCCGTGGCGACATCGCGCTGCTGCAACCAGGGCTGGACTGGCTGGAGGCACGCACCGGCAAGCCGGTGCTGGGCGTGTTGCCCTACGTCACCGACCTGCACCTTGAAGCCGAAGATGGCATCGACATGCGCCAGGGCCGCAAGCAGGACCGCGTGCTCAAGGTGATCGTGCCGGTGCTGCCGCGTATCAGCAACCACACCGACTTCGACCCTTTGCGCCTGCATCCGCAGGTAGACCTGCAATTTATCGGCCCTGGCCAGGCGATTCCGGCTGCCGACCTGATCATCCTGCCTGGCTCGAAAAGCGTCCGCGGCGATCTGGCACAGCTGCGCGAGCGCGGTTGGGACAAGGCGATCGAACGCCACCTGCGCTATGGCGGCAAACTGATCGGAATTTGTGGCGGCCTGCAGATGCTCGGCCATGAAGTGCATGACCCGCTGGGGCTTGAAGGGGCTGCCGGTTCAAGCCGCGGGTTGGGCCTGTTCGACTACGCCACCGTGCTCGAAGCCCAGAAGCAGTTGCGTAATGTCACCGGCACGCTGAACCTCGAGGCTGCGGCGGTGAGCGGTTATGAGATCCATGCGGGTGTCACCCGCGGCCCGGCCCTGGCGCAGCCTGCCGTGCAGTTGGCCGATGGCCGCAGCGACGGTGCCATCAGCGACGACGGGCAGGTGCTGGCCACGTACCTGCATGGGCTGTTCGAAGGCAGCCATTCATGTGCCGCCCTGCTGCGCTGGGCGGGCCTGGACGATGTGCAGGTCATTGACTACGAAGCCCTGCGTGAACGTGACATCGAGCGCCTGGCCGACCTGGTGGACGCGCACCTGAACACCACCTTGTTGCGCCAACTGTGCGGGGTGGCCTGACATGCGCAGCCTGATCCTCGGCGGTGCCCGTTCGGGCAAAAGCCGCCTGGCCGAGCAATGGGCCACTGCCAGCGGCCTGCCCGTGACCTACATTGCCACCAGCCAGCCGCTGGACGGTGAAATGAACGAGCGGGTAGCGCTGCACCGGCAACGACGCCCTGCCGCCTGGGGTTTGATCGAAGAGCCCCTGGCATTGGCGGCGGTATTGCGCGCAGAAGCGGCCGAGGGGCGTTGCCTGCTGGTGGATTGCCTGACCCTGTGGCTGACCAACCTGCTGATGCTGGAGGATGACCAACGGCTGGCCCACGAGCGTGATGCGCTGCTCGATTGCCTCGAGCAACTGCCTGGCACGATTATCCTGGTCAGTAACGAAACCGGCCTGGGGGTGGTGCCCATGTGCGAGCTGACCCGGCGTTATGTCGACCTGGCCGGCTGGATGCATCAGGCGGTGGCCGAGCGCTGTCAACGCGTGGTGTTGACGGTTGCCGGGTTGCCATTGGTGCTCAAGGGCGCCGCGCCATGACCCAGCCATGCACCGTGCAACCCCCACTACCCATTGTCCAACCCTGAACAGGCTTCCCCCGATGATCCAACCCTGGTGGCAAACCCCCTGCCAACCCCTCGACAACGCCGCCATGGACCAGGCCCGCGCGCGTCAGCAGCAACTGACCAAGCCTGCCGGCTCGCTTGGCCAGCTGGAAGGCCTGGCCATTCAGCTGGCCGGTTTGCAGGGGCAGGAACGCCCCGTGCTGGACCAGCTGGCCATCACCATTTTTGCTGGTGACCACGGTGTGGTCGAGGAAGGCATCTCGGCCTACCCGCAGGCGGTAACCGGGCAGATGCTGTGCAATTTCGTCGGCGGTGGCGCGGCAATCAGTGTGCTGGCGCGGCAACTGCACGCCAGCCTGGAGGTGGTCGATCTCGGCACCGTCGACCTACAGCTGGAACTGCCCGGCGTGCGCCATTTGCGCCTGGGGGCCGGTACCGCGAACTTTGCCCGGCAGCCGGCGATGACCGAAGACCAGCTGCTGGCAGCCCTGCAGGCGGGCCGCGACAGCGCCTTGCGCGCGGCCGAACAGCGTGCGCAGTTGTTCATTGGTGGCGAGATGGGCATCGGCAACACGACTGCCGCGGCTGCCGTGGCCAGCGCCTTGCTGGGCTGCCCGGCGGCACAGCTGAGCGGGCCTGGTACCGGCCTGGACAACGCGGGTGTGCGGCACAAGGCGCAGGTCATCGAACAGGCGTTGCGTCTGCATGGCCTGCGGGCTGACGCGCCGTTGCAGGCATTGGGGTGCGTTGGCGGGTTCGAGATCGCTGCCCTGGTCGGCGCCTATATCGGCTGCGCGCAGTCGGGTATCGCAGTACTGGTCGATGGCTTCATCTGCAGTGTTGCTGCGCTGGTGGCGGTGCGCCTGAACCCGCAGTGCCGGGCCTGGCTGCTGTTCGCTCACGAAGGTGCCGAGCCTGGGCACAAGGCCCTGCTCGCGGCGCTGCAGGCCGAGCCGTTGCTGGCCCTGGGCCTGCGCCTGGGCGAGGGCAGTGGCGCCGCATTGGCGGTACCGCTGTTACGCCTGGCGTGTGCGCTGCATGGGCAAATGGCGACCTTTGCCGAAGCCGCTGTGGCGGACCGCCCGGCATGATCCTCGACCTGCTGCGCCACGGCGAAACCGAGCAGGGCGGGCTGCGTGGCAGCCTGGATGACGCGCTGACCGACCAAGGCTGGGCCCAGATGCGCAGTGCCGTGGCCGGTGCCGGCCCGTGGCAGGTGTTGGTCAGCTCGCCGCTGCAGCGCTGTGCGCGGTTTGCCGATGAGCTGGGTGCGCACCTGAATTTGCCGGTGTGCCGGGTGCCTGCCCTGCAAGAACTGCACTTTGGTGACTGGGAAGGCCGCAGCGCCGCACAGATCATGCAAGACCAGGCCGATGCGCTGGGGCAGTTCTGGGCAGACCCCTACGCCTTCACGCCGCCTAACGGCGAGCCGGTGCACGCCTTTGCGGCACGGGTGCTGGCGGCGGTCGAGGGGTTGTACCAGCAGCACGCCGGCAAGCGTGTGCTGCTGGTCACCCATGGTGGGGTGATGCGCCTGCTGCTGGCGCGTGCTCGCGGCTTGCCCAGGCACCAACTGTTGCAGGTCGAGGTCGGGCATGGTGCCTTGGTCCGCTTGTTGGTGAGTGAGGGCGGGCTATTGGTCGAGGAAGGTTGAGATGCTGCCGTTGCCGTTCTGGATTGCCTTGCAGTTTCTCAGCAGCTTGCCGGTGAGCCTGCCGGGCATGCCCGCCGCCCGTGAGGTGGGCCGTTCGCTGCTCTATTACCCGCTGGTCGGGCTGCTGTTCGGGTTGCTGTTGTGGCTGGCAAGCCACCTGCTGCAGGGCACGCCGGCGCCGCTGCACGCGGCGTTGCTGTTGGCACTGTGGGTGCTGCTCAGCGGGGCCTTGCACCTGGACGGGCTGGCCGACAGTGCGGACGCCTGGCTGGGCGGCTTTGGCGACCGCGAGCGCACGTTGCGGATCATGAAAGACCCACGCAGCGGGCCAATGGCCGTGGTAACCCTGGTACTGGTGCTGTTGCTGAAGTTCTGTGCCCTTTGGGTGCTGGTCGAGCAGGGCGTCACTGCCCACCTGCTGCTGGCGCCGCTGCTGGGGCGGGCGGCGATGCTGGGTTTGTTTCTGTGCACCCCATACGTGCGGCCAGGTGGCCTGGGGCAGGCATTGGCGGAGCATCTGCCACGGCGCGCCGCGGGCTGGGTACTGCTGGGTTGTGCGCTGTTTTGCCTGTGGCTGGGCGGGTGGAGCGTGGTGCTGGCGCTGGCGGTATTTGCCTGGCTGCGGCAGCTCATGCGCCGACGCCTGGGTGGCACAACGGGCGATACGGCCGGGGCGCTGCTGGAACTGCTTGAGCTGGCGGTGGTGCTTGGCATGGCGCTGGGGCTCTGAGCATCGTGTCACCCAAGCGTCGCCTCGCCCGGCGCCATGAAACTTCTTGCAACAGGCAACACGCGGGTATATACACGTATCCATGCTGACCAGTGAATGCCTTTGTATCCATTTGCGCCGTGCTGCCCGTGGGGTGACCCGGCATTACGACGAAGCCCTTGCCGGCTTCGGGGTGAATGTCGCCCAGTTTTCGCTGTTACGGCACCTGCAGCGCCTTGAGCGTCCCAGCATCACAACCCTGGCCGAGGCCATGGGGCTGGAGCGCAGTACGTTGGGCCGCAACCTGCGTGTGCTGCAGGCTGAGGGCTTGGTAGCCCTGGCCGAGGGCGATGACCAGCGTAACCGTGAGGTGTTGCTGACCGCAGCCGGCAAGCAGTTGCTGCAAGCTGCCCACCCTGCCTGGGAGCAGGCGCAAGCCGATTTGGTGGAACGCCTGGGGGGCGGGCAGCGTGATCAACTGGTGCGCCTGCTGAACCAGCTGGCCTGAAATGATACGACCATAAGCGGGTATATACCCGTAAACCTTGCGATGTGCTGGAGATAACGATAATGACATCGGTGTGGCGAACCAGCGGATGGGTATTGGTGGGGGCAGCGTTGATTCTGGCGTTGTCATTGGGTGTTCGGCACGGTTTCGGCCTGTTCCTGGCGCCCATGAGCGCCGATTTTGGCTGGGGCCGTGAGGTGTTTGCCTTTGCCATTGCCTTGCAGAACCTGATCTGGGGGCTGGCGCAACCCTTTGCCGGCGCCTTGGCCGACCGCCTGGGCGCGGCCCGGGTGGTGATCATCGGCGGTATTCTTTATGCCGTGGGGTTGGTCCTGATGGGCACGGCCGACTCGGCCTGGTCGTTGTCGCTGAGTGCGGGCTTGCTGATTGGTATCGGCCTCTCCGGCACTTCGTTTTCGGTGATCCTCGGTGTGGTCGGGCGGGCTGTGCCGGCCGACAAGCGCAGCATGGCCATGGGCATCGCCAGCGCCGCAGGTTCGTTCGGCCAGTTCGCCATGTTGCCGGGTACCCTGGGCCTCATCCAGTGGCTGGGTTGGTCGGCGGCCCTGTTGGTATTGGGGCTGCTGGTGGCATTCATCGTGCCTTTTGTGGGCCTGCTGCGCGACCGCCCATTGCCCAGCCATGGTGCCGAGCAGACGCTGGGCCAGGCGTTGCGTGAAGCGTGTTCGCATCCTGGGTTCTGGCTCCTGGCGTTGGGCTTCTTCGTCTGCGGTTTCCAGGTGGTATTCATCGGCGTGCACCTGCCGGCCTACCTGGTTGACCAGCATCTGCCCGCGAGTACCGGTACCACGGTGCTGGCGCTGGTTGGGCTGTTCAACATTATCGGCACCTTCACGGCTGGCTGGCTGGGTGGGCGTATGTCCAAACCGCGCTTGCTGACCGGGCTTTACCTGCTGCGGGCGGTGGTGATCGTGCTGTTCCTGTGGGCGCCGGTGACTCAGTTCAGTGCCTACCTGTTCGGTATCGCCATGGGGCTGCTGTGGTTGTCTACCGTGCCGCTGACCAATGGCACCGTGGCGACCGTGTTCGGGGTGCGCAACCTTTCCATGCTGGGCGGTATCGTGTTCCTGTTCCACCAGCTGGGTGCGTTCCTGGGGGGCTGGCTGGGTGGGGTGGTGTACGACCGCACGGGCAGCTATGACCTGGTGTGGCAGATCTCCATCCTGCTCAGCGTGTTGGCTGCCGCCCTGAACTGGCCGGTACGCGAACGCCCGGTCGCCCGCTTGCAGGCGCAGGCAGCATGAGCCGCTATTGGGTTCGCGGGCTGCTGGCTGTTGCCGGAATATTGCTGCTGGCGCTGGTGTGGTGGGGCTGGCACCGCGGGGGCTTGGCGTTGATGCAGTTGGGCATGAGCGTCTGTTAGGCGCTACCCTGCAAGCTCAAGGCTTGGATTGCGGGAGCAACAGACATGCGTATACAGGGGTTGACGGTGACGGTGCTGGGCTTGCTGGCCAGTGCGTCGAGCTGGGCGGCCGATTGCCCGGCGTTATTGCAGGGCAGCTTGCCGGAATTGCGGGGCAAGGGGCAGATCGAGCTGTGCGAGCGGTTTGCCGGTAAGCCTCTGGTGGTGGTGAACACCGCCAGTTACTGTGGTTTTGCGCCGCAGTTCGAGGGGCTTGAAGCAACGTACAAGGCGTATCACGAACAGGGCCTGGAGATGTTGGGTGTGCCGTCCAATGACTTCAAGCAGGAAGACGCCGATAGCGAGAAGACGGCCAAGGTGTGCTATGCCAACTACGGTGTGACGTTCACCATGACCAAGGCCCAGCCGGTTCGGGGCAAGGATGCGATTCCGTTGTTCGTTGAATTGGCCAACCAGAGCAGTGCGCCGAAGTGGAACTTCTACAAATATGTGGTTGATCGCAAGGGCAAGGTGATTGGTAATTTTTCCAGCCTGACCAAGCCGGATGATCCGGCGTTCCGGGCGGCTATCGAGAAGGCTATTGCGTCGCAGTGATGGGGGGGTTATTGCCTAGCTTGAAAGCTTTTTGGCGCTGGTTTTGGTGGCGCGAAAACTCCAGCTGCGATAGCGACGCATAGTCACCTTTTCGCCCTTACGGCGAGTCACTTTTTGTCAGACGCGACAAAAAGTGACCAAAAAACGCTGCGCTCCCGTCATCCGGCCCCTGCGCTGCGCTCCGGGGTTCCCTCGCTACGGGCATGCTCCCGGGAGTACGCGCTGCAGGCCCCATCCCTGGGGCCTCAGCGCTTGACGGGCATCCATGCCCGTCACCTCCCTCCGCATGCCCTCCGCTCGGCCTCCTGAAGTCGCGAAGATCAAGATCAAGATCAAGATCAAGATCAGGATCAAGATCAAGATCAACAGCCAGATCAAAAGCCAGATCAAAAGCTGTGCGGGGGTTGAAGAGGTGGGCCAGCGCCACCTGTGCCAGCGGTAGGCGACCTCACTTGGCATGCACCGTGATCGCCACCAGCCGTACAACCACCGGCCTCACCATCAATACACAGACAAACGCCACCGGCATCGCCAACTGATAGGCCTTCAATACATTGCTCAGGTAGTCCGGGGTAACCCCAGCGTTCGCTGCTGTAATAACAAAGCTCATCAATAACGCCATGATCGAAGACATGTAGAACGCGAAAACATAGGGCGTGGCAACGGGGTGCAATTTGCGGCGGCGGCGGGTGGGGGACAGATCGTTCATGCGTACTCCTTGAAGTTAAGTGAAGCCGTAGGCTAGCAACCCTCGCAATGGCAGCAGTAGACCAGCAATACTGAGTTCTTTATAAAGAGATGCTTACGAATCAAGGGCCACTGCATGGACCTGCTCAACGCCATCCGTTGCTTCATCAAGGTCGTCGAAGCCGGCAGCATTGCCGCTGGCGCCCGTAACCTCGGCCTCACCCCGGCCGCGGTCAGCCAGAACCTCGCCCGCCTGGAAAGCCACCTGCAAGTGCGCCTGCTTACCCGCACAACCCGTAGCATGTCCCTGACACCCGCAGGCAACCAGTACTACCAACGTGTCAGCCATATCGAACGTGACCTTGCCGAAGCCGAGCAGGCCATCACCACCCCAGACAGTGAACCCCAGGGCCGACTGTGCATTGCTTCGACCTCGGCCTTCGGTCGCCATGTACTGGCTCCCCTGATACCCGCATTCAGCGCCCGTTATCCACTGCTTTCGATAGAATTGGTAACGACCGATCGCCGCGTCAACCATGCCCGTGAAGATGTCGATGTGAGCCTGCGCATCACCCCGCAGTTGGAAGAGCAGCTGCTGGCCCGGCACATCGCCCGTATCCCGTTCATTTGCTGCGCCTCCCCCGGCTACTTGCGAAGCGCCGGCCTACCAAGCACGCCTGAGGCTCTGCGCGATCACCGGTGCCTGGTGTTCCGCTACCCGGTGGACGGCCGCCTGCTACGGTGGGGGTTTATGCGCGACGGGCTGCGCTTCGAGCCGGTGTTCGGCAACGTGCTCATCAGCGACGACATCGATGCGCTGACCCACATGGCCGTGCATGATGGTGGTATTACCCGCCTGGCCGAATTCATCGTGCGGCCACATCTGGCTTCAGGTGCGCTGGTGCCGTTGTTTGAATACAGCGACAACGGCCAGGCATACGCCCAGACCGAGCCGATGGACATCTACCTGTGCCTGGCGGACCGCTTTGCCATGACGCCTGCTGTGCGCGTGTTCACGGCGTACCTGCGTGAACACCTGGCTGACACCTGGCAAGTCCAGACGTGAAAAACCGCCACGAGGGTAATGCCAGTCAGTTAAGTAATTTGGGGCCGCTTTGCGACCCTTCGCGGGCACGCCCGCTCCCACAGGGAATCGCGCTTTTCTTGAGTTCAGCGCCAAACCTGTGGGAGCGGGCGTGCCCGCGAAGGGCTGCAAAGCAGCCCCAGTAACGCTTAACTGACAGGCATCAACCGCGAGGGCGGTTTGTTTCAGGCAGCGCGTACCGTCAGAAACGATAGGTAAGCGACGCACCAACACCGTGCGCGCTGTTCTCGTACTTGGCCTGGTAGCTGCCCTTGGTTGCGCTGACCTGGTTGACCTTGGTGTCTTCTTCCCAAAGGTAGGAATACGCCACGTCAATAGTCATGTCGTCATTCGGGCTCCAGCCTGCGCCCAGGCTGAACACCTTGCGATCACCTGTCGGGATGCGCGGCGAACGGTCGTGGTTGTTGGTTGGCGATTGGTCAACGGTAAAGCCGGTACGCAGTACCCACTCCTTGTTGACCTTGTACGATGCACCAATGGCGTGTGCCCAGGTATCGTGCCAGTTCTGCTCCTCGGTAATGGTCTGGAATGCCGAACCTGCCAGTGGCGCAGGCACATCGTTCTGCACGGTGATGTTTTCCAGGCGGCTCCAGCGCGTCCAGGTGCTGCCCGCGTACAGGGTCCACTGGTCATCGAGTTCGTGTGTAACCGAAAGGTCGACCGATTCCGGCGTCTTGATCTTCAGGCTGGCATCGAACTTGTTGCCGTTAAACGGCCCGATCAGCGGGGTGCTGACGCGGGTCTTGCCTTCCAGCTTGTAATCGACCATCGAGTGGTAGGTCAGGCCGACGCGGGTGCGGTCGGTGGCCTGCACCATAAGGCCGATGTTGTAACCAACGGCAGTATCGTCACCCTTGATTTTCACTTCACCATCGTTGCGGCCCGGGGTGAATGGGTTGATCAGGCTGGAGCCCAGCTCACCCTTGATGCGGTTGATCGTTGGACCAAAACCGATCGAGACCTTGTCGTTGAAGGCGTAGCTGACGGTGGGCTGGAAGGTGACGACCTCGACGTGGCTCTTTTTGCCCCAATAGCGCGCAGCGTCATCGCTGCCGTAGTCGGTCACCAGGCCGAACGGCACATAGACACCGAAGCCGACGCTCCAGTGGTCGTCGATAGGTTTGACGTAGTAGCCCATGGGCACGCCAACGACCGGCACCATGTCACCATCGGTTTCCCCCCCGAGGTTGCTGCCAGGCCCGGAAATGTCGGTTTTGGCGATGACGGCTGCGCCGCCCACGGTGAACTGTTCACGTTTGAGGCGGGACATGCCGGCCGGGTTGCCAAACACGGTGCTGGCATCTTCGGCAGAAGAAGAACGTCCCGCGAAACCTGTCCCCATGCTGCTGATGCTCTGTTCGTTCAATGCAAAGCCGCTGGCGAGCAGTTGGCTGGATGCAAGAGCAACGGCTACGCCGAGGGAGGTTTTGAGCATTACTTTTTTCATTATTAGAAAACTCCTTGGGATCTCCGGGGCGAAAAGCTACCAACAAATGACGCGCCGCGCTATAGCCTCAATCGCAGGAGTTAGAGCGGTTTTGTAGGACAATCCGACCAAAATTCCCTTTTTTCCGGCTTTGATGTAGGACGCTTCTCAAGATGCCTGGGGCAATCTTTGATCCACGCAGGTGTGCCAAGCATGAGTGAAGTCGCGCAAGCGGCCTTGGGGGTAGAAAATCTGACGCCATATGCGCGCCAGTGCCAGTAAATCGTCAGCGGCGGGCAAGGGCATGGCGTGCTCTTCGACGAGCATCCAGGCAATGGCCGTGGAGTATCGCAGGTTGACCGTAAGCTCGAGGTGCGGGCCGCCCAGGAAGGCATGCTGGCTCGCCAGGCCCCGGACGAGGCTGGCCAGGTCGGGATCACGGGCCAGGTAGTTATCCCACAGCGCTTGGTGGCGGTGTTCGCCAATGCGGTAGAGGCCGTGCCCGCGTCGGTCGTGCAAGGCAGCCCCGAGTGCCGACTGGCTGGCGGCAATGCCCAGTAACAAGGCTTCTGCGCTGGCGCAGTGACGGTTCAGGTAAACCAGGGTGGGCCGTATCACATACTGACACAATTCATTCGCCGCAATACCCATGATGCCCTCGAACAGTAAAGGGCCGGACGGGCGCTGGAGCTTGGCAGCTGGTGAAGGAGTCAGGCCCGCCGGAAGCGGCAAGTACCGCTCGAGTTGAAGTGTAGTGTGATAATCGTGGTGTAAAGAGCTGTTTTTAAATCAATTGCTGCCTGACGTTGCGGGGTATATGCCCTAAGGCAATTACGCCGTGAACGTTCAGGCAGGTAGACGATGGCATGATTCAGCGTATGAATACTGCAGCATTCGCCGCTCACGCGGTGAGCGACTGGCGAGTCCTTGCAATGACTGCCTGCAAGGGTTCATTGCGGCTGTACTGTTCAGGGTACAGGCGCTCGGTGTGGCAGGCGACGCCGTGTTCGTCTACCAGGGTAAAGCTGAAGCTGCCTTTGCGTGGGGCAACGATAAGGCACTTCAACGGCGAGAAGGCCTGGGAAAGGGTGCCAATGGCAGCCTGAATCTGATGATGGGTTTGCATATTGTTGGATGTTCCTGCTTTAAACACGGGGAGTATGATCCGTGCATGATAGAAACGTTCCAGTGACGCCATTATTAAGGGACGAGCGAACCTGACTGGAACAGGGCAGCCAGAGGGGCGCAATCAAATGTGGGCGCTTGGGCTGACTGGTAGGTACTTCAGAAGGCAGGCAGCACGCCGGGGCCAAGGTTCGCGGCCATCGGGGTGGGATCCTGATCAATCTGTCGGGTGATTCGTGCTTGACCAGCCTGTGGCTGGCGAGTGAATCATCGAATGGGCCGGTCCTGGTTTCAGCAGGGCCGCACTTGGGAGGTGGGCGACTGCAAGGACATGGGGCCAGAATTGACTTTCAGCTTGGTACTAACGAGGCGGACTGTACAGTGAATGAGTGCGCTTGGCAAGCACCGTGTCAGTATTGGGTAGCCGAGCAGTATGGCCTGAATTCGCCAGGCTGGGAAGAGGGTGCAAATGGCCCGTATCGCCACGGATGTACCCATTGCGTGCATTCAAAAGAGGGCTCACGGTGCATTTGTTCACATTCGGTGCAGGGCTTGTAACAGCACCGCAACAACCCCTGGCGACTTCGCCAATGCCTTGACTGCGTGGTTAAGTCAATGAAAAAAAACACTATTTTCAGCTGGTGAAAAAATCGTCAGTTTGACTGAAGCCCACAGTTTACGGGGGTTTGCGGGGTGTGTCATAGGGTTGTCCACCGAGTTATCCACAGGAACTGTGGATTGTCCCCGGCACTTGCTCTAGCACGGGCGTATCAGCTACGCGCCGAGCTGTCCGACAATCGCGAAGCCTGGACGACTAGCCCAACCATTCGCCGGCGAACGTCAAGAAAAGATCATCTAAAATTTTTTTCATTGTTCCGGATTCGACAGGCCATGGCGGAAAAAAAAGCGTACAGTGGCGCGCCTTTCGCATTGCCTGACGTGTTGCCATGAAGTTCCGCAGTAAACACCTCGCCAACTCCGCCGCCCCTACACCACCCCCTGACGCCGAGCGGTTCAGCTTGAAAGTGGCCTTGTGGCTGCTCGATAGCCCGCGCCTCGGTGACAAGCCCCAGGTCAAGCATCTGGCGGGCCGCCTGCTGAAGCAGCCGGCCCGCCAGGGTGTGGTGGTGGCGCAAAGCCGGCTAGGGCAAATGCTGTGCCGGGATTGCGGCAATGCCCGTGACCGGCGCATTGGCCATGAGTTACTGCGCCAGGCAGCGCGGGCCGGGGACCGGCGGGCGCAGCTGGAATACGCGCGGTTGTGCCAGCACAACGCGCCGGCGCAGGCGCGTTACTGGCTGGAGCTTGCGGCGGGGCAAGGTTCGCAGGAAGCGCGGCGGCTGCTGGGGCAGTGGTTTGCGGGTTGAAGGCTGATAAGCTGCACCCATTCGTACAGCGCGTTCGGGGTAAGCATGACAGTGGATCTGGCCAGCATTCTGCTCGGCGTGGTGGCAGGGGCTTTGCCCTGCCTGGGGTGGATCATTCAGCTCCAGCGCCGTCAGGGTGCACGGCAGGGCGAGCAGGCATTGCTGGAGGAGCGCCTCAACGCCGCCCAGTTGGCCCAGGCCGGGCTGCAAGCGCAGCTGGATGCCAGCCGCGACGAAATCAGCGACCTCAGCGAAGCCAATACCCTCAAGCAGAGCCAGCTGGCCGCCCAGGGTCGTGAGCTGGAGTTGCTGCAGATCGACCGCGACAACGCCCGCGACGCCGCCCATGCCTGGCACCTCGAACGCGCCAACCGCGAAGCCGAACTGCGCCGCCTGGAGGCGCAAAGCGCACGCCTGGAGGCTGAACTGCGCGAACAGCAGGAAAGCCACCAGCAACGCCTCGAAGACCTGCAAGAAGCCCGTGACACCCTGCGTGCCCAGTTCGCCGAAATGGCCACCAAGATCTTCGACGAGCGTGAGCAGCGCTTTGCCCAGACCAGCCAGCAGCACCTTGGCCAGTTGCTCGACCCCCTCAAGGAACGCATCCAGTCGTTCGAAAAACGGGTCGAGGAGAGCTACCAACAGGAAGCCCGGGAGCGCTTCTCGCTGGGCAAGGAGCTGGAGCGCCTGCAACAGCTCAACCTGCGCCTGTCCGACGAAGCTACCAACCTGACCCAGGCACTGAAGGGCCAGAAAACCCAGGGCAACTGGGGCGAGTTGATTCTCGAACGGGTACTGGAGCATGCCGGTCTGGAGAAGGGCCGTGAGTACCAGACCCAGGTCAGCCTGAAGAGCGCCGATGGCGAGCGCTTCCAGCCCGATGTGCTGATCATGCTGCCGGGCGACAAGCAGGTGGTGGTGGATGCCAAGGTCAGCCTCACGGCCTACCAGCAGTTCGTTTCCAGCAATGACGAGGCCGCGCTCAAGCAGCATGTGCAATCGCTGCGCAGCCATGTCAAAGGCTTGTCGAGCAAGGATTACAACCGCCTCGAAGGCCTGCACAGCCTCGACTTCGTGTTGCTGTTCGTGCCCATCGAGGCGGCCTTCTCGGCGGCCCTGCAGGCGGAGCCGAACCTGTTCCAGGAAGCTTTCGACCGGCAGATCGTGATCGTCAGCCCCACGACCTTGCTGGCGACGTTGCGGGTGATCGACAGCCTCTGGAAGCAGGAACGCCAAGGCCAGAACGCCCGGGAGATCGCCGAGCGGGCCGGCTGGCTATACGACAAGTTCGTCCTGTTCATCCAGGACCTGGACGAGCTGGGCAGTCGCCTGCAACAGGTGGACAAAGCCTATGCTGCGGCGCGCAACAAGTTGTGCGAGGGGCGCGGTAACCTGGTAAGCCGCAGCGAGCAATTGAAGTTGCTCGGCGCCCGCGCCAGCAAAAGCCTGCCGCCCGACCTGCTGGAACGGGCGCTGGCCGACGCGGCGCTGGCCGATCAAGCGCTTACTGAACCAGGTTCAGATGGCGATTGAGCATAGCGCGCAGGGCCGCAGGCTTGACCGGCTTGGCCAGGTAGTCGAGGCCGGACGCATGCACCAGGGCAATGGTTTCCTTGCTGCCGTCGGCACTGATCACCACACCCGGTACGGGCTCACCCAACCGCGCACGTAGCCAGCCCATCAGCCCGGTGCCGGTCTCGCCGTCGTCTAGGTGGTAGTCCACCAGCGCCAGGTGCGGGCGCAGGCCGTGGTCCAGCAAGGCGGCGCATTCGGCCTGGTTACGCGCAGTAGACACCTGGCAACCCCAACGGCTGAGCAGGCTGTTCATGCCGATCAGAATGCTGTCTTCATTGTCTACGCACAGTACCTGCAAGCCTGCCAGCGGCTGGCTCGCCTGCTCCAGCGGGGCGGGCTGTGCCGGCGCGGCCTGGCGGGCGATGGGCACACTGACCCGAAACACCGTACCTTTGCCTGGCCATGAACGTACTTCCAGTGGGTGGCCGAGCACCCGGCACAGGCCGTCGGCGATCGCCAGGCCCAGGCCCAGGCCCTTTTCGGCACGGGTCTGGTGGCTGTCCAGGCGCTTGAATTCCTGGAAGATCACCTGCAGCTTGTCGTCGGCGATGCCTGGGCCGCGGTCCCAGACTTCCAGCCACAGCCGCCCGCCCTGGCGCCGTGCCCCCAGCAGAATCGGGCTTTTGCCATAGCGCAGGGCGTTGGTAAGAAAGTTCTGCAGCACCCGGCGCAGCAGTTTCATGTCACTGTCCACCCGCAGGCGGCTGCCGCGCAGGCGGAATTCCAGGCCCTTCTCGGCAGCCAGCAGCTTGAACTCGGCGCCGAGGGTGTCGAACAGTTCGGTAAGGGCGAAGGGCTTGGCGTCTGGCGTGATCTTGCCGTTTTCCAGGCGCGAGATGTCCAGCAGGTCGCTGATCAGCTCCTCTGCCGAGCGCAGTGAGCTGTCCATGTGCTGCACCAACTGCCGGGCTTCTTCATTCATGCCTTCGGCCTGCTGCGACAAGGCGGCGGAAAACAGCCGCGCAGCGTTCAACGGTTGCATCAGGTCATGGCTGACTGCAGCCAGGAAGCGGGTCTTGGACTTGCTGACCGCTTCGGCCTGGCTCTTGGCTTCGGACAATGCCTGGTTCAGTTGCGACAGTTCATGGGTGCGCTCGGCCACCCGTTGCTCCAGGCCTTCGTTGGCATCGCGCAGTGCCTGTTCGGCCTCGCGGAACGGCGTGATGTCGGTGAAACTCATGACGAACCCGCCCCCGGGCATCGGGTTGCCGATCAACTCGATCACCCGGCCGTTGGGGAACAACCGCTCGGAGGAGTGCGCACGGCCCTGGCGCATCCAGTGCAGGCGGCGCGCCACGTGCACCTGGGCCTCGCCGGGGCCGCACAACCCGCGCTCGGCGTTGTAACGGATGATGTCGGCAATCGGCCGGCCGACACTGATCAGCCCCTCCGGGTAGTTGAACAGCTCCAGGTAACGGCGGTTCCAGGCCACCAGGTGCAGGTTCTGGTCGACCACGCTGATGCCTTGGTTGATGTTCTCGATGGCGCCCTGCAGCAGGGCGCGGTTGAACTGCAGGACTTCGCTGGCTTCATCGGCGATGCGCACTACGTCTTCCAGCTGCATGTCGCGGCCTTCGATGGCCGCCTTGACCACCGCGCGGGTCGACGAGGTGCCCAGCACGCCGGCCAGCAGCCGTTCGGTGTGTTCGATCCAGTCGCCGTCCGCGTTCTGGTTGGGGTTGAAGCCCTTGCCCTGGCGGTAGGCAAAGCGGATGAAGCTCTGCCGGGCGCGCTCTTCGCCGACAAAGCGCGATGCCAGGGTCAGCAGGTCGTCGATCTGTACCGCCAGCAGCGGCTTGCTGCTGGGCCGGGCGCTGGTCTGCTGGCCAATGAAGCGGCCAGCCTGCCAATGTTCGGACACCCGCGTGCGCGACAGCAGCGACACCCAGGCGAACAGGGTGAAGTTACCCGCCAGCGACAACACCACGCCTTGGGTCAGGGGACTGATCGGCAGGTTCAGCGGGTTGCCGTGCAGCCAAGCCAGCCCTGGGAACACCTGCAGGGGCCAGCCCACACTGTGCGCGGCAATCGGCAACACCAAGGTGTAGAACCACAGGAAGATACCGGCAGCCAGGCCGGCAAACACGCCGCGGCGGTTGGCCTGCTTCCAGTACAGCGCGCCGAGCATGGCCGGGGTCAATTGGGTCACGGCGGCAAACGCGATCTGGCCGATGGTTGCCAGGCTGGCGGTCGAGCCCAGCAGGCGATAGCTGACATAGGCCAGCAGCAGGATCACCACGATGGTCACCCGGCGCACCGAGAGCATCCAGTGACGGAACGCTTCGAACGGCCGTTCGGCATTGTTGCGGCGTAGCAGCCAGGGCAGCAGCATGTCGTTGGAGACCATGGTCGACAGTGCCACGGCCTCGACGATGACCATGCCGGTGGCTGCCGAGGCGCCGCCGATGAACGCCAGCAGCGCCAGGCTCGGGTGGGCCTCGGCCAGCGGCAGGCTGATCACGAACGAGTCGGAAATCACGGCCCCTGGCAGCAGCATTTGCCCGGCCAGGGCAATCGGCACCACGAACAGGGCAGCCAGCCCCAGGTACAGGGGGAACACCCAGCGGGCCAGGCGCAGGTCTTGTGGTTCGATGTTCTCCACCACAGTAACGTGGAACTGCCGCGGCAGGCAGATGATCGCCATCATCGCCACGGCGGTCTGCACCACCATGGAGGGCCAATTGATGGTCTCCTGCCAGTAATCCTGCAACTGAATCGACTGGCGTGCCTGGCTGAACAGGTCGCCGAAGCCGTCATACAGGTTGAACACCACGAAGATGCCCACAGCCAGGAAGGCCAGCAGCTTGATCAGCGATTCGAAGGCAATGGCCAGGACCATGCCACGGTGGTGTTCGGTCACGTCCAGGCTGCGCGTGCCAAACACGATGGCGAACAGCGCCAATACCAGCGACACCACCAGCGCGGTGTCCTGGACGCGTGTGCCGGTGGCGTCGGCACTGGCGCCGATCAGCAAGTTCACGCCCAGCACGATGCCCTTGAGCTGCAGGGCGATGTAGGGCAGCACGCCAACCAGGCAGATCAGCGCCACCACCACCGCCAGGGTCTGCGACTTGCCATAGCGTGCGGCGATGAAGTCGGCGATCGAGGTGATGTTCTGCTGCTTGCTGATCAGCACCATCTTCTGCAACACCCAAGGCGCAAAAATCAGCAGCAGTACCGGGCCCAGGTAGATCGGCAAGAACGCCCATAGTTGTTCGGCGGCCTGGCCAACGGCGCCGAAGAAGGTCCAGCTGGTGCAGTACACGGCCAGCGACAGGCTGTACACCCAGGCACGCAGCTTGGGCGGCAACGGCGTGCTGCGGCGGTCGCCATAGAAGGCGATGGCGAACATGATGGCCATATAGGCCAGGGCGACCACGGCGATCAGCCCGCTGGACAACGACATGAAAACTCCGAAGCAATAAGATAACGCGGTCCCGATCTACCAGTCTGGCACGCTGGTGGCGCTTCGTCAGCGCCGACGATGGTCGCAGTGGCGCGTGGTCGCAGGGCCCGGCTTCGCTGACCGGTACCGGCCCTGTCGCCAGCAAGGCAGCTGACGCCTCAGAACCGCGACAAGCGGAGGATTGACAGCCCGGCATACGCGGGGAATACTGCCTCCAGAATTCATATATATGTTTATATAACAACAAGAGAGCGAGACCCATGCACCCACTGTCCGGTGATGCTCGACTGCCCCGTTACCAACAACTGCGCGACCACTTGCTCGAGCAGATTGCCAACAACCGCTGGCGCCCAGGCGAAGCGATCCCGACTGAGGCTGCCTTGGCCACCGAGTTCGACATGTCAGTCGGCACCGTGCGCAAAGCCGTGGACGTACTGGTGGCTGAAGGCGTGCTGGAGCGTCAGCAGGGGCGCGGTACCTTCGTGCGCCGCCCGCAATTCCAGTCTTCGCTGTTCCGGTTCTTCCGCTTCGAAGCCGCCAATGGCCAGCGCGCGGTGCCTGAAAGCCGCATTCTTGCCATCGAGCCGATGACCGCGCCTTCGGCGGTCGCCGAAGCACTGGGCCTGGCGGTTCACAGCGAGGTGATCCGAATTGTCCGCACGCGCCTGCTCGGCGCCCAGCCGGTACTGGCCGAAGAAATCTGGTTGCCGCGCCAGACGTTCCAGCCGTTGCTGGAGGTCGACCTGAACAGCGAGGGGCCGCTGCTGTACCCCCTCTACGAAGCACTGTGCGGCCAGGTGGTCGCCTACGCCGAAGAAACCCTCACCGCCGAAGCGGTTGACGCGGCGCATGGCCGCTTGCTGCAACTGCCGGCCGGCAGCCCGGTGGTGGTGATCGAGCGCCTGGCCCGTGACTACGCCGGCAAGCCGCTGGAATGGCGCCGCTCACGCGGCCATGCGCAGCACTTCCGCTACCGCATCGACATTCGCTAAGCCGGCGGCTGCACCCCGTTTCCCTCTGCGCCGTGCACACGCGGCGCGGTGGCTTCGCTTGCCTGGCGGTCACAGGCACACACTAGAAGGATAACAATCATGTTCAGTTGGTATCGCCAGATCACCTCGCGGGAACGCAAGACATTCTGGGCCTGTTTCGGCGGCTGGTCGCTCGATGCGCTGGAAGTGCAGATGTTCGGCCTGGCCATCCCGGCGCTGATCGCCGCGTTCTCCCTGAGCAAAGGCGATGCCGGCCTGATCAGTGGCCTGACCCTGGTGACTTCGGCCATCGGCGGCTGGCTGGGTGGCACCTTGTCCGACCGCTACGGCCGCGTGCGGACCCTGCAGTGGATGATCCTCTGGTTCTCGTGCTTCACCTTCCTCTCGGCGTTCGTCACCGGTTTTTACCCCTTGCTGTTGGTCAAGGCCATGCAAGGCTTCGGTATCGGCGGCGAGTGGGCTGCCGGCGCCGTGCTGATGGCCGAAACCATCAACCCGAAATACCGCGGCAAGGTCATGGGCACGGTGCAGAGCGCCTGGGCCGTGGGCTGGGGCCTGGCCGTGGCACTGTTCATGCTGATCTACTCGCTGGTGCCGCAGGAATTTGCCTGGCGGGTGATGTTCTTCGTCGGCCTGTTGCCGTCGTTGCTGATCCTTTGGGTACGCCGCAACGTGCCCGAGCCGGACAGCTTCCAGCGCCTGCACAACGCCAATGCCATCCCTGCCAGCTTCCTGCACTCCATGGCCGGCATCTTCCGCCCGCAGCTGTTGCGCGTGACCTTGCTGGGCGGCCTGCTTGGCCTGGGCGCCCATGGTGGGTACCACGCGGTGATGACCTGGCTGCCGACCTTCCTCAAAACCGAGCGCAACTTGTCGGTGCTGAACTCCGGTGGTTACCTGGCGGTGATCATCCTGGCCTTCTGGTGCGGTTGCGTGGTCAGCGGCCTGCTGATCGACCGCATCGGCCGGCGCAAGAATATTCTGCTGTTCGCCCTGTGCTGCGTGCTGACCGTACAAGCCTATGTGTTCTTCCCGCTGACCAACACGCAGATGCTGTTCCTCGGCTTCCCGCTGGGCTTTTTCGCCGCCGGTATCCCGGCCAGTCTGGGGGCGTTTTTCAATGAGCTGTACCCGGCCGAGGTGCGCGGTGCCGGGGTGGGCTTCTGCTACAACTTCGGCCGCGTACTGTCGGCAGTGTTCCCGTTCCTGGTCGGCCACATGAGCGAGTCGATGTCCTTGGGCAGCGCCATTGGTATCGACGCTGGCATCGCCTATGGCGTGGCGGTGATCGCCGCCTTGTGCTTGCCGGAGACCCGCGGGCGCACCCTCGAAAATGCCACGGCGCCGCACACCGCCGGGGCAGTTGCCAAATAACCTGACTTTTCTGTATGAGAGCCATGCCCGACGTACCTCCTTTACACCTGAGCGCGATCGACAGCCACGCCCACGTTTTCAGCCGTGGGCTGGCGCTGGCCAGTGAGCGGCGCTATGCCCCTGATTACGATGCGCCGCTGGGCGACTACCTGGGCCAGCTGCTGGCCCATGGTTTCAGCCATGGCGTGCTGGTGCAGCCGAGTTTCCTCGGCACCGACAACCGCTACCTGCTCAGCGCCCTGCAGGCTGTGCCGCAGCAACTGCGCGGGGTGGTGATGCTGGCGCCCGATGTCGAGCCACACACCCTTGCCGACATGGCCCGGTCAGGCGTGCGTGGTGTGCGCCTGAACCTGATGGGTCAGACCCTGCCGGACCTGGCCAGTGGCCGCTGGCGACCGCTGCTCGAACGCATTGGCGAACAAGGCTGGCACCTGGAACTGCACCGGCAGGTGGCGGACATACCGGCACTGGTCCGCGCGCTACAACCCTATGGCCTGAACATCGTGATCGACCATTTCGGCCGCCCCGATGCCCGCCGTGGGCTGGGCCAGCCCGGGTTCGCCGAACTGTTGACCCTGGGCGGGCAGGGCAAGGTTTGGGTGAAGGTGTCGGGGATCTACCGGCTGGCGGGGGCGCCGGACGAGAATCTGGCCTTCGCGCGCTCGGCACTGTGCGCGCTGGAAGCGCACTACGGCGCCGAGCGCTTGATGTGGGGCAGTGATTGGCCGCATACCCAGCATGAGTCGACGACCAGCTTTGCCACTGCAGTGCAGCAGTTCGAGGCCTTGGGTTGCTCGGCCCAGCTGCGCCAGGCCCTGCTGGTGGATACCGCGCGGGCTTTGTTCGGTTTCGAATGAGCGCCTGCCGGGCGCGATCGACCCGCTGAGCGTGGCGGGTTCTGCCCCTGCGCTTGCCAGCCGCTGCCTTTCCCATGCAGATTTGTGGCCTGGTGCGCCCGGCGCGCCTCCAATTGAAAAGCCATCAGGACCAAGGACGATGAGTCATTCCTCGCAATTCACCTTGCTCGGCAAGCGGCGCTTCCTGCCGTTTTTCATCACTCAGTCGCTGGGTGCCTTCAACGACAACCTGTTCAAGCAGTCGCTGATCCTGGCGATCCTGTTCAAGCTCAGCCTGGGCGAGGGTGACCGGTCGATCTGGGTCAACCTGTGTGCCTTGCTGTTCATTCTGCCGTTTTTCCTGTTTTCGGCGTTAGGTGGGCAGTTTGGCGAAAAGTTTGCCAAGGACGCGCTGATCCGCGCCATCAAGCTGGCCGAGATCGCCATCATGGCGGTCGGCGCCCTGGGCTTCATCACCAACCACCTGGCGCTGATGCTGGTGGCGCTGTTCGGCATGGGCACGCATTCGGCGCTGTTCGGCCCGGTGAAGTATTCCATCCTGCCCCAGGCCCTGCGTGAAGAAGAGCTGGTCGGTGGCAACGGGCTGGTCGAAACCGGCACCTTCCTTGCCATCCTGGCAGGCACCATCGGCGCCGGGGTGATGATGTCGGCCGACAGCTACGCCACCGTGGTGGCCGGGGGGGTGGTCGGCACTGCGGTGCTGGGCTACCTGGCCAGCCGCTGGATCCCGCGGGCAGCCGCGGCCTCGCCGAACATGCCGCTGGACTGGAATATCTTCAAGCAATCCTGGGTGATCCTGCGCATGGGCCTGGGCCAGCCGCCGGCAGTGTCGCGCTCGATCGTCGGCAACTCGTGGTTCTGGTTTGTCGGTGCCATCTACCTTACGCAGATTCCGGCCTACGCCAAGGACTGGCTGCACGGTGACGGCACCGTGGTAACGCTGGTGCTGACGCTGTTCTCGGTGGGCATCGCGCTGGGCTCTCTGCTGTGCGAACGGCTCAGCGGGCGCAAGGTGGAAATCGGCCTGGTGCCATTCGGCTCGTTCGGCCTGACCCTGTTCGGGTTGCTGTGGTGGTGGCACTCTGGCGATGTGCCAGCGGCTGCTGCGCCGCATGACTGGCTGGCGCTGCTGGGCATGAGCCAGGCCTGGTGGATCCTGCTGTCGATCATGGGCCTGGGGGTGTTCGGCGGCTTCTATATCGTGCCGCTGTATGCCTTGATCCAGGCCCGCACCGGCGAAGACCAGCGCGCCCGGGTAATCGCGGCCAACAACATCCTCAATGCCCTGTTCATGGTGGTGTCGGCACTGCTCACCATCCTCCTGCTGGGCCTGGCCAAGCTGAGCATCCCCCAGCTGTTCCTGGTGGTGTCGCTGCTCAATATCGCGGTCAACGCCTACATTTTCAGGATCGTGCCCGAGTTCACCATGCGCTTCTTGATCTGGCTGCTCAGCCATTCGATGTACCGCGTGCAGCACCGTGACCTCCAGCGCATTCCCGACCAGGGTGCGGCGTTGCTGGTGTGCAACCATGTCTCGTTCGTCGACGCGCTGCTGTTGGGTGGGGCGATCCGCCGGCCGATCCGCTTTGTCATGTACTACAAGATCTACAACCTGCCGGTGCTCAACTTTGTTTTCCGTACCGCAGGGGCCATCCCGATTGCCGGGCGCAATGAAGACCAGGCCACGTACGAGCGGGCCTTCGCACGCATTGCCGCGTACCTGGCCGACGGCGAACTGGTGTGCATCTTCCCGGAGGGCAAACTGACCGGTGATGGTGAAATCGATGTGTTCAAGGGGGGCGTCAAGCGCATCCTCGAAGAAACCCCGGTGCCGGTGATTCCGCTGGCCTTGCAGGGCTTGTGGGGCAGTTTCTTCAGCCGCGACCCACGCAAAGGCTTCTTCAAGCGGTTGTGGTCGCGGGTGACCATCGTGGCCGGTGCCGCCATCCCGGTGGAGGCGGCGCAGCCAGAAGCCTTGCGAGAGCAGGTCAGCCGCTTGCGCGGCAACCTGCGCTAGGGGAGAGGATCAGCTGGCGCTGACCTTCAGGCCGACCAGGCCGGTGATGATCAGCGCCACGCTAACCAGGCGTACAAGGGCCATGGATTCGCCGAACAGGATAATGCCGGCGATTACCGTGCCCACGGCACCCACCCCGGTCCAGATGGCGTAGGCAGTGCCCAGCGGCAACTCCTTCATGGCCAGGCCCAGAAGGCCGAGGCTGATAGCCATGGCGGCGACGGTGAGTACGGTGGGCAGTGGCTTGCTGAAGCCGTCGGTGTATTTGAGGCCTACGGCCCAGCCGACCTCGAACAGGCCGGCGAAGAACAGGATGATCCAGGACATGGTGCTTCTCCATCGTGGTGAATGATGGGGCCGTCCCCGTAATGATCACGCGGTGCGTCGTGAGGTCGTCCTCACAGTGAGCACTATAGTGCACACCTGCAGGTTTCAGGGCAAGACGCGAGACGCAAGCTGCAAGCTGCAAGAAAAACCCAAAGCAGGGGTGCCGTGTTCGATGCGGCACCGTAGTACTTTCACTTGCCACTTGCCACTTGCCACTTGCCACTTGCCACTTGCCACTTGCCACTTGCCACTTGCCACTTGCCACTTGCCACTTGCCTTTCGCTACTGCTTTCAGACCCCCTGCGGAATCTCCTCGCCACCCAGGGCCTCGAACAGCACCGGCAAGAATTCGGCAAAGGTCATCATCATCAGCTGGAAGCTGGCGTCGAACTGCTGGGCCGCCTCATCGCCACCGTCCTGTTCGGCCTGTTCCTGCAGCAGCTCTTCGAACTTCAGGCGCTTGATGACCATCTTGTCGTCGAGGATGAACGACAGCTTGTCCTGCCAGGCCAGGGCCAGTTGGGTAACCACCTTGCCGGTGCTCAGGTGCAGCTGGATTTCTTCGCCGGTCAGGTCCTGGCGTTTGCAGCGCACGATGCCACCGTCTTCGGCGGTGTCGCGCAGTTCGCACTCGTCCAGCACGTAGAAGCCTTCAGCAGCCTGTTGCGACTTGACCCAGTCGGTCATGGTAGCAACCGGTGCGATTTTTACCGTGGCTGGGCGCACTGGCAGCGAGCCCATCACTTCACGCAGGGTCGACAGCAGGTCTTCGGCACGCTTGGCGCTGGCCGAGTTGACCAGGATCACACCCTGACGCGGGGCAATGGCAGCGAAAATCATCGAGCGGCGGATGAACGCGCGCGGCAGGAAGGCCTGGATGATCTCATCCTTGATCTGGTCGCGTTCCTTCTTGTAGACCTTGCGCATCTGCTCGGTCTCGATCTCTTCGACCTTTTCCTTCACGGCGTCATTGACCACGCTGCTTGGCAGGATGCGTTCTTCCTTGCGTGCGGCAATCAGCAGGTACTCGCCGCTGACATGCACCAAGGGCGCGTCTTCGCCTTTGCCGAACGGTGCGATGAAACCATAGGTGGACAGCTCCTGGCTGGCACAGGCGCGGGCCGGCTTGCTGGCCAGGGCGGCCTCCAGCGCTTCAGGCTCGAACGGTACTTCCTGGGTCAGGCGGTAGGTCAGCAGGTTCTTGAACCACATGCGGGGCAATCTCTCATTAATGCATAAGGCGGGCATTATTCTCCGAGCAGTGCTCCCAGGCCAACCCTGTCAGAGGGCCAGCAGTGGTTAATGGCGCAAGAAAACGCCTGGCAACGCTAGGTCTTTGAAAGGCCTGAGGTTTTTTTTGAAAAAAGTTTAAAAAGTGCTTGCCAGGGTGCAGGGGCGTACGTAGAATGCGCGCCACACCGAGAGACATGGGTGATTAGCTCAGCCGGGAGAGCATCTGCCTTACAAGCAGAGGGTCGGCGGTTCGATCCCGTCATCACCCACCACTCGATGTATAGCGCAGCGGTAGTTCAGTCGGTTAGAATACCGGCCTGTCACGCCGGGGGTCGCGGGTTCGAGTCCCGTCCGCTGCGCCATATTCAACTTCCAGGGCCCACTGAACACCCGGAAGTTACAAAGAAAGCGACCTTAGGGTCGCTTTTTTTTTGCCTGAAATTCTGTGCCTGATTTAAATGCGCAAAAACTTCGATAAGGGCTTGCCAGAGCGAAAAGTCGCCCGTAGAATGCGCGCCACACCGAGAGACATGGGTGATTAGCTCAGCCGGGAGAGCATCTGCCTTACAAGCAGAGGGTCGGCGGTTCGATCCCGTCATCACCCACCACTCGATGTATAGCGCAGCGGTAGTTCAGTCGGTTAGAATACCGGCCTGTCACGCCGGGGGTCGCGGGTTCGAGTCCCGTCCGCTGCGCCATATTCAACTTCCAGGGCCCACTGAACACCCGGAAGTTACAAAAAAAGCGACCCTAGGGTCGCTTTTTTTGTGCCTGTATGCTTCAAGAGCCCGCAGAGCGCTTCAGTTTCAGCCCCGGCGTTCTTCTTCACGCAACGTCAGCACTTCGAAACCGTCGTCCGTCACCGCCACCGTGTGCTCCCATTGCGCCGACAAGCTGTGGTCGCGGGTAACCACTGTCCAGCCATCTTTCAGTTCGCGCGTGCCGCGCCCACCCTGGTTGATCATCGGTTCGATGGTGAACACCATGCCTGGCTTGAGCTTCATGCCCATGCCGCGCTGGCCCACGTGCAAGACCTCCGGTGCTTCATGCATCTGCTGGCCGATACCATGCCCACAGTATTCGCGCACCACGCTGTAGCCCGCGGCCTCGGCATGGGCCTGCACGGCGTGGCCGATGTCACCCAGCGTGGCCCCTGGGCGCACCTGCTCGATGCCTTTCCACAGCGCTGCATAGGTGGTGTCGACCAGGCGGCGGGCCTCGTCGCTGATCGTGCCAATGCAGTACATCTTCGAGGCGTCGGCGATGTAGCCGCCCTGTTCCAGGGTAATGTCGACGTTGACGATCGAGCCTTCCTCAAGCACCTCGTCGGCTTTGGGCATGCCATGGCACACCACATGGTCCACCGAGGTATTGAGCGAGTAGGGGAACCCGTACTGGCCCTTGCTCGCAGGCCGGGCCTTGAGCGTTTCGACAATGTAGGCTTCGGCGCGGTCGTTGATTTGCAGGGTGGTCACGCCGGGGCGGATGAAGTTGTCGAGGTCAGCGAATACCTGGGCCAGCAACTGGCCGGCCCGGCGCATCAGCTCGAGTTGGGCGGGGGTCTTGAGGATCACCTGGGGCATGGGGAAAGGGCGGTTGCTCATGCTGGAATTTGCCCCAGCATAGCGCCAGCGGGTGTTAAGTTGCCACCGCATGGTGCGCAGGGTGCGCAGGGTGCGCACGGTACGCCAGAGCGCGGGCGTGGTAGAAGCGTCTGCTCCAGCTGGCCCACTAATTGCTGGCTACCTCCCATCCCGGGCCATCAACGTCGACAGCCCGCACATTCTCACGACAAAGGCGCCGTGTTGCCCCCGCTTGCTGCTGCAGGCCGGGGCAGCCGGCGCCTTTTTGCGTTTCCACAGGAGCCCGCCCATGGTCAATAACGAAGTGCGCAGCGTATGCCCGTATTGCGGGGTTGGTTGCGGCATCGTCATGAGCGTTGCCGATGGCAAGGTCGGCAAGATCAGCGGCGACAAGCAGCACCCCAGCAACTACGGCCGGCTGTGCACCAAGGGCCTTACCGCCCACTTGCCGCTGACGGCGGCCGGGCGCATGGAAGACGCCTACCTGCGCCAGCAACGCAACCAGCCGCCAGTGCGCGCCAACATGGACCAGGCAATTGCCGAGAGTGCTAAGCGCCTGCGTGGCATCATCGACCAGCATGGGCCAGACGCCGTAGCGCTCTACGTGTCCGGGCAGATGTCGCTGGAGGCCCAGTACCTGGCCAACAAGCTGGCCAAGGGTTTCATTCGCACCCGCCACATCGAGTCCAATTCGCGCTTGTGCATGGCCAGTGCCGGCAGCGGCTACAAGCTGTCGCTAGGCGCCGACGGCCCGCCTGGCAGCTATGAGGATTTCGAGCACGCCGATGTGTTTCTGGTGATCGGTTCGAACATGGCTGACTGCCACCCGATCCTGTTCCTGCGTCTGCTCGACCGGGTCAAGGCAGGGGCCAAACTGATCGTCGTAGATCCCCGGCGCAGCGCCACGGCGGACAAGGCCGACCTGTTCCTGCAGCTGCGCCCCGGCAGCGACATGGCCTTGCTCAATGGCCTGCTGCACCTGCTGCATCGCAATGGCCACACCCAACCGGACTTCATCGCCCGCCATACCGAAGGCTGGGACGACATGCCCGCCTTGCTCGATGACTACAGCCCCGAACGGGTGGCCGCCATCACCGGGCTGGCCGAGGCCGACATCGTCAAGGCCGCGCAATGGATCGGCAGCGCCGGCAACTGGATGAGCTGCTGGACCATGGGGCTGAACCAGAGCATTCATGGCACCTGGCACAGCAATGCCATCTGCAACCTGCACCTGGCCACCGGCGCCATTTGCCGCCCTGGCAGCGGGCCGTTCTCGCTGACCGGCCAGCCCAATGCCATGGGCGGCCGCGAAATGGGCTACATGGGGCCCGGCTTGCCCGGCCAGCGCTCGGCGCTGGTGGCGGCCGACCGTGCCTTCGTCGAACAGCAGTGGCAACTGCCACCCGGTAGCCTGCGCAGCGAAGCCGGCGAGGGAACGGTGGCCCTGTTCGAGCAACTCAAGGCCGGCGAGGTGAAAGCCTGCTGGATCATCTGCAGCAACCCGGTTGCCAGTGTCGCCAACCGCCAGCAGGTGCTCGACGGCTTGCGCCAGGCCGACCTGGTGATCGCCCAGGACGCTTACCTCGACACCGAAACCAACCGTTACGCCGATATCCTGCTGCCTGCCGCGCTGTGGGCCGAAGGCGAGGGCGTGATGATCAACAGCGAACGCAACCTGACCCTGATGCCCCGCGCTGTCGAGCCGCCCGGGCAAAGCCTGCCGGACTGGCAGATCATCGCCCGCGTGGCCTGCGCGATGGGCTATGGCGAGGCCTTCGATTACCCGAACGCCGAGGCGGTGTATGAGGAAATTCGCCGCTTTCACAACCCGGCCACCGGCTATGACCTGCGTGGCATCAGCTATGCCGACCTGCGTCAGCAACCCCGGCAGTGGCCCAGCGCCCCGGGGCGCGAGCAGCACCGCAGCCCGCTGCGTTACCTGAACGATGGCAGCAGCCAGGCGCTGCTGCTCGATGACCAAGGGCAGCGGCCGGCTATCGCCTTCCCCACGGCCAGTGGCAAGGCACGCTTCTTCGCCCGGCCCTGGTTGCCCGCCGCTGAGTTGCCGGATGACGCCTACCCCCTGGTGCTCAACACCGGCCGCGTGCAGCACCACTGGCATACCCTGACCAAGACCGGCAAGGTACCGGCGCTGAACAAGCTGGAGCCCGGCCCGTTCGTTGAAATCCACCCGGAAGATGCCGCCCGTTTGGGCATTGCCGAAAAAGACCAGGTGGCCGTTCGCTCGCGGCGTGGCCAGGCCGTGCTCCCGGCGCGTATCAGCGACCGGGTCATGCCGGGCAACTGCTTTGCGCCGTTTCACTGGAACGACCTGGTCGGTGAGCAGCTGGCCATCAATGCCGTGACCTGCGATGCGCTCGACCCTCTGTCGTTGCAGCCCGCATTCAAGCACTGCGCCGTGGCCCTGCAGCGGGTTGCCGGCGAGCGTATCGATGCCCTTGAACTGCACACCTCCGTTGCCGAGCCTGCCAGCATGCCGACCGCCACCTTGTCCCGCCTGTTAGGCCTGGACACCTTGCCGGCCCCGGTGCTGGCCGACGACGAGCGCCACTATCTGCAAGGTTTTCTGCTGGGGCTGGCCCAGGCGCGCGCCGACGCTGTGCCCAGCCTGCCGGCCAGTGCGCCGCTGCCGGCCAGCCGGCGTATGTTCGTTGACGGCTTGCTGGCCGGGCTGTTCGCGACCCCGGCCCAGGCACCGGCCGCGGCGCCAGCCCAGCCGCTGCACCAGGTGGTATGGGCTTCGCAGACCGGCAACTGCGAACTGCTGGCCGAGCGCTGCGCCGAACGCCTGCGCGGCGCAGGCCTGCAGGTGCAGCTCAGTTGCATGCAGGCGACCCGCCCCAGCCAGCTGCGCGGCGCTGCCAGCGTGGTGTTCATTACCAGCACGTTCGGTGATGGCGAGGCCCCCGACAGTGCCGCGAACTTCTGGCAGGCGTTGCAAGGTGAGGAGGGCGGCCACTGCGCCGAGCTGCCGTATGCCGTGCTGGCCTTGGGCGACTCCAGTTATGAGCAGTTCTGTGGTTTTGGCCGCAAGCTGGACCAGCGGCTGGCCGAGCTGGGCGGCCGGCGCCTGCTGCAACGGGTGGACTGCGAGCCCGACTTCGACGAAGTGTTTGCCGGCTGGCTGGAGGCACTGCTGCCAAGCCTGGGGAGCACCGCCGCGGCACAGCCGGCCGGCGCAGCGGCACCCGTGGCGGTTTACACCAAGCAGCGGCCCTGGGCGGCCACCCTGCTGGAAAACCGGCTGCTCAACGGCCCCGGTGCCAGCAAGGAAACCCGCCAGCTGGTCTTCGACCTCAGTGGCAGCGGTTTCACCTACGCCGCCGGCGACGCCCTGGGGGTATGGCCACGCAATTGTCCGGCGCTGGTCGCAGAACTGCTGGCGCTGATGCAACTCGACGGCCAGGCGCTGGTGGAATTGAAGGGCCAGCCCGCCAAGCCGCTGGCCGAAGCCCTGCAGGCACACCTGGAAATCGCCAAGGTCACCCCACAGCAACTGCAGGTGTTCGCCGCTAATGCCCCCGACCTGCAGCGCCTCCTGCAGCCCGAGTGCAAGGCCGAACTGCAGGCGTGGTTGTGGGGCCGGCAACTGGTCGATGTGTTGCGCGCCTTCCCGCAGCAACTGCCACTGGCCAGTTGGCTCGCGTTGCTCAAGCCGTTGCAGCCACGGCTGTACTCGATCAGTTCCAGCCCACTGGCGCACCCGCAACAGGTGCACCTGACCGTTTCCACGGTGCGCTACGGTGATCGCAACGGTGTGTGCTCCAGCTTCCTGGCCGACCGGGCACAGTCGTTGAAGGTGGCGATCTTTCCGCAGGTGTCGAAGCACTTCCGCCTGCCTGAGGACGATGGTGTGCCGTTGATCATGGTCGGCCCTGGCACTGGCATTGCGCCGTTTCGGGCGTTCCTTGAAGAGCGTGAAGCGCGCGGCGCCAGCGGGCCGAACTGGCTGTTCTTCGGCGAGCAGCACGCTGCGAGCGACTTTTATTACCAGGCGCAATTGCAGGCCTGGCAAGCCACGGGGCACCTGCGGCTGGACACGGCGTTCTCGCGTGACCAGGCGCAAAAGATCTACGTGCAGACGCGCATGCTCGAGCACGGGGCGCAGCTGTGGCAATGGTTGCAGGCCGGGGCGTACTTCTATGTCTGCGGTGATGCCCAGCGCATGGCCAGGGATGTGGATGCGGCCTTGCGGGCGATTGTCGCCGAGCATGGCGGCATGGATGCGGCGGCGGCTGATGCCTACGTCGACGGCCTGAACCAGGCCCGGCGCTACCGGCGTGACGTGTACTGATGTGCACCGCGATGGGCTGCAGTGCACTGTGAATGTGCGCAGCCGGTGCCGGGTGGCGGGCGAGCGAGCCCGCTGCTGCAAAGGCCTGGAACGCTGTGCAGGCCCGTGCAGGTGCGGGTTTGCGCGTAACGCGTCCACCCCCGGCACCAGGCTTGGCACACTCCCTGCTTAGCCCATGTAACAACAAAGCCCACTGATCAACGGCGATCAACCGGGCCCCCTACCGTGATGAATACAGGCAAAAGCGCCTGGAGCTTCGGCTCCAGGCGCTTTTTTTTTGATCGAGGATCGGCTTATGAAGGCAACAGCGAGCAGCGGGCAACGAGAGCGACTGGTCATCGTCGGCAACGGCATGGTCGGCCACCACTGTGTCGAACAACTGGTCAGCCGCGGCGCCCTGCAGCAGTTCGAGGTACGGGTGTTCGGCGAGGAGCGCCAGCGCGCCTACGATCGAGTGCACCTGTCCGAGTACTTTGGCGGTAGCTGTGCCGAAACCCTGGCCCTGTGCGAGCGCGACTTCTACACCGCCAGCGGCGTGCACCTGCACCTTGGCGAAGCGGTCCTGCAGATCGATCGCGAGCGGGGCGAGGTGGTTACCGCCCAAGGCCGCTACGGCTACGACCAACTGGTCCTGGCGACCGGTTCCTACCCCTTTGTGCCGCCGATCGAGGGCTCCAGCGGTGATGCCCGCCTGGTCTACCGTACCCTCGACGACCTCGATGGCATTCGCGCTGCCGCCGCCAGCGCCCGCCGTGGCGTGGTGGTGGGGGGTGGCCTGCTGGGGCTGGAAGCGGCCAACGCCCTCAAGTCGCTCGGCCTGGAAGCCCACGTGGTGGAGTTCGCGCCACGGCTGATGCCGGTGCAGCTGGATGGCGAGGGCGGCGCAGCGCTCAAGGCACAGATCGAAGCACTGGGCGTGGGGGTGCACCTGTCGCGTGCCACCCAGTCGATCAGCCAGGGCGACGCCTACCGTTACCGCATGAACTTCGACGGTGGCCAATACCTGGAAACCGACCTGATCGTGTTCTCCGCTGGCATTCGCCCTCAAGATGCCCTTGGCCGTGCCTGCGGCCTGGACATCGCCACGCGCGGCGGGATAGTGATCGACGAGCACTGCCGCAGCAGTGACCCGCGCATCTTTGCCATCGGTGAATGCGCATCGTGGAACGGCAGCGTGTTCGGCCTGGTCGCGCCCGGCTACAGCATGGCGCGCAACCTGGCGGCATTGCTCTGCGGCGAGGCGCCGGTGCCGTTCAGCGGTGCCGACATGTCGACCAAGCTCAAGCTGCTGGGGGTGGACGTCGGTTCGATCGGTGATGCCCACGGTGCTACGCCCGGTGCACGCAGCTACCGCTTCATCGACGAAGCCAACAGCGCCTACCGGCGGCTGGTGGTGGATGCCAGCGGCAAGCATGTGCTGGGTGCGGTGCTGGTTGGCGACAACAGCTATTACGACACCTTGCTGCAGTATGCCCAGTACGGTATTGCCCTGCCGGCCGACCCCGCCGCGCTGATCCTGCCGCAAGGCGGCGCAGCACCAGCGCTGGGGGCCGACGCCTTGCCCGACAGCGCCACCATCTGCTCCTGCCATAACGTCAGCAAGGGTGCAGTCTGTGCCGCCATCGACAGCGGCTGCAGCGACCTGGCTGCGGTCAAGGGCTGCACCAAGGCGGCAACCGGCTGTGGCGGCTGCGCGGCCTTGCTCAAGCAAGTCTTCGAACATGAACTGACGGCCCGCGGTGTAGCAGTGGACAAGAGCCTGTGCGAGCACTTCGCCTACACCCGGCAAGAGCTGTACGGCATGGTGCGGGTGGAGGGCATCCGCACCTTCAGCGAATTGCTCGCACGTCACGGCAAGGGCCACACCGGCTGTGACATCTGCAAGCCGGCGGTGGGCAACATCCTTGCCTCCTGCTGGAACCAGCCGATCATGGACCCGGCGCTGGTGCCGCTGCAGGACACCAACGACACCTTCATGGCCAATATGCAGAAAAACGGCACCTACTCGGTGGTGCCGCGTATTCCGGGGGGTGAAATCACCCCGGACAAACTCATCGTGATTGGCCAGGTGGCCAAGAAGTACGACCTGTACACCAAGATCACCGGCGGCCAGCGCATCGACCTGTTCGGCGCCCAGCTGCACGAATTGCCGCTCATCTGGGGGGAGTTGATCGAGGCCGGTTTCGAAACAGGCCATGCCTACGGCAAATCGACCCGTACGGTGAAGTCGTGCGTGGGCAGTACCTGGTGCCGCTACGGCGTGCAGGACAGCGTGGCCATGGCCCTGCGCCTGGAAGACCGCTACAAGGGCCTGCGCAGCCCGCACAAGCTCAAGTTCGCCGTGTCTGGCTGCACCCGCGAATGTGCCGAGGCGCAGAGCAAGGACATTGGTGTGATCGCCACCGACAAGGGCTGGAACCTGTACGTGTGCGGTAACGGCGGCATGCGCCCGCGGCATGCCGAACTGTTTGCCACCGACCTGGACGACGAAACCCTGGTACGCCTGATCGACCGCGTGCTGATGTTCTACATCCGCACCGCCGACAAGCTGCAGCGTACTTCGGTGTGGCGTGAAAACCTCGAGGGCGGGCTGGACTACCTGAAACAGGTGGTCATCGACGACAGCCTGGGCCTTGCCAGCGAACTGGAAGCGCAGATGCAGCATGTGGTCGACCAGTATCAGTGCGAATGGGCCAACGCCCTGAACGACCCCGAGAAGCTCAAGCGCTTCCGGACCTTTGTCAACGACCAGCGCGCCGACCCGGACGTGCACTTCGTGCGTGAACGCGAACAACGCCGGCCTGCCGCGCCGCTGCACCTGATCCCCACTGTCGAGGAGGCTGTCTGATGATGCTGTCCAATGCTGCTGTGAACAAACGCGAGAACTGGCAGGCCGTGTGCCGGGCGCAAGACCTGGTGGCCGACTCCGGTGTGGTGGTGTGGCTCGACGGTGCCCAGGTGGCGCTGTTCTATCTACCTGGCCAAGCCCAGGCGCTGTACGCGGTGGACAACCGCGACCCACGCTCCGGGGCCAACATCATCGGCCGCGGCTTGGTGGGGAGCGTGCAGGGTGAGCTGGTGGTGGCGGCGCCTTTGTACAAGCAGCATTTCAGCCTGCACACCGGGGAATGCCTGGAGGACAGCGGGCAGCGCTTGCGGGTGTGGCCGGTGCGGTTGAAGGGTGAGGCGGTGGAACTGGGTGTGGCCTGATTCTCGTGCATTGCCAGTGCCGGCCCTTTCGCGGGCTTGCCCGCTCCTACAGGTACAGCGCAGCCCTCAAGCCCTGCGATGAATCTGAGGGAGCGGGCGAGCCCGCGAAGAGGCCGGCACTAGTGCCTCAGAACACCAGCCCCTGCGGCGTGCGCCCGGCAAACACATCTACCAGGCTGGCCACCACCATCTCGCCCATGCGCGTGCGGGTCTGCACGGTGGCACTGGCCCGGTGCGGCTGCAGTACCACGTCCTCACGCTCGAACAACGCCTCGGGCGCTCGCGGCTCATCGGCAAACACATCCAGCGCCGCGCCGGCGATCTCGCCAGCCTGTAATGCCGCGATCAAGGCCGGTTCGTCCACCAGCTTGCCGCGCGCGATGTTGATCAGGTAACCCTCGCTGCCCAAGGCCCGCAGCACGTCGCGATCGATCAGCGCCTCACCCTTGTCGGCCGCCGCTGCAAGGATCAGTGCGTCGCTGTGCTTGGCCAACTGCAGCAGGTCGGCCTCGAAGCCGTATGGCACATCCAGCGCCTGCAAGTCGGTGTAGCGAATCGGGCAACCGAACGCGGCTGCCCGCTGCGCCACCGCGCGGCCGACCCGGCCCATGCCGACAATGCCCACGCGCATGCCCGACACCTGACGGGCCAGTGGCAACGGTGCCAGCGGCGTGGCACTGGTGGCCCAATGGCCGGCGCGCACGAAACGGTCACCGGTGCAGATGCCCCGGCACACACCGATCAGCAGGCCGATGGCGAGGTCGGCAACGTCCTCGGTGAGGGCGCCGATGGTCGCTGTCACCTGGATGCCGCGGTCGCGGGCGTAGGCCAGGTCGACCGCGTCGGTGCCGACACCATTGACCGCGATCACTTCCAGGTTGGGCAGGCGCGCCATCAGTGCCTGGCTGATACCCGTGTGGCCACCGGTGATCACGCCGCGGATATTGTCGGCATGCTGGCTGACGTAGGCGTGCTTGTCGGCCTGTTCGTAGTAGCGGTGTACGGTGAACAACTGTTCAAGGCGCTCACGGATCTGCGGGATGAGGATCGGGCTAAGTTGCAGGACTTCGGGTTTCATCGGTCACTCCATCAGGAACAGGGTTCATCGAAAGCAAGGTTCAGCCACGGCCAACGAATGGCATGTTGCTGGCCATCACGGTCATGTTCAGCACGTTGGCGTCCAGCGGCAGCGCAGCGATGTAGCGCACCGCGTCGGCCACATGGCGCACGTTTAGCATTGGCTCGGCGGCGATCTCGCCATTGGCCTGGCGCACACCCCGGGTCATGCGCTCGGACAGCTCGGTCAGGGCGTTGCCGATGTCTACCTGGCTGCAGACGATGTTGTAAGGCCGGCCGTCCAGCGCCAGTGCCTTGGTCAGGCCCAGCACCGCATGCTTACTGGCGGTGTAGGGCGCGGTGAACGGGCGCGGGGTATGCGCCGATATCGAGCCGTTGTTGATGATCCGCCCGCCTTGCGGCTGCTGGCGGCGCATCAGGCCGAAGGCCGCGCGGGCACAGAGGAACACCCCATCGACGTTGGTAGCGATGACGTTGCGCCAGTTTTCCAGCGGCAGCTCGTCGACCGGTACGGCCGGGGCATTGATGCCGGCATTGTTGAAGATCACGTCGAGGCGCCCATGTACCTCCTCGACGGTGGCAAACAGCTGCGCGACGCTCTGTTCATCTCGCACGTCAGTGGCTACCGCCATGGCTTCACCGCCCGCAGCCTGCGCCTGTTCGACGACCGCTTGCAGCGGTTCGAGACGGCGCCCGGCGAGGACCAGGCTGAAGCCATCCTCCAGCAGGGCGAGGGCGACGGCGCGGCCGATGCCGCTGCCGGCGCCGGTGACCAGAGCGATTTTCCTGTTCTGCTTCATTTCGTCACTCCAGGGGAATCAGGCAGCGTTGGCGGCTTGCCCGGCAGGGCGGGGGCCGACGTGCAAGTGCAGTTCGCCGATACCGTCGATGCCGGCGTGGAGGGTGTCGCCTGGGTTCAGCGCCGCCACCCCGGGCGGGCTGCCGGTCATGATCAGGTCGCCCGGGCGGAGCGGCAGCTGGCGGGACAGCCGGCTGATGACTTCGGCCAACGTCCAGGTCTGCTGGCTGAGGTGGGCACGCTGGCGCTCCTGGCCATTGACCTGCAGCCACAGCGTCGCATTCAGCGGCCAGGCGCACTCGCTGGCGGGGACGATGGCAGTCATGGGGGCCGAGGCCTCGAACACTTTGGCCGCCTCCCAGGGGAGGCCCTCGGCCTTGGCCTTGCGCTGGTGATCGCGCCGGGTCATGTCCAGGCCGGCGGCAAAGCCGAACACGTGTTCCAAGGCATGCTCCGGGGCGATGTCGGCACCGCCCTTGGCGATGGCTGCGACCAGCTCGATTTCGTGGCAGAACTCGTCGGTCTGCGGCGGGAAGGGCAGCTCGCCCGCTGCCTCGACCACATTGCTCGCTGGTTTCATGAAGAACACCGGCTCCTGTGGCGCCGGCCCGTAGGTTTCCGGCCATGGGTAGTTGCGGCCCAGGCAGAACACCCGGCCGACCGGAAAGCGCACATCGCTGCCGCGGATCGGCAGGCTGACGATGGCCGGGGGGGTGAACAGGTAAGTCATGGGTCAATCCTCCTTGCTGGGGTGGCCAGCGTATGTCACGGGCTGGCCGGTAAAGTTGGACGAAAGCGGGGTTGGGTTGGACTATCCAGGCAACCTGTACCGGTCCTATCGCCGGCAAGCCTGCGCCCACAGGTCCAGGCAACTGCGCAGGCCTTGTGGGAGCTGGCTTGCCAGCGATGAGGCCAGCACAGGCCGTGGGAATCTCAAGCTGCAGTCTTGAGCTCGATGCGGTACAGCTTCCCCAGCAGCAGCGAATACGAAAGCGTCCCCATCAACGCCACCGCGCCAATGAACCAGAACGCCATGGCGAATGAACCGCTGGCCTGCACGATCGCGCCAATCACGATGGGCGTAACGATGCCGCCAATGTTCGCGGCCAGGCTGGTAATCCCGCCGGTCAGGCCGATCAGCTCCTTGGGCGCCACTTCCGACACCGCCGCCCATGACGACGAAGCGATACCCTGGGCAAAGAACGCCAGGGTCAGGACGGCGATGCACAGCACGTTGGAGTCGGTGAAGTTCACCAGCACGATCGACATGCCCAGCATCGAGCCCACCACCAGCGGCAGCTTGCGGGCGAACGACAGCGAGTACCCCTTGCGGATCAGCAGGTCGGAGACGATGCCCGCCAGCAGGATGCCCACCGTAGCGCCAATGAACGGCATGACCGCGAAAATGCCGACCTTGATCAAGGTCAGCTGGCGCTCTTCGATCAGGTAGGTCGGGAACCAGGTCAGGAAGAAATAGAGTGCCGAGGTGCTGGCGAACTTGCCCAGGCAGATCGCCCACACCTGGCGGTAGCGGAACAGCTCGGCGACCTGGCGCCAGTCGAAACGGGTGCGTTGCTGGCTGCTTTTGACCAAGCCGCCGCCGTTCTCTATGTAGGCCAGTTCTTCCTTGCTGACCTTCTTGCAGTTCAACGGGTCGCGGTACAGGAACAGCCACACCACGCCGAACACGATGCCGACCAGGCCCGTGCTGTAGAACACATGGCGCCAGTCGTAGGTGGTCGCCAGCCACAGCAGGGCGCCAGTGAACAGCGCCGTGCCCAGGTACTGGCCGCATACGTAGATGCTGCTGGCCATGCCGCGCTCGCGGGCGGGGAACCACACGGTGACGGCGCGGCTGTTGGCCGGGAAGGCCGGGGCCTCCATGGCACCGACCGCCAGGCGCAGGCCGAACAGCGAGGCAAAGCCACTGGCCAGGCCCTGGGCCACGGTCACTGCCGACCAGCTGATCAGCGACACGCCGTAGGTCAGGCGCGAGCCGAAGCGGTCGGCGATGAAGCCTGCCGGCACCAAGGCCAGGGCGTAGGTCCAGGCGAAGGCGGAGAAGATCAGGCCCATCTCCACCTTGTCCAGGCCAAGGTCCTTGGCCATGAACGGCGCGGCGATGGAAATGTTCACCCGGTCGACGTAGTTGATGATGGTCGCCACCAGCAGCAGCGACAGCATGAACCAGCGGCGGCGGGTGGGCAGGCGCTGGGCAGGGGCCGCGTCCAGCGCGTACGACGACGCGGCGCGGGGGGTAGGCGTGCTCGACATGAGTCGACCTCGTTTGTTGTTGTTGGTAGAGGTTGGGCTGCAGTCCCTCTACTAAGGTGGTCGTACAACGTCTTGAATGCAACGGCAGTTTTAGATCGTTTTTTTCACGGGAGGCGAGGGAAGACTGCACTGTCCAAAAAATCGAGAGGTAGGGTTTTGACCGGTTTTTCTGCTGGGCGTCGCATTTCTAGCGGGCTGTGGACGTTCAGGGTTGCGCAGGTTTTTGCAGACAGGTTTAATTTGATGAGTTTGGACATCGTACAACTTGTGTTGCCTGCTCCCGCCTCTTCGCGGGCTTGCCCGCTCCCACAGGTGCAGCGCAGCCCTCAAGCCCTGTGATGATGCTGTGGGAGCGGGCGTGCCCGCGAAGCGGCCGGAACAGGCAGCGCCCTTCTGGAACCTGGAGTAAGCCCAATGCCCCCAAAGCGCGAGGTCCCGACCTACGTCATGCAGCAGCGCAGCGAGCTGATGGACTTCTACATCCGCGACCAGCGCGGCCGCCCCGCCGAGACAGCGCCACATCGCCACGAGTACTTCCAGATCCAGGTCAACCTGGGCGGCGACACGGTGCAACACATCGGTAGCGTGCAGCGCCCCTTCAGGCGCAACACCCTGGCTTTCATCCTCCCGCACCGGGTGCATGTGATCCCGCACCCGGCCAACAGTGACTTCGTGGTGATCAACTTCTCCCAGACCTTCCTGCTGCCGCACTTGGCCTGTGACCCGATGGACCTGGAAGAGGTGTCGATCCTGCAGGCGCCAGAGCTGTCCCCCTTCCGCTTTCAGGAGCACCTCGACTTTTGCCTGGGCGAGGCCGACTTTGCCGAGTTACGCCAAGTCCTCGAGCGCATGCGTGTACTGGATGCCAACCGCCGCTTCGGCACCCGCGAAATCCTCAAGGGCCTGTTGCTGCAACTGATCGGCCAGGTCTGTGGCCTGTATGCCGAGCCGCTGCGCGAACTGGCCGAGAGCAATGCCGCACAGCTCAGCCGCCGCGCTGCGCTGGGCCGCATGAGCGAATACCTGCGCAGGCATATCGACGACCCCGACCTCAACCTGCAGAAGGTCGCCGCCGCCACCTACCTGTCGCCTACCTACTTGACCCACTGGCTGCGCAAGGAAATCGGCAAGACCTTCAGTGAGCTGGTGCTGGAGCGGCGCATGCACGCCGCACGCAACTACCTGCTCAACGGCAGCCGCCCGGTGGGCGAGGTGGCACGGCTGTGCGGCTTTGCCGACGAAGCCTACTTTTCCCGACGTTTCCGCCAGATCCACGGCCTGCCACCCGGGCAGTTCCGTCGCCAGCAGCGCGACCCGGATACGCCGCAGGTGGCGATGCGGTAAGCTTGCCGGCATGAACCTCGACACCCGCATCAAGTACCGCCACCTGCTGTGCTTTCTGGAGATTGCCCGGCAGGGCAGCCTGGCCAGGGCTGCCAACGTGCTCGCCATCAGTCAGCCGGCGATCTCCAAGACCCTCAAGGAGCTCGAAGACCTGCTGGAAACGCGGCTGTTCGCACGCAGCCGCCAAGGGGTCGAGCTGACGCCGGCCGGTACGCGCTTCATGCGCTATGCCGGGCCCAGCGTGCAAGCCCTGCGCGATGGCGTCAGCAGCCTGCGCGGCGAGGCACGGGCGCCGTCGCAGGTCCGCATCGGCGTGCTGTCCACGGTCGAGGGCCTGCTCATGCCCGAAGTGCTGTGCCGCCTGCATCAGCGTCATGAGGCGCTGGTGATCAGGGTGGTGACCGGGGTCAGCGCACAACTGCTTGGCCAACTGCACCTGGGGGAACTGGAGCTGGTGGTCGGGCGCATGACCGACAGCCCGCAAATCCAGGGTTTGTCGTTCGAGCACCTGTACAGCGAGTCGATGAGCCTGGTGGTACGCCCAGGTCACCCACTGCTGGCCCGCACCCCCGTGGAGCGCGGCCAGGTAGGGCGTTACCCCTTGGTCTTGCCGCCTGCGGGTACCACCATCCGCCAGCATGCCGACAGCCTGTTCGTGCAATGCGGCATCCAGATGCCGGCGCAGCGCCTGGAAACGCTGTCCCTGGCGTTGAGCCGGCGCTACCTGTTGAGCAGTGACGGCGTGTGGGTGGCGCCGCGCGATGCCGTGCTGCTCGACCTGCGCCGTGGCGAGCTGGTCGAACTTGACCTGGGGGTGCGTGAACCCGGTGGCTCGGTGGGCATCTGTCGCAATGCGGCCCTGCCGCAAAGCCTGCCGGGGCAGTGGGTGTGTGAAGTGCTGCGCGAAGTGGCCGGGCAGTACCGCGAGGGCGTTTACCCCTGAGCCGGCGCTGTCAGCAGGGCGCTCAGCGCCTTGAGGTGGAACCGGCAGCCGCAAGGCCTTCCTGCCGTGCGCGAGGCTGTGGAACTATTCCCTCTTTGTTGGCTCTTATGCCGGTAGCCATGGGTTGGGGACGCCTGATAAGCTCGCGGCTTCTACCCTGATTGCCCTTATGGCGCATGAACAAGGAAATGACATGAAACAGCATCGTTTGGCGGCTGCGGTTGCCCTGGTTGGCCTGGTACTGGCTGGCTGTGATCAACAGGCCAGCAGCCCCGAGCTGAAGACCCCGGCGCAGAAAGCCTCCTACGGAATTGGCCTGAACATGGGCAAGAGCCTGGCTCAGGAAGGCATGGAAGACCTTGATTCCAAAGCAGTCGCCCTCGGTATCGAAGACGCCGTTGGCAAGAAAGAACAGCGTATCAAGGACGAAGAGCTGGTAGAGGCCTTCACCTCGCTGCAGAAACGTGCCGAAGAGCGCCTGGCCAAGGCCAGCGAAGAAGCCGCCTCTGCTGGCAAGAAGTTCCTTGAGGAAAACGCCAAGAAGCCGGGTGTCGTAACCACCGCTTCGGGCCTGCAGTACGAAGTGATCAAGAAGGCCGACGGCCCGCAGCCCAAGCCGACCGACGTGGTGACTGTTCACTACGAAGGCAAGCTGATCGATGGCAAGGTCTTCGACAGCTCCGTCGAGCGCGGCAGCCCCATCGACCTGCCGGTGAGCGGCGTCATCCCAGGTTGGGTCGAAGGCCTGCAACTGATGCACGTTGGCGAGAAGTACAAGCTGTTCATCCCGGCTGAACTGGCCTACGGTGCACAAAGCCCAAGCCCGCTGATCCCGGCCAACTCGGTACTGGTGTTCGATCTTGAACTGATCGCCATCAAGGACCCGGCCCAGCTGCAAGGCGCTGAGCCGGACGCTGAAGCCCCCGCTGAAGCGCCTGCCGAAGCCCCTGCCAAGTAATACTGGCTGTTTGCCGAAAACGCCCCGTCTTTACGGGGCGTTTTCGTTTCAGCTGCTTGGACGAACCTGCCACTGCTGATACTGTCCGAGGAAATGCAGCGTGAAGAAGTAGGACGCTTCTGACGCAAGTCGCTCGCGGCGCTGGTAGCAACAGCCTGTAACGACTGTGTAAAAAACGCCCGATCTGACCGGGGCCCTTGCCTGGCAGGCACCCAGGGTCAGAAACTGTGGCCTGTTCACAAGGTTATCCACAATAAATGTGGATAACCTTTTCCCTCTCGGAGGTTCCATGAGCGCACCCTGGAATTTCGCCCGTTTCCTGCCCTTGGCCGAGCGCCTGCTTAGCCGCGGCCGGTTGCCGGCCTTGCTGTTCGCCGTGGCGCGCAAAGGCCCACGCCTTGGCCAGTTGCGTGACGACGTGAAATTGCTGCAGTCGCTGTGCCTGGCATGGTGGCGCGGCGAATACCGCGCCATCAGCCCCAAGGCGCTGGTGACCATCGTCGCTGGCCTGCTGTATTTCGTCAGCCCCATCGACGCAATCCCCGACTGGTTGCTGGGCGTCGGGTTCCTCGACGACATCGCAGTGCTGGGCTGGGTACTGAAAACCGTGGCCGACGAACTGGCCCGCTTCAGGGCCTGGCGCGACAGCCAGGCACCCGAGCGGCTACGCGTGGTCGAGCGGCTGCCCGCGACACCGGAAGCACTGCGCCTGGAGCGCAATACCCGGTAAAACCGAACTTTTGGGTAGCTGGCCTGGCTTGGAGTCTGTCGGCTACAATGACACCTACAGACATTAGAGACTCGTCCATGGACAAGCTAAGCCTGCACGCCAAAAAAGCGTGGTTCGCCAAGCATCGCACTGCGAATTTCGAAAACAGCCTGCGCCTTGAAGGCTTTATCGTGCCGCCAGACGACGGGAAAGCGAAGTTGCCTGCCCGTGCTGCTGCACGCGAAGCCGTGCGGCAACTCAAGGCTTGAGTGTCGACAAGTATGGGGTCTATCAAGACCCTGATTGCTACCCTGACACGGACGTCCTGAAGAACCTTCTCAATCTGCGCAATGCAGAGGATCTGACGGAAGCTGAGCGTTACCTCACCCAGGTAGCGGCATCGCAGCTGGAGTTCGAAGAGCCTCCATACGATCTAGGTACATTAAAACGAATTCACCGCTGTCTGTTTTCCAGTATCTACAGTTGGGCTGGAGAAACTCGATCCGTAAAGATCAGCAAGGGCCATAGCCACTTCTGTGTACCGGACCGTATCGAGCCAGAGGTAGCGAAAGAGTTTTCCAGAATGGCGCGGGCGGGCTGGTTTGAAGGCTACTCTCGTGATTCGCTCGTGGTTTCCGTTGCTCAATCGTATGGAACATTGAATGTCGCTCATCCCTTCCGTGAAGGTAATGGTCGGGCTCAGCGTGTTCTGTTTGAATGGCTAGTCGTGAACGCTGGTTTCGAGATTACCTGGGGACGGGTTGGCCAGGAGCAGTGGGTAGCGGCGAATATCGAGTCTTTTCAAGGCAATGACCAGGCTTTGGAGCTCGTCTTCAATCAATGTATCGGCGCTCCGATCAGGGAAGCCAACGATCCATCTTGATACTTGTTCTCTGATTCTGTGGGTGCTTCAGCGATTGCAAACTGGCGGTGACATTCATTGGGGGCCGACCTCGTCTGACGATGTCCGCTCTCGAGCACGCCTGCTGGAAATCTCTTACAATGAGATATAACAGAAGGGGAGCAGCCCGATTGCCGTTCGCTATTGGCTGTCATCCGGTTGGATGAGAGGGCAGGGTTGCCGCGCTGTATTGCAACGCCTATGCCGGCTCCCCCAGATAGGCCGTATGGATTGCATGCTGTAATCCTTGTTGAAGGGGTTTGTAATGGGTATTCAGGTCATCAGCCGCGACGGTCAGCCCGAGTACGCCGTGGTTCCCTGGGAGCAGTACCAGGCGCTGCTGCAGGCTGCAGGGCAGGCACCTGCCGAGGCCGGTGCCAGCGAGCCGGCTCCCGCCGCAGCCGTTGCAGCGCTGCCGGCGTTCAGTGAAGTTGCACAGATCCGCCAGGCCAAGGGCATCGCGCCTGAGCAACTGGCGCGCAATGTTGGGGTCAGCCCGGCCTACCTGGCCATGATCGAATCAGGCGAACGCCACCCGGATGCCGCCATCCGCCGTGCTCTGGCCTGGCACCTGGGGGTCGCAGGCTGGAGCGAGCCATCATGAGCCAGGTCAGGATCAGCCGTCAGCATTGGGACAACCTGCTGGGCGAGCTTGACCTGGCCCGCCGTCAACGTCACTTGCTGACTTACAGAGCGCTGATCGAGCGCTTGCAATTGCCCAGCCCGGCCATGCAGACACTCACCGCTGCGCTGGAATACCTGGCGGTGCTGGACGCGCGTGCCGAGCAACCGCTACGCAGTTCGTTGGTCATCAGCCAGGGCGCCAGCCGCTTGCCGCGTACCGGCTTTTTCGAATGCGTAGAGCGCCTGGGGCGCTTTTCCGGCCCGATCGACGGTATGGAGGCCGCGTCGTGGCATGCTTCCGAAGTGGTGCGGGTGTTCGAATACAGCTACCCCGAAAGCGCCTGATCGCCAGCTGCACCGGGTTTTATCCAGGCAGGCATGAAATGAAAGGGCCGGGCATTTGCATGCCCGGCCCTTGTTGTGTCGCGACAGCCAGCGGCCTTACTTCTTGGCCACTTTGCTGCTGGCGCTGAGGTAGTCGATCAGGATGCGACCGGTTTCTGCCAGGTAGGCGTCGTCTTCCGGCTTGGTGTTTTCATCCTCGGCCGGCAGCGCGTCTTCGTCCTCTTTCTTCAGCTCTTTGAGTGGCTCTTCACCCTTGGCCTTGCGGCGGGTGTTTTCCAGCGCCAGTTGTTTCGCCTCGATCTCGTCGTGGCGGGCACGGCGGTCCTGCTCGTTGAGGCTGACGGTTTTCTCGTTCATCAGCTTCTGGGTCAGGGCCAGGCGGTCGCGGATGTAGGTGAACTCGGCATCCTTGTCGCTACGTGCCTCATGCTGGGCCTTGAGCTGCGCCAGGAACGGTTTAAACGGGTCGGCAGCGGGCTTGACCACCGGGCGAATGGTGTCCCAAGGCATGGCCTCGGGCAGGGCGCTTTCGCCGATTTCCTTGGTGTCGATGATCGATGGGTAGTCGATGTCCGGCAGTACGCCCTGATGCTGGGTGCTCTGCCCGGATACCCGGTAGAACTTCGCCAGTGTCAGCTTCAGCTCGCCATGGTTGAGCGGCTGGATGGTCTGCACGGTGCCCTTGCCGAAGGTCTGGCCGCCAATGATCAACGCGCGGTGGTAGTCCTGCATGGCACCGGCGAAAATCTCCGAGGCCGAAGCCGAGAGGCGGTTGACCAGCAGCGCCAGCGGCCCTTTGTAGAAGGCACCGGGGTTTTCGTCTTCCAGCACGTCGACCCGGCCATCGCTGTTGCGCACCAGCACCGTCGGGCCTTTCTCGATGAACAGGCTGGTCAGTTCGGTGGCTTCCTGCAACGAGCCGCCGCCGTTGTTGCGCAGGTCGATGACCACGCCGTCGACTTTCTCTTTCTGCAGCTCGGTGAGCAGTTTCTTCACGTCACGCGTGGTGCTCTTGTACTCCGGGTCGCCGGCGCGATAGGCCTTGAAGTCCAGGTAGAAGGCCGGGATCTCGATGATGCCCAGCTTGTAGTCACGCCCGTCCTGCTTGAGCTTGAGCACAGACTTCTTCGCCGCCTGCTCTTCCAGCTTCACCGCCTCGCGGGTGATCGACACGATCTTGCTGGTCTGGTCGCTCGGCGCGTTGCTGGCCGGGATGACTTCCAGGCGCACCACCGAGCCTTTCGGGCCGCGGATCAGCTTGACCACTTCATCCAGGCGCCAGCCGACCACGTCGACCATTTCCTTGTTGCCCTGGGCGACACCGATGATCTTGTCTGCCGGTGCCACCTGCTTGGTCTTGGCTGCCGGGCCGGCCGGCACCAGGCGCACGATCTTGACCTGGTCGTTGTCGCTTTGCAGCACTGCGCCGATACCTTCCAGCGACAGGCTCATGTTGATGTCGAAGTTTTCCGCGTTGTCTGGCGACAGGTAGTTGGTATGCGGGTCGTAGGACTGGGCGAAGGTGTTGATGTAGGCCTGGAAGATATCCTCGGCACGGGTCTGGTCCAGGCGCGCCAGCTGGTTCTTGTAGCGCTTGGTCAGGGTTTCCTGGATCTGCTTGGGCTCTTTGCCGGCGATCTTCTGGCGCAGCACTTCGTCTTTCACGCGTTTGCGCCACAGGTCGTCAAGCGCAGCCTGGTCCTTCAGCCATGGCGCGTCCTTGCGGTCGATCAGCAAGGTTTCCTTGGTGGTGAAGTCCATTTTGTCCACGCCCTTGTTCAGCTCGGCCAGGGCGAAGTCCAGGCGTTGCTTGACGCGGTCGAGGTAGCGCTTGTAGATGGTGAAGCCCGGGTCGAGGTTGCCGCTTTTGAGGAAATCGTCGAATTGCGTTTTCCACTTGTCGAATTCGGCGATATCGGCCGCGGTGAAGTAGCTGCGCGCCGGATCCAGCAGCTTGATGTAGCTGTCATAGATGATGACCGAACGGGCGTCATCCAGTGGCGGCTTGCTGTAATGGTGGCGCTTGAGCAACTCCACCACATTGAGGCTGGCGACAATCTCGTCGCGGTCGGGTTGCAGGCTGTCCCATTTGTTGGCGGCCGCTGCATTGCCGCCGAGCGCGAGGCTGCCCAGGCCGATCATCATGGCCAGGGCGGTGCTTGGGAGGAAATGCTTCATGCTGATTCGACGTGGGGGCAATTGATCACGCATAGTAGGCCGTCTTTTCCGTTCGCCGGTTCCAAAAGAGCCGGGCGCATACTGCAAAAAGCCTGGGCACAACGATCCCAGGCTCGGTCATATGATTCAACTATGGAGGCACTGTGAAGGCATTGCAAGGCGTTGACGGACATGTGACCTGGGTCGAGGCCGAACGCCCGACCTGTGACGCGGGCCAAGTGCGCATCCGCGTGGCTGCGGCGGGGTTGAACCGCGCCGATTTGCTGCAGATGAAAGGTTTGTACCCACCGCCGCCAGGTGCCAGCCCGTACATGGGGCTGGAGTGCTCCGGGGTGGTCGAAGAAGTGGGCGCTGGCGCAGCCTGGCGCGTGGGTGATCGGGTCTGCGCGCTGCTGGCCAGCGGTGCCATGGCCGAGGAAGTGGTGGTCGACGCCCGCCACGTACTGCCGGTGCCCGAAGGCCTTGGCCTGCATGAAGCCGCTGCACTGCCGGAGGTGTACGCCACTGCCTGGCTGAACATCTTCCAGCTTGGTGCGCTGAAGGCGGGCGAGAAGGTCCTGGTGCACGCCGGTGCCAGCGGCGTCGGCTCGGCAGCCATTCAGCTGTGCAAGGCCTTTGGCAGCCCGGTCTGGGTCAGCGTCGGCTCGGCGGACCGCCTGGCCTATTGCCAGGCCTTGGGCGCAGCAGGTGGCGTGGTGCGTAACCAGAACCTCGACGCGCTGGAAGGTCTGGGCCCGTTCGACGTGATTCTCGACCCGGTGGGGGCCAGCTATGGTGAACTCAACCTCAAACTGCTGGCCCGTGACGGGCGCTGGGTGATCATCGGCCTGATGGGCGGCCGCACGTTCGAGCTGGACCTGGCTCAGGTACTGGGCAAGCGCCTGGGGATCACCGGTTCTACCCTGCGCAACCGTGATGACAGCTTCAAGGCCGAGCTGCTGCGCGAGTTGCAGCAGCAGGTGTGGCCGCTGTTCAGCGAAGGGCGCCTGTCGCCGCAACTGGTCGATACCTACCCTGTGGAGTTCGCCCAGGCGGCGTATGCCGAGCTGGAGACCAACCAGGTGTCGGGCAAGTTGGTGATGGTGATCGACCCGAGCCTGGCTTGAGGTTGCCGGGGCTGCTGAGCAGCCCATCGCGACACAAGGCCGCTCCTACAGGAGGTTGCATTTGCCTGTAGGCGCGGCCTTGTGTCGCGAAGCGCCCCCATGTCCCTCAAGTCCAACTCAAGACAGGCCAGCCATTCTTCTCGGCGTGCTCGCGCAACACCCCATCCGGGTTCACCGCATACGGGTGATCCACCTTCAACAACAACGGCAGGTCATTCCTCGAATCGGAATAGAAGCTCGCCCCCTCCAGGTTCTCCTGCTCCTGGTCCAGCCATTCCAACAGCCGGGTAATCTTGCCCTCGCGGTAGGTCAGTACCCCATGGGTGTTGCCGGTATACACCCCGTTCACCGCCTCCAGCTCGATCGCCAGGTATTCGTCCACGCCCAGGCGCGCCGCAATCGGCCCCACCAGGTGCGTGCCCGAAGCGGAAATGATCAGAATGCGATCGCCGCGCTTGCGGTGCTCGGCAATGCAGCGGCAGGCGTCGCCGTAGATGATCGGTTCGATCACCTCTTCAACCCACGGCTCCACCAAATGCTCGACTTCCTCCAGGGTGCGCCCGGCTATCGGCTCCAGGCTGAAGGCCATGTAGTCCTCCATCTGCAGGTGGCCTTTGCCGTACGCTTCCATCAGCTCATGGTCGCGGCGCAGGAATTCCTTGCCATCGACCCAGCCCAACCGGGCCATCTGTTCACTCCACAGCGACGCGCAGTCGCCGTGGATCAGGGTTTCGTCCAGATCGAAAATTGCCAATGCCATCGTGTTGCATCTCCTTAGGCCACTTCGCGTAGCGCCGTGGGGTCGATCGACAGGCTCACCCGTTGCCCGTCTGCATGCAGGTCGGCCGGTGAGCGGTTGAGTACGTCGACCACCAGTTCCACGCCACGCACTTGAACGCGGTAGCGGATCACGTTGCCCAGCAGGCTATGGCTGCGTACCTCGGCGTCGCGCTCACCCGCCAGGCCCAAGGTGATGGATTCCGGGCGGATCGCCAGGCGGCAGGCTATCGGGCGTTGCAGCAGGCGGCTGGCGCTGTCGGCGTCAAGCAGGTTGTAGTTGCCGATAAAGCCTGCGGCAAACAGGTCCACCGGCGCAGTGTAAAGGGTTTCGGCATCGCCGCTTTGCACAATGCGCCCCTGGTTCATCAGGAAGATACGGTCAGACATGGTCAGCGCCTCTTCCTGGTCGTGGGTGACGAAGATGGTCGTCAGCCCCAGTTCGCGCTGGATCGCGCGAATTTGCTCGCGCAGGTGCTTGCGGATACGTGCATCCAGTGCCGACAGCGGCTCGTCGAGCAGCAACAGGCGTGGCCGGGTGACCAGCGAGCGGGCCAAGGCCACGCGCTGGCACTGGCCGCCCGACAGCTGGTGCGGGTAGCGCCCGGCAAAGGTGCCCAGCTCGACCAGGTCCAGTGCCTCGCGCACGCGCCGCTGGCATTCCTCGGCCTTGACCTTCTGCATGCGCAGGCCAAAGGCAACGTTCTGCTCCACGGTCATGTTGGGGAACAGCGCGTAGCTCTGGAACACCATGCCGATGCCGCGTTGCTGCGGGCTCAGCGGCACGATGTCGTGGCCGTCCAGCAGGATCTGCCCGCGGTCCACCGGGGTGAGCCCGGCGATGCAACGCAGCAGCGTGGACTTGCCGCACCCGGAGGGGCCGAGCAGGGTGACGAATTCGCCGCGCTCGATGTGGCAGTCGATGTTCTCGAAAACCGGGTTGCCGGCATAGCGCTTGTGTAATTGCTGTACGCTGACGAAGCTCATGTCAGGTCTTGTCCTTGTTCAGGCAGTTGGCAACCCAGGTCAGTACCAGCACGAAGGCGAAGTAGGAAATCACCAGCGCGCTGTTGAAGTGGCCGCTGCTGTTGCGCATGTTGTTCAGGTACACCTGCAGGGTCTCGTAGCGGGTGCCGACCAGCAGGTTGGCGAACACGAACTCCCCGAACAGGAACGAGAACGACAGCAGCAGCGCCACCATCAGGCCCTTGCGCAGGTTTGGCAGCACCACCAGCAGTGCGGCTTGCCAGGTGCTGGCGCCCAGCAGCTGGGCTGCGTCCATCAGGTCGTGCAGGTGAATGGCCTGCAGGTTGTTGGTGATCGCCCGGTACATGAACGGCAGGGCGATGGTGAAGTAGCAGCCGATCAGGATCCACGGCGTGCCGACCATGGCCATCGGCCCGCTGCCGTACAGCTGCAGCAGCCCTACCGACGACACCACCGGCGGTACCGCGAAGGGCAGCAGGATCAGGATGTTCATCAGCCCGTCGAGCCTGGGGAAGTGGTAGTGGACCACGAACAACAAGGGCAGGATCAGTACCACCGACAGCAGCAGCGCCCCCACGCAGACCAGCAGCGACTGGCCGAACGCCGCCAGGAAGCGGGGTTCGCTCCACAGCGCGATGTACCACTTGAACGTCAGGCCGCTGGGCAGCAGGCTGGCCGACCAACTGGTAGCCAGCGAGTAGAGCAGGGTGCCGGCCAGGGGCAACAGCAGAATCAGGAACAGCAGGTACACCACGGCGCGGTGGTACCAGCCGCCGGCACGGGTTTCAGCGCGCATGGTAGCTCCGTTTCAGTAGCCATTGATGCACCACCGTGACCAGCGTCATCAGCCCTACCAGAACCATTGCCAGCGCGCTGGCCAGGTTGGGGTCGAGGCTGATGTCACCGGCCACCAGGCCAGCGATGCGGATCGGCAGTACGTTGAAGTTGCCAGTGGTCAGCGCGTACACGGTGGCGTACGCGCCAAGGGCATTGGCCAGCAGGATGACGAAGGTGCCCAGCAGGGCCGGGGTCAGCACCGGCAGGCCGATGTGCCGCCAGAACTGCCAGTGGCTGGCGCCCAGCAGTGCCGCCGATTCACGCCAGTCTTCGCGCAGTGCGTCGAATGCCGGGTACAGCAGCAGCACGCCCAGCGGGATCTGGAAGTAGGTGTACACCAGGATCAGGCCGTTTCTGGAATAGATGCTGAAGTCTTCCAGCAGGCCGATCTGCTTCAGCAGCAGGGTCAGTGCGCCGTTGAAACCGAGCAGGATGATGAAGGCAAAGGCCAGCGGCACCCCGGCGAAGTTGCTGGTCATGTTGGCGAAAGCGCTGACGAAGTCGCGCAGCCTCGAGTCTACCTGGCGCAGCGAATAGGCACCGAGGGTAGCGATGACGATACCGAACAGGCTCGACCAGAAGCTGATCTCCAGGCTGCGTTGCAACGCCTGCAGGTAGAACTTCGAGGTGAACACCTTGCTGAAGTTGGCCAGGCCCCAGCCAGCCTCCGATTGCAAGCTGTTGATCGCCACCCAGGCCAGCGGGGCGATCTGGAAGATGACGAAGAACACCGCGAACGGCAGTAGGCACAGCAAGGCCAGGTAGCGGCTGCGGTTCACTTGAGCAACTCCCTGCATACCGTTTTGTCGTGCGCCACGCCCAGCAGCTCGCAGATGGTGCCGCATAGCTCGGTCTGCTGTGGCTTGGCGGCCGGGTCAAGGCTGAAGGCTTCGCCAAAGACGAACAGCGGCACTTCGCGTTCCTCGGTGAGCAAGCCATTGTGCGAGCGGTCGTTGTTCATGCCGTGGTCGGCAGTGACCAGTACCTGGTAGCCCTCTTCGAGCCAGCCTGGCAGGTAGTCGGCCAGCAGGATGTCCACGCTGCGCGCGGCATTGCGGTACTGGCTGCTGTCCAGGCCATGGTGGTGGCCGACATCATCGATGCTCATGGGGTGCAACAGCAGAAAGTTCGGGGCGTGCCGCCGGCGCAGGTACTCGCCGTCGGCCAGCAGGTGTGAGTCCGGGTAACGGTCGTCCCAATAGAACAGCCCGTGCTGGATCGGCAGCTTCGGGGCGTGGGTATGGCGGTCGCGCTGCGGGTCGAAAGGCGAGCGGTTGTACAGTTCGCTCATCCAGTGATAGGCCGCTGCCGCCGTGCCCAGGTTGGCCTCACGCGCGTAGTGGAACACGCTGCGTTGGTTGGACAGGCGGTTGACGCCGTTGTGCACGATACCGCTGTCGATGGGCGCTACGCCGGTGAGGATGCATTCGTACAACGGCCGTGACAGCGATGGCAATTCGCATTCCACGCGGTACAGCGCGGCGCGGTCGGCCTCGACATAGGCGTGCAGGTGGCCCATGGCATGGTGGGCGACCTGGTAGTTGAGGCCGTCTAGCAGGACCAGGATGACGTTGTGTTGCATGGTGGCTCCCAATGAGCTGCAGGCGGTTCTAGCTGAAAGCTGAAAGCTGAAAGTTGCAAGCTACAAGCTGCAAGAAGAAGCCGGCATGGCGCTCACCGGCTTCCACTTGTAGCTTGCAGCTTGCTACTTGAAGCTTCTTCATTCCATCTCGATGATCACCTGCTCCTGCCACAATTGCGGCAGCTTCTTCGAGGTCGTTTCCCAGGCTTCGGCATTCTTGATCGGCTGCGCCGCACTGTACTGCTCATTGGGCAGCAGTTTGGCCTGCACGTCTTCCGGCAGCTTCATGTGCTCGGCCCGGATCGGCCGTGCATGCCCCTTGGCCAGGTTGATCTGCCCGGCGTCGCTGAAGATGTATTCACGGGTCAGCTTGGCAGCGTTGGGGTGCTTGGCGTATTTGTTGATGACGGTGGTATAGCCGGAAATCACCGAGCCGTCGGCCGGGATCAGCACTTCAAAACGCTTGGGGTCGATCTGCTCGCGGTAGCTCAGGCCGTTGAAGTCCCATACCACGCCCACTTCAACTTCACCCTTTTCAAGGGTCTGGATGGTCGGGTTCGCCAGGGACAGGCGCTTCTGCTGGGCCAGCTTGGTGAACAGTTGCAGGCCGGGTTCGATGTTGCTTTCACTGCCTTTGTAGGCGATGGCCGCGGCCAACACGCCGTTGGCCGCCTGGGCAGCGGTGCCGACGTCACCGATAGCGACCTTGTACTTGCCTTTCTCCAGGTCGTGCCAGGTTTTCGGGCGTTCGCCTTCCTTGACCAGATCCTTGTTGATGATGAAGGCGATGGTGCCGGTATAGGCCAGTGCCCAGTGGCCATCTTCATCCTTGGCCCATGCCGGCACCTGGTCCCAGGTGCTGGGCTTGTACGGTTGGCTGACACCCTTGGCCACTGCAATCGGGCCGAAGGCGGCGCCCACGTCACCGATATCGGCGCTGGCGTTGTCTTTCTCGGCCTCGAACTTAGCCAGCTCCTGCGCCGAGCTCATGTCGGTGTCGCTGTGCTTGAGGCCATATTTGCTGGCCAGGTCTTCCCAGGTGCCTTTCCAGTTGGCCCAGGCATCGGGCATGCCCACGCTGTTGATGGTGCCTTCCTTGCGGGCGGCGTCTTCCAGCGCCTTGAGGTCAGGGCCGGCGGCCAGCGCCGAGGTGCACAGGGTAATGGCCGAACCGAGCAGTGACGCCATGAACAACTTTTTCATCCGAAGCTCCTTGGTATGGGTGCCTGTAGCGATCGTTGTTAGGAGTGAAGGGGTTGTCTGGTGACCGTTGGTCTAGGTCAGCAAACCTTGAGCCAAGGTAGGCCGCTTGCGTGACAATTTGATGTAGGGGTACACCGGCAACGGCCCTGCGACTAAAGCGTAGACCACGGAATTCAACCGGTCGGGCGGCCTTGGCGCGTTTCTGGCAAGGGTCGCGGCAGGCGCTTGTCACAGGATATTCATCAGCCCTGCCTAGGCTGCACTAATCTTCACAGGCCCCTTTGTGGGGCTGGACTAGTCCAGATAGGTAACCTTTTGATGCAGTCGACGCCCCCGCGTGCGGTAACAGCCATCTGCCATGCCCTGCAGGAGCAGATCGAGCACGGCTTGCTGGAGCCGGGCGGCAAGTTGCCGGCCGAGCGCCGGCTGAGCGAGCTGTTCGGCACCACGCGCATTACCCTGCGTGAAGCGCTGGTGCAGCTGGAAGCCCAGGGCCTGATCTACCGCGAAGAGCGGCGCGGCTGGTTTGTGGCGCCGCAGCGCCTGACCTACGACCTGATCGAACGCAGCCACTTCCATGCCATGGTGCGCGCCCAAGGGCGCGTGGCCAGCACCGAGCTGCTGTCGGCGCGGCTGCAGCCAGCCCCGGCAGCCATCTGCGCACGCCTGCAGATGCCGGCGTTGTCCAGTGTGGTGCGCATCTGCCGATTGCGGCGCATTGATGGGCGGGCAGTGTTGTATGCCGAGCACTACCTCGCCCCCCGGTATTTTCCGGACATCCTCGAGCACGACCTGGCGCAGTCGCTGACCGAGATCTATGGGCGGGTGTATGGCATCGAGTATGGGCAGGTGTGTTTCGAGATCCTGCCAACGGCATTGCCGGTCGAAGCGGCGGGGGCGTTAAAAGTATCGGCGGGGAGCCCGGGGCTGCACATTACCCGGGTCAACAGCGACCAGTATGGGCACCTGATCGACTGTGACCTGGAGTATTGGCGGCATGATGCCATTCGTATTCGTGCCCAGGCGGGCTAGGGTGTTGGCTGCTTCGCGGGCAAGCCCGCGAAAAGGCGCTAACTGGAGGAACCGGTTTCCGCCATCCCACCACCCCCGGCGGTCACCACCTGCACCGACAACCGTGGCGTCGCCAGATCCAGCCCGGCCTCGTCCAGCTGCCGCTTCAGCGCCAGGTTGAACGCCCGCGACACTTCCCACTGCTTGATCGGCGCGGTCTTGAACCGTGCTCGCAACACCGCCGAACCCGACTCGAAGCTTTCCACGCCCTGCAGCTCCAGCGGCGACCAGATATTGCGGCGCATCAGTGGGTCGTTGCGCAGTTTTTGCCCGACTTCGCGAATCAGCGTGATGGCCTGGTCAATGTTCATGCTGTGCGGGATCGCCACCCGGAAGATCGCGTAGCCGAACTCCCGCGAGTAGTTCTTGATGCTCTTGATTTCGCTGAACGGAATGGTGTGCACGATGCCGTCGATATCGCGCAGGCGCACGGTGCGGATGGTCAGCCCCTCGACGGTGCCCAGGTGGCCGCCGACATCCACGTAGTCGTCGATGGCCAGCGAGTCTTCGATGATGATGAACAGCCCGGTGATCAGGTCGGCCACCAGCGACTGCGCGCCAAAGCCGATGGCCAGGCCGATCACGCCGGCACCGGCCAGCAGCGGGGTGACGTTCATGCCCATGTTGGCCAGGGCCACGATTACGGCAATGATGAAGATGACCACGAACATCACGTTGCGGATCAACGGCATCATGGTTTGCGCGCGGGCATTGGCCAGCCCCCGGCGCGAACGTACCAAGGCATGGTGCACGGCGGTGTCGGCCAGGATCCACACCAGCCAGGCGACGATCAGCGTGCCGGCCAGCCCCAGCAGGCGCACGCTGATGTCGTGACCGTCGCCCTCGGCGAAGGTGATCATCGACAGGCCCCACACGCGCAAGCCCAGCTCGATGAACAGCAGCCAGATGAGGATGTGCACCAGCAGGTAGCCAAAGTTGCGCAGGCGCTCGGCATACACCGCCTGGCGCTTGGCCGCCCGCTTGGGGTTGGCTGCATGCCGCCGCACCAGGCCATTGAGCACCATGCACACCACCACCAGCACCGTGCACATCAGTGACTGGCGCAGCGCGGTGCTGGTGTCACCGGCAGAAACGAAGGTGGCGAACAGTGAAATCGCCACCAGGATCAGTGCGGGAATGAACCAGAAGCTGCCAAGGATCTCGATGGTGTCGCTGAGCGTGCGCCGCGTCAGGCGCCGGGACAGCGGCTGGTTGCGGATCAGGTGGGCGATCGGCCGGCGGAAGCGCAGGATGAACAGCCCGGTACACAGGGCGGCAATCACATTGGCCAGGGTTGCCAGCGCATGTGCCAGGTGGGTACCCAATGCCACCAGCAGGCGCGGGTCGCTCATGGCCTCGCCAAAGGCGGCGAAGCTGCCGATCAGCCACAGCGGCCGGAACGCCTGGTGCCGCAGGATATGCAGGGCGCGGTGGCGGTGCGGGCCGTCGAGCAGCGAAAAGGCGATGACGCACACCGCCGAGAAGCAGGTGCCCACCACCAGCGCGTAGGCCAGCACCATGGCCAGCGATTTGCCCAGTGACGGCGGCAGCACGAAGCTCAGGTACACGGTGAACACCAGCGCCACCAGCCAGGGGCCCAGCTTGCGCAAGGCAAAGCGCACCAGGTCCCAGGTGCGTGGGTGTTGCGGCAGTTCTTCACTCAGCCCAAACCGCAGGCGTATGCGGTGGCCGACCCAGTTGAAGAAGTAGGCCAGCAGGCTCCACACGGCAATCACCGCGGCAAAGCCGAACAGGATGGCCGGCCACTGGTGCACCGGCACCATCAGCTCGGTCAGCTCGACCTGGGCCTGTTCGATTTCCGCCGCCCAGCGGTGGAACGGGCTGGCATCGCCGCTGAACTGTTTTTCGAAGTCACTCAGCGCACCGCCGATCAGGCCGAGCACACCTTGCTCGACACTGGGCTGAGTTTGCCGGGTGGCATCGCGCAGTTTTTTCAGGTCGGCCAGCAGCTTGGCCCGTTGCTGGTCGTTCTCGAGGTTCTTGATCACCTCGTCCAGCGACTCGCCCAGTGGCTCGGTGGCCTCCGGCTGCGCGGGCGCGCTGCTGCCCAGCAGGCTGGGCAGGCCCGCTGCCTGCACCGGGGTGATGAACAGCAAGAACAGTAGGAACAGGAAACGCAGAAGGGCAGGCACTGGCAAATCTACCTCAGGTCAAACGATTGGCCGAGTGTAGAGGTTTATGTCGGCAGTTTCTCGAGGATCTTCCAGCAGGTAAGGCCAAAGATGCCCAAGGTGCCGATCCACATCATCAGCACACCGATACTGCGTTCGCGCATGCTGAAGCCAACGGTCAGCAACAGCAGGAACAGGAAAACCGGCACGAACAGGGACAAAAACGGGGACATGGACAGCAATCCTTTTGCAGTGGGGCCATGTAACAAGCATAGCGGGTGGCAAGCGAAGCGGGATTGACCTTGAGCAGGCCAGGCCCTATCGCCGGCAAGCCGGCTCCCACAGGGAAAGCGCCAGCCCTGAAGGTTGTGCAGTACCTGTGTGGCTTGCCGGCGATAGGGCCAGACCTGCCTAGCTCAAGGCAGCTCGCGGCACCGGTAGAACGCTGTCAGCACCTTCACCAGGTGCGCCAGGTCATGGCTACCACACAGCTCGCGAATCGAGTGCATGGCAAAGGTCGGCAAACCGATATCCACGGTGCGCACACCCAGGTGGCTGGCCGTGATCGGCCCGATGGTCGAGCCACAGCCCATGTCGCTGCGTACCACGAAGCTCTGCACGGGCACTTCTTCGGCCATGCACAGGTGGCGGAAGAACCCAGCGGTTTCGCTGTTGGTGGCGTAACGCTGGTTGTTGTTCACCTTGATCACTGGCCCGGCGTTGAGTTTGGGCCCATGGTTGCCGTCGTGCTTGTCGGCATAGTTGGGGTGCACGCCGTGGGCGTTGTCGGCCGATACCATCAGCGAACGCTGGAGGGTGCGCACGTAGGTGTCGCCGTCGGGCAGCAGGCGTTGCAGGGTCTGCTCCAGCATCGGGCCATCGGCGCCGCAGGCCGAGCAGCTACCGACCTCTTCATGGTCGGTGCACACCAGCACGCAGGTTTCGTCGCTGTCGGCGGCCAGCAGTGCCTGCAGGCCGGCGTAGCACGACAGCAGGTTATCCAGGCGGGCCGCGGCGATGAAGTCGCCGTTCAGGCCGACCAGGGCGGCCTGCTGGGTGTCGTAGAAGCTCAGTTCGTAGTCCAGCACCACGTCGGCGATCAGCTCGTGTTCACGGGCCAGTTGCTCGGTGAGCAGGGCGCGGAAGTCGATGCGTTCGTCACCGGCCACCTGGGCCAGAATCGGCGGCAGTTCGTTCTGCGGGTTGATCGCCCAGCCCTCATTGGCGGTGCGGTTCAGGTGGATGGCCAGGTTGGGGATGATGGCAATGGGCAGTTTGAAGTCGATCAGTTGGCTTTCGACCTTGCCATCACGGCGGTAGGTGACCCGCCCGGCCAGCGACAGGTCGCGGTCGAACCACGGCGCCAGCAGGGCGCCGCCATACACTTCTACGCCCAGTTGCAAAAAGCCCTGGCGCTGCAGCTCGGGCTGCGGCTTGACCCGCAGGCAAGGGCTGTCGGTATGCGCGCCGACCATGCGGATACCGTGGTGTAGCGGGGCTTGCTTGCCCAACTTGATGGCGATGATCGATGAATCGTTGCGGGTAACGTAGTAGCGCCCGCCCGGCACCGTGGCCCAGCTATCACGCTCGTCCAGGCGCTGGTAACCGGCTGCCTCCAGGCGTTGGGCCAGGCTGGCGGTGGCATGGAAGGGCGTGGGGGAGGCCTTGAGAAAGTCGATAAGGCCAGAATTCAGTGCATCGCGCATAACTCACTCCAATTCGAGCTTCAAGCTATAAGCTTCAAGCCATAAGCTACAAGCCATAAGCTACAAGTCGTGAGCTACAAGCTTCAAGCAAAGGCAGTCCGCGGAGCAAGCTTCCACGCGATCTGTCTTTGCTTTTTCTTGCAGCTTGCAGCTTGCAGCTCAAAAAGGTGCAGGGCACTCGAACTTCAGCCGTTGCCCGGAAACCGGGTGGGTGAAGCTCAGCATCGAGGCGTGCAGGCACAACCGCTCATGCGCCGCCAATGCCTGCGGGTTGGCATACAGGCGATCGCCCAGCAACGGGTGCCCGATCGACAGCATGTGCACGCGCAACTGGTGTGAACGCCCGGTGATCGGGGTCAGCTCCACCCGGCAGTGGTCGCCACAGCGCTCGACGATGCGCCAGAAGGTGAGGGCATGCTTGCCTTGCTCATGGTCCACCACGTGGCGGGGCTTGGTCGGTGGGTCGTAGCGCAGCGGCAGGTCGATGCTGCCGCTGTCCAGCGCCGGCTGCCCCCAGCACAACGCGGTGTAGGCTTTTTCGGTTTCACGGTCGTGGAACTGGCGCGACAGCTCGCGGTGGCTGTCGGCATCGCGGGCCAGCAGGATGATGCCCGACGTTTCCCAGTCCAGGCGGTGCACGATCAGGGCGTCGGGGTAGCCGTTTTCCTGCAGGCGGGTGATCAGGCAGTCCTTGTTGTCGTCGGCGCGGCCAGGCACCGACAGCAGCAGCGTCGGCTTGTTGATCACCAGGATGGCGGCGTCTTCGTGCAGGATCTGGATGTTCGACAGCGGCATTGCTCGGTCTCGGTTATATCAGGGGAAAACAGCGGGGCCGCTTTGCGGCCCTTTCGCGACACAAGGCCGCTCCCACAGGGGAGTGCATAACCCTTGTGGGAGCGGCCTTGTGTCGCGAAAGGGCTGCAACGCAGCCCCGGCTTTTTTGCCGAATCAACGATCCGGCAAGGTAATGTTCAGCTCCAGAATCGAGCAGCTGCCCTGGTTCTCCAGCTCGATATGCACGTCGTCATTGCCGATGTTCACATACTTGCGGATCACTTCCAGCAGTTCTTTCTGCAGCTCCGGCAGGTAGTCCGGCTCGCTGCGCTGGCCGCGCTCGTGCGCCACGATGATCTGTAGACGCTCTTTCGCCACCGACGCGCTGGTCTGTTTCTGTCTGCCACGAAAGAAGTCAAAAAGGTTCATGGTTTATTTGCTCCCGAAAATGCGCTCGAAGAATCCTTTCTTCTGTACATCGATGAAGCGCATTGGCTTCTCTTTGCCCAACAGGCGGTCGACTGCATCGCTGTAGGCCTGGCCAGCGTCGCTCTGGTCATCGAGGATGACCGGGATACCCTGGTTGGAAGCCTTGAGCACAGCCTGAGACTCCGGGATGACGCCTTTGAGTTTGATCGACAGGATTTCTTCGACGTCGGCCACGCTGAGCATTTCGCCCTTCACCACGCGCTCGGGATGGTAGCGGGTGATCAGCAGGTGCTCCTTGATCGGCTCTTCGCCGTTCTCGGAACGGCGCGATTTGCTCGACAGGATACCCAGCATGCGGTCCGAGTCACGTACCGACGACACTTCAGGGTTGGTCACGACAATCGCTTCGTCGGCGAAATACATCGCCAGGTGCGCGCCTTTCTCGATACCGGCCGGCGAGTCGCAGATCACGTACTCGAAGTCCTTTTTCAGGTCCATCAGTACCTTTTCCACGCCTTCCTGGGTCAGCGCGTCCTTGTCACGGGTCTGGCTGGCGGCCAGCACGTACAGGTTCTCGAGGCGCTTGTCCTTGATCAGGGCCTGCTGCAGGTTGGCTTCGCCGTTGACCACGTTGACGAAGTCGTACACCACGCGGCGTTCGCAGCCCATGATCAGGTCGAGGTTACGCAGGCCCACGTCGAAGTCGACGATGACGGTCTTGTGGCCGCGCAGTGCGAGGCCGGTACCAATGGCGGCGCTGGTGGTGGTCTTGCCCACACCCCCCTTGCCGGAAGTAACCACGAGAATCTTGGCCAAGGTGTTTCACCCCTAAAATAGTCGGGACACTTGTCCCTGCAAAAAACTGAAATAGCTTTAATAGCTCAAATAAAAGGCAACTGTAAAAAAAGTTGCACTAAAAATGCTGGCAAGTATCCGTTAAAGACGGGTGATGTTCAACACGTCACCAGACAGGCTGACTTGCACGCCGGTGCCCCACAGCGGGTCGCGGCGCAGGTCTTCGCAGACCTTGTACTGGCCAGCGATGGAGACCATTTCGGCGGTCATCTGCTGGCAGAAGATACGTGCCTTGGTATTGCCTTTGATGCCGGCCAGGGCGCGGCCGCGCATGGCGCCGTACACATGGATGTTGCCATCGGCCAGAAGTTCCGCACCTGGGCTGACCGAAGCCGTGACTATCAGATCGCCACCTTGGGCGTAGATCTGCTGGCCGCCGCGTACCGGCGAAGTGATGATACGGGTCGGGCGTACCTCCGGCTCCGGGGCTGGGGGCGGTACCGGGGCGGGTTCGGGTTTTTTCACCGCTTCGGGTTCGGGCTCCAGCGGCCGCTCACGGGCGCCGGACGGCGGCAGCACGGGCAGGTCGATGGCGATGGCGGCGGCGATGTCCTCGATGCGGCTGGCACGAATGGCCAGCGTACGCAGGCCATGGTGGCGGCAGATCCGCATCAAGCCGGGCAGGTCGATTGCCCCTTCATCGGCAGGCAGCTTGTCCAGCGCCAGCACCAGCGGCGTGTTACTGAAGAAGTTCGGCGCCTGGGCGACTTTGGCCGCCAGCTGGCGGTCCAGGGCTTCAAGGTCATTGCGCGCCAGTTCCAGTACGGTGATGGCAAGCATGCTGCCCTTGAGCTGGAACACGGAAGCGGTGTCGGGTGTGTGGTTTGGGCTCATGGTCTGCATAGACGGCTTGTTGCGGAAAAAGTGCCCTGACTTATAACGAGAACACCGGTTGCCCGCAACATGCGCTGATCCGTTGTAGAATGCGCAGCCTTTGTCTTTCCGGATGCTTCAATGGAACGCCCGCGTTTTCGTCGCTATTACCTTCACCCAAAGTTCTGGGGCCTGTGGCTGGGCCTGGGCCTGCTGTGGCTGGTAGTCCAGTTGCCGTACCGGGTGCTGTTGAAAATCGGTGCCGCGCTGGGCGCGGTGATGTACCACTTTGCCGGCGAGCGCCGGCGCATTGCTGCGCGCAACCTGGAGCTGTGCTTTCCGGAGCTGTCAGTCGACGAACGGCAGCGGTTGCTGAAGGCCAACTTCGCGTCCACCGGCATCGCCTTCTTCGAAATGGCCATGAGCTGGTGGTGGCCCAAGGCGCGGCTGGCACGCCTGGCCCATGTCGAGGGCCTGGAGCACCTGCAAGCCGCGCAGCAGGCGGGGCAGGGGGCCATCCTGATGGCGGTGCACTTCACCACCCTGGAAATCGGCGCGGCGCTGCTGGGCCAGCAGCACACCATCGACGGCATGTACCGCGAGCATGGTAACGCGCTGTTCGATTTCATCCAGCGCAGCGGCCGCGAGCGCCACAACCTCGATTCGCTGGCGGTGGAACGTGAGGATGTGCGTGGCATGCTCAAGCTGCTGCGTTCGGGCCGGGCGATCTGGTACGCGCCGGACCAGGACTACGGCACCAAGCAGAGCCTGTTCGTGCCGCTGTTCGGCATACCCGCCGCAACGGTCACGGCCACCACCAAGTTTGCCCGGCTGGGCAAGGCGCAGGTCATTCCGTTCACCCAGAAACGCCTGGACGATGGCAGCGGCTACCGGCTGGTGATCCACCCACCGTTGGCGGATTTCCCCGGGGAAAGCGAAGAGGCCGATTGCCTGCGCATCAACCAGTGGGTCGAAAGCGTGCTGCGCGAATGCCCCGAGCAGTACCTGTGGGCGCACCGCCGGTTCAAGTCGCGGCCCGAAGGGGCTGAGCGGCTGTATGACAAGAAAAAGCGTTGAACCCTGTGTCGTCGGGAAGCACGCCATGGCCCCACCTGCGGTAACCGGCCTTATCCTGTCTGGCGGTGGCGCCCGCGCCGCCTATCAGGTCGGCGTACTGGCCGGTATCGCCGAGCTGTTGCCGGCCAGCGCAGCCAACCCGTTCCCGGTGATCGTCGGCACTTCGGCAGGGGCCATCAACGCCGTGACCCTGGCCAGCGGTGCCGGCCAGTTCAACAGCGCCGTGCAACGGCTGACGCACTTCTGGCAGAACATTTCCAGCCACCTGGTGATCCGCAGTGACTGGCCTGGGGTGGTGCGCCAGGCCAGCCGGTTTGTCGGCCACAACCTGCTTGGGCTGGGCGGCCAGGCGCCCGTGGCGTTGCTCGACAGCCGCCCGCTGCGCACCTTGCTGGAGGCGCAGCTGAACCTGGATGGCATTGGCCAGGCCTTGGCCGCCGAGCAACTGCGCGCGGTAGCGGTAACCGCCTTCGGTTACGAGTCCGGCCAGGCAGTGACCTTCTACCAGGGCCGAGGCTCGATCGAGGCCTGGTTGCGCCACCGCCGCATCGGCGTGCCCACGCCGCTGGGCATCGACCACCTGTTGGCCAGTGCGGCGATCCCGCTGCTGTTCGCGCCGGTGCAGCTGGGTGACGAGTATTACGGTGACGGTGCGGTGCGGCAGTCGGCGCCGATAAGCCCGGCCCTGCACCTGGGTGCCAGCCGGGTGCTGGTGGTCGGCGTCAGCGGCAACCCGCAGCGGCCTGCGCCACCCTTGCCGCCCCAGCGGGTGTTCAGCGGGCAGCAGCCAAGCCTGGCGCAGATCGGCGGGCACCTGCTCAACAGCACCTTCATCGACAGCCTGGAAGATGACATCGAACTGCTGCAGCGGCTCAACCACCTGGGCCGGCTGTTGCCAGCGCACCTGGACGCACGCCGCCTGGGCCTGGCACCGATCGATGTGCTGGTGGTTGCGCCCAGCCAGCCGCTGGACGAGATTGCCGCGCGCCACCGCCGCGATCTGCCGGCGGCGCTGCGCCTGTTCCTGCGCGGGCCGGGGGCAACCCGTACCAGTGGGGCGGGGGTGTTGAGCTATCTGCTGTTCGAAGCCGGTTATTGCAGTGAGCTGATCGAGTTGGGGCGCCGCGACGCCTTGGCCAAACAGCGCGAGCTGCGCCAGTTCCTGGGTATCGGATAGCGCCTGCGCCGGCCCTTTTGCGGCATTGCACCGCCGCCAAAGGGCCCGGCCGGCTTACTCCGCTATTTGCAGCTTGCGCGACTGGGTATAGACGTAGCGCACCTTTTCATACTCGAACGGCGAGTTGAGCTGGCCATAGCGGAATTTGGTGTTGTAGCGCTTGTCCACCACGCGCAAGGCGAAGATCTCGGGGTGGTCCTTGCTGGCGTCGGCCACGTTGAGGTAGTTGATGCTCTGCTCGCCGGCGTAGTCCACTGCCAGGCCGGTGGTATCGCGCAGGTTCGACGGGCCCAGCAGCGGCAGCATCAGGTACGGACCTTCGGGTACCCCGTAGAAGCCCAGCGTCTGGCCAAAGTCTTCGCTCTGCCGTGGCAGACCCATGCTGGTCGCCGGGTCCCACAGCCCGCCCACGCCAATGATGGTGTTGAACATCAACCGCGCGGTGATCTCGGCCGAGCGTTTGGCCTTGAGCTGCAGCACGCTGTTGAACAGGTTCGGCACATCGCCCAGGTTATTGAAGAAGTTGCTGACCCCGGTGCGGACGAAGCTTGGCGTAACGTACTGGTAGCCGTTCACCAACGGCAGCAGCACCCACTGGTCGAGGCGGTAGTTGAAGTGGTAGATGCGCCGGTTGACCGACTCCAGCGGGTCGTACACGTTCAGCGCCTCCAACGTGGAGCGCTCGAACTCGCGCTGGTCCAGGCCGGGGTTGAATTTCAGCTCGCGCAGCGGGTCGAGAAAACCGTCGGACTCGGGCACCAGTGGCGCTGTGCCAACCACCTGCGGGTCGGCCTCGACCACGCTGGCCCGCGGTGCGGTTTCGGCGGCCAGGGTATGGCCGGCGGCTAGCAGGGCAGTGGCGAAGAGGAGTTTGTTAACCACGGAAGAACTCCAGCATGGCGTCGCTGTTGACGCGGTAGTTGAGGTTGCCGCAATGGCCGCCATGGGGGTAGAGGGTCAGCCGGTCACCAAAGACCTTGCGCAGGAAGCCGATGTCGCCCGGGCCGAGGATGACGTCGTCGGCGTTGTGCATCACCGCGATCTTGTCGCTGCTGTGCAGGTAGTCTGCCAGCGCGTACAGGCTGACCTGGTTGATCAGTTGCAGGATGCTGTTGCCGTCGGTGCGTGCACGCCACATGGGGATTACCTGCTCGGTCATGTAGCAGTCGAAGTCACACTGCAGTGCACGTTTGAAGAACGGCGTGAGGCTGCTGCCTTCGGTGATCGGGTACTTCGGCGGAATGATCAGGCCGCGACGGTTGATCAGGTCGGAGGTAAAGGCAATGTCGGCCGCCGAGAAGCGGAACGAGGTGCCGATCAACATGGCCATCTGTTCGTTGGACAAATGTTGTTTCGACTGCTGGAAGTCGTACAACAGGGCATCGTTGAGGTCGATGTAGCCCTTGTCCTGGAAGTAGCGGGTGAGCTTTTGCAGCATCAACTCGTAGAAGGTGGTGCTGCGGTCGATGCCCTTCACCTGGGTTTGCACCAGCTTGTCGAGGTTGTTGATCGAGGTGTACAGGTTGACCGGTGGGTTGAGCAGCAACACGCGCTTGAAGTTGAAGCTGCGGCGGGTTTCGTCCAGGTGGCTGACGAACGCCGCGTCGAGGGCCCCCAGGCTGTAGCCGGTCAGGTAGAACTCGCTGACCGGCAGGCGCGGGTGCTGGGCCCGCACGGCCTGCATGACCCGGTACAGGTCTTCGGCGTCTTCCTGGGTGATGCCGGGGGTGGCAAAGCGCGAGGCGGCGCTTATGAAGTCGTAGCTGGTAGGCGAAGACAACTGCACCACGTGGAAACCGGCCTGATAGAACAGCTTCTTCAGGTATTCGTTGATGGTGCTGTTGTAGGCGGCCCCGGTGCCGGCGATGATGAAGATCAGCGGCGCCGCGTGGTCCTGGCGGGCCAGGCGGTACTTGAGCTTTTTCACCGCCCAGAAGTTGTCGGGCAGGATGAACTCGCGCTCCGGGCGCAGGTTCAGGCTGTAGTCGGACTGGTCGATGTCTTCATCGCTGGGCAGGGTCGGGCGCTGCTCCGGCGGTGTGGTGGCGATGGTGGCCTCGAACGGGTTGGTCAAGGGGTAGCCATAGCTGGCGGCGTCGATATCGCGCGCTGAAGCGGCCACAGCCATGAGCAGGCCACCGAGCAAGGCAGCGAGGCGCAAAGTACGAAGCATGTAATCCCCCAAAAGAACGCAAGGTCAAGCGTATGCAGGCTAGGACCACTGCGGGCTGAACAAAGTTGCCTGGCGTAGTGGCCTTTGGTGTTCTTGTTATCTGCAACATAGCTGCAGGCCGACAATTTTGCCTTATCAAGGGCGATGGGTGATCATCGTTTTCTTCAATAGTGACTGTAGGGAAAACAGGATGTCTCGTGCCTTGCCGGCAGCCATGGTCATGCTGTTCATCGGGCTGTGGCTCGCAGCCAGTTACGCGGTGCGTTACGGGCTGATGGAAGACGGCCAGTGGGTCGGCCTGTGCACATTACCGGCGGCGTACTGGCAGTGCGAGGTCCGGTCGTTGCTGGGGCTGGGCATTCACCACCAGGTGCTGGCCTGGGGCGGTTTGGGCCTGGCCCTGTTGGCGCAGGTGGTCGCCGGCCGTGCAGGCTGGTGGCTGGCTTTCCTGGCCCTGGTGTTCGCGGTGCCGGCGCTGGTGCTGTATACCGCCAGCATTGCGGTGTTTGCGCTGGTGCTGGCGGGCTTGCGGTTGGTCCGCTCGCAGCGGCGGGCCTGACCAGGCCAACCGCCGCATGAAAGGTGCGCCGCGGCCGCCATCACACCGCGCGCAGCCGCAAGCTGCGCCACAGCGCCACGGTCATTATCACGCTCACCACCGCCCACCCCCAGGCCTGGCGGTTCTGCAGCCCTTCGACAAACAGCTGTGGCGCCACCCCGGCGCCCACGATAAACGCCAGCAATGCCACCTCCGCCCGCCGCGCACGCACCGGCCACAGCGCGTACACCAGCGCCGGCAACGCCAGCGCTGCAGTGGGGAAGCTGCGGTAGCGCGGGTCGAACACCAGCGCCAGCATGCTCACCGCCGCAGCGAAGCCTGCTGCCAGCAACAGCCAGCCGGCGCGCGCCTGCAACCCGGCGAACAGCCGCTCGCGCCAACCGGCGCGCTGCGCCTGGGCCAACACGGCATGGGCCAGCACCAACAGGTTCAGTGCGACCAGCCCCAGCGCCCACGCCCATTCCCCGGCGAAGCGCGCATGGGTACGCACCAGCTCGCCCCACAAGCCCAGGCAACCCGCCCCCAGCGCTGCCAGCAGCGGTAACAGCAACGCCGCCCGCAGGGTGGCGGGGCGCCCGGCCAACACCAGCATGACCAGCATCAGCGCGGCGCTGCCCAGCAACCACTGCGGCCAGTAGTGCAGGTTGCTCACCGGCCCTTCCAGCACACCCTTGTCCTGCCGGTCGGCATCGTACAACCCCCAGTACCCGCCCACCGCACCTTCGTTGGCACGCTTCCACGGCTGGTCGAAGGCCTCGATCAGGTTGTAGTGCCAGCCATTGGCCTCTGCCATGCTCACAAAACCACGAATGAAGCGCGCTTCATTGACCCGGCTGGGCACTGCCGTCTCGCGCTGGCGGCCTTCGCTGGGCCAGCCGGTTTCACCAATCAGGACGTCCTTGGGCGCAAAGCGCGTACCGAACACCCGGCGTACATCGGCGACATGGGCCAAGGCCTGGTCGATGCCCTGGGGGTCGTCCTCCCAGTAGGGCAACAGGTGAATGGTGAGGAAGTCCACCGCCGGTGCCACCTGCGGGTGCTGCAACCAGAATTCCCAGACATCGGCGTAGGTCACCGGCACGTGCACCTGGCTTTTCACCTGGGCGATCAGCGTGGCCAGGTGTGCACCGGTCACCTCCTTGCGCAGCAGGGTTTCGTTGCCGACGATCACTGCGCTGACCACGTCGGGGTTGGCATTGGCGGCGGCGATCAGCAGGTTGATTTCCCGCTCGGTGTCGGTGGCGTGCGCATTGACCCAGGCCCCCAGCATCACCTTCAGGCCGTGCTTGCGCGCCAGCGCCGGTATTGCTTCAAGACCGGTCATGGAATAGGTGCGAATGCACTGAAAGCGTTCGGCCAACAAGGCCAGGTCGGCATCCATGCGCTGCGGGCGCAGCCGAAACGGTTGGTCGTAGGGCGACTGGTCCTTGTCGAACGGTGTGTACGAGGCACATTGCAGCTTGTGTGCAGGGCTCGCGGCATCGGGCAGTTGCAGCGGCTTGCCAAGCCCGTACCAGAGCGCTCCCAGCCCCAGCAGGGCGAACAGGCAGGCAAACAGGTACAACGGCAGCAGCGCGCGGGCAGAACGGGGCATCAGGCGGTCCATCGTCAGGCACAAAGGGATAGATAGTAGCCCGGCGCCAAAGCTTTGGCATGCAAGGATCGCGCAGGTCGTGGTGGGCATATGGCGCTAATGGCACAGTGCTGTCGCATATGGGGCAGGTACAGGTCGCAGCTGGATCAGGTCGCCCGGGGTTGCAGGCAGATGATGGAATCTCCAAGACCTGACGAGGGGATGCTTTGATGGCGACTTTGAAAAAAATGCGACGTTTCCTGGGCGTGGGCACTGCCCTGGTACTGGGATTGAGCGCAGCACAGGCAATGGCCAAGGAAGTGAGCATTGGCTACGTGGACGGCTGGGCCGACAGCGTGGCAACCACCAACGTGGCGGCCGAAGTAATCAAGCAGAAGCTCGGCTACGATGTGAAGCTGCAGGCCGTTGCCACCGGGATCATGTGGCAGGGTGTGGCGACCGGCAAGCTCGATGCCATGTTGTCGGCCTGGTTGCCGGTGACCCATGGCGAGTACTGGGCCAAGAACAAGGATAACGTGGTCGACTACGGCGCCAACTTCAAAGATGCCAAGATCGGCTTGATCGTGCCTGAGTACGTCAAGGCCACCAGCATCGCCGACCTCAAGACCGACAACAGCTTCAAGCAGAAGATCGTCGGCATCGATGCAGGCTCGGGCGTGATGATCAAGACCGAACAGGCCATCAAGGACTACGACCTGACCGGCTACAAGCTGCAAGCCAGCTCGGGCGCCGCGATGACCGCCGAACTGGGCCGTGCCTACGCCAAGCAGCAGTCGATTGCAGTGACCGGCTGGGTGCCGCACTGGATGTTCGCCAAGTGGAAGCTGAAGTTCCTCGAAGACCCGAAAGGCGTTTATGGCGCGTCGGAAACCGTAAACAGCATTGGCAGCAAAGAACTGGCGACCAAGGCACCGGAAGTGGCCGAGTTCCTGAAGAAATTCAGCTGGCAGTCCAAAGACGAGATTGGCGAAGTGATGCTGGCCATCCAGGAAGGCGCCAAGCCTGAAGCGGCGGCCAAGGACTGGGTGGCCAAGCACCCGGACCGCGTGAAGGAATGGACTGGCAAGTAACAACCTGAAGGGCCGGTTTTGTTGCTTCGCGGGTAAACCCGCTGCCGCAGGGCAGCGGGTTTTCTCGCGAATGGGCCGGCACTTTGTTACGCAAACGGTAAAACACCGTTGCATCTAAGACTAAGGTCGTCTGGTTGGCGTCCATCGGCAGCATAAAGTAAGGGTGTGGGTGTTTCCCTACTTGTGCTGCTAGGACAAAAACAATGAACGACAGCATTTACCTCTCGATACAAAACAGCCCTCGCTTCAAGGAGCTGGTCAGCAAACGCGAACGGTTCGCCTGGATCCTCTCGGCGATCATGCTTGGCTTGTACTGCGCTTTCATCCTCCTCATTGCCTACGGTCCTCACATACTGGGCGCCAAGCTCAGCCCTGAGTCGTCGATCACCTGGGGTATCCCCATCGGCGTCGGCCTGATCGTCTCGGCATTCGTCCTTACCGCCATCTACGTGCGCCGCGCCAACGGCGAGTTCGATGAGCTGAACAAGGCCATCCTGAAGGAGGCGCAACAATGATTCGCCACGCCAAAGCCCTGGCCATACTGGCCTGCGGAGCCTTCGCACCCGCCGTGTGGGCCGCCGATGCCCTGACCGGCGAGGTGCAGAAGCAACCGCTGAACGTCTCTGCCATCGCCATGTTCGTGGCGTTCGTCGCCTTCACCCTGGGCATCACCTACTGGGCCTCCAAGCGCAACAAGTCGGCGTCGGACTACTACGCGGCCGGCGGCAAGATCACCGGTTTCCAGAATGGCCTGGCGATTGCCGGCGACTACATGTCGGCAGCCTCGTTCCTGGGCATTTCCGCACTGGTGTTCACCTCTGGCTACGATGGCCTGATCTACTCGATCGGCTTCTTGGTCGGCTGGCCGATCATTCTCTTCCTGATTGCCGAACGCCTGCGCAACCTGGGCAAGTACACCTTCGCCGACGTGGCTTCGTACCGCCTCGGGCAAAAGGAAATCCGCACCCTGTCGGCTTCCGGCTCGCTGGTGGTGGTGGCGTTCTACCTGATCGCGCAGATGGTCGGTGCCGGCAAGCTGATCGAGCTGCTGTTCGGCCTGGATTACCATGTGGCGGTGATCCTGGTGGGTATCCTGATGTGCCTGTACGTGCTGTTCGGCGGCATGCTGGCCACCACCTGGGTACAGATCATCAAGGCCGTGCTGTTGCTGTCCGGTGCCAGCTTCATGGCGCTGATGGTGATGAAACACGTGGGCTTCGACTTCAACACGCTGTTCTCCGAAGCGATCAAGGTGCACGCCAAGGGCGAGGCCATCATGAGCCCGGGCGGCCTGGTCAAAGACCCGATCTCGGCGTTCTCCCTCGGCCTGGCGCTGATGTTCGGTACGGCCGGCCTGCCGCACATCCTGATGCGCTTCTTCACCGTCAGTGACGCCAAGGAAGCCCGCAAGAGCGTGCTGTACGCCACCGGCTTCATCGGCTACTTCTACATCCTCACCTTCATCATCGGCTTTGGCGCCATCCTGCTGGTCAGCACCAACCCTGACTTCAAGGACGCCGCCGGCGCGCTGCTGGGCGGCAACAACATGGCCGCGGTGCACCTGGCCAATGCCGTGGGTGGCAGCGTGTTCCTCGGCTTCATCTCGGCAGTGGCGTTCGCCACCATCCTGGCGGTGGTCGCCGGCCTGACCCTGGCGGGTGCCTCGGCAGTGTCCCACGACCTGTACGCCAGCGTGTGGCGCAAGGGCAAGGCCAACGACAAGGACGAGATCCGCGTGTCGAAGATCACCACCGTCGCCCTCGGCGTACTGGCGATCGGCCTGGGCATCCTGTTCGAGAAGCAGAACATCGCCTTCATGGTCGGCCTGGCGTTCTCCATCGCCGCCAGCTGCAACTTCCCGGTCCTGCTGCTTTCGATGTACTGGAAAAAGCTGACCACCCGTGGCGCCATGATCGGCGGCTGGCTGGGCCTGGTCAGCGCAGTGACGCTGATGATCCTTGGCCCGACCATCTGGGTGCAGATCCTGGGCCATGAAAAGCCGATCTACCCGTACGAGTACCCCGCGCTGTTCTCGATGGCCATTGCCTTCGTCAGCATCTGGTTCTTCTCGGTCACCGACAAGTCCAAGGCCGCAGAAAACGAACGCGCGCTGTTCTTCCCGCAGTTCGTCCGTTCGCAGACTGGCCTGGGGGCTTCAGGCGCTGTGTCGCACTGAGCCCGCCCGCCCATAAAAAAACCGCGCCGAAGCGCGGTTTTTTTTTGCCTAGCGTGGCGCGTCTAGATCCTGCCCAGCAGTAACAACACCAGCAGGACCACCAGTACCACGCCGACGATGCCGGACGGGCCGTAGCCCCAGCTGCGCGAGTGTGGGAAGACCGGTAAGCCACCAATCAACAGAAGAATCAGGATGATGATGAGGATCGTGGTCATGTACGTGTCCTTGCGTGGTTAGGGGTCAAGGGCCTCGGGTTGCCGGCCTCTTGTAAGTTCGGACTGGTGGGCAATGTGAAAGATTCCATTTTGTGCCGGTTCATGCCCCCACATTCACTACCCTGATGAACCCTGCCGTTGGCCAGGCCCTTGTTTAGACTCGTTTCATACCTCAACGAGACAGGGCCAGCCACCATGCACAACCGCATCATGATTACCGGAGCCGGCTCAGGCCTCGGGCGCGAAATTGCCCTGCGTTGGGCACGTGAGGGGTGGCGCCTGGCGCTGGCCGATGTCAACGAAGGCGGCCTGCGCGAAACACTGGAGCTGGCCCGTGCGGCCGGCGGTGAGGGTTTCGTCCAGCGCTGCGACGTGCGCGACTACAGCCAGCTCACAGCCCTGGCCCAGGCCTGTACCGAGCAGTTCGATGGCATCGACGTGGTGGTCAACAACGCCGGGGTTGCCTCGGGCGGGTTCTTTGCCGAGCTGTCGCTGGAAGACTGGGATTGGCAGATTGCCGTCAACCTGATGGGCGTGGTCAAGGGCTGCAAGGCCTTCCTGCCCCTGCTGGAGCGCAGCAAGGGGCGCATCATCAACGTCGCGTCGATGGCCGCCCTGATGCAGGGGCCGGGCATGAGCAACTACAACGTCGCCAAGGCCGGCGTGCTGGCGCTGTCGGAGAGCCTGCTGGTGGAATTGCGCCAGGTGGAGGTGGCGGTGCATGTGGTGTGCCCGTCGTTCTTCCAGACCAATCTGCTGGACTCGTTCCGCGGCCCGAACCCGGCCATGAAGGCGCAGGTCGGCAAGTTGCTGGAAGGGTCGCCGATCAATGCGGCGGACATTGCCGACTACATCCACCGGCAGGTCGCTGCTGGCGAGTTCCTGATTATGCCGCATGAGGCCGGGCGGCAGGCTTGGGAATTGAAGCGGCAAGCCCCCGAGCGGCTCTACCAGGAAATGGCCGAAATGGCCGTGAAAATGCGTGCCAAAGCGGTTTCGCGATGAAATATCTGTAGGGCGAATTACCAGTAGATGTAGGGCGCTTCTGAATCGCTGCGGAGCTATTGAGTAGCCTGATCCTGACGATGCAGTCTCCGGTTTTACCTTGTGCAGGAGGACCGGAACATGCTGGTGATAGGGCGCGAAGTGGGCGAGGTCATCATGATCGGTGAGAACATCCGCCTCGTGGTGGTCGAAACCCGTGACGGGGTGGTGCGCTTTGGCGTGGATGCCCCACGGGAAGTGCCGGTGCACCGGTCCGAGGTGTACAAGCGCATCAAGGAAGCCAAGAAAGCCGAGACCGGCTAGTCGAGCAGTTCCCGCGGCACGTCATGCTTGGCCAGCAACTGGCACTGCTGGCTTTCGGGGTCGAACAGGATGAAGGCCTGGCCCTTGGCCAATGCCTGGCGTACCCGCAGTACCCGTGTTTCCAGCGGGGTATCGTCACCATTGTCGGTACCGTCGCGGGTGACGAAGTCTTCGATCAGGCGGGTCAGTGTTTCGGCTTGCAGTTGCTCGTAAGGGATCAGCATGGGGCGGTGTCTCGGGTTACGGTGGGGGCATGCTACGCGAAACATTGGGGCTTTTGGGACCGCGTTGCGGCCCATCGCGACACAAGGGCGCACCTCAACGACCGTGCAATTTTTGAGCTGTGGGAGATTCTATGGTTCCTGGCAAGGGTAGCCGGAGCATCTTCAGCGCCTGTGAGATCGAGCGCCGCCCGCGCGGCGCATCGCGAGCTGCGCTCGCTCCTACGTTTGTTTCGGGCCAGTAACGCCTGTGACAGGCGCGCGCGGCCGCCTTGTTTGTACGGCGCGATATTGAGGCATGCACCAAGGCGTTCGCGCGCAAATCCCACAGGAATAATTGGCCCGAAACAAACGTAGGAGCGAGCGCAGCTCGCGATGCGCCGCGCGGGCGGCGCTCGCTCTAACAGGCGCTGCATACCTTGTGGCAAACACCTGTCAGCCCTGATGCGCTCCCTGTGGGAGATTCTATGGTTCCTGGCAAGGGTAGCCGGAGCATCTTCAGCGCCTGTGAGATCGAGCGCCGCCCGCGCGGCGCAATCGCGAGCTGCGCTCGCTCCTACGTTTGTTTCGGGCCAGTAACCCCTGTGCCAGATGCGCGCGGCCGCCTTGTTCGTACGACGCGATTTTGAGGCATGCGCCAAGGCGTTCGCGCGCGAATCCCACAGGAATAATTGGCCCGAAACAAACGTAGGAGCGAGCGCAGCTCGCGATGCGCCGCGCGGGCGGCGCTCGCTCTAACAGGCGCTGCATACCTTGTGGCAAACACCTGTCTGCCCTGATGCGATCCCCGTGGGAGTTGGCTTGCCGACGATGGTCCGCAAAGCGGCCCCAAGGCCTCAGCCCTTGTTACCGACCAGGCTGTCGACCGCCGGCACGCGCGTGTCGCTCTCCATCTGCGCATCGTGTTCCAGCTGGTGGCTGAAGCGCTCCAGCGAGGCATTGGCCGGCTGTGAATCGCTGGCAAACACCGGCGGGCTGAGCAGGTACGCCGACAACAACTGGCTCAGGGCCGCCAGGCTGTCGATGTGTGTCCGCTCATAGCCGTGGGTGGCATCGCAGCCGAACGCCACCAGCGCGGTGCGAATATCGTGCCCGGCCGTTACCGCCGAATGGGCGTCACTGAAGTAGTAGCGGAACAGGTCGCGGCGTACGGGCAGGTCGCGGTCGCCGGCCAGTTTCAGCAAGTGCCGCGACAGGTGGTAATCGTAGGGCCCCGACGAGTCCTGCATGGCCACGCTCACGGCATGCTCGCTGGAGGCTTGCCCGGGCGCCACCGGCGCAATGTCGATACCGACGAACTCGCTGACGTCCCAAGGCAGGGCACCCGCTGCGCCCGACCCGGTTTCCTCGGTAATGGTGAACAGCGGGTGGCAGTCTATCAGCGGTTGTTGGCCGCTCTCCACCACAGCCTTGAGCGCGGTGAGCAGCGCCGCGACACCGGCCTTGTCATCCAGGTGACGGGCGCTGATGTGGCCGCTGTCCGTGAACTCGGGCAGTGGGTCGAAGGCCACGAAGTCACCAATGCTCACCCCCAGCGCCTCGCAATCGGCGCGGGTGGCGCAATAAGCGTCCAGGCGGACTTCCACGTGTTCCCAGCTCACCGGCATCTGGTCGATGGCGGTATTGAAGGCGTGCCCACTGGCCATCAGCGGCAGGACGCTGCCGCGGAACACGCCGGTGTCGGTGAACACGCTGACCCTGCTGCCCTCGGCGAAGCGGCTGGACCAGCAGCCAACCGGCGCCAGGGCCAGCCGGCCGTTGTCCTGCAGTTGGCGCACGCTGGCGCCGATGGTATCGAGGTGCGCGGATACGGCGCGGTCGGGCGAGGTTTGCCGGCCCTTCAAGGTCGCGCGAATGGTGCCGCGACGGGTCAGCTCGAAGGGGATGCCCAGTTCGTCCAGGCGTTCGGCCACGTAGCGCACGATGGTGTCGGTGAAACCGGTCGGGCTGGGGATGGCCAGCATCTCCAGCAGCACGCGCTTGAGGTATTCGAGATCGGGTTCGGGATGTCGCTCGGACATGGTTGAATACTCCTTGCTCCTGTGCCGGCCTTTTCGCGAGTGAACCCGCGAAGAGCCCGGCACTGGTTTACGCCAAAGGCCGGCTATGCGGGAACAGCAGGTCGATGAAACGCTCGGCCGTTGGCTGCGGTTCGTGGTTTGCCAAGCCGGCGCGCTCGTTGGCTTCGATGATCACGTACTCGGGCTGTTCGGCATCACGCACCATGAAGTCCAGCCCGACCACCGGTATTTCCAGCGCCCGCGCAGCGCGCACGGCTGCGTCGGCCAGCACCGGGTGCAGGCGGGCGGTAACGTCTTCCAGGGTGCCGCCGGTGTGCAGGTTGGCGGTGCGCCGCACGGCCAGGCGCTGGCCGGGTGGCAGCACATCGTCGTAACCCACGCCAGCAGCGCGCAGGGTACGTTCGGTTTCTTCATCCAGCGGGATACGGCTTTCACCCGCCGTAGCGGCTTGGCGACGACGGCTTTGGGCCTCGATCAACTGGCGCACACTGTGCTTGCCGTCACCCAGCACCTGGGCCGGGTGGCGAACGGCGGCCGCCACCACTTCATAGCCGATCACCACGATGCGCAGGTCGAGGCCGGCATGGAAGCTTTCCAGCAACACCCGGCTATCGAACTGGCGGGCATGGCCGACCGCCTGGGTTACGTCGTCGATGCAGGTCAGGTTTACCGCTACGCCCTGGCCTTGTTCGCCGTCAACGGGCTTGACCACCACCGCGCCATGCTCGTCGAGAAAGGCCAGGTTATCGTCGGCATTACCGGCCAATTGTTGCGCCGGCACCTGCAGCCCGGCAGTGCGCAGGGCATGCTGGGTCAGGCGCTTGTCCTGGCACAGGGTCATGGTCACGGCGCTGGTCAGGTCGCTGAGCGACTCTCGGCAGCGGATGCGCCGGCCGCCCAGGCTCAGGGTGAACAGCCCGCCGGCGGCGTCATCCACCTGTACCTCGATGCCGCGGCGCAATGCCTCGTCGACGATGATGCGTGCATAGGGGTTGAGGTCGGCCTGTGGGCCGGGGCCGAGGAACAGTTGCTCGTTGATGCCGTTCTTGCGCTTGACGGCGAAGGTGGGCAGGTTGCGAAAGCCGAGCTTCTGGTACAGGCGCTTGGCCTGGCGGTTGTCGTGCAGCACCGACAGGTCGAGATAGGCCAGGCCACGGCTCATGAAGTGCTCGATGAGGTGGCGCACCAGCACTTCACCCACGCCGGGGCGGGTGCAGTGCGGGTCGACTGCCAGGCACCACAGGCTGCTGCCGTTCTCGGGGTCATCGAAAGCCTTGGCATGGTTCAGGCCCATGACGCTGCCGATCACCGCGCCGCTGTCTTCGTCTTCAGCCAGCCAGTAGACCGGGCCGCCCAGGTGCCGAGGGGTGAGCAAGTCGGCATCGACCGGCAGCATCCCGCGCACCTGATACAAGGTGTTGATGGCCTGCCAGTCAGCCGGGTTCTGCGCCCGTCGCACGCGAAAACCGCGAAATACCCGCTGGGCTGGGCGGTAATCGGTGAACCACAGGCGCAGGGTGTCGGATGGGTCGAGGAACAACTGTTGTGGCGCCTGCGCCAGCACCTGCTGCGGTGCTGCCACATACAGCGCGATATCGCGTTCGCCTGGGCATTCGCCCAACAGGTCGTCGGCCAGGTCGGCCGGCTCGGCATAGGTGTGGCCAATCAGCAGCCGGCCCCAGCCGCAGTGCACGGCACGCGGCTGTTGGTGGGGCTGGCTGCCGTCGCCGGCCAGGCGCGCCTGCAGGCGCTCGTAGGACGGCGCCTGGCCACGCAGCAGGCGCTGACCGTAGGCGATTTCGTGGGGTTTCATCGGTCAGAGTCCTTGTTCGCTCAGCCACAGGTTCAATGCTGCCAGTTGCCACAGCTTGGAACCGCGCAGTGGCGTCAATTGGCCGTGCGGGTTGCTAAGCAGGCGGTCGAGCATGGCTGGGTTGAACAGCCCACGGTCCTGGCTGGGGTCGGTCAGCAGCTCGCGTACCCAACCCAGTGTGGCGCCTTCCAGGTGCTTCAGGCCCGGTACCGGGAAGTAGCCCTTCTTGCGGTCGATCACTTCATGCGGGATCACCCGCCGTGCGGCTTGCTTGAGCACCTGTTTACCGCCGTCTGGCAGCTTGAAGCGCGCCGGAACGCGTGCCGACAGCTCTACCAGGCGGTAGTCGAGGAACGGGGTGCGTGCTTCCAGGCCCCAGGCCATGGTCATGTTGTCGACCCGTTTGACGGGGTCGTCGACCAGCATCACGGTGCTGTCCAGGCGCAAGGCCTTGTCCACCGCCTGCGGCGCGCCGGGGCGGGCGAAATGCTCGCGCACGAAATCGCCAGCGGCATCGGTATCCAGCAACCATGGCGCCTGTACGGTATCGCGGTACTCGTCGTGGCTGCGGTCGAAGAAGGCGTTGCGGTATGCCGTGTAGGCATCGTCGGCGCCGTCCACCTGCGGGTACCAGTGGTAGCCGGCGAACAGTTCGTCGGCGCCCTGGCCGCTTTGCACGCCCTTGCAATGCTTGGCCACTTCCCGCGACAGCAGGTAGAAGGCGATGCAGTCGTGGCTGACCATCGGCTCGCTCATGGCGCGGAAGGCGGCAGGCAGCTGGTCGATGATTTCGTGCTCGGCAATGCGCAACTGGTGGTGGCGCGTGCCGTAGTGCCTGGCGATCAGGTCGGAGTACTGGAACTCGTCGCCGCGCTCGCCGCCGGCATCTTCAAAGCCGATGGAGAAGGTCGACAGGTCGTCCACACCGACTTCGCGCAGCAGGCCGACCAGCAGGCTGGAGTCGACACCGCCGGACAGCAGCACGCCCACGTCCACGGCGGCACGCTGGCGGATGGCCACGGCTTCGCGGGTCGCGTCCAGTACGCGGGTGGTCCAGCCTTCCAGGTCCAGCTCACGCTCATCGGCGTTGGGCCCGTATTGCAGTTGCCACCAGGTCTGACGCTCGATTTCGCCGTGGCGGTCGATACGCATCCAGGTGCCGGGTTCCAGCTTTTGCACGTTCGCCAGCAAGGTGCGCGGTGCCGGCACCACGGCATGGAAGTTGAGGTAGTGGTTGAGCGCCACCGGGTCGAGCATCGGGTCGATGTCGCCGCCCTTGAGCAGCGCTGGCAGGGTCGAGGCAAAACGCAGCCGCTCTCCGTTGCGTGACAGGTACAGCGGCTTGACGCCCAGGCGGTCGCGGGCCAGGAACAGGCGTTGGTTATCGCGTTCCCAGATGGCCAGGGCGAACATGCCGTTGAGTTTCGGCAGTAGCGCCGCACCCCAGGCGTGGTAGCCCTTGAGCAGCACTTCGGTGTCGCCGTCCGACCAGAACTGGTAGCCCAGGGCCTGCAGCTCCTGGCGCAACTCGGGGAAATTGTAGATGGCACCGTTGAACGCCAGGGACAGGCCCAGGGTGTTGTCGACCATGGGCTGCGCCGAGCCGTCGGACAGGTCCATGATTTTCAGGCGGCGGTGGCCGAGGGCTATGGGGCCCTGGCTATGGAAGCCCCAGGCATCCGGGCCGCGTGGCGCCAGGTGATGGGTAATGCGCTCTACCGCAGCCAGGTCGGCTGGGCGTGGCGCTTGGCCGATGGGGGTGAAACGTAACTCTCCTGCTAATCCGCACATAAGTCCTTACCGGTTTTTCCGTTGGGGAGGTGATGCCCCGGATTAGGGCACCTTAAGGAACTGACCCATGTGCTTTATGAGAGTTTTAGAACAATCTGTTATATGCGGCTGCGGCCTGCGACGCTTTTCTGCCCAATCGCGACACCGGTTTTGCCTTGCCGGAACGGCCCGGTGTCGCAATTGGGCTGCACCGCAGCCCCCGGTTCCATCACTTGCCCCGTATCAGCCTGCGCAGGGCGAACCGGTTAGGATGGCAAGCCTGCGCCACCCCTTGAGGCACCGGCAGCGGCTCCCCGCACACCCACGCCGCTAGCAGTTCCCCACTCAACGGCGCGGTGATCAACCCGCGCGAGCCATGCCCGCTGTTCACATACAGCCCGCCCAGCCAGGGGCAAGGGGCTTGCGGCACCTGTCGCGCATCACGCGCCAGTACCGCGTAGGTGTCGGCAAACGCCTGTGCATCGGCCAGCGGCCCGACAATCGGTAGGTAATCCGGGCTGGTGCAGCGGAATGCGGCCCGCCCTTGCAGGTGCTCAGGGTTCAGCGTTGCCACGCCCAGGCGTTGTGCCAGGTCGGTCGATATCTCGTCCAGCAACGCCAGGTTGCCCTGGTGTTCGGCCACCGTCGGCGCCAGGTTGTCACTGTTGAAATCAAAGCTCGCGCCCAAGGTATGTTCATCACCACGCGGCGGTGCCACGTAGCCCTCGGCGCACACCACGGTGCGCAGTGCGCGGCTGCCGACGGTGGCCGGCAAGCGGGTGATCTGGCCGCGGATGCGCTTGAGCGGCAACCCGGCACAGGCGTCGAAGCGGCGGACCTCGGCGGCTGCGGCCAGAATCACCACCGGCGCGCTGGCCAGCAGGCGCTCGCCGGCCCAGGCTTGCCACTGGTCAGCCACTTTGCGCAGCTCGATGACTTCCTGGTGGGTCACCAGCCGGATACCAGGGTGCTGCAACTGCTGCTGGCACAGGGCAGGCGGGTGGACCCAGCCGCCTTCGGGGTAGAACAGCCCGCCAGCCGGCAGGGCGACGCCGGCGACGGCTTCGGCCTCGGTACGTTGCAGCGCGTGCAGCAGGTCGTGGTCGAACGCGCCAGCCAGTTTGCCCTGGCGCTCGGCTTCCTTGGCGTCGAACGCCAGTTGCAGCACGCCGCAGGCATCCCAGTCCTGGCCCCGTTGCAGGCGTTCGAGCTGGCGCCGAGTGTAGCCGAAGCCGGACAGGATCAGCTGCGACAACGCCGTGCCATGGGCGGACAGCTTGAGGTACAGCACCCCCTGCGGGTTGCCCGAGGCTTCCTGCGCGGCGGCGTCATGGCGTTCCAGCACGGTCACCTGCCAGCCACGCCGGGCCAGGCTGGCCGCGCTGGCGCTGCCGGCGAGCCCGGCGCCGATAACCAGTGCCTGGCGCGGGCCCGGCGTGGCGGGCGGGCGTGCATACCAGGGGGCGCCAGGGGCGGGCAGGGCGCCGACGTAGGCGCCGCTCATCACTTCCCACTTTTTGCCGATGCCCGGCACCTTCTTCATGGCGAAGCCCGCTTCGACCAGGCTGCGGCGCACCCAGCCGGTGGTGGTGAAGGTGCCCAGCACTGTTCCGGCGTGGGACAGCCGCGCCAGCTGGGCGAACAGCTGCGGGGTCCACATGTCGGGGTTCTTGGCCGGGGCGAAGCCGTCGAGGAACCACACGTCGACCTGTGCATCGAGCTGCGGCAGCTGCTCCAGCACATCGCCGATCAGCAGGGTCAGGGTGACCCGGCCTTCGGCGAAGGTGAACTGCTGAAAGCCGGGGTGCACCGCCACATACTGGGCCAGCAGCGGCTCGGTGTAGGCGGCGAGCTCCGGCCACAGGCGTACGGCGCGGGCCATGTCGGCAGCGCCCAGGGGGTACTTTTCGACACTGACGAAATGCAGGCGTGCACCGCTGGGCGCATGCTGGTCGAACAATTGCCATGCGCAAAAGAAGTTCATGCCGGTGCCAAAGCCGGTCTCGCCGATCACCAGGCTGCTGTGTGCGGGCAGGTTGGCGAAGCGTTCGGCCAGGCGGGTCTGGCCGAGGAACACATGCTTGGTTTCTTCGATGCCTTCGTTGACCGCGAAATAGACGTCGTCGTACTGCCGCGAATGGGGGCGGCCCTGGTCGTCCCAGTCGATCTGGGCGTGCTGGAGAAGGGTGGATTCAGGCATGGCTGGTTCGCTGGAGATGAGTGGCAAGTTGCAAGTGGCAAGTGGCAAGTGGCAAGTCGCAAGTCGCAAGTGGCTAGAAAAAGCAGATGGTGGCATGGCTTACGTTTTCTTGCAGCTTGCAGCTTGCAGCTTGCAGCTTGCAGCTTGCCACTTGCCACTTGCAGCTTGCAGCTTGCAGCTTCGAATTCCGCTAGTCTTGGTTATCCATTGAAGGAGCCATTGCATGTTCGAATCCGCCGAAATCGGCCATAGCATCGACAAGGAGGCTTACGACGCCGAGGTGCCCGCGTTGCGCGAGGCCCTGCTCGAAGCCCAGTACGAACTCAAGCAGCAGGCGCGCTTCCCGGTGATCGTGCTGATCAACGGCGTTGAAGGCGCTGGCAAGGGTGAGACGGTAAAGCTGCTGAACGAGTGGATGGACCCGCGCATGATCGATGTGCTGACCTTCGACCAGCAGACCGACGAAGAGCTGGCCCGGCCGCCGGCATGGCGCTATTGGCGGGCCTTGCCGCCGAAGGGGCGGATGGGCGTGTTTTTTGGCAACTGGTACAGCCAGATGCTGCAGGGGCGGGTGCACGGGGTGCTCAAGGATGCCGTGCTCGACCAGGCCATCACCGGCGCCGAACGCCTGGAGCAAATGCTCTGCGACGAAGGTGCGCTGATCATCAAGTTCTGGTTCCACCTGTCCAAGAAGCAGATGAAGGCGCGCCTGAAATCGCTGAAGGACGACCCGTTGCACAGCTGGAAAATCAGCCCGCTGGACTGGCAGCAGTCGAAAACCTACGACCGCTTCGTACGCTTTGGCGAGCGCGTGCTGCGCCGTACCAGCCGCGATTATGCACCGTGGCACATCGTCGAGGGGGTCGACCCCAACTACCGTAGCCTGGCGGTCGGGCGCATCCTGCTGGAAAGCTTGCAGGCCGCGCTGGCCAACAACCCCAAGGGCAAGCACCAGGGGAACGTGGCCCCATTGGGGCGTAGCATCGATGACCGCAGCCTGCTGGGGGCGCTGGACTTGAGCGTGCGCCTGGACAAGGCCGATTACCAGGAACAACTGGTAACCGAGCAGGCCCGCCTCGCCGGGCTGCTGCGGGACAAGCGCATGCGCCGCCATGCCTTGGTGGCGGTGTTCGAAGGCAACGATGCTGCCGGCAAAGGCGGGGCCATCCGCCGGGTGGCCGCTGCGCTGGACCCCCGCCAGTACCGTATCGTGCCGATTGCCGCGCCCACCGAAGAAGAGCGCGCGCAGCCTTACCTGTGGCGCTTCTGGCGGCACATTCCGGCGCGGGGCAAGTTCACCATTTTTGACCGCTCCTGGTATGGGCGGGTGCTGGTGGAGCGGGTAGAGGGGTTCTGCACGCCGGCTGACTGGATGCGCGCCTACGGCGAGATCAATGATTTCGAGGAACAGTTGGTGAACGCCGGGGTGGTGTTGGTCAAGTTCTGGCTGGCCATCGACCAGCAGACCCAGCTGGAGCGCTTCGAAGAGCGCGAGCAGATCCCGTTCAAGCGCTACAAGATCACCGAGGATGACTGGCGCAACCGGGACAAATGGGATGACTACGCCCAGGCCGTGGGGGACATGGTCGACCGTACCAGCAGCGAGATTGCGCCATGGACATTGGTAGAGGCCAACGACAAGCGCTGGGCCCGGGTGAAGGTGCTGCGCACCATCAACGAGGCGCTTGAGGCGGCGTTTGCCAAGCACAAGAAGTAGATTGCCGGGTTTGGCCTCAAGCCATGCTGCAAAAGAATGACCTGATGAATTCTTTTCTCGGCACGTTCCCCCGCACCTCCCCAGCAAGCCCGTAGAATCAAGCAATCGCCACCACGGGCTTGATCGAGGACTTTATGCATACCACTTCCGGCCGCTGGGGCTATGGCCTGTTCCTGGCACTCTTGACGGCGCTGCTCTGGGGCATTCTGCCGATCAAGCTCAAGCAGGTACTGCAAGTGGTCGACCCGATCACCGTCACCTGGTACCGCTTGCTGGTCTCGGGCGGCCTGCTGTTTGCCTGGCTGGCGGCCCAGCGGCGGTTGCCCTCCATTCGTAAACTGCCAGCAAAGGGCAAGGGCCTGGTGGCCGTTGCTGTCTTCGGCTTGATGGGCAACTACGTGCTGTACCTGATCGGGCTCAACCTGCTTAGCCCGGGTACTGCACAGTTGGTGGTGCAGATTGGCCCGGTGTTGCTGCTGGTGGCCAGTGTGTTCGTATTCCGTGAGCGTTTCAGCCTGGGGCAGGGTGTAGGGCTGCTGGTGCTGCTGGCGGGGTTTGGCCTGTTCTTCAACCAGCGCCTGGACGAACTGCTGACCTCGCTGGGGGCCTACACCACGGGTGTGCTGACCATATTGCTGGCCACCAGCATCTGGGTGTTCTATGCCCTGAGCCAGAAGCAGTTGTTGACGGTGTGGCATTCGCAGCAGGTCATGATGGTGATCTACCTCAGTTGCGCCGCGCTGCTCACGCCCTGGGTGCACCCGCTGCAGGCGTTGCAACTGACCCCGGTGCAGGGCTGGCTGTTGCTGGCGTGCTGCCTGAATACCCTGGTGGCTTATGGCGCGTTCGCCGAAGCGCTGGCGCACTGGGAGGCATCACGGGTGAGTGCCACGCTGGCACTGACGCCGCTGGTGACTTTTGTTGCAGTGGCGTTGGCGGCGCTGGTATGGCCTGACTATGTGCACGCTGAAGACATCAATGCGCTGGGCTATGTGGGGGCGGTGACGGTGGTGTTCGGCTCGGCCCTGGTGGCGTTGGGGCCATCGCTGGTGGCCGGCTGGCGTGCCCGCAGGGCGCGGTTGGCCCATGTTCCTTGATCGCCTGTACTGGCCCCATCGCTGGCAAGCCAGCTCCCACGGGGATCGCATCAGGGCTGACAGGTGTTTGCCACAAGGTATGCAGCGCCTGTTAGAGCGAGCGCCGCCCGCGCGGCGCATCGCGAGCTGCGCTCGCTCCTACGTTTGTTTCGGGCCAATTATTCCTGTGGGATTTGCGCGCGAACGCCTTGGTGCATGCCTCGATATCGCGCCGTACAAACAAGGCGGCCGCGCGCGCCTGTCACAGGCGTTACTGGCCCGAAACAAACGTAGGAGCGAGCGCAGCTCGCGATTGCGCCGCGCGGGCGGCGCTCGATCTCACAGGCGCTGAAGATGCTCCGGCTACCCTTGCCAGGAACCATAGAATCTCCCACAGGGGTTACCTCAGGCCTGAGCATTGCGCACCCTGTGGGAGCTGGCTTGCCAGCGATAGGGCCAGTACAAACAATCAATAATTTAGCCTTTACCACCCGGTGCCAGCATGTTCTCCGGCCTTACCCACTGGTCGAACTGCTCATTGGTCAGGTACTTCAACTCCAGCGCGGCCTCCCTCAGGGTCTTGCCTTCGCTGTAGGCCTTCTTGGCGATCTCCGCGGCTTTGTCATAACCGATGTGCGGGTTCAACGCGGTCACCAGCATCAACCCGCGTTCCAGGTGTGCGGCCATCTGCTGGGCGTCGGGCTCGATACCCGCCACGCAGTGCTGCTGGAAGTTGCGGCAGCCATCGGCCAGCAACTCGACCGACTGCAACAGGTTGTGGATGATCACCGGCTTGAACACGTTCAACTGCAAATGCCCCTGGCTGGCGGCAAAGCCGATCGCCGCATCGTTGCCCAATACCTGGCACGCCAGCATCGACAGCGCCTCGCACTGGGTGGGGTTGACCTTGCCCGGCATGATCGAGCTGCCCGGCTCGTTGGCCGGCAGGCGTACCTCGGCCAACCCGGCACGCGGCCCGGAGCCCAGCAGGCGCAAGTCGTTGGCGATCTTCATCAGGGCCACTGCCAGGGTCTTCAACGCGCCGGCCAGGCTGGTCAGCGGTTCATGGCCGGCCAGGGCGGCGAACTTGTTTGGCGCGGTGACGAACGGCAGCCCGGACTCGGCTGCCAGTTCGGCGGCAATGGCTTCGGCAAAACCGTGCGGGGCATTCAGCCCGGTGCCCACGGCGGTACCGCCCTGGGCCAGTTCGCATACGGCCGGCAGGGTGGCACGAATGGCGCGTTGGGCGTAGTCCAGCTGGGCAACAAAGGCCGATACCTCCTGGCCGAAGGTGATCGGCGTGGCATCCATCATGTGCGTGCGGCCGGTCTTGACCAGTTTGTTGTGCCGCGCCGCCAGTTCGGCCAGCCCGGCCGACAGTTCGCCGATGGCAGGCAGCAGTTTTTCCTGCACGGCCTGCGCCGCGGCAATGTGCATGGCGGTCGGGAAGCAGTCGTTGGAGCTTTGCGAGCGGTTGACGTGGTCGTTGGGATGCACTGGCGTTTTGCCGCCCCGGCCCTGGCCAGCCAGTTCATTGGCCCGCCCGGCAATCACCTCGTTGACGTTCATGTTGCTTTGGGTGCCGCTGCCCGTCTGCCACACGACCAGCGGGAACTGGTCGTCGTGCTTGCCCGCCAGCACCTCGTCGGCGGCCTGTTCGATCAGCCGGGCAATGTCGGCCGGCAGGTCGCCATTGCGGTCGTTGACGCGTGCCGCGGCCTTCTTGATCAGCGCCAGGGTGTGCACCACCGCGAGCGGCATGCGTTCCTTGCCGATGGCGAAGTTGATCAGCGAACGCTGGGTCTGCGCACCCCAGTAGGCGTGCTCAGGAACTTCGACCGGGCCCAGGCTGTCTGTCTCGATACGGCTCATTCTGTACTCACTCCTGTGTAGTTCGAATTCGCAGTTTAGGCCTTGATTCGACCGAGCGGTTCAGTCGCTCGTCGTGCCACTTGAGCACCGCGCTACCACGGCGCAGAATGCTCTACTCTGAGGTACCCGCCTCCCTCTCTCTGAAGGAAATGCAATGACCCGTCTCCGTGTCCTTTGTGCCGCCGTTGCCCTGGTTTGCGCCAGCGGCCAGGTACTCGCTGCCACCGCCAGCCACAACGCTGCTGCCGAGAAATTCCTGACCCTGGCCAACGCCGACAAGTTGGGCACCCCGGTGTACATGCAGGTCCAGCAGATGTTCGCCCAGCGCTTCGCCCAGACCAAAGCCCCGGCCAGCAAGCAGCCGGTGCTGGAAAGCTACCAGGCCAAGGCCAACGCCGCGCTGGACAACGCCATCGGCTGGAACAAGCTGAAGCCGAAGATGGTAGACCTGTACACTCAGACCTTCACCGAGCAGGAACTCAAGGACCTGGTCAAGTTCTACGAGTCGCCGCTGGGCAAGAAAGTGCTGCGCGAAATGCCCAAGGTCACCCAGCAGTCGGCGCAGCTGACCCAGCAGAGCCTCGAGCCGGCCGTACCGGTGGTGAACAAGCTGCTCGAAGACATGACCAAAGAGCTGGACCCGAACGCTGGCAAGGCCGCCGCCCCAGCGAAGAAGTGAGTAAGCCGCAATGACCATGCAACAGCGTATCGAACAGCAGCTGGCCAGCCTGGCGCCGCAACACCTGGAAGTGCTCGATGAAAGCCACATGCACAGTCGTGGTCAGGAGACCCACTACAAGGCAGTGATCGTCAGCGAGCAGTTTGCCGGGTTGAACAGCGTCAAGCGCCACCAGAAGGTGTACGCCACCATGGGTGAGCTGATGGGCCAGATCCACGCCCTGGCCATTCATACCTACACCGGCGAAGAGTGGGCCAAGGTCGGCGCTGCACCGGCCTCGCCGGTATGCGCCGGCGGCGGGCACTGAAACCTTGCTGTTGTTCTGGTAGAATCCTGCAAGATCCGGGGGCCGCTTTGCGGCCCTTTCGCGACACGAGGCCGCTGTTACAGCGACTGCACAGCCTGATGGCGGGTGCGGTCCCTGTAGGAGCGGCCTTGCGTCGCGAAAGGGGCGCAAAGCGCCCCCTGTTTTTTTTGCCACACCGTCAAACCCGGTCCGCCCCTTACGAGGGCAACCACCTGGAGAACCTGCTTCATGTCCCAAGCCATCGTCGTCGCGGCGCTGTACAAGTTCGTTACCCTGCAAGACTACGTCGAGTTGCGCGAGCCACTGCTCAAAGCCATGCTCGACAACCAGGTCAAGGGCACCCTGCTGCTGGCCCATGAGGGCATCAACGGCACCGTGTCGGCCACCCGCGAAGGCATCGACGGCCTGCTGGCCTGGCTGCGCAGCGACCCACGCCTGGTCGATGTCGACCATAAAGAGTCGTACTGCGACGAACAGCCGTTCTACCGCACCAAGGTCAAGCTCAAGAAAGAGATCGTTACACTCGGCGTGCCCGGCGTGGACCCCAACCAGGCCGTGGGCACCTACGTCGAGCCCAAGGACTGGAACGCCCTGATCAGCGACCCGGAAGTGCTGCTGATCGACACCCGCAACGACTACGAAGTGGCCATCGGCACCTTCAAGGGCGCCATCGACCCCAAGACCGAAACCTTCCGCGAGTTCCCCGAGTACATCAAGGCCAACTTCGACCCCAGCAAGCACAAGAAGGTGGCCATGTTCTGCACCGGCGGCATCCGCTGCGAAAAAGCCTCCAGCTATATGCTCGGTGAAGGCTTCGAGGAGGTCTATCATCTCAAGGGCGGCATCCTGAAGTACTTCGAGGAAGTGCCTCAGGAACAAAGCCTGTGGGATGGCGACTGCTTCGTCTTCGACAACCGCGTCACGGTGCGCCATGACCTGAGCGAGGGCGAGTACGACCAGTGCCACGCCTGCCGCCACCCGATCAATGCCCAGGAGCGCGCGTCCGAGCATTATTCGCCAGGTGTCAGCTGCCCGCATTGCTGGGACACCCTGAGCGAAAAGACCCGCCGCAGCGCCATCGACCGGCAGAAGCAGATCGAGCTGGCCAAGGCGCGCAACCTGCCGCACCCGATCGGTTACAACTACAAAGCCGAGGCCTGATGCATGTCTGCCCGCCTGATCTATGTGATGGACCCGATGTGCTCCTGGTGCTGGGGTTTCGCGCCAGTGGCCGCGGCCCTGATCGCCCAGGCGCATGAGGCGGGTGTGCCCACCCACCTGGTGGTGGGCGGGCTGCGCACCGGCGGCAGTGCGCTGGACAGCGCCACGCGCAAGTACATCCTCGAACACTGGCAGGCGGTGGCCGATGCCACGGGCCAGGCGTTCCGCTTCGAAGGGGCCATGCCGGACGGTTTCGTCTACGACACCGAGCCGGCCTGCCGCGCCCTGGTCAGCGCCCGCGAACTGGGTGGCGAGCGCGTTTGGCCGCTGCTGGCGCTGATCCAGCGCGCGTTCTACGAGCAGGGCATGGATGTGACCACCGCACCACAGCTGGTCGACCTGGCTGAACAGGCCGGTTTCGACCGGGCCGTATTCGCCACCACCTTCGCCCAGGCCGATACCCGCGCCGCCACCGCGGCCGATTTCGTCTGGGCCCAGGACCTGGGCATCGCCGGTTTTCCGACCCTGCTCGCCGAGCGCAACGGCCAAGTGGCGCTGTTGACCAACGGCTACCAGCCGTTGGAGCGCCTGCAACCATTGCTCGGCCGCTGGCTGCAGCAGGCCACCTGTGCTTGACCTGCCTGGGTCCCCGGACCCGGTACCGGGCAAGCCCTGCACGGCGGCCGATCGGCTGAGCTGGGCGGAAATCCGCCGGCTGGCCCTGCACCACCGCAAGCAGCTCTGGTCGGCCAACCTGATCGCCGTGCTCGCGGCCTGCTGCAGCGTGCCCATTCCGCTGTTGCTGCCGTTGCTGGTAGACGAAGTGCTGCTCGGCCATGGTGATGCGGCACTGAAGTGGATGAACCACCTGCTGCCGTCGGGCTGGCAGGTGGCTGCCGGCTACATCGGCCTGATGCTGTGCCTTACCCTGTGCCTGCGCCTGGCCGCGTTGGCCTTCAACGTGGTGCAGGCCAAATTGTTCGCCGGCCTGGCCAAGGACATCGTCTACCGCCTGCGCATCCGCCTGATCGAGCGGCTCAAGCGTATTTCGCTGCAGGAATACGAAAGCCTGGGCAGTGGTACGGTCACCACGCACCTGGTCACCGACCTGGACACCCTCGACAAGTTCGTGGGCGAAACCCTCAGCCGCTTCCTGGTGGCCATGCTCACCTTGACCGGCACGGCCGCCATCCTGATCTGGATGCACTGGCAACTGGCGTTGCTGATCCTGCTGTTCAACCCGCTGGTGATCTACTTCACCGTGCAGTTGGGCAAACGCGTCAAGCACCTCAAAAAGCTCGAGAACGACAGCACCGCGCGGTTCACCCAGGCCCTGGCGGAAACCCTCGATGCCATACAGGAAATACGTGCCGGCAACCGCCAGGGCTATTTCCTCGGCCGGTTGGGCCTGCGTGCCCGTGAAGTGCGCGACTATGCCGTCGACTCGCAATGGAAAAGCGACGCCAGTGGCCGCGCCAGCGGTTTGCTGTTCCAGTTCGGTATCGACATTTTCCGCGCGGCGGCCATGCTGACCGTGCTGTTTTCCGACCTGTCGATCGGCCAGATGCTGGCGGTGTTCAGCTACCTGTGGTTCATGATCGGCCCGGTCGAGCAGTTGCTCAACCTGCAATACGCCTACTATGCCGCCGGCGGCGCCCTCAACCGCCTCAACGAGCTGCTGGCGCGGGCCGACGAGCCGCAGTACCCGGCGGCCAGCGACCCGTTCGCCGGCCGTGACACGGTCGGTATCGAGGTGCGTGACCTGCGCTTTGCCTATGCCGATGAGCCCGTGCTCGACCACCTCGACCTGTCGATCGCGCCGGGTGAGAAGGTGGCCATTGTCGGTGCCAGCGGCGGCGGCAAGAGCACCCTGGTGCAACTGCTGCTGGGCTTGTACAGCGCCCAGGCCGGGACCATCCGCTTTGGCGGGGCCAGCTTGCAGGAAATCGGCCTGGAAACCCTGCGCGAAAACGTGGCAGTGGTACTGCAGCACCCATCGCTGTTCAATGACACCGTGCGTGCCAACCTCACCATGGGCCGTGACTGCAGTGACGAGGCCTGTTGGCAGGCGCTGCGCATCGCCCAGCTGGACGCCACCATCGCCGCCTTGCCGCAGGGCCTGGACAGTGTGGTGGGGCGGTCGGGTGTGCGCCTGTCCGGCGGCCAGCGCCAGCGCCTGGCCATCGCCCGCATGGTCCTGGCCGAGCCCAAGGTGGTGATCCTCGACGAGGCCACTTCGGCGCTGGACGCGGCCACCGAATACAACCTGCACCAGGCCTTGGCGCGCTTCCTCAGTGGCCGCACCACGCTGATCATCGCCCACCGCCTGTCGGCCGTGAAACAGGCCGACCGGGTGCTGGTGTTCGATGGTGGGCATGTGGCGGAAGATGGCGACCACCAGCAGTTGATTGCCGAAGGTGGGTTGTATGCCAAGCTGTACGGGCATCTGCAACAGAGCTGAATCCTGGGCCGACCCAGGCTGCGCAAAGCCCCCGCTGCCTTGTCATAAAAATCCCCTTCACAGCGATGGCAAATGGCCTACGCTGTGCTTGTCTGGGTCGATTTGCGCCTTATCTGCTCTGTGACAGGGACTCCATGAAGGGACATCGCACACTCGAAGCGCCAAAGTTGCTGGGCATCACCTGGCCCTTCATCGCCGTCGTGGTCTTCCAGGTGGCACTGGGTAGCCTCAGCCTGTACACGCTGTCGTCCGTGCGCGCTTACGTTGCGGGCGAGAGTTTGTGGTCCAAGGCGCAGAAAGATGCCATCTATTACCTCAACCTATACGCCGAAACCCGCGACGAGAGTACCTACCAGCGCTATCGCCAGGCCATAACCGTGCCCCAGGGCGACCAGAAGGTGCGCGAGTTGCTCGACCAGCCGCACCCCGACCTGGAAGCCGCGCGCCAGGCGGTACTGCAGGGCGGCAACCATGCCGACGACGTGCAACGGATCATCTGGTTCTACCGCAACTTCCGCAACATCAGCTACATGCAGACCGCCATCGACTACTGGAACGTCGGTGACGATTACCTGGACAAGCTGGATGTGCTGGCAGGCGAGATACACCAGCGTTTCGCTGCGGGCCCGGTGGACGCCGCTACGGTCGCAGCCTGGAAAGCGCGCATCGTCAGCATCAACGAAGGGGTAACGCCGGCGGCCAAGGCCTTCAGCGATGCGCTGGGCGAAGGGTCGCGCATGCTGCTGCGGGTGCTGCTGGTCACCAACCTGCTGACCGCCATGTTCCTGATCAGCATCGCCTGGCGCCGCTCCAGCAAGCTGCTGGCCCAGCGCCAGGCCTTCGCCAGTGCCCTGCAGGAAGAAAAAGAGCGGGCGCAGATTACCCTGCAGGCCATCGGCGACGCGGTGATAACCACCGATGTGGACGGCTGCATCGGCTACATGAACCCGGCCGCCGAACAGCTGACCCACTGGCAGGCCGCCCAGGCCCAAGGGTTACCGCTTTCGGCATTGTTCAGCCTGGTCGACGAGCACGCCGAAGAAAACGGCACCAGCCTGGTCGAACAGGTGCTAAACGGCAGCCTCAACGGCGGCGCCGAGCATGCGCGGCTGATCCAGCGCCTGGACGGCAGCACGGTATCGATCAACCTGGTGGGCTCGCCGATCGTCAATGACGGCCAGGTTGCCGGCATTGTGCTGGTGCTGCACGACATGACCCAGGAGCGCCAGTACATTGCCAACCTGTCCTGGCAGGCTACCCATGATGCCCTGACCGGGCTGGCCAACCGCCGCGAGTTCGAATACCGCCTGGAGCAGGCGCTCAATGGCCTGGTCCGCCAGGCCGGGCGGCATTCACTGATGTTCCTGGACCTGGACCAGTTCAAGCTGGTCAATGACACCTGCGGCCACGCCGCTGGCGACGAGCTGCTGCGGCACATCTGTGCCGTGCTGCAGTCTGGCCTGCGTGAGGGCGACACCTTGGCGCGGCTGGGGGGCGACGAATTTGGCGTGTTGCTGGAAAACTGCCCCAGCGACCAGGCCGAGCGCATCGCCGAGCAACTGCGCCAGCTGGTGCAAAGCCTGCACTTCGTGTGGAAAGGCCGCCCGTTCGTGACCACGGTCAGCATAGGCCTGGTGCACATGGCCCAGGCCCCCAGCACCCTTGAGGCCTCGTTACGTGCCGCGGACATGGCCTGCTATATGGCCAAGGAAAAAGGCCGCAACCGCGTGCAGGTGTACCACGCCGACGACAGCGAGCTGTCCATGCGCTTTGGCGAAATGGCCTGGATCCAGCGTTTGCATGTTGCCCTGGAAGAGAACCGGTTTTGCCTGTACGCGCAGGAAATCGCCCCGCTGAAAACCTTCGAGGGGCCGGGCCATATCGAAATTCTGCTGCGCCTGCACGACGAAAGCGGCCGCACCATCCTGCCCAGCAGCTTCATTCCGGCGGCCGAGCGCTATGGCCTGATGACGGCGCTGGACCGCTGGGTGGTACGCAATGTATTCATGGTCATCCGCCAGTGCCTGGACGAGGGGCGGGAAGGGCCGCTGTCGACCTGCGCGATCAACCTGTCGGGGTCGAGCATCGGCGATGACAAGTTCCTGGAATACCTGCAGCGGCTATTCGTCGAGTACGCCATTCCGCCGCGGATGATCTGCTTCGAAATCACCGAAACCAGCGCCATCGCCAACCTGGGTAGCGCCATCCGCTTCATCAACGAGCTCAAGGGCCTGGGTTGCCGCTTCTCGCTCGATGATTTCTGCGCCGGCATGTCCTCGTTCGCCTACCTCAAGCATTTGCCCGTGGATTACCTCAAGATCGACGGTAGTTTCGTCAAGGACATGCTCGACGACCCGGTCAACCGGGCCATGGTCGAAGTCATCAACCATATCGGCCATGTGATGGGCAAGCGCACCATCGCCGAGTTTGTCGAAACGCCCCTGATCGAGCAGGCCCTGCAGGAAATTGGCGTGGATTACGCCCAGGGCTACCTGATCGAACGCCCCCAGGTGTTCACCTGTGACAGTCTGCAGCGCCAACGGATCGCCGCCCGGCCTCTGTTGCAGCGTGCACCTGGCACCTTTCGTTAGCTGGAAATCACAAGGATCAAGGAGCTGAAAGTGATTGATGCATTCGTTCGTATCGGGCCGTTGATGGACCCGGCCAGTTACCCTCAATGGGCTCAGCAGCTGATTGAAGATTGCCGCGAGAGCAAGCGCCGGGTCGTGGAGCATGAGTTCTATGCACGCCTGCGCGATGGCCAGCTGAAGCAATCGACCATTCGCCAGTACCTGATTGGCGGCTGGCCGGTGGTGGAGCAGTTCTCGCTGTACATGGCCCACAACCTGACCAAGACCCGCTACGGTCGGCACCAGGGTGAGGACATGGCACGGCGCTGGCTGATGCGCAATATCCGGGTCGAGCTCAACCATGCCGATTACTGGGTGAACTGGTGCCAGGCGCATGGTGTGCACCTGCACGACCTGCAGGCCCAGGACGTGCCGCCGGAGCTCAACGGCCTGAACGACTGGTGCTGGCGGGTGTGTGCCACCGAGAACCTGGCCATTGCCATGGCCGCGACCAACTATGCCATCGAAGGCGCTACGGGCGAATGGTCGGCAGTGGTGTGTTCGACCGACACCTACGCCATGGGCTTCCCGGAGGAAGGGCGCAAGCGGGCGATGAAATGGCTGAAGATGCACGCCCAGTATGACGATGCGCACCCGTGGGAAGCGCTGGAAATCATCTGTACCCTGGCCGGCGAGAACCCCAGCCTGGGCTTGCGTACCGAGTTGCGCAGGGCGATCTGCAAGAGCTACGACTGCATGTTCCTGTTCCTGGAGCGGTGCATGCAGCTTGAGGGGCGCCAGCAGGGGCGTATGCGCCCGGCGTTGGCCGCCGGGTAGGCCCGCCCCGCTGCGAAGCAAGGCCGCGATGGGCCGCGCTGCGGCCCCGGCAATCTCGGCCGTTACTGGGCGTTCAGCGCCTGCCCATTCACGGCCTTGCTGTCCGGCCCCATCAGGTACAGGTACACGGGCATGATTTCTTCAGGCAGCGGGTTGTTCTGCGGGTTCTCGCCAGGGTAAGCCTGCGCCCGCATCGCTGTGCGCGTGGCCCCGGGGTTGATGCTGTTGGCCCGCACCGGCGCCACGCCTTCCAGTTCGTCGGCCAGGGTCTGCATCAGGCCCTCGGTGGCGAACTTGGACACGCCGTAGGCGCCCCAGTAGGCACGGCCCTTGCGCCCCACGCTGCTGCTGGTGAACACCAACGAGGCGTCTTCCGACAGCTTCAGCAGCGGCAGCAGGGTACTGGTGAGCATGAAGGTGGCATTGACGTTGATGTGCATCACGCGCATGAAATGGTCGCCTGACAGCTGTTCCAGCGGCGTGCGCGGGCCGATGATCGAGGCGTTGTTGAGCAGGCCGTCAAGGCGGCCGAACTGCTCTTCGATCATGACCGCCAGGTCGTCGTACTCATGTGCCTGCGCGGTTTCCAGGTTGAACGGAACGACCACCGGCTGCGGATGCCCGGCGGCCGCGATCTGGTCGTAGACCTCGTTCAGGTTGGCTTCGGTCTTGCCCAGCAACAGCACGGTGGCGCCCAGTGCGGCGTAGGCCTTGGCAGCAGCAGCGCCGATGCCGCGGCCGGCACCGGTAACCAGGATGACCCGGCTTTTGAGCAGGTCGGGGCGGGCGGTGTAGTCGAACATGGTTCTGTCCTTGATTCGGGGCTTTAGCTGCAAGCTTCGAGCTTCAAGCTTCAAGCTTCAAGCTTCAAGCTACAAGAAAAAGCTGGGCGATGTGGGCTGCTGCAGCTTGTGGCTTGTGGCTTGCAACTTGCAACTTGCAACTTGCAACTTGCAGCTTCAGCAGCTTCAGCAGCCACACAACGCGCTGTCGATCACCTTGCGCAGGTCCAGCGGGTGGTCCACCACCACGTCGGCGCCCCAGTGGTTGGGGTTGTCTTCTGGGTGAATATAGCCGTAGCGCACCGCGGCGGTACGGGTGCCGGCGTCACGGCCCGACTCGATGTCGCGCAAGTCGTCGCCGACGAACAGCACACTGGCCGGGTCCAGGTTCAGGGTGTTGCAGGCCAGGATCAGCGGCTCTGGGTCCGGCTTGCTGTTTTTCACATGGTCCGGGCAGATGAGCAGCGCCGAACGCTCGGCCAGGCCCAGCTGCTGCATGATCGGCTCGGCGAAGCGCACCGGTTTGTTGGTGACCACGCCCCACAGCAGCTTGCCTTTCTCGATGTCGGCCAGCAGTTCGGCCATGCCGTCGAACAGCTTGCTGTGCACCGCGCAGTCGCGCTGGTAGCGCTCGAGGAACTCCAGGCGCAGGGCCTCGAAGCCTTCGGCTGCAGGGTCCATGGCGAAGGTGGCGGCGACCATGGCCCGCGCACCGCCGGAAATCACCCCGCGGATCAGCGTGTCATCGACCGGCGGCAGGCCGCGTTCGGCGAGCATGGCCTGGCAGATGGCGATGAAGTCCGGCGCCGTGTCGAGCAAGGTGCCGTCCATGTCGAAGAGTACCGCTCGCAAACGCATGCTCATTCCTCGCGCAGGGTCTGGATCATGTAGTTGACGTCGACGTCGCTGCTCAGCTTGTAGTGCTTGGTCAGCGGGTTGTAGGTCAGGCCGATGATGTCCTTGACCTGCAGGCCGGCATCACGGCTCCACGCGCCCAGTTCGGAGGGGCGGATGAACTTCTTGAAGTCATGGGTGCCGCGCGGCAGCATCTTCAGGATGTACTCGGCGCCAACGATGGCCAGCAGGTAGGCCTTGGGGTTGCGGTTGATGGTGGAGAAGAACACCTGGCCGCCTGGCTTGACCATGCGGTAGCAGGCACGGATCACCGACGACGGGTCGGGTACGTGCTCGAGCATTTCCAGGCAGGTGACCACATCGAATTGCTCAGGCATTTCTTCGGCCAGCGCTTCGGCGGTGATCTGCCGGTACTCCACCTGCACGCCAGACTCCAGCTGGTGCAGCTGGGCCACGGCCAGCGGCGCCTCGCCCATGTCGATACCGGTAACGCTGGCACCGCGCAGGGCCATGGCTTCGCTGAGGATGCCGCCGCCGCAACCTACGTCCAGCACCTTCTTGCCGGCCAGGCTGGCGCGTTCGTCGATCCAGTTGACGCGCAGCGGGTTGATTTCATGCAGCGGCTTGAACTCGCTTTCACGGTCCCACCAGCGGTGGGCCAGCGCTTCGAACTTGGCGATTTCGGCGCGGTCGACGTTGCTCATTGGGCAGTCCTCAAAAGCTTGGCTATTAAGCTGCAAGCTGCAAGCCCCAGGCAGCAAGAAAAAGCAGACCTTGTACGCATTCGCTTTTTCCTGCCGCTCGTAGCTTGCGGCTTGCGCTCGAAAAGGCCGGAGTATACCCGAGCGCTCGGCCCCCAGGCTCGCTATAATCGCCGGCTTTTGATATCCGAACGACAGGGAGAGGCAATGCGCGAGCGACTATTGGCGGCGGAGAAGGTGACCGCGATCCGCTGGCAGGGCGGCGTCCTGCACCTGCTCGACCAGCGCCTGCTGCCGTCCCGGGAGTGCTGGCTGGCCTGCGACAATGTCGCGCAGGTGGCAGCCGCGATCCGCGACATGGCGGTGCGCGGTGCTTCGGCGATCGGTATCGCGGCGGCCTACGGCCTGGTGCTGGCCCTGGAAGAGCGGCTGGCCGAAGGTGGTGACTGGGAGCTGGACCTGGAAGAGGACTTTCTCACCCTGGCCGAGGCGCGCCCCACGGCTGCCAACCTGTTCTGGGCACTGAACCGCATGCGCGAGCGCCTGCAGCGCCTGCGCCCGGACGAAGATGTGCTGGCCGCGTGCGAGGCCGAAGCGCTGGCCATTCACGAAAGCGACCGTGAAGCCAACCTGACCATGGCCCAGCACGGCACCGAGCTGATCCGCCGCCACCAGGGCAACGCCCAGACCCTGCTCACCTATGGCAATGCCGGTGCGCTGGCCAGTGGGGGCTTCGGCACCGCGCTGGGGGTGATCCGTGCCGGTTACCTCGAAGGCATGGTCGAGCGGGTGTATGCCGGCGAGACGCGCCCCTGGCTGCAGGGCTCGCGCCTGACCGCGTGGGAGCTGACCAACGAAGGCATCCCGACCACCCTGTGCGCCGATTCGGCGCTGGCCCACCTGATGAAGACCAAGGGCATCACCTGGGTGGTGGTGGGGGCGGACTGCATTGCCGCCAATGGTGACATGGCCGGCAAGATCGGCACCTACCAGCTGGCGGTCAGCGCCATGCACCATGGCGTGCGCTTCATGGTGGTGGCGCCCAGCACCAGCATCGACCTGAACCTGGCGACCGGCGAGGATATCCCCCTGGAAGTGCGTGAGGCCGATGAACTGCTGGATTACGCCGGCACCCGGGTGGCCCCGGAGGTCGAGGTGTTCAACCCGGTGTTCGACGTGACCCCGGCAGACCTGATCGACGTGATCGTGACCGAGCGCGGCATTGTCGAACGTCCGGATACCGCCAAGCTGGCGCAGTTGATGTGCCGCAAGCGCCTGCATTGACACATGTGCCGGCCTCTTCGCGGTAAACCCGCGAAGAGGCCGGCACAGGCACCAGCAAATCAAGATTCGAACCTGCTTCTGGCTGCCCGCCACATCTCCCCACCGCACCCGCCTTTGTGGTAACATCCGGCAGTTTCCAAGGCCGCCCATCACGGCGGCCTTCATTGCGCAGATCCATGGCACAACTCATTGATTTGTCGTAAGTCGTCGCACCCTTATGCGCTGCGGCGGCGAGCTTCGTTCGGCCCTTGATGGAGCTGCGAAGTTTCACCAGAAAAAGGAATCAGGCTTCTCATGGGCGAACTGGCCAAAGAAATCCTCCCGGTCAATATCGAAGACGAACTGAGACAGTCCTACCTCGACTACGCGATGAGCGTGATTGTCGGGCGAGCGCTGCCCGATGCACGTGACGGCTTGAAGCCCGTGCATCGTCGCGTTCTCTATGCGATGAGCGAACTGGGCAACGACTGGAACAAGCCGTACAAGAAATCCGCCCGTGTGGTCGGTGACGTGATCGGTAAGTACCACCCGCACGGCGACATTGCGGTCTACGACACCATCGTGCGTATGGCCCAGCCTTTCTCGCTGCGCTACCTGCTGGTCGATGGCCAGGGCAACTTCGGTTCGGTGGACGGCGACAATGCCGCGGCCATGCGATACACCGAAGTGCGCATGACCAAGCTGGCCCACGAGCTGCTGTCCGACCTGCACAAGGAAACCGTCGACTGGGTGCCCAACTACGACGGCACCGAGCAGATCCCGGCGGTCATGCCCACGCGTATCCCCAACCTGCTGGTCAACGGTTCCAGCGGCATCGCCGTGGGTATGGCGACCAACATTCCGCCGCACAACCTTGGCGAAGTCATCGACGGTTGCCTGGCGCTGATCGACAACCCGGAAGTCACCGTCGATGAACTGATGCAGTTCATCCCCGGCCCGGACTTCCCGACAGCCGGCATCATCAACGGTCGCCAAGGCATCATCGAGGCCTACCGCACCGGCCGCGGCCGCATCTACATGCGTGCCCGCTCCGAGGTCGAAGACATCGACAAGGTCGGTGGCCGCCAGCAGATCGTGATCACCGAGCTGCCGTACCAGCTGAACAAGGCGCGGCTGATCGAAAAGATCGCCGAGCTGGTCAAAGAGAAAAAGATCGAAGGCATCACCGAGCTGCGCGACGAGTCCGACAAGGACGGCATGCGCATCGTCATCGAGCTGCGCCGCGGCGAAGTGCCGGAGGTGGTGCTCAACAACCTCTACCAGCACACCCAGCTGCAGAGCGTATTCGGCATCAACGTGGTGGCCCTGGTGGACGGCCGCCCGCGGCTGCTCAACCTCAAGGACCTGCTCGAAGCGTTCGTCCGTCACCGCCGTGAAGTGGTGACCCGCCGCACTGTCTTCGAGCTGCGCAAGGCCCGCGAACGCGGCCACATCCTTGAAGGCCAGGCGGTTGCGCTGTCCAACATCGACCCGGTCATTGCCTTGATCAAGGCTTCGCCTACGCCTTCCGAGGCCAAGGAAGCCCTGATCTCCACGCCGTGGGAGTCCAGTGCCGTGCAGGTCATGGTCGAGCGCGCCGGTGCCGAGGCCTGCCGCCCTGAAGACCTGCCCGAGCAGTATGGCCTGCACGATGGCAAGTACTTCCTGTCGCCGGAACAGGCCCAGGCCATTCTCGACCTGCGCTTGCACCGCCTGACCGGCCTGGAGCACGAGAAGCTGCTGGCCGAGTACCAGGAAATTCTCGAGCAGATCGGCGAGCTGATCCGCATCCTCAACAGCGCCGAGCGCCTGATGGAAGTGATCCGCGAAGAGCTGGAGGCCATCCGCGCCGAGTACGGCGATGCCCGCCGCACCGAAATCCTCAATGCCAGCCACGACCTCAACTACGGCGACATGATCCCGGAAGAAGAGCGCGTGGTCACCATTTCCCACGGTGGTTACGCCAAGACCCAGCCGTTGTCCGCTTACCAGGCCCAGCGCCGTGGCGGCAAAGGCAAGTCGGCGACCGGCGTGAAGGATGAGGACTACATCGAGCACCTGCTGGTCGCCAACAGCCACGCCACGCTGCTGCTGTTCTCCAGCAAGGGCAAGGTGTACTGGAAAAAGACCTACGAAATCCCGGAAGCATCGCGTGCCGCCCGTGGTCGCCCGCTGGTGAACCTGCTGCCGCTGGAAGAGGGTGAGCGCATCACCGCGATGCTGCAGGTGGACCTCGAGGCGCTGCAGCAGAACGCCGACCTTGACGAAGAGCTGGAAGACGCCGACGACACCGTGCTCGAAGGTGAGCTGGTCGAGGCCGAGGAAGTTGACGAAGAAGACGGCGACACCCCTGAGTGGGTGGCAGAGCCGACCGGCGCGTACATCTTCATGGCCACCGCTTCGGGTACCGTCAAGAAGACCCCGCTGGTGCAGTTCGCCCGCCCGCGCTCCAATGGCCTGATTGCCTTGAAGCTCAAAGAAGGCGATACCCTGATTGCAGCGGCCATCACCGACGGCGCCAAGGAAGTGATGATGTTCTCCGACGCTGGCAAGGTCATTCGCTTTGCCGAGAGCGTGGTGCGTGAAATGGGCCGTAACGCCCGTGGCGTGCGGGGCATGAAGCTGGGCAAGGGGCAGCAGATCATTTCCATGCTGATTCCGGAGTCCGGCGCGCAGATCCTGACCGCTTCCGAGCGTGGCTTTGGCAAGCGTACCCCGCTGTCCAAGTTCCCGCGCCGCGGCCGTGGCGGCCAGGGTGTGATCGCCATGGGCACCAAGGGGCGCAATGGCTTGCTGATCGGCGCCATCCAGGTGCACGAAGGCGAGGAGATCATGCTGATCTCCGACCAGGGCACGCTGGTGCGCACCCGGGTTGGCGAAGTGTCCAGCCTGAGCCGCAACACGCAGGGTGTGACCTTGATCAAGCTGGCTGCCGACGAAACACTGGTTGGCCTGGAGCGGATCCAGGAACCGTCCGAGGACGAACTCGACGATATGGTCGAGGCGGGCGAGGAGGGTGTCGAGGCCGAAGTGCCAGACAATGACGAAGCTGCAGGCGCCGAAGAGGCCCCGCAGGAGTAAGCAGGTGTAAAACCCGAACGGGGCGACCAAGGTCGCCCCGTTTGACTGATAACTGCAGGCAATGCCTGGCCGGGTGCGAGCAAGCTTTTTGTAGGAGCGGCCTTGTGTCGCGAAAGGGCTGCAAAGCAGCCCCAGGATTTCAGCGGCGCTGCAAAAAGCTGGGGCCGCTTCGCGGCCCTATCGCGACACAAGGCCGCTCCCACAAAGAGGCGCGTGCGGCCTGCAAGAAATGAATTTGTACCATTTGGCAGAGCGAGAGTGGATGTGAGCAACCGAGCCTTTAACTTCTGCGCAGGCCCTGCCGCGCTTCCTACCGCTGTTCTGCAGCGCGCCCAGGCTGAAATGCTGGACTGGCATGGCAAGGGCTTGTCGGTGATGGAAATGAGCCATCGCAGCGACGATTACGTGGCCATCGCCGAAAAGGCCGAGCAGGACCTGCGTGACCTGCTGTCTATCCCCTCCAACTACAAGGTACTGTTCCTGCAGGGCGGTGCCAGCCAGCAGTTCGCTGAGATCCCGCTGAACCTGCTACCGGAAAACGGCACTGCCGACTACATCGAGACAGGCATCTGGTCGAAAAAGGCCATCGAGGAAGCGCGCCGCTTCGGCAACGTCAACGTCGCCGCCAGCGCCAAAGCCTACGATTACCTGGCCATTCCGGGCCAGAACGACTGGAAACTGACCAGCAACGCTGCCTACGTGCACTATGCGTCCAACGAAACCATCGGTGGCCTGCAGTTCGACTGGGTGCCGCAGACCGGTGACGTTCCGCTGGTGGTCGACATGTCCTCCGACATCCTCTCGCGCCCGATCGACGTGTCGCAGTTCGGCCTGATTTACGCCGGCGCGCAGAAAAACATCGGCCCCAGCGGCCTGGTGGTGGTGATCGTGCGTGAAGACCTGCTGGGCCACGCCCGCAGCAGCTGCCCGACCATGCTCGACTACAAGGTGTCGGCCGACAACGGCTCGATGTACAACACCCCGGCCACTTACTCCTGGTACCTCTCGGGCCTGGTGTTCGAGTGGCTCAAGGAGCAGGGCGGTGTCGAGGCCATGGAGCAGCGCAACCGGGCCAAGAAAGACCGCCTGTACGGCTTCATCGACAGCAGCGAGTTCTACACCAACCCGATCAGCGTCAATGCCCGCTCGTGGATGAACGTGCCGTTCCGCCTGGCCGATGAACGCCTGGACAAGGCCTTCCTCGCCGGTGCCGATGCCCGCGGCCTGCTCAACCTCAAGGGCCACCGCTCGGTCGGCGGGATGCGCGCTTCTATCTACAACGCCCTGGGCCTGGACGCCGTGGAAGCGCTGGTGGCCTACATGGCTGAATTCGAGAAGGAGCACGGCTGATGTCGGAACAGGAACTCAAAGCCCTGCGCGTTCGCATCGACAGCCTCGACGAAAAAATCCTCGAGCTGATCAGCGAGCGCGCCCGGTGTGCCGAAGAGGTTGCGCGGGTCAAGACCGCTTCGCTCAAAGAAGGCGAGAAGCCGGTGTTCTACCGCCCCGAGCGCGAAGCAGCAGTGCTCAAGCGGGTGATGGAGCGTAATAAAGGGCCGCTGGGCAACGAAGAAATGGCGCGGCTGTTCCGCGAAATCATGTCGTCGTGCCTGGCCCTGGAAGAACCGCTGAAAATCGCCTACCTGGGCCCTGAAGGCACCTTCACCCAGGCGGCGGCCATGAAGCACTTCGGCCACGCGGTGATCAGCCGCCCGATGGCGGCCATCGACGAGGTGTTCCGTGAAGTTGCGGCCGGTGCGGTCAATTTTGGCGTGGTGCCGGTGGAAAACTCCACCGAAGGCGCGGTCAGCCACACCCTGGACAGCTTCCTCGAACACGACATGGTGATTTGCGGCGAAGTCGAGCTGCGTATCCACCACCACCTGCTGGTGGGCGAGAGCACCAAGACCAACAGCATCACCCGCATCTATTCCCATGCCCAGTCCCTGGCCCAGTGCCGCAAGTGGCTGGACGCGCACTACCCGAATGTGGAGCGGGTGGCGGTATCGAGCAATGCCGAGGCCGCCAAGCGCGTGAAGGGCGAGTGGAACTCGGCGGCGATCGCCGGTGACATGGCTGCCAACCTGTATGGCCTGACCCGCCTGGCCGAGAAGATCGAAGACCGCCCGGACAACTCCACGCGCTTTTTGATGATCGGCCAGCAGGAAGTGCCGCCCACCGGCGACGACAAGACCTCGATCATTGTTTCGATGAGCAACAAGCCGGGCGCGCTGCATGAGCTGCTGGTGCCGTTCCACCAGAACGGCATCGACCTGACCCGCATCGAAACCCGCCCGTCGCGCAGCGGCAAGTGGACCTACGTGTTCTTCATCGACTTCGTTGGCCACCACCGCGACCCACTGATCAAGGCGGTGCTCGAACAGATCAGCCAGGAGGCTGTGGCGCTGAAGGTGCTGGGCTCGTATCCGAAGGCAGTGCTTTGATTCAGGGCCGCTGGGGGCGCTTCGCGCCCCATCGCAGGCAAGCCAGCTCCCACAGGTACAGCGCAAGCCCCCAGGTTTCCACTGCCCCTGTGGGAGCTGGCGTGCCTGCGATGGGTGTGGGAGCTGGCTTGCCTGCGATGGGCTGCAACGCAGCCCCAGCGTTCTTACAGGCTGTCCCGATTTCTGAACAGGGTTCACACCAGTGGTAAATGCAGCAAAAACCAAACCCGCGCCCATCATCAACCGCCTGGTCGTAGTTGGCCTCGGCCTGATCGGTGGTTCGTTCGCCAAGGGCCTGCGTGAAAGCGGTCTGTGCCGCGAAGTGGTCGGAGTCGACCTGGATGCCCCCTCGCGCAAGCAGGCCGTAGCCTTGGGCGTGGTCGACCGCTGCGAAGAAGACCTCGCCACCGCCTGCGTGGGCGCCGATGTCATCCAGCTGGCCGTGCCCATCCTGGCCATGGAGAAAGTTCTGGCGCGCCTGGCCCGGCTAGACCTGGGCGACGCCATCATCACCGACGTCGGCAGCGCCAAGGGCAATGTTGTTCGTGAGGCGCGTTCCGTTTTTGTGAACGAGAGCGGCCAGCGCCTGCCGCGCTTCGTGCCTGGCCACCCCATTGCCGGTTCCGAGCAGAGCGGGGTAGAGGCATCCAACGCCACCCTGTTCCGCCGGCACAAGGTCATTCTCACGCCGCTGGCCGAAACCGACCCGGCCGCACTGGCCCTGGTCGACCGCCTGTGGCGCGCGCTGGAGGCCGATGTCGAGCACATGACGGTCGAGCGCCACGACGAAGTGCTGGCCGCCACCAGCCACTTGCCGCACCTGTTGGCCTTTGGCCTGGTCGATTCACTGGCCAAACGCAATGAAAACCTCGAGATCTTCCGGTACGCTGCCGGGGGGTTCCGCGATTTCACCAGGATCGCCGGCAGCGACCCGACCATGTGGCATGACATCTTCCTCGCCAACCGCGATGCTGTCCTGCGCACACTTGATACATATCGCAGTGATCTCGACGCCTTGCGCGACGCTATCGCTGAAGGGGACGGGCACCAGTTGCTGGGTGTATTCACCCGCGCACGCGTTGCCCGCGAGCATTTCAGTAAAATCCTGGCCCGTCGGGCCTATGTGGACGCTATGAACGCCAACGATCTGATTTTCCTGGCCCAACCGGGTGGCCGCCTGAACGGGCGGATTCGTGTACCGGGCGACAAGTCGATTTCTCACCGCTCGATCATGCTTGGCTCGCTGGCCGAGGGCACCACCGAGGTCGAAGGCTTCCTCGAAGGTGAAGACGCCCTGGCGACCCTGCAGGCATTCCGTGACATGGGTGTGGTCATCGAAGGCCCCAACCACGGCCGCGTGACCATTCATGGCGTTGGCCTGCACGGCCTGAAGCCGCCGCCCGGCCCGCTGTACGTAGGCAACTCGGGGACCTCGATGCGTTTGCTGTCCGGCTTGCTGGCCGGCCAGCCGTTCGACGTGACCATGACCGGTGATGCCTCGTTGTCCAAGCGCCCGATGAACCGTGTGGCCAACCCGCTGCGCGAAATGGGTGCCGTGGTCGAGACCGGCCCGGAAGGCCGCCCGCCGCTGACCATTCGCGGCGGCCACCGGCTCAAGGGGCTGACCTACACGCTGCCGATGGCCAGCGCGCAGGTCAAATCCTGCCTGCTGCTGGCCGGCCTGTACGCCGAAGGCAAAACCACCGTCACCGAGCCGGCACCGACCCGCGACCACACCGAGCGCATGCTGCGCGGTTTCGGCTACGCGGTAGAAAGCAATGGCCCGGTGGCCTCGTTGCAGTCTGGGGGCAAGCTGACCGCTACCCGCATCGAAGTGCCGGCCGACATCTCCTCGGCAGCCTTCTTCCTGGTGGCGGCGTCCATCGCCGAAGGCTCCGAGCTGGTGCTGGAGCACGTCGGCATCAACCCGACCCGTACCGGTGTCATCGACATCCTGCGCCTGATGGGTGGCGACATCACCCTGGAGAACCAGCGTGAAGTCGGCGGCGAGCCGGTGGCCGACCTGCGTGTGCGCGGGGCCAAGCTGAAGGGTATCGATATCCCTGAAGAGCTGGTGCCGCTGGCTATCGACGAGTTCCCCGTGCTGTTCGTTGCCGCTGCCTGCGCCGAAGGCCGTACCGTGCTGCGCGGTGCCGAAGAGCTGCGGGTGAAGGAGTCCGACCGTATCCAGGTGATGGCCGACGGCCTGCTGACCCTGGGCATCAAGTGCGAGCCGACCCCGGACGGCATCATCATCGACGGCGGCCAGCTGGGCGGCGGCGAAGTGCATGGCCACGGTGACCACCGCATTGCCATGGCCTTCAGCGTGGCCTCGCTGCGCGCCAGTGCGCCGATCCGCATTCATGACTGCGCCAACGTTGCCACGTCGTTCCCCAACTTCCTGGCGCTGTGCGCCGAAGTGGGCATCCGCGTGGCCGAAGAGGGCAAGTCGTGAACACGCTGGCCCCCATCATCACCATCGACGGGCCGAGTGGCTCTGGCAAAGGTACGGTGGCCGGCTTGCTGGCGCGCGAACTGGGCTGGCGCCTGCTGGACTCGGGCGCGCTGTACCGGCTGCTGGCGTTCAATGCCAGCAACCACGGCGTCGATCTGACCAACGAAGAGCTGCTGACCAAGCTGGCCGCCCATCTGGATGTGCAGTTCATCGCCGCCGAGCCCGGTAAGCTGCAGCAGACCATTCTCGAAGGTGAGGACGTCAGCCAGGTCATCCGCACCGAAACCGTCGGTGCCGGTGCCTCGATGGTGGCGTCGCTGCCTGCCGTGCGTGAGGCGCTGCTGCAGCGCCAGCGCGCCTTCCGGGAAATGCCCGGGCTGATTGCCGACGGCCGCGACATGGGCACGGTGGTATTCCCCGACGCGCCGCTGAAGGTATTTCTGACCGCCAGTGCCGAGGAACGGGCGCGCCGCCGCTACCTGCAGTTGAAGGGCAAGGGTGAAGATGTTAGTCTGTCGAGTCTGCTGGATGAGATTCGGGCGCGTGATGAACGCGACACTCAGCGTGCAGTGGCCCCGCTGAAACCAGCGGCAGACGCCATTCAGCTGGATTCCACCGAGTTGTCCATCGAGCAGGTGTTGCAACGTATCAGGAGCGAGATCGCCCAGCGCGACCTTCTCTGATCACCAGGAAAGCAGGCAGGTTCACCAGTCAACGTCTTGCCGGCGTTCCTTTACTTAAAACAGACCCACATTGTCTGGAATGTGGCGAGGGGCGTTTGTTTCGCCCGAATCTACAGGAATTAAAATGAGCGAAAGCTTTGCAGAACTCTTTGAAGAAAGCCTGAAAACCCTCAATCTTCAGCCGGGTGCCATCATCACCGGTATCGTTGTCGACATCGACGGCGACTGGGTTACCGTACACGCTGGCCTGAAGTCCGAGGGTGTCATCCCGCTCGAGCAGTTCTACAACGAAGCTGGCGAACTGACCATCAAGGTCGGTGACGAAGTCCACGTTGCGCTGGACGCGGTCGAAGACGGCTTTGGCGAAACCAAACTGTCCCGTGAAAAAGCCAAGCGCGCCGAGTGCTGGATTGTTCTGGAAGCAGCTTTCGCCGCCGAAGAAGTGGTCAAGGGCGTTATCAACGGTAAGGTTAAGGGCGGCTTCACTGTCGACGTTAACGGCATCCGTGCGTTCCTGCCGGGCTCCCTGGTTGATGTCCGCCCAGTGCGCGACACCACCCACCTGGAAGGCAAAGAGCTGGAATTCAAGGTCATCAAGCTGGACCAGAAGCGCAACAACGTTGTCGTTTCCCGTCGCAGCGTGCTGGAAGCCGAGAACTCCGCCGAGCGCGAAGCCCTGCTGGAAACCCTGCAGGAAGGCCAGCAAGTCAAAGGTATCGTCAAGAACCTCACCGACTACGGCGCATTCGTGGACCTGGGCGGTATCGACGGCCTGCTGCACATCACCGACATGGCCTGGAAGCGCATCAAGCACCCATCGGAAATCGTTAACGTTGGCGACGAAGTCGACGTACGCGTTCTGAAGTTCGACCGTGAGCGCAACCGCGTTTCGCTGGGTCTGAAGCAAATGGGTGAAGATCCGTGGGTAGCTATCACTGCCCGTTACCCAGAAGGTACTCGCGTACAGGCTCGCGTAACCAACCTGACCGACTACGGCTGCTTCGCTGAGCTGGAAGAAGGCGTTGAAGGTCTGGTACACGTTTCCGAAATGGACTGGACCAACAAGAACATCCACCCGTCGAAAGTCGTTCAGGTTGGCGACGAAGTGGAAGTCATGGTTCTGGACATCGACGAAGAGCGTCGTCGTATCTCCCTGGGCATCAAGCAGTGCAAGTCCAACCCATGGGAAGACTTCTCCGGCCAGTTCAACAAGGGTGACAAGATCACCGGTACCATCAAGTCGATCACCGACTTCGGTATCTTCATCGGTCTGGACGGCGGCATCGACGGCCTGGTTCACCTGTCCGACATCTCCTGGAACGAAACCGGCGAAGAAGCCGTACGTCGTTTCAAGAAGGGCGACGAGCTGGAAACCGTCATCCTGTCGGTTGACCCAGAGCGCGAGCGCATCTCCCTGGGCATCAAGCAGCTGGAAGACGATCCGTTCTCCAACTTCGTTGCTGTCAACGACAAGGGCGCTATCGTCAAGGGCATCGTGAAAGAAGTTGACGCCAAAGGCGCCATCGTCACCCTGGCCGACGACATCGAAGCCACTCTGAAAGCTTCCGAAATCAGCCGTGACCGCGTTGAAGACGCGCGCAACGTTCTGAAGGAAGGCGAAGAGATCGAAGCCAAGATCATCAGCGTTGACCGCAAGTCCCGCGTGATCAGCCTGTCGATCAAGTCGAAAGACGACGCTGAAGAGCGTGAAGCTATCCAGAGCCTGAAAAACGCTCCGGAAGCTGCTGCCGACACCACCATGGCTGCGCTGCTGCGCGAAGCAATGGCCAAGCAGAACTGAGTTCTGTTTGATCGGTAAAAAGGGCGACCCTCGGGTCGCCCTTTTTTTGTTGTGCGCCAGGCATGGCGCGTTGCGCGTAAGCGCAACCTGCTTGGCTGTGGTGGCCAAGCGGGTGACTTGGAGGTGAAAGTCCTCTACACACCCGGCAAGGGGAAGTGTTAGCCGGAGGCAAGGGTGTCGCGGGCGACTGCGAATCTGAAGGAAGCCCGAGGCAAAATGCTGGCCTGACGAACAGGAAGCGGATCAGGCGGCACAGCGGGGTTAGGCGGCAACAATCGCCAAAGCCCAATACTTGCACGGAACGCTGTGACGTAAATCCGACAGGCATAAGCAGGAAGGTCACGCGAATTACCCTGGGAGATCTGTACGTTTGCCATTGTGCTACCGCGCGTCGAAAGGCGACGGGATGAGCGTGCAGAAGTCAGCCGAAGCCGTAGTAAGTGGCGGATAACCGCGCCACCAAGGGCCGAACAGGTTATGCCGCTAGTAGGCGTCACTGTCTCGTTGGTAGCCGTAATGCAGAAATTTCCCACAGCGGAAACTGTCATCCCGAATCCCGGCCAGAAGCCGAGGGTGATGCCTGACAGTGCAAAGGTGCCGGCGGCGTCAGCGACGTGGACGAACGCGGAGCCGGACACGCTGATGGAGCGGGTGCTTGCACCGGCCAACCTCAGACGTGCGTATCAACGCGTGGTCAGCAACAAGGGAGCGCCGGGTGCCGATGGCATGACGGTCGCTGACTTGGCGGGCTACATGAAACAGTATTGGCCAACCCTCAAGGCCAGGCTACTGGCCGGTGAATACCATCCACAAGCAGTGCGAGCGGTTGAAATTCCCAAGCCGCAGGGCGGCACACGGCAACTGGGAATCCCCAGCGTCGTGGATCGCTTGATCCAGCAAGCCTTGCAGCAACAGCTCACGCTCATCTTCGACCCACTGTTCTCGGACTACAGTTATGGCTTCCGTCCGGGCAGAAGCACACATCAAGCTGTCGAGATGGCCCGTGCCCATGTGGCATCGGGACATCGGTGGTGCGTGGAAATCGATCTGGAAAAGTTCTTCGATCGAGTCAACCACGACATCCTCATGGCCTGTATCGAGTGCCGGGTCAAAGATAAGTGCGTACTTAGGCTTATCCGTCGCTACCTTGAAGCGGGAGTCATGTCAGGTGGTGTCGTTAGCCCACGGCAGGAAGGGACGCCGCAAGGCGGCCCGCTCTCGCCGCTGCTGTCGAATATCCTGCTCGATGAATTTGACCGCGAACTGGAGCGGCGGGGCCATCGCTTCGTGCGCTATGCCGATGACGCGAACATTTATGTGCGCAGTCCTCGGGCTGGCGAGCGAGTACTGGTCAGTGTCGAGCGCTTCCTGAACCAACGTTTGAAACTGACGGTGAATCAGAAGAAGAGTCGAGTCGCGAGAGCCTGGAAGTGTGACTACTTGGGCTATGGGATGAGCTGGCATCAGCAGCCAAGGCTGCGGGTGGCAACGATGAGCCTGGGTCGCCTGCGCGACCGGCTCGCAGAGCTGCTACGCGGTGCACGGGGTCGCAAGATGGCAAATACCATCGAGCGGATAAACCCTGTATTACGAGGCTGGGCGGGTTACTTCAAGCTCAGCCAGAGCAAACGGCCACTTGAGGAACTGGATGGCTGGCTCAGGCACAAACTCCGCTGTGCCATCTGGCGCCAATGGAAGCAGCCCTCTACGAGGGTGCGCAACCTGATGCGCCTGGGTCTAAGTGAAGAGCGTGCCTGCAAATCAGCCTCTAATGGTCGAGGCCCATGGTGGAACTCGGGAGCATCTCATATGAATCAGGCGCTGCCGAAGAAGCTATGGGATCGACTCGGACTGGTCTCGATACTGGATACGATCAACCGGCTTAGCCGCATAGCCTGAACCGCCGTGTACGGAACCGTACGCACGGTGGTGTGAGAGGACGGCGGGTGTGAACCCGCCTCCTACTCGATTTCTTAGTATGCCCCGCGATGCCCTGGAGCGTTCGTGCACAATCCGCACAGGCATAACTGTCGCGAGGCGCGGGCGGCGTGCGATACGTCTCCATCGTGATGCCTTAAAGCCATGCTGCATCCCAATGAGGATATGCGCCAACCGATGACACCAGTCCGGCCCTTACCGGATTGGCAACGATGTATCTCGCGACCTTGAAAACATCCTCGTCCCGGCGCAAGGCTCGGTCGTAATAACCTGCCTGCCACACCGGCTTCCCCTTTGCCCCGGCCTTGTGAAGCGCATTGCTGGACTGGCATTTGAAGCGCTGCATCAATGTTCCAAGCGTCACTTCTTTCAGCTCAATCAGCCAATGCACATGATCTGGCATTACGACCCAGGTCAGCGATCGGCAGTGGTGTTGTTCTTCCGCGTAACGAAGGTTTTGGATGACCAACCGTCCGAAGCGGAGGTCGTGAAACAAAGGCTTACGTCGATGAGTGACCGTAGTCAGCATATAAAGCCTGCCTGGCACCGAGCATCGTGCGCGGCGAAGCCTGTAGCCATGAGGGTTCGGCATTGCGTTCATCCTTGAGCAGGTAATTGCTCGGTCAGCATAGTCAGCCTGTGCAGGGATCGACCCGCCAGTGATTTGCAGTATGTAAACAAGGGCCAAAGCGTTCGCGCGCACCTGGCCCAGGCATAACTGGCCCGAAAAAAACGTAGGAGCGAGCGCAGCTCGCGATGCGCCGCGCGGGCGGCGCGGCCTCGCGGGCAATGCCGCTCCATCGGCGTACCTTCACCGGCACGGCGCATGGCTGAGATATCGGGGGAGCCCCGGGGTGCTTGGCTTGGGGGATGTGGTGGTGCGCAAATCGAGCGCCGCCCGCGCGGCGCATCGCGAGCTGCGCTCGCTCCTACGTTTGTTTCGGGCCAGTGAGGCCTGTGAGAGGCGAGCGCGACCGCCTGGTTCATACAACGCGATATTGAGGCCTGCGCCAAAGGGTTCGCGCGCAAATCCCCCAGGCATAATTGGCCCGAAACAAACGCAGGAGCGAGCGCAGCTCGCGATGCGCCGCGCGGGCGGCGCGGCCTCGCGGGCAATGCCGCTCCATCGCCGTACCTTCACCGACACGGCGCATGGCATGAGGTATCGGGGGAGCCCCGCGGTGCTTGGCGTGGGGGATGTGGTGGTGCGCAAATCGAGCGCCGCCCGCGCGGCGCATCGCGAGCTGCGCTCGCTCCTACGTTTGTTTCGGGCCAGTGAGGCCTGTGAGAGGCGCGCGCGACCGCCTGGTTCATACGACGCGATATTGAGGCATGCGCCAAAGGGTTCGCGCGCAAATCCCCCAGGCATAATTGGCCCGAAACAAACGTAGGAGCGAGCGCAGCTCGCGATGCGCCGCGCGGGCGGCGCGGCCTCGCGGGCAATGCTGCTCCATCGCCGTACCTTCACCGGCACGGCGCATGGCATGAGGTATCGGGGGAGCCCCGGGGTGCTTGGCGTGGGGGGTGTGGTGGTGCGCAAATCGAGCGCCGCCCGCGCGGCGCATCGCGAGCTGCGCTCGCTCCTACGTTTGTTTCGGGCCAGTGAGGCCTGTGAGAGGCGCGCGCGACCGCCTGGTTCATACGACGCGATATTGAGGCATGCGCCAAAGGGTTCGCGCGCAAATCCCCCAGGCATAATTGGCCCGAAACAAACGTAGGAGCGAGCGCAGCTCGCGATGCGCCGCGCGGGCGGCGCGGCCTCGCGGGCAATGCTGCTCCATCGCCGTACCTTCACCGGCACGGCGCATGGCATGAGGTATCGGGGGAGCCCCGGGGTGCTTGGCGTGGGGGGTGTGGTGGTGCGCAAATCGAGCGCCGCCCGCGCGGCGCATCGCGAGCTGCGCTCGCTCCTACGTTTGTTTCGGGCCAGTGAGTTCTGTGGGATTTGTGCGCGTACGTTTTGGTGTATGTCGCAATACCGCGCCATACCAACCAAAGCGTTCGCGCGCACCTGGCCCAAGCATAATTGGCCCGAAAAAAACGTAGGAGCGAGCGCAGCTCGCGATGCGCCGCACGGGCGGCGCGGCCTCCCTAGACCATTCCGGTAAAACTTCAATCTTGAAATTTTTTATTAAGTCAAGATGCACCCTGTTCAAATCCTTCCCAGCGTGCTACAACCTGCTTAAGCAATGATCTAGCTGCTTGATAACGAAGGGAAAAATATGACGAAGTCGGAGCTGATCGAACGTATTGTCACCCATCAAGGGCTGCTCTCGTCCAAGGACGTGGAGTTGGCCATCAAGACTATGCTTGAACAGATGTCACAATGCCTGGCTACCGGCGATCGCATCGAGATCCGCGGTTTTGGCAGCTTCTCGCTGCACTATCGCGCCCCACGCGTGGGGCGTAACCCCAAGACCGGCCAGTCGGTCAGCCTCGAAGGCAAGTTCGTCCCGCACTTCAAGCCCGGCAAAGAGTTGCGCGACCGGGTCAACGAAGAAGATGAGGCCGAGGCCTGAGCACTCAAGGAGCAATCTGATGCGTAACCTGAAGCGCGCCCTGGCGGCTATTTTCGTGCTGCTGTTGGCGGCGGTGGTGTTGTTCTTCGTGCTGGAGAACCAGCAGCCCGTTGCGCTGGTGCTGTTCGGCTGGGCTGCGCCGGAAATGCCCGTGGCTGTCTTGGTGCTGGCAGCGCTGGTCATCGGCCTGGCTATAGGCCCGCTACTGGGCGCATACGGCGTTCAACGCAGCAAGCGCAAGATCAAGGCCTCTGCCCGGCAAGCGGCATTGAGCGGTAACTAAGGAAATTTCCTACGCCTTCCTGGGAATAGTCCGCCTATGCACAGGCTGGCCGCCATGAAGTAATAGCCCACTTCATTTATGGCCAAGTTGAGTGTGCGTAGCATGGAGTTCCCCTGCCTTTTCCATCACGGTGGCACCCGGGGTGTGACTGGGTCCTGCCACCAGTTGCACTTGGCCTCGTGTAGCAGTTTGCTGGTCGACTGTGGGTTGGAACAGGGCACCGATGCGCCGCCTGGTGCAGAATCCGCGCCGCTCAGCTTCGATATTCATGGCATTCGCGCGCTAATCGTCACCCACGTACACCTGGATCATGTCGGGCGCATACCTGCGCTGCTGGCTGCAGGTTACCGCGGCCCCATAATCTGCAGCGAGCCATCGGCGCGGCTATTGCCGCTGGTACTGGAGGACGCCTACAGGGTGGGCATCAACCGCGAGCCTGCTCAGGTGGCGCGGTACCTTGAACGGGTCACAAGCCTGATTGTGCCTTTGCCCTTCGAGCAGTGGCATGAAGTGGTGATGGAGCCGGGTTTGCAGTGTCGTATCCGCTTGCAGCGTGCAGGGCACCTGCTTGGGTCGGCATATGTCGAGTGCGACCTGTTGCATGGAAGTATCAACACCCGTTACGTGTTTTCAGGCGACCTGGGCAATGGTGCCAACCCATTGCTGCGCCCGCTTCGGCCCCCAGAGCGGGCAGATGTGCTGGTGCTGGAGAGTACCTACGGTGACCGCCTGCACCCGGTCAAGGGCGGTCGGCAGCAGCAACTGGAGGCGGCAATTGATCGCGCCTTGGCCGACAAAGGCACCATTCTGATTCCGGCCTTCAGCCTGGGGCGTACGCAAGAGCTGCTGTACGAAATAGAGGATATTCTGCACCGCAAGGCATTGACCGGAGCCCGCGGCGAACCGGGTGACGAAGATCCCGTCAACTGGTCGCAGTTGCCCATCATCCTCGACTCACCCTTGGCCCAGCGTATTACCGGTGCCTACCGCGACCTGCATGAGTTCTGGAACGAAGAGGCGAGGGCGCGGCTCGCGCAAGGGCGTGATCCGCTTGGCTTCAACCAGTTGATCACAGTGGACACCCATGCCAAGCACCAGCAGGTAGTCAATTACCTCAGCAGCACCGGTCGACCGGCCATCGTCATTGCAGGCAATGGCATGTGTTCGGGCGGGCGGATTGTCAATTACCTCAAGGCCATGCTGGGGGATCGGCGGCATGAGGTGATGTTTGTGGGGTATCAGGTAAAGGGGACGCCGGGTGCGGTAATCCAGGCGAGTGAAGGGGCTGAAGGGTTGGTGCTGATTGATCTGGATGAGCAAATGTACGAAATACGCGCGAAAGTGCTGACCCTGGATGGATACTCGGGGCATGCCGACCAAGCGGGGCTGGTCGGGTTTGCAACCAGCGTGGCGCAAAGCCCCCGCAGGATTGTACTGGTGCACGGTGAGCGCCGAGCCAAAGTCGAGCTGTCCCGGGTATTGGCGCGGAGGCTTTGCGAGCTGGAGTGGGTGACGCAAATACAGATTCCCGCATAAAGTCGTTTTCCATGGAACGTTCATAATCGTGATTGTCTTATGGCTGCCCTCAGGCGTTTCGCGCTCTCCCGCCAAGGTTAACGACCGGCCTAAATTGGGTGATTGCCGCGGGATAGCCAGCTGCCGGCCGGCAACCTACGAAGAAAAATCTCTGGTATTCTACGGGGTGAATCTTGCGTCTTGTGCCTATGGATGGTCGGGGATTTAAATACGCTGGGCGCTCTAATTTTCGCGCCGTTGCGCATTTGCGACGGTGATCAGCAGTAAGACACATGCCGGTTTCTTGAAGTGAAACAACATCAAGGGGCCGTTAAGGATCCGAATATGGAATTGATCCCGGTAATTTTATCCGGTGGCGTTGGTAGCCGTTTGTGGCCAGTATCCCGTGAGGCTCATCCGAAGCCGTTCATGACGTTGCCTGACGGGCAGAATCTAATCCAGAAGACCTTTCTTCGCGCAGCCCGGCTGGAAGGTGTGGTCGAAGTCCTCACCGTCACCAACCGCGAGTTGTTGTTCAAGACCGAAGACGAATATCGTACGATCAATACCAAGGGCCATGCACAGGGCTATATCCTCGAGCCATTCGGTCGCAACACGGCTGCCGCGGTGGCTGCTGCCGCGCTGCAACTGCACCAGAGCCACGGGCCGCAAGCGCATATGTTGGTGCTGGCAGCAGACCACCTTATTCAGGACGAAGTGGCTTTTTCTCGAGCTGTTGACAAGGCGATCCATCTCGCTGAACAAGGCTGGCTGGTGACGTTTGGCATCAAGCCGCAGTATCCAGAAACCGGCTTTGGCTATATCGAGGCCGCTGCCGGGGCGGCACTTGAAGGCGGGTTGAAGGTCGAGCGTTTTGTCGAAAAACCCGATGCCAAGACTGCCGAGGCTTACGTAGCGGCTGGCAACTACTTCTGGAATGCCGGTATGTTCTGCTTCCAGGTAGGCGCCGTAATTGAAGAGTTCAAAACTCATGCGCCTGATGTGCTGGAAGCTGTTGCCGCTACGCTGGAAGCTTCTCGCATTGCCTCGTCGGCAGGCTACCGCTGCCTTGCGCTTGATGCTGAAACCTTCGCCAATGTCCCTGATATTTCAATCGATTACGCCCTCATGGAGCGTTCTCGAAAGGTCGCGACCATCCCATGCGACATAGGCTGGAGCGACATAGGGTCGTGGAACGCGGTCAGCGAACTTACCCCGCCGGATGAGCACGGCAACCGTTTCGAAGGCGAGGTGATGGCCTACGAAGCAACCAACAATTATGTCAGCACTGAAGATCGCCTTGCTGCCCTTGTCGGTGTGCAGGACCTGTTGGTGGTCGATACGCCCGACGCTCTGCTGATTGCCCACAAGGACCATGCCCAAGACGTCAAGCATATCGTCAAACGCCTGAAGGGCGATGGCCACGCCGCGCATTTGTTGCACCAGACGGTGCATCGTCCTTGGGGAACATACACCACGCTTGAAGACGGCGAGCGCTTCAAGATCAAGCGTATCGTGGTCAAGCCGAAAGCATCGTTGTCCCTGCAGATGCACCATCATCGTAGCGAGCACTGGATTGTGGTCAGCGGCATGGCCCTGGTGGTAAACGATGACCAGGAGCTGATGCTTAATACCAATGAATCCACATTTATTCGTGCCGGTCACAAGCATCGCTTGCAAAACCCAGGTGTCATTGACCTAGTGCTGATTGAAGTCCAGAGCGGTGACTACCTCGGCGAAGACGACATCGTTCGTTTCGAGGACAAATACGGTCGTTGCGACGCCTGAACTCAGGTTTTTCCCGTCGGCCCGTGAGTGCCTTTTCGAGGTGCCGGGCCAATTTCATGCGACTGACCATCGCCCGCCATCCCCTTCTAGGCGTTGCACGCTCAGGCGGCAACGCATCCAGAGAGATGTATGTACGCACCTATCCAGACCCGCTGCTTCAAAGCCTATGATATTCGAGGCCAAGTTCCGGCCGACCTCAACGACGACATCGCTTATCGCATCGGGCGCGCCTTGGTGGCCCAACTGGGCGGTTGTAGCTATGTAGTGGGTCGTGACATGCGCCTGGAGAGCCCTGGCCTGGCAAGCGCCTTGGTAAAAGGCCTGACGGAAGCCGGGGTCGATGTAATCGACATCGGCTTGTGCGGTACCGAGGAGGTTTATTTCGCCACTAGTCACTACCAGGCCGACGGCGGCATCATGGTAACCGCCAGCCATAACCCCAAGGGTTACAACGGCATGAAGCTTGTACGCGAGCACTCCCGCCCGATCAGCGGTGATACAGGTTTGGCGGACATCCGTGCGCGTGTCGAAAGCGGCAATCTTGGTACTCCTGGCAAAACCCAAGGCGCTGTTCGTGAGGCATTCGACAAGAGTGCCTACATTGACCACTTGCTGACCTACGTTGATCGGTCTGCCCTCAAGCCACTCAAAGTGTTGGCTGACCCCGGGAATGGTGCAGTCGGCCCGGTGCTCGAACTGCTGAAAGCGCGCCTGCCACTGGAGATGACAATCATCAATGGGGAGCCGGATGGCAACTTCCCTAACGGTATCCCCAACCCACTGCTGCCTGAAAATCGCGACCTGACTCGGCAAGCCTTGCTCGATACGGGTGCTGATATAGGGATAGCGTTCGACGGTGATTTCGATCGCTGCTTCTTCTTCGACAACCAGGGGCGGTTCATCGAGGGTTACTATGTTGTCGGTCTGCTGGGTGAAATGTTGCTGGCCAAGCACCCAGGTGGCAAGATCATCCATGACCCGCGGCTGACATGGAATACCATTGAACAGGTTGAGGCCGCGGGCGGTATTGCCATCCAGAGCAAGACCGGCCACGCCTTCATCAAGGAAAGAATGCGTGCCGAAGATGCCGTTTATGGCGGTGAAATGAGCGCCCACCATTACTTCCGCGACTTCGCTTACTGCGACAGTGGCAATATTCCATGGTTGTTAATTGCCGAGCTGATGAGCACGACCGGGAAGAGCCTGGCGCAACTGGTGGACGAGCGCATCAAAGCTTTTCCGTGCAGCGGTGAAATAAATTATGAAGTTGGCGATGTGAAAGGCACTATCGAGCGCATCCTCGCTTTTTACCTGCCGCATAATCCAGAAGTCGACCGTACCGATGGTATCAGCGTGGCATTTGCCGACTGGCGTTTCAGCCTGCGCGGTTCGAACACCGAACCGCTGTTGAGACTGAACGTCGAGAGCCGGGGTGACAGCGCCTTGGTCGGACGCCGTGTCAACGAGATCGCGCGTTTGATCAGGGGCTGACTGGTTTCATGAAGCTTTTGCTCAATACTGAATCGCTGGTCCCGCCGTTGACCGGGATCGGGAACTATACCTTCAACCTTCTTGAGCAACTGCTGGCTCAGGAGGTAGGTGTGATCGAGTGTTTTCATGGGGCCAGGTTCTCAAGTGCAGAAAGCGCATTGGCCCAGTGTCTGGCCGCCACATCGCTCTATGTGAAGCCAGCTGCCGAGCAAGTGAAGCTCACTGGGCGTCAGGCTCTTGAAGCACATGTTCGGAGTATCCTCAAACGTTGGACGTTCACCTACCATGCCAGGGAGGCGTTGCTCAACGCCCGGCGCTACTCTCGGGCAGGTGAACGCCGGCAGTACATCTATCACGAGCCGAATTTCATCCTTAAACCCCACGTAGGCCCTTGCGTGGCGACCATTCATGACCTCTCGTTCCTGCATTTTCCGCAGTTTCATCCGCGCAAACGCGTGGAGTGGCTAACTTCCAAGCTGCCTCAGACTTTGAAACGAGCGGATATGCTGATCACCGATTCGGATGTGATACGTGATGAGCTAGTGGGTGACTTCGGGGTAAGTTGCGACAGAGTGAAAACGGTATATCTGGGTGCGTCCCAGGCGTACCGGCCGCAAACGTCCGATGAAACCTGCGTGGCTCTTCAGCGGTACGGGCTTCAGCATGGGCGCTATGTATTGTTCGTGGGTACACTGGAGCCGCGCAAGGGCGTAGGCAGCCTCATTGAGGCTTGGTGCCGCCTGCCGCGGGCCGTGCGTGAGGAGTATCCACTGGTATTGGCTGGCGCACCCGGGTGGCACAATCAGGACCTTGGCGATCGCATCAAGGCACTGGAACTCAGCCACGGCTTGCGCCAGCTTTCCTTTGTGCCGGGGGCTGACCTACCGGCCCTTTATGCCGGGGCCTCAGTATTTGCCTACCCATCGCTCTATGAAGGTTTCGGTCTGCCTGTGCTAGAGGCAATGCAATGTGGCGTGCCGGTGATCTGCACGGCAGGTACATCCATGGCCGAATTCACCCAGGGCAGTGCGTGGCTGGTGGAGGCTGGCAATATCGAACAACTGAGTGCGCAGCTCAACGACCTGCTTGGCGACCCCGCTGGCCGCTCCGCATTGGCGGATGCCGGCTTGAAGCGTGCTGCCGAATTTTCCTGGGGGCGTTGTGCTGAGGAGACGCTGGAGGTCTACCGTGCAATCGGCTAGTAGCCGGGCGGCCTTACCAAGTGCCATGCCTGGCATAGCCTGCGCCGTACGTTACAGATTGGGCGCGAATACCTTACATACAGGAAGTCTTATGAACATGGTGAGTCGAATACAATGAATACGCCGCTGTCTTTGATAAAAGACGTACTGCGCTATCGGGGTCTGATCTTTGCGATCACCCTGCGTGAGATCAAAAGCCGTTATGCGGGCTCTACTTTCGGTGCCCTGTGGTTGGTGGTGCCACCGATTTTCATGGTGTTTATCTATACGGTGATCTTCTCGCGCCTGATGCAGGCGCGGATGCCCGGTATTGAGCACCAGTATGCTTACAGTATATACCTCTGCGCGGGGCTGATTACCTGGAACCTGCTGCTTGAGTTGGTACAGCGGGGCAAGGGTGTATTTCTTGAGCATGCGAACCTGATCAAGAAGTCCAGCTTTCCCAAGTTCATCCTATTCATTCCAGTCATCGCGACGGCGGCGCTGAACAGCTTGATCCTGCTGGTGCTGGTGGTCATGTTCATGCTGGTGTCGGGCTTCCCGATCATGCCTACGACGCTGGTATTGATTCCGGTGTTGGCCACTGTCGTATTGCTGGGGGTTGCCGTAGGGGCCTTGCTGGCGACATTGAACGTATTCTTTCGCGATATCGGCCAGTTGAGCGATGTTTTTTTCCAAGCACTGTTCTGGGCCACCCCGATCGTCTATCCGCTGAGCATATTGTCTGAACATGTACAGTCGATGCTGTCGTGGAACCCCGTTTTCCCAATGGTACTGACGGCGCAGAAAGCATTGTTGGGTGAACCGGTCGGGATGTCCCAATTGGCTTACCCGCTTGGCTTCGCTGTTATCGTCTTCATCCTGGCTGTTGTGTTGTACCAACGCAGCTACAACGACTTGCTCGATCAGATCTGACATGACAATTCAAGTAAACCAGGTAGGTAAGGCCTATCCGAAACTCAAAGGTCGCTGGCACGCACTCGGTACTTGGCTCGGGCTGTGTAAACGCGACCAGAACTGGATTATCCGGGATGTCAGCTTCAAGGTAGGGCAGGGCGAATCGGTGGGCATCATTGGCGTCAACGGCGCCGGCAAGAGTACCTTGCTGAAGATGATCACCGGCACAGCGATGCCAACCGAGGGCTCAATCACCACCACTGGCCGCATTGCCGCGCTGCTCGAGCTGGGCATGGGTTTTCATCCCGAGTTCACTGGCCGGCAAAACGTTGCGTTAGCGGGGCGCATGCAAGGGCTCGAGCGTGCGGAAATTATCGCGCTGATGCCGGAAATTGAAGCATTTGCCGAAATTGGCCACTATTTCGACATGCCTGTCCGAACCTATTCATCGGGCATGTTCGTACGCCTCGCGTTCAGTGTGGCGACAGCTGTGCGCCCTGAGGTCCTGATTGTTGACGAAGCATTGGCGGTAGGCGACGCCTACTTCCAGCACAAGTCGTTCGCGCGCATTCGTGAGTTTCGCGAGCAGGGCACGACCTTGCTGTTCGTTTCCCATGACCCAGGTGCCATCAAAAGCCTTTGCGACCGTGCGATCTTGCTGGGCGACCACAAGATGCTGATGGATGGCCGGCCCGATGAAGTACTGGATTACTACAACGCGCTGATTGCCCGCAAGGAAGAAGGATCGCTGCAGGCCCAGGCTGTAAATGCGCCGTATGCTGGGCGCTCGGGCAATGGCAAGGCTCGGATCGAGGAGCTTACCCTCAGCAGCAATGGCCGAGCGGCGACCATGCTGGAGGTAGGCGCGCCGCTCACATTGAGCCTGAAGATCCGCTCCAATGAGCCTATCTATGATTTGTCGCTGGGCTTCATGTTCAAGGATCGCACTGGCTACGACATTTTCGGTACAAACACTTGGTTGCGTGGAGAGTTGCGCGACCTGGGTGTCGAGGCTGGCAAGGAACAGACGCTGACCGTGACAATTCCAGCCTTCAATGTCGGGCCCGGAAGCTACAGCCTTACCCTTGCCTTGCATGGGGGCGCCGATCACATCGAGGACAACTTCGACTGGTGGGACAAGGCTGTTGTGTTCAATGTGATTGGCAACAGCAGCTACAAACATTTCGCCGGGGTATGCGCCATGCAGGCAGAGTTCAAGCTTGACTGAGGCGTTTGAGAGGTGCCCGGCTTGAACAAGGCCGAGGGTCTTGCCCATTGGGGCTTGCTCGACGCTAGCAAGACGACCTGCGTAGAATGACGGCCTCTGGTGTTCCCGTAGCGTACGAAGCTAGTGCCATACACTCATCCGCCTACACTGGCCACTCAACCAGTTTTGAACACAAATAATGACTATCGATCTTAAAAAACTGCAAAAAACCATTCAGGCTGAAGTCAATCGTCGCGAGTATGAGCGAGTTACTGCCAGTGCCGATAGTGCAAAGCTGCCTAGTAATGTACCCAACGACATTGTACGTACTTTCGAGCTTTTGGATCTTGAAGGGTACCTGCCGCCCAAGCCTGAAGCGCCGGTGCAACCTGAAGTAGCGGCCACCCCAGCGGCCAACGACGACACCCCGCAAGCCCAGACGCCGCCGCCGAGCCTGTATCGCCGGCTGCGCGGGTTGCCGATAGTCGGCAAGCTCTTCAGCCACCCGCGTATCATGAATTTCCTCACCAGGGTGCGGCAGCGCCCTGGTGGTGCCACGCTGAAAAACCTGTTCATTACCCTGGCACACGCGGTAGCCGTGCGTGTTCCCGGTGTCTTGCGCATGCGGCAGGTGCTTGCCGTGGTGCGTCACCTGCCCGAACGAGTGGGCGCGTTGGAGTGGCACATCGCCGACGGTGCTGCTCGTTTGCGCAACGTCGCTGTGCAAGTACAGAACCAGACCAACCAAAGCCTTTACACCCACGGTTTGGCAATCCAGCAGAACGAGCAGTACCTGATAGAGCGCATGCGCCGTCTGGAGCAGATGCTACGCGAACAAACCTTGACCATTGCCGAACTTCAGGCAGCACGACCACGGCTCGACAACGCTGCCCAGGCAATGCCGGCGGTGGTAGATGAACCGGGCATGCCGGCAGAGCTCTACCTGGAGTTCGAGGCCAGTTTCCGTGGGGCGCCTGAAATGATCCGCGAACGGCTGAAGCGGAACCTTGACTACTTCCGGAATGATCCAGAGCTGGTTCAGTTGCCAGTGCTGGACTTGGGCTGTGGTCGCGGCGAGTGGTTGCAACTGCTCAAGGAAGAAGGCATCCCGGCGATCGGCGTCGACTCCAACAGTGCGATGATCGAAAACTGCAAGCAGTCCGGTCTTGAAGTCTACATGGGCGATGCGCTGCAGTATCTGGCAGCTATGCCTGCCAACAGCCTGGCGGGGCTTACTGCCTTCCATATCATCGAACACTTGCCATTAAACGTTCTAGTTCGCCTGATTGATGAGGCTCGTCGTGTCGTGTGCCCTGGTGGCGTTGTTTTGTTTGAAACGCCAAACCCGGAAAACCTGATTACCGGGGCCTGCAATTTCTACGTCGACCCTACGCACCGCAACCCATTGCCACCCGCGCTGGTGGCGTTCCTACTCAAGGCGCGTGGGTTCGAGCGAGTTGAAATCGACCGTCGACACCCGGGTGACCCTTCCCTGTTGCTGCAAGGCAACGATGAAGCCATCACCACCCCTCTCAACCGATTGCTGTTTGGCCCACAGGACTACGCCGCCATCGGTTATGCGCCCTGAACAGGTTGAATTGATTCCATGCATCTGATTATCTGCAACGAGCGCCTGCTGTTCCGTTTTGGCGTAGACCGTGTATTGCTGCTGCTGGCGCAAGGCCTCAAGGCCTCGGGTTGGCACATTACCTTTGTCGCCCAGCGCGCCAACCATGATGTATTGCGCCGTATCACTGACGATATCCATACCCCACCAGAGCATCTGGGGGCGTATACCGACCTGGATCAGGTGACTGCCGAATGGTTACGCGACAACCGTCATCTCTTCTCGCCGGCCGGTAGTGACCCGTCCGGCACGGTAGCGCTGATCGGTGGTTGGCCGTTCTATGCCTCGATTGCAGTCTTCCGCCAGTGGGGCGTACCCACCGTGGCGCTAGATTGCGGTGGTGTCCCTTATGAAGATATGAAGGGCCCTGCGCGTATGGTGCAGGAGCGCTTGCGCGCCCAGCGTCGCGAATACCTTCCCGAAGCGCGAGTGGTCACCCCGATCAGCCACTTTGTATCGCGTAGCCAGAGCTTGCCCGATGCTGGCCCCGAAGTAGAAATCGCCATGATTCACCTGGGCGCTGACCACTTGGCCGGTGGTGTTGACCAAAGCCTGTGGCTACATGGTCATCAGGTGGCTGGTGATCAGGCTGGCGCTGATCCAGCCGACGGCCCCATGATCATCAACCTGGGCCGCTGGGAAACCGGTAACTACAAAAATAGCGAAGGGCTTTACCCGATTGCCCGGCAAATCATTGCCGTACACCCCAAAGCACGTTTCAGCGTACTGGCGACTGCCGACGAACTGAAACTGCCGGCTGACCTAGTGGGCTATATCTTGCCTTTGGGCCACCCCAGCGATGCCGAACTGTCTGCATTGATGGCCAACGCCCAGTTGGGCTTGAGTGTATCGCACTGGGAAGGTTTCAACTTGCCGCTGGCGGAGATGCAGCAGTTGCGCAAGCCTGTGCTGGTTTTGAATATTGGCGCGCATCCCGAAGTGGTTGCCGACGCTCGGCAGCTTTGTGCCGACGAACACGATATGGCTGCAAAGGCACTGCGGGTGCTTGCGGGCGACCTGCTGACAGGCCCCGAATGGGAAGCCAACCTGGACAACTTCCAGCAGACCTTTACCTGGAAGCGCACCATCAAGGCATACGCCGATTTGCTCGCCACCTTGAATCCTATCCAGGAACTGCCCGTACCTAAGCTTGTCATCGACACCAGCGCCTGCCTGCGCGATACCGCCAACACAGGTGTGGCGCGGGTAGTGCGTAGCCTTACCCGTAAGTTGCAGGACTTTGGCGAGCCACTGTTCGTGACCTGGGACGAAACCTTGCGCGAGTATGTGCTGCCCACCGAGGGTGAGTATCACAACCTGGCTTTGTACGGCGGCCCCAAACCTGACCCGCAACACTACGTACTGCCCCGCTCGCCGGCCCACCGTCGGCAGACGTTGTCCAGCCTTGGGGGCAGAGCCCTGCGCGGTGGCTGGTTGCTGCAAAGCGAGATCGTCTTCGAGCGCCAAGGACCTGCACGCCGTGCCGCAGCCCGGCAGCTAGGCCTCAACGTTGCGGCGATTTTCTACGACGCCATTCCGGTCACGCACCCCGAATGGGTTGCCGATACCGCTATTCGTGACAACCACGCTGCTTACATGCGTGGCCTGGCCGAGACCGACCGCGTGTTACCGATTTCTCCGGACGCCGGTAAGCAGTTGCAAGCCTTCTGGGAGCGTGAAGGCATCAACCCGCATGCCCACGTTAAAACCTGCTGGATTCCCGGCGAATTGACCGCATCTGTACGTGCTACTACCCCGGCTGCGGCGCCTGGTGCGGGTGAACCGCTGCGTATCCTGTGCGTTTCGACACTCGAACCGCGCAAGAACCACAAAGTGCTGCTCGAAGCTGTCTCCCGCCTGGCCAGAGACTACCCGCAACTGGACTGGCAACTGGACCTGATCGGCAATCGGTATGCTGGTGCCGACCATATTGTCGATGCAGTACGTGCGGCCAATGCTGCTGACCCGCGCATTGTCTGGCACGGGGTGGTCGACGATGCCACCCTCAACGACTATTACGCCAAAGCCCATGTCAGCGTGTATGCCTCCCTCGTAGAAGGTTATGGCATGCCGATCGTCGAATCGCTTTGGCATGCGCGTCCCTGCATCTGCCATAACGGCGGGGTAATGGCCGAGCTGGCAGCGGAAGGTGGTTGCCGTACAGTAGACATGACTGACCCCGATGCACTCGCCGGGCAAATCTATGCGCTGGCAAGCGAGCCGCAGGCTTACCTGAAACTGGCCAGCGAAGCCGTGGCCCGGCCAATCCTGACCTGGCGCAGCTACGCGCGGGCCATGCTGCGGCAATTGGCCAGCCACACATTGCGAACGGTTGCCAAGCCGTTGCCGCGCCAGTGGCAACACTTGCTGATCGACCCGCAGCTACAATTGGTGGACGAGCCTGGTCAACTAGCCTTGGCTTGCCTGCTGCACCAGCGGCCGGCCCAATGCGCACTGCTGCTGGGCGAGCATCCCCAATGGGTGACCGACTTGATCGGCCACCACGCACTGCGAGCTTGGCAAGTGGCGGATGGGACCCTGTTGGGTGACGTAAGCCGAGAAGGCGCGATTAGCCGCATTGAAGCGCCCGTGGATGCAGCCTTGCCGTTGCTGCTGGCCGAGCTGCGCGACAGCGAAATTACCGTCGACTTGGTCGTGCTGGCAGCCGAGCCGTTCAACCCTGCATTGCGTGAAGCGCTCAGCCCGTTACTGACGGGGCAGGCTGAAGGGCTGCTGTTAATAGCGCAAGGCCTGAGTGCAGAGACAACGCTGGCATTGGGCTTGCCACCCGAGGCTGCTATCGAGCTGCCAGGGTTGCGTGGCTATCATTACCCGCTGGTGAAGCCAGGGGCGGATAAATGAAGGTTCTGGTCATCTCCAACTTCTTCCCGCCGCACGTCATTGGTGGCGCGGAGATCATAGCCTACCACCAGGCCCGGGCGTTGGCAGCGCGGGGCCATGAAGTGCGCGTGCTGGCAGGGGATAACAGCCGTGGCCTGCCAGGCTATCCCATCGAGCAGGAGATGTTCGATGGGCTGCCGGTTACGCGCGTTTCACTCACTTATCTGGATTTTGCGCCCACCGGCAACAATGTCGCTCACCTGGGCGTAGAGCGAATTTTCCTTCGACTCATCGCCGATTGGCGCCCCGATGTGATTCATGCGCACCACATGGCTGGCCTGTCGCTCGGTATTCTGCAGTTGGCCCGGGCGCGCGGCATTCGTATCGCGCTGACTTTGCACGACCACTGGGGTTTCTGCATGAACAGTACGCGGATCACCACCCAGGACACGCTGTGCCAAGACAGCACGCAGTGCCACAAATGCCACTCGCATATCTACAACGGCGACCTCTTGCTGCCGCAGCGTATGCGGCAGGACTACCTTCGCTGGCAGTTGGATGCAGTCGACCACTTCATTTCGCCCAGCCACTACCTGGCGCAAACCTACATCGCCAACGGCCTGCCCGCCGAACGCATGAATGTAATCGCCAATGGCATCGAGCTGGAGCGTTTCAGTTCAACCACACCTGCGCCCCCCGGCCCTCGCCTGAATGTGCTTTTCACGGGCTACATGGGGGGCCATAAAGGTGTGCCGTCCCTGCTCAAGGCGTTGGCTTTGCTGCCGCCTGACAAGGTGCATGTCGACATGGTTGGCGACGGCCATATGCTCGAAAGCTACAAGGCTGAACTGCGAGCAATCGCCCCGCGTCTTTCGGCAAAGTTCTGGGGACGGTTGCCAAACGCGCGTATTGCTGAGCGTTTCGCCCAGGCCCACGTGTTCGTGCTGCCATCGGTGTGCCCGGAGAATCAGCCAGTGACCATTACCGAAGCCATGGCCTGCGGCCTGGCCGTAGTCGGTTCGCGTATCGGGGGTATTCCGGAGCTGGTGGATGAAGGCGTTACAGGCCAGCTCTTTGAGCACGGCAATGCTGAAGAGCTGGCACGTTGCCTGCGTCTCTATATTGACCAGCCAGAGCTGCTGGCGGCCCATGGTAAAGCCGGTCGGGAACGGATCCAGGCTTATGCCTTCGACCTGCAAATAGACCGCATTGAAGCACTGCTCGCCGGCCCAGGGGCTGAGCGTGGCGAGCAGATGCAACTGATTGCCTGTCACGGGGCGCCCTTGGCCAGTACATTCGATACAGTACTCAAGGCGTTGTGCCCGGTGCCGGCCAACCGGCCCCAGCCAGCGAGCCAGCCATGCTGCGTTCCGGCAAACTGGATCGCGCCGGAACAGGCAGATGTGCTCTGGGTGGCAGGGCCCACCGCTCATGATCCGGATGCAGCCATGCAGCTAATCGAAGCCTACCGGGCACAGGGCAAGCAGGTGGTGGTGGATGAACGGCACCTGCTCGTGGCCCGCAATACCGAATCAGCCCTGCTGGCGCGGGGTGGAGCAGAGGTTGCATTGGGTCTGGAATACCTGCTGGCTTATGTCAAAGAGCCTGAAGCCGACATTGTTATCCAGTGACTGTGCAAGGCTGACCCGCGTTGCGCGGAACATGGCGACGGGCCTGTTCCGCGCAATTCAACGCACCCTGGTTCAAGGCGTCAGCAGTTGGGCAAGGCCCTCGCTGATGGGGGTTGGTTCAGGCAATTCAAACATGCTCAACAGCCGCTGGTTGTTGGCCCTGGAATGGCGGATATCGCCGGGCCGCGCAGCCTGGTAGTTGACCGCTGGCGTCTTGCCGAGTACCTGCGACAGAGCCGCCAATACCTGATTGAGTGAAGTTGCCTGGTTCAAGCCTACGTTGACTGCACCCGTTACGGCGCCGGGACGTTCCAGACCCTGCATCAGCAGCTTTATGAGGTCGCTGACAAAAACGAAATCACGGGTTTGCTCGCCATCACCAAACACCGAAACAGGCAGGCTTTTTTGCGACCTTTCGGCAAAAATACTGATCACGCCGGAGTAGGGCGAGGATGGATCCTGACGCGGGCCGTAAATATTGAAGAAGCGGAAAACCACCGGCTCCACGCCGTGTTGGCGCTGGTAGAAATCCAGATAATATTCGCTCGCCAGCTTGTCAGATGCATACGGGGTCAATGGCGCTTTGGGCGTATCTTCGGCAATGGACGCCCCTTCGCCGTTGTTGCCATAAACCGCTGCGCTGGACGCGAACAGTACACGCTTCACACCTGCCAAACGCATAGCCTCGCACACATTCAAGGTGCCGATGAAATTGCTCTGGTGGGTGCGCACAGGGTCATCCACCGATGCCTGCACCGAAGCCACCGCTGCCAGATGTACCACCGCTTGGCAGCCGCTTACTGCCTGCGCTACCAAGCCGGCATCGGCCACATCGCCCTCTATGAGTTGCAATCGCGGGTTGGCCAGTTGCAAGTTGCTGCGCTTGCCTGTGGACAGGTTATCAAGCACGCGCACTGTGCGGCCGCTGGCAAGCAAAGCATCGGCGAGATGTGAGCCAATGAAGCCCGCACCGCCAGTGATAAGGATGGGGGCGTCGGGCGAAAAGTTTTTTGGCATACGATTATCCAGGCTGCAAATAAGAAAGATGCTGTGACAGTGAGTTCAGGTGCGCGCGGCCAATCATGCCTGCATCTGCTTGCCGGGCCTACTTACGCCAGCCAGCCAGCGTGCGCGCAAGTAACGCTGAACCGGGCGCTCGAACCATCGGTGGCAGGCAAGGCTCAGGGGTACCAATACCGCGAAGAACAACAGCATGACCCAAGGTTGGTAAAAGATTTCGCGAACAAAGCCCAAGCTATCGAGCACCAGGGCAAACACTAGCTGCAGCGGAAAATGCAGCAAGTATGAGGCGTAACTGATGTCTCCGACCCATGCGGTCGAGCGCAGCAGGGCTGGCCGGTGCATGCCGGCTGCCGCCAGCATTGCCAAGGTGGCGGGGAAGCACAGGCACATGACGAAATAAACATTAACGCTAGGCGCTAGGTGTAGTTGGTAAACCCAGGCCGCTACGGCGATGCCGGTGGTGATAGCCAGCGCCATCCCACTGCCAGCCAGGCGGCGCAGGTGCACCAGCAGTGCATAGGCGAGGCCGCCGATGTAAAAGCACAGCAACCCGCTGCCGATCTTGTAGCTGCCCGGGTATAGCAGCAGACCAACGCAAGCGACCGCGGCCGCTAACAGCCAGCGCCAACGGCCAGCCAGACAGATCACAAAGAACGAAGCGTAGAGCAACACTTCGACCGATACCGACCAGATAGGCGCGTTGTACGACCAGCCCTTTTCGAACCCCCAAGCTGGGGCCAGCAGCAGGTTGAGCAGGGCATGGTAGCTGTCGTTGTACTGATACACGAAGGCGTTCGAGTTATAGGTCGTGTAAATCCACTGAAGGCCAGCTACCAGTGCGAAGGACAGCAAGTGAAGAGGGTACAGCCGACTGAAGCGATCAACCGCAAACCTGCCGAGGGGAATTTGGCGCGCGGCAATCGCATTTGAGAACAACCAGAAGAAGACGAACCCCGAGATCGAGAAAAACAGCTGAACGGCAAGCCCACCGTATTGGTAGAGTGGTGTCAGCGCCGTAAATAAGGGCTGGCGCGCCGGGTCAAAGCCGGCAGGGCTGTCACCTACATAGAAAAAATGCTGCCAGTGCCAGAAAACCACGCTGAGGGCAGCGATACCGCGCAGCGTATCCAAGGTGTACAGCCGGTCGGCTGGGGCAGCAGGAGCAGTCATTGACACTTCACTGGCGGGCAAAAGGGAAATGCTGTCACCCGCCGATGTGAAGTGTCAATGCACGTTAAGCAATACAAGAAATTGCCTAACGCTTCAGTCGAATACCTCAGCCAGGCTCAGCGCCACACCCTGCTGATCTTTGCCAGACAATTGCGGCTGGCCATCAAATCGCCAATCGATGGCGATTTGCGGATCGTCCCAAGCAATGCACCGTTCGCTCTTTGCAGAGTAGAAGTCGGTGGTTTTGTAGACAAACTCCGCCGTCTCGCTCAGGGTAACGAAACCGTGTGCGAAACCTGCCGGGATCCATAGCTGTTGCTTATTTTCCGCCGACAGCACAGCCCCAACCCATTTGCCGAAGGTTGGCGATGAACGCCGAATGTCCACGGCCACGTCAAACACTTCACCCTGGATTACGCGCACCAGCTTGCCCTGGGCGTGCGGTGCCAGCTGATAGTGCAGGCCACGCAGCACGCCTTTAACCGAGCGCGAATGGTTGTCTTGTACAAAGTCGGGCTGCAGCCCGGTGACTTCGGTGAAAACACGGGCGTTGTAGCTTTCGTAGAAAAAGCCGCGGTCGTCGCCGAATACCTTGGGGGTAAACAGGACTACTTCTGGGATATCGAGCGCAATGGCTTGCATCAGAATACCTTCTCTTTCAGCAAGTTTTGCAGATACTTGCCGTAACCGTTTTTCAGCATGGGTTGAGCCAGCCGCTCGAGTTGCTCGGCGTCGATCCAGCCAGCGCGGTAGCAAATTTCTTCAGGGCAGGCCACTTTCAAGCCCTGACGGCGCTCCATCGTGGCGATGTATTGGCTTGCTTCGAGCAGGCTGTCGTGCGTACCGGTGTCGAGCCATGCGTAGCCGCGGCCCATGATTTCAACCTGCAACTGCTGCTGTTGCAGGTAGAGATTGTTGAGGTCGGTGATTTCCAGCTCGCCGCGCGCGGAGGGCTTCAGGTCGCGGGCCAGGTCGACGACTTGGTTGTCATAGAAATACAGGCCAGTGACGGCATAGCTCGACTTTGGAACAGCCGGTTTTTCTTCCAGAGACAACACACGGCCGCTGTCGTCGAACTCAGCCACGCCGTAGCGCTCTGGGTCGTGCACGTGATAGGCGAATACCGACGCACCGGAATCCCGCTTGTCGGCATTCAGCAGCAGCGCCTGGAAGTCATGGCCGTAGAATATATTGTCACCCAGTACCAGCGCAGATGGGTCATTACCAATAAAGTCAGCGCCTATGGTAAACGCCTGCGCCAACCCGTCCGGGCTCGGTTGTACCGCGTAAGACAGGTTCAGGCCCCATTGGCTGCCATTGCCCAGCAACTGTTCGAAGCGTGGGGTGTCTTGCGGGGTAGAAATGACCAGGATGTCCCGGATCCCGGCTAGCAGCAGCGTGCTGAGCGGGTAATAGATCATCGGTTTGTCATAGACCGGCAGCAGCTGCTTCGAAACCGAAAGTGTGGCCGGATGCAAGCGTGTACCCGAACCGCCAGCCAGAATAATTCCTTTACGAGCCATGAGAGTCCCTATTACTGGATTTCGTCCAGCATACGTTGCACGCCTTGCTCCCAAAGCGGCATTTTGAAATTGAACGTTTTTTCCAGCTTAGCCAGCGCCAGGCGCGAGTTGCGCGGACGCGGCGCAGGTACTGGATAAGCTTCGGTGCTGATCGGGGCAACCTTATCAGCCGTCACTTTGAGCGCCATGCCGTTGCGCTGTGCGTGCGCCAAGACGAACTGAGCAAAACCATGCCAGCTGGTTTCACCGGCTGCCGCCAAGTGGTAAACCCCTGCCAGGTGACGGTTGTCTTGCCCGTTGAAGATTTGCCGTAGGATGTGAGCGGTAACGTCGGCAATTAGTTCAGCGCCCGTCGGAGCACCAAACTGGTCTGCCACCACGCTCAAACCTTCACGTTCAGCAGCCAGGCGCAGCATGGTCTTGGCAAAATTATGCCCGCGCGCAGCATACACCCAGCTTGTGCGCAGCACCAAGGCCTTGGCGCCGCTGGCAAGGATGCCACGCTCGCCATCAAGTTTGGTACGGCCATAGACCGAGAGAGGGCCGGTAGCTGCGGTTTCCTCCCAGGGCTGGTCACCGCTGCCGTCAAATACATAATCGGTGGAATAGTGAACCAACCAGGCACCCAGCGCTGCTGCTTCGCGTGCCAACACCGCGGGGGCTTGCGCATTGATCATGGCGGCTAATGCCTGGTCGCTTTCTGCTTTATCTACTGCTGTATAGGCAGCAGCGTTGACGATTATGTCGGGCGCCAGTTGACGAACAGTGGCGGCCAAACCATCCGCTTGGGACAAATCGCCACACAAGCCTTCAGCCCCTTGGCGGTCCAGCGCGATGACCTCGCCTAGCGGCGCCAGAGCGCGCTGCAGCTCCCAGCCTACTTGACCGTTTTTCCCTAGCAGCAGGATTTTCACGCTTTATTCGCCCCGTATTGCTGTGCCACCCAGTCACGGTAGCTGCCGTCCATGACGCCTTTGACCCATTCCTGATTGGCCAGGTACCAAGCGACTGTCTTGCGAATGCCGGTTTCGAAGGTTTCCGCAGGTTTCCAGCCGAGCTCACGCTCGATCTTGCGGGCATCGATTGCATAACGGCGGTCATGGCCTGGGCGGTCGGTGACATAGGTGATGAGTTCGGCATACTGCTCGACAGCCTTGCCGGTTTTCTGGTTGATCACTTGGCGCGAGGCCGCTGGTGCAAGCTCGTCGAGCAAGCTGCAAAGGGTATGGACGATGTCGATATTGGCTTTTTCGTTCCAGCCGCCAATGTTGTATGTCTCGCCAAACGCACCGGCTTCCAGTACACGACGGATGCCCGAGCAGTGGTCCTCGACATATAGCCAGTCGCGAATTTGCTGGCCGTCGCCATAGACCGGCAGCGCCTTGCCTGCCAGGGCATTGACGATCATCAGCGGTATCAGTTTTTCCGGGAAATGGAACGGTCCATAGTTGTTGGAACAGTTGGTAGTGAGTACCGGCATGCCGTAGGTATGGAAATATGAACGTACCAGGTGGTCGCTGGCTGCCTTGCTGGCCGAGTACGGACTGTTTGGCGCGTAAGGGGTGGCCTCGGTAAAGGCCGGGTCGTTTGGCCCGAGTGTGCCGTACACTTCGTCCGTAGAAACGTGAAGGAAGCGGAATGCCTCCTTCTCCGCGCCTTCCAGGCTGTTCCAGTGGGCCCTGGCGGCTTCCAGCAAGCGGAAGGTGCCCATCACGTTGGTCTCGACAAACGCTTCAGGGCCAGTGATCGAGCGATCAACGTGCGATTCGGCGGCGAAATGAACCACGGCGCGTGGGCGATGCTCGGCGAAAAGCTGGGCCAGCAGTGCTGCATCGCAGATATTGCCTTGGACGAATTGGTGCTGTTCGTTACCTGCCAGCGATTGCAGGTTCGCCAGGTTGCCTGCGTAGGTCAGGGCGTCCAGGTTGAGCACGGGCTCCTGGTTGTGCGCACACCATTGCAGAACGAAATTTGAGCCGATGAAGCCGGCTCCGCCTGTTACTAGAATCATAATTGAGCCTTACGTTAAATTTCGTAGCTTTATGACACTGATGGCGAATTGCGTTGATTTGGCCTCCAACATGGTCGAAATCAACTCTGTCACCAGTTCTCCTAATAATACATCACTGCTTGGGGTGATAGCTATAGAGTAAAGCCAGTCATGGAGCGACGCGTGGTCTATTTTCGTGAACCTGTTGATCTAGAGTGCTGCCTGGATTAGGGTTGTTGATACTTTGTAGGTAGGGGGGGCGTCAGGCGGAACAGTCTGAATTTAGTAAGGCTGGATTTGGCTTGATGGGTTTTTCTTTTTCGGGGTGCTTTATTTTTAAAAAAGAGCATGAGATAATGAATGAAAGTTGAATTCTCAATGTGATTAGATTATGCATAAACAATTTAAAGTTATTGTTCGCAGTCTGGATGCTGCTAAAAAAATAAGATGCTCTTTGGATTTGCCAAAGCCGGGAATGATTACGGAGTCATCAAAATCATATTTGGCCATGGCTGGCTGGATTTACATTCCGGGCGAGAAGGATGTAAGTGTGGTTGTTAGTCACATGCCCGAATTAAGTATGCCACTTAATAGAGAGCGATCAGATGTAAAGGCAGTGATTCCTGCTGCTCCAGTTTTGACTGGATTTAAATATCCCGTTGACTTTTCAACAGATTTCAAAGTGGGCGTGACAGTTGCTGGTAAAACCGAATGGCTCTTTCAAGTTAGAGTTGAAGAAGCTAAGGTGCTTGTTGGGTCCAATGGGCACTTATTTTTGGATAATGATTTAAACAAAAGTGTTCAGCAGTTCACTGGGAAACTTTTAATACCGGATTCGGAGCTTCAGAAGTGGGATAAGTACTTCTCTAGGCTTAATGCTTGGTCCGTTGATAATGCTAGACAATATACCTTTGTGGTTGCTCCAGCGAAAGAATATATTTACTCAGATAGCTACCCACACAAAAAAGGGATTGTCACTCCATTAGAGCAGTTTTACAGCCGGTTTTTGAATGTTGCTAAAATAACTGATCTAACTGAAAGCCTCTGTAGAGATCGTGAGTTTGCATACTACAAAACCGATAGTCATTGGAACGATTATGGCGCATCACTGGCTGCATCTTCATTTTGCCGTAGCGCAGGATTCAAAAGTGTAGATCCAGGTGTTGAATATTCGATACTTCCGATTGACGGGGATTTGGGCTCAAAATTAATGCCTGTGCAATTGGAGAATTCTTTAGTAATCCGGGATAGAGAAAAATTAATCAAATTCAGAGTTTATGAAAATAGGATAAAAGTCAGAGGTGGGATTGTAATATATGAGAATCCTAGTGCTCCAAATCAGATAACGCTCATGATATTCGGGGATTCTTTCTCCGTTTCTTTTGGTGACTTTCTATCGCACTCATTTTCAAAAATTGTTCGGATCTTTTCCGGTGCCGATGTAGATTGGGCTGCTGTAGAGTTTGAAAAGCCGGACTATATTTTAGTGGAAATGACATCTCGGTTTTTGATCCGATCACCTTCCCTTGATTTTAGTATATACGATGAGATTCTGAGAAAATATAGCGCGTTGGGAGAGGCTGAGTTGGAAGAGCAACGATCATTCGTAGATTCGGAACATTCGAAGAGTTTTGAGTATTATGTTCACGCCTCTCGAAAAGCCCTTGAAAAGGCGAAAAAAATACTCAAAAAATGATTTCGTTCAAGGCCCGCGTTTGAGTTTCTGCGGGCCTTATAGGCCGACGGTTTCGGTTAGGAGCGGAGTAATGAGTGGCTATTGAAACTCAGCGTTTCTCAAGATGTAGCCTCCAAAGATCCACCTGAAACTACTACATTATCAAGAAACGTTACTTTTACTTTGTCGCCTGGATTGATCATGCCGCTTAAATTAACAAAAAAACCACCTTGCCCTTTTGATATACCTCCACTTTTTAGATCAGGCCGGCCGATGACTGAGTGTGCAATTAGGCGTTCAATTCCATTGATGTAGACTTTTAGAGAGGTGCTATTGCCAAAATAGTCTACAGCCCAACCTGTGATCTTATTAGAAAACAATCCGTCAATATGGCCGCGATATTGATGTTTTAGGCTAGGCGTAGAAGTGGTCGAATCGCCTACCAATCTAATCAAAGACTTATCCTTGTCTGGGAATGCAATCGATGATGTCGGACTCAAAAAAGTAGCTAGTAAATCCCTCTCTTTTTCAGAGAAAAAGCTTAACGCGCCGAGTTTGTCTAACTTTAAGTGGCCGGCGGATAAAGCATCAGTTGTTATTGCATCTTGAGAGTGAAGTTTTCGGATTTCCTCAAGATATAGCTTGATGTTCAGATCTGTATGTGCAGAGGTTTTTGCATTGAGAACATCATCTATCGTGTCATCTTTGCCAATAAATCCTCGCGCAACCAGCTTTCTGAGGTTTGCGTTTATTCGTTGGGTGGGTGAGAAGTTATTTAAGTGCAATACAAAAACGGCGCGATGCTGGAGCCCATCATAAACATGCTCAAGCGCCTGTATATTATGGTTGATATAGCCATCGAGCTTTGTATTAGAGCTGAAGATGGGCTTTCCCCAGGTTAATCCCGTTTCAAGTTTTTCGCCGGAATCACCAATAGAGAAGATGTTTTTAGAACCCGGAGCGTTGCTAAGCCATATGCCAGGGATACTAACATCCAATTGACTCAGGTACTCAATAATTGACGTCGAGTAACCTTCTTCGCTCATTAAGTATAGGCGTTCATCACTGTCTAAAAACGTAAAATGTCTACTGGAGTGCTGCAGCGCCTGGTATAAAGGGGTGAACTTTTCAGGGCTATGAATGTCGTTGTGGAAAGTATCAAAGCTGAACACATTTTCAGGAATCGGCAATTTCTTGTATTTGTCAAGAAGTTCAGCGTTAGTGGAGTTATTATCAAATACGTAAATATTTTGAGCGCCCACGATTTTAGCATGATGATCAAAAAAGTCTGGAAACATCTCCCAGTCATCTTTAATTTTCAGAACTATCTTAAGTGGTGAATAGTTTGATCGAATTAATGAACAAATCTCTTGTTGTTCAGTTTTCCACTGCATCACTTTAGATCTCTCCCTAGCGCTTGTGGGGCTCACAATTGTTCAAGCGCATGCCTGATTCAAGTAGGCTGCCCTGCGCTATGTCGTTTAAATATGATAGGTTAAAAGAAAGAAGTTACGCATTATCATACTTTGTGTAACACCTGCAGTTGCGTATGTCTGTAAGGCTATTGGCACGTGTGTTCCTAGATAAGGCTACCGACTTAAGATCTATTACTGATGATTTTAAATATCTACCAATATCTCTAGGGTTATAGCTGATTGAAAGAAAAAAATCAAGTTGAATGCTTGCGTGATATCAGCGATCAAGTAACCAAGAGGTTAGATACTGGGGTTCAACAAAAGAATGTGCAGCACCCATGACTATCATCAGCTCTAGGTCGTGAATGTAAATCGTTGAATTTTTGCTCAAGAATGCGGATTGTTCATAATATGTCACCTCTGCGACCCAGTACTGCATTGCGGTTCACAGGCGAGAGGTGACTGGCGCGCGCTCGCCTAGATGAACGGTAGCCTACCGACACAATTTATCAATTTGCCCCATTTAAGAACGTGCGCTTCATCAACAGACGCATTCGATTCGTTAAAGGCTGGAAATCCCAAAGCTTTCCATTTGTCGAGAGGGTGAAGAATATGAATGGAGCTGATGCCTCTATCTCCTGGAATTTGGCAATCTGCGACTACGTTATCGCCAATATGTACATGATTTTTCGCCCCTTCGCGGGCGAGATCCTCTTTGACCAAGTCCCACATGGTGCCATTATCTTTCCGCTTCTGCTCTGCACTGGACACTAGCAATCGATAAGGCGCACTTACCCCAACCTTTCTCAATAATAAGCCAATCTGCTCCCGGGTGTAGTAAGTGTCGGAAATAACCCACAATATATGTCCATGACTTCCAAGGGTATTGAATAGATCAACCATTTCGTCTTTGGCTGTAATCATGTTTAAATCAAGTTCAAATTCACGATTCATCAGTCTCTCGGCCTCATTGGTCGAAATATGTAGACGTGAAGCTAGGCTGGCATAGATGTCACTTATTGATACATCACCTTTGAAATTCATTTTCTTACGAACTTGTAGCTCGGCATCATTGCGCACTGCTATGAACTCATTTGCGCATTTAACAATACCTAGCTGGACCAACTCTTTGCCAAGTAAATACTTCGCATAATCAGGGGTTGTGTATGTGCGTCTAACTAGAGTGTCGAATACATCAAAACTTATGTGACTAAATGTTTTCAGGTCGTTTGTCAGACTATCTAAAGTGCGAGAGTAGCTTGATGTTATGTAACTTTGATCAGTTGTAAGTTTTCCGCTTGTTGGATGGTAGAAAAACTGCTGATAACCATTTTTTTCACAAACCGGTCCAATTACCCGCTCCAGAGCGTGTAGCATTGAGCCGTCATTGGGGAGCGGTTCATTTGGAAAGTCATCATAAGTATAGGTTTTGTTCAAAATGTCAACGAGTGCTTTGGGTCTTGCCCAGAACATCCCGCCTGCAGGGTAACTTAAGAAGTCATCGAAATGTCCGAAGCCTAGAGCGGTTTGCAAATTCCGCATGTGGGGCTTATTCATGGTTACATGGTTCACCCACGAAGGCATCATCCAAAACGTAGTCGGATAATAGACCCCGAACTGCGGGTTGTCAGAAAATGCATTCAGAACCCTTTTAACTACAGAGCAGTCGTTGAGCAAATATTCGGACAAATAGTCAGCCCATTGTGTTTGCTCGCGGCCAGAATACAATGATTTTTTAGAGTGCAAGTGGCAGAGTAAATCATACGTAAGCAACTCTTGAGCGAATTCGACGAGAAGCGGACCAAAATTTCTGCCGCGATTAGGTACAGATTTTATAGTGACCTTCCTAACTGCTTGAATGTTTGAGAAAGTCTGATAGGCCCGATCTCTAAAGCTCTCGTTGGCGATAGTTATTAAAAGATCCACCTCTGTTGGGAAAGTGTATAAAGCTTCCGCGAAACGCTCGATATAGTCATCGTAATAAATATGCAGGCAGATGGCGATCTTTTGCTTTGAGGCTTTTGGGGTTAACTCGCTCGCTGGTTTAATTTCAAATTTTGGTGTCCATTTTGGCATAACGCTGGAGTATGCCCGGCCTTCTGTTTGGCCTGAAATAATATAATGGAATAGTGGGCTTATTTGTGCGTGGAATACATCTATATTACAGCGATGATAAATTTCATTGTCGAAATTTTCAGACGGGTTTACAGGAGAAAATCTTGATTTATGAAGGTAGTCTTTGAAGGCGTCTAGCTCTGACGCAAATGCTGGGTTATAGGTTTTCTTGTACCATTCAAAATCAAACAATTGTAAAGATTTGGCTTTGGCAAGTATGGATAAAATGTCGCGGTTAGACAGATTGTCTTTGGTAGTGGACGCTTTTTCGCCATTTTTCGCACGTGCTGTCTGCCCATACTTCATCGTAAAATGCTTCAATGGGTTAATGTCGTTCTCTTCGATCTCCGGATGAAGAAGGCGATATTCAGACAATGAGAAGTCAGCACGCGTAAATCTATGCTCACGGTAGCCATACATGATGAAATGTAGGAAAGGGTGGATGATTAGGTCTTTAAGGTCTGAATTGTGCTTTAAGTAGAAAACTGTGTCAAAGCATGGGTGGGGATTGAAACCGCTAGTCCACCCTTCAGTGAGATAGTGCTCAATAAAGTTTTTCGGATATATCCCTTTCGCGGCTGTCTGTGACTTGTAATACTTGTTGTCGAATGCCCCGCTGGATTCAACTAAGGAAATCATCTCTTTTCGGTTTTGTTTCAATAGTATGCTGTTAGTATTCATGGTCGGCACAGTTACTTTCAGTGGAGGCCAAATAATTGGGTTGGACTTATAACGCCATTGCCGGAGAAGTCGTCATCAATACTGAATAAATGAAAGGCTTCCTTTGGGATAGCGCTAGGAGGGGTGGCATACGCGCAGAAAAGGCATTCAATTTCATCAATGCTGTAACTGATATTGAGTTTTAATCCTTCGCGGACCGCATCGATTGCTCCTGAAAATATAGTCTGGAGATCTTGATACTGTCGTTGCGGTGTTGCTAGTCGGCCGTGGAAAAACTGCAACTCACCATTCTCTTGAAGCCTAATATCTACCAGTTGGCCTTCTGGAGCGGTCATTATGCTTTCGAGCAATAGTGATCGTTCTAGCATCAGGTAGCCGTCGGACCACTTGGCGTTCTCTTTAAATACCCCATTCATTGTAGCTGTATGTTTTCCAATGCTATGGCTTCCAGACTCTGTAGTAATAAAGTACAGGCCATCTGTGCTTTGGCCGAACATTCGAGTCAGAATTTTTTGAATTGTTCCAGCGTAACCAAGATCAAGCATTAGAGATTTCGGGCTGCTTGAAGTAAGGCCTTCACGGTCGAAATATGTGAGTAACGCATCACGTGTGGGGGCTACGTATGCATGCATGCGTTTATTATGAGGTTTTAACCATTCGGTAAGTTTATCAAGATCTGCGGGTAGAACTACCTTAAATTCTAATAGTTCTTGGGGGAGCAGTGAAAACGCCTCGTGAAGTTGCAAGCCAAATCTCTTCATTAGCAAATCGAGGACGGTGCCGTCAAATTTACTCGCGAATGAAAGTTCGTAAATGTCTGGGTTGCCGAGTTGGCTGCGAAAGAGAACGGTCCTCGAAACCTTAAGGTAAATAGGATTTGCTTTAAAGGAGAGTAAACCGTTTTCTTGAAGGTGCTTAAGCGCAGCGAAGAGAATCCACCCCTCTCTTGCAAGACAGATTGGTCGGTGGGTTTCTGAGTGCTCGGCAATTTTCCTAATGTAATGGTTTAGTATTGGGCCTAAAAAGCCGTATCCGAATTCATATAGTGCTTTGTAGGAGTTACTCATGGTGTTGGCAAGTCTCGGAGGTTAAGCAGTATTTCAAAATGGTAAGAGAGGTAATTGAACACTAGGACTGATTGGTCTTTGCTGCGTTAGTCTTCTCCGAACAGGTCTCGCGTATAAACTTTATCAATGACATCGGATAACTCCGGAGATACGCGATTGGCTACAATTAAATCGCATTTTTTCTTGAAAGTTTCAAGATCTTTAATAACGCTTGAGTTGAAGAACGTACTCTCTTCAAGGGCGGGTTCGTACACGATTACGCTGATGCCCTTGGCTTTTACCCGCTTCATAATTCCTTGAATGGAGGAGGAGCGGAAATTGTCAGAGCCGGACTTCATAATTAATCTGTAAATCCCTACAGTATTAGGAGCTCGCTGCGTAATAGCCTCGGCGATAAAGTCCTTTCGAGTTGTGTTGGATTCAACTATTGCTCGAATCAAGTTGTTGGGTACGCTCGAGTAATTCGCAAGCAGTTGCTTAGTGTCTTTCGGCAGACAATAGCCACCGTATCCAAATGACGGGTTGTGGTAATGATTTCCAATTCTTGGATCTAAGCCCACGCCTTCAATAATTTGTCGGGAGTCGAGTTGATGGTGTATCGCATAACTATCCAGCTCATTGAAATAGGCTATTCGCATTGCCAAATAAGTATTTGAGAAAAGCTTTATAGCTTCTGCTTCTGTGGAGTCGGTTAACAAAATGGGTGCATCATCCACTTGCGCGCCAGCAAGCATCAAGTTCGCGAAAAAACTTCCGAATGGCGAGCGGTCCCCTACGATAATTCTCGACGGGAAGAGGTTATCTTGAAGGGCCTTGCCTTCTCGTAAGAACTCCGGGGAGAAAAAAATGTCCTGGAAAGAAAACTTTTCCCGCATAGCCTTGGTGAAGCCAACCGGTACAGTTGACTTGATTATAACTTTCGCACTAGGGCGCAGGGTTATCGTATCGCTTATTACAGACTCAACAGATTCAGTGTTAAAGTGATTCGTTTTGGGGTCATAATTTGTGGGCGTGGCAATTATAACTATATCAACACCTTCGTAGGCAAGATGCTTATCAGTTGTAGCGTTTAGGTCTAGATTCTTTTCTCGCAAGAAACCCTCGATTTCTTGATCAGAAATCGGAGATTTTCTATCGTTGATAAGGTCGACTTTTTCTTGAATCACGTCTAGTGCTGTTACGCTATTGTGTTGCGCTAACAAAATTGCATTAGATAATCCGACGTAACCCGTCCCTACAACTAAAATTTTCATATTCTATCCTTGTATGTTTGTTAAGGTGCGGTGGGGTTGTAAGTTGAGCTTGTGGTCCTTGGATTTGTATGTCGTGGAGGAATAGATAGTCCTCCATAAGGCCCGCTGAGATAGTCCAGACTTATCGCCGGATGGTAATAAGAGTCGCCATGCTCAGTCGCGCTCCATTTTTGAGTGAACTCCTCCTGCTCTCGGATGGCTCTAGCGCGCTTTTCTGAGATTTCGTCTTTGCCGCGGCTCGCAGACTCTGCATGGATAAGTTTTGCAGAGGCACACCAAATGATTTTCAAATGTTGTAACCTGATTTTTAAGCAGAGGTCTACGTCGTTAAACGCTACTGGAAACGCAAATTCATCAAGCCCGCCAACTTCAAAAAATGTTTTTTTGCGCAGGAGCAAACACGCTGCAGTAACTGCGCTTTGCTGGCGAGTAATCTGATTACTAGCAAGGTATCCGGCATCATGTTCATGTAAATTGTTGCCTGCATGCGCCGCTAGCCCGTTAACCCCTACGACGACGCCTCCATGTTGAACCATTCTATTAGGCCAGAGTAATTTAGCCCCCACGGCGCCGACACCTGGGCGGACCAAATGTGCGACCATTTCTTTCAACCACAAAGGATCAATAATCTCAATGTCGTTGTTTACAAGCCCTATAAGTTCACCTGTAGCGCAACGAGCGGCTCGATTATTGATTGTTGAGTAGTTGAATGGATATGGATGATCAAGAACGGTTACGCCGCGGCTTTTCAGCTCTGATAAATACTTTAATGTCTGAGGGTCGCTGGACTGGTTATCAACAACTATAATTTCGAGATCAGGATATTCTGTGTCATTTAAAAGTCCTTCGACACATTTGTGTAGGAGCTTGTATTGATCTCGTGTGGGCACAATAAGGCTCACGCTCGGTAGTGTTTCAGGTAATGGCCAATGAGCTCTGAGCAGGGCAGGATATTCTGTAACACGGCTTACCGAAGAGCCTGGCGACAACGCTTCACATAACCATTCCACAGCGCGGAGGCGTTGATTTGAAGGTTTAGCTTGCTCCGGGCTAATTGGTGCTTGGCTGCTCCGGTGATAGAGAACACGTGGCATGTGTGATACAACTGCTTGACTTTGTTGGGTAGCTAGTGCGATAGCAGAAAACAAGTCATACCAATTTACTGAACTGTCTTTGCTACGAGCCGCCAACAGCGCCAATCCATGCTCGAGTATATCTGCACCTAAAATCGAGCCACTGGAAAAGATGTCTGCACCAATGAATACGTCCAAATCCCAAATTGGCTTGAGCCACGGCTGGCTGCGCTCCCCCTGCGGGCCGTCGCGATCGCAGTCGGCGAATGCCCATGCGCTCCCATCGTCGAGCAAGGCACTCAGGTGCGCCAGCGCCAGAGGCGCCAAGCGATCGCCCGCCACCATTGGCAGGATGCGATCGCAGCCGCCTTCAAGCAGTTGAGTGAGCGCTGGCAATAGGTTGCGTGGGGGGGGCGATAGCAACTGCATGCGTGCCAGCGTCCCAGGCACCTAGGCTGTTCAGGCTCAATTGTTCCAGTGCCGTATCGCCGTCGCTCAGCAGCAGCACTCCCAACTTGCCTTGTAGCGGCGGTAAGGGCAGGGAGTCTAGGCGCTGGAACACCTCGAACCATTGTGGGTAGTGATGCCAGCCTGCACTTTTTGGCAGGCGCATGGTTTGGTCCTTGGCAACCTCAGTCAGCAGGGCGACCGTTGCGGCGTCGTGCGCCGGATCCAATTTATGGAGCAGCCCTTCAAGGCCCTCCGGCCAGCAGCACAAGCGAATGGGGCTACCTGCCAGTGGCTGGCCAAGATCATTGATGATTTCCAGCACATGCACCTTGCCATCGGCCAACTCCCAAGGCAGATCGATAGCAAAGCCGTGGTCACTGGTGGCGCGGTACGCCAAGGCCTGGTTGTGCTCTTTACATACCGCCCGGCCAACCACTTGATCGCCTTCCCGTACCGTAACCTCCACATGTCGATCAGGTGCCTTTGGATCCCAGCACCAACCACCGACACGCAAGCCGCCTGTATGCCAAACCTGGGACGCAATCGAGGCACTGTCGTCACTGGGTGCTGCGGGGAGCGACAGTTGACCTTCCAATTCGAATGACTGGTTGGCGATGCGTGCGGTGATCAAGCATGCCTCGTCAAGCCAGCGCTGGCGCAATTGCACGGCAAACCCATGGTACTGGTCGCCCATTGGCGCGTTAGGCTCATATTGGTCGGCACGTGCCAGAGCAACGCTGGCTCCATCGATGAACACCTCGATGACAGGCCGGTTTTCCGGTTGTGTGTTGTCCATCGCCCAGCCGTGCAGTACGTCCCCCTGAAGGCCAAGTATGGCCCCGCTGAAGGCGGGTAGGGCGACCGGCTGAGCCGTTTGCTGTTGATCCACAAGGTGTTCGGTCATTGGAGCAGGCTCAGGGTGAAAGGCAAGGCGGTCAGGGCTGCGGCCCCTGTGTCGCTTGCCAACAAATTGGAGGGTGCGAACAGCGGTATACCCAGCTGGGCTGCCAAGCGAGGGGCCGCCCAGTCGCTGCCAGGATTTTCAGCCAGGCTGAGCACAGCATCACATCCGGCGGCTTGGGCTCGCTCGGCCAAGGTGAAGCCATTCAAGTCGGGCAGCACATGAACGGAACCGGTGGCTTGCAGTTGTTTCAGCAGGGGGCCATCGCTTGGCGCAACCAAACGGATGGACAATTCCGCGCGTTTAATATGCCTTGCAACGTCCAGCCAATGCTGTGCAATGCTGGCATCGCGCAGGCTGTCACCAATGACGAGTGATTGAGGCATATGCACAGCCAACCCGCTGGTGACCGCAGTCGCCTCTGTTACTAAGTTGGAATCTGGCAGCGCATCGCTGTAAACAGGTTGTAGCGCTGGCCATGGCAACTGAACGCTGGCCGCTTCGCGAGCAAAACGCCGCCAGTCATAATCACCCCGCGAATCGAGCAGGCGGTCGTCGTTGCACAGAATGCGGTACGGAATGTCCAGCATTGCCGGTAGATCACATAAGCCAATCGGGCAGCGGGCAAGGTTCTGGAACAACATTGCCTGCAATGGCAGGCTGCGCAGGCATTCGACCAAGTGAGTGAAATCGCCCGGCAGTTCGTACTCCAGATTCAGAGGCAAGGGGCACAATGGGGCGGTCAGCACTACCCAAGTTCGATGACTGCTGTGGTGATAAGCCAAGCTGAAAACAGCATCGTCATTTGAGCCATCGTGGATGTAGAGCGTCTTGTCCTCACCCATCTGCCAACTGAGATTTCGCTCGCTCGCCGGTTTACGTAGCAAGTGCTCAAGGCGCGCTTGCTGTAAAGCCTGGCGTGCAGGTTTGATAGGGTCGCGCAGGCAGAATGCTTGATAGCTGCTGGATGCGTCGGGGTAGCGTTGGCGCAAGGTTGCGTTGTTCAACGCCACTCGCATTACCTTCTCGGCACCGAACGAAATACCACCCCGGTGTGCCACAAACACGTTAGGCGCCCCCATATGCCGCCAGCCGTGGCTGCGGGCGCGCAGGCACCAGTCGGTTTCTTCACCGTAGCCCCGTGCCAGATGTACTTCGTCCAGGTAGCCTACCTGGTCGAGTGCGGCCCGCTTGATATAGAGGCAAAAGCCGCAGCCCGTCTCGATTTCAACGGGTGGGCTGGCCACCTGCCGGGCGAGTTCATCCAGTTCGGCCTGGGCCTTGGCGCTGGGCATTTCGTGGCAGATCTGGCTACGGGGGAAGCTCATCAGCTCGCCGTTATTGGTGAACGGCGTTACCGACGCAATGCGTTCGTCGCTATAAGCAACTGCCCGCAACCGATCCAGCCAGGCGCCGTGCACGCGGGTATCAGCGTTGAGCCACACTACGTCCTTGTTCGGGCTGAGGGCCATGGCGCGGTTCATGGTACGGATAAAACCGAGATTGACCGCGTTGTTGATCAACGTGATCTTGCCCTTGGCAGCAAGCACCTTGAGTGCCTTGGCCAGGGCAGGGACCGGCGTCTTGTCTTCGATAACCACCAAGCGGTGCGGGGTGCGGTTCAATTTGCGGGCGTCCAGCGCGCTGTTGATGCACTCCAGTGTTTCCTCAAGGCCGTTATAGACCGGAATCAGCACATCCACTGGGTTGTTTTCGCCGCCACCTACGCTAGCAGGCGGAACGAAGACCGGCATGGCGTAAACCGGGCTGCCTAGCAGGGGCATGCCGTTGGTAAATTGTATGTGCACTGCAGGGGTGGGGTTCGGTACGCTCACCCGCAAACCACCATGGGTCGCTGGGAGCCCCGCTGCACCAAGCAGCGGGTGGGCGGCGCTGGCAGTCGCGTTAATGCGAGCGCCATTGGCTTCAATCTGCAGCGCTGCGGGCGCTTGCAGATTCTGCAAGTCGATCGCCCAGCCCTGAATTTCCTTCTGTTCAGGCAGATAACGCACAACACCGATAGTGCCCGGAGCGTCGCTTTGCGCCGCCAGCAGCTTGACTACCAACCCAAGCTCTTTACCTGTCTGGATATCGGGCAAGTGGGCCATGATTGTGCGTCGCAACTCTGCAGGCGTTTCTGACCGGCTACGAGCCTCCCAAAGGGTCAGCCGCAGCGCCAGATCGTTGGGCTGAAGTTTCCAGGCATTTGTAAGGTAGCGCGTGGCCATCTCGAAGTGGCCTTGCGCCAGTAGGCTGCGCCCCACCAACGCGTGAACGTCGGCCCGCTCGGGCAATGCTCTGGCGGCATTGGCAAAATATAAAAAAGCCAGCTCGGGCGTCTGCGGCAAGGCCGCGATGCCTTTCCATACGAGTGCTTCGGCCCGATACTCGGGAACCTGCAACGCACGTTCGAGTGCAGTTGCCGCCGCGTCATGCTCGTTGGCCTGACGGTGGCGGTGGAAGATGCCCATGAGCGTCTCTCGCCCATGGTCGAGTTGTCTGGACATAAGCTTGGCTTGGCTACAGATAATAAAAAGAGGGGCGACCCGAAAGTCGCCCCTTTGGCATATGCCCGGCCCTGAGGCCGGACATATGCAGCGCTACAGCAGGGCTAGTTACACTTGGCCGTGCAGTACAACGACGTTGTCGATGTTAGCAACAGCTTCGTTCGAACCAACGATGCCGATGGCGACGTCTGCGTGGGAAGCACCTTGCTCGATCTGAGCGGTCCAGTAGTCCTTCTCACCAGCTTCCGAAGCGCGACCCAAGGCCGACTCGTACAGCGACTCGACGAAGTCGTTGTTGGCTTTGGCGCTAGCTTCGTTGGAAGTGATGATGTCCGAAACCACGTCGGAGCGGCTTGCGCCGTTGAACAGCGAGGATACCCAGAAGTCCAGGTCCTGCTGCTCAGCATCGCGGCCGAGAACGTTGGAGTACAGCTCGCGGATGAAGTCACCGTTCGACTGGTCGAGAGTCTGAGCTTCGCTCGAGACGGCGATGGCAGCGGCTACATCAGCCAGCGAGCCGCCGTTGGCCAGCAGGTCGGTCCAGGTGCTCGCACCCGAATCGTCAGCAGCACGGCCCAGCAGAGCTTGGTACAGCTCGTTCACGTCAGCAGCGTTTTTCGCGCCGGCGTATTCGGACGAGTTCAGGAACTCGTTGGCGATGTCGGACAGCGAGGTGCCGTTGTTGACTTGAGCAACGAACGACTTAGCACCGGTCAGGTCAGCATCGCGGTCCAGGATGCCTTGGAACAGGCGCAGGGCAGAAGCTTCTGCTTCGCTGTGAGCCAGGGCTACGGTTTCAACTTCTTCGCCATTCACGAAGCTCAGGAACTCAGCGTTGCTGATGGCAGCAGTCTGGTTACCGGTCAGGTTCACGGTGAAGTTGTTGCCGACAGCGAAGGCGTAGTCATCGCGCGAACCATCCAACTGAACAACGTCGTAGCCTTCGCCAGCGTTGACGATGTCAGCGTGGTTGCTGCCGCTCAGGATGATGGTGTCATCGCCGGTACCGGTGGTGACGTTGTTGTTGCCAGCGCCAGCGATAACGGTGTTATTGCCGTTGCCAGTAACGATGGTGTCGTTGCCGTTGCCAGCGTCGATCAGGGTGTTCTGGTCGCCTTTAACGGTGATTACGTCGTCACCGTTGCCGGTGGCTACTACCAGTTCGATAGCCGAGGTATCGACTGCAGCCAGGGCAGCGAAGGCTTGAACGTCGGCAGCAGGAGCGGCAGCTTGGCCTTCCAGGTTCACGACCAGGTTGGCATCGCTCTGCAGGTGGTAAACGCTGGCGCCAGCAGCTTCAGCAGCAGCCAGGTCCAGTACCACGGTGTCGCCTTTAACGCCTTCAACAGTGCCTTGAACGATGCTTGCAGCACCGGAAGCTGGCAGCTGAACGGTAGTGCCGGTGATACCAGCAACCGAAACGGTCTCTGCGTTGTCCAGGTTCAGCAGGCTGTTGATAGCCTCGATGGTGGAGTCGGACAGGTTGGCGCTTTCGGCGGTCAGAGTAGCTTGTACGTCGCTGCTCGATACGGGATTATCGTATTGCATGGTGTATTCCTGTTACTTCAGGCCGGCTGGCCTGCTGCAATAGTAGTCTGCTCAGTTGCAGAGTTTTCCCACGGAGACTTAAGGCGGGCAGCGTTCATCTTCGTAACGGGGGTCAGGGCGATATGCAGCGCCACCAGCGGCTCGTTGCCGGTGGGGCCATGCATCATCTGATTGGCGACCAGGCGTTGTGGTTCGGCATTGCCGAACACCACAACACCAGTCAATTCGTAGTTTTTGCGCAGAGGGCCGACCAGGCTGAAACCAACGCACAGCAGTGGCAAGCCCTGCGCCTTGGCACCGACGAACGTCCCCGTCGACACATTGCGACAAGGGCCTGAGCCAGCCACCATGCAGGTGTAGAGCAAGTCGACGCCTACCGGTTTTTCAGCCCATTCGACGGCAAACGATTCAATGAAGTCTTCGGTACCGGGTGCACCTACCCAACCCTCGTTGGAGGTTACCTCACCCGCCTTTTTCAGGTGGGCGATAAGCTTAACAGGCAAGGGCTTGGCGCTTGCAGCAATGGCCTGGGCTGGCTCCGCGGTTGCGACAACGGCGTAGGTGCGCATGATGGCCGGCGAGGTGTCTATGCGGTCGATGCGAAGGTCGATTGGATCGATAACTTCGTCGAACATGTGGTATTCGGTGATAAGAACGGTGGTCACGCCACCTTTCACTCGAGCCACGATGGTATCGCCCAGTTTGGTCAGCATGTTTTTGCTGACGCCCTCGGCGGGGAAGAAGTCGATGGAGCCTTTGCCCAATGGCGCTTGCTGTAGCGCGATGCACACGGGCTTGTCTGCAGGGGGCTGCGAGGCGTAGCGGAAGATGTACATGCCCGGCTCGAGCAGTGTAACCCGGGAACTGATTTTCAGGCCGTCAAGGGTCTGCGAAGGCATAGACATGGCGTTGTTAAGCTCCTTTTAAGCAAAAACACTGGTAGCTAACTTGCTCAAACCCGTGCGTGCACCAAACGGCCGGTGAAGGCTCCCTGCGAGTGGCGAAGATGCCGTCAGAGGGAAGGGTTGTCAACCAAGAAATCTAAAAAAAATTTCATATTCGTCCGGAACTTAGCGCTGACTTTCGCGCTCTCGAGGGTCTGGTTTTAGTACCCGACAAAAATAATAGGATTACCCAGGGCAGAGAAAAATGTTAGAAAAATCAGCAGCCTACCCAAAGCGCTACGCAGGTTTCGCCTCGCCCTGATTTTTTTGACAAAGACTTGGCAGGAAGGTTTGACCTGCTAGCCGTTTGTCGCCTTGTGTTGCGTCTGGCGAAAGGTGGAGGTTCAGGGCCGGATTGCTCAACAAACTTTCATGAATAATCGCGGCTGGTCGGGGAACGAGCTCGTTTCCGGATAATCTGAGAGCCAGACGTACCTATGCGGGTGTTACACTGCCTGCCGCTTCCGCCTTTCTCAGTATGGATACCATGAGTTCACAATCCGAAAATAATCTGCAAGCTGCCCTGAAAGCTTGTAAAAGCAGCTTCCTTTCGGTCGGTTTCTTCAGCTTCTTCGTCAACGCGCTGATGCTGGTGCCTACCTTCTTCATGATCCAGGTATCGGGTCGAGTCGTGCCCTCCAGCAGCACTTCAACATTGCTCATGTTGACGCTGATCCTGACAGTGCTGCTACTCACAATGGGGGCACTGGAGTGGGTGCGTTCTCGCATCATGGTTCGTATCAGTAACCGTCTGGATGTGTTGCTCAGTCGGGATGTATACCGTGCAAGCTTCAAGCGCGCGCTGACCAGTGGGGGTGCGGATGCAACTGCGCAACCCTTGAATGACCTCACAGCCTTGCGCCAATTTTTTACTGGGCCAGGCCTGTTTGCTTTCTTCGATGCCCCCTGGTTTCCGATCTACACCATAGTAATGTTCTTCTTTCACCCGTGGTTCGGCTGGATGACGCTGCTATGTGGTGCCGTTCTGTCGGTGCTGGCTGTCGTCAACCACCGTCTTACAGGGCAGGCGTTGGCTGCTGCCAACAAAGAGAACGTGGCCTCCAACGTGATAACGACCAAGACGCTGCGTAACGCCGAAGTGATCGAGTCTATGGGTATGCTCGAGACGCTGATGAACCGGTGGGCTAAACGCCAACGCAACATCATGATGCTGCAGTCCGAAGCCAGTGATAAAGGGGGCGTCGTAAGCTCTACCTCTAAAACATTCCGAACGTGGTCTCAGTCGATCATGCTGGCTATTGGTGCGTATCTTGTCGTTACTCACGAAATCAACCCCGGGTTGTTAATGGCGGGCTCGCTGCTGCTGGGGCGTGCGCTAGCGCCGATCGACCAGATGATCAACAGCTGGAAAGGCTTTGTCGCAGCCAAAGTGCAATATGACCGCCTGAATAAAGTGATGGATGACCTGAACAAAGAGCCTGAGCGCATGCCATTGCCTGCGCCAGAGGGCCACATCCAGGTCGAGAACCTGATCGTAGCGCCTCCTGGTGCCAAAGCCCCTGTATTGCGAAGCATCAGTTTTGTAGCGCCGGCAGGTTCAATCGTGGGTATCGTTGGCCCGAGTGCTGCGGGCAAATCCACGCTTGTGCGTGCTTTAATGGGGATCTGGCCGCCACAGCATGGCGTGGTGCGCCTTGATGGCGCCGATATCGCCAGCTGGGATAAGCAGGCGCTTGGCCCGTACGTGGGTTACCTGCCGCAAGACATCGAACTGTTCGAGGGCAGCATTAGCGAAAACATCGCGCGCTTCGACAAGGTTGACCCTGAGAAAGTAGTGCAAGCCGCGCAAATGGCCGGTGTGCATGAAATGATCCTGATGTTGCCAGACGGCTACGACACGGTCATTGGTAGTGAGGGCGTGAACTTGTCAGGCGGTCAGCGCCAACGGATCGGTCTGGCGCGGGCCATTTACGGCAACCCGCGCCTGATCGTACTCGACGAGCCGAACTCCAACCTGGACGATGTGGGCGAGCGTGCATTGGGCGTGGCACTGCAAAAGCTCAAGGAAACTGGTGCCACGGTATTTATCGTTTCTCACCGCCCCAATATCCTTACCCGCCTGGACCGTATTCTGGTAATGGCTGGAGGCACCATTTCGCTGTATGGCGAGCGCGATCGCGTTATCGCTGAACTGGCCGCCCAGCAAGCCAAGCTTCAGCAGCGTGGTGCGCCAGCGGCGGCTGCCCAGGCGCCTGCCACTGCGCCAACTGCTCCACCCGCGCCAGATGCTGCCCCTGCTGCGCCTGCGGCGGTTGTGCCCGCCACTACCAGTACTGGCGCTTGAAAGGACTTCTAGATGAGCAGTAAAGCAATTACAAATTTCGACCACAATTTCGATGACATGCCCACCTCAGACCGCGGCATCCGCCGCATCGGGTTGACCATCGTCTTTGTCACCTTCGGCATTTTCGGTACCTGGGCGGCTTTCGCCCCTTTGAGCAACGCAGTGCACGGCACTGGCGTGGTCACCGTGCAGAACTACCGCAAGACCGTGCAGCACCTGGAAGGCGGTATCGTCAAAGAGCTGCATGCCCGGGATGGTGACCTGGTGAACAAAGGTGACCCGCTGATAGTGCTGGACGAGTCACAGCTCAGCGCTGAATACGAGTCCACCCGTAACCAGCTTATCGTTGCACGCTATAAAGAGGCACGCCTGCGCGCCGAGCGCGACGGCCTGGCGTCGATCCCGGCGGTGACGATGGAGGGCACCGACTCTGGTCGTGCCCAGGAAGCGTTGGCCGGTGAGCAGCAAGTGTTCAAGGCGCGCCATGATTCCTTGCAGGGCGAAATTTCTGTCAACCGCGAGCGCATCCAGCAAATGCAGCAGCAGATTGCTGGCTTGAACGACATGATTCGCACCAAGACAGGTCTGGAGAAGTCGTATTCCGGTGAAATCAAGCAACTGAAAGAGTTGTTGGCAGAGGGGTTCGTCGACAACCAGCGGTTGCTGGAGCAGGAGCGTAAGCTTGACATGCTCAAGACCGAAGTGGCTGACCACCAGTCCAGCATCACCAAGACCAAGTTGCAGATTGGCGAGACCGAACTGCAAATCGTGCAATTGAAGAAGAAGTTCGATGCCGATGTTGCCAAGGAGCTTTCCGACGTACAGGCTCAGGTGTTCGACCTGCAGGAAAAGGAAGCAGCGCTTCGCGACCGCCTTTCCCGCGTAGTTATCCGTGCCCCTGAAAGCGGCATGGTGCTGGATATGAAGGTGCACACCATTGGCGGTGTCGTCAGTGCCGCAACGCCGCTATTGGACATTGTGCCGGCGCAGTCCGAGCTTGTAGTAGAAGCCAAAGTCGCCCCGCGGGATATCGACCGGCTGGAATTGGGCAAAACTGCGGACGTCCGCTTCTCGGCTTTCAACCAGGCCACTACGCCGATCATCGAGGGTAAGCTGACGCGCATTTCGGCGGACAGCCTGGTTGATGAGCGCTCGGGCGATCAGTACTATCTGGTGCGCGTTAAAGTCACCGAAGACGGCATGAAGAAACTGGCCGGTCGCAAGCTGCAACCTGGCATGCCGGCCGAAGTCTTGATCAATGCAGGCGACCGCACCATGCTGCAATACCTGCTGAAACCGGCGCGCAACATGTTCGCTGAATCGCTGATTGAGGAATGATCGTGCTGCGTTTGCTACCGGGAGTAATGATGTGCATGGTCGCCTGGCAGGCGGTGGCCGTAGAGGGGAGGGGTGGCGAAGGCGTTGCTCCGAAGGGCGTGTCGGCTTCTACTTATGCGTTGGACCTGGCCGGGTTGTACCGGGAGGCGCGCCTTGAAGACCCGCGGGTGTTGGCGGCTTACGCACGGGCGCGCTCTGCGAGTGAGCAGCAGCGTGCCGCGCTGGGTGGGTTGTTGCCCCAGGTGTCGGCCAATGCCAACTCCAGCCGCATTCTGCGAAAGAACGAACTCGATCGGGCCATCTACAACACCGAAACCTATTCGCTCAGCTTGACCCAGTATCTGTACAACAAGCCGGCGTGGGAGCGTTATCAGAAGTCCAAGAGCCTCAAGGCACAGAAGGGGTATGAGGCGGAGGATACCCTGGCGGAGGCCACGGTCGACCTGGCCAAGCGCTACTTCGTAGCGCTGGCGGCAGACGACGAGTTGGCCCTGGTCCAGGCGGAGCGCCGGGCCACCCAGAAAAACCTGGACCGCGTCAGTAGCATGTTCGACCGGCAAATGGCCAAGATCACCGACAAGCTGGATATGCAGGCGCGAGTAGACTTTTTGCTTGCGCAGGAAGTGGAAGCGCGCAACCAGGTGCAGGTCAGCCGCGAGGCGTTGGCCGAGATTGTCGGGCGCCCGATTACCGAGCCGCTTAGCCGGGTTCGTAATGACGTAGCGTTGCAGGCGCCTACCCGCCCCTTGCAAAACTGGGTCACTCAGGCTATCGAAACCAATCCGATGCTCAAATCTTTCCAAAGTGGAGCAGAGGCAGCCACAGCGGCGGTGCGCGAAGGCAAGGGTGAGCACTATCCGCAGTTGGGCCTGAGTTTGACTGCGCAGCAGAACGACCAAGGTTATGACAACACCCAAACGCCGCGCAGTGACAGCTATGTAGCGTCGCTGGGGTTGAAAATTCCGATCTACAGCGGGGGTTCCACCTCTGCTCGTGTGCGTGGGCTGTACGATGATCAGCTGGCAGCTGAGGAGCAGCTGGAGGGCGTGCGCCGCCAGGTGGTCAAGGAAACTACCACTGCCTACCTGACCGCGCAGGCCGCTGTCGAGAAGATCCGCGCCAACCGCAATGCATTGTCATCGGCGCAGCAGTCCAGCCTGGCGGCGCAGAAGGCATTTTCTTTCGGCGTGGTCAACGCCGTGGATGTGCTGACCGCGGTGCAGAACGAATTCAAGGCCCGGCGCGACTTGCTGAAAACCCAGTACGACTTCATCACCAACCTGTTTCTGCTGAACCGCTGGGCAGGGGAGTTGACCGAGGAAAGCGTCAACAATGTCAACGTTTGGCTTAGCCCGGTGCCTGAAACCAGCCTGCCGGGTGGTGATGTGGCGCGGGTCAATGCGCGCGGCTGATTGAGCGCTGGGCGGCAGGCGGTGGTCGGCACGGGCCCCGCCTTCCGTTTCAGACCTTTCCTACACGCTAGAGGCTGGCAAGCCTTTGCCCGGGTACTTATCCTTCACCTCATCTACTAGGTCGTTCACCCGTTGCACCCTGCCCAAGGCACCGGCCGGCAAGCCGATACAGCACAACCGGCCACGCGGTTATTTTGCAAGTCGAGTCCTCCGTCCGACCTATGTATACTTCCGCATTGAATCTTTACACGCACGGCAGGAACGGCCCGCGTGGTTCCATTATTTATCCATGCCCGCACGGCACTATCGGAGTTGGTTAAGTCGCATGAAAGCAATCGTTACTGGGATCACTGGTCAAGACGGCGCCTACCTGGCGGAACTGCTGCTGGAAAAGGGTTACACCGTTTACGGCACCTACCGTCGCACCAGCTCGGTCAACTTCTGGCGCATCGAGGAGTTGGGTATCCATACCAACCCTAACCTGCACCTGGTCGAATACGACCTCACCGACCTGTCGGCCAGCATCCGTTTGCTGCAAACCACCGAGGCCACCGAGGTATACAACCTCGCCGCGCAAAGCTTTGTGGGTGTGTCGTTCGAGCAACCGCTGACCACCGCCGAAATCACCGGCCTGGGTGCGGTCAACCTGCTCGAAGCCATTCGTATCGTTAACCCCAAGGCGCGCTTCTACCAGGCTTCCACCTCGGAAATGTTCGGCAAGGTGCAGGAAATTCCGCAGGTCGAAACCACCCCCTTCTACCCGCGCAGCCCTTACGGTGTGGCCAAGCTCTACGCTCACTGGATGACCATCAACTACCGTGAGTCGTACAACATCTTCGCCACCAGCGGCATCCTGTTCAACCACGAGTCGCCACTGCGTGGCCGTGAGTTCGTGACCCGCAAGATCACCGACTCGGTAGCCAAGATCAAGCTGGGCCTGCTGGACAAGCTGGAGCTTGGTAACCTCGACGCCAAACGTGACTGGGGCTTCGCCAAGGAATACGTTGAGGGCATGTGGCGCATGCTGCAGGCTGCCGAACCGGATACCTTCGTGCTCGCCACCAACCGTACCGAAACCGTACGCGACTTCGTTACCATGGCCTTCAAGGCAGTCGGTATTGAAATCAAGTGGAGCGGCAAAGACGAAGCAGAGCAGGGCAGCTGCGCTGCAACCGGTAAGGTACTGGTTGTCATCAACCCGAAATTCTACCGCCCAGCCGAAGTCGAACTGCTTATCGGCAACCCGGAAAAGGCCAAGAACGTGCTGGGCTGGGAGCCCAAGACCAGCCTCGAAGAGCTGTGCCGCATGATGGTCGAAGCCGACCTGCGTCGTAACGAACAAGGGTTCTCGTTCTGATGCAAATGGCCAGCAAACGCGCACTCATCACAGGTATACACGGGTTCACCGGCCGCTACATGGCGGCAGAACTACGAGCTGCTGGCTATGAAGTTTTCGGCACTGGCAGCCAGCCCCTGCAGGCCCCTGACTACCGTCAGGCCGACCTTGCCGATGGGCCTGGGTTACGCGCGTTGCTGGCCGAACTGCAGCCGGATGTCATCGTCCATCTGGCTGCCATTGCTTTTGTAGGGCATGGTGCTGCCGACGCGTTCTATCAGGTCAACCTGATAGGTACGCGCAACCTGCTCGAAGCTATTGCGGCCTGCGGCAAAACACCTGAGTGTGTGTTGCTTGCCAGCAGTGCCAATGTTTACGGCAACGTTTCCGAAGGGCTGCTGAACGAGCAGACGCTGCCGGCGCCCGCCAATGATTACGCGGTCAGCAAACTGGCCATGGAATACATGGCCAGGCTGTGGTGTGATCGGCTGCCTATCGTTATCGCGCGGCCCTTCAATTACACCGGTGTTGGGCAGGCAGACAACTTCCTGCTACCCAAGATCGTCTCGCACTTTCGCCGCAAGGCCGAAGTGATCGAGCTTGGCAACCTGGATGTCTGGCGCGACTTCAGTGACGTGCGCGCGGTTGTCCAGGCCTATCGTGGCTTGATCGAAGCACGGCCGGTCGGGCAGGCGATCAATGTCAGCTCTGGTACAACCCATTCGTTGCGCGAAGTGCTCGGCAAGTGCTCGGCTATCACGGGGCACCAACTCGAGGTACAGGTGAATCCGGCGTTTGTCCGCGCTAACGAGGTCAAAACCCTGTGTGGTGACAACGCAAAGCTGCGGGCCTTGCTACCTGGCTGGGAAACTCCGTCGCTGGATGAAACGCTGGGTTGGATGCTTGCAAATCAATGAAGCTCATTCTTTCAGTCGAGCCAATTCGCTTCCCGCTGACTGGCATTGGGCGCTACACATTCGAGCTGGCCTCCCGGCTGCAGCAAAATCAAGAGATTGAAGACCTACGGTTTTTTGCCGGTCGCAGTTTTTTGCCGGCCTTGCCTAAGCCTGCCGATCAGTCAGATGCGGTTCACGGGCTAAAGCGCTTAGTGCAAAAGAACGCTCTGGCAGTCGAGGCTTACCGGCGGCTGATGCCCTATCTGCGTAAGCGAGCATTGTCTGGCCATGAGGGGTCTATCTACCACAGTCCCAATTATTATCTGCCACCTTTCGGCGGGCGGAGTGTGGCCACGTTCCATGACCTTTCCCCATTCACCTGGGCACACTGTCATGCACCGCAAATTGCCCGCTACCTGCAGAAAGAGCTGGAACTTACGCTCAAGCGTGCTGATGCATTGATCACGGACTCACATTACACCCGGCAAGAACTGGCTGATTATTTTGCCTGGCCTATCGAGCGTATCCATACGGTACCGTTGGCAAGCTCACCAGGGTTTCACCCGCGCAGCACAGAAGCCCTGCGCGAGGCCTTGGCCCGCCATGGCCTGGAACCGGGCGGCTATAGCCTGTTCGTCGGCACCATCGAGCCGCGCAAGAACATCGTCTCGCTACTGGATGCCTACAGTCGTCTGCCGCTGGCCCTGCGCCAGCGCTGGCCGTTGATTCTTACCGGTTACCATGGTTGGCGCAGCGAAGCCATTCATGACCGTATCGCTCAGGCACAGCAGCAGGGGTGGGCCCGCTACCTCGGGTTCGTGGCCAGCGCAGACCTGCCTTTGCTGTTCGCCGGCGCGCGCCTGTTCACCTTCCCGTCGCATTACGAAGGGTTTGGCTTGCCGGTGCTCGAAGCCATGAGCTCCGGTGTGCCCGTGGTGTGCTCCAACAGCTCGTCGCTGCCTGAGGTGGCAGGCCCGGCTGCGCTGATGTGCGCACCTGATGATGTTGAAGGGTTGACTGCATTGTTGCAGCAAGGGCTTGAGGACGAAGCCTGGCGGGCAACGGCGGTGCAGCAGGGCCTGTTGCATGCCGGCGGCTTCTCGTGGGAGCGCTGTGCCCAGGCAACGGTCGAGGTTTACAAGTCGGTCAGGGAAAGATGATAAAGGTTCTGCATTTTTTCAAAACGTACTACCCGGACTCCATGGGCGGTATCGAGCAGGTAATCTTCCAGATTGCCGAAGGGACTCAAGCCCACGGCGTTGAACCTGAAGTGCTCTACCTCAGCCCACGGGGCTCAGGGCGTGACGAACGCGTGGCCAACCACCGCACCCATCGGGCCAAGCTCGATTTGCACGTCGCCTCCACGGGCTTCTCGCTGTCGGCAATGAAGGATTTTGCCGAACTCGCCAGGCAGGCAGACATCGTGCATTACCACTTCCCCTGGCCGTACATGGATGTTGTGCACTTCCTGGCCCGGCTGAACAAACCGACCGTGGTCAGCTACCACTCCGATATCGTCAAGCAAAAGTGGCTGCTCAAGCTCTACCAGCCCTTGATGCGGCGGTTTTTTTCCAGCGTTGATCGTATAGTTGCATCTTCGCCGAATTACGCCGCGCATAGCCCAGTGCTGACCCAGTTCAAAGACAAGGTCACCATTATTCCCTATGGTCTGGACCGGTCCACTTACCCCGCCGCCAGTGCCGAGAAGCGGGCCTATTGGCGGCAACGCCTGGGCGAGCGTTTTTTCCTGTTCGTTGGCGCCTTGCGCTATTACAAGGGCCTGGATTATTTGCTGGAAGCCGCGCGTATCAACGGCTTGCCGGTAGTGATCATGGGGGGCGGCTTCCTTGAGCATCAGCTGAAGCAGCAGGCAGCGGAGGCGGGATTGCACAACGTCCAGTTCCTGGGCGGGCTGCCGGATGACGACAAGGCGGCGTTGCTTGAACTGTGCTACGCCTTCGCTTTCCCGTCCCACCTGCGTTCGGAGTCGTTCGGCATCTCGCTGCTGGAGGCGGCCATGTATGGCAAACCGCTTATCTCCTGCGAAATGGGATCGGGCACAACGTTCATCAACCTGGCCGACGAGACGGGGCTGGTAGTGCCTCCACGCGATGCCGCAGCGCTGGCGCAAGCCATGCAACGGTTGTGGGACGATCCGGCCATGGCCCAAACCATGGGAGGGCGGGCGTTGCAGCGCTATGAGCAGGTATTCACCGCATCGGCCATGGCGTCTGGCTATGCCGAGCTCTATCGTAGCCTGCTTTAGCTGTTCACCCGCGCAGCCAAGCAGCAAGTCCGGTAGGCCATTGCGGCACCGAAGCGCGTTGCACGGTGGTGGATCGGGCAGTGGTTGCGCTCTGGCAATTTCCGTTCAAACCTGCGCCCCCGTTGACTCGAGACAGAGCTATATGGAAAAACGCAAGATACTCGTTACAGGCGCAAGCGGCTTCATCGGCAGCGCGCTATGCCGTCAGCTGGCCAGTAACGTGGGCTTCGATACCCGAGCCGCACTGCGTGGCAATGGCCAGGCGCCCGTTGCGGGTGCGCAAGCGGTGCGCATCGCTGACCTCGCCGCCAGCACCGACTGGGCTGCAGCACTGGCCGGTGTCGATACTGTGGTGCATGCCGCTGCCCGGGTGCATGTCATGAAGGAAACTGCCAGCGACAGCCTGGCCGAGTTCCGTCGGGTCAATGTCGAGGGCACGCTCAATCTGGCCCGCCAGGCCGCTGCCGCAGGTGTAAGGCGCTTTATCTTCATCAGCTCGGTCAAGGTCAATGGTGAGCTCAGCCAGCCAGGCAAGCCGCTGCATGCTGATGATGTGCCGGCACCGCAGGATGCCTATGGGCTGTCCAAGCTCGAAGCAGAGCAGGGGTTGCGCCAGCTGGCAGCGACTACCGCGATGCAGGTGGTTGTGATTCGCCCTACGCTGGTCTACGGGCCGGGGGTCAAGGCCAATTTCCATAGCATGATGCGTTGGGTGCAGCGTGGTGTGCCACTGCCATTCGCAAAGGTCGACAACCGTCGCAGCCTGGTGTCGGTGGCCAACCTGGTCGACCTGATCATTACCTGCATTGACCATCCAAACGCCGCCAACCAGACCTTCATGGCCAGCGATGGGGAGGACGCTTCCCTCAGCCAACTGCTGCATGCGCTAGGTCGCGTGCTGGGGCAGCCGGCGCGCCTGCTACCTGTGCCGGTGGGGGTGTTGCATGGCGCAGCGCAGTTGGTGGGGCGGCGGGACCTCGCCCAGCGCCTGCTCGGCTCACTGCAGGTGGATATTGCCAAGAACCGGCAGTTGCTCGGCTGGTACCCTCCCTACACGTTGGAACAAGGACTGAAAATGACCGCTCAATCTTTGCTGGAAGCGCGCCGCCCATGATCTGGCTCGTTTTGGCGGCAGGCGTGGCAGCATGGTGGATGACGGCAGCGCTGCGGCGTTATGCGCTGTCCCGTAGCCTGATGGACATTCCCAATGCACGTAGCTCACACACACTGCCTACCCCACGCGGCGGCGGCTTGAGCTTTGTGGTGGCTTTTCTGCTGGCAGCACTTTGTATGGCTATTGCAGGGCCTATCGCACCCTCCGTGGTGGTCGGGGTGCTGGGCGCCGGGGGGCTGGTGGCGGTGATCGGTTTCATGGACGACCACGGGCATATCGCTGCGCGCTGGCGCCTGTTGGGCCATTTTGCGGCTGCGGCCTGGGGCCTCGCTTGGCTGGGGGGCATGCCGCCCATCAGTGTGTTTGGCTTTACGCTGGCCCCCTTGTGGCTGAGCAGCCTATTCGGCGCGCTGTACCTGGTATGGCTGCTGAACCTCTATAACTTCATGGATGGTATCGACGGCCTCGCCAGTGTCGAGGCCATCTGCGTTTGCGTGGGGGCCAGCCTGTTGTACTGGGTAACCGATCATGCTCATCACGCCTGGCTACCCCTGTTGCTGGCTGCGACGGTGGCCGGCTTCCTGTGCTGGAATTTCCCCCCCGCCCGCATCTTCATGGGTGATGCGGGCAGTGGTTTCCTCGGTATGGTGCTGGGCCTGCTGGCGTTACTGGCAGGTTGGGTAAACCCGCTATTATTCTGGGGGTGGTTAATACTTTTGGGTGTGTTCGTGGTGGATGCCACATTTACCTTGGTTCGGCGTTTGCTGCGCGGCGACAAGGTTTACCAAGCGCATCGCAGCCATGCTTACCAGTACGCGATCCGCCACCACGGCAGCCACCGCACAGTCACCTTGGCCGTGGCGGCCATCAACCTGGGTTGGCTGTTACCCGTGGCTATGGTGGTCGTGGTATTTCAGCTCGATGGTGCACTGGGAACCTTGGTGGCCTACGTACCTCTGATAGTGTTGGCGTTAATCTATAAAGCAGGGGAAAAAGAATAGGATGAGCAAGCTCCCAAGGCATCCAGCAGGTGAACCTACCCTGCGCCTGGCCCCTGAAACGCCGCCGGCCGTCATTCGCAGCCTGTTTGCGCTGAGGCATGCCAGATGAGCGCAGCGAAGAACAGCAGGGTGCGTGAATACCTCGTCAATCTGTCCAGGCGGCAAAAACGCCTGGTGCAAGTGTGCGCCGACGTGGTGTTGATCTGGCTAGCACTGTGGTTGTCGTTCATCGTGCGCCTGGGCATCGACGAGATGTACAACCCTATAGTCGAGCATCGCTGGTTGTTCATGGCTGCACCGGTGGTGGCCATTCCGCTGTTCATTCGCTTTGGCATGTACCGGGCGGTAATGCGTTATTTCGGTAATGACGCCTTGGTCGCGATCATCAAGGCGGTCACCCTGTCATCGCTGATATTGGCCGTGGTTGTGTATTGGTACAGCAACCACCAGGTCCTCGTCCCTCGCTCCATCGTGTTCAACTATTGGTGGTTGAGCATGGTGATCATTGGCGGGTTGCGCCTGGTCATGCGCCAGTATTTCATGGGTGACTGGTTTACCGGCGCCCATCAGATACCGTTCGCCAGCCGCGATGACGGCTTGGTCAAAGTGGCCATCTACGGCGCTGGCACGGCCGGCAACCAGTTGCTTGCAGCACTGCGCATGGGCCGTGTGATGCGTCCGGTGGCGTTCATCGATGACGATGGCGATCTGGCCAATCGGGTTATTTCCGGCTTGCAGGTCTACAAACCGAAGCATCTGCAGCAGATGATCAAGGAAACCGGAGCGCAAGAGATCCTGTTGGCCCTGCCTTCCGTGTCGCGCGCCCGGCGCAAAGAGATACTGGCCCTGCTTGAGCCCTACCCGCTGCATGTGCGCAGTGTGCCGGCCTTTGCCGACCTGGCCAGTGGCCGGGTCAAGGTAGATGACATTCAGGATGTCGACATTGCCGACCTGCTTGGGCGGGATCCAGTGCCAGCCCAGGAAGATCTGCTCGAACGCTGTATTCACAAGCAAACGGTCCTGGTTACCGGGGCAGGGGGCTCCATAGGCTCAGAACTTTGCCGCCAGATCATCGGGCTCGGGCCTACTACCTTGCTGCTGTTCGATCATAGTGAGTACAACCTGTACGCGATTCTTACCGAACTGGAGCAGCGCATTGCACGCGAATCGCTTTCGGTGAGGCTATTGCCCATTCTGGGCTCAGTGCGTAATCAGCAACATCTGGCGGATGTGATGGCGACCTGGCGTGTAGCCACTGTCTATCATGCGGCCGCTTACAAGCATGTGCCGATGGTTGAGCACAACATGGCCGAGGGCATTCTGAATAATGTCTATGGCACGCTCTGTACGGCGCAGGCGGCTTTGCAGTCAGGTGTCGCGAACTTTGTGCTCATCTCCACCGACAAGGCAGTACGGCCTACCAATGTAATGGGCGGCACCAAGCGGCTGTCGGAGTTGATTTTACAGGCCCTCAGCCGCGAGACGGCTCCCGTGTTGTACGGTGACAGCAGCAAGGTTGCGCGGGTCAATAAAACCCGCTTCACCATGGTGCGGTTTGGCAACGTACTGGGCTCCTCTGGCTCGGTGATACCGTTGTTTCACAAGCAGATCAAAAGCGGTGGCCCGATTACGGTTACGCACCCAAAAATTACCCGCTATTTCATGACTATCCCCGAAGCAGCCCAATTGGTCGTGCAGGCCGGGGCTATGGGCCAAGGCGGGGACGTCTTCGTTCTCGACATGGGCGAGCCGGTGAAAATCGTGGAGCTGGCCGAAAAAATGATTCACCTGTCGGGCCTTAGCGTGCGTAGTCCAGCGAACCCCAGCGGCGATATCGCAATTGAGTTCACAGGGTTGCGCCCGGGGGAGAAACTGTTTGAAGAGCTGTTGATCGGTGACGACGTTTCTCCTACGGTTCACCCCATGATCATGGTTGCGAATGAAGACTACATAAGCTGGGATCTTTTGCGTGACCGTTTGGGTGTATTGCTCAATGCCGTGGCCGTGGATGACTTTGCTCGTATCCGTCAATTACTGAGGGAATTGGTCAACGGCTACGCGCCATCAGGTGAGATTGTCGACTGGATCTACCAGCAACAACAAAAAAGCTAATTTCTGCTTTTCGGCCTGCGCCGTGTTTTGCTGAAGGGTAACCAGGTCATTCACTCCACCGTTATCGAATCCATGAAGTTGAACTCTCATACCATCCCGGGAGATTGCCGCGTGTCGGTCGCTGAAGCCTACATGCTGGAAAACAAGATCCGTGCCTTGATGGTGGTGGACCCCGGCGGCGCGATTGTCGGTGTTGTTGACATTTTCGACGGCAACCCTGGGTCTTGATACACGGCCGCTTCCGACGCAGAAGCGGCCCAGTTCATCATCGCAGCTTAAGCAATGGTCAACGGCGGGAACGACTTGACCAGGTCATCAAGCGCCTTGATTTGCGCGAGGAAGGGTTCCAGCTTGTCCAGTGGCAGGGCGCTGGGGCCGTCACACTTGGCTTGATCAGGGTTAGGGTGGGCTTCCAGGAACAGGCCGGCCAGGCCCACGCCCATTCCCGCACGCGCCAGCTCTACCACCTGCTCACGCCTGCCCCCGGAAGCCGCGCCGGATGGGTCACGGTTTTGCAGGGCATGGGTGACGTCAAAGATGATCGGCAGGTCTTCGCAGGTGCGTTTCATGACGCCGAAGCCAAGCATGTCCACGACCAGGTTGTCGTAGCCCATGCACGTGCCCCTGTCACACAAGATCAGCTGGTCATTACCCGCTTCCTTGAACTTGTGCACGATGTTCTGCATTTGCGACGGGCTAAGGAATTGCGGCTTTTTGATATTCACTGGCTTGCCGGTTTTGGCAAGGGCGACCACCAGGTCTGTCTGGCGGGCGAGGAAGGCCGGCAGCTGCAGTACATCGACCACTTCCGCGACCGGGGCCGCCTGGTAGATTTCGTGAACGTCGGTGATGATCGGTACGCCGAACTCGGCCTTCACCTTTTCGAAGATCCGCAGCCCTTCCTCCATGCCGGGGCCACGGTAGGAGTGGATCGATGAGCGGTTCGCTTTATCAAAGCTGGCTTTGAACACATACGGGATGCCCAGCTTCTGCGTTACGCGCACGTATTCGGCACAGGCGGTCAGCGCCAGGTCTTCAGACTCGAGAACATTGATGCCGCCGAACAGCACAAAAGGAGCCGAGTTGGAGCATTCGATGGTGGAGTTGATCTTGATCATTTTTTACTCGATAGGCCCAAAGGGCAGCCATTGGGACATGGCAAGTGAATTGTAGTCAGCATGCCCTTGCTAACTGCGGACGGGGGGATTCTACAATCTTTCAGCCGCTCTTTGAGCATGAGCGGATAGGGGAGCTTTTGGCCGGCTGGTATGCATTCAATTTCGGTCGGGGTATCGCCGCATTTGCCTGCTGTCCAACCGCCGGGTGCGGAAAACCGCACCTCCGGTGGTGTGGACGGGGGACGGGCTTGTCCCGTTACCTCGACCCGATCACTGGTTTTGGATTGCCTGGTGCCAGTGCTTTTAGTGGCGTTTGTTCTTGGCAATTTCGATGTCGTTCATCAGGGCCTTGGCCAGGGCCAGTAGGTAATCCGCTGCGCCCAGCATCTTGTGGTCATCTTCCATGTCGCCTTCGCGTACCAGGTGCTTGCAGTAGCCTAGCAGCACGGAGACATGCTCATACGCATCGTCTACCGGAACGCCGGGCTGCACGCGCAGCAGGTCCAGGGTGGGGTTGCCGGCTTCGAGGAAGGTTTCGATGCCTGCGGTTAGGATGGGGGCTTGGTCGTGGTTTTTCATGTTGGGGTTCCAGTGCATTGGCAGAAACCACCACCTCGATCTTTCTCACGGACAAAGGTGGCAGCCATTACGCGGGGTGAGAAACCGATGCACTGAAAACCGGCCAAGCCGAAGCTTGCCCGCGAATGGCCGCCATGAACAGGAGAGCAGCAGTGCTTAGCAGGTTCTCACACCCGGTCACCAAATCGGCGACCCGGTGAAGTTATCCCTGGGGCATTTCCCCGGCTATTCAGCTGCTTCTGACCGGAGCGTAGGATAGTTCGCTTGTTGTCCAAAGCTGAAGAGGCGGGGAAGCGTTTCAGGAAAGTCTGACATAATTGATTTCGACAGATTGACTGGTCCCATCGGGATCGAAGGCCAGGGCAAGGTCAATGTCTTGTAACGCGGCGTCCCATTCCACCTCCACCGACAACAGTGGCAAGGTCAGGCTTCCGGTTCTTGGGGCATTGTGCGGCGTGCCTTGTGGGAAAACAGCCGGCTAAGGGTGGGCAGGCGCTTGCGGAGATTTAGGCATTTGCCCACAGGTCAGTCGGCAAGGCCATGCCTGAATGGGGACGAGACCTAAGGGGGACTTTGAGCGCAGTCTGAGGGTCGGCGAGGTTGATAGGCTTGTTGACGGATCTGGTAACCATTCGCTGGTGGGCGTGGGTGTTTTGCTTCCGAGTTAGTCGCTAGGGTTGTTGGCACAGCCGAAGGAAACCGGCTGCTGTAAAAGACCAACCCAAGGAGTGTTCACCATGCGTAACAACGTTCTGTCGTACCTGCTGCTGCCGCTGTTCGCCAGCCTGTCCTTTTCCCTCAGTGCCGCCCCGGCCAATACGGCAGCGGTTGCCGAACCGGTGCCCATAGTCAGCCAGCAGCAGGTGCAGCAGCCGCAACGGCTGGACCTGAACAAGGCCGATGCCCTGACCCTGCAGAAGGAGCTGAATGGCATTGGCAAGGCCAAGGCCGAGGCTATTGTGGCCTACCGCGAAGCGAATGGGCCGTTTGCCTCGGTGGATGAGTTGCTGGAGATCAAGGGGATAGGCAATGCCCTGCTGGAGCGCAACCGGGACAAAGTGATGGTGGAGTAACTGCAGGAGGGGCAGGGGTCATGCCAGTCAGTTAAGTAATTTGGGGCCGCTTTGCGACCCTTCGCGGGCACGCCCGCTCCCACAGGGGATCGCACATTTCTTGAGTTCGGCGCCAAACCTGTGGGAGCGGGCGTGCCCGCGAAGGGCTGCAAAGCAGCCCCAGTAACGCTTAACTAACAGGCACTACCCCCCAGCCCTGTTTATAAGTGGCCGTAAAAACAACCCTCGCGCCCCAGGCAACGGCGGACCGTCTCAGCGATCCCGCGCATCCTTGGCATCTGCCTCGGCGTTGCGCTCATGCACCTTGCGCAGTTGCTCATCGGTAAGCGGCAGTTTCTTGGCCGTGTCGCGCAACATCATCAACCCGCCGACGATGGAGCCAAGGGCTATGATGAGGATCAGCCAGGCATACCAGGGCATTGTCGTTCTCCTTTGATCGGGCCATGGGCAACGCGTGTGTAAAGTTTGAGCAATTACCCGTTCCGTTGGTTCAATTATAGGTGCCCGCCCGTGCCGGGCCAATTCCGTGACCTGCGGGCCCCAAAGCCCGCGCCACTTCGTTTACAATGCGCGCCGTTTTCGACTTGCCAAGAGACCCTGCCATGTCCGCCTGCCAGACGCCCCTGATCGTCGCCCTGGATTTCCCGACCCGTGATGCCGCCCTGAAGCTGGCTGACCAGCTTGACCCTGCGCTGTGCCGGGTAAAGGTGGGCAAAGAGCTGTTCACCAGCAGCGCTTCGGGTATTGTCGAAACCCTGTGCGCCAAGGGCTTCGAAGTGTTCCTCGACCTCAAGTTCCACGACATCCCCAACACCACGGCCATGGCGGTAAAGGCAGCGGCCGAAATGGGGGTGTGGATGGTCAACGTGCATTGCTCCGGTGGCCTGCGCATGATGGCGGCCTGCCGCGAAGAACTGGCCAAGCGCAGCGGCCCGCAGCCGTTGCTGATTGGCGTGACCGTGCTGACCAGCATGGAACGTGAAGACCTGGCCGACATCGGCCTGGATGTAGACCCGCAAGAGCAGGTATTGCGACTGGCGGCATTGGCGCAGAAAGCGGGCATGGACGGGCTGGTTTGCTCGGCGCTGGAGGCACCGGCCTTGAAGGCGGCGCACCCCGCGCTGCAGTTGGTGACCCCGGGTATTCGCCCCGCGGGTAGCGCGCAGGATGACCAGCGCCGCATCCTCACCCCGCGCCAAGCGCTGGATGCCGGCTCGGATTACCTGGTGATCGGCCGGCCCATCAGCCAAGCGGCAAACCCTGGCCAGGCGCTGTCAGCCGTTGTTGCCGAAATTCGCAACTGAGTGCCGAGCCATCGTTGGGCTGAAGCCTTGCGCGTTAGGCGCTCTGTTCACATGCCTGTGTTACGGTCACATCGAGTAAGCAGCCCGTGAGTTCCCCACTCTTGTCGAGAACGTCAATGTCAGCCGATGTATTAGTCGAATCCCCGGCCCAGCGCTGGGGAAGGAAGGTCAACAGCTATGTTCTCCCTTTGGGTTGGCTGGTCATGCTCACGGGCATGTTCTGGGTGGGGGAACGTTCTCTCTATCACAAGCTGTTCTATATCCTGCTGGCATTGCCAACCTTGGTGGCCCTGCTATTGCAGCCGGCAATGCTGAAAAAGCTGGCCGGCAATCCGTTATTCATCGCATTCCTGGTGTTTTGTGCGTACACCATGCTGAGCATTGCATGGTCCGACTCGGCCAACTCCGCAGGGAGCTTGCTGAAAAGGCCGTTGTACATCGCCATGGTGCTGCTATCGGCAGGCATGATCAGCCTGCATGCCCCAGCCCATCTTCAGCAGTGCGTGCGCATCGCTGCAACTCTGGTAGGGATAGCGGCGGCCCTGTACCTCGGCTATTTCCTGCTTTACCAACGGCCAGCGGGTGCCAGCCGGCTGGAAGGTTACGGGGCCCTGTACAACCCTCTACTAACCGCTCATGTGCTGGGCGCTTTCACAGCCGTATGGCTGGCGTACTGGTTCCAGGCAAAACGCGTGCTCGACCCGATGTCGCTGGTGTGGCTGGCGATCCTGGGCGCCACGGTAGTAGCCACAGGTTCACGGACACCTTTGATGGGCCTGGGCGCGGCATTGGCGTGGCTGATTATCGTCGGCGACCGTAAACGCGGTCTGTTGGCGCTGGCTGCAGTGTTGGTCGCGCTGCTGGGCATGGTGCTGGTGTACCCGGAGGCCATCACGCAGCGGGGCTTGTCCTATCGCCCGGCCATTTGGCTGGAGGCGCTGCGCCAGATTGGCGAGCATCCGTGGCTGGGGCATGGTTACGACACGCCCATGACCGTGATTATTCCGGGCCTCGCGCAAACGCTTGCCGACCCCCATAACATCGAGTTGGGCGTGCTGTACGCGGGCGGGGTGGTGGGCCTGGTGCTGTGGATGACGATCTACAGCCTGGCCATGTACTTCTGCTGGAATTATCGCAAGCACCCTGGCGTAACGCTGGCTGCCACCTGGCTGATCTTCGGCTTTGTTTCGGGCCTGACTGAAGGCAGTGCATTCATGTCACGCCCGAAAGAGCATTGGTTTCTGATCTGGATTCCGTTGGCGCTGGTCTACGGGCAGTCACTGATCCATTGGCAGCGCGGCCGCGTTACTTAAGACCAGAGCAACCGCCACAGCCCGCGCAGGGTCTTGCGGTTCCAGTACCTGAGCGGGATTTGCGCAAGCATTTCCCGGCTCAGCGCTTTGTCCCGGTTGGCGTACTTCAATAGCATGGAGTTGCGGAATTTCATGCAAACCTGCTCGTACTGCGGGTGGTCGCTGAACACTGCAAAGGTTCGCAGTACGTTATCAACCATGAAGCGGCCGTTCTTGAAGGTATTGGTAGGGTGGTCACGGTACTGCGCCAGTACTTCACCCAACACGTCGATGTAATAACCGGCCCGAGCAATCGACAACTCGATGTAAACGTCTTCCAGGCGGATATCCGGGTTGAAGCCACCTACCTTTTCCAGGGCCTCACGGCGCAGCATCAAAGTGGCTGCCATGGGCCCTGGCTTGCGGTCGAGGAACAAATCGTCGAAGTCCAGGCGGCGGAAGGGCAGGTTGCGGTTGCGCTGCTCACGGGCACCCATCACCTTGCCGTCCTGGTCGATGGTTTCGATGTTGGCTGAGCAAATTCCCACCTCGGGCTTGCCCTGCATATACGCCACCTGGGTGGCGATACGGTGCGCAAGCATGATGTCGTCAGAGCCAAAAGGCACTATCAGGTCGCCCTTGGCTTGCGCGATCGCATCGTTGAGGGTGCGTGCCAGGCCCTGGTTGGCCTGCAGGCGTAGGTAGAAACCGTGCTGCTGCTGCAAACGCGTGAGCAATGCGGGGCTGTCGTCCTTGGAACCGTCATCGATCACCAGAAGCTCGATATTCCTGTAGGTCTGGTTGATGACGCTCATGATGCTGGCTTCGATGTAGCGCGCATGGTTGTAAGACGCGATGATCACTGTCACCAACGGATTGTCAGTAACGGCGTGATTCTCAGAACACATTTCAAACCCCTAGCGTTGATCCGTTTTGTCTGACGCTTAGGTGCAGACTGCCTGTTTGCCCAGGCCTGAAGTGATGGTAATCCAATGTCTTGCTCAGGCTTTACCCATTCTAAATGAAGGGGCAACGAAGGGATACGGCAGGTATCGGACAGGCAAGGTCAACCTGTGAATCCGGTACGCCGAAGGGTGCTGCAATTCGCGGCGCCAGCAGGGCCACGGGCGCCTGCTGAGCGTGCGGGAATGAGGGGGGCTGTGCTGCGCAGCCCGGCGTGAAGCCAGGCCGCAACTTCCGGGGGCTGCGCATTCGGGTAGGGTTAAACCTTCAGCACCAACTTGCCGAAATTCTCACCGTTGAACAGCTTCAGCAAGGTCTCTGGGAAGGTCTCCAGCCCCTCCACCACATCTTCCTTGCTTTTCACCTGCCCGTTGGCCAGCCACCCGGCAATTTCCTGTGCGGCCTTGCCGTACTCCTTGGTGTGGTCCATCACCACAAAACCTTCCATGCGCGCGCGGTTCACCAGCAATGCCAGGTAGTTAGCCGGGCCCTTCACCGCTTCCTTGTTGTTGTACTGGCTGATGGCGCCGCAAATCACGATGCGTGCCTTGAAGTTGATGCGCGTCAGCACCGCGTCCAGAATCTCGCCGCCCACGTTGTCGAAGTACACGTCCACGCCTTTCGGGCATTCGCGCTTCAAACCGGCCAGCACGTCTTCGGCCTTGTAGTCGATCACCCCGTCAAAGCCCAGTTCGTCCTTCAGGTACTGGCACTTCTCGGCGCCGCCAGCAATGCCCACCACGCGGCAACCCTTCACTTTGGCAATCTGCCCGACAATGCTGCCCACCGCACCGGCCGCGCCGGAAATCACCACGGTGTCGCCAGCCTTGGGCTGGCCCACTTCCAGCAGGGCGAAGTAGGCGGTCATGCCGGTCATGCCCAGCGCCGACAGGTAGCGTGGCAGCGGCGCCAGGTTGGGGTCGATTTTGTGCAGGCCCTGGGGCTCGCCGGTGAAGTAGTCCTGCACGCCCAGCGCGCCGCTTACATGGTCGCCGGCCTTGAAGTCCGGGTGGTTGGAGGCCACTACCTCGCCCACGCCCAGCGCGCGCATCACCTGGCCCAGGGCCACCGGCGGAATGTAGGACTTGCCTTCGTTCATCCAGCCGCGCATGGCGGGGTCCAGCGACAGGTACAGGTTGCGCACCAGCACCTGGCCTTCGCCGGGTTGCTCGGCAGGTACGGTCTCGTAGCTGAAGTCGTCTCGGCGCACGGCACCCACCGGGCGTTTGGCGAGCAGGAAGCGGCGGTTGGTTTGGCTCATGACGGGGTCCTTGTAGGCAATGGAGGGAAACAGGGCTTCAATCTACTCTGTTGATGAATACAGGTCCTTAATATCACTGACAAGCATGGCAGCCCAAATGCTCATGTGATGATGCTGCCTCGCCAGACAACGCCTGACTATGCTCTGAACCCCACCATACCGTCACAGGAGCGCGCGATGAGCATGACCTTTTCTGGCCAGGTAGCCCTGGTTACCGGCGCGGCGGCCGGCATTGGCCGGGCAACCGCCCTGGCGTTCGCCCAGCAGGGTTTGAAGGTGGTAGTGGCCGACCGCGACACGGTCGGCGGTGAAGCCACCGTAGCGCTTGTCCAGGCAGCGGGGGGCCAGGCGCTGTTCATTGCCTGCGACGTAACCCGTGACGCATCTGTGCGTCAGTTGCACGACGAGCTGATGGCTGCCTATGGCCGGCTCGACTACGCCTTCAACAACGCCGGTATCGAGATCGAGCAGCATCGCCTGGCCGACGGCAGCGAGGCCGAGTTCGACGCCATCATGGGCGTGAACGTGAAGGGGGTGTGGTTGTGCATGAAGTACCAGCTGCCGTTGCTGCTGGCCCAGGGCGGCGGGGTGATCGTGAATACCGCTTCGGTGGCAGGGCTGGGCGCGGCGCCGAAGATGAGCATCTACAGTGCCAGCAAGCATGCGGTCATCGGCCTGACCAAGTCGGCGGCCATCGAGTACGCCAAGAAGGGCATCCGCGTGAACGCGGTGTGCCCGGCGGTGATCGACACCGACATGTTCCGCCGCGCCTATGAAGCTGACCCGCGCAAGGCTGAATTCGCCGCGGCCATGCACCCGGTCGGGCGCATTGGCAAGGTGGAGGAAATTGCCAGTGCGGTGCTGTACTTGTGCAGCGACGGCGCGGCGTTCACCACTGGCCACTGCCTGACCGTGGACGGTGGGGCGACAGCGATCTGATGAAACCGACTTCAGCGCAGCTAAAAGCGACAAGACATAGCTATTTGACACTATTCTGACGTCAGGCCCTTGTTCAGCAGCAGGCAACGTTGCCAACCTTGGCCTTCGGGTTAACCTCGCAAGCACAAGGGGAATGGGCAATGGGCGCGAGCAAGCATGGTGTGCTGGCCAACCTGGGCATGGCCCGTAAACTGGGGCTGGGCTTTGCCCTGGTGCTGCTGCTGACGCTGGCGGTCGCGGCCATTGGTGTTGCGGCGTTATACAGCGTGGGTCAGCGCTTCGACAGCTTGCGCCAGCTGGCCCAGTTCAATACCGACCTGCTGCGCTTGCGCCAGCACGAACAGGCATTTGCCCTGCGTTCCGACCTGAAACAGGCCGAGGCGCTGCGCAGCGGCCTCAAGGGCCTGGCCGAGCGCGCCAGTACCCTGCCGGCGCTGACGGCGGCAGAGTCCGACCTGGCGGCCTACGGCCAGGCATTCGAGGCCTTCGTGCAGGCGGTGCAGGCCAAGGAGCTGGCGCTGGACATGGCCAGCTGGTCGGTGTCCAGCGTGGCCAATAACCTGGATGTGCTGCAGGCCGGCCTGGCCGACGATGGCGTGTACACCCTCAAGCAGTCCCAAGGCCAGCAGGGCGGCGAGTTTCTCGAGCAAGCCGGGCAGGTGGCACAGGTGTCGCGGCTGATGCTGCAGGCCATGGACGAAGCGCGGGTGCGCCTGGAGCAAAGCCGCAAGGGCGAAGAGGGTGTCAGTAAAGAGCGCATTGCCCAAACCGTCGAGGCGGCCAGCCTGGTCGGCCAGCTGCAGGGCGCCATCGCCGATGCCGGTTACCAGAGCGTGCTGGGCGAAGTGGCGGGGCACATCGGCAGCTTCTCGGAAAAGCTCAACGAATACACCGACGAGTTGGCCCGTGAACAAGGGTTGAAGGACCAGTTGCAGGCCAGTGCCGAGCAGGTCACCGGGCGCGTCGACCAGGCCTACCTGGCGCAGGAGCAGGCCCTGCAGGGCGAGCTGCAGCGCAATGCCCTGGCCATTGGCCTGGCCACGGTGCTGGCGCTGTTGGCCGGCGTGCTGGCGGCCTGGTTGATTACCCGCGCGGTGGTTGGCCCGCTCAAGCATGTGATCGCCCGCGCCCAGCGCATTGCTGCGGGCGAGCTGGCGTTCGATGCCCAAGCGCCGCGGCGTGACGAAGTGGGGCAGTTGATGCAGGCCATGCAGCAGATGGCCGCGGGGCTGGCCGGTATTGTCAGTGGCTTGCAGCAGGGCATCGAGCAACTGGCAGGCAGTGCCCAGGCGCTGTCGGCGGTGACCGAACAGACCAACCGTGAGGTGGGCAGCCAGAAAGAGGAAACCGAACAGGTCGCCACCGCCATGCAACAGATGACCGCCACCGTGCACGATGTGGCGCGCAACGCCGAAGAAGCGGCCCAGGCGGCCGAGTCGGCAGACGCCAAGGTCGGCTCGGGCCAGCAGGTGGTGCGCCAGAGCATGCAGCGCATCGAACAGCTGGCCGCCGCGGCGGAAACCGCCAGTGCCGGCATCGACAGCCTCAGTGCCGAAATCCATACCATTGGCGATGTGCTGGAAGTGATCAAGAGCGTGGCCGAGCAAACCAACCTGCTGGCGCTGAACGCCGCCATCGAAGCTGCCCGGGCCGGTGAGCAGGGGCGCGGTTTTGCCGTGGTGGCCGATGAGGTGCGGGCGCTGGCCAAGCGTACCCGCCAGTCCACCGAGCAGATCGAGACCCTGGTGGCCAGCTTGCGCGGCAATGCGCAGCAGTCGGTGGCGCAGATCCGCGGCAGTGCCGAACTGGTGCGTATGGCGGTGGCTGACGCGTTGCACACCGAAAGTGCGCTGGGCAGCATTGCCGCGGCAGTGTCGTTGATTCAGCAGATGAACCAGCAGATCGCCGCGGCAGCCGAGCAGCAGAGTTCGGTGGCCGAAGAGATCAGCCGCAGCGTCACACAGATCCGCGGCAGTGCCGACCAGGCGGCCTTGGCCATGCAGGGCAATGCCCGGTCAAGTGTGGAGCTGGCGCAGTTGGGCACCGACCTGAAGGGGATGGTGGGGCATTTCAGGTTGTAGCCCAGGGGGGGGCTGGCGATGGCATCAGGGTTGCCAGGTGCTCGCCGTAGCATCTTCAGCGCCTGTGAGATCGAGCGCCGCCCGCGCGGCGCATCGCGAGCTGCGCTCGCTCCTACGTTTGTTTCGGGCCAGTAACGCCTGTGACAGGCGCGCGCGGCCGCCTCGTTTGTACGGCGCGATATTGAGGCATGCGCCAAGGCGTTCGCGCGCGAATCCCACAGGAATAATTGGCCCGAAACAAACGTAGGAGCGAGCGCAGCTCGCGATGCGCCGCGCGGGCGGCGCTCGCTCTAACAGGCGCTGCATACCTTGTGGCAAACACCTGTCAGCCCTGATGCGATCCCCGTGGGAGCTGGCTTGCCAGCGATAGGGCCGGTACAGGCCTCAATAACCTTCAGGCCTTGCGCGGGTTAAGAATCACCAGGGCCAAAACCCCCGCCACAATCCCCCAGAACGCCGACCCGATCGAGAACAGGGTCAGCCCCGACGCCGTCACCATGAAGGTAATCACTGCCGCCTCACGCTCGCGCGCTTCGCTCATGGCAACCGTCAGCCCGTTCATGATCGAGCCAAACAGCGCCAGCGCCGCAATCGACAGCACCAGCTCTTTCGGCAACGCGGCAAACAGCGCTGCCAGGGTCGCCCCGAACACCCCGGCGATGCCGTAGAAAATCCCGCACCACACCGCTGCGGTGTAGCGTTTGCTGGGGTCTTCATGGGCATGCGGCCCAGTGCAGATGGCCGCGCTGATCGCCGCCAGGTTGACCCCGTGCGAGCCAAACGGCGCCAGCAGCAGCGAGGCAAAACCGGTAGCCGAGATCAGGGGCGAGGCCGGTACCTGGTAGCCGTCAGCGCGCAGCACGGCCACGCCAGGCATGTTCTGCGAAGTCATGGCCACCACGAACAGCGGAATGCCGATGCTGATGGTGGCGGCCAGCGAGAAGCTCGGCGTGGTCCACACCGGCTTGGCCACTTCCAGGTGGAAGCCGCTGAAGTCCAGCAGGCCCAGCGCGCCCGACAGTGCGGTACCCACCAGCAAGGCCGCCAGCACGCAGTAGCGCGGCGACAGCCGCTTGACCAGCAGGTAGCTGAAGAACATGCCCAACACCAGCAGGGTACGGTGCTGCGCCGCCACGAAAATTTCGCTGCCGATCTTGAACAGGATGCCCGCCAGCAACGCCGAAGCCAGCGACGCCGGAATGCGTTTGACCAGGCGCTCGAAGCTGCCGGTCATCCCGCACACCAGCACCAGCACCGCACAAGTGATGTAGGCGCCAATGGCCTCGCCGTAGCTGACCCCGCCCAGGCTGGTGATCAGCAGCGCTGCGCCGGGGGTGGACCAGGCAATGGTGATGGGGGTGCGGTAGCGCAATGACAGGCCGATGCTGCACACCGCCATGCCAATCGACAGCGCCCAGATCCACGACGAGATCTGCGCAGTGGTCAGCCCGGCCGCCTGGCCGGCCTGGAACATCAGCACCAGCGAGCTGGTATAACCGGTGAGCATGGCGATGAAGCCGGCGACCACCGCCGACGGGGCGCTGTCTGCCAGGGGCCGCAGGCGTGCGGAAGTGGCATTGGTCATGAACAAAGTCCTTGTAAAGGTGTAAGCAGTTTTTTCAGACTACAGCCAGCAAGGTGGATCCTTGCCATACAGCGGCCATTGCTTTTAGCCGTACAGTCGCCAACTATTGGGCGCAATTGCAAAACTGCTTTGCAGGGAGGGGCGATGTACAAGGTTTATGGCGACTACCAGTCGGGTAACTGCTACAAGGTCAAGTTGATGTTGAGCCTGCTGGGCCGGCCGTACGAATGGCACCCGGTGGACATTCTCAGGGGCGAGACCGAAACGCCGGCGTTTCTGGCGATGAACCCCAATGGCAAGGTGCCGGTGCTGGAGCTGGAAGACGGCACTTACCTGTGGGAGTCCAACGCCATTCTCAATTTCCTGGCCGATGGCAGTACATTCCTGCCCAGCGAGCCGCGCCTGCGCACCCAGGTGTTGCAGTGGCAGTTCTTCGAGCAGTACAGCCACGAGCCGTACATTGCCGTGGCGCGTTTCATCCAGTTTTACCTGGGGCTGCCAGATGAGCGTATGGAGGAATACAAAAAGCTGCACAAGGGCGGCTACAAGGCCTTGAAGGTGATGGAACGCCAGCTGCAGATGACCCCGTACCTGGTCGGTGAGCAGTATTCGATTGCCGATGTGGCGTTGTATGCCTACACCCATGTGGCCCATCAGGGCGGGTTCGACCTGGCCGATTACCCTGCCGTTCGCGCCTGGCTGGCGCGGGTTGCCAGCCACCCAGGGCATGTGCCGATGGTGGGTTGACCGCTAACCTGTACCGGCCCCATCGCTGGCAAGCCAGCTCCCACAATCAATATGTTAGGTATTGTTGTGTGGGAGATTCTATGGTTCCTGGCAAGGGTAGCCGGAGCATCTTCAGCGCCTGTGAGATCGAGCGCCGCCCGCGCGGCGCAATCGCGAGCTGCGCTCGCTCCTACGTTTGTTTCGGGCCAGTAACGCCTGTGACAGGCGCGCGCGGCCGCCTTGTTTGTACGGCGCGATATTGAGGCATGCACCAAGGCGTTCGCGCGCAAATCCCACAGGAATAATTGGCCCGAAACAAACGTAGGAGCGAGCGCAGCTCGCGATTGCGCCGCGCGGGCGGCGCTCGCTCTAACAGGCGCTGCATACCTTGTGGCAAACACCTGTCTGCCCTAAGGCGACCCCTGTGGGAGCTGGCTTGCCAGCGATAGGGCCAGTGCAGGAAAGCTGAAACCTGTCAGACCGAGGCAAACCGCTCATCCAGGTAGGCAATGATGGCCTTGGACTCATACATCCAGGTCACCTTGCCCGCTTCTTCAATGCGCAGGCACGGCACTTTCACCCGGCCGCCACCTTCTTGCAGGGCCTGGCGGTGCGCCGAGTCGTTCTTGGCATCACGCAGCGCCACCGGTACGTTCAGGCGGTGCAGGGTGCGGCGGGTCTTGACGCAGAACGGGCAGGCATGGAACTGGTACAGCGCCAGGCCCTTGGCCGCCTGGTCGACGCGGGCCTGGGCGGCGGCGTCGCGCTTGCGCTTGGCCGGGCGGCTGACCCAGTCTGCAAACACGATGACTTGGCCGAGGCCAACCCGCAGGGCTTTGACGATCATGGGCAACTCCTGAAATGCAAAAGCCGACCTGCAAGGGTCGGCTCGGGGTCTGCAGCCAATTACTTGATCAGGCTGAGGAACTCGCTGCGGGTGGCGGCGTTATCGCGGAATTCGCCCAGCATCACCGAGGTGATCATGGTCGAGTTCTGTTTTTCCACACCGCGCATCATCATGCACATGTGCTTGGCTTCTATCACCACGGCCACGCCGGCGGCACCGGTAACCTGCTGGATAGCCTCAGCCACCTGGCGGCTGAGGTTTTCCTGAATTTGCAGGCGGCGGGCGAACATGTCGACGATGCGCGCGACCTTCGACAGGCCCAGCACCTTGCCTTTAGGCAGGTAGGCCACGTGCGCCTTGCCGATGAACGGCAGCATGTGGTGTTCGCACATCGAATACAGTTCGATGTCCCGGACCAGTACCATTTCGCTGTTGTCAGAGCTGAACAACGCGTTGTTGGTCACTTCTTCCAGTGTTTGCTCATAACCGCGGCAAAGGTACTTCATCGCCTTTGCAGCCCGCTTGGGCGTGTCGAGCAGGCCCTCGCGGGAGACGTCCTCGCCAAGCTGGCTGAGGATCTCGGTGTAGTTCTGTTCCAGGGACATGGATCTACCTTGGGAAAAAATCGCAAAAACGAAGGTTACGGCGGCGCGCGCGGCGCTGCAAGCACGGCGTTACTCGTCGCGGCCTTCGAGCATGGTTCGCTTGAGCATCACATACACGGCACCGGTGCCGCCGTGGCGGGCACTGCACGAGGCAAAGCCGAGCACCTGCGGGTGCTGGCGCAGCCAGGTGTTGACATGGCTTTTGATCATCGGCCGCTTGCCGTCCAGGCGCGCAGCCTTGCCATGGGTCACGCGCACGCAGCGCACTTCCAGCTTGGTGGCTTCGGCGATGAAGGCCCACAAGGTTTCGCGGGCCTTCTCTACGGTCATGCCATGCAGGTCGAGGCTGCCCTCGAACGGGATCTGCCCCAGTTTCAGCTTGCGCAGCTGAGTTTCCTGCACGCCGTCGCGGCGCCACATCAGTTCGTCTTCGGCGCCCACGTCGATCACGAACTGGTCAGACATACCGTCGATGACCAGCGCCTTGTCACTGCGAACGGTCGCCGCCTGGCGCAGGCCGGCCAGCTGCTGGCGGTCGGCCTTGGGCTTGCCGACTTCGGCGCGGTCGTGGCGGATCGGCTTTACGCCGCGCACTTCGGCCTTGAACAGGGAAAAATCGTCGTCTTGCATGGTGCCTCCACGTGGGCGGCGTAGTTTACGCGACTGTGGGGGCTTTATGCAGCCAATACAAAACCCTCAATCATGCTTCTTCATCAGGTGCGGCGACAGGTTTAGCTCACGCCCGCGCCGCAGGCGAATGCGGCTGCGCCGCCACAAGCGCACGCCCAGCCACAGCAGCAGCAAACCAGCCACGGTAACGATGCTGGACAACGCCTTGTTGGCGTTGAGTTCCTGCAGGGCAGGGTAGTTGCCGAGCAAGCCGGCGATGCCGGCCATGGCCAGCAGTACGCCCAGGGTCGCCAGCAGGGCGGACAGCCCGGCCGCCAGGCGGGCGCCCCAGTTACGCGGTTGGCGCGGGCGCAGGCGCTTGGCGTCGAAACTGCCTTTGAGCTTCATTCCGCTCTCCTCTGTGGATATCCGGAATTCGACCTGCCGCCGCCCCTTGGGTTCCGCCCGGCTGCCGGGCGGTCGTGCCAGGGCCTCAGATCAGGCTGGCGGTTGGGGCCACGCAAGCGAAGTTGTCGGCCATCACGGCCATTTCGCACTGGTGAATCTGCGCGGCCGGTATAACCCCGTCCTTGAACGCCAGGTCGCGGGTCGCCGAAGCGTCTTCTACCAGTGTGCACCGGTAACCATAGTCTTTGGCGCGGCGCACGGTGGTGCTGACGCTGGAATGGCTCATGAAACCGCACACGATCAGGTCCAGGTGCCCCAGTTCCTGCAGCGTTTCGTGCAGCTTGGTGTTCTTGAAGGCATTGGGCATGCGTTTTTCGATGACGATTTCGCCCTCCAGCGGCTCCAGCCCTGGAATGAACTGGCCAGCGGGCCCCTGTGGGTCGAAACGGCCACCCACCGTGCCCAGGTGGCGAACATGGATGATCGGACGGCCGCTTTTGCGCGCGGCGTCGAGCAACCTGGCGATGTTGGCCACGGCCTCGTCCATGCCCGACAACTGCAGGGGCCCACTGAGGTACTCCTTTTGCGCATCGATGATGATCAGGCTGGCGTGGCTCAGCTTGGCCGGCGGGTAATCGCGGCCAGTGAGGCGGAACATCGTGGTTGGAACGGACATCAAGGGCTCCTTGGTAGGGCTTTTGTGCACCTATTCTCCCCTGCATTGGCGCCAATGGGAATGGTTGACAACGCAAGTGGCATGGTTACTGGCCTGTGGCTAGCCCGGCAACGCTGCGATGGAACAAATCTGTGCCCCAGGCTGTTAGACTTTTGTCCGTTCTGAATTAGGAGTACCCCGTGATCACATCCCGCCTGCGCACCCTGCGCGACTACATCCGCTGGGCAGTCAGCCGCTTCCATGAGCATGACCTGTTCTTCGGCCATGGTGCCGACAATGCCTGGGACGAAGCCCGTCTGCTGGTGCTGGGTGCGGTGCACCTGCCATGGGAGGTGGCCGACAGCTACCTGGACTGCATGCTCGAAGACGACGAGCGGGTGCGCCTGCAGCACCTGCTCAAGCGCCGTATCGAAGAGCGCGTGCCAACTGCCTACCTGTTGGGCGAGGCCTGGTTCTGCGGCATGTCGTTCATTGTCGACGAGCGCGTGCTGGTGCCGCGCTCACCCATTGGCGAGCTGATCGAAAAGCGCTTCGAGCCGTGGTTGGCCAACGAGCCGGCACGCATTCTGGACCTGTGCACCGGTTCGGGCTGCATCGGCATCGTTGCCGCCGACGTGTTCCCCGAGGCCGAAGTGGTGCTGGCCGACCTGTCGTTCCAGGCCCTTGAAGTGGCCAACCAGAACATCGAGCGCCATGGCCTGGACGCCCGTGTGTACACCGTGCAGGGCGACGGTTTTGCCGGCTTGCCGGGGCAGCGCTTCGACCTGATCCTGTCCAACCCGCCGTATGTCGACGCCGAAGACTTCGACGACATGCCGGCCGAGTACCACCACGAGCCGGAGCTGGGCCTGGCCTGTGGCAATGATGGGCTGGACCTGGTGCGGCGCATGCTGGCCGAAGCGGCCGACCACCTCACCGAAAAAGGCTTGCTGATTGTCGAAGTGGGTAACAGCCAGGTGCATGTGGAGGCGCTGTACCCCGAGGTGGACTTTGCCTGGCTGGCGTTCGAGCGCGGCGGGCATGGGGTGTTCATGCTGACCGCTGAGCAGTGCCGCCAGCACCAGGAGCTGTTCAAGGGCCGCGTCTGATTCCGAACGGGGCTGCTTTGCAGCCCATTCGCGGGCACGCCCGCTCCCACAGGTATATCACCGGTCCTTGTGGGGGCGGGCAAGCCCGGGAAACAGGCAACGCGGTCTTAACGGGTTGCGATCCAGATCAGCAGCCCCGCCTGAAACACCGCAAACGCCACCAGGCACGTAATGGTAAAGCGCAGCCCGCCATCTTCACGCTGGTACTTGGCCACCCGCTCATCACGCTCGCGCAGCTGTGCGTCTTTTTCCTGCAACTGCTGGTCTGCCTGCTGCAGCAAGCTGGCGGCGTCAAGAATAGCCACCCGTTGCAGCCGTTCATTGCTCCAGGCTGCTTTCAACTGCCCCACAGGCATTTCCACGGTGCGGCCTTTCAGGTGCTGGGCGTCTTCGTATTCCACCTCAATGCCCACCCCACGCAGGCAGTGGTCACGGCGCAGGCGCGAGTCTTCGTTCAGCGCGTCCTTGTTCGGCAAGGGCATGCCCTCGACCTGGTAATGCGACCATTTGCGCTGCAACCACTGCGCGGCCTGGGCCAGCAGGAAGCGGCCGATGCCGCGGTTGACCGGCTCCAGCTGCAAGCCCTGGGCGTTGCCGATACGCACCCGGCGTTCGGCATGGTCCACGCGGATGTCCAGGCGGTTCTGTTCCTTGTGTACCTTCTGCCCAGGCAACTGGATCTCCATGCGCAGCAGGCTGTGGGCCTTGTCATGGCGCTCGGCATAGCCGAACTGCACAAAGCGCAGCGGCCGGGCGCCGGTGCTGCGGTCGGTGGGCAGCGCGGCCAGGCGCAATAGCTGGAAGTGTTCGACCGGCAGGTCGGCCCAGGGCTGGGCGGGGTTGTCCTGGGGCTCTTCGGCCGGCTCTGCGGCGGCGGGGGCAATGGTCATCGGGGCTGGTCCTCGGCTATGCCTGCTGTATCGGCAGGCAGGCCGCAGACCTGAGGCCGTTGCCTCAGGCCGAAGGCAAATGCTGGATGAAGGTCACGATTCGCTCACCCAGTTCGCGGGCCAGGGGTAACTCAGGGTTGAGGTAGCTGTCGCGTTGCTGGCTCATGTCTTTGGGGCTGATACGCAGCATGTGGTTCATGCCGTCGATAAACACCAACTGCGCATCCGGCTTGGCTGCCTTGAGCCGTTCGGCGTCGGCCACGTCCACCTGCACATCGTTGCGCCCCTGCACGATCAGCGCCGGCATCGGCAGGCGGGCGAAGGCGGCGGCGGGGTTTTGCCGGAACAGGGTAATCAGGTAGGGCTGCACACTAGGGCGGAACACCTGGCGCAGCGGTGCCGGCACGTCCAGGCTGGTTTGCCCGGCCTGCAGGCGGTCGAGCAGGGCGCTGCCACCGGCCAGTTGCGCCGGCGGCAGGCGCTGGGCCAGCTGCTCGCGCAACACGTCGGCCATTGGCCGGCCGCTGCCGGCCAGGGTAATCACGGCGCTGGCCCCGGCCTGTTCGGCGGCCAGGCTGGCAATCAGCGCACCTTCACTGTGGCCGATCAGGATCAGCGGGCCAAAGCGCGGGTCGGCCTTGAGCTTGTGGCTCCAGGCGACCACGTCGGCCACATAGCGCTCCACGCTCAGGTCCCGCTCATCGGGTGCGGCAGGCTGGCTGGCAGCCACGCCACGCTTGTCGTAGCGCACGCTGGCAATGTGTTCGTTGGCCAGCAGCAGGGCCAGGCGCTTGAGGTTGTCGACCCTGCCCGAGGCCGGGTTGTTGCCGTCACGGTCGGTAGGGCCAGAGCCGGCAATGATCAGCACCACCGGCGGCGGTGTGGCTTGCTGCGGCAGCAGCAAACTGCCGTGCAGCACGCCCTGGCCGGTGTCGAGGTCGATGGGGCGTTGCAGCACGGTGGGTGCGGCGGCCTGGGCCAGGCCGGTGCACAGCAAGAGGAACAAGGCGACAAGGCGCGACATCATGCGGTACTACATGGGGAGATGTGGGTTTGACCCAATGTTTTGGGGAAGGTTCTGGGGGGCTTGGCAGGTTTGGCCTCTTCGCGGGCATGCCCGCTCCCACAGGGTGATATCTGTGGGAGCGGGCGTGCCCGCGAAAGGGCCAGCACAGGCGATCAAACCATCTGTATACTGCCGCTTTCGTCCATTTCAGGCAGATCTCGCGGAGCGTCCATGTCCGGCAATACCTACGGCAAGCTGTTCACTGTCACCACCGCTGGCGAAAGCCACGGCCCGGCGTTGGTCGCCATTGTCGACGGGTGCCCACCGGGCCTGGAAATTTCCCTCGCCGACCTGCAGCACGACCTGGACCGGCGCAAGCCCGGCACCAGCCGGCACACCACTCAGCGCCAGGAAGCCGACGAGGTGGAGATTCTGTCCGGCGTATTCGAAGGGCGCACCACCGGTTGCTCGATTGGGCTGTTGATCCGCAACACCGACCAGAAGTCGAAGGACTACTCCGCTATCAAGGACCTGTTCCGCCCGGCCCACGCCGACTACACCTACCACCACAAGTACGGCCTGCGCGATTACCGCGGCGGCGGCCGCAGCTCGGCCCGCGAAACCGCCATGCGCGTGGCCGCCGGTGCCATCGCCAAGAAGTTCCTGGCCAGCCAGGGCATCACCGTGCGCGGCTACATGAGCCAGCTGGGGCCGATCGAAATCCCGTTCAAAACCTGGGAATCGGTGGAGCAGAATGCCTTCTTCAGCCCCGACCCAGACAAGGTGCCGGAGCTGGAGGCGTACATGGACCAACTGCGCCGTGACCAGGATTCGGTGGGCGCCAAGATCACCGTGGTTGCCGAAGGCGTGATGCCTGGCCTGGGCGAGCCGATTTTCGACCGCCTCGACGCCGAACTGGCCCACGCGCTGATGAGCATCAACGCGGTCAAGGGCGTTGAAATCGGCGCCGGTTTCGCCAGCGTGGCCCAGCGGGGCACCGAGCACCGTGACGAGCTGACCCCTGAAGGCTTCCTCAGCAACAATGCCGGCGGCATTCTGGGTGGCATTTCCTCGGGGCAGCCCATCGTGGCCCACCTGGCGCTGAAGCCGACGTCCAGCATCACCACCCCGGGGCGTTCCATCGACGTGGATGGCAACCCGGTCGAGGTGATCACCAAAGGCCGCCACGACCCGTGCGTGGGTATTCGTGCCACGCCGATCGCCGAAGCGATGATGGCCATTGCCCTGATGGACCACCTGCTGCGCCACCGTGCGCAAAATGCCGATGTGGAGGTGGCTACCCCGGTGCTGGGCCAGCGCTGATCTGCCTGCACCGGCCCCATCGCTGGCAAGCCAGCTCCCACAGGGTCACCACAAACCAGAACATTGTGGGCCGCCTGTGGGAGATTCTATGGTTTTTGGCAAGGGTAGCCGCAGTATCTTCAGCGCCTGTGAGATCGAGCGCCGCCCGCGCGGCGCATCGCGAGCTGCGCTCGCTCCTGCGTTTGTTTCGGGCCAGTAACCCCTGTGCCGGGTGCGCGCGACCGCCTTGTTTGTACGGCGCGATATTGAGGTATGCGCCAAGGTGTTCGCGCACAAATCCCACAGGCATAATTGGCCCGCAACAAACGTAGGAGCGAGCGCAGCTCGCGATGCGCCGCGCGGGCGGCGCTCGCTCTCACAGGCGCTGCATATCTTCTGACAAATACCTGTCAGCCCTGATGCGATCCCTGTGGGAGCTGGCTTGCCAGCGATAGGGCCGCTACAGGCCCCCAACAAGGCCACCTCATGCAACCCATCCCTTACTGGCGCCTGTCCAGCTTCTACCTGTTCTATTTCGCCCTGCTCGGTTCCACCGCGCCGTTCCTGGCCCTTTACTTCGACCACCTGGGCTTTAGCCCGGCGCGCATCGGCGAGCTGGTGGCCATCCCTATGCTGATGCGCTGCATTGCCCCCAACCTGTGGGGCTGGCTGGGCGACCGCAGCGGTCAGCGCCTGCTGATCGTGCGCCTGGGTGCGCTGTGCACGCTGGCCAGCTTCTCCCTGGTGTTCTTCGGCAAAAGCTACGCCTGGCTGGCGCTGGTAATGGCCCTGCATGCGTTCTTCTGGCACGCGGTACTGCCGCAGTTCGAGGTCATCACCCTGGCCCACCTGCATGGGCAAACGGCACGCTACAGCCAGGTGCGCCTGTGGGGCTCGATCGGCTTCATCCTCACCGTGGTGGGGTTGGGCCGTGTATTCGAGTGGCTGAGCCTGGACATCTACCCGCTGGCGCTGGTCATCATCATGGGCGGTATCGTCGCCGCCAGCCTGTGGGTGCCCAATGCCCAGCCGGTGGAGCAGGGCGAGCGCAGCGCTGCCGGCGGCTTCCTGCGCCAACTGCGTGCGCCCGGGGTGATCGCCTTCTATGCCTGCGTGGCGCTGATGCAGCTCAGCCACGGCCCGTACTACACCTTCCTTACCCTGCACCTGGAACACCTGGGCTACAGCCGTGGCGCCATCGGTTTGCTGTGGGCACTGGGGGTGGTGGCCGAGGTGTTGATGTTCATGGGCATGAGCCGCCTGTTCGCCCGTTTCAGCGTGCAACGTGTGTTGCTGGCCAGTTTCCTGCTGGCCGGCGTGCGCTGGCTGCTGTTGGGCAACTTGGCGGCCGAGCCGGCGGTGCTGGTTTTCGCCCAACTGCTGCATGCGGCCACGTTCGGCTGTTTCCACGCCGCCAGCATCGCGTTCGTGCAGGCCAGCTTCGGCGCTCGCCAGCAGGGCCAGGGCCAGGCTTTCTACGCCGCGCTGTCGGGTACCGGCGGCGCGTTGGGGGCTTTGTATTCGGGTTACAGCTGGAAACTGCTGGGGCCCAGCTTCACCTTTGGTATGGCCAGTGCCGCAGCCTTGGCTGCAGCCGTTATCATTGGCCTTTGTTCGCAACCGACCAGGACCCGCCCCTGATGAGCATTCTCAGCGTTTTCCACACCGCCAGCCCGGCATTGCCGCACAAAGTGTTGACCCACCACGATGACATCGCCGCAACCCTGGCTGAACACGGCGTGCGTTTCGAGCATGCCGAACCTGGTGTGCGGGTGCGCCCAGGCACTGCGCAGGACGAGGTTTTGGCGGCGTGCCGCGCGTACCTGGACCAGCTGATGACCGCGCAGGGCAGCAAGGCATTCGTACTGCTCAACCGTGACGGCCAGGACCTGGCGCAGGTTGATGTGCGCGATGAACACTTGCATGACGCCGACGAGGTTTTCGCCGTAATCAGCGGGCGCGCGCAAGTGGGGCTGCGGGTGGGCGAGTGGGTGTATTCGGTGTTGTGCGAGAAAGGCGATCAATTGCACGTGCCGGCTGGCACGCGGCGCTGGGTGGAGCTAGGTGAGGCGCCGTTCTGCCTGGCCTTGCGTTTGTACGGCAGCGAGCAGGGGGCGCAGGCGAGGTTCACCGGAGATGTGAGTGCGCGGGCATTTCTGGGCATTGACGAGTTGTAATGCCTGCACCGGACTTTTTGTGGGAGCGGGCATGCCCGCGAACACCGGTGTAGCCGGTGCCAGCCATGTCACTGGATTCTTCGCGGGCACGCCCGCTCCCACACAAGTTCCCCGCTCGACTACGCAGACCCTAGGGCTGTGTTATCTCCACAGCATTCAGCGGTAGGTCGGCAAGGCAAACCGTTGCTGGCTCTGCAGCATCGAGATCACCGGCAGCTCACTGGCCTGTTCAGCCAGGTCCCGGCGGATGGCACTGATGGCCCACGACAGCTGCTCAGCGCTGTGCAATTGCCCATAGGTCAGTACGCGTCGGGTCACTTTGCCATCAGCCGCACGCAGGGTCAGCAGGACGCCGCCGTCCGGGCGAGCCTGGGTGGTCACTTCGTAGGCCGAAAATACCGAAACGAATTTTTGCTGAATAAGGTCCATAGCAACTCCTGGCTGTTGTGTGGCAGACATGAGTAGGTAGTTGCAGTGACCGTGCCAGAATCTGAATTCATGGAAAGTCCTTTAAATTCAGTGGCTTGCGATGCTTTTGCAGAAGCGCTTCCGTGCAGCTTGCAAGGTCGTGCATTTTGCACAGTGCAATTTGCACGAAGCGGGCGTTGGCTATCGGCGCAATAGAATATGAACCTTTGACCGTAATTGCGTGCCTGACAAACACTTGGGCAATCATTTACGCAAGGAGGTTCCCGATGACCAGCCAAGCCGCACACGCCACCATGACCGATGACGAAACAGCAGCCTTTGCCGAGCAGGTGTTCGAACGAGCCCGCCAGGGCGATGCCGAGATGCTCGAGCGCTTGCTCGCCAGCGGCCTGCCGGCCAACCTGCGTAACCACAAAGGGGACACCCTGGTCATGCTGGCCAGCTACCACGGTCACCACGACGCAGTGCGTGTGCTGCTGGCCCACGGCGCCGACCCGCTGATTGCCAACGACAACGGCCAGTTGCCGATAGCCGGTGCCGCCTTCAAGGGTGACCTGGCAATGATCCGCCTATTGCTCGAGCACGGCGTGCCGGTAGACGCAGCGGCCCAGGATGGGCGCACGGCGCTGATGCTGGCGGCCATGTTCAACCGCTGCGAGATCCTCGATTACCTGTTGGCCGAGGGCGCCGACCCGGCGCGCCAGGACGCCCGCGGGGCCACCGCGCTGATGGCCGCGCGCACCATGGGCGCGGTGGATACGGCAGCACGCCTGCAAGTGCAGGCCGGCTAACGGCCTGGGGGCATTTGCGGCTATCCTTGGCGACTTTCACCCGCCGCAGGCCCCCCTCATGAAAACTCAGTTGCTCGAATTCATCAGCCTCATTGGTGCTGGCTGCATGCGCGAGGCCGACATCGAGCGCATCGCCGACGAGGCCGCTCAGGCTTACGCCGACCCGGCCGCGTTCCTCGCCGCCAACCCTGATATCAACTACGACGACACCTTCCCGATCCCGCTGGGCGAATGGGTGGTGCTGGGCAGCCTGCCGGACACCGTGGTGTTCCAGGCCGACAGCTACCTGGCGCTGTTCCAGCAGATCAGCGACTCGTTCGACAACAGCGTGCCGTTCACCCTCAAGCCCAAACAACTGGCCCGCACCGAGCCGCTGACTGCCTTGAACCGCATTCAGGTGCAGATGGGCGCGCTGAACAAGGAGGCCGGCGGTTATGTGCTGCTGAACTTCAGCCAATTGCTGGATGACGAGCTGCAGATGGTGATGGTGGGCCAGCACGACCTGGCGCGGGTGCTGGAACTGGGCGCGGAGCTGGGGATCAAGGTCGAGCCAGCCCTTGAAGCGCTGAAAGTTGCCGTGCATGCCTGAGGGCCTGTACAGCCAACCCAAAACTTCAGCCCAGCGCGGTATCCAGAAACATCATGACGGCAAACCCACCCATCAACCCCAGGGTCGCCGCCGTCTGGTGCCCGTTGCGGTGTGTTTCGGGGATCACTTCGTGGCTGACCACGAAGATCATCGCCCCCGCCGCCAGGCCCATGCTGATGGGGTAGGCGAGGGCGAAGCCGGTCGAGATGCCGAGCCCGATCACCGCCCCCAGCGGTTCCATCAGCCCCGAACCAATGGCCACCAGCGCAGCCTTGAAGTTCGACAAGCCGGTAGCGCGCAAGGCCAGCGCCACGGCCAGGCCTTCGGGAATATCCTGGATGGCAATGGCGCTGGTCAGCGGCAGGCCGATGTTCAGGTCGCCGTTGGCAAAGCTCACGCCAATCGCCATGCCCTCTGGCAGGTTGTGCAAGGTGATCGCCAGCACGAACAGCCACACCCGGTTGATGCGCTCGGCATCGGGGCCACACGGGCCGGTGCTTTCATGCTCGTGCGGGGTGAAGCGGTCCAGGCCTAGCATCAGTAGCACGCCCAGGCCCATGCCCAGCACCACGGTGAACGCCGCCGCCGGGCCGCTGCCGGTGATTTCGCGGGCGGCGTCCAGCCCCGGCAGAATCAGCGAAAACGAACTGGCTGCCAGCATCATGCCGGCGGCGAAGCCCAGCATCACGTCCTGGGTGCGTGCGCTCACATCGCGCAGCACCACCGCCAGCACTGCCCCCAGTGCCGTGGCGCCGAACCCCGACAACCCGCCCAGCAGCGCCAGGTGCAGGTTGTCGGCATGGTCGCCGTTCACCGCGTTCCAGAAGCTGGCCGCCAGCAATGCACAGACCGCCAGCAGGCTCAGCGCCAGCCCGGCGCTGAGCCACGGGGCATTCACGACCTGTTGGCGCCAGGCGTTGCGCAGCGAGGGTGGGGTAGGGCTTTGCGGCTGTGCGACGGGCATGCGGACCTCGGTTCAATGGCTGCTGGCAGTTTACTCAGGGACCTGCCGCCACCGCCAAGGATTCCCTTCTATTGCCGTGATAGCTGACTATGCTGTGCAGCACAGCCTTTGAAAGGGAGTCAAAGCATGGGGTCGACATTCAACAGCCTGGTTGGGCTGATCATTCTGGCGCTGGATATCTGGGCCATCCTCAACGTGATCAAGAGCGGCAGCGAGGTGGGCAGCAAGGTGTTGTGGATTCTGCTGATCGCACTGCTGCCCGTGGTGGGGCTGGTGATCTGGGCCATCGCCGGGCCGCGGGGGAATGTGCGGATCTGACCGCTCCATGCCCCCTGTAGGAGCGGCCTCGCGTCGCGATGGGGCGCGTAGCGGCCCTGAACGTGCACAGTGGCATACATTTTTGGGGCCGCTTTGCGCCCCATCGCGACGCGAGGCCGCTCCTACAGCCCAAATGAACGGCAATACACCCGTGACAAAATTTTCACATTGGTTTAAACAGAATCCGCACCCGCACAATGCTGCGTTGGCCCAGTGCCAGCGCCCTCTTCGCAACCCGCAATCCTAGGACCTTCCCATTCATGGCTAACACGGACGCCTTGAAGCAACGGGGCGCGCGAGCACCGTTCTCGCCCACCCTGAAATCCCACCTGGCCTACACGCTGCTCAGCGGCCTGGTGATCATGCTGATGCTCAGCCTCGTGCGCCTGGCGCTGTTGGTCTACAACAGCGATATGGTCGGCGATACCCCTTACTCCACCGTCGCCGAAGGCTTCATCAATGGCTTGCGCTTCGACCTGCGGGTGGTGGTGTACCTCAGCATTCCGCTGTTGCTGGCCATGCTCAGCCCCTGGGCCATGGCCCGGCGAGGAGTGTTCCGTTTCTGGCTGACACTCACCTCCAGCGTGGTGATGTTCCTTGGCCTGATGGAAATGGACTTCTACCGCGAGTTCCACCAGCGCCTCAACGGCCTGGTCTTCCAGTACATCAAGGAAGACCCGAAAACCGTACTGAGCATGCTCTGGTACGGCTTCCCGGTGGTGCGCTATCTGTTGGCCTGGGCCTTCGGCACCTGGCTGCTGAGCCTGCTGTTCAAGGGCATCGACCGCATCACCCGGGGCCAGGGCGCACAACGCGTGGCGCCGTGGTACAACCGCCTGGCCGTGTTCATGGTGGTCTTGCTGGTGGCCGTGGTCGCCGCCCGTGGCACGCTACGCCAAGGCCCGCCGATGCGCTGGGGCGATGCGTTCACCACCGACTCCAACTTCGTCAACCAGCTGGGCCTGAACGGCACCCTGACCCTGATCGACGCCGCCAAGAGCCGCTTCGGCGAAGACCGCGCCAACATCTGGAAGCCGGTACTGGAGCAGGGCCTGGCCACCGAAACCGTGCGCAAGCAATTGCTGACGCCGAACGACACCCTGGTCGATGCCGACGAAGCTGCCGTGCGCCGCGACTTCCTGCCGCCGGCCGAGCGCACCCTGCCGGTCAAGAACGTGGTGGTGATCCTGATGGAAAGCTTTGCCGGCCACTCGGTCGGTGCGCTGGGTAGCCCGAACAACATCACCCCGTACTTCGACAAGCTGGCCAAAGAGGGCCTGCTGTTCGACCGCTTCTTCTCCAACGGCACGCACACCCACCAGGGCATGTTTGCCACCATGGCCTGCTTCCCCAACCTGCCGGGCTTCGAATACCTGATGCAAACCCCGGAAGGCGGCCACAAGCTGTCGGGCCTGCCAGCCCTGCTCAGCGCCCGTGACTACGACGACGTCTACGTCTACAACGGCGACTTCGCCTGGGACAACCAGTCCGGGTTCTTCGGCAACCAGGGCATGACCACCTTCATTGGCCGCAACGACTTCGTCAACCCGGTGTTCTCTGACCCCACCTGGGGCGTGTCCGACCAGGACATGTTCGACCGCGGCAACGAGGAGCTGGCCAAGCACGACGGCAAGAAGCCGATCTATGCGTTGCTGCAGACCCTGTCCAACCACACCCCGTATGCGCTGCCCAAAGACCTGCCCGTCGAGAAGGTGACCGGCCAGGGCCGCCTGGACGAGCACCTGACCGCCATGCGTTATTCGGACTGGGCGCTGGGCCAGTTCTTCGAGAAGGCGCGCAAAGAGCCGTACTTCAAGGACACCCTGTTCGTGATCGTTGGCGACCACGGTTTCGGCAACCACCAGCAGGTCACCGAGCTGGACCTGGGCCGTTTCAATGTGCCGCTGCTGCTGATTGCCCCGGGCATTCAGGAGAAGTTCGGTGCGGTCAACCACACCGTGGGCACCCAGGTCGACATCGTGCCGACCATCATGGGCCGCCTGGGTGGCAAGGCCCGCCACCAGTGCTGGGGGCGCGACCTGCTCAACCTGCCTGAGGGCGACCAGGGCGTGGGCATGATCAAGCCGTCGGGCAGCGAACAGATCGTCGGCCTGGTACAGGGCGACCGCATTCTGATCGAGTCCAAGGACATGACCCCGCGCATGTACCGCTACCAGTTGGGCAGCGAGTTCAAGGCCGAGCTGATCGAAAGCCCCGACCAGCCGCAATTGCTCAAGCAGCTTGAAGCGTACATCCAGACCGCCACCAAGAGCCTGCTGGACAACACCGCCGGTGTGGTGCACGGCACGCCGAAGTAAAAGCTCGCGGGTCACCCGCTGCCACAGTGGCTGCGCCAGCTTCGTGCTGGCGCTACCCCTGCGGGCGGCCCTGGGTCGCGATGGGGGCCCCACGTTTCGACGCCTGCCGCTTTCATCCTACTGAACATTCTCCCTGCCCCAAGGTCAGTTGTTCAGGCGTAACACACACCCTGTGTTCCTTGACTCAGAGGGTCCGTTAGATGAAAGAGTGGGAAGTCATTTTTGCCGACCAGAAGGGCGAACCGTCCACTCTGGTGTTGAAAGCCGAGCATCGTCCTAGCGAGGAAGAGGCGGCGAGGGCCATTCGTTCTCACCTGTTTCCGGTAATGGCCGAGCTGGACCTCAACGACTTCCAGGACCGCAGCATTTCCCCCACTGCACGCTGGCTGCGTGAGCACAGCGGCGTAATGATCAAAAGCATTGAGGAACAGCCCTAACCCACACGTTTGCGTGGTGCCTTGGCAGGCGCTACGCTGTCAGCAGGTGCTCGCCTAATATGCGGGCTGGCACCGCATACATTCGCGTCTTGCATCAGCTCGTACTGCCCGGCCGCTGCCGGCAGGTGCGCAGTAGCACGGAAAGTCTATCCATTGCATTATTCAGGAGGACGTTTCATGAGCAGCCAGAACGACGATATCAGCAGCAACGTCCTGCGCCAGATGAAAGCAGGCGGTTTCGACTTCACCCAGATCCACCCCATCGAGTTCTATGCCGTATTCCCCGACGAAGCCGGGGCGCGCCGTGCTGCCAGGCAGTTTCGCGGCGAATCGCTCAATGCCCAGGTGAAGGAGGGCGACGGTGGCTGGCACCTGGAACTGAGCAAGGTCATGTATGCCACCTATTGTGGGATTGGCGACTTTGAAGAGGCCTTCGAGCAGTTGGTGACGCCCTATGGCGGCGAGGTGGAGGGTTGGGGGGTCAAGCACGAGCGGCTCACGGCCTAGCAGCCCTGCGTGGCCATCATCTCAGGCACACCCGCGCCAGGCAGGGGCGGGTTTACCCTAAGCAGCCACTAACGCTTGCGCTTGGCCATATGCTGCAAATAGCCCAGCAGCGCATCCAGTTCCTTGTCGCTCAGCACGCTTTCGGCAAAGCCCGGCATCTTCGCCTGTGGCCACTGCCGCAGGCTTTGCGGGTCGCGGATCAACATGCGCAAATAACCCGGCTGAAAGTATTCGGTGGGGTTGTGCGGCACATTCAAGTCCGGCCCAACCTGCGCATCCCCCGCACCGTTCAGGCGGTGGCAGGCCATGCAGTTTTGCTGGAACAGGGCAAAGCCCTGGCGTACGGGGCTGTCGGCGGGTAGCGTCGGGTCGGGCAGCAGTGCCGGGTACCGCTGGGCTACCGGGGCGAGCTGGCGCAAGGTGGCGATCTGGAACGGCCATTGCTCCGGACGTATACCGCCGGCCTGCGCTGCTGTCCACACCAGGTAGAACGGCCCTGCGCCAGGTTTGCCTGCACCCAGCGGTGGCCAAGGTTGGTTGGGGTCTTCCACGGCTAGCCAGGCCTGCGCCGGGCCTTTCTGCAACAGCGGCGCAGCGGGCATTTCTGCGGCAAAACCGTCCAGTGCCACCGCCTGCAGGTGGTCGCTGGCGGTAACGCCAGGCAACAGTGCAGCCAACGGCACCGCCCGGTACTGCATGGGGCGGTTGTAGGCTACGTCCTGCTCGATGCGGATGGTCTGCGCTTGCGGGTGGCTGAGCAGTTCGTCGCTGCTCCACTGGCGCTGGGTAGCGCCGAGTTCAAGGTGCAGTTGTGCCGCCGACAGTGGCAGGCTCAGCAGCAGCGCAAGCAGGGCAAGGCAATGGCGCATGGGTACACTCCGACCAGAGAGGCCAGCAGGTTACCTGCGTACTGCCCGTAGACGCCACTGCTGCAGTCAGCCGAACAACCGTGTCAGGTTCGGCACGATCAGCAGCAATGTAGTGGCGAATAAAATAAGCCCGGCTTGGCGTATTTTCGAATGTCTGAACATGGCGGACCGCCTTCTTGTTGTTATTCCTGAGTACCCGTTGGCTTCCTTGTCGCGCTTCGGGTCGATCGCAATAGCGTGGTGTGGCGCCTTAACTGCCTGCCTTTTATGAGTGGATATACAACCAACAGTAGGGCGTGCGTTATCCATGTTCGAGAACTCTTTGTTCTAGTAGTCGAGACTTTCAGGCCTCATGGCTATGAGGCCATGTGCCATCTCGCTAGCATGCTCTCGCTAGACGGTGGCGCAGCCATCCATAGGGCGCCGACAAAATGTGACCGTTCGTCAGTGCCGCCTACTTGCTTGTACGTGCCTTTCGCGTCAGGCTCTACAGCAGATTCCCACCCATGTCGTTCAGGACTAATCCTATGTCGTTACGCATCTGCATCCTTGAGACCGATGTTCTGCGGCCGGAATTGACGGCGCAATACCAGGGCTACGGCAGGATGTTCGAGCAGCTGTTCTCGCGACAGCCGATTGCCGCAGAGTTTCGTGTGTACAACGTGATGAACGGCGATTACCCCGCCGACAGCGAAGTGTTCGATGCCTACCTGGTCACGGGCAGCAAGGCAGACTCGTTTGGTACCGATGCCTGGATCCAGACGCTGAAGGCCTACCTGTTGAAGCTTTACGCGCGTGGCGAGAAATTGCTGGGTGTGTGTTTTGGCCACCAGCTGCTTGCGTTGACCCTGGGTGGCAAGGCCGAGCGTGCCGACAAGGGCTGGGGCGTGGGCATTCACCGCTACTCGCTGGCGGCGCACGCCCCGTGGATGGACCCTGAGGTGTCGGAGCTGACCTTGCTGATCAGCCACCAGGACCAGGTGACCGAACTGCCGGAAGGCGCCACGGTCATTGCCTCCAGCGATTTCTGCCCGAATGCGGCGTATCACATCCGCGACCAGGTGCTGTGCTTCCAGGGCCACCCGGAGTTTGTCCACGACTACTCCCGCGCGCTGCTCGATGCGCGCCAGGAATACCTGGGCGACGAGGTGTACCAGAAGGCGGTGGCCAGCCTGGCCAGCGAGCACCAGGGCGACCTGGTGGGCGAGTGGATGTTGCGGTTCATCCAGCAGCCGGTCAGCAAACACGACGCGGCGTAATGGCCGGGGGCTGCTGCACAGCAGCCCGATCGTGCCCCACGGCCGCCCCGGGGCTCAGCGCCCCATCATGTCCCGGACCATGCGCTGCTGCTCCATGATCTCGCGTTGGCGCTGGTCAATCTGCGAAGCCAGCGGGAAATTCCCGCCGGCCCGGCGCTTGGCGTAATCCAGCTGCTGGATCGCCTGGTCAAAGTCCCCCACCAAGGTGAAGTACTCTGCCCGCGCCCGGTGCAAGCCGATGGTATTGCCCGACAAACCGCGCACCTCGGCCATGTCGTACCACACGTCCGGATCATCCGGCCGGCTTTTCACCAGCTCGTCCAGCACTTTCTCGGCTTCGGCAGGCTTGTTCAGCTTGACCAGCAAATCGGCGCGCACTTGTTTCAGCGGGTAGTTGCCGGGGTATAGCTGCTGCATGCGCTCGGCGCGCTGCTGGGCATCGGCCAGGCGATTGTTGGTGATGTCCAGGTCAATCTGCGCCAGGTTGTAGGTGATGTCGTTGGGCGCCTTGGCCAGTAGCGGCTTGAGCATTTCCCGCGCTTCGTTCAGCTGGCCGCCCTTGATCTGCGCCAGGGCCAGGCCATAGCGTGCAGCATCGAGTTTGGGGTCTTCGTCGAGCTGGGCACGGAAGCGCTTGGCCGCCAGCCCTGGGATGCCTTCGTAGATAAGCGCCACGCGGGCGCGAATCAGCTGGTAGCGTGCGCTGTCTTCGATACCGCCCGGTGGCGCCTGGTCGGCGCGGTTGCGGGTGTCGGCGATCCGCGACTCGGTCACCGGGTGAGTCAGCAGAAATTCCGGTGGCTTGGCGTCATAGCGATACTGGCGGGCCAGGCGCTCGAACATGGTTGGCATGTTGCGTGGGTCGTAGCCGGCCTTTTCCAGGTTCAGGATGCCGATGCGGTCCGCTTCCTGCTCATTTTGCCGCGAGAACCGGCGCTGCTCCTGAATGGCCGCCGCCTGGGTGCCGGCAATCATGCCGATGCCGGCGTCGCCAGCGCCCCCCGCCGCCAGTACGATCCCGGCCAGCAGCGCTGCCATCATCGGCAGTTGCATGCGTTGCTGGGCCTCGACGCCGCGGGCGAAGTGGCGTTGCGACAAGTGCGCCAGTTCGTGCGCCAGCACCGAGGCGTATTCGCCTTCCGTCTGTGCGTTGAGGAACAGCCCGCCGTTGACCCCCACAATGCCCCCGGGCGCAGCGAAGGCGTTGAGCTCGCGGCTGTCGATGAGGATGAACTCCAGGCGCCGGTCCTGCAGCTGGCTGGTCTCGGCCAGCTTGTACACGCTGGTTTCGACATAGTCCTTGAGTTGCGGGTCGTTGAGCTGGTTGACCTGGCCGCGCAACAGGCTCAGCCAGGCGCGGCCGAGCTGGTGTTCCTGCTGCGGTGAGACGATCGCGGAGCTGGCGTCACCCAGTGATGGCAGGTCGTCAGCATGGCCGGGGAGGGCCAACAGGCAGGCCAGCGTCAGCAGGGTAGGGCGCAGTAGTTTCATGCACGAAGCTCGCGTCGGTGTCAAAGATAGCTACTGTAGCGGGCTCACACGTTGGCGACCAGTGGCGCTATTCTAGGCAGCCCTGCCAACAAGCAGTCTGGCAATGCCTTTGGAGATCCTGCAATGAGTGACACCCTGACCTGCGACGCCGTACTCGACGCCAGCGGGCTGAATTGCCCTTTGCCGCTGCTCAAGGCCAAGATGGAGCTCAACCGCCTGGCCAGCGGCGCGGTGCTCAAGGTGATCGCCACCGACACCGGCTCGCAGCGCGACTTCCGCACTTTCGCCACGTTGGCCGGTCATACCCTGCTGCAGGAAACGGCCGAGGCCGGCACCTACACCTACTGGCTGCGCAAGGCCTGAGTCTTTACCAAGGATCGTCAATGTTCAAAGTGCTTCGCGACTGGGTGCAGCGCTACTTCTCCGATGAAGAAGCGGTGGTGCTGGCGGTCTTGCTGTTCCTGGCGTTCACGGCCGTGCTAACCCTGGGTGGCATGCTCGCGCCGGTGCTGGCGGGCATGGTGCTGGCGTTCCTCATGCAAGGCCTGGTCAATGCCCTGGAGCGCTTGCGGGTGCCCACGCGGTTGGCAGTGATGCTGGTATTTGCCCTGTTCATGGGGGCGCTGGCGCTGTTCATGCTGGTGTTGGTGCCGCTGTTGTGGCACCAGCTGATCACCCTGTTCAACGAGCTACCGGGCATGCTCGGCAAGTGGCAGTCGTTGTTGCTGTTGTTGCCCGAGCGTTACCCGCACCTGGTGTCGGACGAGCAGGTGCTGCATGCCATCGAATCGGTGCGCGGTGAAATCGGCAAGTTTGGCCAATGGGCGCTGACCTTCTCGCTGTCCAGCCTGCCATTGCTGGTCAATGCCATGATCTACCTGGTGCTGGTGCCGATCCTGGTGTTCTTCTTCCTCAAGGACCGCGAACTCATCGGCCGCTGGGTCAGTGGCTACCTGCCACGCCAGCGCACCCTGCTGAACCGGGTGGGTAGCGAGATGAACCGGCAGATCGCCAACTACATCCGTGGCAAGGGCATCGAGATTCTGATCTGTGGCATTGCCACCTACATCGCGTTCATCAGCCTCGGGCTCAATTATGCCGCGCTGCTGGCGTTGCTGGTGGGGCTGTCGGTGGTGGTGCCCTATGTGGGCGCGGTAGTGGTAACGGTGCCGGTCACGCTGATTGCACTGTTCCAATGGGGCTGGGGCGATCAGTTCATCTACCTGATGACGGTGTACGCGATCATCCAGGCGCTGGATGGCAACGTGCTGGTGCCGCTGCTGTTTTCCGAGGCCGTGAGCCTGCACCCGGTGGCGATCATTTGCGCGGTGTTGTTGTTTGGCGGGCTGTGGGGGTTCTGGGGGATCTTCTTCGCCATCCCGCTGGCGACCCTGATCAAGGCTGTGCTGGATGCCTGGCCGCGGCAGGAGCCTATTGTTTCACCGATGCTGTAAATTTGGGGCTGCTTTGCAGCCCATCGCGACACAAGGCCGCTCCTACAGGCATCGCGATTTCCGATGATGCCGGCCCGCCCCCTCAGTACTGCCGGCCGCCCCCGCCCGGCGTAGGAGCGGCCTCATGTCGCGTAAGGGGCGCAAAGCGCCCCCAACGATCTCAAGCCTTGTTCAGTGCCTGAGCTGCTGCCAGCACGGCATCCACATGCCCGGGCACCTTCACCCCACGCCATTCCTGGCGCAGCACACCGTCCTTGTCGACCAGGAAGGTGCTGCGATCGACGCCCATGTACTCCTTGCCATACAGCTTCTTCAGCTTGATCACGTCGAACAGCTGGCACAGGGCCTCGTCCCTGTCGCTGATCAGCTCGAACGGGAAGCCTTGCTTGGCCTTGAAGTTCTCGTGCGACTTCAGGCCGTCACGCGACACGCCGAACACCACGGTGTTGGCTGCGGCAAAGGCTTCATGCTGGTCGCGGAAGCCCTGGCCTTCGGTGGTGCAGCCCGGGGTGCTGTCCTTCGGGTAGAAGTACAGCACCACCTGCCGGCCCTTGAGGTCGGCCAGGCTCACGGTTTGCCCGCCGGTGGCCTGGGCCTGGAAGTGCGCTACAGGTTGGTCGAGTGCTACAGCCATGATCGCTTCCTTACATTGGGTTCTGTGGGCGCCATGGCTCGATCAGCGCATCGAGGTTCAGGGCGTCGGCAAAGTCCAGGAACTGGTCACGCAACCAGCTGATTTGCGTGCCGGCCGGCAAAATGACGGTGAACTGGGCATTGAGCATGCTGCTGCCGGTCTGCGGCGCCAGGTAGGTATCGCACGTCATGGCTTCCAGCTCGACGCGGTGGTCGAGGAAGAACTGGCACAGCTCGTTGATGATGTCCGGGCGGTAGGCGGCGCTGACGTAGGCCACATAAGGCAGGGCCTGCGGGCGTACCTCCTGGTCGGCGCTGCGCACCACGTCCAAGGTCAGGCCGTGCTTCTTGCCCAGGCTTGGCAACATGGCTTCAAGGCGGGCCAGGGCGTCCCAGCTGCCGCCTACCTGCAGCACCAGGGCGCTGGTTTCGCCGTGGCGGCTCAGGCGCGAGGTAACCACCGCGCAGCGGTTTTCGAAGGCAGCGCGGCTGAGGACGTTGGCCAGTTCCATGGGGTTGGGCCCCAAGGCACTGATGACGAGGAATTGTTCGCGGACGGTGGGGGTGGACATGCAGCATTCCTAAAGCGATGAGCGGTCGGTACAGGACGGGAGAAAGCCTCCAGTCGGCAGGGCCCGGGGCTCGCATGCGAGGTCTTGGACGCTGGCCGGGAGCAAGGTCGACGGCCCGGCGGGCCGCGCTGCACCGATCAAAGCATCAAGGGTAGCGAAATAAGGCGCCGAGGGGAATGCTCCGCCCGCCTGCTTCGCTTGTGCAAGGCCGATGCCCCCAGTACCATTACCGCTCTCTTTTTCCGGCAGGAGCAGTTACATGATTGCGGGCAGTATGGTGGCATTGGTCACACCCATGGATGCACAAGGGCGTGTTGACTGGGGCAGCCTCGACAAACTTGTAGACTTCCACCTGGAAAACGGCACCCATGCGATCGTCGCTGTCGGCACCACCGGTGAGTCGGCCACGCTCGATGTCGAAGAGCACATCCTGGTCATCAAGCATGTGGTCGAGCGCGTCAAGCGCAGCAACAAGCCCATCCCGGTCATCGCCGGTACCGGTGCCAACTCCACTGCCGAAGCCGTGCACCTGACCCAGAACGCCAAGAATGCCGGCGCCGATGCCTGCCTGCTGGTGGTGCCGTACTACAACAAGCCAACGCAAGAAGGCCTGTACCAGCACTTCAAGCACATTGCCGAAGCCGTCGACATCCCGCAGATCCTCTACAACGTGCCGGGCCGCACCTCCTGCGACATGCAGGCCGAGACCGTGATCCGCCTGTCGACTGTGCCGAACATCATCGGTATCAAGGAAGCCACCGGCGACCTGGCCCGTGCCAAGGCCATCCTGGAAGGCGTTGCCAGCGACTTCATCGTCATGTCTGGCGATGACCCGACCGCTGTCGAGTTGATCCTGATGGGCGGCAAGGGCAACATCTCCGTCACCGCCAACGTCGCCCCGCGCGAAATGGCCGATATGTGCGAGGCCGCCCTTGCGGGCGATGCCGAGAAGGCCCGCGCTATCAACGAAAAACTCATGCCACTGCACAAAGAGCTGTTCTGCGAAGCCAACCCCATCCCGGTGAAGTGGGCGCTCGTTGAAATGGGCCTGATGAAAAAGGGTATTCGCCTGCCGCTGACCTGGCTCAGCGAAGGTTGCCACGACAAAGTCCGTACTGCCTTGCGCCAGTCCGGCGTACTGGTTTAAGAGGAAGTACACCGCATGAAGCGACTGGCTGGTCTTTCTGCCCTTGCCCTGATTATCTCCAGCACCAGTGGGTGTGGCTGGCTGTGGGGCGAGGATGGCTATTTCCGCGACCGCGGCAGCGACTACCTGCAGGCGCACCCTACCGCGCCCATGCAGCTGCCGCCGGACGCCAGCAACGTCAAGCGGCTCGACCCGCTGTTGCCAATTCCGCGTAACGTCGCCGATGACAACGTCACGGGCGAGTACGAAGTGCCGCGGCCGCAACCGTTGACCGGTGGCGCTGGCCAGGTCACCGACTACAGCCTGCAGCGCAGCGGTAGCAGCCGTTGGGTGCTGGCCCAGCACTCGCCGGCCGAGGTGTGGCCGGTGGCCCGCCAGTTCTTCGAGGACAACGGCTTCCGTATCGACGAAGAGCGCCCGCAGACCGGTGAATTCAACACCAGCTGGCAGCGCTTCGACGAGCTGTCGGCATCGCTCGGCCAGCGCCTGGCCAGCACTGCCAGCAGCGCTGACAGCGAAGTGCGCGTACGTGTGCGCATGGAGCCTGGCGTGCAACGCAACACCTCCGAGGTGTATGTGGTCAGCGTCGAGCGCCCGGCCGGCAGCACCGCCGAGCCCGCGTTCCCGTCCACCTCCGCCAATGCCGGCGCCGATGCCCTGCTGGTCGACGAAATGCTGGCCAGCATGAACCGCAGCGCCGAGAAGGGCGGTTCGGTGTCGCTGCTGGCTGAGCGTGATTTCGACGCGCCAAGCCGCGTCAGCCTGAGCGAGGACGGCAGCGGTAACCCGGTACTCTACCTGGGCTCCGACCTGGACCGCGCCTGGTCGGGTGTAGGTCGCGCCCTGGAGCAGGGTGGCCAGTGGCGTGTCGAGGACATCAACCGCAGCCTGGGCCTGTACTACATCAACCTGTCGGAAAAGCCTGAAGACAAGCAGAACCAGCCGGGCTTCTTCGGCCGCCTGTTCGGCAGCGAGCCCACCAAGGAAGAGCGTGAAGCCCGTGCCGAGCGCTACCAGGTGCGCCTGAGCAAGGTGGGTGAAAGCGTGCAGGTCACCGTCGAGAAAAACATCAACACCGTGGCGCCGCCCGATGTCGCCCGCCGCGTGCTGAGCGCCATTCAGGACCACCTGGGCTAAGTGCGCTTCGCGGTACTCGGAAGCGGCAGCCAAGGGAACGGCACGCTGATCGCCAGTGGTGACACGTTCATCCTGGTCGATTGCGGCTTTTCCCTGCGCGAAACCGAGCGGCGCCTGGCGCTGCTCGGGGTTTCGCCGGCGCAACTCAGTGCTGTGCTGGTCACCCACGAACATGCCGACCACGTGCATGGGGTCGGCTTGCTGTCACGGCGCTACAATGTACCGGTCTACCTCAGCCAAGGCACCCTGCGCGGCATGCGCAAGCCGGTGGAGGTGGCCGGTTTTCTGGCCTGTGGCCAAAGCCTGCATATCGGCAGCCTGCAAGTGAACGCCGCGCGGGTAGAGCACGACGCCTACGAGCCCTTGCAGTATGTGGTCGGTGACGGCAAGCGCCGTTTTGGCATGCTCACCGACCTGGGCTCGTACGACGCGCTGTTGCTGGAACGCTACCAAGGCCTGGATGCACTGCTGATCGAGGCCAACCACTGCCGCGACCTGCTTGCGCGCGGTCACTACCCGGCGTTCTTGAAGCGGCGGGTAGGGGGCATGCAAGGGCATTTGAACAATCACCAGGCCGCGCGCCTGGTGCACGAGTTGGGCTGGAACAACCTGCAGCACCTGGTGCTGGCCCACCTCAGCAGCAAGAACAACCTGCCACATCTGGCGCGCCAGTGCTTCGTCGACACCCTTGGGTGCGACCCGGACTGGCTCCAGGTGGCGAATCAGGAACACGGGCTCGACTGGCGCGAAATCGCCTAGCCCAACACCTCAAGCAAGCGGAGCCCAATCATGGAAAAACGCGACGAACTCTACCGCGGCAAGGCCAAATCGGTTTACAAGACCGATGACGCCGACCGCTTGATCCTGCTGTTCCGTAACGACACGTCGGCGTTCGACGGCAAGCGCATCGAACAGCTCGACCGTAAAGGCATGGTGAACAACAAGTTCAACGCCTTCATCATGCAAAAGCTGGAAGAAGCCGGCGTGCCGACCCAGTTCGACAAGCTGCTGGGCGACAACGAATGCCTGGTCAAGAAGCTGGACATGATCCCGGTCGAATGCGTAGTGCGTAACTACGCGGCCGGCAGCCTGGTCAAGCGCCTGGGCGTTGAAGAAGGCATCAAGCTGGAGCCCTCCACCTTCGAGCTGTTCCTGAAAAACGACGAGAAGGGCGACCCGTTCATCAACGAGTCCCACGTTGTCGCGTTCGGCTGGGGCACCGCCGAGCAGTTGGCAGAAATGAAAAAGCTGTCGTTGAAGGTCAACGAAGTGCTGAGCAAGCTGTTCGATGACGCCGGCCTGCTGCTGGTCGACTTCAAGCTGGAGTTCGGCGTATTCCACGGCCAGATCGTGCTGGGTGACGAGTTCAGCCCAGACGGTTGCCGCCTGTGGGACAAAGAAACCCGCAAGAAGATGGACAAGGACCGCTTCCGCCAGGGCCTGGGCGACGTGATCGAAGCCTACGAAGAAGTTGCCAAGCGCCTGGGCGTACCGCTGTAAGCGGTGCGTTCACGCAAGCGCCTGATACCACGCGATTTTTTTTAAAAAAAGGTTTGCGTTTTAAAAGAACGCTGGTATGATGCGCGGCATTGGAGAGATGCCGGAGTGGTCGAACGGGACGGATTCGAAATCCGTTGTACTGGCAACAGTACCTAGGGTTCAAATCCCTATCTCTCCGCCATATTAAAGGCCCCGAGCGCTGTATAGCCCTCGGGGCTTTTTTCATTTGGGGGAATTTTGGGGGAATGGGGGAGCGTGTATTTCCCCTAGGCGTTCGCTATCATTTCCCCCATGGCCTACTACGAAAAGCGCGGGGACGCCTGGCGCGCCCAGATCCGCCGCAAAGGATATCCAACCCTTTCCGCCACCTTTGACACCAAGGCAGAAGCCCAGCGATGGGCCGCCGAGATCGAAGGCGATATGTCGCGCGCTCGATTCGTCGACATGCGCGAAGCCGAGAGCACCACGCTCGCCGAGGCCCTGGACCGCTACCTGTCAGAAGTCACGTCCACCAAGAAGGGCGCCAAGCAGGAACAGGTTCGCATCAAGAAGTGGAAAGAGCACAAGCTGGCCAGCAAGGGGCTCGCCGCGATCCGCTCGAGCGACATGGCAGCGTATCGCGATGCTGAACTGAGGCAAGGGAAGTCTACGGCAACAGTACGCCTCAACCTGGCGGTGATCAGCCATCTCTACACCGTGGCCACCAAGGAATGGGGTATCGAGGGACTGACCAATCCGTGCCGAGCTATACGGATGCCCAAGGGCAGCAAGGAAAGGGATCGGCGCCCGACGCCGGCAGAGCTCGCCGCACTGTACAAGGCAGCCGGCCAGATGAATGCCCAGCTTCCGGTGTTCATTGAGCTGGCGGTGGAGACGGCGATGCGCCGGTCTGAGCTGTTGATGCTGCGCCGTGACCAGGTGCGCGGCAAAGTGGCCTATTTGGAAGACACCAAGAACGGTGAGCGGCGCGCCGTGCCATTGTCATCCCGGGCGATCGCTCTGTTGGAGGGCTTGCCCACGCCGATCGGTGGCGGCCGGTACTTCAACCTGGCACTCAACACGATCAGCAACTACTTCCCCCGGGCCTGCGTGGCCGCCGGAATCGAAGGCCTACGCCTTCACGACCTCCGCCATGAGGCGACCAACATTGCAAATGTTTCGCAAAACACAGCTATTACCCTGTAGGGGGCGAGCCTGACCGCATCGGCCTCATGCGTTGCGCATAAGGGGAGCACACTGAATTCGGAAAGTCATGCGCTACGGTTTTCGCGAACTGCTATGGGTGGGATTTCTTATACGTCTGGATCGGGAAGCCCGGCACTACTGAGCACCTTTCGAAGCACTTCGCGCTCTTCGCGATATGTCCAGGCACTTGGATGGTGGATTGCAAAATTCCGCGATGCCTCTTCCCAAGAGGTGTACCAGCTATCTTTTGCAGCGATGAACACCGGCGGGCGTCCTTCGAATTGGTCGCTGGTGATGTCAATGACGACGCCATCTAACTCAATCCAGGCATGAGAGCCACCGTCCTTTTCGCCGCAAACATACTCAACCCGCAACCCAAGCTGCGTATTGAAATAGTCACCGAGCAGTTCAGACACCACGCCGCAGCAGCCACATGGAAATTTCTTCAAGTGGTCCGGGAGTTGATCCAAGCCCTTCTGCTTCTCAAGCTCTTCCCGGAAGGCGTAGGCGACAAGGATATAGTCCAATGGGCTTTCCTCGGTATTCGTAATGAGTTCAGCGTCTCACGAGTCGCCGGAAACGAAAGGCCATAATCTGCCCTAATTGCTCGCGCCATCAGGTCACACAACGAAATATGTCCTGAAGATAACGGACTTGGTCGAAATCCCAACTCAATGCCGCAATTTTCCCACACCCAAGCGGTTTTCAACCCTCAATCCCGGCCCGCAACGGTACGAAACCTACGCCAAGCACAGCTCGAATGCCCGGCGAAGGGTGTTTTGATCAACGCTGAGGTACGGCTTGCTGTGATCCAGGTGTTGTTGGCCCAGGATAGTTTGCAGAGTCTCAACGTCACCTATCGCGGCCAGAGCTCGGGCAGCCAGCGAGCGCCGTCCACTATGCGAGCTACCGGGCTTTATAGCCGGCGGATCACCTGTTGGAGTGCGTGACAGGCCCGGTAAACCTTGCCGCCTTTCTCGCCTGTCCGCCAATTCGGCAGGCTGGGCTGACACTTGATCAGTTGTATCGTTTGTTTTCCTATTCCATTTGTATCAGTCTTGGCACTGGGCAAGCTTACAGGCTTTGCCAGTGTCTGAAGCCAACACCGACAGAGTGTTTCAAAAGCCAGCAGGAGCTGTGGTCGAACGCAAGCAGGTTGCCATGGAGGCACTATTGCCTCTAGCGCCTTAAGGTCGCTCGCAGGTCAGCAGTAGGGAAGCCAATATGCAAATCATCGTTCGGGGCAATGGGCTGCACAAAAGCGAGACAAATGCTCTGGATCAGATGCAGAAGCATCTGCGGGACAGTTGGTATGGCTACGCTTCAGTGCTAGTGGCCGACAAGCAAGGCTCGATGGAATTTGACCTTATTATCGTCACCCATGACCGGCTGCTGGTTGTCGAGCTCAAGGAATGGCATGGCAAGCTGACTAGCTACGATGGCAACTGGATCATAACGACCAAGCGTGGCGAGCAGAACCGAGGCAAAAGCGCATATCACCGTAAGCGCGACCAGGGCTACCGCCTGGCAGCCATCCTAAAGACTGAACTTGAACACAAGCTGGGGTATTGCCCCTATGTCGAGGCGCATGTCGTACTCTGCGGCAGCGCTACCCCGGAGTACCTACCGGAAAACGAACGTCAGTTCGTCCACACCCTGGAAGACTTTCTGAAGATCGGCGGTAAACACTACGAAGATTACGTTCAGAAAGTCAGGATGATCATATTCGATGAGATGGGCAGGTCGCGTCCGAACCAGAACCAGCCCATTTTTGACAGCTTCTTTCGTGGAAGTCGTGTCGAGCTCGCAGAGTTTCAATATCTTGAATACACGGCAGCCATTGCACCTGACCGTGTGCATGACCAGCACCTGTTCAGTGAGTACCCCGCCACGAACGCCGGCCCACCCATCAGCAAAGCCATGATGCGTCGCTGGGATCTGGCAGCACTGGGCCTGGCGTTTCACGATGACGAAACATGGCGTCGGATCGTTACCCGCGAGGACTTTGTGTTCCGAACCGCCAGCGCTGCCAACAGCCCACTGGAAGACTTCCTGCTGAGGCCCCTGTCTCCCATGGTGGAAGACAACATCACAAGCGACTGTGTTGAGTTGTTCGAGTTGCGCAAGAACACCCTGCGCCTTGAGCAGCATCTCAATCTTCACGGCCATAAATGGTCGGTGGATGATCGTCTCGACCTGACCAAAGCCTTACTTGCGCCCTTTGCTGAAATGCACAGCATGGGCTTCGCCCATCGAGATATTGATACCCAGAACCTTTGGTACTCACAGGATTCGCGCATTGTGCTGGCCTCAAGCTTTCATGCAGCGTTCATTCCTGACAAGGGCACAGTCAAGGATCTGGCTGAGCGCCTGAAAAGCAGCTCTACGCTGCTGCCCGAGGATGTCTACGCGGCCGAAGGGGATGTCCTCAGCCCTTTTGCGAAGGATGTGTACCTCTTGGCCCTTGTGGCCCACAAGATTTGCTTTCATGGCGCCAAGTTTGTCCTGGAAGAGGGAATTCCCGTCTGGCGTTCGATACCCAATGATCCCTTCGATGGCGAGTTGAATACTTTTTTTGCCAAGGCAATGGATCTTGAGCCGGAGAACCGCTTTGCCAACGCCTCGGAAATGCTTGCCGAGTTAAACACCCTGGCAATCGGCAAACCGCTGCAATACGACGACACACAGGAGGTCATGCAGGAGATCGCCAAAGGCGACTTCATCAAGGCCGACTGGAACCCTTACATGCTGATGAGTTACTTCCCTCCAGCACCGGGTGTAATCCCTGAGACGACAGCTGAGAAGATGGTCTATCGGTGCGTATTTGAAGGCGAAGAGGCACTTCTCAAATTCTGGCCGAAGGCTGTTGTAGACATCAAGAACCCTGGCATCAATCGCCGAATTCTGCGCATGCGTAAGCGTATCGAGCAGACTCTGGAAGACGAGTTACCATTACCGAGCCTGTTGAGCCATGGCATGTTTGCCAGCGGCAACGGACTGTTTGTGGTCACTCGGTTTGAGGAGGGCAAAAGCTGGCCAGATTTCATTGCAGGTCTGGACACTCTTGAAAAAAAGCTAGAGGCGGCCTCGGCGCTGTGCAACCTGCTGATCAATGTTCATGGCAGAGATTTCGCACATGGAGATCTGCACCCAGGCAACATTCTGGTGTGCCCAAGCCAGGCGGATGAGCTACTGTCCCTCATCTTCATTGACGCCCTGGATTTTGGCGATACGTCAGATCCGTACAACGTTGAGTATGGCCCGATCAATCCGGCGAGCACCGACAGCTTCGGGCGAGATTGCTATGCGGTCTATCAGATCGTTGAGGAGCTTCTGGGGGAGGAAGCTCCCAAGGCCCTAGCCATCGAGTTTGCCTTGGCCAAGGAGCAGCCTAACGGCATTCCGGTAGCCATCGATCCATTGGATGAAAGCATCAAGGCCGAACTTGAGGCCCTGAAAAAACCCTCACTCCCTGAAATACAGCCCCTCAAATTCGTAGCTGACGTTTTCAAGTGGCCTGCTACAGAAATGCTGCTTCAGGCAGGTGAATCGGCGTACTACCTGCAAGTCGAGCGTGCTGATCGTAACCCAGAGCAGCTGTACATAAAGATCACTGCGCAGGATAAGCGACTTAGTTTCAATTTCGACCCTGTGCGAGAGACCTTGTCGTCTGCATGGCTGTCGGACGTATCCTTCAGCGATTACATTTCCGCAGGCCATAAAGCTCAGGCTACCTTCACCCAACCTATTGCCATTCAGAAAGGTATTTCCACCAAGGCAACGGAAGAGGCATTCGTCCGCTTCCTGTTAAACCAGGAGCCCGTGCAGAGCTTCCTCAAGAAGTCTGATGAGGTGGAAGGCGAGGAGGTTGTCGAGGATGAATGTGATGCTTTCGTCGATCAGACAGTAAGGCCCTTCACCATTTGGAAGGCCATGCTGGAGACGGAGGGCGACCAATTGATGAGGGTTGAGATTGAAAACGCGACCTTCGAGGAGAGCCAGACCGGAGCGCTGCTAATCCCCTATGTGGCGCAGAATGGCCGGGATCTGGACTTCAACGAGGATGCAGGTGATATCGGCATCTACCTAGATGGTGAAAGTCGTCCATTTGGGGAAGTGGTTGCCGAGGAATGCAGCTCGACCCGACTGGCAGTGCGCATGTTTTCTGCCGGCATTCGCAGCGTGAAGCAAAAGCTGACTCCTGGTACGGAGCTGATTTTTGAGTCAAAACTCAACAATGCATCACGTGAGCGCCGCAAAAAAGCGATGGAGCGCGTGCTGAATGGTGTATCCCGCATCTCGAACCTGCCCGCCTATTTTGATCAGGACGGTGCACAGCAATCGAAAGTCATTGGCAAGATTCCAGAAGAAGTGGCGATCAGGGCTCGATACGACTCTGAATTCGAGCAACTGAACCCCCGGCAAATTGTGGCCTTCCAGCGAACCGTCTCCGAGGGCCCGATTTCTGTCCTCCAGGGCCCGCCAGGCACTGGCAAGACCGCTTTTGTCACCAAGCTGATCCACTACCTGTTCGAAAATGAGTTGGCGGGGAATATCCTTCTGGTGGGGCAATCGCATGCTTCGGTAGACACTGTGGCGATCAAGGCCCGAGAGCTGTGTTCAGCGCTTGGTACAGACTTGAGCGTCATTCGCCTGGGTCATGAATCGGCTATCGATGACCAAATGCTCCAGTGTCATTCCAGTTCGATCCAGCGCCAAATTCGCTACAAGTTTCAGCGTGAATATGAAAAGCGGATCAATGCGCTTTCCTCCCGCCTGATGCTCAGCCAGGAACTGGTGGAGGAATTGGCCAAACTGCATCGCAGCATCAGCCCAATTCTTGATCGAGTGCGCACGTATACCAAGCAGAGAGATGAAATTGCCGCCAAGCGCCAAATCAGTGAAGAAACGCGCATCGACAAGGTCATGGGCTATGACGCCAAGATCAAAAGCTGTGTGGAGTCGCTTCAGCACCACATGGACAGCCGAAAGTATGAGTTCAATCTACCATCACCTGCTGCTCCGGAGTTCTGGAGCGAGCTGTCCACTCAGGTGGCACGGCAGCATGGCGTCACCAATCAGCTGGCACTTCAGCGGTTGAACAATCTGATTGGAATCAGCCAGGACTGGATTGACGTATTGGGCTCAGGGGCTGCGAACTATGACAAGTTCCTGGTCAAGACCTCGCAACTGGTGTGCGGCACTCTGGTGGGAATCGGGGCGGGCGGTATTCACATTGAGGAGATGGAGTTCGACTGGGTCATTGTTGATGAAGCAGGGCGAGCACAAGCTTCGGAATTGATGATCGCTATGCAGTGCGGTCGCCGTGTTCTCCTGGTGGGTGACCACAAGCAGTTGGCGCCCATGTATGAGAAGAAACATATACGAGAGGTCGCCAGGAAGCTGCAGATTGATGAACGGGAGGTGCTCAAAACCGATTTTGAGCGCGCCTTTCTCGTGAACAATGGCATTGCCTTGGATACTCAGTACCGGATGATTGAGCCGATCGGCAAGGTCGTCAGCCATTGCTTCTATAACAACGAGCTGTACAGCTTCCGCAAGAAAGCTGATCCCTGGTGCTCGGAATTGCCTTATCCCTTGAACAAACCAGTCAGCTGGATCGACAGCGGCACAGGGGAGCGGGCGGTCAATGAAGACGAGCCTCAGAAAGGCAAGTTCGTGAACAAGCATGAGGTCGCTGTGTGCCTGCATCTGCTGCGGCAACTGGCACGCCCCGAGCACATGGAAAAGCTCAACGCCAAGCGCACTCCAATGAGCCCACAGCCGATTGGCTTAATCACGATGTACCGGGGGCAGAAACGTCTGATCGAAGAGGAACTGAGTCGAGCGGAATGGGCGGCCCCACTGCGCGATGCCGTCAGGATTGATACTGTAGATTCCTATCAGGGCAGCGAGAATGCTTTATTAATCCTCAGCTTAGTTAGGAATAATGACAAGGGTCTTCAAGGTTTCCTGGTAGATCAATCCAGGATCAATGTGGCGTTGTCCCGAGCCAAGGATCGCCTGGTGATCATCGGCTCCAAGCGCATGTGGAGTGGCGTGAACGCACCTTCCGCGTTGGGCAGCGTTGTTCGCTATGTATCCGAGCAGCACGCCATTTCGCCAGATGATTACGAAATCGTTGACGGCACCACAGTGATTGAGGGCCAGCGCAATGAATGATGAATATCAAGCCGCCGACGCCTCTGGCTTTCGCATCTGCAACACCATTTCCCTATTGGTGCCGGCGTATCAATACCAGATCAACTGTGCTTGGACGAAGGAGGTTTCCCTTCCTGCGGTTGAGGAGTTTACCTGCCGCTTGCTGCTGGCCTTGCAGGAAGTGCTGCCTGGCGAGATCCGAGATTATTTCGGCCTGTCTAAGCGCGAATGTGACGTGTTGATCGAGACGCTCATCCGTAACAAGCTGGCGGTCTACACCAATGATGGGCATCTGACGCCGTCATCGATGCTTATGGATCGCACCAAGGGCAGTTCATCGGCCAGTCCGAGCCTCACCAAGTATGAGGAGAGGATTGAGCGCCCCATCTTCGAGCTGCTCACCAAGACGATCATGCCGCCAAGCCAGCACAACCGAACCCGCTGGGGGCTTCCACAGATCCCTGTGCCGCCAGAAAGCAAGGGGTGGTCTGTACTGGCTGTCGCGGATGCCTTCGGCGATCAATACCGAGCTTTCCTAGATTTCTCGAAACTCTCCGAGTCGGAAACCCGCAAGACCCGACTCTACAAGGTCGGCACCTGTGACCAGATGGCCCCAGTCAATATCCAAGTGGATCTGGAAATCGGCTTGTTGCCAACGCAGGCCGGCAATGTTGAGATCATCAAACGTGTCGCCGAGAAAGTCGGGGGTACTCGCCAGCGCCCGTTAAGCATGGATCTGGAAGCCAAGATATCCGACTACCTCAACAGTCTCAGGATGCCCAAGGACGGGATGAGTCCACAGGAATACTGCCAGGAGTTCAAAGACGAGGTACTAGCACGTTACCTGGACGATCGAGGGTTGGACATCAACTCATGGCTGATCGATCACAAGGATCGCAAAACCGGGTATGGCAACCAGGAAACAAGGGCGATGATTGGACCCTTGTATGACAACAACAACCGAATCACTCTAGGCCGCATGCTGGAAGACCTCTCCAAGGACTGGCCTGAGGGTACGATTCACTCTGCCCTATGGTTGTCGAGCTCTGTCCCTCTTTGGGCGGCCAATGGAACGCTGCTGAGCGATTTCTGCCGCAAGACAGCAGAAAAGCTGAGCGAAGCCCCACATGTCAAAGGCAAGATCACTGCGATCCTGCCATTCGATGACAAGAAGGAGTTCGGCCAGCTGCGCAGCACCTACCATAACCGTATTCCAAACGGGATCGCGTTCGAAGGATCGGATCTTCAGGATCGTTTTGAAATCTTCTTGATCCCCGGCCAGCTCGCTGTGGTGCAGTACCACTTCCAGCCGAGCGATGATAGTGCTGCAACCGTGCCGATTGGCTACATCACCCGTGATCCTGTGCGTGTTGCCCACATCGACAATTTCCTCAACTCTCGGCTGTCCGGTCGGGGAGAGGGTTTTGTTGTGTGGAGCGAGGATTCGGAGAAGGACATCACCAATCACATGGAAAAGGATCGTCTAGAGCTGATTCAATCCAGTAGCCTGGGCTTTCCTATGACTAGTCAGGTGAAGCTTACAATTAGAAAGCCGCCCAGAAAGTGGTAAGTGAGCTTAAAACGGTTACTTGGACTGAATCGCCCCGGCTTTCCTAGAGACTCTCCAAGTTCTGGTGAACTTCCCCGGTGACATTCCCGTCCACAAAAGCCAGGGCAGCCAATTCAGGCGGGTGACCGTGCCGGTGCGGCTGGATCGAGCGATCATCTACACAGCCGTTAGACGGGCTTGGGCTCTTTGGCCTCCGCGTTGCTCTACCCAGCGGACAGCGCCAACAGGCGTTCAGAGCGGTTTCTATAATCGACTATAAAGACCTATAAAACCCATTCTAGAGCGGCTCACGCTATCTCCGCCACCGGCAAAGCGGAGAGCCATCGGGCTCGTTGCTGTTTTCCATCCAATACCTGCAAAGCAAAGAAGGTTGGTAGTCGACGAGCCACCTGCGTTCTGCAAGTGATCTGGGCTCAGTAACCCACAGGGTTGAGTCGGAACACCTACTCCTAACGCTGCGAGCAATGCTTAGAGCGGTCTTAAAGTACAGTGCCCTGGGTTCACTCGGAGTGATCGCGGGGCCCGGCGACCGACCTCAGCGGAACCGACTTCGCAGTCACGGCCAATCTAGTCTGCAAGTCCGCTATGAGCTTGTCGCGCTGCTGGATAGTGGCTTCAAGCTCCCGTACGCGGTGAGTCAGCAAATAGTTCTGACGAGCCCATGCAGTAATTTCATCTCGCGCCGCCTCGAGTGCCTCCCGATACTCGCGGGCCTTGGCCTGTGCTTCCCCCAGCTCCCCTTGCTTAGCCTCCAGTTGCTGCTTCGGCATGGTTTCGTTGAACTTGCGGATCGCCGTCAGGATGGGCTCGTGGAAACGATAAAGCGTGGAGCGATCGATACCCGCTTCTCTCGCCACTGTCGTTGCGCTGATCGCAGCGCCGCGCTTAACGCGGCGCGGATTGCCATTTCTTAGGCGAGCGAGCGCCAACTCTAGCTCTTGGCGGGTCTGCCGCTGCGACGCTTCCTTGTGCGCCCGTAGCGCCTCGGGATTACCTGCTGCGTCCACGCCGCTCATGCTTCCGACCTACTGCCATCGAGTTTGCTGATCACCTGATTCGCTTTCTCCAGAATGCGGTTGGCCCGGCTCTTGGCCGGTACGCCCATATCGGGTAGTTGCAGCACCACTAGTTGCTGCTCAGCAATTTCTTTCCAAACAGGAAGGTGTTCAGGGCCGATCAGCGCCATATTGCAGTCGACGCACATATCGGCCTCGAACAGACACAGCCCACCGCAGCTGCCCCCTTTGGCATTACCGGCGCACCAACTATGCCCGGTACCGTTGAGGGTGATCGTGCTGCTCAACTCCTGAATCAACTCGTCCTTGTTCTTGGCGGTGCGAACCATGGGGCGCCACGTGCCCAGCCAATCCTCACCTTTGGCCAAGGGGGTATCGGAGTCGAGGTAACCGGCCAGTATCTCCGCTTGGCGTTCCTGTTTAGCGCGCACCACGTCGTCCAGCAGACCGTTATCGATCTGGTACTCGTCGGCCCCGCCGTCGGCATACAACATGGTCATGTCGAGGCTCCAGTGCCCATAGTGCTCTTTTAGGTACAGCAGATCCCCCAGCTCCGAACGAGCATAGTTGTAGGCGAACGTGCGCCGGAACTGGTGGGAAGCCAGGTCCCACACTTCGCCGTTGTCGGCTCGGATCTGGAAATGCCGGCAGAAGTCCTTCAGCCACCTGTTGACGGCGGCGCCGCCCGGCATCACGGCCACCGGTCCCTGCTGGCTATAGTGCGTCGCCAAGAACAGCTTGTTCTTGCTCCTGGATATTTCCGCCAAGCGCTTTGCATGCTTCGACTCGATGGTTTCCAGCTTGCGAAGCTTCCGCTCTTCGTCCCGGAGCATCGATTGGAAAGGCTCGATCATGCGCTCGGCGAGATCGACCGCTTGCACCACGATCGGCGGCACTAGCCATTTGTGTGGTCGCTCGCCGGTCTTGTAGATCGTGCCATGCAACCAGATGCACTCGTAGCTGCCATCGATTCCGGGCTCCCTTGAGATGCACCCGGACTCCAAGGACATCATTTCGGAGTTGCGCAGGCCGGAGAACATGTTGATGCAGATGTAGCTGGCCGTCCTGAGTAGCGCCATTTCGGCATGCAGTTCTCTGAGCCCTGCATAGCCGTGTGCCCTGGCCACTTCCGTACCAAAGACCTGTCGATAGGCATGCCCTTTCACGCCACGCGCCTCGGCTGCCGCCATGGCCTGCTCCGCCTCGGCCTGAACGACCAAGATCGCCGGCGCACGCTGCTCAACGTACTCAATGGCTTTCTGAGCAAGCGGTACGAACACCGACTCGGGAATCACCGGCGTTTTCGGCACTCGGTGGGCCATGCGTTGGTCCATGCCGGCCAGCAGGGCAGCACTTTCAAATGGCCAGGGATGAGATGGCAGGTAGTCATCGATCTTCCCCACCTGCGCATACAACTTCTCGACCAGGAGCAACCTCTTCATCACGGTACTTTTGGCGGACTTTCCATCCTTGGCTGCCACTACGTACTCCAGGGTTCTGCCATCCAACTGGGCAAACCTGGTGATGCCTTGACTGACCATCCAACGCAGCAGAAACGCTAGGTTGCCCATCAGGGAGATCAGTGTCTTCAGCCCCAGGCGCTTCCCGCCCTCGATGGGATCGACATGAAGCGACCAAATGAAATCCTTGGCCGAGGCCAACAAGCTGCGATGCGCCTCGTCGGTCAGCCTTGAACCGTCCGGCAGCGCGATACCCCAGATGATCCGCTTTTCACCGTCCTTGGCATTCTCCCTTGAGATGTACGGCCAGAAATTCCAGACGTCATCTTCGTACCGGCTGATTACCACCGGCGAGCCTGCCGTATCGACGGCGGCCGAGACAGGCAAACGTGCTTTTTGCAGGAAAGTCAGATCTGCCAGGCGAGTAACGTCAAGCGGCAGCGGGATCATAATGCGGCTCCAGAGACCGCCCAGGCGGGATGAGGTGTCAGCCTGGCCTTGCTCTTTGCTGCCTCGACCAGGTCAGCCGGAAATTGCGTTGCTATGTCGTTGTCGATGGTCTTGATGACCCAGCCGTATGTCTTGACCCAGTGATGCGGGGCGATCTTGTTTCTTTCGGCAAGCAGCTTGTTGTAGAAGCTGAACATCTTCCAGAGATCGTCCTCGAAAACCACCATCTGCGGGCATCTGAAGCAGACCATGTACTTGCCGCAAACCTCTCCTCCCTCGCGAAAGGGATTCTTGCAGCGAGCAACGACGGTGTTGTATCCGCCGCTCAGGAGTTCGTGCACGTTCTGCAGCGGAATCCTGCCATCGGCGGCCAGTGCCGTGGCTTTTGTCTCATCCGCGGAAGTGATCCAGCCCACCATCGCTTGACCCACAAAGACATGATCCCGCTCAGCAACTGCCGGTAACGACACATAGTGGCGTGCGGTGGTCTCGGCGGATGCATGGCCCAGTGCGAGTTGGACTTTGCGAATATCTCGTGTTCGGGCATACAGGTTGGTGCCGAAGGTCGGGCGACAACGAGCGACGCTGAAGAGAAGGCGCTCCCCACGGTCATCCACCAGTTCATGTCGTGCCACGAAATCCGCGATGGCGTTTCGGGCATCCACTTGGGTGAAGCGGTTAACCCGCCCCTGACGGGTGGATCTTGGGTGGCGCCCGGTATGGGGCACCTGCCACAGGAATACGACGTCGCGATCCTCGGCGCGCGCTTCGTCGCTCAGTGAGCGGGTGAATTCAGCCAGCCACCGGAAGTGGTTGCCCACGGTGGTGGGAATCGTGAGTATCTGCTCTTGCTCAGCCCCCTGGTCGGCAGCCTGCGCCCGGTATGATGCGGCCTGCGTGGAACCGCCGCGGCGTTTTTCAGTGATGAGAACTTCCCGATCCTTGAGCGGATGGGGTTTTAGGCTATCTCGTCGCAGCTCAAGCAGGCCTTGAAAGTTCCGGCCGGTGGCCAATGCCAAAACGATCAGGTGCACCGCCAAAACCTGGGCCGGAGACAATGAGTCTTCGCCCCTTTCATTGTGAATCCGCTTCAAGTCTTGGTTGCACGCCGCAATGATCCTGTTCTGCTCGCCCTTGCTGTAGGACGCGCGCTTCGGCACCAACCGATTGATATTGGGGAACGGCGACTTGGGGAACCTCAACTGAGTGCTGACCGACTCCGGCGTCTTTTTCATTCGGTTGGTCAGCACTGTCTTCAGCGCAGAATAGGCGTTTTTCTTCGCCGAGAGTGACAGCGGTTGACCGGTCCGCCGCCCCCCGCCGGCGATGCGTCGCTCGAGCCACGCCAGGAAATCTCTGACCATCTTCTCGTCAATCTGGCTCAAGCGGCTGACAACGCAGCCACTCTTCTCAAGGTCATCCAAGAATGGCAAGAAGTAAGTGGCGAGTTGCTGAAATATCCCCTGCAGGGTGATTCCCACCAGCTCATGCCGCAGCGACCACACGGCATCCCGTACATGCATCACCAGGTCATCGCGATCACGCCGGCACCATGGATCGAAATCGAAGCGGATTTCACCATGGTGCTGACAGCTGATGGTGAAGCACCATGACGGCGGCAAATCGACAACAGTGCCATCCAGTGTGATGGACTCGACTTTCCGAACGACCCGCTTCCTGCCAATCATGAACGACTCCCTACGCGCTGCAGGACCTCTTCAACGTAACCGTCCACCTCATCATGTTTCAGCAGGTCCGCCGCATGCACGTAAACCTCGGTGGTGGTGATGCTCGAATGGCCCAGACGATCCCGTACCCAGTGCAACGCGCCATCCGTGCCGCGCCGCTCGGACATGCGCAAAAATTCGTAGGTGCCGAAGGTGTGTCGGAGACGATGAGGCGTGCACTTCACCCCAGACTTGGCCGAGGCTCGTTGAAAGGTCACATCCAAGCCATCCAGCGACAACTCAGCGCCATCACGGGTCAGGAAGAGCCTGGTTGTCTCCGCGCCATGGCGCTTGTGGTACATGCCGGCTAGTTTCGGTCGATCCCGCATCATGTAGTCGAACAGATGGCCCGCCAAGTCGTATGGCACCATCACCCAGCGCTCCTTGGAGCCCTTAGTCGGCGTAAGACTCGGATCGAGCGTCATCTTGATGGCCTTACTTGGGGAATGTCCGGCCGGCGTCGGCAGAACCCGAACATCGAGCGCGCAGGCCTCCTCACGACGCAGACCACATAGCAACATCAGGTAGGCCACCAGTTGCGTCCTGCGAGGCGACAGCGCCCCGATAAACTGGACGGCCTCCGGGATGCTCAGAAACTTGGGGAGTTGCTGCTGAGTACGCAAGGTCAACTCATTGGCCTGCAGGCGATTCCCTGAAGCATCGACGTGGGCCAAGAACCCCTTGGGTTTTGACACAAGCACATCCTGAGTTTCGAATGGCAGCTGTTCGGCCAAGCCCTGGCGAGCGCACCAAGTGTAAAACGCACTGGTGGTCGAAAGGCGCTTGTTGATCGTGGAGCGGGACAGGCCACGATCCAGCATCGAGTTGCGCCAGACCGCAATGTGCTCCTGGTTCACCCGAGTCCAGAACAAAGCGTTCTCTTCGAGGAAGGAGAAAAACTCGTAGAGGTGGTCTGCGTAGGTTCGCCAGGTGGCGGGAGAGCGAGTGCGCCCTCGCACGACCGCGATGTGGAAAAGGTAACGATTGGCCGACTCGATCAGCTCTGCACCGGCATTGGCCAGGAACGGAATCCCTGGCAAGGGCACGCCATTCAGCTCGAAACTCTCATCCGTGTAGAACACCCGCATAGGCCTTTCCCTTCTAGCAACACCATGATGGTAGTGTGCTGATTCTTAAGGATATTTGTCAGCAACACCTTGATGCTAGTAGAACATGAGTTCTCCCAGTCGTTTCTTCGAGCGCGGCTTCACGATGATGGAGGTCGCGAGTATCACCGGTCACAAGACCCTGGCGATGCTCAAGCGCTACACACACCTCAGCCCGCAGGACCTCGCCGAGAAACTCGGCTAGGCAGCGGCTTACATTCTCCACAGGTTACTCATCCTGCGTCTCTTGAAAAAAATGACGCCATAGCGTAAAAACCCCCGCTAAGCTTAGTTTTTGCGGAAAATCCGCAAAAATAGCCAGTTTGAGAGGGTAGGGAGCAAAATGCTCATCGAGTTCAGCGTCACCAACTTCAAGTCCATCCGTGAGCGTCAAACGCTTAGCATGGTCGCTTCCAACTACTATAAGGAGTTAGTAGATGAAAATACATTTGAAGTTGAGTCCGAGGAGAGTTTTCCTCGGTTGCTGAAAAGTGCTGTTATCTATGGGCCTAACGCTTCGGGAAAATCGACGCTAGTCGAGGCTATGGAATTTGTTGATAACTTCGTATGCACATCCTCCAATGAAAGTCAGTCTGGCGATAGAGTGGCGGTGGTACCATTCAAGCTATCTGCTGAAACTAGAAATGGTGATTCCCAATTTGATGTAGCATTTTTTGAGGAAGGCGTGCGCTTCGAGTTTGGGTTTTGTGCTAACTCAGAACGTGTGACCGCCGAATGGCTGTATGCCTACCCCAAAGGAAGGGCTCAGCGAATGTACACTCGTTACTACAATGATGATGTGGACTCTTATCATTATGTATGGGGGAAGAATTTTCTCGGAGGAAGACGTCGTACCGACTGGAAAAATAGCACTAGACCGAATGCTCTTTTCCTGTCCACCGCTGTGCAGCTTAATTGCGAGCAATTGCAGGCGCCTTTTAACTGGTTTAAAAGTCGGATTGCTACTCTTGACCCGAGTGTTCTTTCTGCAAGTTATACAATGAAACACTTCGAGGAAAGAAAATCAGCGATTTTGGAGTTTCTTTCTGCGGCAGATTTATTTATTGCAGATATTAAGATTGATAAAATCAAATTTGATCCTGCATTGGTCCCCTCAGATATGCCGCCAGGGCTCAAAGAGGAGGTCATCAAAAATATGTCTGGGAAAGAATTCGCGGAGGCAAAATTTTACTTAAAATCTGTTGATGATGGAGAGTTGATTGAATTCGCTGACGACGAAATCTCTGCGGGTACAAAAGCGTTGTTCAACTTCTCAGGGCCTTGGATTGATGTGGTAAGTCGGTCCCGGGTGCTTTTTGTCGATGAGTTAGATAGCAGCCTGCATCCGCTTGTAGTTCATCAGCTAATCCGCATCCTTCACAATTCCGGCAGACCTGTTCAGATGGTGTTCACTACCCATGATACTTCCATTCTTGGGCACAAAGGAATCTTGCGCCGCGATCAAGTATGGATGATCGAAAAAAGTGATCAACAAGCGAGCATTTTAACACCGTTGTCAGATTACTCCGTACGTGATGACGAAGCCTTGGAGAAGGGATATCTTGGTGGTCGTTATGGTGGAATTCCATTTGTAAAGGATCTATCAATTGGGAACTGATAATCTTCATCATAAGCGTAGAGCGAAGTCTTACGAGCGGAAGCTAGGCAAAAAGCCTCCGGGAATGAGGTTGTTGATTGTTTGTGAGGGCTCTAAGACGGAGCCCCACTATTTTACTGAGCTTAGGCATGATCAGCGTTTGAAAACTGCAAATATCCGGATTTGCGGTAAAGAGTGTGGGTCTGATCCTGTCTCTGTTGTCAAATACGCTGAAAAAATATTTGATGATGAGGCAGGCGCTTACGACAGGGTTTATTGTGTAATGGACACTGATACTCACGCTAATTTAGAGCGTGCGTTAAAGTTGATAGAGATGCGAGGAAACCCGTTCATAGCCATTGTCTCATCGCCGTGTTTCGAGTTTTGGCTTATGTTGCATCATCTCCTGCACCAGACCTCCTTCCGTGCCACCTCTACCAAATCTATTGGCGAAGTCGTCGAAAGCGCGTTGCGCAAGCTAGACAAAGCTTACACGAAAGGCAAGCCCGGGGTTTGGGCCAGATATAAAGATAAGCTGACAACGGCTATAGATAACTCTAAAAGAGTTCATAAAGTCGCGAAAGCTACCGGCAACACCAATCCGTCTACTGAGGTGCACGTAGTCGTTGAAGCGATGATGACCCTGAAGGCGTGATCAGGCGGCGTGGAGCGAAGGGGGTACCTTTCGCTTGCGCCCCGCCTTCTGCTTTTTGTGGTCTCCATCTCGAAACTCGCGCAGGAATCTGCGCACGTCCTCTTTCAGCCAGCAATGCCGGTTGCCCATCTTGAAGCTCTTGGGCAGCCACGGTACGCCGCGGCGAATCCCCTCCCTGATTGACGCCTCGGTGCGGCCCAGCAGCTTGGCCAGGCCCTCGACCGTCAGCACCTCTGTCTCTTCGCTCATACCTTGCTCCCGACCTGACGCGCCAGATTCTGGTTGTCACGCTGATCTGTCACGTCAGTCGTCTTCAGTTCATTGATCACTGATTCGATGCCAGCCACATAGCTGCCAGGCCGGCCTGCCGTTGCTCCGACCAATCGCTCTGCTACTACCTCTACCGGCGACCCCCGCAGCGAGGCGACCAGGTCAACGGCCCAGCGCCTCGCCTCCAAGTACATGAGCCGGTTGATTGGCCCGGTTGCAGGCATTGATACCCCTGAGGCCCTGATGCCTTGGTCCACGGCATGCGGAGCCGGTACTTTCGCGGCCGATCGCGACACGACCGAGTTGACCCGGCCGCGGCCCCGCTTGAGCCCCATCGACTCGATGATTTCCATCGCTGCCTGGCTCACATCCCGCTTGCTCATGAGCACCTCCGGAAATGGTCCGCCAGCACTCGGCGCCCGTCCAGGCCGCAGGCGGCGGACAGGTCGAGGACCTGCCCAAAGGTTGTTTCACGGTGCTGCAGGGCATCCCATAGCAGCAGGAGCAGGCCGGTCTGGCTCATGGCTGCTCCTCCGGCTTTGGCTCCTTGTCGCGATCAAGGAGTTTGTCGATGCGGGCAATCAGCCTGTCGCGGAAATTGTCATTTCCCTGATAGTCATTGATGAAGGCGATTGCCTCCCTGAGCAGCACGTCGGCCTCTGCCAGTTGCGCCTCGCGCTCTGCGAGCTTGGACGGCAGGTCGACCTGAGCGGATGCAGTAGAGGGCAGGTTGCCGCCCTCGACTCGAATGCGCTCGAAGATCTCTTGGCGATGCACGGCGACGCCTGCAGGGGCTTCCACCCCGATACGCGTTTGCATGCCTTTTACGCCCAGAATGGTCACAGCAATGTCGTTGTTGATGCGGATGGTCTCGCCAACACGACGGGTCAAAATCAACATGGTCAAACTCCTTGTAGGTGAGGGCGGCGAGCGCCGCCCTTCAGTTCACTGCGTTGTGCGCAGTTCGTTGCGTGGTACCCAGCCGCCGGTGGTTTTCACCATGCAGCCGACGTAGGGCGCGAACTTGGTTTGCCGCTCTGTCTGGTAGCCGTACCATTGGCACGACCCCCAGTTCACTGCGGCGGTGATTGCGAGCGCGGACAGGGCGAGCCCCGTAACCGCGCCCAGGCCAATGTGCTTTCGTTTCACGCCTCGATCCCGAAGTCTTTCGGGCGAAGGCCCAACTGCACGCCTACTTCGGCCAGGACCTTCAACTCTTCTGGGCTGATGTTCCCGTCACCTTCGGCAACGGTGATCATGTTCACGAACACCTCTTCAGCATCGAGGGGGTTGTTCTTGATGTCCGCGATCTCGCGCATGATGTTCATGCGCCCCAAGCGGAACCCGGCCTGCAGCTGCTCGGTGAACAGATTCACAGTGGCGGTGATTTCCTGGCCGAAGTGCTCGAGGTTTTTGTTGGCGCGGATCTGAATGTCGATCTGCGCTGCCTCATTCTTGCTGATCTCGCCATCAGCTGCAGCGACCAGCAGGCAGCCCCCTACGATGGCCTGCATCAGGTCGCGGTTTTCCAGCTTCTTGACTGCGCGCTTGGCGCCGAACAACTTCTTTCCAATGCCGAACATAGGTGTTTCCTCTGGTTGGTTGATGTTTCTTCGGGCAAGCCGGGGACCTGCCGCGTTTGTTGGCTTTCGCAAAAATCAGGGTTGGATCAAGTCAGGCGGGGAGCGTCACGCCACCGCCAAGGCGCATTCGGCGCGCCGGTTTGCTACACGGGTTTCAATCTTTCTTTCGCCACTGTTGCCACCGCGGCGGATGCGGGTGAATTCATCAGAGCTAGCGACAGAGTGGCCGACGAGGATGGCACACAGAGCAACAATCATCGGGGAGATCAGTCCGCGGCGCATTGCTTCAGCCACAAGCTGGGCACGCTTGATGACGCCGAGCTTAGTGCTGGCGGCAAGTAATCGCTTGTCGATGGTGTCCTTGGCTATACCTAGTTCCCGTGCGGCCTCTTTACTTGTCAGCCCGCATGCCACAGCCATGACGCACTGGAGCTCTCGCTCCGCCAAGCCCAGCCCAAGGCTGCCAGTCCAGTTCCCGAAAGTCAGTGCGTTCATGTGCTTCGCTCCGTGCGAGTGAGTTGATGGGGTGAATAATGGTTTCCCTTTATCCGCCTGTCAACAGGTATACCTTTATTTCTTGGCGGCGCTTCCCTCAGGCATCCTCACTTGGTTACCCTTTTCTGTATGGATATACAGTAATCAGGGGATGGGTGTGGCCAAGCAAAAAAAACAAGCGGCAGAGCAGCGCACAGAGATGACAGGCATGGAACGTTTGGTCTTGAGAGTTTCTTCGATGATCAACCACCCGATAGCTCAGACCCAGAGGTGGGTGACAATTCACCAGCTTGATACTGATAGTGATCAGAATTGGGAGGAGGTCATGAGCATGATCGCCGAAACCCCAGGAATAGAAATGACCTTCAGCGATGATGGAAGCGTGACGCTTCAGTGGGAGGCCGATGAAGAGCAGACCTCCACCTTGGCGATGGAGGGGGCAGAAGCCGAAGAGGAGGTCGCCGCCCCGTTTTGAGCCCGCATGTGCGCGCTGAGCCCTGACTCGGCGCGCTAGAGCAGGTTGCCATTCCAGACGTAGAGGACCTTTGCCTGGATGTAGGTCTCTTCTTTGCGGATCATCCGATCCTTATGTTTGGGGTTGTCGGAGATCATCTCGAAGTGCTCATCGTCCGCGACCTGCAGTCGCTTGATGTACTCATGGCCACCCCAGGATATGAAGTACACACCATCCCCCACGAACTCTCGAACGGTTACGTCGACGATCAGCGGATCTCGGTCTTTGATCGTTGGGGCCATAGACTGCCCCCACCCCGTGACGAGTTTCAGGTGGTGCGGCTCCTTGAAGTCCAGCCCCAGCTCTCGCAGGTGCCGCAGGCTGACGCGTACATCTCGGAGCATTTCCGGGTAGTCGTGCGTCACCTGGCCGCTACCCATTGCACCCCGCACGTCGTAATGTGCGATTCGGATCATATCGCCAGCGGAGCCACGGCTAGCGCCTACCTTTGCAGAGCCGTCGCCAGGGGGGGAATCGGTCTCTTCGGCAGCTTGGAGTAGACGATTGCGCGCCTCTTCCGACAGGCCCGAGCCCGTTTTTGCCAGCATCTGCCTGACCATGTCCGCAGCCGAGAGCTTCTGTATCTCCTCACCGACGAGAGCGTAACCTGGCTCGGTTGGGGCGGGAATGCTACCCACTCCCTCCGCCAACCATAGCGCGTCAACCCCGCAGATCTGGGCGATCTTCACCAGGTGGCTGCTGGATCGGGAGAGCCCTCTCTCGATTTCCGAGATTGAGGCTTGCGCGATGCCAGCCCTTTCGGCCAGCTCGGTCTGGGTAAGCCCTTTCAGGCGGCGGGCGTGTTTGAGTCGATCTTTGAGTTCCATAACGCACCAATCTAATGGTTAGCCTTTTTCCTTGCAAAAAGGTATGCCTCTAAAATACAGTAAAGGCATACCTCTATTCGGCGTTAAGCCCATGAATGAAATCTTCAATGACCTGGTCAAGTTTTTTGGCGGCCAGGTGGCAACAGCGAAAGCGCTAGGCGTGACGCAAGGCACTGTCAGCGGTTGGGTGCGCGGCGTCCATGGCTGCTCTGCTGATATGGCGCTGATCATTCAGGCCAAAACTCATGGGCGTTTCGCCGCTTCGTGCATTCGTCCATCGCTGGCGGAATCGCTTCCGACCTTGGAACAAAAGGTAGCAGCAAGAAGCCATCACGCGCAGCCCAACGAATCTGCTGTGAATTCATCCAGTACGGCGCTGGCCAGCTGATGAGCACCCACGCCGCTCAGTTTTTGTTGTCCGGCTGACTTTTCAGCAGGCAACAAAAAACCCGCTTGCCGGCGGGTTCTTTAGATCCGGTCCCTTGCCGGGGACCTTCTTGAAACGTCTTTGATTAGGAGACGGCGATATGTCGCACCCAAAAAATACCACCGAGGCACCGCCAACGCAAGCCGGCCCGCTTGTGACCATGGCGACTAAATTCAACCAGAACGGGGACGAGTACTTCTTTTCGACGGTGCCTGGGATCAGTTGCTCTGAGGCGTTCAACTTTGCAAGTGCCAATCTGAGCGCAGCAGAAGACCTGCTCGGCCAGCTCGTCCAGGTCAATGCAAGCTGTAACTTGGCCTTTGCGATCCGCGCATTGGTTGGCCAAGCGAGAGCGCTGATCGACTCCGGGGTTGGATCTGTCGAGCAGGCCGAAGACTTCGCGCCACAAAACCTTGTATCTCCGATTCGTGGCGCGGGGGTGTCGGAATGAGCCATCCCATGACCAGGTTTTCTTCCCCCGCCAAGCGCATAGAGGAGGGGCTTGAGCTGCTGGCGATCCTCGCCGAGGTGCTTGAGCACAACGGCGGTTTCAAGGACAGCGGCCCAGGCGAACACCCAGCAATGATCGGCGAACGCGGCGAGGACGGCATCATCCGTTCCATGCGAGTAATCGCCTGGGCGGCTCACCGTGAGTTTTGTCAGATGGCTACGGACTTGGAGATCCCCCAATGAACCAGATTGTCCCGGTGTGGCAGCCAGATGGCTTGCATGGTGAGATCGTCCACGACGTGACCCTCACCGCAGCGGATATCGCGCGTTTTAACGAAGCGCGCGAATCATTCAAGTTGATCAAAGCCTTGTACTGGGCGCATGTCGTGCCCTCGCTCGGCGGATTCGACAACCCTGTAGCCGGCGAACTTGAACGCCTGTTTGAACGTGTCGTTTTCGACACGCGAAACTTTATGTGGCCTCACCGCAACGCAGCTGCCTTCCATGATGCAAAGGATGTGGGAGGTGCAGCATGAGCAGCGTTATCAATTTCCCCGCCGCCCCCGCAGCTGAGGTGATCGACGAAGCCTTCTTCGAGAAGTTCGCCGATGCTGCCCTGCTGATGACGTGCTTCGAGACCGTCGCCAACGCCATCGAGGTGGTGGAGGAGGGCGTCAAGATCCATGAGCGCGACGAAACGCACATCAGCCTCATTGAGGCATGCATGGCGCTGGCGGTGCTCTTCCGTAGGCGAACTGGCTATGCCGTGCAGAATGTTTCTGCTGATCACCTGGAGAAGCAGCGCCAGGCGCTGTTGGCAGGAGAGGTGATCAGTTCTCTACCAATCCCTATCCGCCCGCCTGAGCTCAAGCCGTTGCCCGCGTCTGCTTTTGCCGGCCTGGCCGATCTGGAGCTGGCGCAGGCTGGATTCAACTACATCAGGCGTGTCGGTGAGCTCATCAACGGAAACTGCCCTCACTTGGTTGAGCTGGACCTGGCGAGAGCCCACTCGGTTGACGCCTTGAACGTATACAGCCAACTGATCTCCCGGCTTGCTGGCAGTGCTGCGCAGGATGTGAGTGCTTCTCTTCCGGCCATCACCGGTCCCTCATCGGAGACCCTCCAATGACCACGCCCCCAAACCATGCCCAGGCGCTCCCGCAGCGCGCTGTCGCGTCGATCATCACCGGCCCTTGGCCAAGCTACGCCGCATTCCGGGACCTGCCAGAGCGCGAGCGTTGGGTGCTGTACGGAAGCGCGAAGGCTTATCGCGAGGCGCTGGAGCTTCAGGGGTTCCAGATGGCCGAGAGCTACGACCAGTTTGTCCGGCGGGTGACCGCTGAGTTGGAGATTTGAACCGATGAGCGTTCAAGCAATGACCTGGGCCCTAGAACAGCAGGAGGTTGGCGAGCCGCATGCCCGGCACGTCCTGCTGTGCCTGGCCAACTATGCCGATCAGGATGGGCGCGCCGCATTCCCTTCGGTGGCTCGTCTTGCAGTCGATACCGGCCTGAGCCCTCGCACTGTCCAGTATCGGCTTCGAGACCTAGAGCAGAAGGGGGCGATCCGCCGGGGCAACCAAGCTATTCCCGCTGCCTACATCACCCAGCGCGATCGCATTCCGGTGTGCTACGACATCGCCATGGAGCGGGGTGCACAGCATGCACCCGGTGCACGCCAAGACGTACCGGGGTGCACGCCAGAACATAACGGGGTGCACGCCACGACAGAACGAGGTGCACAGCATGCACCCGAACCATCAATTAACCACCAATTAACCACCCATAACCGTAAAGAAGGCGCAGACGCCTCAGGTGATGGCAAAGGGAAGCGGAAGGCAAAGGAATCCTTTGACCCTCTGATGGCCAAGCCGGAGAACTGCTCTGATCGCGCTTGGGCCGACTTCTGCGAGATGCGCAAGGCAAAGCGTGCACCGCTGACCAGGCGCGCTTGTGACCTGATTGCCAAGAAGCTGGAAGGGCACCAGAACGCTGATGCGGTCCTCGACAAGTCCACCGTCAGTTGCTGGACCGATGTTTACCCAGAGGCGACGGCAAACGCTGGCGCACGGCCAGGCCGGCCTGGCGCATTCAACAACATCCCTCAGCACACCGATGACATGTACCAGGAGAGCCACGATGGCCGCCCAAATTTCTGATCTGTTTCACCGTACCCCGGCCAAGCGCATCTTCTCCGGCCAGTGCCCGGTGCATGGTCGCGTCGATATGAGCGAAGTCGAGCAGTTGGACGGCTCGATGCTGGCGCGTGGCTGCAAGCGCTGCGCTTGGGAGGCCTTGCATACCAGCCCCCGCGACTCGGCAGAACGCGCCCTGGCCACTGCCCAGCACAAGGTCGAGAAAGCCAGCGAAGCGCTGATCGCTGCCGGGATAACCCCGCGCTTTGCCGGCGCCACCTTCGACAGCTACCGCGCCGATACGGAGCCGCAGCACAGGGCTCTGGCCAAGTGCCAGGCCTATGCCGAGGAGTTCCCGGCCAATTTCCGGGCGGGCCGCTCCCTGCTGCTGACCGGCAACGTCGGTTGCGGTAAGACTCACCTGGCCAGCGCTATCGTCCGTACGGTGGTGGCCGATCAATGCCGTGCGCTGATCATCCCGGCCGGGGACATTGTGAGCATTGCCCGCGCTTCCATGGTGCCCGGCTCGGGCTACACCGACCGTGACGTGGCAGTCCATCTTGGCGGCCTGGACCTGCTGGTGATCGATGAGATCGGTGCGCAGAAGGGCAGCGAGTACGAGCTGGGCCTGCTGCACAGCATCATCGACCGCCGGTATCAGTCCGTGCTGCCGACTGTGGTGATCAGCAACTTGAACGCTGACGGCCTCAAATCCTACATCGGCGATCGCGCCCTTGACCGATTGCGTCAGAACGGCGGGCAGCAAGTCGGGTTCACTTGGGAATCGAAGAGGGCTGCGGCATGAGGGCTCTCTACAGCGACGAGGCTGAGCACGGGGTGCTTGGTGCGGTCATTCACGCTTCGCTGCAGCAAGACGAAGGCCTGGTCGAGGACATGCTCGGCCAGATGACCTCGGCCGACTTCTATCACGCCGACAATGCGGCCCTGTTCGAGGCCATGCTGGAGTGCCGCGAGCAAGCCATGCCCATTGATCCGGTGACCTTGGGGGCAGTTCAACGGCTGCTCCCGGGTGGCGACAACGTCATGGCCTATGCCGCTGAGCTGGCCAGCAAGGTGCCTTCTCTGGCCAACTGGAAGGCCTACGCTAAGCATGTTAAGGAATGGGGCGTGATTCGGCGCATTCTTGACGTGGCAGGCGGCGCGCAGGAAATGGTGCAGGCCGGGGCACCTACCGGCGAAGTAATCGCCGCTGCCCAGCAGGCCATGGCAGACCTGCGCAACCTTGATGGCGAGGCCAAGGGTTACAAGCGGCTGGATCAATGGATGGGAGATGCCGCCGTCCTGGTGGATGAAAAGCATCGAGGGGTGGCGCCGAAGTGGCCCTCCACGGGGCTCGAAAAGCTGGATGAGCTGGTCCAAGGCCTTCGCCCGAAGAAGGTGACCGTAATCGCCGGCCTGCCGGGCAGTGGCAAGACCACCCTGGCCCTGCAGATCGCACAGCACAACGCCGTCAAGGAGCGGAAGCCGTGGCTGGTGTTCTCCATCGAAATGCCCGGCGAAGAACTGGGGCTGCGCGCTATCGCCTCGCTTGGAGGGGTGGCTCTGCACAAGCTGGATAACCCGGCCCAGATGCGCGAAGACGACTGGGCCAGGATGAGCGGTGCCGTAGGATTGGCCCTGGAAGCCCCGCTCTTCGTCTGTGACGACCCGGTGCAGACGCCGTCCACTATTCGCGCCACGGCTCGGCAGTGCCAGCGCGAGCACGGACTGGCCGGCATCGTGGTCGACTACCTGACCCTGGTGCGCAGCGAGCGTGGTGGCCGATCTCGTACCGAGGAAGTGGGCAAGATCAGCAAGGCCCTGCTGCAGCTGGCCAAGGAAATGGCCGTCCCGGTCATTGAGCTGGCCCAGCTGAACCGTGACTCAACCAAGCGCCCTGGGAAGAAGCCCCAATCCAGCGACCTGCGCGACTCTGGTGAGATCGAGGCCGACGCCAGCTGCATCCTGATGGTGCATCGCGACATGGATACGGAGGAGGGCCAGAACGGTCTCACGGAGATCCTGATGACCAAGTGTCGCCATGCGCGGGTTGGCAGCTGCATCGTCCAGCAGGAGGGGCAGTATGGCCGGTTCGCCACCTACGCCGGTTCGCTGCCCAGCGATGATGAGGTCGAGGCTGGGCGTGGCAGCTACGCCCAGCGCTACAAGGGGGCCGACCTGTGACCGAGCCAATCAAGATGGCGCCATGCCCATTCTGCGAAGGGCCGCCCTGCATCACGGCCAAGGATGAAGACGGTACCGAAATTTCTGAGGGCCACACCTTCGACCCCTCTGACGAGTTCCCGATGGTCTCGGCGCACGTCTGGTGCCACGACTGCGGCGCGCAGGGGCCGAACATCGACACGCTGACCCTGGGCACGTTCGAGCGCCTGTATGACCTGCAGGTGGCGGATGTGATGCGGATCGCTGTCGAGAGCTGGAACAACCGCCACGCGAAGGCCCGCGCCTGCTATGACGCTGGCGATCAGAAGGGCCTGAACCTATGGCCGAGGAGGGACGCATGAGCGACACCAAGACCCTCACCGTTACCCTCAGTGACGCGGAGATCCGCCGGCACGCTGCTGGTGAGGTCTTCCAGCTGCGCGACACCCGCCACCGGGAGTTGCGGTTCCGTTTCTCGACTGTGGACCGTTCCCGCGGCGCCTGGCACGTCGTGGTGCGTGGGCGCTGGGGCAAGGCTGGCGATTACCCGGGCATCAACACCAAGACCATGCTGGCCACGCTGCCAGCGATCCTGGCTCGTCGTGCCGCCGATGCCGACGCCAAGTCCACCACCACCAGCTGGGCCACGGTGGGCGATGTGCTGGCGTGGTACCGCGATCGGATGAACCGTGACCGTGGCCTGTCGGCCAAACGCAAGGCCAGCGCCAAGTCAGCGCTTGATCGCCACCTGGTGCCGCGCCTTGGTGACTTGCCGCTGGCCGAGACCAACAAGCAGGCGATCGACCAGCGCCTGATGTGGCCGCTGCAGGAGCGCTATGCTCTGTCCTTCGTGCGCTCGGTCTACGGCGTCCTTTCGGTCGCGTTTCGCCAGGCCCTGCGTCTGGACATGCTGCCAGCCAATCCCATGGCCTCGCTGAAGTTCACCGACTTCGTGCGAACCCGGATCAGGCCGCGACCGGCGCGACTGCGCGGGGATGATGTGCCGGGCCTGCTGGCGGTGATGGCCGAGCGCTTCGAGGTGGAGCCGGCGGGCTGCATGCTGGCCCTGATGATGCTGTGCCACGGTTCGCGGCTGGGTGAGACCCGGCTGGCGCGCTGGCGCAATGTCAACCTTGAGTCGAGGCGCTGGTTCATCCCGGCGGGTGACACGAAGACCAAGGCCGAGCACACGCTGCCGCTGACCGCCCAGGCTTGCGCACTGCTCCGCCGGTACCAGCGCCTGCAGGCCGCCCAGGGTTACACCGGCCTGCTGTTGTTCCCGGGCAGCCACGGTGCACCGCTGAGCCCGAGCAAGGCCAACACCTTGTTCACCGATCTGGCCAAGGGCGAGTGGTCAAGCCATGACCTGCGCAAGGTGGCCCGCACAGCGTGGACCGACCTCGGCGTGGATTACATGGTGGGCGAGCTGCTGCTGAACCACGCCATGAAGGATCTCGACGCCACCTACATCCACACCACGGCCGAAGGGCTGAAGCGTCAGGCTCTGGAGGCCTGGCACCAGCACCTCGACGGGCAGGGGTTCGCCGTCATTCACACCGAGACATTGCTGGGACAGAAAACCGGGCCTGTAGCCGTTGACGCCACTACCTGGGCGGGTTGCGGCACCTCACAGCATCCATCCCAAGGGAGGATGCACGATCAAGATTCCAAGCCAGGAGATGGCCATGAGTAATGTTGCAGCGGCCATGCCGCGCAAAAGCTTGACCCCTGTAGAACGGCAGTTCTTGAAACAAGGCAACCGCCTGCTGCTGGACCAGGACAACGGCCGGATCGCTTCGGCAGCCCTGATGGACATCGTGGCCGACTGGCACGGCTCTCGTGCTGCCCAGGGCTTCGAGCAATATGCAAAGGCCTGGATCATCCAGGGCGGCGCCAAGAACAAACACGCCTACAAGCTGCTGTGTGAGCTGTTTGGCCTGGATACCGACCCAACGCCCCGGAGGGCTGCATGAAGAAACGAACCTACGCGGACAAGGCGCTGGGCGATACCGAGTACATGCTCGAGCAGTGGGGCTGGTGGCGAATGTGTGAGATGGGAGTGCCACGTTACGTGTCGCCTCTCTACGCACTCATGCGCGACAACGTTCCCAGTGAAGGTGGCATTCGCCAGCATGTGATCACTGACGACCTTGCGCTGATCATCGACGGCGCTGTGGCCAGGCTGACGAAGCGCAATCAGCAGATGGGGGATTTCGTGTGGGCTTACTACGGATCGAAGCACCCAGCCATGCGTGTTGGGAGGGAAGCGGGCATGTCTGAGCGCAAGGCGCGGGAGATCATCAAGGCCGGCGTTGCATGGATCGACTGCGCCCTCGAAGAAATTCGAGAGGCTGCATAAATAGCTCTATGCGGGCGGATAAACACCTGTTTTCATAGCAGCGTGTCCAGCTTGCAACGTTACGCGACACAGACAAACCCCGGCCATCGTGTCGGGGTTTTGTGTTTTTGAGGGGCTTCGATTCAGGTAGCCCTCCAGAAAAAGCATTTTTCTTGTATGAGGGAACGATTTGATAGCGCTATGATTCTGATAGGTTGCTACTCAATAATATGGAAGACCGTGAGTATGAAAAACGTTCTCGCCGTTGTGGCGCTTTCCCTTTTCGCTGCGTCCGCCGGAGCGGCTGAGCTATCCGGAGCGCTTGGCGCGACAGGCCAAGGTGGTCTTACAGCGCGCGTCGGCATTGGCTTTAACTGGGACAAAAGCTGGTTTGAATCCAGTACTGGCCGTCTCACCGGTTATTGGGATGCTGGCTACACCTACTGGGAAGCAGGCGATGCTTCAGGTGGGGCTCACTCGCTGTCCTTTGCGCCAGTTTTCGTTTACGAGTTCGGTAGCGGTAACGTGAAGCCATTCGTTGAGGCTGGCATCGGCCTGGCGGTCTTCTCTGGTACCTCCGCAGGTGACCAGGACTTTGGTTCGGCCTTCAACTTCGAAGACCGCATCGGTGCGGGCTTGAAGATCGGCGAGACGCAGAAGGTTGGCATCCGAGCGATTCACTACTCCAACGCTGGCATTAAGCAGCCCAACGACGGTATCGAGTCGTACTCGCTGTTCTACAGCCACCAGATTTAAAAAAGCACGATCCCTCTTTGCCCGCCCTGTGCGGGCTTTTTTGTGCGGATGACACGCTCAGGCAGCTGGACTAAGTCGGTAGTGGCGTCGATCAAAGCCGTGCGCTCCCTGATCGGCTACGCGATGAGAGTCTGGGGTATGTGACCCAGCGATCCAGGCCACCAAGCCGGGTATGCACCGGCCCTCCGCACCCATTCCAAGCCTCGGTATCTGCCGGGGCTTTTTCGTATCTGGAGGCTGTATGGAAAAGCTACAGCTCGACGTTGAGGTTGAGGGCGCCGCTGACTTCCTGCGCCCTCTGGGCGAAACGCTCAAGTCACTTGAACAGTTTCCCGAGCTGCCGCTCCAGGTCTTTCGTGACCTTGTCACCCACAGCCTTCATGAGTTTTCCGTAAGTCTCGACAGCGCCGCACTTGCCGCAGGTGACCTTCGAGTTGTTGTTCGGCCTAGCCGGAACCTCGAACTTGTCACTGCCGCACTTGGCGCACTTGAGGGTTACCTTCATCGTTTTTCGCTCCGTGAAACGTCTTGTGTGGAAACTCGACGATAGCACGGGGCTATCTTTTCACGTATCCAAGGGCTCGCCAGTTCGACGGGTCATTTTGTTTCTGGAGCACCACCTATGGCCGAGCCAAGTACCGGCGCCCTCGCAGTGACCGGCGTACTTGCCAGCGTCGGCTTGGGTGCCCCGGCATAGCTAATCATCCCCCTCAATGCGTACATCCGAGATACCCAAATCTGCGACCGCACTGCGGAGATCATCATGTGATAAGCGGCACGGCGCGCGCGCCTCAGACAAGGGGTCAGCGGGGGCATGCAGACGGAGGAGAGCGGTCAGCACATTGTCTTCGTTCGGCGTGCTAGACCAATCGCATATCCAGAATCTGGTATGGCCTTTGAGGTTGTAGTCGATGCGGTATTTCATAAGTTGCCGGACCTCCGCCATTGGACGTCAGTTATGCCGAAGCGCTCAGCAGCAGGCCGAGAGACTTTTCTGATATCCGAAGCAGTGAACTTAGGGATGACTCCAACGCCGGCTTCGCAGGCAGCCCAGTGCCAGGCCTCAGCGTTATCCATCCTCTCGGCGCGGACGATGAATTCGCGAGCTTCTCCATGGAGGTGATAAGCGACCACATAGATGTTACTGACGGGCATTTACTAGTTCCTTCTAGCGAAGCCAGATCGGCCAACATTCCTTTTAACCCCTAGGGATTCCGGGGGCAAGCATCCGGCCGGTTTAACGCCGGAGCACAATTCTCACGTACGGAGCAAGCAAATGGACCCGACCGACCTGGGCCCAGGCACAGCCACCTGGCTGGGCGGTAGTGGCATCGTTGTCACGGGCGCATTGCTATGGGTGCGCCGCTTCCTGTCCAAGGACGCTGCTGATCGCGCTATGGACAATGCCGATATCGGCACTGTCCGCCGGCTTAATGAACTGCTCGATTCCGAGCGAGAGGCCCGAAAGCTGGCCGAGGCCCGCGCCGATCAGTTCGCCAAGGAGCGCAACGAGTTGGCAGCAGCAGTTGGACGGATGGAAGGAAAGATTGAAGCGCTCACGTGTCAGGTGGGCCAGCTCACTGAGAAGGTGACCACGCAGAGCGCAGAGATCTCCCGGCTGCGTGCACAGCTTGGAGGTACAGCCTGATGGACAAATGCGCTTTGGAATTCATCGCTCGACGCTGGTGGCGACGGGCAGAGGTGTGGGTCATCGCTGTGGTGCTCATTGCAGGCGGTGCAGTTCTGGGTTGGCAGTCTGCTTATTGGTCGATGGCCAGCACTCAGTCGCACCAGGTCGACGAGATCCGGAAGGCCTACGACGCCGCAATGGCTGAACGTGACAAGCGTCTGGACGAGCTGACCAGAAAGGCCGAGAGCGCCGCGACCAAGGCGTCGAAGGCAGCCACTACCGCGACCCAGGCAGCCGACAAGGCTGATGAGGCGCTGAACCGGGTATCGCAGTAGCCGCGCCACAAATCAGACATGCGCCGTTTCGTGGCGCGAGCACGCTGATCATGCGTTCCGCCAGATTAGTGAAGCACTCGACCGAAGACCGGTTGAAGCTGATCCCTTTCGTGGATGACTCCGCGCGCTGCCTTGGTAATTACATCTTGCTGAAGCTGATTAACCTCCATGGTGAGGACACGAACGGCAGTTTGATAAACAACTGATCCGGACGCCTCGGGATGCTCCTCCAGTAGGCCTTCAAGCTTCTCGGTTAACAAAACGCACCTGTCTATAAGCTCTTCGATTTCTTTCATCACGGTTTCTCCAGATCTTTCCGCTACGACCATCCGGGCGGAATGTCGTTCCGACGACCCCGCGGATGCGCCGATTTCATTGCGCGAGAGAGCTTATCGAACATGGCCAAGCAACCCTATACACCATGCAGGCTGTATGTCGACGGTGCCGACGGCATTGCAGTCAGTGATTTCATAACCACTGCTGCCGGATCTGCCTATTTGGTGCAGACGCTGCGTGTGAGCCGCACCCGGCCAGAGCGAAAGTACATGGGCTGCTTGCGCTGGCCCATCGCCGAGATACCCGCCGATGCGCGGTGCTACCAGCTGACCTGGTACAGGAGGTGAGCAATGGCCTGTAGTGGATGCGCCGCTCGGCGCGAGTGGATCAACAAGTGGATGAAGGTGGCATATGAACGATCAAAGCAAATCGTTGGCGGTGGCGACCATCGTTCCAGCACCAAACACCAATCCGAACAGCCCGCACCTCGCGACGGGGACCAAGGTCCTGCTCAGTGATGGAAGTGAGCTGGAGGGCGTGTTGAGCATTGAGCTCAAGGTTTCGGTGGACAATCCGGTGTGGCATGCGGTGATCACCGTGCTACCTCGAGAGATTCCCGTTGTGACGGTGGATGCCCAGGTGGATCAGATCGAGGTCACCAGCCTCATGAGCGACTCGCGGCAGTGTCGGCAGGCAGAGCAATGAGCCTGGCTGTTGAAGAGCGAATGGATCAGCTCCTCGCTGAGCTGCAGAAGCAGACGAGCCTGCTTGAGCAGATAGCAGCGCAGAACCTGGCACTGATCGAAGCGCTGGCTGACGGTGACGATGTAGATCCTGACGCCGTGCCATTGGCCTACCTGGATGGCACGCCCGTTCACGGTGGCCGCTGATGGCCAGGCTCACGTCCCTCAAGCCACCGATGCAGGCGCAGCCATCAAGGCTGGCGACGGTCAACCCGGAGTCATGGCGAACGGCGAAGGATACAGCTGCCCAGCGTGGCTATGGGTACAAGTGGCAAGTGGCGCGGGCCGAATGGCTCCAGGCCAACCCGCTGTGTGTGTACTGCCAGCGTGAGGGGCGGGTGACCGCAGGTACTGTCGTCGACCACATCGTCCCGCACAGGGGCGACATGAAGCTGTTCTGGAACCGAGGCAACTGGCAGACCCTGTGCAGGCATTGTCACGACGTGGTGAAGGCAGCCGAGGAGGCCGCCGGCCAGATCGGTTGATGCACGGCGATGGCGTGCCTCAAGCGGTTGAAGCACGTCATTTCCCCGATTTCAAGGGGTGGGGTGGGGTGGGTCGAGAGTTCATGGCTTTTCGCTTCCAGACCACCTGCCCCCGCACGCGTGAAATTTTTCCCTGTTTCAGAGGTTTTTGTTAATGGCGTTAACATCGAAAAAGCGCCGTTTTGTCGAGTCCAAGGCTGCTGGAGCCTCGAATCGCGAAGCGGCGGAAGCCGCAGGTTACGCGGCGGGCAGCGCTTCGGCTGCAGGTTCTCGGCTCGCCAAAGACCCTGACGTTGTTGCCGCCCTGGAAAAGTTAAAGGCGCCCCGAAATGTTAAGCCTGAGCCGGAGCGCGAGACCTTCGAGGCCGACCCGCCAGGTGACGAGTCGGGCGACCTGGTTGACCTACCCAACACCGATGATCCGCTCGTTTGGTTACTGGCGCTGATGAACGATCCCCAGGCCAAGATCTTTGATCGGCGCAACGCCGCCCAGTCGGCGCTCCCGTACTTTCACGGCAAGAAGTCCGGCATGGGCAAAAAGGAACAGAAGCTCGAAGAAGCGGCGAAGGTGGGAGCTAGCGGCAACCGCTTCGGGCTGCGTGAGCGCCACTTGAAGGCCGTCAAATGAAGAAGTGGTCTACCGCGTGCCCCGACTGGGAGAGCAGGATCGTCCGTGGCCAGGCACTCGTGCCGGTGGAGCCCATCTTCCCCGAGCAGGCAGAAGATGCTCTCGACGTGTTCTGCAACCTTCGAATGGTTGATGCCGACGGTAGCCCCCTGATGGGGGATACCTGCCGCAGCTGGGTGCTTGATGTTGTGGCCGCGCTCTTCGGCGCGTACGACGCCGACGCCGGCCGCAGGCTGATCACCAACTACTTCCTGATGGTGAGCAAGAAGAACGGCAAGTCGACGATCGCAGCGGGCATCATGCTCACGGCCCTGATCCTGAACACCCGGCCCTCTGGCGAGTTCCTGATCCTGGCGCCCACGAAGGAAGCGGCTGACAACGCGTTCAAGCCGATCCGGGACATGATCGATGCGGACGAAGACCTGCAGGCCAGGTTCCATGTGCAGGAATACAACCGGATCGTCACCGACAACCTGAACAAGGCAAACCTGAAGGTGGTGGCGGCCGACTCGGCCACTGTCACTGGCAAGAAAGCGACTGGTGTGTTCATCGACGAGCTCTGGGAGTTCGGCAAGCAGGCCAAGTCGGCGAAGATGCTGGTCGAGGCCACTGGCGGCCTAGCGTCACGCCCAGAGGGTTTCGTTTTCTACTGCACCACCCAGTCCGATGAGCCGCCGGCCGGCGCCTTCAAGGCCAAGCTGGACTATGCGCGCAAAGTGCGTGACGGGGAGATCGAGGACCGGCGCTTCCTGCCGGTGATCTACGAGTTCCCGAAAGAGATGATCGAGCGGAACGAACATCGTGACCTGGCAAACGCCCATGTGACAAACCCCAATTGGGGGCTTTCTGTCGATCAGGAGGTGATCGAGCAGAAGTATCAGGAGGCGCAGGCAGAGGGCGAGGGAGCAATTCGCGGCTTCTTGGCTAAACACCTCAACGTCGAGATTGGGCTGGACCTGCGGTCGGACCGCTGGGCGGGCGCTGATCATTGGGAAGCTGGAGCCGAGGCTGGCCTGACTCTGGAGAGCCTGCTGCAGCGTTCTGAAGTGGTCACGGTGGGGATCGACGGAGGCGGCCTTGACGACTTGCTCGGCCTGACTGTGCTCGGTCGCGAGCCCTTCACTCGCCAATGGCTCCACTGGGCTCACGCCTGGGCGCACAACATCGTGTTCGAGCGGCGGAAGGATATCGCCAGTGCGCTGAGGGACTTCGAGAAGGCGGGCGATCTGACCGTCGTTGATCGACCAGGTGATGACGTCCAGCAGGTGGCTGACATCATCTGCGATATCAGGGACCGCGGCCTGCTGCCGGAGAAGCTGGCAATCGGTGTGGACTCGGCCGGTATCGGCGACATCGTTGACGAGCTGACCACCCAGGAGCGCGGGATCACCATGGAGCAGATCGTGGCCATCTCGCAGGGCTGGAAGCTCAACGGCGCGATCAAGACGACCGAGCGCAAAGTGGCTGGGGGCGAACTGGTCCACTGCGGCAGCGCGCTGATGAACTGGTGTGTCGGTAATGCCCGTGTCGTTCCGCAAGGCAATGCCATCACGATTACCAAGCAGGCCAGCGGCTCGGCAAAGATCGATCCGCTGATGTCGACATTCGATGCTGTTTCGCTGATGGCGCTGAACCCGGAAGGCTCTGGTGATCTCCAGGGCTTCTTTGACAACCCGATCATGGTAGGAATCTGATGGCCGACAAGAAACCGGGCCGGGTGAAGGCTGCGCTGCAAAACTGGCTCGGGGTGCCGATAGGCCTGAAGGACGGCGCATTTTGGCAAGAATGGTTCGGCAGCTCTGCATCTGGAAAGCACGTATCAGTCGACAAGGCCATGCAGTTGTCCACGGTATGGGCATGCGTAAGGCTGCTGTCCGAGTCCGTCTCTACGCTGCCGCTCAAGCTTTTTCGGCGCCTTCCCGACGGATCACGCGAGGTTGCCAAAGACCATCCGCTGTTCCGTGTGCTGTGCCGAATCCCAAACGCCGAGATGACCCCGCAGCGCTTCATGCTGCTGGTGGTGGCGAGCATCTGCCTTCGAGGTAATGCGTTTGTCGAGAAGAAGATGATCGGCAGCCGGATCATCGCCCTGGTGCCGCTTCTCCCCCAGTCCATGAGGGTGAAACGGCAGGACAACGGGCGTCTGAAGTACACCTACAACGAGAATGGCGTGGACCGCGACATTCCCGAGAAGAACCTGATGCACATCCGCGGCTTTGGCCTGGATGGGGTGTGCGGGATGCTTCCGGTAACCACTGGGCGCGAGATCTTCGGCTCGGCGATGGCGATCGAGGAGGCCGCGGCGAAGGTGTTCGCACAGGGCATGCAGGCGTCCGGCATCCTGAGCAGCGACGCCAAGATCACACCGCAGCAGCGCGAGCAGCTTCGGGCCAGCATGCAGGCGTTCATGGGGTCGAAGAACGCCGGCAAGATCATGGTGGCGGAGGCAGGCTTCAAGTACCAGGGCATCACGATGAACCCTGAGGCCGCCCAGATGCTGGAGTCCAGGTCTTTCGGGATCGAGGAAATGTGCCGTTGGTTCCGTGTGCCGCCCTTCATGGTCGGTCACATGGACAAGCAGTCCAGCTGGGCCGCCTCGGTTGAGGCGCAGAACCTTCACTTCCTCACCAACAGCCTGCGCCCTCTGCTGGTCAACATCGAGCAGGAGATCACGCGCTGCCTGATCGGCGAGGCCGATGCCGACGACTACTTCGCGGAGTTCGCGGTGGAAGGTCTGCTGCGCGCGGACAGCGCCGGCCGCGGGGCCTGGTACAACACGGCTCTGCAAAATGGCTGGATGTCTCGCAACGAGGTGCGCCGGCTGGAGAACCTGCCGCCTATCCCGGGCGGTGACACCTACACGGTCCAGTCTGCGTTGGTACCTCTGGATCAACTCGGGAAGCCGAGCGCAGGCGTATCCCCGGCGGCCTCGGCATTCATGCTTCGGCTGGTCTCGGCGCGCAACAGCGACGACCGAGAGGCCATCAACCAGGCGGTCGAACTGGCGACCCAGGCTCTGGAAGCCGGAAACCCGGACGGCCCAATGATGGCCCACGCGCTGATATCGATGCCGCTGCTCAAAGCGGCCTGACCTGGAGTAACCCATGACTCTCAAGACACTACCGGCAGCGCCGGCGGTGCGGCCGCACGCGCGCGTCGAATCCGATCTACTGCCCAAGGCCATGGAGCGCTGGAATCCAGCGATCAAGGCGGCAGCTGGTGACGACTCCACCACCATCACCATGTACGACCCGATCGGCATGGACTGGTGGACGGGTGAGGGCGTTACCGCCAAGCGCGTCAGTGCCGCACTTCGCAGCATCGGCGACAAAGACATCACCGTGAAGATCAACAGCCCAGGCGGCGATGTTTTCGAAGGCTTGGCGATCTACAACCTGCTGCGCGAGCACAAGGGCAAGGTAACCGTCCAGGTGCTTGGCCTGGCTGCATCGGCTGCATCGTTCATCGCCATGGCAGGCGATGAGATCCAGATCGCCCGCGCCGGCTTCATGATGATCCACAACGCCTGGACCATCGCCGCCGGCGATCGAAACGACTTCACCGAGGTCGCCGACTTCCTCGACCAGATCGACGCGACCCTAGCCGACATTTACTCGGTCAGAACCGGCGATGAGGTCTCCGCGATGCGCGCCCTCATGGATGTCGAGACGTGGATGGGCGGGAGCGGGGCCGTAGAAGCGGGCTTCGCTGACGGCCTTCTCCCATCGGACGCCGCGCAGGAAGACCCACAGGCCAAGGCGCCGCACCAGGTCGCAGCTCGCCGATTGGACGCGATCCTGGCCAAGCAGGGGATGCCCCGCTCCGAGCGGCGGTCCCTCATTCAAGAACTCAAGGGTGGTACGCCAGGCGCTGCCCCCTCCGGTACGCGCAGCGCTGCCGAACCCCCGGCCGATCTGGCCACCCACTTTGCCGAACTACAGACCGCCATGTCGCGGTTCTCGGCAGCAGCCCTCAAATAACCGGAGACAATCCCATGGCAGACAATACCGCTGACCTGCTCAAGCAGGTTTCCGCCGAGCTCAAACAGGCGACCAGCGATTTCAGTAAACAGGCCGAAAACGCCCTGGCCGAGGCCAAGAAGGCCGGCAGCCTGTCCGAAGAAACCAAAGCCGCCGTCGATGAGATGGCCACCAAGTTCAACAGCCTGACCGAGGCCGAGAAGCAGCTGAAAGCCCAGCTGGGCGAGCTCGAACAGGAGTTCGCACGCCTGCCTTCGCCAGGCACCCCGCAAGCCCAAGACAGCCTTGGCGGCGTGGTGATCAAAAGCGAAGCGCTGAAGCAGTTCGCGGCCAGCATCGAAGGCGGCAAGCGCGTGAACATCCCGGTCAGCGCCGCCCTGCTGTCCACCGATGTTCCCGCCGGCATCGTCGAGCCTCAGCGCCTGCCCGGGATCGACACCGCGCCCAAGCAGCGGCTGTTCATTCGCGACCTGATCGCCCCGGGTCGAACTACCGCCCCGGCGATCTTCTGGGTGCAGCAGACCGGTTTCACCAACGCCGCCAAAGTCGTGGCCGAGGGAACTGCCAAGCCGTACTCGAGCATCGAATTCGCGTCGAAGCTCACCGCGGTATCGACCATCGCCCACATGTTCAAGGCCTCCAAGCAGATCTTGGACGACTTCGCCCAGCTGGGTTCGACCATCGACGTAGAAATGCGCTACGGCCTCAAGTACGTCGAAGAGCAGGAGATCCTGTTCGGTGACGGCACCGGTGTGCACCTGCACGGTATCGTCCCGCAGGCCTCCAAGTATGTGCCGGCATTCGAGGTCGAGAAGCGCTCGGGCATCGACGACCTCCGCTTGGCGATGCTGCAGGCCCAGCTAGCGCGCCTGCCTGCGTCTGGCCATGTCCTGCACTTTATGGACTGGGCCAAGATCGAATTGACCAAGGACACGCTGGGCCGTTACATCCTTGCCAACCCGCTGGGTCTGGCTGGCCCCGTGCTGTGGGGGCTGCCTGTGGTGGCTACCGAGGTCGCTGCTTTCCTGGGCAAGTTCCTGACCGGCGCATTCCAGACCGGCGCTCAGTTGTTCGACCGTGAAGACGCCAACGTGGTCATCTCGACCGAGAACGCCGACGACTTCGAGAAGAACCTCATCTCGATCCGCTGTGAAGAGCGTGCTGCGCTGGCGGTCAAGCGTCCTGAAGCGTTCATCTTCGGTGAGTTCGCCGCCCCGGTCACCCCTTAACCCTGCGTAAGGGCCGTCCGAGTGACGGCCCCTGGAGGCATTCATGAAGCTGAAAACCCTGAAACCTCTGTACCTGGGCGGCCAGACGCTTGTGGAGGGCACGTCCTTCGAGACCATCGAGCAGCACGGACGCCAGTTGATCCAGAAGGGCTATGTCGAACTGGACGACTCCGAAGGCGAGGTGGTGGTGACCATTTCGAAGGAAGATGCCGCTGGCGCGGGCGTGCTGACCACCAGCAGCCTGGGGCCGGTAGCCTTGCCGATTGCTCCGCCAGTCGCCACCTTCAAGGCTAAGCACAAGGGCGCTGGCAAGTACATCGTGGTGGACGTTGAAGGCAACCAGGTTGGCGCGTTCTCCGGTAATCAGGAAGAAGCCAATGCGGAAGCTGAGCGACTGATCGCCGGTGGCGAGCCGGCGCAGGCCGAGGAGTAACCCATGCCCGTGATCGCCATCGATCTGGCCATGCATCACCTGCTGGCCGAGCCGGAAGACCAAGTGCTGGTCGAGGCGCAACTTGGCGCGGCGGAGGATGCGGCGATGAATTTCCTCAATCGTCGTTTCTACCTGGATCAGGTGGCTCTCGACCAGGCCCGCGCCGGCGTATCGGCTTCCATGCAGCAAGCCAGGGTGGCAAACGCGGCGGCGGTTGCTGCTGCTGATGGCGAGCAGGATCACACACTGCGCTGCCGCCTGCTTGAGCATGCCCGCCAGGCGCTGGCCGACGCCTACGATCAAGCCGACGCCATCGCCTACGGAATAGTGCTCAACCCTGCGATCCAGGCTGCTTGTCTGCTGAAGCTGGGTCACCTGTTCGCCAACCGTGAGGAAGTGGTCACCGGGACGACCGCAGTCGAGTTGCCGCTGGCGTCCCAGCACCTGCTGATGCCGTACCGCATCCGGATGGGTGTGTGATGCAGGCCGGTAAGCTCCGGCACCGCATCGACATCGAGGAAATGACCATTCCCCGAGATCCGGTTACCGGTGAATACGGCGAACCCCAGTGGGTGGCGCGCTGGACGAAGTGTCCGGCGCGTGTCGAGCCGCTATCGGCCCGCGATCTGGTGGCGGCTCAGGCAGCCCAGTCCGAGGCCACGGCGAGAATGGTGATCCGGTACCGGGCCGGCCTGCTGCCCACTATGCGCATCGTTTACCGCGATGAGGTTTACAGCATGGAGGGGCCGCCCTTGGCAGATCCCAACTCGGGGCTGGAGTACCTGACGATCCTGGTATCGAAGGGGGTGAAAGATGGCTGACGGTATCAGTGTCAGCCTGCAGGGCTTGAAGGCTGCCACCGACAAGATGGTTGGCTTGGCTCCCAAGCTGCGCCGCAGTGGCCTGCGTAAGGCTGCCCGGCAGGCCATGAACATCGTCAGGGACGACGCCAAGGCGCGGGCGCGAGCGCTCGACGATCCAGAAACCGCCGAGAAGGTCTGGAAGAACATCGTCACCCAGGAATCTGCCCGCCAGGGGCGGCGCGAAGGCGGCGTGGTGATGAAGGTCGGTGTTCGCGGTGGCGCCAGTTCCAACCAGCACAGCCAGGACGCCAGCGGCAACCCCGGCGGCGACACCCGACACTGGCGCTACCTGGAGTTCGGCACCCAGCACAACCCGCCGGCCCCATTCATGAGGCCGGCGTTCTCCACGAACGTCAACGCCGTGACTGAGCGCTTCGTGCAGGTGTTCGTTCAGGAAATCGACGCAGCACTGTGAGGAATCCATGGAAGCGCCAATTTTCGCCGTTTGCTCGGCAGACCCCGGGGTGGCCGCGCTCATCGGCTCAGGCATCGATTGCCGCCTGTATTCCTTCGGGGAAGGGCCGGAAAAACCGCTGAAGCCATATGTCGTCTGGAGCGTGATTTCCGGCAGTCCTGAGAACTACCTGGCCGGCAGGCCAGACACCGACGGCTTCACCCTGCAGCTGGACGTGTATGCCGCAACCGGCGCACCGGTGCTGGCCGTCACCAAGGCGCTGTGTGCAGCGATCGAGCCGCGCGCCTATGTCGTCCGCTGGGGAGCCACTGACCGCGACCCGGATACCAAGGACTTCCACCGAAGTTTCGACGTGGACTGGATAGTCCCCCGATGAACCAACCGAGCCCGCCCAGTGCGGGCTTTCTTTTACCTGACAGGAGACCACCATGTCGATTTTGACCCAAGGCACCCAGGTTTTTGCCCTGGTACCGCCTGCCACTGGTACCGGCCCGATGACCGTGATGGAGGTGGAGTGCGCCACCGCCTTCAACCCCGGCGGCTCCCCCAAAGAGCAGATCGAGGATACCTGCCTCAGCTCCGACGAACGCACCTACAAACCGGGGCTTCGTACTCCGGGCCAGGCTTCGTTGACAATCAATGCTGATCCAAAAAGCCCGAGCCATGTCCGGCTGCATCAGCTGTCCGAGGCAAATGGTGACACCACCTTGAAATGGGCAGTGGGCTGGTCTGATGGCCCGCGGGATGCTGAAGGTAAGCCGACCGCGCTGCCGACAGTGAACGCAGACGGCGATGACTTCGAGTTGCCAGCGAGCCGAACCTGGTTCTTGTTCCAGGGCTATGTCGCTGACTTCCCCTTCGACTTCGCCGCCAACACCGTGGTTAGCACCGCGGTTTCCATCCAGCGCTCGGGCGGCTCTGCCTGGGTACCGAAAACCGCTTAAGGGGTAACCATGGATCTCGCGCAACTGAAGAAGAAAGGAGGCGTCATCGCCGACGCCCTGGTGCCCAAGAAAGTCGAGTGGAAACACACTGACGAAGAGGGCAAGCCCATCACCGACAAGTTCACGGTCCACGTCCGCCGTCACGCTTTCGGCGTCATGGAGGCGATGTTCGCCGGAGGAGAGGCGGAGCGCTATAAGAATGCCAGGTATTTGTCAGCCAGCATCATGCTTGGCGAGGGTGGAGTTGAGGAGCTTCCATTCGAGGACGCAGTCAATCTTGATCCAGGCCTGGGCATCCTCCTGCTCAACGCTGTCAACGAAGTGAACAATCCGCCAGCAAAGAAATCACCCCGGCCGAAGAGATCTGGCACGAACTCGTCCTTAACGGCGTAGGGGGGAATTCGATTGCAGAGGCCAAGGCCACGCTTTCTTATGCGGAAGTGCTGGCCTGGGTTGCCTACCGTGACAAGCATGGATCGTTGAACCTGGCCGGCCGGGTCGAGCTTTCCAGCGCCCTTATTGCGCTGCAGGTCAACCGCGGTGCAGGGGGCTCGGCTGACCTGCAAGCCTTTATGCCGCATCATGTTCGCCGGGGTACGGATCTAGAGCGAGCAATGGCCGAATGGGTGTGAAGCAGATTCCGCTGATGATACATTGCCAGCATTACATCCAAGGAGGATATATGGCGACAGTTAAAGTTGAGGCAGGGGATCTTGATAAGGGTTCGTGGCAATTCTCTGGATTGTTTGGGGCTGCGATCATGACCCGGGCTAGCACAAAGGACCATCCCTGGAAGGGTGAAACTATCAATCTGGGGATTGATCTTGAAAGCGTAGAAATGCTTGACGAGGAGAAAGTTAAGAAATTGCTAGGGACGGCCGGCTGGGGCGTAGCTGGAGCGGTGCTGCTTGGACCTCTAGGAGCAATTGGAGGCATCCTCCTTGGCGGTAATAAAAAGGAAGTCGCATTCGCTGCATACCTCAAAGATGGCCGGAAATTCATGGCAACCACCGATGGGGGCACATGGAAAAAGCTGATGGCCATCACATTCTGAACTTACTTAGCTCAACGACCCGCTCCGGCGGGTTTTTTTATGGCCGGAGAAAAGTGAATGGCTACTCGCTCGCTGGGAACGCTGACTTTAGACTTGATCGCTAGGATTGGCGGCTTTCAGCAGGGAATGGACCAAGCAGCCAGGACGACTCAGCGGTCAATGGCGCAAGTTCGGCGTGAGTCTGAGCAGGCCTCTCAATCTGTTGCCTCGTCTTTTAAGGGTATCGCCGGGGCTGCTGCTGCATATTTGAGCGTGCGCGAACTAACTGATTACTCGCAGGCGTGGATTGGCGTACAAAATCGGATAAAGCAGGTTTCTGATACCTACGAGCAGTTTTCCAAGCAGACGCAATCTGTTTTTCAGATTGCTCAAAACTCTCAGTCTTCGCTTGATGCTACTGCCGAGCTCTATCAACGAATTGCAGCTTCCTCGGGCCAGTTGGGTGCAACACAGGAGAAAATCGCCCAAGTCACCCAGAACATCAGCAGGGCTATGTCTGCCAGCGGCGTATCCGCTGAGGCCGCTCAAGGAGCGCTCGTTCAGCTCGGCCAGGCCTTTGCATCTGGGGTGCTAAGAGGAGAGGAGTTGAACTCTGTTCTCGAGCAGGCTCCTGGATTGGCACAGGCAATTGCCGACGGATTGGGTGTTTCGCGAGAGTCCCTGAGAAGCCTAGGGGAGCAAGGGAAGCTTACCTCTAAAGAGGTATTCCAGGCGATCCTGAACCAAACGCAAGCTATCGACGATGCATTTGCTCGCTCACAAACCACGCTTTCTGCAGGCTGGACGGTTATTCAGAACAGCGCTACCAGAATCGTTGGATCTCTTGACGAGGCCTACGGCGTCACCAAATCGGCAGCACAAGCGATGCTTGATCTCTCTGAGGCTGCCGACTCGACCAACATCAAAAATCTGGTAAACATCCTTGAAACTGGCTTGTATGTGGCGTTGGGGCGAGTAGCTGGCGGGATGGCGAGCACGCTTCTCGCCTGGAGGGCTGCCCGCGCCGCAGCTTCCGAGCAGGCCTTTGCAAGTTCCGTGGCTGCTGCTGGCGAGCTTAGGAGGGCCGAGGCTACTCAGGCCGCCGCCGCATCTGATTTGGCGGCGGCCAGGGCTGCGGTGTCCGCAGCGGCAGCCAAGGTAAGTGCCGATAGGCAGGTGATAGGAGTTGAGGTAGCAAGGCTTCAGACCGTACAGGGTGCGATAGCTGCAGAGAAAGTATTGGAGGCACAGCGCCTCCAGGCTCAAATCACAGATGCTGGTCGACAGCAGTCGGTAGCTCGAATGGCCGAGCTTCGATTGACCGAAGTAGCGATTACTAAGCAACTCACAGCAGCTGAAGCTCAGCTATCTGCCGTAACGGTTGCAGGGTCGGCCGAAATGAGTGCCGCGCTGGCTCAAAGGACGGCTGCAACGGAAGTCTTGGCGACTGCCAACGGCCATTTGACCAGCACGCAACTTGCTGCGAATGCTGCCACCACTTCTGCGATGGCTAGTTTCCTTCCGGCGACTACAGCGCTCGGGGCGGCGATTGCTAGCCTTCGCACCGCTGGCTCTGCATTGCTGAGAATGGCGGCGGGGTGGCCGGGCCTTATTATCACGATGGGGGTACTGGCTTATTCCTTTATCGACTTCGGTGACAAGGCTGAGGAGGGGGCCGGCAAGGCAGCGGACGCTTTTGAGGATGCTTCGACGCGCATTCGCCAGGCTTCGCGGTCGATGTTGCCGGAAAACCTGGGCACCCAGTCCTACGATCAGTTGCAAGATCGGCTGAAGGGCCTGCAGGCTGAACTCAAGGAAACCGAGAAACTGCAGGAGCAGTTCCAGAAAGGCGTCGATGACAAAAGCGATGTTCCGTTTGAAGCTTCGCTCGACGCTTCGAAGGAAAAAGCTGATGCGCTCAGGCTGGCCATCCAGTCGGTCCAGAAGGAGCTGAATAGCTCTCGCCTTGCGTCTGACAAGGAGGGCGGCACCTACCTCAAGAACCTCGAAAAGCAGGCGGTAGTCGCGGGCAAGCTGACCGAAGTCGAGAAGCTTAGGGCCCAGATCGCCGCCGGCTCGGTGAAGTTCTCGCCGGACGATGAGAAGAAGGCTCTGGCCGCCGCTGAGGCGATCGACAAGGCGAACAAGGCCTTGAAGGAATCGAAGGCTGGCGATAAGGACAGTAAGTCCCTCAGTCGCCGCTTCGAGGATATGGAGGAGGGGTACCAGCGACAAATCGAACTGATCAACACCTCGACCGACAAGCGCAAGAATGCCACTGAAGTCGAGAAGCTGGCCTTCGAGGTATCCGCCGGAAAGCTGGAGGGCGTCAACGCTCAGCAGCGCAAGCGCCTGGAAGGGCTAGCGGCTGAGCTAGACGCGCTGAAGAAGCTGAAGCAGGCCGAGGAGGATGCCAAAAAGCTTGCATCCTTCCGCTCCAGCGTGAACGAGGACTACCAGACCGCGAAAAGCGGGTTCGATCAGGAGCTTGCTGGCGCCGGCCGGGGCGACAAGTACAAGGATCGGCTGAAGGAGCGACTGGCGATCGAGGAGGACTTCAACCGCCAGCAGCGCGAGTTGGTCTTGCAGCGAAACAGCGGCGACATCAGCCAGGGCCTGTACGACCAGGAAACCCAGGTGCTGAGCGATGCCCTGGCCGAGCGCCTGGACCTGCAAAACCACTATTACAGCCAGCTCGATGAGGCGCAGAGCAACTGGATGGATGGCGTAACCAGCGCCTGGGAGAACTTTGCAGACGCCGCGACCGACTACTCAGCCATGGCCGCTGATGCCACCACGTCTGTCCTCGGTAGCGCCAGGAGCGAGCTCAGTTCGTTCATCTCTGATGTGGCCACGGGCTCGAAGGATGCCGGTGATGCGCTGATGGATATGGTGGGCGGGTTCGCCAGGTCGATGGTTGATGCGCTGGCAGACATGGCCGCGCAGTGGCTGGTCTATCAGGCCGTGCAGCTTATGGTGGGCAAGACAACGCAGTCCTCTGCCGGCTTGGCTATGGTTGCGAACGCCCAGGCCACGTCATTCCAGGCGCAATTGGCGGCATTTGCTTCAACGGCTGCGATTCCGCTCATCGGCCCTGGGTTGGCACCTGCCGCGGCGATGGCTGCCGCAGCCGCAACCGCCCCGATGGTTGCAGGTGTGGCATCCACAGCTCTAATGGGCATGGCGCACGACGGTATCGATAGTGTTCCCCGGGAAGGCACCTGGCTGCTGCAGAAGGGCGAGCGGGTCACTACCGCCAACACTAGTGCAAAGCTGGACAAAACACTCGACGAGGTGAACAAAGCCAGCAGAGGAGGTCAGCCGGAAGGCGCCGGCCAGCCTGTGGCGGTGCACCAGGTCTTCCATGTAAATGGCGATGTGAGCCCTCAGACGGTTGCCATGATTCAACAGGGCATGCGCCAAACCATGTCCGCGATCCTGCAGGACGTGGGCCGAAACGGTCAGATCATGCAGAGCATCCGTAAGAAACTTTAAGGTGGAACGATGGCAATCGAATGGCCGACTCAGGTGTGCCCGGCTGAGATGAGCTGGGGCATGGTCTACAACAACCGCGACTTCAGCTCCACGCTGAACAACAGCCAGCAGATCGTGGGTTACCCGGGGTCGTACTGGAAGTGCTCACTGTCGCTGCCCCCGATGACCCGCGACGGAGATCGGATCGTGACTGCGTTCATGGGGCGCCTGCAGGGGCGCTTCGGCACGTTCAAGCTGCCTGCGTTCACGCGCAAGCGGACTGACATTATCGGTGCCCCGGTTGTGCAGACCGGTTCAGCCATGGCCTCAACTATTACCCTGAGTGGATTGCAGGGCAGCCGCCGGGTGTTCAGGCAGGGCGACTACATCACCATTGATGGTGTGATGCACGAGGTAGTTGAGGATGTGGTATCCAGCTCCGGTGGCACGGCTGTATTGCCCCTGAACAGACGGTTGCGCTCTGCGCTGGTAGCTGGCACAGCAGTGGAATACCGAAACCCTTACTCGATCATGCGCCTCACAGAAGACAGCTACACCCTTGCTATCAGGCCTGTGGTGGCCGAACTTTCTATCGAATGTCGGGAGGCCTTCTAAATGGCGGCAGTTTTCCCATTTTCCCAATCAGTGCTGAGCATCATTGCCGCCGGCAACTTTACGCCGGTTTTTGCATGCGAGTTGGATTTCGCCGATGGCGTGGTCAGGGCGCACACCGGCACTGGCCAGCTGGTCATCAACGGCTACGCCTACGACGGCGTTGGCACCTTCGGCGAAGTGGGCGCGGCCAGCGAAAGCGCTGACTCGAGTTCTTCTCTGTCCATCGATCTGACGCTGAATGGCCTGGACAGCTACATCCTCTCCCAAACATCGGTTGCGGGCTGTCGAGGCCGGTCGGCCCGCCTGATGTTCGTCGTCTATGACGAGGCCGGGAATTACGCGGCTGACATTCTGTTCAGCGGTCGTATGGACGCCGCCAAACTTTCCTATGGGGGATCGGGCGAGGATAGCACCATCACGGTCACCATTATCGACCGCATGGCCGAGTGGAACCGGATTGGTACTGAGCGCTGGACCGACGAGAACCACCGAGCCCGCCACGACGGTGACCGCTTCTTCTACGCCGTCGCGCAGATGGCGGAATGGCCCATCTACTGGGGTGCCAAGAAAGACGCGCCGTCCTTCACCTACGAGTAAATGTCATGCGCTATCGAGACTGGCCCGCGAGGCTACACGAAACCATCCAGGCCGCTTCCGAGCGGCCTTTTTTATGGGGCGAATTTGACTGCTGCCTGTTCGTGTCGGACTGCTCAATGGCTATTTGCGGCGTTGATCCGGCGAAGGAGTACCGCGGGCGATACAAGACGGAGATCGGCGCCAAGCGCGTCATTGCAGCGCGTCATGGCTCGCTCGAGGCCGTACTGGATGCTCACTTCATGCGGGTGCCCGTTGAGTTCGTGCAGCGCGGCGACATCGTCGCCTTCGAGAACGAGCAGGGCAAATGCGTGGCGGTGTATTGGTCAGATCGCTATTGGGCGGCAACCGACATAGGCGCGTCCAGCGTGGACTGCAAGCCACTGGCGGCATGGAGAGTTGAATAGTGAGCAAATCTATCAAGTCGGTTGCCAAGCTGGTAACGGCTCCAATCAAAGCGCTGTACGACCCCGTTGGCGCGATCAAGGACGTGTTCGGCGGCGTACAGGGCATCTTCGCCGGCCTAACTGGCGCAGCCAAGGTATCAGGTGCCAATAGCTCCGAGCCAAGCTCACAGACCGTTCGGTCGTCCAAGGCTCCGGTGCGCTTCATTCTCGGCCGTGTCAGCACTGGGGGTGTGCTCGCCTGGGTTCAGGAGCAGTCGGGCGATCAGACCAGTGGTGAGTGGCTGCATATTGTCTATGTACTGTCCGAAGGCGCCATTGCGGGTGTCGATGAGATCTACGTAGATGAGCGCCCCCTGTCCGAGTTGGGGGAGAATGCCACTTCTGAGGTGATCATCGACCCGGCCCAGGCAAACGCGTTCCTCCTGGCCAACTGCCCAGACTGGCGCCAAGAGCAGATCGGCCGCGGCCTATCGTTTGTTCGCCTGTCGTTCAAGTACGACGCAGAGAAGTTTCCATCCGGCATTCCTGATGTGCGCTTCGTGGTCCGCGGGCGCAGTGATGTATATGACCCGCGCAACGGCGCCTCGGGATATTCGGCCAACACGGCGCTGCTGATTCTCTGGTACCTGCGCAACCGCTGTGCGATTCCTGATGACGAGATCATCTTTGAATCTTTCGCCAGTGCGGCCAACGTCTGTGATGAAACCGTTATCGGGCCAGATAGCAAGGACACCCGCAGGTATTTCGCAGGCGCGGTCATTGGTGCCGATGAAAAGCGAAACACCGTTCTGGATAACCTGTTGTCGGCCTGCGCCGGGACACTGATCCGTGTTGGCGGCCGCTGGTCGCTGCAGGTGGGTGCTTACTATGGCCCAGCTGACTTCACTATTAACGAAGACATGGTCATCGGCACCGTTGAGGGCACGACCGAGGTCAGCAACAGTGACGCCATCAACACCATGCGCGGGACGTTTGTTGACCCCGCGCAGGCCTGGGCAGAGACCGACTATCCGGAGGTCGCAATTCAGGACTGGATCGCTACCGACGGCGGCGAGCTCGCTGAGTCGCAGTCGTTTGCCTACGTGACAGATGCGTACCTGGCGCAGCGGCTCGCAAACATCAGCCTTCGGCGGCGGCGCTCGGGTGGCTCTTTGGCCGTGCCGCTGAACTTCAATGGTTACAATTGCCGCCCGGGGCGTGCAGTCAAAGTCGATCTGCCGTCGCTGAATATCCTGGGCGAGTTCATGATCACCGATTGGACCATGGGCGCCGCTGATGCCTGCAAAGTCACCCTCAAGCCCTATGAGCAAGCCATTTTTGATGATGCTGTGGGTCAGCCCTATGATCCGCTGGGGTTCATCAACCTGCCGGTTGGCGGCCTGGCTGCAGTCACTGGCTTGGCCTGGGCCCCCAGCGGTGTGGCCGAGGTAGTCCAAGGCGTGCTGAGCTGGACGCCACCGATACAGACCGTGCTCAGCTACACCGTGACGATTCGCAAGGGCACCGAGGTAGTACAGTCCCTCAAGATTGGCGGTGAAGCCTCGAGTTGCAACATCAATGGCCTCACCTCTGGCGTTTACGCCATGAGTGTTGTTGCCTTTGGCCCTGGCACCCGATCTGGCGAGGCAAGCATCAGCGTTAACGTGGGTGGCCCTCCCGTTCCGGAGAGCTGTGCTGTGTTTGCGTCGGTCGATACCATCACGCTGGTACCGGCCAACCTGCAAAACAGCCTTAATGGCGGCACCTATGAGTACTTCTATGCCACCAACCCTTCGGCGCCTATTGCGGACGCTGTGTACTTGGGACAGGGCCTGACCTTTACCCACACTGGGCTGGCATTCGCCCGGGAGTACTTCTACTACGTGCGGGCCGCGAACGCGTATGGAAAAAGTGATTTCCTGTTCGTGCCTGCTGCGACATCCAGCGATCCAACCCAGATGCTGGATGTCATTGCAGGCCAGATCACCGAAAGCGAACTGGGTAAACAGCTCACCAGTCGCATCGACCTGATAGACATGAACGGGCCTGGGTCGGTCAACGATCGAATAGGAACGGCCAAGACCGAGCTGGCCCAGCAGATCAGTGAGGTGAACAACGCCCTCAACACCACCAAAGGCAATTTGCAGCAGCAGATCACCGCTGTGAGCACTGATGTGTCGGCTGCCAAGGCCGACCTGCAGCAGCAGATCGCCAACGTCTCGGCCTTGGCCGGCTCGTTGCCGTACCGGAAAGACAAGGCCTACAGCGTCGGGCAAAGCGCCCTGGGCAGTGATGGCAAGTTGTACCAGGCCCTAAAAGCGGTACCGCTGAACACGCCACCGCCGAACGCCACCTACTGGACCGATGTTGGCCAGGCGGTGGTGACTGCCAACGGCATGGCCGCGCGCGTCCAGACCATGGAAACAAAAGTCGAAACCCTGGAGGGCGCCACCTCAGCCCAGGCCCAGCAGATCTCGGGCCTGCAGTCGAGCCTTACCACCACCAACGGCAACGTGTCGGCTGCCCAGCAGGCTGCGCAGGATGCGGCCACGCTCGCGGGCGGGAAGGGCAAGGTCATTGTTCAGTCGGCCGCGCCTGCCGTCGCCGACCGTCTGGCTCAGAACCTTTGGATCGACACCACCAGCAATGCCAACACGCCGAAGAGGTGGAGTGGCACCGCCTGGGTCGCTGTTACTGACAAGGTTGCAACCGATGCTGCCGCAGCTGCCGCCGGCGCATTGGCCTTGGCCCAGACTAAGGCCGACGCCACGGTAGTCAGCAGCCTGACCACCCGGGTCAGCGATGCCGAGGGCAAGCTCACGTCGCAAGCCACCCGCATGGACGGCATGCAGACCAGCATCGACGGCAAGGCCAGCTCGCAGGCGCTGCAGCAGGTCACCACCCGGGTGGCGGCTACCGAAGACAAGGACAAGGCGCAGGATCAGCAGCTTTTGTCGCAGAGCCAAGCCCTGACTTCGTTGACCGATAGTGTGAGCAAGAAGGCGGATGCTTCGGCTGTCCAGTCCCTGGGTAACCGAGTGGAGGCTGCTGAAGGGGCACTGAGCAGCCAGAGCACTGATATCACGCAGCTGAAAAACAGCGTAGGCGCTGCCCAGCCATTCGTTGCTGGCCGTGCCTGGGAGTTCACCGGTTCGACAAGGGGTTGGGTGGCGACCGCGACAAACGGGACGATTACTGCGGGCCCGCTGTTTGCTACCGTGACTGCAAACCCGAACCTTCAGTGCAATTTCACCCCAGTCGTTGCAGGCGCAGAGAACCCTTATCTGCGGATCAGGCTACGGCGGCGTAATACCAGCCGGGCGGGTGCCCAGATGTACTGGGCCAACGAAGACGGCGGATTGGCCGAGGCAAGGCGCTTTGGGTGGTTCATCAGCGCCACAACCACGGATTGGCAGGACATCGAGCTTGACCTGTCCGGCCATGCCGGGTGGAACGGCAAGAAAATTTACGCCATCCGCCTGGACATGATGAACTCCGGTGATACAAGCGGCGAGATCGATATCGCTTATATCGCCGTTGGTAGGCGTTCCGCCTCGGCCTCGGCAGAAGCCGTTTCCACTCTGAACAACGCGGTTACCGAAGCAGAAGGAAAGCTATCCAGCCAGAGCCAGTCGATCGTAAATCTGCAGGGTGGGCTCAATGCCACCAACGGTAATGTGTCAGCTGCGCAGAAGGCTGCCCAAGACGCATACAGCCTCGCTGACGCCAAGGGCAAGGTGATCGTCCAAAACTCAACACCTTCAGCCATCAACCAGCAGATCCAGAACCTTTGGATTGATACCACAGGTGGCGGGAACACACCCAAACGGTGGAATGGCTCCGCATGGCAGGCAGTTTCGGACAAGGTAGCCACGGATGCCGCAGCAGCAGCGGCCAATGCCCTGAGCCAAGTAGCGACAAAGGCTGATGCCTCTACCGTTCAGAGCCTCACGAATAAGGTAGAGCAACAGGGCACAGCCATCACCGCCGCTGGCGAGGCGATCACTGGCATTAATGCATCGCTCGGCCAGGTTGGCGGCGAGAACCTACTGCCTAACCCTTCGTTTGAGGTAGAGGGGCCAACTGCCGGCCTTGCTGATGGCTGGCGTATTGGCTCCTCGCTGTCTGCACCCAATCGGCTCCTGTCGTTGGTGCCGTCAACCTTGGACCCTCGCGGTAAGGCGCAGCGTGTCGATGCCAAAGGGCTGTCCGGCTCCGCGTATGTGGATGTTGCGCTACCGAACGCAAGCTGGGTGTCCATGGCGCCAGGGCAGGTACTGACAGTGTCGGCGTATGTCCGGGGCACCCAGGATCTGGTCAGCGAGATATACCTGCAATACAAGAACAGTGGTGGGGCCACGGTAGGGACGCATGGACCGCTCCGAACCATTCTGAGCGACGCATGGAACCGACCAGTCTTCACTGGCGCTGCCGCTCCAGCGGGGACGATCGGGGCAGACCTTCTTTTACGCGTCAGAGGTCCTTTGGGTGGTACCGCCAGTGACGGCTACTACGAGATTGATCGCGCCCAAGCTGAACTATCCACGGTAGTGAGTGCCTGGAAGGACAACGCCAAGAACGCTCAAAGCGCAGCGCAAGCAAACGCTGCAGCGATCAACAGCGTATCGGGTCGTGTCTCCAGCACGGAGGAGGGGCTGACGTCAGTCAGTGGTCGGCTAACTCAACTGGACAATTCGATCGGAGACGTTGGCGGAGAGAATCTGCTCTACAACCCGGCTTTCACCAAATTGGGAGCAGCTACGGGGAACAATCCTGATGGATGGGTGCCGGAAGGGACGGCGACCTATACGCCCTCAATGGTCAGCTCCTGGCTTAACGCTGCAGAAAATGCATATCGGTGCACCACCACCGGCGTTGGCACAACAGCTTCGGGCAACCCTTACACGTCGCTGGTCACAGCAAGTGAACGGGCTCCTGCAGTTGCCCCAGGTCAGACGGTGACGTCGTCGATCTATGCAAGAAAGACCTCCGATTCAGGCGATTTGGGATTGAGGATCTTCCATCAGTGGGCAAACGCCGCCGGAGCCGTAATCTCTGCTCCGGCCTCGCTGGTTGTGCCCGTATCGGTGTCCGGCGATCGCGTGTCGTTCACATCGATTGCTCCTGCTGGCGCCGCCAAGGTTCGGGTGTTTTACCGGGCCCACGCTGCAAGCGGGAGTAGTGCTGCTGGTACTTTCGAGGTTGCCAGGCCACAGGTCGAATACGGTTCGCGGCCGACTGGCTGGCGAGACAACGGGCAGGTCAACAGCACCACCATCGGCGCCGTTTCTACGGCAGTCGACGGCCTGACATCCAGCGTGAGCCAGCAGGGCAAAGACATCACCTCTGTGTCCGGCAGAACGACCAGCCTTGAGAACAGCGTCAACAACGGTTCCACTGGCCTGGCCAGTAAGGCGTCGACCGCTGCGCTGACCAGCGTGGCCAACCGCGTCGCTGCTACGGAAAGCGGACTGACTGCGCAATCCACGAGCATCACCAACCTGGAGGCGAAGATTGGCACCGCTCTGCCATTCGTGGCTGGGCAGACTTGGGAGTTCGTTAACTCGGTCGAGGGATGGATAGCCAATACGTCTGGAGCAACCCTGACCGCTGGCCCTCAGTACGCAACTGTCGCCAAGTTCACGACCATTCAGGCAACCAACACCTTCCCCGTCATAGACGGAGCCGCGAACCCTCTTGTGAGGATCAGGCTGCGCCGGCGCAACACCGGCCGGACCAGTGCGGCTATGTACTGGGCCAATGAGGATGGGGGCCTTGCCGAGGCCCGGCGGTTCAATTGGCCTATCAGCACCTCTAACGGGGACTGGCAGGACATTGAGTTCGACCTTTCCGGCCACGCAGGCTGGAACGGGAAGAAGATCTGGGCCATCCGCCTGGACATGTACAACTCAGGTGATGCCAATGGCGAGGTGGACATTGCCTACATCGCAGCCGGTCGGCGGTCGGTGGCTGCTTCGGGTAGGGCGTTTGATTCGCTCAGTGTCAACGTATCCCAGCAGGGCGACAAGCTGGCGGCTGAAACACAGAGGATAAATGGACTGCTGTCCTCTGTCGGAGATGCCAACGCCGCGATTCAGAACGAAGCCAAGGCCCGAAGCGATGCTGATGGAGCACTCAGTCAGCAAATTCAGAGCACCCAATCGTCTTTGGGGGCCACCAATGCTTCGGTACAGCAGATCAGTACCGCGCAGACCGGATTGAATAATCGGGTCAACGCTCAGTTCTCGATCAAGGTTGCAGTTACGCAAAGCGGAGTTTATGCGCTCGGTGGGATTGGAGTAGGCATTCAGAACCAGAATGGGGTGCTGCAGTCGGTCGTGGCCGTCTTGGCGGACCAGTTCGCGGTAATCAACGCCGCCGGCAATGGTTACGTCAGCCCGTTTGCGATTCAAGGCGGCCAGGTGTTTATGAATGATGCCTTCATTCGTGATGGCAGCATCATCAACGCCAAGATCGCCAACGGTGCGATTACGTCCGCGAAGATCGGGGTGGCGGAAATCGACACGCTGCGAATTCGTGGTAACGCTGTCACTGTGCCGGTATCGGCAAGCAGCCCCGGGAATGTGCTGGGTGCGGGGGTAGGCCAATGGCAAAACCTAGTCGCTGTCGGCGTTCAGATGGACGAGGGCGGTTTCATCACGGCCCAGTACAGCTGCTACCAAGGGTTTGGCAGTGGTATCCGTAAGTACCAATTCCAGATGGATATCAACGGCTTGGTGATCGCGGAAGGTGGCGGCGACTGGGCGGATGGTTTCCCTAACCTGATGGGATCAATCGGCGTTGGCCCGGGTTTTTTCGTCGTCACTGTGAAGTGGTGGGGGGAGAACACGGGGGTCGGCGTGAAAAATCATAACCTCTTTGCGATGGGAACCAAACGATGATCAACACTGGACACTTCGCAGCCTATGAGCCTGACGGCCGGATCGTATTTGCCGTCAGCTGCCCGCCCGAGTACGGGAAGCAGATCATCAGGCTCAACACCGACCGGCCTTTCATCCAGGTGGCCACACCGGCAAGGCCGGCCGATCACTTCGTGATGGGGCAAATGCTCAAGGAGCGCCCCCAGATGGGGGCGGTTCTCCAAGGGCTCTGGTTGAAGGGGGTGCACGAAGGTGCCGCCGTCAACATCGAGAGCGAAACCTACACCGCTGACGGCAGTGACATCGAGCTGGGATTTTCGGCGCCGGGTATCTACACCGTCACGGTCACCCTTTGGCCATACCGCGATCAGGAGTTCACCGTTGAAAATTCAGCATAAGAGCGACCACAACAAGCGCCGTGCGGCCGAGTACCCGCCGGTGGAGGAGCAACTGGACATGCTGTGGCACGCGATGAATCAAGGGCATATGCCCAAGGCTGAGCCGTTCTTCTCGACCCTGCAGCAGATCAAGCAGCAACACCCCAAGGCTTGAATCCAAGCCGACTACCCAATGCCCGCCATCGAGCGGGCTTCTTTTGCCTGGAGATTTACCCATGCCATTTGTCGCCATCAACCTGAGCAATGACTACGAAGTTGCCAACAAAACTCGCTACGCCACCCAGGAGGAGGCCGACGCCCGAGCCCGCGAGATTCTGACCCAGTTCCCGGCCGCCCAGGTCTGTGTCGCCCAAGTGCTGAAGGACTACACCGCCAAGGTCTCCATCAGCGCGAAAGATCCGGCAGAACCAGCACCAGGGCCTGAGGCGTCTGCTGCCTGACGGCGTTCGCAACCACCCAATGCCCGCCAAGCGCGGGCTTTTTTTCGCTTGGAGAAACCATGGCCAGACTCACCGAACCCCAGGCCGGAGGCGCGAATGTGCTCCGGTTTCTGGATCTGATCGCTTTTTCCGAAGGCACCTCGACCGTAAAAGCCAGCGATGACGGCTACAACGTGCTGTACGGTGGCGGCCTGTTCCAGGGGTACGCCGACCACCCAAGGCGCAAGCTGACATTCCCCATCAACGGCAAACCGGTCACCAGCACCGCTGCCGGCCGGTACCAGCTGCTCGAGCGTTACTGGGATGCGTACCGGGTCAGCCTGCGCCTGTCTGGCGGCTTCACCCCTGAGAATCAGGATCGCGTAGCCCTGCAGCAGATCCGCGAGCGCCGCGCCCTCGACGATGTCAAAGCCGGCCGCATTCAGGAGGCGATCGCCAAGTGCTCGAACATCTGGGCCAGCTTCCCGGGCAACAGCTATGGGCAAAACCCGCACCGCCTGGACAAGCTGCTCGGGCGCTGGGTGGAGCTCGGCGGAGCGCTGGCATGAACTGGCCGGTGCGGCTGGGCCTATTGGCCCTGGTGCTGGCTTCATATTGGGGCATATACCAGCATGGCCGGTCGGTGGAGCGCAGTCAGGCGCTTGCCACATCGGCGCAGCGTGATAGCGGCGATCGGCTGGCCGAGACGTTGGGACAGCGCGATGCCCGCGCGGAAGAACAACGACGCGCCCAGGCGCAGGAGGAGGCGAGAGCCCGTGCACACGAACAACACCAAGTGGCTGACACTGGGGCTGCTGGCGCCGATGTTGCTGGCCAGCGGCTGCAGCACGACGTCGCTCAGCTCGCAGCCTCCGTCAGTTGCCCCGGCCCGGATACCGGTGCTATCGCCCGAGGCAAGGCAGCCACCCGCGCCGCCATGGTGCTCTCCGACCTGCTCACACGGGCTGATGCTCGAGCGGGAGAATTGGCGAAAGCTTATGACCAAGCCCGAATAGCGGGGCTCGCATGCGAAGCATCCTATAATGCGCTGATCAAGTGATCGGAGCAGGGCAGTGGACAAGCGCACCTTCATCGGCATGGTCGAGGCCGGCGAGCCGCTGATTCAGCAGGCCATCGACGCAATGCGCGAGTATCACCAGGCCAAGGATTGCGGCGCGCCGGCCGAGGAGGTCGAGCGGCTGCGGCTGCTGGCGGAATCTTTGTTCCAGGCGGTATCCGACTATCAACTGCGCGTGGTGGCCACGGCCCGGGGCAAAGACCTGCCCCGTCTTCACTGATATCAGACTGATTGCGGTAAGAGACCTTTCAAGCCTTCTCCCAACTGAGCCCACAGAGAAGGCGGTGCTCCGGTAGCTATTGACACGCCATCGGCTACTGCACCCAAGGTCGAAAAGACCTTGTATCCGAGATCCGCGTCCAACGATTTTTTGAAGTTCGAGTCAGTAAACATATGGCCAGCTACGATCTCAATTGACTCCAGTACCGGTACGACTCCAGTGAAGCGGTAATTGTCAAGTGCTGATTCCACTTTTCTAAGTGACTTGACAAGGTATTCTTTAACTTTGATTTCAACGTCGCTGCTTATAACTTCTTTGATCAAGTTGGAGATAGCCTGCTGGAAATCGAGAATAACCAGGCTGTCAATTTCAGGAGGCGAATCTATAGCGAGCATTTGATTCATGACCTGTAGGAAATCGTTCGAGGCGCTGCTATATCTCGATGTGAAAGTCGAGATGTGGCTAGTTAACACCTGCTCTTGCATGGCCTTCGTGAACGTCCGGTGCCACGTGGTGGTCTGGGATTTCAGGGGAGGGTATCGATCATTCATAAGCTCAACGGCTTCGGTTGTGACCGCGATGAATTGACCAAGCCCAATCAGCAGGGGGCCTTCATCATTCCCCTTGATTCCCAATGCTTCACGCCATGCCTTCTTCGTCTCAGTTGTGTTAGGCATCGCTTCGATTGCTTTCAGTACGCGAAATGCGCGAGCGGCTGGATTATCTGTAGTCATCTGTTCATCCATGGGGTAAATCAGTAAACGCTGGGGTAGCGGTGAGTAGAGCTACGACGCTGGTTTGGAGAGGCCAAATGCTATCAGAAGCTGTGGGGGAATCTTGGGGGAATCGATCCCCCGAATGTTGTGGAATGCTGTTGCGTCACCTTGCGTCGAAGTTTCTGATTTATTTAGATTTTATGAAAATACCTCAAAAGAATATGAGGCCAAAAACGGATTCGAAATCCGTTGTACTGGCAACAGTACCTAGGGTTCAAATCCCTATCTCTCCGCCATACACGTAGTAGCCGAAGCCCCCGAAAACGTTGAAGTTTTCGGGGGCTTCGTCGTTTTGGTGGTTTGGATCAGGGCAGCCATAGGCAAAATGGTTCTGTGATGTTGTCGGTGGGCAGTGTTTTTATTGCCCTGGAATCGTGTTTGCCGGGCTGGCCCCTTCGCGGGCACGCCCGCTCCCAAAGGGGACGGTGCTGCACCTGAAAACCTGTGGGAGCGGGCGTGCCCGCGAAGGGGCCGGTCCTGCCGACGCTGAGGACCGCAACATTTTGTCTTGAACTGCCAATAGCACCTTGGGCTACAATGCGGCCCTCTACTACACCACTCACGCCCAGGTCAAACGCCGTAATGATTACGCGCGCTGGGCGATGACTTTTTCTGACATGGATTCGTTGGATGCTTCGCGCCGTACTGGTCTTCCTTTTTGCCCAGCGCCGGGCGGCTGAATTGCCGCTCGCGACCAGTGCCGCGCCCCCTCTCAAATCAACGCACACCTTCGCCTGCCGCCGCCTGCCATTGGCTGCGGTACGCGGCTGTGCGCCCCATCGACAATGGAGTGCTCCACTTGCGTAAGAAATTCGTCGCGTCCCTACTGGCGGTCGCCATCGCTTCTACCACGGCCTGTGCACAGCTCGGGATCAGCAAAGAGCAAGCGGGCACGGTGATCGGTGGCCTGGCTGGCGTTGCCATCGGTTCGACCTTGGGCAGTGGCAACGGCAAGATTGCCGCCGCGCTGATCGCGGGTGGGATTGGCGCCTACGTCGGCAACCGCATCGGCAACATGCTCGATGAGAAGGACCAGCAGGCCCTGGCGCTGCGCACCCAGGAAGTACTGAGCCAGCAACAGGCAACGGCCAGCGCCCAGCCCGTGACCTGGAAGTCCGACCACTCTGGTGCCAGCGCGCAGATCGTGCCAGGCAAGGAATACACCAAGACCAAGCAGGTCGAGGTCAAGCGCGCGCCCAAGATCCAGGCCGTGCCGTCGATGAAGCTGATCAACGAACCGTATGTGACCACCAGCGACAACCTGAACGTACGCGCCGCGCCGAACGCCTCTGGCGAGAAGGTCGGCAGCCTGAAGAACCACACCGAGTTCACCGCAGTGGGCGCCACCGGCGACTGGATCCTGGTCGGGCGCAAGGGGGTGACCGTGGGCTACGTGCACAAGGACTACGTGGAGCCCAAGGCGCAGGCCGTGGCCAAGCGCGTGACCCCGGCGGTAAACCTGGACGAGCTGGACGTTGCCGCCAGCAAGGAAACCCAAGCCTTCGACCTGGACTCGCTGCAGTCGCTGCCCACCCAGACCGTTGCCGCCGAAGCGGCCTGCCGCCCGGTCACCGTCAGCCTGAAGGCGCAAAACGGCAAGACCGAACAAGAGCAGAACACCTTCTGCAAACAAGCCAACGGCACCTGGGAACTGATCTGAGGACTCCATGAAAAAGCACGCGCTCGCGCTGGCTGTGGTCGGCGTTTGTGGTCTGGTACCGCAAGCGTTCGCCCATGAGCTGGCCTATTCCAAGAAAGACAACATCAAGGTCGAAGTGCCTGGCGATGCCAGCACCTGGTGCAAACCCCAGGTCGACCTGACCATCAGCCGCCCAGCCTGGGATAACCAGGAACTGCTGACGGGCCTGCTGAGCAAGCTGCCGTTCGTGTTTGCCAAGGACTGCTCGACCGCCAAGGTGAGTTGGAAGGCAGTCGATGGCAACGGCAAGCTTTACGCCAGCGGCTCGGGCAATGCCAGCAACCTGGGGCTGGTGACACTGGCTGCTGCACCTGCCGTTGCCGCCCCGGCGCCTGCTGCACCGGAACCGGTACCGGAACCGGCAGCGGAGCAGGCACCTGCCCCGACCCCGGCACCTGCCACGGCAGCGGCCCCGGCAGCCGCCGAACCCGCCCCCGCGCTGGCACAACCGGCACCGGCGCCCGCCGTAGCGGCAGAACCAGCGCCTGCTGCGCCCGCCCAAGCCCCTGCTGCACCACCCGCGGCGGCCCCAGCCCCAGCAGTGGCCGCAGCCCCCAGCTCGGACTTTGGCCGCCCGGTGGTCCTGGCAAACCCCAACCTGATGCAGGTAACCGACGGCGCCGGCTGCAAATGGGTGCTGAGCAAGTCGATCATCGGCGCAGGCGACACCCTGTCGTTCGGTACCACCCCGGCCATGCCGTGCCCGGCCTCCGGCTTTGGCCAAGGCAGCTTCGACAGAATCAGCTGGAAAGCGGTGGGTACCTATCGCGGCGATAACTGGGACAAGGTCTATGCCCACCCCAGTGGCCTGATCTTCACCAAGCGCCTGGAGGCCGCAGTGAAGGACAAGGCGGTTTCCTACCTGACTGCCGACGCAGACCAGGCCGCATTCCTGGTGGGTGAGATCCCCGGCCGGCAGATGAAGGTGTACCTGACCTTCAGTCGTTCCAGCTATGGCGTATTGCGCCCGTTCGGCAGCGACCCGTACTACGTGGCGGTCACCCCGGACGAATCATTTGCCCTGGACCCGGCCAAGTACAAGGAGGCCGCGCTGGAGATCTTCGACCTGGTCAAGACCGCCTCGCCGTCCACCACCGATGTGGCCACCCTGTTGATCGTCAAGGACATCTCGGCCATCACCAACAGCCTTTGGGGCAATGACGCGCAGAAAATCACCCGCAACCGCATCGGCATCAACCGCCAAGGCCTGTTCTTCGATGTGCGCGACGGTGCCAACTGGGCGGTACAGCGTGAGCAGCAACGCCAGCGCGAGCTGCGCCAGCGCCAGCAGGAACTGGCGCGCGTGCACACCCGTGTGCTGGAGCGCTACCAGCAGCTGCAGGACGGCATGAGCGAGTTCAAGGGGCGTGAAACCGAGGCACTGGCGCAGATGGCCGGCATCAAGGTGCGCTTCGCGTCGCCACTGGAGCAGCAGAACCCGGCGACCTCGGCCACTGTGGCGACGATGATGGTGCATGTAACCGGCAAGCAGGGCGACTTCTACAACATCGATTTCCCGAGCAAAGGCCGCCTGGTCGCGGACGAGGAATACGGCGAGGGCTGGTACGTAACCCAAGTGGCCAACGCCACGCCGTACTACCCGCTGGACGACGGCCGCGCGGTGCCCACCTTCCGCGCCTACAGCGCCGGCGAGCCTGCGGCCTGCAAGCAGGAACACTGTGCCGACCGCGTATCGTTCGGTGCCGTACTGGCCAAGGAATTCCCCAACGCCGGCATCGATTTCAGCTGGACCCCCGAGGTCTCCCAACAGTACGTGAACGACTGGAACAACGCTTCCGCCATGGTCCAGTGAGGCAAACACCATGATCAAACAGATGAACAAGAAGCAGCTGCTGATGGGCGGTGTGGCCGCAGCGGTGCTGGTGCTTGGCGGTGGCTATGCCCTGCTTTCCAGCTCGGGCAAGAAGGCTGCGATGGCCTACTACGACGACTTCAAGGAGCGCTACTTCCTGGAAGACGTCTTGTCAGAGGGCGACATTTCCTACTCGGCGTTTTCCGGCAACCTGACCGTGGCCGACCCGGAGATCCGCGTGGCCGCTGCACAGACCAACGGGGCTCAGCAGTTCATGCGCGGCCTGTCAGGCCTGATGGAGTCGGTGCAGGGCAGTTCGGCTGAGGAAGGCCTGGCCGGTTGGGCCAAGTACCAGCTCAACGCCAGCCGTGATGTGGCCGGCGTGTACCTGAAGGCAGATGCGCTGAAGCTGGCCCATGACGGGGACAGCAAGGACGGCAGTATCCATGTGCAGTTGCTGGGCATGCAGATGGGCAACCCGTTCGTGGCCACCAAGGGCGCCGAGGTGGTGTTGGTGGCCGATGTCAGCGACGAGATCCAGCCACGGGCCGAGCTGCTCGCCAACGGGCGCGCCGCCCCGTCGAGTTTCAACTGGGGGGGCAACATGGCCGTGCGCCAGCCGCTGACCGGTGCCTTCCTGGTCAGCAGTACCGGCGACTTTGGTACCACGGTCGACCTGGACTTCACCATCAAGCGCTCCAGCGACGGTGAAGGCTCGATGACGTTCGTGGTTACCCACCGCAACGACGGCTCCAAGGTCGGTGAGATCGTGCGCAAGGCGGAGTTCCAGTCGCTGCCGGAGCTGGACGATGTTGAAACCCAGCTCAAGAGCGCCCTGAGTGCCATGGTGATCGGTGCCTACAGCGCGTATTCCGGCCAGGCGGTGCTGGCGGAGGCGGTGAGCGGCTTTGCCCGCAAGGCCAAGGTCGAGAACTACACCTTGAGCTACAGCGGCTTCAAGCCGCTCAAGCAGGCGTTCAACGATTACCAGCAGCGGGTTCCCAAGGCCAAGTTCGCGGCATTCTGCCAGGAAGTGGGGCTGTCATCGTGGAGCAGTGATTTCGGCACGAAGGCGAAGAACCACAGCGACTCCGAATGTGCCATCGGGCAGAAGCTGGTCGAAGACGGCCAGTTCGAGGAAACCTACACCTTCAAGGAAGGCAAGAGCCTGTTCGCAGCAGTGTTCGTGAGCAAGGCGTACCAGCTGGAAACCGATTGATAGGGGAGGGCTGAGCATTCAAGACCCTGCGACTTGGATCCAATGCTCAGTTTCTGTATCATCCCGCCGCCATCAGACGATGGCCGCAAATGTTTCATTTAAAGGACTTAGTAATGAAAAAGCTGTTCAAGGCCACTGTAGCCGTTGCTGTCGTTTCGGGTATTGCCCTGTTGTCGGGTTGCACTGGCCAGGTTTACAACCAACCGAAAAACTGCACCTACGACTACCTGTTCCACCCTTCGGTTTCCATCTCCAAGATCATCGGTGGCTGCGGCCCGATCGATAAACTGCCTCAGCAGCAGTAATCTTGGCGGTACCCTGATCGCGCCCCTTGCGGCGTGATCCAATGCCCCCGGTCATGCAAATGGCCGGGGGTTTTTGTTGTGCGCCAGGCATGGCGCGTTGCGCGTAAGCGCAACCTGCTTGGCTGTGGTGGCCAAGCGGGTGACTTGGAGGTGAAAGTCCTCTACACACCCGGCAAGGGGAAGTGTTAGCCGGAGGCAAGGGTGTCGCGGGCGACTGCGAATCTGAAGGAAGCCCGAGGCAAAATGCTGGCCTGACGAACAGGAAGCGGATCAGGCGGCACAGCGGGGTTAGGCGGCAACAATCGCCAAAGCCCAATACTTGCACGGAACGCTGTGACGTAAATCCGACAGGCATAAGCAGGAAGGTCACGCGAATTACCCTGGGAGATCTGTACGTTTGCCATTGTGCTACCGCGCGTCGAAAGGCGACGGGATGAGCGTGCAGAAGTCAGCCGAAGCCGTAGTAAGTGGCGGATAACCGCGCCACCAAGGGCCGAACAGGTTATGCCGCTAGTAGGCGTCACTGTCTCGTTGGTAGCCGTAATGCAGAAATTTCCCACAGCGGAAACTGTCATCCCGAATCCCGGCCAGAAGCCGAGGGTGATGCCTGACAGTGCAAAGGTGCCGGCGGCGTCAGCGACGTGGACGAACGCGGAGCCGGACACGCTGATGGAGCGGGTGCTTGCACCGGCCAACCTCAGACGTGCGTATCAACGCGTGGTCAGCAACAAGGGAGCGCCGGGTGCCGATGGCATGACGGTCGCTGACTTGGCGGGCTACATGAAACAGTATTGGCCAACCCTCAAGGCCAGGCTACTGGCCGGTGAATACCATCCACAAGCAGTGCGAGCGGTTGAAATTCCCAAGCCGCAGGGCGGCACACGGCAACTGGGAATCCCCAGCGTCGTGGATCGCTTGATCCAGCAAGCCTTGCAGCAACAGCTCACGCTCATCTTCGACCCACTGTTCTCGGACTACAGTTATGGCTTCCGTCCGGGCAGAAGCACACATCAAGCTGTCGAGATGGCCCGTGCCCATGTGGCATCGGGACATCGGTGGTGCGTGGAAATCGATCTGGAAAAGTTCTTCGATCGAGTCAACCACGACATCCTCATGGCCTGTATCGAGTGCCGGGTCAAAGATAAGTGCGTACTTAGGCTTATCCGTCGCTACCTTGAAGCGGGAGTCATGTCAGGTGGTGTCGTTAGCCCACGGCAGGAAGGGACGCCGCAAGGCGGCCCGCTCTCGCCGCTGCTGTCGAATATCCTGCTCGATGAATTTGACCGCGAACTGGAGCGGCGGGGCCATCGCTTCGTGCGCTATGCCGATGACGCGAACATTTATGTGCGCAGTCCTCGGGCTGGCGAGCGAGTACTGGTCAGTGTCGAGCGCTTCCTGAACCAACGTTTGAAACTGACGGTGAATCAGAAGAAGAGTCGAGTCGCGAGAGCCTGGAAGTGTGACTACTTGGGCTATGGGATGAGCTGGCATCAGCAGCCAAGGCTGCGGGTGGCAACGATGAGCCTGGGTCGCCTGCGCGACCGGCTCGCAGAGCTGCTACGCGGTGCACGGGGTCGCAAGATGGCAAATACCATCGAGCGGATAAACCCTGTATTACGAGGCTGGGCGGGTTACTTCAAGCTCAGCCAGAGCAAACGGCCACTTGAGGAACTGGATGGCTGGCTCAGGCACAAACTCCGCTGTGCCATCTGGCGCCAATGGAAGCAGCCCTCTACGAGGGTGCGCAACCTGATGCGCCTGGGTCTAAGTGAAGAGCGTGCCTGCAAATCAGCCTCTAATGGTCGAGGCCCATGGTGGAACTCGGGAGCATCTCATATGAATCAGGCGCTGCCGAAGAAGCTATGGGATCGACTCGGACTGGTCTCGATACTGGATACGATCAACCGGCTTAGCCGCATAGCCTGAACCGCCGTGTACGGAACCGTACGCACGGTGGTGTGAGAGGACGGCGGGTGTGAACCCGCCTCCTACTCGATTTTCCCCTTCCCCCGTTTTCCCTGTCATACCTGCTCTGGACTAGGGCCATGGCTTTTGCCTGGCTAACGCATTCTGCAGGCTGCGCAGGGTGCATTGACTCTGGAGCATGGCGATGTCGCTGGACATTGACCCGCTCGCCGCTGCTAAATCGGCTTTTGCGCCAAGGAAGCGAACATGAGTTGGGACCTGCCAACACCCTTCGTCATCGACCTGCGCGTCGGCAGCGAGGACATCGATGGCCTCGGCCACGCCAACAATGCCGTCTACGTCACCTGGCTGGAGCGCTGTGCCTGGCGTCACTCCCAGCGCCTGGGCCTGGACCTTGCCGCGTATCGCCGGCTGGACCGTGCAATGGCTGTGGTGCGCCACGAAATCGATTACCTGGCGGCCGCCTACGAAGACGACGAATTGCAACTGGCCACCTGGATCATCGACTGGGATCAGCGCCTGCGCATGACCCGGCGTTTCCAACTCCAACGCCCGCGTGACGGTGTGACCCTGCTGCGAGCGCGGACCACCTTCGCCTGCATCGAGCTTTCCAGCGGCAAGCCCAGGCGCATGCCGGCAGAATTTCTCGACGGTTACGGGCCGGCGCTGATCGGTGCCTGAAACGCCGGGTTTTTTTGTTAGACTGCCGCCTTTTTCCGCCGAGACCCCGACATGCAAATTGCTCTGGCCCCCATGGAGGGGCTGGTCGACAACATCCTGCGCGACGTGCTGACCCGTGTGGGCGGCATAGACTGGTGCGTCACCGAGTTCATTCGGGTGTGCGACCGCCTGTTGCCGCCGGCTTCGTTCCACAAGCTGGCGCCCGAGCTGCGCCAGGGGGCGCTGACGGCTGCCGGGGTGCCCATGCGCGTGCAACTGCTGGGGTCGGACCCGCTATGCCTGGCGGAAAACGCCGCACTGGCCTGTGAACTGGGCGCGCCGGTCATCGACCTGAACTTTGGCTGCCCGGCCAAGACAGTGAACAAGTCCCGCGGTGGCGCCGTGCTGCTCAAGGAGCCGGAGTTGCTCAATACCATCGTGCATGCCGTGCGCCGCGCGGTGCCTGCGCATATCCCGGTAACCGCGAAGATGCGCCTGGGCTTCGATAGCCCGGCCGGCGCGCTGGATTGTGCCATGGCGCTGGCTGACGGTGGCTCGGCGCACCTCGTGGTGCATGCGCGGACCAAGGTCGAGGGCTACAAGCCACCCGCCCATTGGGAGTGGGTGGCGCGGGTGCAGGATGTGGTCAAGGTGCCCGTGTTTGCCAATGGCGAGATCTGGACCGTGGACGACTGGCGGCGTTGCCGTGAGGTCAGTGGTGCCGAGGACATCATGCTTGGCCGTGGGCTGGTTTCGCGCCCTGACCTTGGCCTGCAGATAGCCGCGGCGCGGGATGGGCGTGATTACCAGCCGCTGGGCTGGCAGGACCTGCAGCCGCTGCTGCGCGAGTTCTGGCGCCAGGCCCAGGCCAAGCTGTCACCGCGTTATGCGCCCGGCCGACTGAAGCAGTGGCTGGCCATGCTGACCCGTAGCTACCCGGAGGCGGTGCTGCTGTTTGCCGAGTTGCGCCGCGAGGATGATTGTGCGCGGATCAGCCGGTTGCTGGGCTGTGAGGCGGTGGCCGAGGCCTGTGTTGCCTGATCAGCCATCGCCCGTTCAACCTCTGCAGATTTTTTCAATTTACCCCCTTGAAAGCCTTTGTCTCGTCCCTATCTCTTGAGTACGCGATGCCGAATTCGGGTCGCGCAATGATTTACTTGCTGATACTCAGGAGTTTATGACCATGACTACCGCTTTCTCTCTTGCTCCACTGTTCCGTCATTCCGTTGGCTTCGACCGCTTCAATGACCTGTTCGAATCCGCGGCCCGTAATGAGGCTGGTAGCAGCTACCCGCCCTACAACGTGGAAAAGCATGGCGATGACCAATATCGTATCGTGGTTGCCGCAGCCGGTTTCCAGGAGCAGGACCTCGACCTGCAGGTCGAAAAGGGTGTCCTGACCGTTATCGGTGGCAAGCGTGACAATGGCGATGCTGAAGTGACCTACCTGCACCAGGGTATCGCGCAGCGCGCCTTCAAGCTGTCGTTCCGCTTGGCCGACCACATTGAAGTCAAGGCTGCCGGCCTGGCCAATGGTCTGCTCAGCATCGACCTGCTGCGCATCGTGCCTGAAGAAGCCAAGGCCAAGCGCATCCCGATCAACGGCGACAAGCCAGCGCTGAATTGATGGGATCGTTGTAAACAAGGGCATCTATGGGTTAATGCCTGCGTTACTGGGGCTGCTTTGCAGCCCTTCGCGGGCACGCCCGCTCCCACAGGTCTAGCGCTGAACTCAAGATGTGGGAGCGGGCGTGCCCGCGAAGGGTCGCAAAGCGGCCCCAAATGACTTAACTGACTGGCATTGACCTACGGGTGCCCTTTTTATGCCTGGCCCTGCGAAAGCGGCCACACCGGGGTTCCAGTCAGTAATCCGCCGGTGCTTCCAGCAGCATCTGCCGGAACTCCGCCAACGGCAACGGCCGGCTATGCAGGTAGCCCTGGTACAGGTAGCACCCCAGCTGCTCGAGAAACTCCAGCTGCTCTGTCAGTTCTACCCCTTCGGCAATCACCGCCAGGTCCAGGCTGCGGGCCATGGCGACGATGGCACGGACGATTTCCGCATCGTTCGGGTCGACCGTCGCATCGCGCACGAAGCTCTGGTCGATCTTCAGTGCATCGACCGGTAAGCGCTTCAGGTACGTCAGCGACGAGTAGCCCGTGCCGAAGTCATCCATGGCGAAACTCACCCCATAGCGCTTGAGCTCGCGCATCTTGCTGATGGTGTCCTCCAGGTTCTGGATGACGATGCCCTCGGTGATTTCCAGCTTCAGCATCTTGCGGGGCAGACGGTAGTCGTCGAGGCTGCGCAATACCCGCCCCACGAAGTCGGCCTGGCGGAACTGCCGCGGGCTGATGTTCACGCACAGGCTGAAGTCGTCGGCGTCGATCAGGCCGTCCGTCAGCATGCGCGCGCAGGCGTCGCAGGCCTCGTCCAGGATCCAGCTCCCCACTTCCAGAATCAGCCCGCTTTCCTCCAGTACCTGGATGAACTGCGCGGGTGGCTGCTGGCCAAGTTGCGGGTGGTGCCAGCGCAGCAGCACCTCGGCACCGACGATGCGGTTGTCACGGGCATCCACCTGCGGTTGGAAGTGCAACGCCAGTTCGCCGCGGGCCAGGGCCAGGCGCAGGTCGTTCTCCATGCGCAGGCGTTCGCTGGCGGCCTTTTGCATGGTGGTGTGAAACAGCTGGGTAGTGTTGCGACCGGAATCCTTGGCCCGGTACAGGGCGATATCGGCACGTTTGAGCAGGTCGGCCGGGGTGGCACCATGGTCGGGGATCAGCGCCACGCCGATGCTTGGCGTGACCTGCAGGCGCTGGCCATCCAGCGACATGGGCTCGGCCAGCAGCTCGCGTAGGGTGTCGGCCAGTTCGCGCACTTGTGCTTCCACCAATTCTCGGCTGCCTTCCAGACCACTGAGCAGCACCACGAACTCGTCGCCGCCCAGGCGCGCTACGGTGTCTTCCAGGCGCACGCTGGCTTCCAGGCGCGCGGTAATGATCTTCAGCACCGCGTCGCCCACCGGGTGGCCCAGCGAGTCGTTGATGTGCTTGAAGTGGTCAAGGTCGAGGAACAGCAGCGCGCCGCGCAGATTGTGGCGCTTGAGCAGGGCGATCTGCTGGCTGAGGCGGTCCATCAGCAGGGCGCGGTTGGGCAGGTTGGTCAGCGGGTCGTGGTAGGCCAGGTGCCGGATCTGCGCCTGGGCGTTCTTCAGCTGGCTGACGTCGCGGGCGGTCAGCAACAGGCAGTCCACTTCATTGAGGGTGATCCGCTCGACCGACACCTCCACGGTCAGGATATCGCCGCGCTTGTTGCGCCCGAGCATCTCGCGGTGATGAACCCGACCGCGCTCGCGCAGTTCGGCGAGCAAGGCGCCGCGTTGCTTGTCATCGGCCCAGATGCCGATTTCGTACACCGTCTGGCCCACCACTTCCGCAGCGCTATAGCCGGTCAGGCGGCAGAAGCCATCGTTGATTTCCAGGTAACGGCCACTGTTGCATTCGGTGATGGTGATGGCGTCAGGGCTGGAGTGGAAGGCCTTGGCGAACTTTTCCTCGCTGGATTTCAGGGCCGCTTCGGCGCGTTGCTGTTGGGTGATGTCGCGCAGGGTGGTCACGCTGCAGGGCTGGTCGTCGACAGTAATCAGGCGGCTGGAGATCACGCACGTCAGGGGCGCCCCACTGCGGTGGTTGACGACCACGGCGACATTGCTCAGCGCCTGTTCGCGGATCACCCGTTCGATGCGTTGCGCACGCTCGATGGATTCGGCCCACAAGCCGATCTCCTCGGCCGTGCGGCCAAGCACTTGCTCGCTGCTCCAGCCGAAGTTCTGGGTGAAGGCCGGGTTGATCTCGATGAACTGGCCAGTGTCCTGGCGGGTAACGCAGATGGGGTCGGGGCTGACCTGGAACAGGCTGGCGAACTTCTCCTCGGAGGCGCTCAGGCGCTGCTCGCGTTCGACCTGGTCGGTAATGTCGAGCAACGTGCCGGCCATGCGCAGCGGGTTGCCCTGGTCGTCCCGGTAAAGCCGGGCGCGGCTCTCGATGTAGCGCGAAACGCCGTTTTCCAGCTGCACCCGGTAGGTGATCTGGTAGTTGCCGGCAGGGCCTTCGCGCAGGCTTCGGTAGGCCTGGCGCATCGAGTTGCGCTCTTGTTCCGGTACACCCTCGAAGAAGGCGTCGAACGACTCGTGGAAAGGAATCGGCGGCAGGCCGTGCAACTGCGCGGCGCGGGCCGAGCCATAGAGCATGCCGCTGGGGATATGCCAGTCCCAGGTGCCCAGCTGCGCCGAGTCCAGGGCCAGGTCCAGGCGCTCCTGGCTGTCTTTCAGGGCCTGCTCGGCGCGCTTGCGCTCGCTGGTATCGACGAAGGTGCTGATCAGGAAGGTCACGCCTTCCAGTTCGATGCCCTGGGTGCAGAGAATGCCGTCGTGCACCTTGCCGCTTATGGCCCGGAACTGGACCTCCATGATCTGCGGGTCGCCGTTGGCACGGGTCGATTCGATCACCTGCTGACGCTGCTCGGGGTTGACCCACAGGCCCAGCTCCAGGCTGGTCTTGCCGATGACCTGGCTGCCAGGCCAGCCGAACATGTCTTCGAAATGCTGGTTGACCTCGAAGATCATGCCGTCGTGGCGGCGGGAGAGCAAAATGGCGTTGGGGCTGAGGTGGAACAGCGTGGCGAAGCGCTTCTCCGAGTTGATCAATGCCGCTTCCCGCTCGCGCTGGCGGGTGATTTCACGCACCACCCCGATCATCTGTGGCCGGCCATGCTGGTCGTGGGTCAGGCTGCCGTTGATCTCCAGCCAGTGCAGGCTGCCGTCCGGCCAGCGGATGCGGTGGCGCATGGCGCGCTCCACCGGCTCGCCGTTGAAAATCGCCTGGAACACCTGGCGGGTACGGGCACGGTCCTCTTCGGGCAGCAGGTCGAGGTAGTCGGCATCGGCGGGCAGCGGGCGCTGGGGGTCGAAGCCGAACAGCGCCTGGGTGCCGCGTGACCAGCTGACCCGGCCGCTTTCGATATCCCATAGCCAGGCACCCAGGCGAGCGCCGTTGAGCGCGGCCAGCAGTTGTGGGGCGTTCTGCCAGGCCTGCTCGGATTCCTGCGGGTCGGCCGCAGGTATTCGCGGCAGGCGCAAAAAGCGGTTCACTGTTTTGGGCATCGGTACCAGACCTTTGGCGTAAGACGCGTCCTTGGAGTTGGAAATGCCGGGCTGACGGCCGCTCAGGCGGACCCTGCGTGGCTGTCGAGCAACGCCATGAACGCCCTGGCCGCGTTCGACAGCGTACGCTCCGTGTGCAAAATGTAGCCTAGCTGGCGCGACAGCTGTATGCCGGGCAAGGCGATGGGTGCAACCTGTTCATCGAGCATGGTGCGCGGCAGCACGCTCCAGGCCAGGCCGATCGATACCATCATCTTGATGGTTTCCAGGTAGTTGGTGCTCATGGCGATGTTCGGCGTCAGGCCCTGGCTTTCGAACAGGCGCTGGACGATATGGTGGGTAAACGTGTTGCCACCGGGGAACACCGCCGGGTGGCGGGCGACATCGGCCAGGCTCACTGCCTGGTTGTTGGCCAGCGGGTGCTCGGGCGCCGCGACGAAATCCAGGGCGTCGTCCCATACCGGTACCGCCTTGACCAGGTGGTGCGGTTCGGGCGCCAGGGTGATCACGGCAATTTCGGCGCGGCCATGCAGAATCTCGTCGTAGGCCTGTTCTGAATCCATGAACTGAATATCCAGTGCTACCGCTGGGTATTCGCGGGTGAACGCCCGTAAAAGCGGGGGCAGGCGGTGCAGACCGATATGGTGGCTGGTGGCCAGGGTCAGCCGACCACTCACTGCCCCGTTCAGGTTGGTCAGCGCCCGTCGGGTATCATCAAGGACGTTGAGGATCTGGTAAGCGCGGGGCAGCAGTGCCCGCCCGGCCTCGGTCAACGTCACTTCGCGCCCCAAACGGTCGAACAGGCGTACGTCCAGCTGCTGCTCCAGGCCCGCGATGCGCTTGCTGATGGCGGGCTGGGTCAGGAACAGGCGTTCCGCTGCCCCGGAAAAGCTGCCGCTTTCCGCAATAGCGATAAAGGCACTAAGGTTGGCCAGGTCCATGGTTTGGTATTCCTTTTGGCTATCCAAAGCATAAAAATTATGAATTTGAGTTATTCAATCTAACCCCATAGCATCGTCCATACAAGCCAAGGGGTTTTTGGCACAGAAAGACGCTGATGAGGAACAGTCTGATGGCTGGCAAAACGCTCTACGACAAACTCTGGGAAGCCCATGAGGTCAAGCGCCGTGATGACGGCTCGTCCCTGATCTACATCGATCGCCACATCATCCACGAAGTGACATCGCCTCAGGCCTTCGAAGGCCTGCGCCTGGCCAACCGCAAACCGTGGCGCATCGACGCCAACATCGCGACGCCGGACCACAACGTGCCAACCACGCCTGAGCGCAAGGGCGGCATCGAGGCCATCGTCGACCAGGTGTCGCGCCTTCAGGTGCAGACCCTCGACGAGAACTGCGACGAATACGGCATCGTCGAATTCAAGATGAACGACGAACGCCAGGGCATCGTCCACGTCATCAGCCCGGAGCAAGGCGCCACCTTGCCGGGCATGACCGTGGTCTGCGGCGACTCGCACACCTCGACCCACGGCGCGTTCGGGGCCCTTGCCCACGGTATCGGCACCTCCGAGGTCGAGCACGTGCTCGCCACCCAGTGCCTGGTCGCCAAGAAAATGAAGAACATGCTGGTCCGGGTGGAAGGCGAGCTGCCGGCCGGCGTCACCGCCAAGGACATCGTCCTGGCCGTGATCGGCGAGATCGGCACCGCCGGTGGCAACGGCCACGCCATGGAGTTCGCCGGCAGTGCCATTCGTGCGCTGTCGATGGAAGGCCGCATGACCATCTGCAACATGTCCATCGAAGCCGGTGCCCGTGTGGGCCTGGTGGCCACCGACGCCACTACCGTTGCTTACGTCGAAGGGCGCCCCTACGCGCCGAAGGGCGAGCAGTGGAAGCAGGCGGTCGAGGCGTGGAAAGACCTTGTGTCGGATGACGATGCGGTGTTCGACACCGTGGTCGAGCTGGATGCCAGCCAGATCAAGCCGCAGGTCAGCTGGGGCACTTCGCCCGAGATGGTCCTGGCCGTCGACCAGCGCGTACCGGACCCGGCCGCCGAAGCCGACCTGGTCAAGCGCGGCTCGATCGAGCGTGCCTTGAAGTACATGGGGCTGACGGCCAACCAGGCCATCACCGACATCAAGCTGGACCGCGTATTCATCGGCTCGTGCACCAACTCGCGCATCGAAGACCTGCGCGCGGCGGCGGAAATCGCCAAGGGCCGCAAGGTGGCCGCCAGCGTCAAGCAAGCCATCGTCGTGCCGGGTTCGGGCCTGGTCAAGGCGCAGGCCGAACGTGAAGGCCTGGACAAGATCTTCCTCGAAGCCGGTTTCGAATGGCGTGAACCAGGCTGCTCGATGTGCCTGGCGATGAACCCGGACCGCCTGGAGAGCGGCGAGCATTGCGCGTCCACCTCCAACCGCAACTTCGAAGGCCGTCAGGGTGCCGGTGGGCGTACCCACCTGGTCAGCCCGGCCATGGCCGCCGCTGCCGCGGTAGCCGGTCATTTCATCGATGTTCGCGAGTTGATCCAAGGGAGCGCAGCATGAAAGCCTTTACCCAGCACACTGGCCTCGTCGCGCCGTTGGACCGTGCCAACGTCGACACCGACCAGATCATCCCCAAGCAGTTCCTCAAGTCGATCAAGCGCACCGGCTTTGGTCCGAACCTGTTCGACGAGTGGCGTTACCTGGACGTGGGCCAGCCCTACCAGGACAACAGCAAGCGCCCGGTCAACCAGGAGTTCGTGCTCAACTACCCACGCTACCAGGGTGCCAGTGTGTTGCTGGCGCGGGAGAACTTCGGTTGCGGCTCCAGCCGCGAGCACGCCCCCTGGGCGCTGGACGAGTATGGCTTCCGCAGCATCATTGCGCCGAGCTTCGCTGACATCTTCTTCAACAACAGCTTCAAGAACGGCTTGCTGCCAATCATCCTCAGCGATGAGGAAGTGGACGAGTTGTTCAAGCAGGTGGAAGCCAACCCGGGCTACCAGCTGACCATCGACTTGCAGGCCCAGGCGGTGACCCGCCCAGACGGCAAGGTGCTGCACTTCGAGATCGATGCCTTCCGCAAGCACTGCCTGCTCAACGGCCTGGACGATATCGGCCTGACCCTGCAGGACAGCGATGCGATCAAGGCCTTCGAAGGCAAGCACCGTGCTGCGCAGCCTTGGCTGTTCCGGGATGCCTGAATGATGTAGCCGGGTTTGCTGGCCTCATCGCCGGCAAGCCAGCGCCCGCAGGGCTCCCACAACTTTCAGGCTGTGGTGCTCCTGTGAGCGCTGGCTTGCCGGCGATAGCGCCCCTAGAGCCAACCCAGAACCAAAAGGATCGAGACATGACCAGCAGCCAACACACCGACGTGGTCCAACGCCAGTTCGGCGAACAAGCCAGTGCCTACCTCAGCAGCGCCGTACACGCCCAGGGCAGTGAATTTGCCTTGCTCCAGGCCGAACTGGCAGGGCAGGGCGCCGCCCGTGTGCTGGACCTGGGCTGCGGTGCCGGGCATGTCAGCTTCCACGTTGCGCCGCTGGTCGCCGAAGTGGTCGCCTACGACCTGTCGCAGGCCATGCTCGATTTGGTCGCCAGCGCCGCTGCCGAGCGCGGCCTGGGCAATATCATCACCGAACGCGGCGCGGCCGAACGCCTGCCGTTCGGCGATGCATCGTTCGACTTCGTTTTCAGCCGCTACTCGGCCCACCACTGGAGCGACCTGGGCCTGGCCTTGCGCGAAGTGCGCCGGGTGCTCAAGCCAGGCGGCGTGGCGGCGTTCATCGATGTGATGTCACCGGGCAGCCCGCTGCTCGACACCTACCTGCAAACGGTCGAAGTGCTGCGCGACACCAGCCACGTGCGCGATTATTCCGCCGCCGAATGGCAGCGCCAGGTTAGCGAAGCCGGTTTGCACGTGCGCAGCCACACCCGCCAGCCGCTGCGCCTGGAGTTTTCCAGCTGGGTCGAGCGCATGCGTACCCCCGAGCCGATGCGCGTGGCTATCCGCCAATTGCAGCAAGCCATGGGCGAAGAAGTACGGCAGTATTATCAGATCGACAGCGATGGCTCGTTCAGCAGCGATGTACTGGTGCTGTGGGCAGAGCGATAAGTTTTTTTCGGTGGGGCCCGCTTGGCCACGCCGTGTGAATGGATAGAGGAAAGCATGAGCAAGCAGATTCTGATTCTCCCAGGTGACGGTATCGGGCCGGAAATCATGGCCGAAGCGGTCAAGGTGCTGGAGCTGGCCAACGACAAGTTCCAGCTCGGTTTCAGCCTGGCCCACGATGTGATCGGTGGCGCTGCCATCGACAAGCACGGCGTGCCCCTGGCCGACGAAACCCTGGAGCGTGCGCGCAAGGCCGACGCGGTCTTGCTGGGCGCGGTGGGCGGGCCGAAGTGGGACAAGATCGAGCGTGATATCCGCCCGGAGCGCGGCCTGCTGAAAATCCGTTCGCAACTGGGCCTGTTCGCCAACCTGCGCCCGGCCATCCTCTACCCGCAACTGGCCGACGCGTCTTCGCTCAAGCCCGAGATCGTTTCCGGCCTGGACATTCTCATCGTTCGTGAGCTGACCGGCGGTATCTACTTCGGTGCCCCACGCGGCCAGCGGGAACTGGAAGGTGGCGAGCGCCAGGCCTACGACACCCTGCCGTACAGCGAAAGCGAAGTGCGCCGCATTGCCCGTGTCGGTTTCGACATGGCCCGCGTGCGCGGCAAGAAACTGTGCTCGGTGGACAAGGCCAACGTGCTCGCTTCCAGCCAGCTGTGGCGCGAAGTGGTCGAAGACGTGGCCAAGGACTACCCGGATGTGGAACTGAGCCACATGTACGTGGACAACGCCGCCATGCAACTGGTGCGCGCCCCCAAGCAGTTCGACGTGATGGTGACCGACAACATGTTTGGTGACATTCTGTCGGATGAAGCTTCCATGCTGACCGGGTCCATCGGCATGCTGCCTTCGGCCTCGCTGGATGCCGACAACAAGGGCATGTACGAGCCTTGCCACGGCTCGGCCCCGGACATCGCCGGCCTGGGTATCGCCAACCCACTGGCGACCATTCTGTCGGTGTCGATGATGCTGCGTTACAGCTTCAATCAGTCGGCCGCCGCCGAGGCGATCGAGAAGGCCGTGAGCCTGGTTCTGGACCAGGGGCTGCGCACGGGCGACATCTTCTCGGAAGGCTGCACCAAAGTTGGTACGCAGGAAATGGGCGACGCAGTAGTCGCAGCCCTGCGGAATCTGTAATCTCTCTGGCCCGCCACCCCACATTCCTGGTGGCGGCCCACTTTTAGCAAAGGTGTAGTTGCGATGAAACGTGTAGGTCTGATCGGTTGGCGCGGTATGGTCGGTTCCGTGCTCATGCAGCGGATGCTGGAGGAGCAGGACTTCGACCTTATCGAGCCGGTGTTCTTCACCACCTCCAACGTGGGTGGCCAAGGCCCGAACGTGGGCAAGGATACAGCGCCGCTCAAGGACGCTTATTCGATTGAAGAACTCAAGACCCTCGACGTTATCCTGACCTGCCAGGGCGGCGACTACACCAACGAGGTCTTCCCCAAGCTGCGTGAAGCCGGCTGGCAGGGTTACTGGATCGACGCCGCCTCGTCCCTGCGCATGCAGGACGACGCGGTCATCATCCTCGACCCGGTCAACCGCAAGGTCATCGACCAGCAGCTGGACGCCGGTACCAAGAACTACATCGGCGGCAACTGCACTGTCAGCCTGATGCTGATGGGCCTGGGTGGCCTGTTCGAAGCTGGCCTGGTCGAGTGGATGAGCGCCATGACCTACCAGGCAGCCTCGGGCGCTGGCGCACAGAACATGCGTGAGCTGATCAAGCAGATGGGTGCTACCCACGCGGCCGTCGCCGACGACCTGGCCAACCCGGCCAGCGCCATTCTCGACATCGACCGCAAGGTCGCCGAGGCCATGCGCAGCGAAGCGTTCCCGACCGAGAACTTCGGCGTACCGCTGGCTGGCAGCCTGATCCCGTGGATCGACAAGGAACTGCCGAACGGCCAAAGCCGTGAAGAGTGGAAGGCCCAGGCCGAGACCAACAAGATCCTCGGCCGCTTCAAGAGCCCGATCCCGGTCGATGGTATCTGCGTGCGCATCGGCGCCATGCGTTGCCACAGCCAGGCGTTGACCATCAAGCTGAACAAGGATGTGCCGATTGCCGATATCGAAGGCATGATCAGCCAGCACAACCCTTGGGTGAAACTGGTGCCTAACCAGCGTGAAATCAGCATGCAGGAGTTGTCGCCGACCAAGGTCACCGGCACCCTGAACATTCCGGTTGGCCGCCTGCGCAAGCTGAACATGGGCTCGCAGTACCTGGGCGCGTTCACCGTGGGTGACCAGCTGCTGTGGGGCGCTGCCGAGCCGCTGCGCCGCATGCTGCGGATTCTGCTGGAGCGTTGATCGTTCTGGTTCGTCCGAAAACCCGTGCTGGCAACAGCACGGGTTTTTTGTTGTGCGCCAGGCATGGCGCGTTGCGCGTAAGCGCAACCTGCTTGGCTGTGGTGGCCAAGCGGGTGACTTGGAGGTGAAAGTCCTCTACACACCCGGCAAGGGGAAGTGTTAGCCGGAGGCAAGGGTGTCGCGGGCGACTGCGAATCTGAAGGAAGCCCGAGGCAAAATGCTGGCCTGACGAACAGGAAGCGGATCAGGCGGCACAGCGGGGTTAGGCGGCAACAATCGCCAAAGCCCAATACTTGCACGGAACGCTGTGACGTAAATCCGACAGGCATAAGCAGGAAGGTCACGCGAATTACCCTGGGAGATCTGTACGTTTGCCATTGTGCTACCGCGCGTCGAAAGGCGACGGGATGAGCGTGCAGAAGTCAGCCGAAGCCGTAGTAAGTGGCGGATAACCGCGCCACCAAGGGCCGAACAGGTTATGCCGCTAGTAGGCGTCACTGTCTCGTTGGTAGCCGTAATGCAGAAATTTCCCACAGCGGAAACTGTCATCCCGAATCCCGGCCAGAAGCCGAGGGTGATGCCTGACAGTGCAAAGGTGCCGGCGGCGTCAGCGACGTGGACGAACGCGGAGCCGGACACGCTGATGGAGCGGGTGCTTGCACCGGCCAACCTCAGACGTGCGTATCAACGCGTGGTCAGCAACAAGGGAGCGCCGGGTGCCGATGGCATGACGGTCGCTGACTTGGCGGGCTACATGAAACAGTATTGGCCAACCCTCAAGGCCAGGCTACTGGCCGGTGAATACCATCCACAAGCAGTGCGAGCGGTTGAAATTCCCAAGCCGCAGGGCGGCACACGGCAACTGGGAATCCCCAGCGTCGTGGATCGCTTGATCCAGCAAGCCTTGCAGCAACAGCTCACGCTCATCTTCGACCCACTGTTCTCGGACTACAGTTATGGCTTCCGTCCGGGCAGAAGCACACATCAAGCTGTCGAGATGGCCCGTGCCCATGTGGCATCGGGACATCGGTGGTGCGTGGAAATCGATCTGGAAAAGTTCTTCGATCGAGTCAACCACGACATCCTCATGGCCTGTATCGAGTGCCGGGTCAAAGATAAGTGCGTACTTAGGCTTATCCGTCGCTACCTTGAAGCGGGAGTCATGTCAGGTGGTGTCGTTAGCCCACGGCAGGAAGGGACGCCGCAAGGCGGCCCGCTCTCGCCGCTGCTGTCGAATATCCTGCTCGATGAATTTGACCGCGAACTGGAGCGGCGGGGCCATCGCTTCGTGCGCTATGCCGATGACGCGAACATTTATGTGCGCAGTCCTCGGGCTGGCGAGCGAGTACTGGTCAGTGTCGAGCGCTTCCTGAACCAACGTTTGAAACTGACGGTGAATCAGAAGAAGAGTCGAGTCGCGAGAGCCTGGAAGTGTGACTACTTGGGCTATGGGATGAGCTGGCATCAGCAGCCAAGGCTGCGGGTGGCAACGATGAGCCTGGGTCGCCTGCGCGACCGGCTCGCAGAGCTGCTACGCGGTGCACGGGGTCGCAAGATGGCAAATACCATCGAGCGGATAAACCCTGTATTACGAGGCTGGGCGGGTTACTTCAAGCTCAGCCAGAGCAAACGGCCACTTGAGGAACTGGATGGCTGGCTCAGGCACAAACTCCGCTGTGCCATCTGGCGCCAATGGAAGCAGCCCTCTACGAGGGTGCGCAACCTGATGCGCCTGGGTCTAAGTGAAGAGCGTGCCTGCAAATCAGCCTCTAATGGTCGAGGCCCATGGTGGAACTCGGGAGCATCTCATATGAATCAGGCGCTGCCGAAGAAGCTATGGGATCGACTCGGACTGGTCTCGATACTGGATACGATCAACCGGCTTAGCCGCATAGCCTGAACCGCCGTGTACGGAACCGTACGCACGGTGGTGTGAGAGGACGGCGGGTGTGAACCCGCCTCCTACTCGATGTGCGCCAGGCATGGCGCGTTGCGCGTAAGCGCAACCTGCTTGGCTGTGGTGGCCAAGCGGGTGACTTGGAGGTGAAAGTCCTCTACACACCCGGCAAGGGGAAGTGTTAGCCGGAGGCAAGGGTGTCGCGGGCGACTGCGAATCTGAAGGAAGCCCGAGGCAAAATGCTGGCCTGACGAACAGGAAGCGGATCAGGCGGCACAGCGGGGTTAGGCGGCAACAATCGCCAAAGCCCAATACTTGCACGGAACGCTGTGACGTAAATCCGACAGGCATAAGCAGGAAGGTCACGCGAATTACCCTGGGAGATCTGTACGTTTGCCATTGTGCTACCGCGCGTCGAAAGGCGACGGGATGAGCGTGCAGAAGTCAGCCGAAGCCGTAGTAAGTGGCGGATAACCGCGCCACCAAGGGCCGAACAGGTTATGCCGCTAGTAGGCGTCACTGTCTCGTTGGTAGCCGTAATGCAGAAATTTCCCACAGCGGAAACTGTCATCCCGAATCCCGGCCAGAAGCCGAGGGTGATGCCTGACAGTGCAAAGGTGCCGGCGGCGTCAGCGACGTGGACGAACGCGGAGCCGGACACGCTGATGGAGCGGGTGCTTGCACCGGCCAACCTCAGACGTGCGTATCAACGCGTGGTCAGCAACAAGGGAGCGCCGGGTGCCGATGGCATGACGGTCGCTGACTTGGCGGGCTACATGAAACAGTATTGGCCAACCCTCAAGGCCAGGCTACTGGCCGGTGAATACCATCCACAAGCAGTGCGAGCGGTTGAAATTCCCAAGCCGCAGGGCGGCACACGGCAACTGGGAATCCCCAGCGTCGTGGATCGCTTGATCCAGCAAGCCTTGCAGCAACAGCTCACGCTCATCTTCGACCCACTGTTCTCGGACTACAGTTATGGCTTCCGTCCGGGCAGAAGCACACATCAAGCTGTCGAGATGGCCCGTGCCCATGTGGCATCGGGACATCGGTGGTGCGTGGAAATCGATCTGGAAAAGTTCTTCGATCGAGTCAACCACGACATCCTCATGGCCTGTATCGAGTGCCGGGTCAAAGATAAGTGCGTACTTAGGCTTATCCGTCGCTACCTTGAAGCGGGAGTCATGTCAGGTGGTGTCGTTAGCCCACGGCAGGAAGGGACGCCGCAAGGCGGCCCGCTCTCGCCGCTGCTGTCGAATATCCTGCTCGATGAATTTGACCGCGAACTGGAGCGGCGGGGCCATCGCTTCGTGCGCTATGCCGATGACGCGAACATTTATGTGCGCAGTCCTCGGGCTGGCGAGCGAGTACTGGTCAGTGTCGAGCGCTTCCTGAACCAACGTTTGAAACTGACGGTGAATCAGAAGAAGAGTCGAGTCGCGAGAGCCTGGAAGTGTGACTACTTGGGCTATGGGATGAGCTGGCATCAGCAGCCAAGGCTGCGGGTGGCAACGATGAGCCTGGGTCGCCTGCGCGACCGGCTCGCAGAGCTGCTACGCGGTGCACGGGGTCGCAAGATGGCAAATACCATCGAGCGGATAAACCCTGTATTACGAGGCTGGGCGGGTTACTTCAAGCTCAGCCAGAGCAAACGGCCACTTGAGGAACTGGATGGCTGGCTCAGGCACAAACTCCGCTGTGCCATCTGGCGCCAATGGAAGCAGCCCTCTACGAGGGTGCGCAACCTGATGCGCCTGGGTCTAAGTGAAGAGCGTGCCTGCAAATCAGCCTCTAATGGTCGAGGCCCATGGTGGAACTCGGGAGCATCTCATATGAATCAGGCGCTGCCGAAGAAGCTATGGGATCGACTCGGACTGGTCTCGATACTGGATACGATCAACCGGCTTAGCCGCATAGCCTGAACCGCCGTGTACGGAACCGTACGCACGGTGGTGTGAGAGGACGGCGGGTGTGAACCCGCCTCCTACTCGATGTGCGCCAGGCATGGCGCGTTGCGCGTAAGCGCAACCTGCTTGGCTGTGGTGGCCAAGCGGGTGACTTGGAGGTGAAAGTCCTCTACACACCCGGCAAGGGGAAGTGTTAGCCGGAGGCAAGGGTGTCGCGGGCGACTGCGAATCTGAAGGAAGCCCGAGGCAAAATGCTGGCCTGACGAACAGGAAGCGGATCAGGCGGCACAGCGGGGTTAGGCGGCAACAATCGCCAAAGCCCAATACTTGCACGGAACGCTGTGACGTAAATCCGACAGGCATAAGCAGGAAGGTCACGCGAATTACCCTGGGAGATCTGTACGTTTGCCATTGTGCTACCGCGCGTCGAAAGGCGACGGGATGAGCGTGCAGAAGTCAGCCGAAGCCGTAGTAAGTGGCGGATAACCGCGCCACCAAGGGCCGAACAGGTTATGCCGCTAGTAGGCGTCACTGTCTCGTTGGTAGCCGTAATGCAGAAATTTCCCACAGCGGAAACTGTCATCCCGAATCCCGGCCAGAAGCCGAGGGTGATGCCTGACAGTGCAAAGGTGCCGGCGGCGTCAGCGACGTGGACGAACGCGGAGCCGGACACGCTGATGGAGCGGGTGCTTGCACCGGCCAACCTCAGACGTGCGTATCAACGCGTGGTCAGCAACAAGGGAGCGCCGGGTGCCGATGGCATGACGGTCGCTGACTTGGCGGGCTACATGAAACAGTATTGGCCAACCCTCAAGGCCAGGCTACTGGCCGGTGAATACCATCCACAAGCAGTGCGAGCGGTTGAAATTCCCAAGCCGCAGGGCGGCACACGGCAACTGGGAATCCCCAGCGTCGTGGATCGCTTGATCCAGCAAGCCTTGCAGCAACAGCTCACGCTCATCTTCGACCCACTGTTCTCGGACTACAGTTATGGCTTCCGTCCGGGCAGAAGCACACATCAAGCTGTCGAGATGGCCCGTGCCCATGTGGCATCGGGACATCGGTGGTGCGTGGAAATCGATCTGGAAAAGTTCTTCGATCGAGTCAACCACGACATCCTCATGGCCTGTATCGAGTGCCGGGTCAAAGATAAGTGCGTACTTAGGCTTATCCGTCGCTACCTTGAAGCGGGAGTCATGTCAGGTGGTGTCGTTAGCCCACGGCAGGAAGGGACGCCGCAAGGCGGCCCGCTCTCGCCGCTGCTGTCGAATATCCTGCTCGATGAATTTGACCGCGAACTGGAGCGGCGGGGCCATCGCTTCGTGCGCTATGCCGATGACGCGAACATTTATGTGCGCAGTCCTCGGGCTGGCGAGCGAGTACTGGTCAGTGTCGAGCGCTTCCTGAACCAACGTTTGAAACTGACGGTGAATCAGAAGAAGAGTCGAGTCGCGAGAGCCTGGAAGTGTGACTACTTGGGCTATGGGATGAGCTGGCATCAGCAGCCAAGGCTGCGGGTGGCAACGATGAGCCTGGGTCGCCTGCGCGACCGGCTCGCAGAGCTGCTACGCGGTGCACGGGGTCGCAAGATGGCAAATACCATCGAGCGGATAAACCCTGTATTACGAGGCTGGGCGGGTTACTTCAAGCTCAGCCAGAGCAAACGGCCACTTGAGGAACTGGATGGCTGGCTCAGGCACAAACTCCGCTGTGCCATCTGGCGCCAATGGAAGCAGCCCTCTACGAGGGTGCGCAACCTGATGCGCCTGGGTCTAAGTGAAGAGCGTGCCTGCAAATCAGCCTCTAATGGTCGAGGCCCATGGTGGAACTCGGGAGCATCTCATATGAATCAGGCGCTGCCGAAGAAGCTATGGGATCGACTCGGACTGGTCTCGATACTGGATACGATCAACCGGCTTAGCCGCATAGCCTGAACCGCCGTGTACGGAACCGTACGCACGGTGGTGTGAGAGGACGGCGGGTGTGAACCCGCCTCCTACTCGATTGGCGCCAGCTGCTGCAGCCTCCGCGAACCACCGCTGGCCCCGCCAAGCAGTCTGCTACCGCAGCTGGCCCAACCAAGCTGAAGTCGTCACAGACAAAACCCTGCAATCCGAGTAAAGTGCCGCCCCCGCCGTTTTCTGCAAGAGGATCCCTGCCATGACACACCCATTGGACATCGCCGTCGTCGGCGCCACCGGCAGCGTCGGTGAAGCCTTGGTACAGATCCTCGAAGAACTGGATTTTCCCGTGGCGACCCTGCACTTGCTCGCCAGCATGGAGTCTGCCGGCAGCAGCGTGATGTTCGCCGGCAAGAAACTGAAGGTTCGCGAAGTCGACAGCTTCGACTTCGGCCAGGTCAAGCTGGCGTTCTTCGCCACTGGCGCTGCGGTCAGCCGCAGCTTTGCCGGCAAGGCGCTGCAAGCCGGTTGCACGGTGATCGACCTGTCCGGTGGCCTGGACGACGCCCTGGCGCTGGTGCCCGAAGCCAACGCCGAGCGCATCGCCGGCCTGGCGCTGCCCGCGCGAATTGTCAGCCCGTGCTCGGCTGCTGTCGCCTTGGCCGTCGCCCTGGCGCCGCTCAAGGGCCTGCTGGAAATCGAGCGTATCCAGGTGATGGCCGCACTGGCCGTTTCGGCACAAGGCCGCGAGGGCGTCAGCGAACTGGCCAGGCAAACTGCCGAACTGCTCAATGCCCGGCCGCTGGAGCCACGCTTCTTCGACCGCCAGGTAGCGTTCAACCTGTTGGCCCAGGTCGGTGCCGCCGACGATCAGGGCCATACCGCGCTGGAGCGCCGCCTGGTCAACGAGCTGCGTGTGCTGCTGGGCCTGCCTGAGCTGAAGATTTCCGTGAGCTGCATTCAAGTACCGGTGTTTTTCGGCGATAGCTTCAGTGTGGCTGTGCAAAGCCGTCACCCGGTCGATCTGGCCGCGGTCAACCAGGCCCTGGAGGCTGCCGACAGTATCGAACGGGTGGAAAATGATGACTATCCAACCCCGGTTGGTGACGCAGTCGGGCAAGACGTGGTCTATGTTGGTCGTGTACGGCACGGTATCGATGAACAGCAGCAGCTCAACCTCTGGCTGACCACCGACAACGTGCGCAAAGGTGCCGCGCTCAACGCTGTGCAAGTGGCGCAATTGTTGATTAAACACAGGCTGTAAAAGATACTGGCGAGCACTTTTGTCCTGCTCCGCATGCAGGTTTCGGGACGATTCATACAAGGGAAGAGGTCATGCTTCGAATTCGCAAACTGGTTCTGGCCATGGCTGCAGCTTCAGCGCTGTCGTCTGGCATGGCGAATGCGCTGGGCCTGGGGGAGCTGACCCTGAAGTCGGCACAGAATCAGCCGCTGGACGCCGAGATCGAACTGCTCGACGTGCGCGACCTCAAGGCCGCCGAAGTGGCACCCAGCCTGGCGCCTGCGCAAGAGTTCAGCAAGGCCGGGGTGCCATTCGCCGCCTACCTCGAAGACCTCACCTTCACGCCGGTCATCAACCCCAACGGCAAAAGCGTGCTGCGGGTGACCTCCAGCCAGCCGCTGCCTGGGCCCGTGGTCAAGTTCCTGGTCCAGGTGATGTGGCCGCAGGGCCGCCTGCTGCGTGACTACAGCGTGTTGCTCGACCAGGCCCAGGCCCAGGGCGACAAACCGGCTGCTGGCAATCTCAACCCGGCCAGTACCGCTGCCAGCAGCTACACCACCCAGCGTCGCGACACGTTGTGGCAAATTGCCGCTCGCAACACCCAGGGCGGTTCGATCCAGCAGACCATGATCGCCATCCAGGCCCTGAACCCGGATGCCTTCATTGGCAATAACATCAACCAGCTGAAGGTTGGCCAGGTGCTGCGCCTGCCCGACCAGCAGCAGGTTCAGAGCATCGCCCAGGCCGAGGCCAACCGTGAGGTGGCCGAGCAGTACGCGGCCTGGCGTGAGGGCCGTCGGTTGGGCCCGCGGGCCCGTCAGCTGGACGCCACTCGCCGTGGTGCCGCCGACGCCGTCCCGGCGCGTGTTGCCCAGGGCGACAACCTGCGCCTGGTCAGCCCGGGCAACCAGGCGGGGGCCGACCAGGCCAAAGCGCTAAGCGACAAGCTGGCGGTGGCGCAGGAAAGTCTCGATACCAGCCGCCGCGACAACGACGAACTCAAGAGCCGCATGAGTGACCTGCAGAGCCAGCTGGACAAGCTGCAGCGTCTGATCGACCTGAAAAACGACCAGTTGGCGCGTCTTCAGGCGCAGGGTGCTGCCACGCCGTCCCCGGCAGGCGTCGCCCCGGCGCCCGCGCCGCAAGCCGCGTCAGCGCCTGCGGCAGGTGCCGAGGCGAGCGGCGAGCCAGCCCCCACCCAGGCTGCACCTGCCAGCAAGCCGGCGGCAGAGCCTGCCCCGGCGCCGGCCAGCCAGGCGAACGGCGCGCTCGAGCAGATTCTCGGTAACCCTTGGCTGCTGTGGCTGATCGCCGGGTCTGCCATTCTTGTCCTGGCACTGCTGCTGTGGCTGCTGGCGCGCAAGCGCAAGGCTCAACAAGAGGCGGAAAAGCACCTGCGCATGGCGCGGGCGCTGGAAGAAGAGCAGGGCACCGGTTTCGACACCGACACTGAAAGCTTCGACGGCGTCGAAGTGGCCGAACCGAGCGTCACCTTGTCGCCTGCAGTGGTCGCCGCATCGGCCGCCGCTGCCGTGGCTGCGGAAAAAGTGGCCGAACCGGCTGCCGCAGAGCCATCGGCAGACCCTCACGCCGTGCTGCTGGCGGAGGTCGACCAGTGCCTGGACGAGGGGCGCCTGAACCGTGCCGCCGATCTGCTGGAGCCTGCCGTGGCCGCTGCCCCGGCCCGTGATGACCTGCGCCTGAAGCTGATGGACGTGTATGCGCGCCAGGGTGATCAGACGGCCTTCGCCGAACAGGAGCGCCAGCTGCAAGCCGGCGAGCACAATGGCGCCGCTGTGGCCGAGTTGAAAGAACGCTACCCAGCCATGCTGGGCCTGGCAGCTGCCGGCCTGGGCGCGGCAGCTTTGGCTGCCGAAATGGACGAGCAGTACGTGCAGGAGTTGTTGCACGACGACGCCGCGGCGCCGGTGGTTGCCGATGGGGTGCCTGAGCAGGTGCCAGCGCTTGAACCGCAGGCAGTGGCTGAGCCGGAGGTTGGCGCTGAACCTGATGCCGGGCTGGACCCTCTCGATGAGGTGCCTATCCTGGACGTCGCCGGCCTGGAGGATCAGGGGCTGGGCGAGCCGGACCTGGACCATGCCTTTGACCTTGACCTTGGCCTTGGGGAAGACCTGCCCGAGGACGATCCGCTGGCCGCGGCGATGCTCGACGAGCCCGCGGCGCAGGCGCCAGTGCCTGATGAGCTGGTGATCGCCGAACCGGTGCTGGACGAGCCGGTGCAGCCAGGTGCGCCGCCAGAAGAACAGCCGTTCGCCCTGGATGAGGACCTGCAAGCCGACGCCGATGCGGATTTCGAAGCCATGCTGGCCCAGGCCGAGCCGCAACCCGCGGTCGACCTGTCGGATTTCGACCTCGATGTCACCGAACCCGTCACCCCCGCTGCTGCGCCAGCAGCCGACACCGCCGCGGGCGATGTGGCTGCCGAGCTGGCGGCCTTCGACAGCGTGCCAGAGTTCGATCCGGTCTCCGAGTTCGATCTGCCCTCGGACTTCGACTTGTCACTGTCGCTGGAAGACGACTCGCCGGCAGACAAAAGCTTTGCCTCGGAACTCGATGACGTGAACGCCGAGCTGGACAAGCTGTCGCAGAGCCTGGAGGCGCCCTCGCTGGAACCGCACTTCACCAGCGAAGATGCAGCCGCGCAGCCAGAGCCGGAGCCGCTGGACGATCTCGACTTCGACTTCTTCTCCGGCAGTGATGAAGTGGCCACCAAGCTGGACCTGGCTCGCGCCTATATCGACATGGGCGACAGCCAGGGCGCACGCGATATCCTCGACGAGGTGGTCAAGGACGGCGACGACACTCAGCGCCAGGAAGCCAAGGACATGCTGTCCCGGTTGGTCTGACGCCGGCGAGGCAGCCATCGGTTACAGTGGACAAGCAACGGCAGCCCTACGCGGCTGCCGTTGTCGTTATAATCCCCGCCATTTCGTACACCCCACAGGTTTCATGCTCTTGGACATCATCGACACCGCCGCCACCGAATCTGCGGCCGAAGGCTACTCCCGCATCGCCCTGGGTGTGGAATACAAGGGCGCACGCTACCGCGGCTGGCAGCGCCAGGCCAGCGGCGTGCCCAGTGTCCAGCAAGCCTTGGAGCAAGCGCTGTCCAAGGTCGCCAACGAGCCGATCGCCGTGGTTTGCGCCGGCCGCACCGATGCCGGTGTTCACGGTTGTGGGCAGGTTGTGCATTTTGACACCCGTGCCGTGCGCGACGAACGTGCCTGGACCATGGGCACCAACTTCAACCTGCCGCACGACATCAGTGTGGTCTGGTCGCAGCCGATGCCGGCTGATTTCCACGCTCGCTTCAAGGCATGCGCCCGGCGCTACCGCTATGTCATCTACAACGACCCGATCCGCCCGGCGCACCTGGCCGAGGAGGTGACCTGGAACCACCGCCCGCTCGACGTCGAGCGTATGGCCCAGGCGGCACAGTCGCTGCTCGGCACGCACGATTTCAGCGCCTTCCGCGCCAGCCAGTGCCAGGCCAAGTCGCCGATCAAGCATATCTACCACCTGCGGGTTACCCGCCATGGCCAGATGATCGTGCTGGACGTGCGCGCCACCGCCTTCCTGCACCACATGGTGCGCAACATTGCCGGCGTGTTGATGGCCATCGGTAGCGGCGAACGCCCGGTGAGCTGGGCGCGTGAGGTGCTGGAAGGGCGTGACCGCCGCGAAGGCGGGGTAACCGCCCATCCCTATGGGCTGTACCTGGTGCAGGTGGAGTACCCCGACACATTCACCCTGCCCAGGCGTTACATTGGCCCACACTTTTTAAGCGGTTATGAAGGGTTGGCGGACTGACGGGCGAAAAGCCATTTGCTAACATCCGGCCTTTGACCGTTATCATCAGGGTTCGCGTTTCATGAGCTATGTTCGCAGCAAGATCTGCGGGATTACCCGCATCGAAGACGCGTTGGCTGCTGTCGAGGCCGGGGCCGATGCCATCGGTTTCGTCTTTTATGCCAAAAGCCCACGCGCAGTGGACGTGCGCCAGGCGCGGGCAATCATTGCTGAACTGCCGCCGTTCGTGACCACGGTGGGGCTGTTCGTCAATGCCTCGCGGTGCGAATTGAACGAGATCCTCGAAGTGGTTCCACTGGACCTGCTACAGTTCCACGGCGATGAAGCCCCGGAGGACTGCGAGGGCTACCACCGCCCCTGGATCAAAGCCCTGCGGGTGCGCCCGGGCGATGACCTCGAGGCAGCCTGCCAGCGCTATGCAGGCGCTCGCGGCATTCTGCTCGATACCTATGTGGCGGGTGTGCCTGGGGGAACCGGCGAGGCGTTCGACTGGTCCCTGGTACCGGCGCGGCTGAGCAAACCGATCATTCTTGCCGGTGGGCTTTCGGCGGCCAACGTCGGCGAGGCCATCGCCCAGGTACGGCCCTATGCGGTAGATGTCAGCGGTGGGGTGGAGCAGGCCAAGGGCATCAAGGACGCCGCGAAGATCGAAGCCTTCATGCAGGCGGTGAGGCAGGCGTGATGGCAGATGTGACGGCTGGCTGCGCGCCATCGTCCATAGCATTCGCAGCCCTGCCGGGCAGCCGCACCCATGGTGGCGGCAACACAACGCATTAGCGGTGGAGTGGCGCGCTGGAAGCCCCGGCGGCCGGTCCATCATCGTTTCGTAACAGATTTTGAGCTCAAGGGCAGGGCAGGCCGACGATAACGGCCGCGCCTGCCAATACTGGAGAAAAAAAGCATGAGCAACTGGTTAGTCGACAAACTGATCCCTTCGATCATGCGTTCCGAGGTGAAAAAGAGCTCGGTGCCTGAAGGCCTGTGGCACAAGTGCCCGTCCTGCGAGGCCGTGCTGTATCGCCCGGAGCTGGAAAAAACCCTCGATGTCTGCCCCAAGTGCAACCATCACATGCGCATCGGCGCACGCGCGCGCATCGACATCTTCCTCGACGCCGAAGGCCGTGCCGAACTGGGTGCCGACCTCGAGCCGGTCGACCGCCTGAAATTCCGCGATGGCAAGAAGTACAAGGACCGCCTCACCGGCGCGCAGAAGCAGACCGGCGAAAAAGACGCGCTGATCTCCATGAGCGGTACCCTGATGGGCATGCCGATCGTGGTCAGTGCCTTCGAGTTCTCGTTCATGGGCGGTTCCATGGGCGCCATCGTCGGTGAGCGCTTCGTCCGCGCTGCCAACTACGCCCTGGAGCACCGTTGCCCAATGGTCTGCTTCTCCGCTTCCGGCGGTGCGCGCATGCAAGAGGCGCTGATCTCGCTGATGCAGATGGCCAAGACCTCGGCGGTGCTGGCGCGCCTGCGCGAAGAAGGCATTCCGTTCATCTCGGTGCTGACCGACCCGGTCTACGGCGGTGTATCCGCCAGCCTGGCCATGCTCGGCGACGTCATCGTCGGCGAACCGAAGGCGCTGATCGGCTTCGCCGGCCCGCGCGTGATCGAACAGACCGTACGCGAAAAGCTGCCGGAAGGCTTCCAGCGTAGCGAGTTCCTGCTGGAGCACGGCGCCATCGACCTGATCATCTCCCGTGGCGAACTGCGCCCGCGCCTGGCTCGCCTGCTGGCGCAGATGACTGGCCAGGAAACCCCCGAGCAAGCGCGTGAGGCGGCTGCCGTCGCGTGATGAAACAACGATCCCTGGGCGAATGGCTCGCCTACCTCGAGCAGTTGCACCCCTCGGCCATCGACATGGGCCTGGAGCGGTCGCAGCAGGTACTTGCCCGGCTGGCGCTGGGTAAGCTGGCGCCCCGTGTGGTGACCGTGACCGGCACCAACGGCAAGGGTTCGACCTGTGCCTTCGTGGCCTCGTTGCTGCGCGCCCAGGGGCTCAAGGTCGGCGTGTACAGCTCGCCGCACTTGTTGCGCTACAACGAGCGGGTGCTGATCGATGGCCTGGAGGCCAGCGATGAGCGCCTGTGCGAAGCCTTTGCCGCCGTGGAGGCGGCGCGGGGCGATATTTCCCTGACCTACTTCGAGATGGGCACGCTGGCTGCGTTCTGGTTGTTCTACCAGTCGCAGCTCGATGCCGTGGTGCTGGAAGTGGGTCTTGGCGGGCGCCTGGACACCGTGAACGTGGTGGATGCCGACCTGGCCCTGGTGACCAGTATCGGCGTCGACCATGTCGATTACCTGGGCGACACCCGTGAGCAGGTGGCCTTTGAAAAGGCCGGTATCTTCCGCCCGGGCAAACCGGCCCTGTGCGGCGATCTCGACCCGCCACAACCGCTGCTGGACAAAGCCGCCGAACTGGCAGCGCCATTGTTCCTGCGCGGCCGTGACTTTGACCTGGCAAGCGCGGAAAACGGCTGGAACTGGCGTGGCACTGCAGCCGATGGCGCGCCCGTTGAGCTGAACGGCCTGCCGTTGCTCGACCTGCCGATGGAAAACGCCGCGCTGGCCCTGCAGGCGTACCTGTTGATGAGCCTGCCGTGGGATGCCGCGCAGGTGCGCCAGGCGTTGCTGGATACCCGGATTACCGGGCGTCTAGACCGTCGCAAGCTGGTCTGGCAGGGCCGGCCGGTGGAGCTGCTGCTGGATGTCGGGCACAACCCGCATGCGGCGCAGTACCTGGCCCGTCGCCTGGCGAGCCGGCCGCTGAAGGGGCGCCGGCTGGCGGTATTCGGCCTGCTCGCCGACAAGGACCTGGCAGGCGTGGTCGCGCCGCTGCACGGGCTGATCGATGACTGGGCCGTGGCCCCGCTGGACACCCCGCGCAGCCGGCCGGCTGCCGAGTTGGCCGACGCCTTGGCGAACCTTGGCGCGGCGGTGAAGTCTTATGCCGGAGTCGACGCGGCCCTCGAAGGGCAATGCGCGCAGGCAACGGCAGATGACCAGATCGTGCTGTTCGGTTCGTTTTTCTGTGTCGCCCAGGCCCTGGCGTGGCTGGAGCGGCATGCCCAGGAGGGTTGAGTAGATGGCAGTGCTGGATAAAGGGATGAAACAGCGCATGGTCGGTGCGCTGGTGCTGGTGGCACTGGCGGTGATCTTCCTGCCGATGCTGTTCACCCGCGAGGACGAGATGCGCCAGGTGCGCGTCGAAGCCCCGCAGGCACCTGCCATGCCCAGCCTGCCGGAAGTGAAGGTAGACCCGGTGACCGTGCCGCAGCCGCAGGAAGTTCCTGAAGCACCGCAGTCGGCGCCGGTGGTGGTCGACGAGTCGACTGCCCCTGCCAGCACGCCCAGCCAGCCGATCACGGCCTCACCACAGACCCAGGCACAGGCTCAGCCGGCCAAGCCGCAGGCCGCCGCACCGGCGGCCAAGGTCGAAACCAAACCTGCAGCGACGCCGGCCCAGGCTGCGCCATCGAAGATCGACGTCAACGGGCTGCCGGTCAGCTGGTCGATCCAGCTGGCCAGCCTGTCCAACCGCGCCGGTGCCGAGAAGCTGCAGCAAACCTTGCGTAGCCAGGGTTACAACGCCTATATCCGTTCGGCCGGCGGCATGAACCGGGTGTATGTGGGGCCATTGATCGAGCGCGCCGAGGCCGAGCGCGTGCGCGATGCGGTCAACCGCCAGAACAGCCTGAAGGGCTTTGTGGTGCGCTTCCAGCCTGAGCGCGGCTGATATCGCCGGGGCGGCTTTGCCGCCCATCGCCGGCAAGCCACACACACAGAGATCGCATCAGGGCTGGCAGGTGTTTGTCAGAAGATATGCAGCGCCTGTGAGATCGAGCGCCGCCCGCGCGGCGCAATCGCGAGCTGCGCTCGCTCCTACGTTTGTTTAGGGCCAGTAACGCCTGTGACAGGCGCGCGCGGCCGCCTTGTTTGTACGGCGCGATATTGAGGCATGCACCAAGGGGTTCGCGCGCGAATCCCACAGGAATAATTGGCCCGAAACAAAAGTAGGAGCGAGCGCAGCTCGCGATTGCGCCGCGCGGGCGGCGCTCGCTCTAACAGGCGCTGCCATACCTTGCGGCAAACACCTGTCAGCCCTAAAGGCGATCCCTGTGGGAGCTGGCTCGCTGGCGATGAAGCAAACACCAATCCACCTGACATTCCGCTTACCCAAGCCCCCACCGCTCTGGTAAAATGCGCCGCCTCAAACGTCTGCAGGCAGCACCGTGGCATTTACCCTGGTTGATTGGGCGATCATCGCGATCATCGCCGTCTCCACACTGATCAGTCTCAAGCGCGGCTTCGTCAAGGAAGCCTTGTCCTTGCTCATCTGGATCATTGCCGGTGCGGTTGCCTGGATGTTCGGCGGTTCGCTCTCGGTGTATCTTGAAAGCTACATCCAGACGCCATCGATGCGCGTCATCGCAGGCTGCGCCATTCTTTTCGTCGCCACCTTGCTGGTGGGGGCCATGGTCAACTTCCTGGTCGGCGAGCTGATCCGCGTGACCGGGCTGTCCGGCACCGATCGCTTCCTGGGCATGGCCTTCGGCGCCGCGCGCGGGGCCTTGCTGGTAGTGGTGGCCATCGGCCTGATCAGCCTGGGGCCGGTTCAACAGGACACCTGGTGGCAGGAATCGCGCCTGATACCACAATTTCTTCTGGTCGCCGACTGGTCGAAAAACCTGATTCTGAGTTTCGCCGGCCAGTGGTCGCCCGGTGGTCTGATCAGCGCTCCGGCTGATCTTCCGTTCAAGGAACAGTTGCTCGGGCCAGCTAAGCCCTGAGCGCTATTCACTCAAGTTTCATCAAAGTAGGGGTTGCGTCGCATGTGTGGCATCGTCGGTATCGTCGGTAAGTCGAACGTCAATCAGGCGCTGTATGACGCGCTTACGGTCCTCCAGCACCGCGGCCAGGACGCTGCCGGTATCGTGACCAGCCATGACGGCCGGTTGTTCCTGCGCAAGGATAATGGCCTGGTGCGCGACGTGTTCCAGCAGCGCCACATGCAGCGCCTGGTGGGCAACATCGGCATCGGCCATGTGCGCTACCCGACCGCGGGCAGCTCGACCTCGGCCGAGGCCCAGCCGTTCTACGTCAACTCCCCGTATGGCATCACCCTGGCGCATAACGGCAACCTGACCAACGTCGAACAGTTGGCCAAGGAGATCTACGAGTCCGACCTGCGCCACGTCAACACCAACTCCGACTCGGAAGTGCTGCTCAACGTGTTCGCCCACGAGCTGGCGGTGCGCGGCAAGCTGCAGCCGACCGAAGAAGACGTGTTCGCTGCCGTTTCCCATGTGCACAGCCGCTGTGTGGGTGGCTACGCCGTGGTGGCAATGATCACCGGCTACGGTATCGTCGGCTTCCGTGACCCGCACGGCATTCGCCCGGTGGTGTTCGGCCAGCGTCACACCGACGAAGGCGTGGAATACATGATCGCCTCCGAAAGCGTCGCCCTGGACGTGCTCGGTTTCACCCTGATCCGCGACCTGGCACCTGGCGAAGCGGTGTACATCACCGAAGAAGGCCAGCTGTTCACCAAGCAGTGCGCCGAAGCGCCGAAGCTGCAGCCATGCATCTTCGAGCATGTCTACCTGGCCCGCCCAGACTCGATCATCGACGGTGTGTCGGTGTACAAGGCGCGCCTGCGCATGGGTGAAAAGCTCGCCGACAAGATCATGCGCGAGCGCCCCGATCACGACATCGACGTGGTCATCCCGATTCCCGACACCAGCCGCACCGCCGCCCTGGAGCTGGCCAACCGCCTGGGTGTCAAGTTCCGCGAAGGCTTCGTCAAGAACCGTTACATCGGCCGTACCTTCATCATGCCTGGCCAGGCGGCGCGCAAGAAGTCGGTGCGCCAGAAGCTCAACGCCATCGAACTGGAATTCCGTGGCAAGAACGTGATGCTGGTGGACGATTCGATCGTGCGCGGTACCACGTGCAAGCAGATCATCCAGATGGCCCGCGAAGCCGGCGCCAAGAATGTCTACTTCTGCTCGGCAGCCCCGGCAGTGCGCTTCCCCAACGTCTACGGCATCGACATGCCGAGCGTGCACGAACTGATCGCCCACAACCGCACCACCGAACAGGTGGGTGAGTTGATTGGCGCCGACTGGCTGGTCTATCAGGACCTGCCGGACCTGATCGACTCGGTCGGCGGCGGCAAGATCAAGATCGAGCACTTCGACTGCGCGGTGTTCAACGGTGAGTATGTCACCGGCGATATCGACGAAGCCTACCTCGACCGCATCGAGCAGGCCCGTAACGACCTGGCCAAGGTCAAGAACCAGGCGGTCAGCGCGATCATCGACCTCTACAACAACTGATTCAGGGAGCGACGGCATGACGGATCAATGGGATGCCGGGCGACTGGACAGCGACCTCGAGGGTGTCGGTTTCGACACCCTGGCGGTGCGCGCTGGCCAAAGCCGTACACCGGAAGGCGAGCACAGCGAAGCGCTGTTCCTGACCTCCAGCTATGTGTTCCGCACGGCGGCAGACGCCGCTGCGCGTTTCGCCGGCGAAACGCCAGGCAACGTCTATTCGCGTTACACCAACCCGTCGGTGCGTGTCTTCGAAGAGCGGCTGGCAGCGATGGAAGGCGCCGAGCAGGCCGTGGGCACCTCCACCGGCATGGCGGCGCTGCTTGCGGTGGTCATGTCGTTGTGCAGTGGCGGTGACCATGTGCTGGTGTCGCAGAGCGTATTTGGCTCGACCATCAGCCTGTTCGAGAAGTACTTCAAGCGCTTCGGCCTGCAGGTGGACTACGTGCCGCTGGCCGACCTCGCGGGCTGGGAAAAGGCCATCAAGGCCAATACCAAGCTGCTGATCGTCGAATCGCCGTCCAACCCGCTGGCCGAACTGGTCGATATCACTGCCCTCAGTGAAATCGCCCATGCCCATGGCGCCATGCTGGTCGTCGACAACTGCTTCAGCACCCCGGCACTGCAGCAACCGTTGAAGCTGGGTGCCGATATCGTGTTCCACTCGGCGACCAAGTTCATCGACGGCCAGGGGCGTTGCATGGGCGGCGCAGTGGCCGGCCGAGCCGAGCAGATGAAAGAGGTGGTGGGCTTCCTGCGTACCGCAGGCCCGACCCTCAGCCCGTTCAATGCCTGGATCTTCACCAAGGGCCTGGAAACCTTGCGGTTGCGCATGCGTGCGCATTGCGAAAGTGCCCAGGCCCTGGCTGAGTGGCTGGAGCGACAGGACGGCGTGGAGAAGGTGCATTACGCCGGCTTGCCAAGCCACCCCCAGCACGCCCTGGCCAAGCGCCAGATGAGTGGCTTTGGTGCAGTGGTCAGCTTCGAGGTCAAGGGCGGCAAAGAGGGCGCCTGGCGCTTCATCGACGCCACTCGGGTGATTTCCATCACCACCAACCTGGGCGACAGCAAGACCACCATCGCCCACCCGGCCACCACGTCCCACGGCCGCCTGTCGCCGCAGGAGCGTGAGGCTGCAGGTATTCGCGACAGCCTGATCCGCGTTGCGGTGGGCCTGGAAGACGTGGCAGACCTGCAGGCCGACCTGGCGCGTGGGTTGGCCGCGCTGTGATGCAGATTGGCGGCAGCACCCCGGGCCACAACGGCCGGGTAGCACTGGTGACCGGTGCCGCGCGCGGCATCGGCCTGGGCATTGCCGCCTGGTTGATCTGCGAGGGTTGGCAGGTGGTGCTCAGCGACCTAGACCGGCAGCGGGGGGCCAAGGTGGCCAAGGCCCTGGGTGACAATGCCTGGTTCATCACCATGGACGTTGCCGACGAAGCCCAGGTCAGTGCCGGGGTGTCCGAGGTGCTCGGGCAATTTGGCCGCCTGGATGCACTGGTGTGCAATGCAGCGATCGCCAACCCGCACAACCAGACCCTGGAAAGCCTGAGCCTGGCGCAGTGGAACCGGGTGCTGGCGGTGAACCTCAATGGCCCGATGCTGCTGGCCAAGCATTGTGCGCCGTACCTGCGTGCGCACAACGGGGCGATCGTCAACCTCACCTCCACCCGGGCGCGGCAGTCCGAGCCTGATACCGAGGCCTACGCGGCGAGCAAGGGCGGCCTGGTGGCCTTGACCCATGCGCTGGCGATAAGTTTGGGCCCGGAGATCCGCGTCAACGCGGTGAGCCCTGGCTGGATCGATGCCCGTGACCCGGCGCAGCGCCGTGCCGAGCCATTGAGCGAAGCCGACCACGCCCAGCACCCGACGGGCAGGGTAGGGACCGTGGAGGATGTGGCTGCCATGGTTGCCTGGTTGCTGTCACGGCAGGCGGCGTTCGTCACTGGCCAAGAGTTCGTGGTCGATGGCGGCATGACCCGCAAGATGATCTACACCTGAGCTTCAAGCTGCAAGCTGCAAGCTGCAAGCTGCAAGAGGGGACCGCAAGGTTCCTTCGTCATTTGTAGGGTTCAGAAATTCATCAAGCGACCCCATGCTTCTTCTTGCCACTTGCCACTTGCCACTTGCCACTTGCCACTTGCCACTTGCCACTTGCCACTTGCCACTTGCCACTTGCCACTTGCCACTTCTTCGAAAAAAATCCAACGGGGCTATTGACTTAGCTTCGCCACCTGCGTAAATTTCGCGGCCTCAGCGAAGCAAACGCAACAAGTAACATCGCGAGGGTGATTAGCTCAGCCGGGAGAGCATCTGCCTTACAAGCAGAGGGTCGGCGGTTCGATCCCGTCATCACCCACCACTTCCTGAGATGTTCCTGCCGCTTCAGGTTTCGCAAGAAGCCCAGAGCCAGAGAGGAACGCACTGCGCAGCGGTAGTTCAGTCGGTTAGAATACCGGCCTGTCACGCCGGGGGTCGCGGGTTCGAGTCCCGTCCGCTGCGCCATTTTTCAGTAACAGATGGGTGCCTGGCACCGGTCTGAAGCCACAAGGCCAACGCCTTGGGCTGATCCCAGTTTCAATCGGGCGCAAGCCTGAACGATACGCAGCGGTAGTTCAGTCGGTTAGAATACCGGCCTGTCACGCCGGGGGTCGCGGGTTCGAGTCCCGTCCGCTGCGCCATCTTCGTTTCAAGGTCCCTAGAACGCCTTGAAACAAACACGAGAGAAGCGATGATCCAGTCGCTTTTTTTGTGCCTGCCTCGCGGCCCTCGTGCCCCAAGGTCAGACCCAGTTTCAATCGGGCGCAAGCCTGAATGATACGCAGCGGTAGTTCAGTCGGTTAGAATACCGGCCTGTCACGCCGGGGGTCGCGGGTTCGAGTCCCGTCCGCTGCGCCATCTTCGCCCCAAGGCCCCATGAACGCCTTGAGGCAACGTCAAAGCGACCTTCGGGTCGCTTTTTTCGTTCTGGTACCTGGCTGTTATTGGCCTGGGCCCACATTTACACCAACCTTACAGGTTCTTCACCGACCAGTGGTTGGTGTGCTTGCCTGCTGTGTTGCACAATAGGCACCCTCTCGACATACCCGGAATACGCAATGACCAGATCTTCCGTCTTTGGTGCGCTCGGGCTGGCCCTGGTGCTGGCGGGCGTGAGCGGTTGTTCCTCGAAAAAAGCGGCTGTCTACGAGCACGAGAACTTCGCTGACTCGGGTACGTTCTCGCGCAGTTTCCCGGTAAGCGATGCCGGCTCTTGCGAGGCGGCGCGGCGCGCCTTGCTCAGCCAGGGCTACATCATCACCAGCAGCGGTGCCAACCAGGTAGTGGGCAACAAGAGCTTCCAGCAGAACAGCGAAAACCACCTGCAGATCAGCTTCAACGTTACCTGCGCGCCAGACGCGAGTGACGACCAGCACTCGACCATGTTCGCCAACGCCCTGCAGGACCGCTACGCGCTGAAAAAGTCCAACACCTCGGCCAGCCTGGGCGTGGGCGTGCTGGGGTCGGTGTCGATGCCGATTGGCTCCAGCGACGACTCGATGGTCAAGGTCGCGAGCGAGACGGTAACGGCGGCGCAATTCTACGATCGCTATTTTGCCTTGGTGGAAAGTTACCTGCCCAAGCCGAAGAAGGTCAGCAAAGCCAAGGTCGAAGCGCCAAAAGGGGAAAAGCCGGCGGTTACCCTGGGGCTGCCGGAGCAAGCGGCGGCGAACCCGCTGGCACCGACCCCGGCGGCAGCAGCGCCGGCACCCGCTGCTGAAACTACGCCCGCCGCGCAGGCCGCGCCTGTCACCGAAACGCAGCCCGCGCCAGCAGCGGCTGCCCCAGCCACGGAGGCGCCAGTGGCACCCGTGGTGGATGACAGCCAAGGTTCGCAGCCGCTGGCACCGCCGCCCGAAGCAGCGCCGATTCAGGTGCAGCAGGAAGCGCAGCCGGCCGAGGCAGCCACGGCCACGCCTTGATGCTTTAGCAGTGCTGGCCGCTGGCGGGCCCTGTCATACCCACAGGGCCAGCAGCGCGGCGGCCAACGCAGGTGGCATCACCAGCGCACCCAGGCACAGAAAACGCCATGCGCTGACATGTTCCCCCTCCCTGCGGATCGCCACCAGCCACAACAGGGTGGCCAGGGAGCCGGTAATCGACAGGTTCGGCCCCAGGTCGACGCCGATCAGCAAGGCTGCAGTGGTTTGCTGGGGCAGCGCCACCAGCGAGCCCATGGACCCGGCGATCAACCCGGTGGGCAGGTTGTTCATCAGGTTGCTGGCGATCGCTACACCCACGCCGCCGACCCAGCTGGCGGTAACCGGTGTTTGTGCGGACAGGCTGGCCAGTGCCTGGGCGAGGCGTTCGATCAGCCCGGTCTGTGCAACGGCTTCGACCAGTATGAACAGGCCTGCCACCAAGGGCAGCACGCCCCAGGCCACGTGGCGCAGCACCGGCAGTGGGCTGCGTCGCTGCCACAGGTGGATCAGTGCCGTGGTCGCCACCCCGGCACAGAATGTTGGCAGCCCCAGCGCCCGGTCCAGTGCCGAGGCGCCCAGCAGCAACGCGCCGGTGACCACGATGCCCATTGCACACAGGCGGGCGCCAGTCGTCAGGGGCGCGCCGCTCACGCTCAGCGCCAGCGGTTGGCGGATCTGCCGGCGCTGAGTCACCCGCAGCACCCCATAGGTCAGGCAGATTGCGGCCAGGGAAGGCAGGCTGAACTGGCGTAGCCAGTCCAGCAGTGGCGGCATATGGCTGCCGAATACCACCAGGTTGGCAGGGTTGGAGATAGGCAGTACGAAACTCGCGGCGTTGGCGATGAAGGCGCAGATGAACAGGTAGGGCAGTGGGTCGGCCTTGGCGGCCTTGCACGCGGCATAGACTGCCGGGGTAAGGACCACGGCCGTGGCGTCGTTGGACAGGAACACCGTAACCAGCGTGCCCACCAGGAATACCAGGTCGAACAGCCGTTGCCCGGAACCCCGCGCATGCTGCACGGCATACCGTGCCAGCCAGTCGAACAGGCCTTCCTGGCGAGCGAGTTCGGCCAGTACCATCATGCCGATCAGAAACAGGTAGACGTCACCGCCTTCGGCCACCGCGGCCAGGGCCCGCCGAGGCGTCATCAGGCCAAGGCCGACCAGCAGCACCGCCCCGCCCATGGCCCAGACGTACTCCGGAACGCGCCATGGGCGCAAAATGACGCCGCAGGTCGCCAGTGCGGCGACCGCCCAGATGATCAATGCACTTTCACTGACCTGCATAAGGCGCTCAGTTTCCGACAGGGGTGGGCAGTGGCGCTGGCAGGCTGCGCGGGTGCGTTTCTGGCAGCGCCAGCACTACCAGGATGAAGGCGACCCCGGCGATACCGGCCAGGGTCAGGAACGCCGCATCGTAGCCCGCAGCCTGCACCACCAGCCCGGCGATGCCAGGGCTGAGCGCGGCGCCAAGCCCGAACACCGCGGTCAGCGCGCCAAGGCTCACATTGAATCGGCCGGTGCCTTCGGTCAGGTCCTTGACCACAATCGGGAACAGCGCACCGAAGATCCCGGCGCCGATGCCATCGAGCAGTTGCACGCCCACCAGCCAGAACGGGTTGTCAGACACCACGTAGAGCGCCCCGCGAAGCGGCAGTATCAGGAAACCGATCAGCAGGAACGGCTTGCGGCCCCAGTGTTCGGCCTTGGCGCCTACCAGCAGCGCCATGGGCACCATCACCAGTTGCGCGGCAACGATGCAGGCGGAGGTCAGCGGGGTGGCCAGCTGCAGGTCGACCTGCGAGAGCTTCTGGCTGACCAGTGGCAGCATGGCCGCGTTGGCCAGGTGAAACAGCGCGCAACACGCGGCGAATACCAGCAGGGTCCGGTTGTGCAGCAGTACCCGCAGCCCTGCAGGGGCGTCATCACCGCCAGGGCTATGCGCCAGGCCGCGAGCCAGTTGGTGATCGATGGCCGTGGCAGGCACGCAGCTCACCGCCACCACACTGGCCACGGTCAAGACGGCCATCAGGTAGAACACCACCACCGGGCCGAACAGGTAGGCCAGGCCGCCGGCCAGCAGCGCCGAACAGGCGTTGCCGGCATGGTTGAAGGTTTCGTTGCGGCCTACCCGGCGGGTAAAGGCCTTGGGGCCGCTGATGCCCAAGGATATGGCGGCAATCGCTGGCGCAAAGATCGAGCCCGCCAGGGCACTGATGGTCTGGGTCAGGGCTACCCCGCCGAACGAGGAAATCCACGGCAACAGCAGGCAGCTGCCAGTCACCAGCAGCGCAGCGATCACCACCACGGCACGCTTGGCTTTGGTACGGTCGATCAATGCCCCTGCCGGGGTTTGCGCCAACAGTGCAGCAATGCCTGCCAGGCTCATCACCAGGCCGATGCTTGCCGGTTGCCATTGATGCACCGCCAGCAGGTAGATGGCCAGGTATGGCCCAAGCCCGTCGCGCACATCTGCCAAAAAGAAGTTCAGCCAGTCGAGGGCGCCGTCGGGGGAAGCGGGAGAGCGTGGTTTGGCCAAGATGCAATCTCGAAAGGGATCATGGGGGGAGCGCACCTGCGGTGTGCGCCGGCCGCAACGGACAGGCACACAGCTTCGCCCGGGCCATGCTCGGTGGTCGTTATTCAATTGACAACTGGGTGGTGAAAAGCGCTTCGAAAACCGTACGTGAAACATTCTTAATGGCTGCTTCACGCCGCAGGCGCTTCCCGCTTCGCTAGCATGCCGTGCTTTTACTGCGGAGAAAACTCCAGTGTTTCGAATGTTGTCCTGTGCTGCTGTATTGGCATCTTCACTGACCTGCTCGCTCGCCCAGGCTGCGCCTGCCGAACCGGCGACCCTTACGGTCCTGAGCTCCGGTGGCATCATGGGCGCAATCCGGGAAGTGGCGCCTGCCTACGAGAAGAAATTCGGGGTCAAGCTGCAGGTGCTGGCCGCGCCTTCCATGGGCGAAACGCCACAGGCCATTCCCAACAGGCTTGCCCGTGCCGAGCCGGCGGACGTTGTGCTGATGGTGGGTGCTGCCTTGGACAAGCTGGTGGCGGGTGGCCAGGCTGACAAGAGCAGCCGGGTCGACCTGGGCCAATCGTTCATCGCCATGGCCGTGCGCCAAGGCCAGCCCAAGCCGGATATCAGCACCTTGCAGGGCTTGCGCGCCGTACTGCTCAACAGCAAATCCGTGGCGTACTCCGACAGCGCCAGCGGCGTCTACCTGTCCAAGACCCTGTTCCCCGGCATGCACCTGGGTGCTGGCTTCGCGGCCAAGGCCCACATGATTCCTGCCGAGCCGGTAGGCTCTGTGATCGCTCGCGGCCAGGCTGAAATCGGCTTCCAGCAGTTGAGCGAGCTCAAACCCGTCAAGGGCATCGATATCGTTGGCCTGATCCCGGCCGAAGCCCAGAAAATGACCCTGTATTCGGGCGCGGTGGTCAGCAACAGCCAGCACCATGCCGCCGCGCAGGCGCTGCTTGACTACCTGGCATCGCCACAAGCCGACGCAGCGATCGAGGACAGCGGCCTGAAGCCACTGCCCCATTCGCGCGGTTAGCGGCAGGGGGCGGCGCCATCGGGCCTGCTACAGGCTAAGATGCGCAAGGATAGCCCCCTATCGTTGAAAGAGAGCTGTATGGAGTTACGTCAACTTCGCTATTTCCTGAGTGTCCTGGAGCACGGCAGCCTTGGCAGGGCTGCGGTCGAGCTTGGCGTCGGTGCTTCGGCACTGAGCCAGCAATTGTCAAAGCTGGAAAGCGAGGTCTGTACCCGGTTGCTGACGCGCTCGAGCACCGGCGTGTCGCCGACTGCTGCGGGCCTGGCCTTCGAGTACCACGCGCGCCTGGCCCTGCGCCAGGCAGAGCACGCTGTGTTGGCCGCGCAAAGCGGCCGCATGAGCGGCTATGTCAGCGTGGGCCTGGCGCCGACTACAGCGTCGGTGCTGGGCCTGGCGCTGATCGACAAGATGCGTGAACGCTACCCCGACATCCGCCTGCACCTGGTGGAGATGCTCTCGGGCTACCTGGTGAACCAGCTCAACGCCAGGCACCTTGACCTTGCGGTGTTGTTCCAGGCAGAAGCGGGGCCGCGGCTGGATGTGCGGCCGCTGCTGACCGAGCGGCTGTTTGCACTCATCCCCGCCGCGCTGGTGCGCCCCGAATGGGGTGAATCGCTGACGTTGCAGCAGATCGCCACGCTGCCCTTGGTGATGCCCAGCACACAGCACGGCTTGCGCGCGACCCTGCGCGCGATCTTCGAGCGTGCCGGGCTGGAGGCCAACATTGTCATGGAAGTCGATGGCCTGTCGCTGCTGATGGATTGCGTTTGTGCGGGCCATGCCGCCACCCTGCAGCCGGGCGCCACGGTGGCCCGGGCGCACCAGGCGGGGTTGCGGGTCTATGCCATTGATGATGCCCAGGCGCAGCGCCGCAATGTGATGGTCAGCCTGGCCGACGACGAGCTGTCACCGGCTGCACTGGCGACCCGGATCGTGCTGCAGGAAGTGGCGCGGGCGCTGGTGGAGCAGGGGCGGTGGCCTGGCGCCCGGCTGCTCTGACGGTGGCCCGCTGCTTGCCCACCCTTTAGAAAAACTGAAGGCCCCCCCGGTGTCATCGCGTTTCGCCCCGCCCAGGCACTGATTAAAGTCCCTGGCCACGAGGAGCAGCCGACCATTCGGCGCTTCGTGATCTGGAGGCGAAATGATCGATGTGCTAGTCATCGGAGGGGGTAATGCCGCCCTCTGTGCCGCGCTGATGGCGCGCGAGGCCGGAGCCAGCGTGCTGCTGCTCGAAGCCGCACCCCGCGCCTGGCGTGGTGGCAATTCCCAACACACGCGCAACCTGCGCTGCATGCATGACGCCCCGCAGGATGTGCTGGTCGAAGCATACCCCGAAGAGGAGTTCTGGCAGGACCTGCTCAAGGTCACCGGGGGCCAGACCGACGAAAAGCTCGCGCGCCTGGTGATCCGTGCCTCTGCCAGTTGCCGGGGCTGGATGCACCGGCATGGCGTGCATTTTCAGCCTTCCTTGTCCGGTGCGCTGCACACTGCCCGCACCAACGCGTTTTTCATGGGGGGTGGCAAGGCGCTGGTCAATGCCTATTTCCGCAGTGCCGAAAAGCTGGGCGTGCAGATACGCTACGACACGCCTGTGGCCGACATCGAGCTGGACAACGGCCGCTTCGTTGCGGCCCATGTGCCGGCGCGCGAGGTTCAGGGGCGCACCCTGCCGGGCGAACGTATCGAGGCGCGCAGTTGTGTGCTGGCGGCCGGTGGCTTCGAGTCCAACCGCCAGTGGTTGCGCGATGCCTGGGGGCAGAACGAGCGGGGCGAATGGCCTGCGGACAACTTCCTGATTCGTGGTACGCGGTTCAACGAAGGGGTGCTGTTGCGCCGCATGATCGAACAGGGTGCCGACACCATCGGCGACCCCACGCAAGCGCACATGGTGGCGATCGACGCCCGGGCGCCGCTTTACGACGGCGGCATCTGCACGCGTATCGACTGTGTGTCGCTGGGGGTGGTGGTCAACCGCGACGGCCAGCGCTTTTACGATGAAGGCGAGGATTTCTGGCCCAAGCGCTATGCCATCTGGGGCCGGCTGGTGGCTCAGCAGCCAGGGCAGGTGGGTTTCTCGATCATTGACCAGAAAGCCCTAGGTCGTTTCATGCCGCCAGTGTTCCCGGGCGCCCGCGCCGACACCCTGGAGGAGCTGGCGGCGTTGCTCGGTTTGCCCGTGCCGGCCTTCGTCGAGACGGTGCAGGCCTACAACCGCGCCTGCCGGGTCGGCAGCTTCGATCACACCCGCCTGGACGACTGCCACACCCAAGGCCTGCAACCGGTGAAAAGCCACTGGGCTCGGCCGCTCGACACGCCGCCTTACTACGGCTACCCGCTGCGCCCCGGCGTGACCTTCACCTACCTGGGGCTGCGCACCGATGAAACGGCGGCCGTGCATTTTGCCGGTCGGCCCAGCCCCAACCTGTTCGTCGCCGGCGAAATGATGGCGGGGAATGTGCTGGGCAAGGGCTACACGGCAGGTGTCGGCATGTCCATCGGCACTGCCTTCGGCCGCATCGCCGGCACCAGCGCCGCTGCCGCAACCGGCCACGACCATCCAGAACACGAGAACGACCATGACCGCGCAACTGCCTGAAGCACACCAGCCCGTCGCCCAACCCGCAGCACTTGAACTGATACCTGCGCTGAACCTGGAAGAGCAGGAAGTCGACCGGCAAATGCGTATCTGCAATGCCTGCCGCTACTGCGAGGGCTTTTGTGCCGTATTCCCGGCAATGACCCGTCGGCTTGAGTTCGGCAAGGCCGACATCCACTACCTGGCCAACCTGTGCCACAACTGTGGGGCCTGCCTGCATGCCTGCCAGTACGCCGACCCCCACGAATTTGCCGTGAACGTGCCCCAGGCCATGGCCAAGGTGCGTGGCCAGACCTACGCCGAGTATGCCTGGCCGGCCCGCTTCGGCCGGCTGTATCAGCACAACGGCACCTACGTCGCCGTTGCCCTGTCGCTGGCCCTATCGCTGTTCCTGCTGCTGACCTTGTGGCTCAACGGCACGTTGTTGCCGGGGCGGCTGGCCGGAAACTTCTACGCGGTTTTCCCGCACAATACCCTGGCATTGATGTTCGGTGGGGTATTCGCGGCGGCGGGCCTGGCGCTTGGGGTGGCGGTACGTCGCTTCTGGCGTGCTGTAACGCCTGCAAACGCCCAGGCGCAACCCGCCCAAGGCGCTGTGCTGGAGGCAACCAGCGCGGTGTTGACCTTGAAGTACCTGGACGGTGGCCACGGCCAGGGCTGCAACAATGCCGATGACCGCTACACGCTGTGGCGCCGGCGCTTCCATCACATGACCTTCTACGGCTTCATGCTGTGCTTTGCCGCCACGGTCGTCGCTACCGGTTACCACTACCTGCTGGGCCAGCAGGCGCCATACCCGCTGCTCAGCGCGCCGGTGCTGCTTGGTACCTTGGGGGGTATCGGCCTGATCGTCGGCCCGCTCGGGTTGCTGGCGCTGAACCTGCGCCGGGCCCCGGAGCAGGGCGACGTCGCCCAGCGCCCCATGGACCGTGCCTTCATTCTGCTCCTGCTGCTGGTCAGCGCCAGTGGCCTTGCCTTGCTGGGCCTGCGTGATACCGCAGCAATGGCGATCGTGCTGGCGCTGCACCTGGGTACGGTCATGGCGCTGTTCATCACGTTGCCCTATGGCAAGTTCGCCCATGGGCTGTTCCGCTCGGCGGCCCTGCTCAAGTTCGCCATCGAGAAGCGCCGCCCCAACACCCTCGGCCTGGGCGGGGAATGACGATGAGTGCTGCCGCCCTGCACCCCTCGCTGCACCCAGGCCAACGCCAGGCTGACCGGTCAGCGGTTGGGCCACTTCTCCAGCAGGATCGAGACGAATTTTTCCGCCGCCGGCGACAGCGAGGCGCCACGCCGGTAGACCAGGCCCAGGGTGCGCGTGACCTCGGGTTCGGTCAGCGGCACGCTGACCAGCGTCGGGTGGTCGGCGTTGGGCATGGCCAGGCTGGGCATGGCCGACACGCCCAGCCCGGCTTCGACCATGCCCAGCGAGGTGGACAGGTGCTGCACTTCATAAAACCACTTGGGCCGCAGGTTGAGCCCGGACAGGGCGTGGTCCAGCAGCATTCGGTTGCCGCTCAGCCGGCCCACGCCAATCAGGCGGTAGTCGGCCAGTTCCGTCCAGGTCACGCATTCCCGGTTTGCCAGCTTGTGGTCGCGACGGCAAGCCAGCACGAAATGCTCCTGTACCAGCGAGACGAACTCGATGTCCGGGTGCTGGCCGCTCATCATGTTGATGCCGAAGTCGGCTTCACCGCGCAGCACGGCTTCCAGCCCGTCGTTGGCACTGAGGTCAAGCAGGCGGATACGGATCTTCGGGTATTGCTCGTTGTAGTCACGAATCACCGACGGCAGGAAATAGAACGCGGCGGTGGGGATGCAGGCCAGGGTCACCTGGCCGGTCTGGCGCTCGGCCAGCTCGCGAATGCTCAGGATCGAGTCTTCGAAGTCATCCAGCAGGCGCCTGGCCTTGGGCAGGAAGTCGCGCCCGACACTGGTCAGGCTGACGCGACGGGTGGTGCGCTCAAGCAGGGACGTGCCCAACCCTTCTTCCAGCTTCTTGATCCGCCGGCTGAGCGCCGGCTGGGACAAATGCAGCGCTTCCGCAGCCTCGTGGAAACTGCCGAGTTCGGCGATTTTCACGAAAGATCGGATGTCTTGGAGTTCATATTCCATCTCGAATCGCTCTCTGGCCCCGGTGTTTAATTGATGCCTGGATCGGAATAATAACTACGATATTTGCATTGGATTGATTTATCCATCCCTGTCAATCTTGTGTCCACAACATCAATGATGTCCATTGATCAACAAGAGTGCGAAATCATGCAACGAATTCCTTGCGTACTCATGCGCGGTGGCACCTCCAAGGGGCCGTTTTTCCACGCCTGGGACCTGCCTGCCAACGTGGTCGAGCGCGACGAATTACTGATCAACCTGATGGGCTCCGGGCATGAACTGGAGATCGACGGGATCGGTGGCGGTAGCCCGCAGACCAGCAAGGTGGCGATTGTAAGCCCTTCGCTGCATGCCGACGCTGACGTAGATTACCTGTTCGTGCAGGTCATGGTCGCGCAGCGCAGGGTCGACACCGCCCCTAACTGCGGCAACATGCTGTGCGCCGTTGGCCCGTTCGCCATCGAGCAAGGGTTGGTCAAGGGCCAGGAAGGCAAGACCCTGGTGCGCATCCGCAACCTCAACACCGGAACGTTCGTCAACTCGCTGGTGGAAACCCCCGGCGGGATCGTGCGTTACGAAGGCCGCACGGCGATCGATGGCGTTCCGGGCACTGCCGCCCCGGTGCAGCTGACGTTCCTCGATGCGGTTGGCAGCAAGACCGGCAAGCTGTTCCCGACCGGCCAGGCAACCGACGTGATCGACGGCGTACCGGTCACCTGCATCGACATGGCCATGCCGATGATGGTGGTCGAGGCCAGCCAGCTCGGTGTCACCGGTTCGGAAACGCCTGCCGAACTCGATGCCAACGAAGACCTGCTCAAGCGCCTGGAAGCGCTGCGCCTGAAGGCCGGCAAGGCCATGGGCCTGGGCGATGTCAGCGGGATGGTCATCCCCAAGCCGGTGTTGGTTTCCAAACCGCGCTATGACGGCACCCTGCAGGTTCGCTACTTCATGCCGCACAGCTGCCACCGCGCGCTGGCCATTACAGGTTCGATCGGGTTGGCCACTGCCTGTGTCAGCCCTGGCACCGTGATCGGTGAACTGCTGGGCGAGGGCGCCGAGCAATTGACCGAAGTGCGCCTGGAACACCCAAGCGGTGGCATCGATGTGGCATTGTCGCGCACCGGCGCCGATGGCAAGACCATCCAGGCCTCGGTGGTGCGAACTGCCCGACGGTTGTTCTCAGGTTTCGTTTACGCCCCTACATTCCGCAGATTGGCCGGGTAGCTCTGGCAGCCGTTCAGCTCCAAACAATTGCAACAAGCGCATCCGCACAATTTCAACAATGGGTGATGCCTCATGAGACTCGCCAAATCGCTGTACTTTCAGATCCTCTGCGCCGTCCTGCTGGGCGTAGTGGTCGGCCACTTCTGGGCGCAACAGGCTGTTGCGCTCAAGCCGCTGGGTGATGCTTTCATCAAGCTGATCAAGATGATGATTGCCCCCGTGGTGTTCTGCACCATCGTCACCGGCATCGCCGGCATGACCGACAAGCGCTCCCTGGGGCGCTTGATGAGCAAGACATTGCTGTTGTTCCTGGGCCTGACCGTGGTCAGCCTGATGATCGGCCTGGCGGCGGTGTACCTGTTCCGCCCGGGCGTCGGCATGAACATCGACCCTGCGACCCTCAGCACTGCCGGGCTGAGCCAGTACGCTGCGTCGGCGGCCAAGCTCAGCGTGGTCGACTTCTTCATGCACATCATCCCGGACACCTTCATCGGTGCGTTCAACAAGGGTGAGGTGCTGCCGGTGCTGTTCATCGCCGTGCTCAGCGGTTTTGCCCTGTCGTCCATGGGCGAGAAGGGCAAGCCGGTACTGAATGTGCTGGAATCGGCCTCGACCATGGTGTTCCGCATCTTCGGCTACCTGATGCGCTTCGCCCCCATCGGCGCCTTCGGTGCACTGGCGTTCACGGTCGGCCAGTACGGCGTGACCTCGCTGGGTGCCTTGGCCAAGCTGGTCGGTACGCTGTACATCGCCTGTGCGTTCTTCGTGCTGGTGGTGCTCGGCGGCATCTGCCGTGCGTATGGCTTCAGCCTGTGGAAGCTGCTGCGCTACTTCCGCGAGGAATTCCTGGTAGTACTCGGCACGTCCTCCACCGAGCCGGTGCTGCCGCGCATGCTGGAGAAGCTGGAGAAACTGGGCTGCAAGAAGGGCGTGGTCGGGCTGGTGCTGCCGACTGGCTATTCCTTCAACCTCGACGGCACGGCCATCTACCTGTCGCTGGCCGCGGTGTTCATCGCCCAGGCCTGCAACATCGACCTGACCCTCGGCCAGACGGTGACCATGCTGGCGATCATGCTGCTGTCGTCCAAAGGGGCAGCAGGCGTGACCGGCAGTGGTTTCGTGGCCCTGGCCTCGACCCTCACCGTGATCCACGACATCCCGCTGGCCGGGCTTGCCTTGCTGATCGGTATCGATCGCTTCATGTCCGAAGCGCGCGCCCTGACCAGCCTGGCCAGCAACGCCGTCGCGACCGTGGTCATCTCCTTGTCGGAGAATGCCTGTGACCGGAAAACGCTGCTGCGCCGCCTGAACGGAATCCCGGCCGCTGCAGACGAAGCCGATACGGCACAGGCCGACTGGGCTGCGGAGCCTCGGCACCACGGCTGAACACCTTTTCCATCTGTCCTCGCTGACTTGAAATCCCACCCAGCACCCTGACGGTGCGGGTGGGGTAGGGGGCCGTCTGCCCTGCTGGCGGCCGCAACACAATAAAAACAAGAGAAAAAACCATGCTCGCACTCCTGGGCCTGATCATGGTGGTGACCTTCACCTACCTGATCATGAGTAAACGCCTGTCACCCATCGTGGCACTCACCGTCGTACCGATTGTCTTCGCAGTGATCGGTGGCTTTGCCCCCGACCTGGGCAAGATGATGCTCGATGGCTTGAAAATGGTGGCACCGTCAGCCGCACTGTTGTTGTTCGCCATCCTGTTCTTCGGCCTGATGATCGATGCCGGCCTGTTCGACCCGCTGATCCGCAAGATCCTCAAGCGCGTCAATGGCGACCCGGTCAAGATCGCCATCGGCACCGCGCTGCTGTCGCTAGTGGTGGCGCTGGACGGTGACGGCACCACCACGTACATGATCACCTGCGCGGCCATGCTGCCGTTGTACAAGCGCATCGGCATGAACCCGATGATCCTGGCCACGGTGTCTATGCTGTCGCTGAGCATCATGAGTGGCATGAGCCCCTGGGGCGGGCCGGCTACCCGGGCCATCGCCGCGTTGGGCCTGGACGCCACCGAATACTTCATCCCGATGTTGCCGACCGTGATCGGTGGCGCTGCCTGGGTGGTGTTCACCGCCTTCCTGCTGGGCCGTGCCGAGCGTCGCCGCATCGGGAACACCGCCCTGGAGTCGGGTGGTGGCAATTGCTACATCAAGGAAATCCTTGGCGACGCTCCCTACAAGCGCCCACGCCTGGCCTATGTGAACCTGGCCCTGGTGATCGCCGTGATGACCGCGTTGGTCTTCGGGGTAATGCACGCAGCGATCCTCTTCATGATCGGCTTCGTCGCCGCGCTGATGATCAACTACCCACAACTGGACCTGCAGAAAGAACGCATCCTCGCCCATTCGGGCAATGCCATGACCGTGGTGTTGCTGGTATTTGCCGCAGGTATCTTCGCTGGGATCTTCTCGGGCACCAAGATGGTCGACGCCCTGGCGCAGACCCTGGTCGACTGGATTCCTGCCGCCTGGAGCCACTGGTTCCCACTGGTGGTGGCCCTGACCAGCATGCCATTGACCTTCGTGCTGTCGAACGACGCCTACTACTTTGGCGTGGTACCGATCCTGGCTAATGCCGCGACCGCCTATGGCATCGACCCGATTGAAATCGCCCGCGCCTCGGTGCTGGGCCAGCCGGTGCACCTGATGAGCCCACTGGTGGCCTCGACCCTGCTGTTGGTGGGGATGGTCGACCGCGACATCGGTGACTTCCAGAAAGCCACGGTGAAATGGGCGGTGCTCACATCGTTGGTGATCACTGCGCTGGCGCTGGCCACCGGTGCCTTGTCCTTCTTCGTCTGAACTGCTTCGGGCGCCGACCGGCGCCCCGCTCACCCAAAAACAACAATAGAGTATCAATCATGTCCCGAGCTGTTTTCCGTGGGGCCACCTGTGGCCTGCTGTGCGGCTGGCTGCCTGTGGCCGGCGCCGCCGGTTTCGTCGACGATAGCAAGCTGAAGCTGCAACTGCGCAATGTGTACTTCAACGAAAACTTTCGCGACGAACAGGGCATGAGCCCGCGCGCCGCCGCCACCGCCAAGAGCGAGCGGGTGGAATGGGCGCAGGGCTTCCTGCTCGACTATCAGTCCGGCTTCACCCAGGGCCCCCTGGGGCTGGGGCTCGACGCCATGGGGCTGCTCGGCGTGCGGCTCGATTCGGGCCGCGGCCGCAGCGGTACCGGTTTGCTGCCGACGCATGACGATGGCCGTGCCGCAGACGAGTTTGCCAGTGCCGGCGTGACGGCCAAGGCGCGCCTGGGGCAGACCGTGGTCAAGCATGGCACCTTGCTGCCGAAAACCCCGGTGCTGATCTACAACGATGCCCGCTTGTTGCCGCAAACCTACCAAGGCACCCAGCTGACCAGCACCGACATCGACAACCTGACCCTGACTGCCGGGCACCTGAACCGCTTCAAGCTGCGCGACTCCTCTGACAGCACTGGCCTGTACCTGGACGGTTACAGCGGTGACGAGTCTGGCGATTTCAACTTTGCCGGCGCCGACTACGCCGTCAACAAGCAGTTGAAGTTGAGCTATTTCCACGGCCAGCTGGAACACTTCTACCGCCAGGACTTTGCCGGGTTGATCTACGACCTGCCCCTGGCCGGCGGCGTGCTCACCACCGACTTGCGCTATTTCAACAGCCGCGACAGCGGCGCTGCCCAGGGCGGCGAAATCGACAATGACATGTTTAGCGGGCAACTGTCGTACACCCATTCCGGGCACACATTCGGGGGTGGCTACCAGGTGCTCGACGGCAAGGCCGGGCTGCCCTACATCAGCGGCGCCACGGTGTACTCGTTCAGTAACGTGGGTATCGGCAAGTTCATCGAGGAAGAGGAGAAAACCTGGATGGCCAGCTATGCCTACAACTTCGCTGCGGCAGGCATCCCAGGGCTTACCTTCATGACCCGCTACCTCAGCGGGGATAACGGGCGCTCGGCTGACGCTGGGCTGAGCGAGTGGGAGCGCGACATGGAGCTTGCCTACGTGGTGCAATCCGGGCCGGTCAAGGGCCTTGGCGTGAAGCTGCGCAACTACGTGTACCGCTCCGACTTCTCCCGCGGGCGTGACAGCAACCGCATCTACCTGACCTACGACATCGCCCTCTGGTAAGGGATAAGCGCCGCAGTCAGCCCTGGCGGGTCAGCCTGAGTGGTCTGCCGCGCCGGGGCGACGTGCAGGCGGTTGCGCGGCCATGTGGGTTCAGGTGTTGGTCGGTATGTTTGCCCCAGGCATGCTGCCGTGGCCCAGGTTGCGTTCGACGTGACGCACGGTTTTTGCCAATGTGTGTTTGATGTTCGGGTGAGTGAGCTGATACCTGCGTTCCAGTTGTTCGCTGAAACTCAGGTCGAAGCGCTGCGGCTGGATGAAGTTCAGCGACTCGGGGCTGATTGCCAGGCGGGTCGCTACTCCAGGAATTGCCAACAACCACTTCAGCACGCCTATCGGCACATGGTGGCGCGGGGCTTTTACCTGCAGGGTGGCGGCGATATCCTCCAGCAAGCCTTGCAGGTTAGGGGTGTGCGGGTCGAGTGCAAGCACCTGGCGGTTGGCCATTGAAGGGTCGAATGCCACGCAAGCCATCAGGGTAACCAGGTAGTCGACGCTGACCAGTGGCAGCCAATGGCTGGGCGAACCCGGAATGGCCTTGAACCGGCCCAACGCCAGGCCGCTAATCAGTGCTGCCAACGGCTGCCCGTCGAGGATGTGCCCGCGCTCACTGTCGCCGCAGACCGTGGCTGGGTGAACGATCGAGTACGCTGCGCCCGCACCTTGCATGTAGCGGATGACGGCGAAATGCGCTTCCAGCTTGCTCGCCTCATAACCGCCTACGCGGCGGTAAACCGCGGGCCAGTCGGTATGCTCCGGGTCCTCGTGATCCACCCCGATGCTGGCCAGGTGGCTGAAATTCTGCAGCATGTAGCCGCCCACCATCAGCAGGCGGGTGCCCTGGCTAGCCGCCAGCTGCGCGACCCGCAGCGCACCTTGCACGTTCACGGCACGGGCATGTTCCAGGGAAAGCCCCCAGGTGAAGTGCGCCGCGAGGTGGAACACCACTGCGGCAGCCGACACGCGTTGGCGGTCGGCTTCGCTGAGCCCAAGGCCTTCTGTGCCGATATCGCCGGCAACTGCCTGTACGCCTGCAGGCTTGCCCCCCAGGCGGCCTACCTGTTCACGGAGCCGGGCGAGGTTTTCCGGGTGGCGCATCAGCACCCGCACGGTGTGCCCGGTGGCGGTGAGCCGCGCCAGTAGATGCTGGCCGATAAAACCACTGCCGCCGGTAACGAAGCATTCCACGCTCATGTCAGTTTCCTTGTCTGCAAGATGGGCGCAGGTTAGGGTGTAGAGCGCACTCTAAGGTCAAGGGGTTTTGTGCCATGAACATCGGGGAGCTGGAGCGCCGCAGCGGCGTCGGCCGCCATGCGTTGCGCTATTACGAGCAGCTCGGGCTGATCGTGGCCCAGCGGCAAGCCAACAATTATCGCAGTTACAGCGAGCAGGCCGTCGCTGACCTGAACTTCGTGCAAACTGCCCAGCGGGGCGGTTTCACGCTTGCCGAAATAGGGGAGATACTGGCTGCCAGGCGCGGCAATACCCTCGATTGCGTGCAGGGTGCACTGCTGGTCACTGGCAAAATGGCTGAAATCCAGGCCAAGATTCAGACGCTGCAGGCCGCATATGAGGTGCTTGATAGCGAGCGTGCCAAGCTCGTCGCCAGTGCTATTGCGACTGGGCTGACAATTCCTGAAAACATTTCCGCTGGCGCCTGAACGCCTGTCCTCCTAAAAAGGATTTTGTGGTACTCGAGCAGCGTTGCATCGCGTTTTCACTGGAACGATGGCCGCGTTGCCTGATCATAAGCTTGTCATCATTGCGTCATGCCACTGGCTTAGCATGACGGCGATAACTACGAAGATGAAATGAGTAAAGAGGGAGCAGGACCATGGATGAATACCAGGAAGAACTACTCGAATCCCAAGCCTACGAGCTGGACACCCCGGAACCGGCCGACGACGCCACCGAGCTTTGACCTGCCCGCCGCTGGCTGCGGCGAAACTCTCCCGGCGTAAGGCCCGTCCAGCGCTTGAACGCGCGCTGGAAGGCCTCGGCCGAAGCGAACCCCAATAAATAAGCAATCTCGCCGAACGCCAGTTCCGTATCACGGATGTAGGTCTCGGCCAGGTCGCGTCGTGTTTCATTGAGCAGGTCACGAAACCGCGTGCCTTCTTCGGCCAGCTTGCGCCGCAGTGTCCAGGTGGGCAGTTGCAAGTGCAGGGCTACCTCGACCAGGTCCGGTTCGCGGCCACCGTTGAGTAATGGGCCAAGCAGGTGGGTGATGCGCTCACCCAGGCTGCGCACCCGCGTGCGCTGCAGCATGTCTGCTTCACACAACTGCAGCAGGTGCTGCCAGGTGCTGGGGCAGTGCCTGGGGTTGGCCAACTGCAAGGTGGCGCGGCTCAGGCGCAATTGATTACCGTCGGCAGCGAACTGCACCGGGGTGCTGCACAGCGCCTGGTACTGCGCGGCGTAGGCGGGGGCGGCAAATTCGATTTCGAGGCGCTCGGCCTGCAGCGCAACACCCGCCAGGTCGGCCAGTTGAGCCAGCCAGCCTGCCAGCACCGAGTCCACCACAAAGCGGTTGTAGGCGTTGTAGGGGCTGATGGAGTAGAAACGCAGCCAGGCACCTTCGGCGTCTTCATGAAAGCTGGAGTGGCCGCGGTAGTTGGCGGCGTACAGCGGTTCGAAGCGCAGCAAGGTGCGCGCGGCTTCCCCCACGGTAGGCGCCTGGGCTGCAGTGACCCCCGCCAGGCCCGCCTGGGCCAGCCGGCTCAGGCGGCCCATGTGCAAGCCCAGCGCGGCTTCGCCACATTGTTCGATGGCCGCATGGCCCAGGTGCATGTAGCGCGGGATCGAAAGGCGCGCATTGGCTTCGCTCAGGCGCGGTGCCTCCAGCCCATAGCGGCGCAGCAGCGGTTCGGGGGCGTGGCCCAGTTCGCGCAGGGCTGCGATCAGCGGCTGAACAAAGCCGACCGACAGCTCGCCCAGGCGCACGCGGGGGCGGGCCATGGCCTTACAACCACAGGTTCAGCAGGCGGGCGCCGGGGCTCGGCGTGCCTGCCAGCAACTCACCGGCCTGGCGGGCGAAGCCTTGGCCGTCACTGCCGTGTTCCCAGAACTGCCCCCGCATGAACACGCTCATGCTGCTGACCCTGGCTCCGGCCGCCTCGGTCAGGCGTTGCCAAGCCGTTTGTTCACTGACCTGGCCGCGCTGCACGGCCAGCCCGGCACTGGCCGCCTGGTGGCGGTTGCCACGCCAGGGGGCTTGCCAGCTGCCTTTGCCGCTGAGAAACACCGGGTTGGCTACCAGCTGCACGCCCTGGCTGGCCAGTTGCTGATGGTTCTGCGGGTACCAGCTGTCACTGCCCACCAGCACGCCCAGGCGCCCGGCGGGGGTCTGCACGACCTGCAGCGGATAATCGCGGCCCTCCTGCACATAACGGCGCATGTCACTGTCGGGGTATTGCTGGCGTTGCGGTTGGCCGAGCAGGGAACCGTCACCGGCGAACACCACGCTGCTGTTGAACAGTGCGCCACGCCCGGCATGCAGGACGCCTTGTTGCACATAGGGGGCGGGCAGCACGATGGAGCCGGCCACCAGGGTCACGCCAAACTCCTTGGCCAGGCCACCGAACAGCTGTTGATAGTCGGCAGCCATCTGCTCGGCCTTCATGCGCAGGTGGGCGTCGGCACGCCGGTCGTCGCCCTCGGCCGCTACCATGGCCAGCGCGTAGCGCAGCGGGTTGCTCAGTTCCAGCCATTGCTGGGCCTCGCGGCTCTGGGTGACCTGGTACAGCTCGTTCTTTTCGCCGCGTGCCCACAGCCAGGTACCGATGTGTTCCGGCAGCACGACCACGGTGCGCGGGCCGACCAGGCCCTGGGCGCGCGCCTGCTCCAGGTAGGCGGCCAGCTTGCGGTGCAGGCGTTGCAGGTTCTGGTAGTCGCTAGGGAACAGCAATGGCTCGATACCCAGCAGGTTGCCGCGGTCGCCCGGCACGCCATGGTTCAACGCCAGTTCGATGCGCAGGTCGGACAGGTAGTGGCCTTCCGGGCGCTGCTGGCTCCAGAAACCGTAGCCGCAGAGCGCGGCGATCATTACCAGCGCCAGGGCGCTTGCCAGAAGTTTTCGCATGAAACAGAACGGCACATTGGCTGACGAAGGCTATCTAGGGTAAGCGCCCTGTTTGCCAGGATCAATAACTTGTCAGTTTCGATCATTGAGCCAATTCAAACGGCTGTTTAATGTCGCTGACAGACAAACGACGGAGGCCCGCCATTCGGTGAGGCGCCCGCACACCGTGAATCACGCCACCTGGGGACCTTTCCATGGCCGCCGAACGTTACCCGCACCTGCTTGCCCCGCTGGACCTTGGCTTCACCACCTTGCGCAACCGCACCCTGATGGGCTCGATGCACACCGGCCTCGAGGAGCGTCCCGGGGGTTTCGAGCGCATGGCGGCCTACTTTGCCGAGCGTGCCCGGGGCGGCGTTGGCCTGATGGTCACGGGCGGTATTGCGCCCAATGATGAAGGCGGGGTGTATTCCGGCGCGGCCAAACTCAGCACCGAGGCGGAGGCCGACCAGCACCGCATCGTCACCGAGGCGGTGCACGCCGCCGGTGGCAAGATCTGCCTGCAAATCCTGCATGCCGGGCGCTATGCCTATAGCCCACGGCAGGTGGCACCCAGCGCGATACAGGCGCCGATCAACCCGTTCAAGCCCAAGGAGCTGGACGAGCAAGGCATCGAGAAGCAGATCGCCGACTTCGTCAATTGCGCAGTGCTGGCCCAGCGTGCCGGTTATGACGGCGTCGAAATCATGGGTTCGGAAGGTTACTTCATCAACCAGTTTCTCGCCGCCCACACCAACCAGCGCACCGACCGTTGGGGCGGCAGCTACGAAAACCGCATGCGCCTGGCGGTGGAAATCGTCAGCCGGGTACGCGCGGCAGTAGGGCCGAACTTCATCATCATCTTCCGCCTGTCGATGCTCGACCTGGTCGAGGGCGGCAGCGACTGGGCGGAAATCGAGCAGTTGGCCAAGGCCATCGAGCAGGCCGGCGCTACCCTGATCAACACCGGGATCGGCTGGCATGAGGCGCGGATCCCGACCATCGCCACCAAGGTCCCGCGCGCGGCGTTCAGCAAGGTCACGGCCAAGCTGCGGGGCGTGGTGAACATTCCGCTGATTACCACCAACCGCATCAACACCCCGGAAGTGGCCGAGGCGGTGCTGGCCGAAGGGGATGCCGATATGGTTTCGATGGCTCGGCCGTTCCTGGCCGACCCGGATTTCGTCAACAAGGCTGCTGCCGGTCGTGCCGACGAAATCAATACCTGCATCGGTTGCAACCAGGCCTGCCTGGACCACACCTTCGGCGGCAAGCTGACCAGTTGCCTGGTCAACCCGCGGGCCTGCCACGAAACCGAGCTCAATTACCTGCCTGCGCCAGCGCCGAAGCGCATTGCCGTGGTCGGCGCCGGCCCGGCGGGCCTGGCCGCCGCCACCGTTGCCGCCGAGCGCGGCCATCACGTGACGCTGTTCGACGCTGCCAGCGAAATTGGCGGCCAGTTCAATGTCGCCAAGCGCGTCCCGGGCAAGGAAGAGTTCTTCGAAACGCTGCGCTACTTCCGCAACAAGCTGCAAAGCACTGGCGTCGACCTGCACCTCAATACCCGCGTGGATGTGCAGGCGCTGGTGCAGGGCGGCTATGACGAGATCATCCTGGCCACTGGCATTGCCCCGCGCACTCCGGCCATCCCCGGGGTCGAGCATGCCAAGGTGCTCAGCTACCTGGATGTACTGCTTGAGCGCAAGCCGGTGGGCAAGGCGGTCGCCGTGATCGGGGCCGGCGGTATCGGTTTTGATGTATCCGAATACCTGGTGCAGGAAGGGCGGGCCAGCAGCCTGGACCGTGATGCGTTCTGGAAGGAGTGGGGCATCGATACCCGGCTTGAGGCACGCGGCGGCGTTGCCGGCATCAAGGCCGAGCCGCATGCGCCGGCGCGTCAGGTGTTCCTGCTGCAGCGCAAGGCATCGAAGGTGGGGGACGGGTTGGGCAAGACCACCGGCTGGATCCACCGCACCGGCTTGAAGAACAAGCGCGTGCAGATGCTCAACAGTGTCGAGTACCTGGGCATAGACGATGCCGGTTTGCACATTCGCGTGGCGGGCGGTGAGCCGCAGGTGTTGGCCGTGGACAACGTCGTGATCTGCGCCGGGCAGGAGCCGCTGCGCGAACTGCAGGATGGGTTGGTGGCTGCGGGGCAATCGGTGCATTTGATCGGCGGCGCCGACGTGGCGGCCGAGCTGGATGCCAAGCGGGCGATCAACCAAGGGTCGCGGCTGGCGGCGCAGCTCTGAGATCGGCCCGGGGCAGCCCACAGGCGCTGCCCCGGGCTTTGCCTGTAAACTGCGATCCATGCATGCATTCGACCTTCCTCAAGCCCCACTGCAACGCTTGAACCTGCCGTGGTTGCAACACGCCCAGGTACAGGTTGCCATTCTGCGCCTGGACCTGATCGATCCGCTGATCAGCGGCAACAAGTGGTTCAAGCTCCGCCACCACCTGCAGCAGGCCGCCACAGGCAATGCCCCCGGGCTGATCAGCCTGGGTGGCAACCACTCCAACCACCTGCATGCGCTGGCTGCGGCCGGCAAGCGGTTTGGCTTCGCCACTGCCGGCCTGCTACGCGGCCATGCCCAGGACACGCCCACCGTACGGGACCTGCAGGCGCTGGGCATGCACCTGCACTGGCTGGGTTATGGCGGCTACCGCGCACGCCACCAGCCCGGTTTCTGGGAACCTTGGCAAGCGCGCTATCCGGGCTGGCAGTGCATTCCCGAAGGCGGCGGTGGGCTGGTTGGCGCGCAGGGCTGCGCGCTGATCGTGCAGCAGGCGCAGGCGCAGATCTCGGCCCTGGGCTGGCCGGACTACGATGGCTGGTGGTTGGCTGCCGGAACAGGCACTACCGTGGCTGGCCTGGCCATGGCCGAGGCGGGCGCGCGTACCGTGCATGGCGCCTTGGCGGTACCTGCAGACCATGGGGTGGCGCAAGGGGTGGCAGCGCTGGCGGGCGCACATGGCTACCAGCTACATGAGGCCTGCCGAGGTGGGTTTGCCCGGTTCGACGACGAACTGCTGGCCTTCATCGCCGACTGCGAGCTGCACACGGGGGTGCCGCTGGAAGCGCTCTATACCGGCAAGGCCCTGTTGGCCCTGCGCGATCATGTCGCCGCCGGGCTGTTGGCGCCCGGCAGCCGCATGATCTTCGTGCATACCGGCGGCCTGCAAGGCCGACGTGGTTACTTGTAGGGCAGCATGCGCAACAGGGTGTTGTCGCGCACCACATAGTGGTGGTAAAGCCCGGCCAGCGCATGCAGGCCGATCAGCCAGTAGCCCCAACTGCCGACGCGCTCATGCCAGCCCTTGATGAACTTGGCCTGGTCCGGGTTCGGGCCGATCAGGTGCGGCAGCTCAAGGCCGAAGAAAGGTACCGGTTTGTCGGCGGCGCTGAGGATCAGCCAGCCGGCCAGCGGCATGCCGATCATCAGCAGGTACAGTGCCAGGTGCATCAGGTGGGCAAGGCCGGTCTGCCAGGCGGGCGGCTTGGGCAGGATCGGCGGGGTAGGCCGGCTCAGGCGCATCGCCAGGCGCAACCAGACCAGCACGAAGACACTGAGGCCAAGCATGAAGTGCAGGTCTTTCATCAGGTTGCGCTCGGCGCTGTCCTTGGGGAACAGGCCACGCAGTTCGATAAGGGCGTAGACAGCGGCCAGCAGCACCAGCATCAGCCAGTGCAGGGCAATGGACAGGCGTGCGTAATGCGGTGCTGGGGTGGATGAAACCATGATCAGTCCTCGTCATCAGGTTTGGATAGCGCTCTTGTTGGCGCTCAGGTGTCACTTTAATGGCTACCGGCAGCAGATAGTTGCGCCAGGCCTGTGAAAATTGTGTTGCCTGCACGGGCTTTTGTGCGGGCCAGCCTTGATCTGCGTCAATCACTGCGTAGCTGCGGCCAATTGTCAGCCACCAGAAACACCCGTTCGGCTTCCTGCCAGGCGCCATCGGCCTCCTGCTCAAGCCTTACCAGCAGTTGCGCCGGGGCCTGCGGGTCCAGCACATGCAGCCACGCTGCAAACTGCTCTGCCTGCCAGCATAGCGCCGCTTCGACCCGCGCTGGCGCCAGCCATGCGCTGCGCGGCAGCGGTTGCCAGCGCTCGCCAACCGCCATCGCCCAATCCCGCCGCCTGACCCAGCGCCCGCGCAGGTGCTGCGGGTTGGCGCCTTCCGGTTCCTCGGCATGCCCAGGCCACGGATAGAACAGATAGCCCCCCAGCCACATATGCGCCTGCACCTGCTGCGCCCCAAGCCGGGCCAGCGCCTGCTGGCTGTGCGCCCCCCGCGACATCGGCAACTGGTGCTGCGCCAGGTGGGCCAGCTTGGCCCCTAGCCGGTCATGACAGCCTGGCCCCAGCCAGGCCTGGGTATCGTGCCCGCCACCGGGCGGGCCCAGGTACAGCTTGATCGCCAATTCCAGGTGGTGGACCCCGTCAGCATCACGCAGCAGCACATCCAGCTCGCCCAAGGTCAGGCCGCCCTCGCGAATGGCCAAGTTGGCGGCCAGCAGTTCAATGCCCGGTGCGTGGCGCAGGGCGAATTGCCACAGGCGTTCGTAGTAAAGCCCCAGGCGCCGGCTGCCCAGTTTCGCCAGCCAGTCGCGCAGCGGATGGTCATCCTTCTCCAGCGCCCGCAGCCACTGCTCCAGGCGGTGCGGCTGCTGTGCCCACAGGCTGCCCGCCAGCGGGTGGCGCTGAGGGCAGGGCGCGCCAGCGAGCAAGGGCGGCGACAGCACTGCCCAGGCCAGGTCGCGTACGGCCGGGCGCTGCAGTTGCCGGGGCAGATCGTGGAGTTGGCTGAAGGGTGTCATCCTGCGAGCATAGCCGGTTTGCCGCTGCCCGGTGGTTTCGCCCATAATCGGCGCATCGTCACCCGCCGCAGAGCCTTGCAGGAGCCCCATGGAGCAATTTCGCAATATCGGTATCATCGGTCGCCTCGGTAGCTCGCAGGTGCTCGACACCATCCGCCGACTGAAAAAATTCCTCCTCGACCGCCACCTGCACGTGATTCTCGAGGACACCATTGCCGAAGTGCTGCCCGGGCATGGCTTGCAGACCTCCACGCGCAAGCTGCTGGGCGAAGTCTGCGACCTGGTCATCGTGGTGGGTGGCGACGGCAGCCTGCTCGGCGCCGCCCGGGCCCTGGCCCGTCACAACATTCCGGTGCTGGGCATCAACCGGGGTAACCTGGGCTTTCTCACCGACATCCGCCCCGACGAACTGGAAGAAAAAGTCGCCGAGGTGCTCGACGGCCACTACCTGGTGGAAAACCGCTTCCTGTTGCAGGCCGAGGTCCGCCGCCATCACGAAGCCATTGGCCAGGGCGATGCGCTGAACGACGTGGTGCTGCACCCAGGCAAGTCCACGCGCATGATCGAGTTCGAAATCTATATCGACGGCCAGTTCGTCTGCAGCCAGAAGGCCGACGGCCTGATCGTTGCCACCCCCACCGGCTCCACCGCCTACGCGTTGTCGGCTGGCGGCCCGATCATGCACCCCAAGCTGGACGCCATCGTCATCGTGCCAATGTACCCGCACACCCTGTCTGGGCGGCCGATCGTGGTCGACGGCAACAGCGAGCTGAAGATCGTGGTGTCCAAGGACTTGCAGATCTACCCGCAGGTTTCCTGTGATGGCCAGAACCATTTCACCTGCGCCCCCGGCGACACCATCACGGTCAGCAAAAAACCGCAGAAGCTGCGCCTGATCCACCCGCTCGACCACAATTACTACGAGGTCTGCCGCACCAAGCTTGGTTGGGGCAGCCGCCTGGGGAGCAGTGACGACTGATGCTCGACCCGGCGCGCAGTTTCGACATCATCGGCGACGTGCACGGTTGTGCGCATACCCTTGAACGCCTGCTCGATACCCTCGGCTACAAGCGCGTGGCCGGCGTGTGGCGCCACCCACGGCGCCAGGCGCTGTTCCTCGGCGACATCGTCGACCGTGGGCCACGCATCCGCGAGGCCCTGCACCTCGTCCACGACATGGTTGAGGCTGGCCAGGCGTTCTGCATCATGGGCAACCACGAGTACAACGCCTTGGGCTGGGTGACGCCGGCGCTGCCCGGCAGCGGCAAGGCCTTCGTCCGCGAGCACACCCCGCGGCACGCCCGGCTGATCGACGAAACCCTGGCCCAGTTCGCCCAGCACCCCGCTGACTGGCACGACTTCGTCAACTGGTTCTACCAACTGCCGTTGTTCATCGATGCCGGGCGTTTCCGCCTGGTACACGCCTGCTGGGACCGACAACTGATCGAGCCGCTGCGCCAGCAGTACCCCGACGGGCGCATCGATGAGCACTTCATCCAGGCTTCTGCCGTGAGCAACAGCTTCGCCGCCACCGTGTGCAACCGCCTGTTGCGCGGTACCGACATGCGCCTGCCCGACGGCCTGACCTTGACCGGCGGCGACGGCCTGACGCGCGCCTTCTTCCGCACCAAGTTCTGGGAGGAAGACCCGCAAACCTACGGCGACATCGTGTTCCAGCCTGATGCCCTGCCGGCCGAGGTGGCCAATGCGCCGCTCAGCCACAGCCAGAAAAATGCCTTGCTGCGTTATGCCGAAGACGAGCCGATGCTGTTCGTCGGCCACTACTGGCGCAGCGGCCACCCCGCGCCGATTCGCCCCAACCTGGCCTGCCTGGACTACAGCGCGGTGCTGTACGGCAAGCTGGCGGCCTACCGGCTGGATGACGAAACCCGCATCGACCCGCACAAGTTCGTGTGGGTCGACGTAGACCGCCCACAGGCCAACCAATGAGCATAATCGAAGTGATGCGCCTGCCGCTGTCGGTCGACCTCAGCGGCTTCATTCACATGCTGCAGCGCCTGCAGGTGCCGCACCGGGTCAGCGAAGAGGGGGACGTGCAGGTACTCTGGGCGCCCGACACCCTGGCCGAAGACGTCCGCGAACTTTACCAGCGCTACCCGCAAGGCAACGCCGAGCTGTCGGCTGCCCCCGAGCCGGTGGCAGCTGGAATGGCCGCGAAAGTGCCGTCCCTGGCAGAACAGGCCCGGGCCTGCAAGGTCACCACGCTCACCCTGCTGGCGTGCTTCATCGTCGCCGGCCTGACCAGCCTGGGCGACAACTTCACCACCATCAGCTGGTTTACCTTCCTCGACTTCCGGGTGCAGGGCGACTACCTGTATTTCACCCCGCTGGCAGAAACCCTCGACCAAGGGCAATGGTGGCGGTTGGTATCACCCATGCTGCTGCACTTCGGCGTGCTGCATCTGGCCATGAACAGCCTGTGGTACTGGGAGCTGGGCAAGCGCATCGAGCTGCGCCAGGGCCCCTGGATGCTGCTGGGCCTGACCCTGCTGTACAGCCTGGTCTCCAACCTGGCGCAGCACTACACCAGCGGGCCGAGCCTGTTCGGCGGGCTGTCTGGCGTACTGTACGGCCTCCTGGGGCATGTATGGCTGTTCCAGTGGCTGGCACCGAACCGTTACTTCAGCCTGCCCAAGGGTGTGCTGGTGATGATGCTGATCTGGCTGGTGGTGTGCCTGACCGGTGTGGTCGGCAGCCTCGGCCTTGGCCAGATCGCCAACGCCGCCCACGTAGGCGGGCTGCTCATCGGATGCCTGACCGGGCTCTTGGGTGGGGCGCTGGCCCGGCGTAAACTGTCGGCTTGAATCAGGAGACTGTATGTCCACTTTCGCGCAAATGATTGAAAACATCACCCCGGAAATCTACGAAAGCCTGAAACTGGCCGTGGAAATCGGCAAATGGTCGGATGGCCGCAAGCTCACCGCCGAGCAGAAAGAGCTGTCGCTGCAGGCCGTGATCGCCTGGGAGATGAAAAACCTGCCAGAAGACCAGCGCACCGGTTACATGGGCCCGCAGGAATGCGCGTCGAAGTCTGCGCCGATCGCCAACATTCTGTTCAAGTCGGACTCGGTACATTGATCGAACTCGCTCGTGGCTCGTTGAGCAAAATGGCGGTAAGCCTGCAGGCGCCGGTGGTGCAGTACAGCTTCCGCCTGGGTGACACGCAGGTGCCGGTCAACCCGCTGATCGGCCAGCGCCTGCGCCTGGAATACCTTGGCGCCATTCACTGCAGCCATTGCGGCAAGCGCACCAAGACCAGCTTCAGCCAAGGTTACTGCTACCCGTGCATGACCCGGCTGGCCCAGTGCGATGTGTGCATCATGGCCCCGGAAAAATGCCATTACGAGGCCGGCACCTGCCGTGAACCGGCCTGGGGCGAACAGTTCTGCATGACCGACCATGTGGTCTACCTGGCCAACTCGTCAGGGATCAAGGTCGGCATCACCCGCGCCAGCCAGCTGCCCACCCGGTGGCTCGACCAAGGGGCCAGCCAGGCCCTGCCGATCATGCGCGTGGCTACCCGCCAGCAGTCTGGCCTGGTCGAAGACGTGCTGCGCAGCCAGGTGCCCGACCGCACCAACTGGCGTGCACTGCTCAAGGGCGATGCCGAGGTGCTCGACCTGGCGGCCATTCGTGAGCAGGTATTCGACGCGTGCGCCGAGCGCCTGGGCGAGCTGCAAGGGCGTTTCGGGCTGCAGGCGATCCAGCCGCTGCCGGACGCCGAAGTGGTGCAGATCAACTACCCGGTCCAGGCCTACCCGCAAAAGATCGTCAGCTTCAACCTGGACAAGGACCCGGTCGCCGAAGGCACGCTGCTGGGCATCAAGGGCCAGTACCTGATCTTCGACACCGGTGTGATCAATATTCGCAAGTACACGGCCTACCAGTTGGCCGTGCTCCAGTAAAAAGGACCTGCACATGCGCACCGAACAACCGCAAGTGATCTACCTGAAGGATTACCAGGCGCCCGAGTACCTGATCGACGAGACGCACCTGACCTTCGAGCTGTTCGAGGACCACACCCTGGTTCACGCGCAGCTGGTGATGCGTCGCAACCCGGCACGCGGTGCCGGCTTGCCGCCGCTGGTGCTCGATGGCCAGCAGCTGGAGCTGCTGCGTGCCGCGCTGGATGACCGGGAATTGCAGGCCGCCGACTACCAGCTGGACGGTGACAGCCTGACCGTGCAGCCGCAAGCCGAGCACTTCACCCTCGACACCAGCGTGAAGATCCACCCGGAAAGCAACACTGCGCTCGAAGGTTTGTACAAATCCGGCAAGATGTTCTGCACCCAGTGCGAGGCCGAGGGGTTCCGCAAGATCACCTACTACCTCGACCGCCCGGACGTGATGAGCAGTTTCACCACCACGGTGATCGCCGAGCAGCATCGCTACCCGGTGCTGCTGTCCAACGGTAACCCCACCGGCAGCGGGCCGGCCGAGGACGGCCGCCACTGGGCCACCTGGGAAGACCCGTTCAAGAAGCCAGCCTACCTGTTCGCCTTGGTGGCCGGTGACCTGTGGTGCGTCGAAGACACCTTCACGCGCCAGTCGGGCCGTGATGTGCTGCTGCGCATCTATGTCGAGCCCGAGAACCTGGACAAGTGCGACCACGCCATGGTCAGCCTGAAGAAGTCGATGCGTTGGGACGAGGAAGTCTACGGCCGTGAATACGACCTGGACATCTTCATGATCGTTGCCGTCAACGACTTCAACATGGGCGCCATGGAAAACAAGGGCCTGAACATCTTCAACTCCAGCTGTGTGCTGGCCCGCGCCGAAACGGCCACCGATGCCGCGCACCAGCGTGTCGAAGGTGTGGTCGCCCACGAGTATTTCCACAACTGGTCGGGCAACCGCGTCACGTGCCGCGACTGGTTCCAGCTGTCGCTGAAGGAAGGGTTCACGGTGTTCCGCGATGCCGAGTTCAGTGCCGACATGAACTCGCGCACGGTCAAACGCATCGAGGACGTGGCCTACCTGCGTACTCACCAGTTTGCCGAAGATGCCGGCCCCATGGCCCACCCCGTGCGCCCGGACAGCTTCATCGAGATTTCCAACTTCTACACCCTGACAGTGTACGAGAAGGGCGCCGAAGTGGTGCGCATGGTCCGCACCTTGCTGGGTGCCGATGGTTTCCGCAAAGGCAGCGACCTGTATTTCGAGCGCCACGATGGCCAGGCGGTGACCACCGACGACTTCATCAAGGCCATGGAAGACGCCAACGGCGTGGACTTTACCCAGTTCAAGCGCTGGTACAGTCAGGCAGGCACCCCGCGCCTGGAAGTCAGCGAAGCGTACGACGCCGCCGCCCAGACCTACAGCCTGACGTTCCGCCAAAGCTGCCCGCCCACCCCGGACAAGGCCGAGAAGCTGCCGTTCGTGATCCCGGTGGAGTTGGGCCTGCTGGATGCTGCCGGCAACGACCTGCCGCTGCAACTGGCAGGTGAAGGCGCCGCCACGGCGGCCGAACCAGCCACCAGTCGGGTGCTGTCGGTGACCGAGGCCGAGCAGACCTTCACCTTCCAGGGTATCCAGGCCAAGCCGCTGCCGTCGCTGCTGCGTGGCTTCAGCGCCCCGGTCAAGCTCAGTTTCCCGTACGACCGCGACCAGTTGATGTTCCTGATGCAACATGACAGCGATGGTTTCAACCGCTGGGAAGCGGGCCAGCAGCTGGCGGTCCAGGTATTGCAGGAACTGATCGGCCAGCACCAGCGTGGCGAAGCCCTGAAACTGGACCAGCGCCTGATCACGGCCTTGGGCACGGTACTGGGCAACCCGTCGCTGGACCCGGCCATGGTTGCCGAAATGCTCTCGCTGCCGGGTGAGGCCTACCTCACCGAAATCAGCCAGGTGGCCGACGTGGACGCCATCCATGCCGCCCGCGAGTTCGCCCGCCAGCAGATCGCCGAGCAACTGTTCGACGCGTTGTGGGCGCGCTACCAGGCCCACCGCGAAGCGTCGCGCAGCACTGCCTATGTGGCCTCGGCCGAGCACTTCGCCCGCCGCAGCCTGCAGAACATCGCCCTGTCGTACCTGATGCTGAGCGGCAAGCCGCACGTGCTGGAAGCGACCCTGGAGCAGTTCGAGCACTGCGACAACATGACCGAGCGCCTGACCGCGCTGGCGGTGCTGGTCAACTCGCCATTCCAGGCCGAGCGGGCGAAAGCGCTGGAGGCGTTCGCCGAGCACTTCAAGGACAACCCGCTGGTGATGGACCAGTGGTTCAGCGTGCAGGCGGCCAGCACCTTGCCGGGCGGGCTGGCGCGGGTCAAGGCGTTGATGCAGCACCCGGCGTTCACCCTGAAGAACCCCAACAAGGTGCGTGCGCTGATCGGTGCGTTTGCCGGGCAGAACCTAGTCAACTTCCATGCCGCCGATGGTTCTGGCTACCGTTTCCTGGCTGACCTTGTGATCGAACTCAATGCGCTGAACCCGCAGATTGCTTCGCGTCAGCTGGCGCCGCTGACCCGCTGGCGCAAGTATGACGAGGCGCGCCAGGCGCTGATGAAGGGCGAGCTGGAGCGGATTCTGGCTTCGGGTGAGCTGTCCAGTGATGTGTATGAAGTGGTGAGCAAGAGCCTGGCTTGAGGGCAATCGGGCTGCTTTGCAGCCCATCGCGACACAAGGCCGCTCCTACAGGGTAAGGTGCGATTGTAGGAGCGGCCTTGTGTCGCGATGGGCCGCACCGCGGCCTTGGCTTTTTCAGGCCGACAACAAAACATAACACCCCGCCCGTTGTAATCCCGCGAACATCCCCGCTACGATCCCTTCAAGCTGTTGCAGGCCTCTAGATCAGGCTTTTCGCAGTGCCTGCAATGCATTGACCCGCCGAATAAAAACACCAAGGGGACAGTCATGAGGGAACACAACAGGCGCCGCGCCTGGCCATTGGCAGCGGCATTGGCGCTGGCACTGGGCGCGTGGGCCGGCAGCGTGCAAGCCGCCAGTGCCGACCAGTACTCCACCGAATCGGCCAAGGCCAGCCAGAGCCTGTTGATCGGCGCCACCCACGCCGGCAAGCGCCTGGTGGTGGTCGGTGATCGCGGCCATATCCTGTTCTCCGACGACCAGGGCAACACCTGGACCCAGGCCCGGGTACCTACCCGGCAGTTGCTCACGGCGGTGTTCTTCATCGACGACAAGCGCGGCTGGGCCGTCGGCCATGACGCCCAGGTGCTCACCAGCAGCGACGGCGGCGCCACCTGGACCAAGCAGTTCGAAGACCTTGCCCGTGAAGCGCCGTTGCTTAATGTCACCTTCCTGGATGCCCGGCATGGCTTTGCCGTGGGCGCCTACGGGGCCTTGCTGGAAACCACTGACGGCGGCCAGCACTGGCAGGACGTGGCCGAGCGCCTGGACAACCCCGACCAGTTGCACCTCAACGGCATCACCCAGGTGCGCGATGCCGGCCTGTTCATCGTTGGCGAGCAGGGCGGCATGTTCCGCTCAGCGGATAACGGCCAGACCTGGGCCAAGGTGCAAGGCCCCTACGAGGGCTCGCTGTTTGGCGTGATCGGCACCCGTTCACCCCGCACCCTGCTGGCCTACGGCCTGCGCGGCAACCTGTTCCGTTCAGCCGACTTCGGTGACAGCTGGCAGCAGGTCGAACTGAAGGCCGCGCGCGGCAGCCTGGAATTCGGCCTGGCTGGCGCTGCGCTGCTGGCTGATGGCGCCCTGGTGCTGGTTGGCAACGGCGGCAGCGTGCTGCGCAGCACCGACGATGGCCAGACCTTCAGCGTGTACAACCGTGGCGACCGCATCGCCCTGGCCGGCGTCAGTGGTCTGGCCGATGGCGGCCTGCTGCTGGTGGGCCAGGGCGGTGTGCACCTGGCAACCGCGCAAGGTGCCGATCGCATTGCCGAGGAGCCGCGCCAATGACCAGCCGGGAGAGCATCACCATGCATCCGCATCACCAGGACAAGCCTACGCTGCTCGAACGGCTGATCTTCAACAACCGCCCCGTGGTCATCGCCCTGTGCGTGCTGATCAGTATTTTCCTGTTCTGGCAGGCGACGCAGATTCGCCCCTCCACCAGTTTCGAGAAGATGATCCCGCTGCAGCACCCGTTCATCGAGCAGATGATGGAGCACCGCAATGACCTGGCCAACCTCGGCAACACCGTGCGCATCTCGGTGGAGGCGGTCAAGGGTGACATTTTCGACAAGGATTACATGGAGACCCTGCGCCAGATCCATGACGAGGTGTTTTACCTGCCTGGCGTCGACCGTGCCGGGCTGAAGTCGCTGTGGAGCCCCAGCGTGCGCTGGAGCGAGGTCACGGAAGAGGGCTTTTCCGGTGGCGAGGTGATCCCCAACACCTACAACGGCTCTCAGGACAGCCTCGATACCCTGCGCGACAATGTGCTCAAGTCCGGCCAGGTCGGGCGGCTGGTCGGCAACAACTTCAAGTCCAGTATCATCGATGTGCCACTGCTGGAAAGCTACCCTGACCCGCAGGACCCCAGCCGGCTGCTGAAACTGGATTACCAGCAGTTCTCGCACCTGCTGGAAGAGAAGGTGCGTGACAAGTTCCAGGCGCAGAACCCCAATGTGAAAGTGCACATTGTCGGCTTTGCCAAGAAGGTCGGTGACCTGATCGACGGGCTGGTGATGGTGGCGATGTTCTTCGGCGTCGCCCTGGTGATCACCTGGGTGCTGTTGTACTGGTTCACCTGGTGTATCCGCAGCACCATCGCCGTGCTCATCACCACCCTGGTGGCGGTGGTCTGGCAACTGGGGCTGATGCACGCGGTGGGTTTCGGCCTGGACCCATACTCGATGCTGGTGCCGTTCCTGATCTTCGCCATTGGCATTTCCCACGGGGTGCAGAAGATCAACGGCATCGCCTTGCAGTCGAGTGACGCCGACAACGCGCTCACCGCAGCACGGCGAACGTTCCGGCAGTTGTTCCTGCCGGGCATGATCGCCATCCTGGCCGATGCGGTGGGCTTCATCACCCTGCTGATCATCGACATCGGGGTGATTCGCGAGCTGGCCATCGGCGCGTCCATCGGGGTGGCGGTGATCGTGTTCACCAACCTGATCCTGCTGCCGGTCGCCATCTCCTATGTCGGTATCAGCAAGAAGGCCATCGAACGCAGCAAGAAGGACGCCACCCGCGAACACCCGTTCTGGCGCCTGCTGTCGAACTTTGCCAGCGCCAGGGTGGCGCCGGTGTCGGTGGCGCTGGCGCTGCTCGCCTTCGGCGGGGGGCTGTGGTACAGCCAGAACCTGAAAATCGGCGACCTCGACCAGGGCGCGCCGGAGCTGCGCCCCGACTCGCGCTACAACCAGGACAACAACTTCGTCATCAGCAACTACTCGACCAGTTCCGATGTGCTGGTGATCATGGTCAAGACGCCGGCCGAGCAGTGCTCCATCCACTCGACCATGACCCCGATCGACGAGCTGATGTGGACCATGGAAAACACCCCCGGGGTCCAGTCGGCGATCTCCCTGGTCACTGTGTCCAAGCAGGTGATCAAGGGCATGAACGAGGGCAGCCTGAAATGGGAAACCCTGTCGCGCAACCCCGACATCCTCAACAACTCCATCGCCCGTGCCGACGGGCTGTACAACGGTGACTGCTCGCTGGCGCCGGTACTGGTGTTCCTCAACGACCACAAGGCCGAAACCCTGGAGCGGGTCACGGCGGTAGCCCAGGCGTTTGCCGACAGCCACAACAAGGAGGGCCTGCAGTTCCTGCTGGCAGCAGGCAATGCCGGGATCGAGGCCGCGACCAACGAGGTGATCAAGTCGGCCGAACTGACCATCCTGATCCTGGTGTACATCTGTGTGGCAGTGATGTGCCTGATCACCTTCCGCTCGTTGGCCGCCACCCTGTGCATCGTTCTGCCGCTGGTGCTGACCTCGGTGCTGGGTAACGCGCTGATGGCCTACATGGGCATCGGTGTGAAGGTGGCCACCTTGCCGGTGGTGGCGCTGGGCGTGGGCATTGGCGTTGACTACGGCATCTACATCTACAGCCGCCTGGAAAGTTTCCTGCGCGCCGGGTTGCCGTTGCAGGAGGCGTATTACCAGACCCTGCGCTCGACTGGCAAGGCAGTGCTGTTCACCGGGCTGTGCCTGGCCATTGGTGTGTGCACCTGGATCTTCTCGGCGATCAAGTTCCAGGCAGACATGGGCCTGATGCTGACCTTCATGTTGCTCTGGAACATGTTCGGGGCGTTGTGGCTGCTGCCGGCCCTGGCGCGGTTCCTGATCAAGCCGGAGAAAATGGTGGGCAAGCAAGGGGGGTCGATTTTCGCCCATTGAAGGCAGGGGGCCGCGTTGCGGCCCAATCGCCGGCAAGCCAGCCCCCACAGGGATCGCCTTAGGGCTGACAGGTGTTTGCCACAAGGTATGGCAGCGCCTGTTAGAGCGAGCGCCGCGCGGGCGGCGCAATCGCGAGCTGCGCTCGCTCCTACGTTTGTTGCGGGCCAATTATTCCTGTGGGATTCGCGCGCGAACGCCTTGGTGCATGCCTCAATATCGCGCCGTACAAACAAGGCGGCCGCGCGCGCCTGTCACAGGCGTTACTGGCCCGAAACAAACGTAGGAGCGAGCGCAGCTCGCGATTGCGCCGCGCGGGCGGCGCTCGATCTCACAGGCGCTGAAGATGCCCTGGCTACCCTTGCCAGGAACCATAGAATCTCCCACAGGGATGTCACAGGGTTATACTGGCAGCACTTCCCTGACAGGTAACCCAATGTCCTCCCTCAGCCACGCCCTGCAGTCCTGCGACATGCTCCTGATCGACGGCCTGCACGCCTTCGAGTTCACCGCCGATACCACTGGCCTGCGCGTCGAGTGCATGGACGGCCGCCAACTGCGCCGCTGGTCGTTTACCCCCGAGCAGGTCGCCGCGCGACCGCCATGGGTGACGAGTGGCAACTGGACGATGCCAACGGCGCGCATCGGCTAGTCTGCATGAGTGCCTTTCGCGCCCCGGATGAAGACCAAGATGAACCGCACCTGGACGACCCTGCTGACCGCTAGCCTGATGAGCCTGACTATCCCGACCCATGCCGCGACCCTGCTGGTGGGCAGCTATACCGATGGTGCCAGCCAGGGTATCTACCGCTACCAGTTCGACGAACAACGGGGCCACATCGACCCTACCCCGCAGCAAGTGGTGAAAAGTGTCAGCCCGTCGTGGCTGGTGCTGTCGGCCGACCGCCGCCTGCTGTTCGCTGTCAATGAAACCCCGGGCGGCAATGCCAGCAGTTTCAGTGTCAGTGCAAAGGGCGACATCAAGCCGCTCAACCAGGTGGCCAGCCAAGGCGACGAGCCAACCCATGCCAGCCTCAGCCATGACCAGCGCTACCTGTTCGTGGCCAACTACGCGGTCAACCCTGACCCCGGCGGCAGCCTGGCAGTGATGCCGGTAGCCAGGGACGGTCAGCTCAAGCCGGTCGTGCAGCAACTGCGACACCGGCCCAGTGGCGTCAACCGCGAGCGCCAGGCGGGGGGGCATGTGCATTCACTGGTGTCGTCACCCAATGGGCAATATCTGTACGCTAGCGACCTCGGTGCCGACAAGGTATTCATCTACCGCTACGACGGCGCCAGCCCGGACCAGCCGTTGAGCCCGGCCACGCCGCCGTCGGTGGCGTTGCCGCCAGGCAGCGGACCACGCCACCTGCTGTTCGATGCCACGGGGCAGCATGCCTACCTCACGTTGGAAATGAGCGGGGAAGTGGTGATGTTCGATGTCAACGGTGCGGGCCTGACCGAGGGTCAGCGCCTGCCACTGACCGAAGACTCTGCGTCGACGGCCAAGGCGGCGGGCGGGTTGCACCTGTCGGCCGACGGGCACTTCCTGTACGTGAGCAATCGCGGTACAGCGAATGAAATCGTGGTGTTTGCGGTTGGCAAGGGCGACGGCAAGCTGACGTTTGTGCAGCGCCGCGCCGTGGAAGGCGACCACCCCCGCGAGTTTGCCCTGGACCCCAGCAACCGCTTCCTGCTGGTGGCGAACCAGAAGAGCAACCAGATCGTGGTCATGCGCCGTGACGCCGAGACTGGCAAGCTGGGCGAGACGGTGCAGATCCTGGACCAGGACGCACCCTCGGACTTGAAGTTCATCGACTGATATCAACACCACGCCTTGTAGGAGCGGCCTTGTGTCGCGAAAGGGCCGCGGCGCGGCCCCGGCAATGTCCGCGGTAACGCGAGAACCCGGGGCCGCTGCGCGACCCTTTCGCGACACAAGGCCGCTCCTACAGGGAGCCGGGTGAAGCTACCTGGCCATGATCGAGCGGAACAGGTCTGATGCCAACCACCCCTCTAGCCAGCTCCGCAGCCGCGGATAGGCGGCCTCGGCGAACCACTGGGGTTCCACCCCGGCAAACTGGCGCATCAGGGGCAGCAAGGCGGCGTCGGCGATGCTCGGCTGGTCAGCCAACAGGTACGGCCGGCTCTCCAGCAACCCTTCGAGCTCCGCCAGCCAGGCCTCGGCCTGCTGGCGGTAGTACGCGCGAGGGTGCTGCGGGTAGCGCTCGGCATACTTGTACAGGTTCACCTGCGACTTGAACGTGCTGTCATTACGCGCGATCAGGGCATGCGCCTGCTGCGCCGCCGCGGGGTTCGCGCGCAGTTGCCAATCTTGCGGGTCGTTCTGCGCCAGCGCCCAGCGCATGATATCCAGGCTCTCTTCCAGCACCTGGCTGCCGGTGTCCAGCACCGGCACCGTGCCCTTGGGGGACAAGGCCAGCAGTTCTGCCGGCTTGTTCTTCAGCGCCACTTCGCATACCTCGACCTCACAGCCCGCATAGCGCAGGGCCAGGCGCGCGCGCATGGCCCACGGGCAGCGACGGAACGAGTACAGGATCACCCGCACACCTGCACCTCGCTCAGGCCATTGCCTTGGCGGTGCACCTGAATCTGCACCGGGATCCGCTCGTGCATTTCCTGCACGTGGGAAATCACTGCCACCTTGCGCCCCTGTGCCTGCAAGCCGTCCAGGGCATCCATGGCCAGCTGCAGCGACTCGGGGTCCAGGCTGCCAAAACCTTCGTCGATGAACAGCGATTCGATGCGCAGGGTGCTGGAAGCCATCGAAGCCAGGCCAAGGGCCAACGCCAGCGACACCAGGAAGGTTTCGCCGCCGGACAGTGAGTGCACCGAGCGCAGCTCGTCGCCCATTTCGGTGTCCAGGACCAACAGGCCCAGGGCGCTGCCGCCTCGCTTGAGGCGGTAACGGCGGGCCAGTTGGCGCAGTTGGCTGTTGGCATGGTGCAACAGCAGGTCAAGGTTGTAACCCTGGGCGATCTTGCGGAACACATCGCCCGAGGCCGAGCCGATCAGGGCATTGAGGCGGGCCCAGCGCTGCCACTGCTGGCGGGCTTGCTCGATCTCGGCTGCCAGTGCCTGATGGGCCTGCTGGCGGCGCTGGTCATCGGCCTGCTGCGCCCGCAGTTCGGCGCATTGCTGCTCGTGGCTGGCCATGCGCTCGCGCAGTTCCAGCAGGGCTTGCTCGAGGGCTTCGGCCGTGGTGTCCACGGTCATGTCGGCCACGTGCTGTTGCAGGCGCTGTTCGCGCTCCTGCAGCAACACGCGGCTTTGTTCGATGGCTTTTTCCGCGCCTTGCAAGCGCTGGCGCAATGCTGTGACCTGCGCATCCTCCATGGCCAGCAGGCGATCCAGCCCGGCGTCATCCAGCTCTGGGTGCTGGCTGCGCCACTGCGCGATCTGGCCCTGCAACTGCTGGCATTCGGCAACCAGCGCCTGTTGCTGCTGGCCGTCGGCCTTCAGCTCGCTGGCCAGTTGCACGGCTTGCGTGCGCAGTTCCTGCAGGCGCTGGGCGGTGTCGGCGTCCAGGGCGCGGGCTTGGTCCAGCGCGGCGTCCATGTGCTGTTGCCAGGCTTCGGCAGTGGCGTGTTCACCGAGCAGTTCGCCGAGGGCGGCCTGGGCCTGCTGGCGCTGCTCGTCCAGGGCGGCAAGTTGTTGCTGCAACTGCTGCAGGCCTTGCACGCGGGCCTGGTGCTGGTCGCGCAGCTTGTCGAGTTGGGTTTGCCGGGCCTGCTGTTCTTCCAGTTCGTCCTTGCGCTGTTCCAGTTGCTGCAAGCGCTGGGCGATCTGCTGGTCCAGGGCCAGGAAAGCATTGGCCGGGTCTTCGTCGAGTGCCTTCAGGGCCTGCTCGGGCAGCACCCCGGCCAGGTCGTGCAAGCCTTGCTGCAACTGCTGCTCGTCGTTGGCCAGGGCCTGGTGCTGTTGTTCGAGGTGGCGCTGGGCCTGCTGTTGAGCGTCTTGGGCGGCCTGCAGTTGCTGGGTGAGGCGGGCAGCATCGCGTTGCAGCGTGAGCAGCGCGCTCTGGCGTTTCTCGTCCTGCGCAATTTCCGCCTCCAGGCGCTGCAGCTGGCTGGCCAGCCAGGTGCTACGGGCCTTGTCATCCTGCGGGGCCAGGGCCGGACACAGGCTGTGCGCCTGCACTTGCGCCACCAGCGGTTGCAACTGATCGCCCAGTTGCTGCTGTTGCTGCTGGAAGTCCTTGAGCTGGGCGTTGACCACGCCCAATTGGGTGCGCAGCTCGACCAGCTTGGCGTTGAGGGTGTCGACCTGTCGCTGCGCGGCAGCTTCTTCAGCCTGGTCATGCCGACCCAGGCTGTGCAGCAGTGCGTCAGGCTGGTGGAACGGGTGTTCGGCACTGCCGCAGACTGGGCAAGGTTCGCCATCGCGCAATTGCTCGCGCAGTGCCTCCACGCTGGTGGTGCGCGCCAGGCGTTGCCGCTCCAGCAACTGGCGGGTGAGGTTGAGCGCCTGTTCGGCCGCCTCCAGCTCGGCCTTCGCCGCGGTGCCTTCGCTGATCAACTGCTGGCGTTGCTGCATGGCCTGTTGCTGGCGTTCACGAACGCTGTCCAGTTGCTGGCGCAGTTCCAGTTCGCGGCCGTGCAGGCGCGACATTTCTTCAACAGCGCGCTGCTGCTTGCGGTTGTCCTGCAGCATGCCACCGAGCAGGTCGATCTGCTCGGCCAGGGCCTGGGGTTCGGCCTTGGCTTCGCGGAACAGCAGCTCGTAGGCATCGCGCTCGGCCTGCAGCTGCACATTGGCCTGGCTGGCCTGGGCCTGCAGGCCGGGCAGCTCTTCGCGGCCCTTGGCCAGGCGGCCGCCAATCAGCATCACCTGTTTGAGTTGCGGCAGGTAGGCGTGCCACGCACTGGCCAGGCCTGCCAGGTGCTCGCTGTCGGCAAGGGCACTGTCGATCTGCGCCAATTGCTGCAGGCTGCGCTGCTGGTTGGCCTCCAGCTGTTGCAACTGCTGCTGGCCATCGGCGACGTGTTGTTCAGCCTGTTGGCTGCTGCTGTGTTGCGCGGCCAGCGCTTCGTCCAGGCGCGCCAGGTTGTCCTGGGCGGCGAAGGCCTGGCGCAGGCGTGGGGCATTCTCGCCGTGTTGCGCCTGGCTGTCGGCGAGCGCCTGGCGTGCGGCGTTCAGTGCTTGCTCCAGGGTATTTGCGCGTGCCTGGAGTTCGTCCTGCTGCTGTTGCTGCTGCGCAATTCTTGCCGCCAGTGGGGCCAGTTGTGCGTTCAGCGCCTGCTGGCGGTGGAACTGGTGGCGCTGAGGTGCCAGGCGCTCCAGGCGCAGCAGGTCCAGGCGCGGTTCGGCCAACTGCTGCCAGTCCTGCTCGGCGGCCTGCAGCGCGCGGGCCGCCTCGGCGTGCTGGGCTTGCAGCCGGTTTTGCTCTTGCAGCCAGTTGCGTTGCTGTTCCAGCTGGCGCTCACTGGCCTGGTCAGCCTTCAGGTGCTGCTGCGCCTGCTCCAGTTGCTGGTCGAGCTGGGCGCGGGCTTCGGCGTCCATCGGCAGCAGGTGGCTGGCGCGCGCGAGCAGGTCGTTGTGCACCTCACCGGCCTCGCGGGCCTTGCTGAACGCGCGCTGGCCCAGGCGGGTGTAGATGGCGGTGTTGGTCAGTTTTTCCAGCAGTTCGCTGCGCTCTCTGTCGTCGGCCTTGAGAAACGCGCCAAACTCGCTCTGAGCCAGCATCACCGCGCGGGTGAACTGCTCGAAGTTCAGGCCCAGGCGGGCTTCGACCAACTGTTTGTATTCGTTCTTGCCGCTGGCCAGGACCTGCTCGCTGTCCAGGTCGTAAAAGCTCTGGCGGCTGTGCTGCAACTTGCCGTTGGCCTTGTCGCGGGCGCGGTTGGCTTCCCAGCGGGCACGGTAGCGGCGGCCGTCGACGCCGACGAAATCGACTTCGGCAAAGCCGCTGCCGGTACCACGGCGTAGCAGGTTGCGCGGGTCGGATGTGGGGATGTCGCCGTCGGCATCCGGCACCTTGGCTTCGCGACCGATGTCATTGAGCCGCGGCACGGTGCCGAACAGGGCCAGGCACAGGGCGTCGAGCAGGGTGCTCTTGCCGGCGCCGGTGGGCCCGGTAATGGCGAACAGGCCGGCGCTGGCCAGGGGCTCGGCAGTGAAGTCGATGTCGACGGGGCCGGCCAGCGATGCCAGGTTCTTCAGGCGGATGGCAAGAATCTTCATGGCTGCTCCTCTTCCTGCTGCACGTCCTGCAACAGCAGGGCAAAGTCGGCCAGCGCCTGCTCGTCGACAGCGCTGCCGTAGGCTTGCTCCCAGGCCCGGCTGAACAGGTCTTGCGGGGTCATCTGGGCCAGTTCGACAAAGGCCAGGTCATCATCTTCGCTACTGTTGCGCCCAGCGTACTCGGCACTGATACGCACCAGCCGCACTGCCTTGCCCGCCAGCGCGGTCTCGATCTGCTGGCGCAGGTCCGGTTGCGGCTCGTCGAGAATGACCCGCACCTCCAGCCAGGGTTGGCGATTGGGGTCTTCCAGCAGGTCGATTACCGGCTGGTCTGCCAGTTGCTGTAACAGCTCACCCAGCGGTGCCGGGCCGATGCGTTGCAGGGCTACGGCGCGCGGTACCGGGCGCGGCTCGACGCTGACCAGGCCGCTGCCGTCCAGTTCCACCTCCAGCACCTGGTGCGGGTAGTTGATTTCGGCGAACGACAGTGGGATCGGTGAGCCGCTGTAGCGGATGCGTTCTTCGCGGTTGACCTTCTGTGGCTTGTGCAGGTGGCCGAGGGCGACATAGCTGATGGCCTTGTCGAACAGCTTGGCCGGCAGCGCCTCGGCGTTGCCGATGATCAGGCTGCGCTCGGAGTCTTCCGACACTGCGCCCCCGGCCATGTGCGCATGGCTGATGGCAATCAGCGCCTGGTCTTTCTTGCGTTTTTGCAGTGCTGCGGCGATCAGTTGCTGGTGCACCTGGGTGATGCCTTGCAGGTAGTCGTCGCCCAGGTGGGGGCCGGTGACTTCGGCCGGCCGCAGGAACGGCAGCGCCAGGCACCAGGCTGCGACCTTGCCGCGGCCATTGGTCAGCGGGATCAGCAGCCGCTCGGCATCCAGTTGGCCCTCGTCCAGCCAGTGCACACGGCCCAGGGCGTGGGTGCGCAGGCGGCGCATGAGTGCGGCAGGCAGCTCGATGCGCGAGCCGGAATCGTGGTTGCCGGCGATCATCACGATGTCCAGCTTGGGCTGCTGCTCATGCGCCTGGACGATGAAGTCGTACAGACGCTCCTGGGCTTTGACGGGGGGGTTGACCGTGTCGAAGATATCGCCGGCGATCAGCAGCGCATCCGGCTGGCGCAGGCGAAGCTGGCCGAGCAGCCAGTCGAGGAAGCAGGCGTGTTCGAAATCGCGTTCCTGGCCGTGCAGGCTTTGGCCCAGGTGCCAGTCGGAGGTATGAAACAGACGCATGGATGACCTGTGGTGTCGAGTCGAGCAAGCCAGAGGGCTTGGCTTTGGGGATGGGCGTTGCGCGAGGGCGGTATGGTAACCCAAGCAGGGGGGTGGGGGGCAGGGCGGGGGATAGGGGGGAGGGCTGGCAGCGGTTCGTCATCACATTTGCAGCGCCTGTGAGATCGAGCGCCGCCCGCGCGGCCGCCTTGTTTGTACGGCGCGATGTCGAGACATGTACCCAGGGTGGGGGCTGGCACCGGCTGCGCCGGTGTTCGCGGGCGCGCCCGCTCCTACAGGTACCGCGTAACGCTCAGGCATACGTCGTACCTGTGGGAGCGGGCATGCCCGCGAAGAGGCCCTGGCAGGCAGCCGGCTACTTGGGATAAAGCGGCGGCAAGCTGCCGTTCTCCCCAGCCGGCAACAACACCTGCTCGGCCGGCGGTATCGTGCCGATCGCCCGCCACAAATCCTCACCCTGCCAATACTGCCCACTCTCGCTGTACAACGCGCCATTCAACCCATCCAGCGCATCCGACAACGGCACGAAGCGCGCCGCCATCTCGGCCAGGGTCTCCGGTTGCTGCCGGGCCCAGGCGTCCAGCGCCTGGCGGGTGGCCTGGGGGTCGTTCGCCAGGCAGGCGCGCTTGAGGTCATCCAGCAAGGTGCGCGGGCTCGGCCCGTTCTGCGCCGCACGCAGCACCGCCGGTTGCGAGCGGGCGCGCCACCACAGGGCGAAGCCCAGTACGGTGGAAAGGGCGAACAACAGAGTCGCCAATTGCCAAGGCCACAGCGCGCTGCTGGCGCTGCTGCTATCGCCCACCGGGCTGTCGGCACTCAATGCCGGGTTGTCCTGCACGTTCAGCGTACGCGCCGGCAGGCTGCTGTGCTCCAGGTGATCTTCACGGGTGTTCCACCACGCCACTTCCAGCGCCGGCAGGGCCAACGTGCCGGCATGGGTGGGCACCAGTGCTTCGCGTTCCTCGCGGTTGGCGGTCATGCCGCGTTCGTTGATTTCGTTGCGCAGCAGCGGCTGGTCGGGGTAGCGGCGCAGGCCGGTGATCTCGGTGGCGGGTAACGGCGGCAACTGGGTGCTGGAAAGGCCTTCGGCGCGCAAGGTGATGTTGCGCGTCAGCGAGTCGCCAATCTGTACCTGCTGGTTGCCGGGGTCGGGGTTCCAGTGCTCTTCCAGTGTCAGGCTACGCGCCGGCAACCACGGCACACCCGCAGGCCAGGCGGCGGGAATCGGGCGTACCGCCAGCCGCAGCGGCAGCGAGCTGACCTGTACCTGGTGCCCGGCCCGGGCCGTGCCATTGGCTTGCGGGGTTTCGTCGCTGCTGGCTGCGGCGGTGGCGCTGAACGTCAGTGGCGGGATCTCGAGCGTGCCACTTTGCTGGGGGTACACGGCATAGCGGGTTTCGATCACGCCGTGGCGCACGCCATTGATTTCCTTTTCATAAGTGCGCGATTCGCCGAGCGGTTCGACCTTGGCGCCTTCCAGCTGCAGCGGGCTCAGGCTGCTGTCGTCATAGAGCGCCACCGAGTGATAGATGCGCAAGGTGAGCACAGCCTGCGCCTGCACGTAGACGTCGGGGCTGTCGAGGGTGGCCTCGATGAACACCTGTGAAGTGTCCTGGCGGCTGGCATCGGCCTGCAGCACTTGCAGGTCGATGGCCTGGCTGCGTGACTGACCCAGCTGCAGCTCGGGGATACGCAGGCTGCCGCTGCGCCGCGGCAGCAAGGTGATGATCCAGCGGGTGCTGGCGCGGGTTTCACCGTCGAGGGTATGCAGGCTGTTCAGCTGGCGCGTGCCGCGCACCTCGAAGTCGCCTTCCAGGGCGCGCAGGTCGGGCTTGCCGAACTGGGTGACGTCCTGGCTTTCCAGGGTCAGTTCCAGGCTTTCGCCAGCCTGCAGGCGGGTGCGGTCGACGCTGGCCTGCAGCAGGGGTTCAGCCTGGGCCAGGGTGGCCCACAGCAGGGAGAGGAGCAAGACGCCGAAGCGACTCATCGTGGGGTTTCCTGTTGCAGTTGCTGTTCGTACCAGAATTTGCGCCGCAGCAGCTCCGCCGGGTTATCGGGGATCTCCCGCAGCCATTGTTCCAGGGCTTGGCGCTGTTCGGCGTCGAGGCTGGTCGACACCGGGCGCTGGGGCGGCTGGATGACGCCCTCATCGGCACCCGGCTGATTACCCGGTGCACCCTGGCTGTTGCTGCTGCTTTCGCCAGGCTGCTCGGCGCTGGCTTGTTCATCACCGCCGGGGGTGCCCTGGGCGGCGCTGCTGGCCGAACTGCTGTTGCCTTCGGTGTCGCTGCCGGGCGTGCCTTGGGCATCGTTACCGGGCGGTTGTTCCTCGGCCTTGGCCTGGCGCTGTTGCAGCAGCTGTTGCACCAATGCCTGGTTGTCCAGTGCCACTTGCAGATCGGGTTCGCGCTCCAGCGCCTGCTCGTAGGCGTCCAGGGCCGCTTCCAGCTCACCGGCACGGGCCAGTGCATTGCCTCGATTGTAGTGGTCGGCGGCCGTGTCGCCTTGGGAAAATGCCTCGGCCGCACCCGCGTAGTCGCCGGCCTGGTACAGCGCCAGGCCGCGCCACTGCGTGTCATGGAAGTGCCGAGCCGCGCTGGCTGGGCGGTTCAGCTCGAGCAGGCGTTGGCCTTGCTGGTCGGGGCGCAGCCACAGGTCATCGAGCTCGAAAGCCTGGCTGGGCTGGGGCAGGGCCAGCAGCAACGGCAGGCAGAACAGCCAACCGCGCCGGCCGGCACACGCGGCCAGCAGCAGCAGCGGAATCAGCAACCAGTAGCCCTGGTCGGCCCAGCTGTCCAGCTGCAGGGTCTGGCCGTCGTTGCGCCCGGCCCGCGGCTGGTCGAACAGGCCCAGGCCACGCAGGTCCAGGTCGTCGATACGCGCATGCCGGTAGCGCCCGCCGGTGCCGTTGATGAAACCCTTGAGGCTGGCGTTGTCCAGGCGGGGCACCAGAATGCCGCCTTGGTCATCCTTGAGGTATTCGCCATTGGCCTGGCGCACGGGGGCACCGTCACGGCTACCGATACCCAGCATCAGCAGGCTGGGGCCCTGCCGGCCAAGGGCCTGGGCGATGCCCTGGCGCTCCGGGGCGCTGAGCGACGACCCGATCAGCAGCAGGCGGCCCTGGCCGAGCCCGCTCTGGGCCAGCAGGGCCAGGCCCTTCTGCACGGCCAGGTCGGCGCGCTGGCCGGGCTTGGGCATGATCGACGGGTCGATGGCCTCCAGCAGGTTGCGCGTGGTGGCCAGGTCATCGGACAGCGGCACCAGGGTGTGTGCGGAGCCGGCATAGACCACCAGCGCCGTCTGGCTGTCGCGGCGGTGCTCCAGCAGGTCGAGGATTTTGCGCCGGGCCTGTTCCAGGCGATTGGGCGGGCTGTCCTCGGCGAGCATCTGCGGGGTCAGCTCCAGCAATATCACCAGCGGGTCGGCCGGGCGCTGGCGGTTTTCTTCCACCCGCTGCCAACTGGGCCCGAGCAGGGCCAGGATCACCAATAGCCAGGCCAACCCCAGCGCCACCCACGGCAGTTTGCTGGTGTTGCCGTTGCCGCCGCCCAGCAGCACAGCGTGGAATGCCGGCGGCAGGATCAGCTGCCAGCGCCCGGCCCGTTTGCGCCGATGCCACAGCTTGTACAGCAGCCAGCCAAGCAGGGGCACGGCCAGCAGCCACAGGGGGCGCAACCATTGCGGCCACAGGTCGATCATCGCCGCCTCCGCAAGCGCAAGCGCTTCAGGCGTTGGCGCCATTCCGGGTGTGGCTGCAAGAAGCGCGGCTTGCGCAGCAGGCGCTGCATCAGGTTGTCGGGCCATTGCACGGCCACCACCAGCAGCACGCTCAGCAGCAGTGCCAGGGCCAATGGCCAGGCGTACAGGGCTTGGGCGGTGCGGGCCTGGGTCGGTTGCTGGGCCACCGGTTCGAGTTGGTCGAGGGTGTCGCCAATAGCGTCCAGTTCGGCTCCGTCATGCGCGCGGAAGTAGGCACCGTGGGTGATTTCGCCGATTTCCCTGAGTGCGGCTTCGTCCAGGTCCAGGCTCGGGTTGAGGCCGAGCAGGCCTGGGGTGCCACTGGCTTCGGGGTTGGCGCCAATGCCGATGGTGTAGATGCGCACGCCTTCCTGGGCTGCCAGGCGGGCTGCCGTCAGCGGATGGATCTGCCCGCCATTGTTGGCACCGTCGGTAATCAGCACCAGTACCCGGCTTTGCGCCGGGCGCTGGCGCAGGCGTTTCACCGCCAGGCCAATGGCGTCGCCGATGGCCGTGTTCTTGCCGGCGATGCCGATTTGCGCTTCGTCGAGGAAGGTGCGCACGGTACGCCGGTCGAACGTGAGCGGGGCCTGCAGGTAGGCCTGGCTGCCGAACAGGATCAGGCCCACGCGATCGCCTTCACGGTCCTGCAGGAAATCGCCGAGCAGGGCCTTGACCAGGTCGAGGCGGCTGATGTCTTCGTTTTTCCACTGCATGTCCGGGAAGTCCATCGACCCGGACACGTCCACCGCCACCAGCAGGTCGCGGCCGCTGGCCGCCACTGGCAACGGGTCACCGAGCCATTGCGGGCGCGCGGCAGCGCACAGCAGCAACAGCCAGATGACCACGAATGGCCCTTGCTGGCGCCAGGTGGGCAGGTTCAGCCGCGCGCGCCGCCCGGCCAGGCCTTCCAGTTCGTTGAGGAAGCCAACCTTGAGTACCGGTTCGCCGCTGTCGGCGGCGGGCAGCAGCAGGCGCGCCAGCCACGGCAGCGGCAACAGGGCAAAGACCCACGGCCAGGCCAGTTCAAACATGCTTGCGGATCCAGGTTTCGACGGCTTGGCTCAGCCCGGCGATGGCCTTGTCGTCGAGTTTGCACTCGGGTTTATAGGCGCCTTCGACCAGCACCATCCAGCGTGTGAGGCCGGCTGCGGGGCAGCGGTTGTCGAGAAATGCCAGCCACTGGCGGCCGTTGAGGGTGTGGCTATTGGCGCCCGGGTAGTGGCTGCGGCACAGGCGCTTGAGCAGGGCGTTGATCTGTTGCAGCCAGGCGCCGGCGGGGGCGCCGTCGTAGGGGCGTGGCAGGCGTGCCAGCTCGGCCAGCGCTTCTACCCGCACCGGGTCCAGCGGTTGCTCGGCGCGTACGACACGGCGCTTGCGCGGGCGCCAGTGCCGCAGCCGCCACAGGCCCCAGCCCAGCACTGGCAGGATGACCAGCAATGCCCACCAGCCGGGTGCCGGCGGCCACAGGCCGATGGGCGCCGGTTCGATCAGCGGTTGCAACTGATCGAGCGGGTTCATGACGCGCTCCGCGGGCGCTGTGCGCTCAGGTATTCGCGCAATTGCTCGATCATTTCACTTTGCGTGCTCAGCGGCATCAGCAGCACCCGCAGCTTTTGCGCCAGCAGCTCCCAGCGCTCGATGCGGGCTTCGGCCTGCTGGCGGTAGGCCTGGCGCAGGTTGGCGTCGAGGGTGTCGAGCTCCAGCTGCGCGCTGCGTTGGGCAAAACGCAGCAGGCCAGCGGCCGGCAGGGCATGGTCGAGTGGGTCGGACACCGGCAGCAGCAGCAGGTCGCAATGCCGGGACAGCATGGCCAGGTGCTGCTCCACCTGGGCGCTGAGCGAACGCTCGTCGCAGATCACGATGGCCAGGCTGCCCGGGCGCAGCACTTCGCGGGCGCGGCGCAGGGCCAGGCCAAGGCTGTCGGCCCCGGCAACCGCCTCGGTGTGCAGCGCCTGGTTGACCTTGGCCATGCGGTTGAGCAACTGCAGCAGGCTCTGTTTGCTGCGCCGGGGCTTGATTTCGTGGTGCTCGTTGTCGCCGAACACCAGGCCGCCGATGCGGTCGTTATGGGCCAGCGCGGCCCAGCCAAACAAGGCGGCGGCCTGGGCGGCGAGCACCGACTTGAACATCAGGCCCGAGCCGAAGAACAGCCGCTGGCTCTGCTCGACCAGGATGAAGATAGGCCGTTCGCGTTCTTCGTGGAACAGCTTGGTGTGGGGCTCCTGGGTGCGTGCGGTCACCCGCCAGTCGATGTTGCGCACGTCGTCGCCGGCCTGGTACACGCGCACCTGGTCGAAGTCCACACCGCGCCCGCGCAGCTTGGAATGGTGCAGGCCGACCAGCGGGCTGCGTTGGCCGGGCTTGGAAAACAGCTGGATTTCGCGCACGCGGTGGCGCATGTCGATCAGCTCGGCGAGGCCGATGCGGATGCCGGGTTCGGCCAGGTGCGCAGTGGGCATGGGGTCAGGCAACGGCGACGACGTCGAGGATGCGCTGGACCACGCGGTCCTGGTCGATCCCCGCGGCCTCGGCTTCGAAGGAGAGGATGATGCGGTGGCGCAGCACGTCGAACAGCACCGCCTGGATGTCTTCGGGGCTGACGAAGTCGCGCCCGGCCAGCCAGGCGTGGGCACGTGCGCAGCGGTCCAGCGAAATGGAACCGCGCGGGCTGGCGCCATAGGCGATCCAGTCGGCCAGCTCGGTATCGAATTTGGCCGGGGTGCGGGTGGCCATGACCAGCTGCACCAGGTACTCCTCGACGGCATCGGCCATGTACAGGTTGAGGATTTCCTTGCGCGCGGCAAAGATCGCCTGCTGGCTGACCCGCCGTTCGGGTTTCACTTCGCCGCCCAGCGCTTCACCGCGGGCCTGTGCCAGGATGCGCCGCTCGACCGCGGCGTCCGGGAAGCCGATTTTCACGTGCATCAGGAAGCGGTCGAGCTGGGCTTCGGGCAGCGGGTAGGTGCCTTCCTGCTCGATCGGGTTCTGCGTGGCCATGACCAGGAACAGGGGCGACAAGTCGTAGGTGCTGCGGCCCACACTGACCTGGCGTTCGGCCATGGCCTCGAGCAGTGCCGACTGGACCTTGGCCGGTGCACGGTTGATTTCGTCGGCCAGCACCAGGTTATGGAAGATCGGCCCCTGCTGGAACACGAAACTGCCGGTTTCCGGGCGGTAGATTTCCGTGCCGGTGATGTCGGCCGGGAGCAGGTCGGGGGTGAACTGGATGCGATGGAACTGCGCTTCGATGCCCTCGGCCAACTCCTTGATGGCCTTGGTCTTGGCCAGCCCGGGCGCCCCCTCGACCAGCATGTGGCCGTCTGCCAGCAGCACGATCAACAGCCGCTCGACCAGTTTCTCCTGGCCTAGGATCTGGGTTGAAAGAAAGGTGCGCAGCGCGATCAGCGCTTCACGGTGTTCCATCGGCGACGGTTCCTGGTAGGGGGCCGGAGGCGGCTGACGGCAGCTGCCCTGGCAAGGGCTGATACTTTAATCCATCCGGGGGGGCGGCGACTAATGGCACGGGGTAAATTTATCGCTGCAGCGGGCCTGGGGTATGGAAAACTCTCACGAAGGCTTGGCGATTGCCTGATGTTGCCTGACGGCGTACTGGCGCCTGCTTGTGCTTTTGGGTCAAGCACAAGGCACGAAGATGGTAGCGAGCAACGGCGGTACGCCGACCCCTCGGCGGGTAACCCTGCGTTTCGGGGTGTTCTTCGATGGCACCGGTAACAATCAGCACAACGCCACGGCATTGGCGGGGCACGGCGGCAGTTATGCCAATGCGCTGAGCAACGTAGCCCTGCTGCATGCGTTGTACCCGGCGCAAGCGGCCGATGGCGAGGCGCGCCAGGTCTTTTTCAAATGCTACATGGAAGGCATCGGCACCTTGGCCGGTGAAACCGATCCGGTGTATGCCTCTGCCACCGGGCGTGGCCGCACGGGCGTGGAAGCCCGGGTAGCCGAGGCGTTGCAGGTGATTGCCGGGCAACTGCAGGGTTGGTGCCAGGCGCACCCGCAGTGTGTGCCGGCACGCCTGGAGTTCGACTTGTTCGGCTTCAGCCGTGGGGCGGCGGCGGTACGCCACCTGGCCAACCTGTTGCACGACGGTGCCGGGCAATTGTTGCCGGTGGCGTGTGACATCGCGATCAACTTCATGGGCTTGTTCGACACGGTGGCCGCGATCATCGCGCCGTTGCAGGGCGACTTCGACCCCACCGACGAGCGCCACGGTGGCTTGCGCCTGGGCCTGGGGGCGGGTATTGCCCGGCAGGTGGTACAACTGGTCGCGCGGGATGAGCGGCGGCATAATTTCCCGCTGGTGAGCAGTGGCCACGACATAGTGCTGCCGGGTGTGCACTCGACTATCGGTGGCGGCTACCCGGAAACCACATGGGAACAGGTGCTGTTGTGCAAACCGCAATCCCAGCGCGTGCCGGTGGCGACGCCTGCCGGGCAGTGCCGCGTGCATGCCGTGATGCAGGGCCTGTTGGCGACGGATTTTGCCGACATGGGGGAACCCCGGCCACGGGTGATCACCTGGGAGGAGCCGATCGCTGGCGGCCACCCGCGTGAAGCAGAGAAGCAAGTCTACGCAGCAGTAGCCCGCGAGCGGGAGGTGGCCGGGCACCTGTCGCGTGTCTACCTGAGCGTGATGCGCGAGCTGGCGGTACGGGCTGGCGTGCCGTTTGCGCCGTTGGGCGGCCAGGCGGAGCACCGTTTGCCGGCTGAATTGCAGGTGATCAGCGCAAAACTGCATGGCTTCGCTTTGGGCGAAACCGGGCAATTGGCGCTGAGCGAGCAAGAGCAGCGGTTATTGCGCGACAAGTATGTGCACGCTTCGGCGAACTGGAATGCGCTGAAAGGGTTGCGTAACAGCGTGCTGGATGTGTTGTTTGTCAACCGGCCAGGGGTGGCAGGGCGGGTGGTGCATGGGAATCCGGTGGGGTGAATGCGCCTGGGGTGGCAGGGGTTCGCCACCCCATTCATTCATAGCTGCGCGTTCCTGCGTTTTCGGGCCATATACCCCTCCTGCGCCACGGTCAGCGCCACCGTCAGCACCATGAACGCTACCGAAGCAACGAAAATGCCATTTGGCAGCCCCCGGTCGAGCATCCAGCCGAACGCCACTGGCCCGACGGCGCCACCGATGTTGAACCCGGTCGAGACCAGCCCGAAGGTCTTGCCTTCGGCACCCTTGGGCGCGGCCGCTTTTACCAGCATATCCCGCGACGGGGCGATCATTCCGGTCAGCAGGCCGATGCTGCCCAGCACCACCACCAATGCCCATTCGCGCAGCACACCCAGGGCCACCACGGCGGTCAGCACTGCAGCCAGGGCGAAAGCCAGCGCCGCCACCAGGCCATGCCGGCGGGTACGGTCGGCCAGGGCACCGCCACACAGCACCCCTGCGGCGCTACAGAGCAAGAAGGCGGTAAGCGCGGTATTGGCCCAGGCCAAGGTCAGGCCTTGGCCTTGCACCAGTGCGGCAACGGAGAATTTCTCGATGGCACTGGTGCTCAGGTTGAGCAATATGAACAGCACTGTCAGCACGCCGATCATGGGGGTGAACAAGCGCACTCGGCCGTTTGCCGGCGGCGCGCCGGCATTGCCCGGGTTGCCCATCTCCGTTACCCGGTACACCCCGCTGCCTGGCAGCGATATCAACAGCAGCGCAGCAGCGCCGAACACTGCGCCCGTCGCCAGGGCTGCCCGTGTGCCCAACACGGCAGCGATACCGAGGAATATTGCCGGGGTTACCGCCGAGCCGAGAAAGCCGGCGAAGGTATGAATGGAGAATGACCGCCCCAGCCGGTCTGGCTCGATACCCTTGGCCAGCAGCGCATAGTCGGCCGGGTGGTATACCCCATTGGCCAGGCCGGCCAGCGCCATGCTCACCAGCAACACCGCATGGCCGGGGCTGGCGGCCAGCAGCAGGAAACTGAGGCTGCCCAACAGCAGCCCGGCCTTGAGCACCTTGCGCGCGCCAAAGTGGTCGACGGCATGACCCAGCGGGGCCTGCACCAGGGCAGAGACGATATTGAACACCGCCAAGGCCACGCCGAGTTCGACGAAACCGACCCCCAGCAGGGAGGGCAGCACTGGCAGCAGTGCCGGGATCAGCATGATGTGCACATGGCTGACGAAATGCACGGCGGCAACCTGGGTCAGCAGCTTGGGGGCAGCAACGTAGCGCATGTCGGGACCTGTAGACAGCGTGCGCGCCTGGCGCACGGCAAGGGGATGGAATGCCCGCGTGGCGGGCGTCGCTGCGCAGCGCCCGAAGGCGGCCATGCAAACGCTGGCAGCGATCCCGCCACCCAGCGCGTTGCCTGTTGCGCGGGTAACCCGCGCTTACAGGGCTGCGCTGTCGAGGGTCAGGCAGCCAGTTCGGTCAGCAGGTTTTTCAGATAGTCGCTGCCTTGCGCATCCAGCGCCTGCAACGGCAGGCGGGGCGCGCCGACATCCTGGCCCAGCAGCTTCAGGCCGGCCTTGATGGTGGTGGGCAGGCCGCGGCGGGTGATGTATTCCAGCAGTTCGTACTGGCGGTAGAACAGCGTGCGGGCTTCGGCCAGTTGGCCTTGCTGCACGGCGTCCCACAATGCCAGGTTCAATGCCGGGATCAGGTTGGGCGCGGCGGTGCACCAGCCGCTCGCGCCTGCCACAAGGGCCTCCAGTGTCAGTGGGTTGCAACCGTTGTAGAACGCTACCTGACCCTTGCTGGCCTGGAACAGGCGGTGCATGCGCTGAATGTCACCGGTGCTTTCCTTGACCATGGTCACATTCGGCACCTCGGCGAGGATGCGCAGGATCAGTTCCACCGATAGGTCGGTGCCGCTGGTGCCCGGGTTGTTGTAAAGCATGATCGGGATGTCGATGGCGGCGCCGACGGCCTTGTAGTGGGCCACCACTTCGGCTTCGGTGAGTTTCCAGTACGAAACGGGCAGCACCATGACCGCCGTGGCGCCGCATGCCTGCGCCAGGCGCGCACGCTCCACGGTGCGTGCGGTGGTCAGGTCGGAGACGCTTACCACGCTGGGTAAGCGCCCGGCGATGCGCGCCTGGCTGAAGCGCACCACGCTTTCCCATTCGCTGTCGCTCAGGTAGGCCCCTTCGCCGGTGCTGCCCAGCGGCGCGATGGCGTGCACGCCGTGCTTGATCAATTGGTCGATGGACGTGCCCAAAGCCTCCAGGTCGAGTGTGCCGTCTGCTGAGAAGGGAGTGATGGTGTAGCCGATGACGCCGCGAATTACAGGTGTAGGCATGACCAGGCACCTTTGCCGTTGTTGAGGGAAGAGTACAGCTTCGAGTCAGGCCAGGCAGTCGCCGTGGGCCCGCAAGGCACGCCGCGCGTAATAGCTGAACGCGGCGCCATGACGCTTAGGGGTGGAGATCCAGTCGTGGGCTTCCTTGCCCAGGGCTTCGGGGATGAGGCGGATGTCACCGGCCCCCATGGCCAGCAGCTGCATCCTGGCGGCCCGCTCGAACAGCAGGGCAAGCACGCAGGCTTCTTCGATCGAGCCGCCAGCGATCAGCAGGCCATGGTGGGAAAGCAGGATCGCGCGCTTGTCGCCGATGGCCGCCGCGATGATTTCGCCTTCTTCATTGCCTACCGGCACACCAGGCCAGTCCTTGAGGAAGGCGCAATCGTCGAACAGCGGGCACAGGTCCATGTGCGAGATGGCCAGCGGTACCTCCAGCATCGACAGGGCGGCGCTGTGCAGCGGGTGGGTGTGGATGATGCAGTTGACGTCAGGCCGGGCGCGGTAGAGCCAGCTGTGGAAACGGTTGGCCGGGTTGGCCATGCCACGGCCTTGCAGCACGGTCAGGTCTTCGTCCACCACCAGCAGGTTGGAGGCGGCGATTTCGTCGAAGCCCAGGCCCAGTTGCTGGGTGTAATAGGTGCCAGGCTCCTGGGCGCGGGCGGTGATCTGCCCGGCCAGCCCCGAGTCGTGGCCGCCGTCGAAGAGGATGCGGCAGGTGAGGGCCAGCTTTTGCCGGGTACTGTAGGTGTTGTCGGCCAGGGCCGTCAGCATCTGCTGCTGGGCGTGCTTGACCAGTTGGTCCTTGGGGGCGTGCATGGTGGTCGTCATGGGCGGTACCTGCAGGAAAGGGCGGTGAATTGCTGAGCGACACAGGGAGGTCGCCAGGACACACGGCGATCATAATGACACCTTGTGTCATTATCAAGCAGGGAATGACACAATCAGCCTGCAGTGGGGCTCCAGAGGTGGCGGGCCGGGCGGCAAGGAGGTGCGCGAGGGGGCGTTGGCAAAGCGCGCGGCGCAGGCGCTTACACCGGCCGGGCCGGTGTTCGCAGCTGGCGCCGCGGCAAAAAGGCGCGCGTTACGCGCCTATGCAGCGCGAAGCGGGCAGCGGGGCCGGGTGCGCGTGCTGGTATTGCCGGAAGGCCTCGGCAATGGCATTGATCAGCGGCGCGTCGCTGAGCGGGTTCAAGGCCGGGAAGCGCTTGCCGTTGCAGATGCCCTGGTAGGTCAGCACAGCCTCGACGCTGTGATCATGGTCCAGGTACACTTGCCTGATCGCCTGGGCGTCCAGGTTCTTCGCATCGTCGCAGCGCAGGGCGTGGTGAATGGCCAATGCCGCGCCAAAGGCCAGGGCCGGGGTGTCGATGCCGTGCCTGCCGGCCAGCTCGATGCTGCTGAGGATACGTTCATTGCGCTGCAGTTTGCGCAGCGGGTCGCGGCCGACGCGGGCGCACGGGTCCTTGAACGAGGTTTTGCAGCGCGCCAGAAAGGCGTCGGCGAACCGGCTGATCACCTCGCTCATTTGCGGGTACTCCGCTTCCAGGGCGGGCGCCACTTCCTGGCGTATCAGCCGCTCGGCCAGGGCATTGACGCGGGCGTCGCCCATGCCCTGGCCCACCCAGGCATGGCCCAGCAGGCTGGCGTACCAGGCAATGATCGCGTGCGGGCCGTTCCACAGGCGGTTCTTGATGACCTGGATCTGGGCAATGTCCGGCACTGTGTGCACTTGGCGCAGGCGTTCGAGCAGGTCGCTGCCGCGCTCGACATACAACGGCATGTCGGCTTCGCTGTTGAACAGCACCAGGTGCAGTTGGCTCATGGCGCTGCTGGGCTGCGCAAATGGCCTGAAATGCCCGAGCAATCGCTCGTATTCAGCCGGCGGCGCCGAGGCACTGCGCGGTGCGGCAGGCTCTTCTTCCAGGCTGTTGCGAAACATCTGCGACTTGATCCGCAATTGCCGCACCAGCGCATCGTTGCTCAGCTTGGAAACGATGCGGCTGACTACCGTTTCCGCGAAATGGGTCTTGAGCATTACCTGCTCGCAGATTGCCGGCGGGCACAAGGTTGCCAGCTCGGCTTGCACATGCCGGCGCACGAACGCGCCACTACCCACCTTGTTCAGCACGATCAGCAACGTCAGTTCGCGGCCGCGGCGCTCGAAGCGCTGCAGCAGGCCTTGGGCAATTACCCTGGCCTGGTTGCGAATGGCCTGTTCAGGCAGGCTCAGGCCGATGATCTCGGCATCGTTGTACATGGCGATCACCGCCTGTTCATCGTCCAGGTCGATCATGCGCACATTGTCGATGGTCTGGTCGAACGAGGTGCTGCCATAGCGCACGCTGTAGCTGCCGAAGGCACTCACGCTCTCGCGCAGCATGCGTGAGCGGGTAGCGGCGATGATTTCGCAGGGCCGGGTGTAGCCGTCCCAATGGGAAAACACCTGGGTCAGGTAGCCGCCGCCGATGGCGCCAAAGCCATGAATACCGACACGGAATTGGTTCAACGACGCCGGGAAGGGTTCGCTGAGCGCGGGCATGCCCAGCTCGGGCACGCATGCATTCAGGTCGGCAAGGAACTCCGGCATGCTGTGGTAAGCCTTGAGTGCGCCGGCCTTGATGTCGGCGGCAGGTGGCTTGATGTCTTCGATCAGAATCGCCTGGCCCTCGGCACGCATGGCCGACAGCATGCCGTTTTCCGAATCCTCGACCATGAAGCACTGCGCTGGCGTGCAGTTGAGTGCGCGGGCGGCCTTCAGGAAAATCTCCGGGTGGGGTTTGCCCTGGCTGACTTCATCGCCACACACGGTGATGTCGAAGTACTTCAGCACATTGGCGTTGATCAGGTATTCCTCGGCGATGGCGCGGCGGCTGGAGGTGGCCACGGCCATGGTCAAGCCGGCCTTGCGCAGGCGCTCCAGCACCTCCAGCAGGCCGGGCTTGATCGGCACGCCGTGATTGCGCACGTACTCCAGCTCCAGTTCATCGGCGCGCCGGCGGATGGCGGCATAGGGGAAGTCTGCGCCGTTATGCGCCTTGGCCAAGGCTTCGGCTTTTTTCGCGCTCAGGCCCAGAGAGCCGAGCAGTGTGTGCTCGCCCAGCGGCTTGCCGAAGATTTCCAGCGACGCTTGCTTGAGGGTCTTGAAGCGCAGGCGTTCGGTGTCGAAGAGGGTGCCATCCATATCGAAGATAGCGCTGAAGATGCGTTTGCCGTGAAAGAAAAGCATGGGTTGTTGCCCCTTGTCGGTGGGTCGTACATCCCGCCTGCAACAGGCGAGCATGGCGTGCGAGCTGCAGCAATGGCAGTCAGGTAGGAGGCACGCGGTCGACAGGAGGGCGCTGGGGGGTGACGCAGAGGTAGGGCGGGATGGAGCGGGGGGTGCACAGCAGGTTGGCGAACCTGGAAGCGAGGCGGGCGGCACGTTTGGCCTTGAGGTCACGCCCACTGGCTGCAGTCGGTTTTGCAGGCAGTGGGCGCAAATAGCGATGGATACGTGTGATTCCGAGCATGAGGTACTGTGAGTCCTTTTTCGACTTTGGTAATCCTTTTTCAGCCTTGCACGTATGCGCCGCGACATGCAAGGCTTGGCCTTTCGCTCGTCTTGCACAACCAGGTGAACCGCCATGACCCAAGCTACCGACCAGGCCTTCTACGACCGTGCCGATGCGCACATAGAACTGGCCAACCAGCAGATCGACAGGGTCGAGGACCTGGGCAAGGTAAGCGCCTCGCTGACCTTCGGTGCCGCGCGCTTCAGCGCCTGGATGAGCGCCCGCAGCTTCAAGAGCGGCGCCGAACTGGGCGCTGCGCGGGACGAGATCCTGAAATACTTCTGCGAGCAGTACCGGATGATGCTCGAAGATAACCTGGACGAGCATATCAAGCATTTTGACCAGTACATGTTGGGCAAGAATGACTAACACCGCAGGTCGCTCGCCCCAGCCTCTTCAGCGCCCTCTGGCCAACAACTGCCAGCCCTGATGCGACCCCTGTGGGAGCGGGCGAGCCCGCGAATAAACCAGCGCGCTGCATGGCACCGGCTGGGCCGGTGTTCGCGGGCATGCCCGCTCCCACAGGTATTGCACCTTTGTCTTGGCTCCGATATCGCCAGCGGTGATGGCGTGGGCCGGACGACATGTCCGGCCCTTAAGCGCCTGTTGCGCCCCGGGTCAACGGCGCAGCAGGCGAGAAATCACCAGTGTGACGGCGGCGGTGATGGCCAGTGCGGCGATAGGCTTTTCCTTGACGAACGAAGTCACCGTGTCCACGGCATCACCATAGGTCTTAGTCACCTGGCCTGCCGCCTGACGCGCATCGCCTTCGGCTTCCAGCGCCGGGTCTTCGACCAGCCGGCCTACAGCGCTTTGCGCCTTGCCCGCAAGGTTCTCGGCAACACCTTCGATCTGTTCGCGTTTCATGATGGCTATATTCCTTCCTGTAAGCGGCTTTGGGTTGATAGCACAGGGTTAGGGAGGTGAAGGGCGGTAATGGTTCCAACTACTCATCACCTTCAAGCCACACGCCCCTGCAAGGAATCGCACGTGGCGTGAGTGGACGAGGCTAGCGCGCCTTCTTTTCCAGAATCCGCGCGCCGCTCCCTTCCTTGGCCAGCACATCCCCGGGGTTGCGCAGGGGGCAGTCCTGCAGTGACAGGCAGCCGCAGCCAATGCAGTTGTCGAGGCTGTCGCGCAGCGCCTCCAGGGTACGGATGCGTGCATTCAGGTCTTCGCGCCAGGCGCTCGACATTTCGCCCCACTGCGCCGCGGTCAGCTTGCTGTTGGGCGCATAGCGGCTCAATGCCTGGCGGATTTCCTCCAGTGCGATACCGGTGCGCTGTGCCACCTTGATGATCGCCAGGGTGCGCAGTACCAGCGAAGGGTAGCGGCGCTGGTTGCCCGCCGTACGAACGCTGGCGATCAGCCCCTTGGCTTCATAAAAGTGCAGCGCTGACACTGCCACACCGCTGCGCTTGGCGACTTCGCCCACTGTAAGCATCCGCGTGTTGTCTGCTGCCATGCCTGTCGACCTTGCCTTGGGTTGAGCGCCGTAACGGCGCCTGAGGTTTTGAAACGGGTTACCCCGCTGAGCGATCCCGGCGCAACTGGGTAATCAGGGTAAAACGGTCATGCGGGTGGATCGTCTCGGCCACGGCCATCAGGTCGCCGTTCTCTTCGCGGTAGTGGCGAATGATCTGCAACCCCGCCGAACCCACCTGCGCCTTCAGCGCGTGGGCCAGCTTTGCCTTCAGCGCTACCGCCCGTACTTGCTGGTCGATCACCGCGATCGCGCGGCCGTAATGCTGCTCGATCAGCCTGGCAATCGGCTGTTCGGGCTGCTCGCGGGCGAGTTCGATGACTTCGCCGTAGTCCCGCTGTGCATAGACCTGGGTGCAGCATAGCGGCGGCGCAGCCTGCGCCACGGCGATGCTCGACAGGCAAAAGTAGTGCTCACCCGGCACCAGCCCCAGCCGTGCCGCCTGGCCCAGGTCGGCAACGAAGTGCTGCACATCGCGGATCTGCCAGCGCTGATCTGGCGCCAGCTGTGCCAGGTCGGCGACGCTGGCCAGCGACTGCGTGTAGCCCCCGCGGGGGCTGCTGGCCTCGACCCGTGTGCCGACGCGCTTGCGTCGCGATACCAGCCCCTGGCCGAGCAACTGGTCGATCGCGGCACGTACCGTGTGCCGGCTCACACCGTAAAGGTCGCACAGCTCGTGCTCGGTTGGCAGCAGGCTGCCCACCGGATAGCGGCCACTGGCAATGCCTGCCATCAAGTCCTTGGCCACAGTGGCATAGCGCGTAGGGTTCATACCTGTGTTCTGTCTCGCACCTGTCGTCGGCCCAGAGTGTACCAGCGACCTGTGCCGGGTGGTCGGCGAGCAGACTGCACCTGGCGGTGCAGCCCAGCATCCACGAGGCCCGCTGACGCTTTTCAGGTGTTCTGCCTGGCCCGCAACAGCATCGCCGCCAGGGCGCACCCGAGCAAGGCCAGGCACGCCAGGTAGAATGCGTCGCTGTAGGCCATCAGGTACGCTTCGCGGCGAATGGTTGCCGCCAACCCCTCCAGCGCCTGTTGCTGCTGCGGCAACCAGCTCTGCACCGTGTGGTTGATGCGTTCCTGCATGCCCGGCTCGAACACGCTGACCTGCTCGTGGATGCGTTCGCTGTGGAAACGCTCGCGGGTGGCCACCAGTTGGGTCAACCCGGCCGTCCCTACCGCGCCCCCCAGGTTGCGCAGCATCGAGAACACGGCCGACGCCGACCCGGCTTCACGCTTGTCCAGCCCGGCCACCGCCAGCACCGACAACGCTACCATGATGAACGGCTGGCCGATGCCACGTACCACAGTGGATGGGATGATCACGTTGTCGGCACTGTCGGCGCTCAGGCTTGCCCCCAGCCAGCAACCCACGGCCATGATCAGGAAACCGCTGACGACCATGAACTTGGCGCTGGTCCAGCCCATCAGCCGCGGCATCATGGGCGCCAGCAGCAACTGCACCACGCCATAGGCGATCAGTGCTACACCCACGTCGTGGGCGCTGAAGCCCTGCAGTTGCGACAGGTAGTTGGGCACCAGGAACACCAGGCCGAAGGTTGCCGCGCCGAAGATGAACATGGCCACACTGGCGACGCCGAAGTTGTAACGCCCCAGCAAGCGCAAATTGATGAAAGCGCGCTGGCCGCGCAGTTGGGTAACCACGAACACCACCAGGGCAATTCCGGCGATCGCGCTCATGCCAACGATGAACGATGAGCCGAACCAGTCCAGCCTGCCGCCTTCTTCCAGCACGATCTGCAAGCCACCCAGGCCGATCACCATGGCCGCGATACCCAGCCAGTCGCCCTTGCGCAGCAGCGCGAGTTGCATCGGCCTGGCGTCGATCGACCAGGCGATGGCGAACAGCAGGGCGATACCCGGGAACAGTTGCAGGTAGAAGATCCAGCGCCATGAATAGGCGTCGGTCAGCCAGCCGCCAATCGACGGCCCGGCCGCCTGTGCCACGCTGTTGGCCAGGCTGAACAGCGCCATGCCCATGGCCATCTTGCTGGCTGGCAGCTCGGTGATGATCAACTGGAACGACAGCGGGATCAGCACCGCGCCGGCCGCGCCCTGTACTACGCGCAGGGTGATCATCGTTTCCAGGTTGGGGGCCCATGAGCAGGCCACCGAGGCCAGCAGGAAGATCAGCGAGCCGGTCCACATCACCCGGCGCAGCGAAAACACTTCGACCAGCCACGCGGTCAGCGGGATCATGACGATTTCCGCCACCAGGTAGGCGGTAGAGATCCATGAGCCTTCCTCGAAGCTGGCCCCCAGCGAGCCACGGATTTCCGGCAGCGCGGCGCTGGTGACATGCACGTTCATGCCGGCCATGAAGCAGCCGAACAGGCCGCCGAGCACGGCGACCCAGGCGCGCAACGAGACGGGTTGCTCAGTGGCCATCGGCAACCTCGGCGTGGCGGGTGTCGACGATGCTCACCACCGACATGCCCGGCAGCAGCTGCGGGCCTGCGGGCGCTGGGTCGAGCAGGATGCGCACCGGGAAGCGCTGGACGATCTTGGTGAAGTTGCCAGTGGCGTTGTCCGACGGCAGCAGGGCGAAGACATTGCCCGAGGCGGGGGAGAAACTGGCCACACGGCCGTGCAGTGGCTGGCCGGCAAAGCTGTCGACGCGGATTTCCACGGATTGCCCGGGGCGCATGCGGGCCAGTTGGGTTTCCTTGTAGTTGGCGACCACATAGGCCTGCTGTACCGGCACCACTGCCAGCAGCGGCTGGCCGGGCACCACGTACTGGCCAGCACGCACGCGGCGTTGGCCCACGATGCCAGCGAGCGGGGCGCGAATCACGGTGTCGTGCTGGTCCTGGCTGGCCAGTTGCCGGCGAGCCTGGGCGTGGGCCAAGGCGGCTGCGCGCTGTTGCAGCTCGGCGTCGGCCTGGGTAGAGCGGGCCCTGTCCATGGCCAGTTGAGCGCGTTGTTCGCGCAGCGCGGCCTGGGCCCCTTGCAGCGCCGCTTGTGCCTGGGCCGCCTGGGCGTTGGCACTTTCCAGCCGCTGCGCGGTGGCCGCTTGATCGCGTACCAGGCCGCGGTAGCGCTGCACGTCCAGGGCAGTGCGTTGGCGTTCGGCGGTGGCGCTGCGCACGGTCGCTTCAGCCTGCTGGATGGCGTGCTGGCGCTGGTTGATGCGCTCGGCCGCCAGCTGTTGGCCTGCCTGTGCGGCGGCCAGTGCTGCCTGGGCTTCGGCCACGCTGGCCTGGGCCTGCTCGACACGCGCGCGGTAGTCCTGGTCTTGCAGCCGTACCAGTACATCGCCGGCCTGGACTGGCTGGTCGTCCGCCACCTCCACCTTGGCAACATAGCCGGCAACGCGCGGGCTCAGTGCCACCCAATCGGCACGGACATAAGCATCGTCGGTGGTCTGCAGGTAGCGGCCGGTGGTGAGCCAGTAGCTGGCGAAGGCCAGCACCGTGACGGCCGCCAGGCTGCCGCCGGCGATCCAGGCCTGGCGGCGGCGGGGTCTGGTGCTGGCTTGCTGTGCTGCTTCGGCGGGAGCGTTCTGTTCTACGGCGGCATTCATGTTCGGTTTCCATTTCTGATGTTGGGGCTGCTGCGCAGCCCATCGCCGGCAAGCCCACAGGGATCGCCTTAGGGCTGACAGGTGTTTGCCACAAGGTATGGCAGCGCCTGTTAGAGCGAGCGCCGCCCGCGCGGCGCAATCGCGAGCTGCGCTCGCTCCTACGTTTGTTTCGGGCCAATTATTCCTGTGGGATTCGCGCGCGAACGCCTTGGTGCATGCCTCAATATCGCGCCGTACAAACAAGGCGGCCGCGCGTGCCTGTCACAGGCGTTACTGGCCCGAAACAAACGTAGGAGCGAGCGCAGCTCGCGATTGCGCCGCGCGGGCGGCGCTCGATCTCACAGGCGCTGAAGATGCTCCGGCTACCCTTGCCAGGAACCATAGAATCTCCCACAGGGACCGCGCTGGCCTTGGCGTTTGTTACAGGGCAGCGACCCCCTGATCATTGAAAAGGCTCTCGGCCCAGCGCGGTCCCTGTGGGTTGTTGCTGCGCGCTACCACCGACCACCTAGCGCGCGGAACAGATTGACCTGTGCCTGCGCCAGGCGCCCTTGGGCCTCGACCTGGCTGGCGCGCAGGCGGATCAGTTCGCGTTCGCTGTCGAGCAATGCCAGGCCGTCAGCCGTGCCAGCGCGGTAGTTGTTCTGGGCCAGGGCAAAGCCCCGCTGGCTATGGCCAAGCGCTGCCTCCAGTGCCTGCAGGCGCTGCCGCTCACCGGCGTAACCCGCCAGCGCCTGGCGCACGTCCTTCAGCGCATTCAATGCCACGCCCTGGTAGCGGGCGACCTGCGCCTGCTGCAATGCTCGGGCCTTGCCAACGCGCGCGCGATTGGCCTTCAGGTTGGGAAACTGCCAGTGAATCAGCGGGCCGATCCCGAACATCACTGCGCGGCTGTCGCCGAGGTCGGCCAGGTGAGCGGCGGAGGAGGTCAACGAGGCGCCGAAGCTGACCTTCGGGTACAGGTCCGCCCGGGCGATTTCGGTCTCCAGCGCAGCAGCGCGCAGTTCCCGTTCTGCCTGGCGCAGATCCGGCCTTCGCTCGAGCAGGCGCCACCCATCGCCAAGCGGTAGCGGCACCGACACCGTGGGGATGGCGCTGCAGTCGCCTACCGGTGCCGCAGCCGCCTGGCCACTGAGCATGGCCAGTTCGTAGAGCGCCATTTGCCGCCTGGCAACGAGCATCGGCAGTTGCGCCCGCACCTGCTCACGCAAGCCCAGCAGGCGCTCGCTGTCGAGCGCCGTTGCCACGCCGGCCTGTTGCTGGCGTTCACTCAATTGCACGCTGCGCTCGAGGCTTTGCAACGACTGCCTGGCCTGGGCCAGGCGTGCGCCATACACGCATTGAGCCAGGTAGGCGCGGCTGGTCTGGGTGACCACCTGCAGGCGTACCAGGTCCCGTGCTGCAGCGCTGGCATCGGCTTGAGCCCGGGCACGCTCGATGGCCGCACGTACCTGGCCCCAGACATCCACCTGGTAGGCCAGCTCGATGCCGGGGCTGAATTGCCATTGTGACGGCGCATGGCTGTCAGTGGCCTCGGCCAGGGTCTGGTCATCGGCGCTCTTGCCATAGGTTGCGCCAACCTCCACTGCAGTGGCGGGCCAGCGGCGCGCGTCGAATTCACCGATACCCGCCAGCATGGCCTGCACAGTGGCGTCTGCCTGGGCCAGGTCCTGGTTATGCGCCAGGGCCAGCTGTACCCAGTGGTTGAGTTGCGGGTCCTGGAACAGCGCCCACCATTGCGCGGGTAACGGCTGCTGGCTGACCCCCGCCGGCAGGTCTGCCAGCGGGTTTGCCTGCAGCACGGGTGGCGGCGCGGCGGGGGCCGGCTGCCGCGTGCACGCCGTGAGGGCACCGAGCACGGCGAGCGTGGCGCCCAGCCGGGCAGCGAAGGGAGAAAAGTGCAGTAAAGGCATCACACAGGCCACTTGAAGAGGGTGATGCGAGGTTAACCAGGGACGGGGAAGCGGCGCTGTCGCAAGCAGGACAAGCCTGCGCGCAAGCGGGACAACCTGCTGTTCAGTGGCCGCGTGTGAGGTTGTGCTGCCAGTCACTCGGCGCGTAGCCGAGGATGCGCTTGAACATGGCGGTGAACGCGCTTGCACTTTGGTAACCGTGCTCCAGCGCCACGTTGAGGATCGGCTGACCCTGCGCCAGGCATTGCTGGCTGAGCATTACCCGCGCGCGGGCGCGCCACTCGCCATACGACATGCCCAGTTCGCGTTGAAACAGCCGCGCCACGCTGCGCGCACTCAGGTTCAACTGCGCGCCACACTGCGCCAGCGTCAGGTCCTGGGCCGGGTACTGGAGAAAGCCCTCGCACCAGGCACGCAAGCGCGGGTGCGAGGGCGTGGGCACGAAGGCATGGATGCGCCGAGCGGCGGACAACTCGTTCAGGATCAATGCCCGCGCATGCTCGCCGTCACGCCGGTCGAGCATGCGTGACGCGGCCAGGATCAGTTCGCGCAGCAAGCCGGATACCACGATGACCTGGCAGCACGGGATGCCGGCGTCGAGCAGCAACGTGCGCATGCTTACCACGCCCTGCATGCGGATGGCGTGGCTGACCCCGGCAGGCACCCACAGTGCATGCCCGCCGGGGATCACCCAGTCGCCTCCCGCGCTGCTGACGCGCATTACCCCGCTGGCGGCATAGATCAGCTGGTCTTCAGCGTGGCAATGGCTGGCGACCTGGTCGCCGTGGCCGTAGTCCATTTCCAGTGTTCGCATTCAAGGCATCCTCGATATTGGATCCAATTATACGGCGGTGGATTTTCATCGGGTTGCGATGGTAGGCATGGAAAAGGTGTGACCAAGACGCAAAATGGCTGTTTGGCAGTTGAGCGTGGTGAATTATTGCCAAGCGAGTGCTACGCACAACAAGTAAAGCGGCTTCTGTTGTCAGATCCAGACATCATTGACGGCGGTGCGCTCGCCGCCCTCATGCCCGGTGTTCAGAATGCCGCGGGGCTCGATCATCATCAGTTTTGCTTCGCCCTCTGCGGCTGTCCTGTGTTCGATACCGCGCGGCACGACGTACAGCTCACCGGGATTGACGTACACACAGCCATCGGGCAGATCGATGCGCAAAACACCCTCCAGCACCACAAATGCTTCGTCGGTTTCCGGGTGTGCATGCCAGATGAATTCGCCTTCAATGCGCACCACCTTGAATTGATAGTCGTTCATTTCGGCAACGACCCTGGGGCTCCACTGCTGCTCGATCAGCGACGCTTTGTGCAGCAGGTTGGCAGGCTGGGAGGGGATACGGGCTTCAGACATGACAATTCCTCGTTGAGTGGAGTGGCCAGCCTAACGGTCTGCAACATGGGCATCTTGTACGATCCTGCAAGTCAGCGGGTGGGGCGCAGGCGCTCCAGCCAACGCAAGGGCGGCACCCCATAGCAACGGGTGAAATGCCGCGTCATGTGGCTCTGGTCATGAAAGCCGGCAGCAAGCGCCGCATCGACCAGGCTGAAGCCGTCGACCACCATGCGCCGCAAACAGTCCAGGCGGCGCAAGGTGACGAAGCGGTAGGGGCTGGTGCCGTACAGCGTGCGAAAATCACGCGACAGGCTCCAGCGCTCGCGGCCGCTGGCCTGTTCGAGCATGTCCAGGGTAATGCTCTGGTGCAGGTGCGCCATGATGAAAGCTCTGGCACGTTCGGCGGCTTGGTAGTCCAGGCGCTTGCGCCCGCGTGGTTTGCCGCCGACCGCCAACAAGGCCATGGCCAGGTCGTACAGGGCGTCCTGCTGCTCCAGCGGCTCCAACGGGTGGTCCACGGCCTGTACCAGTGCCTCGCTGGCCTGGTACAGCCGTGGGTCGCTGGACAGCCCGCCAGCGATGAAGGGCAGCGGCTGGCCACCCAGCACGTTCTGGATCAGGGCCGGGTCTACGTAAGCCATGCGGTAGCGAAAGCCTGCGTTGGTGCCGGCCATGCCGTCATGCAGCTCGTCCGGGTGCAGCACCAGGGTGTTGCCGGGTATGCCGTGGCGCAGCGAGCCCTTGTAATGGAAGCTTTGCACGCCGGCCAGGGTTCGCCCGACCGAGTAGGTATCGTGGCGATGCGGGTCGTAACCGTGGCTGCCGAACCAGGCCTCGATACGTTCGATGCCGCCCGGCTGGTCGCTGCGGATTACCCAGTCGGACGGTGGCGGGTCAGCTTTACGGTTCATCGCGGTGGGAGCCTGGGCGGAGCACGGCTGGGGCGGCCGTGAGGGGAGGAGAAGGAAGGGTAACCGGACTGTCCGCTGTCGGGCAATCGGGTCGCCGCCAAGGGCCGCCCTGCCAGGTTATCTACCAACGTTGACTCGACCAGGGTGCTTGTCAGTGCTGAAATCGAGCAAGCACAACCACAATAGGCCGGGAGCGCCAATGAACCGCAACGAACTGCGCAAAGCCGATATCAACCTGATGGTGGTGTTCGAAGCGCTGATGCAGGAGCGCAACCTTACCCGCGCCGCAGAAAAGCTGTTCGTCGCCCAACCTACGGTCAGCGCTGCGCTGGCGAGGTTGCGGGCGATGTTCAATGACCCGTTGCTGATCCGTGTGGGCAACCGCATGGAGCCATCGGCCCGCGCCCAGGAAGTGATCAAGCACCTCACCCCGGCCCTGGATGCGATGTCTGTGGCCCTTAGCCTGACCCACGACTTCGACCCACTTTCCAGCAAGATGACCTTTCGCATCGGTTTGTCCGATGACGTCGAGTCCGGGCTGTTGCCGCCCTTGTTGCGGGCGCTGCGGGTCGAGGCGCCGAACGTGGTGGTGGTCGTGCAGCACGTGGATTACTGGCGCATTCCCGACTTGCTGGCGGCGGGGGATGTCACGGTCGGCATCAGCCAGACCCGGGGCCTGCCGGCCAATGCCAAGCGCAAGGTATTGCGCAGCATGCAGGCCAGGGTGGTGCGCGCCGACAAATCCACCAGGGCGTTGACGTTGGATGAGTTCTGCGCCCGCCCGCACGTTCAGGTCTCGCCTACGGCCAATACCCACGGTGTAGTCGATGACTGGCTCAAGGAGTTGGGGCGCGAACGCCAGGTGGTGTTGTCGGTGCCGCAATTCAGTACGCTGCCGGCGATCCTGGCCGGTACCGAACTGCTGGCCTGCTGCCCCGATTACGCGGCCCAGGGGATGGAGCGCTGGGGCAACCTGCAGGCCGAGCAACTGCCGTTCGCGGCCACGGCGCTGGAACTGGCCATGGTCTGGCTGAGCACTACCGACAATGACCCGGCCGAACGCTGGCTGCGCGGCCGCCTGGAGCACTACATGGGCGGTATGGCCTAGCCGGCAGAAGGGCGCTTAAAGGCCCGCTTCCAGGTCCAGCAGGTCCTGCACGGTCTGCCGCCGGCGGATCATTCGCAGCGCGCCGTTCTCGATCAGGAACTCTGGCAGCAGTGGCCGGCTGTTGTAGTTGGACGACATCGATGCGCCATAGGCCCCGGCATCGTGGATCACCAGCAGGTCGCCCACCTGTGCTTGCGGCAGGTCTTGCGGGGTGAGTTCCTGGTCGTCCTGAGTGAATACGTCACCCGACTCGCACAGCGGCCCGGCCACCACGGTTGGCTGGCGTGGGCGCTCCACCGGCTGGCCGTTGGCATCGAGCAGGGTCATGCCGTGGTAGGCGCCGTACATGGCCGGGCGCATCAGGTCATTGAAGCCGGCGTCGATCATCACGAAGGTATTGCGCCCCACCTGTTTCACCGCCCGCACCTCGGCCACCAGGTAGCCGCACTCGGCCACCAGGAAGCGGCCGGGTTCGATCTCCATACGCACCGGGTGGCCGAGCATCGCTTCGATTTCCTTGCGTGCCACTGCCCAGGTCTGGGCGTAGCGCTGCAGGTCGACCGGCTTGTCGCTGCTGCGGTAGGGGGTGGAAAGCCCGCCCCCGATGGAAAACGCCTCGATGTCCACCCCCAGGCGGCCTACCAGCTCGATCATCGAGCGGGCTACCTGTTCCAGGTGCTGGTAATCCACGCCCGAGCCAATGTGCATGTGCACGCCGACCAGGTGCAGGCCGTGTGCCTTGATCACGCCCAGCGCTTCGTCCAGCTGCTCATGCCAGATGCCGTGCTTGCTGTTTTCACCGCCGGTGTTGGTCTTGCGGCTATGGCCGTGGCCAAAGCCGGGGTTGATGCGGACCCACACGCGGTGGCCAGGGGAGCGCTCGCCCAGCTGGCGCAGCATGTCGATGGAGCCGGCGTTCACTTCGATCTTTTCTGCCACCACCCGCTCCAGGGTAGGCCGGTCCAGTGCATCGCAGGTCAGCACCACGCCGGCCGGGTCGCCCTGAACGCTAGCGCCGGCAGCGAAGGCCCGCTCCATCTCGCCCAGCGACACGGCGTCCAGCACCAGGCCGTGGCTGCGCATCAGGCGCAGCACGTGCAGGTTCGGGTTGGCTTTCTGGGCGAAGCGTACAGTGTCGAACACCTTCAGCTGTTCGACACGCTCTGCGATGGTGCCGGTGTCGTAGGCCCACAACGGCGAGCCATGTTGGCGCACTGCCTCGGCCAGGAGGGTGAAGGGTGTTGTCATGTTGGCGCTACTCGCTCAGGTGATACCAGGAAGGAAAGCAGGATGCGATAAAGCAGGAATTCAGAAAAATAGCTTTTTTTCTGTCGGCCATTCATATCTGATATAGCCACTGTCATTACGCAGGGCGTTGCCGTGAAATTGTCCGTTCGCCATATCGAAGTGTTCCGCGCCATCATGGCGGCGGGCAGCGTCACCGCCGCAGCTCGCCTGCTGTTCACTTCGCAGCCCACCGTCAGCCGCGAGCTGGCCCGGCTGGAGCAGGTCACCGGGCTGAACCTGTTCCAGCGCGAAGGTGGGCGGCTGGTGCCGACAGCCCAGGCACTGCTGTTGATCGAGGAGGTGGAGCGCGCCTATGTCGGGCTGGAGCGGATTGACCGCTTTGCCCAGGCCATTCGCAATTTCGAGCAAGGCCGGTTGGCCATCACCTGCCTGCCGCTGTTCTCGCAAACCCTGCTGCCCAAGGCCTGCCAGCGCTTTCACCAGCAGCACCGGGGGGTGAGTGTGAGCATTCTGGCCCAGGAATCGCCGTTGCTGGAGGAGTCACTGGTGGCCCAGCAGCACGACCTGGGCCTGACCGAGGTCGAGCAGATACCGCGCGGGGCGTATGGGGAGCGGCTGTTCAGCGCCAACATGGTGTGCGTGCTGCCCGAACACCACCCGTTGCAGGCCAAGGCCGAGCTGGCGTTGAGCGATTTTCACGAAGTCGATTTCATCAACCTGGCCAGCCTGGACACCTACCGCCAGCAACTGGACCAGCACTTTCGCGCGGCGGGTGTGAACCGCCGCACGGTGATCGAGACGACCAGTGCGGCCTCGGTCTGCGCCATGGTGCGCCAGGGCCTGGGGGTTGCCATCATCAACCCGCTGAGCGGCCTGGAGGCCGCGCAGGGCGGGCTGCCGATCCGGCCGTTGCGGGTATCGGTGCCATACCAGGTGATGCTGATCCGCCCGGATCATCGGCCGGCTTCGGCTGCGGTGGAGCCGTTTTGTGAGGCATTGCGGGCGCAGGCTAAAGCAATGCAACAAGCGCTGGCATGAGCAGGGGCGACGCGCGGCGTGTGAAGCCCTAAAGCTCGCAGACGAAGGTGCCAGTGCCGGCCAGGATGTTCTCCAGGGTTTCCTTCACCTCATCCAGGTCACTGAGGTCGCTGGTCAGGTTGATTTCCAGCACCTCATCCCCCTTCAGCGCATCGCGGTCACCGGCGGCCACTTCGATCAGCAGGCGCTTGGCACTCAAGGTCACTTTCAGCCCGTCCAGCGTCGACGGCTCGTCATCCAGGGTCAGGTCGACGGTGTCTTCGTCCGGGTAGCGGGTAAGCAGGAACATCTGGCCCTTGTCGCTGTGGCAGCACAGGGTCGCCATGTTGTCTTCCTCGTCATCGCAAGGGGTGGCGAACAGCAGGGCGGTGTTGATTTGCATGAGCAGGCTCGGATCAAAGGAAACGGAAGGGAATTCTGACAGTCTTGGCTACATGCATAAACGTAAAGTTACCGCCCCTTGACCGAAATTGTCGCAGCGCTGCAAGCCTTGATGACCGATCAGTCGTTAAGCTTCGCCAAGCCCGGGCGTGCCTGCGCACGTTCCACCTCTGGTTTTTACCGTCCGCCTTGCCACGGGTTGGCTATCGTTGATCCGTAAATGGCGCACGCAGCGACGCTTCAACTATTACAAAGCCCAAGCGGAGTACCACAGATGGCGTTCTTCACCGCAGCCAGCAAAGCCGACTTCCAGCACCAACTGCAAGCGGCCCTGGCGCAGCACATCAGCGAACAGTCCCTGCCACAAGTGGCGCTGTTCGCCGATCAGTTCTTCGGCATCATCTCTCTGGACGAACTCACCCAGCGCAGGCTTTCCGACCTGGCCGGCTGCACCCTGTCGGCCTGGCGCATCATCGAGCGTTTCGACCCCGAGTCCCCGCAAGTACGCGTGTACAACCCCGATTACGAACGCAACGGCTGGCAGTCGACCCACACCGTGGTCGAGGTGCTGCACCACGACCTGCCGTTCCTCGTCGACTCGGTACGTACCGAGCTCAACCGCCGCGGCTATAGCATCCACACCCTGCAAACCACCGTGCTCAGCGTGCGCCGGGGCGCCAACGGCGAGCTGCTGGAGCTGCTGACCAAGGGCAGCCGGGGCGAGGGGGTGCAGCACGAGTCGCTGATGTACCTGGAGATCGACCGCTGCGCCAACGCCGCCGAACTGGCCGTGTTGACCCGCGAGATCGAACAGGTGCTGGCTGAGGTTCGGGTGGCGGTTGCCGACTTCGAGCCGATGAAAGCCAAGCTGCAGGAAGTGCTCGCCAAGGTGGAGCAAACCGCGTTCGGCCCGGCGCAAAACGAGAAGGGCGAGGTCAAGGCCTTCCTCGAGTGGCTGCTGGACAACCACTTCACCTTCCTCGGCTATGAGGAATTCACCGTTGCCAGCACCGCCGATGGCGGCCAGATGGTCTACGACGAACAGTCGTTCCTCGGCCTGCCGCGCCGCCTGCGTGTGGGCCTGACGGCCGACGAACTGCGCATCGAAGACTACGCCGTGGCTTACCTCAACGAGCCGCTGCTGCTGTCGTTCGCCAAGGCCGCGCTGCCCAGCCGCGTGCACCGCCCGGCCTACCCGGACTACGTCTCGATCCGCCAGCTGGACGCCGACGGCAAGGTCATCAAGGAGCACCGCTTCATGGGCCTGTACACCTCGTCGGTGTACGGCGAAAGCGTGCATGCCATACCGTACATCCGCGGCAAGGTCGCGGAAGTGGAGCGCCGCTCGGGCTTCGATCCCAAGGCTCACCTGGGCAAGGAGCTGGCCCAGGTGCTTGAGGTGCTGCCGCGCGACGACCTGTTCCAGACGCCGATCGACGAGCTGTTCACCACGGTCATGGCGATCGTGCAGATCCAGGAGCGCAACAAGATCCGCGTGTTCCTGCGCAAGGACCCGTACGGCCGCTTCTGCTACTGCCTGGCCTACGTGCCGCGGGAAATCTACTCCACCGAAGTGCGGCAGAAGATCCAGCAGGTATTGATGGAGCGCCTGAAGGCCAGCGACTGCGAGTTCTGGACGTTCTTCTCCGAGTCGGTGCTGGCCCGCGTGCAGTTGATTCTGCGGGTCGACCCGAAAAACCGCATCGACATCGACCCGCAGCAGCTGGAGCGCGAAGTGGTGCAGGCCTGCCGCTCGTGGCGCGACGACTATTCTGCGCTGGTAGTGGAGAACTTCGGCGAAGCCCAGGGCACCAACATCCTGGCCGACTTCCCCACCGGCTTCCCGGCGGGCTACCGCGAGCGTTTCGCCGCCCATTCGGCGGTGGTCGACCTGCAGCACGTGCTCAACCTGTCGGAAAGCAAGCCCCTGGCGATGAGCTTCTACCAGCCGTTGACCCAGGTCGGCGAGCGCATCCTGCACTGCAAGCTGTACCACGTGGACACTCCGCTGGCGCTGTCCGATGTGTTGCCGATTCTGGAAAACCTCGGCCTGCGCGTACTCGGCGAGTTCCCGTACCGGCTGCGCCATGCCAGTGGCCGTGAGTACTGGATCCACGACTTCGCCTTCACCTACAGCGAAGGCCTTAGCCTGGATATCCAGCAGCTCAATGACACCCTGCAGGACGCGTTCATCCATATCGTGCGCGGCGATGCCGAGAACGATGCCTTCAACCGCCTGGTGCTGACCGCCGGCCTGCCTTGGCGCGACGTGGCACTGCTGCGTGCCTACGCCCGTTACCTCAAGCAGATCCGCCTGGGCTTCGACCTTGGCTACATCGCCAGCACCCTGAACAACCACACCGACATCGCCCGTGAGTTGACCCGGCTGTTCAAGACCCGCTTCTACCTGGCGCGCAAGCTGACCCAGGACGACCTGGACGACAAGCAGCAGCGCCTGGAACAGGCCATTCTGACCGCGCTGGACGAGGTGCAGGTACTCAACGAAGACCGCATCCTGCGCCGCTACCTGGACCTGATCAAGGCCACCCTGCGCACCAACTTCTACCAACCGGACGCCAACGGCCAGAACAAGTCGTATTTCAGCTTCAAGTTCAACCCGCGGCTGATTCCCGAGCTGCCCAAGCCGGTGCCCAAGTTCGAGATATTCGTCTATTCGCCGCGGGTCGAGGGCGTGCACCTGCGCTTTGGCAACGTGGCCCGTGGTGGCTTGCGCTGGTCCGACCGCGAAGAAGACTTCCGCACCGAAGTGCTCGGCCTGGTCAAGGCCCAGCAGGTGAAGAACTCGGTGATCGTGCCGGTGGGTGCCAAGGGCGGCTTCCTGCCGCGGCGCCTGCCGCTGGGCGGCAGCCGTGACGAGATCGCGGCCGAAGGCGTGGCGTGCTACCGCATCTTCATTTCCGGCTTGCTCGACATCACCGATAACCTCAAGGATGGCGGCGTGGTGCCGCCGGCCAACGTGGTGCGCCACGACGATGACGACCCGTACCTGGTGGTGGCGGCCGACAAGGGTACCGCGACCTTCTCCGACATCGCCAACGGCATTGCCATCGACTACGGTTTCTGGCTGGGCGACGCCTTCGCCTCGGGCGGTTCGGCCGGCTACGACCACAAGAAAATGGGCATTACCGCCCGCGGCGCCTGGGTCGGCGTGCAGCGGCACTTCCGTGAGCGCGGCATCAACGTGCAGGAAGACCCGATCACCGTCATCGGTGTGGGGGACATGGCCGGCGACGTATTCGGCAACGGCCTGCTGATGTCCGACAAGCTGCAATTGGTGGCCGCGTTCAACCACCTGCACATCTTCATCGACCCCAACCCCGAGCCGGCTTCCAGCTTCGCCGAGCGCAAGCGCCTGTTCGACCTGCCGCGCTCGGCCTGGACCGACTACGACACCAGCATCATGTCCGAAGGCGGTGGCATCTTCCCGCGCAGCGCCAAGAGCATTGCCATCAGCCCGCAGATGAAGGAACGCTTCGCCATCGAAGCCGACCGCCTGACCCCGACCGAGTTGCTGAACGCGTTGCTCAAGGCCCCGGTCGATCTGCTGTGGAATGGCGGGATCGGCACCTACGTCAAGGCCAGCAGCGAAAGCCACGCCGACGTCGGCGACAAGGCCAACGACGCGCTGCGGGTCAACGGCAACGAGCTGCGCTGCAAGGTGGTGGGCGAGGGTGGCAACCTGGGCATGACCCAGCTTGGCCGGGTGGAGTTCGGCCTGCACGGCGGGGCGACCAACACCGACTTCATCGACAACGCCGGCGGCGTGGACTGCTCTGACCACGAGGTCAATATCAAGATCCTGCTCAATGAAGTGGTGCAGGGTGGCGACATGACCGAGAAGCAGCGTAACCAGTTGCTCGGCAGCATGACCGATGAAGTCGCCAGCCTGGTGCTGGGCAACAACTACAAGCAGACCCAGGCGCTGTCGCTGGCCGCCCGCCGCGCCCGCGAACGCATTGCCGAGTACAAGCGCCTGATGGCTGACCTGGAGGCGCGGGGCAAGCTGGACCGTGCCATCGAGTTCCTGCCGTCCGAGGAGCAACTGGCCGAACGCCTGGCCGCCGGCCATGGCCTTACCCGTGCCGAGCTGTCGGTGCTGATCTCGTACAGCAAGATCGACCTCAAGGAGCAGTTGCTGAAGTCGCAGGTGCCCGACGACGACTACCTGACCCGCGACATGGAAACCGCCTTCCCGCCGTCGCTGGTCAGCAAGTTCGCCGAATCCATGCGCCGCCACCGCCTGAAGCGTGAAATCGTCAGCACCCAGATCGCCAACGACCTGGTCAACAATATGGGCATCACCTTCGTCCAGCGCCTGAAGGAGTCGACCGGCATGAGCCCGGCCAACGTGGCCGGGGCCTACGTGATCGTGCGCGACATCTTCCACCTGCCGCACTGGTTCCGCCAGATCGAGGCGCTTGACTACCAGGTGCCGGCGGAGGTCCAGCTGACCTTGATGGACGAGCTGATGCGCCTGGGCCGCCGTGCAACCCGCTGGTTCCTGCGCAGCCGCCGCAACGAGCAGGACGCCGGGCGCGACACCGCGCACTTCGGGCCGAAAATCGCGCAACTCGGGCTCAAGCTCGATGAGTTGCTCGAAGGCCCGACCCGCGAACGCTGGATGGTGCGCTACCAGGGCTTCGTCGAGGCTGGCGTGCCGGAACTGCTTGCGCGCATGGTGGCCGGTACCAGCCACCTGTACACGTTGCTGCCGATCATCGAAGCAGCTGACGTTACCGGGCATGAGCCGGCGCAGGTGGCCAAGGCGTTCTTCGCCGTGGGCAGCGCACTGGACCTGACCTGGTACCTGCAAGAAATCAGCAACCTGCCGGTGGAAAACAACTGGCAGGCGCTGGCCCGCGAGGCCTTCCGTGACGACATCGACTTGCAGCAGCGGGCGATCACCATTTCGGTCCTGCAAATGGCCGACGGGCCGCAAGACATGGACGCCCGTGTGGCGCTGTGGGCCGAGCAGCACCGGGTGATGGTAGAGCGCTGGCGCGCGATGCTCGATGACCTGCGCAATGCCAGCGGCAACGACTATGCGATGTATGCGGTGGCCAACCGCGAGCTGGTCGACCTGGCCATGAGCGGGCAGGCAGCGGTGGTGCCTTCTTAAGCTGCAAGCTGCAAGCTACAAGCTGCAAGCTGCAAGCTGCAAGCTACAAGCTACAAGCTACAAGCTACAAGCTACAAGCTGCAAGCGGACCTCACTGGTTTCGCTTGCAGCTTCTGGCTTTAGCACCGTTTAGATCGTGTACACAGCCCCCGCTTTTTCTTGAAGCTTGAAGCTTGAAGCTTTCCTACTTGAACCGCCGCTCCACGCCTTTCTCCACCAGGATCTTCGCCGAAATCTCTTCCACCGAAAAATGCGTGGAATTGATGTTGGGAATGTTCTCCCGGCGGAACAAGCTCTCCACCTCGCGCACCTCGAACTCGCACTGGGCAAAGCTTGAATAACGACTGTTGGGCTTGCGCTCGTGGCGGATGGCCGTGAGGCGGTCAGGGTCGATGGTCAGGCCGAACAGCTTGTTGTGGTGCTTTTTCAGCACTGCCGGCAACTGCAGGCGTTCCATGTCGTCTTCGGTCAGGGGGTAATTGGCGGCGCGGATACCAAACTGCATGGCCATGTACAGGCAGGTTGGGGTCTTGCCGCAGCGCGACACACCCACCAGGATCAGGTCGGCCTTGTCGTAGTAGTGCGTGCGCGCGCCGTCGTCGTTGTCCAGGGCGAAGTTCACCGCCTCGATGCGTTCCATGTAGTTGGAATTGCCGCCGATCGAATGGGACTTACCCACGGAATACGACGAATGGGCGGTCAATTCCTGCTCAAGTGGGGATAAAAACGACGAAAAGATGTCGATCATGAAGCCATTCGACGTGGCCAGGATCTCACGTATGTCCTGGTTGACGATGGTGTCGAAGATGATCGGGCGCACCCCGTCACGCTCGGCCGCGGCATTGATCTGCTGGACCATGCTCCGCGCCTTGTCGGGCGAATCGATGTACGGCCGGGTGAATTTGTTGAACGGGATGCTCTCGAATTGCGCGAGCAGACTCTGGCCCAAGGTTTCGGCTGTGATACCGGTGCCATCGGAGATGAAGAACGCGGTTCGTTTCATTTGCGACCTGGGCCTTAAGCTGATGAAGATTCTTGGATATGATAAGTTCGGTTTGCCGAATGCGGCTGTCGACATTCTGCCACATTTGCAAAGCCTATTTTCCAGGTACAGGCCACAAACGCCCGGCCAAGTCATAGCGGACAGGCGGGCGCCCTTTGAGCTTTTCCAACACAGTTAGTGGAGAGATCACCTTGGTAGAGTACGTAGTTTCCCTCGATAAGCTCGGCGTCCATGATGTGGAGCATGTGGGGGGCAAGAACGCATCCCTGGGCGAGATGATCAGCAACCTTGCCGGTGCTGGTGTATCGGTGCCGGGCGGCTTTGCCACTACGGCGCAGGCGTACCGCGATTTTCTCGAGCAGAGTGGCCTCAACGACCGAATCCATGCGGCGCTCGACGCCCTCGACGTGGATGACATCAACGCCCTGACCAAGACCGGCGCGCAGATCCGCCAGTGGGTCATGGAAGCCGACTTCCCGGCGCGTCTGGATTCGGAAATCCGTACGGCGTTTGCCGAAATGGCCGCTGGCAACGACAACATGGCCGTTGCCGTGCGCTCCTCTGCCACTGCTGAAGACTTGCCGGACGCCTCGTTCGCCGGCCAGCAGGAAACGTTCCTCAACATCCGCGGCGTGGACAACGTGATCCGCGCGGCCAAGGAAGTGTTCGCTTCGCTGTTCAACGACCGTGCCATTGCCTACCGCGTGCACCAGGGCTTCGATCACAAACTGGTCGCCCTGTCTGCCGGTGTGCAGCGCATGGTTCGTTCCGAAACCGGCACCGCCGGTGTCATGTTCACCCTCGATACCGAATCGGGCTTCCGCGACGTGGTGTTCATCACCGGCGCCTATGGCCTGGGTGAAACCGTGGTACAGGGTGCGGTCAACCCTGACGAATTCTACGTGCACAAGAACACCCTGCAGGCTGGCCGCCCGGCTATCCTGCGCCGCAACCTGGGCAGCAAGGCGATCAAGATGGTCTATGGCGACGAAGCCAAGGCCGGCCGTTCGGTGAAAACCGTGGAAGTCGACCGCGCCGAACGTGCGCGCTTCTGCCTGAGCGACGCCGAGGTCAGCGAACTGGCCAAGCAGGCGATGATCATCGAGCAGCACTACCAGCGCCCGATGGATATCGAATGGGCCAAGGACGGTGACGACGGCAAGCTGTACATTGTCCAGGCCCGCCCTGAAACCGTGAAAAGCCGCTCCAGCGCCAATGTCATGGAGCGCTACCTGCTGAAGGAAAAGGGCACGGTACTGGTCGAAGGCCGTGCCATCGGCCAGCGCATCGGCGCCGGCAAGGTCCGCGTGATCCACGATGTATCGGAAATGGACAAGGTGCAGCCAGGCGACGTGCTGGTTTCCGACATGACCGACCCGGACTGGGAACCGGTAATGAAACGCGCCAGCGCCATTGTCACCAACCGCGGTGGGCGTACCTGCCACGCGGCGATCATTGCCCGTGAGCTGGGTATTCCGGCCGTGGTCGGTTGCGGCAACGCCACCCAGGTGCTCAAAGACGGCCAGGGCGTCACGGTTTCCTGCGCCGAAGGCGACACCGGCTTCATCTTCGAGGGTGAACTGGGCTTTGACGTCAAGCAGAACTCGGTCGATGCCATGCCCGAGCTGCCGTTCAAGATCATGATGAACGTCGGCAACCCGGACCGGGCCTTCGATTTTGCCCAGTTGCCCAACGCAGGCGTGGGCCTGGCGCGCCTGGAATTCATCATCAACCGCATGATCGGCGTGCACCCCAAGGCACTGCTGAACTACGCAGGCCTGCCTGCCGACCTCAAGGACAGTGTCGACAAGCGCATTGCCGGCTACAACGACCCGGTCGGCTTCTACGTCGAGAAACTGGTCGAGGGCATCAGCACCCTGGCCGCGGCTTTCTACCCGAAAAAGGTCATCGTGCGCCTGTCGGACTTCAAGTCCAACGAGTACGCCAACCTGATCGGCGGCAAGCTGTACGAGCCGGAAGAAGAGAACCCGATGCTGGGCTTCCGCGGTGCCTCGCGCTACATCAGCGAGTCGTTCCGTGACTGCTTCGAACTTGAGTGCCGCGCGCTCAAGCGCGTGCGCAACGAGATGGGCCTGACCAACGTTGAAATCATGGTGCCCTTCGTGCGTACCCTGGGCGAGGCCAGCCAGGTCGTCGACCTGCTGGCCGAAAACGGCCTGGCCCGTGGCGACAACGGCCTGCGCGTGATCATGATGTGCGAGCTGCCGTCCAACGCCATTCTCGCCGAGGAATTCCTGGAGTACTTCGACGGCTTCTCGATCGGCTCCAACGACCTGACTCAGCTTACCCTGGGCCTGGACCGTGACTCGGGCATCATTGCCCACCTGTTCGACGAGCGTAACCCGGCCGTGAAGAAGCTGCTGGCCAACGCCATTGCCGCGTGCAACAAGGCTGGCAAGTACATCGGCATCTGCGGCCAGGGCCCTTCGGACCACCCGGACCTGGCCAAGTGGCTGATGGAGCAGGGCATCGAAAGCGTGTCGCTGAACCCCGACTCGGTACTCGAAACCTGGTTCTTCCTCGCCGAAGGCCAGGGCGCAGCCTGACGCAATAAAACGCGGGGGGCGTCTGGCGTGCCCCCGCCTGGTTTTTTCCAGGGCGAGTTCCAGCAATGGATCCCGCCCTTTTTTGTGCACCAAGCAACCTTATGCAAAGCAGTAGCCGTTTATTTCCCGTGGCCTTGCTCAGTGCCGAGCGCCGCGGCGACCTCAGTGAAGACGTGTACCGGATCAAGGCCGGCAACAGCCCTGATCCCAGTGTGGAATTGGCCGTTACCCGCCTGGGGCTGGCCGACCAGGAGCACGCCCAGGGCGTGCCGGTGATTCTGCTGCATGGCAGTTTTTCCAACCGGCGCTTCTGGTATTCGCCCAAGGGCATCGGCCTGGGGGCCTATCTGGCTCGGGCCGGTTTCGACGTATGGATCCCGGAAATGCGTGGCCACGGCCTGTCGCCACGCAATGCAGCCTGGCGCCACAACAGCGTAGCCGGCTATGCCCGGGACGACCTGCCAACCATCAACGCCTTCGTGCGCGAAAAAGCCGGCCAGGCGCCGCACTGGGTGGGCCACTCACTGGGTGGAACAACCTTGGTGGCAGCCTTGGGTGGCGGTTTTCTGACCGCCGACCAGGTCGCAAGCGTGGCCCTGTTCGGCACACAGGTCAGCCGCGTGTACTGGCCGTTGAAAGTCCCGCCAGTGGCCTGGGGCGCGAAGTGGCTGCTCAAGCGCTGGGGGCAGATTTCCGGGCCGCGCTTCAAGCGAGGGCCAGAGGACGAACCCCTGGGGCTGGCCCTGGAAAGCCTGCGCTGGCATGGCTTGTTCGGGCGTTTTGGCGACAAGAAGCAGGATTGGTGGGCAGGGCTGGCTGAGGTTGATGTGCCGCTGTTGGCAGTGGCCGGCGCCGGTGACTTCCAGGACCCGGTGTGGGCCTGCCGCAAGCTGTTCGAGCAGGTGGGGGGCGAGCGCAAGCAGTTCCTGCGGCTGGGGCGTGAAGAAGGTTTTGAAGCCTTCGGGCATGTCGACATGCTGGTGAGCAAGGCTGCGCAGGTGCAGGTGTGGCCGCTGGTAGAGCGCTGGCTGCGTAACCCGCTGTTGCCGGTGCATGCGTCCACAGTGGTTGCAGAGCCTGTGCCGGTCAGCTGAGTTTGCGTCGCCTGTGCTGGCCTCTTCGCGGGCGCGCCCGCTCCTACAGGTACTGCACAAGCCTGCGAACCTGTGACAATCCTGTGGGAGCCGGCTTGCCGGCGATAGGGCCGGCACAGGCAAAACACACATGACTACCTAGTCCCGGATGACTGCAATGGGCTCTACGGTGTAGCCTTGGCCGATACCCGCTTTCGTTGTGACTGACAGGAGCTTCCCATGCAGCATTACGTAACGCCCGACCTGTGTGACGCCTACCCGGACCTGGTTCAGGTGCTGGAACCGATGTTCAGCAACTTCGGTGGCCGTGATTCGTTTGGCGGCCAGATCGTCACCATCAAGTGCTTCGAGGACAACTCGCTGGTCAAGGAGCAAGTCGAACTCGACGGCAAAGGCAAGGTGCTGGTAGTCGATGGCGGTGGGTCGCTGCGTCGCGCATTGCTGGGTGACATGCTTGCCGAAAAGGCTGCCAGGAACGGCTGGGAAGGCTTGTTGATCTACGGCTGCGTACGCGACGTCGATGTATTGATCCAGACCGACGTCGGCGTGCAGGCGCTGGCCAGCCACCCAATGAAGACCGACAAGCGCGGCATCGGCGACCTCAACGTGGCAGTGACCTTCGCCGGCGTGACGTTCCGCCCGGGCGAGTATGTGTACGCCGACAACAATGGCGTGCTGGTGTCGCCAAGCCCGCTGAAAATGCCGGAGTGATGCGCCGCACGCGCTGATGGAGCTTTGATGTTCGAGGAAGACAACGCGCAGTGGGGGCTGGTGCATGCCCTGGTGCTCGATGGCAAAGGCGGCGCGCGCCCGATTGCCCGTACCGAATTGGCCGACCTGCAATTGCAGCCCCAGCAGAGCCTGTGGCTGCACTGGGACCGCAGCCATCCGCAAACCCGTACCTGGCTGCTGAATGAAAGCGGCCTCAGCGAGTTCGCCTGCGAGCTGCTGCTGGAGGAAAACACCCGCCCGCGCTTGCTGCCCATGGCCGATGAACAGCTGCTGCTGTTCTTGCGTGGGGTCAACCTGAACCCGGGCGCCGAGCCGGAAGACATGGTCTCGGTGCGCATTTTCGCCGAGGCGCAGCGGGTCATCTCGCTGCGCTTGCGGCCCCTGCGCGCCAGCGACGAGGTGCTTCAGCTACTGGAACAGGGCAGGGGGCCCACATCCGCATCGGAGCTGCTGCTGCTGATGGGGGAACTGCTGACCGAAAAGGTGCAGGGCCTGGTCAGTGATCTCGCCGAACTGGTCGACCTGGAAGAAGAAAAGGTCGAATCCGACGAACGGTATACCCCCGAACAAGGCAGCCTGCAGCAGATCCGTCGGCGGGCCGCCGGGTTGCGCCGGTTCCTGGCCCCGCAACGGGAAATCTATGCCCAGTTATCACGCAGCAAGTGGAGCTGGTTCGCCTATGCCGATGCCGATTACTGGAACGAGCTGAACAACAGCCTGATCCGCTACCTGGAGGAGCTGGAGCTGACCCGCGAGCGCGCCGCGCTGGTGCTGGAGAGCGAAGACCGTCGCCGTAGCGAGCGGATGAACCGCACCATGTACCGCTTTGGCATCATCACCTGCATCTTTCTGCCGATGAGCTTCATCACCGGGTTGCTGGGCATCAACGTCGGTGGCATTCCGGGGGCGCAAAACCCCTACGGCTTCCTGTTCGCCTGCATTGTGGTGCTGGGGCTGGCGGTGGGGCAGTGGTGGTTGTTCCGCCGGTTGCGGTGGGTATGACGCGTGGGTGGGCTGCAGGCGAACATCACACCATTCGAAACATTCGTGCCAATCGGATGTGTGACCCATCGCCGGGCCATCTCGTCTCTAGCTGACACTGCGCGAGGTGCACATGCACGATCCGTTTGAAGAATCCCTGCGCGACCTGCTCAAGGCGTCACCCTCCGGCAACGACCGGGACGACCGGGATGACGCTGCCTGCTTGGGCCGCGTGCTGAAAACCGCCAACCGCCAGGTCGGTGCGGGTGATCTGTTCAGCTTGCTTGGCCGCTGGAGCCAGGCGCTGCTGATCGCCGTGAACAATGGCTCGGCGCATGTCGCGCCGGTGCGTCGACACACTTCCCGCAACGCTGCCACTGGCAGCAAAGCAGATAAGGCCGATTGAATATGGAACTCGATCTCTGGACCCAGAGCCTGGTCACCGCGATGACCGCCCTTTGGACCAAAGTGGCGAACTTCATCCCTAACCTGTTCGGCGCACTGGTCGTGGTGCTGCTCGGTTTCGTGGTAGCCAAGCTGCTCGATACACTGCTGTCCAAACTGCTGGCCAAATTCGGCCTGGACCGCCTCATGGCCGGTACCGGCCTGACCAAAATGCTGGGCCGGGTCGGCATACAGGTGCCCATTTCCACCCTGATCGGCAAGATCGTCTACTGGTTCGTACTGCTCATCTTCCTGGTTTCCGCCGCTGAATCGCTGGGCCTGGAGCGGGTTTCGGCGACCCTCGACATGCTTGCCCTGTACTTGCCGAAAGTGTTCGGCGGGGCCTTGGTGTTGCTGGTCGGCGTGCTGCTGGCACAGGTGGCCAATGGCCTGGTTCGCGGTGCTGCAGAAGGCATTGGCCTGGAGTATTCGGCAGGCCTGGGGCGTATCGCGCAAGGGCTGGTCATCATCATCAGCATTTCGGTGGCCATCAGCCAGCTGGAGGTGAAAACCGACCTGCTCAACCATGTGATCGTCATCGGCCTGATTACCGTTGGTCTGGCGGTTGCCCTGGCCATGGGCCTGGGCAGCCGCGAAATTGCCGGGCAGATTCTGGCCGGCATTTATGTTCGCGAGTTGTACCAGGTAGGCCAGCAGGTGCGGATTGGAGAGGTCGAAGGGCTCATCGAGGAAATCGGCACGGTGAAAACCACCCTGCTGACCGATGAGGGGGAGCTGGTGTCGTTGTCCAACCGCGAGCTGCTGGAACAGCGAGTCAATAGCCGCTAACCGCGTGAAAGCTGTTAATGTATGCCGCCGCGAAATTCGACCCACGGGGTCGCGCGGCGACATTGACCTGACTGTCGGCCAGATCCGTTTTGAATAAAGTTCCTACGCCGCCCATGCGTTATGACCCTCGCGAGCTCACCGACGAAGAGTTGGTGGCGCGTTCGCATGAGGAGCTGTACCACGTCACCCGTGCCTATGAGGAGCTCATGCGGCGCTACCAGCGGACCCTGTTCAACGTCTGTGCACGTTATTTAGGGAACGACCGTGACGCGGACGATGTCTGTCAGGAAGTGATGCTGAAGGTGCTGTACGGTCTGAAGAACTTCGAGGGTAAATCCAAGTTCAAGACCTGGCTTTACAGCATCACCTACAACGAGTGCATTACCCAGTACCGCAAGGAGCGCCGCAAACGCCGGTTGATGGATGCCCTGAGCCTGGACCCTGTTGAAGAGGCGTCCGAGGACAAGGCACCGAAGCCGGAAGAAAAAGGCGGGCTGGACAAGTGGCTGGTGCATGTGAACCCGATCGACCGCGAGATCCTGGTGCTGCGTTTTGTCGCAGAGCTGGAGTTCCAGGAGATCGCCGACATCATGCACATGGGCCTGAGCGCGACGAAGATGCGATACAAGCGCGCGCTAGACAAGCTTCGTGAGAAATTTGCGGGTCTCGATGAAACTTAGTCGTCTGCAAATATCTCTAACGAATCGGCGAGTTCTGCTAGACTTGCCGTCGAGTTGTCCCCCTTGTTTATGGTGGGACTGCTTAACTATCACCAGATGGGGATTTAACGGATGAAATTGAAAAACACCTTGGGCTTGGCCATTGGTTCGCTCGTAGCCGCCACCTCGATTGGCGCTATGGCACAAGGTCAAGGCGCCGTCGAGACTGAAATCTTCTACAAGAAAGAATTCTTCGACAGCCAGCGCGACTTCAAGAACGACGGCAACCTGTTCGGCGGCTCGATCGGTTACTTCCTGACCGACGACGTTGAACTGCGTCTGGGCTACGACGAAGTGCACAACGCTCGTGGCGATGACGGCAAGAACATCAAGGGCTCGAACACCGCCCTGGACGCCGTTTACCACTTCAACAACCCGTACGACGCTATCCGTCCGTACGTTTCCGCTGGTTTCTCGCACCAGTCGCTGGGCCAGACCGGCCGTGGCGGTCGTGACCACTCCACCTTCGCCAACGTTGGCGCTGGTGCCAAGTGGTACATCACCGACATGTTCTACGCCCGTGCTGGCGTTGAAGCCCAGTACAACATCGACCAGGGCGACACCGAGTGGGCCCCAAGCGTTGGTGTTGGCCTGAACTTCGGCGGTAGCCCGAAGCAAACCGCAGCCCCCGCTCCAGCACCTGTTGCTGAAGTTTGCTCCGACTCCGACAACGACGGCGTGTGCGACAACGTCGACAAGTGCCCAGACACCCCGGCCAACGTTACCGTTGACGCCGACGGCTGCCCGGCTGTTGCCGAAGTCGTTCGTGTTGAGCTGGACGTGAAGTTCGACTTCGACAAGTCGGTCGTCAAGCCAAACAGCTACGGCGACATCAAGAACCTGGCTGACTTCATGAAGCAGTACCCACAAACCACCACCGTGGTTGAAGGTCACACTGACTCCGTGGGTCCAGACGCTTACAACCAGAAGCTGTCCGAGCGTCGTGCCAACGCTGTCAAGCAAGTCCTGACCCAGCAGTACGGCGTGGAATCCAGCCGTGTTGACTCGGTTGGCTACGGCGAAACCCGTCCGGTTGCTGACAACGCCACCGAAGAAGGCCGTGCTATCAACCGTCGCGTTGAAGCTCAGGTAGAAGCCCAGGCCAAGTAATTGGTTTGAAGCTTCACGAAAAACCCGGCCTCGGCCGGGTTTTTCTTTGGCTGGGTTTTGCCGGCCGGCGGGCCGTGGCTGTCAGCCGGTAGCGGCCACCCACTGCTGAGCCACCTGCGCCCCAACCACCTCGCCAATCACCAGGATCGCCGGGCTACGCAAGGCGAACCCACGCGCATCCTCGACCATCCCCTGCACATCGCTCCTGCACTCGCGTTGCTCGGGCAGCGAGGCATTCTCGATCATGGCCACCGGCATGCCGGGTGCCATCCCCCCGTCCAGCAACCCCTGGCGGACCTGCTCCAGCCGGGCCACGCCCATGTACACCACCAACGTGGTGCCAGCCTGGGCCAATGCTGCCCAGTTCTGTGCGCTGTCATCCTGGGTATGCGCGGTCACCAGCGTTACCCCGCGGCTGACGCCCCGCGAGGTCAGGGAAATACCGCACTGCGTGGCGCCTGCCAGGCCTGCGGTGATGCCGTTGACAATTTCCACCTCGATACCATGCCCCTGCAGCCACAGGGCCTCCTCGCCGCCGCGGCCGAAGATGCACGGGTCGCCGCCCTTGAGCCGCACTACACAGCGCCCTTGGCGGGCGTGGCGCAACATCAGGCGCTGGATGAACGCCTGCGGCGTCGAGCGGCAGCCGCCACGCTTGCCCACTGCAATAACCCGCGCCTGCGGGCAATGCTCCAGCACTGCCGGGTTGACCAGGTCGTCGATCATCACCACTGCCGCTTCCTGCAAGGCGCGTACAGCCTTGAGGGTGAGCAGTTCCGGGTCACCCGGGCCGGCACCGACCAGCCACACTTTTGCATTCATTCGTGTTTCCTCATTGGCAAGGTGCATTCAGCCCTTGAGCAGGGTGAGCAGCAATATCAGGTTGATCAGTAGCGACAGCACGGCCAGGGTGCGCCAGACTTTCAGTGGCTCGCGCTCCAGCAATGGCCGCGGGCGGCCGGGCAATTCCTGGCGGTCGCCCAGTTCGAGCAGCAGCAACCAGTGTTCGGCGGTTTCGAAGCGCTGCGCCGGGTCGGCGGCCACAGCCTGCTGCAGATTGTGCTGCAGCCACTCCGGCAGGTCGGGCCGGTAGCGCGCCGGGTTGACCGGTTGGCCGAAGCGCGGCCGCTGAAAGGCTTCCACTTCCCCATATGGGTAGTGCCCGGTCAGCAGGTGATACAGCGTCACGCCTGCGGCATACAGGTCCTGGCGGGGGCTGGGCGGCTGGCCGTCGAAGGCTTCCGGGGCGATGTAGGACGGGGTGCCGGGCAAGGCATGTTGCGGGTCTTCGCAGAGCCCGGGGCAGTACGCCAGGCCGAAGTCCAGCAGGCGCAACTGGCCATCGCCGCCCAGGTGCAGGTTGTCGGGCTTGATGTCGCGGTGCAGCAGGTTGCGCCGGTGCAGCACCCCTACCGCCTGTAGCAACTGCCGGGCGAGCTCCAGCCACTGGGCCAAGGGCAGTGGGCCATTTTCGGCCAGCAGTGCGGCCAGGCTCTGGCCCGGGTATTCGCGCATCACGTAGTACAACTGCTGGCGCTGGCTGCAAGCGTGCAGCTCGGGAAAGTGCCGGCCGGCGACCCTGCGCATGAACCATTCTTCGAGCAGCAGGCCCTGCGCCGCACCAGGCTCCTGCCGCCGCTCGGGCGGCAAAGTCTTGAGCAGCCACGCGTGGCCCTGGCCATCGCGCACCCGGTACAACAACGACTGACGGCTGTGTGCGCGCAGTTGTTCGACCTGCCAGCCATCGATCGACTGGCCTGCCCGTAACGGCTCGGGTACGGGCCAGTGCTGCAGTTGGGCCAAGGTGTCGCCAAGGTTCGCCGTGCCCGGTTGATCGACCTGCACCAGCATGGCGCTGGCGTTATCCTGGCTACCGTTGAGGTGGGCGCTGGCAACCAACGTGTCCACGGCCAGCTGCAGGTCGGGTTGCTCGCGCAGCACCGCCTGGATGTGCTGGTCGCCCAGGCTGGCCCACACACCGTCGCTGACCAGCAGATAACATTCACCCGGCTGCAATTCGCCTTCCAGGTAATCCACCAGCAGATGCTGGTCCAGGCCCAGCGCGCGTTTGAGTACATGCTGCATGCCGGGCTGGTCCCAGACATGGTCTTCGCTCAGGCACTGCAGCTGGCCGGCGTGCCAGCGATACACCCGGCAGTCGCCTACGTGGGCCAGGGTGAAGCGCCGCCCGCGCAGCACCAGTGCGCTGAGGGTGGTCAGCAACGGCTGGCCATTCCCTTGGGCGCGCAGCCAGCGGTTCTGTGCCAGCAGCAGGCGGTCGAGGGCCTGGGCCACGCCCCAGGTGGCCGGCGTGGCGTAGTAGTCCAGGGCCAGCGCCTGCAGGCTGGCCCGCGCGGCAAGGCCGCCGTCGGCACATTGGCTGACCCCGTCGGCCAGGGCGAACAGGTAGCCTTTGCTGGCGGCCAGTTCGGGCGCCGGGGTGACCAGGCGCAAGGCATCCTGGTTTTCCGCGCGCGGCCCGGTGGCGCTGGCCTGGGCAAAGCTCAGTTGCAGGCTCATGGGTGGGCCTCAGACCCGCGCTGCGGTCACGGCCGCCGAGCCCCAGGTGGTGCGCCAGCGTTGTTTCACGCCGTGCAGGCCGAACCAGGCCAGCAGGCCCAGGCTGGCGAACAGCCACAACCCCAGTTGGTAATCGCCAGTGTGCTGCTTGATGGTGCCCAGCCCCGCCGCCAGCAGGAAGCCACCCATACCACCGGCCATGCCGATCAGCCCGGTCATCACGCCGATTTCCTGGCGGAAGCGTTGCGGCACCAGTTGGAACACTGCGCCATTGCCGGCACCCAGGCCGAGCATGGCGCTGACGAACAGGGCCAGGGCGGCTGCCGCGGAGGGCAGGTTGAAGCCGACGGCAGCAATGCAGACGGCCGCTAGGCTGTACATGCCCAGCAGCGTGCGGATGCCGCCAAAGCGGTCGGCCAGGGCGCCACCGAGCGGGCGCATCAGGCTGCCGGCGAACACGCAGGCCGCCGTGTAGTAGCCGGCGGTGACCGGGCTTAGGCCGTACTGATCGCTGAAGTAGCCGGGCAGGGCGCTGGCCAGGCCGATGAAACCACCGAACGTGACGCTGTAGAAGAACATGAACCACCAGCTGTCGCGGTCGCCCAGTGCCTTGAGGTAGTCGGCCATGGCTTTGGGCTTGGGCCGTTGTGGGGCGTTACGTGCCAGCAAGGCGAAGACCACCAGCGCCAGCGACAGTGGCAGCAGTGCAAAGCCGAAGACATTGTTCCAGCCAAAGCCGGCTGCCAGTGCCGGGGCGAGCAGGGCCGCGAACACCGTGCCCGAGTTGCCGGCCCCGGCGATGCCCATGGCCTTGCCTTGATGCTGTGGCGGGTACCACTGCGAAGCCAGTGGCAGCGACACGGCGAACGAGGCGCCGGCAAAACCGAGGAACACGCCCAGCAGCAGTGCCTGTTCATAGCTGTGCACGCCCAGGCGCCAGGCAGCGGCCAGCGCGACGATGACCACTACCTGGCCGATCAGCCCGGCGGTCTTGGGCGACAGGCGGTCCACCAGCACGCCCATGGCAAAGCGCAGGATGGCCCCGGCCAGGATCGGCACCGCCACCATCAAGCCCCGCTGTTGTGCGCTCAATTGCAGGTCGGCGGCAATCTGCACCGCCAGTGGGCCCAGCAGGTACCAGACCATGAAGCTGAGGTCGAAGTACAGGAACGCGGCGAACAGCGTGGGCACATGCCCGGATTTCCAGAAGCTGGTACTCATCGAACACCTCACTCGGTCATGCAACGGAACGAAAAAGACGCCGCCACCCGCTCCACGGCTGTGGAGGGGCGAGCGACGTCTTTGTCGGAATTAAGTGGGGCAACCGCCGTTGGTTACCGGTGCGTTTTGTTCAGCAAGAGATGGGCCAACTGTGCCTGGGCAGGGTGGCCAGGCAGTGCACCGGCCCCCTCAGCCGAGCATCTCGTGCATGGCGATGATCTGCTCGGCCACCTGGATCAGCTTCTGTTGGCGGCTCATGGCCTGGCGGCGCATCAGGGTGTAGGCCTGTTCTTCGTTGCAGTCTTTGATTTTCATCAGCAGGCCCTTGGCTTGCTCGATACGCTTGCGTTCAGCCAGTTGCTGGTCGCGTGCCAGCAACTGGGCGCGCAGGGCCTGGTCGCTTTCGAAGCGAGCCATGGCCACGTCCAGAATCGGCTGCAACCGCGCCGCATGGATACCTTCCACGATATAGGCACTGACCCCTGCCTGGATCGCCTGGCGCATCACCCCGGGGTCGTGTTCGTCAGTGAACAGCACGATCGGTCGGGGTTGGTCACGGCTGACCAGCACCACATGCTCCATCACATCGCGGTCCGGTGAATCGGTATCGATCAGCACCACGTCCGGGCGCACCGTTTCGACGCAAGCGGGCAGGTCGATGGTCAGGCCTGGGGCTTCGGTGACGTCGAAGCCGGCCTCGGTCAAAGCGGCCTTGAGGCGGCCTAGTTTGCTCTGGGTGTCGTCGATCAGCAGGATGCGCAGCATGGTCGTCCCCCCTTACCTGCCAACCTGGGCGTCGGGCAGCTCGCCCAACGCATGCAGGCTGAAGCTACGGGCATAGCCATAGGGGTCGCTGCCGTCCCAGCGGCCACCGTCTATCAGCAGGCTGCTGCGCATGGGGTGCGCCGGGTATGCCACGCCCAGGCTCTGGGCTGCCTCGGTGTACAGCGCCAGGTGCTGGACCTGGCCCGCGACCTGGAGGTAATCCGGGTCTTCGCGCAGCAGGCCCCAGCGGCGAAACTGGGTCATGAACCACATTCCGTCGGACAGGTATGGGAAGTTGGCTCGGCCCTGGTCGAACAGGCGCAGGGCGTGCGGGTCTTGCCAGTGGTTGCCCAGGCCGTCCTGATAGTGGCCCAGCAGGCGTGGCTCGATGCTGGCCAGCGCGGTGTCCAGGTAGGCGCTGCCACTGAGCAGTTGCGCGGCGCTGCGGCGGTTGTCCGGGCTTTGCTCGATGAACCGGCTGGCAGCGAGGATCGCCTTGATCAACGCGCGCGCGCTGTTGGGGTATTGTTCGGCAAAGGCGCGGGCACAGGCCAGGACCTTTTCCGGGTGGTCGGGCCAGATCGACTGGCTGGTGGCCAGGGTAAAGCCCTGGCCTTTGGCGACCGCGTCGGCGGCCCACGGCTCGCCGACGCAGAAGCCGTCGATGCGCCCGGCCTGGATGTGTGCGGCCATCTGCGCAGGCGGTACGACTACGCTGTCGACGTCACGCAAAGGGTGGATGCCCTGGCTGGCCAGCCAGTAATACAGCCACATGGCGTGGGTGCCCGTGGGGAAGGTCTGGGCAAAGGTCAGCCGCGGGCCATGTTGGTGCACCAGCCGCGCCAGTGCTTCAGGGTTGGTCACGCCTTTGCGTTGCAGGGTCGGGGACAGGTTGATGGCCTGGGCGTTCTGGTTCAGCCCCATGAGCACGGCCATGTCGCTGCCCGGCACGCCACCGATGCCCAGGTGCACGGCGTAGACCAGCCCATACAGGCAGTGCGCGGCGTCCAGTTCGCCACTGACCAGTTTGTCCCGCAGGCCGGCCCACGAGCCCTGGCGCTTGAGGTTGAGGGTCAGGCCGTGCTGCTGGGCGAAGCCCTGGGTGGCGGCGACCACGACCGAGGCGCAGTCGGTGAGGCCCATGAAACCGATGTTGAGGCTGGGTTTCTCCGGCGCGTCGCTGCCGTTGACCCAGGCCAGGGGCGTTGCTCGGGGTGCAGTGTTCACAAGGTTCCTCGCCCATACTGATAAGGCTGTGGGCACTTGGGGTGCAACCGATGTGCCATTTACGCGACCACCTCGCCCCATGGCCCCACGATGTGCTGTCATGCCGGCGCCGCGCTGGCTATAATCGCCCCCTCACTCACCCTGAGCCTTGCCCGCCCATGTATACCCTGGCCCGCCAGCTGCTGTTCAAGCTTTCCCCGGAAACTTCCCACGACCTGTCCCTGGACCTGATCGGTGCCGGTGGCCGTCTTGGCCTAAACGGCATGCTGTGCAAGCAACCGGCGGCGTTGCCGGTTTCGGTCATGGGCTTGAACTTCGCCAACCCGGTCGGCCTGGCCGCCGGCCTGGACAAGAATGGCGCGGCCATCGACGGCTTTGCCCAGTTGGGCTTCGGTTTCGTCGAAATCGGCACCGTCACGCCGCGCCCGCAGCCGGGCAACCCCAAGCCTCGGCTGTTCCGCCTGCCGCAAGCCACCGCCATCATCAACCGCATGGGCTTCAACAACCTGGGGGTCGACCACCTGCTGGGTCGTGTTCGTGCGTCGCGCTACAGCGGTGTGCTGGGTATCAACATCGGCAAGAACTTCGACACCCCGGTCGAGCGCGCGGTCGACGACTACCTGTTCTGCCTGGACAAGGTGTACACCGCTGCCAGCTATATCACGGTCAACGTCAGTTCGCCGAACACCCCGGGCCTGCGCAGCCTGCAGTTCGGCGATTCGCTCAAGCAACTGCTCGATGCCTTGGCCGAGCGCCGTGAGCAGCTGGCTGCTGAACATGGCAAGCGCGTGCCGCTGGCGATCAAGATCGCCCCGGACATGAGCGACGAAGAAACCGCCCTGGTGGCGGCTGCATTGATGGAGTCGGGCATGGATGCGGTGATTGCCACCAACACCACGCTGGGCCGTGAGGGTGTCGAAGCGCTGCCGTATGGGGGCGAGGCAGGTGGCCTGTCAGGCGCGCCGGTGCTGGAGAAGAGCACCCATATCGTCAAGGTGCTGGCGGGCGAACTGGGTGGCAAGTTGCCGATCATTGCCGCCGGTGGCATCACCGAAGGGCGCCACGCTGCCGAGAAGATCGCTGCCGGGGCGAGCCTGGTGCAGATCTATTCGGGCTTCATTTACAAGGGGCCGGCACTGATTCGCGAAGCGGTGGATGCGATCGCGGCGATGCCGCGCTAGTTTGGCGCTTTGCCAGCCCATTAAAAAGGGCCCCTTGAAGGGGCCCCTGGGCCTACGCCCGCCGCCCGATTGGGGCGTGCATGTAAATCGAATTCAGTGTCCTCGATCAGCCTACGGCGTGATTTTCGTTGAGTCTATGGATGCCAGCGGTGCCAGTCATTCCGTCCCAGTTATCGCCGCGACCTTCACGCCAGCCGTTGATCCAGGCTTGGCGAACAGAAGGAAGATTGAACGGGCAGAGTTCGCGGGATTTGCCGGTGACCCCGTATTGGTAGCCACGTGAATATGCTCTTTCCAACGGATCACGCTTAAGTCTTCTCATAGGGTGTTGCCCTCACTTGTTGACTGTAATGTCCCGTCGGCCTCTCCGAGGCCGGGCAGAGTCTTTCTGCCGGTTTGCGCTCGCTGCCGGCGTCGCGAGCTGGATGTGCCGCCTCGTTGCGAAGCGGCCTGAGACCAGTTCTATCGAATGCGAGTCACGGTGTGAATGATCGATTTGTCATAACGACGTAACGTTTGTGAGGGTGTGGGGATAAGTAAAGAAATGCGACTCAACCTTGTTTAGCGTTGAGCCCGCTACGATCGGGGTTTGCCGATCATTGACGTCATTTTGCCAGCGTCACTCAAGGAACAGAGAAATAATTTGAAATGCGACGAAGGGTCACACAGGGCTCTACGTCGCCAGAATTTTTCGTACTGCCTGATGATCTAAGCTGTCTTTGCCACCCGGCAAAGTGCAGATCTGTCAGGTGGCCCGGCCCGCTGCGGCACACGTTGTGCCCAACCGGCCACCTGCACGCCTGCTGGAAAGGCGTGCGGGCAAACATCGCGGGGCGATGCGTCGCCTCGTCAGTCAATAGCCCAAGGCTCTGGAATATTCATGTCGGACCGTTTCGAACTCTACCTCACCTGCCCCAAAGGCCTTGAAGGCCTGCTTGCCGAAGAGGCTAAAGGCCTTGGCCTGGACGAAGTGCGTGAGCACACCTCGGCCATCCGCGGCGCCGCCGACATGGAAACCGCCTACCGCCTGTGCATCTGGTCGCGTCTGGCCAACCGTGTGCTGCTGGTGCTCAAGCGTTTTTCCATGAAGAACGCCGACGACCTGTACGACGGCGTGCACGCCGTCGACTGGGCGGAGCACCTGGCGGCCGATGGCACCCTGGCGGTCGAGTTCAGCGGCCATGGCTCGGGCATCGACAACACCCATTTCGGTGCGTTGAAGGTCAAGGATGCTATCGTCGACAAGCTGCGCAACCGCGAAGGCCTGCGCCCGTCGGTGGAAAAAATCGATCCTGACGTTCGCGTGCACTTGCGCCTGGAGCGCGGCGAGGCGATCCTGTCCCTCGACCTGTCCGGGCACAGCCTGCACCAGCGTGGCTATCGTCTGCAGCAGGGCGCCGCGCCGCTCAAGGAAAACCTGGCGGCCGCTGTGCTGATCCGCTCCGGCTGGCCGCGTATTGCCGCGCAAGGTGGCGCGCTGGCCGACCCGATGTGCGGTGTAGGTACGTTCCTGGTAGAGGCCGCCATGATTGCTGCCGACATCGCGCCCAACCTCAAGCGTGAACGCTGGGGTTTCAGCGCCTGGCTCGGCCATGTGCCGGCGCTCTGGCGCAAGGTGCATGAAGAAGCGCAGGCACGGGCCCAGGCTGGCCTGGCCAAACCCCCGCTGTGGATCCGTGGCTACGAGGCCGACCCGCGGCTGATTCAGCCGGGCCGTAACAACGTGGAGCGCGCAGGCCTGGGTGACTGGGTGAAAATCTACCAGGGCGAGGTCAGCACCTTCGAGCCGCGCCCGGACCAGAACCAGAAAGGCCTGGTCATCAGCAACCCGCCCTACGGCGAGCGCCTGGGCGACGAAGCCAGCCTGCTGTACCTCTACCAGAACCTGGGTGAGCGTCTGCGCCAGGCGTGCATGGGTTGGGAGGCTGCGGTATTCACCGGGGCGCCGCAACTGGGCAAGCGCATGGGCATTCGCAGCCACAAGCAATACGCGTTCTGGAACGGCGCGTTGCCGTGCAAGCTGCTGTTGTTCAAGGTGCAGCCTGACCAGTTCGTCACCGGTGAGCGCCGCGAGGCACCGGCCGACACCCGTGAGGTCGGCCAGCAGGTGCCCGTCACCAGCGAGCCGGCACGCCTGTCGGAAGGGGCACAGATGTTTGCCAACCGCCTGCAGAAAAACCTCAGGCAACTGGGCAAATGGGCCCGACGCGAGCAGGTCGACTGCTATCGCCTGTACGATGCCGACATGCCTGAGTATGCCCTGGCAGTCGATCTGTACCACGACTGGGTACACGTGCAGGAATATGCCGCACCACGCTCGGTGGACCCGGACAAGGCCCAGGCGCGCCTGCTCGATGCCCTGGCGGCCATTCCGCAGGCATTGGGCATTGCCCCGCAGCGCGTGGTGCTCAAGCGCCGCGAGCGGCAAAGCGGTTCCCGCCAGTACGAGCGTCAGGCTACCGAGGGCCGTTTCCAGGAAGTCAACGAAGGCGGCGTGAAGTTGTTGGTCAACCTCACCGATTACCTCGACACCGGCCTGTTCCTCGACCATCGCCCGATGCGCATGCGGATTCAGCGCGAAGCAGCCGGCAAGCGCTTCCTCAACCTGTTCTGCTACACCGCCACGGCCACCGTGCACGCGGCCAAGGGTGGGGCGCGCAGCACCACCAGCGTCGACCTGTCGAAAACCTACCTGGACTGGGCGCGACGCAACCTGGCGCTCAATGGCCATTCCGAACGCAATCGCCTGGAGCAGAGTGATGTCATGGCCTGGCTGGAGGGTAACCGCGACAGCTACGACCTGATCTTCATCGACCCGCCAACCTTCTCCAACTCCAAGCGGATGGAAGGTGTGTTCGACGTGCAGCGTGACCACGTGCAGTTGCTGGACTTGGCCATGGCCCGCCTGGCGCCCGGTGGCGTGCTGTATTTCTCCAACAACTTCCGTAAGTTCCAGCTGGACGAACACCTGATGGCGCGCTACGCCGTGGAGGACATAACGGCCCAGACCCTGGACCCGGATTTCGCCCGCAACAACCGCATCCACCGCGCCTGGCGCTTGCAGCTGCGCTGAGCCGACGGGGTACATTGCGCGGGTAGTGGCCAATAGCTATAACTTGGTTCATGGCTGGATAATCCGCAGGACGCTGACGTGACGAGACGTGTGTATGTCAAAGTGTGGCGTGCTTGCGCGGGTGCCTGGCCTGCGCGCAGAGGCGATGTCCGCCTGGGTGATGGCCTTGATTGCGCTGCTGGCCGGCGGCCTGCTGACGGCCGCCCTGGCCCTGGCCACGCAGTCGTTGTACAACCAGCAGCTGCGCCAGCGCTTCGAGTTGCTGGCGGGCGAGCGCTTTGGCCGCATCGCCGAGCGTTTTGCCGAACAGCAGCAGCGCCTGGATGGGCTGCGCTGGTTTTTCAGCTATTCCGATGAAATAACCCCCCGGGAATTTGCCGGTTATGCCCGGCCGCTGCTGCACCGTACCCAGGCCTATGCCTGGGCCCCGCGTGTAGAGGCCGCGCAGCGGGCCATATTCGAACGCCAGGCCAGCACCCTTGCTGGCCCGGGCTTTATGATTCGCGATCAGGACCCGCAGGGGCAGTGGCGCCGCGCCCCCGCGCGCGACCTGTATTTTCCCGTGCTGTATAGCGCGTCAGGCACCTTGCCGGGGCTGCCATCTGGTCTCGACCTGGCTGCGCAGGATGCGGCCCGGGCAGTGCTTGCGCGGGCGCTGGTGCCGGGGAGCATGGCGGTGTCGCAGCCGCTGAAGTTGAATACCAGCGAACCGGGCGTGCGCGGCCTGATGATGGTGGCCCCGGTATTCGCCGTTGCCACGCCCCACGGCGCGGCAGCGGGTTATGTGCTGGCCCTGTTGAGCATGCCCGAGCTGATCGGCGATGGCCGGCCAGTGGCGCCTGACGATAACCTGGTAACGCGCCTGGTTGACCCGTCCGGGCGGCAGGGCCCAGAAGTTCTGTACGACTCCAACAACCCCGTGGCGCCCCTGTCGCTGGTCAGCGATCAGGTGTTGCACCTGGCGGACCGCCAGCTGCTGCTGAGTATCCGCCCCAGCCTGGCATTCCTGCAGGCCAACCGTTCTTCGGCGGTGCTGGCAGTCGGTGCACTGGGCGGTTTGCTGAGCCTGCTGCTGAGCGTGCTGTTGTTCAACCTGTTCAGCCAGCGTCAACGGGCCTTGGCCCTGGTTGCACAGCGCACCGCAGCGCTGCAGGTCAGCGAACAGTCGCTGCGTGGCACCCACAACCAGCTGCGCAGCGTGCTGGATGCCGCGACCCAGGTTGCGATCATCGCCACCAACCTCAAAGGGGTGGTCAGCACCTTCAATGCCGGTGCCGAAAGCATGCTCGGTTACCCGGCCAGTGAAGCCATTGGCCGCCTGCGCCTTGAGCAACTGGTGCTGGCCGAGGAGCTGAGCCAGCGTGCGCATGCCTTGAGTTTGCGCTTTGGCCGCGCCATTGCGGGGGGCCATGCACTGTTTGCCGAAACCGTATACGAACAGGGCGCCGAGCCAGGTGAGTGGACCTTGGTACGCGCCGACGGCAGCCAACTGGTAGCCAACATGCTGGTGACCGCCATGCTGGACGACCAGGGTTTATGGGTGGGTTACCTGGCCATCTGCATCGACGTCACTGAGCGGCGTCGGGTACATGAGGCATTGGCTGCGCGTGACCGGTTGCTGGAAAAACTCAGTGCCGAAGTACCGGGCGGCATCTACCAGTACAGGCTGGATGCAAACGGCCATTCGTGTTTCCCCTATGCCAGCAAGGGGCTGTACGACATTTATGAGCTTGACCTGCAGCAGCTACGCGAAGATGCCGCCGCAGTGTACGAGCGCATTCACCCTGATGACCTGGAGCGGGTGAGCCGTTCGGTGCGCTACTCGGCCGAGCACCTGACGCCATGGCGCGAGGAGTACCGCGTGTGCCTGCCCCGGGCGGGCTTACGCTGGGTGCGTGGCGAGGCAACGCCGGAAGTGGGCGAGCAGGGCTGTACCTTGTGGCATGGCTACCTGACCGATATTTCCGATCTCAAGGGTGTGGAACACGAGTTGCGCAGGCTGTCGGTGACCGATTCGCTGACCGGCATCCATAACCGCCGTTATTTCCAGGAACGGCTGAAAAACGAGTTGGAGCGTGCCCAGCGAGATGGCCAGGCGCTGGCGGTGATCATGCTCGACATTGATCACTTCAAGCGCATCAACGACCGTTTCGGCCATGCGGTCGGTGACCGGGTGCTGCGTAGCCTGTGCCAGCGCATCGGCCAGCGCTTGCGGCGGACCGATGTGTTCTGCAGGCTGGGCGGGGAGGAGTTCATGGTGCTGTGCCCGGGCACTGATGCCGAGCAGGCGCGTGTGCTGGCGCTGGAGCTTTGGCAAGGCGTGCGCAATGACCCGGTAGACGGCGTGGGCCAAGTCACCGCGAGTTTCGGCGTGGCCGGGTGGCGGCCGGGGGAGGGCGCCGACGCGTTGCTGTTGCGCGCCGATGCCGGGGTTTATGCGGCCAAGCAGGCCGGGCGGGACCGGGTAGAGGGGGAGTCTGCCTGACCGCGCTGCCAGGTGCTGGTCACCACATCTTCAGCGCCTGTGAGATCGAGCGCCGCGCGGGCGGCGCTCGATGCATCAATTGGCAGCGGTGCTGCCGGCCAGCTTCGGCTGGCGGTACAGGTCCAGCAGCACCTGGTCCAGCACCTGCGAGGCACCCCATGGTTTCGGGTCGTTGAGGATCGCCGCCACCGCCCAGGTGTGGCCGTTGCTGTCGCGGCTGAAACCGGCTATTGCGCGCACCGTGTTCAGGGTGCCGGTCTTGATGTGCCCTTCGCCGGCCATGGCGGTGCGCTTGAGGCGCTTGCGCATGGTGCCATCCATGCCCACCAGCGGCATCGAACTCATGTATTCGGCAGCGTAGGGGCTCTTCCAGGCTGCCTGCAGCATCTCGGCCATTTCCCGGGTGCTGACGCGCTCGGCTCGCGACAGGCCAGAACCGTTTTCCATCACCAGGTGCGGCGCGGTAATGCCTTTTTTCGCCAGCCACTGGCGTACCACGCGCTGTGCGGCACGCGCATCGTCGCCATCGGCATCGGTGCGGAACTGTGCGCCAAGGCTGAGGAACAACTGCTGGGCCATGGTGTTGTTGCTGTACTTGTTGATGTCGCGGATCACTTCGACCAGGTCTGGGGAGAAGGCACGGGCCAGCAGGCGGGCACTCTTGGGCACGTTCTCGACACGGTCGCCGCCCTGGATGGTGCCGCCCAGCTCGTTCCAGATGGCACGTACGGCACCGGCCGCGTAAGTCGGGTGGTCAAGCAGGGCCAGGTAAGTCTGCGAGTTGCAACCGTCACCCAGTTGGCCGCTGACCGTCACACTGATGCCGTTGGCCTGAGGCACTGGGTTGTAGCGCACATCGCCACTGCATTGTTTCGAGGCTACAGGCTTGACCTGGTTGTCGATGCGGATGCTGGCAATCGGTGGCTCCACCGCAATGGTGACCTTGCCGCCATCGTTGCGGGCAACAAAGCGCAGGGCCTTGAGGTTGACCAGCAGCGAGTCGGGCTTGACCAGGAACGGCTTGTTTTCGTCACCGCCGTCGTCGTTGAACTGGGGCAGGTTGGGTTGCACGAAGTGGCTGCGGTCCAGTACCAGGTCACCGGTGACGGTGCGCACACCATTGGCGCGCAGGTCACGCATCAGCAGCCACAGCTTTTCCATGTTCAGCTTGGGGTCACCGCCGCCTTTGAGGTACAGGTTGCCGTTGAGCACCCCGTTGCTCAGGGTGCCGTCGGTGTAGAACTCGGTCTTCCACTGAAAGGTCGGGCCAAGCAGCTCAAGGGCTGCGTAGGTGGTAACCAGTTTCATGGTCGAAGCCGGGTTTACCGACACGTCGGCATTGAACACGGTGGGAACACCGGGGCCATCCAGGGGCAGCATGACCAGCGACAGTGCGGTGTCTTGCAGTTTGTTGGCTTTGAGCGCCTGCTGCACTTTGGCAGGCAAGGTGGTGTTGACGGCTGCGGCTTGGCTGGGCAAGGCAAAGGGCAATAGCAGGCCGGCGAGTACGAGGGGACGAAGCGTTTTGATCATGGTGAGCAAATACCCTGCAGCGAGGGAAAAGGACATTGGGGCTGTAAGCGATGATGGCCCCACGAGCTAAAGAAACCGCATTATGCCCCAAGCGTAGCGACGATGCGCCACGTTCGACGGAAAACCATCGCCAATAAAAAGGCCACCTCGAGAGGTGGCCTTTCTTCGATCGAACCGGGCTGAGGGTTACTCAGCCTTGTTGATCGGCTTTTCCGGGTACCAGGCGTCCAGCAACGGGCTGACTTCGATCTTGGTCAGTTCGCTGCGGCCTTTGAGCCAGGCTTCGACGGCAGCGCGTTGTTCTTCACTGACCGAGCCGCGTTTGACCGAGCACACCAGGCCGTAATCGTCACCGCCTACATAATCCAGGCCGTTGGCGTCCATGGCTTCAGCCAGGAACGCGTCGAGGAAAGCATCGATTGCCTGGTCATCCAGATCTTCCTTGAATTCCAGGTTCAGCTCGAAGCCCAATTCCTGAAACTCGTCGACACACAGCTTCTTGCGCAGACGACGGGAGCGGTTTGTGGCCATGAAACAATCCTCTTAGGTAATAACGCCGCGCAGTCTACCAGTTAACACGCGTGGCTGCCTGCCTGAGTGTCGGCGGGTGGCGCCAACTCCCTGGCCAGGGCGCGCTCCACCCGGCGCATGTGGCGTGCCAGTGCCTGGCGCTTCAAGCGTAGCTGGGCAGGGGTGAGGGTGCCGGCTTCCAGCGCTTCGCATGCCGCCATCAGGGCGGGTGCCTTGAGCATGCGTGCGGCGCTCAGCACCTTGTGGGCCTGGTCGGCGATGGCCGTGCTGTCGTGCTGCGGGTCCAGCGCCATCAAGCTGAGCAGGTCGGCCTGCAGGCTCTGCAGTAGCGCTTGCAGAAAACGCAGGCGGTCGTCGGGTGCTGGCCCGGTCACGGCCGCCAGGCCGTCCAGTTCGTACAACCTGCCCGGGGCGCATTGCTGGCGGCGCGGGTGAATGCCCGCCAGGCACTGGCTGAGCGTACTCAAGCTGATGGGCTTGAGCAGGCAGTCGTCCATGCCGGCGCTCAGGCACTTGCGACGGACCTCTGGCTGGGCGTTGGCGGTATAACCCAGGATGGTGCAGCGCGGCCGCTGGCCATGGCGTTCTTCGGTGCGCACGGCGGTTGCCAGCTGATAGCCGTTCATGTGCGGCATGTTGCAGTCCAGCACCAGCACGTCGAAATCACCGGCGCGCCAGGCGGCCAGGCCTTCCCGGCCATCCCGGGCGCTGGCATGCTGCAGGCCCAGATAACCGAGCTGCTGCGCCATCAGTTCCAGGTTGGCCGGGTGATCGTCGATCACCAGCACGCGCAGACCGGGGTCGGGAACGTCCAGGCATTCCGGCAACTGGGCGGGTTGCGCTGCAGCATCGACCCGTTGCAACGGCATCTTCAGGCGCACCTGGGTGCCGACATCCTCCAGGCTCTTGATGGTCAGGCTGCCCCCCATCATGTCGCACAGGTTGCGGCAGATGGCCAGACCGAGCCCGGTGCCCGCGCGGGCACCCTGGCTGTGCGGGTTGGCCTGGATGAACGGGTTGAACAGGCGTTCCAGGTCGTCGGGATGGATGCCGATACCACTGTCGCGCACCTCCAGGTCCAGCATTGCAGGCCTGCCAGGGGCTTCGTCCAGCAGGCTGACGCAGATGCGTACCTGGCCATGCTCGGTGAACTTGATGGCGTTGCTCACCAGGTTGGACAGCACTTGCTTGAAACGCAGGGGGTCGAGCAACGCGTGGCAACGTGCGGCCGGTTCGATGATCACTTCCAGCGCCAGGCCTTTTTGCCGTGCCTGGCCATCGAACATGCGCCCCACCGACTCGACCAACGCTGCCAGGTCGACCACCTCGGGGGCCAGAGAGAGATGCCCGGATTCGATGCGCACGATATCGAGAATGTCACCGATCAGGCCCAGCAGGTCTTTGGCCGAATGGTGCGCCAAGGCCAGCGCGCTGCGGTCCACCCACCCTTGATCGGCGCGTTTGACCGCCAGTTCGAGCATGCCGATGACGGCATTCATGGGGGTGCGGATTTCGTGGCTGATAGTGGCCAGGAAGGTGCTTTTGGCGCGGTTGGCATTGTCGGCCTGCTGCTTGGCCTGGCGCAGTTCCGTGACCAGCTGGCGGCGGTCGCTGATGTCGATCCAGCCGCCGATGATGCCCTGCACTTCACCCAGCCAATCACGGTAGGGCAGGATCCAGTGGTAGATGGTCATCTCCCGGCCCTTGATCCGCAACGGGCGGTCCATGATCAGGGGGGAGCCGGCAGCCATCACTTTGTGGTAATCCGCCTGGATCTGCCGGGTCTGTTCGGCGTCGGCGAACAGGCTGGCGCTCAGCTGTTTGCCGATAACCTGCTCGGAGCGGGCCTGCACCGCCTCCAGGTAGCTGTAGTTGCAGCTTTGCAGGCGGCCATCGCGGTCGCGCACGTACATGGGGTGAGGGGTGCCGTTGAGCAGTGCGCGCATGAATGCCAGTTGGTCGTTCAGCGCCCTTTCGGCGCGCTGGCGCTGGCGAATCTGCAAGCGCAGGCGGGCGTTCCAGAGCAACGCCAGCAGAAGCAGCACCGCCGTGGCCAGTACCACCTGCAGCGCCAGCCGGCGGTAGCTCTGGCTCTTGCTGTCTTCGTGCGGGCCAAAGCTGCGCCAGCGGTTGTTGATGACCCCCAGTTCCTCGGGCGAAATGCTCTGCAGGGCCTTGTCGAGAATCGAGGCCAAAGCCGGTGAAGACGCGTTGGTGGCCATGGCGTAGTTGGCGGGCTCGCCGCCGACCGAGGTGCGGATGACCAGGTCGGGGTTGCTGGCCAGGGCGTGGTTGGCATCGATCAGGGTGGTGATCACCGCATCGACGGCGCCGCTGTTGAGCAACGCCATGGAATAGAACGCGCTGGCGCTCTCGACCCAGCCAATGTGCGGATAATGCTGCGGCAACGTGGCATGCATGGCGCTGTGGCGGGTAAAGGCGATGCGGTGGCCCTGCAACTGCTCCAGGGACCCTGGGGCCGGTTTGTCCTTGCGGCTAACCAGAACATAGGCGCTTTCCAGGTACGGCCGGCTGATCTGCAGGTCCTTGTCGACCAACCCGGCGATGGCCAGGGCGGCGATCACGTCAGCGCGGCCATCCTTCAAGCGGGCGATCATGTCGGCAATGCCACTGGCCCGCTGTACCTCGAAGCGCAAGCCGGTCCGCAGGCGAATGAGCTCAAGCAGGTCAGCAGTGATGCCGCGAAAATGCCCCGAGCCATCGAAGTAGGACAAGGGCGCAGCCGTGTCGTCGATGGCCACACGCATCACAGGGTGCTGCTGCAGCCATTGTTGCTCTGTTGCGCTCAATTGCAGGTTGCGGTCGGTCAACAGCAGGTCGCTGCCGGCGCTCCAGCGTTTGAAGATACTGGCGCGCATGGCGGGGGGCTGGCTATCGAGGATGGTATCGACCAGTTCCCTCAGTACGGTGTCCTGCTGGCGCAGGGCAAAGCCGAAGCCGATGGCTTCGTGCTTGCCGAAGTTGGCCATGCGCAGGCGTGGCAGGTGGCCGCGGTTGAGCTGGTAGTGGGTGGAAACGGTGTCGCCGATGAACACGTCGGCCTGGCCGAACGCTACGGCATTCAACGCCTGGCTTGAAGACTCGAACGTCAGCAGCTCGGCCTTGGGGTAGGCGTTGAGCATTTCTGCCTCGGGCAGGTAGTGATAGAGCATGCCCAGGCGCATGCCGGCCAGGCCTGTGTCCAGTGCCCGCGTTTCGTCTTCGCGCGTGACCAGCACCGGCTGGTCAACGGCATAGGGGTGCGACAGGGCCAGGCCGTCGCTGGCCGCTTCGTAGCCATTGGCGCTGCCCAGCAGGTCGATGTCGCCTTGCCGGAGTGCTTCTACAGCGGCTTGGCGGCTGGGAAAACGCAGCACGCGTATCGGCAACTCCAGGGCCGTACCGATCAGGTTTGCATATTCGGCGGTGAGCCCCTGGTAGTCATGGCCGCCACTGGAGATGTCGAACGGCGGGTAGTCGGGGGCCGATGTTCCCAGTACCAGTTCCTGGCGCCCTGCAAGCCATTGCCGTTGCTCGGCGGTGAGTTGCGGTGGCGCTGGCCTGGCCGATGAACGCGCCAGGAGCGTGTACGATGCAGTTTCGTGGTGGGTGCCCAGTGCCGCGCTGCTGAACAGCAGCAGCGCGAGCAGCAGGCGGGCGAAAGGGCGGGCCATGAACATGCTCAGACCAGCGCGTTGCGCTTGGCCATCTCGATCAGGTCGACCAACGTACTGACCTGCAGCTTTTGCATGAGGCGCTTCTTGTAGGTACTCACGGTCTTGCTGCTGAGGAACATGCCCTTGGCAATTTCCTTGTTGCTGCGCCCTTGGGCGAAGAGTTGCAGCACCATCAGTTCGCGATCATTTACCTGGCGGAAAAGTTGCAGGTCGCTCGTGGTTACCTGGTCATGCTTTATTGCCTGGCTGGGGAAGTAGTTATAACCGGCCAGCACGGCCTTGATTGCACTCAGCAGTTCACCGAGGTCCTCCTGCTTGCACACATAACCGGCAGCACCCGAGTGCATGCAGCGCACGGCGAACAACGCCGGGGCCTGGGCAGTCAGCACCAGCACTTTCATGGGCAGCGCCATGGCCTGGAAGCGCGCAAGCACCTCCAGCCCGTCTAGCTTGGGGATGCTGATGTCGAGGATGACCAGGTCGGGGTGGCTCTCGCGGATCATCTGCATCGCGTCCACGCCATTGTCCGACTCACCGACAATCTTGTAATTCTGGTTTTCCAGCAGCATGCGGACGGCAAGGCGGATGACCGGATGATCGTCAACAATAAATATGGAATGCATGTTCAACTTGCCTGCGGTCAATTGTGGGTGACAGGCGGCACCTTATCGCAGTTGGAAGTCAACGGGCATGCAAGGAAGGGCTGTTTGCCCCATATGGGAAATGGCTTACAAGATAAAGCAAAACGGGCTACGAGATAATCGTGCGCGACCCAATGTCAAAGTGCATTTGGTAACTTTTCGTTGGCAAATTAAACGTGTTGTTTAATTTGCCCTCGGTATATGTAGGAAGTTTCCTGTAACCCAGGTGCAGCACCGGCACGCTGGCCGGTCTGCACCGCCATGGCTCAGCCCGGGCCCGAGCGCCCGGTCATTTCCCTGGCCATTTCGCTGGCGTAGCTGTCGGTCATGCCGGCGATGAAATCGATCATGCGCAGGAACGCGTTGTACAGCGAGCCGTGTGGGTCTGGTGCACTGTTGCCGAGCAGGTCCATGACGCGCCGGCTCTTGAACGAGGGTGTGCGCCCGCCGTGTTGTTCGAGCGCCGCGCCGCAGAAGGTATTGAGCAGGATTTCCAGTGTGGTGTAGGCGCCGATTTCGTGCAGGGTCTTGCGCTTGTCCTGGAAGATCTTGTTGCGCGCCATGTCTTTGGCCTGCAGGACGCAGCGCTTGGCCGGGCCGTGCATGTGTTCGACCAGGTCGCCTGGCAGTTGCCCGGCCAGCAACGCGTGCTGCTGCTCGACAAAAGCCTGGGCGGCAGCGTTGGTCAAGTGCTCGATGGCCTTACCACGCAGGATGGCCAGCTTGCGCCGGCGAGAATCGCCGGCGCCCAGTTGGCGATAGGTTTCCGGCAGATCGTCGCCGACCAGGTCGAGCAGCAAGGCTTCGACTTCGCCGTATTGCAGCAAGTCCATCTCCAGGCCGTCTTCCAGGTCGATCAGCGCGTAGCAGATGTCATCGGCCGCTTCCATCAGGTACACCAACGGGTGGCGCGCCCAGCGCTGGTGCTCCAGCTGTGGCAGGCCGAGCTTGCGGGCGATCTGTTCGAGCAGTGGCAGCTCGCTCTGATAACTGCCGAACTTGTGCTTCTTGTAGCCCAGGGCGTCGGCATGGCGGGCGCTCCAGGGGTATTTGAGGTAGGTGCCGAGGGTGGCATAGGTCAACCGGGTGCCACCGTCGAACTGGTGGTACTCCAGTTGCGTAAGCACGCGGAAGCCCTGCGCATTGCCCTCGAAATTGAGGAAGTCGGCACGCTCGTCATCACCCATGTCGTCCAGCCACCCGCGCCCGGCCGCCTGCTGGAACCAGTGACGTATGGCGTCTTCGCCAGAATGGCCGAATGGCGGGTTGCCGATGTCGTGGGCCAGGCAGGCCGACTGCACGATCATCCCCAGGTCGCTGGGCGCGCACCAGTCTGGCAAGCTTTCGCGCAGGGTTTCACCCACGCGCATGCCCAGCGAACGCCCCACGCAACTGACTTCCAGCGAATGGGTCAGGCGCGTGTGAATGTGATCGTTACTGGTGACGGGGTGCACTTGGGTCTTGCGCCCCAGGCGGCGAAAGGCGCCCGAGAAAATGATGCGGTCGTGGTCTTTGTGGAAGGGGCTGCGCCCGAGTTCTTCGGCGCTATACAGGGCTTTGCCCAGACGTTCGCGGGTGAGCAGGGTGTGCCAGTCCAAGGCGCGGTCTCCAGGGGGTCAAAGGCTATAGCTTCTGGTGTGCTGTGCCTGCGCGCAAGTGGCAGGGGCAACGCTGGCCGCTGGCACGCATTACCCGCGAATGGCCGGTGGCGGCACCGACACATTCGCGGTCGAGCCTGCGCCCATGCACCGCCTTCAGCGGCGACGGCTACCTTGCAGGTACAGGCGCACCAGCGGCAGCAGGCTGGTGCCCAGGCGCACAAGCCTGCCCAGGTTGCCGCTGCGCACGCCCTTGCCGGTCATGAAGCCCAGGGCTACCACAGCGCCAATGCCCCACAGCGGCGCGTGTTTGATGCCCAAGCCGTCGTGCAGCGAGCTGCCCATGCCGCGCATGCGCTGCAACGGTGCCAGCAGTTGCCCGGATTCGTGGCGGATCTCCTGGCGGTGCATTTCCATGCGCAGGCGCAGCAACGCCTTGCGCAGCTCGCGTGGGTTTCGTGTGTTCGGCAGTTGTGGCAGGTTCATGGCAACAAGCGCTCCCGGTCCTTGGCGAGTTCTTCGAGGGTGGCGTTGAAGGGAGATGACTCGTCGAACACCGCTGCCTTCAACCGTACACCGCAATACAGTGCAGCCAGGCTATAGAACACGCACAGGCCGATGATGCCGGCAAGGCGATAGCTGTCCCACAGCAGCACCAGTAGCAAGCCCGACAGTGCAGTGAGCAGCAGCAGGGCGAACACCAGTGCCAGGCCGGCGAACAACAGCAACCTCAGCGTGCGGCCTTTCTGCTCCTGCAGCTCGATACCGAACAGCTCGATATGGCTGTGCAGCAGCCCCAGCGCGGCTGCGCCCAGGCGCCTGCCCGATGCGCCGGCGCCGTTGGCTTCGTTCTCCATGGGAACCCCTTAACGCCGGTTGGCCAGCAGGCCGATCAACAGGCCGACGCCGGCAGCGATGCCGATGGCCTGCCATGGGTTTTCCTGTACGTACTGCTCGGCGCTGCCCAGCGCAGCCTGGCCGCGGTCGCGTACCGACTCCTGGGTCAACTGCAGGGTTTCGCGGGCCTGGGCCAGGCGCTCGTGAATCTGCCCGCGCAACTCCTCGGCCTGGTCGCCTGCCAGGTTGGCGGTGTCGGCCAGCAGCTTTTCGGTGTCGCGCACCAAAGCCTGGAAGTCAGCCATCAATATCTCTTGTGCAGTCTTTGCCGAATTGCTGGCCATGTGTCTCTCCCTGTCGATGAATATTGGTAGTTCGAGTGATAGCAGGCGCGGAAGGTTCAAGTGACCGTACACCCGCGTGTGCTGGTATGCGCCTTGCTATGTGTTTGCCACGTTGCGGGGCACCTCAGGCTGTTCTTGCGCCGATTCGGGGCGCCCACGCGGCGAATATCGATAAACCTTAACGCAATCCTCGACAAACCCAAGAAAAAACCACGCAGGTCGCGCCCACGCAACTGAAACAGGGTGATGGCTGGCACCGATTCGGTGCAGGGATGCAGGTTCTTGAACTGTCCTGGTGCCTTTTTCAGCAGGTCTGCCTATTTCATGGATAACATGCACAGCGCGATGGACTCCCTGGTCCACGGTTCCAACACCCTGTTCCTTCTCATGGGCGCCATTCTGGTGCTGGCCATGCATGCCGGCTTCGCGTTTCTCGAAGTGGGCACCGTACGCCACAAGAACCAGGTCAATGCCTTGTCGAAGATCCTCAGCGACTTCGCCGTTTCGGCGCTGGTGTATTTCTTTATAGGCTACTGGATCGCCTATGGGGTCAACTTCTTCCAGCCTGCTGCAACGCTGGCTGCCGACCATGGCTACGCGCTGGTCAAGTGCTTCTTCCTGTTGACCTTCGCTGCAGCCATTCCGGCGATCATTTCCGGGGGCATCGCCGAGCGTGCGCGTTTCGTGCCGCAACTGTGTGCCACCGCACTGATCGTGGCATTCGTCTACCCCTTCTTCGAGGGCGTGGTGTGGAACGGCAACCTGGGCCTGCAAGCCTGGTTGCAGGACCGCTTTGGCGCGCCGTTCCATGACTTTGCCGGCTCGGTGGTGGTGCATGCCATGGGCGGCTGGCTGGCGCTGGCGGCGGTGCTGCTGCTCGGCCCGCGCCGCGGTCGCTATCGCGATGGTCGGCTGGTGGCTTTTGCGCCCTCGAGCATTCCCTTTCTCGCCCTGGGCTCGTGGATCCTGATCATTGGCTGGTTCGGTTTCAACGTGATGAGCGCCCAGACCTTGGAGGGGCTCAGTGGCCTGGTGGCGATCAACTCGTTGCTCGCCATGGTTGGCGGCACGTTGTCGGCGTTGCTGGCAGGGCGCAACGACCCTGGCTTCCTGCATAACGGGCCGTTGGCCGGGTTGGTGGCGGTTTGCGCCGGCTCAGACCTGATGCACCCGATCGGTGCGCTGGCTACCGGCCTGGTGGCGGGCGGGCTGTTCGTGTGGACGTTCACCGCGGCCCAGAACCGCTGGAAAATCGACGACGTGCTGGGTGTTTGGCCGTTGCATGGCCTGTGTGGCGTGTGGGGTGGGGTTGCCTGCGGCATCTTCGGCCAGACGGCACTGGGCGGCATGGGCGGCGTGAGCCTGGTCAGCCAGCTGCTGGGGAGCCTGATGGGGGTGGTGGTGGCACTCGCCGGTGGTTTTGCCGTGTATGGTGCGCTGCGCGCCGTGCATGGCCTGCGCCTGAGCCATGAACAGGAGTTCCAGGGCGCCGACCTGTCGCTGCACCGTATCGGCGCCACCAGCCAGGATTGAAGGTGCACGATGGCCGTGGTGGTCCTAGAATAGGTTTCTCTGCATGCCACATCGGGAGCCGCCCCATGCTGCCTGAATGCCAACTGTTCGGCACCCTCGGCTGCCACCTGTGTGAAGTGGCCGAGTCGGTGCTGATGCCCTTCGTCGATCATGGCCTGCTGGTGGAGCTGGTCGATGTTGCCGAAAGCCAGCCTTTGTTCGAACGCTATGGGCTGGTCATTCCGGTGCTCCGGCGCTGTGACAACGGTGCCGAGTTGCACTGGCCGTTCGATGCCGAGCAGGTGGTGGCGTTCCTGGGGCAATGACACCGACAGGGGAGGTACAACCCTGCTCCATGGCAGGTGATGCGCGCTGATGATCAGGCGCCGGCGCACCAGTGCCGGTGCCCCTAGCCATCATCGGAACCGCTTGCCATGTTGATCACACCACATTTCACCCTCGCTGAACTGACCGTTTCCCAGCTCGCGGCCAGGGATGGGTTCGACAACACCCCGCCACCTGAAGCCAGGGCCAACCTGCAACTGCTGTGTTGTGCCCTGGAGCAGGTGCGCGCGCTGTTCGGCGTGCCCATCATTGTCAGCAGTGGCTACCGTAGCGAGAAAGTCAACCGCTTGATTGGCGGTGCCGCCAACAGCCAGCATGTACAAGGGCTGGCGGCTGACTTCACGGTCATCGAGGTCAGCCCGCGCGAGACCGTGCAACGGATCAGCGAAAGTACGGTGCCCTTCGATCAACTCATCCTGGAATTCGACAAGTGGGTGCACCTGTCGGTGGCGCGGGGCACCCCGCGGCGCCAGGTGTTGACCATCCGCAAGGGCAGCGGCTATCTGGCGGGGCTGCAATGAAGCGCATTGACTGCGACGCGAGGATGTTCGTATGCTGTATATAAATACAGTATCGAGGTAAAGCCATGCTCAACGTCGAGCAACTCAAGTACAGCGTCAACCGCATGCCTGTGGAGCGGGTGGCCGACGCCGTTCTGGAACTGCGCCTCGAGGGCCTGGTGACCGATGACCGCACCCCCTTCGGCAAGGTGCACTTCAATACCTGCTTTGCCGAGATCGAAGCCTTGTTCCAGCGGGCCGGCTACCACCGTGGGCTCGATGTGGTCGGGTACCAAGGGGCGCTCTACGCACTTTACGACCCTGGCCGCTGGGAGCCTGTGCAGGTGCTGCGCTGGTTGAAGGAACGCAGCGAGGCGCTGGCCCAGGCTGGTTGATGGGGCGGGGTTGGGTGATAATGCGCGGCCGTTTCTGTTCCGAGCCCTGCCATGTCCACGCCTTTCGACCCCGCCCGCCAGCAAGCCAGCACCGTGTGCCTGCCACCCGGTCACTGGGCAACGGTGCTCGATTGCCTGTGTGACCATTTCAAGGCCATCGACCGTGCCCAGTGGCTCGACCGCTTTGCCAGGGGGCGGGTGCTGGACGCCCAGGGGCAGGCAGTGGCTGCCGAGCTGCCTTACAAACCGGGCATGCGCTTGCACTATTTTCGCGAAGTGCCGAACGAGCGACCGATCCCGGTGCAGGAGCACGTGCTGCACGTGGACGAGCACCTGGTGGTGGCGGACAAGCCGCATTTCCTGCCGGTGACACCGACTGGCGAGTACGTTGAGCACACCTTGCTGCGCCGCCTGATCCGCAGGCTGGATAACCCTCACCTGGTGCCGTTGCATCGCATCGATCGGCATACCGCCGGGCTCGTGCTGTTCTCTGCCAACCCGCTTACGCGTAGCGCTTATCAGCGGCTGTTCCCCGAGCGACGTATCGACAAGCGCTACCAGGCCATCGCGGCCGCTTTGCCGCAACATGCGTTTCCGTTGGTGCACAAAAGCCGCCTGGTGCATGGCGAGCCCTTTTTCCGCATGCATGAGGTAGAGGGTGAGGCCAATAGTGAAACCCTGGCCGAAGTGCTGGAGAAGCGCGGAGCGCTGTGGCGGTACGGGTTGTCGCCGGTCACCGGCAAGACCCACCAGTTGCGGGTGCACATGGCTGCGTTGGGCGCGGGCATCAGCAATGACCCGTTCTATCCGCAGTTGCTCGACACCGCAGACGATTACCAGCGGCCATTGAAACTGCTGGCGCAGAGCCTGCGTTTCACCGACCCGTTGAGCGGCGAAGAGCGCTATTTCGAGAGCCGCTTGAGCCTGGACTGGTAACCCTGCCTGGGCATGCGTTGCCAGCCAGGGGCTGCTGTGCAACCCCTCGCGGCGCGCAGGTCTGCGGTCAGCGGTTGAAGCGCTCCACAAGTGAGTACTGGCTCCCGGCCGTAGTGGTCAGCTCTTCGCTCAACAGCGCCGAGTGCTGTGCCTGCTCGGCGGTCTGGTCGGCCAGTTCGGCGATGGTGCTGATGTTACGGCTGATCTCATCGGCCACGGCGGTCTGCTCTTCGGTCGCGGCGGCAATCTGGGTCGCCATGTCGGTGATGTTGGCGACCGCTTCGCTGATGCCGACCAGCGCTTCGTCAGCCTGCATCACACGATCAACGCCTTCCTGCGCCTGACGGTGGCCGGTTTCCATGGTCAGTACGGCGTTGCTGGCGGTTTGCTGCAGCTTGGCGATCAGGCTGTGGATCTGCCCGGTGGACTCGGCGGTGCGTTGAGCCAGCTGGCGCACTTCGTCGGCCACTACGGCAAAGCCACGGCCCATTTCCCCAGCCCGCGCCGCCTCGATGGCGGCATTCAATGCCAGCAGGTTGGTCTGGTCGGCAATGCCCTTGATTACATCGACGACACCGCCAATTTCGTCGCTGTCCTTGGCCAGTTGCGTGACGGTCTGGCCGGTTTCGCCCACTGCTGTCGACAGGCGTTCGATGGCCTCGCGGGTTTCCCCGGCAATCTGCCGGCCTTGGCTGGTCAGGCGGTTGGCTTCCTGGGTGGCATCGGCTGTGCGTTGCACGTGGTTGGCAACTTCCTGGGTGGTCGCAGCCATCTGGTTGACGGCGGCGGCGACCTGTTCGGTTTCGACCCGCTGGCGTTCCAGCCCCGAAGAGCTCTTGTGTGCCAGGGCGTCGGACTGCCGCGCCTGGTCGCTGAGGTGCTCGGCGCTGTCCTGCAAGCGGGTCAGGCAGGTTTTCATGCGCGCATCCTGGCTGAGCATGGCCATTTCCAGGCGGGCCTGCACGCCACGGCTGTCGGTGTACATCTGCGCGATCAGCGGGTCGGAGGTGGTCTGTTCAGCCAGCCGCAGCAAGCGCTTGAGGCCGCGTTGCTGCCAGCTCAGGCCGATCAACCCAAGCGGTACGGAAAGCGCGGCGGCCAACGCGAAGCCCCAGGAATGGCCCAGCCAGTTGCCAATCAGGAAGCCCGCCTGGCTGATCAGGATGAACGGCAACCAGTCCTGCAGCACCGGCAGCCACTTGTCACGGCGCGGTACCGGCGGCTTGCCCTGATTGATGCGCTGGTACAGCGCCTCGGCGCGGCGGATCTGTTCGGCGGTGGGTTTGACCCGCACAGACTCGAAGCCGACCACCTGGTTGTTGTCGAAAATCGGTGTGACGTAGGCGTTGACCCAGTAGTGATCGCCCGACTTGCAGCGGTTCTTGACGATACCCATCCACGGCTGGCCTTGCTTGAGGGTTTGCCACATATGGGCAAACACAGCAGGCGGCACGTCGGGGTGGCGCACCAGATTGTGCGGCGCACCGGTCAGTTCTTCGCGGGTGAACCCACTGATGTCGATGAAGGCATCATTGCAGTAGGTAATCACGCCCTTGGCGTTGGTGGTGGAGATCAACCGCTGCTGGGCAGGGAAAGTCCGTTCTCTCTGGGTAATCGGCTGGTTGTTACGCATGGGGTGATAGTCCGCAGGGCTTTGGATGGGTATCGGCAAGCCACCGGGATTATTGAGTGATTATTTAACATGCGTGACAAAAGGTGTTCGATTTTGGTGCAAGGGTGCCTGAGCAATCGAACGCCGTGTGGGCGGCGCTCGATTGGCAGGTGTCGCAGGTTTTTCGGTGCGGCTGCGCCCTCAACCCGCAATCAGCTGGCGCAGCACATAATGCAGAATCCCGCCTGCCTTGAAGTACTCCACCTCGTTGACGGTATCGATCCGGCACGCTGACCTACCTGCAATTCCATCGGTGGCTACAGAGTAGATCCCAGATTTTTCAGCAGCTTACGCGATTTGTGTAGCCCGTGATTTTTCCTCTGGTCGTAGCTGTGGCAACACCCTGGCTACACCGCAAATGCAGCAGGATCATGCAGCATCAAAGCAAAGCAAACCAAATGCAGCCGGATTGACAAATTGTCCATGGCATATATTATTTCATCAGTTACTAACTGATGGGGAGGCAGCACGATGGAAGGCTTGGTCAACCTGCTGTTAAGGCGTGTCAGCTTTAAAAAGTGGATGCTTACGCTCGTCGCCATCTGCGTGTTGGGCCAGATCATCAAATACTGGGTTGGGGCGCCGGAGGGAAGGTTATGGTGAGGTTGGCATGGCTTTACTTTAAGTATTGGCTACTGCCAGTCACCATCCTTTGCGGGGCTATGGGTTGGCAGGCAAACACCATCCAGGAGTACGCGGCTGTTGCCTATAGGTTTACCCCTGGCTTCCTTGGAGACGGAATTTTTTCAATGATTTTTGTCGTCCCGCCAGCGGTGCTTTCGTTTGTATTTATTCCGCATGGCTTTGTATACCCGTACCTGGCTCTGGCAGCATTTGGCGGGCAGGTAGGGATGGTTGTCGGGGTTTGGGTGCTGTGCAATCTGATTTCGCCGCCGCAGTTCCTGCTCGCTGACGCTCCTGCTTGAGCCCTTGTCGGCAAAGCGCAGGGGGGCGGAGAGGTTTGAGCAGGAGAGCGTCGGCGTGACCAGCGACGATGGGATGACGGGTGAGCCTGTGCGGACGCCCGTTATTTTGCAGCCCTGAGTTTTTTCAGGTCTTTTTCCAAGGCGATTTCGTTGTATATCTCGCGGGTAGTAGCCAGCATAGACTTCGCGTTGAGCAAGTGGAACCGGGGGCTATTGAGGTGCGACACCGGCAGATCAGGTTCGCCAGCTTGGAGATACCTTACTCTTTCTTTTTTCAAGTCCTTCAGCAGCTGTTCAACGCTCACCAGTTGGCTTTTGGCCTCTGACTGAACGACGCCACCGGATTCCTTTACCAGGCGCTTTAAGTTCGAGGCTGTATCGCGGTACAGTTTTGTTGCCCGGTCAAAAATTTCAACCCCGGCCAAACTCTGTTCCGATTTATCGATTAAATTTTCGATTTCGGCGGCGCGCTCGCTATTTTCTTTTACAACTTCGTCAACCGACCTGGATGGTCTGCCCATTGTCTTGGTGGGACGCTCTGAGTTGACGATAGCGCGAGCTAGCGCGTGCCTGCCTGTGAAAACTGACTCAGAAAGGTCTCGGTCAAGGTTTTCCAACATTCCTCGCGCAGGACGACCAGAGCCGAAGGATGCTTGTGAGTAAGCGACTTGATGGATCGAGGAGGGAGTGGATAGGGGAAGCTCTTCGGCTTTCTCGATTTCGTTTAGTTCTGTTATAAGCTGGTCGAAATCTGCTGTTAATTCCAGATACTCGACTTCGCGGCTTTTTCCTATCTTTCCTATCCTTAGACTTACTTCAGCCAACGGGGCATATGCTTGCAGCTCATCAGCGCCAGGTAACAAAGCAAGTTTCTTTTGTAGTTCGGCTTTGTCATCTCGGTTTTCGACTATAGCTTTGGCCAGGGAAAGTCGTTCGGCAAGTGCGTTTGCGCGCAAAATTTGGGTGTGAGGATCATCACTAATCAACTCATCGGCCAAAAGTTGAGCGCATTCGTCGAGCTTTAATTTAAGCCGCATGGCACGTTGTTTGACCTTTTCGTGGTCGCTCATCTTCGGTCGTGCCATAAATTCCTCAACTTAACTAGCTTTTTTAATTGAAAATCGTCGTGTGTGAGCTTTTCTGAAAGCAATACACTCACTGCGGGAGTAATAAATGTTCCGAAAATCTTTAAAATAATCCAGTTCATAACGGCCAGTTGAGCGCCAGGTTGCTAGCGTTGCAACAGATACGCCGACAATTTCTGCAGCAGCATGTACGGAAATAAGGTCATCAGGAAGGATTTGTGCGGAATGCATTGTCTTTACTCGTTCAAAATTTGTGTCGAAAGCGACAGGAACGAGGCTAACCCCCACTAATTAAATAGTAAATGGTAAAATAAAGTATACTAAGTGTACCTAATACCCGCAACCCCAGGGCCAAAACCGCGAAACCCCCGCAGGCATTAGGCATGTCCGAATGTTGTCCGACACTGCCCCGTGGTTCCGTCAATAGCAATCCGACGAACGGTAGTTTTCTCAACCTTGGTGTGCGGATTTGCTGGGTGTCGGGGTGGGGTTTGCGTTCAAAAGCTGGGTGGTTGCGCGCAAAAGCCCATACTGGATGGATGCAACTGCCCGAGGAATTTAGTCAGGGCCTCGCCAAGCGAGAGCTCCCAAAATCCGTGCTATTAGCAACAGCCGCGAGAGCAATGAGAAGTTGTCAATTTCTTGAGTCGCTTGCAGGCATTGCGCTATCATCCATGCTATAAATTTTTTTACATGGAGTTGTGATGGTCAGGAAATTAGTAGGATTGCTATTTTTGGCTGCAGGGATAGCCGTTTTTATTGGCGCTATTGCTGCTCAGATCGCTTGGCTTGGAATATGTTTTGGTACTGTGATTATCGGTATCTTATTGTTATTTCTGGCACCGATGATTTTGCTTTTTCCCGTCAATATAGGGTTTGTCACTGGAATTGCCATCTGGGGGGCTGGAATGGCAATGATAACGAGTGACGAAAATTCTAAATCTGACACGTTACGCAAATTTAATTCTCTGGAGCCTGGAGAGGTAGATAGTCGAATTGCTGATTTTATCAATCCACAGCTTAAAGAAATACGAGATTTTGGCTATTCGCAACATATTGATATTGTAGTGGTGGCCTATTTCATGGCGGTGGCATGTGCGTTGACAAAAAAACGGCTTAGTCTTGCAGATCTCAAGCCTATCTGCCACGGAATATTTCCCGCTAGGCCAATGGATGTGGACAACGCATTTCATGGCGCGATAACAAATCATGCGAAGTATCAGGAGCTTTATAAGGGGGTCAAAGGGTATGTTCGCGACGAAGTCAGAAGTGGTAAAGGTGAGTTTTTAGTCAGATATGCACAAAGGATGACGGCTGAGGCGGAAAAGGTTTGACCTCCCCAGCATTATTGAATTAGCCCGGTTTGTCTTTCGGGCTATATGTGCCTGGAAGCACTGATTACTGCGTAAAAAATGTCCCTATTTCATTCTGCGCAGGATAGCCGTTCGTCCCAGGCTTGTGTTTTATTCGTGCGTGGATGACTACATCCCTTGCTTTCAAAACGTCGCTAAAGCTGGAGGAGGGGAGGTTCGCTGCGGTTTTCAGCTTTTCCAACATTTCGTTTGAGATTTTAATGGCCGTTGGGTGGTTGCCGTTGCTGTAAAAACGGTGCCAAACGTGCCTGCCGGCGTGCTCCCCTGACACGATTTCGAATTCGGCTAGCGCTGTATCGCCGCCAGATTTTGTTTTGCCTGGCTTAAAGTCTTTGAGCTTAATGAGCGCTTCGTGAGTGGGCATTGGGGCTTTGGATTGGGCCTGGCGGTTGATGATCGTGGTGTCCATGCCTTTGGCTTTACGGCGGAGCCAGTTTAGGTGGGATTTGACCCACGATCTGCAGGCGCGAAGAGCTGCAGTGTCGGCAGACTCGCCTGGTCGTGGGCGGTGGCGGGCGTAAGACTGGTCGCGGAAGTACTCGTTGCCATTGTTTTGTTGCTGGTCGACCTGCAGGATTTTGTTGACGATCTGAGTCTCGGTGGCTGATCGGAACATACCGCCGAGTATGCGGTTTAGATCCATCGACCGGCCTTGGGCGCCCACTGCTGTGCCTGGTTGGCGGGGCTTTCCGGTTTTGGTGTATTCGGCGTCGATACCGTAGCTGCTTTGCGCCATTTTTAACTCCAGCGCATTTAGCGGGTTGCCTGGGTTGTAAAAGCTAATGGCGCCGTTGCGACGATCAGGGTGGGTCGTAAACGTGTAGTAGCAGCGGCTTGTTTCCCGCCAGCATCCGTCGATCACTTTCAGCAGCCTGCCGTCCAAGAAGTCATCTAGTGCCTCCAGTGCGGCGGCAGCTACAGGCAGGAACTCATCCGTGGTAACGGCTCGATCGAGCGGCAAGACGATTCGGAATCGAGGGCACTCGGGAGTGTTGCTAAAAGACGTGTAGACAGCGTGTTCGACGTTGAGGTCGATCAGTGCGTCTTCCACTTCTTCCAGGCCGACTTGGTCATCTCCCGGCTTTTGGTCAACATCAAAAATCACCAAGCTTGTGCCGATTACGTTTTCTGCATTGCGCTCTGGCGCCTTGAAAAATGAAGGAGTGAATGTCGGGCCGTCTTTGTTTTCGCTGGTGCGCTGATATGCGAGGATGGAATCGTAGAACTCGCGGAACGAAGCAGCTTCGCGATTTCTTACAAAACGTGTTTCTGCGGTCGTCTGGGTTGAAAATTTGATGCTCATGTTGATGCTCTCTTTTTGTTGTTGTGTCGTGCACATTTATATTTTTGCAATGTAGCTAAAGGCTACGCAACAGGTTTTTGCTTGGCATTTTTGTAGTTTGGGGTATACATGCTAGGAACCTTCAGTTTTTCTTAGCCAAAGAATTTATCCGTACCCTCAACCGTCCTTTCCTTTTTAAATAGGAATGAACCCGTTGAGGGTGGACGGTCACCGGATTCAGCGATATACAACCCTGGAGGCAGGCGTGAAGCAAGATCTTTGGCTAAGAGAAACGCTTTTAGCAACTGCGCGCGACGATGCGCAATTCCGGTTAAACCCCAGCAACCTGTATAACCAATAATCAAAAACCTGCAAGCGAAAACATTGAAAAAGGTGTTGCGCGGCTATTTGCTCATTCTGCAATATAAAAATGTGCAGTAAGCACTCAACAATAATAAGTGACGAAAATGAAGAAATCTAACCTGCAAAATATCGAACGCAAAATCCTTGGTGACGTCCATTCCTCGAAGTCCGTTATCATCAATAACGTAGGCGGAATGGAAGGGTACATGACTATTGCCACGGGTAAGCCGCAAGCGGAAGCCGAGTACTTTAAATCTGAGTACCCACAAATCAAGCGCCTGGTTGATATTTCCACCGACTCCGTAAACGCAATTTATGCTGCCTATGCAACAGCGTCCGGAGTCTTCGACGGTGACAACGGGAAGCTCGCAGACAACGTGTACGACGTTAAGCGATCGGATGTCTTCTTGAGGGTGCTGACCAGAGCTAGAACAGAAAAAGCTTTGGACAAAGCAGCCCTGGAGCTTGTCCGCGAGTCCTACGGCAAAGTAAACATCCCAAGGTCGGTGGAACTGCTACAAGCTGCATCGGACTTCGACGCCCAGGTCTGCACCGAAGCACTCGCTAAAAGTATCGGCAAGGTCGAAGCTGACTACGCAGTCCGCTCTGATGACTTCAAATACCGTTTTAAGTACGACCCCGAATCCCCTGAAGCCCTTTGCGCCGAAATCCTTAGGGACAAACCGCGCAGAAGACTCCTGCAACTGCCAACGGGGTGGGGCAAAACCTCCCGCGTTCTTCAGCCAGTAATCGAAAAATACCTGGTCGACGGCAAAAAAGTCGTGGTTATTTCCCACAGGCGCTCGATCATCAAAAACCTGAACATCGACGGCCTCGTACATTACGAAGATGTGGCACCAAGGCAGATGGAAACCGCCAGGGGCCTGAAAGTCGTGGTCAACTCTATTAATAGCGAGAAATTCAAAGAATTCCTGAGTTATGTTGATCTGGTGGTCGTCGATGAAGCCGCACAAGTCATAAATCACATCTTCGAAGGTTCGGTTGCGGAGCGGGAGGAGGTCTGGAAAACCTTTAAGCGGCTCCTCAAATCGGGATCTCGCTCGGCAATCCTGGCCGATGCCGATATTAACGACGAATGCTTGGCACTGCTTAACGATCACAACGGAATCGTCAGCATTTTCAGTAAAAAGCAGTCCCATGGCGACAACAAAATCCATCTCGGTCAGCTCGATCAAGTCCGCGCCATGGCCTTGGAATCGATTGGCAGCAGCAAAAAGGTGTTGATCGCATGCGACATCGCCAAGGACGCCAGGGCCCTGGGCAAGGCCGCCGAAAAACTTGGCGTGCAAGCACTTGTCATAACTGCCGAAAGCGCCAGCTGGCCTGACCAGGCTGCATTTATCAGTAATCCAAACACAACCGAACATGCTGTGGTGATTTACAGCCCTGCGATCACAAGCGCGCTATCGATCACCAGTGGCCACTTCGATGAGCACTACGGCTTGTTCGAGGGATCGGTAACCCCCAGGGAAGCCGTTCAAATGCTGCGCAGAAACCGTACAACCAAGGAATTCACGGTCGGGATCCGCAACCCTCAAAACCGCAAGGAAGAGGTCGCAGACTTCGAGTTTAACGCTTCGGATAAGACTGATTTTGACGTCGAGGTGCACGCCCACCGCAAACGCAATGCATGGCTTAGGGACAACATTCTATTCACGCTCCCCCGCGAAATGCACCGACAGGGGTTCCAGGTTGAGCAGATGGAGCGCGACGACGAAAAAGGCATCCAAGGATTTAAAGCAAATTCGAGCGCAAGAAAAGCGCTGAAAAAAGACTCCACCCAAAAACTTTTGAGCGCAAAACAAATTTCCGAAACCGAAGCCCAAAAAATCTTTAAAAATGGCTCGGCAAGCGAAGATGAGTACTTTGCTGCACTCAACGCTCAGGCCAGGGCGGCGCTTAAGAAAAATGAACTGACGGTCGAGGACGCAAAATTTTGGGGGGATGGCGTCGGCAAGGTTAAGCTTCAGAACTACAGGAATCTCTACTTTATTGGATTCAATGAGTTCAGGTGTGTTGTTAGGGAGGTCTTCCGGGGTATGCAGTCGGGAAAATGGAGGCCTGAAGATTCCGTCTCAGCCTACGACCGTATTAATAAAGCCCGTGAGCAAGCAATCCTCGCAGGGTTCAGGTTACCCAAAAACTCCCCAAATATTTCGGATCGATCCAAGCAGGGCGCGATCTCCGAAATCATGGCTATGCACGGGTTAAAGACCAGGAGGAAGGATGGTGGCGAAAAGGTTGGGTATTACTACATCATCGACCCCAAGTCTCTTGAGCAGATGCAGGGATACACCGGGTCTTGATTAGAATGGGGCAAGGATGCCCCGTCCGTGGATGCGTCGATCAGGGCAATATAAATATCTTTAATAATTTGCGAAATAGATGTTGCGCCGCTCTTTGCTCATTTTTCATAATAATCATAACAGCACATAACAATAAGAACAGAGTGCATATGATGAACAGCCCACAAGCTATTGCCGATATTTTGAAGTCCCCCGAATACGATACTTTGCTCTTACAGAAGGAAGGCTATAAGCATATTGACCGCAACCTGCTGAAGATTTGCTCCGACGCGATTAGAGCTGTAGAGCTCGATTTTGAATGGAACGACTACAACCGGCAGCGTCATGCCGGAAAGTTCCTGGAAGGGGAGTCAATCATTAGAGCCCCAAGCTTGCCATCTGTACCGCGCCCGTTTCACAGCTGGGCCGAATTCCGGATGTCAGTATTCGGTGGTATGCAGCATATGCCCTTCGAGCAGATCGAGGTGGAGTATACAGTCACGAAAAAGCATCGCTCGGACTGGCACGATAGTTTAAATAATCGGATCTGGTACCAGGGGAAAGGAGTTATCCCTAACTCCGATGCTGCTCGCGACCTTATCTGCGCTGCCAGGCAAAATAGTATACATCACGTTTTCATCTTTACTGTGCCCAACGTAAAATGCCCTTGGTCAAAACCGCGCAAAGATGGCAGCGTTATGACGCAGGAGGAGTGGTGCAAAAAGGAGGGGTTTGACTACATTTACGAAGGGGAAGAACAGGCTTTTTTGGAAAGCCCACACCGCAAATGGCTTGTAGAAAATTTTGCCAAAAATCTTCCGCCGCTGCCGTTAAAAACAGCCCGTGTTTTAGAGGACTTGATTTCCATTAAGCCTGGTCTGGTTGCGCACAAACAACAATCTGCAAGTGTTACAATGACTGTACAATAATAAAGACAGTCGTTATGCGCCACGTCCTTGGAATTGACCCTGGCCTCTCCGGAGGCATTGCAGTGATCGATGAGAACTTCAATCTTGTCGATTGTTTTCGTATGCCCGTAAAAGAAATCGGCGGCAAGAATAAGGTCGATGCAGGGGCGCTTTTTTCTCGGCTCTCTCAATTCAAAATTGACCTGGCTGTTCTGGAGATGGTTGGGACTCGCCCTGGCGAAGGGGCTGTTGGGGCTTTCAGCTTTGGCGATGGCTATGGGGCTGCTCGGGCTGTTTTGGAGTGCCTGGGTGTACCTTACCGCCTGGAGCGCCCGCAAGCTTGGAGAGGCGGTCAAAGTCTCACAGGACTGAGCAAAGAGCAGATTGGTGAAATCGCTTTCGAGGTCTTCCGGGCTGATGCGATCTACAGGGGCAAGCGCCCGAAGAAAGACGGTACACGCGGGTGCAACGATGGCATTTCCGACGCACTGATGATTGCCAAGTTTGGCGTGCGGTTTCTGGAGTGAGCATGGGTACCAGAGCACTCACCCGAGACCTTATCAAGCGCCTGGCTACTGCGCTAACAAAGACCCCGCTGACAGAGGTTGCGGTGGGCTCGATCGGCCTGCCGAAATCAACGTACTACCACTGGAAAGCCCTTGCCCAGGACATCGCTGATGGCAACCCAGATCGGGAAAACCTGGCTCCAAACGATGAGCTGCTCTTAGAGTTTTTGGACGCAATTGAGCAGTCTCGCGCAAAGGTCGGCCAGAAACTCAGTGATGCCGCGCTCAAGGGGGCAATGCAAGACCCCAGGGTCGCGATCGACATTCTACAGCGCATGTTCCCAGACCAATTCGCTGCCCCTGCCCGCCGTGAAATCGTGATCAAGCAAGAGGGAGGTGAGACAGGAACAGGCATCGCCCTCATTCCTACAACCATGATCGACGCGGACATCGCCCAGGTGCTCGCACAGCAACAACAAGATGCCCTCCAGCTCGCAAAAACAAGAACAAAAGAGCTTTCCAGTGATCAAGCAACGGACACCGACTGACTGTGGTGTAGCCAGCCTGGCCAACGCCCTGAGCATCACTTACGAACAGGCCCTAGACTGCTTTGGGCCTTGTGCAGACCTGCGCGGCACTACAGCTGCAGACACGTGCAACGCGCTCCTGCAGCTTGGAGTCACGCCGTCCTACGCCACGTTCCCGGCCTTTTACCTGCACCTCGGAACAACCGGCAACCCCTGCAGCCCCGATGTTGTCCGAAGCTGCCCCGCAATCCTGACAATCCTCTCGCGCAGCGGCCACGGGCTCCATGCAGTTTACTGGGACGGCCACCAAGCCCATGACCCCGACCCGAAATTCCCCAATCCCAGAGCACTAGAAGACCTGGTAATCCTGGAAGCGGTGTTTGTAAGCAAAAACGGCTTGTGCGCAAACCGCGAAGCGGGGCTCAGGGCATGACTGCCTTTCAGGCTATCCGGCCTTTGGTGAGGGCCGTGCAAAACATCATATGGAAGCCTCTGCCGGGAAGTCAGTCGATGTTCCTGGTGCTCGGCCAGCCCCAATACCTGACCCGCGAAGTGCTGTTCCACGGCTCCAGGGGTAACGGGAAAAGCGACGCTTTGATCATGGCTTTCCTGCAGCACGTGGGCAAAGGCTGGGGCGCATATTGGAGGGGGATCATCCTTCGGAAAGAGTTCAAGCATCTTGCTGACCTGGTCAAGACTGCCGGCATGCTGATTCCGCGCATCTTCCCAGGGGCTGTTTGGAACGAGACGAAGCACAGCTGGACGTTCCCCACTGGTGAGGTTTTGATCTTCAACCACATTAAGCACGTCCGGGAGTACGACGGAAAATTCCACGGCCACCAGTACGCGTTTATTGGCTTTGACGAGCTTGCAACGTGGTCAACGATCGAGGTCTACGAAGCCATGCTGTCTACGCTCCGTACTGCGTATCAGCCAACGGCATCCCAGCCACTACCGCCACCCCTGCAAGTCCGATCAACCACAAACCCCTGGGGCTCAGGCCGAACTTGGGTGTACGAGCGCTTTATCGAAGGCCGTAAACCCGGAGAGATCACCTACAACGCCGATGGCACCAGGCAGCGCACCGCGCTCTTTGGCACCATCTTTCAAAACCACTACATCGACGACGGCTACATCCGAAACTACCTGGCCCAGCTCACCGATCCAGCGAAACGGGCCGCATGGCTGGAGGGCGATTGGGAAGCTGTCGATACCGGAGCGATGTTTGGCCCCGTTTGGTCTCAAAACCTGCTGCTCGATCCGTTCCAGATCCCTGCGGGATGGAAGGTTGATCGTTGCTTTGACTTTGGCCAGTCCACTCCATTTTGCTGCTTGTGGGTGGCTGAAGCTAACGGGGAATCTGTGCGATTGGGGAATCGTGAATTCTGCCCTCCCAAGGGCAGCCTGATTGTGGTCGGCGAAGATTACGGCACCGAAATTGATCCAAAAACTGGCAAGCAGGCACGCCCGGATGCTGGGTTATTCCTCTCAGCTCGCCAGATCGGGGCACGGCTCAAACAGAAAGAGGAAAAGCTGCTGACCGGGGTGCTGAGTGCTCACAAAAAAGTCGCTGCAGGGCCGGCAGATAATCAGATCTACAACGGCTCAAAGGTCGATCAGGGGAACGCACCGACAGTAGCGAAAGACCTGAAAGCCGAGGGCATCGACTTTGTGAACTCTGACAAGTCACCTGGCTCCCGTGTGACCTCCGCACAGCTCATGTTCGGGCGGCTGCAGGCCACCAAGGTACAAGATCCATCCAACCCCCATATCTACTTTTTCCCTGCTGCGAAATTCCTGATTAAGACCCTGCCATTCCTGCAGCGTGACGACGATCAGCTGGATGCCGTGGCTAAGGGCCCTGACGATCACGCCTGGGATGCCTTGGCTTACAGGTTGACGTGGAAACGCCCTCACACCTCTGTTTCCCATGGGATAATGGGTTAAATAAACGCCATAATAAGAGTCGAAAAGACCATGAAAGTACAAGATCGCAGTGAGATCTGCGGGAAATACCTGGCCGATCGCAGGATCATCAGGGCTCTCCGTGGCGGTACCGAGGCCATGCGCGCCGCTGGCCAGGAGTACCTGCCGAAAGAGCCTGGCGAAACACCACTCGCATACAGTAAACGGCTGAAACGCTCGGTACTCACGAACTTCATTGCCCGCGTTGTGAAGAATTTGAGTTCAAAGCCTTTTTCCAGGCCAGTAGGAGTCACGTCTGAGAGCCATCCTGAGTTGGCGGAGCTGTTTGCATCCGATATCGACGGTAAAGGGACTTCAGTATCTGCCCTGGCGTCCGTGGTGTTCCAGGATGCGCTGTGGAATGGCACCTCATTCCTGTGTGTTGATGCCCCGGTCGACGGTGGCCAGCCCTACGTTTATTGGCTGTCTGCAGACGACATCTTGGGGTACAAGTTGGATGAGGATGGTCGCCTGCAGGAGATCCGGATAGCTGAAGTCGCAGCTGTCGAGGACGGTGAATGGGGTGAGCGAAATGTTGCCAGGGTGCGAGTTTTTAGGCGTTCTGGGGGGAAGGTTTTGTGGTGCTTGTACCAGGAATCCGATGGCTCTGACTACGTCCAGATTGAGCCATGGAGGGACTTTGGCCTACCAGAAATCCCGGTGATTCCGATCCACTCAAATCCCGCTGAGACACGCGGCACGCTGTTCTGTCCGCCACCGATGATCGACCTTGCTCATATGAACGTCGCTCACTGGCAGGAATTTAGTGATCAGAGAAATATTCTTCACGTTGCCCGTGTTCCGATTCTGTTCGCCTCGGGCGTAGAGGAAGGCGTGGAGATCAAGATCGGTGTCGATAGCGCGATCGTGGCCAACGCCGGCAGTGATTTGAAATTCGTGGAGCACAGCGGGAATGCCATCAATGCCGGGCGTCAGAGCCTGCAAGATCTGGAAGGCCTGATGGCTTCGTACGGGATAGAGATGCTGCAGAACAATGGCGTCGTCGAAACTGCTACTGGCCGTGCTCTGAATGCCGGTGAGAACAACAACCAGATCGCGAGCATGGCCACGGCCACCGCATCGGCTATCGCGAAGGTTTTTGAGATGTTGGCCAGGTTCTCGCGTGTGTCGAATGCCCAGTTCGCGTGCGACATCAACACTGAATATGGCATCAATGCGTCGACAGAGGAGCTGCAGGCCCTGGCCACGGCTCGTGCCAATGGCGACCTGAGTCAGTTCGAGTATCTGGCTGAACTGAAACGCCGGGGCGTGCTTAGGAATGACTTCAGTCAGGAAGACAACGCGGACAGGCTGGCTACCGAGTACATCGCCGCCTGATTTGATGTCAAATGGCCCACGGCTCGCTATGATGCCAATTCACAGCGCCTGGAGGGCCTATGCCAGTCATCGATTTGTATTCAAAACGTAGGAAGCGTGAGCTCGGCCTGGAGCCGGATGTCTATACGTATGACGACTTCAGCTTGAATTTGCGCACCCAAATTTGCTACGTGATCGGTGACGTGCTCGGTATCCAGGATCGTAACGAACAGGAGCGAAATTACGGTGCTATTTGCGAACTATTGCGCCGTGAATATGGGGTTAATAGGCTTGCTCGGGATCTGTATGACCGATCTTCGGTTGTCGAAGAGGTCGTCCAGTTCATAAAAGTTGAAAAGGACGTGGATCGCGTTTTGGACGCTGTTGAGTTATGCTTTATGATTGCTGAAAATTATCGTGAGAAAGCATACGCATACGGGTATCCAAGAGAAGATAGCGGAACATGCATTGATGCTTGTGTTTCTGAAATAAATACACGCTTTAAAGAGCATGGAAAAGGATACGAAATAAGTTCTGGTATGGTGTTGCGGATTGACTCCGAATTGCTCCATGCGGAAGTTGTAAAACCTGCTATTGGCTTTTTAAACCAAGCTGAATATGCAGGCCCTAGAGATGAGTTTTTTGGTGCATACGAGCACTACAGGCATGGCAATCTCAAAGAAGCTCTCAATGATGCGCTGAAGGCCTTCGAGAGTACCATCAAGGTCATACTGGAGTTGCGAGGGTGGGAGTACGATAAAACATCCCCTGCCAAAAGGCTCCTTGCTGTCTTGTTAGCGAAAAATTTTCTGCCGTCATATCATCAGAATCATCTGAATGCCCTCTCTACGCTGCTGGAGAGTAGTGTTCCAACCATCCGAAATAAAGAAGGTGGTCATGGGCAAGGTTCGGGGGTCTCAGAAGTCGATCCAGAGATCGCTGCCTACGTTTTGCACATGACCGCCTCGGCGATTGTTATGTTGTGCAGTCTGGAGAAAAAGACCCCTCCAAATCGCACCTGACGAGTGATGCCTTGACTCGTGGACTCTAGGTGTAGGCCATCGCTCGGAAGAGATGTAGGCCACACACCATGTTTTGATGTCAAAACACCGTGCTCTCGGTATGCTGGCTGATTTTCCGGGAGCACATGCATGACGCTGATTGTCGCTGGTCACACGCTGGAGCAGGTAGACGTTGAAGGTATCAAGAGCATCCATGGCCGAGGTACGTTCTTCGCCTCTGACAGCAGCATCACTCAGAAAGGCGAGGTGGTTGTCAGCGGGTTCAAAAAAGTCTACGAAATGCCCATCCGCGTAAACGGTGTCAACCTGCTTGGCAATTGGTTCAACGGCTATCATGGCTTCATCTACGAAGGGGGCTGTGCCATCGCGTTTGCGGGCAGTACGCTTGTTTCTCAGCACATCATGAATTCGATCCGCAACCACCTGGGTGAGCTGAAACCTACCTACCGGGATGACAAATATCAGCTGGCCATGCTGTGTGAGGAGCACAAATTCATCGGCCGTTTCTGCGACGAAGACATGTTCAAACGCAGCGATTTCGGGCCCAATTGCTTGCTGAGCGCGGCTTTCATTGCTGGTGTTGTGCAGCATTCGATTCAGGCTGTACTCGACCGCGCAGTTCAGCACAACGGCATGAAAAAGAACTTCGCCGCGTACCAGGCCGACTTTATCCTGAGCGTGTGCTGCCCGCTTACGAACAAGTACCACATCTACCGATATGAGATCGTTCCTGGGCCTGACAATGGGGACGCGAGTAAGGCCGACTCGACTCCTGCTGTTGCCACGATGGTTGAGATCCCTGTGGGCAAGGTCGCGGTCATCGGCATGCGCGATTTCTTTGGAGATGATGCCAACAAGGCCTTCGCAGCAGCTATCGACGCAGGTCAGCGAACCGATACTGCCATGCACGATTTTGTGACCAACGCGATTCGTGATCAGAACGCTATCGGGGCGTTCGGTATCGGCCTTCCAGCCTTCCTTTACGAGCACCAGGGTATGCGCCTGGTAAAGAAGGAACGCAACGACTGAGCCAAATCTCCAGCGAAAAGCTCAGCAGTTGATTGACACGCCTGGTTCACTGATGTCAAAGCGCCTCCCTAGCGGTATGCTGGCCGGATTTCAGGGAGAGACGGGGTATGTGGGTCTGGCGTGAAACGAGGGAAAAGTGGCTGCTTGCCGCTGCACTGGCTGTATTGGGCCTCATCATCCTAATCAACCTCAAGCTTGATGTGTGGCCTTGGCTCAAAGGAGGCAAGACGGCTGCTTTTCTCACGGCGGAGGCTACCGGCAGTGTTAGTAGTGATCTGCTCGTGGGGCTATTTTCTGCATATGTATTCTATGTAGTGATTGAGCTCATACCCAGCTATCGCAGGGAAAAGCTGACGCTAACGCCTTTGAATCTGATCGTCGCCTCCGTCATTGACGCCTACGAGCGCACCCGGGTTTTTGGTCACGAAACCCCTATTACATCGATCGACGCATCCATCCTGGCTCTAGACAATCTGAAGGCCCACAAGAGCTCGATCGTGACGAGTGCTCAAATCCTCAAGCTCAAATTTGCAATGGAAACCGCTCATTCAAGGTATCCGGATTTCCAGCACTGCCTGACGATGGCGGCATCCATTTCGCCCGAGTATGCGCTTGACTGGCTTGTTCTGACAGACAAGGTGCGACTGCTTGCGGAACAGTGCAACTCATGGCCTCTGCATCCATTCCCACAAAATTTGGGCAACGAGCTTAGCGAGCAGCAGCGCCTCGATCCGGCATGCGTAACTACTTTTGAAAAGTACAAACGAGACATGAACTTGATGGAACAGACGCTAAAGCTTCGAGTGCTGGAGGTTATCGAGGCTTCGATCTATTGGATGCAGCGACAGGCCTCATAACCCCAAATCACCGGCAAGCCAGAGATCACTTACCCAGGACAGCTGCCCCCTGGTCTGATCAACTCGGTAGATCTCAAAAAGGCGTTTGACTGCAAAATCATGCAGCACTGACCGCAGGCATTGCTTGTTGCTACGGTTGCGGCGTGGGCTCACTGTAGCCAGAAATGCGACCGCATCGCCTGCAACAACTGGATGTGGCTAAATGAAGGCTCCCGCATAGGTAGATGAACACCCACTTTCGACACAAGGCGCGGCATGAGTGTGAGTGTTCTTTGGTTAAGCAAAACCGTTTGTAAACAAAAGCTCCGCAGTGCGGGGTTCTTTTTAAGCTTGAGGTTTTTCAGGGAGATAGCTATGTGGATTTGGAAGGAGGCAAGGGAAAAATGGATGCTGGTTGGGGCGCTGACCTCGTTCGTTCTAGTCATCCTCATTAACCTAAAGCTGGAAGTCTGGTCGTTTCTTAAAGGCGGTAAGATTTCTTCAATTTTGCAGGCGGATGCAACTGGTACTGTCGCCAGTGACTTATTCGTCGGGTTGTGTTCGGCGTACGTTTTTTACGTTTTTATGGAGCTTATTCCTAAATATAATCGTGAAAAAGAATCTGCGGCAGCATTAAATATACTTTTGAATGCCATATTTTCTAAATATCTTAGGCCAGATGCATTTCGTCGGATTGTGAGGGCGCGAGATATAGATCCAAGTCTTCTATCGGATGAAACTATCAGTAGTGTGATTGTGGATTTTGATGAAAATAAAGGTAAGTACGAAGATTTAAAACATATGGCAGAGGCAGCGAGCAGAAGGCTTCCTGACCTGCTCTCAAGCTTCCATCTGGCAGCCGGAATTTCTCATGAGAAGGGCGTGTTGTGGATGGAGATTACCGACGCAACAAGATCTTTGAGTGAATACCATGACTTTATCAAAGATATTAATAAAACTTCATTAGAGGTAGTGACAGATAAAGAGATGTTTCTTCAGTTCAGGAGGCAGCAAGCAGATTTTTTCCAAGACAAGAAAGAAGGTCTGAGAATAGTAATGCAGGCGAGGGCTAAAGAGTGGCTGAAGCTTGTGGGTGAGTGGAAAGAGCTTAACTAGGCACTTACAAGATTTCTTGAGATTTTCAAATCTTGTGGATATAGTGGTGCTCAGGTTCGAATTTTAAAATCACCTATAAGGAACAATGCTAATGTCAAAAGCAGCAGAATACCGCGCCCTGGAGCGCCAGATCGCCGAACAACTCGCAGCCCTGGAAGCCCTGAAAGGCAGCTCCGCACTGCAGAAAGAGCTCGAATTTGAAGAAAAACTGCGCAAACTGCTGAACGAGTACGGCATGTCCCTTCGCAACGTCGTCAACATTCTTGATCCTCAGGCTGGACGCGGACAAGTACAGGTGCAGGCGAAGGCACCGCGCAAGGAAAGGGCAGTTAAGCGGTACCACAACCCGCATACAGGCGAAGTGGTCGAGACTAAGGGCGGGAACCACAAGACCCTGAAAGAATGGAAGCAGCAATATGGATCGGATGTGGTGGAAAGCTGGGTTCAGTAATCCCAATTAACTGTACATAGGGTAGGCACGGTAGATGCGTAAAGTTGAAATCAAGGGAATGGCCGACTTCGTCGAAAAACTAAGTGCCTACGATCTACTGTCGTACCACGCGATTTTCCGGGGGCAGGCTACCGAGGGCAATCTCCTTCCTTCGGTGGCAAGAAAAGACTCCCGAGTCGACAGTACCGCTCTTGAGATGGAATTACTTGCGCAGTTTTCACGAATTGGTGTGACTAAAATTTCCTCGCATCATAATACTGTCTGGGATCTACTTGTCCTTGCTCAGCACTTTGGCTTGAAAACCAGGCTTCTAGATTGGACAAGTAATCCATTAGTCGCATTGTATTTTGCATGTGCATCTAGGAAAGAAGGCGACGTTTTTGTCTATTCTTTGATAGCCGATACTATGCTTCTGGAGTCATTGGAGTGCAATCCTTTCGATCAGGGCAAAACCTGGGTCATCCAGCCCCGTCTTGCGAATGAGAGAATCATTGCTCAGCACGGATGGTTTACCGCACATCCATTTTCGAAGAAAGACAAAATGTTTGTTCCTTTCGAAAAGCATAAGGAAGCGAAAACCCTACTCACCGAGTATCGGGTTCCAAGTAAGCTTCGACGCGAAATTGTTGTTTCACTGGACAGGTGTGGCATTAACAAAAACACACTGTTCCCTGACTTGACTGGGTTGTGTGAGTATTTGAACTGGAAGGTTGAAAATGGTCAATTCCCTGAGCCCAGAAAACAGGTAACTCCATCTAACCTCAATGCACTGCTCCGATACAATAGCTTGCCTAATTCCACGAATTAATTGGTAAATGCTTGTGTTTCGATTTGCTCACTCTGGATAATGTAAATGTAGCGACAGACTACAAATAAAAGAGGAGATGCAAGCATGGATATTAACCACGCCACCCTTGAAGCCCTGACACTCGTTAAACTGATTCCTGGCGCGTCCCAGGGCTTCGACATTCACGATACTGTCAACCGACAAGCCGCCTACGATTTTTGCGTCGACGAAGCTTTCCGACTGGCTCAGCAATTCACCGCCGACCCGACACCGCGTCCAGACATACAGTACCTAGCGTCCTGGCAGGTCATGTGCTGCCACGCCACACTAAACGAATTTCACCGCTGTCTTAAGCGCCTGCAGGCCAGCTAGTCCGCTGACGTTGCATTCCAGCCCAGTCCTTGCCAGAATGACAATATCTGATTAAATATGTAGGTGTGTCATGACGCCATGGCAGCTTCGGATTTTGCAGGCGATTTTGAAGCCAAAGCTGCTGGTTTTGAGGGCCTTAGGTGCGTTGGGAGGGCAGCGGATGGAGCGAAATCTGGCGATCGAGCAGCTGCTGGTGGACGACATTCTGACAGAGCTTTCAGGGTCGACGGCGATGCGCTTGACGTTGTCCGACACTGACCAGCCATTATCGATCTTGATTGAGGAGAAGGGCCGGGCGCCCGAAACCAGACGACTTGATGGGTACCTGGATTTAGCAGTACTGATGGCATTTCAGTTGGCTTATAGGCAGGATCGTTATGAGTACGTCCGACCCGACTATTACGAAGCCGCTTTGCGAGCAAAGTCTGAACAAGATTTTAGAACTGTTTATCAGGATATTAAGCGAGAATCCTGGTTGCGTGATATTCGAGATATGATTGTTAGTGGCTTAATTGTCCTTGAAGGTTTTAGGCTGTCTGGCGATACATTAAGCATTGTTTCGAACATGCTGTTTGGGGATTTTAAACGAGCGTCCGAGCAAGCATTTGTCCCGCAGCTTGGTCTTATTGAGAAGTGTAAGTTACTTGGTATTGACCAGGTGTTGTATTCGCGGGAAGTGCTGGAAGGTCTTGTGCCTCTAGTAAGGCGTGTAATTAATTATAAGTATCCTGCAATTTATACTCTGCTTCATTACTGTGAAAGTCAAACTGATTTTAAGTGCCTGTGTCGTGGTGATTTGGGTTTTTTAAAGCACAAGATGGATCGCTTTACTGACCACGAAATGGAAACTGTGCTGGCCATGGAACTAGGGTTATGAAATATCTCATGCGTTTCCTAAGTTTTATGGAGTTCAGTAATTTCGATTTTGATTATGAGGCGAATGAATACATCTGGAATGGTGATGGTTATACGGACATGCTGGTGTATTTTAGGGACGTTTACAATACCTATGCAGATTTTGAAAGGGGCTCTTGGGGCGACAATCAATCAGATAATCTCGCCAAAGCTGCTTTCTTTTCAGAAAATGAGGATGAGTTTGTAAGCAAGTCCTTGGCAATCGCTATTTCCGAACTGATGCTGGATTCTGAATGCCAGAGTATGTCCATGGATGTTTACTCCTATTACTTAGTGCGCGATTACACTTCTGTCTCCAGGGTTTTAGTCGACTACTTCGACGAATTGGCAAGGAGGGAACGTGTGTCCTTACTTTCTTAACTACCTGCGCTGGTTGTTTCCGGTGGTTTTTGAAACGCCTGGCGAAGACGTTGTTTATAATGGCGTGTTATACTCCGATAGTAGGGAGTTATTTCGAAGGCTGGTTAAGGATTATGATTTTCTTGGCAAAAAGTACTACTGCGCAAGAAAGGTTTATGTTGTAGAAAAGCTTTCCGAGGTTTGCCGGGAGGAAGATGATTTTGTCTGGAGCGTGCAAAAAGAAATCACAGCGCTTGCATTTAAGTTGGGTTTCGAAGCAAGAGTTAAGCGCATCTTCCTTGTCATGGGCGACGATATTAATGATTGGTATTGCTACCTTGTTGCGGAAGATATTCATGGGTTGAAAAAAATTGCAATACAATACGTTACGGAGACGTACAAAGGATTGCTTATTAATTCGCATTTGGTGGGCGTAATGAAATCATTTGTCGAGCGACACAGGGATGAGTTTATCAAGCGTTTTGAGCAACAGCAGCCCGAGCTGGCCGAGATTTTAAGAGAGCTCGACTGGCCTACCGAGCGTGATAAGTTCTTCAGCAAAGATGAGAGTTTTAAAATGGAGTTGCTGGAGCGACTGAATGCCAAAGGCAAAGGCCATCTTTTGGAGCACGTTCTAGGAGTAGACCTTGGTTTATAATCCAGCGCTTAACGCCATTATCACCCGTGATTTCTCGGAATTCATCAGGCCTGGCTCCGACTTCGCGGCCACTGGCCCGGAATTCACGGAGCCCTGGGATCATCTTGTTGTCGCTTTTTTGAGCTACTGCCGGCACGAAATCGACCACAAGCGAATGGTGCAATTTACGATTCGGCAGATGCGCCAAAAGCTCGGCCACCTGCGGATCTCCATTAGCGAAAGTGACTGGAATGCGCGTGCCTGCATTGATTTGCTGTCAAATATGACAACGGTTGGGCAGGCGCCTGTGGCTCAGGGGGAAGCGTTGTACCGGAAGCACCTGGCACCTTTCGAAGCTGTTTACGACTGCAGCGTGGGTGTGGGGAGTGGATGGTATGCGCTGTTGATGGGATTGGGTGCGATTTGTGAGGAAGATGGCTCGTCGTTTAGAGATGTGAAAGAAAAGTACGGCGATCTGAGTCTGTTCCCAAATGCGAACTCCGTGCGATGCGAATACGCCTGCGATTTCGCGGAATACATTAGTGGGTTTATCTGCGATGTATGTGGAAAGCCGGGGCGTAGCAGGAAGGGGGGCTGGGTGGTGACCCGCTGCGATGATCATGCTTGATCTTCTTTGGCTAAGAAAAACGCTTTTATCTGGCCTCATTAGGTATTTATACGATCGAAGTGATAAATAACTGCCAAAATATGTTGATTTGATGCTCGATCACCAGCGATAATTAGTCATGTTTAATAATAAAAAGAATAAATATCATGACCGCTCTTCCGACTCTCACAATTACCGTTGCTGATCGTAGCACTCGCGACATTTGCAGTATTTATCTCGTCGGAGGGTTTGATGAAGAGAAAAATCACTACAAGGGGCGTCCGGAATTCCGTGGAAGCCAAAAGCAGGAATACACGGACATTTGCCATCGAGCTGAGCGCGGAAAAGTCCTTCAGAGGGAAGGTGCCACGGAAGAAAAAGATGAAAAGGGTGATGCGGCAGCGTGGGCCAAACTACAAATGGCGATTCTTGGCTTGCTGGGTAAGGGGATTTTTGAATTCAGGGGGCTACAGTACCAATGCCAAATCAGCACCATCGATCCCGTTACCCTTGATTTCCTGACCTGGGAAGTTATTGCACAAGTAAACGAGTGGTGAATTTATGTACAGTTCAACCGATGCTGTCCTGGATTTTTTCTGTGCTGGTGATGTGGCTGGGTTTCGCGCTATTAAGCACCATATGGACAGGCAGGAAGTTTGGAGCGAGCAGGATTTTATTTGTGCGCAAATCAGCGAATGGCTAAGCGAAAATAAAATTGACTGCGAAAGTAAGCAGCTTCCGCATCCCCAGCGCGAGATTTTGGTGGATCTTTCAACTTTAATCGGTCAGGTGCCAATCCTTTTCTGGATGCACCCCAATCGTTTTCCTGTGTTTAACGATGCTAGTCTTGTTAAACAACTGCTGAATTTGATGGGTGACGTCGACGACGAAAAAGTTTTGGGCAGGATCGAGCGGTGTTTTGAGTGGGATCAGCACAAAATCGGCTTCCTACTTGTCAATTTTTACCTGCACAATCTGGAAGGCGTCAGACGGCCTGCGATAAAGCTGACGGCTAAAGGTCTATACAATATTTTCGAGGCGACGGGGCGTCTACGAATCCTTGGTAAACAGGATGACATCGCCAGGGCAGAAGCGAGACTTATGAAAATGCTTGTCGAAACGGGCTATATTCACAATGTTTTGTACCTCGTCGAGTGCAAAAAACTCAAACCTTGCGCCAGTTTCTACAAAGCTTTAGCTCAGTTACCGCAGGATTGGATGGCGAGGATCGAGCAATTCCACAGGCTGCCGGAATACCCTTAAATAATTAGCCGCTACGTTCCCCCAGGTGACTTCTCCTTTGTTATAATGAATTCATAACAACAAGAAAACAAAATCCCTTGGGGGGATATCAATGTTTCAAGAAAAGCGCCTGGTAAGTCTCGTCCGCTTCGGCGAAGAAGATCCCGAAGTAGACTTCAACAAGCTGGCCGAAAACCCTGCATTCCAAGACTTCCTTCGAGCACATGTCGAAAAAGAAGTCACTCCACTCAAAAATAAGAACGCCGATTTGCTCAATGAGAAGAAAAATCTCGCTGAAAAAATGAAGGCATTCGAAAGTGGTATCCAGGAAAAAGATGATCTGGAAGCCTTGAAGGCAGGCAAGCTCGACTTCCAAGCCCTGCTGGACAAGCGTATCGCCGCAAATAGCCAAAGCTGGCAGGAGAAACTGGCGGCAGAGCAGAGCGAAAAAGAAGAGCTCCGCAAGGCTGTCGACGGCGAAAAAGGCAAGCTTAAGCAGTTCCAAATCAAGCAGACTATTGGGCAGGTTGCGCTCAAAAACGAGTTCTTCCATCCGTCCGCGCTCGACGATTTGATGTCTGTTGCCGGCAGCACCTGGCAGCTTGGCGAATCTGGAGAGCTGGTGGCCCGCGACAGCAGCGGCAACGTTGTATTTGGTAAGACTGGCAGACCACTGACCCCTGAAGAGTGGGTGTCCGGATTGACCGCGACTAAGCCGCATTATTTCAAGCAAATGCCTGGTTCCGGCGCCCGTGGCGTCAACGGCACAGGGAAAACGGTCAGCACAGCAGAATGGCAACGCACATTAATCGCTGCCAGCGCCGACGAAAGAAAGGCTTTGCTCGCAAAACGGGCTTCTGGCGAGATCGTAATCAACTGATTTTTCCGGGGCTTGCGGGCCCCACCTGGCTGTGCCGGGAAACATCGTGCCCTGTGGGCTGATGTAGAGACAAAAACACTCAAAATTAATCACCAATAAAAATAAAAACAGGTGAAGAAATGACTGCATTTTCCCAAATCGTGGCCCTTGTTCGTCATGGCAACGACACCGAAGCACTGATGACAGAGGTGATTCTGCCGCTGGCCATCGACAGGCTGTACGGCCAGCTGACTATGCCTCAGCTTGTTAGCGTTGATACCGCCGACGAGGCCAAAAACCACGGTGATACCATCCGCATCGCTAAGCCGATTGAATTTTCTGACGCCGATGACCACCCGACTGACAGCGCCGGCTCGCAGTCAGAGGACATCACTGCTGGTAAGGTCGATGTAAAGCTGGATCGCCACTTGTACAAGCAGTTCGCGATGAAGGATGTGGAGTTCCTGGCCCACGCAAACTCCCTGTCCTTGCCATCTGCCGCCGAGGCCGCTGTTGATGCACTGGCGCGCACGGTAAACAAAAATCTGTTCAGTCTGTACAAAGATATTCCATACATCTCCGGCAATCCTGCGTCCACCGCTGGCCGCGACAAGACCGACCTGATCGCTGCCCGCAAGGAAATGCAAAACCGCAAAATCCTGAATGGCCGCAACATCGTGCTGACTTCCGACACCGAAGCTGACCTGCTGCTGGAATTCTCGAAAATCAATGAGACTGGTGACGCAAACGTGGTCTCCCAAGGTCTGATCGGGCGCAAATACGGCTTTGATTTGTACAGCGACGTGCAAGCCCCGTATCACGTTGCTGGCTCTGCGTCTGCCAATGCTGGTATGACCCTGGCTGCAGAGGCCCTGGTTGGTGCAACTGCTCTGTCGCTGGCCGGGGTCGACGGGGCCGCTTTTGTAAAAGGCGACGTGCTTACAATTGCCGGTAGCCACCAGACCTTTGTAGTCACTGCCGACACTGCTGGATCTGTTGTTCCGGTTTACCCAGCGGTTGTAGATGGCATCGCGGCTGGTACCGCTGTAACTGTCGTCGGTGATCACCCGGTGGATCTGGCATTTACCAAGTCTGCGTTCCTTATTGCCTTCCGCAACCTGGAGGTGCCGGAGGACGCGGCAGGTGTGAATTTTGCGCAAATGTCCGACCCACGCACAGGCATCTCCCTGCGTATGCTGCGCTGGTACGAGCCGCGCACAGAGTCAACACAGTGGAAATTTGAGACCCTGTGCGGCCTGAAAACCGTAAGTCCGGAGCGTGCTCTTCGCCTGGGCGGCCACTGATAACACCGGGGCCCGGTCGCTGATCGGGCCTTTAGTTAGTAAGTGCTAATAAATGATCCACGTGGAACGCTTGGTTTGGGAACAAAAATGAAGCGTGAAATAGCTACCAATTGCCTGCAGCTTGGGGATCACAAGGTCTTTGTCGACGCTGGATCCAGGGCTGAAGCGTATTGGCTGGGGCTGGGGTATGGTTTTGCTGGGGGCGGCGTTAGCGGGGATGTCGCGTCTGCAGATCAGTATGCTTCGAAACGGCGTGGTCGACCGAAAAAAAGGGCTGAATCAATCGGGGAGTTACAGGTCGACCCCCCGATTGGTTGAGCCACTGCGCGTTAATTACAGTTTAGACAAACTGGCGGGGCTATCATTCGATGCAGATTCTGTACCGGATTTAGCCTTTCATTGTTGTTGTAGACATCGTGAAGCGTTTCGCGCCCCTGTTTAAATTCAAAAGTCTGCCCGTCATCCATTGTTATTACATATTTTGCAGAAAGCATGACCGCTGATGGTGGAGTGTTGTCAATTACGCTCCAGTCAATTATTTGCTGCACCTCGGAAATCTCATTGTCCTTAAAATCTTCAATTTCAGGGATTCTACTTTCGAGGAGTGAGGCAGATTTCAAATAGCCGTTTTTGACGTTCTCACAAGCTTTTTCGTAATACTGGTCTGCATCTTTGTGAATGCATGGCTGGAAGTTGTCTGCGAAGCTGACCTTGCGTTTGTATTCTTTGATTTCAGACTTCGCGTCGTCAATGATCTTATCAAAACCTTTCTGCAATATTGCATCGGATACACCTGCATCCATTTTGCAAACGTAGGTGACAACGTTCCTTCCCGCGCTATCAGTGCTTTCGCTCCATTTGTACGAAGTGCATCGATCCCTGTTCTCTAGCGCGTTTCCTAGCGTGCGAGAGGGATCAATTTCACTTAGGACTTGTTTTTTAATAAAAGAAACATGATCGCTTTCACCACATCCCACCAGCAGCAGGGAGGCCAAAATTGTGAGTTTTTTCATCATCGTCCTTGTAGTTCTAAGGCAGAACCTATGTGTTTGGCAGAATTTTCATTTTCTCCTTATTTGCCATCTGCGTCAATCAACCTTAGTGGACTGCCGTGCCTGATCTACCTGCGTAATAGAAATCACATAATATTCTGTTTCTCCGGTGTTAATTCGCCCGCGCAGTGACTGCTGTGATAATATGATAATAAAGGGCTATAGAGCTCTTCTGGCGACTAATAAGAAGAATAAAATGTCAGCAAACCCTCCGGCGACAACAAACGCCAGCACCCTGGTTGTGTCCCTTTATGCCCTGATCCCCATTTTGTCGATGGTCGTGAGCGGGGTGCTTGCTTATTCAAGCCTAGACAAGAAAATTGAACTCACTGATCAACGCGTTGATGTCCTCAGCACGCAAATTCTATCTTATCAGATCGAGAGAAAAGAAGATTCGAAGCGAATTGAAGATAAACTCGACAAAATCAGTGCTCGTATCGACGCCCTTATCGTCAAGGGGGCGTCGAAATGATTGCGATGATTTCTGCGCTTTTTGGGTTCTTGGGGCCGTTTGTTCCCAAACTCTTTGATTACTTCCAGGCAAAGCAGGATCACGCTCAGGAAATCGAGATGATGAAGCTGCGAATGGAGTCTGCGGCTTCTGAGCATATGTGGCGCCTGGAAGAGATTAATGCCCAGGCCGATATCGCCGAAGCTGTTGCTGTGCACAAACCGGAGGAGAGCTACGCAGACAAGCTGATTTCCTCAGTCGGCGGTGGGACGTTACCGGCGTGGGTCAGGGCGTATGTTGCGCTTATTGGAGTGCATGTAGACTTCGTGATTCGGATGTGCCGCCCACTGATCACCTATGCGCTTGTGGGCTTTTACATGGGTTACAAGGTGGCCGTTTTTCACGCGCTTGAAGCTGCAGGTCTGCCGGGGTTCGAAGCGTTGAAGGGGAGCTGGACGGACTTTGACGAAGCGATGTTGGCCGCTGTGATTTCCTTTTGGTTCGGCGGGCGCGTGTTGCAGCGCTGGCGGTCGAAGTGATGGCCGTTTCGGTGGTGGAGCAGGCAGTAGGGATCGCAGCCAGGTTGGTCAGTCGTCCTGAGTTTGACGGGCTGCATGATCCAGATCCCAGGACGCCGCAAATCGAGCCTTACTACGATCCAGTGGGCCTACCAACAATTGGGTATGGCCATCTTTTGTCACGGACGCCCTGGGCACCGCTGAGCCAGTTTCCGGCCATCAATGTCGAGCGTGCAGAGGCGTTGCTCGGGGCCGATCTATTGAAGGCTGCTAACGCTGTGACCAGGTTGGTGAAAGTGCAGTTGAATGCCAACCAGCTCGCTGCTTTGATCGATTTTGTGTTCAACGCCGGGGCGGGGAATTTCGAGATATCGACGTTGCGCAGGGTCATTAATCGCGGAGACTTTGCGGCTGTGCCGGCGCAGCTGATGCGTTGGGTATATGCCAAAGGAATCAGACTTCCAGGGCTTGTGAAACGCCGTAGGGCAGAAGCTGAGCTATGGGTGGCCTAATGGCGAAGATCAGTCCAAAAAAAGCCATTGCTCGTCAGATCCAGCTAAGGGGGCAATACACCCGCATTGCCCGTGGAGCTGTCGCCCAGCTGTACCAGCTACGTGCGCAGGTGGCAGCGGAACTACAAGCTGACGTCCAGCGTGGAGCAATCCTTAGCGCTGTTAGGGTTGGAGCAAAACTAAAGCGAATCGACAGGGCAATCGGTGATCAGTATTCGGCCATGGAGCGGGATTTGGTCGACGAGCTGACGGAATTGTACAAGGCTCAAGCTGACTGGAATTCTGAGGCCCTGGAGGTTGATCTGGGTGGCGCGCAGACCTCCGAGGACTTTATTCGTAGTTTCATTGAAAGCGACCCGTTTGATGGCAAGTTGCTCCGGGAATGGGTTAGCGAGCAGAGCTTGGCTACGCAAAATGCGGTGAAGCGAGCTGTCAGGCTGGGCGTCGTGAATGGGTTGCCGGTTAGCAAGGTCGTCGATGCTGTGGTGTCAGATCCGGTCAATCCTTTCAACGCTTCGCGGCGGAATATCGAGATCCTCGTGCGGACGGCGGCGGCACACGTTACAGCCAATGCGGACATGCTGGGCTTCCAAGAGGCTGGAGTGGAGATGTACCAGCTGAGTGCGATTTTGGACACCCGCACAACGTTGACTTGCGCTTCGCTTAACGGGAAGAAATTCAGAGTCAACGACCCGAAGAAAAAGGTACCGCCATTTCACCCTGGCTGTCGCACGACCATGATTGCGATGTTTGATGATGACGATGAGCCGGTGCCGGACAGCTTTAACGACTTCCTCCAAGGCCTGGACGAGGAAGATCAGATCAAGGTGCTAGGGCAGACCCGGCACAGGATGTGGAAAAAGGGAATGCCGCTGGATGGGTTCGTAGACCAAGACAACGCACATGTGATCCCGCTGAATCAGTTGCAAGTCTTGCTGCCTTCCTAAAGGCGTTTTTCTTAGCCAAAATCTTAGCTCCACACCCTCAACCGGTACCTTTCCTTTTAAAAAGAAAATAGACCGTTGAGGGTAAAGACCAAGGCAAGGAACATAACAATAAAACTTTGGCTAAGAAAAACTATGTACGCTACCTTCGAAGAATACACCTCGGAATTCCGTAACGACCAAGTGCCCGATGACGGCGAAGCCAGGATTATCCGGGCCGTTGAAAAAGCCTCCCGCCTGGCAGACAGCTACATCCGTGCCGGTGGCCTCGACGCCCCAGTAACAGACGTGGGGGCGGTTGAGGACGTTAAGGGATTCGTGCTGGACATTAGTCGCTACTATCTTTGGGACGAAAATCCCAGCGATGAACAGCGCCGCAGGTTCGAAGACGCAATCCGCTGGTTTGAGGGCCTGGCCAGTGGCCGCAACCGCCTCCGCACTGCAAGCCAGGAATCCCGCAAGTCCGGGTTCCACAACGTAAGGCTAATCCGCTCGTGACTACCTCTGGCAGCCAGCCCATTACCCTGCAGGTCGACACCAGAGGCCTGGAGGAGCTTGTCCGTAAAGTCCGCCAGCTCGGCCCCAGCAACCCCCACGTCCGCCGAGGTCTTAACCAAATCGGCGTGCGCTGGATTGCTAAGGTCAAAATCTGCTTTCAGCGCAGCATTGACCCCTATGGCCAGCCATGGGCGCGCATTACCCATCGTCAGGGCCAGCCGCTCCTCGACACTGGCAGGCTACGCAACAGCGTCAAGCACAACGTGCGTGGAACAAACCTGGAGCTGGCAAGCAACTTAGTATATGCGGACAACCACCAATACGGCATTACTGTAAAGCAGCGGAGATACCTCCCCGACAAATCTGGCCTACCCAGGCAATGGCTTGAGGAATACCAAACTATCCTACTCCAGAATATTGAAAACGCCCTTGCCACCTCAGCGCCAGTGTTATAATAAAAACAAAAACTTTATGTCCATTACTCAAACCCTAGAAGACTACAAAGCCCTAATCGAATCTTTGCCATCAAAGCCAAAGGTCGATCTATTTTCTGGCACTGTTGTTGAGGATACCCTTAAGAATATTACGCTGGATGGTAAGCAGTGTTATGTGCTTCTGGCCTGTGGTGGCGGGCCAATTGTCAGCGAAAAACCAGCAATGGTTTGCGACGCAGTGTTCGGGGCTTTCGTCATTGCTCGTTCCGACCAGGATACGAAGGGGGTATCTCGGCAGGCCATGAATATGGGTGTTGAGATTTCCAGGCTGTTGAAGAAGTACCGTGGTAACTCTGGTAGCAACCCAAATCTGCCAAAGATCCAGTCATTCGAAGAGCTATTGTCCGGGTTTAAGGGAAATAATTTTAGCGCTTGGCAGCTTTCATGGACTCATTTTGTTAGTTTTGACTGAACGAAATCTGATAAAAATAAGAATAAAGGTGATTAAATGTCTGTAAATGTAAAAGATACTAGCATCGGCTGGATCGGCAACGGTGCCATTCTAGTTGCTATTTTGGATGATAATGATGAACCTACAGGCGGCTTTACCGCAGTTGCCCACTCATCTTCTGCTGTTTTGGCGCTGACGAGTGACAAGGTTGAGATGCAGGACACCACGTACGGAACGCTGTCCACCGCGAAAAGCAAGGTCATTAAAAACACTGGCGAGCTGACGATCAACGCCAAGGACTTTAACCCTGAGCTTATGCGCCTGGCCTTGTTCGGAACCTTGACCAAAGATGCTGCAATGGCTTCCAAGGTCTGGACTGGAAAGGCATATCTTGGTAAGAGTGTCGTTGTGCCTGGAGTTATCGCTTCCGTGACCTCCATTACCGTTGCTGGCGAGCCGCTTGATGAGGGCCTGTACCGTGTTTCTGGGGGCTCGATCGAATTCGATGAGGGTGCTGGTTTCGAGGATGGTGCCGCCGCAGAGGTCACCTACGCTTCGAAAGCGACCACGCGCCTGGAAGGCCTAGTAAACAGTGGCATCAACGTCCAAATCGTGTTCGACGGGTGTAACCTTGCCGAGGACGATAGGGAGGTGAAGGTCACTTACCACAAAGTCAGCCTAAGCCCAGCGGCCCAGCGTCAGCTTATAACCTCGGACTACGGCGAACAGGAAATTAAGGGCACTTTGCTTGCATCCAAAGCAGTTAGCGGCAGTGGTCTATCAAAGCTGTTTAAGGAAGAGTACGCGTAGCGCTCAGTAAGGTCGGTCAGTGACCGGCTTTTTTGGTAGCATAGTAGCCATCACATAGGACGAGGTAATCATGGCTGCGCGAGCTGATTTTGAGGTGATGCTGAACGGTGACTCCCAAGACTTGAGAGAGCTCAGCGAACGGGTAGGTTCTACAGAGTATTTTCACATTTGGGGCGGTGTTGATCATTGGAACGACTGTCCGAGCGACTACTTCAGCTTCAATTCAATCTACTTTGAAGGGGAGGATGACGAGAATTTGATCTGGCAGATCTCATACGAGTTGGCTAGCCTTTTCAACGGCGCATCGAAGCTGTTCTGGAGGGACGCAAGACCGCTCACGATTCACAAGATCCTCCTCGAAGGGAAACCGCTTGACTGGCGTGAGCCAATGATGCCCCTTAGTCTCCTGCGACGCCCGGCGATCAGTCCGTATAAGTGGAATGAAGAGATGAAAAAAGCTCTTCAAATGTCTGCCAGACTTGGGTTGATGATCCTTGCCACTGAAAATGAAGACGTCTATATGCTCCTTAAGCAATTCGAGCTGGACAACAGCTGGGTAGGCTACTATCGACTTATGGAGACTATCGACTCGCATGCGAGGGTGAAGAAAATCACTATCGGCGAAGACAAGAAAGAGCGGGAAAGCTTTACGTTCACTGCAAACAACTATTCTCTTACTGGATTTGACTCTAGGCACGGATTCAAAGACAAGGTGAAGGCCAGCAAACTGCCAGTGATGAAAATCGACCAAGCGCACGCTTTTGTGGCAAAAATGTGTAAGTCATATCTTCAACAGGCATACCCGCAGTTCTTCAAATTCGCATAAAATAAGCCGGCCTCCTGGGCCGGTTCTCGCCGCCTCTTGGTTAGTGGTTGTACTTGTACCACACCTGACGTGCCGCTGCAGTTCTCCAGCGTTTTTCATAGCTTCTGATGTCTGGAAAATCCTGGTCGAGATAGGCCTCCGCCAGAAAGCTGAACGAATCGACGCAACCCATGCTCGTCAGATCATCCAGGCAATTCCGCTCAATGAAATCGGCAAGCTCATCAATCTTTTTGCGCTCAAAAGCCGGATCATTGCGCTGAGCGATCATTCGCTTGCATGTGTATTCCATGACTTCTCGCAGAGACATCGCACTCATTTGTGCATCTGAAAGCGAGGGTAGATCGGTGCGTGCATCAAACATGCTCATTCTCCTCGTCAATGGCCAATGACCTGTATTCTTGGATGGCCTCTTCGACGACCCATTCCATTTCTGGGGTAATGATCAGATCAGACCCAATCGCGCCTTCAACCTCTTTTCGAAATTCGACGAAGTTGTATGCAGTGGAGCTCTTGGCAATCTCACGGGCGGCTGCGCGGATCTCGTCCTTCGTTGCGATCAGCTCTGGGTCGTATTCGATATCGTTCATGCTGTCTATCTCTCTTATTGTGCTGCCATAGTTCAAATATCACACATGAGCTCTACTCGGATCTAGTATGCAGTTGCGCTATTTTTAGGTATACACCGAAAATATTTCCACCTGGTTTTTGACGTCAAAGCGCGTTTGGCCCACAGGGGTTGCACGGGGCGGTATAATGGAAAAAAGCCACATAATAATAAGAAGAAAGCATGGCACTCTCAGATCTCGTGATTCCCTCGCGTCCGATTACCATTACTCAAGCCTCTGCAGAAAAGCCTGAGGTCACCATTGATGTGTTCGGCCTTAATACTGAAGATTTCATCTATCTTGTCGATGGCTATCGTGACGCCCTGGCTGCGATTTTCCTTCGCAACGTGAAAGAGTCTCTTGCTGATCCTGACGTGTCTAAAGAGATTCTGATGAGCTTTCCGGGGTTTGCAGCTGCTTGTGTTGCATGCGCCTGTAAACAACGTGCTGCTGAAGAATACGTGCGCAACCTACCATTTCCTATCCAGATCGAATTGCTTGCCACTGTTTTTTCGCTGACGTTCCCGGATGGTCTAAAAAAAAGCCTGGGAAAGCTACTGCCGACGATCTTACCGCTGCTGAGAAAGTAAAACAGTTTGAGGCGGCAAGAAAACAATCCAAGGCAACTGAACAAGATCCACAGCAGTTTGCGCTTGTCTTAATCGAATGCTGTGAGCTGCTGATCGCGAATGGTCATGCTGGCCTTAATCCTTACCAGTACTCAATTAAGCGCCTTCTACACCTAGTGGGTATTCATAAAGAACGCCTACGCGATCAGCTTATGACTTGGATCATCGCTGATCACATGTCTCGTATTGCTATTGCCACTGGTGATGGCAAAGAGTTCAAAAATCTGATCGACCAACTTAGCCAAAAAGAAGAATAAGAAATGGCAGGCTCTACAATCATTCAGCTCGTCCTGCGCGCAAGAGATGAGATGTCTAATGCGCTCAATGGTGCTGCCGGAAAGGTAGCAGGACTTATCGCAGCGTTTGCTGGTGCCAGTGCCATTAAGGAAACGGTCAGCCAGCTCACAGAGCTCGATGTAGCCTCCAAACGACTGCAGGTTAGCGTTGAGGATCTGACTGCTGCGCAGTACGCAGCCTTCAAGACCTCTGGTGTAGGGGCCGAGCAATTCGTCGATGCCTTGGAAGAAGTCCGAATCAAGATCGAGGAGATGAATTCGATTCAATCGGGAGGCGCTATCGATTTTTTCCAAATCATGAAGACCTCCAGCGCTGAGTTTATGAAGCTCAATCCCCTGGAGCAGTTACAGAAGATTTCGGATGTCATGAAGGGAATGTCTTCGAGTGCCCAGTTTACATTTTTGGATCAAATCGGCTCCGATAACCTGCGCAACCTGCTGCCCTTGCTGGAAGATGGTTCTGGCAAATTCAAGGAGCTAATGGCCCAGGCCAGAGCAGCTGGTTACACGCTAAACAGCCTAGACACCAAGAACGTTGAGCAGCTCAACCGAACCTTTAATGAGTTGTCCATTTCAATCTCCACCGGCTTCAAAAAGTCCGTAGCCGATGCTGCCCCGGAGTTTACAGCGCTTGTTCAAATGATGCTCCAGGGCACCACTGACGCTAAAACTGGTGTCGATGATCTTGGCACTTCGGGCCGCGAGCAATTTCGCGGAATCGTGTACGCGGCTGGTCAGGCTTTCGCTGCATTCGGGCGTGCTGGTGATGCGATCTACACGATCTTCTTTGCCATTGCTAAGGGCGCGACAGATACAGCCACGGTCTTCGCTCTGGGCTTCGACCAGATCCTCACGTACTTGAGCAAATTCGTAAGTAGCTTCGTGAGCTTCTACAGGCGCGCCTTCGCCGATGTCCTTACCCTAGTCGGCAACTCGTTCGTTCCGGGTATCCAATCACTGCTAAACAAAATCCCCGGCAGCCTCGCAAGCACCATGTCGTCGTCCCTGGACACCGTTTGGAGCTACATCAACGATTCGGTCGCCGACCTGAACAAACCGATCACCCTGAACCTGGGCGGCGGCATCTTCAAAGACTTCGCTGCTCAGGCTGGTAGGGCATCCCAGACCCTCGACAAGTTAGGGCAGGAGGCGGTGAAGGCCACCCTTACAGGTGTTGGTGGGATCAGCGGTGCTATCTCCACTGCAACCGACAAATTGCTCGATGCAGGCGCTGCCATCGAAGCTCAGAACAAGTCGCTGGTGGATCAGGATGCGGCTCGCGCAAAGCTGGGCATCGGCAGAGGCGGCGACGCCAAAAACGCACTAACAAATACGCAAACAGCGGCAACCCTTGCCGCCACTCAGGCCAAGCTCCAAGCCGACCTGGCAAAGATGGAAATCGACAAATCCATCGAAACCATCCAGACCCGCCAACAGCTCGAAAACAAAGCCCTGGACGCCCGCGCAACAACCGAAAAACTGACCGCCACCGAGATCGCAGATCAACGTCTGGCGATAGATTTGAAAGCAAACCGGGAGATCAGCGATCAGCGCAAAGCGAGCCTGGGCGAAGACATCAAGGTGCTGCAGGCGCAGTTGGCTGCTCAGAAAAAAGTATTGGGGCAGTCGACGATTGATTCGGAGCGCGGGACTGCCCTGGGTGCAATTGCTGATCTTGAAGCGCAGATCGCGGTGAAGCGCCAGGAACAGCTGAATTTGACCTCTGCTCTGGCGAACCAGGAGGCGTTGCTGAAGGCCGATCGCGCTTCGGCCCTGGCCGACTCGAAAGCTCAAGTTGAGGCAATCAAGGAGCAACTGCAGGTCGATCTGCTGCGCATCCGGGGCTCTGACTACAAAGCTGATTTGCTTGAGATTGAGCGCGAGTTTGCTGACACAAAGCGCATCCTGGAAGCCATGGGCGAAGACTCAACGGCTGCTGCTGACCTCGTTGCTGCGAAGAAAGCCAAGGCCGAGTTGGATGAGATTGACCGGCAGTATGCTGCACTGAAGCGGAAGCTTGAGAACAACCAGATCAGCTCCAAGGATTACTTGAGTCAAGTAAATGCCCTGGGTGAGCGGGGGCAAAAGGCGGCAGAGGTCACTGGCAACCAGGAAGATGTTGATCGGACGAAGGACTCACTGGAGTCAGCCAAATCTGAGGTTTTCAGCTTTCAAAAAACTTGGAAAGACCTGCAGGGGAGCATGTCCAGCGGTCTCGGTGACGCATTTACCTCGATCATCAACGGCTCCAAAAGCGCCCAGGAAGCTTTCGCTGATATGGGGGCAGCGATGATTTCCACAATCCTGCAGGTTATCGCGCAGCTTATGGTGCAATACGCAATACAAAGCATGCTGGGAACGTTCAGCGGCGGGGCGAGCACGGCTGTTGGGGCAATTATGGGGGGCGTCAAACATGACGGAGGGTTGATCGGTGCAGCAGGTGGCCGCAGCAGGTCGGTACCGGGATGGATGTTCGGCGGTGCTATGCGCTACCACACGGGTGGGGTAGTGGGCCTCAAACCAAACGAAGTACCGATAATCGCCGAACGAGGGGAGGAAATGCTGACAGCTAATGACCCCCGGCATCGCAACAACATCGGCAAAGAATCTGGTGGTAGCACTGCCGGCCCTCAGCCACGCGTCACAATTAACAACGTGATTGATGCGCCAAGTATTGCCAGTGCGTTGGAAGGCGCTGATGGGGAGCGCGTGATAATGAACCACATTCGCGCAAATCGGGCCGAAATCAAATCAATGTAAATGCTATAATAATAAAAAGCCCAGTATAAGAAAAATATGGCTATCTACACTTTTACCGCAACCGATCAAAACGATTTTGTTAGCAAACTTCTTTCGCATGCCGTGGGGGAAGGGTGGACGCTTGTGCGGGATAACGCCACGGAAAAGGTGCTAAAGATCCCTGCAGTGGGCTACCTAGCCTTGCTCATTTCCGGCGCGAATGTGGAGTTCCAGGCGTTTAGGTTGTACGACGCCGGGCGGGCTATCAGAGATCAGGTTGGGGCATTGCCGACACCGGGAGGTGGGCTGCAACTGCCACGGGTGCCACTGCACAATCAGCCGTTTTTTGTCTGGTTGTCAGTGTCGGAAAGACGGCTGGCTGGGGTGTGCCGGATTTCCAACGCATACCACTCGTTTTACGCAGGCTTGCTGCTCCCATTCGCTCCAACAGATCAGTATCCGTTCCCTTGTTACGTTGGCTGCTCTGGGGATGCCGATACATGGTCTTCGACAACTCAGGCCACATCTGCATATCCGTTTTACGGTGGGCAGAATCGGCCAGGTCGTGTGTGTTTGCCTGGTGGTGGGTGGCAACAGGTAGCCCGAGCTGACACAGGGGACTCTCTCGATTTTCGACCCTCCTATATTTATGAACTGGCCTATGTTTGGCCATTCGATGGCGGCATAGCAAACCTAGGGAAAAACCTGGATGGCGAGCACGAAATTTACAACGCCATGATCGTTTCATCGACGCCGTCAGTAGGCTTAGCGCCCGACGACGGAATGTGGCTAGGGTACCTGGACGGTATTTTTGCCTGCAGCAATGTAGGGGCGTCCGCCGAATCAGTTATTACCATAGATTCCATTCAATATCTGCTGGTGCCAAACGTATTTCGTGGCTCACAGTACTACGCTTTTAGGCTGAATTAATGAAATATCAAACAGGTTCGTACTCGTCCTCGGAAAACCTTCTCCAGGTATTGAGAGATAAGCTTATCGTCGAAGGATGGACTGTTGATCTGCACGACTATGTCGATTCAGCGGATACAAGCTTCGGAAAGCGCCTGCATATCCAGAAAGACGGTATGTATTTCAGCCTTAGAAATTTTGACGACTACAATCCAGCGTTTGACTACAAAGCGACTGGGTTTGGTAAAAGTGGAATCGATGTGCGGGCAAACGATGGCTTTAGCGCTTCGGCAAGGTGGTATGAACAGCCGGGAACTCCATTTGTCCGGATGTATGCGCAGACTGGAACGTCAGGCGTGTATCACTTGTTTACTGGCGCGGCGAAAGTTTTGCTGATTGTTGAGTACGAAACTGAACGTTACAGTCATATTGCTTTCGGGGCTATGGACACCATTGCTGCGAATACAGGTGGCCAGTTTCTGACTGGGGCAAGTGGCACTTTTGAAAATAGTTGGAATATTCCCTTCGATACAAGTACTACTACGACAGCGTGCAAGGTAAAAAAGTCTGATTATAGCGGATGGATTACAGGGTTTGCTTATCCTGGTGATTCTAGCCAAGGGCTTTGCAGTAGCTTTAATTCCAATAGTGCAATTAGGATTCCAAATTTTGCGCCAGGAAGCCCGACGACTGTTGGCGATATTGGTAGTTCTGCGCGTAGTTCGAATCGTCTCAATGGACTGTCTGCTCTGATGCCGATCTACACGTATGTCAAAAACGAAGGTGCTTACAGTCCATATGCCGAATTTGATGACCTGTACTTTATCAATTGCGACTTGATGACTCCGGAGCAATCCTATGTTGTTGGCGATAGAGCGTTTAAGATCTTCCCGTTTTTTGGAAAGCAAGTGCCCTCAGTACCGATTCAACCACTCTTCAACCTAGGATTTGCGGTGGAAGTCGATGTCTAAGGTAGCTCCAGGGTTTGAATTTATTCGCGGGCATGGTAGTTACTGTGGTTACGATTTAGATCTGCAGCCTGCACCTGTGCTAGTTCATAATAGATTGGGTGGTGCGTATGCCTATATCGGGTATTCAAACCTGGATTTGCACTGGGATGGGCATGATGCTATTACATGGGGTGGCATGTTTTTTGATAATGTATTTGTCACGCCAGCCGTTATTGATGCTGGGCAGATATCGTCGGATGAGACATTCGAATTTGCAGTTTGGCACTCCTATCGCTCATCGATCGCGTTGTCAGGCGTGAGCGAATTCGGTGTCGAAGGCGTGGACTTGATCGGTCAAAAGTCGGGGTCATTATTGTCCTTCGAGGCCTCGTCGTACGAAGTTTTTCTTAGCCAAAGTACTACAGATGTTAATTACCGGGCATCGTTCGATTTCGGTGTGGCGGGCTCTTACGATTTTGCACTTACAGCTTCCAGGGCGATTGTTCTGAATTTTGGTATCGATTGGTCTGTGCCACCAGAAATAAAACACTCCTACTTAACTGAGGTAATTGAATCTTACGATGGAACAGAGCAGCGAATTTCCCTGCGCGATAAGCCAAGGATGTCTGCAACTTATCAATACGGGTTGACGGATGCTGAGCAGTACCTCTTTGGAAACCTGGTGGGTAATTTTTCTGGAAAATATCTGGTTCCGCTGTGGCCATTTCAGACCACTGTTTCAACGCCATTACTAGCTGGCCAGAGCTCAATTGCTGTTGATTCCATCAATAACTACATTCGTTCTGCAAGCAAAGTAATGATCATAGAGGGGGATGTGTGGGAAACATTGGATGTAGCAGGAACGTCGGAGCTGTTGATCTCTTTTGATACTTTGGCTAAGAAAAACTTTTCGTCCGCAGCACGACTAGTGCCTGTAGAGCAGGCATTGATCGGCGAGGACACCAGTTCGGTTGTGCACGGAATGGATGTCGAGATCACAACTGCAACGTTTGACTTCGACGAGGTTGAGTATAGTAAGCCTATTGCCTGCGATGACTTCGCAATGTTCAACGGTCGCCGTGTTTTAGATATGCGCCCGGATCGATCCCAGGATGTTTCTATCCGTTATCTGAAACTAAGAGAAACGTTTGATCCGAATATTGGTAAGCGCTACACCCATAATCGCCAACAAGGAGCTATTAAGTTTCTCCAACTTGGATGGCGATTCTTCAACGAACTTGATCGTATGCGATTCGAAGATTTCGCGGAGCTGGAACGTGGAGGGCAGGGAGAGTTTTATGTCGAAAGCCCCCTCGTTGGTCTTGAGTTAAGTAAGGATGTTGAGGCAGCTGCACTGCAGATTGTAGTAAAGAAAGCCAACTACAAAAACTTTTTGCGCTCAAAGGCATTTGCCCCGGCAATAGCAATTAAATTGTATAATGGTACTAGACTGTATCGAAGCGTTTTGAATGCAGGTGATGGACTGGATGGTACCGAGGTCATTGATCTAGCTGAGCCAGTATCGGGGATTGCGATAGCTGACGTAGAATACATTGCCCCACTGTTCCTTGGTCGATTTGAGTCAGATGAGTTTAATTACGTCTTCGATACCACAGTCGACAGTACTATAACAAAAATAATAAGGCAGTTGATAAATGCTGACCCTGAAATCGATCGAACGATCCCTGTCGCTGAATAAGCCGGTCGAGCTATACTTTTTCGAGTTCGGCTCGACCTACTATGCTTATACGTCTGGTACCAAACAGCATCTGCACACGGACGGAATAGTCTACCAACCCCTGGCTCTTAAACGCTCAAAGGTTCAGCGGACATCAGAAGATTACAAGAATAAGCTTGATATTGATATGCCTGGGGATTCGGCAATTCCGCTGTTATTCCGGTCACAATTACCGTCAAGGCACGTAACGCTGAAAGTATTCCGCTCGCAGCGAGACAACCCTAAGCTATTTGTTAATGTGTTTGCCGGGGAAGTAAGTTCCGTGACATGGAATAACTCTGTAGCAACAGTCCAGTGCAATCCATCCAGCGCCTTGCTGCGACGCCAGGTACTTAGATTTGGTTACCAGGCCCAGTGCAATCATCATCTCTATGACGATCTGTGTGGCCTTGATATTGCCAATTATCAAGAAACACAGACGGTTATAAAGGTCGAAGATGGTGGAAGGGTTGTGTATCTTTCAGGATTCAATAATGCTGCAGATTACTACCTAGCTGGCCTACTGTCGTTCGATGAAGCTGACTTTCGAATGATTACAGGTGTTGATGCGTCAACTGGGTATGTTCAACTAATCTCCGGCATCGACTCCCTTGCCCCTGGCGACAAAGTAAAACTAGCAAAGGGCTGTAACCGTTCTGCACAGGCGTGCCATTCTTTCGGGAATTTCGAAAACTTCTACGGCTGCTTGACTATTCCCGACGAAAATCCTTTCGCATAATAAGAAGAATAAAGATATGGTGCTTGCTGCTTATTTCGTCATCATGCTGATCATGATGGTTGTCGCTATGCGAATGGCAAAAACTCCCGATAATGCCAAGGCCGCAGGCATCGAGGATTTCAGTTTTCCAACCGCAGCCGAAAGGCCAGTTCAGGTCTTATATGGAACCCGGAAACTGGGCGGTTCCAATGTTCTTTGGTACGGTGATCTAAAAACAAAAGCAATTAAGCAAAAAGTTAAGACTGGGTTTAGTTCCAAGAAAGTTACCGTCGGCTACAAATATTACATGGGCGTACAGCTCGGGATTTGTCATGGCCCAGATGTAACACTAAAGCAAGTATGGTTTGACGACAATGTTGCTTGGGAAGGTGTGATAAAAAACGGCTCGTTTGAAATCAATAAACCAGAGCTTTTTGGCGGTGAAGAAAAGAATGGCGGGGTTGGCGGGACGGTCAGTTTTTATAATGGTGATCTGGCCCAGGCCGCTAATGCTTACCTCCAGCGAGTCGTGGGTATTGATATCGTTTCGCCGTTGCGTTCCCTTTGTCACGCCGTTCTCGAAGGCTTCTACATCGGCAATTCGGAAACCCCGGCAAAAGTCAGCTTTGTCTGCTCGCGGTTTCCCAAATCCCCAACCGGAAATACTGCCCTGGAAGTCGTCGGTGATGACGCAAACCCAGCGTACGTGATTTATGAATTCCTGACCGACCAGCGCTTCGGCGCTTCGATTTCAAAGTCCCTTGTCGACGTCACAACCTTTGAGTCTGTTGCCCAGGCGCTTTTTGGCGAAGGGTACGGTGTTTCTGGCGTCGTTGACTCGTCGAAAACAGCCTCAGCTATCGTCGATGACCTACTGAAAATCATCAACGGCAATCTTGCCACTGACGCGGCGACAGGCAGGCTAAAACTCAAAATCGTTCGAGAGGATTACGACATTTCAACGCTGCCTGTTGTCGATGCATCAAACATAAAATCCCTTTCAAATTTCAACCGTGGATCGCTGGATACTGCGGTTAATGAAGTTAAAGTTAAGTACCTTTCGATCGCAGACGGATTCACGGAGCGTACGGCGACAGCTCAGAACCTGGGGCTAAGAATCCACAAAGGAGATAGCGATGGCGTCAGCTACGACACCCCGAGCATCTCCACCGCAGCCCTGGCAGCGAAAATCGCACAGAGAGAGATGCGACCTCTGTCCGTGCCGCTGGCAAGCTGCGTTGTAGAGTGCAATCGGTCAATGTTCGACGCGGAGATGTGTGATGTCGTGCTCCTGTCGTGGCCACCACTGAAAGTCGAGAAGATGGTAATGCGGGTCATGGGCGTGGATTTAGGTTCGTTGGAGGACAGCACGATAAAGCTCAGCCTTAGCCAAGACGTTTTCGGGGTAACGAACACTGTTTATAGCGATGGTACGGACAAAGTCTGGGCAAAGCTTACGTTCGAGCCTTCCACCCCGCCCAGCCTGGAAATCGTCGAAGCCCCTGCGATTTTCGCCAGCGCCGCAGGGTTAACACGGTCGCTGCTAGTTTTGGCAGAGCAGCCAAGCGCCGGGCAGCAATACAAACTGCTCACTCGGCAGGATGGGGAGAGCTGGGCAGACCAGGGCGACGCTGCTTTTACTCCGGTTTTTGAGCTGGTTGATACTATGTCCGCAGGTGCCTGGACGATGGCAGATGGCCCAATTATTCGCGGGAATGTCGACGAGCTAGACACCTACAGCGTCGGCGAAAACCGGCAGGCACTTGGGATAATGTGGATCGACGGCGAATGGCTGAGCTACGAGTCAACAATTCAGCTAACAAGCACCACCTGCCAGCTTAAAAACATCCGCCGTGGACTGTTCGGTACCATCCCAATCGAACATCTGGCGGGCCAAAAAATCTGGGCGGTGAGCGAAGGGCATGGCATTACAAATGGTCAGTTTGCCAAAGGATCGACGGTATACCTGAAAACCTTGGTGCAGACGCAAACGCGCAGGCAAACGATCGAGGAGTCCACCGAACAACTGTACGGGGTACAAGGCACAAATGATCAGCCACTTCCTCCTGGGCATCTCCGCGTCAACGGCGGCGAAGGGGGGGAAGTCAGCGGCATAGCAACCCTGAGCTGGAGAGCCCGAGGTGGGTCAGGGCAGGAAGTGGTGTTCTACGACGACGACATTTCCCAAGCATCAGCGTCAACCTATGAAATCACTGTCCTGAACGGCGGCCAGCAGATTTGGCAACAAAGCGGCGTGGTCGGGGAAAGCTGGGAGTTCACTGGGGAGCGGGATGCGAATGGAGGGCGGCTTTTTGACGAGCTTACGTTTTTGGTCAGGGCGACGCAGCCTGGATTCCCCCACAGCGCCCCGGTCGAAATCAGCGTTACCAGGATGTCGGTCGTATAGCCGCCTATTTAAGTATCTGCTAGTATAAGTGGTCACCGTTAGGAGGTTGCCGTATGCGCCATTTTGAGCCCGAGTCCAGCACAGATTTGGAAATGAAAAAGGAATCCATACGCAGCCGCTGGCGCGAAAAAAGCGTTTTGATTAAAGATAGTGGCATGTCGCTGAAGGATGCCGAGCATATTTTTGACCATAGCGTAGAAATCTACGGCAAGCCGGCAACAATAGTTAAAAACTGGTTCTTGGTGCATGTCGATTCCCCTCCTGCGGAAGCATCGCCAAAATATGACGACCTTAAACCGTTTGTTATTTGTTCGCTTGACGTCCTGAAAGATGCTAAAAACACACTTAGCAGCACCGTCAGGACAAGCCAAATGTTGTTGTTTTTAGATAAATCTATATTCGTTACGCGTAATACAGTTTATTTGCTGGTCGGGCAGGGGCGAAGAATTAATTGCAGGGAGGCTCCCGAAGTATTTATCGCTTTTTTCGTGCTCTTGGGGTTGGAGCGATGAAAGTTAGCGAATTAATAGATTTGCTGTCCAAGCTGGATCCTGATGCCCGTGTCGTAACTCCTGGTTTCGAAAGCGGATTCGAAAACATAGAGCATGTCACGTGTGGCATGCTTTATCGGCGAAAGAATCCCGAGTGGTGGGACGGCGCTTTTAACGAAGATAATAACTGGAATACTGAGGGGGAGGACATGGTTATGATTTATGGGTCGTACCGAAAATGAAGCTATTTCTGGATACGGAATTCACTGAGCTTAACGCAGGCAAAAAGCTAATTTCGTTGGCGTTGGTATCTGAAAACGGAGCCGAGTTTTATGTAGAGCTCATTGATACTTACGAAGTGGAGGACTGTTCAGAATTTGTAATCGATACAGTTCTGCCCCAGCTCGACAATGAAAAATATGGGGCGACATTCACCCTGGCTCAGGCAATGCTTGCCGAGTTTCTTGGGCGCTTTGAAGAGCAGGTGGAGATTTGCAGTGATGCTCCGGCCTGGGATTGGGATTTCTTCGCCGAGATGGCCTACAAAGACGGAAAATGGCCTGGCAATGTCAGTAACAGACCGGTCGACATCTCCAAGCTGTTTGACAGCAAAGACCCTGAAATCTTCGTTGAGTTGCGAGGCGTGCCGCATCATGCGTTGCTGGATGCTCGCGTACTTGCGAGAATCTATGACATTGCACTAAGCATAACTCCGGGGAAATTGTAATTAACCTCGACCATCTAGCCACTGCGTACCTCATTTCCTTGGAGCTAGTGCCGATCATTCAGGCGATGGATCGGCATGAGCGGAGGAAACATGATCAAAAATTTGGTTCCCACGTCGCTTAATCCCTAGCCGTCACGCTATTCACCACGCTCGTCGTGAACATTGCTTGCCGCTTATCCATCGACAGGCTGGCCACCCCTGATCCTAATACATCCATGCCCTACATTGTCCCACCTTCGGTACGGCCTGGGCCGCCTCTCGCCTGATCTGCAAGCACCTCCTCAGCTCCCGGAACTGAGCTTTTTGTCCCCCAAAACAGCCTTTGTGTTGCTGCCAAAAAAAGCCTTTTTGCCGGTGATGGCACGAGGATGGCCAGATCAGGTAAGCTCGGGTGATTAACGACCAAGGCATTCAGGGCTGACATGCGCTATATCTTTTATGGAAACAATGACCCGAAAAGCATCATGTATCTGGATGCTGACCGATTCGTCGAAAGGCTTTTCGACATGTCTGATGGCTTTTCATCTATTCCTGGACTTTTTAATGAATGGGCATTGCTGAGCGGAATATATGTTGAGGGGCGTTATTCAGAATTAAAGCCTAAAGTTATGGAGCTTCCGGGTTTTCATACACTTCCGGATGATATTAAGGGTTTTTTTGCTGATAATGTCGATGACCTCTCCGTAACTCAGCGATTCGAGCTGCTCATGGTGCTGATGGATTTGGGTGGGTTGATCAACCCGTCCCTAGATGGTATTGACCCCCACGAAATCCCCTTTTATTCAAAAATGTTTGAGTCATATATCAATGGTAATGCTGACGCAAGCGACCTTGAAGGGCTTTCACGATTAAGCAGAGGCGCATATGACGAAGCGAATGGATTCAAAGTTGCTCTAGACTTTGTAGTCCGCGATAGGGAGTCGGTGCTAAAAGTGTTCTCCACGCAGAATATTAAATACGCTAACGGCACACTGAATTTTGACAAAATCCACAAACTTCTAAAGGCACAATTTGGAGCACCCTGGAAAGGCTATGTGGTATTCAAAGGTTTGGTGATCGATAAGCTGCTGAGCCAAACCTCAAGTCGTCTCGCCAGCCGTCCAAGTAGTCGAGACGTCGGCGGAACGCTTGAAAAGGTGGTGGTAGATCTTTATCGCAATCTGGGTTACACCGTTTCAGAGACCAGTTCTACCGGTGACTTTGGTGTTGACGTATTAGCGCAGTCCAATATCGAAAAAATTGGTATACAGTGTAAGAACTATTCAGGGAACGTTGGTGTTGAGGCAGTGATGCAAGCGCATTCTGGCGGTCACTACTATGGCTGCAGCAAATTTGTTGTGTATAGCGCCAACGGATTTACCCCTGCAGCTGTTGAGATGGCGGCAAAGCTTAAAGTCGAACTACTTATTTACAAGGGAGTTTTAGGTGACTGATTTTTCTAGTTTTGATAATTTGGATGGGTCTCAAAGCGAAGTGGTAGATAGGCCGCTCCCGGTGGAATCACTCGCACCGTTTGATCCTATGGTGCATGGCACCGAAAAGGAAATGGTTATCTACTATGACGAAACAAATAATATTCGAAAGCTTTTGCTCACAGAGGACGGTTTTAACGTAACTAAGTACGACAATTTCGTACTCGGAGGTATTGCGGTCGAGTCTGGAAAAGAGCTTCCGGATATCAATGAACTTCGGGCTATCCTCAAAATACAAAAAAACGCCCCTGAGATTAAATTTGACTTAGTGGCGAAAGGAGACTTCGAAAAAGTTCTTGATTCTAAGAAGCTCGGGCAGTTCTTTTCCTGGCTTATTGAGCATGACATCAAAATTCACTACACGAATCTTAATATCCTCAATTGGGCAATTTTGGATATCGTTGAGTCCATAGTGGCCGAAGATGCTTTTCGTGAATATCTGCTCGGTCATAGAGAGCTTAAAAATGAGCTCTACAGGATGGTTTCCAAAGACGTTCTTGGCTTCTTGGCAATCCTAAAAGGATACAATTATCCTGATTTGAAACCTGATTCAACTGTTGCATTTCTTAAGGATGTTCGATCTTTCGTTGTCAAGCATGCTCCTATCGAGAAGAATGGTGCTCTATCCGCGCTGCTTGAAATTCTACTGAAGGGTCAAATAATCCCTGGTCTTACGTTCCTTATGCATAATAAGCCGGATTATGTAATTGAGGGTTTCGAAGACATATTTATCAATCGTATCGCACGTTTCAAGAATTCTCGTCATATTTTTGATGAGGAAAAGACAGTTCAGGAAGCCATTGCCGGTATAAGGGTTATCGACGGCGATCGAGATGTTGACTTTAGTTTTGCAGATTCAAAATTTACTCCCGGAATACAATTGTCGGACGTGATGGTAGGTTTCCTGGGTAAATATTTTACATTTATAGAACGCACGCCGGTAGCCGTGTTAATGAGTAAAAAGGCGAACCTCACCCCACTCCAAAAACAGAATCTTAAGCTATTCCAGCAACTCGTCACATCGACAGATTTTCACTCTAATGCGCTGCTATTCCGTGTGACAACCATCGATAGCGACTGCAAAGCGGACTTCTTCTTGTACGGGCGAGAGCTGCCGGCGCACATTCTGCCAGCATAAAGGCTGCAGGCCCTGGTTCGGGGATCCAGGGTCTTTTCTTAAATCGACGGTGACTCATCGTGCTCCTGCATCTTCGCGGTAATAAACATGTCGCGGGTCAACGCTATATCGGGATAGTACTCCACGTACCTTGACTCCCTGCGCTCCTTTTCCTTTTTGGACTCAAATGGGATACCGAATAGGGCCGACAGGAAGCGCTGGATGGCCTCAATCATGGCATCTATTTCTCTCTCGGACTTCGATTTCGGCTCGAACTTGACGTTGAATCGTCTGGTTTTCGAGAAAAATCTGACGTAGAGGAAGCGTTTTGTAACTCCGATTTGATCGTCTGGATCTCTTTTTGCAATTTCAATCTCAAGCTCGTAAATGGTTTCTGGGTCATAATTGATACCTTCCTGGATGGTGAGTTTTTGAAAAGTGAGTCGAGAGCGCTTTAATTTTCTGCCTGAAATTACTCTTCCCTGGAACTCGTAGGCGATGCCTTTAGGCTGTCCTGCCTCGTTTTTTGTTAAATGGATGTACACCTGTTGCCGGCGCAGGTGACGAACAAAAGTAAACATGTCTCCGTCTTCGTCCCGAGTTTGCTCGATTGCGCCTGCGATTTTGGCGATCATTCGGGCTTTGTGGGGTATGTCGTTTTCGCGGGTTGCTGCTTTGACTTCCGCGTGGGTGTAGGCGGTGCCCCATGTTTCGGTGGGGCGAGGGGCCTTGCTCAGCCCGAACATGTCCTCGATGTCAGATGCAGAATCCATTGATGTCGAGCGTTCGTTGCTGTCGCTTACTAGTCGGAACTCCTCGTCCAAGTGGATTCTGTTGGCCACGATATGCACGTGCTCATGGTCTGTGTCGCGGTGCATCACCGCCACATACTTGTTGTCCTCGTCGAAGCCCAGGTCGGACATGTAGGTTTGGACTGCCTGAGCCCATTGCTCGTTGTTAAGGTGCTCGCCTGGTCGCAGGGAAAGCATGGCGTGGAAGACAGGCTTTATAGGGCGATCGGAGTCGACTGACATCCGGCGCATAGCTTCCACCTGGTCGAACTCGGCCACCATTGCCAAGACACCTTTTTCGCTGCCGTCCTGCAGGCCCGGCAATGGGTCTGAGGCTAGGCAGTTGAGGGAAATCGTCCGGATTTCGGAGATAGCGTGGTCGTGCTTTGTGCAGCCAAAGATGTACCGGATGCGGTTTTTAAAAGATCCGGACGATTTAGGGAAAATTTTGGCAATCACACGACACCTCCGGCGTTTGCAGAGGCGATAGCGCGCACTTTCTCCAAGAGGTCTGACTTTGGCTTGTCCAGCTTTATCATTCCGGCGAGTGTGGCGAGCTCTTTGGCAATAATGACAATGTTAGAGCTGATTTTAGGCTTGACCTTGCCTGTAACAACGGAGTCTCGGATGAAAGCGCTAGCCGAGGTGTATCCAGCTTCTTTCATCTTCGACTTAAGTTGATTTATTTCTGGCTCAGTGAGTCGGAATGTTATTCTGCAGTCCTTTCTTTTCATCCTGTTCCACCTTTCTTGTTTTTGTTGTTGGCGGAGCAACACGCAACACCCGAAGGGATGTGAGTAGCCGAGTCTATGTCTGACATAGACACAACTGGCTAAGCAGTAGCTCTTAGTTTTATTATGCCTGTGGAGTTTTTCGCGGTGGAAGCACTTGCTTGAAATAAATGCCTCAAATGGCAGTTAAAGTGCCTTTTGTGATACCTTGAGTGCCTCGATTGGCGCTGTATAACCTACTCTTTGCAGTCGTCAATAGTGGATTCGCACTGGTGGGATGTGCCTGGTTGTTTTTGTTGCTTGTCAGGAGGGCGATATCGCAAAGGTCGGGTGCGGTTTGCGCATTCTCGGGCAGCAAATTCGCAGTCAGGCAAAGCGAAGTCCGCACCCCTGACATGCGACTACTATAATTTTCGCTCTACATGGTTGCGCACAAACTCGGGGTCAAGCTTTGAGTGCTCATAAATGTAGGACTCAATTTTTTCGGTTGCTGCTTTAAGCTCAATGTAGTAGGGGACTTTGTAACCATCGGTCACATCATTTTCGCTACCGTCATCGTGGTTTACCAGGGCTTTGACAATAAAACGGCTTAATCCGCTTGCTTCTCCAATACTGATAAATGTGGAGCGCAGGGATTTCATGGTTTGTCGGATTCCGAACTGTTTTGCTGCACGATCGATAAACACTTTCATTGTTGTATGTCGAATTGGCTTGCCATCCAAAGCAGCGAAAAAGTATTTCGAGTCGTGATAGGCGCCTGCGTAAATTAACTGCTGGTACGCTGTTTCGTTCAATGGCAGAGAGTATTCTTTCCTATTTTTAATCAGTAGGTCAGCTTCCTTTGCGCCGAATTTAATAATTTTACGGTCGTGATCAAGCATATCTCTGGTGATGTGTGATGCTTCTGTGGGCCTAAGACCGGAAAAAAGCATGAACATTAGTAAGGAACTTGAGATGTGGTAAATATTGGGCACTGTTCGTGTAGGGCCCATGATTTCTGTTTTGATAATAGATGTCACATATTTGTTGAACTTTGCCGGCTGAAGCCCATCTTTCGAACGTTTTTCACGGTTCCAGAGCTTGCGGGCAGTTAACACAGATACGGGGTTGTAGATAAAGATTGGTGTGTTCTCTGGCGCATAAGCTGTCATCGCATAGTTAAAAACATTACGTAAAAGGCCAAGCGCAACGTTGGAAACACGTCTGCCGACTTTATCCATCTTGTTTTTCATGGTTACTACATATTGCCCATCAAATTCAATAAGCGGTTTATTGCCTGCATATGCAAGATGGTTTTTGTACATTCGACTGTAAAAAATCTTAGTTTTTTCTTTGTACGCATGATTTTTTGCAGACATCATGTCGTTAAAAGCCGTTTCCAGTGTGATAAGCCCTTTGGCTTTTTCGACTTTCTTGGCTGACGTAGCGCCGGAGATGTCACTGCTGATTCGGGCCGCTTCCTTCCTCAGTGCTTCCAATTTGCAGAGTGCGTAGTCGAATGGTTCGATTTTGAATCGTTTGACTGTGTTGCCGACACGCCTTACGACCAAAAATGTCTTGGCGCCGCCAGCAGTCACACGTAGCGCTAGGCCTCCAGCGTTTGGGTGGGAATCTCGGTACGTCACGTCGCCGGAGGCGGGGAGGGGAAGATCTCTAATCGTTTGTTTTGTAAAAGAAAATTTTCGGTCTAGAGGGGTTGATGTAGCCATAGGAGCTCCAGCACACGTAGCCAAGGGTTGTGGCTACAGCATGGCTACGGTGCGGAGCGCGGTCAATATTAACTGATTAAATAAGTACTATCTCGCTCAGGGTCAAGCAAAGCCAATCAAAGCTTGTAACGCTGCTAAACCTCTGAATTTCCTATCAATTGTCGCAGCACGTAGTGAAGAATCCCCCCCGCCTTGAAGTACTCCACCTCGTTCAAGGTATCGATCCGGCACAGCACCTCGATCTGTTCCTGCTGGCCATCCTCGCGGGTGATGCGCACCTGTAGCGGCATGCCGGGGTGAATCGGTGCGCCGTCCAGCCCCAGCACGTCGATCTGCTCCTTGCCGGTCAGCCCCAGCGCCTTGCGGTCATGCCCGGCCGTGAACTGCAGCGGCAGCACGCCCATGCCCACCAGGTTGGAGCGGTGGATACGCTCGAAGCTTTCCGCCAGCACTGCCTTCACGCCCAGCAGGTTGGTGCCCTTGGCCGCCCAGTCGCGGCTGGAGCCGGTGCCGTATTCCTGCCCGGCAATCACCACCAGCGGGGTTCCTTCCTGCTGGTAGCGCATGGCCGCGTCATAGATCGACAGTTTTTCACCCGAGGGCACGTGCAAGGTGTTGCCGCCTTCCTCGCCCGCCAGCATTTCGTTGCGGATTCGGATATTGGCGAACGTACCGCGCATCATCACTTCATGGTTGCCGCGCCGCGAACCATAGGAGTTGAAGTCGCGTGGCTCCACACCTTTTTCGCGCAGGTACCGCCCCGCGGGGCTGTCGGCCTTGATGTTGCCGGCAGGGGAAATATGGTCGGTGGTCACCGAGTCGCCCAACAGCGCCAGCACGCGGGCGCCGCGGATGTCGGTGATGGCCGGTGGCGGCCCGCCGATGTCGTCGAAGAAGGGAGGGTGCTGAATATAGGTGGAGTCTGCCTGCCACACGTAGGTAGCGGCCTGGGGTACCTCGATGGCCTGCCACTGGGCATCGCCGGCGAACACTTCGGCATATTGCTTGTGGAACATGGCCGTGTTGACTTTGGCCACGGCCGCCGCGATCTCCTGCTGGCTGGGCCAGATATCGCGCAGGTACACCGGTTGGCCGTCCTTGCCCGTACCCAGCGGGTCACGCGTCAGGTCCACGCGCACACTGCCAGCGAGCGCATAGGCCACGACCAGGGGCGGCGAAGCCAGCCAGTTGGTCTTGACCAGCGGGTGAACGCGCCCTTCGAAATTACGGTTGCCCGACAGCACCGAGGCCACGGTGAGGTCCGCGCTGGCAATGGCCTTCTCGATGGCTTCATCCAGCGGGCCGGAGTTGCCGATGCAGGTGGTGCAGCCATAGCCAACCAGATCGAAGCCCAGTTCGTCGAGGTAAGGCGTGAGCCCGGCGGCCTGGAAGTAGTCGGTGACCACCTTGGAGCCCGGTGCCAGCGAGCTTTTCACCCAGGGTTTGCGTTGCAGGCCTTTTTCCAGGGCTTTCTTGGCTACCAGCCCGGCAGCCATCATCACGCTGGGGTTGGAGGTATTGGTGCACGAGGTGATGGCGGCGATCACCACGGCGCCATCGCGCAGGGTGTGGGTCTGGCCTTGGTGGCTGTAGTCGATCTCGCCGGCCTGGTCGGCATTGCCAACGGCCACGCCGCCACCCCCTTCACTTTCCAGGCGGCCGACTTCCTTGGCCAGCGGCTTGGGTTGCAGTTCGATGAAGTGGTCGAAGGCCTGGCTGACCTGGCCCAGTGCGACCCGGTCCTGCGGCCGCTTGGGCCCGGCCAGGCTGGCTTCGACGTCGTGCATGTCCAGCGCCAGGGTGTCGCTGAACAGCGGCTCGTGGCCGGGCAAGCGCCACATGCCTTGGGTTTTGCAGTACTGCTCGACCAGTTGCACGGTCGCTTCTGGCCGCCCAGACAGGCGCAGGTAGTCCAGGGTGACGTCATCGACCGGGAAAAACCCGCATGTAGCGCCGTACTCCGGGGCCATGTTGGCGAGGGTGGCGCGGTCGGCAAGCGGCAGCTCGGCCAGGCCGTCGCCATAGAACTCGACGAACTTGCCGACCACGCCTTTCTTGCGCAGCATCTGGGTCACGGTCAGCACCAGGTCGGTCGCAGTGATGCCCTCGCGCAGCTTGCCGGTCAGCTTGAAGCCGATCACTTCCGGGATCAGCATCGATACGGGCTGGCCGAGCATGGCCGCCTCGGCCTCGATACCGCCGACCCCCCAGCCGAGCACGCCCAGGCCGTTGATCATGGTGGTGTGCGAGTCGGTGCCGACCAAGGTGTCGGGGAAGGCATAGGTGCGGCCATCGGCTTCACGGGTCCATACCGTGCGGCCCAGGTATTCCAGGTTGACCTGGTGGCAGATGCCGGTGCCCGGCGGTACCACGCTGAAGTTGTCGAAGGCGTTCTGGCCCCAGCGCAGGAAAGCATAGCGCTCGCCGTTGCGCTGCATTTCGATTTCCACGTTCTCGCTGAAGGCTTGCGTTGTGCCGTAGCGGTCGACCATCACCGAGTGGTCGATCACCAGGTCGACCGGTGACAGCGGGTTGATGCGTTGTGGGTCGCCGCCGGCCTTGGCCATGGCGGCGCGCATGGCGGCCAGGTCGACCACTGCCGGTACGCCGGTGAAGTCCTGCATCAGTACGCGTGCGGGGCGGTACTGGATTTCGCGGTCGGAGCGCCGCTCGCCCAGCCATTGGGCGAGGGCGCGCAAATCGTCGCCGGTCACGGTTTTGCCGTCTTCCCAGCGCAGCAGGTTTTCCAGCAGCACCTTCAGGGACATGGGCAGGCGTTGCAGGTCACCCAGCTGGCGGGCGGCTTCGGTGAGGCTGAAATAGTGGTAGGTCTGGTCGCCGACCTTGAGCGGCTTGAGGGTGTTCAGGCTATCGAGCGAGGGCATTGCCAACTCCTTCTGCGCCGGTGCCCGGCATTGAATTGCGGTTTGCCGGTAGCACCGTTATGTATCGGCCCGCACGGCACGGACCTGGCTGAAAGGTCAGGTTAGACCGGTTTAGGCCACCTGACCCTTTTCTGGACCGGCGGGGCGTGTCGCAGGTTCCGAACTTCCTTTATCATCGCCGCCCTGCCGGCGCCTGTGACGCGCCCGCCGTAGTGGAGTGAGAGATGAATACCCTGTTCATGCATTGCCGGCCCGGTTTCGAGGGTGAGGTGTGCGCCGAGATCAGCGAACATGCCGCCCGCCTGGGTGTCGCGGGCTATGCCAAAGGCAAGCCGCAAAGTGCCAGCGCCGAGTTTGTCTGTAGCGAGGAGGGCGGTGCCGAGCGGTTGATGGGGGAGCTGCGTTTCAATCAGCTGATCTTCCCGCGGCAATGGGCCCGGGGTGCGTTTGTCGAGCTGCCGGAAAGTGACCGTATCAGTGTGCTGCTGGCGCAGTTGGCTGGTTTTCCGGTGTTCGGCAGCCTGTGGCTGGAAGTGCTGGACAGCAACGAGGGCAAGGCGTTATCGACGTTCTGCCGCAAGTTCGAAGTGCCTTTGCGCAAGGCCCTGGAAAAGGCCGGGCGCCTGGTTGACGACGCCAGCCGCCCACGCTTGCTGCTGACCTTCATCAGTGGCCGGCGGGTATTTGCGGGTATCGCTGCGGCCAACAACAGCGCGTTGTGGCCCATGGGTATCCCGCGTCTCAAGTTCCCCCGCGAGGCGCCCAGCCGTTCGACCCTCAAGCTGGAAGAGGCCTGGCACCATTTCATCCCGCGTGAGCAGTGGGAGCAGCGCTTGGGCGATGATATGACCGGCGTCGACCTGGGGGCTTCGCCGGGAGGGTGGACTTACCAGCTGGTGCGTCGTGGCATGTTGGTGACGGCTATCGATAATGGGCCGATGGCCGAGAGCCTGATGGATACCGGCTTGGTCCAGCACCTGATGGCCGATGGTTTTACCTGGCAACCCAGGCAACCGGTGGACTGGATGGTTTGCGATATCGTCGAGAAGCCGGCGCGGACGACTTCGCTGATCGAAACCTGGTTGGGTGAGGGGCTATGCCGGGAGGCGGTGGTCAACCTGAAGTTGCCGATGAAGCAGCGTTATGCCGAGGTACGGCGGCTGCTCGAGCGCATGGAGGCGACGTTCAAGGCGCGCAAGGTACGGGTTTCGATTGCGTGCAAGCAGCTGTATCACGACCGTGAGGAAGTGACATGCCATTTGCGGCGGCTTGAGCTGAAACCTCGTTGAATCGGTGCTTGGTGCTTGAGGGTGGGGCCGATGGGAACGAATACCTATGCGGTTTCAACGCCCACATTGTTGCAGAGCTTGGAATCCTGGGCGCTGGTTTTTGGTGGCGCGATAACTCCAGCTGCGATAGCGACGCATAGTCACCTTTTCGCCCTTACGGCGAGTCACTTTTTGTCAGACGCGACAAAAAGTAACCAAAAAACGCTGCGCTCCCGTCATCCGGCCCCTGCGCTGCGCTCCGGGGTTCCCTCGCTACGGGCATGCTCCCGGGAGTACGCGCTGCAGGCCCCATCCCTGGGGCCTCAGCGCTTGACGGGCATCCATGCCCGTCACCTCCCTCCGCTCGGCCTCCTGAGGTCGCGAAGATCAAGATCAAGATCAACAGCCAGATCAAAAGCTGTGCGGGGGGGTTGGTTGCATGGTGCGAAACCCAAGAAAGCGCTGCTGTTGCTTCTGCTTTTTGCTTTTGCTTCTAAACGCGCGGTAGCACAGGCGCTGCAGATTGCGACTTCAGGAGGCTGAGCGAAGGGCATGCGGAGGGAGGTGACGGGCATGGATGCCCGTCAAGCGCTGAGGCCCCAGGGACGGGGCCTGCAGCGCGTACTCCCGGGAGCATGCCCGCAGCGAGGGGACCCCGGAGCGCAGCGGAGGGGCCGGATGACGGGAGCGGGCGGCTTTGGTTACTTTGGCCAAGACCAAAGTAACCCGCCCTAAGGGCGGAAAGGTGACTCGGCGCCGCCAACGCGAACGAATACCTATGCGGTGTAAATGCCCACACTTTTGCAGCGCTTGAAATTTTGAGCGCTGGTTTTGATAGCGCGGAAACTCCAGCTGCGATAGCGACGCATAGTCACCTTTTCGCCCTTACGGCGAGTCACTTTTTGTCAGACGCGACAAAAAGTAACCAAAAAACGCTGCGCTCCCGTCATCCGGCCCCTGCGTTGCGCTCCGGGGTTCCCTCGCTACGGGCATGCTCCCGGGAGTACGCGCTGCAGGCCCCGTCCCTGGGGCCTCAGCGCTTGACGGGCATCCATGCCCGTCACCTCCCTCCGCATGCCCTTCGCTCGGCCTCCTGAAGTCGCGAAGATCAAGATCAAGATCAAGATCAAGATCAAGATCAAGATCAACAGCCAGATCAAAAGCTGTGCGGGGTTTGGTTGCGTGGTGCGAAACCCACTAAAGCGCTGCTGTTGCTTCTGCTTTTTGCTTTTGCTTCTAAGCGCGCGGTAGCACAGGCGACGCAGATTGCGACTTCAGGAGGCCGAGCGAAGGGCACGCGGAGGGAGGTGACGGGCATGGATGCCCGTCAAGCGCTGAGGCCCCAGGGACGGGGCCTGCAGCGCGTACTCCCGGGAGCATGCCCGCAGCGAGGGGACCCCGGAGCGCAGCGGAGGGGCCGGATGACGGGAGCGGGCGGCTTTGGTTACTTTGGCCAAGACCAAAGTAACCCGCCGTAAGGGCGGAAAGGTGACTCGGCGCCGCCTACGCGAACGAATACCTATGCGGTGTAAACGCCCACACTTTTGCAGCGCTTGAAATCTTGAGCGCTGGTTTTGATAGCGCGGAAACTCCAGCTGCGATAGCGACGCATAGTCACCTTTTCGCCCTTACGGCGAGTCACTTTTTGTCAAACGCGACAAAAAGTAACCAAAAAACGCTGCGCTCCCGTCATCCGGCCCCTGCGCTTCGCTCCGGGGTTCCCTCGCTACGGGCATGCTCCCGGGAGTACGCGCTGCAGGCCCCGTCCCTGGGGCCTCAGCGCTTGACGGGCATCCATGCCCGTCACCTCCCTTCGCATGCCCTCCGCTCGGCCTCCTGAAGTCGCGAAGATCAAGATCAAGATCAAGATCAAGATCAACAGCCAGATCAAAAGCTGGGCGGGGTTTGGTTGCGTGGTGCGAAACCCACGAAAGCGCAGTTGTTGCTTCTGCTTTTTGCTTTTGCTTCTTAGCGCGCGGTAGTTCAGGCGCTGCAGATTGCGACTTCAGGAGCATTCCCGTAGCGAGGGGACCCCGGAGCGAAGCGGAGGGGCCGGATGACGGGAGCGGGCGGCTTTGGTTACTTTGGCCAAGACCAAAGTAACCCGCCGTAAGGGCGGAAAGGTGACTCGGCGCCGCCTACGCGAACGAATACCTATGCGGTGTAAACGCCCACACCTTTGCAGAGCTTGAAATCCTGGGCGCTGGTTTTTGGTGGCGCGATAACTCCAGCTGCGATAGCGACGCATAGTCACCTTTTCGCCCTTACGGCGAGTCACTTTTTGTCAAACGCGACAAAAAGTAACCAAAAAACGCTGCGCTCCCGTCATCCGGCCCCTGCGCTGCGCTCCGGGGTTCCCTCGCTACGGGCATGCTCCCGGGAGTACGCGCTGCAGGCCCCATCCCTGGGGCCTCAGCGCTTGACGGGCATCCATGCCCGTCACCTCCCTCCGCATGCCCTCCGCTCGGCCTCCTGAAGTCGCGAAGATCAAGATCAAGATCAAGATCAAGATCAACAGCCAGATCAGAAGCCGTGCGGGGGTTGGTAGGCGGCGCGAAGCCTCTGACCCGCCGTAGGGGCGCAAAGGGCCTGGGCAACGCCCGTCCGGACGTATGGCCTGCAAAGCCGCGCTTGGACCCCGCCGCGTGATGCGCGACAATAGCGATCATTTTCGGAGCCCCCCATGACCGATTTCACCCCCGACGCCATCCTCGATGCCACCGGCCTGAACTGCCCGGAGCCGGTGATGATGCTGCACCAGCACGTACGCAACCTGGCCGCCGGCGGCCTGCTCAAGGTCATCGCCACCGACCCGTCCACCCGCCGCGACATTCCAAAGTTCTGCAACTTCCTCGGCCACGAACTCGTGCAACAGCAGGAAGACGCCGGCACCTTCCTTTATTGGATTCGCAAAAAAGCCGACTGAAACCCTGTGCAAGCCACCTGGCGATGCGCCTACACTGCGCTCCCCAGACAGGAGAGCGCCATGCTGATAGTTGCCGACGAAAACATCCCGCTGCTCGATGCCTTCTTCCAAGGCTTCGGGGAAATTCGCCGCTACCCCGGCCGAAGCCTCGATGCCGCCAGCGTCAAGGATGCCGATATCCTGCTGGTACGCTCGGTGACCAAGGTTGATCGCACATTGCTCGAAGGCAGCCGGGTACGCTTCGTCGGTACCTGCACCATCGGTACCGATCACCTGGACCTGGACTATTTTGCCGAAGCCGGCATTAGGTGGAGCAGCGCGCCAGGCTGCAATGCCCGCGGCGTGGTCGATTACGTGCTGGGCAGCCTGCTGACCCTGGCCGAACTGGATGGCGTTGCGCTGCCCGAACGGGTCTACGGCGTGGTCGGTGCAGGTGAGGTCGGCGGGCGGCTGGTACGTGTGCTGCGCGGCCTGGGCTGGAAGGTGCTGGTGTGCGACCCGCTGCGCCAGGCCGCTGAAGGCGGTGACTACGTCAGCCTGGAAACCATTGTCCAGCAGTGTGATGTGATCAGCCTGCATACCCCGTTGCAGCGTAGCGGCGGCTACCCCACCTGGCACTTGCTGGGCCAGGCGCAATTGGCACAATTGCGCCCGGGTGCCTGGCTGGTCAACGCCAGCCGTGGGCCGGTGGTGGACAACGCCGCCCTGCGCGAGCTGCTGCTGCAGCGCGACGACATCCATGCCGTGCTGGACGTATGGGAAGGCGAGCCGCAAGTCGACCTGCAACTGGCCGACCTGTGTACCCTGGCGTCACCGCATATTGCCGGTTACAGCCTCGACGGCCGCCAGCGTGGCACCGCGCAGATCTACCAGGCCCTGTGCCGCTTCCTCGGGGTGGATGAGCAGGTGCAACTGGCTGACCTGCTGCCGCGCCCGCCGCTGGCGCAAATCGAGCTGGATGCCAGCGCCGACCCGGCCTGGGCCCTGGCCACCCTGTGCCGCGCCGTGTACGACCCGCGCCGTGACGATGCCGACTTCCGCCGCAGCCTGAGCGACGACCCACAACAACAGCGTGCCGCGTTCGACCAGTTGCGCAAGCAGTACCCAGCGCGACGCGAAATCGAGGGGCTGGCGGTGCGCCTGCGTGGCGAGGCGCCGCAGTTGGCGCAACTGGTCAGTGCGCTGGGTGGCGTATTGGTCTGACGGCGTGCCGGCCGCTGCACGGCCATTCGCCCGGGTGAGAGCGCCCAGCCGGGCCTGGCCGTAAGAGGCCAGTGCAGAACTCAGGGCAAATAAAAACCCGACGCGGGCGCCGGGTTGCAAGAAATTCGCCGCTCAACCTTTGCGTACGCGCTCGACCCGGCTCTGTTCCAGGGCCTTGCAAGCCTGCTGGATCATCTGCTCGGTGATCGGTACTTCGCGCCCCTGGGCATCAATGATCGAACCGCATACCTGGGGTTGCTGGTTCGGCCGGGGCTGCTGGTTGTCGCTGGTAGGCTGCAAGCTCATGCATGGTCTCCTCATCAGGTGAACTCAGGGTAGTCCTGCACCGTGACTGGCCTGTGACGACAGGCTCGTCACGGCAATACCAGTCCAACAGAAACGCTGGCAAAGCTCCATACCCTGGTTAGATCGATAGGCTATAGCCACCTGCCCGCGTTCCCCAGCCCTGATGAGTGGTAGTCTGGGCCTTCGCCAGCCATAGTGATCGTCGCCATGTCCGAATCGGTTTCCCCGCAACCACGCCGGGCATTACGCCTGGCCTGGCAGTTCGTTCGCCCCTATCGCCGGCAGGTTCTGCTGGCCTTGCTGGCACTGGTAGTCACTGCGGGCATCACCTTGTCGATGGGCCAAGGCATCCGGCTGCTGGTCGACCAGGGTTTCATGACCCGTTCCGCGCACCAGCTCAACCAGACCATCGGGCTGTTCCTGCTGCTGGTACTGGCCTTGGCGGTGGGTACGTTCAGCCGTTTCTACCTGGTGTCCTGGATTGGCGAGCGCTGCGTGGCCGACATGCGGCGGGCGGTGTTCAACCACCTGATCGGCCTGCACCCCGGCTTTTTCGAGGATAACCGCAGCGCCGAGATCCAGTCGCGGCTGACAGCAGACACCACGCTGCTGCAATCGGTCATCGGTTCGTCGCTGTCGATGTTCCTGCGCAATGCATTGATGGTGCTGGGCGGTGTGGTGCTGCTGTTCATTACCAACCCCAAGCTCACCAGCATCGTGGTGGTGACCCTGCCGCTGGTGTTGGCGCCCATCCTGCTGTTTGGTCGCCGCGTACGCAGGCTGTCGCGGCAGAGCCAGGACCGGGTCGCCGATGTAGGCAGCTACGTGGCCGAGACGCTGGGGCAGATCAAGACTGTGCAGGCCTACAACCATCAGGCACATGACCGCGCACTTTTTGCCGACACGGTCGAGGCGGCATTCACCGTGGCGCGCAAGCGCATTGCCCAGCGGGCCTGGCTGATCACTCTGGTGATCGTCTTGGTGCTGGGGGCGGTTGGGGTGATGCTGTGGGTGGGCGGCATGGATGTGATCGCCGGGCGCATATCCGCCGGCGAACTGGCCGCCTTCGTGTTCTACAGCCTGATCGTCGGCAGCGCCTTCGGCACCCTCAGTGAAGTGATCGGCGAACTGCAGCGCGCCGCCGGTGCTGCCGAGCGCATCGCCGAACTGCTGGCCGCACGCAGCGCAATCCTGCCGGGCTGTGCCGCCTCGGGCCTGCCGGGGCATAGGGCCCGCGGGCACATCGAGTTGCAGGAACTGGTGTTCGCCTACCCGTCACGGCCCACCGTGGCAGCGGTAGCTGGCCTGAGCCTGGTCATCGAGCCTGGCCAGACCGTGGCCCTGGTCGGCCCATCAGGGGCCGGCAAGTCGACCTTGTTCGATCTGTTGCTGCGGTTTTACGACCCCCAGCAAGGGCGCATCCTGCTCGACGGCCAGCCGCTGACAGAATTCGACCCTGACCAGCTGCGACGGCAGTTTGCCCTGGTTGCACAGAACCCTTCGCTGTTCCGTGGCACGGTGGAAGCCAATATCCGCTATGGCCGCCCCGAGGCGAGCCAGGCCGAGGTCGAAGCCGCAGCCCGCGGCGCCCATGCCGATGAGTTTATTCGGCAGTTACCTCAGGGCTACCAGACACCGCTGGGGGAGGGTGGCATCGGGCTTTCCGGCGGCCAGCGCCAGCGCCTGGCGATTGCCCGGGCGCTACTGGTGGACGCGCCGATCCTGTTGCTGGACGAAGCCACCAGCGCCCTCGACGCGCAAAGCGAACACCTGATCCAGCAAGCACTGCCCCGCCTGATGGCCGGGCGTACCACGCTGGTCATCGCCCATCGGCTGGCCACGGTCCAGCACGCCGAGCGCATCGCGGTCATCGACCAGGGGCGCTTGGTGGCGGTGGGCACTCATCGCCAATTGATCGAGCAAAGCCCGCTGTATGCCCGGCTGGCGGCCTTGCAGTTCACCAGTGCCTGACACAGGGGTGACGGGGGCAGCGCAGGGGTGGCTATCGGTTTTCAACGCTACCGTTGGTGGCAGTTTCCAGGCACAAAAAAGCCCGCATCAGCGGGCTTCTGGAGGATCTGGTCGGAGAGACAGGATTCGAACCTGCGGCCTTCTCGTCCCGAACGAGACGCGCTACCTGGCTGCGCTACACTCCGATGAACAAAATCCTACTGCATCGTGTTTTTGCTCGCAAGCCCCTGCTGTGCAAAGGGGCTTTGCTGAAAACGCGCCGCGGTTAAAGCTCTTTCACGGTGCGGATCTGGTCCTTGTTCAGGCGGGTGCGCTTGCCGTCCAGCTGCTCGAATTCGTAGAAGCCGGAGTCTTCGTCGTAGGACGGTTTATCCGTCGCCTGGATTTCTCGGCCATCGTTCAGGGTGATGACGGTTGGGGTGGAGCAGCCGGCAAGGGTGCCCAGGCCCAAAGCGAGCAGGAAGGCGGGTAGGGTCCGTTTGATCATCGTGGTTCTCCAAGTGCGATGGTGCTAGATGACATTTATGACGCAGGACTTTAGTGCAAGTTCACTGCAAGTGCATCATAGCGATAAATCTGCGCGGTTGATCCAGGGCAAGTTTGTTGGGCGCAACCCGGTAAATGTGCGCTGTGATATAACTGCGGCCAACCTATCCTGTTGTGACGGACCCCCATGAAAGCCAAGGCAGATACCCCCTTTGTGCCGCTGAATATCGCGGTGCTCACCGTTAGCGACACCCGCACGCCCGACACCGATACCTCTGGCCAGATGTTCGTCGACCGGTTGAGCGAGGCCGGCCATCACCTGGCAGAGCGGGTATTGCTCAAGGACGACCTGTACAAGATCCGTGCACAGGTTGCCACCTGGATCGCCGACGAGCGCGTGCAGGTGGTGCTGATTACCGGCGGCACTGGCTTTACCGGCCGCGACAGCACGCCGGAGGCGGTGGCCTGTCTGCTGGACAAGCAGGTCGATGGCTTTGGCGAGTTGTTCCGGCAGATCTCCGTGCCGGATATCGGTACGTCCACGGTGCAGTCGCGGGCCTTGGCCGGCCTGGCCAATGGCACCCTGGTGTGCTGCCTGCCGGGCTCGACCAATGCCGTGCGCACCGGTTGGGACGGCATTCTTGCCGAGCAACTCGACGCCCGCCATCGGCCGTGCAACTTTGTCCCGCACCTGAAGCAGGCAATGGCCTGTGACAGCCGTGGCTGAGGTCAGTCAGCCACGGCCGCTGATGCCGGTAGAGCAAGCCCTGGAACAATTGCTGGCATTGGCCGAGTCGGCACCGATTCAGGAAACTGAAAGCCTGCCCCTGGCCGAAGCCGAAGGCCGGGTACTGGCGACCGACCTGGTGGCCTCGCTCGACCTGCCGCCCTGGCCGAACAGTGCCATGGACGGCTATGCCCTGCGCCTGGCCGACTGGCAGGGCCAGCCGTTGCCCGTCAGCCAGCGCATCTTCGCCGGCCATGCGCCACAGCCTCTGCAGCCGGGCACCTGTGCCCGCATCTTTACCGGCGCCCCGGTGCCGGCAGGTGCCGATTGCGTCGAGATGCAGGAAAACACCCAGGTGCTGGAGGATGGCCGGGTACGTTTCGTCGAGGCGCTGCGCGCCGGGCAGAACATTCGCCCGCAGGGCCAGGAAACCCGCAAGGGCGAGCAGGTGATGAACGCCGGCACGCGCCTGGGGCCGATCGAACTGGGCCTGGCGGCGACCTTGGGCCACGCCCGGCTCGAGGTGGTACGCAAGGTCAAAGTGGCGGTACTGTCCACCGGCGACGAACTGGTCGAGCCCGGGCTGCCGTTGGGGCCCGGGCAAATCTACAACAGCAATCGTCGGCTATTGGTCAGTTGGTTGCAGCGCCTGGGGTGCGAGGTGGTCGATGCCGGCATCCTGCCGGATGACCTGGCGCAGACCCGCGCCTGCCTGGCCGGACTGGGCCACGTCGACCTGATCCTGTCCACTGGCGGCGTGTCGGTGGGCGAGGCCGACTACCTCGGGGCGGCACTGCGCGAAGCGGGCGAGCTGGCGCTGTGGAAGCTGGCGATCAAGCCGGGCAAGCCGCTGACCTTCGGCCATTACCAGGGCGTGCCGGTGATCGGCCTGCCGGGTAATCCGGCCTCGACCCTGGTCACCTTTGGCCTGCTGACCCGGCCCTATCTGCTGCGGCGCCAAGGGGTGGGCAATGTCACGCCGCTGCGCTTCGACATGCCGGCGGGGTTTGACTGGCCCAAACCCGGTAGCCGCCGCGAATACTTGCGTGCGCGCATCGAGGACGGCCAGGTGCGCATCTACAAGAACCAGAGTTCGGGTGTGCTGCGCAGCGCAGCCTGGGCCGACGGGCTGGTGGAGGTGCGCGAAGGCAGCACGCCGAAAACGGGTGACAGCGTGCCATTCATTCCCTTCAGCGAACTACTTGGCTGAACGCCCCAGCCAGGCATCGGCCAGTGGCCCTGGCACCGGTGCTGCCTGGGTCAGGCGCATGTGCACGGTTTCCAGTTGATGAGCCGCCACGCTCCAGTCGTGGCGCTGGCGGGCGAACTGGCGCCCGGCCGCGCTCAACTGGCTCATGCGCCAGGGCTGGTTGAGCAACTGGGTGATCAGCAGGGCCAGTTGATCACTGTCATCGCTGCCCAGGTAATGCTCGCCGTTGTTCACCGCCAGGCCGGAAACGCCCTTGCCGGTACTGATGATCGGCAGGCCGGCAGCCATTGCTTCAAGGATTTTCACCTTCGAGCCACCGGCATAGCGCAGCGGCGCAAAAAACAGGGCTGAGCGGCTTTGCAGTTCACGCAGATCGGGGCGATAGCCGAGCCATTCGATCCGCGGGTCATTCCAGTGCAGCTTCCAGCTGGCCGGCATCGCATGCCCGGCAATCGCCAGGCGCACGGCCGGGTTGCTCAGCCACACCTGCGGCATGATGTCTTCCAGCGCCCACTCGATGGCTTCCAGGTTGGCGCCGTATTCAAAATTGCCGACAAACAGCAGGCGCTGGCTGTGCAGCGCCGGCTGCACCTGCTGGTAGAAATCACATTCCACGCCATTGACCACCACATTCACCGGGCGCCTGCTGATCTGCCCGATCAGCTCGGCGTCGTGAGCGCTGACGGCTACCAGCTCGGTGGGCTGGCCCAGCACGCGCTGTTCCCAGCGCCGGTAGCGCCAGCGGTCGAAGGCATTGAGCGGGCGTAGCCATAACGGCAGGCGGTCATGGCAGGCGCTGCCGGTAACCGACTCCAGGTTGTGTTCGCTGAGCATGAAGGGCAGGCCGCGGGCCTGCAGGGCCTTCTCGAACGGCTGGAAGCTATAGCTGTGCTCGATCTGGATCACGTCCCAAGGTTCCTCCAGCAACTGCTCGAAGCGGTGCCGCAACGCTGCGCAAAGGCCGTTGATGATCGCCCGCATGGGGTAGTCGATGATCGGCGAGGCCAGCAGGTTCAGCGGGCTATGCAGCGGCCTGCGCGGCAGGACTATCAGCCGTTCGAGGTACGGTTCGAGCGCCTCGCGTGCGGCGTCGCTGAGGGGTATCTTCGATTGCACCAACAAGGTGATGCGGTGGCCGCGCTGGGCCAGTGCCCGGATCAGGTGGTATTGGCGAGTCTTGCAGCCACTGGTGGTCGGCCAAGGCAGGTAAGGCAGTGTCCAGAGAATACGCATGACCGTGGTCCTCGCTGACGGCTGCAGAGGGCAAGACGCACCTGTCGGCCGGTTGCAGGTGAGGGCCGGGAGGAACGTCCGTGGCGGGCAAGCCAGGGCATTTTACAGTCAAAATGCTGACTCGCCTGTGCTCATTCGCTTGTAGGGTCAAAAACCTGTCAAAAGTGTCTCGACTCAGCATAGCCGGGCATTGTCGGCTGTGGAAAAAATGCCATTATCTTCACTACCAGCCGAGCCGGCGCTGCTGCTGGGAACACCGCCTGCCACGCGCGACACGCCGCTGGCTGTTTTTGAACGCGGCATGCAACGATCCACGCGTGCATGTGGTCGAGATAGGGTTGGTCAACCTCAGGGAGATGCGCCTATGCAAGCGCGCAAGGCAATGCTGGTCCTGCACGGCAAGCAGGCGATGAACGACGAACTGCGCGATGCCGTGCACGACATGCGCGACAGTGGCTGGGTGCTGGATGTGCGGGTCACCTGGGAGGCGGGCGATGCCCAGCGCCTGGTGACCGAGGCGCTGGCGGCAGGTTACAGCCACATTGTCGCCGGTGGCGGCGACGGGACCCTGCGCGATGTGGCCGAGGCCATGGGGCAGGCCGGGACCGATGCCAGCCTGGTATTGCTGCCGTTGGGCACCGCCAACGATTTTGCCAAGGCTGCCGGCATTCCGCTGGAGCCTGCCGCTGCGCTGGCCTTGTTGAATGAGGCGGCACAGCCCATAGACCTGGGCCAGGCCGGCGACCAGCTGTTCCTCAACATGGCCACCGGCGGGTTCGGTAGTCAGGTCACGGCCAATACGTCCGAAGACCTGAAGAAGGTCCTGGGCGCCGCGGCCTATCTGTTCACCGGCCTCACACGCTTCAGCGAACTGCAGGCGGCCTCGGTCGAGCTGCAAGGGCCGGATTTCCACTGGCAAGGGGATCTGCTGGCACTGGGTATCGGCAATGGCCGCCAGGCGGGAGGCGGGCAGGAGCTGTGCCCGGATGCGGTAGTCGATGATGGCTTGCTCGATATCGCCGTGTTGCCTGCCCCACAGGAAATGCTGGGCACGTTGCGTGACCTGCTGGCCGGTGATGGCCTGTTCGTCCGTGCCAGGTTGCCCTGGGTCGAGATCAAGAGTGCTCAGGGCCTGGACCTCAACCTCGATGGCGAGCCCTTGCAGACTACCAACTTGCGTTTCGAAGCCCGGCCCGCAGCGTTGCGCCTGCACCTGCCTGCCGGGTCGCCGCTGCTCAGTCGTCCAGGCTGATGATCTTTTCGCGCACGGCAAACAGTACCAGGCCAGCCACGTCATGAATTTGCAGGCGCTTCATGATTTGCGAGCGGTGGGTTTCCACGGTCTTGATCGACAGGCCAAGGCCAGTGGCAATTTCCCGGGTCGACTTGCCGCGCACGATCAGGCGCAGGATCTCCAGCTGGCGCGCCGTGAGGTTATGCCGGTCGCTGCCGCCCTGTGCGCCCGGCCTGTTGCGCTGCAGCGCCTGGTTGATGACGGTGTGGGCGATGGCCGGGCTCAGGTAGCGCTCGCCGTGGCGTACTGCCTCCAGGGCCTGCTCCAGCTCGGTGGCACTGGTGTCCTTGAGCAGGTAACCGTGGGCACCGCTTTCCAGGGCACGCATGATCAGGTCCGGATCGGTGTGCATCGACAGGATCAGCACCTTGCAGTTGCTGCCGCAGGCTCGCAATTGGGTCAGGGCGTCCAGGCCACTGGTCGAGCGCATGGAAATGTCCAGCAGGACAATGTCCGGCGCCAGTGCGCGCACCTGCTCAAGCAACTGGCTGCCATCCTCGGCCTCACCGACCACGCTGTAGCCGGGAATGTCGCAAACCAGCGCACGTACGCCGGCGCGGATCAGCGAGTGGTCGTCGACCAGCAGCAATCTACAGGTCATGGGCAACAGTACTCCTGGCGCGTTGCTGGGTGCGCGGTGGCCACGGGAACATCGCTTCTATCCGTGTACCCTGGCCAGGCTGGCTGGTGATCTGCAGGCTGCCCTGCAAGGCCGTTACCCGCTCCTGCATGCCGGCCAGGCCGCGCTGGCCGGCCTCGGCCGGGTGCCGGGCGGGAACGAAGCCGCGGCCATCGTCGTGAATCGACAACGCCAGCCCGGCAGGGGTGCGTTGCAGGCGCACAACCAGGTTGTGTGCCTGGGCATGGCGCAGCATGTTGGTGACTGCTTCCTGGGTGATGCGGAACACTGCCATGGCCACTGCATCGTCAATGCCGCCCAGGCGTTGGTTGCACGCCAGGCTCCAGTGTACGCTGCTGCTGCCCAGCGTGCGGACCAAGTGCGCGCGCAAGCTGGCTTCCAACCCAAGACTCGCCAATTGCCTGGGGTTGAGCAGGCTCGACACGTTGCGTACCGTGCCCAGGGTGTCATCCAGGGTGCTGTGCAGCGCATCGCAGTGGCCCTGCAACTCGGCCGGCATGCGCCGTTTCAGCCACTGCAGTTGCAGTTTGGCGGCAGTCAGCAATTGGCCAATGTCGTCGTGCAACTCCCGGCTCAGGTGTTGCCGCTCGTCTTCCTGCACCTTCAGCATGCGCTCGGCCAGTTCAGCCGGCCGCAGGCTGATCGACCTGGCCCCCAATCCCAACTGCAGGGTGGCGGCCAGCGTTGCGGCCAACTGCAAAAGCAGCAGGCCAGCCGGGATAGCAAGGTTGGCCAGGTACAGCATCAGGTTGGTAACCAGCGAGGCCACACACAGCCCGACCGTCAGCCAGCGCAGCAGGGCAACGCGGCAGCAGCTACGCATGTAGAATTTCAAGCGTGGGAGCATAAATAGGGAAGCCACTGAAGTATTGCTGATAGAGGCCTTGCACAATGCGGGTCAGAGGCTTTGGCGCAGTACTTCCGCTGTTTGGTCGAGCACCTGATGTGCAAACTTTTTTGTGATTGCAAGTGTTTGTGGGGGCGCATATTACCACTTCGTACGGTGTCGGTCGCGGCTGGGTGACGCTCCGAAACGCCTGTTGGCAGGGCGGTGCCGGGTGGCAAAGTGCCACCCGCGGATCCCGCTGCTCGCACCCGCGCTGCAACTAAGGCGGTAATGATTCAACTTGGCCTTCCTGAAACTTTGCGAACTTTGCAAGTTCGACCAGCGCAGGGCTTGAGTGCATGTAGTTAGTTGCACTTCTGGTCAGGTTAATGCGCGCGGTACGGCCGGCTGCCATGGCTGCCGGAGCGCATGACATCATGCGGGTGATCGCACGTTTTGCCTGCTTCATCGCAAGACGCGCAAGCAGGGGCAAGGGGTTGCTGCACGACCTTGGCCAGCTCGCCCAGCAGCACCAGTTGCTCGCCGATATCCAGGTTCAACCGCCCGGTTCGGCTGTCGAGCAACTCCAGTTGCCAGGCCAGCAGGGTCAGGCACGCCTCGATCGCAGGCAATGCCTCTGGCTGCAGGCAGCCGCTGTAGCAGGCCGGGGCCAGCAACTGGTGAAGCGCGGTGGCGTAATGGGCAACTTCGCGCGCGCCCAGGCGGGTGGCCTGCCCGGCGAGGCTGGCCAAGGTGCTGTCCAGGCAGCGGCAGGCGTCTGGATCGTTGTCGATCAATTCCAGATGCTGCAGGCATTCCTGGGCCTGGGTCAGCAGTACCTGGGCATCCAGCAGGAAGCCCTGCAGTGCGTTATCGAACGCTAAGGCAGTGTCCATGATCAGGTCCCCGCGCGTGGGGTAGGCGCAGGTGACGGGCACGCCGCAACGATAGCTAGCAAAAGCCTGACTCCATTCATGCAATGAGAATGGCGTCACATTAATGGCTAAAGGATATCGCGAATATCAGGTTCCACCTGACTGCCCCTAGGGGTTTCCCTGATGCGGGCTGCCGAATTCGAGCGGGGTGCCGGCAGTAAAGCATGATGGTAAAGTGATATCAATTGCCGGGTCGGCATTTTCCCGCAAGGGTCAAGGTGTGCGGGAAGCCGCCGATACAGGGAGGATCAATTCACCTTTTTCGACTCAAGCCTGGGGGCTTTCCAATGGCTGGCATTCTCGACACGGTAGACCAACGCACGCAACTGGTAGGTGAGAACCGCCTGGAAATCCTGATGTTCCGCCTGGCGGGCCGCCAATTGTTCGCGATCAACGTGTTCAAGGTTCAGGAAGTGCTGCAACTGCCCAAGCTCACCCTGATGCCCCAGCGTCATGCGTTCGTCTGCGGTGTGGTCAACCTGCGTGGGCAGACGTTGCCGGTGATCGACCTGTCCCAGGCCATTGGCATGCGCCCGCTGCAACCCACGCCCGACAGCACCATCATCGTCACCGAATACAACCGCTCGGTGCAGGCTTTCCTGGTAGGAGGGGTCGACCGCATCGTCAACATGAACTGGGAGTCGATCATGCCGCCGCCGTCCAGCGCCGGGCGCCAGCATTACCTGACTGCCATCACCAAGGTCGATGAGCAACTGGTCGAGGTCATCGACGTGGAAAAGGTGCTGGCTGAAATCGTGCCTTACAACGCCCGGGTTTCCGGCGACAAACTGGCCGACCCCGTGCTGGCACGGGCGCAAGGCCGCGAGGTGCTGCTGGTGGACGACTCCAGTGTGGCCCTGGCGCAGTTGCGCGACACCTTGTCCCAGTTGGGCATGAAACTGCATGTGGCCAGTGATGGCCTGAAGGCACTGCGCATGCTCAAGGGTTGGGCTGATGCAGGCGAGGACGTGTGTGAAAAGCTGCTGATGGTGTTCACCGACGCCGAAATGCCGGAAATGGACGGCTACCGCCTGACCACTGAGATTCGTAGCGATGCGCGGCTGCGCCAACTCTACGTGGTGCTGCACACATCGCTGTCGGGCAGTTTCAATGAATCCATGGTCAAGAAAGTGGGTTGCGACAACTTCCTTTCCAAGTTCCAGCCCGATCGCCTGGTCGACGTGGTCAAGCAGCGCCTGCTGCTGGATACGGCCACCGCGTGATCGCCACGCCTGCCCGGTATAAGCTTGGCATTTGCCAAGACGCGAGGCGGCAGGGATGTTTCTGAGTGAGTTGTACCGATACCCGGTGAAGTCGTGCCAGGCGCAGAGCCTGCGCGCTTCGCCGGTGGGGCTGCTGGGCCTGCAGGGTGACCGGCGCTGGATGGTGGTCGAGGCAGAAAACGGACGCTTCCTGACCCAACGTGCCTGGCCACGCCTTGGCCAGATCGCGGCGCACGATGACGGCTGCGGCCAGCTGCTGTTGCAGGCGCCTGGGCGCGCCTCGCTGAGGGTGGCAGTGCCACCTGCCGATGAGGGCCTGCGTGGCGTGACGATCTGGCGCGATACCTTGCGCGTGCCAGACGCCGGCGATGGCGCGGCGGCCTGGCTGAGCGAGTGGCTGGGCAAGGCTGTGCGCCTGGTGCATTGCCCGGAGCAGCGTGCCCGTTATTTGCCCAACGGTTATGGCTTCAACAGCGATCGCGCGGCTTTTCCGGATGGTTTCCCCTTGTTGCTGATCGGCCAGGGCTCGCTTCACGAGCTTGACCGCCGTGTGGGGCGGCCCATGGAGATGCTGCGTTTTCGACCGAACCTGGTGGTGCAGGGCGCCGAGCCTTTCGCCGAGGATGGCTGGAAGCGGATCCGCATTGGCACCCTCGAATTCCGGGTGCTCAAACCGAGTGTGAGGTGCATCTTTACCACTATCGACCCCGCCACCGGCGAGCGCAGTGAAGACCGTGAACCGATGGCCACGCTCAGGACCTTCCGCGAAAAGGATGGCGATATCCTGTTCGGGCAGAACCTGGCGGTGGATGGCAGCGGGTGGCTTGAGGTCGGGATGGGCGTGGAAATCCTGGAATAGCTGTGTGCTGGCACCGGCCTGTTCACAGGTGCCCGTGAACAGGCCGGCAAGGGCTCAGCGAACTTTACATGTCATCGAAATACCGCTCATGCCAATCCACCAGCGGCTGCGGTGCATTCAGTTTCTGCCCGTAGATCACTGAATACGACAGCACGTTCTGCACGTATTGGCGGGTTTCGTCGAACGGGATCGACTCCACCCACACATCGAAACTCAGGTGCTTGGCGCCCCTCAGCCACTGTCGCACGCGCCCGGGCCCGGCATTGTAGGCTGCTGAGGCCAGGACCCGGTTGCCGTTGAACTGGCTATGCACCTGGCTCAGGTAGGCGGCGCCCAGCTGGATGTTCTTGTCCGGGTTGAGCACTTGTGCCGGTGAGGCAAGCGGAATGCTGAACTTGCGGGCCGTTTCCTTGGCGGTAGCCGGCATCAGTTGCATCAGGCCGCTGGCGCCTACCGGGGAGCGTGCGTCTTCCATGAACGCGCTTTCCTGGCGGGTAATGGCGAATACCCAGCTCGAATGCAGGCCGCGCACATTGGCTTCGCGCACCAGGGTATCGCGGTGGGCCATCGGGAAGCGGATGTCCAGGTCGTCCCAGTACTGGGCCTGGCTGATGGTGCGGATGGCCGGGAAGTACCAGCGCAATTCATAACCCAGACGCGCCTGGGCCACCATTTCATCGCGGTTGAAGTGCCGGCTGACGTGGTACCACTCGCGGCGGCCTTCGACGATCTGGCCGCGGGCATGGAATTCCAGCGCCCGCTGGATGCCGGGTGTATTGCGTACTTTCTTCACCAGTTGCGGGCTCAGCAACAGGGGTTTGTTGTTCAGTTGGTACGGTGTCTTGGCCCGGTCGGCGGCGAGGAAACCATAGAAGTCACGCTCGCGCGCCACGTTCTTGTACAGCAGTGGGATCTGCGGGTTGTTCGGCTGTGCCAGCTCCAGGCTGCGCGCTTGCCAGTACTTCCAGCGGCTGCTGCTGGCCAGGTCCTGAGGCAGGCGGCGGGTCAGCTCGTAGGCGTCTTCCCAGCGGCCCAGGCGCAGCAGCAGGCGCAGGCGCCATTCACTGACGGTGTTGTCGCGCAGCTCAGGGTCGTAGCGGGTCATCAGGTCGAGCGCACGCGGGTCGTAGCGGCGGGCCAGGGTCAGGCCTATTTCGCGGGCGATGGCCACCTTTTCGTCGCGGGAGAAATGCATGCGCTGGGCGTAGTCGTCCAGCAGCGCCATGGCCCGCTCCGGGTCCTGGCGCGCCAGGCGGCGCAGGCCCAGGCTGACCACATCGGCCATCGCCTCGTTGGCCGGGGCAAAGCGCGATGGCTGGTTGAGCAGCTCAGGCTTCTGTGCCACGTCGACCAGCAGCCGGCCTTGCGGGCCGAGGGTGGTCAGGCCATTGATCAGGCTGTTGGCCAGGCTGTAATTGCGCGCCTGGGCCGCCAGCTTGATGCGCTGCCAGCGCTTACTCTCGGTCAGTTGGCCTTCAGCGGCCCACATGCCGAACAGTGTGTCGCACGCGGCAGGTTGCGACTTGCCCACGTTCCACAGCTTTTCGGCGGTGGCGTTGCCTTCGGCACGCAGGCCATGGCTGAGCTGGTACTGGCCGTTGAGGCAATCGAGCTCGGTGAAATTGAGCTTGGGGTCGTAGTACTTGACGAAGGTGTCCCACTCCCCGCGTTCGGCCAGCCAGCGCAACCAGCGCAGTTTCATCCAGTTGGCCTGGGGCAGGTCACCATGCTTGGCGAGGAACGCCTCGATTTCCTGGTTGCTGGCGCTTTTCAGGCGGGCAGTGAGCTCGTCGTAGGCCAGGTACGGGGTCAGCGGGTAGTCACTCAGAGCCTGGGCATAGCGTAGGTAAGGGCCTTTGTCGCCCTTGGCCAGCGCGCGCTTGGCTTCGTCGTAGTACTGGCGCTGCAGGGTGAGGTCGGTGGCCTGTGCCGCGCTGGTGGCAGCGGTCAGCAGCAGGCAGGAAGCAATTTGTAACAGGCGGCTGCGCATGATACGTCCGGGCAGTTGAACCATGGGAAAGTGACGGCGGAGCCAGCACTGTTGGAAGCTATTGGCTTAGCTTAGCCGTTTGCCGGCAGCGGGTGAAAGCACTGTGCTTGTATCGGCATATTAACGTCGACCGGATGTCGCCACGGGTGCATCGATTGGCCTGGCAGCTGCCGTCGGGGGCCCAACTCAGGTAGAATGCGCGCCCGATTTATGGAGACCAACATGACCCTGCTCAAATTCAGCGATGTGTCCCTCGCATTCGGCGCCATGCCGCTGCTGGACAAAGTGTCCTGGCAGATCGCTCGTGGCGAGCGGGTGTGCATCATCGGCCGCAACGGCACCGGCAAGTCGAGCATGCTGCGCCTGGTCAAGGGCGAGCAGAAGGGCGACGACGGGGAAATCTGGCGTGCGCCGGGCCTGAAGATCGGCGAACTGCCGCAGGAACTGCCGGTGGCCGATGAGCGCACGGTGTTCGACGTGGTCGCGGCCGGCCTCGACGGCGTGGGTGAACTGCTGGCGCAGTTCCACCACCTGAGCATGAACATCCAGGGCGACGATGACCTGGAAAAGCTCATGCATGTTCAGCACGAACTGGAAGCCCGCGACGGCTGGCGCCTGCAGCAGGTGGTGGAAAGCACCCTCAGCCGCCTGCAACTGCCTGCCGACAAGACCCTGGCCGAGCTGTCCGGTGGCTGGCGCCGCCGCGTGCTGCTGGCCCAGGCGCTGGTGTCGGAGCCCGACCTGCTGCTGCTCGACGAGCCGACCAACCACCTGGACATTGGCGCCATTGCCTGGCTCGAAGAGGCCCTGCGCGGGTTCAACGGCGCGGTGCTGTTCATTACCCACGACCGGTCGTTCCTGCAGAACCTGGCCACCCGCATCCTTGAACTGGACCGTGGCGGCCTGATCGACTGGAACGGCGACTACGCCAGCTTCCTGGTGCACAAGGAGGCCGCACTGGCCGCCGAAGAAACCGCCAACGCGCTGTTCGACAAGCGCCTGGCCCAGGAAGAAGTGTGGATTCGCCAGGGCATCAAGGCCCGCCGTACCCGCAACGAAGGTCGCGTGCGTGCCTTGAAGGCCCTGCGGGTAGAGCGTGGCGAGCGCCGCGAACGCCAGGGCAAGGCCAATATCCAGATCGAGGCGGCGGAAAAGTCCGGCAAGCAGGTCATGGTGCTGGAAAACGTGAGTTTCCATCATCCCGAAGGGCCGATGCTGGTCAAGGACTTCTCCATGGTCCTGCAGCGCGAAGACCGTATCGGCCTGCTGGGTGCCAACGGTACCGGCAAGACCACCTTGCTGAAGTTGATGCTCGGTGACCTGGAGCCCACTTCAGGCAAGGTCGAGCGCGGCACCAAGCTGGAAGTGGCCTATTTCGACCAGATGCGCCACCAGCTCGAGCTGGAAAAGACGGTGATCGACAACCTCGCCGAAGGCCGTGACTTCATCGAGATCGATGGGCAGAACCGCCATGTGCTCAGTTACCTGGGCGACTTCCTGTTCAGCCCCCAGCGTGCGCGCACGCCGGTCAAGGCGCTGTCGGGGGGTGAGCGTGCCCGCCTGCTGCTGGCCAAGCTGTTCAGCAAGCCGGCCAACCTGCTGGTGCTCGACGAACCGACCAACGACCTGGACGTGGAAACCCTCGAACTGCTCGAAGAGGTGCTGTCCAACTACAAGGGCACCGTGCTGATCGTCAGCCACGACCGGGCCTTCCTCGACAACGTCGTCACCAGCACCCTGGTGTTCGAAGGCGAGGGCAAGGTGCGCGAGTATGTAGGGGGTTATGAGGACTGGATTCGCCAGGGCGGCTCGCCGAAGCTGCTGGGCGTGACCGAGAGCAAGGGCGGCAAGTCGGCCCTCAACAGCGCGGTGGTGGAGAAGGTCGAGGCCAAGCCTGCGCCTGTTGCTGCGCCGGTGGTGGAAGAGGCATCGAAGAAAAAGCTCAGCTACAAGCTGCAGCGTGAGCTGGAGATGCTGCCGGGGCAGATCGACGCGCTGGAGCAGCGCATGGCTGAAGCCCAGGAAGAAGTGAATGCGGTGGGCTTCTATCAGCGGCCGATTGCGGAGACTTCGGCGGTGCTGGCCAGGATCGAGAAGCTGCAGGGTGAGCTGGATGTACTGGTAGAGCGCTGGGCTGAGCTGGAAGGCTGATAGTTGTTAGCCTGGTCCGGCCCTATCCCCGGCAAGCCAGCTCCCACAGGGACACCATAAGGCTTGAAATCCATGGTGCCTCTGTGGGGGCTGGCTTGCCGGCGATAGGGCCGGACCAGGTCGGCTCAGTCTTTCTTCTGCAAGCGTACCGCCAGCACGTCACATGGCGCACCGTGCAGCACGTCATTGGCCGTGGAACCCAACAGCAACGCCAGGCCGTGGCGGCCATGGCTGCCGACCACGATCAGGTCGCAGTGTTGTTCCTTGGCAAGCTGGTGAATTTCCTGGCGAGGTTGGCCGTAGGTCAGGTGCGAGTCGCCTCGATTAATGTCCGGGTACTTGTTGAACAACCGGTCCATGCGCTCTTTGGCCTGGTCGAACTGCTGTTGTTGCAGTTGCGACAGGTCCATCGGCACATCGCCGCCAAACGCCATGGCCATTGGCTCGACGATATGCACCAGCGATACCTTGGCGTTCGATGGGGCAGCCAAGGCCATGGCGCGCTTGATTACCGGGTCGCATTCTTCGGTCAGGTCGACCGCGACCAACAAATGTTCGTAGGGCATGAGCAGTACTCCTGACAATCGCGATAAAGGAAGTATGGTCGCTTTCGGGCGGGTCTTCCGTGAAAAGTGGCTAACCAGCTCATTTGCAACGCTTTATGGAATCTACTGATATGACGGTATTGCTGGTGGTGTCAATCCTTGCGCTGATTCTCAGCCCGTTTTCCTGGTTGCGCAGTTCGCGCAAGCAGAGCGAGCAGATGAAGCTGCGCCTGGAGGCCCGACGTATGGGGTTGGCCATGCAGCTGGCGCCACAGCAGTGGCCGCACTGGCTGGAGAAGGAGCCGCCAAGTCCTTGTCCGCAGTACCACCGGGCGCGCCGCCGTGGGCACCAGAACAGCTTCAGCTACTGGCAGGTCAGCCCGGGGGTGTGGTGGAACCAGTACCGCGAACCCTGCGAAGACCCGCGTTTCGTGGAGGCGCTGGCGCGCTTGCCGGCGAGCGTTTACAAGGTAGAGGCCGATGCCCGGATGATCGCGTTGTATTGGACTGAACGGGGCGATATGGCTGTATTGCAGGATGTTGCCTACGTCCTCGAAACCCTCGCCTGAGTTCAGCTAAACATGATCCCTTTAGGAGCAACTCTCTTTCTCAAAATTTGAAAAGCCTGCGCGATTCACCTGTAGGAGCGGGCAAGCCCGCGAAGCAGGCGACGCGGTGTCTGGCACCGGCTTTGCCGGTGTTCGCGGGCAAGCCCGCTCCCACAAGTGGAACGGTGAATGACCAGGTCTAATCCCCTCTCAAGACACAATGCCGCTCCTACAACGACAAAGCGGCGGCTTGGCATACCCCTGAAGGGGTGGGGTGCCAAGTCGCCGCTTTGCGTTCTGCTTTCGCAGAAAAGGCCAGGCAGGCCGGGTATTCATTCACGCAAGTGGCAGTGTAGCCATACCCGCTCGGCGCGCAAGCGAAAATGTGCAGCGCCTGTGCAATCGCGGGGGTCGATCGCTGGCATGAATGACCGGTGATCACTGTCATCATGATTTGCTGCGCGCACGGTACAAAATGACCACAAAGTCGCGTTTTCTTCGTGCTCGTGAGCATTTGACAACGCAGATCTTTTCGGAGAATGTGTGCACACCCAAATCAAACGGGCGTATGAATTGAGCGTTTGTATGTCACCACGCCAAGCCATACTTCCGACTAGCGCGCTGACGGGTGTGCCTGGGCGGGGCAGCTAGGCCTGCTTCCGCTGCAGCGATCGGCGTGTACAGTTCAGCTTCCATATCGTGGAGATCAGTTGATGATTTACGAAGGTAAAGCCATCACGGTTAAGGCTCTTGAAAGTGGCATCGTCGAGCTCAAGTTCGACCTCAAGGGTGAGTCCGTCAACAAGTTCAACCGCCTGACCCTGAACGAGCTGCGCGAGGCCGTAGGCGCCATCCAGGCCGACGCCTCGGTCAAGGGCGTCATCGTCAGCAGTGGCAAGGACGTGTTCATCGTCGGCGCCGACATCACCGAGTTCGTCGACAACTTCAAGCTGCCCGAGGCCGAACTGGTCGCCGGCAACCTGGAAGCCAACCGCATCTTCAACGCCTTCGAAGACCTCGAAGTGCCGACCGTCGCGGCCATCAATGGCATCGCCCTGGGTGGCGGCCTGGAAATGTGCCTTGCCGCCGATTACCGTGTCATGTCCAGCAGCGCCAAGATCGGCCTGCCGGAAGTCAAGCTGGGCATCTACCCGGGCTTTGGCGGCACCGTGCGCCTGCCGCGCCTGATCGGTTCGGACAACGCCATCGAGTGGATCGCTGCCGGCAAGGAAAACCGCGCCGAAGACGCCCTCAAAGTCGGCGCCGTCGATGCCGTGGTTGCGCCCGAGCTGCTGCAGGCTGGCGCCATCGACCTGATCAAGCGCGCCATCAGCGGCGAGCTCGACTACAAGGCCAAACGCCAACCCAAGCTGGAAAAACTCAAGCTCAACGCCATCGAACAGATGATGGCGTTCGAAACTGCCAAGGGCTTCGTTGCCGGGCAGGCCGGGCCGAACTACCCGGCCCCGGTCGAAGCCATCAAGAGCATCCAGAAGGCCGCCAACTTCGGCCGCGACAAGGCGCTGGAAGTCGAAGCGGCCGGGTTTGCCAAACTGGCCAAGACCTCGGTTGCCGAGAGCCTGATCGGCCTGTTCCTGAACGACCAGGAGCTCAAGCGCAAGGCCAAGGCGCACGACGAAATCGCCCACGACGTGAAGCAGGCTGCCGTGCTTGGCGCCGGTATCATGGGTGGCGGCATCGCCTACCAGTCCGCGGTCAAGGGCACCCCGATCCTGATGAAGGACATCCGCGAGGAAGCCATCCAGCTGGGCTTGAACGAGGCCTCCAAGCTGCTTGGCAACCGCGTCGAAAAGGGCCGCCTGACCCCGGCCAAGATGGCCGAGGCGCTCAATGCCATTCGCCCGACCCTGTCCTATGGCGACTTTGCCAATGTCGACATCGTGGTCGAGGCCGTGGTCGAGAACCCGAAAGTCAAACAGGCGGTGCTGGCGGAAGTGGAAGGGCAGGTCAAGGACGATGCGATCCTGGCCTCCAACACTTCGACGATCTCCATCAACCTGTTGGCCAAGGCGCTCAAGCGCCCGGAAAACTTCGTCGGCATGCACTTCTTCAACCCGGTGCACATGATGCCGCTGGTAGAAGTGATCCGTGGCGAGAAGTCCAGTGAAGTGGCTGTGGCCACCACCGTGGCCTATGCCAAGAAAATGGGCAAGAACCCGATCGTGGTCAACGACTGCCCGGGCTTCCTGGTCAACCGCGTGCTGTTCCCGTACTTCGGCGGCTTTGCCAAGCTGGTCAGCGCCGGTGTCGACTTCGTGCGCATCGACAAGGTCATGGAAAAGTTCGGCTGGCCAATGGGCCCGGCCTACCTGATGGACGTGGTAGGCATCGACACCGGCCACCACGGCCGTGACGTGATGGCCGAAGGTTTCCCTGACCGCATGAAGGACGAGCGCCGCTCGGCGGTGGATGCCCTGTACGAGGCCAACCGCCTGGGGCAGAAGAATGGCAAGGGTTTCTACGCCTACGAAACCGACAAGCGTGGCAAGCCGAAGAAAGTGTTCGACGCTACCGTGCTCGACGTGCTCAAGCCGATCGTGTTCGAGCAGCGTGAAGTCACCGATGAAGACATCGTCAACTGGATGATGGTGCCGCTGTGCCTGGAGACCGTGCGCTGCCTGGAAGACGGCATCGTCGAGACCGCTGCCGAAGCCGACATGGGGCTGGTCTACGGCATTGGTTTCCCTCCCTTCCGCGGTGGTGCGCTGCGCTACATCGACTCGATCGGTGTCGCCGAATTCGTTGCCCTGGCCGATCGCTATGCCGACCTGGGGCCGCTGTACCACCCGACCGCCAAGCTGCGCGAAATGGCCAAGAATGGCCAGCGCTTCTTCAACTGAGCGGTCAACGAGCTAGAGCGAGAGATTTGATATGAGCCTGAATCCAAGAGACGTGGTGATTGTCGACTTCGGTCGCACGCCGATGGGCCGCTCCAAGGGTGGCATGCACCGCAACACCCGCGCCGAAGACATGTCGGCGCACCTGATCAGCAAGCTGCTGGAGCGCAACGGCAAGGTCGACCCCAAAGAGGTCGAGGACGTGATCTGGGGCTGCGTCAACCAGACGCTGGAGCAGGGCTGGAACATCGCCCGCATGGCTTCGCTGATGACGCAGATCCCGCACACTTCCGCTGCGCAAACCGTCAGCCGCCTGTGCGGCTCGTCGATGAGCGCGCTGCACACCGCCGCCCAGGCCATCATGACCGGCAACGGCGATGTGTTCGTGGTCGGCGGCGTGGAGCACATGGGCCATGTCAGCATGATGCACGGCGTGGACCCTAACCCGCACCTGTCCTTGCATGCCGCCAAGGCTTCCGGGATGATGGGCCTCACTGCAGAAATGCTCGGCAAGATGCATGGCATCACCCGTGAGCAGCAGGACCTGTTTGGCTTGCGTTCGCACCAGTTGGCCCACAAGGCTACGGTCGAAGGCAAGTTCAAGGATGAAATCATCCCGATGCAGGGCTACGACGAGAACGGCTTCCTGAAGGTATTCGATTTCGACGAAACCATTCGCCCGGAAACCACCCTCGAAGGCCTGGCGTCGCTCAAGCCGGCATTCAACCCCAAAGGGGGCACGGTTACGGCCGGTACTTCGTCGCAGATCACCGACGGCGCGTCGTGCATGATCGTCATGTCTGGCCAGCGCGCCATGGACCTGGGTATACAGCCGTTGGCGGTAATCCGCTCGATGGCGGTGGCAGGTGTGGACCCGGCGATCATGGGCTACGGCCCGGTGCCATCGACCCAGAAAGCCCTCAAGCGTGCCGGGCTGACCATGGCAGACATCGACTTCATCGAGCTCAACGAAGCCTTCGCTGCACAGGCCTTGCCAGTGCTGAAAGATTTGAAAGTGCTCGACAAGATGGATGAGAAGGTTAACCTGCACGGCGGCGCCATCGCTTTGGGGCACCCGTTCGGTTGCTCTGGGGCACGTATTTCCGGCACCCTGCTCAATGTCATGAAGCAAAATGGCGGTACCCTCGGGGTGGCGACCATGTGCGTCGGCCTCGGCCAAGGTATCACCACTGTCTTCGAACGCGTCTGATCGCGCCGCTGGACAGCAACCGGGGCCTTGTGCCCCGGTTTTGTTTTTTCAGGTTTTATTCAGGAGGGTGTGCAACATGCAGATACAGCCAGGCGTCTACCGGCATTACAAAGGGCCTGAGTACCGTGTCTTCAGCGTTGCGCGGCACTCCGAGAGCGAAGAGTGGATGGTTTTCTACCAGTGCCTGTATGGTGACTACAGCTTCTGGGTAAGGCCACTTTCGATGTTCCAGGAGTCCGTCGAGGTTGACGGCGAGCAGGTGCCACGCTTTGCTTTGGTCAAGGCCGAAGAGGGGCTGCCCGGGTTGCTGGGCAAGTCGCACGCATGATCGTTCGAACTTGACCTCACACTTTTGCCACTATATATAGCGGTGCCGCGTGTCGGCACCTGACGCGTTTTTCATCTTCAGATTCAGGAATACTCCGATCCATGGGCAAATCGCTGGTCATTGTGGAATCCCCGGCCAAGGCCAAGACCATCAACAAGTACCTGGGCAACCAGTACGTGGTGAAGTCGAGTATCGGCCATATCCGAGACCTCCCCACCAGCGGTTCGGCCAGCGCAAGCAAAGAGCCGGCCGCCAAGCGTGGTAAGGCTGCGGGTGAGGCCCCGGCGCTTTCACCCAAGGAAAAGGCCCGTCGCCAGCTGGTGTCGCGCATGGGTGTCGACCCCGACCACGGCTGGAAAGCCAAGTACGAGATCCTGCCTGGCAAGGAAAAGGTGATCGAAGAGCTGCGCCGCCTGGCCAAGGATGCCGACACCATCTATCTCGCAACCGACTTGGACCGCGAAGGGGAAGCCATTGCCTGGCACCTGCGCGAGGCCATCGGTGGTGACGACGCCCGCTACAAGCGCGTGGTGTTCAACGAAATTACCAAGAAGGCGATTCAGGAAGCCTTCTCGCAACCGGGCGAGCTGGACATCGACCGGGTCAACGCGCAGCAGGCTCGGCGTTTCCTTGACCGTGTGGTGGGCTACATGGTGTCGCCGCTGTTGTGGGCCAAGATTGCCCGTGGCTTGTCTGCCGGTCGCGTGCAGTCGGTAGCGGTCAAGCTGGTGGTAGAGCGCGAGCGTGAAATTCGCGCGTTCATCCCGGAAGAATACTGGGAAATCCACGCCGACCTCGGCACCGCGAAAAACGCCAAGGTGCGTTTCGAAGTGGCGCGCGAAAATGGCGAGGCGTTCAAGCCGCTGAACGAAGCCCAGGCCATGGCCGCGCTGGAGAAGCTCAAGGCTTCCAGCTACAGCGTGGTCAAGCGCGAAGACCGCCCGACCAGCAGCAAGCCGTCGGCGCCGTTCATTACCTCCACCCTGCAGCAGGCCGCCAGCAACCGCCTGGGCTTTGGTGTGAAGAAGACCATGATGATGGCCCAGCGCTTGTACGAAGCTGGCTACATCACGTACATGCGTACCGACTCGACCAACCTGTCGGCCGATGCCCTGGACATGGCCCGCAGCTACATCGAGCGTGAGTTCGGCAAGCAGTACCTGCCGGATGCACCGCTGGTCTACGGCAGCAAAGAAGGCGCCCAGGAAGCGCACGAAGCGATTCGCCCGTCGGACGTGAATACACACCCGACCAAGCTCAGTGGCATGGAGCGCGACGCCGAGCGCCTGTACGAGCTGATCTGGCGCCAGTTCCTGGCTTGCCAGATGCCGCCGGCGCAGTACCTGTCTACCAGTGTCACCGTGGCTGCCGGCGATTTCGAGCTGCGCGCCAAGGGCCGTATCCTGAAGTTCGACGGTTATACCCGTGTGCTGCCACAGCAGAGCAAACCGGGTGAAGACGACGTACTGCCGGAAATGGTCCAGGGCGAAGCGCTGAAGTTGCTGCAGATCGACCCGAGCCAGCACTTCACCAAGCCGCCGGCACGCTTCACCGAAGCCAGCCTGGTAAAGGAAATGGAAAAGCGCGGCATCGGTCGCCCGTCGACCTACGCGGCGATCATTTCCACCATCCAGGATCGTGGTTATGTGACCCTGCACAACCGCCGCTTCTACTCCGAGAAAATGGGCGACATCGTCACCGAGCGCCTGTCGGAAAGCTTCTCCAACCTGATGGACTACGGCTTTACCGCCGACATGGAAGAGAACCTCGACGACGTGGCCCAGGGCGAGCGTGACTGGAAGAACGTGCTCGACGAGTTCTATGGCGACTTCAGCAAGAAGCTGCAGACGGCCGAGTCGAGCGAAGACGGCATGCGCGCCAACCAGCCGACCATGACCAACATTCCGTGCAAGGAATGTGGCCGGCCAATGATGATTCGTACCGCTTCCACTGGGGTATTCCTTGGCTGCTCTGGCTACAGCCTGCCGCCGAAAGAACGCTGCAAGGCGACCGTCAACCTGGTGCCCGGCGATGAGATCGCTGCGGACGACGAGGGCGAGTCCGAGTCGCGGGTGCTGTTGGGCAAGCACCGTTGCCCGATCTGTGCCACGGCGATGGATGCCTACTTGCTGGATGAGAAGCACAAGCTGCACATCTGCGGTAACAACCCGGACTGCGCTGGCTACGAAATCGAAGAAGGCAACTACCGCATCAAGGGTTACGAAGGGCCAAGCCTGGAATGCGACAAGTGCGGTAGCGAGATGCAACTGAAGACCGGCCGGTTCGGCAAGTTCTTCGGCTGCACCAACCCGGCTTGCAAGAACACCCGCAAACTGCTGAAAAGCGGTGAGGCAGCGCCACCGAAGATGGACAAGGTGGACATGCCTGAGCTCAAGTGCGAGAAGGTGGACGACACCTACGTACTGCGCGATGGCGCCTCGGGGTTGTTCCTGGCGGCCAGCCAGTTCCCCAAGAACCGCGAAACCCGGGCACCACTGGTCATGGAAATCGTGCCGCACAAGCACGAGATCGACCCGAAGTACCACTTCCTGTGCGATGCGCCGCAGAAGGACCCGGACGGCCGCCCTGCGGTGATCCGCTACAGCCGCAAGACCAAGGAGCAGTACGTGCAGTCCGAGGTCGATGGCAAGCCTACCGGCTGGAAGGCGTTCTACGACGGTGGCGCGTGGAAGGTAGAAGACAAGCGCTGAGCCTTCAGTGCTGTAATTGGGGCCGCTTAGCGGCCCCAATCATTTATGATGCAGAAACTTGCCTTGCAGCCTGAAGGGAGGGCACAGAAATGGCCCAGGAAACCTACACCCGCACCAACCAGAAACTGTTCTTTGCCGGCCTCGCCCTCGAGGCCATGGCCAAGGCCGAGCAAAGCCAGGCCATGAATGCCCAGGGCTTGGTACAGGCCGAGCGCGAGTCGGCGCTGTTTCACCTGTACGGCGCGCTACTGGGCATGTGCCATGAAATTGGTGCTTTCTACCGCCTGCCGGTGGTGGCAACTGTGGAGCAGGCACTGGCCGACGACAGCCTGAACGGTATTGCCATCCCCGAGGTGGCCGAGCTGCTGGAGCTGGCGCGCCAGCGTGAAACCTGGCTGGCGCAAATGCTCAGTGGTTATGCCGATTTGTTCCGACCACCTGTCGCCAGGAAAGCGCCAAAAACCGATGTTACTCAGCCGCTGATCCAAGCCGTGAACCTTGACGAGCCCGAGCAGCCAGCATTGTCCCGCGCCGAGCTGGAAAGCTGGCGCAATAACCTCAAAGGCCTGGTCAGGCGTTTTCGCGACGCGTTGAGTGAGTGCTGATCGCGGCAACGGCTGATACAATACTGGCCTTTCGCGGAGAACTGCCATTTATGTCTACGTCTTTTCTGGAAATTGTCGAGTTGCCTGATGGCCGCATCGAACTGCGTCGCGCCGAGGATGAAGGCTCACTGGTAACCTTGGATTTCTCGGAAGACGCCAAGGTATTTCTGCAGGGTCAGCATGTTGAAGTGGCCAAGGCCATGCTCAGCGTGGGTGTGCAGATGGCCGGTCGCCTGATGGAAGGTGAGGCTGAGCGTGATGAAGGGCCGCGGGTGCTGCACTGAACCCTGAGGGTGCAGCAGGTGGCTGGCGTTTTGAAGTAACAGGCAAAGCCTGAACATCAGCCGAGGCGGATGTTCAGGCTTTGTGCATTTCCGGTAGTGGCTGCCCGTAGCAGTTGCTGGCGGGCAGTGGCATTCACGCTACCCAGCCAGCTGACCACTGTGTGGCTAAGGCCCAGGCGCAGGGCTTCGCAGGCCAGCTGCAATGGGCTCTGATTGCTACGGGGTTGCAGCAGCAGGATCCGTTCACGGTTGAGGCCTGCGTCGCGCAGCCAGGCCTGGGTCAGGCTCGACGGCGGCGCGATCAGGGTCAGCCAGCGGGTCTCGTCTTCTTCGCTCAGCTCACGCAGTACGGGTGCCAGCAGGTTTTGGCAGTGCCCTTGGGCGCCACGCAGCGACAGTTCGCTGAAAAGCTCGGGGTCGCTGTGCTTGCGTGCCAGTTCGCTGGCCTTTAAGCCAGGAAGTACGGGTTGGGCAAGGAATGCTTCGAACAACGGCAACTGGGCTTGCTCGGGTACGTGAATGAACTGCTGCATGACGCCTCCTGGATCAGCGGCGAATGACGCCGACGCTCAAGCCCTCGATCACCAGTTCCTGTTCTTTCAGGTCGACTTCGATGGGGGCGAATTCGGGGTTTTCGGCCAGCAGCCAGACTTTGCTGCCTTCGCGCTTGAAGCGCTTGACGGTCACTTCGTCGCCGATGCGGGCCACCACGATCTGGCCGTTGCGTGCTTCACGGCAGGTGTGTACTGCCAGCAGGTCGCCGTCCAGGATACCGACGTCCTTCATGCTCATGCCGTGCACGCGCAGTAAATAGTCGGCCTGGGGGTGGAAGAAGGCGGGGTTGATGTTGCACGATTGCTCGATGTGCTGCTCGGCCAGGATCGGTGCACCGGCAGCCACACGGCCGATGATGGGCAGGCCGCTTTCTTCGGCCTTGGCTTCGAAGCCCGGGATGCGGATGCCGCGGGATGCACCTGGGGTCATTTCGATGGCACCCTTGCGGGCGAGGGCCTTGAGGTGTTCTTCGGCAGCGTTGGGCGATTTGAAGCCCAGTTCCTGAGCGATCTCGGCACGTGTGGGCGGGAAACCGTTGTCTTCCAGGCAACGCTTGATGAACGCGAGAATTTCGGCTTGGCGTGGCGTCAGTTTCAGCATGTTGGGTGCTCTGGCTTTTTGTACAGTGACTGGGATTATATACAGTACTGGATAAGCTTCAAGCCACACGTTGCAAGAAAAGTCGCACGCCCCCTCCCGGAGGCACGACGCGCGCTGTTTTCCAACGGCGACCGCCCGGTCACCGAGCCTTGACAGATGCAGGGCTGAAACGTATGTTTCAAACAACTGTTTGTCTGGCGGAGTAGTCGGAGTAGTCATGGCCCAATCGGAAACCGTTGAACGCATTCTCGATGCTGCCGAGCAGCTGTTCGCGGAAAGGGGGTTCGCTGAAACCTCGCTGCGGCTGATTACCAGCAAGGCCGGGGTCAACCTGGCGGCGGTCAACTATCACTTCGGTTCCAAAAAAGCGCTTATCCAGGCTGTGTTCTCGCGCTTCCTGGGCCCGTTCTGCGCCAGCCTCGAGCGTGAACTGGAACGCCGCCAGGCCAAGCCCGAGCACAAGCCAAGCCTGGAAGAGCTGCTGGAAATGCTGGTGGAGCAGGCATTGGCCGTGCAGCCGCGCAGCAACAACGACCTGTCGATCTTCATGCGGCTGCTGGGCCTTGCCTTCAGCCAGAGCCAAGGGCACTTGCGGCGCTACCTGGAAGACATGTACGGCAAGGTGTTCCGCCGCTACATGCTGTTGGTCAACGAGGCGGCTCCCCGTATTCCGCCGCTGGAGCTGTTCTGGCGCGTGCACTTCATGCTGGGGGCGGCCGCGTTCAGCATGTCCGGCATCAAGGCCCTGCGGGCCATCGCCGAAACCGACTTCGGTATCAATACGTCCATCGAACAGGTCATGCGCCTGATGGTGCCGTTCCTGGCGGCCGGCATGCGGGCGGACAGTGGCGTCACCGACCCGGCCATGGCCACTGCACAACTGCGGCCACGCACCAAGAGCAGCGCCGCCACGGCCAAGGCCTGAAAGCTGGGCGCGGCGGGGCGCTTGGGCTAAGCTAGCGCCGCTTCTGTTCAGTCTTCAATTAAGGAATACCCATGACCGTCAGTCTGCAAGGCTCCCTGATGGTGGACATCGCCGGTAAATGGCTGACCGCCGAAGACCGTCACCTGCTGCGCCAGCCCGAAGTGGCCGGCCTGATCATCTTCGCCCGCAATATCGACAGCCCGCGCCAGGTGCGTGAGCTATGCGCATCCATCCGCGCCATACGCCCCGATCTGATTCTGGCGGTGGACCAGGAGGGCGGCCGTGTGCAACGCCTGCGCCAGGGCTTTGTACGCCTGCCCGCCATGCGCGCGCTGGCCGACAACGACAACGCTGAATACCTGGCCGAGCAGTGTGGCTGGCTGATGGCGACCGAAGTGCTGGCAGTGGGCCTGGACCTGAGCTTCGCTCCGGTGCTTGACCTTGATCACCAGCGCAGTGCCGTGGTGGGCAGCCGCGCCTTCGAGGGCGACCCGCTGCGTGCGACGCAGTTGGCCGGGGCGTTCATCCGCGGCATGAATGCCGCCGGCATGGCGGCCTGCGGCAAGCACTTCCCGGGGCATGGCTGGGCCGAGGCCGATTCGCACGTGGCCATTCCCACCGATGAGCGCAGCCTTGCGCAACTGCGCCAGGCCGACCTTGTACCGTTCAGCCGCCTGAGCGGGCAATTGGCGGCGGTGATGCCGGCGCATGTCATCTACCCGCAGGTGGACGACCAGCCGGCCGGCTTCTCGCGCCGCTGGCTGCAGGACATTCTGCGTGGCGAGCTGGGCTTTGACGGGGTGATCTTCAGTGATGACCTGTCGATGGCCGGTGCCCATGTGGTGGGCGATGCGGCCAGCCGTATCGAGGCGGCATTGTCTGCCGGCTGCGACATGGGCCTGGTTTGCAATGACCGCGCGGCCGCAGAGCTGGCACTGAGCGCAGCGCAGCGCATGCAGGTCAGGCCCTCGCCGCGTATCGCCCGGATGCGCGGGCAGGGCTTTGCACGTACCGACTATCGCCAGCAGCCACGCTGGCTGGCGGCGTTGGGCGCGTTGAAAGAGGCGCAGCTGGTCGACTGACCTGTCGCCGCTGGAGCGGGTTTCTGGTTGCCAGTGAGATCGCCGCCGGCGCGGCGCTCGGCCTCACTGCCAGCCAACCCTCACGGCCGACCCGAGGGCATCAGCGCCCACGCTTGCCTGGCAACGGTGCAAACAGGGCATCGATCTCTTCATCCCCCAGCCGCCACTGCCCAGCCTGGCCGCCATCGAGCAGGCTCGCCGCCAGCGCGGCCTTCTCCTGCTGCAGTGCCTGTATTTTCTCTTCCACCGTGCCGCGGGTAATCAGCTTGAACACGAACACCGGTTTGTCCTGGCCTATACGGTAGGCGCGGTCGGTGGCCTGGTTTTCGCTGGCCGGGTTCCACCAGGGGTCGAAGTGGATCACCGTGTCTGCCGCCGTCAGGTTCAGGCCCACGCCGCCGGCCTTCAGGCTGATCAGGAACACCTCGCTGTCACCCTGCTGGAACTGCTGCACCGGCGTACGCCGGTCGCGGGTATCGCCGGTGAGCAGGCTGTAGCGGATCTGGCGCTTTTGCAGTTCCTGCTCGATCAGTGCAAGCATCGACGTGAACTGCGAAAACAGCAGTACCCGGCGGCCTTCGCTGAGCAGCTCATCGAGCATTTGCAGCAGTGCCCCCAGCTTGCCCTTGTCGGCCTGGTTACCCTTGCTCTCCACGCCTTTTACCAGGCGCAGGTCGCAGCACACCTGGCGCAGCTTGAGCAGCGCGTCGAGGATCACGATCTGGCTGCGCGCGGCACCGTTGCGGGCAATTTCATCGCGGACTTTCTTGTCCATGGCCACGCGTACCGCTTCGTAGGTGTCGCGCTGGGCGTCGCTGAGCTCGACCCAGTGCACCATCTCGGTTTTGGCCGGCAGCTCGGTGGCCACCTGCTCCTTGGTGCGGCGCAACAGGAACGGCCGGACGCGGTTGGCCAGGTGGGCCATGCGCTCGCTGTCACCGTGGCGCTCGATCGGCGTGCGGTAGTCCTGGTTGAAGCGCTTCAGTTCACCCAGCCAGCCGGGCATCAGGAAGTGGAAGATCGACCACAGTTCGCCCAGGTTGTTTTCCATCGGCGTGCCGGTCAGGCACAGACGCTGGGTGGCCTGCAGTTCGCAGGCGGCCAGGGCCGCCTTGCTGGTACTGCTTTTGATGTTCTGTGCCTCGTCCAGCACCAGCACGTGCCACGCGTGCGCGCGCAGGTGCTGCAGGTCGCGCGGCAGCAGCGCATAGGTGGTGAGGACCAGGTCGTAGTCGCCCAGCTTGGCAAAATGCTTGCTGCGCCCTGGCCCGTGCAGGGGCAGTACACGCAGGTCGGGGGCGAAGCGTGCGGCTTCGTCCAGCCAGTTGGGTATCAGGCTGGTCGGCATCACGACCAGGGCTGGGCTGACGAGGCGCCCGCTTTCCTTTTCCAGCAGCAGGTGAGCCAAGGCTTGCAGGGTCTTGCCCAAGCCCATGTCGTCGCCCAGAATGCCGCCGGTACCCATTTCGCGCAGGGCCTGCAGCCAGTTCAGGCCTTGCTGCTGGTAGGCGCGCAAGCTGGCCCGCAGCGCGACTGGCGGTGCGACCTGCAGGTCACGCGCGTCACGCAGGCGGCGCCCCAGGTCGCGCACATGCTCGCCACCTTGCCAATGCAGCGGCATGCCTTCGATCTGGTTCAGGCGCGCGGCGTCGGCGCGGTCCAGGCGCAGGGCCGGGCCTACGCTGCCTTCGTGCAGGTACAGCTCGCCCAGGGTGCCCATCACTGCCTTGATACGGCCATAAGGCAGGGCGACGCGCAAGGGCGAGGCATCCAGGCGGCCGCGGTTCAGGTCGATCAGCAGGTGCTCGTCGTCACTGCGCCGGGCCAGTTCGCTGGGGCGTAACAGCTCTGGGCTGCTGCGCAGCAATTGCAGCACGATCGGCAACAGGCTGTGGCGCTGGCCATCGACCACGATGCCCAGTTCCAGGTCGAACCATTCATGGCCCGGCGCTTCGTCGATGGTCGCGTACCAGTCTTCCACCTCTTGCAGTTCGAAGGCGAAATCGCGGTGGGTATCGATGGCCCAGCCGGCTTCGCGCAGGCGTGGCAGGCCTTCGCGGGCAAAGTGCAGCCAGGCTTCGTCGTCGGGCAGTTGATACATTTCCCCGGCACTGTCGGGCAATGCCTTGCTCTGCCGGGTTGCAGGCCTGAAGCCGAAGTCCCGCAGCACCTTGCGCAGGGCTTGTTCAGCCTGGGGCTGGCGGCGGATGCGCTGGCTGGTGTTGCCTGCAAGGCGGGTCAGCGGCTTGTCGTCGCTACCGCTGGCTTGCAGGCCGTCATAGTCGAATGCCAATGCGGCGCGATGTTGCATCTGCCGTTGCATGCGCCCGGTTTTCGGCATGTAGGCGGTGTACTCGAGGCTGCCGAGGGCCATCAGGGCCTGTGGCTGTATGTCCTCGATCACTTGCTCTCGCACGGGGGCTGGGGTCGGCACCTTGTGGCTCAGGGCATTGAGCTTGTGGCTCAGGGGGACGACAAGGTGTTCCGGCACATCGGGGGCGATGGTCAGTTGCACGGCCACATGCGGGTCAAGGGTGTGTTCGACCTTGCCCACCTCTTGCGCCTGCACATCGAAGTAGTACAGCGGCAGCAGCGGGATGACGCAGCGCAGCGGTTCCTCACCGCTGTACCACAGCCCGCGGTAGTTGCCATTGTCCTGGCGTACCCAGCGGAACTCGGCTGGGCGCGTCGGGCCTTCGTGCAGCAGGGGCATGTTGACGTCGAACAGCATGCGCCCGGTTTCCAGTGCGCGCTGGAACAGTTCGCCGCCTTCCTGGCCTTTGAGTTGGTAGCCGCGGTCCTGGCCGGCCCCCTGGTTCAATGCCGCAAGCAGGCGCAGGATGCGCGTGTCCTGGTCGGTGACGAAGCGCGGCGGCTCGTAGAGAAAATCGTAAAGCGACTGCACCCGGCTGAAGCGGATGCCGTCCTCGCTGCGTGTGCCTTTGCGCACCAGCAGCGAGCAGCCGGCAGTATCGGTCAGTTGCAGCTGGTAGCAGACCATGCGCCCGCGTTTGTCATCGGCTGCGCCGGCATGGGCCGGCGGCTGCTCCAGGCCACTGAGCCAGTGCTGCAGTTCGGCCGACAGCGTACCCGGCGGGCTTTGCACAGGCTCGGTACTGATGGTGGGGCCGCTGAGGGTGAACAGTACCGCAGCGCAATGCTTGCAGTTTTGCCGTACCGGGCAGTCGCACTCACCCTCGACGTGGCAGCGGCCGCCTGCAATGTGCAGTTCGATGGTTTGTTGGTAGACATTGTCACCGCTGCCTTCGCACCGGGCGGTGATGATCTGGCGGTAGATACCGTCCAGTTCCACCCGGCCTTCGTCGGCATAGCGTTCTGCGCGCTGCAGGGTGGCCTTGCTGAACGACTGGGTCCAGTTCGGGTATTGGTTCACCAACTCGGCGGCATCTGGCTTCATGCGCTTACTGCTCCATCATCTCCGGTTCCATGGCCGGCATTTTCGGCGTGCCCGGTGGCGTGATCTTCAGCAGCACCGCCAGGTGCCCACCGTCGAGGAAGGTCAGCTGCCCACCTTTGACGTTACTGTTGCTTTGCTTGAACTGCTCGCTTTGCAGCACGCTGCCGTTGCCATCCAGCTGGTTGACCCAGAAGTTGGCATCCACCGCGATAAAGCGCCCTTGGGCAATGCTCAGGTTGCCTTCGATAGGGAAATGGCCGAATTGCTCGGCGCCTTCGCCCAGGGCGATACGGCTGGGTTGGTCACCCACCTGCTGCTGCCAGGCCTTGTGCATCAGCACGGTGTAGTCGGCGGTCGCCTCCAGGCGGGTGGCTTCGTCTTCCAGCGCCGGGCGTTGCTCGGCGTCTTTGTGCAGGCGCGCAGCACCGCCGCTCCAGTCTTCCGGTGCGAACGGGCTGGTAAAGGCGGGCACGCTGTTCTGCCGCACCAGAATCATTTCTACCTGATACAGGCCTTCGGCGAAGGCGGCTGGCGCGAACAGCGCCAGCAGCAGGGTCAGGCAACGGATGGCACGCATGAATCTTCCTTAGGCAGGCTGTGGGGTCAGGCGCTCGAACAGCGCCTCCAAGGTGTTGAAGCGTTCGTCCGGGCGCTCCATTGGCACCAGGAAGCGGAACTGGGTCGCGCCTTCGAACTTGTAGCGTTTGGGCTGGCCCTGAATCAATTTGATCAAGGTCAGTGGGTCTACCGGGGTTTCGGCCTCGAACTCGAGCTTGCCGCCATTGGGGCCGGCATCGACTTTCTTGATGCCGAGCTTTTCCGCCTGCAGCTTGAGCGACGTCAGGCGCATGAGATTCTTGGTGGGTTCCGGTAGCAGGCCGAAGCGGTCGATCATTTCGACCTGCAGGTCCTTGAGGCCCTCTTCGTCGGCCGCCGAGGCAATGCGCTTGTACAGGATCAGCCTGGCATGCACATCGGGCAGGTAGTCTTCGGGGATCAGCGCCGGCAGGCGCAGGTTGATCTCCGGGCCGCCGCCCAGTGGCTGTTCCAGGTTGGGCTGGGTGCCCTTGCGAATGGCCTTGACTGCGCGCTCGAGCATTTCCATGTACAGGGTGAAGCCAACGGCCTGGATCTGCCCACTCTGGCCTTCGCCCAGCAGCTCGCCGGCACCGCGGATTTCCAGGTCGTTGGTCGCCAGCACGAACCCGGCGCCAAGGTCCTGGGTGTTGGCGATCGCTTCCAGGCGCTTTTCGGCGTCGGCGCTGACCTTCTGCCGGGTGGGCGTGAGCAGGTAGGCGTAAGCCTGGTGGTGGCTGCGGCCAACCCGGCCGCGCAGCTGGTGCAGCTGGGCCAGGCCGAACTTGTCGGCGCGTTCGATGACGATGGTGTTGGCGCTGGGCACGTCGATACCGGTTTCGATGATGGTCGAAGCCACCAGCACATTGAAGCGCTTGTGGTAGAAATCGCTCATCACCTGTTCCAGTTCACGCTCGCGCATTTGCCCATGGCCGATGCCGATGCGTGCCTCGGGTACCAGTTCGGCGAGGTCGGCTGCGCATTTCTCGATGGTTTTCACATCGTTGTGCAGGTAGTACACCTGGCCGCCGCGCAGCAGTTCGCGCAGCAGCGCCTCTTTGACGGTGCTCTTGTTCTGCTCCATGACGAAGGTGCGCACTGACAGGCGGCGCGCCGGCGGCGTGGCGATGATGGACAGGTCGCGCATGCCCGCCACCGCCATGTTGAGCGTGCGCGGGATGGGGGTGGCGGTGAGGGTGAGGATGTCGACTTCGCTGCGCAGGGCCTTGAGCTGCTCCTTCTGGCGTACGCCAAAACGGTGCTCTTCGTCGATGATTGCCAGGCCCAGGTCCTTGAAGCGTACGTCGTCCTGCAGCAGCTTGTGGGTGCCGATCAGGATGTCGATCTTGCCCTCGGCCAGGTCTGCGGCGGCGGCGGCGACTTCCTTGGCGGACTTGAAACGGCTCATCACTTCCACGGTCACCGGCCAGTCGGCGAAGCGGTCGCGGAAGCTGTTGTAGTGCTGTTGGGCGAGCAGGGTGGTCGGCACCAATACCGCCACCTGGCGGCCGCTGTGCACGGCAATGAACGCCGCGCGCATAGCCACTTCGGTCTTGCCGAAGCCCACATCGCCACAGACCAGGCGGTCCATCGGCTTGGGCGCAAGCATGTCGGCGCGCACGGCTTCGATGGCGGCCTGCTGGTCGGGGGTTTCCTCGAACGGGAAGCCGGCGCTGAACGTGGCGTAGTCGGCGGACGGGTCGGCGAAGGCGTAGCCTTTGCGCGCGGCACGCCGGGCGTAGATGTCGAGCAGTTCGGCGGCCACGTCGCGGACTTGTTCGGCAGCCTTGCGCTTGGCCTTTTGCCAGGCTTCCGAACCCAGCCGGTGCAGCGGTGCCAGGGCGTCGTCGCTGCCGGTGTAGCGGGCGATCAGGTGCAGGTTGGCGACCGGCACATAAAGCTTGGCGTTTTCGGCATATTCCAGGGTCAGGAATTCTGCAGCCTGGCCGTCGATTTCCAGCGTGGCCAGGCCCAGGTAGCGGCCTACGCCGTGGTCAATGTGCACCACCGGTGCGCCTTCGCGCAGTTCGGTAAGGTTCTTGATTACCGCGTCATTGGCGGTTTCGCCACGTTTGTCACGGCGCCGGCGCTGCATGACGCGCTGGCCGAACAACGGGCTTTCGGCGACCAGGGCAATGGCCGGGTCGTCCAGCAGCAGGCCTTCGTCCAGTGGGGCGATGGCGATGGCCAGGCGCTCGGCACCGGTGATGAAATCGTGCCAGCCATCAACGGTGTGCGGGCGCAGCTTCAGCCGTTCGAGCAGCTCCAGCAATACCTCGCGTCGGCCCGCCGATTCAGCGGTGAACAGCACGCGGCCGGGGAACTGGTCGAGGAAGCTGGCCAGCTCGGCCAGTGGCTGGTTGGCCTTGGCCTCGATCGCCAGGTTGGGCAGGGCGCGCGCCGGGAAGCGCTCGCGCCCTGCGCCGGCTTCCAGGTCGTCGCTGCTGACAACCACCCGCGGCCACTGCTTGAGCCGGGCGAAGCAGTCTTCGACCGGCAGGAACAGCTCGGCCGGTGGCAGCAGTGGCCGGCTGAGATCGCCACGGCGGTCTTCATAACGCCCGCGCACGTCGTTCCAGAAGTGTTCGGCGGCCTGTTCCACCCCCGGCAGCGAAAACACCTGGGTGTCCGCCGGCAGGTAGTCGAACAGGGTGGAGGTTTCTTCGAAGAACAAGGGCAGGTAGTACTCGATACCGGCGGGGATGATACCGCTGGCCAGGTCCTGGAAGATCGCGCTGCGGCGGAAGTCGACGTCGAAGCGTTCGCGAAAGCGTGCCTTGAAGCGGGTCACTTCGTCCTTTTGCATGGGGAATTCGCGCGCAGGCAGCAGGCGCACGGAATCCACCTTGTCTATCGAGCGCTGGGTCTCGGGGTCGAAGGTGCGCAGGGTCTCGATCTCGTCATCGAACAGGTCGATGCGGTAGGGCAGCTTGCTGCCCATGGGGAACAGGTCGATCAGTGCACCGCGCACGGCGAACTCGCCATGCTCATAGACCGTGTCGACGCAGCGGTAGCCGGTGGCTTCCAGCCGCGTGCGCATCTGCTCCACGTCGAGGGTCTGGCCCACGTCCAGCACCAGGCTGCTGCCCAGCAGAAAACGCGTGGGTGCCAGGCGGTGCAGGGCGGTGGTCACCGGCACCACGAGGATGCCGTGGCTCAGCTCAGGCAAGCGGTAAAGGCTGGCGATGCGCTGGGAGATGATGTCCTGGTGCGGCGAGAACAGGTCGTAGGGCAGGGTTTCCCAATCGGGAAACGGCAGCACCGGCAGGTCGGGTGCGAAGAAACGCAGCTCCTGTTCCAGGCGGTCGGCGGCCTGGCTGTCGGCCGTCAATAACAGGGTGAAGCGGCCAGCGCTGCTGGCGGCCTCGGCGATGGCAAGGCTGAGGGCGGCACCGGGCAGGTTGCCCCAGGTTTGTTTGCCGGCCGTGGCCGACATTTGCGGTAGGCGCAGAACTGACACGGGAGATTGCACTCCAAGCGTTGCGGCAAAGAGACCGATTGTACCGGTGACGGTGCCGGCTGTCAGGCTCCAAAGGGCATGAATGCTGGCTTGGCTCACTGCGACAGGCGCTCATTGCCGGTTCTGTGTTGGGGCGTCATAATGTAGCCCCTTTTTTCTGTCCCTACATGTGGAAGGTTCCCGTGACTCAGAAGCCCGACCAGTGTCTTGGTGAGTGGATCGATCGTGAAGCGCTGGCTGAAGCGATGATCCCGCTTATCGGTCAGCTCTACCGCAACAACAATGTGGTGAGCTCGATTTATGGCCGCAGCCTGATCAACCGTTCGGTTATCTCGATCCTCAAGGCGCACCGCTTTGCGCGTCATCGCCAAACCGACGAAACCGAACTGTCCGTCCACGAGACATTCCCCCTGCTCAAAGCCATGAGCGAGCTGAAACTGGGCGCCGCTTCGGTCGACCTGGGCAAGCTGGCCAACAAGTTCAAGCAGGAAGGCAATGGCCGCACTGCCGAGCAGTTCGTCCGTGAAGAGCTGGCCGACGTGGTTGGCCAGCAGAACGCTTCGGCACGCAAAGGCACTGACGTGGTGCTGTACGGCTTCGGCCGCATCGGCCGCCTGCTGGCGCGCATCCTGATCGAGAAGACCGGTGGCGGCGACGGCCTGCGCCTGCGCGCCATCGTTGTGCGCAAGGGCGCCGAAAACGACCTGGTCAAGCGTGCCAGCCTGCTGCGCCGTGACTCGGTGCATGGCCCGTTCGATGGCACCATCACCATTGATGAAGCCAACAACACCATCACTGCCAACGGCAACCTGATCCAGGTTATCTACGCCAAGAACCCAAGCGAAGTCGACTATACCCAGTACGGTATCGAAAACGCGCTGATCGTCGACAACACCGGTGTATGGCGTGATGCCGACGGCCTGGGCCAGCACCTGGCCTGCCCGGGCGCTGCCCGCGTGATCCTCACCGCACCTGGCAAGGGCGCGCTGAAGAACATCGTGCATGGCATCAACCACGGCGATATCACGGCCGATGACAAGATCATCTCGGCAGCTTCCTGCACCACCAACGCCATCGTGCCGGTGCTCAAGGCCATCAACGACCAGTACGGCATCGTCAACGGCCACGTCGAAACCGTTCACTCGTTCACCAACGACCAGAACCTGATCGACAACTTCCACAAGGGCAGCCGCCGTGGCCGCGCCGCGCCGCTGAACATGGTCATCACCGAAACCGGTGCCGCCACCGCTGCTGCCAAGGCACTGCCAGTGCTCAAGGGCAAGCTGACCGGCAACGCCATCCGCGTACCTACGCCGAACGTTTCGATGGCCATCCTCAACCTGAACCTGGAAAAGGCAACTACTCGCGACGAAATCAACGAGTACCTGCGCCAGACCGCAATGCACTCGGAGCTGCACAAGCAGATCGACTACGTTGCCTCGCAGGAAGTGGTTTCGACCGACTTCGTTGGCTCGCGCCATGCCGGTGTGGTGGACGCTGAAGCGACCATCGCCAATGACAACCGTGTTGTTCTGTACGTGTGGTACGACAACGAATTCGGTTACAGCTGCCAGGTGGTTCGCGTGATGGAAGACATGGCCGGTGTGAACCCGCCTGCATTCCCACGCTGATTCGCGGGTAAGGCAATGAAGAAACGGGAACCTTCGGGTTCCCGTTTTTTTTGCCTGCTTTTCATGTTGCTGCGGCCTTTGCAGGTGCGTACGCCCGGTAAATCACTTGGGCTCGGATGACGAGCGGCACTATTTCGAGGACAATGGCCGGCGCTATTGGCACCCCCTTTCGATGCCCGTGTCCGGCGCCCGGTGCGCATGACCGTGCCGCCGTTCGGGTGACTCGGGCCGGGGGTGGCTGCGTCTTCCTAGCTACGCCCGCGTTTGCGCAGGCGGTGAAAGGCGAATGAAAGCGCAAGCAGGGATGATTGCCGCCAGGGATCGGTAAAGCATATGTAGTGCGGGCGAAATTGGCCTACGACGCGACCAAGGGTTAATGTGCGCGGCGTTCACGCTTGATTAGACTGCACCCGAATTTTCTCATGGCGCCCCGGCGGCATGATCGCGTCCCGCGAGCGACCGTGGCTTGCGGGCCAGTTCTGAAGGAGTACGCATGGCTGTCTACAACTACGACGTAGTGGTGCTGGGTTCCGGCCCGGCCGGTGAAGGCGCGGCAATGAATGCCGCCAAAGCAGGGCGCAAGGTTGCGATGGTCGATGACCGTCGCCAGGTCGGTGGTAACTGCACCCACCTGGGCACCATCCCGTCCAAGGCACTGCGTCACTCGGTGCGGCAGATCATGCAGTTCAACACCAACCCCATGTTCCGTGCCATTGGCGAGCCGCGTTGGTTTTCGTTCCCGGACGTGCTGAAAAGCGCCGAGAAGGTCATCGCCAAGCAGGTGGCTTCGCGCACGGGCTACTACGCCCGCAACCGGGTTGACGTGTTCGTCGGTACCGGCAGTTTTGCCGACGAGCAGACCGTGGAAGTGGTGTGCTCGAACGGCGTGGTGGAAAAGCTCAATGCCAAGCACATCATCATCGCGACCGGTTCACGCCCCTACCGCCCGGCCGACATCGACTTCCACCACCCGCGCGTCTACGACAGCGATACCATCCTCAGCCTCAGCCACACCCCGCGCAAGCTGATCGTTTACGGCGCCGGCGTTATCGGTTGTGAATATGCTTCGATCTTCAGTGGCCTGGGTGTGCTGGTAGAGCTGGTGGACAACCGCGGCCAGTTGCTGAGCTTCCTCGACTCGGAAATTTCCCAGGCGCTGAGCTATCACTTCAGCAACAACAACATCACCGTGCGCCACAACGAAGATTATGAGCGCGTCGAAGGCCTGGACAACGGTGTGATCCTGCACCTGAAGTCGGGCAAGAAGATCAAGGCCGACGCCTTGCTGTGGTGCAACGGCCGTACCGGCAACACCGACAAGCTGGGCCTGGAGAACATTGGCATCAAGGTCAACAGCCGGGGCCAGATCGAGGTCGACGAGGCCTACCGTACCACTGTGCCGAACATCTACGGCGCCGGTGACGTGATCGGCTGGCCAAGCCTGGCCAGTGCCGCCCATGACCAGGGCCGCTCGGCCGCTGGCAGCATCGTGGACAACGGCAGCTGGCGTTTCGTCAATGACGTGCCGACCGGCATCTATACCATTCCGGAAATCAGCTCGATCGGCAAGAACGAGCAGGAGCTGACCCAGGCCAAGGTGCCGTACGAAGTGGGCAAGGCGTTCTTCAAGAGCATGGCGCGGGCGCAGATTGCCGGCGAGCCGCAAGGCATGCTGAAGATCCTGTTCCACCGCGAAACCCTGGAAATCCTGGGTGTTCACTGCTTCGGCTACCAGGCCTCGGAGATTGTCCACATCGGCCAGGCGATCATGAACCAGCCAGGTGAGCAGAACAACCTGAAGTATTTCGTCAACACCACGTTCAACTACCCGACCATGGCCGAAGCCTACCGGGTAGCTGCCTACGACGGCCTGAACCGGCTTTTTTGAGCGGCTCCGACCGGTGGCCTGAGCCGGTCGGAGAGACCGATTTCAACCCTGCCCGAGGGTGGTCTTGGCCAAACCGGGAAAGTCTGTAATCAGGCTGTCCACGCCAAAGTCAGCCAGCCGGCGCATCAGTGCCGGCTCGTTGACCGTCCACACCGACACGTGCAAACCCTGGGCCTGTGCTTTGAGCAGGCGTTCGGGGGTGCATAGCGTCCAGTTCAGGGCCAGCAAGTCGCAGCCGTAGTTCTGGGCGACCTTCAACGGGTCGAGCCAGGCGTACTCCGCCACCAGCCCACGCTTCACGTCTGGCACCAGCTCCTGGGCTGCACCCAGTACTTCGCGCGAGCTGGAGGTGATGGTGACCTTGTCCAGCAAGTTGTACTGCTGGGCCAGCTCGCGGATGGCCAGAACGGTGGTGGCAGCGCGCGTGCGCGAGGCGCTTTTCACCTCCAGTTGCCAGTGCTCGAACGGGCATTTCTGGAACAGCTCTTCCAGCGTGGGAATCGGGCAGGGCTGCACGTGGCCTGGCCCGCCCTTGCGGGCATCGACCTTGACCAGGTCGGCGGCCGGGTGTTCGACCACCTTGCCGCGCCGGCCGGTGGTGCGCTTGAGGGTGGCGTCGTGGATCACCATCAGCTGGTTGTCGGCTGACAGGTGCAGGTCCAGTTCGCAGCGGGTCACGCCGTGTGCCAGGCACTGCTGGAAGCTGGTCAGGGTATTTTCGGGTGCTTCGCCCTTGGCGCCGCGATGGCCGTAGATCAGGGTCACGTTCGTTCCTTCAGATCAGAGAAAACAGGTTCAGGATGCAGGGCTGTTCTGTTCCAGTTGCTGGCGCCGTTGCTGCTGCTGGCGCTGCAGGATGTAACGGGCCAGCAGTTGCCGTTGGGCGTCGGTCATGTCGATGAACTCGGTGCCGACGTCGTAACCGCCCCCCGTGCGCTGGTCGCAGTGGGTGACTTTACCGCGCAGCAGCAGGCCGTGGGCACGTGGCATCAGCACCATTTTCACCTTGACCCGGGTGCCGGGGGCAAGCGGGTTGCGCTGGGTGAATTCGATACCGCCTTCGGAAATGATCACTGGCTGGGGTTGCCCGACTTCGCCGAGCAGGGTCTGGGCAACCACTGCGCTGAGCAGGTCGAGGCGTTTGTTCTGCGCACGCAGGAAGGCGGCCAGGGTGCGGTCCTTGTCGCTCAGCTGGCGCAGCAGGTGCTGCGCCTCGAAGTCCGACAGGTGCAGCTCGCTGAGCAGGTTGAACAGTGGGGAATCATCTTGCAATACATCTGGGTCAAGGGCTTCGGCCGCGCTGAGGGGGCTTATTTGAAGTGCGATCCGATCGTCGATGCGGTAGTATTCGCGGCGATCTTCTTCGTCTAATGTCGTCATGGCGAACCCAAGGTAGCGGCGGTGGTCCGAGTGTAAAGCCGCCGTAGGCGCCTCGCCACAAGGACGTTCCCTTTCATCCGAACAAGCCCCGACATGTTCAGACCTCTTTTCGCATTTATCGGTACGCGTTATACCCGTGCCAAACGTCGCAATCACTTCGTCTCGTTCATTTCCCTGACCTCGATGATCGGCCTCGCCCTGGGCGTGGTGGTGATGATCGTGGTGCTGTCGGTGATGAACGGTTTCGACCACGAGATGCGTACCCGCGTGCTGGGCATGATCCCGCATGCCACGCTGGAGAGCGGCCAACCCATTGCCGATTGGCAGGCCCTTGCCCAACAAGTAAAGCAGAATCCGCAGGTGGTGGCGGTTGCGCCGTTCACCCAGATGCAAGGCCTGCTGACCCATGATGGCAAGGTGCAGAAAGTGCTGCTCAATGGCATCGACCCGGCCCGCGAGCGCGAGGTGTCGATCATCGACAACTTTGTCTTGCAGGGGCGCCTGGACCAGTTGGCGCCGGGTGAGTGGGGGATCATGATCGGTGACAAGGCGGCGGCCAAGCTGGGTGTGGCCATCGGCGACAAGCTCACCTTCGTCGCCCCCGAGGTCAGCGTGACCCCGGCCGGCATGTTCCCGCGCATGAAGCGCTTCACTGTGGTCGGCACCTTCCACGTTGGCGCGGGCGAGATCGACGGCTACCTGGGCTTGACCAACATCAGCGACCTGTCGCGCCTGCACCGCTGGAAGCCCGACCAGGTACAGGGCCTGCGCCTGAAATTCGACGACCTGTTCCAGGCGCCGCGGGTGGCCTGGAGCATCGCCCAGCAGTTGGGTGACCAGGCGTTCTACAGCCGCGACTGGACCCGTACCCACGGCAACCTGTACCAGGCGATCCGCATGGAAAAAGCCATGATCGGCCTGCTGTTGCTGCTGATCGTGGCGGTGGCCGCGTTCAACATCATTTCCACGCTGGTGATGGTGGTCAACGACAAGCGTGGCGACATCGCCATCCTGCGCACCCTCGGCGCGACGCCCGGGCAAATCATGCTCATCTTCATGGTCCAGGGCACGGTGATCGGGGTGATCGGTACCCTGATCGGCGCCGTGGTCGGCATTCTTGCCGCACTGAATGTCAGTGCCGCCATCGCCGGCATCGAGAAACTGATCGGGCACAAGTTCCTCAATGCCGACGTGTATTTCATCGATTACCTGCCGTCGCAGATCCAGGCCCAGGACGTGTACATGGTCTGTGGCGCGGCGCTGGTCCTGAGTTTCTTCGCCACCTTGTACCCGGCCTGGCGTGCGGCCCGCACCCAGCCTGCCGAGGCGCTACGTTATGAGTGAGTCGCGCATGAGTGATAAAGCCGTTCTGAGTTGCCGCAACCTGGGCAAGTCCTACGACGAGGGCCCGGAGTCGGTGCAGGTGCTGTCCGGCCTCAACCTGGAGCTGCACGCCGGTGAGCGCATTGCCATTGTCGGCAGCTCGGGCTCTGGCAAGAGCACCTTGCTGAACCTGTTGGGCGGCCTTGACCGGCCCACCCAGGGCAGCGTCTGGCTGGCGGGCGAAGAGCTGTCGGCGCTGGGTGAGCGTGCCCGCGGCCTGCTGCGCAATCGTGAATTGGGCTTCGTCTACCAGTTTCACCACTTGCTGCCGGAATTCACCGCCATCGAAAACGTGTGCATGCCATTGCTGATCGGCCGCACGCCCATCCCCGAGGCCCGCGAGCGGGCCGAAGCACTGCTCAAGCGCGTAGGCCTGGGCCACCGCCTCAACCACAAGCCGGCCGAGCTGTCGGGTGGCGAGCGCCAGCGTGTGGCCATTGCCCGGGCCCTGGTCAACCGCCCTGGCCTGGTCATGCTCGACGAGCCTACCGGCAACCTCGACCACCATACAGCCCAGGGTATTCAGGAGTTGATGCAGGAGCTGTCCAGTGCTTCGCGCACAGCGTTCCTGGTGGTAACGCACGACCTCAGCCTGGCGCGCCAGATGGACCGTGTATTGAAGCTCGACGACGGCCACCTGGTGGCAATCTGAGCGACTGTACGGGGCAACAGGCGTTGCCCCGTTTTCCTGTTTTCATTGGGTGATTTTGTACATGTTCAGACCCTTGCCCATTTTCATCGGCGCGCGCTACACCCGAGCCAAGCGCCGCAACCACTTCATCTCGTTCATCTCGATGACCTCGATGGTCGGCCTGTCGCTGGGCGTGCTGGCGATGATCGTGGTGCTGTCGGTGATGAACGGCTTCCAGCGCGAAATGAGCTCGCGCATCCTGGGCCTGGTGCCGCATGCCGCCATCCTCGGGGTGCAGCCACTGGACGACTGGCACAAGGTTGCCGATGCGGCGCTGCAGAACCCGGCAGTGATGGCCGCCGCGCCCATTACCGAAATGGAAGGCATGCTCTCGTACAAGGGCGCGATGCAGCCGATTCAGGTGAGCGGTATCGACCCGATCGAGGAGAGCAAGGTCTCCATCGTCGGCCAGCACATCGTCCAGGGCCGCTTGCAGGACCTGCAGCCCGGTGAGTTCGGCGTGGTCATCGGTGAGCTCACAGCCCGCCGTTTCCGCCTGAATACCGGCGACAAGCTGACCTTGATCGTGCCAGAAATCAGCAAGGAGCCGGGCGGTATCACCCCGCGCATGCAGCGCCTGACCGTGGTCGGCATCTTCAAGGTCGGCGCCGAACTGGATGGCTCGCAGGCCTATATCCATATGGCCGATGCTGGCCAGATGCAGCGCTGGGCGCCGGGCCAGGTGCAAGGCGTGCGCCTGAAGCTGCACGACCTGTACGCCGCGCCGCAGGTGTCCAAGGCCATCGCCGCCGGGCTGGGCGATGCCTACCGTGCCGATGACTGGTCGCACACCCAGGGCAGCCTGTTCAGTGCGATGAAGATGGAAAAGACCATGATCGGCCTGTTGCTGATGATGATCATTGCAGTGGCGGCGTTCAACATCATCGCCACCCTGGTGATGGTGGTGAACGACAAAGGCCCGGACATCGCCATTTTGCGCACCCTGGGCGCCACGCCAGCGCAGATCATGGGTACGTTCATGGTCCAGGGCAGCCTGATCGGTATTGTCGGCACCCTGATTGGCGGGGTGCTGGGCGTGATTGCCGCGCTGAACGTCAGCCAGATCGTCGGCTGGCTGGAGCGGGTGAGCGGGCAGCACATCTTCACCTCGGATGTGTACTTCGTCAGCAGTTTGCCGTCGCAACTGGAGGGGAGCGATGTGCTGATGATCTGCACCGCCGGCCTGGTGATGAGCTTCCTGGCAACCATCTACCCGGCTTACCGGGCTTCGCAGGTGCAGCCGGCCATTGGCCTGGCGGTTTGAGCCACAGCTGAAGGCTTGCGCAGCGGGCTGCAAGGCAGCCTATTTCACCGGCCTTCAGTGAATTCGATCACGAAGCGCGTCCACCCCTGCGCGCACTCCGCGCGAATGCAGCCGCCATGGGCCTGCACGATCGACCGGGTAATCGCCAGCCCCAGGCCGGCATGCTCGCTACTGCCTTCACGCCGTGCCGGGTCTACCCGGTAGAAGCGGTCGAACAGCCGTGGCAGGGCCGCGGGCTCGATGGCCGCGCCGGTATTGGCCACGCTGATGCTGGGCCCCGCTGCCAGGGCCACCCGTATCTGCCCGCCTGCCGGGGTAAAGCGCAGGGCGTTATCCAGCAGGTTGGACAGGGCCCGGCGCAGCATGTGCCGGTCGCCGTGCAGCATGGCCTCACCTTCGCGCAGCATCTGCACGTCGCCGTCTTCGGCCAGCGGTGCGTAGTATTCCAGCAGCGCATCCACTTCCTCATGCAGTGCCAGTGGCGCTTGCCCAGGCACCAGCAGCCCATGGTCGGCCTTGGCGAGGAACAGCATGTCATTGATCATCTGTGCCATCCATTGCAGCTCCTCCAGGTTGCCATGCAGGGCCTCGCGGTATTCTTCCAGGCTGCGCGGGCGGGTGAGGGTGACCTGGGTGTGGGTCAGCAGGTTGGACAGCGGTGTGCGAAGCTCGTGGGCGATGTCGGCGGAGAACGCCGACAGGCGCTGAAACGCATCGTCCAGGCGCTGCAGCATGGCGTTCATGGTGCTGGCCAGCTCGGCCAGTTCTACGGGCATCTGGGCCACTGGCAGGCGGGTGGTGAGCGAGCGAGCCGACACCCCAGCGGCCACCTGGCCCATTTGCCGCAAAGGCCGCAGACCGCTGCGGGCCGCCCAGGCGCCCAGCAGCGCGGTGGCCAGCGCCGACAGGCCGACGGTCAGCCAGATCAGGCGCTGCATGCCTTGCAGGAAATGCTGGTGGTGCGTGATATCAAGGTACAACGCCAGTTGTGGCGATGCGTTGCTGCCCGGCGCCAAGGGCGCGGTCAGGCTGCGGTAGTCCGCCCCTTGGGCATGCTGGGTGCCCAGCCCGGTCGGCAGCACTGCCGGCGGCAGGCCGCTGCTGCTGGCGAACCAGGGCGTGCCGTCGGCGCCGCTGATGCGCAAGGCCAGGTCGGCTTGATGGCTCAGCGCTTCGCGCAGGGCGGGCAGGCGCGCCTTCAGCGCTTCGGCGGTAGTGATGCCGTCCAGTTGCGTGCGCAGCAGCGACAGCCGTGAGGCGAGTAGTTGTTGATCCAGTTCGATGAAGTGCTGCTCACTGGCCCGGTTGAACAACAGGCCGGCGCCCAGCGAAACAGCGGCGGTGCACGCGGCGAACAGCAGCGCCAGGCGGCTACCGAGGGATACCCGGCGCATCACGCTGGCCGCTCTTCGAGTACATAGCCCATGCCGCGCACGGTGTGGATCAACTTGTTGGGGTGCGGGTCGTCGATTTTCAGGCGCAGGCGGCGGATTGCCACTTCGATCACATTGGTGTCGCTGTCGAAGTTCATGTCCCACACCTGTGAGGCAATCAGCGACTTGGGCAGCACCTCGCCCTGCCGGCGCAGCAACAGTTCCAACAGGGAAAATTCCTTGGCGGTCAGGTCGATACGGCTGCCTGCGCGTTCGGCGCGGCGGCGGATCAGGTCCAGGCGCAGGTCGGCCAGGCTCAGGGTGGTGTCCTGGCTCGGGCTGGCGCCACGGCGCAGCAGGCTGCGCACCCGCGCCAGCAGTTCGGAAAAGGCGAACGGTTTGACCAGGTAATCGTCTGCGCCCAGCTCCAGGCCATGTACCCGGTCCTCGACGGCATCGCGCGCGGTCAGGAACAGCACAGGCGTATCCCGACCGGCCTGGCGCACGGCCTGCAGGATCTGCCAACCGTCGCGACCGGGTAGCATCACATCCAGGATCAGCAGGTCGTGGTCGCCGCTCAGGGCCAGGAACTGGCCGGTCTCCCCATCGCTGGCCAGTTCGGTGGCGAAGCCGGCCTCGTTCAGGCCCTGGCGCAAGTACTGGCCGGTACGGGCCTGGTCTTCGACGATCAGCAGTTTCATAGAGGCACCAAGGTTTCAGCTGGCTTGCGGTGGTGGTGGAGACGGCGCGCCCCGTGCGTAAGCCGCTGGGGCGGCTGAAATGATACGTGACGGTGTGTCTGCATGCCCAACCTGACAAAGTTGTAATCTTGCTGTCAGCCAGTTGCCAGTCACCGGTGACTAATGTGGCTGCACCCTGTCGTGTATTCCCGGAGTCATCATGAAACGCCTGTTCCTCGCCGCCACCCTTGCCATGGCCAGCCTGCCGGCCCTAGCCGGCCAGGCCGGCACCTTTGCCTTCGGCGAGCCAGCCCCGGCGGCCAAGGCCACCCGCACTGTAGAGGTGGTACTCAAGGACATCGCCTTCGAGCCCAAGCGCCTGCAGGTAAAAGCTGGCGAAACCGTACGTTTCGTGCTCGTGAATGAAGGCAAGCTGCCACACGAATTCAACCTGGGCGACAAGGCCATGCACGCCGAACACCAGAAGGAAATGCTTGCCATGCAAGGCAAGCTGTTCAATGAGGGCATGAACCACCAGGGCATGGACCATGGTCAGGCGATGGACCCTGGGCAAATGATGGGCCATGAACAGATGAACGATCACGGCGGTGGGCACGCGCACGGCGGCGGCAACACGGTGCTGGTGATGCCTGGCCAGCGCGCCGAACTGACCTGGACCTTCCGCAAGTCGGCGCCTATCGAGTTCGCCTGTAATGTGCCGGGGCACTACCAGGCCGGTATGGTCGGGGCTCTGACCATCGAGTGACGGGGCCTGCAAGGCGGGGTGCAAAACCGGTAGACTAGGGGCAATTCCGAACCTCCAGGTCAGTTTACATGCATCCCGCTGCCGAACACTCCCCGCTGGGCAAAGCCAGCGAATACGTCGCTACCTACTCCCCGGAGCAACTGTTCCCGATCCCGCGTACGGCCAAGTGGGCCGAGCTGGGTGTTACCGCTCAGACCTTGCCGTGGCACGGTGTGGATTACTGGAACTGCTTTGAGCTGAGCTGGCTGCTGCCTTCTGGCAAGCCCGTGGTGGCGATTGGTGAGTTCGCCATTCCGGCCGATTCGCCCAACATCATCGAGTCCAAGTCGTTCAAGCTGTACCTCAACTCGCTGAACCAGACAGTCTTCGCCACCCTCGACGAGCTGCAGGCATGCTTGGCGAAGGACCTGTCGGCAGCAGCGGGCAAGCCGGTTGGGGTGAAGGTGCGCACGTTGGCAGAGGTCGAGGCCCAGGGGGTGGTGGCGTTGCCCGGCCTGTGCATCGATGCGTTGGACGTTGCCATCAGCAACTACGCACAGCCGCAGCCAGAGCTGTTGCGCTGCAGCCCTGAGCGGGTGGTCGAAGAAACCGTACACAGCCACCTGCTCAAGTCCAACTGCCCGGTTACCGGGCAGCCGGACTGGGGCAGCGTGGTCGTCGAGTACAAGGGCAGGGCGCTGGACCACGCCAGCTTGCTGACCTACCTGATCAGCTTCCGCCAGCATGCCGACTTCCACGAGCAGTGTGTGGAGCGCATCTACCTGGACTTGAAGCACTTGCTGCAGCCGGAGCACCTGACCGTGTATGCACGGTATGTGCGCCGCGGGGGGCTGGATATCAACCCGTACCGCAGCACCGGTGCTATCAGCCCGGATAACCAGCGGCTGGTTCGCCAGTAAGGGCTGGGAACGCAGAAGGGGTGCAATGCACCCCTTCGTGGTGTCAGATCCCCATGCTGTGCAACGAGTTGGCAATGCTGCGCAGGGTGGCGGTAAGGTCGGGGTGTTCGGCCTCGAAGCGCTCGATCGCCAGGTTCACGCCGTCCACCAGGTTGTTGTCCGGGGTGGCTTCCTCCAGTTTCAGCTGTGCCTCGATCTGGCGCGCTTCTTCGTGCAGTGCGGCCAGCTCTTCTTCCGAAAGCGGTACGTTACGGTCCAGTTGCTCGCGCAAGGTGTTCAGGCGCTCTTGCAATTCGCGGGCAGGCATTGGCTTTTCTCCATCAATGGCTTGGCTAGCCATGGACCTCAGCGAAGCGGCAAAGGTTCTGGCCTGCTTTCAGCGTAATCCACCTGCCGGCGCTTTGCATGATCCGCGTCAACATGGCTGTATCAGGGTTTTTCACCTTTGGCACGGCGCCGGGCGATGTCCTGCAGGCAGGTATCCAGCGCTTCCAGGTGGTCGATCACCGAATGCACTCCCAGGCTGAACAACGCCAGGGTCGCCTTGCCGCGCGCCAGGTCCTGCTCCGCAGGGGGCAGCGCTTGCCATTGGGCGGAACCGGGTTCGCACAGTGGGCTGCAGGCAGCCAGGCCGATCGTCCACAGCCCGGCGTTGAGCCCCGCCTGCAGCAACCGCGGGTCGCCGCTGACCAGTACACAGCCTGCCAGGCGCTGGCTGCCCAGCTGCATCAGTGCTTGCCAGCAGGCATTGGGTGCTGGCAAGCCCGGGTCGATCACCGTAAGCCCCGGTAGCCAGTCAGGCAGCACCTGGGCCATGCGCTGGCTCGGCGGGTCGGCACGCTCATCCAGCCAGATACAGGGGACGTGGCGCTGATGCAGGTTGGCGAGGATGGCCAGCGCGCCGGGGGCCGGTGCGGGTGCGCCGTTGGCACTCTGTACCAGGCAACCGCGCAGGCCGAACAGCACAGCGGTGAGGGCGGGTGTAGCGTGCATGGCGGCGTCCCCAAATACGCCGCAGGCTATTGGCTGATTGTTACCGCCCTGTGACAGCGGGGGCTGGTGCAACAGTTGTTCACAAAATATTGAGCAAAAATGTGTAAAGCTGTCTAACAGCCCGTAAGCCTCTATACTGCCGCCTTAACGCCACGCGACCCGTGCGCTGGCGGTCGAGAAACCCGATGGAGAGACATCTATGCGTAGGATCGGTGCCAGTGTGATCGATCGAGTCACCCAGGCCTGTGTCTGTGCCGGCATGCTGCTGGCGCCCGTGGCCGCCACCCAGGCGGCCACCGAGGAAGATCCCTGGGAGGCGGTCAACCGCCCGATCTTCCGTTTCAACGATACGGTCGACACCTATGCCCTCAAGCCATTGGCCAAGGGCTATGAGGCCGTTACCCCGCAGTTTCTCGAAGACGGTATCCACAACATCTTCCGTAACCTGGGCGATGTGACCAACCTGGCCAACAACATCCTCCAGCTCAAGCCCCACGCAGCCGGCGTGGACACTGCGCGGCTGATCGTCAACACCACCTTTGGCCTGGGTGGGTTTATCGATGTGGGCACCAAGATGGGCCTGCAGCGCAGCGACGAAGACTTCGGCCAAACCCTGGGCTACTGGGGCGTGCCGAGTGGCCCGTACGTGGTCATCCCGCTGCTGGGCCCGAGCACCGTGCGTGATGGCGTGGCCAGGTACCCGGACACCTATACCAAGCCTTACCGTTACATAGACCACGTGCCGACCCGTAACTCGATCTTCGCCCTGGACGTGATCGACACCCGCGCCAGCCTGTTGTCGGCCGAGAAGCTGATCCAAGGCGACAAGTACATCTTCATTCGTAATGCCTACTTGCAGAACCGCGAGTTCAAGGTCAAGGATGGCGAAGTCGAAGACGACTTCTGACCGTTCATGCTGTGCACGGGCGCCCGGGCTACGCCGCCCCTGCCGGCTTCGGGCGCCGCTTCAATGCATTGCCAGTATCCTCAAGCCGAACTTCTGCTGCCCGCCTGGCTGGTCGGCGATCCACACCACCTCGGTGCTGGCGTGCAGCCCCTTCAAGGCCGGGTGGTCGGAGTCGATCCGCACTTCGAGCTGCTGACCTACCTGAAAATGCTCTGGCGCCTGCACCTGCATGCCGCCGCTGGACAGGTCCAGGCAGCGCGCGGCGATGACCTGGCCTTCGTGCAACAAGCTGACTTCGGCGTCGATGCGCATGCGGATGAAATCGCGTTTCTCGCTGTGGCTGGAGGGCGTGTGGGGCATGCTGCATCCTTCCCATCGGGTTGCGCTGGTCGACTTTCTTATAACTCCCGGCGATTTGCCCTGTAAAGAGCGATGAGGTCGACCCACGCATGCTTGAAACCCCTGGCGGATGGGAGTACCGTCTGCGCCTTACAAGGTTGCTCTCACAGTTGCCGACAGTTGCCGGGCAGGTGTTCTTGTCCTACAACTCAAGTAGAGTATGACCACAAAGAATTCCCGTAGCTGGCCGTCTGCCTTGCCGACACCGCTGCACCAACCTAAATCGGCGCCGTTCGCCCACATGCAGAATACCAGTGCAACGCTGCTGATCATCGATGACGACGACGTGGTCCGTGCGAGCCTCGCCGCGTATCTTGAAGACAGTGGTTTCAGCGTGCTCCAGGCCGGTAATGGCCAGCAGGGGCTTCAGGTCTTCGAAGAGCACCAGCCCGACCTCGTGATCTGCGACCTGCGCATGCCGCAGATGGGCGGGCTCGAACTGATCCGTCAGGTCAGCGAGCGTGCGCCGCAGGTGCCGGTGATCGTGGTGTCCGGTGCCGGCGTCATGAGTGATGCGGTGGAAGCACTGCGCCTGGGGGCTGCCGACTATCTGATCAAGCCGCTGGAAGACCTGGCCGTACTGGAACACTCGGTGCGCCGCGCCCTCGACCGCTCGCGCCTGGTGCTGGAAAACCAGCGCTACCGCGACAAGCTCGAAGCCGCCAACCGCGAGCTGGAGGCCAGCCTGCACCTGCTGCAGGAAGACCAGACCGCCGGCCGCCAGGTACAGATGAACATGCTGCCGGAAAGCCCATGGGCTGCCGGCGAGTTCGCCTTCGAGCACCAGATCATCCCGTCGCTGTACCTGTCGGGTGATTTCGTCGACTACTTCCGCGTCGATGACCGGCGTATCGCCTTCTACCTTGCCGATGTTTCCGGGCATGGCGCGTCGTCGGCCTTTGTCACCGTGCTGTTGAAATTCATGACCACACGCCTCATGTTCGAACTCAAACGCAACAAGATGCGTGAGTTCAAGCCCTCGGAAGTGCTCAGCCACATCAACCGCGGCCTGATCAACAGCAAGCTGGGCAAGCACGTGACCATGGTAGGTGGCGTGATAGACGAGGATTCGGGACTGCTGACCTACGCCGTTGGCGGCCACTTGCCGCTGCCGGTGCTGTACACCCCAGGCAACGCTCGCTACCTGGAAGGCCGTGGCCTGCCGGTGGGGCTGTTTGACGAGGCCACTTACCAGGACTTGGTCGTGGAGCTGCCGCCACAATTCAGCATCAGCCTCATGTCCGATGGCATTCTGGACCTTTTGCCGGGTGATACGCTCAAAGATAAAGAAGCCGCCTTGCCGGAGATCGTCAAGGCAGCAGGTGGTAGCCTGGATGGGCTGCGTCAACGTTTTGGATTGGCTACGCTTGGGGAGATGCCGGATGATATCGCCCTATTGGTGTTAAGCAGGAACCTTCAATGAGTACCGGTAGAATCCAGTTCGCCGAGCAGAGCGGTACCTTTGTACTGAAATTTGTCGGTGAAGTGCGCCTGACCTTGTGTTCGGCGCTGGATGCAACGATCGAGAAGATTTTCACGGCGCTGAACTTCTCGGCCATTGTCATCGACCTGACCGAAACCGAGAGCATCGACAGCACCACCTTGGGCCTGCTGGCCAAGCTGTCGATCCTGTCGCGCCAGAAGGTAGGCCTGCTGCCGACGGTGGTGACCACCAATCCGGACATCTCCCGGCTGCTGCAATCGATGGGCTTCGATCAGGTGTTCAATATCGTCGATCGGCCAATTCCCTGCCCCGAGTGCCTGACCGACCTGCCGTCGCAGGACCAGAACGAAGACGTGGTGCGTTCCAAGGTGCTGGAGGCGCACAAGATCCTCATGGGCCTGAATGACTCCAACCGCGAAGCGTTCCATGACCTGGTGAATGCGCTGGAGCGCAGCTAGGCACTGTGCCTTGAGGGGCGTGCGCGGTCGTCGCCGCGCCACTTCGCTAGAGCCTGGCCCACGCGCTGGCCACGCTGCCTGGCTACGGGCCCCCGATAAACTCGGTTGCCTGCGCGCCACCCGCATCCAGCTGATACACGCGTACCGGCCGCCCCTGCCGATCAAAAAACACCTGCCCCAGCCCTGCGCCGTTCCACAGCCGTTCCCCGGCCTTGCTGTGGCTGGGCGTGCGTGGCACGACCTCCATTTCCCGGCGTTTGGTGAACCAGTTAAGCGGCGAGCGCGGCGAGTACAGCCAGCGGTTGAGGCGGTCCAGCACGTCCAGCAGGCGCCGGGGGAACTCGTTCTTGATGCCGCTGCTGGTCACTTGCCACAAGTGCGGGCTGCGTTGGCGGTGGCGAATCAGCACTTCGTAGACGAACGAATAGTGCACATCGCCCGACAGCACCACGTAGTGCCCGGGTGTGCGCGAGTGGCGGAATATGTTGAGGATGACCTGCGCCGCCCCGCGGTGGGCCATCCAGTTTTCGGCGTCGACCAGCAAGGGGTAGCCCAGCCAGCTGAAGACCTTCTGCACCGTCTCGATCAGTTTCACGCCGAAAATCGGCGCCGGTGAAACGATGACTGCCGATGGGTGATCGAGCAGCGCCTGCTGCAGTTCACTCAACGCTTCCCAGTCCAGCAGGCCGGATGGCCTGGCCAGGTTGCTTTCGCTACGCCAGCGGCGGGTACGGGTGTCCAGCACCAGCAAGGGCGGCTCGGTAGGCAGGCTGAACTGCCAGCCCTGAAAGCGCAGCAGCTCACCGATCACTGCGTCCTGGTTGTCGCCGGTCAGTGCCTGGCACTGGCCGAGCAGCGGCTTGCAGGTGTCCGGGGCATTGCCCCAGGCCTGGCACAACAGGTAGCCGAGCAGGGCATTGCCGATGATCCGCCGTGAAAACGGGTGGCCGTAGGCGGTCTGCTCCCATTGTGCCGACAGGTTCCAGTCGTCGGTGATGTCGTGGTCGTCGAAGATCATCAGGCAGGGCAGGTGGGCCATGGCCCGGGCCACTTGGCCGAGGTTTTCGGCAAACCCGCGTACCAACGGCAACTCGTGCTGGTAACGGGCCTGGTGTTGGTCGCTGAGCCCTGCTGGCATGGCCAGGTCGACCAGCTGCCATGGCACGGGGGACCACACCAGCAGGTACATGGCCATGACTTCGGCGAAGGTCACCAGGTGGTTGTCAGCGTTGCTGGAAGAGAAGATCGGTTTGCGCTTGCCACCGAAAAACCGCTCGCGCAGGGTTTCGTTGAGCTTCTGTGCCGGCAGCAGGTCTGCGCGGTGATAGTAACTGGCCGGGTGCTGGTACAGCGCCTGGCTGTCGGTGACCACCGCACCTTCAAGTTGCTCGTCGAACAGGCCCAGGCGCGCGATCAGGCTGTGGATGGCACGCAGCATCGGCCCGGCCACGTCGTCGGCATACACCTGGTCGCCGGTCATCAGCAGCACGGCGGGGCGGTCTTGCGGGGTTGTGCAAGCCTGCAGCAGGCGGTCTGCGCACAGCAGGCCGTCGGCCGCAGGGTGGTGCGGTTTGCGGCAGGAGCCATGCAGCAGGTGGTCGAGGCGCTCGCGCAACACCAGGTTGGGGCGCTGGTTGCCGGGGTAGACCAGGTGAGGTGCCCAATCGGCGATGCCCTTGCCATTGATCAGCAGGTCATAGTCCAGCAACTGGTTGCAGGGCAGCGCATCGCTGAAATGGATATCCAGCAGGTGAATGAAGGCGTGCTTGCCTACGGCTATCACCTGGCAGTCTACCTGGGCGTCGCTGGCGGGGCAGACGAATTGCGCGTGCAGCGGTTCGGTGGCGACCAGCCAGATAGCCAGGCGCTGGGGTTCCAGGCGCCGCAGGACCGGGCCGGCGAGTACGAGGGGCAACAGTGTAGGGGCGGTCATCAACAGCTCGGGAAGGGTATGGGGCGCAAGGTGCTTGGCACTTTACGCCCGTCTGGCAAGGCCGAAACTACTCAGGCGTTTTCAGCCATCAGTTTTTCCAGCTTTTCCTGGTCCCGGGCAAACTGGCGGATGCCCTCGGCCAGTTTCTCGGTGGCCATGGCATCTTCGTTCATTGCCCAACGGAACTGGCTTTCGTTCAGCACCTGCTTGGCTTCGCCAGCATTGCCTGGCTTGAGCATGCGCGGCAACTCACCCTGGTCGCTGCTCAATTGGTCGAGCAGGTCAGGGCTGATGGTCAGGCGATCGCAGCCCGCCAGTTGTTCGATCTGGCCGATGTTGCGGAAGCTGGCACCCATGACGACGGTGTCGTAGCCATTGGCCTTGTAGTAGTTGTAGATGCGCGTGACCGATTGCACACCCGGGTCTTCGGCGCCCACGTAGTCCTGGCCGGTGCTTTTCTTGTACCAGTCGTAGATCCGGCCCACGAACGGCGAAATCAGGAACACCCCGGCATCCGCACAGGCCTGGGCCTGGGCGAACGAGAACAGCAGGGTAAGGTTGGTCTGGATACCTTCCTTTTCCAGCTTCTCGGCAGCGCGGATGCCTTCCCAGGTCGAGGCCAGCTTGATCAGCACGCGGTCACGGCCGACGCCGGCTTTTTCATACAGGTCGATCAGCGCCCGGGCCTTGGCCAGCAGGGCCGGTTCGTCGAATGACAGGCGGGCATCCACCTCGGTGGAGATACGCCCGGGAATGACCTTGAGGATGCCCGAGCCCACGGCCACGGCAAACTTGTCGCAGGCCAGGTCGACATTGCCCTTGGCATCTGCCTTGACCTGCTTGAGCAGGTCCGCGTAACCGGTGATGGCAGCGGCTTTGAGCAGCAGCGACGGGTTGGTGGTGGCATCGACCGGTTTCAGGCGGGTGATGGCGTCCAGGTCTCCGGTATCGGCGACCACGGTGGTGAACTGCTTGAGTTGTTCCAGCTTGGAGGTCATGGGCGTGCTCTGTCCTGTGCAATGACTCGACATTACCCGAGCCCCGACGGCCGCTCAAGGGCCGGTAGGCGCGGGTCTGCCACGAAGGGTGGTGTGAAGATGATATTCGAGTCCGGCGCCACCCCGAGGTTCCGCACACCACCGCGCGTGCTGGCGTCATCTGCACCCGCTGTCGCTACACAGCGCATCAGCGCCCCTGAAGCAGCTCCACTGCCTGGTCGAACACGGCCAGCGGCTGCGCCGCCTTGTGAATATCCGCCGACAGCAGCTGACGGAAGCGCCGGGCGCCCTTGAACCCCTGGGCCAGCCCCAGAATGTGCCGGGTAACATGGTGCATCGCGTCACCACTTTCCATGTGCGCCACGATGTACGGCCGTAGCTGCGCCAACGCCTCGCTGCGGCTGATCACGGCAGCTTCGCTGCCGAACAGTTGCTGATCCACCTCCGCCAGCAGGTACGGGTTGTGATAGGCCTCACGCCCCAGCATCACCCCGTCGAAGGTTTGCAGGTGCGCCTGGCACTCGCCGAGGGTTTTGATTCCGCCGTTGAGCACAATCTCCAGGTCCGGGAAGTCGGCCTTCAATTGCGCTGCCACGTCGTAGCGCAGCGGAGGGATCTCGCGGTTTTCCTTCGGCGAAAGCCCTTCCAGAATCGCGATGCGCGCATGCACGGTAAAGCTGCGGCAGCCCGCTTCGCGCACTTGGCCGACGAAGTCGCACAGCTCGGCGTAGCTGTCGCGCCCATTGATGCCGATGCGGTGCTTGACCGTCACCGGGGTGGCTACCGCATCGCGCATGGCCTTCACGCAATCGGCCACCAGCGCCGGGTGGGCCATCAGGCAGGCACCGATCATGTTGTTCTGCACCCGGTCGCTCGGGCAGCCGACATTGAGGTTGACCTCGTCGTAGCCGGCTTGCTCGGCAAGGCGGGCACAGGCCGCCAGGTCGGCAGGCACGCTGCCGCCCAGTTGCAGGGCCAGCGGATGCTCGGAGACGTCGTGGCGCAGGAAACGGTCGGCGTCGTTGTGCAGCAGGGCGCCGGTGGTGACCATTTCGGTGTAGAGCAAGGTTTGCTTGGACAGCAGGCGCAGGAAGAAGCGGCAATGGCGGTCTGTCCAGTCCATCATGGGGGCAACGCTGAAGCGGCGTGACGGCTCAGGGCGCGTGGTTTGTGGCTGGGAGCCTGATGTTGCAGTCATTTCGTTCAACGTGTTCTGTACCGGTTTCGGGGTTCGAGGCGTTTTTACCCAGGCGTTTGGTACAAAGTACCAACCGACATACGACATGTACCAATCGTGGAAAAGGGTCGATGGCAGCACCCGCTACCCCGTCCAGTTCCGCACTGATCGCGACAAGGCGACAGTCTACCAAGAGAGCCGGGTGTTCGCCTGCAAACACGTCGCGAGGGCCTGGGCGAAGCGACGGTACGCCGAGTTGAACGAGGCGAGGGTTATCGGGGGGCTGCCCCGGTAACGCGCCTCGACCAGGAAGGCTGAAACGCTGGCGCGATCCACCGATAGCCAAGCCCTGTTGGCCCGCATACAGTAGAGCACCGATGATCGATGCAACTGTTACAGAATCACCAGCACGATCATCAGCCACAACGCGCGCCGCGTGAACCAAGGAAGAAAGCGATGAGCCAACCCCTCAATGATCTGCCCATCTACCGAGTGCTGACTGGCCCCGACAACGCCGCCTTCTGCCGGCGGGTCAGCGAGGCCTTGGAAATGGGGTACCAGTTACATGGCTCACCTGCAGTCACCTTCAATGGCAGCGATGTGATCGTGGCGCAGGCCGTGCTCTGGCCTCGAACCGGTGACTGATCATCGGCCGCCTTGCATGCTTTTTAAGACGCCGAAGGTGCAGTGGCCAGCTTCGCGTGGGTGGTCAGTTCTTCATTGATGAAGGCCGCGATCATCGCCCGGTAAACCTGCTCCACCACCTCGGCTGACGCGCCGGTTTGCTCCGCCATTTCGCGAACCTTCATTATCACCTGCTCGACCCGCGCAGGCGCACGCACGTCATCGGTCGTCTTCTTGAAGGCGGCCGCTTGCGCCACGAGTCGGCCACGTTGGCGAGAAGCGAAACCAGGCTGCGGTCAATTGCATCAATCCCGTGGCGGACTTCTTCCAGTGAGGTGCAACGTACTTCCATTTGCGCGACTTCCTTTTCATGAGACTGCGGTTGATTGGGGGTATCACTTGCGCTTACCCGGGCCGGCCAGCGCTGCCGGCTACGGCAATAGAGCAAGGCCCACCATTTAACTCGCTCCGGCCCATGATTCCCAGGCTTTCTGTGGCGTACCGTTTCTGTCTCTCGCCGGCCGGCACGCAAACGGGTCAAATCACTTTCACCGCCCGGCCTATGAATTTGACCGGCCCCGTTGGCAGGCCGGTAGGCGAGCCGCCGGCTTTCTCCAGTGTCAGCTCGAACAACTGGTCGGCTTCCAGCGGTGGCAGGCTCTGCAAGGGGACCCTGTAGGGTTCGCCGGGTTTGACCAGGCCCAGTGATACTGGCGCCCCCCACTGCGGACCCTTGGTCCAGAACTGCAAGGCCATGCCTTCAGGGAGCGCATCCTTGCCGAGCGGGAGAAGCTCGATGGTGCGGCTGTCGCTGGTCTGCACCACCCAACCCGGGGCCTGGCTGCTCGGTGCCACCAGCACCACCACGAATTGCGTCGCGGGTGGGGGCGTTGTCAGCAAGGTGAACGCCAGCACTACACTGGCCGCCAACCCGGCGGCCGTCAGTGCTTGCCACAGGCCCAGGCGTTGCCACCACTTGGCTCGCCGCTCGCTTGCCGGGGGCTCCAGCTCGTTCAGGCTGCGCTGAATACGGCCCCACAGGCGCAGGCTCGGTGGCTGCGGCGCGGCCAGCGCGGCCAGTTCCAGCAGGCGCGACTCCCAGGCATCCACTGCGGCGCGCAGGGCTGAGTCGGTACGCAGGCGCTCAGCCACTGCCGTGTGTTGCTCCGGCGCCAAGGTGCCCAATACGAACTCGCCGGCGAGGGTGTCCAGCGCTTCGTCAGTCTCCGGCTTCATTCCAGGCACTCCCGCAGTGCTTTCAGGCTGCGCTTGATCCAAGCCTTGACGGTGCCAAGGGGGGCGCCCAGCAGAGTGGCGATTTCGGCGTGGCTGCAGCCGTCCACGTAAGCATGCAGGATGCAGTGCTGCGGGCCGGGCTGCAATTGTTCCAGGCAACGGTAAATCTTTGCCGAGCCTGACCACAGGGCCAGGTCATCCAGCCTGCCCGGCAAGGTGGGCACGGCAGCCATGTCGGCATCGTCCAGCACAGTTTCGCGCCGGGTATCGCGTATCGAATTCAATGCCAGATGGCGTGTGATGCTGTAGATCCAGCCGCGCGCCGAGCCGCGCGCGGGGTCGTAGCTGGCAGCGCCAGTCCAGATGCGAATGAACGCATCGTGGACGATGTCTTCGGCCGTGGCGTTGTCACGCGCGATACGCCGGGCTACGCCCAGCAGGCGTGGCCCTTCGTGATCGTACAGCGCTTGCAGGGCTCGCCGGTCACCCTGTGCGCAGGCCTCCAGGCAGTGGTGGAAGTCGAATGGGGTGACAGGCGAATTCAAGGTGTACGGCTTCCTTGTGTCTGGCGAGGTACCCCGGCCATCCAGCCGGGGGCTTGCCATCGAGCTTAGATCATCCGCTGCTGGATGTTGGCGCCGGCGCGCGTTACCTGGCTGTCCAGAACACATAGTCGGCCTGGTACTGGACGACCTGCCTGGCCCCCTTGTTCTGGGCCGTGCAGTCGCTGGTAGGGGCCACGCCGCCGCGGGTGGCCAGGCGCTGGATGTAGCTGACCCCATGCATGGCGCCTTTACCTTCGGCCGGGTTGGCCTTGACCAGTTGATAAGGAATGGCGCCTTTGTCTGCCGGGGCCAGCGCCAACTGGTTGCCGGTGACTTTCGAGCCATCCTTCGCTTGCCAGGTGGCGGGAGGACCAAAGTAGTCGCCCACTTGTTTGCCGCTACGGTCATTGAGCACGGCCTTGGGTCCAACGAAGGTCCATTCGGTCTGGCCGGCCGCATCGGCTTTGTCGCGGCACTCATAGGTGATCTCGCCGACCCCGACGGTCTCCAGCATAACGCGATGCCCCTCGGGCACCTGGACTGCTGTGGGCACGGCGGTTTGCGCGTGGGCGGTCTGCAGCGCCAGGGCAAGGCTGCAGGCGAGCAGGCAAGCGGAGTATGTATGGCTCATGGTAATGCTCCTGACAGGTCATTTGGCTGGGCGGTCATGGTCCACCCATCAGCAATACCCACCACGGGGTCTATTGGATGCACGGGGACAAAAAAATAGTTGCCTGCAAATGGCCGGCCGGCAGCGGGCAACCAAAGCCCGGGAGTAGGGTGGTGTCGTCTGGCGCGGTTACGTGGGTGGCCCTGCGGGCCAGGCGGGTCGCGGGGCATGTGCGCCAGGAAGATGCCAGGGGCGCGCAGTGGAGGTACAGACCTCTTTACACGCGTGCATCCGTGCGGGCTAAGGGCCAGCATCACTGGCCCTCATCAGTCGGCTGATGGTGCCCCGATCAGTGATGCGCGCTATCCACCGCAATGCTCTCGCCGCTCACCGCGAGGTAGCTGGCGTTGCGGTTGGCGAGGGCGTAGTGGATCAGCCCACCCAGGCCGGCGCCGAAGAACCAGGAGAACTGCGACAAGGTCTCGAAGGCTGGCACCAGCGCCAGCACGATGGCGATCAGTGCCGCCGGCACGAATGCCGCGACGGCACGCAGGTTGACCCCGCCGCTGTAGTGGTAGGCCGCCTGCCTGCTTTCGCTGTAGAGCTGCGGCAGGTTCACCCGGCTGCGGCGTACCAGGTAGTAATCGGTGACGATGATGCCGTACAGCGGGCCGAGCAGGGCGCCCAGGCCACCGAGAAAGTACACGATCACTGAGGGGCTGTTGTAGAGGTGCCAGGGCAGGATCACGACCGCAATGGCGGCACTGAGCAAGCCTGCGCGGCGGAAATTCAGCAGGTTGGGTGCCAGGTTGGTCAGCACGTAGGCCGGGGCGACGAAGTTGGCCATGATGTTCACTGCCACGGTCACGATCAGGAAAGCCAGGCAAGCCAATACCAGGCCGGCGGTGTTGGGGATGGCCGCAACGATTTCGGTCGGGCTCTGCACCAGCTTGCCATCGATGCTGAACTGCGCACCGGCCAGTACCACTGCAATTAGGGCAAAACCAAGCATGTTCACCGGCAGGCCCCAGAAGTTGCCTACGCTGATGGTGCGCCGGTCCGGGCAATTGCGCGTGAAGTCACAGAAGTTGAGAATCATGGTGCCGTACAGCGAGACCCACAGCGCAGCAGCGCCGAGCACTTTCAGCCACATGGCCGAACCGGTCGGGGCATTGCCGCTGGACCAGGCGATCGACAAGCCGCTGCGCCAGTACATCCAGCCGGCCAGGCTGGCGAAGGCGACCAGAATGATCGGCCCGGCCAACGACTCGAAGCGGCGCACCATTTCCATGCCGTAGGCGAAGATCGCCACCTGCACGCACCAGATGCCGAGGAAGGTGACCCAGCCCAGGCTCGACAGCCCGAGGATGCTGTTCTGGTCGTAGGCCTTGAGGTCTGGGGCGATGGCGGTGAGCAGTACACGCAGCACCACCGAAGCCAGGTAGGTCTGGATGCCGAACCAGGCAATGGCGATCACCGCGCGGATCAGTGCCGGAATCTGGGCACCATGGATGCCGAAGCTGATGCGGCACATGACCGGGTAGGGCAGGCCGGTTTTCTGACCCATGTAGCCGGAAAGGTTCATCAAGCCGTAGATCACCAAGGCACCGAGGGCGAAGGCGGCCAGGATCTGCGCCCCGCTCATGCCCAGGGCGAACAGCCCGATGGCGAACGAGTAGTTGGCCATGTTGTGCACGTCGTTGGTCCACAGCGCGAACAGGCTGTAGCGACCCCAGGTGCGCTTGGCGGCACGGGTAGGGGCCAGGTCGGCACTGTACAGGCGCGGGCTCAATGTCACCTGGCCGGGATCCGCCGTGGCGGTGGGGCGTGCATCAAGCTGGCTAACATCGGAACGCGAAATCGACGCCATCGGGACTCCATGATGGTTGTGTACTTTTGTTTTTGGATTTGTATACAAACAAGATTCGTACCAATCGGTCAGGCGCAGGTAATTACAGCGGGTTGCCGGTCTCTAACCGATCATTGCCTAGCGGGCGCGTATTTGAGTTGGGAATTTTGTGCACATTTCAGGTGCGCATTTGTTACCCCGCGCGCCAAGCCGAGGCGCTTGCTGTGAACAACGCAGATACACTCAGGCCATTGGTCAGCAAATGATCGGCAAATGGCCTGAAAGCGAACACAGTAGCCGCATTTGGCTGCAAGCAACGGCTGCACAGGCCCGTTTTCCAACAGGGATCCGTATCGATGTTCACCTCAGTGCGCCGCGCTGTGCGGCTTGCGATGGCCATTGCCGGCCTGTTCATTCTCGGTGCCTGGCACAGCGCTCAGGCGCAGTCGCTGCCCAGTGCTGCCGAGCTGCAGCGGTTGGCACCCGCCGCCAGTCTGGCGACCTTGGCCCTGGCGCTTACCGCCTATCACTGTGCGAGCCAGGGGGGAGGGGACAAATTGCTGACCGTTATCGATTATTCCAGGGCCTCGCGTGACAAGCGCTTGTGGGTGTTCGACCTGCGCGCCAGGCAGCTGTTGTTTGAAGAGTGGGTCACCCATGGCAAGAACAGCGGCGCCGATCTGCCGAACGCGTTTTCCAATGCGCCGAACAGTTACCAGTCCTCCGTCGGCCTTTATGAAACCGGCCAGGCCTACAATGGCAAGCATGGGCGCTCGTTGCGCCTGCAGGGGCTGGAGCCAGGGTTCAATGACAACAGCATGGCGCGGGCGATCGTCATGCACGCCGCAGCGTACGCCGACCCCAGCGTGGTGCCTAGCCTCGGCCGCCTTGGGCGCAGCCAGGGTTGCCCTGCCGTGCGCCCGGCGATTGCCGAGAAATTGATCCACACGCTGCAACGCGGCAGCTACGTGTTCGCCTACTACCCGCAGCAGGCGTGGCTGAAGCATTCGCGTTACTTGAACGCCCAACGTTGCGTGGCAAGCCCATCGATCGCCGGCAAGTGACGAGGCGCGCTTACCTCGTCAGCAGCCTCACACGCTACGCGTCAGGCCGCCGTCGACCTTGATGTTCTGCCCGGTCATGTAGGCAGCACCCTCGCTGGCAAGGAACGCGATGGTGGCGGCAATTTCTTCGGGGGTGCCGTAACGCTTGAGCGGTACGCTGTCGCGGCGTTGCTCTGTGGCCGGCAAGCTGTCTATCCAGCCCGGCAGCACGTTGTTGATGCGCACGTTATCGGCGGCGTAGGTGTCGGCGAAGATCTTGCTGAAGGCCGCCAGCCCCGAGCGGAACACCGCGGAAGTGGGGAACAGGTCGCTCGGCTCGAATGCCCAGGCGGTAGAGATGTTGATGATCACGCCACCCTTTTGCCGCTGCATATAGGGCGTCACCAGGCGTGTCGGGCGAATGACATTGAGCAGGTAAGTGTCCATGCCTTTGTGCCAGTCCTCGTCGCTGATCTCCAGGATGGGCGCACGTGGGCCGTGCCCCGCGCTGTTGACCAGCACATCGATGCGGCCCCATTTGCCGACCACAGCGTCTACCAGGCGCTGCAGGTCTTCAACCGACTGGTTGCTACCGGTAACGCCGATGCCGCCAAGCTCTGCGGCCAGGGCCTCGCCCTTGCCCGATGAAGAAAGGATGCCCACGTTAAAGCCATCCGCGGCCAGGCGCCGGGCTGCGGCGGCACCCATGCCGCTGCCACCAGCCGTGATAATTGCAACTTTGTCTACTGTCATGCTGCCTCCCAGTTTGGCGTTCATTTGATTGCGTAGGTGCTTCCACCATAGCAGCGCCCTCGGGTGGCAAGTGAGACAGTCAAGCTTCTCAGAGCCAGTAGTTAAGCTATTGGCTTGTTGCGCGTGGCAGGGGCCAAGTCGCGCAGACGCAGACCGGCGGCACGCAGATGATCTTGACGTGTGAAATTTTTAATGTATTTTTTCATGAAAAATATCTGCGAAAATTTCACGAGCGCCCAGGCTATTGAAGCCGTGCCAGAGGTTGAAGCCCTTGCAAGCGCGGGCGGCATTCAAGGGCGAGTCTTCACTTGAGTTGGTTCACCCCACAAGGACAAGAACATGAGTGCCCCCTCTGCGGATTTGCTGCTTGAAGTGCGTGCGTTTCGGGCGCAGCACCCGGCCATACGTTATGTCGACCTGATTGCGCTGGACATTCCCGGGCATTTCTACGGCAAGCGCTACCCCATCGACATGCTGGAAAAGGTTGCAGCTGGGGCACCGCTGAAGCTGCCGCAGAACTGCGTGCTGCTGGGTACCCAGGGCGGCCTTTACCCCATAGGTGACTACTGCTTTGCCGACGGCGACCCGGATGCTGTACGGCGGCTGGTGCCAGGTACGCTGAAGCCGGTGCGCTGGGAAAAAGAACCGATCGCCCAGATGCTGATCACCTCCGACGGCACCGCCAGGCCGATCGAGTTCGAGCCACGGGAAGTGCTGGCCCGCGTGCTGCAGCGCCTTGCCAGGCGTGGGATACGCCCGGTGGTGGCGTTCGAGCTGGAGTTTTACCTGTTCGACCGCGCGCTGGACAACGGCTTGCCGTGTTACCCGCGTGACACTGCCAGCGGCGACGCAGACGACCAGCCGAACATGCACATCGAGCGCCTCTCGCGCTTTTCCTCGGTGTTGCATGAAATGGTCGATGGCGCCAATGAGCAAGGCGTGCCGGCGAACGTGATCACTGCCGAGCTGGGCCCAGGCCAGTTCGAAATCAACTTCTTGCACAGCGACGATGCCCTTGCCGCGGCTGACTGGTCGGCACTGTTCTGCCGCAGTACCCGGGGCATTGCCCTGAAGCACGGCTACCGCGCCAGCTTCATGAGCAAGCCCTACCTGGATGCGCCAGGCAGCGGCATGCACGTGCACGTCAGCCTGTACGACAACGACGGCAACAACCTGCTCGCCGCTGCCGAACAGCGCAAGCTGCGCCATGCGGTGGCGGGGTGCCTGGAACTGCTGCCGCACTGTATGCCGATTTTTGCCCCCAACCACAATGCCTACCGCCGTTACGGTGCCATGGTCAACGCCGCGAGCAAGGCCAGCTGGGGCTTCGAAGACCGTGATGCGTGCATTCGCATCCCCGAATCCGACCCGCGCAACCTGCGCATCGAGCACCGCCTGGCAGGCGCAGATGCCAACCCGTACCTGGTGCTGGCGGCCATTCTCACCGGCATGGAGTACGGCCTGGAGCGGGGCGTCGAGCCCATCGCCCCGCTGAACAACGACCGCCAGAGCGGCATCGACTTCCCCAAGGACCCGCTCAGCGGCCTGGCCGCCATGCGTCATCACCCGGTGCTGGAGCAAGGCCTGGGCAGCGAGTTCGTGATGGTCTACTGCGAAAACAAGTACCAGGAGCAACTGGACTTCATGCGCCACATCGATGCCCGCGAGTATCGCTGGTTCCTGTAGCGCCTGCGGTTCGCCCCCATCCCTTGCCAACCTAAACCACGCGCAATACCCATTGCCGGAGGACGCTATGCCACGTGTGCCCGTGATCGGGATCACCGCTTGCACCACCATGAGCGGGCAGCATGCCACCCAGACCATTGCCGAGAAGTATGCACGTGCGGCAGCCAAGGCGGCGTGCGGCCTGCCCATCGTGATACCCAGCCTGGGGGAGCTGCTCGACAGCGCCGACATCCTCGAGGTGGTAGACGGACTGATCTTTACCGGTTCGCCGTCCAATATCGAGCCGTTTCACTACCACGGCGCGGCCAGTGCCGAGGGCACCCAGCATGACCCGCTGCGGGACGCCACCACGTTACCGCTGATGCGCGCGGCGATCGCCGCCGGCGTGCCGGTGCTGGGCATCTGCCGTGGTTTTCAGGAAATGAACGTGGCACTGGGCGGCACCCTGCACCAGAACGTGCATGAGGCTGGCGCATTCATGGACCACCGCGAAGGCGCGGGCGAGCCAATTGCCAAGCAATACGGCCCGCGCCACACCATGCATGTGCAGCCAGGCGGTTTGCTCGAACGCCTGGGCTTGCCGGCAGTGTTCGAGGTCAACTCCATCCACGGCCAGGGCATCGATGTGCTGGCGCCGGGGTTGAGGGTGGAGGCATTGGCGCCCGACGGCCTGGTGGAGGCGATCTCGCTGGACAACGGCCAGGGCTTCAGCCTGGCCGTGCAATGGCACCCCGAGTACCAGGTCATGGACAACCCGCAGTACCTGACCCTGTTCCAGGCGTTTGGCGCGGCATGCCGCCAGCGCTCGCTGCTGCGCCAGAACCGCAAGCAACCCACCGCGCAGCGCGCCTGCGCGACCTGACGGAGTGAAGACAATGAGTGCACAGAATTCGCAGACCCAGGCCTGGCAAGCGCTTAGCCGCGACCACCACCTGGCGCCGTTCAGCGATGTTAAACAGTTGGCCGAGAAAGGCCCGCGCATCATCACCCAGGCCAAGGGCGTATACCTGTGGGATAGCGAGGGCAACAAGATCCTCGATGCCATGGCTGGCCTGTGGTGCGTGGCGGTCGGCTATGGCCGCGATGAGCTGGCCGAGGTCGCCAGCCGGCAGATGAAGCAGCTGCCGTACTACAACCTGTTCTTCCAGACCGCGCATCCACCGGCGCTGGAGCTGGCCAAGGCGATCGCCGACCTGGCCCCGGCCGGCATGAACCATGTGTTCTTCACCGGCTCCGGTTCCGAAGGCAATGACACCGTGCTGCGCATGGTGCGCCACTACTGGGCGCTGAAAGGCCAGCCCGACAAGAAGGTGATCATCGGCCGCATCAACGGCTACCACGGCTCTACCGTGGCAGGCGCTGCCCTGGGGGGCATGAGCGGCATGCACCAGCAGGGCGGGGTGATCCCGGATATCGTGCATATCCCGCAGCCGTACTGGTTCGGCGAAGGCGGCGACATGACCGAGGCCGACTTCGGCGTGTGGGCCGCCGAGCAACTGGAGCGCAAGATTCTGGAGGTGGGCGAAAACAACGTCGCAGCCTTCATCGCCGAGCCGATCCAGGGTGCCGGGGGCGTGATCATTGCGCCGGACACTTACTGGCCAAAGGTCAAGCAGATCCTTGCCAAGTACGACATCCTGTTCGTGGCCGATGAAGTGATCTGCGGCTTTGGCCGCACCGGGCAGTGGTTCGGTACTGACTACTATGACCTTGAGCCCGACCTGATGACCATCGCCAAGGGCCTGACTTCGGGCTACATACCGATGGGCGGTGTGATCGTGCGTGACGAGGTGGCGCGGGTCGTCAGCGAAGGTGGCGATTTCAACCACGGCTTTACCTATTCCGGCCACCCGGTGGCCGCGGCGGTGGCGCTGGAGAATCTGCGCATCCTGCGCGACGATCAGATCATCACGCAGGTGCAGGACAAGACTGCGCCTTACCTGCAGCAGCGCCTGCGTGAGCTGGCCGACCACCCGTTGGTCGGTGAGGTGCGTGGCCTGGGCATGCTGGGCGCGATCGAGTTGGTAAAAGACAAGGCCAGCCGCACCCGCTACCCAGGCAAAGGCGTGGGCATGATCTGCCGCCAGCACTGCTTCGACAACGGCCTGATCATGCGCGCGGTGGGCGACACCATGATCATCGCGCCGCCTTTGGTGATCAGCCTTGCCGAGATCGACGAGCTGGTGGCAAAGGCGCGCAAATGCCTCGACCTCACGTATGAGGCTGTTCGCTGAGCGGCAGGTAGCCTCAGCGGGGCTGCAAAGCGGCCCCGGTTTGCCTGGCTGGCGCGCGCAAGGCCTGGAAGCATTTTGCTTTGCAGGTTGAATCCTGTACTTTTCAGGGCATTGTTTTTCCGTCCGAACGTCGCGATTCAACTATGAAAGTGCACGAAGAAATCGAAGGCCTGGCAGTACTGATTCGCGATCTGCGCAAGTTCAAGGGCCTGACCCTTGGCGAGCTGGCCCAGCGTATCGGCCGCTCGGTGGGGTTCCTGTCCCAGGTCGAGCGCGGTGTTTCGCGCCCGACCGTCGCCGACCTGACGGCCATCAGCGAAGAGCTCGGTGTGTCGACTGCCTACTTCTACAAGCTGGCCAAGCCCCGCGAGCTCGGCTGGGTCACCCGCCCGCACGAGCGCCGCACCTTGCACCTGGCCGGTGGCATCACCGACGTGCTGGCATCGCCCAGCATCAGTGGCGCCTTCTCCATGCTCGATAGCCACCTTGAACCTGGGGCGAGCAGCGGCGAGGAGTACCTGGACGACAGTTCAGAGCAGGGGTGTTTCGTGCTCGAAGGCGAATTGACCGTGTGGCTCGACGGCGGTGAGCCCGTTACCCTGCGCGCCAATGACAGTTTCCAGCTGCAGCCACATGCCAGCTTTCGTTATGCCAACCTGACCGGCAAACCAACGCGGGTGTTGTGGGTATTCAGCTGATGGAAAGATGACCTGCAAACACTGGGGTGGCTGCATGGGTTATCCTTGCACCCCGCAATCAACCACAAGCAGTGAATTGAACGATGGGTTTTGAACAACTAGCAGAGCTACGCGACCGCCTGCGGGCGGAGAAACAGCAGGTAAAGGCCGAAAGCGCGAAACAGCCAAAGCGCAAGCCGTCCCCGCAGGCGAAGCCGCGCGAACAGGATCCGGCGGTCGCTGCGATCTGGCCTTTGCAGAAGCATTTTCCCCTGGCCTTCCCGGTCAACCCGGCCCCCAAGGTGCCGCTCAAAGAAGGCATCTTCAAGGATGCCGAGCAACACCTGGAGCTGCTCGGGCTTACCCGTGAACAGCTGAAGCTGGGTATTTCCACCTGGTGCCGCGGCGCCCGGTACTGGGCCAGCATGGTCGAAAATGCACCGCGCCTGGACCTCAGTGGCCAAGCAGCGGGTACCGTGACTGCTGCACAGGCACTGCATGCCAAGCAGCAGGCTGCGCGGCACCGCAGCCAGGAACGCCGTAACCGGGCGAAGGCCAAGGCACAAGCTGCCGCCCCTGCCGCCGAGCCTGCTGGCGAGCAGCCTGAGGCCTGACCCGGCCCCTCGCCAACCTGGCGAACCTACTGATCGCCTCCATGCATCGGTGCCTGGGGCTGCCCTGCTGGCCAGCCCCGGGCACAACGTCAACCGCGACCGTGAGCGTTGATTGACATGTGCCTGCAACTGATCCCTGCCACTACCAGCCACTGCACCTTCGCCCGCGACCTGACTCGCCGCGCCATGCTGCCTTATTACGGCCAATACGGTCTGCTTTGGGTGGAAGACGCCTTCGACCAGGCCTGGGGCTGGCGCGAGCAGTGGTTGGTGGCAGATGGCACCGCGGTGCTGGGTTACTGCAGCCTCAGCCAGGACCGCCAGGCCCTGTTCATCCGCGAGTTGCATTTGCTCCCCGAGCACCGCGGGCGCGGTGTTGGCAGTTTGGTGCTGGAGCAGTTGGCACTGTGGGCCAGGCAGCGGCAGTTGCCGCTGCTCAGGCTGATGGTGTTTCGCAGCAATCCGGCACGCCGCCTTTATCAGCGCCATGGGTTTATCGAGATGGGTGAAGACGATTGCTTCGTGCGTATGCAGCGCGCTATCGAGTGATCGCCAGGCGCTGGCGTGTCCAGCGCGAACGGCGCAGGCATCAAGGATCCATATCGACGATCAGCCGGCACGTTGCCTACCTGCTGGCGCGCTTGACGGGTCATGTTAAACCCCGGTAAACAGTATGGATTCTCACAGTTGAGCGTCGGACGTTTCTGACGGAAGTAATGCGTTAGGCCCACTGTGAAAAATTTTGTTAAGGTGGCGGGATCCAATCGCCCTGCTGATGAGGTGTGTGCTTGATTAGGGTCTTAGTCGTCGATGATCACGATCTGGTACGAACCGGTATTACGCGCATGTTGGCCGACATTGACGGCCTGCAGGTGGTGGGTGAGGGGGACTCGGGCGAGTCGGCGCTCAAGCTGGCCCGTGAGCTGAAGCCAGATGTGGTGCTGATGGACGTGAAAATGCCCGGCATCGGCGGCCTGGAAGCCACTCGCAAACTGTTGCGCAGCCACCCGGACATCAAAGTGGTTGCAGTCACCGTGTGCGAGGAAGACCCGTTCCCCACGCGCTTGCTGCAGGCCGGCGCTGCCGGTTACCTGACCAAGGGCGCAGGGCTCGATGAAATGGTCCAGGCCATCCGCCTGGCATTTGCCGGCCAGCGCTACATCAGCCCGCAGATCGCCCAGCAGCTGGCGCTCAAGCCGTTCCAGCCACAAGGCTCGCCGTTCGACGCCTTGTCCGAGCGGGAAATCCAGATCGCCCTGATGATCGTCGGTTGCCAGAAAGTGCAGATCATCTCCGACAAGTTGTGCCTCTCGCCCAAGACCGTCAATACTTACCGTTATCGGATCTTTGAAAAACTCTCGGTCACCAGCGACGTCGAATTGACCTTGCTGGCCGTTCGCCACGGTATGGTTGACGCAAGCCTGTAAACCTCATGTCCCAAGTTTTTGATGCCAGCGCATTCCTGGCGACCTGCAGTGGTCGCCCCGGCGTTTATCGGATGTTCGACGGCGACGCCCGCCTGCTGTATGTGGGCAAGGCCAAGAACCTGAAAAAGCGCCTGGCCAGCTATTTCCGCAAGACCGGCCTGGCCCCCAAGACCGCCGCGCTGGTTGCGCGCATCGCCCAGGTCGAGACCACCATCACCGCCAATGAAACCGAGGCGTTGCTGCTGGAGCAGAACCTGATCAAGGAATGGCGGCCGCCCTACAACATCCTGCTGCGCGACGATAAGTCCTACCCCTACGTGTTCTTGTCTGACGGGGAGTTTCCCCGCCTGGGTATTCATCGGGGCGCGAAAAAGGCCAAGGGCCGTTACTTCGGCCCATACCCCAGCGCCGGCGCCATACGTGAAAGCCTCGGCCTGTTGCAGAAGGCCTTTTCCGTGCGCCAGTGCGAAGACAGCTATTACGCCAACCGCACCCGGCCCTGCCTGCAGTACCAGATCAAGCGCTGCAAAGGGCCGTGCACCGACTTGGTAAGCGCCCAGGAATATGCCGAGGACGTGCGCCATTCGGTGATGTTTCTGGAAGGGCGCAGCCAGCAGTTGGGCAATGAATTGAATGCCGAAATGGAGAAAGCCGCCATGGCCCTCGATTTCGAAAAGGCCGCCGAACTGCGCGACCAGATCAGCCTGCTGCGCCGCGTGCAGGACCAGCAGTACATCGAAGGTGGCACAGGTGATGTCGATGTCATCGCTGCCTTCGTCAACCCGGGTGGCGCCTGCGTGCACCTGATCAGCGTGCGCGGTGGGCGGGTACTGGGCAGCAAGAACTTCTTCCCGCAGGTGGGCATTGAGGAAGACCTGGCCGAGGTCATGGCCGCTTTTCTTTCCCAGTACTACCTGGGCAATGCAGAGCGCGAATTGCCAGGCGAGTTGATCGTCAACGTTGTGCACGAAGACTTCGCCGCCATTACCGAGGCCCTGCACACGTTGCGTGGGCGCGAGCTGACCATCAGCCACCGGGTAAGGGGCACCCGTGCCCGCTGGCAGCAACTGGCCGTGACCAACGCCGAGCAGGCGCTCAACGCTCGGCTGGCCAACCGTCAGCACATGGCGGCCCGCTTTGAGGCCCTGGCCGAGGTCCTGGGCCTGGACGAAGTGCCGCAGCGCCTGGAGTGCTACGACATCAGTCACTCCAGTGGCGAAGCCACCGTAGCCAGCTGCGTGGTGTTCGGCCCCGAGGGGCCGATCAAGTCCGACTACCGCCGCTTCAATATCGAAGGCATCACCGCTGGCGATGATTACGCCGCCATGCACCAGGCCCTGACCCGCCGCTATGGGCGTATCAAGGACGGCGAGGGCAAACTGCCCGACGTGCTGCTGGTGGACGGTGGCAAAGGCCAGCTGAACATGGCCCGCGATGTGATGCAGGAGCTGGGTTTCAGCGAACTGACCCTGCTGGGTGTCGCCAAGGGCGTCACGCGCAAGGCCGGTTTCGAAACCCTGTACCTGAACGACGTGCACCACGAATTCACCCTCAAGGGCGATTCTGCGGCCTTGCACCTGATCCAGCAGATCCGTGACGAAGCACACCGCTTTGCCATCACCGGCCATCGCGCCCGGCGTGGCAAGGCGCGGCGGGTGTCCAGCCTGGAAGATGTTGCTGGGGTAGGGCCAAAGCGCCGCCGCGACCTGCTGAAACATTTCGGCGGCCTGCAGGAGCTCAACCGCGCCAGTATCGATGAAATTGCCAAAGCGCCCGGCATCAGCAAAAAGCTTGCCGAATCAATTTATGCCAGCCTGCATAGCGAGTAGAATGCCGGCTCAACTTGCGGCCAGTCGTACCGATGAATATTCCAAACTTGCTCACCGTTCTACGCGTCCTGCTCATCCCGTGCTTCATTCTGCTGTTCTACATGCCGTACCAGTGGAGTTACATGGCCGCCAGCAGCGTGTTCGCGGTTGCCGCTGCCACCGACTGGCTGGACGGCTACCTGGCGCGTCGCCTGCAGCAAAGCACGCCGTTCGGTGCCTTCCTCGACCCGGTGGCCGACAAGCTGATGGTGGCGGTGGCCCTGGTGCTGCTGGTACAGACCCATGCCAATTTCTGGCTTACCCTGCCGGCAGCGGTGATCATAGGCCGTGAAATCGTGGTTTCGGCACTGCGCGAGTGGATGGCCGAGCTGGGCGCGCGGGCACACGTGGCCGTGTCCAACCTGGGCAAGTGGAAAACCGCAGCGCAGATGCTGGCGCTGGTGATCCTGCTGGGCAACCCGCCAGCGGTGACCTTCTGGGTGATCCTCGGCTATGCACTGCTGTTGGTGGCGGCGGGGCTCACACTGTGGTCGATGGCGCACTATCTGCTGGCGGCCTGGCCGCACCTGCGCGAAGGTTCGGAGCAGAAGTAAAAGTTTTTTTGAATCAAGGGGTTGACGCGGTTTTTGAAATCGCTAGAATGGCACCCATCACGACGCGGGAATAGCTCAGTTGGTAGAGCACGACCTTGCCAAGGTCGGGGTCGCGAGTTCGAGTCTCGTTTCCCGCTCCAAGTTATGATCTACAGACTTCTACTGACGTCTGTAAGTCGTTGAAAAGAGGGGCTTCGGCCCCTCTTTTCATTCCAGCGAGCGCCACGGAAATCCACCCACAGCCAGCCTTTTTTAGGCGCCAATGTAGGCACAGGAATATGGGTGAGACGGCTTCCGGATAGTTGCTGGGGCTGAGCGGGAACCATGACGAGCATAGGCCTAAGTCATCACTTAGGAGCCTCGAAATGGCACTCTCTGATCTGATCGTCCGGCAGGCCAAGACCGCCGGCAAGCGCTACACCCTCTACGACAACGACTGCCTGAGCCTGATGGTCTCTGCCGCAGGCGGCAAGTCGTGGATCTTCCGTTACTGCTGGTTGGGCAAGCAAAAGCGCATGTCTCTGGGCAGCTATCCCGCTCTCAGCCTGCGCGAGGCCCGCGCCGAGCGGGACAAGGCCCAGGTTCTGCTCGCCAAGGGCATTGATCCCCAAATCGAACGCGACCAGCGGCGGCACGCGGCCAAGCTGGCGGGCGAATACACCTTCAAGAACGTCTTCGACGCCTGGGTCGAGCATCGCCGCAAGGAACTCAAGGAAGGCCGTCAGAGCACGCTGTCGCAGATCCTGCGCATCTTCAACAAGGACGTGCTGCCTACCCTGGGGAAGATGTCGATCTACGACATTCGTCGGCCCCAGCTCGTGGGCGTCGTGGCGGCGATCGAGAAACGCAAGGCGTTCACCACCGCCGAGAAGGTCCGCACCTGGTTCAACCAGATGTTCCGCTATGCCCTGGTCATCGCCGAGGGGCTGGAAGTCAACCCGGCCGCGGACCTGGATGTGGTGGCCGAGCCCAAGCCCCCGGTGGCCCACAACCCCTATCTGCACCTGCCCGAGCTGCCCGAGTTCCTTCAGAAGCTCCGGCGCTACAACCCCCGCGGCTGGCAGACCCAGCTTGGCGTCCGGCTGCTGTTCCTGACGGGGGTGCGCACGGGCGAGTTGCGGCTGGCCGAACCTGAGCAATTCGACCTCGACCGCGGCTTGTGGATCATCCCGCCGCAGGTCGTCAAGCAGCTTCAGGACGAAATGCGCAAGGCCGGCAAGCGGCCGCAGGACGTGCCGCCCTACATCGTGCCCCTGTCCCTGCAGGCCATCGAGATCGTGCGCTATCTCCTGGGCGTAATGCGGCCGGCGCAGAAGTACCTGCTGTCGCATCGCAGCGAACTCAAGAAGCGCATCAGCGAGAACACCCTCAACAAGGCCGTGCAGCTCATGGGCTACGAGGGGCGCCTGACCGGCCACGGCATCCGCGGCACCATCTCGACGGCACTCAACGAGATCGGCTACCCGAAGATTTGGGTGGACGCGCAGCTTTCGCACTCCGACCCGAACAAGGTCAGCTCGGCCTACAACCACGCCAAGTACGTGGAGCCGCGGCGCCGCATGATGCAGGACTGGGCAGACCGTCTCGACCTGCTCGAACAGGGTGAAGTGGAAGCCGCGAGCGCGCACCTGACCATCCGCATCGACGGGGTGCCGGCGATGGCGGAAGTGGAGGAAGCGCTGGGTGCGGCCCCCACGGCGGCCGAGCCCGCTGTCACCGGCGTGCCACCCGTGGTGGCCACGCCCATCGTCGTGACTCCCAACAGCGGCGGAATCACGTTCCAGCGGCTGTCACAGGTGCCGCCGCCTCCGATGCATGCCCCGGAGCCGGAAGTCTCCGCGATCCAGCGTGAGCGCGAAGAAATGCTTGCCATCTACGAGTCGCCGAACAATCTGCCGGTCCCGCTGTTCGGCAAGCTGGCCGGGAAATCCAAGGACCAGATCAACCGCGAGCTGAAAGCCGGCAAGCTGCTGTCGATCAGCCTGGGCAACCGGGGGCAGAGGGTTCCCGACTGGCAACTGGTGCCGCTCAAGCACAAGCTGGCCCAGGTGCTCATGAACCAGTGCCCACACGCGGATTCCTGGGACCTGTACCGCATGCTGACCCAGCCACACCCCGACCTGGGGGATCGTGCGGCCATCGATGCGGTCACGCCGACCAACGTGCCCGCGATCATCCGGGTCATCATGGGCGGCTACCAGCGCCATGAGGATGCGCCCGAGGCCATTGCCATGCGGCCCATCCCCGAAGATGTGCGGCTGAGCGTCCGTCGGCTGGTAGATAGCGCAGTAGTGCTTGAGGGGGCCTAACCCCATTTCGACCTATAGCCGGGGCCATGACCTCGGCCATAGGGGCGCCACTACGTGGCGCCAGTCCCGGTGACTTGCATCGCTCTGCGCTCGAACCGCTCCGCAACGGGTTCGGCTTGCGCGTGGGGCCGCTGCAGATAGGTCACGATTTCATAGGGGCCGTCGGCGAGCGGTCGCATGGTGATTCCCCATCCATGGGCACGCTCGATGCGCGATCGCGCAGATACCCCGATGCCGTAGCCCGCTGCAACCCATAGCGCCAGCATCTCGAAAGAAACCACCCGCCGGATGCTCTTCTGGTCTGCTGGCATGAGGGAGGCCAGCCTCTCATTCAGAAGCGGACAGGCCTCTGCCTGCCAGCGATAGACGGGATAGTCCTGGAGATCGGCGATGGTGAGCTTCGCCTTGTCGACCAAGCGGGACCGAGGCGGCATGGCGACGGCCATAGTCTCCGTCCACAAGAGCTGCGTTTTGAGAGCCGGGTCGCGATCCCCCTGAAGCGACATTCCGACGTCGTAGCGGCCTTCAAGAAGCCCATCAAGCAGGACGTCCCCTGCAACCTCGAAGAACGAGAGGGTGACGTCTGGCTCTTCCGCGCGCTGTCGCGCGAGAAGCGCCGAAAGGTGTGATGACGGTACGCCCGGTGCTACGGCAAGTCTGAGACGGGGGGGCGGACTGGTGGCATCGTGCATGAAAGTCCCCACGGAGAGTGTCGATTGCGAAGACAACGCGACATGATACTAATGAGTTAAATTTAACGTGGTTAAATTTTTGTGCCTGATCGACGCTTCTGTTAATGCAGAAGCGTACTGTTCAACGAGGGCGTCCTCCGGGTACAACCAGATTTGAGGCCGAGCCAGCCCTGGCTTTCGGCAAGGCCGTGCGTACGTTTCGTGTGGATCAGGGTATTGCGCAGGAGGAGTTGGCCGCGCGGGCCGGGATTGAGCGTTCACATATGGGCAAGATCGAGCGAGGGGAACACTTGCCCTCGCTGGCCGTAATCTTGAAAGTTGCCGCAGCGCTCAAAATGAGCGGCACCGAACTGATGACTGCAACGGAACGCAATCTGCATGCCGATGCAGGCTGACGCCCCATCGGAAAGGGCTTCTATCCGTCCACCTGCGAGCGCAGGCGAGCAATGAAGCGCTCCAACGGAGGGCTCGGCGTGTCTCTTCGAGGCCGGAGTAGGTAGGTGGTAATCACGGCCGAATCTACGGCCAAAGGACGAGCAACGACATCGGCGCGCCGGCTGACCGCAAGTCTGGCGGCTGTGGTGAAGCCGAGACCGTATCCAGCCCCGACCAGTGTGAGCATCATGTCCAACGAGGATGCGTGTCCGACAATATTTGGTTCTCTCTCCAGTGGTCGCAGCAACCTTGATAGCTCGCGGCAGTAACCTTCACACACCCGAGGGTCACACAAGACCAGGGGGTGATCCCCGATCTCCTGAAGTGGAACCTCCTTGTGGGCAAGCAACTCGTGCCTGGCCGGAACAGCAATTACCAAGGGGTCTCGCCAGATGGGTTCGGCAACAATATCATTCTCGACATCAGCTGTATGTGCAAATCCAATAGTGAAATCGCCAGACCGCAGTCCGCGTATCTGTTCAGCCAATGGAACCTCAGAAAGCCGTATTTCAATCTCTGGCTCTTCCTCTCGGCAGTCCGCGAGGAACGCAGACAGGCGCTGGTCTACGGTGCCGTCTGATATAGCAATCCGCAGACTACCATTGAGGCCCGCCGCGACAGCTTTGACGTTTTCTCTGGCCTGATCCAGAACAGTGAAAAGCCTTCGAACATCCTGCAAGAACACAGTGCCCGCTGGAGTCAGACGCGTTCCTCGCCGATCACGATCAAAAAGCAATGTTCCCAGTTCGTCTTCAAGTTCCTTAATGGTGCGGGACAGTGGTGGCTGTTCAATGTGTAATCGCTCTGCAGCGCGTGTGAAGTGCAATTCTTCGGCTAATGCAACAAAACAGCGAAGGTGCCGCAATTCCATGAGCAGTTCTCCTCAATCCTATTCAGGTTCCATGGCGCATCGCATTCGGAATGCGCGGCGAAAGAAGTGAAAATCCTCCCCTATCCTGCTTGAGCCCAAAGAACATTTCAGCAGTTGGAATGAACGTCGCAACCGCGACCCGTCAAACACTCACACTCCAACATCCGCTAATGGCTCGTGGTCATCCGACGTTCACTATGTAATTGCTGGCTTTAAGCCAATGGTGGAACGGCGGGTTGATTTAATGCCTTTCACACTCACAGCATTCATCGTATTTGGCGTTCCGTGCTATCTCAGCAATAAGGTGGGAATTGTTGAGGCTTTCAAAAGCTCGGTTGTCTTGCTGCCAACCACCAAACTGCGCAGTGGCGAATGCCCGAATGCCCCCATGATCAACATATCAATGGCCTGCTCTTGTATTGTCCGAACAATGACTTCCTGCGCCTCACCTGGCGTCATAGAAGACGTCACCTCGAAGCCCGCCACCTCCAAGGCGCCCCTGGCCCACTCCAGTGACTTGGATGCATCTTTGCGTTGCGTGCCTGACATCAGCAACAGAATGGGCAAGCCGCGAAACAATGGACTGCCCGCCACCATTTCAACTCCGCGCCGCGTGACGACACCGCCGTCAAAAGCGATCATCACTCGCTGGGGTGCCTTGAAATCTTCGGTCACGGTCAGGATAGGCCGATTCAGCGCGCGAACCATGTGCTCCACATGGTGCCCCAATTCACTACGCTGCGATGTGGCCGCGTCGGCGCCGCGCCGGCCCAGTACCAGTAGTCGTACGCCCTTCGCCTGCTCTACGACAGTTTCTTCCAAATCGCCGTGACGCTGGCGCACATCGACATCGGTGGCCCCGATGGCCATCGCCCGCTCACGCAGCCGATTTAGGAACAAGCGGCCTTGTTCCCGTGCGCTCTTGGCGCGGGTTTCATCCTCTGCTGACAGTTTGGCCAGCAGACTTTCCTGGGCGTCGATACCGATCGCACCGCTGCGGTCATCGCCCATTCCTCGCTCTGGGTGGCTGTCGATGACATGCAAAAACTCCAGGGGCGCATTCATACGGTGTGCCGCCCATGCCGCGCAGTCAGCCACATAGTCCGCATACCTGGATTGATCGACGCAGGCCAGCACCTTGTTCTCGTTCTTCATGATTCGTTCTCCTTTCAATGGCCCGCAAGCATGTCGGCAGCGCCGTCCTTGTCGTGGACAGCAAACTTGTCCACCATCGTGGCGCTGGCCTCGTTCAGGCCGATCACCTCCACTTCAGTACCTTCGCGCCGGAACTTGATGACCACCTTGTCCAGCGCACTGACGGCAGTGATGTCCCAGAAGTGGGCACGGCTGACGTCGATGCATACCTTGTCGATGACCTCTTTGTAATCGAAGGTGTTGACGAAACGCTCGGCCGACGCGAAGAACACCTGGCCGGTGATGGTGTAGGTGCGCATGCGGCCTTCGTCCTCCGTGCGCGAGGACGCATGGAAGATCCGCCCCACCTTGTGGGCGAAGAAGAAGCCAGACAGCAGCACGCCGACCAGCACGCCCTTAGCCAGGTCGTGGGTGCCCACCGTCATGGCGACAGTGGCCAGCATCACCACACTGGAACTCTTGGGGTGCTCTCGCAGATTTCGGATCGAGGCCCAGTTGAAGGTGCCGATGGACACCATGATCATCACCGCGACCAGCGCGGCCATCGGGATGCGTGCCACCCAGTCGCCGATGAACACCACCATCAGCAGCAGGAACACACCGGCGGCGAGCGTGGACAACCGACCCCGGCCGCCCGATTTCACGTTGATGACCGACTGGCCGATCATGGCGCAGCCTGCCATGCCGCCGAGAAAGCCAGTCGCGATGTTCGCCACGCCCTGGCCCACGCATTCGCGGTTCTTGTTGCTGTTCGTATCGGTCAGGTCATCGACGATGGAGGCCGTCATCATGGATTCCAGCAGGCCCACCACTGCCAGGGTGGCCGACACCGGGAAAATGATCTTGAGCGTCTCCAGGTTCAGCGGCACATCGGGCAGCAGGAACACCGGCAGGCTGTCAGGCAACTGGCCCATGTCGCCCACGGTGCGGATGTCTAGGCCAAGGAAGATCGCCACGGCGGTCAGCACCACGATGGCTACCAATGGGGACGGCACGGCCTTGGTGATGTAGGGAAACAGGTAGATGATGCCCAAGCCCGCCGCCGTCATGGCATAGACATGCCATGTCACATTGGTCAGTTCGGGCAACTGGGCCATGAAAATCAGGATGGCCAGCGCATTGACGAAGCCGGTGATGACCGAGCGCGAGACGAAGCGCATCAGCGCACCGAGCTTGAGCCAGCCCGCGACGATCTGGAGCACGCCGGTCAGCACGGTGGCGGCCAGCAAGTATTGCAGGCCGTGCTCCTTGACCAGAGTGACCATGAGCAGAGCCATGGCGCCCGTGGCGGCTGAGATCATGCCGGGCCGCCCGCCGGCAAAGGCGATGATCGTGGCGATGCTGAAGGAGGCGTAGAGGCCGACCTTGGGATCGACGCCCGCGATGATGGAAAAAGCGATGGCTTCGGGAATCAATGCCAGCGCGACGACGATGCCTGCAAGCAGATCGTTGCGGACGTTGGACAGCCAGTCCTGGCGAAAGGATTTGATCATTGTTCTATTCCGAGAGAAGACTCAGCCACGGGCTGGAACGGACACAGGCGCGAAAGCGTCTTTCCGAACCCGGAATAGAAAGCCACCCCTACGCAAAAAAGGGGGCGGCAAGACGCAGTCAAACGGACGCGCAGCCTCGTGCGAGCAAGAAAGAAATGGGAGAGAAGCTGGCTCGCAGCGAGAATGAGACTTACACCGGCAAAAACTCCAATTGACTGCGGATGAATGCAAAGTCGGTGATTTTAAAGCATTTCGCCTGATGAAGGCAAAAACGGGCTTGGCTTCCATCCTTGCTTCGTGCCGTGCACGATCATCACGCGGCTTTTGTGGTGCGCCGATACATCGCGCCCCAAGCCAACCCCAGCAAGGCTGCCAGCAACGACCCTGCCAGCACGCCCAACTTGGCCGCGCCCAGCAGGGTTTCATTGTCGAACGCGAGCATGGCAATGAAGATCGACATCGTGAAGCCCACGCCCGCAAGCAGGCCAATGAGGACGATACCGCCCCACGACACGCCGGGTGGTAGCCGGCACCAGCCCAAGCGGACCATCAGCCAGCTCACGCCGACCACGCCCAACGGCTTGCCCAGCAGCAGTGCCAGGCCGACGCCGGCCATCACCCACTGCGGGCCTGCGGCGGACAGGTCAATGCCGTCCATGCTCACACCTGCGTTGGCTAGCGCGAACAGCGGCATAATTCCAAACGCCACCCAAGGGTGCAGCGCCGTTTGTACGCGCACCACAGGGGGCAGCAGCTCGCGCTGGGCCAGCCGCAATTGCTTGAGCGGCATGGCAAGGTGGTGCGTATCGTTGGCGTCATCGTGGTTGCGCAGCTTCTGCGCCGCGTACGCCACCATGTCCAGCGGGTGTTCACGCGTGGGCCGCGAAAGCACCGGCGTGAGCATACCGAGAACGACACCTGCCAATGTTGGATGCGCCCCGGTCATCAACAGGCCGGTCCAGACGATGGCGCCAGGCAGCACGTAGGCGAAGGCCGAGCCGACGCCCATGCGCTGAAATCCCAGCACCACGAGGATGCCCATCGCGGCGACGAGAAATCCCGACAGGTCCAGGCCGCCCGAATAGAACAGCGCGATGATGTCGTCGATGATCGCCAGCGCCAGTAGAAAGACGCGCACGTTGCCCGGAATGCTCCGGCCCAGCAGGGCGAGCACGCCCACGGCGAAGGCGATGTCGGTGGCCGTGGGCACGGCCCAACCCTGCAAGCGAGATGGGTCGGTATTCAAGGCCACATAGATCAGCGCGGGCACGGCCACGCCGCCCAGCGCCGCCATGATAGGCAGGCTGGCCTGGCGCAGATTGCTCAAGGCGCCTTCATGGATTTCGCGGCGGATTTCCATGCCCACGACCAGGAAGAAAATGGTCATCAGGCCGTCGTTGATCACGAAGTGCAGCGACTGGGAGACAGTGAGGCTGCCGATGCCAAGTGACACCGGCAGATGCCAGAGCGCGTGATAGCCGGGCGCAAACGGAGAATTGGCCCAGATCAGTGCCACGGCGGCGGCTATCAAGAGCACGATGCCGCTAGCGGCTTCTATGTGCAGGAAACGTTCGAGGGTGGCGAAAGCGCGCTCGGCCAGAAGTTGGGCGCGCGGTAGATCCTGCCGCGTGGTGTGGCGATTCATGGTCGTCAAAACTCCGCGTGGCGGCCCGACCGACGCATGAACCTGTCCCGCTGCGACATGCAACTAACACCCAACTGCCATTTTACAGGGTTGTAGCTAGAAGATCAGCGAGCGTGAAGTGATGCTCATCGAACTCGTTCCCCGGGCAAGAAACATGGCCGTCCATGCTGCCGTTTGCGCTTGTTGCGAACCCGAATCGCCTCCATCAACCCCACAAGCCAGCAGGCTGGACAACCCCGCATGAAGTAGATGGCCAAGCCGAACAGCCCCATTGCCGGCCAGAAGTGAGGGGTTAGCACGATGCCACCTGCCATAGATGCCACGGCCAAAACACCGCGAACCAACTGCGCTGTCACGGAAGTGCTGCAATACATGATGCGCTCCTGTCACCAGAGAACGGTGCGATGGGAATAACTGGGGGATGGCGAGGTTGCCCGCCCTAGACGAGCGTTCTGCCCCTTCCCGCCAATAAGAGGGGCGCGGCCGCCAAAACGGTTCGCGGCAGGCTCAAAAAGTCGGGCTTCGTGAAAACGCGGACGGGTGGAGTAGCGCCGCCGTGCAGATATTTCCGTTCGGTTGCGAACCGCTTTAACGACTCCCAGCCTCTAAATGAACAGCCACCGTTCTTCGCGGCCAAGTTCGCCCCTGCGCGCCGTCGCCTTGGGCGGTTCTCCCCCTTCTTCAAGGACTACGCCTATGAAATTCCGCATGACCGCCGCCTTTCTCGCACTCTCCGCGCTCGCCAGCATCGCCAGCGCCGGCGAGATCAAACCATTCAGTCAGACCGAGTTCGACCGGCTGACACAAGCCGATCAGCCCGTGGTGGTGGACGTGAGCGCGACGTGGTGCCCGACTTGCAAGGCGCAGAAGCCGATCTTGGAAAAGCTGATGAAGCAGCCCGCCTATAAGGACGTGACCGTGCTGACCGTAGACTTTGACAGCGAAAAGAGCATCGTCCGGGCCTTCAAGGTCAGCATGCAAAGCACGCTGGTGGGCTTCAAGGGCGCCCAGGAAGTGGCCCGCTCCGTGGGTGATACCACCGAGGCCGGCATCGAGAGCCTGATTCAGAAGACCACGCGCTGATGACTCTCGGACTTGGTTCTTACGGCCTCGGCTTGCTCGCCGGGGTGCTCTCCACGCTATCGCCCTGCGTCCTGCCCATCGTGCCGGTCCTGATTGGCTCGGCAGTCAACGCCCACCGGCACGCACCGCTGGCCCTGGCGGGCGGCCTTGCGTTGTCCTATGCCATTGTCGGCACGGCGCTGGCCTGGGCAGGTGCCTCGCTCGGCATCGATACAACGATCTTCCGGGGCGTGGGCGCGGTCGTCCTGGGAATGTTAGGAGTGGTGCTCATGTCCAGCGCTCTCCAGCAGCGGTTTGCGTCGCTGACGGCAGGCATCGGCAATGCTGGGAACAACTTGCTTGCGCGTGTCCAACTGGACGGTCTGACGGGGCAGTTCGTGGTGGGCCTGGTGCTCGGACTGGTTTGGAGTCCCTGCGTGGGGCCGACGCTCGGCGCGGCCATCGTCCTCGCTAGCCAAGGCACGAACCTGGCACAAGCGGGCTCGATGATGGCGGTATTCGGCGTTGGGGCAGCATTGCCTCTGGTAGTACTGGCCTATGTGTCGCGTAGCGCCATCGGCCGCACGCGATCCAAGCTCCTGCAGGCCGGCAAGGCGGGGAAAGTCCTGTTGGGCGCGATCATGGTTGCCCTGGCCATTCTGATCCTGACGGGTGCCGACAAGCCGATGGAAGCATGGCTTGTCGAACATTCACCGGCCTGGCTCACGCAACTGACGACGAGGTTCTGAGCGATGCCCCGGCCGAAGTTAACTTTCGTTTCGACCGGGTGACGCCGTGGGAAGCGTCTTGGACAGCATCGCGCGCCGCTGTGGGGAAGGACTGAGCCGCTACCTCAGCCGGCCCCACCACGTGCATAGCGTAGCGCCGCCGACCGATCCATGCCTTCTCATGGCCTGTCTGCGGCCAGGCGACGTGCTGCTGGTCGAAGGGCAGAGCCGGTTCAGCGTCGCCATCAAGTACCTGACGCAATCCACGTGGTCACACGCGGCGCTGTTTGTCGGCTCGGCCGGCAGGCCACTCGACGCCGAAGGGCGGCCTCGCTGCTTTCTCGAAGCCGATCTACGCGAAGGAGTGCGCCTGGTCAGCGTGGCCGAGTTCGCCGATTTGCACACCCGGGTCTGTCGGCCAGTGGGCTTGACCGCTGCCGAGATCGACACCCTGATCGGCTCGGCGGTGGCCCGGCTGGGCCATCAGTACGACTTGAAGAACGTGATTGACTTGGCCCGATACCTGCTGCCCACGCCGCCCGTGCCCGTGCGCTGGCGCCGCCGCATGCTCGCCCTGGGCAGCGGCGACCCGACCCGTGCCATCTGCTCGACGCTGATCGCCCAAGCCTTTGAAACGATCCGCTATCCCGTGCTTCCGCCCATTGACGCCGCGCCATCCGCGGAACCTCAGTGCCCCGGCTGCGTAGCGGAAATCCTCCATGTGCGGCACCACAGCCTGTTCGCTCCGCGTGACTTCGATGTTTCGCCCAATTTCGCCATCATCAAACCCACCCTGGAAGCCGGACTACTTCCACTTAGGAGCAACCCATGAACGCCAAGCTAACACTGCCACTTATTAACGAAGAAACCGCCCCGAGAAGGGCCGCGAATTCCTGAGCAACACGCGCAATAAGCAGGGGTTCATTCCCAGCATATACGGGGAAATGGCCCACGCCCCTGGTGCACTCTCGACCTACCTGCACGGGATGGACTGGTTCCGCAAGGAATCGGGCTTCACGCCGGCCGAGCAAGAAGTCGTGTTGCTGGTCATCAGCCGGATCAACGACTGCCACTACTGCGTGGCCGCTCACAGCATGATCGCCGAGAAGGTATCGAAGGTGCCGCCGCAGGCGCTCCAGGCGATCCGTGAGGGCACGGCGATTGATGACCCGAAGTTGCGCGCCCTGGCTGACTTCGTCAAAGAAATGGTGGAATCGCGGGGCAATCCGTCCCAGGCCAGTTTGCAGAGCTTCACCGGCGCAGGCTACAGCGAGCCGCAGGCGTTGCAAGTGGTGCTCGCTATCGCCATCAAGACGCTCTCGAACTACACCAACCACCTGTTCGACACCCCTATGGAACTAGCCTTTGCGTCCTACGCTCTGCCGGCGGTGACGAAATGAATACAGTGCACACTTTGGAGTCAACCATTACTTGCCCGAAATGCGGTTTCAAAAAAACGGAAGTCATGCCTGTTGATTCGTGCCAGTTCTTCTACGAGTGCCCGGTGTGCCATGAATTGTTAAAACCGAAGCCGGGCGACTGCTGCGTGTTCTGCTCTTACGGCACCAGCAGGTGTCCATCCAAGCAGGAAGGTGTTGCCGGAGGATGTTGTGAGTAGAAGACATGAGATTGTTAGGCGTCCGGTGGTCGCCGCCGCCGTAGGGATTCTTTGGCGAGTCGCTGACCGCACTCTACATGGGCGTGATCGCGTGGATCGCGGTAGCCATGCATGTTGACTACATTCTTTTTCCCGGACTGGGCGCTCTGGCCCATGACGTCATCAAGCGACCGCACGGCACCTGGGCCAAAGCGCCGGGGATGCTCGTTCTCACACCGCTTCTCACCGGATTGGGCATCCTGATCTTGCGACTATTCGATCTGCATGTGCCACCGGCGCTCGCCGTGGGCCTGCTGCCGTTCGTTGTTCCAGTGGTCGACTGCCGATTCGCTGTCGCTGTGGGCATTGGCACCTTGTCTCTGAACATGCTGTTCCTAGTATGGCGCAGGCTGAGAAAACACGTCTCCCACCGTCTTAACGGCGAGGCCGAGCCGGTCGAGTACGTTCATTTCTGGATGGCCTCCTGCGTTATGCCACCCAACGCCTTCGACATGTTTTCCGCGACGGGGCCGCAGTTGTCGGCGCCGTGGCGCGACGCGAGATACTTCGGATCGTTGTAGGCCAGCCAGACTTGCCCGGCCGCGTCCTGCCAGGCCAGCGCCTTCAGGGGTAGGTCGATACCGGCAGTCTGCGCGCATTCCATCAAGGGGGTGCCGCCCTGGGGATTGCCGAACACCAGAAGTTCGGTCGGCCGCAAATCCTTGCCGACCTTCTTGGCACCCTGCGCGTGATCGAGGCGCAAGAAGACGTTGATGCCCCGAGACTTGGCGGCAGTCTCGAAGCGGTCGATGGTCTCCTTGACGCTGTAAGGGCTTTGTACCGCGATCAGCCCATCGGCGGCTCCCGCCGCCGAAGCAAAACAACATGCCATCACGAGGGATGTGGCGCGCAATGCAAGCATGCAGAACTCCTTGTCAGGCCGAAGCCTGTTGGCGCTTCAAGAGTCCGCGAATCCAATGGTCGAGCGATAGTTGTCCCGGCCCGATGGCGATCAAGGCAATCGCCATCGTCGCCCAAGGCAGATGAAAGTTCGCCCACCCGTCCGGCACGATGAGTTGGATCACCGCCGTCATGCCGAGCAAGCCCAGGGCACTCAAGCGCGTACCAAGTCCGAAAATCAGCAGGATCGGAAAGATGATCTCGGCCGATCCACTGGCGAAGGCGAGCACGTCAGGCGCAGGCAGGTCATAGACCTTCCCCAGGATGTGCAGCTTGAATTCCTCTTCAAACAGAAAGCTCGCCGTCGGCGCCAGCGACAGGAAGCCGTCCCATTTGGTGAGGCCCGACTTGAAGAAGGGCAAGGCCAGTGCTACGCGAAGGAACAGCGGCGCCGCCATGCCGGCGATCTTTGTTAGCCAGTGCAATGCGCAGTTCGCCGCGCCAAGTATTCCGGGCCAACCCTTCGGCACTTGGAAGTTACTCATGATCGTTCTCCCTGGCTTCCAACTCGAAGCCGACAAAAGCGCCCATCTGGATCAATTCCCGCAAGTTCTCCGACAGGTCGAAACCGCCGTCGGTGGCGAGGGCTGTTTCCATCGCCTGCGATAGCGTCAGGCCCTGGCCGAGCGCGACCACGAAGTCATGACTCGCGGGGAGCACCTGGCGCACATCCACCTCGGCGTCGGGGCGCAGCGCCATCGTGTCCTGCGCTTCGGAGAGATCAACGGGTGCCGGCGTGCCATCGGGGGCGTTCATCCGCCAGATCGTGAAGGCTGGGAATGGCGAGCGCACCAGGCGCACGGAAGGGTGAAGCCGAAACCGCAGCATGGGTGCTTGGTCTGGCGATACGCTGGCGAGCGCGCTGGGTGCCAACGGCTCTGCTTCGCGCTCGTGGTAAGCCTCGGTCGCGGCGCGCTCGATGCGGGCCACGTCGGCGAGATAAGGCAAGGATTCCGCCGGGGGAAAGGACGCGATGAAGTCCGGGAACTCGGCTCCATAGTGCAGCAGCACCGGCGAGCCGGGCGGCATGGCGGCCGCGAAGACGCGAGCCATCGCCGCGAAGTATTCGTCGCCCACCAGCTTGACGACGCAGGGAAAGCCCGCGCGCAGCGCGTCCGTCAGGCCAACGAACACATTGTTCCGATAGACGGCAAAGCGCCGTGCGCTCGGCTCGCTGTCGGGGCCGACCAGCCCCTCGGGCACCGCGCGTTCCGGGTCGAGCAGCGCCGAGGCAAATTCCTCCAGGCGTTCAGCCAAGCGTGCCATGACGTCGCTCCTGTACGTTGGACATGCCCATCAGCACATCGGCCATCACGGCTTCCGCTTGCAGTTCGGGCCATGCGGGAATGTTGGAATCCCACTCGATCAGCGTAGGGACTGACCCGATGCGTTGGATGACCTGCCTAAAGAGGTTCCACACCCGCTCATCCACTCTTTGGTCGTGTGAGTCGATCAACAAGGGGCGTCCCTTCTCGTCCGTCTGGCGGGAGTGGCCGGCCAGGTGGACTTGCTGCACATGGTCAAGGGGGAAGTCGTTGATATAGGTGCGCGCGTCCCATTGCTGATTCGTGCTCGCCACATGGACGTTGTTCACATCCAGCAGCAGACCGCATCCGGTTCTGCGGGCGATCTCACGGATGAAATCCGTCTCGCGCCAGGTGCTCTCCTTGAACCAGATATAGGTCGCGGGGTTCTCCAGCAGCATTTGCCGGCTCAGGGCCGTTTGCACCTCGTCAATGTGCTGGCAGATGCGGTTCAGCGTCTCGTCGGTGTAGGGCACCGGCAACAGATCATCGAGGTAGCTGGTGCCGTGCGAAGACCATGCAAGGTGCTCCGACACCAGGCCGGGTTCGTACCGCTCGACCAGCGCCTTTAGGCGTTGCAAATGCGCCTGGTCGAGCGGTCTGTCGGCCCCGATGGACAGGCCCACGCCGTGCAACGACAGGGGATAGTGTTCGCGGATGGCGGTCAGGTAGCGATGGGGCGGACCACCGGCGCCCATGTAGTTTTCCGCATGGACTTCAAAGAAGCCCATATCCGGCCACGATTCGATGATCGTGTGGTAGTGATCGGGCTTGAGGCTGACACCCGCTCGCGCAGGGATTTCCCGCTCGGCGGCGTGCCCGGTTTGGTGAATGCCCATGTTGGTCCTCGTTATCGCAAGCTGATGGGCGGGGCGACAGGCCACCGCCCACCAAGGTGAACGCTGGCGTCAGGACTTGGCGGTGAGGCTGCCGTGACCGTTGGGCGTCGAGATCGTGGTGCAGGTGCCCTTGGCGACCAGCTTCCAGGCGTTGCCCTGGTAGTCGGTGGTGCTGGTGCCCGCGCAACTCGTGCCGGCGCCAGCGAAGCAGTCGTTCTGCCCCTTGAGGGCGACGCCGTAGCACTTGTCGAACTTGCCGGTCTTCATCATCTCCATGCTCTTGGCTTGGTTCTCCTGCATCTTCTTCTGCATGTCGGCCTGGCTCATGCCCTGAGAAAAAGCGGGAGCAGCGAAGGCGGCGACAAACGCCGTAGCAACAGCGGCGGACAACATACGGTTTGACATTGCAATCTCCTGAAAGGAAAGAAGCAGCCGGGTGAGCTGCGGGTAATAGGCCAGCAACTGCCAGCCTTATTTACTAGGAGGTGCCCGTCACGCAAAACGGTTCGCGGGCAGCGAAAAAAAGTTCTCGATCGCTGGTCGCCCCATCGCTTGGCAAGCGAGCGCGAGATTCGCCGTCAAGCGCAGGCGAAGGCTGGTTGTGGTTAGATAGCCCGAGGAAGGCGATCAGTACCAATTCGATAAGGCATACCGCCATGCCAGTGGAATCGCACGCAGAGGGCAACGCATGTCGCATGTGCTCTGGGCTTCTGCGGCTTATCAATGCGGACTCTTCCCACGCGGGAGTAGCCTAAAACCCTTTACTTCATCGGGGCGCGGTGACCGGAGGATGGCTCTGAACCAAGCATGTATTCGCGCACCAGTTCACGAGCGCGGTGCAGACGACTCTTGACCGCCCCAGGTTGCTCACCCAACTTGGCGGCGATCTCGGCAATGGTCAACTCCTCGAAGTCGCGCAGAAGTACCACTTCGAGGTAGTGGGCAGGCAACGACTCCAGAGCATGGGCAAGGTCGATTCTCAATTCATCGTCGGGGCGATGAAGCAGCAGCTCCTCTGCTACTTCATCAGGCAGTGGCTCGTGCTTGAACATCATTCGCGCGAGCTTGCGGCATTCGTGCTTGATGATCGTGAACAGCCACGATGAAAAGGCCGCCGCCGCTTTTAGCCCGCTGACCTTGCGAGAAATGATGAGTAGCGATTCTTGAACGGCATCATCAACGTCGCTCGCATGGCAGTGCTTGTACGCATAGCGGCGCGCATCAGCTTGGCACACCGCCAGCAAACGGGAAAGGGCGGCCGCGTCTCCAGTCTGTGCCGCCATGATTAAATTGTTTCGGTCGTTAAAAGAGGCACGCATGCTGATCTCCTGTTCCGGCTCAATGATCAGTTAATCAGTGAGCCTTTATTCCGCCCGTCGTTATGCCGCTCCCATTTTTGGGCTTGCGGCTTCGATTCCTGATCTTCTGATATACACCCGTCGCAAGCAAAGCGGGAGCTGCTATCACGCAAACCGGGCAGACAAACCTGCTAAAACGCTGGTGGCTGTCACATAGCCGCCCAGCCCGACATACAGCGTACTGTTATCCGGCGCCATCTCGCTTTCGGTTGTGACCTCCGTTTCCTTCATCATGTTCGTATCCTCACTGCGGTAGCTGCTGCTCATCAAGGCGTAACAGCCCTGGTAGCACTCGAATTGGCTTGCAGGCGACCATAGGTGTAACCCAGCACCGCACCCCAAATGAGGTGCATCATCAGGGTCATCACCGGCGCCATCATGCCGAGCTTCATCCCGAACAGACCCGCGCCGACCATCGGCATCGGCAGGATCATCATCAGCAGCCAAGCCAGCACGGAGAGGGATATGCCTTTGAGAAACGCATTTCCACCGGGGAGAAGGCCATACAGCAGCTTGAACAGAATGCCCCACAGGACGGTACCGATCATGAAGTGCGCCACCCATCCGACCATCGGGGAGGCCGGCATACCCATGTTTGCGTGTGCCATGTCCGTGAGCATGGCGACGGGATTCAACTCGGGCATCAATCCCATTGCCACCTTCATCAGCAACAGCAGCGACAGCACCACAGTGGCGGCAAACCCAGCGACCATCGAACGAATGTAACAAGACATGGTTTCAAGCTCCTCAAGGCTGGGGATCGCTGATCCCGGAATTGATGGAGGCCCTACGGCGCCCCACTTGTCCTATAGAGGCGCCGAACTGGGAAAACGATTCGGTCGATTCGCTAAATTGTTGGGCCGAGAGTCGTCTTCTCCATCTGCGGCCATCTTCCCGCCGCTCATCGCTGCAGCGTGTCACGCCGTCCAGCGACGCGATGATCGGCAAGCTGGCCTGGCGCAGATTACTCAAGGCACCTTCATGGATTTCGCGGCGGATTTCCATGCTCACGACTAGGAAGAAGATAGTCATCAGGCCGTCGTTGATCACGAAGTGCAGCGACTGGGAGACAGTGAGGCTGCCGATGCCAAGTGACACCGGCAGATGCCAGAGCGCGTGATAGCCGGGGGCAATCGGAGAATTGGCCCAGATCAGCGCCACGCCAGCGGCTATCAACAGCACGATGCTTGGCGGCTTCGATATGCAGGAAGCGTTCGAGGGTGGCGAAGGCGCGTTCGGCCAGAAGCTAGGCACGCGGTAGATCCTGCCGCGTGGTATGGCGATTCATGGTCGTGATAACTCCGCGTGGCGGCCCGACCGATGTATAAACCTGTCAGCCGCGAGATGTAACAAAATGATGATCAGAAGGCCGTGGCCAGTAAATTCGATTCGTCGGATGTGGATTTGTGCCGGTGTGCGACACCTATGCGCCCAGCCACTGCTCAATCATGTTGCGTGGTGGCACGCCGCCGGCATGCACGACTTTCCCATTGATCACAACGCCTGGCGTGCTCATCACGCCGTAAGACATGATCTCACGTAGGTCCTCAACCTTGCTTACTTCGGCTTGCAGGCCTTTGTCTTGGGTAACCTGAATGATCAGTGCGATGGTGGCCTTGCAATTGGCACAGCCTGTGCCGAGCACTTTGATATCCATGATTTTCTCCTTTGATAAAAACTGGCGTTTTGATTGAGTATTGAAATTCACAATATAAGTAGCTACATCGCATTGAGTAGCCACCCAACCAGGGTGAAGACCACCCATAGATAGAGAATAAAGGTCGCTTGCAGTTTGATGGTCATGATCTGACGCAGCATCATGAATTCAGGAATGCTGGCAGCCACAGAACTCATGCAGAAAGCCAGTGTGGTGCCGATAGGCAGGCCTTTCAGAAGCAGGCTCTCCATGATCGGGATAATGCCAGTGACGTTGGAATATAAGGGTATGCCCACCAATACCGCTGAAGGCACAGTCCACCATTGGCCGGTGCCTAGGGAAACTCTGATTTTGCTCTGCGGTCGAACCTTCAACCCATCAGGAACGACACTGTGACCCGACCCAAACAGATGACGCTTGCCACGGAATCGGACGCCGGCTTCGAACGCCATCGCAAGGCGACTCGCCGTGATGTGTTTCTGGCCGAAATGGACAAGGTGGTGCCGTGGGATCGGTTGTGCGCGGTGGTGGAACCGCACTATCCGAAGACGCCCGAACGCGGCGGTCGTCAACCGATTGGGTTGGAACGGATGCTGCGGATTCACCTGCTGCAGCAGTGGTACGCACTGTCGGATCCGGCGGCCGAAGAGGCGCTGTACGACTCGCAAGCCATGCGCCGATTTGTCGGCATCGACCTGGGGCGCGAAGGCGCACCCGACGAGACCACCATTTGCAAGTTTCGGCACCTGCTGGAAAAGCATCAGCTGGCACAGCCGCTGTTTGACGTGATCACGACGTACCTGGGCGAACACGGAATGAAGCTCTCCGAAGGCACGATCGTGGACGCGACGATCATTCATGCGGCACCGTCGACGAAGAACAAGGATCACAAGCGCGACTCGGACATGCACCAAACCCGCAAGGGCAACCAGTGGTACTTCGGCATGAAGGCGCACATCGGCGTCGATGAACGAACCGGATTGGTGCACACCGTAACCACCACGGCAGCCAACGTCGGCGATGTCACCGAAATCGCCAACTTGCTGCACGGCAGGGAAAAAGCGGTCTACGGTGACTCCGGCTATCGCGGTGCCGCCAAGCGCGTGAAACCCAAACGCGGCCGACATTTCTACATCGCCGAGCAGCGCAGCAAGGTCAAAGCCATCGCCGATGCCAAGTTGCGAGAGATCACCGAGCGCATCGAGCATCTGAAAGCATCGATACGTGCCGCGGTCGAACACCCCTTTCGGGTAGTCAAGCGACAGTTCGGTCACACCAAGGCTCGTTACCGCGGCTTGGCCAAGAATCATGGGCAAATGGTCACGCTGTTTGCCTTGGCCAACCTGTGGATGGCCAGAAAGCAACTGCTTGCCGCAGGATAGGTGTGCCTGCAGCACGCGAAAAGGCGTGCTGCAGGCACAAATCAAGGCATAAATGGCCGTTTGGATGGCCATTTGAGACTCATTCTATTTGAAGCTGGGTTCAAATACATGATTTCCGTGAATCTCGGCTTTTGATCAGACCTTCCCTAGGTTGTCAGCAAACCAGTTGTCAGGCACAAAACCATGCAATGCGGCACCGATACCGACGCCAATGACGACCCACTTCCAGACTTTCTTGAAAATGGAGATCATTTCCGCATAAGCAAAATCATGCCGTTGTCGTACCGAGAGTTTTTCAGCCTTGCCCATGCCGTTGGTGTGCTGCATGGCATTCGGCGATTTTCCCATAGCATCGATCACAAATGGTTGCAACCAGCGCTCCGCTTTTAGACTGTCCATCAAGAACCCGCCCAGGATGCCTGCCCCCATGCCAACTGCCAGATAAATGAGCGTGAATTTCCAGCCAAGCAACCCCCACAGCAACACAACCGCAATTTCGTTAATGAGCGGGGAGGTGATCAAAAACGACATGGTAATGCCAATGGGGATGCGAGCCGTGGTGAACCCCAAAAACAGCGGGATGCTGGAGCAGGAACAAAAAGGCGTTGCTGCGCCGAATGATGCCCCTAAAAGATAGCCAAGTCCGCGCCGCTTACCGACGAGATAATCTCGCACCCGCTCTGTATTCATGGAAGCGCGAAGCCAGGCGATGACGTAAATCAGCATCGTCAAAAGCAAAAGAATCTTCACTGTGTCATAAATGAAGAACTCCAGCGAAGCGCCTGCGTGCGAATCAGCAGAAACCCCAAGCAAATCAAATGCGATCCAGTTTGAGGCAGGGAGGATGTAGGAATAAGCCGCCCACCAAAGTGCTGCCAGAGCCGCGATGCTGAAAAAATACCTGCGATTCCACGATTTTGAATCAGGGCTTGGGGCTGCTGCAACAGGTCTTGGCTGGCTGCAGCAGCCCCCTTGGGCGTTAGGCGGGACAGTCATGTTCTTGCTCTCTCTATGTTTATCTGGCCATGCCGCACGATGCGACACGCTCATTGAGGAGACGAACAAGAACGCAAAAGGATTCAGCTCAGCGTGCGTGGCACATGACAGCAAACCCGCCCTGTCTCATCAAAGCCCACTTGGCAGCGCTCAACAAGACTGTCACGCAGTCGCTTTCTGGCCCTGAGGATGCGAGACTTGGCGGCAGCCAGTGTGAGTCTGTAGTCTTGAGCGTATGAACGCACAGTTTTTCCCTGAAGATCGCAGCTCTGGATGATGGAACGATCTTCTGCCGCCAGTTCCGACAAGATGCGCTCAATGCAAATATCTAATTCATCGATGGGCGCGCGCTCGCTTCCCAGCTCGGCCTCCAGATGTTCGGGCAGCTCTTCAAACGGTTTGTTTAAGCTTACCGAATCAATCAATGCGTTGCGCGCCACCTCGAACAACCAGGCACGCGGATTGGTCAGCTCACAAAAGCGCAGCCCCTGACGCATCGACTTCAGGAAGACCTCCTGCAGTAGGTCTTCCGCCATATCCCGGTCGTCCGCACGGTGAATCAGAAAAGCACGCAGCTCTTTTTCGTGTGCTCGCCATGCACGCGAGACACAATCAAAACCTGTGTTATTGAGAGACAGGGTTGGTGTGATTTTTCTCGTACTCATGATGCTTTGACATTACTCTTTGCCAGAAATGAACACCGCTCCCAGGCGCGTTGCCTTGTAGTTTGTCTTTTGCGGCGCCTTGAGCTGTACTCATGAGTCTCTGAGACGAATCAGATCGCAGCCTGTTTAACTCGAATGCTCAATGCCTCGGCACATTCCCTGCGTTCACTGTAGCGATCCACCAGGTACGGCGCCGCGTCGCGCGTGAGCAGCGTGAACTTCATCAGTTCTTCCATCACGTCCACGATGCGGTCGTAGTAGGCCGAAGGCTTCATGCGACCAGCGTCGTCGAACTCCTGATACGCCTTGGCGACCGAGGACTGATTGGGGATAGTCAGCATGCGCATCCAGCGGCCCAGCACGCGCATCTGGTTGACCGCGTTGAACGACTGTGAGCCGCCCGATACCTGCATCACCGCCAGCGTCTTGCCCTGGGTCGGGCGCACCGCGCCGACCGACAGCGGAATCCAGTCGATCTGGGTTTTCATGAGACCGGTCATCGCGCCGTGGCGCTCGGGCGAGCACCAAACCATCGCTTCGGCCCATTGCGTCAGCGCATGCAACTCCTGCACCTTCGGGTGATCGCTAGGCGCATCGTCCACCAGCGGCAGGCCAGATGGATTGAACATGCGTGTCTCGCCACCGAGCGCACGCAGGATGCGTGCGGCCTCTTCGGTGGCGAAACGGCTGTACGAGCGCTCCCGCAGCGAGCCATAGAGCAGAAGAAAGCGCGGCGCGTGGCCTGCACGTTCGGGCGCCAGCAATCGCGCCGCGTCCGGTGGCTGAAATAGCGCTGCGTCGATATTGGGGAGGTCAAGGCGCGCTTCAGACACGGCGACCTTCCGCATTGATGACTGGCTCGCCGTCTTCCTTGTTGAATGCGCCGCGCTGCGGCTGCGGCAGAATGTCCAGCACGGTTTCCGAAGGGCGGCACAGCTTCGTGCCCAGCGGTGTGACCACGATGGGCCGGTTCATCAGGATGGGATGTTGCCCGATGAAATCGAGCAACTGGTCATCCGTCCATTTCGGATCGGCCAGGCCCAACTCTGCATAGGGCGTGCCTTTTTCGCGCAGCACGTCGCGCACGCTCAAGCCGGCATCGGCCAGCAGCTTGACCAGCGTTGCGTGTGAAGGCGGCGTCTTGAGGTATTCGATGACCGTCGGCTCTTCGCCACTGTTGCGGATCAGGCCCAGCGTGTTGCGCGATGTGCCGCAGGCGGGGTTGTGATAGATGGTAATTTGGCTCATACCCTTGCTTCGATTCAGAGATTCGTGGGGTTGGTGGAATACATGCTGGCTCCAGTGAACCGCCACCGGCGGCCCAGCCGCAAGGCAACATGCACTAACAGGATGAGCACCGGCACCTCTACCAGCGGCCCGATCACAGTGGTGAAGGCGACGGGTGAGGCCAGGCCGAATGCTGCGATGGCCACGGCAATGGCCAGCTCGAAGTTGTTGCCCGCGGCGGTGAAAGCGATGGCGGTGGTGCGCGGATAGTCGGCCTGGATCAGCCGGCCCATGAAGAAGCTGATGAGAAACTGGATCACGAAGTAGAGCGTCAGCGGCACGGCGATCTTCAGCGCGTCCAGCGGCAAGCGCACCACGTCGGCGCCCTTGAGGCTGAACATCGCCACGATGGTGAACAGCAGCGCCACCAGGGTGATGGGGCTGATCCGGGGCAGGAAGGTGTGCTCGTACCAGTCCTGTCCCTTGCGCCGGATCAGTGTGCGCCGGGTCAGGAAGCCGGCCAGGAACGGGATGCCCAGGTAGATCAGCACCGCTTCGGTGATCGTCCAGAAGCCCACGTCGATGACACTGCCTTGTAAGCCGAATACAGGCGGTAGCACCGACAGGAAGAACCAGGCGTAGGTCGAGAAGAACAGGATCTGGAAAATCGAGTTGAAGGCGACCAACCCCGCGACGTACTGGTTGTCGCCACGCGCTAACTGGTTCCACACCAGCACCATAGCGATGCAGCGTGCCAGCCCGATCAGGATCAGGCCGGTCATGTATTCCGGCTGGTCACGCAGGAAGATCACCGCCAGCACGAACATCAGCACCGGCCCGATGATCCAGTTCTGCACCAGAGACAGCAGGAGCACGCGCCTGTCGGCGAAGACTTCATGCAGCGTCTCGTAGCGCACCTTGGCCAGCGGCGGGTACATCATCAGGATCAGACCGATGGCGATAGGGACGTTGGTCGTACCGACCGAGAGTGCATTGAGCGCATCGGGCAAACCGTCGAACAGCGTGCCCAGGGCAACGCCCAGTGCCATTGCAGCGAAAATCCAGACGGTGAGGTAGCGATCCAGGAAGGACAGGCGAGCGGGAGGATTCGGCAGCGAATGTCCGCTTTGAGAATTACCTTGATTCATGACATTTTCCAGTTTGCCAAAGCCCGTAGGCGCTCTACCCCTACCGGCTCCTCGGTCAGAAGAGGCACTACGGCATAGCGTTGAGCGTGCCGCGTGGCCACAGCGTCGATTTCCCGCAATTCGTTGCGTGCGCGCTGGCGCAGCAGCGGAGAATGCGGGTGCGCGGCCGCAACGCTGTTGTTGACGACCCAGGCCCACGGTTCTATGCCCGCGCGGCGCAGGTCGTCTTGCAGATTGGCCGCTTCCAGCACGGGTGTGGTTTCGGCCAGGGTGACGATGAGTACCTTGGTCTGCTTCGGGTCTTGCAACTGCATCATCGGCGTCGTGAAGTGAACGTCCGTCTCGCCCATCTGCCGGACGATGTCGCGGTGGTAGGCGCCGGTGGCATCCAGCAGCAACAAGGTATGGCCGGTCGGGGCCGTATCCATGACCACGAACTTCCGTCCCCCTTCGCGGATGGCGCGGGAGAACGCCTGGAACACCGCGATCTCCTCGGTGCACGGTGAACGCAGATCTTCTTCCAGCAGCGCCCGGCCTTCCGCATCGAGCGCTGCGCCCTTGGTGTCCATCACATGCTGGCGGTAGCGCGCAGTGGCCTCCTGGGGGTCGATGCGGCTGAGTGCCAGGCTGGGCAGCGAACCTTCCAGCGTATCGGCCAGATGCGCAGCCGGGTCAGAGGTGGTCAGCTGCACGGGCAGCCCCCGGCCCGCCAATTCCACCGCGATGGCGGCGGCCAGCGTGGTCTTGCCCACGCCGCCTTTGCCCATCACCATGATCAGTCCGTGCCCATCAGCGGCGATCTCATCGACCAGCGCAGACAAGTCCGGCGCATTGATCTGCTCGGGCAGTTCGATGGCATCGGCACTATGCGTAGCGTCGGTATCAACCAGCAGGTGGCGCAGGGCTTCGAGGCCGACGAGGTTGAACGGCTTGAGCGCGATCTGATCCCGAGGCAACGCCTGGAGTGCCGACGGAATGGCGGCCAGCGTAGCCCGCTCTCTTTCATGGATGGCAGCGGCAAGCGTATCGTTCTTGGCCTCGCTGGCAGGGAATACGCCGTTGATGACCAGATGTTGCTGCGACAGGCCAATTGCGGCCAGTTCTTCATGGGTGCGTGCCGCCTCGCGCAGCGTGGTGCGCTGCGCGCGAGCAACCAGCACCAGACGGGTGCGTAAGGGGTTGGCCAACGCTTCTACTGCTGCCTTGTATTGGCTGCGCTGCTTTTCCAGTCCCGCCAGCGGCCCCAGGCACGACGCATCGCCTTTGCCTGCTTCCAGAAAGCCGCTCCATGCGCCCGGCAGTTGCAGCAGGCGGATGGTGTGCCCGGTAGGAGCCGTGTCGAAGATGACATGTTCGTAGTCCTGCGTTAACGCCGTATCGGTCAGCAAGGCCGTGAACTCGTCGAAGGCGGCAATTTCCGTGGTGCAGGCACCCGACAGGGATTCTTCGATGCCATCCACGACCGTATCGGGCAACACGCCTCGCACCGGGCCGACAATGCGGTCACGGTACGCTTGTGCGGCCGCCTGCGGGTCGATTTCCAGTGCCCACAGGTTCGGCACGGCGGCAATCGCCGTGATGCGGTTGCCGATGCGCTCACCGAAAACCTGCCCCACGTTGGACGCTGGGTCGGTGCTGACGAGCAGCACGCGCTTGCCCTGGGCTGCCAGTTGCACGGCCGCTGCACAGGCGATGGAGGTCTTGCCGACGCCCCCCTTGCCGGTAAAGAAAAGAAAACGGGGTGGCTGGGTCAGAAAGTGCATGGAATCTCCTTGTTCAGCAGCAGCGGCCACCAGAGCAACAAGTGTCTTTTGCTGAAGAGGCTTCGAGCGACTCGATGCCAGCCCAGCGGGTCAATTCGCTTCGGCTGGGGTAGCGGCCGGCCAAGGCCACCTCTCCATCAACCAGAATCAAGGGCAGCGACTCTTGGCCTGAGCGTTCCAAAAAGCCCTTCACGGTTGGGTTTTCGGCGAAAGCAAGGGGTTGTTGAGCTAGGTTGAAGCGTTCGACCTGGGCGCCGTTTTGCTTGGCCCAATCCACATCGGCAGCGAAATTCACCAAGTTTTGATCTACTTCAACGCCACATACGGGCACCTCTAAAAACCGCCGTTTTCAGCAGCGTGCCGACTGAGGCAGACCGAGCATTTCAGTTCTGCCCATTTTTTAAGCAAATATGGCATGTTCCAGGGCGTTTTCCGCCCCATTTCTCACGCATTGATCCCCTGCAGGCGCACCTCGCTCTTTGATGGCCCGCCCTTGTAGAACGCATCCACCCCATCTTCGAGGAACCTGGCCAGGCGCTTGAGGTTGTAGCAGGCCGCCATCATGGTCATGGCCACCGCAGCGCGCACCTGGCCGATGGTGCGAATGAGCTTGCCGCCCATGTGGCGCATTTGGGCAAAGGGGTGCTCCACTCGGGCACGGATCCTGGCAATGCGCGTGTTGCGCTTCTTCTGGCATGCGCTCAGGGGCTTGCTCTTCTGGGCCTTGCGCTGGATATGCTCCCGCCAGCCCAGCACCTGGAGCATTTCGCTGCGCCGTGCGCTCGGGTAGCCCTTGTCGGCATAGACATCCCGGCTGGTGTTGTGCTCGTCGAGCACCTCATCGAAGTGCCTGCTGTCGTGCTCGCTGGCCGTGCCGGTGGCGATCTTGCGGATGAACTTGTGCTTGACGTCTACATTGATGCTCAGCTTGTAGCCGTGGTAACTCTTGCCGTGTTTCTTGGTATGGGTGGCGTCCAGGTCTTTTTGCCGGCGCTTGGCATCGCTCCAGTCCTCGGGGGTCTTGCCCTGGGCCAACTGCTCTTTCTCATCCTTGGTGAAGTGCTGGATGGGCGCGGGCACCAGGGTGGCGTCGATGATCTGCCCGCAGCGTGCAATGAACCCGTGGCCCAGCAACTGGCCATCGACCGCCTGGAACAAGGCCGTCACACCATCGGCGCCCAGGCGCTGCTGGTAATGCCAGACGGTATTGCGGTCGGGGATGGTGGCGCTGTCCTCCAGCAAGCAAAAGCGCTGGTAGCTCATGCGGTCGAGTAGTTGGTATTCCACCTGCTCGTCGCTCAGTTGGTTCAGGTACTTCAAGACCAGGATGCGCACCATGACGGATGTGGGGTACGGCGGGCGTCCGCCCTTGCGTCCGTCTCCCCGGGGCAGCAGGTCATCGATGACCTGCGTGAGGTGGTCAAAGTCAATGTGCCGGGCAATGAGCTGCAGCGGATCGCCCAGCGCTTCGATCTTGCGCTTGCGCGCGGCATCGGCAAACAGGTCGAACTTGACGGCGCTGCGGTCGGGAGGTGTGCTCATCGGAGGATTGTCTAACTGTTTGGGCGGTAGGTCAGGGTAGGACGGGGGTTTTTAGAGGTGCCCATACGCCGGTGCTGCAACACAGCGCCGGGTCGAAAATCTGGATGTTTGGCATGGGGTGTCCTTTCAAATCTGGTTGTTAACGAAGCAACGCTCTTTACTCTTGGCCGATGTTTCGCAACTCGCGTTGCAGCGACATCGCGTCCAGGCGTTGCAGTGGCAGCGACAGAAACAACTCGATGCGGCGGCGCAAGGTCAGCGCGGCATCCTTGAATGCCTTGAGTTGTTGTTCTTCGCTGCCTTCGATGGCTGCGGGATCGGGCACGCCCCAGTGCGCCGATACCGGCTTCCCTGGCCAAAACGGGCATGCCTCGCCGGCGGCGTTGTCGCAGACGGTGAAGATGAAGTCGAACACTGGTGCCCCTGGCGCCACGAATTCGTCCCAGCTTTTGCTGCGGTAGCCGGTCGTCGGCATATGCAGCCGCTCCAGCGTGGCAAGTGCCAGCGGATGCACTTCACCCTTGGGCTGGCTGCCGGCTGAGTAGGCTCGGAAGCGCCCCTTGCCCAACTCGTTGAGGATACCTTCGGCGAGGATGGAGCGTGCGGAGTTACCCGTGCAGATGAACAGTGCGTTGTATGTGGTGTCGGTCATGGCATCAGCAGTCACAGTGGGGGGGATTGGTGACTTCGCACACGTTGCCCTGGCAGCAGTGCTCGGTCAGATAGCTGAGTAGCCCGTTCATATGGGCGAAGTCGGCGCGGTAGATCAGGTTGCGGCCCTTTTGCTCGATCGTGACTAGACCCGCGTGGGCCAACTCTTTCAGGTGGAAGGACAAGGTGTTACGGGCGACGTCGAGCTGGTCGGCCAAGACGCTGGGGGTTTGCCCTTCGGGGCCGGCAACGACCAAGGCACGAAATACGCGCAGTCGTTGCGTGTGAGCCAGAGCACTCAGGGCAGAGACAGTTTGATCTTCGTTCATTGTTCGATAATACAACATTTATTGAATTGTTTGGCAAGAGTCAGTGCGAAACCGCATAGCGTCCCGGCGTGCCGCCGTCGGGTTCGCGGGCTACGGCCCCGCGCTTCGTGCCGAATTGCGGCCATCCGGCTTTGCCCCCTGACGCCTTCGGCCTTGGGGGCCTGCGCACCAGCAAGATCAGGATCGATCCGATATGGGTCAAAGAGGCGTGTCGGCGGGCGAATACATGGCTTACACGGCAGAATCTGCTCGCAAAAGCGAGAGATATGGATTATTTGGAGGACACTCGGCAAGCACATGGGCAGGTTCTATCAATAGATAGCCATGCAGCCGACGAGACTTGCGAGGTCCGGTTACTTCACAAGTCCAAATATTCAGGCCGTTGGGATGCTTGCGGTGGTATTGCAGCCGCTCGAAGCGCTTCTGTACCCATTGCCAATCCTGCTGGCTTTCCTGCTTCGCCAGCGTGCCAACTTGCGGGTGCTCCTGCGCGTAACGCTGGAAGACGCCGGGGCTGACCAGGTAGGCGGTGTCGCCCACGGTATGCACGAGCGCCTTGGCGTCGTTGATGATGAGCCGCCGCGAGGCGACGCCCTGTTGCAGCCATGCCATGAAGTGCTCGCCGGATGGCTGCGCGGCCGTGGACGCGGGCGCTGGAGGCAGTGGCTTCGCCACGGACGATGCAGGCATTTCGGGGACTGCGGCAGGCGCTTCGACCGAGACGGCTTCTGCATCCTGCCGGATGCCAGGCAAATCACCCATTCCCACCATCGCGAGCATGTCTTCCATGACATCGGGCACGGCCCGGGCAGCGGACGGGTGAACCGGGGCAGCGGCGCCGCCAGCGTCCGTCCACGGAGCGGACTGCTCCTCTTCGGCAGGAGGCGTTGCCGCGATTGCCGCCGATTGCACCGAGGCATCGGCATCTTTGTCGGCCGCTGTCGTATCGATCGCCACCGTCCCCGCGAACGGCGCTGGCCGTTCGCCGGGCTCCCAAATCAGCGCAGGTGCCAGCCGCAACAGGGTGAACGAGTGGGACCAGCCGGTCGAACTGGTCACGATTGCCCGCCAGATCGCCTTGCCGTCGGGCGTCGGCTGCAACATGCCGTGGTCTTGCAGTACGTTGAACACTGCGGTGTTGTTCGCGGGAATGCCATCGATGCCCTGGGACAGCAGGTGCGCGCGGAGCTTGTCGGAAACGGTTTTGCTCACCAGCCAGAGCGCGTCGTCGGTGAGCCAGCCATCGGAGGCCTCGGGCTGGTTCAGTTTCAGGTCCTCCTTGAGCAGGTAGCGCAGCCCGTTGACCAGCTTGCGTTGTAGTGTGTGCTTGGGCGCGGCCATCGCGCGCGCCGGATCACCGCCGAGTTCCTGGGCCACTGAGGCGCGGTCGGCCTGCACGATCAGTTCGCCCAGCACCCCGGCGTGCTCGTACTGCCCGGCCAGGACGTAAAGCAAGGATGCCCACAAGGACGGATAGCCACTGAGCCAGTCCAAGGCATCGCGGTCGAGCAACTGGCGGTAGAGCAAGCCTGTCGCGGCGCTGTGCAGGCGGTACTCGCGATCGTCGCGGTAGCGGAAGCGGTATGGCTGACGCAGCGAGCCATGCCACGGGTGCCAGGTACTGCCGTCGGCCAGCTCGATGTGCAGATCAACGGCGATCTTGCCGACGTCGTGGAGTAGCGCGGCGTAAGCGACGGCGGCGGTCCAGGCTTCGGACTGTGCGGCCTGATCTTCGGGATTGGCACCGATGGGTAGCAGATGGGACTGCCGCAGCTTCAGGCTGTAGGCGACGATTTCCAGACCATGGTCGAGCATGCCGCCGAGGTATGCGTGGTGGTGTGCTTCGGAGGCCGGGAAAGCCTGGACCAGCTCGGCGTAGCGCTCCAGTGGCGTGCGGTACAGGGTGGCGAACTGCCTGCGCGAGAGCGAGGTGCGCTGCCAGATGTGTTCCAGCAGCTTCTGCCGGCGCGGCGTGGCCAGCAGCGATGCGGCCGATTCCGGCCGCATCAACCCTTTCGGGAGGTCGGTGGCGGGGGCTGGCGACGGCGCGGCAGTGACCGGGGGCCGTTTTCGCTGGAACAGGGAGAGCATGTCGGTGTCCTGATGGCGGGCCGGGCGGGAGGCTTTTTTGCCTTTTCGAGGTAGGGCCTTTCCCCTTGCACCCCATTCCCTTGCCGTTTCGACCCTTTGGCCTTTAACCGTTTCGGTATAGCGGGGCCTGGACTGCGGCTCCAGCGTCAATGTGGAACTCGCACGAATGGATTGGACGGCGACCTGGCGCTGGCCCCGGCCTATGCTGCCGGGACGCTACACCGCCAGGTAGGCTTCCGCTCAGGCGACTAAGTTGACAAATGCGACAAAGGCGACTAAAGTGAACCCTGTCTCAAACCTACTTGGGAGCTGACCATGCCCACTGCGATCGAATTCATTGCCGACCGTCTGCCGCGCGTCACCGTGGAGGATGTGCGCCGTTTCGCGGATACCGTCGAAATCCGCAATGCCCCGGCTTTCGCGGCCGAGTTGCAGGCGTTCATTCATGAGCGCGTGGAAGCGGTGAAGCTGCCCGCCAACCTCGAAGGCGAAACGGTGGTGCAGGCCTTGCAGCGCAAGGCGGCCGCGTTGCGCTCCGACACGCGCTGGGCACCGAATGAAACCGATGTCCAGCGAGGCCGCGCCGTGCTGCTGGAAGCCTTCAACCAGCCGGACAATCTGCCGCCTGCCGAGTTCGCCAAGCTGGCGGACAAGTCGCGCCAGCAAATCTACAAGGACATCCTCGCCCGTCGGCTGCTGGCACTGAACGTGGGGCCGCGCGGCCAGAAGCTGCCCGACTGGCAGCTCGACCCGGTGAAGCAGCAGTTGACCCAAACCGTGCTTCAGGAGGTCGAGGGCATCGACCACTGGACGATCTACCGCGCGCTGTCCGAACCGCTCGAAGGCCTGGGCGGTCGCTCGCCGGTGGATGCGGTCACGCATGGCACGATCGACGACGTGGCGGAGGCCGTGTTCAACGTGCTGGGCGTGCAGGTGCATTGAGGCGAGACCACCATGAGCCGCAAGCTGCCTTCGTTTCTGATCGATGCCGGTGAATTGCTCCAGCACGTGAGCCGCGTCGTCTATCGGGGCAGCCCGCTGTACTATGGCCGCAGCAGCACGAATCGCTACGATGGCCCGACGGGGGCCTACGGCGTGCTCTACCTGGGGCGCGACCTACCCACAGCGCTGATGGAGTCGGTGTTTCACAAGCACCAGTGGCTTGAAGACACGAATCGCTCCATCGCCTTGAAGGAAGTTCAGGCCCGGATGGTTCGCGCAGTAGGCGTACTGGACGACGTTCTTCTGGCCGACCTCACGGCGCCGGGCGTCATGGCGGGCTACTTCGGCCTGAATCTGGAGCAGTTGGCCAGCCGCGACTACATGCACACGCAGCAGGTGTCCGCACAGGTGCATGCAATGCTCGGGGACGACGGCGAGCCGTTGTTCGACGGGGTGCTCTACCCCTCTCGCAACAACTATCCCGCCGCGAGCATCGCCCTGTTCGAGCGTGCCGGAGCGAAGGTCAGCGTCATCGAGGACATCGACCTGGTTGACCATGTGGACTGGCCGCGGTTCGTTGCCACCTACCGCATCGGCGTGGAACCCGATCCCGGCCCGGTGGAGCCGGAGGACGAAGCGTCCTGAAGCAGCAAGAAAGCGCATTGAGGCCTCAAACCGAATGAATTGGAGCAAACTGAAATAGGTATTCCTCAGCAGCAGGAGACGACCATGAACACGACGACCCGCACCAGCACCGCAGAACGCCTCGGCCGCGCCTTTGGCCGCGGATGGCGTGCCTATGCGCGTGGCGAACGGCGGGCGTCGAATTGGCTGGTATTCAGGGGGGTGCCGCGAGCTGGTGCTACCGCACTTGTGTGGGTCTTCAAGCTGGTTGTGCTCGGGGTGCTGCTCTACGTTGCTTTCTGGTTCGCACTCGTGCTGCTGGGCGTGGTGGTGGCAGGATGGGCTATGAATCAGCACCATCCCGATGAAGAAGGGTTTGAACTGCAGTACCCAACCATTGAGGAACTGCGGGCCACGCCCGGCTACGATCCCAACCTGTACAACGATACATCCCACGAGATGTACCAAGACGACTGACGCCGAAGGTCATTCGATCATTTGAGCTTGCCGCCTGAGACAGCACCTGCTCCTTTGCCACCAGCGCTTCCTGCATCCTTTGTGGCAGTGGCGAACGTGTTGGCGATCGCACCGGCACGTACACCGACCCAGGTGAGTGCGCCAATCCAGAACGTAGGCAGGACGATGAACATGGTGCCCATGATGAACATCAGAAGCATGTCTCCAAAGGCATTGTTCAATCCCACCAGCGGGTCGAAGTTTGTGTGCGGCCGATTCCACCCGAAGCCCCAGCCGTAAAGCGCATCGAGGATGGTGCTGTCGATCCAGCGGGCGAGCTGGAACCAGAAGTCCACGAAGAACAGCGCGAACTGCACGACGCTGACGGTGACGACCGTCTTCAGGTCATAGGTGCCGATGACCAGCACGAGCGGAATGCAGATGACCAGTGCCATCTTGAGCAAGGCGAGGACCATGGGCAGAGACTGTCTCACGACGTCCATGGCGGGAAACGCGGCAATCGCGCCGACTGCCATGCCGACGTCGCCCGTGGCGCGCGTCACGATGTTCGGCAGGGTCTTGTCGATCTGGCCGCCGTAGTCTGTATAGACACTGCCCTGGTTCAACTTCTGCTGCCGCGGGGAGGCAATGGCGCGGATCACCGAGTCGTCCACCTCGGCCCTGCTCAGAAACCCGGCCCAGCCTGCGAGGCGATTGAGCAGGCTCGGGTCCACCTGACCCAGCAGGCGTGTCCGCAGGCTGTTGCTGCCATCGGCCCACCACTGCCTGCAGGTCGGATAGCCGCCGCCGCTGGCCACCTGCGCAAGCCCGGCATCGCGGTTGCTGTCGTAAGGCCAGTCGTCGCGCGGCGTGCTTGAACGGTACGTGTCGTAGTAGCCGTTGGTGTCGGTGAAGAACCTCGATCCGATCCAGGTCACGTCGTGCATCTGCTGCTCATCGAGCTGAGGGCGCTGCATGAACAATTTGGCCCGTGCAGGCCCGTAGCAGTCCCGCGAGAAATCCGCCACTTCCTGGGCCAGCACGGGATCGTCAATGCGCGTGGCGTCGATCTCCATGCGCATTTGCCGAAGGTCCGTGCCACATGGGATCGCCGCCACCGAGGCGCTCGTCACGGCGCGCGAGAGCGCGTGCATGAAGGCCCACCAGACCGGCACTTTCGCCGACTGGTTGTTGATGGTGCTGAAGGACTGCGACCAGCCGGTATCCGTGGGCTGAGGCACGCTGACTTGGCACTGGGCCGAGCGCGAGCTGTCGTACTGGATGGTGTTGAGGTCCACGTCGATGAACGGAATGCCCGCGAACATCACCACCACGATGGCGACGAATACCCGGTTCTCGATGCGTGCAGCCGAGAGCAGGCCTTTGTTGCCCTCGTCGGCGCCTTCCGCTCGGGCCTTCAGCCACTCCTGCACGATGATGGCGACGAAAGGCAGCGCGAATACCCCGCTGGACACCAGCACCGCCCAGATGCCGTTGTTGACGATCCAGGACACGAGGGTGAGGTAGTACTCCAGATAGTCGGTCGTGAAGAGCGTCATGGCCCCGATCTCCCCTCAAGCGGCCTGCATCAACAGGCTGGTTTCCAGCGCGACGATGGCGACGACGCCGGCGACCTCGGTGCGGATCAGCCGGCGCCGCGCCTGCCCATCCGTCCCGGTTTGGTCTTCGCGGGCCAGCACCCGGCGGCGCATCCAGAACCATCCATAGGCCGTTGCCGCGTACACGCACAGCCGCCATACCAGGAAGTAGCCCGAAGCAGCCGCCAGCCACCGCTCCCAGCCGGCCACGCTGCCGACGAGGTAGATGCCGAGGATGTTGGCACCCACGGCGGCGACGACGAGCACCACCGTCCACAGCAGCACCTTCGCCGCGCGCCGGCTGAACAGCCAGCGCGGGCGCAGCCATCCGGCGCGGATTGGGTTCATGGGTTGCCTCCCGGAGTGCCCCTCTGGAGCCGGTCGAGGCGATCGGGAACAGGATCACCCTCGTAGATGCCACGCGAGCCAGCCGCGCGCGTGCCGTGGCGCTGGATGATGGCCATGGGCGAGTTGTTGGCCAACTCGCGACGCAGCTCCAGTTCGGTCTTGAGATTGCGGATCTCCTGGTCGAGCGTGTCGCTTTCGTGGTTCACGGCCTCGACCGCCAACTGGTTCGCCGCCACGTTGGGCTCTTTCTTCCCGGTCAACAGGGTCCGCTGGAGCAGCAATGCCTTCTCCAAGACGGACGACAGCGCGACCTCCGAGGCCAGGCGGCGTGCCAGCAGGTCCTGATCAGGTTCGTCGCGCAGCGCCTCGATGACGCCGCGCGTGATGGGCAGCGACGTGCTGCCGGCCGCGCGCAGGTTCTCGAACGTGGTGTTGCGCGTCCCCGAGATCAGCTCCTGCAGGGCTTCCAGCTTCGTCTCGTATTCCTCCTGGATTAGCGGCGTCAACCCGACGCCGGGCACGGTCTCGGTCTTGGTGCAGGAATCGCAAGTGCGCTGCTCCTGCTCCCCGAGCACCCGCGTCGCCCATTCGACCGCTTGCTGCGGCGAGGTCCAGGTCTGGCAGGACAGGCTTGCGCAACTCGCGGGCGCGATGGACGACGTGTCGGTCACGCCGCGGCCGTTGACCAGGTTGTAGCCCGCACGGGTCACGTCGCCGACCACCCGGATTGCACGCTGGCCCGCGCCGCCGGCATTGCTGCCGCCCACCCAGGGCACGCCGTCGTTGCCGCGCCTCGTCTCGGCCTGCTCGATCGCCGAAACGGCATCGGTGCTCGACACGGCATCGCGCAGCGCCATGCCTTCGGCCATTTGGCTCCAGCCGAGCTGACCGCCCGCCATGTCGGCCATCTTCTCGGCCATGGCACGGCACGTCAGCTTGGAGCGATCAAAGTCCAGCCGCGCCTGCAGCACGCCATTGGTGAGCAGGTTGTAGAGGCCGGGATCGGCGCGTTGGATGATCAGCGCAGGCAGGGACGCCACGGCGCTCGTGGCGCTCTGAATCACATTGCTCATGATCTGCTGAAAGCCGTTGGTGATGCCGTTGAGCTGGTTGCGCAGCGTGGTCTGGATGCTCATGTCGCCGCAGATCAGGTTGCTGTTCCAGCCCACGCCCACGCCGATCGAGCGCATGCCGGCCGCACGGCCCATCGACACGGCGCTGCCGCCGCCGATCGAATACATCACCTCGTCGCCGAGGATGGGGCCGCTGGTCTGGTATCCAGCCTGCGCCCACGCGAGGCCGCAGCCCAGGGCGAGCGCCCCGGCCAGCGCCGTGGGACGCAGCAGGCGACGCGCCTGGGTGGAGAGGTTCATCAGTTCAGGACGCTTCATCGCCGTATCCTCAATAGAAATCGACGCTGCCGAGGAACACCTGGCCCCGGCGTTCGCAGCACGCATAGGGCCGCCACAACGCCCAGGCGTAATCACCTTGCTGCGCCTGGGTCAGGAAGCCGCTGCGTGGGAAGACCGTGCAGGACGAGGACAGGACGGGCGTGAGTTCCTGCCACTTGCCGGTGGAAGCATCGCCCTCCATCAGCGCACCGGCGGGCCAGTAGCCGGGCCGCGAGTTGGCGAGCAGCGGCTGATAGACGTGGATCTGCCCGCGGCGCGTGACAACATCGCCCGCACGCTGGGCGACGACTGCGCCGGCCTTGTGATCGTCGGCCTGATGCAGAAAACCGCCACGCGGATACACGTTGCCCCATAGGTTCATCGTGGTGCGTGCGCCGACCTCGCGCCGGCCCGGAATCAGCGCTTCCGGGTAGGCCATCTCGGGCACGTTGTAGCGCCAGGCCAGCGTATCCAGCGTGCTGAGCAAGTACGGCATGAACGCCGTGCCCGCGCCCTCGCAGAAGTAGCCCGACGACGAGACGAACTGGTTGAACACCTCGGCGCCGGGGTGGCCGATGACGTCCGCGTTCTTGAATTTGGCGAGGTTGTTTTCGTGGTCCTCGTTCGTCGTCCCGTCGCCGCCCGCCTGGGCGGACGGGTTGGGCGTGCTCATCGCCCGGACTTCGACCCAGGGGTTTTCGCCGGTATTCGAGTACGACGACACCACCGCATCGGGGATGTAGTGGCGCACCTTGATCGACGTGCGAACCGTACAGCCGGTCCAGGTGCAGTAGAGCCAGTAGCAGATGCCGACGACGCGGTATTCGAGGCAATCGGGCGAAGCCACCGAGCCGACGATGGTGGCGGTGTTGAGGGCGTAGCTGCCGGTGGCACTGAGCAGCAGCACGGACGCCACGCCAGCGCGCAGGCGGCGCATCAGGTCGAATGCTCGGGTCACGGCTGGGTCCTCCGGTGCTGCTCGATGCGCGCGATGGCGCGAGCCACGTCCGGCTCGCCATAGACCACGTAACGCTGGTCCACCACGACCGCTGGGAGGCTGGTGACGCCCAGGCTCCAGGCGTCGGTGACGCCCTGATATGCGGAGGCGATGCGGCGCTGGAGGTCGGCGCCGCCGCTTGAGAGCCGACGCTTGACGATGGCCGTCGCCTGTTCGGGATCGGTGGGCAGTTCCGCTGAAAGCTCCGCTTCAATCCTGTGAGCTTCGTCCAGCTCGATCAGCCGCTCGCCGCCCATGGTCTTGACCGGGTGGCGGCTGTCGGTGACGACCACCACGTCGGCGGCGAAGGTGGCCGGGCTGAAAACGGCCAGAGCTGTCGGCAGCGCCACGGCCAGGCCGAGGGTTCGCCAGCCCGGCGCGAACCTGGAAAGAGATGCTGGCATGTCGCGTGCCCTTGAAGTTGATCAGAGCAGTAGTCAAACGCGAAGCCGAAGCGGCCCCAACAAACAATGCGCATCGCGCACTGCCCGCATACCTGCTTGTCTCGCGCCCATGAAAAAGCGGAGGCCGAAGCCTCCGCGTGGATTAGCAAGCCGATGCCGTCGCTATAGCAGGCCGGATTCCGCAAACGAGTACGGCGTGCCTTGGCCGACGATGAGGTGATCCAGCACCTTCACGTCGATCAGCGACAATGCCGCCCTCAGCGTTTGGGTCAACGCGCGGTCCGCGCTTGACGGCTCCGTGCAGCCCGAAGGGTGTTGGTGAGAAAAAATGACCGCTGCCGCATTCAGTTCCAAGGCACGCTGCACGATCGGACGCGCATGCACCGAGGTCGAATGGATCGTGCCTCTGAACATCGGCTCGTAGGCCAGCACCTCGTGCATGCTGTTGAGGAACACGATGGCGAAGATTTCATTGGGCTCGGCGGCCAGTTTCAGGCGCAGGTAGTCCTTGACGGCGGCGGGCCGTTCCAGGGATGGCCCCTTCTTGAAGACCCGCTGCTCCAGCAGCGCGATGCCTTGCCGGATGATCCAGTCATCGGATTGGGACGCGGGGGCAAAACGTGGCTCCACGCAGGAGTCGTTGGCGACGAGAGACATGGCGGACCTCCAGAAAGTGAGCGGAGGGCGCCACCCTGGGAGGGCAAGCCCTCCTGGGGATGGAAACTGCGGAACAAGGTGCATCCATCACCGCGCGGCGGTGATTGTTCGCGGCCAGGATGCGAAAGCGAACGGGTAGCGGTCAGCGCGGCGAGCCGCGCCGTAGCCTTCAAGACCGAGGACTACCTGGGCATGTCGCCGACAACGTCGGCAGGCATTTCGGATGTGGGGGTGGCGGGCGAAGCCGCCGCGTCGCTGGCCATGTCCCCAGCCGCCAGCATGTCCATGGCCGACAGCAAGGCATCGCCCTCGATAGGCCCCTGCAGCAGGATGGCCTGGCCCGTCTGGCGATCGAGCAGCCGCAGCGACGGCGTGGCGGTCACGCCGCTCTTGGTGGCTTCTGAGGCCTGGACGCGAATGGCGGCGCCGGGACGTTCGCTTGCCATGCACTGCTTGATGGCTGGCGTGGATTCGGGGTACTGAAGCCCGTCGGGCAATCCTTGGCCGTCGCTGCGCGTATGGGCATAGACCCATTCGACGGCTTGCCAGAACGCAGCATGCCCGCCTGCTTCGGCGGCGCACTCGGCCAGGCGGGCCTCGTCCGACGCGGCCGGCTCGTGCGCGGCCAGCGGCTGGTGGTGCCATTGCAGCGCCACGTCGGTGTTGTTGCCGACCCAGTGCTTTAGCTGGGGGAAGTACTCCCGGCAGAACGGGCATTCCAGGTCGGCATAGAGCGTCAGCGTGAAGCGGCCCTCCGGGTTGCCCATCTGCCAGGGAGGGCCGGAGGGCTGCATGATGCTGGCCGGCGCGGGCGGCTGTGGCGAGGAATCACCGGGCGTCCGGGACACCCGCCAGATCAGGACCAGTGCGACCAGCGCAGCAGCCAATACCCAGGACCAGCGAGGCCGCCAGCGGCGACGGCGGAACGCCTGGACCTGCATCGGAATGGAAGGACGTTTCTGTTCCATGGCGTTCTCCGGTTTACGACAGTTCCAGGGCCGGCGACTCGATGCCACGGGCCTGGTCGATCTTCTCGGCTACCTTGAAGGCCGCTTCCAGTTCGGTGCAGCCGTATTGCTGCATGAGCTGGTAGCGCTCGGCCTTCTCTTCGGGTTCGGTCTGCGCAAGCGCGAGGTACAGGCTTGGCGGCACGGCGCGGAACAGCACTTCCATGCTCTTGGAGAGGATGACTCCCTCGGTGAACTTGCCCGCCTCCTTGCGGGCCGACAGCATCAGCGCCTTCTGCGCGGGCGAGAGTTCGCGGAACCGCGCGATCTTCTCGACTTCATCGGGCGGCATGCTGAGACAGATCCACCACTCGATCATGTTGAGCATGGGCTCCGCGGCGCGCGGCAAGTCGTCGATGTTTTGCGTCGCGAGCCAGAACCAGGCCCCCAACTTTCTCCACATTTTTGTAATTTTCACGACGTAGGGCGCGAGCAGCGGGTTCTTCGTGATGATGTGGCCTTCATCGGTGACGTTGATGATCGGGTGGCCCAGGTACTGGTCGCGTTCGGCGATGTTGTTCACCGTGCTGATCAGGCTGATGTAGGCGATGGAGAGCTGGGCGTTGTAGCCCTCCCGTGCATAGGTCGCCAGATCGACCAAGGTGATGTCGGCTTCGGGCCATGGCGTGCCGTCGCGGTCGAACATCTCGCCGTCCGTGCCTTGGCAGAACATATCCATCGCGTCCGCCATCTCCAGCAGCCGCACGCGCCGCATCTCGGGCAGCGTCGGGTCCTGGCCGCGAGTGCGCAGCGCGTTGCGCACGTCGCGCGTGAGCACCGTGCGCTTCTCGCTACCACCCCCGCCGTGGCAGTGCTCGGCGGCGTCGAGGATGCACTGGCGGATCAGCGAGCGGTCGGCCCGCGTCATCCGGGCTTCTTCCTTGTCCTCGCCGCCCGTGATCATCAGGCGGGCCGTGATCTCCAACTCGCCCAGCACATCGCGCTGCTCGTCCGACTCCATGGCCGAGGCGTCCGGGGGCAGGTCTTCATCCAGCGCATCGGCATCGAGTGTCTGCACGTCGCTCGGCGTCTCGATCAGCCGGCGCGCGTCGGCGAATGGAGCGAGGCTGATGCCCGAGCCAGGGGCCAGCTTGACCCGGTTCACGGTCAGGCCCAGGCGCTTGGCGAAATCGCTGAACAGACCGAAGCTGTTGCCAGCCTCCACGATGAACAACCGTGGCCGGTAGATCGCCGTGACCTGGTTCAAGAGGTTGTTGAGCGTCGCGGACTTGCCCGAGCCTGTGGGGCCGAACAGAAACAGGTGGGCATTCATCTGCCGATCCAGGCGGTTGAGCGGGTCGAAGGTGATCGGGCCGCCACCGCGGTTGAACATCGTGATGCCAGGGTGCCCCGTGCCCTGGGCACGACCCCACACCGGCGCCAGGTTCGCCGCGTGCTGGGCGAACATCAGTTGGGTGTACCACTTGCGCCGATCCTGGCCAGGGTTGTAGCAGCACGGCAGCCAGCGCAAGTAGCTGTTGAGGGGTGCCACCTCGTCGTCCTCGCGCACCGGCTGCAAGCCGGCATTGAGCATCACGTTCGCCAGGTCCAGTCCGCGCCGGTCCAGTTCCGCTTCGTCGCGTCCGCGCAGGTAGAACGCCAGCGTCCCCCGGTAGAGCTTGTGCGCGCTGCCGATGAGGGAGCGGGCTTCCTGCACGTCCTTCAACGTCTGCTCCGACGCCAGCGTCTCGCCCACGGCCTTCTTCGCCAGGTGGTTGAGATCCGCTTCCAGGACATCCTGCGGCGTGGCGACCATCGTGAGACAAAGCAAGGTGTCTTCCGGCATCTGGTCGAACAGCGTGTTGATGGCATCCCCTTTGCGGGTCTCGCCGGTCAGGTGTCCGGTGCCGGGCGGCATGCGCAGCCGGTCGGAGATCAGCACGCGGTGCGGCATGCCGTCGAAGTACCAGGTGCCGTGCTCCACGTCGGAGCGTGGCTGACCGAAGAACAACCGCTGGCTGAAATCCCGCCCGCTCGCCAGCTCGATCTCGCCGGCCTCGCTTTCTTCGGTGCTGTCGGGGTAGCGCGCCAGCGCGTAGAAGCGCTCCCGATCCTCGGCGCCAGGCCCGAGCATCGCGGGGCGCGGATTGAACCACCGCAGCAGCCAGTCGTGGACGTCGGCCGCGACCATGCGCCGCGCCTGGATGCCCGCGTTGGCCAAGCCGCCGCACAGGCGGTCACAGACGATGTTCAGCATCTGCTCGGGCGTTTGGCCGCGGCGGCTTGCCTGCCCCTGTCCTTGTCCGCTCACGCGGCGATAGACCACCATGCGCACGCGCCGCGTCTGGCCGCGCCAGCGCAGCCGCGTGACCACCGTGTCCTCGAACAGCCCGCCCGGCTTGGCCACCGCGCGCAGGTGGTGGCCGAAGAAGCGCAGGTAGAACTCGGTGAACGCGGTATCGCGGGCGCGCGGCTGCACGTAGTCGCGCAGGGCCTGCATGTACTGGTCGAAGCTGGGCTCGTCCTGGGCGTAGAGCTGGAGTACCCAGGGGTTTTCGTCCAGCTCATCGAAAGAGTCCTGGAGCGCGTTCTCCAAGGCATCGCGGGCATGCGCGAGCCAACCGGGTTCCCGGCCCTCGGTGCCCAGCGGCACCAGCTCGTAGAAGGCAGCGACCGACTGCCCATCCTCCAGCAGCATGGACTTTGACTGTGGCAGGAACTCCACCCAAGGCAGCAGTTCCGCGAACGACGGCGCAACGTCGTACAGCGCCTGCTCGTCGGCTACCGTCGCCGGCCTGCGGCCCTGGACCGCTGCGCCGGGTTCGGGGATGCCGGCCTGGTGCAAGGCCTGGACATGGAGCTGCCAGCCGTCTGGCTTCTCTTCGTCGCCGATGCCGGATGCGGCCAGCTTCGGCCAGGGAAGTTTCCAGCGCATCAGTAGTCCTCCACGCGCTCGCCCGGCATGGCGTACTGCACGCGCTGATAGAGGGGGAAGACCGTCGTGTAGCCCGGCACAGGTACAGGGTCCGAGCCCGCCAAGTGTGGATACACGTACATGACGAGATCGGGATTCGGCAGCCGGTGGAACTGGCGATAGACCTCGTTGCGTGCGGTGCGCGTGTAGCGCGTCTGCTCGGCGGGCGCGGCCTGCACGTCGGCCTCGGTCAGCGGCCGGCGCAGGCTCTGGCGGGCATCGAGCAACTGCCGGCGTGCCGCCTGGCCGGCGCTCCCGCCGCCGTCGCCGGCGTTCTGCTGCCAGATGTCCATCATCGTGCTGTCGCCGTGGGGCAGCAGCTTTTCCTTGCTGGTGGCGCAGCCGCCGAGCACCGCGACGGCGAGGGCCAGCGCCAGGCCCCTATTCAAGTTCGAGAGCATGGCTTTCTCCTGCGCGGTGATCGACCTTGCGGCCTTCGGGATCGAAGTCGATGGCGAGCGGCTTTTCGAGGTGGACGGCGACCTTCGCGCCGGGCTGGACATAGACGGCCGCGAACGCCTGCCCGTACAGCTTGTTCACCCAGTCCGCCATGTCGCGCACGCCACCGGCCAGGATGCGGCCCACGGCCTCGTTGCCCGAGATGCCGACGCTGCCGATGGAGCCGTCGGCGCCGACGTAGGACATCTGGCCGCTGTCGCTGTCGATCAGCGAGGCCACGCCGGCACCGGCCGCGGTGATCAGGGCCTGCGAGCCGAGGTATTGCTGGGCGTTGCTGCGCCGCTCGCCGCTGACGCAAGGGATGCCATACGGATCGCTGATCCAGCCCAGGCCGTCGCGCTGCTGGTTGTTCTGCTGGTTGCCTTCGCGGTCTTCGGGAATCGTGCGAATCGTGCCGTCGTTGAAGACGAACGTGATGCTGCGCACCTGGCCGCGCACGCATGAAAGTGTCCAGTCGCCCGACGCGGTGCCGCTGAACACGGCGCCGGCCACGTCGGGAATGTCGATGCCATTGGCCGTCAGGTTGTCCGGGCCGACCAGGACTTTGAACGGATACGGATCGTTGACGGTTCCGTCGATCGGCACGCGACCGATCAGCGCGGTCATCGCCACGGAGCCCATCAGCGTCGAGTTGGTCGGCACGGTATAGACCGGCTTGGCACTCTTGACGCCTGCCGCACGTGCGCCGGCGTTCGCCACGGTTTTCGCGGCGGTTTCCAGCGTGCTTTGCGCGGGGCCGAAGCTCGTCGGGAAGCTCATGCCGTTGCCCGTGCCACGACTGCCGTTGCGGCCCTCGGTCTTCTTCGCGTCGTCCGGCTCGACCCACCGCATGCCGCCTTCCATGCCGGCCTCGTCGCCATCGCGCAGCCCCAGGCCCACGGGCAGATCGGCATGGCTGCCGCCGCGCCCGCCAATGCTGTCCAGGCGCCGCTGCAGGTCGGCGAGCAGCCCTTCGGTCTGCTGGCGCGCGCTGGCCGCCTGTTCCTGGTCGCGGCGCAGGTTGGAGCGCTCGGATTCGAGGGCCGAGTTGATGCGCTGGTCGATGGAGTTTTCGCGCTGGCGCAGGCGCTGGTTTTCTTCGCGCTGCGACTTGTTGTCGGTCAGCGCGGTCTGAAGCTCGGTGCGCAACTGCTTCACCTGGGCGACGAGTGTTGCCACGGTATCGCGGGGGGTATCGCCCTCGATGCCCAGCGCCTTCATTTCCTCAGGCGTGAGCTTGGAGCCGGCATCCGCCGCGGGCGGTGCCGACGTGCTTCCACCCGAGAAGAGCCGGATGGCAACGAACAGCACCAGCAAGGCGACCGGGATCATCAGCCACTTGAGCAAGCCGTTACTGCGCATGGCGGGCCTCCTTGCCGTCGCCGTCGCCGGCTTCGGCTTCCGGCTGCGGCAGATGCACTGCCGGGTCGAAACGGTGGATCGCCGGCAGCAGCGATTGCGCGAGGCCGCGCCCGCGCGTCACCAGGTACAGGACGGTCGTGTCCTCGGGCATCCCGCGGGGGCCGAGCGCTTCGTGCTGAAAGGTGGCGGTGAGGAAGTCGCCTTGCAGCACACGCGGGTCGAGGGTGATCCAGCCGCTGCTGCTGTTGGTCAGGCGTACGGCAGTGACCCACTGGTCTTCCAGACGCCACGACGCGAGCGCGACCGCGCGCACCGGCAGCGTCGGCATCAGCGTGCCGAGGTCGAGGTCGCGGCGCAGGTTCACCCGCATGACGCCCGGCAGCGGCTCCACGGTGCGCAGGGGCGCGTAGAGGTTCTGCGCAGCGAAGCGCGTCAGCACGACGGCGATTGGAGTATCGCGCCGCGCCGCATGAGCGCCTTGCTGATCCTGGGCGCGTGCCGGGGCCGCATCGGCACCGCGTGCCTGATCGCCGTAGCGCGCCGGAGTGCTGCTGCCCTCTACGATGCGCACCGGCTCCAGCTCGGCTTCGCCGTCCTTGGGCGGCTCGGCCGCGATGTCGAGCAGGATCAGCGCGCCGGTATCGGCGTCCTGCAGTTGCAGCCGCGTGGGCTCGATCGGTTCGTTGGCGCGCAGATACACCGCGCCACCCGCGCTCTGCACGCGCAGGCGTTCGCCCACGCCCGCAGGCACGCCCACGCGGACGTTCCGGTCGATGAACACGATGCGCTCCTGGCCCACCTTCAGCGGCACCGCGAGCGGCATGCGTTCCCAGCGCAGAATCTCCACAGCATGGGAGACGGGTGCCGCGGCCGCGGCCAGCAGCCCCAGCAGCACGAGTACAGGATGCTTCATGGGGTGTTTCCTCCTTGGGGCGCTTGCGGAGACAGGCCGCCAGGCGCCGGGCGCGTCGGCTCCGGGGCGCTGATGCGCTGGGGCGCACCGTCGTAGCAGTCCAGCGCCAGGCCGAACGGGTTGCGGGCGGGATCGACGTCCACCCGCGTGACTTTCACCGGGTAGCGCACGAGCGCGCGCTTGACCTGCTCAGCGCCGTAGTACTCGTCGGCGGTGATGTCGAGCGTCACCACCCAGTCGCGGTCGGAGACCACGCGCACGCGCGCCGTGGGGTCGTCGCCGTAGCCGCGGCCGGGGATTTCGTAGATGCCGCGCACGCGCTGGCGCAGTTCGCCCGTGTTGCGGCGGTAGTCGTAGTCCGCGCGCAGGAAGGCTTGGCAGGACGGGGTGAGATACGGCGAGAGCGTATGGAGGTTGCGCGGGTAGTCCTCTTCGCCGTTCGTCGGCCAGCGGTTGAGGGTCTGGAACACGTAGAACGTGAACGCATAGACCGATTCGGGCGGCACTTCCCACCACTTGCGGGTACTGCCGGAGCGCAGGTCGGGCGGGACGTGGATGGTCAGGTCGCGCGGCGCGCTCCACCAGCCACCGCCCATGACCAGGGCGACGATGACCAGCGCGCCAGCACCCAGGCGAAGCGTCTTGATGTGCGCCTGCAGGTGGGTGATCTCGTTCTTGAAGCGGCTCATCGTGCCCCCCTTGCGGCAGACCTTCGGGTGGTCCAGAAGCCGGAGCGCGAGATCAGCACGTGGCCGCCTACCCATCCCGCCATCAGCGGATGGCGCGTGGCGATGCGCCATTGCAGTTGCCTGTACAGCCAGGTATCGGGACGCCCGCGCTTGAGCCGGCGCAGGATGCCGCCGCCGATGAAGACGCCCAGGGCCACGCCCAGGACGACGAACGTCGGCGCGATGGCGATCGTGCGGAACACCCAGGACAGCGGCGCGCCGACCAGCAGGCCGGCGGCGCCGGACAGGCCGCAGCAGATCCACAGCTCGTCGGCGGTGAGGCCGCGCACGACAACGGGGTGGCGGTTGAGCCGGTGCGGAAGGAACGTGACCGTCCCGTCCGCACGGACGTGCTGCTGCTCGGACATACCGGCCTCGCCTTACAGGATGCCGGTGGCTTCGGTGAGCAGCCAGATGCCGATCACGAGCAGCACGGCACCGATCGCGACGGTGAGGCCGAACTGGCCCCAGGTCTTGCGGCCGGTGTGGATTTCCGCGTAGGTCCCGTAGGCGTGGTAGCAGACGCCGATGAACATCGACGCCACGACCAGGAGGGCCACGAGCATGATGATGTCGTAGCCGTAGTTCCTGATCGTTTCCATGATGCCGTTGCCGGTGCCGCGGGTCGGGTTCTCCAACTGCGGCAGTCCTTGTGCGAACGACAGCACGGGCAGCGCAGCGGCGCCCAGTGCCACAGCGGCGCGCTGGGCAAGACGGGAATGGAGGATGCGGTTTTGCATGGTCGTGCCTTTCAGGTCAGGAGAGGAGGAAGAAGCTCAGGACGAGGTACATCGCGACGAAGCGGATGCAGACGCTGAGGAACTGGCGCTGGTTGAGGCGGCTCTCGGCCCACCCCACGTAGGCCGTTCGGATGGCCCAGACACCCCAGACGAGCAGGACCGCAAACACGACGCCGACCAGGACGGTCGCCATCGCCGAAGGCGCGATGCCGCTGTTGGCTTGAAATGCCGAGACCTGGGCGCCGTTCATTGCTGGGCTTCCGTAGTCGTCGGCGATGGCGAAGCGGATCGCTCGGTGCGGTAGTCGCCGGCCAGCTCGGAGGGGTCGCGCGGCTGGGCACGCGACGGTGTGAGATGGGCCTGGATGCCGGCGCGCACGCGCGCCAGGTCAGCCAGCAGCCGCGGGTAATCGAAGTGGTAGCGCTCGCCCGGCTGGATGGGGGCACGCGCGGCGCTGTCGGCGACGGTGCGCTCCAGCGCGTCGAGCTGGCGCAGCGCGGCGACCAGCTCCTGGCGCTGTGCCGGGGACTCGGCCAACGCCGTCAGGGACTGACCCAGCAGCAGGGCCGTCACGAGAAAAATGGGCACGCCGCGATGCGCGGCGCGCTGCCAGATCGGAGCCAACATCGCGCCATTCCTGTGTGATCAGCAATGACTTGATCGTGGGCAGCGAGGGGCTTTTAGGCCGCAAACAATAGGAACTCGCGCATGCCCGGATTGATGGCCTAGAGGTACTTCTTGAAGCTGCCTGCGGTCAGGCTCACGGCCAGTCCCAGCAAGGCGGCGCTGGGCAGCAGGATCAGCAGTGGATGCACCGAGATCGGCAAGGCCAGGTACGTGACCCACGGCAGCACGGCCAGCGGCATCAGGCTCGCCTTCGCGCGGTGGTAGATGAAGCCGGATTCCCGGCCTGCGCCGAACCGGCGCACGTCCCGGCGCACAAGACCGTCGATCAGGCCGACGAATGCCGCAGTGAAGATCAGCGGCAACGTGAGCACCAGAACCAGCAGGCGCACCAGGAACGTGAGGGTGGTGAAGGCCGCAGCGATCAGGTAGTTCTCGGCCCAGACATAGACCTGGCTGATGTAGTAGCGGAAGTTGCGCGTCTGCCCGTGGCTGGGTGCGCGGGCGCGCTCGGCGGTCTGGCTCATGCGCTCCAGCAGCCCGGAGCGAACGAATACCCATTCGTAGCCGGTATCCACCAGTTCGTGCGCGGTGCGCCCCGGCTCCTGCACGACCACGCTGCGCGTGAAGTGGCTGGACAGGTGCCCCAGTTCGTACTGCAACATCTGCTGCGAGTGCCGCCAGCCCTGGTCCTTCCAGAACAGGTGCATGCCGACGCACTCCACGACGATCGAGAACAGCAGCGAGCCGATCAGCACCCCGAGCAGCCGGAACGGCAAGGTGATGGTGCCGACGATCAGGCCCTGACGCTGGTTCTGCTCCCGTTGCGCAGTCGAGGCGGCGTCCTTCATGGCGAGGCCTCGTTGCCGGTGTCCTCGTCGGTGGCAATAGCCACCACGGCAGGTTCGGCCGCAGTGGCGTCATCCAGCAGGTCGTCGGGCAGGCCGGTGTCCTGCAAGGCGGGGGAACTGGTGAACTCCCACCACTGCGTCGCTTCGCTGTAGCTCTGGCGCATGTACCCGGCCAGTTGCTGCAAGTCTGCCGGCATCACTTCGTCCGGGTCCGGCGCCGGCAGCGGCATGCGCACTTTCCAAAGCTGGCCGCCCTGCAGCAGCGCGAAGCACTGGCCTTTCGGCAGGCCGACGACGTGTGACGGCTCGATCATCGGCACGCTGGACATGCTGATGCGGTCCTGCGTGTTCGACGTGAAATCCGTCGCCCCGCGAATGTCCGAGCTGTCGGTCGCACCGCTGACGATGGTGGTCGTATAGACCTCGACCTTCGGCAATTGCCGGGTCAGCAGTTCGGCGGTCGCTGTCTCGCGCACGCGCAGCATGAACAAGTTGTTGAAGTTGCCGATCACCTGGCCCGCCTTCGCGCGGTTGCCGATGCGGGCCTCGATGTCCGAAAGGGTCTGCGTGTACGCAGTGACTTGCAGGCCGGCACCGCCACCCTTGTTGATCAACGGGATGAACTCGTCACCCATCAACTCGTTGAATTCGTCGGCATGGACATTGATCGGCACGCGCGCACCGGCCGATGCGCCCGGCAGTCCATCGTCGATCCCGTGCTTGTAGATGTGCCCGGCGACCGACACGAGATCGCTGAACATCGAGTTGCCGACCGCTGCGGCGACCTCGGCATCGGAGAGCGCGTCCAGGCCCACATAGACGATGGCCCTCTTACGGATGACCTGCATCCAATCAAAGATCGGGCGCGGGTCGGCCAGGTCGGAGTAGTTCGGGGCCAGAAGCTGCGCGATCTTGCCGCTGGTGAGCTTCTCCAGCAGCGGCAGCAGCGATGCGACGATCTTGTCGAAGTACGTCTTGTCGTAGCGGACGGCAGAGCGCAGGCCGTCCAGCACCGGGTCGTAGTTGCGCGCCTGCGAGAGGTACTGCTCCAGCGCCACCACGCGCTTCTCGCGCCCGATCATGTTGCGCGGGATGTTCTTCTCGTTGAGCTTGGCCTCAATCTGGACGATCACCTCCCAGGCCTTGGGCTCCGTCTTGGCGAAGTAGTGCTGGGCGTACTCGATGAACAGCGCGTCGATGTTGATGACGTGCCGCTGGATCAGCATGTAGTCCGGGCGCTGTCCCAGTTCCACCAACGCGCGCGCAATGATGTTGACGAAGCGCCAGGCGAACTCGCGGAACGCCGCGCTGTTGCCTTCGCCGGAAAGCTGCCCCGCGACGCGGGTGGCCACCTCGCTGATCCGGCCGAAGCGGCCCACGGCGTTGTAGCGCGCGGAAATGTCCGGCCAGCCCAAATGAAAGACGTAGAACTCGCCTTCGCGGCCCGCGCGCTTGGCCTCGACGTACATCCGCTTCAGGAGATCGGCGTCGCCCTTGGGGTCGATGACGATCACGACCTCGTGCTCGCCAGCGGCGTTCACGCGCCGGATGTCCTGGGTCACGAACAACTCGGCCAGGCGGGTCTTGCCGACGCGCGTGGTGCCCAGCACCAGGGAGTGCCCGACGCGCTCGCCGAGTGGCAGGCTGACGTCCACCTCCTCGGGTTCGATGCCGTGCAAGCGCGGCAGGCCCCCAACCGGCGGCAGCGGCCGCACCGGGTTGAAAGGCACGTCCCAGCCGGTGAGCGCAGGCAGCCGGGACAGCGGGAACGGCGCGAACTCCAGCCGCTCTTCCAGGCGACGCGCCAGCCGGTAGGCCGGCGTCGGCTCGACGTAGCGGCGGAACTCCGGCCGGTACGTCTGCATCAGCCTATGGGTGTGCTTCTGCTCCCACAGGAAGCCGCGCCCCACGAACAGCCGCTGCTGGCTGACCGGCACGTCCTTGCTGGTCATCACGTACCGAGGTAGGCGGCGGATGTTGCGCCGGTAGCGCAGGATGACGCGGGCATCGCGGTAGCGGATCGCGCCGTAGGCCCCGAACGCCAGGGCACTGCCGACGCCCATGGACGGGCTCAGCGCGAGCGACCATGGGGCCACCAGGGACAGAAACGCGGCGCCCGCGCATGCGGCAACGGTGTATAGCTCCACCGCTGGGCGTAGCAATACCTCGACCGGCTGTTTCCCCGACATGGCTTCATTGCTCGATGCCGGTGGCCGTGATCAGCGCCGGGTAGTGCCGCAGGCCCAGACGCTCGGCTAGGTCGTCGCCGGACACGTGCGCGAGGGGTACGCCGGGCACCAGGGCGCGCAGCCGCGCCAGGCCCTGCACGGTCTCGACGTTGACCACCAGACCGACCGCGCCACGCTCGCGCAGCGCGGTCGCCTGGCGGCGAAGCCAGGCATGGGACGCCTCGTCGTCACCGACGACCACGAAAGGCCGCAGGCCCGGAGCCTCGATCACCCGCCGCGCGACGGTGCCGGGCGTGAGCTTGGCGCTGTGCACCGGCAGCATCGCGGCCTCGTCCGCCGGCGTGGCGGGAACCTGGGGCGTCGGGATCGGCGGCCGGGCCGGCGCGTTGGCGCGCGGCTGAAGATTCAGGGCCTCGTAATACGGCAGTGCCGATGCGCCGCCACGGTCTTCGACCACGATCAGTGGCTCGCCGGCAAGCGAGGCCAGCGGCAGACCCGCCAGCAGCACGAGCAGGCCCCGTAAGGCCAGATGGAATGTCGTCATGGGGATGTCTCCTGGCGCGCGGCGAGGACCGCGGCGGTTGGGCGCGCGCCCTGCACGCGGGCAAGGTGGCGGGATACGCTGCGCCGGTAGCGGGCGGCAGGCTCACCCCCGGCAGGACGGTGGTAGCGGCCGATCGCCAGCAACCAGTCTTCGCCCGGGGTGTGCTGCTCGCGCAGGATCTCGGCGGCGATGGCGAGGTTCCGGTACGGGTCGAGCAAGTCGCAGGCGCTGGCGTAGCGGTGTTGGTGGTAGCCGAGGTTGATCTGGCCCAGGCCCGCGTCGATGCGCGTGTGCGGCGTGGAGCGCATCGCCCGCTGCAAGCTCGCGCAGGCGTCGGCACGGGTCGCATAGCGGCGCGATTGGCCGGCGACGTTGAGCGACCACGGCCACGGGACGATGCGCCCGTTGCGCCGGATGCCGCTCTCCTGCAAGGCCACGGCATAGAGCACCGTCGAGGGGATGCCTGCGCGCTGTGCGGCGAGCTGGTAGGCCGGTGGCGGAACCTCTTGCGCATGGGCCGCGCCGGCGTACAGGCCAGCGGCAAGCACCAGTGCGCGCAGCGATGCGACTACGGCTGGCGCTGCCATTGGCCGTTCACCTCGCGCACGACCGCGGGCAAGTCGCCGGGCAGGCCCAGCGACAGCCAGCGGCCGCCGTCGTGGTTGAGCGTGATGGTGCCGCGGCGCACGCGCGCCGGATCGACGTTCGCGCGTTTGGCCCAGTCGCGGATGCGCGCATCGTCCTGGCGGCTGCCGACCATGTACAGGTCGAACTCGGTTCCCGAGGATTGCAGGCGCTGTACGAGCTGGCCGCAGGCTTCGCAGCCGTCCTTGACGAACACCGCCGTGCGGCCGGAGCCGCGCGTGGCTCCCGCGACCGGCTTGTCGTCGGGCAAGTTCACCCGCTGCATGCCGGGGTTCAGACGCTGCCAGGCCTCGTCGTATGCCTTCTGGTAGGCGAGCAGCTTCTCGACGCGGCGCGCTTCGACCTGCACCTGCAGCTCTGCGTAACGGCGCCGTTCCTCGTCGGTGCGCGCCTCGATGCCCAGGGCCGACAACGGGTCCAGGTTGGGCGAGTAGATGCCCAGCGGCCCGTCCATCAGTTCGCGGTAGCGCGCCCACTCCTGCGGTTGCAGGCCCCAGTCGCTCGCCACCCGGTCGTCCAGAATGCGGGCGACAAGCGGGCGCTCCTGGCTTTGCGCATTGCGGGCGGGAGCCGTGGCGGGCTGCTGCGCCCAGGCGGGCCACTGGGTGGACGCCAGCAGGAGCGCGGAAAGGATGATCGATGGCTTCATGCGATCTGCTCCGGTCAGGGAATCGCCACGCGGCGGGTCTGGTCGCCGGCCTGGAACACCGCGGTGTTGCCCTCGACGGCCTGCAAGTGCCACGGGCCGACCGCATCGCCGGGTAGCAGCACCTGAAGCTGGTCGGGCGTGAAGTCGCCACTGCTCGGCGCGACGGACACGCTGCGCTCGCCGGCACGCAGTTCGGCACCGACGATGCGGAACGGGAGCGGCGGCGGTTCGGGCTTGGCGGCGGGCTTGTTGCTGGTGCGCGGCTGGGCGGGTGCAGCGGCGCGCGCAGCGGTCTGCCGCGCCTTGACTTGCTCGACTTCGGCGCGCAGTGCCTGAAGGTCGTCGGCAGCGGCATAGGCGCTCAGCGATTTCTCGACCTGGGCCGCGCGTGCTTCCAGGATTTGACGGGTGTCTTTGAGGTCTGCCGCCGTGGCGACGGCCGGACGCTGCTGGATGGCCTCGACGGTCTCGGCCAGGCCCGTCGCCTGCGCTTCGAGGCGTTGCAGGCGGGAATCGAGGCGCTCCTGGTCGGCCTGGTCGTTCATGGCCTGGTAGCCGAGGGCCACGAAGACACTGAGGCCGAACAGCCAGAGCCACATCAGGCTCTGCACCACCACGGCGGCGGTTGAACGCTGGGCGGGTTGCGGGGCGTTCATGGCTGGCCTCCCGATACCGCGGGCGCCAGCGGGAACGTCTGCACCGCCTCGGTGGCGGGCGGTGCGGGTGCGTTGTCGGCGGCCATGCTGTCGCCAGGCCGCTCGAAGCAGATTTGCCGTGCGCGGTCATCCGCGTGCAGTTCCCAGGCCGGGCCAGCCAAGGTGAGCAGCGCATCGCGCAAGGTCATGGGGCCGAGATGCAGGTGCGCCGCCGGCAGCGGCAGTGCGTACAGCTCGATCACCGCGCGCGCCGTCTGGCACAGGCCGTAGCCGCTGCGCTTGAGGACATGCCGCAGCCCGTCGCCGACCGTGGCGCGGGCATCCTCGGGCATGGCGACATCGATGGTCTGCAACAGCAGGTCGCGCTGCGCTGCCGTGGGTGCCAGTTCCACGAGGGTGTAGCGGCCGTAGCGCACGACGGGGATGTACTCGGGCGCCTCGGGTGCGGGCGCGGCCGAGACTTCCTCGATGGTGTCGGGCGCGACCGGCGCGGTCGTCGCGCAGCCGCCAGCCAGCACCGACCAAAGCAGGCCGAGAAATCCCGCCAGCAGGCGGCGTTCGGGATGGTGGAACCAGGGTGGAGAGGGGCACATGGCGCGTCGTCCTGAAACATCGAGCCATCACCTTCGTCCCTCGGGCCAAGAGCGGCAGCAAACAATGCGAATCAGGCAGCGCCCGATTTCCCGACAGCCTCCCTCCAAAGAAAAAGGCCCCCGAAGGGGCCAGTGAAAACGCATCGGGCTTCGCCCGATCAATCCCGAGCCAGCTTCAGGCCGGGATCGACCTGTGCCAGTTGGGTGTGCGACCAGCAGCGCACGAACTGGCCGTTCTCACCGAGCGGCCGGTTCGCCACCGCCGCCGAATACTCTTCGGTGTCGCTGGTGTCGTAGCAGATGACCTTGATCTCGCCGCTGTCGCAGCGGATGGAGTGGATCTGGCCGTCGGTCATATCGATCACGACGACCTGCGGGACAAGGCCCAGTTCGCGGGCGGCCGACAGGATGGGGCCGTATTCGGCAGTGTCGAAGCAGACGAACGGCCCTTCGTAGCGGGCTTCCTCGGCCAAGTCCCTGGCCTTGTCGTAGTGGATACCCAGGTCGTATTCCTCCTGGGTGATCCTGACCTTGAAGATCGGCATGTCGGGACCACCGGAGGCATCGACGCAGGCGACCGCGATTTGCATCTCGATCTCGCTGCCGTCGGCAGGTTCGGTCGAGGGGATGACGGCTCGGCCCGTGGGGGCGTCGTCGTCCATGCCCATGCGCTCGCGCATTTCGTCGGCGAATGCCTCGGGGGCCATCAGGCCATAGCGCGCCAGGCGCACGGGGATGTCCTCTGCACTGAGGTTGCCGTCCTCGATGCGCTGCTGCATGAAGGCGGCGATCTCGGCTTCCAGTGTTTCGTGGTCGGCCGCCGAGGGCACCTCGGACACATCGATCGACCAGGTGTCCACTTCCGCGGCGGTATCGCCGCTCAGCAGACCCTCGCCGATGGCGAGTTCGCACATGCGTTCCAGCCGTGCCAGCAATTCCGACGCGGCCTCGCCGTTGAGCAGATAGGTCACGTCCAGCGTCAGGCGCGCATTGACGGTTTCGGGCGTGGCTTGGGTAGTAGCGTTCATGGAAATCTCCTTGGGATGAAAAAAGAGCAGCTACGCCCACGGTTCCCGTGGACGTGGCTGCAAGGTGGGAACAACGGAAAGCCGGCGGCGCGAGGCCGGCGTTGGCGTGGGGATCAGGCGGCGACCAGTTGCCGGGCCAGTGCGACCTCGACGGAATCACCGTCCTGGTTGAGCACATCCAGCCCGGATTCGGGTACATCGCCGGACGTGCTTTGGGACACGAGGATCTTCTTGGCCATCAGCGCGAGGCACGCCATCTGCGAAGAGGCGGCGTACCCCAGGTAGATCACCTTCACGGCGAGCTTCTGGCCGATCCGCCACGAGCGGCGCGCGGCCTGCTGCAGCGTGTACACGTTCCACCCCGATTGCAGGAACACGATCGTGGGGAATTCGAGCAAGTCCAACCCGGTCTTGACGAGTTCGGGGTTCGTGATGAGCACGTCGATGCCCCGGTCGATCTGCTCGGCAATCCAGTCCTCGCGCTGGCTGGCATCCACGCTTGCGCGCAGCACCGCCACCTTGAAGCCTTCCTGCTCCAGCAGCATCTTCAGCCGGCTCGTGGTGTCCCGCGTGCCGGTATAGACCGAATACACCAGGGTCTTGCGACCCGCTTCCTTCTCCTCGCGGCAGATGTTGATCAGTTCGCGTTCCTTGGGCATCACCTCCAGCTCGTTGAACTGAGCCGGTGTGAATGCCAGCACCTCGCGCGTGCGCGGATGGCGGACCGTCTCTGCCCTGAAGCAGCAGTCGGGCCACGCCAGCAGCGTGTTGAGAACCACGCCCAGCAAAGTGGTGTCCCGCTTGCGCAAGGCCTCCTTGAGCTGTTGCGTCAGGCTGGAAGCCAGCTTCTGATACGCCTCGCCTTGCTCGGCGCTCATCGCCACGTCCCGGAACTCCTCGTCATACGGTGGCAGAACACCGCCGATGTCTCGCAGCTTCAGGAAGATGGTGTACGGCAGGATGCACCGCAGCACGCCCTTGGGGCCGAAGCCGGGGGCCTTGACCGTTCTGACCGTGACCTTGCTGCCTTTGGCCGTCTTGTGCGCCGGACCGTCGGACTCGGAGTAGATGTCCTTGAGGACGCCGTGATCCCTCATAAAGGCCATGGCGGCGGCGTTCATGCTGCCGTTGCGGCCGGGGATGTAGCCGTCCTCGATCATGCGGCCCGGAAGCGCGCGGAACAGCAGGTGGAAAAGATCGTCGGCGTAGCCGCCCATCAGCGTGCCGGTGAGCGAGACCGTCTTGCGGACCTTGGACGCGATGACGCCCATGGCCTGGCCTTGCGCCGAACCGCCCGTCTTGTACTCGTGGGCCTCGTCTGCGATGAGCAAGTCGAACGTGCTGCGCGGCAGATACCGCTTCACATATTCGCTGGGTTGGTAGCCGCCTTCACCGAAGCCGAACTCCATGTTCGCCATGGCCCGCTCCATGCGGTGCGCTTGGCGGTCGCTGAAGACCAACTTCCCGCTCGCGTCCATCAGGTTGATGAAGTTGTGCAGGTTGTCGCCGAGCATCGAGGCCAGGAAGCTGTCCCCGAAGGTCTTCATCAGCTTCTGCGCGGTGGCTTCGCCGATGGTGGGAATACGCTTCAAGGCACGCAGCACAGCCGAGGACTGGTCGCTGCCGGACAGTGACCGCGGACGCATCAGCGTCCACAGCGCGCCGCCGCAGCCATTGCACTTGCGGCGGAACTCTTCCGCCTCCAGCTCCTGAGCATTGATCGGCTCGCCGTCGAGGTTGGTGACGACCTCCCCGCAGTGCGGGCACGCCCCTACGTCGCCGTGACGGGTGTGCTTGCGCGCGAAGGCGGGCTTCCAGTGAAAGCCCATCCTCATGCGGACACGACCGAGAACGAAAAACTCCTGCGCCGGCGAAGGCACGCCAAGCTGCTCGCGCAACTTGATCAGTTTGAGCAGCGTGTCCGGGCCATTGAGCACCCAGACCTTTGCGCCCGCGACGGTTTCGAGGATTTCCCGGCGCCACTTGTAAACGAGGTGCGGCGGGCTCAGGACGAGTGTGCGGCGATAGCCTTCGGCATGCAGGACCGCGGCCAGCGCAATGCCGATCGTGGTCTTGCCGGTGCCCATCTCGCCGTTGACGAAAACGGCCCGCTCGCCCTGGTTGACGAGCAGTTCCGAGGCCGCATGCACGACCTCGGCCTGGGCGGGGAACAACTGGCGTTTCAGCCCGGCCAGCACCAGTTGCCGGTGCGGGCGCGGTGTGCCGCTATAGACGGGCGGGTTCGCCCGATTGAGGGATTCCAGCAGCTCGTCCCCGAACTCGGAAACGAAGTCCTGAAGGCTCATGGACAGTTCGGACGGTTCCTGTTCGAGCAGGTCGTCCATCTCGGACGAGGGGTCAGCGGCCGGGGCCGCGTCGATGACTTGTGCGTTCATGGTGATGCTCCGAAAGAAGAACGGGGCATGCACCACTCCCCAAGGGGCGGTGACATGCCCCAGGGGTGGGAAGGAAAGACCGGCCGGATTCGGGATCTGGCCGGTGATGACGACGATCAGTACTCGCTGGGCAGCAGCACCGTGGTGACGCTGCGATCCCATTCGGTGATGACCCAGACCTTCAGGCTCGGGCCGACCTCATAGGCAGAGAACAGGCGGGCCTCACCCGACTTCAGCGCGGCGTCGTTCTGGCGCCGGTCGCTGTCGTCGAGGTCGCCCCAGTCGGCAGACAGATGCCGCAACAGGTACGGACGGGGATTGAGCTGGCCTTGTTGAACCAGGCTGGCGACGCCCGAGGTCATGACGACCTGGCCGGGGTTGAACCTGGGAAAAGCGTGTTGGGCAACGGTGGACATGGAGATGGCTCCTTCAGGAAAAGAGGCACCTCGCCCCGTCGGGGCGAGAAACCCCGGTGGGTGGAAAGAAAACGCGCCGCGGCTGCGGACGCTGGACGATCAGTTCACGGCCCCTTCTTCGGGCAGTTGCACGACCGTGGTGCGCTGGTCGTCACTGGTGATGACGAGCAGGAACAGCTTCGGTGTGATCTGGAAGCGCGACGTCATGGGAGCGCTTTGCTCCAGCGCGACGTCGTTCAACTGGCACTCGGCCTCACTGGCCTCGCCCCAGTCGCCGCGCACATGGCGCTGCACATAAGGCAAAGGGTCGATGAGGCTCTTGCTTGCCAGCCAATGCACCTTCTCACTCAGCTTGAGCGTGCCCGGTGCGAAGAGTGGTGGAACCTTGGGCTTGCGCCCCTGGAAGATGGACAGCATGGGGATACTCCTTACAGGTGATGAACAACAGGCGGCAAGCCGCCTGCGGGGTCAGTGGATGGTGAGAACCTGTCCCAGCGTGGAAGAGCTGGGTGTGAGGTCCCAGGCCCGAATCACCGGCACGAACTTGTCCGTCAGGATTCGGGTCTCGGCCAAGGAGCCGTCGTCGCGCTCGCGGTATTCCACGGCGGAAGACTTCTGCTTGAACGTGTCGCCCTTGACGGCCAGGGTGCGGCCGGTGGGCGACTGCACGACACCGGAGATCGCGCCGGCCGCGAGGGCCAGTGCCAGGTGCCACTGGGACAAGGCGCGTGCCGGAGCACGCAAGGTCTGCTGGGTCGCGCCCAGATGGGTCTCGAACGCAGGCCACAGGCCTTTGAGGCGCCGCACTTCGTCGGCGAACTGCTCCGGTTCCATGCTGATCCGGTAGAAATACTCCGGCTCGGCCTGGGCCGTGGGGACCACATACGGCAGCAGCGTCCATTCGGGCGGCAATTCTTCCGCCTCCTGTTCGCCCAGGCCGATTTGCAGCAGCCGGGCGCGGGACGCTTTCACGTCATCGCCCGCCTGGTCGCGCTGCCGGACACGACGCCCGAACACCACGACCTGCTTGAACTGCTTGTCCACCGCCTGGAACACGGACAGGTCCGTGAAATGGCGTGTCAGCCAGCCGACCATCTCCTGATCCAGCACGTAGGACGGCAGGATGAAGACCAGGATGCCGCCGTACTGCAACAGGGGCAGCGTGCGCTGGTAGAAGAGCTTTTCCAGCCGGGCGCGGCCCTTGCCTTCGTAGCCCAGGTTGCCGCTGGTGTCCCTTGCGAGATCGCCATACGGCGGGTTGAGCCACAGGAGGCCGAAGGCCTGCCGCGAGATCATGGTGTCCATCAGGTCACCGTGGATGCAGTGATCGACCAGCAGCCGGGCGTGGGTGGCCCGCTCCTGGTCGAACTCGACGGCATAGGCGCTGGCCAGCTCAGGCCCGAGGGCCTGGGCGGCTTCGGCGATGGCAACGCCTTCGCCTGCGCAGGGGTCAAGAATGCACATCGACCCGTCACCGGATGCCAGTGCGCCGAGGGTTCTTTCAAGGGTGGCTTCGTCGGTCGGGTAGTACCCGTTCTTGGCGAAATTCCGAGCGAGCCTGGGGAACATGAGTGCCATGGGAAGTCTCCTGTCTGGTTGGGATGAAGGACGGAAGCACGCCAAGGCATGCCTCCGCGTTGGGTCAAACCGATTCCACTTCCGGCGTCCAAATCCTGGCCGGATAGGGATAGGCGGTGAGCACGCCCTGGCGGATGAGGTCGCCCAGCGCTTCGGTGAGCGCGGGCACGTCGATGGCGAGCCGGAACCCTTGCAGCGGCCCGAGGGCCATGCGCAGGGAGCACAGCATTTCGCGCTCGCGCAGCAGCGCCAGGACTGGCGTTTGCCAGTGGTCCAGCAGCGGCAGCGGGCATGTGTCCTTGACCAGGTGCCACAGGCGTGACGTTGGATCGGCCGCGGAGCGCGGCAACAGCGCCAAGGCGCTGGCCGAACTCTTGTCGGGCCGGATGCAGCGCCGGTCGAACAGCCAGAGATTGACCATCGAGCCGAACAGCGTGCGGCGATAGCTGCGGGTCAGGCGCTTTTCAAGGCGCTCGACCGAGCCGACGAACACGGGCAGCGAACCGCCCTGGTCGGTGACGACGTGGAACTGGTCCAGGCCGTCCTCGCTGCGGCCCAGGGTGAGCCGCCCGATGAACTGCTGGATGGCGGTGTCGCGCGCCCAGACCGAGAGAAAGATCAAGTCGCCCTGGTTCCCGCAAACGCAGGCATCGGCCATGAGGTCGCTGCATTCGTCGATGCGGTACAGGGGCTGGTCGGATGAAGTTGCAGGCATGGTGGTTTCCTCGATGTGAGGGGCGCACCGCCCGCAGGGGCAGTGAATGCCCCGTTAGGGATGAAAACGCGCAGCGCCAGGGCGAATGCCTCGGCTGCGTCGCAGGTGACGTCAGGCGCTCAGTTCGGTGAACGAACCATCGGCCTCATGCTTGACGACGCGATTGCTGACGTTCCCCGCGTAGTCCTTCTGGACTTCGGTGAACATGCTGCTCGGCACGTCGATGTGGAAATGGCCCAGGACCGCACGGTAGTAGTCCAGGCCGTGGCCGAACGGGTCTTCCTCGTGCAGGTTGCTGTACAGGAAATCCTCGTCCTCGACCTTCATGGTGCTGTCGATCAGCTCGGCAGGCTTGCGGATCGTCATGAAGAAATAGCGCAGTGGCCGATCCCAGCCGAGCATGACCGTGATGGGAAGTCCCTTGTGATGGGTCTCGAAGTAGTGCTGGCTCATGGTGGTGTCCTTGGATGAGCTGGAACAGCACCGCCCGCGTGGGCAAGTGCTGCCCTGGCGGGTGGAAGGAAGAGATTCAGGCCGTCAGCGCCGTAGCGGATGCCAGGGCGGCGGTCGGGGTACGCCGTCGTGCGTGGTAGGCGCGAACGCCTGCACGCCAGTCGGCGGACTGCTCCGGTGCGAGATCCAGATAGGACAGCGGGCACGAGTAGTAGTACGGGTGCATGGATTCGTCCAGCGGCTTGTAGCCCCACTGGCCGCCGCTGCATTCGAGCAGGTCGCAGCGGATGTAGCGCAGGGACTGGCCCTGCGAGAGATCACGATGCACGCCTTCGACCTTGGCAGTCATTTCGATCACGGACCACAGCACGTTGCCGCGCAGGGTGTGGGCGATGACCTTCGCGCTGACGCGCTCGGTCTCCTGGGGTGCGACCAGTTCCGCGATCAGGTCGGATCGCGATTGGGAAGAGAAATACCAGCCCATGAGAGGCCTCCTGAAAAGTGGAGCCGGAGGCCTCCCCGTGGGGAAGACACCCAGCGGGTGATGGAATGCCGCGCGTGCGGCGATGGATTTCGGTGCGGACTAGGAACCGCAACCGGCTGGGCAACAACCCAGCGTGATCCCGTGCGAGCAGCAGCCGTTTTCGGCGAGCCACTCTTGGGTTTCCTGCCGTTCGGCAGGTGTTGCGTAGTCCCATTCCTCGGTAGCGATTTCCAGGGCATGGGCGCGCTGGCTTTCCGGCAACCGACTGACTTGCGCGTCGATCTCGGAACTGAAAAGCGTGACCCAGTGTTCCCAGGCCAAGCCGCAACCACGCTGGGCGTGCTCGGCAGCCGTCTTGCAGACAGCCTGCCACGCGGGTTCGTCCAGCGTAGAACGGGGGGTATCGCAAGCGATGGTGGACATGATGGAGACCTCCAGAAAAATGCCGGAGCCTCCCCCGCATGGGGAAGGAACCCCGGCGGGCGGATGAAGAACACCGCAGATGCGGCGTTTGCGATCACGCAGGTTCCAGTGCGGCCTGACGGCTCCACTCCTGCGTCTGGTACTGGTGCTTGTAGCCCAGTTGGCCCAGGCGGGCGACCTGCGCGCGCAAGGTGCGCCGGTCAATGGTCGAATCCAGTCGGACGGATTCGCCCAGTGGCCACAGGATGCCGAACAGTGCGGCGTCGCCATCTTCGGCGCTGCCGGTGGCAGCAGCCGCAGCGGGCGTCGGCGCATCCACACCGAAGGGCGTGGTATCGACCAGCGGGTCCGCGGATGCCTGCACGGGTGCGGGCTTGGCGGGTTTGGACGTTCTGGCGGGCTTGGCCGGCGTTGCCGCTGGCTGCGCTCCCAGCTCTTCATCGAGCGGATCGATTTCCTGGGTGGCGAAGCTGCGGGCCTCGTCACGGCTCAGTTTTTCGATGCCGTTGAGCGTCATGCCATCGAGGTTGGCGCGGACTTCAAACCGTGCGCCACCCGCGACCGGATAGGACTTCGCGAAGATGTAGCGGATGACGAACTCCCCGTCGTACTTGCCTTCGGGGTACTGCTCCAGCTCCGCGTCCTTGATGGCGAACTCGCCGATGGGGGTGGTCAGGCGACCGACCGTGAACGGGCCGTTCTTGCCGCGGATGGTCCGCAATGTGAGCTGACCCGGGACGACGATGGGCAGGACTGATCTCGCAGGTGCCGATGTGGCTGCCATGATGGTTCTCCTTGGGAAATAGGAAAAAGCAAGGCCCCGTGAGGGGCCATGCCGGATCAGAACGACTCGGCCATCGCCGGCTCCTGCTCCTCGACTTCTTCTGCGGGCTCGCGCTCGGCGGGATCGACAGGTTGGTCGGCAGCGGTGTCGGCGGCAACCTCGGCTTCGGGCGCGGGTGCGTCCTCGGCCTGCGGCGCCTCGGCTTGCGCCTGGCTCGGCGAATAGACCGTCTTGCCGTCGATCTTGATGAGACCGATGTGGATCAGCGTCGATTCCAGGCTCGCTCCCGGTTCCCCGGCGCGCTCGCCCTTGGTGCGGATGTACGGATCGATCTTCATGTCGTTCAACTTGAAGCCGATCAGCACCTTGCGATCCCCTTCGATGGCCTGCACGCACCGGCGTACCAGGTGCTCGGCCTCGGGGGTGGTGACGATGGTGTCGAAGTACCGATATTCCGGTTCACCGACAGGCCCGGCCAGTGCCGCGACGCAGCACGACAGGAACGGATCGCCATCCTTGGGGGTGATGTCTTTCGGACGGCTGAGGTAGCCGATGCCGCGCGTGATCAGCTCGTGCTGCCTGATCGAAGCCAGTTCGGCCCGGTCAAGCGGCTCGGCCTTGAGCAGACGCGCCTTGAGACTGGCGCCCGGCTTGCCGGCGTGCTGGCCCTTGTCACGAATGTACGCATCGCCCCAGAGGTCTCCGAGGCGGAAGCGCACCAGCGGGCGCTGCTTGGGATCGTCAACGCCGATGTAGCGCTCGACCAGCTTCTTGGCATCCGCACCGGACACCTTGACGTCGAAGTAGCGGTAGGTCGGGTCCTTGGCGGAACCGACCAGTGCGGCGATCGTGCATGCGATGAAAGGCTGTGCGCGGCGGCCGCCCCGAACGGGAACCTCGCGGGCACGCTGGATATATCCGATGCCCGAGGTATGGATGTCGAAATACGATTTCTCGTTGGACGTGGTGTTCATGGTGAATCTCCATTGGGATGAAGCGGAGACACACCGGCCCACGCATGCGGGGAAAGGTGCGTAACCCCGCGGTGGGTTGATAAGGCGAAAGCATCCGCCACCAAGACTGGTGGCCGCTCGCGGACGGATGCGGTGCGAGCTGGGTGATCAACGCGGTGGAACCGCGCCGTAGCCTTGAAGATCGTGGCTACCTGGGATGCTGCTGACGGCTGTCAGCGAGGCATGGGGGCAGCATGGGCGGGGTTCGCGCGCGCGGCAGCAATCAATCGGCATCCGGGCGTTTCCCTTTGTCCGCGCCGCCTGGCGCCTGCCACAGGCACTTGGGGCCGCGCAGGTGCTCGGGGGTGTCAGCGCGGCGACGGCTGGGGCGGCTCCAGGCGCCGCCGCCGCGCGTGCCGACCAGCCGCCAGCCGGCGGCGCGCAGGCTGGCACCGCCTTCCTCGGGCAAGAGTAGGTGATCAGCCGCGTGTAGCCCAGTGCCTTGGCCGCCTTCCAGGCGGCGCCGTAGAGCTTGCTGCAGGCGTTCGGTGCGCCGTTGGTGCAGAGCCTGGTGACTTCGAGGGTCCAGCCGTCGTCCAGGTGACGGGCGACCGGGCGGCCGACGATGGCCACGCCGCAGATGCCGTCGCTGCCGGGCAGCGCGACCGCGATGGCGAACTTCGCCCCTTGAACCGACCGGTGGTGGCGGTGGTGCTCCGAAGGCATTGGCACAGCGCAAGGACACCGGCAGCAGGTGCAGCGATGGCGAGGACGGTGGCTTGCCCATGCGCATCAGTCGCCGCAGAAGCAGGCGATCGGCTCCTCGGCTGCATCGAACAAGTCGCCCTGATCGGCAGCGAAGCGCGCCAGGTCGGCGTAGCTCGGGCCATCGGCGCGGAACCGGGCGCCGCTGGGCTTGCTCGCCAGGTTCAGTGACTCCATGCGAACCCACCACACGGCGGCCTCGGGCCGCGCCTTAATGAGGGCCAGGCGCTGCCCGCGAGGCTTCAGGAAACACAGGTCGCAGTTGCCTTCGAGCGTGCGCCCGTTGACCGTCAGCAGGTCGAGGTCGAACGGCTGCGCCTGCCAGAAGGCGCCCACGTCGCGCACGGTGACGCCGGCGTCCGCCAGCGGCATGCACATGGTCTCGTGGGTCGATTCGGTGGAGTGTCCGCGCGCGCGAATCTTGGCGACGCGGCGCTGTTCGTCGGCGCGGATGCCGATCATCTGGTCCCAGTCCGTCCAGCCCAGATGCCGCAGGTAGCGGTGCATCGGGCGAATCTTCAGGCTGGTCGTGCAGCCGCGCGCGACGGGATTGGGCAGGTACTGGCGCTTGCGGATCAGCGCCTCGAACGGCTCGCCCTGGCGGCTGGCCCGGTCGAAGTCCACCAGCGTGAAACCCGGCTCGATGGACAGGTATTCCAGCCAGTGGATCGGCACCCGCCAGTGCTCGGCGCAGTCGCGCACGAAGCGCAGGGTCGCTTCCACTTCCTTGTCGGTGTTGGCGAAGCAGACCACGGTGTCGGCAGGCAGGCCGCCATTGGCCTGCAACACGCGCCAGAGCATGTAGGCGCTGGTGCGCCCGCCCGAGAAGCTGATGCAGGTCGGCTGGGTGATCTTGAACGGGTCGTGCATGCGGTCGTCTCCGTGGGAATGTCGGCGGGCATGCCGACGAGGCGGGCCAAGGCGGCCGGAGACGAGCGCGCACACGCAGCAATGGCCGCGGTGCGGAGAAAAGAAAGCCCCCATGAAGGGGGCCATGAGGGGACGGGAGTAGCCGCGCTACGCCGATGGCACCACCTCCAGCGACAGGTGCGTCGTGGTGGCGGACAGCATCAGATCGTCCGTGCCGTGCAGGATGCGTGCGAAGACGCCTTCCTTCGGGTCGAAGAATTCGCCGAAGTCGTCGCCGCCCAGCTCGGCGCGCGCCAGTTCCCACCAGTCATCGAACGGGTCGGTATCCGGGTTGCAGCCGACGGCATAGGCCAGCAGCTTCACGCGGCCATCTGGACGGCGCTCTCCCTGCTCGGCGAGGAAGTACACGCCCTGGTCCTTGGCGAGGACGACGCGGCATTGGTTGGCGACGGCCTCGGCTAGCACGGGGCGCAGGTCGGAGCCTTTGAATCGCAGTGACATGGTTGATCTCCTGAAGAAAAAGGCCCTCCACCTGAACGGATGGAAGGCCTGCGGGGCAAGTCGCCGGTAGGCTGCGGACTCAGCCGTAGTGCTGCCGGGCGTCCTGCCATGTGACGAAGCGTGCATCCCGGCCGACCGAGACTGGAAGCTCTGCGTCCAAGGCCTCTTCGAGCGAGAAGTGCGTTGCCTGGTCGAACTGGACCCAGCCGAACTCGTTGGACCAGAAACCGGCGCTGTCGCTGGTGGCCGACTCGTTGGGCGAATACACCACCCAGCAGTCATTTGCCTCGGACGTCATGCTGCAACTGCCTGACGGCGCCGGGAAGCCTTGGCATCGATCACGCTCACGTCGATCAGGCGCCAGCGCCCGTCGTCGATAAGCCGCTCCAACACTTCACCGAGCATGTCGAAATACACCTCGTCGTGCCGATCGACCAGTTCGCCGTCGTGATGTAGTTCCACCACGTAGGTGTCGCCCGCGCGGTCGTACAGGATCGTCACCCGGCCCTCGAACTTCGCGGTCGAGACCGTGAAGCTGATCGCCGGAGGCGTTTCGATGATCTTGGACGGCGTGGGATCGACGCAGGTGAAGTCGCGGGCGCCCGCATCGACCAGCATGTGGGTGATGCGACGGAACCCGTCGGGTGCCGGCATTTCTTCCAACTGCTGGATGAGCTGCCCCAGTTCCATGCACTGCGGCTCGGGAATGGGCAGCTTGGCGGGCGCGGAGCCGAGGATGTGCCTGGTGATGGTGTAGGGAACACCGTCCGCGGTCTTCTCGGTGATTACTTCCGGGGTGTCCGCGCGCAGGCCGTCAAAGCGGCGGCGGGCATACGGTTGGACATGTACCTTGGCGCCTTCGCTGGGAACGGTAGTCACCAGGTGGGGATCGAGCACCGCGAACTCGCTGGGCTTGAGCTTGACGACGATGGCGTCGTCGTTGGCCGCGACCACCTTGCCGTCGAAGGGCTGGGGATCGAACGCAAATCCCAGTGACGAGGGTTGCGGCAAGCCGTCGTACACGCGGTAGCTGTAGGTGCGCACGTTGCGGGGCACATGGCCTGCGACAAGCGAAGGCATCAGAGTTTTGACGAGAGAGCGATCCATGGGAATCTCCTTGAAGAAGAACAAGGGATTCCCCGCCCGCAAGGGAGAGGTCCCTTGTGGGTGGATGGACGCGGCGCGTCCGTAGGAAGAAACGACCAGCACGGTTTCCCGCGCGTGCAGCCTTGAAGGTCTCGGCTGCCTGGGCATGTGCCGGCAACGCCGACGAACATGGGGCAAGGATGGCCCTGGACCGGGCTACCCGCCCGCATGAAACGGCACCGCGCCGCACCCGGTTTCTGGCGCTGCGGGCAAGAAAAAGCCCCTCGAAAGGGGCTGGTTGGGTCAGGCTTCGTACACGAAGTAGTGCTCGCGCTGACGCGGGAAGAAGACATGCTTCCACGTGTCGCCGCTGGTGTTACCACCGTCGAACACGACCATTTCGTAGTCGTCGATGTCGGTGTCTGCCAAGTCGGCGCTGGCGATATGGCGCATGTGCAGCGTGCCGTGCGTGCGCTCGAATACCAGGATCTGGCCGATGGCATCGTCCTGGCTCATGGCGTTGACGCAGGCTCCGAGCTGGTGCTCGAAGTCGGGTGCGCGCGAGATGAGGTCGGGGAACATGAGGTTGCTCCTATGAAATGGACCAGCCCGGCTCCTGGGGGAGACGGGCTGGCATGGAGAAACAATGAGGAAGGCCGGCGTGTCGCGCGGCTGCTAGGACTCGGCCAGCGGCAGGCCCAGCAGCGCGGGTGCGTCGGCATCGAAGATGAGGATGCGCACATCGGCTTGGCCGGCCAGTTCAAGGATGTTTGCCAGGTCGTCCGGCATGCCCTTGTTCCGGTGCTCCTGCCGAAGCTGCTCGGCGGTGATGCCCTCGGCGTGCTCCAGGTTCTGATCCGTCCAGGGCGTGGAGATCAGCTTGACGCCGATCGCCGGGCTGTACGGCACACGGAAGGCGATGAACAGCATGGCCTCCGGCGTAGCGATGTCCGCCAGGTCGGCGAGGTAGTGCCAGGTATCGACCGTGATGTGCTCACGGCTGATCTCCCAGCACCGGCTGTAGTAGCCGGTCTCGAAACTCAGGCGCTGCACCACTTCCCGCGCTGCCTCGGCCGAATAGGCATCGCCGACGTGGACTGGGCGGCCGTCGAAGTCCTCGCCATGGATGGCATAGACCACGGCACCAATCACGCCTTCGCCGCTGACGCCTTCACCAGCATCGCATTCGGCCAGCACTTCGTCGCTCAAGGGTTCAGGGCCATTGCTGATCACGGCGAAATCGTTGGTGACGATGCAGGACGATGAAACCAGTTCTTCGTCGGAAAGGAATTGCTGGCTCGCGTGGATGTTGCGCCAAACATGCGGGCTTCCATCGTCGTAGCTGATGCACAGCGTGCGGACGATTTTCAGATTCCAGTAGCCGCGAAGGAAGGGATTAGGATTCTGGGACATGGGATCTCTCCAGATTGAATAATGGAGCCAATCCCCGCCACCGGGAATTGGACCCGGTGGGTTGAAAAATGGAAAAAGCGTCAGGAAGTGCCGACCATGGCGTTGTCAGCACTGCGCTGGACTACGGGAAATAAATGAGGGGCACGGCCTCGTGGGCGCGTGCCCCTCGTGGGGAGTGAACGAAGACGTGGTGGTGTGCCGGAGACCGGCTCACCAGCCGTTGTAGTTCACGAGCAGGTCGGCGAGGACCTTGCGGCGTTGCAGGTCGAGACCGTCGAAGTCCGACAGCCCGTGGAAGTGGCAGCGCTTGAGCATGGCACCGCCCTCGCGCGCGTTGTAGAAGCTGACCATAGCGGACAGGAACATGCGTTCGCCGCTGCTCAGGACGCCGAGGGCATCGTTGAGCCGCAGCATGTTGGGACGCAGATCCCACTTGCTCGTGGCCTGGTTCAGACCTTCACGGGTGCCGTCGCCGAACCACTCGGGGCCAGCGATCTCGACGCCGCGCTTCCATGCCTCGAAGAAGGCTTGGGGCGCGGCAGCGAAATGCTGTTCTTCCCGCATGATCTGATCGACGACTTCCCGCGGCAGTAGCTGGTTCATGACGTGATTCCTCCAGTTGGATCAGGGAATGGCGAGCTGGGACCAGCCGCCTCTTTCGAGGGCACGCCGGGCCGCGGCGTAGCTGCGGAAGTACTCGCGGGATTCCCGCGAAACGGGACCTTCGGTATCGCGCGTGCCGATGTAGTGGCCGGCGGCGCTTTGCAGGACTTCGAGCGGCAGGAACTTGCCGCAGTAGGTCGAGGCCAATTGCCCGAAGGTTTGGCCGAAAGAGGCTTGCTGGGACATGGACGGGCTCCTTGGAAAAGCGGGGCCTCGTCCCTCACGGGATGGCAGCTCCCGCACGCGGTTGATAAAAAGCATCAGCGTCACGAGGACGCGCGTCCGCGGAATTGATGCGATGCGGACTGGCGGGCAACGCGGGAGAGACCCGCGGCAGCCTGGAACCCTGGCTGCTGGCATGTGCTGACCGGAATCAGCGAACATGCGGGCAGCTTCGTGCGCGGGCCGCGTCGCGTTAGTTGGAAAACGGCATCCGGTCCAGCCCCGATTGATAGGCACGGGGAAAAGAAAAAGCCCCGCACGAGTGCAGGGCTGTCAGGAGGGTGCGATGGTGCTGGGTCAGTCGGCCTTGTCGCCCAGCACATGCTGCTTCCACAGGTCGAATGCCTGCTCGGGCGCAAGCTCGGCGAGGATGACGATGGGCTGGGCCTGCCGGGCGCGCAGCGAAGCGAAGTACGCTTTGCGGTCGGCGATGGCCTTGAGCTTGATGCCCTTGATGAACAGCAGTTTGCCGTCCTTGATGAAAAGCACCTTGTTGGCGATGTCGCGGTTGAACGCGGCTCGCACCTTGCGTTCCGCGTGCATGGCATCGGCCAGTTCATCGACCAGGAAGTCGAGCGTCATGTCGATGTAGTGAGGGTCTTCGCCCTCCTGGCCGAGGTGGAGCGGCGCAGGCGGCAGGCCCTTGGCGAAGGCTTCGGCCTGCGCCAGCAGCGCCACCTTGCCGCTGAGCGCACGCAGGAACGTCGAGCCGCCGTGGCCGTCGTTGCGGGCCTCGGCGATGGGAGTGCCGTCGAACACGACGGTGGCGCTGAAGCACATCGTTTCCTCGCTGGCGAAATCTGCCACCTTGAGGTTCTTCAGCGTGATGCGGTCTTGCTTGGTGATGTTGTCCATGGGAAGTCCTGAAATCGACCGGGTGGCGACATGCCCCTGACGGGACGTGGCGGCCATCCCGTGGGTTGGAGAAAAGAGGCATCGATGCCCCGGTGGGCAGCGTTCGCCGGTGAGATGCCGAGGCGAACTGGCGGGTGGCGCGGGGGGAACCCACGGCAGCCTTGACACCCTGGCTGCGGGCTGCTGCCGATACGTCGGCAATGCAGGAGGGAGAATGGCGCGGCCCGCAGGCTGCGTCGCCGATCAATCCGAAGCGGTCGAGCCCGTCTTGTGCAGGCACTGCACCAGGCGCTGGCCCAGCCATGCCATGCACGGGACGGCCATGGAGTTGCCGATTGCTTTGTAGCGCGGCGCATCCGCGGCGGGCTTGCCGCGGTAGGGGATCAGCGTGTAGTCATCGGGCATGCCTTGCAGCCGCTCGCACTCCGTCGGCATCAGCCGCCGCACCCGCCAGTGCGACCAGTCGCCGGGGCCGGGGTCGTTCCAGTCGTAGCGGAAATGCGCCTCGAAGTCGGGGGCCAGCACATGGGGCTTGTCCGCGCCGCCGCCGCTGGTACGCAGTGTGGCCGCTACGCTGCCGCCCAGCTCCGCTGCAAGGCCCTGCTCGCGGCCGCGCAGAGACACGCAGGCCACCATCGGCACGCCGTAGCCCGGCTTGCCGTTGGACAGCACGGTGCAAGCCACCTGGCCATGGCCCGACTCGAAGCGCACTTCACCACGGTTGTTCTGCGCGAAAGCGATGGCGGGTACGACACCGGCGTTCGCATGGCTGTTGCGATGCCCGCCGGCGCGCAGCTGTAAAAACGCAGAAGTGGATGTCCCGCCGCAACACTGGGCGTCCCTGAGTTTGCTCAGTTGTGATGTCCCCGCTATCGCGATGGGCAGCAAGAAGGCGAGCGGTGCGCTCCTCAGGGTCTGTGAAGGGCGCACACTAGGGGTCCCGCCGCAACGCCTCCGGACCGAGTGGTCCCGTCTGAAGCCTACGAGGCGGCGACTGAAATCCTGCGGACCGCCGCCAAGCCATTCGCGCTGGCGCATGTGTTGGCTCTCTCTCCTCCATTACACCGTGTGGCCGTAAAGGCGTAGGCGTCGGACCGGTGTGGCCGGGCGGTCGGGTGTTGTGGTAGTTGGACTGCGTGAACTCCCAAGCCGACAACTTTGACGACGACCAGGAAGCGACCGCCGAGGGCATTGCCGACATTGAGGCAGGCCGGACTATCAGCCACGAGGCTGTGAAAGCCTGGCTATTGTCGTGGGGAACGCCGAACGAACTGCCGCCCCCCAAGGTTGGCGATTAGCTGACGGCAACATCGGAAGGCATGTCGCTGAGCTACCCTTTTGGCGGCCCCCAAGCACCTCATGCGACCCCTTTTGGCGTAGGCCGATGCGAGCGTCTCCTTGGAGGCATCGCATGCAGCAAGGCACATTATTCACCCGGCGGACGGTCGAGCGACATTTTCGCAAACATCAAGCTCGCTGCCCGCCGGAATACCGCGAGATCCTCATCGAACGGATTCTGGCCAAACGGTGGACAGAAGCCTCGCTAGGCAAGGTCGTCGGCATTGTGGCCTCAACCTTCGCCCGCCACCAACTTACCGACTACGATCGACTTTTGGCGATCTCCGGTATGGCTCGCGCCGAGGCGCGGTTAATTGTCAGCCGCGAAGTAAGCGACATTCTAGAAAGCTGGCGCAGCACCGCGCTCCCCTAGCCAAATCGGTGGAGCGAGCCGCGCGCACGCTTATCCGCCGGTGCATGGCTATGCACCCCCGCCCCGTCCCAGCGCCCAATGCGCTAGGGCCTGTTAACACTACGTGCTAACATACTGCGCATGGAACTTACGCCTGCGCAATTCGCGCGTATCGAGGATTGCCTGCCGCGGCAGCGGGGCAATGTGTCGCTGGACAACCTTCAAGTGCTCAACGCGATCCTGTTCGTGGCCGAAAATGGCTGCAAGTGGCGGGCCCTGCCCAAGCGGTTCGGCAACTGGCACACGATCTACACGCGGATGAACCGGTGGGCCAAGGCCGGGGTCCTGGATCGGGTCTTCGAGCGCATGCAGGCCGAACAGCTGGTCCGGGTGCGGCTGGAGGCGGTCAGCCTGGACAGTACGATCGTCAAGGTCCACCCGGACGGCACCGGCGCACGAAAAAAAACGGCCCGCAGGCCATCGGCCGCTCCCGCGGAGGCTGGACCACCAAAATTCATATGGCTGCCGCGGATTCCCGCTGCGCGTTAGCCTTCTCGCTTTCGCCGGGCCAGGCGGGCGATGCCCCAGCCGGTCGCGCCCTGCTGCATGCCCTGCCACCCCTGCCCGCGCGCTGCCATCTGGTCATGGATCGCGCCTACGAGGGCAATGAAACCCGGCAGCTCGCGCTGGATCTGGGCCTGGATCCGGTCGTGCCCCCGCATCCGCTGCGGGCCCAGCCATGGGCGTACAACACCGAGATCTACAAGCGCCGCAACGAAATCGAGCGCCTGTTCCGCCGTCTGAAAGGGTTCCGCCGCATCTTCAGCCGCTTCGACAAGCTCGACGTCATGTTCGCGGCCTTCATCCACTTCGCACTGATCGTCGAATCGTTGCGATAGTGTTAACAGGCCCTAGGAGTAGCTTAAGCACTCCGCTGGCATCGTCGAGACATGGATGCCGTCGCTGCAACTCGCGACTAGGAGCTCGGATCTCAGGACGAAGGTCTCCGCGAATGTCCGGTCGATCCGCGCGACGTCCCAGGCGGGCGTTCCCTTGGCGGACATCCACGCCGCAGCGTCGTGCATCAGCCGCACAACCTCGTCGATATCACCCGAGCAGGCGACCCGAACGTTCGGAGGCTCCTCGCTGTCCATTCGCTCCCCTGGCGCGGTATGAACCGCCGCCTCATAGTGCAGTTTGATCCTGACGAGCCCAGCATGTCTGCGCCCACCTTCGCGGAACCTGACCAGGGTCCGCTAGCGGGCGGCCGGAAGGTGAATGCTAGGCATGATCTAACCCTCGGTCTCTGGCGTCGCGACTGCGAAATTTCGCGAGGGTTTCCGAGAAGGTGATTGCGCTTCGCAGATCTCCAGGCGCGTGGGTGCGGACGTAGTCAGCGCCATTGCCGATCGCGTGAAGTTCCGCCGCAAGGCTCGCTGGACCCAGATCCTTTACAGGAAGGCCAACGGTGGCGCCCAAGAAGGATTTCCGCGACACCGAGACCAATAGCGGAAGCCCCAACGCCGACTTCAGCTTTTGAAGGTTCGACAGCACGTGCAGCGATGTTTCCGGTGCGGGGCTCAAGAAAAATCCCATCCCCGGATCGAGGATGAGCCGGTCGGCAGCGACCCCGCTCCGTCGCAAGGCGGAAACCCGCGCCTCGAAGAACCGCACAATCTCGTCGAGCGCGTCTTCGGGTCGAAGGTGACCGGTGCGGGTGGCGATGCCATCCCGCTGCGCTGAGTGCATAACCACCAGCCTGCAGTCCGCCTCAGCAATATCGGGATAGAGCGCAGGGTCAGGAAATCCTTGGATATCGTTCAGGTAGCCCACGCCGCGCTTGAGCGCATAGCGCTGGGTTTCCGGTTGGAAGCTGTCGATTGAAACACGGTGCATCTGATCGGACAGGGCGTCTAAGAGCGGCGCAATACGTCTGATCTCATCGGCCGGCGATACAGGCCTCGCGTCCGGATGGCTGGCGGCCGGTCCGACATCCACGACGTCTGATCCGACTCGCAGCATTTCGATCGCCGCGGTGACAGCGCCGGCGGGGTCTAGCCGCCGGCTCTCATCGAAGAAGGAGTCCTCGGTGAGATTCAGAATGCCGAACACCGTCACCATGGCGTCGGCCTCCGCAGCGACTTCCACGATGGGGATCGGGCGAGCAAAAAGGCAGCAATGACGCCGTGGCACATTGGCGACTTCCACGTGGAAGTTTCACCGAGCTGACTCGGCTGGAGCATGGGCTTGGTCATGATGCGGTCCTTCGAGTCGAAAAGCCCGGCAACCGATAATGGCTTCCGGGCAACCTTATATGAAGAAATGTCGCATGAACGGCCGACTATGGCAAACATAAACGCCAATTTGGTAGCAAAAAGCCCGCGCGAGAGTAGCGTCGCAACTGTTTGAGATTCATGATGAAAGGCGTCGCGTTAATGAAGACTCACCGTGGCGCAGCGGCAACGCATCCAACACCCAGCGACGAACAGGCGACCGCCGTCAGGGCGTCAGGTAACGGATCACTGGATCGGCATAGGCGAACGGTGATCGGCCATAGCGCCGGTCCGCAAACGCCCAGGACTTCCAGACCCGGGCGTCGGCGCAGTGGCCCACAAACAGCCACGGCCACCCGCGCATCGCCCGGGCGGTGAGGCCTGATAGTCGATGTCGATCAGCGGCCGAAGCGGTCTCGATCTGCTTGGCGGCGTAGGGCGCGGGATCACCGCCCCAACTGCGCGCGACCTCGTCGCGCAGACCCTGCGACCGCTCGCCGCCGCTGAGCACGGTCATCACCTGACGAACCAGGCCGAAATAGGCCAGCGGGTGAATGGCCTCCAAGTCGGTCCGCGGGACGACGTCGGGCGCGAGCATTTCGCTGAGCCGAAACTCGAACTGTAGCGCCTGGCTCTCGGCCGCCATCACCGGGTGGTCGCGCCGATCGGCGGTGCAGATGTGGCACCAGGGATCGGCGCCCCGATGAGGGACCGCGGGCGCGCCGCAGTCATGGCAGCTGTCGGCCAGCACCAAGCCGTGGCGAGGACAGGTGCTGGCGATCGCCAGGCGCCAGCGACGCCGATAGTAGGGCTCGGCGTCCTCGGTCAGGCAGAGGGGGCACCACTGCTGGCCCGGCCGCCGGCGGGTGCGGTGATGAATGCCCACGGGCAGCAGCCACTGGGTCGCCCCCGTGACCCGGACCTCTTCGAACAACGTGCCGACCCAGGGCCGGAAGGTCGTCAACTCCGCGACCTGCGCATCGACCCCGGTATGCGCGACCAGCCCCTCCATGAGCCGAGGCGGCGCCAGCCCGTCGATGTCGCGATTCCAGATCTGCAGCCCGGGCCAGACGGCGTGACAAAAGCTATGCAGCTTGGCGGAGTTGCCGAGCGCGATCCGCCGCAGCCAACTAGAGAGCAGTTCGTCGGCCTGCGGGCGGGGACGCCAAGGCCACAGACGCAGGTCCGACATCTCAGAGCGGCGGCAGCGAGGCGGCTCTGAGGAGGACGTCCTCCCGCTGCCGCCGAACCGATGGCCTCACATGGTTCAGCGAGCGCAGCAGCGGAAGATCAATGCGCTCTTTCTCTGAGCGGATGGCCATCAGGGCGGCGCGGCGCACCAGATAGGCGATCTCGCGCGTGGTCCCCTCCGACTCGTTGATAATCCAGGTCGCGATCTTGTCATCGGAAAGCCCGGAAGCGTGGCGAAGCGGCAGACAGGTCTCCAGGCTGTTGAGCAGGCCATAGGTCTGTTCGTTATGACCCCAGACCTCGAGTCGATGCGGCTCGAACCGGCGCTCGATCTGCGGGTCCCACCGAAGCGTGCGCAGCGCGGCGATCGTGCCGCACCCGACGATGGTGATGCCGAGGTCATTGCCGAGCAGCTTGATTGTCGCCAGCGCCTCTTCGCGTTGTTTGCGATTGCCCTTCTCGATGTGATGCAATTCGTCGATGACCAGGATCTTGACCCCGCTGGTTCGGAGCAGTCTGAGGACGTCAGGATAAAGGGTGTCGGTGCTCGCGCTCTTGCCGTAGGGCGCGTTGAGTTGCCCAAGGATCCGCACCAGCAGCCCTCGGGCAGAACCGGTCGGCCCCATGCTCACGACCAGCACCGGGACGTTGGCCTTGGACGCCCTCGGATCGTCCGGGAGGTTCTGCAACTTGGCGAAGCGCTTGACGATTTGGCTTTTGCCGATGCCCGACGGCCCCCAGATCAGGATGTGGCTGTCGCCTTCGGTCGGATAATCCTCCAGCGCCTCCTGAAGCCGCTCGGTGATCGCATCGGCGGCGGCGTAGCGGATGAAGACTTTCTGCCGGATCAGGTTGAGCCGCTGGGCGGTGTTGTCCGCCTCAAGCGCCTCGCGGGCGGCCTTGGTGAGGCGGCGGTCCTGCGAGATGAGGATCATTCGTCGATCTCATAAAAGATGTCGCGACGAACCGGAGCCTGCGGCGCTGGCGGTGCGTCTTCGGAGATGGGCGCATGCGGCGTGAGTTCGGCGGTGACTTGTTCGCCGACCCGCCGACGCTCCTGCTTCAAGCGACTCCTGTGTCGCTTCTTCGCGTTCTGTGCGTCCTGCTCCAGCAGGCGTTGGCGCTCCATTGACGCCATGATGGTCGCCATGTCCGGCTTGTCGCCGATTTGGGCGACCAACCGCTTGCGGGTCTCGTTGAACTCCCACACCGACACGTTGGGAAGGGTAATCTGCTCGCAGCGCAGCTCGCAATAGGTCCCCTCGATTGGGTGGAGGAAGTAGATGCGTGAGGCGTCGTAGGGGTTTCGGCGGACGACGAACTTGCGTTGCTCTCCAGCGTCCAGGAACGGCCGCAACACCTCGTCCCAGTATTCGATATTGTCCCAGCGCATGCCGTAGCGCTCGATCGTCCGGTCTTCGATGTCGGCGAAGTCGAGATAGAGCTTCTGCTTGTCAGCGATGATCGGCGGGAGGCCGGCGCCTGCACGCTTCTCGGTGCCATAGATGCCGCGCTCCCAGGCCAGATCCGGGCGCTGCTTGGTCGTGCTGTGCGGCCGGACGTGATACTGGCCGCAGATGAACTCGAGCATCCAGACCTCTAGCTCATCGAGGGTCATCTCGGCCGCCTCGTTCGGATTGCGGGTCTTGACCTTGTCGAAGCCGCGATCACGGGCGGTTGCTGCGGGGAGCAGCCGCATCTGGTCCATCGCCGTGCCCATGAAGCGTTCAATGATGCCGCCGAAATGGACCAGCCCTGGCGGGCGATGCTCGGGCGGCGCGATGCCGTATTCCCTGCACCCATAGAACAGGGCGCGTGACCAAAACTCAGCTGCGTTGTCGAGATAGACGCTATTGGGCGTGCCATACATCGGCCATGGGAGTGGAACGCCGACGCGCTCCAGCCACTCATCCTTGGGCGTCATCACCCGCGTCATGCACTGAGCGACGGTCGAGGCGTTTGGATATTCCCAGGTCAGCACGAACGCGAGGACGGCTCGGGTGCATTCGTCGAGCGCGATAGTGATCCAGGGACGGCCGACATGCTCACGGTCGAAAGCGCTCGCGCAGACCACGTCGACGAGCGTGTGGTCGATCTGGATACGCTCAAGTGGAAACGTCGTTTCGGGCGTCTTGCCTCGGATATGCTCGTATCGCTCACGAGCCACCTTCTTTCCGTACTTCAGGCCGACGCGCTCACGCGCCGGAACGCCGGCGAAGCGGCTTCGCAACGTGTTGTGCGAGGGCGGTATCAAGCCCCGCCGCACGCAGCGGTTTCGAATCTCGGCGAATGCGTGATGGTTCTTGGCCTCCTTGCGATGACGGCTGAACTCCAGCCGCACCTCGGTGATGACTTCCTCGACGCGGAGGTCGAGCCGCAGCCGCCCCCGCCCGCCGCTCCGCCCGCGCGGCAACAGGCAGGTTCCGCGCCGGTGATGCCCGCTATTGCTTCGGCCATGACTTCGATCAGCGCCGCGTCGATGCCACGGGCTCCACGCTCAGTGAGCGCCTCGCAGGCCTTGAAGGCGCGCAGGGCCGTGGCCAGTTGCCCCGCCGTCAAGTGCGTGATCGCAACACCATCGCATGGCAGGCCCAGTCGGCGGCAGGTCTCTTGTTTGATGCTCATGAATTAATCCTTGTTGATGCGCGGCCAAGCAGGCGTTGCATTTCGGTGTGCAGCACGGATTGCCCGAATGCGTACAGGTGCTCGCGCACGCGCTCGGCATCGTTCTTGCGGAATGCGCTCGTGCCCACACCGAAACCCGTGCTGCTCCTGATCCTCGATGGCTGGGGCCATACAGTGTTACTAACTTACTACGCGCCACCCCGACGCACTCTCGTTGCCCACAAGGAGGCGGCGACGTGGGCAAGCTGTTCGAGAGGGTAAGGGAAGCGCGCTGGATGACCGGGCTATCTCAGGACGCCTTGGCTCCGGTTGGCCCGGTCGTCAGGGAACCGGACCGCGCCAGCGCGGTCCGATCCCGGCAACGACCCGACATCAAGGCCCCAAGGACGGGGCCGGAGCCCGGCAGCGATGCCGGGCTTTTTGTTGTGCCCGCGCCGCGGCAATGTCTGACGCGAAGATCAGAACGCACCGATACGAACGTGCGAACACAGGCGCAACACTGAGCAGCCGTCCCCGCACCGGAGCGCTGCGTGCCGCGCCTCGCCACATCCCGGCGGCAAGCCGCGGGATGCGCGCCACTGCCGTCCGCCCACACCGGTTCGCGGTACGCGCGCCACGCGCCCGAGCGCACGCTGCTGTACGCGTTGGTAGAGGCGCACTACCCGGACTTCATTGCACGGATCGAAGCGGAGGGCCGCTCGCTGCCCGGGTATGTCCGCGAGGCGTTCGATGCCTACCTGCGTTGCGGCGTGCTCGAGCACGGCTTCCTGCGGGTGGTGTGCGAGCACTGCCGTGCAGAGAGGCTGGTGGCCTTCTCCTGCAAGAAGCGCGGGTTCTGCCCGAGTTGCGGCGCGCGACGCATGGCCGAGAGTGCGCGGCACCTGGTCGAGGAGGTGTTCGGCCCGCGGCCGGTGCGGCAATGGGTGCTGAGTTTCCCGTACCCGTTGTGCTTCCTGTTCGCCAGCAAGCCTGAGGCGATCGGCCCGGTGCTGGGCATCGTGCATCGTGTGATCGCCGGTTGGCTTGCCGATCAGGCCGGCGTGCCGCGGGATACGGCGCAATGCGGCGTGGTGACCCTGATCCAGCGCTTCGGCAGCGCGCTGAATCTCAACATCCACTTCCACATGCTGTGGCTCGACGGCGTGTACGAGGACACCACCGAGCGTCCGCAGCGCAAGCCGCGCCTGCACCGCACCCGTGCGCCCACATCGGCGCAACTGACGGAACTGGCCAACACCATCGCGCATCGCGTGTGCCGGCACCTGACGCGCAAAGGCTGGCTGGAAGGCGAGGACGAATCCGTGTTTCTGTCCGACAGCGCGGCGGGCGACGACGGCATGGACGCGCTGCGGATGAGTTCGATCACCTACCGCATCGCCACCGGTCGCGACGCTGGCCGCAAGGTCGTCACGCTGCAAACATTGCCCGGTGACGCAGGCTCGCTGGAGGGCGACGCCGGCAAGGTCGGCGGCTTCTCGCTGCATGCCGGCGTGGCCGCGGAAGCACACGAAAGCCACAAGCTCGAAAAGCTGTGCCGCTACATCACGCGCCCGGCGATCAGCGAGCAGCGGCTATCGATCTCACCGCAGGGAAGGGTGCGGTATCAGCTCAAGACGCCATGGCGCAATGGCACCACCCATGTCGAATGGGATGCGGTCGACTTCATCGCGAAACTGGCCGCACTGGTCCCGCCACCACGCGCGCATCTCACCCGCTTCCACGGCGTATTCGCCCCGAACGCGAATCTGCGCGCGCAGGTGACGCCATCGGGGCGCGGCAGGCGGCCTGCGAGCGATGCAGTGCCGGTGGACGTCAGCGCCCACGACGAGCCGCGCAGCCCCGAGCAGAAGCGCCGTGCGATGAGCTGGGCGCAACGGCTCAAGCGGGTCTTTTCCATCGACGTCACCACCTGCGCCCACTGCGGCGGCGCGGTGCGGATCGTCGCCAGCATCGAAGACCCCAAGGCCATTCGCGCCATCCTCGCCCACTTCGAGAAACACCGCGCGCTGGAGCAAGCGCACTACCGGCCCGCAGCGCGCGCCCCGCCGCCGGCCGCGTGACGAGGTGCCGGCCACACAGCCGGCAGCCAAGCCAGAGTCCGATCCGATGCGGCCACGACCCCGCAGGGCTGCGCTCGGCCCTGTGCCGGGATTCGGTGAGAAATGGCTACGCACTGAGCCGCTGCGTGGCCCCGCGATGTCGAAAACCCACGCATGAACCCCCGATCTGTGCCCGATCTGTGCCCAAAGCGGCGCTTGCGCGGCCGCTTATGCGGGGTGCATCATGGCCGCCCCTTCGCCAAGGTTCGCAGCCGATGTTCCTTTACTTCACACAGATCCGCGCATGGCCGCTGGCCGCATTGCTGCTGTTTATGCTGGCCGCATGCGCTGGCGCGCCGCGCGCTCCCGATGACGCAACCGATACCGCAAGCGATGCGCTGGCGGCACTGGAACTGCGCAACGGCGGGCGTCTGGGCGTGTTCGCGCTGGATGCCGGCAGTGGCCGCAGTCTGGGCTGGCGCGAAGACGAGCGCTTCGGCATGTGCTCGACATTCAAGCTGCTGCTGGCGGCCACGGTGCTGGATGCGGCACGGCAGGGCCGGCTCGACGGCACCGCACCGATCCACTTCAGCGATGACGATCTGGTGCCGCATTCACCGGTGCTGCGCGAACACTTGGCCCTCGGCAGCAGCACGCTGACCGCACCCGAACTGGCCCGCGCCACCCAGCTGACCAGCGACAACGCCGCCGCCAATCTGCTGATCCGCAAGTTGGGCGGGCCGGAAGCCGTCACCGCACTCTGGCGCGCCAGTGGCGATGAAGTGAGCCGGCTGGACCGGCTGGAGCCAGACATGAATCTGCTGCCGCCCGGCGACCTGCGCGACAGCACCTCGCCGCGCGCGATGGCGCAGCACGTGGCCCGTCTGTTCACCTCCGAGATGCTCGTACCCGAAGACCGTGAACGCCTGCGCGAATGGATGGTTGAAACCGGCACCGGCCTTGCCCGCCTGCGCGCCGCCACGCCACCGCACTGGCAGGCCGGCGACAAGACCGGTTCTGCAATCGCGCCGCTGATGCCGAACAAGACCCACGATGTCGCGGTGTTCTGGCCGCCGGGCCGGGCGCCGGTCATCGTCGCCGCGTATTACGAATCCGATGCCCACCATGCCGGCAGGATCCGCGCGCAGGACGAGGCCGTGCTGGCGCAGGTCGGGCGTATTGCGGTGGCCTGGGCGGGCGATTGAAGCGAACAGATGACGCACGACCCGACATCAAGGCCCCAAGGACGGGGCCGGAGCCCGGCAGCGATGCCGGGCTTTTTGTTGTGCCCGCGCCGCGGCAATGTCTGACGCGAAGATCAGAACGCACCGATACGAACGTGCGAACACAGGCGCAACACTGAGCAGCCGTCCCCGCACCGGAGCGCTGCGTGCCGCGCCTCGCCACATCCCGGCGGCAAGCCGCGGGATGCGCGCCACTGCCGTCCGCCCACACCGGTTCGCGGTACGCGCGCCACGCGCCCGAGCGCACGCTGCTGTACGCGTTGGTAGAGGCGCACTACCCGGACTTCATTGCACGGATCGAAGCGGAGGGCCGCTCGCTGCCCGGGTATGTCCGCGAGGCGTTCGATGCCTACCTGCGTTGCGGCGTGCTCGAGCACGGCTTCCTGCGGGTGGTGTGCGAGCACTGCCGTGCAGAGAGGCTGGTGGCCTTCTCCTGCAAGAAGCGCGGGTTCTGCCCGAGTTGCGGCGCGCGACGCATGGCCGAGAGTGCGCGGCACCTGGTCGAGGAGGTGTTCGGCCCGCGGCCTGTGCGGCAATGGGTGCTGAGCTTTCCGTACCCCTTGCGTTTCCTGTTCGCCAGCAAGCCAGAAGCCATTGGCCCGGTGCTGGGCATCGTGCAGCGCGTGATCGCCGGCTGGTTGGCCGATCAAGCCGGCATCGACCGCGCCAGCGCCCAGTGCGGCGCGGTGACGCTGATCCAGCGTTTCGGCAGCGCGCTGAACCTGAACATCCACTTCCACATGCTGTGGCTCGACGGCGTGTACGTGGAAGCCACCGAGCTGCCGCGGCGCGAACTGCGCCTGCACCGCGCCCGTGCGCCCACCACCGCGCAGTTGACCCAGCTGGCAGCTACCATCGCGCACCGGGTGTGTCGGCACCTGACGCGCAAAGGCTGGCTCGAAGGGGAGGGCGAATCGGCCTTCCTGGCAGACAGCGCTGCAGGCGACGACAGCATGGATGGGCTGCGGATGAGTTCGATGACCTACCGCATCGCCACCGGTCGCGACGCTGGCCGCAAGGTCGTCACGCTGCAAACATTGCCCGGTGACGCAGGCTCGCTGGAGGGCGATGCCGGCAAGGTCGGCGGCTTCTCGCTGCATGCCGGCGTGGCCGCGGAAGCACACGAAAGCCACAAGCTCGAAAAGCTGTGCCGCTACATCACGCGCCCGGCGATCAGCGAGCAGCGGCTATCGATCTCACCGCAGGGAAGGGTGCGGTATCAGCTCAAGACGCCATGGCGCAATGGCACCACCCATGTCGAATGGGATGCGGTGGACTTCATCGCCAAGCTGGCGGCACTGGTCCCGCCACCTCGCGCGCATCTCACCCGCTTCCACGGCGTATTCGCCCCGAATGCAAACCTGCGTGCGCAGCTGACGCCCTCGGGGCGCGGCAAGCGGCCTGCGGGCGATGCGGCGCCAGTGGACGTCAGCGCCCACGACGAGCCGCGCAGCCCCGAGCAGAAGCGCCGTGCGATGAGCTGGGCGCAACGCCTCAAGCGGGTCTTTTCCATCGACGTCACCACCTGCGCCCACTGCGGCGGCGCGGCGCGGATCGTCGCCAGCATCGAAGACCCCACCGCCATCCACGCCATCCTCGCCCACTTCGAGAAGCACGGCGCCCTGGAGCAAGCGCACTACCGGCCCGCAGCGCGCGCCCCGCCGTCGGCCGCGTGATGAGGCGCCGGCCACTCAACCGGAAGCGAAAGCAGAATCCGATCCGATGCGGACACGACCCCGCGGGGCTGCGCTCGGCCCTGTGCCGGGATTCGGTGAGAAATGGCTACGCACTGAGCCGCTGCGTGGCCCCGCGATGCCGAAATCCCACTCACAGACGTCCGATCCGTGCCCAAAACGGGGCTTGCGCGACCGCCGCCTACCCAGCAGACTGCCCGAAAAGGGCGTTTGAACTTCCTATACGCAGAAAGGCGTTAGATTGGCTTACACCATTAGAGAAATTTGCTCAGCTTGTTGATTATCATATGGCTTTTGAAACTGTCGCACCTCATGTTTGAATTCGCCCCATATTTTTGCTACAGTGAACCAAATTAAGATCATCTATTTACTAGGCCTCGCATTTGCGGGGTTTTTAATGCTGAATAAAAGGAAAACTTGATGGAATTGCCCAATATTATGCACCCGGTCGCGAAGCTGAGCACCGCATTAGCCGCTGCATTGATGCTGAGCGGGTGCATGCCCGGTGAAATCCGCCCGACGATTGGCCAGCAAATGGAAACTGGCGACCAACGGTTTGGCGATCTGGTTTTCCGCCAGCTCGCACCGAATGTCTGGCAGCACACTTCCTATCTCGACATGCCGGGTTTCGGGGCAGTCGCTTCCAACGGTTTGATCGTCAGGGATGGCGGCCGCGTGCTGGTGGTCGATACCGCCTGGACCGATGACCAGACCGCCCAGATCCTCAACTGGATCAAGCAGGAGATCAACCTGCCGGTCGCGCTGGCGGTGGTGACTCACGCGCATCAGGACAAGATGGGCGGTATGGACGCGCTGCATGCGGCGGGGATTGCGACTTATGCCAATGCGTTGTCGAACCAGCTTGCCCCGCAAGAGGGGATGGTTGCGGCGCAACACAGCCTGACTTTCGCCGCCAATGGCTGGGTCGAACCAGCAACCGCGCCCAACTTTGGCCCGCTCAAGGTATTTTACCCCGGCCCCGGCCACACCAGTGACAATATCACCGTTGGGATCGACGGCACCGACATCGCTTTTGGTGGCTGCCTGATCAAGGACAGCAAGGCCAAGTCGCTCGGCAATCTCGGTGATGCCGACACTGAGCACTACGCCGCGTCAGCGCGCGCGTTTGGTGCGGCGTTCCCCAAGGCCAGCATGATCGTGATGAGCCATTCCGCCCCCGATAGCCGCGCCGCAATCACTCATACGGCCCGCATGGCCGACAAGCTGCGCTGAGCCATGGCTGACCACGTCACCCCCAATCTGCCATCGCGCGATTTCGATGTGACAGAGGCGTTTTATGCGAAGCTGGGCTTTGCGACGAGTTGGAAGGATCGCGGCTGGATGATCCTGCAGCGCGGCGGTTTGCAGCTCGAATTCTTCCCCTATCCTGACCTCGACCCAGCTACGAGCTCGTTCGGCCCCACCATGCCGGCAGGATCCGCGCGCAGGACGAGGCCGTGCTGGCGCAGGTCGGGCGTATTGCGGTGGCCTGGGCGGGCGATTGAAGCGAACAGATGACGCACGACCCGACATCAAGGCCCCAAGGACGGGGCCGGAGCCCGGCAGCGATGCCGGGCTTTTTGTTGTGCCCGCGCCGCGGCAATGTCTGGCGCGAAGATCAGAACGCACCGATACGAACGTGCGAACACAGGCGCAACACTGAGCAGCCGTCCCCGCACCGGAGCGCTGCGTGCCGCGCCTCGCCACATCCCGGCGGCAAGCCGCGGGATGCGCGCCACTGCCGTCCGCCCACACCGGTTCGCGGTACGCGCGCCACGCGCCCGAGCGCACGCTGCTGTACGCGTTGGTAGAGGCGCACTACCCGGACTTCATTGCACGGATCGAAGCGGAGGGCCGCTCGCTGCCCGGGTATGTCCGCGAGGCGTTCGATGCCTACCTGCGTTGCGGCGTGCTCGAGCACGGCTTCCTGCGGGTGGTGTGCGAGCACTGCCGTGCAGAGAGGCTGGTGGCCTTCTCCTGCAAGAAGCGCGGGTTCTGCCCGAGTTGCGGCGCGCGACGCATGGCCGAGAGTGCGCGGCACCTGGTCGAGGAGGTGTTCGGCCCGCGGCCTGTGCGGCAATGGGTGCTGAGCTTTCCGTACCCCTTGCGTTTCCTGTTCGCCAGCAAGCCAGAAGCCATTGGCCCGGTGCTGGGCATCGTGCAGCGCGTGATCGCCGGCTGGTTGGCCGATCAAGCCGGCATCGACCGCGCCAGCGCCCAGTGCGGCGCGGTGACGCTGATCCAGCGTTTCGGCAGCGCGCTGAACCTGAACATCCACTTCCACATGCTGTGGCTCGACGGCGTGTACGTGGAAGCCACCGAGCTGCCGCGGCGCGAACTGCGCCTGCACCGCGCCCGTGCGCCCACCACCGCGCAGTTGACCCAGCTGGCAGCTACCATCGCGCACCGGGTGTGTCGGCACCTGACGCGCAAAGGCTGGCTCGAAGGGGAGGGCGAATCGGCCTTCCTGGCAGACAGCGCTGCAGGCGACGACAGCATGGATGGGCTGCGGATGAGTTCGATGACCTACCGCATCGCCACCGGTCGCGACGCTGGCCGCAAGGTCGTCACGCTGCAAACATTGCCCGGTGACGCAGGCTCGCTGGAGGGCGATGCCGGCAAGGTCGGCGGCTTCTCGCTGCATGCCGGCGTGGCCGCGGAAGCACACGAAAGCCACAAGCTCGAAAAGCTGTGCCGCTACATCACGCGCCCGGCGATCAGCGAGCAGCGGCTATCGATCTCACCGCAGGGAAGGGTGCGGTATCAGCTCAAGACGCCATGGCGCAATGGCACCACCCATGTCGAATGGGATGCGGTGGACTTCATCGCCAAGCTGGCGGCACTGGTCCCGCCACCTCGCGCGCATCTCACCCGCTTCCACGGCGTATTCGCCCCGAATGCAAACCTGCGTGCGCAGCTGACGCCCTCGGGGCGCGGCAAGCGGCCTGCGGGCGATGCGGCGCCAGTGGACGTCAGCGCCCACGACGAGCCGCGCAGCCCCGAGCAGAAGCGCCGTGCGATGAGCTGGGCGCAACGCCTCAAGCGGGTCTTTTCCATCGACGTCACCACCTGCGCCCACTGCGGCGGCGCGGCGCGGATCGTCGCCAGCATCGAAGAACCCACCGCCATCCACGCCATCCTCGCCCACTTCGAGAAGCACGGCGCCCTGGAGCAAGCGCACTACCGGCCCGCAGCGCGCGCCCCGCCGTCGGCCGCGTGATGAGGCGCCGGCCACTCAACCGGAAGCGAAAGCAGAATCCGATCCGATGCGGACACGACCCCGCGGGGCTGCGCTCGGCCCTGTGCCGGGATTCGGTGAGAAATGGCTACGCACTGAGCCGCTGCGTGGCCCCGCGATGTCGAAAACCCACGCATGAACCCCCGATCTGTGCCCGATCTGTGCCCAAAGCGGCGCTTGCGCGGCCGCTTATGCGGGGTGCATCATGGCCGCCCCTTCGCCAAGGTTCGCAGCCGATGTTCCTTTACTTCACACAGATCCGCGCATGGCCGCTGGCCGCATTGCTGCTGTTTATGCTGGCCGCATGCGCTGGCGCGCCGCGCGCTCCCGATGACGCAACCGATACCGCAAGCGATGCGCTGGCGGCACTGGAACTGCGCAACGGCGGGCGTCTGGGCGTGTTCGCGCTGGATGCCGGCAGTGGCCGCAGTCTGGGCTGGCGCGAAGACGAGCGCTTCGGCATGTGCTCGACATTCAAGCTGCTGCTGGCGGCCACGGTGCTGGATGCGGCACGGCAGGGCCGGCTCGACGGCACCGCACCGATCCACTTCAGCGATGACGATCTGGTGCCGCATTCACCGGTGCTGCGCGAACACTTGGCCCTCGGCAGCAGCACGCTGACCGCACCCGAACTGGCCCGCGCCACCCAGCTGACCAGCGACAACGCCGCCGCCAATCTGCTGATCCGCAAGTTGGGCGGGCCGGAAGCCGTCACCGCACTCTGGCGCGCCAGTGGCGATGAAGTGAGCCGGCTGGACCGGCTGGAGCCAGACATGAATCTGCTGCCGCCCGGCGACCTGCGCGACAGCACCTCGCCGCGCGCGATGGCGCAGCACGTGGCCCGTCTGTTCACCTCCGAGATGCTCGTACCCGAAGACCGTGAACGCCTGCGCGAATGGATGGTTGAAACCGGCACCGGCCTTGCCCGCCTGCGCGCCGCCACGCCACCGCACTGGCAGGCCGGCGACAAGACCGGTTCTGCAATCGCGCCGCTGATGCCGAACAAGACCCACGATGTCGCGGTGTTCTGGCCGCCGGGCCGGGCGCCGGTCATCGTCGCCGCGTATTACGAATCCGATGCCCACCATGCCGGCAGGATCCGCGCGCAGGACGAGGCCGTGCTGGCGCAGGTCGGGCGTATTGCGGTGGCCTGGGCGGGCGATTGAAGCGAACAGATGACGCACGACCCGACATCAAGGCCCCAAGGACGGGGCCGGAGCCCGGCAGCGATGCCGGGCTTTTTGTTGTGCCCGCGCCGCGGCAATGTCTGACGCGAAGATCAGAACGCACCGATACGAACGTGCGAACACAGGCGCAACACTGAGCAGCCGTCCCCGCACCGGAGCGCTGCGTGCCGCGCCTCGCCACATCCCGGCGGCAAGCCGCGGGATGCGCGCCACTGCCGTCCGCCCACACCGGTTCGCGGTACGCGCGCCACGCGCCCGAGCGCACGCTGCTGTACGCGTTGGTAGAGGCGCACTACCCGGACTTCATTGCACGGATCGAAGCGGAGGGCCGCTCGCTGCCCGGGTATGTCCGCGAGGCGTTCGATGCCTACCTGCGTTGCGGCGTGCTCGAGCACGGCTTCCTGCGGGTGGTGTGCGAGCACTGCCGTGCAGAGAGGCTGGTGGCCTTCTCCTGCAAGAAGCGCGGGTTCTGCCCGAGTTGCGGCGCGCGACGCATGGCCGAGAGTGCGCGGCACCTGGTCGAGGAGGTGTTCGGCCCGCGGCCTGTGCGGCAATGGGTGCTGAGCTTTCCGTACCCCTTGCGTTTCCTGTTCGCCAGCAAGCCGGAGGCCATCAGCCCGGTGCTGGGCATCGTGCATCGTGTGATCGCCGGCTGGTTAGCCGATCAAGTCGGCGTCGACCACGCCAGCGCGCAATGCGGCGCGGTGACCCTGATCCAGCGCTTCGGCAGCGCGCTGAACCTGAATGTTCACTTCCACATGCTGTGGCTCGACGGCGTGTACGAGGAAACCACCGGGCCAGCGCAGCGCAAGCCGCGCCTGCGCCGCGCCCGTGCCCCCACCTCGGCGCAACTGACGGAACTGGCCGGCACCATCGCGCATCGCGTGTGCCGGCACCTGTCGCGCCGCGGCTGGCTCGAAGGCGAAGACGAATCCGTGTTCCTGTCCGACAGCGCGGGTAGCGACGACGGCATGGATGGGCTGCGGATGAGTTCGATGACCTACCGCATCGCCACCGGTCGCGACGCTGGCCGCAAGGTCGTCACGCTGCAAACATTGCCCGGTGACGCAGGCTCGCTGGAGGGCGATGCCGGCAAGGTCGGCGGCTTCTCGCTGCATGCCGGCGTGGCCGCGGAAGCACACGAAAGCCACAAGCTCGAAAAGCTGTGCCGCTACATCACGCGCCCGGCGATCAGCGAGCAGCGGCTGTCGATCTCACCGCAGGGTAGGGTGCGGTATCAGCTCAAGACGCCGTGGCGAAATGGGACCACGCATGTCGAATGGGATGCGGTGGACTTCATCGCCAAGCTGGCGGCACTGGTCCCGCCACCTCGCGCGCATCTCACCCGCTTCCACGGCGTATTCGCCCCGAATGCAAACCTGCGTGCGCAGCTGACGCCCTCGGGGCGCGGCAAGCGGCCTGCGGGCGATGCGGCGCCAGTGGACGTCAGCGCCCACGACGAGCCGCGCAGCCCCGAGCAGAAGCGCCGTGCGATGAGCTGGGCGCAACGGCTCAAGCGGGTCTTTTCCATCGACGTCACCACCTGCGCCCACTGCGGCGGCACCGTGCGGATCGTCGCCAGCATCGAGGAACCTGCCGCCATCCGCGCCATCCTTGGCCACTTCGTGAAGCAGGGCGCGCTGGAGCAAGCGCACTACCGGCCCGCAGCGCGCGCGCCGCCGCCGGCCGCGTGACGAGGTGCCGGCCACACAGCCGGCAGCCAAGCCAGAGTCCGATCCGATGCGGCCACGATCCGCAGGGCGGCGCTCGGCCCGCTGTCGGGAATCAGCGAAGCATGGCTGCTGACAACGCCGCTGCGTGGCCCCGCGATGCCGAAATCCCACTCACAGACGTCCGATCCGTGCCCAAAACGGGGCTTGCGCGACCACCGCCTACCCAGCAGACTGCCCGAAAAGGGCGTTTGAACTTCCTATACGCTAGAGAAATTTGCTCAGCTTGTTGATTATCATAAGACTTTTCAAACTGTCGCACCTCATGTTTGAATTCGCCCCATATTTTTGCTACAGTGAACCTAATTAAGATCATCTATTTACTAGGCCTCGCATTTGCGGGGTTTTTAATGCTGAATAAAAGGAAAACTTGATGGAATTGCCCAATATTATTCAACAATTTATTGGAAACAGCGTTTTAGAGCCAAATAAAATTGGTCAGTCGCCATCGGATGTTTATTCTTTTAATCGAAATAATGAAACTTTTTTTCTTAAGCGCTCTAGCACTTTATATACAGAGACCACATACAGTGTCTCTCGTGAAGCGAAAATGTTGAGTTGGCTCTCTGAAAAATTAAAGGTGCCTGAACTCATCATGACTTTTCAGGATGAGCAGTTTGAATTCATGATCACTAAAGCGATCAATGCAAAACCAATTTCAGCGCTTTTTTTAACAGACCAAGAATTGCTTGCTATCTATAAGGAGGCACTCAATCTGTTAAATGCAGTTGCTATTATTGATTGTCCATTTATTTCAAACATTGATTATCGGTTAAAAGAGTCAAAATTTTTTATTGATAACCACCTCCTTGACGAGATAGATCAAGATGATTTTGAGGCTGAATTATGGGGAGACCATAAAACTTACATAAGTCTATGGAATGAGTTAAATGAGACTCGTGTTGAAGAAAGATTGGTTTTTTCTCATGGCGATATCACGGATAGTAATATTTTTATAGATAAATTCAATGAAATTTATTTTTTAGATCTTGGCCGTGCTGGGTTAGCAGATGAATTTGTAGATATATCCTTTGTTGAACGTTGCCTAAGAGAGGATGCATCGAAGGAAACTGCGAAAATATTTTTAAAGCATTTAAAAAATGATAGACCTGACAAAAGGAATTATTTTTTAAAACTTGATGAATTGAATTGATTCCAAGCAATATCTAAAAATACTTAACTGTCTTTTTAAGTTGCTAAGTTTTAAATAAATAAGTGAAAAAAGTTAGTGAAGCTACTGATTTAAAGCTTTATATCCGGTCACCGAACAGCAGGCGGGCCGCGGGATGAGCATTGCCGATCTCTGCCATGCCACGATCACCATGAGCGACAATACCGCCGCCAATCTTCTGCTCGACACGGTCGGCGGGCCTGCCGGTCTGACCGCTTTCCTGCGCGATATCGGCGATGCGACGACGCGGCTCGACCGCACCGAACCGGCGCTGAACGAGGCCCTGCCCGAGGATATGCGCGACACGACGACGCCGGCGGCGATGGCCGACACGCTGGAGCTTCTGCTGTTTTCCGAACTCCTCTCGCCCGAGGCGCGGGCGCAGCTTGAAAGCTGGATGCGGCAGGATGCCGTCGCCGACGACCTGCTGCGCGCGAGCCTGCCCGAGGGCTGGATGATCGGCGACAAGACCGGCGCGGGCGGCAACGGTTCGCGCTCGATCATCGCCGTCCTTCGGGGACCGGCGGGCGAGCCTTGGCTGGCGACCGTCTACATGACGCAAACCGGCGGGGATATGGACAAGCGCAACGCGGCCATTGCCCGCATCGGCGCGGCCATGATCGGCGAAATCCAAGCAAGGCGCTAAACCGGACCGGCGCCCGTCGCGAAAGCCGCGCGGCGGGCGCACGACGGGCCCCTTTGCCGCCGGATGGCCCGAGCCGGGGCACTCTGCTGAGGGCTGCTGGCGCGAGAGCGGGGGTTTTTAGAGGTGCCCTCAGGTAGGTGATTTGCTACGCTGCGCCGCGCCGATGTCTTACCCATGCGCGGGAGAAATGCCGATGGGCGGCGATGAGGCCGCGCGGAACACTGTGCAGCCGTCGATGCGCAGGATCGTTCCGTGCTGTGCCTCACCGCACCGGAGGGACGCGCCGCGCCGCGTGTCGCCCGTGCCGCAAACACCGCGCTGGCGGCCGCGCCGAGCTACGCACGCCATGTTCCCGAGCGCACGCTGCTGTACGCGCTGGTCGAGGCGCACTACCCGGACTTCATCGCAAGTCTTGAGGCGCAAGACCGCTCGCTGCCCGAGTATGTGCGCGAGGAGTTCGAGACCTACCTGCGCTGCGGCGTGCTCGAGCACGGTTTCCTGCGCGTGGTGTGCGAGCAGTGCCGGGCCGAGAGGCTGGTGGCCTTCTCCTGCAAGAAGCGCGGCTTCTGCCCCAGCTGCGGGGCGCGGCGCATGGCCGAGAGCGCGCGGCACCTGGTGGAGGAGGTGTTTGGCCCGCGGCCGGTGCGGCAATGGGTGCTGAGTTTTCCGTACCCGCTGCGCTTCCTGTTCGCCAGCAAGCCGGAAGCCATTGGCCCGGTGCTGGGCATCGTGCAGCGCGTGATCGCCGGCTGGTTAGCCGATCAAGTCGGCGTCGACCACGCCAGCGCGCAATGCGGCGCGGTGACCCTGATCCAGCGCTTCGGCAGCGCGCTGAACCTGAATGTTCACTTCCACATGCTGTGGCTCGACGGCGTGTACGAGGAAACCACCGGGCCAGCGCAGCGCAAGCCGCGCCTGCGCCGCGCCCGTGCCCCCACCTCGGCGCAACTGACGGAACTGGCCGGCACCATCGCGCATCGCGTGTGCCGGCACCTGTCGCGCCGCGGCTGGCTCGAAGGCGAAGACGAATCCGTGTTCCTGTCCGACAGCGCGGGTAGCGACGACGGCATGGATGGGCTGCGGATGAGTTCGATGACCTACCGCATCGCCACCGGTCGCGACGCTGGCCGCAAGGTCGTCACGCTGCAAACATTGCCCGGTGACGCAGGCTCGCTGGAGGGCGATGCCGGCAAGGTCGGCGGCTTCTCGCTGCATGCCGGCGTGGCCGCGGAAGCACACGAAAGCCACAAGCTCGAAAAGCTGTGCCGCTACATCACGCGCCCGGCGATCAGCGAGCAGCGGCTGTCGATCTCACCGCAGGGTAGGGTGCGGTATCAGCTCAAGACGCCGTGGCGAAATGGGACCACGCATGTCGAATGGGATGCGGTGGACTTCATCGCCAAGCTGGCGGCGCTGGTCCCGCCACCTCGCGCGCATCTCACCCGCTTCCACGGCGTATTCGCCCCGAATGCAAACCTGCGTGCGCAGCTGACGCCCTCGGGGCGCGGCAAGCGGCCTGCGGGCGATGCGGCGCCAGTGGACGTCAGCGCCCACGACGCGCCGCGCAGCCCCGAGGAGAAGCGCCGTGCGATGAGCTGGGCGCAACGGCTCAAGCGGGTCTTTTCCATCGACGTCACCGCCTGCGTCCACTGCGGTGGCACCGTGCGGATCGTCGCCAGCATCGAGGAACCCACCGCCATCCGCGCCATCCTCGCCCACTTCGAGAAGCACGGCGCGCGGGAAGAAGCGCACTACAGGCCCGCAGCGCGCGCGCCGCCGCCGGCCGCGTGACGAGGTGCCGGCCACACAGCCGGCAGCCAAGCCAGAGTCCGATCCGATGCGGCCACGACCCGGCAGGGCTGCGCTCGGCCCTGTGCCGGGATTCGGTGAGAAATGGCTACGCACTGAGCCGCTGCGTGGCCCCGCGATGTCGAAAACCCACGCATGAACCCCCGATCTGTGCCCGATCTGTGCCCAAAGCGGCGCTTGCGCGGCCGCTTCCTACCCGCCAGACTCGCCAAAAAGGGCGGTTGAACTTCCTATACCCGGTTCGGTGTCGTGGCAGTTAGGGAAGGTCTGATCAAAGCGCTCTGATACTTGGATTTCAGCGTCAAGGCGCCAAGTCGACCTCGATATGATCGATTTTGCGCCGTTTCTGACGCTTTTCGACGGGTTTCCCCGTCCAACAGACGGATTTACCCCGTCGGCAGCAACAGACGTCGCCGCGCCATCCACAGATTCGACAGCGCGAACAGCGTCAACACCTGCGCCGTGTTCTTCGCCAACCCGCGATAGCGCACCTTGGTGTAACCGAACTGCCGCTTCACCACTCGGAACGGATGCTCCACCTTCGCCCGCAGGCTGGCCTTGAAGTGCTCCCAGCGTTCGGCGTATTTGCGATCACGCTTGTTCTTCATCGCACGAAGCTTCGACGGCTTCTCCGCGATCCAGAACGCAGCCTCCACGCCTTGCAGCTCCTCGCGCTTGTCCGCGCCGGTGTAGCCGCTGTCGCCGCAGATCGTATCTTCCTTGCCGTGTAGCAGCTTGTGCACCTGTGTCACGTCATTGACGTTCGCCGCCGTGCACTCCACGTGGTGCACCAGGCCCGACTCCTCGTCCACGCCAATGTGCGCCTTCATCCCGAAGTGCCACTGGTTGCCCTTCTTCGTCTGGTGCATCTCCGGGTCGCGCTTGCCGTCCCTGTTCTTGGTAGAGCTCGGTGCCGCAATGATCGTCGCATCGACGATCGTGCCTGCCTTCAAGCTCTGGCCCTTGCGCGCCAGGTGCGCGTTCACGCGCTCCAGGAGCTGCGGCGCCAGATCATGCGTCTCCAGCAGCCGGCGGAAGTTGAGGATCGTGGTTTCGTCCGGGATGTTGTCCAGCCCGCCCAGGCGGGCAAAGCGGCGCATCACCGGCATCTCGTACAGCGCCTCTTCCATGCCCGGGTCGCTCAGCGCGTACCAATGCTGCAGAAAGTGGATGCGCAGCATCGTCGCCAGCGGGTACGGTTGCCGGCCACGCTGGCCCATCTTCGGGTAGTGCGGTGCGATCAGCGCCAGCAATGCGTTCCACGGCACCACCTGCTCCATCTCCGCCAGGAAGATCTCGCGTCGCGTCTTCTTCCGCTTGCCCGTGTGTTCCGCGTCCCCAAAGCTCAGCTGCATCGTCGTCATCCGTCGAACCTTGCGCTATTGTCGCCGAGGAATTGTTCAGAGCATCCTTAGGGCGGCAGCGGGGGTTGGGGCTATAGGAGCCAACGATACCGCATTGCAACGCAACAACTAATTCGATAAGATCTGCTATTCAATTTCGTAATCGTGGAGCCATCAGCATGGGAAATTCCAAGTCAGCAGACAAGTAAGCCGCAACATCAGAATTGTTGTTGCGGCGCTCTGTAAGACCAATCCCATCTGATTGCTGACGAGCAGACGCTGCCCGGTATCCTTAATCGAGCGGTTGATTCGTCATGACCACCACACGCCCCGCGTGGGCCTATACGCTGCCGGCAGCCTTGCTGCTTATGGCTCCCTTCGACATCCTCGCCTCGCTGGCGATGGATATTTATCTTCCAGTCGTTCCGGCGATGCCGGGCGTCCTGAACACGACTCCATCCATAATCCAACTCACGTTGAGCCTCTACATGGTGATGCTCGGTGTGGGCCAAGTGATCTTTGGGCCACTCTCCGATCGCGTCGGGCGACGGCCGATCCTGCTTGTAGGCGCAACGGCTTTCGTTGCTGCGTCTCTGGGAGCGGCTTGTTCTTCAACTGCATTAGCCTTTGTTGCGTTTCGTCTGGTTCAGGCTGTTGGAGCATCGGCCATGCTGGTGGCCACCTTCGCGACCGTGCGCGACGTATATGCCAATCGTCCCGAAGGTGCCGTCATCTACGGCCTTTTCAGTTCGATGCTGGCGTTCGTGCCTGCGCTCGGCCCTATAGCCGGTGCGCTGATCGGCGAGTTTTGGGGATGGCAGGCGATCTTCATCACACTGGCTGCACTGGCTTCGCTCGCACTCTTAAACGCCAGTTTCAGGTGGCATGAAACCCGACCGTTGGATCAGGCCAGAACGCAACGATCTGTTTTGCCGATCTTCGCGAGTCCGGCCTTTTGGGTTTACACGGTCGGATTTAGTGCCGGCATGGGCACATTCTTCGTTTTCTTCTCGACAGCCCCCCGTGTTCTCATAGGCCAAGCCGGCTATTCCGAGATCGGATTTAGCTTGGCCTTCGCGACTGTCGCGCTGGTCATGGTCACGACAACCCGCTTCGCAAAGTCCTTCGTTGCCAAATGGGGTATCGCGGGATGCGTAGCGCGCGGGATGGCGTTGCTCGTTTCCGGCGCGATCCTGTTGGGGATCGGCCAACTTTTCGGATCGCCGTCATTTTTCAGCTTCATCCTGCCGATGTGGGTTGTCGCGGTCGGCATTGTCTTCACGGTGTCCGTTACCGCCAACGGCGCACTTGCGCAGTTCGACGACATCGCTGGATCAGCGGTTGCGTTCTACTTCTGCATCCAAAGCCTGATAGTCAGTATCGTCGGGACATTGGCGGTGACGCTGTTAAACGGCGATACAGCGTGGCCCGTGATTTGTTACGCCACGGCAATGGCAGTGCTGGTGTCGTTGGGGCTGGCGCTCCTTCGATCCCGTGATGCTGCCACCGAGAAGTCGCCAGTCGTCTAGCCGACGACTGGAAGCAAGCCCGCTCCGATGCGGCGCAATAATCTTCGAAACCTCGTGAATGGCGGTATCCTGTCTGGCAAGATACCGCTCATTTCCCTTGTCCCGTGGCGGCCGGTCATCGACCGCCAGCTCGGCCGTGAGGTCATGGGCATCGTGCAAAGCGGATCGGTGTCGTGGCAGTTGGGGCGGCAAAGGGGCATAAGCCTCTAATCTGTTGTAGATGAACGCAGCCGCTCGAAACCAGCGATGAGGCTGTCGAGTCCGAAGTTGAACGCAGCATCCATGCCGTCTGTTTCCAACTCGTGAAACAGATCGTGCAGGAAGGACGACGGTGCTTGCTCGGACACATCTGGCCTGTCCGGAACTCTCTCATCGGCATCAGATGCCTGCTGCTCGAGAACGGAACCGACCACATAGTGACTGACCGCCCGGAGCGCCCAAACGGCGCGCTTCGGACAAAAGCCCTCCGCGCAGAGAAAGCGTATTTGCGTCTCGGCGGTGCCAAAATTCGGTTCTGTCGGTCGAGTGCCGGCATGGATACGCGCGCCGTCCCGATAAGAGAGCAACGCCGTTCTGAAGCTCAGGGCATTCTCTTTCAGGAACACCCGCCAGTCCTCATTCTCTTCGGGTAGCGAGCGGGTATGGCGTTCCGCCAGCATCGCCTCGGCGAGCGCATCAAGCAGCGCTCGCTTGTTCTGGAAATGCCAGTAAAGCGCAGGCTGCTGAACCTTGAGGCGTTCAGCGAGCTTCCGCGTCGTCAGGCTGTCCATGCCAACCTCGTTCAACAGCTCTAGCGCCGCCGCGATCACGGTGCCCTTGTCCAGTTTGGTCATTCACGTTCCTTCGCCAGTGCTTGACAATTTATCACCGATAAGTTATATGTCCATCTCCTTATCGTTGATAAAGTCGCTCCATTGAGCGGCGCTGGAGTTTCAGGTGCGCAGCTCTGCCATCATTGCCCTGCTGATCGTGGGTCTTGACGCCATGGGTCTCGGCCTCATCATGCCCGTCCTTCCGACGCTTCTGCGTGAGCTTGTGCCAGCAGAGCAGGTCGCTGGACACTATGGTGCCTTGCTGTCGCTCTATGCATTGATGCAGGTCGTCTTCGCGCCCATGCTTGGACAGCTTTCGGATTCTTACGGTCGGCGTCCGGTACTTCTGGCTTCTCTTGCAGGAGCCGCAGTCGATTACACGATTATGGCATCAGCGCCGGTCTTATGGGTGCTCTATATCGGCCGACTCGTGTCCGGCGTCACGGGCGCAACCGGAGCTGTAGCAGCCTCAACCATTGCCGATTCGACGGGGGAAGGTTCTCGCGCACGCTGGTTCGGCTACATGGGGGCCTGTTATGGGGCGGGCATGATTGCCGGGCCAGCACTTGGTGGCATGCTCGGTGGTATCTCTGCTCATGCCCCGTTTATCGCCGCCGCCCTTCTCAACGGGTTCGCGTTCCTGCTTGCCTGCATTTTCCTCAAGGAGACTCATCACAGCCATGGCGGGACCGGAAAGCCGGTTCGCATCAAACCATTCGTTCTGTTACGGCTGGATGATGCATTGCGCGGGCTAGGTGCGCTTTTCGCAGTTTTCTTCATTATTCAACTGATCGGCCAAGTGCCTGCAGCCCTATGGGTCATATATGGCGAGGACCGTTTTCAGTGGAACACCGCGACCGTTGGTTTGTCGCTCGCGGCGTTTGGGGCAACACATGCGATCTTCCAAGCGTTTGTTACCGGCCCGCTTTCAAGCCGGCTTGGAGAGCGGCGCACGCTGCTGTTTGGCATGGCTGCGGATGCGACTGGCTTCGTTCTTCTGGCTTTTGCCACGCAGGGATGGATGGTGTTCCCGATTCTGTTGCTGCTTGCCGCCGGGGGTGTTGGCATGCCGGCCTTGCAGGCAATGCTCTCAAACAATGTCAGCAGTAACAAGCAAGGGGCTTTGCAAGGAACGCTAACGAGCCTCACCAATCTAAGCTCTATCGCAGGACCGCTTGGCTTCACAGCACTCTATTCTGCCACCGCCGGGGCATGGAACGGTTGGGTTTGGATTGTCGGCGCGATCCTCTATTTAATATGTCTGCCAATACTACGCAGACCATTCGCAACTTCATTGTGATTTAGTCATGGCGATTTGGCATGCGTAGACTTAGGAGAAATGACGGATTAAATCTGTTGAGCAATCATCTCCTTTCGGGGCGAGTGCCAATGATGACCTTAGTTCACACTCTCGCTGTCGCCGAATATCTCAACTTCCGTCACGCCGCCAACGCGCTCGGCGTTGCACAGTCCAGCGTCAGCGCCCGCGTGAAGGCACTGGAAGAAGACCTCGGCATCCTCTTGTTCGAGCGTCATGCGCGCGGCGTTCGGCTGACCGAGGCCGGACGCCATTTCGTCGAGCGGATAGCCGTAGGTATTGACCAACTCGACCATGCGGTGAAAACCGCCGGCATGGCGGCAGCCGGAGAAAGCGGCCGGCTTCGTATCGGTATCCATGCCCTGATTCCGCATAGCTTCCTCGCAAAGCTGATCGGCCAATACCGCAAGGATTACCCCGATGTTGAAGTCGAGATCGCCGAAGGCCCGGCCCGTGAAGCGGTGGTGCAGCTTCGCGCCGGCAGGTTGGACGTGGCGTTCGTCGCGGGCACGCCCCAACCACCCGACTGCCATTCCCGTCGCACATGGACCGAACCGCTCTTGGCGGTGCTACCGGAACGGCATCCGCTCGCCAAGCGGTCAGCCGTCACATGGCCCGATTTGGCAGGCGAGACGTTCCTTGTCCGGCATGGCGGCACTGGACCGCAGGTTCATAGCCATGTCGTGCTACGCCATGCCGAGCGCTGGCCTGCGCCGTCGATCCTGCGCTTCGACGTGGGGCGTGGCACCCTTTTGTCTTTGGTCGGACAGGGCTTTGGCATCACCATCGTCGGCGCGGCCACGGCGCTGTTGCCGACAAACGGCATTGTCTTTTTGCCCTTCACCGACGAGCCGGAGCCGGTCGCCTTCTCGGCTGTCTGGTCGCCGTCCAATCGCAGCGCGGCGCTTCGCAACCTGCTCAGCCTCGCCAACGACATGGGCCGGAAGGTCTGCACGGACTACCGTTCGATACTACCACGGATAGCGAAGGCGTGAGCGACAAGTCCACCGGCACCGTACAATTATCCAGCAGCCAGTTCGCTGTGGTTGAAAAGAGCCATAAATGCACCCTTGTCCCGTGGCGGCCGGTCATCAACCGCCAGCTCAGCAGCGAGGTCTGCGCGGGCAGATAGGACCGGCGCACCGACACGTTGGGAAGGGTAATCTGCTCGCAGCGCAGCTCGCAATAGGTCCCCTCGATTGGGTGGAGGAAGTAGATGCGTGAGGCGTCGTAGGGGTTTCGGCGGACGACGAACTTGCGTTGCTCTCCAGCGTCCAGGAACGGCCGCAACACCTCGTCCCAGTATTCGATATTGTCCCAGCGCATGCCGTAGCGCTCGATCGTCCGGTCTTCGATGTCGGCGAAGTCGAGATAGAGCTTCTGCTTGTCAGCGATGATCGGCGGGAGGCCGGCGCCTGCACGCTTCTCGGTGCCATAGATGCCGCGCTCCCAGGCCAGATCCGGGCGCTGCTTGGTCGTGCTGTGCGGCCGGACGTGATACTGGCCGCAGATGAACTCGAGCATCCAGACCTCTAGCTCATCGAGGGTCATCTCGGCCGCCTCGTTCGGATTGCGGGTCTTGACCTTGTCGAAGCCGCGATCACGGGCGGTTGCTGCGGGGAGCAGCCGCATCTGGTCCATCGCCGTGCCCATGAAGCGTTCAATGATGCCGCCGAAATGGACCAGCCCTGGCGGGCGATGCTCGGGCGGCGCGATGCCGTATTCCCTGCACCCATAGAACAGGGCGCGTGACCAAAACTCAGCTGCGTTGTCGAGATAGACGCTATTGGGCGTGCCATACATCGGCCATGGGAGTGGAACGCCGACGCGCTCCAGCCACTCATCCTTGGGCGTCATCACCCGCGTCATGCACTGAGCGACGGTCGAGGCGTTTGGATATTCCCAGGTCAGCACGAACGCGAGGACGGCTCGGGTGCATTCGTCGAGCGCGATAGTGATCCAGGGACGGCCGACATGCTCACGGTCGAAAGCGCTCGCGCAGACCACGTCGACGAGCGTGTGGTCGATCTGGATACGCTCAAGTGGAAACGTCGTTTCGGGCGTCTTGCCTCGGATATGCTCGTATCGCTCACGAGCCACCTTCTTTCCGTACTTCAGGCCGACGCGCTCACGCGCCGGAACGCCGGCGAAGCGGCTTCGCAACGTGTTGTGCGAGGGCGGTATCAAGCCCCGCCGCACGCAGCGGTTTCGAATCTCGGCGAATGCGTGATGGTTCTTGGCCTCCTTGCGATGACGGCTGAACTCCAGCCGCACCTCGGTGATGACTTCCTCGACGCGGAGGTCGAGCCGCAGCCGCCCCCGCCCGCCGCTCCGCCCGCGCGGCAACAGGCAGGTCAGCGCGCCGGTATTTCGGAGGCTTTTGCGGTAGCGGTTAAATTGCCGCTTGCTGGCTCCGAACTCGGCGGCGGCAGCCTCCACGGTCGCGCTGTCGAAACGACCGCCGGCTTCCAGGCGCGCGATGATGTCGCGCCGGCGCTCGGCTTCGGCGACCTGCGCCTCATCCATCGTCGAAATGTCGAGCGGCGCCCCTGGCCCGGGTAGTGCGCGCTTCGCCTCATAGTCGCTTCTGCGATCCAACAACGGCAACCCACGTCTGAGGTCCAATCGGCTGACCGCGGTCGAGGGAGAGTTGGCCTCGCGCGACCATACGGTAGAGCACGGGCAGTAGAGCTTGAGGATTAAGACCTCGTTGTTGCGCCAGCGCGAGAATCTCGCTGATGCGGTAGCTGTCACGTTGTTGCAGGAACGCGACGCAATCCTGCTCGAATTGCACATCGAAAGGCTTGTCGAGGTGGCCTGACAACAACCGGGTGCTGGACAACCATTCGCCGCTCATCATCCGGTCGGTCACCACTCGGAAGATCGTGCCTTCTTGCCCCGCCGCCCACGTTCGCGCGGCGGCATAGGGCGCGCGCATCAGCCTGCGGGAGCGCCAAAGATCGCGATGGGTCTTCACCTCAACGACCGCCCTTCGCCAGGAGAGCCCAGCATCGGCTGCGACCTCCACCACGAAATCAGGCGTGTATCGACGAGCGGCTCCGCGCTTCACATCCTGGAAATCAATCACCAGGCGTTGGGCGTGAACGGCGGTGACGCGATGGCTCGTCCTGCAAAACATCAGGAAGTCGCGCTCGATCGACGACTCGAAGGGTACTAGCGGGCCTCGAGGTGGAACTGAGATTGAGCCGCGGACGGCGCTCAGGGGTCGAGGCGCGAGCTGCTCGTCGGTCCACCTGGACGCCACTTCAGAAACCAGGGACGTCAACTGTCGCCGATTGCGAACTGGGGACGTCTTCTGTGGGTACGGGGTCATCTTCTTTTGCCTATTTCGAGCGCCGAAGAGCCCCGGAGGGACATCATCTTTTGCGCGTTCACAGCAGCGTCGGCGTCAGGTCGAGCGTGGCATCCGCGCCGCTGCCCTGGGCGGTGAAAGCGATGATCGGAACACCCTTGCCGGTGCCGTCCTCGCTGCTGCCCTTGCCGTTGTTGGCGGTGTCGAGGGTGTGGGCGATGCTGCCGGCGACCGACTGCACCATGAACGTCTCGGTGCGGATGTCGTGCTTGGGGCCAGCGGCCATCAGGCATGCGGCCACATCGACGGGGCCGGTGCCGCCGCTGAACCCGAACGTCGTGGTGACCTTGCCGTAGGGCTGCTTCAGTCCAGCAAATCCTGCAAGTCCTGCGCATGCGCCTGCTGCTTCAGCACCCGGTCCAGCATCGCAGGCAGCTTCTTGCCACGGCGCGCTGCCCGCACAAGAATCCCCGAGCAGGCCTGCGCGCTCAAAAAGTACTTCTGCGGGATCGAGGCCATCTCCACCACTTGCCACAAGAAACACGCGCTTGCGGCGTTGGGCGACACCGAAATATTGAGCGTCGAGCTCGCGCCAGGCGATGCGGCGGCGGGGTCCAGACACACAACCAGCGTGCGCCCACCGATCCCCTGGCGGCTGGAGCGCACGGCTTTCTCCGGCCAGTGCCCCCAAGAAATGCCCGAAGGCATTGCTGCGGTCGTTGAGGACGCCGGGGACGTTTTCCCAGACGAGCGTGGCCGCCGGGCGGCCGTCTTGGTGGCGGATTTCGTCGATGGCATTTGCTAACTCCACGTAAGCGAGGGTGAGCGCACCGCGCGGATCGGCAAGGCCCTGACGGGCACCGGCGACGCTGAAGGATTGGCAAGGGGTTCCGCCGACCAGGATGTCGGGTGCCGGCACGGTGCCGGCGCGCACCTGGCGGGCGATCGCGGTCATGTCGCCCAGGTTGGGCACGCGGGGATAGCGGTGGGCGAGCACGGCGCTCGGGAACGGCTCGATCTCGGCGAACCACGCGGCTTCGAGGCCGAGGGGTTGCCAGGCGAGGCTCACGGCCTCGATGCCGCTGCACACGCTGCCGTACAGCAGTGGCGCGGCCTGGGGCGCACTGCATGGGGTGCGAGGTTGCGGGTTCATGTCGGGTCTCCTGTTCGTGTGGCCCTGGACCGTGTGGCCGGGCCGGGACGTTGATCGGCAGGAGAAAGGCGCCGAAGGCCCAGCGGCCTTCGGCTTGGGAGGACGGAACCACCCGTGGGCTGTTGCAGGCCCGGTCGTCGCTAGAACCGTCTGCTGTCAGCAATCGCACCCGGCGCATGTCGTGGTTGACGCCGGCATCTTCTGGCGCACATCCGCGCACAAAAGGAGCCCAGTTTTTCGCCGTTGGGCACGGCGTCGAATACCGCTGACCATGAAGGGTCTCCGGGTGGCTCGCGCAGCATGGCAAGCCATCGGGGGACCCTTCGCAGAGGCGGAAGAATGCAGATCAGCAGAACGCGCCGGGAAACCCCGGACATGGTTCGCGGAGAAGCTACCTTCAGGTCCCGCGGCCGGGGACGGCCGGGCGGGACGCGCACACGGACAAGAGAAGGCGTTGCGCGCTGGGCGTCCCGCAGGGCATGCGGGACATGGGCCACGCCGCCGATGGCGGGCACGGCTCTCGGGGAGCGGGGTCGGTCAGGAGCCCTTGCGGCCGCTAGTGCGCGGGCGCGAGGCACCGCGCTTGGACGTGCCGGTTTCGACCGGCAGCGTGCCTTTGCAGTCGGGGTAGCGACTGCACGACCAGAAGGGGCCGGTCTTGCCGGTGCGTTGGCGCGTTGGTGCGCCGCACTGCGGGCAAGTGGGACCCTGGGGAACCTTGATGGACAGCGAGGTGCTGCCGTACTGCACGATCAGTTGCGAAATCCATGCGGCCTGCTTGCCGATGAACACATCCAGGGTGAGCTGTCCGGCCTCGATCATGTCGAGCGCCTGCTCCCACACGGCGGTGGTTCCGGGGTCGGCAATCGCCGCGGGCACGGCGTCGATCAACGTGAATGCCGCATCCGATGCGCGAATGGAGCGTCCTTTCTTCACGAGATAGCCCCGCGTCAGCAGGCCGGTGATGATGTTGGCGCGCGTGGCTTCGGTGCCAATGCCCGTCGTGTCCTTCAACTTCTGCTTCAGGCGCGGGTCGGTCACGAAGCGCGCCACGCCTTTCATCGACTTGACCAGTTCGCCCTGGGTGTAGGGCTTCGGAGGCAGCGTCTTGAGCGCCTTGACTTCGGCCTCGGCCACTTGGCATGCCAGGTCCTCGCGCAGCGCGGGGAGTACCTGGCTGCGCGCGGTGGTTTCCCCGTCCTCGTCCGCTTGCGGCTCGGCCAGCACCAGGTGCCAACCCTGGGCGGCCACCTGCTTTCCGGTCGCCACCAGCTTCTGCTGGCCGCAGGACAGCTCGGCGATCGTGCGGTCGAACTCGTGGTGAGGGAGGAACTGCGCCAGGTAATGCGCGCGGATCAGCCGGTACACCGCCAGTTCTTTCTCGCTCATGGCGGAGAGGTTCGCGGGTTCGAGCGTCGGGATGATGCCGTGGTGCGCCGTGACCTTGCCATCGTTCCAGGCGCGAGAGCGCTGCGAGCGGTCGAGCTGGCCCATGATCGGGCGCAGCGAGGGATCGGTCTTGAGCAAGCTGTCCAGGACAGTCGGCACTTCCGCGAACATGCTTTCGGGCAGGTAGCCCGAGTCGGAGCGTGGGTACGTCGTAGCCTTGTGCGTCTCGTACAGGGCCTGGGCGATCTCCAGGGCTTCTTGCACGTCCAGCCCAAGCTGCTTGGAACAAACCTCCTGCAAGGTGCCCAGGTCGAACAGCAGTGGTGGGCCTTCGCGCACGCGCTCGGTCTCGACCGACAGCACCTGCGCGGCACCCGCAGCGCGGATCTGCTGCGCGGCCTGCTGGGCGATGGGCTGCTGCAGGCAGCGGCCGGCATCGTCGGTGCAGCCATCGGGCGGAACCCATTGCGCGCTGAAAGGCTGGCCGCTCGCGGACAGGGACACGTCGATGGCCCAGAACGGCACCGACTTGAAGGCCGTGATCTCGCGGTCGCGGTCCACGACGAGCTTCAGGGTCGGCGTCTGGACGCGGCCGACGGACAGCACGCCGTCGTAGCCGGCCTGACGCCCGAGCACCGTGAACAACCGGCTGAGGTTCATACCCACGAGCCAGTCGGCGCGCGAGCGCGCCAGCGCCGAGTAGTACATCGGCAGCGTGTCGGCCGACGGCCGCAGCTTGCCGAGCGCGGTGCGGATCGACGCATCGTTAAGCGCCGACAGCCATAACCGCTCGACGGGGCCGCGGTAGCCGCACAGGTCGATGATTTCGCGGGCGATCAACTCGCCCTCGCGGTCGGCATCGGTGGCGATGACCAGATGGGTCGCCTTCGCCAGAAGCGCCTTGACGACCTTGAATTGCGTGGCGGTCTTCGGTTTGACCTCGACCCGCCACTGCTGGGGAATGATGGGCAACTGCTCCAGTGACCAGCGTTTGAGCGCCGCGTCATAGACCTCGGGGGCTGCCGCTTCTACGAGATGGCCGATGCACCAGGTGACGGTGACGCCGGAGCCGCTGAAACAGCCTTCACCGCGCTGTGTCGCGCCGAGAATCCGGCCAATGTCTTTGCCCTGGGAGGGCTTCTCGCACAAGAACAGCCGCATGTCCGTCCATCCGATTTCCGTGGTTCATTGAGTTGCTGGAATCGAGGATGCCGAGCACCACCAGGGGCAGCAGCAAACAAGCCGCATGCGGTGGCGACCACTTTCACGGGATGGGATGGAGGGGACGGGAGTGGCGTGCGGCCGGGGATGTGCGGGCCGGGAGCCGCGTTTTTTTGGGGCGTGTGGACGCCGGTGGACGTTGATGGAGCTATCCCCTGGGGATAGCTCGCGAGGACATGGGGCGACCGACGACTGCCGCCGCCCCATGCCGGGTCACTTCCTGCGCTTCGGCTCCTTCGGCGCGGTCGGTTCCTGGGCGGCCTGGGGCTTCGGCTGCGCCTCCTGCGCTGGTTCCTGCTGCCTCGGGCTGAGGGTCACGGACTCGATGCGGAACGGCAGGATGCCAACGCTGCGCGCGTTGATCTGCCAGGTCTCGCGCGGTTGATCCTCGTTGTCCGTCCAGGGTTCGCGCTCCATCCGGCCGAGGACCAGCACGCGCATGCCCTTCTGGTAGAGGTCCTTCCAGTGCGCGGCGTCGCGGTGCCAGATTTCCACCGGCGCCCAGAAGCCGCCGCGGTCCTCGAAGCTGCCATCCTTCTTGGGAATGGGGTTGTCGAAATAGACGTTCAGGCGCAGAAGGCGGCTGGGCTCGTCGTTGCCGTTGGGGAACTCCCGGTACTCGGGGGGCGAGCCGATGTTGCCCTCGCCAGAAAAATGCGTGCTCATGTTGCAATCTCCGTGGTGGTTGAAAAACCCGCACCTGGTCGGCGACGGGCGCGTGCTGGAGTGCCCGGCGCGATCACCGATCGCGCATGGCGGGTGGCGTGGACTTGAGCCGGCGCAGGTAGGCGTCTTCCGCCTCGGCGGCCTTGCTGGCGCACTCCTGGGCCTGCCTGCCCAAGGTGTGCAACAGGCTGATCTGCATGTTCAGCGTGATGCGCTGAAGCTCGATCGCGTGCAGGTCGGCCAGGAGGTTGACCGGCGTGCTGGTACTCGCCATCAGCTCCTGCCACAGGGCCACGCCCATGGCTGACCTGTCGTGCTTACGCCAGCGCAGAAACACCGTGCCTGCGCCAGTGGTCTGCTGGGCCAGTTCGATGGGCAGCAGGTGGAAGGGATGCCCGAGGGCCTGTTGCAGCACCTGTCGCTGCGCCAAGCCAATCAACTCGTCGCGCATGGCGAAGCACTGGCTGGCCCAGGCCTCCAAGTCCCCTTTACCCTTAAAAGGCCTTAAAAGGCCTTTTTGAGAGCCTGCGTGTTCCAGCCGCATGAAGGCGGTCTGTTGCAGGGGGCGGAAGTAGCGGGTGTCGCAGTTCGGGGCGCTCATGCCTGTGCGTCCTCGCCCGTGGTGGCCTCGGGTGCCTCGGTGGTGGCGGCCTCGTCGCTGGGCGATGCGGCTGCGGCAGGACCGTCACTGCGCTGCTGCAGGCCACGGCGCACGATCGGCGGCGCGAACTTCGAGCGGCGCGTGCCTTCCAGCACGTCCTGCGGCAGTTCGCCGAATTTCTCCAGCGCCGCCCGCGCTGCGGCATTCTTCGCGGCGAAGTCGTCGCGGGTGCAGCCCGAGTAGCGGAACTGCTGGGCCAAGCTGAAAAGACTGCGCAGCGCATGCGCGCCTTCGTTGAGCCAGCGTTCGAGCGTCGAGCGATCGATCAACGCCGTGTGGTGCGCGAGGATCAGCTTGCGGGCGATGTCGTCGTAGTCGGCCAGCAGGTACACCGCGGCAAAGCCCAACTGCGCATTGACGAACAGCGGCAGCTTGACGGGCTGCACGTTGAGGTTCTCGCCCAGGGTGAGTGCCGGCGGCACGCTCGCCAGGGCCTGGTCCACCTGCTCGCGCAGCGATTGCAGCGTGGCCTTCGTCTGTTCGAGCTTGTCCTCGATGCGCAGCATCCAGAAGTCGCTGTACGGGTCGTCCTGCTCCGAGCCGCGCCGCATCTTGTTCATCTGGGCGATGTAGCCGTTCAGGCCGACGATGCCCGGTCGCCCTTCGGCGGCGGTGCGGCCGTGCCAGATGCGCGAGGCATGGTGCGTGTGCAGCGTCAGCGACATCGCGCTGCGCAAGGAGCCGAGATTCAGTTGCAAGGGTTCGTTGGTGGTTGCCATGGCGTCCGCTCGTTGTTGGAAAAGAGCGGACAGCTTCGGCAGGTGGCGGAAGGCAGTCAGTCAACAAACCGAAACCCGCCCGTCCCCGGTTCAGGGGGCGGCGGGTGCATGCGTCGCGAGCTATCCCCTGGGGATAGCGCCATGGAGCGCCAAGAAACGCTGCATGCCTGGATCAGCATGGACAGGGCCGATCCCGCGGCAGGCGATCGAGGCCCAGCGTGCAGCGGTTCGACGTCGTAGCTGTCAGTGGAACTATCCCCTGGGGATAGCTCTACTGGAAGCCACGGGCATCCACTTCACCGCCTCGCAGGCCCGCTCACTTGCCGGCGAGCAGGTTGCGCAGCCGCTCGATGTGCTGCCTGGCGACTTCTGGCGGCACCGGCTTGCCCTGCGGCTGGGATGGTGGCGGTGCTGGTGGTGGCCGCTCATTGGGTGGAGCGTGTGCCGATGGCGCGTCTTTCTTGGCCCAGGCGTTGAACTCGCCATGGATGGCCCGCTGGATGATGCCGAACAGATACCCCGCAGGATTGCGGATGCCGTGGCTGCTGCATCGTGCGGCCCATTCGTCCAGCACGGCCTGCCTCAGCGCGGCATCGACCTGCTGCAATGCCACCCGCGCACCTGTCTGCTGCTCTGCCTTCAGTTCCGCGAAGCGTTTGGGCCATTGCAGGTCGCCCAGCGCGCGCGCCTGCGCCTGCGCGGTAGTACGTACTTCATTCATACGACTACTACGTACTGTACGGGCCTGCTTCGGATTCCGAAGAGAGGCGTCTGGCGCGGGTTTCGACCCTGCTTCGGATTCCGAAGTGGGGTCATCGGGATTCCGAAGAAGGCTCGTCGGCCCTTCTTCGGATTCGTGCGTGGCGTCCTCCTGTGGATAACTTTTGTGCGCTCCGACGCTCTGGCTGGCGAAGCGTTCGGCCAGGACTTGCAGCCTCGACGGCAGGGTGCGCCCGGCCAGCATCGGGTCTTCGCCGATTTCCTTGAGGGTGTGCAGGCCCACGATCTGCACGGCTTTGGCCGAATGGCCGAGCGCCTGGCTGACCAGTTGCAGGTAGTCCGGGTCGAGCTGCATCGCTTCAAAGGGGGTCAGCGGCTCGTCGTGCAGGACATAGAGGTTGCCGAGGATGCGACCGGTCTTGGCGTCGCGCCGTCGCCGCACCAGGCTCAGCCATCGGGTCAGCCTCAGCAGCGTCAGGGCTCGCGCCACGGTTTCGTGCGAGGCCTGCCCGGCGCAGGGCATCGAGGCCAGCCAGGGCCGCAACTGCTCATAGGTGGGGAATGCGGTCACGCCGTCGTCGTTGAGCATCAGCCGGAACACCTGCCAGGCGTTGCGCTCCAGCGGCGTCAGGCGGCGATCGAGGAACAGCCGCCGCGGTACGGTCTCATGCCGGTTGCCGCTGAAGAGGAACGCATCGCCGGATGCGGCCGGTGTCGCAGGTGACGGCGCAGGTATGGTTGTGGGCGGGCTGGGCCTGGGCGCAAGGTCTTTCAGCGCCGCGTCGAACAGGTCAGCGAGTGCGACGGGGCCATGGCGTGGTGCGGTGTCGTCCACGGCCATGGCTCAACCCAATCCCTGATCGACCCACGACTTGATCGCGGCCCAGACCACCGACAGCGGCAAATCCATGCCTTCGGCGAGGTCCATGGCCGCGTCGAGAATCGAGGTCTCGTCCTCCAGGTCCACATTCCTGCTGCTGGTGATGGCTTTCCAGCGCCGCCACAGTTCGACGTCCTGCTTCTCGTCCAGGACAGGGTGACGCCCCTTGCGCTTGGGCAGGCCCAGCACCTCACGGCGCAGGGCGACTTCCTGATGGGTCAGGCCATAGAAGCGGCTGACCATCTCCGTGCTGGCCCCCAGTCGCAACATGCGATCGACGGTCGCGATTTCCTTCTCCACGTCCTGCGCCTGCGAGAGCAGACGCCGGAGCACCTCACGGTTCACGGACACGGAACACCACGAGACATTGGCGTTGGCCAGCACGCTCACCATGGCGGGATGCTTGAGCGCATCCAGCTCGGCCTCGCTGAAGCCCATCGCCTTGCAGCGGCGCAGTTGGCCGTTGCGCAGGTCGTAGAGCGCCTGGGCGATGACGGCCTGATTGAGCGGGTGCGGGGCGGACATGCTGGTCTCCTTCCTTCATGCTCCAGGGCCTGCGGCACCGGATTCCAGGTCCAGCAGGCGCCGGGCCAGGCGCAGCAATCGGAACAGCTTGACCAGCGCGGTGTCGCTCAAGCGGCGTGTCGCATCGCCTTGGCCGTGCAGCAGCGCCGGCAGATCGGAGGCAAGCTGCCCGCCGTCCAGATCGGCATCGGTGAAGCTCTGGCCTGCCAGGCTCGCCAGCAATGCCAGCACGGCGCGGCCCTGCGGTGATGGGGGCTGCGCGCTGGCATGGCATGCGAAGCCAACACCGTCCGCGCGTTCCTCGATGCACTGATCAAGGCCTGCCTCGCCCGCGATCTCGCGGGCGAACTGCGCGATGTGGATGCGCAGGCGATCAGGCGTGTCCAGGCCCGCGTCGATGTGCCAGACGTCGGAAATCGGGTAGAGACCGCCTGCCTGGACGGGAATGGACTGCAAGACATTGGCCGAGAAGTCGGGCAGCGCATCCCCCAGCTCGTCGGCGACCATCCGCTGAATGGATTGCAGCCGCTCCGTCGTCGGTGCAGGCGAAACGATGTGCCCCTGCAGCAGATCACCAGGAGCCGCCACAGGGCTTCCTGCGGGCGAGCCGTCCGCCCCCGAGCCGGCCTCGCGGTCGCGCGACCCAGGCGTGACCGCCGGCGTCGGGGCTGATGGGGCTGATGCGGCGGGCGGGTGTGCCATGGTGCCAGGCTCAGGCAGCGCGGGCGGCGCCGATGGCGGGGTCGGATCGCTGACCAGGGCGCGATGGCGGCTTTCGGATTCGGTGAGGTCGAGCGCCAGCACGTCGTAGTCGATGCCGAGCAGCTCGGACATCTGGCCGATCAGCTCGTCCTGCACGCGCTGGGGGGCGAACTCGTCGGCCTGCGTGTCGAACTGCGACAGCACCTCCTGAAAGAAGTCGTCGAAGTCCTGTACCAGCATGCGGCCCTTGGCGTAGCGCTCCCACGCGAGCATGCAGGCCTTGCGCATGACCGACAGGCGCTCGACCTGGTGGCGGCCGAGCCCACCATAGAGCACGGTCGGGATCGCCGGCAGCAGGTAGCGCACCGCGTCGTTCATCCGGCTGATGTGCGACTGCTGGACCGGGAAGCCATCGGCGGCGAGGCGGCGGGCCAGCTCGGACTGGCTCAGCGCGGCGCCGCTTTCCTGCTCGTAGAACTCGCGCGCCTTCTCGACGCCGAGGGCGCGCTCGATGAACGTCAGGCCCCCGCGCAGTTCGTTTTCGGCCAGGTGGCCGGTCAGCATCACGACTTCGCCGCGGCTGGGCCACGGACGGAACAGGCACGATATGCGGAAGAACCGCTCGTCCTTGGTCTCCGACCACAGTTCGCGCAGGATCGCCAGGCGCGTGTTGCCGCCGTTGCGGATGATGTAGTGGTCCTCGCCCGGGCGCCGGGTGATGGCCGGTGCCGCGTCCAGGCCGCGCTCACGGATGGACGCCTTGATGTCCTCGTAGGCCGGGTTGCGCTTCTTCCTGGGATCGTGGTCGTAGGGGCGCAACTGGTCCAGGGTCACGACCATGGGCGTGTCGGCGATCGGGTCGCTCAAGGCCGAGGTGGACGGGCCGCTGCGCTCGAATCCGGCCGCGAGCAGCTTGCCGGCCATCTGCTGGGAGGTCATCTCAGCCATGGCGGCCTCCCTGCGCTGGGGACCCGGCCTCGCGCTCGGCGCGGCGGATCTGCGCGCGGGCGTTGAGGGCAGCCCGGTGGTCACTGGCCGTCGAACTGGTGTAGATCGCGGCGCAGCCTGCCTTGGTGAATTTGAGGTGGCCGCCCGGCGTGCGCTTGACGTGCCAGCCTTCACCGACAGCGAACTCGATCAGGGCGCGCAGCCGTTTGTGGCCTCGGGCTAGTTCATGTGCGTTCGCCATGGGACCTCCCGGTATCAAGAGGGAATGGCGGGCGGCCGGACACCGTGGCAAATCGGTGCTGCCATTGCGGGAACAGTTCGCCAGCGAGGCCGCGCATGGTGTCGAGCGCGGCGGGGGCGACTCTGCCCGGTGGCTGGCGGTACTCGACCCGATGCACCGGCAGGCCGCGCGTCGCGGCGCGCGGATAGGCTTCGATCGCCGGCACGTCGGTGGCCAGCACGCGGATGCCGGTGTGGTCCTGGAACAAATCACGCAGGGCTTGCTGGATCAGCCGGGCGTTCGCCGACACCGGGTGGACCCGGTTGATGAGTAGATGCAGCGGCGGCGGCTCAATGCCCAAGTGCCGGTACGGCGCGATATCTTCCAGCAACTGCATGGTGCCGCGCCGCAGTTCGCGGGCGGCGAGGATCTCCGGGGTCACGGGTGACAACGCGAGATCGGAGGCGAGCACCGCCATCTCCAGCGTCACCGAGCGTGCGCCCTGGGTGTCGATCAGCACCAGGTCGTAGAGGGGAGTCAGTGCCGGCAGCAGGTGCCGTAGTCGCAGGCGTCCGTCCGGCGCGTGCAGCAGCAAGGTGTTCAGCTCGCCCCGGTGGTCGTTGGAGAGCACCAGGTCAAGGCCTGTGATGATCGTGCGGGACACGAGCTGGCCGAGGTCGCGCTCGTTGAAGGCCAGCAATTCATAGATGCCGCCGGGCGCGCGGTGGGCCAGCTCGTAGTACGAGGACAAGGTGGGCTGCACGTCGAGGTCGAGCAGCAGCACGCGCAGCCCCGCATCGGCAGCGAGTCCGCCCAGGTTGGCGGCCGTGGTCGTTTTACCGACGCCCCCTTTGGTTGAGACAATGGATACAACCTGCATGGCGTTCTCCGTGTGAGGATGGGAAGTCCGCGGGAGAACGGGTCAGGCCCGGTTGTTGACGCGCTCGGCGATCCACTGATCGATTTCGATGGAATCCCAGCCGACGGCGCGCACGCCCAGGCGCAACGCTTTGGGAAACTTGCCGGCGCGCATCAGGTTGTAGAGGTGGGCGCGCTTGAAGCCGGACTTCGCTTCGACTTCTTCCAGGCGCAGGATGCGGCGCTCGTTGGGCGGCAGTACAGGTGCTTGCGACATGGCGGTCACTCCTGAACGCTCAGTGGCGTTTGTTGGCGTGACACCTATTCAAATGTCGGCTTCTGTCCCAGACCACCGTAAATGCGGTTTCCGCGACCGCAGATACGGGCTTGCAAATATCAGGAGACGGCGGACCGTAGCTTGCGGCGGGCCTGCGCAAACTTGGCTTGTAGCGTGCGATCGGTAATGCCCATGAGTTCGCCGTGATGCGCGATCATCGCGGTAGCGATGGCTTCCTGGCTGTTGAAGCTGGAGTACGGTGTGCCCGACGGGGATTGACCGAGCATCAGTTCCAGCATCGTGCCGATGATGTGCAGGTAGGTGGCCTCGGCACGGTCGCTGATCGGGCACTGGGCGCATGCAGGAATCACCGTGGACTGCTTGAGTAGCGCGTCGTGCTTGTCTTGCAGTTCGCGCAGTTGATGCTTGCACTGCTCCAGGGCGGATTTGAGGGCCAAGCGCTCGACTAGCATGGCTTGGCCAGTCTCCAACGAGATGAAGGGATGGGCGATGCGCTCGCTGCGGGAGAAGAGAAAGCCGGGCCGCTGCTCGGGATAGTGCTCGTGCATCCAGCGCTTCAGATCGACGTGGCGCACCGTCAGATCAGGGGCGTCGATCAGTGCGGTATCGCGTGTCGTGATGCCGTTCTGCCCGAAGGGCAGTTCTCCATTGAGGATGCCGTCGTAGATGCGGTCGGTGTACAGCCTCAGTTCGCCCCAGCGCGGGCAGTCCAGCGACAGTGGCAGGTCTCTCGGCGACGAAATCGAGGCCAGGATGACTTGCTCGAACCGCAGCAGCCCGGCCCAGCGTATGGAGGCTTCGATCGGGCGGTAGAACACCTTTGATGTTGGTGCATTGTTGTTCATGCTCCCATCTCCTTCCAGGAGAACTACATGGCCGACTCCTTTGGCGCCAGCCGGAAGGTTGGCGTGTTGTCTGTGCATGAAGCGGGCCCCGAGGTCCGCTTCGTCATGGGGCCTGAGTACTTCTCACCGGCTTGTGTTGCAGGTAGCCGTCGTGTGCTCGATGTGCAAGAATTCAGTGAGTCGCAAGATGGTCGAGCCTCCGCTGGCAGACTCGAAAGTGACGCGCACAGTAGCAGCGTCATAAGTAGCGGCGATCTTCGCAAAACCGTTTGGGTATGGCCTGATATGCCAGCGGTTTCACGAGGCGCGAAGGGCTCGTAATCGCTGCCCGGCGTCCACAAGGACGCGGTGAACGCCCAGCCTGTCATGCTTGCCCAGCATCCTGATATAGCGACAAAGAATCGCGCGCTGACGCGCCACGGCTAGGGTGCGCGTTCTTCCTGCATGATTTGCGCGGCCGAGCTACGCAATGCGCGGTGCATACGGCTCGTATGCTGGCATCCGAACTGAGCCAGCACCGAGAGGGGCGGCCTGGACGTCATCGCGGTAGAGGTGCGGGCACCGAGAGCAGGGGCGCAGGCGGGCCAGTTCGAGACCGTCGCTGACGACGTTGTGACGAGTGTGGGTCCGGTGTGCAGAGTGCGGGTCTATGGACGCCAGTGGAACTCTTTGGACGATCTTGTTGGCGGAGGCGAAAAACTAGGCTATAATCTAGGTCTTCGCTGGCTACCTCGGCGAAGAAAGTGTTCGGGAAACAACGACTTACGCGCCTAGTAAATGTCTCGTTTCCCGCTCCAAATATGGATTTACAGGTTTCAATTGAGGTCTGTAAATCATCGAAAATAGACGCTTCGGCGTCTTTTTTCGTTTCTGTCAGCCACGAAATTCCAAGTACATTTTCAATTACAGCGATTTCGTTGAGCTGGGTTAAAGGCCGGCCCATGTTCGCGTTCAGCCAGGCCTGCCTCCCGGGCGGCTGCCAGGTGCAGGCGCTCACCCAGCCACATGACCCACGCGGCTTTTTCGTAATGCTCGGTGATCGACAGCCTGACATGAGGGCGCAGCAGCGTCAGGCTGCTGCGGCCGCTGCCGTCGTGCAGCGGCTGGATCCAGCCGTAACGCAGGCCCAGAGCATAGGCCGTCGCCCATGAGCCGGCGGCAGACTGGAATGCGTTTTCGCTCCACATCACGGGCATGTTCGAGTAGTGGCGAGTGTCTGGCCGCAAGTCCAGTGCTGCCTGGACCAATTGCGTGCCCTGTGGCGGAAGGTTGCCTGCGCTGAGCTGATGGTTCTGGCTGCTGTAGGTAAAGCTGTAGAAGGGGAACGCCAGTTCTGCAGCGAGGGTAGGCAGCTGCTCGAGCAGCGCTGGCAGGTCTTGCAGGCGCTGCCAGTCCGCCGCTGTTCGGTTAATCATCGCACCTCCGTTCAAGGCAGCCCCGACGTGATCTGGAGGTGTCGTATCCAGGACGAAACTAACCGTAAAACGAGTATGAGCGTTAAATCCTACTCAATTGGTCAACTGTAGCGCCACCGCCGCGATCAAGCAAAGCGCTAGACTGTTGAACAGGGCACATAACGCTGAGATCGCGTAGAGGCGGTTTTTGCCTCGGAGTGTTTTGATCGGTGCCAGCGGCTTCCTCCTGCAAGCGGGTGAACTGGCTGCCTTTGTGGAAGACACGGCTCACGCGCCAATGATTCTGGGCCAATTGAAACGCTGGCTGTACAACGGTGCGGAGCGTGCGATCGAGCCATTTGTCATCGGGCGCAGGGCACGGCTGTTCATCGCTGCGCCCAAGGCCGCCAAGGTCAACGGCCAGGAGCTCTATGCGGCTACACTACGTACCTGAGCGCCTGCCTTATGCGTCGTTGGTCGCTGACTATGCCCTTCTGCCTGGAACTGGATTACGTCCTGGCCGATACGCGGGATGGCCACCGCTCCCCAATTGCCACCGGCCCAACCCTGGGATATCCGCACCCAGCAAGAGCTGAGTTTGTTGTTTGTTGCTTTCCCGGTCCTAGGGGAAGCTGACCATGACCCGGCCCCATTCATCGCAATAGATCTCCTCACCAGGCGGCCCGGCGACGGTCGCCATGTGCGGGCCGTCCACACGGGGCTTTTCGAGCGGAGGGGGGCACCACTCGGTTTTGGCGGGAACAAGTTGGGCGGTTTGCTCATAGCGCGTGCCTTAATGGACGCCAGGTTCCTGAGCACTGCAGGGTGCCCCGGCTCAGTCCGTGGGCCGCGAAGATCTCCGGCGTGACCGGCGACAGCACCAGGTCGGACGCCAGAATCGCCATCTCCAGCAGTACGTTGCGTGCGCCCTGTGTATCGATAACAACAGGTGGTAGTGTGGCCGGACCAGTGACCGCAGGTTACGCAGCCGCAGGCGGCCATCCGGTGCATGCAAAAGTAGGGTGTTCAACTGGCCTTGCACGTCATTCGACACCACCAGGTCCAGGCCCTCGATGGTGGTGCGGCAGATCAGTTGCCTCAGCCGCGTGGCGAAACGCGGTCGATTAGCCAGCGCTCGACCTTTAGGGAATCCCAGCCGACCGCACGGATGCCAAGCTTGATGGGCTTGGGGAACTTGCCCTGGGCGATCAGTGCGTAGATGTGCACGCTTGAAGCCGGCCTTACGCTTCACGTCGGGGCGGCGGAGGATGCGGTGTTCGGTGTCGAGCACCGAGGCTTGGATGGGCTGGGTCAGCTTTGACTCTCCTGGACGTCCGTTGACATCGATGAGGATGTGCCCGCATTCAGCGCCTGCCGCAGCCATCGCGCAGCAAACAATGCGGAACACGCTCTCACCGGATAGATGACCGCGCCGCGCTCACAAGACGTTAAGCAGAGATCCCCTACAACTTAGCCGGTGTCTTCTGGCATCAGTGCGGGGTAGCCGCTATCCGCAAGGCTCGATGGATAAAGCGCGCCAAGGGCGTGCCAGGTTCGTACGTGGCCTAGAGCAGATGTGTCGATACGTGAACCGCCTCACCGGCCAGAGGCCGCAGCACGATGTCTTCGATGTCGTGCGCCTTCAATTGGGCCGTACAGCTCAGTCCCACGGCATATCCACCGGCCACCAAAGAAATCAACATCTCCTGGCTGCTAGCCTGGGCCGCCACGGTGAGTGATGTGCCTCCCCGGCCAGTAGCGATGAAACCTGCTGATGCAGCCCGCTTTGTAGGTCGGGATAGAACAGGGCCAGCGGGCACGCTGCCAGTTCGGTCAAGGGGACGTGCTTGTGGACCAGCAGCGGATGACGAAGTGGGAGGGGGACGACCAGTTCAGTCTGCCACAGCGTTTCGCTGGACAGGCCGTGGGGTTTGCCGGGAGCGCAGGCAAAACCGACATCAAACAGGTTGTGCTGTAGGCCGTTGAGTTGTTCGGCCAGCGGCACGTCGAATAACTGTAGGTTGAGTCGGGCTCTTTCCTCACGGCTGCTGGCCAGCAGCGCCGCCAGACGTTTGGGCAGAATGCCGTCCGACAGTGCGACGCACATTGTTGCGAGTGAACCGGCAGCGGCTGCCAAAGTGGCACTGCGCGCCTGATCGACCAGGCTGAAAATCCGCGGGGCAGATTCAGCAAGCGCCTGGCCTGCTGGAGTCAGATTCGTCCCGGTACCGGCGACGCGTTCGAACAATGCGACCCCCAGATCGTGTTCCAGGTCGCGAATGGTGCGAGAGAGCGGGGATTGTGCGATGTGCAAACGCTCGGGGTGCGAGTGAAATGGCGTTCTTCGGCGACGGCGAGGAAGCACTTTAAGTGGCGCAAGTTCATCGCTCACCTCCAGTAAGGGGGTGCCATAGGAGAAGATGGCAACCGCGTGGAGGAGCTTTGTGGGAGCAGTTGCTAAGAGGGGCATTGAAAGACGGCTTGACTACGAACATGTTGCTCCGGCTGCGATCAGTGCAGGCGGACGGATGCCTGCGGCACAGAGCATGGCATCTCTGTATGAGGCTTCTCGACGTGGCAGGTGGCGAGTTCTGGCCAGGGTTGGCATCCCCATACAGGAATAAAATAAGAATGCGACTATACTTTCACTGCCGGAGAGTCGCATGGACCAATTTTACTACAGGAATCGTGGAGTTCTGCTTCGATGGCCTAGTGAGTCAGTCCATCGAAATTGACTCTCAGCTCTCTTTCCGCTGTCGCGCTTTATATAAACTGAGTTTAATAAGTCTTGGTCATCGGTGATGGGGCGGATCTGTTTCGTTGGCAGTATGTGGGTTTGATTCAGCACAGGTGGTAATCCCCTGTGCTGATGTTGCTGTCATTTGCACGGTCTGAAATCTTATGATGCCACTGAGTGATTTCGGGTGGTTTCACATAAATATATTTTCTGAGTAAAGTGGGCTATTTAATCAGCTTGTCCAAGTCTGTATTGGAGAAGGGTAGTCTCGGTGTGTCGAAATTACGTAGGATTAGCAGGTGAGGATCGAGCTTTAATCTACTTAGATTTTGCAGGGTGGGTTTTCCTCCGGCCACTAAAGCAGGTTCGAAGCCATAAATCTCATCTGGAGCGAGCGGGCCGTATTTCTTGATTGCACGCTCGAATAATGGCTTGCCGTTTGAGTCTGTATTATCATAGTCTTCTGGTTCGCTAGTGCCGAATAGCGATTGGATCGTGAGGTTTTGAGCTGCTAGCTCTTTAGCTTTCAGTCGATTTTTTAATGCGAGTATTTCATTGTGGTTGCAGATGATTGAGGCGCTGTGTCCGGTTTTTTCGCCGCATAAGTAAAGGTTTCCAAATGCGCTTCTAGCAATGACATGAAATTTATCGAGGGATTCTATCGGTGTATCCTTGAGCCAGGCGTTTTTAATGTGCTCGTAATTATCGGGGTTGACGGTCCAAAAAAGTCCATTTGCATATCCTGCCCATCCTTCATCTTTCCAGTATTGGATTAATGCAGGTGGAAGTATGCTCTTCCATTTGTCAAGGCTAGCTTCTGGTACGCAGGTTCGCTGAGTCGCTTCTCCAAAACACTCTATGAATTCAGCGAAATCTAAATCACGCATTAGTTATTTCCTCTTTTTATCTGGAGGGCAAATGGTTAGTTCTACATTCATCATGTCTTTACCATCGCCCCGCTTAATGGCTCTTTCTGCTGCGCGTTCGAGGGTCTCAATTCTCTCCTTATGTCGCCAGCTTCCACCAATAGCGCTGTTTACACGTTTGTCTCCTAATCCGGTAGGGTCGGGTTTGGCCCAGCCTCCCGCGATCATATCAGGCTCGTGGAGCGCTGTTAGTTTTTCCATGATTGCGCCGCTCTCTGCTTTGGCCTCGGCTTTCGCAACTTTAGGGGCTACGCCCTTGTTTCTTTTGCTTTCGTATAGGCTTTTCTCTATTTCTTTACGCCTGTCACGCCGGTAGTCACGCTGCGCTTTTTCTGCCAGAGGATTTCGGCCGGAATCTCCAGTTTTCCGCTTGGTTTCGTCGAACATTCTCCTTGCTCCAGAGAATTCTTTGGCCGACATGTTGTTGATTGCATCCTCTTGCCGCTTGAGCTGGCGAGCATAGTCTTTGAGATAGCCTTTTTTTTCTGTCTCGCTCATTTTTTTGTAGGCGTCAGACTGTCGAGGGTCGAAGCACTCTGGTTTTTTCTTTTGTAGCTTCTTCGGTCGTACCTTTCCGCCTGACGTTTGTCTGCGTGCTGCTGCTTCCTTAGCTCGCTTCTGCGCTGCTTCTGTTGCTGTTCGCTCAACAACTTCCTTGAATGTCTTGACGGATGTCTCTGCCACTGCCTTGGCGCCATGTCTACCTATTTTTCCTGCTGTTCCAAGGTACCCAGCAAAAGGAACTGCCGATAGCAGAGACAGGGCTGCTCCCGCATAGTCTCCACGTGCGAGGCTGATGCCCGCATTAGCGACATCAGCTATTTCGCCAACGACTGGAATCAGACCTACGATATCTAACCCTAGCTGAAGCCCATCCAGTATTTCATCGCCTGTGATGCATTCTGCCGGTGTTTCGCTTTCTATCTCGGGGTTGGAGTACTCCGCAGCATCGCCGATGGCGCTCGTTTCACCGCTCACTCTACCCAATGTGTTGCCATTCGGCGTGGTAGTCGAGCCGCTATTTTTTGATGAAGCATAGAGTTGAGTGTAGGTCGGGATGTCCTTCAAGTCAGCCAATTCCTTGTGGAACGCTTCCTGACGGAGGGCCTCATACTGCTCTTCACTCAGTGTCAGGGATTTGCCCCATTCGTCGGTGTCACTGGCAAACTCGACCAGCACATTTCCGGAGCCATCGGTTTGCACATACATCCTGTCGGGACCGCTTGCTAGCTTCCGTAACTGTACTTCGTGCACCTGGACGACAAGCGTTTCCAGTTGAGTTGGTTGAACATTCATGGCATCAACTCCCATTCATCCAGAACAGGTCCCCATGTCGAATCAGATGACACCCTTCCGCACGCACGGAACTACTGTGCTCCAACGGGTGGCATTTGCCTTCGACGGTACCGCTCTTGACGCCTTTGGCTTGGCCAGCGGCGTCACCGAGGGTCTTGGGAGTGAAACTGCGCTTGTAGACAACCACCGGATGGCCATTAGCGCGCACGCTTTTCGCCACACCGGTGCTGGTATTCAGCTCTGCCGTGACCGGATAGGGCACGGGTGGAACGCTGCTGCCCATCGGTGTTTTGCAAACGTCTGGCGCGATGCTGATGACCGTCCATTTAGTCTGCTGCCGGGCCATTACGGTATCGGCCATATCAGACGTGCTCCCTGCCGCGGTGTGGGGCGCGCCGAATGATGGGAGCGTCGGGATTGGTTTCGAAACGCGCCTCGAGCACGCGGATATCAAGCGAATTGGAGAGGCTGATGCGGTGCGTCATCGACAGAGTCATGGCATCGGTGTCGATGCGCAATGTGTCGGTGAGCATTGGCAGCGGCAGTATTCCGCCGTTGGTCATGCGCATTAGCACGAAGGGGCGGTGGCCTGGAAGCTGGACTTCACAGTGCCCATCCTGGCTCAGGGATGGATTAATCAAGTTGAACAGGGCAACGCGTGCATCTGGTGTAGGAAAAGCAACTTGCTGGTCAACCGGGGCTCCGTTCCAGTAGCCGAAATCGAAGTCCTGTGGCAATCCCGGCCAGTGATTGTCTTCCCAACTTTCGTCATAAGTGCCAGCAAGTGCCAAGCGCGGTGCCCAGGCGCGACCAACGCTGCCGAAGCCGGCTGGCCTGCAGCCATAGGAGGCAGCTACCTCAGCCATAGCAGCGGCATTCAGCGGGCCAGCTGGATGCCGCGCGCGCAACAGGCGCTCGATGGGGGCGTCCAAATGTTCGATCTGAGGCGCTGACAGGCTGGCGAGCTTGTCGCCGCTCTGCTCGTAGTGCAGCTTTTCATGGCGATACTCCAGCCAGCCACAGCCCAGCGGATTACTGAAGCACACTTCGTTGAGCAGGAACTCGGGGGCATCGGGGTTATGCCCATATCTGGGATTGGCGAACTGGCTGGCGCCACCAAAAGCATGTTCCCAACGCAGAGGAACGCGTGTGACAGGCTCTGGGTCGGTGAGATGCCAGCCGAAGAAGTTGTGATGAAATTTTCGTGGACCGGTGAAGCGCAGCGTCTTGTCCAGTAACACGATTGGCGTGAGCTGTTCCCTGTTGCGACGCCGAACTTCTAGTACTTCTGCTTGGTGTGCCTGCAGTTCATCGGCGGTCAGGTAAACATTCGGTGCGCGCTTCGGGGGTGGTGGATCAGGGATTACTTGCTTGGGACGGGTCGAAGTAACACGGACACTGGCTTCCCACGAAGTTGCAGGTTGTCCTGCCGGCGCGTGCGCATGGCCGACGACGATGACATCGCAGCGTGGCTTGAATGGCGCCAAGTCGCTCTCTTCGACTACGGAACTGCTGCCGATCTCTGCATAATAGATATCGGCCGTGCAAAGCTGCACTGGTTCGTCATCAATGACGACGGCTCGGAGTTTGCCAAGACAGCCCTCAAGCGGCTCGAGCCGATATCCGACTTTCATGGCGATAACAGGATGTTCTTGACCGTCAGGTGCGAGCGCACTGAAGCACATGACGTCAAACGGCGTCAGGTTGCGAAATTCCATCCTGGGTTACCCCTTCAGTTAAGATCGACATCCTTGCCGTTGATTTGCACAGGCCCTGTGGCACTGAAGTCAAAGTTGCTGCCGTTGATCAGCACGGTTCCGTCGGACTTCATGACCAACGACGCTTTACCAACCGTGATGCTGAGTTCGTCGCCTGCTGTGATGTTGAAGCGGTTGCCAACGATCACGGACTTGTGAATGCCCACCTGCTCGCTTTGGCTAAGACCAACTGTCGTGTTCATTGCCGCACCGACACTGACCTGGTAGCCCGCGCCAATGGTCAATCCCTTGGCCAATGCGATGGTCTCGGTCTTGTTGGCACCGATGGAGATGGTTTCGTTATGATCCACCCGCTCTCTGCGGTCATTGCCGACGAAGGTGGTTTCGTTGTGTTTGACGACGTTGTTCTGGTCCTTCTCCGCATGGATAAACACTTCCTGTCGACCCAGCTCGTCCTCGAACCGCAGTTCGTTGAAGCCATCACCCTTGTGGGTCTGGCTCTTGATGGTCATGCGGGTTTTATGGTCGGGCAGGTCGTAGGGCGGCAGCTGGTTACCGCAATAGGTGCGCCCGGTGATCATCGGCTGGTCGGGGTCGCCGTTGACGTACTGGATGACCACGTCCTGCCCGATGCGCGGGATGGCCATCGCTCCCCAACTGCCACCTGCCCACCCTTGGGATACCCGCACCCAGCAGGAGCTGAACTCGTCGTTGTTGCTCTCCCGGTCCCAGGGGAAGCTGACCTTGACCCGGCCCCATTCGTCGCAATAGATCTCCTCGCCCGGAGGGCCGACCACGGTTGCCATGTGCGGGCCATCGACTCGAGGCTTGTCCAGCGGAGGGGGGCGCCACTCGGTTCTGCCGGGTACCAGTTGGGCGGTTTGCTCATAGCGTGTGCTTTGATTGACGCCGGCTGCTTCTTCCTGGAGGCTGGTGAACTGGCTGCCCTTGTGAGCCACGCTGTTCACGCGCCAATGCACATTTAGGTCGTCGCGAGGGTGGCCTGTGAGTGTGAAGCTCAGGCCAGGCTGCAGCCTGACGTCATCCCCCTGCACCTGCGCGATGCGCACATCATGGCGCAGGGCGGTGATCCGGTTTTCGGTGAACGGCTTGCCCACGGCATCGCGTTTGTAGCGGCCAGGGTAGTCGAAGCGCTCGTAGTCGCTGGACTGGTGTTCCAGGAAAGCGCCTGAAGCACGGTGTTCCTGGCGATACGCCGGGTTGGTGAAGGTGTAGTCGCGCTGTACCTGTCGCGAGGTTCTGACGTGCTCGCTGTAGCAAAAGCGCCGCAGGCAAGGCCTGGCCTGATCGCCGCCACTGTCGGACTGATACAGCACGGTGTCGGGGTCGATAACGTCTTCGCCGTCGAAGAACCCTTCGTCACCGTTGTCGGTCTTGAGCGCCCCATGGCTGATCAGCCCGAGGGATAGCAGCTGGTCCGTGATGATCAGCTTATGCAGGGTTTCACTGTGCTCGAAGCGATAGACAAAGCCCTCTTCAGCCGCCAGGCGGGCGATGAAGGCAAGGTCGGTCTCGCCCGCTTGCACGCAGAACTCGCGCACGTGGTGATCCCTGATCGCGCGAAGCTCGTATTGAACGATGCCTTGACGTTTGAGCATCAGCTCAAGAATCTGCGGGACGGTCTTTTGCTGAAAGATGCGCCAGTTCGAGCGCAGTCCGGCGCGGGCCAGGATGGGTTCGACCAATGCGTTGTAGTAGGTACGGTAGAAGCCGCTTTCGCCCTGGCTGAATCGGCTGACCAGGCCGTGCACGTAACGCACCGGACCTTTGCCATCCCAGATCGTGAACACGATGGGTTTATCCAGCAGTTGGCCGAAATCGATGTCGGGTTCGAAGCTGATCAATTCCAGTTCGAGGGTGAAGGGCGTGCTGATCGCTTCCTTGAGTTCGAACGACACCACTTCAAATTCGGCATTGCCAACGAGTGGCTCGAAGGTGTACCGCAAATCAGATTGGCTGGCCATGAAAAATCCTTCCGCCGTCTGAGAGTTCAAAAACCCCTGGCAGGGCATGCCTGCCAGGAGTGTTCAGCCGGGTTAGACGATCGGTTTACGCCAGTCGTCGGAGCCTTCGGTGCCTGCGGTGACGTGGGTCCAGGAGATCTTGCGGTATGACATCGACACCTCGATCAACTGGGTGAAGTCAGCGTTCTCCTTGTTTTGTGCATGAGGCAGGGTGGTGTTGATGTCGACGATGGTGGCGTCCTCCAGCTTGGTGGTGAAGAAGTGCTCTTGCTTGCCCTCCACGGAAGTGCGATACCAGTTGACTTCAACGGTCGGCAGCATTTCGCCGCTGGCCAGCGCCTGATACATCAGCGGTGTCGCCTTGTTCAGTGAGCTGGTGAAGGCGAACGGTTTGTGTACGCGTTGGCCGGCCGGCTGGCCGCTTTGCGGGTCGGTAGGTACGGTTACCCGGTGTTTGATTTCCTGTACCAGGATCTCGTCTTCGTGGCCTTCGACAAACACGTTGCCGACCGAATCGGAGGTGAAGGCGCCCGCGGTGATGTTGCCTTGGGTCTGGCCCTCGATCTTGATGTAAGCGGGTGTTGGCATGGCAGTTTCTCCTGCGTCCATGTGGATAAGCACGTGCACAAAGGGCAGCGTGGCCATCGAAATCGATGGGCTTTTTCAACGAGGTAAATGCCCCGTCAATTCGTTGAATTCGGGTGTGCCGCCTGTTTACTGCTGCAAGATGCCGTTGAGCGACTGCAGCACCTCATTGGTGATCAGGTGCAGGCGGTAGCTGTAGATGCCGTAGGCTGTAGCCATCGCAATGGCGGAAATCACCAAGGGGCTCCACCAGGGCCATTGCCGGTTCATGCGGAAGTTGCGCTGGGCGACGTTGGTGTAGGGGTCGCAGACCGTTGTCGGCGTAGGTCCACGCAGCTCACGGATGATTACGTGGAGTTGGTGAATGAGGGTCTTCATTGTTTCTTCGCCCTTTGGTGCCAATGCATACTTGCCCTTCAGGCCCAGGCACAGGATGAAGTACATGAACTCCAGTACGTCCTGGTACCGCTGGGGTTCTTGCATCAGGCGCGAGATCACGGTGAAGATCTTTTCGCCGCCAAAGGTTTCGCTGTGGTAGATGCTGAGCAGGGGCTCCTGGCTCCAGAGGCTTGCTTGGCCCCAGGGCCTCTCCATCACGGCTTCATCGATGAACAGGCACAGGCCATAGGAATAGGCCAGAAGTTGGGTGGCCTCGTAGCCATGCTGACGCAGCTCTTGCTGAATATTTTCGATCTGGTTGCGCACCTGCCGGTGCACCTGTTCGAGGTTGGGCAGTGTATCGAGCGTGCGGATGCGCATGACCAAGCCGAGCAAAGGGGCGGCGGCGTCCAGCATCACGTTGCTGTAGCCGCCCCGCAGTTGGAAATCCGGATCGGCTGGGTAGCCTTCACCCGCCGGATCGGGTTCTGGCGTGGGTGTCGAGCATCCTGCCCCCTTTGTGCCTGAAGTGTTTTCAAGCATCCAGCGCAGCTGCTCGACTTTCGCAGGTGCGCTGCCATCGCCCGGGTGGTCGTTCGCGTGCATTTCACTCACTCCTGATTGCCCAGAACTGCAACTCGAGCCCGGGGAATTCCCCGGCGATATGAATCCCGAAACCGTTGGCCGTGTTCATGCAGGCCCAGGCCGGGTCGCGGCGGTCGAGCCCGAAATAGCTGAAGCCCGCGTGGAAGGGCAGCTCGCGCGGCGCCACCGGCAGCGGTTGTAGCGCAATACCGGGCAGTTGCTTGTGCACCAGGTCATTCAAGGTTTCCAGGGACGTGACCTTGGCCTTCTGCATGAACAGTTGGCGCAAGGTCGGCGGCGGCATGTCTGCACCCACGGCGAGGATGAAGTCCGCGTTATCGATCAGGCGGCGGTCTTCGAGCGTCGTCGTCATTACCCCGTAATCCAGCGCGTTCAGCGGTAGGGAGACCGCCCGCGGCTGCAGGACCGTACCCAGGGCGCGGCGCAACGTGTCCTGCAGGGGTTTGAACGACGCACGCAATGCGCTGTGCTGGTAAGCGGGGTACTCGGCAGGCAGCCGGCTTTCGTCGGTGAAGGTCACGAACTCGCCGCACGCCTGGCTCATGTGCAGGTACAGCTGCTCAGGGTGTGTCTGCCCCTGCCTGGCCAAGTGCTGGAAGCACGGCCACCAGCGGTTCATGGCTTGCAACAGGTTGAAGTCGCGGATATCGGCGATGCCGGATTGGCCAGCAGCACCGATTCGGCTGGCCAGGTTGCGTGAGCGCTCGCGCAGGGTGTTGGTGATTTCTTCGAGGTAACGCTGCAGTGCGGGCACAGCCCGTACCGAGACGCTGGTCGGGTAGAACCCTTCGTCGAGTTGCAGGCTGCCATCGGGTCGCCGCTCCAGGATACGTGCCAGTGCCAGGCGGGTGTAGGCGCTGCTGTCGTCAGCCTTGCGCTTGAGTTGCAGGTTGGGCACTGCCAGATCGACCTGGGCCAGGTCGCCATCGGCGCTGTGGGTGTCCTTGATTTCCTGGGGCTGAGCGCTGTAGCGGAAATTGGCGGCGTTGTCGGGCCAACTCACCTCTCGACCGCCCTCGGTGCGCAGCGGCAGGCACAGGTAAACCTCGCTGTCCTTTGCGCCGTCGTCGTCGATTTCCAGCGGCGGCGGCGGCGGCAGGTCTGCCGGAATGTCGAACACCGTACCGTCCGGCATGATGCCGCGGGCGCGGGTGATCGCGACCTTGCCCAGGCTCAGGTATTCCTCGTTCAGTTGCAGCTCGCTGAAGCCATAGAAGGCCGCGTTCAGGCTGGCCAGACGTTGGTGCTGGGCTGCTTCAGCGGCGCGGGTAGCCTGCTGGAAATGCTGCGGTTTGACGAACAGGCCTTCAGGCCACAGGACGGGATTACGTGAACTCATGAGCGCTCCGTGTCAGCGTGAGTGAGCGAGAAGGGCAGGGTTGCAGGCGCCATCAGTCTTGCTCCTTGAGCAAAACCTGCGTGTCATTGAGCAACACCGACAGGATGATCTGGTGGCCCCGCGGTGGAATGCGCAGTACCTGGTTCCAGGTGGCATCGTCCTGGTTGCGGTAATCGGCGATCACGGCAACGAAGCGGGTCTCGGGCTCGATGGCGGTAAAGGGAATGAACTTGAACTGCCCAGGGTGCAGCAGGTAATCGTCATCGCGAATGTAGGTACTGCGCAGCGCCTTGGCGGGGTCTTTGTCCAGCAGCTCATAAAGGCTGTTGCGCAGCAATGAGTCGTCGCGCAGTTGCAGGATCTTGATAGCCATGGGCGTAGCCACCGCTTCGGTGGCCGGCGTGGTGCTGCGCGGTAAGCTCAGCACCATGTTCGCGTCTTCGTAGCGGCCGGGTGTGCTGTGCTCGAAGGGCGAGCGAAGCGGGAGATCGGCCTCCTCCTCTGGTAACTCGACAGGCGAGGCGGCCGGGTACTGCTCCTGCAGAAACTCGAACAGGGTGCCGACCTTCTCGGCCAGGGCGTAGGGGTCGCCCGCGCTCAAAGTGACTGCGTAGGGGCTGGGGGCCAGGCTGCTTTCTTGCTCGGCCAGCACGTCCACACTGCTGGGGTTGCTGTTGAGTGTGGGGCTGGCGTTGATGCTGAAAGCAATTTCGGTAGGGTGATCCTTGGGCGGCCCGACGGGTATCGAAGGGTTCAGCGCCACTTGGCCCATTTTGCCCAGGGCGGTGCAGCCCGAGAGCCCGATCAGGGTTGCCAGAAGCCCGGCCACCAGTGAATGACGCGTCATGGGTGTTCTCCTGCAACCAGGCGGTCCAGCGGGTCCTGCGCCGTGGCTTGCGTCACCGCGTCCAGTGCTGCCAAGGGATCGTTGCCCATACCTTGGGCGAATACCGAGCAAATCTCGGCGACCGGGGCCGTTGCGGGCTGGGCAGGCCAACGCTCTGCAGGTGCATCCAGGATGAATTGGTCGAGCACCCGTGAGTCGGGGTTGAATAACGCTTCCAGCGAACGGGCATCCGCTGGCGACAGCTGGACCAACAGCCGATAAGCGCCGACCCGAAGCCGGTCGCCCTCAAGCAGCCGCCTGGCTGACCGCGTGCCCAGGCTGCCCAGGTTGTCGTTCAGGTAGGTGCGCCCGCAGCGGTCGATGACGCAGAAGCTACCTTCCAGCCAGCGGATCTCGCAGTGGATCGGTGCCACGCTCTGTGCACCGTCATTGATCAGCCACGCGGCCCCTACGCTGCCGATGGTGCCGCCTGCGCGATCGAATGTGTGCCGGGCCGTGACGTTGTGCTGCAACTGGTCGAGGTTGGTTATGTTCAAGGTCAATGTGCTCATGAGCGCCCCCGAAAGCGCACCACGGGGCTGATCTGGCCATGGCGGTCATCGGTGAAGCTGGTCCAGCCCAGGTGGGCGCCCTGGCTCGGGTGCAGGCAGAAGGGCGACAGCGCGTTATGCTGCAGCCGCAATTCCAGGTCGTAGGCCAACCCATCGCGCAGCAGGAAGTCGATCAAGGCGCGCAAGCGATTGAAGTTGATGCCGCTGGGCAGCAAGCCACGCAGTTGGGTTTGGTCCAGCTCGCTGATCACGATGGTGAACTTGCTGCTGCGCGTTCGCGTGCGGCTGCCGACCAGGAACGAAGTGCCCAGCTCGCCGTTGCTGCAGCCGAGGCTTACCAGTTGCCGGGTTGTCGTAGGCACCGAGCGGGTCTCGAACTCCCTGATGTGCACCTGTTTCAGGTCGAAGCAGTGGGCGATGATGCCCGCGACGGTGCCCGGTGCGCGGCTGCGGCTGGCGATGACACCGGCGAAGCTGAGCAGTCGGCTCCACGGCAACGGCGTGTCGCCGCGCAGTTGTTTGTCATTCAACCCCAGCAGGGCAAAGATGTACTGGGAGAAGCCATCGCTGGCACCTGGCTGGAAGCGAATGTAGTAGCGGTACTTGCGCCACACGCGGTGCAGCAGGCTGAGCAGGTAGTGGTTGAAGAAGTCGAAAAAGGCCGGCCGCATACCGATACCCTGCGCATGCTCGTAGGCCACCTGCTCCAGGTAGTAGGCAGGCAAGGGTGAGTCAGTGCCATGCAGGCCCATGAAGGTGGCGCACACGCGGTAGCGGTCTTCTGCCCCGGGCATGCGTTCGGCTTTGTACACGTCGGAAACCGGAAACGTCAGCCGTGGGTCACAGGCCAGCCGCACGCGCAGCCGGGTGGCCTGGTCCGGCCAGCGCGGTTCCAGGTCATCCCCATGCAAGCCGTGCAGGCGCTCCAGCAATTGGTAGAAGTTGTACTGGTGTGCCTCGGCGAGCAGCCTGTCGGCTAGATCAGCGGTTGTTTGCCGGTCTGGATGGGCCATGTGTAGTGCTCGTTGTTGGTGATGTTGATCACTTCCAGTTGATGGAAGGAATTGATGCTGGCGTACAGGGCGAAGAAGTGCGCCAGCACGCAGCCGAACAGGTACAGGTCGCCTTCGCACAGGAAGGCGGCCTGGTCCAGCTTCAGCCGTGTGCGTAGCCCGCGAATGGGCTGGCCCTTGATCAGCCAATCCAGAGGCTCGGTCTGAACATCGCGAATGCCTTCCAGGCGCTTGTGGGTCGTGCGTGTCTGCTGCAGGTCGTGCAAGGCCACGAAGTCATAGGCACGAATCACCGCCTTCAGCGGCTCGGCAGACAGCAGCGACAGGTAGTTGAGCGACATGTTGGAAACCAGCGCCCACTGCAACTGGCCATCCAGCACTGGTCGGTAGGGGCGGGTGGGTTTGCAGATGTTGGTGTAGGTGGTCAGCGCCGGCGTGGCTTCGGAAATCACATCGATGTCGTCAACGCCCAGCGCCAGGGGCAGATCGCGGTTGGTGCAGGTCAGGTCGATGGACGCCGTTTCCAGCTCACCGGTGTAAGCGTTGGCATCGGCACGCACGAAGGCGATGCGATGTGTGACGCCCTCGCCGCGCAAGGACTCCTCGAGGGTATAGCGGTAGTACAACGCCGTGCGCCCTTGAGCATGCTCGATCTCATGGGCGAACGATTCGAACGGGCGGAACGTGCGTAGGTGTTCGCCGGTGCTGCCGTCTGTTGTGGTGCGGGTGCTGACCACCTTGTCGACACTGAAAATCTCATACGCATGCCGTTCTTTCCCTCTGGGGGTCAGCTCGGCAGGGGCCTGCCGGTTGGAGAGGTCGATAGGTTCGGCGCTGTAGCTGAACAGGTTGACCGCCGGCGTGCAGAACAGGCGCAAATCCGCCATGCCGATACGCACCGAGGCAGGGAGCTGGCGGGTGAAGTGAAGTTCGATGCCCACCTGCCGAGTCGCTTGATCGGGCCAGACTTTCTGCAGTGCGCTAACGCTGAAGAAGTGGAAGCGCTTCGCGAAAACGAAGTATTCCTGCAGGATCCGATAGCCATCGAAGACGTTCTGCGGATACGGCAGCAGCCCTTCGTTCGCGCTGAAGCCCGGAAAGATGATGCTGCTGGCCGGCAACCGGTGCACTTGGCCATCGATCGTTACCGCGACATGCTTGAGGTATTGAGCAAGCCACAGGTAGAGCGTGCGGGCTGTTTTGTCATCACCGCTCAAGTGGAAATCCAGGCTGTCGCAGCCGAGGGTGTTCAAGGGGCGCTCGACCAGGGTGCGCAGTTCGATGCGTGCTACCGAACTGTCGAGCGTCTGGGTAGCGCTGACCGATTGGATCTCGAACGGGTGGATGTCCACGGCCGTGCACGTACGAAATACACAAGGCACGCCATCCACGGGCCTGGAGAACAACGGTGAGCCCTTGGGAATGCAGTGTGATTGGCTGAGCGCTTGCTTGAGTGGCGTGAACTGGATGATCGTGGCGCTTGGCAGGGGCCGCAAGTAATTGGGCCACAGCAACTGCAGCATGGGGTGCGTCAGCTCTGGCAGGTCATCCTCCAGCTTGAGGCGCAACTTGGCGGTGAGGAAGGCAAAAGCCTCCATCAGCCGTTCGACGTCCGGGTCGCTGCCACCTTTGCCCAGCAGCCGGGCAAGTTGTGGGTTGTCGGTAGCGAAGTCGTTGCCCAGTTCATGCAGGTAACGCAACTCTTCGCTGAATCGATCCTTGAGTGACATCGGTCACCTCACTCGGGTATGGCGGCTATGGCCGTTGACCAGCAGCTCCAGTTGCAGCTGCTCGTGGTGGTTGTTGACCTGCACCTGGCAGTCCAGCCTGAAATGCAGCTCCAGCGGGGCGTGACACGCGGGCATGGCCTTGAGCGCGCGCACGTGCACGCGCGGCTCGAAGCGCTGAATGGTGCGGCGTATGTCGGCACTCACTTGCTTCAACAGGTCGCCACTGCTTGTGGCATGCCCGTTGAAGTCATGCAGGCCCAGTTCAGGGCTGCTTTGTGAGCAGCCCTGACGTGCATTGAGTAGCGTTTCCACGTGGCGCTTGATGGCGGCAATCTTTTCGGCAGCGTTTTCTTGCCGGGAAGGCGTGCGGGTAACAGACGGGTCCGTCACCAAGCGATTGAAAAAACCACTCATTCGGTATCAAGCCGGCCAACCAGCGAGATCTCGAAATTTGCGCCCATGTATTTGAAGTGCGGGCGCACGGCGAGCGAGACCTGGTACCAGCCCGGATCCCCGGCAACGTCCGAAACCACGACCTTCGCGGCCCGCAATGGGCGACGGCTGCGCACATCGGCCGAAGGGTTTTCCTGGTCGGCGACGTACTGCCTGATCCATTTGTTCAGCTCGGACTCAAGATCGCGGCGTTCCTTCCAGCTGCCGATCTGCTCGCGCTGCAGCACCTTGATGTAATGGGCCAGGCGATTGACGATGAACAAGTAGGGCAGTTGCGTGCCCAGCTTGTAGTTGGTTTGGGCCTGCAGGCCTTCCGGCGTCTTGGGGAACTGCTTCGGTTTCTGGACCGAATTGGCCGAGAAGAACGCGGCGTTGTCGCTGTCCTTGCGCATGGTCAAGGCGATGAAGCCTTCTTCGGCCAGCTCGAATTCCTTGCGGTCGGATATCAGCACCTCGGTTGGAATTTTCGCTTGCAGTTGCCCCAGCGCCTCATACAGATGCACGGGCAGGTCCTCGACGGCGCCACCGGACTGCGGGCCAATGATGTTCGGGCACCACCGGTAGCGGGCAAAGCTGTCGTTGATGCAGCTGGCCAGCAGGAAAGCGGAGTTGCCCCACAGGTAGTTGTCGTGTCGCCCGTCGATGTTTTCCTCGTAGTTGAAGGTTTTGATCGGCTGTTCCTGAGGGTGGTAGGCCGAGCGGAGCATGAAACGTGGCCCGGTCAGCGCAACGTGTCGAGCGTCTTCGCTTTCGCGGAAGGCGCGCCACTTGGCATGCCGTGGCCCTGCGAAGATGTCTTTGATCTCCTTCAGGTTGGGCAGCTCTTCAAAGCTGCTCAAATTGAAGAAATCGGGTGCGGGGGCGGCAAGGAAGGGGGCGTGCGCCATGGCACCGACAGACGCCATGTAACTCAACAGTTTGATGTCTGTGGCAGCGGGGCCGAAGTGGTAGTTGCCCAACATGGCCGCTACCGGCTCACCACCGAATTGCCCATAACCTGCGGTGTAAACGTGTTTGTACATACCGCTGCAGGTAATATCGGCCGCATTCTCAAAGTCATCGAGCAGGTCGTCTTTGCTGACATGCAATACTTCAAGCTTGATGTTCTCGCGGAAGTCTGTGCGGTCGACCAGCAGTTTGAGGCTGCGCCATGAAGATTCAAGTTCCTGGAATGCCGGTTGATGGAGGATGGTATCCATCTGCCGGCTGAGCACCCGGTCCAGCTCTGCAATCATCTGATCGACGCGGTGTTTGTTGATGAGTTGATCTGGATCATTGCTTTTGAGTATTTCGGCAATAAAGGCCGATACACCTTGGCGAGCAACTTGATAGCCCTCTTGTGCGGGCACCAGTTTGGTTTCGGCCATGATCTGGTCGAGCAACGTGGCGTTGCTCAATGCTTCGCCCGACCGTTCAGCGGCGAGGGGAGTGCTGGTTGATTTTGCCATGGGACGCTCCGTTGTCTCAGTCTTCTTTTGGCGCCTCAAGCACCAGGTTCAACTCTTCGGCGAGTTGCTTGCGGGCCTGCTCGTTGCTCAGCAGGTGCTGCAGTTGCTTGCGGAACGCGGGCACGTTGCCCAGTGGGCCTTTCAGCGCCACCAGCGCTTCGCGAAGCTCCAGCAGCTTGCTCAGCTCCGGTACCTGGCGGGCGATACCGTCTGGTGCGAAGTCATTGAGCGACCTGAACTGCAGATGAACCGCCAGCTCCGCGTCGGCAGCCGTGGTGAGCATGGAGGGCACCGACATGGCCAGTCTGACGTCGGCGTCATTCAACACATTGTTGAAGGTGTGTTTATCGATGCGCATGACCGTTCGGTCTTCCAGCGCGCGGGCGTCATCCAGGCCGAAATCGCCCATCACCAGCATCTTGTGCGGCAGCTCTACTTCGGCCTGTTCATCACCTGTGGCGGGCACGTATCGGATGTTGATTCGTTCTTTGGGTGCAACCGATCCTGTGGGCTTTGCCATCGCAGAATCTCTCCTTGGTTTGTGTGGGAAGTCCCTGATAGTTGTTCGCGAGTTCTGATTTAGTTTGTAGGAAATTTCCTTCAGACTTGATTACGATATAAACAAGAGCGGGGCAGTCATTGCCTCTTGCGTAAAAACCTTGCGCCTGAAATTGTTATTCAGTCGAGGGTCAAAGTGTAAAAAAATATTTGTTTGTATTTGCGATTTTTTATGAGCTAGTCTCTTGCCACTCGCGGGTAAGAGTGCTCGTGATTGCGTTTAAATATCAGCGGAGCTGGTACAGGGCATATGTACTATCGAGAGGGAATTTAATTGCGATGCCTGGCGAAACATACCTCTGGCGCAGGTCTTTTTCTGATAATCAATTGCATGCCACTGCCAGTGCATGCCGATCAGAATTGCTCGCGCATCGTATCCAACGTTGAGCGCCTGGCCTGTTTCGATCAATCCGCCGGAACACCTGTGCACCGCGTGGCCGCGCAGTGGTCGGCACCGGAGCAGGACTCACCCACGGTGCGTCGGGTGCTGGCCTATGAAACAGGCCGAAATCCCGACGATTTGACGTTCCGGCTCACGCGTGAAGACGAGGGGCTGACGATTTCTGCACCCGCAATCGCTTCGGCTGCACCGCACCCCTACCTGGTAATCAGCTGTTTGCAGAACATCTCGCGGTTGCAACTGATCGCCGCACACCCCGTGGATGCCAGCCGGCTGACGGTGCGCTTGCAGGGGGAGCGTGGCGCCACCGCCGCAACCCCCTGGCAGGTGACGGAGAACGGTCAGGTGCTCGATGCCGGCCGCGGCCTGCCCGGAATCGAACAGATCAGGCAGCTGATCGGGGCCCGGCGCATCCAGGTGCACAGCGAAAACCCTGCCGTTGGCGGGTTGGTCTTCGACGCTCAGGGGCTTGACCGGCTTATCGGCGAGGTGCGCAAGGCATGTCGCTGGTAGCCGAGGTCAATGCACAGGAAATCGCCCGGTTGCTCACAGCCATCGACGCGCAAGCACCGGCCGGCCTGTTCGATGTGGAGGATGAGACCTACCAGGCCATCGACCAGGAAATGGTCAAGCTGGGTGGCCTGCAGGAGGCCACTATCGATTGGGTGTACATCGAGGAAGCGTCGCGCCAGTACCTGGAGCAACAGTGCAAGCATCTGCGCATCGTGGCACACCTGAGTGCCGCATGGCTTCGCAGTGCTTGTTGGGAACGCTGGGCGCTCACGTTGACCTTGCTGGCCGGCATGGTCGAGCGCTACTGGGAGACGGCTTATCCCAAGCCAGGGCCCAAGGGTTACCTGGGTAAGCGCAAGCTGGTTGGCTTGGTGCTCAACCGCTTGAACGAAGCCCTGCCGCGCCTGGACCGTTTCACCTATAGCCCTGCGCATGCGGCCGGGGCGCAACAGGCGCTGCTGCGGCTGCAACAGCTGCAAGCCGTGGCCCTGCTGGACGACGCCATGCTCGATGATATGGCGCGGCTGCTACGCAAGCACTCGGAACGGGCGAGTGGCGCAGGCGAGCCTGCTGCGGCCAGGGCTTCGGCGCCCGTCATCAAGCCCGCGCCACTGGCCGAAGTCATCGCCACACCCATGCCCCGCGTGTCGCTAGGCAACGAGCGTGAATCACGAAGGGCGGTGCTGAGCATGGCTGAGCTGATCAACCAGCAGGACCCCTACGACCCAGCGGGGTATCAGTTGCGTCGCTTCGGCTTGTGGGCTCACATCCAGGCCGCGCCTCAGGCGGGGCAAGGTCACCGCACCGAGCTGATGGCGGTGCCGCTGGAGATCGCCGGCGATTATGAAGAGGCCATTGCCGGCAGCGTATTCGACGCGGCGCTGCTGCAGCGGATCGAAAAAAGCGTGTCGGCTTGCCCCTTCTGGATGCGCGGCAGCTTGCTTGCGGCCACCACCGCCACACGGTTGGCAATGCCTGAGGTGGCCGAAGCCATCCGCGCAGCGACTGCCCGGTTCGTCCAGCGTATCCCCGCCCTGCAGCAGTTGTGCTTCAGCGACGGCACGGCGTTTCTGGACGACCAGTGCATGGCCTGGCTCAAAGGCGCAGGCCAGCAACCGCAAGCTGAAACGGCGCAAGAGTTCGTGGGCCTGCGCGAAGAACTTGTCAGCCAGTTGGAAAGCGGTGGGGTAGAGCCGGTTTTGCTCAGGCTCCAGGCCATGCAGGCAGATATTCGCGCGCCGCGTGAGCGCTGCCACACCACCGTGATCGCGGCCGATCTGCTGGCCGCGCGCGGCGTCTCGTGGCTGGCCCAGGACCTGTGCGCCAGCGTTGCCCGAACCATGCAGCAAACCATGGCCAGTGCCTGGGAGCCGGAGGTGTTCAAACGCCTGCAACAGCATGCCGCGCCTGATGCGTTGGCCGATCAGAACAAGGACTAGGACCCGCCATGAATCAACGATGGACGCTATTGAAACGTTGGCTTTTGCCCCTGGCGACTCGAGTCGGCCTGGCCATGCCTGTGCTGCTTCTGCTGGGCAGCGTGCTGATGCTGGTCGCCATCTGGTGGCTAGGCCCACAGTGGGCATGGCGTGAACAGCATCCGCTTGCCAGCATCGCGCACCGCAGTCTGGCCAGCCTGGTGCTCGTGCTGGTGCCGCTGCTGTGCTGGCTGTTGGTGCTGCGCAGGCGCTACGTGCGCCTTCAGGCAGAGCGCAACGAGGCGGCGGCCGCAGAGCTGGACAGCGTATTGCCGTTGCTTCGGGCCCAGGAAAACGCCTTGGACCAAGGGCTGGCGCGATTGCTCGGCAGTGCGGGAGGGCGGCGTGCCCTGTACCGATTGCCCTGGTACCTGGTGATAGGCGACCAGCATGCGGGCAAGTCCAGTTTCATCGACCGTACGGAGCAAAGCTTTTCCCTGACCCGGATCGACAAGGTGCAGGCGCGGGGTACACAGGTGCAGGCGCTGGCCTTCCCGATAGGCTGGTGGGTCAGCAACGAGGCGGTGATCATCGACCCGCCCGGGGCCTTTATCAGGCAGGACTCGCCGGCAGGCTCGCTCGCCGGGGCGCCAGGTGCCTCGCAGGTGCCACCGGCTGCCCCCGCCAGGCTCTGGCAGCACCTGCTGGGTTGGCTGGTGCACAATCGCAGCCAGCGGGCACTCAATGGCATGGTGCTGGTCGTGGACCTGCCTGCGTTACTGCAGGGTACGCCCGAGCAGCGTGTTGCCTTGGCCCACAGGCTGCGCACGCGGCTGTACGAAGTCAGCAGCCAGTTGGGCTCGCGCCTGCCGTTGTATGTGGTACTGAGCAAATTCGACCTGCTGGACGGCTTCGACCAGCTCTATGGGGGCCTTCCCGTCGACCTGCGGGAAAACATGCTGGGCTTCACCTTCAAGCTGGATACGGTCGGCACCTTCGATGCCTGGCTGCAGGAGTATGGCGATCATTACCAGCAGTTGCTCAATCGGCTGTTCGAGCAGGTGGTGGATCGACTCGATACCTTGGCCAGTGCGCCGCAGCGCGCGCGGCTGTTCTCGTTGCATGCCCAGTTGATCGGCTTGCGCCCGATACTGCTGGGTTTCCTGAAAGAAACGCTGGCGAGTGACCGTTACACCACACCCGCCCTGGTGCGGGGGGTGTACTGGTCTTCGGTCATTCAGCAAGGGGACGTGCTCAACGCCTTCGTGCGCGAGTCAGCCCAGCCCTACAACACAGCGCTTCCGTTGCTGGAGGGCAAGGCGCAAGGCAAAGCGTTTGCCTACTTCATCCAGCATGCGTTCCGGCGTGTCATCTACAAGGAGGCGGGGCTTGCCGGAGACAACATCAAGGTGGCGCGCAGCAAGCGCCGGTTGTTATGGGTCGGCTCGGGTTTAGGCATGCTGGCTTTCTGTGTCGCTATTGCCAGCTGGCAGCGCTTTTTCGACATCAATGGCGCCAAGGCCGCCAACGTGCTCGCCAAAAGCCGGGAGTACAGCCACCACCAGGTGGATCAGCGCCTGGACCCAACCGGGCGCAACCTGCTGGAGCCGCTGGACCAGATCCGCGATGCGGTTTCAGTATTTGGCGACTACCGCGCCGCCTGGCCGGGTGTTTCCGATCTAGGCCTCTACCAGGGGCGTATCATTGGCCCGCGTGTCGATGAGGCTTACCTCAGCTTGCTCTCCAGGCGATTCCTGCCGGCCTTGGCCAGTGGCGTGATCGACGCCATGGATGCCGCTACGCCTGGCAGTGAACGGCAAATGGCTGCCCTGCGGGTTTACCGCATGCTGGAAGACCGCCAGAATCGGCGGCCTGAGTGGGTCGAGACATGGATGGCCCGCCAGTGGCAGCAACAGTTTCCTGGCCAAGGGCAGCTGCAGCGCGACCTCATGCGCCACCTGAAGTACGCCTTGGCCTATGCCGACACCGAGTTGCCGCAGTACCGCCAGCGTATCGCCGTGGTGCAGGCGGCGTTGCGCAAGGTGCCGTTACCGGAGCGGGTATATGCCGGGCTCAAGCAGCAGGCTCAGGAACACCTGCTCACGGGCCTGGATTTGCGTCAGCAGGTCGGCCCCGCGTTCGACGTGGTGTACCAGCGCTCGGCTGGGGCCAGCGGCGAGGATGTGCGACTGGCGCCGATACACACCGCCAAGGGTTTCAAAGAGTACTTCGAGCCCCGCAGCCAAAGCTTCGCCGACATGGCGATGATCGACCAGTGGGCGCTGGGTGAGCGCAGCCAGCTGGAGTACTCGGACGCTGACCGGGTGGTGTTGAGCGAGCGTCTGCGCAACCTGTACAGCGCCGACTACATAAACAGCTGGCGGCGTGCATTGAATGCCGTTTCGGTGGCGGATTTTCACGACCTTGAACACGGCGTAATGGTCCTGCAGCAGCTGACCGGGCCCGCGGCGCCGTGGCATCGGCTGCTGGCTACGGTGAAGGAAAACACTTCGCTGTCATCGGCTGAGGCACCCGACACGGGCAGCGCCAGCGACACGCTCATGCCCAAAGGCAGCGAGCTTGAGCGCCAGCAGGCCTGGGCCATCCAGCGGGCTTTTGCGGGGCTGAACGGGATGCTGCATGCAACGCAAGACAAGCCAAGCTATTACGATGAAGTGCTGGCGGCCATGGTGGCCGTGCACGATTACGCCAAGGCCGTGCAGGGCAGCCCAGACCGGGGCAAGGCCGTCCTGCAAGCGGTGCAGCAGCGCTTTGCGATGACCGGCCCGGACCCGATCGGCACTCTGCAACGGGTGGCCACCGGTTTGCCTGAACCGCTCAATCACCACGCCAGGAAAGTGGCCGATGAAACCGCCCGAGTGCTGCACATCGAAGCCCTGCGCGAGCTGGAGCGGCGCTGGGACACCGAGGTCTACAGCTTCTTCCAGCAGCGCCTTGCCGGGCGTTACCCTTTCGTGGCCAGGGCGCCGGATGCATCGCTGGATGACTTCGAGGCGTTCTTCGGGCCGCAGGGGCGGTTGCAGCGCTTCAGTGATCAATACCTGAAGGCATTCCTGTACGACAACCTCGAGGCGCTGCGCGCCGGCCCGCAAGGGCAGTCGCTGATCCGCAGCGATGTGATCGAGCAGTTGGCGCAGGCCAACCGCATTCGCGAAACCTTCTTCGACCAGCGTGGCAACCTGAGCGTGCAGTTCAGCATCGAGCCGCTGGGGCTCAGCGCTAACCAGCGCACCAGCCTGCTGGACCTTGACGGCCAGCTGATTGCCTACACCCATGGCCCGCGGCAGCTCACCGGCATCATCTGGCCGAACACGCTTGGCCGGCACGTGCGCAGTCACCTGACCCTGCTCAGGCAGAACGGCAGTAGCAGCCGCCTGGAGTACCGCGGCCCCTGGTCGATGTTCCGCTTGCTCAGCCGCGGTTCGCTCAATGGGCGAACCGCAACCAGCGTGGACCTGAGCTTCAGCACCGGTGATGGCGTGATGCGCTACCGGCTCAGCGCTGAAAAAGCGTTCAACCCCATTACCCAGGAACCGTTCAAGGGCTTCCAGTTACCCCGTGGGTTGCTGCAGCAGCCGCTTGAGGCCCGGCTGTAAGGCGGGTTCGCAGGGGCGCAGGGATCGTTTGAAAAATGCCACGGCACCGGGCGGGTGCGCGACCCTGCCCGCCGAGCAGGCGGCGCGGTGCAGCACAGCGTCTGCGCCGCGGTTCCCGGGCAGGTTGAGGGTTGTCACTATCTTTCCGTTTTCTGTCCGATTGCCTGCTTACTCCACGTTACACCTAAACGGTTAAATCCCTGCCTGAACGTACACGGGATTTCACCATGAACACCTCCCTCTCCTTGGCGCCACAAGTTTCCACCGAGGCGCAGTTGCAATGGCTACAACGGGCTGACCGTACTGTTGCACTGGACATCATGACGCTCATCAACAGCACGGTTGAGGATGGCGGGGTGCTGGGCTACGAGCAGGCGATGTCGGTCGACCAGGGTGTCGATTTCGCCGCGGCGTTGCAGGCACGTATCGAGGGCGGGCATACCTACGCTTTGCTCGGCCGTGCACCTGCCGGCGCGGCGTGCCTGGTCATCCTGTCCCGTAGCAGCATGCCCAACTGCCGCCATATCGCTGACCTGAGCAAAGGCGTGGTACACCCAGACTACCGGGGCTCCGGGCTGGTGGCCCGGGCCTTCGCGGAAATCGTGCGGCTGTGCCAGGCGAAGGGTATCGAACTGCTGACCTTGGACGTACGCGAAGGCACCCGTGCCCACCGCCTATGGCAACGTTTCGGGTTTCAGACCTACGGCGTGCTCGACGACTACGCGCGGGTCAACGGTGTGAAGCACCGCGGCCACTACATGGCCCAGTCAGTACAAAGCCTGGCCCAGCGACTCAACCTGAGCTGAAGCGCCCTCAATCCTTCGCCTGCGGCCATCGCCGCCAAGGGCCCCCTTTTCCATCATTCAAGGAACGCCACCATGGCCTTGTCGACTGCAGCCTTTCGCGATCAGCTGGAACAGAAACTGCACCACCACCTGACGCTGTCTCACCCGATCTTCGAAGCCCTGCTTTCACCTGAAGGCAACAAGCCGCTGCTGCGCAAGGTCGCGTTGCAAGGTTACCAACTCACCAAGTACTTCCTGACTTATGTCGAGCACCTGTTCTTCCATTGCCCGCTGCCTGCCCACAAGCGCGCGCTGATCACCAACTGCTTCGAGGAGGAGACCGGGCGGCTCTCGCGTACCGATAACCATGTGGTGCTCATGCAGAATTTCTTGCGTGCACTGGGCATCAGCGATGCCGAGCGTGATGCCGAGCAACCGCTGCCGGCCACCTGGGAGCTGATCGACTACCGCCTGCAGGCGGTACGTGACCCGGCGCGTTACCACGTGGGGGCTGCCGCGGTGATGATCGCCAGCGAGGGGCAAAACCTCGAGACCGTTGCCGGTGATGCACGTCACGTGCTGCTCGGCCGGGCGTACGGCCTGACCGAGCACGACTTGCTGTTCTTCTCCGTGCACCAGAAGGAAGACGTTGGCCACGTCAACGAAGGCCTGGATCTGGTTTCGCAGCTGTGCACCACGGCCCAGATGCAACAAGAGGCGTTGCAAGCGGTAGATCACACCTGCCAGCTGTTCTACGCGATGTACGAAAACATGTACCAGGTGTATTGCCGGGCTCCCCAGGCCGAAGCGGTGTAATACCCCGCGCAGAGGATTGGCCATGAAACAGAAATTCAGCTCAACCCTGATCGTCTCGGTGCTGGTAGTCGGCTTCGTGGTGATGTTCCTGTCCAGCGCCCTGAAAGGGCTGTACCAAGTGTACTTCGTCGACCTGGCCACGCACTTTGGTGGCGGGCGTGCAGCCTTGGCCACGGCAGGTTCTTTGTTCGTGCTGACCATTGGCCTGGTGTCGCCGGTGGTGGGTTGGCTGAGCGACCGGGTTGGGCCGCTGAGCACGGTTGCCCCGGGCAGCGTAAGTGCAGGGGTGGTGCTGCTGGGGGTGACCTTGGTCGGCAGCCAGCTGATGCTGTTCACCCTGTTGTATGGCCTGCTGGGTGCCTTCGCCCTTGCCGCGATGACCTACGTACCCATGGGCATTCTGGTCGATCGCCTGGTCGCAGAGCGTTTCAAGGCCTTCGCCTTCGCTTTCGTGACCAATGGCACGTCGATCGGCTTCATCGTGCTGTCGCCGCTGTGGATCATGCTGCAGCAGCGCGTGGGCTGGCAGCCGGTGTTCTCCTGGGTCGGCCTGATCTTCCTGGTGCCGTTGAGCCTGGCGCTGTACTGGGTGGCGCGCACCGTTGCGCTCAAGCCCGACCCGCAGGCGGCGCTGGTCAAGCACTCGGTCGCGTTTCTGTGGCGTGATTCGCGGTTCTTCGTATTGGCCCTCAGCTTCGCCAGCTGTGGGGCCACCATGGCGTTCATCGACGTGCACCTGGTGTCGTTCTGGCAGGGCGAGGGGCTGCCTAGCTCGGTACAGGCCAGCGGCCTGAGCTTGCTGGGTGTGCTGGAACTGGTCAGTGGCCTGATGGCTGGGTGGCTGGCTACCCGTTACAACAAAGGGCTGCTGCTGATGATGTTCTACCTGCTGCGTACGGCGGCGGTGATCGTCCTGCTGACCACACCTGGGCCGCTGGGTACCTACCTGTTTGCGGTGCTGTTCGGTGCCAGTTACCTGGGTACGGTGGTGCTCACGTCAGCATTCTGCTTTGCCCTGTATGGCGCCGAAATCAAAGGCAAGGTGTTTGGCCTGCTGTTCCTTGTACACCAGCTGGGTGCGTTGCTGGCCACACAGCTCGGCGCCCTGGATTTCGACCGGCATCAAAGCTACCAGTTGACCCTGGTTGGCCTGGCGACGGCCACCGTGATGGCTGCACTGGCTTCCCTGTGGCTGGTTTCGGCACGCGTGGCCGCAGAAGCCTCGGCCCCGCCAGTGGCTGAAGCGGAATAGCCCCCGATCAACTGCGCATTGTTCAATGCAAACAAGGAGATGCACCATGCAATCGTCTGCGATTGGCCTGGACGGCTTTGACGCAACTTCGGCGCTGCACAGCAATCGGGTCAGCGATTTGTCCGATGTTTTCTGCGAGCCATTGGCCATGACGTCTGCTTATACCTTTGCGTCGGCGCAAGAGGCTGCAGAACGTTTCAGCGGGCAACAGCAGGGTAATGTGTACAGCCGCTTCACCAACCCCACGGTGCAAGCCTTCGAAGGCCGCGTGGCGGCGCTCGAACAAGCCGAAGATGCGGTGGCGTTCGCTTCCGGGATGGGCGCGTTCACCGCGCTGTGCCATGGGTTCCTGCAGCAGGGTGACAACATTGTCTGCAGCCGCGATGTGTTCGGTACCACCGCCAGTGCCTTCAGCGTTTACATGGCGCGGTTCGGCATCGAGGCGCGGTTCGTCGACCTTACCGACCTGGGCCAGTGGCAGCAGGCGATCGACGACAAGACCCGCCTGGTGGTGCTGGAATCCCCCTCCAATCCGCTGCTGAAAATTGGTGACATCCGTGCCATCAGCCTTCTGGCGCACGCCAAGGATGCGCTGGTCGTGGTGGACAACACCCTGTTGACGCCGGTGCTCCAGCGCCCGCACAGCCTGGGTGCGGACTTGGTCATCCATTCGGCGGGCAAGTACATGGACGGCCAGGGGCGTGCGCTGGCCGGTGTAGTGACCGGTTCCAAGAGCCTGATGCAGGTGTTGAGGGGCGTGTTGCGCACGTTGGGTATTTCCTGCAGCCCGTTCAATGCCTGGTTGTTGCTGAAAAGCCTGGAAACCCTCGAAATCCGCATGCTGCGGGTGCAACAGGGCGCCCTGGAGCTGGCCCAGTGGCTTGGCGAACAACCCCTGGTGAGCGCTGTGCATTACACCGGCCTGGCGCAACACCCTCAGCATGCCTTGGCGTGCAGGCAACAGGATGGCCATGGCGGCTTGCTGAGTTTCGAGATCTTCGGCGGCCAGGCAGCGGCCTGGCAATGGATCGATCAACTGCAGTGCGTGGCGCGCTGCACCAATATTGGTGATACCCGCAGCATGGTCACGCACCCGGCCAGCACCACCCATGGCCGCCTGGATGCGCAAGCGCGGCGCCACGCCGGCATTTCCGACGGGTTGATCAGGCTGTGCGTCGGCCTGGAGCGGGTGAGCGATATCAAGGCCGACCTGCAACAGGCCTTCGATGCCGTGGCCTTCCAACCCGCGGTACAGGCAGCGTCGGGCCGCCCCCGCAGTGTGGTCGCCAATGGCTGAACTGCTCGCTTCCGGGTTCTCCATTGGGGTGTTTGCCGTGGGCATGCAATTGCTCGCTCTGGTCGCGGTGTATGGCGCGTGCACCGCCCGGCAAGTGCGCGGTTATGCCGTGGCGTTCGGCTTGGGGTGCTGTGTGCTGATCGCAATGGTGGTGCTGGACCCGTTGGCGCTTGGCCGCTGGCCCATCGAGGGTGTGGCAGCGATGGCGATGTGCGGCTGAGACGGGCGTCCGTTCTTTGTGAAACAGCAGCAATAAAAGCCCTTTGGGGCGTTCAGGAGTCGTTAAATGTATAAAAAATTGGCCATCAGCCTGTTATTGGGGTGTGCGCTGCCGTTGGCAGCGGCCCAGGCTGAGGTTGCATCCGACGCTGGCGAGACTGTGGCCAGCGTCAGCAAGCGGCTCGTTTCGTTCTACAGCCAGCCCCTGCCTTCTGCCGGCAAACTGAAACCGATCAGGGTGCCAGCGGTGCTCTCCATGCCGGCCAACCAGGCCGGGCCAGCACCGGCTGTGGTGCTATTGCACGGCTCGGCGGGGATGGACTCACGCGGGCCGTTGCACGCGGCCGACCTCAATGCCCGCGGCATCGCCACGCTGGAACTGGACATGTGGGGCGCGCGCCGGCTGGCTGGCGGCGCACAGGGGCGGCCGCCCCGGGTTCACGATACCTTGCCGGACCTGGCGGGCGCCTTGTCTTATCTGGCCAATCAGCCAGGGGTCGATAGCGAGCGGGTAGGGGTGCTCGGGTTTTCATGGGGTGGCGCCCAGGCCATGCTCGCCGCGTCTGCGTCCATCGACGATGAGTTGCAACAGGCCTCTGGGGTGCGCCCCGTAGCCTTGGCAGCGTTCTATCCCGTGTGCTGGGGATACAACCGTGTGCCAGGCTATGACTTGAAGCACCTGGCGCCGGCCCGCCTGCTGGTGCTGGTCGGTGAAAAGGACCAGTACGATGATGACCCCAAGGCTTGCACCAAACTGGTTGCAAGCCTGCCAGCCGAAGACCAGGCACGGGCAAAGGTGCTGGTCTACCCCGGTGCCGAGCATGGCTTCAATGGCCTGGAAGCCGCGCAGGAATACAAGGACCCGTTCCTGCACCGTGGCCAGGGCGGCTTGGGGCGTTCGGCACCGGACCCAACAGCCCGGGAGGCGTCGCGCAAGGCTGTGGTAGCGTTTTTCACAGACAGTTTCGCCACGCCCACCGTCAGTGGTCGCTGATACTAGGTGTTGTCCTGGGTGATCACGCTGCGAAACTGCAGCGGCGGTTGCGGCATTTCCCGCCGCCAGGCCAGGCGAAAGGCATGGCTGCTGCCGTAACCGCAACGTTCGGCGATTTGTTCCACATTCAGGCGGCTGCCGCGTAACAGGTCACGGGCCAGGTCGATGCGTTGGGCGCGCAGGTAGTCCTGCAGGGTTTGCCCCGTGTTCTCGCGAAACAGGCGTGCCAGGTGCCGGTAGCTGACATTGAACTGGCTGGCCAGTTGTTCGAAGCTGAAACTGCTGCCCAGGTGCGTGTCGATATAGTCCTGGGCCGCGTGTACCAGCGGGTGGATGTGGTTGCGTGCCAGGTCGGCCGCGCGCAGTTGCGCATCTTCGCCAGCACGGCGACGGTAGATCACCAGTTCCTGGGCCACCTGGTTGGCCACGGCTTTGCCGAAGTGCAGCGACACGATATGCAAGGCCAGGTCGGTACCGCTGGACACGCCCGCCGAGGTGAACACACCGTCGTCCTCCACGAAAAGGCGATTTTCCAGCACCTTGGCTTTTGGGTAGCGTGCCTGCAGCAAGCCGACATAGCGGTGATGGGTGGTGCATTCACGGCCGTTCAGCAGCCCGGCTTCGCCCAGCAGGAACGCGCCGGTGCAGATGGAACACAGTTGCACGTCTGGGGTTTGCCCCATCACGTTCGCCAGCCACTGCGCGGTTGCGGCCATGGTCGCAGCGTCGCTGGGGCTGGTAGACAGCTTGTTGCCGACCACGAACAGCATATCTTCGGGCGAAAGCTGTTCGGGCAGGGGATGCAAGCCGCTCAAGGTCACACCTTGATAGCTGCTCATCTGTTGTCTGGCTGCGATGCAACGGACGCTGACCGGCGCCAACCGGAGCTCTTCCAGGCTGGCCATGATCTGCAGCGGCCCGCCGAGGTCCAGAATGTGTGTGCCCGGGAGTAACAAGAACCAAATGGTGCGCATGACGGTATTCCTATGATGTTCAAGCGCCTGACGTAAAGCGGCACCTCAGCAAAATAGCGTCAAAAGGCCATGCAGTGAAAGCCTGCCCTGATCGGATGCAGACACTAGGGAAACGCTGTAAATAGCCGCTATTAATTCCCCATTCGCAACAATTGCTTCGATATTTGCATTTGATTGATTTATATGGCCCTGTCACGCTCTCGAGCTGCCACGTGGCCAGTGGGAAGCCTCCGGCAGCCTGGCCATGACCCGGCTGGAGCAAATGCGTTACGTGATCCTGCCCCAGGCGCTGCGGATTGCCGTGGCACCTACCGTCGGTTTCTCGGTGCAGGTGGTCAAAGGCACGGCGGTCACTTCGATCATCGGCTTCACCGAGCTGACCAAGACCGGCGGCATGCTCGCCAACGCCACCTTCGAGCCCTTCCTGATCTACGGCTTGGTGGCCGTGGGTTATTTCATGCTCTGCTACCCGCTCTCGCTGAGCGCCCGTTACCTGGAAAGGAGGCTGCATGCCCCTGCTTAGAGTGTCCGCGTTGCACAAGTACTATGGCGACAACCACGTGCTCAAGGGCGTAGACCTGAGCATCGAAGAGGGTGAGGTGGTCGCCATCATCGGCCGTAGCGGTTCCGGCAAAAGTACCTTCCTGCGTACGCTCAACGGCCTGGAGTCGATCAGTGACGGCGTGATCGAAGTGGATGGCGAGTACCTGGATGCCGCGCGCGCCGACCTGCGCACGCTGCGGCAGAAAGTCGGCATGGTGTTCCAGCAGTTCAACCTGTTCCCGCACCTGACGGTGGGCGAGAACGTCATGCTCGCGCCGCAGGTGGTGAAGAAGACGAGCAAGGCCCAGGCCCGCCAACTGGCTGAGCAAATGCTGGCCAGGGTTGGCCTGGGCGACAAGTTCGACGCCTACCCGGACCGCCTCTCTGGCGGGCAGCAGCAACGGGTGGCTATCGCCCGCGCCCTGGCGATGTCGCCCAAGGTTTTGCTGTGCGACGAGATCACCTCGGCGCTCGACCCGGAACTGGTCAACGAAGTGCTCGGCGTTGTGCGGCAATTGGCCAAGGAAGGCATGACCTTGATCATGGTGACCCATGAAATGCGCTTTGCCCGGGAAGTGGGTGACAAGCTGGTGTTCATGCACCACGGCAAGGTTCACGAAACCGGTCACCCACGTGATGTATTCGCCGCGCCGCGTACGGCGGAGCTGGCGAATTTCATTGGCAGCGTAATGGGCTGAGGGGGCAGGCTTCAGAGGGGCTGCGGCGGCGGGCCTGAAGTGAACCGGCAGCGGGCATCAGCTGCACCACGCCCACACCAGTAACGCCGCCAGGCCAGCCCCGACCGCTACCGAGCAGCCGCCTAGCGACAGCGCCGCCCGGCCTTGCCGGTACCAACCATCCTGGCCAAGCTGGCGCGCCGGCGCCAGCAGGCTGCGCCAGCGTAATTCCGTTTGGTGAAACGCCTGTAAGTTCGCGGCATCTGCGTCCAGCCAGCGGCGGAAGTCGATGCGCTCGCATGCGGTCACCTGGGGGCTCTGCAAGCGCACGTACCATTGGCTGGCCACGCTTGCCAGCACGTCCCGGCGCGGGCGCCCGGCCATCAGGGCCTGGTCCATGTTGCGTTCGACAGTGGCCAGTGGCAGGTCAAGGCGGGTGGCAATGCTGGCGAAGTCCAGCTGGTCGAGGCGGCTCAGCAGCATCACTTGCTGCACCCGGCGTGGCAGCCGCTTCAGCGCGTGCAGCAGGGCATTGTCGGCATCAGGCTCATTGACCGCGGTGGGGTGTTCGAGGGGCAGCAGCAGACGGGTCATGACCGGCTCCTTGCGCTACAAAGGGGAAGGGGTGGGGGTATCTTCCGTGATGCGTTTTCAGCGTAGGCGAAACGAGATTGATTCTCAAGTGCTGATTGCGCAAAGTTTTGTAATGAGCGTTCACGCCCTGAAACACATTTGCTACCATGCGCGCCATCACGATCTTCATTAGCCTGAAGAGCCAAAAAAAAGACCCGGCAAAAAGCCGGGTCAAAAACCGTGATTAGCCTGATGAGGAGATAATCTGAAAGCGACCTAAGCTTTCAGGTTATCCAGCAGATCTCGCGATCAGCTGAGTGCAATAATAATCGTTATCATTTGCCAGTCAAATGAATTTTCATCATTCCGGTAAAAAAGTTTTACCGGTGCGCTTCCTTGTCCCGGCAATCGGGGCCTTTGCCGTTACGCGGCCATCACGTGCTCTCCCTTCCGTTTACAAACCCCGGTCTTCATGTTGCTTGTGCTCCAGCAGCGCGCGTGCCATGTCCATCATGTGCATCAGCGCGAAGGTCAGCTCGCGCTGGCTGCCGTGCTGGTGCGTGGCGGTTTCCTGAGCGGTGGCCGCAGCGCAGCGCAGCAGGGCGATGGCGTGTTCCTGGGCCTGCTCGCTGGTCACGCCTTCGTGCAGGGTCCAGATCTTGTTGTCCAGCGTCGGGCGTGGCGGGTTGGGGTTGAGGTAGTAGTCGAGGGCGCGGCGGGCGGCTTCGCTGTCGAGATCTGTTTCGTCGTTTTTCGGTAGTTTCATCCTGATACCTGCTAATGCCAGTAAGGAAAGGGATCAGGCCGATACTAATACCTGTAGTATTTGAATTGCCACCAAGAAATAATACTGAATGTTTATTGAGCGCCAGAAGGCAGTCCGTATCGTGCCAGCGATGAATATGGATAAATGGATTGCCCTCGTCCGTGACCGGATGGAGGAGCTAGGGCTTACCCAAGAGCAGCTTGCCGAGCGCGTTGGCGTGTCTCAAGGCAGCGTGGGGCATTGGGTGAACAAAAGGCGTCAGCCGAAGATCGAGTCGATGAACCGCACGTTCGTCGAGATTGGCATGCCTCATTACCACGTCAGCTTGCAGTTGCGCGTTCAGGGCCAGGTCGGCGAGGAGCGCGGTGCCTACGAGGTGGATGACGATGATGATGACCTGGACCTGATGCAATACATCGTATGTTTCCGCTATCCGGTGTTGAGTTGGGATCAGCTAGGTGGTGCCCAGATCGCGGAGCCTGCTGAGTTCGAGCAGACCGATTACCTGGCTCAGGGGAAGGCGTTCTGGCTGACGGTGGAAAATGATGCGATGAGTGCTATCAGTGGCCGCAGTGTGCCGCAGGGCATGCGAATGCTGGTGGACCCTGGGGCGCAAGCTGTACCTGGGCGTCTGGTGATTGCGCGTCAGCCAGGTAAACCGGCGATTTTTCGTGAATTGGCCGAGGAGGGTGGGCAGCGGTATCTGAAGGCATTGAACAGTAATTACCCGGCCTTGTTGTGCGAGGAAGGCTGCGAGTTCTTGGGGGTGGTTGTGCGGGTGCATGGCTCCTTCTAGGTGTTTTGAGGTTGTTGTGAGGCTGGTGAGCGTAGGGCTTGATCAGTATGGCGCCTGTGAAATCGAGCGCCGCCCGCGCGGCGCATCGCGAGCTGCGCTCGCTCCTACGTTTGTTTCAGGCCAGTATGGCCTGTGACAGGCGCGCGCGACCGCCTTGTTCGTACGGCGCGGTATCGTGCCATGCCCCAAGGGGGCGCGCGCAAATCCCCCCAGGCATAACTGGCCCGAAACAAACGTAGGAGCGAGCGCAGCTCGCGATGCGCCGCGCGGGCGGCGCTCGATCTCACAGGCGCTGCAAAGCATCGCCGGCAAGCCGGCTCCCACATCTGCTTCGGGCCAGGCTGCCCTGGGCCAGCGCATGCGACCGGTTGTGAATTTCTGGGGGTGGTTGTGCGGCTGGTGAGCGTAGGGCTTGATCAGTGTGGCGCCTGTGAAATCGAGCGCCGCCCGCGCGGCGCATCGCGAGCTGCGCTCGCTCCTACGTTTGTTTCAGGCCAGTATGGCCTGTGACAGGCGCGCGCGACCGCCTTGTTCGTACGGCGCGGTATCGTGCCATGCCCCAAGGGGGCGCGCGCAAATCCCCCAGGCATAACTGGCCCGAAACAAACGTAGGAGCGAGCGCAGCTCGCGATGCGCCGCGCGGGCGGCGCTCGGTCTCACAGGCGCTGCAAAGGGTATGGCGAACACTCAACCCCCAGCCAACTCACTCCGCCAATTCGACCAGCACCGTCCCTTCGCTGACCATATCCCCTTCCTGGCAGAACAACGCGTTCACCGTGCCATCATGAGGCGCGCGAATGCTGTGCTCCATTTTCATGGCCTCCAACACCACCAGCGCGGTACCGGCTTCCACCCGCTGCCCCGGCGCCACCAGCACCCGCACGATACTGCCGTTCATGGGGGCGCCCAAGCCGCCCTGGTGACCGTGGCTGGCCTCGGCCTCGGCGATCGGGTCGAAGGCTTCGATAGCATGCATCTCGCCGCCCCACTGCAAGTACAACGTAGCCCCGCGGCGCATCGCCAGGTGCTGGCGACGCACGCCGTCGTGGTCATGCACCAACTGCTCGCCCAGTAACTGCCAGGTGGGCGCCGCACTGTGCTCCAGGCCCACAGCGTGGTCCTGGCCAGCACTGACCAAGTGCAGGCTACTGCGCGCGGGCAGGCCCAGGCGCAGGCCGCTGCGCTCGGCCCATGGCGAACCGGGGTCATCTTCGCGCTGCTGCCCGGCCAGGCCCTGCCGCCAGGCTTCGGCTGCGGCCTCCCAGAAACTGACCGGCAGCGGCTGGGGTGCCGGCAGCAAAGCGGCCTGGTGCCGCGCAATGAAGCCGGTATCCAGTTGCGCCGCGGCGAACGCCGGGTGCGCCAGAATGCGCCGCAGAAACGCGAGGTTGGTCTTCACCCCACCAATGGCGAATTCGTCGAGCATCGCCAGCAAGCGCAGGCGTGCCTGTTCGCGGTTGTCGCCCCAGGCAATCAGCTTGCCCAGCATCGGGTCGTAGAACGGCGACACCGCATCGCCTTCGCTCACGCCACTGTCCACCCGCCGGCCTTCGCCAGCTGCCGATTCACGGTACAGCGCCAGCGTGCCGGTCGCCGGCAGAAACTCGTTGGCCGGGTCCTCGGCGTACAGGCGAACTTCAATGGCATGGCCGATCAGCGGCACCTGCTCCTGGGTGATCGGCAGGGCCTCACCGCACGCCACACGAATTTGCCAGGCCACTAAATCCAGGCCGGTAATGGCCTCGGTGACCGGGTGCTCCACCTGTAGGCGGGTATTCATTTCCATGAAGAAGAACGCGCCACGGGCGTCGAGCAGGAATTCCACCGTACCGGCACCGACATAGCCAATCGCTTGCGCCGCCCGTACCGCTGCCTCGCCCATGGCCCGGCGCAGTTCGGCCGACAGGCCGGGGGCGGGAGCTTCTTCGACCACCTTCTGGTGGCGGCGCTGGATCGAGCAATCGCGCTCGTTGAGGTACAGGCAATGGCCGTGCTGGTCGGCGAACACCTGGATTTCCACATGGCGCGGCTTGAGCACGTACTTCTCCACCAGCATGCGCGCATCGCCGAACGACGCCTGCGCCTCACGCTGGGCCGACGCCAGGGCATCGGCCAGCTGGCTTTCCTCCTCGACCACCTTCATGCCCTTGCCCCCACCGCCAGCGCTGGCTTTGAGCAGCACCGGGTAGCCGATGCGCCTGGCCGCGTCGCGGAAAGTGTCGAGGTCCTGGGCTTCGCCGTGGTAACCGGGCACCAGGGGCACCCCGGCGGCCTCCATCAACGCCTTGGCCGCCGACTTGCTGCCCATGGCGTCGATGGCGCTGGCCGGTGGGCCGAGGAAAATCAGCCCCGCCTGCTCGATGGCGCGGGCGAAGCCTGCGTTCTCGGACAGGAAACCGTAGCCTGGGTGAATGGCCTGGGCACCGCTGGCCTTGGCAGCAGCCAGCAGCTTGTCGACCAGCAGGTAGCTGTCGGCGGCCTTGGTGCCGCCCAGGTCCACGCGGATATCTGCCTCGCGGCTATGCCGCGCGTCACGGTCGATGGCGCTGTGCACGGCGACGGTGGTCAGGCCCATGGCCTTGGCGGTGCGCATCACCCGGCAGGCGATTTCGCCGCGGTTGGCGACCAGCAGGGTGGTCAAAGCGGGGCGGCTCATGGGCGCGGCTCCTTGGTCTCAGCGGTTTGCCAGGCGGGTGGGCGTTTCTCCAGGAAGGCACGCAGGCCCTCCTGGCCTTCGGCGCTGACGCGGATACGGGCGATGGTGTTCTCGCAGTAGCGGCGCAGCGCCGGGCTGAGTTCGCCGTCGTCCACTTCACGCAGCAGCTCTTTCGTGGCACGCAGGGCCAGCGGAGCGTTCTGCAGCAAGTTGTTCACCCATAGCGCCACCTGTGCGTCCAGCTCAGTGGCGGGGTACACCTCGGCCAGCAGGCCCAGTTCGCGGGCCCGTATACCGCTGAAGCGCTCGGCAGTCAGGGCATAGCGGCGCGCGGCACGCTCGCCGATGGCCTTGACCACGAACGGGCTGATCACCGCCGGGGCCAGGCCGATGCGCACTTCCGACAGGCACAACTGGGCGTCTTCGGCGCCAATGGCCATGTCACAGCAACTGATCAGGCCCAGTGCGCCGCCAAACGCCGCACCTTGGACCACGGCCAGGGTCGGTACCTTGAGCCGGTGCAGGGCGTACATCAGTTCGCCCAGTTCATGGGCGTCATCCAGGTTGGTGTTGAAATCCAGCTGCGCCGACTGCTGCATCCAGGCCAGGTCGGCACCGGCGCTGAAGTGCCGGCCACGCCCGCGCAACAGTACGAAGCGCAAGCCGGTATCGTCGGCCAGGCGATCGATGGCGACGATCAGCTCGCGGATCATCTGCGCGTTGAACGCGTTGTTCTTGTCCTCGCGGCTAAGCCACAGGGTGGCGAAGCCGCGGGGGTCGCGAATCACTTCGAGGGTGCTGAAATCGCTCATGGGGTCACATCCGGAAAATGCCGAAGCGGCTCGCTTCGATCGGCGCGTTCAGCGCAGCGGACAGTGCCAGGCCCAGGATGTCGCGGGTTTGCGCCGGGTCGATGACGCCGTCGTCCCATAGCCGGGCACTGGAGTAGTAGGGGTGGCCCTGCTGTTCGTACTGGTCGAGAATCGGCTGCTTGAGCCTGGCTTCGTCTTCGGCACTGAACGGCTGGCCACTGCGCTCGCTTTGCTCGCGCTTGACCTGGGCCAGCACACCGGCGGCCTGCTCGGCGCCCATCACACCGATCCGCGCGTTCGGCCACATCCACAAAAAGCGTGGGTCGTAGGCACGGCCGCACATGCCATAGTTGCCGGCACCGAAGCTGCCGCCGATGATCACCGTGAATTTCGGCACCTGGGCGCAGGCCACGGCAGTCACCAGCTTGGCGCCATGCTTGGCGATACCGCCTTCCTCGTACTTCTTGCCCACCATGAACCCGGTGATGTTCTGCAGGAACAGCAGCGGGATACCGCGCTGGCAGGCCAGCTCGATGAAGTGCGCGCCTTTTTGCGCCGCTTCGGCGAACAGGATGCCGTTGTTGGCCAGGATCGCCACCGGGTAGCCATGCAGGTGGGCAAAGCCGCAGACCAGGGTGGTACCGAACAACGCCTTGAATTCGTCGAACAGCGAGCCGTCGACCAACCGGGCGATCACTTCGCGCACATCGAACGGCTGCTTGGCATCGGCGGGCACCACGCCATACAGCTCGTCGGCGGCGTACAGCGGTGCCACCGGGGCCAGGCGTTGCAGCTTGCCCAGCTTGTGCCAGTTGAGGTTGGCCACGCAGCGCCGGGCAATGGCCAGGGCGTGTTCGTCGTTGTCGGCGTAATGGTCGGCCACGCCACTGGTACGGCAGTGCACATCGGCCCCGCCCAGGTCCTCGGCACTGACCACTTCGCCCGTGGCGGCTTTTACCAGCGGCGGGCCGGCGAGGAAAATGGTCGCCTGCTGGCGCACCATGATCGCTTCGTCGGCCATCGCCGGCACGTAGGCACCACCGGCAGTGCACGAGCCCATCACCACGGCGATCTGCGGGATGCCCTGGGCGCTCATGTTGGCCTGGTTGAAGAAGATCCGACCGAAGTGCTCGCGGTCAGGGAACACCTCGTCCTGGCGGGGCAGGTTGGCACCGCCCGAGTCCACCAGGTAGATGCACGGCAAGCGGTTTTGCTGGGCGATGGTCTGCGCACGCAGGTGCTTTTTCACCGTCAGCGGGTAGTACGAGCCACCTTTGACCGTAGCGTCGTTGGCCACGACCATGCATTCCACGCCTTCTACGCGGCCGATGCCGGCGATCACCCCGGCAGCCGGCACGTCCTCGCTGTAAACTTCGTGGGCCGCCAACTGGCCGATCTCGAGGAACGGCGAGCCCGGGTCCAGCAGGCGGTCGATGCGCTCGCGTGGCAGCAGTTTGCCGCGGGAGGTGTGCCGTTCCTGAGCCTTGGGCCCGCCGCCCTGGGCGACCTGGGCCAGCAGGCCGCGCAGGGCCTGGACCTGGGCGGCCATGGCGGCATGGCTGTGGGCATAATCCGCCGCCTTGGTATTGAGCTGTGACTTGAGAATCATCATGACCCCTGGCGCAGATCAGCGCGTCTCGTTGAACAGTTCGCGGCCGATCAGCATCCGACGGATTTCGCTGGTGCCGGCACCGATCTCGTAGAGCTTGGCATCGCGCAGCAGGCGGCCAGCCGGGAATTCATTGATATAGCCGTTGCCGCCAAGGATCTGGATGGCTTCCAGGGCCATTTGCGTAGCCCGCTCGGCGGTGTACAGGATGACCCCGGCAGCGTCCTTGCGGGTGGTCTCGCCACGGTCACAGGCCTGGGCCACGGCATACAGGTAGGCGCGGCTGGCATTGAGCTGGGTGTACATGTCGGCGATCTTGCCCTGGATCAGCTGGAACTCGCCGATGCTCTGGCCGAACTGCTTGCGGTCGTGAATGTACGGCACCACCAGGTCCATGCAGCTTTGCATGATGCCGGTCGGCCCGCCCGACAACACCACGCGCTCGTAGTCCAGGCCGCTCATCAACACGCGTACGCCGCCGTTCAGCTGGCCGAGAATATTGTCTTCCGGTACTTCGACGTTGTCGAAGAACAGCTCGCAAGTGTTGGAGCCGCGCATGCCCAGCTTGTCGAACTTGTTGCTGCGGCTGAAGCCTGGCCAGTCGCGCTCGACGATGAACGCGGTAATGCCGTGGGCACCCTTGTCCAGGTCGGTCTTGGCATAGATCACGTAGGTATTGGCGTCGGGGCCGTTGGTGATCCAGGTCTTGCTGCCATTGAGTACGTAGCGGTCGCCGCGCTTTTCTGCGCGCAGCTTCATCGACACCACGTCGGAGCCGGCATTGGGCTCGCTCATGGCCAGCGCGCCAATGTGCTCGCCGCTGATCAGCTTGGGCAGGTACTTGAGTTTCTGTGCGTGGCTGCCGTTGCGGTTGATCTGGTTGACGCACAGGTTGGAGTGGGCACCGTACGACAGTGCCACCGACGCCGAGGCCCGGCTGATTTCCTCCATGGACACCACGTGGGCCAGGTAGCCGAGGCCGGCGCCGCCATATTCTTCCGACACGGTGATGCCCAACAGGCCCATGTCGCCGAACTTGCGCCACATATCGGCAGGGAACAGGTTGTCATGGTCGATTTGCGCGGCACGCGGGGCCAGCTCGGCGGCGACGAAGGTGCGCACCTGGTCACGGAGCATGTCGATGGTTTCGCCCAGGGCGAAGTTCAGGGTGGGGTAATGCATGCAGGGGCACCTTGTTGTTCTTGAAATGGGTTACACCGTAGCTCATGGAGCTGTCGCCGACCCTGTGGGAGCGGGCGTGCCCGCGAACGCATCAGCAGGGCCGCCGTCATTTCCTGAATGATCGCATTCGCGGGCACGCCCGCTCCCACAGGGTTCGGCTTCACGCCTGAGGATCGGTGTTGTTCATCACCTTTACGTTAACGTAAACCTGGCTTGGGCTGGGTGTCAATCTGATCGTCACCTTTACGTAAACGTAAATCTGCGCCAGAGTATCTCCGCTTGCTTCAGCCGTGCCCAGAACAACCACAAGAAGGGACACCCATGAGTCAACCAAGCTATACCCGCGGCCGCCAGGACCAACCGTTGCTGACCCAGACCATCGGCCAGGCCTTTGACGCCACCGTGGCGCGTTGCGCCGATGGCCAAGCCCTGGTTTCGCGCCACCAGGGCCTGCGCTACAGCTGGCGGCAACTGGCCGAACAGGTCGACGGGTGTGCCCGCGCCTTGATGGCGCTGGGCCTGAACCGCGGCGACCGGCTGGGCCTTTGGTCACCCAACTGCGCCGAATGGTGCGTGTTGCAACTGGCCAGTGCCAAGGTCGGTGCGATCCTGGTCAACATCAACCCGGCCTACCGGGTGGGTGAGTTGGAATACGTGTTGCGCCAGGCCGGGTGCCGTTGGCTGGTCTGCGCCGATGCTTTCAAAAGCTCCGATTATCACGCCATGGTTCAGGCGCTGGTGCCAGAGCTGGCGAGCGCCCCCGCGGGCGCACTGGCCAGCCAGCGCCTACCCGAGCTGCGCGGGGTCATCAGCCTGGCAGCCAACCCGCCGGCTGGTTTCCTGGCATGGCAAGCCCTGGCCGGGCTGGCCGGGCAAACCTCGAGCGAAGCCTACCTGGCCCGCCAAAGCGGGCTGCAGTTCGACCAACCGGTGAATATCCAGTACACCTCCGGCACTACCGGTGCACCCAAGGGCGCCACGCTGAGCCACTACAACATCCTCAACAACGGCTTCATGGTCGGCGAAAGCCTGGGCCTGGGCGAGCGCGACCGCATGGTGATCCCGGTGCCCCTGTACCACTGCTTTGGCATGGTCATGGCCAACCTGGGTTGCATCACCCACGGCAGCACCATGATCTACCCCAACGATGCCTTCGATGCCGAACTCACCCTGCGTGCCGTGGCCGAGGAGCGTGCCAGCATTCTCTATGGCGTGCCTACCATGTTCATCGCCATGCTCGACCACCCGCTACGCGCCCAGGTGGACCTTTCCAGCCTGCGCAGCGGCATCATGGCAGGGGCGACTTGTCCGATCGAGGTGATGCGCCGGGTGATCGACCAGTTGCACATGGCCGAGGTGCAAATCGCCTATGGCATGACCGAAACCAGCCCGGTTTCGCTGCAAACCGGGCCAGAGGATGAGCTGGAGCTACGCGTTGCCACCGTTGGCCGCACGCAGCCACAGCTGGAAAACAAGCTGGTGGACGCTGACGGCTGCATCGTTCCGCGCGGCGAGATCGGCGAACTATGTACCCGCGGCTACAGCGTGATGCTCGGCTATTGGGACAACCCAGAGGGTACCGCGGCAGCCATCGACCCGGCCGGCTGGATGCACTCGGGTGACCTGGCGGTAATGGACGAACACGGCTACGTGCGGATCGTGGGGCGCAACAAGGACATGATCATTCGCGGTGGCGAGAACATCTACCCGCGCGAGCTGGAAGAATTCTTCTATACCCACCCGGCAGTGGCGGACGCCCAGGTGATCGGTATTCCGTGCAGCCGTTATGGCGAGCAGATCGTCGCATGGGTCAAGTTGCACCCTGGCCACACGGCCACCGCCGAAGAACTGCAATGCTGGTGCAAGGCACGCATAGCCCACTACAAGGTGCCGCGGCATATCCGTTTCGTAGACGAATACCCGATGACGGTAACCGGTAAGGTGCAGAAGTTTCGCATGCGCGAGATCAGCATCGCCGAACTCGGTGCCGATGGCGCGGGTTGACGGACCAGGCTGCCCGGTTTACCCGCACCGGCAGTTGCCCGCCTGCACCGACCTTGCAGGCGGCAAGGTCGGTAACCTGGTCTACCCTTAGGCTTTCACCGGTGGTTCCTGGTTCGGCGGGTCGCCCACCGTCGGCGGTTCGGTTGGCTTGACCGGCAGCTCGTCCGGGTCTTGCTCCGGCACGGGCGGCGGCAAGCTCGGGTCGTCGATGTTCGGATCGGGGGTTTCCGGTGGTGTTGGAATGTTCATGGCCTGACCTCGCGTGGGTGGTTTGAAGAGGTACTGCAGGCTTGGACTTCGGCCAGCTGCGATTCGCTCAGTTTTTTTTGAACCCTCACGCCCGCGCCCGGCTCTGAACCCTTACCGCCACCAGCCTGAGGGAGCAAGGTCGATGTCACGAAACGAGCTTTTTGAAAGCGTGCCAATGGCCAACGATCATCCTGACCAGGCCATTAGCCTGGCCCAGGCGCTGCTGGCCCCACGCATCGTGATCGAGGACACCCAGCCGGTGCTCGACGCCGGCACCTTCGCCGCCAAGGCCATCAGCGGTCAACCGGTTGCCGTCAGCAGCAAGGTCTACAGCGATGGACATGACCGCCTGGCCGTGGTGCTCAACTGGCGCCCGGCGCACAGCCAGCGCTGGCACTCGGTGCCGATGCAGTCGGCGGGCAACGACCTGTGGCTGGCCGAGTTCACCCCCACCGAGCTGGGGCCGCACCTGTTCGGCATCCAGGCCTGGATCGACCCGTTCGCCACGTACTGCCACGACCTGGAAAAAAAGTACCACGCCGGCGTCGAGGTCAGGCTGGAGCTGGAAGAGGGGCGGCTGATGCTCGGCCAGGGCATTGCCCTGTGCGATGGCGCCGTGCGCAACGAGCTTGAGGCCGTGCTGCAGCGCCTGGCGGAGGTGGGCAGTGATGACCAGGTGGCGCTGCTGCTGGACCCGCGCACCGCCCGGCTGATGGCCGAGGCCGAGCACCGCAGCTACCTGGCCCGCAGCCGCGATTTCCCGCTCGATGTGGACCGGCCGGCTGCGCAGTTCGCCAGTTGGTACGAACTGTTCCCACGCTCGATCACCGATGACCCGCAGCGCCATGGCACCTTCAACGATGTGCACCAGCGGCTGCCGATGATTCGTGACATGGGCTTCGACGTGCTGTACTTCCCGCCCATTCACCCTATTGGCCTGCAGCACCGCAAGGGGCGCAACAATGCGCTCACGGCCGAGCCGGGTGACCCGGGCAGCCCGTATGCCATCGGCAGTGCAGAGGGTGGCCACGAAGCGATTCACCCGCAGTTGGGCAGCCGTGAAGACTTCCGCCGCCTGGTGGCTGCTGCTGCCGAGCACGGCCTGGAAATTGCCCTCGACTTGGCCATCCAGTGCTCCCAGGACCACCCCTGGCTCAAGCAGCACCCGGGCTGGTTCAGCTGGCGCCCAGACGGCACCATCCGCTATGCCGAGAACCCGCCAAAAAAATACCAGGACATCGTCAACGTCGACTTCTATGCCCCCGAAGCAGTACCCAGCCTTTGGTTGGCGCTGCGCGATGTGGTGGTGGGCTGGGTCGAGGAAGGCGTGAAGACGTTCCGCGTCGATAACCCGCACACCAAGCCGCTGCCGTTCTGGCAATGGCTGATCGCCAATGTGCGCAGCCAGTACCCGGAGGTCATCTTCCTCGCAGAGGCGTTCACCAAGCCTGCCATGATGGCGCGCCTGGGCAAGGTCGGCTATGCGCAAAGCTACACCTACTTCACCTGGCGCAACACCAAACAAGAGCTGCGCGAATTTTTCGAGCAACTCAACCAGCCGCCATGGAGCCAGTGCTACCGCCCCAATTTCTTCGTCAACACCCCCGACATCAACCCGTTCTTCCTGCACACCTCCGGCCGGGCCGGCTTCCTCATTCGTGCGGCATTGGCGACCATGGGCTCAGGGTTGTGGGGCATGTATTCCGGGTTCGAACTGTGCGAAAGCGCCGCGTTGCCAGGTAAGGAGGAATACCTGGACTCGGAGAAATACCAGCTGCGCCCACGCGACTTCAGCCAGCCTGGCAACATCATTGCCGAAATCGCCCAGCTCAATCGCATCCGCCGGCAGAACCCGGCCTTGCAAACCCACCTCGGCGCCGCGTTCTTCAACTGCTGGAACGACAACATCCTGTACTTCGCCAAGCGTACGCCCGAGCGCGACAACTACATCCTCGTGGCAATCAGCCTAGACCCGCACAACGCCCAGGAGGCGCACTTCGAGCTGCCGCTGTGGGAGCTGGGGCTCGATGACAACGCCCAAACCCAGGGTGAAGACCTGATGAATGGCCACCGCTGGTCGTGGTACGGCAAGACCCAGTTCATGCGCATCGAACCTTGGCACCAACCATTCGGCATCTGGCGTATCGAAAAGGCCGGTTAGGGCATAGGTACCGGGCCGCCTCGCGGCCCATCGCCGGTAAATAGGCTGCACGGCAGCCGCAACGCCAGCCAACACGGTCCACAGACATGCAAGGAGTCACCCATGGCCAAGCGTTCCCGCCCGGCAGCCTTCATCGACGACCCGCTGTGGTACAAGGACGCTGTCATCTACCAGTTGCACATCAAGTCGTTCTTCGACTCGAACAACGATGGCATCGGTGATTTCGCCGGCCTGATCAGCAAGCTGGACTACATCGCCGAGCTGGGCGTCAACACCCTGTGGTTGCTGCCGTTCTATCCTTCGCCGCGGCGCGACGACGGCTACGACATCGCCGAGTACAAGGCCGTGCACCCCGACTACGGCAGCATGGCCGATGCCCGGCGCTTCATCGCCGAGGCGCACAAGCGTGGCCTGCGGGTTATCACCGAACTGGTCATCAACCACACCAGCGACCAGCACCCTTGGTTCCAGCGCGCCCGCCACGCCAAACGCGGCAGCAAGGCGCGCGACTTTTACGTATGGTCCGATGACGACCAGAAGTACGATGGCACCCGCATCATTTTCCTCGACACCGAAAAGTCCAACTGGACCTGGGACCCGGTGGCAGGCCAGTATTTCTGGCACCGCTTCTACTCGCACCAGCCAGACCTCAACTTCGACAACCCGCAGGTGCTCAAGGCGGTAATCGGGGTGATGCGCTTCTGGCTCGACCTGGGCGTGGACGGGCTGCGCCTGGACGCCATCCCTTACCTGATCGAACGCGATGGCACCAACAACGAAAACCTCGCTGAAACCCACGGGGTGCTCAGGGCCATTCGCGCCGAGATCGATGCCAACTACCCAGACCGCATGCTGCTGGCCGAAGCCAACCAGTGGCCGGAGGACACCCGCCCGTACTTCGGCGGAGGCGACGGCGACGAATGCCACATGGCCTTTCATTTCCCGCTGATGCCGCGCATGTACATGGCCTTGGCCATGGAGGACCGTTTCCCGATCACCGACATCCTGCGCCAGACCCCGGAGATCCCGGCCAACTGCCAATGGGCGATCTTTCTGCGCAACCACGACGAGCTGACCCTGGAAATGGTCACCGACCGCGAGCGCGACTACCTGTGGAACTACTACGCAGAAGACCGCCGCGCGCGCATCAACCTGGGCATCCGTCGGCGCCTGGCGCCCTTGCTGCAGCGTGACCGCCGGCGCATCGAACTGCTCACCAGCCTGCTGCTGTCGATGCCCGGCACGCCCACGCTGTACTACGGTGACGAGCTGGGCATGGGCGACAACATCTACCTGGGCGACCGCGATGGCGTGCGCACGCCCATGCAATGGTCGCCGGACCGCAATGGCGGTTTTTCCCGCGCCGACCCACAGCGCCTGGTGCTGCCCCCGGTGATGGACCCGTTGTACGGCTACCAGACGGTCAACGTCGAGGCACAAAGCCACGACCCGCACTCGCTGCTCAACTGGACCCGGCGCATGCTGGCGGTGCGCAAGCAGCAGAAGGCTTTCGGCCGTGGCACGCTGCGCACGCTGAGCCCCAGCAACCGGCGCATCCTGGCCTACATTCGCGAATACACCGATGCCGATGGCAACACCGAGGTCATCCTGTGCGTAGCCAACGTTTCCCGCGCCGCCCAGGCGGCAGAACTGGAATTGTCACAGTACGCCGACAAAGTACCGGTGGAGATGCTCGGCGGCAGTGCCTTCCCGCCGATCGGGCACCTGCCGTTCCTGCTGACTTTGCCACCTTATGGCTTTTACTGGTTCCTGCTGGCTTCGCATGACCGTATGCCCAGCTGGCACGCCCAGCCCACCGAGGGGTTACCCGAATTGATTACGCTGGTATTGCGCAAACGCATGGAAGAACTGCTGGCGGCGCCTGCCAGCGACACCCTGCAAACCAACATCCTGCCCCAGTACCTGCCGAAACGGCGCTGGTTCGCGGGCAAGGAAGGGCCCATAGACCAGGTACGGCTGTGTTATGGCGTGCGTTTCGGCACCGCCACTACGCCGGTATTACTCAGCGAGCTCGAAGTGCTCAGTGACGGCGTGGCCACCCGTTATCAATTGCCGATCGGGCTGCTGCCCGAGGAGCAGATCAACAGTGCGCTGCCGCAGCAACTGGCGTTGTCCCGGGTGCGCCGGGCCCATCAGGTGGGTCTGATTACCGATGCGTTCGTGCTCGAGCCGTTCATCCGCGCCGTATTGCGTGCGTGCCAGGAAAGCACGCGGCTGGCGTGCGGCGACGCTGACGGCGAGCTGCGTTTCGACTGCACCGAGCAACTGGCCGGCCTGGCGCTGAATGAAGAAAGCGAGGTGCGCTACCTCAGCGCCGAACAGTCCAACAGCTCGGTGGTCATCGGCGACCGCGTGGTGCTCAAGTTGATCCGCCGGGTCAACCCGGGCATTCACCCGGAGCTGGAAATGAGCGCGTACCTGACCGCTGCCGGCTTTGCCAATATCTCGCCACTGCTGGCCTGGGTCAGCCGCGTGGATGCGCAGGCAGCACCGCACTTGCTGATGATCGCCCAAGGCTACCTGAGCAACCAGGGCGATGCCTGGGCCTGGACCCAGAACACGCTTGAGCGCGCCATCCGTGACCAGATGGAGCCCGCCCGTTCGGATACCGAGGCACATACTGACGCCCTCGCCGAACTCACAGCCTTCGCCGCCTTGTTCGGCCAGCGCCTGGGCGAGATGCACGTGTTGCTGGCAGCACCCACCGATGACCCGGCTTTCCAGCCGCGGCCAAGCGATGCCCCGGACCGCGAACGCTGGGTGACCCAGATCAGTGCCGAGTTGACCCATGCCCTCGACCTGCTGGCGCAGCACCGCGATCACCTGGACCGCGACAGCCAGGCGCTGGTCGACGACCTGCAGCAACAGCGTGACGGCCTGGTCGAGCATGTTCGCCAGTTGGCCGAGCAGGCCGAGGGCGGCTTGCTGATGCGCGTGCACGGTGACTTGCACCTGGGCCAGGTGCTGGTGGTGCAGGGCGATGCCTACCTGATCGATTTCGAGGGTGAGCCGGCCCGGCCCCTGGAAGAACGCAGGGCCAAACACAGCCCTTACAAAGATGTCAGCGGCGTACTGCGGTCGTTCGACTATGCTGCTGCGATGATCTTGCGCAGCGCGTCTACGGTGGACCTTTCCGAGGCGGCACGGCAAGCCCGGCAACGGGTGGCCCGGCAGTACCTGCACCAGTCGCGGCATGCCTTTATCGAGGCGTACGGCCTGGCCACCGCTGCCATGCCCCACGCCTGGCAGCAGGCGGAAGGCGAGCGCGCTGCATTGGAGCTTTTCTGCCTGGAAAAGGCCGCCTACGAAATTACTTATGAAGCCGAGAACCGGCCGAGTTGGCTGGCCGTGCCTTTGCATGGCCTGCATGGACTGATCAGTACCTGGGGAGAGTCAGAATGAACGTAACAACGCGTGAAAACGGCGGCCTTCGGCAACGGGACCTCGATGCCCTGGCCCGCGCCGAACACGCCGATCCATTTGCGGTACTCGGCCCCCATGACGACGGCGCAGGCGGGCAGGTGGTCAACGCCTTCCTCCCCGGCGCCCTGAATGTGCGCATTCTTGCCCGCGAAGACGGGCGCCTCCTCACCGAAATGGCGCAGGGCAGCCTGCCAGGCTTGTTCACCGCGCACCTCGATACAGCACAGCCTTACCTGCTGCAGATCGGCTGGGCCGGTGGCGAGCAGGTGACCGAGGACCCGTATAGCTTCGGTCCGCAACTGGGCGACATGGACCTGCACCTGTTTGCCGAGGGCAACCACCGCGACCTGTCCGGGCGTTTCGGCGCGCAGCCGGTGCAGGTCGAGGGCGTCGACGGGGTGTGCTTTTCGGTGTGGGCCCCCAACGCCCGGCGGGTATCGGTGGTGGGCGACTTCAACAATTGGGATGGGCGTCGCCACCTGATGCGCCTGCGCCATGGTGCCGGGGTGTGGGAGCTGTTCATCCCCCGGCTGGGCGTGGGTGAAACCTACAAGTTCGAAGTGCTCGGCAAGGATGGCATCCTGCCGTTGAAGGCCGACCCCCTGGCCCGCGCTACCGAATTGCCGCCCAGCACGGCGTCCAAGGTAGCGGGTGAGCTGGGCCATGCCTGGCAAGACCACGACTGGATGGCGCAACGGGCGCAGCGTCATGCGTACAACGCGCCATTGTCGATCTATGAGCTGCACCCCGGCTCCTGGCGCTGCGAAATGGACGAGGCCGGCGAAGTCGGGCGCTACTACAACTGGCGGGAACTGGCCGAGCGCCTGGTGCCGTATGTGCAGGCGCTGGGCTTCACCCATATTGAACTGCTGCCGATCATGGAACACCCGTTCGGCGGTTCCTGGGGCTACCAGCCACTGTCGATGTTCGCCCCCACCTCGCGCTACGGCAGTGCCGAGGACTTCGCCGCGTTCATCGATGCCTGCCACCAGGGCGGCATCGGGGTATTGCTCGACTGGGTACCGGCGCACTTCCCCACAGACGAACATGGCCTGGCGCGCTTCGACGGTACGGCCCTGTACGAGTACGACAACCCGCTGGAAGGCTACCACCAGGACTGGAACACGCTGATCTACAACCTGGGCCGCAATGAGGTGCGCGGGTTCATGATGGCCTCTGCGCTGCATTGGTTGAAGCATTTCCACATCGACGGGCTGCGCGTCGATGCGGTGGCCTCGATGCTGTACCGAGACTATTCGCGCAAGGCCGGCGAGTGGGTGCCCAACCGCCACGGCGGGCGCGAAAACCTCGAGGCCATCGACTTCATTCGCCACCTCAACGGTGTGGCGGCCCATGAGGTGCCGGGGGCGTTGATCATCGCCGAGGAGTCCACCGCCTGGCCCGGGGTCAGCCAGCCGATCGAGCAGGGCGGGCTGGGCTTTGCCTACAAATGGAACATGGGCTGGATGCACGACACCCTGCACTATATCCAGAACGACCCGGTCCACCGTGCCCACCACCACAACGAGATGAGCTTTGGCCTGGTGTATGCCTACTCCGAGCATTTCATCCTGCCCATTTCCCACGACGAAGTGGTACACGGCAAGCACTCGCTGATCGACAAGATGCCCGGCGACCGCTGGCAGAAGTTCGCCAACCTGCGCGCTTACCTGGCCTTCATGTGGGCCCACCCCGGCAAGAAGCTGCTGTTCATGGGCTGCGAATTTGGCCAGTGGCGGGAGTGGAACCACGATAGCCAGCTGGACTGGTACCTGCTGCAGTACCCTGAGCACCAAGGCGTGCAGCGCCTGGTGAGTGACCTCAACCGGCTGTACCGCGAAGTCCCGGCGTTGCATGAGCAGGACTGCCAGCCACAGGGCTTCCAATGGCTGATCGGTGACGATGCACAGAACAGCGTGTTTGCCTGGCTGCGCTGGAGCAGCAGTGGCGAACCCGTGCTGGTGGTCGCCAACTTCACCCCGGTTCCGCGTGAGGGTTACCGCATCGGCGTGCCGTTCGGCCAGCGCTGGCAGGAGCTGTTGAACAGCGATGCCGAGATGTACGCCGGCTCCAATGTCGGCAACCTTGGGCTGGTGCACAGCGAAGACATCGCCAGCCACGGCCAGCCGCAGTCGCTGGCCCTGAACCTGCCCCCGCTGGGTGTGCTGGTGATGAAGCCCGCCTGATGCACCTGCTGTGCTGGCCCTGCCGCTGGTTTGCCGGCGCCAGGGCCAGCGCAGGCTACCACCGCATGCGCACTCCAAGGCTGCCAATCAGCCCATTGAGGTCATTGCCATCCACATCGCTGCTGTAGTCGGCACTGACGAACATGGCCACCGAGGGCGTTACCCGCGCCACCAGCCCCAGGCCCAGTTCCACCGTTGTCGAAAAGCGCGAACTGGAGATCTTGTCGACCTGTTCCAGCTTCACTTCGTCAGGGTTGCTGAAGTCATACCACACGTTGGTCCGCACATAAGGCTCCAGGGGCATGCCGCGCATTTCATAGCGCCCGGACAATGTGGCGCCGACGCGGCCGCTCCAGCTGGGCTGGCTGTCGAAGGCCTGCCGGGTTGCGTGCTGCCCTTGGCTGCCGGGGAAGAACTGCTGGTTCATCAACTGCGCCTGGGGTTCGATCACCCAACTGCCAGCCAGGGGGATCGGATAGCCGCCCTCCACCGAGAAAGTCATCGCGTGGCCACTGTCGCCCGGCCGTTGGCCGGTGTCACCCCGGCCATCCACCTCGATGCGCGAACCCACGGCCACGGCATCCAGGTGCCAGCCCTGCGCGTGGGCCATGCTCCAGTACATGCCCTGGCTTTCCCCGGTCAGTTGCGCGGCATTGCGCGGCTTGTCGCCCAATAGCGGGCGCATGCCATTGAAGCTGCTTTGCAGGTTGTTGTGGCCGACCACCCTCCCGGCGCGTTGCACATCGCCTGCTGGCGTTGCACGCACGAACAGCTCGGGGCCGGTCATCAGCTGCTGGTCGGGCGCTGCGAGCGGTTCGGGCGCTTGCGTGCCGTTGCGGGGTAGGGGCGGATAAAGCTGTGACCACTCATACGCGAACGTTTCCACCGGGGTTGCCAGAAGCAGCGACGTGGAAACCGCGTAGAAAAGACGGTCGATGCGCACGGGGCTCGAAGTGGTTTTCATGGCGGGTCTCCTTTGCTCTTGTGAAGTACAGCTTGAGGACCTGGTCTGTTGTCACAGGCTGTACGGCAAAACAGAGGGCGACCCAAACCAGCACGCCCGCTTCGGCACACGCACCCAAAGGCGCGCGCTAGAGGCTCGGCGCGAGATTCTTACTGCTCGGTAATCTTCAGCTAAGGAGAGGGGAGGGCTTGCGTCAAGAAAATGTGAAAGGCCCGTTCACCTTTTGTGGGGGTGACCAAGGCGCTGATTCAAAAGAAAAACCGTGCTGCTATAGCGGCGTTTGCTATTTCCCGCACGGACGCTATGAAGAATGATTGCTAGCGCCACGCTTCGACAGTGGCGGCGTTCGATCTCACAGGCACTGAAGAGGCCGCGGCGGGCACCTGCCCACCGCGCCTGCCCGGTTCACTCGTCTTCGCGTTGCAACACCATCAACACCATAGAGCGCCCCTTCACCTCGAAGGTGCTGTCGAACTGCAGGTGCTGGCCCTTGCGCAGTTCGGGCCGGTCAGTGTCGATCAGGCAGTTCCAGTGGTCGCCATCCGGTACTGTCGGCAGCTTGAACGGCACCACATCATGGTGCGAGTTGACGATCAGCAGCACGGTTGCCTCGGCGCCGGGCCGGGCAATACCGCTGACCTGCGCGCGGCCATCGATCAGCATGCCCAGGCAGCGGCCGTGCGGGTCTTCCCACTGCTCCACTGTCATCTCGCCGCCATCCGGCGCCAGCCAGGTCACGTCCTTGACCCCGATCGCTTCATTGTAATCGCCGACCAGGAACCGCGAGCGGCGCAGTACCGGGTAGGTGAGGCGCAGGCGAGTCAGGCGCTTGACGAAGGCCAGCAGCTCTTTGCCTTCCTCGTCGAGGTCCCAGTTGATCCAGCCGATCTCACTGTCCTGGCAGTAGGCGTTGTTGTTGCCGTGCTGGGTGCGGCTGAACTCGTCGCCCGCCACGATCATCGGCGTGCCCTGGGCCAGCAGCAAAGTGGCGAAGAAATTGCGCATCTGGCGCATGCGCAGGGCGTTCACGGCCGGGTCTTCGGTCGGCCCTTCGGCGCCGCAGTTCCACGACAGGTTGTTGTCGGTACCGTCCTGGTTGTTTTCGTCGTTGTCTTCGTTGTGCTTGTGGTTGTACGACACCAGGTCGCGCAAGGTAAAACCGTCGTGCGCGGTGATGAAGTTGACCGAGGAGTACGGCCGGCGGCCGCGGTTGTTGAACATGTCGCCCGAGGCCGTCATGCGCGCGGCAAAGTCGGCCAGCTGGCCTTCATCGCCTTTCCAGAAGGCGCGCACGGTGTCACGGAAGCGGTCGTTCCATTCGGCCCAGCCGGGGGCGAAGTTGCCCACCTGGTAGCCGCCCGGCCCGCAGTCCCACGGCTCGGCAATCAGTTTGACCTGGCTCAGCATCGGGTCCTGGCGGCAGGCCACGAGGAAGCCGTGGCGCTCGCTATAGCCGTCATGGTACCGGCCAAGGATGGTCGCCAGGTCGAAGCGGAAGCCGTCCACGTGCATTTCGCCAGCCCAGTAGCGCAGCGAATCGGTGACCAGTTGCAGCACGCAGGGGTGGCTCAGGTCGAGGGTGTTGCCGGTGCCGGAGTCGTTGATGTAGTAGCGCTTGTCATCGGGCATCAGGCGGTAGTACGAGGCGTTGTCGATACCGCGCATCGACAGGGTCGGGCCGCGTTCGTTGCCCTCGGCGGTGTGGTTGTAGACCACATCGAGAATCACCTCCAGCCCGGCGTCGTGCAGGTGCGCGACCATCTCCTTGAACTCGGCGATCTTGCCGCTGGCCAGGTAGCGCGGGTGGGGCGCGAAAAAGGCGATGCTGTTGTAGCCCCAGTAGTTGTTCAGGCCCTTGTCCAGCAGGTGCTGGTCGTTGACGAACGCGTGAATCGGCAACAACTCGATACTGGAAACACCCAGGTCCTTGATGTGCTTGAGCAATTCGTCATTGGCCAAGCCGGCGAAGGTACCGCGCAGCTCCTCCGGCACGGCGGGGTGGCGCATGCTGATGCCGCGGGTGTGCGCCTCGTAGAGGATGGTGCGCTCCCAAGGTACTTGTACGCGCTCGTCACGGCCCCAGGTGAAGGCCGGGTCGATCACCTTGCACTTGGGCACGAAGGGGGCGCTGTCACGTTCATCGAACGACAGGTCGTCGTCGGGGTGGCCGATGGTGTAGCCAAACAGTGCCTCGGACCACTTGAGTTCGCCGACCAGCTGCTTGGCATAAGGGTCTATCAGCAGTTTGTTGGGGTTGAAGCGGTGACCGTTTTGCGGCTCGTACGGGCCATAGACGCGGTAGCCATACACCAGGCCAGGGTGCGCATCGGGCAGGTAGCCATGGTAGATCTCGTCCGTGTATTCGGGCAGCTCGATGCGTTCGAGCTCATGCTCGCCGGTGGCGTCGAACAGGCACAGCTCGACCTTGGTGGCATTGGCCGAAAACAGGGCGAAGTTGACGCCCAGCCCATCCCAGGTGGCGCCGAGGGGAAAGGGTTGGCCTTCGCGGATGCGGGTTGGGGCAACCGAGCGGGTTTTCTTTGGGGTACGGGGGCTCATGGCAATCCTCAAATGGCCGTGGTGGAAGGTATGGAAGTGATGCAGTGCTGCCCAGGTGCCCTATCGGTGGCGCCCGGTCCCCTGAAGCAACCACGACCGCCAGCCGTGTGGCGATCATGGGGGAGCGGGCAGGCCGCGAAGTGGCCGAAACCGGTTTAACCGGCAGTTGGCTTTTTGACCGCCCTTGGTTTCTTCGCCGCCGCGGGTTTAACCCCCGGCAGTGCCGCTACCTTGGGTTCGGCCGGCGGCTTGGGCTCGGCTGCCGGCTTGGGTTTGGCAGGGGCCCGCTTGCGCGGTGCGGCTTTTGGTGCCAGGGCCTCGGCCTCGGCCAGCTTGCGAGCCATTTCCCAGTGGCGGTCTTCCTGGCCGGCGGGTTTACCTTCTGACTCCCAGATCTGGTAGGCAAATTCGCGAATACGCTTTTCATCGACACTCATCGAAACGCTCCTGATGCTCAAGATTGTTGGATCAACAGGTTGACCGGAAACTCCGCCAGCACGGCGCTCAACATCAGCTCCCTTGATGAGCTGACCGCCGCGCATGGGAAAAGTCCCGTCGAATTGGCAGGTGATACGGCAAACGGTAAAACCAGCCGGGTGTCGTCCCAGTTCTGTGCCGGGATCAACGGTGTTGGCGCGCTGCCGAGCAGGCTGCTGGCCAGGCGCGGGGCCACGACGATGGCGCGTTCGCCTTCACCCAGCCGGGCGAAGGCGACGACCTTGTCGGCATGCCGGCCCTGTACCGTCAGCGGCAGGTAGGCACCGCGGCGGAACAGCTCGGCATGTGCCTGGCGGCAGTCCAGCACACGGGCGACCAAGGCCTGCTTGAGGCGGCCGTCGCGCCAGTGCGACAGCAGCTCGGCCACGGGGGTGGCGCTTTCCAGGGTGGCACGCCGCAAAGCGTAGTCCACGGCGCGGCGGTTGTCCGGGTCGACCAGGCTCAGGTCCCAGTACTCGTTGCCCTGGTACAGGTCGGGCACGCCCGGGGTGGTCATGCGCAGCAGGGCTTGCACCAGGCCATTGAGGGCGCCGGGGCAGGCGAGCACTTGTGCGGCATCGGCCACCGATTGGCGCAACTGCTGGTTTTCACTGCCCAGCAGCAAACCGTCCAGGTAGCGGGCACAGGCCGCCTCGTAGGCTTCGTTCGGTGCGTTCCAGCTGCTGCGCAGCTTGGCCTCGCGCAGGGCCTTCTGCTGCCACTGGCGCACGCGTTCGGCGTATTGGCGCAAGGCGTTGGCGTCGTGCAGGTCAAGGTCCAGCGGCCAACTGCCGAGCAGCGTCTGCAACAGCATCAGCTCGTCGCCGGGGCTGGGCGCCAGGCCGTCCTCCAGCGGCGCACGCAGCGGCGCCGCCAGCTCGCGCCAGTGCTCCACGCGGCTGGCCAGCCACGGCCCCCGCTCGCTGAGCACGGCCAGGCGGGCGCGTGTGTCTTCGCCACGCTTGTGGTCATGGGTGGCGGTGGCCAGCAGGTTGTCGGGGAAGTCGCGCAGGCGCCGTTGCGCTTCGTTATGGAAGTGTGCCAGCGGGGCACTGAAGCGCTCGGCCTCGAAGCCCACATCGTTGCGCGACAGCAGCCGCGCGCTGCGGTAGAAGGCCGTGTCCTCCACCGCCTTGGCGGCACTGGGTGCGGTCAGTTGCTGGAAGCGCACGCAGGCATGGCGCAACTGCTTGCGCGCGCGCCCCGGCGGCAATTGCCGCCAGCCTTGGCCACCCAGCCACTGTTCCAGTTGGTCGAGCAACGGCCAGTCGGCTTCGGCCAGGTCCTGGCGGGCATTGGTCAGGGCTTGCTGGAAAAACACTTCGTCTTCAGCCGGGCGCCCGCAAGCATTGAAGTAGGTGCGGTACACCGGATAGTGCGCCACCAGCGCCTGCAGGGCACGGCGGATGGCGCCCAAGGTCAGGTCGCGGGTCATCAGGTCGTTGCGGGCGACCTGCAACAGCGCCTGGGCTACCGACTCGCAGTCGCCTGCCAGGCTGGCATTGAGCACCAGGTGGCGCGCCTGGCGCACTTCTTCAGCAAAGGCCGGGCGCTCGCTGACGTTGGCCCACAACTCGGTCAGCGGTGCTTCGCCGGCCGGGTCGTGCTGCAGCAGCGATACCTGGTTCATGAACTCGTAGCCAGTGGTGCCGTCGGTGTGCCAGTCGAGGTGCAGGTGTTCGCCGCTGCCGAGAATCTTTTCCACGTAGATCGGGAAGTGTTCGACCGCGGCGTTCAGCGGCCGACTGGCCAGCAGGCCGTCGACGCGCCGGCGCAGCTTGCGGCAATAGCCGCGCGGGTCGGCCAGGCCGTCGATATGGTCAATGCGCAGGCCGTCCACCAGGCCGCGTTCGATCAGCTCGAAGAGCTTGGCGTGGGTCGCCTCGAACACCACCGCGCGCTCGACCCGCAGGCCACCCAGTTCGTTGATGTCGAAGAAGCGCCGCCAGTTGATGTCGTCGGCGGCGGTGCGCCAGCTGGCCAGCCGGTAAGTCTGGCGCTCCAGCAGCAGGTGCAGGCGCTTGAAGCCGCTTTCGGCACGGCTGTCGAACGCCACCAGGGCCGATTCGAGGTCGGCACCCTGCTGCACCAGGCGCGCCAGTTCGGCCTGCAGGGGCAGGGCGTCAGCCAATGGCGTGGCCGCTTCGCCCAGCGCCGTGAAATGCTCTGCCAGGGCCTGCAGGGCGGGGTCCGGGCTCAGGGCCAGGATCCAGCCGTAGTCGATCGGGCAAATCGGGAAACGGTGCTGGTAGTGGGCAACTTGCAGCACGCCCCGGTCCTTGTCGAACTCCAGCGGGAGTTCGCCGTTTTTCAAACACACGCCATAGTCGTTGCCCAGGAACGGCAACAGCAATTGCCCGGCCAACAGCGGATCGCTGGAATGCCACTGGATGTCGAAGAATTCTGCGTACGGGCTACGCCGGCCCCAGGCCAGCAGGCATTGCCACCACGGGTTGTCCGCGCCGCCTACGGCCATGTGGTTGGACACGGTGTCGAGGATTAGCCCCATGCCATGCTGGCGCAAGGCCGCGACCAGGCGCTGCAACGCCGCCTCGCCGCCCAGCTCGGGGTTGACCTGGGTCGGGTCGACCACGTCGTAGCCGTGGCGTGAACCGGCACGGGCCTTGAGGATGGGTGAGGCATACAGGTGGCTGATGCCCAGTTGGGCGAAGTAGGGCACCAGCGACACGGCGTGGTCGAGGGTGAAATCACTGTGGAACTGCAGGCGCAAGGTGGCGCTCAAGGGCTTCATCGGTCACGCTCCCAGGCTTGTTCGCGGGCTTGGGCAAGCAGCTCCAGGCGCCGCGCGGCATCGTCGTCATTGAGCAGTTCATGCACCGGGCGGGCGAAGCGCCGGCGCCAGTTGGGGTGGCCGGTGGTGGTGCCTGGCAGGTTGGGTTGCTCGTCGCAGCCCAACAGGTCTTCCAGCGGTACCAGCACCAGTGGCGCCCGGGTATGGCCCACGTAGCGGATGGCGGCATCGATCACGGCGTCATCGTCGTTGAGCACGCCATAGTTGGCTTGCAAGGTGCGGCGCAGGCCGTCGTGTTGTTTCTGGCGGTCGTGGCGCCAGTGCAGTTCGGTGGCAGCGTCAATGAGTTGCAAGCGGTGGCTCCAGTCGATATCGCGGTTTTTCAGCCAGCCGGCCAGGGGCGCCAGGTCGTGTGTACCGGTAGTGGCCAGGGCGTTGTCGGGCCAGTCCAGTATCGGCGTGAACTGCCCAGGCTGGCGCTGCTCGAAAGGCAGCACGCGCATGCCCAGCACGGCTTTCTCGGCCAGGGCTTCGCGCAGGCCAGCGGGCACCGTGCCCAGGTCTTCGCCAAGGATGATGGCCTGGTGGCGGTGCGATTCCAGCGCCAGCAGCCGCAGCAGGTCCTCCAGCGGGTAGTTGAGGTAGGCACCTTCGCTGGGCTCGGCGCCTTGCGGTATCAGCCACAGCCGGCGCAGGCCCATGACGTGGTCGATGCGCAGGCCGCCGGCATGCGCCAGGTTGGCCCGCAACATTTCGATGAACGCGCGGTAGCCGTTGCGCTTGAGGCCTTCGGGCGAAAAGGCGCAAATGCCCCAGTTTTGTCCGGCCCGGTTGAGAATGTCGGGCGGTGCGCCCACATTCAGGCCCGACAGCAATTCGTCCTGGCGGCTCCAGGCCTGGCTGCCGGCACCGTCGGCGCCAACTGCCAGGTCGGCGATCAGGCCCACCCTCATGCCGTTGCCGCGGGCGGCCTCGTGGGCGCGTTGCAGGCCTCGCTCGGTGAGCCATTGGCAGAACGCGTGGAACTCCACCTTGGCCGGGTAGGCCTCGGCGATGGCCTGGACTTGCGGGTGACAGGGGTCTTGCCAGGGCGTGGGCCAGTGCCGCCAGTCGGCGCCCAGGCCATGCTCCACGGCATGGGCCTGCAGCACTTCGAAGCGGCAATGATGCTCCAGCGCTTCCCCGGCGGCTTTGCGGAAACTGTCGAAGTCCTCGCGCAGCGGGTGGCTGCCTTGGCTGAACCCCTGGTACAGCGCCTCCAGCACACGCAGCTGGGCGCTGGCGGCACGTGGCCAGTCAACCAGTGGGCGCTGCTGCAGTTCTTCCAGCTGTTGCTCCAGGCCGCAGGCTTCGATGGCCATGCGCACTTCCCGTTCACCCAGCAGGGCGGCGGGGCTGGCGTACAAGGTATTGAGCAGCAGGCGGCTGGAGGGCGAGTAGGGGCTGTAATGTTCCTGGTCGATGGCCGACAGGGCATGAATCGGGCTGATGGCCAAGGCATCGGCGCCGCGCTCTGCGGCCGAGCGGGCCAGTTGTTCAAGGGCCAGGCAGTCGCCATAACCGCCGTCGCCAGGGCGGCGCAGGCTGTACAGCTGAACCGCCAGCCCCCAGCAGCGCGCGGGTGTTTGCTGCGCGCTGTGCTCAAGGCTGTCTTCAAGGCTATGGCAACGGGGCGGCGCTACGGCCACCGTGAAACGGCGGCTGTCGATTTCGACCTGGTGGTAGCCGACAGGCAGTTCACCGGGCAGGCGGGCCTGCCGGTCAAGTTCCAGCACACGCGTGGCGCTGTCCTCGAGGGTGCAACGGGCGACGCTGGCCGCGCTGAAATAGCGTGACAGGTCCAGCGGCTGGCCCTGGTCCGCCGTCAACAAGGGCGGTAGGTGCTCACTGTCGTCAGCGGTCTCCAAGGCCTGCAGGCTTGCGGCGATTGCCGCATCGTCGCCGGCCGGGTGGCCCAGGCTTTCGAGCAGGTTGCGCAGCACGTGGTCGCTCACGCGCTGAGGGCGGTCATTGGCGTCGATCCAGTCGCGGCTAAGCCCGACGCGGTTCGCCAAGCGGTGCAGGGCGGTTTCGCTCATGGGCGCTCCTGGGCAGGGGGAAGCAGGCTGACCACGCAGCTGTACGCCGCCAGTTGGCTGTCGGGGTGGCGTGCATCGCCGCTGTCGAACAACCGCAAGGGCGGTGGCGGCAGCTCGACCGGCTGCGGGCTGTCGGCCAGGTTCAGGTCGATGCGCAAGGTGTTGCCATTGCCCAGCTGCCAGCGTGCGGTGACTGCCTTGTCACCGTGCACCTCGGCGCCCAGCGCACAGCTGCCAGGCAGGTGCGGGATCACATGGTGGCGGCGCAGGTCGAGCAACTGCTGATACAGGCCATGCCAGCCGGCCAGCACCTGCTTGCTGTAAGGGCGCGATGCGGCATAGGTTTTTTCGGCGTTGGGGTCGGGGATGTGCTCGCGCTGCTCGGGGTCAGCGAAGGCCTTGAAATGGGCGAACTCGCCACGGCGGCCTTCGCGCACTGCATCGGCCAGTTCGTCGTGGAAGTCGGTAAAGAACAGGAAGGGCTGGCAACTGCCTTCTTCGTCACCCATGAACAGCAGGGGGATCATCGGTGCCATCAGCAGCAAGGTGGTGGCAGCGCGCAGCGCCGGCGGTGGGCACAGGCGGGTCAGGCGCTCGCCCAGGGCGCGGTTGCCCACCTGATCGTGGTTCTGCAAGAACAGTACGAAGGCACTGGGTGGCAGATGCGCACTGGGTTCGCCGCGCGGCGTACCGTGGCGGTTGGCCTGGCCCTGGAACACGAAGCCTTCGGCCAGGCAGCGTGCCAGCTGGTCGATGGGGCGGTCCTTGTAGTCGGCATAATAGCCTTCGGTTTCGCCGGTGAGCAGCACATGCAGGGCGTTGTGGCCGTCATCGTTCCACTGCGCGTCGAAGCCCTGTTGCAACAGGGTGGCCTGGTTGTGTTCGTTCTCCAGCACCAGCCACACGTGGCGCCCGGGCTCCACTGCGGCACGCACGCGCTCGGCCAGTTCCACCAGAAAATCGGGTTGGTCGATGGCATGTACGGCATCCAGGCGCAGGCCGTCGCAGCGGTAGTCGCACAGCCACATCAGTGCGTTCTGGATAAAGTATTCGCGCACCTGCGGGCGGCGGAAGTCGATGGCCGCGCCCCAGGGCGTCTGCCGGTCTTCCCGGAAGAACGGGCTGGCATACTGGTGCAGGTAATTGCCGTCAGGGCCGAAGTGGTTGTACACCACGTCCACCAGCACCATCAGCTTTTCACCATGGGCCTGGTCGACCAACGCGCACAGTTGCTCGGGGCTGCCGTAGGTGTGCTGCGGGGCGTAGGGCAATACACCGTCGTAGCCCCAGTTGCGCTCGCCCGGGAACTGCCCCAGGGGCATCAGCTCTATTGCGCTGATACCCAGCGCGGCAAGCTTCGGCAGTTGCCGGGCTACGCCCTGGTAACCATCGAGCAGGCCTACGTGCAGCTCTTGAATGACCGCCTCGTGCCAGGGGCGGCCTAGCCACGGGTGCTGCCAGGGGTAGCTGGCCACATCCACCACCTGGCTGGGGCCGTGCACGCCAGTAGGCTGGTAGCGCGACGCCGGGTCGGCCACCTGCAGTTCATCATCAATTCGAAAGTGGTAACGGTCGCCGGCCCGGCAGGGCGCCACGCCGCTGAACCAACCGTCTTCATCGGGCTGCAGGGCGATAGCCGGCTGCTGCTCCAGTTCCACGCTCACGCTGCGCGCATCGGGTGCCCATAGGGCGAAGCGCGCCGACGTGGCGTCCAGCAAGTGTGCGCCATGCCTGTGCATCTTACAGCCCTCGCTCAGTAGTGGCTCAGTTGTGCTTGCTTGACCAGGTCTTCGTACAGCCGGGCGTAGGGTTCCACCGCCTGGCACCAGTTGAACGGCTGGGTCATCGACAGGCAGCGCATGGCGTTGAGCAGGTCCTTCTTGCCATAAACGTAGAAGGCGCGGCCAAGCGCTTCGCGGTAGCTGTCGACGGTCGACTCGTTGAACAGGAAGCCCGTGACCCCGCACTCGATGGTGTCGGCCAGGCCGCCGGTATTGCGCGCCACTGGCAGCGAGCCAAAGCGCTGGGCATACATCTGGCTGAGCCCGCAGGGCTCGTAGCGCGAGGGCATCAGCAGGAAATCACTGCCGGCGAACATGCGCCGGGCGTCGGTTTCGTTGAAGCCGATGCGTACCCCGATACGGCCTGGGTGGCGCAGCGCCAGTTCGCGCATGGCCTGTTCTTCCTCCGGCTCGCCACGGCCGATGATCGCGATCTGCCCGCCTTGTTCGACGATGTAGTCGGCCACGCCCAAGGTCAGGTCCAGGCCTTTCTGGTAAACCAGGCGCGAAACCACTGCGAACAGTGGGCCGTCGGAGTCGTCCAGGCCGAACAGTTGGCGTACTTCGTGGGTATTGCGTGCCTTGCCTTCCCAGTCATTGATGCTGAAGTTGTGCTGCAGGTGCTTGTCGGTGGCCGAGTCCCAGCTTTCGTCGATACCGTTGGGTATGCCGCCAAGCAGGCCTTGCTGGGCTTTGCTGGCGAGGAAGCCATCCAGGCCGCAGCCGAATTCCGGGGTGGTGATTTCCCGGGCATAGGTGGCGCTGACCGTGGTGATGTGGCTGGAGTAGGCAAGGCCGGCCTTGAGGAACGACAGCTTGCCGTAGAACTCCATGCCTTCCTGCTGCATGGCGTGTTCCGGGATGGCCAGTTCGGGGCTGCAACCACGGCTGTACACACCTTGGTAGGCCAGGTTGTGGATGGTGAACAGGGTTGGCGTGTTGAGGCCGCGCCAGTGCATGTAGGCTGGCGCCAGGCCGGCCGGCCAGTCATGCGCATGCACCACTTCGGGCTTCCAGTGGATCATGCCTTCGCCGGCTGCGATTTCCGCCGCGGCCAGGCCCAGGCGAGCGAAACGGATGTGGTTGTCTGGCCAGTCGCGACCGTTGTTGGCGCCGTAGGGGGTGCCGTCGCGCTGGTACAGTTCGGGGCAGATGAGCACATAGATGACCAGGCCGTCGGGCATGTCCATGCGGCCGATCTTGCATGGCGGCAGGGCTGCGTGGCCGCCCAGTTCGCCGACGATATGGATCGGGTTGTCGCTTTCGACCACCTGTGGGTAGCCCGGGATCAATACCCGAACATCGTGCAGGTGCGCCAGGGCGCGCGGCAGGGCTGCAGACACGTCACCCAGGCCGCCCGTCTTGACCAGATCGGCGATTTCCGAGGTCACGAACAGAATCTTGCGCTTGTTGGGGTTGTGCTGGCGCTGGGCGCCGGGTGCCTTGGCTGTCGTGGCGAAATCCGGGGTGAGCGGTTCGCGCTTCTCGGTGATGAACGTGTTTACGTGTGGCTCGACAGCGGCACTGATCATACTTCTCTCCGTCCCTATGCTTGCCGGGTGCTGGCACCCGTGGCGTTGTTTCGTGCTAGTTCTCTCTGCTTGCTGAATACGTACTGCTTTCCATGCCCCATGGTCGTGCGCACAGGCACCGCGCGCTCGGCGTTCCGGCCGAAGGCGTTTGAGCGGGTAGGGGTGGTGGCCGAGGCTGGGGGATCCCGTTGCGTTTGGCCTACTTAGTTCCTGACCTGCCCGCGTTTCGTAAAGTTCGACTTATTTTCGTCACTCTTCCATTGAGCAAATCGCGGGCCGAAAACCGAGTGTAGGAGAGAAAAGGCAGAAAAGGTGACCCACTGGTCACATTTGAGAGCATGCGGGCTTGACGCAAACGTTGGCGTTTGTGAGTGGATGTGAACAAGCATGAAGCGGGGAGGGTAATTGCGTGCTGATGTCGCGCCTTTTTGTGGCGCGATGGAGGGCATGCGCCATGTTGGTGCGCTTGTGCTCGCCCGAAAAAGGGCCGTCGGTGGGCGCGGGGTTTATCCGCGAAGCGCCGCTCGCGCGGCGCTCGATCTGGCAGAAGGTGAGCCGCTACAGCCCTTCACCCAGCACCCGGTCGATGCTGTCGACGAAGTAATCCACGCTGGCCCGGCTGGTGCACATTGGCGGCTTAATCTTGAGAATGTTCAGGTGATCCCCTGTGGGTTGCATGAAGATGCCCAATTCCCGCAGCCTGTCGCAGAGCAGCTGGGTTTCCTGCGTCGCGGGCTCCAGTGTTTCGCGGTCACGCACCAGTTCCAGGCCCAGGTAGAAGCCCGAGCCATGCGCGGCGCCGGCCAGCGGGTGCCTGTCGACCAGCGCCTGCAGGCGCGCCTTGAAATAGCGCCCGGTGTCGCGGGCGTTGTCCCACAGGCCTTCTTCCTGCATCACGTCCAGTACTGCCATGCCAATGCGGCAACTGACCGGGCTGCCACCGGCAGACGAGAAGAAATAACCCTCGGCCTCCAGTGCTTCGGCAATGTCGCGGCGGGTAATGACCACCCCCAGCGGCTGGCCGTTACCCATGCCCTTGGCCATGGTGATGATGTCGGGCACCACGCCTTGCTGCTCGAAGCCCCAGAAGTATTCACCCAGGCGGCCATAACCGACCTGGACCTCGTCGGCGATGCACACGCCGCCCCTGGCCCGGACCTTGGCATAGGCCTCGCGCAGGTACCCCGCTGGCAGCGCGATGCCACCGGCATTGCCGTACACCGGTTCGCAGATGATGCCGGCCAGCTGTCGGCCACGGGCATCGAGGTCGGCCAGCTTGGTGTCGACATCGCGCAGGTAGTCTGCTGCGCTGTCGGCGCCACGGTAGCGGCCGCGGAAGGTATTCGGCGCCTCGACCGGGTGCACCCAGTCCGGGCGGGTGTGCAACGCCTGCGGGTTGTCGGCGATCGACGTGGAGATGGCATCGGTGGCCACCGACCAGCCGTGGTAGGCCTCCAGCACGCTGAGCAGGTCGCGCCCGCCGCTGTAGGCCCAGGCCAGCCGTATCGCCAGGTCGTTGGCTTCGGTACCGCTGTTGACCATGAATACCCGGTCGAAGCCTTCGGGTACCAGCTTCAGCAAACGCTCGGAGAACTCGGTGACGGCTGCGTAGTGAAAGCGCGAGTTGGTATTGAGCAACGACCACTGCCGCGCCGACTCGGCGACCATGCGCGGGTGGCCATGGCCCAGTACCGCAACGTTGTTGAGCATGTCGAGGTAAGCGCGGCCTTGCATGTCGAACAGGTAATTGCGCCAGCCACGTTCGATGTGGGGTGGCTGCGCGTAGTAGTGTTTCTGCGAGCGCGCGAAGCTGGCGTCGCGACGCGCCAACAGGGCCTGTGGGTCAGGCAGTGGCTCGGCATCGCAGTCCAGGCCCAGCAGCGGCGCGGGGGAAGGGCACAGGGCCAGCCAGGCATCGGCATGGGAAGGGCTGGCGAAGAACGGTGGCTGGGTGTCGGTGCCCAGGCACACTTGCACGCGAAGCACGCCGCAACTACGGCCCAGCGCCTGGCCCTGGGCCACGGCCTGGCCATCGGCTGGCGCATCCTGCAGCCCCTGTAGCCACAGGGCCCAGTGCGCAGTACGCAGGCAACCGCCAGCATCGCCATGGCGCTGCCAGGTGCCGGCCGCCGGTGCCTGGAGCAGGCTTGCGTGCGGCACATGCAGTTCAACGCCGAGTGCGCAAGTGGCCGGTTCTGCGGCGCGGTCGATATGGGTTTGCGACAGGCGATACTGCCCGTACAGGGTGCAGGCCGGGGCAGGTTGCCGGGTGAGCAGGTGCTGGTCGAAGCCAGGTTGCTCCCAGTTGCCCGCCTCATAGTGCGCACTGAGCACGCCGAGGTCGAGCCGGTGCACCGCCTGCCCTTGCAGTTCGGGAAGCAGCGGCGCGCAGCCGCTCATGTCTGGCGTGGCGACCGGCAACCCCGCAGCCCGCAGGATCGCTGCCTGCATCAGGGCGAAGGGTACGGCGGTGGCGGTATCGAAAATTTCCCACTCATGGGCGACATTGTCGCGGGTGTACTGGTTGCCTGGGTCCACCGCCAACTGCTGTGCGCTGCTCAGCACCAGTACTGCGGCGCGGTTCAGCACCAGTGGCCACAAGGCCCGTAGCTCTGCCTCGGTGAGTGGGTTGTGGGCCTGGTAGGCGCGGATCGCCGGGAGGATCCGCAGCGGGTCGCCTTCGGCGTGGTGCAGCAGCGCCGCACAGGTTACCGACAGGTCAGCGATGCGCCAGGTACGTAGCAGGTCGCCGAAGTCGATCAGCCCTCGCAATTGCCATTGGCGCTGGTCGTCGCGCGCCCACACGGTGTTGTCGTCGGTGATGTCCAGGTGCACGGCTTGGCTTGGCAGGCTGCCGATCAGGGGTGCCAGGTGGTGGGCAGCGACCGCGGTGGCCTGTGTGATGCGGCGGCGCTGGTCGGCATCGTGCAGCACAGGGAGCAGGTGCTCTATCAGCGTTTGCGCATGCTTGGGGTCCCATTGCAGGGTGCGCTCGAGGCCAGGGTGGTCGAAACCGGCCAAGGCCCGATCAAGCTTTGCGCAAAGCCCGCCCAGTTCGGCCATCAGTTGCGCCGGGAGGTGGGCAAGGCGCGTCAGCGGTTGCCCCTCGATGTATTCCAGCAGGCGTACCCGTAATGGCTGGTCTGCGACGTCCAGGGCCAGCAAGGCTTCGCCACTGAGTGCCGGGCGCACGCCTGGCACGGGCAGGCCATGCTCGCGCAGGTAGGCGAGGGCCGCATGCTGGGCCTCCAGTTCGACCTGGGCGTAGCTGCCATGGCATGCCTTGAGCACGAAGCTGCCTTGCGGCGCGACCACGCGCAGGTTCAGGTCCTGCTGGCTGCCCAAGGCCGACAACTCACCGGTGAGGCCGTAGTGGGCCTGCAGCAGGCCTTGCGCCTGGGGGGCGCTGAGCACAGGGCCTGGCAAGCTGGAACGCTGGACCAGCGCGTGGAGGGCAGGGGAGGCAGTTTGGGGGTGACTGGACATGGGCTCTACCGTTGAGGCGGGTGGACGGAGCGACTTTATGCCCTACCTGGCTGATGACTAAAGACGATCGTCATCAGATTTTCTGATGACTGGTGCAGTGGCTGTTAATCACTGAAACGGTACGTGTGTGCCCGTGAAACCGGGGGTTGGTGAACTTCCTTCGTGGGCCGATCTCTTACTAGGCAGGTGATGTTGCATCACCGTCTGTCGAAATTTAATGCGAAAAGTTGTACAAAAATTTCTCTCTGTACAAGTATTGATGTAGCGTAGTGCTATTACTCTATGCTTGGGTCCGCGTGGGACAGGTGAGATGCCATGAAAGTTGCCCCCGTTCCGCCCAATGAACCCGACCGTTTGGCGAAGATCGCCGAATGGTGCGTACTGCATCAGCCGCAGAGCAGCGAACTGACTGCGCTGGTCGAGATGGCCCGCCGCTACTTTTGCATGCCGATCTGCCTGGTTTCGATCGTAGGGGAGTGTGAGCAATGGTTCATGGCCAAGGCCGGGCTGGCCGCTGATGCCACCCCCCGGGATGTTTCATTCTGTGCCCACACCATTCTCCAGGCACAGCCACTGGAAGTGCTGGACGCTGCCCTGGACCCGCGCTTTGCCGACAACCCTCTGGTCACGGGTGAGCCTGGCATTCGCTATTACTGCGGGGCCCCGCTGCTGGTAGACAGCCAGGTGGCCATCGGCAGCTTCTGCATCATCGATACTGCACCACGGCCCGCCCTGGATGAGGCGCAACGGTCGATGCTGACGTCCTTCAGCGAAATGGCCATGCACATCATCGCCGGCATGCGCCGCAACAATTTTCACGACCAGGCCACCGGCCTGTTCAACCGCCTGAAGCTCGAATGTGATGTGGTGGCGGGCCTGGACCGGGGTAAGTCGCTGACCCTGTTGGCGGTGGACATCATGGCCGCCGAGGCCCTCAGCGATCTCATCCGCGGCCTGGGTTACAACTTTGCCCACGACCTGACGCTGCAGGCCAAGGCGCGCATCGCCAGCCAGCTGGATAACGGCTTGTCGTTGTACAAGATCAGCCCGACCCGCTTCGGTGTGCTGCTGGAAGACGCCGCCGACGTACAGCCTTTGTGCGAGCGGATTGTCGACGCCCTGCAAGCGCCTGCGCAGTGCCACCAGATTCCGGTGTTGCTGGACGCCGGTATCGGCATTGCCCCCATCACCCAGCAAAGCGAAGACCGCGATGGCCTGGAATGGATGCGCCGGGCAGTCGCGGCAGCGGATACCGCGCGGCGCACGCCTGGCCGGCATGCGTGGTACGAGCCGGAAGTGGACGCTGCGCAACGCCGGGCGTTCCTGTTGCTGGCCTCGTTGTCCCAGGCCCTGCAGAGCGACGGTGAACTGAGCCTGCACCTGCAACCGCGGATTGAGCTGCCTTCGGGCCGATGCGGTTCTGCCGAAGCCTTGCTGCGCTGGCGCCACCCGCTACTGGGCGATGTCGCCCCGGCGGAGTTCATCCCTTTGGCTGAAAAAACGGCGCTCATGGCCAGCCTCAGCCTTTGGGTGATGCGCGCAGCCTTGCGGGTGCTGGCTTGTACCCGGGACCTGGATTTCAGTCTCAGCTTCAACGTCACCGCGCGCGATCTGGAAAGCGCAGGGTTCATGGATGCACTGCTGCACAACTTGCAGGCCCAGGCCATCGAGCCGCAGCGGGTACAGCTCGAATTCACCGAGAGTGTCTTGATTGAACAGCCCGAAGAAGTGCTGCAGCAACTGCTGCGTGCGCACCAGGCAGGCATCGCCATTGCCATCGATGACTTCGGCACGGGCTACAGCAACTGGGTTTACCTGACGCAAATCCCCGCCAGCATCGTCAAGCTCGACAGGTCGCTGGTGCACCGTGCCGCCTCGGGCACGCGTGAAGCATTGTTGGTGCAGTCGGTGGTAGGGCTGGCCAACGAACTCGGTTATCAAGTGGCCGCCGAAGGGATCGAAACCGCCGAACAGTTGGTCCAGGCCTGCGCCTGGGGCTGTGTTGAAGCGCAGGGCTATTTCATCGCCAGACCGATGCCTGCAGCCGTTTTCAAGGAGTGGTTTCACGACACTCAACAGAAAGTGTCTGTTGTCTGACTTCCCATCATGATGCATAACATCGCAGGTCTTATTGATGTTTAATCGCCACCTTAAAACTGCCTTGGCAGCGCAACAGGCCGAGCTCGTGCAACTGCGTCAGCGGCTGGCCGAACTCGAGCAGGGTGCCATGCTGCGCCTGGACGGGCAGAACCGTATCGCGGAGTGCACCGCGGGTTTGGCCCAGGCACTCGGCGCCGCGCCGGGCGATGTCGTGGGCATGCCCCTGCAACAGTGGCTGGCCGCGCCTGGGCTGGAAAGCCAGGCGTTGCTCGAGGCCTTGCTGCGTTCCACGGCGATGATCCAGTTTGGCCTGGACGGCAGGGTGCAAGCTGCCAACCCGATGTTTCTCGCCGCCATGGGCTACCGCCTGGAGCAACTGATCGGCCAGCACCATCGAATTTTCTGTGATGCCAAGGAAACCGCCAGTGCCGAGTACACGGCGTTCTGGCGCACGCTCAATGCTGGCCGGTACGTGACCGGGCGATTCCGGCGTATTGACAGCCAAGGGCGCGAGATCTGGCTGGAGGCCAGCTACAACCCGGTCCATGATGCCAGTGGCAAGTTGGTGAAAGTGGTCAAGTTCGCCACGGTGGTGACCGCCCAGGTCGAGCGTGAACAGGCGGTAAGGCAGGCGGCCAACATGGCGCTGGATATTTCCCGGCGCACGGACGCCAGTGCCAGCGATGGTGTCACGGTGATGCAGGGCATGCAGCAGGCCATGCAGAACGTGGCGAGCCAATTACACTGCGCCGGCGATACCATTGCTGCCCTGGGCCAGCAGTCGACGGTCATCAGTACGATCGTGCAGACCATTGGGGCCATTGCGTCGCAGACAAACCTGCTGGCCCTGAATGCGGCGATCGAAGCTGCGCGCGCCGGCGACCAGGGGCGGGGCTTCGCCGTGGTGGCCGATGAAGTGCGCAAGCTGGCGGGGCGCACCAGCACCGCCACGGCCGAGATCGATGCGGTGGTCGCGCACAATCATCTGCTGGCCAACCAGGCGGTCAGCGAGGTCGAGCGCAGCCGCCAGGAAGCGGCCAATGCGGTGGATTTCGTTACCCAGGCGAGTACGGCCATAGGCGGTATTCAGGTCGGTGCCAGGCAAGTGGTGGCGGCCGTTGGCCGGGTGAGCGAAGACCTGTAGCCAGGCAGCGGGCAACGCGCCGCCCAGGCTCGCATCACCCCAGCAAACTGCCCGGGCGCGGCTTCACGAAGGCTCCACCTCCAGAAACGCCGCCTCCAGTAGCTGCCGGGTATACGGATGTTGCGGTGCATGAAAGATTGCCTGCGCATCCCCCTGTTCAACCACCTGCCCATGCTTGATCACCATCAACTGATGGCTCAGTGCCCTAACCACCGCCAGGTCATGGCTGATGAACAGGTAAGTGAGGTTGTATTTTTGCTGCAGATTACGCAGCAACTCGACCACCTGGCGCTGCACCGTGCGGTCCAGCGCCGAGGTTGGCTCATCCAGCAGAATCAGCGCCGGCTTGAGCACCAGCGCCCGGGCGATGGCAATGCGCTGGCGCTGCCCACCCGAAAACTCATGCGGGTAGCGGTGCCGGGTGCCCGGGTCGAGCCCTACCTCCTCCAGCGCCGCAATGATGGCCGCCTCCCGCTCCTGGGCATTGCCGATACCGTGAATGCGCAAGCCCTCCCCAACGATGTCTGCCACGCACATGCGCGGGCTGAGGCTGCCGAAGGGGTCCTGGAACACCACCTGCATCTCGCGCCGTAACGGGCGCACAGCTTTCTGGTTCATCCCCTGCAGGTCTTGCCCGTGGAAGCGGATACCCCCCTGGCTGGCAATCAGCCGCAGGATCGCCAGGCCCAATGTCGACTTGCCCGACCCGGACTCCCCGACGATGCCCAGCGTTTGCCCCTGCGGCAAACTGAAGTTGACCCCGTTCACCGCCTTGACATGGTCGACAGTACGCCGCAGCAGGCCTTTCTTGATCGGGAACCAGACCTTGAGCTCATCGACTTGCAGCAGCGGCGCACCTACCGGGTTGTGCGCCGGCAGCCCGCTGGGCTCGGCATTGATCAGCATCTGCGTGTAGGGGTGTTGCGGCGCGCTGAACAGGGCCGCGCAGTCCGCCTGCTCGACAATCTGCCCGCGCTGCATCACGCACACGCGGTGGGCAATGCGCCGCACCAGGTTCAGGTCATGGCTGATCAGCAGCAGCGCCATGCCCAGGCGTGCCTGCAGTTCCTTGAGCAGGTCGAGAATTTTCAGCTGCACGGTCACATCCAGCGCCGTGGTCGGTTCGTCGGCAATCAGCAGTTCCGGCTCGTTGGCCAGGGCCATGGCGATCATCACCCGCTGGCGTTGCCCGCCGGACAGCTCGTGGGGCAGGGCCTTGAGGCGTTTGCGCGGCTCCGGGATGCCGACCATTTCCAGCAGCTCCAGGGTGCGCGCAGTGGCTTGCTTGCCGGTCAGGCCCTTGTGCAGCAGAAGGATTTCATTGATCTGCTTTTCGATGCAGTGCAGCGGGTTCAGCGACGTCATCGGCTCCTGGAAGATCATCGCAATGCGGTTGCCGCGAATGCGCTGCAGGGTTTTTTCGTTCTGCTGCAGCAAGTCCTTGCCTTCATGGCGGATGCTGCCGCGGGGGTGCTGGGCCAAGGGGTAGGGCAGCAGGCGCAGGATCGAGTGCGCAGTCACCGACTTGCCCGAGCCGCTTTCACCGACCAGTGCCAGCGTCTCGCCTTTGCGGATGTCGAAACTGATGCCATCGACCACCCGGTTGACTTGGTCGCCGGTTACAAACTCGACGACCAGGTCGCGCACTTCGATCAGGTTCTGTTCACTCATGTCACTTCCTCGGGTCGAAGGCGTCGCGGGCGGATTCGCCGATGAATACCAGCAGGCTCAGCATCAGCGCCAGCACCGCAAAGGCGCTGATGCCCAGCCAGGGTGCCTGCAGGTTGGACTTGCCCTGGGCCACCAGCTCGCCCAGCGAGGGCGAACCGGCGGGCAGGCCGAAGCCGAGGAAGTCCAGGGCCGTGAGGGTACCGATGGCGCCGGTGAGAATGAACGGTATGAAGGTCATGGTCGAGATCATGGCGTTGGGCAGGATGTGCCGGTACATGATTGCGCCGTTGCGCATGCCCAGGGCTCGGGCGGCACGCACGTACTCCAGGTTGCGGCCGCGCAGGAACTCGGCGCGCACCACGTCGACCAGGCTCATCCAGGAAAACAGCAGCATGATGCCCAGCAGCCACCAGAAGTTCGGCTGCACGAAACTGGCAAGAATGATCAGCAGGTACAGCACCGGCAGCCCCGACCAGATTTCCAGAAAGCGTTGCCCGGCCAGGTCGACCCAACCGCCATAAAACCCCTGCAAGGCACCCGCGAGGACGCCGATGATGGAGCTGGCCACGGTCAGGGTCAGGGCGAACAGCACCGATATGCGGAAGCCGTAGATCACCCGCGCCAGCACGTCGCGGCCTTGGTCGTCGGTGCCTAGCCAGTTGTCCGCCGAGGGCGGTGCCGGGGCCGGAACACGCAGGTCGTAGTTGATGCTCTGGTAGCTGAACGGGATCGGCGCCCACAGCACGAAGCTGTCTTTCTTGGCCAGCAGCTCGCGGATGTAGGGGCTCTTGTAGTTGGCTTCCAGCGGGAACTCGCCGCCGAACGTGGTTTCCGGGTAGCGCTTGAAGGCGGGGAAGTACCACTGGTTGTCGTAGCGCACGGCAATCGGTTTGTCGTTGGCGATCAGTTCGGCACCCAGGCTGAGGCCGAACAGGATCAGGAACAACCACAGCGACCACCAGCCACGGCGGTTGGCCTTGAAGCGCTCGAAGCGCCGTCGGTTGAGGGGGGACAAGGCCATTTCAGTGCTCCCGGCTGGCAAAGTCGATGCGTGGATCGACCAGGGTGTAGGTCAGGTCGCCGATCAGTTTCACCACCAGCCCCAGCAGGGTGAAGATGAACAGGGTGCCGAAGACCACCGGGTAGTCGCGGTTGATGGCCGCCTCGAAGCTCATCAGGCCCAGGCCGTCGAGGCTGAAGATCACCTCGATCAGCAGGGAGCCGGTGAAGAAGATACCGATGAACGCCGAAGGGAAGCCGGCAATCACCAGCAGCATGGCGTTGCGGAACACATGGCCATACAGCACCCGCGGCCGGCTCAGGCCTTTGGCCTTGGCGGTCACCACGTATTGTTTGTTGATTTCGTCGAGGAAGCTGTTCTTGGTCAGCAGGGTCATGGTTGCGAAGTTGCCGATGACCAGCGCGGTGATTGGCAGCACCAGGTGCCAGAAGTAGTCCAGCACCTTGCCGGTGGTGCTCAGCTCGTCGAAGTTGTTGGAGGTGAGGCCGCGCAGCGGGAACCAGTCGAAGTAGCTGCCGCCGGCGAACAGCACGATCAGCAGGATGGCGAACAGGAAGGCGGGGATCGCATAGCCGACGATGATCGCCGAACTGGTCCACACGTCGAAGTGGCTGCCATGGCGTACCGCCTTGGCGATGCCCAGCGGGATCGACACCAGGTACATGATCAGGGTGCTCCACAGCCCCAGCGAGATCGACACCGGCATCTTTTCGATGATCAGGTCGATGACCTTGGCATCGCGGAAGAAGCTGTCGCCGAAATCCAGTCGGGCGTAGTTCTTGATCATGATCCACAGGCGTTCGGGCGGCGATTTGTCGAACCCGTACATGCGCTCGATTTCGGCGATCAGCGCCGGGTCCAGGCCTTGGGCGCCACGGTAGTTGGAGCCGGCCACGGACACCTCGGCACCGCCACCGGCAATGCGGCTGGTGGCGCCCTCGAAGCCTTCGAGCTTGGCGATCATCTGCTCGACCGGGCCACCGGGGGCAGCCTGGACGATGATGAAGTTGATGATGAGGATGCCGAACAGGGTCGGGATGATCAGCAGCAGGCGGCGCAGGATGTAGGCCAGCATCTCAGTTGGCCTCGTCCGCAGGGGCTGCGCTGACGGCCGGGCTTACCCCGGGCTTGATCCACCAGGTGTCGATGCCGATGTCGTACTTGGGCGACACTTTCGGGTGCCCGATGTGGTTCCAGTAGGCGACCCGCCAGGTCTTGATGTGCCAGTTGGGGATCACGTAATAGCCCCACAGCAATACCCGGTCGAGGGCGCGGCAATGGTCGATCAGGCTTTGGCGCGAGTCGGCATTGATCAGCTGGTCGACCAGCTGGTCGATGGCCGGGTCGCGCAGGCCGATGAAGTTGCGGCTGCCGGGGTTGTCGGCGGCGGCACTGGACCAGAATTCGCGCTGCTCGTTGCCGGGCGAGTTGGACTGCGGATAGCCGCCGACGATCATGTCGAAATCGCGTGAGCGCAGGCGGGTGATATACTGTGAGACATCGACCCGGCGGATGTTCAGCTCGATACCCAGGTCAGCCAGGTTGCGCTTGAACGGCAGCAGGATGCGTTCGAACTCGGTCTGCGCCAGCAGGAACTCGATGCTTACCGGTTTGCCCTGGGCATCGACCATCTTGTCGTCGACGATTTTCCAGCCGGCCTCCTGCAGCAGCTTGTAGGCCTGGCGCTGCTGCTCGCGGATCATGCCGCTGCCGTCGCTGACCGGGTTGTGGAAGGCCTCGGTGAACACCTGGTCGGGTACTTTGCCGCGCAGCGGCTCGAGGATCTTCAGTTCGCTGGCGCTGGGCAAGCCACGGGCGGCCATTTCCGAGTTTTCGAAGTAACTGCCGGTACGGGTGTAGGCACCGTTGAACAGTTGCTTGTTGGTCCATTCATAGTCCAGCAGCAGGCTCAAGGCGTGGCGTACGCGCACATCCTGGAATACCGGCCGGCGGATGTTGAAAATGAAGCCCTGCATGCCAGTGGGGTTGCCGTTGGGCAGCTCTTCCTTGATCAGCCGGCCTTCGCGCACGGCGGGCACGTCGTAGGCGGTGGCCCAGTTTTTCGCGCTGACTTCCAGGCCATAGTCGAACGCCCCGGCCTTGAGCGCTTGCAGGGCTACGGTAGTGTCACGGTAGGCGTCGAAGGTCATGACATCGAAGTTGTAGAACCCACGGTTGATCGGCAAGTCCTTGGCCCAGTAGTCCTTGACCCGCTCGTAGCGTACTGAGCGCCCGGCCTTGACCTCGGCCACCTTGTACGGGCCGCTGCCCAGTGGAATTTCCAGGTTGCCGCGGTTGAAGTCGCGGTTTTCGTACCAGTGCTTGGGCAGCACCGGCAACTGGCCGAGGATCAGCGGCAGCTCACGGTTGTTCCGGTGCTTGAACTTGAACAGCACTTTCAACGGGTCTTCGGCGACCACCTCGGCGACGTCGGCATAGTACTGACGATACAGCGGCGCACCATCCTTGATCAGGGCGTTGAAGGTAAACACCACGTCATCGGCACGCATGGGGTGGCCATCGTGGAAACGTGCTTCGGGGCGCAGGTAGAAGCGCACCCAGCTGTTGTCCGGGGCTTTCTCGATCTTGCCGGCGACCAGGCCATATTCGGTGAAGGGTTCGTCCTGGCTCTGGCGCATCAGGGTGTCGTAGATGATGCTGATGTTTTCGGCCGGCACGCCCTTGTTGATGAACGGGTTGAGGCTGTCGAACCCGCCGAAACTGGACTGGCGGAAGGTGCCACCCTTGGGCGCCTCGGGGTTCACGTAGTCGAAGTGCTTGAAGTCGGCAGGGTATTTGGGCGGCTCGTCGTACAGGGTGAGGGCATGTTGCGGTGCGGCCAGGGCGGGAAGGCTCAGGCAGGCGAGCAACAGGCTGCCAGCCAGCCGGCGCAAGCGGTGCGTTGGCATCATTGGGCTTTCTCCGAAGTCTTTATCCACCAGCTGTTCAGCCCAAGGGTATAGGGCGGTGTGGTGACGAAGGCGAACCGGTTGCGGTAGGCCAGGCGATGGTTGTCCAGGTACCAGTTGGGGATCATGTAGTACTGCCATGAGAGGACGCGGTCCAGGGCGCGGGCGGCAGCCACCTGGTCGTCGCGGGTGCGTGCGGCCAACAGGGTGTCGAGCAGGTGGTCGACCACCGGGTCCTTGACCCCTGCATAGTTCTTGCTGCCCTTGGTGCCGGCCTGGCTCGAATGGAAGTACAACCACTGCTCCAGGCCGGGGCTCAGGGTCTGATTGAGGGTCATCAGAATCATGTCGAAATCGAACTGGTCCAGGCGTTGTTTGTACTGGGCACGGTCCACGGTGCGCAAGCGCGCATCGATACCGATGCTGGACAGATTTTCGACATAAGGTTGCAGGATGCGTTCAAGGTTGGGGTTTACCAGCAACAGCTCCATGCGCAACTGCTGGCCTTTGCTGTCGACCAGGCGCTGGCCATTCAGCTTCCACCCCGCCTCGGCGAGCAGGGCCAGTGCCTGGCGCAAGGTTTCGCGGCTGACGCCACGGCCGGCGGTGTGGCTGATCTGGTACGGTTCGCTGAACAGTTTGGCGGGTAACTGGTCACGGAATGGGGCCAGCAGCAGCCATTCCTTGCCGGTGGGCACACCACTGGCGGCGAACTCACTGTTGGGGTAGTAGCTGGTCGAGCGCCGGTAGGCGTTGCTGAACAGGGCGCGGTTGGTCCACTCGAAGTCGAGCATCAGCCCCAGTGCCTGGCGTACCCGCGGGTCGCTGAAGGTCGCCCGGCGGCTGTTCATGAACAGGCCCTGGGTTTGCGTGGGGATGCGGTGCGGGATCTGCGCCTTGATCACCTGGCCACGGCGCACGGCCGGGAAGTTGTAGCCGTTGGCCCAGTTTTTCGCCTGGTGTTCGATATAGATGTCGAATTCACCGGCCTTGAACGCTTCGAAGGCCACGGTGGCATCACGGTAGAATTCGTACTCCACGCGATCGAAGTTGTACTTGCCTCGGTTGACGGCCAGGTCCTTGCCCCAGTAACGCTTGACGCGCTCGAACACCAGCCGGCGCCCCGGCTGCACCTCGGTGATGCGGTACGGGCCACTGCCCAATGGCGGCTCGAAGGTAGTGGCCTTGAAGTCACGGTGCTGCCAGTAGTGCTTGGGCAGCACTGGCATCTCGCCCAGGCGCAGGATGAGCAGTGGGTTGCCAGCGCGCTTGAACACGAAGCGGATGCGCAGCGGGCCGAGGATGTCGACCCGCTGCACCTCCTGCAGGTTGGTGCGGTAGATCGGGTGGCCGTCCTTGAGCAACGTGCGGTAGGAGAAGGCCACGTCTGCCGAGGTGATCGGCTTGCCGTCATGCCAGCGGGCTTCCGGGCGCAGGTTGAACACCACCCAGCTACGGTCCTCGCTGTATTCCACCGAGCGGGCAATCAGGCCGTAGCTGGAGGTGGGCTCGTCGCCGGACGGGTCGTATTGGCCGGTACCGACCATCAGCGGCTCGTTGAGCTCGCTGATGCCGTACTGCTGGAAGTTGGGCGTGGTAACCGGGCTCGACCCCTTGAAGGTATAGGGGTTGAGGGTGTCGAAGGTGCCAAAGGCCATCGCCCGCAACGTGCCGCCTTTGGGCGCTTGCGGGTTGACCCAGTCGAAGTGGGTGAACGTGGCTGGGTACTTGAGCGTGCCGAACTGCGCGTATCCGTGGCTTTCGCTCACCATCGCGACTGCGGGAAAGCTCAAGGCCAGGCTGATTGACAGCAGGAGGGGACGTATCAAGTCGGCATCCGATCCAGAGGCGTTGGGCTTTTGTCGGCGTACAGTAACAGCTTGGGGGGGTGGGAAAAAGAGAGCGGCAAGCTTCAAGCTTCAAGCTTCAAGAAAAAGCGGCGGTGTACGCGAATTGCTTTTTTCTTGCAGCTTGCAGCTTGCGACTTTCAATGCCCGACGTAGACGGTCAGGGTCTGCCCGGGCTTGAGGGCATGACCGCTGCGCGGGTTCCAGCGCTTGAGGTGCTTCATTTCCACGTTGAAGCGCTTGGCCACCAGGTACAGCGAGTCACCCTTGCGCACCTTGTACTGGGTAGAGCGCTGCGCCGACGCCGCTACGCGATTGCCGGCGGCGCTCGGGGCGTTGCCGCCGCGCAGGGCCAGGACCTGGCCAGCGCGCAGGTTGTTGCCGGACAGGCGGTTCCAGCGCTTGATGTCCTTGATCGATACGCGGTTGGCCTTGGCGATGGCACCGAGGTTGTCACCCCGCTTGACCCGGTAGCTACGCGTGGCCACCGGTGCCTTGGCTTCGGCCACGGCGCGGGCGAATGCGGCTTTTGGCGGTTGCAGGCTGACCAGTTGCTCGGGGTTGAGGTTGGACAGGCTGGCACTGAGCAGCTGTGCTTTGGCGGTTGGCACCAGCAGCTGTTTCGGGCCATCGACGGTCATGCGTTTCTTGAACGCCGGGTTGAGCTGGATCAGCTCGTCCTCGTCGATGTTGGCGAAGGCGGCAACCCGGGTCAGGTCCAAGCGTTCGTTGATCGCCACTGCTTCGAAGTACGGTTCGTTGGCGATCGGGGTGAGATTGACGCCATAGGCTTCAGGCGTGGACACCACCTGCGACAGCGCCAGCAACTTGGGTACGTAGTCACGGGTTTCCTGCGGCAGTGGCAGGTTCCAGTAGTCGGTCGGCAGGCCAAGCTTCTCGTTGCGCTCGATGGCGCGGCTGACCGTGCCTTCGCCGGCGTTGTAGGCGGCCAGGGCCAGCAGCCAGTCGCCGTTGAACATGTCATGCAGGCGGGTCAGGTAGTCCAGCGCAGCATTGGTCGAGGCCGTAATGTCGCGGCGGCCGTCATAGAAATTGGTCTGGCGCAGGTTGAAGTGGCGACCGGTTGCCGGCATGAACTGCCACATGCCTGCGGCGCTGGCCCGCGAATACGCCATCGGGTTGTAGGCGCTTTCGATGGCTGGCAGCAGCGCCAGCTCCAGGGGCATGTCACGCTCCTCGAGGCGCTCGACGATGTAGTGCAGGTACAGGCTGCCGCGCTCGCCAGCGCTTTCGATGAAGGTGGGGTTGCTGGCGAACCACAAACGCTGTTGCTCGATGCGCGGGTTGACGTCGATGCTGTCCTGCAGGGCAAAGCCCTGGCGCATGCGCTCCCACACGTCCTGTGGCGCCTGCTCGGCCGGCTTGACCAGCAGCGGCGCGGGCTTGTGCTTGATCCGCGCCTGGTAGTTGTGCGCGCGAACGCTATCGGATTCGTCGAGCTGACGGGTGCTCTGGCAACCCACCAGAGTGGCGGCCAGAGCCAGCGCACTGATTTGGGCCAGGCGCGTCAGTGCGACTGAATGAGAGGTTCTGCGGCTACGGGAAGACATCGGCTGAGACAGGTATCCGGGCAAAAAATTTCGGCGATTCTAGAAACCGCTCCGGGCCGGGTCAACCGTTGAACACAGATTGCGATATATCTTGCGGTTATCAGAAGGTGTCTTTCCAAGACCTCAAGGCAGCAAAAACAGCGACATGCGTAGCGTTGGAATGTCCCTTCCATTCGTCTGCTTTTTGTTTAACTAATGTTTCAGAGGTGCGCAAAAAAGGGTTGGTCAGGCGCTCCAGGCCAATTGTTGTCGGCAATGTGATGCGCTGGTCGGCGCGCAACCGGGTCACCTCGTCGAAGCGCTGCTGCACATGCCGGTTGTCGGGCTCGACGGCCCTGGCGAAGCGCAGGTTGGCAAGCGTGTATTCGTGGGCGCAGTACACCTGGGTGTGCGCGGGCAGGGCAGCCAGGCGGGCCAGGGCGGGTTGCATCTGCTCGGGCGTGCCCTCGAACATGCGCCCGCAACCGGCCGCGAACAGGGTATCGCCGCTGAACAGGAGCGGGGTTGCCGGCTGGTCACTGAAGAAAGCGATATGGCCCAGGGTGTGGCCGGGCACCGCCAGCACTTGGAATACCACGCCCAGCACTTCCACCTCGGCGCCCTCGTCCAGCGCCAGGTCACGGCAAGGAATCTGCTCGTTGGCCGGGCCACAGACCCGCGCGCCGGTCAGTTGCTTGAGCCGTGCCACGCCGCCGACGTGGTCGTTGTGGTGGTGGGTAATGAGGATGTCGCTCAACGCCCAGCCGGGGTTGGCGGCCAGCCAACGCTCCACCGGGCCGGCGTCGCCGGGGTCGACCACCGCACAACGGCGTTTGGCAGTATCCTGTAACAACCAGATGTAGTTGTCGGAGAAAGCGGGAAGAGCATCGATCTGTATCATGGTGCGGATCCGATTCACCTAGCGTGGCACATAAAGGCATCTTAGCCGCGATGGCGCGGCGGGAGAACCTTCGAGGGAGAGCGCAATGACCGACCAAGCCTTTGCCCAGGCCGATCCGGACTGGGTCGAGCTGATCAGCCTGGCCCGTGAGTGGTTCAATGGCCCACTCGGCCAACTGATGCTCAAGGAAGAAGACCAACTGCTGGAGGAAGAGCTGGGGCGCTTTTTTGGCGGTTACCTGGTGCATTACGGGCCCTGCGCCGAAGCACCGCCCCAGGCACCCCAGGTGCAGCGCAATGTGCGCCTTGGTGCGCCGTTGCCGGGGGTTGAAATTGTCTGCGAGGAACAGGCCTGGCCGCTGAGCGAGCATGCTGCCGACGTGGTGGTGCTGCAGCATGGCCTGGACTTCTGCCTGTCCCCGCATGGCCTGCTGCGCGAGGCAGCCAGTGCCGTGCGCCCGGGTGGGCACTTGCTGATCGTGGGCATCAACCCGTGGAGCAGTTGGGGCATGCGCCATTTCTTCAGCCATGGCGCCTTGCGCAAGGCGCGCTGCATCTCGGCGTCGCGGGTTGGCGACTGGCTCAACCTGCTGGGCTTCGCGCTGGAGAAACGCCGCTTCGGGTGCTATCGTCCGCCGCTTGCCTCACCGGCCTGGCAGCAGCGCCTGCAAGGCTGGGAGCGGCTGGCCGGCGGCTGGCAAGGTGCCGGTGGTGGGGTCTACCTGCTGGTGGCGCGCAAGATGGTGGTAGGGCTGCGGCCCCTGCGTCAGCAGCGTCGCGAGCCCATGGGCAAGCTGCTGCCGCTGCCGCTGGCCAAGGTCAACCGCACGGCAGCCAACCCTGAAACTGACAAGCACTGAATTCAAGAGTGGTACATGAGCGATAGCGTCGAAATGTTTACCGATGGTGCCTGCAAGGGCAACCCTGGCCCGGGTGGCTGGGGGGTGCTGATGATCTACAAGGGCGTCGAGAAGGAACTGTGGGGCGGCGAACGTGAAACCACCAACAACCGCATGGAGCTGATGGCGGCGATCCAGGGGCTGATGTCGCTCAAGCGTGAATGCGAAGTCGTGCTGACCACCGACTCGCAATATGTGATGAAGGGCATCAACGAGTGGATGGTCAATTGGAAGAAGCGCGGCTGGAAAACCGCGGCCAAGGAGCCGGTAAAAAACGCCGACCTGTGGCAACTGCTCGATGAGCAGGTCAACCGCCACAAGGTCACCTGGAAGTGGGTACGCGGGCACATCGGCCACCCCGGCAACGAACGGGCCGACCAGTTGGCCAACCGTGGGGTCGATGAGGTGCGCGCCCAGCGTTGAGCTGGGGTACAATCGCCGCTTTGTAACTGATGCAAGTTGGAGCACCCGGCGTGGAGCAGCAGCAAGATAAACGGTACGTGATTCTCGATACCGAGACCACGGGTATGCCGGTTGGCGAAGGTCACCGGATCATCGAAATCGGCTGTGTCGAGATGATCGGCCGGCGGCTGACCGGGCGGCATTTCCATGTCTACCTGCAGCCGGACCGCGAAAGTGACGAGGGGGCGATCAACGTCCACGGCATCACCGACGCGTTTCTGGTCGGCAAGCCGCGCTTCGCCGATGTGGCCGATGAGTTCTTCGAGTTCATCCAGGGCGCCACGCTGGTCATCCACAACGCGGCGTTCGACGTAGGCTTCATCAACAACGAATTCGCCTTGCTGGGCCAGCAGCATCGCGCGGACGTGTCGCAGTACTGCACCGTTCTCGACACCTTGCTGCTGGCGCGTTCGCGCCACCCGGGGCAGCGCAACAGCCTCGATGCGCTGTGCAAACGCTACGATATCGACAACTCGGGCCGTGAGCTGCACGGCGCACTGCTCGACTCGGAACTGCTGGCCGACGTCTACCTGGCGATGACCGGTGGCCAGACCAGCCTGTCGCTGGCCGGTCATGGGGCGGATGCCGAGGGTGACGGGGAGGTTGGCGGCGGCAGCGAAATCCGCCGGATCACCGGGCGAGCGCCGGGGCGCGTGATCATGGCCAATGCCCAAGAGCTGGAAGCGCATGCCGAGCGGTTGGCAGCCATAGCCAAATCGGCAGGCGGGCCTTCGATGTGGCAGGTGCTGACCGAGTCAGCTGCCGGCTGATTGTGGCTATCTGTCTTGCTGCTGCCGGTCATCCATCACCGGCCATGCGCCACGGCTTGCTTCACGGAATGCGAATGAGCTCGACACCGCTGCGGGCCAGCTCGAAGCGGTTTTCACCCAGGTAATTGACCTTGTCGCCGATGGCCAGGCGGTAGGTTGTGATGGGGGCGCCCAGTGTGCTGCCGTCAAGTTGCAGGGTCGACTCCTGGAACTCGTGCACGGGGTAGATGCGGCCTTCGGCGTCACGGGCGTGGAATTGGCCGACCATTACTGCTGCCATTTGGGTGGAAACCTCTGAAATACGTAGGAAATGTCTGTAGTCATAGACCGTGCAGGAGGGCTGGAAGTTTTCGCGTCGATGAAAAAAAACCAAAGCGGCGAGAAACGGTCATCTATAACTACAACGTCCTTTAACCCGTATAGGTAGGAAATTGCCATGAGCCAGGTGTATTCGGTTGCGGTTGTTGTCGGTAGCTTGCGCAAGGAGTCCTACAACCGTAAGGTCGCCCGCGCGCTTGCGGAGCTGGCGTCGTCCAGTCTTGCCCTGAAAATCGTCGAAATTGGCGATCTGCCGCTGTACAACGAGGATGTCGAGGCCGAAGGCGCTCCTCAGTCCTGGACACGGTTTCGCGAGGAGATCCGCCGTAGCGATGCCGTGCTGTTCGTCACCCCTGAATACAATCGCTCGGTCCCCGGCTGCCTGAAGAACGCCATTGACGTTGGCTCGCGGCCTTACGGGCACAGTGCCTGGAGCGGCAAGCCCACTGCGGTGGTGAGCGTTTCGCCAGGGGCTATCGGCGGATTTGGTGCCAACCATGCCGTGCGCCAGGCGCTGGTATTTCTGGACATGCCGTGCATGCAGATGCCCGAAGCCTACATTGGCGGTGCCGCCAACCTGTTCGACGAGTCGGGCAAGCTCAACGACAAGACCCGGCCATTCCTGCAGGCCTTCATCGACAAGTTTGCTTCATGGGTGAAGCTGAACCGGTCGGTCTGAACCGCCAACCCACTCGTGGGATGCCCCTTGCCGCAGTGGCCTGGCCCGCTGCTGCAAGGGGCGCCATGCGTTAGCGGAAGCTGTAGGAAACCCCGGCGTATACGCTAAAGCCTTCGCCCGGGGTGGAGCGCGCATTGTCATTACCGGCATCGTTGTAGGCGGGCGTCACCGTCGCTGCATAACGCTGGTTGGTGAGGTTGCGCAGGTCCAGCCAGGTTTGCCAGTCCTGGCGGGGTGAATCCCAACCGATACGCGCGCCGAGCAGGGCATATTCATCAGCGTGGTAGCTGTTGGTGTAGTCCACCTGAACCTTGGATGCCAGCTGGGTATTCACCCCGGCATGGAAACCGTTCGGCCAGTCGTAGCGCAGCTCGGCCTGGTAATAGTGCATGGGGATGCCAGGCAGGCGATTGTCACCGAACGCCTCGTCATCGCGGTAGTGGAAATCACTGAATGTATAGGCCTGGCGCAGGCTCAACTTGCCCGTGCCTGCGCGTTCCCACAAGGTGCTGACGAGGCCGGCTTCCACACCTTGGTGCACTGTGGCGCTGGCATTGAACTCGGAGGTGAAGTTCGGCACCACTTCCACGGCGAGCAGTTCGTGGCGCACCTGTGCGTAGTACCAGGCCAGGTCCCAGCGGCCGATGGCCGAATCGCCACGTGCGCCCACTTCCAGGGTGGTTGCAGTCTGGTTCTGCATTTTGATCGGCTGGATCTGTTTGCCGCCAGTACTCGGTGCGCTCCAGATCAGCGACCAGGGGTGTGGCGGCTCGACCGAACGGCTGAGGTTACCATACACCTGCAGGTCCGGCCGAAGGTCGTAGCGCAAGCCCACACGGGGGGCGTAATCCCAGTCATGCATGCTCACTTTGCCGCCCTCGGCAGGGTAGGTGACGTCGCTTTCACGCCGGGTGTAGATCATGGCCAGGCCGGTGGTCAGCCACAGGTTGGGCACCAGTTCCAGGTCATTGCCAGCATGCAGCACGGTATCGGAGCCCTGGTAGGTGAAGTCCCGCGTCCTTGCACCGAACACGTCGCCAGTGCGGGCGAACTGCGAGGCGCCGCTGTTTGGCAGGTGTTTGGTGGTGCGCCAGCCGAGGGTGGTCTTGCTCTCGTGGCCGTACAGGCTGTCGCGGCGCGAATAGTTGAGCGTGCCGCTGACGTCGGTATAGGCCACCTTCAGGCGCATCGGCCCTTCGCGCAGGTCCATGGGGTAGTCGTGGTAGACCAGGCCGGCTTCCACCCGCGCGTCATCGTCGAGGTAGAAGGTAGTCTTGTTGCCTACCCAGGTGCTGCCCGGTTGCGGGCGGCTATCGTCACGGGCCAGGTAGGCCGGGTTGGCCGCCCGAGGGTGGTGTTTGATCTGGTCCTTGGTCAGGCGCCCGGCCAGTTCGTTCTCGGTTTCCCGGTAGCGCAGGTAGAAGCGCGTTTCGAGGTTGGGGTTGAAGCGGTAGCCGACATTGGCAGCCACGCCCTTGGCACTGCCGCTGCTGTGAGCCTGGTAACCGTCGTATTCGGCATCGGTCAACGCGACGTAGTAGTCGAGGTCGCCCAGCACCTGGCCCGAGCTGATATGCCGATGCTGGTAGCCGCGGCTGCCCACCTCGTAGCGCACCTGCAGCGGTGCAGCGTCATAGCCGGTGTGGGTGACGTAGTTGATCGCGCCACCCAGTGCCAGCGCGCCCAGATCGAAGCCGTTGGCGCCGCGCAACACTTCCGCGCGGCTTAGCCACAAGGGTTCGAACAGCTCGTAGGGGGTGCCCCCCGGGCCGGTCAATGGCAGCCCGTCGAACATCGTGTAGATGCCAGAGCCATGTGCCCCCGGGGCACGATTGAGGCCTGAGCCGCGGATCGACAACTTGATCCCGTCGTTGCCTGCCGATTGTGCGAACACACCGGGCTGGTAGGCCAGCACGTCCTGGTTGCTGGCCACCCGGCCTTGGCCGACGCGTTGCATGTCCACCAGGTTGCTGGCGCCCGATATTTCGCGCAGGCGCTGGGTGGCGGCCGTCAGTTCGGTCTGCTCCTCGTCGGTGATCAGCACCTGGTCGAGCTCGACCGAGGGTGCCGCCACGACGGGCTGGGTGGCGCCCATGGCAGCCAGCAGGCCCAGGCAGGATGACAGGGGCATAACGCGACGCATTGTACGACTCCAGGCGAAAAGCGAATGGACAACGGCGTTGAGACGAGCGAAATGCCGCCGGGAGCACGAAGAAAAGCACTCATTTTCCCGCTGCTTTCGTCAGACGCTTTTGTACGAAAGTTCTTTACAAGCGGCGGCGATGGAGGCTGCCGCCCGGGCTTCGTAAGGTGAACGCAGATCGGCAAGCGTGCCGTGCTCACTCACCCGTGGAGTTCAAACATGACCGACAACGCTCGACATTCGCAGCACCCTCTGGCGGACGCCCCGGTGCGCCTGACACCACGTGAACAGCAGGTGCTGCTGTGGTGCGCCTATGGCAAGAGTTCCTGGGAAATCGGGCAGATCCTGGCGTGCAAGGAGTCGACCGTGAATTTCCACGTGTCCAACATCCTGCGCAAATTCGATGTGCCCACCCGGGTAGCTGCAGTGATCAAGGCTATTCGTTACGGCATGCTGGCCGAGCAATGAGGAGGTGACGCATGAGTACCGATCGCCTACCACGCATTGCCGATAGCCACGACCCGTTCTGGCCGCGGGTGGACTTGGGCAGGTTGCATGAACGGCTGAAGCTGCAGCAGCCAGTCAGTGATGCGGCGCTGGAGGTGGCCGCGCGCTGTGCCGTGATTGCCGCGGCAAGCGAGTTCGCCCGCTGGCGAGCGGCACTGCGTGAGCGGGGCTACCAACGCCTCGAGGACGTGGCCGGGCATGACCATGGGCGCGCCTTGCACGTGTGTTACACCCGTTTTGTCGAAGCCGCGATCCTGCATACCTTGGGTTCCGCGCCTTGCCTTGCAGGACCGCGACGAGGGCTGAAACATGCCTGAACAATGGTTCTGCGACCACTTGGGTTCAACCCTGGCGCAGATGCTGGGAGTGGATGGCAATGTGTTGTTCGCCGCGTTGCTGGGGGCGTTGCTGGTCAGTGCCGCACGCGACCGGTTGATCACCAACACCGCCAAGCGGCTGACACTGGCCAAGAAACTCTTGCTGGTGTTCGTCACCGTAGGCGTGGGCCATTTGTTCGAGCCGCTGATTTCGGAGTCGGTGCCCTTGCTGTCACGTGGCATGGCCGGTTTTGTGGCAGCGGTAATCGTCATTCCGGTCAGCCTGAAGGTCATGGTGCTGGTCGACACCCTCGACCCGCGTGAACTGATCCAGCGCTGGCGTAAGCGGGGTTAACCCGCCAGCTCGCTCAACCGCTGTTCCAGTTGCCGGATTCGCTGCTTGTCTTCGATGAACAGCAAGATGGCTTGGCGGTCGCTGGGGGACAAGGTGCGCAGGCGCTCGAGCACATCGGCTTCCCAACCCGTCAGGCCCCGGCTTGCCGGGGCCTGCTCGCCATGGCCGAGCAGAAGCCAGTCCAGCGAGCAGGCATGTTGCCTGGCGATCTCGATGCAAAGGGAATAGGGAATGCTATCGCGCACCTTCCAGCTGCTGAGCGTCTGCGGGCTCACCGACAGTGCGCGCGAAAGATCGGCGTCGGACTGCGCGCCAGTTAGAAGCTTGAGCCGCGTGAGCACCGCAGCCAGTACGTGAGTACTCATAACAAATATCCATGACTGGTTTAATGATATTCCATGGGCTTAAACTACTCGTTATGAATACAGCCCTGCGTTTTAAGGAGCATTTCTGCAATGAGAAACACCAAACTGAAGAATAGTCCCGATTTTGTGGCCAATACTGACACACTCCGGCGAGCATTCTCACTGAAGTTGCACCTGAACAGTGCTTGCAGGTACTTGCCGTGAGTACTTACAAGCTTGTCTGCCCGCACTGCCACAGCAGGATGCGCATCCGCACCAGTGAAGGTCGCCATATTTTCCTGCGCATTGCTTATTTGCAATGCACAACCGAGGCCTGTGGCTGGTCGGTACGTGCCGAATTCGAAATGACCCATGAACTGTCGCCCAGCGGCATGCCCAACCCGGAAGTCTACCTGCCTTCAGCCAATGGTGATTTGCGCAAGGCGGCCCTGCCGGGCGCAGGGCTGGGTAGCCGTGGTGAATGAGCTGGCATGCTCAGCGACCTAAAACACGCACATAAAAAAACACCCCGCATCAGCGGGGTGTTTTCATTGCCAGGGCAATCAGCCGATCAGTTGCAGGCCGGCTTGCTGGACCATTTCCAGCAGGGGTTGCGGGTACACACCCAGTACGAAAGCAAGAATGGCGATGGCCAGCAGCATGACGCCACCGGTGCGCTGCTCCCACTTCAGCGGTGCGTCGTGGCGACGCAGGTTCGGCTCGACCAGGTACAGGGTGACCATGACACGCAGGTAGTAGTACACGCCGATGGCGCTGCCGATCACCAGGGCACCAACCAGCCACCACAGGTGCGACTCGACACCGGTGGCGATGATGTAGAACTTGCCGATGAAACCGGCGGTCAGCGGGATGCCCGCCAGCGACAGCATCATCACGGTCAGCACTGCAGTCAGGTACGGGCGGCGCCAGAACAGGCCGCGGTATTCGTACAGGGCATCGGCGTCACGGCCGCCATAGGGCGAGGACATCAGGGTGATGACCCCGAAGGCGCCCAGGCTGGTGATCACGTAGGTGACCAGGTACACGCCCATGGCTTCCAGGGCCAGGCCCTTGCTGGCGATCAGGGCGATGAGCAGGTAACCGAAGTGGGCGATGGACGAGTAACCGAGCAGGCGCTTGAGGTTGCTCTGGGTCAGCGCCAGCAGGTTACCGACCAGGATGGAGGCAACGGCGATGACCGCCAGTACGGTGCTCAGCACGCCGCTGCTGGCAGCAGGGGAGAGCATGAACAGGCGCACGACCACGGCGAATACCGCGACCTTGCTGGCGGTTGCCAGGAATGCGGCAACCGGCGCCGGGGCGCCTTCGTACACGTCCGGGGTCCACAGGTGGAAAGGTACCAGCGACAGCTTGAAGGCCAGGCCGACCAGCATCATGCCCAGGCCCAGTTGGGCCACCAGGCTTGGCATGCTGGTAGCCGCCAGGGCCTTGCCGATCTGGTCGAAGCTCAGGCTGCCGGCGTCGGCGTACAGCAAGGCCATGCCGAACAGCAGGAACGCTGAACCGGCGGCCGACAGCACCATGTACTTGATACCGGCTTCCAGCGAGCGCTTGTTGAAGAACGCATAGGCCACCAGGCCGTAGACCGGCACCGACAGCAGCTCCAGGCCGATGAACAGCCCCGCCAGGTGGTTGGCGCTGACCAGCACCAGGCCACCGAGTGCCGACATCAGCAGCAGCAGGTAGAGCTCTTCACGGTTGCCCGGGAAGCCTTTGGAGCCTTCGCCCAGGTAGGCGTGGGCCAGGGTGACGCAAGCCAGCGTGGCCACCAGGATGATCGCCATGTACAGGCAGGCGAACTTGTCGATGGTCAGCAGCGGGGTGACCGCCAACGGTGCCACCTTCAGCACCGGCAGGATCGACAGCAGCGCCAGGTTCAGGCCCACGGTGGACAGCAGGAAGGTTTGCGAGTGGTTGCGCTTCCAGGCGATCGCCAGCATCACCACCACCGTGGTGATGGTGGTGATCAGCATCGGCGCCAATGCGATGAAGTGTTGAGTGGTGAATTCCATAGCGCTCTTACCGGGCCGAAGCGAGTTGAGTGAAAGCGGAGCCGAGCCACTGCTGCACACCACTCATGGTGGCGGCAGAGGTGTCGAGGAATGGCTGCGGATACACGCCCAGCAGGATCAGCAGGACCGCAAGGCCCAGCACCATGATCAGCTCGCGACCGTCCATGCCGGCCAGTACGGTGTCGCTCTTGGCCGGGCCGAAGTAGGCGCGGTGGATCATGATCAGCGAGTACACCGAGCCAAATACCAGGCCGGTGGTGGCGATCACGGTGATCCACGGTACATGCACGAAGCTGCCGAGCAGGATCAGGAACTCGCCGACGAAGTTGCCGGTGCCGGGCAGGCCCAGCGAGGCAGCGGCGAAGAACAGGCTGATGGCGGGCAGGTAGGCGATACGGTGCCACAGGCCGCCCATCTGGCGCATGTCACGGGTGTGCAGGCGCTCGTACAGCTGGCCCGACAGGATGAACAGCGCGGCAGCCGACAGGCCGTGGGCCAGCATCTGGATTACCGCGCCTTGCAGGGCCTGCTGGCTGCCGGAGTAGATACCGATCAGCACGAAGCCCATGTGCGAGACGCTGGAGAAGGCGATCAGGCGCTTGATGTCGGTTTGCGCGAAAGCCAGGAACGCACCGTAGAAGATGCCGATCAGGCCCAGGGTCATGGCAATCGGCGCGAACTCGGCCGAGGCGTTCGGGAACAGCGGCAGGGCGAAGCGCAGCAGGCCATAGGCCGCAGTCTTCAGCAGGATACCGGCCAGGTCCACGGAACCTGCAGTGGGCGCCTGGGCGTGAGCGTCAGGCAACCAGGAGTGGAACGGCACCACCGGCAGCTTCACCGCAAAGGCGATGAAGAAGCCCAGCATCAGCAGGTATTCCACGCCCGCAGGCAACTGGGCCTTGAGCAGGTCGCTGTAGTTGAAGGTGAGCACGCCGGTGGTGTTGTAGTTGACCAGGACCAGGCCAAGGATCGCCACCAGCATGATCAGGCCGCTGGCCTGGGTGAAGATGAAGAACTTGGTCGCCGCGTAGATCCGGGTCTTCTTGCCATCTGCCGAGCTGTGACCCCAGAGCGCGATGAGGAAGTACATCGGCACCAGCATCATTTCCCAGAAGAAGAAGAACAGGAACAGGTCCAGTGCCAGGAACACACCGACCACGCCGCCCAGGATCCACATCAGGTTGAGGTGGAAGAAGCCGACGTGACGCTGGATTTCTTTCCACGAGCACAGGACCGACAGCACACCGAGCAGGCCGGTAAGCAGGATCATCAGCAGCGAGAGGCCATCGAGGGCCAGGTGGATGCTGATGCCGAAGCGCTGGATCCACTGGACTTTGTATTCCAGGGCCCAGGCCGGTTCGGCGCCAGGTGCGGGGGCGAGGGTGTAATCGCCGTGAGCCCACAGCCACAGGCCGATGCCTAGCAGCAGGGACATGGTCAGCAGCGCGATCCAGCGCGGCAGGGTGGCGCCGAAGCGCTCACCCAGCCAGCACAGGAAGCCGCCGATGAAGGGGATCAGGATCAGCCAAGGCAAAATCATGACGGGTTCGTTTCCTTTTGCAGGGTCGCAAGGTTCGCAAAGTTCATGGTCATACCGCAGCCACTACCACAGCGCCGAGTACCAGCACTGCGCCAACGGCGATCGAGGCGGTGTACCAGCGCAGTTGGCCTGTCTCGGTCTTGCTCATGGCGACGTGGCCGCCGCGAGCCAGGCGAGGGATGAGGCCAATGCCGCGGTCAACCGGATCCTTGCGCAGCATGTGGCTGATCAGCAGGTAAGGTTTGACGAACAGCTTGTCGTAGATCCAGTCGAAGCCCCAGGCAGCGAACCACCAGGCCGAAAGCACGCGGCCGATGCTGCTGTTGGCCACCGCACTGACGAAGCTGCGCTTGCCCAGGAACAGCAGGGCTGCCAGCAGGATACCGGCAATGGCGATCGACCCCGAGGTGATTTCCAGCGCGTGCTTGGCGGCGCCACCGGCATGGCCGGCGCTTTCAGGCAGCACGCCGGCCAGCGGTGGGGTGATCCAGGCACCGATGAAGGTCGACAGCACGATCAGTACGCCCAGCGGCAGCCAGTGGCTGATGCCGTGGCCGGCATGCGCTTCGGTCTTGGCTTCGCCGTGGAAGGCGATGAAGATCAGGCGGAAGGTGTACAGCGAGGTCATGAACGCGCCCACCAGGCCGGCGTACAGCAGGCCGGTGTTGCCGCTGGCGAAGGCTTCCCAGAGGATCTCGTCCTTGGAGTAGAAGCCTACCGTCACGATCGGCAGGGCGGCCAGGGCCGCGCCACCGACCACGAAGCTGGCATAGGCCAGGGGCAGTTTCTTCCACAGGCCGCCCATCTTGAAGATGTTCTGCTCGTGGTGGCAGGCAACGATCACCGCACCGGAGGCCAGGAACAGCAGTGCCTTGAAGAACGCGTGGGTCATCAGGTGGAAGATCGCCGCGTCCCAGGCACCGACGCCCAAGGCCAGGAACATGTAGCCGATCTGGCTCATGGTCGAGTAGGCGAGGATACGCTTGATGTCGGTTTGCACCAGCGCAGCGAAGCCGGCCAGTACCAGGGTCACGCCACCGACCACGCCTACCAGGTGCAGGATGTCGGGTGCCAGCAGGAACAGGCCGTTGGTACGGGCGATCAGGTACACGCCCGCAGTCACCATGGTCGCGGCGTGGATCAGTGCCGAAACCGGGGTCGGGCCGGCCATCGCGTCCGCCAGCCAGGTCTGCAGTGGCAGCTGGGCCGATTTACCCACCGCACCGCCCAGCAGCATCAGCGTTGCCAGCACCATCCAGGTGTCGCCCGCCTGGAATTTCTGTGGTGCCAGCACCAGCAGCTCCTGCACGTTCAAGGTACCCAGCTGGGCGAACAGGATGAACAGGCCGATGGCCATGAACACGTCGCCGATGCGGGTGACGATGAATGCCTTGAGCGCGGCATTACCGTTGTTGCGGTTGCTGTAGTAGAAGCCGATCAACAGGTACGAGCACAGGCCCACGCCTTCCCAGCCGAAGTAGATGAACAGCAGGTTATCGCCAAGGATCAGGAACAGCATGCTGGCGATGAACAGGTTGGTGTACGAGAAGAAGCGCGAGTAGCCGGCTTCGCCACGCATGTACCAGGAGGCGAACAGGTGGATCAGGAAGCCGACACCGGTGACCACGCCGAGCATGGTGACCGACAGGCCGTCCAGGTACAGGGTGAAGTTCGGCGCGAAGCCGTCCACCGACATCCACTGCCACAGCAACTGGCTGTAAGCGCCGCCTTCAGGTGGGGCGACGTTGAATTGCCAGATGACGTAGGCGGCCGTGGCCGCCGACAGGCCTACCGAGCCGACGCCGATCAGCGCGGACAGGTTCTCCGAGAACCGTCCGCGCGAGAACGACAGCAGCAGGAAGCCGATGAGGGGAAAGACGAAAGTCAGGAAGAGAAGGTTCATCCGCGCATCTCACTGGCAGCATCGATGTCGAGAGTGTGGAACCGGCGGTACAGCTGCAGCAGGATGGCCAGGCCAATGCTGGCCTCGGCAGCTGCCAGGCTGATCACCAGAATGAACATCACCTGGCCGTCGGGCTGGACCCAACGGGCCCCGGCGACGACGAACGCCAGGGCAGAGGCGTTCATCATGACTTCCAGGCTCATGAGCACGAAGAGGATGTTGCGGCGGACCATCAGGCCAACCAGACCTAAGCAGAACAGGATGCCGGCGACTGCCAGGCCATGTTCGAGAGGGATAGCACCCATGATTTACTCCTTCGCCTCGTTGCGGCCCAGGTGGAAGGCGGTCACAGCTGCCGCCAGCAGCAGCATCGACGCCAGTTCGACCACCAGCAGGTAGGGGCCGAACAGGCTGACCCCCACGGCTTTCGGGCCCACGGTGGTACCGCTGATGCCGGCGCCGCTCGGGGTGACGAACAGCACGTACAGCAGCTCTGCCAGCAGCAGGGCGCCAAGGATGACCGGCCCGGCCCAGATGCCGGGCTTGAGCCAGCCGCGCTCCTGGGCCACCGAAGCCGGCCCGAGGTTGAGCATCATCACCACGAACACGAACAGCACCATGATGGCGCCGGCGTAGGCGATCACTTCCAGGGCACCGGCGAACGGCGCACCCAGGGAGAAGAAGATCATGGCCACGGAAATCAGCGAAATGATCAGGTAAAGCAAGGCGTGCACGGGGTTGGTGCCGGTCACCACCCGAAGGGTGGACACCACGGCAATCCCGGATGCGAAGTAGAAAGCGAATTCCATCTTTCTGTCCTTATGGGAGCAAGCTCTTCACGTTGATCGGCTCGGCTTCGTTCTGTGCAGCGCCTTTCGGCTTGCCAGCGATGGCCATACCCGCAACACGGTAGAAGTTGTAGTCAGGGTTCTTGCCGGGGCCGGAGATCAGCAGATCTTCTTTCTCGTACACCAGGTCCTGACGCTTGAACTCGGCCATTTCGAAATCCGGAGTCAGCTGGATCGCGGTGGTCGGGCACGCTTCTTCACACAGGCCGCAGAAGATGCAGCGCGAGAAGTTGATGCGGAAGAACTCCGGGTACCAGCGGCCGTCCTCGGTTTCGGCTTTCTGCAGCGAGATGCAGCCGACCGGGCAGGCCACCGCGCAGAGGTTGCACGCTACGCAGCGCTCCTCGCCGTCGGGGTCGCGGGTGAGCACGATGCGGCCGCGGTAGCGCGGCGGCAGGTACACGGGCTCTTCGGGGTACTGCAGGGTGTCGCGTTTGCGAAACCCGTGGGAGAACACCATGGCCAGGCTGCGCAGCTGGGTGCCGGTGCCCTTAACGATGTCGCCGATATACTTGAACATGGGTCAAATCCTCACTGGGCCGCGACGGCTGGCGTGTTGTAGAGCACGAGCGCAGCGGTCACCAGCAAATTGATCAGGGTCAGCGGCAGGCAGAACTTCCAGCTGAAGTCCATCACCTGGTCATAGCGTGGGCGCGGGATCGAGGCGCGCAGCAGGATGAACAGCATGATGAAGAACGCGGTCTTCAATGCGAACCACAGGAACGGCAGTTGCGGCAGGATGCCGAACGGGCCGTGCCAGCCGCCGAAGAACAGGGTTACCAGCAGCGCCGAGATGAGGATGATGCCGATGTACTCACCGACGAAGAACATGCCCCACTTCATGCCGGCATACTCGATGTGGTAGCCGTCGGCCAGTTCCTGTTCCGCTTCCGGCTGGTCGAACGGGTGACGGTGAGTCACGGCCACGCCAGCGATGAAGAAGGTGCAGAAGCCGAAGAACTGCGGAATGATGAACCACAGGTTCTGCGCCTGGTACTCGACGATGTCGCGCATGTTGAACGAGCCCACCTGCACCACCACGCCCATCAGCGCCAGGCCCAGGAACACTTCGTACGACACGGTCTGGGCCGACGCCCGCAAGCTGCCCAGCAGGGCGTACTTGTTGTTCGACGACCAGCCGGCAAACAGCACCGCGTAGACCGACAGGCCGGCCATGGCGAAGAAGAACAGCAGGCCGATGTTCAGGTCGGCGACGCCCCAGCCCGGGGTGATCGGGATGATCGAGAAGCCAATCAGCAGGGCGCTCATGGCCACGACTGGCGCCAGGGTGAAGATCATCTTGTCGACGAAGGGCGGGTTCCAGTCTTCCTTGAAGAACATCTTCAGCATGTCGGCTGCGATCTGGAACATGCCGAACGGGCCGACACGGTTCGGACCGTAGCGGTCCTGCCACCAGCCCAGCAAGCGGCGTTCGACGAAGCTGAGCAGCGCGCCGCAGACCACCACGGCCAACAGCACCACGATAGCCTTGACGACCTGGATGATCACATCGATCACTTCGGGGGTGAACCAGCTCATTGTGCTGCCTCCTGCAGACCTTCGACGGGTGCACCGAAGATGGCAGGCGGAATGCCGGCCAGGCCTTTCGGCAGCGCGACCAGGCCAGCGCCCAGCTCTTCATTGATACGCAGCGGCAGGCGCAGGGCCACACCGGCAACGGTCAGGCTCAGCAGCGCACCTTCGTTGACGCCCAGGCGGTCGGCCTCGGACTTGGCCAGGGCCACGTAGGCCGCCGGAATACGCTGTTGCACCGGGGCGGCGCGCGAGGAACTTTCTTCGCTGCCGAACAGGTGGAAGAACGGTACGGCAGTCCAGGTGCCACGGGCCGGGTTGAAGGCGCCCGGAATGGCGCTGAACCAGTTCAGGCGGTCGCCTTGCGACTCGATCAGGCGCACGCCCGGGTCACCAGCACGCAGGTGGCCACCGACCTCGTCCTGGAACTTGTTCCAGGCTTGTGGCGAGTTCCAGCCCGGCGACCAGGCGAACGGCACCTGCTGGCGCGGTTCGGCCGAGCCCGAGTAGCCTTCCATGGAGAAGGCGAACGCGGTGTCCTTGTCTTGCGGGGTACGTGGCTCGTGCACGCTGATGTTGGCGCGCATGGCGGTACGGCCGGAGTAGCGCAGCGGCTCGCGGGCCAGCTTCATGCCCTTGATGCGGAACGCGGCGCTTGGCGCGGCATTGACGATGCCGGCCAGTTGCGGCGCGGCAGCCGCACAGGCGCTGGTGACGTGGTCCAGTTGCGTCCAGTCGACCGGCTTGTTCAGCAGGGTGGCACGCAGGGCGTGCATCCAGCGCCAGCCTTCGTGGATCTGGATGCTGCTGTCCAGGTACTGCGGGTCGAACACCTGGAAGAAGCGCTGGGCACGGCCTTCCTGGCTGACCAGGGTACCGTCGCCTTCGGCGAACGAGGCGGCCGGCAACACCAGGTGGGCGCGGTCGACCGTCGAGGTTTTCGAGTGGTCGGCGACGATCACCACTTTGGCGGCCGCCAGGGCTGCGTCGACCTTGGCAGCCGCTACGCGGGCGTACAGGTCGTTTTCCAGCACCACGATCGCATCGGCTTTGCCGCTGATGACGGCGTCCAGCGCGGCATCTACCGACTCGCCACCGAGCATGGCCAGGCCGATGCTGTTGGCCTCTGGCACCACCAGGCTCAGGGAGCCGTTTTTCTCGCGCAGCTTCAGGGCCTTGGCGATGTTGGCGGCGGCTTCGATCAGGGCCGGGTCGGCCAGCGAAGTGCCCGCTACCACCAATGGGCGCTTGGCGGCCACCAGGGCGTCGGCGATGCGCTGGGCCAGGGCTTTGGCTTCGGCGTCCAGGCCTTCGACGGCCGGGGCGTTCGGGTCGATGGCGTGGGCCACGGCGAAGCCCAGGCGGGCCAGGTCGGCGGGGGCTGCGTGCACGCACTCTTCAGCCACGTCGTCCAGCTTGGTTTGCGCCAGCGAAGCGATGAACAGCGGGTACAGCGCGTGCTGGCCGATGTTCTTCACGGCAGCGTCGAGCCAAGGCTGCACCTTCATCGCTTCGGCCATGGCCTCGGCCTTGCCCTTGGTCGCCTGGCGCACAGCCAGGGCGACGCGGGCAGCGGTCTGGGTCAGGTCTTCACCCAGCACGAACACGGCGTCGTGGTCTTCGATGTCGCGCAGGGTCGGCACCGGCAGCGGGCTGTTGTTCAGCACGTCCAGGGCCAGGCGCACCCGGGCCAGCTCGCCAGCTTCCATGCCCGAGTAGAAGTACTCGGCACCGACCAGCTCACGCAGGCCGTAGTTGCTTTCGAGGCTGGCGCGTGGCGAACCGATGCCGACGATGGTGCGGCCGCGCAGCAGGTCGGCGGCCTTGTCCAGGGCGGCGTCCAGACCCAGCTTGGTGCCGTCGGCCAGTTGTGGCTGGCGCGGGCGGTCCGTGCGGTTGACGTAACCGTAGCCAAAGCGGCCGCGGTCGCACAGGAAGTACTGGTTCACCGAACCGTTGAAGCGGTTTTCGATACGGCGCAGCTCGCCGTAGCGCTCGCCCGGGCTGATGTTGCAGCCGCTGGAGCAGCCATGGCAGATGCTCGGGGCAAACTGCATGTCCCACTTGCGGTTGTAGCGCTCGGAGTGGGTCTTGTCGGTAAACACGCCCGTTGGGCAGACTTCGGTCAGGTTGCCGGAGAACTCGCTTTCCAGCACGCCGTCTTCGACGCGACCGAAGTACACGTTGTCGTGGGCGCCGTAGACACCCAGGTCGGTCCCGCCGGCGTAGTCCTTGTAGTAGCGCACGCAGCGGTAGCAGGCGATGCAGCGGTTCATCTCATGGGCGATGAACGGGCCGAGGTCCTGGTTCTGGTGGGTACGCTTGGTGAAACGGTAGCGGCGCTCGTTGTGGCCGGTCATCACCGTCATGTCCTGCAGGTGGCAGTGACCGCCTTCCTCGCACACCGGGCAGTCGTGCGGGTGGTTGGTCATCAGCCATTCGACGACGCTGGCGCGGAACGCCTTGGACTCTTCATCGTCGATGGAGATCCAGGTGCCGTCGGAAGCAGGGGTCATGCAGGACATGACGATACGACCACGGGTGTCGTTCTCGTCGGTGTACTGCTTGACCGCGCACTGCCGGCAGGCACCCACGCTACCAAGCGCGGGGTGCCAGCAGAAATAAGGGATGTCGAGGCCGAGTGACAGACACGCCTGTAACAGGTTGTCAGCACCGTTGACTTCGAGCGCTTTGCCGTCTACGTGGATAGTGGCCATTGTTCAAAGTTCTTCGTTGGCCCGCGTGAGCGGGCGTGGCTAATGGAAATCGGTGAGCCTGCGGCACGCCACGAGTCATTCGGGCCTGCCGGCGGGCTGGCGGGTGGCACGGACCACCCGCGTTCTATCTTCTTATGCGCCGACCACAATCGGCTTCGCCAGGTTCGGGCGCAGGGTGCCAGCGCTTTCAGGCGCCACACCGGCCTCGAACTCCGAGCGGAAGTACTTGATGGCACTGCCCAATGGCTCGACGGCACCCGGTGCGTGAGCACAGAAGGTACGGCCTGGGCCAAGGAAGTTGACCAGCCCCAGCAGCGTCTCGATGTCTTCGGCGCGGCCCTGGCCGTTTTCCAGTGCGCGCAGCATTTTCACGCTCCACGGCAGGCCGTCACGGCAAGGGGTGCACCAGCCACACGACTCGCGGGCGAAGAACTCTTCCATGTTGCGCAGCAGCGACACCATGTTGACGCTGTCGTCGACCGCCATAGCCAGGCCCGTACCCATGCGGGTGCCGACTTTGGCGATGCCACCGGCGTACATCTGCGCGTCGAGGTGCTCGGGCAGCAGGAAGCCGGTACCGGCGCCGCCTGGCTGCCAGCACTTGAGCTTGAAGCCGTCACGCATGCCACCGGCGTAGTCCTCGAACAGCTCGCGGGCGGTAACGCCGAACGGCAGTTCCCACAGGCCCGGGTTCTTGACCTTGCCGGAGAAGCCCATCAGCTTGGTGCCGTGGTCTTCGCTGCCTTCACGGGCCAGCGACTTGTACCAGTCGTTGCCGTTGGCGACGATGGCTGGCACGTTGCACAGGGTTTCGACGTTGTTCACGCAGGTCGGTTTGCCCCATACACCCACCGCAGCAGGGAAGGGCGGCTTGGAGCGCGGGTTGGCGCGGCGGCCTTCCAGCGAGTTGATCAGCGCGGTTTCTTCACCGCAGATGTAGCGCCCGGCACCGGTGTGCACGAACAGCTCGAAATCGAAACCGCTGCCCAGGATGTTCTTGCCCAAAAGGCCTGCGGCCTTGGCTTCATCGATGGCGCGGTTGAGGTTCTTCGCGGCGGTGGTGTATTCGCCGCGCAGGAAGATGTAGCCGCGGTAGGCCTTCAGGGCGCGGGCGCTGATCAGCATGCCCTCCACCAGCAGATGGGGCTGTTGCTCCATCAGCATGCGGTCCTTCCAGGTGTTGGGCTCCATTTCGTCCGCGTTGCACAGCAGGTAGCGGATGTTCATGGATTCGTCTTTGGGCATCAGGCCCCACTTCACCCCGGTGGGGAAGCCGGCGCCACCACGGCCCTTGAGGCCGGAGTCCTTGACGCTTTGCACGATATCGTCGGCGGACATGTCTGCCAGCGCCTTGCGCGCGGCGGCGTAGCCGTTCTTCGATTCATACTCGGCCAGCCATACCGGTTCGCCGTCGTCACGCAGGCGCCAGGTCAGCGGGTGGGTTTCGGCCGTGCGCGCGATGCGGTTGGCCGGGCCGAAGGAAGTAATGGTCATACGTAACCCTCCAGCAGTTTGGAAACGCCAGCCGGCTGCACGTCACCGAAGGTGTCGTCGTCGATCATCAGCGCCGGGGCTTTGTCGCAGTTGCCCAGGCAGCATACCGGCAGCAGGGTGAAGCGGCCGTCTGCGGTAGTCTGGCCAAGGCCGATGCCCAGTTCGCTCTGGATCTGGCTGACCACCGATTCGTGGCCGCCGATGTAGCAGACCATGCTGTCGCACACGCGGATGATGTGGCGGCCGACTGGCTGGCGGAAAATCTGGCTGTAGAAGGTGGCTACACCTTCGACGTCGCTGGCCGGAATGCCCAGCACTTCGCCGATGGCGTGAATGGCGCCGTCCGGCACCCAGCCGCGTTCCTTCTGAACGATCTTCAAGGCTTCGATGGACGCCGCGCGCGGGTCCTCGTAGTGATGCATTTCGTGCTCGATGGCCGAGCGCTCGGTTTCGCTCAGGGCGAAACGGTCTGTCTGGATAAGCGTGCTGTTCATGCTTAGCGGTCCACGTCAGCCATAACGAAGTCGATACTGCCCAGGTACGCAATGAGGTCGGCGACCATGCTGCCTTTGATCACCGAAGGGATCTGCTGCAGGTGCGGGTAGCTCGGGGTACGGATCCGGGTGCGGTAGCTCATGGTGCCGCCATCGCTCGTCAGGTAGTAACTGTTGATGCCCTTGGTCGCCTCGATCATCTGGAACGACTCGTTGGCCGGCATCACCGGGCCCCACGAGACTTGCAGGAAGTGCGTGATCAGGGTTTCGATGTGCTGCAGGGTGCGCTCTTTCGGCGGCGGCGTGGTCAGCGGGTGATCCGCCTTGTACGGGCCTTCCGGCATGTTGCGCAGGCACTGGTCGATGATGCGGATACTCTGGCGCATCTCCTCGACGCGGACCATGCAGCGATCGTAGGCATCGCCGTTGTGGGCCAGCGGTACTTCGAACTCGAAGTTCTCGTAGCCGGAGTAAGGGCGGGCTTTGCGCAGGTCGAAGTCGCAACCGGTGGCGCGCAGGCCCGCACCGGTGGTGCCCCAGGCCAGTGCTTCCTTGGTGTTGTAGGCAGCGACGCCGATGGTACGGCCCTTGAGGATGCTGTTCTGCAAGGCCGCCTTGGTGTACTCGTCGAGGCGCTTGGGCAGCCATTCGACGAAGTCCTTGACCAGCTTGTCCCAGCCGCGCGGCAGGTCGTGGGCGACGCCACCGATGCGGTACCAGGCCGGGTGCAGGCGGAAACCGGTGATCGCCTCGATCACGGTGTAGGCGCGCTGGCGGTCGGTGAAGGTGAAGAACACCGGGGTCATGGCACCCACGTCCTGAATATAGGTGCCCAGGAACAGCAGGTGGCTGGTGATGCGGAAGAACTCGGCGAGCATGATGCGGATCACGTCGACCTTCTGCGGCACCTGGATGCCGGCCAGCTTCTCCACCGCGAGCACGTACGGCAGGTTGTTCATCACCCCGCCGAGGTAGTCGATACGGTCGGTGTAGGGGATGAAGCTGTGCCAGGACTGGCGCTCGGCCATTTTCTCGGCGCCACGGTGGTGGTAGCCGATGTCCGGTACGCAGTCGACGATCTCTTCACCGTCCAGCTGCAGCACGATGCGGAATGCACCGTGCGCCGAAGGGTGGTTGGGGCCGAGGTTGAGGAACATGTAGTCCTCGTTGGCGCCCTGACGCTTCATGCCCCAGGCTTCGGGGTTGAAGCGCGCCGATTCCTCTTCGAGCTGCTGCTTGGCCAGGGTCAGGCTGTACGGGTCGAACTCGGTGGCACGGGCCGGGTAGTCCTTGCGCAGCGGGTGGCCTTCCCAGGTGGGGGGCATCATGATGCGGCTGAGGTGCGGGTGGCCGGCAAAGTCGATGCCAAACATGTCCCAGACTTCGCGCTCGTACCAGTTGGCGTTCGGCCAGATGCTGGTCACCGATGGCAGGTTGAGGTCGCCTTCGCTGAGCGACACCTTGATCATCACGTCGCTGTTACGCTCGATCGACAGCAGGTGGTAGAACACGCTGAAGTCGGCGGCTGGCAGGCCGCGGCGCTGGGTACGCAGGCGTTCGTCGACGCCGTGCAGGTCGTACAGCATGCTGTACGGCTTGGCCACGCCACGCAGGAAGCTCAGCACTTCCTTGAGTTGGGCGCGCTTGACCCACAGCACGGGCATGCCGGTGCGGGTTTCCTGGGCGACGAATGCTTCGGCGCCAAATCGGTTGTGCAGTTCGACGACCACATCCTGGTCGTCAGCCTTGTAGGGCGGAATGAAAATAGCGTTGTCCGCTGTCATGGTCTCGGTCGCTTTGGGTCAACGTTAAGAATGAAGCCAGGCCGCCGGCTCCATGGGGAGCGGGCGGCAGGTCGCTGGATCAGACTTCGTCGGGGCTGCGCAGGTTGGTTACGGCAATGCGCTGCTCACGACGCAAGTCTTTCTGGGCTGGCATCTCGGCACGGTAAATACCTTGATCACCAACAACCCAGGAAAGCGGGCGTCGTTCTTGGCCGATCGACTCCTGCAGCAGCATCAAGCCTTGCAGGAAAGCCTCAGGGCGTGGCGGGCAGCCAGGCACATAGACGTCCACGGGGAGGAACTTGTCGACCCCCTGAACGACCGAGTAGATGTCGTACATGCCACCGGAGTTGGCACACGACCCCATGGAGATCACCCACTTGGGCTCGAGCATCTGCTCGTACAGGCGCTGGATGATCGGCGCCATTTTCACGAAGCAGGTACCGGCAATGACCATGAAGTCGGCCTGACGCGGCGAGGCCCGGATGACTTCGGCACCGAAGCGGGCGATGTCGTGGGGTGCCGTGAAGGCCGTGGTCATTTCCACGTAGCAGCAGGACAGGCCGAAGTTGTACGGCCACAGTGAGTTCTTGCGACCCCAGTTGACCGCGCCACGTAGCACATCTTCGAGCTTGCCCATGAAGATGTTCTTGTGGACCTGGTCCTCCAGCAGTTGATCAGTGACGGTTTCCCGTTCACCGACCGGGTACTGCTCGTTGGGCGCATCCGGATCGATTCTGGTGAGATTGTATTGCATGCCAAAGCCTCATTGTTTCAGCTTCGCTTGCCGCTTGCGGCGACCTTCGGGAGCCCAATCAAGTGCCCCGACGCGCCATAGGTAGACAAGACCTGCCAACAGAATTGCTATGAAAACGAGTGCTTCGACGAACCCGGTCCAGCCGCTTTCGCGGACGGACACAGACCATGCAAAGAGAAAGAGGGCTTCGATATCGAAGATCACGAACAGCATCGCGACCAGATAGAATTTGGCGGACAGGCGCAGGCGGGCGCTGCCGACGGGCAGCATGCCGGATTCGAAGGGTTCGTTCTTGGCGCGGCCCCATGCCTTGCTACCGAGCAGGCTGGACAGGCCGAGCATGAAGGCGCACAGGCCGACGACACCCAGGAGGAAGATGGCAAAGCCCCAGTTGTGGGCGATGAGTCCTGCCGAATCGGACATGCTAGAAATCCTTATACAGAGACCCAGCTCTGCAGTCTGAAATAAGTGTAGAGCGGCGACCTGGTGTCGCACATGCAGTGACCAAATGTCGCAGCTGAATCAATCGCGCTGATTTTATGGGTAAACCTGGTGCAAGTAAAATTTCTGTAGCAAATTTATCCGTAGGATTTAGTGCAACAGCAGCGCGTAAATGGCTGAAAGCCTTGAAATTCGGGCATTGCGTGCGCTTTTGTTAATTATGTTTCTTGCGAGTGGTAACGAATTACAAGTTTCGTAATGATAATTAATATCATTTGGCCTGGTGCCAGTTAATTGGGCTGTTCTGAGCCTTGTAAAGTTCATCTGGCGAGTCCCCCTACTTGTAAATGCGAAAGGGCCGTGTTCTAGCAGCTTTGCGCGGCGGTTGCACCGCTCTGGGTCAATACTTTAGTGGTTGGGTCATGACTGGCTGATGAAGCGGCCGGCCAGTGCTGCCCTGGGTGCGGTGCTGCCACAAGCATAGACGTGATTGTGGGGTTTGTTGGGCTGGCGTGGGTCGCGTGAGGGCTGCCATTTGTATGGCGAAAGGAATGCAGCGCCTGTGAAACCGAGCGCCGCCCGCGCGCGACCGCCTTGTTTGTACGTCGCCATATCGAGGCGTGCGCCAAAGCGTTCGCGCGCAAATCCCACAGGCATAACTGGCCCGAAACAAGCGTAGGAGCGAGCGCAGCTCGCGATGCGCCGCGCGGGCGGCGCTCGATCTGCGCAACACCGCAAAAACCAAGGCAGGCACCTCGCCGCCCTGATGCGGTCCTTGCTGGTTTGCTGCCTCAAGATAGACCTGATTATGGGGTTTGTTGGGGCTGCCGTTGGGTCGCGGGAGGGCTGCCATTTGTATGGCGAAAGGAATGCAGCGCCTGTGAGATCGAGCGCCGCCCGCGCGGCGCATCGCCGGCAAGCCGGCTCCCACATCTGTTTCGGGCCAATGATGCCTGTGTGATTTGCGCGCGCCCCCTTTGGCGCATGGCTCGATACCGCGCCGTATTTACTAGGCGGTCGCCTGCGCTGGCCCAGGATGGACTGGCCCGAAACAGATGTGGGAGCCGGCAAGCTGAACTGGCATGCAGCACAGAGGCACCCCTGATAGGCGCGATTCGCCTGTAGGAGCGGCCTTGTGTCGCGAAAGGGCCGCAGAGCGGCCCCGGCAATTTTGCGTTGGCGCATAGATCCCGGGGGCGCTACGCACCCCTTTCGCGACACAAGGCCGCTCCTACAGGGTTCATCCGCGAAAGGGCCGGTACCGGCAAAAACAAAGGCCCGGCGCTTTTACAAGCCCCGGGCCTTCGTTCAACCGCATTCCACTATCAATGGAACTGCTCTTCCTCAGTCGAACCAGTCAGTGCAGTCACCGACGAAGCCCCACCCTGAATAACAGTGGTCATGTCGTCGAAGTAGCCAGTGCCCACTTCCTGCTGGTGCGCCACGAAGGTGTAGCCCTTGCTGGCGTCAGCGAATTCCTGCTCCTGCAGCTTCACATAGGCGGTCATGTCGTTGCGGGCGTAGTCGTGCGCCAGGTTGAACATGCCGTGCCACATGTTGTGGATGCCGGCCAGGGTGATGAACTGGTGTTTGTAGCCCATGGCCGACAGTTCGCGCTGGAACTTGGCAATGGTGGCGTCGTCCAGGTTCTTCTTCCAGTTGAAGGAAGGCGAGCAGTTGTACGAAAGGATCTGGTCCGGGTACTCCTTCTTGATCGCTTCGGCGAAGCGGCGGGCTTCGTCCAGGTCCGGTTTGGCAGTCTCGCACCAGATCAGGTCGGCATACGGCGCGTAGGCCAGGCCGCGGGCGATGGCCTGGTCGAGGCCGGCGCGTACCTTGTAGAAGCCTTCACGGGTGCGCTCGCCAATCACGAACGGCTGGTCGTACGGGTCGCAGTCGCTGGTCAGCAAGTCGGCGGCGTTGGCGTCGGTACGGGCCAGGATAATGGTCGGTACGCCCGATACGTCAGCAGCCAGGCGTGCAGCCACCAGCTTCTGTACGGCTTCCTGGGTCGGTACCAGTACCTTGCCACCCATGTGGCCGCACTTTTTCACCGAGGCCAGCTGGTCTTCGAAGTGCACGCCGGCGGCGCCTGCTTCGATCATGTTCTTCATCAGCTCGTAGGCGTTCAGTACGCCGCCGAAACCGGCTTCGGCGTCAGCCACGATCGGCGCGAAGTAGTCGATGTAGCCTTCGTCGCCCGGGTTCTTGCCCGCTTTCCACTGGATCTGGTCAGCGCGGCGGAACGCATTGTTGATGCGCTTGACCACGGTCGGTACCGAGTCGACCGGGTACAGCGACTGGTCCGGGTACATGGACTCGGCCGAGTTGTTGTCGGCGGCAACCTGCCAGCCGGACAGGTAGATGGCCTGGATGCCGGCTTTTACCTGCTGGACTGCCTGGCCGCCAGTCAGGGCGCCCATGCAGTTGACGAAGTCTTTCTCAGGGCGGAAGGACGGGTGGGCACCTTCGGTGACCAGCTTCCACAGTTTCTCTGCACCCTGGCGGGCAAAGGTGTGCTCGGGTTGCACGGAGCCACGCAGGCGAACGACATCAGCGGCGGTGTAGGTACGGGTCACGCCTTTCCAGCGCGGGTTCTCGGCCCAGTCTTTCTCGAGGGCTGCAATTTGCTGTTCGCGTGTCAGTGCCATGGAAATAAACCTCGTCGCATCGATCTTGAGTTAATTGTGCTGATGCTCGGAGCAGATCAGGTGCCTGGCGGCTGTCCTGTTCGCAGGTGTGCGGCGGCGAACGCGAAGGCTCGAAGGGGAAGGAGAGTGCAGGCCAGGCAGAGGGCGCCCCGGCAGGTCGGCTCGTGGATGCCTAACTGCGGTGCTACGCGATTGCCAGTACTGCGGTGATGCGCTTCCGTCCCTCGGGACAACTTCTTCGTTGCAGTCGCAATCCCGTCGAACCGCCTTGTGGGCCGTATAGACACAAGGCGCCTCCGGGGGTGGGAGGAGCGCGCCTCGAAGGCCCTTGCCAGGGCCCCTGATTAGCGGGAGCGAGGCCATCATGCCCTTGGGAAAAACACCCTGTCAAATGTTTTGTAGTGGTTTTTTGTGCTTACTACATCTTTGGTCTAATACGACTTGTCAGTCAGTTTCAAGGCCTTTGGTCGAGGCCTTGAATTGCCTGGGATCAGTCGAGAAGGTCGACTTTTACACGCAAAGTCATGTTTTCACCGCGCTGGGTGCTGTAACTGCGGCTTGACGTACTGCGGTCCGCTTGGCTCTGCTGGTTGTAGCCCGCCAGGGTGATCCACTCGCCGAGCTTGCCAGTGATGGTTGTGTCGGTACTTTGCACTTTTACTACATCTGCACGTTCCTGGCTGATGCGGTCATTATTTGTGCTTATTTGCAGACGAACCGTTTCTCCGCTCAGAGTCGGGGTGACATAGAAACCTTGGGTCACGTTGCGGTATTCGGTGTTGCTCTGGAGGCGCCCGTAGCCGTCGGTGCTGGTGCTGGTAACCGGGATGCTCTGGCCAACCTGGATGAGTGCTGGCTGGCCTTCGCTGGCCTGAACTTGCTGCATGCCACCGTCGCGGTTGCTGGTGCCGTAGCGAATGACCTGGCCGTTGCCCCGGTTGTCCTGGAAGTTGCTGTCGTTGTTGTCAACGCTGATCAGCAGGCGCTTGGGCGCGGTATCCAGCTGCTGCAGCAAGGCACGCAGGTCGTCGATGCGCTCGGGGCTGGCGTTGACGATCAGCTTGTTCTCGAAGGCGCTGACCGTGCCGTCTTTGGCGATGAATGCCTGTGCGGCAGGCAGCAGTTCGGCACTGCTGCGGTGCTGCAGCGGCAATACCTCGGTGGCGGCCTGGGCGGTGAGGCTGGCGGCCACCAGCAGGGCGGCGCTTATGGGGCGTAGCGGCATGTCCATGATCTCCGCAGGTGGGGTTGCCATGATGGCAAAGGCGTCCTGCCTGTGCTGGATGCACATCAAAAACTGCCTTTTATCCTGGCTTTATCCAGGAAACTATAAATTATAGTCAGCCAGATAATTGCAGATAATCGCCCTCCACAGGCCGTGCCAGGGAGCCTGAGAGCCCTTCGGCACATTGCGCGGTGGCTGCTGTCAGACAAATTCCGTAACATCCCGCCTTCGATTTTTGCCCGCTCTAAAGGCCGTACAGGTGCCCAGGCTGTTGTCCGGCTAATTACAGGATGCCCATGAAACACACCCGACTACGCGCCGACCTGCTCGCCGGCCTGACCACCTCGTTTGCCTTGGTGCCCGAGTGCATCGCCTTTGCCCTGGTGGCCCACCTTAACCCGCTGATGGGCCTGTACGGTGCGTTCATCATTTGCACCTTGACCGCACTGTTCGGCGGTCGGCCGGGCATGATTTCCGGGGCTGCCGGCTCGATGGCGGTGGTGATCGTGGCGCTGGTGGTGCAGCACGGCGCGCAATACCTGCTGGCAACGGTGCTGCTGGGCGGGGTGGTGATGATTCTGTTCGGCCTGCTGCGCCTGGGCAAGCTGGTGCGCCTGGTGCCGTACCCGGTCATGCTGGGCTTCGTCAACGGCCTGGCCATTGTCATTGCCATGGCCCAGCTGGAGCACTTCAAAAACGGTGAGCACTGGCTCAGTGGTACGCCGCTGTACCTGATGATTGGCCTGGTGGCGCTGACCATGGCGGTGGTCTACCTGCTGCCGAAGCTCACCCGCGCCGTACCGCCGGCACTGGTGGCGATTCTTGGCGTTGGCTTGCTGGTGTACCTGCTCGGCTTGCCCACCCGCACCTTGGGTGACATGGCGCACATCGCTGGCGGCTTGCCGGGGCTGGCGCTACCGGATGTGCCGTGGAACCTGGAAACCCTCAAGATCATCGCCCCCTACGCGGTGCTGATGGCCATGGTCGGCCTGCTGGAAACCCTACTCACGCTGAACCTGACCGACGAAATCACCGAAAGCCGCGGCTACCCGGACCGCGAGTGCGTGGCATTGGGCGCCGCGAACATGGTGTCGGGCCTGTGCGGTGGCATGGGGGGTTGCGCGATGATCGGGCAAACGGTGATCAACCTGAGCTCCAATGGCCGTGGCCGGCTGTCGGGTGTGGTAGCCGGTGTGATGATTCTGCTGTTCGTGTTGTTCCTGTCGCCTTTGATCGAGCGTATTCCCCTGGCGGCGCTGGTTGGCGTGATGTTCGTGGTGGCCCAGCAGACCTTTGCCTGGGCGTCCTTGCGGGTGTTGCACAAGGTGCCGGTCAACGATGTGCTGGCGATCATAGCGGTGACCGTGGTCACGGTGTTTACCGACCTGGCCATGGCAGTGCTGTTCGGCATCGTGATCGCGGCGCTGAACTTTGCCTGGCAGCATGCCCGGGAGTTGTACGCCGACAGCCATGAAGACGCCGATGGCAGCAAACGTTATCAAGTGCATGGCACGCTGTTCTTCGCCTCGACCACTTCATTTCTCGACCAGTTCGATGCCGCCAGCGACCCGGCCCAGGTCACGCTGGACTGCCAGCACCTGAGCTTTGTCGATTACTCGGCGGTTGCCGCACTGCAGACCTTGCGCGAGCGTTATGCCAAGGCGGGCAAGCACCTGCGCGTGGTGCATCTGTCGGAGCGGTGCAAGAAGCTGTTGAAGCGGGCAGGGGAGCAGCACTGAGAAAGGTTATTGTCTGTGCTGGCCTCTTCGCGGGCATGCCCGGTCCCACAGGAATGGCGCAGGCGCTGCCCCAGTGGGAGCGGGCGTGCCCGCGAAGAGGCCGGCACAGGCAAATGAATCACTCCCCGCGGTTCTTCCTGACGATGCCATCGGCAATGCTGGCTGGGGCCTCGGCATAGCGGGTGAACTCCATCGAGAAGCTGGCCCGGCCCTGGGTCATCGAGCGCATCGAGGTGGCGTAGCCGAACATTTCGCCCAACGGCACCTCGGCGCGGATCACCTTGCCCGCCGGGGTTTCGTCGCCGTCCTGGATCATGCCCCGGCGCCGGCTCAGGTCACCCAGGATGTCGCCCTGGTATTCCTCGGGGGTGACCACTTCCACCTTCATCACCGGCTCCAGCAGTACCGCGCCGCCTTTTTGCGACAGTTGCTTGGTGGCCATCGACGCTGCGATCTTGTAGGCCATCTCGTTGGAGTCCACATCGTGGTACGAGCCGTCATACACCGCTGCCTTCAGGTTGATCAGCGGGTAGCCGGCCAGCACGCCGTTCTTCATCTGTTCTTCGATACCCTTCTGGATCGCCGGGATGTATTCGCGGGGCACCACGCCGCCGACGATCTCGTTGACGAACTCCAGGCCTTCCTTGCCTTCGTCACCGGGGGCGAAGCGGATCCAGCAATGACCGTACTGGCCGCGGCCGCCGGACTGGCGGACGAAGCGGCCCTCGATCTCGCAGGTGTTGCGGATTTTCTCGCGGTAGGCCACCTGCGGCTTGCCGATATTGGCCTCGACGTTGAATTCACGGCGCATGCGGTCGACGATGATGTCCAGGTGCAACTCGCCCATGCCGGAGATGATGGTCTGGCCGGTTTCTTCGTCGGTGCGCACGCGGAATGACGGGTCTTCCTGGGCCAGTTTGCCCAGGGCGATGCCCATTTTTTCCTGGTCGGCCTTGGTTTTCGGTTCCACGGCCACGGAAATCACCGGGTCGGGGAAGTCCATGCGTTCCAGGATGATTGGCTTGTCCATGTCGCACAGGGTGTCGCCGGTGGTCACGTCCTTCATGCCGATGAGGGCAGCGATGTCACCGGCGCATACGTCCTTGATCTCCGCGCGCTGGTTGGCGTGCATCTGCACCATGCGGCCGATGCGCTCTTTCTTGCCCTTGACCGAGTTGAGCACGGCATTGCCGGAGCTGAGCACCCCGGAGTACACCCGGGCGAAGGTCAGGGTGCCGACGAACGGGTCGGTGGCGATCTTGAAGGCCAGGGCCGAGAACGGCTCCTTGTCGTCGGCGTGGCGTTCCAGGTGCTTGTTTTCGTCGTCGGGGTCGGTGCCCTTGATTGCCGGGATTTCCGACGGGGCAGGCAGGTAATCGATCACCGCATCGAGCATCAGCGGCACGCCCTTGTTCTTGAACGAGGAACCGAGGATGGTGGGTACGATTTCGTTGTTCAGGGTGCGTTTGCGCAGGCCGGCCTTGATTTCTTCGATGCTCAGTTCTTCGCCCTCAAGAAACTTCTCGGTCAGTTCGTCATCGGCCTCAGCCGCGGCCTCCACCATCTTCGCGCGCCATTCATCGGCCAGCGCCTTGAGCTCGGCAGGTATCTCTTCTTCGCGATAGCTGGTGCCGTTATCGGCATCGTTCCAGTAGATAGCTTTCATCTTCACCAGGTCGATCTGGCCGATGAAATGCTCTTCACTGCCAATGGCCAGCTGGATCGGCACAGGGTGGTGGCCCAGGCGCTGGTCGATCTGTTTGACCACCCGCAGGAAGTCGGCGCCCTGGCGATCCATCTTGTTGATGTAGGCCAGGCGCGGCACATGGTACTTGTTGGCCTGGCGCCAGACCGTTTCGGACTGGGGCTCGACGCCGTCGGCGCCGCTGAAGACCACCACGGCACCATCGAGTACGCGCAGCGAGCGTTCCACTTCGATGGTGAAGTCGACGTGGCCGGGGGTGTCGATGATGTTGAACCGGTACTTGTCGGCGAACTGCTTGGTCGAGCCTTGCCAGAAGGCCGTGGTCGCCGCCGAGGTGATGGTGATGCCGCGCTCTTGCTCCTGGGCCATCCAGTCCATGGTCGCGGCGCCATCGTGCACCTCGCCCATCTTGTGGTTGACCCCGGTGTAGAACAGGATCCGCTCGGTAGTCGTGGTCTTGCCGGCGTCGACGTGGGCGACGATGCCGATGTTGCGGTACAGTTCGATGGGCGTTGTGCGGGCCATGGCGGACTACCTGCGGCTGGGCGGATTCCACCACGTTAGCAGACCCGTGGAATCCTGCCGTGCCGCCGGGCTGTCAGTCGGCCTGGGCCTGCAGCAGCCACTGGCCATCCACTTCGCGAGCCAGGCCACACGCCGGTAGCAAAGCCAGCAAGCGTGGGTGCAGGCCGGCTTCGGTGAAGGTCTTGAGCGTGGCCAGGTCCAGCGCGCCGATCAGGTTCAGGTCGGCCTTGGTATAGGACAGCCAGGCTTTCTTCAGCACCTGGGCCACATCGCTGCCGGCGGTGCTGGCGAAACGGCGGTGCCACGGGCGGGCGTCGAAGGTGAAGGTGTGCGCGTGGCTATAGGTGCTGGGGTCGGCACCTTCGACGCAGCGGTGGCAGCGGCACGGGCCCTCGCCGAAAGCGTTGCGCAGGTAGCTGTTGAAGTCCACCACCGGCTTGAGGGACAGACGTTTGTCGACATCGAACAGGTCGGCGATCAGGGGTTCTTCGGCGCTCACTCGGGATCCTCGTGTGGTGTGGCGTGCATCGGCGGGCACCCTAACAGATCGGGGCGGCCAGATCACCTGTTGCAGGGCTGGCCGCTTCGCGGGTGAACCCGCTCCCACAAGGGCTGCAGCGTATTCAAGGGTTGTATGCCTGTGGGCGCTGGCTTGCCAGCGATGAGGCCAGTAGAGACAACAGGCAACGCCTGCCGTACTCTACGCGCCCATACGCCTACCCACCCATTGAGGTAACCCCGCTTGAGCACCCAGTACCCGTACATCGCCACCGTCACCATCAGCGCCGAGGACCGTGGGGGCGATACCGAGGCATCGGAAAACCCCGGTATGCGCGTTGGCCTGGAGGCGGTGACCGAAACTCTGAAAAAGGTGCATTTCGTCGGTACGCTCGCGGCGCCTGAAAAGAATGCCACGCACATTTGCGTCACCCTGGAGAACGGCCTGACCTACTACGGCCCGATCGTCAATGGCCATGCCGAACTCGAAGGCGGCTGGATCGCGTTCGAGTCCGACATGCTCACCCCGGCAGAGCTGGGGCTGTAACGCTCAGTTCAACTCCGCCAGGCACTGCTCGAGGATATCCAGCCCTTCTTCGAGCACCTCGGCCTCGATGGTCAGCGGTGCCAGCAGGCGGATGATGTGCCGCGCCTTGCCGCTGGGCATCAGCAGCAGGCCTTTGGCGCGCGCCGCGTCCAGCACCTTGGCCAGTTGCGCCGGGGCCGGGCTGCCGTCTGCATTGACGAATTCAATGCCGCGCATGGCGCCCACGCCGGTCAGGCGCCCGATGAACGGGTACAGGCCCGAGGCCGTCCAACGCTGGTGGCGGCTGACGATGGCCTGCTCCTGGCGCTCACCCCAGGTAGCCACGTTCTCGTCGGTCATCTGCGCCAGGCTGGCCAGTGCTGCCGCACAGGCAATGGGGTTGCCCGAGTAGGTGCCGCCGAGGCCGCCCTTGGGTAATGACCCCATCAGGTCCTTGCGCCCGACCACCGCACCCAAGGGCATGCCACCGGCAATGCTCTTGGCCAGCAACAGCAGGTCGGGCTCGAGCCCCAGGCGCGGGAAGGCGAAGCGCTGGCCGGTGCGGCCAAAGCCTGACTGGATCTCGTCGATGATGATCAGGATGCCGTGCTGGTCGCAGAAGCGGCGCAGGGCCTGGGCGAAGGCCGGGTCGAGGGCCAGGAAACCACCTTCTCCCTGCACCGGCTCAAAAATGAACGCCGCCACGTCTTCCACGGCCAACTCGACGCTGAACAAGCGGTCCATGGCCTTGAGTGCCTGTTCGCAGGTGACCCCGGTGTCGGCGCTGGGGTAGGGCAGGTGGTAGACCGGCCCGGGCAGCTCGCCGACCCGTTGCTTGTACGGGGCGACCTTGCCGTTGAGGTTCAGGGTAGCCAGGGTGCGGCCGTGGAAGCCCCCGTCGAAGGCGATGATGGCCCGTTTACCGGTGGCGCCACGGGCCACTTTCAGGGCGTTTTCCGCGGCTTCCGCGCCGCTGTTGGTGAGCATGCCGGCCAGCGGGTAGCTGACCGGTACGAACTGGCTCAGTTGCTCCATCAGCGCCAGGTACGGGCCATGGGGGGCGGCGTTGAAGGCATAGTGAGTGAGGCGGGTGGCCTGGGCCTGGATGGCCTCGACCACGGCCGGGTTGCAGTGGCCCAGGTTGAGCACGCCGATACCACCGACAAAGTCGATGTAACGTTTGCCGTCAGTGTCCCAGACTTCGGCATTGCGGCCATGGGAAAGTGTGATTGGGTGAACGATGGCAATCGATTGGCTGATACTTTCCTGGTTCATGGTGCACGCGGACCTTGTTCGAGTTTCTTATTATCCAAACGTGTTCGCAGGTTATTCCGCAAACGAATTATTCGATTGCGGTCATTCCATGGATTCGTGATCTGGCCGATACTTCGCCATTCAAATCAATCCCCCTCAGCTACGCGCTCCCGTATCCACTGCACAAAAGCCCTTATCTTGGGCACTTCGGCGGCATGTTCGGCATGCGCGATGAAGTGCCGGCCATTGCTCGGCACCGGGTGGTCCCAGGCCACCACCAGCTTGCCTTCGCTCAATTCCTCGGCCACCAGGTAGCGCGGGATCAGGGCGATGCCACAACCGGCGATGGCCGCGCGGATGCACAGGTAGAAGGTGTCGAAACGCGGCCCGTGGTAGCTGTTCTGGCTGTGCAAGCCCAGCCCCAGGAACCACTCATGCCAGGCTTCGGGCCGCGACACGCACTGCAACAGGCGGTGCTCGGTCAGCGCCTGGGCACTGTCGAAAGGGTGGCTGGCCACTAGCTGCGGGCTGCACACCGGCACGACCTCTTCACTGAACAATTCGATGCAGGTTGCCCCGGGCCAGGTGCCCTGGCCGAAGAAAAAGGCGATGTCGGCCTTGGCCTGGACCAGGTCGAACGGCTCCAGCTCGTTGCGTATGTCCAGGTGAATACGCGGGTAGCGGTCGCCGAAGCCCTTGAGCCTGGGCACCAGCCAGCGCGCGCCGAAGGTGGGCTGGGTAGCAATGCGCAGCACTTCGGTTTCGTCGCCATAGCTGAGGATGTAGCGGCTGGAAATATCGATCTGGGTGAGGATCTTGTTCACTTCGGTGAGGTACAGGGCGCCGGCCGGGGTCAGGTGCAGGCGCCGGCGAATACGCTGGAACAGCGAGTGCGAGAGCATGTCTTCAAGCTGCGCCACCTGCTTGCTGACGGCGCTCTGGGTCAGGTGCAGCTCTTGCGCCGCACGGGTGAAGCTGAGGTGGCGGGCGGCCGCTTCGAAACACTGAAGGGCGGTGGTCGAGGGCATCAGGCGTTTGGACATGACGGGTGAATACCGAGCAAAAAAGTAAGGAGTTCATTCCAAAACGGAATTATGTGTTTCGAAAAGGTCGTTTGTTGACCCCGGCCTATAGATTAATACTGACCTGGATCAACAATGACAACCGGTCATGTAAAGAGGAGGTCGTTAACCCGCTTTTGGTTTTTGCAAAACAACAACAACGCGCATCAGAAATTTAAAAGAATTCTGCTCCGACCTTCAGCCGCCATGCCGCGGCCGACCCATTCGAGGGTTCTTCATGGCTTCTCACGACAACAAGAAACAGCGCTCCTTGCAGCACGGCCTGACCTCGCGCCAGGTGTCCATGATTTCCATCGCCGGCATCATCGGCGCCGGCCTGTTCATCGGCTCGTCCAATGCCATTGCCACCGCCGGCCCGGCGATCCTCATTTCCTACGCCATGACCGGCCTGCTGGTGCTGCTGGTCATGCGCATGCTGGGTGAAATGGCCATCGCCAACCCCAACAGCGGCTCGTTTTCGACCTATGCCAGCGAGGCCATCGGCCCGTGGGCCGGGTTCACCATCGGCTGGCTGTACTGGTGGTTCTGGGTACTGATCATTCCGGTCGAAGCCATCGCCGGCGCCGACATCCTGCATGCCTACTTCCCGGGCGTGCCCTCGTGGCTGTTCGCCTTCATGATCATGCTGGTGCTGGCGGGCACTAACCTGGTCAGCGTGAAGAACTTCGGTGCGTTCGAGTACTGGTTCGCCTTGGTCAAGGTGGTGGCAATCATTGCGTTCATCGTGGTCAGCGGGTTGGCGGTGTTCGGTTTCTGGCCGCTGGCCGAGGTGTCCGGAGTCAGCCGCCTGTGGGACCACGGCGGCTTCATGCCCAACGGCTTCGGCACCGTACTGGGTGGCGTGCTGATTACCATCTTCTCGTTCTTCGGTGCCGAAATCGTCACCATCGCCGCTGACGAAACCGCCAACCCGAAAGACAAGATCCGCCGTGCCACCAACCTGGTGGTCTACCGCATCGCCATCTTCTACCTGGCCTCGATCTTCCTGGTGGTGTCGCTGGTGGCCTGGAACGACCCGGCGTTGAAGGCGGTCGGTTCATTCCAGCGGGTGCTGGAGGTGTTGAACGTGCCGGGGGCCAAGCTGCTGGTCGACCTGGTGGTGCTGGTGGCAGTGACCAGCTGCATGAACTCGGGCCTGTACACAGCCTCGCGCATGCTCTATTCGCTGGGCGCGCGTGGCCAGGCGCTGAGCATGACCAAGCGCATTTCCGGCTCTGGGGTGCCGACCGTGGCCGTGCTGTTCTCCACCTTGGCAGGCTTCGCCGGTTGCCTGGTCAACTATGTGTTCCCTGGCAAGGTGTTTGGCTTCCTGTTGTCTACCACCGGTGCCATCGCGTTGCTGGTGTACCTGGTGATCGCCGTGTCGCAGCTGCGCATGCGGGCCCGCGCCGAGCGCGAAGGGCGCCCGCTGGAGCTGAAAATGTGGCTGTTCCCCTACCTGACCTGGCTGGTGATCGGCACCATTGTCATGGTGCTGGGCTACATGCTGTTCAGCGATGCCTACCGCTATGAAACACTGATGACCGCCGGGGTGACGGTGTTCATCCTGCTGGTGTCGTTGACCCAGCGGCGTGGCCGCGTGGTTGCGCAGGCCGCCTGATGTTTCTGCTTTAATGGGGGCGTTGCGCGCCCCCTTTTTCATCAGCACAGGAAGCGTATGAACGACCAGTCCCTTTCCCTCCAGGCCATGGCGGCACCAGACGGTACCTGCTACGGCTGCGGTTGCTCCCACCCCAGCGGGTTGCACCTGCAAAGCCATTGGCATGCCGATGGTATCCACCTGGTCTGCAGGCATGCCCCGGACAGCACCTTCAGCGGTTGGCCAGGCCTGGTGTACGGCGGCCTGCTGGCGATGCTGGTGGATTGCCATTCCAACTGGACCGCCATGGCCTACCACTACCGGCACGAAGGCCGCGCGCCGGGCAGCCTGCCGCGCATCGACTGCGTGACCGGGACGCTCAACCTGACCTACCTGAAACCCACCCCGATGGGCATCGAATTGCTGCTCAAGGCCCGGGTAGAAGGTGAAGTAGGGCGCAAGAGCCGGGTGATCTGTGAAGTCTGGGCTGGCGACGTGCTGACCGTGACGGCGGACTCGGTGTTCGTCCGCGTCGATACCGAGAAACTCAAGCTCAAGGCCCACGGCCGGGGCTGACCAGCGTCGGTTTCAGAATGCGCCTGGTCGCACGTACGCAACCCTTCGGCGGCATAAGTGCCATGCTTGCAGGATGCCGTCGGACCAGCGCACGCAGATGCGCGGCCGTCAGCGAGGAGGCCGCCGCCATCGCGCAACCGTGACGTTGCCGGCGTGCCGCAGCAGAACACGCTGGATACCTGCCATTACAACAAAACAGGCAGGGTCCGTGATGCCGAGGTCCGCTGTATGCCTGATCAATTGCTCCACCTGCCCGTTATCCAGCGCATTCTGGCGCGCGACAAAGACACCCCCGGCGCCCTGTTGCCGATGCTGCATGCTATCCAGCATGACCTGGGCTACATCCCCGATGCCGCCGTTCCCGAACTGGCCCACGCCCTCAACCTCAGCCTGGCCGAGGTGCGTGGGGTAATCAGTTTCTATCATGATTTCCGCACTGCGCCGCCGGCACGCCATACCTTGCGCCTGTGCCGCGCCGAGTCGTGCCAGAGCCGTGGCGCCGAGGCACTCGCGGCGCAGCTGCGTGAACAGCTGGCACTCGACGACCATGGCACCAGTGCCGACGGCGCCATCAGCCTGCGCCCGGTGTATTGCCTGGGCGCCTGCGCCTGCTCACCCGCGCTGGAACTCGACGGCCAGGTGCATGCACGGCTCACCCCCGAGCGCTTGCGCGCCTTGGTCAATGCCTGCCAGGAGGATGCAGCATGCTGAAGCTGTTCATTGCCTGTGATTCGGTCGCCCGCGCCGTGGGCGCCGACCAGGTCGCCGAGGCCTTCCAGCGCGAAGCCGAGCGGCGCCAGTTGCCGCTGGAGATCCAGCGCACCAGCTCGCGTGGGCTGTACTGGCTGGAGCCGCTGGTCGAGTGCGACAGTGCGCAAGGCCGCCTCGGCTTTGGCCCGGTTACCGCACAAGACGTGCCGGCGCTGCTCGATGCCCTGGCTGGTGAGCCCGCCCAGCACCCGCTGGCGCTTGGGCCGGTCGAGGCCATCCCCTACCTCAAGACCCAGCAACGGCTGCTGTTTGCCCGCGCCGGCATTACCCGGCCGTTGTCGCTGGATGACTACCGGGCGCACGGCGGTTTCGCCGGCCTTGAAGCCGCGGTAGCGCTGGACGGCGCCGAAGTGGTCGCTGCCGTACTGGACTCCGGCTTGCGCGGCCGCGGTGGTGCGGCCTTCCCGGCGGGTATCAAGTGGCGCACCGTACGGGACGCTGGCGCAGGCCAGAAGTACGTGGTGTGCAATGCCGACGAGGGCGACTCCGGCACCTTTGCCGACCGCATGCTGATGGAGGGCGACCCGTTCCTGCTGATCGAGGGCATGATCATTGCCGGCCTCGCCGTGGGCGCCGACATGGGCTACATCTATGTGCGCTCGGAATACCCCGATGCCATCCGTGTGCTCGAGCAGGCGTTTGCCATCGCCCGTGCGGCCGGTTACCTGGGGGCCAACGTAGCCGGTAGCGGCCGGGCTTTCGAGCTGCAGGTACGGGTGGGGGCCGGCGCCTACATCTGTGGTGAAGAAACCGCACTGCTCGAATCGATCGAGGGCAAGCGCGGCATCGTCCGCGCCAAGCCGCCATTGCCCGCGCTGCAAGGCCTGTTCGGCTTGCCCACACTGGTGCACAACGTGCTCACCCTGGCCTCGGTGCCGATCATCCTGGCCAAGGGCGCGGCGTTCTACCGTGACTTCGGCATGGGCCGCTCACTGGGGACCATGCCGTTCCAGCTGGCCGGCAATGTGCGCCACGGCGGCCTGGTGGAGCGGGCTTTTGGCCTGACCCTGCGCGAGCTGGTAGAGGGCTACGGGGGCGGCACGGCCAGCGGCCGGCCGCTGAAAGCTGCGCAGGTCGGCGGCCCGCTTGGCGCCTGGGTGCCACCCAGCCACTTCGACACGCCGCTGGACTATGAAGCCTTCGCCGCCATGGGCGCGATGCTCGGCCATGGCGGTGTGGTGGTCGCCGACGACACCCTGAACATGGCCAGCATGGCGCGTTTTGCCTTGCAGTTCTGCGCCGAGGAGTCGTGCGGCAAGTGCACCCCGTGCCGCATCGGCTCGACACGGGGCATGGAGGTGGTCGACCGCTTGATCGCCAGCAGCGAAACGGGCGAGCGCCATGACCACGCCCTGTTGCTGCGCGACCTGTGCGACACCATGCAGTACGGTTCGCTGTGCGCCATGGGTGGCATGACCGCCTACCCGGTCGCCAGCGCCCTCAAGTACTTCCCCGCCGATTTCGGGCTGACCACCACGGAGGCCGCACAGTGATCAACTTCTTCGACCCGCAAACCGACCTGGGCACCCCGGCTCGCGACAGCGACGTGCAGGTCAGCCTGAGCATCGACGGCCGTGCCATCAGTGTGCCAGCTGGCACCTCGGTGATGCGCGCCGCGGCCATGCTCGGCACCAGCATCCCCAAACTGTGTGCCACCGACAGCCTTGAAGCCTTTGGCTCGTGCCGCATGTGCATGGTGGAAATCGAAGGCATGCGCGGCTACCCGGCGTCGTGCACCACGCCGGTCAGCGAAGGCATGGTGGTGCGCACCGAAACCCCGCGCCTGGCCGGCTTGCGCCGCAACGTGATGGAGCTGTACATCTCCGACCACCCGCTGGACTGCCTCACCTGTTCGGCCAACGGCAACTGCGAGCTGCAGACCGTGGCCGGGCAGGTTGGCCTGCGCGAGGTGCGCTATGGCTATGACGGCGCCAACCACCTGGCTGAGAAAAAGGACGTTTCCAACCCGTATTTCGACTATGAACCGAGCAAGTGCATTGTCTGCAGCCGCTGCGTGCGCGCCTGCGAGGACATCCAGGGCACCTTCGCCCTGACCATCACCGGGCGTGGTTTCGAGTCGCGGGTGGCGGCGGCCGGCGGGGACAATTTCCTGGCTTCGGAGTGCGTGTCGTGCGGCGCCTGTGTGCAGGCCTGCCCAACCGCGACCCTGACGGAAAAAAGCCTGGTGCAACTGGGCCAGCCCGAGCGTTCGGTGGTCACCACCTGTGCCTACTGCGGTGTGGGTTGCTCGTTCCGCGCAGAAATGAAAGGGGACAAGCTAGTGCGCATGGTCCCGGACAAGAACGGCGGTGCCAACCATGGCCACGCCTGCGTCAAAGGGCGTTTCGCCTGGGGCTACGCGACCCACCCGGACCGCATCACCAAACCGATGATCCGCAAGCGCCTGGAGGACCCGTGGCAAGAGGTCAGCTGGGACGAGGCGGTGAACTACGCCGCCAGCGAATTGCGCCGTATCCAGCTCAAGTATGGGCGTGACTCCATTGGCGGCATTACCTCCAGCCGCTGCACCAACGAAGAGGCGTACCTGGTGCAGAAGCTGGTGCGTACGGCGTTCGGCAACAACAACGTCGACACCTGTGCCCGGGTCTGCCATTCACCGACCGGTTATGGCCTGAAGCAGACCCTCGGCGAGTCGGCAGGTACGCAAAGCTTCGACTCGGTGATGCAGGCCGACGTGATACTGGTGATCGGTGCCAACCCTACCGACGCCCACCCGGTGTTCGGCTCGCAGCTAAAGCGCCGCCTGCGCCAGGGCGCGCGGCTGATCGTGATCGACCCACGGCGTATCGACCTGGTCGACGCGCCGCACGCCCGTGCCGAGCTGCACCTGCAACTGCGCCCTGGTACCAACGTGGCCATGCTCAACGCCTTGGCCCATGTAATCGTCACCGAGGGCCTGCTGGCCCAGGGCTTCATCGATGCCCGGTGCGAAACCGAAGACTTCGCCCGCTGGCGCGACTTCGTCAGCCGTGCCGAGAACGCCCCGCAAGTGCTTGGCCCGGTGTGTGGCGTCGCGCCAGAGCAGATCCGCGCCGCCGCCCGGCTGTACGCCACCGGCGGTAATGCGGCCATCTATTACGGCCTTGGGGTGACCGAGCACAGCCAGGGCAGCACCGCGGTGATGGCCATCGCCAACCTGGCCATGGCCACCGGCAACATCGGCCGGGAAGGGGTAGGGGTCAATCCACTGCGCGGCCAGAACAACGTGCAAGGTTCGTGCGACATGGGGTCGTTCCCCCATGAATTGCCCGGTTACCGGCATATTTCCAACCAGGCGGTGCGTGAAGAGTTCGAGCAGGCCTGGGGCGTGACCTTGCAGCCCGACCCGGGCCTGCGTATTCCCAACATGTTCGAGGCAGCGCTGGACGGCAGCTTCAAGGCGCTGTATTGCCAGGGTGAAGACATTGCCCAAAGTGACCCCAACACCCAGCACGTCACCGCAGCCTTGCTCGCGATGGAGTGCGTGGTGGTGCAGGACATCTTCCTCAACGAAACCGCCAAGTTCGCCCATGTGTTCCTGCCGGGCAGTTCGTTCCTGGAAAAAGACGGCACCTTCACCAACGCCGAGCGGCGAATTTCACGGGTGCGCAAGGTCATGGAACCGCTGGCCGGCAAGGCTGACTGGGAAGCTACCATCGCCTTGGCCGACGCCCTGGGCTACCCGATGCACTACCGCCACCCGTCCGAGATCATGGATGAAATCGCCCGCCTGACCCCAACCTTCCGCCGGGTCAGCTACGCCGAAATCGAACGCCATGGCAGCCTGCAATGGCCCTGCAACGAGGCGGCGCCGGATGGCACGCCAACCATGCACATCGACCAGTTCGTGCGGGGCAAGGGCCGCTTCATGCTCACCGGCTATGTGCCGACCGACGAAAAGGTCAACAGCCGTTACCCGTTGTTGCTGACCACCGGGCGCATCCTCAGCCAGTACAACGTCGGCGCGCAGACGCGGCGCACCGGCAACGTGGCCTGGCACGACGCCGACCGCCTGGAAATCCACCCTACCGATGCCGAAAGCCGGGGTATCCAGGACGGCGACTGGGTCGGCATTGGCAGCCGTGCCGGGCAGACGGTGCTGCGCGCCAAGGTCAGTGCGCGGGTGGCCGCGGGGGTGGTGTACACCACGTTCCACTTCCCCGAGTCGGGGGCCAACGTGATCACCACCGACAACTCCGACTGGGCCACCAACTGCCCCGAGTACAAGGTCACGGCGGTGGAGGTGGTCAAAGTGTTCCAGCCTTCGCAATGGCAGCAGCGCTATCAGGACTTCAGTGACGAACAGCGGCGCCTGCTGCAGGAGCGCCGCACAGCGGAGAAAGCCGAGGTACGCCAATGAGCAGCGCCAGCCTGGTCAAGATGGCCAACCAGATTGCCCATTACTTCGACAGCGAGCCTAACCGAGCGCTGGCCGTGCAAGGGGTACGCCAGCATCTGCACAGCTTCTGGACGCCGGCCATGCGCAGGCAGTTGCTGGAGTGGATTGCAGCCAACGACGGGGAGGGGCTGGACCCGAAAGTGCGTGAAGCATTGGGCTGACGGGTACCTGCGGCCCCCTGCAGGCGCGCCGCTGTGGCCCGCCTGCAGGGGGCGTCAACCCCGGACCCGTTCGGCCAGCTTGGTGCTGGTCTCTTCAAGCTTGAGCACCAGCACGTCGCCCTTCAGCTCATCGAGTACCACCTCTGCAGTATTGCCAATCAACGCCCCGGTAATCCCTGTGCGGCACACCGTACCGATCACGGTCACCACCGCATCCAACCGCTGCTCGGTATGGGGGATAAGCACATCTGCCGGTCCTTCAGCCACGTGCAGGCGTTCCTCGCTGATGCCGTACTCGGCCTGGAACGCCTCGCACGCTTTACGGTAGCGTGCCTCGATGGTTTCGCTCAACTGGTAGACCGGGTCGGCCGCGGACAGCATGGGCGACGGGTGTGCGCTGATGACATGCAGCTCGCCCTTGGCCAGCGCGGCGATGTCATGGCCATGGTCGATGATGCTGGCGTGCAGGCGGCGGTGATCCTCGTCCTGGTTGCCAACGTCCACCGCGGCCAGAATCCTGCCGCCAGTCCACGGCCGCTCGCTCTTGACCATCAGCACGGCACACGGGCATTGGCGCAGCAGTTTCCAGTCACCGGGGGTGAGCAGGGCCTTTTTCAGCGGGTTGTCGGGGCGGTGTTCCTTGATTACCAGCTCACAGCCTTCGGCCTGCTGCACGTAGATGATGGTGTCGTGCAGGTTATCGCGCCAGGCCTCTTCGTGGGAGACATTGTCATAACCGTCGTCGTGCAGTTGGCGGCTCAGCACGCTCAACAGCGCGCTGTGGTCATGCCGTTTGTCGCACATCAGCAGGTGCAGGCGCGCGCCGGTGACGCCTGCAATCAGCTTGGCCCGGGTCAGTGCCCGGCTGTGGGCGTGTTCGGGGTCGAGCACCACGAGAATGCTGCGGATGGCTTGCATGGGCGTTAACTCCAGTCAAAGGGGGGCGACCAATGCCTGACTATAGTCCCCGCTGCCCGCGCGGGTGCTTGATACACATCAAGCATAGCCACTGGCGCCGACCGCCACCGCCGGTATAATCGCCAGCCCTGCCTGTTCCGTGTGGTTGCATGCTCATGTCCCTGACCCCCGAAATCGATGCCTTCCTGGGCTGCCCGACGCCAGACGCCTGGATCGAAGCAGCACTGGCCGACCAGGAAACCTTGCTGATCGACCACAAGAACTGCGAATTCAAGGCCGCCAGCACAGCCCTGAGCCTGATCGCCAAGTACAACACCCACCTTGACCTGATCAACATGATGTCGCGCCTGGCGCGCGAGGAGCTGGTGCACCACGAGCAGGTGCTGCGCCTGATGAAACGCCGTGGCGTACCGCTGCGGCCGGTGTCGGCGGGGCGCTACGCATCGGGGCTGCGCCGGCTGGTGCGCGCCCATGAGCCGGTCAAGCTGGTGGATACGCTGGTGGTCGGGGCGTTCATCGAAGCGCGCAGCTGCGAGCGCTTTGCCGCGTTGGTGCCGCACCTGGATGAAGAGCTGGGCCGTTTCTACCATGGCCTGCTGAAAAGCGAGGCGCGCCATTACCAAGGCTACCTGAAACTGGCGCACCACTATGGGGATGCGGCGGACATTGCCCGCCGCATTGAACTGGTGCGCGCGGCGGAAGCGGAGCTTATCCAGTCACCCGACCAGGAGCTGCGCTTCCACAGCGGGATTCCGCTGGCGCAAGCCGCCTGAAGCGTGCCGCCGGCGCGGCCGCTCGGTCAGTTGCGCCGGCCCAGCAGCAGGCCCACCACCAGGCCGAGGCCGGCGGAAATGGCCACGGTTTGCCACGGGTGGCCACCGATGTAGTCCTGCGTGGCGTTGACCATGGGCTGCGCCTTGTCACGCATGTTTGCGGCGGCCTGGCGTGCCTGTTTCAGCTTCAGGCTGACCTGCGCGCGGAGGCTGTCGGCTTCTTCGCCAACCAGGGCAGCGCTGTCGTTGAGCAGCTTCTCCGATTCTTCGATCAGCGCCTGCAACTCACTGAAGACCTGGTCCTTGATTTGATCGCTGTCGGCCAGCGTGGCTTTTTTCCGGGCCATTAAAGTGTCCTCGTCGATGGGTGGTTTGAACAATGGATACTTGCGCGCCGGAAAAGTTGCGTCGGCGTGAGGTTGGCGCGTTGGTGTAAGATAGCCGCCATTTACGGTCTAGCAGGTGATGCATGAGTTTCAATCTGGCCAACATGAGCTTCGAGGAACGGGCGCAGATCGAGGCAGAGAAGGCCCGGCTGTTCGAAATGTGGCAGACCAACCTGGGCAAGGCCAAGGGCGAAGCCGCCCGGCTGATCGCCGAGAAGCCACGGCGCAAAGGCAAGTGGGCCGAGTGGGTGCGCGCTGAGCTGGAGGGCATGTCGCCGCCCGAATACGCCAGCATGGTCCGCAGCGAAGTCAACAAGCTGATGGCAGCAGCCAGCGCCAACCGCTGAGCGCCCGCTGGTTACCAGGTGGTCCCTTTGGGCAGGTCCAGCTTGCCCTCGTCGGTGAAGCGCACGGTGCCCAGTGGCCCGCTGGCCAGCTTGCCGCGTAGCTTGTAGGGCAGGCCCTGCAGGGTACCCACCTGGCCCAGCCCATAGGCCTGGCGCAGGAAAGAGAACGCCGTGATGCTCACCGGCACCACGATCACTGCCTCGTCGTAGCGGCCAATGTGCCCCTGCTGATCACTGACCCCGGCAGCCAGTGGCTGGCCGTTCACCTCCAGGTCGAGGGCGATGCCGTTGTAGTCGATTGCCTCTTCGTTGGGGTTCTGCACCCGCATTTTCACGGCCATGCGCAGCTCCAGTTCCTGCCCCGGCAGCGGTTCGATGCCGATTACGCTGATGTTCAGCGGGTCGCGTGGCTGCAGGAGCGCGCAGGCCGCCAGGCTGCTGGTCAGGCACAGGGCGATGAGCAGGCGGGTGTAGCGGTGCAGTCGGGCAACCATGGGTACGACCTTGCCTAAGTGAACGAGCCGTCAGTGTGGCAAATGCGCGCCGGCGTTGAAAGTGTTGGGTCAGATGAAAGATACTGTTTCTCATTAACAGCCGATAACTTCTCTTACTGGTCGTTCCCAAACCCATGCTGACTTCACCTGTGTCGGGCCTGCTGGCGAGTTTCCAGGAGCACTACGACGACTTGCTGCAGTTCCTGACCCGGCGCATGAGCGACCGCCAGCGTGCCGCCGACGTCGCGCAGGAAACCTACCTCAAGCTGGTGAACATCGACGAGCAGGCGTTGCCGGTGCTGCACGCGCGCAGTTTCATCTTCCGCGTGGCGGGTAACCTGGCCATCGACGCCCTGCGCCGCGAGCAACGCATCGCGGCCAGCCACGATGATTGCGACGGGGCAGGCGAGCTAGCCTGCCCAGCGCCAGCGCCCGAGGCGGTGTTGCTGGCGCGTGAGCGCTTGCAACTGCTCGATCAGGCGCTGTTGCAGTTGCCCTGCAAGGCCCGCCAGGCCTTGTTGCTGAACCGCGTCGACGGCCTGACCCAGAAGCAGGTCGCACAACGCCTTGGCGTGTCGGAAAGCATGGTGGCCAAGTACATTGGCCAGGCCCTGCGCCATTGCCGCCGGTGGCTGCAGCAGGCGGGCGTAGCGGCCTGCGGGGTATTGCTGGTCACTGCCCTGGTCGCCTGGCAGCAGGCGCCGGTGTTGTTGGCCGATTACCACACTGGCGTGGGTGAGCGGCAGGTCGTGACGTTGGCCGATGGCACGCGGGTCACCCTGAACAGTGCCAGCGCCTTGCGTGTGGTATTCAGCGAGCATGAGCGGCGCGTGGTGCTGGCTGCAGGTGAGGCACTGTTCGAAATGGCCGATGATGCCCGGCCGTTCGTGGTGGACACGGCCGGTGCATCGGTGCAGGGCCGTGCCGCCACCTTCAGCGTGCGCCGTGATGGGCACGTGGTACTGGCACGGGGCGAGGCCAAGGTCGGCGAGCAGCCGTTGGCAGTAGCGGCGGATGCCGGTGCCCAGTTGGCCTGGCAGCGCGGCAAGCTGATCTTCAATGGCAAGCCGTTGGGGCAGGTGCTGCAAGAGCTGGAGCGTTACCGGCACGGGCGCATCGTGCTGTCCGACAGCAAGCTGGCGGCGATGGAGGTGAGTGGGGTCTTCGACCTGGATGAGCCGCAGGCGCTGTTGCGCACCCTGGAGCAGCGGTATGGGCTGAAGGTGACCTACCTGCCTTGGTTGGCCGTGGTGCATTGAGCGGCCAGCGCAGAAAAAATTTGCAGTGGCCACTGCAAGTTCCTGCAAGCCAGATCGTCGTAGTGGGACTGATCAGCAACTCATTCTCATTTACGACTTGCCAGGAAGCGCCTACGTGTCTCTGATGCCCAAGCCTTTGCCCCGCCGCCGCGGTTCACTTCACCATGCCCTGTTGTCTTGCAGTGCCCTGGCCATGCTGACCGGCCCGCTGCATGCGGCTGCTTCGACCACCGCCGAAAACGCCCAGCTGCAGGCCCGGCAGGTTCAGCTCGACCTGCCTGCGCAGCCGCTGGACCAAGCCCTGACCTCGTTTGCCGACCAGGCCGGCCTGCACTTGCTGTACACCACCGGCGATGTCGCCGGCCTGGCCGGCCCGGCCCTGCGCGGCAGCTACAGTGTCGAGCAGGCGCTGCAACAATTGCTGGCCGGTAGTGGCATGGGCTGGCAATTCAGCGATGCCCGCACGGTGACCCTGCGCAAGGCCGAGGCTGCGCCGCAGGCGGTCAACCTCAAGCCGATCGAAGTCAGTGTGGCTTCGCGTACCAGTACGGCAATCAGCGAAATCCCCGGGACCGTGTGGGTGGTCGACCAACAGCAACTGCGCGAACAGATCGACAGTGGCGTCAGCCTGAAGGAAGCCATCGGCAAGCTGGTGCCGGGCCTGGACCTGGCACCGGAAGGGCGCACCAACTACGGCCAGAACATGCGTGGGCGCAATGTGCTGGTGATGATCGACGGGGTCAGCCAGAACAGCTCGCGGGGGCTGTCACGCCAGTTCGACAGCATTTCGCCGTTCAATATCGAGCGCGTCGAAGTGCTGTCTGGTGCCAGCGCCATCTACGGCGGGGGCGCCACCGGCGGTATCATCAACATCGTCACCAAGAAGGGCGAACCCGGGCCGGCCCGTTTCGAGACCCAGTTGGGTGCCAGCAGCGGCTTCAACAACAGCGACGACCTGGCCACCCGCTTTGCCCAGTCGATCAGCGGCGGCAACGAGCGGGTCAATGCCCGCCTGGGTATCTCCGGCGAGCAGAACGAAGCGTTCTACGACGGGGCCGGCGAGCAGATATTCATCGACAACACCCAGACCGACCTGCAGTACAACCGCACGGTCGATGTGCTCGGCAGCTTGGGCATGCAGTTGAACGAGCAGCAAAGCCTTGACCTGCTGGCCCAGTATTACGACTCGGGCAACCACGGCAGCACCGGTATCTACTTCCCCAACCTGAACTACAACGCGCCCTCCGACCTGGAAGACGCCGAGCTGCGCAGCGGTTATTCAGCCGGCCTGGAGCCGCGCACCCGGCGCATGCTGCTCAACGCCAACTACCACCACAGCGACGTGCTCGGCCAGGACTTCTACCTGCAAGCGTCGTACCGCAAGGAAGACGACAACTTCTACCCGTTCCCGTACTACAACCGGGCCACCCCTACAGGCTCGCGGGGGGTGTATTTTGCTGCCTCGCAGCAGAACTTCGAGGTTTCCAGCCTCAAGGGGTTGTTCGCCAAGCAATGGGACACGCTCAAACTGACCTATGGCGTGGACCTGGACCGCGAGCGCTTCAGTGCCGAGCAGACCACCTTCAACGCACAGACCTCGTCCGAATCCGGTGGCCTGGACCTGGAGAAGGAGAGCAAGGCCGCACGTTACCCGAGCTATCGGGTGGATGGCGTTTCGCTGTATGGCCAGCTGGACTGGCGCGCCACCGACAACCTGACCTTGTCTGGCGGCGCCCGGCGCCAGCAGATGGACGTGGATGTCAGCGACTTCAAGGGCGTGCCCGGCGGCAGCAACGATTACCAGGTCAACCTGTTCAACGTCGGCGCCATTTACGACTTCAAGAATGGCCATCAGGCGTGGGCCAACTATGGCGAAGGCTTCGACTTGCCAGACCCGGCCAAGTACTACGGCAAGCCGGGCCTGAGCGTGGCAGACAACCCCCTGGCCGGGATCAAGAGCCGTCAGGTGGAGCTGGGCTGGCGCTATGCCGACCTGGACTGGGACGCCCAGGCAGCGCTGTACTACATCTGGTCGGACAAGATCATCAACGTCGACTCGCAAACGCTGACCATCAATGTCGAAGAGCAGAAGAGCCGTGACTTCGGCTTTGAAGGGGCATTGACCCGCCACTTCCAGAGTGGTTGGGAAGCGGGCGGCACGCTGCACCTGACCCGCTCCGAGGAAGAGGCGGTCGACGGCGGCTGGATCAAACGCGATGCCCGCTATGCGTCGTTGTCGAAGGCCACCGGTTTCGTTGGCTGGAAGGGTGACGACCGCAGCGCGCGGTTGCAGGCCAACCATGCATTCAGCCTGAAGGACGATGCCGACCATGAGATCGACGGCTACACCACCTTCGACCTGCTGGCCAGCCAGGACACCGGTCTCGGCACCTTCAGCGCGGGTATCCAGAACCTGCTGGACAAGCAGTACAGTACGGTCTGGGGGCAGCGCGCGACGCTGTTCTATTCGCCGACCTACGGGCCGGCGTACCTGTACGACTACCAGGGGCGCGGGCGCACCTATACGCTGACCTGGAGCATGGCTTACTGAGCCTGGGCGCAGGGCAGGGGTGCCTGGGGCCCTTTGGGTTGAGCATTCAGTATGGGTTGCCGGGGCCGCTTTGCGGCCCTTCGCGACGCAAGGCCGCTCCTACAGGCACCGTGCTTGGCTTTCAGGCGAAGGCCGCCAATACATCTTCGGCGAATGCCTGCTGTGCCTCGCCGGCCACCTGCGCCCGGTGCCGGGCCAGGGTAAACGGCACGACAAAATCCAGCCCCGGGTCCAGTGCCCACAGCTGCCCTTCGGCCTCCCAGGCCAGGGCGCTGTGACACGGCAGATAACCAATGTGCCTGCCCGACAGAATGAACGTCAGCACGCTCTCGATCTGTTCTGCCACCGCCATGCCGTGCCTGCTCTGGAACGGCTCGTCGCCTTCGATGAAACGGTACGGGTGGCGCACTTGGTCCTGCTCCAGCAAACGCTGGCGCGGCACCTGCGGCATGCCGAACAAGGGATGCCCTTTCCCGCAATACAGCCGCTGCCGTTCCTCGAACAAGGGCTGATAGTCGAACGCCGCCTGTTTACCGGAAAAATAGCTGATGGCGTAGTCCAGCCGCTGCTCCAGCAACAACCGCTCCAGCTCCGCCGGTGGCGCACTGATCAGTTCCAGTTGCACCGACTCGACGCGGCGGCGAAATGCCGCGATCGCCGCCGCCAGCTTGAGGCTCACCTGCTTGTCCTGGTTTTCCGCCAGGCCGATGCGCACGGTGCCCAGCAGTCGCCCGGCAACACCGTTGGCCTGCTGGCGGAACTGCTCGATGTTCAGCAGCAGCGCGCGCGTGGCTTCCAACAGCATCCGGCCTTTCTCGGTCAGCCGGAACCCCCCCTTGCCCCGGCTGCACAGGCGGTAGCCCAGGCGCGTTTCCAGCTGGGCCATGCGTTGGCTGATGGTGGGCTGGCTCAAGCCCAGCAGCCCTTGTGCAGCGCTGAAGCCACCGGCCTCGACTACAGTGACGAACAGCCGCAGCAGGTGCAGATCGGGGTCATGCACTTGTCCGAGCATTGCATTGCTCCTGGTGAATGTCAGCTTTGCAAACTTGCCATTTCTTCAATGTAACCCGGCTGACATGCTCGCGGCATCCACCCATTTGCCTAGGTGTCTGTCATGCGTTCATCGTTGTGCCTGTTGTCGCTGGTACTGGCCTTGCCGCTGCAAGCCGAAGAGAAAGTCGTGAACCTTTACAGCTGGGCCGACTATGTCGCCCCGCAGACCCTGCAGCGCTTCGAGCAGGAGACCGGCTACAAGGTCCGCTACGACACCTTCGATACCACCGAAGTGCTGGAAACCAAGCTGCTTACCGGGGGCAGCGGTTACGACGTTGTCGTGCCGTCCGCCACGGTGCTGGCGCGGGCGCTGAAGGCCAATGCCCTGCAGCCGTTGCAGGCTCAGGCCATGCCCGGCTATGCCAACCTCGACCGCGACCTGCTGGCCAAGCTCGCCGAGGCCGACCCCGGCAACCGTTACGCGGTGCCTTACACCTGGGGCACGCTGGGCCTGGGGGTGAACGTACAGGCGGTGCGCCAGCGCCTGGGCGAGGTACCGCTGGACAGCCTCGACCTGCTGTTCAAGCCCGAGTACGCCAGCCGCCTTAAAGACTGCGGTATCGCCATGCCCGACTCGCCGCAGGAAGTGATCGGGGTGGCCCTGAACTACCTGGGCAAGGACCCGTACAGCCAGAGCAAGGACGACCTGGCAGCTGCACAGAAGCTGCTGGGCCAATTGCAGCCGTCGATCAGCTACGTTGCCAATGGCCGGCAGATCAGCGACCTGGCCAACGGCAGCGTGTGCCTGGCGCTGACCTACAACGGCGATGCCGCCATGGCCGCCGACCAGGCCCGGCGTGCCGGCAAGCCGTTCGAGCTGATCTACCGCATCCCCCGCGAGGGCACGTTGGTGTGGCAAGACAACCTGGCCATCCCCAAGGATGCACCTCACCCGGAGGCGGCGCGGGCGTTCATCGCCTTCATGCTCAAGCCTGAGTCGGTGGCGGCGTTGACCAACACGCTGTTTTTCGCCAACGCCAACCAGGCCGCCACGCCGCTGGTGGATGAAGCCGTGCGCACCGACCCGGATATCTACCCACCGGCCGAAGTTCGTCAGCGGCTGTTCGCCGACCGCAGCATGGCCCTGGCCGACCTGCGCCAGCGCAACCGCCTGTGGACTGCCTTTCGCAGCCGCCAATAACCCTGCAGACCGAGGAGCCCGACCGTGGAGCAAGCCTTGAACAACGACCAGGCCATTACCCGCGACAGCCTGTATGGCACTGCCGCCGAAAGTACCTATGCCGGCATCACCAGTTTTGCTCGCCGCCGCTACAGCCGCGACCTGCATGGGGTGGATGTGGTGGTCAGCGGCGTACCGTTCGATACCGCCACCAGCAACCGGCCCGGCGCACGCTTCGGCCCCAGGGCCATCCGTGCCGCCTCGGTGCAGCAGGCGTGGGCCCGCCACTGGCCGTGGGCGTTCGACCCCTTCGATCACCTGGCGGTGATCGACTATGGCGACTGCGCCTTCGACAGCGGCACGCCGCAGTCGGTACCCAATAGCATCGAAGCCCATGCCGAACACATTCTGCAAGCCGGCTGCGCGATGCTCACCCTGGGCGGCGACCATTTCATCAGCTACCCACTGTTGAAGGCCCATGCCCGCCACCATGGCCCGCTGGCGCTGGTGCATTTCGATGCGCACAGCGACACCTGGCCGGACGAGGAGGGCAAACGCATCGATCATGGCACCATGTTCTGGCATGCCGCCCGTGAAGGCCTGGTCGACCCCGCCCACTCGGTGCAGATCGGCCTGCGGACCACCAACGACGACAGCCAGGGCTTCGCCATCCTGGACGCCCGGCAGGTGCACCGGCAGGGCACCGAGGCGGTCATTGCGGCGATTCGCCAGCGCGTGGGCGAGCGCCCGGTGTACCTGACCTTCGATATCGACTGCCTGGACCCGGCCTACGCGCCTGGCACCGGCACGCCGGTGTGTGGTGGCTTGAGCACGGTGCAGGCACTGGAGATTCTCGGCGGGCTGCGCGGCATCAACCTGGTAGGCATGGACTTGGTGGAAGTGGCACCGGCTTACGACCATGCCGACATCACCGCCCTGGCCGGGGCAACCCTGGCGATGGAGATGCTGTGCCTGTATGCCGCGCGGCACAAGGTCGATACCGGCCAATGAGGGCGGGGCCGCCAGCGGCCCCCACGGCGCCTGCTGAAACATCAGGATGCAACTCCACCTGCTTTCACACATCTGGCCGCGAACCCCTGGCGCCTCAGGCTATCAAAGCCAGCAGGCGCCGCGTTTTCGTACAGGAGGTGAAGCATGAGTCCGACATTGCCCACACTGGCCCTTGGCCTGGCCTTGTGCCTGCCCGTGCACGCGGCTCCGCAGCCACCGTTGCAGCTCGCTGCCGACTACCGCAACCCGTACAACAGCCCGATTCAGCGCGCCAACCCCAACAGCCGCCAAGGTAGCCTGCCGGCCACCCCGCCGGTGCGCGGCCCGTCTACCGAGCCGCAACAGCGTGTGCCCACGCTGGACAACCGCGGCATCGGCAATGGCGACAACCTGCGTCGCCAGCAGCAAACCCCGAACCTGGAACCGTCCCGGCCAGCGCGCGACAACCCGCGTGCGCCATAAGCCCACTTGAAAGGAATTGTGCATGCTCCGAGCACCCTGGCTAGCCACCCTGACCGCCGCTGCGCTGCTGCCCCTGCTGGCCCAGGCCGCGTCCGAACAGCAGTTTCCCAGTGAAGAAGGCAGCCTGACCGTCAGCACCGTGGCCGATGGCCTGCGCAACCCATGGGCACTGGCTTTCCTGCCGGGTGGCAAGGACATGCTGCTCACCGAGCGTGCCGGCAACCTGCGCCTGGTCAACGCCGAGGGCAAGGTCGGCCCGCCCATCAATGGCGTGCCGAAAGTGTGGGCCGAGGGCCAGGGTGGCCTGCTGGATGTGGCGTTGTCGCCAGACTTTGCCAAAGACCGCACGGTCTACCTGTCCTTCGCCGAGGAGGGCAGTGACGGCAAGGCCGGCACGGCGGTCGGCCGCGGGCAATTGTCCGAAGACCGCGCCCGGCTGGAGAACTTCAACGTGATCTTCCGCCAGCAGCCCAAGCTGTCGGTGGGTAACCATTTCGGCTCGCGGCTTGTGTTCGACCGTGATGGCTACCTGTTCATCGCCCTGGGCGAGAACAACCAGCGCGCTACCGCGCAGGACCTGGACAAACTGCAGGGCAAGGTGGTGCGAATCTGGCCGGACGGCAAGGTGCCCAAGGACAACCCGTTTGTCGGCAGGGACAATGTGCGGCCGGAAATCTGGTCGTATGGCCACCGCAACCAGCAAGGTGCTGCGCTCAACCCCTGGACTGGCAAGCTGTGGACCCACGAACACGGCCCGCGCGGTGGTGATGAAATCAATATTCCCGAGGCCGGCAAGAACTACGGTTGGCCGGTCGCCACCCATGGCATCAATTATTCACTGTTGCCGATTCCCGAGGCCAAGGGCAAGCATGTCAAGGGTATGGTCGACCCACACCATGTCTGGGAGAAGTCGCCGGGCATCAGCGGGATGGCGTTCTACGACAGCCCCACCTTCAAGGCGTGGGACCACAACCTGTTCATTGGTGCGCTGGCCACGCAGGAACTGATCCGCTTGCAATTGAAGGGTGACAAGGTGGTGCATGAAGAGCGCCTGCTCGGTGATCTGAAAGCGCGCATCCGCGATGTACGGGTGGGGCCGGATGGATATGTGTACGTACTCACCGATGACAAGGATGGCGCGCTGCTCAAGGTCGGCCTGAGCAAGGAGCCCTGAACCTGGCGCGCCCTAGGCCGTGTAGAATGCGGCATGGCCATGACCCCGCAATTCCTTTACCAGCAAGCCCTGGCTACCCAGGGCTATGTCGCCGACCCCGCCCAGGCGCGCGCCGTTGACGCCTTGCAGGGCTGTTTTCAGGCCCTTGAACAGGGCCGCCCGGCCCAGGGTATCTACCTATGGGGGCCGGTCGGCCGTGGCAAGACCTGGCTGATGGACCAGTTCCATCGCTGCCTGACCGTGCGCAGCCGACGCCAGCATTTCCACCATTTCATGGCTTGGGTGCACCAGCGCCTGTTCCAGCTGAACGGCACTGCCGACCCATTGCAAGCGCTAGCCCGGGAGCTCGCCGGCCAGATCCGGGTGTTGTGCTTCGACGAACTGTTCGTCAATGACATTGGCGATGCGATCATTCTTGGCCGGCTGTTCCAGGTGCTGTTCGACGAGGGCGTGGTGGTTGTCGCCACGTCCAATCAGCCACCCGAGCAACTGTACCGCGACGGTTTCAACCGCGAGCGCTTCCTGCCGGCTATCGCCGCAATCCAGCGCCATATGCAGGTGCTGCCGGTGGCTGGCGGGCAGGATCACCGCCTGCACCCCGGCGCAGCGCAGCAGCGCTACTGGGTGGTAGAGGCGGGGCAGGCCAGCCGGCTGGGCGAGGTGTTCCGCCAGCTTGGCCCCGACGATGGCGGCACCGACCGGCCGTTGCCGATCGGCACCCGGCAAGTCCAGGTGGTGCGCCGCAATGACCACGCCATCTGGTGCCGTTTTGCCGACCTGTGCGAGCAACCCCTGGCAGCCGTGGATTTCATGGCTTTGTGCGACCGTTTTGCAGCCATTCTTTTATCGGCAGTGCCGGCGCTGGGCGGTGAACAGCGTGCGGGGCGCATTGCCCGTGGCACCGAGGATGCGGCGCTGCGGGTAGTGGCGGGCGATCGCCAGCTCCCCGCCTTGTCGCCCAAGGACGACGCGGTCCGCCGGTTCATTGCCCTGGTCGACGAGTGTTATGACCGCCGGGTGGCATTGTACCTGGAAGCGCACGTACCGCTGGATGCCCTCTACACCCAGGGTTACCTGGCGTTCCCTTTTCAACGCACCCTGAGCCGGCTACGGGAGATGCAACTGCAGCGGTTTGGAGGGGGCTAAGCCCGACAGCCGCTCAGCGCTCAGCGCCCCAACCATTCGATCAGCGTGCGGTTGAACCTGACCGGCTCTTCGATCTGCGGCGCGTGCCCCATGCCTTCGAAGGTGATCAGCTCACCCTTGGGGATCAGCTTGGTCACCTGCGGCCCCAGTTCGGCGTACTTGCCCAGCCTGGCCTTGACCTGCGGCGGCGCGATATCACTGCCGATCGCCGTGCTGTCCTTGTCGCCGATCAACAGCAAGGTGGGCATCTGCAGGTCCTTGAACTCGTGGTACACCGGCTGGGTGAAAATCATGTCGTAGATCAATGCCGAGTTCCACGCCACCGCTTCATGCCCGGGGCCCTGGTTGAGCCCCACCAGCATCTGCACCCAGCGCTCGTATTCCGGCTTCCAGCGGCCCGCGTAATACGTTTTGCGCTCATATTCTCGTACACCCTCGGCATTGAGCTTCAGCTCGCGGGCATACCACTGGTCCACGGTACGGTAGGGCACGCCAAGCGCCTTCCAGTCTTCCAGGCCGATCGGGTTGACCATCGCCAGCCGCTCGACCTGTTGCGGGTACATCAGCGCGTAGCGGGTGGCGAGCATGCCGCCTGTTGAGTGGCCGAGCACGCTGGCACGCTTGACCCCCAGGCGCTCCAGCAGGGCATGGGTATTGTCTGCCAGCTGCTGGAAGCTGTACTGATAGTGCGCCGGTTTGCTGGACGTGCAGAAGCCGACCTGGTCGACGGCGATCACTCGGTAGCCGGCCTTGCTCAGCGCCTCGATGGTGGTTTCCCAGGTAGCGGCGCAGAAGTTCTTGCCGTGCATCAACACCACGCTGTGGCCGTTGGCCTGGCCTTGTGCAGGCACGTCCATGTAGCCCATCTGCAGGGCCTGGCCCTGGGACTTGAAGTCGAAATGCTGGAGCGGATGCGGGTAGCGGAAACCTTCGAGCTGGGGGCCGAAGGTGGGCGATTCGGCAGCGACGGCCGAACCGCCGGCCAGGCACGCCAAGGCCAGAGCTGTTGCGCGCAGCATGGGGGAACTCCCTGTAGAACCTTGTAGGAAAAAAGCACTGTAACAGCCCATGGACCAAGGAGAGTGCGAAAGGTGTTACCGAGCGTGAAACCAGCCCAGGGTGATCATGGTGAGCACTGCATAGCGCCCTGCTTTGGCCACGCTCACCAGCAGCAGGAAGCGCCAGAACGGTTCGCGCATGATCCCGGCAATCAGCGTCAAGGGGTCGCCAATCACCGGCATCCAGCTGAGCAGCAGCGACCATTGGCCCCAGCGCTGGTAGCGCTGCTGCGCACGCGCCAACTGCGCGGTGCTGAAGGGGAACCAGCGCTTGTCGCGCAGGTGCTCGATGGCCCGGCCCAACAGCCAGTTCACCACCGAACCGAGCACGTTGCCCAAGGTGGCGACCAGCAGCAGGGTGGCCCAGGCCTCGGGCTGGCCCAGCAACAGCCCGACCAGCACGGCTTCCGATTGCAGCGGCAGCAGGGTGGCGGCGCCAAAGGCACTGAAAAACAGCGCCCACAGGCCGAGCATCAGTAGTTGGCGACCACGGTGTCCTGGCCGCCCTGGGTCACCCCGATCACCTGGTAGGCATCCTTGTGGTCGCCCATTTCCATGCCCGGTGAGCCCATCGGCATGCCCGGCACGGCCAGGCCCTTGAGGTCGTTGCGCTGGCTCAACAGGCGTACCTGTTCGGCCGGCACGTGGCCTTCGACGAACTTGCCGTCGATCACACCGGTATGGCACGAAGCCAGGCGTGGGGCCACGCCCAGGCGCTGCTTGACCGCGCTCATGTTCGGTTCGACATGGTCGTTGACGGTGAAACCGTTATCGCGCAGGTGGCTGATCCAGGCCTTGCAGCAGCCGCAGTTGGGGTCGCGGTACACGTCGATGGTGTCGCCAGCCTGGGCCAGGCCGCTCATGGCCAGCAGGCCCAGGGTCAACAGATGTTTACGCAGCATGTCGCAACACTCCTTCAGAGCAAACCGGTCCATAGTACAGGATTCTCAGCGGGTGGCTGCTTCGGGGGCAAGGTCACGCATCAGCAACGCGTGGTCGAGGGCGACCTGTTCCGGAATCGGCAGGTAGACCACGTGGCCATCACCCGGCGCGACCTTGATGGCCTGCCGCTGACCGTTGCACAGGCGCTGCAAGTCGAAATGGTAGTTGCCGCGCGGGGTCATCAGCTCGAGGTGGTCGCCCACCCTGAAGCGGTTCTTCACCTTGACCTCGGCCAGGCCGTCGACGCGCACCCCGGTCAGCTCGCCAACGAACTGCTGGCGCTCGGACACCGAGTTGCCACGCTGGTAGTTCTGGTACTCGTCGTGCACGTGGCGGCGCAGAAAACCTTCGGTGTAGCCCCGTTGTGCCAGCGACTCCAGGTTGTCCATCAGCGCGCGGTCGAAGGGGCGCCCGGCCACTGCGTCATCGATTGCCTGGCGGTACGCCTGCACGGCGCGGGCGCAGTAGAAATGCGACTTGGTGCGGCCCTCGATCTTCAGCGAATGCACGCCCATGCCGACCAGGTGTTCCACGTGCTGGATGGCGCGCAGGTCCTTGGCATTCATGATGTAGGTACCGTGCTCATCTTCGAACGCCGGCATTTCGCTACCGGGGCGGTTGCTTTCCTGAAGCAGGAACACCTGGTCGGTAGGGGCGCCCAGGCCCAGGGTGGGCTGCACTTGGCGAACGATGTCGCCCACGGCGTTCTCGGTGGCGGGCGTGGCATCGTACTTCCAGCGGCAGGCGTTGGTGCAGGTGCCCTGGTTGGCATCACGCTTGTTGAGGTAACCCGACAACAGGCAGCGGCCGGAGTAGGCCATGCACAGGGCGCCATGCACGAACACTTCCAGCTCCATGCCCGGCACCTGTTGGCGGATTTCGCCGATTTCTTCCAGTGACAACTCGCGTGACAGGATCACCCGGCCAAGGCCCATGCCTTGCCAGAACTGCACGCTGGCCCAGTTTACCGTGTTGGCCTGTACCGACAGGTGCACCGGCATGTCCGGAAAATGCTGGCGCACCAGCATGATCAGGCCGGGGTCTGACATGATCAGCGCGTCTGGCGCCATGGCGATCACCGGTGCCAGGTCCTTGAGGAATGTCTTCAGCTTGGCGTTGTGCGGGGCGATGTTGACCACGACGTAGAAGCGCTTGCCCAGCGCGTGGGCCTGGGCAATGCCCAGTGCCAGGTTGGTGTGGTCGAACTCGTTGTTGCGCACCCGCAAGCTGTAGCGCGGCTGGCCGGCATAGACCGCGTCGGCGCCATAGGCAAAGGCATAGCGCATGGTCTTGAGGGTGCCGGCAGGGGCCAGGAGTTCGGGCTTGCTGATCAGGGTCATGGTGCGCACCGGGGCAAAGGGCGCGGATGCTAAGGCACGGGGCTGGTGCATGTTTTGATATATATCAACGGATGTAGCGGCACTTTTGGCCAAGCGGCGCGAACTAATATCGCATACGCCATTCGAGGACCTGCAATGAACGAAACTGCCCTACAGAACAAAGCCCTCGCGGTACTCCTGGCGCTGGTGACCATCGCTTTCGTGTGGATCCTGCTGCCGTACTACGGCGCGATATTCTGGGCGGTTGTGCTGGCTATCCTGTTTGCCCCGCTGCAGCGCAACCTGGTGATGCGTTTTGGTCGCCGGCGCAACCTGGCAGCGATCACCACGACCATGATCTGCCTGCTGGTGGCGGTGCTGCCGGTGATCATCACCAGCCTGCTGCTGGTGCAGGAAGGCGCGACCCTGTACCAGCGGATCGAAAGCGGGCAGCTGGACATTGCCGGTTACGTCGAACGGGGCAAGGACATGCTGCCGGCGTTCGCGCAAAACGGGCTGGACCACCTGGGCGTGGGCAACCTCGATGGTTTGCGCGACAAGATCACCAAGTGGGCGACCCAGGGCAGCCAGGTGCTGGCCAGCCAGGCCTTCAGCTTTGGCCAGGGTACGTTCGAGTTCCTGATCGGCTTTGGCATCATGATGTACCTGCTGTTCTTCTTCCTGCGTGAAGGCGCCGATGTGGCCCGCCGTGTGCGCCTGGCAGTGCCGCTGCCCGAGCACCAGAAACGCCGCTTGCAACTGAAGTTCAACCGGGTGGTGCGGGCCACGGTCAAGGGCAACGTGCTGGTGGCCGTGACCCAAGGTGCGTTGGGTGGCTTCATCTTCTGGGTGCTGGATATTCCCAGTGCCCTGGTCTGGGGGGTGCTGATGGCGTTGCTGTCGCTGCTGCCGGCGGTGGGCGCGGGCATTGTCTGGGCACCCGTGGCCGTCTACTTCCTGCTGACCGGGGCGATATTGCCGGGCATCATCCTGACCGCGTTCGGGGTGCTGGTGATCGGCCTGGTGGATAACCTGCTCCGGCCGATTCTGGTAGGCAAGGACACGCGCATGCCGGACTACCTGATCCTGGTATCCACATTGGGTGGGTTGACGGTGTTCGGGCTCAACGGCTTCGTTATCGGGCCGTTGATCGCGGCGCTGTTCATGTCCAGCTGGGCGATCTTCGCCGAGGCCAAGCCACAGGTGCAATTGCCGCAGTGACGGCCGGCCATGGCAGTTGCGCGGTGTGCCCAAGGGCTGGTGTTTTCGCGCCAGCGGCCTAAGATGGCCGGTGACTGGGCCCGGAACAACCGATGAGCACGAAAGATACGATCTCCATGCAACTGGTGCGTGAGGCGCTGATGCAGACCTGCCCAGCGGGCGAAGCCAATGCCGCCCTGCTGGCGCGTGCCGGCATCGATGCCAGTTGCCTCGAGCTGCCCGAGGCGCGCGTTGCCGCGCAATCCTATGCGCGCCTGTGGCGCTTGCTGGCCCGGCGCTGCAATGACGAGTTCTTTGCCATGGACCCTCGCGGGCTGCGCACTGGCAGCCTGGCGTTCATGTGCCGTGCGAGCATGGCTCAGCCAACCCTGGGGCAGGGCCTGGAAACGGCCCTGGGCTTTCTGGCACTGATGCTCGAAGACCTGCAGCCGTGCCTGGTGCGCCAACCGGGCCTGGCCGAGATCGTTATCAACGAACCGCGCGCGGAGCCGCGCCGTGCCTTCACCTACTTCACCTTCTGGATGATCGTGCATGGCGTGGCCTGCTGGCTGGCCGGGCGGCGCATCCCCATCCTGGCGATCGACCTGCGCTGCGCCGAGCCACCGTTCTGTGATGATTACCGGGTGATGTTTTCCGAAAGCCTGCAGTTCGGCCGCCCGCGTACGCGCATGATCATCCCCGCCGATTGCCTTGGCCTGGCAGTGCGGCGCAGCGAGCAGGAATTGCAGCGTTTTCTTGCCGAAGCGCCCGCCAACATCCTGGTGCGTTACCGTGACCCGTCCAGCCTGGCGCGGCGCATTCGTACCGATCTGCTGCGCCAGGCACCTGCACAATGGCCAGCGCTGGAGCACCTGGCGCAAACGCTGTGCCTGTCTGCTTCTACGCTGCGCAGGCGCCTGGCCGAAGAGGGGCAGACCTACCAGGGGCTCAAGGACAGTGTGCGGCGCGAGCTTGCCACCACCTGGCTGGTCGGCGCCGAGCCAACCATGGGCGAAGTTGCCGAACGGCTGGGTTTTGCCGATGCCAGTTCGTTCTACAAGGCCTTTCGCAAGTGGTTTGGCTGCAACCCGGGGCAATATCGCGCGGTGGTCCAGGCTCGCCACGCTGGCAACTGATTCCGTCTGCTGCACACAGCGCCAATGCGTCAGCGTCGGGGGTTTCCAGCCAAAGGAGCACCCCTTCATGCCACAGGCACCCCTGCACCCCAAGCTCGAACGCGCGACGGATGATTTCATCAGCCAGATACTGCCTGATTGGTTGAGGCGGGCCAGCGCCTCACAAATCATGGCGCTGCGCGATGCCTATAGCGCCTACCTCACAAGCCAGGCTGAAATGTCGGCTGTACTCCGGCAGTTGCAGCCGATCGATGCGTTTGCCCGCCGCTTGCTGACGCAGGGCCTTCACCGGGAAGGCGGCGCGCTGCTGGATCTTGACCGCTTGGAATGGCGCGAGCAGCGGCGCAGGTTCAAGGTCGAGCCAGGAAAATTGCCCACGGATGAGTCCTACTTCGTGAGGGTGCCGGCGTTGCAGAGGTTGATGCAAAACTTTGCCAGCGGCGAATCCTTTTATCTGGAGACGGCACTGGTATACCCCGCAGACCCCGCTACCGACGTGCCGGAACGGGTGGCCCTCGATGATGCGGCACGGATTGTAGAGGCCTGCCGCAGTACCGATGTGGGCGCACGCTACCAGGAACACCTGGCCCGGTTGTTCACCCCTGCCTTTGAGCAAACACTGGCCACCAGCCTGCGCCGAACCCTGGCCTTGCAACTGGAGATAGCCGCCACCCGCGGGCTTCTGCCAGCAGAGGATGTACAGATAGTGCGCGATATAGTGGCAGGCCGCAGAACTGCCCTTTCAAACGGCCGCACCGTGCGCTGCGGCCCGTTGCAGGTGCTGGGTTGCACGGTGCACGGGGCACTGGTGGTTGAGGTTGCCAACGGCAACCAGCGGTATGCCGGCAGTGTGCAACTGGTGCTGTCGGACGATGCCCACGCTGCCTTCCGGCACTTGGTTTCCTGGCGTGTGGTGAACTTCGAGCTGGTCGAGATGTTCAAGGATCCCGCTCGGTATGCGGCGCTGGTGGAACGCATTGCATTACATGAGCGGGCAGGGTTCGTCGCCACCCTGGCCAAGCGGCTGGCCGATGATGAACCTGACCTGGAGCCGACCTTCGCCAACTTGCCGCAGGGGCGGTTTGAAGGCCTGGCGTTACAGCAGTTGCAACGGATTCGCGAGGATGCGCGGTTCCTGGCGGTGCCCACCGCTGATGCCGATTCCAGCCAGACGCTGGCACGTGAGCACGCGTTGGCGTCGGCAGGGCTGGCACTGCTCAACCTGGCGGGGTTGTTCGTGCCGACGGTTGGCGCATTGCTGCTTGCCGACATGGTCGTGCAGACCTTGTCGGAGGTTTACGAAGGGGCCAGGCACTGGAGCCTGGGCCATCAGCATGAGGCTATCGAGCATTTGCTGGGGGTGGCGGAGAACCTGGCGGTAACGGCCGCGGTTGCCGGCGGCGCCACGGTGGTGGCGCGTGGCTTCGTGCGCAGCACTTTTGTCGATGGCCTGGAGCCCGTCACCAACGATGCAGGGCAGCAACGGCTTTGGTCGAACGACCTGACGCGTTACCAGAGCGCGCGGCCGAGCGGAACGCTCCGCGAACTGGAAAATGGCCTGCTGAGCGATGGGGTTCGGCACTGGTGGTACCACGACGGTAGCTACTGGCGGGTACGGGCGCAGGGTGAGCATGGCCCTTGGCGCTTGCAGGACGTCACCGATGATACGGCCTTCGGCCCTGCCCTGGAGTGGAACGCTGAAGCCTCCTGGCAACTGGCCAGCGAACGGCCGCTGGAATGGCAAGGCGCCCAGAGGCTGTTGCAGCGCCTGTGGCCTGCATCATCATCATTGGGCTCGGCGCGGGTTGCGCAGGTGCTCAGGGTTGCCGACGTATCCGAGGAGCACTTGCGCGGTTTGCTGGTAGAGAAGCGACCGATGCCGGTCGCGTTACGTGACACGTTGGAGCGCTTTGCTGCAGGTGAAAGAATCGAGCGTTTCTTCGCCCAGGTGGGCAGTGCGGACGGTCAGCTGTGGCAATGGTGCCTGGACGCCCTCGGCCTGCAAGCCCTGCCGCGGGATGAGCAGGTGGTGCAGGTTACCCGGCATGCGGCCAGCCTGCGCCCACGGCTGCTGGACTACCTGGGCGGCCGCTATCTGGAGGCAGACGCCCAGGCCTGGCTCATACGCCGCGATTTTCCGGGCTTACCAGACGCCTACGTGTTGGAGGTTCTGCGGCATATCTCGACCGAGCAGCGGGTCATACTGCGCACCCAGGCGCGCCTGCCGTTGGCGGTGGCGCAGCAGGCCCGCGAGCTGTTGCAGGTGGCCAGGCTGACGCGCATGCGTGAAGGGCTGTTTCTGGCTGGCAGCCATCACCCCGGCCTGGACGAGTTGGTGTTCAGCCTGTTGCGCGAGCATGCCAAGTGGCCGGCAACAGCGCAGGTGGAGCTGCGTGAGGGGTCGCTTGCGGGGCGTCGGCTGGCGCAACTGCCTGGGCCGGAACAAACCGCCGCCAACGTGGTGATGGTCCGGCAGGAGGGCCACTACCGCCTGTATGACGTGGCCGGTACCGAGCTACAGGCCAGCGCGCAGCGGCCGCTTGAATTCTACGAAGCGCTGCTGGCCTGCCTGCCCACGGCAGACAGGCAACGCCTGGGTTGGCAGGGCGACCAGGCGTACAGTGCACTGCGCCTGGCCCTGCAACGCTGGCTACCGCAGGGGCGTGCTGCGCTGTTGAAATTACTGGGTGCCAGTGACGTTGGCGTGCCGCCAAACCCTGTTCGGCGCCTGCCCGATGGCCGGGTCGGCTACGTGCTCAGCGGCAGGGGCGCAGCGGGTACCTTCAGCCAGCGCGTGTTGCGTACCCGCATTCGAAGCCTCTATCCAGGTTTCAATGAAGAGGAAGTGGAGACCTTTCTGGAGCTGCTGCTGGAGCGGCCAGGTTCGGCGTTCTGCAATCTTTTGCTGCAGGAACAACAGTACCGCAGGTTCAGCGACGCGTTGACACGGTGGGTGGAGGGTACCCGCAACAGTGCCAGCCAGGCGGCGCGGCTGTCTGCTGCAGGCGAACTGCGACGCAGCTGGCGCCTGATCGGCGAGCGGATCGTCGACCAGCACGGCGAGTCTCAGGGCATGCGCCTGAGCCTGACGGGCGTACCCTTGCGCAGCCTGCCGGAGCTGCCCGTAGGCACCGATTTCAACCATCTTGCTGAACTGATACTCAGCGACCTGGCCGTGGAGCATGTGCCGGCCAGCTTCCTGCGCTGTTTCACCCAACTGCGCTGGTTGAACATGAGTGGCAATCGCCTGAGCGAGGTGCCTGCCGAGCTCAGGCACCTGTCGCACCTGACCAACCTCAGCCTGGCTGGCAACCAGATCCGCATGACGGCGGCGGGTGTTGCAACCCTCGGCAGCCTGACGCGCCTGCGTGTCCTCGATCTGAATCACAACCCCCTGGGCGCCATTGCGCTGCAGTTGGATACCTTGGGGCGCCTGCGCGAGCTGCACATGCGCGGCGCCAACTTGCAGACGGTACCTGCGCAGTTGCACCGCTGCCGGTTGCTGGAGCTCGCGGATTTGCGCGACAACCATATCGGTGCACTGCCAGAGCCGCTGCTGGAAGCGCCTGAGGCGTTGCGGCTGGCGGTGCAATTATCGGGTAACCCGCTGTCGAATGCCGTCAGGCAGCGCATGCTTGCCGCAGGTGCAGTGGAGGCTGCCGTTGACGAGCCTTTGCTGGCCATCGACACCGCACGCGAGCGTTGGCTGGCATTGGTCGCGGCGCCGCAGCGGGGCTTCAGTGAGGCCCGGTGGGATGGCGTTCAGCGTGAAGAAGGTAGCGATGCGTTCTTCCGGTTGCTGACGGAGCTGACCGACACGCGCGATTATCAGGTCATTCCCGATGACCTGGGGCGGCGTGTGTGGCGCATGCTGGAGGCGATGCAGAGCGACACGGTGTTGCGCGAAGAACTGTTCAACCTGGCTGCCGACCCGCGAACCTGTGCCGACAGCGTCGCGAGCTGTTTCAGTGCCTTGGAAGTGCGCTTGTATCTGCGCCAGTCATTGCAACAGGCTGAACCCGTGGCCGCACGGCTCACCCGTTTGCGTGTGGCGAGGCAGCTGTTTCGTCTGGAACAGGTGGAGCGCCTGGCCCGAGAGGATGTAAAGGCGCGCCTGGCGCAAGGGCAGCATGTCGATGAAGTCGAGGTCAGCCTGGCGTATCGCACCGGCCTGGCTGAAGAGCTGGACCTGCCAGGGCAGCCGAGAACGATGCAGTTCGAGACCATCGCCGCGGTCAGCCGGCAGCAACTGGCTGCAGCGGCTGCAACGGTGCGTGAAGCGGAGGCTACCGAGCAGTTGCCCCGCTTCATCGCGCAACGTGATTTCTGGCAGGAGTACCTGCGGCGCGAAGAACCAGCAGCGTTCAATGCCGTGGAAGCGCCTTTCTGGGGCCGCATGGAGGGGCTGAGCGCGGAGGCGGCCAATGAAGGCGCCTACCTGCGCGATTTCGACAGGCTGGCGCAAGAGCGCAAGGCGGCGATCGAAGCGTTGCTGTTGCGTTTGACCCGCGAGGCGATGGACCTGCCCATGGGGTCGGGCAGCAGGACTGAGCGCGCTTCGGGGTGACTGCCGGGCGTTGGCGGCAGGCGATCGTTTCCTGCTGCCATCGCCGCTGGCGAAGGCGGCACAGTCGGGGGTCATGATCCCCGTCAAGGAACACTGACATGCCCTCGCAACCTGTAAAACCCTGGCTCCAACACCCGGTAGAGCGCTTCATTGCCAACCGCTTGCCTGATTGGCTCAGCAAGGCCAGCCCTGTCGGCCTTGCTGCGCTGCAGTCTGCACTGGATGCGCACCTCGCCAGCCAGCGCACACTCAGCAGTGCTACCGAACACCTGCAGCCACTGATGGCGTTTGCCGAGGCGCGCCTGAACGGCGCCCTGGGCCTTGGTGTACCGCTCGATCGGCTGACCTGGCGTGAAGAGCGCCGGCGCCTGCGTGTGGACCTTGGCGGCATCCGCCAGTTCGAATCGTACTTCGTCAGGGTGCCTGCGCTGGAAAAGCTGTTACAGAACTTCAAGCCCAGGGAGTCGTTCTTCGAGCAGACCGCGCTGGTACGGCCGCCCATTGCGCCCGAGCGTGAAGAACAAGCCCTGCCTGCAACTATCGACGCGGTCGTGGCCGCCTGCCGGGAAGCCGATGTCGGCAAGGCCTACCAGGGGCATCTGGCAGCGATCATGAACGCGGCCTTCGAACGCGACCTGGCCTTGGACAAGCGCCTTGAACTGGCGCTGGCTACAGAAATTGCCACCCTCAAGGGGCAGCTCAAGATCAATGAAGTGCGCATGCTGCGCCAACTGGGTCGTGGCGAGACCCCGACGAACCCCGGCAGCCATTATGTTCGGGTGGGCGGGCTGCTGGTACTGGGTTGCCGGGTGGACGGCGCCTTGGTCATCGAATTGCTCGACTCGTGGTCGATTGCCGTCGGTGGGACAGGGAGGTTGCTGCTGCTCAAAGGGGTGCTGTTGTACCTGCCAGATGATCAGGCTCGGCCACTGCAGTACTACCCTGACTGGCCCACTGCCAACCGCGCATTGGTCGCGGCAATGGCTGCTCCCCATTACCGCAGCGCGTTTGCACGGCGGATTGCGCTCAGCGAGCGTGCCGGCTACCAGGCGTTGCTCGCCACACGCCTGCAAGACGACGAGCCTGATCTGCAACCGCGCAGGCTCTCGACGTCGACGCCCATCTTCGAGCAGATGGCCGCCTGGCACATTCAGCGCATCAAGGCCGATGCCCGATACCTGGCGGTGCCCACCGAACAGGCCGATAGCGATGCTGCGGCTGAGCGGTTGCGTGCCCTGGAGGGCGTCGGCGAGGTGTTGCTCAACCTGGCCGGGTTGTTCGTGCCGGTGGTTGGCACGCTGTTGATGGCCGACATGGCAAGGCAACTGCTGGGGCAGGTGTTCGAAGGTTTCAGTGACTGGAGCCAGGGCCATCAGCACGAGGCCTTGCAGCACATGATGCAGGTGGCCACCTCGCTGGCGGTCAACGGCGCTGTGCTTGGCGGGGCCTATGCCTTGCACAGCGCCTTTGTCGGGCAACTGCACCCGGTGACCAACGAGGCGGGCCAGGCACGCTTGTGGCACGATGACCTGGCCCCTTACCGGCAGGCGCTGCCAGCAGCGCCATTGACCACGCTGGAGAACGGTCTGTTGACCGATGGCAGCGGCCATTGGTGGCGTTGCGATGAGGCATTGTACAGCGTGCGCGAGGATCGCAACGGTACCTGGCGGTTGTTGCACCGGGAGGGTCCCGATGTTTACGGGCCAGCCTTGCAAACCAATGGCGAGCGCGCCTGGCGCCTGGTGACCGAACGGCCATTGGAGTGGCAGGGCACTGCACGTCTGCTGGCGCGATTGTGGCCGGCCGCACAGTCACTTGCCCCAGAGCGATTGACGCAGATACTGAAAGTGGCCGATGTCGACGAGGCTTTTCTGCGCGGTTTGCTGGTTGAGGAGCGGCCACTGCCGGTTCAGTTGCGCGACACCCTCGAGCGGTTTGCGGTGGATGCCAGGATCGCGACGTTTTTCCAGCAGCTCGATACCACCGTGAACGATACCGAGCTGTTGCAGTGGTGCGTGCATGAGCTGGATATCGACGCGAATACGCTGCCAGCCCAGCTCGCGCAGATCGCGTTGCATGCGCAGAGCCTGCGCGAAGGGATGTTCGAGTACTTCTCGTGTTGCCACCTCGGTGCAGACACTTTGCAAAGCCTGCTGACGCGCGACTATCCCGGCTTGCCGCACGCCTACACGCTCGACGTGCTGAGCCACGCCAGCGATGCCATGCGGGCGCAGATGGAAAGCACCGGCCGGCTCCCCCTGGGCTTGGCGCAACAGGCCCGTGCCTCGTTGCAACTGGCCCGCCTGACAAGGGCGCGCGAGGCGTTCTACCTGCGCTGCAGCTATCACCCCGATGCGGTCGCGCTGGCGTTTGCCCTGCTGCGTCGGCAGGGGTTCGCGCAAAGCATGCTCAACCTGGAGTTGCGGGACCGCTCAGTGTTCGGCCCTTTGCAGGAACGGTTGCTGCCCCAGGCGGGCAGCCAGCAGACGCTGGTCATGGTCTGGCGCGACGGGGCCTTTACCCTGTATGACGAACAGGGCCTGCCTGCCGAACGGGAGGTGGCAGAACCCGCTGGGCTGTTCGAGGTCCTGGCGGCGTGCCTGCCGAGCGCGTCTCGCCAGCACCTGGGTACCACGGGTGGGTCTGCTGCCGACAGCTTGCGCCTGGCCCTGCAAGGCGCGATACCCGAGCGTTCCTCGGACCTGCTGAAGCTGCTTGGGTGGCGTGAAGCGCGGGCGCTGGGCGCCTCGATGCGACGCTTGCCTGACGGGCGCCTGGGTTACCTGCTCGGCGGCGGCGCCAGCAGGCTACCTTCCGCATCGTCGATCGAGCAGATGTTGCGCAACCGCCTGCGTGGGCTTTACCCGTCGTTCAGTGATGACGATGTCGAGCGTTACCTGGGGATCATGGCAGAGATCGACGGCTCGCCCTTCGACAGCCTGTTGCTGCAGGAACAGGAGTTCCGGCGCCTGAACGAAGAGCTGCAGCGCTGGGTGTTCCGCGTCATGGGCCCGGCCCGGCATGCGCGCCGGCGGTTGGCCTCTGCATTGCTCCGCGCCTGGCGGCTGGAAGGTGAGCGGGTGTTCGATGCGCAAAACAACCCGGTCGGCCTGCGGCTGCACGTGGCTGACATGGCGGTAGGGGAGTTGCCGACGTTGCCGCAGGGCAGCAGCTTCGGCCATGTGGCGGAACTGACACTGGCAGGTTTGCACGTTCCTGCGCTGCCCCCTGGTTTCCTGGGCTGCTTCCGGCACCTGCGCACGCTCGACCTGAGCGACAATGCCCTGCGTGAGCTACCCGAGGGCCTTGAAGAGATGCCCGAGCTGAACCAGCTGATACTGCGCAACAACCGCATCCGCCCCAGCGCGGGGCAAGTGGCTGCGTTGTTGCGCTGCGTCAATTTGCGCCGGCTGGACCTGAACGACAACCCGCTGGGCGCTCTACAGTTGGATGTATCGGGGCTGCACCGGCTGCAGCGGCTGCGCTTGCGGCGTACCGGGCTGACCAGCATGCCTTCAGGCCTGCAATGGTGCGCGCGCCTGGAGTATGCCGATCTGCGCGACAACCAGATTGCCGAGCTGCCCCAGGCATTGCTCGACGCCCCGGCCGCGGTGAGGCAAGTCGTGGACGTGGAAGGCAACGCGCTGCCCACTGCGTTGCGCGAGCAACTCTATGCACCTGAAATCGTGCCCGTCCCGCTCATGCTTGGCGAAGGTGCACAAGAGCAGGCCATGCACGCATGGCTGGGCACGCGCGCAGAGGCTGACCAGGCCCTAGGCCGCGAGCTGTGGCAGGCCTTGCGCAGTGAACCTGGCAGTGATGCATTCTTCGAACTGCTGGTGGGGATGACCCAGAGTGCCGAGTTCCGCCTTGCGCCTGAACAACTGGGCGCCAGGGTGTGGCCCCTGGTCGAGGCGCTGTCGGTGGACCGCGACCTGCGCGAAGCCTTGTTCGCGCTGGCCGACGAATCACGTGCGTGCGCCGACAATCTCGCCAATTGCTTCAGCAACCTGGAGGTCCGGTACCAGGTACTGCACGCCACCCAGGGCGGTGAGCCTGTGGCTACCCGTGATGCGCGGCTGGTGCTGGCACGGCGCCTGTACCGCCTTGACACCGTACTGGCAGTGGCCAGGGCGGACATCAACAGCCGCTACGCGGATGGCCGTTGGCAGCGCGGCGATCATGCCGAAGAGGAAGTCTAGGTCAGCCTGGCCTACCGCACAGGGCTGGCTGAACGCTTGAACCTGATCGGCCAGCCACGGTACATGCTGTTCGGTGCGTTGGCCGTGGTCTCTGAAGCCGACCTGGAGCGTGCCTGCAATGCAGTGCTGGCAGGGGAGGCGAGTGAAGACATCACGCGCTACATCAGCCAGCGGGACTTCTGGATTGAGGTGTTGCGCGCCGAACACCCACAGGACTTCGCCCTGATCCAGCAGCAATTCGAGCAGGCCATGGAGGCGCTGGAAGAGCGTATGCAGCAGTTGGGCAGTGGTGCCTACGACGCCCAGGCCCGAACACTGATGCGCGACCGCCAGGAGGCGCTGGAAGCCTTGGCCCTGCGCTTGACCCGGGAACGCCTGAACAGAGCTTGACCCGCCGCAGGGTAGCGCGCGAGCGCATTGCACGGCCTGCGCACGGCCAAACCGGTCACCCAGATTGACAGCTTTGGCCATTGCCGCGGGTGACGCGCGGCGCGAACATCGTCGGACCGATGGTTAACTCCAAAAACAACAAACCAGGAGTCCGACGATGCGTGATTACGCCGAGGCTGTCCGCCTGTTCGAGCTTGGCAACACCGTAGCTGGGGCACTGCACGGCAACCTCGAAACCCTTAACGCCTGTGTCGAGTGCTGTGACCGCCACCTAGGCCATGGCAAGGTGGCACTGCTGCATGTCGATCGCGATGGCCACACTGCCCGCTACAGCTTCGAGCAATTGCACATGCTGGCCGCCCGGTTCGCCAATGTGCTCAAGGCGCAAGGCGTGCAGGCGGGCGACAGGGTGGCGGGGCTGTTGCCACGCACCCCCGAGTTGCTGGTCAGCATCCTGGCCACCTGGCGCATCGGGGCGGTGTACCAGCCCTTGTTCACCGCCTTCGGGCCCAAGGCCATCGAGCACCGTCTTGAACAGTCCCGCGCCCGTGTCGTTGTCACAGACAGCGTCAACCGGGGCAAGCTGGACGATGTACACGCCTGCCCGACGGTCATCACGGTGAACGCCCGCAGTGGCGAACTGGATTTCCAGCAGTGCCTGGCCGGCGCCGCGCCTGAATGCGAGCCCGTGATGCGCTCGGGCGACGACCCGTTCCTGCTGATGTTCACGTCCGGTACCACCGGCCCGGCCAAGCCGCTGGAAGTACCGTTGCGTGCCATCGTCGCCTTCCAGGGCTACATGCGCGATGCCATCGACCTGCGCCGCGAAGACAACTTCTGGAACCTGGCCGACCCCGGCTGGGCCTATGGCTTGTACTACGCCGTCACCGGGCCGCTGTCCCTGGGGCATGCCACCACCTTCTACGATGGCCCGTTCAGTGTCGAAAGCTGTGTGCGGGTGATCGAATCGCTGGGCATCACCAACCTGGCCGGGTCGCCCACCGCTTACCGTTTGCTGATCGCGGCCGGCGATACCTTCGCGGCACCGGTCAAAGGCCGCCTGCGCGTTGTCAGCAGTGCCGGTGAGCCGCTGAACCCGGAAGTGATTCGCTGGTTTGCCGACGAATTGGGGGTGACCATCCACGACCACTACGGGCAGACCGAACTGGGCATGGTGCTGTGCAACCATCATGGCCTGCAGCACCCGGTGCACCCGGGATCGGCCGGCTTCGCCATCCCGGGCCATCGGATCGTGGTGCTGGACGAGCAGGGGCGCGAGCTGCCGGCCGGCGAGCCAGGCATTCTCGCGGTCGACCGCGAGCGGTCGCCGCTATGCTGGTTCGCTGGCTACCAGGGTTTGCCGACCAAGGCCTTCGTCGGCAAGTACTACCTGAGCGGCGATACCGTCGAGTTGAACCGCAACGGCAGCATCAGCTTCGTCGGGCGTAGTGACGATGTGATCACCACCTCTGGTTACCGTGTTGGCCCTTTCGACGTGGAAAGCGCGTTGATCGAACACCCGGCAGTGATCGAGGCTGCGGTGATCGGCAAGCCGGATCCGGAGCGCACCGAGTTGATCAAGGCGTTCGTGGTGTTGGCCAGCGGCTATCACGGCACCCCCGAACTTGAAGAGGCATTGCGTCAGCATGTGCGTCAGCGCCTGTACGCGCACGCCTACCCCCGCGAAATCGAATTCGTCAGCGACCTGCCCAAGACCCCGAGCGGCAAGCTGCAACGCTTCATCCTGCGTAACCAGGAAGTCGCCAAACAACAAGCGCCGCAGGCCACCCCTGCCAGCGCCTGAAAGGAAAACCGACCATGCAAATAGCGAACAAACACTTCATCGTCAGCGGCGCGGCATCCGGGCTGGGCGCTGCCACTGCGCAGATGCTGGTGGAGGCGGGTGCGAAGGTCATGCTGGTTGACCTCAATGCCCAGGCCGTTGAGGCCAAGGCGCGTGAACTGGGCGAGCATGCCCGTTTCGCGGTGGCTGACATCAGCGACGAGCAGGCTGCCCAGGCAGCAGTCGATGCAACCGTCAGTGCGTTCGGTAGCCTCCACGGGCTGATCAACTGCGCCGGTATCGTAGGCGCCGAGAAAGTGCTGGGCAAACAGGGGCCGCATGGCCTGGCCAGCTTCGCCAAGGTGATCAACGTCAACCTGGTCGGCAGCTTCAACCTGCTGCGCCTGGCTGCCGCCGCCATGGCTGAAGGCGTTGCCGGCGAGGATGGCGAGCGTGGCGTGATCATCAACACCGCCTCCATCGCGGCGTATGATGGCCAGATCGGCCAGGCGGCCTATGCCGCGTCCAAGGGCGCCATAGCCAGCCTGACCTTGCCGGTAGCCCGCGAACTGGCCCGCTTCGGTATCCGTGTGATGACGATCGCCCCGGGCATCTTCGAAACACCGATGATGGCCGGCATGAGCGAAGAAGTACGCGCTTCCCTCGCCGCTGGGGTGCCGTTCCCGCCACGCCTGGGTCGCCCGCAGGAATATGCCGCGCTGGCGCGGCACATCATCGAGAACAGCATGCTCAACGGTGAGGTGATCCGCCTCGACGGTGCGTTGCGCATGGCTGCCAAATAAGGAGGATGACCATGACCCTCAGCAATGACCCGATTGTGATCGTCAGCGCCGTGCGCACGCCCATGGGCGGCCTGCAAGGCGACCTCAAGAGCCTGACCGCGCCGCAACTGGGCAGTGCCGCCATCCGTGGCGCAGTCGAGCGCGCCGGCATCGATGCCGCCAGTGTCGAGCAGGTGCTGTTCGGCTGCGTCCTGCCGGCCGGCCAGGGCCAGGCCCCAGCGCGTCAGGCGGCGCTGGGTGCCGGGTTGGACAAGCACACCACCTGCACCACCCTGAACAAGATGTGCGGTTCGGGCATGCAGGCCGCGATCATGGCCCATGACCTGCTGCTGGCCGGCACCGCCGAGGTGGTGGTGGCCGGTGGCATGGAAAGCATGACCAACGCCCCCTACCTGCTGGACAAGGCCCGCGGTGGTTACCGCATGGGCCATGGCAAGATCATCGACCACATGTTCATGGATGGCCTGGAAGATGCCTACGACAAGGGCCGCCTGATGGGCACCTTTGCTGAAGACTGTGCCCAGGCCAACGGCTTCAGCCGCGAGGCCCAGGACCAGTTTGCCATCGCCTCCCTGACCCGCGCCCAGGACGCGATCAAGCGTGGCCGTTTTGCCGCCGAGATCATTCCGGTGGAGGTCACCGAGGGTAAGCAAACGCGCGTCATCAAGGACGACGAACAGCCGCCGAAGGCGCGGCTGGACAAGATTGCGCAGCTCAAGCCGGCCTTCCGTGAAGGCGGTACGGTGACCGCGGCCAACGCCAGTTCGATCTCCGATGGGGCTGCGGCGCTGGTGCTGATGCGCCGCTCCCAAGCCGACAAGCGGGGGCTCAAGCCTTTGGCGGTGATTCACGGGCATTCGGCCTTCGCCGATACCCCGGCCTTGTTCCCCACTGCGCCCATCGGTGCTATCGACAAGCTGCTTGTGCGCACGGGCTGGAAACTGGCCGAGGTCGACCTGTTCGAGGTCAACGAAGCCTTCGCCGTAGTCACCCTGGCGGCCATGAAACACCTCGACCTGCCCCATGACAAGGTCAACATCCACGGTGGCGCCTGTGCCCTCGGCCACCCGATCGGGGCATCCGGGGCACGCATCCTGGTGACCTTGCTGTCGGCCCTGCGCCAGAACAACCTGCGCCGGGGTATAGCGGCCATCTGCATCGGTGGTGGCGAAGCCACGGCCATGGCGGTCGAATGCCTGTACTGAGGTGAACCATGCTGGTAACTGACGAGCAACAACAGATTTGCGACGCGGTCCGTGCTTTCGCCCAGGAGCGCCTCAAGCCGTTTGCAGAACAGTGGGACAAGGCGCACCGCTTCCCCAGGGAGGCGATCGACGAAATGGCCGAGCTGGGCCTGTTCGGCATGCTGGTGCCGGAAGCCTGGGGTGGCAGCGACACCGGCTACGTGGCCTATGCCATGGCCCTGGAGGAGATTGCTGCAGGTGATGGCGCATGCTCGACCATCATGAGCGTACACAACTCAGTGGGCTGCGTGCCGATCCTGCACTTTGGCAGCGAGCAGCAGAAAGCGCAGTTCCTGGCGCCGCTGGCCAGCGGCGCGATGCTCGGTGCTTTCGCCCTGACCGAACCCCAGGCGGGTTCTGACGCCAGCAGCCTGAAGACCCGCGCCCGTCTGGATGGCGACCATTACGTGCTCAATGGCAGTAAGCAATTCATCACTTCCGGCCAGAACGCCGGGGTAGTGATCGTGTTTGCCGTAACCGACCCGGATGCCGGCAAGCGCGGCATCAGCGCCTTCATCGTGCCCACCGATTCACCCGGCTACCAGGTGGCACGGGTAGAGGACAAACTCGGCCAGCATGCTTCCGACACCTGCCAGATCGTCTTCGACAATGTGCGGGTGCCTGTGGCCAACCGGCTGGGTGCCGAGGGTGAGGGCTACAAGATCGCCCTGGCCAACCTTGAAGGTGGCCGTATCGGTATTGCTTCCCAGGCGGTGGGCATGGCCCGGGCCGCGTTTGAAGTGGCGCGTGACTACGCCAACGAGCGGCAAAGCTTCGGCAAGGCGTTGGTCGAGCACCAGGCGGTGGCGTTCCGCCTGGCTGATATGGCGACCCAGATCGCGGTGGCCCGGCAGATGGTGTTGCACGCCGCTGCGCTACGCGATGCCGGGCGCCCAGCCCTGGTGGAAGCATCAATGGCCAAGCTGTTTGCCTCGGAAATGGCCGAAAAGGTCTGTTCGCACGCCTTGCAGACCCTGGGCGGTTATGGCTATCTGAGCGACTTCCCCCTGGAGCGGATTTACCGCGACGTTCGGGTTTGCCAGATTTACGAAGGCACCAGCGACATTCAGCGCATGGTCATTGCGCGCAACCTATGAAGGAGCAGATTGCATGGCATTCGAAACCATCCTGTTGGATATCCACGGCAAGGTCGGCCTGATCACCCTCAACCGGCCGCAGGCGCTGAACGCGCTGAACGCGCAGATCGTCGGCGAAATCAACCAGGCCCTCGATCAGCTGGAGCGCGATGCCAATATCGGCTGTGTGGTGCTGACCGGCTCGGCGAAGGCGTTTGCCGCGGGTGCCGACATCAAGGAAATGGCCGAGCTGCAATACCCGCAGATCTACGTCGATGACCTGTTCAGCGATGCCGACCGCATCGCCAACCGCCGCAAACCGATCATTGCTGCGGTGTCCGGCTTTGCCCTGGGCGGCGGCTGTGAGCTGGCGATGATGTGCGATTTCATCCTCGCCGCCGACAATGCCAAATTCGGCCAACCGGAAATCAACCTTGGCGTACTGCCGGGCATGGGCGGCACGCAGCGCCTGACACGGGCGGTGGGCAAGGCCAAGGCGATGGAGCTGTGCCTGACCGGTCGCCTGATGGGCGCTGAAGAGGCGGAGCGGGCCGGGCTGGTGGCGCGGATCGTGCCGCAGGCCGAGCTGGTGGAGGAGGCACTGAAAATTGCGGCGACCATCGCCAGCAAGTCGATTCCGGTGAGCATGATGGTGAAGGAAAGCGTCAACCGGGCGTTTGAAGTTACCCTCAGCGAGGGTGTGCGGTTTGAACGCCGTGTATTCCACGCGGCTTTCGCCACCGAGGACCAGAAAGAAGGCATGGCCGCTTTCATTGCCAAGCGTGAGGCACAGTTCAACGACCGTTGATTGAAGTGTGTGACCAACTGTTCGCGCCTGGGCGGCTCCGACCCGCTCGGCGCGCAACCCATCTGGGCGCTGGCCCCAGCTGCCAGCTCGACACCGACCAGCGGATTCTGGTGCCGGAAAGCAAATTCGCAGCCTTTTGCAGTTGCTCCACGCGACGTGGCGCCTTAGACTGCCGCCCCCTGTAAAAGAGTGCCGATTGGCGCTTGAAGAATTCCGTTGCCGATGCCGAGGCGTCGGCGGCACCTGAATCGCCCAAATGCACATTTTTTCATAGAGAAATCGATGACCAAGGAACAGTTGCTGGCCATGTCGGCCGATGACTACATGAACGCCGACCAGCTCGCCTTCTTCACTGAGCTGCTGCAGGCGATGAAAGTCGAAACCCATGAACGCATCGAGCTCAGCCGCACCACCATCGAAGGCCTGGACACGCCGTCGGACCCAGCCGACGTGGCTTCGGTCGAAGAAGAGCGCAGCTGGCTGGTGAATGCCATCGACCGCGACCAGCGCCTGCTGCCTCAGCTGGAAATGGCCCTGGACCGTATTGCCGACGAAAGCTTCGGCTGGTGCGACGACAGTGGTGAGCCCATCGGCCTGAAGCGTCTGCTGATCAGCCCGACCACCAAATACTGCATCGAAGCCCAAGAGCGCCACGAGCAGCTCGACCGCCACCAGCGCCAGGTGTAACCCCTCGCGCAGTGCCGAGCCCCACGGAGCGATCCCTGGGGCTTTTTGCGTTTGTTGTCGCCCCGTTTTTGTTGCTGCAGGCGTAACACAGCTGTACCGGGCGGCGCTGTTTCCCCCTTGGGCGCAGGCGTATCATGGCTATATCGTTAGGGTGCTACTTAAATTCCGGAGGGAATGATGCATAGCCGAGTCGATGTGGCCGTGATGATCGGTTCAAGTGTGCCCGCCACAATGCAGGCACTGGGCAGGCGTGTCTGCTGGGTGGTGCTCGTCAACGGTGAGCGGCGCGGTACCGCTTTTGCCACGCGCGAGGAAGCGTTGGAATGCCAGGCTGCCTGGCAGCAACAACTGAAGAAAGGGCTCGCCGCCTGAAAATGTTGTTTGCCTCTCGACGGGTTTCAGTGTTTTCGGGCATATTTGTCCTACAGTAATGCGCACCAGGGTTTGCCTTCTTGCAGGCTCACGCCTTGGCCGTGTTTTCTGGCGAGTGATCTCAGGCATCACGTTTCCCGTGCCGGGAATGGGCCAAACGCCTTCGGTTGAAGGCGAATCTGGCAAACCAGAGTAAAGTTTCCTGCGCGCTGCATCGTCGGCGGGCACAGACATTTCGTATATCGCTTTATTACTCTTTTCGCCTATCGATAAGACAGGGCCGTGCCTCCCCGAGCTTGGGTGAGGGCGGGTTGTAACCGGTTGAGGATTACTTCATTGGCAGTCAGCACACTTGATACCCATGCGTTGTTCGCACTCGGCGACTTGCGCGGTAAATTGGCCCAACTGTTCCAGGGCCGCTTCATTTATGTAACCGAACAGAATCCCGAAGGCCTGTACATGGCCGAAATCGACACAGAAAGTGCGTTGGTGGTAGACGATAAACAGCGCCTGGAACTGAAAGTTGGCGATCATTTCCGCGCTGCCGTATTGCCCAGCCGCGAAGGCGGCAAGTTGGAAATGCGCTTCCGGGAAATCAAGTTGAATGTCTATGGCGTGGGTGATTACGCTTTCGTTTCCGTGCCGGAAGGCGAGGGCATCGTGTTTCGCGAAGGCCAAGGGGTCATGTTGGTATTCGCCGCGCAGCAGCAGATACAGGAAGGCCTGGGCAAGTTGCTGAAAGCGGTAACCGGCAAAGTTGCCAAATGGCGCAAGGGCGAGCTGACCACCTTCAAGGCCAGTGAATGACTGCAACTGATGATGCGCCCGCCAGCCGGGCGGAGTTTCATCGGCAGCATCATGCGGCTGCCGTAGCCGAGGCGCAGCGTATGCTGGCCCGGCGCGATGCATTGCAAGGTGCCTGGTTGAACTGGGTGGCGGCAGAGCTGTACAGGCTCGGCCCGCCACCTTACGCCGCCATGGTGCGCCGCGAGTTGCAGCGCCTGAGCCAGGTGTGAGGCGGCAGGCCTTCAGTTGCCACTGTCGCAGCCGCTGCTGACCTCTTCAGGCACTGGCTCTTTCGCCACCCGCTTGCGGAACAGCGCTGCCCGTGCGAGCAGCAACGTGGTCACCGGCACAGTGATCGACAGCAGAATGGGGATCAGCCAGGCGTGCAGCACCGCCGCGTCCTTCAACCACGAAAAATAGATGATCGAGGCCAGTGCCACGCACCAGGCGCCGATGGTCGAGGCCAGTGCCGGTGGGTGCATGCGCTGGAAGTAGTCTTTCAGGCGCACCAGGCCCACTGCACCTACCAGGGCGAACAGGCTGCCGGTGATCAGCAGCACCGCCGTGATCAGTTCGAGCCAGAATGGCAGTACCAAGGTTTCAGTCATTCGATCACCTCACCGCGCAGCAGGAACTTGGCCAGGGCAAACGAGCCGACGAAGCCGAACAGCGCAATCAACAGGGCACCTTCGAAGTAGGTGTCACTGGCATAACGGATACCCAGCACCAGCATGGTCAGCATGGCCAGGATATACAGGTAGTCCAGCGCCAGGACCCGGTCCTGGGCAGACGGGCCACGGAACAGCCTGAACAGCGCCAGGGCCATGGCCAGGGCGAAAATGAACAGGCTGGCGAGGACAGCGTTGGCGAGCAGGCCTGTCATTGGAAAATCTCCATCAGTGGGCGTTCATACGTGTCCTTGAAGTGCTGGACGAAGGCCGCTTCATCGTCCAGGTCGAACACATGCAGCAGCAATACGCTGCGGTCCAGAGCCAGTTCTGACCAGACTGTGCCAGGCACCACCGTGGTAATCATCGCCAGTGCCGCCAGGCCGTGCGGGTCGCGCAGGGCCAGCGGTATATGCACGAACGCCGAACGTGGCGGCTGCTTGCCGGCCCGCAGCACGCCGCGGGCAACCAGCAGGTTGGACATGATGACATCGACGCCGACCCGGCCGATAAGCCGGGCGACGACCAGCGGCCGCTTGACGTGTGCGTGTTGCGGCCGCAAGGGGGCCATCAGCAGTGGCGCCAGTACGCCAAGGGCGGCGCCCAGCAGCAGGTTACCGGGGCTGACCGAGAGGTTGAGCAGCAGCCACAGGCCGAACAGCGAGACCGAGAGGAGCGGGGCGGGGAACATGCGGCTCATGGCAGCACCTCGGCGCTGGGCGAAGTCGGGCCAGGGATCGGCCGGGCGGCCATTACGGCATCGATATAGGCATCTGGCGCCTGCAGGCTGGCGGCCGTGTCCTGGGTGTAGCGCAGCAACGGCTCGGCCTTGAGGCTGAGGAAGATGCACAGGCCGAGCAGAATGACGATCGGCAGGCATTCGAACCGGCGCAGTACGGGTGACGGGCGCTCTTCGGGCTTCCAGAAGCGTTGGATGCCAACCCGGCCGAAGGCGATCAGCGAGGCCATGCCCGAGAGTATCAGCAACGCTACCAGCCCCCAGCCGGGGGCACTCAGGGGCTGCTCGACGGGGCCGCCCAGGCCGTTTGGGTTGAACAAGGCGCTGATCAGGTTGAGCTTGCCGACGAAGCCCGAGAGGGGCGGCATGCCGATGATCAGCAAGGCGCAGGCGATGAAACTCAGGCCCAGGAAAGCCATGGTCCAAGGGATGATCTGGCCGATCACCGCCTTCTGCTCGTCATCGAGGTTGATACCTTTGGGGGGGGGCAGGGACTCCAGCGGGGGCGGCATCAGATCTTCTTCTTCGTCCAGCGGTGCCTCATTGGCCGAGCGCGAGCGTTCGACCAGCTCGGCGAGCAGGAACAGGGCGCACAGTGCCAGGGTCGAGTTGACCAGATAGAACAGTGCCGCACCGGTCAGCGCGGGCTGGGCAAAGCCGACCGCGCCGAGCAGGGTGCCGGCCGAAACCAGGATGCTCAGCGCTGCCATGCGTTCCAGGCGCTGTGCTGCGAGAATGCACACTGCGGCCACCGCCAGGGTCACCAGGCCACCGTACACCAGCCATTGGCCGCCGAAATGGGCCGAAGCGCCGGCCTGGCCGGAGAACAGCAGCGTCCACAGGCGCAACACGGCGTACAGGCCGACCTTGGTCATGATGGCGAACAGCGCAGCCACCGGCGCACTGGCCGATGCATAGGCCGGTACCAACCAGAAGTTGAGCGGCCAGATGCCGGCCTTGACCAGGAAGGCCATGGCCAGGATGGCTGCACCGGCGTGCAGCAGGCCACGGTCAGCTTCTGGCACCAGGGGAATCTTCAGGGCCAGGTCAGCCATGTTCAGGGTGCCGGTCACGCCGTACAGCATCGCCGCGCCAATCAGGAAGAGCGACGAGGCAAACAGGTTGATGGCGATGTAGTGCAGGCCGGCACGCACGCGCGCGCGCCCCGAACCATGCAGCAACAGGCCGTAGGAAGCGGCCAGCAGCACTTCGAAGAACACGAACAGGTTGAACAGATCGGCTGTGAGGAACGCGCCGTACAGGCCCATCAGCTGGATCTGGAACAGTGCGTGAAAGCTGGCCCCGGCACCGTCCCAGCGGGCGCGGGCAAACAACAGGGCACTGAAGCCGATGACCCCGGTCAGGGTCAGCAGCAGCGCAGACAAGTGGTCCAGCACCAGCACGATACCGAATGGCGCTGGCCAGTTACCCGGCAGGTACACGCCGATCGATTGTGCCTGACCCTGGGTGCGTACCCACAGCAGCAGGCTGACGGCTATGGCCAGGCCGGTGAGGGTCGACAGCAGGTTCAGACGGGCTTTGATGCGGCGGTGTTTTTCGCCCAGCAGCAGCATCATGGCCGCCGTGACCAGCGGTAGCAGGATGGGCGCGACGATCAGTTGACTCATGTCGCTCATTCGTCACGCTCCCGGCCATCGACGTGGTCGGTCCCGGTCAGGCCCCGCGAGGCCAGCAGCACCACCAGGAACAGCGCGGTCATGGCAAAGCTGATCACGATGGCGGTCAGCACCAGGGCTTGCGGCAGCGGGTCGGTGTAATGCAGCAAGTCTTGGGTCACGCCGTCCTTGATGATCGGCTCTTTGCCGATGAACAGGCTGCCCATGCTGAAGATGAACAGGTTGACGCCGTACGACAGCAGGCACAGGCCCATGATGACCTGGTAGGTACGCGGGCGCAGGATCAGCCATACGCCCGAGGCGGCCAGCACTCCGATGGCGACTGCAATGACTTCTTCCATCAGGCGGCTCCTGCTTGGTTGGTTTTTGCCGGGTTACCCGGGCGGTAGGCACGCACCGACTGGTGCGCCAGCGCAGTGAGGATCAACAGGGTCGAACCGACCACCACGGTGTACACGCCGACATCGAAGAACAGTGCACTGGCCACGTGCACGTCGCCCAGCAAGGGCAAGTGCAGGTGGGCGGTATGGGTGGTCAGGAACGGGTAGCCGAGCAGCATGGCGCCGCCCCCGGTGAGGGTTGCGCAAAGCAGGCCGGTGCCCATCCAGCGCAGCGGCCGCAGGCTCATCTGCGCCTCGACCCATTGGGTGCCCGCCACCATGTACTGCAGGATGAACGCCACCGACATTACCAAGCCAGCGACAAAACCGCCCCCTGGCTGGTTGTGCCCGCGCATGAACAGGTACATCGAGACCAGCAGGGCGATAGGTAGCAGCAGGCGCACCAGCACCGCTGGCACCATCATGAAGCCCAGTGCGGTATCGGTGGCATGCCGCGGGTTGATCAGGTCGGTGACCACGTCAGGCGCGAGCTGGCGCTGCTGGGCCGGCAACTGCATGCTCTCCTTGGGTGGGCGGAAGCGTCGCAGCAGGGCGAACACGGTCAGCGCCACGGCCACCAGCACGGTGATTTCACCGAGAGTGTCGAAACCGCGGAAGTCGACCAGCATGACGTTGACCACATTGGTGCCACCGCCCTGCGGCAGTGCGCGGCTGAGGTAGAACGAGGAAATGTCATTGGGTGTCGGCCGCGTCAGCATGGCATACGACAACAAGGCCATGCCGCCACCAACCAGTACCGCCAGCAGCAGGTCGCGCAAGCGGCGTATGCGCGCACGCTCCAGGCTGCCGGGCGATGGCGAGACGCCTTCGATACGCCGAGGCAACCAGCGCAAGCCGAGCAGGATAAGCACGGTGGTGACGACTTCCACCACCAGCTGGGTCAGGGCCAGGTCGGGTGCGGAGAACCAGACGAAGGTGATGCAGGTCATCAGGCCGCAGACGCTGACCATGGTCAGGGCTGCCAGGCGATGGTACTTGGCCTGGTAGGCAGCGCCGACGGCGCAGGCGATTGCGATCAGCCACAGCGCGACGAATACCCCGGACCCGGGAATTTTCGGCCGCTCGCCCCAGCTCAGGCCGCTGTAGAGCATGGGCGTGAGCCCGGCCAGGAATGCGGCGACCACCAGCATGAACAGCTGCGACTGCAAACGCCGGCTGGTGAGCAGGCGCTCGATGCGCCGGGCAAGCAACATCAACTGCACCTGGCCGTATTCGAACAGGCGCTTGCCGTTGAACCGCTCGATCACCGGCGGGGAAGGGAAGCGCCCCCGGCGCAGTTGCTTGCGCAACATGATGTACAAGACGATACCGCCGCTCATGGCGAGCAGGCTCATGATCAGCGGCGCATTCCAGCCATGCCAGATCGCCAGGCTGTATTCCGGCAGGGTGCCGCCGACCACCGGCAATGCCGCGGCAGCCAGCAGCGGCCCGACCGACTGTGCGGGGAAAATACCCACGACCAGGCAGGTGAGTACCAGCAACTCTACCGGTGCACGCATCCAGCGCGGCGGTTCATGCGGGGTGTGCGGCAGGTCCTGGGCCGTAGGGCCGAAGAACACATCGACGGTAAAGCGCAGCGCATACGCCACGCTGAACGTGCCGGCGAGGGTGGCGACTACCGGCAGGGCGGCTTCGACCCAGGCGGTGGAGCTGATGAACACTGTTTCAGCGAAGAACATTTCCTTCGACAGGAAGCCGTTCATCAAGGGCACGCCAGCCATCGAGGCACTGGCCACCATGGCCAGGGTGGCGGTGTACGGCACCAGGCGGATCAGGCCACTGAGGCGGCGGATGTCGCGGGTGCCGCTTTCGTGGTCGATGATGCCGGCGGCCATGAACAGCGAGGCTTTGAAGGTGGCATGGTTGAGGATGTGGAACACCGCGGCGACCGCGGCCAGGGGGCTGTTCAGGCCGAGCAGCAGGGTAATCAGGCCGAGATGGCTGATGGTCGAGTAGGCCAGAAGGCCCTTCAGGTCATTCTGGAACATGGCGGCGAAGGCGCCGAGCAACAGCGTGATGGCGCCGGCGCCGCCGACGATCCAGAACCACTCCTCGCTGCCGGAGAGCACTGGCCACAGGCGGGCCAGCAGGAATACCCCGGCCTTGACCATGGTTGCGGAGTGCAGGTAGGCCGATACCGGCGTTGGCGCAGCCATGGCGTGGGGCAGCCAGAACTGGAAGGGGAACTGTGCGCTCTTGCTCAGGGCGCCGATCAGGATGAGGGGCAGTAGCACTGGATACAGCGCGTGCTGGCGGATGGTGTCGCCGGCAGCCAGGACCTTGTCCAGGTCGTAGCTGCCGACCACATGGCCGAGCAGCAGCGCCCCCACCAGCAGGCACAGGCCGCCTGCGCCCGTTACCATCAGTGCCATGTAGGCGCCGCGGCGGGCGTCTGCCCGGTGGTGCCAGTAGCCGATAAGCAGGAAAGAGAACAGGCTGGTGAGCTCCCAGAAGAACACCAGCTGGATCAGGTTGCCGGAGATCACCAGGCCCAGCATGGCGCCCATGAACGCCAGGAAAAAGGCGAAGAAGCGCGGCACCGGGTCTTGGGGTGACATGTAGTAGCGCGCGTACAGCGACACCAGCGTGCCGATGCCCAGCACCAGCAGCGAGAACAGCCAGGCGAAGCCGTCCATGCGCAGCACCAGGTTCAGGCCCAGGCTGGGCAGCCACAGGAACTCTTCGCGAATCACGCCCCCGTGGGCGACCTGAGGGTAAAGCAGTGCTACCTGGACGGTACCGACCAGGGCTACGAGCCCGGCAAGGATGGACTCGGCGTTTCGTGCGTTGTGCGGCAGCACGGCTGCCAGGCAACTGCCCACGAACGGCAGAAGCAATAGCACTATCAAAGACATAGCGGCCTATTCTGGAGAAGTTTGCAAGGATCATACGTGCCGGGGGGGTGATCACCAACACGCAAGCTGTCGCAGAATCCTACAAATAGACTGTGACAAGTGATTTTTTTATAACAGTTTTTTACAAAGCATAGCTGCAGTTGGCTGCTTCACAGCCCTGCCTGCCGCTCACCCGGTACCCCTTGGCCGTCCACAGCGGCGCCTTCGCTGCGCCGCCGTACCTTGAGTTCGCTGACTACCACCGCGATCACGATCAGCAGGCCGCCCAGCAGCGCCACGCCGGGGAGCCGTTCGCCGGCGATACGCCCGACGATACCAGCCCACACCGGTTCACCAGCATAAATAAGCGTTGCCCGGGTGGGCGAGACCGACTTCTGCGCCCAGTTCATCGCCACCTGGATTACCGCACTCATCGCGCCCAGGCCGATAGCGCTGACCAGCAGCAGCCAGGAAAAGTCGGGGATGCGCTCCTGGGTCGGGACGATCATCAAAAACGCCAACACCGACGCGGTCGCCAACTGGACGACGGTGACCCGACGCACATCGACCTGGCCGGCGTAGCGGCTGATCAGGATGATCTCGCCAGCGATCGCCACAGCGCTGACCAGGGTCACCATTTCGCCTTCGCTGAAATGCAGGCTGCCGCCTTCCGGGCCGGCCAGCAGCATCAGGCCGGCGAACGCCAGGCAAATGCCGATGCTGGGCATCAGGCCTGGCCGGCGGCCAAGTACCAGCCACTGCAACAGGGGCACGAACGGCACATACAGCGCAGTGATGAACGCCGACTGGCTGCTACTGATGGTTTGCAGGCCCATGGTCTGCAAACCATAGCCGAGCATGATCGTGACACCGATCAGCATGCCGGCCTTGAGCTCGGTGAAGGTCAGCCCAGGCAGCGCCCGCGCTGAGACCACGCCCACGAACAACGCCGCTGCCGCAAAGCGCAGGCCGACGAAGAACATCGGGCCGCTGACACTCATCACGTTATGGACAAGCAGAAAGGTGCCGCCCCACAACATGGTAATGAACACCAGCACGACTTCGGCCTTGCTCAGGCGAAAGGTAACGGTGGGGGTCGGCTTGCTGCTGGGCTGGATCATGGTCTTGCACACTCGGCGTCAGGCGGCGCACAATCGCCGCAAAGTGGGCAGTATACTGCGCAATACACAACGGTGAGCAATATAGTGCACAAAGAATCCGCGCACCGTGCTTCGGTGCTGCAACACGTCAGCCTAAATGTTCGCAGCCTGCGCAATGCCGCTGGTATGAGCCAGGCGGTGCTGGCTGAACGCTCGGGGGTCAGCCGGCGCATGCTGGTGGCCATCGAGGCGGGGGAAAAGAATGTCAGCCTGACCACCCTGGATTTGATCGCCGAGGCGTTGGGGGTGGCCTTCAGTACGCTGATCCAGGCGCCGGACCTGCGTGATCCAGGGCGTATCGAAGAGCTGGCCTGGGCGGGCGAGCACCCCCAGAGCCGGGCGGTTTTGCTGGGCACCAGCGCGGCGCGGCGCGAGGTCGAGCTGTGGGAGTGGACGCTGGCGCCGGGCGAGCGTTATGCCAGCGAGGCCGATGCCGAGGGTTGGAGTGAGCAGATCTATGTGTGCGCAGGGCAACTTACCCTGATCATCGAGGGGATAGAACATCGCCTGCAGGTGGGGCAGTTCCAGGTATTTCCCAGCAATTGCCAGTACGCCTACCGGAACGATGGCACTGTGCCGGTGCGGTTTGTGCGTAATGTGGTGATCTGAGGCCCCGCAGGTTCGTCGCCCCGTGGTGGTTTGCAAGCGATCTGCCGGCGGGATGGGGCGCAAAGCGCCCCGAGCACCTCAAGCCTGTTCGGCCACCATTTCGCTCGTCTTCACGACTTTGGCGTAGGCAAAGGCCAACGCTGCCATGGTCGCATCCTGTACCTGGGCCGCTGGCACCTGCTTGCCGTCGAACGTCAGTGCCAGGGTCGCGCAGGCATCGTGCACCACGGTCACTTCAAAGCCCAGGTCGGCGGCTGCCCGGGTAGCGGCATCAATGCACATGTGGCTCATGCTGCCAACGATGGTCACGGCTTCGATGCCATGCGTTCGGAGCGTTTGTTCAAGGCCAGTTTCGAGAAAGGCGTTGACCTTGTGCTTGAGTATCACCGGCTCGCCTGCAGCCGGCTGGACCTTGCTGTAGAAGGCGGCGCCCGGCGAACCCGGGGCAAAGAATGGCGCATCGGCGCTGGTGAACTCATGCCGCACGTGCACCACCAAGTCGCCGCGCGTGCGGGCCGCGGCCAGCACGCGGGCCGCGTTTTCGGCCGCTGCCTCAGCCCCATCGAGGGGCCACTTGCCGCCTGGGAAGTAGTCGTTCTGGATGTCGATGATGATCAGCGCGTGCTTGTTCATGCTGCCTCCTGTGGCAGTAGTCGTGGGTTGGCGTTAGTTATAGGCTGTGGGGCCCGACCTGAGGATTGGCGTGAACGACACTATGCGGGTGAAAACTGACAACACGGCCAGGCTGGACATCGGCTTGCTGCTTTACCCTGGGGTACAGCAGGCTGCCCTGTATGGCCTGCGCGACCTCTTTACCGTGGCCAATCGGGTCGCAGCCGAACTGGGTGCTGTCGCGTTGCCGCAGGTGCGCATCAGCTTCTGGCAGGCCGACGTCGCAGGTCACTTGCAGCTGGCCCCTGGCAGCCCGGCTGTCGACTTGGCAGGTGTGCGTGTCCTGATCATCCCGCCAAGCCTGGAATCGACCCCGCATGGCGACCTGCTGGAACAGCATCGGCCGTCCCTGTGCCTGTTGCACGGGCGTGGCGCGGTGCTGGCGTCGGTGTGTATCGGCGTGTTTTTCATCGCCGCCAGTGGCTTGCTGGATGGTCGCCCGGCCTGTACCCACTGGAACTACGTGCAGGCGCTGGCGCAGCGGTTCCCCAACGTGCGCGTGCAGACCCAGCAGCCGGTACTGGACGACGGCGACATTGTCACCTCGGCGGGGTTGATGGCCTGGACCGACCTGGGGCTGCGGCTGCTCGAACGTTTTCTGGGGGCGACGGTAGCGCGGGAAACTGCCCGCTATCTGGCAGTCGAACCTGTCACCGCGGCATTGCCCGGGGCGTTGTTCAACCCTCGGCTGGACCATGGCGACGAAGCCATCCTGAAAGTGCAGCATTGGCTGCAGGGCAGTGACGGGCAGCATGCAGACCTGGCTGCAATGGCGGCCTGCGCGGGGTTGGAAGCGCGCACGTTCCTGCGGCGTTTTCGAGCCGCCACCGGGTTGCGCCCCACCGAATACTGCCAGCAGGTGCGCGTAGGGCGCGCGTGCCGGTTGCTGGAGTTCACCCGGCGCAATGTCGAGCAGATCGCCTGGGGGGTTGGCTATCAGGATCCGGGGGCGTTTCGCAAAGTCTTTCAGCGCATCACCGGGTTGACGCCGAGTGAGTACCGGCGACGCTTTGCGGTAACGGCGTAGCGCGTGCACAAACCGCTTGACCTTGACTTAACTTGAGGTTTTACCCTGCTCGGCATCGCGCTGCATGCGCCCGTAGCCAGGAGACTGTCGATGTCGGCAAACCCTCAATCCCTGTGGTTCACCCAGATGATCGAATATGAAGTGCCGAGCCCGTGCCAGCAGGCGTTGGCTCAAGCGCTGGTGGTGCGCAGCGAAGTGTTGGCAGCGCGCTGTGAAGGCCTGCAAGGCGTCAGCATTCAGGCAAGCGACGATGGCAGCCGGGTGCTGCAGTACCTGCAATGGCAGTCACGCCAGGCCTGGTCGGCGGCGGCCGAGTATTTCAACGAGGAACCCTTCCTCGAGCTGTTGCGCCGGCACCAGGCACGGGGTGTCAATTTTGCGGCCTACCAGACCTTGCGCAGCCTGGTGCGCAGCGCCGATGGCGGCCTGCATTGCCAGGTAGGAGAGGGTCAGGCGTACCACGGTGCGTAGTGTGGGTAGCGGTCCAGGCGGGCACCGATGACCATTTCGCTGATCCATGCCGCCAGCATCGAGCTGTAGGCTTTCTGGCTTTCTTCACTGGATAACGCGTGGTCGGCGCCGTCGACCATGCGGTGGGTCAGTGAGTGGGCGCTGACGAATGCCGAGCGGTAGCTCATCAAGGTGCTGTGCGGGACATAGTCGTCCTGTTCGGACTCCACCAGCAGCACATCACCGACGAACTCGGCGCAGGCGGCCAGGGCGCGATTGTCGGCCGGCCCCAGGGGGCGCTGGCGGTAGGCGTTCAAGCGCTGACGATCAAGGGCTTGCTTGGGGCTGTCCCATTCTTCGTCCCAGTACATGGCCGGCACCCGCAGGGCCAGCCATTTCACCGGGCGTTCGCGGGTCAGCAAGGTGGCCAGGTAGCCGCCATAGCTGCTGCCGATGATGGCGATGGCGTTGCTGTCGACCGCCGGGTGGCTGATCAGGCGGTCGTAAGCCGCCAGCAGGTCTTGCAGGTTCTGCTCACGGGTAACGGTCAGGCGCTGGCTTTGGGTTTTTTCATGGCCGCGCAGGTCGAAGGTCATGCATACGCAGCCCAGGCCGGTGATGTGTCGGGCGCGAGCCAGGTCACGTTGCTGGCTGCCACCCCAGCCGTGGACGAAGAGAATACCTGGCATCTTGCTGCCAGGGCTGACCAAGGTCCCGGCGATGCGGTCGTTCTCGACCTGCAGTTCGACGGTTTCACTCTGAATGGCCATGCTCGCGAATCCGCGCAAATTTGCTGAGTTGTCCGAGTTCACTGTCGTTTCCTTGGTAGAAAAGGGTGGCATCCGCGGGCAGGTCGGCGCTGCCGAACACTTCATGGGTGGACGCACGTACCTGCTGCAGTGCCGGGTCGTCGGCAAATGCCTGCAGGGCCAGCAGCTCGGCGCTGCTGGCACCGCCCAGGCGCCAGGATTGTTCGAGTACCCCGCTGCATGGCTGGCCGGAGGCAGTGGTGCCGCGGGCGATATCGTAGTTGCGCCGCGACGCCACAAAGCCCGGAAAATGCCGTTCGGCAGCCTGTTCGTAGACCATGGCCTGGTTCACGGCCAGCCGCAGGTGGTCTTCAAGGGGGCGTTGCAACAGGGCCTGATAGTCGCCACGGACTACGATCAGGTCAGATCCCCCGTACACCTCGCAGCCCTGATGGTCACGGGTGAGTTGCTGGGTGCCATGGTAGCTGCAGGTCAGGCCGGCCACCCTGACCTGACCAACGCTGAAGGTCTGCACTTGGCTCAGGTCTTCTTCCAGCACCAGTCCCCATACCGCCAACTGCTGGTCGTCCATACCGTTCAACAAAGGGGTCAGCTGATCCAGTTCTGTGATCACCTGTTGCCCGCGGCCTGCGCTGGCCCGTACTGGCTTGACCCGCACAGGGCCAGCGCGCAACAGCAAGGCTGCAGCATGGCGGGCATCGGGTTTGCTGAACACCGTAAAACCGCGCAGCAAGGCGCCGCCGGCCTGGCGGGCGAAGCCATCGGTCCAGCCCTCAGGGCCGGAGGCTCCCGCAGGCAGCGGGTGGGAAATGGCTTTGGTGGCCATGTAGGGGCAGGGTACCAAGCCGCCGAATAGATCGGACTCACTGACAATGCCCAGGCTGGCAGCCTGCTCGGTGTCGGTCAGGGTTTCGGTCGGGATGCAATAGTAGTTGTCGGTGGCGACAGGCAGCCGCGTGGGCTGCACATGGGGGCAGCCCAGCAAGCGTCCCAGGCCCTCGGCGAGCTTCAGGTGCACGGCCCGCTCATGCTCGGGTGTATGTTCCCGAGTGTCGAGCAGCACGACTGCAGTTTTAGCGGGGCAGGCACTGGGCATGGTCTGCTGCCTGTGTGCGGCGAATGTACAGTGTGTGAAGCCGTGACCCTGGGGAAGTTCAGCACTACTTGATCGGCGGTCCTTGTGTAGGACGGTTCCGGTTCGCGCCTGGGCGATTGCAGGGCTTTGGCGCCTGCTCCATTATCCGCCTATTGGATCAACCGTGATGTAGCCGCAGGAGAGCGCATGAACGTGCAGACCCCCTTTGAACACAGCGTGCCACAGCGCCTGATGCGTCTGCGCCAGGCCATGGCGGCAAGGCACGTCGATGCCTTGCTGGTGCCTTCATCCGACCCGCATCTCTCCGAATACCTGCCCGGCTATTGGCAAGGGCGCCAGTGGCTGTCGGGGTTTCATGGCTCGGTGGGTACACTGGTGGTGACCTCGGCGTTTGCCGGGCTATGGGTCGATAGCCGCTACTGGGAACAGGCCGAGCATGAATTGGCCGGCAGTGGCATCGAGCTGATGAAGCTGTCGCCGGGCAAGCCTGGCGCGCTGGAGTGGCTGGGAGAGCACGCTGAGCCCAACGGCACCGTGGCAGTCGACGGTGCCGTCATGGCATTGACCTCGGCGCGGCAATTGGCAGAGCGCCTGAAGGCGCGCGGGGCGCGGCTGGTAACCGACCAGGACCTGCTGGGGGAGGTGTGGGACGGGCGCCCGGGGCTGCCTGGCAATCCGGTCTATCAGCATTTGCAGCCGCACGCCACGACGAGCCGGGCGCAAAAGCTCGCGCAGTTGCGCCAGGCCATGCAGGCCAAGGGGGCCGACTGGCACTTCATTGCTACCCTCGATGACATCGCCTGGCTGTTCAATCTGCGCGGTAGCGACGTCTCATACAACCCGGTGTTTCTGGCCTTCGCCTTGATCAGCCAGCAGCAGGCCATGCTGTTCGTTGGCCAAGGCAAGGTGGATGCGCACCTGCGCCAGGTACTGGCGAGCGACGGTGTTGAAGTGCGCGACTACAGCGAAGCAGGGCAGGCGCTGGCTGCCGTGGCGGCAGGCAGCCGGCTGCTGGTGGACCCGGCACGCGTCACCTGCAGCCTGTTAGCCAACTTGCCGGTGGGTGTGGAGCTGGTCGAGGGGCTGAACCCCACCACCCTGAGCAAGGCCTGCAAGGGTGACGCTGATCTCCCCTACATCCGTCAGGTCATGGAGGAAGACGGGGCGGCATTGTGCGAATTCTTCGCCTGGCTGGAAGCCAACCTTGGTCGAGAGGTCGTCACCGAGCTGACTGTGGACGAGCAATTGAGTGCTGCACGTGCACGGCGGGCGAATTTCGTGTCGCTGAGCTTTTCGACCATTGCAGCCTTCAATGCCAATGGTGCGATGCCGCATTACCGCGCCACCGAGCAGTCGCATGCACGCATCGAAGGCAACGGGCTGTTGCTGATCGATTCGGGTGGGCAGTACCTGGGGGGGACTACTGACATCACTCGCATGGTGCCGGTGGGTGTTCCCAGCCACGCGCAGAAGGAAGACTGTACCCGCGTGCTCAAAGGCATGATCGCCCTGTCGCGGGCCACGTTTCCCCGTGGCATCCTGTCGCCCCTGCTCGATGCCATTGCGCGCGCGCCGATCTGGGCTGACCAGGTCGACTACGGGCATGGGACCGGGCACGGGGTGGGCTATTTCCTCAATGTGCATGAGGGGCCGCAAGTGATTGCCTACCAGGCGGCACCGGCGCCCCATACGGCCATGCAGGCGGGCATGATCAGCTCGATCGAGCCGGGCACCTACAGGCCTGGGCAATGGGGGGTACGCATCGAGAATCTGGTGGTCAACCGCGAAGCAGGCACGAGCGCCTTCGGTGACTTCCTGAACTTCGAGACCTTGACGCTGTGCCCGATCGACACCCGCTGCCTCCTGCCCGAACGACTGACCCAATGCGAACTGGAGTGGCTCAATGGCTATCATGCCCACGTGCGCGAGCGTTTGGCCCCGTTGTTGAAAGGGGAGGCGCTTGGCTGGCTCGAAGCGCGCACCGCGCCGCTGTAAAGCGCGGCAAAGAGGGCAGCCGATGCGCTGCCCTTGCTGCTATTTGCAGATGACGATCATGCTGCGGCTGGTGTAGCCCGCTGGGTTGATGCCGAACAAATAGTCACCGTCTTCTTCGTCGCTGTCACCAGACCGTGCGACCACCCGGTAACCGCGGGTGCTGCAAGCGCTTGCAGCCTTGCTGTAACACTTGTCCCACGAGGATGAAAGGCCGGAGCAATTGATATGCAGGCCCTTTTTGCCCTTCTTGACCTCGGTCTTGGCCGTGGCGGCACATCCAGCAATAGCCAAGATGGCCAGGATGAGAAAAATACGTTTCATTCCTGTCCTTATATGCAGGGCGAATCCGATGTCAGACCCTGTCGTTATCGCTTCGGTTCTTCCTGAGTTTCCTCAGCGCCAGTGTTCGCTTCAGTAGAACGCGTGAAGATCGTGATGCTGTGACAGCTTAATCAGCGGGGCCGATCGCGACAATCATTAATACGGTCTCAAATGAAAATATTTCTCATATCAGTCAGCGGCGATCGGTGGGCTGGTTTCTTTTCGCATCGACAGCGTGGTGCCCACAGAGGCCGCAATGATCGCCAGGATCGCCAGCCATTGGGTGACTGTCAGAACTTCGCCAAGGAACAAAAGGCCCGACAGCGCCCCGAATGCAGGCTCGATGCTCATGAGGGTGCCGAAAGTGCGCGCCGGAATGCGCGTCAGGGCAACCATCTCCAGGCTGTAGGGCAGGGCGGTGGACAGCACTGCAACGGCGAGCGCTACGGGAATCAGCGCCGGGGTGAGCAGTGCGCTGCCGGCATGGGCGATGCCGATAGGTGCGACGAACAGGGCGGCTACCACAACGCCCAGGGCGGCACTCTGGATGCCGTGCTCGGCGCCGGCGCGTTGCCCGAACAGGATATACAGTGCCCAGCAAACACCCGCCCCCAGGGCATAGGCTGCGCCCACGGGGGCAAGTGCTTGCCCGCCATGGCCGGCCGGCAGCAAGAGCAGCAAGCCAACAATGGCCAATGCGATCCAAAGAAAGTCGGTGGGTCGACGCGAGGACAGCAGCGCCACGGCTAGCGGACCGGTGAACTCAAGGGCCACGGCAATGCCGATGGGCACCGTTTGCAGTGCCATATAAAAGAGGAAATTCATGCCGCCCAGGGCCATGCCATAAATGATGACGTTGCGCAGGGTTTTGGCGGTCAGGCGAACCCGCCAGGGGCGCAGTATCAGCAGCATGATGATGCTGGCGAAGATCAGCCGCAGGGTGGTGGTGCCTTGTGCGCCAACGATGGGGAACATGCTTTTGGCCAAGGAAGCGCCTGACTGGATCGATGCCATGGCAATCAGCAGCAAGCCTATCGGAAAGAGGGTGGCGGCCAGGCTGCGGGGCTGGGTGTTCATTTAAGGGCGGCATTCCTTGGAGAGGGAGGGGTGAGCAATATAGTGCGCAATTAGCAGGGTAGTGGGCAAGGTGCCCTGCAGAGGTTTTGTAGCGCTGGCTAGCGTGCAGGCCGAGCACGCTGTTGCTCGGCTGCAGGGATTCTGCGGAAAACCTAAATTATTGAAATTAAAGGTTGACCTACAAAAATGCCGCCCTATAATGCGCACCATTCCAACGCGGTAGCAGGCACTGCCAGCCACTGTGTTGTGTCAAGTGTTTGAAGCTAAACGAGTTTCTCGCAAAAAACTTCAAAATAAACGCTTGACAGCAAATGAGGAAAGCGTAGAATGCGCGCCTCGGTTGAGACGAAGCGCTCTTAACCAACCGCTCTTTAACAAATCGAATCAAGCAATTCGTGTGGGTGCTTGTGAGTATGGACTGATAGTCAAAAAGATTATCAGCATCACAAGTGGTCATGCGAGAAATCACATAGTCATTTGAGATTGCTGAGCCAAGTTTAGGGTTTCTTAAAAACCCAAGCAGTATTGAACTGAAGAGTTTGATCATGGCTCAGATTGAACGCTGGCGGCAGGCCTAACACATGCAAGTCGAGCGGATGACGGGAGCTTGCTCCTTGATTCAGCGGCGGACGGGTGAGTAATGCCTAGGAATCTGCCTGGTAGTGGGGGACAACGTTTCGAAAGGAACGCTAATACCGCATACGTCCTACGGGAGAAAGCAGGGGACCTTCGGGCCTTGCGCTATCAGATGAGCCTAGGTCGGATTAGCTTGTTGGTGAGGTAATGGCTCACCAAGGCGACGATCCGTAACTGGTCTGAGAGGATGATCAGTCACACTGGAACTGAGACACGGTCCAGACTCCTACGGGAGGCAGCAGTGGGGAATATTGGACAATGGGCGAAAGCCTGATCCAGCCATGCCGCGTGTGTGAAGAAGGTCTTCGGATTGTAAAGCACTTTAAGTTGGGAGGAAGGGCAGTAAGTTAATACCTTGCTGTTTTGACGTTACCGACAGAATAAGCACCGGCTAACTCTGTGCCAGCAGCCGCGGTAATACAGAGGGTGCAAGCGTTAATCGGAATTACTGGGCGTAAAGCGCGCGTAGGTGGTTTGTTAAGTTGGATGTGAAAGCCCCGGGCTCAACCTGGGAACTGCATCCAAAACTGGCAAGCTAGAGTACGGTAGAGGGTGGTGGAATTTCCTGTGTAGCGGTGAAATGCGTAGATATAGGAAGGAACACCAGTGGCGAAGGCGACCACCTGGACTGATACTGACACTGAGGTGCGAAAGCGTGGGGAGCAAACAGGATTAGATACCCTGGTAGTCCACGCCGTAAACGATGTCAACTAGCCGTTGGAATCCTTGAGATTTTAGTGGCGCAGCTAACGCATTAAGTTGACCGCCTGGGGAGTACGGCCGCAAGGTTAAAACTCAAATGAATTGACGGGGGCCCGCACAAGCGGTGGAGCATGTGGTTTAATTCGAAGCAACGCGAAGAACCTTACCAGGCCTTGACATGCAGAGAACTTTCCAGAGATGGATTGGTGCCTTCGGGAACTCTGACACAGGTGCTGCATGGCTGTCGTCAGCTCGTGTCGTGAGATGTTGGGTTAAGTCCCGTAACGAGCGCAACCCTTGTCCTTAGTTACCAGCACGTTATGGTGGGCACTCTAAGGAGACTGCCGGTGACAAACCGGAGGAAGGTGGGGATGACGTCAAGTCATCATGGCCCTTACGGCCTGGGCTACACACGTGCTACAATGGTCGGTACAGAGGGTTGCCAAGCCGCGAGGTGGAGCTAATCTCACAAAACCGATCGTAGTCCGGATCGCAGTCTGCAACTCGACTGCGTGAAGTCGGAATCGCTAGTAATCGCGAATCAGAATGTCGCGGTGAATACGTTCCCGGGCCTTGTACACACCGCCCGTCACACCATGGGAGTGGGTTGCACCAGAAGTAGCTAGTCTAACCTTCGGGAGGACGGTTACCACGGTGTGATTCATGACTGGGGTGAAGTCGTAACAAGGTAGCCGTAGGGGAACCTGCGGCTGGATCACCTCCTTAATCGACGACATCAGCCTGCTGATGAGCTCCCACACGAATTGCTTGATTCATTTGCTGATGAGAACTCAGAAATGAACATTCGTTGATGAATGTTGATTTCTGACTTTTGTCAGATCGTTCTTTAAAAATTCGGATATGTGATAGATATAGACTGACATGCACTTTCACTGGTGTGTGATCAGGCTAAGGTAAAATTTGTGAGTTCTGCTCTTAATTGAGCGAAATGCGAATTTTCGGCGAATGTCGTCTTCACAGTATAACCAGATTGCTTGGGGTTATATGGTCAAGTGAAGAAGCGCATACGGTGGATGCCTTGGCAGTCAGAGGCGATGAAAGACGTGGTAGCCTGCGATAAGCTTTGGGGAGTCGGCAAACAGACTGTGATCCAGAGATCTCTGAATGGGGGAACCCACTCAGCACAAGCTGAGTATCTTGTACTGAATACATAGGTGCAAGAGGCGAACCAGGGGAACTGAAACATCTAAGTACCCTGAGGAAAAGAAATCAACCGAGATTCCCTTAGTAGTGGCGAGCGAACGGGGACCAGCCCTTAAGTTGATTTGAGATTAGTGGAACGCTCTGGAAAGTGCGGCCATAGTGGGTGATAGCCCCGTACACGAAAATCTCTTATCAATGAAATCGAGTAGGACGGAGCACGAGAAACTTTGTCTGAATATGGGGGGACCATCCTCCAAGGCTAAATACTACTGACTGACCGATAGTGAACCAGTACCGTGAGGGAAAGGCGAAAAGAACCCCGGAGAGGGGAGTGAAATAGAACCTGAAACCGTATGCGTACAAGCAGTGGGAGCCTACTTTGTTAGGTGACTGCGTACCTTTTGTATAATGGGTCAGCGACTTATATTCAGTGGCGAGCTTAACCGAATAGGGGAGGCGTAGCGAAAGCGAGTCTTAATAGGGCGTTTAGTCGCTGGGTATAGACCCGAAACCGGGCGATCTATCCATGGGCAGGTTGAAGGTTAGGTAACACTGACTGGAGGACCGAACCGACTACCGTTGAAAAGTTAGCGGATGACCTGTGGATCGGAGTGAAAGGCTAATCAAGCTCGGAGATAGCTGGTTCTCCTCGAAAGCTATTTAGGTAGCGCCTCATGTATCACTGTAGGGGGTAGAGCACTGTTTCGGCTAGGGGGTCATCCCGACTTACCAAACCGATGCAAACTCCGAATACCTACAAGTGCCGAGCATGGGAGACACACGGCGGGTGCTAACGTCCGTCGTGAAAAGGGAAACAACCCAGACCGTCAGCTAAGGTCCCAAAGTCATGGTTAAGTGGGAAACGATGTGGGAAGGCTTAGACAGCTAGGAGGTTGGCTTAGAAGCAGCCACCCTTTAAAGAAAGCGTAATAGCTCACTAGTCGAGTCGGCCTGCGCGGAAGATGTAACGGGGCTCAAACCATGCACCGAAGCTACGGGTATCATCTTATGATGATGCGGTAGAGGAGCGTTCTGTAAGCCTGTGAAGGTGAGTTGAGAAGCTTGCTGGAGGTATCAGAAGTGCGAATGCTGACATGAGTAACGACAATGCGAGTGAAAAACTCGCACGCCGAAAGACCAAGGTTTCCTGCGCAACGTTAATCGACGCAGGGTTAGTCGGTCCCTAAGGCGAGGCTGAAAAGCGTAGTCGATGGAAAACAGGTTAATATTCCTGTACTTCCAGTTATTGCGATGGAGGGACGGAGAAGGTTAGGCCAGCCTGGCGTTGGTTGTCCAGGTTTAAGGTGGTAGGCTGGAATCTTAGGCAAATCCGGGATTTCAAGGCCGAGAGCTGATGACGAGTTGCCTTTAGGCGACGAAGTGGTTGATACCATGCTTCCAAGAAAAGCTCCTAAGCTTCAGATAACTGGGAACCGTACCCCAAACCGACACAGGTGGTTAGGTAGAGAATACCAAGGCGCTTGAGAGAACTCGGGTGAAGGAACTAGGCAAAATGGCACCGTAACTTCGGGAGAAGGTGCGCCGGCGAGGGTGAAGGACTTGCTCCGTAAGCTCATGCCGGTCGAAGATACCAGGCCGCTGCGACTGTTTATTAAAAACACAGCACTCTGCAAACACGAAAGTGGACGTATAGGGTGTGACGCCTGCCCGGTGCCGGAAGGTTAATTGATGGGGTTAGCGCAAGCGAAGCTCTTGATCGAAGCCCCGGTAAACGGCGGCCGTAACTATAACGGTCCTAAGGTAGCGAAATTCCTTGTCGGGTAAGTTCCGACCTGCACGAATGGCGTAACGATGGCGGCGCTGTCTCCACCCGAGACTCAGTGAAATTGAAATCGCTGTGAAGATGCAGTGTATCCGCGGCTAGACGGAAAGACCCCGTGAACCTTTACTATAGCTTTGCACTGGACTTTGAATTTGCTTGTGTAGGATAGGTGGGAGGCTTTGAAGTGGGGACGCCAGTTCTCATGGAGCCATCCTTGAAATACCACCCTGGCAACTTTGAGGTTCTAACTCAGGTCCGTTATCCGGATCGAGGACAGTGTATGGTGGGTAGTTTGACTGGGGCGGTCTCCTCCCAAAGAGTAACGGAGGAGTACGAAGGTGCGCTCAGACCGGTCGGAAATCGGTCGTAGAGTATAAAGGCAAAAGCGCGCTTGACTGCGAGACAAACACGTCGAGCAGGTACGAAAGTAGGTCTTAGTGATCCGGTGGTTCTGTATGGAAGGGCCATCGCTCAACGGATAAAAGGTACTCCGGGGATAACAGGCTGATACCGCCCAAGAGTTCATATCGACGGCGGTGTTTGGCACCTCGATGTCGGCTCATCACATCCTGGGGCTGAAGCCGGTCCCAAGGGTATGGCTGTTCGCCATTTAAAGTGGTACGCGAGCTGGGTTTAGAACGTCGTGAGACAGTTCGGTCCCTATCTGCCGTGGACGTTTGAGATTTGAGAGGGGCTGCTCCTAGTACGAGAGGACCGGAGTGGACGAACCTCTGGTGTTCCGGTTGTCACGCCAGTGGCATTGCCGGGTAGCTATGTTCGGAAGAGATAACCGCTGAAAGCATCTAAGCGGGAAACTTGCCTCAAGATGAGATCTCACTGGGATCTTGAATCCCCTAAAGGGCCGTCGAAGACTACGACGTTGATAGGTTGGGTGTGTAAGCGCTGTGAGGCGTTGAGCTAACCAATACTAATTGCCCGTGAGGCTTGACCATATAACACCCAAGCAATTTGCTAGCGCAGATTGCGGTGGTGAAGATGACATGAACCGAAAGTTCGCAAGGCATCACAAACATCACATATCCGAATTCGCTGGGCTGTCCATCTGGACATTCTGGCTACAGAATTTCTTGACGACCATAGAGCATTGGAACCACCTGATCCCATCCCGAACTCAGCAGTGAAACGATGCATCGCCGATGGTAGTGTGGGGTTTCCCCATGTGAGAGTAGGTCATCGTCAAGATTCATTTCGCAAAACCCCTATCTGCGCATGCAGGTAGGGGTTTTGTCTTTGTGCTCCCAAAAAGTCCCCTGGCCTCACAACAATCCCTGTGGGAGCGGGCGCGCCCGCGAACACGGGCGCAGCCCGTGCCAGCCAGCTTTCATGAAATGTACGTCATGTATGCCTGAAGCGTTATAGGGCAGTGCTACGCTCGCGGAAATACTCAGCACGGACATTCACCATGGACATGAACTGGCACCAGGCCTTGCAAGAGAGCCTGAGTTGGCTGGCAATCGCCTCGTTCATCACCTTTGTCGGCTTCACAGCCGCCGCTATTCTGGCCGTACGCTACACCCGCTGGGGCAGCCAGTTCTGGCAACTTGCGGGGCCTTATTTCAGTTATAAACGCAGTTGGCGGCCACTGCTGGTGTTTGCGTTGCTGCTGGTGCTGACGTTGTTTTCCGTACGCCTCAATGTGCTGTTCTCGTTCTGGTACAACGGGTTTTACAGCGCTTTGCAGGGGCTGGACCAAGGTGCATTCTGGTACCTGCTCGGGGTCTTCGCCGTGCTGGCCAGCATCCATGTGCTGCGCTCGCTGTGCTCTTTCTATGTGAACCAGGCCTTCAGCATCACCTGGCGGGTATGGTTGACCGAGCGCCTGACCCGTGACTGGATGCACGGTGATGCTTACTACCGTGGACAATTTCTTGCTGAACCGATCGACAACCCCGACCAGCGTATCGAGCTGGACGTAAACGCCTTCGTCAGCAACTCCCTGTCCTTGGCCTTGGGGGCAGTCAGTGCGCTGGTGTCCCTGGTGGCGTTCACCGGGATCCTCTGGGGGTTGTCAGCGCCGTTGGCCGTGGCCGGTGTTGAAATTCCCAGGGCGATGGTGTTTGCCGTGTACCTGTATGTGGTCGTCGCCACCTGGATCGCCTTCCGCCTGGGCCAGCCTTTGATTCGCCTGAACTTCCTCAACGAAAAGCTCACCGCCAACTTCCGCTATGCGCTGATGCGCCTGCGTGAGAATGCCGAGAATGTCGCTTTCTACCAAGGTGCCGAGGTTGAGCGGGGCACCTTGCTGGGGCGCTTCGCGGCACTGATCGTGAATGCCTGGGCGCTGGTATTCCGAAACCTCAAGTTCAGTGGTTTCAACCTGGGGGTCAGCCAGGTGGCAGTCGTGTTCCCGTTCATTCTGCAGGCACCGCGCTTCTTCAGCGGGGCAATCAAGCTGGGTGACGTCATGCAAACGTCTCAGGCATTTGGGCAGGTGCAGGATGCACTGTCGTTCTTTCGTGAATCGTACGATGCATTCGCGCAGTACCGGGCTACGCTGGACCGTCTGACCGGTTTTCTCGATGCCAACGCGCAGGCAAGGGTATTGCCGCGGGTACTCACCGCGGAGCAGGCCCATGCGCTGCAGATTGCCGACCTGAAAGTGCTGCGCCCGGATGGACACGCCCTGATCACTGATCTGAACCTGAGCCTGCAAGCTGGCCAGGCGCTGTTGATCAAGGGGCCTTCAGGCAGCGGCAAGACTACCCTGCTACGCGCCCTGGCCGGCCTGTGGCCCTATGCCGAAGGGGAGGTGCGGCGCCCACTGGGCCATCAGGCGCTGTTCCTGTCGCAGCGTCCCTATTTGCCTTTGGGGGACCTGCGCACGGTCATTGCCTACCCGGCGGTGGGGCAGCCCGAGGATCAGGCGCGTATGCAGCAGGTACTGCACCAGGTCAATCTTGGGCACCTGGCCGAGCGCCTGGAGGTCAGCTGCGATTGGGCGCATATTCTGTCGGTGGGCGAGCAGCAGCGCCTGGCTTTTGCCCGGGTTCTGTTCAACCGGCCGCAGGTGGTGTTTCTTGATGAGTCCACCTCAGCGATGGATGAGGGGCTCGAGCATGCCCTGTATGCGCTGCTGCGCTCGGAAATGCCTGGGGCACTGTTGCTCAGTGTCGGGCACCGCAGCACCCTGGCAGGTTTTCATACTCACCGGCTGGAGGTGGATGGGCGTGGCGGTTGGTCATTGGTGGCGCAGGCGCCTGCGCTGGCATAGTGTTCAGCATGCCAAGCACTGTGCACCAGCCCGCCACCCGAGGCACTTGATGAAAGCTACCCGTTTGACCCTTATTTGCCATGCCCTGACTCAGGCCCAGAAGACCGGGCGCCTGCACTGCGCTGAAGACGGCATCCTGCCGCTTTCGCAACCGCCGGCGCCTCTCCTGCCAGCGGTGCAGTTGCTGACGGCGCCAGAGCGGCGCGCCTGCGAAACAGCGGCGTGGTTGTCGAGCACGGTGCATGTCGAGCCCGCCTTGGCCGATTGCGACCTCGGGCATTGGCAGGGCATGGCGCTGAAGCAGTTGCAGGCCGAGCAGCCAGAAGCGTTGGCCGATTGGTTGCAGGAGCCAGCCAGTAACGTGCATGGCGGGGAGTCGTTCGCTGCGCTGTGCCAGCGGATGGCCGCCTGGCTGGCGGCTTTCGACAGGCCGGGTGAATGGCTGGCGGTAACCCATCCGCAGGTCATGCGTGCCGTGCTGGTGCAGGTACTGGGCTGCCCGATGAGTGCCGGGCAGCGTATCGATGTGTTGCCGCTGTCACGCCTGGAACTGAGCCATACCGGGCAGTGGCGGCTGCGCCTGGGTGAGGTTCAGAACGCCAGCTTGTAGCCGATCAACAACAGCATGGCGGCCAGGCACGGACGCAGCACGCGGTCGGAGATCCGCCCGGTGAGGTGGCTGCCCAGGTAGATGCCCGGCAGAGAACCCAGCAGCAGGTAGCCCAGTAGCGACCAGTCCATATTGCCCATGCCGGCATGGCCAAGGCCTGCCACCAGCGTTAGCGGCACGGCATGGGCGATTTCCGTACCGACCAGGCGACGGGTGACCAGAAACGGGTACAGCAGGAATAACGCCACGGTACCCAGGGCGCCGGCGCCGATGGAGGTCAGGGTCACCATCACCCCCAGCACCACGCCGGTCAGCACGGTGAGGGTATTCAGGGTACCTGCGCTGAGGTGGTAGTGATCGCCGGCATGGTGGCTGGCGAAAGCCTGCAGCCGCGACTTGAACAGAATGGCCAGCGCGGTGAGGATCAACACCACCGCCAGGCCTTGCTTGATGATGGCATTGAGCGCCGATGTGTCGGTATGCAGGGTGCTCAGGAACCACAGGGTCAATGCGGCCGCAGGCACGCTGCCGAGGCTGAGCAGGCCGGTGATCTTCCAGTCGATGTTCTTGTTGCGTGCATGCACCCAGACACCACTGGCCTTGGTGATGGCGGCATAGAGCAGATCGGTGCCGACGGCCGTCGCCGGGTTGATACCGAACCACAACAGGATCGGGGTCATCAGCGAACCGCCACCGACGCCGGTCATACCGACGATGAAACCCACGACCAGTCCCGCAATGGTGAAACCAAAAGAACCTACATCCATACGCTACTCGACCGCCCAACATTGCCCGTTATCGGATGCAGCCAGCATATAGATTTTTTTATAGCCAAATAGACTTGTTCGTTATTAGGTTATAACCGCGTAAAGATGGGGGCGCTGGGCGCCCCCGGCTTCTCAGATCCGGAAACTCCCCACCAGCTGCTTCAAGCGGCCGGCCTGCTGCGCCAGTTGATCGCAGTGGCGCAGGGTTTCATTAAGGTTCTCCACCCCTTGCTGGTTCAGCGCATTGATTTGGGTAATGTCCAGGTTGAGGCTTTCGACCACGGCGGTCTGCTCTTCGGTAGCGGTGGCCACCGACTGGTTCATGCCGTCGATCTCGCCAATACGCTGGGTGACGCTGGCCAGCCGTTCACCGGCCTGGTTGGCCACTTGCACGGTTTGCTCGCTGGACACCTGGCTGGTGTTCATGGTGTGCACCGCTTCGCGTGAACCGACTTGCAGGCTGGTGATCATGCGGTGGATTTCTTCTGCCGATTCCTGAGTCCGGTGGGCCAGGTTGCGCACCTCGTCGGCCACCACGGCAAAGCCTCTACCCGCTTCGCCCGCGCGTGCTGCCTCGATCGCAGCGTTCAGCGCCAGCAAGTTGGTCTGCTGCGAGATGCCTTTGATCACGTCCAGGATCTTGCCGATTTCATCAGTGCTGGCATTGAGCGTTTCAATCTGTGCGCACGATTCGCTGATGCGCTGCGACAGCGCAGTCATGGCGTTGATCGCTTCTTCCACCACTTCCCGGCCACCGTTGGCCTGCTCGCTGGCACCACTGGCATGCTGCGAGGCATCTGCGGCGTTGCGCGCGATTTCCTGGGTCGCGGCGCCCAGTTCGTTGATGGCTGCGGCCACGCTGTTGGTGCGCATGCTCTGCTCTTCGGAGCCACTGATCGACGCATTCGACGCGCTGACCACTTTCTCCGACAGGTCATGCACCAGGCGGGTGGCCGACGACACTTCGCTGATCGAGGCGTGAATGCGTTCGACAAAGCGGTTGAACGACGTTGCCAGTTCGCCGAATTCGTCCTGGTTCTGCACCACCAGACGGCGGGTCAGGTCGCCTTCACCCTCGGCGATATCGCGCATGGCACGGCCCATGGTGGTCAGCGGGCGCATCAGTAGTGGAATCAGCAGGCCCAGCAGGCCGGCAATGGCCGCCACGGCAATCAGCATGGCGATGATGGCCGATGTGCGGAACTGGCTGAGTGCGGCGTAGGCCTTGTCCTTGTCGATCGACAAGCCGATGTACCACTGGGCCGAAGGCAGCCCGGCGACCGGCGCGAACGAAATGATCCGGTCCTGGCCGTTCAGGGTGACATCCTGCATGCCGGCAGCGACGCGCAGGTCGCTGCCGGGGTAGATGTCCTTCAGGTTTTTCATGACCTGGTCTTTGTTCGGGCTGACGATCACCTGGCCATTGGCATCGGCGAGGAAGGCGTGGCCGAGCCCACCGAAATCCACCGAGTTGATGATCTCCACCAGGGTATCGAGGGTCAGGTCACCGCCAACCACACCGATCATTTCCCCCGTGGCCTTGCTTTTCACCGGGGTGGCGATAGTGACCATCAGGCCGCCGACCGCACCCTGGTACGGTGGCGTCAGCACCGTTTGCCCGGCATTGGCCGCCGCTGCATACCAGGGCCGTTGCCGTGGGTCGTAGCCGGCAGGCATCTGGGCGTCCGGGCGCTGGGTGAACACGCCGTTGGCCTGGCCGAGGTAGGTGAACAGGAAGTTGCGCGTGTAGGAGGGTTGCTCGATCAACCCGGCCAGGGTCTCGCCGGCACCCTGCTGGCCGATATCCTGGGCCAGGTTTTCCAGCACCAGGATGCGGCCGCTCATCCAGTTTTGCACGCTGCTGGCGGTCAAGGCCCCGGCCTGCTGCACCGAGGCTTCTATGTTCTGGCGGATAGTGTTGCGTTGCAGGTAGTCGTTATAAAGCGTGAACAGGGCGAATGCCAGGACCACGACGCCGCAGGCGCTGAGCAGGATCTTGTGGCGAAATTTCAGGTTCATGTTTCGAGACCTTGAGCCAATGTGGGGAGGACGCAGCGCGCTTATGACGTTCTGCGGGGCCTATCGACCGGGATATCGGCTCGGGGGGTAAAACATTGAAGTACTTACAGTAATTTCTTACAGACCTTTCGACAGACGGCACTCAGCCCTTGGTCAGTTGCTCTATCAGCAACCTCGCCGCTTGCTGCAGAGGCTGTTGTTTGCGCCACAGGATATGCACCGGCAGTTGCAACTCGTTGCGCGTATTACGAAAGGCCAGGCGCACCAAGCGCCCGGTTGCCAGCAGTGGGGCTACCCGAGACAACGGCAGGTCGCCCCAGCCCAGGCCGGCTTCGACCATCTGCAGGGCCAGGTCGAAGCTGTCGGTCGACCAGTGCGTGGCGCCGATCAGCGGGCGTGGATCGGCCAGCGGCAGGTCCCGGCTGCGCACGAGGATCTGGCGCACCCGGGTCAGGTCTTCGAGGTAGTGGATGCGTGCTTCACGCAGCGCCGGGTGGCTAGGGGCGAGGGTGGCTACCAAGGCTTCCATACCGATGTGCTGAAAGCCCCGGCGCGCATCCACCTGCAGGCCAGCGAAGGCCACGCAAAGATCGGCGCGGCCGCTGTCCAGCAAGTGCAGGGCCTCTTCCTGCGGGGCGCTGAGCAAAGCGATATCGAGCAATGGGTGGCGCACACCGAGGTCGGCGATAGCCGCCAGCAACGGGCGGTGATCGATGTCCGGCACCACCGCCAGCGTCAGGCTGCTTTCAAGCCCCTGTGAGAGCTCCAAGGCATGGACTTGCAACAGCCCGAGTTGCTCGGCAATCAGCCTGGCGTGCGGTTCCAGGGCCAAGGCCCGGGCGGTGGGCCGAACTTCGCGGGGCCCGCGTTCGAACAAGCTGTATCCCAGCTCCGCTTCCAGATTGCCAATGGCCATGCTGACCGCCGACGGGACCCGTTTGAGGGCGCGAGCGGCGGCGGAGAACGAGCCGCGGTCGAGCACGGCAAGAAACAGCTGGATGTTGTCGCTGGAAAAGTTCATGGCAGCCTCCTATCAGTAGATCTGACAGCTGCTGACTTTTGCTGTCAAGCGAGGTGAAGCATTATCGCGCCCTTCGTTATTGAGATTGGAGGGAAATGCAGGTGCAGGGTTTGAAGCGCAAGCTGGTGTACGTGACGTGCTATGAGCTGATAGGGCTGAGCATGTCGACCCTCGGGCTGGCTTATCTGTCAGAGACCCAGGCGTCGCATACCGGGCCATTGGCGGTGATGATCACTACCATTGCCATGCTCTGGAACCTGATTTTCAACACGTTGTTCGAGCGCTGGGAAAGCCGCCAGGCCAAGCGCGGCCGCAGCGTGGCGCGACGGGTGGCGCATGCGGTCGGCTTTCAGCTGACCCTGGTGGTGTATCTGATCCCGCTGATTGCCTGGTGGCTGGACATGACACTGGTAGAGGCACTGCTGGTGGACATGGCGTTCATTGTGCTGATCCCTTGCTACACCTTCGCCTACAACTGGGTGTTTGACCGGATCTTCGGCTTACCGACCTCGGCCATGGCCAAGGCTTGACTCAGGCGCTACAGGCCACCGCCTGGTACACCCGCTGCTGGACCGGTGCATGGCCGTCAGCAGCGGGCTTGGCCCTTGGGCGCGGGCTACGCCAGGTCGAGTTTCTCTTCCAGCCGGTCGAGGTGGGTGTGCATCAGCCCCAATGCCGCCTCGGCATCGCCTTGCTCCACGGCATCGATGATCGCCGCGTGTTCTTCCCACGCACAATGTTCGCAGCACGGCGACTCGTAGCGGGCAATGATCAGCGAGGTCATCGGCACCAGGCCGTTGAGAAACCGTGCCAGGGGCGCATTGGCCGCCACTTGCGCCAGTTTGAGGTGGAACTCGCCACCCAGGCGGATCGCCGCGCAACGCTCGCCACTTTCATGGTGCTGGCGCTCACGTTCAACCAACTGGCGCAGTTGGCGTATCTGCGCAGGGCGGGCGCGCTGCGCGGCCAGGGTGATCAGGGTGGTCTCCGCCAGCCGCCGGGCACTGAGCACCTGCCGCGCCTGCTCGGGGTCGGGGGCTGCCAGGTGCGCGGTGTGGCTAGGGCGCTGCACCACCACTTGCTGGTCACACAGGCGCCCGAGCACGCGGCGGATCACGGTACGGCTGACCCCAAACGCCTGGCCCAACGCCTGCTCGGGCAGCAGGCTGCCGGGGGGCAGGCGCTGCTCGAGAATGGCGTCGAACAGCCGTGGGTAGATTTGCTCGGCCGACAGGCGGGTTTCGCCGGCCGCGAGCAGGGCAGGCAAGTGGGGGGCGGCGTTCATGGTCGCTCTCCTCTGGTCATGGATGCAGGTGTTCATCCGGGATGTTCAGCGGGATGCCCATGCGCGCGCCCTCGGCCAGGATGTGCTGGCGCATCTGGGCACTGGCCAGGGCACTGTTGCGTTCGCGAATGGCGCGTACCACGGCCTCGTTCTCCTTCAGCCTTGCAGCCAGATGCTCCGGTGAGTTGCGCAGCATGTCGGCGCTCTGTTTAAGGGCGTTGCCGGTCTGCTGCACGACACTCTGGAAGATCGGGTTGGTGGTCAGGGCGAAGAGGGCCTCATGGAAAGCGATATAGGCCCTGACCCCAGCTTCGCTGTCATCGGCCTCCAGCGCTTCGCGCATGTCCATCAGGGTGAGGCGCAACTGGCCAACATCCTGGCTGTTGGCCGATTGTGCCACCAGGCCGACGATGAACGGTTCAAGGGTGTAGCGCAGTTCCAGTACGTCAGCCAGGCTGGCGGCGGCGCTGGTATCCAGCCCCGGTTCCAGGGCGGCAGCTTCGGCATCCAGCACCAGTACACCCTTGCCCGGCAGCGCGCGCACCAGGCCCAGGGTTTCCAGCACGGTTACCGCCTCGCGCAGGCTGGGCCGGCTGATGCCCAGTTGTTCAGCCAGCTCGCGCTGGCCTGGCAGCATGTCGCCGCTGCGCCACTGGCCGCGGGCCAGGGCCTGGCGGAGTTTTTCCACCACTGAATTGACGACGGTCGATGAGCTGATCACGGTTCGCTCCTTGAAGGGCCGGCATCAGTGCCGGCCACGTTCGCTCAGAATTCCTGCTGGTGGGCATTGGGCTGTTTGCGTGGCAACGGGGCAAAGCCGGGTTTGCCTGCCAGTACGTTGTTGGCACGCTCCAGGTCGATGTCCTTTTCCCAGCGGGCAATCGCCACGGTGGCTACACAGTTGCCGATCAGGTTGGTAAGTGCCCGGCCGATGCCCATGAACCAGTCCACCGCAAGTACCAGCACCAGGCCGACAACCGGAATCGCCGGTACGGCAGTCAACGTGGCCGCCAGGATCACCAGCGCCGAGCCAGGGATGCCGTGCGCGCCTTTCGAAGTTACCAGCGACACCAGCAGAATGGTCAGCAGGTCAGTCATCTCCAGCGGGGTGCCGGTGGCGTTGGCGATGAACACGATGGCCAGCGTCAGGTAGATGGAGAAACCGTCCAGGTTGAACGAGTAGCCGGTGGGAATCACCAGCCCCACCGTGGAACTGCCGATGCCCAGGTGTTCCAGCTTGCGCATGATCTGCGGCAGAACGGCGTCGGAAGAGGCGGTGCCCAGCACGATGGTCAGCTCTTCACGCAGGTACTTGATCAGTGGCAACAGTTTCAGGCCCGACAGGCGCATCACGGTACCCAGCACGATCAGCACGAAGCCTGCACAGGTCAGGTAGAACAGCGCTACCAGGCCGCCCAGGTGCTGCAGCGATTCCAGGCCGTACTTGCTGGTGGTGAAGGCGATGGCACCGAATACACCGATCGGGGCGAGGCGCACGATCATGCCCATGATGCGGAAGATCACATGGCTTAGTTCGTTGATCAGCCGCGAAATGCCGGCGGCCGAGTCGCCCACCAGGTTCAATGCGCTGCCGAACAGCACCGAAAACAGCAGCACCTGAAGGATGTTGTTGTCGGCGAAGGCGCCGATCACCGAGGTAGGGATCAGGTCCATGAAGAACGCTGCGGCGCCATGGATGTGTTGACCGCGCTCGGCCAGGCTGCTGGCATCGGCACTGGACAGTTGGTCCAGGTGAATATTGGCGCCGCTGCCGATGCCGCTGCTGAAGGCGAATACCAGGCCGATCACCAACGCCAGGGTGGTCAGCACTTCAAAGTAGATTACCGACTTCAAGCCGATGCGCCCGACCTTTTTCAGGTCGCCCGCGCCCGAGATACCACTGACCACCACGCAGAACACGATCAGGCCGATGAGCATCTTGATCAGCTTGATGAAGCCGTCGCCTAGGGGTTTGAGTTGTAGCGAAAGGTCGGGGAAGCTGAGGCCGCAGGCAATGCCGAGGGCAAGGCCAAGCACGACTTGCAGGAATATCGAACGCGAGCACCATTTGAGCATGGGAGAAGTCTCAGATCGGTGTCCTTGCTTCGGTAGCCGCACGGGGCGAAAGAGCGCAGGACTTAATTATTGTGGTCTTACCGGTTTGTTCAGCGCCAGGCCATAAAAGCGCGAAAAATCGTTCTTTGCAAGGATTTTTGGCCTTACCGGTCTGACCAGTTATGGGGCGAGTGGGCCTGCCGCGCTCTAGTTCGGTGCGCAGCGGGAAGTTCATGATTGAGCAGGGCGCTTGAGCGAACACGCCCCCGGTGCCGGTGATACCCTTGAACCTGATTCGAGCAGGGCCCGCCCCCTACGGCCAATGCAAGCTACCTGCCAATCCCGCCTTGCGGTCGCCATTTCTTCTCTTTGCATCAAGCCCGGGCCCTCGAGCCGGGCAAAAAAAAACGGCACCTGCCAGAGGTGCCGTTTTCGCTAGGTGCGAATTTTACTTGTGCAGCTCTTGCGCCGCGTACAGCGTGTTCTCCAGCAGGCACGCCCGGGTCATTGGCCCAACCCCGCCCGGTACTGGGGTGATCCAGCCGGCGCGGGGCAGGGCAGTCTCGTAGACCACATCGCCGACCAGCTTGCCATCTGCCTGGCGGTTGATGCCCACGTCGATCACGATGGCGCCTTCCTTGATCCACTCACCTTTGACCAGGCCCGGCTTGCCTGCGGCCACCACCACCAGATCGGCGCGGCCTACATGGCCGGCCAAGTCCTTGGTAAAGCGGTGGCATACAGTCACGGTGCAGCCGGCCAGCAGCAGCTCCATGGCCATTGGGCGGCCAACGATGTTGGAAGCGCCGACGATGACGGCGTTCATGCCGTACAGATCCTGGCCGGTGCTTTCCAGCAGGGTCATGATGCCTTTTGGTGTGCACGGGCGCAGCAGCGGAATACGCTGGGCCAGACGGCCGATGTTGTACGGGTGGAAGCCGTCCACGTCTTTGTCAGGGCGAATGCGCTCGAGCAGCAGCGACGCCTCCAGGTGCGCCGGCAGCGGCAACTGCAGCAGAATGCCGTCGACGGCCGGGTCGTCGTTAAGACGGTCGATCAGCTCGGTCAGGGCTTCTTGCGTGGTCTCGGCGGGCAGGTCGAAAGCCTGCGAAATGAAGCCGACCTCTTCGCAGTCCTTGCGCTTGTGCGAGACATAGACTTGGGAGGCGGGGTCGGTGCCGACCAGGATCACCGCCAGGCCCGGCGTACGCAGGCCTTGCTGGCGACGCTCCACGACACGTTGAGCGATCTGCTGGCGCAGGCTGGCGGCGATTGCCTTGCCATCGATTAGGTGTGCAGTCATAGACGCGTGATTAACCATCGAGAAGGAAACAATAAAGAGCGCGCATTCTCGCACGACATGGGCGAAGGGCAAAGGCGGGTGGTCGGGCAAATCCCCTAAGCCCTTAAATAATTTAAATTTTTTTGAAAAAGGTGTTGACGACTTTCGGGGTCGCCTATAAGATTCGCCGCACTTGTCGGGCACAGCCTAGCACTGGTTGGCTAAGTCGGGCAGAATGGGTCGTTTGGCAGTTAGCTGTTAAATACTTGTTCGGTTAGGCTTGAAGCTTAAGCGCCCGTAGCTCAGCTGGATAGAGCATCCGCCTTCTAAGCGGATGGTCGCAGGTTCGAGTCCTGCCGGGTGCGCCATTAGGCAGCTTTGGCAAGCAAGTTGGCTGTAATGCAATATGGTGGGCGTAGCTCAGTTGGTAGAGCGCTGGATTGTGATTCCAGTTGTCGTGGGTTCGATTCCCATCGTCCACCCCATATTTTCGAAGGCGCCTCGATAGCATCTGGCGCCTTTGTTTTAAGCGTTACGCGGACGTGGTGAAATTGGTAGACACACTGGATTTAGGTTCCAGCGGCGCAAGCTGTAAGAGTTCGAGTCTCTTCGTCCGCACCATGTTTTTGTAAGGTTGTACCGTAACACCGCACTATGGTGGGCGTAGCTCAGTTGGTAGAGCGCTGGATTGTGATTCCAGTTGTCGTGGGTTCGATTCCCATCGTCCACCCCATATTTTAAAGAGGCGCCTTGGTCGTGAGATCAGGCGCCTTTTTTGTTTTCATTGCTCCGTCATGCGGGCACTGCACGGTTCAGCACAAAATCTTCGTGATTCCCCCCTTGCAATGCTCTGGTGGCAGCCCAATAAAAGCTGTTAGATTTCAGCCGGTTGAAGCACCGGCCCCGTTGGCCGGCAGAGGAACAGCCCGATGATTGCAAAAGAAGCCCGTCAGGCCTTGGCGCTGCAGCGATTTGCCGACGCCAACCCGCAGCTGCTCGAGGAGATTCGCGAGCTGGATGCGCGCGAGCAGGCCCAGCAAATCGAGTGGGCGTTCGAAGATGCGGCCCAGGAGCAGGGGCTGCAGCCCTGGGAGCTGGCGCTGCAACTGATCGCCGAAAGCCCGGAACAGTTGCGGGCCATGCGCCTTGAAACGCACCGCGAGGTCGCCGAGGCGCTGGGCCTGGAGTGGGAAGAATACTGTCAGTTCAACGAAATCGACCCTGAATAAAGGCAGCGAATTCGCCACTGGCAGTTGTTTGACAAGTTATTACGGCTGCACTGCGCCATGGGCAGGGTGCCGCTCTTGATGAAGGGGGCCCGGCGGCACGCCGTGCGGGCCTTGAAAGCTAATCGACCGGCGTGGTTTCCCGTCGTCCCGTGTGGGGTGACTTCTGCCGCGCGACTCACTAGAATGCTTGCCCTTGATTCTGGAGTCGGGCTAACGCCGGCTAACGTCTGTGCAACGAGGAATATCCATGCAAGTTTCTGTTGAAAACACTTCCGCTCTCGAGCGCCGCATGACCATCGCCGTTCCGGCCGAGCGCGTCGAGAACGAAGTCAACAAGCGTCTGCAACAGACTGCCAAGCGCGCCAAGGTTGCCGGCTTCCGCCCAGGCAAGGTGCCAATGAGCGTGATCCGTCAGCGCTTCGAAGCCGATGCACGCCAGGAGGCGTTCGGTGATCTGGTCCAGGCTTCCTTCTATGAGGCCATCGTTGAGCAGAAGCTGAACCCTGCAGGTGCCCCATCCGTTGAACCCAAGTCGTTCGAAAAAGGCAAGGACCTGGAGTTCGTCGCCATCTTCGAAGTGTTCCCGGAGTTCACCGTTTCCGGCCTGGAGTCGATCAACGTCGAGCGCCTGAGCGCCGAAGTGGCCGACGCCGACCTGGACAACATGCTGGAAGTGCTGCGCAAGCAGAACACTCGCTTCGAGGCTGTCGAGCGCGCCGCGCAGAACGATGACCAGGTCAACATCGATTTCGTTGGCAAGGTCGACGGTGAAGCGTTCGCCGGTGGCTCTGCCAAAGGCACCCAGCTGGTACTGGGTTCCGGCCGCATGATCCCGGGCTTCGAAGACGGTCTGGTGGGCGCCAAGGCTGGCGAAGAGCGCGTTGTCAACGTGACCTTCCCTGAGGACTACCAGAACCTGGACCTGGCCGGCAAAGCCGCCGAGTTCACCATCACCGTCAACAGCGTTTCGGCCCCTGTGCTGCCTGAGCTGAACGAAGAGTTCTTCGCCCAGTTCGGTATCAAGGAATCGACCCTGGAAGGCTTCCGCGCCGAAGTTCGCAAGAACATGGAGCGTGAGCTGCGCCAGGCAATCAAGACCAAGGTGAAGAACCAGGTCATGGACGGTCTGCTGGCCGCCAACCCGATCGAAGCGCCGAAGGCCCTGCTGGAAAACGAAGTCAACCGTCTGCGCGTCCAGGCTGTTCAGCAGTTCGGTGGCAACATCAAGCCTGACCAGCTGCCTGCCGAGCTGTTCGAAGAACAAGCCAAGCGCCGCGTAGTGCTGGGCCTGATCGTCGCCGAAGTGGTCAAGCAGTTCGAGCTCAAGCCGGACGATGCCAAGGTTCGCGAGATGATCGAAGAAATGGCTTCGGCTTACCAGGAGCCTGAGCAGGTCATCGCTTGGTACTACAAGAACGACCAGCAAATGAACGAAGTGCGTTCGGTTGTGCTGGAAGAGCAAGTTGTAGATACTGTTCTGCAGAAAGCTACTGTGACCGACAAGTCGGTCTCGTACGAAGATGCCGTAAAACCAGCCCAGGCACCTGCCGAAGCTGAGTAATACGTTTTCTCTCGTAGGAAAACCCCACAAGCCAGCCTTCGAGCTGGCTTGTGCGTTATCAAGCCATGACTATTTGGGAGTGAGCGCAGGACATGTCCCGCAATTCTTATATTCAGCAGAGCTCTGACATCCAGGCCGCAGGCGGCCTGGTCCCGATGGTTATCGAGCAGTCCGCCCGTGGCGAGCGTGCGTACGACATCTATTCGCGCCTGTTGAAGGAGCGAGTGATTTTCCTGGTTGGCCCGGTTGAAGACTACATGGCTAACCTGGTCGTAGCGCAGATGCTGTTCCTCGAAGCGGAAAACCCGGACAAGGATATCCATCTCTACATCAACTCCCCGGGCGGCTCCGTCACCGCGGGCATGTCGATCTACGACACCATGCAGTTCATCAAGCCGGACGTCTCGACCATCTGCATCGGCCAGGCCTGCAGCATGGGCGCCTTCCTGCTGGCCGCAGGTGCCAAGGGCAAGCGTCACTGCCTGCCGAACTCGCGCGTGATGATTCACCAGCCGCTGGGCGGCTTCCAGGGCCAGGCGACCGATATCGAGATTCATGCCCAGGAAATCCTCAATATCAAGGCGCGCCTTAACGAGTTGCTGGCCTACCACACCGGCCAGGATCTGGAGACCATCAAGCGTGACACCGAACGTGACAACTTCATGAGCGCCTCGCGCGCAGCCGAGTATGGCCTGATCGACTCGGTCTACGACAAGCGGCAACTGGCCTCCTGAACCGGGGGGTCAGAGCAGGTGGGTGCGCGAAGCGTCCACCTGCGGACTTGAAAAAGCCCGCAATTGCCTTCATCTTGTGTTGCAAGCCTACCGGATTGGATCGATCGAATGACTGACACCCGTAACGGCGAGGACAGCGGCAAATTGCTCTATTGCTCCTTCTGCGGCAAAAGCCAGCACGAAGTGCGCAAATTGATTGCCGGGCCCTCGGTATTTATCTGCGACGAGTGCGTCGACCTGTGCAATGACATCATCCGTGAGGAGGTGCAGGAAGCCCAGGCCGAGAGCAGCGCGCACAAATTGCCTTCGCCGAAAGAAATCAGCGGCATCCTGGACCAGTACGTCATTGGTCAGGAGCGCGCGAAAAAGGTGCTGGCTGTAGCGGTGTACAACCACTACAAGCGCCTTAACCAGCGTGACAAGAAGGGTGACGAAGTCGAACTGGGCAAGAGCAACATCCTGCTCATCGGGCCTACTGGCTCGGGCAAGACCCTGCTCGCCGAAACCCTGGCACGCCTGTTGAACGTACCGTTCACCATTGCCGACGCCACCACCCTGACCGAGGCCGGTTATGTGGGTGAAGACGTCGAGAACATCATTCAGAAGCTGTTGCAGAAGTGCGACTACGACGTGGAAAAGGCCCAGATGGGCATTGTCTACATCGACGAAATCGACAAGATCTCGCGCAAGTCGGACAACCCGTCCATCACCCGTGACGTCTCGGGCGAGGGCGTGCAGCAGGCGCTGTTGAAGCTGATCGAAGGCACCGTGGCCTCGGTACCGCCGCAAGGGGGGCGCAAGCACCCGCAACAGGAGTTCCTGCAGGTTGACACCCGCAACATCCTGTTCATCTGCGGTGGCGCGTTCTCGGGCCTTGAAAAGGTCATCCAGAACCGTTCCACCAAAGGTGGCATTGGTTTCGGCGCTGAAGTGCGTAGCAAGGAAGAGGGCAAGAAGGTTGGCGAGTCCCTGCGTGAGGTCGAGCCGGACGATCTGGTCAAGTTTGGCCTGATTCCGGAGTTCGTCGGCCGCCTGCCGGTTCTGGCTACCCTGGACGAGCTGGACGAGGCTGCATTGGTGCAGATCCTCACCGAGCCGAAGAACGCCCTCACCAAGCAGTATGCCAAGCTGTTCGAGATGGAAAGTGTCGACCTGGAGTTCCGCAGCGATGCGCTCAAGGCCGTGGCACGCAGGGCTTTGGAGCGCAAAACCGGCGCCCGTGGCCTGCGTTCTATTCTCGAAGGCGTGCTGCTCGACACCATGTACGAGATTCCTTCGCAGAAGGATGTCAGCAAGGTGGTGATCGACGAGAGCGTCATCGACGGCACTTCGCAGCCGCTGATGATCTACGAGAACACTGAGCCGCAAGCCAAGGCTGCGCCAGACGCCTGATACAGGCAAATGCCAGTTTGTGGTTGCAAGCATGAAGGGGCCTACGGGCCCCTTCATGCTTTTCCTGTGCTAATGCTTGTAATTTCCCAAGCCTGCCCCCACATTAGGTCCAAGCATCATTTCCACCGGTTTCCGGCCACAAGGCCGCTGTAGAGGCGAAATCATGAAGACCACCCTCGACTTGCCTCTTTTGCCATTGCGCGATGTCGTTGTATACCCGCACATGGTTATCCCGCTGTTTGTGGGGCGTGAAAAGTCCATAGAAGCCCTTGAGGCCGCGATGACGGGCGAAAAGCAGATCCTCCTGCTGGCCCAGAAAAACCCAGCCGATGATGACCCTGGCGAAGACGCCTTGTACCGTGTCGGTACTGTTGCCACCGTGCTGCAACTGTTGAAGCTGCCTGATGGCACCGTCAAGGTGCTGGTCGAAGGCGAACAGCGTGGCGCCGTCGAGCGCTTCACCGAAGTGGAAGGGCACATCCGTGCCGAAGTTTCGCTGATCGACGAAACCGACTCCGCCGAGCGCGAGTCGGAAGTTTTCGTGCGCACGCTACTGTCGCAGTTCGAGCAGTATGTGCAACTGGGTAAAAAAGTCCCTGCCGAAGTGCTGTCGTCGCTGAACAGCATCGAAGAGCCAGGGCGGCTGGTCGATACCATGGCTGCGCACATGGCCCTGAAGATCGAGCAGAAGCAGGAAATCCTCGAAATTGTCGACCTCACCGCCCGCGTGGAGCACGTGCTGGCACTGCTGGATGCCGAAATCGACCTGTTGCAGGTGGAAAAGCGCATTCGCGGTCGGGTCAAGAAGCAGATGGAGCGCAGCCAGCGCGAGTACTACCTGAATGAGCAGATGAAGGCCATTCAGAAAGAGCTCGGCGATGGTGACGAAGGCCACAACGAAGTCGAAGAGCTGAAAAAGCGCATCGAAGCTGCCGGCCTGCCCAAGGATGCCTTGACCAAGGCCCAGGCTGAGCTCAACAAGCTCAAGCAGATGTCGCCCATGTCAGCCGAAGCCACCGTGGTGCGCTCGTACCTCGACTGGCTGGTGCAGGTGCCGTGGAAGGCCCAGAGCAAAGTCCGCCTGGACCTGGCCAAGGCCGAGGAAATCCTTGATGCCGACCATTATGGTCTGGAAGAGGTCAAGGAGCGCATCCTCGAGTACCTCGCCGTACAGAAACGGGTGAAGAAAATCCGTGGTCCTGTGCTGTGCCTGGTAGGCCCACCCGGCGTCGGCAAGACTTCGCTCGCCGAATCGATCGCCACCGCCACCAACCGCAAGTTCGTGCGCATGGCACTGGGCGGGGTGCGTGACGAAGCCGAGATCCGTGGTCACCGTCGTACCTACATCGGTTCCATGCCGGGCCGCCTGATCCAGAAGATGACCAAGGTGGGTGTACGCAACCCGCTGTTCCTGCTCGACGAAATCGACAAGATGGGCAGCGACATGCGTGGCGACCCTGCCTCGGCGTTGCTCGAAGTGCTCGATCCGGAGCAGAACCACAACTTCAATGACCACTACCTGGAGGTCGACTACGACCTCTCGGACGTCATGTTCCTGTGCACCTCGAACTCGATGAACATTCCACCGGCGCTGCTGGACCGCATGGAAATCATCCGCCTGCCGGGGTACACCGAGGACGAGAAGATCAATATCGCCATCAAGTACCTGGTGCCCAAGCAGGTCAAGGCCAACGGCTTGAAGAAAGACGAGTTGGAGGTCGATGTCTCGGCGATTCGCGACATCATCCGCTTCTACACCCGTGAAGCCGGTGTGCGTGGCCTGGAGCGGCAGATCGCCAAGGTTTGCCGTAAAGTGGTCAAGGAACATACCGGGCAGAAGCAGGTCAAGGTCAAGGTTGCCAGCGAACAGCTGGAGCACCTGCTGGGCGTGCGCAAGTTCCGCTACGGCCTGGCCGAGCAGCAAGATCAGATCGGCCAGGTTACCGGCCTGGCCTGGACCCAGGTGGGCGGCGAGTTGCTGACCATCGAAGCCGTGGTTATCCCGGGCAAGGGCCAACTGATCAAGACGGGCTCGCTGGGCGATGTCATGGTCGAATCGATCACTGCCGCGCAAACCGTGGTGCGCAGCCGCGCCCACAGCCTGGGTATAGCCGCCGGCTTCCACGAGAAGCACGACGTGCACATCCACATGCCCGAAGGGGCCACACCGAAAGACGGCCCGAGTGCCGGTATCGGCATGTGCACGGCGTTGGTCTCGGCCCTTACGCAGATCCCGGTGCGCGCTGATGTCGCCATGACGGGTGAAATCACCTTGCGCGGCCAGGTGCTGGCAATTGGCGGGTTGAAGGAAAAACTGCTGGCAGCACACCGGGGCGGTATCAAGACGGTCATCATTCCGGAGGAGAACGTTCGCGATCTGAAGGAAATTCCGGAAAATATCAAACAGGATCTGCAGATCAAACCCGTCAAATGGATTGACGAAGTCCTGCAAATTGCGCTGCAATACGCCCCGGAGCCCTTGCCAGATGTGGCTCCCGAGATCGTCGCGAAAGAAGAAAAGCGCGACAGCGATGCCAAGGAAAGAATCAGCACGCATTAGTGGTTTTTGGCTGGGAGGCTTTCCTTGACAGTTTTTTCGAGGCCTTGCTATAAAGCGGCTCGTTATTGTCAACAAGCCTCCCAACGTACGTTTCGTAAGCTTTCCATTACATACTTAGAAACAAACTCAATAGAGAAATAAGGGGACTTAGAGTGAACAAGTCGGAACTGATTGACGCTATCGCCGTATCGGCTGACATTTCCAAAGCTGCTGCAGGTAAGGCTCTGGACGCTGTGATCGACTCCGTAACCGGTGCCCTGAAAGCAGGCGACGACGTCGTTCTGGTTGGCTTCGGAACCTTCACGGTCAAAGAGCGCGCCGAGCGCACTGGCCGTAACCCACAAACCGGCAAGGCGATCAAGATTGCAGCCGCCAAGGTTCCAGGTTTCAAGGCAGGCAAAGGCCTGAAAGACGCCGTCAACTAAGTCGTCTTCAGCCGGACCCGGCCAGGCCTGGTCCGAGCACGCTGATGGCGGGGCGCAAACGTTCCCGCCTGACACGTTTGCTAAGCAAAGGCGCATCCTCGGATGCGCCTTTCTTTTATCAGGATTCTACCCACGCTCCGCGGTTGTCGACGCAGTGGTACAGCCGTTTCTGGGGGACGCATGCTGCAAAATATCAGGGACAATTCACAAGGTTGGATTGCCAAGTCCATCATCGGCCTAATCGTCGTATTGATGGCGTTGACCGGTTTCGAAGCCATTTTTCAGGCCGCCACACATAGCCAGGACGCCGCCAAGGTAAACGGCCAGACCATCAGCCAGAACGAGCTGAGCCAGGCGGCCGACATGCAGCGCCGCCAGCTGATGCAACAGTTGGGCAAGGACTTCGACCCAGCGCTGCTGGATGAAAAACTGCTGCGTGAAGAGGCCCTCAAGGGCCTGATCAGCCGCAAGCTCTTGCTGCAGGGGGCTGAAGACGCCAAGTTTGCCTTCTCCGATGCCGCGCTGGATCAGGTGATCCTGCAAACGCCGGAGTTCCAGGTAGACGGTAAATTCAGCGCCGACCGCTTCGACCAGGTCATTCGCCAGATGGGTTATGGCCGCATGCAGTTCCGCGACATGCTGGCCGAGGAAATGCTCATCGGCCAGTTGCGCACCGGCCTGGCCGGCAGCAGCTTCGTCACCGACCAGCAAGTCGATGCCTTCGCCCGCCTCGAGAAGCAGACCCGCGACTTCGCCTCCCTGACCTTCAAGGCCGACCCGGCCGCGGTCAAGGTCAGCGACGCCGAGGTCAAGGCGCACTACGACCAGCACGCCAAGGAGTTCATGTCGCCTGACCAGGTGGTGATCGACTACATCGAGCTGAAAAAGTCTGCGTACTTCGACCAGGTCAAGGTGACCGACGAAGAGCTCAAGGCCCAGTACGAGAAAGAAATCGCCAACCTCGCCGAGCAACGCCACGCGGCGCACATCCTGATCGAAGTGAACGACAAGGTCAGCGACGCACAGGCCAAGGCCCGTGCTGAAGAGATCGAGCAGCGCCTGGCCAAGGGTGAGAACTTTGCCACCCTGGCCAAGGAGTTCTCCCAGGACCCGGGTTCGGCCGGCAACGGTGGTGACCTTGGTTTCGCCGGCCCGGGTGTGTATGACCCGGCCTTCGAAGAGGCGCTGTACAAGCTGCAGGATGGCCAGGTATCGGCGCCGGTGCGTACCCAGTTCGGTTACCACCTGATCAAGCTGTTGGGCGTACAGGCGCCAGAGGTGCCGAGCTTCGCCAGCCTGAAGGACAAGCTTACCCGTGACCTGAAGACCCCGCTGGTCGAGCAGCGTTACGTGGATGCCAGCAAGCAGCTGCAGGATGCTGCCTATGAGGCTTCCGACCTGGCCCAGCCGGCCCAGGACCTGAACCTCAAGGTCCACACCTCTGCACCATTCGGTCGCGAAGGCGGCGAAGGCATTACTGCCAACCGTTCGGTGGTGCAGGCTGCGTTTTCCGAAGAAGTACTCGACGAGGGGGCCAATAGTACCGCCATCGAGCTCGACCCGGAAACCACCGTGGTATTGCGCGTCAAGGAGCACCGCAAGCCTGAGCAACTGCCGCTGGAGGCAGTGGCCCAGAATATCCGCCAGCACCTGGCCAAGGAGAAGGCCACGGCCGAACTCAAGGCCAAGGCGGACAAGCTGATCGCCGGCCTGCGCGACGGTTCCATTGCTGCTGGCAGTGTGCATGAGGGCCAGGGCTGGAAAACCCACGAAGCCGTGACCCGCGGTGAGGAAGGCATCGATCCTGAGGAACTGCAGGCGCTGTTCCGCCTGGCGAAACCGCAAGCCAAGGACAAGCCGGTGTATGGCAGCGTCGTGCTGCGTGACGGTAGCCTGGTGGTGCTGCAGCTCAAGGGCGTCAACGAAGGCACTACCGCCACCGACGAAGAGAAGCAGCAGATTCGCCGCTACCTCGCCTCGCGTGCCGGCCAGCAAGATTTCGCGGCCTACCGCAAGCAGCTGGAAGCCAATGCCGACATCACCCGTTACTGACGTGATCGCTGCATGACGAACGGGCCGCCTAGTGCGGCCCGTTCTGTTTCTGCTGCCTGCTCCGGCCTAGCGCTTCACCCCTTCATGATTATCCAGCGTGTCCCGCGCGATCTCCCGCCCCAGGGCAATCAGCTCGGGCGCCTTGTAGAATTCGAAGAACCGGCATACCCGTTTCGGCACGTTGATCAGCACATCCGGCGGATAGCCGGCGATCTTGTACTGCGCCAATGAGGTCTGCATGACCTCGAAACTCTGGTTGATCAAGTCCAGCAGCGAGGCTGGGCCCACGTTGTCGATGATGAACGAACCGGTAGCCGACTTCGGCGCGCCTTCGCGCTCTGGCGCAGCCGCCGGCTGCTGTGTGCCCGGGCTGGCGGCTTCGCTTTGCCATGGGTTGGGCTGTGCCAGCCCTTCAGCGACGATTTCCTGTTCGATGCGGATCAATTCTTCGGCCGGTTTGCGCCGGAACGGCAGGTGTGCGCCCAATGAACTGAGCAAGGCATCGAAGCGCATCTTGAACGCCGCCGGGCGTTCGATCACCGGCAGCTGGTACTGCTTCTGGTTGGTGGCGTTGAGGTTGACCGCGATGATCAGGTCGCAATGGCTGGACACCACCGGTACGATCGGCAGCGGGTTCAGGATACCGCCATCAACCAGCATACGGTTGCCCTGCATTACCGGTGTAAACAGGCTGGGGATGGCCGCCGAGGCGCGCATGGCCTGGTGCAGGCAGCCCTCCTGAAACCATATCTCCTGCTGGTTGGTCAGGTCGGCGGCAACCGCCGTGTAGGGGATGCGCAGTTGCTCGATATTGATCTCGCCGACGATCTTGCGGATCTGCCCGAACACCTTGTCACCGCGGATGGCGCCCAGGCGAAAGCTGACATCCACCAGGCGCAGCACATCCAGATAATCAAGGCTCTCGATCCAGTTGCGGTACTCGTCCAGCTTGCCGGCGGCATAGATGCCACCGATGACTGCACCCATGGAGCAGCCAGCGATGCAGGCGATATCGTAACCCCGGCGCTCGATTTCCTCGATCACGCCTATGTGCGCATACCCTCGAGCCCCGCCCGAACCCAGTACCAGTGCCACGCGTTTACTCATCAACTTTCCCCGGCCAGTGCCATCATGCCCCTACAATGCACCCATCGTTGCCTCTGCTTCAATGTAGATTGTGTGCAGCTACTGTAGTAAAACCGCTTTGGCAAAGCCGGCCGGGCAGGGCACTTTTGAACTGCCGGGGCGTCGAAATGCCACCGTTTTTTTCCTTGAGGTATCACCGATGAAAGCCTGGATCTGCCTTCCCCTGATTGCTCTGGCCCTTGCCGGCTGCGCAGGCAAGACGGCCTACCGAGAAAGTTGTGCGACCCAGCTGGATGCCGCCTGGAAGGAGCTTGACCTGGCCAAGGCCGAAGGCTTTGCCGGCGCCGTGAGTTATTCCAAGGCTTTGTCGTTACTCACCGGTGCTAAAACCCAGCAGCAGTTCGAAGGTTATGAAAGCTGCACGCGCAAAGCCGAGAAGGCGCGCTTCTACATTCGTGAGTCCCGCGCCGGGCGTTGATCGAGGAGCGTTCCATGTCTGCCATGCTTGACTCCGTCGTTGCCCAGATACTGGCCCTGCAGGTGCGCCTGCTGGCGTGTCGCGAACGCCTGGCTGCCGATACCGACAGCGAGGCCCTGCATGACCTGCGTATTGCCGTACGGCGGCTACGCAGCCTGCTGCGGCCACTGAGGGGGCTGCCAGGGGTGGAGCAGCTGGAGGCCGCTGCAAGCGCGCTGGGGGCCCTGACCACGCCCTTGCGTGACCAGGAAGTATTGGCTGCGCAACTGATCGCTAGCGGTTACACCGAAGCTGGGCAACGCCGTATGCAAGGCCGCGGCAGTACCTACGCCAGCGTTGCTCGCAGCCAGCAGCTGGCCCGGGTGCTGGCGATTGTTGATGCCTTTCCACTGTTCCTGCGCGCAGCAGGCCGCGAAGGCTTGGCCAAGGCATTGGACAAACGCGTCGACAAGCGCTTGGTCAAGCAGTGGCACAAACTGCACCACGCCTTGCAGGACCCCAACCACGACCGTCACCGGCTACGTTTGTTGATCAAGCGTGCGCGCTATGGCGACGAGGCCTACCCGCAATTCCAGCATGCCGGCCGGAAACTGCAGCGTCTGCTGAAAAAAGCCCAGGCCGACCTTGGCGACTGGCACGATCGCTTGCAGTGGCTGCTACAGGCGCGCGACCACGCCGACCTGGCACCTTGCCAAGCCGTTTGGCAGCAGCAGTTGCAGGAGGCCGAGCAACGAGCCGATGTGACCTTGGCCGCGCTGGCCAAGGCCATTGCACGGCGCCAGCCCGGAAAATGACCGAAATGAGGGCTGTTCGTCCCGCGTTAGCTGGCTAGGATGGGCACACCCTTTTCGCCGCAGGCAGGAGCCGGTCCATGAATTTCAATCAACTGCTCGACGCCGTGCGGGCCAACCCCGACGCAGTCAGCATTCCGCCGACCTGGGCGCAAGGCCGAGCGGCATTTGGCGGCCTCATGGCGGCCCTTGTGTACGAGGCGATGCGCCTCAAGCTGTGTGACAGCCGCCCAGCGCGCTCCCTGACCATCACCTTCGTGGCCCCTGCAGCGGCAGACGTACCTATCCGCTTCGAGGTGGAGGTGCTGCGCGAGGGCAAGGCGGTCAGCACCTTGCTTGGCCGCGCGGTACAGGCGGGCCAGGTGGTGACGCTGGTGCAAGGCAGCTTTGGGGCAGGGCGGCCTTCGGTCGTGCAGGTACCGGCGTTACCGGCTACGGAAATGAAGGCGCTCGAAGAGGCGGCTCCGGAGCTGCCCTATATCAAGGGGGTCACGCCGGAATTCATGCGCCATGTGGCCTTGCGCTGGGCCGTGGGCGGGCTGCCATTCAGTGGTAATCAGTCGAGGAAGATGGGCGGTTGGGTGCGCTTGCGCGATGTCGCCGACGAACGCGTCAATGAAGCGCACCTGCTTGCCTTGGTCGATGCGTGGCCGCCGAGCCTGATGCCGTTCCTGAAGCAACCCGCAGCTGGCAGCACGCTGACCTGGACGATCGAGTTCATTCAGCCTGTGGTCACGGTGTCTACCCAGGACTGGTGCCGCTATTGCGTTGAAACCGAATATGCCCGGGATGGCTATGGCCATGCGGCAGCAGCCCTGTGGACCGCTCAAGGTCAATTGCTGGCGCTGAGCCGGCAGACTGTCACCGTGTTCGCCTGACAGGCCGGCACAGGGCCATCGGCTCAGCGCCGGTGCTTGTGGCGCTCCCGCCATGCCTTCAGCCAGGCGCCACTGAAAACAAAACGCGGGAAGGTGATGAACTGCTCCGTCAACAGGCGCTGCACGGCATCCTGGCGGTTAGCGAACGGCTCAGGTTGCTGGGCTTCCAGGCGGTGCCCCTGGCGCTGCAGGCCCAAGCCGGCAACCAAGGCGATGATACCCACCGCGATCTGGCTCAGGTCGAGCCCGAGCAGGCCCGACAGTACCAGCAGCGCGCCCAGGATGAACAACGGGACGGCAATCAGGTGCAGCACCAGGTTTGTCGGGTGACGGTGGTTATGGTGGTAGCCGCGCCATTGCCAGGCGGGCAGGTTGGGCAGACGTTTACTCATGGGCATTTCCTCATCCAATGCCCAAAGCTTAGTGCTGCCCGCGCAGGGGGGCCAATCGAGGCTGGCTATGGTGGCTATAGCTTGAGCTGGCCGATGGCCTTGTTGAGCGCCCCAGCCAAGGTCGCCAGCTCGCTACTGGTGGTGGCCGAGCACACCGTCTGTTGCACGGTCTGCTCGGTGACATCACGAATGCTCACCACCGCGCGGTTCATTTCCTCGGCCACCTGGCTTTGTTGCTCGGCTGCCACGGCAATCTGCGTGTTGCTCTCGCGCATCTGCGCCACGGCACCGGTGATCTCGGCCAGGGCTTCACCGGCTTCCTGAGCCTGGCGCACGCAATCATCGGCCTTGTACGAGCTTTCCTGCATGAACTCCACCGCATCGCGGGTACCCGACTGCAGTGCCGAGACCATTGTGGTGATTTCGTCAGTGGAGGTTTGCACGCGCTTGGCCAGGTTGCGCACCTCATCGGCGACCACGGCGAACCCGCGGCCCAGGTCGCCGGCGCGTGCGGCTTCGATGGCGGCGTTGAGCGCAAGCAGGTTGGTTTGTTCGGCGATGCTGTGAATCACATTGACGACCCCGTTGATTTTCTGGCTGTCATCGGCCAACTGGCGAATCATCTCGGCGGTTTGCTGAACACCGCTGGACAGCCCGGAAATCGAATCCTGGACCCGGCTTACCACCTCTTTGCCGCTGCCGGCCAGGGTGTCGGCGGTTTGGGACAGGTCACGGGTAGCGCCGGCATGCTGGGCGATGTGGTGCACGGTTGCCGACATTTGGTTGATGGCGGTGGCCGCCTGGTCGGTTTCGCTTTGCTGGCCAAGCATGCCGTGGCGCACATCGTTCATGCTGGCGGCCAGGCGCGCAGCGCCCGAGTCCAGCTGCGCGGCAGTGTGGGCGACGGTGCTGACGACGCGGTGGTAGGTGGCCTGCATGGCGTTGAAGGCACCGGCCATCTGGCCGACCTCATCACCACAGGCCAGTGGCACACGGGCTGCCAGGTCGCCGGTTTTTTCCACGTGCAGTATCACATCCTTGAGGGTATTGAGCTGGCTGAGCAGAAAACGGATGAGCAGTTGCGAGGCAGCGAGCATGGCCAGCATCAGAATCAGGACACACACCGCGTAATTGCTGAAGCGTTCGAAGAACACCTGGCGCAGACTGGGCGACGGGGCCACTACCGCCATGTACTGATTGCCGCTGCGCACGACCTGTGCGCCGCGCAGCGGGTTGTCGCCCAGCACCCAGGCACCTGGCAGGTCCACCCAGCCCTGGCCGTCGCGCAGGCGCTCGAGCGGTTCACCGGCAAAGGTGGGCGTTTGCCCGGCTGACCAGCTGATCACATTGGCCTGGCGCGGTATTGGCTGCTGGCTTGGCCAGGCAGCCAGCAGCTCGGCTTGCTGCACCGCCTGTACCTGGGCCACCTCGGCGCGGGCGCGTTGCTCCAGGTGCACGGCATACACCACCAGCAGCAAGGTCGTGACAAAGGCCACCGCGTTGACGGCCCAGAATTTGTACTTCAAGGAAACATTGCTAAGCCAGGCACCCATGGGCAGGTCTTCTCTGAGTTGAGCGGAAACAATATTGGCAAGGTGCCATCATTGTGCCAGCTCGTGCCAGGGCCGTTGTTGATGTGTATCAAGAAAAAACAACGGTGTTGTTCTCCTGCCTCAACCGGCCCCGTCAGCTCAGATCTGGAAGAACGCCCCTGCCGTGGCCGTGGTGTGCGCTGCCGTATGTTCGACCGTTTCACCCCGGTGCAAGGCCACTTCATGCAGTACTTGCGGCAAGAAGGCCGGCTCATTGCGGCCGTTCTTGGGTTTGGGGCGCAGGGTGCGGGGCAGCAGATAGGGGGCATCGCTTTCCAGCATCAGCCGGCCTTCGGCAATGTTGCCCACCAGCGCGTGCAGGTGCGTCCCCCGGCGCTCGTCGCAGATCCAGCCGGTGATACCGATGTGCAGGTCCATGTCGAGGTAGGCGAACAGCGCCTCACGCTCCCCAGTGAAACAATGCACGACCGCCGCGCTCAGGTGGTCGCGGTAATCCTTGAGAATGGCCAGCAAGCGCTCGCTGGCATCGCGCTCATGCAGGAACACCGGCAGGCGTAGCTCAACGGCCAGCGCCAACTGGGCTTCCAGAGCTTTTTCTTGCAGGGGGCGAGGGGAGAAATCACGGTTGAAGTCCAGGCCGCATTCGCCCACAGCACGTACCCGTGCCTCGCTTAGCAGTTGGCGCAGCCGGCCTTCGCTACCGGCCTCCCATGCCTTGGCATCGTGGGGGTGCACGCCGGCAGTGGCAAACAGATGCGCGCCACTGGCGTCCAGTTGCTGGCACAGCTCCAGTGCCTGTTCGCTGACTGCCAGGCTGGTGCCCGTCAGCACCATCTGGGTCACCCCGGCTTCGATGGCGCGCTCGACGACGGCCGCCTGCTGGTCGTGGAAGCTGCTGTTGGTCAGGTTGACGCCGATATCGATCAGTTGCATGGTGGTCTCTCGTGCCGCGGAGCGGCCAGCATAGCAAAAACCGGGTTTTTCTGAACAAAACCAAGAACTTCATGCTGTGGCCGGGGTCTTTTGCCGTCATTTGTCACTTGGCGTGCGACCCTGGATGCCGCCCCCGAATGGATCTTTTTGCGCATGCGATTCTGGCTCACTTTCCTGTTGGCGCTCGGGCTGGTCTTGTCCGGGACGGCCCTTGCGCAAACCCAAGGGCCGCAACATAACCCTGCGCCTGCCAAGGTTCGCGACTTGCAGCAGATCCGCAGCAGCAAGGTGCTGCGGGTGCTGGTCAACCAAAGCCGCAATAGCTCGGGCGAGGTCAAGGGCGAACCGGTCGGCATCGAGTATTACCGCCTGCGGGCCCTGGAACACTTCCTCAACGCGCGCAGCGACGATGATCAACAGATCGAGCTGCAGCTCATACCGCGGGCCAAGGAGCAATTGCTCGGCGCCCTGGCGCGTGGCGAGGGCGACCTTGCTGCACCGGGCGAGCTGCTGGACCCAGGCACTGTGCGCGGTGTCAGCAGCAGCGCACCGCTACTCGATCAGGTGCCGCTGACACTGGTCGGGCGCAAAGGCGAGCGCAGCTTCAGCAAGCTCGAGCAGCTGTCGGGGCGAACCGTGGCATTGACCAGTGCCAGCGCGGCGGGCCCATTCATCCAGCAGGCCAACCAGCAATTGGCCCTGCGCAAGCGGCCGCCGATCAAGGTGGAGTGGGTCGACTCGACATTGGCCGTGGAAGATGTGCTGGAGATGGTCCAGGCCGGCATCTACCACCTGACCGTGGTGGAGCAGCCTATTGCCCGGCGTTGGGCGCGGGTGATGCCGCGCCTGCGCCTGCACAGCGGTGTGCGTCTGGGGCCGCCGCAGGCCATGCGCTGGTATGTCGGGCGTGATGCGCCGCAGCTGCTCGCTGCAGTCGATCGCTTCCTCAAGGGTTACCGGGCGCCAGACAACCAGGATGCCGCGTTCGAGCGGATTTACCGCCGCCAGTATCGGGTGCACAACCCGTTGGCCAGCAAGGACCGCCGGCGTCTGGCAGCGCTGCGGGAGGTGTTGCAGAAGCATGGGCAGGCGCAACAGATCGACTGGCTGAACCTGGCGGCGCTGGCGTTCAAGGAGTCGACACTGAACCCGGCCGCACGCGGCAGCGGTGGGGCCCATGGGCTGATGCAGATCACCCCGGCAGCAGCCCAGCGTGTGGGGGTGAGCAACACGGCCACGGTAGACGGCAACGTGCTGGCCAGCGCGCGCTACCTGGCGCTGATCCGCCGCACGTTTTTCGCCAGCCCCAAAATCAACGAGCGCGAGCGCATGGCGTTCGTGCTTGCTGCCTACAACCTTGGCCCCGAACGCGTTCAGGCCATGCGCGCCGAAGCTCGCCGACGCGGGCTCAATGGCAACCAATGGTTCTTCCAGACCGAGCGTATTGCCATGGAGCAGGTGGGCATGGGGCCGGTGAACTTCGTCAACAGTGTCAACAAGTACTACCTGGCATTCAACCGCGAACGTGCAGCGCTTGAACGTGTAGCCAAGCGATGAAGTATCGATTTATTAGATAGCTATGCTGGGTTTTTTGCGATTCTAATATCTTAGAAACTGATTAAGATGGCGTCCATCTCAACATAACTGCATCGCCTCAAGGACGCTTCGCCATGAACAACAACACGCTCAATGCCCTGTTTTCCACCCGTGCCGGCGTTGGCCTGAGCATTATCCGCATACTGGTCGGCATCATCTTCGTGGCGCATGGTGCGCAAAAGCTGTTCGGCATGTTTGGCGGCTATGGCCTGGAAGGCACCGGCCAGTGGATGGAAAGCATCGGCCTGGCGCCGGGTTATCTGATGGCCCTGTTGTCCGGTAGTGCCGAGTTCTTCGGCGGGTTGGCCCTGGTGCTGGGGCTGCTGGCGCGCCCGGCGGCGCTGGCACTGAGCGTGACCCTGATCGTGGCGATTTTCTCGGTGCACATTGGCAATGGCTTGTTCATGTCCAACAACGGCTACGAGTTTGCCCTGGCGCTGCTCGCCGGTACCGTTGCCGTGATGATCGAAGGTGCCGGGCGCTTCTCGCTGGACCGCCTGATCGCCCGCTGACCCTTTGCAAGCTGTGAGCGACAAGCCGCAAGCAAGGGCGGGCCTTTCCTCGGCCTGCTTCTGCTTGCGGCTTGTCGCTTGCAACTTGAAGCTCATCGCTCTAGCATACCGCCTGCGCCGATTTAAACAGCTACTTGCGGGGCGCAGGAAAGCCCCTTGTGCGGCTCGTCCGAAATACCGCTAAAGCGCTGGTTCGGTGACGCCTCCCACCGCTGCCCAGCGGGATTCGCGAGGCGGAGAGAAGCACCATGAGTTGCCCACGTACCAGTGTCTGTTTGAGCCCTTTGCCTGCACACCAGGCATCCCGCACGCCGCGCATCCTGCTCGGCGGCCAGCATCAGCCCACTCTTTTGCGTCACCTCGAAGGCCTGTCCCGGCGCAAGGGCCAAGCACGCGCATTCCTGATCCAGTTCGCCGATGACGCCTGCAATCTTGCGCAGTATGGGCAGGACCGTTTCGACCTTGCGGTCATTCAGTCGCCCGGCCCGCAGGACGCTGCCGAGGTCATCGGCCACCTCACCCGTATCGCGCGCCAGGGCCTGATCACCCGCCGCTGAGGAGCGTTTGTTGAGCACCAACATCATCACCAGCGAAGGCCACGCGGCGCTGAAGAAAGAGCTGGACCACCTGTGGCGGGTCTATCGCCCCGAGATCACCCAGAAGGTCGCCTGGGCGGCGTCGCTGGGGGACCGTAGCGAGAATGCCGACTACCAGTACAACAAGAAGCTGCTGCGCGAGATCGACCGCCGGGTGCGGTATTTGCGCAAGCGTCTCGAGGATGTGAAGGTGGTGGCCTATTCCCCCGAGCAGGAAGGCAAGGTGTTTTTCGGCGCCTGGGTCGAGATCGAGAACGACGACGGCGAGACCATGAAGTTTCGCATCGTGGGTTATGACGAAATCTACGGCCGCAATGACTACATCTCGATCGACTCACCCATGGCCCGCGCCTTGCTGAAGAAGCAGGAGGGTGACGAGGTGCTGGTACACACACCTACCGGTGAAGCCACGTGGTATGTGAACAGCATCAGCTACGGCCAGTGAATTGCGGCTGCATGTGCCGGCCCGGATGCCGGGCCGGCACATGCAGCCTCAAGTGTCCCGCAGTACCGCCAAAGGGCTGGCATTGAGCGCCCGCCGCGTGCCTATCACCCCCGCGCCGCCTACCAGCAAAGCCCCTGTCAATGGCAGCAACAGCAACCAGGGGTGCGGCCCCCACTGCAGATTGAAGGCATAGCGGTAAAGCACCAGGGTGATCAGTTCGCAACCCAGGGCCGCCAACAACCCGCTGGCTGCCCCGAGCAGGCCGAACTCGATCCGCCGTGCCCTGACCAGCAGCGGCCTGGGCGCGCCCAGTGCACGCAGCAGGGCGCCTTGGCGAATGCGCTCATCCAGCGTTGCCTGCAAACCGGCGAACAGCACCGCCAGCCCTGCCGCCAGGACGAACAGCAGCACATATTCCACGGCCAGGGTCACCTGGGCGAGGATGCTGCGCAGTTGGTCGAGCAGGGCATCGACCTGCAGGATGGTCACTGCCGGGAACGCACGTGACAGGGTCACCACGTCCAGGTCGTGCCCCGGCGCCAGGTAGAAGCTGGTCAGGTAGGTGGTCGGCAGACCTTGCAGGGTGCCGGGTTGGAAGATCATGTAGAAGTTGGGCTGGAAGCTGTCCCAATGCACACTGCGCAAGCTGCTGACCCTGGCTTGGCGCTGTTGGCCGCCGATATCGAACGTCAGCAGGTCGCCAGTCTGAAGCTTCAGGCTCTTGGCCAGCTCTGCCTCCACCGATACCCCGGGGATTTCGTGTTCGCCGGGCAATGCTTGCCACCAGCTCCCGGCTGTCAACGCATTGCCTTCGGGCAGTTCGGCGGCCCAGGTCAGGCTGAGGTCGCGCTGCACGGCGCGCTCGCCTGCCGAATCCTTGCTGACGATCTGCTGCACCGGTTGTTGGTTGATCTGCACCAGCCGCCCCGGTGTCACCGGGTATAGTGGGGCCGCGACGGCGTTGACCTGCTGCAGGTGCTGAGCGAACGGCTCGCGGTCGTCTGGCAGGATATTCAGGGCGAAATAGTTGGGCGCATCCTTGGGTAGCTGGGCCTGCCAGGTGTCGAGCAATTCCGCCCGCAGCAGGGCGACCAGGGCCATGGCCAGCAGGATCAGGCCGAACGCCAACGCCTGGCCAGCGGCGGCCATGGGGTGGCGCAGCAACTGGCCCAACCCCAGGCGCCAGGTCAGCGGGGCGCCGGCCAGCAAGCGGCGCAGGCTGCACAAGCCGAGCAGCAGCAGGCCACCGAGCAGCAGCGCAGCAACCAGGCCGCCAGCCAGCAGGGCGAAGGTCAGCAGCAGGTCCAGGCTTAGCCGCCACATGATCAGGCCTAGCGCGAACAGGGCTGCACCGTAGACCAGCCAACTGCTGGGCGGTATCGGCAACAGGTCGCGGCGCAGTACGCGCAATGGCGGCACCTGGCCCAGCGCCGCGATCGGTGGCAGGGCAAAGCCGGCCAGTGCTACCAGCCCTGTGGCGATGCCGGCCAGGGCCGGTAGTACGCCCCCGGCTGGGACCACGCTGGGAAGCAGGCCGTGCAGTACGCGGAACAGGCCCAGCTGGGCAAGCCAGCCCAGCAGCGCGCCGGCCAGCGCCGCTACTACGCCGAGCATGGCCAGTTGCAGGCAGTACAGGCCAAGGGCCTGCCGGCGCGACAGGCCCAGGCAACGCAGCAGGGCACTGGCGTCCAGGCGCCGTGCAGCGTAGCGGCTGGCCGACAAGGCTACGGCCACGCCGGCCAGCAACACTGCCACCAGGCTGGCCATGTTCAGGTAGCGTTCTGCCTTGCCCAGGGCGCCGCCGATCTGCTGGTTGCCATCGCGGGTATCGCGCAGGCGCTGGTTGGCGGCCAGGCCTTTCTCAATTGCCTGGCGGTACTGCGCCAGTGCTTCGCTGTCGCCACGCCACAGGTCCCGGTAGGTAACCCGGCTGCCAGGCTGGATCACCCCGGTCGCCTGCAGGTCGGCCAGGTTGATCATCACCCGCGGCGTGAGGCTGTAGAAGTTGTTGGCGCGGTCCGGCTCATAGGTCAGTACCCGGCTCATGCGCAGGGTTTTCATGCCGACGTCGATGCTGTCGCCTATCGACAGCCCCAAGGCCGCCAACAGGCGCGGTTCCACCCATGCTTCACCGGGCGCCGGCCCGCCACCCGGGCGTTCAGCACCATATGGGGCCGCGGCGCTGCGCAGCTGCCCACGCAGGGGGTAGGCGCTGTCGGCCGCTTTCACGCTGGACAGCTGGATACCGCTATCGCCGCCGACCACACTGGTGAACTCGACCACCTGAGCGTGGCGCAAGCCCAGTGCCTGGCCGGCCGCGAGTTGTTGTTCTCGGGCCGGGGCGCTGCCTTGCAACACCAGGTCGGCGCCAAGGAATTCGCTGGCGCGCAGTTGCATGGCGCCGTTCAGGCGGGCACCGAAATAGCCGATGGCGGTGCTGGCTGCCACCGCTACCAGCAGGGCGAAGAACAACACCCGCACTTCGCTGGCACGAAGGTCGCGAAGCAACTGGCGCAGGGCAAGGCCGCACAGGCGGGACAGCGGCATGTGCTTCATCAGGCCTCCACCGCTGCCACCAGGCGGCCTGCGTCCAGCCGGATCTGGCGGCGGCAGCGGCGGGCCAGGCGTTCGTCATGGGTAACCAGCACCAGTGTGGTGCCACGCTCCTGGTTCAGCTCGAACAGCAGGTCGCTGATACGCTCGCCGGTGTGGCTGTCCAGGTTGCCGGTGGGTTCATCGGCGAACAACACGGCAGGGTGCGCGGCGAAGGCGCGGGCGATGGCCACCCGTTGTTGCTCGCCCCCGGACAGCTGGCGTGGCGTGTGGCTGAGGCGCGCGCCAAGGCCGACCCGTTCAAGCAAGTTGCGCGCTTGCTCGCGGGCATCGCTGCGCCCGTCAAGCTCCAGCGGCAGCATGACATTCTCCAGGGCGTTGAGGCTGTCCAGCAGTTGGAACGACTGGAACACGAAGCCGACATGTTCGGCGCGCACCCGGGCGCGCTGGTCTTCATCCAGCGGCCCGAGGTCGTGCCCGGCAAGTATCACCTTGCCAGCGCTGGGTTGGTCCAGGCCGGCGAGCAGGCCAAGCAGCGTCGACTTGCCCGAGCCCGAAGCGCCGACGATGGCCAGGCTGTCGCCCTGGGCCAGGTCGAGGGACAGGGCGTGCAGGATGGCGAGGTCACCTTCCGCACTGGGGACCACTTTGCTAAGGTTCTGCGCAACGAGAATGCTGGGGCCCATGGAGAATCCGATGCGAATAAGGTGGCTGAGTGCCGGTCTGGCCCTGTATTGCCTGGCCCAGAGCGCGGCGGCGGGAACGTTGCTGGTGGTTGGCGATAGTATCAGCGCCGGTTTTGGCCTGGATAGCCGCCAGGGGTGGGTCTCTCTGTTGCAGACCCGGCTGGAGAAGGAAGGTTTCGACGCCAAGGTGGTCAATGCGTCGATCAGTGGCGACACCAGTGCGGGTGGCCAGGCGCGCTTGCCCGCGCTGCTTGCAGCGCATAAGCCCAGCCTGGTGGTACTGGAGCTGGGCGGCAACGATGGCCTGCGCGGGCAGCCGCCTGCGCAATTGCAACAAAATCTTGCTTCGATGATCGAGCGCTCGCGGCAGGCTGGCGCCAAAGTGGTGCTGCTGGGCATGCGCCTGCCGCCCAATTACGGTGTGCGCTACACCCGTGCGTTTGCCAACGTGTATGAGCAGTTGGCGGCGGACAAAAAGGTCCCGCTGGTGCCGTTTTTCCTTGAAGGGGTAGGGGGTGTGCCAGAGTTGATGCAGGCTGATGGCATTCATCCGGCCCAGGGTGCCCAGCAGCGCTTGCTGGAAAATGCCTGGCCGGCGATAAAACCCTTGCTGTGATGCTTTAAACGGGGGCAGCTTTCGGCTAATGTTGCGCCCCCCGTTTCGAGTGCCACCGATGCCGCGCCCCGCCTGGTCCCTGTACGCCTACCAATTGATCGAGCCCGATGAGCAGCTTGACCTGTTTGCCTGCCAGGAGGTCCGCGTGCACCTGGTGGCCCGGCAGCTGGAGTTGGGTGTGCCGGTAGATCGTACCTTGTGCGGTGGGCTGCTGCCCGCGCAACCGCGCTGGTCGGGGGTGCCGCGCTCGATCTATCGCGATGGCCGCCTGTGCGAGCTGTGCCGGGCCATCCTCGATGCCCAGCGGCGGGGCATGCGCCCGGTGTGGCCTGAGCTGCACGGCAGCTGAACGACTCGCACCTTTCATCATCTGAAACGCTTGCCGCTCAGCAATGCCTCCCGCTGGCACCAGTGCAGGTGTACAATCGATTCTCTTGACCCACCTTTCGAAGGATTTACCGGATGTTGCCGCGCTTTCCTGCCGTCACCCGTAGCCTGTCCCTGGCCGCCCTGCTGGTAGCAGGCCCCGCTGCTGCGCTGGAGCTGCCACTGCCACCTCCTGGTGAAGACATCGTCGGCCAGGTGCATGTGATCAAGGCCAAGTACGAGGACACCTTCGCCGATATCGGCACCGCCAACGACCTCGGCTACCTGGAAATGATCGCTGCCAACCCGGGTGTGGACCCGTGGTTGCCGGGCGCCGGCACCGAGATCATCCTGCCCACCCGCTACATCCTGCCACCGGGACCGCGCGAAGGCGTGGTCATCAACCTGGCCGAGTACCGGTTGTACTACTACCCGAAAGGTCAAAACGTGGTGTACACCTTCCCGCTCGGTATCGGTCGTGAAGGCTGGGGTTCGCCGATCGCCAACACCAAGATCATCGCCAAGACGCCGAACCCGACCTGGACCCCGCCCGCATCCATCCGCAAAGAGCACGCGGCAGACGGCGATATCCTGCCTGCGGTGGTGCCGGCAGGCCCGGACAACCCACTGGGGCCGTTCAAGTTCACCTTGGGCGTGCCCGGCTACCTGATCCACGGTTCGAACAAGAAGTTCGGTATCGGCATGCGCACCAGCCACGGTTGCTTCCGCATGCTCAACAACAACGTGTTGGAACTCTCCAAGCTGGTGCCGGTGGGTACGCCGGTGCGCATCATCAACGAGCCTTACAAGTTTGGTATCAGTGGCGGCAAGGTGTACCTCGAGGCACACACCCCGCTGGATGACCAGGGCAATCCGTCGGTAGTCGACAAGCATACCGCTGTCATCAATGCCTTGCTCAAGCGCGAAGACCTGGCCAACAACCTGCGCATGAACTGGGACATGGTGCGTGATGTGGTGGCTGCAGAAGATGGCATGCCGGTAGAAATTGCCGTACCGGTCGAAAACCAGGCAGGCGCACCGGTGGTTTCCAGCATTCCCCCAGAACTGCAGTAAGGCAGTGGCGATACAGGGAGGCCCGCCTTTGTGCGGGCCTTTTCGTAACAGTTGGAAGGCGCGGCAACGAGCAGGCAAAAAAAAGCCGACCCACAAGTGGGTCGGCTTCTTAACAATCCGTAAGGATTATTACTTGCGGCTGGCTTTGTCCAGCATACGCAGAGCGCGCTCGTTGGCTTCGTCAGCGGTCTGCTGAGCCTTCTGAGCGGCTGCCAGTGCGTCGTCAGCCTTACGGTAGGCTTCATCGGCACGGGCTTGAGCGCGAGCGGCTGCGTCTTCAGTCGCAGTCAGACGAGCTTCAGTTTCTTTGGAGACGCTGCTGCAACCGGTAGCCAGAACTGCGGCCAGAGCCAGAGCAGAGAATTTCAGAACGTTGTTCATCGTGTTCCCCTTCAAGGACTTTCTATTAAATAGCCATCTCTCGGAAAAGAGAAACTGGCCGGCGTACATAGTACTCATTACTTGTAGTAAGTAAACTGACTGAGCGCAAGAACTGCAAAAAAAATGTTGCTTGACGTGCCCCCGACACGCTGCGCGAGCTGGGCGTGATCAACAACCTGCCGTGCCCGCAAGCAAGTGTAATACAGGAACTTTTTTGTTGAACTAAGGGTGACTTGTACGGTCTTTCGGCGTCTTAAAGCCTAGAGCATCCAGCGGCTGCAGGGGCAACGGCATTAAGTGAAGAGGGTAGCGCCAGGCCCTTTTTAACTGTCGAAACCTTGAGTAAATCCGCATGCCGCGCCTACTATCTTGTGAGCGCCAGAAGACTCGAACGATTGCAACCGTCCAGTGGTCGTATGGGCAACAGGTGGCGTAGAGCATTCTGTGCCGGATTAAACCACCATCGGTTAAGGGAAGGGTCTACCTGAAAGACCTGCGAGGAGTAGTGATGAGCGAATCGTTGACCATCCACCATGACCAGGCCGGTCATCAGTTCGAGACCATCGTGGACGGTCATCGTGCCTACCTGACGTACATGGACCTGGGCAAGCAAACGCTGGATATCTATCGCACCTTCGTGCCTAACGCCCTGCGCGGCCGTGGCATCGCTGCCGCGCTGACCGAGCAGGCACTGGCTTATGCCGAGCAGATGGGCTACACGGTGATACCGTCGTGCTCATACGTGGAGCGCTACATGGAGCGCCAGCAGCGGCACTCCACCAAGGCCTGAGCCAGGCCATGAGAGCGGGCCATGGTGAGCCCGCTCAGTAGGGCGTCAATCAGCCACGCTTGCGCTGCGGCAATACATCTTTGAGCTTGGCACGCATGCTGCGCAGCGTTTTTTCGGTTGCCGACCAGTCGATGCAGGCATCGGTAACCGACACGCCGTATTGCAGGTCTTCCAGGTTCTTCGGAATCGACTGGCAGCCCCAGTTCAGGTGGCTTTCGACCATCAGGCCGATGATCGACTGGTTGCCTTCGAGAATCTGGTTGGCGACGTTCTCCATCACCAGTGGTTGCAGGGCCGGGTCCTTGTTGGAGTTGGCGTGGCTGCAGTCGACCATGATGTTTGCCTTGATCTTGGCCTTGGCAAGGTCTTGCTCGCACAGCGCAACGCTGACCGAATCGTAGTTGGGTTTGCCATTACCGCCGCGCAGTACCACGTGGCCGTATGGGTTGCCCTTGGTGGTGACGATCGACACGCCGCCTTCCTGGTTGATACCCAGGAAGCGATGTGGCTTGGACACCGACTGCAAGGCGTTGATGGCGACGGTCAGGCCGCCATCGGTGCCGTTCTTGAAACCTACCGCCGATGACAGCCCCGAGGCCATCTCGCGGTGGGTTTGCGATTCGGTGGTACGGGCGCCGATAGCCGACCAGCTGATCAGGTCCTGCAGGTATTGCGGGGAGATAGGGTCCAGCGCTTCGGTCGCGGTCGGCAGGCCCATTTCCGCCAAATCCAGCAGCAGCTTGCGGCCGATGTGCAGGCCGTCCTGGATCTTGAACGAGTCATCCAGGTACGGGTCGTTGATCAGGCCTTTCCAACCGACCGTGGTGCGCGGCTTTTCAAAGTACACGCGCATGACCAGGTACAGGGTGTCGGACACCTCTGCGGCCAGTACTTTCAGGCGCTCGGCATATTCGTGAGCGGCCTTGATATCGTGGATGGAGCAAGGGCCGACCACAACGAACAGGCGATGGTCCTTGCCGTCGAGAATATTGCGCACCACTTCACGGCCGGCAGTCACGGTCTGCAGGGCCTTGGCGCTGAGGGGGATTTCCTTCTTGAGCTGATCAGGGGTGATCAGGGTCTCGTTGGAGGCAACGTTCAAGTCATCGATCGGTAAATCAGCCATCGTGTTACTCGTCAGGTCACGGGTGCCGGCCGCCAACAATCCCCGTGCGGCCCAGCAGCAAGAATAATCGCAACGGGGAGCCGAACCTTAGCGCGTTACAAGGGGCGGGACAATGGGCTGAGCCCAGTCATTGTGGGGTTTTTACCTGTACCAAGGGTTGAAGCGCGAATGGCCTGCCCAGCGTTGCCCAACCGGTGTAAAAAGAACGCCTACCTGTTAGCTGGAGATTGGCATGCATTCGCGCGCACTACGTATTGGCATCATTGGCAGTGGCGCCATTGGCGGCTTCTATGGGTTGATGCTGGCCAAGGCCGGTTTCGATGTGCATTTTCTGCTGCGTAGCGAGTACCCGGCGGTATGTGAGCATGGCCTGAGCCTGGACAGTGCCGAGCACGGCACGCTGCACATGAAGGTGCAAGCCTATGCCAGGGCCGCCGATATGCCGCCCTGTGACTGGTTGTTGATCGGGGCCAAGGCGACCAGCAACGACCACCTGGCCCCGTTGATCGTGCAGGCTGCCGCACCGGGTGCCAAGGTGGTGCTGTTGCAGAACGGCCTGGGGGTCGAGGAGCAGCTGCGCCCGGCACTGCGCAGCGACATGCACCTGCTGGGCGGGCTGTGCTTCATCTGTGTCAACCGGCAGGGGCCAGGGGTGATCCGGCATCAGGCCTTGGGTACCGTGAACCTGGGGTACCACAGCGGGCCTGCCAGCGATGGTGGTACGGCGCTGGTCAGTGAGGGCACAGGCTTGTTCCAGGCGGCGGGCATCGACTCGCACGCCATGCCGAACCTGGCGCTGGCGCGCTGGCAGAAACTGGTATGGAACGTGCCTTACAACGGGCTCTCGGTATTGCTGGGTGCCAGCACCACTGCATTGATGGGCAACGCCGCCAGCCGTGAACTGGTCCTGGCGCTGATGGCAGAAGTTGTGCAGGGTGCCGCAGCATGCGGCCATATGCTGCCGGAAGGCTACGCCCAACACCTGTTCCAGGTCACCGAGCGCATGCCTGATTACTGGCCCAGCATGTACCACGACCATGCACACAAGCGCCCATTGGAGTTACAGGCCATTTATGCCGAGCCGCTGGCGCAGGCGCGGGCGGCTGGCTGCCGCTTGGCGCGCATGGAGATGCTCTACCAGGCGCTGTTGTTCATCGACCAGCACCAAGGCCGGGTCTGAGCGTTTCGAGGGGGTATTCCCAGCCCGATACAGCTCACCCGTGCAGCGCGCCGGACGGCGAAGCGTGCCTCTGCCGCGCTGCTAAGCTGAAGCTTGATCTGCCGCAGCGGCAGTCCAGGAGGTCGAATGATCCGCTCCATGCTGTACGCCACCGACCTCGGTGTCTATGCCCCGTTTGTCATGCAACATGCGCTGGCGCTGGCGCGGACATTCGGGGCTGAGTTGTACGTGATCCATGCGGTCGAGCCCATGGGCCAGTTCGCTGAATCTCTCCTGCAAAGCTACCTCGACGAGCAAACGCTCGACCAGTTGCACAGCCAGGGGGTGAATACGGTAATGGCCAATATAGAGCAGCGCGTGCTGGAGAACTTTCGCGATGAGCTGGGCGAGGAGGCCGACCTAGCCGTCATCAAGGCCGTACGGGTTCGCCAGGGCGACCCGGCGCAGGTCATTCTGGATCAGGCGCAACGGCTCAGTGTCGACCTGCTGATTTTTGGTAGCCACAGTGCCGGTGCCGGGGTGGATGTGCCAATCGGCCGCACGGCGGTGCGGCTGCTGCAACTGTCGCCGGTCCCGGTCTACATGGTGCCGTTGGCGCAGCATTTGGGGCGTAGGAAAACGTGAGCGCGGCTGTAGGGCATATCCTCAGCATGTAACAAAATTGTTCTAGATTTATTTCCGGAACCACTAATATAGTTATATATCGTCGCTGCTTGCTGCCGCTGACTCATCGCTGAACCGAGGGAAATCTATGAAGCTTCAACAACTGCGCTACATCTGGGAAGTGGCGCATCATGACCTCAATGTCTCCGCGACGGCGCAGAGCCTGTATACCTCCCAGCCGGGTATCAGCAAGCAGATCCGCCTGCTGGAAGACGAGTTGGGTGTTGAAGTATTCGCGCGCAGTGGCAAACACCTGACCCGCGTTACCCCGGCCGGTGAGCGCATCATCAATACCGCGGGCGAAATCCTGCGCAAGGTCGAGAGCATCAAGCAGATCGCCCAAGAGTTCTCCAACGAGAAAAAGGGCACGCTGTCCATCGCCACCACCCATACCCAGGCGCGCTACGCGTTGCCGCCGGTGATCAGCAGCTTCATCAAGCAATACCCGGAAGTGTCCCTGCACATGCACCAGGGCTCGCCGATGCAGATTGCCGAAATGGCCGCAGACGGCACGGTCGACTTTGCCATTGCCACCGAGGCACTGGAGCTGTTCGGCGACCTGGTCATGATGCCTTGCTACAAGTGGAACCGTTGCGTGGTCGTGCCGCAAGGTCACCCACTGGCCAAGCTGCCCAAGCTGACGTTGGAGGCCGTAGCCGAATACCCGATCGTGACCTATGTGTTCGGTTTCACCGGGCGCTCCAAGCTGGATGAGGCCTTCAACCACCGCGGCCTTACGCCGAAGGTAGTGTTCACTGCCGCCGACGCCGACGTGATCAAGACCTATGTGCGCCTAGGGCTGGGCGTGGGCATCGTTGCCGGCATGGCAGTGGACGCCAAGCTCGACAGCGACCTGGTGGCACTCGATGCCAGCGAGCTGTTCGAGGCCAGCATCACCAAGATCGGTTTCCGCCGTGGCACCTTCCTGCGCGGCTTCATGTGTGACTTCATCGAGAAGTTCGCGCCGCACCTGACCCGCGAAGTGATGGCCAAGGCAATCCAGTGCCACAACAAGCAGGAGCTCGAAGCGCTGTTCGAAGGGGTCGAGCTGCCCGTGCACTGAAACGCGAACACCGGGGGCTTTGCGCCCCCGGTTCTACAGCGGCGTTACGGGTTCAAGCCTTGCTGATCAGGTTGCCAGCGTGCAACCCGCACTCCTTCTGGGTGGACTCTTCCCACCACCAACGCCCTTCACGTTCATGCTGGTTCGGCAGCACCGGGCGCGTGCAGGGCTCGCAGCCGATGCTGATGAAGCCACGTTCATGCAGGCTGTTGTACGGCAGCTCCAGCATGCGGATATAACCCCACACTTCTGCGCTGCTCATCTGCGCCAGCGGATTGAACTTGTACAGCGTGCGCTCGGGCGTGGAGAAGGCGCTGTCGATTTCCAGCGCTGCCACCTGGCTGCGAGTGCCAGGGCTCTGGTCACGGCGCTGGCCAGTGGCCCAGGCGCTGACGGTTGCCAGCTTGCGCCGCAACGGCTCGATCTTGCGAATGCCGCAGCACTCGCCATGGCCGTCCTTGTAGAAACTGAACAGGCCCTTTTCCTTGACGAATGGGTCAAGCTGGGCGCGGTCCGGGCTGAGGATTTCGATCGGCAGGCCATACTGCTCGCGCACCTGGTCGATGAACCGGTACGTTTCCGGGTGCAGGCGGCCTGTGTCGAGGCTGAATACCTTGACCTGCTTGTTAAGCTTCCAGGCCATGTCGACCAGCACCACGTCCTCGGCGCCGCTGAAGGAAACCCACAGGTCGTCGCCGAAGTGCTCGAAGGCAAGCTTGAGGATGTCTTGCGGGGATTTGTTGGCATAGGTCGCGGCCAGGGCGGCGACGTCGAAGGGTTGGCTCATCAGGCGGTTTCCATCTTGGCTGTGGCGCTGTGCGCTCGTAGTGGGGGTGATGGTAACAAAAAAACAAGGTCTGGACGGGCTGGCGCTCACAGGCCTTGCAGTGTCTGCAGCAATACCCGCACCTTGGCAATCGACTCTTCGTACTCGGCCTGCCACTCGGAATCGGCCACCACTGCGCCGCCACCCCAGCAACTGACCTGGCCATCCTTGACCAGCAGGCTGCGAATGGCGATCGAGCTGTCCATTTCGCCACGCACGTCCACATACAGCAGGGAGCCGCAGTACAGTGCCCGCCGCGTGGGCTCCAGCTCGTCGATGATCTGCATGGCGCGGATCTTCGGCGCGCCGGTAATCGAGCCGCCAGGGAAGCTGTCGGCGATCAGGTCCAGGGCGTCCTTGTCGCTGGCCAAGCGGCCGGTAATGCTACTGACCAGGTGGTGCACGTTGGGGTAGCTCTCCAGGCTGAACAGCTCCGGCACCTTCACCGAGCCCACCTCGCAGGTACGCCCCAGGTCATTGCGCAGCAGGTCGACGATCATCAGGTTTTCCGAGCGGTCCTTGGGGCTGTGCAACAGCGCCTGGGCATTGCGCCGGTCTTCGCCCGGGTCGCTGGCGCGTGGGCGCGTGCCCTTGATCGGGCGGGTCTCGACTTGGCGTTGGCTGACGCGAATGAAGCGCTCGGGTGAAAAGCTGAGCAGGGCGCTGCCGTCGGCCAACTGCTGATAGCCCGAAAAGGGCGTCGGGCAGGCCTGGCGCAGTGCCTTGTAGGCCTGCCACGGGTCGCCCTTGCACGGCGCGCGAAAGCGCTGGGTGAGGTTGATCTGGTAGCAGTCACCGGCTTGGATATAGCGCTGCACCTGGTCGAAGGCGGCCTGGTACTGCGCAGGCTGCAAGTCGCCGGCCATGGGGGCGAGCAGTTGAAAGTCGCCATCGGGCGTGTGCTCGCTGCCGGCGAAGAGGTTGATCAGGCGTTCGCGCTCGTGTTGCGCCAGGCTTGGGTGAAACACCAGCTGGCTGGTGCCGCACTGGTGGTCGCTGACCAGCGCCCAGGCATACAGGCCCAGTTGCGCGTCGGGCACCCCGAGGTCATCCACGGCGTTGCTTGGCAGGTGTTCAAGGCGGCGGCCGAAGTCATAGCTCAGGTAGCCGATCAGGCCGCCGGCGAAAGGCAGTTCTACGCCGCTGGGCAAATCGGCGCTGCCCAGGCGCGCCAGGCCCTCGCGCAGGCGAGCGAGAAAGGCGCGGCCATCCTCTGCGGGTTCGGCTTGCAGTTGTTGCAGCGGCCAGGCACTGAGCAGATCGAAGCGCCCGCGCTCGGCACCAGGGCGGGCGCTGTCGAGCAGGATGGCGCCGGGCGCCTGGCGCAGGCGGGCGAAATAGGCGGCTGGGTCGGGTTGGTAGGGCAGGGGGTGTAGCGTACAGGTCGGCATCAGTATGGACGGCGATGTAAAAGCGAGGAGGGCGATTGTAGACCTGTGCGGGAGCAGCGCCTAGCACTGGGCGCGACATTCAACCCTGTGTTTGGCGCCTGGGGCTGGCTGCGACGCAAGGCCGCTGCCACAGGAGCACCTGCCCCTTGTGGCAGCCGCCTCGGCGATGTCAGCCCGGGTGTACGTGCCCGAACAAGCCCTGCGACACCTTCACCCGCTGCTCGACGTCCTCCGTCAGGCCGTCCTTGGCCAGTGCTTCGATGTGCGCTTCGATGGCATGGGTGCGCTGGGTCAGCCCGCAGTCGTTGGCGATCTGGATGTTCAGCCCTGGGCGGGCGTTGAGCTCCAGAATCAGCGGGCCTTTGTCCTGGTCCAGGACCATGTCCACGCCGATATAGCCCAGCCCGCAAAGCTCGTAGCACCCGGCGGCCAGCTTCATGAAGCCGTCCCAGTTCGGCAGTTGCACGCCGTCCACCGCGTTGGTGGTGTCCGGGTGCTTGCTGATGATGTTGTTCAGCCAGGTGCCGCGCAGGGTCACGCCGGTAGCCAGGTCGACCCCTACGCCGATGGCGCCCTGGTGCAGGTTGGCCTTGCCGCCGGACTGCCGGGTGGGCAGGCGCAGCATGGCCATGACCGGGTAGCCCATCAGCACGATGATGCGGATGTCGGGCACGCCTTCATAGCTGATGCTCTTGAAGATCTGGTCGGGTGTGACCCGGTATTCGATCAGCGCCCGGTCACGGTGCCCGCCCAGCGAGTACAGGCCGGTGAGGATGCTCGAGACCTGGTGCTCGATTTCCTCGTGGCTCATGATCTTGCCGGAAACGGTGCGGTAGCGGTCCTCGAAGCGGTCGGCGATCACCAGGATGCCGTCACCGCCGGCACCTTGGGCCGGCTTGATGACGAAGTCGTTGCGGCCGCCGATGATCTCGTGAAGCTTGTCGATCTGCTTCTCGGTCTCGATGACACCGTACATTTCCGGTACGTGGATACCTGCCGCGAGGGCGCGCTCCTTGGTGATGATCTTGTCGTCGACAATCGGGTACAGGCTGCGCTTGTTGTACTTCAGCACATAGTCTGCGTTACGCCGGTTGATGCCCATGATGCCCCGGGCCTCCAGGGCTTTCCACGTCTTGATCAGGCCAAACATCACACGTCTGCCTTTTTCACGAATGCCTTGAAGCGCATCAGCTCGGTCAGACGGTAGCCGCGATAACGGCCCATCGCCAGCATGAAGCCGACCAGGATCAGCAGCACGGCCGGGAAGGTGAACACGAAATACACCAGCTCTGGCACCATCATCAGCAGGTGGGCCAGTGATGCGGCAAACAGGGTGCCGATGGCCACTTTCATGGCATGGCCGCCGCCACGCTCTTCCCAGGTGATCGACAGGCGTTCGATGGTCATGGTCAGGATCACCATCGGGAACAGGGCTACCGACAGCCCGCGCTCAAGGCCCAGCTTGTGGCTGAACAGGCTGATCGCCGCAATCAGCACCACGACGAAGGTCAGCACCACGGACAGGCGCGGCAGCATCTGCAGTTTCAGGTGCTCCAGGTACGAACGCAGTGACAGGCCCAATGCCGTGATGACCGTGAACAACACGATACCGAAGCCCAGCTGGGTTTCGCGGAAGGCCAGGGCGATCAGCACCGGGGTGAAGGTACCCAGGGTCTGGATACCGATCAGGTTGCGCAGCACCAGGATCACCAGCACACCAATCGGGATCATGACCATGATCATGAAGGTCTGCTGGGTTTGCAGGGGCAGGCCGTACAGCGAATATTCGAGGAAGTCGGCGTCGGTGTTCTCGTCAGTCAGCTTGGCCAGGCGAATGGCGTTCATTTCACTGTTGTTCATGCTGAACGTGACGTTGGCCTTCTTGCCGCCATCGACGGTAATCAGGTTGTCGTCACCGGTCCACCACAGCAGTCGGTCGCTGGGCAGGCCCTGTTCGCCCGTGTCCGGGTTGAAGTAAAGCCAGTCGTTGCCGTTGTAGCTGCGCAGCCACAGCTCGGGGGTTTGCGGGGTGTCGGCCACCAGGCGGATGGTGTGCACCTTTTCCATCGGTACGTGGGCAATCGACAGCAGCAGGTCGATCACCTGGGCCTTTTTCATCGGTGAGGTATCGCCGGCCAGCAGCAGTTTGACGTTGTCATCGTTGAGGTTGTTGACCCGCTTGATGGTTTCGCTGACGAACGTCTCGACGTCGGCCGAATGCTGGCGGATAGGCGCCATCAGCGCCTCGGCGGCGATTTTTTCGGGGCCGTCGATGGCCAGGCTGTCACGGAAGGTCGGGCCTTTTACCGCGGTTTTTTCGTTGCTGTAGCGCTTGGTCAGCACCAGGCGGTAGTACAGCGTCTGGTTGCCGCTGGCGCGACGGGCCGACCAGGTGACCTTGCGGTTGCCATCGGCACGGTTGACGCTGACCCCGTAGTTGTTGGAGATGAAGCTCTCGTTGAGGCTGACGTAGTCGCGGTTCAGTGGCGGCACGAACATCTGCACCTTGACCGGGTCCTTGGTGCTGGCCACGAACTCGACCTTGGCGTCGATGTTCCACAGGTCGTCGGTTTCATCCTCGGTCACCGGGATGCCGAGGAAGAAGATCTGATAAGCCGTGACTGCCACGCCCAACAACACCAGTACGGTGATCAGGACTTTCAGATGGAGGGTAAGAGAGCGCATCGGGATTACTCTGCTTTGGGAGCGTCGGTGGCACAGGCAGGTTTGCCGGCCGCGTATTTAAGGCTTGGGTCGACCAGCGCGTCAAAGTGCTTGAGCGCCTCGGAGCCGATCAGCAGCGGGAACTGGAAGGCGCTGCGGTCGGTGAGGTTGACTTCGATGGTGCGCAAGGCCTGGCCCATGCAGATTTCGAGTTCGATGACCGGGCGGGCGGTGTAGGCCTTGCCCGATTCAGCATCATAGTCGCCCGCTCGGCGCTTGATTTTGCTGACGCGGGCCAGGGGCCGTTCGATCGGGTGCGAGTGGGCGGCATCGATGGCCAGGTAGAAGCGCACCCAGCTTTCGCCGTTGCGCTTGAAGCGCTTGATGTCGCGGGCGCTGAGCGAGGCAGTTTTGGCGCCGGTGTCGAGTTTGGCCGCCACTTCCAGGTCCAGGTCGCCCAGGCGTGCGTATTCATTGAGACCGTACACGGTCTTGCCGGCCGCCTGGCCAATGGCCGGCAGCAGGGTGAGGCAAAGCAGCAATAAAACGGGTGTGAGTCTCATAATCCTGGCGCGATGCAGTGCAAGGTTCTAGGCAAGGTTCAGGTCAAGGTGACTGGCAACTACTGCGCAAGCTTCCTCGTTCATCTGTCAACAAGCATGACTGCATGACAGACAGGCTATCCATACCCCATCGGAGGCGCGGCATTCTATCACGACGACGTATTGACGCCAGCGGTGCGCGATCTGACAGCGCTTGGCTTGCCTAAGTTCGTTCTTAGACGATTGTCGACAATATTGAATTTGTCTTTGACTTGAGTGGCATCGGTGGTTAACTTCTGACGAGTAGATTTCCCAAGGTGTCGACAATATGCAAGACCTTTCCACCCCTGGCCCGATGCTGGCAGACGAATCGGAAACCTTGTCGGAAAACGTCTTCCGGCGTATTCAGGCGGCCATCGTCAAAGGGGAAATTGCCCCTGGCAGCAAGATCTCCGAGCCAGAGCTGGCACGCACCTATGGCATCAGCCGCGGGCCGCTGCGCGAGGCCATCCACCGCCTGGAAGGCCAGCGCCTGCTGGTGCGGGTGCCCCATGTAGGCGCACGGGTGGTATCGCTCAACCATGCCGAACTGATCGAGCTGTACGAGATTCGTGAGTCCCTGGAAGGCATGGCCTGCCGCCTGGCCGCCGAACGCATGAGCCAGGCCGATATCGACGAGCTGCGCCGGGTGCTCGATACCCATGAGCGGGATGCCGCGTTCCAGGCTGGCCTGGGTTACTACCAGCAGGAGGGCGACTACGACTTCCATTACCGCATCATCCAGGGCAGCGGTAACCAGACGTTGGTCAAGATGCTGTGTGGCGAGCTGTACCAGCTGGTGCGCATGTACCGTATCCAGTTCTCGGCCACGCCCAACCGGCCACGCCAGGCCTTTGCCGAACACCACCGCATTCTCGATGCCATCGCCGAACGTGACGGCGAACTGGCCGAACTTCTGATGCGCCGTCACATCGGTGCGTCCAAGCGCAATATCGAGCGTCACTATCTGGACGCCCACAACAATAACCCACGAGGTGAGAAATGACTGTGAACAGCACACCCGGTCAGCGTTTTCGCGATGCCGTCGCCGCTGAACACCCGCTGCAGGTGGTTGGCGCCATCAATGCCAACCATGCCTTGCTGGCCAAGCGCGCCGGTTTCAAGGCCATCTACCTGTCCGGTGGCGGTGTTGCGGCAGGCTCCCTGGGCCTGCCGGACCTGGGTATCACTGGCCTGGACGATGTGCTCACCGACGTGCGCCGTATTACCGATGTGTGCGACCTGCCGCTGTTGGTGGATGTCGATACAGGCTTCGGTGCCTCGGCTTTCAACGTGGCGCGCACCGTGCGCTCGATGAGCAAGTTCGGTGCGGCGGCGATCCATATCGAGGATCAGGTCGGGGCCAAGCGTTGCGGCCACCGGCCGAACAAGGAAATCGTCAGCCAGCAGGAAATGGTCGACCGCATCAAGGCAGCCGTCGATGCCCGTAGCGACGACAGCTTCGTGATCATGGCGCGTACCGACGCCTTGGCCGTCGAAGGCTTGAACGCTGCCCTGGACCGTGCCGCAGCGTGCATCGAGGCGGGTGCCGACATGATCTTCCCGGAAGCGATCACCGAGCTGCAGATGTACAAGACCTTCGCTGACCGGGTGAAGGCACCCATCCTGGCCAACATCACCGAGTTTGGCGCCACTCCGCTGTACACCACCGAAGAGCTGGCTGCGGTCGATGTTTCGCTGGTGCTGTACCCGCTGTCAGCGTTCCGCGCCATGAACAAGGCAGCCGAGAATGTGTACACCGCGCTGCGCCGCGACGGCACGCAGAAGAACGTGATCGACACCATGCAGACGCGCATGGAGCTTTACGATGCCATTGGCTACCACGCCTTCGAGCAGAGCCTCGACGCGTTGTTTGCCCAGAAGAAGGGCTGAGCCTGTGACAACTCCAGCCCCGCATGGCAGCGGGGTTGCCCGCGAAAGGGCGGGTACAGGCAAGCCCGATTAGCCAGCCAGATTTCCATAACAAGTTCAAGAAAGGAGAAACACCATGGCCGAAGCAAAAGTACTCAGTGGCGCAGGCCTGCGCGGCCAGGTGGCCGGCCAGACTGCGCTGTCCACCGTGGGCCAGGCCGGTGCCGGTCTGACCTACCGCGGTTACGATGTGCGTGACCTGGCCGCCGGTGCCGAATTTGAAGAAGTCGCCTACCTGCTGCTGTACGGCGAGCTGCCCTCCCAGGCTGAATTGGCCGACTACAAACACAAGCTCAAGGGCATGCGTGACCTGCCACCGGCACTCAAGGAAGTGCTCGAGCGCATTCCTCGCGACGCCCACCCCATGGACGTGATGCGCACCGGTTGTTCGGTGCTCGGTACCCTCGAGCCCGAGCTCACCTTCGAAGCCCAGCGCGACAAGACCGACCGGCTGTTGGCCCTGTTCCCGGCGGTGATGTGCTACTGGTACCGCTTCACCCACCATGGCGTGCGCATCGACTGCAGCAGCGACGAAGACACCCTGGGCGGCCACTTCCTGTACCTGCTGCACGGCAAGAAGCCCAGCGAGCTGCACGTCAAGGTCATGAACGTGTCGCTGATCCTCTACGCCGAGCACGAGTTCAACGCCTCGACCTTCACGGCCCGGGTGTGCGCTTCGACCCTGTCCGACCTGTATTCCTGCGTTACCGCAGCCATCGGCACGCTGCGCGGCCCGCTGCACGGGGGTGCCAACGAGGCGGCCATGGAGCTGATAGAGCGCTTCCAGAGCCCGCAGGAAGCCACTGCCGAGCTGCTGCGCATGCTCGAGCGCAAAGACAAGATCATGGGCTTCGGGCATGCCATCTACAAAGAGTCCGACCCGCGCAACGAGGTGATCAAGGGCTGGGCGAAGCAATTGGCCGATGAGGTGGGCGACAAGGTGCTGTACCCGGTTTCCGAAGCCATCGACAAGACCATGTGGGAGCAGAAACGCCTGTTCCCCAATGCCGACTTCTACCATGCCTCGGCTTACCACTTCATGGGTATTCCGACCAAGCTGTTCACCCCGATCTTCGTCTGTTCGCGCCTGACTGGCTGGGCGGCGCACGTGTTCGAGCAGCGCGCCAACAACCGCATCATCCGCCCGAGCGCCGAGTATGTCGGCGTCGAGCAGCGCCAGTTCGTGCCGATCGAGCAGCGCTGAGGCATGGATCGCCAGGGCTGCTGCGCAGCCCAATCGCGGCACAAGGCCGCTCCCACAGGGACTGCGCAGCGCCCCCATTGGCGAGATCTGTATACCGAGTACCGTGACCGAGCCTGATAACGATATGAATACTGCATACCGCAAGCCCCTGCCAGGCACCGACCTGGACTACTTCGATGCGCGCGCGGCCGTCGAGGCGATCAAGCCCGGCGCCTACGACGGCCTGCCGTACACCTCGCGCGTTCTCGCCGAAAACCTGGTGCGTCGCTGCGACCCGGCCACCCTCGACGCCTCGCTGAGCCAACTGATCGAGCGCAAGCGCGACCTCGATTTCCCGTGGTTCCCGGCGCGCGTGGTGTGCCATGACATCCTCGGCCAGACCGCGCTGGTCGACCTCGCCGGCCTGCGTGACGCCATCGCCGACAAGGGCGGCGACCCGGCCCAGGTCAACCCGGTGGTGCCGGTACAACTGATCGTCGACCACTCGCTGGCTGTCGAGTGCGGCGGCTATGACCCGCAAGCGTTCGACAAGAACCGCGCCATCGAAGACCGACGTAACGAGGACCGCTTCCACTTCATCAACTGGACCAAGAAAGCGTTCAAGAATGTCGACGTGATCCAGCCGGGTAACGGCATCATGCACCAGATCAACCTGGAGAAGATGTCGCCGGTGGTGCACTGCGACCATGGCATCGCCTACCCGGATACCTGCGTGGGCACTGACAGCCACACCCCGCACGTCGATGCCTTGGGCGTGATCGCCATTGGCGTGGGTGGCCTGGAAGCGGAAAACGTGATGCTTGGCCGAGCATCGTGGATGCGCCTGCCGGAAATCGTCGGCGTCGAGTTGACCGGCAAGCTGGCGCCGAACCTCACCGCCACCGACCTGGTGCTGGCCCTGACCGAGTTCCTGCGCAAGCAGAAGGTGGTCGGCGCCTACCTGGAGTTCCACGGTGAAGGTGCGCGCGCCCTGACCCTGGGGGACCGCGCGACCATCTCCAACATGGCCCCGGAGTACGGCGCTACGGCGGCCATGTTCGCCATCGACCAGCAGACCATCGATTACCTGCGCCTGACCGGCCGTGAAGAACAGCAGGTCAAACGGGTGGAAACCTATGCCAAGGTCGCCGGCCTCTGGGCCGACAGCCTGGCCGGCGCGGTATACGAGCGTACCCTGAGCTTCGACTTGTCGAGCGTGGTACGCAACATGGCCGGCCCGTCCAACCCGCATGCCCGCGTGGCCACCAGCGAGCTGGCGGCCAAAGGCATTGCCGGCAGCTGGCAGCAAGTGCCAGGGCAGATGCCTGATGGTGCGGTGATCATTGCCGCCATCACCAGCTGTACCAACACCAGCAACCCGCGCAACGTGATCGCCGCAGGCCTGATTGCGCGCAACGCCAACAGGCTGGGCCTCACCCGCAAGCCGTGGGTCAAGTCATCGCTGGCCCCGGGCTCCAAGGCGGTGCAGCTGTACCTGGAAGAGGCTGGCCTGGAGAAAGAACTGGAGCAACTGGGCTTTGGCATCGTCGCCTTCGCCTGTACGACCTGCAACGGCATGTCTGGTGCCCTGGACCCGGTGATCCAGCAGGAAATCATCGACCGTGACCTGTACGCCACCGCCGTGCTGTCGGGCAACCGCAACTTCGACGGGCGTATCCACCCGTATGCCAAGCAAGCCTTCCTGGCCTCGCCACCCTTGGTGGTCGCCTATGCGATTGCGGGCACCATTCGCTTCGACATCGAAAAGGACGTGCTGGGCGTGGTCGATGGCCAGGAAATCCGCCTCAAGGACATCTGGCCCAGTGACGAAGAGATCGACGCCGTGGTGCGTGCGGCGGTCAAGCCGGAGCAATTCCGCAAGGTGTACATCCCGATGTTCGCCATCGAGGAAGACCGCGGGCCGAAAGTGGCACCGTTGTATGAGTGGCGGCCAATGAGCACCTATATTCGCCGGCCGCCTTACTGGGAAGGCGCCTTGGCCGGTGAGCGTACCCTGCGTGGCATGCGCCCACTGGCGGTGCTGCCGGACAACATCACCACCGACCACCTGTCGCCATCCAACGCGATCATGCTCGACAGTGCTGCGGGCGAGTACCTGGCGAAAATGGGCCTGCCAGAAGAAGACTTCAACTCTTACGCGACCCACCGCGGTGACCACCTGACCGCCCAGCGCGCGACCTTTGCCAACCCCAAGCTGTTCAACGAGATGGTGCGCAACGCAGACGGCAGCGTGAGGCAAGGCTCGCTGGCGCGGATCGAACCGGAAGGCCGGGTGACCCGCATGTGGGAGGCGATCGAGACTTACATGCAGCGCAAGCAGCCGCTGATTATCGTGGCCGGTGCCGACTACGGCCAGGGCTCATCGCGTGACTGGGCGGCCAAGGGTGTGCGCCTGGCCGGTGTCGAGGCCATTGTCGCAGAAGGTTTCGAGCGCATTCACCGCACCAACCTGGTAGGCATGGGCGTGCTGCCGCTGGAGTTCAAACCCGGCACCGACCGCAAGACCTTGGGGCTGGACGGTAGCGAAACCTATGACGTGCTGGGTGCGCGTACGCCGCGCGCTACGCTGACCCTGGTGATTACCCGGGCCAGCGGCGAGCGCATCGATGTGCCGGTGACCTGCCGCCTGGACACGGCCGAGGAAGTGTCGATCTACGAAGCGGGCGGGGTGCTGCAGCGCTTCGCCCAGGACTTCCTCGAAGCTACCGCCTAACCCCCAGAGCAGGGGCCGCGTTGCGGCCCATCGCCGGCGAGCCAGCTCCCACAGGAGTCGCGCAATCTCGATGGCAGCACGGTCCCTGTGGGAGCTGGCTTGCCGGCGATGGGCTGCAAAGCAATCCCGAGGGTCTCATGCCCATCAGACAGGACAGCAAAGCAATGGCTCACGTACCGCAAACAAGAATACCCGCCACCTACATCCGTGGTGGCACCAGCAAAGGCGTGTTCTTCCGCCTGCAAGACCTGCCCGAGCCGGCGCAGGTCCCAGGCCCTGCCCGCGACGCGCTATTGCTGCGGGTCATCGGCAGCCCCGACCCTTACGGCAAGCAGATCGACGGCATGGGCGGCGCGACCTCCAGCACCAGCAAGACCGTCATCCTGTCGCCCAGCATCAAGCCGGGCCATGATGTCGATTACCTGTTCGGCCAGGTCAGCATCGACAAGGCCTTTGTCGACTGGAGCGGCAACTGCGGCAACCTGTCTGCTGCGGTCGGGTCGTTCGCCATCAGTAGCGGCCTGGTCGACACCGCGCGCATTCCACGCAACGGCGTGGCCACCGTGCGTATCTGGCAGGCGAACATCGGCAAGACCATCATTGCCCATGTGCCGGTCACTGAAGGCATGGTGCAGGAAACCGGAGACTTCGAGCTGGATGGGGTAACGTTCCCGGCAGCGGAAGTGCAGTTGGAGTTCCTTGACCCGGCTGCGGACGAGGACGGTGCCGGCGGTGCCATGTTCCCGACCGGCAACTTGGTCGACGACCTTGAGGTGCCGGGTGTCGGCACCTTCAAGGCTACCTTGATCAATGCCGGCATCCCGACCATTTTCATCAATGCTGCCGATATCGGCTACACCGGCACGGAGTTGCAGGACGCCATCAACGGTGACCCGCAAGCGCTGCTGCGCTTCGAGGCCATCCGTGCCCATGGCGCCGTGCGTATGGGCCTGATCGACCATGTCGACCAGGCTGCCGGGCGTCAGCACACACCGAAAGTGGCCTTCGTCGCACCACCCAGCACCTACACGGCGTCCAGTGGCAAGGCGGTAATGGCAAGCGAGATCGACCTGTTGGTACGGGCCTTGTCGATGGGCAAACTGCACCATGCCATGATGGGCACCGCGGCGGTGGCGATCGGTACGGCGACGGCCATTCCCGGTACGCTGGTCAACCTGGCAGCGGGCGGAGGCGAGCGCAGCGCCGTGCGTTTCGGCCATCCCTCGGGCACGCTGCGGGTCGGCGCCGAAGCCCGCCAGGTAAACGGCGAGTGGACAGTGACCAAGGCAATCATGAGCCGCAGTGCTCGGGTGCTGATGGAGGGCTGGGTTCGCGTGCCTGGCGACAGCTTCTAACCCACGCCTGGCGCTCGGCCTCAAGCGGGGCCGCTGCGCGGCCCTATCGCTGGCCAGCTCCCACAGGGAGCGCGCCAGGGCTGACAGGTGTTTGCCACAAGATGTCACACGCGCTGAAGATGCAGTGGCGAGCACCTGACAACCCTGGTGCGCCACCCTGTGGGAGATTCTATGGTTTCTGGCAAGGGTAGCCGGAGCATCTTCAGCGCCTGTGAGATCGAGCGCCGCCCGCGCGGCGCAATCCCGAGCTGCGCTCGCTCCTACGTTTGTTTCGGGCCAGTAACGCCTGTGACAGGCGCGCGCGGCCGCCTGGTTTGTACGGCGCGATATTGAGGCATGCACCAAGGCGTTCGCGCGCGAATCCCACAGGAAGAATTGGCCCGAAACAAACGTAGGAGCGAGCGCAGCTCGCGATTGCGCCGCGCGGGCGGCGCTCGCTCTAACAGGCGCTGCCATACCTTGTGGCAAACACCTGTCAGCCCTAAGGCGATCCCTGAGGGAGCTGGCTTGCCAGCGCTAGGCCGGGTGAGGAACAAAAAAGCCCCGGCATTTCTGCCAGGGCTTCTTCTTGTGGCTTGCAGCTTACAACTTGCCGCTCAGCTTACGCCTGTACCACCGGGATCTTGGCGTTGGCAGCCGCTTCGCGGAACTCGGCGATCTGGTCGAAGCTCAGGTAGCGGTAGACGTCGGCAGCCATGCTGTCGATGTCTTTGGCGTACTGCATGTACTCTTCGACGGTCGGCAGCTTGCCGATGATCGAAGCCACGGCAGCCAGCTCGGCCGACGCCAGGTACACGTTGGTGGCGTCGCCCAGGCGGTTCGGGAAGTTACGGGTCGAGGTGGAGACCACGGTCGAACCGGTCTGCACACGTGCCTGGTTACCCATGCACAGCGAGCAGCCTGGCATTTCCATGCGTGCACCGGCCTTGCCGTAGATGCCGTAGTAGCCTTCTTCGGTCAGCTGGTGTGCGTCCATCTTGGTTGGCGGGGCCAGCCACAGACGGGTCGGAATACCGCCCTTGACCTTCTCCAGCAGCTTGCCGGCAGCGCGGAAGTGGCCGATGTTGGTCATGCACGAACCGATGAACACTTCGTCGATTTTCTCGCCCTGAACCGAGGACAGCAGGCGCGCGTCGTCTGGGTCGTTCGGCGCGCAGAGCACAGGCTCTTTGACGTCGGCCAGGTCGATCTCGATGATTTCGGCGTACTCGGCATCGGCGTCGGCCGACAGCAGCTCAGGCTTGGCCAGCCAGGCTTCCATGGCCTGGGCGCGGCGCTCGAGGGTACGGGCGTCGCCGTAACCTTCGCCGATCATCCAACGCAGCAGGGTGATGTTGGACTTCAGGTACTCGGCGATGGCCTTTTCTGGCAGCTTGATGGTGCAGCCGGCAGCCGAGCGCTCGGCCGAAGCATCGGACAGCTCGAAGGCTTGTTCGACAGTCAGTTCGTCCAGGCCTTCGATTTCCAGGATGCGGCCGGAGAAGGCGTTTTTCTTGCCTTTTTTCTCGACGGTCAGCAGGCCTTGCTTGATGGCGTAGTAAGGGATGGCATGGACCAGGTCACGCAGGGTGATGCCAGGCTGCAGCTTGCCCTTGAAGCGCACCAGGATCGACTCTGGCATGTCCAGCGGCATGACGCCGGTGGCCGCAGCGAACGCAACCAGGCCGGAACCGGCCGGGAACGAGATGCCGATCGGGAAGCGGGTGTGCGAGTCGCCGCCAGTACCCACGGTGTCGGGCATCAGCATGCGGTTCAGCCAGCTGTGGATGATGCCGTCGCCTGGGCGCAGCGACACGCCGCCACGGGTGCGGATGAAGTCTGGCAGGGTGTGGTGGGTGGTGACGTCGATCGGCTTCGGATAAGCCGCGGTGTGGCAGAACGACTGCATCACCAGGTCAGCGGAGAAGCCCAGGCAAGCCAGGTCTTTCAGCTCGTCACGGGTCATCGGGCCGGTGGTGTCCTGGGAGCCGACGGTGGTCATCTTCGGTTCGCAGTAGGCACCTGGGCGCACGCCCTGGCCTTCTGGCAGGCCACACGCACGGCCGACCATTTTCTGCGCCAGGGTGAAGCCCTTGCCGCTGTCGGCTGGCTGCTCCGGCTTCTTGAACAGCCCGGATGGGCCTTGGCCCAGTTCGGCACGGGCTTTTTCGGTCAGGCCACGGCCGACGATCAGCGGGATACGGCCGCCAGCGCGCACTTCATCCAGCAGCACTTCGGTTTTCAGGGCGAAGGTGGTGACCAGCTCGTCGCTGCCATGGCGGCGCACTTCACCTTTGAACGGGTAGACGTCGATCACGTCGCCCATGGCCAGGTTGGTGCAGTCGAACTCGATCGGCAGGGCGCCGGCGTCTTCCATGGTGTTGTAGAAGATCGGGGCGATCTTGGTGCCGAAGCAGAAACCACCGGCGCGCTTGTTCGGCACGTACGGGATGTCGTCGCCGAAGAACCACAGCACCGAGTTGGTGGCGGATTTACGCGAGGAACCGGTACCGACCACGTCACCGACATAGGCAACCGGGTAGCCTTGGGCCTTGACCGCTTCGATCTGGGCGAGTGGGCCTACCGAACCCGGCTGCTGCGGCTCGATGCCGTCACGGGCCATTTTCAGCATGGCCAGGGCGTGCAGCGGGATGTCAGGGCGCGACCAGGCATCGGGTGCAGGGGACAGGTCGTCGGTGTTGGTCTCGCCAGGCACCTTGAACACGCTCAGGGTGTACTTGTCGGCGATGGCCGGGCGCGAGGTGAACCACTCGCCGGCAGCCCAGGATTCCAGCACGGCCTTGGCATTGGCGTTGCCAGCCTTGGCTTTTTCGGCCACATCGTGGAAGGCATCGAACATCAGCAAGGTGTGCTTGAGCTGTTCGGCCGCGACGGCGCCCAGTTCGGCGTCATCCAGCAGCGCGACCAGCGTTTCGATGTTGTAGCCGCCCTGCATGGTGCCCAGCAGTTCGGTGGCGTGCTTGCGGTCGATCAGTGGCGATTGGGTTTCGCCCTTGGCGACGGCAGAGAGGAAAGCAGCCTTGACATAGGCAGCTTCGTCGACCCCTGGCGGTACACGGTGGGTGATCAGTTCTACGAGGAAGGCTTCTTCGCCGGCCGGCGGGTTTTTCAGCAGCTCGACCAGGCCTGCGGTTTGTTCGGCGTTCAGCGGCTGGGGCACGATGCCCAGGGCGGCGCGCTCTTCGATGTGTTTGCGGTAGGCTTCAAGCACAGTTATTTCCCTCATCAGTGGTCCCTAAAGGGGGTCCGGGACGCTCATCCAGCATTCAATGCACCCATGCGCCGCCACGGCTTTTTGAGCCGCCCGGCCAGGGTCGCAAAGAATCCTTACGGAAGCTGCTTTCAAAGTTTTACGCCTGCAGAACGGGGTGCTGATGAGGGCTGGCGCGGGCATGCGAGGGATGCATGGCCCGGGCCAACGCCGTTCTACCGGATCAACTGTGCTCGTGACGCTTTGAAAACAGCTTCCTACGGACATTGTTGCCTGTGAAAAGGCGGGATGATTCTACGGCAAAAAAAGCCCGAAGGTAAGGCGCAGAACATCACTTTAACGAGTGACCCTGGTTAGACAAAGGGCTAACATGGGCGCGTGTTCCACCGCCATGCTGTTGTTTTTCATGTCCAACAACTCCATCAAGACCCCTTGCGTCGGCCTGTGCTCCACGGTGTATGGGGACACGGTTTGCCGCGGCTGCAAGCGCTTCCACCACGAAGTGATCCACTGGAACGGCTACGATGACGCGCAAAAGCGCGCTGTGTGGCTGCGCCTTGAGCAGTTGCTGGTGCAGGTCATGATGGCCAAGCTCGAGGTGTTCGATAAAAGCCTGTTGCGCCAGCAACTGGAGCAGCGCTCCATCCGCTTCGTCGACCAGCAGTCGGAATATTGCTGGGCCTACCAGCTGATCGCCCGCGGTGCGCGGATGATCCGTGATCTGGAAGCCTACGGCATGGTACTGCTGCCGGAATTTCGCGATTGGGAACTGCCACAATTGCGCGATGCCATCGACCGCGAATTCTTCCTTTTGTCCGAAGCGCACTACCAGCGTTACATCGCCCCTGCGTTTCTCGCCAGCTCGCTGGGCTAAGCGCTGGCATCAGCGCCTTCGCCGCGTTCACGCCTTGTACGCATGGCCTGGGAGCGGGTTCCGGCTGCAAGCGGGCAACAGCACTCACTACTGTCTTCCTTTTCCGCCAGTGAAGAGGGCTCGACGGCATGTCCCACTACCAATTCCAACCTCAGAAAAGCTTCATTGCCAGGCTGTACTGGCAGCCACGCTTGAGCATGCAAGGGCAGGTCCAAGACGTGCCCATCGGTGACACAGGTAATGGCGATTCGCCCTTTACCAGTGGTGGCTGGCTGCACGCCGGTGAAGACCATTACACCGACACGGTGGCACCGGCGTATGTGATCTCACGGCGCAAGTTTCGCACGCTGTTCTGGTTCGGCTGCTACGAGACCGATGGTGAGTACGACTTCGAGATCCGCGCCGTGGGTGACGAAGACAGCCATCCGCACTGGCGGCGGCGCGGTCACCGCCTGGATGTCAGCCGCAACGGCTACCTGGCCCTGTACTCGGCCGCGCAGGCCGTTGGCCATGACGCCCTGGCCGCCGGCACCATGCTCTGGCGCCTCGATGGCCTGGCGCCAGAGCAGCTTGCCGAAGGCGATGCGGTCAGCGACGTGAGCCTGGTCAGCCTGCATGGCAAGACGGTCAGGCGGCTGGTCGAGGATGGCTTTCCCTACCTCAGCGAGGTGCAAGGTGAAGCAGGCTACCTGCATCTGCAGGTGCTGAGCATAGGGGCCGCCTGACCCTGGCGGTGTTTCAGTCGCCGTAGTATTCGCACCCGCTGGTGCAGGTCTCGTGGATGCGGACTTTGGACAGCTCCGGCAGCAGCGGCTTGACCTGATCCCAGATCCACTTGGCGATTACCTCGCTGGTGGGGTTTTCCAGGCCGGGGATGTCGTTCAGGTAATTGTGGTCGAGCTGCTCGTAGATCGGCTTGAAAATGGCCTTCACCTCGGCGAAGTCACGGATCCAGCCGGTGTGCGGGTCCAGCGGGCCGGTCAGGTGCAGGCCGACCTTGAACGAGTGGCCGTGCAGGCGGCCGCATTTGTGCCCGGCAGGCACGTGGGGCAGCCGGTGAGCCGATTCGAATGTAAATTCCTTGAAGATTTCCACGCTGTCAGAACTCTGAGTGAATCAATAATGCGCGCAGTTTAACAGCATGACCGCTACAAGGCTTGCAGGCGTTCATGCAGCCGCCCGGTGGCGATCAGTTCCAGCAATTCGTCGCCCAGCCGCTGGCTTTCGGCAATGGCCTTGTACCAATAGCGTTTGCGCCCCGCGGCATCGCCCATGAAACGCTTGAAGTCGTTGCGGTCTGGCAACTTGCCGAAGGGCAGGGCGGCCAGATAGTGCGGTGAGGGCGTCATCAGCAACACGTTCTGCAGCCGCCTGGCATCGCCCTTGCGCCAGGGCAGCGCCTTGTCGAACCAGCCGGGTATGACCTTGTCGGTGAAGTGCGGGTACAGCACCAGGTCGTCGCCGTGGTAAGGCAGGTCGAGGTGGTAATCGAGCAAGCCGCCGTCGCGGTAAGTACCGGCGCCCGCCCCGGGAATATCCTTCACTCCCTGCATGACCATCGGGATCGAGCCCGAGGCGAGCAGGGCCTGGCGCAGGTTGGCCAGGTCCAGCGGCAGGCAGCGCGAAGGGAAGTCGGTCAAGGCATCGAGCGGCGGCGCGCTACGCCCGTCATGCAGGATGATGCGCTCGAAGTGGCGCGCCAGGCGTGCCCGGCCCAATAGATTGCTGGCGACCACCGAGCCCAGGCCGAGGCCCAGGCGGGCACGCTGGTCGTGGGCGAGCTGACCATGGCTTTTCACCACCAGGATGTTCAGGCGATAGTGCGGGTTGGCCAGCAACTGGGCGTCGCGGCCCTGCAGCAGGTCATCAAGCATTGTTGCGCAACTGCGGCTGATTTCGGCCGGTGTTACCCCTTTGGCGAAGTCTTGCTCGGTATACAGTTCGCCAAGCCGGCGGATGCCGGCCACCGGGTCTTGCAGGCAGGCACTGGCGAAGCGCCAGGCGCCGATCGAGGCGCCGATCAGTGCGCGTTGGCGCGGTGCCGACGGTAGCCACTCACCGAACAGGGCCAGGTCCAGGCCTTGGATGCCGAGTGGCTTCGGCCCGCCCGCTGCGCCTGGCAGCACACCCACATCGGCCGCCTGTAGCCCGCGCTCGCGGATGTGCCGTAGGGCACGGTGGCCCGCCTTGAACGTGAGCGCAGGGTATTTGATGTGGATGGCGCTCATGACGGATCTCCTGGGTATCGAGCCGGTGATTATAAGGTTCGGTGAAGCGAATACTGCGTAGCGATGCAACGGCGCGGTGGAACATCACACGGCCCCGCAGGCTGCGCTATCATGCCGCCCGTTGCTTTCAGGTTGAATTAAGGACCGCCGGGTAATCTTAACCCCGTAGACAACTTGTACAGCTCTCAGGAGAGAAGCACGATGAAAACCTTGACTGCCCTGTTCACCGCCGCCGCCCTTGCCCTGGGCGCCAATGCCGCTTTCGCCAAGGATGTGCAGCCCGACGAAGTGGTCAAACTGGTAAACGCCAAGACAATCAAGTCGCTGGACGAACTCAAGGCCACTGCCATGGCCAAGCACCCCGGCGCCACCGTTACTGATTCCGAGCTGGAAGACGAGTACGGCCGTTACATCTACAAAGTCGAGCTGCGCGATACCCAGAACGTGGAATGGGACGTGGCACTGGACGCCAAGACCGGTGAAGTGGTGAAGGACGAGCGAGACAACTGATGCGTCGCTTACCACGGCCACCGCGCTACCTGGCGCTGGCGCTGCTGGCCGTGTGCTCGCTGGCAGCCGCCCGCGACCTCGACCAGGATGAAGCCCTGAAACTTCGGCAAAAGGGCGTCATCCTGCCACTCGAACAGTTGCTGGAAACTGCCCTGGGGCGTTACCCCGGGGCGCGTTTACTGGAAGCCGAACTGGAAGAGGACGATGATCGCTACGAATATGAGGTCGAGCTGCTGACGCCTGCTGGCGTGGTTCGCGAAATCAAGCTTGACGCCAGCACCGGCGCCCTGCTCAAAGATGAGGAAGACGACTGAATGCGCCTGTTGCTTGTCGAGGACAACGTACCGCTGGCCGATGAGCTGATTGCCGGCTTGCAACGCCAGGGCTATGCCGTGGACTGGCTGGCCGATGGCCGTGACGCCGTGTACCAGGGCCAGAGCGAGCCTTATGACCTGATCATCCTCGACCTCGGCTTGCCGGGCATGCCGGGCCTGGAGGTGCTCGCCCAGTGGCGTGCCGCTGCGTTGGCCACGCCGGTGCTGATCCTGACCGCGCGCGGCTCTTGGGCCGAGCGTATCGAAGGGTTGAAGGCAGGGGCCGATGACTACCTGAGCAAGCCGTTTCACCCCGAGGAGTTGCAGTTGCGCATACAGGCGCTGTTGCGCCGTGCCCGCGGCCTGGCCAACCAGCCCAGGCTGGAAGCGGCCGGCTTGCACCTGGATGAAGGCCGCCAATGCGTGAGCCGCGACGGTGTAGATATCCAGCTGACCGCTGCCGAGTTCCGCTTGCTGCGCTACTTCATGCTGCACCCACAGCAGATCCTGTCCAAAAGCCACTTGGCCGAACACCTGTACGACGGTGAAACCGAGCGTGACTCCAATGTATTGGAGGTGCACGTCAATCACTTGCGCCGCAAGCTGGGGCGCAGCGTGATCGAAACCCGCCGTGGGCAAGGTTACATCTACGCCGGGAGCGCCGAGTGAAGTCGATCCAGGCGCGCTTGAGCCTGGGCCTGGTCGCTGTGCTGGTGGTGGTGGGCGTGGTGCTGGCTCAACTGACCCTGTGGTTGTTCGAAGCCGGCCTGCAACGCTACCTGGAAAACGGCCTGCGCAAGGAAAGCGAGAACCTGCTGGTGGCCCTGGTGCGGGGGCCGTCTGGCCTGCAGCTGGACGAGCGGCGTATCTCGGCGGCTTACCAGCGGCCGTTTTCCGGCTACTACTTCCGCATCGACTTCGACCAGGGCACCTGGCGTTCTCGCTCGTTGTGGGACCTGGACATGCCCAAACCGCCGGCCCCAGGGCTTTCCGACAGCCATGAGCTGCGGCCGGAAGGGCAGCACCTATTGGCACTGCGTGCCGACTACCGGCGCCTGGGGCAGGATATTTCCATCAGCGTGGCCCAGGACTATTCCCCGGTACGCCAGGGATTCCGGCGCCTGCAACAGATCGGCCTGGGCATGGGCCTGGTGGCGTTGATCCTGGTGCTGGTGCTGCAGCGCATCACCGTCACCCGCTCGTTGCGGCCGCTGGAGCGGGCACGCCAGCAGATCGCCCAGCTGCAGCAGGGGCAGCGTTCGCAACTGGATGCCGAAGTCCCCAGCGAGCTGGCCCCGTTGGTGGGGCAGATCAACCATTTGCTCAGCCACACCGAAGACAGCCTGCGCCGTTCCCGCAATGCCCTGGGCAACCTTGGCCATGCGCTGAAAACACCGCTGGCGGTGCTGCTCAGCCTGGCGTCGAGCGAGCGCCTCAAGGATTTGCCGCAAGTCAGCGCGCAGATGCGTGAGCAACTGGAGCAGATCCAGCAACGCCTGGCCCGTGAGTTGAACCGGGCGCGCCTGGCCGGCGACGCCCTGCCAGGCGCGCAGTTCGATTGCGATGCCGAGTTGCCCGGCCTGCTCCAAACCCTGGGCATGATCCATGGCGAAGGTTTGCTGCTGGCCAGTGATGTGCCGCCCGGGCTGTCACTGCCATGGGACCGGGAAGACGTTCTGGAGCTGCTGGGGAACCTGCTGGACAACGCCTGCAAATGGGCTGACAGCGAAGTGCGCCTGGGGGCCGAGGCGGATGCCGAAGGGTATCGGCTGTGGGTCGATGATGATGGGCCGGGCATTCCCGAGGGGCAGCGCCAGCAGGTGCTGGGGCGCGGGTCGCGGCTGGACGAGCAGGTGGACGGGCACGGCCTGGGCTTGGGCATCGTGCGTGACATCGTGGAGGCCTGGGGAGGGCAGTTGGCGTTGCAGCAAAGCCCGTTGGGCGGGCTGCGGGTGAGCCTGAACCTGCCGCGCAAGGCCTAGTGGTCCCGAGCCGCGCCTGCGGCTGCGGCGGCCTGCTTTGCCGATAGGCACTGCAAAAAAATTGCAGTACAGGCGCATTTTTTTGAATTGGCCCAATCGCGCCGCTGCCGGCACAATGCCTTCACGAAACCGCGTGGTTTCCATCTCTCCATGGACGGAGCCCCTTGTGATATTGCCTGCGCAATACCAGGCCCAGGCAGCTGCCCTGGGCTTTCTTTTCAAACCGAAAAAAACACGACCCCGATAGTTCAAATGCCTGCCTCGCGTTCCGAAAGTCGTCTGCTGCGGCTATTGCCGCCCGCCCTGAATATCCCCCCCAAAGAATGGTTGCGTGCCGGTATTGGTGCACTGCTTGGTTTGTTCCTCGCCGGCTGGCTGACCAGCATGGCCTACGGCCCGGGCATTGCTCTGCACTTGCTCGGCCCGTTGGCCGCGTCGGCGGTGCTGGTGTTCGCGGTGCACTCTGGCCCGTTGGCCCAGCCTTGGCCGGTGCTGGGCAGTTACGCCCTGGCAGGCGCTGTTGGCCTGGCCATGCGCCAGGGGTTCGGCCCCGAGTTGTGGGTGGCCGCCGTGGCGCTGGGGATCTCGATCCTGGTCATGTGCCTGCTGCGCTGCCTGCACCCCCCGGGTGGCGGGGTGGCCGTGAGTGCGGTACTGGCCGACCCGGGCCTGACCGCCCTGGGCGACCACCTGTTGCAACCGGTGTTGCTCAATGCACTGATCCTGGTAACGGTGGCAGTGCTCTACAACCGCCTGACGGATGTGCGCTACCCCAAAGGCGCGGTAATCCGCAAGGACCTGCACCATACCCATGACCCGCTGCCTACCGAGCGCGTTGGCGTGCGCAGCGAAGACCTGGACCATGCCCTCGAAGAGCTGGGCGAGTTCGTGGACGTCACCCGTGACGAACTGGAGCGCATCATCCTGGCCACCGAGCAGCATGCCTTGCAGCGCAGCCTGGGTGGCATCACCGCGGCGTCAGTGATGTCTCGCGATGTGCAATTCGCCAGCCCCGACACGACGCTGGAGCGGGCCTGGGCCATGCTGGCCAGCCATCATCTGAAAACACTGCCGGTGCTGCAGCACGGCAAACTGGTGGGTATTGTCAGCCTCAGCGATCTGGTTGGCCCGGCCATGCAACGTGGCCGTTTCACCTGGCGCGGACTGTTCGGCCGCCCGCCCGTGCGCCTGGCCCAGGTGATGATGCAGCCAGTGGTCAGCGTCAGCAGCCAGCACCCGCTGGAGCGCCTGCTGCCGCTGCTGTGCGAACAAGGCCTGCATTGCCTGCCGGTGCTCGACGATGGGCGCCTGGTGGGGGTGATCACCCAGACCGACCTGATCGCCGGCCTCAAGCGCCAGTTGCTCAGCAAGGCCCAACAGGTTTCAGAGAACAGGGTCCCAGCGTTGTGACCAGTCGCTTGCGCCGGCGGCCACCAGCCGGCGCAGCACGCTGAACGACTGTTGCAGGGCTTCGCTGTCGCGTTTGCGCGGGTAGACCAGATAGGTTGGGTAGGTGAATTCCGGCGCGTGCGGGACTCGCTCGAAAACCCCGCTGTCGAGGTAAGCTTGAACCACCCGTGTGCGGAAGTAGCCGCTACCGCCTTGGCCGAGAATGAACTGCAGCGCCAGTGGGCCGAGGTTGAAGCTCAGCGCCGGGCGCGCGCAGTCGGGCAAGGCGGCGTCATGCTGGCGACGGAAGGCCTGGCCCCAGTCGATGTAGATATACGGCTCTGGCCGATCGACCCGGCGCACGCGGATCAGCTTTTCTTCCATCAACTGCTCGACCTGCAAACCCGGGCCATAGGTTGGCTGGTAGACCAGCGCAGCGTCCAGCAGGCCCATCTCGACCTTGCGCAGCAGCGCCTCGCCGTCGCTGACCTCGCTGCGGATTGCGTGGCTGGGCAGTTCGCGATGCAGGGCGCTTACCCAATCGAGCATCATCGGGTTGCCCAGGCTCACTTCACCGCCTACATGCAGCACCTGCTGGCAGCCCTCGGGCAGCGGCAGGTCACGGCGCGCCGCCTCCCAGGTCTGCACCAGCTGGTTGGCATAACTGACGAAAGCTTCGCCATCGCAGGTCAAGCTGGCGCCACTGCGGCTGCGCACGAACAACTGGCAACCCAGCTGCTGTTCAAGGCGCTGCACCCGGGCGGTGATTGCCGTTTGCGAAACGAACAGGCGCTCGGCGGCAGCGACCAGGCTGCCGCAACGCACGATCTCCAGAAAGGTACGGGCCTGTTCGATATCCATGGGCTGCTCGGTGGCTTGAGGGGGGCCTATTCTAGGGGTTTTGCACCGAAATAGGGCGCATTGGCGCGTTATGCAAATTTGCAGGTCGGTTGTGACTTTAGTCGCCTGGCGAGGCGGGCGGTGCAGGCCATACTTCAGGTTCGCCCTTCAATAACAACAAAATCGGGTTCCTTTCGATATGAGCTACCAGCACAGCTACGCCCAGTCCATCTCCGACCCTGCCGCTTTCTGGGCGGAACAGGCCGCTCAACTAGCCTGGTATCAAAAACCTGCCCAGGTCTTGCAAGAGAACGCCGATGGCACCCACCGCTGGTTCGCCGATGGCCGGCTCAATAGCTGCTACCTGGCCCTCGATCACCAGATCGAGCAGGGCCGCGGCGAGCAGTTGGCGCTGATCTACGATTCGCCGGTGACTGGCGTGCAGCAAACCTACACCTACCTGCAGTTATGCGACGAGGTGGCGCGCCTGGCCGGCTTGCTGCGTGAACTGGGCGTTAACAAAGGCGACGGCGTGATCATCTACATGCCCATGGTGCCGCAGGCGGCCATGGCCATGCTGGCCTGTGCGCGGATTGGTGCGGTGCACTCGGTGGTGTTCGGTGGCTTCGCCGCCAACGAGCTGGCCCTGCGCATCGATGACGCGCGGCCGGCGCTGCTGCTGACGGCTTCCTGCGGGCTGGAGTTCGACAAGGTCATCCGCTACAAGCCACTGGTCGACCGTGCGCTGCAACTGGCCAGGCATCAGCCGCGCTCGGTACTGGTGCTGCAGCGGCCGCAGGTGAAGGCCGATCTGCTGCCAGGGCGCGACCTGGATTGGCAGGTGGCGGTGCAAACTGCCAAGCCGGTTGAGCCGGTAGCGCTGGATGCCGGTGACCCGCTGTACATCATGTACACCTCGGGCACCACGGGCAAACCCAAGGGCATCGTCCGCGAAAACGGCGGCAACGCGGTGGCACTGTGTTACGCCATGCGCCATATCTATGGCATGCAAGCCGGTGATGTGTGGTGGGGCATTTCCGATGTGGGCTGGGTGGTGGGGCACTCGCTGATCGTCTACGGGCCGTTGATGAGCGGCTGCACCACGATATTCTACGAGGGCAAGCCGATTCGCACGCCAGACGCCGCTGCCTACTGGCGGGTGGTCGAGCAGTATCGGGTCAATGCGCTGTTCTGTGCGCCCACGGCCATGCGTGCCATTCGCAAGGAGGACCCGCAGGGCGAACGGGTGCGCACCCATGACCTCAGTTCGCTGCGCCATGTGTTCCTGGCGGGTGAAAAGCTCGACTCGAGCACCCATCAATGGCTGGAGCAGGTGAGTGGCAAGCCTGTGCACGACCATTGGTGGCAGACCGAGACCGGCTGGCCAGTCACTGCGCCCTGTGTGGGGCTGGAGGGCAGCGCGGCACGGCCGGGTTCGAGCAACCGCGCCGTGCCCGGCTATCACGTGCGTGTGCTGGACGACGAAGGGCGCCTGCTGGGCCCCCACCAGCAGGGCTCGATCGTGATCGCCCTGCCATTGCCGCCCGGTTGCAGCCAGACGCTGTGGGGCGACCACGCACGTTACCTGCAGGCCTATCTGCACAGCTACCCTGGCTACTACCACACGGGCGATGGCGGCTACCTGGACGATGATGGCTTCGTTTACATCATGGGGCGCACCGACGATGTGATCAACGTGTCCGGGCATCGGCTTTCCACGGGGGAAATGGAAGACCTGGTGGCGCGCCACCCTGCGGTGGCCGAGTGCGCGGTGATTGGCGTGCATGACGAAATAAAGGGGCAGGTGCCGTTGGCGCTGGTGGTGCTCAAGGACGGCGAGGGCATTGCCGAGGCGCAGTTGCTGGTCGACCTGGTGGCCAGCGTACGCGAGGAAATAGGCCCGTTGGCGTGCTTCAACCGAGTGCGACTGGTGAAGCGCCTGCCCAAGACCCGGTCCGGGAAGATCCTGCGGGCGGTGTTGCGCAAGATTGCCGATGGGCAGGACTACGTCCCGCCTTCGACCTTGGACGACCCGGCGGTGTTGGGGGAAATCGAAGTGCTGCTGGCTGATCTGCCCAGGGCGGTGTAGCCCTGCGGCCCGACCACCTGCAGCTGCCCCAGGCGGCTGCGGGTGCGCATCAGGTCGGCAAGCGGCCCACCCAGGCTTTCTTCCAGTGGTCGTTTGCCGATCACCGTCACCTGCCTGTCCTGGTCGTACAGCACATCCACCAGGTTGACGAAACGTTGTTGCGCCGCCAGTGAGCAGTCCGCCAGGTCATCCAGCCCATCGATGACCCATTCGTCGTACTGCTCGGCCAGCACCAGGTAGTCGATCACCGCCGTGGCCTTTTCGCACAGGTCGTCAAAGCTAAGCACCACGCGCCGGCCATCCACTGCCAGGGCGCGCAGTGGGCGCTTGTTCACGTTCAGCTGCACTGGCCGTGGCGCGGGCACCTGCAACGCCTGGCGCTGCGCGGCAGTGCCGGGCCATACATAATGCCCCTGGGTGAATCGCTGCTGCTCGCGGTTGGCCGGCAGGCTGCGAAAGTCGGTATCGCCACCGACTTCGAGGACCTCCATCGAGCTGTTGATCAGGCGGATCACCGGCAGGAAACGCTCGTGGTACAGGGGGTTGGGCAGCAGCCCCTCAGGCGCGTAGTTGGACGTCACCAGCAAAAACACCCCGCGGCTGAACAAGGCATTGAACAGCCGGGTGAGCAGCATGGCATCGCCAATGTCATGTACATGGAATTCATCGAAACACAGCACCCGGCAATCGCCTATCAGCTCGTCCAAGGTCGCACCCAGTGCGTCGTCCAGCGCCCGGTGGCGATGCATGCCTTGGTGCAGGCGGGCAAAAAAATCATGGAAGTGCAGGCGCTTCTTGGCTTCGACCGGTACGGCCTGATAGAAGCCGTCGAGCAGCCAGCTTTTGCCCCGGCCGACCGAGCCGTACAGGTACAGGCTACGCGCTTGGCCTTGCTCCAGTTGTGCCAGTTGCCTGGCCATGCAGTGGATCACCCGGCGCTGGCCATCGCTGAGCTGATAACCGCGGCTGTGCGCCTTGTCTTCGAACCAGGCGAGCAGTTCGCTCTGATGCGCGGCAGCGCCGCGCAGGCGTTGGCCAAGTTGGCGCAGCGGGGTAGGGATCCAGGCAGGCAAAAGCACAGCTCCTTGGGCATTGACGGGGCAGTGTGCAGCTTGCCCGAGGGCGGCGATTTTGACCAATAGAGAAATTGCGCGGCAATTATCACTTCTCGCGATAGGTGTCGCCGCCACGGCTGCCGCTGGGCTATGCCTTGCGTTCCAGCTGGCGCTCGATCATGTACTTCACCGCCAGCCGGCGCTCTTTCAGGTGGCGCAGGTCCTCGTCGACGAAATTGCCTGCCGAGATGGCCTCGGCTGCCAGTACCTGGTTGTCGATATCGACGTACTCATCCAGCAAGCGATCCAGTGCCTTGTCGGCCTGGCGACGTTGTTGAACGATCTCGCGTGGGTAGTGCAGGTCCTGGTAAAGGTCGTGAGAGACAGGCATGGGTTCCTCCTTGGTCAATGCAGATGGGTTATCTGATTTGAAGGGAGGAACGCGAATGTGTTGAAGCGAAGCGAGAAGAAAACGACGGATGGTAGGCGGCGGCGGCAGAAATGACTAAGCCGCTGTTTTTTGACAATTTTTTTTTCATCAGGGGGTTCACAGACCGAAACTTTGTTGTTAAAGTGCCGCGCATTCCAAGACAACACGCAGTTGTCACTCACTTGGAATTGTCAGAGCAGCTCACGCTGCATCCGATACAGGGGCGTCGCCAAGCGGTAAGGCAGCAGGTTTTGATCCTGCCATGCGTTGGTTCGAATCCAGCCGCCCCTGCCATTTCCCAGTTCCAAATGTAACTTGCCCGGTGCTTATTCTGATGAGCGTCGGGTTTTGTCGTTTCTGCGCGTGCGAACTGCTACACCCACTGTGGCCGCAGCGTTGCGTTGGCCCAGGGCCGCAAAGCGGCCCAGCCATTGGTCAGCCCTGGCGCACTGCCAGGCCGCCCAACATCTCGTTGAGCACCCGCGCCAGTTCATCGGCTTGCACCGGTTTCTGCATCACCAGGCTGCCCGGCAATTCCAACCCTTGCAACTCCGCATAGCCAGTAAGAAACACCACCGGCAGGTGCGGGCGCCGCTCGCGGGCTGCCAAGGCCAGTTGCCCACCGTTGAATTCCGGCATGGCGAAATCGGTCAGCAGCAAGTCGATCTCGTCATCCAGCAACGCCAGTGCCTGTTCGCCGCTGTGCGCCTGGCGCACCTGGTAGCCGTACTGGCGCAGTACATCGCCGAGCATGTCACGTACCAGGTGGTCATCGTCCACCAGCAGTACGGTCCGGTTACGGCCGCTATCGTTGATCGAAAGGCTGAGCACGGCTGCTGCCGGTTCACTGACCGCGCGGTCTTTCACTGCTGGCAGGTATACCGCCACCTCGGTACCACGCCCTGGCTTGGTGTCGATGCGCACACCACCACCGGACTGTTTGGCGAAACCAAAGACCTGGGCCAGCCCAAGCCCGGAACCCTTGCCGATATCCTTGGTGGTGAAGAACGGCTCGAACACCTTGGCCACCACCTCTTCGCTCATGCCGCACCCGGTGTCGCGAATGCTCAGCATCACGTATTCGCCCCGCTCAGGGTCTTCCGGGCGCTGTGGGGGGGTGTCGATGCAGGTGTTGTGGGTCGCCAGGATCAACTGGCCGCCATCGGGCATGGCATCGCGGGCATTGATGGCCAGGTTGAGAATGATCATTTCAGTCTGGGTCGGGTCGGTCAGCGCCTGCCACAGGCTTGGGTCCAGGTCCAGGCGCACCGAGATATTGCCGCCCAAGGTGCGGCGTAACAGTTCCTCGAGGCCCGCCAGGGTGCGGTTGAGGTTCAGCGGTACCGGTTCCAGGCGCTGGCGACGGGAGAAGGCGAGCAATTGCGAGGTCAACTTGGCACCGCGCTCACCCGCTTCGCGAACGTGCTTGAGGCGCGACCGGGCTTTGTCCAGGTCGCCCCGGGTCAGGTCGCGCTCAAGGAAACTGGCACCGGTGAGGATCACGGTCAGCAGGTTGTTGAAGTCGTGCGCCACGCCGGCAGTCAGCTGGCCGACCGCTTCCAGGCGCTGCATCTGCTGCAAGGCGGCCTCGATGCGCTCGCGCTCATCGATCTGCTCGCGCAGGCGCGCATTGGCTTCGGCCAGGCCCAGCGCGGTTTCGCGCTCGCTGGTGATGTCGCGGGCGACCACGTAAAGCAGGGTGTCTTCGGGCACCACGACCCACGACAGCCAGCGTTGCTGGCCACTGGCGTGAAGGATGCGGCCAACGAAACGCACGCTGGTACGGCCGTGCGCGAGCGCGGCCAGTTCGGTCAACAGCAGTTCCTGATCGCTGTCGGGCAACAGGTGCAACAGCGACGACTGGCTCAGGCGCTCGCGGGAAAAGCCCAGGCTGGCTTCCCAGGCGGGGTTCAGCGCCACCGGGGTGAGGTCCTTGTTCAGCACTGCCAGCAGATCCTGTGACAGCTCCCAGGCGCGGTCGCGTTCACGGGTACGGCGTTCCACCCGCTCGCCCAGCATTTCGTTGAGCTGGCGCAGTGCCTGGGTGGCCAGGCGCTGGGTGTTGATGTCTTGCAGCACGCCGGAAAAGCGCACGCACTGGCCGTTGACGAACTGGCTCTGGCCACTGCTAAGCAACCACCGCGGCTCCTGGCCGCTGGGTTGGGCAGTGCGAAATTCCACCCGGTACTGGCCACCGCTTTCGGGCAGCATGGCGTATTCGACAGCATTGCGCACCAGCGCAAGGTCGTCTGGGTAGATGCCGTCGTAGAACACCTGCATGGTCATTTCCATGCTGGCGGGCAGGCCGAACAGGGTCTTGCAGCGCTCGTCCCATACCAACGAGCCATCTTGCGGGCGCAGGTCCCAGGTGCCCATGCCCGCGGCGTCGATGGCGATGCGCGCCCGCGCCTCGACATCGACCAGCGCCTCTTCGGCGCGGCGCCGGCGCTGGCGCTCCTGCACTTCGGTCAATGCCCGGCGTACCGCCTTGGGCAGTAGCGGCAGGTTCTTCTTCAGCACATAGTCGGTAGCGCCCAGGCGGATCATTTCCACGGCGTGCTCTTCGCCGTAGATCCCGGAGAGAAAAATGAACGGGGTATCTGCGGCCAGGCGCTGGGCAATGGCCAGCACCTCGGTGCCGGACGAGCCCGGCAGCACGCAGTCGCAAAGGATCAGGTCGTAGTGGTCCTGCTCCAGGGCATGCTCGACGCCCGTATGGTCGAATACCAGATGCGATTGCACATGCAGCCCGCTGCGCTCCAGGCGCATCAAGGTCAGCTCGGCGTCCATCGAGCTGTCTTCGACCATCAGTAGTTTCAACGGCGTTTGCGGCATCGTTGCGGCGGCCTCAATTGCTACCGCGACGGTTCAGCCGCAGCGAGCCAGGTGGTGGTTCATTCAGTACGGCCCAGAAGATTCCCAGGTCGGAAATGGCGGCGACGAATTCCTTGAATTCCACGGGTTTGACCACATACGCGTTCACCCCTAGCTCGTAGGCGCGCAGCAGGTCGGGCTCTTCGCGGGACGAGGTCAGCATGACCGTGGGGATGCTACGTAGCTCGGCAGTGGCGCGCACTTCCTTGAGCACCTCCAGGCCGTCGACTTTGGGTAGCTTCAGGTCCAGCAGCATTACAGCAGGGTTGCCGTCATCACGATCGGCATAGGCGTTGCGGCGCAACAGGTAGTCCAGCGCCTCGGCACCGTCGCGCAGGACGATGACCTCGTTGGCCAACTGGCTACGCTCCAGAGCCAAAAGCGTCAGCTCCAGGTCTCGTGGATTGTCTTCGACCAGCAGGATGGGTTTGAGCATGATTGTTCAAGTGCCTCGGGTAGTCGCGGGTTGGCGCGGTAGAGAAAAGTGGAAACTGGCGCCATGGTCGATCTGGCCCTCGGCCCAGACACGGCCATCATGGCGCTCGATGATACGGCGCACGCTTGCCAGGCCAATCCCTGTGCCTTCGAACTCTTCCATACGGTGCAGGCGCTGGAATACCCCGAAAAGCTTGTTGGCGTAGGCCATGTCGAAGCCCACGCCGTTATCGCGGATACAGATTTCGGTTTCATCCGGGTGTTGCTCGGCGCTGATCGAAATGCGCGCGGGCTCACGACCGCGGGTGTACTTGATGGCATTGGCGATCAGGTTGTGCAATGCCAGGTTGATGAATGCCGGGTCCCCGATCACCTTCGGCAGTGGCGCAATGTCCCAGATGATCTCGCGGCCTTGGTAATCGGGTGCCAGTTCGCTGCGGATAGCCACGACCAGGGCGTTCAGGTCGACATCGGACATGCGCAGGGCAGAGCGGCCCATTTGCGAGAAGTTGAGCAGGTTGTCCACCAGGCTGCCGGCGAAATTGGCGGCTTCACCGATGTGTTGCAGGAAGCGCTGGCCACGCTCGCTCAACCCTGCGCCCTCGATTTCGCCGAGCAGCTCGGTATAGCCGGCAATGTGCCGCAGCGGCGCGCGCAGGTCGTGGGAAACGCTGTACGAAAACGCCTCGAGTTCCTTGTTGGAACGGCGCAGTTCACCGGCCAACTGTGCCAACTCCTCGGCCTTGCGCAGCACAATGCCAAGCACTGCGGTGCGCAGCTCCTGCACGCCCTCGACCACCAGTGGCTCCCAAGGTGCGCAGTAGCCATGCAGTCGCTCCTGCCAGCGCTCGAAACTGTGCCGCGGGTCGAGGTTGCCCTGCGGCCCCACCTGCTTGGTCGGCTGGCCTGCCCAATTCACCGTGCGTACCTGTTCGGGGCGGAACCACAGCAGGTAGTGCGAATGGATCTGCGAAATCGCGACGGCCAGAACGCCACCGGCATGGTCTGCCAGCTCGGGCAACTCGTCGATATCGCGGCGCACGTTGTCGGTGCAAAATACATGTTCGTCGCCACGCTGGCTCAGCCAGTGCACCAGCGCCGTGACCTGGGCGGTGGGTGGCGTCTGGCCGAACAGGTCGCAGCGTTCTGCCGAGATCACCGCGGCGCCCTGGGCGTCGGCAAAGGCCAACAGGACTTCGGGCACCTCGCGCAGGCCATCGCTGACGCTGTCATGGTCGGCCATGGACGAAATCATGCGGACAATGTGCTGGCGCAGCTCCAGTACCTTGCTGGTGCTGGCATGTGACTCGCGGGATTCGACCTGCAACGACAGCACGCTGGCCAGTAGCTCGCAGGCGGTGCGCGTACGCAAATCTACAGGCCTGGGTTGCTGATGGTGGCAAGAGATCAGCCCCCACAACTCGCCATCGGCCATGATCGACAGGGACATCGACGCCAGGGTACCCATGTTGCGCATGTATTGCAGGTGCACCGGTGAAACGCTGCGCAGTGTCGCAAAGCTCATGTCCAGCGCCTTGCCGGTACGCGGGTTGGCTGCCGGCAGCAGCGGCGAAGGCTGATAGTTGGCGTCCTCGATCACGCGGATACGGTTGACCCGGTACAGTTCGCGCGCCTGGCGCGGGATGTCCGAGGCCGGAAAGCACAACCCCAGGTAGCTGGGGTAGCCCGGGTCGGCGACCTCTGCCAGAACCTGGCCATTGCCTTCTGCATCGAAGCGGTAAGCCTTGACCCGGCCAAAACCGGTGATGCGCTTGAGTTGAGCCACCGTTTGCTGCAGCAGCTCTTCAAGGCTGCCGGCCAGGTGCAGGGTGCTGACGAAGTTGCGCACCAGCGGGTAGTAATCGCCTTGCCCGGTGAGGTCGGACGGCAGCCGCGGTGGTTCGAATTCGGCGATCAGCACCTGATCGTGACGGTGGGCCAGCAGGTGCAAGGCGGCGGTGTGCGGTGCCCCTTCGCACAGGTGCACATCACCAATGTGAAAGGGGAATACTTCGTCTTCGGGTAACCGCGAAAGGTGCATGCGCAAGTCGAACCCGCCACTGACCAGCTCGGCGAAATGGCAACCGATAAGCTCCCTGGCCGGCTTGCCCAGCCACTGTTCGAGGTTTTCACTGGCCTGGAGTACCCGCAAGTCGGCTTCGTCGACGACCAGCAGGAAACCGTGGGGCTGGACGCTGCCGGGCACCTGGATCGGTTCCTGAGCGCAACGCTCCACGGCTTGGGCGAGCGTGCTATCTGCAGTCATCAATTGAAAGCTCCTGTCTTGTCGGTCCATGCTTGCCGCACGAGTTTGAGGCAGGATGATGGAGGTACACCTTATCAGAATATCGGCCCATTCGCCGGCTTCTGGCCATTTGAGGTCTGTGAATCACGATGGGTTCTGCCCCTTGCAGGTTTTTTTTCATCGAACGCTATCGCTTTGTTGCTAATACCAAAAAACGGTCGGTTGCAGCTTTTGGCGCCGTGCCTCGCTGCTAGGCTCAACTGAGCATAGAGCGATAAGGACAACAAGGTGAAGGAGCGCTTACTGGCCGGGTTGTTTGGCCTGTTACTGAGCAACGCTGGCGCAGCGGCAGACTTCCTGGTGGAGGTGCGGGTGCTGGTGCAGCGCGGCTGCATGCTGGTCACCCAGGCCCGCGACGCGGGCGCGCAGGCTGCTGGGCGAATCGACCTGGGTGCTGCGCCGCGGCTGGATGGCCCGTCGGCACCGCTGGCCGGGGTGTTGCTGAGCCAGCGCCCGCCGCGCCTTGAATGCAACCCCGACACGCCTTATCAAGTACAGGTCGACGGCGGCCAGCACGGCGGCACTGGCGATGTGCGTTTCCTGGCCAGCGACGACGCCCCGGGCCGGCCTATTCCTTATCGGCTCTATCGCGACGCGGCCTGGCGCGAGCCACTGCCAGTGAACGTTGCGCAGGCGGCCCGGGTGCCCGATAGCGGCTCGGCCGAATTGCCGCTGTATGCGCGAATCGACACGCTGGCCTGGGTGCCGAAAGCCGGCCTGTACGCCGACCTGTTGAAAGTCACGGTCACTTGGTGAGGATGCTGCCATGCACAAGGACGCGCAGCCATGAACCGCACCTCGATCCTGCTGTTGACCCTGGGGCCTTTACTGGTGCCAGGCGGTGCAGCGCATGGCAGCGCCACTGGCTTCATTCAGGCGCGGCTGGTGATCAGCGCCGCCTGCCAGATCAGCAGTAACGAAGCGCAACCGGCGACCCTGGCCAACCCGGGCTTGCTGGACTTCGGCGAGCGGGGCCCGAACTGGGACCAGCCGCTGCGTAGCCGGGTGGATGAAGCGGGCGGCGAGGGCAGCCTGCAAATCAGTTGCACCCCCGAAGTGCGTGCATTCAACGTGCGCATCAATGGTGGCATGCATGGTGACGACGGCATTCGTCGCCTCAGCAACGGCAGCCACCTGATTCCCTATCAGCTGGCAGTGGACCCGGGCGGTAACAGCCGTTACGGCATCGGCCAGGCACGGGCCTTCGTCATCAGCAGCACGCAACAGATACCGATCCCCATCTACGGCGTGGTGGTGGCGCAACCGCGTGCGCTGCCAGCCGGGCTGTACCGCGACACCCTCCGGGTGACCCTGGACTGGTAACCACGCAAGGAGACTCCGATGCGAACGAACCTTTCATGCTGCATCCTCGCCGGCCTGGGTTTGGCCCTGGCCACGCAGGCCCAGGCCGCCACGGTGACCGGGACCATCAACTCGACGCTGACCTTGACGGCGGCCTGCCAGGTGAATGGTAGTTCAGGCACCTCGGGGTTGAACTTCGGCTCGCTGGATTTCGGCACCCAGGATGCCTTGTTCACCACGGCCAACGCACAGGTGCTGGGTAGCGGTGGCGCGCTGAGCATTCTGTGCTCGGCGGGCACGGTGCCGGCGATTCGCGTGCGTGCAGGGTCGCATGATGGTCAATCGACCGGCGGCACCCGTGCACTGGCTGATGGCGCGGGGAATTTCGTGCCCTACGACTTCTATACCGACTCCGGGCGCACCACCGTGTTGGCCATCGATGGCACCATCACCCTGCCAACCAGTACCGGTGTGGCGCAAACCGTCAACCTGTACGGCCAGGCGCGTGGCAAGGCCGGGTTGCCGGCTGGGGTGTACACCGACACGGTCGCCGTCGAGTTGTCGTTCTGAGCCATGCGCCATTGGCTGACGGTGGGCCTGGCTGGCCTTGGTGCGCTACTGGCGGCGCCACTGGATGCGGCCACTACCAGCACCTTCACGGTCGCGGCGCAGGTCGCTGCCGGTTGCCTGGTGGTGGGCGGTGTCAGCCAGTATGGGGTGCTGAACTATGGCACCCAGTCGGCGTTGTCCACCAGCGTGCTCAGTACCTCGCTGGGCGGCACCACGGTGACCTTCCAGTGCACCCCGGGTGTGGCAGTGAGCATGAGCCTGGGCGGTGGCCAGAACAGTACCAGCGGCACGCGCTATCTGAAGAACACCAGCGGCAGCCAGGTCCTGGCCTACCAGTTGTACCGGGATGCCGCCTACAGCCAGCCGTTGGGTGTAGGGCAGAGCGCCACCGTGAGCTACAGCGACGCCACGGCGATCAAGCTGCCGGTGTATGGGCGGGTTCAGCTGACCGGCAAGCTGCCGGCAGGGACTTATACCGACGTTGTGCAAGTGATGGTGACCTGGTGAACGCCAGCGGCGCCAATGACCAGTGCTAAGGAGAGCTTGATGGCAGTAGGCGCGAAGTGGGCGCGAGGGCTGATCGGGTTGTGGTGGCTGGCAAGCCTGCCGGCTGGTGCAGCCACCTCGGTGTTGATCTGGCCGATCGACCCGGTGCTGGAGGCCGATCAGAAGGCCGGCGCACTGTGGCTGGAGAACCGCGGTACCGAGGCTGCCAACTTGCAGGTGCGGGTGTTTGCCTGGCACCAAGGGCGTTACCAGGAGCAGTTCCAGGCCCAGCGCGAGATCATCGGCAGCCCCCCAGTGGCCAATATTCCCCCTGGACAGAAGCAATTGATCCGCCTGACCCGCACCGGCCCTTCACCTGCCGGCCAGGAAAAGGCCTATCGCATCATCATCGACGAAATTCCGCCGGCCATCCCGCTCGACAAGGCCGGCCCCGGCACCACGGCCGCCATTCGGCTGCAGATGCGCTATTCCGTACCGCTGTTCGTCTACGGCGAAGGGCTGTGGGGCAAGGCGGACCCCGAGGGCGGGCGCACCGCCGCCAGCGTGGGCAAGCCCCAGTTGAGCTGGCGGCCTGTCACGGTGCAGGGCAAGCCTTATGTGGAACTGCGCAATACCGGCCCGGTGCATGCACGGCTGACCGACGTGGTGCTGCAGCAGGGCGGCCAGCGCAAGGCGCTGGCCGAAGGTTTGCTGGGCTATGTGTTGCCGGGTGCGAGTATGCGTTGGCCGGCACCCGTGGCGCTCAATACAGGCAGTGTGCTGCAAGGCCGGGTCAACGGCCAGGCCACGGCCGGCACCCTACCCCAGGGGCAGTGAACCAGCACCAGAATGCAGCGCAGGGGCCAAGGAGGACCCGGCAATGGTTGGATACCGTGTGTGAAATGGCTAGCGCTGAGTTTGCGCCGCGGGTGCCTGCAGTTGGCTGTGCTTGGCCCAGCGCTGGCGCTGGCCGACGACCTGCCGCCGCCGCCCACGGAGCTGTCCGCCATCGCCGACGCCACGCTGTTCCTCGACCTGATGGTGAACCGCATGCCCAAGGCTGAGCTGGTGCCGGTGCAGCAGCGGGCCGGCCAGTTGTACCTGGACAGCGCCGTGTTGCGCGCGGCAGGTGTGACACTGCCCGGCGACCCGCAGGGCGAGGTCGCCCTCGACGCGGTGAGCGGGCTGCACGCCGATTACGACAGCCGGAACCTGCGGCTGTTGCTGCAAGTGCCGCCGGCCTGGTTGCCCGAGCAACAGGTCGGCGATCGTAACCTGTACCCGCCCAGCGATGCGCGGAGCAGCTTCGGCGCGTTGTTCAACTACGACCTGTACCTGAACGACACCGATGACGGCGGCACCTACCTGGCGGCCTGGAACGAACTGCGCGTGTTCGACGGCTGGGGCACCTTCGCCAGCACCGGGCAATGGCGCCAATCGTTCAATGGCGCGCAGGCCGACGCGGCAAGGCGGGGCTTTCTGCGCTACGACACCACCTGGCGCTTCACCGACGAGCAGCGCCTGTTGACCTACGAGGCCGGCGATTTCGTTACCGGGGCACTGCCCTGGACCCGTTCGGTACGGGTGGGCGGCGTGCAACTGTCGCGCGACTTCGCCGCGCGGCCGGACCTGGTCACTTACCCCTTGCCGGCCTTTGCCGGCGAAGCCGCGGTACCGACCTCGCTCGACCTGTTCATCAACGGCTACAAGGCCAGTTCCAACGAATTGCAGCCAGGCCCCTACACGCTGACCAACGTGCCGTTCATCAACGGTGCCGGCGAAGCGGTGGTGGTCACCACCGACGCCCTGGGCCGGCAGGTTTCCACCACCTTGCCGTTCTACGTCACCAGCAGCCTGTTGCAAAAAGGCCTGTCAGACTATTCGATAGCGGCCGGGAGCCTGAGGCGTGACTACGGTGTGCGGGACTTTGCCTACGGCGCGGGGGCGGCCAGCGCCAGCCTGCGCCATGGGGTAAGCGACACGTTCACCGTGGAAACCCACCTTGAAACCGCTGCCTCGCTGATGCTGGGTGGCCTGGGTGGCAACCTGCGGCTGGGCAACTTCGGTGTGCTCAATGCCGCGCTCGCGCAGAGCCGTTTCGACGGCGATCAGGGGCAGCAGGTCGCGCTGGGTTACCAATACAACAGCCAGCGCTTCGGTTTCAGCTACCAGCGCCTGCAACGGCGTGCCGACTATGCCGACCTGAGCCGGGTCGACACCCCGGACATACAGGCAAGCACACGCAGCGAGCAGGTCAGCCTCAGCCTCAACCTTGACAGGTACGGCAATGTCGGTGCCGGCTACTTTGACGTGCGCGCTGCAGACGGCACGCGTACCCGGCTGATCAACCTGAGCTACAGCAGGCCGTTGTCAGGCAGCAGCAGTGTGTACCTGTCGGCCAACCGCGAAATCGCTGGCGGGCAGTGGGCCGTGCAGGCGCAACTGGTGATTCCGTTCGACACCCATGGCACGCTGGCGCTAGGCCTGGAACGCAGCAACACCGGTGAAACCCTGCAGCGGGTCAATTACGGGCGCGCCGTGCCGGTAGGCAGCGGCGTGGGCTATAACCTCGGCTATGCCCAGGGTAGCGACCGCGATGCCTATCGCCAGGCCGATGTGACCTGGCGCTTGCAGTCGGTACAGCTACAGGCCGGCGTATATGGCAGCAGCGGCGCAACGACCCGCTGGGCCGATGCCAGTGGTTCGCTGGTATGGATGGATGGGCTGTTCGCCGCCAACCGGATCGACGACGCTTTCGTCGTGGTCAGTACCGACGGCTATGCCGATGTACCGGTGCGCTATGAAAACCAGGAGGTCGGCCGTACCGACGCCGGCGGCCACCTGCTGGTGCCGTACAGCAGTGGTTACTACCGCGGCAAGTACGAGATCGACCCCATGGACCTGCCGCCCGATGTGCTGGCGCCGAATGTGGAGCAGCGTGTGGCCGTGCGCCGCGGCAGTGGCTACCTGCTGGAGTTCCCGCTGAAACGGGTACTGGCGGCGAGCATCGAGCTGGTTGATGCCAGCCAGCAGCCGCTGAAGCTGGCCAGCCGGGTGACCCACGAGCAATCGGGCAGCCAGGCTGTGGTCGGTTGGGACGGGCTGGTGTACCTGGAGAACCTGTCGCCACGCAACCGCCTGCAGGTCGCGCTGGAGGGGGGCGGGCGCTGCCAGGTCGAGTTCGACTTCCCCGAAGCGCAAGGTTCGATCCCATTGCTTGGGCCGTTGGTGTGCCGATGACGGCCTGGCAGCGGGGCCTGCTGGCAAGCTTGCTGTGGTTGCCGATGGGGGCCGCCTGGGGGTTGTGCTCATCGGTGGCGACCCTGCCGGCCGCGTTCGGCAGCCTCAATTCCACGCAGGTGCGCACCACGGCACAGAACGCCTCGACCCTGAACTCGGGGTTGCAGTGCACAGGGTCGCTGCTGAGCGTGCTGAGCAACAGCGACCATTTCTATCTCACTATCACGTCGCCCAGCAGCGGCCTGGTAGGCCCGACGGGGGATGTGATTCCTTACACGGTGTACGGCGACAACACCACCAATTACCCGATTGCCCGCGGCGTGGCCTATGACTTCGCCCGTACCGGCATTCTCGACCTGTTGGGTTTGCTCGGCGGCACCACCCCCAAATCGGTGCCGCTGTACATGCGCACCCAGGTGGGCAGCAATGTTGCCGCTGGCCTGTACCAGGAAACCCTGACCATTGCCTGGAGCTGGGACTACTGTTCGGGCATTGGCTTGCTCGGCGCCTGCCTTGGGCGCGACATCGGTTCAGGCAGCAAGACCCTGACCGTGAGCCTGACAGTGACCAACGATTGCCAGATCACCACGCCCAACATCAACTTCGGCAGTGCCCCGGTGGTGGCAGGGTTCGCCACGGTCAGCCAGAGCCTGAGTGTGTCCTGCACCAAGGGCAGCAACTACACGGTTGGCCTGGACGACGGGCAGAACGTGGCCAATGGCAGGCGGCGCATGAAATCTACCCTCAGCAATTACCTGGCATACGACATTTTCAAGGGTGCCGGTACGGTGCGGTGGGGCGCGGTTGGTGCGGCACGCCGCGCGAGCACTGATGCGGATGTGAACCCCGGTGCCGGTACCGGCACCGGCAGCCAAGTGTTCAACTACAACGCCAAGGTCTACACCGACCAGGCCACGCCGCCCGTGGCCAGCTATACCGACAGTGTGATCCTGGATGTGCAGTTTTGAAGGCGTGCGCCAGCTGCGGGGTCAGCGCAAGTCGCCAAGCATGTCTGCCAGCGTCTCCAGCACGGCGCCGGCCAGTGCCTTGGAGCGCGTGCCCGACCAGCCGGTGGCGGCGTTGGGCGCATCATCATGGTCCTTGAATGGCATTTCCAGGGTCAGCGACAGGCAGTCGTACGCCATGCCCACCGCATTGCAGGCCAGGGTGGTGTTCGCCTGGCCAGGCTCGTCGCGGGTGTAGCCATGTACCGTCTGGAAGTCGCGGGTAAGGCTGCACAGGGTGCTGCGGAACTGCGCCTCAAGCTTTGCCAGCCGGGGTGTGTAGCCTGGGTTGCCCTCGCACGCCGCCGTGAATACATGGGGGATTTCTTCATCACCGTGCACGTCGATGAAGGCGTCCACACCATATTGCTTCATCTGCGCCTGGGCGAAGAACACTTCCGGGGTGAGTTCGACACTGGCGTCCTGCCAGGCACGGTTGAGGTCCTTGCCTTTGAAGTTGGTGCGCAAATGGCCAAGGAAGGCGCCGTCGGGGTTCATGTTGGGGATCAGGTACAGATCGGCTTTGCCCAGCAGTTGCTGGATCACCGTGTCGTTAGCCTGCAGGCGGTCTATCACGCCCTCCATGAACCATTCGGCCATGTGCTCGCCGGGGTGTTGCTGGGCGATCAGCCATAGCTTGCGCTTGCCCTCGGCACCATCACCCGCCCGTAGCAGGGGAATGCCCCGGCCTTGCACGCTGCGGCCGCTGGCCAGCAATTCGACACCGGGCAGTTGCCGGGCCCGCTCGATCAACTGGTTGTGGCGAGCGCGCGGGTAAGGTTCGAAGTAGGCGAACCAGACCTGCGGCTGCTCAGCCTTGAGTTCGAACGAAAGCGCGCTGCCATCGAACTGGCTGGGCACCCGGAACCAGCGTTGCTGGTCGTAACTGGCAACGGCGTTGTAGCCGCTCCAGGCATGCTTGTACGAAGCGCCAGAGGCGTTGTCGAGGCTGAAGCGGTGGACCTGGCCCGGCGTCAGCCCGCTGACCCTGAAGTGGAACCACTGGTAATGGTCGCTGTGGGTGTCCGGGCGGATGGCCAGGCGCACCTGCGCCGGGTTGCTGGCATCCAGTACCTGGATATTGCCAGAATCGAAATCGCAGTCGATGTGCAGGGGGGACAGCGTTACGCTCATGGGCCGGGCTCCTTTGTGGGCATTGTTGTAGGCGTACTGTACACGGCTTGGCCGTGCAAAGTGGCGCTCGGTCCCATGCCCCCCCTGCAGAGTGTCTCAGTCCCAATCAGGGGCAAGGCCCGGCGGGCTGACTTCACGGCCATTGCGTTCCAGCGTGGCGATGCGTGCCATGTCCTGGTCATCCAGCTTCAGGCTACGGGCCAACAGGTTGCTGGCCAGGTTCTCGCGCTTGGTCGACGAGGGGATCACCGCGTAGCCCAGTTGCAGTGCCCAGGCCAGGGCAACCTGGGCCACGGTGGCCTTGTGCTTGGTGGCGATCTCGGTCAGCACCGGGTCCTTCAGCACCTTGCCGTAGGCCAAGGTCATGTAGGACGTGACAGTGATGCCTTGCGCCTCGAGGTAGGCAGCCAGCTTGCTGTTCTGCAAGTACGGGCTGAGCTCGATCTGGTTGGTGGCGATTTCGCCTTTGCCCACCACCTCGATGGCTTGCTCGGTCAACGCGATATTGAAGTTCGACACCCCGATCTGGCGGGTCAGGCCCGCTTTCTTGACCTCGGCCAAGGCGGCCATGTAGGCGGGCAGGTCAACGCCGTTGCCCGGGGCTGGCCAGTGGATCAGCAACAGGTCCACGTAGTCGGTGCGCAGTTTTTTCAGGCTTTCCTTCAAGCTGTCTTGCAGCTTGTCATGGGCATAGTTGTCGACCCAGATCTTGGTGGTAATGAACAACTCACCGCGTGGTACACCGCTCTCGGCGATGGCCTGGCCGACCTCTGCTTCGTTCTTGTAGACCTGCGCGGTGTCGATGGCCCGGTAGCCCAGCTTGAGGGCGGCCTTGACCGAGTCGATGACCGTCTGGCCTGTGAGGCGAAAAGTACCGAGACCAAAAGATGGAATGCTCATGAGGTGGCTCCTGCTAGGTGAGGGAAGGGGCTGGAATTCAGCCAGGGGGGGCAGCCCCGTCCGTTGTTTGAGTGTGGAGCAGTGTGCAAGTTTGATGCGGTTTGATTAAGGCGGGGTTCGACCAAGGACATTTGATCCCCAGGCAAAAAAGGGCGCAGGCGTGGGTGGGCTGGGAGGAAGCTGGGGCAGGGTTGAGCGGTACCGGCGGGTACAAATGAAACGGCCCGCCATTGCGGCGGGCCGTGGTGTTGCAGGTGGCAATCAGCGGCGACGGAACAGCGGCAGCGGCTCGTCGGTAGCGGCCTGGTAGGTCACCGAGAAGTCCTTGAGGCCCTGCAATGCGTCTTCCGGGTCCTTGTCGGCACGGATGGCGAATGCATCGAAACCGCAACGGGCCATGTAGAACAACTGGTCGCGCAGTACGTCACCAATGGCACGCAGCTCGCCCTTGAAGCCGTAGCGGTCACGCAGCAGGCGCGCGTTGGAGTAGCTGCGCCCGTCGGTGAAGGCGGGGAAGTTCAAGGCGATGACCTGGAAGTACTGCACGTCTTCACCGATTTCTTCGGCTTCCTGGTCGCTGTCCAGCCACACGCCAAGGCCGCCGTCGCGGGCCTTGAGCACATGGGCATGGTCACGCCACATCTGCAGCGGAACGATGTAGTCGTCGCAGTTGGTCAGCTCGTCGAAAGACGTTTCCTTGGGCAGCAGGTGCCAGGTTTCGTCGACGATCTGATTGTTCTTAATGATTCGCTGCATAGACGCGTTCCTTGAAGGGGTCGATACCGATACGCTGGTAGGTGTCGATGAAACGCTCTTCCTCGGTACGTTGCTCGACGTACACCGCGATCAGCTTTTCGATCACATCGGCCATGTCATCCTGGGCGAAGGACGGGCCGAGGATCTTGCCCAGGCTTGCGCCGCGTGCAGCGTTGCCGCCCAGCGACACCTGGTAGAACTCCTCACCTTTCTTGTCCACGCCGAGGATGCCGATGTGGCCCACGTGGTGGTGGCCGCAGGCGTTCATGCAGCCGGAAATGTTCAGGTCGATTTCGCCGATGTCGAACAGGTAGTCCAGGTCGTCGAAGCGGCGCTGGATGGACTCGGCAATCGGGATCGACTTGGCATTGGCCAGCGAGCAGTAATCACCGCCCGGGCAGCAGATGATGTCGGTCAGCAGGCCGATGTTCGGAGTGGCGAAGCCGCTTTCGCGTAATTCCAGCCACAGCGCGTGCAGTTGGCGCTGCTCGACATCGGGCAGGATGATGTTCTGCTCGTGCGAAGTACGCAGGAAGCCGAAGCTGTAGCGCTCGGCCAGGTCGGCCACGGCGTCCAGCTGCTTGTCGGTCAGGTCACCCGGGGCCACGCCGGTGGGTTTGAGCGACAGGGTAACGGCCACGTAACCCGGCCGCTTGTGAGCGCGGGTGTTGCGCGAGCGCCAGCGGGCGAAGCCAGGGTACTCGGCGTCCTGGGCGGCGAAGTCGACGTTGTCCAGGGCCAGGTATTCGGGGTCGACGAAGTGGCGCGATACCCGCTGCACTTCGGCTTCGGTCAGGGTAGTGCTGCCGCCACGCAGGTGGACCATTTCGGCCTCGACCTTTTCGGCGAACACTTCCGGGGTCAGTGCCTTGACCAGGATCTTGATCCGCGCCTTGTACTTGTTGTCACGGCGACCGTAACGGTTGTACACGCGCAGGATGGCGTCGAGGTAGCTGATCAGGTCTTGCCACGGCAGGAATTCGTTGATGAACGAGCCGACCACCGGGGTACGCCCCAGGCCGCCGCCTACCAATACGCGGAAGCCCAGCTCACCGGCCGCATTGCGCACCGGCTCCAGGCCGATATCGTGCACTTCGATGGCGGCACGGTCTTCCTGCGAGCCATTGATGGCAATTTTGAACTTGCGCGGCAGGAAGGCGAATTCCGGGTGGAAGGTGGTCCACTGGCGCACAATTTCGCACCATGGCCGTGGGTCGATGACCTCGTCTGCGGCAACCCCGGCGAACTGGTCGGTGGTGGTGTTGCGCAGGCAGTTGCCGCTGGTCTGGATCGCGTGCATCTGCACTTTGGCCAGCTCGGCAAGGATGTCTGGAACATCTTCCAGCGCCGGCCAGTTGTACTGCACGTTCTGCCGGGTGGAAATGTGGGCGTAGCCCTTGTCGTAGTCGCGGGCGATCTTGGCCAGGGTGCGAACCTGGGTGGCGTTCAGCTGGCCGTACGGCACGGCGACACGCAGCATCGGCGCGAAACGTTGGATGTATAGGCCGTTCTGCAGGCGCAGAGGGCGGAATTCTTCTTCGCTCAGCTCACCGGCCAGGTAGCGGCGGGTCTGATCACGGAACTGCTTGACGCGGTCCTCGATGATCCGCTGATCGTACTCGTCGTATACGTACATAAAAGTCCTGTCTCAGGCATGCAGCTATTCGCGCGCACGGCCGCGCACTCCGGTACGGAGCCGGGGAACGATAGCAGGTTGCGTTTATGCGCTAAAGTGATGTTTTTGCATATGAAAAGAACCAAATGGACTATGTGAGACTGACTGCCATTTGTGCCCAGTATACCGGCGCGGCGGGTATAATCCGCGGTTTGCGTTACAGGGATGCCAGCCCATGTTGAAGGCGTTGTGCCAAAGCATTTGTCTTGCCTTGCCGCTGGCGGCGAGCGCACAACCGGCTTCGGTGGTGTTCCTCAACCCGGGGCTGTCCAGTGAGACGTTCTGGAACAGCTACAGCCGGTTCATGCAGGCCGCCGCCCAGGAGCTGGGCATGACCCTGCGCGTGCAATACACCGAGCGCAGTGCCGACCAGGCGTTGACCCAGGCAAGGGCGATACTCACCGCGCCGCAGCGGCCCGATTACCTGATAGTGGTCAACGAGCAATACGTGGCGCCGGAAATCCTGCGCCTTTCGCGCGGCACGGGGGTGAAGCTGCTGCTGGTGAATAATGGCCTCACGGCCAGTCAGGAGCGCAGCATCCTGGCCCAGCCCGACAAGTTCGCCGCGCCACTGGGCACACTGACCAGCAATGACGAACAGGCGGGTTTCGAGATGTTGCATCAGATGGTCGCGCGATTGCCACGTGGCCATGGCCCGGTAGAGTTGCTGGCGTTTGTCGGCGTCAAGACCACGCCGGCCTCGCAAATGCGCGAGCAGGGTATGCGCAGGGCGCTGGCCGATTTCCCCCAGGTGCGCCTGCGTCAGGTGGTGTATGGCGGCTGGAGCCGACAGCGGGCCTACGAGCAGGCGCAGCTGCTGCTGCAGCGTTACCCGAACATCGGCCTGGTGTGGTCGGCCAATGACGAAATGGCCTTCGGCGCCATGCAAGCTTTCCAGGAAGCCGGCCATACGCCGGGGCGTGACGTGCTGTTCGGTGCTGTGAACAGCTCGCCCGAGGCGCTGCGTGCGCGCATCGACGGCCGCCTGAGCGTGCTGTTGGGTGGGCATTTCACCCTCGGTGGCTGGGCCATGGTGATGCTGCACGATGATGCCCAGGGGCTGGCGCTGAACCGTGATGGCTTGCGTGTACACACCGCGCCGGTCATGCAGGTGATTGACCAGGCCAAGGCCAGGCGTTGGCTGAAACTGCTGGAGCGGGACGACTATGGCGTGGATTTTCAGCGCTACAGCGCCGAAGGGCGGCCTGCCAGTTACCAATACCCGTTTTTGACGTCGCCGGTCGAATATTGAAAGACCCTGCTTGAGAGAAGGGCATTGCTCGTCTTAACTGCTGGTTGTGAAGTGCATTCCCATAACCACTACAAGAGGCAATGCAATGGGAAACTCAACCAAGGTCCGCAAAGCTGACAGCAGTGTCGATGCCTGGGCGATCCTCTGCCTGATCGTGCTGGTGGTCGTCACCGCCGTGTACTGGGTCAGCCACCAGTGACTTGAACCTTCCGACCGTGATGCAGCCACGGCGCCTGCGGCAGCCATTGCGCAGGCGTTGTGCTTTGCGGCCCCGTGATTAACGCGCGGTAAGGTGTAGCGCCAGTTGCACCAGGCCAATCAGCACGGCAATGAACACCAAGGTGAACAGTGTGCCCATGACGATGAAATGGCTTGCCTTGCCATGGGTGAAGTCGCGGGCGCGGTTCTTGCCGCTTTGCACGCCGAAGGCGGCGGCGAGGATGCTGTGCAGCATCTGCCAGAAGGTCGGCGGTTTGCCTTGGCTGGAATCGTCCATGGTGGCTCCTGAATAATCAGAGGCAATCAGGGACAGTGTAGGTGGGGTTTGCCGCTACCGTGCAACCCGTTCGCGACCCGAGCCCGCGCCTGCCGAAGCAACCGGGCCCGGGCAGCCGCAACCGGGTGTCGCGAAGGGCCGCAAGGCGGCCCCGGCAGACTCAGCTGTCGTAACCCAGGTTAGGGGCCAGCCAGCGCTCGCTGACGCTGACATCCTGGCCTTTACGCGCGCTGTAACACTCGATCTGGTCCTTGTCGACCTTGCCCACGGCAAAGTACTGCGCATGCGGGTGGGCGAAGTACCAGCCACTGACCGCCGCGGCCGGGAACATCGCGAAGTGCTCGGTGAGGAACACGCCGCTTGGCCCGGTTTCGCCAATGGCCGTGCCATCGAGCAGGCGGAACAGGGTCTCTTTTTCGGTATGGTCCGGGCAGGCCGGGTAGCCCGGTGCCGGGCGGATGCCGCGGTACTGCTCCTTGATCAGCGCTTCGTTGTCCAGTTGCTCGTCGCGGGCATAACCCCAGTGTTCCTTGCGCACCTGTTCGTGCAGCCATTCGGCACAGGCTTCGGCCAGGCGGTCGGCCAGGACCTTGACCATGATCGAGCTGTAGTCGTCGCCTTTGTCCTGATACGCCTTGGCCACTTCCTCGGCACCAATGCCGGCCGTGGTGATGAAGCCCCCCACGTAATCGGTCACGCCGCTGCCTTTGGGCGCGACGAAGTCGGCCAGCGACCAGTTGGCCTTGCCGTCCGGCTTGATGGTTTGCTGGCGCAGGTGGTGCAGGGTGGCCAGGGTCTGGCCATCTGCACCGTAGACTTCGATATCGTCATCGGCGACCTGGTTGGCCGGCCAGAAGCCGAACACCGCCCGGGCACTGATCAGCTTTTCGTCGATCAGCTTGTCGAGCATTTCGCGGGCATCGTTGTACAGCGCCGTGGCCGCTTCGCCGACCACCTCGTCGGTGAGGATGCGCGGGAACTTGCCGGCCAGGTCCCAGGAAATGAAGAACGGTGTCCAGTCGATGTATTCGGCCAAGGTGCGCAGATCGATGTCTTCCAGCACCTTCACGCCGGTGAAGGAGGGTACCGCTGGCTGGTAGCCGGCCCAATCGTATTGCGGCTTGGCGGCGATGGCCTGGGCGTAGCTCAGGCGCTCGGTACGGGCACTGCGGTTGGCGGTGCGTTCGCGTACTTCCACGTACTCCTGGCGGGTCCGCTCGATGAAACCTGGCTTGAGCTCCCTGGACAGCAGCTGGGTAGCCACGCCAACCGCGCGCGAGGCGTCGGTGACGTAGACCACGGCATCGTTGCTGTACTTCGGTTCGATCTTGACGGCGGTATGCGCCTTGGACGTCGTGGCGCCCCCGATCATCAGCGGCAGCGTGAAGCCCTGGCGCTGCATTTCGCGGGCAACGTGGACCATCTCGTCCAGCGACGGCGTGATCAGGCCGGAGAGGCCGATGATGTCGCACTTTTCGTCGCGAGCGGTTTGCAGAATTTTCTCGGCCGGCACCATCACGCCAAGGTCGACGATATCGTAACCGTTGCAGCCCAGCACAACGCCAACGATGTTCTTGCCGATGTCGTGCACGTCGCCTTTCACCGTGGCCATCAGGATCTTGCCTTTGGCTTCGGGCTTGTCACCTTTCTCGGCCTCGATGAAGGGGATCAGGTGCGCCACTGCCTGCTTCATCACCCGGGCCGACTTGACCACCTGGGGCAGGAACATCTTGCCCGCGCCGAACAGGTCCCCGACCACGTTCATGCCGTTCATCAGCGGGCCTTCGATCACTTCGATCGGGCGTGCGCACTGCTGGCGGCAGGCTTCGGTGTCCTCGACGATGAATGCGGTAATGCCCTTGACCAGCGCGTGCTCCAGGCGTTTTTCCACCGGCAGCGAGCGCCACTCTTCGTTTTCCACTTCTTTGGTGGCGCCGCCGCCGCGGTAGTCTTCGGCGATTGCCAGCAGGGCGTCGGTGCCGTGCGGGGTGCGGTTGAGCACCACGTCCTCGACCTTTTCGCGCAGCGCAGCGGGAATTTCGTCGTAGATTTCCAGCTGGCCGGCGTTGACGATACCCATGGTCAGGCCGTTCTGGATCGCGTGGTAGAGGAACACCGAGTGGATCGCCTCACGCACCGGGTTGTTGCCACGGAACGAGAACGACACGTTGGACACACCGCCCGAGCTCAGCGCATGCGGCAGGTGGTCGCGAATGTAGGCACAGGCCTCGATGAAATCGACGGCGTAGTTGTTGTGCTCTTCGATACCGGTGGCGACGGCGAAGATATTCGGGTCGAAGATGATGTCTTCCGGCGGGAAGCCCACTTCGTTGACCAGGATGTCGTAACTGCGCTGGCAGATTTCCTTCTTGCGCGCAGCCGTGTCGGCCTGGCCCACTTCGTCGAAGGCCATGACCACCACGGCGGCGCCGTAGCGCTTGCACAGGCGGGCATGGTGCTTGAACTGCTCCACGCCTTCTTTCATGGAAATGGAGTTGACGATGCCCTTGCCCTGGATGCACTTCAGGCCCGCCTCGATCACTTCCCACTTCGACGAGTCGATCATGATCGGCACGCGCGAGATGTCCGGTTCGCCAGCGATCAGGTTGAGGAAGCGGACCATGGCGGCCTGGGAGTCGAGCATCCCTTCGTCCATGTTGATGTCGATCACCTGGGCGCCGGCTTCGACCTGCTGCAGGGCGACTTCCAGGGCTTCGGTGTAGTTCTCTTCACGGATAAGCCGGGCGAACTTGGCGGAGCCGGTGATGTTGGTACGCTCGCCAACGTTCACGAACAGCGACTGGCGGTCGATGGTGAACGGCTCCAGGCCCGACAGGCGGCAGGCCTTGGCGATTTCCGGAATCTCGCGCGGCGGGTATTTGGCGACCGCTTCGGCAATCGCCTGGATGTGGCCCGGGGTGGTACCGCAGCAACCGCCGATGATGTTGAGGAACCCGCTGGCGGCGAACTCCTCGACCACCGCGGCCATTTCGGCAGGGCTTTCGTCGTATTCACCGAAGGCGTTGGGCAGGCCGGCGTTGGGGTGTGCCGAGACATGGGTGTCGGCCTTGGTCGACAGTTCTTCCAGGTACGGGCGCAAGTCCTTGGCGCCCAGGGCGCAGTTCAGGCCCACGGAAATCGGCTTGGCGTGGCGTACCGAGTTCCAGAACGCTTCGGTGGTCTGGCCCGACAGGGTGCGCCCGGAGGCATCGGTAATGGTGCCGGAGATCATGATCGGCAGTTCGATGCTGTCTTCCTCGAACACCTGTTGCACGGCGAAGATCGCCGCCTTGGCGTTGAGAGTGTCGAAGATGGTCTCGATCAGGATCAGGTCGGCGCCGCCTTCGATCAGGCCACGGGTGGCCTCCACATAGTTCACCACCAGCTCGTCGAAGGTGACGTTGCGGTAGCCAGGGTCGTTGACGTCCGGTGAAATCGAGCAGGTGCGGCTGGTAGGGCCGAGCACGCCAGCAACGAAGCGCGGCTTGTCGGGGGTTTCCAGCGTCTTGGCATCGGCCACCTGGCGGGCAATGCGCGCACCTTCGACGTTCAGCTCGTACACCAGCGATTCCATGCCGTAGTCGGCCTGGGAGATTTGGGTGGCATTGAAGGTGTTGGTTTCGAGAATATCCGCGCCCGCATCCAGGTAGGCTTTCTCGATGGCAGCGATCACGTCTGGGCGGCTGAGCAGCAACAAATCGTTGTTACCCTTGACATCGCTTGGCCAATCGGCGAAACGCGTGCCACGATAGTCGTGTTCCTCGAGCCGGTAGCTTTGGATCATAGTGCCCATGCCGCCGTCGAGGATCAGGATGCGCTCTTTGAGGGCGTTCTGGAGTGCTTGGAGACGAGCGCTGCGGTCGGACATAGGAACTACCTGGTCGGGCGAATATCAGAAGGGGCCGAATCATAACAAAGCTGCGCGGTTTTTAGGTGCATCGCCCATTTCCATGAATTCTGCTCATGTTGGCCTAGCCGGTGAAAAACGGTGGCCAAGGACGACCAGGCAACAAATCGTGATGGCTTCAAGAACCAGGACTTTCCGCACATGGTGCAACGTATCCTTGCCGGCGCTTTCGCCCTGCTCCTTAGTGGCGCGGTGCTTGGGCAAGCTCCCCAGTCGAGCCCGGCCATATCCTACACCCGGGACATCCAACCCATTTTCACCGAGAAATGCGTGGCCTGCCACGCCTGCAACGATGCCGCCTGCCAACTGAAGCTGGAAAGCCCCGAAGGCGCAGTACGCGGGGCCAGCAAGGTTCCGGTGTACCAGGGCGAGCGCAGCCAGGCAGTGCCCACCACGCGGCTGTTCTACGACGCCCACAGCGAGAGCGAGTGGCGCAAGAAAGGCTTCTACTCGGTGCTCGACAACCAGGGCAGCCAGGCCGCGCTGATGGCGCGCATGCTCGAACTGGGGCACAAGACGCCACTCACGCCCAATGCCAAGGTGCCTGACGAGATCGTCCTGGGCCTGAACCGCAACAACATGTGCCCCTTGCCCCATGAGTTCGATGCCTACGCCGGCGCCCATCCCAAGGAAGGCATGCCGCTGGCCGTGACCGGGTTGACGGACCAGGAATACGACACCATGCGCCGTTGGCTGGCCGCCGGCGCGCCGGTCGAGTACCAGCCGATCCAACCCAGCGCTGCCGAAGCCCGGCAAATCGCCGAATGGGAGGAACTGCTCAACCGCCCAGGCTCCACCGAAGCGCTGGTTGGCCGCTGGCTGTACGAGCACCTGTTCCTGGCGCATATCTATTTTACAGGGGGTGAGCAGGGTCATTTCTTCCAGTGGGTGCGCTCGCGCACGCCAAGCGGCCAGCCAGCAGACATCATCGCCACGCGGCGGCCCAACGACCCGCCCGGTACCGACTTCTACTACCGGTTGATCCCGGTGCAGGGCGTGATCGTGCACAAGACGCACATCACCTACCCAATGGGGCCGCAAAAGCTCAAGCGGGTGAAGCAGCTGTTCTATGCCGGTGACTGGCATGCCAGCGCGCTGCCCGGCTATGGCCCACGCCACCGCGCCAACCCGTTCGAAACCTTCGAGGCCATCCCGGCGGTGGCGCGCTACCAGTTCATGCTGGATAACGCCGAGTACTTCGTGCGCACCTTCATCCGCGGGCCTGTTTGCCGGGGGCAGATCGCCACCGACGTCATTCGCGACAACTTCTGGGCATTGTTCCAGGAGCCCGCGCACGACCGCTACATCACCGATGCGCACTACCGCGGCGAAGCCACGCCGTTGCTGGCCATGCCAGGCCAGAACGACGACGTGGGCAGTGTGCTGAGCCTGTGGCACGCGTACCGCGACAAGCGCAACGCCTATGAAAAGCTGCGCCGGGAAGCCTATGCCGAGCTGCCGGCCCCAGGCTGGGCGACGCTGTGGGCCGGTAACGACAATGCCTTGCTGAGCATATTCCGTCATTTCGACAGCGCCTCGGTAACCAAGGGCCTGGTCGGCGACGTGCCCCTTACCGTCTGGCTGTTCGACTACCCACTGCTCGAACGCACCTATTACCAGCTGGCAGTCAATTTCGATGTGTATGGCAACGTGTCCCACCAGTTGCAGACGCGCCTGTACTTCGACCTGATCCGCAACGGTGCCGAGGTCAATTTCCTGCGCCTGATGCCGGCAGACCAGCGCAAGGCGATTCTTGGCGACTGGTACCAGAACAGCGGCAAGGTCAAGATGTGGCTGGACTACGAGGACATCGACAGTGACACGCCGAGCGGTATCAAGCTTGACCCGCGCAACCCCACGCGCGACTTCGGCCTCAAGCTGTTGCAGCGCACCGGCAGCCTGAATGCCGCGCCCGACCCGATCAACCGCTGCCAGGGCGCCTTCTGCTCGCGGCCGCAAATGAGCGAAGAGTTCCGCAATGCCGAGCAGTCGCTAAGCCGCCTGGTCTCGCGCCCGGCGGCCGGGCTGAAGGTGATCAACCAGCTGCCCGAGGCGACGATGTTGCGCATCGAAGGGCAGGGCGGCCAGCGCCAGGTGTACAGCCTGCTACGCAATCGCGCGCACAGCAACGTGGCCTTCCTGCTTGGCGAGGCCTATCGCTACCAGCCTGGCCTGGACACCCTGACCCTGTACCCCGGTGTGCTCAGCAGTTACCCCAACTTCATGTTCAACATCCCGACCAAGGATGTGCCGGAATTCGTCGAGGACATGGAGTACGCGAAGGACGATGCGGCGAAGTTCGAACGCATTGTCATGCGCTGGGGCGTGCGCCGCAGCCACCCCGAGTTCTGGCGCTACTTCCATGACCTGAACAGCTACATCAAGGAAACCGAGCCGCTCGAGGCCGGGGTGCTGGACATGAATCGCTACGAAAACCTCTGATCGGTTTGGCTGACCTTTCCGATACACCTGCGGTCGGAAAGTGTTAGGTGGCCTGTATCGGTGCTCACGCAGCCGATACGGGCCTCAATGCACCGAAAAGCGCAGGTTCTTTCATGTTGTATTCGCTTCAGGCATTGCGGGCGTTCGCCGCTTGGGTGGTGGTCTGCCACCATTTCATGCAGATCTTCTTCGATTTCCATGCCACGGGCCCCGTCGGCCAATTGCTCACTGACCGCGGCGCCGTGGGCGTGGACATCTTCTTCGTGATCAGTGGGCTGGTTATCTACCTGTCGACCTGCGACAAGCCGGTCGAGCCGCGCCAGTTTCTGCTCAACCGGGTGCTGCGCATCGTTCCCGCCTACTGGTTCTATACGGCCCTGATGGCCTTGTTGTTGCTGGCGTTCAGCCAATGGATGCCGCACCAGGTGTTCAGTTGGCATCACCTGCTGCTGTCGCTGCTGTTCATCCCGGCGGAGAACCCCGGCGGTTATGGCCTGTATCCCACCTTGAACGTGGGCTGGACGCTGAACTTCGAGATGTTCTTCTACCTGTTGTTCGGCCTGGCTTTCCTTGTGCGCAAACGTCACCACCTGTTGATGGTGGCTGGCGCCTTGCTGCTGGTCAGCGAGGTGCTGGGGCGGTTCGGCTTGCTCAGCCACTTTTACAACAACGACATCATCTATGAGTTCTTGCTCGGCATCGGCCTTGGGGTCTTGTACCGCCATGGGCTGATCCGCCAGGGCCGGGTGCTGGCGTTGCTGTTGCTGGGGGCGGCAGGCCTGGCCATCTATCACCTCGATGCATCGCAGCGTTTGCTGCATTGGGGCGTGCCGAGCGCAATGATCGTGCTGGCCTTCATCGCCCTGGAACCGATGTTCAAAGGCAACCGGCTGCTCAAGGCGCTGGGCGACTGCTCGTATTCCGTGTACCTGATCCATGTGCTGGTGCTGTATGCCGGCTGGTTCGCCAGCCAGCGGCTGCAGTTGAATCCTTACTGGGTATTCGCGGTGTGCGTGCCGTCCATTGGACTAATGTCGTGGTTCAGCTATTGCTGGCTGGAACGTGGCCTGTACCGGCGCATGCAGGCGTGGCTGGCGGCGCCGCGAGGGGGCGAGCCGGCCTATGCGCTTTCCCGAGTCAAATACTAGGACTTTGTTCGATGCGCCGGTTGGCGTACACTTGGCGGCAAGTCTGTGAGGAACCTACATGAGCGCTATAACCATTACCGACGCCGCCCATGACTACCTGGCCGATCTGCTCTCCAAGCAGAACACGCCTGGCATCGGCATTCGTATTTTCATCACCCAGCCGGGCACCCAGTACGCCGAAACCTGCATCGCCTACTGCAAGCCGGGCGAAGAGAAGCCTGACGACACCGCCGTTGGCCTCAAGAGCTTTACCGCTTACCTGGATGCGGTCAGCGTGCCGTTCCTGGAAGATGCCCTGGTCGATTACGCCACCGACCGCATGGGTGGCCAGCTGACCATCAAGGCGCCGAACGCCAAGGTGCCGATGGTCAATGAAGACAGCCCGATCAACGAGCGTATCAACTACTACCTGCAGACCGAGATCAACCCTGGTCTGGCCAGCCATGGCGGCCAGGTCAGCCTGGTAGATGTAGTGGACGACGGCATTGCTGTGCTGCAGTTTGGCGGTGGTTGCCAAGGGTGCGGCCAGGCTGACGTAACGTTGAAAGAAGGCATCGAGCGCACCCTGCTCGAGCGTATCCCGGAGCTGAAGGGCGTGCGTGACGTGACTGACCACAGCCAGAAAGAAAACGCCTACTACTAAGCCTTCCGGCGGCTGCGGGGCTGCAGCCTCACCGTTGCCATGGCGCATGCTTGCTCGGGCTGCGTTGCAGCCCGATCGCGACACGAGGCCGGGTCTGAACAGGCCGCTAAAGTCCCCGCACTTAGCAATAAAGTGTTACGTTTTCAAGCCCTGCGACAACAGGCCGCAGCCCGTATTTCAAGGGCTGCAGGCTCTACCTGCCCAGGTCGGGTAGAACCCCTCTGGGTCTCATGCCAGAATGCCCCGGTTTTTCGACTGGCCCGTCCCAAGGGCCGGCACCTTCCCTGTAAAGGATGGTTTCATGAATGATCTATATAGCCGGCGGGCAGTCGTCGCCGGCATGGGCGTTCTCGGGCTCGGCCTGCTGGCGGGCTGCAGCCCGGCGCGGGGGCTCGAGTTCAAGTACGGCAAGAACATGAGCAATGAGATCCTCGGGCGCAAGTTCAGCCTCAAGGACCCGCAAGGCAACGTGCGCACCCTGTCGAGCTTTTACGGCAGCATGCCCATGATTTTCTTCGGCTTCACCCAGTGCCCGGCGGTCTGCCCCACCACGCTGGCGCGTGCGGCGCAGATCCGCAAGACGCTGCGCGGCCGCGACCGCGACTTGTTCCAAGTGGTGTTCATCACCCTGGACCCGGAGCGCGACACCCCCGAGGTGCTCGATGCCTACGTCAAGGCCTTTGACCCCACGTTCATCGCACTGACCGGCACCCCCGAAGAAATTGCTGCAGTAGCCAAGGAATTCAAGGTGTTCTACGAGAAAGTCCCGGCCGGGGACACCTACACCATTTCTCATTCGTCCACCAGCTACGTCTACGATACACGTGGCACCCTGCGCCTGAGCCTGGGCCATTCCCTGACTGCCAAGGAATGCGCCGAAGACCTGGTCACCCTGATGGAGATCTGCTGAATGTTGATGCAACCGATCAAACGCGGCCTGGCTGCCCTGGCCCTTGCCGGGCTGGCACTGCCGGCCCTCGCCCAGACCACCGTGAGTGAAGCCTGGGTGCGTGCCAGCGTGCCGCACCAGCAGTCCACCGGCGCATTCATGACCCTGACCGCCAGCAGCGACAGCAAGCTGGTGAGCGTGGCGTCGCCAGTTGCCAAGACCGTTCAGGTACACGAAATGACCATGAACGGCGATGTGATGGGCATGCGTGAGGTGAAGGCTGTCGAGCTACCCGCGGGCAAAGCCGTTACGCTGGACCCAAATGGCCTGCATGTGATGCTGATGGGCCTGAACGGCCAGGTCAAGGAAGGCGAAAAAGTACCGCTGAGCCTGACCATCGAAGACGCCAAAGGCGCCAAGGAAACCGTGGAAGTGCAGGCTGAAGTGCGCGCGCTCACCGCCGAGGCGGGCGGCGGCCACGACCACATGCACATGCAGCACTGACAGGTTCCAGCAAGGCAGCCTTGGCGCGCCGGTCAACTGCGAAACTTGGGCAGTGGCCGGTCGAGGGTCAGCGAGGTCAAGGTCTTGCGGACTTGCGCCTCGTCGGCTTCCAGCGCCCGTAAACTCGCGCGAATCTTGCCTGCGGCGGGCACATCGCCCTGCCGGTCGATCCAGTCGGCAATCTCCTTGCACGCGCTACTCAGGCAGGCCTGGCGCTGGTTCATCAGCGACAGTAGGGTGGTGAGCTCTCTTTGGGACATGGCAGGATCCTCCGTTCAGCCCTGTTAGTGTAGCAGTGGCTAGGCGGCCTGCCTGTGGCGAGGTGCCACAGCTCAGCCTGACCTCCAGGCGCTGCGATAAACGCCCGGCGGCACGCCGTAGGCCTGCTTGAACTGCCGGCTCAGGTGGCTCTGGTCGGCAAAGCCCAGGTCGAACGCGACCTGCGACGCTACCAGGCCGCTTTTCAGCATTTCCCGTGCACGGGCCAGGCGCCGCTGTTTGAGCCAGGCATGCGGCGGCAGGCCGGTAGCCTGGCGAAACACCCGGGCGAAGTGAAATGGCGACAGGTTGACCGCCGCTGCCAGCGCCTCCAGCGAAGGCGGGTCGGCCAGCCGGCTTTCCAGCAGTTCGCGCGCGCGGGCCACTGCCAGGGGCTCTTGGCCCGGGGCCGAAGGCGCCGCGCATTGCCCATGGCGCTGCACCAGCGCCAGCACCGCCTGGCGCCAGGCGGTTTGCTGCTGCAGGGCGCTGGCACCGGCTTCTGACAACTGGTGCAGTTGACTGAATGCAACGGCCAGCGCAGGGTCTTGGATCACGCTGGCCTTGAAGCTGGGCATGCCGTGACGCCCCAGCTCCAGTTCCTCGAGCACCCCTGTGACCCGTTCATGATCGGGGTAGAAACCGCGATAGCGCCAACCTGCTTCGTGAGCGGTGGCGCCGGTGTGCAGTTCGTCCGGATTGATCAGCACCATGCTGCCGACCGGGGCCAGGTGCTCGCTGCCGCGGTGCCAGAAACGCTGGGCGCCGGACTCGATCACGGTGAACACATAACCCTCGTGGACGTGCGGGGCGAAGCGTTGCTGAACGTAACGCGCGTGCAGCATCTCGACGTCGCCCAGCGCTGGCGCCTGCCAAAGGTGTGTCTGCTCGCGCAGTGCCTCGCTCATGCCAGCCAACTGCGCAAAAGGAAGAAGATCAACATGCTCACCAGCATGCTCAGCACTACGCTGCGGGTCAACAGCACCAAGGTGATGGCCGCCAGTGAGCCCAGCAGGTAGGGGTTGAGCAGGCTCAGTTCGAGCTGGTGCTCGGGCAGGAAAATGATGGGGCCGCAGATGGCCGTGAGCATGCCCGGCACGGCAAAGCCCAGAAATTGCCGCGCGTTGGAGCTAAGCCGTAAGGGCAGGCGTGGCTCCAGAAACGCGTAGCGGTTGAGAAACACGATGGCCCCCATGGCAAAAATCAGCACCCAGGTCATGTGCGTGCTCCGGCAAATTTCTGGCAGATGAAACCGGCGCTCATGCCCAGCAACCCGGCGGCGACCAGGGCGGTCTCCCAGTGCCAGTAGCTGAACAATACCGAGCAGAACAGCGACACGGCTACGCACGCCAGCGTGGCGAGGTTGCGCACCAGCGGCGCGATCAAGGCCACGAAGGTGGCGACGATGGAAAAGTCCAGCCCGTACTGGTCCAGGTGTGGAATGCTCTGGCCCAGCAGGATACCGGCCAGGGTGAACAGGTTCCAGGCAACGTAGAAGGTCAGGCCCACCCCTAACGCGTACCAGCGGTTGAACTGCTGCTGCTCGTACTGGCTGGTCAGGGCGAAGAATTCGTCGGTCAACAGAAAGCCTAGGCCCAGCCGCCAGCGCAGCGGCTGGTTGGACAGCACTGGGCGCATCGACAGGCCATACAGCAGGTGCTGTGAGGTCAACAGCAAAGTGGTCAGCAGTATCGATGCCAGGTTCGCGCCGCCCTTGAGCATGCCGATGGCCACCAGTTGCGCGGCGCCGGCAAAGACGATGGCCGACAGCCCTTGGCCCTGCCAAGGGCTTAGGTTGGCCTCGATGGCCATCGACCCGGCGAGCAGGCCCCAAGGGGCGACGGCAAGGGACAGCGGCAGGATGGCGATGGCGCCGTGGAGAAAGGCTTGGCGAGCAATGGTGGGCATGGTATCTGCAATGCGTTTACAGGGCAGGCCAGCATGCCAGACGGTCAGGGGGTTGGCTTGAACGATCTTGCTGGTCGACAGCGCTTTTGGCGTGAGCGCCCGTAATGCCCCCGGGCACCAGCTAGGGGTGCCGGGTCAGGTGTTGCTGCGCTGTCACGCAGCCATTGATGTCGACCGCCTTCTGCAGCAGGCTCAACCGGTGCTGTGGGTCCAGTTCGCTGAGCAGGCGGTACACCTCGGCCTGGTAGTCACGCTGGCGCCCCCACAGCATTTCCAGGCCTTGTGGCTGGTTGCGTCGGCAGGCCAGGTGAGTGGCAGGCTGCGGGTAATAGGGGGCGTACACGGTGGCCATGCTGGGGATGGCCTCCAGGGCTGTGCGGTAATCGCTACTGGCATTGTAGGGCTGGCACCAAGTGGCGATGGCCGGTGCGGGTGCGGCAAAGCCCTGCTTTAGGCTGGCTTCGAGCAACGGGCAGGCAGCTTCAGGGATCTGCGCCGCGGGAAGGTAGGTCATGTAGTACAGGGCCAACCGGTACTGGGCGACCGGGTGGCCCAGCTCGACCGACTTTTTCAACAGGGCCACCGCTGTAGGCAAGGTGTGAGCCATTGCCTGCCCCTGGCGGCTGAGCTCCGCGTCGGCGCCCAGCGACGTGCGCAGGGTGCTGCTGCCTTCTTCCTGATTGTCGGCCTGTTCCAGCAATGGCAACGCCTGGCGGTAGAGCAGGTCGGCATGCGGGTCGATATTAACCTCCAGCGCCTGGGCAGCCAGCGGCAGTAACGCAACCAGCAGCGCGGGCAGGCGCATGGCCAGGCTCACAGGTGAACCCCATGGGCGGCCAGGTGAGAGTGCACGGTTTCGACGGTCATGGCGGTCAAGCATTGCGCCTCGGGGAAATCGGAACGACCACGTATTCTAGCCAGCCAAGGGGCCTGGCCGAAAGGCCGCTGTGCAAATGTCAGACGAGTCTGATAGGGGTGACATTACGCTGGGCGTGTTTTTCCTGGGCCAGGCCCAGCTTGGCGGTGATCACCTTGGCCAAGGCATTGTTGCCCAGGTCGTTCAGGTGCAGGCGATCGATGAACAAATCTGCCCCGAACACGGGCGAGCTGCTGAGCATGCCGTTCATGTCGTAGCAGGGGACCGGATCGGCCTGGCTCTTGATGCGGCGGAAAAACGCCGAGTGCAGTTGGCTGTCGAACGCGCCTTCGAGCAGCCGGTCGAAGTTGCCCGGCTGCTGCTCCAGTGCCGCCAACATGGCCTGTTCGCCGGCCGGCAGGGTTTCCCGGCACCAGGGCAGCAACGGCTGCAGGATGAAGGTCAGGGTGGCATGGCTGTCGGCCAGCAACCGGTCCCATTGCCGCAGCGTGCGGCCAATGGTGTCGGCGGCGCGAGCCAGGCGCTTCTCCGGGGCGGATAGCGGCCAACTGCCCACGGCTTCGGCTGGCGGCGGCGGCGCCAAGGCTTGACCAATGCGCCGCCACAACGATTGCCGGCGGGCGGCGGTGGCAGGCTGCAGGCCTTCGCTGAAGCTGTTGAGAAAGTCCTGGTAAGCCTTGCCATGGGCTGCTGCGGGGCTGGCAAGCACTTCGCACAGGGCTTCGTGGGCCAGGCTGTTCAGGCCGCTGAGCACGACCACGTGGCCGAGCTGGCCCAGGCGATGCTGGTGGGTCAGGAACAACAGCAGCTCCTGGCTGGCATTGAGCCCGCAGCCGGCCAGGCTCAGCCAGACTTCGCCAGTGAGCATCGACAGGTGCGAAGCCACGGTGTGCTCGTCGGAGCTGGCGCCGATGCCCAGGGCTGTCGAGCCGCCCACCAGCAAGTTGATGCGTGAAGCGCCGCCGCGCTCGCCCGCAGAAAAGCGCTTGCCGGCGCAATGGCTGTAGCGCAGGCCCAGGGCATCGGTGTTGATGGTGCCAGAGCGGTAGCCGGTTTCGTGCACATGCACGGTGTGTGGCGCACGGCGGCTGCCGCGCAGCAGAAAGCGCTGGTAGTCCTGTGGCAGCGGCGAAGGAGGCGGGCTGGTGCGGGTGGAGTTCATGAATGCTCCTTCAATGGCGCCGTAGGGTGCACAGCAGTTTCAGGCCGCCAGTTCTTTCAGGTTGTACAGCAGGCCGCCTGCGGCGATCAGCAGCAGCGCCACGCCGGACGCCAGGCTGATGACCCGGTTGCTACGCTGCGAGGCGATCTTGCCGATGGCGAAGATGTACAGGCTGAGCACGGCGAAGTCGATGGCCACCCAGAGCAGCGACAGGACCACCATGCTTTTGCCGAACGACTCGGTGATCTGGATGAACTGCGGGAAGAAGGCGATGAAGAAGATGATGTCCTTCGGGTTGGAAATGCCCACCATGAACCCTTGCAGCAACCCGCCACGGCCGGGCTTGGCCGCCTCGTTAGGGGCCTCGTTCGAGGCCGCTGCAGCCGGCGCCTGCAGCGCCTCGCGCAGGGTACCCACGGCAATGTGGCCGATGAACAGGCAGCCCAGCAGGCTCATGATGTTGAGCCAGGTCTTGTCGATGGCCGCGCTGGTGAGGATGATCCAGGCGGCTGCGCCAATCAGCACCAGGGACGCCCAGTTGGTGCCGACGGCGGTGAACATGGCCTTGCGCGAGCCCGAAGCGGCCGCAGTGTTGACGATCAGTGCCACCACTGGGCCGGGCGTGGCGATCAGCAGCAGGACGGTGAGGGCATAAGTGGCGGTGAGTGCGGTATTCACGGTCAGTTCTCGATCAGTATGTCGGGTGTCGGCTGGTGTGCGGTGTGGGTATGAAACGGGCAGCGCGACGGGTTCAGCGAACCTGCCTCCTGCAGCTGGTACTGCTTCCATTCGTAGTTGTTGGCATCGCCAAAAGCGCCAAGGGTGTCGGGCACGACGCCATCGTTGTAGTGGTGTACCCGCTCGCGGATGCGCGCGCGGATGCGCCGGCCGCTTTCGCTGCGGGTGTCGGCCACTTCGTCGAAGTTTTCCCGGGGGTTGATGACGAAGGTGATGTGTTGGCCCAGGTTGCGGCTTTTCATGCGCTGGTGGCCGGGGAAGTTCATGTTGATGAACAGCGGCATGCCGGCGTAGCAGAACGACCAGCCGGTATCGGCGGGGTCGGTCGGTATGCCCTGTGGCCAGGGGTGAGGGTCGCGCGCATGCACCCCGCGCAGCACCTTCCAGGCCAGCGCCTGCTGTTCGCTCAGGCTGCTGTCGGCTGCAGTCTGCAGAAACACCACCAGTGGGCTGCCGATGCGCTGCCGGGGTGTGACAGGTGCGATGAGGCGCACATAATCGGCCAGGCCCTGTGCGATATCATCCGACAGTTGCTCGGCGCGTGCGAACAGGATGTAACAGGTTTCGCCGTTTACCGCCTTGCGGCCGAACAGGCACGGAAATTCGGGGTTGGCGAGAATGGTGCGAAATTGTTCTACGGTGGTGTACGTCCAGTGTTGCATGTCATGACCATGTTCAGCGGCGAGCTCTAGCGCATCCAGGCGATAGCAATTTCCATATCCCGTAAACATGATTTCCCCAGGCGTGAATTTAAATGAACGTTCCAGTCATATGCAGGCAGGATCTTGGTTATATTTGTTTTTTACCTGCATTTTCCGAGACGCACTTCACGTTGTAAAACGCGTGGAACTATGACCTACTATTAGTCTCACTCATGCTCGGGATATCGCCATGTCGGAACGCATCCAGGCCCTGCACGCATTGCGTGCCTTCGAGGTGGCGTCACGCTATGGCTCCTTCACCCGTGCGGCCGAAGAGCTTGCCTTGACCCAGGGTGCAGTCAGCCACCACATCAAGACCCTCGAAGCCATGTTTGGTTGCGACCTGTTCGAGCGCCGTGGGCCCAAGCTGAGCCTGACCGAGCATGGCCGCGTGCTGGCCCAGGAACTGAAAGTGGGCTTCAAGATCATCGAAAATGCCTGCGCGTTGTTGCGCCAGGACCGTTATGGCTTGCGCCTGAAGGCGCCTTCCACGCTGACTGTACGCTGGTTGTTGCGGGCGCTGGATGCATTCAAGAAGCACGAAGACCACTGCAGCGTGCAGCTGTCGAGCGTGTGGATGGACATCGACACCGTCGACTTCTATTCCGAGCCTTACGACTGCGCCATTCTTCTGGCCAGCGGGCGCTTCCCTGCCGACATCGACAGCTTCAAGCTGTTCGACGAGTGGCTGATACCGGTATGCCACCCCGATTACATGGCGCAAGCGCAGCCAGCCCTCAGCGACCTGCCGCAGTGCGAGTTCCTGCACCCTTCCCCCGACCGGCGCGACTGGCGGCGCTGGTTGGCGCGGATGGACGCGCTGCACATCAGTATCGACCAGGGGCAGGTATTCGACACGCTGGACCAGGGCATTTCGGCTGCACAGCAGGGCCTGGGCATTTCGGTCGTCGACCTGGTACTGGCCAGTGCCGACCTGGCGGCCGGGCGCCTGGTTACGCCATTCAAGCATGCCGTGGCCACCGGCGACGGGTACTACATGACCTGGCTCAAGGCCAGCCCCAAGGCGCGGCAGATGCACAAGCTGCGTGACTTCCTGATGGGCCAGGTGCCGCCGCTGGCCTACAAGGATATCGACTACCTGTACGGTTGAGCCGTACTGCTTCGCGGTGGCAGAGCGCTGTGGCCAAAATGCCTTGCAACGGCTGCGCGCATGCCAGCCAGCGGTTTAGAATGGCCGGCTTGCCATTTTGGTACCCGGAGCCTGCCCATGAGCAACCTGCAATTCCGCCAGCCCGTCATGACCGACGCCGAGCGCTGCTACCAGATTGAGGTGAGTGCCTACGAGGGCGACGAGGCGGCCACCCTGGAAAAGATACGCACCCGTATCAGCCAGTACCCACAAGGCTTCCTGTTGCTCGAAGAGCAGGGCGGCATCGTGGGGTTCATCAACAGCGGCTGTGCCCATGCCGTGGTGATGGCTGACGAGGCGTTCAAAGACTTGGTCGGGCATGACCCGCTGGCAGCCAATGTGGTGATCATGTCGGTGGTGGTGGACCCCGCGCACCAGGGCAAAGGCTACGCCAAGCGGCTGATGGACGAATTCATTGCGCGGACCAAGGCGCAAGGCAAGCAGACCATTCACCTGATGTGCAAGGAGCAGCATGTCGAGCTGTACCGCAAGATGGGCTACCAGTACGTGCGGCCTTCGCCCTCCGACCACGGCGGCATGGCCTGGCACGAAATGGTCATGGCCCTCTAGGCAACCGTGAAGCGGGCCTCAGCAGCCTGTGGCTGCTGAGGTTGCTGGGGTATCAGTACTCCCAGAAGATCCGCTGCAGCTCCTTGCTGTCCTGGGTCTTGGTCATTGCCACCATGGCCAGAATCCGCGCCTTCTGCGGGTTCAGGTCGTGTGCCACCACCCAGTCGTTCTTGTCATCTGGCTGTTCGGCGTTACGCAGCACGAGGCCACCCTGGTTGACGTGCGACGAGCGAATGATCTGCACACCCTCCTTGCGCAGTTCCTGCAGCGCCGGCACTACCCGTGAAGACACCGAGCCATTGCCGGTACCGGCGTGGATCAGCGCCTTGGCGCCATGTTGCGCCAACGCTTTGTAGGCAGTGTCGGTCACGTTGCCATAGCCATAGGCAATGTCGACCTGCGGCAGGCTGCTGATCTGTTTGATGTCGAACTCGGAGTTGACCGTGTGACGCTTGGCCGGCAGGCGGAACCAGTACGACTTGCCTTCCACGACCATGCCCATTGGCCCCCATGCGCTCTTGAACGCTTCAGTCTTGATGTTGACGGCCTTGCTCACGTCACGGCCAGACTGGATCTCGTCGTTCATGGTCACCAGCACGCCCTTGCCTCGCGACTGCTGGTCGCCGGCCACGGCCACTGCATTGTAGAGGTTGAGCATGCCGTCGGCGGACATGGCGGTGCCCGGGCGCATCGAGCCGACTACCACGATTGGCTTGTCGGTCTTCTCGACCAGGTTGAGGAAGTAGGCGGTTTCTTCAAGCGTGTCGGTACCGTGGGTGATGACGATACCGTCCACATCCTTGCTGTCGGCCAGTTCGGCGACGCGTTTGGCCAGCTTCAGCAGGTCATCGTTGCTGATGCTTTCCGAGGCGATCTGCATCACCTGCTCGCCGCGCACATTGGCGATGTCAGCGAGCTCCGGCACGCCGGCGATCAGCTTGTCCACCCCCAGCTTGGCAGCCTGGTAGGTGGCGCTGTTGGCGGCGCTGGCGCCAGCGCCGGCGATGGTGCCACCGGTGGCGAGGATGACCACGTTGGCCAGTTTCTGCCGGGTTTCGGCTTCCTTGGCCGAGGCGGCGGTGGGCAGGACCAGCAGCAGGGTGAGGGCGCTGGGGGCAAAGGTTTTCAGTGCGGCATTCATCGTTCTTGTGCTCTCTTCCAAATGAGATGGTTTTTGAATCGCGCAGCTTGCAAGGCATCTTTCATACCAGCTTGCGCGCGCAGTGGTGCAGGCACCGCTGTGTGTTGCAGTGCTGTGCGCAGCAGCCCCGAAACCACGGCCGCAGTGCAGGTTGGCGCAGGTGCAGCGCAGCCCGGCTCGACCTAGGGGGGGGCGTTGCGGGGGTAGTGTTCCATTCGAGAATCCGAACAGGCGTAGGAAAAGGTGTTCGGTTTTGCGGAAAGATTCTGGATAATCAGCGCCAACGGTTTCGGCCGCTGACCTGAAAAACGGATTTGACAAACCCTGCTACTGTTTCCATAGTTACGTACCGCAAACGTTTGCGATCCGATAAAAAAACAAGATTCGGAGTCATCGTCCATGAAACTGCCGTTCCCCGGTCGTCTGCTGGCCCTCGCTGTCGTTTCCTCACTCTCCCTTGCCTTGCCGTTTTCTGCCGCCCACGCCGAAGACAAGCCCAAGGTCGCCCTGGTCATGAAATCGCTGGCCAACGAGTTCTTCCGCACCATGGAAGACGGTGCCAAGGACTACCAGAAAAGCCACGCCGCTGAGTTTGATTTGATTGCCAACGGCATCAAGAACGAAACCGACACTGGCGAACAGATCCGCATCGTCGAGCAAATGGTCAACGCCGGCGCCAAGGCGCTGGTGATTGCCCCGGCCGATTCCAAGGCGTTGGTATCAGCGGTGAAGAAAGCCATGGACAAAGGCGTGGTGGTGATCAACATCGATAACCGCCTGGACCCAGAGCTGCTCAAGAGCAAAGGCATCAGCGTGCCCTTCGTCGGCCCTGACAACCGCAAAGGCGCGCGTATGGTGGGCGAGTACCTGGCCCAACAGAAGCTCAAGGCCGGTGACCAGGTGGGCATCATCGAAGGGGTGCCAACCACCACCAACGCCCAGCAGCGCACTGCAGGCTTCAAGGACGCCATGGAAGCCGCCAAAATGAACATCGTCTCGGTCCAAAGCGGTAACTGGGAGATCGACAAAGGCAACGCCGTCGCCGCTTCCATGCTCAACGAATACCCCGACCTGAAGGCCCTGCTGGCCGGTAACGACAGCATGGCGCTGGGTGCGGTTTCGGCTGTGCGTGCCGCCGGCAAGGCGGGCCAGGTGCAAGTGGTCGGCTATGACAATATCAACGCCATCAAGCCCATGCTGGCCGATGGCCGCGTGCTCGCCACCCTTGACCAGGCAGCCAGCCAGCAAGCCGTATTCGGTATTCAGGCAGCATTGAAAATGGTCAAAGGCGAAAAGCCTGACGTGGATGCCGACAACGTCATCCAGACCCCAGTCAAGCTCGTTACCAAGTAGCCCCGACCCTGCCAGGAGAACCGGCCATGCCTGCATCGGCCAATGAAGTGGTGCTCGCTGCCAGCGGCCTTGGCAAGACCTACGCCCAGCCGGTGCTGGGCGAGGTCAGCCTGAATCTGCGGGCCGGCGAAGTGCTGGCCCTGACCGGCGAGAACGGTGCGGGCAAGAGCACGCTGTCCAAGTTGATCAGCGGCCTGGAAACCCCCACCACCGGGCACATGACCTACCGCGGCCAGGCCTACGCCCCCGCCAGCCGCAGCGAGGCCGAGCGCCTTGGCGTGCGCATGGTCATGCAGGAACTGAACCTGCTGCCAACCTTGACCGTGGCGGAAAACCTGTTTCTCGACAACCTGCCCAGCCGTTTTGGCTGGATCAACCACAAACGCCTGCGCCAGTTGGCCACGGCGGCCATGGCCAGGGTCGGGCTCGATGCCATCGACCCGGATACCCCAGTCGGCGAACTGGGTATCGGCCACCAGCAAATGGTCGAAATCGCCCGTAACCTGATCGGCGACTGCCACGTGCTGATCTTCGACGAACCCACCGCGATGCTGACCGCGCGCGAAGTGGAGCTGCTGTTCACCCAGATCGACCGCCTGCGCGCGCGCGGGGTGGCCATCGTGTACATCTCTCACCGCCTGGAAGAGCTGCAGCGCGTGGCCCAGCGGATCGTCGTACTGCGCGACGGCAGGCAGGTGTGTGACGAGCCCATCCAGCGCTACAGCAGCGCCGAACTGGTCAACCTCATGGTGGGCCGCGAACTGGGCGAGCACATCGACCTGGGCCGGCGGCAGCTTGGCGGACCCTTGCTCAAGGTCGAGCGGCTTACCCGCAGCGACAAGGTGCGCGAGGTATCTTTCGAGGTCAGGGCAGGGGAGATATTCGGCATCTCCGGCCTGATCGGCGCGGGCCGCACCGAGTTGTTGCGCCTGATCTACGGCGCCGACCGTGCTGACAGCGGCAGCATCGCATTGGGCCAGCCACCGCAGCCGGTGACCATCGACTCGCCCAAGGCGGCCGTGCGCGCAGGCATAGCCTTGATCACCGAAGACCGCAAAGGCGAGGGCCTGCTGCTGAGCCAGTCGATCAGCGCCAACATTGCCTTGGGCAACCTTGGCGCCGTGTCACGGGCCGGCGTGCTCGACGGCGAGGCGGAAAGGGCCTTGGCCGAGCGCCAGATCCAGGCCATGCGTATTCGCAGCGCCGGTGCGCAGCAGGTGGTTGGCGAGCTGTCGGGTGGCAACCAGCAGAAGGTCGTGATCGGCCGTTGGCTGGAGCGCGACTGCCAGGTGCTGCTGTTCGACGAGCCCACCCGGGGCATCGATGTCGGTGCCAAGTTCGACATCTACGGCCTGCTGGCCGAGCTGGCACGCCAAGGCAAGGCCCTGGTGGTGGTGTCCAGCGACCTGCGCGAATTGATGTTGATCTGCGACCGCATCGCCGTGCTGTCTGCCGGCCGCCTGATCGACACCTTCGACCGTGAGCACTGGACGCAGGATCAACTGTTGGCGGCAGCCTTTGCCGGTTATCAGAAACGTGACGCTCTGCTGCATGAGGCAGCCCCCAGGATGGACGTATGAAAACCACACCGCTCGACAGCCAAGGCGACGCCGTGCGCCGCAACGGTTCCTATTATGGCCTGGGCACCTACCTGGGCCTGGCCGGCGCCTTGCTGGCGATGATCGTGCTCTTCTCGTTCCTCAGCAGCCACTTCTGGTCGTACAACACTTTCAGTACATTGGCCAACCAGATCCCGGACCTGATGGTACTGGCGGTCGGCATGACCTTCGTGCTGATCATCGGCGGTATCGACCTGTCGGTGGGGTCGGTGCTGGCCCTGGCCGCGTCTACGGTGAGCGTGGCGATGCTCGGTTGGGGCTGGGGCGTGCTACCCGCCGCGCTGCTGGGCATGGCCGTGGCTGCGCTGGCCGGCAGCATCACTGGCAGCGTGACCGTGGCCTGGCGCATCCCGTCGTTCATCGTCTCGCTCGGCGTGCTGGAAATGGCCCGTGGCCTGGCCTACCAGTTCACCGACTCGCGCACCGCCTATATCGGCGATGCCTATGCCTGGTTCTCCGACCCGGTCGCCTTTGACATCTCGCCAGCGTTCATCATCGGCTTGCTGGTGATCGTGCTGGCCCACCTGGTACTGACCCGCACGGTGTTCGGCCGCTACCTGATCGGCATCGGCACCAATGAAGAGGCCGTGCGCCTGGCAGGTATCGACCCACGGCCCTACAAAGTGCTGGTGTTCGCGCTGATGGGCCTGCTGGCCGGGCTGGCTGCGCTGTTCCAGATTTCCCGGTTGGAAGCGGCCGACCCGAATGCCGGCTCTGGCCTGGAACTGCAGGTCATTGCCGCCGTGGTGATCGGCGGCACCAGCCTGATGGGCGGGCGTGGCTCGGTCATCAGCACCTTCTTCGGCGTGCTGATCATTTCCGTACTGGCCGCGGGGCTGGCGCAGATCGGTGCCAGCGAACCGACCAAGCGCATCATCACCGGGGCGGTGATCGTCATTGCCGTGGTGCTCGACACTTACCGTAGCCGGCGTGCAGGCCGGCGGAACTGACAACATGGCAACCATCAAAGATGTCGCGGCATTGGCGGGTATTTCCTATACCACGGTGTCCCATGTATTGAACAAGACCCGACCGGTCAGCGAGCAGGTGCGGCAGAAAGTGGAGGCCGCGATTGTCGAGCTCGACTATGTGCCCAGTGCCGTGGCGCGTTCGCTGAAGGCTCGTAGCACGGCGACCATCGGCCTGCTGGTGCCCAGCAGCGTGAACCCTTACTTTGCCGAGCTGGCGCGGGGCATCGAGGACGCCTGTGAACGCAACGGCTATTGCGTGATTCTGTGCAACTCCGACGACAACCCGCAAAAGCAGCGCAGTTACCTGCGCGTGTTGCTGGAAAAGCGCATCGACGGGCTGGTGGTGGCGTCGGTGGGCGAGGACAGCGACCTGCTGCAGAGCCTGGCCAGCGTACGTACGCCCATGGTGATCGTCGACCGCGAGCTGGAAGGGGTGGACGCTGACCTGGTGCGCATCGACCATGAGCACGGCGCTTACCTGGCGACCCAGCACCTGCTGGCCCTGGGGCACCGCGACATCGCCTATATCGGCGGCCCCGCCGATACCGGGGTAACCCAGCTGCGCCTGCGCGGCTTTCATCGGGCCATGGCCGAGGCGCAGGCGCCGGTGCACAGTGACCGTGTGCTGCACTGCGACTTCACCAGCCCGGGCGGCCATGCCGCCGCTGCGCAAGTGTTGCAGGGGCGGCGACCTACGGCCATTTTTGCGGGCAACGACATGATCGGTTTCGGCGTGCTGCGCGCTGCCGCCGAACGCAATATCAACGTGCCCGGCGAATTGTCGGTGATCGGCTTCGACGACATCGAGCTCAGCCGCTACGTGTACCCGCCGTTGACCACCGTGGGCCAGTCGATCCGCGAACTGGGCGAGAGCGCTGCCTCGCTGTTGCTGGCGCGCATCGGCACCCCCCGGCAAGGCATGGCCGAGCAGCGCATCGTAGCCCCGCGCATTGTCTTGCGCGAATCCACCGGGCCGCGCCCGGACCTGTTCAACGATTACCGCTAACGCTAAGGAACTGTCATGAATGCCAAGGTTGTGGTGGTCGGCAGCCTCAACATGGACCTGGTGGTCCGCGCCCAGCGCTTGCCTCGCGCCGGCGAAACCCTGCCCGGTGAGCGTTTTTTCACGGTGCCGGGCGGCAAGGGGGCCAACCAGGCCGTAGCAGCTGCGCGCCTGGGCGCCAGCGTGGCGATGATTGGCAATGTCGGCGATGACGATTATGGCCGCCAGTTGCACCAGGCATTGTCCGCAGAAGGCATCGACTGCCAGGGCGTCAGTACCTGCCCCGGCGTGTCCAGCGGTGTAGCCCTGATCACCGTGGATGCCGGCAGCCAGAATTGCATTGTCATCATCCCCGGCGGCAACGGCCTGCTGACGCCGCAGTCGGTGCAGCACTTCGAGGCGTTGTTGCAGGCTGCGCAGGTGGTCATCTGCCAGTTGGAGGTGCCGGTCGACACGGTGGCCTGGACGCTGAGGCGGGCGCGTGAACTGGGCAAGCAGGTGATCCTCAACCCGGCGCCTGCCACCGGCCCGCTGCCTGCGCAATGGTTCGCGCTCATCGATTACCTCACCCCCAATGAAAGCGAGGCCGAAGCGCTGACCGGCATTGCGGTGACCGACCAGGCGAGCGCGCAGCTTGCCGCAGAGCGCTTGCTGCAGGCGGGGGCGGGCAAGGTGATCGTCACGCTGGGCGCGCAAGGGGCATTGCTGGTAACGCCCGAGGGCCACCAGCATTACCCCGCACCGGTGGTGCAGCCGCTGGACACCACTGCTGCTGGCGACACCTTCATTGGCGGCTTCGCTGCGGGCCTGGTGCGTGGCCTGGAGGAGGGCGAGGCCATCGCCTTCGGCCAGCGTGCTGCGGCGCTGTCGGTGACACGCGCTGGCGCGCAGCCATCAATCCCTTACCTGGCGGAGCTGGTGCCATGAAGAAAACCCCGCTGCTGAACGTTGCCCTTTCGCGCACCATCGCCGGCATGGGCCATGGCGATATCCTGGTGATCGGCGATGCGGGCCTGCCGGTGCCGCCAGGCGTGGAAATGATCGACCTGGCGATCACCCCTGGCTTGCCGGACTTCGCCAGTGTGTTGCGGGCCGTGCTGAGCGAGCTTCAGGTAGAGCGGCATGTGCTGGCCGAGGAAATGCAGAAAGTGGTGCCGCCAGCGCTGGTCGAGCTCGAGCGCCTGAAGGGCAAGCTGGGCAAGCGCGAATGGCTTAGCCATGAAGCATTCAAGGTGCTGTCGCGCAGTGCCCGGGCGGTGGTGCGTACCGGTGAGTGCCAGCCCTACAGCAATATCGCGCTGGTTTCCGGCGTCACGTTCTGAGCCGTTTACCAGCCGCCGGTGCCACCCGGCGCGTCTGCCGTTATTCACCAAAGGCAACAGGAGTGCCATTCCATGCTCAAGCCCTGGCTTCAAGGACTCGCTTTCATGCTCACTGCCACCAGCTTGCAGGCTGCCCCCATCGACCTGATCATCGACACCGACCCCGGTGCTGACGACGTGGTCGCCTTGTTCCTGGCCCTGGCCTCGCCAGAAGAACTCAATGTTCGCGCCATCACCACCGTGGCCGGCAATGTGCGCCTGGATAAAACCTCCCGCAACGCGCGCCTGGCGCGCGAATGGGCTGGCCGCGAAGACATCCCGGTTTACGCGGGGGCCGGCCGCCCGCTGGTGCGCGCCCCTGTCTATGCCGCAGAAGTGCACGGCGAAGAAGGCCTGGCCGGCGTTCAAGTGCATGAGCCGAAGGCCCCGCTGGCCGCCGGCAACGCCGTGCAGTACCTGGTAGACACCTTGGCGGCCGCCAAGCCGCACAGCATCACCGTGGCCATGCTCGGCCCACAGACCAACCTGGCCCTGGCGCTGATCCAGCGCCCGGAGATTGCCAAGGGCATCAAGGAGGTGGTGGTCATGGGCGGCGCCCACTTCAACGGCGGCAACATCACCCCGGCGGCAGAATTCAACCTCTACGCCGACCCCCATGCAGCCCAGGTGGTTCTGGCCAGCGGGGTGCAACTGACCTATCTACCGCTGGACGTCACACACAAGCTGCTGACCAGCGACGCCCGGCTGCAGCAGTTGGCCGCGGTGAATACACAAGCCAGCAAGCGGGTGGTGGACATTCTCAACGTGTACATCAAGCACGACATGGCGTTGTACGGCATGCCCGGCGGTCCGGTGCATGACGCCAGCGTCATTGCCTACTTGCTCAAGCCCGAACTGTTTAGCGGCCGGCGCATTCACCTGAGCATCGACAGCCGCGAAGGCCCGACCTTTGGTCAGACCGTCGCTGACTGGCACGGCGTGCTCAAGCAGCCGGCCAATGTGTTGTGGGTGGAGCAGGGTGACGCCCAAGGCCTGTTCGACCTGCTTAGCGCCCGGTTGGCGCGGCTGCAATAGCTGCGCGCGGGGCGTAGCGCTCCAGCACCTGCTCGATGAAGCTGCGTGCTGCTTCGGGGCCGCGGTCGCGCACCAGCAGGTCGATGCCGATCAACAGCAACTCCTCTGGTGTGCCAGGGCTGTACGCACTCTGGCCCTCGGCCCACTTGACCTTGATATCGGCATCGATGGTGTGGCTGCTCATGAAAAGCTCTCGCTAGGGGCCCGGAACGAAGGGGTGAACACCTGACCCTGGTGTTCGATGGAGGCGGGATGCACTCCACTTCTTGCAGCAAATCATGGCTTTGCGCCAGTGACCGTGCGCGCTAAGCATATGGCAAACGCAGCGGGTTGTGCAAAATCCGGTCACGATTGCTTTTCCCCCTCGTTGATCGAGTTCAGGCAGACTTGACCGGTTTTGCAACAAATGATGAGCGGAACTGTCGGATCAGACATTCCCATACCGATTTAGGAGGCTTCATGTTCCGTACCCGTGCTTACCTGGCAACCCTGGCGATGGCTGCTGTCCTGGCTGGTTGCAGCACTGGTGGCGATGCTGGTGGTAATGCCAGTGGGGCTGCACCGGCTGCGCCGGCCGGCAACGACGGCCGCTGCGATGCCAGCGGCGCAGACTTTGCCATGGGCAAGCAAGCCAGTGCCGAGTTGCTGGAGCAGGCGCGCAAGGCCAGTGGTTCGCAAATAGCGCGTATTCTCAAGCCGCACGACGTGGTAACCCTGGAGTACCGGTCCGAGCGCTTGAACCTTAACGTCAATGAGCAGGGTGTGGTCAACCGCGTCAACTGCGGCTGATTCAGCTACCCCCGGCCCCTGGGGCGCGCCCAAAAAAAACCCGCCACAAGGGCGGGTTTTTTACAGCTATCCGAATTACTCCGGACGAACCTGTGCAGCCTGCATGCCTTTCTGGCCGCGCTCGGCGACGAAGGAAACAGTCTGGCCTTCTTTCAGGCTCTTGAAGCCGTCAGATTCGATGGCTTTGAAGTGAACGAACAGGTCGTCGCCGCCGCCTGCTGGGGTGATGAAGCCGTAGCCTTTCTCATCATTGAACCATTTGACGGTGCCTTGTTGGCGATTGGACATGGGTGAATCTCCAGAACATTTAGTTTTTTCGGTGGTGCAATGCGGCCGAGGCTACGGAGCACGGGACGTATCATAGTCCATTTCTGCGCATCTAGCGCCTTTTACCTTCGCCGGATATTGATCCAGCTCAAAGATTTACCGGCCGACTTTGGCTTTAAGGTTTCAGCTCTTCGGTGCGCAGGCCTGTTTCACAACCGTTTGCGCTTTCTGCATCAGCTTGGCGTCCACGCCATCCTTGCTGTCCAGGTCGGCAATTTCGGCATCGGTGAAGTTCTTCTTGATGGCTTGGGCGCCACAGTCGCAGTGTTTCTTCGCAGTTGCAGCATCAACGCCCTGGCCGCTGGCCACCTGCGTGCACTGAGCCATGTAGCCGGCCTCTTTCCCCGGTGGGAAGTTGCCAGCGTTCGCGGCTACCGGCAGCAGCAGGGCAGCAGTGGCCGCCAGGGCCAGAAGAGACGGAACTCGCATAACCAGTTACTCCTTGGGTTAAGGTCTCATCAAGAGTAGGTTGCTTCCCAAAGTCTGATAGGGCTTTTTCCGGGTTAGTTCACCCCGACCCTGTAATTTCCAAATATTTCTGCCTGCGGTGCAACCCGCGTGCTAGCATGCTCGGCTTGTGTTCGCGCCTTTGCCCGGCGCAGCCATTTTTCTTTCCAGTCACTCTGGTTCGTCCCTCGCAAGCCGAAAGGCTTCTGCCACTGTGAGGCAGGCTTCCTTTGCAGGAAGGCAGGTCGGATCTTGTACTGGCTCATCCCAACCCACGTGACCTTTGGTAGGGGTCACCACTAGGAGAGGAGGCGCCATGCCCGTTATTACTCTTCCCGATGGCAGTCAGCGTTCGTTTGATCACGCCGTATCCGTAGCCGATGTAGCCGCATCCATTGGTGCAGGCCTCGCCAAGGCCACCGTGGCCGGCAAGGTCGACGGCAAGCTGGTCGACGCCTGCGACCTGATCAGCCACGACGCCACACTGCAGATCATCACCCCTAAAGATGCAGAGGGACTGGAGATCATCCGCCACTCGTGCGCCCATTTGGTTGGCCACGCGGTGAAGCAGCTGTACCCGACCGCCAAGATGGTGATCGGCCCGGTGATCGACGAAGGCTTCTATTACGACATCGCCTACGAGCGCCCCTTCACCCCTGAAGACCTGGCCGCCATCGAAAAGCGCATGATGGAGCTGATCGACAAAGACTACGACGTGATCAAGAAGGTCACCCCGCGCGCCGAAGTCATCGACGTTTTCACCGCCCGTGGCGAAGACTACAAGCTGCGCCTGGTCGAAGACATGCCGGACGAACAGGCCATGGGCCTGTACTACCACGAAGAATACGTTGACATGTGCCGTGGCCCGCACGTGCCCAACACCCGCTTCCTCAAGGCTTTCAAGCTGACCAAGCTGTCCGGCGCCTACTGGCGTGGCGATGCCAAGAACGAGCAGTTACAGCGCGTGTACGGCACCGCCTGGGCGGACAAGAAGCAGCTGGCAGCCTACATCCAGCGCATCGAAGAAGCCGAAAAGCGCGACCACCGCAAGATTGGCAAGCAGCTCGACCTGTTCCACTTGCAGGAAGAAGCCCCAGGCATGGTGTTCTGGCATGCCAACGGCTGGACCGTCTACCAGGTGCTCGAGCAGTACATGCGTGGCGTGCAGCGCGAAAACGGCTACCAGGAAATCAAGACCCCGCAGGTTGTCGACCGTATTCTGTGGGAGCGTTCCGGCCATTGGTCCAACTACGCCGAGAACATGTTCACCACTTCGTCGGAAAGCCGCGACTACGCGGTAAAACCGATGAACTGCCCGTGCCATGTGCAGGTGTTCAACCAGGGCCTGAAAAGCTACCGCGACCTGCCGCTGCGCCTGGCCGAGTTCGGTGCCTGCCACCGTAACGAGCCATCCGGTGCCCTGCACGGCATCATGCGCGTACGTGGCTTCGTACAGGACGACGCGCACATCTTCTGCACCGAAGAACAGGTGAAGAAAGAAGCAGCCGACTTCATCAAGCTGACCCTGGACGTGTACAAGGACTTCGGCTTCAGCGACATTGCCATGAAGCTGTCCACCCGCCCGGCCAAGCGTGTCGGTTCCGAAGAGCTGTGGGACCGTGCCGAAGGTGCACTGGCCGACGCCCTGAACGAATCCGGCCTGGAGTGGGAATACCAGCCAGGCGAAGGCGCCTTCTACGGTCCGAAGATCGAGTTCACCCTGCGTGACTGCCTTGGCCGTAACTGGCAGTGCGGTACCCTGCAGTACGATCCGAACCTGCCAGAGCGCCTGGATGCCAGCTATATCGCCGAAGACAACAGCCGCGTGCGCCCGGTAATGCTGCACCGTGCCATCCTCGGCTCGTTCGAGCGCTTCATCGGCATGCTGATCGAGCACTACGCTGGCGTGTTCCCGGCCTGGCTCGCACCGACCCAGGCGGTGATCATGAACATCACCGACAAACAGGCCGATTTCGCCCTTCAGGTGGAGAAATCTCTGAACGGTAGCGGTTTCCGTGCCAAGTCGGACTTGAGAAATGAGAAGATCGGCTTTAAAATCCGCGAGCATACTTTGCTCAAGGTCCCGTACCTTTTGGTTATAGGGGACCGCGAAGTCGAAACGCAAACCGTCGCTGTGCGCACTCGCGAAGGTGCTGACCTGGGCTCCATGCCCGTCGCCCAGTTCGTTGAGCTGCTGAATCAAGCGGTTTCCCGGCGTGGTCGCCAAGAATCGGAGTAATGACTATTAAGCGTGAAATGAGAAACGATAAGCGTGCTGTACCGAAGGCCCCGATCAACGAGAATATCTCGGCCCGCGAGGTTCGGTTAATTGGCGCAGACGGCGAGCAAGTTGGCATCGTCTCGATTGATGAAGCGCTGCGTATCGCTGATGAAGCGAAGCTGGACCTGGTAGAAATCTCTGCAGACGCAGTACCACCTGTCTGCAAGGTGATGGACTACGGCAAGCACCTCTTCGAGAAGAAGAAGCAGGCTAACGAAGCCAAGAAAAACCAGAAACAGATCCAGATCAAAGAAATCAAGTTTCGTCCAGGGACGGAGGATGGGGATTACCAGGTAAAACTACGCAACCTGGTACGTTTCCTTACCGATGGGGACAAGGCCAAGATCTCTCTGAGATTCCGCGGCCGTGAGATGGCCCACCAGGAGCTGGGCATGGAGCTGTTGAAGCGGGTCGAAGCCGACCTCGCCGAATACGGCACCGTTGAGCAGCATCCCAAGATGGAAGGACGCCAGCTTATGATGGTCATCACCCCCAAGAAAAAGAAATAATCTCCCGGGCACGGCAGGCCTGATGATTATGTGTAATTTTATCGAATGCGGAGTTCCAACATGCCAAAAATGAAAACCAAGAGCGGTGCTGCGAAGCGCTTCCTGAAGACTGCTTCGGGCTTCAAGCACAAGCACGCTTTCAAGAGCCACATCCTGACCAAAATGTCGACCAAGCGTAAGCGTCAACTGCGCGGTGCCAGCTTGCTGCACCCGTCCGACGTGGCGAAAGTCGAGCGCATGCTGCGCGTACGTTAATTCTGGTTAAGATAGAGGAAGTTACTCATGGCTCGTGTTAAGCGCGGCGTTATCGCTCGTAAGCGTCACAAAAAAATTCTGAAGCTGGCTAAAGGTTACTACGGTGCACGTTCGCGCGTATTCCGTGTAGCCAAGCAAGCGGTCATCAAGGCTGGCCAATACGCCTACCGCGACCGTCGCCAGAAGAAGCGTCAGTTCCGCGCACTGTGGATCGCTCGTATCAACGCCGGTGCCCGCACCAACGGTCTGTCCTACAGCCGTCTGATTGCTGGCCTGAAAAAGGCTTCGATCGAAATCGACCGTAAGGTTCTGGCCGATCTGGCAGTGAACGAAAAAGCGGCGTTTGCTGCGATTGTCGAGAAAGCTAAAGCCGTTCTGGCTTAAGTACCCGCGACAATCACCCGGCGGCGCTCGCGGCGCCGGGCATTGAACGTCATCGATAGGGGAAGAGCCTTCAAAGCTCTTCCCCTATTTTCGTATCTGGAGTCTGTACATGGAAAACCTGGATGCGCTGGTCTCCCAAGCCCTAGAGGCCGTGGAGCGCGCTGAAGACATCACTACCCTGGAACAGATCCGGGTTAACTATCTCGGCAAGAAAGGCGAGCTGACCCAGGTGATGAAGACCCTGGGCAACCTGCCAGCCGAAGAGCGGCCGAAAGTCGGCGCGCTGATCAACGACGCCAAAGAGCGCGTTACCGTTGTGCTCAATGCCCGCAAGGCTGCCTTTGAAGAAGCCGAGCTCAGCGCTCGCCTGGCTGCCGAATGCATTGACGTCACCCTGCCAGGCCGTGGCCAGGCCACCGGTGGCCTGCACCCGATCACCCGTACCCTCGAGCGCATCGAGCAGTTCTTCACCCACATTGGCTACGGCATTGCCGAAGGCCCAGAGGTGGAAGACGACTACCACAACTTCGAAGCGCTCAACATTCCCGGCCACCACCCGGCGCGGGCGATGCACGACACCTTCTACTTCAATGCCAACATGCTGCTGCGTACCCACACCTCGCCGGTGCAGGTGCGGACCATGGAGTCCACCCAGCCGCCCATCCGCATTGTCTGCCCGGGCCGCGTTTATCGCTGCGACTCGGATATCACCCACTCGCCGATGTTCCACCAGGTCGAAGGCCTGCTGATCGACCGCGACATCAACTTCGCCGACCTCAAGGGCACCATCGAAGAGTTCCTGCGCGTGTTCTTCGAGAAAGAACTGGCGGTGCGTTTCCGCCCATCGTTCTTCCCCTTCACCGAGCCGTCCGCCGAAGTCGATATCCAGTGCGTGATGTGCTCCGGCAACGGCTGCCGGGTGTGCAAGCAAACCGGTTGGCTGGAAGTGATGGGTTGCGGCATGGTGCACCCGAACGTGCTGCGCATGTCTGGCATCGACCCGGAAGAGTTCCAGGGCTTCGCCTTTGGCATGGGGGCCGAGCGCCTGGCCATGCTGCGCTATGGCGTCAACGATTTGCGTCTGTTCTTCGACAACGACCTGCGGTTCCTGGCGCAATTCCGCTAGGCCCAATCGACGCAATTTTCAGGAGAACAGCATGAAATTCAGTGAACAGTGGCTGCGCGGTTGGGTAAACCCGCAAGTCTCTCGTGACGAACTGGTTGCCCGCCTGTCCATGGCCGGCCTTGAAGTCGACAGCGTTACCCCCGCTGCCGGCCAGTTCAGCGGCATCGTGGTAGGCGAGATCCTGGCCACCGAACAACACCCGGACGCCGACAAGCTGCGTGTGTGCCAGGTAACCAACGGCCAGGAAACCTTCCAGGTCGTGTGCGGCGCCCCTAACGCCCGCCCAGGCATCAAGGTGCCATTCGCCATGATCGGCGCCGAGCTGTCTGGCGACTTCAAGATCAAGAAGGCCAAGCTGCGTGGCGTCGAGTCCTTCGGCATGCTGTGCTCGGCTGCCGAGCTGGAAATCAGCGAAGAAAACGACGGCCTGCTGGAACTGGCAGCCGATGCCCCGGTAGGCGAGAACATTCGTACCTACCTGAGCCTGGACGACGCCAGCATCGAAATCGGCCTTACGCCGAACCGCGGTGACTGCCTTTCCATCGCCGGCCTGGCGCGTGACGTCAGCGCCCTGTACGACACCCCGGTCAGCCGCCCGGTAGTGCCTGCTGTACCACCGGCCCACGACGAAGTGCGCCCGGTTGAAGTCAGCGCCCCGGCTGCATGCCCGCGCTACCTGGGCCGCGTTATCCGTAACGTCGACCTGAGCAAGCCAACCCCGTTGTGGATGGTCGAGCGCCTGCGCCGCAGCGACGTGCGCAGCATCGACGCCGCCGTAGACGTCACCAACTACGTGATGCTCGAACTCGGCCAGCCGATGCACGCCTTCGACCTGGCAGAAATCAACGGCGGTATTCGCGTACGCATGGCCGAAGAGGGCGAAAAGCTCGTTCTGCTCGACGGCCAGGAAGTGGCCTTGCGCGCCGACACCCTGGTGATCGCCGACCACACCCGTGCCTTGGCCATCGCCGGCGTCATGGGTGGCGAGCATAGCGGTGTAAACACCGAAAAAACCCGCGACCTGTTCCTGGAAAGTGCCTTCTTCGAGCCGATTTCGGTTGCCGGTAAAGCCCGTTCCTACGGCCTGCACACCGACGCCTCGCACCGCTACGAGCGCGGCGTCGACTCGCACCTGGCCCGCGAAGCCATGGAACGCGCCACCCAGCTGCTGCTGGACATTGTCGGCGGCGAAGCCGGCCCGGTCGTCGAAGCCGTCAGCGAGCAGCACCTGCCGCAGGTGGCCCCGGTTACCCTGCGCGCCGAACGCATCACCCAGATGCTTGGCATGGAAATGGACCCAGCCCAGGTCGAGCAACTGCTCAACGCCCTGGAACTGACCACCAGCAAGGCAGCCGAAGGGGAGTGGACCGTCACCGTGCCAAGCCACCGCTTCGACATCAGCCTGGAAGTGGACCTGATCGAAGAACTGGCCCGCCTGTACGGCTACAACAACCTGCCGGTCCGCTACCCGCAAGCGCGCCTGGCGCCACAGGGCAAGCCGGAAACCCGCGGTGACCTACCGACCCTGCGCCGCCTGCTGGTTGCCCGCGGTTACCAGGAAGCCATCACCTACAGCTTCATCGACCCGAAACTGTTCGAACTGTTCAGCCCGCGCGTAGAGCCACTGCTGCTGGCCAACCCCATTTCCAGCGACATGGCCGCCATGCGTGCTTCGCTGTGGCCGGGCCTGGTCAAAGCCCTGCAGCACAACCTGAACCGCCAGCAAGACCGCGTGCGCCTGTTCGAAAGCGGCCTGCGTTTCGTCGGCCAGCTGGGTGACCTGCAACAGCAGCCCATGATCGCTGGCGTGGTCACCGGCAGCCGCCTGCCAGAAGGCTGGGCCAACGGCCGCGACGGCGTCGATTTCTTCGACGTTAAAGCCGACGTGGAAGCCTTGCTGGGTTATTCCGGTGCCCTGAGCGACTTCACCTTCAGCGCCGGCAAGCACCCAGCCCTGCACCCAGGCCAGACCGCCGCCATCGAGCGCGACGGCAAACTGGTCGGTTACCTCGGCGCCATCCACCCAGAGCTGGCCAAAGCCCTGGACCTGGACCGCCCGGTGTTCCTGTTCGAGCTGGTGCTTGGCGACGTGGTCGAAGGCCGCCTGCCGAAATTCAGCGAACTGTCCAAGTTCCCGGAAACCCGTCGTGACCTGGCCTTGATCGCCGGCCGTGACGTGGCAGCCAGTGCGGTGCTTGAATTGATTCGTGACAATGCAGGCGAATGGCTCACAGACCTCAGGCTGTTTGATGTCTACCAGGGTAAAGGTATTGATCCTGATAGAAAAAGCCTGGCCGTCGGCTTGACCTGGCAGCATCCATCGCGCACTCTTAACGACGATGAGGTGAACACTACCCTGCAAAACATCCTCACCTCGCTCGAACAAAGGTTGAACACCACGTTAAGGAAATAACGGCATGGGTGCTCTGACGAAAGCTGAGATGGCCGAAAGGCTGTACGAGGAGCTGGGGCTTAACAAGCGTGAGGCCAAGGAGCTGGTCGAGCTGTTTTTCGAAGAAATTCGGCACGCACTTGAAGAGAACGAGCAGGTCAAGCTGTCCGGTTTCGGCAACTTCGACCTTCGCGACAAACGCCAGCGGCCGGGCCGCAACCCCAAGACTGGGGAAGAAATCCCGATCACCGCACGGCGCGTCGTCACCTTTCGTCCAGGGCAGAAGTTGAAGGCCCGGGTTGAGGCCTATGCTGGAACCAAGCCATAACGACGAACTGCCCCCCATACCGGGCAAACGCTACTTCACCATTGGTGAAGTGAGCGAGTTGTGTGCCGTAAAGCCACACGTGCTGCGGTATTGGGAGCAGGAGTTCGACCAGCTCAACCCTGTGAAGCGGCGGGGGAACCGGCGGTATTATCAGCGGCAAGACGTGCTGATGATCAGGCAGATTCGCGCGCTGCTGTATGAGCAGGGGTTCACCATTGGCGGGGCGCGGTTGCGGCTCTCCAGTGATGAGGCTAAAGATGATTCGAGCCAGTACAAGCAGCTGATTCGGCAGATGATTGTCGAATTAGAGGATGTGCTGGTCGTGTTGAAGAAGTGAGCTGTGGCTTTTCGGGTGAGTGGAAATTTTTTTGAGAAAAAGCTTTCATTTATCAGAGGGTTAGGGTACATTCTTCAACGTTCTCGGCAGTATTGAGAACATGCTTCAAGCCCAGTCGGGGCGTAGCGCAGCCCGGTAGCGCACTTGCATGGGGTGCAAGGGGTCGAGTGTTCGAATCACTCCGTCCCGACCATATATTTCAGTGACTTAGGCCATTTCCGAAAGGGATGGCCTTTTTCATGTGCGTGACTTTTGCGTGACTTCTCAGGTTTTTACGCCTGCCTCCTCTTCAAAATGGTCAGTACCGGCCCACGCGAGTCCGTCGCTGAAACTTTGTTTGCAGCATCTATCAACTGCCCCAGCTCCGCGCCAGAATAGTGGCTGGTCACGCTTCCGTTTTTGTGACCAAGTAGCGACTTCCGATCTTCCTGTGTTACACCAGCTGCTTTCAGGCGTCTGCCGAAAGTGTGCTTCAAGTCGTGGACCCTGATCGAAGCGAACCCAGGGTGTGCCGGCCGCAAGATCAACTATAGAGCAGGCATCAACGTCCTTCGCTAAAGGAATCAACCAGCTTGTTGAGAATGCCTTCTTGGTACTGGCGGTTGTAACAACCAGGTTGATTCGGCGGGGTGTCATCGCACGCGATATTGTGTGCGCGGGTAGGGCTCCCATAAGTGCTATTGGAGAAATGAGAGCAACCGCTTAGCAAACAGATCCCAAACCCAAGTACCAACAATCCTTTTTTCATATCCTGCCTCGCACATAAGTCAATGCAGATTTGACGATTTAGCAGCCTAAAAGACACATTCATGCCCGCCAAGTGCGGGCTTCTTTTTGCTTGGAGAACCATGGCCAGACTCACCGAATCCCAGGCCGGAGGCGCGAATGTGCTCCGGTTTCTGGATCTGATCGCCTTTTCAGAAGGCACCTCTACCGTCAAAGGCAGTGATGATGGCTACAACGTGCTGTACGGCGGTGGGCTGTTTCAAGGCTATGCCGATCACCCGCGCCGCAAGCTGACTTTTCCCATAAACGGCAAGCCGGTCACCAACCTCAAGCGCGCCACCTCCCTCCTGCTGTTGCTGGCCACAGCCTCACTCACCGCGTGCCTCCCCTGGAAGCGCGAACGCGCCGCCTACGCGGACCTTTGCGAATCCGAGTTCCAGTTCAAAGTGCCAGGCCCGCAGGGCGAAATCACGCTCTACCTGGAAACCTACCTCTACGACCACGCGGCACAGTGGGGTGAAAAGCGTTACGAGCAAGGCCTGCACGTGCAGTACCCAGGCGAGGAATACCCGCGGCCAGAATTTTTCGTGCAGATGATCGCCTACAACAAGGACCGCCAGCGCCCGTCCACCGACTCAAAACATGGTGAACCGCCGATTCCGGTGCTGTACGACAGCCGCCAGGCCTACATCATTTTCGAAGACGGCTCGCGCCTGAATGCGCGGCCCGAGGTGTACGTAGGCCGCAACGATATCTACGACTATCCCTCAGTGAATGAGCGGGCTGCCAGGCCGTCCCCGTACGACATCAACAGCGATGAAGTGCACCGGATGATTCCCAAGCTCACCAACAACAAGCGCTACGGCTCGGCGTATGTAATCTTCCAGACGGACAAGCTGAACGCTGACTCCAAGTGGACCATTCACCTGGGCAGCTTGCAGGTGCAGGGGCGCGCAGTGGCGATTCCGCCACTGCAGTTGTGTTATCACCCGGTGAAGAAATGGATCGGCATCGAGCCGCTGATGAAGCCGTGAAGCTGCAGCAAGGTTGGTTTGGTGGTGTTTGGCGGGGGTGGGAGCGAAAGGGAATTTTTGTCAGAAATGCTGATTTTTTCTTGAGTCTGGGATTGCTGAACGGCGTTGAAGAGCTGGCGACCGCTTTGCGGTCCGGCCGCCACGCAAGGTCGGATAGGCACGCCACCTGAACGATGTGATTTGGCCGCGATCGAACCTCCAGGGCCTGGTCTGGCTTCATCGCTCGCAAGCAAGCGCATGCTGCACAGGCCACGAGCTCTCCAGCCGCAGCTCGTAAGTGTTGGCCGAATGGATAGGTGTTGTGTCAGTTCTGCCACCCTGATTTCCCTTCGATTTCCATATACTTTCACTGTTGTTATCAAGATATTTCAGCCAAATTGGCGCCAGGCGTTAAGGTGTTCCGTGACTGCAAATCCGACCGATGTGAAGCTTGGCGAGTTACTGCTGGCAGATGTTCTCAACGCTCCGGGCGTTTGGGTAGAGCCGCCTAATGTCCGCAGGGGAGGTGAGAGCGGTGTGTTGCGGGTAGAGCTGGGTGGGCTGACGTTCTATAAAAAGCAGCAGGTCGGGCATGTCTATCGAAGCCTGCGTCACCCTTTCGGCCACCCAACCGTTGCACGCGAGGCAAAGGCTGTGCGTGCTGCTACAGCGCTGGGGGTTGGTACGCCCGAGCTTGTGTACAGCCATATTCATAAACACCAGGGAAAGTGGCAGGCCGTGATGGTCACGGCGGCGCTGGAGGGCTACGTGTCGCTCGAAGACTTCCGTGCCCGGCAGCTGGAAAAAACGCTAGGGCATCATCGCTATCTCGAAATTCTTGAAGCCTATGGCCGAGCACTTGGCAAGCTGAATCTTGGAAAGTGGCAGCACGGTTGCCTGTATCTGAAACATGTCTTCGTCGATTTCAGGGCGCCAGGCCTGGCTGTCGCCTTGCTAGACCTGGAAAAGGCCAGAAAGCGCTTCAGCGCCAAACAGGCCGCCCGCCATGACTTGCGGCAGGTCAAGCGTCGGTCAGGCTGGGATGGCGAAGAGTGGGGGGCGTTCTGTCGGGGCTACAGGCATTCGTTCGGCACAAAAGCCGATGTATTGCTTTGACAGCCCGTTGTGCTCCATGACCTGCCCACCCATCCAGCATGGATGGAAAGCCAGTAGCGACTTCCCTGGTTGCATAGTACGGTCCGCCTTCAACAACCCCCCCCGGTGCGTTGTCGCCAATCCCACGGACCGGGACTCTCATGACCTGGGAGGTCGAATGGAAGTCGCTCGAAAGATCAGCCAACAAGCATTGGATAACGCTCTGGTAGCCTTCGCCCGCTACAAAATCGGAGAAATCAAAATCTTCGACCTGGAACAGGCGATGAGCTTCGAAGCGGGCGAAGCCCTATCCGAAAGCGGTCTGGTCCAGTTAACAATCGCCAAGATGGCGTCTGGCCGGTATCGCATCAGCGATGAAGGGGAGAACGCCATCACACAGGCTGGTCGGGATCGCCTCGAGGCCATCCGCGGCAGATCGTGATCTATTCAGCGTCGAGACGGCCGCAGTGGTGTACTGCGGCCGTTCGCCTGGCGCACCGCTCACTCCTGCACAAGGCTGGTTTGAGCCGGTGCCTGGGGCATTTGTGGGCTTATGCTTGGCACAACCATATTGCCGAGTTTGAATTGCTGGTAACTGGTGTAGGGCAGCATAACGGTGTCCGCAATGCCCGACATCGCCATATCGACCAGAATCTGGTACGGATCTGAATGGGCTCCAGTTCTTTCAGGGCCAGTCAAATTGCAAAATTGGTAGGCTACACCGCTATACATCCGTGGAATGGCTGGGCAATAGGAGTTCCACTCAGCCAGATCGCCCACTGCCTTTGACTCATTCGATACCGTACGCACGGTTCCACATCCGCTTATCGCTGCTGCGATGATGATCCCGATCCATGGCCTCATGATGCTGTCTCCTCTGCAATGGCCAGCCATTGTGCATCAGCTCTATTCGTCGCTTGCACGTACAAGGTTAGTGATCATACCTCGTTCGTTTCTGACGCTTCTGGATCACCTCAGGGCACGCCATGCCAGCAAGGCCCGCGACTTCAATTTCTTGCAGGCAAAAGAAAGCCCGCTGCTAGTCGGGCTAGAGGTGTTTCACATGGGGATGGCTTGATTGTCCCTCTGCAGGCGTGAAAATGAGGTGAAAATAACGTGCTCAGCCTGTGATTTGTGCCGTTCAGGGTGAACGAGTCGTCACCGAAGTGAGTCTTCAGGAAGCAAGTCTGTATTGGCTGCAACGATACGGACATGGACCTACTGACGAGCTGAGTGTGTGTATGCGGGACAAGAAGGCGCGCGGAGCCAAGATCAAAGACAGGGCAACGGTCCTCTGCCTGCGCAGTGGCAGGATCTTGCTGGTACGGAAAAAAAGCGGGAAGTGGAACTTCCCCGGCGGCGCTATCGAACCGGGCGAGTCGCCTGTTGCAGCGGCTGCGCGGGAGCTGCAAGAGGAAACGTCCATTGAAGGCCACGGTCTCTTTCACCTGTGCACCCTTCAGCTGGGGTCAACCATTCACCATGTGTTCACTACGCATGTCGATGATCAGGAAAAACCCGTGGCTCGCAATGAGATCGTGGCCTGCAAATGGGTGCTCAGAGACAAGCTGAGCCCAGCCATTCTCAATGCTAGGGCCGCTGAGCTGCTATCAAGCCAACTGCCTGCGTTGACCGCTTAGTTACTTCAGCGCAGCGGCATCGCGCCTGGTCTCATCTTTCTCACATCTTGCTCATCATTGGCCTCCAGCAGGTTGCCAGGGCTGAGCGTGCACGCAGCGCGCCCAGGCCGGTTGCCGGTAGATCATGGCAAATGCGGCTGTTAAATAATTGCAGCACATACGCACGCTCGGCGGTCGATCCAGTTATATCGGCTTAATCCCAAAGTAGGGTAAGCCGCACGGCCTGGGGTACAGCCAATTTCGATCGCTGGAGGCGCTATGCGGATGAGGGGTAACGTGTATTGGGCGTGGGTCGACCCTGCGCTGAACCATCGCAGCCATGAAGAGACCCTGGCAGACGGCAGCCGGATAGATGTACAGGTCAGGCTTTCGCGCAGCGGGACCACGCAGATGTTCCTGGGGGTGTATGCCCGTTCCGGGATGGCATTGCACGAAGAGGCCTACGACTGCTGGCCGAAGCGCTCATTGGTTCGTGCCTTGGCCTGGGGCAGCATGCGTGCGCGGCAGATAGCCGAAACAGGCGTGTCTGCCGTGCCCCCCAAGGCCGCCCTGCAATAAGCACCCGGCGGCCTTCTGCCTTAGCTGGTCGGGTCCTGCCCCAGTACTTTGCCCAGCGCCACGCGCGCATCCTCAAGCTGTACCAGCGAGGCATGGCGTGCACCGAGTGCGTCGCCATTCTGGATGGCGGTCAAAATGGCCTTGTGCCGGGGCAGGGCGAGTTGGTTGAAGTTTGGCCGCTGGTTGGAATAGCGCACCGATTCGCGCAGGGCCATGGACAACATGTTGCACAGGTAGGCCAGCAGGTCATTGTGGGTGGCGTCGGCGATGCGTGCGTGGAAGTCCAGGTCCGGTTGCAGCCGCTCTTCATGGGTGCGCGCGGCTTCCATGCGTTGATACGCTTCGCTGATCGACTGCACATCTTCGGCCGTAGCGTTGGTGGCGGCCAGTGCGGCAGCAGCGGGCTCGATGACCCAGCGTACGCTGGACAAGGTATTGAAAAAGTCCTTCTGCGGCGTGGCCTGCATCAGCCAGTGCAGCACGTCTGGGTCAAGCATGTGCCAGTCATGGCGCGGCCGCACCAGGGTACCGACCCGGGGGCGGGCTTCGACCAGGCCTTTGGCAGTCAGCGCACGCATCGCTTCGCGGAACACGGGCCGGCTGATCGCGTAGCTTTCGCACAGGCTGGCCTCGTTGGGCAGCTTCTGCCCGGGCGCGAGTTGGCCAGAGACGATCTGCAGGCCGAGGTCCTGTACCAAAGTGGTGTGCATGCTCTTGCGCGTGGAGGGCTGGCGGTAGTTCATGGGGGGCGCGGGTGGTCCTTCAAGCGGGGGGAGCATCATAGCATCAGTGAATGGGCGGCGGCCTTTTGACGAGGTCGCAGCAGTTTGGCTTGGTTCGGCGGGAAACAGCGTGGTGGGTGGAACGGGCTTCGCCGGTGTTCGCGGCTGAGCCCGCTCCTTCATTGCGGGGTGCGGCTGGTCAGTGGGAATGCTTGGGCACCGCTGCCCCTCGGCAGCCCACCAGGAAGTCGAAATCGCAGCCTTCATCGGCCTGCATCACATGGTCCAGGTACAGCTTGGCATACCCGCCGGTGATCAACTGCGGCGGGGCTTGCAGGTCGGCCAGCCGGCCGGCCAGTTCCTCGGCGCTGATATCCAGGTGCAGCCGGCCCTCCTTGCAGTCCAGTTCGATCCAGTCACCTTCCCGCACTGCGGCCAATGGCCCGCCTGCTGCGGCCTCGGGCGCCACATGGAGTACCACGGTGCCGTAGGCAGTGCCGCTCATGCGTGCGTCCGAAATACGCACCATGTCGGTTACGCCCTGGGCCAGCAACTTCGCCGGCAAGCCCATGTTGCCGACTTCGGCCATGCCCGGGTAGCCCTTGGGCCCGCAGTACTTCATCACCAGTACCGAATTGGCGTCTACATCCAGTTCAGGGTCGTTGATGCGTGCCTTGTAGTCTTCGAAGTTTTCGAACACCACGGCGCGGCCACGGTGCTGCATCAGCGCCGGGGTGGCGGCTGACGGTTTGAGCACCGCGCCCTTGGGCGCCAGGTTGCCACGCAAGATGCAGATACCGCCATCGGCCACGAGTGGGTTGGCCAGCGGGCGTATCACTGCTTCGTCATATAACGGCGCGGCCTGGCAGTTGGCCCACAGGCTGTTGCCGTTGGCCGTCAACGCGTCGGGGTTGGGCAGCAGGCCATGTTCGCCCAGGCGGCGGATGACCGCCGGCAAGCCACCGGCGTAATAGAACTCTTCCATCAGGAAGCGGCCCGATGGCTGCAGGTCGACCAAGGTCGGTGTCCCGCGGCCAACGCGGGTCCAGTCTTCCAGTTGCAGGTCTACGCCAATGCGCCCGGCAATCGCCTTCAGGTGGATAACGGCGTTGGTCGAGCCGCCGATGGCGGCGTTGACGCGAATCGCGTTCTCGAAGGCTTCGCGGGTGAGGATTTTCGACAGGCGCAGGTCTTCGCGAACCATATCGACAATGCGCATGCCGGAAAGGTGGGCAAGGACATAGCGGCGGGCATCCACTGCCGGGATGGCGGCATTGTGGGGCAGGGAGGTGCCCAGCGCTTCGGCCATGCAGGCCATGGTCGAGGCGGTGCCCATGGTGTTGCAGGTGCCCGCCGAGCGCGACATGCCAGCTTCGGCGGAAAGGAACTCGTTGAGGTCGATCTGGCCGGCCTTGTAGGCCTCGTGCATCTGCCAGACGATGGTGCCGGCGCCAATGTCCTTGCCCTTGTGCTTGCCGTTGAGCATCGGCCCTCCGGTCACCACGATCGCCGGCACGTCGCAGCTGGCAGCGCCCATCAGCAGCGCCGGGGTGGTCTTGTCGCAGCCTGTCAGCAGCACCACGGCGTCCACCGGGTTGCCGCGGATCGCTTCCTCCACATCCATGCTCGCCAGGTTGCGGGTGAGCATGGCGGTGGGGCGCAGGTTGGACTCGCCGCTGGAAAACACGGGGAACTCCACCGGGAAGCCGCCAGCCTCCAGCACGCCTTTTTTCACATGCTCGGCAATTTTGCGGAAATGCGCGTTACACGGCGTCAACTCCGACCAGGTGTTGCAGATGCCGATGATCGGCTTGCCCTGGAATTCATGGTCCGGAATGCCCTGGTTCTTCATCCAGCTGCGGTACATGAAGCCGTTCTTGTCGGCGGTTCCGAACCATTGGGCAGAGCGCAGGGGGCGTTTGGCGTCAGACATATCGGGAGACCCTATTAGTATTACTATTTGTCGTTTATTGCCTAACTGTACTGCGTGAAATCGCGCATGTGAAGGCTTGTTGTTCCAAATAGTATTACTATATGATCCTGTCGCCAGGTTAGCGGTCTGCCAAAAAGCCCCGGCCGGGTGCTGTGATCATTACAAGAACAATTGGAGACATCGCCATGATTCAGGAGCAGCGGCTTGTCCGCCTGATCACACTGAAACTCATCCCTTTTCTGGTTCTGCTTTACCTGGTGGCCTACGTCGATCGTTCGGCGGTGGGCTTTGCCAAGCTGCACATGGGCGCCGACATCGGCCTGGGTGACGCGGCCTATGGCCTGGGTGCCGGGCTGTTCTTCATCGGCTATTTTCTGTTCGAAGTGCCGAGCAACCTGCTGCTCGACCGCTTTGGCGCGCGGCGCTGGTTCGCCCGCATCCTGGTGACGTGGGGTGCAATTACCATCGGCATGGCCTTCGTGACCGGGCCCAATGGCTTCTACGTGATGCGCTTCTTGCTCGGCGCCGCCGAGGCGGGCTTCTTTCCGGGGGTGCTGTACTACATAACCCAGTGGTACCCGGTGCGGCATCGCGGCAAGATCCTGGGCTTTTTCATCCTCTCGCAGCCCCTGGCCATGCTGATCACCGGGCCGCTTTCCGGCGCGCTGCTGGGACTGGAGGGCATCTACGGCCTGCATGGCTGGCAGTGGCTGTTCATCTGCATCGGCACCCCGGCGGTGCTGCTCGCCTGGCCTACCTTGCGCCTGCTGCCGGACGGGCCTGCCCAGGTGCGCTGGCTCAGCGAGGCACAACGCAGTTGGCTGCAGGAGCAACTGGCCAACGACCTGCGTGATTTTGGCCAGACCCGCCATGGCAACCCGCTGCATGCGCTCAAGGACGGCCGCGTACTGTTGCTGGCGCTGTTCTACCTGCCGGTCACCTTGAGCATCTACGGCCTCGGCTTGTGGCTGCCAACGCTGATCCACCAGTTTGGCGGCAGCGATCTGGTCACGGGCTTCGTTTCGGCGGTGCCGTACCTGTTCGGCATCATCGGCCTGTTGATCATGCCCCGCAGCTCTGACCGCCTCAACGACCGCTATGGGCACCTGGGCCTGCTGTGTGCGCTGGGCGCCATAGGCCTGTTCCTCAGTGCCTGGCTGACGGTGCCGGTGCTGCAGTTGGCCGCGCTGTGCGTGGTGGCGTTTGCCCTGTTTTCCTGCACGGCCATCTTCTGGACGCTGCCTGGGCGGTTCTTTTCAGGTGCCAGCGCAGCCGCAGGCATCGCCCTGATCAACTCGATCGGCAACCTTGGCGGCTACCTGGGGCCGTTCGGTATCGGCGCGCTCAAGGAACACACCGGGCAGTTGTCTTCGGGGCTGTATTTCCTTGCCCTGGTGATGCTGTTCGGCGTGCTGCTCACCGGCGTCGTCTACAACCGCCTGGAGCGTCGCCAACGCCTGGCTTCCACGCGGGCCGCCGAAGGCGCCCGCTGAACTTTGCAACCGACAAGCGAGCACATCAACCATGCGACTGATTCAATTCGAAAGCGCCGCCGGCGCGCGCCATGTGGGCGTGGTGGAAGGCGAGTACGCCCTTGAAGTGCGGGGCGTCAGCAGCACCCGTGAGCTGGCCTTGCAGGCCATTGCCGCCGGCCGCGATCTGGCCAGTGAAGTCCGGGCCGCTGGGCTGGGTGAGCGGCACGACTACCTGGCCTTGCTGGCCCAGGGCCGTGTGCTGCCACCTTTGGACCACCCGGACCCGGCGCACTGCCTGGTCACCGGCACCGGCCTGACCCACCTGGGCAGCGCCGCCACCCGCGACAAAATGCACCAGCAACAGGCCGAAGGTACCTTGACCGATAGCATGCGCATGTTCCAGTGGGGCCTGGCGGGCGGGCGGCCGCCAGCGGGTGAGGAGGGTGCGCAGCCGGAGTGGTTCTACAAGGGCGACGGCGCGATCGTGGTGCGCCCCGGCGCCGACCTGCCGCTGCCGGCCTTTGCCGAAGACGCCGGCGAGGAGCCTGAGCTGGTCGGGCTGTACCTGATCGGCCCGGGCAATACCCCGTACCGGATTGGCTACGCCTTGGGCAACGAGTTTTCCGACCATGTGCTGGAGCGGCGCAATTACCTGTACCTGGCGCATTCCAAGCTGCGCGCCTGCAGTTTCGGCCCGGAGCTTCGCCTGGGGGCGTTGCCAGCGCACCTCGAAGGCACCAGCCGCATTCTGCGCGATGGCCAGGTGCTGTGGAGCAAGCCGTTCCTGTCCGGCGAGCAGAACATGTGCCACAGCTTCGAGAACCTGGAGTACCACCACTTCAAATACAGCCAGTTCCTGCGCCCTGGCGATGTGCATGTGCACTATTTCGGCACCGCCACACTGTCGTTCGCCGACGGCGTGCAGGCCCGACCGGGCGATACCTTCGAAATCAGCCTCGACGCCTTTGGCCAGCCGCTGCGCAACGGCGTTGCCGCAGCGCCCGGGCAGGTTCGCCCAGGGCTGGTGAAAAGCCTGTGAGGGCCAGGCCTTCTTTCTTGTTACAGGAGTCAACCATGTCTGCAAGCAATTTCATTGGCGGCCAGCGCAGCGCTGCTGGCAGCGTTCACCTGCAAAGCCTCGATGCGCGCACCGGCGAAGCCTTGCCGGGGATCTTCACCCAGGCCACCCCTGGCGAGGTGGCTGCCGCTGCCGAGGCCGCCGAAGCGGCATTCGTCGAATACAACGGCATGGCGCCCGAGCGTCGCGCGCAGTTTCTGGATGCCATTGCCGACCAGCTGGACGCGTTGGGCGATAGCTTCATCGCCACGGTGTGCCGCGAAACGGCCTTGCCTGCTGCGCGCATCCAGGGCGAGCGCGGCCGAACCAGCAATCAGCTGCGCCTGTTCGCCAAAGTACTGCGCCGCGGCGATTACCTGGCGGCGCGCATCGACCGCGCTCAGCCACAGCGCCAGCCACTGCCACGCCCGGACTTGCGCCAGTACCGCACCGGCGTAGGGCCGGTAGCCGTGTTCGGTGCCAGCAACTTCCCCCTGGCGTTCTCCACTGCCGGCGGCGACACCGCAGCAGCGCTGGCCGCTGGCTGCCCGGTGGTGGTCAAGGCGCACAGCGGCCATATGGCCACGGCCGCGCAGGTGGGCGAGGCTATCGAGCGGGCGGCGCAGGCGACCGGCATGCCTGCCGGGGTGTTCAACATGGTCTACGGTAGCGGTGTGGGTGAAGCGTTGGTGCGCCACCCGGCCATCCAGGCGGTGGGGTTTACCGGTTCGCTCAAGGGCGGGCGTGCCCTGTGTGACCTGGCGGCAGCACGCCCCCAGCCGATTCCGGTGTTCGCCGAAATGAGCAGCATCAACCCCGTGCTGGTCTTGCCCGCGGCGTTGCGCGCGCGCGGCGGGCAGGTGGCCGAGGCGCTGGCGGCTTCGGTGGTGCTGGGCTGTGGGCAGTTCTGCACCAACCCCGGGCTGGTCATTGGCATTGCCGGTGAGGCATTCACCGCCTTCACTGCAACGCTGGCTGCGCAATTGGCCGACCAGCCCGCGCAAACCATGCTCAATACAGGCACCTTGCGCAGCTATGCCAGTGGCGTGCAGCGCCTGCACCAGCACCCAGGCGTGCGCCACCTGGCCGGTGCCGAGCAGGTTGGCGACCAGGCCCGGGCGCAGCTGTTCCAGGCCGATGCGAGCCTGCTGTTGAACGGTGACGAACTGCTGCAGGAAGAAGTGTTCGGGCCTGCCACGGTGCTGGTCGAAGTCGCCGACGAAGCCGAGCTGCGCCGCGCCGTGCAAGCGTTGCACGGGCAGCTCACCGCCACCCTGATCGCCGAGCCGCAAGACCTCCAGCAGTTCGCCACGCTGGTGCCGCTGCTGCAGCGCAAGGCAGGGCGCCTGCTGCTCAACGGTTACCCCACCGGTGTCGAAGTGTGCGAAGCGATGGTGCATGGTGGGCCCTACCCGGCCACCTCCGATGCCCGCGGCACCTCGGTCGGCACCTTGGCCATCGACCGCTTCCTGCGCCCGGTGTGCTTCCAGGACTACCCCGATGCGCTGCTGCCCGATGCGCTGAAAAATGCCAACCCGCTGGGGCTGCAGCGCTTGGTCGACGGCCAGCACAGCCGTGAGGCATTGATCTGACGCAGGCTTGGGCATGGCGGCGGCCCAGGCCTTGCAGGCCGAACGGCGCCGACGGGGGAGTTTGTTGCCAAATGTGTGATTTCCTTCACGCACTCGGCGTCAAGAATGCGACCCCCGCCGTCGTCGAGGGGGACTGAACCAGGGCCCGCCATGCAAACGCTGTTGGACGAGATCCTTGAACAAGTACGCCCCTTGATCGGCACGGGCAAAGTTGCCGATTACATTCCTGCGCTGGCCGACGTGCCGGCCCAGCAACTGGGCATCGCCGTCTACAGCAACGATGGCAGTCACTACTGTGCGGGCGACGCCCTGGAACCGTTCTCGGTGCAGAGCATTTCCAAGGTGTTCAGCCTGGTTCAGGCGATAGGCCATTCGGGTGAAGCGATCTGGGAGCGGCTTGGCCATGAGCCGTCCGGCCAGCCATTCAACTCGCTGGTGCAGCTGGAGTTCGAGCGCGGGCGCCCGCGCAACCCGTTCATCAACGCAGGGGCCTTGGTCATCTGCGACATCAACCAGTCGCGCTTCGCTGCGCCAACCTTGTCGATGCGCGATTTCGTCCGGCGCCTGTCCGGTAACCCGCACATCCAGATCGACACCCGCGTCGCCGATTCGGAGTATCAGTTCCGCGCGCGCAATGCGGCCATGGCTTACCTGATGCAGTCGTTTGGCAACTTCCACAACGAGGTGGAAACGGTGCTGCGCAGTTACTTCAGCTACTGCGCACTGCGCATGAATTGCCTGGACTTGGCGCGGGCATTCTGCTTTCTGGCCAACGACGGCTTTTGCAAGCACAGCGGTCAGCAAATTCTCAGCCGTCGCCAGACCCAGCAGGTGAACTCGATCATGGCCACCAGTGGCCTGTATGACGAGGCAGGCAACTTCGCCTACCGGGTAGGGTTGCCGGGCAAGAGTGGCGTCGGCGGCGGCATCGTCGCCATCGTACCGGGGCAGTTCAGCGTATGCGTGTGGTCGCCGGAGCTGAATGCGGCGGGCAACTCGCTGGCCGGCATGGCCGCGCTGGAGTTGCTGAGCGCACGCATTGGCTGGTCGGTGTTCTGAATACCAGGCTGGCCTGGCGCGTGGTCGCTTGCCCCAGCCGGGTTCGGCCAACCTGATTGAACGTTTCAGCGCCATGGGCCGTCGGTATTGCATGTCTTATGCAATGGAGGTAGCCCATGAAATACCGCGCACTCGGCAACACTGGCCTGCTGGTTTCGGAGCTGGTGGTTGGCACGGTCCCGTTCGGCGGGCGTGGCGCATTCGAAAAAACCGGTAGCGTGGATGTCGACCAGGCACGGCGCATGTTCGACATGGCCTTCGATGCCGGCGTCAATATGGTGGACACGGCCGACTTGTACTCGCACGGCCTTGCCGAAGAAATCGTTGGCCAGGCGCTGGCCCAGCGGCGCCAGTCGATCATCCTCGCGACCAAGGCGCGCAGCCCGATGGGCGACAACCCCAACGACAGCGGGGCGTCGCGTTACCACTTGATTCGCGCCTGCGAGGCCAGCCTCAAGCGCCTGGGTACCGACCATATCGACCTGTACCAGGTACACAACTGGGATGGCGTGACGCCGGTGGAGGAAACCCTGGCGGCCTTGGACCACCTGGTGCAGAGCGGGAAGATCCGCTACTTCGGCACGTCCAACTATACCGCCTGGCAAATGATGAAAACCCTCGGCAGCGCGCGCGTGAATGGCTGGCAGCAGCCGGTCTCGCAGCAAATCTATTACACCCCGGAGGCGCGCGAAGCCGAGTACGAATTGCTGCCCATGGCCATCGACCAAGGGGTTGCAACCTTGGTGTGGGGGCCCCTGGGCGAGGGGTTGCTGACCGGCAAGGTGCGGCGCGGGCAGCAGACCCCCAAGGGCACCCGCCAGGGCAATGACTGGCCAGAACCCTACGTGCATGATCGCGAGCGGGCCTATGACATCATCGAAGCCTTGATCACCATCGGCCAGCGCCATGGCTGCTCGCCGGCACGGGTATGCCTGGCCTGGCTCAAGGACCGCCCAGGCATCACCAGCGTGATCACGGCGGGGCGCAGCTTCGAGCAGCTGCATGACAACTTGCAGGCGACCGAGCTGGTGCTCTTGCCAGAAGACCTGGAACAGATGGAACAGGCCACGCGGATCGCGCCCCAGTATCCCTACTGGCACCGGATCGCGGCCGAAATGGACCGCATCGACCCTGCCGAGGCGCCATTCATCGCCTTGCACCGCAAAACGATGCAGCGCCAGCAACCGTGACGAGTGCAGGTAATCGTTCAGCCACCATCGAAGAGGACACGCCCATGGCCGAGCAGCAGAAAGACCAGCAAACCCAAGTGCCAGCCCATTCCACGGAAGAGGAGAAGGCCCGGTTGAAAGACAAGAACAAGGACGGCATTCCGCCGGGCGCCGAGTAATCGCAGCGCAGTACCAATCTGGCGGTCGCTTGGCCCCACGGGCCAGGCGCCCGCTATTTACCTGAATTATTTTCTGCCCGACCGGTCAGGTATTGAGTCCTTGTTCAATCAAGAGGTTCTTATGCACGCCTACACGGTCCGCTATCAACTCAATGGCCAGCCTTGCACCCACACCTTCGAGCTCGAACAGCCCGAGCTTGCCCTGCACCAGGCAGCGCTGCACCTGATGGTGCTGCACTTCGGCGACGGCGAGAACAGTTTGCTGATGCCGCCCGCTGATGCCAGCCCGGACGAAATCTTGGCCCAGGCCAAGGTAATGGGGCTGACCCAAATCGACGTGGCGTGACGAAGCCCACCGGGTGAGCCTGCCACCCCTTGGCGTGGCAGGCTGAACTTCAGCGCCGCCGTAATGCGGCGGCCAGCCCTAGGGTCAGCACCACGGCACTGGCGATTGCCACGCCGATGGCAGCCGCGGCGCCCCAGGCTTGCAGCAGTGCTGCCAATACCAGGTAGAACGCGATCACCCCCACCGCGCCAATCGCATTGCCCCGCACCATCGCGGCCATCCCGGGCCGGCCATTCTGTACGTAGGCAAACACGACCAGCGGCCATGCGATTACCGGTATCGGTGCCAGCATGCCGCTGGTTGCCGGGCCCAGCCAGTCGGCCAGGCTTGTGGTCAGCATCAGCAGGCTGGTCGCCGCCACCATGCGCAGCGGTATTTCCCAGTATCGGTGCTTGGGGCGGGCCAGCATGTCCGGGCTGGGCTCGCGGCCACTGGCGCGTATCAGCACCCCGATCAGAACCAGCGCTACGGCCACCGACAGGTGCAGGTTGCCCCAGTGGGTAAATGCGTAAGCCACCAAGCCGTACGCCAGCAACGCCAGCAGCACGGCGGGTACCAGCGCTGCCCGGCGGGTGCTCCACATGAAGCAGCAGTACGTCGCCTGCACCGCCACCAGGCCGCCCAGTGCGCCAGGCACTGCAGCTACAGCAAAGGTGCTGCCCTGTTCCAGGCACAGGAAGGTCATGACCAGTGCCGAGGTAATGGGCATGCCGGACAACAGCCCGCCCAGCAGGCCGCCCCATCGGCGCGACGCCAGGGAAATGGCCCACATCAGCAAAGGGGTGACGATTAGCTTCAGGTACAACAGCGTCATTGCGCGAATGGGCCCAGGCCCAGCTCGGTGTGGGTGGCCGGGGGCTGCAGCAGCATGCAATCGTTCCTTGTGCGTGGGGGCAAGCCTGCGAGCATGCGGCGGCGCAAGGGCCGGGGTCAAGGCTGTGGCGTGCCTGCAAGGTCATGCCGCGCGGGCCGGGCCTAGGGCGCGAAGCGGCTCACCACGGGATCCGCTGGCCGTCCCACCCCCAGAAGCTGCCACTGTCGGCTGGGCCTGTCCGGCCTACCTGGTCGATCACGCACTGGGCGGCAAACGCCGGCTCGAACAACTTGCCCGGCGGCACATTGCTTTGGAACGGCCGCGACAGCGCGGTATCGGTGGTGCCTGGGTGCAGCGCCAATACCGTAGCCGCCGGGTTCAGGCGTTGCAGCTCGATACTTGCCGTGTGCAACAGCTGGTTCAGCGCCGCCTTGCTCGCGCGGTAGCTGTACCAGCCGCCCAGGCGGTTGTCGCCGATCGAGCCCACCCGCGCCGACAGTGCGGCAAAGGTGGCCGGCTGTTGGCGCAGCAGGGGTAGCAGGTGCTTGAGCAGCAGAATAGGGGCGAAGGCATTGGTCACGAAGCTGGCCTGCAACCCGGCCAGGTCCAGCTGGGCCAGGGATTTTTCCGCCTTGGCGCCTTGCTGGTGCAGAATGCCCAGCGTGCTCACCACCAGGTGCAGGTGCTTGCAGCCAGCGCTGACCGTGCAGGCCAGCGCAGCAAGGGCCGCCTCGTCGCGTGCATCGCAATCCACCAGCCTCAGGCGTTGGCCGTGTGCGGCCGTCAGCGCAATCAATGCGCTGCTACGGCTGGCACTGCGCGATACCGCCCACACCAGGTCGATATCGTCGCGGGCCAGCAAGGCCTGGCACAGTGCCAGGCCGATGCCTTGGCTGGCGCCGCCTATCAGGGCATTGGCTTGCCCGGTCAATCCAGGGATCAGGTGCATGGGGCGCCCTCGGCACTGCGGGGTACTCCCAATGAGTACACCGGGTCATTGCAGATCATGCGCTACCGGCAGCAGCACCGCGGTAGCGCGGCTCACAGGTTTTACGCCTGGTAGATCCTGGTCAACAAGCGCAGTAATTGCTCGCGCTCCTCGTCATTCAGTGCCGCGGTCGCTTCCCGGTCGCTGTCGCTGGCGATCTGCTTCAACTCCTTGAGCAGTACTTCACCGGCTTTGCTGAGAAAAATCCCGTACGAGCGCTTGTCCGGTTTGCAGCGCACCCGTACGGCCAGGGCGCGTTCTTCCAGCTTGTTCAACAGCGGTACCACCTGGGGTGGCTCGATGGCCAGCGAGCGGGCCAGGTCCGCCTGCATCAGCCCTGGGTTCTGCTCGATCACCGCCAGTGCCGAAAATTGCGCCGGGCGCAGATCATGGGCAGCCAGCCGGCCGATAAAGTTCTGAAACAGCTTCAACTGGGCACGGCGAAGGGCATAACCGATCAAGTCTTCAAGCACGACATCCGCCCCGGAAACGGCGGTGGCAGCAGTATCGGTGGTGCGGGCAGACCTTCCCATCGGGTGAATGGCTCCTGGGGCATTGGTAATAAAGTTACCTAGTTTGCCTGCCTTGGCAAGATCCGGCTAGAGGAGGGCTGGTGAAAAAGAGCGGGGGCTTAGATGCTGCAAAGGATAATTTTCATAATAGTTAATTGACATAACTAATTTGCTCCCTTAGCTTGAGGGCATCACCCCGAACAACAAGAGTGCAGAACCATGAGCAAATACGCAGGCCGTTGGGCTACCGTGAAAGTCGAGCTGGAGTCGGGCATTGCCTGGGTCACCCTGAATCGGCCAGAAAAACGCAACGCCATGAGCCCCACCCTGAACCGGGAAATGATCGACGTGCTGGAAACCCTGGAGCAGGACGCCGAGGCTGGCGTACTGGTCCTGACCGGTGCCGGGGAGTCGTGGACGGCCGGCATGGACCTCAAGGAGTACTTCCGCGAGGTGGACGCCGGGCCGGAAATCCTTCAGGAAAAAATCCGCCGCGATGCATCGCAGTGGCAGTGGAAGCTGCTGCGCATGTACGCCAAACCGACCATTGCCATGGTCAACGGCTGGTGTTTCGGCGGCGGTTTCAGCCCGCTGGTGGCCTGCGACCTGGCCATCTGTGCCGACGAAGCCACGTTCGGCCTGTCGGAAATCAACTGGGGCATCCCACCCGGCAACCTGGTCAGCAAGGCCATGGCCGACACCGTGGGCCACCGTCAGTCGCTGTACTACATCATGACCGGCAAGACCTTCGGTGGGGCAAAGGCGGCCGAAATGGGCCTGGTGAACGAAAGCGTGCCGTTGGCCCAACTGCGCGAAACCACCCGCGAACTGGCGCTGAACCTGCTGGAGAAAAACCCGGTGGTGCTGCGTGCCGCCAAGAACGGCTTCAAGCGTTGCCGCGAACTGACCTGGGAGCAGAACGAAGACTACCTGTACGCCAAGCTCGACCAGTCCCGCCTGCTGGATACCGAAGGGGGGCGCGAGCAGGGCATGAAGCAGTTCCTCGACGACAAGAGCATCAAGCCAGGCTTGCAGGCTTACAAGCGTTGAGTGACAGCGGGCCGCGCCGCCCCTGGCGGCAGCCCGCGAATAGTGCCCATGAATACAAAAAGAGGAATGAGCATGTTGCAGGTGCCTTTGCTGATTGGCGGGCGGTCGTGCCCCGCCAGCGATGGACGAACCTTCGAGCGACGCAACCCGGTCAGTGGTGAAGTGGTATCGCAGGTGGCCGCGGCTTCGCTGGCCGATGCCGATGCTGCCGTGGCAGCCGCCAGCGCGGCATTCCCGGCGTGGGCAGCACTGGCGCCCAGTGAGCGACGTGGCCGCCTGCTGGCCGGCGCAGACCTGCTGCAGGCGCGCGCCGGCGAGTTCATCGCTGCGGCCGGTGAAACCGGGGCGATGGCCAACTGGTACGGCTTCAATGTGAAGCTGGCGGCCAACATGCTGCGTGAAGCCGCCGCCATGACCACGCAGGTCACCGGCGAGGTGATCCCTTCCGATGTGCCTGGCAGTTTCGCCATGGCCTTGCGAGCACCGTGCGGGGTGGTGCTGGGTATCGCGCCCTGGAATGCCCCGGTCATTCTGGCCACGCGCGCCATCGCCATGCCCCTGGCGTGCGGCAATACCGTGGTGCTGAAGGCGTCGGAGCAGAGCCCGGCGGTGCACCGGTTGATCGGCCAGGTGCTTCAGGATGCGGGGCTGGGCGACGGCGTGGTCAACGTTATCAGCAACGCCCCGCAGGATGCGCCAGCGGTGGTCGAACGCCTGATTGCCAACCCCGCTGTGCGGCGGGTGAATTTTACCGGCTCCACCCAGGTGGGGCGCATCGTCGGCGAGTTGGCCGCACGCCACCTGAAACCGGCCTTGCTGGAGTTGGGCGGCAAGGCGCCGTTGCTGGTGCTGCACGACGCCGACCTGGACGCCGCGGTCGAGGCGGCGGCCTTTGGCGCCTACTTCAACCAGGGCCAGATCTGCATGTCCACCGAGCGCTTGCTGGCCGATAGCCGCATCGCCGATACCTTTGTCGACAAGTTGGCAGTCAAGGTCAGCGGGCTTCGTGCCGGCGACCCCCAGGCCAGCGACTCGGTGCTCGGCTCGCTGGTCAGCAGTGCGGCGGGCGAACGCATCAAGGCGCTGATCGACGATGCCGTGGCCAAGGGCGCTCGCCTGGTCTGCGGCGGCCAGCTGGACGGCAGCATCCTGCAGCCGACCCTGCTCGACCATGTCGACAGCAGCATGCGCCTGTACCGCGAAGAGTCGTTCGGGCCGGTGGCTGTAGTGCTGCGCGCCGAAGGTGACGAGGCCTTGCTGCAACTGGCCAACGATTCGGAGTTTGGCCTGTCGTCAGCCATTTTCAGCCGGGACACCAGCCGGGCGCTGGCCCTGGCCCAGCGCGTGGAATCGGGTATCTGCCACATCAACGGGCCGACCGTGCACGATGAAGCGCAAATGCCCTTCGGCGGGGTGAAGGCCAGCGGCTATGGCAGCTTCGGCAGCCGCACGGCCATCGACCAGTTCACCCAGTTGCGCTGGGTCACCCTGCAACAGGGCCCCCGGCATTACCCCATCTGAGCAACACGCAATTGGCCGCCCCGGGCAATGCCCGGCGGCGGCAGCCTGTACAACAAGAACAAGGAGCAACCTGCGTGAATACCCAACCCCGCCTGCGGTCATGCGACCCTGGCCAACCGCCGCGCTACCGGCAGGTGTCCATTGGGCACCCACAAGTGCAGGTCAGTGAAACCGACGGTGTGCTGCGCATGCTGGCGCTGGAGCCGTTGGCGCCTTTGCCGGCGCGCCTGCTCGACCGCCTGCTGCACTGGGCGCGCGTGCGCCCGCACACCACCCTCATCGCCGCGCGCGAACCCAGCGGTGGCTGGCGTGAAGTCAGCTATGCGCAGATGCTCGACCAGGTACGTACCATCGCTGCCCACTTGCTAGGGTTCGGCCTTGGCGCCGAACGGCCGCTGGTACTGTTTTCCGGCAATGACATCGAGCACCTGCAGCTTGCCCTGGGGGCCATGTATGCCGGCATTCCTTACTGCCCGGTGTCGCCTGCCTACGCACTGCTGTCGCAGGACTTCGCCAAGCTGCGCCACGTTTGCGAGGTGCTGACCCCTGGCCTGGTGTTCGCCACCGACAGCCAGCCGTTCCAGCGTGCCTTCGATGCCGTGCTGGATGAATCGGTGCCGGTGGTCAGCGTGCATGGCCAGCCGCCACGCCGCCGCCATTTCAGTTTCGCCAGCCTGCTGCAGCCCTGTGACCTGGCGCCGGCAGACGCTGCGTTCGCCGCCACCGGGCCCGATACCATTGCCAAGTTCCTGTTCACCTCGGGTTCCACCAAGCTGCCCAAGGCGGTGATCACCACCCAGCGCATGCTCTGCGCCAACCAGCAGATGCTGCTGCAGACCTTCCCGGTGTTTGCCGAAGAGCCGCCGGTGCTGGTCGATTGGCTGCCCTGGAACCACACCTTCGGCGGCAGCCACAACCTGGGCATCGTCCTGTACAACGGCGGCAGTTTCTATCTGGACGCCGGCAGGCCGACCCCGCAAGGCTTCGCGGAAACCTTGCGCAACCTGCGCGAGATTTCGCCCACGGCCTACCTCACCGTACCCAGGGGCTGGGAAGAGCTGGCCAAGGCGCTGGAGCAGGACGCCCAGCTGCGCGAGGTGTTCTTCGCCCGCATGAAGCTGTTCTTCTTTGCCGCAGCGGGGCTTTCGCAAAGCGTTTGGGACCGCCTGGACCGTATCGCCGAGCAGCACTGCGGCGAGCGTATCCGCATGATGGCGGGCTTGGGCATGACCGAGGCGGCGCCGTCCTGCACCTTTACCACCGGGCCGCTGTCGATGGCCGGCTACGTCGGCTTGCCGGCACCGGGTTGTGAGGTGAAGCTGGTGCCCCAGGCCGACAAGCTCGAAGCGCGTTTTCGCGGCCCGCATATCATGCCGGGCTACTGGCGCTCGCCGCAGCAAACTGCCGAGGTGTTCGACGAGGAGGGCTTCTACTGCTCGGGCGATGCACTGAAACTCGCGGATCCGCAACAGCCGGAGCAGGGCCTGATGTTCGACGGCCGCATCGCCGAGGACTTCAAGCTGTCGTCGGGTGTATTCGTCAGTGTCGGGCCACTGCGCAACCGCGCGGTGCTGGAAGGCTCGCCCTATGTGCAGGACGTCGTGGTCGCGGCGCCCGATCGCGAGTGCCTGGGCATGCTGGTGTTCCCGCGGCTACCCGAGTGCCGGCAATTGGCGGGGCTTGGGGCACAGGCCAGCGACGCCCAGGTGCTGGGCAGCGACGCGGTGCGCCAGTGGTTTGCCAACTGGCTGACGCACCTGAACCGGGACGCCCAAGGCAACGCCAGCCGCATCGAATGGTTGGCCTTGCTTGAAGAGCCACCCTCGATCGACGCGGGCGAAATCACCGACAAGGGCTCGATCAACCAACGTGCGGTGTTGCAGCGGCGCGCTGCCCTGGTCGAGGCGCTGTATCGGTGCGAAGCCCCGGGCCAGTTGCACGCACAGGCGCGGCCATGAGCGGCGGGCTGTGCACCGTGTTCGACGACGTTGCCATCGTCGATATGGTGCGCACCCCTTGGGTTGACCTTGGGGGTGCGCTGGCAACCGTTTCACCCATCGACCTGGCCATCAAGGCCGGGCGGGCGGTGCTGGCGCGTGCCGGTAGCGATCCGCAGGCCGTGGGCAGCGTGCTGGCCGGCAGCATGGCCCAGGCCAGCTTCGATGCCTATTTCCTGCCAAGGCATGTCGGCCTTTACTGTGGCGTGCCGCTGGCAGTGCCGGCCTTGGCGGTACAGCGCATCTGTGGCACGGGGCTCGAGCTGTTGCGCCAGGCTGCCGAGCAACTGCGCAGCGGGGCGCCGCAGGTGTTGTGCGTAGGTGCCGAATCCATGTCACGCAACCCGATCGCGGCCTATGAACACCGGGGCGGCTTCCGCCTGGGGGCGCCGGTCGGGTTCAAGGACTTTCTCTGGGAGGCGTTGTACGACCCGGCGGCCGATGTGGACATGATCGGCACCGCAGACAACCTGGCCCGTGAGCATGGCCTGGCGCGGGAAACCGTGGATGCCTGGGCCTTGCGCAGCCATCAGCGCGCGTTACAGGCCCAGCAGGCCGGTTGGTTCGCTGAGGAAATCGTCAGCATCAGCAGCGAAAGCTTCTTCGCCGACGGCTACCAGCCACGCGGTATCGAACTGCCACGCGGGCTCGCCGAAGTCAGCCGCGACAGCCACCCACGGCCCACCGATGCTGCAGCGCTGGCGCGGCTGCGTACCGTGCACCCTGGTGGGGTACAAACCGCAGGCAACAGTTGCGCGGTGGCCGATGGGGCGGCGGCGGCAGTGGTGGCGCCCTACGCCAGTTGCACGCGACCGCCCCTGGCGAAACTGTTGATGGCCACGGCGGTGGGCGTATCGCCGCACACCATGGGTATCGGGCCGGTGCCGGCCATCGAGCTGCTACTGCGCCGCAGCGGCCTGCGCGCAGACCAGATAGACCGCTTCGAAATCAACGAAGCGCAAGCCGCGCAGGTGGTGGCGGTGGCCCAGGCGCTACAGCTCGATGTGGCAAAGCTCAACGTTCACGGTGGCGCCATTGCCCTCGGGCACCCGCTGGCCGCCACCGGGTTGCGGCTGGTGCACACACTGGCTCGGCAACTGCAGCAGGGCAACCTGCGCTATGGGGTGGCTGCTGCGTGCATTGGCGGCGGCCAAGGCATGGCGCTGCTCATAGAAAACCCCCGTTTCACTGCCTGAACAAGAGGTGTTCCATGGCCTGGAAGGCCCCCCTGCTGGACATGCAATTCGTGCTGCAACATTGGCTCCAGGCTGACAAGGCCTGGCAGGCAATGCCGCCTCATGCCGACCTGGACCTGGACCTGGCGTGGCAGGTGCTGGAACAAGCCGCCCGCTTCACTGAGCAGGTGCTGGTGCCGCTGAACGCCACAGGTGATCGCCAGGGTTGCCGTATGGAGGCGGGGCAGGTGCGGACCCCGCACGGTTTCCCGGCGGCCTACCAGGCTTATGTCGAGGCAGGGTGGCCGGCATTGGCCTGTACCCCGCAGTTCGGCGGCCAAGGGTTGCCGCTGGTGCTCGACGCTGCGCTGCAGGAAATGCTCTTCGCCAGCAACCATGCCTGGGCCATGTACACCGGTATTGCCCATGGCGCGTATCAATGCCTGCAGGCGCATGCCAGCGAACAACTGCAGGCACGCTACCTGCCCGGTATCGTCAGTGGCGAGATCCTGCCCACCATGTGCCTGACCGAGCCCCAGGCCGGCAGCGACCTGGGCCTGTTGCGTTGCCGCGCCGAGCCGTTGGGCGACGGCCGTTATGCCATCACGGGCAACAAGCTGTTCATCTCCGGCGGCGACCACGACCTGACCCGCCAGATCGTGCACCTGGTGCTGGCGCGGCTGCCGGGCGCGCCGGCCGGCAGCCGCGGTCTGTCGCTGCTGCTGGTCCCCAAATGGCTGGAAGACGGTCAGCGTAATGCGGTGCAGTGCGAAGGCCTGGAGCACAAGCTGGGTATCCGCGGGAGCGCCACCTGTGCATTGCGCTTCGAGGCGGCCAGTGGCTGGTTGGTGGGGCAGGCGCACGGCGGCCTGGCGGCGATGTTCGTGATGATGAATTCGGCCCGGCTGCACGTTGGCTTGCAAGGGCTGGCGCACGCCGAAGCCGCCTGGCAATGTGCCCGGGAATACGCCATGGCGCGTAGGCAGATGAATGCGCCCGGGCAGCCCAAGGGCCAAGCCGACCCCATTCACTTGCACCCCGCCATGCGCCGGGTGCTGCTTGAGCTGCGGGTGCGCAGCGAAGGTATGCGCGCACTGGGCTACTGGGCGGCGCACTGGCTGGATGTGGCCGCAGCAGCCACTGAGCCCGGGCAACGGGCCAAGGCGTCGACGCTGGCGGCGCTGCTGACACCGGTCATCAAGGCTGCCTTCACCGAGCAAGGTTTCACCCTGGCCAGCAAGGCCCTGCAGGTGTTCGGCGGTTATGGCTACACCTGCGAGTTCAGTATCGAGCAAACGCTGCGCGACAGCCGCATCGCCATGATCTACGAAGGCACCAACGAGGTGCAGGCCAACGACCTGCTGCTGCGCAAGGTGCTGGGTGACGGCGGGGCGGGCATGGCACTGCTGCTGGGCGAACTGCGTAAAGAAGCCGGCACCGGCATGGCGGCTGCGGTTCTGCAGAAGGTATGTGCGGTGCTGCAAGGGCTACTTGCCGAGGTCATGGCCAAGGCGGCCGCTGACCCCGAGTACCCGTACAGCGCGGCCGGCGACTTCCTGCAACTGTGTGCCACGGCGTTGCAGGCGTTTGCCTGGGCGCGCACCGAGCGTTGCCTGCAGGCCTTGCCGGTGGACGCGCCACTGCGCCTGCAAAAGCAGGAAAGCATCGGCTTTTTCTGCAACTACCTGATGCTCGATTTCGACCGCCAGGTAGCGGCCGTGGCGGCGGCCGCTGCCCCGTTGCCCAGCATTACCGCACCGTTCTGAAACCCACGTGTGAAGTGGCCATGAACACCGGCTGAGGTTGCCGCGCCGAAGGCCGGTAGCGCAGGCAGCGGTCTGCCGAACACAGGTGCGAACCGCCCTTGATCACTGCCACTTTCACGCCGGGGTCGGCGGGGTCGTGGCTGTCGTCCAGGCTTGGCCCGGGCGGGTCCAGGCCAGCGTCGCGCTGCGGCGCATGGCCAGGGCGGTAACCCGTGCGGGTCAACTCCCAGACATTGCCCCCGGCATCGAACAGGCCAAAGCCGTTGGCCGGGAAACAGCCCACCGGCGAAGTGCCGGTGAAACCGTCGGTGGCGGCGTTGTGGTACGGGAATTGGCCCTGCCAGGTATTGGCCATGGCTTTGCCCTTGGGCAGTTCGGTCATGCCCCAACTGAAGTCGGCATCCTGCAGGCCGCCGCGCATTGCATATTCCAGCTGCGCCTCGCTGGGCAGCCTGCGCCCGGCCCAGCGCGCATAGGCCTGTGCATCCTCCAGTGCCACTTGCACCACCGGGTGGTTAGCCAGCCCTTGCAAGTCGCTGCCCGGGCCTTGCGGGTGGCGCCAGCTGGCCCCGGGCACGAACTGCCAACCCGGGCGCAGCACATCCGGCCCTTGCTTGAACACCATTGCCCCCGGCACGCGCAGGTGCTGGGGCAGGCTGGGGTCGTCGGCCTTGTCGATCCCCCGCTCGGCATGGGTGAGGTAGCCGGTCGCCGCGACAAAGCGTGCGAACTGGGCATTGGTGACCGGGTGTACATCGATCCAGAACGCCGACACTTGCGCCAGGTGGGTGGGGCCCTCCTCGTCGTAGTAGCGGTCCGAGCCGAAACTGAACTTGCCGCCGGGCAGCTGCACCATGCCGTCCCGCCAGGGGCCTTCACGGGGGGTGGGTACACCGCCATAGCCATCACACAGCAGCGCCGGGGCCGCCGCTTGCGGCCAGGCGCTGTAGCCAATGGCGAGCAAACCGGCGGCGAGCAGTGCGCAGCCGGCTGCACGCCCGATCATTGCTTGCTGGCCACCGCCGGGCTCGCCACTCTGGCAGGGCTGGCGGGGCGGCCTTCGGCATCGATCACGATATTGCTGCGCTGGGCGTAGGCCTTCCAGTCGCGCAGCATCTGTGCCACTTGCTCGGGGTGCACAGCGGCGATGTCGTGGTGCTCACCTGGGTCTTTGCGCAGGTCGTACAGGTGCCACGCCGGTTTGCCGTCGGTGGCATCCCACAGCAGCTTCATCGGGCCCTTGCGCAGCGAAGCACTGCCGTTGATTTCCCAGCCCAGGGCTTCGTCACCGGCATGGATGAGCGTGTCGTCGCCTTGCAGGTAGTCCAGTGCCGAACTGCCCTGCGGCGGCACGATATCGCGGTCGCGGTACTTGATGCCGGGCATCGGCGCACCGGCCAGTTGCAACAGGGTGGGCATGATGTCGCGCACGCTGGCCAGCGCTTCGCTGCGCCCCGCTTTGATCGTGGCCGGGTAGTAGACAAAGGCCGGCACGCGGATGCCGCCCTGGTAGGTGGTCATCTTGTAGCGGCGGCTGGGCAAGGCGCTGACCTGGGCCCAGGCCGAGCCGATCATCAGGAACGAGTCGCGTCGGCCGTAGTTGTCCAGGCGGTTGTCGAAGTGCTGGCTGATCCACGTCGGGTCCACCCGTGAAGCGTTCTCCGGGCCATTGTCGGACATGAACAGGATCAGCGTATTTTCCAGTTCGCCCCGCTGCCTCAGGTGCGCTACCAACCTGCCCACCTCGGCATCCAGGGCGCTGACCATGGCGGCGTAGACCTCCATGGTGCGCGCCGATTGGCGTTGCTGCTCGGCGCTGAGCGATGCCCAGCTCGGCACCCCTTCCAGTTGTGCGTCCAGCGGGAAGTCGGCCGGTACCAGGCCGGCCTTGCGCTGGCGCTCCAGGCGCTGTTTGGCGATGGCCTCGTAGCCCTGGTCATAGCGGCCGCGGTATTGCGCCAGGTACTGGTCCGGTGCCTGCAGCGGCCAATGCGGCGCGGTATAGGCGGCGAAGGCGAAGAACGGTTTGTTGCCAGGGTTGGGCTGGTCAATCGCGTCAATGAGGCGGTCGGTGAACCAGGTGCTGGAGTAGAAGTCGGTGGGCAGCGCGATGGGTTCACCGTTGTGCAGGAAGGTTGCGCTGTAGTTCGGCTGCAAATCCATGTTGGCTTGCTTGAAGTGCGCGGCGCCGCCTTCGAGCAGCACGTAGGCCTGGTCGAACCCGCGGTTCTGCGGCTGTTGCGCAGGTTGCATGCCCAAATGCCATTTGCCGGAAATGAAGGTCCGGTAGCCGGCATCGTGCAGCAGCTCGGCGAGGGTGGCGACATTGCCTGCCAGCACACCCTCGTAGCCGGGGCGCACTTCAGTGCCAGGCGGCAGGCGCTTGCGTGCCTCGGCCATCATGCCCAACCCGGCCAGGTGTGGGTCGTTGCCGGACATCAGCATCGCCCGGGTCGGGGAGCAACTGGGCGCGGCATGAAAGTCCAGCATCAGGCGGCCGTCGGCCAGCAGGCTGTCCAGGTTGGGGGTCTGAATTTCGCTGCCCAGTGCTGACAGGTCAGAGAACCCGAGGTCGTCAGCCACGATGAGCAGAATGTTTGGTTGTTTAACGATAGGGGCGGCCATGGCTTGGCTGGTGCCGAGCATCAGCAGGCCGAGCGCAGCAAGGGATTTTAGGCAGTTCATTGGGGTGCTCTTGTTGTTTTGGTAGGTAAAGGGCGGTGCTTATCCGCAGGTTAGACACCACGCAGCGTCGATATTAGCGGCCGGGGCCGGGTTTGCGCAGGCGGTTGGCGCATAAGCGTTCGATCAGCGAACGCTTATGCGCGCAGGCACCTTGTCGGGGCCATTTAACCATTGACGGCAATATGGTTAACAAAAATAATAATTCACAGAGTTATCCAATTTTATAAAAACAAGTAAAGGAAACTTCTGATGACCAAGCCGTTGAACCGGGCATGGGTGCTCGTTGTGCTGCTTTCGCTATGCCAGTACACGTATGCTGCGAACCCGCTGGAAGAGAGCCGGCCAGGCCGGCCCGGCGCGCCGCGCTGGGTCGAGGACTACCGCTTCCTCGATGACCCCGCCAAGGCCAGCGACCCGTTCGATGGGCTGCGCTACCACCGGTTGTCCGAGTCCGCCTGGCTGCAGCTCGGCGCGGAGGCCCGCTACCGTGCCGATGCATTGGACCAACCCTTCTTCGGTTTGCGGGGCCTGAAAGACGACTCCTACCTGCTGCAACGCTTGCAGGCGCATGCGGACCTGCACCTGTTCGATGACGGGCTGCGCACGTTCTTGCAGGTGGAAAACACCCGCGCCTTCGGCAAGGACCTTTATTCGCCCAACGACGAAGGCCGCAACGAAATCCGTCAGGCGTTCATCGACTTCAATCATGACTTTGCCGCAGGCCGGTACACCACCCGCGTCGGTCGTCAGGAAATGGCCTACGGCGATCAGGTCTTCGTCACCTACCGAGACGCGCCGAACCTGCGCCTGAGCTTCGATGGCGTGCGCGCCAGCCTCAACCTCAAGCGCGGCTACAAGCTCGATGCCTTCGCCGTCAGGCCACTGAAAACCGGTGCGGACAGCTGGGATGACGGCAGCAACAACGCGGTGAAGTTCTATGGGCTGTACGGCACGTTGCCGCTGACCCCCAGCTGGAACATGGACCTGTTCGGCTTTGGCCTGCAGACCGAAGCGCGCAGCCTGGCTGGCGAGGTCGGCGACGAGCAGCGCTACACCTTCGGCACTCGCCTGTTCGGCCGCTATCAAGCGCTTGACTGGAGCTGGAACCTGGCTGGCCAGCGGGGCCACCTGGGCGGCGCATCGATCCGCGCCTGGGCGCTGTCGAGTGACAGTGGCTATACCTTCGCCCACCCCTGGCAACCGCGCCTGGGGCTGCGCGTCGATGCTGCCAGCGGCGATGGCGAGCCTGGCGATGGCAAGGTCGGTACCTTCGACCCGCTGTTCCCGCGCAACGGCGTGTATGGCGAAGCCAGCCTGACCACCTTGAGCAACTTGATCGTGGTCGGGCCCACGTTCGGTTTTTCGCCGTCGCGCACGGTGCGTTTCGAGCCGGCCGTGCTGGCGGTGTGGAAGCAACGCGAAGAGGACGGGGTGTACATGCCGGGCATGAGCATGCTGGCCAACACCCGGGGAACCGGGCGCCATGTCGGCACCATCTACCGGGCCAACGCCCGTTGGCTGGCCACACCCAATCTCACGCTGGACCTGGACCTCAAGTACTACGACGTTGGCGCTGGCATCAAGGAGGCCGGCGGCGAAGATTCTTCGATCGTTTCCTTGCGTGCCACATTCAGGCTTTGACTTCACGACCCATAACAACAACAGGGGCCACACATGAGTCATTCATCCAAAGCTGCAAGCAAGCCGGTGCTCACCATCGGCCTGTGTTTTCTGGTGGCGTTGCTTGAGGGCCTGGACCTTCAGGCCACCGGCGTCGCCGCACCGCACATGGCCAAGGAATTCGCGCTGACCCCGGCGATGCTCGGCTGGGTATTCAGCGCCGGGTTGCTCGGGCTGTTGCCGGGCGCGTTCATTGGCGGCTGGCTGGCCGACAGGCTGGGCCGAAAAGCGGTGTTGATCGTCGCGGTATTGCTGTTCGGTGGTTTTTCGCTTGGCACTGCGCATGCCGACAGCTACAGCACGCTGTTGATCGCACGGCTGGTGACAGGGTTGGGGCTTGGTGCAGCGCTGCCTATCCTGATCGCCCTGGCCAGCGAGGCGGCGCCGGAGCACCTGCGCAGCACGGCGGTGAGTGTGACCTACTGCGGCGTGCCGCTGGGTGGGGCGATCGCTTCGGTGATCGGCATGGCCGGGTTGGGTGAAGACTGGCGAGTGGTGTTCTACGTGGGCGGTATTGCGCCGATCTTGATTGCCCTGGTGCTGATGCTGTGGCTGAAAGAGTCCCAGGCGTTTCGCGCCCGGCCTGCTGCCAGCGCGGGTGATGCGGGGTTGCTGACCCAGCTGTTCGGGCCGGGGCAGGTCAGCCGCACGCTGCTGCTCTGGCTGGCGTGTTTCTTCACCCTGACTGTGCTGTACATGCTCCTGAACTGGTTGCCGTCGTTGTTGATGGGCCAGGGTTACAGCCGGCCGCAGGCGGGTGCGGTGCAGATCCTGTTCAACCTTGGCGGCGCAGCAGGCTCGTTCCTGACCGGGCGCATGATGGACCGCGGGCATGCCGGGCGTGCGGTGTTCATCGGCTACGCCGGGATGCTGGCCTCGCTGGCTGGGTTGGGGCTGTCGAGCAGTTTTGCGCTGATGCTGGTGGCGGGCTTTACCGCCGGTTATTGCGCCATTGGCGGGCAACTGGTGCTGTATGCCTTGGCACCCACGCTGTACCCCACCCACGTGCGCGCCACAGGCGTTGGTGCGTCTGTGGCCGTGGGCCGGCTGGGCTCGATGGCCGGGCCATTGGCTGCCGGGCAAATCCTGGCGGCGGGGGCGGGGGTAGGGGGCTTGCTGCTGGCGGCCTCACCCGGCCTGGTGGTGGCCGCGTTGGCAGCGCGCGCGTTGCTGGGGCAGCGTAAACGCGCAGTTCTGCCTGCTGCGGCGCAGAACGCCGCGCCATAGGCCTGCCTGTAGTGCAGGGGCCGCTTTGCGGCCCATCGCAGGCAAGCCACACACAGGGGGCGCATCAGGGCTGATAGGTGTTTGTCACAAGATATGCAGCGCCTGTGAGATCGAGCGCCGCCCGCGCGGCGCATCGCGAGCTGCGCTCGCTCCGTTTGTTTCGGGCCAATTATTCCTGTGGGATTTGCGCGCGAACGCCTTGGCGCATGCCTCAAAATCGCGTCGTACGAACAAGGCGGCCGCGCGCATCTGGCACAGGGGTTACTGGCCCGAAACAAACGTAGGAGCGAGCGCAGCTCGCGATTGCGCCGCGCGGGCGGCGCTCGATCTCACAGGCGCTGCATATCTGCTGGCAAACACTCAGTTCCCTGCCGCCAGTACCTGCGGGTTGGCCACGTTCTGCGGTGCCCCCCCGAAAAACGCCAGCACATTGTCAAAGGCATCACCGAAATACAGCTCGTAGCCGGTCTTTTCCACATACCCCAGGTGGGGCGTGGCCAGCACACGCGGGTGGCGCAGCAGGGGGTGGCCGGGGTCGAGCACCGGCTCCTGCTCGTACACATCCACCGCCGCATAACCTGGCCGGCCTGTATCCAGTGCTTGCAGCAACGCCCCTGGCGCAATCAGTTCCGCGCGGCTCACGTTCACCAGCAGGGCGTCCTCCTTCATGCGTGTCAGGTCGTCCAACGTCACCCGGTGCCGGGTTTGCTCGGACAGGCGCAGGTTCAGGCTGACAACATCCGCTTCGGCAAAAAACGCCTCGCGTGACGCCGCGGCCCGGTGGCCATCCGCCGCGGCGGCGGCCCGGCTGCTGTCGCTGCCCCACACCAGCACCGGCATGTCGAACGCCTGCGCATAGCGGGCCAGGCGTTGGCCGATCTTGCCGTAGCCCCAGATACCCAGCACCTGGCCAGCCAGTGCCTGCCCCAGGTTGACTTGCCAGTGGCCTTGGCGGAAGGCATCGATGGCAGGCACCAGTTGGCGGCGGGCATTGAGTATCAGCGCCCAGGCCAGCTCCGCTGGGGCGACTGGCGAGCCCCGGCCCTCGGTCACCATGATGCCCCGGGCGGTACAGGCGGCCAGGTCGAGGTGGCTGGAGACCTTGCCGGTCTGGCTGATCAGCTTGAGGCTTGGCAGGCGATCGAGCAGGGCGGCGTCGATGCGGGTGCGTTCGCGGGTCAGTACCAGCGCGTCAGCGTCGGCAAAGCGTGCCGCCAATTGCTCGAGCGTCGCTGGCTGGGGGGCATGCAGTACGTGGACATCGTGCCCGTGCAGGCGACTGAAGCAGTCGAGGGTACGGATCACGTCCTGATAGTCGTCGGGGATGACAATGCGCATGGTGGTCGAGCCCTGGCAGTACTATGGGGGACCCACGATACCCCAACCTGACCTGCGTTCAAGTGCCTACAAAGGGGGGTGATAGCTGCTCCACCAGAAAATCCACGAACACCCGCACCCGCGCCGGCATCGACGGCCCGCCCACGAACACGGCATGGATCGGCTCGCGGTCGTCAGGATTGTAGGCTTCCAGCAGCGGAAGCAGGCGCCCGCTGGCCAGGTCATCGGCCACCGTGAAGGTGCCGATGCGGGCCACGCCTGCACCCAGCCTGGCCAGCTGTGCCAGTGCTTCGCCGCTGCTGCATTCGATGTTGCCCCGCACCTTCAACGCAAAGACCTCGCCGTCGCGGCGGAACGGCCAGTCTGCTACGGCCCGGCGAAAGTTGAAGTGCAGGCAGTTGTGGCCGGCCAGGTCTTCAGGCACCAGCGGCGTACCGCAGCGCGCCAGGTACTCGGGCGAGGCCACGACCACCTGGCCGGTTTCGCCAATTGGGCGGGCGCTGAGCGAGCTGTCGGGCAGGTGGCCAAAGCGCAGCGCAACGTCGGCCTGGCCGGCGTGAATGTCGGCCACCTCGTCGCTGATGGTCAGGTCGACCAGTACCTGCGGGTAACGCGCGCTGAACGCCGCCAGCAGCGGCACCACGGTCAAGCGGGCATGCCCTTGCGCGGCGCTGATGCGCAAGCGCCCGCGCGGCACGCCCTGGTCGGCGATCGCATCCTCGACTTCCTGCAGGTCGGCCAGCACCCGCCGCGCGCCGCGCAGGTATGCCTCGCCCTCGGGGGTCAAGGTCAGGGCCCGGGTGGTGCGCAGCAGCAGGCGGGTGCCCAGGCGCTGCTCGGTGCGGGCGAGAATGCGGCTGACCGCCGAAGGGGTCAGGTTCAAGGCGCGGGCGGCGGCAGACAGGCTGCCCGCGTCCACCACCTTGGCGAAAACCGCCATTTCACCGGATCTACCGCTGAAGTCCATTTGTGCCTCGCAAGCAAAGGTGATTGGCAAAAAGGCTGTCTAGTGCGCCAGGGAAGCAGATCGTAGCATTTGCCGCATAGCTAAGGAGTTTTTGCCATGCGTATCAATCCACCTCTGGTCGCACTTGCCATCGGTGCCTTCGGCATCGGTGTCACCGAGTTTGCCCCCATGGGCATGTTGCCCAGTATCGCCACTGACCTTGGCGTTTCCATACCTGCTGCCGGGCTGTTGGTCAGTGCCTATGCCCTCGGTGTGCTGATCGGCGCACCGCTGATGACCCTGGCCACGGTAAGGATCCCGCGGCGTTACCTGTTGATCGGCCTGATGGCGATCTTCACCCTGGGCAACCTGATGTCGGCACTGGCCAGTGACTACGCCAGTCTGCTGGTTGCCCGCGTGGTCACGTCACTTAACCACGGCGCGTTCTTTGGCATCGGCTCGATCGTCGCCGCCAGCGTGGTACCGCCCGAGAAGCGCGCCGGGGCGGTGGCAGCGATGTTCATGGGCCTTACACTGGCCACCATCGGCGGGGTGCCGCTGGCCACCTGGTTTGGTGAAATGCTGGGCTGGCGCACGGCGTTCTGGGGCATCGCCGGGCTTGGCCTGATCGCGATGACCACGCTGTGGTATGCACTGCCGAACGTACCTTCGCCCAAAGGCGACGGGGCCATGGCCGAAATCCGCGTGCTCGTGCGGGGGCCGGTGCTGGCGGCGTTGTTGCTGACCGTGGTGGGCTCCAGCGCCATGTTCACGGTGTTCACCTACATTGCGCCGATCCTGCAGAACGAAGCTGGCGCGTCCACCACCTTCGTCACCGCCATGCTGGTGCTGTTCGGTGTCGGCCTGACCTTGGGCAACGTGTGGGGCGGCAAGGCAGCGGACCGCTCGGTCGAGCGCACCTTGATCCTGTCGTTGGCGGTGCTGATTGCCGTGCTGCTGGTGTTCCCGCTGGTGCTGGACTGGCCACTGCCCACGGCACTGGCGATCCTGGTCTGGGGTGCGGCCAGCTTCGCCTTGGTGCCACCGCTGCAGATGCGCGTGATGGAAGCGGCCAAGGATGCCCCCAACCTGGCCTCGGCGGTGAACATCGGTGCATTCAACCTGGGGAATGCGATCGGCGCGGCGCTGGGCGGCGCGGTGATCAACGTGGGGTTGGGCTACGCGGCGATTGCCCTGGCAGGGGCGGCGATGGCGGCGCTGGGCCTGGTGTTGGTACTGCTGTTTGCCTGGCGTGGCCGGGCGGCGGCCATGGCACAGTGCAATGTGCCAGGCTGACCGCGCCGGGGGCTTTACGGGGTGCCGTTACGGCCATGCAGGTGGTAAGCCGGGCGCTCGCTCAGGCGCTCGTAGTAATCGCGCACAGCCGGTAGGTGCGGGTGCTCGAACGGCGTTTCGAACCAGCGGTTGACCGACAGGCCGATAGGAATATCGGCCAGGGTGAACTGGGCACCGGCCACGTAGGCGCCGGTAGCGGCCAGTTGCCGGTCGAGGATGTGCATGTAACGCGCCCAGTCCGCACAACCCGCCGCCAGCGCCACAGGGTCCTGGTGGGCGGGCGAATGCCTGACCAGCGACATGAAGGCGTAGCTCCAGGCGCGGTTCAAGTCTGACGCCTGCCAATCGATCCACTGGTCGATCCTGGCCCGTGCCTGTGCTTCGCCGGGGTAGAACGCGGTGGCGCCATAGCGGTTGGCCAGGTAGCGGATGATGCTGTTGGACTCCCACAGGGTGAAGTCGCCATCCTGGATCACCGGAACCATGGCGTTGGGGTTCAGCGCCAGGAATTGCGCGGTGTCGGTGGCCTTGAAGCCCGTACCCCAGTCTTCGCGCTCGAAGGCGACCTCGAATTCGGCACAGGCCCACAGGACTTTTCGCACGTTGATGGAAGAGGCTCTGCCCAATATCCGTAGCATGATGTTCGTCCTGAGTGGGGGTGATTGATCGTCCGCCACTGCCCGGTCTCGGTCAAGGGGCGGGGTGCAAGGGGGGGCTGCACGGTAACTTTGTAGGGCATTTCCGAAAATGAGCCGTTCCAGGCTCAAGTCATTGTGGTGGCCCAGGCCGCCGCCTAGTCTCGGCACGCTCAACCCCCCGAGGAATGAACATGGAAAACGACACCCCCGAAGACAACAACACGCTCAATGTGGTGGCGGCGGCCAGCCGCTTCGGCCACCCCGATGCCGAACTGGTGCACATGCGACCGCAGTTGCCGATACGAACCGCGCTGACGGAAGCCTCGGCCATCATGGGCTGCATTACTGAAATCACGCGCAAGGCCATCGACCGGCCAAGTGACCGCAAGGTGATGATCAAGGCCACGTTCTACCTGGCGGGCATGGCCAAGGCACTGGTCGATGGCCAGCTGCTGCAGATGCGCCAGGCGCGCGAGAAGGAGGGCATCGAGTAGACAGGGTTGCCTGGGGGCCATGAACTTGGCACCCTTGGGCGGTTTGAATCGTCTGCATCATTTCAAAAGGAGGTTCGCATTGAGTTGGGACAAGGTGGGGAAGCTCCTGGTCGCGGTGCTGGTTGGCCTGATGGTCCTGTCGGCCGCCTACGCGTTGTTCAGGGGCAACCCGCGGCTGGAAGCGTCACTGACGTATGCCTACCTCACCTATCCTGGCCAGTTCAGCGAGCGCATCAGCAAAGCCAGCGACCAGCTCAAGTATGAGCAGTTGCAGGGGCGCATCAACAGCATCAGCCAGGGGCAGTTGAGCCACGATCAGGTCGAGCGCCTGGTCGAACTGGCTCAGTTGCCGTACGCCCAGCTGTTCGCCAAACCGTTCGAGGCGGGGTTGGTGGACCACCGTACCGGCTTGCTCATCGAGCTGCACAACAGTGGCGATGCGCCGGTGCGCCAGGTCAAAGTGCGCCTGCCAGGCAAAGGCCTGGTGCAGGTGCGCGATGCTGCTGGCAACGACACACTGCTGGAGCAGGCTACCGCGCAAGTCGACATCCCTGTCATCGAGCCGGGTAGCCGGTGCAAGGTGTGGGTGTATTTCGACGCCGATTATTCCCAGATTCGCCAGGGCGGCGTCAGCATTACCCATGCCGACGGCGCAGCCAATGTGCAGGTGTATCACGAAGTGATCGGCTTCCCGGCAACCGTGGCCCGCTACAGCCGCGAGCTCATGGGGCTGCTGGTGGTACTGGCGCTGGGCGTGCTGGGCCTGGGTTACGCGCTGCTGGCGCGCCGTGCAGCGCGCCCCGCAGCGCAGCGCTAGGGGCTTGCCTTACTCTCCAGTGTCGCGGCTGGCAGTCTGCTGCTCCCCCATTACCTTGCCCCCAGGCAGTTGATCGAACGGGTGCAAGCCATCTTTGCGGTAGGGGTCGCCGATCCAGCGCGGTGCCGCCACGAATTGCGCGCTCACCAGGCTCTTGGCCGGCTCGAAGCCGTCGTAGCTCAAACCGGCAAGGTCCGACAGCGTATGGATCAGGTGCGAGCTGCTGTACGGGCGCTTGGCCATCGCCTGCAGGTCCCGCGGGTGCTGGGCCTGCCAGCTGGGTGAGGTCCACACCAGGAACGGGATGGTGTACATCGGCCGGGTCGGCGCGCTTTCGTTGCGCCCCAGCCGGTCGTGGTTACCAGAACTGTATACGTCCTCACCATGGTCGGACAGGTAGACCAGGAAGCCATTCGGGCTGCCGGCAGCGTAGCGCTTGATCAGGCTCGACACCACGAAGTCGTTGTAGCGCACTGCGTTGTCGTAGAAATTGTAGGTTTGCACCTGGTCATCGGTCAGCGCACTCGGTGCGCCCTGCTTGTCGGTGAAGTGGGCATAGGCGTCCGGGTAGCGGTAGCGGTAGTCCATGTGGGTGCCCAGCAGGTGCACGATGATGAACTTGTTGGGGGCCGGGTCTTGCAGGGCCTTCTCGAACGGTGCGAGCACCACGTCATCGTACTGGCTGGCATTCTGGTTGCGCTGGTTGTTCAGGTACACCGGCACGTCCGTCTGCTGCGAGAAGGTGGTGAGCATGGTGTTGCGCTTGGTCATGGTTTGCTGGTTGGTGATCCAGAAGGTCTTGTAGCCTGCCTGTTTCATCAGGTTGATCAGCGATGGGTCGGTGAGGAACCGGTCCGGGGCCTGCTCATCGCCGAAGGTCAGAATCTGCTGCATCACTTCGATGGTGTAGGGGCGGGGTGACACCACATCGCGGAATACGGTCAGCCCTTTGTCGTTGGCAGCCAGCGCGTCGAGGTTGGGGGTGGTGTCACGGTTGTAGCCATACAGGTGCATATGCTCGCGGGTGGTCGATTCACCCAGCACCAGAACCAGCGTGCGCGGTGCCGAACCGCTGTTGTCACGCAGGTTCTGTAGGGGCGGCAGGGCAGCATTCTGCGCCAGCAGCGCCTGCATGTTGTCCAGTTGCTGGCGGTACTGGCGGTAGCCGACCAGCAATTGCCAAGGCACTGCAGGTTCCATGCGCTGCTGTACCTTTTCCAGCGCATCGGCAAAATTGCGCTCCTGGGTGACCATTTGCTTGTAGAACGGCAGCACCAGGTTGGCTGCCAGCAACAGCACCACCACTGGCAGGCGGCTGCGCAGCGGCAGGGAGACCGGGCGCAAGCGGCGCCACAGCAATACTGCCCCCACGGTGTACAGCAGCAACGCCAGGCCCAGCCAGGCACTGAAGTACTGGCTGAAGTACTCACCGGCCTCGGCGGTGTTGGACTCGAACATAACGAAGATGACGCTCTGCGAGAACTCCTGGCGATAAATGCCGAAATAGCTCAGGCCAACCAGCGAAGCAGCCCACAGCAGCAGGCCGATGAGCGCCGCAGTGGCGCGGGTAAGGCGGGGCAGCAGCAGCACTGGGGCCAGCCACAGGCTACTGAGGAAAAACGCATCACGGAAACCCGAGAAACCGGTAGTGCCACTGAACAGCAGCAATGCCTGGGTGACGCCAGAGAAATACCAGAAGAACAGCAAGAGCCAGCCCAGGCCGGCCCAGTCCACGCGGGAAGGGGAAGTGGTGTGTGACACGTGTGCCTCGTCGTACCTTGGTAGCCCGCAACTGTGTGCGTGGCCGGAAAGGACGTGACGCTAATCTGTGGACTGTGAAAATAACGTCAAGGCGAGCAGCCATCGGGCCTTGGTCGTAGCCCGCTGCGCAGCAGCCGTGCGCAGCGGGTTGCTTGCACGGGTATGATGGCGGCAGCTAAACCGTACTCAAAGGCCGTGTGGACCATGAACCGTCGTAAGAAGATCAAGCAGCTGTTGCAGGCGCACCAGAAGAAAGCCAGCGCCAAACTCGCGCCGCGCAAGCCCAGGTACATCTGCAAGGCTGACCGTTTGAAGCTGGAAACAGAAGGGGTGGAGGCGGCCCCACCCCAGGCTGACTGAAGCGCCAGCAGCCGGTGTGTCGGCTTCAGCGGCGGTAGTGCCGGTGTTCGTCATAGTGGCGTTGGTGCATCGCCCGCTCATGGCGGCGCTCCCAATCCCGGCGGCGTTCCCAGTCACGTCGCCGCTCCCAGTCGCGTCGCCGCTCCCAGTCGCGCCGGGCCTGCTCGCGGCGCCACTGCTCGCGGCGCCAGTCCCCCCTGTGGTCGTGCCAGCGGTGGTCATCATGGGCCAGCAGGGGCGCCGGCTGAACAGCGGCGGCATTGGCCACGCTCGACCAAGGGTTGCTGGCCGCAGGCAACGCTGGCTGAACGGCCGGGGCCGCCACCTCGGCCGGTTTCAGTGGCAGGGCCGAAGCCGTGCCCGCTGCTGCAAGCGAGAACAGACCGAACAGCATCCACCTGGCGACTTGTATTTTCATGAGCGAAGCCCACCTCTGATCACAATTGAGCTATCAGGCCAGCGGTGAGGCAAGCTGCTTCGCCTGCCGTGACCGTTCTGTGCCACCCTCATAGACCAGCAACCAGGAAAAAGTTCGCTGTAGCAATAACTTGTACAATTATGCGGCAAGCAACCCGCCCGGCCCAAACCGGATCAGCGTTCGGCAAACACTGCGCGCAGGTGGCTGCGGTAATGCTCGAACGCAGCGATTGCGCCGTTTATCGCCTCGGCCTCTTGCTGTTCATCCAGCGCCAGGGCGTCCACACGGGCCACAAACTCACGCCAATGCAGCGCACGGCCATCAGGGTGCGGGGCCAGGTGGCTGGCGCCCTGGTCTTCACCCAGGCCCAGGCGTTGAGTGTACTTGAACAGAAACGCAGCCCCCAGGTTCGACCCCTCGCTGCAATACAGCCAGCCCAACGCCTGCGCCGGGCTGGCGCACACCGAAGGTGGTGGCGGTGGCGCGGGCAGGCCCAGGTCCAGCAGGTCGGCCTGCACCGCGGCAAACCGTGACAAGGCCGACAGCCCCGGTAGTTGCCGGTTGAGCTGCGGGTCCTGATACAACGCCAGCAAGCTGCCATGAAAACCATGCTGCACCTGCAGGAACCGGCCGTAGCGCTCGCGGCTCTCAAACGGCCGTGCCGCCATGACCAGCTGATCGACGCTGTCATGGTCGCGGCTGCTGGCCGCTTTCAAGCGTTGGCAGCGGCCTGGCTGCGAAACAGAGGGGGGTGCTGCGGTCATCGGCATATCCGTGGCATGAACGTAATGCGCCCATCATGCTTGCCACCTCGGCCAGCAGCAAGCGTTGCGCGGTGTCAGGCGCTTGCCCGGCTGGAGCCCTTGCGCGAGCCGGCTGAGCCGTCGCGGGCGAACAGCCCATGGACCACTGCGCGCAACCAGCGGTTACCCCCGTCCTGGTGGTAGCGGGCGTGCCAGTGCTGCTTGACCGTGAAACCCTCGACCGCGAACGGGCAGTCGTGCACCTGCAAATCATGCATGTCGGCCAACGTCTGGCCGATATGGCGGGGCAGGGTGGCGATCAGGTCGGTGCTCCCGAGGATCATGCCCAGGCCCAGGAACGCCGGTAGCTCCAGCACGATGCGGCGCTCGATGCCGGCCCGCGCCAGTGCCGTTTCCAGCAGCTTCTGGCCGGTGCCGGCGCTGATCTGCACATGGCCTTCGGCGTGGTAGCAGGCCATGCTCAGGCCGCCGGCCAGGCGCGGGTGCCCGCGCGCGCTCAGGCACACCCAGTCCTGGTCGAACAGCACTTGCTGGTACATGCCACCGCCCAGCCACGGTACGAAGCCGATCGCCAGGTCAGCTTCACCCGATTCCAGCGCGCTTTCGCTGTTGCCATCGATGCGTACCGCCTCCAGGCGAATGCCGGGCGCGTGGCTGCGTACGTGGTTGAGGATGCTGGGCAGCAAGGTGATGTGGCTGGCGTCGCTCACACACAGGCGAAAGCGCCGTTGTGCGGTAGCGGGTTGGAAGTGCGGTTCCCAGGCCGCCAGCCGGCGCAGTGACTCGAGGACTTCGCGGCACGGCCCGATCAACTGGTCGGCGCGTGGGGTGGGCGCCATGCCCCCAGGGGTGCGCACGAACAGCGGGTCGTTCAGTTGTTCGCGCAGGCGGCCCAGCCAGATGCTGATGGTCGGCTGGCTCTGCCCCAGCTGTTCAGCGGCGCGGGTAACGCTACGGCAGTGGTAGAGCACATCGAACAGTTGCAGCAGCTTGGGTTCGGGCAGTACCGGGGCAGTGGTCATTATTGCAAATCTCAATGGGGCTATTTGCTGCATTGTATAGCGCTAATAAGCGTGGCTGCATAAGGTGATCGCAAACCACGGAGGTCTGCGATTTGAAAATCTGCATTCTGGGTGCCGGCGCCCTGGGCTGCGCCATCGGCGCGGCCTTGAACGAAGCCGGGCATGAAACCTGGCTGCTCAACCGAGGCCGTGCCCATGTCGAGGCCATCAACCAGCACGGCCTGCAGGTGCAGGATGAGCGCGGCCAGCGCCAAGTCCGCGTGCATGCGGCGACGTGCGCCGATGAGGTGGGGGTGGCCGACCTGGTGGTGGTCTTGGTGAAGTCGTTCCACACCGCCGAGGCGATCGCCGGGGCCACGGCGCTTCTGGGCCCGCAAACGCTGCTGCTGTCACTGCAGAACGGCCTGGGGCACGAGGATATCCTGGCGCAGGCGGCCGGGCGCGAGCGGATACTGGCTGGCAAGACCTATGTCGGCGGCGTGCTGCTGGCGCCGGGGGCGATCCGCGCCGGGGTGGCCGGCAAGCAGACCTACATCGGTGAACTGGACGGGCAGCGCAGCGCCCGCGTGCAGGCTATCGCCGAGGTATTCAACGGTGCCGGCCTGGCCACCACGGTCAGCGACAACATCCTCGGCACCATGTGGGACAAGCTGCTGGTCAACGTCGCCACCGGTGCGCTCAGCGCCATCACCAGGCTCAGCTATGGCCAGCTGTACAGCGAGCCGCTGCTGGCGAGCACCGCCAAGGCGGCCGTTGCCGAAGCGATCGCGGTGGCCGAGCGCGCCGGTATCCGCCTGAGCCTGACCAGCCCCGAGGCAGCCTGGCAGTTGGCCGCCGAAGGCCTGCCGGCGAGCTTTCGCACCTCAATGCTGCAGAGCCTGGAAAAAGGCTCGATCACTGAAATTGACTTCATCAACGGTTCCGTCGTGCGCTGGGGCCAGCGCCACGGCGTCGCCACACCCGTCAACGCCACCCTGGTGGCGTGTATCAAAGGCATCGAACGCGCGATGGCCGACCAGCAGAACAAGGACAACCCATGAGCCAGCCGAAAGCCTACCTCGAACACGTCGCCTTCTGGGTGCGTGACATCAACTGGCATATCCGCTTTTTCAGCGAGGTGTGCGGCATGACTCTGCGCGAGTCGCAGGGTGACCCCGAGCAGCCGACCCAGTACTGGACCCTCGGCGGCCTGCAGTTCATCCACCAGCCCGACTTTGCAGGGCCTGAAGGGCGCATGGCGCACCTGGGGATCATGTGCGAAGACCTGGAAGCGGTGCTGGCGGCAGCACAGCGTTTCGGCGTCAGTGCAATGCCGCAGGGCCGCAACTGGCTGCGCTTGCCCGACGGCCTGGCCGTGGAGTTCATCCAGGCATTACCCAAGGCGACGGTCGCCCAGGCACTGGCTATCAACCCACGTGCGCAGGTGCAGCCATGAGCGTGACTGAAAAGTACTGGGACGACGCCCGCGAGGGCGATGAATGCATCAGCCCGAGCTACACCGTCACCCGCGAACGCATCCTGGCCTATGCCGACCTGACCGGTGACCATACCCCGGTGCATGTCGATGAGGCGTATGCCAATGCCAGCCACTTTGGCTGCCTGGTTGCCCACGGCCTGTTCGGCCTGTCGATCGCCGATGGCTTGAAGACCCAATGCGATTACCGCTTCGTGCCGGGCATGTCACTGGGCTGGACCTGGGATTTCGTGTTGCCGATCAAGGTCGACGATGTGCTGCATGTGCGCATGCGCGTTGGCGCGATGCGCCTGAGTAAAAGCCGCCCGGGTTGGGGCATCGTGGTCCTGCCGTCGGAGCTGATCAACCAGCACGGCCAGGTCGTGCAACGCGGCGAGCACCGGCTGATGGTGCCGTGCAAGGGGGCAGCATGAGCCAGGCATTGCCATTGGCGGGTATCCGCGTCATCGACTACAGCCATTTTCTTGCCGGGCCTTATGTAGGGCGTTGCCTGGCGGCGCTGGGCGCCGAGGTGATCAAGGTTGAACGGCCAGGCAGCGGCGACGCCGGTCGCCAGCACGCGTTCACCCTGGATGACCAGCAAAGCGGTTACTTCCTGCAACTGAACATGGGCAAGCAGGGCGTCAGCGTCAACATGAAGGACCCACGCGGCAAGGCCTTCATGCAGCGCCTGACCGATTCGGCCGACGTGTTCATCGAAAACTACCGGCCGGGCGCGCTGGACAAGCTGGGGTTGGGCTATGCCGAGCTGGCGACGCGCAACCCGCGGTTGGTGTACTGCTCCATTTCCGCCTATGGCCACACGGGGCCGGATGCACACCGTGCCGGCTTCGGGCTGATCGCCGAGGCCAAGAGCGGGATCATGCAGATGGTTGGCGTGCCGGGCGAAGCACCGCCGTTGCTGCGCATTTCGCTGGGCGACATGTACACCGGCATCCACGCCGTGGCAGCCATCAATGCCGCCTTGCTGGGGCGCGTCAGCAGTGGCCGTGGCCAGCACATCGACATGGCCTTGTACGACACGCTGGTGTCGATGCATGAGTACGCGGTGCAGTGCTTCACGCTGTCCAACGGCACCGTACTGCCCGAGCAGACCGGCCATGACATGCCCACCTCGACGTTGTATGGGGTGTTCCGTGCCGCCGACGGCGACCTGGTGATCGCTGCCCAGGTCGATGACGCCTGGCGGCGCTTTGCCGCCATGCTTGAAGCCAATGGTGGCCCGGCAGGTTTTGCCAGCGACAGCCGCTACCACAGTGTGAATGGCCGCAATGCCCACCGCGAGGCAATTCTGGCGGTGGTGCGCGATTGGGTGGGCGCGCGGCCAGTGGCGGCTATCCTGGCCTTGCTCGATGCCATCGACGTGCCCAGCGCCAAGGTACAGCGCATCGACGAGGTGCTGGCCGACCCGCAGATTCAGGCGCGCAACATGGTCGTCGAACAGCATCACCCGCGCTATGGCACACTGCGCCTGCCCAACCTGCCGTTCCGTTTTTCCGACTGCGACACCACCATCCACCAGGTGGCCCCGGACCTGGGCCAGCACAACGCCGAAGTCGCCGCCGGGCTTGGCTTCAGCGCCGAAGAAATCACCGCCATGCAGGCAGACGGGGTGCTGTTCACCCATGGAGAGGCACGATGAGCGACCGCTATGCAGTGATCGGCCGACCGATCAACCACACCAAGTCTCCGCTGATCCACGGGCTGTTCGCCCAAGCCTGTGGCCAGCAGCTGGAATATGGCGCAATCGAGGGGTCGCTGGAGGGCTTCGAGGCCCAGGTGCTGGCGTTCCGCGGTGAGGGTGGGCTGGGCATGAACATCACGGCACCGTTCAAGCTGCGCGCCTTCGAACTGGCCGAGCGCTGCAGCGAACGAGCGCAACTGGCCCGGGCAGCCAACGCCCTGAAGTTCGAGAACGGCGGCATCGTGGCAGAGAACTTCGATGGTATTGGCCTGCTGCGCGATATCGAGGTCAACCTCGGGGAGCCGCTGCATGCGCGTCGTGTGCTGGTACTGGGGGCGGGTGGCGCGGTGCGTGGGGCGCTGCTGCCGTTCCTGCACGCCGGCCCTGCCGAGCTGGTGATCGCCAACCGCGACATGGCCAAGGCGGTGGCGCTGCGCAATGAGCTGAATCACCCGCGGCTGCGAATCAGCCGGTACGAAGAACTGCCGGGGCAGGCTTTCGATATCGTGGTCAACGCCACCTCTGCCAGCCTGGTCGGTGAGTTGCCACCGCTGCCGGCCGGGGCCCTGGCCCAGGCCCGGCTGGCCTACGAACTGGCTTATGGCAAAGGCCTCACGCCATTCCTGCGCCTGGCCCGTGAACAAGGTGTGGCGCGCCTGGCCGATGGTGTGGGCATGCTGGTCGAGCAGGCGGCAGAGGCGTTTGCCTGGTGGCGCGGGGTGCGCCCCGAAACCGGTGCCGTGATCGATCGCCTGACCATCCCGCTGGAGTAGGCCTATGGTTGCCAACGTGCCCGTGCAGCTCCGCGCCCACGAACGGCGACTCGGTTGCCCATGACCGGGCCGCCAACGCAACGCCCTGGCACCCTGGCCCACCCGGCAGCCGCCCAGCGCTCGCGCCAGACCACCTGCATTGCCTTGCTGGTGGCCATCACGTTCTTCATGGAAAACCTGGACGCCACCGTCATTGCCACCGCGCTGCCGCAAATGGCCAGCGACTTCAGCCAGAGCGCGGTCAGCCTGAACATCGGTATCAGTGCCTACCTGCTGGCCGTGGCGGTGTTCATCCCGCTCAGTGGCTGGCTCGCCGAGCGCTTTGGCCCGCGCCAGGTGTTCGCCGGGGCTATCGCCTTGTTCACTGCCGCTTCGTTGCTGTGTGGGCTGGCCGCCAGCCTGGAAGCCTTTGTGGCTGCACGGGTGTTGCAGGGCATCGGCGGCGCCCTGATGGTTCCGGTGGGGCGGTTGGTGGTGTTGCGCACCACCGAGAAAAAAGACCTGGTGAAGCAGCTCGCGGTCATCACCTGGCCGGGCCTGGTGGCACCGGTACTGGGCCCGCCGCTCGGTGGCCTGATCGTCACGCACGGGTCGTGGCCGTGGATCTTCTACCTGAACATTCCCCTCGGTTTGCTGGCCCTTGCCGCCGTCTGGCTGTTGATACCCGACACCCGCTGCGAGGCGCCGCGCCGCTTCGACACGCTGGGCTTCGTCTGGTTGGGCTCGGCCTGTGCGGCTTGGCTGGTGGGCCTGGAGCTGCTCGGGTCACTGGCCGGCGACAGCCTGGGGGCAGGGCTGGTACTGGTAGTGCTTGGGGCTGTGCTGACCGGATTGGCCATCCGTCACGGTCGGCGCCACCCGGCCCCCCTGTTGCCCCTGCACACCCTGGCCATCCGTACCTTCAGGGTCAGCATCGTGGGCGGCACCCTGTTCCGCCTGTCGATCAGCGCGTTACCGTTTCTGATCCCTTTGCTGTTGCAGGTCGGCTTCGACCTGCCACCGTTGGACGCCGGCCTCTTGGTGCTGGCGATCTTTGCCGGCAACCTGGCGATGAAGCCGTTCACCAGCGGGTTGTTGCGGTGCTTTGGTTTTCGCCGCGTGTTGCTGGGCAACGGCCTGGTCGGCGTGGCCTGCATCCTGGCCTGCCTGGGGTTGCAGCAGGGCATGGCGTGGTACTGGATGGCGCTGGTGCTGTTCATGGGCGGGCTGTCACGGTCGATGCAGTTCACCACCTACAACGCGGTGGGGTTTGCCGATGTGCCGCAGCAGCAGATGGCCGAGGCATCGACGCTGTTCAGCATGTGCTTCCAGCTGGCCATGGCCTTGGGGGTGGCGGTGGTGGCGCTGCTGTTGCGCGTGGCCATGCAACTGCGTGGCGGCGAGAGCGGGTTGACCGTTGCCGACTTCCACTGGGCGTTGCTTGGCCTTGCACTGATTGCCGGTGTGGCCCTGCTGGACGCCCTGCGTTTGCCGGCCAATGCCGGCGACCAGGTGTTGCGCAACTGAGGCAACGGGCTGCGTTGCAGCCCATCGCCGGCGAGCCCACAGCACGCGGGTGCAGCGCAAACGGCTGGCTTGCCGTCGCGTTCAGGCGCCGCTGACCAATTGCAGGGCCAGCTGGTTGTGGCGTTCCAGCACCCGTGGCAGGTCGATCGTGGCCAACTGGCCGTCCTTGACCACCACCCGGCCATTGATGACGCTGGTGTGAACCTGGGTCGGGGTGCAGAACACCAGCGCGGCCAACGGGTCGTGGTGGCCGCCGGCGTAAGCCACATGGCCCAGGTCGAACGCGACGAAGTCGGCGACCATGCCGGGTGCCAGGGCGCCGATGTCGTTGCGGTTGAGCACTTTGGCGCCGCCCAGGGTAGCTATTTCCAGCGCTTCACGGGCGGTCATGGCGTCTGGGCCGAAGCCAACCCGCTGCAGCAGCAGGGCCTGGCGCACTTCGCCGATCATGCTGGCGCCGTCATTGGAGGCCGAACCGTCTACGCCCAGGCCAACCGCAACGCCGTGGTCACGCATCTTGCGCACCGGGGCAATGCCGGAGGCCAGGCGCATGTTCGAGCAAGGGCAGTGGGCAACCCCGGTACCGGTACGGGCGAACAGCTCGATGCCATGCTGGTCGAGCTGTACGCAGTGGGCGTGCCAGACGTCGTGGCCGACCCAGCCGAGGTCTTCGGCATACTCGGCGGGCGTCATGCCGAATTTTTCACGGCTGTAGGCGATGTCGTTGACGTTCTCGGCGAGGTGGGTGTGCAGCGAAACGCCATACTGGCGCGCCAACACCGCAGCTTCGCGCATCAGGTCGCGGCTGACCGAGAACGGCGAGCAGGGCGCCACGACGATGCGGCGCATCGACCCGTGACTGGCATCGTGGTAGTCCTCGATCAGGCGCTGCGACTCCTTGAGAATGTCGGCTTCCTTCTCGACCACCGCATCTGGCGGCAGGCCGCCCTGGCTTTGCCCTACGCTCATGCTGCCGCGCGCGGCATGGAAGCGCATGCCGATCTCGCTGGCAGCATGAATGCTGTCGTCTAGCTTGCAGCCGTTGGGGTAGATGTACAGGTGGTCGCTGGAGGTGGTACAGCCGGACAGCATCAGCTCGGCCATGGCGGTCTGGGTCGACACCGCGATCATTTCCGGGGTCAGCCGAGCCCAGATCGGGTACAGGTTGGTCAGCCAGTTGAACAGTTCACCGTCCTGAGCCGCCGGCACCACGCGGGTCAGGCTCTGGTACATATGGTGGTGGGTGTTGACCAGGCCCGGGATGACCACCTTGCCGGCCATGTCCAGCACCACGTCGGCGTGCTGCGGCAGGCTATCGCTGGGGCCCACTTGCTTGATCAGGTTGTCTTCGATGTACAGGCCGCCGTTTTTGATTTCGCGGCGTTCGCTGTCCATGGTGACCAGCAGTTGGGCGTTTTTGACGAGGAGGGTTTTCTTGGTAGCGGTAAATGACATGGCTTAAGCCCGTCGCTATACGCCTGGGCGATTACCGAGGTCGTAGGCGAACGCGTATGTAATCAGGAATCCTGAAAGTTGTATACATCAGCGCTCGATTGATGAAATCGAGTCATCCGATTAGTGAAATAACACCAGAAATACGAATTAAGTTTACCAATAGACTGGTGACCTTATTTCTGGAGCCTGTCTTGATGTCCGCTTTCGAACCAAGCCCTGGGGTCGCCACCCCCAGCCGGCACGCTGCAATCAGCATTGCCATTCTGGCGTTTTCAGCCTTTTTGATCGTGACCACCGAATTTCTGATCGTTGGCTTGCTGCCCGCGCTTAGCCAGGACCTGGGTATTTCCATATCGCTGGCGGGGCAGTTGGTCACCCTGTTCGCATTCACCGTGATGCTGGCCGGCCCGCTATTGACGGCGGCGTTGGCGCACCTGGACCGCAAGCGCCTGTTCATCGGCATTTTGCTGGTCTTCGCCGCAGCCAATGCGCTGGCTGCTGCCTCCGGCAGTTTCTGGGTGCTGGCCGTCGCCAGGGTGATACCGGCACTGGCGCTGCCGGTGTTCTGGGGCACCGCCAGTGAAACCGCCGGCCACCTGGCTGGGCGCGACAGGGCCGGGCAGGCCATTGCCAAGGTCTACCTGGGTATCTCGGCGGCGATGTTGCTGGGTATCCCGTTGGGGACCGTGGCAGCAACGGCGGTGGGGTGGCGCGGTGCATTCTGGATCCTGGCTGCGTTGTCGCTGCTGATGGCGCTGGCGATGTGGGTATGGATGCCGCACGTGGCGCGCACGGCGAAAGTTGACTTCATGCAGCAGGCGCGCATTTTCAAAGAGCGTTTTTTCCTGGCCAATGTGCTGCTGTCGGTGGTGGTGTTCACGGCCATGTTCACGGGCTACACCTACCTGGCCGACCTGCTGCAGCGGGTAGCGGGCGTGGCCCCGGCGCATACCGGCTGGTGGCTGATGGGCTTTGGCGCGGTCGGCTTGCTTGGCAACTGGATCGGCGGGCGGGCCGTGGACCGCTCACCGCTCAGGGCCAGCGCGCTGTTCCTGGTGCTGTTGGCCATTGGCATGGCGGCGCTGGTGCCGCTGGCCCAGGGGGCCGTGCTGTTCTGCCTGGCGCTGGCGCTGTGGGGCATTGCCAACACGGCACTGTACCCGGTGAGCCAGGTGCGGGTGATGAGTTCGGTCACCCATGCCCAAGCCCTGGCGGGTACCACCAATGTGTCGGCGGCCAACGCCGGTATCGGCCTGGGGGCCGTGCTGGGTGGCATGACCATTTCCCACCTGGGGGTCGGCTACGTGGGCTACGTGGCGGCTGGCATCGCCTTGCTGGCGCTGGCGTTGGTGCCCGTGGTGGGCCGGCTGGCGCCTCAGCCCGGTGCGCAGGCCCGGCTGCCGTGAGGCGCCAGGCGCGGTAGCAGGTAGTCGAGCAAGGCGCGAACCTTGGGTAGCCCTTCGCGGCTTTTCAGCCACACCAGGTTCATTGGCAAGCCGTCGGTGGCCAGTGCCGGCAATACTTCGACCAGGCGCCCCTGGTCGAGGTACTGCTGGGTCAGCCAGGTGGGTAGCTGGCCGATGCCATGGCCGGCCAGCACCGCTGCCACTTCGCCTTCGCCATCGCCCACGGCAATGCGCGGCTGCACGGTACGCCGCTCCATTTCGCCGGGGTGGCGGCCTTTGAAGTACCACGGGCTGACCAGGCCGTCGGTGTGGCCATAACCCACGCAGTGGTGGTGCTCCAGGTCGCGCTCGTGTTGCGGTACGCCATGCTTTTCCAGGTAGCCAGGGGCGGCACAGAACATCAGGCGCTGGGCACCGAAGTATTGGTGGCCCAGCGCCGCCGGCCAGGCATCCGGGCCACCGATGCGCACCACGATATCGATGCCCTCGTGCACCGGGTCGACGAAACGGTCGGAGAACGACACATGCGGCTGCAGCAACGGGTGCAGGCGGATGAAGTCGAGGATCAGCGGCAGCACATGCAGGCGACCGTAAGAGGCGGGCAGTTCGATCCGCACTTTGCCATGGGGTTGGTCATCGCTGGCCGCCAGGGTGTGCTCGACTTCTTCCAGGTCGGCCAGGACCGAGGTGCAAGTGCGATAGAACACCACGCCCGCTTCACTCAGCGACAGGCTGCGCGTGGTGCGGTTGAACAGCCGTGCGCCCAGGCGGGCCTCCAGCCGGGCCACGCTCTTGCTGATGGCCGAGCTGGTCAGGTTGAGCCGCTCGGCAGCTGCCGTGAAACTGCCCAAGTCAGCGACGGCGACGAAAACGTCAATGCCTTTGAGGCGTTCGGAAGAGTACATGGGTGGCTTCTATGATGAACTGGGTTCCCGGTTCGGGTGTGCCTATTGAAGCCTCGCACGTGGATTTCATCAATGAGTTTCGCCTGGCCTGGCCGGCAACGTGACCCGAAACGCCCGGGTAAGCCCCAGCAGTACCAGCAGGCCCATGCCCATCCAGCACAGGCCAATGCTGAACGACAGGCTGGTCAGGCTACTCCACAGCCACAGCGTGCTGAGAAAACCCAGCCCCGGTATGGCGCCGTACAGCACCACATTACCGGCACCGCGCAGCTTGCGGTCGATGAGGTAGTGCTTGACCACCGCCAGGTTCACCGCCGAAAAGGCGAACAGTGCGCCGAAACTGATCATGTTGGCCACGGTGTCGAGGGTAATGACCAGGGCAATCAGCGACAGCAGGCTGACCACCAGGATGGCGGTGGCCGGTACGCGCTTTTTCGTTGCAAGCTGGCCAAACGCCCGCGGCAGCACGCCGTCTCGGCCCATCGCGAACAGCACCCGTGACACGCTGGCTTGCGACACCATGGCCGAGGCGAAGCAGCCGGCCACGTAAGTGGCGGTGAATGCGCTGACCAGCAGTTCGCCGCCTACCCGGCGCATGACGTCCACCGAGGCCGAGTCCGGGTCGGCAAAGCTGCCCCAGTCGGGGAAGACCAGTTGTGCGCAGTACGACACCACCAGGAACAGCAAGCCGCCGATCAGGGACACGGCAAGGATCGCCAGCGGAATACGGTAGGTCGGGTTGCTGGTTTCCTCGGCCATGGTCGAGACCGCATCGAAGCCCAGGAATGACAGGCACAGTACGGCCGCGCCGGTCATCACCAACGGCACGCTGAAACCGTCGTGGTGGAACGGCGCCAGCAGCGAAACGGGTTCGGCCTGGCCGCTCAGCCTGAGCACGGCCAGGCCGACGAAAACCACGATGAACACCAGTTGCGTCACCACCAGGATCCAGTTGGCGCGGGTGATCGACTCGATGCCGATCAGGTTGAGGAAGGTGACCAGGGCGATGGACCCTGCCACCCACACCCAGGCATGAATGGCCGGGAAGTATTCCGACATGTAGATGCCGATCAGCAGGTAGCTGAGCAGTGGCAGGAAAATGTAGTCGAGCAGCAGGGTCCAGCCGGTGATGAAACCGATGTGGCTGCCAAAGGCCTTGCGGGTATAGGTGTAGACCGAGCCGGAGTAGGGGTGGGCCTGGACCATGCGGCCGTAGCTGTAGGCGGTCAGCAGCATGGCGGCGAGGGTCAGCAGGTAGGCAGTGGGCAGGTGCCCCTTGGTCATCTGGGTGACCAGCCCATAGGTGGTGAAGACCGCCAGCGGCACCATGTATGCCAGGCCGAACAGCACCAGGGCGGTCATGCTCATGGACTGGCGCAAACGCCCGCTGCTGGCGGCAGGTTGCGCGGTGGCGGGCGGGGTGGTGGGGTGAGCTGTACTTGTTGTTGTATGCATTGCTAACTCCTGGAAAGGGATGCAGGCCACTGCGGCAGGCGAGCAGGCTCGTTACCGGGGTGTCGTGCAAGGAGGTCGAGCGCAAGGCTCGCAGCGCTGGGGCGGGTTGATGCTCCCACACCCCGCCAGCACCCGGAATCACCCTTTGGGGTGAGCCCAGGCAGCGGCCATCCGGCTCACCCCAAAGGGTGATTCCGCAGGTTCCCCTGCCATGGGAGTATCTGCCCAACCACGCACCGCACTGGCGGCGGTGCCTTACTCCATATGGCAGGCCGACTGTGACTATCCAATTGCTTTCAGAACAGTGGTTCGAGCACCAGGCCAAGGTCACCGAGGCAATCGGCCGGCCTGGCTTCGCCGCCAACCTGTTTGCAGCACTGGGCGTGATCCGGCCGATCCAGGCCACCACGGTGTACCTGTACCCGCACCACGGCATGCCCTGCGCGCTGTTCGAGCAGGACGACAAGGCGCCCTGGCAGCCCGAGGGTAACGTCAGCCGCTACCTGTCGGGTTTCTACCTGCTCGACCCGTTCTACGGTGCTTGCGTGGAGCAGCTGGGGTCTGGCTGCTACGGCCTGTTCGAGGTGGCACCCGACCATTTTGAGGTCAGCGAGTACTACCAGTCGTTCTACCGCCACTCGCACCTGGCAGACGAACTCAACTACATCCTGCAGCTGGCCCCCGGCCAGAGCCTGGCCGTGTCGCTGGCTTTCACCGACAAGCTCGACCCGCAAACCCGTGCACTTTTCGGGCACATCACGCCCTGGGTGCTGGCGCTACTCGGCAAGCATTTTGCCGGCGTCGACAGCCGTGCCGGGCGCTTCGAGAACATCCTTGAGCAGCGTATTCACGCTGCGCTGAACAACTTCGGCAGCTCGTTGCTGACCGAGCGCGAATGCCGCATTGCCCAGCTGATCTTGCGCGGCCATTCGACCAAGTCGCTGGCCGAGCGCCTGGGTGTGTCGGAAGACACCATCAAGTCGCACCGCAAGAACGTCTACGCCAAGCTCGATATCGGCACCCAGTCCGAGCTGTTTTCCCTGTTCATCGACGCGCTGGCCAATGCCCAGGGCGTGCTGGGCAAGGACCCGCTGGAAAGCTATATGGGCAAGCGGCGCTGAGCGCCGCTGCCGTGCACCCCACCGCAAAGGAAAACCAACAATGAATGCGCCTTTCGCCCCGCAACGCCAGACCCGTGACTACCAGGCAGCCGACGCCGCGCACCACATCCATGCCTTCCTCGACCAGAAGGCGCTGAACGCCGAAGGGCCGCGGGTGATCGTAGGTGGCGAGCGCCTGCACCTGTGGGACAGCGAGGGCAAGCGATACCTGGATGGCATGTCCGGGCTGTGGTGCACCCAGCTCGGTTACGGCCGCCGCGACCTGACCGCCGCTGCCGCCAGGCAGATGGACCAGCTGGCGTACTACAACATGTTCTTCCACACCACCCACCCGGCGGTGATCGAGCTTTCGGAGCTGCTGTTCAGCCTGCTGCCCGGGCACTACAGCCACGCGATCTACACCAACTCCGGATCCGAGGCCAACGAGGTGCTGATCCGCACCGTGCGCCGCTACTGGCAGGTGGTCGGCCAGCCAAGCAAGACGATCATGATCGGCCGCTGGAATGGCTACCACGGCTCGACTCTGGCGGCCACGGCGCTGGGTGGCATGAAGTTCATGCACGAAATGGGCGGGCTGATCCCGGATGTGGCGCACATCGACGAGCCCTATTGGTACGCCGAAGGCGGTGAGCTGAGCCCGGCCGAGTTCGGCCGCCGCTGTGCCTTGCAACTGGAAGAAAAAATCCTGGAGCTGGGCGCCGAAAACGTTGCTGGCTTCATTGCCGAGCCGTTCCAGGGCGCAGGCGGCATGATCTTCCCGCCGGAAAGCTACTGGCCGGAAATCCAGCGCATCTGCCGCCAGTACGATGTGCTGCTGTGTGCCGACGAGGTGATTGGTGGCTTTGGTCGTACCGGCGAATGGTTTGCCCACGAATACTTCGGCTTCCAGCCCGATACCCTGTCCATAGCCAAGGGCCTGACCAGCGGCTACGTACCCATGGGCGGGCTGGTGCTGAGCAAGCGCATAGCCGAAGCGCTGGTGGAGCGGGGCGGGGTGTTCGCCCACGGCCTGACCTATTCCGGCCACCCGGTGGCAGCGGCGGTGGCCATCGCCAACCTGAAAGCCCTGCGTGACGAAGGCATCGTGCGCCAGGTGAAGGACGACACCGGCCCCTACCTGCAGCGCATCCTGCGCGAGGTGTTTGCCGACCACCCGCTGATTGGCCAGGTGCAGGGCGCAGGCCTGGTGGCGGCGCTGCAACTGGCAGAGCACAAGCCTACCCGCAAGCGCTTTGCCAATGAAAACGACCTGGCCTGGCAGTGCCGGACCTTCGGCTTCGAGGAGGGGGTGATCATTCGCTCCACCCTGGGGCGGATGATCATGGCGCCGGCCTTGATCGCCAACCACAGCGAGCTGGATGAGCTGGTGGAGAAAACCCGCATCGCCGTTGACCGCACGGCGCGCCTGGTTGGCAAGCTCTGACAGTCCGTCAGCACAACCGCTTGAAAGGAGTACAAATGTACACCCTCGAATTCTGGCAGCAACGCGCTGCGGACCTGTACTTGCCGGCCAGCGCCCTGATCGCTGGCAACGCCGTGAAGGCCCAAAGTGGCGCGACCTTTGCCGCTATCAATCCCGCCACCAACCAGGTGCTGGCGCAGGTCGCCGCCTGCGCCCAGGCCGACGTCGACCTGGCCGTGGCCAGCGCACGGCAGGCCTTCGAGCACGGCCCGTGGGCGCGCATGGCCCCCGGGCAGCGCAAGCAAGTGCTGCAGCGCCTGGCCGAACTGATCATGGCCCACCGCGAAGAGCTGGCGTTGCTGGACTCGCTGAACATGGGCAAACCGGTCATGGACGCCTACAACATCGATGTGCCCGGGTCGGCGCAGGTATTTGCCTGGTACGGCGAGGCGCTGGACAAGCGCTACGACCAGGTGGCGCCGACCGCCACCAATGCATTGGCCACCATCACCCGTGAGGCCTTGGGCGTGGTGGCGGCAGTGGTGCCGTGGAACTTCCCGCTGGACATGGCCGCCTGGAAGCTGGCCCCGGCCTTGGCCGCGGGCAACAGCGTGGTGCTCAAGCCGGCCGAACAGTCGCCGTTCTCGGCCTTGCGCCTGGCCGAACTGGCCCTGCAAGCCGGTTTGCCCGAAGGCGTGCTGAACGTGGTGCCGGGCCTGGGCGAGCAGGCCGGGCAGGCCCTGGGCCTGCACCCAGACGTGGATTGCCTGGTGTTCACAGGCTCCACCCAGGTGGGCAAGTACTTCATGCAATACGCGGCGCAGTCCAACCTCAAGCAGGTATGGCTGGAGTGCGGGGGCAAGAGCCCGAACCTGGTGTTCGAGCACTGCCAGGACCTGGACCTGGCTGCGGAAAAGGCGGCCTTTGGTATTTTCTTCAATCAGGGTGAGGTCTGCTCCGCCAACTCGCGGCTGTATGTGCAGCGTTCCATCCACGATGAGTTCATCGAGCGCCTGCAGGCCAAGGCCCGGCAATGGCAGCCTGGCAACCCGCTGGACCCGGCCAGCCGCGCCGGGGCGATTGTCGATGCTGGCCAGGCAGCGCGTATCCAGGCCGCCATCGACCGCGCGCGGCAAGAGGGCGCGCGGCTGGTGTGTGGCGGTCGGCGGTTGCATATCGGCGGGTCGGACAACTACATCGAGCCGACCATCTTCGCCGAGGTCGATGCCAGCATGAGCCTGGCGCAGGAAGAAGTGTTCGGGCCGGTACTGGCAGTGAGTGCCTTCGACAGTGAAGAGGAGGCGGTGCGCCTGGCCAATGACAGCATCTATGGCCTGGCGGCTTCGGTGTGGAGCGACGACTTCAACCAGGTGCACCGCGTGGCGCGGGCGCTGAAAGTCGGTACCGTGTCGGTGAACACGGTCGATGCACTGGATGTCACGGTGCCTTTCGGTGGCGGCAAACAGTCGGGGTTTGGCCGCGACCTGTCGCTGCATGCGTTCGACAAGTACACGCAGCTCAAGACCACCTGGTACCAGCTGCGCGGCTGAACCCGGGCCGGCGGCAAGCACGACCTGCCGCCGGCCGCTTACTCATACGCCTGCACCCCGGCAATATGCCGCCCGGCCACGTAGCCGAAGGTCAATGCGGGCCCCAGGTTGATGCCGCCAGACGGGTACCAGCCACCGAACACACTGGCCATGTCGGTACCTGCCGCGTACAGCCCGGTGATCGGCTGGCCGCTGGCATCCAGTACCCGTGCCTGGCCATCGGTGCGCAACCCGGCAAAGGTGCCAAAGCAACCCGGCTTCACCTTCACCGCGTAGAACGGGCCCTGTTCGATTGGCGCCACACACGGGTTGGGGCCTGGGTGTTGCGGGTCGCCCTGCTTGCGGTTGAATGCGGTGGAGCCACGGCCGAAGGCCGGGTCCTGGCCGTGGCGTGCAGGGCTGTTGAAGGCCTCGACGGTGGCGCGCAACCCGTCCGCATCGATGCCGCAGGCAACCGCCAACGCTTCGAGTGTGGCGCCACGTTTCAGGTAGCCACTGCGCACATGCGGCCACACCGGCAGTGGCGCCGGGCGGGCATGGCCCAAGCCATAACGGCGTAGGAAACGGTGGTCACACACCAGCCACGAACACACCTCCTGGTCCGCTGGCACTGCCGCGACCATGGCTGCCACATAGTCATAGTAACCGTGCGCTTCATTGACGAAACGCTTGCCGTTGGCCAGCACCCCGATGATGCCCGGTTTGCCCCGTTCGATGATGTGCGGGAAATGGCCGACAGTGCCATCGCCATGCGGCACCTGCGAAACCGGCGCCCAGGCCACCGGCGACTGCAGGTCGGTGGCCACCACGCCACCTGCTGCCTCGCCCAGGCGCAGGCCATCGCCAGAGCAGCCCTTTGGCGGCAGGGCCAGGGTGTCGTGGCCGCTGGCGTCGCGGGGGAACAGCTGCCGGCGCCGGGCAGCGTCGTGAGGGAAGCCGCCCGCTGCCAGTACCACTGCCTTGGCGCGGATACGCTGCTCGCCTTGCGGGGTCGTCACCAGCGCGCCGCACACCTGGCCTGCTTCGACCAGCAAATGCTTGGCCGGCGCCGACACCTGCAGCTGCACGCCCAGGTCCTGCGCCGACTTGGCCAGCCGCGCCACCAGTGCCACGCCGTTGACCAGGTGCATGGCCCGGCCATGGCGGGCCAGATGGTACAGGTGCCGGCCGAAGCGCTTGCAAACGTGCAGCAAGGCCTTGGGCGAACGGGTCATGTTGAGGAACGCGGCAAGGTCGGCGCCGGCCATGATCGGCATGCCCATGAACGAGGTTTCGTGCAGGGTCTGGCGCAGGCGTGGCAGCAGTGCACCCACCTCGCGGGCATCGTACGGTGCGGCAATCACCTGATGCCCACCTTCGGCGGCGCCAGGGGTGTGGCCGTGCATGTCCGGTATCGCATTGCCGTCGGCAAACTGCAGCGCCGTATGCTTCTCGAAAAACGCCACCATGTGGGGGCAGGCTTCAAGGAAAGCGTCCACCCGTTCGGCATCGTAATGGGCACCCAGCTCATTGCGCAGGTAGGTCCGTGGCTGCTCGATGTCTTCATCGATGCCGGCGCGGCGCGCCAACGGGTTGCGCGGCACCCAGGCCCAGCCACCGGACCAGGCCGTGGCGCCGCCCAGCACTGGCTCCTTTTCTACCAGAATCACCTTTTGCCCATGCCAGGCAGCTGTTACAGCGGCGGCCAGCCCGGCGGCGCCTGAACCTATCACCAGTACATCGCATTCGGTTTCGAAGGGGGCAGGGGGCATCGCACTAATCCTGTATTGTTATTGGAACGTGGTTCTATATTCTTATTTGGCCCGTGTCGATCCGCAAGGGCAGGGCTGACCGCCCGCGCAACAAGCGGGCGATAATCGAACAATTGGCAGGAGCTGGCATGTGTACCCTGTCGGCGATGTGGAATCATCTTCTAGAATTCGCAAAACGTAGCAAGGACCTGTGTCATGGCTGGTAGTCAGATCGAACGCGCCTTCAATCTTGTTGAGAGCCTTGCCGGTGAGCCCCAGGGCCTGGCATTGCAAACCCTGGCCGAGCGCCTGGATATCCCTAAAAGCGCCGCGCACCGCATGCTGGCCGAGCTGATGCGGCTGGGCTACGTACGGCAGAACCGTGACAACAGCCGCTATCAGCTGTCGGCCAAGCTGGTCGCCCAAGGCTTCCGTTACCTGGCCAGCAGTGGTGCCGATGTCATTCAGCCGATTCTCGACCGCTTGGCCCAGGACAGCGGTGAGCTGGTGCGCCTTGGTGTCATCGATGGGGGGCGGCAGACCTGGATCGCCAAGTCCCAGGGCGCGCGCTCCGGGTTGCGTTACGACCCGGACATGGGGCGCGACGCGCCGCTGTTCTACACCGCGTCCGGGCACGCCTGGCTGGCCAGCCTGGACGATGAGCAGGCGCTGCAGATGGTGCTGCGCCAGGGCATCGCCGACCCGAGCCAGTTCGGCCCGAATGCGCCGCGCACCACCGACGAGTTGCTCGCCTACCTGCACCGCGCCCGCGAGCTGGGTTATGCCTGGGTCGAGCAAACCTCGGCGGTGGGCACCTCGGCGCTGGCTGCGGTGGTACGGCGCCCGCAAAGCGGCGAGGTGATTGGCGTGCTGAGCATTGCCGGGCCCAGTGCACGCCTGGCGCAAAGGCGTTTGGCCGAGCTGGCCCCCCTATTGCTGGCGGCTACCGAGGAACTGTCTGCCGCCAGCCACGCCAGCGAGCTGTTTGCCTGAGGGATATTCCGGTCGATTACCGCACAGTCTGTTCAGCAGGCTCTTCTGAAAAGTTGAACCTGGTTCTAAATTGCTGAGTGTGAATTCTGGAACGCTGTTTCATATTCGCACTACAACAATGACAAGAGGACAGGCTGTTGAACGCACCCCTTCGTATCGCCCTGGTCGGCGCTGGCATCATGGGCCGCCAGCATTACCAGCACTTGCGCAATGTACCCCAGGCCCGGTTGTGCGCGGTGGCCGACCCCGGCCCGCAGGCCGAAGCCTTCGCCGTCGACTGCGGCGTGCCGTACTTTGCCGACCACTGGCAGATGCTGCAACGCGTGCAGCCCGAGGCGGTGATCATCGCCAACCCGAACAACCAGCACGTGGCCACTGCGCTGGATTGCGTCGAAGCCGGCGTGCCGGTACTGGTGGAGAAACCGGTGGGCGTGCAGCTGCAGGAGGTGCGGGCGCTGGTCGAGGCGTCACGGCGGTGCAAGGTACTGGTATTGGTCGGCCACCATCGTCGGCACAATCCATTGATCGCCAAGGCGCACCAGGTGATCAGCGAAGGCAAGCTGGGCCGGCTGATCAATGTCACCGCACTGTGGCAGTTGCAAAAGCCCGACAGCTACTTCGACACCGCCTGGCGCCGCGAGCCGGGTGCGGGTTTTTTGCTGACCAACCTGATCCATGACCTCGACCTGCTGCGTTACTTGTGCGGCGAGGTGGTACAGGTGCAGGCCTTCACCCGCAACGACGTGCGCGGGTTCGCCAACGAAGACAGTGCCGCCGTGCTATTGCAGTTCGCCAATGGCGCCTTGGGTAGCCTGACCGGCTCGGACGCCGTAGCGGCGCCCTGGAGCTGGGAGCTCGACTCGGGTGAAAGCCCGGTCTACCCGCGCCAGGATGGCCAGCCGTGTTATCTGCTGGCCGGCACCCAGGGCTCGCTGAGCATTCCTCAGCTCAAGCACTGGCACTACGCCGAGCCGGGTTCGGGGTGGCACACACCGTTGTTGCAGCACCAGCACAGCATACCCGCCGGTGAAGCATTGACCCTGCAGTTGCAGCACTTCGTGCGGGTCGCCCGCGGTGAACAGCCGCCTTTGGTCGATGCCGCCGACGCTGGCCGCACCCTGGCACTGATCGAAGCGATCCGCCAGGCTGCCGCCAGCGGCCGCGCCTGTGCTCCCGAGCACATTGCCTGATACCCTCTTTGCTGGTGACGACGAATGACTGATCGAATATTTTCCCTCGCGGCCCTGACGGTACTCGAACTGTCCCCGCCAGACATGGTCGAGGCTGCTGCCCGCGCTGGCTACAGCCATGTTGGCCTGCGCCTGGTGCCGGCCACCGAGCAGGAACAGCACTACCCGCTGGTGGCCAATGCCGATCTGCGCAGGCAGACCCAGGCACGCCTGCGCGATACCGGCATCCAGGTGCTGGACCTGGAGATCCTGCGCCTTAAGCCGGACACCTGCGTGGCGGACTTCGAAGCCATCCTGGCGGTGGGTGCCGAGCTGGGGGGTACCGAACTGCTGGTGGCAGGCAACGACCCGGACGAAGCACGGCTCACCGAGCGCTTTGCCGCGCTGTGCGAATTGGCGGCGGGCCATGGCATCCACCCGCACCTGGAGTTCATGCCCTGGACCGACGTACGCGATTTGCGCCAGGCCATGCGCGTGGTAGCCAACGCCGATCAGGCCAATGGTTGCGTGCTGGTGGACGCGTTCCATTTCAACCGCTCCGGCTCTGCGCTGAGCGACCTGGCGCAGTTGGCACCGCAACGCATGCGCTATGCCCAATTGTGCGACGTGGCGGGGCCAGTGCCGGCCGACATGGACGAAATCCTGCGCCAGGCGCGTAACGAACGGCGCTTCCCGGGTGATGGCGATGCCGATCTGGTCGGGCTGCTGCGTGCGCTACCGGCCACCCTCCCGCTGAGCCTGGAAATCCCTACCCGGCAGTTGCTGGAACAAGGGATCAGCGGCGAACAGCGTGCGCGCATGGCGCTGGACCACGCCAAGGCGGTATTGGCCAAGGTCTGACAGTGGCCAGTGCGGCGCGGCGCCTCCGTTGACCGGTGGCGCAAAAAAAGGGCCCGCAAGGGCCCCGTAGAGGTAACTGAGCAGCGCCTCAGGCGCTTTCGACCTGGCGCGGCGCCATGAAGTACATCCATACCAGCGCCAGGAAGTACATGGCCGGGATCATGGTGAACAGCACGGCATAGTTATTGTGGGTAGCCGTCAGCACGCTGCCGACGATCTGCGTCATGAACATCCCGCCAATGGCTGCGCACATGCTGCCGAAGCCGAACACGGTACTCACCAGGTGCTTGGGCGTGTAGTCCATCACCAGGCTCCAGATGTTCGCCGTCCAGGCCTGGTGCGCCCCCACCGCCAGCGAAATGGCCGCCACCGCGACCCAGAGGCCGCTGGCGTTGGCGGCCAACACTACGCTGACCATGGTGCAGGCGAAGACCAGCATGGACAGCAACCGCGCCGTCGTGGCGCGCACGCCGCGGCCGATCAACCATGACGACAGAATGCCACCGCCGATGCTGCCAAAATCGGCCGTCAGCCAGATGATGATCAGTGGGATACCCATCTGGGTCACATTGATGCCCAGGCTGTACTGTTGGTTGAGGAAGGGCGGCAACCAGTACAGGTAGAACCAGAACACCGGTGCGGTGATCGCATAGGCCACCGCGAACGCCCAGGTCCCGCGCAGGCGCAGTATGCGGCTGAACGGTACCCGGGTCGGCTCGGGCTCGACAGCTTGCTGGATGTACTGCACCTCGCTCTGCCGCACTGTCGGGTGGTCTTCAGGGTTGTAGTACTTGACCAGCCACAGCACTACCCACACCAGGCCCAGGCAGCCCATGGCGATGAATGCGGCCTGCCAGCCCCACACGGCCAGAATCAGTGGCAGCAGCGCTGGGGTTACCATGGCGCCGACATTGGTACCGGCATTGAACAAACCGGTGGCGATGGCCCGCTCACCGGCCGGAAACCACAGGCGCACGGTTTTCACGCAAGCCGGGTAGTTGGCGGCTTCGGTCAGGCCAAGGATAAAGCGGCAAACCATGAAACCGGCAGCCGAGGTGGCCAAGCCATGGGCGCCGGTGGCCAGGCTCCAGAGCAGCACGGCAAAGAAAAAGGCCCGTTTGACGCCGACCTTGTCGATCAGCCGGCCTTGCAACAGAAAGCCGATGGCGTAACCGACCTGGAACCAGAAGTTGATGTTGGCGTAGTCCATCGCCGTCCAGCTCATTTCCTTGGCCAAGACAGGCTGCATGATGCCAAGGGCGGCGCGGTCGATGTAATTGAGGGTGGTGGCGAAGAACACCAGGGCCAGCATGCCCCAGCGGGTCTTGCCAACGCCGAAGGCGGCGCGAAGCTTGTCGCCGATCGAACCCTGGGGCATCCGGGGCGCGGCGGGGTGAGTCTTGGAGTTGTTCATGACGGCTCGTTTCTTGAAATTGTATTCAACTGCGGTGCTGCGGGTGCGTGACCATTTCCCAGGCAAGGGTGCACGCAAGGCCGGTGCATGGTGAGCAGTGCGGGCGGCAGCGTCAATTCAAGAGGCGGGCTAATGTTCGGTTACCGAACGCTTGCGTGTGCCGGCGAGGCAGCAGGATTACCGCTGAGCCGGCGCTGGTTATTCGCGCGGGCTGCGTGGTAGCAGGGCACCTGGTATTACCCAGCTTTCCACTTCGGCGCGGCTGTACTGCCTGATCCACTGGCGCAAGGTCTTGTGCAAGGTGCTCTTGGCTTCGACAACTTCACCGGTATAGGGGTTTTGATAAAACTTGCTGAGCCGCGCCCGGAAACCGGTCGGTGAAACCAGTGCGTGGGGTTGCCGGGTGAACAGGTCGAACGTGTGGCGCTGCTCAGGTGCCATGATGCTCAGCACCTGCCTTAAACCGAATTGATATTCGGCCAGCAGGTCGTGCAGTTTGCTTTCGAATTCCAGCTCGCGGCGAAGCTGGGGGTCAACCTTGATGAACTGAAGTTCGTCTTTCTTGTTGGCGAGTAGCCATTCGAGGGCGCGGAACTGGGCAAGATGAGACATGGGGCTTCCTCCAGTGCGTGATGGCACCAGTGTTAGCGCGCCGGTCAGAGCAACGCAAGTGGGGAAATAATTTGAGATTTTTGCAGGGCATTCTTCGCTGTTGTGTTGTACGAAAGTCCAGTTCTAAGTTGGGTTGTCAGTAACTTCTTACAGCGGTTGCCTTCAATAACTTCAATCAATGAATGCCTGGGGTTTTGCCTGTCAGGGCATCTGCTGAGGCGCTGCTGGTTGCTTGAGCCCAATGGTGTGCACGCTGGGGGGATCGGTTCTTACAAGATGTTTCATTGCAGCGAAGCGGTGAACTATCGGCGATGCGCAGGGCTCCTTTGCTAGGCGCACCCTGCGCACGGCTGATGGCCACCCTGTCAGCCTGGGTCACCGAATGAAAAGGAGGCACCGTGACCACATCCGACCACACCCTTTACCGGCGCACCCCCAGCCCGCTGCACGCCCTGCTGTTGGCCGGCAGTGTGCCGTTGTTCCTGGGCGCGCTGCTGAGCGATATCGCCTACTACAACAGCTACCAGATCCAGTGGAGCAACTTCGCCGCCTGGCTGATTACCGGGGCCTTGCTGTTCTGCGGGCTGGCGCTGCTGTTTGCCTTGGCCAACCTGATCCGCGCCGAGCGCAAAGGCGGGCGCCCGACGCTGTATTTCGTGCTGCTGCTGGTGACCTGGGTGCTTGGCCTGATCAATGCCTTCGAGCATGCCAAGGACGCCTGGGCGGTGATGCCGGCAGGGCTGGTGCTGTCGGTGGTCGTGAGCGTACTGGCGTTGGCCGCAGCCTGGACCGGCTTGAGCAACCTGCGTTCTGGAGGTGAAGCATGAAGCCCTTGCACGCGTTGAGTGTATTGAGTGTGGCGCTGCTGTTGAGTGCCTGTGGTGGCGATGGCGAGCCTACCCAGGCCCATGGCCCGGACCCGCGCTTGCCCGAGCCACAACGTGGCTTGTTGCCGAGCATGAAGATCGCTCAGCCGGTGGCCTGGGGTGCGCAGAAACCGACCGTTCCCGAAGGCTACAGTGTCACGGCCATTGCCACCGACCTGAAGATTCCGCGCCAGAGCCTGGTATTGCCCAATGGCGACATCCTGGTGGCCGAAGGCAGGGGCGGCAGCGCGGCCAAGCTCAAGCCCAAGGATGTGATTGCCAGCCAGATCAAGGCCAAGGGCAACACCCAGGTCAAAGGCGGCAACCGCCTGACCTTGTTGCGCGATGCCGACGGCGACGGCAAGTACGAGGTGCAGACGGTATTCGCGGAAAACCTCAACGCGCCGTATGGCCTGGCTTTTGCCGACGGCAAGTTGTACGTGGCCAACCAGGACGCCCTGGTGCGCTTCAACTACACCGAAGGCCAGACCAAGGCCGACGGCCCGCCGACCAAGGTCACCGACCTGCCATCGCAGATCAACCACCACTGGACCAAGGCGCTCACGATCAGCCCCGATGGGCGCTACCTGTATGTGGGCATCGGCTCGAACAGCAATATCACCGAGCGCGGCCTGGAAGTGGAGATCGACCGCGCCATGGTCTGGCAGGTGGATGCCGAAACCGGCGCGCACCGGCCTTACGCCACAGGCCTGCGCAACCCCACCGCACTGACCATTGAGCCGCAGACCGGGCAGTTGTGGACAGTGGTCAACGAGCGCGATGAGTTGGGGCCTGATTTGGTGCCTGACTACCTCACCTCGGTGCGTGACGGCGGCTTCTACGGCTGGCCCTACAGCTACTGGGGGCAGAACGTCGATGAGCGCGTAAGGCCGCAGGCCCCGGACAAGGTCGCCGCGGCGATCAAACCCGACTACAGCCTGGGCTCGCACGTGGCGGCACTGGGGGTGGACTTCTCGATCCCGGCCATGGGGGAGGGATTTGCCGACGGGGTATTCGTGGGCGAGCACGGCAGTTGGAACCGGCCGAACCCGGTGGGCTACAAGGTCATCTTCGTGCCGTTCAGCAATGGCAAACCGGCTGGGGAACCGATTGACTTCGCGACGGGTTTCCGGGGTGAAGACGGCAAGACCCGCGGTCGCCCGGTGGGGGTGACGGTGGACCCACGCGGTGCTTTGATCATTGCGGATGACCTGGCCAATACCGTGTGGCGGGTTACGCGCAATCGGTGAAGGTGGCCGGCTTCGCGTGCGGCCACTCATTGCGAAAGGCGGGGGCCGCGTTGCGGCCCATCGCCGGCAAGCCAGCTCCCACAGGGGTCGCCTTAGGGCTGACAGGTGTTTGTCACAAGATATGCAGTGCCTGTGAGATCGAGCGCCGCCCGCGCGGCGCAATCGCGAGCTGCGCTCGCTCCTACGTTTGTTTCGGGCCAGTAACGCCTGTGACAGGCGCGCGCGGCCGCCTTGTTTGTACGGCGCGATATTGAGGCATGCACCAAGGCGTTCGCGCGCGAATCCCACAGGAATAACTGGCCCGAAACAAAAGTAGGAGCGAGCGCAGCTCGCGATTGCGCCGCGCGGGCGGCGCTCGATCTCACAGGCGCTGAAGATGCTCCGGCTACCCCCGCCAGGAACCATAGAATCTCCCTCAGGTACGGCGCATGGCTTGAGTGCTGTGCAGTATGTGAGAGCTGGCAGCTTTGAACGGCTTAACAAATGCCCTGGCCATACGCGGACCCGGTTGACCGTTGCGGGTATACTCGCCAACCGTTTCACTGTTATCCGAGTATTTAGATGGGTCTTTCCGCAATCGCAACACCCGCACCGCGCCGCTTCGGCGTGCCCCTTGTCGCCTTGCTTGTGCTGCTGGCTGGTGCCTGGTTCCTGAACCTCAACGCCGGCTTCAAGCAGGCCTTGCTGCTTATGGTCGGCGCCGCACTTGGCCTGACCTTGTACCACGCGGCCTTTGGTTTCACCTCAGCCTGGCGGGTGTTCATCAACGAACGCCGGGGCGCGGGCCTGCGCGCGCAGATGTTCATGCTGGGGCTGGCGGTGCTGTTGTTCTTCCCGGCGCTGTCGGCAGGTAGCCTGTTTGGCTCACCCGTGACCGGCCTTGTGGCCCCGGCCGGTGTTTCGGTGGTGTTCGGTGCGTTCATTTTCGGCATCGGCATGCAACTGGGCGGCGGTTGTGCCTCGGGCACGCTGTTCACCGTTGGCGGGGGTAATACACGCATGCTGGTGACCTTGCTGTTCTTCATCATCGGTTCGGTCAGCGCTACCCACCACGCCGACTGGTGGTTCGCCTTACCGTCGTTCCCGGCCACCTCGATTGTGCAGGCGTGGGGCGTGGCGCCGGCGCTGCTGGTGAGCCTGGGCGTATTTGGCCTGATCGCGTGGGCCAGCGTGGTGCTGGAAAAGCGCCGGCATGGCGGGTTGGAGGCGCCTGTCGGCAGTGCGCAGCGCGGCTTGCGGCGATTGCTGCGGGGACCCTGGCCGCTGCTGTGGGGCGCCATCGCTTTGGCCGTGTTGAACTACGCGACACTGGCCCTGGCGGGGCGGCCGTGGGGCATCACCTCGGCCTTCGCCTTGTGGGGCGCCAAGGTGCTTGAAGGCCTGGGTGTGAATGTCGCCAGTTGGGTGTTCTGGCAGGCACCGACCAACGCCAAGGCGCTGGCTTCGCCGTTGTGGCAGGACATCACGACGGTCATGGACCTGGGCATCGTGCTCGGTGCGCTCCTGGCAGCAGGGTTGGCCGGGCGTTTTGCGCCCAGCCTGAAAATTCCGCTGCCGTCATTGCTGGCTGCGGTGATTGGCGGGCTGCTGCTGGGCTATGGTTCGCGCCTGGCCTATGGCTGCAATATCGGAGCGTACTTCAGCGGTATTGCTTCGGGCAGCGTGCATGGCTGGCTGTGGCTGGTGGCGGCTTACGCCGGCAACCTGATCGGGGTGCGCTTGCGCCCGCTGTTCTTTGCCGGGGAACGCCGTCCGGCGGTGCTGAGCGGCTGCTGATTCAGCACTGGGCGCCGTCCGGGGCTGCTTGAAGCTTGCTTCACGGCAGGGGCCCCGTGGCGGCGTTTTTAAATTCATGAAGTACTTTAGATTTGATTCATAAGTGCTTGAAATAAAAACACCTATCTCTTCGCAACTGCATGGTGCACGCACTGCTCGTAATAGGTCTGCCGGATTGCCGCAGGCTTGAGCCTGGAGCGGCTGTTATAGGTTTGTTCAGTAATGCCGAAGGCGGTCATGCGCATCCACGGTTTGGCGAACTTTCGCACCTGAAGCTTCTTGCGCGTAGCGTACAGGGTGACCCCGGCAAGCTTGGCCTGCTGGGCTTCACCGGCTATTTGCGCACCCCACTGGCAGGTGTGGCGATCATTCTGACTGAGCGCCCTGGCCTGGGCGCCGAAAGCGAATGTGGCGAGCAGGCAGCCGGCCATCGTAGCTAGAAGTACTCGCATATTGCTGTCCTAAGCAATTGAAGGGGAACGAAGTTTGCCTTCAATTGCAAAGGTGGGGGGCCAGCGAATTGCCGTCAGCGGTTGGGCCTGTGCAATGACCTGGCAGCCGGGTTGCGCAGGCTAGCCCAGGCAAGGCAGGCGATCCACGGTACCGACACCCCGTAGTTGAGGCGCTGGTACAAGCCGAACAGTTGCCCGCTTTGTGCCGCCTGGGCCATGAGTGCGACGGTCACGATGGCCAGTATCAGGCTGGTGGCGGACAGTAGCGCGACGGCCTGGCTTCCGGCCAGACGCGTCCTGAGCCACGCCCACAGGGCGCTCGCCAGGGTCAGTGAAAAGAACATCAGCAACCCCGACAAGATGAACAAGACCGCGAGAGGATAATTGTTGACCCATGGCGACCAGCGCTGCACGGGCGAGCCAACCGCGCTGAGCTGGCTCATGGCTTGTTGGAAATGGTCGTAGCCGGGGTACGCCAGTGCAGTGAGCCAGACCCCGGCCAACAGCCACAAGGGGATCAGTAAGCCGCAGCCCAGCAAAAGGCGGTCATAGGTTTTCACACGGGCAGTTCCTTCCATGGATGCGTGAGGTGGAAGCGCACAGTATCTTGCAGCGCAGGCTCTGTGCCAGCACTTCCAGGTGTTGTCGGATAGGTGCAGCCCCAGGCAGGCAATGAAATCCGCACGCGACATATGTGATCGTACAACTGCTTGCGCTATGATAAGCGCTGTCTTTCAAGGTGAAACACAGGGCGATGACAGAGCAGCAGGTACAGGCAAGGACCCGGCGCAAGCCGCGCAGTCTGGCCCAGGAACTGGTTACGGTGCTGACCGAGCGTATTCGCAGCGGCCAGCTCAAGCGCGGCGACAAGCTGCCGACCGAATCGCAGATCATGGTTGAAGAGGGCGTCAGCCGCACGGTGGTGCGTGAGGCCATTTCGCGGCTGCAAGCCGCCGGGCAGGTGGAAACCCGCCACGGCATCGGTACGTTCGTGCTGGATGCGCCGGCGACCGGGGGCTTCCGGATCGACCCGGCTACCGTCGTTACCCTGCGGGAAGTGCTGGCGGTGCTGGAGTTGCGCATTGCCCTGGAGATCGAATCGGCGGGGCTTGCCGCACAACGCCGCAGCGATGACGAGCTGGCCGGCATGCGCGCGGCGCTGGATGAGCTGAACGAAGGGGCGGCCCACGCCACCGATGCGGTGTCGGCCGATTTCCAGTTTCACCTGCGCATTGCCCAGGCCAGTGGCAACCATTACTTCGCCGACATCCTCAACCACCTGGGCACCAGCATCATCCCCCGGACCCGGTTGAATTCAGCGCGGTTGGCGCGTGATGACCAGGCCCATTACATGAGCCGGCTGCGCCATGAGCATGAAGCCATCTATGAAGCCATTGCACGGCGAGACAGCGAAGGGGCCAAAATGGCCATGCGCATGCACCTGAGCAATAGCCGTGAGCGTTTGCGTCAGGTGCATGAAGAGGCTGAGGCGCAAGGGGCCTGAGGCCCGTGCCGCAAAGGGGCGTCAGATCGCCCCGTCGCGCCACTGCCCATTCACCAACCGCCGCAGCCCCAGCGGGTTGCTGTCACGCAGGGCCTCGGGCAACAGCGCCTGCGGGTAGTTCTGGTAGCACACGGGGCGCAGGAAGCGGTCGATAGCCAGGGTGCCGACCGAGGTTCCGCGGGCGTCGGAAGTTGCCGGGTACGGCCCGCCGTGGACCATGGCATCGCACACCTCGACACCTGTCGGGTAACCATTGAGCAGAATCCGCCCGACTTTCTCTTCCAGCAGTGGTACCAGCCAGGCAAAGGCTTCAAAGTCCTCAGGCTCGCCGATCAGTGTGGCGGTCAGCTGGCCGCGCAGGCCAAGCACGGCAGCGCGCAACTGGTCGTTATCCTGAACTTCCACGGCCACGGTGGTGGGGCCGAACACTTCCTCCTGCAGCAATGGGTCGGACTCGACCAGCAACCGGGCATCGGCCTTGAACAACTGGGCATGGGCCTGGCTGCCTTGCTGTGCCTGGCCGGCCAGGTGTTCGATACCGGCGTGGGCGTGCAGGTGCTCCAGGCCAGCGACATAACTGCGCAGGCCGCCGGCGTTGAGCATGACCTGGCCGGCCTGCTGGCCCAGGTGCTGACCCAGCTCAGCCAACAGCTGGCTGTACGGTGGCGATTGCAGCCCGATGACCAGGCCCGGGTTGGTGCAGAACTGCCCTGCGCCCAGGCACACCGAACCGGCCAGCTCACGGGCGATGGCGTCGCCACGCTTGGCCAGGGCGCCCGGCAGGATGATCACCGGGTTGATGCTGGACATCTCGGCGAACACCGGAATCGGCTGGGGGCGCTCTGCGGCCATGCGGCACAGGGCGTCGCCGCCTTTCAGCGAGCCGGTGAAACCTACAGCCTGGATGGCCGGGTGCTTGACCAGCCACTCGCCCACGCCGCCACCGAACACCATGTTGAACACCCCCTGGGGCATGCCGGTACGCTCGGCTGCCCGGTTGATGGCGCAGCCGACCAGGTCGGCGGTTGCCATGTGGCCGCTGTGCGCCTTGAACACCACCGGGCAGCCGGCGGCCAGCGCCGCGGCGGTGTCGCCACCTGCGGTGGAGAACGCCAGCGGGAAGTTACTGGCGCCGAACACCGCGACCGGGCCAACGCCAATGCGCATCTGGCGCAGGTCCACGCGTGGCAGTGGCTGGCGTTCGGGCAGGGCGAGGTCGATGCGTGCGCCTAGGTAGTCGCCACGGCGCAACACCTGGGCGAACAGGCGCATCTGGCCGCTGGTACGGCCGCGCTCACCCTGGATACGTGCGGCGGGCAGTGCGGTTTCGCGGCAGACGATAGCGATGAAGGCATCGTCCAGCTCGTCCAGTTCGGCGGCGATGGCATCCAGAAATTCGGCGCGGCGCGCCGGGGCCAGTTGGCGGAATTCGGCGAAAGCGGCGGCCGCGGCTTTGGCGGCTTGGTCGACTTCGCCCTCGGTAGCCTGGGCAAAGTTGTACGGCAGGGCTTCGCCAGTGCTGGCGTCCAGGCTCTGCAGGCGCTGTGCGCCAGCGGCGCTGCGCTGGCCGGCGATGAAGTTGTGGCCGAGGATTTCAGGCATGGGGTGCTCCTGTGAGGGTGGCTGAATGAAGAGTGCTGGGCAAGCCTGCCCAGGGCATCAGGTAATCGGCGCCGGATTGAACAGGGTGATGTCGTTGTGCAAGCGGTGCTGCTCGGCCCAGGTCTGCTTGCGGCCACTGGCGACGTCGAGGTAGTAGTGGAACAGCTCCCAACCCAGTTCCTCGATGGTCGCGCGGCCGCTGGCGATGCGCCCGGCGTCGATATCGATCAAATCGGGCCAGCGCTGCGCCAGCTCGCTGCGGGTGCACACCTTGACCACGGGCGCCATGGCCAGGCCATACGGTGTGCCGCGGCCCGTGGTGAAGACATGAAGGTTCATGCCTGCGGCCAGTTGCAGGGTGCCACAGACGAAGTCGCTGGCCGGGGTGGCGCAAAAGATCAGGCCCTTGCCCTTGACCCGCTCGCCTGGGCCAAGCACGCCCTGGATGGCCCCGCTACCGGACTTGACGATCGAACCCAGCGACTTTTCGACGATGTTCGACAGCCCGCCTTTCTTGTTGCCCGGTGTGGTATTGGCGCTGCGGTCGGCAGCGCCTTGCTGCAGGTAGCGGTCGTACCAGTCCATTTCGCTGACCAGCGCGTCGGCCACCGCCTGGTTTTGCGCGCGGGAAGTCAGCATGTAGATGGCGTCGCGAACCTCGGTCACTTCCGAGAACAGCACGGTGGCACCGGCACGTACCAGCAGGTCGGCGGCATAACCCAGCGCCGGGTTGGCGGTAATGCCCGAAAAGGCGTCGCTGCCACCGCACTGCATGCCGAGGATCAGCTCGCTGGCCGGTACGCTTTCGCGTCGACGCTGGTCGAGTTTCTTCAGGCGGGTTTCGGCCAGCGCCATGATCTGCTCGATCATTTCCACAAAGCCCAGGCTGGCGTCCTGCAGGCGGTACAGCCACGGGTCGCTGAGATCTACCGACGGGTCGTTGTCGTGCATCACCTGGCCGGCCTGCAGCTTTTCGCAGCCCAGGCTGATGACCAGCGCTTCGCCGCCCAGGTTGGGGTTGCGCGCCAGGTTGCGCACGGTGCGGATCGGGATATAGGCGTCGCGGGCGTTGATGGCCACGCCGCAGCCGTAGCTGTGGGTGATGGCTACCACGTCATCGACGTTGGGGTATTTGGGCAGCAGTTCGCTGCGAATGCGCTTGACCGCGTGCTCCAGCACGCCGGTCACGCACTGCACGGTGGTGGTGATGCCAAGGATATTGCGCGTGCCGACCGTGCCGTCGGCGTTGCGGTAGCCTTCGAAGGTGAATCCTTCCAGTGGCGGCAGCGGCTGTGGCACGGCATCGCAGCGTGGCAGGCTGTCCAGTTCCGGGGCAGCGGGCATGGCCAGCTGGCTTTCCTGTACCCAGCTGCCCTGGCGCAGGTCTTCCAGCGCATAACCGATGATTTGCCCGTAGCGGCGCACCGGCTCGCCCTTGGCGATGGTCACGGTGGCAACCTTGTGGCTTTGCGGTACGCCCTCGACCAGGGTCAGGCCGTCGGCAAAACGGGCACCTTCGCCCAGGCCGCCGTCATTGACCACGACCACGACGTTGTCATCGTCGTGCAGGCGCACGTAGCGGGGCGAGTCGGAATGTTCAATCAACTGCATGTTTGGGCCCTACTTGTCAGGTTCTCAGGCTTTTTTGTACATCCGCCCGCACCGAACGAGCCGGCGCGGGCGTGTCACTCAATGGCGCGAGCTGGCCAGTTCGCCGTTGGCAGCAGGCTCAGCCTGTGGCTTCGGGGCGTCGTCGCGCAGTTCGATACGCTTGATCGGGCCAACGATCGCCAGGTAGCTGAACACCGCTACCAGGGCGTTGGCGCCTACGTAGACCAGGGCCCACTTGAACGAACCCGTGGCGCTGATGATGTAGCCGATGACGATAGGCGTAGTGATAGAGGCGATGTTGCCGAAGGTGTTGAACAGGCCGCCCGACAGGCCGGCGATCTGCTTCGGCGAGGTGTCTGCCACTACCGCCCAGCCCAGCGCGCCGATGCCTTTGCCAAAGAAAGCCAGGGTCATGAAACCGACGACCATCCACTCGGCGTCTACGTAGTTGCAGAACACCATGGTGGTCGACAACATCAGGCCGCAGACGATCGGCAGCTTGCGCGAGAAGGTCAACGAGTTGCCACGGCGCAGCAGCCAGTCCGAGATCACCCCACCCAGCACACCGCCGATAAAGCCGCATACCGCCGGCAGCGAGGCGATGAAGCCGGCCTTGAGGATGGTCATGCCGCGTTCCTGCACCAGGTACACCGGGAACCAGGTCAGGAAGAAATAGGTGATGGCGTTGATGCAATACTGGCCCAGGTACACGCCCAGCAGCATGCGGCTGGTCAGCAGCTGCTTGATGTAACCCCATTTCGGGCCATCGTTGCCGCGCTTGTGGTCCATGTCGACCAGGCCGCCGTTCTGCTCGATGTGTTCGAGCTCGGCCGGGCTGATGCGTGGATGCTGGCGCGGGTTGTAGATGGTCTTCAGCCAGACCATCGAGAAGATGATGCCCAGCGCCCCCATCACCACGAACACGTGCTCCCAGCCGAAGCTGAACACGATCCAACCCATGATCGGTGCGAACAGGGCGGTGGCGAAGTACTGCGCGGAGTTGAAGATGGCCGAGGCGGTACCGCGTTCCTGGGTCGGGAACCAGGCCGCGACGATACGGGCATTACCTGGGAACGACGGGGCTTCGGCAAAGCCGACGAGGAAGCGCAAGGTGAACAGGGTCACGACTGCCCAGGCAACCGGAAGGCCGCCGACAAAGCCCTGCAACAGGGTGAACAGCGACCAGGTGAAGATGCTGAAGGCGTAGACGTTCTTGGAACCGAAGCGGTCGAGCAGCCAGCCACCCGGAATCTGGCCAGCCACGTAAGCCCATCCGAAGGCGGAGAAGATATAACCGAGGGTTACGGCGTCAATGCCGAGGTCTTTCTGCAGGCTGGAGCCTGCGATTGCAATGGTCGCGCGGTCGGCATAGTTGATCGTGGTCACCAGGAACAGCATGAACAGGATCAGGTAGCGCACATGCGTCTTTTTAGTCGCTTGCATGCTGGTTGTACTCCCACTAGTTATTTTTGTGCGGGCTCACGAATGGTAACCGGAGCGGGGCAGGCCCACTCCGGGCGCGGCATATGGCAGGCCGCAAGCAGCGCTTACTGCGGGCCCATCTTGTCCATCAGCGCGGCGAGCATTTCGTACTCTTCGGCGGTGAGGTCGGTCAGCGGGGTACGCACCGGGCCTGCGTCGTAACCGGCCAGCTTGGCGCCGGCCTTGACGATGCTCACGGCGTAGCCAGCCTTGCGGTTGCGGATGTCCAGGTAGGGCAGGAAGAAATCATCGATCAGCTTGGCTACAGCAGCGTGGTCGTCGCGGGCGATGGCGTTGTAGAAGTCCATCGCTGTCTTCGGCACAAAGTTGAACACTGCCGAGGAGTAGACCGGTACGCCAAGGGCCTTGTAGGCAGCAGCATACACTTCTGCGGTTGGCAGGCCACCCAGGTAGCTGAAGCGATCACCCAGGCGGCGGCGGATCGACACCATCAGCTCGATATCACCCAGGCCGTCCTTGTAGCCGATCAGGTTAGGGCAGCGTTCGGCCAGTTTCTCCAGCAGGTCGGCGTTCAGGCGGCAGACATTGCGGTTGTACACCACCACGCCGATCTTCACCGATTTGCACACGGCCTCCACGTGGGCGGCAACACCGTCCTGGCTGGCTTCGGTCAGGTAGTGCGGCAGCAGCAGCAGGCCCCTGGCGCCCAGGCGCTCGGCTTCTTGCGCATATTCGATGGCCTGGCGGGTGGAGCCACCCACGCCGGCGAGGATCGGTACCGAAGTGGTGCAGGTATCGACTGCGGTCTTGATGACCTGGCTGTATTCGCTGGCAGCCAGGGAGAAGAACTCACCCGTACCGCCGGCGGCGAACAGGGCACTGGCGCCATACGGGGCCAGCCACTCCAGGCGCTTGATGTAGCCCGCCGGGTTGAAGTCGCCCTGGGCGTTGAAGTCGGTGACCGGGAAAGACAGCAGGCCGTGGGAGAGGATGGATTTGAGTTCTTGTGGATTCATTGTTGTTGGCATCCTGTGGCGCTTGGGTGGAGGTGTTGTTTTGCGTTAGAGGTAAGTTATCGTACAACCTCAGGGATGACCAGTGCTTTTTGCGATTTTTGTTTTGTGCGAGCGTGCCTGCTTCTACGTGCCCGCCTCGATATATGTGGTGGGTTGTAGATCGAGCCCCGCCCGCGCGGCGCTCGATCTTACAGGCGCTGAAAAACCGACGACTACCACCTGGTAGTCATCGTATCTCTCAAGACCAAAGAAAAAAAACGATCGCAAAGACAGGCACAAACCCGCCGCCCGATTCCACGGCAGATATTCTGGGACCAGCAGAGGGTGACCGGGGGAGGCGGGGGCGGCCTTGCGCCGCCCCGCGATCAAAGCAGGGGAAACTGTAGGTCAGGCAGCGCGCTTGACCTGCGCCTTGCGAACCTGGGCGCGGCACGCGTCACCGAACGCCTGGAAGATCTTGATCGAGTCGGGGTTCTGCGCGGCTTGCCATTCTGGGTGCCATTGCACGGCGAACAGGAACGGCGAAATGCTTGGCGCATGAATGGCCTCGACCAGGCCGTCTTCCGCATGCGCGATGGCCTCGATGCCGGCGCCGAGCTTGTGCAGGCCCTGGCCGTGCAGCGAGTTGACGCGGATTTCGTCGCAACCCAAAGTGTCGCGCAGCCAGCTGCCTGGTTTGATCTTTACGCTGTGAACCTGGGCGTACTGTACTTCGACCGGGTCTTCCGGGTTTTCCCGGTGGTCATTGAAACCCGGTTCGGCGTACACCTTCTGGTAGATGTCGCCACCCAGCGCCACGTTGATTTCCTGCATGCCCCGGCAGATGCCGAAGATGGGCAGGCCACGCTTGAGCGCCGCCTTGACCAGCGGAATGTCGAACAGGTCGCGGTTCTGGTCCTGGCCTTTGCCTGGGGTCTGGTTTTCCTGGCCGTACAGCGCCGGGTCGATGTTGCTGCCAGCGCCGGTCAGGTAAACGCCGTCGGCCATGTCCAGATAGGTCTCGAGGTCGTCAATGCCGCAGCAGGTGGGCACCAGCACCGGGACACAATCGGCGAACTCGACCAGCGGGGTGATGTATTTGTGGGTCATGACCTGGTAGTCATGGCCTTTGCGCTCTTGGCTGCCCATGGTCATCAGGACGACGGGTTTGCGCAGGGAAGGTTGCTTGTTGCCAATGTTGCTGTTGGACATATGTCACCTTGGGACAGGTTCGACCTGTCGTTGTTGTGCAGGCGCACGGCGCGGGGCCCTGAGTGGCGCCTGGAGCCCCGAGCACTGCCGGCTCGTCGAGCTGACGATGCCGGTCGGGGCCTGTAGATAGCTTGCCAGAGCCGTTCGATATGTCAAACGACTGAAAGGGGCTGCAAGGCGGGAAATGCGCCGGTTTTGGGTGGGTTGAACCGATGCGGGCCTGTGGCGGCGTGGGTTTGGCGGGAGGTTCGGTCAATAATATTTAACGACGCAGTCGGGTCTTTGCAGCCGTGCAATGAAATAGGTGGCTTGAAGTCAACGCGGTCGTTGTGGGAGCGGCCTTGTGTCGCGAAAGGGCTGCACAGCAGCCCCGGCAATATAGGCAACAGTGCTGAAAAACCGGGGGCCGCTTTGCGACCCTTTCGCGACACAAGGCCGCTCCCACAAGCTCAGTGACAGGTCTGCACTCAGTGCAGGATCTGCGCCAGGAACCCCTTGGCCCGCTCGGTGCGCGGGTGGTTGAAGAACACCTGCGGCGGGCTGTCCTCGATGATCTGCCCACCCTCCAGGAACAGCACCCGCTCGGCCACCTGCCGGGCAAAGCCCATTTCGTGGGTGACGCAAAGCATGGTCATGCCCGTGCCGGCCAGTTGCACCAGCACATCCAGCACTTCAGCGACCATTTCAGGGTCCAGTGCCGACGTAGGCTCGTCGAACAGCATGATCCGCGGTTTCATGCACAGCGCGCGGGCAATTGCCACGCGCTGCTGCTGCCCGCCGGACAACTGGCTGGGGTACTTGTGCGCTTGGCTTGCGATGCCCACTTTGGTCAGGTACATGCGCGCCCGCTCCTCGGCATCCTTGCGCGATAGCCCACGCACGCTCGTGGGGGCGAGCAGGCAGTTGTCGAGCACGCTCATGTGCGGGAACAGGTTGAAGTGCTGGAACACCATGCCAATGTCGCTGCGTACCTGCGCCGCCTCCCGGGTGTTGGTCGCAAGGTCGACGCCGGCGACCTCGATAGTGCCCTGCTGGGCGATTTCCAGGCGGTTGATGCAGCGGATCAGCGTCGACTTGCCCGAGCCGGAAGGCCCGCACAGGACGATACGTTCGCCTTCGCGTACCTGCAGGTCGATGTCGCGCAAGACATGGAACGCCCCGTAGTGCTTGTTCAAGCCTTCAATGCGGATTAGCACCGGGCGCGGGTCGGTTTCAGGGGTAGCGGTGGCATGGCTCAAGAGTGCGGTCATCGTGTTGTGCTCCCGCGGGGGTCAGTCGAAACGGGTTGCGCTATAAGGCGCGGGGTCGGTGAAGGGGCGTTCCCCGGTCACCAGTTCGGCCAGCAGGCGGCCGCTGACCGGGCCCAGGGTGAGGCCATGGTGGGCGTGGCCAAAGTTGAACCACAGCCCCGGGTGGCGTGGCGCCGGCCCAATGACCGGGCGCATGTCGGGCAGGCACGGGCGCCGCCCCAGCCACGGTGCGTCGTCCAGGCGCTCGCCCAGCGCGGGGAACAGCTTGCGCGCCAAGGCTTCGCAACGGTCCAGCTGAATCTGGTTGGCGGGCGCATTGGCGGCATCGAACTCGATACCGGTGGTCAAGCGCACGCCGCGCGCCATCGGTGCCAGCACATAACCGCCCTGGGTGTCGCAGATCGCGTGCTCCAGTTGCGCGCCGCCACGGGTGCCGTAGTGCATGTGATAGCCGCGCTTGATCGCCAGCGGTATCTGGTAGCCCAGGCCGCTGAACAGGTCGGCCGACTGGGGGCCCAGGCAGGCGACAACCTCGTCGGCAGTGATCGGGCCACGGCGGCTGTCGACCTGCCACTTGCCGTGGTGCTGACGCAGGCTGCGCGCATCGCCATGCAGGAACTGCCCGCCGCGTTGCTGGAACAAGGCTGCATACCCACGGGTGAGGGCGCCGGGGTTGATGACGGTTTTTGGGTCAAGCCAGTGGATACCGCCGACCACGGTGGCATCCAGCTGGTGTTCGCGTGCCTGCAACTGGCCGCATTCCAGTATTTCGAACTGCAGGCCGTAACGGCTCAGGCCTTTGGCATCGGCCTTGGCCTGGCTGAACAGCGTCGGATCGCGGAACACCTCGATCCAGCCTTTGGCCTGCACCAGCCCTTGCAGGCCGGCAGCTGCGATCAGCACGTCGTGTTCCTCCACGCAGCGCTGCACCAATGGCAGCATATCGGCGGCGGCACCTGCCAGGCGCCCGGGGGCGGACTGGCGCCAGTAGCGCCACAGCCACGGTGCCGCCTTGGGCAGATGCGCCAGGCTGTAGCGCACGTCGGGCTGGCGGTTCAGGCCATAGCGCAGCAGGGCGCCCAGTTGCCGTGGGAAGGCATAGGGGATGACGCTGGAGCGCTCGATGAGCCCGGCGTTGCCGTGGCTGGTACCGCTGCCCGGTTCGTCGCGGTCGAGCAGTACCACCTGGCGCCCGCGGGCTTGCAAGTGCAGGGCGGTGCTGACGCCGACGATGCCGGCGCCCAGGACTAAGGTCTGGCAATGCATGGAACGTATCCTTTGGTCAGTTCAGGTGGCGGCCCAGGCGGGCTTCCAGGTGTTTCAGCAGGCGCCGCACCACCTCGACGATCACCAGGTAGAGCACTGCGGCCCACAGGTAGATCTGGAAGTCGAAGCTGCGCGAAAAGGCCAGTTTGGTCACGCCCATCAGGTCGTAGATGGTCACCAGCGAGGCAATGGCGCTGGCTTTGATCATCAGGATCAATTCGTTGCCCAGCGGGCCGATGGCAACCAGCAGCGACTGCGGCAGGATCACCTTGAAGAAGGTCGTCGAGCGCTTCAGGTTCAAGGCCCGCGCCGCCTCATACTGGCCCGGGGCGACGGCCATCAGGCTGCCGCGGAAGATCTCGGCCTGGTAGGCGGCGGTGTTCAAGGTGAACGCCAGCAAGGTGCAGAACCACGCCTCGCGGAAGAACCACCACAGGCCCACGTCCTGCCAGAAGCTCTTGAACGAGCCCAGGCCGTAGTACAGCAGGAACAACTGGGCCAGCAATGGCGAGCCGCGGAAGAAGTACACATAACCTGCCGCCAGGCGTTGCAACAGCAGGTTGTGCGACAGGCGCGCCAGCGCCAGCAGCAGGCCCAGCAGCGCGCCCAGGCTGAAGGAAATGGCGACCAGCTTGGCAGTGACCAGCAGGCCGTCGACAAAGCGCGGGCCGTAACGCTGCAGCAGGTCAGGGTCGAGCACCAGCGCCAGCAATTGGTCGAGGCTCATGCGCGCGCTCCTTGCAGGTGGCGGTTGCTCCGCCGCTCGATGTAGGCGAACACGCGCCCGGACAATGCCGCGAACAGCAAGTAGCCCAGGCACGCCACGCCATAGAAGAACATGGGCTCTTTGGTCACGCTGACGGCCAGGTTGGTCTGGCGCATCAGGTCGACCAGCGAGATGGTCGACACCAGCGAGGTGTCCTTGAGCAACGACAGCCAGTTGTTGGACAAGCCGGGCAGGGCAATGCGGGTCAACTGCGGCAGCAGCACCTTGAAGAACCCGGTGCGTTTGCTCAGCCCCAAGGCCGAACAGGCCTCCCACTGGCCTTTGGGCAAGGTCTTGAAAGCGGCCAGCCAGATCTCGCTGGAAAATGCGGCAAACACCAGGCTGAACGCGATCATGGCGGCCACGAAGGTATTGATCAGGAACTCACCTTCATAGCCCAGGGCGGCAAGGACCTTCTGCGCGGCGATCTGGCAGCCGTAATAAATGATCAGCAGTGTCAGCAGCTCGGGCAAGCCGCGGAACACGGTGGAAAACGTGGTGGCCCAGGCCCGTGGCAGGCGTTTGCGCGAGCGGGCCGCCAGGGCGACTACCAGGCCCAGCGGCAGGCCGATGGGCAGGCAGGCCAGGGCCAGTGACACAGTGACCAGCGCGCCGGCCAGCAGCGCTTGGCCCCAGCCACCGCTGGCCAAGGACAGCAAGGACAATTGATCGAGCATGACGAACACCTTGTGTTGACCTCACCGGCCTCATCGCCGGCAAGCCAGCTCGCACAGGTAAACCGCTGTTCTTCAGGTCTGTGGGCAACCTGTGGGAGCTGGCTTGCCGGCGATAGGGCCCGGTCAGGCAATGAGGGCTTGAAGATCAGTTGTAGATATCGAATGCAAAGTATTTGCTGGCGATCTTCTGATAGGTGCCGTTGGCCACGATCTGTTGCAACGCGGTGTTCAAGCGTTGGCGCAAGGCTTCATCATCCTTGCGCACGGCAATGGCGGCATCGGCCTTGGTGTTGGCTACATCACCCAGAATCTTGCAGCAGTCACCGCCGTTCTTGCTGATCCATTCCTGAAGCGGAAATTTGTCGGCAATCACCCCGTCCAGGCGGCCGGCGGCCAGGTCCGCGTTGGCTTCGTCCATGGTCGGGTACAGCTTCACATCAGCGCCGGCCTTGGCGTAAACGTCCTCGGCATAAATGGCCTGGGTAGACGACGACTGGGCGCCAACCGTGTAGCCGTCGAAGTGGGTTTGGGCATCGGTGATCTTGCTGTCCTTGGCCACGGCCACGGTCAACGGGGTACGGTAGTAATGGTCGGTGAAGGCAATTTTCTTGCGCCGCTCCTCGGTGTCGATCATCGAGGCCACCACAGCGTCGTACTTGCGCGCCATCAGCGCCGGGATGATGCCTTCCCAGTCCTGAGCCACCAGCGTGCACTCGACCTTCATCTGTTCGCACAGGGCATGGGTAATGTCGACGTCGAAGCCATGCAACTGGTTATCGGCGTCGACATAGTTGAACGGCGGGTAGGCACCCTCGGTGGCGAAGCGCAGGGTTTCGCCACTGGCAGCACCCGCCAGCAGCAGGGCGCACGCACCCAGCAAGGCCATGGACTTGTTCATCTCGCACCTCATTGCACTCTTGCTATTGTTGTTTGCCCGCCGACCACGTGGTGTAGCCGACGAACTCGTTATGTAGAGCGGCAGTTGCTTCCAAGCGCTTTTCAACATCCGGCCCGAGTTTCTTGCAGACCTCGTTGACCATCAGGTGTACCCACGACAGCATGGCCGAGGTGGATTCCCAGAACAGATTGAATTCGGTGGGTATGCGGAACACCTCGTCGGCGTTGGCATCGGCCCAGTCGCAGAAAGTGTCGGTCACCAAGGTGACCGCAATGCCCGCCTCGCGCGCCTTTTGGCACAGCAACAGGGCATGGCGGGAATAACGGCGCGCCTCGAACACCACCAGGGCGCTGTCTGCGGCGTTACCGAGCAGCACGTCGGCAAAGTGCCCGGCACTGAGGTCGACCAGTTGCACCCCATCGCGCAGGTATTGCAGCAAGTGGCCCATGCACATGGCCAGGCCGCGCTCGGTCTGAAAACCTGCAACAAAGACCCGGCGCTTGCTCGCCAGGCGTTGGGCCACGTTGTGCCAGGCCGGGCCTTGGCGGTACTCGTGCACGCGCACCAGGGCGGCCATTTCCAGTTCCAGGCTGCCGCCGTTGTCGCTGGCGTCCTGGCGCTGGCGGTAATCGTGCAAGCGGTCGCCCACCAGCCACGGGCCATCGCCCAGGTCGCTCTGCAGGTCTTGCTTAAGTGCCTTGAGGTGGGCATAACCCAGGGAGCGGCAAAACCGCCCGACACTGGATTCGCTGACGCCCAGCTTGGCGGCGATGCTGGCCGAGGTCTGGAACGGCAGTTCGTGCAGGTTGGCGAGCATGTAGGTGGCGATCTTGCGGCCTGACGCTGCGGCCCCGTCGAGGCTGGCTTCCAGGCGTTGCTTGATCGGTTGGCTCATGCTGGGGCTCCAGAAGGTAAGGCTTGGGAAGAAAATGAATGTTTTCTGCCATTAAGTCAACATTTGACAGATAGCTGTCACTCGCGGGAAAGTTTTGCCGCTGCAACGCTGTAGCCACTCCAAAATCAACAAGGAGCTTCAGATGTCCGCACCGTCCACCGGCACCGTCGTGCGCGTGCCGTTTACCGAGCTGCAAGGCCTGCTGCAGGCTATCTTCCAGCGCCATGGCTGCAGCGATAGCGTGGCCAGGGTGCTGGCCCACAATTGTGCGAGCGCCCAGCGCGATGGTGCCCATAGCCATGGGGTGTTCCGCATGCCGGGGTACGTGTCCACGCTGAACAGCGGCTGGGTCGATGGGCGGGCCGTGGCCAAGGTCAGTGACCTTGCCGCCGGCTATGTCAGCGTCGATGCCGCTGGCGGGTTCGCCCAGCCCGCACTGGCGGCGGCCCGCGACCTGTTGGTGGCCAAGGCGCGCAACGCCGGCATTGCCGTGCTGGCGATCCACAACTCGCACCATTTCGCCGCCTTGTGGCCAGACGTGGAGCCGTTCGCTGAAGAGGGCCTGGTGGCCCTCAGCGTGGTCAACAGCATGACCTGCGTGGTGCCGCATGGGGCCCGCAAGCCTCTGTTCGGCACCAACCCTATCGCCTTTGCAGCACCCTGCGCCGGGCATGACCCGATCGTCTTCGACATGGCCACCAGCGCCATGGCCCACGGCGACGTGCAGATTGCCGCGCGTGCCGGCCAGCCGCTTCCCGAAGGCATGGGTGTCGATGCCAATGGCGAACCAACCACCGAGCCCAAGGCGATTCTCGAGGGCGGTGCTTTGCTGCCATTTGGCGGGCACAAGGGTTCGGCGCTGTCGATGATGGTCGAATTGCTGGCGGCGGCGCTGACAGGCGGGCACTTCTCCTGGGAATTCGACTGGGCGGAGCACCCGGGGGCGAAAACGCCATGGACCGGGCAACTGATCATCGTCATCGACCCGAGCAAGGCCGAGGGCGAGCGTTTTGCCCAGCGCAGCCGCGATCTGGTGGAGCAGATGCAGGCGGCAGGGTTGACGCGCATGCCGGGTGAACGGCGTTACCGCGAGCGCGAGGTGGCAGACGAGGAGGGGGTGGCGCTGACCGAGCAGGAATTGCAAGACCTGAAAGCGTTGCTTGGTTGATCCGGCCTAATCGCCGGCAGGCCAGCTCCCGCAGTGGGAGATTCTAGGGTTTGTGGCAAGGGTAGCCGTAGCATCTTCAGCGCCTGTGAGATCGAGCGCCGCCCGCGCGGCGCAATCGCGAGCTGCGCTCGCTCCTACGTTTGTTTCGGGCCAGTAACGCCTGTGACAGGCGCACGCGGCCGCCTTGTTTGTACGGCGCGATATTGAGGCATGCACCAAGGCGTTCGCGCGCGAATCCCACAGGAATAATTGGCCCGAAACAAACGTAGGAGCGAGCGCAGCTCGCGATGCGCCGCGCGGGCGGCGCTCGCTCTAACAGGCGCTGCATATCTTCTGACAAACACCTGCCAGCCCTGATGCGATCCCTGTGGCTGGCTTGCCGGCGATGGGACCATCACTGCCAGCATAAAACCCTGGCCATGCAATGTTGCATAGACAACCTTGCACATTAGTGGATGTTCCTGAGCCGTGTGTGCGGGTATGCTCAGGGCTGACTTTTCGTACTGTCCTGATCCAAGGAGCTGCACGCTGTGTTCAAACATGTCGATGCCTATGCCGGCGACCCGATCCTCTCGTTGATGGAAACTTTCAAGGCCGACCCGCGCGCCGACAAGGTCAACCTGAGCATCGGCCTGTATTACGATGAGGCCGGCGTGGTGCCGCAATTGGCGGCGGTGGATGCGGTGGAAAAGCGCATCGCCGGCCAGGACCATGAAGCGTCCCTGTACCTGCCTATGGAAGGCCTGGCCAGCTACCGTCAGGCGATTCAGGCGCTGCTGTTCGGCGCCGATCACCCGGCCGTGACGGGTGGGCGCGTGGCCACGGTGCAGACCGTAGGTGGCTCTGGCGCGTTGAAGGTCGGCGCCGACTTCCTCAAGCGCTACTTCCCGCAGTCGGAAGTCTGGGTCAGCAACCCGACCTGGGACAACCACCGTGCCATCTTCGAGGGTGCCGGTTTCAAGGTGCACACCTACCCGTACTTCGATCAGGCCACCCGCGGCGTCGACTTCGACGGCATGCTGGCCACCCTGCAAGCGCTGCCGGCCAATAGCGTGGTCCTGCTGCACCCGTGCTGCCATAACCCGACCGGTGCCGACCTGGCCCAGAACCAGTGGCAGCAGGTGGTCGAAGTGGTCAAGGCCCGCCAGTTGATCCCGTTCCTCGACATCGCCTACCAGGGCTTTGCCGAGGGCCTGGTCGAAGACGCCTACGCCATCCGCGAAATGGCCCGTGCCGGCGTACCGTGCCTGGTCAGCAACTCGTTCTCGAAAATCTTCTCGCTGTATGGCGAGCGGGTCGGTGGCTTGTCAGTAGTGTGCGACGACGGGGCCACCGCACAGAGCGTGCTGGGCCAGCTCAAGGCCACCGTGCGCCGCAACTATTCCAGCCCGCCCAATTTCGGTGCCCAACTGGTGGCTGGTGTGCTCGGCGATGCCGGCCTGAATGCCCAGTGGGCCGAGGAAGTCGAAGTGATGCGCAAGCGCATTCTGGATATGCGCCAGGCGCTGGTCGATGCCCTGGCCGTGCTGCTTCCAGGCCAGGACTTCCAGTTCTTCCTGCGCCAGCGTGGCATGTTCAGCTACACCGGCTTCAGCGTCGAGCAGGTCCGCCGCCTGCGCGACGAATTTGGCGTGTACCTGATCGATAGCGGCCGCGTGTGCATGTCCGGCCTGCGCCCAGCCAACCTTCAACGGGTAGCCGAGGCGTTTGCTGCCGTGCAGAAGTAACCCTGCATCGGGGTGCTGAGCACCCCGTTCGCGCTGCAAGGCCGCTCCTGCATCCACCGCGCAACACCCGCGATGCCTGCCACTTGTAAAGACAAGTGCAACCGCCCCTCGGAAAAGGGCTTCGCAAGTGCAACCTTTCCGTGCACAATCGCGCCCCTCTTTTCCGGTTGAGTTGGGCGAACGCACCATTTCGCCATTCTCAGCCTGTTGCAGTCTTGCGAGTGGAGCTTCACCCGGAATGAATGAGCAGGCCCCAAGCGTTGAACAACGCTTTGCAGAATCGACCCCCGCCACCCTCGGTAACTGGGCGCGGCACGACACCACCTGGATGCTGGGCCTGTTCGGCACCGCCATCGGTGCTGGCACCCTTTTCCTGCCGATCAACGCCGGCCTTGGCGGCTTCTGGCCGCTGCTGGTCCTGGCCGTGCTGGCATTCCCGATGACCTATTTCGCCCACCGTGGGTTGACCCGTTTCGTGCTTTCCGGGCGCACCGGTGGTGATATCACCGAGGTGGTCAAGGAGCATTTCGGCAGCACTGCGGGCACCTCGATCACCGTGCTGTACTTCTTCGCCATCTTCCCGATCCTGCTGATCTACAGCGTGGCGCTGACCAACACCGTGTCCAGCTTCATCGAGCACCAGTTGCACCTGCAGCCACCGCCACGGGCCATGCTGTCGTTCGTGCTGATTCTTGGCCTGCTGGCCATCGTGCGCTGCGGCGAGCAGGCCACGGTCAAGGTCATGAGCCTGCTGGTATACCCGTTCATCGTTGCCCTGGCGCTGCTGGGCCTGTACCTGGTGCCGCACTGGACTGGCGGTATCCTCGATAGCGCCACCCAGGTGCCACCGGCCTCGGCCTTCCTGCACACCTTGTGGCTGGCCATTCCGGTGATGGTGTTTTCCTTCAACCACTCGCCGATCATCTCGGCCTTCGCCGTGGACCAGAAACGCCGCTACGGCGACCACGCCGATGAGCGCAGCGGGCAGATTCTGCGCCGTGCCCACCTGTTGATGGTGGTGATGGTGCTGTTCTTCGTGTTCAGCTGCGTGCTGACCCTGAGCAGCGCGCAGCTGGCTGAAGCCAAGGCGCAGAACCTGTCGATCCTGTCGTACCTGGCCAACCACTTCAGCAACCCGACCATCGCGTTTGCCGCGCCGCTGATTGCCTTCGTGGCCATCGCCAAGTCGTTCCTCGGCCACTACATCGGTGCCAGTGAAGGCCTCAAGGGCATTATCGCCAAGACCGGCGCGCGCCCGGGCGCCAAGGCCCTGGACCGGGTGGTTGCAGGGTTGATGCTGGTAGTGTGCTGGATCGTCGCCACCCTCAACCCGAGCATCCTCGGCATGATCGAATCGCTCGGCGGCCCGATCCTTGCGGTGCTGCTGTTCCTGATGCCGATGTACGCCATCCGCCGTGTACCGTCCATGCGCAAGTACAGCGGCGCGGCGTCCAACGTATTCGTGGTAGTGGTGGGCCTGGTTGCGCTGACTTCGGTGGTGTACGGCCTGCTGGGCTGAGTCACGGCTGGCTATGAAACAAGCCCGGGTTGGCTGGCGCCGCCCGGGTTTTTTGCGCGTGAAATCAGGGTCTCACCTGCATGGGATTTCATCGACCTTGGTGTAAGCAAGTAGCCACCCTCCGCACAAGCTCGCTAGCACGAACAGCAGCCCCAAGCCCCCTGGAAGCGTACGCTCGACGCCTGCTACCACACTGCTTATACCGCCAGCCCCAGCGAACAGGAATGTCGTGTTAAGCGATGCTGCAGCACCCGCTTGACATGGATAGCGTGCCAAGGCCTGCGTCGTCGCGGCCGGGCGCACCAGCGTTGTCCCTGTAGTACATATGAGCACAGCTAGCATAATGCCTGCCACAGATAGCTCCGAAAACCGTTCCCAGATAACAAGGGTTATGCCCCCGGCGCTGATGAGCAGAAAGCCCGCTTTTATTTGAGCCTGTGGGCTAACACGTCGGTTCAGATAGGTTGCAGCCGCTCCCCCGGCGATGTATGCCACCCCGTAGCCAATAAATACAATGGAAAATTGATAGGTCGTCAGCCCCAACCTGCTCATCAGGAGGAGTGGTGCTATCACGATAAAGGAAAAATGGCAGGAGAAGGCGAGACTGGTCTGCAGTGTATAGGCGAGGAAGGTCGTGTCTCGCAGCATTATACGATAACTGGAAATACCGGGCGCTTTGCGTTGCAAGGCAGTTGTACTTGGTAGGAGTACGTACGCCAGGAGTGAAACTATAGAAGCGATAATAGCGAAGCTTATAAAGCTTGCCTGCCAGCCAAAGGATTGCTGGAGGAGCGCACCTACCAGCGGTGATATTGAGATGAACAGCCCGCTTGAGCTGGTTAAGAGGATTCGCATGGTATTACGATGTTCATCTCTGTATAGATCCTGCACTAGCGCTTGGCCTAAGACGAGGCTGCCACACCCCAGCGCCTGTAGTAAACGGAATGCCATGAACATTTGATAGGTGGTAGAGCATGCGCAACCAAGCGCCCCTAAAATGGCTAATCCGAGCCCGCCCAGCAACAGACGTTTGCGCCCGATACTATCCGACAGAGGGCCGATGACGAGTTGCGCCATTGCAACGCCGACAGCAAAGAAACTCACCGAGTAGGCTATCTGCTCTGCACCGACCCGAAACCTATCTGCCAGCGTAGGGAATGAGGGTAGGATCACATCCAGCGGAAATACCCCTAGCAGGGATATCAGAACCAGCAATGTCGAGTACAGAGGGTAGCGCAGTTTAGCTGAGTAAGCGATCATGCTACCAACCCGGAAGCTTTAAATAGCAAGAAATAATCTTCGTTGGCTAGCAATTCGGTACGCTCAATAGCTCGCAGCGTCGGTGCGCAATTAGGCATCGCGCTCGCTGGCTCGTTGGGGCTTGTTGGCAAGTTTTGCGGACTCCATCTTGATAGGCTTGATATAAATATCCATCAGGTTCGTTTTATTATGGCCCCTCCGATAGTAGCGCCTCTTTTAAGATGTACAAGATATTCGCGCAGGCGAAATTTCCGATAGATTTGTAGGATTATTTACCTTGCTATCTGCGAGTGGGCGATTAGTTGGGCCGGATCGCCTCTACCACAGGCCTTGCGAGCATGTTGGAAACCAAGCTCCTTCCATTGTGCGAGCCTAAACAACAAACATTGTTATCAGGCTTTTAAAGGTGAGCGAGAAGGGTGGTTGCTGTCCTGCGTTAGGGGTATCCGCTTTTATCCACATAAAAAGTCTGGCCATAGAAGAATTTCACCCGCCCCCATAGGCACTAGGCCGCCTTCATGCTTAACTCGGTGTCCTTTTCAAACCCCGCATAAGGATTTCGTCATGGCTCAAGTGACTCTCAAAGGCAACCCGGTCCAGGTCAACGGCAACCTGCCACAGGCCGGCGCCCAGGCTCCGGCTTTTTCCCTGGTGGGTGAAGGCCTGGCTGACAAGTCGCTGAAAGACTACGCCGGCAAGCGCAAGGTGCTGAACATCTTCCCGAGCGTCGACACCCCAACCTGTGCCACTTCGGTGCGCAAGTTCAACGCCCAGGCCAACGATGTAGCCAACACCGTGGTGCTGTGCATCTCCGCCGACCTGCCGTTTGCGCAGGCACGTTTCTGCGGCGCCGAGGGCCTGGAGAACGTGAAGAACCTGTCGACCCTGCGTGGCCGCGAGTTCCTCGAAAACTACGGCGTGGCCATCGCCGATGGCCCGCTGGCTGGCCTGGCCGCCCGCGCCGTGGTGGTGCTGGACGAGAACGATAAAGTGCTGCACAGCGAGCTGGTCGGCGAAATCGCTGAAGAACCGGACTACGAGGCTGCACTGGCGGTACTGAAGTAAGCAGCGCGCCTGTCGCGGAGCGCTTTGATGTTGTGATAGCCCTGTAGGAAAGAGTGCAGCTCTGCTCTGCAGGGTTGTCAGTGCTCGCCGTGGCATCTTTAGCGCTTGTGAGATCGAGCGCCGCCCGCGCGGCGCATCGCGAGCTGCGCTCGCTCCTACGTTTGTTTCGCGCCAATTATGCCTGTGTGATTTGCGCGCGAACGCCTTGGGGCATGGCTCGATATAGCGCCGTGCGAACAAGGCGGTCGCGCGCGCCTGGCCCAGGCAATACTGGCCCGAAACAAACGTAGGAGCGAGCGCAGCTCGCGATGCGCCGCGCGGGCGGCGCTCGTTCTGTGGAGCCCCACAGCCCTCAGCGCGCTCCAAGCAACACCCTGTAACGGCCTGGAACACGTTCCGGGCCGTTTTCATTTAAAATTCCGCATCTTGGCAACGTCAGCCAAAGGTAAACCTCTGGTAAAGGCGCTTTGCTAAAACGATGCCAGTGCTTATCGTTCACCCTCCCCAAGCCGTCATTCCGAACAAGGTTCGTTCAACCCATGCAAGCGTCCAATTCCCGTTCCCCTCGTCGCTGGCTGCTCGGCCTGCTGATCCTGCTGCTGGTGGCTGCGCTGGCCTGGTGGCTGTGGCCTGCAGCAACGCCTGGGCATAAGGACGCCAGCGGCGGGCGTGGTGGCAAAGGGATGGGCATGGGCGGCCGCCCGGGCTTCGGTGGTTCAACCGACCCGGTGCCTGTGCGCGTCGAACCCGTGACCGTGGGTGACTTCCCGCTGTATTACAACGCGCTGGGTACAGTGACTGCGACCAACACGGTCAACGTACGCAGCCGCGTGGCAGGCGAGCTGCTCAAAATCCACTTCAAGGAAGGCCAGCAGGTCAAGGCCGGCGACCTGCTCGCCGAAATCGACCCGCGCACCTACCGGATCGCGCTGCAGCAGGCCGAAGGCACGCTGGCACAGAACCAGGCGCAGTTGAAGAACGCCCAGGTCGACCTGGCCCGCTACAAAGGCTTGTACGCCGAAGACAGTATCGCCAAGCAGACCCTCGACACGGCCGAGGCCCAGGTGGCGCAGTTTCAGGGCCTGGTCAAGACCAACCAGGCGCAAGTCAACGATGCCCGGCTAAACCTGGAGTTCACCCAGATCCGCGCCCCGATCAACGGCCGGGTGGGCCTGCGCCAACTCGATCTGGGGAACCTGGTAGCGGCCAACGACACCAATGCCCTGGTGGTCATCACCCAGACCGAGCCCATCAGCGTTGCCTTCACCTTGCCGGAAACCGAACTGGACACCGTGCTGCAGCGTTACCGCAGCGGCGCCAGCCTGCCGGTCGAGGCCTGGGACCGCAGTGACAGCAAGCTGCAGTCCAAGGGGGTACTGGCCAGTATCGACAACCAGATCGACATCACCACCGGCACCCTGAAATTCAAGGGCCGCTTCGAGAACAAGGACCTGGCCCTGTTCCCCAACCAGTTCGTCAACGTGCGTCTGCTGGCCGACACCCTCAAGCAGGTGGTCATGGCCCCGGCGGCAGCCATTCAGTTCGGTAACGACGGCACGTTCGCCTACGTCGTCAACGACCAGAGCACGGTCAATGTACGCAAGCTCAAGGTCGGTGCCAGTGATGGCGAGCACAGCGTCATCCTCGATGGCCTGAAGGCCGGCGACCGCCTGGTACTGGAAGGTACCGACCGCCTGCGCGAGGGCACCAAGGTCGAGGTGGTCGAAAACAGCTCGCAGGTGCCGACGACCCCAGGCCAGAAACTGCAGGGCCAGGATGCCAAAGGGTCGGCAGATGCCGGTGAGGGCCAGCCAGGGCAAGCGCAGCCTGGTGCCGCAGCAGGCAAGGCGGGCGCATGAACCTCTCGCGCCTGTTCATCCTGCGGCCGGTCGCCACCACGCTGAGCATGCTGGCCATCGTGCTAGCCGGCCTGATCGCCTACAAGCTGCTGCCGGTTTCTGCCTTGCCGCAGGTGGACTACCCGACCATCCGCGTCATGACCCTGTACCCCGGCGCCAGCCCGGAGGTCATGACCAGCGCGGTGACCGCGCCGCTGGAGCGCCAGTTCGGCCAGATGCCCGGGCTTGAGCAAATGGCCTCGACCAGCTCCGGCGGCGCATCGGTGCTCACCCTGCGTTTCAACCTGGACATGAACATGGACGTTGCCGAGCAGCAGGTACAGGCCGCGATCAACGCCGCCAGCAACCTGCTGCCCAGCGACCTGCCGGCGCCGCCGGTGTACAACAAGGTCAACCCGGCCGACACGCCGGTACTGACCTTGGCCATTTCCAGCAAGACCATGCCGCTGCCCAAGCTCAACGACCTGGTCGATACCCGGGTGGCGCAGAAGCTTGCGCAGATCAGCGGCGTTGGCATGGTGAGCATCGCCGGGGGCCAGCGCCAGGCGGTGCGGATCAAGGTCAATGTCGATGCCTTGGCGGCCAATGGCCTGAACCTTGAAGATGTCCGCACGCTGATCGGCGCGTCCAACGTCAACCAGCCCAAGGGTAACTTCGACGGGCCCACCCGCGTGTCGATGCTCGACGCCAACGACCAGCTGCGCTCCCCCGAGGAATACGCCAACCTGATCCTGGCCTACAACAACGGTGCCCCGCTGCGCCTGAAGGACGTGGCCGAAATCGTCGACGGTGCCGAGAACGAGCGCCTGGCAGCCTGGGCCAACGAAAACCATGCGGTACTGCTCAACATCCAGCGCCAGCCGGGTGCCAACGTGATCGAAGTGGTAGACCGCATCAAGGCGCTGCTGCCGTCGATCACCGACAACCTGCCTGCGGGCCTGGATGTGTCGGTGCTCACCGATCGTACCCAGACCATCCGTGCCGCGGTCAAGGATGTCCAGCACGAACTGCTGATCGCCATCGTGCTGGTGGTCATGGTCACGTTCGTCTTCCTGCGCCGGGCCAGCGCCACCCTCATTCCGTCCATTGCGGTACCGCTGTCGCTGATCGGCACCTTCGGCGTGATGTACCTGGCCGGCTTCTCGGTCAACAACCTCACGCTGATGGCGCTGACCATCGCCACCGGCTTCGTGGTCGACGACGCCATCGTCATGCTGGAGAACATTTCCCGCCATATCGAAGAGGGCGAAACGCCCATGCAGGCCGCGCTCAAGGGCGCCCGGCAAATTGGCTTCACCCTGATATCGCTGACCTTCTCGCTGATTGCGGTACTGATCCCGCTGCTGTTCATGGCCGACGTGGTCGGCCGCCTGTTCCGCGAGTTCGCCATCACCCTGGCGGTGGCCATCCTGATTTCCCTGGTGGTGTCGCTGACCCTGACGCCAATGATGTGCGCGCGCCTGCTCAAACGTGAACCCAAGGAAGAAGAGCAGGGCCGGTTCTACCGTGCCAGTGGCGCCTGGATCGACTGGCTGATCAAACACTACGGCAGCGCCCTGCAATGGGTGCTCAGGCACCAGCCGCTGACGTTGCTGGTGGCGGTGGCAAGCCTGGCGTTAACGGTGTTCCTCTACATGGTGGTGCCCAAGGGCTTCTTCCCGGTGCAGGACACCGGGGTCATCCAGGGCATCTCCGAAGCGCCGCAGTCCACTTCGTTCGCCGCCATGAGCGAGCGCCAGCAGGCCTTGAGCAAGGTGATCCTGCAGGACCCGGCCGTACAAAGCCTGTCGTCCTATATTGGTGTCGATGGTGACAACGCCACGCTCAACAGCGGTCGCTTGCTGATCAACCTCAAGCCCCACGGCGAACGCGACGTCACGGCCAGCGAAGTGATCAGCCGGCTGCAGCCACAAGTCGACCGTTTGGTGGGCATTCGCCTGTTCATGCAGCCGGTGCAGGACCTGAGCATCGAAGACCGCGTCAGCCGCACCCAGTACCAGTTCAGCCTGTCGTCGCCCGATGCCGACCTGTTGGCGCAATGGAGCGGCACACTGGTGCAGGCGCTGCAGCAGCGCCCTGAGCTGGCCGATGTGGCCAGTGACCTGCAGGACAAAGGCCTGCAGGTGTACCTGGTCATCGACCGCGACATGGCCAGCCGTTTGGGCATCACCGTGTCGCAGGTCACCAACGCCTTGTACGACGCGTTTGGCCAGCGGCAGATCTCGACCATCTACACCCAGGCCAGCCAGTACCGCGTGGTGCTGCAGGCCAAAGATGCCGCGGTGATCGGCCCGCAGGCGCTGGAGTCGGTCCACGTCAAGGCTGCCGATGGCGGCCAGGTACGCCTGTCGGCATTGGCGCGCATCGAGCAGCGCCAGGCCCAGTTGGCGATCTCGCACATTGGCCAGTTCCCGGCCGTGACCCTGTCTTTCAACCTGGCCCATGGCGCGTCGCTGGGTGAAGCGGTGCAGGTGATCGAGCAGGTCCAGAAGGAAATCGGCATGCCGCTGGGGGTGCAAACCCGCTTCCAGGGGGCGGCGGAGGCCTTCCAGGCCTCGCTGTCGAGCACCTTGCTGCTGATTCTGGCAGCGGTGGTCACCATGTACATCGTGCTGGGCGTGTTGTACGAGAGCTACATCCACCCGGTGACCATCCTCTCGACGCTGCCGTCGGCGGCCGTCGGCGCCTTGCTGGCCTTGCTCATCAGCGGCAACGACCTGGGCATGATCGCGATCATCGGCATCATCCTGCTGATCGGCATCGTCAAGAAGAACGCGATCATGATGATCGATTTCGCCCTCGAAGCCGAACGCCATCAAGGCATGAGCCCCCGAGACGCCATCTACCAGGCGGCGCTGTTGCGCTTCCGGCCAATCCTGATGACCACCCTGGCGGCGCTGTTCGGGGCCGTGCCACTGATGCTGGCCACAGGCTCCGGCGCCGAGCTGCGACAGCCGCTGGGCCTGGTGATGGTCGGTGGCTTGCTGGTCAGCCAGGTGCTGACGTTGTTCACCACCCCGGTCATCTACCTGTACTTCGACCGCCTGGCGCGCCGCTGGCGCCCGGCCGATAGCGCGAAGCAGGCCGAAGCATGAATCTATCGGGGCCGTTCATTCGTCGCCCGGTGGCGACGATGCTGCTGAGCCTGGCGATCATGCTGCTGGGTGGGGTCAGCTTCAAGCTGCTGCCGGTTGCGCCACTGCCGGAAATGGACTTCCCGGTGATCGTGGTGTCGGCCAACCTGGCCGGTGCCAGCCCCGAGGTCATGGCCTCTACCGTGGCCACGCCACTGGAGCGCAAGCTGGGCAGCATCGCTGGCGTGACCACCCTGACCAGCAGCTCCAACCAGGGCTCGACGCGGGTGATCATCGGTTTCGAGATAGGCCGTGATATCGACGGTGCGGCGCGTGAAGTGCAGGCGGCCATCAATGCCACCCGCAACCTGCTGCCCAGCGGCATGCGCAGCATGCCTACCTACAAGAAGATCAACCCGTCGCAGGCGCCGGTCATGGTGCTTTCGCTGACCTCGGACGTGTTGCAGAAGGGGCAGTTGTACGACCTGGCCGACACCATTCTGTCGCAGAGCCTGGCCCAGGTGTCCGGGGTAGGGGAGGTGCAGATCGGCGGCAGCTCGTTGCCGGCGGTGCGCATTGCCGTCGAACCGCAATTGCTCAACCAGTACGGTCTGTCACTGGACGAAGTGCGCACCGCGGTGGCCAACGCCAACCAGCGCCGGCCCATGGGCTTTGTCGAAGACGCCGAGCGCAACTGGCAGGTGCGCGCCAACGACCAGTTGGAGAAGGCCAGGGACTACGAGCCCATCGTCATTCGCCAGCAGAACGGGACCATCCTGCGTCTGTCCGACGTGGCTGCGATTACCGACGGGGTCGAGAACCGCTATAACAGTGGCTTCTTCAACGACCAGTCGGCGGTGCTGCTGGTGGTCAACCGCCAGGCTGGCGCCAACATCATCGAGACAGTCGGGCAGATCAAGGCGCAGCTGCCGGCCCTGCAGTCGCTGCTGCCCGCCAGCGTGCAACTGAACGTGGCCATGGACCGGTCGCCGGTCATCAATGCCAGCCTCAAGGAGGCCGAGCACACCCTGCTGATCGCGGTGGTGCTGGTGATCCTGGTGGTCTACCTGTTCCTCGGCAGCCTGCGCGCCTCGCTGATCCCCAGCCTGGCGGTGCCGGTATCGCTGGTGGGGACTTTCGCTGTCATGTACCTGTGTGGTTTTTCGCTCAACAACCTGTCATTGATGGCGCTGATCCTTGCCACCGGCCTGGTGGTGGACGATGCCATCGTGGTGCTGGAGAACATTTCCCGGCACATCGAAGACGGCCAGCCACCCATGAAGGCGGCCTTCCTGGGTGCCAAGGAAGTCGGCTTCACCTTGCTGTCGATGAACGTCTCGCTGGTGGCGGTGTTCGTTTCCATCCTGTTCATGGGCGGCATCGTGCGCAACCTGTTCCAGGAATTTTCCATCACTTTGGCGGCGGCCATCATCGTGTCGCTGGTGGTGTCGTTGACCCTTACGCCGATGCTCTGCGCGCGCTGGCTCAGGCCGCACAACGCCGAGCAGACCCGCCTGCAACGCTGGAGCGACAAGCTCCACCTGCGCATGGTCGACGCCTATGACCGCAGCCTGGGTTGGGCCCTGCGCCATAAGCGCCTGACCCTGTTCAGCCTGCTGGCAACCATTGGCCTGAATATCGCGTTGTACGTGGTGGTGCCCAAGACGCTGATGCCCCAGCAGGACACCGGCCAACTGATGGGCTTTATCCGCGGTGACGATGGCCTGTCGTTCAGCGTGATGCAGCCGAAGATGGAAACCTACCGTCGCGCCTTGCTCGCCGACCCTGCGGTGCAGAGCGTTGCCGGCTTCATCGGCGGCAACAGCGGCACCAACAATGCCATGATACTGGTGCGCCTGAAGCCGATCAGCGAGCGCAAGCTGGACGCGCAAAAAGTGATCGAGCGCCTGCGCAAAGAGATGCCCAAGGTGCCGGGTGGGCGGCTGTTCCTGATGGCCGACCAGGACTTGCAATTGGGGGGTGGCGGGCGTGACCAGACCTCGTCGCAGTACCTGTACACCCTGCAAAGCGGCGACCTGGCGGCGTTGCGCGAGTGGTTCCCGAAGGTGGTCGCTGCGCTGCGCGCGCTGCCGCAGCTGACTGCCATCGACGCCCGCGATGGGGGTGGCACCCAGCAGGTGACGCTGGTGGTGGACCGCGACCAGGCCAAGCGGCTGGGAATCGACATGGACATGGTCACCACGGTGCTGAACAACGCCTACAGCCAGCGCCAGATTTCCACCATCTACGACAGCCTCAACCAGTACCAGGTGGTGTTGGAAATCAACCCGAAATACGCCTGGGACCCCAGCACCCTCGAACAAGTGCAGGTGATCACCGCGGACGGTGCCCGGGTGCCGTTGTCGACCATCGCGCACTACGAAAATACCCTGGCCAACGACAGGGTCAGCCACGAAGGCCAGTTCGCTGCCGAAGACATCGCCTTCGACATTGCCGAAGGCTATAGCCCCGACCAGGCCCTGGCCGCGGTAGAGCGGGCAGTTGCGACCCTGGGCCTGCCGGAGGGGGTGATCGCCAAGCTCGGCGGCAGCGCCGATGCCTTTGCCAAGACCCAGCAGGGCCAGCCGTTCATGATCCTGGGTGCATTGCTGCTGGTGTACCTGGTGCTGGGTATTCTTTATGAAAGCTACATTCACCCGCTGACCATTCTCTCCACGTTGCCGTCGGCCGGCGTCGGTGCCTTGCTGGCGCTGTACCTGACCGGTGGCGAGTTCAGCCTGATTTCGCTGCTGGGGTTGTTCCTGCTGATTGGTGTGGTGAAGAAGAACGCCATCCTGATGATCGACCTGGCCCTGCAGCTTGAGCGTCATCAGGGCTTGTCTCCGGAAGAGTCGATTCGCCGCGCGTGCCTGCTGCGCCTGCGGCCCATCCTGATGACCACCTTGGCGGCCATCCTCGGTGCCTTGCCGCTGCTGCTAAGCCAGGCCGAAGGCGCCGAAATGCGCCAGCCGCTGGGCCTGACCATCATCGGTGGCCTGGTGTTCAGCCAGATCCTGACCCTTTACACGACGCCGGTGGTCTATCTGTACCTCGACCGCCTGCGCCACCGCTTCAACCGTTGGCGCGGTGTGCGCACCGACGCCGCCATGGAAACCCCGCTATGACATTTGCCCACTCCCCACTGCACCGTGGCCTGCAGGCGTTGACCCGCGGGCGTGGCTCGCGCCTGCTCAGCGCCGGGTTGTGCGTGGCCATGCTCAATGCCTGTACCCTGAGCCCGGACTACCAGCGCCCGGCGCTGGACAGCACGGCGGCGCAGTTCAAACACGCCGAGGGCTGGACCCAGGCCACACCGTCCGATGCCATCGCCCGTGGCGCCTGGTGGGAAATCTATGGCGACGCCGGGCTCAATGCGCTGGTCGAGGAACTGAACCGCAGCAACCAGACCGTGGCGCAGTCCGAAGCCCAGTACCGCCAGGCCCAGGCGCTGGTGCGCAGCAGCCGTGCGTCGCTGTTCCCCAGCCTTGACCTGAGCGCCAGCAAGAACCGCTCGGCGCAGGGTACTGGCAGCTCCAGCTCCAGCCTGTCCAACAACAGCAGCGGCATACGCGACACCTACAATGCGCAGTTGGGCGTGAGCTGGGAAATCGACCTGTGGGGCAAGTTGCGGGAAACCCTGAGTGCCAACCAGGCCAGTGCCCAAGCCAGCCTCGCCGACCTCGCCTCGATCCGCTTGAGCCAGCAGTCGGAACTGGTGCAGAACTACCTGCAACTGCGGGTGATCGACGAGCAGAAGCGCTTGCTCGAGGCGACCGTGGCCGCTTACCAGCGTTCGTTGCGGATGAATGAAAACCAGTACCGCGCCGGTGTTGCCGGCCCCGATGCGGTTGCCCAGGCGCGCACCCAGCTGAAAAGCACCCAGGCTGACCTGATCGACCTGATCTGGCAGCGTGCGCAGTTCGAGAACGCCATTGCGGTGTTGCTGGGCAAACCCCCGGCCGACTTCAACCTGGCCGACAGCAAGGCTATCCCCGCGCTGCCGCGCATTCCGGTGTCACTGCCTTCGCAATTGCTCGAGCGTCGGCCAGACATTGCTGCGGCCGAGCGCAATGTAATGGCTGCCAACGCCAATATCGGCGTGGCGCGGGCGGCGTACTTCCCGGACCTTAGCCTGAGCATGAATGGGGGGTATTCCAGCAGCAGTTTCAACAACTGGATCGAATTGCCCAACCGCTACTGGTCGGTGGGGCCGCAACTGGCGCTGACCCTGTTCGACGCCGGCAAGCGCAGTGCCGAGGTTGACCGCACCGTGGCAGTGTATGACCAGACCGTGGCGCAGTACCGGCAGACCGTGCTGGACAGCTTCAAGGAAGTGGAAAACCTGCTGGTGCAGTTGAAGGTGTACGGTGATGAAGCCGTGGTGCGCCAGGAGGCGCTGGATGCCGCCCGTGAGTCGCTGCGCCTGACCGAAAACCAGTACCGCGCAGGCTTGATCGGTTACCTGGACGTCGTCAATGTGCAGGCCACGGCGCTGAGTAACGAGCGCAGTGTGCTGAACCTGTTGCAAGGGCGCCTGGTGGCCAGTGTGCAACTGGTGGCCGCGCTAGGCGGTGGTTGGGATGCCGGGCAGGCGTTTGCCGAGCAGGATTGACGGCACCGCCCAGTGCGGGCCATTGACCTGCCAGACCAGCCCGCATTGCTCAATCACTTGGTGAGTGGCGCCTGGCACTGAGCGCCACCGGCGCGGCCCCCGGTCAGCTATTCCAGTCCGGGGCAAAGGGCGGGCTGACCACACGCTGGTCTTTCGGTAGTTCGGCAATCGCAGCGCGGTCCTCGTCATCCAGTTGCACGTTCAGCGCCGCCAGGTTGGCCAACTGGTTTTCGCGGCTGCTGGCCTTGGGGATCGCCGCCACACCGTCCTGGTCCAGTAACCATTTGAGCGCCACCTGGCTGGGCAGTACGCCGTGCTTGCCGGCAATCGCCTGGATCACCGGGTGCGCCGCCGCCTGGCCGCGGGCCAGCGGGGTATAGGCGGTGAGCAGCAGATCATGGCTACGGGCGTAATCGAGCAGCGGCTGCTGGCCGAGCAGCACGTGGTACTCCACCTGGATCGCCGACAACGGCGCCCCGTGCTGTTCCACGACCTCGCGTAGCAAGCCCAAGGGGAAGTTGGCCACACCAATGTGGCGTGCCTTGCCTTCTTCACGCAGGGCCACCAAGGTCTCGATACTGCGGGCCAGGTCTGCATGCTGGCCGGGCCAGTGAATATGGAACAGGTCCACCTGCTCGGTACCCAGTGCCCGCAGGCTGGCTTCCAGCGACGTGCGCATGGCCTTGGGTTGCAGCCGGTCCCACCAGACTTTGGTGGTCAGGTGGACCTGCTCGCGCGGAACGTCGCTGTCGCGCAGGGCCTGGCCGACGGCGCCTTCGTTCTCGTAGGCGGTGGCCGTGTCGATGTGCCGGTAGCCTAACTCCAATGCCTGGCGCACGGCCTGGGTGCACGCGCTGCCGGTCATTGGCCAGGTGCCCAGGCCCAGGGCAGGCAGTTTCAGGCCGTTACGGGTTGTAAGCCTTTGCATGTCAATTCCTTGTACAGTGTGCCGGGTGAGGCTCCATGGTCGATGATCACTGCGGCACGGGCCATGCGCGCGGCGCGCAAAGTGGTCGATCAGCGAACGGAAAATGCGTTCGGCCCCGGCCTGGGGCAAATGAACTTCCTTATGTTGCGGCATCTCTTCTAGAATCCCTGCTGTTGCATCCGCCAGGCTCCGCCTGCGCGGTCATCCCCCTGGCGCGGCCTATGGCGGCGTCGTCATCGAGAGAGCCATGAGTTCCAGTACACCGTTGTCCGGCGTCAACAAACCCTTGCGTGGCATCGCCCTGGTGGTGGTTGCGACGTTCCTGTTCGCCAGCCACGATGCCTTGTCCAAATTCCTCGGCGGCCTGTACCCGATCGTGATGGTGGTATGGGCGCGCTATGTGGTGCATACCCTGCTGATGGCCGGCATTTTCCTGCCCAAGGCCGGCCTGAACGTGCTGCGTACCCGCCGCCCGCTGTTGCAGACCCTGCGTGCCTTGAGCCTGCTGAGCACCAGCCTGCTGTTCACCACGGGCTTGCAGTACCTGCCACTGGCCGAGGCAACGGCGGTCAACTTCCTGGCCCCGGTGCTGGTCACCGCACTGTCGGCGCCATTGCTCAAAGAGCGGGTTACCGTGGCGCAGTGGGTGGCGGTGGTGCTGGGTTTCATCGGCGTGCTGGTGGTGGTGCACCCGGGTGGGGCCATGTTCACCCCGGCGATTCTGTTCCCGTTCGGCTCGGCGTTGGGCTTCTGCTTCTATCAGTTGCTGACGCGTATTCTGGCCGCGCATGACAGCCCCACCACCAGCAACTTCTATGCGGGGCTGTGCAATACGCTGGCGATGAGTGCGCTGGTGCCGTTCTTCTGGGAAGTGCCGCGCTGGGACCATGCCTTGCTGATGTTGGCGCTGGGCGGTTTCGGCATGACCGCGCACCTGTTGCTGACCCAGGCATTCCGCCATGCGGCACCCGCGTTGCTGGCACCGTTCAGCTATTGCCAGATCGTGTTCGCCGGCTTGCTTGGCTTGGTGGTGTACAGCCAGGTACCGGATACCTTGAGCCTGGTGGGTATCGCGGTGATCTGCCTCAGCGGCCTGGGGGCGGCGTGGATGCAGCGGGGCAAGTAAGCCTGGCCATCGTCAAGGCTGGCTGGCCATGAACTGCATGATGCGCTCGCGCAGCCAGCGCTCGGCCGGGTCGTTGTCCTGGGCGCCACTCCAGACCATCGACAGCTCGGCCTCGGTGATCTCGAACGGTGCAGGGTCGGCGCGCAGACAACTGTCCTCGACCAGTGCACAGGCAGCGTAGTCAGGTACCGTGGCGATCAGTTCGGTGTTGCGCAGCAGGGCGCGCAGGCTGCCGAACTGCGGCACGGCCAGCACCACTTTGCGGGATCGACCGATCCGCGCCAGGTCGAGGTCGATGTTGCCGCTCATGTCACCGGAAAACGACACCATCACATGCGGCCGGGCACAGTATTCGTCGAGTGTCAGCGGCCCCGGCCGATCGTCGGCGCGCAGCACCCGCACGCCGATATCGCGCAGCTTGCGGCGCTTGGCGGTTGCCGGCAGGTCGGTGGTGTAGCTCACTCCCACCGAGATCTCCCCGCTGGCCAGCAAGCCCGGCATCAACAGAAAGTTGGCCCGCCGGACCACCACGCTGATGTCCGGCGCTTCTTCACGCAGGGCTTGCAGCAAGGCCGGAAACAGACCGAACTCGGCATCGTCCGACAGCCCCAGGCGGAAGACGTTGCAACTGCTGGCCGGGTCGAACTCGCGGGCGCGGCTGATGGCCGCGGAAATCACATCCATGGCCGGGCCCAGCTCCGCGAAGATCTGCATCGCCCGTGGCGTGGGCTCCATGGCGCGCCCGCTGCGGATCAGCAGGGGGTCGTCGAACAGTTCGCGCAGGCGGGCGAGGGCGGCGCTGACGGTGGACTGGGTGATGAACAGCTTTTCACCAACGCGGGTGAGGTTGCGTTCGATCATCAAGGCTTCGAACAGCACCAGCAGGTTCATGTCGACGCGGCGCAGGTCGTTGCGGTTCATGAGGCTTGGGTTCCGGAGCTAAAGGGTTTGCGCTGTATTGAAGCATGGGCCGCCGCGTCGTGCCTTGTATGGATGTGCCGGCGGCCTGGTGGCTGAAGCTGCGGCGCTGAAAGAGCCAACCTATCGCGGCCAAACAGCCGCTCTATTAGACCTGCGCCCAGGCTCAGCTAGTCTTTCCCCTGGCCCCGCGAATTCCGCGCACCGGTGGGGGCAGCACCCCCGTGCAAGACCGCACCCACCTGTTGTGACAGCTTCGCAAGCCCCCGTTTACACCTGATCAGGCATGGCACGCGCGCCTGCTCGGCTGAGCGAACATCTGGCACAGACCGGAAATCTGGATAATCGACCTAAAGGTACCCGCAGATGTCGAACGAATCGAAATGCCCGTTCCATCAAACCGCAGGTGGCGGCACCACCAACCGTGACTGGTGGCCTGACCAGCTCAACCTCAGAATCCTGCACCAGCACTCGTCGAAGTCTGACCCGATGGAGCCGGACTTCGACTACGCCAAGGCCTTCAAAAGCCTGGACTTCCAGGCCCTGAAGCAAGACCTGACGGCGTTGATGACCGATTCGCAGGACTGGTGGCCGGCCGATTTTGGCCACTACGGCCCGCTGTTCATCCGCATGGCCTGGCACAGCGCCGGCACCTACCGCATTGCCGATGGCCGCGGTGGCGCAGGCTCTGGCCAGCAACGCTTCGCACCGCTCAACAGCTGGCCAGACAACGTCAGCCTGGACAAGGCACGGCGCCTGCTGTGGCCGATCAAGCAAAAGTATGGCAACAAGATTTCCTGGGCCGACCTGATCGTGCTCACGGGCAACGTGGCGCTGGAGTCGATGGGCTTCAAGACCTTCGGCTTCTCTGGCGGCCGCGCCGATGTGTGGGAGCCGGACGAAGATGTCTACTGGGGCTCGGAAAAGGTCTGGCTGGGTGGCGATACCCGCTATGGCAAGGAGCAGGTCAAGGCCCAGCCGCCAGGGCAAGGGGATCTGGTGGCAGAGCCCGCCAAGCACCCGCAGGAACAAAGCCGAGACCTCGGTGGCGAGCGTAACCTCGAAAACCCGCTGGCCGCTGTGCAGATGGGCCTGATCTACGTGAACCCGGAAGGGCCGGAGGGCAACCCCGACCCGGTCGCCTCGGGCAGGGACATCCGTGAAACCTTTGGCCGCATGGCCATGAACGATGAAGAAACGGTGGCGCTGATCGCCGGCGGCCATGCCTTCGGCAAGACCCACGGTGCCGGCCCGGCCGACAATGTCGGCCCCGAGCCGGAAGCCGCTGGGCTGGAACTGCAGGGCCTGGGCTGGGCCAACAGGTTGGGTACCGGCAAGGGCGGCGACACCATCACCAGCGGCCTTGAAGTGACCTGGACTTCGACGCCGACGAAGTGGAGCAACGAGTACCTGAACAACCTGTTCGACTTCGAGTGGGAGCTGACCAAAAGCCCCGCAGGTGCCCACCAGTGGACACCGAAGGAGGGCAAAGGCGCGGGTACCGTACCGGATGCCCACGACCCGGCCAAACGCCACGCGCCGTCGATGCTCACGTCTGACCTGGCGCTGCGTTTCGACCCGGTCTATGGGCCTATCGCCAAGCGCTTCAAGGACAACCCTGAGCAACTGGCAGATGCTTTCGCCCGCGCCTGGTACAAGCTGATCCACCGCGACATGGGCCCGCTGGCGCGCTACCTGGGCCCGGAAATGCCCAATGAAGAGCTGCTGTGGCAAGACCCGATCCCGCCAGTCGACCACCCGCTGGTGGGCGAGCAGGACATTGCCGCGCTCAAGGCCAAGGTGCTGGCCACGGGCCTGAGCGTGGGCGAGCTGGTGGCCACGGCCTGGGCTGCAGCATCGACCTTCCGGGGCTCTGACAAGCGCGGCGGTGCCAACGGTGGTCGCTTGCGCCTGGCACCGCAAAAAGACTGGGTGGCCAACCAGGGCACCGGCAAGGTCGTTGCCGCGCTTGAGCACATCCAGGCCGAGTTCGCTGCCAGCGGCAAGCACATTTCCCTGGCCGACTTGATCGTGCTGGCCGGTGCCGCTGCCGTGGAGAAGGCCGCCAAGGACGCCGGTCATGACCTGAGCGTGGCGTTTCGCCCGGGCCGTGCCGATGCTACGCAGGCACAGACCGACGTGGAATCGTTCGCCGTGCTGGAGCCGCTGGCGGATGGTTTCCGAAATTTCAGCAAGGGCCGCTACAGCGTCAAAGCCGAGAAGTTGTTGCTGGACAAGGCGCAGCTGTTGACCTTGACCGCGCCGGAAATGACCGTGCTGATCGGCGGGCTGCGCGTGTTGGGTGCCAACCATGCGGGGAGCCAACAGGGCGTGTTCACCGACAAGGTCGGTACCCTGAGCAACGATTTCTTCCGCAACCTGCTGGACATGGGCGTGGAGTGGAAGCCGACTTCGGCAGACAACGAAGCGTTCGAAGGCCGCGACCGCAAGAGCGGGCAGGTGAAATGGAGCGCAAGCCGCGTCGACCTGGTGTTTGGGTCGCATGCGCAATTGCGGGCGTTGAGCGAGGTGTACGGCAGCAGTGATGGCGGCGCCAAGTTCGCGCGCGATTTCGTTGCCGCCTGGGAGAAGGTCATGGAACTGGACCGTTTTGACCTGAAGTGAGGAACCTGCGGGGGCTGCCGGGCAGCCCCCGTTGCCATTGGCGATCCCGCCAACTCCAGGTCGGATAGATACAAAAGTGCCCTTGTCGGTTCTGTTGCAATGCTTCTCAGGCGGCCGGCCTGAACAGCGTGCTCACAACGACAAGGAAACCCGACCATGCAAATGCCCAAGACCCTGAAAATCCGCAACGGCAACAAGGTGCAGCCGACCTTTTCTGCCCAGGAATATGCCGCCCGCCACGCCCGGCTGCGGGCGTACATGGCGGAACACGACATCGAAGCGGCCATTTTCACCTCGTACCACAACGTCAACTACTACAGCGACTTCCTCTATTGCTCGTTCGGCCGCCCCTATGCGCTGGTCGTTACCCAGGACAAGGTCGTCTCGGTCAGCGCCAATATCGATGGCGGGCAACCGTGGCGGCGTACGGTCGGTACCGACAACATCGTCTACACCGACTGGCAACGTGACAATTACTTCGTCGCGATCCAGCAGGCGTTGCCCCTGGCCTCGCGCATCGGGGTGGAGTACGACCACCTCAACCTGCAGAACCACGCCAAGTTCGCGGCCTGCTATCCGAAAGCGGAACTGGTGGATATCGGCGCGCCCTGCATGCGCATGCGCATGATCAAGTCGGCCGAGGAACAGGCGCTGATCCGCCACGGTGCGCAGGTAGCCGATATCGGCGGGGCTGCGGTGGTCGAGGCACTGCGCGACCAGGTGCCAGAGTACGAGGTGGCGCTGCACGCGACCCAGGCGATGGTGCGCGAGATTGCCCGACGCTTCCCGGATGCCGAACTGATGGACACCTGGACCTGGTTCCAGTCCGGGCTCAATACCGACGGTGCACACAACCCGGTCACCAGCCGCCGGGTCGGCAAGGGGGAGATCCTGAGCCTCAACTGCTTCCCGATGATCGCCGGTTACTACACCGCACTGGAGCGTACGCTGTTCCTCGACCACTGCCCGGAGGCGCACCTGCGGCTATGGCAGGCCAACGTCGAGGTGCACGAAGCCGGACTGAAACTGGTGCGCCCAGGCATGCGCTGCAGCGACATTGCCCGTGAACTGAATGACATTTTCCTGCGCCATGACCTGCTGCAATACCGCACCTTCGGCTATGGCCACTCATTCGGCACCTTGAGCCATTACTACGGCCGCGAGGCCGGGCTTGAACTGCGTGAAGACATCGACACAGTGCTGGAGCCGGGGATGGTGGTGTCGATCGAGCCGATGATCATGCTGCCCGAAGGCCGGCCTGGGGCCGGTGGCTATCGCGAGCATGACATCTTGATCGTCAACGACAGCGGTGCCGAAAACATCACCCGGTTCCCGTATGGGCCGGAGCACAACATCATTCGCAAATAAGACTGATGCCGGCTTTGGCGCCCGCACCCCAGCGCCCTGTGGGCGCCGGTGTGTCGGCGCCAAAGCCACTACACACAACAACAATATCCCGTATGACCACCAGACCCTGCCTCCAATTAGAACAACCATAGGGGTACCCGTCATGTCCAGCACCACCCTTGACCCATCCGCCGTCGCTGGCGTTTCGCACAGCGCCGAACGCCAAGCCCTGCGCAGGGCTGCCCGGGCCAGCTTCATGGGCAACTTCGTCGAATGGTTCGACTACGCAGCCTATGGCTACCTGGCCACCATCATCGCCGCCACCTTCTTCCCGCAGGCCGACAAGGCCACCAGCCTGTTGGCAACCTTTGCAGTGTTCGCCCTGTCGTTTCTGGTACGCCCATTGGGCGGCATCGTCTGGGGCCATTTCGGCGACCGGTATGGCCGGCGCACGGCGCTGTCGTGGTCGATCCTGATCATGTCGCTGTCCACCTTCTGCATCGGCTTGCTACCCGGTTACGCCCAGATCGGTCTATGGGCGCCGGCGCTGCTGTTGTTGATTCGCCTGGTGCAGGGGTTTTCCGCTTCGGGTGAGTATGCTGGTGCAGCAGCGTTCCTGGCCGAGTACGCGCCGCCGGGCCGGCGTGGCTTGTATACCAGCATTGTGCCGGCCAGTACCGCGGCGGGCCTGTTGTTCGGGGCAGCGTTCGTCGCGCTGTTGCATGAAGGGCTCAGCAGTGAAGCCTTGCACACCTGGGGCTGGCGCCTGCCGTTCCTGCTGGCGGCGCCATTTGGCCTGGTGGGGCGCTATATCCGCATCAGCTTGCAGGACACGCCCAAGTTCCTGGAAATGGAGCAGCGCCTGGAAAACAAGGCCGGCATGGCTCCGGCGCCCTTGCGCGAACTGCTCGGCCAGCATCGCCGCAGCCTGGCTATCGGCATGGGGGTTACCTGCCTGAACGCGGTTGCGTTCTATTTGCTGCTCAGCTACATGCCGACCTATCTGTCCACTGAAATGGGCATGAGCGAGCGGGATTCATTCATTGCGTCGACGGTGTCGCTGGCCACCTATATCGGCCTGGTTTTCCTGATGGGGCGGCTGTCTGACCTGTTTGGACGCAAAACCATGCTGGTGGTGGCATCGCTGTTGTTCCTGGGCCTGACGGTGCCGCTGTTCAGCCTGCTGGACGGGCAACCGCTGCTGGTGATTCTGGCGATACAAATCATGTTCGGTGCGATGCTGGCGATGAACGACGGGACCTTGCCGTGCTTGCTGGCAGAGCTGTTTCCCACGCGGGTGCGCTTCAGCGGTTTTGCTTTGAGCTTCAATGCGGCCAATGCGCTGTTTGGCGGCACTGCACCGTTCATTGCCACTTGGCTGATCCAGGTGACCGGCAGCAAACTGGCGCCGGCGGGTTACTTGCTGGCAGCGGCACTGGTGGCGCTGGTGGCCATGCTGATGTGCCGGGAAACAGCCCACGCTGCGCTGGAAGATTGAATCACCTGGCCCCCACATCGCGCAAAGGGTGCGAACCTGACCTAGCCCATGACCCCGGTCAGTGCAACGAGGCCTGCCGCCGCTCGCCCAGTGGTGACAAGCCGAAGAACCGGCTGTAGCTCTTGGAGAAATGCGCTGGCGAACTGAACCCGCACGCCAGCGCCACTTCGCGCACCTGCACATCGCTGCGCAGCAGCAGCTCCCGTGCGTGTGACAGGCGCAGTTCCAGGTAGTACTGGCTGGGGGTGCGTTGCAGGTATTTGTGGAACAGCCTTTCGAGCTGGCGCACGGTCACCTCGTTGAGGCTGGCCAGCTCTTCGAGGGTCAGTGGTTCCTCGAGGTTGGCCTCCATGATCGCCACCACCTGGCTGAGTTTGGGCTGGGCACTGCCGAGCAGGGTGCGCAACGGCACCCGTTGGCGGTCGCGCTCGCCACGCACGCGATCACACAGCAGCAGTTCGGCGGCCTTGGCGGCGATAGCCTGGCCACCGGGCTCGCGGGCTACCAGTTGCAGCATCATGTCCATCGCCGCCACCCCGCCCGAGCAGGTATAACGGTCGCGGTCCAGCTCGAACAGCTGGCTGGAGATGACAATGCCGGGAAAATGCGCTTGCAGGGTTGGCAGGTCTTCCCAGTGGATGGTACAGCGGTAGCCGGTGAGCAGCTCGGCCTTGGCCAGCAGGTAACTGCCGGTGCAGATACCGCCCAGGGGCAGGTGTTGCCGTGCCAGGTGGCGCAGCCATTCGATCAGCGGGCGGTTGCCGCGGCCTCGGTCGATCGGGTTGGCGCCTACCACCAGCAGCGTGTCCAGGGCAGGGGCGTTGGCGATGCTGTAGTCGGGCAGTACGCGCATGCCGTTGCTGGCCACCACCGGTGCCTCATCCGCCGCAATCAACACACTGCGAAACAAGGTTTGATGTGCGGCCAGGTTGGCCATGCGCAGGGTTTCGACGGCCGATGCCAGGCCGATCGTGGTGAAATTGGGCAAAATCAGAAAGCCGAAGGTCTTGACCGAACAACGCTTTACACTTGAAAGCGGCGGGTTTGCAGAAACGGGGTGGACCATTGCGCTGTACCTGTGCAAGCTGAGCCGTGGTTTATCAGGGGCAGTGAAAAACAGGGCCTCGCGTGGTGCTTGTTGTTATAGGTCGTTGCCGGGTCGATCTTACACCCAGGGCGCAGCGGCCAGGAATGGCTCTGCCCGTTGGCAGGGCCGACAGTGATCGCATAGAGAAGGTGATTGTCAGTGAACCCCGAAACCTTGCTGGCAAGCCTGCCAGGCTACGCTATCGCACCTGAGTCGATTCAGGTGCTGCCCGATGCCAAGGCCTACCGTGCCTGCCTGCTCGAGCGTATCGGCATGGCCACCCGGCGCATTGTCATCGTGGCCCTGTACCTGCAGGAAGACGAGGCAGGCCAGGAAGTACTGGACGCCTTGTACCAGGCCAAGGCCGCCCGCCCAGGCCTGCAAATCACCGTTGTGGTCGACTGGTTCCGCGCCCGCCGCGGGCTGCTGGGGGCCGGGCGTCAACCGGGCAATGCGGCGTGGTACCAGGCCCAGCGCCAGTTGCACGGGCTGGAGATCGCCATCCATGGGGTGCCGGTGCAGACCCGCGAGCTGTTTGGGGTGTTGCACCTCAAGGGCAGCATCATCGACGACTGTGTGATCTATACCGGTGCCAGCCTGAACAACGTGTACCTGCACCGTTTCGATCGCTACCGCCTGGACCGCTATCACCTGTTCCAGTCACCAGCACTGGCGGATGCCATGGCCGACTTGGTGCAGCGCCTGCTGCATCCGGCCGCCACGCCGCGTCTCGATCTGCCGGCGCCACCTTCTACCCGCAGCCTGCGCGGTGACATCCGGCGCTTGCGCGCGCGGTTGCGGCGCATGGCCTATCAGGCCCCGGCCCCTGAGCCAGGGCAGGGCCTGCGGGTCATACCGCTGCTGGGCGTGGGGCGAGGCAACCGGTTGAACCGGGCTGTGTGCGCATTACTGGCGGCGGCGCAGGCGCAGATCATCATCAGTACGCCGTATTTCAACCCGCCACGTGTCGTGATGCGCGAGCTTGACCAGGCGTTGGCGCGTGGGGTGCGGGTTGAGTTGATTGTCGGCGACCGCACAGCGAACGACTTCTATATCCCCCCAGGCGAACCGTTCAGCGCCAGTGGCGCGTTGCCTTACCTGTACGAGGACACCTTGCGCGCCTTCGTTCGGCGCCGCCAGGCGGCGATAGCCAGCGGGCAGCTACAAGTGCGCATCTGGAACGACCCGGGGCATACGTTTCATGCCAAGGGGGTGTGGGTCGATCAGCGTTATTCGCTGCTGACCGGCAACAACCTGAACCCGCGGGGGTTCAACCTGGACCTGGAGAACGGCTTGCTGATCGACGACCCGCATGGGCAATGGTTGGCGCCGCGTGAAGCGGAGCTCGACGGGTTGCGCCATTTCGCGCCGCCGATCGATTCGCTGGAGGCCCTGGGGGTGAAGGCCGAACACCCCAAGGAAGTGCGCCGGTTCCTGCGGCGGTTGCGCTACAGCCGCCTGGAACCGTTGATCAAGCGGGTGTTGTGACGAACTGGCGCAAGGAAATGGCTGCCTGGGCCTGACCGAGGGCCTCATGAAGGGAAGCTGACTGATCGTCAGGTCAGCTATTCAGCCGGCGATGATATCAATATGATATCGGTGCTGCCGCAGGCGTTCCTGTGGTTGAGCTATGATTTACGGGCTCCCGACCAGGGCCCCTCTGAAAAGTCATCACGAGCGCATACAATCGCGCCCTTTTCCTTATTAACCAGATAGGCCAAAGCGTATATGGCGCTAGATCCACCGACGATGCTGACCATTTCGGTTGCCCTGGCAGCAGCGGCTGCCCTGTATTTGGCAATTGAGTGGCGCAGTGTCCGCGAGTCCTCGCTACTGTTCTGGAGCGCAGGCTTCGCCACCATCACGGTCGGTTGCGTGCTGGCCTTGTTGCGCGGGATCGGTTTGCTGTTCATCGGCATCTGGTTCGCCAATGGCTTGCTGGTGGTGGCCCATGGGTTCTTCTTGTGGGGTGTGCTGCGCTTTACCCAGGAGCGTTTGTCACGGGCCTGGCTGGTCATCGTGCTGGTCTGGTTCGCCCTGCTGCTGTTGCCCGTGGGGCCGCAGTGGTCGAAGGTGATGTTGATGGTCAACTCGTTGCTGGTAGCGGCGCTGACCCTCAAGGCGAGCTTCCTGTTGCGGCCGCATGGCAAGTCGTTGAGCGTTGGCGCGGTGCAGCTGCGCTACGTGCTGTTGCTTCATGGTGTGTTCTACGTGGTCAAGGCAATCATTGCGATTGCACCGGGTACCTTGATCGACCTGGCCACGTTTGGCGGGCTGATCATTCAGGTTTCGCTGGTGGAGGGGGCGATGGCGATCATGCTGATTGCCTTGTCGATGACTGGCACCGTGCGTTACCGACGCGAGGAGCGGATTGCCCGGTTGGCGGCACGCGACCCGCTGACCGCGCTGTACAACCGGCGGGCCCTGGAAGTGCGGGCAGCCCCTTTTTTCAAGGACGTCAGCCCAACCCAGCCTGGTGCATTGCTGCTGATCGACATCGACAATTTCAAGCTGGTCAATGACTTGCATGGGCATATTGCCGGGGATCGGTTGCTGGTCGCCCTGAGCGAGATGATCCGTACGGTGCTGCCGGAGCGCTCGCTGGCGGCGCGTTTGGGCGGGGACGAGTTTGTCATATTGCTCAGTGGCACCAGCAATGAGCGGGTGTTGGACCTGGGTGGGATCTTGCGGGAACAGTTCCAGCTGTATGCGGGCAAGACGGCGCCGACGCCGGAGGCGGTGACGCTCAGTATTGGCGCCAACCTGTTCGACCAGCCGCCGGCGAGTCTGGCGGCACTGATCGAGCAGGGTGATGTGGCGTTGTATCAGTCCAAGCGGGGTGGGCGGGACAGTATTCGTTTTGTCGAGCGGTCGATGGCGGGGGTTGGCCAGTGAGGCTTCAGCCTTGGTCAGCCCTGATGCGCTCCCTGTGGGAGATTCTATGGTTTTAGGGAAGTTTTTTAAGCGGCTTTTGACCGATACTCGTCTCCGCTTTTCAGTAGGGCAAATACTACTCGCGCCAGTTTGCGTGCGAGCATGACAAGCGATGCTGTCGTGCTAAAACCACGCGCCAGGCGCTCTTCGTAGTACGACTTCCATGCTGCTGTGCGGGATGCTGACATAGCCGCGTTGTGAAGGAGGCGTCGAGCTTCGGGGTCTCCTCGCTTCGTGAGCTTGGATTGCCCTTTTTTCTGCCCCGACTGCGCAATCCTCAGATCCATACCCAAAAAGGCGATAAACGCATCACCCCCGCTGAAGTTGCCACGCTGAAACGTCGCTGTCAGGCGAGCAGCAGTTAGAAAACCCACCCCTTCGACCTTCATGCAGCGCTTTACCTGAGGCATCAGCCCGGCCTTTTCCAGCAGGCCCTTGATCATCTTCTCCACCAGCAGCTCAAGCCGCTGCATCGCACGCAGATGCGTCTTGAAGGCGGCTTTGAGTAGCGGTTCATTGGCCCACCCCTGAGTCAGGCTGGTTCGTGCCTGAACCAGTCCTGCACGTCGCCGGAACAAGCTCAGAAGCTGTCGATAGATAGCCGGTGGCGGCGCCCAGGGCGTTAGGTCCTGCCCTTCGTTCTTCAGATAGCGGGCCAACAGCTGGGCATCAATTGCATCTGTCTTAGCGCGTACGTTGACACCTTTACGGTAATGGCTCAGGGCGTACCCATCTACCACGTAAATCGTATGCCCGAACTCAAAGGCCAGATCCGTAAACAGGACGTGATAGATGTTGGTCGCTTCGATAGCGACGGACATCGCACCCGAGAGGCCTTTGAGCCATTTCTTGATAGCTGCTTTAGTATTGGGGATTGCTATGAGTTCTGCTGATTCATCGTCCCAAATGACCAATTCTGTTTTGGCCACATCCACGCCAATCAGCCGCTTTGAATCAGCAACCACCATTGCCATGAGCAACTCTCCTCGATAGTGTTGGAGTACTTGAAGGGTCACCCAGAGGCGCTGGCTTGTGTCTTTCGTCGGTCCGAGCCCGGAAGCATTCTTTATCGGCGCTTGGGTGAAAAGGGAGGAGGGGCGAGGTCTCCCACGGTCTGTACTGCGCTAACAGTCAGAAGCTGGCTTTGTCCCTCCTCCTCCCTTCAAGTCTAACCATACAAGCTGGCCTGCCGGCGATGGGCCGCAACGCGGCCCCAAGTTGCATGACTGACGCGCATTAGCGCAAGGCGCTGTCAGGTCACGACCTGATAGCACGGTACATACGCCGCCCCGCCGGGCAACTTCATCCGGTGCTGGTCGACGAACGCCTGCAGCAACCGCCCCAGCGGATCGAGCACAGCACTGTCGCCACGAATCTGATAAGGGCCGTGCTCCTCGATCAGGCGGATACCCTTGTCCTTGACGTTGCCGGCCACGATGCCGGAAAACGCCCGGCGCAGGTTGGCCGCCAGTTCGTGCGGTGGCAGATCGCGGCGCAGGTCCAGTTCTGCCATGGCCTGATGCGTAGGGTCGAAGGGGCGCTGGAAGCTCTCCTCAATCTTCAGCAACCAGTTGAAGTGGAAGGCGTCGTTGCGCTCGCGGCGGAACTGCTTAACCGCCTTGAGCCCGTCGACCATGTGCCGGGCAACTTCTGCCGGGTCGTCGATGATGATCTCGTACAAGCGGTGTGCCGCCTCGCCCAGCGTGGCACCGACAAAGGCATGCAACTGCTGCAGGTAGGGTTCGGCACTGCGCGGGCCGGTGAGCACCACCGGGAACGGCAGGTCGTGGTTGTCCGGGTGCATCAGGATACCCAGCAGGTAGAGGAATTCCTCTGCCGTACCGGCGCCACCGGGGAAGATGATGATGCCGTGGCCGACACGCACGAAGGCTTCCAGACGCTTCTCGATGTCCGGCAGGATCACCAGTTCGTTGACGATCGGGTTGGGCGCCTCGGCAGCGATGATGCCCGGCTCGGTCAGGCCCAGGTAGCGGCTGCCATGCATGCGCTGCTTGGCATGGGCAATGGTCGCGCCCTTCATCGGGCCCTTCATCACGCCCGGGCCGCAACCGGTGCACACGTCCAGCTTGCGCAGCCCCAGTTCGTGCCCGACCTTCTTGGTGTACTGATACTCTTCGCTGCTGATCGAGTGGCCGCCCCAACACACCACCATCTTCGGCTCCACACCCGGGCGCAGGGTGCGGGCGTTGCGCAGCAGGTGGAACACGTAATCAGTGATGCCCTGGGAGCTTTCCAGGTCGATGCGCTGGCTGGCCAGTTCGCTTTCGGTGTAGACAATGTCGCGCAGGGCGCTGAACAGCATTTCGCGGGTGCTGGCGATCATCTCGCCATCGACAAAGGCGTCGGCCGGGGCATTCTGCAGCTCCAGGCGCACGCCACGGTCCTGTTGGTGGATGCGCACCTCGAAGTCCCGGTAAGCCTCGAGGATGGTCTTGGCGTTGTCGACATGGGCGCCGGTGTTGAGGATGGCCAGGGCGCACTGGCGGAACAAGGTGTAAAGGCTACCGGTACCGACTTCACTCAGTTGCTGCACTTCACGTTGTGACAGCGTCTCCAGGCTGCCTTTGGGGCTGACGGATGCATTGATGACATGGCGTTGAGGCATCTAAGTCTTTCCTGTGCGGGTAAAACATCCTTCTTGGACAACACCATACCGAGAAATGTGAGCGGCCACGAGGGGGGCGGTGAAAAACCTTTGCAGGGCTACGCCTGCTTCGCCGCCCGGTTGCCGATCAGCTCAACAACTTCTGCACCGCGAGGGTGATTGCCAGGCCGCCGCCAACCAGCCACAGGTTGAGCAGCGCCCCGGTCGCCAGCGCCCGTGGCCCGGCCTGACGAATCTGGCTCAAGCGCGTCTCCATGCCCAGCGCGGTCATCGCCATGGTCAGGGCGAAGGTGTCCAGGCCGTTGAGCGCCTGGGTCACGCTGCCGGGCAGCACCTGCAGCGAGTTCACCAGCACCAGGCCGAGGAAGCCGAAGGCGAACCAGGGCATGGCGATGCGGCCGTTGCCTTTGCCCTGGCCAGCCTGGCGCGAACGGCTGATCCACAGGCCGACCACCAGCAGCACGGGTACCAGCAGCATGACCCGGGTCATCTTGACGATGGTCGCGATGTGGGTGACTTCCGGGCTGACGTTGCTGGCGGCGCCGACCACCTGAGCCACTTCGTGGATGGTGCCGCCCAGCAGCAGGCCGGCACCCAAGGTGTCCAGGTGCAGCCAGCCAGCGTTGATCGCCAAGGGGTAGACGAACATTGACAAGGTGCCGAACAGCACCACGCTGCCCACCGCCATGGCGCTTTTGTGCGGGGCGCTGCGCAGCGCCGATTCGAATGCCAGCACGGCGGCTGCCCCGCAGATGGCGCTACCGGCGGCCGTCAGCAGCGCGGTGTCGCGGTCAAGCTTGAAGACTTTCATGCCGCACCACAGGCCGATCAGCAATGTGCTGCCAACCACCAGCAGCGAGACGATTAGCCCCGACCAGCCTACCTCGGCAATTTCCTGCAGGCTCACCCGCAGGCCGAAGAACGCCACGGCAATGCGTAACAAGCCGCGAGCGGAAAAATTGATACCCGCGGCCCAGCTTGCCGGCACGCCGTCACGCAGCGCGTTGCCATACAGCGCACCGGCGACGATGCCGACAATCAGCGGGCTGATGCCAAGCCTGGCGATGGCGGGTATGGCCGCCAGTTGCGTGACAGCCAGCGCGAACAGCGCGACGAACAGGATGCCATTGAGCCGCCCTTTGGTAGAAAGGGTAGGGGTGTAGGCAGGATGGGACGGTACCGTGGCCATGTGAGTCCTCCGGGCAATGATTCGACGAGGCCTACGTTAATCCGGTTATAAGCTTATAAAAAATCGTAATTTGGGATGGCAGATATCCGCTTTGCTGATATTTTGAGTTCATGACCCCAGAACAGCTGATAACATTCGCCACCGTTGCCGAGCATGGCAACATCAGCCATGCGGCCCAGGCCCTGCACCTGTCGCAGCCTGCGGTTTCCGGGCAGCTCAAGCTGCTGCAGGAGGCGTTCGGCGAACCCCTCTACCAACGGGCCGGTCGTGGCGTGCGCCTGACAGCGGCTGGCGAGCAACTGCTCGCACACGCCGAGCGCCTGCGCGATACCTTCCGCCAGGCCCAAGCCCTGCGCGAGGCCATGCGCGGGTTGGAGCGCGGCACCTTGCGCATTGGCGCCAGCACTACGCCCGCCAGTTACCTGTTGCCCTACCTGATTGCCGATTTTCATCGGCAGTACCCGGACGTGCTGGTGACGACCTCGCATGGCAACACGGCGGAGATCGTGGCGGCACTGGACAGCGTTGATATCGCCCTGATCGAGGGGCCGCCCGGCCATGAGTTGCCCCTGGGCACGCGCACCACGCCGTGGCACGAGGACGAAATCGTGGCGATCGTGCCGCGCGGGCACCCCCTGGCAGGCACGCACAAGCAGCCATTGGCGGCGCTGGGGGCCTATCCGTTGGTGTTGCGTGAAAGCGGCTCGGGGGTGCGGCAGGTCGTTGAGCGGGCATTCGCCCGTGATGGCGTAGCCATGCGTGTGGCGCTGGAAATCGCCGGTGTGGAGGGGGTCAAGGAAGCGGTGCGTGCCGGCATGGGCATCGGCTTTGTTTCAGCCATGTCCATACGCCACGAGGACGGTGCTTTGCAACGCTTGCAGGTGAGCCCTCAGGCATTGGTGCGTCGTTTTTCCATATTGATGCCGCACGCCGCTACGCCCTCGCGGGCGGCGGCGCGGTTTCTGGCGTTGTGCATGGCATAGCACAAAACGTCGCCCGCACCGGTACTCCCCCTCACCGCTCTATCACTGCAAGTGCGTGGACAATCCTTCTGAAGTTATCGATCGTGAGTGGCAAATCCGGTCACAGATTTTGGGCGCTTTTACCATTGTCACGCACGTCATTCGAAGGCGATTATTTTTCTGACGCTTCAGCGACTTCTCCCCAATAAGAACAAATCAGAGGGACGCATCGTGATGCCTTGTTACTTTCCTGCGTTACCTAGCTTTGGCTATCAGCATGTTGTTGATCTTCAGACCTGTGGACCCTGGTTGTCTGTGGGTGCATGTATTGAACGCTGTGATTGCAATGCTCAAGCTGACCAAAGCGACCTCTTTGGCGAAGGCTCTCACGGTGTCAGTACACACTGCACATTTGAAGACCTGATTGCCCGCACCCGTTTTAATGATTGCTCTCCCAAACGCCCGAATTAGGCGAACTCGACTTCTGCCTCTCCATCATCACCGTTCGAGACCAACAGGCGTGACTTGAGTGGTTGTGGTGGCCGGAAAGCATGTCCCTGCCCGTGTCAGCGCCAAGTGCTGGCTCGCTACCTCGCGTTTATCAAAGTAGTCACCGCAAGTACTTCGGCTTCAGGCATGGGGCGGGTGCGTAAATTGTGCCTGGGCTGAAAGACAGTCCTAGCAGTTTCATGCAGACAGTCGAGCCTGTTGGATTGGCCTGCGATCGCGACACGTAAGTACACTTCAGTAGAAAAAAATAAGATTGAAGGAGATACGGTATGAGTGCTTTGAATGTGTTCACGTTGGCCGGAGAGTCTAAGTTCAATCGCTTTCATGGGTTGATTCTTTTTTGGTGCGTGCTGATACTGATCATTGATGGTTACGACTTGGCGGTGGTGGGGGCAGCACTGCCAGCCATCATGGTTGATATGCAAATTGACGCAACCAGTGCCGGCGTCATGGCTGGCTCAGCCTTGTTTGGCACCATGCTGGGGGCAATTTTTCTGGGGACGCTGGCAGACCGTATAGGTCGGCCAAAGATGATTGCAATCTGTGTGGCTCTCTTCAGCCTATTCACTGCTGCCGCCGGTTTCACTGACAATCCGTTAACCTTTAGCATCCTGCGCTTTATCGCAGGGTTGGGAATCGGCGGTGTGTTGCCTATCTGCACGGCGCAGATGGGAGAGTTCTCGCCCATGAAGGTTCGCACCCGCTTGGTGACCCTCGTTTTCGCGGGCTATTCGGTGGGCGGAATTTTGGTAGCGCTCACGGGTAAGCAACTGATCGAAAGCTACGGCTGGCAATATGTTTTCTACGTAGCAGCCCTGCCAGTCTTTTTGATTCCTTTCATATTGAAGACCATGCCCGACTCTATCGGCTTCCTGTTGAAGCAAGGTCGGGAAGACGAGTTGAAAATCATTGCACGTCGTCTTCGTCCTGAACTTATGATCAAGGATGACACTACGCTTGTCGGTAACCCTCATATTGTTGCCGAGCAAGACAAGCCTGTACGAAGCCTTTTCCAGGAAGGGCGTGCCTACAGCACCGTCATGATCTGGCTGGCGTTCATTACTGGGCTTTTCATGGTATATGCGCTCAACTCATGGCTCACCAAGCTCATGGCCATGGCGGGTTTCAGCCTCGGTTCCGCCCTGAATTTCGTTATTGTGTTCAACCTCGGGTCGATATTCGGTGCACTTTTCGGTGGCTGGCTCAGCGATAAATTCAGCATCAAGCAGGTGTTGGTGGTGTTTTACGTGGTCGGTGCAGTTGCACTCACGCTGATGGGTTACACGCGTTCTACTGAACTGCTCTTCGTCGTCGTGTTCATCGTGGGTGGCTCCACGCTCGGTACCCAACTTCTGGCCTATGCGTATGCCGGGGATTTTTACCCCCCCACCATCCGTTCAACGGGTGTGGGCTTTGCGTCGGGGGTCGGTCGTATCGGAGCGATAGTCGCGCCCGTTTTGATTGGGGCACTCGTATCGATGGCCTTGCCGCTGGAGCAGAACTTCATGGCAATCGGCCTTGCCGGTCTGGTAGGTGCTGTTGCTGTGACCCTGATCAACCAGTCGCGCGCGGACTCCACGGTGGTGAGGAACAAGGTCATTGTTTCACAAGATCTGACCTGATGTCGACGCTGTAGGCAGGGGGTCAACGTTCATCATTTGCATGGGGGTGACCTGCGGCTCATGCACAAACATACAACAATAATAAGGGTGCCTGTGATGGGTGGTTTTAATAAAAAGTCATTAGCCTGTTCTGCTGCTCTGCTGGTGACGCCTTATGTTTCTGCTGCGTTCGTGGAAGATTTCAAAGGTGGTCTCGAACTTCGAAACTTTTATTACAATCGCGATTTCCGTAATGATGGGGCTGCGCAGTCCAAGCGCGATGAGTGGGCACAGGGCTTTATCCTGAACCTGCAATCCGGCTTCACAGAAGGCCCCGTGGGCTTCGGTATCGACGCCATGGGCTTGTTGGGGGTCAAGCTTGACGCTAGCCCTGACAGAACGGGATCTGGACTATTGCCCTTCGATTCCGACAGAAACGTGGAAGACGAGTATGGAAAATTCGTGGCCACCGCCAAAGCCAGGGTAGGCAAGACTGAGTTGAGAGTAGGAGGGCTAAGTCCTCTGATGCCTTTACTCTGGAGCAATAACAGTCGCCTGTTGCCTCAGGTTTTTCGCGGGGGTTCTCTGACGGTCAACGATATTGATGCATTGACGGTTACGGCCACAAGGGTCAACGCTGTGAAACAGCGTAACTCTACCGATTTCGAATCACTCACGGTATTTGGCTATGCCCCGGTCGAAGCTGACCATTACAATTACATTGCCTTCGATTACAAAGCTGATAAGGACATGCGGCTCAGCCTGCACGCCGCCGAACTTGATGATCTCTACAAGTCCTACTTCGGCGAAATCAAAGTCAGTCGGCCGTTTTTGAAGGGTGATGTCATTGCGGATGTTCGCTTTTTCGATGCCAGCGAAACCGGCGCCAAAAAACTGGGTAGCGTAGATAACCGGACACTGAGTAGCTACGTTGCTTATAGCATAAATGGGCACATCATCGGGGGTGGCTATCAGAAGGCGTGGGGCGACACGCCATTTGCGTTCATAAACGGCACAGATACCTACCTGTTCGGTGAGTCGCTGGTCAGTACATTCACTGCGCCCAACGAGCGTGTCTGGTTCGCCCGATACGATTATGACTTCGCCGCGTTGGGCGTGCCTGGATTGCTTTTCACCACTCGATATACGAAAGGCGATGATATTGATCCTGCTCTGCTAACAACCCGCCAAGCCGCTTCACTTCGTCAAAGTGGGAGCGAGGGTGAAGAGTGGGAGCGAGTGACCGACCTCTCTTATGTCATCCAGAGTGGCCCAGCCAAAGGCGTCTCTTTTCAATGGCGTAACGCTACGAACCGATCGACCTATGCGGACAGCGCCAATGAAAATCGATTGATCATGCGTTATACCTTCAATTTCTAACGTGTTAAGGCGGGCCGCACAGATCAGTCGGCCCGTTTCAGCTTATGCCGCCGGAGGGTTTATTGGCAGCTCCCTAGGGTGGGGGATAGGAGGTGCCGCAGGTGGACTGAAAGTGCCGGCCTGGTGGGCGCAAGATCACTCGCGATGAAGCCGGCACAGCCGCCATCAATTCACCTTGAAAACGTGTTTCATATAGGCCACGAAATTCTCGTCCCGGCACTGGGTCTTGCCAGGGCTATCGGAAATTTTCGCCACTGGCGCCCCATTGCACGCGGTCATCTTGATCACCATGTTCATCGGCGCTACCCCCGGGATATCGCACGTCAACTGGGTACCAATGCCGAAGCTCACATTGATCCGTTCATGCAACGCCCGGTACAGCCCCAGCGCCTTGGCAAAATCCAGCCCATCGGAGAAGATCAGGGTCTTGCTCTTTGGGTCGATCCCCAGCCGTTCATAGTGAGCAATGGCTTTTTCCGCCCACGCCAGTGGATCGCCAGAGTCGTGCCGCAAGCCATCGAACAGCTTGGCGAAATACAGGTCGAAATCGCCGAGGAAGGCATCCATGGTGATGCAGTCGGTCAACGCTATGCCGAGCAGCCCACGGTACTCCCTGACCCAGCATTCCAGGGCGGCGGCCTGGCTGTCGACCAGGCGCGGGCCCAACTGCTGGTGTGCCATGAACCATTCGTGGGCCATGGTGCCCAGCGGCTTGAGCTCGAACTCACGCGCCAGGTGCACGTTGCTGGTGCCAACGAAGCGCCCCGGGAAATCATGCTTGAGGATATGCACGACTTCTTCCTGCACCCGGTAGGAGAAGCGCCGGCGCGTGCCGAAGTCCGCCAACTGGAAACCGGCCAGCTCTTCGGCACTGGCCTCGGCCTTCAGCCAGTCGAGCTTCTGGTACAGGCGCTCGCCGACCTGTTCGATCACCACGTCACGGTAGCGGTAGCGGTTGCGCACCTCGCTGATGATCGCCAGCAGCGGGATCTCGTAGAGAATCACATGCAACCAAGGCCCGCGTACGCGCACTGCCAGTTGCCCGGCGGCGTCCAGGCCCACCTGTACATAGCGCAGGTTGAAACGGAACAGGCTTAGAAAGCGAATGAAATCCGGTTTGAGGAAGGGGATTTTCTCCAGATAGGCCAACTGGTCGTGGGTCACCGTGACCTCGGCCAGTTGTTCTACCTGGTAGCGGATTTCAGCCAGGTAGGGAGACAAGTCTTCGTCGTTGCGGCAACGAAACTCCCATTCCACCTCGGCGTTGGGGTAGTTGTGCAGCACTGCCTGCATCATGGTGATCTTGTAGAAGTCGGTGTCCAGCAGGTTCTGGATGATGCGTGGGCCGAAAACACTTTCGCTCATGGGCGTTGTTCCTTGATCAGGGCAAGCTGGTGGTCGAGCGCGGCTTCGTCGCCGCAGAGGATGACCCCTTCGGCGGCCAAGGCGCCGCACGCCTCGATAGCGCCTGCCTGAGTCAGCGCACGGCAGGCCGGCAGGTACAGCAGCACCTCGAAGCCGGCCTGGCGCAGTTGCCGGGCGGTGGTCTTGACGCAGTAGTCCAGGGCCAGGCCGCCGACGATCACCGCGCCGACCTGCTGCACCTTGAGGTATTCGATGACCCCTGTGGAACGGCGTTCGGCGAGGTCGTGATAGCAGGCGCCGTAGGGGTGCAGGTCGGGTTCGACACCCTTCCACACGAAGTAGTCGTAATCGATGGGCGCCGGCAGGCCAGGCAGCAGCTCGAACCCTGGGGTGCCGGGGACGCAGTGGCTGACCCAGGTCAGGTCGGCGTTGGCCATTTGCAGGGGCTGCAGCATGTGCGCCGGGTCGGCGACAACCCAGGCGGCATTGGCCGGGTGGGCATCTTTGCTGCCCAGGCGCAGGTCGGCGCGCAGGGCCATGGTGTTGAGGTCAACCGCAATTTCATGGCCTTCGGGAACCGGGAGTTCCTGCGGCGCGTTGCCGGTGAAGCCGTTCTGCGCATCGACATCGAAACTGGCGATTTTCATGGCGGTTCTCCTTGCTGGACTGGCTACATAATCTACCTGGTGATCTAAGTCTGTCAAGCGTATATCCCTATGGATTTGCTTGTTGATTTACTTAGTGTCTCTGGTGGATTATTAGGCCAGTGAACGAGGAGCAACCCGGTGAGTACAGTTGAAGTCCTGGCCAGTGTCGATATCGTGACCCTGCGCCTGGCCCCCGATGCGCAGCATCTGCAAGTGTTGTTGCACCGCCGTGAGCGCGAACCGCACGCCGGCCAGTGGGCGTTGCCGGGGGTGATCGTCAATGGTCGAACCCCTGACATCAGCCTGGAGGCCGCGGCCGAGCGCGCGTTACGCGAAAAAACCCGGCTGGTGCCGTGCTACATGGAGCAGGTGGGTACCGAGGGCAATGCGTTTCGCGATCCGCGGGGCTGGTCGCTGAGCACCTATTACCTCGCCTTGATCGGCCCTGGGCAGGCAGCCTTGGGTGAGCAGTTGGCGTTTTTCGACCTGGACAGTGTGTTGGCGCGCAAGGTGCTCTTGCCTTTCGACCACACGTTGCTGGTGGAGCGGGCCCGCGAGCGGCTGGCGGCAAAGACCGTGTACAGCAGCCTGCCGCTGTACCTGCTGGCGGAGAAATTCACCGTGCTCGATGCCCTGGGGGCGGTTCAGGCATGCCTGGGGCAGACGGTGAACAGCACCTCGCTGCGTAAACGCCTGGAGCGCTTGCGTGAGCTGGGGTGGGTGAAGGACACCGGGGAGAAGAACCAGCCCAGGCTGGGCCGGCCGCAACAGTTGTATCAGCACACGCCGCTGGGTGGGCGGGTGTTCATGTTTGATCGCAGCCTGTTGCCGGAGGGAGGGTAGAGTTCTGCTTGAGGGGCAGGGGGCGCTGCGACTGAGCGCCCCACCTGCGGTGCTCGGTCATGTATGGGTCAGCTTCCGGCATCGGAGCTCCCAGCGATGGTGCACAACCATCTGCTGGGATTTGCCGGCGCAGCAAACTCAGTGCCCCATGGCCAGCTTGGCATTCAGCTGCCGGCGCCGGTAAGCACTGTCACGGCTGGCCAGCCACCAGTACAGCGGCGAAGTCACCGCCAGCCCTACCAGCCACGACAGGTCGGCGCCGTTGATGTGCTCGGAAATCGGCCCCACGTACAGCGGCGTGTTCATGAACGGGATCTGCACCACGATACCCACCGCATAAGCGAGCAGAGCCTGCGGGTTGTAACGGCCATAGATACCGCCATCGACCTGGAAGATCGACTGGATGTCGTAGTCGCCCTTGTGGATGGCATAGAAGTCGATGAGGTTGATCGCCGTCCACGGCACCAGCACCACCAGCAACACCAGCACCATGTCGACGAAGTGGCCAATGAAGTCCGCCGAAGCGAACACGGCGACCACGCAGCACGCCGACAGCACGATCAGCGACAGTACCGCGCGGCTCTTGGCGGTAGGGATCCAGCGGTAGGCGAAGGTTTGCACCAGGGTGATGATCGACAGCACCGCGCCATACAGGTTGAGGGCGTTGTGGCTGATGACGCTGAGCAGGAACAGCACCAGCATGACGGGGCCGAGGGTCCCGGTGGCCAGTTTGACCGCATCCATGGTGTCCATGCCGGCCGGAATGGCCAGCACCGCCACGGCGCCGAAGATGAACGACAGGCTCGAACCCAGGGCCGAGCCCAGGTAGGTGGCCCAGAAGGTCGAGCTGACTTTCACGTCTGCCGGCAGGTAGCGTGAGTAGTCCGACACGTAGGGCGCAAAGGCGATCTGCCACAGCGCCGCCAGCGACACGGTGGCCAGCCAGCCGGCCAGGTTGAAGCTGCCGCGGCTGAGGAAGTCGTCGCTCTGCACATGGGTAAAGATATAGCCGAAGCCGACCACGATGCCGATACCCAGCACCCAGGTGCCGATGCGGTTGAGGACGTGGATGAAGCGGTAGCCGATGATGCCGATGATGCCCGAACCCAGCGCGCCGATGACGATGCCGACCGGCACCGGTACGGCGTCGACCACACCGTGCAAAGACTTGCCGGCGAGCACGATGTTGGAGGCGAAGAAGCCGATGTACATGACCCCGGCAATCACTACCACCAGCAGCGCGCCCAAGGTACCGAACTGGGCACGGCTCTGGATCATCTGCGGGATGCCCATTTGCGGGCCCTGGGCCGAGTGCAGGGCCATCAGCACGCCCCCGAGCAGGTGGCCCACCAGGATGGCGACGATGCCCCATACCAGGTTCAGGTGAAACAGCTGCACGCCCAACGCGCCGGTGACGATGGGCAACGGCGCAATGTTGCCGCCGAACCACAGCGTGAACAGATCCCTTACCTTTCCATGGCGGTCTTGCGGTGGCACATAGCCGATCGTGTGTTTTTCTATGAGGGGTGCCGAATTGGCTGCACTGGTCATGACTGACTCCAAGGCAAGGTAGGGCATTGGCAACTGCCCGGGTGCGTGCCGGCGATGGGCAACGCGTTCTTGTTGGAGCGATGATGCGGGCCGCTGGGGGAACGGGAAATTAGTAAATATGTACCTATAAGCCTTAAAAAACCTAAGGCTGACAAAAGCTTAAGCGGATGACGGTAGCAAGGAGGGTGCCAGTTGGCTGAAGGGCTTGGTGTAGAGGGGTTGCGCGTTGTGTGGGCGGTGATGGGTGAGCTTTGCTGGTGCGACCCGGGCATTTTTGGAGCACAGGGCCAGCACCGGCTAACGCATGAAGTGCACCTTGCCGGTGTCGTCATTGCCCATGTACATGCCATACACCCCAGCCTGCCGCTCCAGGATGTAACGTTCGAGAATCTGCCGGATCGCCGGGTAGTAGATCTGATCCCAAGGGATCTCATCCGGTGCGAAGAACTTGTACGCCAGCGTTTCCGACCCGTATTGCCCGGTTTCTTCGGTCACGATGGCGCGGAAGATGATGTAGACCTCGCTGATTTTCGGCACGCTGAAAATCGAGTACGGCGAAATGATGTCGGCCCGCACGCCGCTTTCTTCCCACACCTCGCGCAGCGCCGCCTGCTCGGTGGTCTCGCCAGCCTCCATGAAGCCCGCCGGCAAGGTCCAAGTGCCGGGGCGTGGCGGGATGGCACGCTGGCACAGCAGGTACTTGCCGTCACGCTCGATGATGCAGCCGGCGATGACCTTCGGGTTGATGTAGTGGATGTAGCCGCAGCCGCCACAATGCAGGCGTTCGTGGGTGTCACCTGCAGGAACGCCCCGGGCCAGTTCCTTGGTACAGTGCGGGCAGTAGCGCGGGGCGTTGGGCATGATCAGCGGCCTGTGGGTGGCGTTAAATACGTGGATCCTTCAGCGCCAGGGGCTCGACGATGTCGCGCACCTTGACGTGGTCTTCCTGCTTCTGGCGCAGGTAATCCAGGGCTACCTTGGCAGCCGCACGCACATGGTCGACCGAGGCCTGGTGGGCAACCAGCGGGTCGCCACCCTTGATCGCCTCGACCATCTTTTCCATCTCGCGGTTGCTGGCGCCGCGGCGGTTTTCCTGCGACACCGAGGTGGCGCGCAGGTAGCTGATGCGTGCCTGCAACTGGCGCAGCTGCTGCGCCGCCACCTGGTTGCCGGAGCCTTCCAGCAGCACGTCGTAGAAGCCTTGAACCGAGTCCAGCACCTGCTGCAACTCGCCTTCTTCCAAGGCTTCGCGGTTGACCTCCAGCGCGCGTTCCAGGGCACGGATGTCCTTGGCCTTGGCGTTGAGGGTGAACAACTGCACGATCAGGCCTTCGAGTACGCAACGCAGCTCGTAGATGTCGCGGGCGTCTTCCAGGGTGATGATGGCTACCCGTGGGCCCTTGGCGTCGGCGAATTCCACCAGGCCTTCGGATTCCAGGTGACGCAGCGCTTCGCGTACCGAGGTACGGCTGACCCCAAGGCGGTCGCAGAGGTCGCGTTCGACCAGGCGGTCGCCAGGCAGCAGGTGGAAGTTCATGATCGCCGCGCGCAGCTTGTCTAGCACGATTTCGCGCAGGGTAACGGGGTTGCGGTTGACCTTGAAGCTGTCGTCGAGTGGCTGGCGTTTCATCAAGTGCGCTCTTAAAGAGGCTGCCCGGCCGCAACCGCAATAGCACCACGAACCTTGGGTGCTCCTTGCGTGGGTTCGAACAGCCCGGTGTTAACGGGTTGGCTCCGCATCGGCTTCAGCGAACGCTTCGCGGGCCAGGCGGAAGCTGTCCACCGCCGCGGGCACGCCGCAATAAATGCCGACCTGGAGCAGGATCTCGCGAATCTGTTCACGGCTCAGGCCATTACGCAATGCGCCGCGAATGTGCAGCTTGAGCTCGTGGGGCCGGTTGAGCGCGGAAATCATGGCCAAGTTTATCATGCTGCGCTCTTTGAGCGAGAGGCCTTCACGGCCCCAGACGTGGCCCCAGCAGTATTCGGTGACCAGTTCCTGCAACGGCTTGGTGAAGTCGTCGGCGTTCTGAATCGAGCGGTTGACGTAGTCTTCGCCCAGTACCTGAGTGCGGATTTGCAGGCCTTTCTCGTACTTGTCATTGCTCATGCGCAGTGCTCCGGAATGAAACAGGGACATCGGCGGTGGCTTCTTCGCGGGCTTGCCCGCTCCCACAGGTCATGCACAGGTCTCGGGAACTGCGCCGTCCCTGTGGGGGCGGGCAAGCCCGCGAAGCAGCCAACACCGGCTTAAAGGTCTATCAGCCCAAAGGCGGCAGGGCGCCCAGCTTGCCCTTGTGGTACACCATCGGCGTGACCGGCTGCTCGGGCAGCACCAGGTTCTTCACCGCACCCACGATGATCGCATGGTCCCCGCCGTCATACTCGCGCCACAGTTCGCACTCGATGATCGCCGTGGCCTTCGCCAGCAGCGGGTTGCCCAGCTCGCTCAGGTGCCACTCGATGCCCTTGGCCTTGTCCTTGCCCTTGCCGGCAAACGCATAGGCCTCGGCGGTTTGCTCGGCCGACAGCAGGTGGATCGCGAACTGCTTGCTGTCGCGCAGGATCGGGTAGGTGTCAGAGGCGTAGTTGGGGCAGAACAGCACCAGCGCCGGGTCGATCGACAGGGCGCTGAAGGCACTGGCGGTGATGCCGACGATGCCACCGTCGGCGTCCAGGGTGGTGACAACCGTAACGCCGGACGGGAAGGAGCCCATCACGTCTTTGTAGATGCCAGGTTCGATCATCTCGTGCTACCTCTTAGCGCATCACAAACGGGTCGGGCATGGGCGCGGTGGACAGGTTGATCCACACGGTCTTCAGCTCGGTATAGGCCAGCACCGAATCGATGCCACTCTCACGGCCGTAGCCGCTGTTCTTGAAACCGCCGATCGGGGCCATGGCCGACACGGCGCGGTAGGTGTTGACCCAGATGATGCCCGAGCGCACGTCACGGGCCAGGCGGTGGGCGCGGCCCAGGTCGCGGGTCCAGATACCGGCCGCCAGGCCGAACTGCGAGTCGTTGGCGATTTCCAGCGCCTGCTCCTCGGTCTTGAAGCGGATGACCGCCGCGACCGGGCCGAACACTTCTTCCTGCATGATGGTCATCGAGTTGCTGTCGCACTCGAACAGGGTCGGTTCGTAGAACCAGCCTTCGCCTTCGACCTCGGCCCGCTTGCCACCCATGTGCAGCTTGGCGCCTTCAGCCTTGGCCGCAGCGACCAGGCCTTCGACCACGGCCAACTGCTGCGCGGTCGCCATCGGGCCCATTTCGCTGGCATCGTCCTGTGGGTTGCCGATGCGGATGCGCTTGGCGCGGGCAATCAGGCGCTCGACGAACTCGTCGAAGATCTCGTCCTGCACCAGCAGGCGCGAGCCGGCGACGCAGCTTTGCCCTGAGGCGGCATAGATGCCGGCCACGGCGCCGTTGATGGCGCTGTCCAGGTCGGCATCGGCGAAGATGATGTTCGGCGATTTGCCGCCCAGCTCCAGCGACAGCTTGGCGAAGTTCTCGGCACTGCTGCGCACCACGTGGCGGGCAGTGGCTGCACCGCCGGTGAAGGCGATCTTGCGCACCAGCGGGTGGCGGGTCAGCGCCGCGCCGGTGCTTGGACCGTAGCCGGTGACCACGTTGACGACACCCGGCGGGAAGCCGGCTTCCAGGGCCAGGCGGGCCAGCTCCAGGATGGTCGCCGAAGCGTGCTCGGACGGCTTGAGCACGATGGTGTTGCCGGCCGCCAGGGCCGGGGCCAGTTTGATCGCGGTAAGGTACAGCGGGCTGTTCCACGGGATGATGCCGGCGACCACACCGATCGGCTCGTGCACGGTGTAGGCGAACAGGTCGGGCTTGTCCAGCGGCAGGGTGCCACCTTCGAGCTTGTCGGCCAGGCCGGCGGTGTAGTGGAAGAACTCGGGCAGGTAACCGACCTGGCCGCGGGTTTCGCGAATCAGCTTGCCGTTGTCACGGCTCTCCAGCTGCGCCAGGTGCTCTTTGTTCTCGGCAATCAGGTCACCCAGGCGACGCAGCAGCTTGCCGCGCGCGGTGGCCGTGATGCTGCGCCACTGCTTGCTGTCGAAGGCACGCTGGGCGGCCTGCACGGCCAGCTCCACGTCGGCCTCGTCGGCATCGGGCAACTGTGCCCAGGCCTGGGCGGTGGCCGGGTTGAGGCTGTCGAAGGTCTTGCCGCTCTGGGCATCGCGCCATTGGCCGTCGATGCACATCTGGAAACGAACGAGGGTCATGCAACAATCCCCTTGGCGGATTCGGTAAGGGTGCGGGCTTGCGCGAGGAAGTCCAGCAGCATCTTGTTGACTTCACGCGGTGCTTCCACCGCCATCATATGCCGTTGCTCGGCCAGCACCACACTGTGCGCACCCGGGATGCGCGCCGCGAGCTGGCGGGTCATGGCCGGTGTGGAGCCCGAGTCGAGCTCGCCGGTGGCGATCAGTGTCGGCACCTGGATGCTGCCCAGGTCGCTGGCGCGGTACATGTCTTGGGTGGCGAACAGCGAATAAGTGGTGTGGTAGCCCTGCGGGTCATTGCTCGCCAAGACCTGGCGGATAGCGGCGACCTGGGCCGGGTTGGCGGCCTTGTATTCACGGCTGAACCAGCGCTCGAGGGCGGCGTCGACGTTGGCGTCGGGGCCCAGTTCTGCGGCCTGGGCGGCGCGGGCGATAACGCCGGCGCTCTGCTCGGGGCTGCGGTTGAACACGCTGTTGAGAACCACCAGTGCCGCCAGGCGCTGCGGGTAGTTGAGGGCAAAGGCCCGGGCAACCAGGCCGCCCATGGAAAAGCCGATTACCGTGGCCTGGGCGATTTGCAGGTGGTCAAGCAGTTCGGCGAGCTGGTCGGCATAGCCTTCCAGCGGGGTATCGGCAGCCGGCACGCGGCTTTGCCCGTGGCCGAGCATGTCATAGGCGATGACGCGGTAGTCGTTGGCCAGGCCAACGAACTGACCGCCCCACATTTCCTTGTTCAGGCCCACGCCGTGGATCAGTACCACGGGTTGGCCTTGGCCGACGGACAGGTAGCTGGTGCCGGCAGGTGTGCGTTCAGCGACAGGCTGAATCATGGAGGGCGCTCCTTGAAGGTCGGGCGCGGCGGGTAAGCACGCCACGCCCCGGCCCGTCTTGGTTGTTGTTATTGAGCGCTGGCTTTTTCGGCAGCCAGTTCTTCCAGGTCGATGTAGCGGTTGCCGATGCGCGGGTGCAGGCGGCCGCCGTCTGCAGCGCCCAGCACCACGACGATTTCATCGGCACGCGGTGCGTCTTCGATCTGCATCTCCAGGGTGATGTAGTGCGAGCGCAGGCCCTCGTCGTCTTTCTGCATCATCGGGATCTGGATCGAGGTGCCTGGGCCACCACGTTTGTTGGTGAAGCTCAGGTAGCTCTTGGCCTGTACCGCTTCGCGGTAGTGGTTGCCAAAGCGCAGGGTGTGGATCACCGCCGAAGCGTGCTCGATTTCGCCATCGGCACCCACCACGGCGGCCTTGCCGTAGGCCTCGATCTTGTCGGCACCACCAATGGCGGCAGTCAGGCGCTCGACCATCAGCGCGCCCAGCTCCGAGCAGTTGGCGCGGATTTCCGGCTTCAGATCTTCAACGAAACCGCGACCGGCCCATGGGTTCTTGATCACCACGGCCAGGCCGACCATGGTCACCGGCTTGTCGGTGGCCTTGCCGCCTTCGATGCGGGTCTCTTCGGAGTAGGTGACGATCTTGCGGATTTCGAAACTCATGGGTGGCTCCTGGTGAGGGTTATCAGCTCTTGTTGTCTGATGGTATACCATAATATTTGTTGTGCAAGAGGGGGGGGGAAATTTCTCTTGCGGGGGGGCGGGAGGCTGCAAGTCGAAAGTCGAAAGTCGAAAGTCGAAAGTCGAAAGTCGAAAGTCGAAAGTCGAAAGTCGAAAGCAGATCTGCTTTTGCTTTTGCTTTTGCTTTTGCTTTTGCTTTTGCTTTTGCTTTTGCTTTTGCTTTTGCTTTTGCTTTTGCTTTTGCTTGCAGCTTGCAGCTTGCAGCTTGCAGCTTGCAGCTTGCAGCTTGCCGCTAAAAAAGCCCGCTCGCGCAAGCCGCATGGGCCTACGGGAGCGGGCTGTGTCCCGCAATGTTTCAGGCAATGGGAATTCAGGCGAACGCCGGTACCACTTCCTTGATGAACAGTTCGAGGGACTTCTTCTTCTCGGCGTGGGGCAGGCTGTTGTCGCACCAGAAGCTGAACTCGTCGACACCCAGCTCCTGGTAATAGCGGATACGCGCGATGATCTCTTCCGGGGTGCCGATCATGGTGTTCTTGCGGATGTTCTCCAGCTGGAACGCCGGCACTTCGGCAAACTTGGACTCCGGGCTTGGCTCCAGGAAGCCGTTGACCGGGGTGGTCTTGTTGCCGAACCAGGCATCGAAGGTGCGGTAGAAGCGTGAAATGGCCTGGGCGCCGACCTTCCAGCCGTCCGGCTCGGCCGGGCTGTGCACGTGGGTGTGGCGCAGCACCATCAATTGCGGGCGCGGTACGTCGGGGTTGTTGTCCAGGGCGGCCTGGAACTTGTTCTTCAGGTCGAGTACTTCTTCGTCGCCCTTCATCAGCGGCGTGACCATGACGTTGCAGCCGTTGGCCACGGCAAAGTTGTGCGAGTCCGGGTCGCGGGCGGCGATCCACATGGGTGGCGTAGCGTTGAACGGCTTCGGTACGCTGGTGGAAGTGGGGAATTTGTAGACTTCGCCGTCATGGGCATAGTCACCTTCCCAGAGATTGCGCACCACCGGCACCATCTCGCGCAGGGCCTTGCCGCCGTCGGTGGCCGGCATGCCACCGGCCATGCGGTCGAATTCGAACTGGTACGCGCCACGGGCCAGGCCCACTTCCATGCGGCCGTTGCTGATCACGTCGAGCAGGGCACATTCACCTGCCACGCGAATCGGGTTCCAGAACGGCGCAATGATGGTGCCGGCACCCAGGCGGATCTTTTCGGTGCGTGCCGCCAGGTACGCCAGCAATGGCATCGGGCTTGGCGAAATGGTGTATTCCATGGCGTGGTGTTCGCCGATCCACACGGTGCTGAAACCGCCGTCTTCGGCCATCAGGGTCAGTTCGGTCAGGTCTTCGAACAACTGGCGGTGGCTGACCTGTTCATCCCAACGTTCCATGTGTACGAACAACGAAAATTTCATGGGGCTTTCCTCAACGCTTGAAAGGGGCTGGCGCCAGGCAGGGGGGCGCCAGCTGTCTCGATTCACAATGGGCTTCAGGCCAAGGCCGGCAGGCTGGCCATCTTGCCGCGGCAGTACACCATCGGCCGCGGCGCCTGGGCTGGAACGATCAGGTTGTGCACCTTGCCGACCATGATGGCGTGGTCGCCACCTTCGTATTCGCGCCACAGCTCGCACTCGATGACCGCCGTGGCGCCGGCCAGGATCGGGTTGCCCAGCTCGCTGAGGGTCCACTCGATACCGTTGGCCTTGTCTTTGCCTTTCTTGGCGAACGCATAGGCGTGTGCCTGCTGCTCACCCGAGAGCAGGTGAATGGCGAAGCGCTTTTGCTTGATCAGTACCGGGTAGGAGTCGGAGCTGTAGTTGGGGCAGAACAGCACCAGCGGCGGCTCCATCGACAGGGAGGAAAATGCGCTGGCAGTCAGGCCGACGACCGAGCCGTCGTCGTCCAGGGTGGTGATGACGGTAACGCCGGACGGGAAGGAGCCCAGGACGTTCTTGTAGACGGTTGCGTCGATCATCGGGTTTACCTCTAAAAGGCTGCGGTGGTCCGCGGTTTTTATCGTTGATGTGTCTGATGGTATACCGTAATACCTATTTTGCAAGCAGAATTTTCAGCCGCACATTTTCACGATGAGCGGCGCAAGGCCACGGAATACGGGGCTTTGCTCGGTGTGGTGGTTTGTCGAAGGGGTTTTTCAAGCAGAACAGTGGCCGCTTTTTCGTGCGGATCAGTGTTGTCAAAAATTTGGAATACCATAATATGGTCTGCAGCTGAGAGGCCGCCTAGACGCGGTTTCCTTACAACGATAAAAACGACCTTTCGAGCTGAAAACCATGTCCCAACCGTCGTCGCAACACCAGTTTGTCGAGAATCACACGGTCGATTATGTGCCACCTGCCGAGCGCCATGGGAAGGCGCGCGACCTGTTCACCCTCTGGTTCAGCACCAACATTGCGCCACTGCCGATCGTCACCGGTGCCATGGTGGTACAGGTGTTCCACCTGAACCTGTTGTGGGGGCTGGTGGCCATCGTGCTGGGCCATCTTGTCGGGGGCGTGGTCATCGCCCTGGCCTCTGCGCAGGGACCGCAGTTGGGCATTCCGCAGATGGTGCAGAGCCGTGGCCAGTTCGGCCGCTATGGCGCCTTGCTGATCGTGTTCTTCACGGCGTTGATCTATGTTGGCTTCTTCATTTCCAACATCGTGTTGGCCGGCAAGACCATCCACGGCATCAGCCCGAGCGTGCCGGTGCCAGGGGCGATCGTGATCGGCGCCTTGAGCGCCACCGCCATCGGCGTGGTCGGCTACCGTTTCATCCACATCCTCAACCGTATCGGCACCTGGGTGATGGGCTCGGCACTGCTGGCCGGCTTCATCATGATGTTCATCCAGGACCTGCCTGCCGATTTCTTCAGCCGCGGCGCCTTCAACCTGTCGGGCTTCATCGCCACCGTCTCGCTGGGTGTGATCTGGCAGATCAGCTTCTCGCCGTACACCTCCGACTACTCACGCTACCTGCCGCGTGAAGTCGGCATTGCCAAGCCGTTCTGGGCGACTTATTTCGGCGCTACCCTGGGCACCATCTTGTGCTTCAGCTTTGGTGCGGTGGCGGTGCTGTGCGTGCCGCAAGGCACCGATGCGATGGACGCGGTGAAGCAGGCCACCGGCTGGCTGGGGCCGATCCTGATGGTGCTGTTCCTGCTCAACATCATCAGCCACAACGCCCTCAACCTGTATGGCGCGGTGTTGTCGATCGTGACTGCAATCCAGACCTTCGTTGCCCAGTGGACCCCCAGCGTAAAGGTTCGGGTGATCCTGGCCTCGGTCATACTGCTGGGCTGCGGTATGGTCGCGCTGAACGCCTCGGCAGATTTCATCGGCCAGTTCATCGGCCTGATCCTGGCGCTGCTGGTGGTGCTGGTGCCGTGGGCCTCGATCAACCTGATCGACTTCTACCTGATCAAGAAGGGCCAGTACGACATCGCCTCGATCTTCAGTGCCGACGGCGGCATCTATGGCCGTTTCAATCACCATGCAATTGTTGCCTATGCCTGCGGCATCCTGGTGCAGCTGCCGTTTGCCAATACCTCGCTGTATGTCGGGCCGTACTCCAACCTGGTCGAAGGCGCCGACCTGTCCTGGCTGTTCGGCTTGCTGGTGACGGTGCCGCTGTACTACTGCCTGGCCACGCGCAGCAAGGCTGGCGAGAAGGCGGGGCGGGTTTTGAGTGTGAACGACTGATAGTCACGTGTGGCTGCAACAGGGGCTGCTTCGCAGCCCATCGCAGTTCAAGCCAGCCCACAGGGATCGCATCAGGGCTGAAGGTGTTTGCCACAAGGTATGCAGCGCCTGTTAGAGCGAGCGCCGCCCGCGCGGCGCATCGCGAGCTGCGCTCGCTCGTTTGTTTCGGGCCAGTAACGCCTGTGACAGGCGCGCGCGGCCGCCTTGTTTGTACGGCGCGATATTGAGGCATGCACCAAGGCGTTCGCGCGCGAATCCCACAGGAATAATTGGCCCGAAACAAACGTAGGAGCGAGCGCAGCTCGCGATTGCGCCGCGCGGGCGGCGCTCGCTCTAACAGGCGCTGCCATACCTTGTGGCAAACACCTGTCAGCCCTAAGGCGATCCCTGTGGGAGCTGGCTTGCCTGCGATGGGCCGCGATGCGGCCCCGGCTATCTCAGATCAGACCTTGAACTTTGCCACCATGCCATTCAGGTCCACGGCAAGGCGCGACAGGTCCTGCGCTGCCGCACTGGTCTGGTTGGCCCCCGCCGAGGTCTGCATGGCCAGGTCACGGATATTCACCAGGTTGCGGTCCACCTCACGGGCCACCTGCGCCTGTTGTTCCGAGGCACTGGCTATCACCAGGTTACGCTGGTTGATCGAGGCCATCGCTTCGGCAATCACCTCCAGCGCCTGCCCGGCGCCCTCGGCCACTTCCAGCGTGCCCGTGGCACGCCCCTGGCTGCTGTGCATCGCGGTCACCGCGCGCTCGGTGCCGTTCTGGATCCCGGCAATCATCTGCTCGATTTCGGCCGTCGACTGCTGGGTACGGTGGGCGAGGGCACGAACTTCGTCCGCCACCACCGCAAAGCCACGGCCTGCCTCACCGGCGCGGGCGGCTTCGATGGCGGCGTTGAGCGCCAGCAGGTTGGTCTGCCCGGCAATTGCACCGATCACATCCAGCACCCGGCTGATCTCGTTGGCATTGCTGGCCAGCTGTTCGATTTCGCTGGAAGTGCCGGTCACGTCCGCCACCAGATGCTGGATGGAGGCCAGCGCCTGGTTGACCCGGTCGCGGCCATCGCGGGTAGTCTGGTCGGCACCTCTGGAGGCGTCTGCGGTGCTCACCGCATTGTTGGCCACTTCTTCGACCGCCGCGGTCATCTGGTTGACGGCCGTAGCCGCCTGGTCGATTTCGGCACTTTGCTGGTGCAAGCCGCGGCTGGTGTCTTCGGTGACGGTGTGCAGCTCTTCGGACGCCGAGGCCAGCTGGTCGGACGAGGCGGCTATTTGCCGAATGGTGTCGCGCAGGCTGGTCTGCATGCGGCTCAACGCGCGCAGTAGCAAGGCCGGCTCGTCGCGGCCCACCACCTGGATTTCGCGAGTCAGGTCGCCGGTGGCCACGCGTTCAGCCACGGCCACGGCCTCGGCCAACGGCCGCACGATACTGCGGGTGAGCAGGGTGGCGATGGCGGCAAGCGCCAGCACAATCACCAACAGCGCGCCTATCAGCGCCTGGAACGCTTCGTCAGCCACATCGCTGCTGCGCTGCGAGGCTTGCTCGGCACTTGTGCCGTTGTAGGCAATCAGCGCGGTCATGGCCTGCATCATGCTATCGGCGCTTTGGGTCAGCGGCCCGCTGATCAGTTGCCTGGCGTCGTCCATCCGCCCGCTGGTGAGCCCCTGCAGCACACGCCCCTGTACGTCGGAATACTGCTGATGGGCAGTCATGAAAGCGTTGAACAGGTTTTGGTCATCGGTGGCAGCCACCATGCCAGCGTAATGCTTCAAGCCCTTGGAAAGCTCGATGTTGATGCTGTCCAGCATCTGCAGGTTGCGCTTGCGATCATCGCTGTTGTCGTCGAGCGCGGCACGTAACGTAAGGGCGCGGGCGCGGCCCAGGTCGGTGCTGATTCCACTGAGGGCTACCACTGCCGGCATCCAGGTCACCCGGATCTCGTCCGTAGCGCTGTCCATCTGCCGGGTTTCGTAAAGTGCGATCAGGCCCATCATCAGCACCAGAACGCCCAACAGGGTGAATGCGCATGCTGCGCGAATGCCGATCTTCAAATTCCTCAACTGCATGAAGTACTCCTTGATGGTGGCGTGCAGGCCTCGAGAACGCAGGCGGCTACCGGTGTCACCGCAGTGGCGCCAGGCTCCGGATGCACCGCAAAGTCGGTTGTAGATCTCACCCTCTTTACTGTTTTTGGATGCGATGATGCCATATGGCCATCATTCTTGAACAGGCATTCAAGTTACGGGATCTGCTGATAAACCCAAGGAAAATTGTCGGTTTTATCCGGGAAATCAGCTTCAACGTGGCGCCTCGCAAGCCGGCTTGCGGCGCAGTAGAGCCGCTTAACGCCCTTCGTGGCCGCGCCGGTAGGCCCCTGGCTGTATGCCTACTGCCTTGGCGAAGGCCCGGGTAAAAGCGGCCACCGATTGGTACCCCACCTGTGCACCCACTTGCTCCACCGTGTTGCCCGCCTGCAGCAACCGGCAAGCATGGCGCATACGCAACGCCAGCAGCACTTGGCCTGGCGACTGCCCGGCCAGCTCGCTGAAGCGTTTGAAGAAAGCCGAGCGCGACAACCCGGTGCAGGCCGCCATGCTCTCCAGTGTCCAGGCTTGGCCGGGTTGCTCGATCAGTTGCTCGAGCAACCCGGCGAACGCCGGCTGCCGAGCAAGCGCGATCAGCCCGCCCAGGGGCTGCCCGGCATGCACTTGCTGGCGCAGTGCATACAGAAAGAGCAAGTGCGTCAGGCGCTCCAGAAAGGTTTGCGAAGGCCCGGTTTGGCGTTGGCATTCGTCCAGGATAAGCCCGAACAACGCCCCCGCCGCGCTCCCGGCGGGGTCTTCGGCACGCAGCAGGATCCAGTCGGCCAGGCCCTCGACAATCAGCGAAGACAAACCCGACTGGAAACGGAAGAAGCCACAGACCAGGCCGACCCCATCGCTGGCGTCGCCGTCCAGCGCCTGCATGGTTTGACGCGGTTGCGCACAGGCGCCTGCCGCGTCCTGGTCGCTGGACAGGCGATAACCCAGGTCGCGCAACAGGAACACGGCGTCGCCTTTTTTCAGGCACACCGGCTGCGCCTGGCCGTCGAGGTGCAGCCAGCAATCGCCCTGCACCACCAAGTGGAAGCTGGCACGGCCCATACCCTGGGTGCTGGCGTGCCAGCCGCCACAGTAGCGGCCGACATGAAACAGGCTGGCATCCAGCTCCAGGCCTTCTAATAACCAATCGACGAGCGCGGCGGACGAAATCATCTAATGCAAAGACTCAGGAGCAAGGAAAGGCGACTGATGAATATGGAGGGTACTTCTTATAACCACCAGACTGTAGTGACATCCATCAGGGAGACCACTCCATGTCCTCGCGCATTACCTTACACACCCTGGAAAGCGCCCCGGAAGCAGCGCGCCCGTTCCTTGAGAACGCGCAGAAGAATTCGGGCTTCATCCCCAACCTGCTCGGCGTGCTGGCCAACGCGCCAGCGGCACTGGAAACCTACGTGACCGTTTCGGCATTGAACGGCAAGTCCGACCTGAGCCTGGCCGACCGCGAAGTGGTGCAACTGATTGCCGCCACCCAGCATGGCTGTGATTTCTGTGTGGCGGGGCACACCGCCGTGGCGTTGAACAAGGCCAAGCTGCCGCAGGAGGTGGTCGATGCCCTGCGGGCCCGCGGCGAGCTGCCCAATGCCCGTTACGAAGCCCTGGCCGCCTTCGCCCGTGAAGTGATCGCGACCCGCGGCAATGTGAGCCAGGCCACCTACCAGGCATTCCGGGATGCCGGCTTCAGCGAAGGCAATGCGCTGGAAGTGATTCTTGGCGTGAGCCTCGCAACCCTGTGCAACTTTGCTAATGTGTTCGCCCAAACGCCGCTCAATGACGAGCTTGGCAAGTACCGCTGGCAGCCCACTGCATGATCTGCCCCTGCTAGCGGCGGTACAGCGGTAGTTGTAGGAGCGGCCATGTGCCGCAAAGGGGCCGCCAGGCGGCCCGGCGTTCTCAAAGGAGCAAGACCATGCAGGATTGTGCATTTCGACAGTGGCTGGATGCCAATGCCGAGGCCATAGATCGGGGCCTGTGCGAGCCGCAGCACGTGCTGGCGCAAATTGCCGAATCGCAACTGCTGCGCGTGGGCGTCGACCCGGCCCTGGGCGGTACGGGCGGGCAGGTGACCGACGCCGTCGAGGCCATCGCTGCCATTGCCAGCCGCTCGCTGGCTGCCGCTTTCGTGTGTTGGGGCCAGCGCGCCTTTATCGAGTACCTGTTGCAAAGCCCCAACCAGCCGCTGCGCGCGCGCTTGCTGCCACAGCTGCTGGCCGGCGAGCTGGCCGGTGCCACCGGCCTGTCCAATGCCATGAAGTTCCTCTCTGGCATCGAAGCCCTGCAAGTGCGCGGCCGCCCGGCGGGCGATGGCTGGCACCTGGAGGGCCGCCTGCACTGGGTGACCAACCTGCGCAAGAGTGGGTTCGTGGTAGCGGCGGCCATCGAGGACGACGCGGGCGGTGCTCCGTTCGTACTGGCCATTCCTTCGGATGCCCAGGGCCTGCATCGTTCCGACGACTTGCAACTGATGGGCTTGCAGTCGAGCAACACCGCTGCCTTGGCCTTCCACCAGGTGCCGCTGGCACGTGACTGGTTGCTGCACGACAATGCCCGCGTGTTCCTGCCGCAGGTACGCCCGGCCTTCCTGGGGTTGCAGTGCGGCATGGCCATTGGCCTGGCGCGCCGGGCACTGAACGAAGTGCAGGCCCACCTGCAGGGGCGTGCCTCATTCCTGGACGAAGCCCGCCAGGTGCTCAGCGAGCGCCTGGAGAATACCGTCAGCGAACTCAAGCAAGGTTTGCTCGACGGCCGCTTCCTGCAACAACCGGCGGCCTTGTTCAAGCTGCGCATCACCCTGGCCGAAAGTGCCGCCGACGCGGTGCAACTGGAATTGCAGGCCAGTGGTGGCAAAGCCTACCTCAACGAGTATGGCGAAGGTTTTGCCCGCCGCTGGCGCGAATCGGCGTTCGTGCCGATCGTCACGCCCAGCCTGGTGCAACTGCGGGCCGAGCTGCACCGCCAGGCAGGCGCCGCATGAGTGCAATGTTGCTCGAAGCCCTTGACATCAGCCTGGGCTACCCGGGCGAGGGCGGCTGGCAGCAAGTGCTGGCGCAGTTCGACCTGCAGTTGGGGCGCGGCGAGGTGGTGAGCATTCTGGGCCCCAGCGGCGTTGGCAAGTCCAGCCTGTTGCGGGTATTGGCCGGCCTGCAGCAGCCGGGTGGTGGCAGCGTGCGGCTGCATGGCCAGCCGCTGCAGGGCCCACACCCGCGCCTGGCGGTAGCCTTCCAGGACCCCAGCCTGCTGCCTTGGCTGAGCCTGGAGAAAAACGTCGCCTTCGGCCTGGACTTCGCCCGCCAGCCCAAGCTGGCGGCTGCCGAACGCCGTGCACGTATCGACCACGCTATCGCCGCCGTGGGCCTGGGCCACGCCCGCAGCCACTACCCGGCGCAGCTGTCTGGCGGCATGGCCCAGCGGACCGCGCTGGCCCGTTGCCTGGCACGGCAGCCGGAAGTGCTGTTGCTCGACGAACCGTTCGGCGCGCTGGATGAAGTCACCCGTGCCGACATGCAGCAATTGCTGCTGCAATTGATCGCCACCCACAACACGGCGGCGGTGCTGATCACCCACGATATCGACGAAGCCCTGTTGCTGTCCGACCGTGTGCTGCTGCTGGGCGACCATCCAGCGCACATCCTCGGCCAGTGGCACATCGGCCTGCCGCAGCCGCGCACGCAGCGGGTAGAAGAACTGGGCGCCCTGCGCATTGAAATCCTCAAGACGCTCCGGCGAGCAAGCCGCACGGTCGAACCCACCCCAACCCCCCAGGCCTCGGAGGCTGCCCATGTGCATGGATGACTGCTGTTCCTCGTCTTCACGACGTGATTTTCTCAAGCTGGGCGCCATGCTCACCGCCGCCGGTGCACTGCCGTTGCTGTCGAGCCTGCAGGCCCGCGCCGCTGCCGAGCCGGACGCGCCGGTACGTATCGGCTACCTGCCGATCACCGACGCCACGCCCTTGCTGGTGGCGCACAACAACGGCCTGTTCGAAGCCGAGGGTATCAAGGCCGAACGCCCGGTATTGCTGCGCAGCTGGGCATAGGTGATCGAGGCGTTCATCTCTGGCCAGGTGAACGTCATTCACCTGCTGTCGCCAATGACCGTGTGGGCGCGCTATGCCAGCAAGGTGCCGGCCAAGGTGGTGGCGTGGAACCACGTGGGCGGTTCGGGCCTGACCGTCGCCCCCGACATCACAGACATGAAGCAGTTGGGTGGCAAGACCGTGGCCATACCTTTCTGGTACTCGATCCATAACGTCGTGCTGCAGCAGATGCTCAACGACAACGGCCTGACACCGGTGTCGAAGCCGGCCAGTGCGGCATTGGCAGACAATGAAGTGAACCTGCTGGTGTTGCCGCCCTCCGACATGCCACCGGCCCTGGCCAGCAAGCGCATAGCCGGTTACATCGTCGCCGAGCCGTTCAACGCCCTGGCCGAGAACCTCAAGGTTGGCCGCGTGCAGCGCTTCACGGGCGATGTCTGGCGCAACCATGCCTGCTGCGTGGTGTTCATGCACGAACACGACCTCGACAACCGCCCCGAGTGGTCGCAGAAGGTGGTCAATGCCATCGTCAAGGCCCAGCACTGGACCCGCGACCACCGCGCTGAAGCAGCAGCCTTGCTGTCGCGTGCTGGCGCCAACAAGTACACGCCCCATGACCCGGCGGTGCTGGCCAAGGTCCTTGCCCCGGCGGCCGAGGACCGTGCCGGCTATATCGCCAGCGGCGCCATTCGCCACCAGCAGTGGGACGAAAAGCGCATCGATTTCCAGCCTTACCCGTTCCCGAGCTACACCGAAGCACTGGTCAAGCGCTTGCAGCACACCCTGATCGAAGGTGACCACGCGTTCCTCGCCGGCCTGGACCCGGCGCAGACTGCCCGCGACCTGGTGGATGACCGCTTCGTGCGTAACGCCATTGCCGCCGTGGGCGGGCCGTCGGTGTTCGGCATAGCCGACAACTACGAGCGCAGCGAGGAGTTCGCCGTCTGATGCGTACGCACGTGGTACATGCCGGGCTTGGTCTGGCCGGCTTGCTGGGCTTGCTGGCACTGTGGTGGGCCGGGGTCGCCGTGTTCGGCCAGGCCGATGGCCTGTCGGCCCGGTTTGCACCGCAGGCCACGTTGGCCAGCCTGGTCGAGCTGTTGGGGCAGGGCGAGGTCTACGGGCATATCTGGGTCAGCCTCAAGCGCATCCTGGTGGGTTTGTTGCTGGCGTTGCTGATCGGTGTGCCGTTGGGGTTGCTGGTAGGTAGCTACCGGCACCTGGAGGCGGCGACCACGCCGGCATTCCAGTTCCTGCGCATGATCTCGCCGTTGTCGTGGATGCCGGTGGTGGTGATGCTGATGGGCGTGGGTGACCAGCCGATCTACTTTTTGCTGGCGTTCGCTGCGTTGTGGCCGATCCTGCTCAACACCGCCGCCGGGGTGCGGCAACTGGACCCGCGCTGGCTGCAGTTAAGCCGCAGCCTGAGTGCCACGCGCTGGGAAACCTTGTGCAAGGTGATCGTGCCGGGGGTGATAGGCCATGTGCTGACGGGCGTGCGCCTGGCCATCGGGATTTTGTGGATCGTGCTGGTGCCCTGCGAAATGCTGGGCGTCAGTGCAGGGCTGGGCTATTTCATTCTCGATACCCGCGACCGCCTGGCGTACTCCGAGCTGATGGCCATGGTGCTGTTGATCGGTGTGCTGGGCTTTCTGCTCGATGCCCTGGCGCGCGGGCTGCACCGGCGCTGGGTGCATGGCTGAGCCGCCGCGCCGCGCCGAGCTTGAGCGGTGCGGCCCTGAGCGTTGTGCTTGACGGTGCGATCAGTGCACGTGCTGGCGCTGGCGCACACACTCCTGCGCCTGTGCGGTCAGCGCGTCCAGCCGCTCGTCGCGCATCTGCTCCGCTTCGATCATCGCATCCTCGCCTTGCTGGTTGAGCAGGTAGGTATGAATCTGCAGCACCTCGGCGGTCTGGTAGATGGGGGCGATGTCCAGGCGGCCGATCAGTGCCCCGCTGGCCTGGCCGGTGCTGCTCATCAGCACCTGCGGACCCTTGGCGGCCACCACCTGCATAACCATGGCTTCGAACCACGGTACCTGGTTGGCGAAGGCGTTCAGCTCGACGCAGGCATGGCGCGCCTGCAGGTCGCCCAGCAGCGCCCGGGCGATGCCCTGGCGCCGATGGCTGGCGCGTACGGCCATGAATGCCAGGGCACAGGCCTGCTCATCGTCCTCGGCGGGTAGCGACAAGGCAAAGCCCAACAACTGGTCAGGCGCTTCGGCATCCAGTGCCAGGGTCAGTGCCACGGCCAGGCCGCGAGTGCCGTCCAGGGCTTGCAGGTACTGGTGCACCTCCATGCCGACGCCGTACTGGTACAGCGGGTACAGCGGGTTGTCTGCAGTGATCGCGACACTGCTCAATTCACCGACGTTGTGAATCACCAGCTCGCGGATCTGGTTCTGGAAAGACTCGGGCGGCACGCTGTCAAGGCGGCTCAGGATGAACATCGGGGGGCAGGCTCCGGCGGTTGGACTGTACAGCCCGCACCGGGAGGGCGCGGGCTGTACAGTCTAACCGGTTTTGACCCATCAGCCGCGTGCCTGTAGTGCGCCGAGCATCAAGTCCAGGTTTTGCACCGCCGCGCCCGACGCGCCTTTGCCCAGGTTGTCGAAGATGGCGGTGAGCAGCACCTGGCCGTGTTCAGGGTTGGCGTACAGCGCCAGGCGCAGGTCGTTGCTGTCGTTCAGGGCTTCAGGGTCGAGGTTGGCCGCGCCACCTTGTTGGTGCAGGGGCATTACCTGAACATGGCGGGCTCCCTGGTAATGCTGTTCCAGGCAGGCTTGCAGCTGTTCGGCGCTGACCTGCCCGGGCAGCAGGCGCAATTGCAGCGGGATGCTCAGCACGATGCCCTGGCGGTAGGCGCCGTAGCCAGGCATGAACAGGGGCCGTGCCGAGAGCCCGGCGTGCTGCTGGATCTCGGGCACATGCTTGTGCGCCAGGTCCAGGCCGTACAGCTGCAAGGCCGGGGCTTTGTCGGCAGCGGGCTGTTCATGCCGTTCTACCGCCGCGCGGCCGCCGCCGGAGTAGCCGGAAATGGCGTGGATGTTCAGCGGGTAATCGGCAGGCAGCAGGCCGGCCTTGACCAGCGGGCGCAGCAACGCGATGGCGCCCGTGGGGTAGCAGCCGGGGTTGCTGACGCGCTTGCTTTGGGCAATGCGTTCGGCTTGGTGCGGGTCCAGTTCGGGCAGGCCATACACCCAGCCTGGGCTGGTGCGGTGTGCCGAGCTGGCGTCGATCACCCGCACCTGCGGGTTGTGGATGGCGGCCACCGCTTCGCGCGCGGCGGCATCGGGCAGGCACAGCAGGGCGATGTCGGCGCTGTTGATCGCCTCGCCACGCCGTTGAGGGTCTTTGCGTTCGGCTTCGGGCAGGGTCAGCAGGCGCAAGTCGCAGCGGCCTTGGAGGCGAGCGTGGATCTGCAGGCCGGTGGTGCCTTGGTCGCCGTCGATGAAGACAACAGGGGTATGCATGGTCGGGGTCCGGGTTGGGGAGGGGATGGCCTATGTTCGCGGGTGGCGTTGCTAAAGAAAATTTGAATATCATGACCATCACATTCAGCTTTTCTGAATTGTGTGCTTGCCTTTTGGCGGTGAACCTGCCCCTGAAAGCTGCCTTGGCATTCAGCCGTCAGTCTTTGTTTTGTGAGGAAGCCGCAGCGACCATGCGCGAAATCAGCCTCGACCGCCTGCGTACGCTGGTGGTCATCAGCGACCTGGGTTCATTTGCCGAGGCGGCTCGCCAGCTCAACCTGGCGCCGCCCACCATCAGCCTGCACGTGGCCGAGCTGGAGGCGCGCGTCGGCGCCCCGTTGCTCAACCGTACCCGCGGCCAGGTACGGCCCACGGCCATCGGTGAAACGCTGCTGGCCCGCGCCCGCCGCTTGCTGGCCGACGCGGACCTGGCGTTGGACGAAGTTCGCCGCCAGGTGCAGGGCCTGAGCGGCCGGGTACGCCTGGGGGCCTCGACCGGGGCCATCGCCCACCTGCTGCCACAGGCGTTGGCCGCCTTGCGGGTGGAGCATCCGGGGATCGATGTGCAAGTGCAGGTGCTCACTTCGCAAGCGTCGCTGGCGCGTTTGCGCGAGGGCACCCTGGATGTCGCGGTGGTGGCGTTGCCGCAGGTGGCGGTCAAGGGGCTGGCCGTAACACCCTGGCGGCGCGACCCGATCCTGGCCTACGTGCCGGCCGACTGGCAGCCCCCGGCCAAGGTCACGCCGGCCTGGCTGGCGCAACGGGCGTTGATCCTGAATGACAGCAGTACCCAGCTGTCGCGGGTGACTAACGAGTGGTTTGCGGCGGCGGGGTTGCACCCCGAGCCGCGTATCGAGCTGAACTACAACGATGCCATCAAGAAGCTGGTCGGTGCCGGGTATGGCGCGACATTGCTGCCGCAGGAGGGGGAGGCCGCCGAGCTTGATCAGCGCATTGCCCACCGGCCGCTGCGGCCCGGGCTGTGGCGGCAGTTGGGTATCGCCTGCCGGGAAGGGCAGGTGGAGCGCGCTACCGCGTTCGTGCTGCAGGCGCTGGAGCGGCTGCGCCAGTAGCGCCCGCCAATGGTTTCAACCAACCGTTTCGTGCAGGGCCAGGCTCTGGCGTAATTGCGCCAGCATGGCCAGGCGCAGCGCCTTGGGGGCCTGCACGCGGATAGCGCCGGCCTGGGACAGCAGCCAGCTCATCAGCGCCCGGTTGTCGTCTACCGTGGCCACCAGCACAGCGCCACCGTCGCCTTGCGCGGTCAGTTGCATGTCGGCCGACAGCGGCGCCTGCTCCAGGCGCCGGGCAAGGGCGTCATCAACCCAAGCGCGCAGCTCCATTTGGGCCGCCGGGCATAGCGCGTCGGGTTGCAACTGGTGCGCTTGCTCCAGGCTCAGGCCCGGTTGCCAGTACCAGCCATAGGGCATGCCCTTGCTGTTGCATTGCAGCGGGAACAGGGCGGCCAGTTCGACCAGGTCGCGCTCTACGGTACGCTTGCTGGTGGTGTGGCCCACGCTGCTCAGGGCACGTTGCAAGTGAGTGGAGCTCACGCCCGGGTGGCGCCCCGGCAGCAGCTTGAGCAATTGCCACTGGCGGGCAATGGTATGGCGGGTAGGGTGGCTGGGCAAAGGGTTCGTCCTTGAAGGCAGGCATCGCGCCGGCCTGGGTGATGGCATTTAGCTATATGTCAGCATACCCTTTCCCCTGATCGGATCCAAGTTGCACTACAAGGCGGCCAAGGCCACCGGCGCGATGCGCGCTTGGCAGCGCCGGTGATGGCGCTGCAGGTCAGTCAAGGCGCTGTTGCAGCCCCTCGATGAACACCTGTTCGGCCCGGCTGAAGCGCTGGTCCCGGTTCCACAACAGGTGAATGTCCACATCGGCAATGCCCTCCAGCGGGTGCAGCTTCCACAGCAGCCCAGCTGCAACATCCGGCGCTACCACGTGCTCGGGCAGGCAGCCGATGCCGAACCCGGCAATTACCAGGCGGCGCACTTCCTCAAGGCTGGGTGACGAGGCCACGATGCGCCCGGCAAAGCCCTGCTGGTCGCGGAAAATGGTCAGTGGCGACAACATGCCGCCAATCTGGTCGCTGGTGAAGCTGACGAAGTTCTCCCGCTGCAAGTCGCCCTCGGTCTGGCCGAACAGTGCATGGTGCTTGCCACAGAAGAACGCGTAACGCTGGCGCAGGAACAGCCGTTGCTCCAGCCTGGGCTGGGCCCGCCGGTTCAAGCTCAAGCCTGCGCTGGCAGTTTTCTCTTGCAAGGCTGCGACGATGTCGGAGCTGCGCATCACGTCGATTTCCAGGTCCACCCGTGGGTGTTGGCGATGGAAGTCGGCCAGGAAGTCGTCGAAGCGGTCGCTGACGATGCGGCTGATCATCAGCAAGCGCACCTTGCCCACCAGTTCGTCGGTGGGCTGCGCCAGCAGGCTGCCGATCTGCGACATCTGCCCGTACACCTCGCCGGCCAGCTGGAACAGCTGTTCGCCCATTTCGGTCAGCACGAAACGCGGCCCACGACGGGCGATGAGTTGGCGGCCAAGCTGTTCTTCCAGGCGCTTCAAGGCCTGGCTGACTGCCGGCTGGGTGAGATGCAGGCGGGCAGCGGCGCGGCTGATTGACAGTTCCTGGCCAATGACGCGGAAGGTACGCAGCAGGTTCCAGTCGAGGCGGTCGTTGAGCAGGCGGTCAGACATGGCAAGGCTCTATGATAAGCAGGGTTAATAGTTGGAATAATAAATAGAAAATTGACTAATCATAGCCCTGGCCCGATAAATCATAGGCATCGAGGCCCACAAGCCAAGCGCCGTCAGAGCGCGACCGTGAATTCCCGTCACTCCTGCCAGAACAACAAGCAAAGGAGCCCCCATGAAGCCCGCCACTTGCGCCCAGCCACGCCGTGCCGCTGCCGCCGCTTTCATCGGTACCATGATCGAATGGTACGACTTTTACATCTATGCCACCGCCGCGGCCCTGGTGTTCGGTGCCTTGTTCTTCCCCTCCGATGACAGCCTGTTCAGCACCATGGCAGCGTTTGGCACCTTCGCCGTGGGCTTTTTCGCCCGGCCGCTGGGCGGAATCGTCTTCGGCCATGTGGGCGACCGTATCGGCCGCAAGAAATCGCTGGTCATCACCTTGCTGATGATGGGCATCGTCACGGTGTGCATCGGCCTGTTGCCGACCTATGCGCAAATCGGCGCCAGCGCGCCGGTGCTGCTGGTCCTTCTGCGCATCGTCCAGGGCATTGCGGTGGGCGGCGAGTGGGGCGGGGCCGTGCTGATGGCCGGCGAGCATGCCCCCAAAGGGCGGCGCAACTTCTTCGCCTCGTTCGCCCAGCTCGGCAGCCCGGCGGGCCTGATTCTGTCACTGCTGGCTTTTGGCGCGGTCACCCGCCTTCCGGAAGAAGACCTGATGAGCTGGGGTTGGCGCGTGCCGTTCCTGGCCAGCGCCTTGCTGCTGTTGGTCGGCCTGGCCATTCGCCTGGGGGTGAACGAGTCGCCCGAGTTCATCGCCAGCCGCGAGCAGGCAGAAACGGCCCGGCGCAAGGAGCAGGCCCCGGTCTTCGAGGTGCTGCGCAGCGCCTGGCGCCCGCTGTTGCTGTGCATCGGTGCCAACACCCTGGGCATTGCCGGGGTCTACTTCACCAATACCTTCATGATCAGCTACACCACCCAGCAGCTGCACCTGGAGCGCTCGCTGATCCTGGAGTGCCTGTTCTTCGTGGCGATCATCCAGTTTTGCGTGCAGCCCTTGGCTGCCTGGCTGTCGGAAAAGCTCGGCGCCACTCGCTTTCTGGCCTTGGTGGCCATGCTGGCCATGGCCTCGCCTTACCCTATGTTCACCCTGGTCAGCTCGGGCCAAGGCCCGTTGATCGTGCTCGGCATCGCCTTGGCCGCTGCTTGCATGGCCTCGTTCTACGCGGTCATCGCAGGCTACGTCAGCGGCATGTTCGACACCCGTGTGCGCTATACCGCCATTTCCCTGGCCTACCAGGTGTGTGGCGCCATCGCCGGGGGCCTGACCCCGTTGATCGGCACCTGGCTGGCCCACCATTTCACAGGGCAGTGGTGGCCGATGGCAGTGTTCTACACGCTGATCGCCACCCTTTCGCTGGTCTGCGTGCTTGCCCTGGCGCGCCAGTACGCGCGCAGCCAGCAGCTTGAGCTGGCCTGAGCGAACCGATTCATTCTGGAGTACCTGCACATGTTGAAAAGCAATGGCGAACGCCTGTGGGCGAGCTTGATGGCCATGGCCGAAATCGGCGCCACCGCACGCGGTGGCAGCTGCCGCCTGGCCCTCAGCGACGAAGACAAGGCTGGCCGTGAGCTGTTCAGCCACTGGTGCCGCGAAGCGGGCCTGACGCTGAGCGTGGATGCCATCGGCAACCTGTTCGCGCGCCGCCCTGGCACCGACCCCGACGCCGCCCCGGTGATGATTGGCAGCCACCTGGATACCCAGCCGGAGGGCGGCCGTTTCGACGGTGTCTATGGCGTGCTGGCCGGGCTGGAGGTGGTGCGCCGCCTCGACGAGTTGGGCATCAGCACCCGCAAGCCGCTGGAGCTCGCGGTGTGGACCAACGAGGAAGGCGCCCGGTTTACCCCGGCGATGTTCGGTTCGGCCGTGTTCACCGGCACCCTGGCGCTGGAGCAAGCCTTGGCCATACGCGATGCGCAAGGCATCAGCGTCGCCGACGCGTTGCAGCGTACCGGTTACGCTGGCCTGCGGCCGCTGGGCGGGCCGGTGGATGCCTATTTTGAAGCGCATATCGAGCAAGGCCCGATCCTTGAAGATAACGCCAAGGCCATTGGTGTGGTCAGCGGCGGCCAGGCTATTCGTTGGCTGGATGTGACCGTCGAAGGCATGGCCGCACATGCCGGCACCACGCCGATGCCGTTGCGCAAGGACGCCTTGTACGGCGCGGCGCAGATGATTCAGGCGCTTGAGCGGCTGGCGGCAGACTATGCCCCCGAGGCGCTGACCACTGTCGGCGAGCTGACCATCGCCAAGTCGTCACGCAACACCATCCCCGGGGTGTTGCAATTCACGGTGGACCTGCGCCACCACCGCGATGAAACCATCGAGGCCATGGAACGCGACCTGACCCTGGCGCTGCAGGCCATCGCCCGCCAGCGCGGTTTGCAGGTGCGCATCGAGCGGCACTGGGTCAGCCCGGCCACGCCGTTCGACCTGGACTGTGTGGCCGCTGTTCAGCAAGCGGTGGATGCCCTGGGTTATGCGCAGCAGTCGATCGTCAGTGGCGCTGGGCACGATGCCATCCTGTTGGCCCGCTATTGCCCGACGGCGATGGTGTTCATTCCCTGCATCGGCGGCCTCAGCCACAACGAAGCCGAGGATGTGCTGCCCGACGATGCCCGCCAGGGTGCCGATGTATTGCTCAATGCCGTGCTGGCCCGCGCCGGCCGTGTCGAACCAGGAGAAGCCTGATGCGTTGCTACTTCCACCCTGAACAATTGCTGCATCACCCGCGCAGCTACTACTCGCGTGGCGCCATGCGCACCCCCCAGGAAGTGCCCGAGCGCGCCCAGCGCCTGCTGCAGGCTGCCAGGAACCTTGGCTTCGACATCCGCCAGCCAGAGGATGCTGGCCTGCAGCCGCTGGCGGCGGTGCATGGCGAGGCCTACCTGGCCTTCCTCGAAGACGCCCATGCGCGCTGGAAGGAAGTGCCCGAGGACTGGGGCGACGAGGTCATGTCGAACATCTTCGTGCGTGAGCCCAACGCCTTGCGTGGCATTCTCGCCCAGGCCGCGCGCTACCTGGCCGATGGCAGTTGCCCGGTAGGCGAGCGTACCTGGCATTCGGCCTACTGGTCCGCGCAGAGCGCGGTAGCTGGCGCCAAGGCCATTGCCGAGGGTGAGCCCGCGGCCTACGCGCTGTGCCGGCCACCGGGGCACCATGCGCGGTTCGATGCGGCGGGTGGCTTCTGTTACATCAACAACGCTGCCGTCGCTGCCCAGGCCTTGCGCGGCCGCTACAGCCGGGTGGCGGTGCTCGACACCGACATGCACCACGGGCAAGGCATCCAGGAAATCTTCTACGACCGGCGCGATGTGCTGTATGTGTCGGTGCACGGCGACCCGACCAACTTCTACCCAGGCGTGGCCGGGTTCGAGGAGGAGCGCGGCCGTGGAGAGGGGGAGGGGTACAACCTCAACCTGCCGATGCCCCACGGCGCCAGCGAAGCGGACTTCCTGAGCCGGCTGGACACCGCACTGGCTGCGGTGAAGGATTTTGGTGCGCAAGTGTTGGTGTTGTCGCTGGGCTTCGACATTTATGAGCTGGACCCCCAGAGCAAGGTGGCGGTGACGACCGAGGGCTTTGCCGTGTTGGGCGAGCGTATCCGCGCATTGCGCTTGCCATGCCTGATTGTGCAGGAGGGCGGGTACCATCTGCAGAGCCTGGAGGCGAATGCTCGGGCGTTTTTTGCTGACAAAGCGGATTGGCGGTGAGTGCTACCACGCTGTTTATTTCGGGGATGAACCCCACAGGGATCGCATCAGGGCTGACAGGTGGTTGCCATAAGATATGCCGCGCCTGTTAGATCGAGCGCCGCCCGCGCGGCGCATCGCGAGCTGCGCTCGCTCCTACGTTTGTTTCGGGCCAGTGAGGTCTGGGAGAGGCGCGCGCGACCGCCATGTCAGTACGGCGCGATATTGAGGCATGCGCCAAATGGTTCGCGCGCAAACCCCACAGGCATAATTGGCCCGAAACAAACGTAGGAGCGAGCGCAGCTCGCGATGCGCCGCGCGGGCGGCGCTCGATCTCAAGTTCACACGACCGGTATGGCTTAAAGCCCAGCCCGACGCACATGCTTGACCAACACTTTCTCCAGCAACTCCCACATCGCCGGGTCGGTGCTGAACGCCACGTTGAAGCGCATCCAGCCGGTGGCTTTGGCATCGACCATGAACAACTGCCCAGGCCCGAGCATGATGCCTTTCTCCAGCGCGTCGTCCAGCAATGCCGCGCTGTCCGGGAGCGCCGGATGGCGGGTCCAGATGTACATGCCTTCGTCGGACTCAATGAACAGTTCAAAGCCCAATCGATGCAGATGCCGGCCAACTTCCTGATGCGCCTCCGCCAGGCGCTGGCGAAGACGCTTGAGGTGCTTGCGCCAGCGGCCGTCGATGACCGCGGCATAGACCACACGCTCCATTACCTGCGATGTGGTCAGGCCCGAACGCATTTTCAGCTGCAGCAGTTTCTGCATCAGCTCGGGGTTGGCCAGCATGTAGCCGACGCGCACATTGGGCGAAATGCTCTTCGAGTAGCTGCCTACGTACACCACCTGCTGCAGGTGGTCGAGGCTGGCCAGGCAGGGCTGCGGCTCGGCGACCATGTCGGCGTACAGGTTGTTCTCGACCAGGCGGAAGCCGTGCTGGCTGGCCAGCTGCAACAGCCGGTGCAGCTGCGGCAGCGGGGTGCGCGAGCAGGTCGGGCTGTGCAAATGCGGCTGGGTGAAGAACGCCGTCGGGCGGTGATGGGCGAGCAACTGCTCCAACTGGTTCAGGTCGTAGCCCGCCGGGGTACGCGGGACGCCGACCAGCGTCGCGCCCTGGGTACGCAAGATGCTCATCAGGTTCGGGTAGCCCGGGTCGTCCACCAGTACCACGTCCCCCGGCCGGACCAGCGTGCGTGCGGCCAAGTCCAGCGCCTGGCTGGCGCCGTGGGTCAGCATCAGCTGCGCCGGGTTGGCCACTATCGACAATTCCTGCTGCAGGTTCTGCGCGGTCAGTGCACGCAGCTCCGGCAGGCCCATGGGGTCGCCATACCCCGACAGTTCCAGCGGGCTGCCGGCCACCTGGCGCAGGCCACGGCGCAGGCCCTCTTCGTACATCCAGTCGTTGGGCAGCCAGCCACATCCGGGTTTGTAGGGCAACTGACGGATCTCGAAGATCTGTTGCAGGTACCACTCGGAGTTGAACGTTGGTCGACTGGTGTCGGCCTCGGCGTTGTGCTGCTCCAGCAGCTCGGCTGCCGCGCGGTTGACGAAAAAACCTGCATTGCCCCGGCTCACCAGCAAGCCCTGGGCCACCAGGCGATCGTATGCCTCGACCACGGTGAAGGTACTCACCGAGTAGCTCGCGGCAAAGGCGCGAATCGAGGGCACCTTGGCGCCAGGCTTGAGGGTCTGGTTATCGATCAGCTCGCGCAGCGCGTCGATGATCTGGTTCACCAACGGGGTCGAGGAGTCTGGATGTAGTTCGAGCATTCGGGGCCTTCAGGGTGCGTATCGCCAGGCAATTGCAGGGTGTACTGCATAGGCGACCTGTACAGTGCAGTGCGAGTTTGATGCCACTGTGCATGGCTCTCTGCGTCGGACATTTTTACATTAGGTGTCAGATATCGCCACCAATAGCATGTTCAGTTCGCGCCAGGCGCCAGCCCTGGGGCGCGTCAGCAGGCCGCCATGGAAGGCCTGCGTGTGTTCGCGCACACCATCCTGCCCGCATTAGCACTGATGTACAGGTGAAACCGCCAGCCATCGGGGTTTCACGGTTTTCCTTGGATAAAAAGAAGCACGGGGTACACAACTGATGGACGCAACATCCACTACCACCACCGCGAAAAGCGGGCACGAGAGCAAGCTCAGTGCCTCGCTGAAGTCGCGCCACCTGACGATGATGTCGATCGCCGGGGTTATTGGCGGCGCCTTGTTCGTCGGTTCCGGCAGCGTGATCCACAGCGCCGGCCCAGCCGCTGTCCTGGCCTATCTGGCAGGCGGCATCCTGGTGGTGCTGATCATGCGCATGCTCGGTGAAATGGCGACTTCCTCGCCTGATACCGGCTCGTTCTCCACTTACGCCGACCGCGCCATCGGCCGCTGGGCCGGCTTCACCATTGGCTGGCTGTACTGGTGGTACTGGGTCATTCTGATGGCCTGGGAAGCTTACGTAGCCGGCAAGATCCTGCATGGGTTCTTCCCGGATGTGAGCGTCAACGTGTTCGTGCTGGCCACGACCCTGTTGCTGATCACCGTCAACTTCTTCAACGTCAAGCACTACGGTGAGTTCGAGTTCTGGTTCGCCCTGATCAAGGTGATCGCGATCGTCTGCTTCCTGATCGTGTGTACCGCTGCGGTAACCAATGTCTGGCAATTCGGTGAAGTGCGTGGCATCAGCCACCTCACCGCCGAAGGGTTCATGCCCAACGGCATTACCACGGTCATCGGCGCCTTGCTGGGGGTGATGTTCGCCTTCCTCGGCGCAGAAATCGTCACCATTGCCGCTTCCGAAGCCAAAGACCCGGCCGCTCAGATTGTCAAGGCGACCAACTCGGTGGTGTGGCGGGTGTGCCTGTTCTACGTCGGTTCGATCTTCCTGATCGTCTGCCTGGTACCGTGGAACGACCCGCACCTGGGGGTTTCCGGCTATGGCGCCTACCGCCGTACCCTGGAGCTGCTGGGCGTGCCGTACGCCGAGCTGCTGATGAACTTCGTGGTACTGACCTCGGTCAGCAGTTGCCTGATCTCGGGCCACTACACCGCTTCGCGCATGCTCTTCTCGCTGGCCCAGCGGGGCGATGCACCGTCGTTCTTCAAGATCACCCGCGCCGGCACCGGTGTACCGGTGTACGCGATCATGGGTTCGTGCGCCGTGGCCGTGGTCTGCGCGCTGATCAACTTCAGCGAGACCCTGCGCCCGAAAGACGTGCTGGAAACCCTGATGAACACCACTGGCATGATTGCCCTGCTGGTGTACCTGGTGATCGCTTTCTCGCAGCTGCGCATGCGCCGCAAGCTGATCGCCGAGGGCAAGGAAGTGCGCCTGAAGATGTGGCTGTTCCCCTGGCTGACCTACCTGGTCATCGCCTTCATCGTGACGGCACTGGTCACCATGGCCTTCATGCCTGACTACCAGATCCTGGTGATCTCCACCGGTGTGGCGGCGGCCATCGTGGTGGCCATGGGTGTGGTGCACCAGATCCGCTCTGGCAGCAAGCAGCACTAAGCGTCACTCGCGCTTGGAAACGGCCGGCTCCCGTGTGGACCCGGCCGTTTCGCGTTGTTGGGCCTGGGTTTTTTCAGCGGGCATGTGAAAGCGCTGGTTCATCCACGGTGAGCCGAGCAGGGCGGCGGCCGCGATCAGGGCCAGGATGGCAATGGCGATATAGGTTTTCAGGTGGGTGCGCATACAGCAGATGACCCTGCACCCAGCCAGACAGTTCATTGCGTGTGCCGCAACGAACGCGCCGGCCGCCACATGGCGTATGCTCCACCTATCACCCGCCTGGAGGAGCTGCACATGGCCTGGTCCGCCACCCAGTATTCGCTGTTCGAAGACGAACGTACCCGCGCCGTGCGCGACCTGCTCGCCGCCGTGCCGTCACGCCCGGTACGCCACGCCACCGACCTGGGTTGCGGCCCTGGCAATTCCACCGAGGTACTTCTGCAACGTTACCCCGATGCCCAGGTAACGGCGCTGGACAGCGACCCGGACATGATTGCCAAGGCCCGGGAACGCAAGCGCTTGTGCATCCCCCGGGTGCGCACGGTGGTTGCCGACATCAGCGGCTGGTCGGCCCCGGAGCCGCAGGACCTGATCCTTGCCAACGCCTCGCTGCAGTGGGTGCCCGAGCATGCCAAGCTGTACCCGCACCTGGTGCGCCAGTTGAGCGAAGGCGCCAGCCTGGCGGTGCAGACCCCGGATAACCTCGATGAGCCGGCCCACCGGCAATTGCGCGAGATTGCCAGCCAGGGCCCGTGGGCCACGAAGTTCGCCGACCTGCAACTGCCGCCACGGCACGGGGCGGCCTTTTACTACGACCTGCTCAGCCCGCTGTGCGCGCGGGTCGATGTATGGCGCACCACCTATCACCACCCGCTGGTGGGCGGCGCCGAGGCGGTGGTGGAGTGGTTCAAAGGCTCGGCTTTGCGCCCTTACCTGGCCAGGCTCGATGAGCGCGCGCAGGGTGATTTCCTGCAGATGTACCTGCAGGCCATGCAGCGCGACTATCCGCCGGCCACCGATGGCAAGGTGCTGTTGCCGTTCCCGAGGCTGTTCGTGATCGCTACGCGCTAGGGGCAGTTCAGCGCCAGGCGGCTGCCAGGGCGGCAGGCAAGCGGATCGAGGCTGATGAGATTTCTTGTCGAACCCATGCGCGAGGGCGTATAAACTGCACCCACTTTTGGCCGGTCGCTTCCTGAACCGGCCGCTGAAACAAAGAGAGTCGACATGGGCGCACAGTGGAAAGCCAAGCATAGAGAAACAGCTGCCAATGCCAAGGGCAAGATCATGGGCAAGCTGGCCAAGGAAATTCAGATTGCGGCCAAATCTGGCGCCGACCCGGACATGAATCCGCGCCTGCGTCTGGCCATCGTCCAGGCCAAGAAAGCCTCGATGACCCGTGAAACCCTGGAACGTGCCATCAAGAAAGGCGCTGGCCTGGACGGCGAGGCCGTGCAGTACCATGCCGTCAGCTACGAAGGGTTTGCCCCGCACCAGGTGCCGCTGATCGTCGAGTGCCTCACCGATAACGTCAACCGCACCGTTGCGCAGATCCGCGTGCTGTTCCGCAAGGGCCAGCTGGGCGCCAGCGGTTCGGTGACCTGGGACTTCAACCATGTCGGCCTGATCGAAGCCACCCCCGAAGGCGATGCCGACCCGGAAATGGCCGCGATCGAAGCCGGCGCCCAGGACTTCGAAGAAGGTGGAGAAGAGGGCTCGACCCTGTTCATTACCGACACTACCGACCTGGACGCGGTGCAGAAGGCCCTGCCCGAGCATGGCTTCACCGTGACCTCGGCGAAAATCGGCTATACCCCGAAAAACCCGGTGAGCGCGGCCAGCCTGAGCGCCGAAGCGCTGGCTGAGGTTGAAGCGTTCCTCGAAGCGATCGACGAGAACGATGATGTGCAGAATGTTTATGTTGGTCTGACCGACTGATCTGTGCAATTGGGGCCGCTTTGCGGCCCATCGCGTCGCAAGGCCGCTTCTGTAGGCGCGGCCTTGTGTCGCGAAACGAGGGCGAAGCCCTCGCAGCGGTCCGGAGCCGAACCCGATGAACCCCACCTTCGCCTCCCTCAGCCTCGCCCACCTGCGCACCCTCGACCACCTGCTGCAGCTGAAGAACCTCAGCCACGCTGCCGAGCGCCTCGGCGTCAGCCAGCCGGCCCTCAGCCGCCAGCTGGCCCTGCTGCGCGAAGCGTTCGGCGACCCCTTGCTGGTCCGCCAAGGCCGTGGCTACGTGCTCAGCGAACACGCCGAAACCCTGGTCGAGCCCCTGCGGCAAGTGCTTGAAGAGCTGCAGGCCCTGCGTCAGCCTGCAGTCTTCGACCCGGCCCGCTGCGAGCGGCGCTTCTGCCTGGCTGCCTCGGACTACGTGGCCGAACACATGCTGCCGTTGCTGGTGGCTGCGCTGGAACAGGAAGCGCCGGGTGTTTCCCTGGAATACCGCACCTGGCAGGCCGGCCAGTACGCCTTGCTGGCCAGCGGCGAGATTGACCTGGCGACCACGCTGTTCGACGAGTCGCCACCCAACCTGCACGGGCGCCTGCTGGGTGAGGACCGCGCGGTGTGCCTGATGCGCCGCGACCATCCGCTGACGGCGCAAGCCACCCTCAGCCAGGCGGACTACCTGGCGCACAAGCACGTGCGGATTTCCGGTGGCGGCGACAAGGACAGCTTCATCGACCGCCACCTGCGCGCCCAGGGCCTGCAGCGGCGGGTCAGCCTGGAGGTGCCGTTCTTCTGCGCCACGGTCAAGGTGGTTGCCGGCAGCCAGGCCGTGGCCACCGTCCCCGAGCACATCGCCCGGCAACTGAGCCGCTTGCATGGCCTGGCCTGGCGGCCGCTGGGCTTTATCGACCATAGCCAGCGCTACTGGGTGGTGTGGCACCAGCGTTTGCAGGCCTCGGCCGAGCACCGCTGGTTACGCAACCGGGTATTCGAGTTGTGGCGCCAGTCGCAGTTCGGCGTGCAGGGTGGGCATGCGCGTTTGCCATAGCAACTATGCGTGACATGGGGGTATTCGTCTGGGCATAGGCGCCTAGACTGGGGGCATTGTGTTGCCTGCGCTGGCCCTGTCCAAGCCAGCGTCCTGTTCTGTGGGCGCTGGCTTGCCTGCGATAGGGCCATAACAGGCTACGGATGACCCAAAGGAGAGCCCGCGTGACCCCCGAACAATTCCGCCAATACGGCCACCAGTTGATCGACCTGATCGCCGACTACCGCCAGACCGTGGGCGAGCGCCCGGTCATGGCCCAGGTCGAACCCGGTTACCTCAAGGCCGCCTTGCCAGGGCAAGCCCCCCAGCAAGGTGAACCCTTCGAGGCCATTCTCGACGACGTGAACGCACTGCTCATGCCTGGCCTGTCCCACTGGCAGCACCCTGACTTCTATGGCTACTTCCCCTCCAATGGCACCTTGTCCTCGGTACTGGGTGACTTCCTCAGTACCGGCCTGGGTGTGCTGGGCCTGTCATGGCAGTCCAGCCCGGCCCTGAGCGAACTGGAAGAAACCACCCTCGACTGGCTGCGCCAGTTGCTGGGTTTGTCCAGCCAATGGAGCGGGGTCATCCAGGACACCGCCTCGACCAGCACCCTGGTGGCGTTGATCAGCGCGCGCGAGCGCGCCACCGGTTACGCTTTGGTGCGGGGTGGCCTGCAGGCCGAAGCCAAGCCATTGATCGTGTATGTCAGTGCCCACGCCCACAGCTCGGTGGACAAGGCCGCGCTGCTGGCCGGCTTCGGGCGTGACAACATTCGCCTGATCCCCACCGACGAACACTACGCGCTGCGCCCGCAGGCCTTGCAGGCAGCCATCGAGCAGGACCTGGCTGCCGGCAACCAGCCCTGTGCCGTCGTGGCCACCACCGGCACCACCACCACCACAGCGCTGGACCCGCTGCGCCCGATCGGCGAAATCGCCCAGGCCCATGGACTGTGGCTGCACGTCGACTCGGCCATGGCCGGTTCGGCGATGATCCTGCCGGAATGCCGCTGGATGTGGGACGGCATCGAGCTGGCAGACTCGGTTGTGGTCAACGCGCACAAGTGGCTGGGCGTGGCGTTCGATTGCTCGATCTATTACGTGCGTGACCCGCAGCACCTGATCCGAGTGATGAGCACCAACCCCAGCTACCTGCAGTCGGCAGTGGATGGCGAGGTGAAGAACCTGCGCGACTGGGGCATCCCGCTGGGGCGCCGGTTCCGTGCGTTGAAACTGTGGTTCATGTTGCGCAGCGAGGGCGTGGAAGCGTTGCAGGCGCGGCTGCGACGCGACCTGGACAATGCCCGCTGGCTGGCAGGGCAGGTCAGCGCTGCGCAAGGTTGGGAGCTGTTGGCGCCCGTGCAGTTGCAGACCTTGTGCATTCGTCATCGGCCGCAGGGGCTGGAGGGCGAGGCGTTGGACACGTACACCCAGGCTTGGGCGCAGCGGCTCAACGCCAGCGGTGATGCCTACGTGACCCCGGCGACGCTGGATGGCCGCTGGATGGTACGGGTGTCGATCGGCGCCTTGCCGACCGAGCGGGGCGATGTGGAGCGGCTGTGGGCGCGCTTGCAGGGCGTGGTTCAGGGCTGAAATGGCTGGGGCCGCTTTGCGGCCCCGCGCCTGTCAGTGGCTTACCGCCTGGACGCTGCCTTTGCGGCTGGCTTCATAGGCTTCCTTTTCCATCGGCTTGGCCTGCGGGTTACCCAGGTCTTCCATCGCCAGGCGATGGGTTTCCGGGGCAATGTAGGCCGCCAGGGCACACACGCAAGTGATGAAGAACGCCAGCCCACCGACCACCAGCGGGATGTTGTCCGAGCCGGGTGGCGCAACCAGGGCGAACAGCGCCGGCAACATGGCAGTCAGCATGGTGCCGATGTTCTGCGCAATGGCCATGGCCGAAACGCGGTAGCGGGTTTGGAACAACTCAGGGTAGAAGCTTGGGAATACCGCGTTGTAACCCTGGTAGACCATGCCCCACATGACGATCGAGGTGATGAATGCCAGTGGCACGTTCTGAATGCTGATCGCATACAGGTAGACGAACGCCAGCAGGCCCGAGCCCAGGCAGCCGGCAATCATGGTCGGGCGGCGGCCGATCTTGTCCGACAGGTTGCCGACGAACGGAATCACCAGTACCGCGACGATGTTGCCGACCACGGGGATCCACAGGTAGACGCTCTTGTCGAAGCCGATGCCATAGGCCGGCTGCACCGCGTAGGCCGCACCGAAGATGGTGGCGACTACCGGAATCACGTTCATCAGGGCCATGAACATCACCAGCACCATGTGCTTCCAGCTGTGGCGGAACGCTTCGCTGATCGGCGACTTGGCCACTTTGTCCTGTTTCTCTTCCTTCACGAATGCCGGGGTTTCATGCACTTCCTTGCGGATGATGAAACCGGCGATCAGCACGATGGCGCTCATCAGGAAGGGAATGCGCCAGCCCCAGTCATTGAAGGCCTCGCTGGGCATGAAGTACGCCAGTGGCAGGAAGACCGCCGCTGCCATGACCTGGCCCGCCTGTACACCCTGCAGGGTAAAGCTGGCGTAGTAGCCCCTTCGGCCGAAGGGCGCGTGCTCCATGATCATCGAACTGGCGCCGGAGATTTCCCCGGCCACGGCGAAGCCCTGGATCAGGCGCAGCACCACCAGCAAGGCCGGTGCCAGGAAGCCGATGTCGTGGTAGGTGGGCAGCAGGCCCACGGCCATGGTCGACAGGCCCATCAGGAACATGCACAGCAGCAACACGTTCTTGCGGCCACGGGTATCACCCCAGTGGCCCAGCACGAAGGCGCCCACCGGGCGGGCCAGGTAACCCACGCCATAGGTGGCCAGCGAAGCGATGATGGCCATTTTCGGGTCGGTGTTGGGGAAGAAGATCTGCGGGAAAATCAGTGCAGCGGCCTGGGCATAGATGAAAAAGTCGTAGTACTCGAGTGCCGAGCCTATCCATCCACTGGCGGTCGCTTTTTTTGCTTGCGAGCTGGAGTGAGCCATCGTTGTCTCCGTTGTTATTGTTGTTTGCGCAGGTTCCGCCAGGGGTGTTTGCCAAGGCAGGAGGGAGCGGTCGGTGTGCCTGCGTCTGTGGATCATGTTGACCACGGGCCAGTTGACTGGCAATTCGCTAAAACGGGTTTTGTGCGATAATCGAACGCAAAACTAACCATTCCGTACAAAGAGATTGAAGCAGCGACTCTACCTGCGAATAATCGATCGTGCCATAAACTCTGACAGGTCTTTCTGCCTGTCTGGCACTGTATACCTTCCAAACAACAAGGAACTCCCGCCATGCAGCGTTCGATCGCTACCGTGTCCTTGAGCGGCACCCTGCCGGAAAAGCTCGAAGCCATCGCCGCCGCCGGTTTCGACGGCGTCGAGATCTTCGAAAATGACTTGCTCTACTATGCCGGCAGCCCCCGCCAGGTGCGGCAGATGTGCGCCGACCTGGGTATTGCCATTACCTTGTTCCAGCCGTTTCGTGATTTCGAAGGCTGCCGCCGCGACCGCCTGCAGAAAAACCTGGACCGCGCCGAGCGCAAGTTCGACCTGATGCAGGAGCTGGGTACTGACCTGGTGCTGGTGTGCAGCAACGTCCAGGCCGATGCCCTGGGCGATGAACAGGTGCTGGTCGACGACCTGCGGCTGCTTGCCGAACATGCTGGCAAGCGTGGCCTGCGTATCGGCTACGAAGCGCTGGCCTGGGGCCGCCACGTCAACACCTACCAGCAGGTCTGGAACCTGGTGCGCCAGGCTGACCACCCGGCCCTCGGGGTGATCCTCGACAGTTTCCATACCTTGTCGCTGAAGGGCGACCCGCGCGCGATCCGCGACATCCCTGGCGACAAGATTTTCTTCGTGCAGATGGCTGACGCACCGATCCTGGCGATGGACGTGCTGGAGTGGAGCCGCCACTTCCGCTGCTTCCCGGGGCAAGGCGAAATGGACATGGCCGGCTTCCTCGCGCCGATCCTGGCCACCGGCTACCGTGGCCCGCTGTCGCTGGAAATCTTCAATGACGGCTTCCGTGCAGCGCCCACCCGGCAGAACGCCGCCGACGGCCTGCGCTCGTTGTTGTACCTGGAAGAGCAAACCCGGCTGCGCCTGGAACAGCAAAATACCCCGATCGAGCCTGGCGTACTGTTCACCCCGCCCGCGGCCAGTCGTTATGACGGCGTCGAGTTCCTGGAATTTGCGGTCGATGAGGCCGTTGGCGCGCGCCTGGGCAGCTGGCTGAAGCGGCTGGGCTTTGCCGAAGCGGGCAAGCACCGCAGCAAGGAAGTGCAGCTGCTGCGCCAAGGCGATATCAACATCGTGCTGAACGCAGAGCCTTACTCCTTTGGCCACAACTTCTTCGAAGCCCATGGCCCGTCATTGTGCGCCACCGCGCTGCGGGTCAAGGACCAGCAGGCTGCGCTCAAGCGTGCCACTGCCTACCGTGGCCAGCCGTTCCGCGGCCTGGTCGGTCCCAACGAGTGCGAGGTGCCAGCGGTACGCGCACCCGATGGCAGTCTGTTGTACCTGGTAGAGCAGGGCACCGCCGGGCATACCCTGTATGACACCGACTTCAGCCTGGACCCGAGCGTGACCGCCACCGGTGGCCTGCGCCGCATCGACCACATGGCCCTGGCGCTGCCAGCCGAGTCGCTGGACAGCTGGGTGTTGTTCTACAAGAGCCTGTTCGATTTCGCCGCCGACGACGAGGTGGTGCTGCCCGACCCGTACGGCCTGGTCAAGAGCCGCGCCCTGCGCAGCCAGTGCGGCACCTTGCGCCTGCCGTTGAACATTTCGGAAAACCGCAACACCGCCATTGCCCATGCGCTCTCCAGCTACCGCGGTTCCGGGGTGCACCATATTGCCTTCGATTGCGACGACATCTTCGGCGAAGTGGCGCGCGCCAAGCTGGCCGGTGTGCCGTTGCTGGAAATTCCGCTGAACTACTATGACGACCTGGCGGCGCGCTTCGATTTCGACGACGAGTTCCTCAGCGAGTTGGCTTACTACAACGTGCTCTATGACCGCGACGCCCAGGGTGGCGAGCTGTTCCATGTGTACACCGAGCCCTTCGAAGAGCGCTTTTTCTTCGAGATCATCCAGCGCAAGGGGGGTTATAGCGGCTACGGTGCGGCTAACGTCGCGGTGCGCCTGGCGGCCATGGCCAAAGCCCGGAGCGGCGCGGTGCGCAAGCCGGTGCTCTGACTACGCGGTGCCCTGGAGCCTGGGCGTCAGTCATCTCGCGGCGGCGCTCGATGGCGCCGCTGCGTACTGCGTCAATCCAGGCCTGGGCATTGTGCTGCCAGCTGTCGAGCAAAGCGTCTTCAGGGGCGCGCCGGTTCATCTGTGTTCAGCCTGCCGCGGTGCGTTGCCGTTTGACCCGGTACATGTGGCCGTCAGCATGGCGCAGCAGCATGTCGGCATCGGTGCCGTCTTCGGGGAAGCGCGCGATGCCAATGCTGCAGGAAGGTGCCTGGAGCCCGGCCAACTCGGCATCCAGCGGTTCGGCCATGACGGCCAGGATATGCTGCACCTGCGCGGCCACGACCTCGGCTGACGGGCAATCGGGCAACAGTACGGTGAACTCGTCACCGCCCATCCGCGCCACCGTCGCGCTGCCCGCTACGCAGCTTTCCAGGCGCCGGGCCAGTGTGCACAGTACCCGGTCGCCCACGCTGTGGCCGTGGTTATCGTTGATCTGCTTGAAATCGTTGATATCGATAAACAGCAATGCCAATGAGCGGTCATGGCGCCGAGCGCTGGCCAGGGCGGCGTCCAGCCGTTGGTTGAACATGGCCCGGTTGGCCAGCCGGGTCAGCGGGTCGTGATGCGCCAGAAAGCGCAGTTCGGCTTCGGCCTGGTGCTGGGCGGTAATGTCCCGCGCCACGCCGATGCGGGCCTGGGCCTCCTCTGACCAGCAGGCTGCCCAGAGTATATGCACCACGCCACCGTCCTTGCGGATGTAGCGGTTGTGGAAGTCGTAATGCGGTTGGCCATTCATGACCCGCAGGATCGAAGCGCGGGTGGTTGCCAGGTCTTCGGGGTGCATGTGGTCGGTAATCGCGGTACCGACCAGCTCGCATGCCCGGTAGCCCAACAGCGCTTCGCAGGCATCGCTGACAAAGATGATCTGGTTGTCCCGGTCGACCACGAAGACCGTGTCGAGCATCAGGTGGATCAGCCTGGGGTACAACGCGTGCAGGTCTACGGGCATGGTTCACGGCGTCCTCCGCGGGATGCCCGATCATAGCTGAAACAGCGCCGGATGTGACCGGGGGGCAAGCCTTTACAGGGCAGTTTGGCCGTGCCTGAGCGCCAGCCAGGCGTGGGCAGCCACAGCAGCCGTGCAGGCGCGTTATACTGCGCGCTTTTGCCCGTGCCGGAATTCGCCCATGCGCCAGGTGTTGTTAATCGTCGATGTCCAGTCCACCTTCAGCCCGCCCGAGTGGCTGGTCGATGGGCTGCGTCGGTTGTCAGCCAATATTCCTACCGTAGCCTCGGTCGAACTGCACGACGAGCGGGTCACGCCGTTTGCACGCCAGCTCGGCTGGCACCCGGCGGCAGAGGACGAAAGCCTGGTGGAGGCTGACCAGGTGTTCGTCAAGCATGGCTACGGGCAAAGTGCCGAAGCGATCGCCCACATCCGGCAAATGGGCGTGGAGCGCGTGCTGGTGTGTGGCCTGCAGACCGAAACCTGTGTGCTGGCCGCCGGCTTTGCCCTGTTCGATGCCGGGCTGATGCCTACCCTGGTCACCGACATGACGGTCGGCTCCTCGCTGGACCGTTCCGGCAAGCTTGGCATTGAGCTATGGCAGCACCACTTCCGCCAGGTCACCACGTCGGCTGAAGTTCTGGCTGAACTGGCGGGCTAGGTCACGCGTTGCACCCCGTCATCATCCCCGCGCGTTTTTCGGCCAGCGCGCCAGCGGCTGAGCAGCCAGCGCGTGGCGGTATTCCAGGCCACACTCACCGCCACGCCCCCGGCGATGGCCAAGGCAACCTCGAACAGCAGGTTCGGGGCGATACGGTCCGCCACCGACTGGAACTGGAAGTGCGTCAGGTAGATGAACAGGGTGGCCGAAGCAATCACTGCACCCGCACGTGCCAGCCAGGCCGGTACGGGGACTGCGCGCAGCCAGATCAGCGCCAGCATCGCCGGCAAGGCAATATCGACATAGTGGGTGACGGCCTGCCAGCCAATACCGGCCACCGCCATCAGGTCCAGTTCTGCGACCACCAGCACCGCTACCGCGCTGGCCACCGCTTTGCGGGCGGGGGTATCGGCATGGTGCACGGCCATGCCCAGCACCATCACCGCCAGGAAGTGTTGCGGCACCCGGTGCAGCAGGCCACTGGCGTCGAACACCCAGCGGTTGAGCAACACATCCACCGCTACCAGCGTACAGGCAGCCAGGATCAGCCAGCGGAACGGGGCGGCGTTAACGGCCTGGCGTACCCGCTTGCTCGACAGCACCAGGCCAATGATCACGATCATCTGCACCAGCACTTCGATATACCAGTAGTTGAACAGGCCAACCTCGCCGGTCGCAAACCAGTTGGACACCAACAGCAGCGATTGCCAGTGCACCCGGTCGAACACCAGTTGCAGTAGCGCGGTATACAGCACGGTCGGCACCACGATGGCGGCCAGGGACGGCAGCAGTGTGCGTGCATCCCCCCGGGTTTCAATGGCCTTGAGCTGGAAACGCGCCAGGCTGATGCCAGAGACCAGGAACAGTACCGACGTTTCGCCCACGATCGGCCAAGGGGTCATGCCGCTGAGGTGGCCGACCACGATCAGGATGATGGCGAGCATACGCACGAACACAGGCATCTCCATGACCCGCCACCCGCCTTCATGCGGTGCGCTGAGCTCAGCCAGGCGGTTGACCGACAGGCTTTCCCAACGATCTGGCAGGTGGCCGATCAACCGCTCGAGCACCCTCGAGGCCTGTACGAATGAAAGCGAGTCACCGCCCAACTCGACAAAGCTCAAGCGTGGGTCCAGGCGCGGCACCCGCAGTATTCGTGCCCACTCGCTGCACAGCTTCTCGGCCAGCGCTGACGAGGGTTGGCTGGTCGGCGCTTGAACCGGGGCGGGCAGGGCGCGTTTGTCGACCTTGCCGTTCGGGGTGAGCGGTATGGCCTGCACGAAGATGAACAGTGCCGGCACCATGTAGTCCGGCAACTGGCGGGCGACAGCCAGGCGCAGGTCGTCGGCGCTGGCTGGCTGATTCAACACGCAGTAGGCAATCAGGCGGGGCAGTGGGTGGTCATGGTTGGCCAGTACTACGCACTGCCGGACGGCAGGCAGGCGGCTGATGGTGTTTTCTATCTCCGCCAGTTCCACGCGGTGCCCCCGCACTTTCACCTGGCCGTCAGCCCGGCCGAGGAAACAGGCACTGCCATCGGCCAGGTAAGTGCCCAGGTCGCCAGTGCGGTAGCAGCGGTCGCTGGCCAGCCCGGTGAACGGGTTGGTGATGAACCTGGCTTCGGTCAGCGCCGGGTCGCCCCAATAACCAAGGGACAGGTAGGGACTGCGGATCAGGATTTCGCCGGTTTCACCTTCGCCCACCAGTTGCCCGGCCGCGTTCACGACCAGCAGTTGCGCATCGGCGATGCCTTTGCCCAAGGGCACCCGGGCCTGTTCCGCGGTCGGGTCGAGCGTGTGGTACGCCATGGCTTGCGGGGTTTCGGTGGTGCCATAGAAATTCACGTTGACGGCATTCGGCGCCACGGCACGCATCTGCTGGTACAGCGCCGGGCTGAGTGCATCGCCGCCCCAGAACAGGTAGCGCAGTTGCCTGAACAGATGGCCCTGCAGCTGCGCGCCGGTCTCGATAAGCTTGCCCAGCGGTGGGGTGAGGTGAATGACGCTGACACGATGCAACCCAATCCAGCTGGCCAGCTGTGCAGGGTCGGTAAGGCTGGCCTGGGCCGGGCAGGCAATGCTGGCGCCCAGCGACAGTGGCGTGAACACATCGCGGTAAACCGGGTCGTGGCCGAGGCCGGACAGTAACGAGAACGTGTCGGCCTGGGTCAGCCCGTGCTGGTGCACATGCCAGTCGATGAAGTGCACCAGCGGCGCGTGATGGGTAACGATCGCCTTGGGCTCGCCGGTGCTGCCCGAGGTGAAGGTGATGTAGGCCGGTTGCCCTGCGCTGACCGCGGGCAGTTGCGCCGTGGGCCGGTCAAACGCATGCAGTGCCTCGACCGGGTCCTGAGGCACAGTTACCACACAGGCGTCTGCGGCTTCGACGTGTGCCTGGCCACAGCGCAGGACTACCCGAGGTGCCAAGCTGCTGGCGAGCTGCTGCAGGCGGGCGGGAGGGTAGGCCGCATCGGCCACGCTGAACGCCCGCCCGGCGCGCAGGCAGCCAAGCATCGCGTAGACCAGCGCCGCGCCCCGCTCGGCAACAATCAGCACACGATCGTCGCTATTGACGGTTATTTCCAGCAAATACGCAGCGATACCTTGGCTGATCTGCGCCAGCTGGGCGTACGTGCAAAGCCTGTGCGCGGTGATGATTGCAGGGGCTTCGGGGCAACGCTCAGCCTGTTGCAGGAAGGCTTGGTGAATAGGCTGCTCGGCGCGGTACTGCAGGCACAGCGTCGGGTTCGGGCGCAGGTCCGGCATGATGGGTTGGGGCTCCGCATGAACGTTTTGCCTGGCTGGTAGCACAACGCTAGTGCAGGCTGGCCCATGGCGCCAATGGGTGCGAACAACAGGCGATGTTCAGCGTTCGCGCATGAAGAACCCGGCAACGAACTTGCGGAAGGTTTCCGGGCTCTTGAAATCGGCGTAGCGCTTGAAGTTCTCCGCGTCCGGCTCGGGGCCCAGCGGTTGCTCCAGGAGCGATATCGACAAAACCCGGTCCTGATCCGAGGTCATCACCAACTCGTCTGCCAGCGCGCCGCCGATCACCGGCCGACGCATCTGCACTTTCACACCCTTGCTGGCCATCCAGTCGACCAGCGACACCAACGCCTTGAGCGGCTCGCGCTCCTCGTCGCGGTACACGGGGAACAGGTGGGCGCGGGACAGCACGGGTACGCTGGCCACATGGATCAGCTCGTAGTAATGGCTGCCGGCACTGGTCGGCGAGTAAAGCATCAGTGCCAGCAGCGGTCCGCTGGTGCGGCTGCCGCCCCAGTACAAGTGATGCCCCTGGAAATCGAACCCGTCTTCGTTGCGGTTGTTGAACAGCTTGCGCCCCTTGATCTGATCGACGCAGTCAAGCAACAGGCCGTGCCGGCGGTGGTTGCCGAACACCTTGGCTTCGCGCAACCGCGCCTTGAGCATCATCATGTGCTTCATGTCCAGGCGGGTTTCCAGGTAGTTGCTGGCCGGCACCCGCTCCAGCAGCGGGTAGCGGCTTGCCACGCTGCGCAGTTCGGCAAACTGCCCGGTCAGGTCCTTCTTCAGGTGCGTGGCATACAGGTTCAGGCCACTGGTCTCAATCCAGGTCAGCAACAGCGCCAGCAGGCGCTGCTGTGCGCGTCGCTCGCTGCCTTCGCCACCGTCGCCAGCGCCGCCGGCACGGAAATCACCAATCAGCCGCAGGGGCGTGTCGGGTGGCAGCCAGGCGGCGGGTGGCGCGGGGTCGTTTTCGCGCTCGGCGGCTTCGCGCTCGTCTTTGCTGAAGGGGCAACCGGCCGTATGCTCGGCGGTCCCCGGGTTGTTCTTCAGGAACAACGTGCCGGTGTTGCCATTGAGCGTGACATTGAGCACCGGCAAGGCGTCGTTACGGCAATCGCAGGCCAGCCACTGGTTGGCATTGCGCACCTTCATCAGCAGCTGGTTGGCCTGCAGCAGGCGCGGGCCGCCCAGGGTGCCGGTGGCAAAGCCGACCAGCAGCTCTTCTTCGGCGGGGGTCAGGCTGCGCACCTGGGTGGCGGTTTTGTCGATGATTCGCATGAAGCAGCTCCAAGCTACGAGCCTCAAGCTTCAAGCAAAGCGCTGCCGCTTTCAACTGGCCGCTCGGTTACCGCCGAGTCGATGCTCCTGGGCAATGGGCACCGGTGCGGTGCCCTGTTGCCGGGAATCGGTCATGCAGGCGCAAAAGCGAGCGGTCAGAAGATGTAGTCCGTGGTCAGGAAACTGGACTGGCGATTGCGAATGATGTCGCTGATCAGTTCCTTGTTGGCGTCCTGGAAGCGTGTGGCGACCAAGGTACGGATCGAGAATACCCGCAAGGCATCATCCACCGACAACGTGCCTTCGGCGCTGTTCTTGCGGCCGTTGAACGGGTAGGTGTCAGGGCCACGCTGGCATTGCGCGTTGATGTTGATGCGCCCGACCTGGTTGGCGAATATATCGACCAGGCTGCCGATGGTCTGCGGGTCGTTGCCGAACAGGCTCAGTTGCTGGCCGTAGTCAGAGTCCAGCACATAGTCGATCACCGTTTGCAGGTCGCGGTAGGGCACCACCGGTACCAGCGGGCCGAACTGTTCTTCGTGGTACACCCGCATGCTGGGGTTGACCGGGTACAACAGCGCCGGGAAGAAGAACGAGCCGCGGCTGTGGCCGCCGCCTTCGTTGAGTACCTGGGCGCCCTTGGCCCTGGCATCGGCGACCAGGCCATCGAGGTAGTCGACCTTGCCGGGTTCGGGCAGGGGTGTCAGGGCCACCCCAGGTTCCCACGGCATGCCGGGCTTGAGCGCGGCCAGCTTGCGCTGGAACTTGTCGAGGAAGGCCTCGACCACGTCCTCGTGCACAAACAGGATCTTCAGGGCCGTGCAGCGCTGGCCGTTGAAGGACAGCGCACCGGTCACCGCTTCTTCGACCGCGTTGTCGAGGTCGACCTGCGGCAGCACGATGCCCGGGTTCTTGGCATCCAGGCCCAGGGCCGCGCGCAGGCGGTGCGGGCGTGGGTGCAGTTTTTTCAGGTCGCTGGCAGCCTTGTGCGTGCCGATGAAGGCGAACACGTCGACCTTGCCACTGGCCATCAGTGCGCTGACCGTTTCGCGGCCGCGCCCGTAGATGACGTTGATCACCCCAGGCGGGAAGCTGTCGCGGAACGCCTCGAGCAGCGGGCGGATCAGCAGCACGCCGAACTTGGCCGGTTTGAACACCACGGTGTTACCCATGATCAGCGCCGGGATCAGCGTGGTGAAGGTTTCGTTCAGCGGGTAGTTGTAGGGGCCCATGCACAGCGCCACGCCAAGCGGGGCCCGGCGGATCTGGCCCAGCGTGCCTTGTTCCAGTTCGAAGCGGCTGGAGCGGCGGTCGAGGTCTTTGAGGGCGTTGATGGTATCGACGATGTAGTCGCAGGTACGGTCGAATTCCTTTTCCGAGTCCTTGAGGTTCTTGCCGATCTCCCACATCAGCAACTTGACCACCGCCTGGCGCTGTTCGCGCATACGGGCGAGGAAGGTCTCCACGTGCTGGATACGCTCGGCCACCCGCATGTTCGGCCAGGCGCCACGGCCCTTGTCGTAGGCCTGCACGGCGGCATCGAGGGCGGTGAGGGCGGTATCGGCATCGAGCAAGGGTGCGCTGCCCAGTATGACCTGCTGTTCCTCGTCACCCTGCTTGAGCCACACGGGGCTGCGCACCGTGGCCAGCGGGCCTTCCCAGCGTCGCAGTTGCCCGTTGACCAGGTATTCGCGTTGTTCCAGTGGGCCCCCCAGGCGCCAGGTTTCCGGGATGCTATCAGCGGTGGGGAAGAGTGAATCGAGCAGACGGTCCATGGTTACTGCACCTCACGTTACAGGGCGGATTTCAAGCCAGGTGAATCGCTTCAGCACTGAGCATGCACCGGCGCCGGGAAAAACACCAGTGTGGTACACCCGTGAGCGCAGCGCCTGGTGTTTCGACCAGGCGCTGCGGATTGCTCAGAGCGCCAGGGTGAACAGTGCCTGGGCCGGGCGCATCAGGCCTTGCTGGCGCAGCGCCGGATCGGCGTCGAGCACGGCCAGCCGTCGCCAGAACTCCACGCGTGCATGCTGCGGTTGAGACTGGAATGGCTCCATGTCCAGCAATGCCCTGAGGTCACGGCGGTACGGCAGCGGCAGGCGCTGCCACAGCGCCGCTTCGTCGGGGCCTGTTTCGTCGAAGAAATCCAGGTAGTCGCTTTCGCTGACCAGCAGGTCGACCTGGTGCGCGGCGTTGTAGGCATCGATCTGAGCCCGCACGGGCGCGCCCAGCCACTCGCTTTCAAGGCGCAAGGCATCGGCGACAGGCCGGGTGACCGCGAAGTTTGCAGGCAGGTGCTGGAACTGGTTGAAAGCCAGGTCCAGCACGAACGGTTCGCTGATCTGGTCCAGGCCTTGCGGCAGCTCGACGAGGCTGCAACCGGACAGGAACAAGGTTTTCAGTTGCGCAAGATTGCGCAGGTCCGGTGCGCTGATCAGCGGGTTGTCCGACAGGTCCAGTTGCACCAGCCGCGTGTAGCGGTCCAGTGTTCGCTGGGCGCTGGCATCCCAGGTAATGCGGTTGCTGTCCAGGTCCAGCCAGTGCAATTGCCACGGCTGGGGCAGGCGCGGTACACGGTCGAAGCGGCAGTCCGACAGCATCAGGCGCCTGAGGTTGGGGAAGCGCTGCGCAAGCGATGCCGGCAGGTGGCTCAACTCACTGTTCTGGCTGAGCGAAAGATGCTCGATATGAGCGAAATCATCCGGCAGCGCCAGGCTTGCCAGGTCCTCGTCGTTCAGCCCCAGGCCGGAAAGCTCAAGGCTGTACATGCGCCCCGTGGCGGCAAAAGGCAGGGTTGAAAGGCGCCGCCAGGCGTTGACCAATGGGCGTACCGCGGGCTGGCGCTGCGCTGCGCGCGCAGGGTCTGCCTGCACCCAGCGTTGCAGGTCGCCGCGCAGGTCTTGCAGGCGCTGGTGCAGATCGCGCAGGCGTTGGGTGGTCGAGCTCAGGTCGTCGGCCAATGGCTCGTCCTCGTCATGGCCCAGCCAGGCCTGGATTTCGGCATCGCTGGCATTGGGGTAGATCCGCCGATAAGCGCCTTCTACGGAACCGGTTTGCCGGGGCTCAGGCGCAAGCGGCGCCAGCGGGCGACCGCCGCGCAAGCCACCCGTTGGCCTGGGCTGCACGGCCCGCGGCCCCCACAGGCGCTGTGGCAGGGTCTGTCGGTGTTCGGCAACCCAGCCTAGCAGGTGCTCGCGTAAGGCATTGCCGTCGGCAGCCGTACCCAGAGATTGCCGGGCATGCGCTGGCAGCGCCTGCGCCACCGCACGGCAAAGGTCCCGATCCCGTTTTGCCGGGGCAGGCCGCTGACCCAGGTCAGCTTCGTAGCCTTCGGCCGACTTGATGACCCGGCTTTGCCTGCCGGCGTGTTCACTGCCAACCCGCGCCAGCAGCGGCCCTTGAGGGCTGGCTGCGCGCAGTTGCAGGCTCAGGTCGCGGGGCCAGCCTGGCAGAGCGTCGAGTGCACTGAACAACAACCGTTCGCTGTCGTCGTTGGCAAACGCCGGTTGCACCACACCCTCGAGGGCACGCACCAGTGGCAATTCACTGTCCAGCTGTTGCAGCTGCATGCCAAACCACGCAGGGAGCTTGCCATGCGCTTGCCAGGCAGCGGTGTCGGCGGCGTTCAAGCGCATCAGCATGCGCCGGGCCAGGGTGGACGTTAGCCGTGGGTAGGTGTCGAGCAACTGCTGCACCGCCGGCGCTACCGCGCCATTACCCTCGTAAAGATGCTGGAAAAGCCCAGGCGGTGCGCTGTCGCCAAGGGCCTGCACCGCGGCTTGCGCATTCAGGCGTTGCAGGGTGTCGAGCAGCAGCGGGGGCGGTGGCAGCCCTTCGACATGCACCTGGCGCAGCTGCTCGCTGTCGATGCCGCAGATGCGGCCGGCGTGTTCGACCTGCTCTGGGGTAAAGGCGGCGTAGGCCTCGCCCAGGCGGCGTACGCTTGTCTCCAGCGCCCAATCACCGGGTTGCTCGTGTTCGCCGCGCCAGGCGCCTTGGGTGTTGTGCTCCAGTGGCGGCTGCCAGGCTTCGGCTGCTTGCGGATGAACGATGCGCCATTGTTGCCGGGCGTCATCGAAGCGTTGTTCGTAGAGGTGGCGGTCCATCCGGATGAACAGGCGCCCCTCATGCAGGTACTGGCCCTGGGCATTGGCATGCACGTCGGCCGGCAGTTGCACGTCACTGCGGTAAGGTGCCAGGTCCTGGTTCCACAGCCGGTAGCGCCCATCATTGCTGCGCACCTCCTGCAAGCTGTCCATCAAGGGGCTGTCGAACAGTTTGGGCAGCGCCTGGCCCGCCGCCACGAAGCCACCGAGCAGGGCCAGGTTCAGGCCAATCGCTTCGAGGTGTCGCAGGGCCAGCTGGCGGTCGCCTGCTTGCCAGTCCTCATAGCCTTCCACCGCTTCACCCAGCAGCTGGCAGGCGGTCACCGCCAGCATCAAGGTGCCGACACCGGGCACGAAGAATGCGGCGGCATTGAGCGCGTCCCAGCCCAGGTTTTCCCACACTTCGAGCCGCCTGGCCCTGGCGCTGGCGTCCGCTGCTGCGGTGGGCACGGCCAGCAGGCTGGCCTCATGCTTGAGGCGCAGCAGATACTGGTCATGGCAGTAGCCGAACGGTTCGCTCGTGATCGCCTGGCGGGTCAGGCGCAGGTCAGCCTGCGCTGCGCGTGGCCATGGGCGGTCGAAGGCGGTGTTGCCGGCCGCATCCAGGTTCTGCTGCAGCATGTCGAAGAAGTGCGCCTGTTCATCCTGCCGGATGTAGGCGGCGAATGCCTGGCGTTCAGCGGGTTCCACCAGCAGGGTTGCCAGCGTGGCGTGCACCGCCGCCAGGTCACTGCACGGGTGCAGGGCCGGTTCGTGGCCCGGCATATGCAACACCAGCCCGTGCGCGCCGGCATCGATCAGCATGACCTCGTGCAGGGTGATGCCGAACAGCGCCAGCTGCCAACATTGCACGGGGTGCCCTTGCAGCAGCCGCTGGATTTCGTCCCGTGAGGCCCCGTCCAGCAGGTGCCGCAGGTAGGCCAGGTCGGCGGCCAGGCGCAAGCGTGCTTGCTGCGCGCGCACAGCCAGTGCCCGGGTTTCGGGCCGGGCCAGCTGCTGCTCCAGGTGGGTCTGGTAGGTGCCGCCCAGGTCCAGCTCCCGGCACAGCGCCGCGAATGCCTGGGGTGCCAGCGGCAGGCGCTTCACCAGGTAGCGCTCGGACCGCAGGGTGAAGTGTGCTGGGGGCGCTTGCATGCCAATCGGTACCGTGCCGGGTACTTCAACTGCAACCACCTGTATATCACTACCCAGGGCAATGGCACTTTCGGGTGTGAAGGTTTCATCATCGGCGAAGTTCTGCAGGGCAGCCTGCAGCAGGCTATCGCGACGATGGCTGTAAAGATGACGCAGCCCCAGCCAATGCCAATCATGCTCGACCCGCAGTAGTTGGGTGTGGAGCAAGGGCGTGTCCAGCCCATGTTCTGCCAGGCGGCCTTTTAGCAGTGGCTCGGCAAACTCACTGATCTGCTTGAGCCCTTTAAGCGCCTTCGCCAACGCCGCTTGCGCATGCAGCAACTGGTTGTGGCTGGCGAAAACCGCCTCGCGCAGGTCGGGTGCGGCATTGTCGAACCAGTCCTGCAACTGCCACGGGGCATGTTGACTGGCCTGTAAAGCGCCCCATTGCCCGGGGTTGGCACGGCGTGCCCAATGCGGCAGTTGTGCCGCGAGCAGGGCGTGGTGTGGATTGTTGCCTATCATGATGATGCACCTCTTTATGCAAAGAAGGCATCAAACGCCAGTTATCGATAGCGAAGTGGTAACCGGTTATCGTGATGTCGGCACGCTTATAGCAATCTGTTGCAACTAAACGCAGTGGCGGCAGGAAATTTGACGCCAGAATAATTCAGACAAATACCAGCCAAGTGCCACTTGCCAAAGTGATTTCGCCCACCTTAAATTGTTACTGAATGTGAAGTTAATGTGCGGCCTAACCTTTGAATATCAATGCGTTAGGTGTTTTTCCGCTGTTTATCTGTCTTGTTCCGATACACCCTGGCACTTCAAAGGACGTGGAAGAAGAAATGAAAGCGACCTTGACCGCAGCGGCGCGAAAATTCATATCGCCCTCCACCCGTTACGAAATCAGACAGTTGGGCAGCCAAGTGCGTGAGGTAATGGCGCGCGCCTGTTTGTGGCGCTGGGAAGTTGCCAGGTTTCGGCTGCAACAGGAAAGCCCTTACGAGATCCTTTACATCGGCCGCAAGCACCAACGGGAAATGGCCAAGCTGCTGATTGGCGGCAAGGGGCAGGGCAGTGCGGCGATCGTGGAAAGCGCCAGTGCCAGCGCACCTGCCGACCATGTGGTGCTGATCAGCGAAATGCCCACCACTGGCGCGCTGTCGGTGCCGCACTATCTGAGCGCCGTGGTGCCACTGGGGCGCCCCCTGGAAGACATCACCGCGCGCTACGACAGTGAACTGCGGCGCAGCATTCGCAAGAACCGCCCGCTTTACCAGATGCGTCAGGCACTTGCCGATGACGAAATTGCCATGGCCGACCGTGAGCTGTTGCGGCCGTACGCGACTGCCAGGCAGGGCATTCATGCGGCGCAGTTTCCCACCGACGAAGTGTTCCGCATTGCCCAGAGTGTCGGGCGGCTCGACCTGATTACCTGCGGCGATGAGGTTATCGGCTGCCACCTCGGCTGCGAGGTGGTGCGTGATGGCAAGCGTTACTGGAGCACCTTGCGCTTCGGCTATTGCGAAGCGGTGTTTTCAGACGCCAGGAAGTTGCGCGAAGTGAACTCGATCACCACCTTCATGGCCCTGGAATGGGCGCTGGAACACGGCTTCGATTATTACGACATCGGCCTGTGCCTGGCGCGCCCGGACGACGGCTTGCTGAAGTGGAAGCGGCGGCGTGGGGGCGACATCGATTCGTTGGGCAACCATGCTTACCTGTTCGTGCGGCTGCCGAAGACCGGTACGGCGAAGTTTCTGTGGGACACGCCCATGTTTGCAATGGAAGGCGACAAACTGACCCTGCACCTGGGCCTGCCAGCAGGCCCCAGTGATGACGAAGTTGCCAGCCGCTACCATGAGATGGTGTTCGGCGGCCTGCACAAGATCTACCTCTACGGCGACAACGCCACTGGCGAAACCTTCGTGCAAGCCCTGCGCAACCGCTACGCCAACCAGCAGTCACCCCCCATCATGCAGCGCGTCATGTGCAGTTGAAGGGGCGCACGGATGCGTTGAGTCATCCTATTGCGCCATGCGCTGAACCTCGCCATCAAGGGGGACGCTTCATGACAAGCGACATCTCGCAGTTCAATGCTTCGTCGGCCGCTGCGCCACGCAGCTGGACCCTGGCTGCCTACCGTTACATCGCCCGCAAACGGCTGGGTAGAACCTCGCCAATCGACGTCAAGAGCCTTGCCAGCAAAAGTTGGGACATCGCCCCGGGCGAGACCACGGTGTCGCCACCGGCCATTTACCTGCCGGGGCAGTTGGAGCGGGTCACCGGATGGGAAGGCAAGCGGTTCTACCCCTACGTGCACCCGGCGCGCACCATGGAGGGTGGCATTAGTGCGCTGCAAGGGCCGACCCGTGGCTACCTGATCAAGGATGTCTGGCTGGTCGACGGGGCGTTGTACAAGGGGAAGGCCAGCCACTGGCTGTCGCAGAAGCCGAACACTTTCCCGCGCATTGTGGTGGACCATGAAATCGACCGCGCTGCCATTTACTGCACGCAGAATGGCAATTCATGGTTCGGTACCTGGCTGATGGAGGATTGCCCCACGTATGCGCTGGCCTGCAACGAGGGCGTGCCGGTGACCACGGCACCGTCGGCCAGGTACCCCTTGTTCACCCAGGCACCGGCCTACGAAGACTGGTTGGACATGCAGCCGCTGCGCCTGCGCAGTGCGTTTTTCCGGGAGCTGGTGCTGTTCGACGATCAGAGCAACAACCGCAGCCGGCATGCCCGCTACCGTGCCATGGGCGACAAGCTGTTGGCGCATGTCGCCCATGCGCCGCACCCGGGTGTGTTCCTGCTGCGCGGCGGTGATGGTGACCTGCGCCTGCTGCGCAACGAGCTGGCGGTTGCCGAGCACCTGCGGGTTACTCGGGGTTTTCGCATCGTCAACCCGCTCAAGTCGGATGTGCCGAGCATCATCGCCGCCTGCGCCGGGGCCAAGGTGGTGATTGGCGTGGAGGGCAGCCAACTGGTGCATGGCGTGAATGTGCTGCAGCCCGGCGGCTGCCTGCTGACGCTGCAGCCGCCGAACCGCTTCGTCAGCTACTACAAGTACCTGACCGACCGTGATCAGCAGCACTTCGGCTTCGTGGTCGGTCTGCCGGAGGGCGACGGGTTCAGGGTCGATATCGGTGAAGTTGAACGCACTCTGGACCTGTTCCCGCAATAACTGTGTAGTATCCAGGCACACGGCAACTGGGGATGGCAATGATCGAGGTATCACGGTTCTGGCGCGACCCTGCGCTACCCTTTGTCGAGGCCCGCAAGGTAGGCGACGGGCGCCAGGTGTGCTACGCCGCGCATTCTCATGAAAGCTTTTCCATTGGTGTGATCACCGGCGGGCGCAGCACCTACCTCAATGGCGATCAGCGCCATGAGGTTGCGGCGGGCACTACCGTCCTGATGAACCCTGGGGTCGTGCATACCTGCAACCCGATTGCAGGGGAGCCGTGGTCCTATCTGATGCTGTTCGTCGACTGGCCGTGGCTGCAGGCGCTGGGGTTCACCTTGCCGGTGCAGACACTCAGCACCTCTGCCGTGCTGTACCAGCGGCTGTTGCAGGCTTTTGCCGAGCTGTTCGATGCCAGTGTGCCGGACCGCGAGGCGCGCCTGGCCACGCTGTTCCGCGAATTGCCCGCCCTGCTGCAGGGCAGTGCGCAGGCCGCCGAAGTGCGTAACCCACGGCTGGAGGCCGCAGCCGCGTTCATCCGTGCCCATCGCTGCGATGCACTGCGGCTTGAGGATATCTGTGCTGCCTGTGGCCTTTCGCGTTCCTACCTGATCCGCGCGTTTGGCCAACACTTCGGGCTGACCCCCCACGGCTATCTGCTCGATCAGCGCGTGCAACTGGCGCGGGCGCAGCTGCGCCAAGGGCGGGCTATCGCCGAGGTGGCACAAGCAGCGGGTTTCGCCGACCAGGCGCACTTGCAGCGCGCCTTCAAGCAGCACCTGGCGGCAACACCGGGGCATTACCGCAATGCTGGCGCCCGCGCGTGCACGCCTGCCTAAGCAGCGCCTGCCGCCAAAGGCGGCGGCTGGGCCGGCTTCAGATCACCAGGTAAAGCGCACTGCCGACCAGCAGCACGGCCAACCCTCGGTTGAGCAGGCGCATATGCCGCGGGTTGCCCAGGTACTGGCGGATAACGCTGCCGGCCCAGGCCCAGCACGCTACCGAAATGAAACAGATAGGCCCGTAGATCCAGGTGAACAGCCACAGCAGCTGCTGCTCGCCGCCCGTGTAGGCGCCAACTCCGGCCACCGCTGCCAACCAGGCCTTGGGGTTGAGCCACTGCATGGCGGCGCCGTGCCAGGCCGACGGTGCCTGTTCGGGGTGCGTGCTGCCCAGCTCGCCGCTGTCACTGGCCAGTTTCCATGCCATGTACAGCAGAAACGCCACACCGCCCCAGTGCAACAGCAGCCCCAGCACCGGCCAGCGCACCAGCAGTTGGTGCAGGCCCAGGCCGACCAGCACCAGCAACACACAGAAGCCCAGCGTGGCGCCGGTCACATGGCCCAGGCTGGCCCGCAGGCCATGGCGGGCACCGCTGCCGAGCGCGACGATGTTGACAGGGCCGGGGGAGATGGACGCCGCCAGTGCGAAGGCGGCCATGGAGAGGGACAAGCTCATGAAGGAGATCCATTTTGTTGTGAGGCGGCTATGCTGGCCGGTCGCGGGGTGGGGTGTATTGAACAAAAGTACCCGCACCAGGCGACCCGTCGAAATGCGCGCCCAGCGGCCCGCCTCATTCCGCCCGCCGGTCTGTTACAGGTTTTGTAATAGTTTTACGCTGTCAGACAATCCTGATGTCCTTGTAGCATCATTCTCCCTAATTGTTATCAAGGTCTATATGAGCACCTTCGCGGAGCCCCCCAGTTCGTGGCCGTCCTGGCCAAACCTTCCCCGTCCTCGTGACGCTGCCCTCGTGAGTACCCGCTAATGGAATGGCTAGCCGATCCTACGGCCTGGCTAGGCCTGTTGACGCTTATCGTCCTCGAGCTGGTGCTGGGTATCGACAACCTGGTGTTCATCGCCATCCTGGCGGACAAGTTGCCCCCGCATCAACGCGACCGTGCCCGGGTCATTGGTCTGAGCCTGGCGCTGATCATGCGTCTGGGCCTGCTGGCCAGCATTTCCTGGATGGTCACCCTCACGGCACCGCTGTTCGAGGTGTTCGGCAAGAGCTTCTCTGGCCGTGACCTGATCATGCTGTTCGGTGGTGTGTTCCTGTTGTTCAAGGCCACCATGGAGTTGCATGAACGCCTGGAAGGGCATGTGACCCAAGCCAGCGGCACCTTGCGTCATGCTGCGTTCTGGCCAATCGTCGCGCAAATCGTGGTGCTGGATGCGGTGTTCTCGCTGGACGCCGTGATCACTGCGGTGGGTATGGTCGAGCACCTGTCGGTGATGATGATCGCGGTGATTTTCTCGATCGGCATCATGATCGTTGCCAGCAAGCCGCTGACCCGCTTCGTCAACGCCCACCCCACGGTAATCATGCTGTGCCTGGGCTTCCTGATGATGATCGGTTTCAGCCTGACCGCCGAAGGCCTGGGCTTCCACATACCCAAAGGCTATCTGTACGCGGCCATTGGCTTCTCGATCCTGATCGAGCTGTTCAACCAGCTGGCGCGCGCCCGGCGCAAGCGCAGCCTGCAGCAGCACAAGCCGCTGCGTGAGCGCACTGCGCATGCCGTGCTGCGCCTGCTGGGCGGCCGTCGCGTCGAAGCTGACGAGGTGGGCGAGGAAATCGCCGACCTGGTCGAGGGTGGCGAAGAACAGGTGCTGTTCGACCGCCGTGAGCGGGTGATGATCAGCGGCGTGCTGAACCTGGCCGAGCGGCCGATTCGCACGGTGATGACCGCACGTACCGAGGTCGATGTGATTGACCTGGCGCAGCCGCCCGAGGCCATTGCCCAGGCCTTGGCCAACTCGCCGTATTCGCGCCTGCCGCTGATACGCGGCGGCCGAATCGACGAGCCTTTGGGCTTCGTGCACAAGAAAGAGCTGCTCAAGGAGCTGCTGTCGGGTAACCAGCCCGACTTGGAAGGCATGGCCCGGGTACCGCTGAACCTGCTGGAAAGTTTCAGTATCCTCAACGCCCTGGAGCAGATGCGCGCCCAGTCCACGCACATTGCCTTCGTGGTCAACGAGTTCGGTGACTTCACCGGCCTGCTGACCATGACCGACATCCTGGAGTCGATCGCTGGCGAATTGCCGGATGCCAGCGAGGTTGACGGCCCTGGCATCGTGGAGGAAGGTGAGGGTTTCGTAGTCAGTGGTGCCTTGAACCTCAGCCAGGTGCAGGCGCGTACCGGCTTCAGCGCCCGGGCCACCGAGGACTATCAGACCCTCGCCGGGCTGGTGATGAGCCTGCTCGACCGCCTGCCAATGGTGGGTGATCAGCTGTGTTGCAATGGCTGGACGTTGACCGTGGAGGCGATCGAAGAACGGCGGGTAAGGCAGGTGCGCCTTACACCGAACGGCGACGCTGACGCAGCAGGTGCTTGACGCCTTCGAGCACTAGCACCAGCACGGCGGCCCAGATCGGCAGGTATGTCAACCACTGGTCTGGGCCGATGGTTTCGCCCAGCAGCAACGCCACGCCCACCAGCAGCACGGGCTCGACGTAGCTGAGCAGGCCGAACAGGCTGAACGGCAACAAGCGGCTGGCCAGCACGTAGGCGATCAGGGCGCAGGCGCTGATCGCCCCCAGCAGCGGAATCAGCGCATACAACCCTGGGTGCGCCTGCAGGTCAGCGCTGGAAAGCGGTCCCTGCATCACGAAATACAGCGCCCAGGGCAGCAGCAGGCACATGTCGCACCACAGGCCACCGAGGTGGTCGGTGCCGCAGCGCCGGCGCAGTACGAAGTAGACGGGGTAGCCGGTCACCACCACCAGGGTTTCCCAGGCGAAACTGCCATGCTGGTAGAGTTCGTGGCCCACACCCAGTGCGGCGCAGGCCACGGCCACTGCCTGCAGGCGTGACAGGCGCTCGCCGTACACCAGCCGCCCGGTCAGGACCATGGCCAGTGGCAGCAGGAAGTAGCCCATCGACACTTCCAGGCTGCGCCCGTGCAGGGGCGCCCACAGGAACAGCCACAATTGCACCCCCATCAGCCACGAAGTGCCGAGCATGCCGAGCAGTAGCACCGGCGTGCGGCGCACGCGCCCCAGCAACTGGCCGACGCGTTTCCAGTCTTTCGAAACCAGCATGAACAAGGTCAGGCAGGGCAGGGTCAGCAGCGTGCGCCAGCCGAATATCTCTTCGCCATCGAGTGGCCTGAGTAACGAGGTATAGAAGTACATCACGGCGAACATGCAGGACGCCACGACGGATGAAACAATGCCTTTTGACACGAATGCCTCGAATACAGGAGTGGAGCGGTTAGGTCAGCCGCCAATGATCTCAGGGGGCGCGGCTTGCGGCAACCGCGAGGCGCCGGGGCGGGTGGCCAGCGCTTCGAGAAACTGCTCTGCAGGCATGGGCCTGGCGAACAGGTAGCCTTGCTGATAGTCCACGCCATGGCGAGCCAGGTAATCGCGCTGCGTTTCGGTTTCCACGCCTTCGGCGACAATGCCCAGGCCCAGTTTGGCTGACAATTCGATGATGGTTTCCAGGATATGCACCGACAGCGCATCGGCACCGATCATGGCCACGAAGCGCTGGTCGATCTTCAGGTAATCGACCTTGAACTGAAGCAGGTAGTTGAGGCTGGACTGGCCGGTACCAAAGTCGTCCAGTGCGATCTTCACCCCCATGGCATCGAGCTTTTCGAACAGCTCGAGCGCCACGGGCGTGGGTTCGATGAGCTTGCGCTCGGTCAGCTCCAGGGTCAGCACCACCCGGCCTGGGGGAAAGTGCTGCAGGAACGTGCGGCATTCCTCCAGCAAGGTCAGGTCGCGGCAGTGGTCGGCCGTGATGTTGATGCCGACGTGGAAGCCGTCCTCCAGCAGCGTTGCATAGGGCGCCAGGGCTTGCGCAGTGTGCATCATCAGTGCCCGGGTCATGGCCACGATCTGCCCGCTGTGCTCTGCGTAGGGGATGAACAGGTCTGGGCGTACCAGCCCCTCTTGAGGGTGGTTCCAGCGCATCAACACTTCGACGCCGGCCCAGCGGTAATCACCCTTGCGTACCACCGGCTGGAAGTACGGCAGGAATTCGTCGGCCTCCAGCGCCCGCCTCAGCTCGGCGCGGGGTGAGTTGGCGCGGCGCACCTGCCAGTGGCATACCAGGCCGGCGATCACGCCCAGCACCAGCAGCATGCCGAGCAGGGCAGGGTAATGGCTGCGCCACAGGCGGCTTTGCTCGGCGGCGCTGTACCCGCCCTGTACGCTCAGCGGATAACGCGTGGAGGCCAGCAGCACATTGGCGTGATCAGCGACCGGCGGTTGGCCATGGTGCACGATGCCGTCCTTGCCCATCCAGGCGTCGCCGACGCGGATGTACAGCGCTTCGTCGGCGCCTATCAGGCGCAGCGCCGTCAGCAGGTGATCGCCGTCGACCGTGCTGATCGCACCGTGGTCCCCTTGGCTGGCCCTGTACACCAACAGTGGGTGGCCTGGGGTGACCGAGTTGCCATCCATCAGCCACAGTTTGCCATCGACATAGTCGGCGGGGTTGACTGGCTCATCGAATGCGCCGAACAGCGACGTGCAAAAAATGCTGTTGTGCCTGAACAGGTTGGTGGAGCGCACGAAGGCATTGCGCGTGACCTGGGTGCGCAGCAGCAACTGGGCTTGCTCGCAGGGGACATCGGTGTGCGCCAGCAAGCTGTCGGCGGCGCTCGACAGGTTGTCGAGGATGTGTTCGATATGGCCGAGCACGTGCTGCGTGGTGGCGTGGCTGCTGGCCTGCATTTCCCGTTCGATCTGCCAGCTCATGATCGCCAGGCCGCTCACTACCGGCACCATGCCGACCACCAGCGGTAGCAGGGTGCGCCGACTGAAGACGCTGCGGTGTTTGGCTGTAAGGGGCATGCTGGGTGGCTACGTTGAAGGGCTACGCTGAAGGGCTACGCTGAAGGGTCAACAGAGCATAGCCGTTAGTCGGGCAGAGGCCTTAACAAAAACGCGACAAAGGGATTTACGCAATGTAGAATCGGTTTACGAATAAAACAATAAGGTCCTTCAGTTCCGAAGGATCAAGCCCGCCGAGAATGGGTCCATATGACATACCATGGGTTCAAGCTGATCATAGGTGACTTCCTCGCCCGCAGCGTGCGAGGGATCCCGTGCTCCCCGCCATTTCTGTTCCGCATCCCAAGCAATCATTAATTTTTAGCTGCAGATGAGGACACGAACATGGCAGATATCTTTGAAAATCCAATGGGCCTGATGGGCTTTGAATTCATCGAACTGGCGGCCCCGGCCCCTGGCGTGCTGGAGCCGGTATTCCAGATGCTGGGCTTCACCAAGGTCGCGACCCACCGCTCCAAGAATGTGCACCTGTATCGGCAGGGTGGCATCAACCTGATTCTGAACAACGAACCCAGAAGCATCGCGTCGTATTTTGCCGCGGAACATGGCCCATCGGTATGTGGCATGGCCTTCCGTGTGCGCAATGCCCATGAGGCCTATGCCCGTGCGCTGGAACTGGGCGCGCAGCCGGTAGAAATCGAAACCGGCCCGATGGAACTGCGCCTGCCGGCGATCAAGGGCATTGGCGGTGCGCCACTGTACCTGATTGACCGTTTCGAGGAAGGCAGCTCGATCTACGACATCGACTTCAAATTCATCGAGGGTGTCGACCGCCACCCGGTCGGTGCCGGCCTCAAGATCATCGACCACCTCACCCACAACGTTTACCGTGGGCGCATGGCCTACTGGGCGGGCTTCTACGAGAAGCTGTTCAACTTCCGTGAAATCCGCTACTTCGACATCAAGGGTGAGTACACCGGCCTGACCTCCAAGGCGATGACCGCCCCGGATGGCATGATCCGCATTCCGCTCAACGAAGAGTCGTCCAAGGGCGCCGGGCAGATCGAGGAGTTCCTGATGCAGTTCAACGGTGAGGGCATCCAGCACGTTGCCTTCCTGACCGATGACCTGCTCAAGACCTGGGACGCGCTGAAGGGGTTCGGCATGCGCTTCATGACGGCGCCGCCACAAACCTATTACGAAATGCTCGAAGAGCGCCTGCCCGGCCATGGCGAGCCGGTCGATCAGTTGCAGGCGCGGGGTATCCTGCTCGATGGTGCCTCGCAGCCGGAAGACAAGCGCCTGCTGCTGCAGATTTTCTCGGAAACCCTGCTCGGGCCGGTGTTCTTCGAGTTCATCCAGCGTAAAGGCGACGACGGGTTTGGTGAAGGCAACTTCAAGGCCCTGTTCGAATCCATCGAGCGTGACCAGGTGCGTCGCGGCGTGCTGAGCACCGACTGACACGCTGGTAGTGGCGCCGCCGTCATGTCCCTTCGGCGGCGCGGCTACGCCTGTTCGCGCGCCCTTTCATCAGCGCCAGGAAAACCACCGAGGCGGTCAGAACCCCCACCAGTAGCAAGGAGGGCAGGGTCTGGCGCATCGACTGGCGAATCTCCCGCGCGGTGAAACCTTCGGCATAGCCGCCTACGACCCGATAGCCGTATTTCTGCGAAAGCATGCTGGTCGAAAACTCGTCCTGCGAGGGGCGTGCGCCGGCGCGGCTGTCGCCGCCACTCCACAGGTAGCGGTCGTCGAATTCCAGCAGCAGCGTCAACCCGTCCTGGAAAGCGTCCAGCTCGCTGCGAAGCTGGGAGGCATACGCCGTGACAATGACACCCTGGTTATTGTCGGCCGTATACAGGTTCACCAGCAGTTTGCGGCGGGTGTCTGCGAGCCCATAGGAAATCTCGACCTGGCGGCCAGACGTGGCAAATGCGGTCAAATCCTCCAGCGGGTCCGGCGTGGTACTGCAATAGGCCTGCTCGTCCTCTACCAGCGTGAGGGACCTGAGCATGGACAGGCTGGTGACATGATCCTGCAAGGTGTTCAGGGCGCTGGCACAAGGCTGCCCGGCCAGCGGTAGTGAACGCAACGCGGTTTCCTGCATGCGGTTGAATGCCTGATCGACACTGTAAACCGCTTCCTTCACGGAAACAGCCGCATTCTCCGCAAGTTTCGTTTGCAGTTGCAGGATCATCACCAGCAACCCGGATACCACGGGTACCAGCCCCACCACGATCAGCAACAGCAACTCCAGCATGCTACGCCCGGCGTTGACGATGTACGACATAGACCTATTGCGCCCCGCTGCAACGCTGTTCCAGTTGAACAGCCGAGCCCACAGCCTAGGTCTTCGATGGTCGTTCGGCTGTAGGCCGAAGAAAGCGCGCGTGACAGTAATTGCGCAAACCTGCGTAAGCCCTATCGGCCTGCCAGCCGGGCCAGCACCTTGAACTCCGCCATGGTGGGCCGAACGTGCTGTGCTAACTTCAATAGCATTACCCCCAGCCCCCTTGGCCATGCTGGAGCCATGACATTGGTCACCAAAAAATCATCACTTGGCCTTGAGCCACAGATCCGCCTTCAACCGCCTGCTGCCGCAGCCCGCAGGCCGGTTGACGACCGGATCGTGCAGCTGGACTGGAGCCGCACCTCGCTAGGGCCGCTGCCGCGCTGGCCGGCTTCGTTGCGCATCGCGGTGGATATGATGCACCTGTCGCCGTTCCCCTGTGCCGTGGTTTGGGGGCCAGACCTGACGGTGGTGCACAATGATGCCTACCGTGCATTGCGCGGCGGCGCTGCGGATGGGCTCGGCCAGGCGTTCGACACGCTGTGGCGCGAAATCTGGCCGACAGTGGGGCCGTGGGTTTTCAAGGCCCTGGAAGGGCAGTCGAACTTTGTCGAGGACCCTCCCTTGCGCATCGGCAGTGACCCGTGCGGCGAGCCACTGTGGTGCGCATTCGGTTACGCGCCCCTGCACGATGAGCAAGGCAATGTCGCGGGCTTTCTGCACACGGTGATCGAGACCACTGCCAGCGTCGAGGCACACCGGCATTGGCGCGAGCAGGCGCAAGGCTTCGAGCAGCAGATCGAGCGGCATGTGCTGGAGCACGAGCAGATCTGGCAGATGTCACGCGATGCGATGATGAGGGTTACCCCGGAGCTGAAGGTGCATGCCGCCAACCCCGCCTGGCACCGGGTGCTGGGTTGGGACGAACAGCAGATCCAGGGGGTGTCGGTACTGGAACTGGTCCACCCGGCAGATCGGACCGAGGTGCAGGTGGTGGTGTCGGCGTTACTGCAAGCCAGCAGCGCAGACCCGATCGAGACCCGCTTGCGGCACCGCGATGGGCATTACCATACCTTCCGCTGGAGCGCGCGCTTCGATGGGCGCTTGCTCACCGTAGTCGGCCAGGATATCAGTGAGGACCGCGAGGAGGCAGCGCGCCAGTCCGAAGCGCTGATGCGCAACACTGAACGGATGGAAGTCGTGGGGCAACTGGCCGGGGGCATGGGCCATGAGTTGAATAACCTGCTGTCTGGTATCGGCGGTAGCCTTGAGCTGCTCCAGCGCCGCCTCCAGGAGGGGCGCCCGGAGCGGATCGGTGCTTATGTGGATGTTGCCCGCGATTCGGTGATGCGGGCCATGGAGCTGACCCACCGTTTGCTGGCCTTTTCCCGCCACCAACCCTTGGCGCCGAAGCCGCTGGATTTCAACCGGCAGTTGCGCCTGTGCGAGCCGTTGTTGCGCAGGACCTTGGGTCCGGAGTTGTGCTTGCACTGGCAACTGGACGTCGCCCCGTGGGTGGTCAACCTGGATGTCACCCAGCTCGAAAATGCATTGATCAACCTGTGTACCAACGCCCGCGAGGCGTGCCTGGAGCGGGGCAATGTCACGATCCGCAGCGTCAACGAACGCTTGATCGCGGCGTTCCCGGACGAGAACGGGCTGCCGCCGGGTGACTATGTGGCCTTGCATGTCGAGGACGATGGCCACGGCATGTCGGCTGCGGAAATCGCCAAGGCGTTCGAGCCTTTTTTCACCACCAAGCCCATCGGCCGTGGCTCCGGCCTGGGGCTGTCGATGGTCTACGGTTTTGTCGGCCAGTCGGGGGGCTATGCGTGGATCGAGTCTGCGCCGAACCAGGGGACCAAGGTGTCGATGTTGTTCCCCAGAACGTTCGAGCCGCTTCCTGATGAGTGCAAACCGGTGCAAAGTACGCAACGCATGGCCCAGGGTGAGCGGCTGCTGCTGGTGGATGACGAACTCAATCTGCGCGCGGTGATGCGTGAATACCTGGTTGAGCGCGGTTTCCAGGTGGTTGACGCAAGCGACGCCAATACCGCATTGGAGCGGTTTCGCCATGACGGTCCGTTCGACCTGGTGATCACCGATATCGGTTTGCCGGGAGGCTTCAGCGGGCGCCAGGTGGCCAAGGCCATGCGCATGCAACTGCCGCAGCAGAACATCCTGTTCATCACGGGCTATGCGGGGCAACCGGTGGAGCCCCAGTTGCTCGAACAGCCTGGCACAGCGTTGATGAACAAGCCGTTTTCGCTGGCAGACCTGGCAGACCAGGCGTTGCGCATGCTTGAACAGTGAGCCCCTCAGGGTTGGCCAAGGATCATGGCCACCTGTTCCTGCAGCTGTCGCAGTTCGAATGGCTTGCAGATCAGGTGCATATCGCACCCCAGAAAGCCCTCGCGCGCCATCGCGGTTTCCGCGTAGCCGGTAATGAACAGCACCGGTAACCGGGGGCGCAAGCTACGTGCAATCTCCGCCAGTTGCCGACCGTTCATGCCGGGTAAACCTACGTCGCTGATCAGCAGGTCGATGGGTTGCGAGGCGCGTAGCATCTCAAGCCCCTCCTCGGCGTTGGCCGCACTCAGGCACGTGAAGCCATTGTCACGCAGGGCCTGGCACAGCAGTTCGCGAACATGCAGGTCGTCCTCGACCAACAGCACCCGGTGGCCGTGTGTGGCTTGCGCAGTTACCAACGGTTGGGCGGGCGAGGGTGCCTGGTCGATGTGACGCGGCAGGTACAGGTCTACCCGCGTGCCCTTGCCAATTTGGCTGTGCAGGGTGACATGGCCATGGGATTGCTTGCTGAACCCGTACACCATCGACAAGCCCAGGCCGATGCCTTGGCTGGTCGCTTTGGTGCTGAAGAAGGGTTCGAATGCGTGCTCCAGTGTACTTGGCGCCATGCCCTGGCCGTTATCGATCACGCTCAGGCGCAGGTAATCGCCGGCGGTGAGGGGCCATCGGCCATGGGGCTGCTGTAGATAGGCTGATTGGTTGCCTCGATCCGCAGCAGGCCACCGCTGGGCATGGCTTCACAGGCATTGAGGATCAGATTGTCGAGGGCCTCGCGCAACTGCTGGTCGTCAGCTTCCGCGTTCCACAGGCCTTTGGCGATGCTCACCTGCAACTTTATCGCAGGCTTGAGTTGAGCCTTCAGCTGCTTGGTCTGCAACAGGGTGTGCAGGTTGACGCATCGGCTGTGCAACGACTGCCTACATGAGAAGGCCAGCAGACGATGGGTCAGGCGGGCGGCGCGTGACACCGCTTCGCGGCCCAGGCGCAACACGCCGTCCAGGCCGTCGGCGCGGCCTTGCTTGAGGCGCCGGTCTATCAGCTCGAAACTGCCGCCAATACTGGTGAGCAGGTTGTTGAAATCGTGGGCCACGCCGCCAGCGAGTTGGCCGATAGCTTCCATCTTGCGCGCCTGGAAGCGGGCCTGGGCGTAGCGCTCCGCCGGCTCATCAGGCTGGGCGAGCCCGTTATCCAGCCGCTGCTGCAGGTTTTTGAGCTGGTCGCGGGTCAGGTATTGCCGACGCCTGTGGCGCAGCGCGGACTGGGTCATGTGCAGCAGTTGGTCGTCGCAGAAAGGGGGCACCAGCAGGATAAGGTTGCCGACCGGGTGATTGTGCACGCGGCTGGCCGACCATGCACCCTGGGTCACCAGCACGATGGGCAGATCCGACCAGTGCGGTTGCTGGTCGATAAAGGCCTGCAGCAGGGCACTAGGGCCTGCGTTGAACACCTGCTCGGCGATGATCGCCAGGCCGGCGCCTTCTGCCAGGCGCGCATGCAGGTGCGCCAGGTCGGTGGCACACAGGCAATTGATGCCGGCCGCCGACAGCAGGTGCGAGGTTTGCGCCGCCAACGGCGGTGGGGCGAGGATCAACGCACGTTCATCCAGCGCCAACGAACTGGCCAAGGCAATTCTCCTGCAGAGTGGCCTGATAACCACTGGACCCTGGGCACGGGCTCAGGGTTCAACAGGTTTCAGGCAGACTAGAGGCCTTGCTGCAGAGCGGGGTCATCCGGGTTTTGCTGCTCCAGCTCGGCCAGCAGCACCTGCACGTTCTGAAGTTGGCCGGATTCTTTCCAGTACTGGATCAGCAACACCCGCGCGCGACGGTTGGCCTGTTGCTGGCTGAGCACGGTTTCCAGCTGCTTCTGCGCCGCATCAAGTTGCTCCAGCGCATGCAGGGTGACCGCCAGGGTATAGCGGTAATCGACGTTGTCCGGGTCCAGTTCAACCGCGCGGGACAGTGCCAGCAAGGCGTACTCACGTTGCTGGTGGCGGATCAGCCAGCGCCCCAGCTGGTATTGCAGGAAGGCCGAGTCCGGGCTCAGGGCCAATGCCTTGCCGAGCACCTGGCGTGAGGCATCGTGTTGGCCTTGACGTTCCAGCAGGCGCACCTGGGTGGCTAGCGCATCGAGGTTGCCTGGGGCGACGGTCAGTGCACGTTGCAGGGCTACCGCAGCTTGGGTGTAGTCATTTTCGTGCATGTACAAGCGCGCCAGGTGCACTTGCGCGTCTGCTTCCTCGGGTTGTTGCGCCAGCGCTTGCTGGTATTGCTCCAGGGCCGCCTGCAGCGGGCCGAAATACAGGCCTATGTCATCCGGGGAAAGGCCAAGCAAGGCGTCCACGGCAGCGAAGCGCACGCTTTGGTCGTCATCGTCCAGCAGCGGGCCAAGCACCAGGCTGCGCTGCGCCGCAGGCAGCAGCCGGCGGATACCTGCGATGGCGGCACGGCGCACCAGTGGCTCGGCGTGTTCCAGGTCTTGCCGGGCGATTTTCAAGGCCAGTGGCGAAGGGTAGTTGGGCAGCTCGGCGTACAGGGCTGCGCGCCGGATCGCGGGCAAGTCGGTGCGTTGCAACTGCTGGTAGAGCACCCTGGCAGCGCCAGGCCGACCGTCGTGGGCCTGGCGCAGGGCCTTGGCATAGCTATGCGCCGGCAAGGTCGGCTGGGCTGACGGAGTATCGCGCCACAGGTACCCGAACAGGGCCGATACCAGGATCAACAGCAGCACGGCGATCAGGTAGCGGTTGCGTCTGGGCATCGGGGGGTCCATGGCGGCAAGAAGGGCTGAGCTTGGGCCAGGCGGTAGATAAAAGCAACGGCTTGGCTATCGACCGTTCGGTTTCCGGGCGTTTGTTCTGCCGGCTTCAGATTCCCTTCAGATTCGTCACTGATACTTCGCCCAACCCATTAATCAGGGGGGAGTCCCATGACCCATACCCTTTGGAGCCACCTGCTCCCATTGCCGATAGGCACCCATGCAGCGCATCACGGCTGTTTGTCCCTGCATCTGCCGGACGACCCTGACCGGGAGGCGCTCGAGCAGTTCATTCATCGCTGTTTCGCTGAAGTTCACCACGCCGATGTACACCATTACCTGCCCGAGTTGCTGGCCTTGCGTGATAGCCACGGGCACTTGATCGCGGCGGCGGGTCTGCGCCCGGCCAGCAGTGGGCCGCTGTTTCTCGAGCGTTACCTGGACGTGCCCCTGGAAACCGCGGTTGCCCGCCTGACCAGCCTGCCCGTTGCCCGCGAGTGCATGGTCGAGGTCGGCAACCTGGCGTCGCTGAGCGCTGGCAGCGCACGCATCATGATCACCGCCGTGACCTGGCTGCTTGCCACCCGTGGGCTGAAGTGGGTGGCGTTCACCGGTGCCTCCACCTTGATCAACAGTTTCCAGCGCCTGGGCCTGGCACCTACCGTGCTGGCGCAGGCCGACCCGGCACGCCTGGACGAGCCCGTTGCGCAATGGGGCAGCTATTACGCCCAGCATCCGCAGGTGTACGCGGGTGAAATCGGCCAAGGCTTCGACTTGCTGCGTAGCGCTGGTGTGTTTCGCCGCCTGGGCTTTCCGGTGCTGGACGAGGAGACCGGCCATGCCGCTTGAACTTGAACGTTTCTGGCAGGCATTGCTGGCCCATGGTGACGCGCCCGCGCTGGAAGGGGCCAGTGCACGCTACACCTACAAGCAGCTGCTTGCCGAGGTGCTACAGCGTGCCGAGGCCCTGCGCCAGCGTCAGGCCGGTGTGCTGGTGCTGGGGCTGGATAACGGTCCCGAACTGCTGTTGTGGGACCTGGCCGCGCTGGTCTCGGGGCGCGCCTGCGTGACGGTGCCCACCTTCTTCAGCCCAACCCAGTTGGAGCATTGCCTGCAACAGAGCGGGGCCAGCCTGGTGCTCGGCCCGCCCACCTGGGAGAGCTTGCTCGGGCGGTTGGGTTTCGTCGACCAGCAAGGCTTCTGGTCGCGGCCAGCGCTGCCTGCGGTGGCCCTGCCTGAAGGTACCGCCAAGGTCACCTACACCTCTGGCAGTACCGGCAACCCCAAAGGCGTGTGCCTGAGCGCGCAGGCCATGTTGCGGGTCGCACACGAACTGGAACAGGCCAGCCGGCCTACGCAGCCTCGGCGCTACCTCGCTGTGCTTCCGCTGGGCGTGTTGCTGGAGAACCTGGGCGTTTACGCCGCCTTGCTGGCAGGGGCCAGTGTCATGCTGTACCCACAGGCCCAGCTGGGCATGGGGGGGGCCAGCCAGGTCGATTTCAAGCGGCTGCTCGGGGCCATCGCCTTGAGCGGCGCACAAAGCCTGATTCTGGTTCCGCAACTGCTGCTGGGGCTGGTCACGGCAATCGAGCGCGGGCTGATGGGGGTTGGCATGCTGCGTTTCGTTGCGGTGGGTGGCGCCCGTGTGGCGCCCAGCCTGCTGGCGCGGGCCGAGGCCGTAGGCTTGCCGGTATTCGAGGGCTACGGGCTGTCGGAATGTGCCTCTGTGGTGGCGCTGAACCGCCCCGGTGCGGTGCGCCCGGGCAGTGTCGGCCGGCCATTGCCGCATGTGCAGGTGCGTATTGCCGAAGACGGTGAAGTGCTGGTTGCCGGGACCCTGCTGCTTGGCTATCTGGGCGACACGCCCAGCCAAACCGCGTGGTGGGCCACCGGCGACCTGGGCTTTTTCGATGATGAAGGCTACCTGCACCTGAACGGGCGCAAGAAACACCAGTTCATCACCAGCTTCGGGCGCAACGTCAACCCTGAATGGGTAGAAGCCGAGCTGACCCAGAGCGGGGTGATCGCCCAGGCGTTCGTTCATGGCGAGGGCATGCCGCGCAACGTGGCGTTGCTCTGGCCGCTCGCCCCGGGCACCACGGACGCGGCTATCGAGCAGGCCGTGCAGCACAGTAATGCCAGTTTGCCCGACTACGCCAGGGTGCATGCCTGGCGGCGTTTGCCAGCGCCATTCTCGGTCGCCGAGCACACCCTGACCGCCAATGGCCGCCCACGCCGTGAGGCGATCCTGCAGCGTTATCAATCCTTGTTGTCCGACATTCCGTCATGAGGTCTACCATGTCATTTTTCGACACCCTGCAGCTGCAAACCAGCCACGAACGTCAGGCTTTGTTCGCGGTGCCGGTCATTCGCGAGGCGCTGGCCGGCCAGGTAAGCCGGGCCAGTTACATCGCCTTCCTCACCCAGGCCTATTACCACGTGCGCCATACCGTGCCGCTGATGATGGCGTGCGGCGCTCGGCTGCCGGCGCGGCTGGAGTGGTTGCGCGGCGCGGTGTGCGAGTACATCCAGGAGGAGTACGGCCACGAGCAGTGGATCCTCAACGATATCAAGGCCTGTGGCGGTGACTGGGAGGCGGTACGCGACGGCAGGCCTGCCTTGCCCATCGAGTTGATGGTTGCCTATCTGTACGACCTTATCGCACGGGGCAACCCGGTGGGGTTGTTCGGCATGGTCAACGTGCTGGAGGGCACCAGCATCGCCCTGGCCACCCATGCTGCCGGGGCGATCCAGAGCACCCTCGGGTTGCCCAACCAGGCCTTCAGCTACCTCAGTTCCCACGGCGCGCTGGACCAGGACCACATGGTCACCTACAAAAGCCTGATGGATCGGCTGGACGACGTGGCCGACCAGCAGGCGGTGCTGCACGCCGCCAAGGTGGTGTACCAGCTGTATACCGCCATGTTCGAAGGTTTGCCACGCACTGAGCATGCCGAGGTGCAGCATGCGCTTGCATGAGTCGGTGGTGGTGCTGACCGGGGCCAGTGGCGGCATCGGCCTGGAACTGGCCGAGCAATTGTGTGCAGCCGGTGCCCGGGTCCTGGCGGTAAGCCGGCACATGGGCAAGCTGGCGGGGCTGATGAACCGCTACCCTGAGCGCCTGCGTTGGCAAACGGCCGACCTGCGTACGCCGACCGGGCGTGAACAGGTGGTCAGCCGCGCCCGTGAAATGGGCGGGGTCAATGTGCTGATCAATGCCGCCGGTGTGAACCGTTTTGCCTTGCTGGACCAGCTGGACGAGTACGCGCTGGATGAATTGCTCGACATCAACATCAAGGCGCCCCTGCATCTGACCCGTGCCTGCCTGCCCCTGCTGCGCGAGCAACCCAAGGCGCTGGTGGTGAATGTCGGTTCCACTTACGGCTCGATCGGCTACCCCGGCTACGCCACCTACTGTGCCAGCAAGTTCGCCCTGCGCGGTTTTTCCGAGGCGTTGCGCCGTGAGTTGGCCGATACCACGGTGAATGTGCTGTATGCCGCCCCGCGGGCCACCCGCACCACCATGAACAGCAGCGCCGCCACCGCGCTCAACCAGGCGCTGAAGGTCGGCATGGACGACCCGGCCGATGTCGCCCGCGCCGTGCTCGTAGCCGTCCAGTCGGAGCGCAGCGAGCTGTACCTGGGGTGGCCGGAAAAGCTCTTCGTACGCATCAACGGCATGTTGCCAGGGGTGGTCGACCGTGCCCTGCGCAAGCAATTGCCTGTCATTCGCCGCTACATTGGCGGCCATATCAAGGAGTCGAGCAAATGAAGCGACTGGCCTTCGTCAGCCTGCTGGCGTTCACCCCGTTCACCTGGGCACTGGATCCAGCCGGAAACCAGCAGCTCAGCGCGCTGCAACAGCGTTGGGCACAAATCCAGTATCAGACGCCCAAGGCCCAGCGTGCCGATGCTTTCGAGAAGTTGTCCGGTGAGGCGGCGGCATTCGTCAGGCAGCACCCCGGCACCCCCGAGCCGCTGATCTGGGAAGGCATCATCAACAGCAGCTGGGCTGGCGCCGTGGGTGGGCTCGGTGCGCTGGGCAAGGTCAAGTCAGCCAAGGCCAGCCTGGAGCAGGCCATCAAGCTGGACCCTGATGCCCTGCAGGGCTCGGCCTATACCAGCCTTGGCACGCTTTACGACCAGGTGCCGGGCTGGCCGATAGGGTTCGGTGACGGCGACAAGGCGGACAAGCTGTTGCGCGAAGCCCTGAAGATCAACCCCAACGGCATCGACAGCAACTATTTCTGGGCCGACCACTTGTACCGGCAAAAGCGCTACGCTGAAGCCACTGCTGCCTTGCAAAAGGCCATGCAGGCGCCGCCGCGGCCGGGGCGTGAGCTGGCGGACCAAGGCCGGCGGGCGGATATCGCGGCTTTACTCAAGGCAATCAAGGACAAACAGGACTGAACATGCGGCTACTGCTGGTTGAGGACGATACCGCACTGGGGGAGGGGATCTGCGATGGCTTGCGCCAGGAGGGTTATACACTCGACTGGTTGCGCGACGGCCAGAATGGGGTGCACGCGCTGCTGCATGAAACATTCGACCTGGCCATCCTGGACCTGGGCTTGCCGCGCCTGGATGGCATCGAGGTACTTCGGCGCGTGAGAGGCGCTGGCAATAGCTTGCCGGTACTGATCCTCACCGCGCGGGACGCCCTGGATGATCGCATCGCCGGGCTGGATGCTGGCGCTGACGACTACCTGATCAAGCCGTTCGACCTCAACGAGCTGAAGGCCCGCTTGCGGGCTTTGCTCAGGCGCAGCGCCGGGCGTGCCAAAGTATTGATCGAGCATGCGGGGGTCATGCTCGACCCCGCTACCCAGCAGGTGCATTACCAAGGGCTGGAAGTGATATTGACCCCCAAGGAGTACCGCTTGCTGCATGAATTGCTGGCCCAGCCGGGCAAGGTGTTCACCCGTGAACGCCTGACCCAGCTGCTGTATGGCTGGGATGAAGAGCCCGAGAGCAATACCCTGGAAGTGCACATCTACCACCTGCGCAAAAAGCTCAACAACGGCCTGATCCGCACGGTGCGGGGCATTGGCTACCTGGTCGAGGGCAAGGCATGACCTCGTTGCGGCGAAGGACGTTGTGGCGGGTCATGCTGCTGTTGCTGCTGGGGACAGGCCTGCTGACGCTGTACAACTATCATGACAGTCGCCATGAGATCAACGAAGTGTACGACGCCCACCTGGCGCAGAATGCCCGCCTGCTGCAGGGGGTCATGAGCCTGCCGGTCCAGGGCGGCTCGCGCGAGGCCATGTACCAGGCGTTCAACGACGCCTTGGCCCAGGCCGGCCACCACCGGGTTGGCCACCCCTACGAGAGCAAGCTGGCATTCCAGGTATGGGGTGAGGGGGGCGTCTTGCTGGTGCATACACCCAGTGCCCCGCAGCTGTCGCTGCCGCCGTCCGAACCCGGGTTCTACGACTTTTCCAGTGGTGACCGGCAATGGCGCGGCTTCGTGTTACCGGTGCCGGAAAAGCACTGGGTCATCTGGGTGGGTGAACGCGATGATGTGCGCTACGACCTGATCGACCGGATCGTGCGCCATACCTTGTTCCCCTTCCTGCTCGGCAGCCTGGCCCTGGTGTTGCTGGTATGGGTCGCGATCGGCTGGGGGCTGCGCCCCTTGCAGAACATGGCCACGGTCATTCGCGCGCGCCACGCCGATTCACTCGAACCCTTGCGCCTGGCGCCATTGCCCTCGGAGCTGGAACCCATGCAAGCGGCCATCAACCGCCTGCTGGCGCAGATCGAAGACATGCTGCGGCGCGAGCACCGCTTCATTGCCGACGCCGCCCATGAAATGCGCACGCCGCTGGCGGTGTTGCGCCTGCATGCCCAGAACGCACTCGAGGCCGCGAGCGAGGCCGAACGGCGCAAGGCGCTGGGCTTTCTGATTGGCGGTGTGGACCGGCTGACCCGGGTGGTCAACCAGTTGCTGACCCTGGCCCGTGTCGAGCCGCGCCTGGGCCAGCACGCCGCGGTCAAGGTCGACCTGGGTGAGGTGGTCACCGACACCATGGCCGAGCTGACTCCCTGGATACTCGACCGCGGCCTGGAGCCATCGCTGGATATCGGTGAGGGTGATCACCACCTGGGCATCGACGCCGGTGCGTTGACCATCGCGTTCCAGAACCTGGTTTCCAACGCCGTCGAGCACTCGCCCCCGGGAGGGCGCATCAGCGTACTGCTCAGGCGCCGGGAAAACCGTTTCGAGCTGATCGTGGAGGATGAAGGCCCAGGTATCGAGCCGGCTGACATAGCGCGCGTGTTCGAGCGCTTCTACAGCCGTAACAGCCCCAACGGTGCCGGGCTGGGGCTGTCCATTGTCGCCACCATCATTGACCGCCTGGGCGGGCATGTTCACCTTGAGAACCGACCGAGCGGGGGCTTGGCAGCAACCCTGCGGCTGCCTTTTAACTGATACAAAAAGCTGTACATTGAGGGTGACAAACCTGTACAACATGCTATGTTTGTACAATATTAGTCATGGCAGCCGAGGCCAGCATGGCAGTCCCAGCCCGATTCACATCCCTGTGTCTGTTGCTGACCGCTCTGGCCACGGCGGCTGTGGCGGACTGGCGCTCGGATGTGCCGGCCGCACAACGGCTGGGAGAAGGCGATTTCAGCTGGTGGGGCCTGCGTTTGTACAGTGCGCGGCTGTGGGCTGCCGGCCCCGTGCAGCGCTGGGATGAGCCGTTCGCGCTGGAGCTGCGTTACCACCGCTCGCTGTCCAGAGACACTTTGGTCGAAGCCAGCTTTGCAGAAATGCGCAGGCTCGACGGGGGCAGCATGACGGCGCAACGCAGCGCGCAACTGACCGCGCTGCTGCAACAGGCATTCGTTGACGTGCACCCTGGCATGCGCATCACGGGTGTTTACCTGCCGGGCCAAGGCTGCCGTTTTTACGTTGACGGCAAACTCAGCCGCGAAATCACCGACCCTGTCTTTGCCCGGGCATTCTTCGCCATCTGGCTCGGCCCGAATGCCAGGGACCCACAATTACGGCAGCGCTTGCTTGGGCTGGCCGGCACCGATGGAGAGCCGTGACATGAACGTTGGCAAAGCGCTGTTACTGGTTGGCTGCCTGCTGTTGGGCAGTTGCGGCAACGTGGGGGTCGAGCATTATGCCGGTGAGCAACCCAAGCTCGACCTGGCGGCGTTCTTCTCCCGGCCGGTTCAGGCCTGGGGCATGTTCCAGAAGCGTTCCGGCGAGGTGGTCAAGCGGTTTCATGTGCGCATTGACAGCCGCCGGGAAGGTGAGCGGCTGATTCTCGACGAGCACTTCGTGTACAGCGACGGCACGCGCCAGCAGCGCACTTGGACCTTGGTGCCGGACGGGCCTGGGCGCTGGCGGGGCACGGCCGGCGACGTGATCGGCGAGGCCCGCGGCGAAGTGGCGGGCAATGCGCTGCGCTGGCGTTACCGGCTGGACTTGCCGGTGGACGGCAAGCACTGGGAGGTGGACCTGGACGACTGGATGTACCTGATGGATGACGACACGCTGATCAACCGCTCGAGCATGAGCAAACTAGGTGTGGAGATCGGCCAGATCACGCTGTTCTTCCGCCGCCTGCCGGAGGCTACGCCATGAACCTGAATGCATTGGCCCAGCACGTGGATGCTGGCGAAATCGAAGAGCTTGAAGTGCTGTCGCTGGAAGGCGGCTTCTACGTTTTGCGTGCCATCACCGCAACCGGCCCGGTTACCCTGAGCGATGCACAAGGGCAGCCTGTGCGGCTGCGCTCCACCACCGAACTGCGCGATTTGCTGGCCGACATGGCCGAGGTGCCATGCGTGCTGGTGCAGCAGTCGGTGCATGATGAGATGTGCGGGCAACGTGACGGCCCCATTGTACCGTTGCGGGTGCCGATTACCCTGGCCAGCCAGTGGTAGGCCGCCCCGTGCGCCTGGGCCTGGTGCTGGGTGACCAGTTGTCGCTGGAGCTGCCAAGCCTGAAGGCACTGAACCCTGCCCAGGACGCTATCCTGATGGCAGAGGTGGAGGGCGAAGCGCGCTATGTGCCCCATCACCCGCAAAAGATCGTGCTCGTTTTCAGCGCCATGCGCCACTTTGCCCAGGCGCTGCGCGAGCGCGGCTGGCAAGTGCACTACGTACCGATCGATGACAGCGACAACAGCGGCACCATCGTCGGTGAGCTGCGCCGCTGGCGAGAACGGCTTGGCGCGGCGCAGATCGACCTCACCGAATGTGGCGAGTGGCGGCTCGAGCACGCGTTGCGCGAGTCCGGGCTGCCCTTGACGTGGCACCGCGACACCCGCTTTCTGTGCTCGCGTGAGGCCTTCGCGCGCTGGGCCGAGGGTCGCCGGCAACTGCGCATGGAGCATTTCTATCGCGGTATGCGCAAGCGGTGCGGCCTGCTGCTGGAGCTCGATGGCAGCCCTGCCGGGGGCACTTGGAACTTCGACAGTGAAAACCGTAAACCACTGCCTCGCTACCTGGGCGCTCCGTTCGCGGCGCGCTTTACGCCCGATGCCATTACCCTGGCGGTGATGGCGCTGGTACGCCAGCGCTTCGGCGACCACTACGGCGAGATAGACGGGTTCGAGTACCCCGTCACCCATCAGCAGGCGCTTGAACTGTGGCAGCACTTTCTCGACTTCGGTCTGGCGGCATTCGGTGACTACCAGGACGCCATGGCCGAAGGTGAGCCGTATCTTTTCCATTCACGCATCAGCGCGGCCCTGAACATCGGCTTGCTCGATGTGCGGCAGTTGTGCGAAGACGTGCAACAGGCCTGGCGCGAAGGCAGGGTGCCGCTGAACGCCGCCGAAGGCTTCATCCGCCAACTGATCGGTTGGCGTGAATATGTCCGCGGCGTGTATTGGCTGCGCATGCCCGACTACGCCACATTGAACCACTTCGGCAACGCCCGCGCCTTGCCCGAGTTCTACTGGACCGGTAACACCCGCATGCGCTGCATGGCGCAAGCGATAGGGCAAACGCTGCGGCTTGGGTACGCGCACCACGTGCAGCGGCTGATGGTGACCGGCAACTTTGCGCTGTTGGCAGGCATCGCGCCTGCCGCCATCTGTGAATGGTACCTGGCGGTTTACATCGATGCGTTCGACTGGGTCGAACTGCCCAACACGCTTGGCATGGTGATGCATGCCGACGGTGGCTACCTGGGCTCCAAACCGTATTGCGCCAGCGGGCGCTACATCCAGCGGATGTCCGACCACTGCAAGGCCTGCAGCTATCGGGTAGACAAGGTGGTGGAAGCCGATGCCTGCCCGTTCAATGCGCTGTACTGGCATTTTCTTATGCGCCACCGTCAACGCCTGTCGGCCAACCCGCGCCTGGCAATGGTCTACCGCAACCTCGACCGCATGGCTGCCGCGCGCCGTGATGGTGTGTGGCAACGTGGAGAGCAGTTGCTCGCCGAGCTGGATGCAGGCAGGCCGCTGTGAAGAAGCAAAACCTGCCAAGCAAGCTGTGCGTGGTGTGTGGCCGGCCATTCGCCTGGCGCAAGCGCTGGGCGCGTTGCTGGGACGAGGTGTGTTATTGTTCCGAGCGCTGTCGCCGATCAGCGCCACGCGGCCAGGCGCACCAGCAAGGGCAGGGCCAAGGCCCAGATCGGCACTAGAATCAGGGTGGTTGCCAAAGGCCCCAGGGGCAGCGTGACATCGGCCAGCCTCGCGCCGCCCAGATACGCCAGGGGGCCGGCAACCGCGCCGACCACGGCACCGCGCAAAAACGGCCGGCCTGCCCAGGCCAGGCTATGGCGCAAACCGCTGGCCAGCACCAACCACATCGATGCCAGCCACAAGGGTAACGGCCAGGCATGAAAATCAAATACGCCAAAACTGCCTAGCAGGCTGTCCAGCAGGCAGCCAACCAGGGTTACGCGTAACAGCGCCCAAGCTTCTGCCCGCGGCTGTGTGCATGTCCACAGGTGTAGCGCCAGGCCCACAGGTACCAGCACCAGCACCCAAGGTGTGCTGGCGCCCCATATGCACAACCACCAGCCCAATTGCAGCCACAGCGCATTGGCAACCTGGCCGCGGGTAACCATCACGCCGGTACAGGCAGCGGCGCGCGACGCGCGTTCGGCGCCGCCCACAACAGCTGCGCCACGCCAATGGCACGCTCCTCGAAACCGCCCTGGCAGTAGCACAGATAAAACTCCCACAGGCGCTGGAACGTCTCGTCATAACCCAACGCCGCGAGCGCGGCGCGCGACTGCTTCAGATTGTCGTGCCAGTGCCGCAGCGTCAGGGCATAGTCGACACCGAAATCCTCCATGTGAACCAGGTTCAGCGCTGTCTGGCGGCTGGCCGTATCGACCAGCACGCTGAGCGAGGGCAGGGCGCCGCCGGGGAAAATATAGCGCTGGATGAAGTCCACCGAGCGCCGTGCCTGAGCATAGCGCTGGTCGCGAATGGTGATCGCCTGGATCAGCATCAGGCCATCGGGCTTGAGCAACGCTCCACACTGGCGGAAGTACGTGGGCAGGTAACGGTGGCCTACAGCCTCGATCATCTCGATCGACACCAGCTTGTCGAATGTGCCGCGCAGGTCGCGGTAGTCCTCCTGCAGCACCGTGATCTGCCGCTCCAGCCCCAGGTCTTTGACCCGTTGCAGGGTATGGCTGTATTGCGCCTGGGACAGGGTGGTGGTGGTGACCCGGCAACCATGATGGCTGGCCGCATGGATGGCAAGGCTGCCCCAGCCAGTGCCGATCTCCAGCAGGTGGTCTTCCGGGCCCAGTTCAAGCTTTTCGCAGATGCGTTGCAGCTTGCGAAGCTGGGCCTGTTCAAGGGGTTGGTCGGGGTGCTCGAACTGGGCAGCCGAGTACATCATGGTCGGGTCCAGCAGCTGTTCGAACAATGCGTTGCCCAAGTCATAATGGGCCAGTATGTTGCGTCGCGCACCGCGCCTGCTGTTGCGGTTGAGCCGGTGCAGCAGGCGCAGGGCAGGCCGGCCCAACCGCGCCAGGCCCCCTTCGAGGGCGTCGAGCACCTCGAGGTTGGCGACGAACAACCGCGTGACCAGGGCCAGGTCCGGGCTGCGCCAGTAACCATGGATATAGCCCTCACCGGCACCGATCGAACCATTGCTCGCCAGCAGGTTCCAGGCAGCATCATCGAGAATTTCCACCTCCGCCTGCAGGGCACTGGCGGCATCACCGAAGGCCCATTGTTGACCATGGCAGAGCACACGCAGGTGGCCATGGCGCAACTTGCCCAGTTGTGCCAGCACAGCGTTGCGCGCCAGCGCGCCCAACCAAGGGGCGATGCCTGCTGACTTGCTAACGCTCAGGGTGGGATTGGACATGATCGGAGTCCTCGCAAGGTTGGCCAAGTGCCAGGTCGCCCTGGCTGGCGGTGTGGTCGTGAATAGGCGTGCGCTTGCAGAACAGGCGCAGGGCTTGCCAGTAGATGCCCGTCAGGGTGCGCAGGCTCATCCAGGGGAAGGCCAGGATGTAGCGGTGCAAGGCGGGACGGTCCAAGGGTTGGCGCCGTAGTGCCAGGTCGGCTTCGAAGACCTTGTGGCCGCTTTGCCAGTTTTCCATGTGGATGCGCACCCGGCTCTCGTCGAGGTGGAAGCGCAAGCGGTAGTCCATGTCCAGCGGCATGAACGGCGACACGTGAAAGGCCTTGTTCACCGCGAACGGCTGCGCCAGCCCGCCCTGTACGGGCAGCACATAGTGGAAGCGCTCTCGCCAAGGGGTGTTGCGTACTTCCAGCAGGATTGCCGCCAGGTGCCCATCGCGGTCGTGGCAGAAGTAGAAACTCACCGGGTTGAACGCCAGTCCCCAGCAACGCAGCTGGGTCAGCAGGCGTACCGGCCCTTCCGGCACCTGGCCCGTGGCTCGGCCCACCAACCGCCGCGCGGCGCCGGCCAGCGATTGCCCTTGGCCGGTAAAGGCCGGCAGGTAATCGGTTTCACGGAAGCTCAGCGGCGCCAGGCGCGAGCGCCGTAACCAGCGCGACAGGGTCATCAGCCAGGCTTGCTCGTCCAGGTCCAGGTAGAACATGCCGACTTGGTAGCGGAAGGCGTGCGGCCGCGGGCTCAGGCGCCGGTGGCTGAGCCAGCCCAGGCACAGACCGCTGTTCATAGCTGTTCCCCGAAATGGCTGGCCACCTGCAGCGCGCTGGTGACGCCGTCCTCGTGAAAGCCGTTGCCCCAGTAGGCCCCGCAGAAATAGCTGTGCTGACTGCCTTGCAGCTGCGCATGCCGGGCCTGTGCGGCCAGCGCCGCCAGGCTGTATTGCGGGTGGGCGTAACTGAAGCGGGCGATGATCTGGGCGGGGTCGATCAGGGCGGTCTGGTTCAGGCTCACGCAGAACGTCACCGGCGCCTGCAGGCCTTGCAGGATATTCATGTTGTAGGTCAGCGCGGCCGGTGCCTGACCGTCGCCGGCCAGGCGGTAGTTCCAACTGGCCCAGGCTCTGCGCCGGCGGGGCAGCAGGCGGGTGTCGGTGTGCAGCACCACATCATTGTCGGCGTAGCCGATGGCGCCCAGTACTGCCTGCTCCTGTGTACTCGGTGCCTGCAGCAGGGCAAGGGCTTGGTCGCTGTGACAGGCGAATACCACTTTGTCGAAGCGCTCGGTGCCGGCAGCGCTGTGCAGGGTCACCCCATCCTGGTCTCGGTCGACCCGGTGAACCTTGCAGTCAAGCCGTACCTGTTCGGCAAACCGCCGGCTCAGCGGGCCGATATAGCTGCGTGAACCACCTTCTATCACCCGCCATTGCGGCCGCTTATTGACCGACAGCAGGCCGTGGTTGCGGCAAAAGCGCACGAAGAACTGCAACGGAAAAGCCAGCATGTCGGCCCGGGACATCGACCAGATCGCGGAGCCCATGGGCACCACGTAGTGATCGACAAAACGTTGCCCGTAGCCTTGCGCCTGAAGATAGCTGCCCAGCGTGGTGTGATCGTCTATTCGCCCTGCATCCAGGTCGGCGATAGCCTGCCGGTTGAAGCGCAGGATTTCGCGCAGCATCCCCCAGAAACCCGGTGACAGCAGGTTGCTGCGTTGTGCGAACAGGGTGTCGAGGCTATGACCGTTGTATTCCAGGCCGCTGAGCGGGTCGTTTACGGAGAAGCTCATCTGCGTGGGTTGTGAGCCCACATCCAGTTGCTCGAGCAAACGAATGAAGTTCGGGTAGGTCCAGTCGTTGAACACGATGAAGCCAGTATCGATGGCATAGCGCTCGCCTGCCCAGTCCACGTCCACGGTGTGGGTGTGGCCGCCGACCCAGCTCGCGGCTTCGAACACCGTGACCGCGTGGCGACGGGAGAGCAGGTAGGCACAGGTGAGGCCGGCAATGCCGCTTCCAATAATGGCGATGCGCATGGGTCAGTCCTGTTCGTGGCGGGCCAAGCGCAGGCCCAGGGCCAGGCGCAGACGCGGGGGCAGGGCCCCGAGCACACGCAGGCCCCAGGTGAAAAGGCTCGGGAAGTTGATTTCAAGCGGGCGCCGGGGCAAGCGCTTGGCAATATGTTGTGCCGCGCGCTCGGCAGACCACAGTTGCGGCATGGGGAAGTCGTTGCGGCGGGTCAACGGCGTATCGACAAAGCCCGGGCTGACCAACGTCACGTCGATACCCTCGCGTGCCAAGTCGATCCGCTGCGACTCCACCAGGTAACGCACGGCTGCCTTGGACGCCCCGTAGGCTCCGGCACGGGGCAAGGCCAGCCAGGTTACCGAACTGCCGACCACCACCAGGTGCGGGCGCACGCCTGCCCGCAGCAAGGGCAGGGCGGCGGCCAGGCAGTTGCTCACGCCCAGCAGGTTGGTGCGTACCACGCGTTCGACAAGCGCCGGGTCGAAGTGGCCGGGCTCCAGGTATTCACAAGTGCCTGCATTGAAGACCGCCATGTCCAGCCCACCCCAGGCTTGCTCGATGCGGGCGGCCATCTGTGCCACTTGTGCAGCGTCGGCAATGTCGCCCTCGGCCAACAGCACCTGCCCCGGATACCGCTCGGCCAACGGCAGCAGTGCCTGGCTGCGACGGCCACCCAACGCGACCTGGTGCCCTTGTTCCAGCAGCGCTTGCGCAAGGGCTGCGCCAAGGCCACTGCTAGCGCCTGTCAGCCAGCAGCGGCTCATGCCAGCCTGCCTTTGAGCCAGCGAATGGCCCCGCCCATCAGTGGAACGTGCTCATACAACAGGGCGCCGGCGTCGAAGAAATCCTGGTGAAAATGGACGCGGTCACGCCACTGCAGAAAACTGCAGCCTTGCACCGTTATCGGTGCCCCCCGTGCCAGCCGTGGGTGACGAAACTCGAGGGTCCAGCGCAGGTAACCCTGGCCAGGTAGCACCTCGTCCGCCGCGGCGAAGGCATAGCGGATATCGCGGGCATTGGCGTACAACTGGGCGAAATAGGCCTGCAGGGCGTCGAGCCCGTGAATTTGATGCAGGGGGTCGCGGAAGACAACGTCTTCGCTGTACAGGGTGTTCAGTGAATCGAGGCTGTCCACGTCAAGGTGGGCAAAGCGTTCGGCGAACTGCTGCAGGTAAGCGGACATGCTCGGCTCCGGACAATCCTGTACAACACCCGATTGTTGTACAGGTATACTCGAAGCCTACGACAAAAATTGTACAAGTCAAAGTTTTTGTATAGCTATTTCAGCTTTCGCGTTGCGCCAGCTGTTGCCGCAGTTCAGCGACCTCGGCTTCCAGCGCCTTGATCCGCGCCTCGGCCTCTACCTGCCGGGAAACATCGTGCTGAATGCCGATGTAGTAGGTCAGTTGATCCGCCTGGTTGAATACTGGGCTGATGGACAATTCGTTCCAGAACGGGCTGCCGTCCTTGCGGTAGTTGCGCAGGACTTCCCGGCACGGCTTGCCGTCACGAATCGCCTCGCGGATGCGCTGTACGGCTTCCTGGTCATGGTCGGCGCCCTGCAAGAAGCGGCAGTCCTGGTACAGGATGTCCCTGGCCTGGTAGCCCGTCAGCCGCTCGAAAGCTGTGTTGGCATAGATGAGGATGCTGTCTTCGCCTTCCTGCTCGGCTACGACGATGCCGTCGTTGGATTGCTCGACCATCAGTTGCAGGAGTTTTGCAGTGATCATGTAGCGCTACCTACGCAAATGTCATGTTCAGTAAGCGCAGCGTAGCCTCTGTGCAGGGCTTCGCGCGCAGTTTGCTGCATGATGACCCAGTTCGGCACTGCGCAGAAGGTGTGTATCGGTTTAGAATGGGGCACTTCCCGGACGACCCGTGCAATGACTGATACTACTCAAGCCGACCTGCTGCCCATGCGCGATGTGGTTACCCTGACGGGCATCAACCCGGTGACCCTGCGCGCCTGGGAGCGGCGCCACGGCTTGCTCCGCCCGCAGCGCACCGACGGTGGTCACCGGCTGTACACGGCCGAGGATGTGCAGCGTATCCGCGACATTCTGCACTGGACCAACCATGGGATGCCGATCAGCAAGGTCGGTGAGCGCCTCGCCGCCCAGCCGAAAGCCGCCATGCAATCGGATTCGGCCTTTGCCGAATGGCGCGCAGCGCTGCTGCGTGCTACCCAGGCGTTCGATGCCCAAGCGCTGGATGCGCTGCATGGCCAGTTGTTCACGTTTTTGCCCAAGGCGACGGTGCTGCGCGAAGTGCTGATGCCGGTCTGGCAGCAACTGGCTGCCGGGCGAGCCTTCGGCCAACGCAGCCAATGGGTGTTCTTCGATAATTTCTTGCGTGCGCGCCTACTGATGCGCCTGCAGATGAACCAGGCCAATGCGCCGCGCGTGATAATGGCGGGCACTGAAGGGCATGCTGAAGCGCAGTTGCTGTGCACCGGTCTGTTGCTGAGCAGCGAGCAACAGCGCATTGACGTGCTTGGCTGTGATCAGCCACTGGAAGAGCTGGCGCTGGTCTGCGCCGCCGTGCAGCCTGCAGCGTTGGTGATTGCCGCACAGGGCTCGGTGAGCGCAACAATGGCCCGCCAGCTGCGCGCCTTGCAGATGGATGTCGCGTGCCCGCTGGCGTTGGTCGGTGCGGACCTAGCCGGGTCACAATCGGTCTTGCAAGGCATACCCCTGCGGCTGCTGGATGAACAGGGCGATGACCTTGCCGGGGTGCTGAGTGCCTTGCTGGCAGGCCGGTTGGAGCTTTGAGCACCCGCTGCATGACCGGGTGCGCAAAACTCACAGCATCAACGCGACCTCAGCCTGCCTTGGCTGACGCGGTTCATTCGCTCAGTGCTTTGATCAACTGATCGTTGAAGGCTGGGATATCGTCCGGCTTGCGGCTGCTGATCAGGTGGCCGTCTACCACCACCTTCTCATCCACCCACTCGCCCCCGGCGTTGCGAATATCGTCCTGCAAGGTCTGGTAGCTGGTCATCCGCTTGCCCTTTACCAGGCCCGCCGATATCAGCAGCCAGGCCCCGTGGCAGATTACTGCCAGTGGCTTGTTTGCCGCAGCGTGGCTTTTTACCAGCGCTTGCGCGCCCTCGATCAGGCGGATGGTATCGGAGTTCTGCACCCCGCCCGGCAACACAATGGCGTCGTACAGGTCCACCTGCGCGCTGTCGAAGGTGGCATCCACGGTAAACTCGTCAGCCGGTTTGTCATGGTTCCACCCGCGTACCGTGCCGTCCTTTTCGCTCAGGATATCGACCACCGCGCCTGTTTGTTCCAGGGCTTCACGTGGGCCGGTCAACTCGACCTGTTCAAAACCGTCAGTTACCAGGAATGCCACGCGTTTGCCATTCAGTTTGTCGTACATCGTGATTCTCCGTTTTCGATAGGCCTGAGAAGGAGGCCATCGTCACGCCGTGAAGTTCCAACGCAATTCACCGGCGGTGCTGGCTGATGACATCGCATCCATGCCCCCGAAACAAAACTGAACGCTGAGGTGCGGCCGCCAGTCGTACCGCTAACTTTCATGAAAAAGGATGTTGGCGATGAAGACGATGACTCGACTGTTCACTGGCCTGGCGCTGGCGACCGCGCTGGGCAGTACGGCGGCGTGGGCGGACCAGCCTGGTGCTGACTGGAAGGTGAGCAAAGACCAGGCGGAAGCGACGCTGAAGGGCGCTGGCTACACGCAAATCACCAAGATCGAGGCCGATGACGGCCATTGGGAAGGTGAGGGCATCAAAGCCGATGGCAAGCAGTACGAGTTCAAGGTCGATCCGCGCGACGGCAAGGTCGTCAAGGACGAACTGGATAACTGATCCAGAGCGGGTGTTGCTCACTGAGCGGCCCGTGCCTGGCGCACGGGTTTTTTTTGGGGCCGGTTCCTGCGTCGTTCTGTTGCGCAGTGGCCGGCCGCTCTCTACCGCCGATGCACCCGGACTGAACATCGCGCGCTCGAGGTGCTCTCACCCTTAATGATTGAGCGAGGGCAGCGCCATGAGTATCGAACGCAGCATTCCCGAGCTGGCAGCGTGGTACGCGCAGTACGACGACGTCAGTTACCGCAGCGAATCGCCAGACGCCTACCACCATGAACTGCTGCGCACCGCCGAGGCACTGCGCGACGATGGCACACTCGACTGGGACGACTGGCTGGCGCTCAAGGCACTGGCTGACGAAGCCCATGTGCGAGCGGTGGAAGACGCAGTTCAGGCCCATGTGAATGACCCTGACGCATGAAAAGCCTCCGCATCGCCACGTTCAACATCAATGGCATCAGCAGTCGCTTGCCTGCGTTGCTGGAGTGGTTGAAGCGCGAACGGCCCGACATCGCCTGCCTGCAGGAGTTGAAGGCCGCCGATCACAAGTTTCCGCGCCAGGAAATTGAAGCGGCAGGTTACGGCTGTGTTTATCAGGGCCAGCCCGCCTGGAACGGCGTGGCCATTCTGGCGCGTGACAGCGAGCCGCTGGAGGTGCGACGTGGCCTGCCAGGCATGGAGGACGACACCCAGAGCCGTTACCTGGAAGCAGCGGCGCATGGGGTGCTGGTCGGGTGCTTGTATCTGCCCAACGGTAATCCGCAGCCTGGGCCGAAATTCGATTACAAGTTGCGCTGGTTCGAATGCCTGATCCAGCATGCGCAAACGCTGTATGCCAATGGGCACCCAGCGCTCCTGGCGGGTGATTTCAACGTGGTGCCCACGGACCTGGACATTTACGACACACGTTCCTGGCTCAAGGATGCCTTGTTGCAGCCAGAGTCTCGTGCCTGTTTCGAGCGTCTGCTGACGCAAGGTTGGACGGATGCCGTTCGCCACCTGTACCCGGACGAGCGCGTGTACACCTTCTGGGATTACTTCCGCAACCACTGGGCACGTAACGCCGGGCTGCGCATCGACCACCTGCTGCTCAACCGCGAGCTCGCCCCTTACCTGAAAGGGGCGGGGGTAGATGCCTGGGTGCGCAATGAGGCCAAGGCCAGCGATCACGCCCCTGTGTGGGTCGAATTGGGCGGCCGCCGCCGTAACTGAGGCAACGGGCAAAGCGCTCTGCCTCGGTGGCTACCGGAACAGCCGAGGCCCATTCCGGTAGCGCAGTCACGTGGTGCGTTATTTCTTGCCCGGCAGCACCGAGCTGAGCACCTGTTTGGCCGCCTGCACGATGACCCCGGCCTGGTCAGGGTCACCCTTGAGCAGGCTGCTGGCGAAGTTCTTGGCCTGCTCCAACTTGATGTGTGGGGGCAGGGGAGGCACATTCGGGTCGGTCTTGAACTCGATCAGCACAGGCCGGTCAGCCGCCAGCGCCCGCTCCCACGCGTCGGCGATATCCTCCTCTCGCTCCACGTAGATACCCTGCAGGCCGATGGAGATGGCGAACAGGTGATAAGGCACATCAGGAATTGACTGTGAAGCCTCGAACTTCGGGTCGCCTTCCATGACCCGTTGTTCCCAGGTGACCTGGTTGAGGTCTTCGTTGTTGAACACCGCGCAGATCCACTGGGGGTTGTCCCATTGCTGCCAGTACTTGGCAACGGTAATCAGCTCGGCCAGGTTGCTCATCTGCATCGCGCCGTCACCTACCAGCGCGATCACGCCACGCTGCGGGTGGGCGAACTTGGCGGCGATGGCATAAGGTACCGCCGCGCCCATGCTCGCCAGGCCCCCTGACAACGAACACTGCATGCCTTGGCGCACCATGAGGTCGCGGGCATACCAGTTGGCGCAGGAACCCGAGTCGCTGGTGACAATGGCATGGTCGGGCAGGCGCGGGGAGAGTTCGTGCACGAGCCGCTGCGGGTTGATGGGGTCTGCCTTGGCCATGGCCCGCTTGGCCAAGGTCTTGTCCCACTTGCCGCGCCAGCCTTCGACCTTGGCCCGCCAGCGCCGATCGGTCTTGTGCTCCAGTAGCGGCAGCAGGGCCTGCAGTGTTTCGCTGGCATCCCCCACCAAGTTGACTTCCATCGGGTAGCGCAAGCTGAGCATGTCTGGCTGCAGGTCGATCTGCACGCCACGGGCCTGGCCTTCCTTGGGCATGAATTCGGCGTAGGGGAAGCCGGAACCGATCATCAGCAAAGTGTCGCATTCGTTCATCAGGTGCGCACTGGGCTCGGTGCCTAGCAGGCCTATCGCCCCGGTCACCCACGGCAGATCGTCGGGCAATACCGCCTTGCCCAACAGCGCCTTGGCCACGCCAGCACCCAGTGCTTCAGCCACCGCCACCACCTGTTCGCTGGCCTGCAGCGCGCCTGCACCCACCAGTATCGCCACCTTGCGCCCCGCGTTCAGCACCTCGGCGGCGCGCTGCAGGTCGGCTGCGAACGGGACCACCTTGGGCTTGCTGTAGCCAACGCCGGAGTGCACGGTGCCGTGGGCCCGCGGTGGGTCCTCATAAGGCAGGTCCTGCAAGTCGTTGGGGAGAATGACAGCGGTAACCCGGCGCTCGCCGACGGCAGTGCGTACCGCGCGGTCAAGCAGGTGCCGCACTTGCGCTGGGGTTGACGCCTGCTGCACGAAGGCCCCGGCAACGTCCTTGAACATCGACACCAGGTCCAGCTCCTGCTGATAGTGCCCGCCGAGCGCGGCGCGCGCCTGCTGGCCTACAATCGCCAGAACCGGCTGGTGATCCATGCGCGCATCATACAAGCCCGTCAGCAGGTGCGAAGCGCCTGGGCCGGAAGTTGCGATGCACACGCCAAGTTCACCGGTGAACTTGGCGTGTGCACTGGCCATGAATGCGGCCATTTCCTCATGGCGTGCCTGCACGAACTGGATCTTGCCCTCAGCCCGCCGCAAGGCACCGAACACCCCGTTGATACCGTCGCCAGGGTAGCCAAAAATACGCCGCACACCCCATTGGTACAGACGCTCCACCAGAAAGTCACCCACTGTGCTGCTCATCATGTTCCCCCTAGGCGTGATCGATAGGGGTCTGGACTGGGCAGCGGGCGGTAAAGTTTCAAGTGAGTGCGCGCGGGCCACCCGAGTGGGCACATACCGCGCTACGGCTGGCTGGCTCAACCACCGGCGCCATTCCCGCCGCTGCCACCTGTTCCAGATCCGCCACCCTGACCCGTTCCGGTGCCGTTCCCTGTCCCGCCACTACCCGAGCCCTGGGTGGTGCCATCTCCACCTGTTTTATCCGTGTCATTGCTGTCGGTACCGCCGGCGCCGGTACCCATGCCATCGCTTGGTGTGCCGGACCCGGTAGCGCCGCCGTTGCCGTTCATGTGGCCGCTGTCATCCGTGTGGGTAGCAGGGGCACGCTGGTCATTCATGTCGGTGGCGGCCAGGGCCAGCGGCGCACTGGCTCCAAGGCATAGTGCCAAAAACAGCGCGTGGGGCTTGAAAGTCTTCATGGTGAGTCTCCAGCAAGGTTGATCACCTCTAATTGGTCCTGGTCGGCGCACCCTCCGTGCGTAGCGCGCGACGGAAGGTGCATGGCTGGGTTCAACCGTCGGACTGCTCCTCAGGCGGAACCTGGCCTTCCGGCCAATCGGGCGCTTGCACCGGTGGCTCGGGTTCGGGTACCGGCTCGCCGGGGTTGTGGGGTATCTCGTCAACATAGGGGTCGGGATGAGAAGGGTCGATCATGGTGGTTCTCCTGAGGGTGAGTGGGTACGGCGTTAGGCGGTGTGGCCGCGTTGACCGTTCCATTCAATCTGCCCATGGGAACACGAACTGACCACTCGGCAACGCCGGCACTGGGCCTTGAGGGAAGGCAAATCAAACTTTTGCCAGCCTGCATGCTCTTCTGAATACACCTGACGTAGCTGAGGAGAAACTCATGAAACACACCGATGGCAAGACCGGCGACAAGGTTCCACGCGCCGTTTCCTCGGAAGAGGCACAACGTGGCGAGCAGGTGCCTGGCCCTGTGCTTGAGAAACCCGACCCCAAGACCGAAGCGGTAGACAAGGTGATTACGCCCACGTCCATCAAAGAGCAGGAAGCAGAAACCGAGGCCATCAAGCGGCAGTTGGCGCAGGTCGATGGAAAGCTGCGCGAATGATCAAACGCACGTCACGGTTCTGATCAGGACCACGTATCCAGCCCTGGGGCAGGCCGATATCTGGATTTTCTCCACCCATCGGCTCGCCCGAATTGATGGCTCAAGCGCTCAACCATCCCGATGAAAAGGAACAGCTCAATGCCTACCGCAGCAGGCAAGATTCGCTATGGCGTAGTGGCCGGTGGTTCGATTTCCCAAGGCGCGTTCATGCCCGGCATCGGCCAGACCGACAACTCGGTAATCACCGCACTGGTCACCGGCGATGCGCAGAAGGCATCTCACCTGGCCGCCCAATATGGGCTCAAAGCCTATGCCTACGAGGAGTATGCGACGCTGTTAAGCGCCGGTGAGGTGGACGCGGTGTATGTTGCTACACCTAATTTCCGCCATCGCGAGTTTGTGATCCCCGCACTGGAGGCCGGTATCCACGTGCTGCTGGAAAAGCCGATGGGCACCAGCGAGGCGGATTGCAAAGCGATGATCGAGGCGGCGAACCGCTCGGGGGCAAAGCTGATGATTGCCTACCGCTTGCACTGCGAGCCTGGCACGCTGGACATGATCGAGCGTGTGCATGCTGGCCATTTCGGCGACCCGCGGTTGTTTACCTCGACCTTCACCCAACGGGTCAAACCTGGCAACCACCGGGCACAGAACGGTTTTGCTGCCGGGCCGGTGCCCGACATGGGCCCTTATCCGCTGAACATGGTCCGCCAGTTGTTCAATGCCGAACCGATCGAGGTCAGCGCAGTGGGGGTCCACTCGCCGGGCAGCACCCTGCAAACCTGGGACACGGTCACTGTGAGCCTGCGCTTTCCCGAAGAGCGGCTGGCGCAGTTCACCGTCAGCTACACGTTGCCAGACACCGAACGCTTCCAGCTGTTGGGTACAGAAGGCGAGATCGAAGCTTCGCCTTGCTTCGGCTACGGGGAAGGGGTCGCTATCAGTTACCGTGCCACGATCGGTGGCGAAACGCGTGTGCACGTCAACCCGATTGTCGACCAGTTTGCCGGGGAGACCGCTTATTTCTCCGACTGCATTCTGCGCAACGAAATGCCGGAACCTGACGGTGACGAAGGCTGGCGCGACGTGCGGGTAGTGGCGGCAATCGAGCGCGCCTTGCTGACTGGCCAGCCACAACGCCTGGAGCCGTTGCCTGCGCGTGCGTTCGCCCGTCGGCGTGAGCAGCGCCGGGCCTTTGCGCTGGCAGAGGCGGCACCTATGATCAACACTGAATCGCCTACTGAATAAAGCCGGTGGCTGCGCGCCCGGGGAGGGCGCGCAGGCCAAGGTCATGCCGCTCGCTGCTCTTCCTTGAGCAATTTCTTCTGCGCCTCCATGGCCCGCCCCATTTCCTCCAGCTCCTGCTTGCCCAACAGCTTGCGGGCAGTGGGGAACAGCTCGCTTTCTTCCTCCTCAATATGGTGTTCGAGCAGCTCCTTCATCACTTTGACCCTGCCGGCGAACTCCACAGTGCCGGTTTCGGTGTGCAGCAAGTCCGGGATGACCAGCGAGTCGACAGTGCGGTGTTCCTCTTTGGCCTCGTAATAGATCTTGGCCTCTTCCTTGCCGCCGGCCTGCTTGATCGCCGGGTACAGGATCTCTTCTTCCAGGGCCGTGTGGATGTCGAGTTCCTGCTTGATCCGTGCAAGCAGCTCGGCACGCTTCTTTACCGCGCGCTCGGTAGTCGAGGACAGTTCTTCGAGCAGTTTCTTCACCAACTGGTGGTCCTGGATCAACAGTTCGATTGCGTTCATGTGGTACCCCTCATAGGCGGGAAAAAGGTCACGGTCGTGAAGTGTTGAGCCAGCGCCAAGCGGCAAGGTTCAATGCGGTTGATCAGCGAACCGGCGTACTGAGCAGGGGAATGACCAAGTGGTCAAAAATTTCTGAATTTTCTAGCGTCGGTTCACTCCATTAGTCTGAATCGATGGAGGAGAGTCCAATGGCAGGGCAGCAGTTGTATGTGATCGAGTATGAGCTTCACGGTGAATTTCGCACCTTCATCATCCGCCTGGGGCGTATGGACAACGCCGAGGCCTGGCACTGGGCGAGCTGTGATGCAGGCGTAGGAATTATTCCCCGCTTTGGCCAGCACACGATCAAGAAGGTCAGCCGCCCCATGGCTGAGCGCTATGGCATCGGGAATGTGCGCTGGCGCGCCTCGGGGGATGGCCCGGAGTTCGTTGCCCAGCCCATTGATGTGAAGAAGTTCTCGAATGGCGGGCCGGGCAAAAGCTGAGACCGCCCGCACGCCGCCTGCCGTTGATCCTGCTTTGGCAAGACCCGCTGAACTTCGTCGGGGGCTACAGATTCATGTTACCGGCCCTCATTAACACCACACAGCAGAGGATAAGCACCATGACAGCGTCAGAGAAGGACAAAGCCACCGAGCAGGCCGAAACCACCGGCGAACAGGAGCGCGACAACGATGCCCAGCGCCCGGATGGCTCCGGGGGCACTTCGCATGACTCCACCGCCCAGAAGGAAGCGCGCGAGAAGGGTGAGCACGGCGCCTGAGGCTGGGCGTGCTTGCAACCGCCAGGGTTCATCAGATCTCACCCATCAGGAGCCGACCTGTGCCGCGCATCATAACCCCCACCACGCCGGAGCATGAGGTCAGCGCACACAACGCCCATATGTTCGGCTCACCCAAGGAGCGGCTGGATTTCTATCGCGGTGAAATCCAGTATGAGACCAGTATTCTTGCCAACCGCACCGACGCCTACCTGGCCGCACAGTCATTTCTGGTCATCGCGTTCGTGTCATCGATGGGTAACCTCAACCAGAGCTGGGGCGAAATGTTCACCCTGATGGTCCCGCCGTTTCTGGCCTTGCTTGGCATACTCAGCTCGCTCAATGCCTGGCCCGGTATCCGCGCGGCCTATCGCATCATCGAGCACTGGCAACTCAAACAGAGCCATTTGCTGCGCAGCGAGCCGTTGATGGGCCTGGCCTATGACGAGTCGCCTCTGTTCAGTGAGGCGGAAACATCACAGGCCGGGCACCGCAAGTCGCTGCTGTTCTCGCTGCGTACACCGTGGATATTCCTGGTGTTCTGGCTGATCCTGGGTGCCTATGCGGTGTTCATCCAGCTGGCCTGAGCAACGCCGCCGGTAGCAGACCTCGCCTCAACGATGGCGTGGTAACCCTGTGCCAACGCTCGCGGCCAGGTTACTTGGCGCAGCACCTGGAACCAGTATGACCTTGCGGCAGTCGTGGCTCTTCTGATCGAACATCTTGTAGGCGAAGGCCGCCTCCTCCAGGGCCATGCGATGGGTCACGATGAGTTCGGGTTGCAGGCGCCCGTTCTCGATACAGGCGAGCAGTTCGGGCAGGAACTTCTGCACATGGGTCTGGCCCATCTTGAAGGTCAGGCCTTTGTCGAAGGCATCGCCGAACATGAACCCGTGTACGTACCCGGCGTATACCCCCGGCACACTGACGATGCCCCCGCGGCGTACGGCGGCAATGCTCTGGCGCAGTGCCTTGCCGTTACTGCCCTCGATCTTCAGTGCGGTCAACACCGCTTCGGCGGTACTGCCTTTGGCTTCGAAACCTACCGCGTCAATCACGGCATCTACCCCACGCATACCCGGGGTGAGGCGGATGATGCTGTCGGCCGGGTCGTCGTCGTCCTCGATATTGATCGGCACTACGCCATAGGTGTCGTGGGCGAAGGCCAGGCGGTGCTGGTTGGCATCTACCATGAAGATGGTCTGGGCGCCCAGCATCCGCGCACAGGCGGCACTCAGCAGCCCGACCGGGCCGGCACCGTAGATCGCCAGCGTCGAACCCTGGCCCACCTGGGCGTTGGTAACTGCTTGCCAGGCGGTGGGCAGGATATCGGAGAGGAACAACACCTTGTCGTCGGGCAGCGCTGTCGGCACCTTGAACGGGCCGACATTGGCCTTCGGCACGCGCACATACTCGGCCTGGCCGCCGGGCACGCCACCGTAGAGGTGGCTGTAACCGAACAGGGCGGCGCCGGGTGGGATGCTTTTCTTGTTGACGATGGCGCCGCGGCCTCGGTTGGTGGTTTCGCAGGCGGCGAACTGGTCGAGCTGGCAGAAGAAGCAGCTACCACAGGCGATCACGAACGGGATCACCACGCGGTCACCGACCTGCAAGTGGGTAACCCCGCGCCCGGTTTCTTCGACGATGCCCATGAATTCGTGGCCGAAAATGTCGCCAGGTTTGGTCTCCGGGATCCTGCCGTGGTACAGGTGCAAGTCAGAACCGCAAATGGCTGTGGCGGTGACTCGCAAGATGACGTCGTCGTCGTGCTCGAGGATGGGATCCGGAACATTGTCGACGCGAACGTCCTGTGGCCCGTGGTAAGTCAGTGCTCTCATGGATACGACTCCTGCGGTGGCTGCTTTCAAGATGGTCCATGCCGGGGAACTCGGCAAGTCGGCAACGTTCAGAAACGGCAATTTATTGGCAAATTCGGTGGGCCACATGCGCCGGCAGCGCAGGCCTGGCAGCGCTGCTGTCTGCATTGAGCAATCTGCCCGCTGTCGTTGTCCAGATTGGACCTGCATCGGTAATGATCGAGGAGTTTTCCGTGAGCAGTAAAAAGGCCCGCGTCAGTAACCAGGCTTCAGGGGATATTTCCGAGCTGCCCCACGACATGTTCTTCGCGGCCGTGGAAACCACGCGGATGCCCATGATCGTCACCGATCCCAACCGTGACGATAACCCCATCATTTTCGCCAACCGGGCGTTCCTCGACATGACCGGCTATGAGCTGGCAGAGATCCTCGGGCGCAATTGCCGGTTCCTGCAGGGCCCGGAAACCGATACCGAGGTGGTCGCAACCTTGCGCGATAGCATCGAACAGCGTGTGGATATCGCCACGGAAATTCTCAATTACCGCAAGGATGGCTCCAGCTTCTGGAACGCGCTGTTCATCTCGCCGATCTTCAATGAGCGCGGCGACCTGATCTATCACTTTGCCTCGCAGCTGGACGTCAGCCGCCGTCGCGATGCCGAGGACGCCTTGCGCCAGGCCCAGAAAATGGAGGCGCTGGGCCAGCTCACAGGCGGTATCGCCCACGATTTCAACAACCTGTTGCAGGTGATGGGTGGGTACCTGGGGCTGATCGCCAATGAGGCTGACAAGACTCAGGTCGACCTCAATCGCATCCGCCGCAGTGTGGGGCACGCGCAGACGGCGGTGGAGCGCGCCAGCACCCTGACCAAGCAGTTGCTGGCCTTCGCCCGCAAGCAGAAACTGCATGGGCGCGTGCTCAACCTCAACCACCTGGTCGATGACCTGCGGCCCATGATGGAGCGGACCTTCGGCGCCGATGTTCTGGTGGAGTTCGACTTCGAGGCCGACCTGCGCAATTGCCGCATCGACCCCACGCAGGCCGAAGTGGCACTGCTCAATATCTTCATGAACGCGCGCGACGCGCTGATAGGGCGCAAGCGCCCGCACGTGTTCATTGAAACCCGCAATGTGCTGGTCACCGACATCAACCATTCCTTCGACGGCCTTTTGCCCGGCAACTATGTCAGCCTGTCCGTGACCGACAATGGTATAGGCATGCCGGCCAGCATCCGTGACCGCGTCATGGACCCGTTTTTCACCACCAAGGAAGAGGGCAAGGGCTCGGGGCTGGGCCTGTCGATGGTCTACGGCTTCGCCAGGCAATCCGGGGGTGCTGCGCGCATCTACACCGAAGAGGGGGAAGGCACGACCCTGCGCCTGTACTTCCCCGTCGACGACGCCAAGGTCGTCCAGCAGCCCGCCGTGAAGACCGCCGAACGCGGTGGGGGCTCAGAGCGTATCCTCATCGTGGAAGACCGCCCGGATGTGGCAGAGCTGGCAAAAATGGTGCTCGAGGACTACGGCTACGCTGCCGACATGGTGCTCAATGCGCGGGAAGCGTTGAAGCTTATCCAGGCTGGCGAGCGCTACGACCTGTTGTTCACCGACCTGATCATGCCAGGCGGCATGAACGGCGTCATGCTTGCCCGGGAGGTGCGCAGGCTGCAACCGCAGATCAAGGTGTTGCTCACGACTGGCTATGCTGAAAATTCGATCGAGCGCACCGACATCGGCGGCTCGGAGTTCGAGGTGATATCCAAGCCTTGCCAGCCCCATGACCTGGCCCGCCGGGTCAGGCAGGTGCTGGATGGGCCTACCGGCGTTACCTGAGCCGCGGCCAGCGGCTGCACGACTGAGCCCTTCCAAGTTATTGAATTGTTTGCACCTGCTTGTGGTCCAACACTTGCGCTAGGGTCATAGGCTCTGTACACCTTCGTCTACAGCTTGGTCCGTGACCTATACCAGCGTCACATGTCGGTGAGCAGCGGCTGCCGACATTGCCAGGATTATGAGGCTCCCACAGAGGTGGATCATGAATAAAGAGGGGGTTGCCGCACCGTCGGCATTGAATACCCGTTCTGAATTACTCTCTATTGCAGATGATTCCTCGGAAAAATTGCGACTTGTGCTGGAGGCAGCCGCTATCGTCGGTACCTGGGTCTGGGATATTCCCAACGATCGGGTCACTGCAGACGAGCGTTTCTCCCGTTCGTTCGGCATTCCTGCGCAGCAGTGTCAGGCCGGCATCCCCTTGGCTGAAGCGTTTTCGGCGATTTACCCCGATGACCGTGCGCGGGTGCATCAGGATATCCAGCGGGCAGTGGCCAACGGCGGAGCGTTTCGCTGTGAATACCGCGTGCGTAACGAGGACGGTGTCTACCACTGGATCGAAGCCAACGGCCATGCCGAGCTGGACCATAGCGGGCGAGCCGTGCGGTTCCCGGGTGTGCTCATGGACATCGAAGCGCGCAGGGCCGCCGAAGCGGAACGCGATCGGGTCTCGGCGCTGTTGCGCACGTTTACGGCCGCCGTGCCGGGCGTGGTCTACGCCAAGGATCTCGACGGCAGGATGCTGATTGCCAACCACGGCGCGACGCAGCTGATTGGCAAACCGCCCGAATTCTACCTGGGCAAGACCGACCTGGAGTTCCTGGAAGACAAGGACCAGGCGCGCCAGGTGATGGAAACGGATCGGCTGGTGATGGGCAGCGGCAAGACCGTGCAGGTTGAAGAGCGGGTCGACATGCCCGATGGCTCGGCAACCACCTGGTTGTCAGTCAAGGCCCCGCTGGTCGATGAAGCCGGGCAGATCATCGGCCTGATCGGCTCATCGATTGACGTTTCCGGGCGCAAGCAGGCGGAAGCTGAACTGCTGGAGCTGAACCGCACGCTGGAAAAGCGGGTCAGCGAAGCGGTTGCCGAGCGTGAGGCGGCGCAGGAGGCACTGCGCCAGGCGCAAAAAATGGAGGCCATCGGTCAGCTCACTGGTGGCATCGCCCACGATTTCAACAACCTGCTGGCAGGCATCATTGGCAGCCTTGACCTTGCCCGGATGCGCGGCAAGGCTGGGCGCACTGCAGACGTTGAGCGCTACCTCGAAGTCGCGCACCGGGCAGCCCAGAAGGCCGCAGCGTTAACCCACCGGTTACTGGCGTTTTCCCGTCGGCAGCCGTTGCTGCCCGTGCGCACCGATGTCAATGAGCTGGTCGAGGGTTTGAAGGACCTTATCAGCCGCACGGTCGGACCGTCGATTGCCCTCAAGGTCAATCTGAACGCGCAGTTGGCCGCGTGCCTGGTTGACCCGGTACAGGTCGAAAACTCCCTGTTGAACCTTTGCATCAATGCCCGCGATGCCCTGGCGCAGAAGCCTGGCACGATCACGATCGCTACGGCCAACCATACCTTGGAGGCAGGCCCTGGGCTGGATGCCGAACTGCAGCCAGGCGAGTACCTGACCATCAGCGTCACCGACAACGGTATGGGCATGTGTGCAGATACGCTCGCCAAGGCGTGCGAGCCGTTCTTCACCACCAAGTCGATAGGCGAAGGCACTGGGCTGGGCTTGTCGATGGTCTACGGTTTTGCCAAGCAGTCGGGTGGCCAGGTAAGGATCAGTTCTGAGGAGGGGGTAGGGACGCGGGTTGAATTGTCCCTGCCGGCAGAGAGGGGCCAGCCGCAGTTGGCGGGCCGCGCAGCACTCGAGCATGGCCTGTGTGGCCGGTGGTCTGACCGTACTGTACTGGTCGTTGACGATGAACCCTCCGTGCGCCTGTTCGTCAGTGATGTGCTCGGCGGTTTGGGGTGTACGGTCATCGAGGCGGCGGATAGCCAGGCTGGCTTGCAGCTGCTGTCTTCCGACACACGCATCGATTTGCTGGTAACGGATGTCGGGCTGCCTGGCGGCATTGACGGTCTTCAGATGGCGTCGTCCAGCCGCCAGATTCGCAAGGCGCTGCCCGTTATCTTCATGACGGGTTTCACCAACCCGGCCTTGTTCGAGCACGAGCTTCTGCGCGACCCATCGGCTTTACTGACCAAGCCTTTCGCCGTAGACGAACTGGTGGCCAGGGTACATGCCATGCTAGGCGCGCAGCCCGAACGATAATGCCGGGGTTGGCAGGGCGGCTCTGCCGTCAAAGAATCGGTTTACCACCTGTCACGGCATAGCGCGACCCGCTGATGTAGCTGGCTTCGTCAGATGCCAGCAGCACGTAGATCGGCGCAACCTCGACGGGTTGCCCAGGGCGCCCCATGGGGTAGCCGGAGCCGAAGTTCCGGACCGCCTCGTCGGGCATGGTCGCCGGAATCAACGGGGTCCAGATGGGCCCCGGGGCTACGCTGTTCACGCGAATGCCCTTTTTGCCCAGCAACTGCGCCAGGCCGGCCGTGAAGTTGGCGATGGCACCTTTGGTCGCCGCATACGGCAGCAAGCTGGGGGAGGGGTCGTCGGAGTTCACCGAACTGGTATTGATGATCGAGCTGCCCTTGGGCATGGAAGGCAACGCCGCCTTGCAAATGCGGAAAATGGCGGTGATGTTGATATCGAAGGTTTTCACCCATTCATCATCGTCAATTTCCTCCAGGGTTTCGTGGGCCATCTGGAACGCGGCATTGTTCACCAGGACATCGATGCGGCCAAACCGCTCGACGGTCTTGGCCACGATGGCCTGGCAGTGTTGCTTGTGCGCCAGGTCACCAGGCAGCATCAGGCATTGGCGGCCTGCCGCCTCGACCCAGCGTGCGGTTTCCTGCGCATCCTCATGCTCGTCGAGGTAGCTGATGGCAACATCTGCACCTTCCCGGGCATAAGCGATGGCCACCGCCCGGCCGATGCCACTGTCGGCCCCTGTAATCAGGGCGATCTTGCCTGCAAGCCGGCCATGGCCGGTATAGGACTGCTCGCCGCAATCCGGGTATGGCTCCATCTTGCGCTGCGTACCAGGAACGCTCTGCGGTTGAGACGGGAACGGCGGGGTAGGGTAGTCGCGCATGGTAAAAGCTCCTGCAGTTGAGAATGCTCATACCGGTTCGAGGAGGCTGGTACCTGCGCGTTGGTTCCAATGCGCCGAGGAAGCGACGAGCGGTGCCACCCCCGCTCGTGAACCAAGGCGCGATTGCTTCGCGCTCCGGTCAGAAGCTTTCCAACACGATCTTGCCCCGGGCCTTGCCGCTCTCGATGACGGCGTGCGCACGCCGGAGGTTCTCGGCATTGATTGCACCGAAGTGCTCGCCCAGGGTAGTCCGCAGCACGCCCTTGTCGACCAGGCTGGAGACGCGTTCGAGCAGATGATGTTGCTTGATCATGTCGTCGGTCTGGTACAGCGAGCGGGTGAACATGAGCTCCCAGTGCAGCGACAGTGACTTGCGCTTGAGGGGCACGACATCCAGCTGCGCCGGATCGTCGATCAGCGCCAGCTTGCCTTGAGGGCGAAGCACTTCTACCAACTGGTCCAGGTAGGTATCGGTGTGCGTCAGGCTGATCACATAGTCCACGCACTCGAGTTCATGCGCTGCAAGCTGAGCGGCGATCGGCCGGGTGTGGTCGATGACATGATCCGCACCCAGTTCCTCGATCCACTTTTGGCTTTCAGCCCTGGAGGCGGTACCGATCACCGTCAATTGCGTAAGCTTGCTGGCAAGCTGGATCAGGATGGAGCCCACCCCGCCGGCAGCGCCGACCACCAGCAGGCTTTGCCCTTGGCCAGCCTGCTCTGCGATGCCCAGGCGGTCGAACAGCAACTCCCAGGCGGTGATGGAGGTCAACGGCAACGCCGCAGCATCAGCGTTATTCAGACTACGGGGCTTGTGCCCGACGATACGCTCGTCAACTACATGCAGCTCGCTGTAGCTGCCCGGGCGGTCGATGGCACCGGCGTAGAACACTTCGTCGCCGGGCCGGAACAACGTCACTTCAGGGCCTACCTCGCGCACAACCCCGACAGCGTCCCAGCCGAGCACCTGTGGCTGTTGGCCGCCACGGCTTGCCCGTATTTTCGTGTCGACCGGGTTTACCGCAATGGCCTTGACCTCGACCAGCAGATCCCTGGCACCCGCCTGGGGCGCGGGCAATTCTGTGTCGTAGAGCGACTGTGGGTCCTGAATGGGCAAACCGGGTTGGGTATAGACGACGGCTTTCATGGGTTGTATCCAGAGGCTGGGAAAGTGGGTGCAGGCTAAGCATTTCAAGTGATTGGAAAAACAGCCTGCATGAAGCAAGACTTTCTCTGCAGGCGTGAAAATGCATTGAGGGCCTCGCGACCCGGCCCCGGTTTGCGCTTGCCCTGATGGGGCTGTGAAGTGATCAGACATTCACCTCAATGAATAGATAATGTGCAAATTCTGGAAAATCAGAATAAACAATCGAAAATCTTTTCAGCGGTGGCGTTTTTAGGCAGCACATTCCCCGGCGGGCGCATCATCATATTGACCAGCATCTGGCCTTACACGGGCCGCTTGCCTGCGGGGTGAACCTCACCCCAATCGAACCTCCCAAAAGGAACGCCATCGTGCACCACGTCAAATATGACCTGTCCGAAGCCCAGACCAGCCTTGAGTACATCCTCGAACAAGTCATCTATGGCACGGTGGTTGTCATCGTGCGCAATGGTATTGAAATTGCCCGGGTTACCGCGGTAGAAGGTTTGAGCCAGCGTGCTACGCGGCCCATGGCCACCCCGTATGAGCTGTAGCAACGCTGCAGGGGGCGCCACCCACCGGCTGAACAGGCACAGCGCTGCTGCACGCCTCGTCATAATATGCACCGCCCCCTGAATTTACCGCGTAAAGTGACCATTGACGTCCAGCCCTACGCTGGCGCAGCGGGGCGAGCACTGGCGCGCGTACATCGATTAGCGGCTATTGTAGGAGGGCGGTAAGCGAACCGCCTTCGCTGCGTATGGAGGCTGGACGCGTTCCTGCACACTACAAAGGGAACCCTATGCAGCAGCTACCTACGGACGAAACGATCCGTGCAGCCTTGAATCGAACCCATGCACGCCTTCACCGACAACATGAGCTGGTTGTCGAGTTTGGCGTGGTGTCGTTGCAGGTCACAGGACTCGACCTGCTGCTGACGCGCGCCTGTGAAGTGGTTGCCGAGGGCATGAATACGCGCTACGCCAAGGTGCTCCAGCCTGAATTGGACGGCGACGGTTTCGTCCTGTCCCATGGGGTTGGCTGGGATGCTGCAGACATCGGCAGGGCTACCGTGGGTGCAGATGAAGCCAGCCCGGCAGGGTATGCGCTGGCCACCTACAGGCCGGTACTGTCGAACCATCTGGGCATGGAAAATAGGTTCCGCACCCCTGAGCTGCTGAAAAAATACGGTATCGAGCGCGCGATCAATGTACCGATTCGCGGTGTACTCGGCCCATTCGGCGTGCTTGAGGCCGACAGCAGCAACGGTGAGGATTTCGTGGAAAGCGACCTGGTGTTCCTGGAAGGGATCGCTACCGTCATTTCACTGGCTGCCGAACGGATTGCCGCAGGGGTCGAGGCGCCTCACCCCGACCCCTATTCCGAGACGATCCTCAATGCCAGCCCTGACTGGGTGGAGATCATGTCTGCCGACGGGCACATCGAATTCATGAACGAAGCTGGCCTGACCTTCATGAACGCCAGCGCTGCCGAAGTCACAGGCCAGGGCTGGCATGAGCTGTGGCCAGAGGAATCGAGGTCGATTGTGTGGGAGGCGCTGGGTAAAGTCGGCGCTGGCGAGACCATTCGGTTCGAAGCGTATTGCCCGTTATCGGCTACTGAGCCGAGATGGTGGGATGTGACGGTGGCGCCGATCATGGGCGTGAATGGCCAGGTTGAGCGAGTGATCGCCGTTTCGCGCGACATCACCGCACGGCATCAGTACGAGGCCCAACTGCTGTCCCTGATCGAGGCGCAGAACACCAGGCAAGACCGCAGCGACCTCTATCTGGAGGAGATTCATCATCGGGTCAAGAACAGTTTGCACCTGGTGAACACACTGCTGCTGCTGCAGGCAAACCTGGCAGCCGACGCGGCGGTCAAGCTGCAGCTTGAAACCGCGGCTGGCCGGGTAGTCACCATTGCCAGTGTTCACGAGCGGCTGTACCAGACCGCTGAAGACCAAGACGTGCATGCTGAAGAATATCTGAATGCATTGCTCGGCGATTTGGGCAAGGCCTTGGCAGACCGCAAGATCGTTCTGGAGGCAGATGATTTCGTGCTGCCGCCTGAACGTATGGCGCCCCTGGGCCTGGTCATCTCCGAGCTGATCACCAACGCGCTCAAGTACGGCAAAGGCACCATTGAGGTGCTGGTCAAGCATGCAGGCGACCATGCATTGCTCACCGTTCGCGATGAAGGCGATGGCTTCCCGGACAACTACCCCAAGCCGACGGGCACCGGCCTGGGTATGCGCCTGGTCAAAAGCTATTCCGGGTATGGTAGCGCCGCGGTGACCATCGACCGCCAGGCCAGCAAGAGCTGTATTCATGTCCGCTTCAAGCTCTAGCCTTGCCGGCTTTGGCAGCCTGCCTTATCGGCTGGGCAAGGCGTCCAGGGCCGGCGACCAGACGCCATGGCCACAACGTTTGCAGCAGCGCGTATCTTCAGCCTCATGGTAGGTCGCAAAGCCGCAGCCCCCGCAGCTATATAGCCCGGCCGCAGGCGGCGAGCTGTATTCGGGCCGGTGTTCGGCGGGCAGTACTGACAAGCCCGGGCGGGTGACCTCGGCAGGGTACAGGTACTGGCTGAGGTCGCCATCGGTCTCCAGCAGCGTTCGACCGCAGGTAACCTCGCAATGCTCCGTGCGCAGCGGCCTGCGGCAATCGCTAAGCGGGCTGATTACCTTTATTCGCTGGCCGGCAGTTTCGCCCATTGGCGGTAGGCCGCTTTCAGGCTGGCAGGCAAGCAGGGCGGATCACCCTCGATTTTACTGTGTGCCGGGTGGCTGCCCTTCCATTCCATCAGCCACGCGATCAGCGCTGGGCGCGTACCGGGGCAGGGGCCAACCTGCTGCTCGAGGGCATCGGCGATGGGGCCGAGGGTTTCGATGTAGTGGTCGAGTTTGGCGAGTGTGTCGTCCATGCTAGTGAACCTCTATCGATTGCGCAGCAGCGGCGCTACTGCCATCAGCGTATCTAGCATGGCACGGTCAGGGCTTGCAGTCTTCCATTGGCAGGCTCGCCTTTCTCCAGGGCCAGCAGAGCCGGCATGTCGAGTGTTTCCACCAGGCTGCCGCGCAGGTTGACGATACCTTGCCTGACGGGTGAGGGCGTTGCGATGGGGTCAGGTTGTGCCTGGCGTCCGGCAACCGGTTGATCTGCGTCAAATACCCGCGTTGGGATGAATGCCGTTGTCGTGAGCGCGTCAGTTGACTAACGTCAAGTCTGCCGAGCATGGCCCCGCACCATCCTGGCGGCGGTGGACTTGTCCAGGCCAGAGGATCAGATCGAGGGTTTCAATGACCAGATCATCAGCGATGCGCTGAAACTGGCCTTGCAGTGCAATGCGCAAATCGAGTTGCTCTATGCCTACGACCTGGGCTCGATGTACCTGGACGCCGACGGTAGTCGGGAACACGCCTTCCTGTTCGACTCCTACTTGGCGCACACACTTCATGAAGCCCAGAGCGATGCCTTCCAGGCGCTGGCCGAGCGTAACGGCATAGCGGTCGAGCACCGTCATATGCGCATCGGTGACCCGGCCAAGGCGCTGGCCCTGTTCATGGACAACCATGACACCGACGTGCTGGTGATGGGCAGTTATCACCACCGTGGTATCGGCTGGTTCATTGGCAGTACGGCCGAACGGGTACTGCATCGCTTGTCGTCCAGTGTGCTGGTGATCTCGCCTGAGCGTTCTCAAGGTTGACTTGGCAGTTGTGATGGGCTGCACGACAGCACCTGCGGTGCGTTGGCACAGGCACTGTTCGCGACCGTCAATGGAGGCTGCCTGCCAGCAATGCCATAATGTCGACGTCGGTGTTTCCCTTACGTGGCATTTTTCGAGGCGTTGTGCATGAACGATTTCACCCCTTGGACGGCGCTGGCAGGCGGCGCCTTGATTGGCCTGGCTGCTGCGCTGTTTGCCGTGGCCAATGGGCGTATCGCGGGTATCAGCGGCCTGCTCGGGTCGTTGCTGCAACGTGGCGGGGAGGGGCGTGGCGAGAAAGCGTCATTCCTGCTCGGCATCCTCGCCGCGCCGTTGCTGTGGCAACTGTTTACGGCCCTGCCGTCTGCGCACTTTACGGTTTCGCCCGGGTGGCTGGTGGTCGCCGGGCTGCTGGTCGGCCTCGGCACCCGTTACGCTGCAGGCTGCACCAGCGGCCATGGTGTGTGTGGCCTTTCCCGATTGTCGCCGCGCTCGGCAGTAGCAACGCTGAGTTTCATGGTGGCCGGGTTTGCCACCGTCTATATCCTTCGTCATGTGCTGGCAGGTAACTGACATGCAGCGGCTCAGTGGTTTTCTGGCTGGCGTGTTGTTTGGCCTGGGGTTGTTGCTATCCGGCATGGCAAACCCCGCGAAAGTGCTCGGGTTTCTCGACCTGGCCGGGCGCTGGGATGCCTCGCTGGCGCTGGTCATGGTTGGCGCCATCGGCATCGCTTTGCTGCCCATGACCTGGGCGCGGCGGCACAGCGTGGCGTTGCTGGGTGGCCGGATGCAGTTGCCGACGCGGCGCGACATCGACCGGCGGCTGGTGGGCGGCAGCCTCATGTTTGGGGTCGGTTGGGGGATCGCTGGCATCTGCCCGGGCCCGGCACTGGTGCTGCTGGTAGGCGGTTACTGGCAAGCCTGGCTGTTCGTGGCGGCCATGCTCGTGGGCATGCTGGTATTCAGCGCCGTGGAAGCGTCACGCCGCTGAATTGACAGGCGCGCCCACGCGCCTGCGCCGACTAGTTTGCGGGCACGAGGATCACGAAGTTCTTTTTCATGTCCTCCAGCACAGTCCACTTGCCTTTGGCGCCGGGCTCGATGATGAACGTGTCGCCAGCGGCGAGGGTGACCGGCGCACAGCCGTCGAGCTCGATCACGCAGCGCCCGCTTAACACATGGCAGAATTCCCAGACTTTGTAGTCGATACGCCACGCTCCGGTACTGGCCTCCCATTCGCCGGAAATACGACCCTGCTGTTCATCGTGGTAGTACTTGGACGTCAGCGTGTGCGGGTCGCCTTCCACCACCTCTTCGAAGAAGGGCAGGTCGCGCACCGGTTGGATATCCATCTCGCGGAACACGGTCAGTTTCTGGGTCATGGTTATTTCTCGAGCGGGTTGGGGGTTAGGGCGATACATCAAATAGGCTTCGCCGGTGACGGCGAGCATCGGGTGCGGCACGATCTGGCAGGTTTTCACGATCTTGAAGCCATGGCGTTCGTAGAAGCGCCGTGCACCGTGGTTTTCCGCGTAGTCGATCAGGCACAGGCCCTGCAAGCCGAGGTCCTCGGCGCGTTGCTGGGCGTGGCGAAGGAACTGCACGCCCAGGCCCTGGCTGCGCCAGGCCTCATCCAGGGCCAGGCTGGAGATGTACAGGGTGTCGGGTATTTCCATGTCGGCGTAAGGCGCGAGTACCGGATCTGTCTCGACCTGCCGGTCAGGGGCCGCATGCAGTGCATAGCTGTGCATCATGCCGATGACGCGACCTTCGCAGGTGGCCATCAGGCAGTTCTTGTATGAAAAATCGCCCTGTTCCCTGGCATAGCGAGCCGCACCCACACTCAGCAATGCTTCTCCCGGCGCGGCCAGCTTGCTCCATATGTAATCGGCCATGCCTTCTGATGTCAGTTGAAAGAAGCGCGCGATATCGGGCGCGTCCGAGGCCTCGGCAGGTCTGAAGTGGGTAAGCATGTCCAGGGCTTCCATGGGATCGGGTGGCGGGGTGGCGGGTTTACACCGTTGACCGGGGGAGGGTAGGTGCTTTGCAGGGCGGGCATGATGCTCCAGGCGAACACTGTCGGCACAATGCGCGACGGTATGAACATGCACTTGGGTGCATCCGCTGGTCAGGACCTTGGCCAACACCCATTTTTCGGCCCGGATGCTCGAGTCCCAGGCGCGTGTCATCAGGCGGGAAAAGCAGGATTATTCACTGCTCGCGAGCGCCAGGTTTGGAAACGGCCGGCGCCGGAACCTGCAGCTTGTCGATGATCTGCCTGGCCAGCGCATGATAGAGCGAGACGGGCGATACCCAGCCAGAGATGGCGGCGGCCATCAGTGTCGCTGCCAGCATGGGAATGGCCAGGTCCGGGCTGTGCGTCAGTTCAAGCACGATGACCGAGGCAGTGAGTGGTGAGCGCGTGACACCCGCCAGGTAGGCACCCATGCCGAGCAGTGCGCATGCTTGCGGGTCGACACTGGGGATCAAACCCAACACGGGCGCAAATGCCGCACCTATGCTGAGCGAGGGCGAAAACAGACCGCCAGGGATACCGGAGAGGTAGGAAACGACATTGGCCAAGAACTTCCACAGCAGAAAGCTTGAGTCCGTGATGGGCTGGCCTTCAAGCAAAGCGCGTGTTTCTTCGTACCCAGTGCCAAATACATGATTGCCAGACACGAGCCCCAAAGTGGCCAGCAACAGCCCACAGAACGCAGCGAAACGCACGGGATAACGCCCGCGTGCCGCACATAGGCGGCCTAGCAATCCCTTGTCAATTGGCAGCACAAGCTTGGCGTAAAAGCCACCCAGCAGCCCACCCAGCACTGCACAAGCCGGTACGACGCTCCAGCCCCAGCCCGTCGGCACACGACCGCTGATTTCGCCAAAATAGGCGTAATGCCCCATCAAGCCGAGGGTGACGGCGCCGCCGATCAGTACCGCAGTGAGCACCAGCCCGCTAAATCGTTGCTCGAACGTGCGGCTCAATTCCTCGATGGCAAACACAATGCCCGCCAATGGGGTATTGAAGGCCGCTGCGATACCTGCTGCGCCGCCGGCGAGCACCAGGCCTGCGATTGTTCGCCGGCCATGCAGGCCCAGGCGCCGGCCAAAGGTATAGAGCACAGCCGCGCCGATATGCACGGTGGGGCCTTCGCGGCCAACCGAGCCTCCGACCAGCAGCGCGCCCAAAGTCAGGCTCATGCGTGCGGCAGCCACAGGGAGCGAGAGTAATCGGGCTCGCAGCCGTCGAGAGGGTATTTCCAGGGCAGCGATGACTTGGGGAATACCACTGCCTTTGGCATTCTCAAACCAGCGTTGCGTCAGATAGGCCAGCAGGGCAAAACCCACTGGGGTTATCAGCAGGGGAGCCCAGGGTGCCCGGACCACCAAACGCTTGAACGAGGCGAAGGCCTCGTCGGCCAGCCAAGCGAAAGCCAGCGCAACCAGCCCTACCAGCAGCGCCCCGATCCAGAACGCCAGCCGCTGACGCCATTCTCGCCAGCGTGAATGACGAAAGAGGGTAGGGACTGGACGACTCGGTTCGGACATTGGCCACACACGGCTGAGTTGTAAAGCCGTGAGTATGGCGTGTTTTCGCAGGCTGGCCTACTCGAATACGGCGCAGGGATCGGATGTGCTGTATGGATAGCCTTGCGCTTTTCGTCGTTCAGCATCCCCTGTCGAGCCAAGGCGTTTCTCGCAAGCCAGCTTCTGTCGTCGCGCTCACTTGCTCGCAAGATTCGCCCGAGCCCACTGCTCTGCGGTGGTTACTGGAATCCCCTGCTGTTCGTTGAAGGTTCCCGCTTTTGGCCAAGCCACCCCTCTGCCTTGAGCGAATACAGCACGGTACTTTTTGATGTGATGAGTAGGGTCTTTTCTCAATTCGTCCATCAGGTGCGGGACAGTCCACACGCTGGTTTTGAAAGGACGACCCAGCGCGTGCTCGAGGATGTGTGCGACTTGCCCATACGAAACCGTGTCGCCTGCAAGATAGACAATCTCGTTGCGCAAGCGAGGTTCGAAGAAGACGATTTCCGCCGTGAGAGCGCCGATGTCGTCTGGGGGTCCAGCTATGTCGCACCATCAGAGCGCGACCTCACCGTCGATATCTTCGTCCAGGTTTACGGAGTGGTTTGCGTTGGCGAGCATGGTTTGCCCCAAGTTTTCCGGCAGGGTGGTGAGGTTGCGTCCGCTTCGGATATCAGCCTCCAGCAAACCCAGGAACGCACCGATGGCAGGGTCTTCATGGGTGGTGTCTACGCAGCTGAATCGGCGCTCTCTCATATAACAATCCACAACTTATTGATTTAGCGGGGGCTTGTGGGAGCGGGCATGTCGAGGCGTCGAACCGCCGCGAATACCGGCGTAGCCGGTGCCAGCCACCGCGTTGGATTAGTCGCGGCGGTTCAACGCCTCGACACGCCCGCTCCCATACAGCCCGCGAGGCGCTTACGAATTGGGATCTCTGCGCGACAGCGCAACCCGTAGGGCTGTGTGATCGCCAAGGTAGTGAGAACTGTGCAAGCGATGTGTCGAGTCTTGTAGTGAAGCTCAGCCATTAACCGGATTCGTCGCCCCTAAAGACTGTCCGGATCCCCGAAGAACATTTGGATTAGCCTCTAGGGCGGTGTTTTCAGCTAAAAAAACTGAAAATATACCCGTAAAAATACCCTCGATACCCTCACTTGGATCCGCGATCTAGAACGGCGATTTCTGACGGCTGCCGAGATGGAACCAGATGGAGCTTAGTGTACCTCCCGTGGCGAGGGCGGCGGAACGTAAACGTCCGGCCAACACACCTTCCTGACGCAACCGCCGAAGGCCATGGTGTACCTAATTTAAGTGGACACCATTTTTGGCCTATCAAGCGGATTCTCCATGCACCCTCAGCGCCGCACCTACAGCAAATCTTTCAAAGCCCAGGTTATCCAGGAGTGTTTCGAGCCCGGTGCCTCCATCGCAAATATCGCCTTGGGCTACAGCCTCAATGCCAACCTCGTCCACAAATGGATTCGGCGTAAGCGTCCGGCGAACTCACCTTCCGAACTCCAGCATTAAGGGCGATGGTGTCCGCGTATTTTTAAGCGGACGCGATCACCCTTATCGCCAGGATTTCCATGCGCCAACGAAGCTCTTATCCCAAGCCATTCAAAGCCCAGGTCGTTCAGGAATGCCTGCAACCTGGCGCAACCGTGTCCAGTGTCGCCATCAGCCACGGCATCAATGCCAACGTCATCCGCAAATGGCTGCCGCTCTATCGAGATCAGCCCGCAGCGGCTTCACTACCGGCTTTCGTCCCGCTAAAAGCCGCACCTAAACGGCCAGTCGAGGCGTCAGTGATCATCGAATTGCCCGTGGCCGGGCAAGTGATCACGGTGAAATGGCCAGCCTCAGATCCCGAGGGCTGCGCACAATTTGTTCGGGCTGTCGCTCAATGATCCGCATCGATGACATCTGGCTGGCCACCGAGCCGATGGACATGCGCGCCGGCACCGAGACGGCACTGGCTCGGGTGATTGCGGTGTTCGGTGCGGCGAAGCCGCACTGCGCTTATCTGTTCGCCAATCGCCGGGCCAACCGGATGAAAGTGCTGGTGCACGACGGCGTGGGCATCTGGCTTGCGGCGCGGCGACTGAACCAAGGCAAGTTCCACTGGCCCGGCATTCGTCATGGCAGTGAGGTCGAACTCGACAGCGAACAACTCCAGGCGTTGGTACTGGGCCTGCCGTGGCAGCGCGTTGGTGCAGGCGGTGTGATTACCGTGCTGTAACCGCCGGCCATTTGGCCGGTCTACTTGTCGTCGTCCCGCGCCTGCTCTGGCACAATCGGCGGTATGACTTTCTCGCCCAACCTCGACCAGATGACCCCGGAACAGCTTCGTGCCTTGGCGGCACAGGCGTTGCAATTGCAGTCCCAGGTCGAGGCGATGAGCAGAAAGATCCAGAACGATGAAATCCTCATCGAACAGTTCAAGTTCGAAATCGCCCTGCTCAAACGCCACAAGTTTGCCAAGCGCAGCGAGCAAATCAGCCCGGCGCAAAGCAGCTTGCTGGATGACCTGCTCGACACCGACCTTGAGGCTATCGAGGCCGAGCTGAAACAGCTTCTCCCAGCTGCGCCACAGGCCGAACCACGGCAGTCCCCGAAACGAGCGCCCTTGCCGCCGCAGTTTCCACGCACAGTAATTCGTCACGAACCTGAAAACACCCAGTGCGCCTGCGGCTGCCAACTTCAACGCATCGGCGAAGACGTCAGCGAGAAGCTGGATTACACGCCGGGCGTATTTACCGTCGAGCAACATGTGCGTGGTAAATGGGCCTGCCGTCAGTGCGAAACCCTGATTCAGGCGCCGGTGCCGGCGCAGGTTATCGACAAAGGTATCCCGACCGCAGGTTTGTTGGCCCACGTGATGGTGGCCAAGTTTGCCGATCACTTGCCGCTGTACCGGCAGGAGAAAATCTTTGGTCGCGCCGGACTGGCAATTGCTCGTTCGACCTTGGCGCAATGGGTCGGACAAACTGGCGTGAGACTTCAGCCGCTAGTTGATGCTCTGCGTGAAGCGGTGCTGAACCAGGGTGTGATTCACGCCGATGAAACACCGGTGCAAATGCTTGCGCCAGGCGAGAAGAAAACCCACCGGGCCTATGTCTGGGCGTACAGCACGACGCCGTTTTCGGCGCTCAACGCGGTGGTTTACGACTTCAGCCCAAGCCGTGCCGGACAACATGCACGCAACTTCCTGGGCGACTGGAACGGTAAGCTGGTTTGCGATGACTTCGCTGGCTACAAGGCCGGATTTGAGCAAGGCATCACTGAAATCGGCTGCATGGCTCACGCCCGTCGCAAGTTCTTTGATCTGCACGTAGCGAACAAAAGTCAGCTGGCCGAACAGGCACTGCACTCGATCAGCGGCTTGTACGAGGTCGAACGTCAGGCGCGGGACATGAGTGATGAAGAGCGCTGGCGAATACGACAAGAATTGGCGGTGCCGATCCTCAAAACACTGCATGACTGGATGTTGGCCCAGCGCGACTTGGTGCCCAACGGATCAGCCACAGCCAAAGCCCTCGATTACAGCCTGAAACGCTGGGTAGCGCTGACGCGCTACTTGGACGATGGGGCTGTGCCCATCGACAACAACCAGGTCGAGAACCAGATACGGCCATGGGCACTCGGGCGCTCGAACTGGTTGTTTGCCGGGTCGCTGCGCAGCGGCAAGCGCGCGGCGGCGATCATGAGTTTGATCCAGTCGGCACGCATGAATGGGCATGATCCGTATGCCTATCTCAAGGATGTACTGACGCGGCTGCCGACCCAACGGGCCAGTGAGATCGGACAGTTGCTGCCGCATCAGTGGGTGCCGGCCTGACTTACGCAAGGTGAGTTCGCCGGACGCTTACGATTCGGCTGCACAATCAGAAAGCCACGGCTATTCAGCCAGCGTTTAAGAGTTCCTCTCTTTGTCGGCGCCCGCCGGCCGCTGATGTGTCATCCGCGAGCGCGCGCGTATAGAGTTCTTTGACGGAGCTCTTGCCAGTCCCCCAGCCGCCCAGCAAACCGATGCTGAATGGCGGTTTGTGGCCTTCCTCTTCGATCAGACAGCGCAATGCTTGCGCGTAATGCCGATGGCCAAAGGCGTCTTGGTCTTCCGTTTCGATGTGACGGTCCAGAACGGCGGGCAGAGTGCGACGGGAATCGAGCATACGATCATCCCTTATCAGTATGGCAAATGGCTATTGTGTTGCTGAGGATACTGCGCGCCGCTGCTCGAGGCCAGTAGGTATTGCGAGAGGCGGGATTTCGTGCGCGCTTGTCATGGCCACATATCGCAATAACGTCCATTGGTTCGCCAATAGACAGGGTCGGAGGGGCTGTGTAATGTCTCTGGGAGGGTGGCGTTAGGCTATTATTTGAGGTTTCTAGAGGGAATTAGAGTGCGCGTTAAATCGATTAAGCTGACCAATTTTAAAAAATTCAAAGATGATCACCTTGAATTTAACGATGACGTTAACATCTTCGTAGGCGATAACAATGCCGGTAAGACTACGATTTTGGAGGCTTTGGAAATCGTACTCAATAATAACTATCGTGGTCGTCCCTTTAACACTGAGTTCACACCAGACATCTTCAACAAGGACGCTGTCCAGCAGTTCTTGGCTTCCGACAAATCGGCCAAGCACCTGCCAAGCTTGGCCATCGAGGCGTTCATCGAGGGCGTGCCTGACTATCGTGGTGCGAACAACTTCTTGAAGGTGGATGCTCAGGGTGTCACGGTGCAGGGGTGCTTCGATGCATCGCTTGAGGATGTCTATGCCGAGTACCTGAAGACGAAACCGAACCTTACGAGCATTCCGATCGAGTTCTACAAGCTGGAGTGGCTGGATTTCGGATGGAACCCCATCAAGGCTGTGGCCAAGAAATTCAGGGCGTTGTACATCGACCCGACCCGCATTCATCCCACTTTGGGGAAAAACCAGTACATCTCGACCATCTTGAACACCGCATTGGACAAGGAGGAGCTGGTCAAGCTGACCCTCAACTACCGCGAAAATCAGCAGGTGTTCAACGATTCGGGTGAGGTCAAAGCAGTCAACGCAGGCTTGGATGCAGATCACCTGATCACAGACAAAAAACTCTCTATCGCCGCGAGCACTTTGCCAACTGGTTCGATCCAGACCGGCCTGCAGCTTGAAGTGGATGACGTGCCATTCCAGTTCATCGGGAAAGGTGAGCAGAGCAATGTGCAGATCAAGCTCGCCATTCAGAACAAGTCGAAGGACATCGACCTAGTGATGATGGAGGAGCCGGAAAACCACCTATCGCACACTAATCTCAACAAGCTGGTGCACTACATCGAGAAGCAGCGGGGTGCCAAGCAGCTGTTCCTCACTACCCACAGCTCGTACGTTCTTAACAAGCTGAGCATCGATAAAATCTGCCTCGTGCAGTCGGGCTACCAGCGTCTTCACAAGCTGGATCCCGATGTCGTCAAAACGCTCAAACGCTTGCCTGGCTATGACAGTTTGCGGGTGGCGCTTTCGCGCAAGGTGATTCTGGTAGAAGGGCCGTCCGACGAGTTGGTGCTGAAGAAGATTTACTACCGTAAGCATGACCGTCTGCCGGAGCAGGATGGCATCGATATAATCGTGGTACGCGGGGTCGGGTTCGACACCTTCATCTCTGTTGGTAAAGAGATCGGCACACGGATCAATGTCCTCAGGGATAACGATGGCGACTACCAGAATAACGTGTTGAAGGCCCGTGACGATTATGCGGCCTTTGCAAACATCAAGCTCATCTCCTCGGACAAAGATGAGGAGTTTTCGCTTGAGCCCGCCATGATTTACGCCAACGCGGTCGATCTGAAAACGCTGAACGCTTTTGCTAAGGAGGTATTGTCCAAGCAGACGTACAACCTTTACACGGAAGAGGCTGGCTTAAACAAACGACGTGAGTTTTTGATCGATTGGTTCCGAAGCGTGAAGGGCAATGGCAAGGGCGCGCGCAAGGTCGATTCGGCAATCAAGCTGTTCGATGGGAGCCTGGACTTCAAGTATCCGGCATTCTTGGATGAGGTGTTCGACTTTGGCTAATGAATTTTGGATCGCTGGAGCCGGATCGGGCAAAACCCACAAAATCATAGAGGATGCCATCGAGGTCATCGAAGCGGGGGGCCGCGTGTTGGTCGTCACCTACACGATGAGCAACCAGGCCGAGTTACGTTCTCGTTTCGTCGAGGTGTACGGCAGAAGCAGTGACGATTTTGTCGTTAAAGGTCTGTTCTCTTTTTACCTGGAAGACTTGGTGAGACCGTACCAAAACGCTGTGTTCCCTGAGCGTATTGCTACCACGATGTTCACGGAACAGAACCCTCACCTGATTCCTCGTACGAAGAGCTGGTATCCCAATAGAGGGGAAACGATCGAGGGCGGTTTGAACCCACTCCATTATCTGACCTCCTGCAAGACAAAAGCCTACACAGGCTTGCTCGCGAAATTGGCGACGAGGGTCGCGGCTGCCTCGAAGAATGCTCCTGCTAAGCGGCTGAAGGAAATCTATCAGCGGGTCTTTTTCGATGAGGTACAGGATCTGGTGGGCTGGGATTACGACGTCATCAAGGCGCTGAGTAAGGTCATGCCTGACTCGATTTGCTGTGTCGGTGATTTTCGTCAAACCATTTACACGACTACGTTTGGTCACAAGGCGCCGGAAACGCCGCAGCAGAAGATCCAGTATTTTCAGGGTTTGAAGTTTGAACAGCGCTCGCTGCCGAAGAACCGTCGATGCATCCAGGACATCTGTGATCTGTCGGATACGATACACCCTGGCCTCTATGAAAAAACCCAGTCAGAGGTGGTAGGCGTTCCTGATGAGGTGGCCCACCACTGCGGCGCCTTCGTCATTAGACCATCGCAGGTGAGCGAATATCTCGCCACGTTCAAGCCGCAAGTATTGCGATGGTCGTCGTCCATGGGCAAAGGCTACCTGCCGACTAGCCTCTCCTGTCACACCTTCGGTTCCAGCAAAGGTCTTGGGTTCGATCGCATTCTGATCATCTCGCCGGAGAAACATCTCAAGTACCTCGGCGGTGACGTCAATGTGTTCGACAATGACAAAACGGAGGAGTCCAGGAACAAGCTTTACGTGGCTATCACCCGCGCGCGTTACAGCCTGGCCTTCGTGGTCGACGATGAGCTTCTGGCAAACATACGGTTGCCGTTGTGGGATGGGACGGCTCAAAGCGTTGCCGCGCCGCTGTTTTAGGCATTGTCGAGGACGGGCCTCCCTCTGATGGCGGCCCGACTGTGCCTTCATTGCATCGGGGGAGATGATCTCGGTCTTGAATGCACGGTGCCCCTCGCTGGTCCAAAGCGCAGAAAGGTTTCCATCGCCTTGCAATTCTCGACGTGACTTGGCAAAGCCCTTTTCGAGACCGTTTTAGCTAAGTGGAACCACACTTTTGTTATGCTTCAGCATCCAGAACATAGGAAGTTAGGCCATTGGAAGCGCCTTGGCGTGCATGATCGCGATTAGGGTGATTACGAGCGCAACCAGCTTCCATCGCAGGGTCACGTACCAATCTTCAGCTCTGCAGTGAGAGAAATGGATTTTCAGTTGGAGTGACATCGGCGATGCTTGCTGCTTCGAGAATAAGGTAGCCATTCAGGACACTTTTTTTGCGAGGGCCTCTTACCTCGCAGGTCCATATATTCTGTCCATTTGCTCGTTTCTGATGAATACCCAGTCTCTCAAAGTGGTGTTGAATGTGGCGCCAAGGTGCGATCTTGCCGTCCCCATCAGACTGCTCTGGATGCTCGGCAGCGTAGCGTTGGAAAATGCCTGGCGTGACCAGGAAAAAAGTACCGTCTACGGTGTGGACCTTGGCCTTGCTGTCGTTGATCACTAAGCGATGACTGTGAACTCCCTCGCGCAGCCATTCGAGAAAGTTCAGCCCCACGGCATCCTGTGGTAGAGCAGTGGCGGATTGCGTCTTTTCAGAGGCTGATCCACTCTCGCGTTCGTCCGGCACTTGCAACATGTCCATGAGGCCTTCGAGGTAGTCGAATTCCTGATCTCGCGGCACGGCGCCAGGTTGATTGAGTCCTACTGAATGCCGATGTGGAGGCGACTCGTTGGTTTCACCGGTCGGCAGACAACCGTCTGTTATCGGCTCAACCTTGCCACTAAAGCAGTCTGGCCGGGGCGTATCTGCCCAAATAAGGCTCGGCTGCAGGCGAAGAAAGGTAAAGCGATGTTGCCAGTTATCCTCTGCTACGGTGGCGCTCCATACCGCTTTGCCTTCCGGTGTCGCATCTACCAACCCATGCGACTGCAGCTCATCGAACAAGGCGATGTTGGAGGAGGGTATGCCGTCGACCGCCTGAGCGAGCAGGTAGGCGCGCAGTTTGTCGGTGGCGGTTTTACTGACCAACCACAGATGGTCCTGAGTGAGCCAGCCGGCCGCACCGGGCTGGTTGAGCTTGAACTCATTTTTGACCAGATGGCGCAGGCCCGTGAGCAGATGATGCTGCAGGGAGTGTTTGGGTGCCTGCAGGGCCTTGGTGGGGTTGGCACCGATGTTCTGCGCGGTGGAGACCCGGTCGGCTTGCAGCACCAGTTCACCGAGGGTGCCGGCATGCTCGTAGTGGTCGGTCAGCAGGAAGAGTAAGTGGCCCCACAGGACCGGATAGCTGCTCAACCAGTCGAGCTGGCGGGGCATCAAGATCTGGGTGTACAGCAGCCCCGCAGCGGCACCGTGTAGCTTGTAGTCGCGGCCGGCCACGTAGCGAAAGCGGTAGGGCTGGTCCAAAGGCCCGCGCCAGGGGTGCCACACCTCACCATTCTGATATTCCACCTGCACGTCGACGGCAATCTTGCCAATGTCGTGGAGCAGGGCGCCGTAGGCGATCGCCGCGCTCCAGGCGTCGGCCTGCGCGGCCTGGTCTTCTGGCGCGGCACCGCTGGGTAGCAGGTACGACTGGCGCAGCTTCAGGCTGCAGGCCACCAGTTCCAGTCCATGGTCCAGCATGCCGCCCGGGTAGGCATGGTGGTGGCTTTCGCTGGCGGGGAGTTGCTGTACATAGCTGGCGTAACGGCGGATCGGGTCGAGGTAGAGCTGATCGAACTGCGGCTCGGAGAGCGCTGTGTATTGCCAGATGCGCTCCAGCAGCTTTTTCCGGTGGTCGGCACCGAGCAGGGATTCAGCGGGGAGTGGGAGGAGAAACCCCTCGGGCGCTAGGGCGGGTGTGGGCTGCGCGGCATTGCCTTTTTGATGTTTGAACCACCAGCGCTTCATCGTATTACCTGCTTTGCATTCAGAAGGTCCTTTTGCCTTTTCGGATAGAGCTCTTACCCTTGTGCCCCCTTCCATTGCCTCCGTTACCCTTTACCCTCTAGGGCCTTTTCGCGAACGCGAAAATTCGAAGACTGGCGCATCGGGTTACGTGTGGGGCCGTAATGGCCCGTCCTTTTCTTGGGAGGTAGACTGTCCGGCGCTATTTCGAGGAAGGTAGCCTGATGACGTTGAGCGATGCCATTTTGACCGTGCTACTGGTCGATCGGATTCATGGTACCGATGCAGCCATTCGATCGGCCGCCAAGCGTTGTGCGAAAAAGCTGCCACGCAGTCAGCGCGATATGTTGTTCAAGATTGGCAATAGTCCCGCGCCTCGGGAACTAGTAGGCCACCTTTGCCAGTTCTTGTCGGGCTGATTAGTCACATAGATATGTGAACATGTTGAAGGATGAAAAGTTAGCTGAAAAGCGAATTAACACTCGGCTAATAGTTGTGCCTCAGGTAATATTTCTACACATGCTCCAACCCTAGGAATAATTTCACATGTCCAAACTTGCCGAATTCAAAGCACTGGAAGCTCAACTGGCTGCTCAACTTCAACAGCTGGACGCGATGAAAAATGATTCCGGCCTGAAGCAGGAAATCGAGTTTGAACAAAAGCTCAAGGCCCTGTTGGATCAGTACGGCATGAACCTGCGCCAGGTCATCACCATTCTCGACCCGTCCAAGGGCGTGAGCGTGACCACTTCCAGCACCGCCACCGGCGCTCAGCGCAAGCCGCGTGAGGTCAAGCGCTACAAGCATCCGCACAGCGGCGAGATCGTCGAAACCAAGGGCGGCAACCACAAGATCCTCAAGCAGTGGAAGCAGGAACATGGCTCGGATGTCGTCGAGAGCTGGGTGCAGTAATCGCGTGCTTAATCGCAGCGACCGATGCTCGGCGTTGCAGGCAATACAAAGGCCCCGGTTGGGGCCTTTGTATTTGAAGTGAAAAGTCATGCCGTTAGCCGTTCGGTCGTTTCGCTGGAGTGATCCGACTGCAGCGCTACTAGGTACTCGGAAGCCTCACGTGCCTGACCGCTGGCGCGGAAGATGGCCCGCTTGTCTTCCTTGAGGATTTTCAACCAGGACGCCAGGTATTCCTCGTGGCGCAACTCGCCCTGGGTGCCGGTGAGGGCGCAGAGAAATGCTGCACCCATCTCCGCGACCAATTCTTCGAAGGCGTAGGCTGCAGATCCAAACGCGTGCCCGCCCGTGATGCCCTCTCGGTTGAGGCGGGCGTGGTGACCCGACCAGTGGGTCAGCTCATGCAGCGCGGTCGCGTAGTAGCTGCCGACGTCCACGAACTGGGCCTTGGTGGGTAATTGGATGAGATCCCGGATCGGTAGATAGAACGCGTCATCCCCGTAGCGGTGTTCGATGCGTGCGCCGCTGGCGGCCAACAGACGCTCGGCAGGAGCATGATCGATGAACGCCACCGGATCTTCATCCTCGCCGTGCTGCTGTTCCTCGTTGGGTAGTCCCTCGGTCTGCTCGATGTTGAACAGGCAATGCGTCCGTAGCAGTGCGAACTGCACCATCTTGACGTTACCTTGCTCATCACGGACGACCTGACCGTCTTCGTCGTGCGCTTCCTTGCTCATGGGTTTGTACAACACCGCGAGGGTCGATTGCTCGCCCTTGCGCACGTGGCCACCAGCTTTGCGGGCTTGGTTGTAGGTGAGCCACCGATCCTGGTGGTACCCGCGCAGGCGGGCTTCGGCCCATAGCAGTGGAATGTTGATGCCGGCGTAGGGGCGCCGGGTGATCGCGTTAATGGGGAAAGGTGCGTCAGCACTTGAGCCTGAAGTGGTCCAGGGTTTGATCCAGGGGATTACCCCTTGGCTCAGGGCACTGACAATCTTGTTGGTGACGTCCAGGTAGATATCGGACATGACGTTCTCCAGTCAAAGAGGGGGAACGCTGCCCGGCCGGGAAGGGTTCCCGGTGGGGTAAGTGGACAGTGGTAGTGCGGGTGTTCAGGCTGATGAGATGTCCACACCGACCTCATGTGGCAACCTGATGTGGAGAAAAGCAGGGCCGGTCGCTGGTGTGATGTGAGTTACCTGTAGCTGAGTGGCTGCCGCCGATGAGTGCGATTCGCGCTGGGAAGGCTGACCGAGCAGCAAATCGAGCGATTGGCGCAAGTGGCGACGACTTACTGAAGCCAAGGCGATTCCCAAGACGGCTTGCAAGCGCTGCCCTGATTGCTCGACTGCGTCAGTAGCCGTACCAACCTCGGCGATGAATTGCCATACCCCTGGGCTCAAGACAATGGCGGGTAAGGAGCGGTTATTCCTGGGCACTGGTGCCTCCCGGGAGCTGATCCAGCGATGGCTTCACGAACAGCTCGGGGGAAGTCCCATCGCCACAACTCACACTGTGAACTGGGCGTGTCTAAGAATTAAAACGCGCTTGCCTGTGGGGTCAATGCCCAATCTAGGGCACCGAGGAGGTCGAGTTTCCACCCGCTTCCGGCGAAGGCTTTCCATCTCAAAATTCCAGATAAATGGTTCGCTGCTCTTGGCGTAGCGATTGAAAGGAGCGATATCCCAGAGAGCACAAGCGCGTGCTTCTCTGGAACATCGCGGGTGTTGCGAGAGCATTCAAGATTTCCTGGAGGGCAATCTCGGCAGCGATGAACAGATGCGTGGATGTGGCTTCAACTACCAGCGACCCGTTGGTGCCGCGTAGGCTTTCCAGAACCGGATCATCAAGGTCGAAGTACTCGGCAAAATCGTCGCCACCGAATTCACTGCGTGCGCGATTCCACCAAGCGTCGAAGTCGTCGACTTCAGGGTTGCAGCCCATGGCGTAGGCAATGTGTTTGCGGCTACCTCCGTCGGGTTTGCTTTCACCAAACTCGGACATGAGGTAGACACCGTGGTCTTCGACCAAGACGACTCGACAGCCGATTACGGCCGCCTCGGTCAAGACAGCGTGAAGTTCAGTTCCTATGAAGCGCAACATGGTGAGTTCCTCCAGGCAGTGCGGAGGAATGCCACCCATGCGGGAAGAATTCCCAGCACGGAAATGGAAAGGTGCTTCATCAGAGCGGGGCTCCGTGAGGCTGATGTGTAAGAGCGCTCATCACCGCGGGAGCGGTAACCGGGCGAGCCACCGAACGCTAATCGCCCTTGGGACAACCATCACGGGAGTGATGTGGCCTTGAAGGTTGTGGCCACCTGGGGTGCTGGGTTTCCAGCGCTTGCAGGTCTGGTGTATCAAGGGGGGTGGCATCGCGTCAATGGTGATTTTCAGAAGGGGGTACTGCGTCAATCCATGCGGTGCCACTGGCGATCAGCAGCATAAACCAAGTGATCAACGGTCATGGAAATCAGTGGGAGAGGAGTAAGCTAGAGCTTGGATCCAAACTGTCTGAAGCGGTTTGGCCGCAAGTGCGGTGAAGTAAACGGAGGTACGAAAATGACGGCCCCAGCCTCTTCAAGCACCAGCCATACGCCTTTCGGCAAGTTCTTGATTCGTGCCGCAGGTCGTGCGGGACGATTGGTGAATCAGCTAGAAGCCAGCGTTATGCACTCATCGATTTTGGCGAGCGTGCCGTTTGGGTATCGCCGACTGGGTATGCAGACCGTTAAGTTGATTCTCTTGCTTGCTGTCGCATCAGTCGCTTTCTTCCTGGCGATCGGAATGGTTGCTCTGTGGGCCTTTGCCGCGTTGCCGATCGCTACGCATGATGACGATGAGGAGCCTGGCGTACATCAGGTAAGCCATCCTCAACATCAGCACAAGTATCCAGAGCTGTACGACGAACACGGGTCGCTCAGATAACGAGCTATTTCAATTTACGAACTCCACCCATGATTTGGGAAGAACCTTTTCCTGCCTGAGTCTGAGCCGCCTCTGTACCTCTCGCCAGGAGGCTTTGGATGCCGCTTCCTACGTTGTAGCCTGCCCAACTCATTGCTCCTATGAAGAACATTGGCAATAACACAAACATTGCGCCCATGACGTACTCGATCACCTGCGCGGTGACCGTCCCATCCATGAACCCTGCCGTTGGCAATGTTAAAAGCGCCTCGTCCGTGGCAGAGACCTGGTGGTACAGCGTGTCGAGCATGCTCGAGTCGAGCCAGCGGGCGAGCTCCCACCAGAACGTCAACATGTGCAGGGTGAACAACGCAAAGGTGATCGTCATCAGCGCTTTGAGTTGGTAAGTGCTGATCAGCAGCACCAGTGGCAAGCTGATGATCGTGCCCATGATTAGGAAGGCCTGCACCATTGGTAATGCCGCGCGCAGCGCATTCATCGCCGGGAAATTGCTGAACGAGCCCAGGGCCAGGCCGGTGTTGGTCGCCAGGTTGTTGAGCCCCTGTGTCAATGAGCCCCCTCGGGCGCTGCTGCCATAGTCCTGGAACACCTGACCAGGCGCCATGCTCAATGACTGCTGGCGGGGGCTAACCAGTTCACGCAGGGTAGCGTTTTCGATTTCGGTGGAGCTGTGTCCGGTCAGCCAACCGCGCAACTGCGTGAGCAGATTGGGATCGACCTCGGCGACCAGGCGGTCGCGCAAGCCCACCGTGGCATCGCTCCACCACTGCTTGCAGGTTGGGTAGCCCGCACCGTTGTCCAACCGGGGCAGGGAGGTGTCCCGCGTCTCGTCATATGGCCAATCAACCCGGGGCGTGCGCGAGCGATCGGTGTCGTAGTAGCCCGGCGTGTCGAGTAGGTAAGTCGACCCAATCCAGGACGCATCGTAGCTCTGCGATTCGTCCAGCTCGGGGCGGTTGGTAAACAGACGCGAACGCGAAAAGCCGTAGCAGTCACGGGTAAAGTCGGCGACTTCCTGCAGCAGCACCTGGTCATTGATCCGCGAGCTGTCGATCTCCATGCGCATCGCGCGGATGTCGGGCGCGCAGGGTATCGATGCCGTCGCTGCGGCGGTGATGCCCTTGCTCATGGCATGCACCAGGTACCACCACACCGGCACGTTGGCGGATTTCTCGCCGATGGTATTGAAGGTGGTTCCCCAGGCTGTGTCGGCGGGCTTGGCCATCGACACGCCACAGCGCTGGCTCGCCGCATCGTCGAAGGTTACGGAGGACAGGTTGAGCGGGAAAAACGGCATGCAGCCAAACAGGATGACGATGTAGCTCATCCACAGCCGGTTCTCGACGCGGGGAATCGACAGCAAGTCCTTGTTACCTTCGTCGGCCCCCTGTTGGCGGGCGGATAACCACTCCTGCAGGATGATCGCGCCAAACGGCGCAGCGAACAGCCCGGTGTCCGCCAGCGTGTTCCAGATGCCGTTGTTGATGATCCAGGCCAGCAGCGACAGGTAGTACTCAAGGTAGCTGTTGGTGCTCATGTTCATGGCTGCACCTCACACACGCGACAGTTCGACCAGGATGATCGAGCCGAAACCGATCAGGCCCAGGCGCAAGAGCCGTCGCTGGTCTTCAGGGGGCGGCCGCAAGCGGAGTGCTGCGGTCCAGCCGGCGAAGATCAGGCTGTATAGCAGGGCTCGCCAGTAGGCGAAATAGGGCGTGCTCCCCCGGGCGTTCTCGAACCAATCCAGCTGGGTGCCGCTCAGCTGCAGCGCCATTCCGGCAACCAGCAACATGACCATCATGACGGCGAGGATCAGCAGGCCCCGAACGACCGAGCTTTTCACAGAAAACGGCATCATGGCGTGCTCCTTCCCTGATCCGCTCGCTGCAGGCGGTCTGGGCGTGGATCGCGCTGGTCGATATTGCGTGAGGCATCGGCGCCGCCGGCGTGGCGATCGAGGACCAGGCTGGCGGTGTTGGTGGCCAGGGCTTGGCGAACCTGCAATTCCGTTTGCAGCAGGCGGATCTCGCGCTCCAAGGTTTCGACATTGCCGTTGAGGGCAGTGGTGGCGGGCTGCGCCGACGCCACATTGGGCTCTCGGCTACCGGCGAGCAATGTGCGCTGCAGCAGCATCGCTTTGTAGATCACGCTCGACAACGCGGTCTCGCTGGCCAAACGTCGGGCCAGCAGGTTCTGGTCGGGGTCATCGCGTAGGCCCTCGATGACGCCACGCGAGAACTGCAGCAAGGGGCTGGAGACTTTGGCGAGGTTTTCTGGGGTGGGCTCTTCTGCGCCCGACAACATGCGTTGCAAGCCCTCGAGGTGCTGCGTGTAGGTTTCCTGGATCAATGGTGTGAGCCCTGCACCCGCGCTCACGCGCAGCGCCTCGCAGTCATCGCAGGTCTCCACCTCGGATTCGCCGAGCACACGAGTGGCCCACTCAGCTGCCTCGTCGGGGCTCGACCAAGCCTGGCAAATCGCGCCGTTCTGACAAACTGAACCGACCGCCGAGGTGTCCTCGACCGAACGGTTGTGCAGCAGGTTGTAACCCGCCTTAACCACGTCCGCGGTCACCCGGATCGGCGCCTGGCCATGGCCGCCAGCTTTCTGCCCGCCAATCCAGCTGACACCCTTGTTGCCGTTGTTGGATTCGGTGTCTTTCACCGCAGTCACGGCATCACCGTCGGACTGCTCCAGGTTGTGCTGCATTTCCTGGTTCTGCGCCAGTGCTCCCCAACCGGCCTGATCCACCTTGTCAGCCATCTTCGCCGCCATCGCCTGGCAGGTGAGTTTGGAGCGGTCGAAGTCGATGCGTCCCTGCAGTACGCCGTTGCTCAGCAGTTCATACAGCCCGGGGTTGGCGCGCTGGATGATCATTGCCGGCAGCGACATCACCGCCTGGGTGGCGTTCTGGATGACCTTGCCCATGATCTGCTGGAAGCCCTGGGTGGCACCGTTGAGCTGGTTCTGCAGGGTGTTGGAGAGGTTCATGTTTCCGCACATCATGTTCGCGCGCCAGGACAGGCCGACGCCGAGTCCGCTAGGGCGGTAGAGCGAGGAGGGCGCGCCTGACGCCGATCCACCACCAATGGTGTACATCACTCGATCGTCCAACACCTGGGCTTGGTCGCCCAAGTGGTAGCCACTCTCGGCGGCGTGGCCAGCGGTGCACACGACAAGACATACCAACCCGAACGAGAGGGTGTTCATCACTGGCCTCCATCAAAGTCGATGCTGAACAGGAAGGTCTGCCCCATGCGTTGGCAGCAGCGATACGGCCGCCACAGCGACCAGGCGTAGGCGCCCTCGGCACTCTGGACGGTGGCGCTCGGGAAGATGGCGCAGGTGCTCTGCATCATCGGTGCGAGCAACTGCCAACGGTGGTTGTTGATGTTGTTCTCCATCACCGGCAGCGGCGGCCAATAGCCGGGCGATGGCATCGGCTGCAGCGGCAGATACACATGCGGCTGACCAACGCGGGTGATGAAGTCGCTGGCGCGCTGCGCCATCACTGCGGCGGCCTTGAAGTCGTCGGGCTGTACCAGGAAACCCTGTCGTGGGTAAATGCTGCCCCACATGTTGCCGAGGGCTTGGCTACCGATCTCACGCATGCCCGGAATAAGCGCTTGCGGATAGACGGACTCGGGGATGGCGTGGCGCCAGGCCAGTGGATCGAGCGTGCTGAGGTAGTAGGGCGCAAGTGGCACCGCCCCGCTTGGACATGCATAGCCGAAGCTGTGTGCCACGGCCGTCAGTGCAGCGCCGCCAGGATGTCCGATGCCGTCGACATTCTTGAAGCGCGGCAGGTTGTTGCGCTGCGGCGAGGGCGTGATTAGGTTGCCGCCGCCTTGCGACAGGGTGGTCGGCGCCGACAAAGCAGACATCTCGCCCCACGGGTTACTGCCGGTGTCGGAATAGCTCGACACCACCAACTCGGGAATGAAGTGACGGACCTTGGGTGAGGTTCGCACCGTGCAGCCAAAGGGCGTACACAGTAGCCAATAGCAAATCCCGACGACGCGGTACTCCAGACACTGCAGTGATGTGGTGGAGGCAATGATGGCGGGGGTGGTCAGCGCCAGGCACTGCTCGGCAGCCACAAGCAACGCGATCGCGATAAAGGCGCGACCTCGGCCAGTTTTTTTCGGCTGTGGCGTTAGGCATCGGGCGGTCAGGTTCATCGGCAGCGCTCGGCAAGTGGCAACGGTGTGCATCCATGCGCCGAGTTGCAGCATCGCGGATCAGGCTGAGGAGGGAGACGGACAAACCGAGACTCGTACGTTCGCTTTCTTTAGTCGCCAGAGTAAGGCTGCGGTTTGTCCAAAATCACTGAATGAGTACAAATGTACTCCTGTCGATTTTTACTGATCTGCAGGCCCAGAACATCGTGTGTTCCGAGATTCAGGACATGCCGCGTAGGCGATCGATTTCTGCCGCAATCCGAAGCGCAGCCTCCAGCTCGGACAGCTGATGGGCTTCCATCAACCGCCAACGTTGAGCCTTTTCCTCGGGCTCGGTCATGGCCAGGGCGAGGTACAGGCTTGGTGGTACTGCGCGAAACAGCGTCTCCAGCTGCTTCGACAAGACCACGCCCTCGGTGTATTTGCCCGAGGCCTTGCTCGCCGATAGCAACAGGTTTTTTTGGGCCGGCGTGAGCTTATTGAAGCGGGCGATCTCTTCGATCTCAGCTGGCGGCATATTCAGGCAGATCCACCACTCGATCATGTTGAGCATGGTCTGCGCCGCGTCGGGGAAGTCGGCCAGGTTCTGCGTTGCGAGCCAGAACCAGGCGCCGAGCTTGCGCCACATCTTGGTGCCCTTGACCACGAAGGGCGCCAGCAAAGGGTTTTTGGTGATGATGTGGCCTTCGTCAGTGACCATGATGATCGGCCGACCGAGGTACTGGTCGCGTTCGGCAAGGTTGTTCACCGTGTTCATCAGGCTGATGTAGCTGATCGACATCTGCGCTTCATAGCCCTCGCGGGCATAGGTGGCAAGGTCGACGATCGTGACATCGCTTTCCGGCCAGGGCGTGCCCGGTCGGTCAAACAGCGCACCCTCGAAGCCCTGGCAGAACAGGTCGATGGACTCGGCCATTTCCTGGGCTCGCTCGCGACGCTTGTCGGGCAGGTGGGCGTCGCTGGCCACCGTGCGAAGGGCATCACGAACGTGGCGCGTCATCACCTGCTGGTCATTGGCCGCACAGTGCCGGGCGGCGTCGAGAATACACTCGCGGACCAGGCTGCGGTCCGCGCGGGTGAGACGTGCTTCTTCCTTGGCTTCGCCTCCGGTGATCATCAGGCGGGCGGTGATCTCCAGCTCGCCCAGCACATCGCGTTGCTCGTCGCTGCCCGAAGCCTCCTCATCCAGATCCTCGGTCGACAGACTGGCGACCTGGTCGGGGCGCTCGATCAGCCGCCGGGCATCGGCGAAGGGGGCCAGGCTCAAGCCGCTGCCGGGTTTGAGTTGAACCTTGTTGACGCTCAAACCGAGGGTGGCGAAGTAGTCACCCTGCAGGCCGAAGGAATTGCCGGCTTCGACGATAAATAACCGTGGTCGGTATACCGCCATGACCTGCATCAGGATCGAAACCAGGGTGGCCGACTTGCCGGCGCCGGTCGGGCCGAACAACAGCAGGTGGCCATTCATGGAGCGGTCGAAGCGGGATAGGGGATCGAACGACAGCGGCGCACCACCTCGGTTGAAGAAGGTGATCCCTGGGTTGCCGGTCCCGATGCTACGCCCCCACAGCGGCAGCAGGTTGGCGACATGCTGAGCGAACAACAGCCGGGTGTACCAGTTGCGTTTATCCCGCGCGGGGTTGTAGACCATCGGCAGCCAACGCAGGTAGCTGTTGCAGGCGGCTACTTCATCGCCCTCACGCACCGGTTGCAGGCCGGCGCCGAGCAGTACGTTGGCGGCCTGGATTGAGCGCTGGCGCAATTGCGGCTCATCGGCGCCACGCAGGTACAGTGCCAAGGTGCCGCGGTACAGCTTGTGCTGGCGGCCGATCAGCGCACGGGCCTCTTCCACGTCCTGACGGGTCTGGGTCGAGGCGAGGTTTTCGCCGATGGCTTTGCGCGCCAGGCGGTTGAGCTGCTCCTCGAGCACATCCTGGGGCGTAATCACCAAGGTCAGACTCAGGATGGCCTGCTCGGGGAGCTGATCGAACAGGGCGTTGAGCGCCTCGCCTTTACGAGTTTCGCCGGTCAGCTGGCCGATGTGGGGTGGCCTGCGTAGTTTGTCGACCACCATCACCGCGTGTGGCTGCTGATCGAAGTACCATAGCCCCTGCTCGCTGTCCGAGCGCGGCTCGTGGAAGAACAGCCGCTCGGCAAAGTCGTGGTCGAACGGCTGCGACAGCCCATCGCCGTCTTCGGTCTCCGGGTAAGGCACGCGTCGATAGAATGCCGCCGGTGATTCGCCAGTGAGGGTCGGGGCCGGGTTGAACCAAGGCAGCAACCAGGCGTAGAAGTCACGCCCGTTCAGCCGACGAGGATTGACCCCGCAGGCCTGCAACGAGGCCATCAGGCGGTCACAGGTCCTTCCCAGCAACTGAGCGGGGTTTTGGCCGCCCTCGTCGGCCTGGTCACCGAGCCAGCGATAGACCACCAGCCGAATCCGCCGATTGCTGCCGCGCCAGGGCAGGTGCGACACGACAGGGTCGTCAAACAGCCCACCCGGTTTGGCAATGGCGTCGAGGTGGCGCTGCATCAAAGCAAGGAAGGCAGCGGTGAAGGGTGTCCCTGTCGCTCGTGGTGCAACGTATTGCTCCAGGCGCTCCAGGTACGGGGAAAAGTCGCTGTCGTCCTGGCAGAAGAACTGCACCACCCAGGGTGCCTGGTCGAACTCGTCGAAGCTGTCCTGCAGCGCATCTTCCAACGCGTCGCGCGCTGCCATCAGCCATTCAGGCTCACGGCCCTCGGTGCCGATCGGCTGCAACTCGAACACGGCGCCCACCGAGCGGTTGTCGTCGAGCAGAAAACACTGCTCCTCCTCGAGGTATTCGACCCAAGGCAAGTGGTCGGTGAAGCTGGGGTTGTGCGCGTACTGCGCAGCCTCGTCCGCACGTGTTGCGCGCCGACGCTGCGCCGCGCGCCAGGGCTGCCAGCGTGGCGGAGCACGATCGGCACCCTCGTCCATCACAGATCATCCAGGCGTTCGCCGGGCAGTGCGTACTGGACCTTTTCGTACAGCGGAAATACGGTCGAGTAGCCAGGCACCGGCGCCTGCTGGGTGCCTGCCAGGTGCGGATAGACGTACATCACTAGGTCAGGATTGGGCAGGCGCGGGAACTGAGCGCGAATCTCGTTGGCGGCCGTGCGGGTGTAGGCGCTCTGGTCCTTGATCAGGGGCTCAGGATCGAGCACCGGCCGACGCAGTTCGCCGCGAGCCTCCCTCAACTGCTGCTGCGTGCCGACCGCGCCACCGTTGTTCCAAATATCCAGCATGGTGTGGTCGCCATGGGGCAGCATCTCATCCTTGCTGGTGGTGCAGCCTACTAGGTGCAGGCACAGCAGTAGGCTAATCCAGGTCCAGTACCGAAACGGATGGGGTTTCATGATTCACTCTCCGGCCTTTGGGTTCGTAGTCGATGCTGATTTCGTGATCCAGGTGCAGGGCCACCTTGGCCCCCGGCGGGACGTAGATGGCGGCAAAGGCTTCGCCGTAGAGCTTGTTGACCCAGTCACGGATGTCGCCGATGCCACCGCTGATGACCGAGTTCAGCGCGCTGTTGCCACTGTTCTGCGACAGCCCCAGGCTGCCGCTGGCCGAGTTGATGAATGACGTATTGGTCTGTTCACTGCCTAGCGCTGCCGCGAAGCCGGCGCCGGCAGCGGTGATCAGGCTCTGACTGCCCAGGTACTGCTGGGCGTTGGAGCGACGCTCACCGGCGATGCAGGGAATGCCGTAAGGGTCGGAGATGTAGCCCAAGCCGCCGCGGATCTTCTCGGTGTCCGAAGTCTGGGTAGTGCTGCGGTTGCGGCTGACCACCTTCTGCGGCTGTGGCACCGTGCGGACGGTGCCATCGCTGAAGACAAAGGTGATCGACTCGACCTGGCCGCGTACGCAGGACAAGGTCCAGTCGCCTGCCGCGGTACCGCTCATGACCGCACCGACCACGTCGGGCAGGTCGATGCCGTTGGCGGTGAGGTTGTCCGGTCCCACCAGCACCTTGAACGGGTAGGGATCGTTCACCGTGCCGTCCACCGGCACGCGGCCAATCAGGGCGGTCATGGCGATCGAACCCATCAGGGTCGAGTTCTCGGGGATGGTGTAGACCGGCTTGGCCCTCTCGGCCCTATCGTGAGTGTTTTCCAGGTCGCGCTCGCCCTTGGCCACGGCGCGCAGATGGTCCTGGCCCCGGTCGATGGCGTTGTTGTCCAGGCCATGCAGATCCTTGAACTTCGAGGTGAGCGTCGATAACGGACCCTCAGCTTTGCTGGCTCCCTCCTGGCCGGCACGTGCATTGGAGGGTTCGATCCACTGCACAGCATCCGCCAGCGGTTGTGCTCCGGAGAATTGTTGCCCGTCACCTGGCTCTAGACCGAAGCCCACGGGTAGGTCGGACTTCGTGGCCGGCTTGCTGGTGAGCTGGTCCTTGAGCCGGGACAGCAAACCCTGGGTCTCGCGGTGCTGCTGCTCGGCCTTCTGCCGGGCATCGTTGGCCTGCTGGCGCTGCTCGGTGACCTGCTGGGTAACACTGCTCAGCGTGCTCTGAATGCGACTGTCGATATTGCCTTCGCGTGTGCGCAGCCGGTTGTTCTCGGTCTGCAGGGTCTCGTTGCCTTTTTTCAGCGACAGCATCTCGCTACGCATCGCCTTGACTTGGCCGATCAACGTGGCCACGGTGTCGCGCGGCGTGTCGCCAGCGATGCCGAGGGCCTTGGCCTGCTCCTGGCTGAGGAGAGTGTTTTCGGGATCATGGGGAGGTTGAGCGTCCGGCGAAGACACCCAGGATTTGCCGATGATCAGCACGATCCCCAGCAGGACCGCCGGTACCAGCCATTTCAGCAAACCGTTAGCTTTCATGATCGGCAGCCTCCGGTGCAAGCGGTGGCAGGAGCAGCGCGTGCTTCAGGTCGCCGCCGCGGGTGACGAGGTACGCCACGGTGGTGTCTTCAGGTGTGCCGGCGTGCCCCAGGTACTCGTGCTGGAAGGTGGCGGCATACAGGGTGGCCTGCAAGTGACGCGGGTCCAGCGTGACCTTGCCCGGCCCACGGTTGACGATCTTCACCGCCGTCACCCAATAGTCGCCCAGCCGCCAGGCGGCGAGCCCCTTGATGGCCACGTGCTCGGTCGGCAGTAGGGTGCTGAACCCTGAGGAGTCCCCTAGCGGGACCCGACGCACACCAGGCAAGGGCGCCACGGTGCGCAGCGGCGCATACAGGTTCTGCGCGGCATAGCGAGTCAGCACCACCGGTACTGGCGTCGCTGCCGGTGCTGCGTCCGGCGTGGTGTCCACGTCTGGTGCCTGAGCCTGGGCAACGATCTTGACCGGTTCCAGCGCCTCGCTGCCCTCAAGCGCTTCGATGTCGACCAGGATGATGTCCCCCGACTTCACCGACTGCAGCTGCAGTCGAGTAGGGGGGATGAATTCCGACGCACGCAGGTACACCGTCCCACCCACCGATTGCACGCGCAGCTTGCTGGCGATCGCGCTGGGTAGCCCGACGCGAACATCCTCATCCAGCATCAGGAGACGTTCCTGGCCCACCGTCAGCGGCACAGCCAGTGGCAGGCGGTCCCAATACTTGACCTCAACGGCGCCCACGGTGGAGCACCATCCAGCGATCGAGACCAGCATCAGGATCAAGACACGTATCATCACGCACCTCCAGGCAGTGTCAGCTTCTGCGGTGTGCCTTCGTAGCAGTCCAGGGCCAGGCCCCATTTGTTGTGCTCGGGGTCGACGTCGAAGCGCACTACGCGTAGCGGATAGCGCACGACGACGCGCTTCACCGGTTCGGCGGCGTAGTACTCGTCGGCATTGAGGTCGAGCTTGACCAGCCAGCTGTGCTTATCCAGCTGCTTTACCCGCAGGTCGGGGTCATCGCTGTAGCCACGACCCAGCACCTCGTACACGCCGCGCACGCGGCCACGTAGTTCGCCGGCTGCCTTGCGGTACTCGAAGTCGCCATCGAAAAACGTCTTGCAAGCGGGTGTCAGGTAGGGCTGCAGGGCGAAGATCGCGCGGTGGTAGTCGACCTCGCCGTCGGTGGGCCAACGGTTAAGCTGGCCGAAGATGTACAGGGCAAAGGCGTAGATGTTTTCCGGCGGCACATCCCACCATTTGCGCGTGCTGCCGGAGCGCAAGTCCGGTGGTACGTGAATGGTCAGTGCGGATGGTGCGGACTGCCAGCCGTACCAAAGTCCGGTGCACAGCAGCGCCAGCACGGCCACGGCCAGGCGCAGGCTGAAAATGTGCGCCTGCTGCGCATCCACCTTGTTGCGGAAGTGGCTCATGGGGTGGTCCTCGCAGGCCGGCGTGTGCGCCGGACCGTCCACGGGCCAGAGTGCAGGATCAGGTGTTGGGTGCCGATGCCCCAGTGCACCGCCAGCTGCCACTGAAGGCGTCGATATAACCAGGTCTCGGGGCGGGCGCGTTTGGCCCGACGTAGCAGTTTGCCGCCGCCAAGCAGCACTAATGCCATGCACAGGAACATACAGGTGGGCAGGGTGGCGATGGAGGCTGTGGCCACCGCCAGCGGTGCGCCGAGAATCACACCCAGTACTGCGCCGACAATCAGCGCGACCCACATCTCGTCATTGGTGAGGCCGCGCAGGACGGCTGGATCGCGGTTCAGGCGTTCCGGCAGGAAGGTCAGCGTGCTGTCGGGGAGGGTAGCAGGGACGTCGGGCATGGTGACCTCACAGAATCGTCGCGGCTTTGGTCAGGAACCACAGGATCACCACCACCAGCAGCGCGCCGACGCCGACTACGGCACCGAGGTCCTTCCAGGTCTTGCGCTGGTTCTGCACGTCGGCGTAGACGGTAAGCGAATGCCAAGCCACGCCCAGGAAGGCGAGGGTGGCGATCAGCAGGCCAAGTAGGATGCCGCCGTCATAGGCATAGTTCTTGATGGTGTCGATCAGCCCCGACCCTTCGCCGCGGGAGGGCGCTTCCATGGTCGGCAGATCAGCCCACGCCAGCGTCGAACTCAGCAGCACCAAGCTGCCGAACAGGGCTTTTGTACAGGTTGCCCGCAGCAGGAGCAGCGGAAGAAGGCAGCGACGGGAGAGTTTCATGGCGGGATCTCCTGATTACGACAGCATGAAAAACATCAGCACGATCAGGGCGAGAGCCAAGCGCAGCGTGCTGCCGCCAAGCGCGCCAAAATTGAGGTTGCCGGCCGCCCAACCGCGGTAGCCGGTCCATAGCGCCCAAGCACACCAGAGCAACGCGAGCACCAGCACCGATGAGCGCCACAGCACCGAACTGAGCTGCGGGGTAAACCCGGCGACGGCCGAGAACGCGCTGAGTTGAGCTTCAGTCATGCTCATCGGATTGGCTCGATTGAGGTGCTTCAGCACTGTACTGACCGGCCAGCTCGACTAGGTCGGCAGGCTGCGCGCGGGAGGGCGACAAGTATTGTTGGATGCCTTCACATACACGTTCGAGGTCTGCCGCAAGCCTCGGATAGTCGAAGCGATATCGCGTTCCAGCTGCATCGTCTGAGCTGTTTTCCGCACGCTCGGCCAACTGTCCGATCACAGTGACCTGTCGTTGCACGAGTCCCAGATCCGAGCGCTCGCGACTTTCTTGTGCAACAGCCGGGAGTGTTGCTAGACAAATCACAAGCAATGGGAAGGCATTCGTCCTCATGGCGGGCTCCAGAGCAATCTCTGGTCGTCACGATTACTGCACGGGCGAGTTGAAGCACGAGTTAAAAGGATTCTCGGTCTTTCGCTTTCTGGTGAAGTTGCGCAGGAGTGGGGTGAGCCTGGGATGGGGCATTGAGGGGGACGAACCTGGTGAAGCTGAGGGCCTAGTAGGAAGAGTCAGTGCTCAAAGCGCTAGAGGCGCTCCGCGCTTGCAACGTAACCATGTTGGCCATGTCCTCGATGAGGTACAGCCAGAACAGGTTTTCGGGAGGCCATTCCGTCTCCTTGAAGGTGATCGGTGTTGTGCCCCTGCGGTCACTACACCGCCTATAACCGCCCTGCTTTACGCTCGGCGTCCGCTCGCTAAGAATCTCTGGTAGCTATAAGATTGCTGAGGTGGTGACGGTGAAGGGGGTTCCGGATTGTCATGTACACCGCCATGTAGAGCGTATAGGGTAGGATGTTACCAGTCGAAACTGAGGTACGGAATGTATCAAGTCATTGGGGTCACCAAGACCCTTGGGTATTTCGCTACCACCTGTGTGATCGTTTTTCTGCTCCTGCATTACCAGGACATATCGACGCTGGTGGCCGGGCCTCTGATGGATCTACGCCGACCCATTAGCTCTTCGGTTGCGATCGGCGCCGGCGTTTTTTGGGTGCTGGGCCAGACCCCCTTGTTCGTTTGGTTGTGCAAGCTTCCCCTGGTTCGCAAGTACCTTCCTCCAATCGACGGGGAGTGGGACATGCAGCTGAAATCTAACTGGGGGATCATGCAGAAATGGCTCGGCCAAGGCGATGGCACCTCACTCATTACCGTGCCCGGAAAGGTCACTATCAAAGCCCGCCTGTTCAGCGTCAAGATGGAATTCGCATCCGCCGACGGCTACTCCGAGTCCAAAACCATAAGCGTGTCGGTACGACCCAGCGATCAGACCGGGTTGCTGGAGCTGAACTACATGTTCGTCAACTTCACCCAGATCCCTGTGGCGACTGATACGAACACGCATACCGGTGCAGCGCGGGTTTTCGTGAAAGAGTCGGGTGATGAGCTCTACATGGAAGGCACGTACTTCACCGATCGCAAATGGACTGAAGGCCTCAACACCGCAGGGCAGGTCACCTTCACAAGAGCTAAATCAGCCTAACCCTTTCCACGAGTTACATGGCTCGCAACACTTTCACACTATATGTGGTGTCATGGGAGGACTATTGATCTACATGTTGTGGCATGGCACTATGTCATCTCACACGTGTCATCGAGCATGGTAGCTGACAAACCGGGAAGGACTGCACCCTTTGGAATGCGTGGTTGGCGTAGGGTGGCAGTGACGAGATTCAGGAGCGCATGAGCGCTCGGTAATCTCGATGTGAAGGTCAGCAGTTGCTGGAGGCACCGTTCATTTAGCGACTGAGCGGAGGCTTCATGCCCAATTTTAGTCCTTTGCTGTTCACCACCACCGGGGAAGCATGCTTCCTTGACGAGCTTGACCTGGCACCCGAAGAACTGTCCCGTATTGATAATGCCCGGAAAGATATCCGGGAAGCCTTGAAGGCCGATCTTCCCGGCGCGCTTCGCGATAAAGGCTTGGAAGGCGATATCTGTGAACCCCGGTTTTACATTCAGGGTTCGCGTGCTTATAAGACACTCAACAGCCCTTGCACGACCCCTCCTCAGCAATCAGATATCGATGATGGCGTTTACCTGCCTCTTAGTGTCATGCGTGAGGAGAGCAGCCCTAAGCTTGCAATCGCATTGTTCTTTGATGCAGTCCTGGACGTGCTTCGTCCTATGTGCGCTGAACGGGGTTGGCATACCGAGAGCAAGGACACCTGCGTTCGCGTAACCATCTCGCCTTACGCGCACATCGATTTACCGCTGTACGTGATCCCCGACACGCTGTTCCAGCAGATCAAGGCTAACATGGAAAGTCGCGGGCATGCGGTTTTCGATAGCGCGATCAACTCCGAGCGCGATAGCTGGAAGACCCTGCCTTCGGACAAAATCCTGCTAGCTGACCGCAAGCAGGGTTGGCGTAAGTCTGATCCCATGGCGATGAAAAATTGGTTCAAGCGCGAGTGCCTGGAAAAGGGTGATCAGTTGATCCGCGTCGTGCGTTACCTGAAGGCATTCCGGGACAAGCAGTGGGAAGAGAAGGGGCCGAGTTCGATCCTCCTCATGGCCGCAGCCTGCCCACTGTTCGAGTACTTCGACAAGCGCGATGACCGCTCGCTGCTAAATGTGGTGAAGGGCATTCCGGACGCTCTGCGCAACGGTGTCGCCAGTCCCATCGATTCCACCGCATCGCTCACTGCACACATGCCGAAAGAGGCCATTGCTGACGCAGTGGAATTTTTCGAAGAGTTCGCCCAGCACCTGGAAGGCGCCATCAATGCAACTGATGCCACTACCGCAAATAACTGGTTGCATAAGATGCTGGGTGATCGTTTCCCTTACGCCCCTCACCGCATGAAGTCGACCCCAGAGGGCATGCCGGCATCAATGGCTGCGATCGCGCCCTTGGCTGGCCCTGCAGAGCCTGTGAAACGCACCAAGGCAGGCTGAGCCATGAGTGCCATGCAGGAGGTGTTGCGTCACATGACGGCCTGGGGGTTCACCAAAATGGATCCCCAGCCCCATGCAGCCTGGCTCGTGATGACCGGAGAATTGTCGACCCATACTCAGGGCAATGTGCCGTGCGAGGTGTGGATAGATCATTCATTCGAACGGCCTTTGAAGCTGTGGGTCACCAAGTTACCTAGGTCGATTCCGCGGCTGGTGCCGCACCTTGGGCCGGATGGATATCTATGCTACGCCGCGCCCGGGACGCAGGTGATCGATATCTACGACCCAGTCGGGCAAATCCGGACATCCTTACTGCAGGCCGCAGAGGTTCTGGAGCAGGTGCTGGCGGGGAAGATGAAAGAAGATCTTCAGGAAGAATTTTTCGTCTACTGGGACGGCATCTACTGCTTCCATGACGTCGAAAGGCGTACGTCTGGCCGGGCTGAGCTGCTTCAGCTATCCGACAACAAGATGTTCGTGCTCACTGACGATGTTGATCGCAGTCGTGCCAAGTTCGCTCGCCCAGGGCGCAAGATTGATGAATTCATCTCCCAGATAGCACTGATTACATCCAGCGCAGCACCGAGACCGCTGCAGGAAAACTGGCCACCAAAAACGGTCAGCCAGATTCTCGACTGGCAACACGAGATGGATGAAGCCTGCCGGCGCAAGATTCGCGACAAAATCATCTCTGCTTACCGTGAAAAAGCACCGGGCCTACTGATCGTCATCGAGTCCGAGAAAACGGGATACAGCTACGGTTTTATCGTGCATGAGCTTCAGCGAAACCGTCCGAGTGACTACCGTGCTTGTGATCAGCGCATACCCATTTTCGACTGCCCGATTGAGCCGGTGCAGATGCTTCGGCTCGATGATAAATACCTGGCGGAGCGCAACATTCCGGGGCGCACAACTCTCGCCAGTAAGCGCATCGGTTTGGTCGGGTGCGGCACCATCGGCGGGTTTCTTGGCGAAATGCTCGTCAAAGCCGGTGCCGGAACAGGTGGGGGAGAGTTGCTGCTGATCGATGACGATCTGGTGATGCCACAGAATCTAGGGCGCCATCGATTAGGCTTCAATTACCTTTTCAGACCCAAAGCAGAAGCGCTTGCGGACGAGCTCAAAATTGTCTTGCCGAGTGCCCAGGTACGCGGGTTTAACAACGACGCCAAGGACGTAAATTTGGCTGACTTGGATCTCATTATTGATGCTACCGGGGAGGAGTCCTTCGGCCACTGGCTCGCTAAAGCATCATCCTGTCCAACCTTGCATATCTGGATCGAGGGAGCCGGTGTTGCTGTGCGCTCTCTGATCAAACACCGCCCGGATCAAGGTTGTTATCGGTGCCTGACTGAAGCAAATAGTCAAGGTGAGTTGCTATCGGTCGTCGGTGGTGTAGAACCCATTTTCGCAGGGCAGGGCTGTGAAGGGTTGTACGTACCATTTCCTGCATCGGTCTCCATCCAAGCAGCAGCGTTGGGATTGGATACTGCTCTGGCTTGGGTCGCGGACAAGCCTTGGCCCACCCTCATGACTCGCTTGACGGATTACACCTATGAGTTGGCAACCCTAGACTGCTCACCATTGCCACACGTGGGATGTCCAGCATGCCGTTCGTGACGACGTGGATTGTGCCTGGTACCCAGCAGATGGTGTACCTGCGTGAGCAACCCCTAGAGGTCTTCAGTCGCTACATCCAGGAAGGAATCGACTCGAAGGAGGCTGGGGGGATACTGCTTGGCCATGTGCGAGGTGAGCATCTGGAAATCATTGAAGCAACTGAGCCCTCAATATGGGACAGACGCTTCAGGTTCCTTTTTGAACGTATGCCCTATCTTCATCACAAGCTCGCCATGAAACGCTGGAAAGAAAGCAACGGCCTCGTACGCTATATTGGAGAGTGGCACACTCATCCCCAGAATCACCCCACTCCATCGTCGATCGACTTGAGCGAGTGGAAGATCCTGGCGGCTGACCGCCGCGATGGCCGTCCCTTGCTAGCACTGATCGTAGGGTGCAAGACATTGCATGTTGAGTACATGTCCAGCACTGGCAAGCGAAGCATCCTTGACCCACTCAACCCCACCACAGTGACCGAATAATCAGCGGGCATGGCCGGTGCCGGTATGTGTAAAAATGGAGAGGCTCCGTTCAAAGATATTTTTTGAATGTGGTAGCCGTGATCGCCACCATACATCCGAGCAATGCAGCGCAGGGGAGTAGCACCCAGTTGGGATTGAGTGAGCAGGGTAAGGAGAGGTAAATCAGCCATGGGGTGATCATCAGGGGCAGAAGTGTGCGCTTGGCTCGGTGATAGACGAAGCTGCTTTCTCTATCCGCCCTGAACTTGCGCAGGTCGCGGCGCATCAACCCGTCGACCAGTCCGGTGACCACCACGAGCAAGAAGAGGGGCGTTGCTATAGAAAGGACGGTCAAGCGCACCAAGAACGTGAAGACCGTGAACACGGTTGCGAGCAGGTAATCCTGGCTAGCGACATACGCTTGAGCAAGCTGACCTTGGAGCGACGACTCCAGACTGAGTAGCTTAAGGTGGCCGTCGGCTTGTGCCCAGCCGGAGCGAACCACAACCCACTCGTTGAGATGCTCAAGGATTTCCGCGGTTGCTTTCGCCGGCTCCTGTACCAGCAGTGAGCTCTTCAAGTGGTCACTTAGCCAGCCCAACTCAGTCAGCCACATGGCATGGCTATGATGCCAGCCCTGTTCCGGCCAGAACCACAGCATGCCCATGAACTCAAATAGTATGGAGAACAGCAGGGAAGCAAACAGCAGGCCGAGCAATCGCAAGCACAGTTCAAGCGTGCCTAGGATCAGACCCGGTCTTCGTTGTGTTTGAGGTGGGTTGGTTGGGGCAGTAGGCATGAAAGGCTCCCAGGTGTTCGATTGCTGCCAGGTGCTCACAGGGCGGGTTTACGCCCAGGTGGTGGCATCTCAGGATCGAAGTCGGCCGTCGGCGCACTGCCGGCACTGCTCCACCAACTTCCCGCATTGGCGTTGTAGGATTCACGCATGCGCGCAGCCAGGGCCTGCAGATCCGCCGGCATCGCGTCGTCGTTAGCCGGCTTCGGTAACGGCATGCGAACTTTCCATAACTGCCCACCTTCCTGAAACGAGAACATCTGGCCCTTGGGCAGGGCGATGATGTGCGCGGGCTCGATCAGCGGCACCGCGGTGGTGGTCACGCGGTCCTGCGAGGACGACGTGAAATCTGTACGGGCATCCGGATCCGCCGTGTCGGTTGCGCCGGAGACCAGGGTGCGGGTCTGCACGTTGACCTTGGGCAGTTGGTTGGTCAGCAGTTCGGCAGTCACGGTTTCCCGCACGCGCAGCATCTGCAGGGTGTTGAAGTTGCCGATAACTTGGCCTGCCTTGGCCCGGTTGCCGATGCGTGCCTCGATGTCGCTCAAGGTCTGGGTATACGCGGTAACCTGGATACCGGCGCCGCCGCCCTTGTTGATCAGCGGGATAAACTCATCGCCCATCAGCTCGTTGAATTCGTCGGCGTGCAGGTTGATGGGCACTTTGTCGGCCGCACTGGAGGAGCCCGGCAGACCGTGGTCGATGCCGTGCTTGTAGATGTGCCCGGCGACGGAGACCAGGTCGGCAAACATCGAGTTGCCGACTGCGGCGGCGACCTCGGCATCGGAGAGCGCATCTAGGCCGACGTAGACGATGCCGCGTTTACGGATGACCTGCAGCCAATCGAAAATTGGCCTTGGATCGTCCAAGTCAGCATAGTTGGGGGCCAGCAACTGTGCCGTCTTGCCACTGGTGAGCTTTTCCAGCAGCGGCAGCAGCGAAGCGACGATCTTGTCGAAGTAGGTGCGGTCGTAGCGTACTGCCGATCGCAGGCCATCCATCACCGGGTCGAAGAGGCGCTTGGCGGTCAGGTACTGCTCGATGGCGACCACGCGTTTCTCGCGGCCAATCATGTGCCGCGGCACGTTCTTCTCGTTGAGGCGAGCTTCGAGATCCACGATGGTCTCCCACGCCTGCGGATCATGGCGGGCGAAGAAGTGCTGGGCGTATTCGATGAACAGCGCATCGATGTTCACCACGTGCCGCTGGATCTGCAGGTAGTCGGGGCGCCGGCCCAGCTCGATCAGCGCCCGAGCGATGATATTCACGAAGCGCCAGGCGAACTCGCGAAATGCCGCCGAGTTGCCTTCGCCGCTCAATTGGCCGGCAATCCGAGTGGCGACTTCCGAGATGCGACCGAAACGGCCGATGGCGTTGTAGCGTGCGGAAATCTCCGGCCAGCCCAGGTGGAAGACATAGAACTCGTGTTCGCGGCCGGCACGTCGTGCTTCCACGTACATGCGCTTGAGCAGGTCGGCATCGCCTTTGGGGTCGAAGACGATCACCACTTCCTGGCTAGGTCGGTGAATATCCTGGGTGATGTAGACCTCGGCTAAGCGCGTCTTGCCGACCCGGGTGGTGCCCAGCACCAGGGTGTGGCCCACGCGTTCGCCCAGAGGTAAGGAGGCTTCCTGCTCGTTGGGCTCGACGCCGTGCAGCAGCGGTGAACCACCCACTGGCGGCAGTGGTCGTAACGGGTTGAGTGGGCTGTCCCAGGCGGTCATCCGGGGTAGGAGGGCAAGTCCTGGCGGCGCCTTTTCCAGCAGGTGCTCCAGGCGCCGGGCCCACTGGTAGGCCGCTGACTGGTTGACGTAGCAGGCCAGCGCGGGGTCTTGCGCCTCCAGCAAACGCTGGGTGTGCAGGCGGCTCCAGCGGAAACCACGGCCCATAAACAGACGCTTGCTGCTGACCGGGATTTGCCGGCTGGTCAGCGAATAGCGGGGTAGACGGCGAATGTTGCGCCGATAGCGCAGGACAATGCGGGCCTCATTGAGGCGTTTGAGGCCGAAGGCGGTATAGGCCAGGGCCATGCCAGCACCGATCTCCGGCGACAGGGCTACCGCCCAGGGCGAATGCAGGCATAGCGCGCCGGCACCGGCACAGATCCCCACGGTGTACAGCTCTACCGCCGGCCGCAGCAGGGATTCCATCGCATGATCACCCATGACGGTACCTCACTGTCCCAGGGCGGTTGGTGTGATCAGTACCGGGTAGTGCTCCAGCTCCAGCCGCTCGGCGATGTCGTCGCCGCTCACCGGCCAGATGATCAACCCAGGCGCTACTGCCTGGATGCGCTGCAGCGCAGCCGTATCGGCGACCTCAACGGCCAAGCCGTTGGCGCCCAACCGCTTCAGCGCCGGTGCATGTTGCGCCAGCCATGCCAATGAAGCGGCGTCCGCCCCAACCAGGAACAGCGGGACCATACCCGGCAGATCCAATGCTCTGCTCGGCACCTCACCCGGCGTGAGGCGCGCGCTGTGCACCGGCAATACCCAGTTCAGTGTGCGTGGATCGGGCCGTTCGACCGGCGTGGCCGATTCCGCGGCCAAGGCTGGGGCCATTGGCACAAGCCATGTCTCGACAGCCAACGACAACACCAGCCCGCTGATCAGTGCGCCCCGGCGAATTTCAATCATGAGCGCGGTCCTCCACGGCTGGGCGTGGCGGCTTCAAGGCGCTGCCAGTGCTGGCTGAACTGCGTGCGGTAGCGCGCCGCTGGAGCCCCACCCGCAGGCCGGTGGTAGCGGCCGGCGGCAATGACCCAGTCACCAACGTCAGCGTAGTGCGCGCGCAGCAGGTCGGCGGTGACGGCGAGGTTGCTACGCGGATCGAGGGCATCGCAGGCGGTGGGGTAACGCTCCGGGTGATACCCCAGGTTGGTTTGCCCCAAGCCGACATCGATGCGCTTGGGGTCATGCCGGCTGAGCGCCACGGTGAGTGCGCTGCAGGCCTGGTCACGGGTGGCGAAACGCTGCGGCGTGCCGGCCACATTCAAGGTCCACGGCCAGGGCATGAGCTGCCCACGCAACGGCGTGCCGCTCTCCTGCTGGGCAATGGCGAACAGCACCGAGGCCGGGATGCCGGCCTGGGCGGCGGCCAACTGGTACGCCGGTGGAGGCAGGCCGCCCGCTTGGACCGTCGCCCCCCCAAGCAGGGCCAGGGCGAGGCTCAGTCGACGCGCTGCCATTTCCCTTCCACCTGTTGAAAGCGCGCGGGCAGGGGGCGGCTGGCGCCGAGGGTGAACCAGCGGCCACGGTCGTGATTGAGGGTGACCTGGCCGCTACCAAGCTGGGCAGGGGTAATGCCCACCTTGCGTGCCCATTGCCGAATGCGCGCATCGTCGCCCTGGCTACCCACCAGGTAGACGTCCAAGTGGGCGCCCATGCTCAGCCATTGGCGGAGGCTGGCCCCGCAGGTCGAGCACGGGTCTTCCACAAACACGGCATAGCGTGCGTTGCTCGACGGAGGGGCGGCATCACTCATCCCCTGCACCGGCAACAGCCCCGGGAACAGTCGTGCCCAAGCCGCGGAGTAGGCTTTCTGATAGGCCAGTTCGCGCTCGGCGCGCTTGGCTTCGAGTTGCACCTGCAATTCGGCATAGCGCTGACGCTCCTGGTCCGAATCAGCTTCCACGCCTAGGGTGGTCAGCGGGTCGAGTTGCGGTGACCAGTACTGGCGTGGACCGCTCTGCAGGCGCTCGAACTTGGCCCACTCGTCATCGGTCAGCCCCCAGGCCTTGGCCTGTGCTGCGGATTGCGCTTGCTGCAGCGGGGCCTGCCTGCTGGACTGCTGCTCGGTTTCGACGGTGGCGGGTGCGCTCCACCCAGGGCCTGACACCAGGCAGATGTGAAGTAGGAGCAACGAGAGTGTGGTGAACCGGACCATATGCACCTCGTCACGGCAGGGGCAGCGAACGTTCGCCGAGGCCAGGCACCTGGAACACGGCCTGATTCCGGCGAATGGTCTTGAGCTGCCAGCCGTTCAAGCTGTCACCGGGCTGCAGCAGGTGGACGGTCGACACGGCATGCGCACCGGCCGGCAGGGTCGAGACAAACCGGACATCGCCGCGGGTCTCGACACCCAGCAGCGTGAACGGCGGTGTCGGGGTTTGGATTTTGGCGGCCTGTTTGGCGGAGGCTGCAGGTTGGGTCTGTGCGGATGGCGCAGCCGGTCGAGCCTCGAGGGCGTGGACGGCGGTTTCGGCGTTGCCCAATCGCTTTTCCAGCGCGGCCAGATCGGCGTTGGTCGGACCCAGCGGTTCCGCTCCAATGGCCTTGAGCGAAACGCTCATCTCATCCAGCTGTTTGCCCAGTGTCGCGAGAGTCGTGTCCTGTTGGCGTTGATGCTCGCCCAGCGCTTGTACTTGCGGTGAAAGTGCCGCGAGGGTGACGCCGAGTGCATCGAGGTCCCGCCGCAGCGCCGGTACTGGATCGGCTGGGGCATTTTCCGCAGCGACTAGGAGCCCGCTGAGTTGCTGCTGGTGGTTGTAGGTCACGGCGGCCAGCACGGCGGTGCCGAGGCACAGGGCCCCGAGCACCAGGGCCTGGAAGTGATGGACCTTCATGGCGTGATCTCCAGGGGCGGGCGAGGTGGGTTGGGCACCGGTGCGCGAAGCGCGTAGCACACGCTGCGTTGGACCGGGTCGATCACGAGCCGCCAGGCCGGGCCGCCGAGGATGGTCAAGGCGTCCAGCAGCGCGATCGGCCCGAGTTGGTGCTGTACGGCCGGCAAAGGGCGGCTGAACAAGGTCGTGACCTCGGCGCGGTTGCCGCAGAGTGAGTAGCCCGAGCGCAGCAACACGTGGCGCAGGGCGTCACCGATCGTTGCGTGCAGCGCCGGTGAAATCTGCACGGTGATGAGCTGAAACAATGGCTGGCGTTGTTCCAGCGTCGGTCGCGTGCTGACCAAGGTGTAGCGGTCCTGGCGGACCCACGCCGGTGACGCTGGCAACGGCTTGGACGGGGTGGCCGTAGCGGATACGGCTTTGGCCGGTGCCATCGGTGGGGTGATGGCTGGCGACGTGTTGCAGCCTGCCAGCGCGAGCATCAGGACCAGGTAAGGAAGTGCGGGCGTGTGCATGAGTAGGTCTCGACAGAAGTTGCCGACACCTTGGCAACGCGTGTGAGCTTCACCCACTGAAAAACCGAACTTGCTCGGCCGGTTTATCGGGCCCTAGGCATAGAAAAGGCGCCCTAATGGGCGCCTTGGGTCAATTGTCAGCAAATACCGGCAATCCTGCCAGCAGGGCTGCATCGGGATCGAACATCAGGAAGCGCGTGTCGGCCTGGCCGGCCAGCAGCAACAGGGTCATCAATACCGGCGGTATATCTTCATCCAACAGGCGAATGCAGACGTCCGCCGCTGAGCAACCGAAGCCCTGAACATGGCCGCTGCGCTGCCAGGGTGTCGCGTACAGCTTGCAGCCGACGGAGCGGTTGCTGACCAACGGGAAGCATTCGAAGAAGCCGCCAGGTCGTTCGCTGCGGGCAAGCTGCTCAAGGTAAGCGTACTCGTCGGCCGGTAGGTGGGATGAGCTGATCTCCCAGCTGCGGCTGTACTGGCCGGTGGCAAAGGACATCTGCTGCATGAGTTGGTCCGCTGCTCCCTGGCTGGGAAGGTCGCCGAGGTGTACCGAGCCAGTCAGCCGCTCGGCCGTGACCTGGTACAGCACGGTGGTGACCACACCATCCGCGGGCAACTGCATGCGAAGAAACCCAGAGACATCCTGGCCTTCCGTGATGACGGCACAGTCGTCATCGAACACGCAGGCCTGGCCGTTGATGTGATCGTCGTCCAGGTCCAACTGGGCGGTGTGCAGGGGGCGGTAGCAGGGCGGGCACTGGTCGTCGTAGTGGATCTGGACCACACGCTCGCAGGCGAATGCATGAAAGCCGCAGGCAAAGGGGTTGGGGGTTGAGATGAGCATGATGGCGCTCCAGGAAAAAGAGAACGCCACCCCATGCAGGCGGTGGCGAGAGAGAGGGTTAGATCCAGCCGTATTCGGCCAGGGAGAGGGGCTGACCTTCTCCGACGATGATGTGGTCCAGAACGCGGACCTCGACCAGCGCCAGCACTTCGATCAGGCGCGCCGTCAGCACGCGGTCGGCGCCGCTGGGTTCAGGGCAGCCGGAAGGGTGGTTGTGGCTGAGGATGACCGCCGCGGCGTTGTGTGCCAGTGCTTTGACCACCACTTCGCGAGGGTAGACCGAGGCACCGTCGATGCTGCCGAAAAACAACACCTCGAAGCCCAGCACGCGGTGGCGAGAGTCGAGGTAGAGCAGGGCAAATACCTCGTGGTGATAAGGTGCCAAGCGCAGCTTCAGGTAGGACGCGGCGTCGGCGGGTGTGATGAGTACTTCGCCGCGTTGGAAGTAGCGTTGGTCCAGCAACTGCAGGGCTTCGCTGATCAACGCATCTTCGTGGGCGCGCTGGGTCAGGGCCGGGTCGAGAGGCTCGACCAGGGTCAATGATGTGTTCATGAGCAGAACCTCGTGTGCGGGTGCGCTCCAGGGAGAGGGCCCCGGTGGGTGGGATCAGGCGGTTACAGGCGGGTGAAACGATGTCGGTTGCCGTGCAACGGGGAGTGGCAGCCTTCGCAGGGGTGAGTGGAGAAGGGGTCGATGCCAGCACCGGTGTCCGGATCGAAATCAGCGCTGAGCGGCAGTAGCGCCTGCAGCTCGGTGCGCATCTGCGCAATTCGCTGATCGACTTCGGCCTCGCTGTAGTACAGCGATAAGGCACTGAAGTCGTCATAGGCGACCGCCTGCAGGCAGTCTTCGCAGAGCCAGAAGCTTTCCATGCCAACCTCCGACGTGAATGAACAGCAGGCGCTCTGAGAGCGCCTGCTGCTGGCGGTCAAACTGCCTCAGGCAGACTGACGTGCTGCGGTGGATTCACGGGCGGTGGTTGGGGTTGGCTGGCACTGATCGGAGTCACTGTCAATGTCTGCCCTATCTCCTTCCGCCTCCGCTTGCTCCATCGCGCCAGAGGCAGCGTCGGTGCGGGCGGGCGCACGGTAGCTGAACTGGCCATCGACCTTGATCCACTCGATGAAGATCAGACGGCCCTTGAGGCTGGCGCCGGGTTGCCCCTTGCGTTCACCTTTCTCGTAAAGAAACGGATCCACCCAGAGGTCGCCGATGCGAAACGCGATGAGGACCTTGCGTTCAGCACGGACATCCTCGAGGTGCTCACGGATCAGCCGTTCGGCTTCGCCGCCAGCGACTTTGCAGTCGAAGCGGGTGTACTCGACGTCGTCCGACGCACCGTGCAAGGCGGCGATGTCACAGGCCATGAACGCTTGGCCACGGCGAACCGGGACTTCGCGGACCCGATTCAGGTAACCGATGCCTTGGGTGTGCAGGTTGAAGTAGGTGGTGGTGGCGTTATTGCTTGCAGTAGTCATGGTGGATCTCCTGTTCAGCAGAAACGCGGACATCCACCGGCCCTGGCGGCTGGTGAGTTCCGCAGGGGTGAGGGTGCAAACACATGATCGGTAGAGAGGGCGCTCATCACCGACAGGTCGGTGACCGTGCGAGCTGCCGAGCGCGAGTCGCACTTTGGGAGAACCACCCGAACGGGCGCAGCCTTGAAGGTTCTAGCTGCCTGGGTGCTGTCAACGACAGCGGTGTGCAGCCCATCTATAAAACGCCGCAGCCCCCCCGTCAACCGGGGGTTTGCGGCGGACTGGGCGGGCGGAATTCGGTGGCTTTCGGTGGATTGTCAGCGGCGAAAAAATAGCCCGACGGTCATCAGGCTAGGAGGAGGTGGACCACCTTTGATCCGGCGATGTGGCACCGGAGTTCGTCGCAAACTCTCCGCTGTCGATCCACCTGGATCAACCGACCCTTGTCGTGGCCTGGGTCGGAATCAACTGGCACGCATCCGCGCACAAAAGGTGCCCAGTGTTTCGCCGGCGGGCACCGGAGCTGAGCATCGTCGCCGAAGCGGATGACCCTTGAGGCCTGGCACAAGCCGCATGGGTCATCCACCTAAGAGACTTGGAACGCTGAGAAGTTATCCGCAAAGGCGGTGAAGGATGGCTCCGAACTCTACGAGTCTGACCGAGCTGCCCGGAGCGAATCGGTCTGGGGTCGCCAAGCGGCGAGGGGCAAAACCACTACACCAGCGCGGCGATGCGCCGTCAAGTCATGTGTTTTGCGAGCGCTTGGCTTTGGCTACCGGTTTGGTGCCCTTGCAGTCCGGGTAGCGGATGCAGGACCAGAAGCTGCCGGTGCGGCCTTTGCGCTGGCGCATGGCGCTGCGGCACACCGGACAGAACGGCCCTTTGGTGGAGGGCGGCTGCAGGGTGAGCGAGGCGTTGCTGCGCACCAAACGGGTCAGCCACTGCGCCTGCTTGGCAAGGAAGGTCTCGACGCTCAACTGACCCGACTCGATGTGATCCAGCGCCTGCTCCCAGAGCGCGGTCAGCACCGGGTCGGCCACTTCCGGTGGCACCGCTTCGATCAAGGTGTGCGCCGCAGCCGAGGCGGCCAAGCTGCGTTTCTTCTTGGTCAGGTAACCGTGGTCAATCAGGCCCTGGATGATGGCCGCGCGGGTGGCTTCGGTGCCGAGGCCGCAGCTGTCCTTGAGTGTCTGCTTGAGCCGCGGATCGGCCACCTGGTTGGCGATGGTTTTCATCGCCTTGACCAGCGTGCCCTCGGTGTAGGCTTTGGGGGGCTGTGTGCGCTGAGAAATGGCGGTCGCGTCAGTCAGCACCACCGCGGCAGATTCGCGGAGCGTAGGCAGGCGCTGAGTGTGCTCGCTGGGCTCATTGCCATGGGTCTCGTTGATCACCGCTTTCCAACCGCGCGCCAGGATCTGCTTGCCGCGAGCGAGCAACTGATCGGCCTGGCTCTGCAGCAGCACCTGAGTTTTCAGGTACTCATGCTCAGGCAAAAACTGCGCGAGGTAGCGTGCGCGGATCAGCGCGTAAACCGCCTGCTCGCGCTCGGACAGCTGAGTGAGGTCGAGCGTGATGGCAGTCGGAATGATCCCGTGGTGCGCGGTGATCTTGCTGCTGTTCCAGGCGCGGGAGCGGCGACAGGGATCGAGCTCTTTGATGACCTGGCCGAGCGCAGGGCTGGTGGCCACCAGGGCATGCAGTATGCGGGGCACCTCATCGAGCATGCTCTCGGGCAGGTAGCCACAATCGGTTCGCGGGTAGGTCGTCGCTTTGTGGGTTTCGTACAGGGCCTGGGCGATTCCCAGTGTCTCTTGGGCACCGAGCCCGAGTTTGGCTGAGCAGACTTCCTGGAGCGTGCCGAGGTCAAACGGCAGTGGCGGGCCCTCACGGACCTGCTCCACCTCGATGGTGCCAATGCGGGCCGTTCCGTGTTGACTCAGGCGCGATGCGGCTTGCCTGGCGGCCGCTTCATCGATGCAGCGGCCCTCATCGTCGCAGATCGAAGCCGGAGGTTGCCAGCGAGTTGTGAAGCGGATGCCTTCTGCCACCAACTGCGCGTCGACGTTCCAGAAAGGTTGCGGCACAAAGCTGGCGATGGCCCGGTCGCGTTCGACCACCAGGCGCAGGGTCGGGGTCTGGACGCGACCGACGGGCAGCAAACCGTCGAAGCCGGCGCGGCGGCCGAGCAGGGTGAACAGTCGGCTCAAGTTGATGCCCACCAACCAGTCGGCGCGGGAGCGGGCCAGCGCACAGTGGTACAGCGGCAGGGTCTGGTCGCCTGGACGCAAGGCGGCCAAGGCCCGGCGGATCGAGGCTTCATCCAGGGCAGACAGCCACAGGCGCAGGATCGGCCCCTGGTACTGACAGCGCTCGAGGATCTCGCGGGCGATCATCTCACCCTCGCGGTCAGCGTCGGTGGCGATGACCACCTCAGCGCACCTTTGCAGCAGTTGGTCGATCACCTTGAGTTGGCTGGCGACCTTGGGCTTGACCACCAACTGCCAGTGATCGGGGATGATCGGCAGGTCGTCCAGCGACCAGCGTTTGTAATCGCCATAGGTTTCAGGGGGCGCGGTTTCCAGCAGATGGCCGACGCACCAGGTGACGGTGACGTTTTGGCCCAGCAGGCAGCCATCGCCGCGCCGGCTGGCCTGCAGTACCCGGGCGATGTCGCGGGCTTGGGACGGTTTTTCGCAGATGAACAGGCGCATATGCGGGCCCTCTCGGTGGGTACCGACAGGGTGGGGGTGTGGTCGTGGAACGCCAGGGTAAAGCCGAAATCGGTGGGGTCGGTTCGACGTTTCAACGCCGAGCCAAAACCTTACTTGCGTTGCGCGAGATGAGTGGCCAGCGTTTGCAGAAACTCCAGGGCGAACTGTTTATCGGCATCGCCCAGCTCCTTGATGATCGCGGTGATCTGCTGGCCCTGGTCCTGGGGGCGAGGACTGATGGCCAGCAGCAGCTCATCGACGGGGCAGCCATAGAGGTCAGCCAGCTGCAGCAGCTTGGTTACGGACAGCTCAACCAGGCCACGCTCCAGACGCGAGACCGCCTCGCCGGTAATGCGCAGGTGTTCGCCGACCTGCTCCTGGGTCAAACCACGGTCGCGACGGTACTTCGCCAACTGGCGGCCAATGTGATGTGGGCTAGGCTCTTTGACGGGCAACGGGGCGCTCTCCAATTCGACCCATATGGTTGACTACCCACCCAAGGATATGAACGGCTCAAAGAGTTGACTGGCAACCCTATGAGGCGTATCACGAAAAATAACTGCATGACCCGCCTGTTCACACGGAGGCTTCAACTTGCACGGATCCCACCAGCGTGAGGCAGACAAGTTAGCGATCAAGGCCTACGAGCTGTTCATGGCCACGCATCTGGAACCGGAGAATGGGGAGGCGCGCGCGCAGTTGATTGCCTGGGTTCAGGAGAATCCGGCGCACTGGCGGGCATTCCTTGCCCTGGATCAGTGCCTGACGGAAGTGAAGCAGTTGCTGGAGAGTGAACGGCAGGGTAAACCCCGACCCAATTGAACGCGCTAGAGGGGCCAGTACTGCTCGCCGGCTGAGCGGCGCAGCCCCTGCACTATCGCGTAGGGCGCAGTGATTCCACTGACTTCCACGTTCATCCGGCCTTGCGCGGGGTTTTCTTGCCAGCGCCTTTACGTGTGGCGCTGGGAGTGTCTTGAGCTTTCTCACGCATCGAGACCGAGGCCAGGCGATGCGGCAGGATACCAATGCGCCGGGCCTCGACCTTGAAGGTCACCCGCGCGTTGTCCTCGCTGTCTTCCCACTCCTCCTTGACCGTGCGGCCTTCGACCAGGACGCGCATGCCTTTCTGGTACAGGGTGCTCCAATGCTCGGCATCGCGGTGCCAAAGCTCGACGGGCGCCCAGTAGCCGCCGCGATCCTCGTAGCCACCCTCGCGCGGCACCGGGTTGTCGAAATAGACGTTCAGCCGCAGCAGGCGCCGCGGTTCATCCGGGTTGGAGCTGAACTCCTGAAACTCCGGCACACTGCCGATGTTGCCTTCACCAACAAACAACGTACTCATGCGGATTACTCCTCGGTGGGGGAACGGGTCAGGGCGAGCTCGGCGGCCTCGAGCTTGCCGGCACCGGCGACAGCCTGGCGGTACAGCGATTGCAGGCAGCTCATCTGCAGGTTCAGCACCACCCGGTTGGTCTCCAGCTGATACAACGCCTGCCGCAGTTCAGGGTGCAGATGCGGATGAACCACCGCCTCCTGCCACACCTGCACGCCCATACGTTGAAAGTCCGGACTGCGCCAGCGCAGGAAGTCGGTGCCCGTCGCGCTGTGCTGCACGACCAGTCGCAGCTCCAGCAACGAGAAGGGGGGCTGCGCCATGATCGCCAGCATCACCGCCATCAACTCGGCGACCTGGGTGCGCAGGCGCAGGATCGTCTCGGCGAACTGCTGCAGCTCCCCCTTACCCTTAAAAGGCTTTAAAAGGCCTTTTAGGGAGGCACCTTGTGCGAACTCACGATAGGCATCCGCTGACAACCGCCGGGCAATCGCATCGGCCAGGGTCATGCCTCACCCCCTTCGCCCGTGACTTTCGGTGTAGGTTGTGCCTCGCCCTCCGGCAGGGCAGGTTGATCCGGCTCATCGGGATTCGAGGTGGTCTGACTCCGCGTGATGGGCGGGGCGAACTGGGAGCGATGGCTGCCTTCGAGGATCTTGCGTGGGGGCGTGCCGAACTTGTCGATCGCTTCACGGGCGCGGGCGTTGTTGGCGGCCATGTCATCCCGACTGACCCCTGCCAGCCGGTAGCGCTGGGCCAGTCCGAACAGGCTGCGCAGCTCGTGGGCGCCGCGATCGATCCAGTTTTCCATGTCGGGGCGGCCGATCAATGCCGTGTGGTGGGCGAGCAGAACGCGGCGCACCAGGGCGTCGTAGTCGGTCAGCAGGTAGACCGCGAGAAAGCCAAGCTGGCTGCCGATGAACAGTGGCAGGGTGACGGGATGGATGTTGAGGTTTTCGCCGATGTCGACCTGGGTGGGCAGGGCGCGCTCCACCCGACTGATTTGTTTGGTCAGCGCACGCACTTCGGCCTTGGCCTGCAGCAGCTTGTCCTCCAGTTGCAGCATGAACCAGTCGGCGAACGGGTCATCCTGGCTGCTGGCGTGCTTGAGCAGGTTGGTGACGCCGATGTAACCGGGCATGCCCAAGATCGCGTGTACGCCTTCGCGGCCCATGCGGCCTTGCCACAGCCGCGCCGCATGATGGGTATGCAAGGTGAGGGTGATGCTGCTGCGCAGGGAGCCCAGGTTGAGCTGATAGTGATCGGTCATCGCCAGTACCTCGCCGTCGGAATGACGCCGACGATGGGCCGATCCGCGCGGTCCGACGCGAATCAACGCGAAGGTGGTCCGCTCGTAATTTCAGGCGGTGGATCTCGGTGGATTCAATGGCATGGGCATCAAATCCACCGAGATCCACCCCTAGGTCGGCGCAAGCGAACCGCGACAGCGTTGCTTCAGTTCCTCCAGGCAGGAGAGGGCGAGGGGCGAGGCGGTGCGCTGACCACCGCGCTTCGGTCGTTCGCTGGGCGGCTCTGCTGGCACAGGCCTCGCTGGATTTGAAGTCGGTCTTGAGGCCTTGGCCTCCTCGGTACGCGCGGCCCACAGGGTGAACTCGCCTTGGCAGGCGCGTTTGATCAAGCCCATCAGGTAGGCGACCGGTTTTCGGATCTCGCCGCGGGCGCAGCGCACCGCCGCTTCATTGATCACCGCTTGTTGCTGTTCCGGCTCGAGCTGGCGCATTGCCTGTGAGGCCATGCGCCGCTCGGTCGGATTCAGCGGTAAATCTTCAGGCCATCGAGCCCGGCCAAACTCGACCTGCGCCAGTACCGTACTTTTTTTGCTTTGGTCTTTCTGTACTGTACGGCCGGCGTCGGCATTCCGAACCGCAGCCGAAACCGGTGCAGTGCCGCAGGGTTCGGAATCGGTGGCTGAGGCTTGAGCATTCCGAACGGGGTGGCGCAGGCTTGGTTCGGAATGCCGCGACTGCGCGTTTTGGTCCATCAGTGGCAGCGTTTGCTGCTGTGTCGGCCGCAGTGCGCCCAGTCGGTCCTTGTCGCCCTGGGTGACCTGCGGGTCGGCTTCAATTTCGGCCAGCACATGCTGCGTCACATCACGCACCCCCTTGGTGGCATGGCTGAGGTTCTGCAGCAGCAGCCCCGCGTAGCCGCTGTCCAGCTCCAGCTGCTCGGCCGCCGTCAACGGATCGCCATGCAGCACGTAGACGCAGCCGCGCAGGCAGCCTTGGGCATCGCGCGATCGGTCGACCAGGCTGAGCCAGCGGGTTGTGCGCAGGACGTTCAGGGCGCGGGCGATGGTCTCGCGCGACGCCTGGGTGCCACAAGGGCTGGTCGCCAGGTAGGGTTGCAGGTCTTGGTAGCGGGGCGTTTTAACCTGGCGTTCGGTGATCAGCCAGCGCAGGACCTGCCAGGTGTTGCGCTCCAGCGGGGTCAGCCGACGATCGAGGAGTAATGCTCGTGGCAAGGGATTGTTGTCGCCGTAGTAGATCGTACGCAGCGCCGGTTCCGCAGCTGCCGCCGCTTGTTGGGCCAGGGCGGCCTGACACTCATTGCGGCGTCGAAGGGCGTCGTAGCATTGGCGCACCACATCCTGCCAATCCACCTCGTAGAAACTCAGCATGGCGCGCCTCCGTACAGTTCGACCTGTTGCCAGACCAGCGTCAGGCTGATGTGTTGTTCCTCGGCCAGCATCATCATGGTGTCCAGTGGATCGTTGTCCGGATCTTCTGCCCGCAGTTGGCTCCAGCGGTTCCAGACCGCATGCTCCTGGGCTTCACTGAGCTGGACCGGGCGGCCGCGGTGGGTCTCGATCTTCAGCACGCGGCGACGCAACGCCGTTTCCGAATGGTCCAGGCCGAAGCAGCGGTACATGATGGTCGAACTCGCGCCAAGCTTGAGCGCCCGGTTGATCAGGCGTTCGTTCTGCTCGTCACGCTCGGCCTGGACGATCAGGCGGCGCAGCACGGTGATATCGACTTTGACTTCAACCCAGGCGATCGATGAGTGCGCCAGGTGCGATAGGGTGGTCGGTGGCAGCGACTGCAGAACCTCGATGTCCTCGTCGGCCAGGCCCAGCGCTTTGCAGCGCTGCAGGCGGCCATGGCGCAGCTCATGCAGCACCTGGTTCAGCATCGCATGGTTCAACAGATTGAAGGTCGTGCTCATGAGGCGGCTCCTCACTTAACGCGTGGACGACAGCGTCAGGTCGATCAACTGCCGGGCGTGGCGGATTAGGCTGAACAGCTGCTCCAGCTGGGTATTGGGTAGTCGTTCAAGGCCCACGGTCAGGGCAGGGCGTTCGGGAAAGGGCAGGTCGTAGGCGCCAATCAGCAGTTGGCCAAACAGCGCGGCCGGCAACTGCTGGCGTTGCTGCGAAGTCACGTCGTCCTGCAAGCGCAGCAGGGCTGAGAGCAGTAGCTGAATGCCGGTGTGTCTAGGGCTCAGTTGCTCGCCATGTTCCAGCGTGAGGGTAAAACCCAAGCCCTCTGCGTGCGGGGTGACCATGGCACTGGCATCGGCATACGTCGCCAGGTCATCCGCTAAGGCGGCACAGCGCTCACGCAAGGCATTGATGTCATCCTGTAGTGGTGCACGAGGTGAGGCCGAATCCAGGGAGGATTCACCGACCACAGGGGCGTTTGGCAGCCTCGCAGCAAGCCGCTCGTCATCACCCAGCGCCTCGCGGATGCTGGGGAGGCGTGGCGCCTCGGCTGCCGAGGTGTTGTCCGCGCTGCTCAGCGACTCAGGTGCGGGCGATTTAGGCGCCGATTCTCCTTCATCGTCGATGGCAGGTGGCTGGGGGAAGGACTCGCGGTGTGAGTCTTGCGGGAGTGGCTGAGGCGTGTCCGAGGGCTGCGGTGAGCGACGCGGCTCCTGATGCATTTCCAAGGCGAGCAGGCGTGGCGTCTGCTTCAACTGCACCGCCATCCTGGCGATCAGTTCGTCCTGCAGCTCACCCCAGTTCAGCTCGGGCTTATCACTGTCGAACGCCGACAGCACTTCGAACCACAGCAGCGCGAATTGTTGAGCGTCCACCAAATACTGGTTCCAGATCGACTCCGCCCGGCGCCGTAGGTTGATGACCCGGACGATAGTGGGTTTGCCAAGACCGGCATACAACACCTGCGGGATCACCGGAAGCAGGTGCTCGAGGGTGTCGAACATACGGCTGATGTGCGACTGCGAAATCGGGTAGCCGTCCTTGCTCAAGCGTGTGGACAGTTCACGTTGACTGAGAGGGGTATCCGGCGCCTGCAACATGTCCTTGAGTTTCGCCACCGCCAGGGCTCGTTCAATGAACGTAAGCTGGCCATGCAGGTCACTTTCGGCCAGGTGCCCGATCAAGGCATGCGACTCGGACTGCCAGGGGCGGAACAGGCAGTGGATGTGAAAGAATCGCTCCTCGCGGGTTTCCTGCCACAGTTCGCCGAGGATGCTCAAACGCGTGTTGCCGCCGTTGCGGATGATGAAGTGCGGCTCACCCGGGCGACGAGTGATCGCGGGGGGCTGATCCAGTCCGCGCTCACGGATCGAGGCTTTGATTTCGTCATACAGCGGGTTGCGGACCACCCGTGGATTGAGCTCGTAGGGGCGTAATTGTTCGAGGCTGACCACTAGTGGCGTATCCCCGACCGGCACGGGCGAGATATCACGGCCATGGTTCTGCGGAAAATGCGCCTGCTGCAGTTGACGGGTGATGTCGTCGGAAGACGGCGGCTTCATCACAGACCCTCCCATCAGCCACGACGACTGAGTCGGCGGTCGGCTACGAACGATTGGCCCGGCACCTGTGCGCCCGAATCGACAAGTCGCTCAGCCCAGTGCGGGAACAACTCGATGGCCAGCGCGCGCATGACCGCCGCGGCGCAAGGGCCGCGGCTGCCGGGTGGTGGCGTGGGCTCGACGCGGTGCACGGGCAGGCCGAGCGAGGCGGCATTGGGGTAGGCCACTCGGTCGGGAATGACCGTGGTGCAGACGCTGACATGCGGGTCGTCCTGGAAGGAAGCCTGCAGGCTGTGCATGATCAAGCGCGTGTCACGGCGATTGGCTTTGACCTGGTTGAGCAGCAGCTTCACCGACGGCAAGGCAACGCCCAGGTAGCGGTAGGGCTCCAACTCGTCAAACAGCCCCAGCGTGCCACGCCGCAGCTCGCGTGCGGCGAGCATTTCGGGGGGGACCGGACACAGGGCACAGTCGGACGCGAGGATAACCATCTCCACGACGACACTGCGCGCGCCTTGGGTATCTATAATCAGCACATCGTAGAGATCCTCGAACGCCGGCAGAAGATTATGAAGGCGCAGACGACCATCGGCCGCGTGCAACAGCAGGGTGCTGATGTGCCCGGCGCGGTCGTTGGAGACGATCAGGTCCAAGTGCGGGATGACGGTGGCGGAAATCACCTGTTCGGGTGCCGTGAGCCGTTGCGCGATGAGTTCGTAGCTGCCGGCTTCACGGGATTCGCGCAAGGTGTAGTAGCTGGACAGCGTCGGTTGGCTGTCCAGATCCAGCAGTAGGACGCGAAGGCCCGCATCGGCGAGCACACCGCCCAGGTTGGCGGCGACGGTGGTTTTGCCCGCGCCGCCCTTGGTCGAGATCAGCGAGAGGACATCCATGACGCTACTCCCTGACCGACAGTCGATCCTGGACCCACTGCTCGATCTCCAGCGAGTCCCAACCGACGGCGCGGGTACCAATGCGCCGGCATTGGGGGAACAGCCCGGCTTTCATCAGGTTGTAGATGTGCGAACGCTTGAAGCCGGTTTTCTGTTCCACCTCATCGCGGCGCATGATGTGGCGGTCGGCAGGCAGCGGGGTAGGGATGATCGGTTGCATGATGTCACTCCGTAGCACCATGTGGTGCGCAGTGGGATGTGACAGTCAGTGAAGGTCGGTGCAGGAGAAAAATCATTGTCAGGCAATGCCGAGCATTGCCTGACAATGCGATTTCAGCCCCGTCCTACCTGGGCTAGATGACGGCGCGCGTCGGCAAATCGCCGATCAATGGTACTTTTGCTCAAGCTCGGCAACCCCGGGAAACGACGCAGAATCTCTTCGACCAGATCGCTCTGGGACTTGTAGATCGACTGCAGGCGGCCGTCCTTCGATTTGCCTACCGTCACTGCCAGCACGGCGCCCACGAGCATGTTGTGCGTGCTCTCGGAAGCCTCGGAGGGAATGCCCTGGGCCTCAAGTCGCGCGGTCAGCTCGTTTTTGCCCACGGTAAGCGTTGCCACCTCTTCAGTCACTGCTGCGAGCTCGTCGTGTAGCTTGGCAATCGTGCGTTGCGCAGCATCCAGCTCGGCCTCCTGTACCAGATGAGCATTGAGGCTGACGCAGTTCGAATGCTCGAGGTTCTGCGGGAACAGGAACGCAGGCTTCTCATCGGGGTAGTTGCGTGCGAACCAGACCAGCAAGTCGGCACGCCGAATAGTCCAGTACTCTCGATGGACCTGGTTGTCCAAGCTGATCGGGTGGCCCAAGCAGGTCGCTGGAAGTTCACCGCTGACAATGGCGTCGTAGATACACTCCGCGTAAATGTGAAGAAACGGCCACTGCGGAAAGTGCTTGAGCAGGCTACCTGGGTGGGAGAGGTCAACCCGCAGGATTTCGTCCTCGTGGTCGGCAAGGTCACACCATAGAATGGCGGCATCGATGGGGTGGTAAGAGCTTCTGATCGAGATCATGGCACACAGCCTCCTGCTGCGTTCGTCCTGGAATCGCTGGCGGGGGCTGCGTTATTTGGCCCCTGTCTGGCGAGCCTGATATCAAAGGACCTTTTCAGGATCCAATGTTGACGACAATACGGATTTTGCTTAGTTCGGAGTCCTGCAGTCTTGTGCGACAAGTTCTGACGCGGCACAGCAAGCTTAAGCCGGCAGATGTTCGTCTCTACTGGCTTCGCTGCTGAGGCTGGGGCGGTGCTCGGGGTTCTCTGATCGCTTCGATCGTGAAGTCTTCAGGGTAACGATGACGACTCATAGCTCCTGCTTTTTGGGCCACATTTTGAGACTTGGAGGTGTCTATGAAACCAGGGGTCATTTAGTCCTTGCAACGAAAGCTCGCGACTGAGTAGCTTCAGGTGGGTGTCGGATTGCGCCCGGCCAGAGCGGATCACAATCCAGTCGTTGAGGTGCCCACGGATTCTCTCGGTCGCTTGCGCCGGCTCCTGCACCAGCAGCGAGCACCTGAAGTGGTTGCTGAGCCAGCCAAGCTAAGCGTGCTGAAGATCAGCCTTGGTCGTCGTTGTGTCTGAGGCGGGTTGGTTGGTGCAGTAGGCATAAGGCTCCTAGTTGCTCGCGGGCTGCCAGGGCATCACAGGGCGTGTTTACGCCCAGGTGGTGGCATCTCGGGATCGAAGTCCTGTTTTCACATATTTGGCCATCCAGGCCTGCGCGCTCCGCTTGACGGCACAAGGGCCCATAACGCTGATCCCCGTCTCAGCATGGAATGCTTGCGCCAGTTCGGCTTGGCTGGAATAGGGCTGCGCATGAGCGAGTCTGGTCAGCAGAGGGTAATGCTCCGCAGCGATTACGGGCGGGCGTCCGGTTTTAGGCATGGTGCAATGCTGTGCAGGCAAGGGACGAGCAGCTTGCTTTATTTTGTCTACACCCTCCTAAGCGTCACCGGATTCGCTCGGCTCCGACCCGCTCACTATGAGCTAGTAAACGTTACACTAATGCTTTTACTAGATCGGAGCGTTGCTTTGAACTTCACTGGTCATACATTCGATACGATTCTGAACGCACTGCACGACGGCGTTTACATCACGGATGGGGCAGGGATTACCGTCAAGGTAAACAGCGCGTACGAGCGTCTTACCGGACTGCAGAGCGGACAGCTCATTGGTCGCAGCATGCACGACCTGGTACGCGACGGTGTCGTATCGCAATCCGCATCCTTGCGAGTACTCCAGCAAGGCGCTCCGGTCTCCGTTATGCAGAGCCTCGGCAACGGCAAGAAGCTGTTGGTGAGCGCAACACCTATTTTCGAGAATCGCCGCATCAGTTTCGTTGTCAGCGCCGTACGTGACATGACCGAGCTTCTGCGCATGAAGCATGAAAGGGATGAGCTCGCTGGGCTCAAGAAGCTGCGTCAAAGCACAGCACAGTTGCATGCTGGCGAATATGAAAAACTAGCTCAGTCTTCGCTGGTCTTTGACCTGGCGCAAACAGGCTCGCTTTTCGCACAGGCTCGACGTGTAGCAGGCAGTGACGTGAAGGTGCTGCTGTTAGGTGAAGCCGTGCCTGATTGGGTCGTGCTGAGCGTGCCGAAAGCCAACGCTCGAAGCGTTGGCTTTCGGCCATGGGGCGTCAGGGCGACAACTTGCTCTCGCCGGAGACCAGAGGCTTGCGCTTCATCAACCCATAATAGGTCATTGCCGGCACCACCAGGCCCACCACCCAGGCCAGATCAATACCATCCAGCGCATTGGCGACGGGGCCGACATAGAGCGTGGTGTTCATGAAGGGGATCTCCAGCACGATGGCCAGCACGAAACTGCCGCAGGCCACCAGGTTGAACCGGCCGTAGCGACCGTTGAGGTCGAAGATGTCCGGTACGCTGTAGTTGCCTTTCCTCAGGCAGTAGTAGTCCACCAGGTTGATGGCGGTCCACGGGATGAGGAAGTAGCTCATGAAGAAGATGAAGTTGAGGAAGAAGGCGATGAAGTCTTGCTGGCTGACGGTGCACAGCGCGGTGGCGATGACGGTGATCACCAGCATGAACAAGCCCCGGACGCGAGGCGTCACACGCAGCCGCGAGAAAGGTTCGATCACTGTGACCGTGGACATGAAGGCACCATAGAGGTTGAACACGTTGATCGCCACCTGGCCATAGACGATGAACACGAACAGCAGCACCGCGCCAACACCGAACAATTCGGCCACGTGGCTGCCGACATTGTCGGAGAAGCCGGCAATGACAACGCTCAGGATGGCACCCAGGACCATCATCCAGGCACCGCCGGCCACGGTACCGGCATAGCTGTACCAGAACACCCGAGACATGGGAGTGTCGCTCGGCAGGTAGCGCGAGTAGTCCGCCACGTAGGGTGCGTAGGACAGCTGCCAGGTGACTGCGATACTCACGGCCGCGAGGAATTTCGATAGCGAGAAGCCCGCGGCAGTCCACTGCCCGTCCGGTACCGGCAGTCCCAGGGCCAGGACCGTGACGACCAGAAATACCAGGATGGACAGGATCGACAGCACTTTCTGCAGGCGATGAATCAGCCAGTAGCCGTAGAGCGCCACCACGAAGCACAGGGCACCGATCAGATAGATGTTGCCGGTGCTGCCCAGCGGGCTGACCGAGTCGATCGCCTGGGCGGCCAGCAGGGTGTTACTGACGAAAAAGCCCAGGTAGATGAGCATCACGAACAGCAGCGGCAGCACGGCGCCGATCACTCCGAACTGGGCGCGGCTCTGGATCATTTGTAGGATGCCCAGCTTCGGCCCCTGGGCCGAGTGCGAGGCCATGAAAATAGCACCGATCAGCGAACCAAGGATGATCGCCATGGCGCTCCAGAACAGGTTCAGCCCGAGCATCACCGGTAGCACGCCGGAGGCGATGGTGGTGATGTTCATGTTGGCGCCGAACCAGATGTAGAACAGCGAGACAGGTTTGCCATAGCGCTCGCTTTCGGGGATGAAATCGATGCTTCTTTTTTCGACTTTCATGGCAGTCACTCCTGTTTCCGGCGCTGCAGGCCAAGGCTGGATTCAAGGCGGGCAATGGTTTCGACGAACTGCACGGGCTGGTGGGCGAACTGGTCAGGCACCTGCGGGCAGCAGGACTGGAAGCGCTCGCCACGCAGGGCACGCAGGAACTGCTCGGTGGCGAACAGTTCGATGGCGTACACCCAGTTGGCCATGATCAGCAGGGCGGCGTTGTGCGCGGCTTCGGTAGTGCTGGTGCAGGCATCGGTGATCAGCGTGACCTGATAGCCCAGGGCAAAGGCGTCCAGCACCGTAGCCAGCACGCAGACATCGGTGAGCACCCCGCTGACGATCAGGCGGTTGACACCAAGGTGACGCAGCAGGGCATCCAGCTCGGAACGGTGGAAGGCGCTGTAGCGAGTCTTGTCGAGTACATGGTCGCCGGGGCGTGGCGCCAGGCGTTCGAGGATTTCCACCTGGTAGGTGCCGGCGCGGTAACTCATCGGCCGCCCTGCACCATCTACCGGCTCGCGCGGCGGAAGCCCGCTGCCATCCGCCGCGTTGATGTGGCGTGTATAGATGACCGGGACGCCGGCCGCGCGCGCGGCGGTGAGTAAGGTGGCGTTGTTGTCGATGACCGGCTCGAAGCTATGGAGTGGGAAACCATCCTCCTGCTGCATATCGATGATCAGGAAAGCGCTGTCTGTGTTCATGAGCAACTCTTGTTTTTGTAGGTATGACTGCGAAGTGCCGACGCTGCGCGATAGCCAGCCCGGCGGATAGGTGCGCCATGGCCAGGCTCCGAAGCGTAGGAAGCCGACGTTGTTCAGCGAAGGGAGTCGATCAGCAGACTATCTGCCAGAAGCCGTTTTGCTTGGCTGTGACAGAGGTGCGCAGACGTTTCAGGCGAACGTGCGAGGATATCCATTTGCCACGCAAGTAGGCTTGAGCGGCCCCGGGTCGTAACGGTGCATTACAGTAGGTGATGCCAGTATTGCGCATGGCGGTCGTCCACCCGGTGGGTAAAACCTAGTCGTACCAGCTCCGCTTTTTTCAGCGAGCCAGGCATACCGCATATTGGTATACCATAATACTGACCATTGCAAGCGCTTTTGTTCCGCCAGACTCACCAAAGCCTCCTAATGGCGCACTTTTAGGGATTCGTGAGAGAGGTCATGTGTAGGCCGCTGGTGCCGGACACCACGGTGATCCCGACAATGCCATTGCCGGAGTCAGCCCTATTCGCCTGTGGGCCAGAGCGCTGTTCTCCGAACTGGACAAGCAGCAGTTGCTGCAGCACAAGGCCTTTGTGCATTTGGCCACGGCGCAGAACGGCGTTCGCCAGCCCAACCTGAAATGCCTGGCCCTGGGGGCGCCGCGCACCACACAAACACAGGAAGGTATTGCGACGCTGGCCGAGCTGCTCACCGGCAGCATGGATATCGAGCGCTTACGCCGGCTCGCCTTGCGTGTGCTTGCAGTACAGCAGGCACGGGATAGCGCCGACTTCCTCCAGGTGTCTGAAGGTTATTAAGCCTGGGCGACACCCCGCACCTGGCATAGCTGTTCGAGTCAGGCTGGTTGGTGGGGCCAGCCTTGTATTCCGACCTGGGCTCCACGCATTTGTGCTCGGCGCCTCCGGGCATATCGGTGGAGTCATCAATCCTCCGGCCAAGCACAAGCGTCAATATTGGGTCAACGACCAGCTGTCGAACATTCCGGACAATTGATTCGCCGAAACCCAGCAGCATCCTGGCAGTTTTTGGGATAACTGGTTCTTCTAGTGTTCTGTCTCAGATCAAACGTTCTCTTTACTCTGGCGTGCCATTGCCTCCCGGGCACGCTGGATCTTGCGCAAGATGTCTTCACCTTTCGCGCTCCAGACGTACCGGCAGGGCCGGGCGTTATGCAGCGCTAAAAACGTGGTAGTGGAGCTGGCCAGTTCACGTGTGGAACTGGAGCTGCCGTCGCGCGGGTAAACGGTGATATCCCGGAAGAAGCGCTCAACCATGTTCATCCAGGAGCTTGAGTTCGGAGTGAAATGCAGGTGGAGTCGTGGATGCCGTTTGAGCCACTCCTTGACCACCGGGTGCTTGTGAGTGGCGTAGTTATCCACGATCAAATGCAGTTGAAGACCTTTGGGGGGGGCTCGGTTGATCTTTTTCAGGAAGGCCAGCCACTCCTGATGCCGATGCTGGGTTTCGATGCTGCTGATCAGCCGGCCTTGTAGATAGTCCATGGCGGCGAACAGCGTTAGCGTGCTGTGACAGACATAGTCATGGGTTTGCGTGCGGATGTGGCCGATGCCCAATGGCATGCCTGGTTGCGTGCGTTGCAGAGCTTGAACCTGACTCTTTTCATCGCAGCAGAGCACCAATGCCTTATCCGGTGGTGCCAGGTACAGGCCGATAACGCCCCAGAATTTTCTTCGAACTGAGGATCATTGGGCAGCTTGAAGGGGCGGGTGAGGTGCGGCTTGATGTCGTTGGCAGCCCAGATCCGCTGAACGCTGGCCGGAGAAATACCCGCGACACGCGCCATGCTACGGCAGCTCCAGCGTGGCTGACCGATGCGCGGTTGGGTGACCTGCTCAAGCGTTCGCTTCAAGGCTTCGGCAGGCAATGAAGGCTTGCGACCTCGCCCCGGCAAATCCACCAATCCCTGAAGACGCAATGCTTTAAACCGCTTGCACCAGCGGGTGACGGAAACCACGGAGAGGCCAGTCAGCTCAGCGATTTCGTTACGTGAATGACCTTGAGCAGCCAGCAAAATTACACGAGCTCGACGGCCATCACGCTGGCGGATGGTGGCAGACCGAACTCGTCGGTTCATCTCAACTTGTTCATCGTCACTGAGCATGATGTCTTGAGAATTCATCGCTCCACCCCGCGTCCTTGTCTGACCCAAGAAGCGTAGCTCAAATGGGGTACTTATTTTTGAGACAGGGCACTAGCTGGTTGCCTCGGTCGCACAAAGACTGGCTGTTGACGGCCTGGAAAGCTGTGAATCCATCGTCTTCGGGCGGATCGCCTTCCTACACTCCCTGCGTAAGCTCTGCCGGTGTTTTCTCCTCTAGAACGCTCCAGGGTGCTTCACGTGGCTGCGGAAAAAATGGGTGGACCATGGTTTGACAGGTTTAGATCTATAGCTATATAGTATTTCTCAGGGGGCAATTGTACCCATTGCCGCAATCCACCCTCACTGCATCGCTCAGGTAACCAGCAGGAGCAAGATCAATGTATGACGTAGAGCTAGGTCTGTATATCGATGGTGAATGGCGCGCAGGCGAGGGTCGTCGCACCGTTCCGGTGGTCAACCCCGCTACTGAAGAGGTGCTGGCTGATCTTCCACTGGCCAGCGAGCAGGACATTGCCGACGCTCTGGCGTCTTCCCAAGAAGGATTTCAGGTGTGGCGCACCACCTCTGCTTGGGATCGTCAGTTGGTTATGGAGCGCACAGCTGACTTAATTCAGGCTCGCCGCGAACAGTTGGCTCGCGTACTCACACTGGAAAACGGTAAACCATTGGTGGACGCCCGCGGTGAGATTGATCGCGTGGTCGAGACGATCCGCTGGTGCGGAGAGGAGGGCAAGCGTGCCTATGGTCGACTATTGCCGCCGCGTCAGCCAGAGTTGGTGCAGACGACTGTAAAACGTCCGGTCGGGCCTGTCGCAGCATTCGCTCCCTGGAATTTTCCGGCTGTGCTGGTTGCACGAAAACTAGCGGCAGCCCTGGCCGCGGGTTGTTCGGTGATCGTTAAGCCTGCGGAAGAGACGCCAGGTGTATGTATCGGTGTTATTCGGGCGTTCATCGATGCTGGTCTGCCCAAGGGTGTGATCAACATGTTGTTCGGTGAGCCAAGTCAGGTGTCTGATCTACTGATCGCATCGCCAGTTACGCGCAAAGTGTCGTTCACCGGTTCGGTCTCTGTCGGTCGTTTGCTCAGTACGCTGGCGGCAAAGCAACTCAAGCCCGTCACCATGGAGCTGGGCGGTCACTCGCCCGTTATCGTATTTGACGATGTCGATGTGCAGGCAGTGGCGCGCGCCTGTGCGGGCTTCAAATTCCGCAACGCTGGTCAGGTCTGTGTGTCGGCAAGCCGCTTCTTTGTACATGAACGGGTATATGAATCATTCACCCGTCACTTTGTCGAGTTCGCCAATGCTGTAAAAGTCGGCAGCGGCCTGGAAAACGGTATCAGCATGGGCCCTCTGGCCAACGCGCGCCGCCTGCAGTCGACAATTGACTTGGTGGACGATGCAAAAGCGCGTGGCGCCACGGTCGCTGCTGGCGGTAACCGCCTGTTTGATCGTGGTTACTTCTTTCAGCCAACAGTGCTGACCGATCTCGATTCTCAGTCGCGCATCCTGCATGAGGAACCATTCTGCCCCGTTGCGCCCATCATGCCCTTCAACGACTTCGATGAGGTCATGCAGCGCGCCAATGGCGTGGACTTTGGCTTGGCTGCATATGCCTTCACCCAGTCCATCAAGCGTGCCGCCGAGGTTAGTGAAGCGTTCGATGCCGGTTGGATTGGCATCAACAGTTTTACCCCAGCGTTGGCTGATGCGCCGATTAGTGGCACCAAGCAAAGTGGGATCGGCCATGAAGGTGGTCCTGAAGGGCTGGATGCGTATTTGCAAACACGCTTTGTCAGCCAGGCAAGTGCTGTTTAGTCCATGAAGTGATGTTTCCCCTAACAACAATAGTAATGATGAGGATCTATCCATGAGCCGTGCAGATGGTAAAGCGCAGAACATTCCCTACGGTGGTTATCACTACAACATTATTCCTACCGAAGATGCTGCGCTGACCCGTGTGGGTCCAGGTACAGAAATGGGTGAGTACATGCGCCGCTTCTGGCACCCGGTGTGCTTGTCGGAGGAATTGGGCGAACTGCCCAAGGCGATCCGCATTCTCGGTGAAGACTTGGTGGCGTTCCGTGACCGCAGTGGGGACGTTGGCGTCCTGCATCGCCACTGTGCTCACCGTGGTGCTTCGCTGGAGTTCGGCATCATCCAGGACCACGGCATTCGCTGCTGCTATCACGGCTGGAAGTGGGGCGTGGACGGCTCACTTATGGAAACTCCTTGCGAGCCGGAAGACAGCAAACTCAAAGACAGCGTTTGCCAGCCCGCGTATCCGGCATTTGAACGCCACGGCTTAGTGTTTGCCTACATGGGGCCGCCGGATCAGAAGCCGAAGTTCCCTGAGTATGAATCCTTCACTCAACCGGCAGGCACCGAGTTGGTGGCGTTTTCCAATGTTTACCCGTGCAATTGGTTGCAGGTGTTTGAAAACATCATGGATCACATGCACACCGCTGTGCTGCACAACAACATGACCGTCGAGGGTGTCGATGCCGCAACCGCCGCTGGGGTGTCGCTGGAAGGTTTTGGTGACATGCCGGTCATGCACTGGGAGCCGACTCGTGAGGGCAACGGTGTTGCTTTCGTCGCTGGGCGTCGTGTCGCGGAAGACAAGGTCTGGGTGCGCATCACCGAAATGACCTTCCCACACCTGTGTCAGATCGGCTCGCTGGTACCGTCGGCGGCCGAAGAACGCCACTCCACAGTGGCCATGAGCCGCTGGCATGTTCCGGTCGACGACACCAACACCATCCTCTTCGGCTGGCGGCATTTTAATGATGAGGTCGACCCGCGTCATTTGGGCTGCAAAGAAGATTGCGGTGTCGACAAGATCGATTTCCTCGAAGGTCAGACTGGCAGCCGAACCTATGAAGAAGGCCAGCGTGCGCCAGGCGACTGGGAAGCCCTGGTCAGCCAGCGCCCGATCGCTGTTCACGGCATGGAGCACCCGGGTCGTTCCGACATCGGTGTCTACCTGTGCCGCAAGCTGCTTCGCGACGCAGCGCGCAAGTTGGCCGAAGGCAAACCGGTGGGGCGTGCCGACCTTAACAGCGACGACCCGCTGGCAATGTACTCCCAGGACTCAGTGTTGAAAATTCCGCGTGACCCGGCCCGAGCCGACCGCGACGTGCTGCTGGACATCAACCGGAAGGTCATCGGTGTGATGAAGGATGCCGACCGCTTCCCGGCCCGTGAGCGTGACGCCTATGTGCGCCAGCGTCTTGATGAGCTCGACGATCAACAACTCTTCCAGAAGCGTTGATCGGATTGTCGGGCCTGGCTAGGTCAGGCCCGACGCTGTGACGACTCATCGCCCAGATAACAACAAAGATCGAGGCGCAGCATGCAAACAGTCAAAGTACGGTGCATCGAAAACCAGGCGGCAGGTATCAATACCTACGAGTTCGTTGATCCGGCAGGCAAACCCTTGCCCCCATTCACTGCCGGTGCGCATCTGGATGTGCATCTGCCCGGCGGATTTATTCGCCAGTATTCGCTATGCAACAGCCCGCATGAGCGGGACCGCTATGTGATCGGCGTATTGAACGTTGCCGACGGTCGAGGCGGATCGCGTAGCCTGCACAACAACGTGAAGGCCGGCGATCTGCTGCAGATTTCTGAGCCTCGCAACCATTTTCCTGTGGTGGACACTGCTCAACGCCACCTGTTGATCGGTGGCGGCATCGGGGTCACGCCGATGATGGCGATGCTTGAGCATTTTGAAGCTAGCGGCGCTGACTACATCCTTTATTACTGCGGTGAGACCCCAGAGCGCACGGCGTTCAAGGAGCGTCTGTCGCCACTGCTGGGTAAACGTGTGGTCATCCATTATGACGGCGGTGATCCTGCTCGGCGCCTGAACATCCGCGAGTTGCTGATGCACCACCAGCCCGGGACCCATGTGTATTGCTGTGGCCCGACCGGACTGATGGCTGGCGTCAAGGCCGCAGCCGAACACTGGCCGCAGGGCACTGTGCATTTTGAACACTTTGCGGCTCCCATCACTCCCCTCAGCACCAGCTCCAGTACCGAAAGTGACAGTGAATTCCAGATCACCCTGGCACGCAGCGGCCAAACCCTGGACGTCCCCAGCAGCAAGAGCATTGCCCAGGCACTGCGAGACGCCGGCCTGCCGTGCGAAACCTCGTGCGAGGCCGGTATATGCGGCACCTGTAAGACCCGGTTCATCGATGGTGAGGTCGACCACCGTGACTTCATTCTCAGTGACGATGAGAAACAGGACCATCTGCTGATCTGCTGCTCGCGTTCCAGGAGCTCGTTGCTGGTGCTGGATCTATAAAAATTCCCTGCAAAGAAGCTACAGCTTGTTAGCTTTGGAGACTGAAATGACTAAAGCCAAAAACCTCATCGTGTTTATGTCCGATGAACATAACCCCAAAGCCCTTGGCTGCTACGGCAATGATTTCGTCAAAACGCCGAACCTTGACGCGCTTGCTGCGACCGGCACCCGCTTCACCTCGGCCTATTGCAATTCGCCGGTGTGCATTCCGGCACGGGCGACTTTCGCTACCGGACGCTACATCCACCAAATGGGCTTCTGGGACAACGCCGATCCCTACGACGGTTCAGTGACCAGCTGGCACCACCGTGTACGTGATCAGGGGCAGCAGTGCGTCTCGATCGGAAAATTGCACTTTCGCTCCATCGATGACGACAACGGCTTCAGCCAGGAAATCGTGCCGATGCATGTCATCGAGGGCAAAGGCGACCTGATGGGCCTGGTGCGCGAAGACCTGCCACGTCGCGGCGGTGCCTGGAAAATGGCCGGGCAGGCCGGCCCGGGTGAGTCGTCTTACACGATGTACGACCGCAACATCGCGGCGCTGGCGCAGACTTGGCTGCGCGAAGAAGCACCGAAATATCAAGACCAGCCCTGGGTGCTGTTTGTCTCGTTCGTTGCCCCGCATTTCCCGCTGACCGCGCCACCTGAGCATTTCTATCGCTACTACCTGGATGACAACCTGCCGTGGCCCAAGCTGTACGACAAGGCCGAACGCCCGAACCATCCGTTCCTCAAAGACTATGCATCCAGCTTTGCCTACGACGACTTCTTCGACAGCGAAGACAAGGTTCGTCGTGCCCTGGCGGGCTACTACGGCCTGGTCAGCTTCCTGGACGAGAACATCGGCAAGGTGATGAGCACCCTTCAAAGCTGTGGCCTGAGCGATGACACCCGGATCATCTACACCAGCGACCATGGCGACAACCTGGGCAGCCGTGGCCTCTGGGGCAAGTCGACCATGTTCGAAGAAGCCGTCGGCGTGCCGCTGATTATCGCCGGTGAAGGCATTCCGGTCGGTGCCGAGAAGACCACTCCGATTACCCACATCGACGTCTACCCGACCATTCTCGAAGCGGTCGGTATCGCGCCCACCGATGCCGAGCAATCGTTGTCGGGCGAGTCGCTGTTCAGCCTGGCCAATCAGCCCGATGGCGACCGGCTGGCGTTTGCCGAATACCACGGCATGGGTTCGGCGACCGGCGCCTTCATGATCCGCGACGAGCGCTATAAGTATGTGCACTACGTCGACTACCCACCGCACCTGTTCGACTTGCTCGAAGACCCGGAAGAGTTGCTCAACCTGGCTGAAGTCCCGGGTAACGAGGCGCTGGTCGCCGAGTATCGCGCCAAGCTGGAAAGCGTCTGCAATCCAGACGAAGTGGATGCCCGCGCCAGAAAACGTCAGGCCGAACTGCTGGCGCTTAACGGTGGTCGCGACGCCGTGGTGGCCCGTGGTGACCTGGGCTACTCGCCACCGCCGGGCGTGGCGGTGGATTTCAACTGAGGCACGGCGAGGGGATCACCAGTGAACACACCTGAATACGACTACATCGTGGTGGGCGCAGGGTCGGCCGGATGCGCCCTGGCCAACCGCCTGAGCGAAGGCGGAAAGAACACCGTTCTACTGCTCGAAGCAGGCCCGAACGACCGCCACTTCTGGATTCACTTGCCCATCGGTTATGGCAAGACCATGTTCAACCCGACCTACAACTGGTCGTTCCACACCGAGCCGGTGCCGGCATTGGACAACCGGCCGATCTACTGGCCACGGGGCAAGACCCTCGGCGGCTGCAGCTCGATCAACGGCCTGGTCTACATCCGTGGCCAGGCGCAGGACTATGACCACTGGGAGGCACAGGGCAACAAGGGCTGGGGCTGGCGCAATGTGCTGCCGTACTTCAAGAAGATGGAGTGCAACGAGCGCGGCGAAAGTGAATACCACGGTGGCAGCGGCCCGCTGCATGTGTCGGACCTGCGCGAACGCAACGAATTGGTTGAAGCTTTTATCCGTGGTGCCAACCAGATCGGTGTGCCGCGCAATGATGACTTCAATGGCGCACAGCAGGAAGGTGTTGGCTATTTCCAGCTGACCACACGTAACGGCTGGCGCTGTTCGGCGGCCAAGGCGTACCTCAAGCCGGCACGCCATCGCAAGAACCTGAGCATTGAAACCAACGCCCAGGCCAGCAAAGTGCTGTTGCGGGGCAAGCGTGCGGTGGGCGTTGCCTACGAGCGGGCAGGGCAAGCCGTGACCGCCAGGGCTCGCAAGGAAGTGCTGCTGTGCGCCGGCGCCTTGCAATCGCCGCAATTGCTGCAACTCTCCGGGATCGGTCCACGTGAGGTGCTGGAGGAGCATGGCATTGAGACCGTGCATGAGTTGCCCGGCGTTGGCCGCAATCTGCAAGACCATTTGCAGATCCGCATCATGTTCAAGTGCACTCGGCCAATCACCACCAACGATCAATTGCGTACCCTGTGGGGCCAGGCCTGGATCGGCATGAAGTGGGCGTTGTTCCGTAAGGGGCCACTGGCGGTGGGTATTCAGCAAGGCTGCATGTTCGCCAAGAGCCGCCCGCAGGAGCAGACCCCGGATATCCAGTTCCACTTCGGTACCTTGAGTGCCGACATGACTGCGGGCAAGCCACACCCATGGCCGGGCTTCACCATGTCGGTGTGCCAGTTGCGCCCAAGCAGCCGAGGCGAGCTGCGCATTCGTTCGAACAATCCCAAGGATGCGCCGTGGATCGAACCCAACTACCTGGCCACCGAAGAAGACCGGCAAACCATGGTGCGTGGATTCAAGATGGCCCGGCAACTGGCGGCGAGTCAGGCCATGGCCGGTTATATCGCCGATGAGTACAACCCCGGAAAGGCGGTGCAAACCGAGGAGGACATGCTCAACTTCGTACGCCGTAACGGCTCGTCGATTTTCCATCCGGTTGGCACCTGCAAAATGGGCAATGGCCCGGAAGCGGTGGTGGATGAGCGCTTGCGGGTACATGGCATTGAAGGGTTGCGGGTGGTCGACGCCTCGATCATGCCGACGCTGATCTCTGGCAACACCAATGCCCCGGCAATGATGATTGCTGAAAAAGCCGCCGACATGATCAAGGAAGATGAGGTCCGCGTGTTTGCTCGCACAGCCGTCAGCTCGCCGCTCGAAAAAGCCCGGCAGCAGGCTTAGCCCGCCCATGGCGGCAGTAAACGGCCCTCACGGCAGCTTGCCGTTGAGGGCATTTTTGCTTTTGGTATTGAGCAGGTAGACACCCTCATGACGGCACAACAACACGACCTCAACCGCACCGCGTGCAACGCCCGAGGCCGGCATGCTTCACGGCTGTTGCGCGGAGGCAGTGAGCCTGACCCACGCTTCACCCTGGCCAACGAACGAACCTTTCTGGCCTGGATTCGTACCGCGCTGGCCCTGCTGGCCGGCGGCATTGCCATCGAAGCCTTTACCCTGAATGTGTTCACCCCAGCGGTGCGCACGACGCTCTCGGTTTCGCTGCTGTTGCTGGCGATGCTGATCAGCGCTTCGGCCTGCCTGCGTTGGCTCAACGTTGAACGGGCATTACGGCACAAATCGCCGTTGCCATTGCCGCTGTTGGTACCGCTGCTGTCGATGGGCGGGGTGCTGGTGACGCTGGTGTTGATCGGGGTGCTGTTGTTGCCTCAGGTGCGGTGAAGCATGAGCCGACATCGAGCTGATGAGCTGTCGCTTCAGGCGTTGCACGATGACGCCGGGCTGCAGCCGGAACGCACCACCCTGGCCTGGAGCCGCACCCTGCTGTTGTGGGTGGTGGTGGCCTGTACCTTTCTGCGCTGGATTCAAACCGAGGGTTTGCTCGGGATACTGCTGGCGCTGGTAAGCCTGCTGACCGCGTTGTACCTGGGCCTGACACAGCGACGTCGCTACCGGCGCAGTGCGCAAGCCATTCGCACGGAGCGCCATCGGGCCGATGTGGCTTCGGTGATGCTGATGGGTGCAATGGTGGTGTGCCTGGCCGCCGTTTCGCTTTGGGCTGTGCTCGAGCGTTTGTAGGCGCGGGATTGCCCCGCGCCGAGGCTGTGTTTACCAGACGATCATCTTGTAGCCCACCAGCACGCGGTTTTCGTCGATGTCGCGGGTCAGCCCGCTGCCGGAGCGGACATTGATATTACGCATCTGAATGTAGAGGTTCTTCAGCGGGCCGCTCTGCAGAGTATAGGTAAACTCAAGGTTACGCTCGCGTTCGCTGCCGTGTTCGCCTTGCTGGACGCGGGCGTGATCGCCGTCGACAAAACGCGCCATGAACGCCAGGCCCGGCAGCCCCAGTGCGGCGAAGTTGTAGTCGTAGCGGGCCTGCCAGGACTTCTCGTCTTCGCGGGTGAAGGTGTTATAGAACGACAGGTTGACCACATACGGGTCATTGCCAATGAAAGGAAATTCCCCGGTCCCGGCGATCTGTTGGTAGGCGCCGCTGAACTTGTGGCCACCCAGTGTCAGGCTGAGCATGGCGTTGTAGCTGTTGTTGGCGAAGCGGCCCATCTTCGCCACGCCTTCATCGTTGCTGCGAAAGTAGCGAAGGTCGGTGCGCAGGCTCGCACTTTTGCTTAGCGTTGCGGTGTGGGTGAGGCCGAGAAAGTGCTGGCGATAGATGTCTTTGAGTTCGCCATAGTAATAGCTGCTGGTTAGCTGCGGGCTGACGTTGAAGCTGCCGCCGGCAAAGTCAAAATGATCACTTTCAACACCGCCACGGTAATAGGTGATGCGGTCATAGCTGCTCGAATTGCGCAGGTTGGCCTGGGTGATGCGCCCGGCATTGAGGGTCAGGCTGTCGATGTCGTTGGAGGTCAGCATGCCGCCGCTGTAACTGGAAGGCAGCAGGCGCCCGAAGTTGTAATTGAGCACCGGCAAGGTCGGGTAGAGCGTACCCAGGCGCAGGACGCTCTTGGACACCTTGAGTTTTGCGGTGAAGCTCAGCTCGCTGAATTCGTTCACGGGCGTGCCGTCGCTGCTTTGCGGCAGGATACCGTTGTCGCCGCTGCGGCCACGGGCCGAATCCAGTTTGAGGCCCAACGCAGCATGGGCATCGAGGCCCACGCCAACCGGGGTGTCGGTAAAGCCGGATTCAGCATGCATGATGAAGCCTTGTGTCCATTCATCCTGCGTTTCCGGGCTACCGGGTTGGCGGTAATCGCGGTTCATGTAGAAGTTGCGAATGTCCAGGTTGGCGGTACTGTCGGCAATGAACGCCGCCGAGGCATTGCAGCACAGGGCAAGGCCGGAGAGGCCGAACAACGGGGTCGGTAAAGCGCGAAACCGTAGATTTTTCATTGTTTTTATCTCTAGGGCGGGGTTCTGCACGCTCAAGGCGCAGGGGGTGAGTGAAGCGGTGACATAACGGAGAAAGTGGGTTCGGCGGGCGCGGCCACAACCGGTTGCTCCGGAGTGGCCAGGGCGTCCGGCAGCAGCGCCGTGAGCGAAATGAAGCCGCCCATGGCGACAAACAGGGCGAAGGCGCCGCGGCGCATGCTCAGGTCGGAAAGCCGGGGTGGAAAGCGCACATACAGCCAGCTGGCGACGATCGCGACCGGTATCGACAAGCTGCCCAGCGCCATGACGTCTGCGTTCAGTTCGCCTTGCAGGCCCTGCATGAGCAAACGGATCAGGGCCATGGCGCCGGACAGCGCCAGCAGGCTGGTGCGGATGGCCTGGAGGGAAACCGGCTGACGATAGTAGTGATAGATCAGCGGTGGCCCCGGTATGCTGAACATGCCGCCCATCAGGCCGCCGAACAGGCCCATAAGGGCGAAGCTCAGCGGGCTTGAGCGGCAAGGGAGCGGTTGTGGTTTGATGAACAGGGCGATGCCACCTGCCACAATCAGCCCGCCCAGCGCCAGTTGCAGCAGCACGGTATGCTCTTTGCTCATTTTCGCCAGCAGCCACAGTCCCAGCAGTGTGCCGGGCAGCAGACCGACAAGGGTCGGGTAGAACGACGCTCGGTCAATGTGACGCCAATGCCGTGCCAGGGCGATGCCGATGCCGGGCAGGGCAACGATAGTGATGGTGGTCGCGACAAGGGGAATCGGGGCGGACTGGGTGAGCACGGCAATCGCCAGCACCACAATGCCCAAGGCGAATCCGGTGAGTGCTTGCAGGTAACTGCCTACGGCCACAGCGACAAGCATGATGACGAGCGAGTGGTGTTCCATGGATCATCCTGCCTGCGGCTACGGTGATTATCGAGGTCGGGGGCGGAGCTTTATTGGGTATTACGCGATATAGTATGAAGCTATATAGCTTTAGTCAACGACACTCTGCCGTCGTGGTGGAGGGTCTGAAGGAGAACAAAAAATGTCGGAAGTAGAGGCGATCGATTTCTACGATCGTTATCAGCCACAGGAAGTGCTCGGCTTGCCCAAATACGCGCAACTGCGCGAAGCGTTGCTGGCGGCGATTCATGATGGTTACTGGGGGCCTGGCGCGCAGTTGCCCAATGAGTCCACGCTGGCAACGATTACCCCGTTCAGCCTGGGAACGGTGCAGAAGGCGTTGCGCGAGCTGGTTCAGGCCAAAGTCATCGTCCGCCGTCACGGGCATGGCACCTTCGTGGCCGAGCATGCGATGCCGATGCTGTCGCCGATGCACCTGCGTTTCGAAGACAGCGACGGCAACGTGTTGCCGATCTATGCCGAAGTGGTGGGGCAGAAGTCCGGCCTGGATGGCAGCGAGTGGGCCGACAAACTGGGCGCCAACGTGCGCACCGTGGTCAAGGTTGACCGTGTGTTTGCCGTGCAGGAGCTGTTTCAGTGTTTCAGCCACTTCTATATCGACAGTGATCGTTTCCCAGCTTTCGCCGAGACCGAGCTGCTGAATTTTGCCGGGGCGAACTTCAAGGCACTGCTGTTCAATCAGTACCAGATAAGCATCTCCAGCCTGGACCAGAAGCTGCGCTGCGAGCGCTTCCCGGATGAAGTGTGCGAACAGTTGGCGCTGGAACAGGGCACAGTCGGTGCAGTGCTCGAATTTCTCGCCATTGGCAGCAATGGTCGGCCGCTGTATTTCCAGGAGGCGTTCATTCCACCGAATGACTACCGCTTGCGTCTGGATGCCAATCTGGAGCCTTGATCCCCTCAGGCTCGCTGTAGTGGGGCCGCCCCCTGGCCCCGCGTGAATGCACGCTCGCCCGCATAAGTGCGGCCTGCGGCCGTTACTGCACATCCCCATCCTTGATTGCCGGCAGGTGCTCGGCACGGCTGTCTTCTGATGAACGGTTCGAAAAAGCTATACCTCAATAACTATAGTGCTATATAGTTATTTTGCGTTAAGAAAAACAACAACAAAATCGACTGCGGTCACCGTACCGTCAGTCAGCCTGGAGAACGCCATGTCTGTGCAAACATCGTTTCCTGCTACCTTGTGCATTGTTTCGAAGGTGCCCGCCCGCGAAGACGGGTCGTGTCCAACCACGTCGTTGCAGATTGCATCAGTTAATTCCACTTCGGTTCGCATCACGACGGCCCAATGGTTTCAACATCAATTCTGAGGTGGGATATGGCTCGCTTTAAAAGTACCAAAACGCATGCCTGGGTCATCACGATCCTGCTTGCCGTGTTCATGGTGATCAACTTCATGGACAAGGCGATTCTCGGTATCGTCGCCGCACCGCTGATGGCCGACCTGGGGCTTTCTCCCGGTGAGTTCGGCATGATCGCCAGCAGCTTCTTTCTGCTGTTTTCGTTGTCGGCCATCGGCTTCGGCTTCGTTGCCGAGCGGGTGTCCTCGAAAAAACTGTTGATGCTGTGTGCTGGCATCTGGGGGGTAGCGCAGTTTCCGTTGGCCTTCGTGGCCTCAGTCCCGTTGCTGTACTTTTCACGTATCTTGCTGGGGATGGGCGAGGGGCCGGCCTATCCGCTGGCGTTGCATTCCTGCTACAAGTGGTTCCCCAATGACAAGCGCAACCTGCCGTCGGCGGTGATCTTTCAGGGTGTCACGGCCGGGCTGTTGATCTCCGGCCCGTTGCTGACCTTTGTGGTGGTGAAGTGGAACTGGCACGCGGCGTTCATGGTGCTGGGGGTGGCTAGCCTGGTGTGGATGGCGCTGTGGGCTTACTTCGGTGCCGAAGGCAAGGTGAGTGAGCAGGGCAGCGTGCAGGACGATGCCGATGCACCGCGACTGCCGTATTGGCTGCTGATCACCGACCGAACCTTTCTGGCCAACATGCTCATGTACTGGACCAGCTACTGGATCTTCTCGGTGATGTTCACCTGGGTGCCGTCGTACATGGGCAAAGTGATGCACTACGCCCCGACGGATGCCGGCTGGATGTTCATGGTGTTCACGGCCTTCAACATCCCGATCGTGCTGGGGGGCTCCTGGGTCTCCCAACGGTTGTTGAAAAGCGGGCTGGCCTCGAAATATGCCCGCGGTTGGCTGACCTCGTTGCTGGTGCTGATTGGCGGTGGCTTGATTCTGTTCGCGGTGTTCGCCGTGCAGAACCCCTTGCTCAAAGTCATTCTGTTGGCCATCGGTTGCAACCTGCCACAGATTACCTTTGTGCTGAGTTCGGCCATCGTTGCCGAGATCATGCCGGCCGCGCAGCGCTCTTCGATGATGTCCATCAACAGCGCCCTGGCCACCACCGGCGGCCTGCTCGCGCCGGCCTTGATGGGGGCGTTCATTCAGGCCGCTGCTACCCCAGCACTGGGCTATGACAAGGGCTTCGTGGTTGCCGGTGTACTGTGCATCGTCACCAGTGTGATTGGCTTGTTGCTGATCAACCCCGAAGCGAGCAAGCGCCGCTTCGCCCGCCTGATCGAGACGCGCCGGCCCGGTTCGGCAGGCGCTTCGCGCAGCCTTCTGGCCAAGTAGCCAATGCCCCGGCGGTTGCGCCCGGCACCGCTTCCCGTTTGACTCGCCGCTGCGGCCAGTGCGCGCTCGCCTGGTCGCGGTGGTGATGGATGGAGACACCCCCATGTTACCCGCGACATTTTGCACCGCTGTCGAGCGCCTGATTCCCCGTGACCGACGTTTCGATGACCCGCTTTCAACCCTCGCATTCGGCACCGATGCCAGCTTTTACCGGCTGATCCCCAAGCTGGTGGTGCGGGTCGAGTCAGAACGGGAAGTAGTCGCGCTGCTGCAACTGGCCAGTGCCGAGCGCGTACCGGTGACCTTCCGCGCCGCCGGCACCAGCCTTTCCGGTCAGGCGATTTCCGACTCGGTACTGATCGTACTGGGCGATCACTGGAACCGTCGTGATATCCGTCGCGACGGCCAGCAGATCCGCCTGCAGCCGGGTGTGATCGGCGCCCAGGCCAATGCCGCGCTGGCCCCGTTCAAACGCAAGATCGGGCCGGATCCGGCGTCGATCAATGCGGCCAAGATTGGCGGTATTGTCGCCAACAATTCCAGCGGCATGTGCTGCGGGACAGCCCAGAACACTTACCACACCCTCGCGGGCCTGCGCCTGGTGCTTGCCGACGGCACCGTGCTGGACAGCGAAAGCCCTCCCAGTGTTGCCTCGTTCCGCGAAAGCCACGGCGCGTTGCTCGATCAACTGGCCGAACTCGGTCGCCAGACCCGCGCCAACGCAGCCTTGGCCAGCAAGATCCGCCACAAGTACCGGCTGAAAAACACCACCGGCTTTTCGCTTAATGCGCTGATCGACTTTGACGACCCGCTGGATATCCTCAACCACCTGATGGTGGGCTCAGAAGGTACCCTTGGATTTATTAGTGCGGTGACTTATGACACCGTGCCAGACCACCCGCACAAAGCCAGCGCGCTGATTGTCTTTGCCGATGTCGGGACCTGCTGCAAGGCTGTGCCGGTGCTCAAGCAACAGCCGGTCGCGGCAGTCGAGCTGCTGGACCGGCGCAGCCTGCGCTCGGTGGAAAACATGGCCGGCATGCCCGAGTGGGTGCGCGGATTGTCAGCGGGCGCCTGCGCCTTGTTGATCGAGTCGCGCGCGGCAACGGCGGCGCTGCTGCAGGAACAACTGGGCCAGATCATGGCCGCCATTGCGGCGTTTCCCATGGAGAAGCAGGTCGATTTCAGTGATGACCCGCAGGTGTACAACCAGCTGTGGCGGATCCGCAAGGACACCTTTCCGGCTGTTGGTGCGGTGCGTAAAACCGGCACCACGGTGATCATCGAAGACGTCACCTTTCCCGTCGAGCAACTGGCCGAAGGCGTCAATCGCCTGCTGCAGCTGTTCGACAAGCATGGTTATGACGAAGCAATCATTTTCGGCCATGCCCTGGAAGGGAACCTGCATTTCGTCTTCACCCAGGCCTTCGACGACCCGGCCCAGGTCGCCCGTTACGAGGCCTTCATGGGTGACGTGAGCCAACTGGTGGCCGTGGAATACGGCGGTGCGCTGAAGGCCGAGCACGGTACCGGGCGCAACATGGCGCCGTTTGTCGAGCTGGAGTGGGGCACTGAAGCGTACCAACTGATGTGGTCGATCAAGCGTCTGCTCGATCCGCACGGGATCCTCAACCCCGATGTGGTGTTGTCTGAAGATTCGCAGATTCACCTGAAAAATTTCAAGCCCATGCCCGCCGCCGATGACATCGTCGACACCTGCATCGAGTGCGGCTTTTGTGAGCCGGTCTGCCCGGCCAATGGCCTGACGCTGACCCCGCGTCAGCGCATCGTTATCTGGCGTGACATTCAGGCGCGCAAACGGGCGGGCATCGATACCACTGAGCTGGAACGCGCCTACCAGCGCCACGGCCTCGACACCTGCGCGGCTACCGGCCTATGTGCCCAGCGTTGTCCGGTGAGTATCAACACCGGTGATCTGGTGCGCAAACTCCGCGGTGCACGGGCCGCTAGCCCCGGCGTGGCCAACTGGCTGGCCGCGCATTTTGCTGCGGCGGCGCAGGGCCTGCGTTTAACCTTGCAGGCGGCCAACACGGCACACCGGCTGCTGGGCGCGCCGTTGTTGGCCAGAACCACAGTAACGCTGAGCAAAATCAGCGGGGGCAAACTGCCGCAATGGACTGCGACGATGCCGCAGCCGGCGCAGCGCGTGCAACTACCCGCACCAGCCCCGGCAGATGAGCGGCCACGGGTGGTGTATCTGGCGGCCTGCGTGTCGCGGGTCATGGGGCCTGCGGCCAACGCGCAGGAACAGCAGAGCCTGTTCGACAAGACCTTCAGTTTGTTGGAGAAAGGCGGCTATCAGGTGGTGCTTCCGGACAACCTCAACGCACTGTGCTGCGGTCAGCCTTTCGCCTCCAAAGGCTATACGCAGCAGGCCGAGCAAAAACGCCAGGAAGTCCTCGACGCCTTGCTCAAGGCCAGCCGTGGCGGGCTTGACCCGATCTACTGCGACACCAGCCCCTGCACGCTGCGCCTGGTACAGGATCTGGCGGACCCGCGCCTCGATATCCATGACCCGGTGCGTTTCATTCGTAGCCGTTTGCTTGATCGCCTGGAATTCGAGCCGCAGGAAGCACCGATTGCCGTGCATGTCACCTGCAGCACTCAGCATCTGGGCGAAGCGCAGGCGCTGATCGACATTGCCCGGCGTTGCGCCAACGAGGTGGTCATCCCCGAGGGTATCCATTGCTGCGGCTTTGCCGGTGACAAGGGCTTCACCACCCCTGAGCTGAACCGCCACGCGCTGCGCAGCCTCAAGGATGCGGTGCAAACCTGCGAGTTGGGTATTTCAACTAGCCGCACCTGTGAAATCGGCCTGTCCCAACACAGTGGCATCGACTACCACGGGCTGGTGTACCTGGTAGACCGCGTCAGTCGCCGGAAGCTTCCTTTGGAGTGTACGCCAGAAGTAAAAGGTAACTCTTGACTATTTTATGGGGCTTGAAACCATGGAAATTTATCTTAAGAATCTGCTGATGCAGCCGGTGAACGCTGGGTGTGGGATTCCTGCGGTTCGAATGCTTGTCCGTAGAAACGCATGGAGGCATCCAGGTCACTTACGCGGATCATGGTGTGGAGGAGTTTCAAACGGCAGTTTGGCTATACGAAGGTGCGCTTCCGAGGATTGGCCAAGAATGCGGCGCAGATGGTGACGCTGTTCGCCCTGTCGAATCAGTGGATGGACCGCCGACATTTGCTGGTCAGCTCAGGAGAGGTGTGTCTGTAATGCGGAAAATGGCTACGGTAACGTGCTGGCGGTAACGAAAAGGTAGAAAAGCGCGGCTGATTTGAGCGTTTGGGCCAGTTGGGTGCTTTTGAAATCGGCAGACGCTGCAGTCAGCCAGAAATGCTTGGCTACTTCAGACCATCCATAACCGTTCCCTTGACAAACGGGGTCGTGGCTTCGGTATTTGGTGTCGCAATCTCTCGATGCTAGGCGGCCTGGTCTAGCTCTTCCAACAGGGTGGTTGCCTTCCTGGGCGGCTGGGTCGGAAGTGCGGCTTACGACCCCACTGGGGGTTATGATTTGATCTGAAAGGCTGCGGTCTTTTTGAGCCTTATCGCTGCTGTAGTCAACTATGCGGTCAGAGAAAAGCCAATCACGTAGCTGGGCACGAGCGTTGCTATTGATTAAAGGCTGGTGCGGTCTTGACAGGCACTTCAAGGACTGCGCCGGGTCAGTCTATCGAGTCTCAGAACTGTGCGGTTACGTTCAGCCTGCTCAAGCATGACAGCAGTGGCATAGACGTTCAGCTGCAGTACTAAGGCGTGAAGTCGGCGTCCGTATACTTGACCGCAACCGCCTTCTCTGTCACTGCCACAATGTTCTGCTCGGAGAGTTCCACTGGGTTGACATTGCACTGCAGATCCGGCCTGTTGCGCCGGCTGTCGCTGCGTCTGGTGAAATTCGGCGGTGCGACGCAGTCCGTAGGGTTGTAGAAGGTCGAGGAAACTAGCTTGCCCAGGGGGCATATTGTTAACGGAGTGAAGTGAGTCCAGAATCAAGGCTATCCCCTTTTCGGGAACGACAGAAAGCCCTTAGATTTCAGTGGTTCGCAAGCCCGATACGAGTCTCGTTTCCGCTTCGCATTCATCGTTCTCAACAGTGATTCAACCCCCGCATGCGCACCTGAACTTACTCAGCCAGTGCAGCATTCTTGCGTAACCGATCTAAGTAATCCGTCCATTGCTGTGCGGCCTCCCGACGCTGTGGCAGCAATTGCGCGCGGGCATACACGGCACCCAGTGCACCTGGCATGCGGTGCGATAACGACAGCTCCAGTACAATCGGATCGATACCTAAATGCTCGTGAGCGATAGTGCGGTAGGTGGCGCGGAAGCCGTGCGCAGTGATGCGGTATTCCGGCCAGATCCGCTGGTAGGCCTTGGCCAGGGATGTGGCGTCAACTGGATAGCCTGGGTAGACCGGCGATACAAAGACCCAGCCATTGCCCGCTTCATCCACCACCCGCCGTTCATGTAGTTCACGCAACAGCACAAGGGCTTGCTCCGGCAGTGGCACGATGTGTTTGCTCTTATCCAGATGGCGAGTTTTCCCTACTACATAGCGCCAGTCGGCGCTGACCAGATCGATGTCTTCCCAACGCATTTTCACCAGCTCGCCGGGGCGAACCGGCAGCATGACCAGCAAGCGCATCGCAGTGCTCACGCTGCTCGGGCTGAGCTCATCCAGACGAAGCAGAAGGTGACCCAAATCGGCTGGTCGTTCGATCGCTGGATTACTGGTCACCACATGGCGAACCTTGAGCTCTTCGGTGTTGCTCAGGGCCACGTTACGCTCCACCCAGCCACGGCCCTCAGCGAAACCGAGCACGGCACGGATGATGGTACGCACGCGCTTGGCCATGGCCAGTGTGCGTGCTCGGCGCAGGTTAGCGATGATCTCGATGATGTGGTCCAGTTTGATCTCGCTGACGGGAATGTTGCCGATCGTGGGCAGGATGTGATTATTCAAAGCGCCGCGAAAGCCCGCGAGGGATTTGCTCACGAGGTCGTGCGATTTGAAGGCCAGCCACTGTTCGGCGACGTAACTGAATGTGCGTTCCTCATTAAGTAGCTGGTCGGCGATTTTCTTGCGTTTGGCCTTCAGCGGGGCGACGTGATGAGCTACGTTCTGGCGCGCGGCTCGGGCCAAGTCGCGGGCGTCTTTCAAGCCAATGTCGGGATAACGGCCGATCGCGTACACGTTCTCCTTGCCATTCAGTCGATACCTCATCCGCCAGTATTTTGCGGCAGGCTTATTCGACTTCTGCGAGGCCTGAACATGCAGGTAAAGACCGGGTACTTCGCCGTCGGCGTACTTGCCGGGTTCAGCAATGGCGCGCAAGAAGGCATCGCTGAGTTTACGCCGCAATGCAGGCGTGGGGAGGGAAGTCGTCATGTGCGGGTACTTTTTTTCGAAACGGGAAAAGTACCCAAAAATATACCCGCAGACGTATTGGAAATGAGCGGAATACGACGGACGGCCTTGGACGTAGAATTTTATTAAGATGCTGATTTTATTGGCATTTATGGATCTTTATGGAAGTCAGTCACAAGCTATCGGGATCCCCAAAAAACATCTGTATCCGTGACCGCAGCCAGCGCTCCGCCGGGTCGTTATCCTGCGCGCCACGCCAGGCCATGTGCAGCTCGAAACTACGTACCGGTATCGGCAAGTCCTCCGCCCGCAACCCGCCGGCAGCCGTCAGCGCATCGGCGGTGTAGTCCGGTACCGTCGCCACGATATCGGTCCCCGCCAGCAAGCTGCCCAACCCGTTGAATTGCGGTACCGCCAGCACGACATGGCGCTTGCGACCCAGCTCGTCAAGCGCCTCGTCGATAAAGCCAGACAAGTCCCCGGCAAACGACACCAATGCATGTGGCCGCGCGCAGAAGTCGTCCAGGGTGATGCTGCCAGGCACGCTGTCGGCGCGCAGCAGTTTCGGCGCGCTGCGGCGCAGCACCTTGCGCTTGGCGTTGGCGGGCAGTTCGCTGGTGTAGCTGACGCCCACCGAGATTTCCCCTGAGGCCAGCAGGGTCGGCATCAGCAGGTAGTTCACCCGGCGCACCACCAGCACGATGCCAGGGGCCTCGGCGCGAATGCGCTTGAGCAGTTGCGGCAGCAGGGCGAATTCGGCGTCGTCCGACAGGCCGATGCGGAATACGGCATTGCTGGTGGCAGGGTCGAATTCGGCTGCGCGGCTCACCGCGGTGGAAATCGAATCCAGCGCGGGCGATAACAGCGCGAAGATTTCGTGGGCCCGCGCCGAGGGTTCCATGCTGCGGCCTGTGCGTACGAATAGCGGGTCGTCGAACAGGTTGCGCAGGCGCGACAAGGCCGCGCTGATGGCCGGCTGGCCCAGGAACAGTTTTTCCGCCGCACGGGTCACGCTGCGCTCGTGCATCAGCGTTTCGAACACAATCAGCAAGTTGAGGTCTACACGACGCAGGTCGTTTCGATTCATCGGTGCGCTTCGCCTGAAGGGGGGCAGGGGTGAATCTTAAGGCCAAAGGCTGTTACCCTGCACGGGTTTACGGGAGCCAATTGCAGGGAATGTCAGGTGCCCAATCGATGACAGGCATGTCGACTATTAATGACCACTGGTGGTCTAACTGCAAAAGCCCGGATAGAGTCAGTGGTAATTAGAGGTTCACAAAGGCGAGGTTTGCGATGTCCCGCATGATCCGTTTCCACAAGTTCGGCGCTGCCGATGTGCTCCGTTGCGAGGAGCAGGCCGAACCGTCTCCCGCTGTCGACGAAGTGCAAATTCGCGTCGAGGCGGTTGGCGTCAGCTGGTATGACGTGCTCTGGCGGCAGAACCTGGCGCCCTCGCAGGCACGCCTGCCGGCCGGTATCGGCCATGAGATGGCCGGTGTGGTGACGGCGGTTGGTGAAGGGATCGAAGACATTGCCGTGGGTGACCGGGTTGCCAGTTTTCCCGCTACCAGCGCCAATGACCACCCGGTATACGGGGATGTCATCGTGCTGCCACGGACCGCGATCACACGCTATCCGCAGGTGCTCACCCCGATCGAGGCCAGCGTGCACTATACGCCGCTGCTGATTGCCTATTTCGCCTACGTGGACCTGGCACGGGCCAAGGCCGGGCAGACTGCGCTTGTTACCGACGCCAGCCACTGTGCCGGCCCCGCTTTCGTGCAGTTGGGCAAGGCGCTGGGGCTTAAAGTGTTCGCCGCCACCAAGGATGCCGAGCAGCGTGACTACCTGCTGGGCCTGGGCGCCGACAAGGTAATCGTCACCGAAGAGCAGGACCTGCTGATGCAGGTCGGCAAGTACACCGATGGGCGCGGCGTGGACATGGTTCTGGACGGCATGGGCGGGCCGCAGATGTCGTTGCTGGGCGATGTGCTGGCACCGCGGGGCAGCCTGGTACTGTATGGCCTTCAAGGCGGCAACCAGACGCCGTTCCCAGCCTGCGCGGCCTTCCAGAAGAACATCCAGTTCTACGTGCACTGCATCGGTAACTTCACTGGCAAGCCGGAACTGGGTATCAGCCAGGACCAGGTGGCGCTGCAGCGTGCCTTGCGTGATATCAACCAGTTCACCGCCGACCAGTTGCTGACCCCGCAGATCATCAAGGTGTACCCGTTCGAGCAGGTGGTGGAGGCGCATCGCTACATGGACCAGTGCCCTTGCGGTGGGCGCGTGGTGTTGGATATGGCGCAGCATTGATCACTGCAGTTCACCGTGAACCCGGGCCAGCCCCGGGTTTTTTGTGCGCGGAATAAAGTAACGTCATCGTTAAAGTGGGAATATTCCTACAATAAAAGACGAAGCGGACTACATATAATTCATTAATTAAATGCCAATGGAAACATGCCGCCAATCATTTGCGGTTGCATGTGCGTGGTTAGAGGGTCAAGGTGAATTTAGCGCTTTGCTGAATGGTTTTTTTACCGTGATCTGTATCTTCAATTCGCTTCGCATCACTCGATAATGGCGCAATGATACTTTGTGCAAGGAGTAAGGGATGCGTACGGCTAGGCCTGAATCAGAGCATTGCAGGGGTGAATTCTTCTCCATGGCCTGGCGACAGTGAAGGCTCACGTCACTTTATTCATTTGTAGGAAGTTTCTTCTGTAAAAGCCTGGCGCAGTGTAAGCCTGAACAACTTGCTTGGGCGTGCGCCGGCGACTTGAAGTGGTGAGGTGATCCGTGACTGCTATTCACGACCAGGCAATGCATTATATCTACCAGCAAGTGCTCGAACGCTTGCTCGCCCATATGTCACAGGCGCAACGGGCCTCCTTGCAGTTGTTGATACAACGTTTATTGGTAGCCGCAGGCGGGCCTGAATATATCGGCACCTTTCGCCTGCAGGTATTGCAAGGCAGTGACCGCCAGGGTGCTCGGCTGCTGGCGATGTTGCGTGCTGCGCAACTGAGCATCGCCATGCGTGCACCGGTTACTTTTCAACTGCGCGTGCTGGTGGTGAGCTTGCCGGTGGCCGGCAGCCCTACGCTGCAAGGGCTCGATCAAGGCTTCAGTGCGCTGTTCATGCAGGATGACCCGCGGGTGCAACTGCAAATGATCGAGGGGCGCGAAGTGGTGCCGTTCAGTTGCCGCCCCCGTGTGGCGTCCGAGCGCTGGTTGCCGACCAGGGAAGCGCTGCTGATGTTTGGCCACCTGATCGATGCCAGGCCAGAAGCGTTGCTGGGTAGCCTCCTGCACCTGGAACTGGCGGCGGCCGTAAGCTTCGCGCTGCAGGCTCAGGCGCCCGCCGACGCAATGGTCACCGCCTTGCCCGCAGGGCAGCGCCGCCGCTACCTGGCGTGGGCGCTGCGTAGCCAGCGCTTGGCGGGGCAACGTGGCCCTTACCTGGCGCACCATTGCCTGTCGACGCTGGCCGAGGGCCTGGCGCGCTTGCAAGGGGCCACGGGGCTGGCGCCCGGCAACCCGGCGGATCAGCCTGCGGGGGCCGCGCTCAAGGGGGGGGCGGTGCGGCTGATAGCCATTGATGACCTGCTGCCGCCGTTGCTGGGCGGGCAGCAGTTGGATGCCATGCTGGGCTGGCACTTCGCGGCGGCCGAGACGGGCTGCTCGCCGTTGGCCGCGTTCGTCGACCCACTGGCCTTGGCCCAGTTGCAGGAACTGCGGGCCCACAGCCTGGAGCCTCAAGCCACCCGGCCGGCCTTGAGGCTGGCGGGGGCGCCGGGCGACAGCAAGCCTGCCGACGAACCTGTGCTGCAGTTTGGCAAGGCCTATGGCCTCAGCCAGGCCCAACTGGAATGCCTGCTGTGCAAACCGTTCGCCAGGCAGGGCAAGAACCTCGAGCGTTTTCTGCGCGCTCGCCATGCCGACATGCTGGTGGCGCTGCCTTACCTGCACCGGGCCATGCAAGGCAAACCTTGCCCCGCGGCGGTCAAAGCCTGGCTGGTGAACACCAGTGGGCTATCACTGGCGCAACTGCGGGCAGTCTACGGCGGTAAGATGCGGCTACCTGCGTGGCGCCTGCTCAGTGCGTTGGCGCGCCGCGACGCGCACTTGCGGCTGTTGCCGCGCCACGCCGCCGAACGGCGGCACAGCCCCATGAGGCAACCTTGATGGCGCGAACAGCGGCCGGCGAGTTCGCTTATAGGCGGGTCTACCGCTACCTGGAAGCGTTGATTGGTCAGGCGACGGCTGGTGGTCCGAACCGGCTGCCGTCCTTGCGTGAGCTGTCGCGGCGGCTGCGGGTATCGCTGGCAACGGTGCAGAGCGCCTACAGCCTGCTGGAGGAGGAGGGTCGCGTGCACTGCCTGCCACGCTCGGGCTATTTCGTTCGCCTGGCTGACCTGCAGCAAGGTGGCATGCCCCGGCAGGCGCCCCAGCTCGCACAACCGTTGCTGGAGCGCGCCTTGTTCACCCACGAGCGGCGCCTGGCCCGCCAGCGCGAGCGCGGCGCTGGCCCTTGGGAAGTGCAGGGCAGTGCGCGCCTGCGCGACGCGCTGGCGGAGCGTTACACCCGTTGCTCGCGCCAGTACTGGCGGGCCGATGACGTTCAGTTGGCCCCGGATGTTCCGGCGTTGCTGGAAACGCTGCTTGCAGCGCTGGCCCTGCAAAGGGGCACCACGGTGCTGGTACAGTCGCCCTGTTGCGGGCACGTGCTGCGTGCTTTGGCGCGCGCTGGCATGCGGGTGTTGGAGGTGCCACCCGATCCACGTGGCAACCCGGACCTGCAGGCCGTGGCCAGGCTGTTGGGCTGCGAGCCGGTCCGCCTGCTGGTGATGCCGTCCTGCCTTGGCCTGCCGCAAGGGCGGCTGGTCTCCCTGCATTACCAGCAGCAGCTTGGCCTGCTGTTGAGCCAGCACAGCGTATGGCTGCTGGAGAACGACCTGGACAGCGAGCTTTGCTACAGTGGCCCACCCGTGACCCGCCTGCGCGATTGGGTCGATCCGCGCAGGTTGATGATTATGGGGGCGTTCGAGGCTGCAGTAGGGCCCGAAGCGCCGTATGCCTACGTACTGAGCCTGGATACCGCCCTGGCCAAGGCGTTCTGCGAGCGGGCGTTCCGCCTTGCGCCGCTGCGGCTGCTGGCGCTGGCCCACCTGTTGGCCAAGGGTGATATCGAAGCGCAACTGGTGGCGTTGCGCAGCAACCTGCAGCAGCGCACGCAAAACCTCGCCTGCGCGCTGACCGCGCAGTTTGCCCAGCGGGTGGTGCTGGAGCCCACGCAAGGCGGGCGCATGCTGTGGGTGCGCTTCGAGCAGCCGCTGGCCTGGGATGCCATTGCCAAGGCCTTGGCAGGTTGCGCATTGCATGCATTGCCGGGGGAACAGTTCAGCTTGCACGGCCGCTACCGGCAGCACCTGGCGCTGATGTGGCTGGGCGACTGCCCAGGCGACCTGCAACAAGCCGTGCAGCGCCTGGCCCAGGCCCTGGAACTTCGCCGCAGGCGGGTGCGGCGGTTCCCCGCTGAATCATAGGGCACTGCATGCCCAAGGGCGCGATCGCGGCGGTTCTTGCAGGGGCGAGCTGACCCACGGCTCTTGCCAGGCCCCTGGGTCTGTATGTATAACCAGTGCCTTGTTCCCGCTACCTGACCCAGCCCGTGATTGCCCACTCCGTCGACGACCCGTTCTATTACCTGCACAACTTCCGCCAGGTACTGCTGTGGGTCGAACAGCGCTACCAGGACCTGCTCGATGAACAGGAACTGGCGTTCATCCATGCCTTCGGCCAACTGAGCGCGCCAGCCCAGGCCTTGATGGTGCGCATGGTGATGCGCAAGGGCGAACTGTTTCGCAGCGACCGCCTCGTCTATGAGGAAATAGGCGACACCGAACTCGCCCTGCAGCCACTCAAGGCCCTGGGCTGGGTCCGCGAGCCCGAGCAACTGCACTTGGAGCAACTGTTCGCCTTGCTGCGCAAAGACGAACTGGCGTGCTGTTTCGCCGCCCAATTGAGCCGCCCGCGTGCTGCCAAGCATGACTTGCTGGCCCAGCTGCAGCCGCTGCAACTGGCCGCCCGGTCTCTGGCCGAGTGGTACCCGGGCAGTGAGTTGCGCATCTTGCAGTGGTGCCTGCAACCGCTCTGCGACCGCATGCGGCTGCTGTTCTTCGGCAACCTCTACCAGGACTGGTCAGAGTTCGTGCTTGCCGACCTGGGGCTGCTGCGCTACGAGCAGGTGCCCTTCAGCGCCGATTCGCGTGCCCTGCAGCAACGCGCCGATATCGACCTGGCCATGGTGCTGCATGAGTGTGCCGAGCGCCTGGAGCAGGGCGAACACCCTCAGTCGGTAATCACGGCAATACAGCACCTGCACTGCGACAACCCTTGGCTGGCCCGGCGCCGTGCGCGGTTGCAGTTCGCCCTGGGCCAGCAATGCGAGCGCCTGGGTGACTGGGACCAGGCCATGGCGGTTTATGCGCAGTGCAGCCATGCCCAGGCGCGTATTCGCCAGGTGCGGGTGCTGGAGCGCAGCGAACGTTGGCCGCAGGCCCATGCCCTGGCGTTGCAACTGGCAGCGGCACCGGCCAATGCACTGGAGGTCCAGGCGCTGGAACGTATGCTGCCGCGCCTGGCGCGCAAGCTCGGTGGCCCGCCACAGCGCCGCCAGCGCGTGGCGCCGCTGGCACTGATCGAACTGGAATTGCCCCGCGAGCACGCCGCGCTAGGCGTTGAAGAGGCCGTGCGCCAGCACCTGGCCGCCGAGGGCGGGCAAGCCCACTATGTGGAGAACACGCTGTTCAACAGCCTGTTTGGCCTGCTGTGCTGGGAGGCGATCTTCGCCCCTGTGCCTGGCGCGTTCTTCAACCCGTTCCAGGCCGCGCCGCAAGACCTGCACGACAGCGACTTCCAGCAGCGCCGCAGTGCCCTGTTCGAGCAATGCCTGGCGCGGCTCGACGATGGTAGCCACCACCAGGCGATCCTGGATTGCTATGCAGCCAAACACGGGCTGCAGTCACCGTTCGTGTTCTGGTCGATGCTCAGCGAGGCGCTGCTGCAGCAGGCCCTGGCCTGCCTGCCGGCTGCGCAGTTGAAGCACTGCTTCGTGCGCCTGCTGCAGGACATTCGCAGCAACCGTGCGGGCATGCCCGACCTTATCCAGTTCTGGCCCGAGCAGGGGCGTTATCGCATGGTCGAGGTCAAAGGCCCCGGTGACCGCCTGCAGGACAACCAGCTGCGCTGGCTGGCATTCTGCCAGGAGCACGGCCTGCCCGTCGCGGTCTGCCATGTGCGTTGGAGTGACGCCGCTTGAGCTACAGCGTGGCGGTGCGTGCCTTGTGCGAGTTCAGTGCCAAGGTCGGCGACCTCGACCTGCGCTTCACGCCGTCGCCCACCGCCCAGGAGGGCATCGAGGGCCACCAGCGGGTAGTGGCCCGGCGTGCGGCCGGCTACGAGTCGGAAATTACCCTGGAGGGCCAGTTTGAAGGCCTTCGGGTGCGGGGGCGTGCCGACGGGTACGACCCTGCCTGCAATCGGCTGGAAGAGATCAAGACTCACCGTGGCGACCTGGCCCGGCAACCGGCCAACCACCGCCAGCTGCACTGGGCGCAGGCCAAGGTGTACGGCTGGCTGATGTGCCAGGCCCGGCAACTGGCGAGCATCGAGGTGGCTTTGGTGTACCTGGACGTCGACAGCGATAGCCAGACCCTGTTCAGTGAGCACTGCACGGCCGCTGAGTTGCAGGCATTCTTCCAGGTCCAGTGCCAGCGCTTTCTGGGCTGGGCCCAGTTCCAGCAGCAGCGCCTTGCCGAACGTGACCACGGCCTTCAGGCGCTGCGCTTTCCCTACCCAGCGTTCCGCCAAGGCCAACGGCAACTGGCAGAAACCCTGTACAAGGCGGTGAGCACTGGCCGTTGCCTGATGGCCCAGGCCAGCACCGGCATCGGCAAAACCCTGGGTACCTTGTTTCCGTTGCTCAAAGCCATGGTGCCCCAGCAACTGGACAAACTGTTCTTCCTCACGGCCAAGACCCCGGGCCGTGCGCTGGCGCTGGATGCCATGCGGCAGATCACCACGGGCGATAATCAGCCCGGGCTACGCACCCTGGAACTGATCGCTCGCGACAAAGCCTGCGAGTACCCGGACAAAGCCTGCCATGGCGAGTCCTGCCCGCTGGCGGCCGGCTTCTACGACCGCTTGCCGGCCGCGCGCACGGCCGCTGCGGCCGTGCCGATGCTGGACCGTACCCAGCTGCGCGAAGTGGCCTTGGCGCATCAGGTGTGCCCGTACTACCTGGGCCAGGAGATGGCCCGCTGGGCCGACGTTCTGGTTGCCGATTACAACTATTACTTCGACGCCCACGCCTTGCTGTTCGGGCTGACACAGCTCAACCAGTGGCGGGTCGCGGTTCTGGTCGACGAGGCTCACAACCTGGTCGAGCGCGGGCGGGGCATGTACAGCGCCAGCCTCGATCAGGGGCAGTTGCTGGCGTTGCGCCAAAGCAAACCCCATGGGCTGGGCAGTGCGCTGGACCGCCTAAACCGCCAGTGGAACGCCCTGTACAAAGAGCAACGGGCACCGTACCAGGCCAGCGAAGCGCTGCCGCATGACCTTTTGCGCGCCCTGCAGCAGTGTATCGGGCTGATCCAGGAGCAGATGAACCAGGCGCCCACGCACATCGACCCGCAGGTGCTGCAGTTCTTCTACCAGGCCTTGCAGTTCAGCCGGGTAGCCGAACTGTTCGACGAGCATTTCCTGTTCGATATTAGCCAGCGCCAAGGGCCGCGCAAGCGCCGGCTGGCGACCTTGTGCCTGCGCAATGTCACCCCGGCTCGGCTGCTGGCACCGCGCATGCGCGCGGCGCGCAGTGTCACCCTGTTCTCTGCCACGCTGAGCCCGCGGCAGTTCTACAGCGACCTGCTGGGCATGCCGGCCGATACGGCATGGCTGGAAGTGGCAGCGCCGTTTCGTGCCGAACAACTGCAGGTGCGCATTGCCAGCCAGGTGTCTACCCGGTACCAGCAGCGCCAGGCTTCGCTGGCGCCGATCGTCGAGTTGATTGCCCGACAGTATGAGCGCCAGCCGGGTAATTACCTGGCGTTCTTCAGCAGTTTCGAGTACCTGCAGCAGGTCGCCGGGCTGCTGGCCGAGCGCTACGCGCAGATCCCATTGTGGACCCAGGCCCCGGGCATGGACGAAGCGGCGCGGCAGGCGTTCCTCGACCGCTTTGTCGCCGACGGCCAAGGCATTGGCTTTGCCGTGCTGGGTGGTGCGTTCGGTGAAGGGGTGGACTTGCCGGGCACCCGCCTGATCGGCGCCTTCGTCGCCACGCTCGGGCTGCCCCAGGTCAACCCGGTCAACGAGCAGTTCAAGCAGCGCCTGGGTCGGCAATTTGGCGCGGGTTTCGATTATGCCTATCTCTACCCCGGGGTGCGCAAAGTGATCCAGGCAGCGGGGAGGGTGATCCGGGGGGACCAGGACCGTGGCGTACTGGTATTGATCGATGAGCGTTTCGCCGAGCCGAGGGTGCAGCAGATGTTCCCGGGCTGGTGGCCGCAAGGCGAGCAGTGTACCTGACCGCTGCGTTCAGCACCTGGCACTGCGCAGGCATGCCCAAGGTCGTTCAGGGGGCTCGATTGGGGTAAGATCGCCTTCCATGCCTGATACAAAGTCCTTGTATATCAAGGTGATGGCACTGTCTTGGGCCAGAATGGCCCGACCGTTAGTTTGTCATGCAGACTCGCCGGCACGCCGTTTTGATCTGCTCCAGCGTCGGCCCGCTGTGCTGCCGGCCAACGCCCCGCTACAGGATTCACGTTTTGTCCGACCTCTCGAAAAATCCGCTGCTGCAGTACATGGCCCGCCTGGCCCCATCCAGCCAGCAAACCATGCGCTACATCCTTCAGGACGCCGCCGACCGCTTGGGGTTCGTCGACTGCAATATCGTCGACGTTCCCTGGCATCGGCTCGAGCCCGGCCATGTGATCGCCCTGGTGGCAGCCCTGCGGGCCGATGGTTACGCGCCGAACAGCTCTTCGCTGTACGTCAACGCCATCCGCGGGGTGATGAACGAGGCCTGGCGCCAGGGCCTGATCGACCACGAGCAGTTGCTACGCATCCGCGAGGTCAAGCCGGCAACCGGCACCCGCCTGCCGCCCGGGCGCAACCTGCGGCGTAGCCTGATTCGCGAACTGATGGACGTGTGCGCTGCCGACCCGCGGCCGCAAGGGGTGCGCGACGCGGCGATCATTGCCTTGCTGTATGGCACAGGCATGCGCAAGTCGGAATCGGTCGACATCGACCTTGCCCAGGTTGACTTCGCCGCGCGCAGCCTGCAAGTGGTGGGCAAGGGCAACCACCAGTTGATCAAGTACGCGCCGCCCTGGGCGTTCGAGAAGCTGCAGGCGTGGCTCGACGTGCGTCGCCAGGCCCTGCCGGCCGGTGCCGAAGATGACCCGTTCCTGTTCAACCGCATCCGCCGCGGCAACCACATCACCCGGGCGCGTATCACCAAGCATGCCATCTACTACATCGCCCGCCAGCGCGGCGCGCAGGTGGGGGTCAAGATCATGCCGCACGACTTCCGCCGCGCGTTCATCACCCGGGTGATCGAGGAGCACGACCTGTCGATTGCGCAAAAGCTGGCACACCATGCCAACATCCAGACCACGGCGATCTACGACCGGCGTGACGACAACGAACGCCGCCGTGCGGTAGACCGTTTCGACTACTGAGCGCCGACCAGCGTAGGCCTCGCCAGCACCGAAACAGGGCCTGGGCACGCCCCCGCTTTGTGCGGCCCCCGCGGCGGTGCCCGATGGCGGAGCGAGCGGTAAAAATAATTCATCTGCCTTCACCTGCGGAGTTGGCCCGCAACCTGCTATATCCAGCCTGCGAATTTGATCGAGTGGTCAGGCCGTGCGCACTAACCGGCGCCCGCCGCTGACCCTCTTACCGGCCAGCAGGCCACGGTTTTCAGGGGCCGCAGGATGTCGCTCGCGGAGCAGATCGAACACCACCAAGACGATGCAGGCTGGAGCGCGCACCTGCAATTGCGCTTTGTCCAGCGTGCGGGCACGACCCGCCTTGGTGCATGGAAACATTTCGGACCTCTTTTGGTGCAGCGCCCCTTCTACCCGGAAGGTGCACCCTGCCATGTGTATGTTCTGCACCCGCCGGGTGGCATCGTTGCCGGCGATCGCCTGGAGCTCGACATTCAGCTGGAAGCTGGCAGCCACGCCCTGCTGACCATGCCCGGTGCCAGCAAGTTTTACCGCAGCATCGGCCCGACCGCACGGCTGACCCAGCGCTTCCACCTGGCCGCTGGCAGCACCCTGGAATGGTTGCCCCAGGACAGCATTTTCTTCTCCGGTGCCCGTGCCCGGCTCGCCAGCCACTTCACCCTTGAGCCCGGCGCCCGGTTGCTGGCCTGGGAAACGCTGTGCCTGGGCCGCCCGGTGATGCTCGAACGGTTCGACCAGGGTGCACTCGACAGCCTGTTGCACATCACCCTGGCCGGCGAAACGGGCCTGCATGAGCGCCTGCGTATCGAAGGCGGCCAGCTGGGCAAGCTCGGTGGCCACCCACTGCTAGCCACCTTCTGTGCCGCGCCGGCCGATCAGGCATTGCTGGAGCAGGTAAGGCCCATGCTCGATGAGCTGGGCACCCCTGCCGGCGCGACGCTGCTCGGTTCGCTGCTGGTGATCCGCCTGCTCGACCATGACAACCAACATTTGCAACGCACCCTGCAACGCCTGTGGCATGTGCTGCGCCCGGCCGTTCTCGGCCTGCCAGCCTGCGCGCCACGTATCTGGGCCACCTGAGAGAGCGCCATGGAGCTGACCCCAAGAGAGAAAGACAAACTGCTGCTGTTCACTGCCGCCTTGTTGGCAGAACGGCGCCTGGCCCGTGGCCTGAAACTCAACTACCCGGAGGCCGTAGCGCTGATCAGCGCCGCCGTGCTGGAAGGGGCCCGTGATGGGCGCACCGTCGCTGAGCTGATGAGCATGGGCCGCGAGGTGTTGAGCCGTGACCAAGTCATGCCTGGCATCGCCGAGATGCTTCACGACGTACAGGTCGAAGCGACTTTTCCGGATGGCACCAAGTTGGTGACCGTGCATGACCCGATCGTCTGAACCTGCCGAGGAACGCCGCATGATCCCAGGTGAAATCCAGGTCGCCGCTGGCGACATCGAATTGAACAGTGGCCGCGCCACGGTCAGTGTCAGCGTAGCCAACCATGGCGACCGCCCGGTGCAGGTCGGCTCGCATTACCACTTCTACGAAGTCAACGAGGCGCTGGTGTTCGAGCGCGGGCCAACCCTGGGCTTTCGCCTGGATATCCCGGCCGGCACTGCCGTGCGCTTCGAGCCGGGCCAGGCCCGTACCGTGCAACTGGTGGCCTACGCTGGCAAGCGCGAAGTCTACGGCTTTCAGGGCAAGGTGATGGGCGCACTGGAGGGCAGGGCATGAGCCGAATTTCCCGCCAGGCCTATGCCGACATGTTCGGCCCTACCGTGGGTGACCGTGTGCGCTTGGCCGACACGGCATTGTGGGTCGAAGTAGAGAAGGACTACACCGTTTACGGCGAAGAAGTGAAGTTCGGCGGCGGCAAGGTCATCCGCGATGGCATGGGGCAGGGCCAGATGCTGGCCGCCGAGGCCATGGACCTGGTGTTGACCAACGCGTTGATCATCGACCACTGGGGTATCGTCAAGGCCGATATCGGCATCAAGCACGGGCGTATTGCCGTGATCGGCAAGGCCGGCAACCCCGACGTGCAACCAGGCGTCAACATACCCGTAGGGCCAGGCACCGAAGTGATCGCCGCCGAGGGCAAGATCGTCACTGCCGGGGGGGTCGACTCGCACATCCATTTCATCTGCCCGCAGCAGGTGGACGAGGCGCTCAACAGCGGTGTAACCACCTTCATCGGTGGTGGCACTGGCCCGGCTACCGGAACCAACGCCACCACCTGCACCCCGGGCCCGTGGTACCTGGCGCGCATGCTGCAGGCTGCCGACAGCCTGCCGATCAACATCGGTTTGCTGGGCAAGGGCAACGCCTCGCGCCCTGAAGCGTTGCGCGAGCAGATCGCTGCCGGGGCGGTCGGGCTCAAGCTGCACGAGGACTGGGGCTCGACACCGGCGGCCATCGACTGTTGCCTGGGCGTAGCCGAAGAAATGGATATCCAGGTGGCGATCCATACCGACACACTCAACGAATCCGGCTGTATCGAAGACACGCTGGCGGCGATCGGTGACCGCACCATCCACACCTTCCACACCGAAGGTGCCGGTGGCGGCCATGCCCCCGACATCATCCGTGCGGCCGGGCAGGCCAACGTGCTGCCGTCCTCGACCAACCCGACACTGCCGTACACCATCAACACGGTGGACGAGCACCTGGACATGCTCATGGTCTGCCACCACCTGGACCCAAGCATTGCCGAGGACGTGGCGTTTGCCGAGTCGCGCATCCGCCGTGAAACCATCGCTGCCGAAGACATCCTCCACGACATGGGCGCTTTCGCCATGAGCTCGTCCGACTCCCAGGCCATGGGCCGGGTGGGCGAGGTGGTGCTGCGCACCTGGCAGGTGGCGCACCAGATGAAGCTGCGCCGTGGCCCACTGGCACCGGATACCCACTACAGCGACAACTTCCGGGTCAAGCGCTACATCGCCAAATACACCATCAACCCGGCGCTCACCCATGGCATCGGCCACGAGGTGGGCTCGGTCGAAGTGGGCAAGCTGGCAGACCTGGTGCTGTGGTCGCCGGCATTTTTCGCGGTCAAGCCCGCCTTGGTACTGAAGGGCGGCATGATCGTCACCGCGCCCATGGGCGATATCAACGGGTCCATCCCTACGCCCCAGCCGGTGCATTACCGCCCAATGTTCGGCGCGTTGGGCGCAGCCCGCCATGCCACGCGCATGACCTTCCTGCCCAAGGCCGCTATGGACCGTGGCCTGGTCGAGCAATTGAACCTGCGCAGCCTGATCGGCGTGGTGGACGGGTGCCGCCGGGTGCGCAAGCCGGACATGGTCCACAACACCCTGCAACCGCTGATCGAGGTCGACGCGCAAACCTACCAGGTGCGTGCCGATGGCGAGCTGCTGGTCTGCGAACCGGCCAGTGAACTGCCGCTGGCTCAGCGCTATTTCCTGTTCTGAAGGAGCACCGATGATTGTCTTGACCCAGCGGATTACCGAACCCGGCGCACGTGCTGTCACGGGTACCGTCACCCTCGATGTGGACAGCCGCATCAAGAGCCGCCTGCGGGTGACGCTGGACGATGGTCGCGAAGCCGGCCTGATGCTGGAGCGTGGCCACCTGCTGCGTGGCGGCGAGCTGTTGGCCGATGCCGAGGGCACCCAGCTGATCCGCGTGCTGGCAGCGCCCGAGGCGGTGTCCACCGTGCGCTGTGCCGACCCGCACCTGCTGGCGCGCGCGGCCTACCACCTGGGCAACCGCCATGTCCCGCTGCAGATCGAGCCCGGCCTGTTGCGCTTCCAGCACGACCATGTGCTGGACGAGATGCTGCGTGGCCTGGGCCTGACTGTCGAGGCCGAGCAGGCCCCGTTCGAGCCCGAAGCGGGTGCCTACCAAAGTGCGCCACACAGCCACAGCCACGCTCACGGCCACGATCACCCGTTCGTGCGCTTGCCTGCCCATTCCTGAACTGCCCTGGAGCAACCGATGAAAAAGACTTTCGCCCTGTTTCTGCTGATGCTGGCCGTGCCGGCTTTCGCCCACCCCGGGCATGACAGCAACCCCTTGCATGACGGCCTTCTGCACCCGCTGACCGGGCTCGACCACCTGCTGATGCTGCTGGGCACCGGCGTACTGGCGGCGCTGACCCGGCGCAACCTGACCTTGCCACTGGCGACCCTGGCCGCGATGTTCGGCGGGGCGGTATGTGGGCATCTGTTCGGGGACGTGCTGGGCATGGAAACGCTGATCGCTGTGTCGCTGCTGGTGGCCGCAGGTGCCGTGCTGCTGCCTGGCCGGCAACAACTGCTGGCCTTGGCGATGCCGGTGTTCGCGCTGTTCCATGGCTGGGCGCATGGCGTCGAGGCCACGCCAAGCGCGTTCTGGCAGTTCAGCGCCGGCTTTGTCACGGTCAGCGGGCTGTTGCTGGCCGCCGGCTTTGCGGTCGGTTGCCTGCTGCGCCGCCATGCTGGCCTGCAAAAAGCTTTCGGCGGTGGCCTGCTGGCCGGCGCCGCGCTGGTACTGGCCGGCTGATGAACAGCGATCTGGCGTTGCTGCGCCTGCTGCAACTGGCCAGCCCAGGCCTGCCGGTAGGTGGCTTCACCTATTCACAGGGCCTGGAGTGGGCCGTGGAGGCGGGCTGGGTAAGGGATGTGCACGGGTTCACTGCGTGGCAGCGTGAGCAGTTGCACGACACCCTGGTCGGCCTGGACTGGCCGGTGCTCGCCCGCTTGTACCAGGCCTGCCAGGCCGAGGATGCGCAAGCCTTTGCTCATTGGAGCCGCTTTTTGCTGGCCAACCGTGAAACCGCCGAGTTGCGCCTGGAAGAACAGCAGCGCGGGGCGGCCCTGGCACGGCTACTCGACGGCTGGCAGCTGGGCCAGGCGCCGGCGTGGCGTACCAGCCTCGAGCTGACCCAGTTGGGCGGCATGGCCTGGTTGGCTGTGCACTGGGCCATCCCCTTGCGCCAACTGGCCCTGGGGCATGGCTTTGCCTGGCTGGAGGGCGCGGTCATGGCCGGTGTCAAGTTGGTGCCGTTCGGCCAGCAGGCGGCCCAGACCCTGCTGCGTGACCTGGCCACCGATTTGCCCGCAGCCATCGACCAGGCCCTGACCCTGGGTGACGACCAGCTCGGGGGTGGCCTGCCGTTGCTGGCCATTGCCTCATCGCGTCACGAAACCCAATACACCCGTTTGTTCCGTTCCTGAGGACTGCCTGCATGCATAGCTATCAACAACCCCTGCGCGTCGGTGTCGGCGGCCCGGTCGGCTCCGGCAAGACCGCACTGCTCGAAGCCCTGTGCAAAGCCATGCGCGATCACTACCAGATTGCCGTGGTCACCAACGACATCTACACCAAGGAAGACCAGCGCATCCTCACCGAAGCCGGCGCGCTGGAGCCGGAGCGCATCGTCGGGGTGGAAACCGGCGGCTGCCCGCACACGGCGATTCGCGAAGACGCCTCCATGAACCTGGCGGCGGTCGAGGCGCTGGCGCGCAAGTTCGGCAACCTCGAAGTCATTTTCGTGGAAAGCGGCGGTGACAACCTCAGCGCCACATTCAGCCCGGAGCTGGCCGACCTGACCATCTACGTGATCGACGTAGCCGAGGGCGAGAAGATTCCGCGCAAGGGTGGCCCGGGCATCACCAAGTCCGACTTCCTGGTGATCAACAAGACCGACCTGGCACCGTATGTGGGGGCTTCGCTGGAGGTGATGGAGCGCGATACCCAGCGCATGCGCCCACAGCGCCCATGGACCTTCAGCAACCTGAAGAAAGGTGAGGGGCTGCAGGCAGTGATCGATTTCATTGTCGAACGCGGAATGCTGGGTGTGCGCGGTTAAACCGCCGCGCACACCGGCGTAGGCGGTGCCACGCACCGCAGAGCTGTCGCCTGTTCAGCCAGAATGGGCGATAGGCTCGTCACCCAGTTCCTCGGCTGCCTCTTCATCGCCAGGCAGCGCGGTTATCACGCTGAAGTCGCTGACTTCCACCTGGCCGCCGCCATAACCCAGCAAGTGGAAGGAAAACGCCTTGCGATCGGTCGGGTTGTCGAAGCGGAAGTCCATCTCTAGTGGCTGATCGGTGGTGACTTGCACCTCGGCAGGCAGACCCAGCGGTACGTCCTGTTCCAGTTGCTTGGCCTTGAGCTGGATATAGGCCACGTGCCTTGGGTCCAGCGACCGGACCTTGATGCGTACCCGGGTACGCGAGCCCCCTGGCATTTCCAGGTATTGGGCACCGATCAGGTTGTCGGCCCAATCATCCTGAATGTGCTTGCGCAGCCTGATCGGCGCAGGGCCGCCAAACTGGTAGCGCAGGTTCAGCGGCGTCTGCAGCAGCGACTGGTCGAGCACGCCGGCCAGGGCACCGATCTGCTGCCCGAGCAGGTTATCGCCGCTGCCAAGGTAGCGGGCCTGCCCGGCGATGAAGCCCTCACTGGCGTAACGCCGGCACCGTTGTTGAAAATCGCACTCGGTAAACACCCCTTGGCCGTTGTGGTAGCGCAGCATGCCGTTGGTGTAGGCGATCATTTCGCGGCCGGTGTCGTAGTCGCGGTACAGCGAGCGACCGCCCAGGGCCATGGGGATCGGCAGCGAGAAGTAGTCGAGCAGTGAAGCGGCAAGGTCGATGTGGCCATAAGTCCCTTGCTTGAGCCGTGGCAATTGGGCCTGCTCCGGGGCCAGGGTCAGGTTGAAGCCCCAGGAGGACGCCAGGCGCACGCCGTCGATGCCATGCGACTCGTCGGAGGTCAGCACCACCAGCGTGTCCTTGAGTACCCCCTGGCGTTCGAGGCTGTCGAGGAACGCCGCAACCGCGTCGTCCAGGTAGGCCACTGCCGCCTGTTTCGGCGTGTCGAACCGTTCGAGGTACTCCGCCGGCGCGGAATAGGGCTGGTGGGTACCGACGGTCAGCAACGTGAGCATCCAGGGTTTGTCCTGCTGCTGCAAATGGCCCACGTAGCTCAATGCGCCCTCGAAGAACGCGCGGTCGTCCTTGCCCCAGGGGAAGTCCAGGTAGTTCTTGTTGGCAAACCACTCCAAGCCATGTACAGCCTCGAAACCGACATGCGGCATGATGCGGTCCTTGGCCATGAAGCGCAGGCCCGCACCTTGGAGGTAATGGGTGGTGAACCCGGCCTGGCGCAACTGCGCCGGCAGGCAGGCCTGGTTACGTTCGTTCTGGGTCAGCAGCTCAACCCCCTTGGGGGTGCCGTTGGCCAGCTTGTCATAGTCGCCACACAGCATGGCGTACAGCCCACGAATGGTCTGGTGGGTGTGCAGTACGTAGTCCGGGGTATTCATGCCGCGCTCGGCCCACCTGCTGAGCTTGGGCATGAGCTCTTCGTCGAAGGGGCTGTTCAACGCCTGACGGTTGGGCCGCAGGTAAGCGCCGGGGATGCCTTCGAGGGTGATCACCAGCAAATTGCGCGCACGGCCCGGGCCGTCCAGCAGGCGTTGCCCGTGCAGGTCGGATTGCGTCAGGCCGGTGCTGGGCAGGGGGGTGAAGGGCATGGAAGTGCCCAGCCACTCATCGGCCTGGCGCTGTACCTGGCCCACCCCGGCAGACAGCAACTGATGGCCCAGGTTGTATTGCCGCCATTGGTCGGCATCGGAAGGGGCCAGTTGCTGGCTGCCCCAGTGGGCGCCGAACAGCACGACCGGGATGGCCCAGGCCTTGCGCGGCAGCGCCAGGCCGCGCTGCGCGCGGCAGCGCCAGGCGAGAACCAGCCAGGCCAGCAGGCCGCCGCCCATCAGCCAGGGCAGCCAGGCATGGGCCAGGCCGCCGCCGGTGGAGTTTTCCATGAACTGCGGGTCGGCCAGGTAGGCCAGGTCGGCGCTGGTGGGCAAGCGGCCCACCGCGCTGACCAGTTCGGCCGAGGCGACCCACAGGGCCGCCCAGGCCAGCAACACCGGCAGTGCCAGCCACCACGGGCGGCGCTGCAGCAGTAACAGCAGCAGGCTGCCAAGGGCGAGGTCTGACAGGTAACCCAGTGGGTTGGACCAACCCAGCATGGCGCGCGCACCCAGTGGGATCACCAACAGCAGGCCTGCCAGAGCGGCAAGCCGGGCCTGTGGGTGGTCGGACAGGTTCTTCACAAAAACTTCCCTTTTGCCATTGAATCGTCATGAAACTGTGCTGAATGATAACAGGCGGGCGGGCGGGAAGGCGGGCGCTACAAGGGTGGTTACCAAAAGCCGGGCCCGTAGTCGCGGGCCCGGCTGATGGCATAGGTCAGAAGTAGTAGGGGAATTTCAGGCTGAAGGAAAAGTCCGGGGCGTCGTCGGTCAGGCCAATGGACAAGTTGGGCACGATGGTGAGGTTGTTGCTGGCGGCGAAGGTCAGGCCGATGTTGAAGTTGGCGGCGTTGTAGTCACTGTTGGAAATCGACTGCCAGTCACCGCCATCCGGTTTGATCTTGCTCTTGCGGGCAAACTGGTCCGACACCGAGAACGACATGCTCATCTTTTCGTTGAGCGCGAACGCGATGCCCCCGCCGATTTGCCAGGAGTCGCCAAGCTTGACGTCGCCCGGCACCTTGCTGTTGACCTGCGGGCTGATGTCGCTGAACGAGTCCTGCATGTTGTAGGTGTAGGACAGGCTGCCGAACAGCACGGCCGGGTCAAAGGTCTTGACCAGCGAGATGCCTGGGGTGATCGACCACACGCCGTTGCCCGTCGGCAGGCTGTCCGGTACCGCCAGGTTGTTGTTGCCGTCCACCTCGCGCAGCTTGATGCCATAGGGGTCCTTGCCGGTCGGGGCCTTGACCCGCAGGGTGGCCACGGCATCCGGCCAGGTTTCGTCTTCGTCGAGGAACTTGTAGGCCACGCCAACGTTGATATCGCCGATTTCCGGGTCACGCGTGACGGTGGCATCGGAGGTGGCCGCGCCCGAGCCGCCGGCACCGCCGGACGAGTAGGTGGATTCGCGGTACACCACCGGCACGTTGATGTCGAACTGCCAACGTTGCGCCAGGTTGTAGCGCGCGGTCATGTCCAAGGTCCAGTTGTCGGCCTTGATGCGGTCGAGGTTGATGCTGCCCAGGAAAATCGAGTCCAGCGCCAGGAACCCGTTGAGGGTCAGTGCACGGGTGTCGTAGTGGGTATAGGTCAGGCCGGTCTCGAAGCTGAACTTGCCGCCACCGAAGAAGCCGCTGGCCTCGTCATACAGGTTGGACACGCTCTGCGCCGGCTCCGAGTCGGCAGCCAGGGCCTGGCCATAGGAACTGCCGGTGGTGCCAGGGGCGCCGGACGCTACCGTCTGGCCACCCTTCACGCCTTCGGCAGGCGACTTGACCAGGCGTTTGGGTGGGGCCGCCGCCGGGGCTTCTTCAACCTGCCGCACGCGTTGTTCCAGCACCATCAACGCTTGCTGCTGGGCCTCATACCGGCGCTTGAGTTCGGTCAGTTCCTGCTTCAGTGCCTCGACCTGCGGGTCGGCAGCGGCATACAGCAATGTGGCCGGAGCCAGGGTAGTCAGACAAACAAAAGCCTTGAGCGTAAAAGATCGGTGCATGGAGTTGCCGTCCCTTCCAACTACTTTTGATGAGACTGAGCGTAGATCAGTATCCGAAAGTGCGAAGGCCTTTAAGCTGATCAAGGCTGCCATTGAGCGAAGCCGCTGTCGGCATGCTCTCGCGCATGACCACGTTGAGGGAGGTGACATTGCTGACCAGGTTGCCGTTGCCCAGCAGCGTGGTGTTCTGCATCAGGCCGCCCTGGGCCAGGCGTTGCATGCTGCTGCCCTGGTTGTTGCTGGCGTTGATGTTCAGCTGCACGCCCACGCCGCTGGCCGATACGCTCAGCGAACCGGCGCCGTTTTCTGCGTTCAGCGTCTGGCCTGCGGCCAGCGCCTGGCCCTGCTGTTGCACCACCGGTGCCTGGTTGGCCTTGGTGACGTTGATGTCGACGTTGTTGTATGCGCCGTTGTTATCACCGGCGGCGCGCACTACCTGGGTGACGCCCTCGCTGGTGGCCAGCCCGGCACCGCCGGTCACGCTGCCGGTCCCGGACGCAGCGGCCGCCCCAGCCGCGCTGCCGGTGCCTTTTTCATTGATCGTCGACACGTAGAATTGTGGCTTGATTGTCGACGCTTGCACCTGCAGGCTGCTGCTGGCGCCAATCACGTCGCCTTTGGCATTTTGCCAGGTGCTGCTCATGACGATGCCGAAGCTCACGATGCGCCCCGGCATCACGTAACGACCACGCAAAGTTGCCAGTTCCTGGTCCTTCAGTTCGATGGGTTTGAACGTTTCTGCATGAACCGGCAGGCTGGCAGCCAGGCAGGCCAATGCCAGCAGGAAGGGGTTGTTCATGGCGGGCTCCCGGGAGCGTCATGCTCCTTATCATTGGACGTATCGTTAGAAGAAGTCGCTTTTGATGAAGCCAAAGTCCAGCAGCTCTGCGTCCTGCACCGGGGTGAAGTTGTTCACTCGACCCTTGGCGGTCAGCGGCAGAGGCGGGTCGAGCAAGACATTGTTCTTGTCATAACCCTGGCCGATCACGGCGAAGATGATGCCGTTCCAGCCCTTGAGGAAGTCGTCTACCTTGTAGCGCCTGTGGCCCAGCACTGGGTCACCGACATACACCCAGCCCTTGTCGACTTTCTGCATGACCACGAAGTGCTTGTAGCCACGCACATCCATCAACACCACCACCGGAATGCGCACGCTGTGCAGGGTATCGGGCGCTACACGGTAGCCGCGGGCACGCATGCCCAGGCTTTCCACGTAGCGCTTCATGTCGAGCATCGAAAAGCCCTGGGTGCGCACCAGGTCCTGGTCGGCGTGGGCCAGCATGCCTTCGATGATCTGGTGTTCGTCCACATCCAGCCAGTAGGCCTGGCGCAGGATGGTCGCCAGGGCAGCAGCACCGCAGCTGAAGTCGGTTTTCTGTTGCACCAGGTCGGCGAACTTGCGCTCGCGCACGCTTTGCAGGGGTTTGAACACCACGGCGCCGCCCGGCAATACCGCCAGCGGCATTTGTGCAGCTTCGCTCACGCTGGCCAGGCACAGTAAAAACGCCAAGGCGATAATGCGCATGATCGGATGCCTTCTTGTTCTGTTGAAGAAAGGCCCCCCGAAGGGGGCCTTGATTGCAGCGTTAGAACGAGGTGTTGGAGATGGCCAGCGAGTTGCTCTGCTGGTTGCCTACACCGGCGGCCACGTTCACGCCCAGGTTGCCGCTGCCACCGTTGACCGAACCGCTAAGGGTTGCAGTGTTGGTAACAGGGTTGGCCCAGCCGGTCGGGGTCAGCACTTGGAAGGACACGGTATTGCTCAAGTCGTAAGCACTGCTTTCGCTGTAGCTCTTGGCGACGTCGTTGGAGGACTGATGCGATTGCTCGCCAGACTTGGAGAAGTCAGAGGCGGAAGCATTTTCGTACGAGGACTCATGAGACTTGGTGTACGAAGAATCGCGCGACTTGTCGTAGGAGGACTGGTGCGACTTGTCGTAGTTCGAGTCGAATGCCTTCTCGAAGGACGAGTCATAGGCACTTTCGTGCGACTTGTCGATCGAGGCGTTCAGCGAGGCGTTCAGCGAACCATCGAAGCTGCTGGTGCGCGAGCGTTCGCGGCGGCCGTCGTCGGTGGTGACCGTGCGGGTCGCGTCGGCTGCTGCAGCCAGGCTGGCGTTCAGGCTGGCACTGCTGGACGAGCTGTTGGAACCGCTGGCCGAACCGCTCATGCCCCAGCTGTTGGAACCGCTGGCGCTGGCACTGTTGGAGCCACTGGCATTGGCGCTGCTCGAACCACTGGAGTTCCAGCCGCTGGAGCCGCTGTTGCTGGCGCTTTGCGAGCCGGCCACGCTGAAGCTCGACGACGCGCTGCGGTCGTCGCTCGAGTTGAAGGTGCCATCACGCGAGCTCGAGCCGCTGGCCGAAGTGGTGAAGGTCAGCGTGTCTACCCGGTAGGTGCGGTCGGCGCTGTTGTTCACCGTCAGGCCTGGGCCGGACTGGTTGGCGGAGGCGGTCGCCGTGGCGTTGCCCAATGGAGCGCCGGTGTTGGCGATGGCCATGGTGTTTTTCTGCTGGTTGAGGTCGCCACCGGCCACGTTGATGCCGATGTTGCCTTCAGCCCCGCTGGCCGAGCCGCTCATCAGCGCCGACGATTGCGTCGAGTAGTTGTCTACCCGGTTGCTGCGGCTGGTTTGCACCACGTCGGCCGTGGCGTTGGCCATGCCGAACACGAAGCTGTTGTCCAGGCTCGATTCGGAGCCGGCGTTGGCGATGGCTGCAGCGTTGTCCTGCTGGTTGCCATTACCGGCCGCGACGTTGATGCCGACGTTGCCGCTGGAGCCGGTGCCCGAGTCGCTCATCTCGGCTTCGTTGATGGTGCCTTGGTTGGTGATGCGGTTGTTGGTACTGGTTTGAGTGTCCCAGGCATTGGCGGTTGCATACACCGGGATCTTGGTGGCAGGAGGCGTGTGCTGGCCATTGTTGTTGCCATTATGGTAGTCACCGCGCCGGTCGTTTTGCCCAGCTTGTACAGCAACAGCCATGACCGCAGCAATTGCGAAAACCAGAGGCTTGATTGCCATCGAGGGTTTCATGGTGATTCTCCGTACTCTAGTAGGTTAAGTGTCGTTCTTAACTGAAAGGGTCAGTCCGCGACCCGGATGCTCAAGGTGTTGGCCATGCGGTTTCCCACCCCGGCACTCTGGTTCAACTGGATCACCCCACGGCTACCGGTGAAGGCCTGGTCACTGGTGGTGACCTGGCGATAGCCGGCTGGGATATCCGTTGCTCCGGAGTTGTTGAGCAGCGTCACGTTCTGTTGCATGAGGACGCTGTCGTCGATGCTTTGCGGTTGTGCGCCAATGCTGATGCGCATGGCATTGGCTTGCTGGGTGTTGGCGCCTGCGCTCTGGTTCACCCCCAGGGCGCCGCTGCCATTACTGAAAGCGTTGCCCTGAATGGTCGCGCGGGCGTCCATCCTCGGGTCGGCGGGGGTGTTGAGCTGTTGGCGGATCTGGGTACTGGCGTTGGCCTCGGGGCCAACGGCGATGGCGCGGGCATTGGCCTGCTGCTGCTGGTCCCCGGCGGCCTGGTTGACGCTGAGGTTGCCTTGGTAGCGGCTGCCGGAACTGTCGATGTCAGCGTTGTTGATGACCGGAACGGGGGACTGGGCGAAGGCGGGCGCACTGCACACCGCAGCCAGCATCAGCAGCATGTACTTCATCTCACTTGCCCCCGCCGGTCAGGATTTGCAGCGGCGCCAGGCCACGTTGCACGCTGGAGTTGACCATGTTGGCGATGCCGTTACCGGAACCACCGGTACCGCGGCCGCCGGCCAGGTTGGGCAACTGGTTCTGGTTGCCGAGGTTGCCGCCCAGGTTGTTGGTCTGCTGGGTGATCATGTTGCTGATGCCAGCGCCGCTGCTGATGGCGGCGAAGTCGCCGTCGCTCAGCTCGTTGGTCTGCTTGAGCACATAGGCAGAGGGGTTGGCGTTGACCGTGGTCGGATTGGGATCGGGCCGCAGGGGGGGCACGGTTGCGTTGCGCACCTGCACGTCACGGGTAATGGTGATGATCCCCTTGTCGGCCTGCGCCGTCAGGCTCAGTGACCCCAGTACGCAGCCCATCAGCAAGGCGTGATAAAGGTGGTTGGCTGGTTTCCTCACGACGGCACTTCCTTCTTTGAGCGCTGGGCCTGATCAGCGATGCGAAGGACAGAGCAGAAGGTGTGCCGCTTTTTGAATTGCTATGAAAATCAGGCGCTTGGCGATGACAGCTAAGACGCAGGTGGGGTGTGGTGTGTCAGCCGTGAAACAGTTGCACACCGGCATGGCCGGGCGGGCCTGCTGTGGCGTCGCTTGAAGGGAGATTTCGCAGCGGTGTTTCACCCGCTTGACACTTACCCTGCTAGTGGGAGCAGCCGCCTGGTTTCGGGGGTTGTACCGCAGGGGGCTGTGTCAGTGGCTTAACACTCGGCAGGGCAGGCTGGCTTATCGCTATCAAGGAGCCTAGCCACCGCTTCCAGGGCCAACAACTGGCGCTGTGGCCAACTCCCTTCAATTATCTGGTGGGGCTGGCCATGCTGCTGCAACCAGGCCCGGCTGTCTTCGAAAAAGCGTTGCCGATCGCGCACGTCCGGCTGGCTGCGCTGGCCGTCGGCGACCCATTCCACGCCTTGTGGGCTTAGCAAAAGGTGCAGGTCGTAATGCCGGGCGAGCAGGGCCTGTTCCAGCCAGGCTGGGCAGTCGCCGAACAGGGCATGGCTCCAGAGCATGTTGCTGAGCAGGTGGGTGTCGAGGATCAGCAAGGGGGGCGCCTGCTCGCGGGCCTGGTCTTCCCATGCCAGTTGGCCACGGGCAATGCTGGGGATATCGGCGTAGCAGGTATCGCGGCGCTCCTGCTCGATGAAGTGACGCACGTATTCGGCCACCACCAAACCGCCAAAATGCGCCTGGATCACCCCGCTGAGCCAGCTTTTGCCGCTGGACTCGGGGCCGCACAGCACCAGTACTTTCGTCGCCTGCACCGTGCTCATGGCTGCACCAATGCCGGGTCTCGCCGCCATTCCAGCCAGCCGCGTACGGCTATGAGGGTCAAAACGGCGAACAAGCCTGCCGTGAAATACAGCTGCTGGTGCAGGTACAGGCCGACATACAGGGTGTCGACCACCACCCAGAGGGCCCAGCATTGCAGGCGCTTCTGCGCCATCCACAGTTGTGCCACCAGGCTGAAGCCGGTCAGGGTTGCGTCCAGCCACGGCATGGCGGCGTCGGTCCAGTGGGCCATGGCCGCGCCCAGGGCGGCACTCAGCAGCACCCCGACGGCCAGGCCGGCAAATAGCGCCGGGCCTTGCAAGCGCGAGACCTGGCGGGCGTCTTCAGCGCGGTCGGGGCGTTGCCATTGCCACCAGCCGTACAGTTGCAGGAGGGCGTAGGCCAGTTGCAGCAACATGCCCGAATACAGCTTCACCTCATAGAACAGCCAGCCATAGATAAGCACCATGACCAGGCCGATCGGCCAGCACCAGGCGTTCTGCTTGACCGTGAGCCAGACAGCGATGACGCCGAGGACGGCGGCGATGAGTTCAAGGCCGGACATCGGCGATCCTTGGAGGCTGCGGGGAAGGGGCGCGATTGTAGCTGTTCGGCGGGCGAAGGTGTAGCCGCGCCCGCCGGCAGCCCGTACTACACGCGGAACTGGCGCAGTAACTGCTCCAGTTCTTCGCTCAACTGGCCCAAGGCCACCCCCGCATCGCTGGACTGGCGCGCCGCATCGGCGGTTTGCTGGGACAGCCCGGCAGTGTCCAGTACGTTGCGGTTGATCTCTTCGACCACATGCGCCTGCTGCAGGGTGGCACTGGCAATGGACGCATTCAAGGCGGTGAGGTTGTTCAGCGCCTGGTTGATGGCGTCCAGGCTGGCGCCGGCCTCGCGGGCCTGTTCGACGGTCTGGCGCGAGGCCTCGCTGCTGGTGTCGATTGCCCGCACAGCGGCGTCCGACTGGCTTTGCAGGTGCTCGATCATGGTATGGATCTCGGCCGTGGACTGCGCGGTGCGCTGTGCCAGCAGGCGCACCTCGTCGGCGACCACGGCAAAGCCGCGGCCTTGCTCCCCGGCCCGGGCCGCCTCGATGGCGGCGTTCAGCGCCAGCAGGTTGGTTTGCTCGGCAATCGAACGGATCACGTCGAGCACGCCGCCGATGCGCGTGCTGTGCGCGGCCAGGTCGCGGATCACTTGCACAGCCTGGTCGATGGTCAGGGACAGCCGGTCGATCTGCGCCAGGCTGCCGTGGATGGCTTGCTGGCCCTGCGTGACCTGCAGTTGGGCGCTGTGCATTTCCCCGGCAGCCTGCTCGGCCGTCTTGGCCACGTCCTGCACGGCGTAGGTCACTTCGTTCACGGCGGTAGCCACCTGGTCCATCTGCAACGACTGCTGGGCACTGCGCTGCTCGGCGGCCCCGGCATTGTCACCCACGTGCCCGGCCGACTGGGCCAGCGCATGGGCGGCCCCTTGCAATTGGCCGACCACGCCCTGCAGCTTGCCATTGAAGCGGTTGAAGTGTTCACCAAGGCGGGTGATTTCGTCGCGACCATGGGTGTCCAGGCGCCGGGTCAGGTCACTTTCACCACTGGCGATGTTGCCCATGGCCTGCACCGCTTCCTGAAGGGGGCGGGCAATGCTGCGGGCGATCAGCATCACCACCAGCGCCATCAGCAGGGCAATGCCCAGGCCAACCAGCGAGGCATCGCGCAACTGGCGGGCGAATTCGGCCTGCACGTCATCGACGTACACGCCCGACCCGATGATCCAGCCCCATGGCTTGAACAGTTGTATGTAGGAGGTCTTGGCCACCGGCTCGCTCGCCCCGGGCTTGGGCCAGCGGTAGTTGACCGGGCCCGCGTCGTGCTGGCGCGCCAGGGCGACCATCTCATTGAACACGGCAAAGCCGTCGGGGTCGCGGATGGCTGACAGGTCCTGGCCGTCGAGCTTGGGGTTGGTCGGATGCATGATCATCTTCGGCCCCAGGTCGTTGATCCAGAAATAATCGTCGTGGTCGTAGCGCAGCCCCCGGACAACTTGCAGCGCTTGCTGCTGGGCGGCTTCACGGCTTAGCGTGCCGGCTGCCTCCAGCCCTTGGTAATAGGCCAGTACCCCTGCAGCGGTTTCCACCACATGGCGGGTCTTTTCGGCCTTGGCCTGGTACAGGTCGCCGTGGATCTGGCGCAGCATCAGCAGCCCCAGCACCACCAGCATGGCCACCGCCACCACCAGGATCAGCCACAGGCGTTGGCTGATCGACATTGATCTCAAAGTGTTCATCCAGCCGCTCCCCCATTGTTCTTTTTATTCAGCTGCATCCAAGCACGGTTTGCAGCCATGCCCCACTCGACTAATGGCTAAGTGCTATCTTTGTCACAGTCTGCAGAAGGTTGCGTAACGGATTTGCAAAGGTGCTCTGACAGGATTTCGGCCGCGCAAGATGAAACCTTTAGCCGCCGTGAACTTTTCCACTGGCGCTGGTCCCAACAGTCGCTGTAAAAAGCCGGTCCGCGTGCGGCAATCGTCAATAGATCAAGAACAAGGAGCCTGCTGCGAGCAGCGCTCCACCGGGGGAATGATGGATTTTTGGACTGCCTTCCAGGCAATCATCTTGGGCGTAGTAGAGGGGCTGACGGAGTTCCTGCCGATTTCCAGTACCGGCCACCAGATCATCGTCGCCGACGTGATCGGTTTTGGCGGTGAACGGGCCATGGCTTTCAACATCATCATCCAGCTGGCTGCGATCCTGGCCGTGATGTGGGAGTTTCGCAGCAGGATCTGCGAAGTGGTTTTCGGCTTGCGCAGCCAACCCAAGGCACGGCGCTTTACCGGTAACCTGTTGTTGGCATTCCTGCCTGCGGTTGTACTGGGCGTACTGTTCGCCGACCTGATCCACGAGTACCTGTTCAACCCGGTCACCGTGGCGGCAGCGCTGGTGGTGGGTGGGGTGATCATGTTGTGGGCCGAGCGGCGCACGCATCGGGTAGAAGTTGACCATGTCGACGACATGCGTTGGAGCCATGCGCTGAAAATAGGCTTCGTGCAGTGCCTGGCGATGATCCCCGGCACATCGCGTTCGGGCTCGACCATCATCGGCGGGCTGCTGTTCGGTCTGTCGCGCAAAGCGGCCACCGAGTTCTCGTTCTTTCTCGCCATGCCGACCATGGTCGGCGCGGCCGTGTATTCGGGCTACAAGTACCGCCACCTGTTCCAGCCGGAAGACTTGCCGGTGTTCGCCATCGGTTTCGTCACGTCGTTCATTTTCGCCATGATCGCCGTGCGTGCGCTGCTCAAGTTCATTGCCAACCACAGCTATGCCGCGTTTGCCTGGTATCGCATCGTGTTCGGCCTGTTCATCCTGGCTACCTGGCAGTTCGGCTGGGTCAACTGGACCTCGGTTCATGGCTGAGCTGCGGCGTGCCGCGCCGCTGGACGGGGTACGCAACCTGCGCCTGAAACTGCTGGTGCTGGCCGTGTTGTGCGTGCTGCCAGGGCTAGGCGCGGCTCGCATGGCCTGGCTCGACCAGGCCTGGTGGCCATTGGCGCTGTACCCGGCGATGAGCCTGGTCAGCGTCATGCTGTACTGGCAGGACAAACACCAGGCACGTCAGCAGGCCTGGCGCACGCCCGAGAAAGTGCTGCATGCCAGCGAGCTGCTGGGTGGCTGGCCGGGTGCGTTGCTGGCGCAGCAGCTGTTCCGGCATAAGACACGCAAGTTTTCGTACCAGCTGCTGTTCTGGGCGATTGTGCTGTTGCACCAGGTGTTCTGGGCCGACTGGCTGTTTTTCGATGGGCGCTTTCTGCCTTTAGGGTGAAGTGCGGCACCGAAGCGGGGGGCAGGCGGTATTACAGCAGCAAACCCACCTGTAACCGCTTCGGCAACCGTCGCACCACCAGCTGGTGCGAACGCTGCAGCAAGTCACGCAATTCGTCCCGGCCCATGGGGTAGGGCGGCGCCATGCTGATCCAGCGTGCCCGTGCCAGGTAAGGCGCAGGTCGCACTCCAGGGCGGTCGCAATAGCCGAGAAACAAATCGTCGGCCACCTTGAACGACAGCCCTGCGCCGGCCAGGTCGAGTACCGCGAACATCTTGTTGCCGGCCACCGAGAACACCCGGATACCGCCCCACTTGTAGTCTTCCTGGGCACCCGGCAGCTCCAGGCAGAATGCCGCTACTTCGGCTTCGCTCATGTTCGCGTTCATACGTATCGCTCCCCACACGCCTCGAACGATGCCGCCAGGTGGTCGATCCACACCCGTACAGCCGGCAACAGGCCGCGCCGGTGCGGGTACACCGCCTGCAGGTAGCCACCTGGCAGCGACCATTCAGGCAGCAGGCGTACCAGCTCGCCGCGTTCCAGCTCCGCCTCGCAAAACATGCTGGGTAATGCAGTAAAGCCCAGGCCAGCCCGTACAGCGGCATTACGTACTACGAAATCGTCGATCGCCAGGCGTGGCTCCAGGGCCAGGTCCTGTTGCTTGCCGTTGGGGCCCAGCAGGCGAAAGTGCACCAGCCGGTCTGCCTCGGCGGCGCCCAGTACCGGCAACGTCGCCAGTTCGGCAGGGTCGCGGATGTGGTCGGCGAAGCCTGGGGCGGCAACCAGCTGCATTTGCGCCTGGCGCAGGCGGCGGGTGACCAAGGCCGGGTCTTCATCGCCCAGGTCGCGCACGCGCAGGGCAACGTCGATACCTTCGGAAATCAGGTCCACCCGGCGGTTGAGCAGTACCATGTCCAACTGCACCAGCGGGTACTGCTCGAGAAAGCGGCTGATCACCTGCGGCAGAAACGCGTGGGCCAGCGCCACGGGGCAGGACACACGCAAGCGCCCGCGTGGTTCGCTGCTCATGCTGGCCACCGTTTCATCGGCGGCTTCAGCCTCCAGCAGCATGGCCTGGCAGTGATGCAGGTAGCGCTCGCCCACTGCGGTGAGTTTCAACTGCCGGGTGGTGCGCTGCAGCAGGCGGGTGCCCAGGCGCTCTTCGAGCTCGGCGATGCGCCGGGACAAGCGTGACTTGGGAATGCCCAGCTGGCGCCCCGCTGCAGCAAAACCGCTGGCTTCCACTACGCGGGCGAAATAGAAAAGGTCATTGAGGTCTTGCATGAACAGGTCTCATTGTTCCACTTATGAGACAAACTAACGCATTTTCTGCGGCTTATCAGTCATTAATCACTCCGGTAGGATTCTACCCATCGTGATCGCCAAGTGATGCGGTCTTCATTCACAGGAGAGTCCCATGAAACTGTTGCACATCGATTCGAGCATCCTGGGTGACAATTCCGCATCCCGCCAGTTGAGCCGCGAGGTGGTCGAAGCCTGGAAAGTCGCAGACCCGAGCGTTGAAGTGGTGTACCGCGACCTGGCTGCCGATGCCATTGCACACTTCTCTGCTGCCACGCTGGTAGCCGCTGGCACCCCGGAAGACGTACGCGACGCCGCCCAGGCATTCGAGGCCAAGCTCAGTGCCGAGACCCTGGAGGAATTCCTGGCCGCCGACGCCGTGGTGATAGGCGCGCCGATGTACAACTTCAGCGTGCCGACCCAGCTCAAGGCCTGGATCGACCGCGTTGCCGTGGCCGGCAAGACCTTCCGCTACACCGAGGCGGGCCCCGAGGGGCTTTGCGGTAACAAGAAGGTAGTGCTGGTTTCCACCGCGGGTGGCCTGCACGCTGGCCAGCCAACGGGTGCTGGGCATGAAGACTTCCTCAAGGTGTTCCTGGGCTTCATTGGTGTCACCGACCTGGAAATCGTCCGCGCTCACGGCTTGGCCTACGGCCCGGAGCAGCGTACACAGGCGCTTGACGCCGCACAGGCGCAGATCGCCAATGAGCTGTTTGCAGCGGCTTGATGCACAGCGATAAGGCTTGCAAGGCTCAGGTGCCGGCAAGTCCGCGCTGCTGATCGTGCCCTGCTCAAGGGCACTGGAAACCCGCGAATACGCAGTGTTCGCGGGTTTTCTGCGTTATGCATCAACGTTACAGGTTGACGCAACAGTCGGACTGTTGCGCCACCCTAGGCCACAACTGTGCTGGTCCTCTTCAGAGTTATAGCCTTATGCTGTAACGAAATATGTCTAGAACGCCTGAAGAAGGAAGCTGCCGTGCCGCTCAAGGACCTGCTCATCGCCCTGGTGGTGATTGTTGCCTGGGGAGTCAACTTTGTAGTCATCAAGGTTGGCCTCGACGGCTTGCCGCCGATGCTGTTGGGGGCACTGCGCTTTTTGCTGGTGGCGTTTCCCGCGGTGTTGCTGGTCAGGCGCCCCAAATTGCCCTGGCGCTGGCTCATCGCCTACGGCGCAACCATTTCTCTGGGCCAGTTCGCCTTTCTCTTCCAGGCCATGTACAGCGGCATGCCACCAGGGCTGGCTTCGCTGATTCTGCAATCGCAGGCATTCTTCACGCTCGGCTTCGCCGCGCTGTTCCTCGGTGAACGGCTGCGCCTGGCCAGTGTGCTGGGGCTACTGGTGGCGGCCAGTGGCCTGGCCCTGATCGGCAGCGAAGACGGTGGCCACGTGCCGATGGTGGCGCTGCTGCTGACATTGTGTGGCGGGGCCATGTGGGGGCTGGGCAACATCATTACCCGGCGCTTTGGCTCGGTTGACCTGGTGGCGCTGGTGATCTGGGGTGGGTTGATCCCGCCGTTGCCGTTCCTGGCGTTGTCCTGGTGGCTGGAAGGCCCAGAGCGTATTGGCCATGCGCTTGCCAACATCAGCCTCAGCTCGGTGCTGGCGCTGGCATACCTGGCTTTTGTCGCCACCATGATCGGCTACAGCCTGTGGAGCAAGCTGTTGTCCCGCCACCCGGCCGGTAAGGTCGCGCCTTTTTCGCTGCTGGTGCCGGTGATCGGCTTGAGTTCGTCGGCATTGCTGCTGGGCGAACGGCTGACCGCAATTCAGGGCTGGGGCGCCGTGTTGGTGATGGCCGGGCTGCTGGTGAACGTATTCGGCGCGCGGATCGGCCAGCGCTTGCGTGCGGCCAGCGCCTGACAGGAGGGTAGTGGGGGGGGGGTGACGGCTGAAGCGTTGACCGGGTGGTAAGGCCCCATTGCCGGTTGCTCAGGTGCGGCTCTGTTAGACTCGGCCTCATTGTTCGAGACCAGGCCAACGGAGCGTTTGCATGATCATTTCCACTACCAGTCAACTTGAAGGCCGCCCGATTGCCGAATACCTCGGCGTGGTCAGCGCCGAATCGGTCCAGGGCATCAATTTCGTCCGCGATTTTTTTACCCGTGTTCGCGACGTGCTGGGTGGTCGCTCGCAGACCCTGGAAAGCGCACTGCGCGAGGCCCGCGAGCAGGCCACCGAAGAGCTGAAGGCGCGCGCCCAGCAGTTGCGAGCCGACGCGGTAGTCGGTGTGGATTACGAGATCAGCATGCCTTCGGTACAAGGCGGCATGGTCGTCGTGTTTGTCACCGGCACCGCAGTGCGCCTGCGCTGAAGGCCGGTTTGCCACTGGTCGGCTGCCTGGGGTTTGCCCGGCTGGTCTGTAAATGACCGACTAGTCTCACTTTTACAGGCCGCGTCACTTGGCAACTTTTCTGGTTGCCGGCGCGTTGCCGCTGAGGGAGACAGGGCATGAGCGAATCTTTTTTCGAAGACCTTAACGATGCGTTTCCGATCAACAGCCAGGTGCGTTGCGGCCAGGCGGCATTCCGGCTTGGGTTCGCCCACATGACCCTGGATGATTCCGAGCAGCTTCAGCCTGCCCATCTGCAGCGCAGCAAAAAGGGCCGCTTCATGCCACGGGTGCCGCTGAAGAAGTAACCCCGCGCTGCCCGACGGCGGACTTTTTATGGCCATTCGTTGACCCGCCTCATGAAATGATTGGGTAACACTCGCCGGATCGCCAAGCCTGTGCTTTGCTGACGCCACATTCGAGCAACGGAGGACTGGATGCTCATGCGCGTCAGGGAAGAGACTTATTGGCACTGGGCGGACGCCCAACTACACAGCCGCAGCCACGACGAAGCGCTCAGCGATGGCACCACACTGGACGTGCAGGTGCGCTTGTCGCGCCTGGGCGCAACGCAATTGTTCCTGGGGTTGTATGCCGGGGATGGGCGGGCGCTGGTGGAGGAGTACTACCCCGCGCGGCCGGGCGAGACCATGACCCGTGCCATGGTTTGGGGTGTCGACCGCGCCAGGGCCATGGCGACAGGGGCACTGCCGTTGCCGCCCGCCCGCCGCCAGCGGCGCCAGGCATGAAAAAGCCCGGCCTGTTCAGGCCGGGCTTTGCTAACGGTGGCAACCTCAATTGAGCGGTTCGATCACCTTGACTGCCTGCTGCTCACGGGCAGCGGGCCATTCCTGTTGCAGGGTCTGCAGCACACGGCCAACGAACTCGGTGTCGGCGGCGGCCTTCTTGCCAACGTAGCCTTGGCCACGACGGTAGACCTTAAAGCGGGCACGCATGCTGGGCAGGTGCTCTTCAAATTCAGCTTCGACGGTATTCGGTGGCAGGCGATCGAGGCGCACTTCACCGGTTTGGCTGACCCACAGCAGGTGGTCGTCGAGGCTGTCTTTGCGGCCGGCGAACAGCTGGGCCAATTGGTCGATGGTCGGATTGTTGTTCAAGTTCATCATAAAGCCCCCATTACCCATTCGTAGGTGATTTTCACAGTTGGCGCTACCACGGTGTAGCGCACTACCAACGCTGCTACAGCAGCATCGCAACAGGGGCTTTCTCACGCTGCCTTTTGGACAGTTTCCCGCTCCACGAACGGCCCGCGTTACCGCGCAGACCGTCTGGAATACCCTTGCCACCGCCCCCGATCAGGGGGACGGCTTCATCATGCACAAGGGCGATGAACGGCGTCAACCATTTTGTAGTGAATATTTTTTTTCACTACAAAGTGTCGATTTGTTCGACAATCCGCGGCCTTTCTACAGGCCGGAAAGGATCGCAAAGGCGGCACGGACCCGGGCCTCATTGGGGTAATTGCGGTTGGCCAGCAACACCACCGCCAGCTGTTCGGCGGGCACGAACGCAGCGTAGGCACCAAAGCCATTGGTGGAGCCGGTCTTGTTGTACCAGGCCGCAGGCAGCGCCGGCTGGGCTGGCTGCAAGCGCGTGACTGGCTGTGGTTCACGGATCAGCCTTGGGCTGTTGCCATCGACCAGCGTGTCCAGTGCGACCGGGGAGGGGTAGCGCTCCCAACCCAGGCCCTGGGTCATGGCGCCGACCTGAAAGTAGCCTTGGCGGGTAATGCTCAAGGCTTGCTGCAGCGCCGGTGGCAGGCCCTGAGGTTGCAGGTGCAGGCGCACGTAGCGCAGCAGGTCGCGGGCGCTGGTCTTGATCCCGTAGGCTTCGTCGGCATAGGGGCCGGGGCCGACGCGTACCGGCTTGTCGGCGGCATCGTAACCTTGTGCGTACAGGCCCTGGGCGCTGGCGGGCACCTGCAGATAGGTGGCGCGCAGGCCCATCGGTGCCAACAGCCCTTCGCTCATCAGTGTCGAAAACGATTGCTGTTGTGCGCGGGCGGCCAGGTCGCCGAACAGGCCCAGGCTAGGGTTGGAGTAGCAGCGCTGGGTGCCGGGTTTGGCGCGTGGTTGCCAGTGCCGGAAGAAATCGACGACCTGCTGCGGCGTCTGGACGTCATCCGGGAACTGCAGCGGCAGGCAGTCCGCGCTGTAGGCACCGAGGTCGCGAACGGACGCCTCGCCAATAGGGGCGCCTGCCAACGCCGGGTGGTAACGCTTGGCCGGCGCCGACAGGTCCAGCTTGCCCTGCGCGCTGGCCAGCGCGGCCAAGGTGGCGGTATAGGTCTTGCTCAACGAGCCGATTTCGAACAGCGTGTCGCGGCTTACCGGCACGTTGTCGGCCTTGCTGGCCACGCCGTAACTGAAATAGTGCGCATGGCCGTGGGCATAAATGGCCACCGCCATGCCGCTGATGCCTTGCTCCTGCATCAGCGGGCGGACGACCTGGTCGACCTTGGCCTGCAACGGGTCGTGAGCCTGGGCGGTGGTATGGCCCAAGGCAAGCGTGATGGTGGTGGCAATCAAAGCCTTGCGCAAGCGCGGCATGAGCGGTTCCTTGTGTGCATGGTGTCCGTTGAGCGATACCCCAGGGGGTTCCGGCGTTAGCGCTGAAAAGCCGGAAACCTTATCGTCTGCCCTTGCACAATGACAAGACGGGAGCCGTGATGAAGTATTTGCGCATGCTGTTCGACAATTTCACCCTGGCCTTGCTCGGGGTGGTCTGCATTGCCACCGTATTGCCTTGTTCGGGCGACGGCGCGGTGTACTTCGGCTGGCTGACCAACCTCGCCATCGGCCTGCTGTTCTTCCTGCACGGTGCCAAGCTGTCGCGTGAGGCGATCATCGCAGGCGCCGGGCATTGGCGCCTGCACCTGCTGGTGTTCTCCTGCACGTTCGTGCTGTTCCCGCTGCTGGGGTTGGCGTTCAAGCCGCTGTTCGTGCCACTTGTAGGCACTGAGCTGTACCTGGGTGTGCTGTACCTGTGCGCCTTGCCCGCAACCGTGCAGTCGGCCATCGCCTTCACTTCGCTGGCCCGCGGCAATGTGCCGGCAGCCATCTGCAGTGCGGCGGCGTCCAGCCTGCTGGGTATCTTCCTCACCCCATTGCTGGTGGTGATGTTGCTGGGCGCCAGTGGCGATACTGGCTCCGGCCTGGATGCGGTCCTCAAGATCACCTTGCAACTGCTGGTGCCATTCTTGGCCGGGCAGATCGCGCGGCGCTGGATTGGCGCCTGGGTAAAGCGCAATGCCCGCTGGCTCAAGGTGGTCGACCAGGGGTCGATTCTGCTGGTGGTGTATACCGCCTTCAGCGAGGCAGTGGTGACCGGCCTGTGGCACACGGTTTCGTCGCAGCACCTGGCGGGGTTGTTCGCGGTATGCGGCATTCTGCTGGCGGTGGTGTTGTTCGCTACCCGCTTGTTGGGCAAGGCGCTGGGCTTCGACCTCGAGGACCGTATCACCATCCTGTTCGCCGGCTCGAAGAAAAGCCTGGCCACCGGTGTACCCATGGCGCAGGTGCTGTTCGTGGGCAGTGGCATTGGCGCGATGATCCTGCCGCTGATGCTGTTCCACCAGATCCAGTTGATGGTGTGCGCGGTGCTGGCGCAGCGTTATGCCAGCCGTGAGCAAGGTTTGCCAGAGGCTCTGGCAGGCGCTGAACGTGCTGCGGCGGGCCCCCGCCAACCCCCAGCCAACCCGTGATCAGTCGCCCTCCAGCGCGCGTTCTACAAACGCGCGGCTGGCGCCAAGCACCTGGCCTTGCACGCTTTCGCTGACCAGCATGCGGCCAACCAGCAGCGCGCCCACGCACTGACTGATCAATACCCAGGCCAACTGCTCATCCTCCAGGGTGGCGCTCCAGGCCTGGTGCAGCTGCACTAACCAGTGCTCGGCCACTTCCCGCACAGGCGTGTCAGCGCGGGCTATCTCCACCCCTAGCGGCGGCAACGGGCAACCCTGCTCGGCGTTGTGCAGGTGCGCCAGGCTAAGGTATTGCTGCAGGCAGCGGGCCAGGCGCTCGCGGCTGGCACCTTGGTTGGCCAGCCGGGCGAGTGGGCTGTTGCAGAGTTCCTGCCGGACCACCTCGGTGAACAGGTCATCCTTGGACGGAAAGTGGTTGTAGAACGCCCCCCCGGTCAGGCCAATGGCTTTCATCAAGCCGGCAACGCCCGTGCTGGCAAAGCCCCCGCGCTTGGCCAGCGCACCGCTGCTGGCGAGCAAGCGTTCACGGGTTTGCTGCTTGTGTTCGTTTGGGTAGCGCATGGGCGTGCCTCTGCAAGACGGCTTGACGAAAGCCGGCATAGTAGCATAGCGTTCGTTTACTAAACGATCATTCATCAATGGGTGCAGGCATGTCGGAACAACAAAAAGTCGTGCTGGTGATTGGTGCGGGGGATGCCACCGGCGGCGAGATTGCCAAGCGTTTTGCCCGCGAGGGCTATATCGCCTGTGTCACCCGGCGCCAGGCTGACAAGCTGCAGCCGTTGCTGGAAGAAATACGCGCTGCCGGTGGCCAGGCCTACGGGTTCGGCTCCGATGCGCGCAAGGAAGACGACGTGGCGGAACTGGTCGAAACCATCGAGCGCGATATCGGCCCGATCGAAGCCTTTGTGTTCAATATCGGCGCCAATGTGCCATGCAGCATTCTGGACGAAACCCCACGCAAGTATTTCAAGATCTGGGAAATGGCTTGCTTCGCCGGCTTTCTGACTGCCCAGGCGGTAGCGCGGCGCATGGTCCGGCGCGAGCGCGGCACGCTGCTGTTCACTGGCGCCACCGCCGCAACCCGTGGTGCGGCCGGTTTTGCCGCCTTCGCCGGCGCCAAGCATGGCTTGCGTGCATTGGCCCAGAGCATGGCCCGCGAGTTGGGGCCGCGCAATATTCATGTCGCCCATGTGGTGGTGGACGGGGCCATCGACACTGCCTTCATTCGCGACAGCTTCCCCGAGCGCTACGCCCTCAAGGGTGAGGGTGGCATCCTGAACCCTGCACACATCGCCGACAGCTATTGGTTCCTGCACGCCCAGCCCCGCGACGCCTGGACCTTCGAGCTGGACCTGCGGCCCTGGATGGAAGGCTGGTAAACCCTTTTCCCTGCAAGGACATGACCATGCACAAGCACGTCGATTTCTACTTTGACCTGGGTAGCCCAGCCAGTTACCTGGCCTGGACCCAGCTGCCGGCGCTATGCGCCCGCCACGGCGCAACGCTGCACTACCGGCCAATGCTCCTGGGCGGCGTATTCCAGGCCACGGGCAACGCTTCGCCAGCGATGATCCCCGCCAAAGGGCGCTATATGTTCACCGACCTGGCGCGCTTTGCCGCCCGCTACGGGGTGCCGTTTGGGCTGCCGCCGGGTTTTCCGGTCAATACGCTGCACTTGATGCGAGGCGTCATGGGTACGCAATTACGCGCGCCGGAGCGTTTCGAGGGGCTGCTGGCGGTGTTGTTCAAGGGTTTGTTTGCCCAGCAGCGCACCCTGAGCGATGTGGCGGTACTGGACGCCACCCTGGCTGAAGGCGGCTTTGACCCACACGCGTTTCACGCACTGGCAGCAGATGACGAAATCAAGGCAGCACTGCGGCAGGCGACCGAGGTTGCGGTGCAGCGGGGGGTATTTGGTGCGCCGACGTGCTTTGTCGGCGAAGACATGTTCTTCGGTCAGGACCGCCTGGACTTCGTCGAGGCAGCGCTGCAGCAGGGGGCGAGCAGCCTTTCCAGCTGAGTGCGTTCCCACTGGCTGAGCAGATCGCAGGGGTTGCTGCCATACCGTTGCCAGGCATCGAGCCCCGCCTGCGCCCCGCACGGGGCCGTGCAGTGGATGCACTGGGCAAGGCCCTCGCTGTCCAGCGCGAGGGTCAGTTGCCAGCCGTCGATGATCACGTCCACCAGGGCGTGGTCATGGCGCTGGGCTATCGACAGGGTATGGATACCGAGCGCTGCGTCACGCAGGCGTTGATAGACCACCCGGCTGTTCATGCCGTCAGAAGTTCGCCGGGGTATTGGCGCTGATGATCTCGGCCTCGTCCGGGCCGATGTTCTTGAAGCTGTGCGGCAGGGTGGTGGGGATGTAGTAGCCATCACCCGAGTTGAGCACGCTGACCTGGCCGTCGACCCACAGCTCCACAGTCCCCCGCGTGACCAGCCCGCATTCTTCGCCTTCGGCATGCACGATCGGTTCGCCGGAGTCTGCGCCCGGCGCGTACAGCTCACGCAACATGCGCATCTGCCGGCCTTCGACACTGGCACCGACCAATAGCATACGCAGGCCGTTACGGCCCAGGTCTGGCTGTTCGCCGCCGCGGAACACATAGCGCTCTTCACGTACCGGCTCGTCGAAGCTGAAAAACTCCGCCAGGCTCATGGGAATGCCTTCGAGGAGCTTTTTCAAGGAGCTGACCGAAGGGCTCACGCGGTTCTGTTCGATCTGCGAGATCGTCGAGTTGGTCAGCCCGCTACGGCGGGCCAATTCCCGTTGGGAGAGGTTGTTGCGTTCCCGCACCAGTTTGAGTCGCGTCCCCGTGTCCATAGCCGCCTTGTAATCAGAGGTGTTTAAAATAACGAGCGATGCGCATTAAAACATACTCTGCCGCGTTGCGCGCTGTGCTTCTCAACGCCTTTGTTCACGCGGGATTGGCCACAGCCCGACCAGCAACAACAGCGTTGCCACGGCCAGGAATGGCAAGCGCGGGTCCACGGCATAGACCAAGGTCCCGGCCAGCGGGCCGATGACCGCGCCCATACCCTGGGCTGCACCTATGGAGCCGGCCGTGGCGCCTTGCTCGCCGGCCTGCATGGCATTGGCGGCCAGGGCCGAAAACGCCGGGAATACAAAACCCATGCCCGCCGCCGCCACAAAGTAGCAGGCCCATAGCCAAGGGGCCGTGGTCGCCAGCGCGCCGCTGGCAAAGCCCAGCGCCGAAACCGTGGCACCGACCCGGATCATCTTCAGCGGTGGCCACTGCAGCTGGCGCAGCAGGACCTGGGCCAGCATCAGCGCCACACCCACGGTGGTAAGGGCAATGCCGGCAGCCTGGGCGGCCTGGGCTGGCCCCAGGTGCAGGCGGTCAAGGGCGAAGAAGCCGACGGTGATCTGCGACACGGTCACACTCAGCATGGCGCTGAATGCCACCAGCAACGGCCGGCGCAGGCGGGGGTCGTTGAGCCTGACCGGGGTGGGTGCGTGGCTGTGTGCAAGCGCCTGTGGCTTCAGGGCCAACAGCAGCACCACGAAGGCACTGGCAGGGAGTAGCGACATGACCAGAAACGGCAGGCTCAGGCTATGCCGCGCCAGCAGGGCTGCCAGGGCTGGGCCGACCACCAGGCCCACGGCGTTGGCCGCCCCCAGCGAAGCCATGGCCCGTGCCCGCTGCTGCGGCCCGACATGGTCGGCGATCAGGGCGTTGCAGCCGACCGGAATGGCGGCATAGAAGGCACCGATGCAACCGCGGGCGACCATCAGGCCGATGAAGGCCATTGTTGCACCTGGCATCCAGCGCAGTGCACCTTCGACAAACAGGCACAACAGCCAGTAGGCCAGGGTGAAACCCGCGCTACCCAGCAGCAATACGCGCCGACGGCCAAGGCGGTCAGCTGCGCGGCCCCAAGGGCGGGCCAGCAATACCCAGACCACGCCGGCCACGGTAATGGCGGCGCCGGCTTGCCAGGTGGCCATGCCCAACTGGCGGGCGATCGGGCCGATCAAGGCGACGAAGGCCATCATCGACATCGTACAGGCCATGTTGGCCAGCAGCAGCGGGCGTAGATCGAGGGTGCTGGCTGGGCTGAGCGTTGCAGGATCCTTTGCGAGGGTCATGGGGTTTCCAGGGCAGTAGGGCCGGTGACAGCCGGTCATTGATGGAGGTCGACCGCCCTGGGCTGCCTCAGGTCATTGATTGCGGCGCAGGGAGCCAGGCCACATGCTACGCAACACGCCGTCGCGGCGCACCCAGGCATGCATCAGCGCCGCACCGACATGCACCAATACGGTGGCGAACAGCAAGTAGCCTGCCCAACCATGGGCCTGGCGCAGCACGGCATACAGCTGCAGGTTGTGCGGCGCGATCGCGGGCAGGCCCAGTGGGCGCGGGTAGTCGCCGGCGGACAGCATGGCCCAGCCCAGCAGCGGCATCGCCAGCATCAGGCCATAAAGCGCCAGGTGCGATGTGCGGGCAGCCCAGCGCTGCACGGTTGGCAGGTCTGCAGGCAGCGGCGGATGGGGTACGGCCAGGCGCACGCCAATACGCAGCACGACCAGCACCAGCAACGCCAGGCCGGTGGCCTTGTGCAGGCTGATCAGTACAGGGTGGCGCAACGACAGGTCGGCAACCATGGTCACGCCGATGAACAGCATGGCCAGGATCAGCACGGCCATCAACCAATGCAGCGCGCGGGCAAGGGGGTGGAAGGCTTCGGGCTTCATGGGCGGGCTCCGGTGCCGAGCGATTCACGGCTGCGGCGGTTGAAAGATTCCGAATAGGCGGCGGAACGGGCGGCGAGGATCGGGTCGTTGGAGGCTTCGATACCTTGCGGCAGGATCAGGGGGTCGAAGTTGATGTCGCGGCAGGCCCCTTGTTCGGGCCCATCGACCTGCTCCAGCACCAGGGTGCCGGCGTCCACGCTGCGCCGCTCGGCAGGCCAGGGGCGGGCCGGGTCATCCACCGCATCGCCCGGTTCCGCCAGCACCAGGCGCAGGGTCCAGCGCAACGGGCCTTGGGCCAGGCGCTGCTGCAAGTCGTGCTGGAGGAACAACTTGTCGTCGACCTGCCCAGGCAGCGCGGCGAACGGCGCCTGTGGCTCCAGCTGCCAGCGTACCGGGTGGGCCGCGCCGGCTGTGTCGATCAGGCGGAAGGCATTGATGCTGTGGTACTGCGTGCTGGCGAAGCTGTCACTGGGTTTGTAACTGGCCGCCCATTGACGAAACGCTGCGCTTTCCGGGTGTGCGGCGAAGAACGCCTGCAGCTTGGCCGGGTCGGGTTTGCCGGTGGCCTTGACCGGTGCGCTGGCCAGCACCTGTTCGTAGAACCCTTGGGGGTTGCTGACGGCAAGCACCGGCGGGTTGTTCATGCCGGTGCGCCAGACCTGGCCGTCATCGGTGCTCAACTCAATTGCCAGGCTGCGGACCGGTATGCTGGTGTCCGGGGCGAACGGGTTGGCCCCGCCGATGGCGAAACGGCCAATGACCGGCACCCGTGGCTGGCTGAATGCGCGTGCCGTGGACAGGCTGGCTGCCTGGCCGCTGGGCTGGAAGTAACCACTGACGCAAAGCCCCTTGGCGTGGTTCTTGCGGTAGCCGGGGTAGTGCCCGGCTTGGGCTTCGAAGGTGTCGATGATGCGTTGCGGGGTCAACTGCGGTTGGCCCAGCCAGCCAGCGGCATACGCGAAGCCGGCACCTGCGGCCAGCATCACGGCGCCGATGGCGGCCAGGCGCAGGGCCTTGGCCGGGCCGTGCAAAGGTGAGTTCATGGTGTGCGTCCGGTTCAGTGAAGGTGCGAGTACGACGGGGTAGCGCGCTATTTATTCCCACGGGGGAATAAAATAGGCCTGCACGCGTCTGCCCCTTACACTGACTGCCCCATAGGCCGGACCTGACCATGCACGACCTGGACAACCAGCAGTGGCGCGAACTGCTCGCCCGCTTGCGCCGCTTTGCCGTATGGCTGACCCGTGAACCGGGCAGCGCCGACGACCTGGTGCAGGCTACCGTCGAGCGCGCGCTGAGCCGACGAGACCAGCAACGCGACGCGCAGGCGCTGCGTGCCTGGCTGTTCACCATCCTTTATCGCTTGTACCTGGACGGTAAACGCCGCGAGCGCCTGCATGCGCGCTGGCTGTCCTGGTTCGGCCGTGCCGAGCGCGATGACGAACCCGTTGGTGACAACCTTGAAGCGATCATCCTGGCCCAGGCCGACTTGCAAGCGTTTTCCCGGCTGAGTGCCGAGCAGCGTGCCTTGCTGCTGCTGGTCAGCGTCGAGGGCCTGAGCTACAAGGAGGCCGCCCAGGCCTTGGGCATTCCTATCGGCACGGTAATGTCGCGCCTTTCGCGGGCGCGCAATGCCTTGCGTGAACTGACCGAAGGCTCACCCCAGCCACCGGCCTTGCGGAGATTGAAATGACGCGCCTTATCCCCACCGAAGATGAACTGCACGCTTACGTCGACGAGCGCCTGGAGCCGGCGCGGCGCGCCGAGGTGCAAGCCTGGCTGGCGGCCAACCCGCAGGCGGCGGCACGTGTGGAAGGCTGGCGCACCGATGCCCGGCGGCTGCGCACGGCGCTGGCCGGGCTTGGCGAGCCAGCCGGTGCCCCCGCGCTTGAGCTGGGCCAGCTGCGGCGGCAACTGCGCCAACGCCGGCAGCGGCGCTGGGCGGCGGCAGCGGCCATGGTGCTGGCCCTGGGTGTAGGGGGCTTGGGCGGCTGGCAGGCCCGCGATGCCACCCTGGCCAATGCCGAGCTGCCGATGGCCGATGCTGTGCAGGCGCACAAGTTGTTCGCCGCCAGCCAGGCGCTGGATATTCAAGCCAGCGACCCGGCCCAGTTGCGCGATTGGCTGGGCCGGCACTTCAACCGTGTCGGGCAGTTGCCAGACCTGGCGGGCTATGGCTTCAGGCCGGTGGGGGCGCGGTTGCTCAGCAACGAGCAAGGGCCCGCAGCCTTGTTGGTGTTCGAGGACGGCAATGGCCAGCGTATCAGCCTGTTCATGCGTTCACCCAGCGAAGGCTTTCGGCGCATGCCGAACGGGCAACGGGTCGATGGCCAGCTGGAGGCGCGGTACTGGTCGCATGGGGCGTACAACTTTGCCTTGGTCAGCGCGGCGGACGATGTGCGTGGGGCGGGGGTAGGCGAGGTGCTGCGCCTGGGCTTGTAACCCAGGCTTTGCCGGCGCGGCCTTGTGTCGCGATCGAGCCGCCCCGGCAGGCATGTTGCGCTCACACGGTCAGCTCAACTCAAGCCAGATCGGTGCATGATCGGACGGCTTTTCCATCCCGCGCAGTTCATAATCCACGCCTGCTGTCCTGATCCGCGGCACCAGCGCGTGCGAGGCCATGATCAGGTCGATGCGCAGGCCGCGCTTGGGCTCGTCTTCAAAGCCGCGGCTGCGGTAATCGAACCAGCTGAAACGGTCGTTCACGTCCGGGTACAGGTGGCGGAAACTGTCTACCAGGCCCCAGCCTTTCAAGCGCTCCATCCATTCGCGCTCTTCCGGGAGGAAACTGCACTTGCCGGTCTTCAGCCAGCGCTTGGCATTGTCCGGGCCAATGCCGATGTCGCAGTCCTGCGGCGAGATGTTCATGTCGCCCATCACCAGCACTGGCTGGTCGTTGCGGAACTGGCTTTCCAGCAGTGCCTGCAGGTCGCTGTAGAAGCGCTGCTTGGCCGGAAACTTGGTGGGGTGGTCGCGGCTTTCGCCTTGGGGGAAGTAGCCGTTCATGATGGTGATCGGGTTGCCCTGGGTGTCGGCGAAGGTGCCCCAGATAAAGCGGCGCTGGGCGTCTTCTTCATCGCCGGCAAAGCCTTTGTGCAGGCTGAGCGGCGCCTGGCGCGAGAGCAGGGCGACGCCGTAGTGGCCCTTCTGCCCGTGGTAGTGCACGTGGTAACCCAGCGCCTGTACGTCGGCCAACGGGAACTGCTCGTCGCTGACCTTGGTTTCCTGCAGGCCGATCACGTCTGGTTGGTGCTTTTCGATCAGCGCTGCCAGCTGGTGCGGGCGGGCTCGCAGGCCGTTGATGTTGAAACAGACGATCTTCATGGAAAGACAATCCCGGTAAAAGGCGCGATGCTAGCGGACATCGCCGGCGATCACCAGCGTGGCGGGGCCAAAGGCCTGCTGCTAACGTGCTGTAAGGGTGGAACGAAGCGCGGAGCGCAACCTCCAAGGCTCTGAACGCCCATTCCAGGAGGTCTGCCCGCAATGCCCGAAACCACAGCCGCTCCGGCCCGTGTCTGCCTGCTCGATGATGGTTACAGCCGCGAGGTACGTTCCCTGCTGTACAACGCCTACCGGCACGAACCCACTTTTGCCTATATCTTCGAAGCCCAGCGCCCAGGCTATGAACGGCGCCTGCGGGTGATGGTGCGTGAATGGGTACGCCAGCACTTCTACCTGCAACTGCCTGCGATCGGCTTGCTGGTGGACGATCGCCTGGTGGCCGTGGCCCTGATCGTGCCGCCGCTGCGCCGCTTGGGTGTGGCGGACAGTTGGGCCTGGCGCCTGCGCATGATGCTCGGCACCGGCCTGCGCTGCACGCGGCGCTACATGGACTACCAGGCCGCTTTGTCGACCTGCCTGCCCAGTGATCAGGTGCATGTGCTGCCACTGCTGGGGGTGCACCCGCAGTTTCAAGGCAAGCAGTACGGCGAACAATTGTTACAAGCTGTGCATGACTGGTGCGCCGAAGACCCGGGCACCCAAGGCGTGGTGCTGGACACGGGCAATGAGCACTATCTGGCGTTTTACCAGCGCCAGGGGTACGAGGAAATTGGTGAGGTGGCCATAGGGCCGATCCGGGAACGGGTATTCTTTCATCCCAACCCGGTGGCTTCGACATCCGCTTTGGCCTGAACAGGCCGCAAGGCGGCTCCCTTGAGCGTTCGGGTCTGGTAGCATTCGCCGCATGACGTATTCAGGAAGATTGACCTGGGGCTTGGTTATCTGGGCCGCCAGTTTTGCAGCATGGGGCCAGAGCGAGTTGCTGGTGCAGGTGAAACCGGCCAACAAGGCGCTCAAGGCCAATGTCGAAGGCTATATAGGCTCACTGGGTGACCGCGATGAAGAAGCACTGTTGCGCTTCAGTCGTGGTGCAGAGGAGCAGGCGCGCAAAGCCGCGCAGGCACTTGGCTACTATCAGGCGCAGATCGACAGCGAGGTCAAGCCTGCCAGCGATGCCGACCATTCCCCGCAGTTGATCCTCAGCATCAACCCGGGGGAGCCGATTCGGCTGCGCAACGTCACGGTGCGCATCGAGGGCCCGGCCAGTGACATGAAGGCCTTTCGGGTACCCGACAGCCGGGCGTTGCGCCCGGGTGAACAGCTCAACCACGGTACCTACGAGGATGCCAAGCGCCTGATCCAGAACCAGGCGTCGCGTTACGGCTTCTTCAGCGGGCGCTTCAGCCGCCAGCGCCTGGCGGTGGACCCGCAGGCCGGGGTGGCCGATATCGAACTGGTCTACCAGAGTGGCCCGCGCTACCGCCTTGGCGCAGTCACCTTTGGCGGCGACACGCCGCTGGACGAGGACCTGCTGCAGCGCATGGTGCCGTTCAAGCCAGGTACCCCGTACGACTCGGAGCTGATCGCCGAACTGAACAACGACCTGCAGTCGAGCGGTTATTTCGAAGGGGTACGGGTGGATGCGGCGCCCACCGCCGCGGTGGGTGAAGACATACCGGTGGACGTGCGCCTGGAAACCCGCAAACCCCGCACCATGGGGCTGGGCCTGGGTTACTCCACCGACGTCGGGCCGCGCGGCAAGGCCAACTGGACCCGCCACTGGGTCAACCCGCAAGGCCACAGCTATGGCTGGGAAACCGAGCTGTCGGCGCCGCGGCAGAACGTGGGGTTGTGGTACGACATTCCCCTCGATCCGCCGTTGACCGACAAATTGCGCTTTGCCGGCGGCTATCAGAATGAAGAACTGGCCGGTACCGACACCCTCAGCAAGCTGCTGACGGTGGGCCCCGAGTGGCACAGCAAGCTGCCCAGCGGTTGGCAACGGGTCATCTCGCTGAAATACCAACGCGAAGAGTACCGCCTGGGCGACGACAGCGGGTTGAGCAACCTGCTGATGCCCGGCGTTAGCTACTCGTTCCTGCGCAGTGACAACCGCATCGACCCGCACAATGGCTACCGCCTGCAATTCGATGTGCAGGTGGCCAAGGAAGGGCTGGTGTCGGACACCAACCTGCTGCACGGCAACGTGCTGCTCAAGGGCCTGACCACCCTGGGCCACAACCACCGCTTGCTTGGCCGCGTGCAGTTCGGCGGCAGCGCGACCAACGGTTTCAAGAACAATATCCCGCCGTCGCTGCGCTTCTTCGCCGGTGGCGACCAGAGCGTGCGCGGTTACGACTACCAGACCCTGTCGCCCGAAAACAGCGACGGTGATCGTATTGGCGGGCGTTACCTGGTGGCCGGCAGTGTCGAGTACCAGTACTCGCTGACCGAGAAGTGGCGGCTTGCCACATTCGTCGACCAAGGCAACTCGTTCAACGACCTGGAATTGCCCAGCCTGAAAACTGGGGTCGGTTTTGGTGTGCGCTGGGTGTCGCCAGTGGGGCCGCTGCGCCTGGACCTGGCCAAGGCGCTGGATGACGACGGTGGCATTCGCCTGCACTTTTCCATGGGGCCCGAGTTGTGAAACGCGTAATCAGATATACCCTGTTGGGCCTGGCTGGACTGCTGGCGGGCCTGGGCCTGGCCCTCGGCTTGCTGCTGGGTACCGAGGCCGGCAGCCGCTGGGCGCTGGGCAAGGTTCCCGGTTTGCAGGTCACCGACTTCCAGGGCCGCCTGGGGGGCAGCTGGCAAGCAAGCCGGTTAAGCTGGGCCGACGCCGGCAGCAAGGTCGAGCTGCAGGCCCCGCAGTTGGCCTGGTCGCCTGCCTGCCTGCTGCGCGCCACCTTGTGCATCGACCGCTTGCAGGCCCAGCGCATCGACATGGCCTTTGCCCCAAGCACCGAGCCGGCCGACAGCGGCCCCCTGCAATTGCCGGCACTGCGCCTGCCGGTGGCCATCGAACTGGGCGAGGTGAAGGTGGGGCAACTGCGCCTGGACGGCAGTGACCTGCTGGGCGACCTGCAGCTTGCAGCGCACTGGACCCGCGGCGGGATGCAGATCGACAGCCTGCACCTGCAGCGCGACGACCTGCTGCTGAACCTGCAAGGCCATATCCAGCCCGAAGGCGACTGGCCGACAACGCTGCAGGCGCAACTGCAGCTGCCGGCTGTAGGGGGCAAACCCTGGCAGCTGGCGCTGAACGCCGAGGGTGAACTGCAAAAGACCTTGAACCTCACGGGAGCCAGCAGCGGCTACCTGGACGCCACGTTGAGCGGCACGCTGCAGGCCCTGGCCGAGCACCTGCCTGCGACGCTGCAGATCCGTTCCGAAGCGTTCAAGCCGACCGCTTCCTTGCCTGACACCTTGCAGTTGAACCAGCTCGACCTGGCAGCCAAGGGCGACCTGCTCAAGGGCTACCAGCTGTCGGGTACCGCCAACCTGCCCGCAGAACAATCGCCGATCGCCCTGGCGTTGTCCGGCCTGGTCGACAGCAAGGGGGCCAGGCTCGATGCCCTCGACCTTACCGCCAGCGACACCCAGCGCGTCAAGCTGCAAGCCACGGCAGACTGGCAGCAAGGCCTGACCGCCGATGCTCAGCTGGACTGGCAGGATTTTCCCTGGCTGCGCCTGTATCCGCTGGAAACGCCGCCACAGGTTACCCTCAAACGCTTCAATACCCGTGTGCATTACCGTGATGGCAAGTATCAGGGGACCTTTGCCGGTGATCTTGACGGCCCGGCGGGGGCGTTCACCCTGGCCAGCCCTTTCGAAGGCGACCTGGATCAGGTCAGGCTGCCACAACTGGCGCTCACCGCCGGCCAGGGCAAGGCTGCCGGCAGTGTTGCAGTGCGCTTTGCCGATACCCTGGCGTGGGATGTCGACTTGCAACTGTCTGCACTCGACCCGGCCTACTGGCTGGCCGAGCTGCCTGGCACCCTGGCGGGGCCATTGCGTACCAAAGGCGAGCTGAAGGATGACGTGCTGAGCCTGGATGCCCAGCTTGACCTCAAGGGCCGCTTGCGCGGCCAGCCGGCTGTGTTCAAGGCCGAGGCACAAGGGGCCGGGCAGCGCTGGACACTGGGTGCGCTGGCGATCCAGCTGGGGGACAACCGGATCAATGGCAGTGGCAGCCTGCAGCAGCGCCTGGCCGGGCGCATCGACCTCGACTTGCCCCGCCTGGGCCAGCTGTGGCCCCGGCTGCAAGGCCAGGTCAAGGGGCGCGTGGATGTCGCCGGCACGCTGCAGGCGCCCCAAGGCACCCTGACGTTGCAGGGCCAGCGCCTGGCACAGGCTGAGAACCGCCTGCAACAACTGAACCTGGATGCCAAGCTCGACAGCGCCCAGCGTGGGGTGGTCGAGCTCAAGGCCACCGGCATTCAGCTGGGTGACATGGCACTGGGCACGCTGCAGGCCAGCGGCAAGGGTGACATTCGCCAGCAGGCCCTGAACCTGGCCCTGAACGGCCCGCAGCTCAAGCTTGACCTGGGGCTGGATGGCCAGTTGAGCAAGGGCGACTGGCGCGGGCGACTGGCCAGCGGGCGAGTCCAGGCCGGTGGCCAGGACTGGCAGTTGCAGGCCCCGGCGCGGTTGCAGCGGCTGGCCAACGGCCAGCTCGATTTCGGTGCCCACTGCTGGCGCTCTGGCCAGGCCAGCCTGTGTGGCGATGACCAACGCCTGGCGCCGGAGCCGCGCTTGCGCTACCACCTCAAGCAGTTCCCGCTGGGCAGCCTGGCGCAGTGGCTGCCCAAGGACTTCGCCTGGCAGGGGCTGCTCAACGCCGACATCAGCCTGGATATACCGGCCAGTGGCCCCAAGGGTAGCGTGGTGGTCGATGCCAGTGGCGGCACCCTGCGCGTGCACGACAAAGGCCGCTGGATCGACTTCCCGTATCAGGCCCTGCGCCTGGACAGTACCCTGGCACCGCGGCGTATCGACACGCGCCTGGTATTCCGTGGCGAGCGGCTGGGTGAGCTGAACGTCAACACCCGGCTAGACCCGCTGGGCAAGAACAAGCCGCTGTCGGGTGATTTCCGCCTGGCGGGCCTGGACCTCTCGGTGGCCCGGCCCTTCGTGCCGATGGTCGAGCGGTTGGCCGGCCAGCTCAATGGCAGCGGCCAGCTCTCGGGTACCTTGCTGGCACCGCAGGTCAACGGCAACCTGGCGCTCAGCGGCGGCGAAGTCAGCGGCGCGGAGCTGCCAGCCAGCCTGCAGGCACTGTCTGTGCAGGCGCAGATCGCCGGTGAGCAGGTGCGCCTGGAAGGCAATTGGCGCAGTGGCGAAGCAGGGCGCGGGCAGTTGAGCGGCAACCTCACCTGGGGCCAGGCGCTGGGCATGGACGTGCGCTTGCAAGGCCAGCAACTGCCGATCACGGTGGAGCCCTATGCCACGCTGGAGGTCGCCCCGGACCTGACCTTGCGCCTGATCGACGACAAACTGGCGGTCACCGGCAAAGTGCTGGTGCCCAAAGGCAAGATCACCGTGCGCGAATTACCGCCCTCTACCGTCAAGGTCTCGGACGATACCGTCATCGTTGGCCGCCAGACCGATGAGGGCAAGCCACCCATGGCGATGGCCATGGACATTGACGTCGAAGTGGGCCAGGACAAGCTGTCGTTCACCGGCTTTGGCCTTACCGCCAACCTGCTTGGCCATGTGCACATCGGTGACAACCTCGACACCCGCGGTGAATTGAGCCTGGCAGACGGTCGCTACCGCGCCTACGGCCAGCGCCTGACCATCCGCCGCGCGCGCTTGCTGTTCGCCGGGCCGATCGACCAGCCTTACCTGGACATCGAAGCCATCCGCAAGGTAGACGATGTGATTGCCGGTATTCGCTTGAGTGGCAGTGCCGAACAGCCGACCAGCCAGGTGTTTTCGGAGCCGGCCATGAGCCAGGAGCAGGCCTTGTCCTATCTGGTGCTGGGGCGGCCATTGGGCACCTCCGGCGAGGACAACAACATGCTCGCCGAAGCGGCACTGGGCCTCGGCCTGGCAGGCAGCGCCGGTATCACCGGTAGCCTGGCCTCCAGCCTGGGCATCGACGACTTCCAGCTGGATACCGAAGGCTCGGGCAATACCACCAGCGTGGTCGCCAGTGGCAACCTCACCGAGAAGCTGAGCCTTCGTTACGGGGTAGGGGTGTTCGAGCCAGCGAACACCATCGCTTTGCGTTACAAGTTGAGCAAGAAGGTCTACCTGGAGGCGGCCAGCGGTTTGGCCAGCTCCCTGGATATCTTCTACAAGCGCGACTTCTAGGTTGAACGCGGCGGCGCCGTCAACGGACGGTGGCCGCGTCGATGAACTCATTGCTGTCGGGTGAGGGTGGCGGGGTGGGGGCGCGTACCGGGGTGATCAGGCTGGTGTACTCCTCGATCAGCCGGTTCAGCGCTTCAGGCGGCTCACTGGCCTGGAACTGCATGCGGATCTGCACTTCGTCAGGGTCTCGGCTGTCGCCTTGGCGACCCTGGCCACCGATGGTGACCTTGAAGCTGGCGGCCTTGTTCTCGCTGGTAGGCAGTAATGCCGGCTGTGCCTCGGTGCCTTTGACACGCACCGACAGGTCAACCTGCATGCGCTCCAGCGCCAGGCCTTTGGGCGACACCAGGGCGAACAGCGGTACACGCATGATGTGCTGGCCGTCCATGGCCACTTCCACCATCTTGGCTTTCATGGGGGCGCCCAACGCTTCGCTGTCACACTCGAAGAACTGGTCGAACAGGTTGATGTACTGCTGCGCGATCAGGCTGTTGGTGGCACTGGCGGCTTCTTGCAGGCCGCGAGTGATCTCGCGCAGGTCGATTGAAGTCATGGGCGCGGGGGCCTTGTCCATTGCGTGGGTTCCTCAGGCCAGAATGGCCCCTTGTTGCTCATCAAGGGGCCAGGCGGAAGTGAGCGAAAAACATCAAGGTTTGGTTCAACCTTTTTTGTCAGCTTTGTCCGTGGGTTTGTTTGCAGCGCCGGGTGCTTTGTCGTTTTCCACCTTGAGCCCCGGTGTGTCGGCTGCCGGGTTCTTGAGGGTATCGCGCTGCGAGATCTGGTCGGGGCTTTCCAGGGCGGCGTTTTTGACCACCGTAGGTTTGGTCGCAGCGTCGGTCAGGAACTCGATCAAGCGCATGACCGCTTCCGGCGGCTCCTGGCGTTTGAGTGTGGTATTGAATGCATAGCGGGCGCGGGTATCGGTCTTGCGGGTTTGCGTGGATTTGTGGCTGACGCTGCCCCTGACGTTGAGCTTGAACGGCCCCCAGCCGATCGAGCCGCTGGCGGTGGCGTTCATGTCCTTGCTGGTCACGTCCTCCGACATCTGGTTGATGACCAGCTCGAACTCGACATTACCCTCCTCGATGGTAATGTTCGGGTGGGTGATGGCCGCCAGCAGCGGCACCTTCATGGTCTTGCTGACCACACCTTTGTATTCGCCCTGTTCGTCGACGATGGTTTCGTCATAGTCGAACTGGATGGCTACGGCCTTGCCGTTCTGGATGCAGACCTGCATCAGGAAGTCGGCGTACGATTTACTCGCGGTAACCTGCGCCTGGACCATGGCTTGCAGGGGGCCGGCGATCATGCGATCCATGGGCAGGGCATTGATGACCGAGCCAATGAGGCTGTTGTCTATCGACATAGTGGGATGCTCTTTCTAGTGGGTTGGGGCCGCCGAGGGTGCTCTGGGCGGCAGGGGGGTCAGCGGGCGCACGCCTCCTGGCGGCGGATGTTGCCGATTTGGCGCAGGCTCAGGCCGTACTTGTTGGCCAGCAGGCTGCGGGACAGGCCATTGGCGCTTTCTTTCTGGATTTGCTGGTTACGCAGTTGGCGCAGGAAGTGGTCCGCCTTGGGGATCTCCAGGGCTACCCCGGCAAAGCGCTTGATCAGCGCATCGAGCGCTTCGGGCGGGAGGACGTCGGCGAGCTTGGTGCGCTCGCGGTGTTTGGGGATGTATTTGGGCCTGCCGCCGAACGCGCAGGTCAGCTGGTAGGCGTTGTCGATGCCGATGCAGGTGATCAGTGCCTGCAACGAGTGGGGCAATTGGCTGATATCGATCTGGCTCAAGTCTGGCGTTTGCATATGGCGCTCCTTCGGGATAAGGGATTTGCGACCCGATCACCCGTGGCGTTATGTCGGAGGGTGTGAGCAAATTCTGTGCGACAGCCGAGGCGTGTCGCTAGGCGGCATATGGGTTGGCGGCTGTAGCTTCGGTGAACAGGTTTTGCAGGCAGCAATATCCGCGCATGTAGGAAATGGCGTTGCTGATAGGCTGCATAGGGTGATTTCTCGCTCGCTCACTGCCGTTCTCAACGAAAGGGTGCTGAACCCTTAGTCGCAGGGGAAACTGCTCAGCAAGCTGGCGCTGTGCAGGTAGGCTTGGGGCGCCGTTCGCATGCTTGCAGGCAACGTTCGCCAATCCACCAGCAGGCACAGGGTGTACAGGGGCTGCCCATCGCGCTGGCCGATCACCTGCCCGTCAAAGCTGCGCCGGTACAGGGCCTGGGTCTGGCGTACGGCTTGCACCTGGTCGGCCTGGGCCAGGGTTTCCTGGGCCAGGTGGGGGAGGCGGGTGGTGGGCACGGTGAAGTTCAGCGGCCTGTTGTCCCCGCCCAGGTAGCCGGCCTGGCGTACCCGTTGCCACAGTTGCTGCCACTGGCTGGTGCCGGCGTGGGTCGCGAGCTCGCGGCCCAGCTCCAGCAGGTGCTCGGCGGGTACCTGCTGGGTATCCAGTGCGTGAACGTAGACGGGGGAGAAAAACAGCGAAGTGAGGAGCAAGGGTTTGTACACGGTGCCTCCGGCATGGGTGCTTGGAGGTTTCATGCTTTCAGGCTGTCACCGCCTGACCCAGCAGGAAATGCAGCGCCGGGGCCGGTGACCGTTGTATCATTGCCGCGGCTCATTGCGAGCCATTTGCCCCTGATGTTGCAAGGAACCTTCGATGACACACGTGCAGCGCCTCAAATATTCACTTCTGATCATACTGGTCGTACTGGGCCTGATGCTGGGCCTGTCCCACCTGCAGAAGCAGGGGACTATCAGTGAACAGACGTTCCAGATGCTGGCCATCGCCATTGCCGTGGTGGTGGTGGTGATCAATGGCATCCTGCGGCGCAAGGTCAAGCCCTGACCTGCGCGGGCCGGCCAAGCCTGGCCGGCCAGGCGCTCAGCGCGCGGGCGCTTGTTCCAGTATGGCGCGCGCCTGGGGGGCAAGGCTGTAGCACTTGTCGCTGCCCAGCTGGATCACCCCCTCGCTGCACAGGCGCTTGAGCACTTCGCGCACGCTGAGGAACGACAGCGGAATATCCAGTTGCTCCAGTTGCGCGTGCACGCCACGCACGCCAATGCTGCGGCCATTGCGGTCGGCGGCGTGCAGGGCGTCGATCACCTTCAGGCGGATCAGGCTGGTGCGCAGGCCGAAGGTGCGCAGCAATTCGCGGATCTGCTCGTTGCCGGTGCGCTCGTCAGCAAATGCGCCCTGTCCCTTGGGCGCCTTGCCTGGGGCGCGCCCAGCCAGTAATGAGGGTTGCGGGTTGTACATGTGAATGCTCCTTTTCGTGGACGAACCCGAAATGTGGTTGCCTCACTTACTAGGACGAATGAGATCGCAAAAACTGCAACGCACGCGTTAAAAAAATGGCTGTTTTTCATCAAGACGTTCCATCGCCCTGTAAAACGTAAAATTTTCATCTGGCCATTCGTCTGAACGGGATAACCCGCGACCCCGAGGAATGCCCGTGTTTTCACTGTCCCGTCCCATGACCTGCGCCAGCCTGGCGGCCGCCCTGGTGGCCTGGAGTGCCACTGCGCCGGCTCAACCTGCAGCAGCCGACGCCAGCGCCCAGATCCGCCGCACCACCTTCGGCGTGCCGCACATCGTGGCCAGGGACGAGCGCGGCCTGGGCTACGGTGTCGGCTATGCCTACGCCCAGGACAACCTGTGCCTGCTGGCCAACGAAGTGTTGACCGTCAATGGCGAGCGCTCCCGGTACTACGGCGCCACGGGCAAGACCTTGGAGCAACGCGACAACCTCAGCAGCGACCTGTTCTTCACCTGGCTCAACAGCCAGGCCGCTGTCGACGCGTTCCTCCAGGCGCAGCCGGCGCCAGTACAGGCACTGCTGGCCGGTTATGCCAGTGGCTATAACCGCGCGCTGGCCGAGCGCCGCCGCCAGGGCTTGCCTGCCGAGTGCGGAACGGGTGAGTGGGTGCGGCCGATCAGCAGCCAGGACCTGGTCAAGCTGACCCGCCGCTTGCTGGCCGAAGGCGGGGTTGGGCAGTTCGTGGAGGCACTGGCGGGGGCGCAACCGCCAGGGGCCGGCAGCCAGCTCGCGGCCGCTGGCTATGCCACCGCCCTGGCCCGGCAGGCGCGGTTTGCCACGGAGCGTGGCAGCAATGCCGTGGCGGTGGGTGCCCAGCGCTCGGCCAATGGCCATGGCCTGTTGCTGGCCAATCCGCATTTCCCGTGGATGGGTGGCATGCGCTTCTACCAGATGCACTTGACCATCCCCGGCCAGCTGAATGTCATGGGCGCGGCGCTGCCAGGCCTGCCGCTGATCAATATCGGTTTCAACCAGCACCTGGCGTGGACCCATACCGTCGATACCTCCACGCACTTCACCCTGTATCGCCTGCAGCTCGATCCCAAGGACCCGACCCGTTACCTGCTCGACGGCAAGTCATTGCCGCTGGCCCGGCAAACCGTCAGCGTGGCAGTCAAAGGTGAGGATGGGCGACTGAGCCAGGTACAGCGTGAGGTGTACAGCTCGCAGTTCGGTCCGGTGGTGCAATGGCCTGGCCGCCTGGACTGGGACACGCATGCGGCCTACAGCCTGCGTGACGCCAACCTGGACAATACCCGCGTGCTGCAGCAGTGGAACCAGATCAACCGCGCTGAAAGCCTGGCGGCCCTGCGCGGCTCGGTCGAGCAATTGCAGGGTATCCCGTGGGTCAACACCATTGCGGTGGACCAGGCGGGCAGGGCCTTGTACCTGAACCAGTCAGTGGTGCCTTATGTGGACCAGCAGATGCTCGACAGTTGCAGCAACCCGCAAGCGCCGGGCAGCCTGGTGGTGCTGGACGGCTCACGCAGCGCCTGCCAGTGGAAGGTCGATGCCCAGGCGGCGCAACCGGGTATTTTCCCGGCAAGGCTGCTGCCAAGCCTTGAGCGCGAGGATTACGTGCAAAACTCCAACGACCCGGCCTGGCTGGCCAACCCGGCGCAGCCCCTGACCGGGTTTGCGCCGCTGGTCAGCCGCAGTGACCAGCCGCTGGGCATGCGCGGCCGCTTTGCCCTGCAGCGTTTGCAGGGCAAAGGGCGGTTGGGCGTCGATGACCTGCAGCGCATGGTCACCGACGACGAAGCCTACCTGGCCAGCCTGGTGCTGCCCGACTTGCTGCAATGGTGCCAGGGCGCCAGTGCAGACGTGCAGGCCCTATGCACCAGCCTGGCGAACTGGGATGGCAAGGCCGACCTCGAGAGCGGCGTGGGCCTGGTGCATTTCCACAACCTGCTCACCGCCTTGGCTGAGCACCCGGACAGCTGGCGGGTTGCGTTCGACCCGGCCGACCCGCAACACACCCCGCGCGGGCTGGCCGTGGAGCAGGCGGCCGTGCGCAAGCGGGTGCACGAGGCGGCATTGGCCTCACAGCAGCAGGTGGCCGAGAGCGGTATGGCGCCACAGGTGAAGTGGGGGCAGGTGCAGCAGGCAGTCGATGGCACGCCGGTGCCGGGCGGCCCGCAGGCCTTGGGGGTGTACAACGCGATGTACAGTGTGCCGCACGGGCAGGGCAAGCGCCTGGTGGTCAGTGGTACCAGTTATCTGCAACTGGTCAGTTTCACCGACAAGGGGCCAGAGGCCCGCGGGTTACTGGCGTTTTCGCAGTCCAGCGAGGCGGCATCGGCACACGCCAGCGATCAGACCAAGGCCTTCGCGGCCAAGCAGCTGGCGGTAATTCCCTTTACCGAGGCGCAGATCAAGGCTGACCCGCAGTACCGCGAAGTGGTGATCAGTGAAGCCGACAAGGGCGCAATGGCACAGCACTAAGGCAGTTTGGCTCGATCGCCGGCGAGCCAGCGCCCACAAGCTCCCCACCGAATTGAAGGCCTGGTGGGAATTGGGGCCGGCTTGCCGGCGACGTTGCCTTCAGGAAAAGTCGAACGGCGCCAGCTGAAACCCTTGCTCGTCAACTTGCAAGGCCCAGCCCCGGCGGTCCCAGTCGCCCAGCACGATGCGCCGGGCCGGTTGGCCGTCCACGACCAGCTTGTGAATCGCTGGCCGATGGGTATGGCCATGCACCAGGGTACGCACGCCATGCGCCGCCATTACCTTGGGCACTTCCTCTGGCGTGACGTCGACGATTTCAGTGGATTTCATCCGCCCCTGGGTGCGGCTTTCGCTGCGCAGCTTGCGTGCCAGTTTGTAGCGAGCCGACAGCGGCAGGTGGCGCAGAACCCACAGGCTCAGCGGGTTGCGCAGCAGGCGGCGCATTTTCATGTAGCCCACGTCGCGGGTGCACAAGGTGTCGCCGTGCATCAGCAATACCTGCTCACCGCCCAGCTCGATCACGCTGGGGTCGTCGAGCAACGTGCAGCCGGCCGCCTCGCAGAAGCGCTGGCCGAGCAGGAAGTCACGGTTGCCATGCATCAGGTAGATGGCCGTGCCGCTGTCGCCCAGCTGCCGCAGGGCACGGCAGATCGACTGCTGGAACGGCGTCATGGCATCGTCGCCTATCCAGGCCTCGAAGAAATCGCCAAGAATGTACAGCGCCTGGGCGTGGCGCGCGCGGCCATCGAGCAGATCAAGAAACGCCCGGGTAATGTCCGGGCGTTCTTCTTGCAGGTGCAGATCAGAGATCAGCAGAATCACTCAATGATCTCGGCTTTCTCGATGACCACGTCGTCTTTCGGCACGTCCTGGTGGCCGGCTTTGGAACCGGTGGCGACTTTCTCGATGGCATCGACCACTTCACGGCCTTCGATCACTTCACCGAACACCGCGTAGCCCCAGCCCTGTACGTTCTTGCCGCTGTGGTTGAGGAAGTCGTTGTCGGCAGCGTTGATGAAGAACTGGGCCGAGGCAGAGTGCGGCTCCATGGTACGGGCCATGGCGATGCTGTACTTGGTGTTCTTCAGGCCGTTGTCAGCTTCGTTCTGGATGCTGGCGCGGGTTTTCTTCTGGGTCATGCCAGGCTCGAAGCCGCCGCCCTGGATCATGAAACCTTTGATCACACGGTGGAACACGGTGTTGTCGAAATGGCCGTCTTTGACGTATTGAACGAAGTTCTCAACAGTTTGCGGAGCTTTCTCGGCGTTCAGTTGCAGGACGATATCGCCGTGGTTGGTGCTCAGTTTGACTTTGGACATGCTGAAATTCGCTCTTTCAAGGCATACGGGAATGAGGGCGCGCAGGGCGCGTGCTTACACCTGACGCAGGCTCGGGCGCTCGCGACACATGGTGCGCACCGGCCATTTTGCCACGCCGCGGCAAAAAGCCGTGATAAATCACGCCAGTTTATCCGGGCCCGACTGTCGGCAGCTTGACTGCTTCGGCTATGATAGGCCCTTTGATTCAATCGGCCTACCCAGGCCGGACACGTGCATTCAAGGATCCTATGAGCAAGCCCACTGCCGACAACGCGCCCAACGCCGCTGCCAAAGGCGCCCCCGCTGTCCCTGCGAACTTCCTGCGGCCGATCATCCAGGCCGACCTGGATTCGGGCAAGCACAGCAGCATCGTCACCCGCTTCCCGCCGGAGCCCAATGGCTACCTGCACATCGGTCACGCCAAGTCGATCTGCGTCAACTTTGGCCTGGCCAAGGAATTCGGTGGCGCCTGTCACTTGCGTTTCGACGACACCAACCCGGCCAAGGAAGACCAGGAGTACATCGACGCCATCCAGCGCGACGTGAAATGGCTGGGTTTCGACTGGGCCGGTGATGTGCGCTATGCCTCCGACTACTTCGACCAGTTGCACGACTGGGCGGTCGAGCTGATCAAGCGCGGCAAGGCCTATGTCTGCGACCTCACCCCCGAGCAGGCCAAGGAATACCGCGGCAACCTCAAGGAGCCAGGCAAGAACAGCCCGTTCCGCGACCGCAGCGTGGAAGAAAACCTCGACCTGTTCGCCCGTATGAAAGCCGGTGAATTCCAGGACGGCGAGCGCGTGCTGCGGGCCAAGATCGACATGGCCTCGCCGAACATGAACCTGCGCGACCCGATCCTGTACCGCATCCGCCATGCCCACCACCACCAGACCGGTGACAAGTGGTGCATCTACCCCAACTACGATTTCACCCATGGCCAGTCGGACGCCATCGAGGGCATCACCCACTCGATTTGCACCCTGGAGTTCGAAGGCCACCGCCCGCTGTACGACTGGTTCCTCGATAACCTGCCTGTGCCGGCACACCCGCGCCAGTACGAGTTCAGCCGGCTGAACCTCAACTACACCATCACCTCCAAGCGCAAGCTCAAGCAGTTGGTGGACGAAAAGCACGTCGACGCCTGGGACGACCCGCGCATGTCGACCTTGTCCGGCTTCCGCCGCCGTGGCTACACCCCGGCCTCGATCCGCAACTTCTGCGAAATGATCGGCACCAACCGGTCCGACGGCGTGGTCGACATGTCGATGCTCGAGTTCAGCATCCGTGACGACCTGGACCGCACCGCACCGCGTGCCATGTGCGTGCTGCGCCCGCTGAAGGTGGTCATTACCAACTACCCGCAGGGCCAGGTCGAGCAACTGGAGCTGCCACGCCACCCGAAGGAAGACATGGGCGTGCGTGTGCTGCCGTTCTCCCGCGAGCTGTACATCGACCGCGACGACTTCATGGAAACCCCGCCCAAGGGCTACAAGCGCCTCGAGCCAGCCGGTGAGGTGCGCCTGCGGGGAAGCTACGTGATCCGTGCCGACGAAGCCATCAAGGACGCCGACGGCAACATCGTCGAACTGCATTGCTCGTACGACCCGGACACCCTGGGCAAGAACCCGGAAGGCCGCAAGGTCAAAGGCGTGATCCACTGGGTGCCGGCCGAAGGCAGCGTCGAGTGCGAAGTGCGCCTGTACGATCGCCTGTTCCGCTCGGCCAACCCGGAAAAGACCGAAGAGGGCGGCAGCTTCCTCGACAACATCAACCCCGACTCGCTGCAAGTGCTCAGCGGTTGCCGTGCCGAGCCGTCGTTGGCCCAGGCGCAGCCCGAGGACCGCTTCCAGTTCGAGCGCGAAGGCTACTTCTGCGCCGACCTGAAAGACAGCCAGCCGGGCCGCCCGGTGTTCAACCGCACCGTCACCCTGCGTGACTCCTGGGGCAGCTGAGGAACCGCCGTGCTAACCATCTACAACACCCTGACCAAAGCCAAGGAAACCTTCAAGCCGCTGGATGGCAACAAGGTGCGCATGTACGTTTGCGGCATGACCGTATACGACTACTGCCACCTGGGCCACGGCCGCAGCATGGTAGCGTTCGACCTGGTCACCCGCTGGCTGCGCAAGAGCGGTTACGAACTGACCTACGTGCGCAATATCACCGACATCGATGACAAGATCATCAACCGGGCCAACGAGAACGGCGAAAGCTTCGACGCCCTCACGGCGCGCATGATCGACGCGATGCACGAAGACGAGCGCCGCCTGAACATCCTGCCGCCAGACCAGGAACCGCGTGCCACCGACCATATCGCCGGCATGCACGCGATGATCCAGACCCTGATCGACAAGGGGTATGCCTACGCGCCGGGCAATGGCGACGTGTACTACCGCGTCGGCAAGTTCGTGGGCTACGGCAAGCTGTCGCGCAAGAAGATCGAAGACCTGCGCATCGGCGCCCGCATCGAGGTCGACGAGGCCAAGCAAGACCCGCTCGATTTCGTGCTGTGGAAGGGCGTCAAGCCGGGCGAGCCAAGCTGGGAGTCGCCATGGGGCCCGGGCCGTCCGGGCTGGCACATCGAGTGCTCGGTGATGTCCACCTGCTGCCTGGGTGAGAGCTTCGACATTCATGGTGGCGGCAGCGACCTGGAGTTCCCGCACCACGAGAACGAGATTGCCCAGAGCGAGGCGGCCACCGGCAAGCAGTACGCCAACGCCTGGATGCACTGCGGCATGATCCGTATCAATGGCGAGAAGATGTCGAAGTCGTTGAACAACTTCTTCACCATCCGTGATGTGCTCGAGAAGTACCACCCGGAGGTGGTTCGCTACCTGCTGGTGGCCAGCCACTACCGCAGTGCCATCAACTACTCGGAAGACAGCCTGCGCGACGCCAAGGGCGCCCTGGAGCGCTTCTACCATGCCTTGCGCGGCCTGCCGCGCGTGGCGGCCAAGGGCGGCGAGGCCTTTGTCGAGCGCTTCAGCGTGGCGATGAATGACGACTTTGGCACCCCCGAGGCCTGCGCTGTGCTGTTCGACCTGGTGCGTGAGATCAACCGCCTGCGCGACAGTGATGTAGACGCTGCTGCCGGCCTGGCCGGTCGCCTGCGGGAGCTGGGTGATGTGCTGGGTGTGCTGCAACTGGACGCCGATGACTTCCTGCGTGCGGGCGCCGAAGGCAAGGTCGATGCGGCCGAGGTCGAGGGCTTGATCCAAGCGCGCCTGCAGGCGCGGGCAGACAAGAACTGGGCCGAGTCCGACCGCATTCGCGACCAGCTGACCGCCATGGGCGTGGTGTTGGAAGACAGCAAGGGTGCCACTACCTGGCGTCTGGCTGACTGATCGGTGCAACTGGGGCCGCTTTGCGGCCCATTGCGACACAAGGCCGCAATGCTGAACTCGAAGATTACACGGTCCTTGTGGGAGCGGGCGTGCCCGCGAACACCGGCGCAGCCGGTGCCAGACACCGCGTCGCCTGCTTCGCGGGCATGCCCGCTCCCACAGGTGAATCGCGCAGGCTTTTCAAATTTTGAGAAAGACAGTTGCTCCTGCAGGTACGGCGGCAACTCCAAGCCAGCGCAGATCCCCTGTGGGAGCGGGCATGCCCGCGAACACAGGCGCAGCCGGTGCCAGATACCGCGTCGCCTGCTTCGCGGGCTTGCCCGCTCCCACAGGTTAATCGCGCAGGCTTTTCAAATTTTGAGAAAGACAGTTGCTCCTGCAAGTACGGCGGCAACTCCAAGCCAGCGCAGACCCCCTGTGGGAGCGGGCATGCCCGCGAACACCGGCGCAGCCGGTGCCAGACACCGCGTCGCCTGCTTCGCGGGCTTGCCCGCTCCCACAGGTTGAATCGCGCAGGCTTCAAATTTTGAGAAAGACAGTTGCTGCTGCAAGTACGGCGGCCACTCCAAGCCAGCGCAGACCCCCTGTGGGAGCGGGCATGCCCGCGAACACCGGCGCAGCCGGTGCCAGACACCGCGTCGCCTGCTTCGCGGGCTTGCCCGCTCCTACAGGTGAATCGCGCAGGCTTTTCAAATTTTGAGAAAGACAGTTGCTCCTGCAAGTACGGCGGCAACTCCAAGCCAGCGCAGTCCCCCTGTGGGAGCGGGCATGCCCGCGAACACCGGCGCAGCCGGTGCCAGATACCGCGTCGCCTGCTTCGCGGGCTTGCCCGCTCCCACAGCTGAATCGCGCAGGCTTTTCAAATTTTTCAGAAAGACAATTGCTCCTGCAAGTACGGCGGCAACTCCAAGCCAGCGCAGACCCCCTGTGGGAGCGGGCATGCCCGCGAACACCGGCAAAGCCGGTGCCAGACACCGCGTCGCCCGCTCCCACAGGTGAATCGCGCAGGCTTTTCAAATTTTTGAGAAAGACAGTTGCTCTTACAGCGCGGCCTTGTGTCGCGATGGGCTGCAAAGCAGCCCCGATGGTTATTTGGCCAGCCCGGCCAATGGGCAATGCAGTACCAGCTTGGCCCCACCCAAAGGGCTCTCGCCAATTTCCAGGCCGAACCCATGCAGGTCAACGATCGCCGCAACGATCGACAGCCCCAGGCCGAACCCGGCGTGGCGGTGGCCTTCATCACTGCGGTAGAACCGCTTCAGTACGGCCGTGCGTTCTTCTTCCGGAATACCCGGCCCGCTGTCTTCGATGGCCACGTGCACGCCAGCGTCGTCCTGGGTGGCGGCCACGCGCACCTGCCCACCTTCCGGGGTGAACTTGATCGCGTTACCTACCAGGTTGGCCAGCGCCTCGAACAACAGCTCGCGGTCGCCGTGCAGTGCCGGCAAGTGCCCAGGTTGGTGCAGCTCCAGGTGAATGCCGCCATCTTCGGCCAACGGCAGGTAGAAGTCGTGCAGCTCTACCAGCAAATCATGCGGGTCAAGCTGCACGAAGCCGGCCCGGCGTTGGCGGTCTTCCAGTTCGCTGATGCGCAACAACCCACGAAAACGCGCCATGAGGGTGTCGGTTTCGCCGATGGCCTGGTCCAGTGCCTCGGCTTGCGCGGAGTCGTTGTCGCTTTGCTGGCGTATGCGGTACAGCTGGGCGCGCAGGCGGGTCAGTGGGGTGCGCAGGTCGTGGGCAATGTTGTCGCACACGCCCTTGACCTCGTGCATCAGCCGCTCGATGCGGTCAAGCATGGCATTGACGATGGCGGCCAGCATGTCCAGTTCGTCGCGCCGGGCCGACAGCGGCAGGCGGTGCGTGAGGTCGCCGGCGACAATCAGCTCGGCCTGGGCCTGAATGGCCCGGATGCGTTTCAGGGGGCGGCGGCGCAGCAGGTACCAGCCGGCGAACCCGGGGATCAGGGTGAAGGAGATACCCCAGAGCAAGGCATCGAGAATGATCCGTGTGACGACGAACAATGAGCCGTTATCGCGGAACAGCACCAGCCAGCGCCCATCCTGCACCTTGATCGCCACGGCATCGCAGCTGTCGCGGGGCATGCGCGGATCATCGGCATCCAGGCAACGCTTCAGCTCATGGATCTTGCCGTCCAGCCGCAGCCCAGGGGGCAGGGCACGAACACTGCCGCCCAGCGGGTTGAGTTGTGCATCGAACAGGCCATAGGCATCGAAGCTGCGTTCCTCGAAAGCCTGGCTGGCAATCAGGGCGTCGTCCAGCTGCTTGCCGCTCATGTGCGCGAACAGGTGCTGACGCTGCAGCATGGAATGGCGGGTGAGCTTGTTCAGGTAGCTCGAAACCTCGAAGTACAGCACCCCCATGAGGATGCTGCTCCAGGCTACGAATAGAAAACTGTACAGTGCCAGCAGCCGGCTGGTGGACGAACTCCAGCCTTTAGACGGGTTCAGCAATGGCATAGCCGGAGCCCCGCACCGTACGGATCAGCGGCGACTGGCCGGGTGAGTCGATTTTCTTGCGCAGGCGGCCGATATGCACGTCGATCAGGTTGGTGCCCGGGTCGAAGTGGTAGCCCCACACTTCCTCGAAAATCATCATCCGCGTAATGACCTGGCCGCTGTGGCGCATCAGGTACTCCAGCAGTTTGTACTCGGTGGGCAGCAGGTTGAGGGTGTTGTCGCCGCGGCGCGCTTCGTGGCTGATCAGGTCCAGTTGCAGGTCGGCGACCTGCAAGCGGGTCTGGGTCATCGGCACGCTGTTGCGGCGCAGCAGCACCTCGACCCGGGCGGCCATTTCGTCGGAGGCGAACGGCTTGGTCAGGTAGTCGTCACCGCCGGCGCGCAGGCCGCGCACCCGCTCATCGACGTCGGAGAGGGCGCTGATCATCAGGATCGGCGTGGCGATCTTGAGGTTGCGCAGGGTCGTGACGATGGTCAGGCCATCGACCTCAGGCAGCATGCGGTCCAGGGTGATCAGGTCATAACCGCCGGCAATGGCCTTGGCCAGGCCTTCACGACCATTGTCGGCCCACTCCACCTCAAGGCCATGGCTGGTAAGTTCGGCGACGATTTCCTGGCCGGTGACGGCGTCGTCTTCGATGGTCAGTACGCGAGGCATGCTGGTTCCTGGGCATCTAATGGAGACTCGATTGTGCCAAAGAATAGACAACCGGCGATTTAAGAAAAATTCATCTTGCCACAACCTACCTGGGTTCACCCATTGTGAAGACAGACGAGCATGTCGCAGCAGGCTGTGAGAGGATGTCCGTCAACACAGCCAGGACCCCGAACGCAGCCTGATGAAGACACCCAAAAGAATCGAACCCCTGATCGAAGACGGCCTCGTCGACGAAGTACTGCGGCCGTTGATGAGTGGCAAGGAAGCCGCCGTGTACGTGGTGCGTTGCGGTAGCCAGGTGCGCTGCGCCAAGGTCTATAAAGAAGCCAACAAGCGCAGTTTCCGCCAGGCCGCCGAATACCAGGAAGGCCGCAAGGTGCGCAATAGCCGCCAGGCCCGGGCCATGGCCAAGGGTAGCAAGTACGGCCGCAAAGAGGCCGAGGACGCCTGGCAGAACGCCGAAGTGGCGGCACTGTTCCGCCTGGCCGGCGCCGGGGTCCGGGTGCCCAAGCCCTATGACTTCCAGGACGGCGTGTTGCTGATGGAGCTGGTGACCGACGCCGATGGCGATGCCGCACCCCGGCTCAACGACGTGCACCTGGAGGCCGAGGAGGCCCGGGTGTTCCATGCCTTCGTCATTCGCCAGATCGTGCTGATGCTGTGTGCCGGGCTGGTCCATGGCGACCTGTCCGAATTCAATGTGCTGCTCGGCCCGGACGGGCCGGTGATCATCGACCTGCCGCAGGCAGTGGACGCCGCCGCCAACAACCACGCATTCAGCATGCTGCAGCGTGACGTGGACAACATGGCCCACTACTTCGGGCGCTTTGCCCCAGAGCTGAAGAGCACGCGCTATGCCCAGGAAATGTGGGCGTTGTACGAGGCTGGCAAGTTGCTGCCCGATACCGTGTTGACCGGGGTATTCCAGGACGACGAGCATGAGGCCGACGTTGGCGGGGTAATGCGGGAAATCGACGCCGCCCGCTTGGACGAGGCCCGGCGCCGGGCAGCGCGTGCCGAGGCGGAAAACGGCCCGGCCAAGGCCGAAGAGCCGACACCGCCCTGGCTGCAATGATGTGCTGCCGGTGCAGCCCGCTTCGCAGGTTCCCCCCCGAAGCGGGCAACACCGGCTCAGCCAGTGCCCTGCGCGGCCATTACCTTTGATGCAGGACAATATCTCGTCATCCGGCCTTTTCACTGGCCCCTGACAGGCATAAGGTATACGCCGTTCAAATTCCCTGGAGCAGTCATGTCCAACCAATTCCCCTCCGTTCGTCCTCGCCGCCTGCGCCAGAACGAGTCCCTGCGCACCGTATTCCAGGAAACCGAATTCCGCCTTGAAGACCTGATCCTGCCGATCTTCGTGGAAGAAGGCATCGACGACTTCGTGCCCATCAGCAGCATGCCCGGCGTGAACCGCATCCCTGAGAAGCGGCTGGCCCAGGAAATCGAGCGCTATGCCCGCGCCGGTATCAAATCGGTGATGACCTTTGGTGTGTCTCACCACCTGGATGCCGTTGGCAGCGACACCTGGAACGAAAACGGCCTGGTGGCGCGCATGTCGCGTATCTGCAAGGACACCGTGCCGGAAATGGTGGTGATGTCCGATACCTGTTTCTGCGAATACACCAGCCACGGGCACTGCGGCGTGCTGCATGACCACGGCGTGGACAACGACGCCACCTTGGTCAACCTGGGCAAGCAGGCGGTGATCGCCGCCGCGGCCGGTGCCGACTTCATCGCGCCTTCGGCGGCGATGGACGGCCAGGTCCAGGCCATTCGTAGCGCGCTGGACGGTGCAGGCTTCCACGACACTGCGATCATGGCCTATTCGACCAAGTTCGCCTCGTCGCTGTACGGCCCGTTCCGCGAAGCAGGCGGCACTGCGCTCAAAGGTGACCGCAAGAGCTACCAGATGAACCCGATGAACCGCCGCGAGGCCGTGCGTGAATCGCTGCTTGACGAGCAGGAAGGTGCAGACGTGCTGATGGTCAAGCCGGCCGGTGCCTACCTTGACGTGATCGCCGACATTCGTGCGGCCTCGCGCCTGCCGCTGGCGGCGTACCAGGTCAGCGGTGAGTACGCGATGATCAAGTTCGGTGGCCTTGCCGGTGCCATCGACGAAGGCCGCGTGGTGCGCGAAAGCATTGGCGCTATCAAGCGCGCCGGTGCCGACCTAATCCTGACCTACTTCGCCATGGACCTGGCCCGCGAAGGCATTTGAGCAGAAAAGCAGCTCCCCTGGACTGGGGGCGGGCTTACCCGCCCCCAGCGCAATTCCCTACAAAAATTCATTAAGCGCTGAATTATTTTGTGTCCCGTTGTATCAGATGCCATAGAGCATTGATCGACAGGGATACAGGCATGAAATCTCGCAGGAAAAGCGTCAAACCTATTGGCCTCAAGGACATCACGATCGTCGACGATGCCAAGATGAAGAAGGCGATCACCGCCGCTGCACTGGGTAACGCCATGGAGTGGTTCGACTTCGGTGTCTATGGCTTCGTCGCCTATGCATTGGGCAAGGTGTTCTTCCCCAACGCCGACCCCAGTGTGCAAATGATCGCGGCGTTGGCCACCTTTTCGGTGCCATTCCTCATTCGCCCCCTGGGCGGGCTGTTCTTCGGCGCCCTCGGCGACAAGTTCGGCCGGCAGAAAATCCTTGCCGCCACCATCGTCATCATGTCCCTCAGCACCTTTGCCATTGGCTTGATACCGTCCTATGCCAGTATCGGCATATGGGCGCCGATACTGCTGTTGCTGGCGAAAATGGCCCAGGGCTTCTCGGTGGGCGGCGAGTACACCGGCGCCTCGATCTTCGTGGCCGAGTATGCGCCTGACCGCAAGCGCGGCTTCCTTGGCAGCTGGCTGGACTTCGGCTCGATCGCCGGCTTCGTCCTGGGCGCCGGGGTAGTGGTGCTCATTTCCACGGTGCTTGGCGAAGAAAGGTTCCTTGAGTGGGGCTGGCGCCTGCCGTTCTTCCTGGCCTTGCCGCTGGGCATCATCGGCCTCTACCTGCGTAACGCCCTGGAGGAAACCCCCGCGTTCCAGCAGCACGTCGACAAGATGGAGCAGGGTGACCGCGAGGGCCTGGCGTCGGGGCCCAAGGTGTCGTTCAAGGAAGTGGCGACCAAGCACTGGCGTAGCCTGGTGACCTGCATTGGCGTGGTGATCGCCACCAACGTCACCTACTACATGCTGTTGACCTACATGCCCAGCTACCTCTCGCACAACCTGCATTACAGCGAGGACCATGGCGTACTGATCATCATCGCGATCATGGTCGGCATGCTGTTCGTGCAGCCCATCATCGGCCTGCTGAGCGACAAGTTCGGCCGTCGCCCGTTTATCGTGGTCGGCAGTGTCGGGCTGTTCGCCCTGGCCATTCCGGCATTCATGCTGATCAACAGTGGTGTGCTGGGGTTGATCTTCTCGGGGCTGCTGATCATTGCGGTGCTGCTGAACTTCTTCATCGGTGTCATGGCGTCGACGTTGCCGGCGATGTTCCCCACTCACATCCGCTACAGCGCACTGGCCAGTGCCTTCAACATTTCCGTGCTGATCGCCGGCCTGACCCCCACCATCGCCGCCTGGCTGGTGGAAAGCAGCGGCAACCTGTACATGCCCGCCTACTACCTGATGGTGATCGCCGCGGTGGGCCTGGTGACCGGCCTGACCATGAAGGAAACCGCCAACAAACCGCTGCGCGGTGCCGCACCGGCGGCATCGGACATCGACGAGGCCCGGGAGCTGCTGCAGGAACACCACGACAACATCGAGCAGAAGATCGAGGACATCGACGAGCAGATCGCCGAGCTCGAGGCCAAGCGCAAGTTGTTGGTCCAGCAGCACCCGCGCATCGATTGATCAGCGCGGCATGTAGCCACGCTGCCAGGCACGTGGAATGAACCGCGACACCAGGGCCAGCAGGCACGCCAGCACGCAACTGCCGGCCAGTGCCTGCAGGCCCAGGTGGTGTTGCAGCCAGGCGCCCAGCGCGGCGCCCAGCAGCATCCCTGCCCACGGCACCAGTTGCACCCGCCAGCCGTGGCGCCGCTCGCCCAGCAACCAGCGCCCAAGGCCGCGGCCGAAGCGTGACAGTGCACCGGTGACGTAGGTGAGGCCGATGGGCAGGCCGTTCACTTGCTCGACGACTGCGTTGATCATGCCCATGGCCAGGGTCGCGGCCAGCAATGCCGGGAAGGTGGCCGCCAGTGGCCACGCTGCAGCGCAGGCCAGCAACGCCGCCACGACCACCAGCACGGGCCAGGCCCGGCGACGGAAGCCGCGCGCCAGCACTACCCCCAATGTGTTACCCGCGACAAAGCCCAGCAAAGCGCCGGTCAGGCGCAGCACCAGGGCCAGGTCAGCCTGGCTGATCGCCACCGCCAGGCGCGTGGTATTACCGCTCATGAACGATACGAAGTCGCCCAGGGCCAGCAGGCCAATGGCGTCGGTCATGCCTGCCAGCACCGACAGCCCGGCCACCAGGCCAAGGCCGACACGGCCACGCAGCACCTGCAGGCGCAAGCGCCTGGCCGTACGGGTAGTAAGGGGATGGGGTAGCACGGGCAGGCCTCAGGGCAACAGGTTTTCGCGGGCCAGGGTGCCTTTGATGGTGCGCTCGACCACATCCACCAGCACCATGGTCTGGTGATCGACCTCGATGTTCAGCAAATCGCCGGCAGCGTAGCTGGCGAACGTGGTCTGGCGCAGGGTTTCCGGGATCAGGTTGATGGTGACCAGGTTGTCTTCCACGTCGGCCACGGTCAGGCTGCAGCCGTTGACCCCGATGAAGCCCCGCGGGAACACGTACTTGCCCCATGGCGGCGGCATGCGGAAACGGATGAAGGCGCCGGTCTGCTCGATCGACAGTTCGACTATTTCTGCGGTCGTGGCAATGTGGCCAGCCATGAGGTGGCCGCCGACTTCGGCGTTCATCTTCGCCGAACGCTCGATGTTGACCCCTTGGCCGGCCTTGAAATTGCGCAGGTTGGTGCGTTCCAGGGTGGCCGTCATTGCATCGAACCTGACGTGGCTGCCGTCGATCTCGGTGACAGACAAGCACGTGCCCTCGACGCTAACGCTGGCGCCGATCTTCAACTCATCGAGCAGTTCCGGGGTGAGGTCGATGGTGAACTGGTTGTGGCCCGGGTAGCTGGTCACATCAAGCAGTGGGCGGACGGCCTGGACGATGCCGGTGTACATGGTGTTGCTCCTGGGCGCGAAAAGAAAACACCCGAACGCTATGCCTGTACGGCCTCAAAAGCAAGGCGCCAGCGCCCTGGTGCTGCCCAGGGATGCGGCCGGGCATACCCAGGGCGCTGGCCGGCTCACACATGCCCGGTGCTGTTGACGATGCGCAGGCACAGCGCTTCGTACGGGTCCAGGTTCACCAGCAAACGGCCATCCTCAGTCAGGTCGCCTTCTACCGTTTCGTTGATCATGTCCACCACCGGCCCTGGCGTGAAGCCCGTTAGCAGTAGCTCCTCGGCGATCACCTCCTGGCTGAAGTTCAACGCACTGATCTGGATGCCGCGCCCGGCCGGTAGCTCATGCACCATGACCAGCAACCCAGGGCTGCTGACCTCCGGCACCAGCACCTGGCGGCTGGTGGCAATGCCGTAGGCCTGGCGCACCGCGAGCAGTTTTTTCACCTTGCAGGCGAACGAGTCAGGGTTGTCCAGTTGGCTGTCGAGGCTGCCATACAGCGCCCGCGCCCGCGGCATGCCGCGCACTGACGTGTCCGCTTGCGGGTCGAGCCCGGCCAGGTCGTAGCCGCCGCGGTGAATCCAGCGGGTATCGCCGTCGAGCATGCGCTCGGCCACGGCTTCGCCTGGCAAGGGCAGGGCGCCGACCATGTCCCAGCCCGACAGCGCCACCACACCTGGCTGCATGGCGTTGTACATGACCAGCAGCAGGTGCAGTTTCTGGATCTGCTCGATGTCCGCCGGGCCTATCTGGTCGAGGTCGCGGATGCCCAGTGCCGCAGTGATGAGGCTGGCGGTGGTGCAGGCGATGCCATTGGTGACGAAGCGCAGGTTGTAGGGCGCATGCTCGCCCGACAGGCGTTCGTAGATTTCTTCGCGGATGTGCTCGCGCAAGATGTTGCCGGGTAATGTCTGGCCCTTGTACAGGTACATGTCATGGGCATGCAGGGTCCAGAAGTGCACCAGCTCCACGGTCAGTTCGTCGTGGTTCTGCAGGGCATGGATCAGTGAGGCCGGGTCGATGCCGAAGGCGTGCATTTCCTTGAGCATCAGGCGCAGGAACTCGGTGTCGCCGGTCAGCAAGGCATGTTGGTAGGCGGGCCGGGTGATGAAGTCGTAGGACAGGTCGGCACCGCCCTTGGACATTTGCGCAATGTCATCGAGGGTCAGGTTCAGTTCCTGGAAACTGAAGCCGCCGGCCTTGCGGATCATGCCACCGATCAATTGGTTGCCGACCAGCGACAGCGGGTGGCTTTCCGACCAGGCGGTGCCGCTGGCACGGGTTTCCACCCCGAGAAAACCGTTGGCATCCAGGCGCAGGCCACGTGCACCCAGGCAATCCAGGGCATGCAGGGCGTCGCCGATGATCATCTGCTGGGCGGCAAAGGTGGGGTCCAGCCAGTTCAGCGACGGTTGGCCTTCCTTGAAGTAGTGCAGGTAGACCCAACGCCGGGTCTTGCCGTCGACACCGGTGACCGGTGGGGTGGCGCTCCAGTCGGTTTCCTTGACCCCCGGCTCGAAGAAAATCACCCGCTGCAACTGCCCGACGATGTAATGGCGTGCCTTGAGCTCGTCGCACTGTGCGGGCAGCAGGTTGGCCGAGTCACGTCCGGGTGGCACCTCGGGCAGCAAGTGCCAGTCTTCCTCGCGTATCTCCACCATGTGGTACAGGCCCGGGTAGGCGCCGTAGGCCATTTCCGCCAGGCGGAAGTCGGCGCCCTTGCCGGTGTGCGAAGGGATCAGGTCGTCGATGGTCACCGCATTGTGCGCGGCAGCCATGCGGCTCATCTGGATCAGCTCCGGCTCGCTGCCATAGAGCGGGTCGATATCGAAGCTGATGCGGTCGAAGTTGCCGTCTACGCTAGGTGTGAGCTCGCGGTCGCGAATACCGCCAGACAGCTTGATCGGCCCGGTGTGCAGGCCTTGAATGCCGATTTCCGACAGGCGCTTCCACAAGGCTTCATGGGCCAGGGCACCGAGCACCGAGCAGCCCTCTGGGGCGATGATGGCATCGGGGTAAACGGTCAGCCAGACCGAGGCGATTTCCGTGGCCCGGCGGGGCTGTGCCTCGGCGTAGGGTTGTTGCCACAGGCGCGACTGGCCTGAGTACAGGCTGGCGCGCTCCTGGGAAGCCTTGAGCATGGCGCGCGCTTCGAGCCATTTCACGTATGCTGGGTCGGGCTGGGTCATTTCGCGTCCTCTTTGCGTGTCGGCACCGGCTCAGGTTATGACGGCAGAGCGGTCGGATCGTTCGGCCGGGAGCCAGGGCCTGCACGAAATGCCTGGCACAGCGTGCTCAGCGCCGTGCAGCCCACTGCTGCGGTGCCAGGAAGGCGCCGTGGAAGTAATTGCGCAAAGCCTGCATCGCCGGGCTGAACGCCCGCTCGTGGTGCCAGGCCAGCCCCACGCTCATGGGCGCTACCGGGTCGCTGATGGTGACTGTTTCGATGCGCTTGCCCTCCAGCGACCATGGCCGGTGCACCAGGTCTGACAAGATCGCTACGCCACTGCCATTGGCGACCATGCTGCGCACCGCCTCCACCGAACTGGTGCGCACGCGCACGCTGGGCCGTTGCCCGGCCTGCTGCCAATAGCGCATGGCGCTTTGCTCGGCTTCGTCCACGGTCAACAAAATGAACGGCTCTGTGGCGACATCGGCCAGGCTCACGGCCGAGCGTTCGCACAGGGGGTGGTGCGCGGGCAGCCATAGGCGGCGCTCGGAGTTGAACAGCGTTTCTGAAACGATAGCCGGGTGGGTCAGGTTGGCGGTCAGCACCACCGCCATGTCGAAGCGCCCCTCCAGCAGCCCTTGCTCGATGGCACTGCGCTCCTGTTCGTAAAGTTCCAGGGTCACGTCGGGGTGCCAGTGCTCCAGGCGCTGCAAGTGGTGCGGCAGGAAGTAGCCGATTACCGTGTAGCTGGCTGCCAGGCGCAACAGGCCGCTGGCGCGTATGTCCGGCAACGGGCTGTTCAGCGCATCGTCGACGCTGCGCAGGATGACGTAGGCGCGGTTGAGGAAGTGCCGGCCGGCTTCGGTCAGGTTCATGCCCTGGGCGGAGCGCTGGAACAGCAGCACGCCGAGCATGGCCTCCAGCTCTTTGATGGCCGTGGTGACCGCCGACTGGGAAATATTGAGGTGGAGGGCGGCCTGGGAGATCTGGCCGATTTCGGCAGTGGCGACAAAGTAGCGCACCTGGCGCAAGGTAAGTGACACGGCAGGCTCCCGGGGTATCTGTTTTTCCGAAGACACCCATTCTGTTTATAGATCTTCCCAAGGGGTAGGGAAGAATCTAACGTGGCTTGCATGCAGCCACAAGCGCCAGGGAGATACGGTCATGCAAGCAGTGGATTTCAACTCGGACATGGGCGAGGGCTTTGGCCCGTGGACCATTGGCGACGGCGTGGATAACGAGCTGATGGGTTACATCAGCAGCGCCAATATCGCCACCGGTTTTCATGCCGGCGACCCCGGCACCATGCGCCGTACGGTGGAGCGGGCCAAGGCCCTGGGGGTTGCCGTGGGGGCACACCCGGGGTTCCGCGACCTGGTCGGTTTCGGTCGCCGGCACATCAACGCATCGGCGCAGGAACTGGTCGACGACATGCTTTACCAGCTCGGGGCGCTGCGTGAAATCGCCCGGGCCCAGGGCGTGAGTCTGCAGCACATCAAACCCCACGGGGCGCTTTACATGCACCTGGCCCGTGACGAGCAAGCTGCACGCTTGCTGGTGGAAAACCTGCGGCTGATCGAACCGCAGTTATTGCTGTTCTGCATGCCCGGCTCGGTGATCTGCCGCATTGCCCAGGAGCTTGGCCAGCCGGTGGTGCGCGAGTTCTATGCCGACCGCGAGTACGACCTGAGCGGCTCGATCGTGTTCACCCGTAACGTAAGGGGCTACCAGCCTTTGGCGGTCGCCGAGCGCGTACTGCGGGCTTGCCGGCAAGGTGTGGTGCGCACCGTCGAGGGCCAGGACCTGGCCATCGAGTTCGATTCCATTTGCCTGCACAGTGATACGCCGGGCGCCCTCGACCTGGTCGAGGCCACGCGCAAGGCGCTGGACCAGGCTGGCATCGTGGTGCGTGCACCGCGCTGACGCAGGCATCCGGCAGCCACAGGCCGGTGCCTGATCATGTTGTTTTCGCCTGCCTTTCTATAAAGATTTCAAGAAAAGGAACAGTCATGGCCGAATCGCTTGCTACAACGCCTATCCGCTACAGCTTCGGCGCCGACGAGCACCTGTTTGCCGAGGTCAGCGAGAGCATGTCGCTGGAAGCCTTCTTCAAAGGTATGGCCGTCACCCGTGCGGTACAGCGCCTGGCGCTGGACGGCGTGCTGGATGTGTGCCTGGCCAATGCGTCGTTCCAGGTGCGTTTCGACCCCGACCGCATCGCCCCCGATGCCCTGCTGGCAGCGGTGCGCGGCGCCGAAGCGCAGGCGGTGGCCGAGCGTTCGTTGCATACCCGCATCATCGAGATTCCGGTGCTGTACAACGACCCCTGGACCCACGAAACCTTGATGCGCTTCCGGGACCGCCACCAGGACCCGGCCAGCACCGACCTGGAGTACGCGGCCCGCATCAATGGCCTGGCCGATGTCGACGCGTTCATTGCGGCGCACAGCGGTGCACCGTGGTTCGTTTCCATGGTCGGCTTCGTCGCCGGCCTGCCGTTCATGTTCCAGATGGTCGAGCGCCAGCGCCAGTTGCAGGTGCCCAAGTACCTGCGGCCGCGTACCGACACGCCCCGCCTGACCCTGGGCCATGGTGGCTGTTTCGGTTGCATCTATTCGGTGCGCGGCGCGGGCGGTTACCAGATGTTCGGCGTCACCCCGGCACCGATCTACGACCCGCAACAGACCTTGAGCTACCTGAAGGAGCACATGGTGTTCTTCCGCCCAGGTGACATCGTGCAATTCAAACCCATCGACCGCCGCGCGTATGACCAGGCAGTGGCTGAGGTGGAGGAGGGCCGTTTCGACCTGCGCATTCGCCCGGTGGTGTTTTCCCTGGACGCATTCCTTGCCGACCCGGTCGGCTACCCCAAATCGCTGCAGGAGGTGCTGGCATGATCAAGGTACTCAAACCGGGCCTGGCGACCTCCGTGCAGGACCTGGGCCGCGAAGGCTATTACCACCTGGGCATCCCGCCATCTGGCGCGCTCGACCAGTATGCCCTGAGCGCAGCCAATTACCTGGTGGGCAACCCGCCGGGCGCTGCCGGCCTGGAATGTGCGCTGGTCGGCCCTGAACTTGAGTTCCAGGCAGATGCGCTGGTGGCAGTGTGCGGTGCGCAGATGCCCGCCTTGCTCGATGGCCGCGAGCAGCGGCCCGACACGGCATTTGCCGTGCGCGCCGGGCAGGTGCTGCGTTTCAGCTTCCCGACGGCGGGCGCGCGGGCCTACCTGGCAGTGGCGGGGGGTATTGATGTGGCCGAGGTGCTGGGTAGCCGATCGACCTACGCGCTTGGGGCCTTGGGTGGCTTCCAGGGGCGCAAGTTGTTGGCCGGTGACCTGTTGCCGGTCGGCACGCCCACCGGCACCGGCCGCGCCGGCGCAAGCCTGCCGATGGCACTGCGCCAGGCCCTGGGCGGCGAAGTGGTGCTGCGGGTGGTGCCGGGGTTGTATTTTCACCGGCTGACCGAAGCTGCTGCGCAAAGCTTCTTCACCGAAGCCTGGACGGTAGGCTCCGAGGCGGATCGCATCGGTTACCGCTACAAAGGCGGCAGCGCCTTGAGTTTCCAGCCGCGGGAGCAACCGTTCGGTGCTGGTTCGGACCCTTCCAACATCGTCGACAGCTGCTACCCCATCGGCTCGATTCAGGTACCGGCCGGGCTGGAGCCGATCATTCTGCACCGGGATGCCGTATCGGGCGGTGGCTACGCCATGATTGGCACGGTGATCAGCGCCGACCTCGACCTGATCGGGCAGATGCAGCCGAATCAGCAGGCACGCTTTCTGAGAGTCAGCCTGGAGCAGGCACTGGAGGCACGCCGCTCTTACAAGAAGAAGCTGGCGTGCCTGGCCCGGTTGTTCAGCTGAACGGAGGACAACTTGCCGATGCGGGGGGCAAGGGCCGCCAACCCCGCCCGGCCATTTACGCAGGTTGCTCGGCCAAGCCGTTACTGACGTTGCGCCCCAGCACCAGCACGGTGACGAAGCCACAGCCCACCAGGGCCGTGGCCAGGCTCAAGAGCACTGCGGTGCCCATGTGGTCCACCACTTGCCCGCCAAAGAACGAGCCCACGGCAATGATCACCTGGAACAAGGCCACGAACAGCGGCATGCCCCGCTCGACATCCTTGGGCGCGACCACGAACATCCAGATATTGGCGCAGGCCGGGAACGCGCCGAAGGCGAACCCCCATAGCGCAATCAGCATCGCCGCGCCGGTCAGGCCGGTGGCGAAATACGGAAACAGCGCTGTGCTGGCGGCGATCAGCAATGCCACCAGCATCAGCGAATGGCGCACACTGCGGTTGGCGGCGAAGCCGGCGAAGATATTGCCCATGAACCCGGCCACGCCATACAGCAGCAACAATGAGCCGATGGTCGGGCCGTCGAAGCCGGCATTCTGTTTGAAGAACGGCGCTACATAGGTGTAGGCGGCAAAATGCGCCAGGCCAATCAACAGCACGGCGATCAGGCCAACGCGCGCTTGCGGGTTGATGAACAGCGCCGGTAGGTCGCGCACACCAATGGCTTTTTCGGGCAACAGCCGCGGCAGCAGCAAAACCTGCGCCAGGAGCACGGGCATGCCCACCAGTGCAGTCACCAGGAAGGTCATTCGCCAGCCCAGCAGGCCGCTTAGCCAGGTGCCTACCGGCACGCCCACCACCGTCGCCAGGGTCACCCCGGCCATGATGATGGAGTTGGCCTTGGCCACGCCGACGCCCTCAGGGGCCAGGCGCCCGCTGAGGGCGATGGCCGTGGCCCAGAAGCCGCCGATGCTGACACCCAGCAGCACCCGGCCGACCAGTAGCAGGCTGAAGTCGCCCGCATAGGCGACGATGCTGTTGGCGATGATCATGATCAGCGTCAGGCCGATCAGCAGGTAGCGCCGGTCCAGCGCGCCAACCCCCACGGAAATGGCCGGGGCGGCCAGCGCGGCCATGATGCCGGGCAGGGTGACCATCAGGCCGGCGAAGCCTGCACTGATACCCAGGTCGCTGGCGACATCGTTGAGAACGCCCACTGGCAGAAATTCGCTGGTGACCAGGGCGAAGGCGCCAATGGCGACCGAGAGGATCGCCAGCCACTGCTGGGTCACGCTCTGTTGATTATGTTCAGGACGGCCCCGTGGGGCCTGGCTGGCACTTGGCATGGTGGTGACTTCCAAGGAGGGATGACGCCTGTAGCAGGCGCGGGAGGGGGGATTGGCCGGGGATTATAGGGGTGGGTGTGGGCGGCCGACAGGCGAACGGCGTGATAGTGAACATCAGTGCCATCGATGAAACGCCGGGTGCAGAGCGGTTGCTGGCGAATGACGCCTCGGCGTGCAGACCGCTGACCCAAAATATTGCATGAGTCTTCTTGATGCTTTTACCTAGCGGTACTAATACTAAATCACGGCCGCAGAGGGATGATCATGCAAACACGCTTCGTTGTGGTTCCCGCAGTGCCGCTGAAAAAAGAGGTTCAGCCTCGGCGGCTTGGCTTTCCCGCTGCATTGGGCGAGGGTTACGACCTCTACGATACGCAAGACAAGGTGCGTTTGAGCCTGAACTTTGCCACCCGAGCCCAGGCGGAATTCGAGTGTGACTGTCGCAACCGCTGCCCGGATGCCGATGCTGCGGAGATCGCCGGCATGGTCTAGTCACGTACGGTGGGCCCTCACCAAGGGGTGAGGGTAGCGATCAGCCGTGGTTGCGCAGGGCGGCGACCAGTTCGGCCTTGGTCATGCTGGAGCGGCCTTTTATGGCTTTGCTGCGGGCTTCCTTCAGCAGGCTTTCCTTTGTCTGGCTTTCCAGTGAGCTGCCGGATGCGCGCGCGTGCCCGTGGCGGGTGTGTGCTGCCCGCCTGGCCGAATCGGCGCGGGCGGCTTTCTTCTCGCTGGCAGAGGTGCTGCTCCCCGAGCCGCCTTGCTTTTCACCGCCGCCGGATTGCTTGTTGACCGTGGCCCAGGCGCGCGCTTCGGCTTCCTCTTTGGCCAGGCCTTTATCCTCATAGGCGTGCTCGATGTGCTCGGCCTTGCGCTTCTGTTTTTCGGTGTACTTGCCTTTGTCGCCGCGTGGCATGGTGTTCACTCCTGCAGTCATACCTGAACGGTTGAAACGCTCCCCGCCAGAGAGTGCCGGTCACTGGACGAGCGGCACCGTGCCGCGCATCGACGACAACCGCGCGCGACACTGTCGCCAACCCCATTCGCGCCGGTCTGGTGAGCAGGCGGGTGGCTATCCGCATTGGGGCCATGTGTGGCAGGGATAGCGCAGGTGAGGGCTTCGCCCTCATTTCGCGACACGAGGCCGCTCCTACAACAGATTGCCTGAGCGGGGAAAACATGCACCCAAGACAGCAGCCCCTGTGGGAGCCCGGCTTGCCGGCGATGGGCCGCAAGGCGGCCCCAACCGGTTGACGAAGCGGGATCAACGAACGGCCTGCCTTTCAATGGTCACAAAGCTGTAACACAGCTGATGCAAAGTGTGCCGGCCATCACAAGGAGCGCTTTTCGATGATTCGCCTGATGAAGTCTGCTGCACTCGCCGTTGCCGTTTCGCTTTGCGCCACTTCCGCTGCATTTGCTGCTGAAAACGTACGCCTGACCGGTTCCGGCGCCAGCTTCCCGGCACCGATCTACCTGACCTGGTTCAAGGATTTCAGCAAGAACACAGCGGGCGTTACCGTTGATTACCAATCCAAGGGGAGTGGCGCGGGCGTTCAGGACTTCCTGAACAAGACCGTCGACTTCGCCGCCAGCGACTCGGCCATGAGCGAAGCCGACATCGCCAAGGTTGCCGAGGGCGTCCAGTTGCTGCCGATGACCGCCGGCGAAATCGTCCTGGCTTACAACCTGCCCGGCAACCCCAAGGGCCTGAAGTTGCCGCGCGATGTTTACTCGAACATCTTCCTCGGCAAGATCACCCAGTGGAACGACCCGAAAATCGCCGCGGCCAACCCGCAAATGAAGCTGCCTGACCTGCCCATCACCGTGGTGGTACGTGCCGACTCCAGTGGCACCAACGCCGTGTTCACCAAGCACCTGTCGGCCATCAACGCCGACTTCAAGAGCACCTTGGGTGAGGGCAACACGGTCAACTGGCCAGCGACCGACAAGTTCATCAAATCGCCGAAGAACGACGGGGTGACCGCTACCGTTCGCCAGACCCCAGGTGCCATTGGCTACATCGAGTACGGCTTCGCCAAGCTGGCCAAGGTGGACTTCGCTGCCCTGGAAAACAAGGCTGGCCAGTACGTGGTGCCAAATGCCGAAAGCGGTGCCCAGGCCCTGGCAGCGGTGAAACTGCCGGAAAACCTGGTCGCCAACCTGCCCGACCCGGAAGGCGCCAAGTCCTACCCGATCACCTCCTACACCTGGATGATCTTCCGCAAGGACAACGGCAACCCGGCAAAGGCCAAGGCCATGCGTGAGATGGTCGAGTACGGCCTCACCCAGGGCCAGAAGATTGCCGACTCGATGGGCTACATCCCGCTGCCGCCATCGGTTGTCGACCAGGTGCGCAAAGCGTCTGCAAACATCCAGTAACACCCAGGCGCTCCCGGCAGCGGCATGAAGCCATGCCGGGGGTGTTTGTCCCTTGTCCCGGAATACGCCATGAACACACCTTTTGCCATACCGGATAATCCCGATTCCGCGTGCCAGCCACCGTCTACGAAAGACTTTCTGGTCGACCGCACCTTCCGTGCGCTTGCCCGTATCGGGGTGGTGCTGGTACTGGCGCTGGTTTTCGCGCTGGTCTACGAAGTGGGCCGCAAGGCACTGCCAGGCATTGAAAAGCACGGTTTCGACGTGCTCCTGGGCAGTGTCTGGGACGTCAACCAAGGCAAGTACGGTATTCTGCCCGCGATCTGGGGTACGCTCTACAGCGCCTTCATCGCCCTGTTGATTGCCGGTTTCTTCGGCGTCAGCATGGCCATTTTCCTCACCCAGGATTTCCTTCCGGCCAGGCTTGCCGCGGTGTTCCGCACCATCGTCGAGCTGCTCGCCGCCATCCCCAGCGTGGTCTATGGCCTGTGGGGCATCTATGTGGTCATCCCGGCTATTCGCCCCCTGACCACCTGGTTGAACAGCGAGCTGGGCTGGATTCCGTTTTTTGGCACCTCCCTCAGCGGGCCCGGCCTGCTGCCGGCCGCACTGGTCCTGGCGATCATGATCCTGCCGACCATCGCTGCCGTTTCGCAAGACGCGCTGACCAGCGTGCCCATGAAAACCAAGCAGGCCGCCTACGGCATGGGCACCACGCACTGGGAGGCCATCCTGAAAGTGATGGTGCCTTCTGCGGCCACCGGTATCTTTGGCTCGCTGGTGCTGGGCCTTGGCCGGGCTCTGGGCGAAACCATGGCGCTGGCCATGCTGGTGGGCAATGCCAACACCATTTCCGTGTCCTTGTTCGCCCCGGCCAATACCCTGGCAGCGCTGCTGGCGCTGAACTTCCCGGAAGCCGGCCCGAACGAGATCGAAGTGCTGATGTATGCGGCACTGGTACTGATGTTCATCACCCTGCTGGTGAACGTGCTTGGCTCGATGATCATGCTCTACGCTCAGCGGGGGAATAAACAATGACCAACCTGACAACCCCTGCCGCCGCGCTGCCCAGCCTGCAGCGCCGGCTCGAAGGCCGCGCCTTGCGCAGCCTGGTGTTGACCATCCTGGCCTGGTTGGCCGCGTTGCTGGCCAGTGTGCCGCTGATTTCCGTGCTGTACATGCTGATCACCCGCGGCGGTGCCCGCCTGAACCTGGAAGTGTTCACCGAACTGCCGCCGACGGGGTTCGAGATGGGCGGCGGCTTCGGCAACGCCATGGCCGGTACCTTCGTCATGGTCGGCATCGCTGCTGCCATCGCGGTGCCGGTGGGTATCCTGGCCGCGGTGTTCCTTGCCGAGCTGGGCCCGGACAGCAAGCTGGCCAACGCTGCAAGGTTTGCCGCCAAGATGCTCACCGGCCTGCCATCGATCCTGGCCGGTGTGTTTGCCTACGCCCTGGTGGTGATGACTACCGGCACCTATTCGGCACCGGCAGGCGGGGTGGCACTGGCGGTGCTGATGCTGCCCATCGTGGTACTGACCGCCGAAGAGGCGATGAAGATGGTCCCCAAGATCATGAAGGACGCTGCCTACGGCATGGGCTGCACCCGTGCCCAGGTCATCTGCAAGATCGTGCTGCCCACCGGCTTGCCGGCCATTCTCACCGGCGTGATGCTGGCCGTGGCCCGTGCCGCAGGTGAAACCGCGCCCTTGCTGTTCACCGCGCTGTTCAGCAACTACTGGATCTACCACAACGGCGACCTGGCGGTAATGAACCCCACTGCCTCGCTGGCGGTGCTGATCTACAACTTCTCCGGCATGCCGTTCGACAACCAGCTTGAGCTCGCCTGGGCGGCCTCGCTGGTGCTGGTCATGATCGTGCTGGTCATCAACATCCTTAGCCGTGTATTCGGCAAGCCCAAGTATTGAGAACAGGGAGCATCCATCTTGAACGTATCCACCGCACAACGTGCCGCTCCCGTGGCCAGCGAAGCCACCCCCATCGTCATGGACTGCAAGCTGGACAAGATTTTCTACGGCAACTTCATGGCCGTGCGCGACAGCCATGTGCCGATCCGCAAGAACGAGATTACCGGCTTCATTGGGCCGTCCGGCTGCGGCAAGAGCACCGTGCTGCGTAGCCTGAACCGCATGAACGACCTGGTGAAAGGCTTCCGCTTCGAGGGCCACGTGCACTTCCTGGGCCAGGATGTGTATGGCAAGGGCGTAGACCCGGTAGTGGTGCGCCGCTATATCGGCATGGTGTTCCAGCAGCCCAACCCGTTTTCCATGAGCATTTTCGACAACGTTGCCTTTGGCCTGCGCCTGAACCGCTACAAAGGGGACCTGGGCGACCGCGTGAAACACGCCCTGCAAGGCGCTGCGCTGTGGGACGAAGTGAAGGACAAGCTCAAGGTCAGCGGCCTGTCGTTGTCCGGCGGCCAGCAGCAGCGCCTGTGTATCGCCCGGGCCATCGCCACCGAGCCGGAAGTGCTGCTGCTGGACGAGCCGTGCTCGGCACTCGACCCCATTGCCACCCGCCGCGTGGAAGAGCTGATGGTCGAGCTGAAGAAGGACTACACCATCGCCCTGGTGACCCACAACATGCAGCAGGCGATTCGCGTTGCCGACACCACGGCGTTCTTCTCGGTGGACATTTCCCAGGGGACCCGTACCGGCTACCTGGTCGAGATGGGGCCGACCGCGCAGATCTTCCAGAACCCGCGTGAACAACTGACCAGTGACTATATCAGCGGCAAGTTCAGCTGAACCATCGCTGTACAAGGGGGCGGTGCTGCAACCAGGGAGGTGGCAGCACCGCCCGCACAACCTTTGGTTAAAGTGTTACCCAGGATTTCCAATGCAACCGATGTGTCGATTAGATCTGTCTGCGGTAGAGCGCGCTCTGCGCGAGGTGCAGGGCCGTTTTGCCGAGCTGAGCCAACACTTCACCGAACCGCGGGACCCGTTCACCGACGAGGTGCTGCTGAATGTGGTTGAAGGCTACGCGCTGATTGACGACTATGTCGCTCGCGGAATAGACCTGTTCGACCTGCAACAGCTGAACCTGATGCTGGAAATCAATGCCACGGTGCTGTGTGGCCGTGACCCGGCCCGGCGCGTGGAGTTCGCGGCGCACCTGGCGGCGACCGAAGCGCATTTTTTCAACAATGTGGAAGGTGGCATCAAGGACTTGCACAACTGGTATTGCGCCTACCGCAGCGATTCGATCTGGAAGCGGGCAGCCGGTGTGTACGTACGTATCCTCAGCAAGCCACAGCTGTTCATCGAAGGTAACAACCGCACCGGCTCGCTCATCGTCAGTTACCTGCTGATGCGTGCCGGGCTGCCGCCATTCGTGCTGTCGCTGGACAACGCCGAGGGCTACTTCAACCCGTCCTCGGTCATACGTAATTCCGCCAAACACGGTGTCAAGGCTTTGTACGAACTGCCCAAGATCAAGAAAAAGTACGCCGCGTTCCTCGAGGCCAAGGCGCCTGCGCCCGGCAAGTTCTTCCTGGGCGCCACCGCGGTGCCTGTTTGCGCGGGGGGGCGCTGATGCAACCGTTCACCCTGATAGAGCGCGGGCGGCAGGCCATCGAGCGCAAGCTCAAGCGTGGCCAGGTGCGCATTTCGTTCGATATCGACGACACCCTGGCCTGCCAGCCTGAGCACGCGGCTGCCGAGCACAGCAGGTTGCCGGGCTTCGTCCACCGCTGGCTCGGTGAGCCCCTGCGCAGCGGTACCCGCGAGCTGATTCGCGACCTGCGCCGCCAGGGCTGCAGCATCTGGATCTATACCTCGTCCGGGCGCACCCCAGCGTACATCCGCCGCTGGTTGCTGCTGTACGGCATTCATGTCGACGGGGTGGTCAACAGTGACCGCCACCAGCACATACTGGCGCGGAATGGGCTGGCGCATTCCCCGTCCAAACTGCCTTCGGCCTTCGATATCGACCTGCATGTGGATGACTCCGAAGGCGTGCGGCTGGAAGGCGTGGACCATGGTTTCCGCGTTGTGGTGGTGTGCCCGCAGGACAAGCACTGGGCGCAGAAGGTCAAGGCCGCAGCGGTGGACGTGCAGGCCCGCCTGGCCCGGCAGCAGCCGCACCGCTACGAAGCGCCTGTGAGATCGAGCGCCGCCCGCGCGGCGCAATCGCGAGCTGCGCTCGCTCCTACGTTTGTTTCGGGCCAGTAACGCCTGTGACAGGCGCGCGCGGCCGCCTTGTTTGTACGGCGCGATATTGAGGCATGCACCAAGGCGTTCGCGCGCGAATCCCACAGGAATAATTGGCCCGAAACAAACGTAGGAGCGAGCGCAGCTCGCGATTGCGCCGCGCGGGCGGCGCTCGCTCTAACAGGCGCTGCCATACCTTGTGGCAAACACCTGTCAGCCCTAAGGCGATCCCAGTGGGAGCTGGCTTGCCGGCGATGGGCCGCAAGGCGGCCCCGGTTCATTCAGGCGTATTGATACCCGCCTGCCACGCCTGCCTACACCCTAAGTCTTGCCCCCCCGACCCCAGCAGGTCCCAAGACCAAATCACCGCGCCACACCCTCCGCTCCAAAGCACCCGCCAACCCACGCCAAAGCAGCGTTCCGGGTGGCCTGCCGGCTTCTGATAATCGCCTCCGACATCCTGTCCCCCGTTTGGAGCGCGCCATGCACAACAACAAAAAGCACCTGCCGCCTCGTTTTCTCGCTGCTGCCTTCGCCAGTGTTTCCGCCTTGGGCCTGAGTGGTGCCGCCGAGGCCGAGATCATGCTGTACGACACGGACCAGACGACATTCTCTACCGATGGCTACATCAACGCCTTCTATGTCAACAGCAAGGTCGACCGCGAGGGCGAGCAGTTCGATCGGCGCCAGTCGCGGGTGAAGATGGGCTTTTTGCCCAACTACATCGGTTTCAACATGGGCAAGCAGGTAGACGACCTGAAACTCGGCGCGCGGGCGTCGTTCTGGGTCACCATCAACGACAGCGAAACCAACGGCACCGATACCGCCATCGACGTGCGCCAGTTCTACGGCACGGTGGCCAACCCTGAGTGGGGCGAAGTGCTGATAGGCAAGGACTTTGGCCTGTTCGCGCGCTCCAACATCCTGTTGGACGAGCTGCTGGCCGGTTATGGCCAGGTCAGTGACACGCTGGGCCTGGTGGATGGCGGCGGGGTGTCGTTCGGCAACATCGGCAGCGGTTACCCCTATCCGTTTCCCACCTCGCAGATCACCTACCGCACGCCGGTGATGGACGGCCTGCGCGTGGCGGTCGGCATCATGGACCCCGTGGATACCAACGACAGCAGCCCGACCGGCAAGGCCTACCAGGAAAACCCACGCACCGAGAGCGAAATCACCTACCAGTTCGACCTGGCGGGGGCGCAGATCTACAGCTGGGTCAACGGCAGCTACCAGACCTCGGACAACACCGACTCGACGGTCCAGTCCGTCACCTCCAAGGGGGTCGGCTATGGGGTGCAGGCGAAGCTGGGCGGCTGGTCATTGACCGGCTCTGGGTTCCAGGCCAAGGGCATCAACCCGTTCTTCACCAATAACGCGGGCGAGCCGGTGTTGCGTAATGTGGACAGCGACGGCTACCTGTTACAGGGCTCCTACAAGTTCGGCAAAAACCGCGTGGCGCTGTCGTATGGCAAGACCAAGGACGATGGCAACGGTGCGGTGGGCAGCGGTGCCGACTACAAGACCCGTGGGGTGGCGTTGTTCCATGACGTCAACGACAACCTCAAGCTGGTGGCCGAGTACAACCAGTTCTCCATCGATGGGCATGAGGGCAGTGCGCAGAATGAAGACACCGATACCTTGGCTGTGGGCGCGGTGCTGACCTGGTAAGCACGGGGCGGCAAGGCAGGCGCAGGTGAAGCTGGCACTTACACCCTTGGAACCGCCCACCCGCTACCCAAGTAGCATTCGCCCCACGTACCCGTCTTCGTACACTGCACCTTCAGCCGCCCTGCGCCGGAGACTTTGATGCAACAGGCCCTCAACGACGGTGTGCTCAGCGCCATGTCCCAGGCCACCGATGCCCGGTTGGCCGCCCAGGACCTGGCGCGACAGCTCCTGCACCCCCACCTGGGCCTGGTGCTGTTTTTCTGTTCTGCCGAATACAACCTGCAGGAACTGGCCCAGGCGTTGGAACAGGGGTTTGGCGGCATCCGCCTGGTGGGCTGCACCAGTGCCGGCGAAATCACCCCGCAGGGGTACGGCCGCAACTGCGTGACCGCGCTGGGCTTCGATCACCGGCACTTTTCCATCGCCACCGGGCTGATCGACGAAATGGAGCACTTCAGCCTCATCGATGCGCAACAGATGGTCGAGCGCCTGGTCGGCACCTGCCGCAGCAATTCGTTGGCGCCGATCAAGGGCCACAGCTTTGCCCTGACCCTGCTCGATGGGCTGTCCAGCCGGGAGGAAATGGTCCTCGCTGCCCTTAGCGCGGCGTTGGGCGACATCCCGCACTTCGGCGGTTCGGCCGGCGACGACAACTACCTCAACCGCACGCATGTCTACCACGGCGGCGCCTTCCACAGCGGCGCAGCGGTGGTGGTGCTGGTCAACACCTGGCTCGACTTCGAAGTGTTCACCACCCATCACATCCAGCCGCGCCAGGAAAAACTGGTGGTCACTGGCGCCGACAGCGGCCAGCGCCGGGTATTCGAGCTGAATGCCGAACCCGCTGCCGAGGAATATGCCCGGCTCATCGGTGTGCCGGTGGCGGCGCTCGATTACCGGGTGTTCGCCGCGCACCCGTTGGCCGTGCGCATTCACGACCAGTACTACATGCGCGCCGTCCAGCGTGTGCACGATGACTTGAGCCTGAGTTTCTACTGTGCTGTGGAGAACGGCATCGTGCTCACGGCCATGACCCCAGGGCCGTTGCTGCCGAACCTGCATGAGCTGTTCGACGGCCTGCACCAGCGCCTGGGCCCGCTGTTGTTGACCATCGGTTGCGACTGCTTCCTGCGGCGTCTGGAACTGGAGGGGCAACACAGCCTGGAACTGGTGGGGGCGTTTCTGCGCGAGCAACGGGTGATCGGGTTCAACACCTACGGAGAACAGTTCAATGGCATGCATATCAACCAGACCTTCACCGGCGTCGCCATTGCCCGCAACCGGCCTCCTGTCGGTCGCTGACCTGCAGGCCGAGGTGGCCCGGCTGCAGCAGCAGAACCATAAGCTGCAGCGCATCAATGGTGCGCTGATCGAACGTGTCGAGTCCGGGGTCACCCGCGGCAACGACCCGTACGCGGCGTTTCAGCATTCGGTGGTGCTGGCCGAGCAGGTGCGCGAGCGCACCGATGCGCTGAGCCAGGCCATGGCCGAGTTGAAGGCGGTGAACCACCTGCTCAGCGAGGCCCGGCAGCGGGCCGAGACCGCGCACCAGCACCAGATTCGCCTGATCACCGACAACGTTCCGGCGTTGATCGCCTACCTCAATGCCGACCTGGTCTATGAATTCACCAACAAGGTGTATGAGGAATGGTACTGCTGGCCGCGTGGCGTGATGCTGGGGCAAAGCCTGCGCGAGGCCCACAGCGAACAGCACTACCAACGCCTCGAGGCCTATGTGACGCGGGCATTGGCGGGCGAGAGCGTGACCTTCGAGTTTGCCGAAACCAACATCAAGGGCCAGGAGCGCTACATGCTGCGCTCCTATGTCCCCAACCGCCTGGCCAGCGGCGAGGTGGTGGGTATCTTCGTGTTGATCCGCGATATCACCGAGCGGCGCAATACCGCGCAGGCATTGCACCAGGCCTATCAGCACCTGGAGCAGCGGGTGCGTGAGCGCACGGCGGAGCTGACCAGCCTCAACGACCAGTTGCTGCGGGAAATCGAAGAGCGCAGCCAGGCGCAAGCGCGGCTGCGCGAAGCCAAGCGCGAGGCCGAACAGGCCAACCTGTCGAAAACCAAGTTTCTGGCTGCGGTCAGCCATGATTTGCTGCAACCGCTGAATGCGGCGCGGCTGTTCACCAGCGCGTTGCTGGAAAGCCGCGAACCGCAGCAAAGTGCCCAGTTGGTCCGCAATGTCAGCAACTCGCTGGAGGATGTGGAGAGCCTGCTGGGCACCCTGGTCGACATTTCCAAACTTGATGCGGGCGTGATCAAGGCCGATATCGCGCCTTTCGCGCTCAGCGAGCTGCTGGACAACCTGGCGGCCGAATATGCCCAGGTCGCGCGTAGCGAGGGCCTGGCCCTGCATTTCGTGGGGTGTTCGGCGGTGGTGCGCAGTGATATCCAGCTGTTGGCGCGCATTCTGCGCAACCTGCTCAGCAATGCCATCCGTTACACCCGCAGCGGGCGGGTGGTGCTGGGTTGCCGGCGCCTGCGTGGCGGCTTGCGGATCGAGGTGTGGGACAGCGGCATCGGCATCGCCGAAGAACACCTGGAGGAAATGTTCCAGGAGTTCCGGCGCGGTGATGTGCAGCGCCCTGAGCAGGATCGCGGGCTGGGCCTGGGCCTGGCGATCGTGGAGAAGATCGCCGGTATCCTGGGCCATCGCATCCGCGTGCGGTCATGGCTGGGCAAGGGATCGGTGTTTGCCGTCGAGGTCCCGTTGAGCACCGTTGCGCCCAAGGCGCAGCCGAGCCAGCCTCTGTGCGAGCCGATGTTCGAACGCCTGCGTGGTGCGCAAGTCTGGGTGCTGGACAACGATGCGGCCATTTGTGCCGGCATGCGCACGCTGCTCGAAGGCTGGGGGTGCAAGGTGATCACCGCGCTGTCGGAGGAAGACCTGGCGCGCCAGGTGGACAATTACCACGCCGAGGCCAACCTGCTGATTGCCGACTACCACCTGGACAATGACTGCAACGGCCTCGACGCGGTGGCGCGGATCAATGCCCGCCGCACCCAGCCGCTACCGGCGCTGATGATCACGGCCAACTACAGCAACGACCTCAAGCAGCAGATCCGTGAGCTGGGCCATACCCTGATGCACAAGCCGGTGCGGCCGTTGAAATTGAAGACTGCAATGAGCCATTTGCTGGGCACCCAAGGCTAGGGCCGGGTGTGCTATGGGGGCTGCAACGCGGCCCCCATGAAGCTGGAGACGGTCAGCGCCGCAGGTAGTCTGCGAAGTCGATATCGCCCGCACTGAGAATGGCCTGCACGCGGTTGTGCACATTGAGCTTGCGCAAGATCGCCGACACATGCGCCTTGACCGTGGTCTCGGCGATATCCAGGGTGTAGGCAATCTGCTTGTTCGATTCCCCCTTGGTCATGCGTTCCAGTACCAGCAACTGCTTGCGGGTCAAGGCCTGGAGCATTTCCGGCGGGAAGCTCGGCGCATCGTTCTGGCGCCGGCCGGTGCTGCTTTTCTGCGCGCGGATGATGTCGGGCGGCAGGTAGACATTACCGTTGAGGATCTGCTCGATCGCCTCGATCATCTGTGCCCGCGGCGAGGACTTGGTGATGAAGCCCACCGCGCCGTAGGTGATGGCCTGCAGCACGATCTGTTTCTCCTGTTCGGCCGACACGATCACCACCGGCGTGGTCGGTGCTTCGTTGCGCAGGGTGATCAGGCCGTTGAGGCCGTGCATGCCGGGCATGTTCAGGTCGAGCAGGATCAGGTCGAGGTCGTCATGCGCCTGGGTCAGCGCCAGGGCGCTGTCCAGGTCGGCGGTTTCCATGACCTCGCTGCCTTGGAACCCATCGCTGATGACGTTGTGGATGGCTTCGCGAAACAGGGGGTGATCGTCGGCAATCAGAATTTTGTACATGGCCTTTTCACCTTGTTTTTATTGGATGGAGCAGGGCACGCAGTGGCAGTTGAACAGATCAGGGCAAAGGCACCGGTTGCGCCGGCTGCAGCGGCAGGTTGGCCTGCTGCCACGCGTCAACGCCGTCGCGGTACCAGTACAGGTTGTGGTAACCCAGGGCTTTAGCGCGTTTTACCGCGTTCCAGCTCAGCCAGCAATCGGCGCGGCAGTAGAACACCACAGGCTGGTCGGGGTGCCCGGCGGTGGCGCTTTGCAGGTTGTGCGCAAAGTACGCCTGCCAGGCCGGGCTCAGCTCGCCATCGCCGGTGTTGGCCAGCCACAGGCTGCCGGGAAGGTTGGCGTGCGGCTCGTCTTCGATGAAGCGGCCCTGCAGCCACTGGCGGCGGTACACGTCGATCAGTACCGGCCGCGGCTGCTGGCTGAGCAGGCGTTGCAATGTGGCGGTGTCTACCACCTGGCCGCCGTCGACCTGCGCTGGGGTCGGGCTGCGGTAAAGGGTGATGCGGTAACCGTCGGCAGAGAACAGCGGCGCCGTGTCGGCCTGGGCGGTGCCCAGCGTCAGGCTCATTGAAAGTGCCGCCAGCAAGGGGCGTGGCAGCCGGGGCAGGGCACATGGCATGGGGTTCTTCCTTTTTGTTATGAACCCATTACATGCCAGTAGCGGTGCTTTGTGAATGCGACGATAGACAGTAAATGCAGTACTAAAGTAGTAGATGGCTTAGCGCCGCCCGTCAGCCTGGGCCGCGCCAGGCCACAGGATCATCGCGGCTTGCGCAACGCTGCGTGCTGGGGGTTGAAGGTGGCAATCGCCAGCAGCGTGAACAGCACCGTCAAGCCCAAGCACACCGCCAGCGCCAACAGGTTCAGGCGCTGGTACAAGGCAAACCGCACCAGCTCCACGGCATGGGTGAACGGGTTCACCGCGCACAGCCAGTACAGCCACTCGCTGGCTTCGCGCATCTTCCACAGTGGGTACAGCGCCGAAGACAGGAAAAACAGTGGGAAGATCACGAAATTCATCACCCCGGCAAAGTTCTCCAGCTGGCGGATGGCGTTCGACAGCAGCAGCCCCAGGGCACTGAGCATGAACGCCACCAGCAGCAGCGCCGGCAGTGCCAGCAGCAACCCCACCGCCGGCGGTTGCACACCGTACACCCAGGCAATGGCGAGGAACGCGTACACCTGCAGCAGGGAAATGAGCGAGGTCGCCAGCAACTTGCTGGCCAACAGGAACGGCCGCGGCAGGGGGCTGGTCAGCAGCACGCGCATGCTGCCCATTTCCCGGTCATAGACCATCGACAAGGACCCTTGCATGCCGTTGAACAGCAGGATCATGCAGGCCAGCCCCGGGATGATGTACACCTCGTAGGGGATGTAGGTGTCGTACGGCTCGATGATGGCGATGCCCAGCGCTGCCCGAAAGCCGGCGGCGAACACCAGCAACCACAGCAACGGGCGCACCAGGGCACTGAGCAGGCGCGTGCGCTGCAATACGAAGCGCAGCCATTCGCGCAGCATGATGCCGTTGAAACACTGCCAGTAGGCGTTCATCGGGTGTGGGCTCCTGAAGGCTGCCGGGTCAGGTGGGCAAAGGCATGGTCCAGGTCGCCGCCGTGCTGCAGGCTCAGGGCATCGGCGGTACCGCTGGCCACCAGGCGCCCTTGATGGAGAATCAGCAGGTCGTCGCTAGGCTGCACTTCGTCCAGCAGGTGGGTGGTCCACAGCACACTCAACTGCTGCTCGCGGCACAGCTGCCGCACGTGCTGGTTGAGTGCCAGGCGGCTGGCCGGGTCGAGGCCGACGCTGGCCTCGTCCAGCAGCAGCAGGCGTGGCTCGTGCAGCAGCGCACGGGCGATTTCCACCCGCCGGCGGTGGCCGATATTCAGCTCGCGCACGCTGTGGTGGCGGCGCTCGCCCAGGCCCTGGCGCGCCAGCTCGGCCTCTACCCGCTGGTTGCCGTGGCGCCGTGACAGGCCATGCAGGGCGGCGTGGTAGCGCAGGTTCTGCTCCACGCTCAGGTCCAGGTCCAGGGTGCTCTGCTGGAACACCACGCCCATCTGCCGCAGCGCCGGGCGCGGGGTGTCGCGCAACGAGCAGCCGCACACCCGGATATCGCCGTGCTGCAGGTCGTACAGGCGGGTCAGCAGGGCGATCAGGGTCGACTTGCCGGCGCCATTGGGGCCCAGCAACGCGGCAAAACGGCCCGGTGCCAGGCTGAAACCGACCTGCCGCAGCGCCTCGCGCTGGCCGTAGGCGAAGCTCACATCGGCCACCTCGAGGGCGTTCATGGGGTGACCACCACGCCCCAAGGGTAGCGCCCGACTTTCACCGATTTGAGCACCTTGAGGTCCTGCGTATCGATTACCGATACATCGCCGCTGACCCCGTTGGTGGCCAGCAAGCGGCGCTGGTCGGGGGAGAACGCCAACTGCCAGACCCGCCGCCCGACCAGCAGGTAATCGAGCACCTCGTAGGTCTTGGCATCGATCACCGCCACATGGTTGGCCGGGCCCAGGGCGACGAAGGCATACTTGCCGTCCGCGCTGAGCTTGATTCCCACCGGCTGGACCTTGTCCGGGTGCACGCCCTTGATCTGGAAGTTCAGGGTTTTCAGCACCTGGCGCGTGGCAACGTCAAGGACAGTCACCGTGCCGCCGATTTCCGCCGAGGCCCACAGCCTGGAACCGTCCTGGCTGAATTCGACGAAGCGCGGGCGCTGGTCGACCAGGGTGCTGTCGGCCAGGGTCTGGGTGCTGGTGTCGATCCAGTGCAACATGTTGGTGGTTTCGCTGGTATTGACCGCCCATTTGCCATCGGGGCTGACGGCCATGCCTTCAGGTTCGATACCAACATCGATCTGCCCCAGTACCTGGTCGGTCACGGTGTCGATCACGGTCACCAGCGCATCGTCTTCGTTGGAAACGTACAGCCAGCGGTCGTTGGGGTGCAGGGCGAACTGCTCGGGGTCCTTGCCAGAGGGCAGTTCCTTGATGATCTTGCGGGTGGCCACGTCCATCACCTGTACCCGGTCGGAATCGCTGGCGCAGATGTACAGCAGCTTGTTGTCATGCGACAGCAGCAGACCCCGAGGGCGTTGCCCGACTGCAAGGGTTTCGGTGACCTCCAGGGTCTTCAGGTCGATCAGGCTGAGGCTGTTGTCCTTTTCGTTGGACACCCAGGCAGTGGCGGCCAGCGCATGCCCGCAGGCCAGCGCCAGGGCGCCCGTCAGCAGGCTGGGGTAGAGCAGGGCGCGGGAAAGCAGAGGGCGGCGCATGGCGTATTCCTTATTGTTGTGGTTGTCGGCTCAGGGGTACGTGCAGGTCACTTCGGGCTTGTCGTAGCCCAGGCTGTCCATTTCGTTGAAGGGGTGCAGGAAGCCATCTTGTGGCGATGTGCTGACCAGTGCGCGAGGCTGCACCAGCGCAATCGGTTGGCGCAGCTCGCCGTTCCAGGGCCGGTAGCTGAGCTTGCGGCCCTTGAAACCGTCCAGGGGCAGTTGCTCGCTGAGCAGCAGCTGTTGCAGCGCCCGTGGGTCGGCCTGGCGCAGTTTGCTGACCGCGCTGGCAATGCTGCGCACGGCCATCCAGGCGGCGAAGTCACGGTCGTTCATCCAGCGCCCGGCCTGGGCCTCGAAACGTTTTTGCAGTTGCGCCGCGCCGAAGGTTTCCACGGTCTTGTGCCAACCGGTGGGGGTCAACCCCTGGGTGCCCGCCACTGGCCGCGGGTACCAGGTCTGGTAGGGCAGGTATTCGCCAAAGTCACCGCGTTCGTCGGCCACCAGCACCACGTCGTATTCGGCGGTTTGCGTGAACAGCGGCATGTCGGCCTGGGCGCTGCGGCGCTGGTCGTTGTCGAAGGTCCAGGCTTTTTCCGCGACCAGCTGCACGCCGAAGCGTTTCGCCGAGCGGCGCAGGGCGGCGGCGTAGGCCTGGTCATCTGCGGTCTGGCCGACCACCAGCAGCGCGCGTTGCCATTTGCGCAGCACCAGGAACTGCACCAGCGCATCGGCGAGCATTGCCCGGCCCGGCAGGCTGTGCAGCACGTTACCCAGGCACTGGCTGCTGCGCAGGCTGTCGTCGGGGCTGCCGGCATTGAACAGCAGGCTGTCGGGCAGCGCCGCGGCCAGCGCGCGCAGGCTGGTGGCCGGGGCGTTGACCACGAACAGGCGCAGGCCTTGCTCGTGTTGTGCTTGGGCCGCCTGCAACAGCGCCTCGGGGCTGTCCACGTTGGCGCGGGTCAGCTGGAACTGTTGCTTGAGAAAACGCCCGGTGCTGTTGCTGTCGACGATCGCCAGCTCGGCGCCTTGCAGGCCAGCGTCGGCCGGTTCGGGGATGATATTGGACAGCAGCGGGCCCGGGTCGGGCCGGTAGCCCAAATAGCCGATGCCCACGTGCAATAGGGCGTCGGCCTGGCCCGCAGCGGCCGACGCATGGGGCGCGGACAACACGGCGATCAGGGCCAGCAGGCAGAACAAGGCAAGGTGGGCAGGCTGGCGCATGACACACTCCACGGCAGATGGCGCCAGCATAGGAACCCCGCCGGGCACGGGAAATATGCAGAAAGTAGCGCTCGGCCGGTACCAAGGTAGTAATTTCCCGCGCCACCTACGGTTTTACGATGGGCCTCGGCACCCCTGAAGAGAGCTCCCATGCGCCTGTTCAACTTGTCTGCGCTGTGGCGCATCAACCTTTGGGTCACCGGCTGCTTCGCCCTGGTGACGGTGGCCTGTGCCGGGGTGCTGCTGCACCAGGCTGTGGCCGACGTGGAGCGTGAGCTGCAGTCTGCCGAAGCCGTGGTGACCTACCTTGCCGAGACTGCCGAGCGTGACCCGGCCAGTTTGCAGCCGAGCCTGACCCAGAACCTGCGCCATGTACGGGTGCATTGGCTGGCAGCTGGCGATGCCGCCCTGTTGCCGGGGGATGCCGGTGTGGATGCCTGGCTGGGCCGCCAGCTGTTCGGTCAACACCACCCAGGTGGCCGTTTACTGACACTGAGCGATGGCCGGCGGGTGCTGATTGCCGTGGATGCCCGCGATGAAATCGACGAAGTCTGGGAGTCGCTGGTGCAATTGCTGAGCTTGTGCGGCCTGGCGCTGGTATTGAGCCTGGTGACCATCCGTTGGGCGGTCGGGCGGGCGATGGGGCTGCTGGCTGAATTGCTGGGGGCGCTGCGGCAGGTGTCGGCGGGGCACCTGGCCGTGCGTTTGCGCGAGGCCAACCTGCCGGAGGCACGCCAGTTGGCTGCGCACTTCAACGCGATGGTGGCGAACCTGGAGCAGGCCCGGGCCGACAATACGCAGCTGACCCAGGCCCTGCTGGCGGTGCAGGAGCAGGAGCGTACCCGGCTGGCGCAGGCTCTGCACGATGACCTTGGGCAATACCTGGCCGGTATCCGCGCCCAGGGCTGCCTGCTGCGCATGGCGGCCGACCAGCCCGCTGTGGTCAAGCAGACCACACAGCAACTGGAACTGAATTGCGAACATTTGCAGCAAGGGTTTCGTGCCCTGGTACAAGACCTGTATCCGGTGGCGCTGCAACACATGCCGCTGGCGCAGGCCATTGGCCTGCTGGTGAGCCAGTGGCAGGCCAGGCAGGGCATCGATTGCCGGCTGCGGGTTGGCGAGCATTTGCCAGACTTGCCCGCGCCGAGCAGGACGCACTTGTACCGGCTGCTGCAGGAGGCGTTGACCAATGTCGCCCGGCATGCCGGCGCCAGCCAGGTGCGGGTGCGCCTGCAGCGCAGCGCCAAGGGGTTGCGCTTGTTCGTGCGCGACAATGGGTGCGGCGCGCGCCAACCGCGCCGGCCCGGGGTTGGCTTGCACTCGATGGCCGAACGCGCGCGCAGCCTGGGGGGTGAATTACGCATTTTCAGCCGCCCGGGTGGCGGTTGGGCGTTGGCGCTGAACATCCCCAAGGAGGTGTGATGAATATCGTACTGGTCGACGACCATGCTGTGGTCCGCCAAGGCTATGCCAGCCTGCTGCGGGCGGTATTGCCAGACATCCAGGTGCGCGAAGCGGCCAGTGGCGAAGAGGCGCTGGCCCTGGTGCACGAGCAGGTGCCCAACCTGGTGGTCATGGACTTCGGCCTGCCGGGCATCAGCGGCCTGGAAGCCACCCGCCGGCTGCGTCAGCGCCTGCCCCAGCTGCGGGTGCTGTTCTTCAGCATGCACGACGAGTTGCCCCTGGTGCGGCAGGCGCTGGAAGCCGGGGCGTCGGGCTACCTGACCAAGAATTCGGCGCCCGAGGTGCTGATCGAGGCGGTGCAGCGTGTATTGGCCGGGCATGCCTACATTGAACAGCCGCTGGCTACGCAATTGGCCTGCACCACCCCGCACAATGAAAGCGACCCGCGCCTGCAGCGCATGACCCAGCGCGAGCTGGAGATTTTCGTCATGCTTGCCAAGGGCACCCCGGCGCGGCTGATTGCCGAGCAGTTGTGCATCAGTGCCAAGACCGTGTCCAACCATTTGACCTTGCTCAAGAGCAAGCTGCAGGTCAGCTCGCATGCCGAGCTGGTGCACCTGGGGATTGACCTGGGGCTGGTGCGGGTAGCGGGGTAGGCCCTGTGTCGCGATGGGCTGCCTGTAGGAGCGGCCTTGTGTCGCGATGGGCTGCCTGTAGGAGCGGCCTTGTGTCGCGATGGGCTGCAAAGCAGCCCCAGGGTTTCAGCATGGTGCACAAATTGCCGGGGCTGCTTTGCAGCCCATCGCGACACAAGGCCGCTCCTACAGGCAGCGCAATCAGTCACTTGTCCCAGGTTTCGGGGCAGCCTGTGCATCCCTCCATGTTGGCCTCCTGGAAATTCCCGTAATGCTGCCGTGCCCCGCGCAGGTCGGCGCGTGCCAGGTTGCTCTGGCCGAACTTGGCCTCCTGCAGGTTGGCGTCGGTCAGCCTGGCCTCCTGCAGGTCGGCCTTGCTGAGCCAGGCCATTTCGAGGTCCGCAGCCTGCAGGTTGGCTTTGTGCAACTTGGCCCCGGACAACCGGGCGAACTGCAGATAGGCCGCGCTGAGGTCGGCGTTCTCGAACTGCGCGCCTTGGGCGAACAGGCCCCAGCCTTGGATGGCCACCAGGTGGCTATTGCTCAGGTCGGCCAGGCGCAGGTTGCTCTGCTGCAGGCTGGCGCGGGTCAGGTTGGCGCCTTGCAGGCGGGCTTTTTCCAGGTTGGCCAGGTCCAGTTGGGCGTGGCGCAGGTCGGCGTCGCGCAAGTCGGCGCCGGCCAGGTTCATCTTGCGCAGGTCCTGGTTAGCCAGGTTGGCGCCGCGCAGGTTGGCACCCGGGCACTGGCTGGCTTCGGCGATGACGCAGCCGTTGATGGTCAGTGGGGCATCGTCGCCAGCGTCTTCGGCCTGTGCGGCCAGGGCAGGCGAGAGCGCCAACAGCAGGGCAATGGGCAGGTAGTTCATGGCGAATGGCTCTCGTGGGTGTAAGCACCAGGTGAAGGGGCCGCAACGCGGCCCCGGGTATACGCCACCTCAGGCGATCACCGCTGGGCGGTCTTGTTGTCCCAGCTCGGGATCTTGAACACCCAGAACGAGCCACCCTGGGCAACGGGCTTGGTCAGTTCGGCCATGTCGCCACCCCACAGCGGCACCGCACCGCCGTAGCCGACCGTCACGCCGATGTACTGCTCGCCATCCTGCTCCCAGGTGATGGGCGGGGATACGATGCCGCTGCCGGTCTGGAACTTCCACAGCTCCTTGCCCGTCTTGGCGTCGAAGGCCTTGAAAAAACCATCGCCGGTGCCGGTGAACACCAGGTTGCCCTTGGTTGCCAGCACGCCTGCCCACAGTGGCAGGTGCTCTTTGTGTTCCCACACCAGTTTGCCGGTGGTCGGGTCCATGGCGCGCAGGGTGCCGACGTGGTCGTCGTACATGCGCTTGATGCGGAAGCCCATGCCGAGGTAGGCCGAGCCTTTCTTGTAGTTCACTTCCTCGGTCCAGTATTCCTCCTTCCACTGGTTGCCGGGGATGTAGAACAGGCCGGTGTCCTGGCTGTAGGCCATGGGGTTCCAGTTCTTGCCGCCGAGGAATGGCGGCGAAACCTCGACTGGCTTGCCTTTGGTTTCACCCGGCAGCGGCTTGGCCGGGCGCTGGCCGGGGTTTTCCACCGGCCGCCCGGTCTTCAGGTCGATATGGCTGGCCCAGGTGATGTTGTCGACGAAGGGGAAGGCGTTCTGCAACTTGCCATTGTTGCGGTCGACCACATAGAAGAAGCCGTTGCGGTCGGCGTGGCCGGTGGCCTTGACCACCTTGCCGTCCTTGCCTTTGTAGTCGAACAGCACCAGTTCGTTGTTGCCGGAGAAGTCCCAGGCGTCGTTGGGGGTGTGCTGGTAGAACCACTTGACCTCGCCGGTGCTCGGGTCTACACCGACCTGGCCGGAGGTATACAGGCTGTCGTAGTCGTGCGGGTTGCCGTCTTTCGAGGTACGCGCCCAGGTGTTCCAAGGCCCCGGGTTGCCCGCCCCGACGATGATGGTATTGGTTTCCGGATCGAAGCTGGCGCTTTGCCAAGGGGCGCCGCCACCATGGCTCCAGGCTTCGACCTTGCCGGTTTCGGTGGTGGGGTCATCTGGCCAGGACGGTGCCTTGACGTCGCCGGTCGGGGTGCTGTCCTTGCCATTCAGGCGGCCCATGTGGCCCTCGACGAAAGGCCGCATCCACACTTCTTCCCCGGTATCCGGGTCGCGTGCGAACAGCTGCCCGACCACGCCGAATTCATCCCCCGAGCTGCCGTGGATCAGCAGGACCTTGCCACTGGTCTTGTCCTTGATCAGCACCGGCGCGCCGGTCATGGTGTAGCCGGCACTGTGGTCGCCGAACTTCTTGTTCCAGACCACCTTGCCGGTGTGTTTGTCCAGGGCCACGACCCGCGCGTCGAGGGTGCCGAAGTAGATCTTGTCGCCGTAGATGGCGGCGCCCCGGTTGACCACGTCGCAGCAGGGGCGAATGTTGTCGGGCAGGCGGTGGTTGTAGGTCCACAGGCGTTTGCCGGTTTTGGCATCGAGGGCAAATACCCGTGAGTACGACCCTGTCACATAGACCACACCGTCGCTGACGATGGCCTGCGATTCCTGGCCGCGCTGCTTCTCGTCGCCGAACGAGTAGGACCACGCCGGGGTGAGCTTGAACACGTTCTTGTCGTTGACCTGGGCCAACGGGCTCCAGCGCTGGGCATTGGTGCCCATGCCGTACTGCAGCACGTCGTTGGTGGTGAGGTGGTCGTTGGCGATGTCTTCCCAGGTGACGTTCTTGGTGGCAGGTGCCGCAGGGGGGGTGGCCGCTGTTGCCACGCTGCCCAAGGCCAGGCTACCGGCCATCAGCAGCACGCGCACGCTCAAGGCCAGAGGGGAAAGGGCGGGTAGCGATCTTATTGTCATGGTTGCAGTTCCCAGTGGAGGTTTTGGCCTGCACAGGGTGAGCCGCCGGGGCGCTCGCCGGATACGGAAAAAATCCCGCCATTGCCGGGAAGAGTTCCCGGTCGGCACCTCATTTGGCCGTTCGCCACAAGCCCTACTACCAAGGGAGTAAGGCGCGACCACCAAAGCAGCATTCGGCCGTATGCCGGGTGTTTTTAAGATGGCGACACGGCCTCTGTGGTTGAGGCTTTGCGTGCAATGGTGAGGGCATAACAATGACAACAAAACGCAATGTGTGGCTTGCTGCAGGCTTGTTGGCCGGCGCGGTAATGACCGGTACCGCCTGGGCCCATGGCAATGTAGTCCCACAGGCGGTAGAGACCAAGGGGCTGACCCCGGTCAAGGACGCTGGGGTGAGCCTGGACGCAGACGGCTGGGCGGCGGTCAACCCTTACCGTAGCTCGCCGGAACACGACAAGGCAGTCGAGATCGGCGCCTCGGCCTATAACCAGAACTGCGCGGCCTGCCATGGCCTGGAAGCCAAGTCTGGCGGCATTGCCCCGGACCTGCGGCTGCTCGATGCCGGCGACGCCGGCGATGAATGGTTCGTCGAGCGTGTGCGCCATGGCGCGGTGCGCGACGGCCGCGTGTACATGCCGAAAATGGCCGACTACCTGAGCCAGGAGGCTTTGTGGGCGGTGCGCACATACCTGGACAGCGTGCACGTCGAGGAGTAACGGCCATGCGCCTGATGGCGGTGCTGTTCAGTGCCCTGTTGCTGTGCTGTGCGGCGGCCCAGGCGCAAGTGCGCAACTACGACACGATCATCGCCGCCGGGGAGCTCAAGGTAGCGGTGTACAAGGACTTTGCGCCTTACAGTTTCCAGGACCACGGCCAGCCGCGGGGCGTGGATGTGGACCTGGCGCAGGCACTGGCCGAGGCGATGGGCGTGCGCCTGAAACTGATCTGGGCGCCGCCTGGGGAAAAGCTCGACGACGACCTGCGGGACTACATCTGGCGCGGCAGCCCGCTGCGTCATCAGCAATTGGCAGACCTGATGCTGCGGGTGCCCTACGACCACGATTATGCGCAGAGGCGCAACGAGCTGGGCGAGCTGGAAAACGCCCAGGTGGTGATGTTCGGCCCGTATCAGCAAGAACGTTGGCAGGTGGCCTATGACCGCCGCCGGTTGCCTTCGGTGGCCAGTGTCGCGGTATTCCAGCAGCACCCGATTGGGGTAGAGGTCGACAGCGTGCCGTCGTTCTACCTGACCTCGGTGCTCAACGGCATGCTCAGCGCCAAGACCCACCATTACCCCGGCGTGCAGCAAGCCTTCGCCGCCATGCAGGCCGGTGAGGTAGACGCGGTGATGGCCATGCGCGGCGAGGTCGACTGGCAACTGCATGAGGCCGCGAACCCACAGCTGGCGTTGGCGGAAAATGCGTACCCCAACCTGGGCAAGCAGGCCTGGGACATCGGCATGGCCGTGCATGAAAGCAACCGGCAGTTGGCCTATGCGGTCGAGGAGGCGCTAGAGGTGTTGATACGGGAGGGGCGCATGCAGGCGATCTATGCCCAGTACGGCCTGCGTTACCAGGTGCCGGACATGTACCAGTAGCCTGGGCTCGGCAGCCCGGCAAATGGGAGCGGATCATGAACCTCAAAGCAACCTTGCTGCTGGCCTGCTGGCTATCTTGGGCAAGCCAGGCCCTGGCCAGCGAGCCGCCTGCCAACCAGGACCCGGTGCCCTCGGTGATGTGGGACTTCTACCACAAGCAACTGCTCGACCAGGCAGCGTTCGTCTTCGATGAGCGGGTCAAGCTGCTGGCTCCCCCTTTTGCCGAGGACGCACGCCAGGTGCCGTTGGAAATCGATGCCCGCGCGTTCACTGGCGAGGTGGTGCGCATCATTGCCTGGGCCGAACTCAACCCGCTGCCGCGCATTGTCGACTTCCAGCCCGGCGAACGGGTACTGCCGTGGTTATCGCTGCGTATCCGTATCGAGCAGGCCACACCACTTCGCGCGGCGGTGCTCACGCGCGACGGCCTGTGGCACGTGGGCTCGACCCTGATCGATGCTGCCGGCGGTGGTTGTACCGCCCCCAGCGTGGTGCGCACCCAGCCCGGCTGGGAAGAGCACCTCGGCGAGGTGCTGGGGGGCCGCTACCCGCGTGGCGACAGCAGCCGCCTGCGCCTGCAGGTGGCGCACCCGATGGACAACGGCCTGGTCAGTGGCATTCCCGAGTTCTACCTCAACCATGCCGAGTTGCAAGGCGTCGATGGCCAGCGCCTGGCCAGCCTGACGCTGTACCCGGCGGTCAGCGAGAACCCGAACCTGAGTTTCGATATCCAGGGCCCCGGGCCGACCCGGCTGTTGTTGCAGGACAACAGCGGTAACCAGTTCGAGGCGGCAGTGCCTTGAGCGCGGTCGCCATCCACCCCTGAACCGAGGCGCCTGCCATGCGTTGGATCCTGCTGTTGCTGTTGTGCCTGGGCCTTCCGGCCCAGGCCAACCTGGATTACCGGCTCGCCCCCCGGCAGATTGCCGAGGGTACCTGGCTGCTGGAGGGCAGTACCGACAATTTCGCCAAGGCCAATGGCGGCAACGTGGTCAACACGGCCTTCATCGTGACCGACGAGGGGGTGGTGGTGATCGACAGCGGGCCGTCCAGACGCTATGGCGAGGCCTTGCGCCAGGCGATTGCCACGGTGACCGACAAGCCGGTGCTGGAAGTGCTGCTGACCCATCATCACCCGGACCATGTGCTCGGCAACCAGGCGTTCACCGACGTGCCCATCGGTGCCCTGGCCGGCACCGCTGCGTTGTTGCGCGAGCAAGGCGATGCCATGGCGGAAAACATGTACCGCCTGGTTGGTGACTGGATGCGAGGCACGGAGGTGGTGCTGCCGACCCGAGTCGTGGAACCGGGTGTGCGCGATGTGGGCGGGCACCGCCTGCGCCTGCTCGGGCTACGCGGGCATACCGGTGCGGACCTGGCGATCCTCGATGAAACGACCGGGGTGCTGTTTGCCGGCGACCTGCTGTTTTATCAGCGTGCCCTGACCACCCCCAACAGCCCGGGCCTCGATGTGTGGCTGCACGACCTCGACACCTTGCAGGCGCTGCCCTGGAAGCAACTGGTAGCCGGCCACGGGCCGCTGGCCAGTGATGCGCAACCCTTTGTGCAGATGCGCGACTACCTCACCTGGCTGGACAACCTGCTGCGCGACGGCGCCGCCCGTGGCGACGATATGGCCGAAATGATCCGCAGCCCGATACCCGAACGCTTCGCCGGCCTGAGCCTGACGCGCTACGAACTTATTCGCAGTGTCAGCCACCTATACCCGCGGTACGAACGCCGGCAACTTCGGCGGGTAGATAGTACGCCCTGAGCCAGACACTACGGCGTGGGAGCGGCCATGCGTCGCGAAAGGGCGGCGCAGCAGCGCCGGCAATTTCCGCTGACACCAACCCAGGGGCCGCTTTGCGCCCCTTTCGTTTAAAAGGCAGCTGCTACCAAGGAACTAGAAATCTCCACACTGCGAGCAATTGTTGGCAAACACCTCGGGACCAAGAATTCCCGGCACACCGGGAAAATTTCCCGGGCACAACAAAAAAACCAAAGGTAGCCGACATGACCCGATCCCCACGTCGTCCCGCGTTCGCCGTGAGCCTGGTGCTCAGCGCCATGTTGCTGGCCGGCGCTGCCCACGCCGCCGTCAGCAATGAAGACATCCTCCAGGACCCGAAGAACCCCCAGCAGATCGTGACCAATGGCCTGGGCGTGCAGGGCCAGCGTTACAGCCCGCTGGACATGCTCAACACCAACAACGTGAAGGAACTGCGCCCGGTCTGGGCGTTTTCCTTCGGCGGTGAGAAGCAGCGCGGCCAACAGGCGCAGCCGCTGATCAAGGATGGGGTGATGTACCTGACCGGCTCCTACTCGCGGGTATTCGCCGTGGACGCGCGAACCGGCAAGAAACTGTGGCAGTACGATGCGCGCCTGCCCGATGACATCCGCCCATGCTGCGATGTGATCAACCGGGGCGTGGCGTTGTACGGCAACCTGGTGTTCTTCGGCACCCTCGACGCCAAGCTGGTGGCGCTGAACAAGGACACCGGCAAGGTGGTGTGGAGCAAGAAGGTGGCCGACCACAAGGAAGGCTATTCGATCAGCGCCGCGCCAATGATCGTCAACGGCAAGCTGATTACCGGCGTGGCTGGCGGCGAGTTCGGTGTGGTGGGCAAGATCCAGGCCTACAACCCGGAAAACGGTGAGCTGCTGTGGATGCGCCCCACCGTGGAAGGCCACATGGGGTATGTGTACAAGGACGGCAAGGCCATCGAAAACGGTATTTCCGGTGGCGAAGCCGGCAAGACCTGGCCGGGCGACCTGTGGAAGACCGGCGGTGCAGCGCCGTGGCTGGGCGGCTACTACGACCCGGAAACCAACCTGATCCTGTTCGGCACCGGCAACCCGGCGCCGTGGAACTCCCACCTGCGCCCAGGGGACAACCTGTATTCCTCATCGCGCCTGGCACTGAACCCGGACGATGGCACGATCAAATGGCATTTCCAGAGCACGCCACACGACGGTTGGGACTTTGACGGCGTCAACGAGCTGATCTCGTTCAACTACAAGGACGGCGGCAAAGAGGTCAAGGCCGCTGCCACTGCCGACCGCAACGGCTTCTTCTACGTGCTGGACCGCACCAACGGCAAGTTCATCCGCGGCTTCCCCTTCGTCGACAAAATCACCTGGGCCACTGGCCTGGACAAGAACGGCCGGCCGATCTACAACGAGGCCAGCCGCCCGGGTGCACCGGGTAGCGAAGCCAAGGGCAGCTCGGTGTTCGTTGCCCCGGCGTTCCTCGGTGCGAAAAACTGGATGCCGATGGCCTATAACCAGGACACCGGGCTGTTCTACGTGCCGTCCAACGAGTGGGGCATGGACATCTGGAACGAGGGCATTGCCTACAAGAAAGGGGCGGCGTTCCTGGGCGCCGGCTTCACCATCAAGCCGCTCAACGAAGACTACATCGGTGTGCTACGTGCCATCGACCCGGTCAGCGGCAAGGAAGTGTGGCGCCACAAGAACTATGCACCGCTGTGGGGTGGGGTACTGACCACCAAGGGCAACCTGGTGTTCACCGGTACCCCGGAAGGCTTCCTGCAGGCGTTCAACGCCAAGACCGGCGACAAGGTCTGGGAGTTCCAGACCGGCTCAGGCGTGCTCGGTTCGCCGGTGACCTGGGAAATGGACGGCGAGCAGTACGTATCGGTGGTGTCCGGCTGGGGCGGCGCGGTGCCGCTGTGGGGCGGCGAAGTGGCCAAGCGGGTCAAGGACTTCAACCAGGGCGGGATGCTCTGGACCTTCAAGTTGCCCAAGCAGTTGCAGCAGACCGCCAGCGCCAAACCCTGACCCCTACTACCAAATGACGAGAGCCCCGCTGCCAACGATGCATTCGCCTGGCAGGCGGGGCTTTCTACCATCGGCATATCGCCTGTCGTGGGACAGGCATTGACCTGCAGAGGCTCAGCATGATCTACGCACAACCCGGAACCCCAGGCGCCGTCGTTTCCTTCAAACCGCGCTATGGCAACTTCATCAATGGCGAGTTCGTGGCGCCCTTGGCTGGCCAGTACTTCACCAACAGCTCGCCGGTCAACGGCCAACCGATCGCCGAATTCCCACGTTCTAGCGCACAGGATATCGAGCGCGCCCTGGACGCTGCCCATGCCGCGGCTGACGCGTGGGGCAAGACCTCGGTGCAGGAGCGGGCCCTGGCGCTGCTGAAAATCGCCGACCGGATCGAACAGAACCTCGAAGTGCTGGCGGTCACCGAAAGCTGGGACAACGGCAAGGCCGTACGCGAAACCCTGAATGCCGACGTGCCGCTGGCCGCGGACCACTTCCGTTATTTTGCGGGCTGCATTCGTGCCCAGGAAGGTGGCGCGGCGGAAATCAACGAAACCACCGTGGCGTATCACCTGCACGAACCCCTGGGTGTGGTCGGGCAGATCATCCCGTGGAACTTCCCGTTGCTGATGGCCGCCTGGAAACTCGCCCCGGCGCTGGCGGCGGGTAACTGCGTGGTGCTGAAACCGGCCGAGCAGACGCCGTTGTCGATCACCATTTTTGCCGAGCTGATCGCCGACCTGCTGCCGGCCGGGGTGCTGAACATCGTCCAGGGCTATGGCCGTGAGGCTGGGGAGGCGCTGGCCACCAGCAAGCGTATTGCCAAGATCGCCTTCACCGGGTCCACCCCGGTGGGCTCGCACATCATGAAGTGCGCGGCCGAGAACATCATCCCGTCTACCGTCGAACTGGGTGGCAAGTCGCCGAACATCTTCTTCGAAGACATCATGCAGGCGGAGCCGGCGTTCATCGAGAAAGCCGCCGAGGGCCTGGTGTTGGCGTTCTTCAACCAGGGCGAGGTGTGCACCTGCCCGTCGCGTGCGCTGATCCAGGAGTCGATCTACGAACCGTTCATGGCCGAGGTGATGAAGAAGATCGCCAAGATCAGCCGTGGCAACCCGCTGGACACCGAAACCATGGTCGGCGCCCAGGCGTCGGAGCAGCAGTACGACAAGATCCTCTCGTACCTGCAGATTGCCCGGGAGGAGGGTGCCGAATTGCTCACTGGCGGTGCCGCCGAGCGCCTGCAGGGTGACCTGGCCAGCGGCTATTACATCCAGCCGACCCTGCTGAAGGGCCACAACCGGATGCGCGTGTTCCAGGAAGAGATCTTCGGCCCGGTGGTGGGGGTGACCACCTTCAAGGACGAAGCCGAGGCCTTGGCGATCGCCAACGACAGCGAGTTCGGCCTGGGGGCCGGCCTGTGGACCCGCGACATCAACCGTGCCTACCGCATGGGCCGCGGCATCAAGGCCGGCCGGGTATGGACCAACTGCTACCACCTGTACCCCGCGCATGCGGCATTCGGTGGCTACAAGAAGTCGGGTGTGGGCCGTGAGACGCACAAGATGATGCTCGACCATTACCAGCAGACCAAGAACCTGCTGGTGAGCTACGACATCAACCCGTTGGGCTTCTTCTGACCCCCTGATGAACCTGCGCGGTTGGCGCAGCGGCCTGGTGTCGCGGCCAGGCTGCGCAGCCACCCTCATTGCTGTAGCGGTGCAGCGAATGCCAGGCCGCCTGCCCAGGCGCCCTGGCTGGCCTGATGGCAATGTGTGGCAACCCCGTTGCTACCAATGCACCCGGCAAACTCGTTCCAAAGTAGCATTCGCCCTCACCACCGCCCATGCATTAATGCCTCTACCGGAATCGCCCGGCACAAGAAGAGGACATGCCCCATGTGGACCAAACCCGCCTACACCGACCTGCGCATTGGCTTTGAAGTGACGATGTACTTCGCCAACCGCTGATGCCTGCCCGGCCACCGTCAAGGTGGCCGGATCCCCACGCCCGGTGCCTGCCGTGAAACTGATCGACCGCCAGCAGACACTGGCCCTGGCCAAGGGCTTGCGGCTACGCTGGGACCCGTTGCAGGCATGCCATGTGCTGCTGTACCCCGGGGGCGTCATCGAGCTCAACGCCAGTGCCGGCTGGGTGCTGGAGTTGCTGGACGGCCAGCGCAGTACGGCAGCGATCATCGACCAGCTGGCACAGCGTTTTCCCGGGGTTCCCGGCCTTGGCGAGGACGTACTGGCGTTCCTGGAGGTGGCCCGCGCCAAGGCGTGGATCGAATGATGACTGTGCCGCTTTGGTCTGGTTGCTTTCGCCGCGGGATGCTTTACGCTGGCGGTTATCTTCCAGAACAATAAGAACAGGCTTTACGATGAGCCAGAGTTTCAGCCCCCTTCGCAAGTTCGTTTCGCCTGAAATCATCTTTGGTGCCGGCTGCCGACATAATGTGGCCAACTACGCCAAGACCTTTGGTGCGCGCAAGGTCCTGGTGGTCAGCGACCCTGGGGTGATTGCCGCTGGCTGGGTGGCCGACGTCGAGGCCAGCCTGCAGGCGCAGGGTATCGACTATTGCCTGTACACGGCCGTCTCGCCCAACCCCCGGGTCGAGGAGGTGATGCTCGGCGCCGAGATCTACCGGCAGAACCACTGCGATGTGATCGTCGCGGTCGGTGGTGGCAGCCCGATGGATTGCGGCAAGGCCATTGGGATCGTGGTCGCCCACGGGCGCAGCATCCTTGAGTTCGAGGGCGTGGACATGATTCGCGTGCCCAGCCCGCCGTTGATCCTGATCCCGACCACCGCCGGTACCTCGGCCGATGTGTCGCAGTTCGTGATCATCTCCAACCAGCAGGAGCGCATGAAGTTCTCCATCGTCAGCAAGGCGGTGGTGCCCGACGTGTCGCTGATCGACCCGCAAACCACGTTGAGCATGGACCCGTTCCTGTCGGCCTGTACCGGCATCGACGCGCTGGTGCATGCCATCGAGGCGTTCGTGTCTACCGGTCATGGCCCGCTGACCGACCCCCATGCGCTGGAAGCCATGCGCCTGATCAACGGCAACCTGGTGGAAATGATCGCCAACCCCGGCGACATCGCCCTGCGCGAGAAGATCATGCTCGGCAGCATGCAGGCGGGGCTGGCGTTCTCCAACGCGATCCTGGGCGCGGTGCATGCCATGTCGCACAGCCTCGGCGGTTTCCTCGACCTGCCTCATGGCCTGTGCAATGCGGTGCTGGTCGAGCACGTGGTGGCGTTCAACTACAGTTCGGCGCCCGAGCGCTTCAAGGTCATTGCCGAGGTCTTCGGCATCGACTGCCGCGGCCTCAACCACCGGCAGATCTGCGGCCGCCTGGTGGAACACCTGATTGCCCTGAAGCACGCCATCGGCTTCCATGAAACCTTGGGCCTGCACGGGGTGCGCACGGCCGATATTCCGTTCCTGTCGCAACATGCGATGGATGACCCGTGCATCCTCACCAACCCGCGCGCGTCGAGCCAGCGAGATGTCGAGGTGGTCTATGGCGAGGCCCTCTGACGAGCAGCAGCGCGCGCTGGCGGGGCTACTAGGCCTGGGCGACCACTCGGCGCGTAAAAGCCACTACCCGGAGTTATCTGCCCGGCTGGATGAACTGGAAGCCGAGCGCAACCGCTACAAATGGCTGTTCGAGAACGCCGTGCACGGCATTTTCCAGGCCAGCCTGCAGGACGGCATGCGTGCTGCCAACCCGGCACTGGCCCGCATGCTCGGCTATGACGACCCACAGCAAGTGCTGTTTTCCCTGACCGACCTGGCAACCCACCTGTTCGATGGCGGTGCGCAAGAGCTGCAGGCGATTACCGCGATTCTCGCCCGGGAGCACAGCCTGCATGGCTATGAAACCCGGCTGCGGCGCAAGGATGGCAGCCACCTCGACGTGCTGATGAACCTGCTGCTCAAGCCCGGTCACGAAGGCCTGGTTGAAGGCTTCGTGGCCGATATCACCGAGCGCAAGCAGGCCCAGCAGCGCCTGCAACAGCTCAATGACGAACTGGAGCAACGGGTTGCTGCACGTACCGATGAGCTGATCGAGGCGCGCGATGCTGCCGAAGCCGCCAACCGCAGCAAGGACAAGTACCTGGCCGCTGCCAGCCATGACCTGCTGCAACCGCTGAACGCCGCGCGCCTGTTGATCTCCACCTTGCGTGAGCGGCCGCTGCCAGACGCCGAACATGTGCTGGTGGAGCGTACCCACCAGGCGCTGGAGGGCGCCGAAGACCTGCTGACCGATTTGCTGGATATCTCGCGGCTCGACCAGGCTGCGGTCAGGCCCGATGTGGCGGTTTATCGCCTGGACGAGCTGTTTGCGCCTTTGATTTCAGAATTCCGCTCGGTGGCCGATGCCGCGGGCCTGAAATTTCACGCCAGGGTTCCCGATTATGCCGTCAGCACGGATCTGCGCTTGCTGACGCGCATTCTGCGCAACTTCCTCAGCAATGCCTGCCGCTACACCGACGAGGGCCGCGTTCTGTTGGGGGCAAGGCGCCGCGGCGAACACTTGCGCCTGGAGGTATGGGACAGCGGGCGCGGCATTGCCCAGGACCGGTTGCAAGCCATATTCCTGGAGTTCAACCAGCTGGACGTTGGCCGCGCGGCGGACCGCAAGGGCGTAGGCCTGGGGTTGGCCATCGTCGAGCGGATCGCCAAGATTCTCGGCTACCGGATCGAAGTGCGTTCGTGGCCGGGGCGTGGCTCGGTGTTCAGCATCGAGGTGCCGCTTGGCCAGGCGCTGCCGCCGCTCCTGCAGCCCACGCTGCCCCAGCCCACTGCCGGCAACCCGCTGCCGGGCCGTCGCCTGCTGGTGCTGGACAACGAAGTGAGCATTCTCGAAAGCATGGGCGCGTTGCTGGGGCAATGGGGCTGCGAAGTGGTCACCGCCACCGATCAGCAGGGTGCCTTGCAGGCGCTTGAAGGGCGCGCCCCGGAGCTGATCCTGGCTGACTTTCATCTGGATCACGGCGTGGTGGGCTGTGATGTGGTGCGGCAGTTGCGCGAACATTACGCCAGCGCCATACCCGCGGTCATCATCACGGCCGACCGCAGTGACCAGTGCCGGCGCTCGTTGCGCAAGCTTGGCGCACCGTTGCTGAACAAACCGGTGAAACCAGGCAAGTTGCGTGCGGTATTGAGCCAGTTGCTGGGCTGAGGGGCATGAGGCGTATTGGGGGGCGGCACCGCCCTTTGAGGGGGCGGGCTCATCCACGAAAAGGCCGGGCATGCTGGCCGGGATTTCCTGGCCATTCCCCCATCAGCCATACGGCGGCGCCGGCAGCTCGGCCAGCAAGGTTTTCAGGCCTTCGCCCCACTGCCGGCGAATCTGCTGGTAATAGGCATCGTCGCTGGCGATGCGGATGGGCTGCGGTGCCTCCAAGGAATCGGCTCGGTACACCAGCAAGTCCAGCGGCATGCCTACCGACAGGTTGCTGCGGATGGTGGAGTCGAACGAGATCAGGCCACAGCGCAACGCCTCATCCAGCGGGGTGCGGTACTCCAGGTTGCGGTCGAGTATGGGCCGCCCGTATTTGCTTTCCCCCAACTGCAGGAAAGGCGTGTCGCGCGTGGCCTGGAAAAAGTTGCCCTGGGCATAGACGTTGTAGATCGCCATCGGCCCGCCCGCAATCTGGCCACCGACGATGAACGAGCTGCTCAGGTCGATACCGGCCGTCAGCTTGCTGCGGTCGCGGCACACCACCTCGCGCAAGGTATCGGCCACCAGCACGGTGGCATCGTAGAGCGTGGCGACATTCAGCAGGTGCGGGCCGCTGCCCTGGCTGCGTTGCTGCAGCAGGTTGACCACTGACTGCGAGGTTGCCAGGTTGCCCGCCGTCTGCAGCACGATCAGGCGCTCACCGGGTACGCTGAAGACGAACAACTTGGCAAAGGTGGAGATCTGGTCGATACCGGCATTGGTGCGTGAGTCGCTGATGAAAACCAGCCCGTCTTGCAGGTGCATGGCGACACAGTAAGTCATGCAAGTTCCCTTGTGTGGCAGAGGTAGTGGCCTTGCTGCAGGCGCGCAGCAAGGCTGGCTTGAGGGCCAGGCGTCACTGGCGATGCACGTGAACACTGGCTTGCATGGACTCGGTGCCACCCCCGCGGCGCACGCCCCTGACCGGGCAGGCGTCGAGGTAGTCCAGGCCCACGGCCAGCTTCAGGTGCCGCTCGGGCCGGGTCAGGCGGTTGGTGATGTCGAAGCTGTACCAAGCGTCGTCGACCCAGGCTTCGGCCCATGCATGGCTGGCCAGGTGCTGTTCATCCTCGGTGCACAGGTAGCCGGAAACATAGCGGGCCGGCACCCCCAGGCTACGGGCGCAGGCCAGGAAGGCATGGGTATGGTCCTGGCACACGCCCGCACCGGCATTGAACGCTTCGCTGGCCGTAGTGCCGACGGAGGTCGACCCTGGGCTGTAGGGCATGCGCTCGGCCAGCCCCTGCATCAGGTCGATCAATGCGGCGCGGTCACGGTGCGTGCCGCATTGCTGGGCGGCGAAGGCCACCAGCGCGTCATCGGCCAGGGTCAGGTGGCTGCCACGCAAGAACGGCAGGGGTGACTGGCAGGCTGCCTCCTGTTCGCAGGCCGGGTCGATTTCGACCTGGCCGCTGGCAGTGAGGGCCAGGTGCCCATGGGGCTTGTCCAGCGTCAGCACATGCAGGATGTTGCCGTACGGGTCGATCTGGCTCTTCACTTTGCAAGGCAGGTCCAGTTGCCATTCGACGATGCGCTGGCGTTCGCTGCTGCGCGGGGTAAGGCGCAGGAACTGAATGCTGTTGGACACATCACTGGCGTAGCTGTAGGTGGTGTCGTGGCGGATGGACAGTTTCATACAACCTCCAGGTAGGAGTGATGGACCGCCTGGCCCAGTTGGTTGACGCGGCCGATGAAATCGCTGAGCCAGGGATGCAGCCCGGCGTCGAGGATTTCGTCGATGGCGGTGTAGCGCAGCCGCGCGTTGAGCTCGGCGGCCAGCCGCTGGGCCGCTCGCCCGGTACTGCCAGGCAGGCCGGCCAGGATCTGGTCCAGCTCCTCGATACAGGCATGCAGCGAGCGCGGCACGTCGACGCGCAGCAACAGCAATTCGGAAACCGGCCCGGCACTGGGCGCGGCGCGGTAGATTTCATTGAAGGCTTCGTAGGAGGTCAGGGCGCGCAGCAAGGCACTCCACTGGTAAAAACCCCTGGCCGAGTCGTCGCTGACCTCGTCGGAGGCCTCGCCGAACATTTCATAGCGCGCATCGAGCAGCCGCAGGGTGTTGTCGGCCCGTTCCAGGAAGGTGCCCAGGCGAATGAAGCTGTAGGCATCGTTGCGCATGATGGTACCGGAGGTGGCGCCGCGGAACAGGTGCGAGCGCTCCTTGACCCAGTCACAGAACTGGCTGATGCCGTAGCGGCCCAGCCCGTTGCTGGCAATGTTGCGCATTTCGATCCAGGTGGCGTTGATGTTCTCCCACATGTCGGCAGTGATCCGCCCGCGCACTGCATGGGCGTTGGTCCTGGCCGCCTGCAGGCAGCAGTAGATGCTGCCGGGGTTGGTGGCATCGAGGGCGAAGAAATGCAGCATGCGCTCGGTGTCGAGCTCGGCGTGGCGACGGATGTAGTCGTCGAGCGTGCCCGAGGCCAAGAGTGACATGGCCAGTTCGGCATGGCCGTCGCTGCGCCCCGCCTGCGGCATCAGTGACAGCGAGTAGCTGACCTCGAGCATGCGCGCCAAGTTTTCCGCACGTTCCAGGTAGCGGGACATCCAGTACAGATCAGAAGCAGTTCGCGAAAGCATGGTTCAGTCCTCCACCACCCAGGTGTCTTTGGTGCCGCCACCTTGTGACGAGTTGACCACCAGCGAGCCTTCCTTCAGCGCCACGCGGGTCAGGCCGCCTGGCACCAGGCGGGTTTCGCTGCCCGACAGTACGAACGGGCGCAGGTCGATATGCCGCGGCGCGATGCCGCTGTCGACGAAGGTCGGGCAGGTGGACAGGCACAAGGTCGGTTGCGCGATATAGGCATGTGGACGCGCTTTGATGCGGGCGCGGAAGTCCTCGATCTGCGCGGCAGTGGCGGCCGGCCCGACCAGCATGCCGTAGCCGCCAGAGCCCTGGGTTTCCTTGACCACCAGCTCGGGCAAGTTGGCCAGTACATGGGACAGGTCGGCCGGCTTGCGGCACTGCCACGTCGGTACGTTGTTGAGGATCGGCTCCTCGCCCAGGTAAAAGCGGATCATGTCGGCGACATAGGGGTAGATCGACTTGTCGTCGGCTACGCCGGTGCCCACCGCGTTGGCCAGCACTACGTTGCCGGCGCGGTACACCGAAATCAGCCCGGGCACGCCCAGCATCGAGTCGGGGTTGAACGAGAGGGGGTCGAGGTAGTCGTCGTCCAGCCTGCGGTAAATCACATCGACCCGTTGCGGGCCGGCGGTCGTGCGCATGTACACATGCTCGTCGCGCACGAACAGATCGGCGCCTTCGACCAGCTCGATGCCCATTTCGCGGGCCAGGAAGGCATGCTCGAAATAGGCACTGTTGAAGCGCCCTGGGGTAAGCAGCACAGCGGTGGGGTTATCCAGCGGGCTGGCGCTCTTGAGCGTGTCCAGCAGCAGGTTGGGGTAGTGGTCGATGGGCGCGATGCGCTGGGCGGCGAACAGCTCGGGGAACAGGCGCATCATCATCTTGCGGTCTTCGAGCATGTAGCTGACACCACTGGGGGTGCGCAGGTTGTCTTCCAGCACGAAATAGCTGCCATCGCCATCGCGGACCAGGTCCACGCCGGCGATGTGCGCATACAGGCCCCGGTGCAGGTCCAGGCCCTGCATGGCGATCTGATAACCCTCGTTGGCCAGGACCTGCTCTGGCGGGATGATCCCGGCCTTGAGGATGCGCTGGTCGTGGTAGATGTCTTCCAAAAACAGGTTCAGGGCCTGCACGCGCTGGATACAGCCGCGCTCGACCGTACGCCACTCGCTGGCGCGGATGCTGCGCGGGATGATATCGAAGGGGATCAGCCGCTCGGTGTCCTGTTTGTCGCCATACAAGGTAAAGGTGATACCGGCGCGGTGGAACAGCAGGTCGGCCTCGCGCCGGCGCTGCTCCAGCAGCTCCAGCGGGGTGTTCGCCAGCCAGCGGGCGAACTCTTGGTAGTGCGGGCGGCAGCTGCCGTTCGCGTCGTACATTTCATTGAAAAAAGCCCGGGACATACCCACTCCTTGCCGCCGTTACCGGCAGCTTCATTGCCGTTCATCTGCGTCTTTCAGGGTGCTGCCTTGCTGGTAAGTGGGGGTGTCTTCAGCCTCGGTCGCGTTGGGTTGCGGGTGCATTCCGTTCACCAACCAGCATTGCAATGAAAGTGCCGAAAATCCGGTGCAGTGCCGGGCAGGCCAGGGAATGGGCGGTGGGCAGCGGTTTTGCTGGGCGGCGCCTGGTCCAGGCGGGTTGAGGTGGCGGCCGGCTGACCGGCCGGCGTGCATCAAAACAGGGCGCCTGGTGTGCAGCCGCGTTTTTTGAACCGCGTTGGTGCGTACTGCCATGCCGGCCAGGCAGGCGGTTCAACACCTCAACCCGCGTTGGCGGTCAGTTCCTGGCGAACGATGGCAGCCCCGGCGCTCAACGCCTTGAGCTTGCCGCTGGCGACCGCGCGCGGCAGTGGGGCCATGCCGCAGTTAGTGCAGGGGTAGAGCTTGTCGGCATCGACGAACTGCAACGCCTTGCGCAGGGTGTCGGCCACGGCTTCGGGTGTTTCGATGGCAGGGTTGGCGACATCGATGGCACCGACCATGACCTTCTTGCCCCGAATCAGCTCAAGCAGTTCCATCGGCACATGGGCGTTGTGGCACTCCAGCGAAATGATATCGATGCTCGACTGCTGCAACGTCGGGAACACCTGCTCATATTGCCGCCATTGCGCCCCCAGGGTCTGTTTCCAGTCGGTGTTGGCCTTGATCCCGTAGCCATAGCAGATGTGCACCGCGGTTTCGCACTTGAGCCCTTGAACGGCGCGCTCCAGGGCGGCCACGCCCCAGTCGTTGACCTCATCGAAGAACACATTGAACGCCGGTTCGTCGAACTGGATGATATCGACGCCCGCCGCTTCCAGTTCCAGGGCTTCCTGGTTGAGTAGCCTGGCGAATTCCCAGGCCAGTTTTTCCCGGCTTTTGTAATGGCTGTCATACAGCGTGTCGATCATGGTCATGGGGCCCGGCAGCGCCCACTTTATTGGCTGGGCAGTTTGCTGGCGGAGGAACCTGGCATCGTCGACGAACACCGGTGCCTGTCGCGCGACAGCACCCACCACCGAGGGCACGCTGGCGTCGTAGCGATCGCGAATGCGCACGGTCTGGCGTTGCTGGAAATCGACCCCGCTCAGGTGTTCGATGAACGTGGTCACGAAATGTTGGCGGGTCTGTTCGCCGTCACTGACGATATCGATGCCCGCGTGCTGCTGTTCCTGCAAGGCCAGGCGCAAGGCGTCCTGCTTGCCTTCGGCCAGCTGCGCGCCCTGCAATTTCCAGGGTGACCAGAGTGTTTCAGGCTCCGCCAGCCAGGTCGGCTTGGGCAAACTGCCGGCAGTGGAGGTGGGAAGTAGCGTGTTCATCAGCGGTTACCTTGTGCGTTGGGGTGATCAGCCGGCGTATTGAGCGGACCATTGCTCCAGGGTGGCCTGGTACGGTTTGACGAAGCGCTCCTCGGCAAACCTGCCTTGTTCGAGCGCCAGGCGGCTGCGCTCTTCGCGGTCGTAGACAATGCGTGTAAGCGAATAGTCCTGGTGCTGCAGGCTCGGTCGGTAGGCCATTGCGGCTGCCGCATTGGCGTTGTAGATCTCGGGGCGGTAGATCTTCTGAAAGGTTTCCATGGTGCTGATGGTGCTGATCAGCTCCAGGTCGTTGTAGTCGGCCAACAGGTCACCGGCAAAGTAGAAGGCCAATGGCGCCACACTGCCGGGCGGCATGAAGTAGCGCACCTTGAGCCCCATCCTGCTGAAGTATTCGTCGGTCAGCGAGTGGTCGTTCTGGTGATACTCCACGCCCAGCACCGGGTGCTGGTTTTCAGTGCGGTGGTAAACCCTGCTGCTCGACACACTCAGGCAGATGACCGGCGGCTTGTCGAAGTGAGCCTTGTAGGTGGCCGAGTTGATGAAGCACTTGAACAGCTTGCCATGCAGTTCGCCAAAGTTGTCCGGCGTGCTGAAGCTTGGCCGACCCTTGTTGTGTTCCAGCAACAACACACTGAAGTCGTAGTCCCGCACGTACGAGGAAAAGTTGTTACCGACCATGCCGTCGATACGGCGGTTGGTGGTGTGGTCGACGATATGGGTCTGCAACAGCTCGATCAGCGGCAGGCCGCTGCTGCGCTGTTCACTGTGCAGGTGCAGTTCCACCGAAATGATATCCAGCTCTACGCTGTAGCGGTCTGCATAAGCATTGTCCCAGTGCGCCAGGGCGTTGAAGCGGTTGTCGATCATCTGCAAGGTGTTGCGCAGGTTTTCCTGGCGGTTTTCCCCCCGCGCCAGGTTGGCGAAATTGGTGGTGATGCGGGTATTTTCGCCGGGCTGGTAGTGCTCGTCGAAAGCGATGCGCTGCACAGTGAATTGCGGTGCGTAAGCCATGTTGTACGGTGTCCTGATGCCTGGCTCGTGCCGTTGGGTAGTGCAAGCAGGCAACTATTGCCATGGCGCGAGCGACGTGATGTCCGTGTTCAGGCCGTATTCTAGGCAGGGGCCCTACATGAATGATATTGAAGATAAATCACTAATGATTTAGAACCGCTCATGATGCTGGGGTGTCGGGAGTAGGCAACGGGAAGGAAAGCTTGTGTATGCGGTCGAGCGCGGGCGGTTGGCCCTGTGATCTTGCTCGCAACTTTCCAGACTAAAGGTACGGAATTTTCAAGTTGGCATGAATATCCCATGTTAGTCGGGAGTCCAGTCTCCACCTACTGCACTACCTCCATCACCTCCACGGAAGAACAAGAAAGGGGGCTAACATGAGTTGTCTGATTTGCGCAGGGCACGCGGAATCCGTCGAATGCACCCTTGGATGGGAGGAGCGGCGCTGTGCCCAATGCGGGTGTTACCGAATGTCCCAGTCGCTGATCCTGGCGATGATGGATGAGGGGCAGATATTCGACACCGAGCGCATGCGCGAGTGGCTGGTCGTGCAACGCGGGCAGGTGCCTGTGCCCGACATCGACCATGACCACGCCATACTGCGCTAACGGCCTGCAGCGGTGTAGCGCCACAGGCCATGGTTGTGCCTGGGGTCAGTGCGCGCTGGCCACGGTCTGCGGTTGCCAGCCGCCACCCAGGGCTTTGTAGATAGAAACGATGCCGCGGTACAGCTCGACCTCGCCTTGCGCTTGCGCATCTTCGGCACTCAGCCGTTCGCGTTCGGCATCGAGCAGCACCAGGTAGTCCACGGTCCCCTCGCGATAGCGAATCGAGGCCAGTTGCGCCGCCTTGCGGCTGGCTTCGCTCTGGCGCATCAACGACAGCAGCCGTTGTTGGGTCTTGGCGTAGTCGCTGAAGGCGTTGGCCGACTCTTCCAGTGCCAGCAACACCTGTTGCTCGTAATTGGCCATGGCGCCTTCGGCGTCGGCCTTGGCCCCGCGCAGGCGGGCCCGCACGCTGCCCAAGTCGAACGCCGCCCAGGTAATGCTGGGGCCCAAGGCCCAGGCATTGGCCGCCGATGAGCCGAGCTGCGACCCGCGCGCGGCGGTAAAGCCCAGGAAACCGCTGAGGCTGACCCGCGGGAACAGGTCGGCGGTGGCGACGCCGACGTTGGCCGTGGCGGCTGCCAGTTGGCGTTCGGCGCTGCGAATGTCCGGGCGGCGGCGCAGCAGTTCGCCGGGGTCGCCCACCGGCAGCGCCTTGGCGATGGCCGGCAGCGCCTTGGGCGACAAGTCTATGCTGAGGGCGTCGGGGCGCTGGCCGAGGAGGGTGGCGATGCGATGCCGCGCCCGGGCCTGTTCGGCCTGCAGTTGCGGCACGGTCGCTTCGACCCCGGCCAGGCGGGCATCGGCGCGTACCACGTCGAGGTCGTTGCCGACCCCGGCGTCGCGCAGGGTTTCGGTGATGCTGCGCGATTGCTGCTGGGTCTTGAGGTTGGCCAGGGCAATCTTCTCGCGCAGCTGTGCACCGCGTAATTGCCCATAGGCATCGACCAGTTCGGCGATCAGGCTGACCTGCAACTGCTGCAGGTCGGCGGCAGCGGCCGCTTCCTGCGCTTCACTGGCTTCGATCTGGCGCTGGATGCGGCCGAACAGGTCCAGCTCCCAGGCCATGTCCAGGCCCAGGTCATAGCGTTCGCTGTTCACCCGTTGCTCGGTCTGGCCAGGAACCTGGCCTTTGCCGATATCGCTGCTGGCACGGCTGGTGACCACCGGGAACGGGTCGTTCTCGGCGTCTTCACGGATCGAGCGGGCCGACTTCAGGCGGGCAAAGGCCACGCGCAGATCCCGGTTGCCGGTCAACGAAGCCTGCACCAGCTGGTTCAGTACCGGGTCGTCGAACTGCTTCCACCACAAGCTTTCAAAGTGGCTGCGGTCATAGGCCTTGGCCTGCGCATCGGCGCCCAGCTGGGCAGGTGCGGTGGCGGGGGCCTGGTAGTCCGGGCCGACCGCGCAGGCGGCCAGGGCCAGGGCCAGCAGGCTTGGCGTCAGGGGTTTGAGCAGGTTCATGCGTGGTTCTCCAGCACTTGCACGCGTTCGGCCTTGCGGGCCTGGCGACGCTCGACGAAACGGCGGATCAGGAAGAAGAACACCGGGGTGAGGAACAGGCCGAATACGGTCACGCCGATCATTCCGGAGAACACCGCCACACCCATGGCATGGCGCATTTCCGAGCCTGCCCCCGAGCTGAACACCAGCGGCACCACGCCCATGATGAAGGCGATGGAGGTCATCAGGATCGGCCGCAGCCGCAGGCGGCACGCTTCCAGCACGGCAGCCAGCGGGTCGAGGCCCTTGGCCTGTTCGTCCTTGGCGAACTCGACGATCAGGATCGCGTTCTTGCACGCCAGGCCCACCAGTACGATCAGCCCGATCTGGGTGAAGATGTTGTTGTCGCCACCCGATACGATCACACCGGTGATCGCCGACAGCAGGGTCATCGGCACGATCAGGATCACGGCCAGCGGCAGGCTCCAGCTTTCGTACTGGGCAGCCAGTACCAGGAAGGCCAGCAGCACGCACAGCGGGAACACGAACAGCGCGGTATTGCCCGACAGGATCTGCTGATAGGTCAGGTCGGTCCACTCGAAGGTCATGCCGTTGGGCAGTTCCGCTTTCAGCAGTTTTTCGATGGCCGCCTCGGCCTGGCCGGAGCTGTAGCCAGGGGCTGCGGCACCGTTGATTTCAGCGGTGATGAAACCGTTGTAGTGCATCACACGGTCCGGCCCGGAGGTATCGCTGACCTTGAGGAAGGTCGCCAGCGGTATCATCTCGCCCAGGTTGTTGCGCACCTTCAATTGGCCGATTTGCTCGGCATCGAGGCGGAACTGCTGCTCAGCCTGGACGTTGACCTGGTAAGTGCGGCCAAAGCGGTTGAAGTCGTTGGTGTACAGCGAGCCCAGGTAGACCTGCAGGGTGTCGAAGATGTCGCTGATCGCCACGCCATGGGTCTTGGCCTTTTCCCGGTCGATGGCGGCATCGACCTGCGGCACGTTGACCTGGTAGCTGGTGAACAGGCCCGCCAGCTCCGGCACCTCGTGGCTTTTGGCAATGATGTTCTGGGTTTCCTTGTACAGCGCTTCGTAGCCCAGGTTGCCGCGGTCTTCGATCTGCAGGCGGAAGCCGCCGATGGTGCCCAGGCCTTGTACCGGCGGTGGCGGGAAGATCGCGATGTAGGCGTCCTGAATGTCGGCGAACTGGGCATTGAGCGCGGCAGCGACGGCGGCAGCCGACTGGCTTGGGTCCTTGCGCTCGTCAAACGGCTTGAGTGGAGTGAACACGATGCCGCTGTTCGGGCTGTTGGTGAAGCCGTTGATCGACAGGCCAGGGAAGGCGACCGAGTCGGCCACGCCAGGTTGCTTGAGGGCGATTTCGCTCATGCGCTTGATCACCGCCTCGGTGCGGTCGAGGCTGGCAGCGTCGGGCAACTGGGCGAAGGCCACCAGGTATTGCTTGTCCTGGGCCGGTACAAAGCCGGTGGGGGTAGACGAGAAACCCAGGTAGGTCAGGCCCATCAGGCCAGCGTACACGAACAGGGCGATGCCGCTGGAGCGAATGACCCGGCGCACGCCGCCCACGTAGCGGTGCGAGGCACGGTCGAAAAAGCGGTTGAACGGGGCGAACAGCCAGCTGCCCAGGAGTTTTTCCAGTAACCGCGAGAAACGGTCCTTGGGCGCATGGTGTTCCTTGAGCAGCACGGCAGCCAACGCCGGTGACAGGGTCAGCGAGTTGAATGCCGAGATCACCGTGGAAATGGCGATGGTCAGCGCGAACTGCTTGTAGAACTGCCCGGTCAGGCCGGAAATGAAGGCAGCAGGCACGAACACCGCACACAGGACCAAGGCGGTGGCGATGATCGGCCCGGTCACTTCGGCCATGGCCTTCTGCGTCGCCTCCAGGGGTTTGAGGCCCAAGCCGATATTGCGCTCGACGTTTTCCACCACCACGATGGCGTCGTCCACCACGATACCGATGGCCAGCACCAGGCCGAACAATGACAGCGCGTTGAGCGAGAAGCCGAACAGGTGCATGACCGCAAAGGTGCCGATCAGCGATACCGGCACCGCCAGCAACGGGATGATCGAGGCGCGCCAGGTTTGCAGGAACAGGATGACCACCAGCACCACCAGCACCAGCGCTTCGAACAGGGTGTGCACCACCGCCTCGATGGAGCCGCGCACGAACACGGTCGGGTCATAGACGATGCTGTAGTCCATGCCTTCGGGGAAGTCCTTCTTCAGCTCGGCCATTTTTGCCCGTACTTCGTCGGAGATCTCGATGGCGTTCGAGCCTGGGCGCTGGAAGATCGGCAGTGCCACTGCCGGCTGGTTGTTCAGCAACGAGCGCAGGGCATATTGGCTGGAGCCGAGCTCGACCCGGGCGATGTCTTTCAGCCGGGTGATTTCGCCGTCGGCGCCGGCGCGGATGATGATGTTCTCGAACTCTTCCTCGTTGACCAGGCGACCCTGGGTGTTGATCGACAACTGGAAGCTGGTCGAACCCGGGGCGGGCGGGGCGCCCAACTGGCCGGCGGCGACCTGGCGGTTCTGTTCACGAATGGCTGCGACCACGTCACTGGCGGTGAGGTTGCGCGAGGCGGTCTTGTTCGGGTCGAGCCAGACGCGCAGCGAGTAGTCGCCCATGCCGAACAGCTGCACATCACCCACGCCGCCAAGGCGTGCCAACTCGTCCTTGATATTGAGGATGGCATAGTTGGACAGGTAGAGCATGTCGTAGCGGTTGTCCGGCGAGGTCAGGTGCACGACCATGGTCAGGTCGGGCGAGGCCTTGTCGACGGTGATACCGATGCGGGTCACTTCTTCCGGCAGCTTGGGCTGGGTGCGGGTGACGCGGTTCTGCACCTGCACCTGGGCGTTGTCCAGGTCGGTGCCCAAGGCGAAGGTGATGGTGAGCGTCAGCTTGCCGTCAGCGGTGGACTGGGAAGACATGTACAGCATGTTCTCCACACCGGTAATGGCTTGCTCCAGCGGCGCAGCCACGGTTTCGCCGATGACTTTCGGGTTGGCACCCGGGAAGTTGGCGCGTACCACCACGGTTGGCGGCACTACCTCGGGGTATTCGCTGATGGGTAACTGGAACAGCGAGATCGAGCCGGCAATCAGCAGCACCAGCGACAGCACGGCGGCGAAGATCGGCCGGGTTATGAAGAATTTGGAGAAGTTCATCGGTCTGGTCCCTTAACCGCGTGGCGCCTGGGCGCTGGCGTTTTTCACGTTGTTGCCCGCCACTTTGGGCGCCGGGTTGCTGGCCTCCAGGGCCTGGCGCTGTTGGGCGAGGGCGGCGAGGGTCTGCTCGCTGGCCATCTGGGTTTCCTGCGGCGTTACCGGCGAACCCGGGCGTACGCGCTGCAGGCCCTTGACCACGATGCGCTCGTCCTTGCCCAGGCCGCTGCGCACGATGCGCAGGCCTTCGAGTTTCGGCCCCAGTTCCACGGCGCGGTAGGCGGCCTTGTTGTCCTTGTCCATGACCAGCACGAACTTCTTGCCAAGGTCGGTGCCCACGGCCTCGTCGTTGATCAGTACGGCGTCGTACTGGGCGCTGCCCACCAGCTTCAGCCGGGCATACAGGCCCGGGGTGAATTGGCCGTCGCGGTTGTCGAACACGGCGCGGCCACGGATGGTGCCCGTGCGCGGGTTGACCTGGTTGTCGACGAAGTTCATCTGGCCCAGGTGAGGGGTGCCGGTTTCATTGGTCAGGCCGAGGTACACCGGGGTGCTCTGGCCGCGTTGGCCTTCGCGCGCCAGCTGGGTGTACTTGAGGTACACGCGCTCGTCGGCGTCGAAGTAGGCGTAGACCTTGTCGGTGGAGACCACGCTGGTCAGCGGGGTCACGTCGGCGCTGACGATGTTGCCGGCCGTGAACGCGGCGCGGCTGACCCGGCCGCTGATCGGCGCGGTAACCCGGGTAAAGCTGAGGTTCAGGCGGGCGAGGTCCAGTTGTGCCTGGATGGCGTCGACCCCGGCCCGGGCTTCGGCAGCGGCGCTGCTGCGCGATTCGGCCAGCTCGGCGGAAATGGCGTTGCTGTCGCGCAGGCGCTCACCACGGCGGGCTTCATTGGCGCTGCGGATGGCGGTGGCCTTGGCTTGTTGCAACTGGGCTTCGAGGCGGCGGACTTCAGCCTGGAACGGGCGCGGGTCGATCTGGAACAGCAGGTCGCCTTTCTTGACCTGGGCGCCCTCGGTGAAGGCGACCTGGTCGATCTGGCCGGACACCCGCGGGCGCACCTCGACGGTTTCCGGGGCTTCGAGGCGGCCGGTGAACTCGTCCCATTCATTGATCGGTTGCTCGATCACCTTGGCCACGGTGACCTTCGGCGCGGCGGGAGCCTGCACGGCGTCGGGGGTTCGGCCGCAAGCGCTGATCACCACCACAGCCAGGGCTGCGAGGGGGAAGCGCAAGGGTTTGAGTGATTGTTCCATGGAGAACTCCGCCAATGTATTAGTGATGGGCGGAGTGTGAGTGTCTTGCGCGAGAGGCACGAATCGAACGGGCCGAAATGTATTATCACGCTGAATGATAGGTGGGGATCAGCGGGTGGTGAATCGAGGGTGCGGGCCTGCACCCGAAGCCGGTGCCAGGGCCCGCTGCCACGGGCTTAGCGTTGGCTGCCGCCAGCGCCGCCTGCGTCGGCACCACCGGTCCCTTCGGACCCTGTTCCGTCCATGCCTGGCAAGTCACGATTGTCGTTCTGCTGGGCGGGCGGGCTGTCCGGGTCATTGCCCTTGATGCGCGGGTCGGTATCGCGCGGCATGGGTTTTTCGATCGGGTTGAGGGTGCTGTCCACGCCGGGCTGGGGCGCGTTGTTGTGCGGGTCGTCGGGGTAGGTCGGGCCAGTGCCGGCGGCAAGCGCCAGTGGCGAGGCGAGCAGGGCAATCAGCAGCACGCTTGAGCAGTTCATGGCAGTCTCCATTGCGTGGGGTGGGGCGTACTCCTTTTCGGCCCCACCCGTGGCGCTAACGTGCCATTACTCTGTTCATTCTTCCGATCAGCGGTTACACCACCAGCGACAACAACATGATGAAGATGATGCCGACGATGGAAAGAATCGTCTCCATCATGCTCCAGGTCTTGAAGGTTTCGGCCACGGTCATGTTGAAGTACTGCTTCACCAGCCAGAAGCCGGCGTCGTTCACATGCGACAGGATCAGCGACCCGGCGCCGGTGGCCAGCACCAGCAACTCACGGTTCACGCCCGGTACCAGGTCGATCACCGGTGCCACGATACCCGCGCCGGTGATGGTCGCGACGGTGGCCGAACCGGTGGCGATACGGATCACCGCCGCCACCAGCCAGGCCAGCAGGATCGGCGAAATTTCCGCTTGCACGGCCATTTGCCCGATCACGTTGCCCACCCCGGTGTCCACCAGCATCTGCTTGAAACCGCCGCCAGCACCGACGATCAGCACGATCGCAGCGGTTGGCGCCAGGCTCTGGTCGAGCATTTTCATGATTTGCTGGCGGTTGAAACCGCGGGCCGAGCCGAAGGTGTAGAAGGCCAGCAGCAAGGCAGCGAGCAGGGCGGTGATCGGGTGGCCGATCAGGTCCATCCACTGGCGCACAATGTGCTCGGCAGGCAGCACCACGTCGGCGAAGGTTTTCAGCAGCATCAAGGCCACCGGCAGCAGCACGGTGATAAGGGTGATGCTGAAGCTCGGCAGGTTGCCCTGGTCGGACTCCTTGGCGATCTGGTCCATCAGCTCCTGCGACGGGTTGCCGGGAATGTAGCGGGAGATGAAGTTACCGAACAGCGGGCCGGCGATGATGGCGGTAGGCAGCGCCACGATCAGGCCGTAGAAAATGGTCTTGCCGATGTCGGCGTGGAAGATGCCGATCGCCAGCAACGGGCCCGGGTGCGGCGGTACCAGGCCGTGCACGACCGACAGGCCGGCCAGCAGTGGAATGCCGATTTTCACCAGTGAAACCCCGGAGCGCCGGGCCACGATGAACACCAGTGGAATCAGCAGCACGAAGCCGATTTCGAAGAACAGCGGAATGCCCACCAGGAAAGCGGCGAACATCATGGCCCAGTGCACGTTCTTCTTGCCGAAGGCGCGAATGAGGGTTTGCGCGATCTGGTCGGCGCCGCCGGAGTCGGCCATCAGTTTGCCAAGCATGGTGCCCAGGGCGAGCACGATGCCGACAAAGCCCAGCACACCGCCAAAGCCGTCCTGGAACGACTTCATGACCTTGGCCACCGGCATGCCGGAGGTCAGGCCCAGAAAGCCGGCCGCCAGGGTAAGGGCGACGAAGGGGTGAACCTTGAAGTGGGTGATCAGCAGGATCAGCCCGACGATCGTCACGAGCGCGTCGAGCAACAGGAAGGTATCAGTAGCCAGTCCGAACATGGTTTTAAGGCCTCGGTCTTATCGTTGTTTTGGGCGTAGCGTTGTGGGAACTTTTCGCGCTTTCGCGGGGTCGGGTAGCGCTGTCTTTGGTGAGCCGGGAAACCGCTGGGTCAGGCGGTCTGCGCCAGGCCCTGCTCACCGCGGCTCTTTAGCCAGCGGTCTACCGCTTCGGCCAGGGCTTCGATGGGCTGGGTAGCGTCCAGGGCCAGGGTCAGGGGCTCGCCACGGGGCGATTCCAGGGCGGCGAACTGGCTGTCGATCAGGCTGGCCGGCATGAAATGCCCAGGGCGTGCCAGCACGCGCTTTTCGGCTTCGGCAGGCGACAGTTCGAGGAAAACGAACACCAGCCCAGGCATGGCCTGGCGCAGGGTTTCGCGGTAGCGGCGTTTAAGCGCCGAGCAGGTCAGGATCGGGCGTTCGCCGGCCTGGCTGATGGTTTGCAACTCTTCGCCCAGGCGCACCAGCCAGCCGGCGCGGTCGGCGTCGTCCAGGGGGATGCCCGCGCTCATCTTGCGGATGTTTTCGGCAGGGTGGAAAGCGTCGCCTTCGATCAGGCGACCGCCGCTTCGGGCAGCGATGGCAGCACCGATGCAGCTTTTGCCGCAACCGGCCACGCCCATCACCACGATGGCGGACAGGGGAGAATTCATCAGTACCTCCTGCGGGGTGAGGTAGCGCTGTCTCGTCGCTGACGAACAGCCACCTCCCCGGTGTTATTGGTCTTGTCCTTACGCAGTATGGACGCCTGGCAGCACGCGTGTAGCGGCAGCTACCAAAGATTACATTGCCTGCATCCTGAGACAGCGCTACCTTAGTGGCCGTTCCCCATCCTTGCAAGTAGTAAAATTACAACATCCATGTCCCGCACCGGCTCCCGTACCACAGGTCGTCCTACCCTGGCTGAAGTCGCCAGGCTTTCCGGGGTTTCCCCGATCACCGCTTCGCGCGCGCTGCGCGGCGTGAGCACGGTCGCGCCAGAGCTGGCCGCAAAGGTCATGGCTGCCGCCGCCAGCCTGGGCTACGTGGCCAACCCTGCGGCCCGGGCGTTGGCTTCGGCGCGCAGCCAGTCTGTCGTGGTACTGATCCCGTCGCTGTCCAACCAGCTGTTCATCGATACCCTGGAGGCCATCCACGACGTCATGCGCCCGCGTGGGCTCGAGGTGCTGATCGGCAACTATCACTATGACCTGGCCGAAGAAGAGAACCTGATCCGCAATTACCTGGCCTATCAGCCCTGCGGCATGTTGCTGACCGGGTTCGAGCGCAGCGATGCGGCCCGCCAGATGCTGGCCGCCAGCGGCGTACCCTGCGTGCACATGATGGAGCTCAAGGGCGAGCCGGGGGCGGTATCGGTCGGTTTTTCCCAGGAACAGGCGGGGCGGGCTGCCGCGCGGCACCTGCTCGAGCGCGGGCGCAAGCGCCTGGCATTCATAGCCGCGCAACTCGACCCGCGGGTGATGCAGCGGGCCGAGGGTTTCCGCCAGGCCCTGGCCGAGGCGGGCCTGCACGCTGCAGAACTGGAAGTGTTGGCCCCGGAGCCTTCTTCGATTGCCTTGGGCAGCACACTGTTCAGCCGCCTGATGCAGCAGGCCCCGGATGTGGACGGCATCTTCTTCTGCAACGACGACCTGGCCCAGGGCGCTGTCTTGCAGGCGTTGCGCCAAGGTGTGGAGGTGCCTCGCCAGGTGGCCATGGTGGGCTTCAACGACCTGCCGGCTTCGGCGCACATGGTGCCGCGCCTCACGTCTATCCGTACCCCGCGGGCTGCCGTCGGTCGGGGCGCGGCCCAGGCCCTGCTCGCGTTGCTGGACGGCAAACGGGTGGCCAGTGCCCAACAGGACCTGGGTTTTGAGCTGATGGTGCGGGAAAGTACCTGATTCGCTTCCCTGTGCAATGGCGTTGACCACGCCCTGGCGGCCTGCCGGCGTAACAGAAATGGAGTAATCACAAAGCGATGGCACTGTGCTTGCACCGCGCATACGGCCATCTATGCTCATGAAACCGCGCATAAAGGAGGCCCGGCGTCATGTTCGATTTCCATCGCAAATCCGATTTGGTCGAGATCCAGCGCAGCCATCAGGCATTGGCCGACGCACAGGCCAAACTGGCTGCCATCAGTCGCTCCATGGCAATGATCGAATTCGCCCCGGATGGCACCATTCTCGACGCCAACGACCGCTTCTGCCAAGCCATGGGTTACAGCGCTGAAGAGCTGCGCGGCAAGCACCACCGGCTGTTCTGCGCGCCGGACTATGCCCAGAGCGCCGAGTACCAGCAGTTGTGGCATGAGCTCGGTCAGGGCAAGGCCATCAGCGGGACGTTCGAGCGCGTCGACAAGGCCGGCCGTGAAGTCTGGCTGGAGGCCAGCTACATGCCCGTGCTGGATGCCCAGCGCCAGGTCAGCAGCGTGATCAAGGTGGCGTCCGACATCAGTCAGCGCGTCGCCCTTGAGCATGAAAGCGAAAGCCTGCTGAAGGCGATCAGCCGCGCCATGGCGGTGATCGAGTTCACCCCGCAAGGGCGGGTGATCAAGGCCAACCAGAATTTCCTGGACACCATGGGTTACCGGCTCGACGAGGTGGTAGGCCGCCACCATGGCCTGTTCTGCCTGCCGCACGAGCGTGAGTCGGCCGAGTACCGCCAGTTCTGGGCCTCGCTGAACCGTGGCGAATACCACTCGCACCGCTTCGAGCGGGTGAACAAGCAAGGCCAGACGGTGTACCTGGAAGCCTCCTACAACCCGATCTTCGACAGCAAGGGCCGCCTGTACAAGGTGGTCAAGTTCGCCAGCGACATCACCCACCAGGTCTGTACCCAGCAAAGTGCCGCCGATGCGGCCCATGCCAGTTCTGTGCAGACCGATGCCTGCGCGCGCAAAGGCACCGAAGTGGTTCAGCAGACCGTGCAGGTGATCGAGCAGATTTCCGTGGAGCTCAACGACGCAGCGCGGAGCATCGATGCGGTGAGCAAACAGTCGGATGTGATCGGGCAGATTGTGCTGACCATTCGTGGTATCGCCGACCAGACCAACTTGCTGGCGCTGAATGCGGCCATCGAAGCCGCCCGTGCCGGCGAACACGGGCGCGGTTTTGCCGTGGTCGCCGATGAGGTGCGCAACCTGGCCGCGCGCACCAGCAAGGCTACCCTGGAAATCGTCGATGTGGTGCGGCAGAACCACGACCTGTCGCTGTTGGCCGTAGCCAGCATGCAGTCAAGCCTGAACCGCACCGGCCATGGCGTGGCGCTGGCCAATGAAGCCGGCACGGTGATCATGGAGATTCAGCAAGGCTCAAGGCACGTGGTCGATGCCATCAGCCAGATCAGTTCGACGCTGCAATTGCATTGAGCGCAGCACGCATATCGTCCAGCAGGGCCTGCAGGCTGGCTTGCAGCCGTGCGCGCGGCTCGTCGGTCGGCGAGCCTTGCGCCTGGGCCGCTTCGATCGCTTCGCAATCCTGGACCACGGTGCGTACCCTGATCATCTTGGCACCGCCCTTGATGCGGTGGGCCAAGGCACGCAGCGCCTCTTCGGGCGCGTCCGCCGCCAGCGCATGCAGGGCCGCCAGGTCTTCACCAACGCTGATCGACAGTTGCTCGAGCAAATGCCTGGTGAGCTGCGCGTCGTCCTGAGTCAGGTGGCGTAGCTCATCCAGGTTCAAGCCGCCCGCGCGCGTTGTTGGCGCAGGTGGGCGGGCCTGGGGCAGGTGGGCTTTGAGGGCTCGCAAACCTATCGGCTTGAACAGGCAAACGTCCATCCCGCTGGCCAGGCAGCGGGTACGTTCCTCGGCCTGGGCATTGGCGGTGATGCCCAGAATCCGGCACCTGGGCAGGCTGCGCTCGGCCTCGAACTGGCGGATGCGCCGGGTGAGTTCATGGCCATCCATGACCGGCATGCTGCAATCGGTGATCACCACATCGAAGCGCCCCGCTTGCCAGCGGCCCCAGGCGACTTCACCGTTCTGCGCCAGGCTCACCTGGTGCCCAAGGGTGTGCAATTGCCGCTCCAGCAATAGCAGGTTGGCAGGGTAGTCGTCGACGATCAGCACATTCAAAGGGCCGTCGCTGTTTTCCAGTTGGGCCGGGTCCTCAGGCACGGCTGCCGGGGGCGCGCAGGTGGGCAGTTGCAGGTTCACTTGCACCCGGGTGCCGACGCCTTCGACACTTTGCAGCTTCAGCGTGCCGCCCATCAGCGCGGCAAGCGTGCGGCTGATGACCAGGCCCAAGCCTGCGCCCTGGCGGGCCCTGGGGCCGTCGGCCTGGACAAAGGCATTGAACAGGCGGGCCTGGTCGGCAGGGCTGATACCGATGCCGGTGTCGCGCACATCCAGCTCCACCGGCAACACGTCATGGCCGGCGATAACTGGCAGAAGCAGGCTGGCCTGCACCTCGCCACGGTCGGTGAACTTGATGGCGTTGCTGATCAGGTTCGACAGGATTTGCTTGAGCCGCAGCGGGTCCGCCAGCACCCAGGCCGGTTCAGCGGGCAGTTCGCCGTGCAGGTGCAGGCCCTTAGCCCGGGCGTTGCCTTCGAACACGCGCAAGGTGGCGCGCACCAGTTCGCGCAGGTCCGTGGGCACGGGTTGCAGGGTGATGTGCCCGGACTCGATGCGGGAAATATCGAGAATGTCGCCAATCAGTTCCAGCAGGCCAAGCGCTGAATCATGGGCCGTCTGCAGCGTATGGATATCGCTGCGGCCGCTACGGCAGTCCTCCAGCGCCAGTTCCAGCAAACCGATCACGGCATTCATCGGGGTGCGGATTTCATGGCTCATGGTGGCCAGGAACGTACTTTTGGTCTGGCTGGCCTGTTCAGCGTCGTCCTTGGCCTGGCGCAGTTGCTCCAGCAGCCCGCGGCTCAGTGCCAGCTGGTCCTGCAGGGCATGTTGCGCCTCGGTGCGCTGGTTGATCAGCTTGCGCAGGTAGCTGTTCCAGAACACCACGCCGGCCAGCAGCAGCGCCGACAGCACCAGCACTTGCAGGGCGAGGGTGCGGTAGTCGCGCCACGGGCTGTCGCTGACCAGGGAGCTGGTGCGCCAGCGGTTGATCAACTGCGCCAGTTCTTCAGGCGGAATGCTCAGCAGCGCCTTGTCGAGAATGGCCTGGAGCTGGGGCTGGTCGGCGGCCACGGCGAAGGCGGCCAGGGCCGGGTCTTCATCGAGCACACTGGCAATGCGCAGGCGGTCCTTGAATACATGGCTGATGTAGTACGCCGCATTGATGTGGTTGCTCAGGGCGACGTCGGCACGGCCATTGGCCACGGCTTCCATCAGGCCCAGCGGGTTGTCCACCTCGACCAGGCGGGCCTGCGGGTAGCGTTGCTGCAGCAAGGCGCGTTGCGGCGAGCCTTTGACCACCGCGATACGCTGGCCGTCCAGAGCCTTCAAAGGGGCGGGTGCGGTGATGTCGCTGCGGGTGACCAACACCCTTGGGCTGACCAGGTAAGGCCGGGTGTAGCGCAGTTGCCTGGCGCGGTCTGCGCCGTAGCCCAAGGCGCCGATCATCAGCGCATCACCTTGGTTCAGCCGCTCGACCATGTGGTAGGCCGATGTGCTTTCAACGGTCTTGAACTGCAGCCCGGTGCGCAAGCCGATCTGCTTGAGCAGATCCAGGGTGATGCCGTTGGCGTTGTCCTGGGCGTCGTTGAAGGTCAAGGGCGCCAGTGATGTGTTGATCAGCACGTTGACCACCGGGTGCTCGGCGATCCAGGTTTCCTCTTCGGCACTGAGGGCCGTCAGGTGGCGCTGCAACAACAGGCTGGTATTGCCACCGCTCCAGCGGCGCAGGATGTTCAGCCGTTCGCTTTCACTGATGCGGGCCAGTGCCTTGTCGACCAGCTGGCGCAAGTGCAGGTTGTCGCTGGACAGGGCGAACGCGAACGCTTCGGGGGCGGCCGGGGAAAAGTGGTCGATCTTCAACGTGCCCTGGAAGCTTTTGCCGATCATGAAGTCGGTACTGATGGCGTCGCCCAGGTAGGCGTCGGCCTCGCCCAGTTCGACAGCGGCCAGCCCGGCCAGGGTGGAGCGGTACAGGCTCAGTTGCGCCTTGGGGTACAGGCTGCGTACGGTATTGGCGGGCAGGTAGTGATCAACCATGGCCAGGCGCAGGCCGGCCAGGTCGGGCGTACCCTTCAGGCTGCGCCCCTCCCGGGTCACGACCACCGGCAGGTCGTCGGCATAGGGTGAGCTCAGGCTGAGGTGGGCGTCTGCTGCCTCGAAGGCGTTGGAGCTGCCCAGCAGGTCGATGCGCCCCTCATGCAGGGCAGTGATGGCCTCGTGGCGGCTGGCAAAACGGCGCACTTCGATGCCAATGCCAAGCTGCTCGCCGATCAGGCCGGCGTAATCGGCGCTCAGGCCTTCGTAGTCACGGGGGCTGCCATTGATCTCGAAGGGCGGGTAGTCCGGCCGCGAGCTGCCCAGCACCAGTTGCCGGTGCTGCTGCAGCCACTGGCGGTCTTCGGCCGAGAGCGCCAGCGGCGCGGCAGCACTGACCGAGCGCGCCAACAACTGCCGGGGTTCGCTGCTGGCCTGCAACCCGCTGGCATTGGCCAGGCCGATGATCATGAAGGCGCTCGCCAGCAGGAACTTCATGCTCGCCAGCCGCTCAGTAGACGCTATTGCGCTTGGCCAGGTCGACCATCTCGACCAGCGATTCGGTCTTGAGTTTTTCCATGATGCGGCCCCGGTAGGTGCTGATGGTCTTGGCGCTCAGGTTCATGCAGGTTCCAATGTTCTTGTTGTTTTCGCCGCGTGCCAGGCGCCGCAGCACTTCCATCTCACGGTTGGAAAGGCTGGCCAGGCGCACCGGTTCGCTCTCCAGGGAGTTGCTGTTGACCGACATCTGCGGAAACGTCGAATAGCCCTTCACCAACGCCTTGAGGGCGAACAGCAGGGCCTCGTGGTCCTCTTCCTTGGTGACGAACGCGCCGATACCGGCATCCAGGCAACGGCGCACGTACAAGTCGGTGGCCTGGCCAGTGAGCACCATGATCTTGGGGGTTGGCTCCAGGCACTGAAGGCGCTTGATGACCTCCATGCCGTCCAGGCCAGGCAGGCCGATATCCAGCACCACCACGTCCGGGCGGAGTTCACGGGCCACCTGCGCCACCTCGCTGCCATTGCCGACTTCGCCGACGACATGGAAGCGCTCACGCTCGAGCAGTAGGCGCAACGACAACCGCACGATAGGGTGGTCGTCGACGATCAGCACGGTTGTCATGGGGAAAACTCCTGTCAGGATGTGGTCCGCTTCCTGGAACACTCAGGAATACGTTTGCAAGCGGGTTAATCGGGAGCGCAGCACCATACGGCCAAACCTGACGTTTGGTAATCCCGAGTATAGAAGTGTTGAAATTTTCCGGACTACTTGTCGAAAATTCCTACAAGTAGTGGAAAAACATCACCACTGCCACAGTGGTGATGTCAGACAGGAAAGGGCGCTCAGGCGCAGCCAGAGGGGTTTCGACCCTGCGCAGGGGCAAGCCTGGACGTGCTCAGTCGCCAGGCCGATACAGGTGGGCGTGACCGGCACGGTACAAGGCGGATTCGGCGAACGGCGCATCCCCCAGTACATGGCCTACCAGGATCAGTGCCGTGCGCCGGAAGTGCTTGGCGGCGCTGCGCTCGACGATGTTGCCCAGCGTGCCGCGCACCCAGTCCTGGTCTGGCCAGGTGGCGCGGTGCACCACGGCCACCGGGCACTCGGTGCCGTAGTGGGGCAGCAACGCTTCAACGATCCGTGGCAGGTGCTTGACCCCCAGGTGAATCGCCAGGGTGCTGCCGTGGCGGGCCAGGTCGGCCAGCTGTTCCCCGGGTGGCATAGGCGAACTGTCGCCGTAGCGGGTCAGAATCACGGTCTGCGCCACTTGCGGCAGGGTCAGTTCACAGCCGAGCAGGGCCGCGCTGGCGGCCGTGGCAGTGACCCCGGGGATGATCTGGTAGTCGATACCCAGTGCCTTGAGGTGGCGGATCTGCTCGCCGATGGCGCCGTACAGGCTGGGGTCGCCGCTGTGTACCCGGGCGACATCCTGGCCGTGTTCGTGGGCGGTGCGCATCGCTGCGATGATCTGCTCCAGGTGCAGTTCGGCGCTGTTGATCACGGTACTGGCCTGGTGGCCTTCGAGCACGGCAGCGGGCACCAGCGAGCCTGCGTAGATGATCACCGGGCATTGGCGGATCAGCCGCTGGCCCTTGACCGTGATCAGTTCGGGGTCGCCGGGGCCGGCGCCGATGAAGTAGACGGTCATGCAATGTCCTTGCAAAAAAAGGGTATGGCGCGTTCAGCAGGCCAGGGCGAGTGTCGCCGGGCCGAGCACCTGGCGCTTGAGCAACAGTCGTGGGCTGCCTCGTTGCCGATCGGCCAGGGCCAGTGCGGTGCTCTCCGCCACGCCCCAACACCCGGTGTGGGCATGGGCGGCGGCGGAGCGGTGGCTGAGCAGTGGCTGGTAAGCATGCAGTTGCTGGCTATGGTACAGCACCAATGGCACACCCAGGTGCTCGGCCAGCTGCTGCAAACCCGGCTCGTCAGCCTTCAGGCTGATGCTGGCGATGCCGCGCAGGTCTGCCAGTGCCAGGCCGTGGTTGGCCAGTGCCTGGCACAACAGGGTGTGCAGGGTGGCCGCCGGGCAACCCCGGCGGCAGCCAAAACCGGCATAGAAAGTGCCCATCAGGCCTGGCTGGAACGGCGGAACAACCAGGCGCTGAGCAGGCCCAAGGCCAGCCAGAAGGCCGCATTGGTCAGCCACGAGGCCAGCTTGAACTGGGTTTCCAGGGCCTGCGGGGCCAGGCTTTGGTGAACCTCGGGCTGCGGGGCGCCGAGCACATGCGGGATCACCAGCAACGCCGCGCCCAGCACTTTCAGCAGCCCGTGGCGGGCGAACACCAACAAGGCCAGGCCGAGCGCGGTGGCGCTGGCGGTGCCGACCCACCAGGCCTGGCATTGCCCCAGGTCTGCTGCAGCGGTGCCTGGCAGTTCGGGCGGCAAGCCCAAGGTCGGGGCCAGGCAGAACACGGCGAACCCGGCCAGCCCCCACCAGGCACCGGTACTGGCGCGGGTGGGCGCGCGCAAGCTGTACAGCGCGGCGAGAACAAGGGCGAAGCCGACGGCAACCACCAGGTTGCCGCCCGTGGTGGCGAGCACTCGTTGCCAGCCATCTTCCGGCGACCAGGCCTCGGCGCTGTGTTCATGGGCAGGCACTTCACTGCCATGCTCATGGTGCGCGGCAGGTGCCGAGGACTCGTAGGTTTCCGCCTGAAGAATCAGCGGGGCCACCCAGAAGCTTTGCAGCAAGGTCAGCAGCAGGGCGGCGAGCAGCCCGCTGAAACCCGCGGTGCGGGCAATGCGCATGATCATGGGGGCGTACTCAGTGGCAGGGGAAGGCGGCGCTGTGGCGGGTGTCGTGGGCGGCGTTATGCACCGCCTCGATGTGCGAGAACCCGGCGAAGTAGACCAGGCACAGGCCCAGCAAGCTGGCACCGACGGCAATGATGACGCGCTGGCTGAGGGTAGCGGGGGTGGCAAGGCTGTGTGGCTTGGTGCTGGCGACGGGCATGACGCGTTCCTCTGCTTTTTGTGGGCAATGGGCAGGCGCGGCAGCCCCGGGCGCGGTTACCCAGGGGAATGCAACAGCGCCCGCCCACCGCGGGTTGTTCATGAACGCCAGGCCGGTCTCCGGGCTTGCGAGGAGGAGCAGGGCTCCTGGCAAGCGTCACCTTCCCATGCCGCACTACATGGCACAGTGGTACAGACGCTTCGCTCGCTTACCGTTGCGGGGGCAGCACCGGCATTGTCGGGCCCTGGTCAGGGCCTGCGACGCACCGGTTTCCCGTTTCACCCCATGAAGGGGCACCTGAACGTGAGGCGTAAGGAGAGCATGGGGCGGCCCTGGCGTCAATTACCCGGTGGGCTGCGCATGTGCCGGGGCCGGGTGGAGCAACCGTTAGCCCCGCGCGAATGCCGCCAGCTTGTCCCCGTCCAGGCGGTAGCGTACCCACTCATCCTGGGCCTCGGCGCCCAGCTTCTGATAAAAGCCGATTGCCGGCTCGTTCCAGTCCAGCACGCTCCACTCCAGGCGCCCACAGTTGTTGGCCACCGCCTCGCGGGCGATGTGCTGCAGCAACTGGCGGCCAGCCCCGTCACCGCGCTGTTCGGGGGTGATGTACAGGTCTTCCAGGTAGATGCCGTTGCGCCCCAGCCAGGTGGAATAGCTGTAGAAATACACGGCAAAGCCGATCGCCTGGCCATCGCGTTCGCAGATCAGGCTGTGCACGGTACTGCCTGCACCGAACAGGCTGTGCTCGATATCGGCCAGGGTGGCGACCACCTCGTGGCGCGCGCGCTCGTACTCGGCCAGCTCGGTGATGAAGTTGAGGATCTGCGCGGCATCGGCAGGCGCGGCAGGGCGAATGGAAAGGCTCATGAGACGGCTTCCTTGATCCAGAATGGCAGCACAGTAATGTGTATCTGCATAATTTGTTGTAACTGTAGTGGTCGCCTAGGAGGGCGACTCCGGTAGTGTGACAGCACCCTCACTGAAAGTGGAATGCCCGCCATGCCTGCTGCAGAACCCCCGCTGGCTGATGCTGTTCAATGTCCTGATGGCCCTGCTGCTGGTGATTTCACTGTACCCGCTGCTGTTTGTAGAATCGGTGTTTCCCTAGCATTGCGAGTGCCGTGAACCCATGCAGTTGATCCCCTGGTCCCATGAATGCGCCGAAGGCTTCACCTTGCGTGGTTGGCGAACCCCGGCCAGCGGCAAGCCACTGCTGCATTTCTTGCATGGCAACGGTTTTTGCTGTTTGGCCTACCAGCCGTTGCTGATGCACCTGGGTGAACATTTCGACCTGTGGCTATGTGATGTGCAAGGGCACGGTGACAGTGACCATGGCGGGGCGTTTCTGGGTTGGAACCGCACGGCGGCGCTGGCCGTGGAAGCGTTTGAAGCGGGCCGTGGCGAATACGGCGAAGTGGCCCGCTTTGCCGTGGGCCACAGCTTCGGCGGCGTGTTGACCGGGCTGATGTTGGCCAGTGACCCGCAGTTGTTCGGCCGTGCTGTGCTGCTCGATCCGGTGTTGTTCAGCCGCCGGATGCTCGGCGTGATGGGCGCCGCGGCGCTGGTTGGCCTGCACCAGCGTCATGCCTTGGCGCGCAAAGCCGCCAGCCGCCGCAGCCATTGGCCTGATCGCACAGCGGCGCTGGCTTCGCTGCAGGGCCGGGGCATCTTCAAAGGCTGGGCCGATGCGGCGTTGCAGGCGTATGTCGAGCATGCCATCGGCGATTGCGGCGAGGCCGTGGTGCTCAAGTGCCGACCCAGCCGCGAAGTGGAAATCTTCAGCTCGTTCCCCAAGCGCATGTGGGCCAGCCTGTGTGCAATCAATACCCCGACCCACGTGATCTATGGCAAGCACACCTATCCATTCGTGCCACGCTCGGTGCAGCGCCTGGTGTCGCTGAATGCCAGCATCAGCGCGCAGGAGGTCGCCGGTGGGCACTGCTTCATGCAGGAAGACCCGGCGATGGCAGCCGAGCAGGTGCTGGCTTTCTTGCAGCGGTGATTGTTCTGTAGGTGGAACGATGTGGGCCGTTAAAGCCCTCTACCGGCAGATTGTCATCATTGATAAGGTGATCCAAACCGAAACAGGAGCCTTCTCATGAAAACCATTCTGGGTATCCACCACAGCCCCCACGCCCATTGGGTGGGTGATGGCTTCCCGGTCCGCAGCCTGTTCACCTATGACCACCTGGCCAGCCATATCAGCCCGTTCCTGCTGCTGGACTATGCCGGCCCGCATGCGTTCACCCCAACCCAGGCCCGGCGCGGCGTTGGGCAGCACCCGCACCGTGGTTTCGAGACTGTGACCATTGTCTACCAGGGCGAGCTGGAGCACCGCGATTCCACGGGTGCCGGGGGCCTGATCGGGCCGGGCGATGTGCAATGGATGACCGCCGCCAACGGCATCATCCATGAGGAATTCCATTCGCCAGCCTTTGCCGAGCGGGGCGGCATGCTGGAGATGGTGCAGCTGTGGGTCAACCTGCCCGCTCGCGACAAACGTGCGGCGGCGGGCTACCAGACACTGCTGGCCAGCGATATCCCGGTGGTGGCGCTGGATGACGGGGCCGGCAGTGTGCGGGTGATCGCCGGGGATTACCAAGGCCGCCAGGGGCCGGCGCGCACTTTCACGGCCATGGATGTCTGGGACCTGCGCCTGAACAACGGCGCTGCCTTGCAGTTGCCGGTGGCCGCCGGGCGCAACGCGGCGCTGGTGGTATTGCGCGGCCGCGTGCGGGTCAATGGTGAGCGCGAAGCCGGGCCGTCCAGCCTGGTGCTGTTCGACCGCGAGCAGGCGGATGTACGGGTCGAAGCGCTCGAAGGTGCCAGCGTGTTGCTGCTCAGCGGTGAGCCGATCGACGAGCCGATCGTGGGTTACGGCCCATTCGTGATGAACAGCCAGGCGGAGATTGCCGAGTCGTTCGACGACTTTCATGCCGGGCGGTTTGGCCAGTTGCAGCAGTAGAAGAGCGCGGGGCCGGTGCCGGCCCCCACTGAAGCCCTGCGCAACCATTCGTCGTGAAGTTCGCTGCTGCGACCGAACACCCGATCCTGGCAGGCGATCTTCCACTAAGGTGCTAGAGGATTCCCCGCATCATCATTGCCCCGGCGCATGGACGCCCGCCGTGGCATGCGCATTATCAATTGGCACCCAGCCCCACGAGGGCGTACTTCCTCACAACAGGCCATCCCACCGAGAGGGTCGTACCATGTCGTTGATAGGAGTTTCCATGCTCGAGCTGCGGCAGTTGATCGAGCATGCTTGCCTGCCAGATCGCTGTGAAATCAGCTGTACCGATGGTCACAACCTGACCATCCGCCTCGGTCAGGGCCAGAGCCTCGATGAGTGCTGCACCCTCAGCGGGGTGCCATTGCGCAGCCTCAACAGTTGCCGCGATGTGCTGAACCTGGTGGAGCAATTACATACCCTGCGTGACCGCCCGCCTGCACCGCTAAAATCCATCGCCTGATGCGAGTGCGCGAACCCCGTCCAGCCCCTGGCTGGCGGGGAAGGCCCGTGCGCTGTCGCCAGCCGTTGATTGCCTACTGAAGTTCCACCAGCAGGTTCAATCCACCATCGCCACACTTGCCCTTGTCGCGAACGACCCCATGGTAGCTGCGACCATCCCACATGAATGCCACGCTATGGGCGCGCTCGACCTTGTGCGGGAGCGGTGGGCAGATGTGTACACGCAGCGCCGCGCGGCCCTGCAGATTCAAGGGGGCAAGTTGGCACTGGCATTCCACCGACTGCGCAACCGGCCCGAACAGGGTGTCGCGAACGTAGTCCAGTTGCAGCGCGGTATTGGGCGAACGGCCGGGCATCCTCATAGGGATTCGACTCGTTGATTACGGCAAGGACGGCAGGTCTGGCAAGGCATGACGGACTCCTGGCGGGCGGCAGTATAATTATTCTCTGAACCCTGGGGTGGGCAGTCGTTCAACCTGTTTCATGCCTGTGTTGCACAGGCCTGACAAAGCCTAGCCGCCCGCCTTGCGCAAGGTGAGGTTGATGCGCCGCTCGCCCATGCGCGGGTGCACGCCGGGCTTGATCGGCAGTACGCCATGAAAGCGCAGGCGGTCTTCGCCGCCCCACACCAGCACATCGCCGTGGCTGAGGGCAATGCGCTGGGTTTTGTCGGCCCGCTGCAACCCGCCGAACAGGAACACCGCCGGCAGGCCCAGCGACAGTGAAACGATCGGTTGGCCAAAATCGTGCTCGTCGCGGTCCTAGTGCAGGCTCAAACGTGTGCCCGGCAGGTAATGGTTGATCAGGCAGGCGTCCGGGGTGAAACCGTCGAAACCGGCCATGGCGGCAGCGCGGTTGGCCAGGGTGAGCAATATCGGCGGCAAGGCAGGCCAAGGCTGGCCGGTCAGCGGGTCCGAACGGCTGTAGCGGTAACCCTGTGCATCACTGACCCAGCCCAATGTGCCGCAATTGCTCAGCGCCACCGCCATGCGCAGGCCGCCGGGCGTGTGCATGTGCCGAAACGGTGCGGCACGCAGCACCGGGCGCAACGCGTCGAGCAGTGGTTCGACATCGCCCAGGGCAAACCCGGGCAACAGCACGGTTTCGCTTGCCAGGCGTTGTGGCTGAGGGCCGAACAGGTCGAGGTCGGACTGAATCATGGCCTGGGTATCGAATGGGGTAGGCCCATTGTAATGGGCTTCGTCGCCCAGGCCTATGCGCGGGTCAATACCCGTGATCGCAATGTCAAGACTGAAACCGGTTTCAAAAGATTTCTGAACGCGCTAGATTACTTGGCTGTCTTTTTGAAGGGCCAACAAGACTCGCCCGCACAACACTAGATGGCGCTTATAAGGCCGCCCGCAGCCGATGAGGATTCACCATGCCCGAACATGCTCCCGACAACCCGCGCAGGGACTTTCTGCGCAAGACCTTGACCTTGATCCCCGTGGTGACCGTCGCCAGCACCGGGCTCGGGGCAGGTGCCAGCCAGCTGCTGGCCGCGCCGCAGCAGGAACCGAAGGTGCCGGCAGCGCCACCGGCGGGCACGTACCAGCCAACCTTCTTCAGTGCCGAGGAATGGGCCTTCGTGCAGGCCGCCGTAGCGCGCATCATCCCTGCCGATGCCCTCGGGCCCGGTGCGCTCGAAGCCGGGGCCGCCGAGTTCATAGACCGGCAGATGAATACCCCCTACGCGACCGGGGCCCAGTGGTACATGCAAGGCCCGTTCAACGCCGACGCCCCACCCGAACTGGGCTATCAACTGCAGTTGAACCCGCAGCAGATCTACCGCCTGGGCATCGCCGCAGTGGATGGCTGGTGCAAGGCCAACAGTGGGCAAGTGTTCGCTGCCCAAGACAGCGCTACCCAGGACCGGATACTCGGCAAAGTCGAGGCGGGTGAGCTGGCATTCGAGGCAGTACCGGCCGCGGTATTCTTCAGCCTGCTGGTGCAGAACACCCGTGAGGGGTTCTTCTGTGACCCGATTCATGGCGGCAACAAGGGCATGGTCGGCTGGACCCAGATCGGCTTTCCGGGCGCGCGCGCCGACTTCATGGACTGGGTGGAGCGCAACGAGCCGTACCCGTTCCCGGCTGTATCGATCCGCGGCGAGAGGGCCTGAGGCATGGCGACTGTTTTGAAAAAGGTGGATGCCGTCATCGTCGGTTTTGGCTGGTCGGGTGCGATCATGGCCAAGGAGTTGACCGAAGCCGGCCTGCAGGTGGTGGCCCTGGAGCGCGGGCCGATGCAGGACACCTACCCGGAGGGTAGCTACCCGCAGGTAATCGACGAGCTGACCTACAGCGTGCGCAAGAAGCTGTTCGTCGACGTGTCGAAAGAAACCGTCACCATTCGCCATAGCGTGAACGACGTGGCACTGCCCAACCGCCAACTGGGCGCCTTCCTGCCTGGCAAGGGCGTAGGTGGGGCAGGCTTGCATTGGTCGGGTGTGCATTTCCGGGTAGACCCGGTGGAGTTGCGCCTGCGCAGCCATTACGAGGAGCGCTACGGGCGCAAGTTCATCCCCGAAGGCATGACGATCCAGGACTTCGGCGTCAGCTACGAAGAGCTGGAACCGTATTTCGACTTTGCCGAGAAAGTGTTCGGCACGTCCGGCCAGGCCTGGACGGTCAAGGGCCAGCTGGTAGGTGAGGGGCGGGGTGGCAACCCTTATGCACCCGACCGTTCCAACCCGTTCCCGCTGCCGGCGCAGAAGAACGTGGTGTCGGCCAGGCTGTTCGAAAAGGCCGCCAGCAGCCTGGGCTACAAGCCCTACAACCTGCCTTCGGCCAACACGTCAGGGCCTTACACCAACCCCTACGGCGCGCAGATGGGGCCGTGCAACTTCTGTGGTTTCTGCAGCGGCTACGTGTGCTACATGTATTCCAAGGCATCGCCGAATGTGAATATTCTGCCAGCGCTGCGCCAAGTGCCGAATTTCGAGTTGCGGGCCAACGCCCATGTGCTGCGGGTGAACCTGGACGACAGCAAGCGCAAGGCTACCGGCGTGACCTACATCGACGCCCAGGGGCGCGAGGTGGAGCAGCCGGCCGACTTGGTGATCCTGGCGGCGTTCCAGTTCAACAACGTGCGCTTGATGCTGCTTTCCGGTATCGGCAAACCCTACGACCCGGTGAGCAACGAGGGTGTGGTCGGGCGCAACTTTGCCTACCAGAACATGGGTACGGTCAAGGCGTTCTTCGACAAGGACACCTACACCAACAACTTCATCGGCGCCGGTGGCAATGGCATTGCCATCGATGACTTCAACGCCGACAACTTCGACCATGGCCCGCACGGCTTCGTCGGTGGCTCGCCAATGTGGGTGAACCAGGCTGGCAGCCGGCCCATCGCCGGTACTGCCAACCCGCCTGGCACCCCGGCCTGGGGCAGCGCCTGGAAGAAGGCCACGGCGGACTATTACACCCACCAGGTGTCGATGGACGCCCACGGCGCCCACCAGTCCTACCGTGGCAATTACCTGGACCTGGACCCGACCTACCGGGACGCCTACGGCCAGCCACTGTTGCGCATGACCTTCGACTGGCAGGAAAACGACATCAGGATGAACCAGTTCATGGTCGACAAGCTGAGCAAGATTGCCCAGGCGATGAACCCCAAGGCCATTGCCGTGCTGGGCAAGAAGGTCAAGGACCACTTCAACACCGCCAGCTACCAGACCACCCACCTGAACGGCGGCGCGATAATGGGCACCGACCCGAAAACCAGCGCGCTCAACCGTTATCTGCAGTGCTGGGATGTACACAATGTGTTCGTTCCGGGGGCATCTGCATTCCCCCAGGGGCTGGGTTACAACCCCACCGGGCTGGTGGCGGCGCTGACCTACTGGTCGGCTCGGGCCATCCGTGAGCAGTACCTGAAAAACCCCGGCCCGCTGGTCCAGGCTTGAGGAGCGATGAGCATGAAGACAATGTTGATCGCAACCCTGCTACTGGGCGCCGGTGTGGCTGGCCAGGCCGTAGCCGCTGAGGATGCGCAGGTGCGCCAGGGTGAATACCTGGCCCGCGCCGGTGACTGTGTGGCCTGCCACACCGCCAAGGGAGGCAAGCCCTTCGCCGGTGGCCTGCCGATGCAAACACCTATCGGCACGGTGTACTCCACCAATATCACCCCGTCCGCCAGTGGCATTGGCCATTACAGCTTCGAAGACTTCGACCAGGCTGTACGCAAAGGCATCGGCAAGGACGGCAGCACCCTGTACCCGGCCATGCCATACCCTTCGTATGCGCGCATCACCGAGCAGGACATGCAGGCGCTGTACGCCTATTTCATGAAGGGCGTCGAGCCGGTGGAGCAGCCCAACCAGGCTACCGATATTCCCTGGCCGCTGAGCATGCGTTGGCCGTTGGCCATCTGGCGTGGCCTGTTCGCGCCTGCGGCAACGCCCTGGCAAGCCTCGGCAGCGGCTGACCCGGTGGTCGACCGTGGCGCGTACCTGGTCGAAGGCCTGGGGCATTGCGGTGCCTGCCACACCCCGCGGGCGCTGACCATGCAGGAAAAGGCGCTGAGCCCGGCCGAGGGCAAGCAGTTCCTTGCCGGCAGCGCGCCATTGGAGGGCTGGATCGCCAAGAACCTGCGCGGCGATCACAAGGACGGCCTGGGCAGTTGGAGCGAAGCCGAGCTGGTGCAGTTTCTCAAGACCGGGCGCAGTGACCGCAGTGCGGTGTTCGGCGGCATGAGCGACGTGGTCGAGCACAGCATGCAGTACATGACCGATGCCGACCTGACGGCGATTGCCCGTTACCTGAAGACCCTGCCGCCCAACGACCCGAACGACCAGCCGCATGTCTACGACAAGCAGGTGGCCGATGCCCTGTGGCGCGGTGACGACAGCAAGCCTGGCGCCGCGGTGTACATCGACAACTGTGCGGCTTGCCACCGAACCGATGGCCAGGGCTACACCCGTGTGTTCCCGGCCCTGGCCGGCAACCCGGTGGTGCAGACGGCGGACGCCACCTCGCTGATCCATGTGGTGCTGGCAGGTGGCACGGTGCCGGCGACGCACACCGCACCGTCGAACTTCACCATGCCAGCGTTTGGCTGGCGCCTGAGCGACCAGGAAGTTGCCGAGGTGGTGAACTTCATCAGGACCAGCTGGGGTAACCAGGCGGGGGCGGTTACCGCCGGGGATGTGAAGGCATTGCGCTGAGAGGGGGTTGCCTCAGGTTCGGCGAAGGCATTGTGTCGCCGAACCTGGCCTTGCCCGGCTGGCCAGCCCGGTCGCTTCGGCCGACCAACGGCATATTGACGAAAGCACCAAGTTTTGGTGTATTGAAACCGGTTTCATCGTCCACCTAATAATCATAAGGACACCCATGACCGACGCGCCTGCCCATGCCCGCGAACGGGTCACCATCAGCGAAGTCGCGCGAGTGGCTGGCGTTTCCAAAGCCACCGTCTCGCGCTACATCGGTGGCGATCGCCAGTTGCTGGCCGACGCCACCGCCAAGCGCCTGGCCGAGGTCATCGAACGCCTTGGCTACCGCCCCAACCAAATGGCCCGTGGCCTCAAGCGCGGGCAGACGCGCCTGATCGGCATGCTGGTTGCCGATATTCTCAACCCCTATTCCGTAGCGGTGATGCATGGCGTGGAAACCGCCTGCCGCCAGCATGGCTACAGCCTGGTGGTGTGCAACACCAACCGTGACGACGACCAGGAGCGCCACCACCTGGTCGCCCTGCAGAGCTACAACGTCGAAGGCCTGATCGTGAACACGCTGGGGCACCACCCGGGCGAACTGCTCAACCTCCAGCGCGACCTGCCCATGGTGCTGGTCGACCGTCAACTCCCTGAACTGAACGCCGACCTGGTCGGCCTGGACAATGCCGACGCCGTCGAGCAGGCCCTGGACCACCTGCAGGCACGCGGCTACCGGGATATCCTGGCGGTGAGCGAGCCGCTCGATGGCACCAGCTCGCGCCTGGAGCGGGTGCAGGCGTTCGGGGCCTCGGTCAGCCGCCGCCCAGGCATGCGCCAGCAGGTGCTGGAAACCGGCGCTGGCCTGGCAGGGCGGTTGGCCGCGTTCCTGGCTGACCGGGGTCATGGCCCGCAAGCCATTTTTACCTGCAACGGTGTTGCCACCCTGGCCGTGACCCGTGCCCTGCATGACGCCGGGTGCAATCTGTTTGCCGATGTCGGCCTGGTCGCACTAGACGATCTGGACTGGTACCCCCTGGTCGGCACTGGCATCACGGCATTGGCCCAGCCTACCGAACGCATCGGCATAGCAGCCTTTGAAAGCCTGCTCGGCCGGCTTCGTGGCGATGGCGCAGCGGCACGGCGCATCGAATTCAAGGCCAACCTGGTCATCCGCGGCTCGACCCGACCCCAGTGAGCAACGGCAGGCCTTGTGCCTGACGCTGCCGTATAAAAATGAAACCGGTTTCAAAAGGATAAAAACAATGTACCCGAACCCCGTTTCCATCAGCCTCTCCAGCTATGGCGCCGACTTTGTCCGGCAACGTGGCCAGGAGCAGTTTCTCGACCTGCTGGCCGCCGCAGGCGTCAGCCGGGTGGAGTTGCGTGAAGAATTGTTCGCCAGTGCACCCGATACCGCGGCACTGGGTGCCGTGATTGCCGGGTTGGGCATGGAGTGCCTGTATTCGACCCCTCTGGAGCTGTGGACGGCGCAGGGCGTGCCCGACCCTTCGCTGGTGCACAAACTGGACACCGCGCGGGCGCTGGGCGCGGTGGCGCTGAAAGTGTCCTTGGGCCATTTCGATGAACACTGCGACCTTTCGGCCTTGGCGGCGCTGCTGCCAGCGCAGGGGCCGTTGCTGTTGGTGGAAAACGACCAGACCCTGCAAGGCGGCAGAATCGAGCCCCTGCAGCGCTTCTTCGAGCAGGCCGATGCATGCGGCCTGAACCTGGGCATGACGTTCGATATCGGTAATTGGCACTGGCAGGGCGAGGTGGCGTTGCACGCTGCCCGGCAACTTGGCCGGTGGGTGCGCTATGTGCATTGCAAGGGCGTACAGCGCCGTGCCGACGGCCGCCTGGTCGCCGTGCCGCCGCAAGCATCAGACCTGCGCGCCTGGGCCGAGCAACTGGCCGAATTCGCCCCTGGGGTGGTACGCGCCGTCGAGTATCCCCTGGCCGGCGACGACCTGTTGGCCCTGACCCGGGCCCAGGTGCACAGCCTGTCGCTGCTGGGTGCTGACCAGGAGGTGGCCCATGCATGAGCATGACGTGCTGTGCTTTGGCGAAACCATGGCCATGTTCGTCGCCGAGCACTGCGGCGACCTGGCCAGTGTCGGGCAGTTCGGCAAGCGTATCGCCGGCGCGGACAGTAACGTGGCCATCGGCCTGGCACGGCTGGGCTTCAAGGTGCGCTGGCTGAGCCGGGTAGGTGACGACTCGCTGGGGCGCTTCGTGCTCGACAGCCTGCGCCGTGAAGGCCTGGACTGTTCGGCGGTGGAAGTGGATGGCCACTGCGCCACCGGCTTCCAGCTCAAGGCCCGTTGCGATGATGGCAGCGACCCCGCGGTCGAATACTTCCGCCGGGGGTCGGCAGCCAGCCGGCTGTCGCCTGCGCTGCTGCAACCTGGCTTGCTGCAAGCGCGCCACCTGCATGCCACGGGCATCCCGCCGGCGCTGTCGGACAGCTGCCGGGCACTGTCGCACGGGCTGCTCGACGCCATGCGTGCAGCCGGGCGCAGCATCTCGTTCGACCCCAACCTGCGGCCCTCGCTATGGCCGGACCAGGCCAGCATGGTGCGCGAAATCAATGCCCTGGCGAGCAAAGCCGACTGGGTCTTGCCAGGCCTGGAAGAGGGCCGCCTGCTGACGGGCCAGCACAGCCCCGCCGATATCGCAGCGTTCTACCTCGACCAAGGCGTGGAACTGGTGGTGATCAAGCTGGGCGACGCCGGGGCCTACTGGCGCAATGGCAACGGCGAGGGCCAGGTCGCCCCTGTAGCCGTCAGCCGTGTGGTGGACACCGTCGGCGCCGGTGATGCGTTCGCCGTGGGCGTGCTCAGCGCACTGCTCGAGGGGCGCCCAGTGGCAGAGGCGGTGGCGCGAGGCAACTGGTGCGGCAGCCGCGCCGTGCAATCGCGCGGCGACATGGAAGGGCTGCCGCTGCGTCACGAACTGGAGGCCTACGACCTGCGCAGAAGTGCCTGAATGCTTTAACCGGAATCACCTGTTGCCACAAAAACAACAAGCTCAGGAGTCACAGACCATGCAAAGCCAAAAACTGGCACCGCGTCGCTGGTGGTACATCATCCCGATCGTGTTCTTCACCTACAGCCTGGCTTATCTGGACCGCGCCAACTACGGCTTCGCCGCCGCCTCGGGCATGGCCGAAGACCTGCACATCACGCCCGTGCTGTCGTCCTTGCTGGGGGCGTTGTTCTTCCTTGGCTACTTCTTCTTCCAGGTACCTGGGGCCATCTACGCTGAAAAACGCAGCGTGAAGAAGCTGATATTCGTCTGCCTGATCCTCTGGGGCGGTTTGGCCACGCTTACCGGGATGGTCAGCAATGTCTACATGCTGATCGGCATCCGCTTCCTGCTGGGCGTGGTCGAGGCCGCAGTGATGCCCGCCATGCTGGTGTACTTGTGCCACTGGTTCACCCGTGCCGAGCGCTCCCGCGCCAACACCTTCCTGATGCTCGGCAACCCGGTCACCATCCTGTGGATGTCGGTGGTGTCGGGTTACCTGATCAAGCATTACGACTGGCGCTGGATGTTCATCATCGAGGGCCTGCCGGCGGTGATCTGGGCGTTCTTCTGGTGGCGCCTGGTGGATGACCGCCCAGCCCAGGTCAGCTGGCTGAGCGCCCAGGAAAAAGCAGACCTGCAACAGGCGCTGACGGCCGAGCAGCAGGGCATCAAGCCGGTCAAGAACTACCGCGAGGCATTCCGCTCGCCGCAGGTGATCATCCTGGCGCTGCAGTACTTCTGCTGGAGCATTGGCGTGTACGGCTTCGTGCTGTGGTTGCCGTCGATCCTCAAGCAGGCGGCCAATGTCGACATTGTGCAGGCCGGCTGGCTGGCCTCGGTGCCTTACCTGGCGGCGGTAGTGGCCATGGTGGGCGTGTCCTGGGCCTCTGACCGCGTGCAAAAGCGCAAGCGCTTCGTGTGGCCGCCGCTGCTGATCGCTGCCGTGGCGTTCTATGGCTCTTATGCCCTGGGCACCGATCACTTCTGGTGGTCGTACGCGCTGCTGGTGGTCGCTGGCGCCTGCATGTACGCGCCCTATGGCCCGTTCTTCGCCATCGTGCCCGAGATACTGCCGGCCAATGTCGCCGGGGGTGCCATGGCGCTGATCAACAGCATGGGGGCGCTGGGCTCTTTCGGCGGCTCCTGGCTGGTGGGCTACCTCAATGGCGCCACGGGTGGTCCTGGCGCCTCGTACCTGTTCATGTGCGGTGCGCTGCTGACTGCCGTGGCGCTGACGGCCGCCCTCAATACTTCCCAGACCTCCGGCCGGGCCAAACGCAATGGCACGCGCCTGGCGCTGAACCCTTAGGAATGACTGCAATGAAAAAACGAATCGTCTTGTACAAGCGCCTTTCCGATGACCTGATGGCGCGCCTGCACGCCCAGGTGGACGTGACCTGGGTGGACATTGCCCAGCCCGATGGCCTGGCGCGCCTGCGCGATGCCTTGCCAGGGGCGCACGGGTTGCTGGGCGCCAGCCTGCGCCTGGACGCCAGCCTGCTCGATTTGGCGCCGCAGCTGGAGGTTGTGTCCAGCGTTTCGGTCGGGGTGGACAACTACGACGTTGCGCAGCTCAGCCGCCGTGGCGTGATGCTGACCAATACCCCGGACGTGCTGACCGAAACCACGGCGGACACCGGTTTCGCCTTGATCCTGGCGACCGCCAGGCGGGTGGTGGAGCTGGCCAACTGGGTGCGTGAAGGCCATTGGCAGGCCAACCTGGGGCCGGCGCATTTTGGCTGTGATGTGCATGGCAAGACGCTGGGCATCGTCGGCATGGGCCGCATTGGCGAAGCGTTGGCCCGGCGTGCTGCCGCAGGCTTTGGCATGCGCGTGCTGTACCACAGCCAGCGCGCCAAGCCCGACGTGGAAGCACGCCACGCTGCGCGCCAGTGCAGCCTGGACGCGCTGTTGCAGCAAGCGGACTTCGTCTGCCTGACGGTACCGCTCAGTGCCAGTACTGAAGGGCTGATCGGTGCGCGTGAGCTGGGGTTGATGAAGCCCGAGGCGATTCTGGTAAACATTTCCCGCGGGCGGGTGGTGGACGAGGCTGCGCTGATCGACGCGTTGCGCGCCAGGCGTATCCGTGGTGCAGGGCTGGATGTGTTCGTGCAGGAGCCGTTGCCGATAGACTCGCCACTGCTGCAGTTGGACAACGTGGTAGCAACCCCGCACATCGGCTCTGCGACCCAGGAAACCCGCCAGGCCATGGCGCGCTGTGCAGTGGACAACCTGCTCAGCGCGCTGGCGGGCGAGCGGCCTGCGAACCTGGTAAACGGCTGATAGAAGGCGGCGCTGTGGCGCGCCCGCGCGCCGTCAGCGGCAGTTACCGGCCTTGCGGTAACCTGCCGCCTGCGCCTCACCTTCGTTGGCGAAACTGACCTGGTTCTTGGCCGCTACCTGGGTGTAGCCGGGGCAACCCACTGCCAGGTGGTAGACGTGGCTGTTGCGGTTGCCCAGCACCGAACCCGGCGCCCCGGCATTGGCCTGGCCCGGCTTGCCTGGTGCCTGGGCGGGCGCCGATTGCGCCACGCCAACCCCGCTGGGTTTGTAATCAGCCGTCCACTTGCGCTGGCCGCTGACGAAAGGGTTGGCATGCCCCATGATCGCGGCGATGCGGCGGTCGCGCTCCTTTTCCCACGCTGACACCGGGTACTGCTTGTCCCAGGCCATCAGCACTTGTTGCTGCTGGCGCGACATGTTCAGGCGATAGCGGTCGTACATGTAGAAGGTGGTACGGGCCACCAGGCCTTTGACTTCGTCACGAGGCTCGGCGACGCGCTGGGCGAAATCCACCTTGGTGGTGCACTGGCCGTATTCGCCGGCGTTGCCGCTGACCATGCCGTAGTTGAAGTTGCTGCGGTCGCCATTGACCTCACCCACGGCCGGGTACAGGTTGAACAGGTCGGCCTCCATGGCGCGGAACACGGGGTCGCTGTCCACACAATGCTCGCGCCCACCGTTCTTCCAGCATTGGCGCTGGTTGCCGAAGGTATAGGCCGGCACGATGTGTTCCCATTCGGTGCGCTCGGCGCGATTTTGCTGCTTGCGCGTCTGATAGCCGCACGACGCCGCATCGACCCGCCCACCGGACTTGCCGACCCAGGTCCATTTGCAGCCGCAATACAGGTCGCCCATGGCGCTGCTGGCTTGGTCCAGGTACACCTTCTGCTTGGCCACGACCTTGGCCTCGGTGAAGGTGGCAGGGGGTGTGGCCCACGCGGGGAAGCTAAAGGAAAATAGTAGAGTTACGGCATAAAGCAGTGATTTCATGAGAGAAAATATTCAAATGCGAGGACGCGCATTGTAATACTTTCGTCGTCATTGGCCAGCACGCCGGGCATACCCGGCGTGCAGGCAAAGGCCCACGCTACTTGAAGCCTGCCACCGCGTGCGGGATATACGGCGCCTGCAGCCGTGCCACTTCATCGGCACTGAGCTGCACCGACAGCGCGGCCAGCGCATCGTCCAGATGGGCGGGTTTGGAGGCGCCGACGATCGGTGCGCTTACGCCGTTTTTGCCCAACACCCATGCCAGCGCGACCTGGGCCATTGGCACCCCCCGTTCGCCGGCAATCTGCTCGACGACATCGATGACCCGGCCATCTTCGACCTCGGTAGCTTTATAGAACGACTGCCCGGACAGGTCGCTACGGGTGCGGTCGGTCTGCTGGCCGTTGGGGCGCGTGAGGCGGCCGCGGGCCATCGGGCTCCAGGGCAACAAGCCCACGCCTTGGTCCAGGCACAGCGGGATCATCTCGCGTTCTTCTTCGCGGTACAGCAGGTTGAGGTGGTTCTGCATCGAAACGAAGCGGCTCCAGCCGTTGTTGGCCGCCACCTGCTGAGCCTTGGCGAACTGCCAGGCGTACATCGACGAAGCGCCGATGTAGCGCGCCTTGCCAGCCTTGACCACGTCGTGCAGGGCTTCCATGGTTTCCTCGATGGGCGTGTGGTAGTCCCAGCGGTGAATCTGGTACAGGTCCACATAGTCGGTGCCCAGGCGCGTGAGGCTGGCGTCGATGCTGGCCATGATCGCCTTGCGGGACAAGCCCTGTTCATTGGGCCGGTGGGTGCCTTGCCCCATGTTCGGTGGGTAGAACACCTTGGTGGCGATGACCGTTTCTTCACGGCGCGTGAAGGCCTTCAGCAGTTTGCCGACGATCACTTCCGACGTGCCGGCAGAGTAGCTGTTGGCAGTGTCGAAGAAGTTGATGCCTTGCTCGACGGCATGGCGAATGATCGGCCGGCTGGCCTCTTCGCCCAAGGTCCAGGGGTGGGTGCCGGCATCCGGATCGCCGAACGTCATGCAACCCAGGCACAGCCTGGAAATATCCAGGCCGGTGCTACCCAGCTTTACGTATTGCATCGTGATCTCCTAGGAAGGGGAAGGAATGAACCCAGCCTGCGGCTGGTGCTGATGGTAGTGAGTTCAGCAATGGGGGAGGTTCATCGAACGCCGTGTGACGCTGAACCTACCCCTGCCCAGCACCGCTGCCGGGTCAATGCCCACCACGCATCCGCCGGGCGAGCAGGTAGATGCCCAGCCCAACCAGCGCGGTCGCCGCGCCGATGTAGCCGGTGCTGGTCCAGCCCATGCCGGCGGTAATCGCCATACCGCCCAGCCAAGGCCCCAGTGCATTGGCCAGGTTGAACGCGGCATGGTTCGACGCTGCGGCCAGGCTTGGCGCTTCATGGGCAATGTCCATCAAGCGGATCTGCAACGGTGCCGCCAGGGCGATCATGGTGCCCACCAGGCCGATGCCCAGCAGCAGGCTCCAGAGCGCCTGCGCGGCGACGGTGAAGAACAGCAGCACGGCGATCGACCAAACCAGCACCAACCCCACCGCACGGAACTGCAACCGGTCGAACAGCTTGCCACCTGCAATGTTGCCAACGATACCGCCCACACCGAAGGCCGCCAGGCCGAACGGAATCCACTGCGGCGCGACCTGGGTCACCTGCAGCATGGTCGGCGCCAGGTAGCTGAATACACAGAACATGCCGGCAAAGCCAATGGCCGCGATGCCCAGTGCCATCCACACTTGCGGCAGGGCAAAGGCGCGCAGTTCCTTGCGTGGGTCGCTGCGCACCTCATCGTGCGGCTGGGGCACGAAGCGCCAGACCAGGGCAATGGTGCACAGGGCGATCACGCCGACCAGCACGAACGCCGAGCGCCAGCCAAAGTACTGGCCGAGGAAGGTGGCTACAGGGTTGCCCAGCAGCATGGCCAGCGTCAGGCCCAGCATCACCCGGGCCACGGCCCCGGCACGCTGGTCCTTGGCAACCATGCTCGAGGCCACCACCGCGGCGATGCCGAAATAGGCACCGTGGGGCAGGCCGCTGATGAAGCGGAAAGCCACCAGGCCACTGAAGGAAGGGGCGAGGGCGGTGGCCAGGTTGCCCAGCGCATACAGCAGCATCAACAGCAGCAGCATGTGCTTGCGCAGCAGTTTGGCGCCCAGAATCGCCAGGGTCGGCGCACCGACCATGACCCCCAGCGCATAGGCACTGATGGCGTGGCCCACTTGCGGTTCGCTCAACTGCAGGTTGCTGGCAATGTCGGGCATCAGGCCCATGATGGAAAATTCACCGGTACCGATGGCGAAGCTGCCCAGCGCCATGGCGGCTTCCATCTTGGCGACGGCGCTTTTGCTGGGCGGCGGGGGGAGTTGCTGGACTGACATCTGAATCCCTTGTTGGGCCTATGTTGAAACATGCTGAAACGTTCAAGGCGGGATGATAGTCAATCGGTGGGCGCAACGTCGAGGCAGCGCCGCCGCTCAAACCAGGCGCCAAGCGCCGATCAGCGCTCCAGATAATGCGTTTGTGCGGCGAAATCGATGAAGCGTTTGCTGGCCAGCGACAGGTATTCCCCTGAACGCCAGCACAACCTGAAGCTCATCTGCTGTGCCGGGCGGAAGGGTACGCCGACAATGCCCGGTGTACGCTGCTGCACCGAGCGCAGCAGGGTGGCCACGCCCATGTTGTCCAGTGCTGCCTGCACCACCAGCGAGACGAAATTGCTCTGCAGGGCCACTTGGTAGGTAATGCCGTGTTCGGCGAAAAATGCGTCCAGCAGGTGGCGCTGCACGAAGGTCCGGTCGAATACCACCATGTCGGTATTGCGCAGGTCTTCGGCGGTGAGAAATGCCTTGCCGGCATAAGGGTGGTCGGGGTGCATGCACGCCAGCATCTCGTCGCTGCCCAGCAGGATCGACTCCTTGTCCTGCGGTACGCGCCGCGATTCCAGCAACGCCAGGTCGATTTCCCGTTGTTCGAGGCGCTGGCCGATGTCGGCGGCGCTGCCCTCGAACACGGTCATGGCGATACCGGGGTACGACTGACGGAACGCGTTCATCAAGCCTGGCACATAGTGCAGGCCGAACATTGGCGGGATACCCAGGCGTACTTCGCCGCGCTTGAGGTCCGCCATGTCGCGCAGCTCCTGCCGGGCCACATCCATTTCGCGCAGGGCCGAGGCTATGCGTGGCAGGAACTGCTCGCCCTCGGCCGTGAGCAGCACCTTGCGGGTGGTGCGGTTGAACAGGGTCACGCCCAGCTCTTCCTCCAGCCGGGTAACCGCCATGCTTAACGCAGGCTGGGCTATGTGCAGGTGTTGCGCTGCTTTGGTGAAGCTGCCTTGGCGGACGATTTCGACGCAGCAACGCAGTGCCTTGAGGTTCATTGGGGCGTACGACCTTTCGTAGTCATTGCATTTATAACGAACTGTGATGCCACGCATCATAACAATATATTTATTATTATTAACCAGAGGGCCTACGATGCGCGGCACTGAGACATCCTGCAACATCTCAGTCACGCAGCCGATCTCGCTGCAATCCCCCAAAGATTTTGAGGTAGTACCCTAAATGGCCAAGGCCGCCGATGTCGTTGTGCAATGTCTGGAAAACGAAGGTGTCGAGTATGTATTCGGCATTCCTGGTGAGGAAAACCTCGACCTGCTCGAATCCCTGCGCAAGTCGAAGATCAAACTGGTACTGACCCGTCACGAGCAGTCTGCAGGCTTCATGGCGGCTACCTACGGTCGCCTGACCGGCAAGACCGGCGTCAGCCTGTCGACCCTCGGGCCGGGTGCCACCAACCTGGTTACGGCCAGCGCCTATGCCTACCTCGGTGGCATGCCGATGATGATGATCACCGGCCAGAAGCCGATCAAGAAGTCCAAGCAGGGCCGCTTCCAGATCATCGACGTGTGCGGCATGATGGACCCCATCACCAAGTACACCCACCAGTTCGCTTCGGCCGACAACATCCCTTCGCGCATGCGTGAAGCCTTCCGCCTGGCTGAAGAAGAAAAGCCGGGTGCCGTGCACCTGGAACTGCCGGAAGACATCGCCGCCGAGCAGACCGACGCGCTGCCGATCCCGCGCAGCCTGCACCGCCGCCCGCTGGCCGAGCACGTGGCCATTGAAGCTGCCATCGAGAAATTGCGCACCGCACGTAGCCCTATCCTGGTGATCGGCGCCGGCGCCAACCGCAAGATGACCGCCAAGGTCCTCAAGCAACTGGTCGATAATACCGGTATCCCATTCGTCACCACCCAGCTGGGCAAGGGTGTGGTTGACGAGCGCAGCCCGCGCTTCCTGGGTAACGCCGCGCTGTCGTCCGGCGATTTCGTGCACCGTGCGATCGAAGCGGCGGACCTGATCGTCAACATCGGCCACGATGTGATCGAGAAGCCGCCGTTCTTCATGGTGCGTGGCGGCACCGAAGTCATCCATATCAACTTCCGCTCCGCCGAAGTCGATGCCGTGTACTTCCCGCAGGTTGAAGTGATCGGCGACATCGCCAACGCCGTGTGGCAGATCGCTGAAGGCCTGGGCGACACTTCGCACTGGGACTTCACCCGCCTCATGGCAATTCGTGAAGCCAACGAAGCCCAGATCGCCGAAGGCGCCGACGACGACCGCTTCCCGGTCTACCCACAGCGCCTGGTGGCCGACATTCGTCGCGTGCTGCCGTCCGAAGGCATCGTGGCCCTGGACAACGGCATCTACAAGATCTGGTTCGCCCGTAACTACAAGGCGCACAAGCCGAACACCGTGCTGCTGGACAACGCCCTGGCGACCATGGGCGCCGGCTTGCCATCGGCCATGGCTGCACACCTGGTCTACCCGGATCGCCCGGTGATTTCGGTGTGCGGTGACGGCGGCTTCATGATGAACAGCCAGGAACTGGAAACCGCCGTGCGCCTGGGCATGCACATCACCGTGGTGATCCTGCGTGACGATGGCTACGGCATGATCCGCTGGAAGCAGGCCAACATGGGCTTCACCGATTTCGGCCTGGACTACGGCAACCCGGACTTCGTCAAGTATGCCGAAGCCTACGGCGCCAATGGCCACCGCGTGGAAAGCGCCGACGGCCTGCTGCCACTGCTGGAGCACTGCATCAAGACCCCAGGCGTGCACGTGATCGACTGCCCGGTCGACTACAGCGAAAACGACCGCATCCTCAACAGCGAGCTGCGTGAGCGCGCGCTGGCGGTCTGAGCCTGGGCAGCCCACCTTGGTGGGCGCGTCCTGGCGCCGTGAAAGGGCCAGCGCAATGCGGCCCTGAGTCTCCAGCTGACGCTTTGGGGCTGCCTGCAGGGTGGCCCCAATCGTTTCACCCGCAGGTAGCTGCGCTCAGCCCTCAGCCCGAGGGCCCCGCCAGGCGGCGGCAGACAACCGCTCGACAAAGAAATCGGCCAATGCCTGTACCTTGCGTGGCCGACTCCGCGCCGCAGTGGTGACGAAATACAGGCCGCCCTGGGTCATGCGCCATGCCGGCAATACCCGTTCCAGGCGGCCATCGGCCAGGTAGTGCGCCGCAATGAACTCTGGCAGTTCGGCAAGCGCGACGCCTGCCAGCAACGGCGCCACCAGTGCATCCGAGTTGGTGACCCGCAGCGGTCTCGCGGTGTTACATCCTATTGCGTGCCATCGGCGTGGGTAAAACGCCTGACGGGGCGGCACCCGCGCGCTAGCGAATGGGCCGCCTGTCCCGGGTGGGGTACAAATGTACTCCTTGAGCGCAAGCGCTTGAAGCGGGGTGTGATCAATGCTCTCATCCCGCGCTTGCGCTTATGGGTTTTGAACGATGAACCGTCCGCTTTTTGTCTCTATCGATGGCCCTAAAGGCACCGGCAAGACCACCTTGCTGGAAGCCGTTACGAAAGCCCTCAGGCTGGGCGGGCACAAGGTGGTCCGCCTGTGCGAGAGAAACAACGATCCCTACCGCGGCGATACCATGGCCTTGGTCAACAGGCTTGCCCGCAACCCTTGCCAGGCGCTGGAGCATGAGGTTTGCCAACGCTTTGCCGACAGCCGTGCCTGGATTTCCCGAAACGTGCTGCCCCGGCAACCGGCCGGCAGCATCATCCTGATCGATCGCTGGTACCCGTCGGACGCAGCCTTCCGCCGCAGCGTGCCGTTTGCGCAGATCCTGCAGTTGAACCTTGAGCGCGGCGTGCAGGTGCCGGACCTGCACGTGGGCGTGGTCACCGGCGCCGAAACCTCCTGGGCCCGGGCGGCTGCGCGCACCCGCGGGCTGCGCAGTACCGTCATCCACACCCTGGATGAACAAGTAGCCTGTACCGAGGCGTTCGAACGTGCGGTTGCCGAACAGGGCTGGGTGCTGTGCCGCAATGAAGGCACGGTGGAGCAGGCCAGCTGCCAGATCGTGGCTGAAATATACGCAGTGCTGCGGCAGATGTAGGGCCCACCGAGCCACCCTCGGCGGTAGCCGCATCTCGTGCTCGCGGCGGATGCGAACCTCGGCCGCCTGCTGGCACCACCCTCAGGCCTCGATCGACGAGTGGTGCCCGGTGATCAGCCACTGGTCGTCGATCCGTTCAAAGGTGAACAGGAAGCGCGCGGGCACCACCCGCTGAACGCCTGCTTGGCGATAGACGAACGTATAGAGCCCACCGACCACCACGGTGCCGAGCTTGCGGCTTACCCGTTTCTTGAATACCTGGATGTCACACACCAGCCCATCATTGGCCAGGAAGTTGTCGAAGTAGTTGCGACGGCTGTCGTCGCAGTCCCGTACCTGGTTCGACAGGGTCGGCACCAGGATCGCATCTGGTGCATAAAGCGCCAGCACCTGGTCGACGTCACGCGTGGCGACCGTCGCTGCCCAGCGATACAGCGCAGCCTTGGCCCCCGCCAGGCAGGCCAGTTCAGTGTCGGCGTAGGGTTCGGCGGCAGAAGTGTGAGAAACGCGCATGCGGATTGCCTGTAATGCAAGAAGAGGATGACGGGGAAATACCCACTGGTATACAGTGTTATAACATAACATTTTAGCAGTGAGTGATGGGTCATGCCGTTCCGGTTCAAGCAGCCAGCCAGTGTCAGCCACGGGGACGCGCGTTCATGAGCCGTATCCTGATCAGAAATGCCCGGCTGGTGAACGAGGGCAAGGTGTTCGAGGCCGATGTCTTCATTGCCCGCGGCCGAATCGACAAGATCGCCGCCAGCATCGAGGGCATGAATGCCCCTGTGGAGATTGATGCCCAAGGCCGCTGGCTGGTGCCTGGCATGATCGACGACCAAGTGCACTTTCGCGAACCCGGCGCCACGCACAAAGGCTGCATGGCCAGTGAGTCACGTGCTGCCGTGGCCGGTGGTATCACCAGTTTCATGGACATGCCCAACACCAGGCCGGCCACCTTGACGCTGGCGGCCCTTGACGACAAGAAGGCCCGCGCTGCCAGCTCATCGGTTGCCAACTACGGTTTTCATTTTGGGGTGAGCAAGGACAACCTGGAGACCGTTGCCCGCCTGGATCCCCGGCAAATTGCCGGGGTGAAGGTATTCATGGGGGCCTCCACCGGCGACATGCTGGTTGATGACCCCAGGGTGCTCGAGCGGCTTTTTGCCTGTGTACCGACGGTGTTGCTGGCGCATTGCGAGCATACCCCTTCGATCATTGCCAACGAAGCCCGCTACCGTGCGCAGTTCGGCGCAGGCATCACGCCGGCGATGCACCCGCTGATACGCGATGCAGACGCTTGCTGGCGCTCGTCCAGCCTGGCGGTCGAACTGGCAAACCGTTTCGCTACCCGTCTGCATGTGCTGCACCTGACCACTGCCAGGGAGTTGCGGCTGTTCGAGCCTGGCCCGTCGGCCCACAAGCTGATCACCGCTGAGGTGTGCGTCAACCACCTGCTGTTCGATGACCGCGACTACGCAAGCCTGGGCAATCTCATAAAGTGCAACCCGGCGATCAAGACCACTGCCGACCGTGACGCGCTGCGCCAGGCCTTGCTGGAGGACCGCATCGATGTGATCGGCACCGATCATGCCCCCCATACGCTGGCAGAAAAACAACAGCCTTACGGCTTGGCACCTTCCGGGTTGCCGTTGGTGCAGCATGCACTGCCAGCGTTGTTCGAGCTGGTCGAGCAGGGGCTGCTGCCGATCACCCAGCTGGTGCGTAAAACCAGCCATGCGGTCGCCGACCTGTTCGCGATAGAGGCACGTGGCTACCTGCGCGAAGGCTACTGGGCTGACCTGGCCCTGGTCGAACGCCTCGACGCACCCAGGCCGGTCGGCCTCGACCCGGTCCTTGCCCACTGCCAGTGGACACCTTTGCAGCACCACTGCCTGCGCCATCGGGTCACGACCACGATCGTGTCCGGGCAGTTGGCCTGGCATGAGCACAGCTTGAACGCGCACTGCCAAGGCTTACCGCTGGCGTTCAATGGCCAGCGGCGCTGAAACGCAACCCTCCACGTGAGAACGACTGCAATGACCGAAGACCAATTGCTCCGCATGCCTGAAGCGGCCTATATGGACGCTGCACAGCTGGCCTTTTTCCGTGATCTGCTGCTGGTACAGCGGACTGAGCTGCAAGCGCGAATTTCCCGTGAGTTCGAGTTGATGCAGCAGTTCGAACCCAGCAGCGACCCCTCCGACCTGGGCACCGTGGAAGAGCAACGGCACTGGCAACTGCGCTTGCTGGAGCGGGAGAAAAAGCTGCTGGACAAGATCGACGAGGCTTTGGAGCGCATTGCCCGGGGTGAGTACGGTTGGTGCAAGGACACTGGCGAACCCATTGGTCTCAGGCGCTTGCTGCTGCGCCCGACCGCCACGCTGTGCATCGAAGCGAAAGAGCGTCAGGAACGCCAGGAGCGGCATATTCGCGAGGATTGAACAGCCGTCAGCAAGGAAGCCAAAGGGGCGCGTCACCGCAGCGTTGTAGGCGGGTCTCGCGATGGCCGGCATTGACTCCCCCCGGTTGATTGCTTACACGTGAGCCCTCACAACAACAATAAGAGTGGCGCGCTGTGACAACCATGGCCTCTTGCAACGGCGTTGCCCATGCGGTTTCGTTGCTGCGTACCTATACACAAGCCGTGTTGAGCTTTACCGCAGACACGCTGGAGTTTCTGCAGCAAAGTGCGCTGTTCACCCTCATGCATGCGCTGCACGCCGATCACGGCGCCGGGTTCGGCCCGCAACCCTTGATGCCCCGGCATGTGAAGCGTGCCGAGGGGTATATCCGTTAGCACCTGCGCGACGATCTCAAGCTGACAGACATTGCCAGCGCAGCGGGGGTCAGCGTGCGCTCCTTGAGCGAAGGCTTTCAGCGCGCGCTTCAGCAGTCTCCCATGCAGTACGTCAAGGCGCTGCGCCTGGATGCTGCACGCAATGAGTTGCTGTGCAGCGGCTCGGACCGGCTGGTGTCCGAGGTTGCCGAAGCCTGGGGGTTCAACCACCTTGGCCGTTTCAGCGAGCAGTACCGCCGGCGCTTCGGCGAGTTGCCGTCCAGTACCCCAAGGGGCTGATCAAAGGCTCAGGAGTTCGGCCACGGGGAACTGGTTGGTTGTTTTCATTTCGCGCAACGACAGGTTGGACCTGATACTCGCCACGCCGGGCAACTTGCGCAGCACCTTGTCGATGAAGCGGCTATAGCTGTCCAGGTCCCGGGCGACAACTTGAAGCAGGAAGTCGGCTTCGCCCGTGGTGTTGTGGCAGCTCAGCACCTGCGGAGCCGCCGCGATGATCTTTTCGAACTTCGCGGTCGCCTCTTCGCTGTGGTCGGTGCAGGAAATCTGCACGAACGCCATCACCCCCAAACCCAGCTTCTTGCGGTTGAGTATGGCCTGGTAGCCCTCTATCACGCCGCTCGCCTCCAGGCGCTTCTGTTTCCTCCAGCATGATGCCTCACTCAGGCACAACTGCTCGGCCAGCTTGACGTTCGACAGCCTGCCGTCACGTTGCAGCCTGTCCGCTATTGCAATGTCTACCTTGTCCAGTGCGTCGGCCATGCGCCAATCCTTCACAATCAATGAGCTTTCTGAAGGTTTATTTCACTTGCGCACCCATGTCAACCGAACTCTGAAAGGTAATTTCAGCCGTTTTCTTCATACTGATAGCCGCCGAAAAGCGCTGCTCGGGCGCTGCCGGAAGCACGACTCATCCAACCGTTTTCAGCAGGGGTAAACGTCATGAAAGCTGTCGTCTACGAAGCCTTTTCTCAGCCACCGCGCTTGATGAATATCGCCGATCCAAGCCCGGAGCGGCATGGTGTGGTGATTGAAGTCAAAGGCACAGGCGTGTGCCGAAGCGACTGGCATGGTTGGAAAGGCCACGATCCGGACATACAGCTGCCCCACGTTCCAGGCCATGAGCTGGCAGGCGTGGTCGCCGCCGTAGGCGGCGATGTGACCCAGTGGAAGGTGGGTGACCGGGTAACCGTTCCGTTCGTAGGCGGCTGTGGCGCCTGTGCGCAGTGCCACAGTGGCAATCAGCAGGTGTGCCACACCCAGTTCCAGCCCGGTTTTACCCACTGGGGGTCTTTCGCTGAATACGTGGGGATCCATCAGGCTGACCTGAACCTGGTGGCCCTGCCTGAAACCATGGACTACGCGACTGCAGCCAGCCTGGGTTGCCGCTTCGTCACTTCATTCCGCGCGGTGGTGGACCAGGGCAGGGTCGGCGCAGGCCAGTGGGTCGCGGTGCATGGCTGCGGTGGCGTGGGCCTTTCGGCGGTGATGATCGCCCAGGCCATCGGTGCCAACGTGGTTGCAATCGATATCGCGGATGACAAGCTGGCACTGGCGCGGGCACTGGGCGCCGTGGCCACCATCAATGCCAGTCAGGTAGCGGACGTGACGGAGGCGGTGATGGAAATCACCCGGGGCGGCGCACATGTGTCGCTGGACGCATTGGGCCACCCGGCCACGTGCTTCAACTCCATCAACAACCTGCGCCGTCGCGGCCGGCATGTGCAAGTCGGGCTGATGCTGGCAGACCACGCCCAGCCTGCGATCCCCATGAGCAAGGTCATTGCCCATGAGCTGGAGATCTACGGCAGCCATGGCATCCAAGCGCATCGCTACGATGCCATGATGGAGATGATCGGTTCGGGCAAGCTGGCCCCTGAAAAGTTGGTGGGCAAGACCATCAACCTGGCGCAGTCCATCGACGCGTTGATGAACATGGACCGCTTCGATACGGCGGGTGTGACCGTGATTACCGAGTTCTGATACACCAGCAACGGTGGGCTGGCACGGGTTACTGCCGGCGCTGGCCTGAATCGCGGGCAAAAGATAGCCCGCTGCTAGACGGGCCAATGGGAACTGCTATCACACGTAGGGATGGCTCAACGATCGCCCATCGCTTGTGAAAAATGAGTCAAAAAAAGGTGCCGAGCTTGTGATCCCGCTGGGTGGGATGTATGGGTGGGGCCTCATGCTGCTGCCCAAGCTCGAATCCGCTCGAACCGGGTAGCTTCTGCTGGAATGGGCTCACGCGATACCGGGTGGGGGTATGTGGACAGCAGCCAACGCTAGTGGCGCGAAAGGTTATGGTATAACATAAATCATCGCGGTACTGGCCTTTGGCCTTGCCGCGCATTTGTCTGCCACACAACAACCCACGCCCGACTCAGGACTCTCCATGCGATTCCCCCAAGCATCGTTTGCCATTTTCACGGCAATGTTCACACCTGACCTTGTCGCCGGACAGACCGGCACCTCGACCATCACGCTCGGTGACGTGAACATCACCCAGACCGCTGGCGTAGCCTTGAGCACCGAAAACGTGCTGACCTCGGTCGACGTTCTTGGCAGCGACCAGGTGCGCGACAAGAACGTGATGAACAGCTGGCAGCTGTTGGGGCAGATGCCAGGCATCCAGTTGACCGAAACCGGCCAAGGTGCAGAGTCTGGCAAGGTCAGTTTCCGTGCGTTCAACGGCGAGGGCTACATCAACGGCATCAAGACGTTGATCGATGGCGTGCCAAGCAACGTCAACAGCGGCAACCAGCGCTTCATCGACATGATTTTCCCGTTGGACATCGAATACATCGAGGTGGTGCGCGGTACCAACGACCCGCGTTATGGGCTGCACAACATCGGTGGCAACATCAACTTTGCCACACGCCAGGGCGGCAACTATGTCGATAGCCGGGTGACCTACGGCAGCTTCGATACCCGTGAAGTGCAGTTGGCAGTCGGCCACGAGGAGGGCAACTTCGCCCAGAACTACATGCTCGCCAAGCAAGACAGCAACGGCTACCGCGACCACAGCAACTCGAACAAATATGCGTTGGGCGGCAAATGGTTTGTCAACAACGATGACCAGACCTTCCGTGTCGGGCTGATTGCCCGGCTTTATCATCACCAAGCCCAGGAGCCGGGCTTCCTCACCCGTGACCAACTGCACGCCAGCCGCACCCAGTCACCTGCCAAGAACGGCAATGATGGTGACGACCGCGACATGAAGCAGGTGAGTTTGCACAGTGACTGGCAGCTGGCCGATGACCTTAGCTTGAGCAGCAAGCTGTACTACAACAGCTACAACGATGACCGCACTGTCACTTTCACCGATTACCGGCCTGGCAACGCACCTCGCCAGCGACGCCAGTGGGACGAGCAGCAGCGCGGCATGCTCAGCAACCTCACCTGGCGCGCCAACGAGTTGCTGACGCTCGATGGCGGCATCAACTACGAAGAGCAGGACAACCTGTACCGTCGCCTGCGCTACAACTACGGTGTGCCAACCGACTTCGACGCGCCGCCGGCGCGCGTGCAAAATGACGACGCTTACACCCTGCGCAATATCGGCGGGTACGTGCAGGCGGTCATTCAGCCTACCGATGCGCTGAAGATCATCCCTGCCATGCGGGTGGATAAATTCTCCGGCAACACCGAGGTGCTCGGCGGCGCCAAGGCATCCCTGCAGGACTATGGCTGGATCCGCCAACCGAAACTCAGCGTGATCTACAGCCTCACCCCCGAAATCGACGTTTACGCCAATTGGGGGCGCACCTTCCAGGTACTCACCGGATCGGCGGAACCGGCTTACCTGCTGCCCGGGCAAGCCTCGTACGACCCGTCCATCAACACGGGCAAGGAGGTTGGGGTGAAATTCCAGCCGTTCCCGGGTGCCCAGGCGCGGCTTGCGCTGTGGCAGCAGGATGCGACCGATGAAGTCGCGAACATGCCCAGCACCGGTACCACGGTGGGGCTCGGCGAAACTCGCCGCCGTGGCGTGGACATGCAGATCAGCGCACAGCTGGATGAACAGTGGACGGTCTGGGCGTCCCACGCGGTTCAGGAGGCGAAAGTGGTCAAGGGCCTGGCTGCCAACGGCCAGTCGCTGTCAGGAAAAGAAGTGTTTTCCACCCCTCGCTACATCAGCAATGTGGGCGTCGAGTACCGCTACAATGACGACTGGAAGTTCGGCGCGCAGGGGCGGGCACAGGGTAGCTACTACATCGATGAGCTCAACGAGCAGGGTAAGTACGGTGGCTTCGTGGTCGTGGATGCCAGCGTGAGTTACCGGATCACCCCGTCCACCAGCGTGGATCTGCAGGTGAAGAACTTGCTGGGCCGCGAATATGAATATGTCTGGTACGACAACTTCTTCTGGGGCGGCAACGACCAGCCCATGTTCTCGCCCGCCCCAGGCCGTTCGGCATTCGTGTCGTTGAACATGAGCCTGTAACAGGCTGGCCGTGCCACAGGCGAGCGTCTGCTCGCCTGCTCGGGGCCACCGTGGCCAGCCCGCTTTGCCATCAGAAGTCGAACGTCACACCGGCATAGAGTGCGCGCCCGTCACCGGGGGCGTGCAGCGAAGCGTGCGCCCCATCCGGGTCGTACCAGGCGTACTCGTAATAGCGGTTGGTCAGGTTTTTCAGCTGCAGGTCCACGCTCATCGACGCACTGACCTGGTAGGTTGCCCCCAGGTTCAGCAACACGTAGCCACCGTAGGTGCCTTGGGTGTTCTCGCGCTCCAGGTAGTAGTGGGTCTGGCCGTTTGCCCAGGCGCTCAGTTGCAGGGCAGGCGTAGCCTGGTAGTTGATGCCGGTATTCCACAGGTGGTGCGGCACATGGTCGATCTCTTTGCCTTTGCTGCCAGGCAAGGCGCTGCTCGGCTCAAGGATCTTCGAATATTGCCATGAGTACGACATCCACATCTCGGTGCGTTCGCTCGGGTGCAGGTTGACCTGCAGGTCGTAGCCCCAGCGCCGTGTCTCACCAACATTGTCCGACTCCCCGCTGGGGTCGTTCAGGCGACGGCTCACTTCGCCAGAGGCGTCCTGACGCCAGTAGGCGAGGCGGCCATCGACCCAGCTGGCCGGGGTGAACTTGATGCCGGTTTCCCAGCCTTCGTTGATCGAAGGGGCCAGGTCCTCATTGCGCGGCGGCACCTTGTAGGCTGCGGCGCCGGTCCCGACCTGGAAGGTGCGGCCCCAGTTGGCGTAGACGCTGGCAAACTTCCAGGGCGAATAGACAATGCTGAGCTTGGGCTGCTTGATCAGCCCGTAGTCGTTGATGTCGTAGTCCTGCCCGGTCATCTTGTTGGTGAAGTCACCGCTGATCTTGTCCACCCGGTAGGCCGGCACGATCTTCAACGATGGGAGCGGCTCGATCTCCGCCTGCACGTAGGCACCGACCGTGTTGAAGGCGAAGTCCTGGTCGCGTGTCTGCGCCTGGCGTACACGCTGCACGGTGCGATAGCGCTCGCTGCGGTTCTGTTGCTTTTGCACATCGCTGCCACCTTCCAGCGCGAAGGCGTGCAGCCAGTCCACCTGTGGCCGCCAGGTCAACGAGGTAATGGCACCGTACTGGTCTTCGTAGGTGTCTCGTTCCTGTTGCGAGCTGGTACGCCAGTATTGAGTCCAGCGACGATCGTCGAAGGTATTGAGGTAGGTCTTGGCTGACCATGAAAGGGTGTCGGCCAGGTCGGTATCGAAGTGTACGCTGACTTGGTTCATCCGCCGCGTCCCCTTGTCCGTGGCGTTGTAGTCATTGCTCATGCGCGGATGATGGCGGGCGTCATCCTCGGTCAGGTAGCCCCCCTCCTGAGCTTCTGACTCGTAGTGACGGGCAATCAGACCAAGGCGGTAGCTGCCATCGTCGGGGGTGTAGAACCACTTGCCGCCGAAGCTGTAGCGCTCGGTATCGGCATGGTTACGGTAGCCATCAACCTGCTGGCGAGCGAAGAAGTAGTTCTGCGTCCAATTGCTGGTCTCGATGCCCTTGGCCAGTTGCACCTCACGCGTATTGAAGCTGCCATAGCGCAGGCGCGCCTTGTTGTAGTTGCCCCCGGTGCGGGTGTGGATATTGACGTTACCGGCGATGTTGTTGAGGCCGTAGCGTGGATCGCTGGTACCACGCACCACCTCGATGCTGTCGATGTCCATGGGAAACACCGAGTCGATGAAGGGCATATTGCCGTCGTTGGTGTTGCTGGGGATGCCATCGATCAGCAACTTCACGGCGTTCACTTCGCCTTCGCCATTGAAGCCGCGAAACGACAGCTTGCCCGAGGTGGTGCCCTGGTTGAATTCGGTCAGCAACACCCCGGGCGCGCGCCTGAACAGCTCCCAACTGTAGGCCACCGGCATTTTCTCGAGGATGTCGCCGCCCAGGATATCCACCGAGCTGAGCACGCTGCTGGTGGCCAGCGGGCCGCTTTCGGTACTGGTCACGTTGACCGCGCCAAGGGTGAGGGTGGAGTTTTCAGCAGGCAGTGTTTCGGCCACGGCGAGTGTCAGGGGGCTGAGGCTGAACAAAGCGAGCACGGGCAAGGCAGCACGTGCGGTACAACGGAACGCAGGCATGGAAAGTTTCCTGGCTAGACAGTCGGGCAGGGCTGCACACCGCAGGTCACGGGGCAGCTGTTGGCAATCAGCGACGGGTCAGGCCAGGGGAGAGGCGCGGGGGTTGAGCTTTGGCCACTGCTCACGCGGCAGTGGCAACCTGTGGCTGTCACCGAGCAGAAGCGCATCGGGCCAGAACCGCGGGAACAGGTGGCGATAGTAGTCGCTGGCCAGCAGGCTATGCCCGGCATGGCCACAGCAGCAGTCGCCCGCCTGGTGTTTCGTGTCCGGCTGTTCATCGAGTTGTGGCAACTCGGCCTTGAGCTGGGCCAGCAGTGACTTGGGCAGGCTCTGTGCACCGTGCAGGCTGCAAAAGCTACCGAGAATCAGGGATTGGCTGTCGACGCGGGGTGTTTGCAAGGCACGGTCAAGCGGCATCGCCAGCAGGTTGAACAGCACGGCGAAGCAGGCGAACAGACAGAGATGCGCACGCGCTCTTGAAAGCATGAATCACCCATGAAAACGTCGCGCGCATTAAGCCGTATCGGTGACGGGCAGTTCAAGTTCCGTGACGCGCTATTTTGTCGCATGCGCTAATGACCGCTGTCGTGTCTGGCGCCATTACAGAACTTGCGCAGGGCTGGAGCTCATTGTCATTTGGGTTTGAACTTGAACCGCGTTAGGATTCTCTAACTAGCACCCCACCCACTTCGGAGTAAGTACATGTCGCGTCTGGCAGAGTTTCGTCAGCTTGAACAAAAACTGGCCCAGCAATTGGCTGAACTTGAAGCGCTCAAAGGCTCGTCCGAGCTGCAAAAAGAAATCGAGTTTGAGACAAAACTACGCGACCTGCTCGCCGAATATGGATACAGCCTGCGGGACATCATCAATTTGCTCGATCCGCAGGCCAACCGTCAGTCAGCACCTGCTGCCACAGCGAAAGCACCGCGTCGTGCCCGACAGGTCAAGCAATACAAGAACCCGCACTCTGGCGAAGTTATCGAGACCAAAGGCGGCAATCACCGCCAGTTGAAAGAGTGGAAGCAGCAATACGGCGCTGATGAAGTCGAAAGTTGGGTCGCCCGCTAACTCGTACCGCGCACAACTGATCAAGTGGGGCCGCTTTGTGCCCCATCGCCGGCAAGCCAGCTCCCACGGGGATCGCATCAGGGCTGACAGGTGTTTGCCACAAGGTATGCAGCGCCTGTTAGAGCGAGCGCCGCCCGCGCGGCGCATCGCGAGCTGCGCTCGCTCCTACGTTTGTTTCGGGCCAATTATTCCTGTGGGATTTGCGCGCGAACGCCTTGGCGCATGCCTCAAAATCGCGTCGTACGAACAAGGCGGCCGCGCGCATCTGGCACAGGGGTTACTGGCCCGAAACAAACGTAGGAGCGAGCGCAGCTCGCGATGCGCCGCGCGGGCGGCGTTCGATCTCACAGGCGCTGAAGATGCTCCGGCTACCCTTGCCAGGAACCATAGAATCTCCCACAGGAACAGCACAGCCCTCAAGCATTGCACGGTCCTGTAGGAGCTGGCTCGCCGGCGATTGGCTGCGCAGCAGCCCCATTGGGTGTTACTCACACTCAAGTGAACGTCCCGCTAGCGAAGGTTCTCTGCTGCCTGGCGTTTGTGCCGATTTTCCAGGGTCAGCTTCCCAGCGAGATACAAGCCCATTACAATCGCGATGAATTCCTATTCTCGTTTTCGCGTGGGTAACAAGATGTCCGGATCGGTCACGGAAACGACGCACCATCAACACCTGCACAGACTGTATCGGGATCACAATACGTGGCTACGCGGCTGGTTGCGCGAACGTTTGAGTAATTCGGCGGATGCTGCCGATCTCGCCCAGGACACGTTCGTACGGGTAATGGTCGCGCGCACCGCCCATTCGCTGCAGCAACCGCGTCATTACCTGGCGACCATCGCGCGCGGGTTGGTCATCGACCTGTATCGCCGCCGCAGCCTGGAGCAGGCGTACCTGCAAGCATTGGCGTCCAGGCCGGACGTTCATGCGCCCTGTGCCGAAACCCGGGCAATCATTCTGGAAAGCCTGCTGGCCATAGACCGCATGCTCGACGGCCTGGGGCTGCGTACACGGCAAATATTCCTTGCTGTGCAACTGGATGGGCTGACGTATGAGAAGACCGCCGAGCGTTTCAATGTGTCGGTCAGCACCGTGCGCAAGCACCTGGCCAAGGGCCTGATGCACTGCCTGTTGATGGATGGCGAATGAACCAGGTACTGGCCCAGGCGGTTGAATGGCATGTTCGCCTCAATGACAGCAGCGCCACCCAGGCCACCCGCGCGCAATGGCAGGCCTGGCTGGATGCCGACCCCGTGCATGCACAAGCCTGGCAGCGTGTAGAGCGGTTGCAACAACGTTTGAGCCTGGCACCCGCTGGCGTGGTCTCCACCACCATCGAGCAGGCACGCCAGCATAGAAGGGCGGTACTCAAACAGCTGGCCGTGCTGCTTGGGGTCGGTGCAACCGGCTGGGCAGGCTACCGGGCTTCGCCCTTTGCAGCCGACTACAGCACGGGCGTCGGCCAACGGCAGCGACTGACGCTGGCCGATGGCAGTGTACTGGTGCTGGATACCGCCACGCGGGTGGATGTGCTGTTCGATGCCCAGCAACGGCTGATCGTGTTGCGCCAAGGTGCCATTCTGGTCGATACCGCAAAAGATCCTCGCGCCCTGAGCGTGCAGACTGCGCAGGGGCGTGTCGAGGCGCTCGGCACCCGATTCACGGTGCGTCAGGACGATGGCACTACCCGGGTTGCCGTGCAAGCGCATGCCGTGCGGGTCAGGCCGCAACTGGGCCTCGGCCAGGCACTGCGCGCTGAAGCGGGGCAGGCCGTGAGCTTCAGCGCAACCACCATAGGCCCCCTGCAGCCAGCGCCAGAACAGGGCTCTGCGTGGGCGCGCGGCATGCTGGTTGCCGTGGACTGGCGCCTGGATGCGGTACTGGCCGAGCTCTCCCGCTATCGCCACGGTGTGCTGAGCTGCTCGCCTGATATCGCCGGCCTGCGGCTCTCCGGCACTTTTCTGCTCGACGATACCGAGGGCGCGCTGGCCAACCTGGAGGCCTCACTGCCGGTTCGGGTCCGCCGCCTGACCCGTTACTGGGTAAGGCTGGAACGCCAGGCGGCATGACGGTGAATTTTTCTGCATAGAGGGGTAACAGATTTTCATTCCTGTTTCGGCTCTACCTGCATGTGCGCATCAGACGCACCCATTGCCAACGCTGACAGGAAACTTTTCATGCAAGTACGCCCCCTCTTTTCTGGCCTTTGCGGCCAACCCACAGCACGGGCTCTGTGCTTTGCTGGCGCCGTACTGGCGGTAACGCCTGCCTGGGCCAAGCCGATCGACTATGACATCCCCGCAGGCACGTTGGCCGCCACCTTGAGTCAGCTCGCTGCCGCCAGCGGCGTAATGATCACCTTCAGCTCGGAACAAACAGCGGGCTTGAGCTCGCCAGGGCTGCACGGTAGCTACGAGGTGGAGCAAGGTTTCGCCCACGTGCTTCAGGGCAGCGGGTTGCGCATTGTGCAGGCTGGCGAAAAACGGTTCGTACTCGCCAGCATGGAAGCCGGCGGGGCCCTGCAGCTGGGCGCTACCACCATCGATGCAGCAGGCCTGGGCGCCATCACGGAAGGGACCGGCGCCTACACCACGGGTGCCACCAACGCCGCCACCAAGCTTGCCTTGTCATTGCGCGAAACCCCGCAAACGGTCAGCGTGATGACACGCCAGCGCATGGAAGACCAGCAACTCACCACACTGAGCGATGTGCTGAAACAGACGCCAGGCCTTTCCGTGCAGAACATCGACAGTGAACGCGTGAACATCTATTCGCGTGGGTATGCCCTGGACAGTTACCAGTTCGATGGCATCCCGACCACCTTGATCGTGCAAACCAGCGCAAGCCCGCAGAGCCTGATCGATACCTCGGTCTATGACCGGGTCGAAATCGTCAGGGGCGCCACCGGTTTGATGACCGGTGCCGGCGAACCCTCTGGCAGTGTCAACCTGGTCCGCAAGCGGCCAACCGCCGGGTTCCAGGGCTCGGTCAGTGCCGGCGCAGGCTCGTGGGATACGTATCGCACCGAGGTGGATGTGTCTGGCCCGCTGACCACCGATGCGCGCTTGCGCGGCCGCGCCGTCATGGCTTACCAGCAGGGCAACAGCTTCATTGACCACTACCAGCAGGAGAAACAAACGTATTACAGCATTCTGGAAGCTGACCTCACCGACAGTACGCTGCTGACAGTCGGTTTCGACTACCAGAAGAATGACCCGCGTGGCGTATCCTTCGCCAGCTTCCCGTTGTTCTACAGCGACGGCGGGCAGACTGACTTCCCACGCTCCATCAACGCCGGGGCACGCTGGAGCTATCGCCAGCAGAACACGCTCAATACCTTCGCGACCCTTGAGCACGGCCTGGCCAACGACTGGAAACTGAAGCTGGCCGTGAACAACATGTACAGCACCCGGGACTATTCGCTGGCTTCGCTCAGTGGTGGGGCACCTGACCGTGAAACAGGTGAGGGCGCCTACCTTTACGGGGGAGATGGCTATGGCTCCCAGCGGCAATTGGGTCTGGACGCCATGGCCCAGGGGCCGTTCCAGTTCCTGGGCCGCGAGCATGAACTGGTATTGGGCCTGAGTGCTTCGCAGTTTAACGACTACAGCGACCCGGACGATGACGACCTGGAGATGCGCCCGGCCAATATCCATAGCTGGGACAACGACACCGAGCGGCCGACATCGGTCGGTAAACTGATGAATGACGACACCACGATTCGCCAGGATGCGGCGTACATGGTGGCACGCTTCAAGCCGGCGGACGATCTGTCGCTGATTGTCGGTGCCCGTGTCGGTGACTACAGCTACAAGAAGAAAGCCATCTACAACCCGCCTTACACGCGTTCGTCCAGCACTGCCGAAAGCCGTGAAAGCGGCTTCATAACGCCTTATGCCGGGGTGGTGTATGATCTCAATGACATTCATTCGGTGTACGCCAGCTACACGACGATCTACAAGCCCCAAGCCCTACGAGAGCAAAACGGCAGGAACCTGGAGCCGAGGGAAGGGGACAACTACGAAGTTGGCCTGAAAAGCGAGTTCTTCGACGGCCGCGTCAACACGGCCATTGCCCTTTATGAAATAAAACAGGACAACCTGGGGGTTCCCACGGGCGAAACCGTGGAAGGCACGGTGCGCGAGTCGGCCTACCGCGCGGTGGCCGGCGCGAAAACGCGCGGTATCGACATGGAAATCTTTGGCGAAGTGCTCCCGGACTGGAATGTCAGCGCAAGCTACAGCCATAGCGTTACCAAGGATGCCGACCATGAGCGCATCAGAACCGAAGCACCGGCTAACCTGATAAAGCTCTGGACGACCTACCGTCTTCAAGGGGACCTGAACCCATTGACTATCGGCGGTGGCCTGAACTGGCAAAGTGGCATGAGCCTGACGACGAGCCAGGGCAAGGCGACGCAGGAACAGTATGCCGTGTTCAACGTGATGGCGCGTTATGACATCACCCGGCAGCTGAGCGCTTCTGTCAACGTCAACAACGTGTTCGACAAGCAGTATTTCAGCGCCCTGGACCCGACCTTCTTCACCGGCTACTACGGTGAGCCACGCAATGTCATGTTCAGCACCCGGTACGCTTTTTAACGCGGGGAGGGTGCAGGCCCGCCGACGCCTCAGGCCAGCCTTTGCAGATAGCCCGGCGCGTCAGGTTCTTGAGCCTGGCGATCCTGCTGAACTGGTCGGCTATCCAGGTGTTCAGCGTGCTGGGCACGTCGGTGATCGTGAGTGTTCACAAGCTGTCGTTCGAGAACTCCTTGTGGATCCTGGTGTTGTCCAACCTGGTGGGCTTCATCGGCTACCTGGTTCACGGTTGGCTGGGTGACCGAATTGGCCGGCGCCATTGTGCATGCCATGGGGCCGATCGGCGCCATCGTCGCCGGGCTAGGGATTACCAGCGTGTTGTCCACTGGCGGTGAATGGCACAGCGCGGCGCTCGGGTTCGGCGCGCTGCCTTGCTTCCTGTCGGGCTTGATCATGCTTGCCGCCCGGCATGTCGAACCTCTTTCAGTCAAATAACCAGGAGTTGCCGGGGAAGGCGGCGCACTGGTGGCCATTTCGTCGATTGCCGGTGGCGTGTATGGCTGGCAGGACCACGCGCATTACGCAGCGGCCAAGGCTGGGGTGCCCGGGCTGTGCCGCTCCCTGGCGGTGGAATTTGCCCCCAGGGGCATCCGTTTTGAAACCCCGCTGGTGAAGGGGATCAGCCAGGCGTGGAAGGTTGCCAAGGCCAAGGAGCTGCCGTTGGGCCGCTTCGGCAAGGCTGAAGAAGTGGCACGGATCGCCGTGCTGTTGGCGAGCGAGCCTGGCGGCAACCTGTTCGTCGGGCAAACCCTTAACCCCAATCCCGGCGATGTAATGCCTTGAGGTGAGCCATGTGTGGGCAGCCGCACCACGGCGGCGCCCAGGTGTGTGCACTGGAGTACGACATACCGCTGGACTGGCTCGCCTTCGGGGTTTGGTTGTCGATGCTGCTAAGATGCCACGGAGACCGAATTCTGCGGGTCGAAGGGATCTTGAATGTGATCGATGCTGAACAACCTATCGTCATTCACGGCGTACAGCACTGCCTGCATCCGCCTGTGCATCTTCGCCAGTGGCCAGGGCAGGCGCGGCGCTCGCGCCTGGTGCACATCGACAGTGTCTGGTCGCCTGCCTTGATGCAGCTGCACCGCGAAGGCATTCAGTACCGCCAGGCCGTGCCCAGGGAGAGTTATCGTGGCTGGTTAGGTGGCCTGTCGTTGTCCCGTGCCGTTGAGGGTGGGGTGAAAGATGCGGCCTATGCCTACCTGAACTGGTGGTTGGCAGGTTGGCCAGGCCCGATGATGGCCCGGCAAGGGTCCTACATTTCCAATCCACTGCGCGCGCGCGATCACCTGTCGGCGGCTGAGTGGGATTACTGGTACGAGGGCAAGCCAGCCCGCGAGCAGTTGCTGGGCAGTGATGGCGAACCGCTGATCGAGCCTGGGCAACTACGCGAAGGGGGCGCCTACGCCGAGCGTGTGGGCCGTATCAGGGTCTGGAACTCGGTGATGGATGAGCATAATTACCTGGTGCGCAAGTGGGCTGATTTTTTGCGGGCGGGTAGATGAGCCGGTCGCAGACCGGCGCCAAATACCCACGCACGCCGGACGGGCGCTATTTCGTCGTCAACGGCCAGCTCTGGCGCTGCAGCAACCCTGCGCTTGCAGACGAAGCGCGCCAGCACCTGGTGGGCGCGTTGATGGAGGCGCGGCGGGCCGTGAAGCAGGCAAAAGCCTGCGACGATGCAGCCGCTTTGAAGCGGGCCAGGGCAGCGGTCAATGATGCCAAGGTTGCATTAGGCGAGCGTGGGCCGGTGTGGTGGGATGACGGTAGCCCTGATTACAACCGCTACAAGGCTACCAACACCCCTTATGCTGCCTGGTACAACCGGCTGGTGGCGCAGCCGTGAAGGCCTTTCACCGTGCGGCCAGGGCCGCGAACGTTGCCAGCGTTCAGCGCCGAACCGATCTGATACGGAGCCTAGCGCCTGCCGGCGCTCGGTGAACTTTTACCAAGGTGGACGACTAGATGCTTTTCGTGGTGCTGCTTGGGGGCAAACACCCCCAGGCAAAGATTGAGGTTCACGACATTGTGTTTGCGGCCGCGGATACGCTGGAGCAGGCATACCCGCAACTACGGGGCGGTTGGTTTGGCAGCCCCAAAGGCGTGCACATCGATGCCTGGATGGCGGTCGATGGGGTAGACGACTGGCGCATCGAGCTCAGCCCGCTGGCGCCTTCTGCTGAATCCCTGCGGCTCTATTTCATCAACCTGGGCGGGTACGACGCCCAGGCTTTTGGCGAGGCGCACGAGTATCTGCTGGTGGTCGCGAAGGACAAACGAGAGGCCATGGCGAAGGGCAAGAAACAGGCCATGGCGCATTGGTCGCAAGCTCACAATGATGCAGTGCTGGATGTCGACGACTGCCTGCCCATTGACCAGGTGGGCGGGCGTTTCGTGCACCTTGTCGAGGGGCCGCATGCCGGGTTACGCCGACGGAATCAATACATTGTCCTTTGATAACGGTCGCGGCAGTCAGCTTGCTGGTAGAGGCATGGTCAAGCTCGTTGTAAGCAGCAGCGGGTCACGGATGACCATCGTTTCAGCCAGCCCCCTCGCTACTGGGGGCCGGTTTCAAGCGTGCTACACGACCTGATCTGTTGCGGGTACGGCGTGTGCCAGATCTGCAGCATCGGGCCGAGCATGCAGGAGCACGACAGGCACCGATTTCGCGGCGGGCACTTTGCTTCGCTTGGCATAGTGCCACAAGGGCACGAGCGCATTGGCCTCGGGGTAGTAAGCGGCGGCGCAGCCCACCGGTATGTCATAGGCGATAATCTGAAAAGGGCCTGCCTCGCGGCGAACTGTCGGTTCCACAGCTGTACGCAAGCGAACCCAGCCCCCCGGCACGAAGCCCAGGCGGACGATATCGTTGCGGTTGAGGAACACCACTTTGCGCGTGCCCTTTACGCCCCTGAAGCGATCGTCGTAACCGTACACGGTGGTGTTGAACTGGTCATTGCTGCGCAACGTCATCAGTTGCAGGACATCACGGCCGGCTTCGCCCGTCAGCACGTCGTCGTCTTCATCCAGCGTGCCTGGGGTAATGAACTGCGCCTTCCCTGAAGGCGTGGCCCATTGCCGCTGTGACACGCCCAGCGGGCGATGGAACCCGCCGGGCTCCCACATCCGCGTCTCGAAGTCATGGAAAATACTTGGATAAACCTTGCTGATGGCTTCACGAACCAGGGCATAGTCGTGCTTCCAGTGTGCCCAGGGAATGGCGACCGTGTCGCCCAGCGTCGCCAGGGCCAACTCTGCGATGATCGCCAACTCCGAGCGTAGCTGCTCTCCTGCGGGTTCGGCGTGGCCGCGCCAGGCGCGGATGCAGCCGGTGCTGTCTTCAGTGGTGTAGGTTTGTTCGACGCCAAGCTGCCGGTCGATCTCGATCCTGCCCAGGCAGGGCAGCAGCCAGGTGCTTTCACCAGGGACCAGGTGGGTGCGATTGAGCTTGGTTGCGATCTGTACACTGAGGCTGAGCTGGGCCCAGGCGGGTTCCACCCGGCTGGTATCGGGCACGGCCCGCAGAAAGTTACCGCCAAGCCCGATGAACCCCTTCACACTGCCATTGAGAACGCCCTCGCAGGTGTCGACCGTCGCCAGGCCCTTGTGCTCCGGAATCTTGAAGCCGAACAGCGACTCGATCTTCTCCCTGGGTACTTTCGCAGGGTCCTCGGTGATGCCTACCGTGCGTTGGCCCTGTACGTTCGAGTGCCCTCTGACCGGGCAGATACCAGCCCCTGGTTTACCGATATTCCCGCGCAGCAATAGCAGATTCACCAGCATCTGCACGTTGGCCACCCCGTGCCGATGCTGGGTCATGCCCATGCCATAGACGATCATCACTTTCTTGCTGCGCGCGTAAACGGTGGCCGTGGCCTCCATCGCGCTTCGGCTCAGGCCGGACCGTCGCTCCAGTTCAGCCCATGTGTATTGCCGCACCCGCTCCATGAAATGGCCCAGGCCGTCCGTATGTTGTGCGAGAAAATCGTGATCGAGCACCGGCGGCTCGCCATTGCTTTTGGACCTTTCCTCCATTTCCAGAAGCGCCTTGGCCACCCCCATGACGGCAGCGGTGTCACCGCCGATGGCCACTTGGTGGTATTGAGTGCTGATGACTGTGGATTGCGGACCGAGCATTTCAGTGGGGGACTGGGGGTTTACAAAACGCTCCAGACCACGTTCCCGGATCGGGTTGAAGGTGATGATCGGGACGTTGCGCTTGCGCACCTCCTGAAGCGGGTGAAGCATGCGCGGGCTGTTGCTGCCTACGTTTTGCCCGAAGAATAGAATGCAGTCGGTATGCTCGAAATCGGCCAGTGAGACCGTGCCAACCGGGACCCCGATGCTTTCCTGCAGGCCAACCGAGGTACTTTCGTGGCACATGTTGGAACTGTCGGGAAGATTGTTCGTGCCATAGGCACGAGCGAACAACTGGTAGATGAACGATGTTTCCAGCGATGCGCGCCCTGATGCATAAAAAACGACTTCGTCGGGGCTGAGCGCGCGCAACTGCGCGCCGATGGCTTCATAGGCTTGCTCCCAGGTCACGACCTGGTAGCGATCAGTGTGCTTGTCGTAACGCATTGGGTGGGTTAACCGGCCATGCTGCTCCAGGTCAAAGTCCGACCAGCCGCGCAACTCGGTCAAGGAGTGGGCCCTGAAAAAATCGGGCGAGGTGCGTCGTGACGTCAATTCCCATGCCGTGGCCTTGGCACCATTCTCGCAAAATTCCAGGGCATGAGGGTCGCCTGGCTTGGCCCAGGCACAGCTCACGCAGGCGAAACCCTTGGGCTTGTTCAGCTTGAGCAGGGCGGTTGTGCCTTTGATCAGTGCCTGCTCGCGCCAAAGGACATTCAGCACGGAGTGGGCCGACCCCCAGCCGCCCGCTGCAGAGGTATAGGGCCGAAAATGTGATGTGCCGTGGATCATCTTCATGTCGACCTCGCCTTGCCATTTAGTGTGTCTAAACGCTACGAGTACTGAGGAGCCTCTAAGTTCGAAGCGATTCGAGGGGCTGCTGGGAACCCTGCGCTCGCAACGGGGGGGCGAATGGGGAGGGGCGCTCACGCGCCCTTGATGCTCAGGCCCTCGCGCCCTGGCACCGACAAGTTGGCTTGTTGCGGCAATGCGGTGACCTTGATCGCCCGCACCGGTACCGCGAATTTGGCGCCCACTTTGGAAAAGCGCTCAAGCAGGTGGAAGTTAATCGCCTGCTGGATGTCCATGTACAGGTTGTAGCCCGGGTCCTGGACGATGTATACGCACTCGAACTCCAACGCTTCCTTGCCAAAACCACGCAAATGAGCACGGTCGAAGCGCACCTGCGATTGCGCCTTGATAGCCTCCTCAACGATGCCAGGGGCTTTTTTCACGGCCTCCGTGGGCGAGTCGTAGGACAGGCCAAACTCGAACACAATGCGGCGTTCCTGCAGGCGTTTGTAGTTCTGGATCGTGCTGCTGATCATGCTGGCGTTGGCCATGACGATCTGCTCGCCACCCAGGCTGCGGATGCGTGTGGTTTTCAAGCCCACATGTTCAACGGTGCCCGCCAACGGGCCAATGACGATGAAGTCGCCTACCTCGAAGGGTTTGTCCACGGCGATTGACAGGGAGGCGAACAGGTCGCCGAGGATATTCTGCACGGCCAGCGCCACGGCGATGCCGCCGACGCCAAGGCTGGCGACGAACGCGGTGATGTTGACGCCCAGGTTGGACAGCATCGCCAGTACCACCACCGACCACAGCAGCACCCGCGCCCCCCACGCCGACAGGGTGGCCAGTGCGCTGGCCTGGGTAAGACCGTCGGTGCGTTGACCGGCGAAGTAGCGATCCAGCCCCAGGCCGATGGCGCGGTTGGCCCACAGCCCGATTTGCAGGGCGGCGACCACGAACCACAGGCTGCTGACCCGCGTCAGCCAGCGTTCGGGCAGGTCGAGCATGCTCAGGCCTACCAGCAAGGACGCGAGCAGTAGCAGGAAGTTGCTGGTGCCGGCCATCACCTTGGCCAGCACATGGCTGAGCACGCCGTCGTGTTCGGCCCAGCGCCGGATGCGGTGCAGCAGGAAGCTGATGGCTGCGCGGGCGACCAGGAAGGTCGCGATGGCCACCACCAGGGCCAGCAGCCAATTGAGTATGGAAATGCCGAACAAGGTAGTCTCGGTGAACAGGGCTATCAGGCGGTCATTCATGAGCAGTGGGTCTCCTGGGTGACTGGATTGATATGACGGTCTTTTCATGGGATGCCCTGACGGCGCCATAGGTCGATCGGATTTCAAAAACCGCACGGCGGCATGCTCAGTGATAGGTATGGGCCCCAGCGCGCCGAGGGTAGCGGCGATGGAACAACAAGTGCACCTGGCGACTCCATTACAGCAACGGCGAGCCATGGAGTGCCATGATGATCCACGTGGGATGCGCGGGCTGGAGCTTGCCGCGCCAGTACGCCGCGGCGTTCTTGCAGCCGGGTAGCCACCTGCAGCGCTATGCCGCGCGGCTGGGTGCCGTCGAGATCAACAGCTCGTTCTACCGGCCGCACCTGCCGGCGACCTATGCCCGGTGGGCTTGCGCTGTACCGGCGGATTTCCGATTTGCGGTGAAGCTACCCAAGCACATCACCCACGAGTTGCAACTGGAATGCTTTGAAGCAGCGCTTGATGCGTTTCTTGGGCAATGCCAACACCTGGGTGACCGCCTTGGCTGCCTGCTCGTACAATTACCGCCATCGCTGGCCCATGATGATGGCCGCGACCGGCGTTTCTTTGAACGCTTGCGCCAGCGCCATGCCGGGCCGGTGGCAGTCGAACCCAGGCACGCCAGTTGGCAAGCGGCGCAGTCGATGCTGGTCGACTTGCATATCGCTCAAGTGGCGGCGAGCCCTTCGCGTTTTGGCACCGACGCACAACCCGCGGGCTGGCCAGGCTTGGTCTACTGGCGCCTGCACGGCGAACCGCGGATCTACCGCAGCGAGTATTCCCAACAATACCTGCTACAGCTGGCTGAACGGCTGCGGCGCAGCCACGCTGCCGGTGCGGCAACATGGTGCGTCTTCGACAACACGGCTTCGGGTGCTGCGCTGGGAAATGCGCTGGCGCTCGAAGGGTGTCTGAGTTAGGGCATTCTGCGGTCGTCGCAAATCATCTTGCCTATTGCGTATTTTTTGGCTTCAGCTAACTTGTACAAAAACCTGTACATGAATGAGGTCTTGTACATGTATTGCGAGTGGCCTCTGACGCTTTATTTTGACGGGGCCTGCCCATTGTGTGCCAGGGAGGTCGCATTTCTGCGCAGGCGTTGCACGGCAGCAAAGCTCATCCTGGTCGATATCGACAGCGATGAGTTCGATCCCATACCGCTGGGCCTGACGATTGAGGAACTACGGTCCTGTTTGCACGCAAGGTTCGCGAATGGGCAGTGGGTCACCGGCTTGGACGCGACCCTGTGGGCCTGGCGTGCTGCTGGTTTGGGTCTTTGGGCAGCACCCTTGGCGTGGCGCCCGTTGCGTCCAGTGCTTTCGGTTCTTTACAAATTGTTCTGTCGCTTGAGGCCAAGTCTGGCCTGGTTACCCCATCCCGATGGCGGGCAACGTTGCAAAGGTGAGGCCTCCAAATGTCACATTCGCTAGCCGAGCACTACCGTGAAATCCTTGTTGGCGTGGGTGAAAACCCGCAGCGCGAAGGGCTTCTGGATACGCCTCAGCGTGCTGCCAAAGCGATGCAATACCTATGCAATGGCTATACCCAGAGCTTGAGTGAAATCGTCAACGGGGCGCTGTTCGAAAGTCAGAACGACGAGATGGTTATCGTTCGCGACATTGAACTGTACTCGTTATGCGAGCACCACATGTTGCCGTTTATTGGGAAGGCACATGTCGCGTACCTGCCAACAGGGCGAGTACTAGGGCTTTCCAAAGTAGCGCGCTTGGTGGACATGTTTGCCCGCCGTTTGCAGATTCAGGAAAACCTGACCAGGCAGATTGCCTGTGCCATGCAGGAAGTGACCGATGCGGCAGGGGTTGGGGTGGTTATCGAAGCCAAGCACATGTGCATGATGATGCGTGGTGTAGAAAAGCAGAACTCGGTGATGATTTCCTCGGTCATGCTAGGCGAATTCAGAGACTCCCCAACGACGCGGCATGAATTTCTCACGCTGATTGGCCGACACAGCTGAAATTTGGTTTTGAGCCGTGGAGGAGGGCGCACCCATGGGTACAGTGTTCGATACGTTATCTCCAAGCCGCTTTACAATCTTGGGCTACGGTGGCTTGCTGCCATTTCTGGACCTGGCACTGCTGGTTTTTTTTGGCGGTGAGTATCGAGATAACCTGGCTGAAGCGTTGGTTGGCTATGGGGCCGTGATACTGAGTTTTGTCGGGGCCCTGCATTGGGGGTTCGCGATGACGTTGCCGGCCTTGCCTGCTATTGAGCGACAACAGCGGCTTGTGTGGAGTGTCATGCCAGCCCTGATCGGCTGGGTTGCCATGTTGTTACCGGTGTCATGGGGCTGTTGGGTACTGGCTTCAGGATTTACCGTGCACCTTTGGCAAGACCGTAAACTGGCCAACTTCATGCCAGGCTGGTATATGCCTATGCGGGTACGTTTGACGGTTGTGGCGAGCTTGTGTCTGGTATTGAGTGCCATTGTCGTAGCGTTCGGAAACTGAAGTCACAGAAGAAACAAATAGCAAAATTTTCGCCCTTGCAACATTTTTGCGCTGGATAAATTCTGATGGTGTGACGCCGGGCCCCTCTGACGGTAAGTAGCCGCCATGTCGGAGTCATAGTTGTTAAACTACGACTATATAGGAGGGGCTCATGTCTGCCCTTAATGCGTATCTCTCCCAAGACGTGCTTGGCACTGATCTCTGGCTGTGGCTTTCATTCTTCGCTGTCGTGTTGACGCTGCTGGCGCTTGACCTAGGGGTTCTCCATCGTGGGAATCGAGAAATCGGTGTCAAGGAAAGCCTGCTCCTGTCGGCTGGCTACATCAGCATGGGCCTGCTATTTGCTGTCTGGGTCTATTTCCAGAAAGGCAGCGACGCAAGCATGGACTATGTGACTGGCTTTCTGATCGAGAAGTCGTTGTCCATGGACAACGTGTTCGTTATTGCCCTCATTTTCAGTTTTCTTGCCATTCCCAGAGAATTCCAGCACAGAGTGCTGTTCTGGGGGATCATGGGGGTCATTGTATTGAGGGCCATCATGATAGGCCTGGGCGCCGCGCTGATTACGCAGTTCAGTTGGATTCTTTACATCTTCGGCGCCTTCCTGGTATTCACGGGTGTGAAAATGCTGTTCGCTCGCGTGGATCATGAGCCCGATCTGGAAAACAATCGCTTCGTCAAGTACCTACGCAGTCATCTACGTGTGACTGACGAGTTGCACGGTCAGCACTTCCTGGTTCGTATCCCTGATGCCTCCGGCAGGCGGGTATTATGGGTGACGCCGCTATTTCTCGCGTTGATTCTGATTGAGTGCGCCGACTTGGTGTTCGCTGTTGACAGTGTGCCAGCGATCTTTGCCATCACGCAGGACCCCTTCATTGTCTATACGTCGAACATTTTCGCGATACTCGGTTTGCGCGCACTGTATTTTGCATTGGCTGCGATGATAAGCCGCTTCGCCTATCTCAAATACGCCTTGGCGCTGGTACTGGTTTTCATAGGCGCGAAAATATTCCTGCACGACATTGTTGGCAAGGTGCCTGCCGAAATTTCTTTAAGCGTTACAATTGGCCTACTTATTGGCGGCGTGTTGCTGTCACTCTGGAAAACCAGAACGCCGGTCAAGGTTTAAAGGCTTGCATCGCGCTCGGCAGGGCGGGTGAGGTGGGCTGGTCGACGCTGCTTGCTGCCATGATCCTGTTCGTTCAGATATTCAGCGACCTCGTGTTTCAGCCAACTCGAGAACACTTGCTGCTTTGTTTCCGAACGCTCACGGTTGGGCAATACCAGCCAATAGGGGTAGGGATAGGGCGCGATCACGGGGGAGAGTTGCACCAACTCCCCTCGTTGAATGGCGTCGTGCACAAGGCTGCGGCGCTCCAGGGCGATCCCCTGGCCCAAACGTACGGCTTGGAGTACCAAGTTGGAGTCGTTGCTGCACAGGCCGATGCGCGGCACTTCCCTATCCAGCCCAGCGGCTCGACACCAAGGTTGCCAAGATTCCATGTTGAAAATTATGTTGCTGCCGATGATCTCTTCAGGGGTCTGAGGATGCACCCCACCGTTGAAGTGCGGGGCGGCAACCACCAGCGTCTCGTCATGAAAGAGCAAGTGCTGCTCCACCCCATCCCAGTCGCCCTTGCCCATGCGGATCCCGACGTCGACAGATTCCCGCGCCAGGTTAGATAGCGCGAGACTGGGCTGCAGCCGGACGCTGATATGCGGCTGTAATTGCTGGAAACGTGGCAAGCGGGGCAACAACCAGCTGAAACCGAACGAAGGGAGAACGGCGACCACCAGTTCCGTTGACTCACGGACGAACAGGGTGACGCCGATCATGTGTGGGCGCTGCAGTGCGACGCGTCGTTGCACCTGTTGTCGGCCTACAACCTGGCCGGCGTGTTTGCCGCGGACACCAATGTTACCCAAGCTTGGCTGGAAGAGATGCGTGGAGCGCAGCAGGAACCCTTCGACGCCTTGGCCGACGCTGAGGGCGTTGCGCCGGAGTGCAGGCATTTCATGGAAGGCGGCCCGGTGCAGGTCATCCGTGAACAGGTGGTTGCGCTGGGTATCGATGCGCTGGTGATGGGGGTCGTGCAGTCCAAAGGGCTGGACAAGCTGTTGGGCGATACCACCGAGCGGATTGTCAGCCACCCACCCTGCAGCGTGCTCGCGGTGCACCCCGATGTCGCCGAGCAGTGGGAGCCTTGAACCATGCAACTCACCTTTCTTGGCGGCACGGGGACCGTGACCGGTAGCAAATTCCTGCTGACCCACGACAACTCACGGGTACTTATGCAGACCAACCTTCTTGCCTTGAAAGCGGCGATTGAAGCAGCACGTGCCGGAGAACAGGGGCGGGGCTTCGCTGTAGTTGCTGATGAAGTCCGAAAACTCGCAGGCCATACGAGCTTAGCGACCGGAGAGATTATGCACGTTGTTCAGCAAAACCAGGCGCTCGCTACTAAAGCCGTCGCCGAGATGTTCAGCAGTCGGGCGAAAGCCGAGGAAGGCCTGGTACTGGCCAATCAGGCGGGTACTGTTATCCTCGAGATCCAACAGGGGGCAAAGCAAGTCGTGGAGGCTATCGGGCGCTTCGCTAATGAAGTGAAATAGCCTCACCTTTTAAAATGGATCGCATGAGAGGAGTGGCCTCCATGCACGCCGTAATCGGTGCGCTCATGGCTTGTAACTATCTGAATAGCTGCAAATCCATTACACGTTGAACGGTAGCTATGGAATAAAGCCGCAGCCAGGGTGATCGTGCGCTGACAGCGCCTCGTTCGTTGGGGGCACAGCCATGTTCTGAAGGGATCAATACGGGAGGGCTGAGCCTAATGCCATTCCATTAAGTAATTTGGGGCCGCTTTGCGACCCTTCGCGGGCACGCCCGCTCCCACAGGAGGTCGCGCAGTTCTTGAGTTCAGCACCAAACATGTGGGAGCGGGCGTGCCCGCGAAGGGCTGCAAAGCAGCCCCAGTAACGCTTAACGGACAGGCATTAGGGCTGAGCCCCCTTTGCGTCGTCACATCCAGCTTTTAACCTGAGCGCAAACCGCCTCTGTAGAGATACCGTATCGATCATGCAACGTTGGCAATGCGCCGGCATCCAGGAAAGCATCCGGCAGGGCAATTTGACGGAAGGTGGGTGTCACTCCGTTGCGCAGCAGCAAACCTGCGACCGCTTCGCCAAGACCGCCGATAATCGAGTGGTTCTCGGCGGTTACCACCAAACGCCCGGATTTCGGGCCTCGCTGAGAATGGTGTGTTCATCCAAGGGCTTGATCGTAGCGTCTTGGCCTTGCCTATCTCGAACATATAGCCGTACTCGTCCAGCAGCAGCGGCACGTTGCCACGCAGCAGGCTGCATGTACACCGGTCCTTGGTTTTCCGCAATCGCGGGCACCGCTTGTTCGATTTCCAGGGCATCGCAGGGATCGACAATCATCAGGTTTGGCATGGCGCGGAAGATCGCCAGGTCGTCGGTCGCTTGGTGGCTTGGCCCATAACCGGTGATAAGGCCTGGCAACCCGCAGACGATTTTCACGTTGAGGTTTTCTTCGGCGATCGCCATGCAGATGAAGTCATAAGCCATCCGCTTTTGGTGGGGGGCAGCTTTGTGTCGGTAGTAGCCAGTCGCGAATGACTGTCGCAAGGGGGTAGTCATCGGCGAGAAGGGCTCTTCAAACCCCTCGATTTACCCTCGAAAATGAAGTCACTACACCCCCAAGGACGTGTAGGTAAGCCTTCCAACCGCTAACCCTTGCATACGTATAGGGGGTATACCTATCATACAGGGCGTATAGGTAGGGGGGGTATCCCATGAGTCACATTGCAGCGAACAAAGACGATCTGCTCAAACGTGTGAAACGTATCGCCGGACAAATCCAAGCCGTTGAGCGGGCATTGGAGTCGGACCTCGATTGCGCGAAAACACTGCACCTTGTCGCCGCTACTCGTGGAGCTATCAATGGCTTGATGGATGAAATCATCGAAGACCACGCGCGGGAGCATGTCGCGAATCCTGCTCTCAGCGAAGAAGAGCGTAACAAAGGCGTTCAGGAGCTTCTTGAAGCGATTCGCCGTTACTCCAAGTGAACGCATCCAGGATCAGGCTAATGTCTAGCACGAACATAAATTACGCTCACGATCATGTGTTCCTTGGCTCGGCACATGACGAAAATGCCAAACGTACGCTCTGGGTTGTGGCGCTGACCGTTGTGATGATGGTTGGTGAGATCACTGCTGGCTATATCACGGGCTCGATGGCGTTACTGGCTGATGGCTTTCACATGGCAACTCATGCCGGCGCATTGGGCATCACAGCGGCAGCTTATGTATACGCAAAACGCCACGCATCCAGCCAGCGCTACAGTTTCGGTACCGGTAAGGTTGGAGATTTGGGCGGATTCGCCTCGGCGCTGATTCTCGGAATGGTCTCAGTGGGAATGGGCGTTGAGTCTGTCATGCGCCTCACGCAGCCAACAGAAGTTCAGTTCGGCCCCGCGACGCTCATCGCGATTGCCGGTTTGATCGTCAACATTGTCAGTGCCCTGCTGCTAGGTCACGGGCATAGTCATGGGCACGATCACGATCACAGCCATGCCCACGCCCACCACGGTAACGACAACAACCTGAAATCGGCCTACGTCCACGTCATTGCCGACGCGCTGACTTCCGTTCTGGCTATTGCTGCATTGCTTGCCGGCCAGTATCTCGGATGGGTGTGGCTGGACCCGGTCATGGGGATTGTCGGCGCCATTGTTATTGCGCGCTGGGCATGGACCTTGATGGGGGCCTCCGCAGCAGTACTGCTGGATAAGACAGATGAACACGTCGCCTTGGAGATCCGCGAGCTGGTTGAGAGACAGGGGGATGTCACTATCACGGACTTGCATGTCTGGCGAGTTGGACCACAAGCCCATGCAGCTATCGTAAGCGTCCTTGGGGATGCAACTGCGAACGCTGACACCATTCGCGAACGGCTAAAACCGGTTCACGAAATCAACCATCTGACGGTTGAATACCGGCCGATCTGATTTAATTCCTGTTGAAGTGGCTGGATCCACAGGTTATATGGCTTGCCCTGAATAGCTGCTATTGACCCATAGCGGCCATTCGCAACCGTCCGCATACCACTTTCAGCAACGTTGCGAGCTATCAAATAGGTGTTTGGTAACGCCGTAATCCGTATGCGTATCTGAAGGGTGTTCTCACGCGCCTGCCATCACAGCGGGCGAGTGAGATCGGGCGATTGCTGCCGCATCAGTGGGTGCCGGCCTAGCTTACGCAAGGTAAGCTGGGCGGAGGATTATCTTTTTTCATCCCCATAGTTTCTCCGCTTGCGGCACGCCGCCATAGCCATAGGCCGTAGCACGCACGTCTATGATGTGGACGTTCGAATGAGGGTGCACATTCCCAATGCGCTCTGAGAGCAAATCATACGACTCACGCTGATAGCGCCGTTTTTGCGCCAGTGTGGTCGTCTCGTCGGTAATCGTGATCTCCAGGCGAAAGCTATTTCGCCCCAAGCTCTCAAGCGATTTACTGTCGATAAACCACAAACTAGGATCAACGAACCCAACGATCACCATCGTTTGTGATGGCTGCTTGTCCAGAACGCGTGCAGTCAGTTCAGTCAACTCGTGGCTGAGTCGGGACGCTAAGGCAGCATCAGGCGCACCAGGTAGGGTTAGGGTGATACCAGGCATTTCAGTAATCCTCGTCAGTGATGTACTAGTAACTTAGCCTTTGAACATCATCCTAAAAAGCAGGAAAATCAGTGTTCATCTTCCTGTTTATCCGGAACTTGCATGTACCACTTCGATCTCACCCAGCTCTACGTCTACTTAGCAGTCTGTAACGCAGGCAGTATCTCTGCTGCCGCTCCGGCTCTGTTTCGCTCAACCTCCGCCATCAGTGAACAACTGCGGAAGCTGGAAGATGCTATCGGAGTCGAGTTGCTCATTAGAAGCAAGCAAGGTGTTCACCCCACCCCTGCGGGTGAACGACTTTTGCGCCACGCCAAGCAGATCCTCACCCTGGGGGAGCGGGCGCTGTCTGATGTTCGAGACGAACAATTCGAAGGTGAGATACGCTTGGCGATAACCGATTACTTCCGCCCTGACGACATTGCCGGACTGCTGAAAAAGTTACGTGAATGGCATCCACGGCTTCGACTTCATGTGGTGATGAAAAAGAGTCTGGAAATTGACCATGCAAGTGACTACCTGGACATTGGCTTGGCAATGCGTTTCAACGAGCGCGTGTTCACATACAGCACCTTTGAGGTGAGGCGGGAACCACTGCAATGGGTAGCCGCTTCTGGCTGGGTTCCTGAGCCTGGGCAGCCGCTACCACTGCTCGCAATCAGCGGATGCGGATTGTCAGAATACAGTTGCCAAGTGTTGGAACGCGACCATGTCGGATATGAGATCGTTTACTCGACCTCAGGGCTGGCGGGGTTGCAATCGGCATTGAAGGCAGGGCTTGGCATTGCATGCCTAAACGCGAGTGCCATACCGCTTGGTGTCGAGCCCTACAGGGCTGGCCTACCTGAATTGGCGCAAGCTAGGTTCCTGCTACTTCCTCCGCGTAAGGGGGAGTCTGTGCTAGTGGAAAATGTGCGGCAATTGTTGCTGGGTTATCTTGCATAGGGTTGGAGATAAGACAATCGGGCGCTCTGGTAGCTACGCACGGTCTTGGCCGTAGCGCCTGCCGCGATGAATGCCTCAACCGCGGCGCGGAGGCTGTCGGCCAACTCTGTTAGCACCAGCGGCTGGAGGAGGGCATCTATACCGGCTCGGTCAATTTCACATCGCTCAACGCTGCAATAGGTTCGGATGACCTGTGGCTTATCAGACCTAATATATCGAAGAGTGTAGTGGTCTAATGATTCCGGACACCCATTTAGGCGAGAATGCTCGCCACAGAGAGGTGTCTGATGCCCAAGCAACGCCGTACCTTTATCCCTGAGTTCAAACGCGAAGCTGCCTACCTGGTGCTCGATCAAGGCTACAGTCATGCCGAAGCAGCACGCTCGCTCGGCTTGGTCGAATCGGCCCTACGCCGCTGGGTTAATCAGCTTCAACAGGAGCGCGGCCATGAGCCCGTCGCAGTGCTTACGAACAGCGCGGTAAGCCTCAAGGGCTACTGTTCCACTCCGACCGGGGGTCACAATATGGCAGCCGTCAATTCCGCCAGAGACTGTGGCGCTATCGCATGCGCCAGAGCATGAGCCGCCGAGGCAACTGCTGGGATAACGCGCCGATGGAACGAGTCTTTCGCAGCTTGAAGTCAGAATGGATACCGACCACGGGCTACCTGACCGGGCAGCAAGCCCAACGAGACATTAGCCAGTACCTGATGAGCCACTACAACTGGATCCGCCCCCATCAATTCAACGATGGGCTGGCTCCGGCGAAAGCTGAAGAAAAACTCAAAACTGTGTCCGGAATGAGTTGACCACTACAGTGTTCGTTTTCTCTGAGGGGAACTCGTGCTGACAGTTTCGGTGCTAAGGGTAGTGGCCCAGGAGGCACCTCAAGATCTGATGAGCTGGTCGAACTTCGTGGCGCAGACTGAATTCGTCTGGCAACACCCCACCTTGGTAACAGATGGTGAAGAGTGGCAGGCCCTCTGGTTTGAGATGGAGATCCTCAATGCACTTGCCTTGGCCGAGTGGGAAGAGGAAGGATTCCCTCTAGATTGGTCGCACCGGTGGAGTGAAGGGTACGAGCAGGATGCGCGCGCGTTGGTTCCGGAGCTGATTGCTCTGATTGTCTGCCCTGAATCATCAGAGTAATCCACCGCAAAGACGAACTGTCGCGCAGCTATAGGGCAGGGGAGCGGATCTCATTTTGCTTCGCCCTCGCAGCGAGGGAAGGCTGAAGTCTAGAACTTGAGTGGCCATCGAAAGCAACGTCCAGCCCAGTTACACCTCCATCACCTTGCAGGTGCTCGATTTCGCAGCGCAGGCTGTTAATGAGATCCACTGGAGGCCTACCAGTCTGCTCGCTTATGGTGAGGGTCAATATGGTCAATGGGCTCAACTCCAGGCGTTGACTCACCTGCTCGAGCTTGTCCAACGTGATGCTTGCTCGAGCACCCTCCAGCTTGGAAAGGAACGTGCGGCTAGTATCACCGAAATCACGCTGCGAGATGTTTCGCTTGCTGCGAAGCGCGCGAAGCACAATGGCGAATGATGACTTTAGGGACATGTACGGCTCCTCCGCTTGAGCTGGCAACCTGCATCCACTCGAGTCGATTTTCTGCATTTACAGATTCGAAACTGGGACGCAGAGGTCGCGCTCACGTCGATGCACTGTTGATGCATACAGTATATACAGCTAAGCTTGTCAGGAGAACATTTGTATCCTCAGCAGCGACGACCGTTATGACAACCCCAGAACAAGCCGCCGACGACCGCTTTGCCTTTTTTCCCGAGAGGAGCTGCTCGAGCAGCAGTGCCTGTCGCTCGAGAGCGAGCTGGCGCTGATGGGGGAAGAGCTGACGGCCTCCCGCGAACACGTCATCCCGTCCGAAATCAAGTCTCTGCTCAAGAGCGGCAAGCTCTCAACCAAAGCGATGCCAGGTGGGCGCTTTAATGAGCTGCACCAAGACTACGTCTGCAGTTGTGCTCTGCGAGTTGGGCGGGAGCTGCTGGCCATCCTCCCGGACGAGCTGGTAATCGTTACTGCCATGGATAATGTGTTGAACAGCTCAACCGGACACATGGAGGATCAACCGATTCTCAGCGTTGCCTTCTCTCGGGCCACAGTCGACGGCCTGAACCTTGAGGCGATTGACCCATCAGACGCGATGAAGAACTTTGTACACAACATGAGTTTTAAGAGAAGTGGAGGATTTTCGGCGGTGCAAGCTCTGGACGCACAGCGCTTTGCTGGTGTCGAGGCATGAGGTCATAGAGGCCTAGGCCAATCTGAGAGTGGAAATGAAGAAACGGGGTTTTATGAAAGGACAGCCTGAGGAGCGGTATGAGGATGCCATCGCAAACGACTGATTTTACGTCGAACGGGGTTTCTTGGTGTGAGCTTTATCAGTTAAACGGAAAATCATATCCCTATGATCTGGCTGAGGTTTTTCCAAGGGTGGAGCCATAGACCGGAAAAATGAATATTTTTTTCCGCTCAAAGGCTGCAACTTGTCTTTTTTCCGGCCAATGGCCTCCCCGCGAGCCTGCAAAGCCCCGCAGTGACAAGCCATCGACTGGTTTCGCTCACCTCCACAATCCTTCCATCGCTGCTGTCGGCGGGCTTGAGCACGTATCAAACTCGTCCTACTGGTTGACAACAGACAGGCATCCCAAGCTTTAGTTGTAACAGGCGGATGGTCGTCCTATGGACGTTCGCATTTATCTTCACGGTCTGAGGCTGATGAGAAGGTCTGCCTCTGGAGGTAGACCTGTTATCAGTTGAAAACACCGAAGTAAGGCCCAGCATTAGTTGAGAATCTCAAATTATTGCTTTCAGTTTTTATAAATACCTTCTAGCGAGTGAGAGGGATGCAACGGCACACCGATCAGCCCTATAAAAGGATCTAGAAAACTGCATCGCTTCACTCCATTAATCCGTTGAGAATCGTGTAAGTAAGCTTGGTACGAGTTCGGTTTGCTGTACATCGAGGCACCCGCAAAGCCAATTTTTGCGCGTAAACGAGTCGGAATTTTGAGCAGGCCATAGGTCGCTAGAGCACACTCGAAAGGCCGAATTAATTAATTATTGGTGATTTTCAATTTGCGTATAAATAGTCAGCTTTAATGTAACTTATTGATTTTCATAAAGTAAAAATTTCTGCGAAATTCAGCTGATATTTTCTGGGGCTTGCGCAATATATTAAATATTCGAAGTGTCAACTTTTTGGCTGATGACAGCTTTAAAAATTAGTTGATGCGGTCGGCGTGGTGAGCTAGCGTATTGCCAATGCGAAGTCACTAAGTCTTCTTCTCGAAAGCAATCAAGGATCTCAGTGATTACTTAGAGCCTAGGCAATTGAGTAGAAGCGGTGATTAATCTGGCTCCAAGTATGAGGCAGCGATAGATTAATAAGTGGCTCGAACTGCTTACTGTCCAAGTTTTCATATTTCTAGTGTGGTGAATGTTAATGGCGAAGGACTCTGGCACCTCAATCACAATTCACACAACACGACCGGTTAGGGCTAAGGTTCCTCCTTTAAGAGTTCCGAGGCCTTGGAAGCCCGCTAATCCAACTGCGATGCGTGAGGCAGTTCCATATCAATCATTGGATATAAGTGACGCTGAACTACGGCTTGCTCTGAAGCGGGAAGCCATTTTTCAGCAGCTAAAACAAAAAATGATTGATCAGCCTAAAGCGATGGAGCTTCTAGAATTAAAAAAGAGCCAGTTTTACAAGCTATACAATAAATTCCTAGAGTCCGAAAGCTATCTTGAGCTGACAAGGAAAAAGCGAGGGACGAAACCAGGGCGCGATATGCTTACGGAAGGGCAGCGCAGCGCTTTGGAAATTGCATATCAAGAATATTATCGAGGGCCGAGCGCATCCTGGTCGAAGGTCTGGAAGGAGGCTCAAGGTCTATGCCCTGATAATGAGCGCCCTCCCAGCAAGTATCAGGCCAAAAAGTTTGTGGCAGCTAAGCCCGAAAAAGAGAAGTACTATCGTGAATATGGTAAGGAGAAGGGAGATAATAAATATCTTATCAAGTCCGGAAAAAAGGTGATGGAGCGGGTGCTTCAGCAAGTGCAAATGGATCACACCTCCGTAGATATTCTTCTTGTAGATGAGTTTGACCCGAACGTAATAGTTGGGCGGCCGTGGTTGACAATTCTGATGTGTTCCTTAACGAGAGTTATACTCGGGCTATACTTAAGCCTGCAGGCGCCCGGATTAAGAACAGTTGCAAATGCCTTGAGCTTCGCAATTCTTGAAAAAACTAAATCTTTAGAGCTATACGCTCCTGGCATTAATACTTATTCCTTTCACGGCATTCCCTTTCAGATTTACACAGATAATGCTGCGGAGTTTACAAGTCCTCGCTTTAGAGCGACATGCAAGCGCTGGGGAATAGACTGGGATCATCGTCCTGTTGACAAGAAGTGGTACGGAGGACTGATAGAAAGAGTGATTGGCACTTTCATGACCTCGGTTCATTTTCTCCCCGGCACCACTGGAAGCAATGTGATTCAGCGGCAGGGGCTAACTCCTGAGCACGATGCAAAATATAATGTAATTGAGTGCGCAAAGTTTCTACTGGATGAGGCAATACTTTATAACGGAACAGTTCATCGAGAGCTTGGATGCACGCCACGTCAAGCGTGGGATCACTATGACTCTTTGGGACTGCTGGATCGAGATAGAGTCATCCGTCCTGAGAATCACGATCGTTTCATGATTGACTTTCTCGCACCCTCTTATGACCACGTAATCCATCCCTACGGAATTAATTTTGCGGGAAGAAGGTATGGTCGATACGAGCTTGAACCGTACATTGGACGTCGGGGCGTTGAGATTAGGTACCAGCCATATGATCTGGGGTCGATATGGGTATTGGTGGAAGGGCAGTTTTTGCATGTGCCGTGTAGTTTTACACGCGACAGGCTCTCTAACAACTGGGAGTCCTACAGCAATCACCGAGGGCTGTCTCGCGCTCGGCTTGTTGGTCACAACGCCCCAAGTGGAATGCTCGACGATGAGTATGCACTCGAAGCCCAAGAGCGCCAGCGGCTCCTGGCGCAGCAGGTTAAAGCCAAGCCTAAACAGGCTCTGCCACCGCCTGGTGACGCCGGTGCTAAAGACGTCACCGCGCAGGGAGAGCGGCTGCCTAACCCCCCAGCGCCTCAGCCTGTAATTGGTACGCCTCGTATCATCACCAACAGCGAAGGTAGCGCAAATACCTTTGAGCCAAAAATCATTGTAGATAGGTTCAAGCTATGAGTTCTCATCCTACTTTTGACTATTCCCACGTCCTGGAGGCGCATCGCCACAAGCTTGATCTACCTGTGGAGGAGCGAATTAAGATTTGCAGACATGATTTTTGGATCGATAATCCGAAGTTTGCGCCAGTATTTGAGTGTCTAGGTCACATGCTTTACACGGCACACCAAATTCAGGCGTCTTGCATTTTTATATATGGGAATGGGGGGGATGGCAAATCAGCCGCTTGGCATCACCTGAAATATCTCAGCTCCAATTCCGATAAAAAAATGGTTTTTATCGAATTAACTGAGAATACAAGTCGCTTTAAGCTACATGATCGTCTTTGCCAGGCCTTCGGAATTGACATAGGTCGCCGAAGCATTGCTGATAAAGAGGAGCTTATTTTCAAATATATCGCCGATAATGGAATATGCGCAATCGTTATTGATGAGCTAAATGATGCGCTGCTGCAGCCTTACGCACAAAAGCGGACGCTCCTTTCTTTGATGCGTAATCTTGCCGGCACGTTGAAGCTGTGTGTAATCGCGTTCGGGAATACTGAGGCATGCAGTATCCTCACGCTTGATCGAATCATAGATAGGCGCTTTGTACAATATTATGTGAGTGATTGGAAAATGGGGCAGGATTTTGTGGATTTTCTAGCGACCTATGAAGCACATTTGCCCTTAAAAATAAAATCTAATATTACCTGTGCAGAGATCAACTCGCTGATCCTGTCTGAGTCATACGGCATTATGGATAACGTTGTTAAAATCATGAAGTGCTTGGCAATGGATGCAATCGAATCAGGCGCTGAGCGGATTAGTGCGACGCAATTCCCTCGCCTTCGTGAAATCGCAATGAGATTTGGTTTCAACCTACACGTTCCTAAGACTAAACGTGAGGATGCCCATACCCATGCAACCGCATAAAATGACACCATGCCAGCAGGCGATATATGAAAGCACCATGAATAGTTTCGTTTCTGCTGACCCAGTGATTACTATTATCAATTCTTACCCAGGAGCAGGGCTTTCTACATTGATGGAGAATATCTTGACGTCCCATGGTAAATGTATTTTAAATTTGGCGGCGCGCCCCGCACTCACCGGCATGAATTTGCTGGAGACCTTCTACTATGAGCTTGGGTTGGGTGCAGAAGGAATATATCATGGTGCTCCGATCCCGTCGTATGTGAAAGAATTGGTTAGCATTCAGTCTATATCGGTGATTGCGATTGGTGATCTTGACGACTTTGCTCTCACTGGGTCGATGAAAAAAACAGCTGTTAGTCATTTGAGTAAAATGGCCACGGGGCTGCCTGGTATTAGCTTCTTGATGTCGCAAAGCCCGTTGAGGGGGAAAGCCGAATGTGTTGTTCATCAGCGTGAAATTACAGGTAGTCAAAATCGTAGTGAGAGCGTTCTGCAAAGCTTCAAATCCAAACAGCAATACATGGACTATTTCGAGGGTTTCGTTCAGACTATCGGATTGCGTGCTGTTACGACCTCAGTGCTGTCCGACCTCTATGCGAGGACAGAGGGCAATCTCGCATCTACAATTTTGAATTTATGCCATCCGCTTTTAAGGGCGCAATGGTTCGTCGAGCCGTCTAAAGATGAGTAACCCTAATGAACCGCTACCAAACGAGCTTTTTTCGTCTTGGTTGCATCGGCAGGGCGCCATTCCAAGGATTGGAAAACTCTCACTGAGGGAGGTAACAGATGTTTATCATCGCTGTATGCAGCAGGGAGACTTCGATCCGGATTTTGATCGAGAGAGTGAGTTCGCACGCACTTGCCTTGAACTCATGGGGATGTCACAGCCCGACTTCAAGGGTTTCGATACAACAAGCTCGTGGTTGATACCTCGATACTATCGAGGGGCCTTCTGCTACGAATGCTTCTGTGAGCACATCAGGCAATTTCGGCTGCCAACGATGCTAACGGACTGGTGTTACGTCTTTCGCACCGTTTGCCCTCGGCACTTGGTTCCCATACTCGATACTCCTGGGAAATATAACTACAAACTCAACATGGCTTTAAAGCTATTCGGTCACTACCACTCTAATTCCAATATTGTTTCAAAGGAGTCATCACGCATGGAGGATGGCGCACTATCGGCATTGCTGAAAGTCCAGTCTCTGATGTCGGAATTTGAGATGCAATGCCAGAAGGGGGAGGATGATCGTCAGTGGCGACTGATACAATTGATTATCCGAGTGTTGCTCTATCCAAGGCACGGAGTAGTAACCTCCCTGTTTCCCAAGCAGCCGGTCAGCACTGATTTTCAACTGTTCAGGTATAACCTCAACCTCGGGCCTTTAATCAGTCAGGTGATTCGTCGACGGGTTGCTGTGCTCCTCACAGGCTTGCTTCTTAATTATGTCGACCAAGCAGATAGAGCTGCAGCGGAGCGGTATTTGGAGTCTTATGATCATCGCCACCACTACTTTGACAATATGTACGGGCTGGGTAGGTCAGCAAATATATTTACTCCTGAACGGGGACGGCAGCTCCTAAGTCAATTATTGGAACTCGCTCAAGATACTGAGAGCCCTTATCTTAGGGACTTCATCGATGGATTCGGTAGCGGGCGTGGATAGCAAACGATCGGAGGTGGAGTTGCAAATGAATCTTGTTATTCAAGTCACATTCTCACTGGCTGTGGCTATGACTGAGGAGGGCGAGTTTTTTGGTGAGCAAGCGAAGGTCGGAATGCTTGTTTTGTTGCCGTCACGGAGGATCATAACGTGGTTCCACGTAGCGAAGTATTCGCTAGTATCGCCTCGCATGATTTTTCCTGGACTGCTGGCGTCCGGCCTAACAGAGACATCGAAGTTCAGCGCCAACAAAACATCAGACACCCAGAAGCACGAGGATGTGGTAGACGCCTTCCTGGATATCTTTTACGACTTTCCGGTTACAGTCTATGGCAGTCGCGCTGCCGTGCGCGAGATCTCGAAACGAAATTTTGATTCGTTAATGCGTAACGCGGTTGCACGTTACAACCGGTAGGTCGGAAGCTTACTCAACGAATGACTGTAGTGAACACTTTTATCTTGCGAAGTGGCAGCTGGACGGGTATTAGAAATCTTTGTCGAAGGCGCAAATCTCTGTCCAAATCAGATTTACTGAATAGGTTCGCCGTCCGGCTGCTTTCTCCACAGCACGCTCACCGTCGACTTCGCAAGCCCCAGCAGCTCCGCAGTCTCCTTCTGCGTCTTCCCCTCAGCCTTGCACTGAAGCACCGCAGCTCGATTGGCGGCGCCTGACCGAACGCGACCATGCACTGATTGCAGCTTACCGTCGGTGAACTCCCCGTCGAGCTTATCCAGGACACCGAGCTTCTCAAGCTTGGTGATCTCGCCGGACAGGTCTTTCAAAAATTCCTTAGGGGTCTGGCTGCGGTCATGAGCGCTGGCCACGGCCACGAGCGCTACAAGATCGACGTCCAGTGCGATGGCGATGTCTTCGAGCGAGGACAGAGTAGGGTTGCTCTTCGCGCGCTCGATATTGTTCATCTGACGCGCCTCAACCCTGCCATGAAAGTCCTCCTGGGACAGATTCCGGGCGGTACGTGTCAGCCTCAAGACGGCGGCCAGCGGTTCTCTCAACGACATTTGGAATACCCAAAGCCGAGGATAAAGCCATATTGCGCGGTTCGACTCCATGCAATATAGTGCTGCGAAATGAACCGCCAGGCACGCTTGGTACGCTGCTCTGGTCGAGGAGTGAAGACTGGGATGCGTCCGCTCCATTGCGCCGGCAGTCCCGGCACGCGTGCGCTCTGTAACCCAGCCTGCGTCAATTTATAGCTAAACCCTCAAGGTCAGCGTTTTGAGAATCAGAATCTACTCAGACCTCCACGCCGAGTTCCGCCATTTCGACCCGCCGCCCCTCGACGCTGGGGTTGACCTGGTAATCCTCGCTGGCGACATCAACAAAAAGGCCAGGGGCGTCAAATGGGCCAATGAGACTTTCGCGTGCCAGGTCGCGTACATCTTAGGCAACCACGAATATTACGACGGCCACATCGATCGCACCTTGCAGAAAATGCAGGATGCTGCGGCCGGCCACGTGCATGTTCTGGAAAACGAATCGCTGATTCTGGGGGATGTCAGAATCCTCGGCAGCACAGCATGGACTGACTTCACGTCAACAGGGAACTGGGTCGCGGCTAGCAATGCCGCTAGGCAGTGCATGAACGACTTTAAGTACATTCGGTGTGACTCCAACTACAGGCGACTTCGAACGGAAGACCTGATTACCCGGAACCACATCGCCAAGGACTGGCTGACTCAAGAGCTTGCTCGACCGTTTGACGGCAAAACGGTAGTGGTGACCCATCACTCACCATCCCCCGTGGTGATTGGTGATCAGCATGAAGGGCATCTTACTGCAGCGTACACCAACGACTGGCCGCACCTAATTGAGAAGGCCCATGTGTGGGTATTCGGTCACACGCATGAAGCTACAGATGTTGAGCTAGATGGCTGCAGAGTGGTCTCAAACCCAGGCGGCTACCCTGGCGAGAACACCGGTTTTGACCCTTTTTTCGAGATCCAAATCTAATGGCCAATCCGGTGATGAAGCACTTTTTCGACCACGCCGTCGACCCGCTAGAGCTCAAGCGGGATCTTCCCTCAGAGGTCATTCAAGCGCAGGGAATAGATTGGGGGGTGATGGTCGACGCTTACCTCTTCAACGCTGCGAGAGTAGGGCAGAGCTACGCCGCGCACGTTTACAGCGATCAGTCAAACGTGAACTCGAATGGAATGACCGTTGCTACTCCTCCGCTCGTGCTGGTTGAGACAAGGGCGGGGTTCAAGCTGATGCGCAGTCTTAGTGGGAATGACCATTATGTAATCGCCAGCGAGCTCGGCGAACCGCGCTGATGATTTGGCTTGGGTTGATTCACCAGTCAATTTGAGGGTGCTTTCGAACTGTATTAGTCGGCCAGGCGCGGCGAACACTTCGGAATTACAGCTTTATATCCAGCTTACACAAGCCGCTGGAGGGCTACGTGTGCACAGGTATTCACATGGCCTTAGCCACCAGCGGCCTCAAGATTAAATGCACTAAGGAAAATGCATGTCTGATCTGAAGAAAATTGAACTCACTATCAAGAACTACAATGTTAAAAATACTGCTGACATTGATACGCTCTACAGCCAAGTTCGGTGCGAAGACGGTGAGGGGAAAACCTTCTATTTCAAAGAAGTGTGCATGCTGGACTACCTGAAAAGGCATGGGGCAATTGTTACGGACAAGCCTAGAACGTGGTACTACAAGCATCTGAGCAAGAAAAGCATCGTTCTGGTAGCCTTCCAGAAGGCAGATGGGAAGGTCGAGTATGACCTAGACCACCTGCGACTGGTTGCTAAATCCAGTATTCTGAAAGGGGTCGTGTTCGCGGTAGCGGCAATTCCTGCTGCGTTGATCATCGCGACGGCCACTTTTGGCGTCGGCCTCCTGTTCGCACCAGTTTGCTTCTTCTATGCATACAGAAGCCTCTTCAAAATCCCCCGGATGTTGCGCAGGAGCACGCTGATAAACGAACTTGCGGCTCATGGAGTGACTGTACAGTAGCTGCCACTCTGGACAGCTGCGAGGCTGAGTTGAGGCTGCGTGCCGATGGGGAGCCAGGAATGACAGCAGCAGTAATTTTTGATCTCTTCGGTACGCTTGTGGAGATTTGAAACCGGCAGAGTCCCTATCGACTGCTTCTCCGCCTAGGCTCACAGCAGGGGGAGGGCTTTCGCAGACTGATCGAGTTCACCAGCGCAATCACTCAGGACAGCAGGTGAACCCCTTCGGATCTATACGGCGTCATGCTGGCATTGTTAAGGAGTTATGGCACCAGAAGTAATTCACGCCACCCTAGCTTTACCGGCCAAATCGCCCTAATGGTCATTTTGTTCTCGACGTACTCCTCGGGCAGCGGCCGGGAAATTTGTCGACTAGAACGTTGCCAAGGAGGCTAAGGTTTTTACTGCAGCCCTACGATGCCCAGAAAGTCTGATGTGCTCGCAGAAGCATGCACTCGCAGATCTGCCCTTCAAATCCTTAAGTGCTTGGTGGAGATCTGGAGCTGTGAGCTTTGGGTGTCGGTGCTTCGTACCTGTCTCCGCCATCGGTGCTTTCGTGGTGTTTACCCGTCGAATATGGCATATAGCCGCTATTGGATTTTGGCGCAGCGTCACTGCTGCATCGATTGGATTATTAGCGGTCATTCGCCTGCTCAGCGGGACACGGAAGGCCATTGCATGGAATCGGGTAGATGCTGGGAGCTATCAAAAATCGCTTAGGGCTGGCGTGCGAAGCAGTTGTGGTTGGAGGGAAAGCTGCGTGGAGAGTGCTGTCCACCCAGCGTCAGGGCGGCAACGTTGATCCTTTCTTTGAGCCGTTGACCCCCATCATTGTCACGGATGGCCGATCGGCTCGGTATGAACGCGAGCTGCTACGTGCCCTGGAAAACCCCGATGTTCTGAACATCGCGCTCACAGGTAGCTATGGCGCCGGTAAGAGCAGCGTGCTGAAGACGTTCTTCAACAATCATCCACAGTTCAACCACACCTATGTGTCTCTAGCGACCTTCAGCAAACCCACCTCGGGTTTGACACCTCAGCCGAGTGGTCAACCTTCTGAGCCTGACTCGGAACCTGACGGGCCGGCTGCTAATGAGGGCGAGAACACACCAGGCGATGTCGACCTAGTCAATCGCATTGAAGAGACCATCGTCCAGCAACTGCTCTATGCGGTGCCCGCAGCGAAAGTCCCCAAGACTCGCCTGAAGCGGATTGCCCAGGCCTCAACCTTCAGTATCAGCATGCGCACCTTCGGGTTTAGTCTGCTTGCCGTCTGCGCTTTGAGGCTCTATGTGCCGAAGCTCGCGATGATAAAAACCGTGTCGCTGGAATGGCTGCTCGAGGGCTTGATGGTTGTTCCCGAGTCTGCAGCACTGGCTGGCGTGGCCATTGGTGCTGTCTATCTCTTGTACTCGGGGTTGAGGTTCATGTCCCTGTTCACTATCGATGGTCTGACTCTCAAGGGAGGCAAGCTTGAGGCGACTCACCATGGTTCGGTGCTTCATAAGAACGTCGACGAGATCATCTATTGCTTCGAGCGCAGTGATATCAACGTAGTGGTCATTGAAGACCTGGATCGCTTTGACATTCAGGATATCTTCTTCAGGCTGCGAGAGATCAACTTCATCATCCAGCGATCACCTCAGGTCAGGCGTTCTGTCCATTTCGTCTACGCCATCCGTGACGAGCTGTTCACGGTCACGGACAAGACGAAGTTCTTCGACCTCATCATCCCCATCATCCCTGTGATTAACTCCGAGAACTCCAGGGAAAAGCTGGTCGAGCTCATGAAGGCGCGGCAGGTGGCCGGCAAACCACTGGATGATGGCTTGAACCTCAAGCTCATTGAGACGGTTTGCTACTACATTGACGAAATGCGGCTGATCAAGAACATCGTCAACGAGTATGACGTCTACGCAAATGTACTGGCCAAGGACGGACTGGAGCTAGATCCCAACAAGCTTTTTGCCATGGTTGCTATTCGAAACCTACACCCTAATGCCTATGCTGACTTGGTCAAGCGAAGGGGCGCGATCTATGGGGTCATCGAGGGCTATGCGGCGTGGGTAACAGCCGAAGCCAAGCTGCTCGAAACGGCAGCTAAAACCCTCAAAGATCAGCGCGTTAGGCGCGAGGACGAGGTGGCTGACAACCTGCAACAACTGCGTACCTGTGTCTGGTACGAGCTTATCAAACTTGGGAATAAACCCACTGCAAGCCAGGTTCGACTCGATACAGGTGCCACTTTTTCGCTAATCGACTTTGTTTCTGACTCCGCTTTTTCCCAGGTTGAGGCGTCTAGGACGGCGGTAATGATGACACCATCCCCCTGGAGCGAAGGCGGGCAGGGGTTCCAGACTAGAAAGGCGTTACAGCAGGCTCGATACGATGAGCGCCTGAAACGCTTCCAGACCTCGCTTGATGAGCTGGATGAGCAACTTGAAACGAACCGTAGCAAGGTGCAGCGTCTCAAAACAGCGGGTTTCCGACAGATCGTATCCATGGGGTACGGCAGTGAAGTGGCGAAGCGTCTGAAGGGGTTGGAGCTTATAGTCTTTTTGGTTCACCGCGGTTTTTTCGACACTGATTATGTCGATTACCTCGGCTATTTCTATGAGGGCTCACTCACCCAATCTGACAAGAACCTCATCATGGGACTGGTTCGGGGTGAGGAGTACGATGTAACCACCCCAATACATAATCCGGAGCTTGTGGTCAGAAAGCTGGATCTGGATTCGGTAGCTGATGGGCGCGGCATCATGGTTGATCTCATCCAAGAGCTTTTGCATATGCACAAGGATGACGCGGTTGCCAGGAAGGACAAGCTTCGCATGATCCTCCGAAGTGGTCATGATTACACGGAGCGATTCGCCGAGGCCGTTGCATCGATTACTCCTCGGTGGCAAGCCACGGCACTTATGAGAGCCATGTATGGCGCAGATCGCGACCTCATCCCTTTGCTGCTGAACCATGATCGGTTTAAAGCCCCCGTCTTGCGTCAGCAGTACCTCGTTGCGCTTCTGGATGTTCTGGCACCGAAGGAGATGCAAACGCTCGACGATAAGCCTCGCGTACTGAGGAAGGCCATCAGTGAGCTTCGTGAGGCGTCGGTTATTGCCGCGAAGCTTGCGAGTAATCAGAGCGGATGGAGGTGGGTCAGGGAGCTGCCGGCACAATTCTCCAGCCTTGATGCGAGTGCCACGGCCGCAGATCTGCGGCAAATGGTGGAATGGGGTTGCTTGGCATTGAACCTTAAAATGCTCCAGTTGCTCTGCCAGACGCTGGATCCAGGGAATCACAGCGATAGGGTCACGTACCATCGGCTCAGCAAACTGGAACTCACTGGCCTGGACAGCATGATCGAGGAGGATCCGGACGGTTTCGTGGCGCAACTCGTAAGCCAAGAGGGGGCGCTCGAAGAGACACCAGAATCGCTCGTGGCCTTGTTCGGACTTTGCCAGAGCGAACCCTACACACTGGAGGTATTGCTCGAACAGACAACTTGCAGCGTGGCTGACCTTGACGCGGTACCGACTTCGTTATGGGCGAAGATCCTGATGGCGGGACGTGTTCACGCTGTTGGTGATGCGGCTTGGACGTACTTCAATCGTGCGCTTCTACCTGATAAAGAATCCGAAGGCTTCGTCGATTTGGGTGAGTCGGCACTGGCTACATTCGTTGATTTTCTGAAGCACAATGCTCAAGACCTGGCTGAAGAATTATGGAATGACGCGAAACGCAACGATGTCTTGCAGACATTCCTCATCCGCGCGCCGCAAGTCGACAATGCAACCCTTCGCACGCTTTTCTCGAAGGTCGTGTTGAGCCCAGGGGTTGTCATGGACACCGCGACGCCTCGCAACCGGTGGAGCATGTTCGTCAATAGTGACATGGTCGAGTACCGGGAAGACATCAGGGCGTTCATTGCCGAACATGCCTTCGCGTATCTAGGCACCTACCTCATCCGCCGATGGAGCCTTGCCCGTGAACAGATGGACATGTCGGCATTACCGGTGTCGTTGGCCCTTGAGCTGAGCAACGCAGATGTGTGCTCAACAGTTGAAGAAATTGAGATGTGGTCGGGCATTCCCGGAGATGCCTATGACACATGCGAAGGTGCCGTTGAAGCATTGGCTAGAGCGTGTGATCGCGCGACCAGAGACGGATTGAGGTTCCCGACGGCATACCTCCCGACGATGCTGAAGCTGCTCCCGGACGGAGCGCTCTCTAGAGAGCAGAGGATCCACATGCTGATCCATGCGCTCTCGATGGGCTGCAGTTGGCTGGAAGCTGTTGTCGTGATGCCGCTCGCCGGCGAGGATTATCTGGCCTTACTCAAAAAACGGCGCGTGAACTTCCCGGCTCATGATGCAGATCGCCGACTGATCGATGCCCTCGCTGCAAGAGGTTTTGTGGGGGCCGTTAAACCTGAAGCCAAGCGGATTGTGGTTTGGAGCAAACGCAACTGAGCCCGAGGTGTAGCTCGTCATCTTGTCCCCTTTACAAGGCGCCTACGTCTGGCAGCCAGAGCGGCTCGCTGAATCCACAGCCTAAACGCGCTGTAGGCTCAAAGGCCGCTTTGCCAGGTTGAATTGAGAGTTGCGATGGTACCGTCACCGGCGGGGTGTGACTGAGCAAGCCCAGACGCTTCCCTGTCCAGTCTGAGTTGCCTCCGACCTTTGCAACTTCGCTTTTGCCATCATAGTGATGTCATGCGCTACTGCTTGGTGTAACCTTGCCTGCTTCTAACCCTCTCAATGCCTAGTGACGTGCCTTACAGGTCAATCATCGGCATTTTCCGCCAGAGCGAGCGCAATCGCTCCAGAGGTGGGCATGGAGGGATCTCAACGAATCGGAGCAAAGGATGGCGCGTAGAACGTTTTTCTCCTTCCACTACCAGGAAGACGTGTGGCGAGTCTTTAACGTCAGGAAATGCTGGGATATCGGTAAAGATCGAGAGGCGGATGGATTCTTTGACGGCAGTGTGTTCGAAGCTTCCAAGAAGGAAGGAGATGACGCGCTGAAGGCTTTTCTTCGCGAGGGTCTGAAGAACACCTCTGTGACGTGTGTACTGGCCGGCCAGTACACCGCTGCCAGGCGGTGGGTGAGGTATGAGATCGTACGCAGTGTTTTGAAGGGGAATGGGCTACTCACTGTTGATATCCACGGCATCAGGAATGACAAACAGGTGCTTGGCGTGAAAGGCACAGACCCACTGGCTGAGGTGGGTGTCTACCTCGCCAACGACAAGATTTACTTCGCGGAGCGAAAAGACGGCAAGTGGGTGAAGTACTCGGACTACGCCTCCGCCATTCCTGCCTCTGATCTGTGGTTTGACGCTCCTACCAGCAGCTCGGTTATCCAGCTGTCCAAACACTGCATGAGATATGACTTCGCGGCTCAGAATGGCCGTGAAAACATCGCGGGGTGGATCGAAACCGCAGCTGGCCTAGCCGGTCGTTGACAGCACGGCATTAAGCCTACTGCCCGCAACAATTCATATCCCAGTGCATTCAGGATCACACATGGCAGCCACCCAGCGCCTGGCCGGCGTCAGAGTTCACCTATCCGGTTCAAACAAAGAACTGCAAGCGGACATCGCCGAGTTTGTGCAGAAATTGGCAGCGAAGGTCTTCAGTGAGGGGGGCTCTATCGTCCATGGAAGTCACCCGTCTTTTACCGAGCCGCTGCGCAAAGCTGCAGAAAACTTCATCCAGGCAGGTGGTAGCAAGGGGGCGCTGACCCTGGTGAGGGCTAAGAGCTACTCCACCGAGCAGTACACGGCTGAAATCGAAGAGCAAAGGACATTTGCCTGTGTAGAAATCGTACCAGCCGATAACAGCGATGGCTTAGCCGGAGACGGCCTGACTCCGATGCGTGATTGGATGGCTGATCGTTCCGACGTCGTCGTCTGCGTGGGTGGTGCCTGGTGGGACGTCAACAAGGCAAAGGCGGGCGTTCCCAATGAACTAGATGCGATGCTGGAGCTTGGCAAGCCAGGGTTTGTAGTTGCGGGCTTTGGCGGGGCAATCGCCGGTTATCTCGAAGACTATCCTTCGCTGTTGTCCCGCCTGCGAAATGGCCTGTCTGAAGATGTGAACCGGACTATTGCTGAGAGCACGTCAGCTGACCAGATCGTAAAGCTGATTGTCGACCAGTTGATGAATCTACCGCTTACTCGGCGTAACGTTTCTCGCGGCCGGAATTTTCGCATTTTGGCGCTCGACGGTGGAGGGCTCAGGGGCACCTTCACGGCGGCAGTCTTGGCCAAGTGGGACGACATGCTGAAGGCGGGCGGTGGTAACGACCTCGTTTCGCATTTCGACCTGGTGGCCGGTACGTCCACGGGCGCGATTCTGGCCATTGGGCTCGCCATGGGTTTGAAGCCACGTGAAATCCTAGATTTTTATGAGAAAAAGGGCCCTCAGATTTTTCCGAAGGATCGGAAGCTTCGGCACTGGCTCAAGTCCAAACATGACTCAGCCACGCTCCGTAGTCTGTTGACTGAGGTGTACGGGGACAAAACGCTGGCCGCAGATTCACGCTGCCGCTTGGTGGTTCCGACTGTCAGGGCCAAGCAAGGTCAGGCAGAGGCAATTGTCACCCCACATAGCCCAGATCGCACTGCTTACCGGGATATCTCAGCGGTCGACGCTGCACTGGCGTCCTCCGCAGCCCCTACCTATTTTGATGAAGTTACCTTCAATGGGCCTGTCGCGTTGGAGACGTTCCTCGATGGTGGCGTCTGGGCCAATAACCCCATCCTTCCGGCGCTGGCTGAAGCGGTTCGATACCTGAAGATCCCTCTGGATAGGATCGATGTGCTGAGCATTGGCACACTGAGCAGTGAAAGCGACTTCACCGACCAGCTCGGAAAAGGGAAGGCGGGTTGGGCACCTCACAGCGTAGATCTCTTTTTTGCCGCTCAAGAACATGGCGCCCTGGTACTCGCGCAGAGCTTCCTGGGGCCGACACGTCATGTGCGTGTCAACCAGCAGACTCCTGACGAAATCAAGATGGATGACGCCGAGGCTATCCAGGAGATGGCGCAACGCGGAAATGAAGCGGCCATGGAGCACTTCGCCGAGGTGCGCTCCAGATTCTTTGACGGCCAGCATGTTGATCCGTGGGAGCGCTTCTAAGACGGCATGGGCGCTTGGGAGATAGTCACCTGGCACCCGTTTGGTTACTGACGTTTCATCGACCCTGATTGCGAGGCGGTCATGTCATTCATCTATCAGCTCGCTGTCTTGGGAGCGCCCTCGGCTGAGCAACTCTCTGAGCTTGAAGCCGCCGTAGCCGATGCGGTTTCAATGTTTGGCTTGAGGTTGGGCCATGAAGTTGGCTGGGAAATAGCTCCTGCTGCTTTCACTCCTCATCAGCAACGGTCGGCCGCCGTCGTATTTTTCGGTGGTGCGGGCGCTGACCATCCCAGCCTGCCAAGCCTGCTGCGTGGCGGCGTGCCTGTTGTGCCCGTCGTGTCCGACCTTGGTCGAGTCGCGACGGAAATTCCGGAAATCCTAAGGCCATTGAACTGCTTGGCGTACCGAAACGGTGGGGCGAAGCGGGTAGCTGCTGCGCTTTTGGAGTGCGCAGGTCTGCTTCCGAAGCAACGCCGAGTGTTTGTCAGCTATCGGCGCGACGAGGCTCGGCAAGCTGCCCTGCAGATGTTCGACGCGTTGTCTGCCAGGCATTTCGATGTGTTCCTAGATACCCATAGCATAGCGCCGGCAGAAGATTTCCAGACCATGCTGTGGCATCGGCTTTGCGACTCTGACGTGCTCTTGATGCTCGACACGCCGGACTACTTCAACAGTCGATGGACAGCAGCCGAATTCGGAAGGGCGCTTGCCAAGGGTATCAGCGTCCTTCGCGTAGGATGGCCTGAAGCCCAGCGCTCTACTCGACTGGGCACTGCAAGCTTGGCTGAGCTTGACGCGAGCGAGCTAGATGTTGCCACAGGACGGATTAGCGATCACGCGATTGACCGGATCTGCCTTCAGCTTGAAGAGGTTCGCAGCAAAAGTCATGCGGTTCGAACCGTTAACCTAGTCAGCAACCTGCGGAACGGCATTGAGACCATTGGGGGAGAGGTGATCGGCATGGGCGCCGGCCGCGGGATTCAGGTACGTCTACCTGATGATCGAATGGTGGTGGTTTATCCAACCGTCGGAGTGCCGACCTCCACGACTATGCACGAAGCTTCATTGAACTCACCTGATGAGTCCGTGGCCATACTCTATGACCATGTAGGCCTGCATCCCCAGTGGATGAATCATCTGGACTGGCTGGGCCAGCACATTCGGGCGACGCGCTGGGTTAAAGCAAGTGAAGCGGCCTGGCAATTTGCAGACTGGAGTGCATAGAAATGGGCGCGATTTTCCTCTCAGCAAGTATCCCTGTAGTCGGACGAGGACAGTACTACGAGACCGCTGACCCGTTTCTGATCCAGTGCGCCGTTCGCGAGATGGCCATCGCTACCGTTCGCCGGCACAAGATTGTATGGGGTGGCCATCCTGCCATTACCCCAATGATTTGGAGCATCTGTGAAGACCTAGGGGTTGAATACACAGAGTCTGTTGTTCTGTATCAAAGCCGCTTTTTCGAAGGGCGCTACCCTGAAGAGAACCAACTGTTTGATAACGTAGTTTATACCGATTCCGTGCCCGGCGATATTCAAGCTAGTTTGCAACTAATGCGGGAGGAGATGCTCTCCCGTGAGGATTTGATTGGGGCTGTATTCATTGGTGGCATGGATGGTGTTGAGGTCGAATACGAGATATTCAAGCGGTTCAATCCTCAGGCTTTCATTCTCCCAGTTGCCGCCCCAGGCGGTGCAGCGCTTAATCTCGCTCGTGACAAAGGCTACTTTGATGGGCCGGAGCTAGATGACATAGACTTTGCCACGCTCTTCAATCGTTATTTGCCAGTTTAATCGCACGGAGGAGGATTGGCCTCCGAAAGTCGCGAATGGGTCAAGGCGTGTAATCAATATGGTCAAGGAATATCATGTATCTCGGATTTGAGCTCGAAAACTTCCAGCCACTGGAGCGCGTGTCGAAAAAGGAGGTAGATGAATACAAAGCGCGCGCACGCAACCTCAATATCCAGGATCTGGCAGAATTCGTAGTGACTAGACTACAAGGCCATGATGTTCTCGATGCCAAGGGACTCGCGGACATACTATTTCCAGCGAAGAAGGCTCACATTTTTCTCTCTCATTCCCACAGGGATGAAGACAACGCGATAAAATTCGCTATCGCGATGGAAAGGCGAGACGTGAAGGTCTTCATTGACTCATGCGTGTGGGGATCTGTGGACGCTGTTTTAGACGTTGTGAATGAGAAGTACTCTGACTCCGAAGTCGTTGGCGATCAGAAATATTTCTCGCACAGAAAGTGTGATTTGGCGTCAGCAGCTGTGCATATGCTGCTGACGACTGAGCTTAATAGAATGATCGATGATACCGAGTGCTTCGTTTTTTTGAATACGAAGCAATCTGTTCCGATAAGGCAGCAAGGGCAGGAGAATGGCAGAATGCTGACACTGTCTCCTTGGATCTATTCGGAACTGTCTTTCAGTGCGCGGGTGCGTAGTAGAAAGCCCTCTAGAAAACGGTTGTCGAAGCCCAGTAAGTTTCGTGTTGCTGAAGATTGCATGCAGAGTGTATTTCATCTTGCGAGATCTGCTGTCTTTGGATTTGACGCAGACTCCGGTCATCTTCCCACGATCACAGGTGAAGAGTTGAGGGAGCACTTCCTGCATACGCGTTATCGAGGAGGCTTTTATCTTGATTCACTCTATTACCAATACGAACTTGAGGAAGCATTTTCCGAAAGGGCAGTTGACTTTGCATTAATAGATTAGCCTTGAGGCGAGAGTGAGGGGTAGCCGGATCCTTATGGTATCGAGTGAAATATTCGCTTAACTTGATTCGCCAAGATCGGCTAAAGTGAATCGTGCATCCCAGTTTTGTGCTGCGATAGAGTGGGAATTGAGCAATGGATTGCGATCAACTGATAAACGACCTCCGGGACTACATGGCTTCTGAGCAAGGTTCTCGCGAGGCTGCAATCCAGTCGCTATTCGAAGGGCTTGTTAGAGACAGTGAGCTAGTAGGGCTCGCCGCACACCTTCAATTGTCTGACGATACGGCCTTAAAGTCAGTGATCAGAGAAATCTCTGCGCGACAAGGCGTAATCAATCGGCTTCAGAAGCGCCTCCTGGAGTTGCGCAACGAGCGGCAGGTTAGCCAGGTGGTATCTACGCGACCAGGTAAGAACAAGGGCTCGCTTTTGAGAGAGCTCACCACCCTTGTCGCCGCTGCTGACCTGCAAGCCGCGGAGCGCTTGCTTCTGACTGCGCTGAAAGAGGGGGAAGACCCGGATTATTTGACCCTGTTGGGGCGGGTCTACACACTACAGCACCGTCCCGTAGAAGGGGCTAGGGCGATACAATCAGCTGATAGAATTCGGCGTCAGCAAGGTGCGTTCGTCCTTGATCGCACTATGAGCCCAGACCATCACAACCCAAGCGCAGCCGATTTGGATTTCATCCAGGAGAATGCGCGCCAATTCGCTCCTCTGGACGACGAGACCTTAGAGTCTCGGCATTTTCAGACTGACAGCGCGAGTGTCCGGGTGGAGCCGACCGCTAGACCGAATGATCGTGAGGCGGATGGCGTCGGCAGTGGGGAACAGCTGTATCGAGCGAATGGCACGAAGGAGCCCAAACGCCGGCTCAGCTTAAACCCAGCGGGGGTTAACTCGCCTAATCGCGATGCCAGTACACAGACCCGCAACGCAAGCGGCCGGGTGGACTCGGCCATTCGACCAAATGGCCGTGAAGTAGATGGTGTTGACAACGCACAACAGCTGCATCGAGCAACTGGCACGGAGGAACCCAAGCGCCGGCTCAGCTTAAATCCAGCGGGGGTTAACTCGCCTAAAAGCGATGCCAATACACAAAACCACAACGCGGGCGCCCAGGTGGATTCGACGGTTAATTCGCCCGATAATGATGGCAATAAGCAAGGTCACACTCTCGGCACGCCGGATCCTTCCCCGTGGCCGTCTTCACCAGTCGACAGCACCCAAAAAGTACATATAGATCTCCCTGCGGAGCCAGACCTGGAGGCCGAGGTAGACGTCTCCGCAAAACCATTGAGCCGCTTCCTGGCCGACGAGCCGGTGTCTGGTGCGTTGTCTGATTCCCGCGACGTTGATGTGTTCTACCTCGACCAGATTGAAGATGATGGCTCAATAGGTATGGGGGACATACCGTATTCGGAGGATGCCGACTTCGACCCAAACCTCGCAGCGGAATTGGCCGAGCTAGAACTGTACGGCACCACGAAAGCGCGTGAAGACAAATCCCAAAGGGACAGTGAGTACCTGAAGGACGCTGATGACGAGTTCGCTTTCTATGCATTCGATCCAGACACTGTGTTCGACAATGACAAGTATCAGGTCGAGCCCGCTGGGGGCGATTCAGAGAATCGGATAACGCGAGAGGAGCGTGCGAAGCAAAAGGCCGTAGAACTTGTGTACAGGTACGATTGGCCGCATGGAACGCTTCCCCTGATTCAACAGATTTACATCATGAGCGGATGGGGCGCGACCCGGGTGGCATTGGAACGAGCGATCGATGAAGGGCTGACTCCCGAGGAGCTCGTGCTCGCTGCGCACATCAAGGTCATCTGGGCTGACAACGACTTGTACTGGATCGCATTCGACAGTACTGGCAGCACCCGGCTGTCCTACCACGCGCTGTCTTGGCGTACGGCGCTGTTGATTGTCCGTTCATTTGAGTCGATACCACAGGTTGAGGAGATCGATGTCCTCCTGGAACAGCTTTTTGAGTACTGGTACGAAAACGCCACGCTTAGGCGGGTATTCAAAGCCTTCGCGAGGTACCTGTGGTACCGGTTTGGTGATGTCGATGGTGCCCTTCCCGCACGTCAGATGGGCGATTTTGACTCGCCCTACCAGCGCCCTGGAGAAGAGTACAGCGACCTTGGTATTCCGAATGATCTTGAGACAGTAAGTCTCCGGAAGCTTCAGGCATATGGCGTACCGCAGATCAAAGACCCGCAAGCACCGAGCTGCTATTTCAGCGATCTCCCCGTTAGTACGGAGGAGGGTGTTGACGTCGCTTCGACTAAACATCAAAACGATCAGCCAGCTGAACTGAATGGCAGCGAGGTTCGCTCCGATGTCCTGGTAGACACTCCTAACTCGGAGCTGGCCGGGCAAGGCATTCGCGGATGACCAGGACAGCAATGGTCAGCTGCGCCACGCAAACAGACGATACAGGCTTGTCCTGCCCAACCACTCGTAAATTGGACTCACAGGGAGTACTGCATGAAGCCGCTTGAACTTACTCACGTACAGGGTTGCTGGGTTAAGCGCTTACGTCCCGGTGGCGAAGAGGAGATTGGTGTCGTCAAGATGGCAATCCCCGAGACTGGGAAGACCCAAGTTCACTGGATTCGAGCGGGTAGTGCGAGCTTCGTTGATTCTGATGCCCTGAAATCGGGCTTTGTGAATGGCCAAGACGTCCTCGACGCGACGCCCGGGACAGGTGTTCGCTCGCTAGGCCAGGGCGCGATCATGCAGCTCAGAGACCTAGCTGGCAGCGAGCAGGCGCTCGTGGATTTCCCTGAAAAGGGAGAGCGACACTGGCTGCCGTACCAGTACCTACGTCAGGTTAAGGGTGTAAGGCATCGGTTTGTGACCGCTCAGATGGGGGGCGAGCCGGACGCTGAGCGTGTACGACTGCGGTTGCTCGCTCACGCCATCAAAGTATGGAATGAGAACACGGGATCCCTGTCTCACCTGGAAATTGACCCGCTGCCACATCAAATCAACTTGGTGCATCACATCCTCGCGTCGAACAATCTGAGCTGGTTGATCGCCGATGATGTTGGTCTGGGCAAAACGATTGAAACGGGCATGTTGCTCCACGCGCTGATTCAGCGAAAGCGTGTGAAACGCATCCTCCTGATCACGCCCGCGGGGTTAACCAAGCAATGGCAAGATGAGCTGTACTACAAATTCAAGCTCGAAGATTTTGAAATCTATCATGAGGATTTCTTCGTCAACGAGCCGCGCCAGTGGAAGATGCACGACTGTGTGATTGGGTCGCTGGATCGCCTCAAGCAACCTGATCACCTCGAAAGCCTGCTCCAGGCAGAGCCTTGGGATTTGGTCATCTTCGATGAAGGTCACCGACTCAGTCGTCGCCAGTACGGCCTGAAATACGAGAGTTCTGAGCGCTACGATCTTGCCAAAGCGCTTCGGAGCCGCACAGAGCACATGCTGCTTCTCAGTGCGACTCCTCACCAGGGTATGCAGGACAAGTTCGTAGCGTTGCTTGAGTTGCTGCGCCCGGAACGGCGGGAAGAGCTTCAAATGCTCAGCCTCAAGCCCGAAATCCTGCGTGACATGGTTTACCGCAATCACAAGGCAGACGTCACCGATGCTGATGGACGCTTCATTTTTGAGGGGAAAATTACCTCTGCGCTGCGGGTATCCAGCAGCCAGGAATTGATTGACTTCGATCAGACCCTGCAGCACTACCTGCGCAAAGGGTATGCCGCAGGCGAGGCTTTAGGTCAGACAGGTAACGCTATTGGCTTTGTGATGACGGTGTACCGCAAACTCGCCGTGTCTAGTGCAGCTGCGATCCACCAGGCTCTTCGGAATCGACTTCAGCGGTTGCTGGACAACTTTGGTGAAGACACGATATCCAGTGCACCGGCTGATCAGCGCTATGCGGGGGAGTGGGAAGAGCAGGTCAGTGGTGAGGCAGAAGAGTTCTTCGCAGGGGAGATTCAGCTCCTCAAGCAGCTCATCGATGACGCTGCGCTGCTCATGGCGAAAGATTTGAAACTCACGGAGTTTCTCGACAAGGTCATCGGGGCAATCCATGCGAAGAACCCTGAAGAGAAGGTGTTGATCTTCACCGAGTACCGAACCACACAGCGCTATCTAAGGGATGCACTGGCGGCCCGCTTTGGTGAGGACAAAGTCGCGCTCATCAATGGTTCCATGCAGCACGTGGAGCGTCGAGAGGCGATCGCTCAATTTGAGACGCAGGGTCGGTTCCTTATTTCCACCGAGGCGGGTGGTGAGGGTATCAACCTACAGAGACAGTGCCACATGATGGTGAACTATGACCTGCCCTGGAACCCCATGCGCCTTGTCCAGCGGATTGGTAGGTTGTATCGCTATGGGCAGAAGATGAAGGTCGTTGTGTTCAACATCCAGCAGTCCGATAGTCTGGATCAGGAGATCGTTGATCTGATGTACCAGCGGATCGATAGCGTTGTCGATGATTTGTCTGAGGTTCAGCATCATGAATTCAACGAAGGCCTGAAGGACGAAATCCTCGGCGAATTGGTGGATCTCATCGATGTGGATGACATCCTTCAGCAAGCAACGAAGCTAGGTATCGAACGTACCAGCGAGCGTATTGACGCTGCCTTGGAGGAGGCCAAGCGGGCTGCTGAGAAGCAGAGGGAAATCTTCGCCCATGCCGCGACTAACGACATCAACGAATTGGGGGATCAGGTGGCAATTAACATCGATCATCTCCAAAGCTTTGTCATAGGCATGTTCGGCCAGCTTGGTGTTGAAATCTCTGTTCCTAGCAACGAACCGCGGCTCTTGCGAATTCGCTTGCCTGACCTGGTCATGCAAGAGCTGGGACGCAGCAGAAAAACTTCGTCGCGTATGGATGTCACCGTTGACAGGGAGCTCGCTGCTCGTCGCCCAGAGATCCAGATGTTGGATTTGACCTCGCAATTGATGCAGTACCTGCTTGCCAAAGCATGTTTGTATGACTTTGACGGCCTGGCAGGATCTGTTTGCGCACCAAGCCTAGGGAGGGAAGATGGCGCATTGCTAGGAGCGATGCTTCGCTGGCAAGGCCCGCAGGGGAATCGTGTGCGCCAGGAGTTTGTGACTATTTTGGCCGGGCAGGGGGGAATCAAGATCAACTCTCCAGAGGCCAGTAATTGGTTGATGACGCCCGCGCGTTTCAGTGCACAAACGACATCAGCACCCTTATCGAAAGCGCTTTTTAATGCAGCCGATGAGGTGGCCAACAAACGGTTGGCCGAGCTGAGCAATCAGTTCCTGATACCTGAAAACCTTGATTGGGCAGGAGCGGCCTGGACGTTTCCCCGCTGAATGCAGGAGCTATGTCCCGAGCAATCCTGCGGAGTGGGTGCCGGCGCTTGCAAGGTGCCGGCACTCCAATGCCAGTCGCTACTCTCTTACATGAAGCCTCGGTCAATTGACCTAGGCAGTGCAGTCCATAAACACCTTGGCCATCAAGAGTTTGAGGACAAAAGAAAGCCCGCTGCTAGGTGGGCAGGGTCTATCATATGTTGGGATGACTTGCGGTTGGCGAGTGCGATCGAGAACCCGATGTATCTTACCAGTTCAGCCATTTTTGCAATGTCGGTACGAGTGCTGAACTTTTCGGTGTGCGGGGCGGATGCTTGCCATTGAAATAGCCGCCTACTCAGGGTCTAGCCCTGGTAGTACGGAATCGTTGGCGATTAATCAGAGTTTTGAGGTCGAAGGACTAGTGATTCGGGTTGTTGGGCCTGTTTTATCTGCCAAGGTCTTACAATCTAGCTGCGTATTGCTCTATATTTTTCACACATTACCATGACCTCTCCCAAAAAATTAGGATCGATATCACCAGTGCTTTCCACGTGGACGAATTTTTTGGTTTCTAGCCATCTTATGATGTTTGGCTCTGTGTAATCATCTAGCTCACAATGATGCTCGTAAAAGTCTTTAACCAGTGGGCTGTAAATGATTGCTGTAGGGCTTTCCGGAATTATCTGATACAGGGCGCCGTATGAGCGTGCCTGAGTGAAGTCGGTCGTGCAGATAAGCGACCTACTACGTGCAAGTGCTCCAAAATTTCTAAAAAACCAAAGATCCGCGATTTCGTGAACTGTAGAATCAGTATTTTGTGGAGCGCGGGGTTTGTGATAAAAGATGTTCAGTTGCTGCTGTTCTTCCAGTAATTGCGAAAATCCACGAAATATTTTTGGCATTATCTTTCCCTAGAAATTCATCATGATAAATAAAACTGATTCCGATGTCAAAATTAATAATTTTTTTGTACTGGCGGGTCTTGACCTTTTGGAGCAAAGGTATCGTATTGTAGAGGAGGTGTCTGGCGGAAAGAGTTCTACCGCTTTCTATGGGGTGGATGAACAGACTGGCAGGCAGGTGTTCATTAAGATGGCTATCTGTCCTAGGTCAGAGCTCGAAAAGGCCCGGTTTCGAAATGAGGCGAGATTCCTCAAGGCGCGTGCTGGACAGAATGGAATTATAAAAAAAACCGCCGAGTATCTTGCACATGGCGAGATCTTTGATGGGCGGGTCTTGTATCTAGTCACTGAAAAAATTAATGGTGTATTATTGTCCGAATGGATTGAAAACCATTGGGCAGCAAGTAGCTTGTCTGATCGCCTACTGATCGCATATCGGGTTTTTGGGGCATCTGAATATTATGGAATATCTACGACTCATCGTGATCTCCATCCGGGCAATATAATGCTGCTGGACGAGGTCGTTGACATGCGATCTCGTGTTCCTGATTACAAGGCTATTATTTTAGATTGGGGGCAGTCTTGTACCACCTCAGATTATTATGAAGAGCCTGATGCTGATATGGTCACGATTCGAAACGGAATAGGTCGTGAGATTACCAACTCTTTTTATAATCTTCCTCCGGAAACCTTCAAGGACTGGGATGAGTGGGGTGAACATGTGCCAAAATATGACTCTTGGGCAATGGGCTTGTTGTTGTATAGGCTAGTAACTGGGGAGGACATGTTCTCATTCACCAATATAGGTCAGTTCGCTCAAGCTATGAGACGGATCGAGTCGAACGTTGATTCCAGGCTCTGGCAGCTTCAGCACCACGCCGGAGGTAAGTCTAGTATACTGCGCGGGCTGATAGGGCGCCTGCTTAAGGTAGATCAAAGAGCAAGAATGTCTATCCAAACAGCCAGGCAGGCGCTTTGGCTTATCATAGAAGAAGATTTTGAACCTGCCGACTATGGCATGATTCAGCGTTTTTTAGATGACCCGAATGGTTTCGATGAGGTGCATTGGAAGTTTTTTGAAACGGATCCACTTGCATATATCTACTAGAATTTATGTAGTTTTTGAAACTCTGGCGCAGGCTTAAATTCCGAGTGCGCAAATAGGCCTTCCGCTTAAACGCTGGAATTAACTAATAGTAAGCAGTTGGTTCGTTGGCCTAAACAGGCTCCGCCATAGAAGCTATGAGAGCCTTGGAAGCAACGATTTTTCGCACCATCGATTCGGGACGTGGATTGTAGAGAGTTACAAGAGGACTGAAAGTCAATTTCAGTCCGTTCCGAATTTCCAATTGGCGCTATGGAGTTTGCTCCGAAGAAAGAAGTCGATGAGGCAGATCAGACACTCCCAGCCTGATGGCCGCGCTTAGACTGTTGAGGATGCAAAGGGGCCGAACTCACGGCCCCTTTTTTTGCCCGGGTGGCTAAGAGCTAGGTGCTGTTTAGCCCAGCTACAGGGCCGCGAAAGTTATCATCAGAATTTCAGTTGAAGCGCCCTTGATGGCCGCCATTTCAATTTGTCTTCGAGCCACCAGTGCACAGCCGACCTCATCCAAGAGGCGGTTAAGTCACTTGGTTTTTTAGCTCGACATGAAAGCGCCACCTAATCAACGAATACCAGCTCCGCTTGCTCAGCGGGTACAGTAGCAGTGCGACTTTTGCACGTCAGGTGTCGTAATTGTTGAGGCGATGCTGCCGTTAGGCGGGGAGGTGTCGAGGAATTCAGCGGCCGCGTTCCATCCTTTGCAGCAAGGCCTCGAATTTCCGAGCAGAGTTTTTCGATCAGTTCGGCGCTCGACTGACCAGTGCTTTCACTGATGGTCAACGCAAGCAAGGTCAACGGGCTGAGGCCTAACCGCTCACTCAGTTGCTCAAGCTTGTCTAAGGTGACACTTGATCGGCCGGTTTCCAACTTGGAGAGGTAGGTACGACTGATCGTGTCCGCGAAATCCCTCTGGGAAACATTGCGCTGGCCGCGTACCGCACGCAACACAGTGGCGAAGGAGGCTTTCAGGCTCATGAAATCATCCTATTCATTGCATCTTCAGGCCGCACAGCTATTTAGGCTCCTTGGTGTGGGGCTATCCCGTCAAAGCGTTGCCATCAGCAGAGAGTCTAACACGGTGTTTTCCACCTGCCTTTTATCCAGGTGTATCGTATTTTGAGCGGGGGTTTAGAGCTTTGTAAGGGTATCGATCCCTGGTGATTGAGCAGCCAGGCTGCCAAAAGAGTTGGTGGCATCCACATACTTCAAAGCAGATTTCATATCTCGCCACCCCACATAGCTCATCAAGCCTTTGATGTCCCACCCGTTCGCCGATGCCCAGGTCGCAAAGCCCCTACGCATCGAGTGGCTGCTGTAGGTCGCGGCGGGGATGCCCGCAGCCTCCAGAATTCTTCGCAGCAGAGGGATCATGCTACTGGCCCTAAAACCTGTATCAGAAAGGTTTCCCCAGCGATCGAGCTTGCGGAACACGGGCCCATCCGCAATGCCTGCAACAGTGATCCAGTTGATATAGGCCTCGACTGGACAGAGCTGCTTCAGCGCCGGTGTATGGAAGGTGCTGCCGTGGTGATCACGATCGGTTTTGGAATAGGGCAGGTAGAACGTAATCCCCACGCCGGCTTCTGCCTGGGTCGTCTCTACCCGCAGCCTTGCCAGCTCATCGCTACGAAACCCCCGCCAAAACCCAATCAGCAGCAATGCGGTATCGCGCCGGTGCCGCATCAGGCCGCGGTAATCACCCGCCTCAATCGCCAGGCCGGCTTGCTTATCCAGCCAGCCGACCGCTTTCTGCAGATGGCGCAGCTGCAGAGGGGCGGCTTGCTTCTGCTGCGTAGGATGAACAACGCGGATGCCTTTGAGCATTTGCCGAACCTGAGGCGCCTTGGTTGGATCGGGGAAGCCCTGGGTGATGTGCCATTGCGCCAGAGCGGCAAGCCGCTGCCTCAACGTGCTGAGGGCAAGCGTCTCCGCATACTCCGCCAGGTATCGAACGATCCCCTCTGAAGTCGCCGGCAGGAAGCCGCCCCACGTTGATTCGTAGTGCTCTACGGCTGCTCGATAGCTCTTGCGGGTGTTGTCCCGCGTACCCGCAGTCAGGTACCGCTGCGCCTTATCCATCTGCCAAACCTGCGATTCGTACCCCATCTGGACACGATTCTGAACCATTTCAACCTATAAGAACACATAACTCTCCATTATTTACTCTTTAAATCTATGTCCTGATTGGTCATAAAATAAGCTAAGATGTCACGTATTAACGTGTTATGTAACACATTACGAAATAGTAGGAGAGAATATGGCTCGCGGGGGCATTAACAAGGCTTTGGTGCAGAAGGCGCGAGCTGCGTTGCTGGCCCGCGGCGTCAATCCGAGCATCGATGCGGTGCGCGTTGAGCTCGGAAATACAGGGTCGAAGACCACTATTTCGCGGTATATGCAGGAGCTGGAGTCCGCAGATGTGCGCCCTCAGGCTGCCCCAGACCGCCTAAGTGACGAGCTAACCGCGATGGTCAGTCAGCTACTTAAACGCGTGCTGGAGGAGGGCAATGTAGCCCTGGCGCAGGAGAGGCTGGCCCATCAGCAAAGCATCGCTGCCAAGGATCAGCTCGTAAGCGAACTGGAAGCGGAGCTCAAGAAAACCAAGCAGGTCGTAGCTAGCCGAGACGTGGCATTGGCGGCCCAGGCTGAAGAATTGAGAACGTCTCAGTCATCACTCCAAGCGGAGATCACCCGAAACGCTCGTATCAGCCAAAGCTGCGCCGATCTGGAGCTGCGGATACAGGAGGGGAGCCCGCAGAATTCGGAAAAAATCGTACGCTAACAGTTCAAGCGTCCCGGCCACGCCTGACTGTAGCTTGTTGACTGGTCAATCTGTCTCGCGGGTAAAGCGATAGAACAAGTTCGGCTCGCTGACCACGTACAAATACCCTTCATCGTCGATGGTTACGCCTTCGGCTTGGGGTATACCTTTCAGCAAACCAGCAAACCCCCTCGCCAAGGAGCGGAAACTCACCACCTTGCCCTCGTCGGTCATTTCAATCAGCAGTTTCGACTCGTCGCTGAGCAGGATCAGATGGCCGCTCTGTTGATCGAATACAACCGAAGACAAGTCAGTGGCAAACACCTTGTCTTTTACTAGGTTGGACATGTCGCGGACGTGCAGGGAAACGCCTCCTTCCAGGCTGGCACGAAGGCCGCTCACTTCCAGTAATTGCCGGGGGTCACGCTCCTTGGTCACAAACAAACGATCACCTTTTAGGTCGTAGGCGAGCCCTTCAAGGCCTTTGTTGTCCTCCTTGCCAAGCGCCAAGGTTAGCGCTGAATACTGGTCTAGGCTCAATGGTCGATCAGGAGAAAGCTTACCGTATTCGTCGATGGGGATATCCACGATAACCAGGCTCTGCCGCCGCTCTTCGGCAATGACCAGTTGACCGTTGCCGGCATAGGACACCGCTTCCACGTCGTGGAAGCCATCCAGGCTGTAACGTCGCTCCACGTCACCGTCACGACTGAGGGCCAGCAGCTCGTTCGGGCCATTGGTAACCGCCCACAGCAGATTTAGGTCAGGATCGAAGGTCAGGCCCGAAAGGTTGTTGTCCACACCGGGAACCGCCTTAGCATCCAGCTCAACCCGATAGCCAGGCAGCCACACAGAGCGCTCCTGCCAATCGTCTGTGTGCCAGTGGGTCTTGATCCAAAAGTACAGACGATCATCAAGGTGATGAGTACGTACTTGGAATACGGTGAGCAACACAAGGCATACAAGCGCCCACATCCAAACACTTACTTTCCGTGTTCGGCCCAGCCAGTTTTTAGCCATCAAATACATTAGAAGCCTCGTTAAATCAGACTGACGCCACGAGCCGTGATGGTTTCAACCCGACTCGGCGCGGCTGGCACAGGTGATACACAACGGCGTGGCCGGATCGAACTCCAGACGGCCCGAGGCGATCAACTCGCCGCATTGGTTACACCAGCCATAGTCGCCCTCGTGCCAGCGCTTGAGGGCCAGTTGGAGACGGACACGTTCATGCCGTGCACGACTGCGGATCGCATCGTTCATCGCTTGTTGCTGGAGTGCGTCCATTCTCGATAGACGCCCCACCTTGCTTTGATCCAGCTCTACCGATTGCGAGCGAGACTCAGCGTCTCCCAGCAATCGATCCAGCTCGGCAGCCCGCTGTTCCAGTAGGGTCTTGAAATGGGCAAGATCGAGGGCGTCGTCCAGGCTCATTAGCGCAGCAGTAACAGCGGACTGGTGGTGGTACGGAGCATGCTGGTAGTGGTGCTGCCGACCAGGAACTGCCGGATACGTGAGTGTCCATAAGCCCCCATCACTAGCAGATCGATGCCATGCTCTTTCTGATAGGCGTGCAGGGTACGTTCTATTTCACCGCTCCGAGTCTCAGCGCGAACGGTAAATCCGGCGTTGATCAGCACTTTCTGCGCCCAGTCCAGCTGCGCGGACGCTTCGTCGTTCACGGGCCCAACCATGACCAGATGGATCGGCAGCCCCTTCAGCAGCGGGCTGGCTGCCAGCATCTCCACACCCTTGCGGGTTGTAGCGCCGCCATCGAATGCCAGCATCGCGCTCTTGGGCTTTTGGAAGTTGGCCGGGGTGACCAGGATTGGCCGGTGCATGATACGAATAACGCTTTCCAGCTGGCTTCCGACATGCTGACTCAGACCGCCACTAGACTCGCCCTGGCGACCGATAACCAGCAAGCGCGTTTCACTTTGCAGCTCTTGCAAGCTCTCCAGTAAATCGCCATGTCGCTGCTTGGACTCCGGTGCGCGCACACCATCATTCACGGCCCGTTCTTTCGCGGCTGCAAGCATGATTCGCCCTTGTTCAAGGGCCAACTTGCCGCGCTGTTCATCCAGGGAAGCAAGCTCATCAAGCAGGTGCTCGCGGCTGCCAAGGCCAATGTTGCCACTCAAATCTGCTGCAACCGGATACTGGCGCTGATCCAGCACATGCAGGAAGGTCAGCGGCGCTTCCAGGCTCAGACTGGCCCAGGCCGCGTAGTCGCAAACAGCTGGAGCCGAGGTGGAACCGTCGATACAGGCAATTAGGGGTCGTTTGCGGGAGAGGGCGAAATCCTACGCTAAGGCTTTGGCCAACGATATTCTCCGGTAAGATTGATGTGTTCCGAGGGGATAGGAGAAGTCGCTTGATATCTAGTATGACGTCTGTCGCACCTGCTTGATCGCGGCCGCGATAGCTAGATCGCGTTGCTCCTCTTCTCCATCCGCGTTCCAAGCTGCGGAAAGGCACCCATAAGCGTACGCCTGGTCGAGCAGGCGACGCGGATCGACGTCCAGCGCACGAGAGAATGCGTCCGCCATCTGTGCAATGCGTCTGGGATCGAGACAAAGGTCGTCTCTGTCAGCCGGATCGTAGAACATATTGGCGGCGCCAAAGCCCACTTCACCGACCAGACCGACGGGATCTATCACCAGCCAGCCGCGACTGGAGAACATGATGTTTTCATGATGCAGATCGCCATGTAGCCCACGCAGTTCCGAGGCATTGCTCATCATTTGATCGGCTATAATCGCCGCGTGGACGTAGTCAGTTTGACAACCTGCGTTTTGATCATCGCGCGCCCGCTGAAACAAAGCTGCAAAGCGATCCCGGATCGGGAGAAGGGCAGAAGGCAGGGGTTCCTCAGATGCGGCATACAGCTTCGCCATTAGTTCCGCTGCAATTTCGGTCGCCTGGTAGTCGCCGTGCTCGGCAACGATGTGAGAGAGCATTCGCTCCCCGGCATATTCGAGCAACATCAGATTGTTCTCACGACCGAGCAACCGGACTGCTCCCCTCCCATTGCGCCATACCAGATAGTCGGCCCCGCGCAGTTCATCAGCAATGTCTTCTATAGGTTTCAATCCCTTGACGATTGCAGGAGTCCCGTCTGGCAATGAAACTTTCCAAACGAGGCTGGAAAAGGTGTCCGCAATGAGAACAGGTTGCGAAACGTGCCAATGAGCAGGAAAAACAGGCGGCATGAACATCAACCCCAAGTCAGAGGGTCCAATCGCAGATAGAAGGCAAGGCGTTCGCGGTCGGGGGCTTCGATCCCCAATACATTGAATAGGACAGCGAAGGCGCGCTCTGCTTCATCTGGCGCTGCCCAGTTCTCTTCGGCGTTAGCAATCATGAGTGCCAAATCGGCATAGCGATCTGCTGTTCCGAGCCGCCCAAGGTCGATCAGACCCGTGCATTGAAGAGTTTTAGGGTCCACCATGAAGTTCGGCATGCAGGGATCACCATGGCAAACAACCATATCGGTGCGCTCTTGGTCGAGCCGCACCGGTAGCTCTCGTTCGACACGAGCCAAAAGATCGAGCTGCGGCGTACTCTTGTCCTCGTCCGGTAAGAAGTCGGGATTGACGGCATTGCGGGACACCACATCAACGGCGCGTCCGAACATTCGCGACAGCCTGCGCTCAAACGGACATTGATCAACCAATAGGCTGTGAACAGCGCCAAGTTGCTGCCCCATTGACGGCCACGCTTTGAGCAAATCCGCTCCAGACAGATCAGCCGCCGGTACTCCCGGAATTGCCGTTATCACCAAGCATGCACCCTCCTGTTCCTCCTGCCAGTTGATCACCTCGGGGCAAGCCACACCTCGACCTTTGAGCCAAATGAGGCGGTCACGCTCTCCAGCGAGCTCACCGCGGCGGGAAGCAGGTGCGATTTTCGCGAAGGCATGCCCGTCACCACGTCGAAAAACAAAATCACCAGATTCTCCGCCTCTGACAGGCAACCAGTCAGAATGCGATTCACCAAAAAAAATATTAGTTCGATTCAATGGAGGTTCCTTCAGTTTTCTGATGAAGCGCGGAGGTGGCTCAACCTGCGAAAAGAAACGAGTTGCTACGTAAGTCCGAGAACATGCTTTCCATGGTCTCTGAGCTCGCCTTTGGGACCGACATATCGGTAGAGAGTGACGCGCTCGATGCCGAGTTCCTTGCAGAGATCGGAAACTGAAGTATCGCGCTGGGCCATGGCGGCTTGCGCGAGACGCACCTGAGCTTTGGTGAGCGCGAATTTTCGTCCGCCCTTGCGACCGCGCGCTCTCGCGGAGGCGAGACCCGCCATGGTGCGCTCTCGGATCAGATCCCGCTCGAACTCGGCTAAGGTGGCGAAGATTCCGAACACCATGCGACCGGACGCAGTCGTGGTGTCGATCTGAGCGCCCTTTCCAGTCAGAACCCGCAGGCCGATCTTGCGGTCTGACAGCTCCTTCACCGTGTTGACCAGATGGGCAAGCGATCGTCCGAGGCGATCGAGCTTCCAGACCACCAGCACATCGCCGTCACGCAATGACTTGAGGCAGGCAGTCAAGCCAGGGCGATCATCACGACCGCCGGAAGCAAGATCATCATAGATATTGTCCCGTTCGACACCTGCGGCGCGCAAGGCGTCGTGCTGCAGGTCGAGAGACTGCGAGCCATCGGCTTTGGAGACGCGGGCATATCCGATCAGCATGTATCACAAACGTTGGTTTGAGGCGGCGCTTCGGCCACGATTGCATTGACCTCTGGAAATGTATCTCAACCAGCTTCATAAATAAAGCGTCTTGAACGCTATCAGATTTTGAAAAAGGAACATGTATGCCGCGTCGCGTCACTCTAACCGATCGGCAGAAAGACGCGCTGTTGCGCTTGCCGACTTCACAGACGGATTTGCTCAAGCACTATACGCTGAGTGATGAAGACCTTGGGCATATCAGGCTGCGTCGGCGCGCTCACAACAGGTTCGGCTTCGCCCTGCAATTGTGTGTCCTGCGCTATCCCGGCCGGGTGCTGGCTCCAGGCGAACTGATCCCTGCAGAGGTCATCGAATTTATCGGAGCGCAGCTTGGCCTGGGTGCCGACGATCTCGTAGACTATGCTGCCCGCGAGGAAACACGGCACGAGCATCTTGCCGAGTTACGGGGGCTCTACGGCTTCCGCACCTTCTCCGGACGTGGTGCGAGCGAGCTGAAGGAATGGTTGTTCCGAGAAGCCGAGATGGCGGTGTCGAACGAGGATATCGCCCGTCGCTTCGTAGCCGAGTGCCGACGCACCCGCACTGTCCTTCCCGCGACATCCACGATCGAGCGGCTTTGTGCCGCGGCTCTCGTCGATGCCGAGCGACGCATCGAGACGAGGATCGCCAGTCGGCTGCCTATGTCGATCCGAGAACAGTTGCTGGCATTGCTCGAGGAGACGGCTGATGATCGGGTGACCCGTTTTGTGTGGCTGCGCCAGTTCGAGCCTGGCTCGAACTCTTCGTCGGCCAACCGGCTGCTCGACCGGCTCGAATATCTGCAACGCATCGATCTCCCCGAGGATCTGCTTGCCGGCGTTCCTGCCCATCGGGTGACTCGTCTGCGCAGGCAGGGTGAACGGTATTATGCCGACGGCATGCGCGATCTCCCGGAGGACAGGCGGCTTGCGATCTTGGCTGTTTGCGTCTCGGAATGGCAGGCGATGTTGGCCGACGCAGTGGTCGAAACCCACGACCGGATCGTCGGCCGTCTCTACCGTGCTTCGGAGCGTATTTGCCATGCAAAGGTCGCAGACGAAGCGGGGGTGGTGCGTGACACCCTGAAATCCTTCGCCGAGATCGGGGGCGCCCTGGTCGATGCACAGGATGATGGCCAGCCGCTGGGCGATGTCATCGCGAGTGGGTCAGGGTGGGACGGCTTAAAAACCCTTGTTGCAATGGCAACCAGGCTGACCGCCACCATGGCCGACGATCCGCTCAATCATGTGCTCGACGGTTATCACCGCTTCCGCCGATACGCTCCACGCATGTTGCGCCTGCTCGATCTGCGAGCTGCGCCCGTTGCACTGCCGCTTCTGGAAGCGGTGACGGCCCTTCGTACCGGTTTGAACGATGCCGCGATGACCAGCTTCTTGCGGCCCAGCTCGAAATGGCATCGCCACCTTCGGGCCCAGAGGGCTGGCGACGCTCGCCTATGGGAGATCGCGGTGCTGTTCCATCTGCGCGATGCGTTCCGCTCCGGAGATGTCTGGCTTACTAGGTCCCGGCGCTATGGCGATCTGAAACACGCACTCGTTCCGGCACAATCCATCGCGGAAGGCGGTCGTCTCGCTGTGCCATTGCGGCCGGAGGAATGGCTGGCAGACCGGCAAGCTCGCCTCGACATGCGGTTGCGCGAGCTTGGCCGTGCCGCTCGCGCAGGCACGATCCCGGGCGGGTCGATTGAAAACGGCGTTCTGCATATCGAGAAACTCGAAGCCGCCGCGCCGACAGGCGCCGAAGATCTGGTGCTCGATCTCTACAAGCAGATCCCGCCCACGCGCATCACCGATCTCCTGCTGGAGGTGGATGCGGCGACCGGCTTCACCGAAGCGTTCACCCATCTGCGCACAGGAGCACCCTGCGCTGACCGGATCGGGCTAATGAACGTTATCTTGGCGGAAGGGATCAACCTCGGCTTGCGCAAAATGGCGGATGCGACAAACACCCACACCTTCTGGGAATTGATCCGCATTGGACGGTGGCATGTCGAGGGCGAAGCCTATGACCGGGCGCTGGCCATGGTGGTCGAGGCACAGGCAGCGTTACCCATGGCCCGGTTCTGGGGCATGGGCACGTCGGCTTCGAGCGACGGACAGTTCTTCGTCGCTACAGAGCAAGGTGAGGCCATGAACCTGGTCAACGCGAAATATGGCAATACCCCGGGCCTGAAAGCCTATAGCCACGTCTCCGACCAATATGCGCCGTTCGCAACCCAGGTGATTCCTGCAACGGCAAGCGAAGCGGCTTACATCCTCGATGGCCTGCTGATGAACGATGCTGGACGCCATATCCGCGAGCAGTTCACCGACACGGGCGGCTTCACCGATCACGTCTTTGCCGCATGTGCCATTCTCGGCTACCGGTTCGCTCCGCGCATCCGCGACCTGCCATCCAAACGGCTCTACGCGTTCAATCCGTCGGCCGCCCCGGCGCACCTGCGAGCGTTGATCGGCGGAAAGGTCAACCAAGCCATGATCGAGCGCAATTGGCCCGACATCCTGCGCATCGCCGCCACCATTGCTGCCGGGACCGTCGCGCCAAGCCAGATTCTGCGGAAACTCGCCTCCTATCCGCGGCAGAACGAGCTCGCGACAGCCCTGCGGGAAGTCGGTCGCGTCGAGCGCACCCTGTTCATGATCGACTGGATTCTGGATGCCGAACTCCAACGGCGTGCCCAGATCGGGCTCAACAAAGGCGAAGCTCATCATGCGCTGAAGCGGGCAATCAGCTTCCACCGCCGCGGTGAAATCCGCGACCGTTCCGCCGAAGGCCAGCATTACCGCATCGCCGGCATGAATCTGCTCGCCGCCATCATCATCTTCTGGAACACCATGAAGCTCGGCGAGGTCGTTGCAAACCAGAAACGCGATGGAAAGCTGCTATCGCCCGATCTCTTGGCCCATGTTTCGCCGCTCGGATGGGAACACATCAATCTCACCGGAGAATATCGCTGGCCAAAGCCTTAGCGTAGGATTCCGCCCCCTCCCGCAAACGACCCCAATTACGTGGGTCATTGTTGTTCTCCTTCTCAGTGGCCCATGAGTTGATCAATGGCGTCAGGTTTATCGTGAACACCAAAGCGATCCACGATAGTGGCGCTGGCCTCGTTTAAGCCCAGCACTTCGACTTCAGTACCTTCACGGCGGAACTTAATGACTACCTTGTCCAGGGCTGCAACAGCGGTGATATCCCAGAAGTGGGCGCGATTCAGGTCGATGGTTACCTTGTTCAGGGCTTCTTTGAAGTCGAAGGCCGCGACGAACTTGTCTGCTGAGCTGAAGAACACCTGGCCGGTGACGTTATAGCTACGATGCTCGCCGGCTTCGTCCAGCGAAGAGCTGATCGCCATGTAATGGCCAACCTTGTTGGCGAAGAACATCGCGGCCAGCAGCACGCCGGCCAGCACGCCGAAGGCCAGGTTATGGGTGGCGACCACGACCACCACGGTGACGACCATGACAATGTTGGTCGACAGCGGATGCTTCTTCAGGTTGCGCAGCGAATCCCAACTGAAGGTGCCGATGGACACCATGATCATCACTGCCACCAGCGCAGCCATTGGGATCTGCTTCAGCCAGTCGCCGAGGAAAACCACCATCAGCAGCAGAAATACGCCTGCGGCAAGAGACGACAGGCGAGAACGACCGCCGGATTTCACGTTAATGATCGACTGACCAATCATCGCGCAGCCAGCCATACCGCCGATCAGACCCGAAGCAATGTTGGCCACGCCCTGGCCCTTGCACTCGCGGTTCTTGTCACTCGGGGTGTCGGTCAGGTCGTCGACAATGGTCGCGGTCATCATCGACTCCAACAGACCGACCACAGCCAGTGCTGCCGAATAAGGAAAGATGATGGCCAGCGTCTCGAATGTCAGCGGCACATCAGGCCAGAGGAAGATCGGTAGCGTATCCGGCAGTTCACCCATATCACCGACCGTGCGGATATCCAGACCAACCGACATGGCGACGGCGGTCAGCACGATGATGCACACCAGCGGCGATGGGATGAGCTTGCCGATCTTGGGGACATAGGGGAACAGATAGATGATGCCGAGGCCTGCGGCTGTCATGGCGTAGACGTGCCAGGTGACATTAGTCAGCTCGGGCAGCTGAGCCATGAAAATCAGGATCGCCAGTGCATTGACAAAACCGGTCACCACCGAGCGCGAGACGAAGCGCATCAGCGATCCGAGCTTCAGGAAGCCAGCAGCAATTTGTAGCACGCCACATAGCAGCGTGGCGGCCAGCAGATATTCAAGACCATGGTTCTTGACCAGAGTCACCATCAGCAGTGCCATGGCACCCGTTGCGGCCGAAATCATGCCTGGGCGGCCACCGACAAAGGCGATCACCACAGCGATACAGAAAGAGGCGTAAAGGCCGACCTTAGGGTCAACGCCAGCAATGATCGAGAAGGCGATGGCTTCAGGGATTAGGGCCAGTGCGACCACAAGACCGGCGAGGATGTCGCCACGGATGTTGGATAACCAGGTTTGTTTTAACGAGTGGAGCATCAGAATTCCCAAGGCAATGGATCGCGCAGCACAGCATGGCGCAGGCCAAGTGCAGCTGGTCGATACGAGGTCAAATGTCGGATGTAGAGGAGCTGTGGCGGGTGTTAAAACCTAAAGCACAGCAGAAAGCGACCGCTGGCAGAGCAAGCAGTCACAGATGATGCGGGGGGGCGAAGCGCTATGGCGGCGTAGGCAGCCAGATCATGTTTTGCAGGGTAAGCATGAGGTCTTATCGAGTGTCTTTAGTAACTCAATGGCCGCAACAGTCTACAGGAAGAGGGCAATTTCTGCGAGTCACCCCCGGACTAGGGCGTCCTGTTTGGATGTCAGCCTGAGCTATACCCTAACTGTGTCATTTTCAGAAGACGACTGCACCAGTTGATTGGGCGTAATGGCTGTTGTGCAGCCAGCTCCTGACAGTTCAATATCAGAAGTGATCTGCACCAATCTCGACTATGCTCAATACTCGTGTGCACCAAAGCGAGGTGAGCATGGCGACGGAGGCTCTGTTGCAAAGATTGGCGGCAGTCAGAGGTAGGCTGTCGCTCTGCGCCGATCAGGCGGCTGCTGCGAAATGGTGGTTGAGCATGCCCATGGCCTCCGTCAGCGCCGAGGGCCCAATGCCAAAAGCTCTCTCCACAAGGCGCACCTCGCCCCTGATGCCGGGCTGCAGGCACCAGGGGCGAGCCTGTCCTTTGCGCAGGGCTCGCATGACTTCGAATCCCTTGATCGTGGCATAGGCCGTGGGGATCGATTTGAAACCGCGCACCGGCTTGATCAGTATCTTGAGCTTTCCGTGATCGGCCTCGATCACGTTATTGAGATACTTCACCTGCCGGTGGGCCGTCTCCCGGTCCAGCTTTCCTTCGCGCTTCAATTCGGTGATCGCTGCACCATAGCTCGGCGCTTTGTCGGTATTGAGCGTGGCAGGCTTTTCCCAGTGCTTCAGGCCTCGCAGGGCCTTGCCCAGGAACCGCTTCGCTGCCTTGGCGCTGCGGGTCGGCGACAGGTAGAAATCGATCGTGTCGCCCCGCTTGTCGACTGCCCGGTACAGGTAGGTCCACTTGCCCCGCACCTTGACGTAGGTTTCATCCAGGCGCCAGCTCGGATCAAAGCCACGCCGCCAGAACCAGCGCAGCCGCTTCTCCATCTCCGGGGCGTAGCACTGGACCCAGCGATAGATCGTCGTATGGTCGACCGAAATGCCGCGTTCCGCCAGCATTTCCTCAAGGTCGCGATAGCTGATCGGATAGCGACAATACCAGCGCACCGCCCACAGGATCACATCACCCTGGAAATGGCGCCACTTGAAATCCGTCATCGTTCCGTCCGTCCAATCTCCGCCAAGCATGCTCAAGCTTCACGATTTTTGCAACAGAGCCCACACGAGTATTGAGCATAGTCGAGATTGGTGCAGATCACTTCTGATATTGAACTGTCAGGAGCTGGCTGCACAACAGCCATTACGCCCAATCAACTGGTGCAGTCGTCTTCTGAAAATGACATTTGGTATCTCTCATAAACGGATGTTTTTGAGAGAACTATCTTCGGCCTTCACACGCACGAAAGGCGGCGAAGCTCCGCCGTTAATCCGTCCGCCGGAGATCTCGCCCAGGCAGGCTGAAGGCCGAGCAAGCCTGACAGGCCCGAAAAGCCCGGCACGGGCGTCGGCGGCGATGACGGCGGCGGCATTATCCAGGGTTGATGATGGAAGTGGAGGATATCGACAACCTCTCGCGCAACCAAGACATCGCGGTCGGACTGCAAGTGATCTTGAAGCCACGGGCCCGTCCCACCCCGACATGGACCTCGATGCCCGAACGGACGTTAGATTTCGAGTTCTAGGCGTTCTGCGATGAAGGTTGGATCCCAGCCGGGATTGAAAGTGTCGACGTGGGTGAATCCGAGCCGCTCGTATAGGCCACGCAGGTTCGGGTGGCAGTCGAGCCGCAGCTTGGCGCACCCCTGCGTTCGCGCGGCATGGCGGCAAGCCTCGATCAGCGCGGAGCTGACACCCCGGCCCGCATGTGTCCGTCGCACCGCGAGCTTGTGCAGATATGCGGCCTCCCCCTTGAGGGCGTCGGGCCAGAACTCGGGATCCTCGGCCGACAAGGTGCAACAGCCGACGATGCCGTCGCTGCAACTCGCGACTAGGAGCTCGGATCTCAGGACGAAGGTCTCCGCGAATGTCCGGTCGATCCGCGCGACGTCCCAGGCGGGCGTTCCCTTGGCGGACATCCACGCCGCAGCGTCGTGCATCAGCCGCACAACCTCGTCGATATCACCCGAGCAGGCGACCCGAACGTTCGGAGGCTCCTCGCTGTCCATTCGCTCCCCTGGCGCGGTATGAACCGCCGCCTCATAGTGCAGTTTGATCCTGACGAGCCCAGCATGTCTGCGCCCACCTTCGCGGAACCTGACCAGGGTCCGCTAGCGGGCGGCCGGAAGGTGAATGCTAGGCATGATCTAACCCTCGGTCTCTGGCGTCGCGACTGCGAAATTTCGCGAGGGTTTCCGAGAAGGTGATTGCGCTTCGCAGATCTCCAGGCGCGTGGGTGCGGACGTAGTCAGCGCCATTGCCGATCGCGTGAAGTTCCGCCGCAAGGCTCGCTGGACCCAGATCCTTTACAGGAAGGCCAACGGTGGCGCCCAAGAAGGATTTCCGCGACACCGAGACCAATAGCGGAAGCCCCAACGCCGACTTCAGCTTTTGAAGGTTCGACAGCACGTGCAGCGATGTTTCCGGTGCGGGGCTCAAGAAAAATCCCATCCCCGGATCGAGGATGAGCCGGTCGGCAGCGACCCCGCTCCGTCGCAAGGCGGAAACCCGCGCCTCGAAGAACCGCACAATCTCGTCGAGCGCGTCTTCGGGTCGAAGGTGACCGGTGCGGGTGGCGATGCCATCCCGCTGCGCTGAGTGCATAACCACCAGCCTGCAGTCCGCCTCAGCAATATCGGGATAGAGCGCAGGGTCAGGAAATCCTTGGATATCGTTCAGGTAGCCCACGCCGCGCTTGAGCGCATAGCGCTGGGTTTCCGGTTGGAAGCTGTCGATTGAAACACGGTGCATCTGATCGGACAGGGCGTCTAAGAGCGGCGCAATACGTCTGATCTCATCGGCCGGCGATACAGGCCTCGCGTCCGGATGGCTGGCGGCCGGTCCGACATCCACGACGTCTGATCCGACTCGCAGCATTTCGATCGCCGCGGTGACAGCGCCGGCGGGGTCTAGCCGCCGGCTCTCATCGAAGAAGGAGTCCTCGGTGAGATTCAGAATGCCGAACACCGTCACCCTGCTGCGTAACATCGTTGCTGCTCCATAACATCAAACATCGACCCACGGCGTAACGCGCTTGCTGCTTGGATGCCCGAGGCATAGACTGTACAAAAAAACAGTCATAACAAGCCATGAAAACCGCCACTGCGCCGTTACCACCGCTGCGTTCGGTCAAGGTTCTGGACCAGTTGCGTGAGCGCATACGCTACTTGCATTACAGCTTACCAACCGAACAGGCTTATGTCCACTGGGTTCGTGCCTTCATCCGTTTCCACGGTGTGCGTCACCCGGCAACCTTGGGCAGCAGCGAAGTCGAGGCATTTCTGTCCTGGCTGGCGAACGAGCGCAAGGTTTCGGTCTCCACGCATCGTCAGGCATTGGCGGCCTTGCTGTTCTTCTACGGCAAGGTGCTGTGCACGGATCTGCCCTGGCAGGGCATCAACGAAGACCAGAACCTGGGCATCGCCATCACCCGCCGTGCGCTGGAAGCCCCGCTGCGCGCCATCGTGGCCAACGCCGGTGAAGAACCGAGCGTGATCGTGGCCAACGTCAAGGCCGGCGAAGGCAGCTACGGCTACAACGCCGCCACCGGCGAGTTCGGCGACATGATCGCCATGGGCATCCTGGACCCGACCAAGGTGACCCGCTCGGCCCTGCAGCACGCCGCTTCCGTCGCCGGCCTTGCGATCACGACCGAAGTGGTCGTGGCCGAAGTGCCGAAGAAGGAAGAGCCGGCCATGCCGGGTGCTGGCGGTATGGGCGGCATGGGCGGCATGGATTTCTGATCCGGTTGGCCCGGTCGTCAGGGAACCGGACCGCGCCAGCGCGGTCCGATCCCGGCAACGACCCGACATCAAGGCCCCAAGGACGGGGCCGGAGCCCGGCAGCGATGCCGGGCTTTTTGTTGTGCCCGCGCCGCGGCAATGTCTGACGCGAAGATCAGAACGCACCGATACGAACGTGCGAACACAGGCGCAACACTGAGCAGCCGTCCCCGCACCGGAGCGCTGCGTGCCGCGCCTCGCCACATCCCGGCGGCAAGCCGCGGGATGCGCGCCACTGCCGTCCGCCCACACCGGTTCGCGGTACGCGCGCCACGCGCCCGAGCGCACGCTGCTGTACGCGTTGGTAGAGGCGCACTACCCGGACTTCATTGCACGGATCGAAGCGGAGGGCCGCTCGCTGCCCGGGTATGTCCGCGAGGCGTTCGATGCCTACCTGCGTTGCGGCGTGCTCGAGCACGGCTTCCTGCGGGTGGTGTGCGAGCACTGCCGTGCAGAGAGGCTGGTGGCCTTCTCCTGCAAGAAGCGCGGGTTCTGCCCGAGTTGCGGCGCGCGACGCATGGCCGAGAGTGCGCGGCACCTGGTCGAGGAGGTGTTCGGCCCGCGGCCTGTGCGGCAATGGGTGCTGAGCTTTCCGTACCCCTTGCGTTTCCTGTTCGCCAGCAAGCCAGAAGCCATTGGCCCGGTGCTGGGCATCGTGCAGCGCGTGATCGCCGGCTGGTTGGCCGATCAAGCCGGCATCGACCGCGCCAGCGCCCAGTGCGGCGCGGTGACGCTGATCCAGCGTTTCGGCAGCGCGCTGAACCTGAACATCCACTTCCACATGCTGTGGCTCGACGGCGTGTACGTGGAAGCCACCGAGCTGCCGCGGCGCGAACTGCGCCTGCACCGCGCCCGTGCGCCCACCACCGCGCAGTTGACCCAGCTGGCAGCTACCATCGCGCACCGGGTGTGTCGGCACCTGACGCGCAAAGGCTGGCTCGAAGGGGAGGGCGAATCGGCCTTCCTGGCAGACAGCGCTGCAGGCGACGACAGCATGGATGGGCTGCGGATGAGTTCGATCACCTACCGCATCGCCACCGGCCGCGACGCTGGCTGCAAGGTCGTCACGCTGCAAACGCTGCCCGGTGACGCCGGTTCGCTGGAGGGCGAAGCCGGCAAGGTCGGCGGCTTCTCACTGCATGCCGGCGTGGCGGCCGAAGCACACGAAAGCCACAAGCTGGAAAAGCTGTGCCGCTACATCACGCGCCCGGCGATCAGCGAGAAGCGGCTGTCGATAGCGCTCCAGGGCAGGGTGCGTTACCAGCTCAAGACCCCGTGGCGCAATGGCACCACGCATGTGGAATGGGATCCGGTGGATTTCATCGCCAAGCTGGCGGCGCTGGTCCCGCCACCTCGCGCGCATCTCACCCGCTTCCACGGCGTATTCGCCCCGAATGCAAACCTGCGTGCGCAGCTGACGCCCTCGGGGCGCGGCAAGCGGCCTGCGGGCGATGCGGCGCCAGTGGACGTCAGCGCCCACGACGCGCCGCGCAGCCCCGAGGAGAAGCGCCGTGCGATGAGCTGGGCGCAACGGCTCAAGCGGGTCTTTTCCATCGACGTCACCGCCTGCGTCCACTGCGGTGGCACCGTGCGGATCGTCGCCAGCATCGAGGAACCCACCGCCATCCGCGCCATCCTCGCCCACTTCGAGAAGCACGGCGCGCGGGAAGAAGCGCACTACAGGCCCGCAGCGCGCGCGCCGCCAGTGCAAGCCGCGTGACGATCTGCCGGCTGCACAGCCGACGGCGAAACCGGAATCCGAGCCGATGCGGCCACGATCCGCAGGGCGGCGCTCGGCCCGCTGTCGGGAATCAGCGAAGCATGGCTGCTGACAACGCCGCTGCGTGGCCCCGCGATGCCGAAATCCCACTCACAGACGTCCGATCCGTGCCCAAAACGGGGCTTGCGCGACCGCCGCCTACCCAGCAGACTGCCCGAAAAGGGCGTTTGAACTTCCTATACGCAAGGAACGTCTCGCCTGCCAAATCGGGCCATGTGACGGCTGACCGCTTGGCGAGCGGATGCCGTTCCGGTAGCACCGCCAAGAGCGGTTCGGTCCATGTGCGACGGGAATGGCAGTCGGGTGGTTGGGGCGTGCCCGCGACGAACGCCACGTCCAACCTGCCGGCGCGAAGCTGCACCACCGCTTCACGGGCCGGGCCTTCGGCGATCTCGACTTCAACATCGGGGTAATCCTTGCGGTATTGGCCGATCAGCTTTGCGAGGAAGCTATGCGGAATCAGGGCATGGATACCGATACGAAGCCGGCCGCTTTCTCCGGCTGCCGCCATGCCGGCGGTTTTCACCGCATGGTCGAGTTGGTCAATACCTACGGCTATCCGCTCGACGAAATGGCGTCCGGCCTCGGTCAGCCGAACGCCGCGCGCATGACGCTCGAACAAGAGGATGCCGAGGTCTTCTTCCAGTGCCTTCACGCGGGCGCTGACGCTGGACTGTGCAACGCCGAGCGCGTTGGCGGCGTGACGGAAGTTGAGATATTCGGCGACAGCGAGAGTGTGAACTAAGGTCATCATTGGCACTCGCCCCGAAAGGAGATGATTGCTCAACAGATTTAATCCGTCATTTCTCCTAAGTCTACGCATGCCAAATCGCCATGACTAAATCACAATGAAGTTGCGAATGGTCTGCGTAGTATTGGCAGACATATTAAATAGAGGATCGCGCCGACAATCCAAACCCAACCGTTCCATGCCCCGGCGGTGGCAGAATAGAGTGCTGTGAAGCCAAGCGGTCCTGCGATAGAGCTTAGATTGGTGAGGCTCGTTAGCGTTCCTTGCAAAGCCCCTTGCTTGTTACTGCTGACATTGTTTGAGAGCATTGCCTGCAAGGCCGGCATGCCAACACCCCCGGCGGCAAGCAGCAACAGAATCGGGAACACCATCCATCCCTGCGTGGCAAAAGCCAGAAGAACGAAGCCAGTCGCATCCGCAGCCATGCCAAACAGCAGCGTGCGCCGCTCTCCAAGCCGGCTTGAAAGCGGGCCGGTAACAAACGCTTGGAAGATCGCATGTGTTGCCCCAAACGCCGCGAGCGACAAACCAACGGTCGCGGTGTTCCACTGAAAACGGTCCTCGCCATATATGACCCATAGGGCTGCAGGCACTTGGCCGATCAGTTGAATAATGAAGAAAACTGCGAAAAGCGCACCTAGCCCGCGCAATGCATCATCCAGCCGTAACAGAACGAATGGTTTGATGCGAACCGGCTTTCCGGTCCCGCCATGGCTGTGATGAGTCTCCTTGAGGAAAATGCAGGCAAGCAGGAACGCGAACCCGTTGAGAAGGGCGGCGGCGATAAACGGGGCATGAGCAGAGATACCACCGAGCATGCCACCAAGTGCTGGCCCGGCAATCATGCCCGCCCCATAACAGGCCCCCATGTAGCCGAACCAGCGTGCGCGAGAACCTTCCCCCGTCGAATCGGCAATGGTTGAGGCTGCTACAGCTCCGGTTGCGCCCGTGACGCCGGACACGAGTCGGCCGATATAGAGCACCCATAAGACCGGCGCTGATGCCATAATCGTGTAATCGACTGCGGCTCCTGCAAGAGAAGCCAGAAGTACCGGACGCCGACCGTAAGAATCCGAAAGCTGTCCAAGCATGGGCGCGAAGACGACCTGCATCAATGCATAGAGCGACAGCAAGGCACCATAGTGTCCAGCGACCTGCTCTGCTGGCACAAGCTCACGCAGAAGCGTCGGAAGGACGGGCATGATGAGGCCGAGACCCATGGCGTCAAGACCCACGATCAGCAGGGCAATGATGGCAGAGCTGCGCACCTGAAACTCCAGCGCCGCTCAATGGAGCGACTTTATCAACGATAAGGAGATGGACATATAACTTATCGGTGATAAATTGTCAAGCACTGGCGAAGGAACGTGAATGACCAAACTGGACAAGGGCACCGTGATCGCGGCGGCGCTAGAGCTGTTGAACGAGGTTGGCATGGACAGCCTGACGACGCGGAAGCTCGCTGAACGCCTCAAGGTTCAGCAGCCTGCGCTTTACTGGCATTTCCAGAACAAGCGAGCGCTGCTTGATGCGCTCGCCGAGGCGATGCTGGCGGAACGCCATACCCGCTCGCTACCCGAAGAGAATGAGGACTGGCGGGTGTTCCTGAAAGAGAATGCCCTGAGCTTCAGAACGGCGTTGCTCTCTTATCGGGACGGCGCGCGTATCCATGCCGGCACTCGACCGACAGAACCGAATTTTGGCACCGCCGAGACGCAAATACGCTTTCTCTGCGCGGAGGGCTTTTGTCCGAAGCGCGCCGTTTGGGCGCTCCGGGCGGTCAGTCACTATGTGGTCGGTTCCGTTCTCGAGCAGCAGGCATCTGATGCCGATGAGAGAGTTCCGGACAGGCCAGATGTGTCCGAGCAAGCACCGTCGTCCTTCCTGCACGATCTGTTTCACGAGTTGGAAACAGACGGCATGGATGCTGCGTTCAACTTCGGACTCGACAGCCTCATCGCTGGTTTCGAGCGGCTGCGTTCATCTACAACAGATTAGAGGCTTATGCCCCTTTGCCGCCCCAACTGCCACGACACCGATCCGCTTTGCACGATGCCCATGACCTCACGGCCGAGCTGGCGGTCGATGACCGGCCGCCACGGGACAAGGGAAATGAGCGGTATCTTGCCAGACAGGATACCGCCATTCACGAGGTTTCGAAGATTATTGCGCCGCATCGGAGCGGGCTTGCTTCCAGTCGTCGGCTAGACGACTGGCGACTTCTCGGTGGCAGCATCACGGGATCGAAGGAGCGCCAGCCCCAACGACACCAGCACTGCCATTGCCGTGGCGTAACAAATCACGGGCCACGCTGTATCGCCGTTTAACAGCGTCACCGCCAATGTCCCGACGATACTGACTATCAGGCTTTGGATGCAGAAGTAGAACGCAACCGCTGATCCAGCGATGTCGTCGAACTGCGCAAGTGCGCCGTTGGCGGTAACGGACACCGTGAAGACAATGCCGACCGCGACAACCCACATCGGCAGGATGAAGCTGAAAAATGACGGCGATCCGAAAAGTTGGCCGATCCCCAACAGGATCGCGCCGGAAACGAGCAACGCCATCCCGCGCGCTACGCATCCCGCGATACCCCATTTGGCAACGAAGGACTTTGCGAAGCGGGTTGTCGTGACCATGACCAGCGCGACAGTCGCGAAGGCCAAGCTAAATCCGATCTCGGAATAGCCGGCTTGGCCTATGAGAACACGGGGGGCTGTCGAGAAGAAAACGAAGAATGTGCCCATGCCGGCACTAAATCCGACCGTGTAAACCCAAAAGGCCGGACTCGCGAAGATCGGCAAAACAGATCGTTGCGTTCTGGCCTGATCCAACGGTCGGGTTTCATGCCACCTGAAACTGGCGTTTAAGAGTGCGAGCGAAGCCAGTGCAGCCAGTGTGATGAAGATCGCCTGCCATCCCCAAAACTCGCCGATCAGCGCACCGGCTATAGGGCCGAGCGCAGGCACGAACGCCAGCATCGAACTGAAAAGGCCGTAGATGACGGCACCTTCGGGACGATTGGCATATACGTCGCGCACGGTCGCGAAGGTGGCCACCAGCATGGCCGATGCTCCAACAGCCTGAACCAGACGAAACGCAACAAAGGCTAATGCAGTTGAAGAACAAGCCGCTCCCAGAGACGCAGCAACGAAAGCCGTTGCGCCTACAAGCAGGATCGGCCGTCGCCCGACGCGATCGGAGAGTGGCCCAAAGATCACTTGGCCCACACCGAGCATCACCATGTAGAGGCTCAACGTGAGTTGGATTATGGATGGAGTCGTGTTCAGGACGCCCGGCATCGCCGGAACGACTGGAAGATAAATATCCATCGCCAGCGAGGCGAGGATGTCGAAGGGAGCCATAAGCAGCAAGGCTGCCGGCAGCGTATAGGCCCACGCGGGGCGTGTGGTGGTCATGACGAATCAACCGCTCGATTAAGGATACCGGGCAGCGTCTGCTCGTCAGCAATCAGATGGGATTGGTCTTACAGAGCGCCGCAACAACAATTCTGATGTTGCGGCTTACTTGTCTGCTGACTTGGAATTTCCCATGCTGATGGCTCCACGATTACGAAATTGAATAGCAGCTCTTATCGAATTAGTTGTTGCGTTGCAATGCGGTATCGTTGGCTCCTATAGCCCCAACCCCCGCTGCCGCCCTAACTGCCACGACACCGAACCGCCCTGCATGATACCCGCGACCTCGCGGCCGAGCTGGCGGTCGATGATCGGCCGCCACGGGACAAGGGTGAACTCGTGGCTCTTTTCCACGATGGCGAACTTGCCGCTCGTTAGCTGGACAGTCCCGGTGAACTTGCCGCTGACACTCTCACCATCCTTGGCGGCGCGGAACGGCAGCGCCTTGCCCTCGGCCATCTCCGCACCGGCGCGCGCAACTTCCCGCTCGCGCAGGGTGGCGAGAAGATTGCGCCGGTAGAAGATTCGGCCGTCCCTGTTGCGCGTGGCATCGCGCTGTTCGATATGATGCTCGCGGCGCTGGTCCATGGCTTCGCGGACCTGTTGCCCGAAGCCGGTCGGCGCAAGGTCGGCCGTTTCGCCATGGACCAATCGCCGGTCCATCCCCGGATCGAGGATGAGCCGGTCGGCAGCGACCCCGCTCCGTCGCAAGGCGGAAACCCGCGCCTCGAAGAACCGCACAATCTCGTCGAGCGCGTCTTCGGGTCGAAGGTGACCGGTGCGGGTGGCGATGCCATCCCGCTGCGCTGAGTGCATAACCACCAGCCTGCAGTCCGCCTCAGCAATATCGGGATAGAGCGCAGGGTCAGGAAATCCTTGGATATCGTTCAGGTAGCCCACGCCGCGCTTGAGCGCATAGCGCTGGGTTTCCGGTTGGAAGCTGTCGATTGAAACACGGTGCATCTGATCGGACAGGGCGTCTAAGAGCGGCGCAATACGTCTGATCTCATCGGCCGGCGATACAGGCCTCGCGTCCGGATGGCTGGCGGCCGGTCCGACATCCACGACGTCTGATCCGACTCGCAGCATTTCGATCGCCGCGGTGACAGCGCCGGCGGGGTCTAGCCGCCGGCTCTCATCGAAGAAGGAGTCCTCGGTGAGATTCAGAATGCCGAACACCGTCACCATGGCGTCGGCCTCCGCAGCGACTTCCACGATGGGGATCGGGCGAGCAAAAAGGCAGCAATTATGAGCCCCATACCTACAAAGCCCCACGCATCAAGCTTTTGCCCATGAAGCAACCAGGCAATGGCTGTAATTATGACGACGCCGAGTCCCGACCAGACTGCATAAGCAACACCGACAGGGATGGATTTCAGAACCAGAGAAAGAAAATAAAATGCGATGCCATAACCGATTATGACAACGGCGGAAGGGGCAAGCTTAGTAAAGCCCTCGCTAGATTTTAATGCGGATGTTGCGATTACTTCGCCAACTATTGCGATAACAAGAAAAAGCCAGCCTTTCATGATATATCTCCCAATTTGTGTAGGGCTTATTATGCACGCTTAAAAATAATAAAAGCAGACTTGACCTGATAGTTTGGCTGTGAGCAATTATGTGCTTAGTGCATCTAACGCCGGAGTTAAGCCGCCGCGCGTAGCGCGGTCGGCTTGAACGAATTGTTAGACATCATTTACCAACTGACTTGATGATCTCGCCTTTCACAAAGCGAATAAATTCTTCCAAGTGATCTGCGCGTGAGGCCAAGTGATCTTCTTTTTGTCCCAGATAAGCTTGCTTAGCTTCAAGTAAGACGGGCTGATACTGGGCAGGTAGGCGTTTTATTGCCCAGTCGGCAGCGACATCCTTCGGCGCGATTTTGCCGGTTATTGCGCTGTACCAAATGCGGGACAACGTAAGCACTACATTTCGCTCATCGCCGGCCCAGTCGGGCTGCGAGTTCCATAGCTTCAAGGTTTCCCTCAGCGCCTCGAATAGATCCTGTTCAGGAACCGGGTCAAAGAATTCCTCCGCTGCCGGACCTACCAAGGCAACGCTATGTTCTCTTGCTTTTGTAAGCAGGATAGCTAGATCAATGTCGATCATGGCTGGCTCGAAGATACCCGCAAGAATGTCATTGCGCTGCCATTCTCCAAATTGCAGCTCGCGCTTAGCCGGATAACGCCACGGGATGATGTCGTCATGCACGACAAGGGTGACTTCTATAGCGCGGAGCGTCTCGCTCTCGCCAGGGAAAGCCGAAGCCTCCATAAGGTCATTGAGCAATGCTCGCCGCGTCGTTTCATCAAGCTTTACGGCCACAGTAACCAACAAATCAATATCGCTGTATGGCTTCAGGCCGCCATCCACTGCGGAGCCGTACAAATGCACGGCCAGCAACGTTGATTCCAGATGGCGCTCAATGACGCTTAGCACCTCTGATAGTTGGTTCGAAATTTCGATGGTCACCGCTACCCTCATGATGTCTAACGCCGCCATAAGTTGCGGCTTTGGAGTTGATTGTTTTGTGGTAGCGTAGCGTTAAACCACAAAACAAGCGACGGAAAAGCCGTCAACTTGATGGCCTTGTTAGCCTTATCAGCGCGACTGTGATGTATAAACGTCAAAAATTGAATGACCAATTTTAACAATCGCATCATTTCGCTCTGCCATTGAAGCCTGTGTTTGAGCTAGATAGATGCTCACAATAATTGGGGCTTGATGCTCACTCCACACAACTGCTGTAATACTCCGAGCACCAAATCCGCCAGCACCTGAGCGATCCGCAATGTTCCATCCCGCCGGCAATACTGAACGTAGTAAATTACCAGTGACTTGATTGTTCACCATCCAAGACTCTAATTTTTTCTGGTTCATTTCAGATAGCGCGGAACCAAATAAAAATTTATTCAAAGTACTGGCTATTGCCTTAGGAGTTGTCGTATCCCTCAAATCACCGAGCTTACCTTCATTTAAATCAGGCTCAATACGGTCTAGACGAGTCTCTTTGTCCCCAATTTGTCTTAAAAAATCAGTAACGCCTTTGGGGCCACCTACAGCACTTAGGATGATATTTGCCGCAGTATTATCACTTGTAGTCATAGTTGCGAAGCACGCATCATCGAGTGTGATTGCCTGCCCTACTTGCTTTTCTATTACAGGGGAATAGGTCACAAGATCTGCTTTCTTAATCTCGACTGTACTATTGGGATTAACTTTTCCTTGCTCAGCATCATATAGTAATTTAGCGCAAGCTATTGTTTTAAAAGTACTTGTTAACGGGAAGCGCTGATTGCCATTGTAATCCCAATATTCTCCATTTTGAGTATCAAGAACGGAAACACCTATACGAGCAGAAAGAGAAACTTCAATTGCCTTAACGTCTTGTTCAACTTGCTGAAACTTTGAACTACTTGCAAAAACCACGGATGGTATTAAAAGCGAAAATGCCAATAAAAACTTCATGTAAGTAACCCCATAATTTTGATTGTCACACATTTTATATAAAAGCATGAGGCTCCATAATATGGCTAACTTTGTTTTAGGGCGACTGCCCTGCTGCGTAACATCGTTGCTGCTCCATAACATCAAACATCGACCCACGGCGTAACGCGCTTGCTGCTTGGATGCCCGAGGCATAGACTGTACAAAAAAACAGTCATAACAAGCCATGAAAACCGCCACTGCGCCGTTACCACCGCTGCGTTCGGTCAAGGTTCTGGACCAGTTGCGTGAGCGCATACGCTACTTGCATTACAGCTTACGAACCGAACAGGCTTATGTCCACTGGGTTCGTGCCTTCATCCGTTTCCACGGTGTGCGTCACCCGGCAACCTTGGGCAGCAGCGAAGTCGAGGCATTTCTGTCCTGGCTGGCGAACGAGCGCAAGGTTTCGGTCTCCACGCATCGTCAGGCATTGGCGGCCTTGCTGTTCTTCTACGGCAAGGTGCTGTGCACGGATCTGCCCTGGCTTCAGGAGATCGGAAGACCTCGGCCGTCGCGGCGCTTGCCGGTGGTGCTGACCCCGGATGAAGTGGTTCGCATCCTCGGTTTTCTGGAAGGCGAGCATCGTTTGTTCGCCCAGCTTCTGTATGGAACGGGCATGCGGATCAGTGAGGGTTTGCAACTGCGGGTCAAGGATCTGGATTTCGATCACGGCACGATCATCGTGCGGGAGGGCAAGGGCTCCAAGGATCGGGCCTTGATGTTACCCGAGAGCTTGGCACCCAGCCTGCGCGAGCAGCTGTCGCGTGCACGGGCATGGTGGCTGAAGGACCAGGCCGAGGGCCGCAGCGGCGTTGCGCTTCCCGACGCCCTTGAGCGGAAGTATCCGCGCGCCGGGCATTCCTGGCCGTGGTTCTGGGTTTTTGCGCAGCACACGCATTCGACCGATCCACGGAGCGGTGTCGTGCGTCGCCATCACATGTATGACCAGACCTTTCAGCGCGCCTTCAAACGTGCCGTAGAACAAGCAGGCATCACGAAGCCCGCCACACCGCACACCCTCCGCCACTCGTTCGCGACGGCCTTGCTCCGCAGCGGTTACGACATTCGAACCGTGCAGGATCTGCTCGGCCATTCCGACGTCTCTACGACGATGATTTACACGCATGTGCTGAAAGTTGGCGGTGCCGGAGTGCGCTCACCGCTTGATGCGCTGCCGCCCCTCACTAGTGAGAGGTAGGGCAGCGCAAGTCAATCCTGGCGGATTCACTACCCCTGCGCGAAGGCCATCGGTGCCGCATCGAACGGCCGGTTGCGGAAAGTCCTCCCTGCGTCCGCTGATGGCCGGCAGCAGCCCGTCGTTGCCTGATGGATCCAACCCCTCCGCTGCTATAGTGCAGTCGGCTTCTGACGTTCAGTGCAGCCGTCTTCTGAAAACGACAAACTGGATGTCAGGCAAGGCGCATCACGCCGTCAGAATAGAGTCCGCTTTCACATTCTTTGACACATGCTTGCCAAGGTCATAGATTTCAGCCTGACAAATTCAAGGCTTCGGGCGCAATGGAACCAAAAACCAACGCAAGCCCTGCCGCCCATCCAGCCCATGGAGGCATCTTGCAGGGACAACGCATCGGTTACGTCCGGGTCAGCAGCTTCGACCAGAACCCGGAACGCCAACTTGAACAGGTCGAGGTCGGCAAGCTGTTCACCGACAAAGCCTCGGGCAAGGACACCCAGCGTCCCCAGCTGGAGGCCATGCTCGGTTTCGTTCGCGAAGGCGACACCGTGGTGGTGCACAGCATGGATCGCCTGGCACGAAACCTCGATGATTTGCGCCGCCTGGTGCAGAAGCTGACCCAGCGCGGTGTGCGCATCGAGTTCTTGAAGGAAGGCCTGGTGTTCACCGGCGAGGACTCGCCGATGGCCAACCTGATGCTGTCGGTCATGGGGGCCTTTGCCGAGTTTGAGCGCGCCCTGATTCGCGAGCGGCAGCGCGAGGGCATCGCCCTGGCCAAGCAGCGCGGTGCCTACCGGGGCCGCAAGAAAGCCCTCTCCGACGAGCAAGCCATCACGCTGCGGCAGCGGGCCGCTGCGGGCGAGCCGAAGGCGCAGCTCGCCCGCGAGTTCGGCATCAGCCGAGAAACCCTCTATCAGTACCTTCGCAAGGACGACTGAACCATGCCGCGTCGCTCGATTCTCTCGGCTACGGAGCGCGACACCTTGCTTGCGTTGCCGGAAAGCCAGGATGACCTGATCCGCTACTACACCTTCAACGACTCCGACCTGTCGCTGATCCGCCAGCGGCGCGGCGACGCCAACCGCCTGGGCTTCGCGGTGCAGCTCAGCCTGCTGCGCTACCCCGGCTATGCGTTGGGCACCGACAGCGAGCCGCCCGAGCCGGTCATCCAGTGGGTGGCCAAGCAAGTTCAGGCCGACCCGGCGAGTTGGTTGAAGTACGGCGAACGCGACGTGACTCGCCGCGAGCACGCCCAGGAACTGCGCACCTACCTACAACTGGCCCCGTTCGGCCTGTCCGACTTCCGCGCCCTGGTGCGCGAGCTGACCGAGTTGGCCCAGCAGACCGACAAGGGCTTACTGCTGGCCGGTCAGGCCCTGGAGAGCCTGCGACAGAAGCGGCGCATTCTGCCGGCGTTGAGCGTAATTGATCGAGCTTGTTCGGAGGCCATTGCGCGGGCCAATCGCCGAGTCTACCGCGCCCTGGTCGAACCACTCACGGACTCGCATCGGGCCAAGCTGGACGAGCTGTTGAAGCTCAAGGCCGGCAGCAGCATCACCTGGTTGACCTGGCTGCGACAGGCACCGCTGAAACCGAACTCCCGCCACATGCTCGAACACATCGAGCGGCTGAAGACATTTCAGCTGGTGGACTTGCCCGAAGGCCTGGGCCGACACATCCACCAGAACCGCCTGCTCAAGCTGGCCCGCGAGGGTGGGCAGATGACGCCCAAAGACCTCGGCAAGTTCGAGCCGCAGCGACGCTACGCGACCCTGGCCGCCGTGGTGCTGGAGAGCACCGCGACGGTGATTGATGAGTTGGTCGATCTGCACGACCGTATCCTGGTCAAGCTGTTCAGCAGCGCGAAGCACAAGCATCAGCAGCAGTTCCAGAAGCAGGGCAAGGCGATCAACGACAAGGTGCGCCTGTACTCGAAGATCGGCCAGGCTCTGCTGGAAGCCAAGGAAAGCGGTAGCGATCCCTATGCCGCCATTGAGGCGGTGATTCCCTGGGACGAGTTCACCGAGAGCGTCAGCGAGGCCGAGCTGCTGGCCCGGCCGGAAGGCTTCGACCATCTGCACCTGGTCGGCGAGAACTTCGCCACTCTGCGCCGTTACACGCCGGCCTTGCTGGAGGTGCTGGAACTGCGCGCTGCCCCGGCTGCGCAAGGCGTGCTGGCAGCCGTGCAGACCCTGAGCGAGATGAACGCCTACAACCTGCGCAAGGTGCCGGCCGATGCGCCCACCGCCTTCATCAAGCCGCGCTGGAAGCCGCTAGTGATAACCCCGGAAGGCCTCGACCGGCGCTTCTACGAAATCTGCGCCCTGTCCGAGCTGAAGAACGCGCTGCGCTCCGGTGACATCTGGGTCAAGGGCTCGCGGCAGTTCCGCGACTTCGACGACTACCTGCTGCCGGCAGAGAGGTTCGCCGCGCTCAAGCATGCGCAGGCTCTGCCCCTGGCGATCAACCCGAACAGCAACCAGTACCTGGAAGAGCGCTTGCAGCTGCTGGACGAGCAGCTGGCCACCGTCACCCGCCTGGCCAAGGACAACGAGCTGCCCGATGCCATCCTCACCGAGTCCGGGCTGAAGATCACCCCGCTGGATTCCGCGGTGCCCAATACCGCGCAGGCGCTGATCGACCAGACCAGCCATTTGCTGCCGCGCATCAAGATCACCGAACTGCTGATGGACGTGGACGACTGGACGGGCTTCAGCCGCCACTTCACACACCTGAAGGACGGTGCCGAGGCCAAAGACCGGACATTGCTGCTGTCAGCGATCCTGGGCGATGCAATCAACCTCGGGCTGACCAAGATGGCCGAGTCGAGCCCCGGCCTGACCTACGCCAAGCTGTCCTGGCTGCAAGCCTGGCACATCCGAGACGAAACCTACTCGGCGGCCCTGGCCGAGCTGGTCAACCACCAGTACCGTCATACCTTCGCCGCTCACTGGGGCGACGGCACGACCTCTTCTTCCGATGGCCAGCGCTTCCGGGCGGGTGGTCGAGGCGAAAGCACCGGCCACGTCAACCCGAAGTACGGCAGCGAGCCGGGGCGGCTGTTCTACACCCACATCTCCGACCAGTACGCACCGTTCAGCACCCGCGTGGTGAATGTCGGCGTGCGCGACTCTACCTATGTGCTCGACGGTCTGCTGTACCACGAGTCCGACTTGCGGATCGAGGAGCACTACACTGACACGGCTGGCTTCACCGATCATGTCTTCGCCCTGATGCACCTGCTGGGCTTCCGCTTCGCACCGCGCATCCGCGACCTCGGAGAAACCAAGCTGTATGTTCCGAATAGCGTCCAGGACTACCCGACATTGCGCCCAATGGTTGGCGGCACCCTGAACATCAAGCACGTCCGCGCCCATTGGGACGACATCCTGCGCCTGGCCAGCTCGATCAAGCAGGGCACGGTCACCGCCTCGCTGATGCTGCGCAAGCTCGGCAGCTATCCGCGCCAGAACGGCCTGGCCGTGGCCCTGCGCGAGCTGGGCCGGATCGAGCGCACGCTTTTCATCCTCGATTGGTTGCAAAGCGTCGAGCTGCGCCGGCGCGTGCATGCTGGACTGAACAAGGGCGAAGCCCGCAACTCCCTGGCCAGGGCGGTGTTCTTCAACCGCCTCGGCGAGATCAGGGATCGGAGCTTCGAGCAGCAGCGCTACCGGGCCAGTGGCCTCAACCTGGTGACGGCCGCCATCGTGTTGTGGAACACGGTGTACTTGGAGCGCGCCACCCAGGCGATGGGCGATGCGGGGAAGTCGGTGGATGGTGAGCTGCTGCAATACCTGTCGCCGCTGGGGTGGGAGCACATCAATCTGACCGGCGATTATGTCTGGCGGCAGAGCCGCAGGCTGGAGGACGGGAAGTTTCGGCCGCTAAGGCTGCCCGGAAAACCTTAGCGTACGATTTTTTCCGTTTTCTCTATTCGCCCCCAGGAGAAGGATGAACAGGTGCGTTCACTGGAGGACAAGCACGCACATGCACGTGATGCCATGGAGCATTACCGCTCCGCGATCAAGGAACAGCGTGAACAGGATCAGCGTCGTCATGAAACCCAGCTGCAGCAATTGCAGCAGGAGACCTTGCAAATCCAGCAGGCTCTGATGGTTCGCCAGGACGAGCTCACTCGGCTCAACCGTGACAACGAGCGTCTGCTGAGTGAGGCTCGCCAGCACAGCAAGCTTGCTCACCAGAGTCAGGAGGCGATGAAGCGACTAGAAGGGGATCTGGGGGTCGCGAACATGGCCACAGCCAGGGCTGAAGGCGCTAAAGAGATGCTCCAGGAGCAATTGGTGGCCGTGAAAAATGCCAACGAGGTTCTCTCGTCTGAAATTTCATCGCTACGAGCCAATACCGTGAAACTTAGCCAAGAGCTGGCTGATACAACCCAAGCACTAGAGGTTTGCCGCGGTGACCAGCCTGATATGGCTGGCGAATCATGACCACAGGTGTACCGGTGAAGAGCTTGCCGTGACGCCACGACGCACGATCAAACTTTACGTAAATCGGGCGCCGCTTTGGCTACGTCTTGCTGCTTTTTCAATCGCTCAACAACCGCAAACACGTTGTCCGCGGGATCTGGTCGTGCGCTCTCGTAGCCGTTGCGCGCTAGGGCGGCAAATGCTTCCTCTACAGCCTTTTCCTTTGGATTTCGGTCGATGAAAGATTTCACGACGGACGCACCCACAAAAATATGGACAGATAGCTGAGCACATCCTGGCTGGATAGGAAAGACGCACCTAGAGAATCTCGCCTTTGCTTATGGTGCCGGGGAGACTCTCGACCAACCTCCACTCTAGGGAGTTGCCGATCAGACCGGCTTCGCGTCCAGTGGCAGATTTCGAAGCGCGCCCAGGAGAATCGTGTGACCGAAAAAATCCCAGCGTGCCGGGGGGACGTCTCGCATGACAATCTAGACGGGTACCGAATCCTTTTCAGGCAGGACTACATGCTAGAGTGAAGTGCGCATCCCTAGAGATTCGCGTCGGCGCCGATATTCACTTGCCAAATCGAACTGGCTGTAGAGCGAATCCAGCGCAGCGCCACCTCGCACTTCTGCAGACAAGCTAATCACCCACTCTTTCAGACGCTCGCCCGAGATCGTTGGCAAATGGTCATTAAATGCTCTGAACGCCATCATGTGCTGGATGCTCTCAAGGCTCATGTTGTTGAAGCCTTTCACATTGTCCAAGATAGCGCCCCGCATTCGGTTCTGAATTCGCTTTGGGGTCGCATGCTGAACTTGGAAGCTGAACTGGAGCTCCGAGTACAGCCAGGGTGAAAGTGTTCTAGCTTCGCCACCGAATTCCAGTGGCACCGATTTATCGGAACGTACAAATACGAACGCCTCGACTCGGGCGATGGTACGGTGCAAGGCACCAGCCAACATCATATGCACATCAGCGTGAATGCGGTGGACATGACTCTCCTTCGTTTCGTACGGCTGTGGGCGTGTCTGCGCAATGATTCGGCTGACCAAGTCGCCGTAGAAACCCCAGACGGTGGAGTCGACGAAAACCTTCAGCCCGTGCTTGCCTAAAGCAAGAGCAAGGTCGATAGCGTTGCGCTGATCGCCGTGAGAGTGAGAAAGGAACACATCATAATCGCCCTCTGGAAAGATCGCCTTCGACAAGGCTTCTGCATCCAAGATGGTGCCTTGGTTGTACGTTCCGATCACATACTGAGTGAGGTCGTCGATCCGCTTTTCAGCTACTTTAAGGTAGCAATGGGAGTTGAGGTTAGGATAATCACTAACCAGCTGGTAGCGTTCTATTTCCAAGCCTATGTACATCTGGCAATCCCTGTTCAGAAAGAAAAGGCGCCATTCGGCGCCTAATCGAATTACTATTTGCCTGCGGCCTTCGCAGCCGCCTCTACCCACTTTCCAAGATTTTCACGCCCGTCATCTTTGTTCCAAAGATAGTGAGTGGCACCCGGGACGCGCAGACTGCAGCAATCTGTGGTGTTGCCTTCGAAGTCGGCGATTTTGCTGATGTCAATTGTTAGAATTCCATTACCACGCGCAATGCTTTGATCGATTTCATACTTCACGTACTTGCTCTGGCTGGTGGTTGCTCCGACCAGAACTACCGTAACGCTCGTGCCGTAGAGCTGGTCGTCGATCCATTTCTTGATAGCGGCATCGCCCTTACGCTCAACCTCTTCAAAATCAGCCTTGTCGATGAAACCCACCTTCTGATCCGAGGCGATGACGTTGCTGTTACGCACGTTCATCGCGCGTTGCACGTCCTCGTACTGAAAGCTGAAAAATACCTTTCTTGCCATGGTTATCTTCCTTAGATGTGGCGCCACAGGTTCGGGAAGACGTCGTGCGCAGAGGAAAGGTTGTTACCTTCCACGCCCAACCCCTGCAGCAAGGGGAGTGAATTGCTTCTGCGCTAGAGGTTCCGTACCCAAGTGCCATTGCCCCTGGTATCAAAGAGCGCAAGACCATAGCCGTGGCTATCGAAATCTATTTTGTTGTAAAGGCTTAGGTACTCGTTGCCATGAAAGTGGCCCTGGTTGTCCGAGGTAGGAATGATGGCAATGCGGTCATGAGCTTTTTTCCCGTCAGCGAAACCGATTTCCCAAGGGCACCATCTCGACGCCATGGAGTTCTGGGTCGCCAGGAAAAGAAACCAGTCAGCCTGAACGATTGCGACCTTGATGTTGAACGCGGTTTCACCATCCGGGATTGCAGGCATCGTGTTGTCCTGCCAATCGATGTAAACGTCCCACCCCGCTTTCTTGAGCATTTCCTGCAGTCCCAAGGCAAGCTGTGCGTCCTGATGGCTGTGGCTCAGGAATGCAGTAGGTTGCCCAGGACGCCGGCTGGAGTAACCTTGGGCAGAGCGATTAAAGCTTGTATTGCGCAAATCTGACTGGCGAATCGGCATAGGGCTTTCCTTGCAGTTGGCCAGCAAAATGCCATCTTTCTGGAGTTGCCTCAAGCATATGCAGTGGGTGGATCAGCACTTGGCGAGGCTGTAACTGGCAAGTAAGCACTGAGGAAAGCCATACGCTTCGCGGGTTGGCGGCGAGGCCATCATTTGCGGTGATAATCGTCCTGCGACCAAAGTATTAGTGCCCCGTTATCCGCTAGCCTGATGGGGGCACACTGATGCATTCCCCAAATTGATGAACGTAGGCTACATTGCCTCCCTCATATCTGTGTCAATTCAACAATCTACCGCCATGCGACCTCCCACTTTGAAAGGACTCACATGTACCTGCGTAGGCTAGACGTCAGCGGTTTTAAATGTTTCGGCGAGCCGTTCACCATCGAGTTCAACGACGGGTTGAACGTCCTCGTCGGCGAAAACGGGGCAGGGAAGACAGGCGTTATCAGCGCCGTAAGGCAGCTGTTCAACGACTCTGAGTCTGGCAAGCGGATGATCAGTGAGCGTGATTTCCATTGCAGCTTTGAGGCTGGTGCCGTTGCATCTGAGCAGATCCACATCCAGGCCACTTTTAGCGATCTGGACGCGACTGATGCGGTGGCGTTCGAAGATTGGTGTGGACACCATGACGAAGCAAGGCTGACGTTCGAAGCTCGAAACCAGGAATCAAGGGGGCGTTTCAAGCATCACTCGTACGGTGGCCATGAATACACCAACCCATTACAAACCGAGACCCTCGACCTCATACACTGCATATACCTGCCACCGCTGCGTGAACGCCGAAACCAAGCTTAGAGAGGGCCGACAGTCCCGGCTGGCCCGGCTTCTCAAAGCCCTGTGTCGCAAGGATCTGGAAACAGCCCGCAAATCGCGTGAACCTCATGCCTTGGAAAAAAGAGTGGGTGAGTTCAACCGCGAGCTTGCGGAAAGCGACGAATTTGCCATCAAGCTTGCAAATCAGCGCATCGGGGAAAGCCTGAAGGCTGCCCTCGGCCTGCACCTGTCCCAGGGCACGGTAATACAGTTTTCGGAGGTGAGCTTCTCGCGGATCGTGGAAGGGTTGCGGCTGTTGTACTTCCCGGATCTCACCCAGGCGGATCCTGCGCAGTTCCGTTCGCTTGAGGAAAATAGCCTCGGTTACAACAACCTTCTGTACATCGCGTCGATTCTGGCAGAGCTGATACTCGAAGAGGACGAGGGGCAGGGCGAAAAGACCTTCCTGCGGTTGTTACTGATCGAGGAGCCAGAGGCGCATTTGCATCCGCAACTCCAGCTGCGTCTGCTTCGACATCTCAAAACCGTCGCAGAGAGAAGGGGCATCCAGGTAATCATCACCACCCACTCGACTGTGCTTTCGGCTGCCGTCTCCATCAATCACATACTCCACATTTCGAATGAGGGCAGACCTCGGGCAGTCTCGCTGCAGGGCTGTGGCCTGCCCGATCCCAGTCGGCGCTTTGTCGATCGGTGGCTGGATGCAACCAAGTCAAATCTGCTTTTCTCCAAAGGCGCGATTCTGGTTGAGGGCATTGCCGAAGCGATTGTCGTGCCAGAGCTCGCACGCATCGTTCTGCGCCAATACGGCGAAGGCAAGGACTCGCTGGACGATTACGGAGTCTCCGTGATCAACCTCGGCGGTATCTATTTCAAGCATTTCATGCAGCTCTTCTGCGACGTCACTGGTGAGCAACCTGGCGAAAACGTGCCCATCAGGTGTGCCGGGCTGACGGACAATGATCCGCCAAAATCCATTGAGTCGATTGATGACGGTAAGGGAGGGAAAAAGGATGTGCCTTACCAGCCACATGCTGATAAATACCAGCTTGGCGAGAATCCTGCGTTAGCACTCCAAGAAGCCATCAACCATTCCGAATTCGCTCGTCTGTTTGCCGGCAAGTACAAAACGTTTGAGTACGACATTGCCCTGGAGGGCAACAACCTCCGATCGATGATGCCCGTTGCAGCCAACCTGTGGCCGGCACAGCACGGCCCATTGGTCAGGAAGCTCAACAGGGACGCTGAGCTTGATTTCGAATCGATGAAGCCAGAAGCGAAGGCGTCGTATGCGCACGCTCTACTGGAGCGGATTGACACGGATCAAATCGGTAAGGGTGTCTACGCGCAAGCCTTCGCCGACAAGCTTGAAACCCTCGAAGGTGAGTTCGTAGTACCGGATTACATTCGCCAGGCTGTTCTCTGGGCCTGCGGCCTGCAGGAAAGGGCAGAGTAATGACTGTGATCGATGATGGGAGAAAGGCCGCAGCTGCTGATCAATTGGATTTAACGCGGGAGCAGCTGGATTACCTCGACGCCCCTCTCGATCAACACGTTTACCTGAAAGCCTGCCCTGGTAGCGGTAAGACCGAGGTGGTTGCCGCCATGGTGTCCAAGGTCGTGAGTGAATGGCCCCACTTCCCCTCAGGTATCGCGGTACTGACTTTTTCGAACAGCGCAACGGACGAGCTCAAAGCTAGGGTACACAAGCACCTACGCGAGCCCATTGGCTACCCGCATAGCATTTCTACTTTTGACAGCTTTGTGTTCACTCGGCTCGTAGGGAAGATCGCACGCGACCTCACTGGCTACAAAGGGAAGAATGGGGATTACCGGATCCGTATCCTTGAAAAATCAGCGAAAATTTTCCCCACGCGTAATCCCATCTGCGGTCGGCGAATCCCTGCGTGCCGGTACAACTATGACCTGGACTCAGCTCGGTTTGTTTTCTCAACCGGGGAGCGGTCGCTAGATCAGAAGCTCAACGACGCCATCATCGACGAAGCTACCAGGCAAGACCTCATAGCTACCAAGAAAAGGCTATGGGAGGCTGGCTTCGCTACCTACGGTGATATCGACATGCTCGCCCTGATGGCGTTCAGGGAAGCCAAGTACGACGCCTACTTCACCCGGGTGGCCCGCCGGTTCCAGCTGGTGATAGTGGATGAGTGCCAGGATCTCTCAGAGGAACAGCTCAGGATCGTCGAAAAGCTCCACGATCGAGGGGTCAAATTTCATTTTGTCGGGGATCTGAATCAGTCGATTTATGGCTTTCGGAGATCAAACCCGGAAAGGGTCGAGAAGCTGATGGCCAAGCTCGATTTCAGGCCATACGAATTGACGGCGAATTGGCGAAGCGGGCAGGCGATCGTTGACTTATGCAGTAACTTACTTGGGATCGGCCGAATCGAAGGCAACCCTAAGATAGCTTCAGTACCTCCGCAAATTCTCGAATATCAGCAGTGTCCGTCGGAGCTGCTGCCCACCATTCGCGACTTGACCCGGCAGTACCAGAGAGTCGTGCTGGTTGCCCGCGGGCATACCACCCTACAGCGTTTACGCAGTGGCGATGCCTTTGAAGGTATCGAGGTACTCGCAGTCGCGTTCATTAGCGCCCGCACCGGCTCGCTCAAGGACATTAAGGAGAGCCTTCGGGCGTTCGCCAAATGGCTTACCGGGAAACTGAAGATGCAGGTAAGCCGAGCAGGGCCTTACTGCCCGGTCGCAATGGAGTCCAAGCTTGCGTGGCGGCAGTTCATCTACGAAAGCCTTAAGTTCATGGCTGCCAATGGAGCAGCAGATCCGGCTATGACTTGGTCTGCATGGGCACGGAATGCCAAGCTTGCGCTGCGCCAGTTACCTGATCAGGCATTCGTTCCCCCAGAGATTCGCGAAGATCTTGAAGACCTACGTGAGCTGAACATAAGTGCCCGGGCCGGAGAGGGACAGAACCAGGTCTCAGTTCGCCTTATGAGTCACGATCGCCAGCAGTACCGCCCGGACAGCCTACGTTACGAGACCATCCACCAGGTGAAAGGCGAAACCCACGATGTCACGGTTCTCGTTTCATCGCAGCAGCCAGGCGTTCATCTCTCGCATTGGCGTGACTGGTTGCGCGATCGCAGTACGGAGGCCGCGCGGTTCGCCTACGTTGCCAGTTCACGGCCACAACACAAATTGTTCTGGGCTGTGAAAAAACTAAAACCCAAGGAGCGAGAAGTGCTGGCACAACTGGGGTTTGAACTCCCATAGCCGGAGCGACTGCCGCTTAGGAGGGAATGGTTCCGAAAGCTTAGGCCAGATAACAGAAGGAGTACAAATGTGCTCTAGCGTCTCGAAGCAAGGGATCACCCCGGAGGGCACGATCCTTCCAGACACCAATATGAGGAAATAACAATGGCGGACGGTGAGCAGCAGCACGACACCCGCTGGACTGATGATGATGTCCTGACTCCCTCCTTCTATCTCGCCCGACTCCCCAACGAGAATGGTTTCTCGGCCAACCTCTATCTCCAAATCTTTGAGCAGGTTGAAGCAGGATCATGGCAATCCCTGCCAGAGGAGCAATGGCATCTGTTGGCCTCAATCGATCCTGGCTGGATCACCATGTACCCGATTTACACGAATCCGCATACTCAGCGCTACCGAAGCCCCAGGCATGGCAACGTAGCATGCATCATCTATGAGACCCGTCTTGTTCATGATGTACCAGACAACGCTGAGGATGCCCTGCTTCATATCGATCTCAACCTCCCTGGCAAGCTGTTCAACTCATGTGATGAGGGCTTAGGGCTAGTAAAGCAACTAGCTCCATTGTGGCGGGGCTTGAGGTTGATTCCCCACGCCCACACCCTCGTTATTTGCAGTGATGGGGGCACATCCGAGGAAGGGGGTGCCGTGTTTGTGCGGGAGGCCGAGGTCGATCAGTGCCGAAGGGCGTGCATGAGGATTTCTAGGGCCAAGCGCAGAAGTGAAACCTCGGCTCAGCTTCACTGGGTCATGCAGGAGGTCTTTGCTGGCCTTGTCCCCAATCTGATCTTCACCGGCCAGCGTATCGAATCACCGAGCAAAGGAGCCAAGACGGTGAGAAGCGCTGTGACGTACGCAGCCAGGCAAGAGCGACGTAGCCAGCTCAACCAGGTCAAGACCAGCGTAGGATTGCTGGCGCAGGAGGCGCCTCGGGAGCTGTATGAGTTACATGCCCAGATTGAGCGGGTAACCCTGGCCAAGATGATCGAGCGCTATCAGCAAATGCTTGGGCAAGAATTGCCCGAGAGCCATTGGCAGCGTTTCTTCGAAGACAACATGTTCATCCTGAGCATGGTGTTCGCACGTCCTGTTTCGCTTTTGCACACGCAATTTCATGCCCGCGGCTCCATGATTCACGGTGCTGGCGCTCACATTGGTGACCTGCTGTTTGCGCAAGGCCGGGAACTGGCGATTGTGGAAATCAAAAAGCCCTCAACACCTCTCATGCAAAGCAGGCCATACCGCAACCAGGACGTGTACGGGCCGCATTTGCAGCTCAGCGGCGCCATCACTCAGGTACTACACCAACAGGGCCTCATGCGCTCGAATTGGCTCTCACACCTTCAAGATAAAGCCATGCGCGACCTGCATCCTGATACCGCCAGGTGTGTCGTGATTGCTGGTACCAAACCCACTGAGGAAAGTCGCCGGCACAGCTTCGAGCTGTTCCGCAATGCCTGTAAGGATGTGGAAGTGGTGACATTTGATGAGCTGCTGGGCAAGCTGCAACTGCTCGCTGAGCACCTTACTCCCGCGGAGCCCAAACCAGTCCCAGATGTGTTCTGAACGGCGAGGGATGAGTGCTAACGCCCAGCCCTGGGTTTCAACGCGACGCAGTCCTTTGTATGAACTCATCCATGGCCTTCAACCTGGGCGGGAGATGTAGCTCTAAGAATTCCACCCACGTCTTGATCTTGGCATCCAGGTACAGCCGGTCGACCTGCTATCTGGAGCTCATACGCATGTCGCTGGAAAAATTCGAATGGCAGTGGTGATGCGCCTATGTCATGACTGGCGTGCGGAGCACGGGAGATACAATGTCTGGGCTGCCGGCTCCACATCGTTGGTGCTCACCCCTAGGCAGCCTTGATCAACCAAACGCTTCTGTAATCAAAGACTGCAGGATGCGAGTGGCTGGCCCCTGCAGGAAGTACTCATCGATACTGACTTCAAACGCTACCGGGTTGATGTGCACCACCGTCGCACCATTACTCAGAGCGCGCAGCGGGAGCTCCGCCGCGGGAAACACCATGCCGGACGTGCCAATGGACAGGAACAGGTCGCAGCCCTCAGCAGCCGCAAGCCCTTCGCTCCAGGCGTGTTCAGGGAGCATCTCACCAAACCACACGACACCAGGACGAATAAGGCCGTTACACGCGCCGCACCGCGGAGGTTCAATGCGACGTCCGTCCTGAGGCAGCTCGCAAACAGGCTGGGCTGGGGCGTAAGCGACGGCGCAGTCGATACACCGTGGAGTATGCAGACTCCCATGAAGGTGGATCACACCCTCACTTCCGGCACGCACGTGAAGATCGTCGACATTTTGAGTAACGATAGTCAGCTTTGGAACGTGATTCGCAAGCTCAGCGATAGCCAGGTGTGCCGCATTCGGGATGGCCTGAAGAACCTTCGCTCGGCGCCATTCGTACCATCCCCAGCAGAGGCTCGGATCGGTTCGATACGCTTCTGCAGTCGCCAGTCGGGCAGGATCGAAGCGCTCCCATAGTCCGGTTAACGCGTCACGGAAGGTGGGGATACCGCTCTCGGCTGATACGCCAGCGCCGGTGAAGACGGTTACATGGTTCGCCTGGCGCAACCGCTCTGCAACGGAATTGACTGGCATGAAGTATCTCCTATCAAGCCATTTGTGCTGTTCAAGTGAACTGGAAGGGTGGCCCTAGCCTGGTCATCCCTATTGCCGCTTTTGGGCTATGAGCCGCAAGAGTACAAATGTACCCCTAGGCCGTTACCCCAATACTAGGCCTGAGTGAAATCAGGTTGCGAGGCATGTTCCAGGGCGTTAGCGAGTGTTTCCAAGGCGTCGGCCAAACGACCATCCTCCCGCGCGTCCCCGCTGGTTGGCGCAAACTCCCGGCAATGCCGGAGCAGGGCGTCGAGGTCGTTGTGGTTCAGATCCAGCTCTACGTACATAAGACGTCCAAAAGGGAGAGAGAGGGCAGCGAAGCTACTGGTATCCAAACACGCTTTAGCCGAATATTGCGCCCGGTTCGGAGAGTCTGGAGTCTAGTGATGAAGGTTGAGCAGGAGACGCAGATCTGGCATTGCGCTGCTGCACATTATGGTGACTCTCTCATCTCTATCGTGAATGGTGCACTGAAAAGCTTTCGCCGGGTTCCCGGCCTGGATGTGCTGACCCGGATCCACAAGGTGGATGTCGGCGCAGCGGCATTTACGATACTTGACCTCGCTATACCCAAAACGGGAATGCCATGGTCAGACGGCAGCTTTATCCATGCTCGGGAGCAGCTCAGATCGCACCTGAGCCGTTATGTGCTGAAAAGGCTGGTCGACGACAACGCGGCGCCCCCTGAGCTCCGGGACAGACTGCTCGCCATCGATCTTGGGCTCTGAGCCCCCCCTGATCCCCCAGTTCCCTCATTCTGGGCCGAAAACCAGGTCGCGAGAAAACTCAATTTACGGGCATTTTTCTTGGAAAAATTGACCTTTACAGGTTGTTTCACTGTATTTTCATTTTTCTAAAGGTGGCACCCTTGAAATTTTTTCGCGAGACGGAGTTCTATATTTGAGGACAAGAAAAAAGCGAGTAGGGAGGCCACTGCCGCTGACCGGCAGGCCATCCACGGTTTTTCCGGATAAGCTTTTTCGCTTTGACGGTCTCTCGATCCTACCTCGTACCTAAGGCTGCCATCTGATCGGCCCCGGAGGGGCTAAAGGGGAATCGCCTTCTTCGCAGCCTTTGGCTGCGCCTATGCTTTGAATACAAACAAACACGTCATTTTTTTAAAAAAATGTGTTTTACATACAAGACTTGGCCAAAGAAAAATTTATTAACCTGCGCTTAAGCAAGTTGCGAGCGAGGTTAATGAAAGAGCCAATCCTATTATATGTGCGGCCCTTATTCACCAATGATTTAGCGAAAGTCTGACTCTACCTTTCTTGACTTAATGGAAACAGGCGTTTGCAATTCCTAAATGGGGCTATTAGCAAATGCAAACGATCCGCCGTAGATATGAATAGGGGTGAGTAATATATTGGGAGCTACATTTTAATGGCTGTATCATTTCAGCCATGCTTGGTTCTGAAGCTTTTGAGGTCTTGCTGTGAAATCTGCACCTGCTGCACCTGAGGGGCTCCCTCCGCGTCCCCACTGTTCATTGAGAAGGGGACGTCAGAATTTGTACGTACGGCGCTGGCGCTGTTTGCGGGTGGTTTCGCCACCTTTGCCTTGCTTTATTGCGTTCAGCCCCTGATGCCCATCCTCTCCCATGATTTTTCCCTCAACGCAGCTCAAGCGAGCCTCTCGCTTTCCATTTCAACAGGCCTGATGGCAATTGGGATGCTGGTCACGGGGCCAATCTCGGACGCTATCGGACGCAAGCCAGTAATGGTCACTGCGCTTTTCAGTGCCGCTCTCTGCACCCTCGTTAGTGCTGTAGTCCCGAGCTGGACGGCGATCCTCATCATGCGCGGGTTGGTCGGCTTGTCTCTGTCCGGCCTGGCCGCTGTGGGCATGGCATATCTCAGCGAGGAAATTCACCCCAAACACATTGGCCTAGCGATGGGGCTGTACATCGGAGGCAATGCCATTGGCGGCATGAGCGGTCGGCTTATCAGTGGAGTACTTGTCGACTTCACCAGCTGGCATGTGGCAGTTCTTGCCATAGGTGCGATAGCACTGGCAGCGGCCATCCTCTTCACTAGATTTCTACCACCGTCTCGTAATTTCCGGCCTACTCAACTGAACACTAGGGCGTTGATCGAGGGATTCACGGTTCACTTCAGGGACGCTGGGCTCCCCTGGCTGTTCCTGGCAGCATTCCTGCTCATGGGCAGCTTCGTCACCCTGTTCAACTACATTGGTTACCGCTTGCTAGCTGAGCCGTACCACATGAGCCAAGCTGTCGTGGCGTTGCTGTCGGTGGTGTATCTGGCAGGTATCTACAGCTCGGCTCAAGTTGGTGCACTGGCTGACAAGTACGGTCGCCGGCCTACCTTCGTGGTGTCTATTCTCGTCATGGCGGCAGGGCTGGCGCTGACGATGGCACCACCGGTTGCCGTCATACTGCCGGGAATGGTGCTCTTCACGTTTGGCTTCTTCGGTGCTCACTCTGTCGCAAGCAGCTGGATTGGCCGTCGTACCGTCCGTGCCAAAGGCCAAGCTTCATCCCTGTACCTTTTTGCCTACTACGCCGGATCCAGCGTCGTCGGCACCCTAGGTGGTTTCGCATACCACGCCGGGGGCTGGAGTGGCGTCGGGTTGTACATGGGGGCTTTCCTTTTGGCCGCCTTGCTGGTCGCGCTTAAGCTGAAGAGATTGCCGACTACTTCGACCGACGCTGGGTAAGTAGCGATGCCGCAATGATGGGGCTATTACTGCCCCATCATCTTCGGCACAGTCAAAACCTACCTTTCCTCAACTCCGACGCAACCAATTTGATGCTCAAGGCAGCCGATCAATCGCGTTGGCGTAATCGAAATCAATGCTGGTGCCGCTGACTAAGTTGGCTTGCAGTCGTGGGCCTTCTTCCGTCGCCTCCGCATAGAAGCTGAGAGCTTCGAGGTCGGCGTGCGTTGCCGCCCAGAGGAGAGCTAGATACTCCTTGGCTTGCGAATTCGACACCAGCCCTGGTGCTTTGAGGCTCAAGTGATCCTTCACGCGACGCTTCAAATGTTCACGGGACGGCTGAAGGTGAGGGCCTAGGTAGACGGGGCCATCGCCAATGGGGGCCGTCAACGGGACTGCCGGCACGTGGTACAACTGATGTATCTCTCGGTGCTCCAGCGTCCGGTTGTACAGCGTCAGCCCCCTCTGGACGTAGAGCTTGTACAGTCTACTCTTGGCGTCCAACGCAGCCTCTTTAGAGTCGACACGTTCAACTACCTGGAACACTGGGGTAATCCCTTGGGCGAGGAGTTCTGCAATTTTCACGCAGACACCTTTGCGTTTTCGGCTGACGGAACCCAGGTAGTGGGCTTCACGGCGCTCAAGGTCTATGGTTTCGCCGACGTAGAAGGGCTCATTGGTCTCAGGGTGGCATATGGTGAAGACGACATGCTGACCAGATGCCATGCCGTCTAGCGATGTCTGGAGCGCCTGGTGCGGCGCCTCAGGCACAATATCGCTTGTTTCGAAATGAATGACGGGGGAGGCGTAGCGTGCCCCATCAGGTACCCTCTGCCGGTACCATTCCAGGGCAAGCTCCAAGGTCGCGAAAGATGCGTGGTCGGCACCAGGAATCCCTTGGGTCGCTTGTGCAGCACCACCTTCCCATGTGTTGAAAATCCCGGTTGGTTTGCCGGACACAACTGCGTAGTAGCGGGTTCTCTTGGCCATCCGTGTAACGCCTTGAAGCTCAACTTATCCGATGGCCAAGTCTACCTACTCAGAAGCATCGCTATCAAAACCTACCTTTCCTCAGTTTCTCGGCAACCGGATGATCCTCTGCGATCTGGCGGGCGGCATGAAGCGGGGAGGGAAGCCGCAAATAGCCGTCCCACAGTGGCGCATTCTTGCACCAGTACCCAGCCTGCAGCGCCACCTGATCTTTGTTCGCAAAGTTTCCTTCCTGGATCATCACAAACTCCGTCACGCCCAATTGCTGCCACGAATCCTTGAGCTGCGCCTGACTGACGTCGTAGCGCGTGTGGTAGCGATGAGACCGCACTTTGTTGAAGGTCTTGGAGTACGACGTGAAGTAGTACACCAGATCCTGGTGCTCGGCCTGATGGACGCCGATGCGGTTACCTATGTACATCGGTGCCAGGGGCGAGAGGGAATGTACGCCTGTCATTTGAGCCGTTTGGTAATCAGAGCGCGTACGGATCAACCAGGCGTTCTTCGGTACAGGGGGCAAGCCGTCGCCGGCGCCGTCATTCATGCCGGGATACAGTCGCTTCGCACCGGCGTTGATATAGACAATCAACGGGCTGTCAGCCACCGCGGTCGGGGCCAGGAGTGCCTGCCTGATCATCAGCTTCGCAGCGTCCCCATCCAGCAGTTTCGGGCTTGCATGGATAGCGCAGAGCCCTTCGCTGTAAGTTTTCCACTGCCCCGGTTGACCTCCGTGCCCATCCACGTAGACCTGCATCTCGCGCGTGCTCACCAAGGTACGCGTGATCACGGGTAGAAAGACGTTGAGCCTGCTGAGGTAATCGACATAAATCGAAACCACGGTGGTGCCAACGGGGATACCTGCCGTGCGCTCCAGCGGTAACGGTACAAATCCGGTACCTCGGATCGCATCGATGAGTCCATTGATGGCAGGGTAATCCTCAGGCGGATCAGACTCCTCCATCTTAGCCTTCCGCAGACGGCCCTTCAGTCCAGCAGCAATGCCCTTAGAGGGCGCGCCATCGCCTTGAGGCGGCAGATGAAAAATGAACTGGGTAGAGATTCCGTGCTTGGCGCAAAGTGCCCGCAAGACATGTTTCGGATCATCATCGTCCTTGGTGGCCACCTCTGGGGTGGTCTCGATGATTGCCGCATCCGGCGCCAAGGCGCTCAGCCGTGGCAGCAATTCGTGAGAAAACCAGCTCTGAATATCGGCCGAGGATGTCTTGGTAGTCAGCACCCGCTGGGCATCTTTGCATTGGATCTGTTGCAGCAGCACTTCGGGCTTCGGTTTCTCCTTGAATACTGGAGACGCTGATTCCAGATTCTCGTAGGCCTTGTTGATGCGCATCATGACGTCTGTGTGCGCAGTAACTACGGCGATCCTAATCGGCCGAGCCGGCTCTTGCGGCGTTCTATCCCGCTGACCGATGAGCCGGCCGACATAGCGAGTTAGCATGGGCTTGGCAGAGGTCACGGTTTTCTGGACGTGGAAGCTTGCCTGGTCGAGGATGACCGTACCGACACCGCTCCCGATAGGTGAGCCGATCGGTGTATGGGCATGGATTGGTCGAACAGGCCCAGCTAGCGAAACCTCGTCCCCACCCAGCGCCGGCAAATGACCTTCGCCCATGTGCTGGATGAGTTCAGCAGCCGGACTGGTGTACACGGTTTGGAATTGCCCTTCGTCCGTACGCAGGGTGCGGATCTGGAATTTTGAAATCCCACGTTCTGTTTTGATCCAGGTCGCGTGTGTGGTGTGGCGCCACTCGGACAGGATATGGCTCAGGTGAACTGTAACTGAGGCGTACTGGCTGGGTACCTTGTGCAACAGCAGCAAACCCGTCGAGACAGAATGCATGGCCACTGCGCGTCGATCACCACGTTCGTAGAACAACGGGTTGTCCCACGCAAGCAGGGAGCCGTCACTGCAAACCGAGAGGTTCAACGGGACAGATGACTCCATCGGTTTGCTCGATAATTGCTGCGCGAGCATCCACGGGACGACCTTGTACGCCACCACGGACTGTCGAGGATCGTGCATGACGTCAGAGGCATAGAGAGGAGCAGGGCCTTCGGGGATGAGCAGATCGATAAAGTCCTGTTGGCCCGGCGCTGCTTTACGCAGGATGTGCTGGGCCCAGACGTTGATTGCTCGGTTCAGTTTGTCTGGCTCGATTGGATTCAGCGCCACAATGACCGGCGTTTGCTGGTTTTTGAGCATTTGCGCGTTTACCCATACCGGGCCACCTGACAGGTAGCTGAGGATCTCTTCGAGTGACTCAGTCGGCAGATAAGGCTTACCGAAATGATTGGCGAGCAACTGCCATCCATTTAAAAACTCTCGCGATGCGCGATACTGCATGACGGAAGGCAGCTCATCTGGATCAAAGCGGAACAGGTTAGTCCTCAGGGAAATCGTCATCAGGTAGCCCCTCATTCTCTTGAGTGCCTGCGGTGGTCTGCGGGCCTGCCGCTTCGATATACAGCGTCATAGCCTCCACGAGTCCCGCATGGTGCGTTGAAAACTCGTTCCAGTGACCATCCTGCTTCAGCTTCTCGATCGTCCGCTCCAATAGCATCGCCCACGTGAAACGGGTGTCAAAGAATGCCGCGTCTGCCAGGTAACAGGTGACTGGCGTGCCGCCACGCCTGGCACGGCCCACCAGTTGGGTGAGTGTGACCAGGACGTTCATGATGGTGTAGAACCGGATATCTTTGGGCTGGCTGTAAAAGTAGGGGGGAGCCAGCCGAATGCCATTGAGTATGCGGTTTGCCTTGGCACGCTCTTTCAGGAGTGCCAGACCTGGCGTTGCAGACGGTTCAATACTCTCGCCAACGCTGTAGCAAAGATGTGCAAGGTTGTTACCTGGTTGATCTGAAGAGGGCAGTGGCCGCACGCACACAACCACACCACCCAGCGCTGACTTACCGTCCGCAGTCACTATGTTGTGACCACGCGCCATTGGATAGATGGAGCTCACCAGCAACTGCACATCCGCATTGGGGCCGTCAGCGAACTCGACGAGATCGTCGTAGGTGAGCCTGTTCGCCAGTGGCAACCGTTCCTGCCGATCCGATTTCTTGCCTCCCCGAATCCAGGCAACCTTCCGTTGCCCCCCTGAAATTTCATAGAGCGTCGAAGCAAGTTGCTCTGCCTCGGCATCGCTTCCCGTCACCAGCAGCAAGCGCGCTCGATGACACGTGTCCTGATCTTGCTCCAACGCTGCCAGGCGACTGACAAGCCATGGCCATAGTTCATACGCCAGATCCCTTATGTGGATTAGGCGAGAATCGAGGGCAGCCCCCGATACATGGACAGAGACATTCACATTCTCGAAGCGGATGTTTCCCTTGGCATCCGGCACATCGATCAGCGTCTTGGCACTCAAGTCGAAGCAGCTAGCGCCAGGGAAAAATGCGGTGGCACTGAAGCCGATGAAGGTTCGATTCACCCCGGCGTGGATCTTCGACGTGAGGTTAGGCAGATATTGAAGCGTCCGGTGAGGGTCGCCGGACATCGCTACGACCTGGAGCGACCACGTATCACGTCCCTCGTGTTTGCGTTTGAAGCCGTAAACGACGCGCTGAAGCGGCCCAAGTGGGGTAGGGCTGAAGGGCGCAGAGCCTGCGAGATCCTGCTGTACCCTCAATGCCGCGGCGACCTTGGCGCGCGCAAGAACAGGGACATCTGCATAAAGGGTGCGAAGGCTGGTCTCAATAAAATGCAAACTCGTTCTGATGACCAATGACGACTTGAGCTTTTCGAGTTTCTTGTCGTTCTTCTCGCTCTTCTTCTCATTGAGCCGTAGCCCCAACTTTTTCCGTCTCGCCAGGCTATCGAGCAGCGAACCGATGCTGACCACGACCTCCGTCGGACTCGGCAGCGGGTCGTTGTGCGAGAAAGCCTGCAGGAGCTCTCGAAGCGGTACCAGGTGAGGAGGGATAGCCTGTTCACCGTAGCCGCAGACGCCGTCGAGCACCAATGGGTCGAGGCCCAGGTACTCAGCAATCATCTTGTCTTCAGCACGTTCCCACACAGTCTCGCGATCGGGCCATGTCAGGTGCTTGAGGGCTAACTGGAGGAGGCGTGTGGTATGAAGGATCACCGCGTTGCAGGCTCGTTGAGCACGGTACAAGGTCGAGGCATCGACGTCTGGAATGGAGTCCCGCCCGAAAATCTCCATATGCAGCTCGGCAAGGCTACTGTGCTCAATGTGGTTACTCAACGGAAGCTCGAAGACGCTGGTATCAACCGCACTCAGCAGTAGCCCATCGATCTCGTCCACCATAAACAGCGAAGCCGATCGGAGCAGTAGCTCAAGCAGACTCCTCGATTCACCGCCACCCCCTTCGACAGCGATACGGGTGGTTCCGGATATCAGGGCATGGTGATTGACCACCACAATGTCGGCCGCCAGGGCCTGTTCAAGCATGGTGCGTTTCCCACACTGATTCAGAAACGGGCAACTACGAATGCGCTTGAACGTCTCCCGCCCCCGGCGCTCTCCTGGAATTTGCAGATTGAAGCAGGGTTCTACATCGCTCTGGCTCACGCTCCCGTCAGTAGCACAGGCATCCAGCAGGCATCGATAGTCGTAAGGATGATCCTCGCGTCCACGTGCGATGTAGTAATCGCCCGCTTTAGCTATCCGGCGTTGGGAATGCAGTGGGGCGATATTCAAGTGAGGTGCCACGATACGAACCGCGCGCTTCAATGCCTCCACCATGTTGCGTACGTCAGTGAGGTTGGGTACCGCGATCACCACGCGGTGCCCTTGCAAGGCCGTATGGATGCCCATCAACTCCATCACCACGGTCTTGCCCGTTCCCGTCGGAGCGTTGACCCGATAGAACTTCCCAGCCTGAGCGTCGACGCAACCGTCGTTGCGCACGATCGAGTTCAAGGAGCTGCAATGGCTTTGGTGCAAATGGTTGTCGGGGTCTCGTCCAGCTTCGTCCAGTGCCTTGGCGATCTCGTGAAGCGAAGCCTTCTCCCAGGAAAAAATCGGGGTGTTTGGTGCCTCCAACAGGGGCAGAGGGGTATCGTCCAACACCAGCCTGGATCGCTGTTCCTCGGAAATCACGAAAGTGCGGTAGCCATCAGACTGAGTCTCACGGAGGAGAATCTGCCCTTCTGCGGGCCATTTGGTGCATGACGCAAGGGTCGGATCGCTTTTGACAGCGCAGAGCTTTTCCTCAATCAGCCCATCCAGGTCGAAGCCTGGCTGCAGATAGTAGACATCAGTCTCCTTGAGGCGTGGCGTGGTACCCAGCTCCGTCAGAAGATCATCACCCGCTACCCTGAACGGCGCGCCACCACCGAACATGATTCGTCCTGCCTCCTCAAGAAATCGCCCTGTCTGATTCAGATCTACCGGGCGATACTTGATGAGCGTGATAATTTGTTCGCGAACCCTGTCAGAAGCGCCTTCCCAGCCCATCCAGAGATGAGGCCTCCCCACCAGGAACACTTCCGCATCAGCAAGAGTGGGCTCCTTGCTGATGTACTTGATAGCCAGCCCAAGCGCCAGAGCGGCCGCATTTTCAGTTAGCGTTGGCATAGTTTTTTCACCCAACGCAGGCACTGGGACTCAGACATGATCTGCTTGGGCCAGCACTGCTCATTCAGCGTGTCCAGGAACTGCGCCTGGTAATCCGGGATGACAATGACCGTGTCCGCATGTGGAGTGCTGGCCAAGTGCAGCCCAAGGTTCTTGGTCGAATGCCAAACTTTGGCATCAAGCGAATAGGTTCGATCAACGAGGGTGAACCGCAGGTCAGCCTGATCAACCTCGGGCCAAAGCTCTGCAGAGACGCCCATCCGACTGATGCCATCAAGCAAACGCATTTCCAGCAGCCCCGGGATCAAGGTAAATGTCCACAGAGGCGGGGTAAGGCGGTACTTGTTTTTGGCGGGGTGAGGCTGGATTACCTTGGCAGTTCTGACACTCACCAGCTCATGCTCCATCCACTGGAATATGCCAACCGTCTGCTCACACCAGTGTGCGCCACAAGACACAGCCCGACGGTGAATCTCCATTGGCCATCCGCAACTCGGGCACAGGTAGACCTGTCCCATACGGATCAGGTGCTGTGGAATAGGCTCGTACAGCGAGTTGAAGCTCACTTGCAGCGGTATCAGAAAGTCGAGGCTTCGATCAGCATCAACCACACCATGCTCAATCAGAAACATCCGAAACAACCGGTACTCATCATCCCCGTGGGAGCGCGTTCGGCAGAGGTCTCGGACGTTCTTCACTATTTGCTGAACACGCTCCCATCCAGCACGAGGATTCGTCTCCAACGCTATGGCGTTACACAGCATCGTGGGCTCGTCGGCGAACTGGAGCGCGCCTTGATACCCCTGCCTGAAACGGTTATCCAGCCACTGCTCAAGCGGCAGGCTGAGGCAGGAGAGTAGGTTGGCGATTGTGCGGGGAGGAGATCCAGGCTCCAGCCACCAGAGCAAAGCACTGGCCTGTCGTAAAAGATCGTGCCGCTCGGTATGTTGATGGGCATCGAGCTGAGCGGCCCTTACGATCAGGCCAAGTAGGTGTTGGGCGTCGCTATCCACCGAGTCCATAAGCCCCCCCTTAGTCGGAAGCATGTGTCTCTGCGGAGCATCGTGCTCTGCACGTCGATTCACCGGATCAAAGAGGCTGGTTCAATATATCGATTACCGCAAGACAACTGGTCGGGTTAAGCAATGCATGCTGGTGCCGGCGCTTCGATGGAACGCCCATACAACCTGGCTTGCTGCGTTGTTTTGCCTCCATACGACCCGGGCCAGGTTCCGATAAATGGCTCGAGTCTGGGTATGAAGGTATTTAACGGCTGGGCTTTGCAGTTCATCCACATCGAGTAGCCTTAGGCAGGCTTTCGTGGCATATAGCTACCATACCCAGGGAGGGATGATTGTAGCCAAGCTGGCGCTGGACGAAGCCTCTCCCTGCCACTGAACCAGGATAGGGGCAGCGCTGTGTACCTTTCGGCTTTGAAAATCGAAAATTTCCGCCAATTCGGCCATGGCGACCATGCGTTGAACATCCGCTTCAACGAAGGCGTGACCGCTCTCGTCGGTGAAAACGATGCTGGCAAGACCGCGGTGATCGACGCGATCCGTTACGTGCTGCAAACCCGGGATGCTGAATACCTTCGCTTGCAGATCGAGGATTTTCACATCACCAGCAGCGGCACCCAGGCGGAAAACATCACGCTCAGGTGCACCCTGGAAGGACTTAGCCCCGCGGAACTGGGTGCTTTCGCCGAGTATGTGACCTACACCGGTGGCGTGGGGCGCCTCTATGTACACTGGTCAGCTCGCCGTGTTGTTGCCTCAGCCTCAACCCGCAAATGGGTCGACATTTCGGTTCGCTCGGGTGAACAGGGAGAGGGGCCATCTCTGGACGTGGGCGTACGACAGCTGCTTGCCACTGCATACCTGAAACCGCTGCGCGATGCCGAGCGAGAAATGTCACCAGGCCGGAATTCCCGGCTGTCCCAGGTATTGAGCAGCTTCCCTAATATTGATGCGGGTAACGCGTTTGATCCCGCGGCACTCCCGACCGACCTCACCGATGCAGAAGCCCTCAGCATTGCCGGCATGGGTGATTTTCTTCGCCACTTGGTGAACCGTCACGGCGCTATCGTCTCCGCGCAGAAAGAGATCAACGATACGTACCTTCGGCCGCTATCGCTGGCGGGCCAGCCGCTAACCAGTCGCATCGGCTTTGGGGAAGCTGGGACGGATCCCGCCAAGCTCAAGCAAATCCTGGAACGACTGGAGCTCGGACTGCTGGATCATGCCACCGGAGAGGCGCGTGGTATCTACGGGCTGGGTTCCAACAACGTGTTGTTCATGGCTTGTGAACTCCTGCTTCTAGGCAAAGAGCCTGACGGACTTCCGCTGCTCCTCATCGAAGAACCGGAGGCCCACCTGCACCCGCAACGTCAGCTCCAATTGATGGAGTTCCTCGAAGCTGCGGCAAAGCCCTCCACGGGCTTAAGACCGGTTCAGGTCATCCTGAGCACCCATAGCCCGAACCTGAGTTCGAAGATACCGCTGCAGAACCTGGTGCTGATGCAGCGGCAACGCGCGTTCTCGCTCGCCGAGAGTGAAACCTGCCTGGCACCGGATGATTATCGCTTCCTCAGCCGGTTCCTTGATGTGACCAAGGCGGGGCTGTTCTTCGCGAAGGGCTTGCTCGTCGTTGAGGGTGATGCGGAAGCGATCCTCCTGCCGTCACTGGCACGTCGGTTGGGCAAGGATCTCACCAAGCACGGGGTTTCGATCATCAACGTGGGTGGTGTTGGCCTGCGGCGCTATTCGAAAATCCTGCAGCGCAAGGACACGTCCAAGGGCGAGATCACCGTGCCCACGGCCTGCATTACCGACATGGACGTCATGCCCGATTGCGCGCCTGAGATTCGGGGCCTGAAGGGGGTCAAGGGGACGGTGTGGCCAGACATCGCCAAGCGGCGCTGGCGCGCTGAAAAAGACTTCGGCTCCACACCGGAGGACATTGCAAAGGGCCTGAAGGAACATCGCGAGAAGCGCGGAGAGAGTGATGGACAGTGTGTGCGGACGTTCGTTGCCGATCACTGGACGCTCGAATACGACCTGGCGTTCAAGGGGCTCTCGAAGGAAGTCCATCACGCCGCATACCTGGCCATTTATGAGGAAAAGATCGACGACGGCACGGAAACCAAGGCCAGCCTGCTGAAGAAGGCGCAGACAGCCTTCGAAAAGATCCAAACCACCCATACCTCCGAGGAAGCCCGCTGCTCTGCGATCTACAAACTGTTCAATAGGGCGTCAAAAGCGATCGCAGCCCAGCACCTGATCGACTTCATTGACCAAGGTTTCGAAAACGGTTCCTTAGATGCCACGAAATTGCGGGGTTTTTTGCCAACCTATGTTGTCCATGCGATCGAGTACGCAACCGGAGGTTCAGCCCTGGCTACCACACCAGGCCCAGCTCACCCCCTCATGGCGCCGGCAGCACCGGCAGGTTCTACTGATCCGCTGGAAGAGGCCGCCGAATGACGCTCAGGCAACTGGTTGCCCCCATTACTGACGCAGATGTGGACTGGGTCATCGAGCTTATGGGGCTAGATACGCTGGACGAGCCCCGCCGTGATTTCTTGAAGTCCATGGACACTGTCGATGTGGCAGCCTGTCCTGGGAGCGGGAAGACGACCCTGGTCGTCGCCAAACTTGCCATCCTGGCTCGCCATTGGAAGAGCCGTATGCAGGGTATTTGCGTGCTTTCGCACACCAACGCGGCCAGAGAAGAGATCGAGAAACGCCTTGGTGGCACCGAGGTGGGCCAACGACTGCTGCGCTTTCCACACTACATCGACACTATCCATGGCTTCACCGGCCGATTTCTGGCGTCACCATGGTTACGCTCGCAGGGCATTGCACTGCAGGCCATCGATGATGAGGCCACTCACAAAGCTCGCCGAAGGGAGCTGACATATCGTGAGCACTTAGGTGCACAGGCTGCCTTCGAAAAAAAATTTAAAAGCCTTCACAACTTGCGAGTCCGGTCTGCCGATTTCGATGATCCACTCGGCGATGAAGACATTGGTTTTGCGCCACACACGGCGACCTACAAGAGTGTGGTGAAATCATTGAGCGGCGCGGCGAAGGCCGGTTACTTCTGCTTCGATGAGGTATTCGTTTTAGGGCACGCCTTACTCGACCAGGAGCCGGCCGTGGGCGGTGCATTGCGCCTGCGCTTCCCATGCGTGTTGATCGATGAAATGCAGGACACCCAACCTGACCAGGCGGGTGTTCTTCAACGGGTCTTTCCTCATGATGACCCAGATGTGCGTGTCATTCGTGTCGGCGATCCCAACCAAGAGATCTTCGAGAAAAAGACGCCCTTGCAGGATCCTTTCCCTGATCCAGGGCGTCAGTTGGAGATTTCCAGCAGCTTCCGGTTTGATCAGGCCATCGCATCGATCGCCAATCCGTTCGCGTATGTCCCAATCACGAATGGACTGATCGGACTTCGTGCTCCGCGGGAGCCAGGCAGTATCCCCAACACGATCATCGTCTTCCCTGATAGCGATGCAACGGGTGTATTGGACGAATTCGGGAAGCTGGTGCTGAAGCACTTGCCGAAGGATTTCCGCAAGGATGGCGTATTCGCGGTGGGGGCGGTGCACCGGCTTGAAAACTTCAAGGCAAACCAGTACCCGAAAGCCCTAGAGCATTACTGGCCATCCTACCGGTCTGACACGACGAAGACATCGTTCAAGCCTCGCACATTCGCGGAAGGCGCACACGTTGCCAGGCGTACCGCGATGAGAGAAGCCACAGCTGCTTCCGCGGTTGAGTTGTTGGCTTCTTGCCTGATAAACCTTGGCACATTGGCGTTCCCGGGCAGCCTGATGCAACTGAGAGGTCGACACCACGCTGCAGTGGAGGAGAAGCTCACCGCGAAGCCGCATGCATTCGCACAGTATCGAGAGTGCCTTCAGTTGATCCTATTCGGGCCGGCTGAAATGACCGAACAGGGCTGGCTCACGACCATTGCTCCGAGAGTGCTGCTGGTGGCAACCGCGCTTCATGATGCCGAAGGCGTGACTGTAGATCTGGAGGCTCACCAGTATCTTGCTTGGGTGACAGCTCCAGTTGCCAATGAGGCCAGCGAAAGTGGTGGCTCACTGATCAACACCTACCGGTTCCAGGATGGTACCGATGGCGTCGACATTCGTATGTCGTCCATCCATTCGGAAAAGGGCAAAACTCACGCGGCCACGCTGATCCTGGAGACCTTCCGGAAGACCCACTTTATTCAGAAGCTCATGCCATGGCTCGAATGTCAAAAGGCAGCGGCCAAGCGACCACCGGACAGCGCCAAGAAGGACATGATGCTGATGTATGTGGGGATGACTCGACCATCTCAAATGCTGTGCCTGGCTGTCCGCAAAAGCAGCATGGGCGAGGGGACAACGGGAGAAAAACGAAGGGCTGCGCTAGAGGCCGCAGGATGGTCGATTCTGGAACTTGCGACCTGAGGCAAACCACCGCACCGCGGTTACGCGCTTTGTAGCGCGAACACCATGGAACAAATACTTACAGATCTGACTGTGCACTAGAAAGGAAGACTAATGCTGATCACCTCCGCAACGCCCCAAGAGCTCGTAGACTGGTTCCACACCAGGCAAGAAGACCAGCGGATCATGTGCGTCATGCTGGCGCCGGAATTGGAAGACCAGCAGAAGCTGAAGGAGTTGACTCTCCGCTTTGCAGCGGCAGACGCTTGGCTCGGCAGCGAAGTAGCTTTCATCTTGCTTGATCCCAACGGAGATTCAGCTGTGGGGCTCAACCGTGGCATGGGGGAGGTAGGGGCGTTTTCAGGCACCGCTTTTCCGCTGCGCGACACCACGGGTTTTCGAGATCTGACAGATGACTGGGCACACCATAGAGAACATGTGGCGCAGACATCAGCACGTGGGATGGCAAGGTTCGTCCCGGAATTCATGGAGATTTTTGGGGTAAACCCCCAAGACCTGCCTTGCCTATCATTGGTCGTTCAGGGGGTGGACGAATCCATTGTCCTCTCGCTAGGAGAGGACTGGACTGTCGACGACCTAAAAGCGCATCTGCAAAAAATCCGCAAGATTGTGGATGGCGCCCCGAATTTCAAAAATGAAATTTCGAGTATGGCAGGCTTGCTACCCCAATCCTTGGAGCGAATCCAAGATCTCGTCAACAGCATCAGTGCAAAGGTAGCTCAGGCATCCAAAATCTTGGATCAAGTGCTTCGTCGGCATAATGGGAACGATGACGATCGTAAAATGGTGGCGTCGTATGTAGGTCAAGGCTGTCAAGGACGTGTGATTCTTGAAAGCGTCCTCGCGCGGTTCTCCTTCAAGGATTCTGAGAAATTCCTCAGGGACGAACAGATCACGCGCTTGTTGAAGCTGGCGGATGAACTGGATAGCCGTCGAGCACCACTGATTGAGCTGCAACGGGGTGGGCTTTTTATCCCATCAGTGGCGGAGCTGGCCCAGCATTGGGTTGAAAGCCGTGACAAGTTGTTCGAAGAACTCCAAGGCCTTCTACCAGCTAAGCAGGTCGCCACTACCCGGATCAACCGCAGCCAGCTGACCCGGCTCAAGTCAGTCCTGGAATTTGTGAATACCTCGGGAGATGTAGTGAGCAAGGCGGTAGCTGCGTATGACTGGATCACCAAGCTGACGGGGAAGGGCGGCTAGCCTGAACACCACGACAGGTGCGCCTTGCAGGTAACGCTTACCAGTGTGCCTTGAGCGCGTTGGGGCTGGCTTAGCAGCACAGCCCCGAACACTTTCAACCGAATTGCTCGGGAGCGGGCTGAGGTTCTCGCTACTTGTCATACTTGGTAGGCAATGGGCAGTCGTAATTGACGTCAATCATGTCCAAGTTCTGCAACTCGAAATTGGCATAGCTTGTTCCATTTGACGTACGGACTTTGGGCTGCCCGTACACAAACACGAACGCGGTCGGCTTGGACTCCTGGGAGATCTTTGAAAGCCTGGTCGCCATGAGGTTCTTGAGCTTGTAGCGTTCAACGAGCTTGTCCGAAACGAAGCTTGAGGTCGTCAGGCTTTCGGCTCCGCGCATCAAGCATTTCTTGAACTTGATCCGGTATGCATCGTTTTTTCTGGTGCGGTCAATGTAGGCCCAGCCATAGTAGATGACAGGGTGGTCGGGGAGGTCATTCAGATCCTGCTCCCAAATGCATTTGAAAATGCTGTCGTACGCCACGTCCTGCCCGGCAATGTTGATGCGGCGAAACTCCAAGGTGTTGTCGGATCGGTAGCGAATGTACCGACTGACCACCGAGCGGACGGAGTAGATGGGGCCTACCAACCCCGACTCACCCAGCTTGGCGGTGTAAGGCCTCGTGCTCTTAGCGCGCTTTTTCGCTACATGTACATCGGCCGCGGGATCCTGGGTAGGTTCGTCATAGTACGAGTCAGGACGCTCAAGCTTGAACACGTCCACGATGGACTGATCGACCGTTCTGCGCTCCTGCCCGTCAGGGCCGTTCGCCTCAACCTCCAGGTCAATCCCCTTACCGTTCACGATCCCGCATGCCTCACTATGGTCTCCGTAGACCTTGAAGTGTGGCACCACCCGCATGCTCTGCACGTCCTTATCCAGATTCGCACAGGTCACCTGGGCTGAGCAGTCTGCACCAGGGCAAACGAAAGCTCGTTTATTGGTGATGACACCCGCCCAGAACAGGTCATAGGCTCGGTCAGGATCGACAAAATCTCCAGCCTCAACGCTAAACGCAACATCCAAAGCCATGTTTCCAGTAAACCTCCTGTAATCCACCCATCGCCACTACGGGGCATCCAGCCACGGTCTAGCCCCCTCGACGACCATCGCCGTGACCGAATCCTCGCACACTATGTGAAGCTCGGCGATCTGTAGCGGTGGCAAAATGCGATCAGCTGGATTTCGACTTAGAAGGCTCATTCAACCGTTCATCGGCAAAACCTATATGTTGGGTTAGCCAGATATTGAAAACACTACATATTGGGCTAGATTGTGCTTGAGAGCCTATATCTGGTGTTTTGCCATGAATGAAGCGCATATCGAGAAAGCAGCGACCGATCTGCTCATGCAGATTTACCGTGATCGCCGGTACCTGTGGCCGGATCAAGATATTCCGCCGATGATGATGCGCAGCCCCCGGATCGCTGCCATGGTTTGTGGCTACGACTATCATGAGCATCCCACCCTGGGAGATACCCAGTTCAACCGACACAACACCGGCACTCGCATCGCAGGCCTGATTGATCGTCAATCGAACAAGATCGCCGTCGCGACTGAGTTTGGTGACAAAGTCCAGCGATTCACCGGCGCGCATGAGGTCGGCCATCTTGTGCTCCACGAAGACACTGTCATGCACCGCGACCGCGCTTTTGACGGCAGTCCTCTGCAAACACCACGTGCACCAGCAGAGCGGCAAGCAGATCGCTTTGCCGCCTGCTTCCTCATGCCTCAGAAGCTGTTGAGGGAACGGTTCGAGTTCATGTTCTGCTGCAAGGAGCAATTGCGCTTCAGCGACGTGATCGCGTATCACCTCGATCCCATCAATCCTGATCGACTGCTTTACGCGTCGAAAGATTCCGGTGAGCGCGAGCTGGCGCTGGCGCGGTGCACCCGGTTCAACAACCAAAACCTGGTGTCATTGGCCCAGCAATTCGGTGTGTCGGATTCGGCCATGGCCATCCGTATCAAAGAGCTGGACTTGGTGCGGTGGCCCTAGGACGCCCCGTTGCCCAAGTCTTGGGGTTTCAGATCATCCAGGGCATTCGAATCACGTTCTTGATCCTCCTGGCCGGGTGTAAGCTGAATGGGGTGTGCTCCTAACTACGTAAAGCGCGGAAGGATTTTACGCATGACTACCATGCCACCTGACCACCAGGCCCGTTATCTTGAAGTGCTCGACGCAGCACAACGCCTTTATAAGGGCGACCCTGAAGCAGCGCAGCGTTGGATGACATGTCCGTGCCGAGCGTTTGGCGGAAAGGCGCCTGCCAGCATGATCACAACCAGAATTGAAACTGACACGGTTATCGATTTTGCCAGACGCGTTGAGCATGGGTTTGGGGCGTGACTCGCCGTGGGTGGCACCTTGAGCTACATCAGATGTCGGGCCAGTTGCCCATAGGGATTATGCTCATGGCGAGCGCTTTAATAGCCCACGTAGATCCCAGCTAATTGTGCTGTGGCTGCCTAGGCATCGCTCAGCATCTTTTCCAACTGCGCGCGCTCCCAGTTACTCATAAGCTCAATAGGATCGGTGCTGTACGACTGCATCGAATCGAAAACGTAGGCGCGGCCGTCTGGGCTGTAACAGCTGTCACAGTAGTCCAGCGTGTCGCAGTCGTTACAGAACGTGAGCACCCAGCCATCGCTCTCAATGGTCATCAGGCCACAGTAGATCTCAACCCACGACTGCTGGCCATTGCGCCGTATGGTTCGAACCCCTAGGGCAATGTCGCGCAGGATTTGATAGGCCTCCCGTTAGTGATTTTGCTGCCAAACGAAAGGTACCTCTGTGTTTTGGGGCTTTAGGCCTGCTCGTACCTAGCCTGGGTCGACAGCATGGTAAATGAAACTTGACGACTTGGGCGGGTTACGCGGCCGTCTTTCGGCGTTGAAAATCGAAACTTCCGCCAGTTCGGCCAAGGCGGTCATGCGTTGAAAATCCAGTTCAACGAATGGGTGACTGCTTTTGTTGGTGATAACGATGCGGGTAGAACCGCGGTTATCGATTGGGCCCTGGACTCCAGCTGCGGTCTTGAAGGGCTCCCCACGACCGAGCAAACGTCAATTCTGTTGGGTAACCCACTGCATAGGATCGGGATCTAAAATCTAAGGTTTACCTTAGTTTTTGCGGTTTATGTCTCGGCTGGCTAGAAAATCTAAGCTATAGCTTAGTTTTCCGCCGACTCTACCAAGGCGATGTCCCGCAGCGGACGCGATGCCGGTCTGAAAATCACGTATTCTGCTCCCGACCGGTTCGCTGCTTGGAGGGGCACTTTTGAGGCCAGATATTCCCAGAGCTCTGACTGAAAAAGAGTTCATCGACATGATGCAAGAATTCAAATTGGCCGGGCAGTGGATGCAAGAGCAGTTGGCGCTAAATCGTGCCGCTCAGAACGCTGCCGACCCGAAGCAGGCCAGTATGAGTTCTTCGGAACGACAGGATGCTGCAGATTAGCGCAACGCAACCGTCGCCAATGGTCGACTCGCCCTGCCAGGCTGGGCCTGGGTGCCCTCTGCTACCAGTTGTAGGCATGTGGGCGTAGGATGGAGGCTCCCCATCAGCCCAACAAGAGCCGCTCCTTATGAAAGAATCCGTGCGGACAGTGAAATGCCAAGATCCAGGTGATGGTTCTGGGGATGTCATCATTGACCTACCCGACGATGTCCTCGAACGCATGGGCCTGCAAATCGGTGATTCCCTGACCCTTGAGTTGATAGGGGGGAGCATCGTGCTCAAGCCAATTCGCGATGTAGCCCAGCCCTAAGACAGCTATCGACCCATTGCTCTCGTTAGATAAGTCTACAAAACAAGGGGCGATTCACATCTTAATGGGCTGCTCAAGCTTGCCGCACGCAAGAGTGCAGGGCGGAGGTCTTCCGGGCGGGTACAGACCTCGCGACTGCCTTTGGGGGACTTGAATGTGGCTTTTGGCATGGGATGCACTCCTTCCTGTTCTTATCGTTCTGGGTCTTTCCAGGATACGAATGGAGCAAACGGGCGTAGCTAGACTTAAATCGCGGATCCGATCAGGGTAAGGCGCGATTTACGCAGGACGAATCGACGGGCACCTACTGTTAAGCGAGAAGTCCTCGCTTCATTAGTTAAATCCAACCTTTGCCCGGGGCGCCGACACCTCTATACTGGCCTTTTGCCGCAAGATGCTAAGGAACACCATGTCACTCGTTTGGAAGCCATGCGATCAGGAAACTGCACCGGAAGGCTTGTATTGGTTCCACGTCTCTACCAATGAGTCAGAAGAATACGTGGATGAAGACGGTGAGATTGCCATGCGATCCACGGGGAAGGTCATCAACGAAGTGGTGCTGGCCGACCACTCCAAAAATGGATCACGCCATTCGTTTCAAGGTTTCAATGCTGAGAAACATGGAGCAATGTCGTTCGACAACATCCATCACTACGCTGAAGTAGAAAGGCCCGACGCACCTTAAGCGTTTGATGGGGAGGCCTGCCTCCCCCTCAACAGCCCGCTTCAACCTCATCCCCGTCAGCTTCTAAAGTCGCAGATGTATTGCTTGGAATGTACTTCCATCCCAGTGCGCTCAAATTTCTAAAGGAGTAGGAGATGAGCATTTTCAGCTGGCTGTTCAACAGGCCCAAAGCCGTTAAGTCCGACACCGCAGTTAAGCACCAACCTGCTCAGCCCCAATCCCGGGACGCTCCAGCAGAGCTCCGGGCTACCCCTCAGATACGACGTGACAAGCATTTTCTCCGAGTCGAGTCGCTTGGTTTCTCAGGTGTCTATCAGCTGTCCGAGTCCAAGAAGTGGGCGATTGCCTGGCGAGATTCCGATCCGTCGACGGGGCGTGGAGGACATAGAGAATCGGGGCAGGGGGCCTACCTGCTCGCAGACCTATCTAGCGGCACTGTTAGCTGTCACGGAAGCATGCCAAGACCCAACGACGGCTGGGTCTGCGACACTGGCGCTTTCAGCCTGATCGATCGACATTTTGGGGATAGTCTTTCAGGGACGTTCAGCGTGTTCGATCCTACTGGTGCAGTGATCCTATCCAGAGAGCTGACGGCCAATATCCTCACCAGCGGCATTTCTAGGCACGGGAAATACGCATTCTGCGCCACCGCCAACAGCCCAACGGATCATGGCAACAAGGTCTTCCTGTTCGACCTGGTCAATCGGATCGAAACGTACTGCGTCTCTCCAGAAGCTGGATGGCCTGATAGTTACGAAGTGGACGAGGGCACTGAGGAGCTCATGGCTGTCTTCGCAGAAATGGGAAGCTTCCGGTACGACATCGACGGTCGATTCTTAGATGCCGACCGACTGGGTAATGCCAAGCTCAACTCATCACGCTATGACCGCATCATTCTTGCAGCAGAAAGCCTTCTAGGGGAGGTCGGCCTGACGGATGAGCGCGCCCGAGAAGTATTGGCGGCGGTGCAGCGTGCCCGCTCGCTCGGCGCAGATGAAAACCCAGCTTGGAAGCCTACAGCGCTGAAAGTCCAGGGGCTCGCACACGAGCAGTTGGGCCAGTACCCCGAAGCAGCCCGGGTCTATGAGGAGGCATTGGCTTTGAATCCAAAAATTGGGGTTAAGCGCAGGCTGGCTGCGGTGAGTAAGCTGATGAAGGCTGAGTAATCAGGAGGGTCATTTCTTCTGAGACACAATTTCTCCAAATGCAACCGGCCTGGCTAGTCCAATTTCACATCGAAAATGGCGTCAGCATAGCTTGAGCTCTTCCAAGAGTGGCCACTGCTGCCGGTGCAATTCTCACCCCCCCCAAACAAGAAAGGCTAAACAGCATTGAGCAGTTATAACACCAATCTTTCTGATGAAAATAAACTCAAAGACTCCGCCATCCGGGCTCTGTTCTGCGTGACCTTATTGATCGTCGTCATGCTTTTCCTTGCAGCCTCATACAATAATGGCACCGACCCTGACCCCGAAAAATTTGCCATTTTTATGTGTGGCGTTCTGCTAGGCTCGATTTATGTGTTCCTGGGCTTGGTAGAGGTTTTCTTAATGACCCGCCTCTTCAACCTGAAATCCAGTTTATTGTTATGGGCATTCTTTGTAGCGTGCCTAGGCTACGTCGCCAAGGCGAAGGCGTCAGTGGATATCAACACCATATTCCACATGGATGCCAGCGCGTTCCCGATGACCTTGATAGCAGCAACTTTTCTGCACATGATTAACTTTCTTTTTTTATTTTTTGTGGTCTCGGGACTTGGGTGTCTCGGCCTGGCGATGATCTTAGTCGCGCAAGGACTTCATCGCGGCAAAGGGTTCATGCTAATTTCTTGCCACGTCGTTACAGGGCTCGCATTCATAGTCATAGCGTTATTTGCGCACTTCAAGACTGGCAAAGATAGCCAGAGGTTTCAGATGATCTACAGAATCTCACACTCTGTAGACTTCAATGCACACTCCCCCTGCGCAAATATCGATAGCTCCACAACAAATATGGTCTTTTTGGACGCCGATAAGCGCTTCGCTCTAGTTGCGCCAACCCTCGATGATTTTGCAGGGTTCGAGTGGAGAAAGGTGCCTTACCTGCGCTCAGTTCCTATCCCAGAAAATTTCAAGACCGTTACGTGTGAATATTCGATCTCAAGCGAAAACCCAACATCGGTTGGGGGCAATGAACGGCATCCGTAAAGTACTTTTTTGACTTAAACCTAACCCTGCAGAGCCGTTCCCGGTTGAAGCATCAATCTGGAACGGCTTTGGCTGGATGAAAATCGGCGACCAGTGAGATCTACGACCAGCGCACAGAAGGCAGGTCATGCGCCACGCTCCTCAGTTTGCTGCCCATCCGAACCTAACGCAGGTACTTCACTTCTTGTCTCTACTTGAGTGGCAGTCAATATGGATGGGGCTACTTCTGACCAGAATGGGACTACGAAGGCGTAGGTGATCTCCGCATTCAGCTTAACCAGCTTGCAAGGACGCTCCGCTCGCTGTTCAGCCGCTTGCAGGCTTCGCTCTATGGCTCGACGAGCCGCGGGACTGATTCTGTATGTGTGGAATTTTAGGAAGACCTGCTCAATGGCCAACTGACGGAAGCCTTCTGGACAGTACGGGTGCCTGAACAGCGGCTCGAAGCAGAACTCAATCAATTGGAGCATCACACCTAGGTTGCAGCGACCCTGCATGAACATTCCACACACAAAATCTAAGAGCACGGGTACTGCAGTGTGGAACGCGAGGTGTTCTTCAGCTAGGTAGCTACGCAGGCGGTTTATGCCGAAATTCGCAAATGTCTCCCCCTGATTCATCATGATGATGAGATCCACCGCCCGAACCGAAACAAAGCTTCGCCTGGTCATGACGAGTCGCATTACGGCTCGTGAATACTCCTCCTGCGTCAACCCGTCTGCCCGTAGAGCTTCCCTCAGCAGCATTTGAGTGGACGCGCCAACGATACCCAGCATGCTGGCAAGATCGCGTAACCGAGCATCTATCGACAACAGCCCTGCACCATACTCTTGGCAAGCGAGCAGAGCTGCATGGTCTTCATCGCCCAGGATGTCCTCAAGCATCTGCAACTGCTCGGACGCCTCTGGTGGCCCGTATGCCGGCACCACCTGGCAGAACGCTTCGATGGCTGTTTCGATTGATTCGAGATACTCACGATCCTTGCGCCAGGCGTCCTCAGTAATCTCCTGCATGGCAAGTTGGCCATCGTGGGAAAAGAGAGTGCCGCTCTTTCGATAGTGGGCCGATTTCTCTAACTTTACGTCCAGGAGCTGCTTGGTGGCAGCTGTGATGTACAAACGAGGGAAAAGCTCCAGGACATCGAGCAACCCGAGGGTTGCAAGTTCCACCAGCATCGACAGGTCAATGAGCCATGCCTGATCCTGGGATGTGCCAGTTGGGAAGACGTCGTGGGGGCCTAACCCCGTCGAAACCTGGAGAAGCGCCCCTTCATCAGGCCAGCCCCTCACCAGTTCAATGACATCCGTACCCAGCAGACGGGCGAGCAGGGCAAGGGTGGCATGACGTTGACCGTACAGGCTGATGGTATTGAGGGTCTGAGATTTCTTTTGCTCTAGTTGATCGACGAAGAAAGAAGCATCGATCTCGCCGTCTTCTCGCGTTGGAATACTCATCGCCACGACTGTCTTGCTCGGGACAACCGAATTGGACACACGCTCGTAAGAGAGGTCGATCAGGCGTCGATGGAGGGTGATGATCCGCTTCACCGTGAGCGTCTGCTCACCCACCACACTGGTGACGGTTGTGGTATCACCAACTTTCAAACCAAGCAGCTGAGCGGCCCGTGGAGAGTCCGCAGCAACGAACTCACCCGCAGTTGCCAGTGGCTGCTCGGAGGAAAAATCGATTGAGACATATCCAGTCTTGCCAGTGCTGTCTTCAAGTTCGACAGCGGTACCTTCCTCAACTGTGGAGGGAAGGGCATGAACGGCCTCAATCTCTTTCGATGCGAGGAACATGAGAGAAATGTGGCCGGCTGCGGCTTCAACGTCCTCCCCACTCAACCGCATCGCACGGTAGATACGGTCAAGACCACGCTCCTGCAGACCTCTGCTGAGCTCTGCGTTGGCCAGCTTCAAGTGTTCTTGAGCGGAGCCGGTTAGCTGTACAGGTAATCTGGCCAGAGCTTCATCCATTCTGCCAGGGCTGTCGTTCGCCAGAACCTGAATGAGCAGTAGCCAACCGGCGGCCTCACCAGGGCTTTCAGCGACGAGCAACTCAGCCATTTCGTGCATTCTTGGCCAGTCACAGGCCTCGCCGTAAACACTCAATGCCACCTGACGGGCATCTGCTGAGTGTCGCCATTCCCCTGGAAGCGATTCCAAAAGGTCTCGAACCTTCGCTCTCTGACCACTGAGCGCGTAGCAGTGCAGCAAATCAACGTGCATGGGACTGAACGAGTCTCTTGGAAGGAGGCGTTCAAACATCGCGATGGCGTCACTGTAACGTCGCACATGAAGCATCCATTGGGATGCCATGGATAGATCCAGAAGGTCATTGCTATGCGGCGCGAGCCCAACGATGCGATCTTCGTATGCCTGACGCATCGCCTCGTTACCCGCATACGCCCGGGCAGCAAACACGCCATCACAGATGCTGCTGTTTTGCGGGGTGATACCCAGATGGGCGAGCTCACCACGTACAGCCTCGTGCTGGTCTTGGCGTAGGAGCAACTCCCAGTGCATATGCCGCAGCATGCGGGTCGCTTTGCGAGAGTCATCCGAATCAGGCTGACTGATCTGAGCACTGTAAGCCGCGGCTAGCATCTCCGGATTGTTGGCGATCAGGCAGGCTTGCCCAAAGATCACCCGCGCTTCATTCGGGAGCTGTTGGATTTGGTCAGCGCAGCAGGCAACAGCATCACTGTGACGCTGGAGATCGCAGAGCGCCTCTAACTCCACCCTGACCGTTAATTCATCCTCTGGAACGCCACGCTGTCTGCCAGCTTCGATCATGCTCAGCGCTTCAGCTGGCTCCCCCAGTAACAAATGCGCATAAGCCAGGTGGAAGACGATTACGGATTTTGTCCTGTGGCTCTGCTCAGCCCATAACACACCCTCGCGGTCATCGAACTTCGACATGGCGTCGAGGATCAGCGCACGCCTATCTTGGGGCTGCGATCGCGTGTTCACGTGGAAGGGGTTGGCAGTGGCCAATCGAAGGACAAACCGGAGATAGTTTTCGAGTATGAAAATGGAACTGTCTGACTGCTCCATTGCTGTCCGGATGGCATCCACAGCGCCTTCATCATCTCCGGCTCCAGCCATTGAACTGGCGAGCAACTGCCAAGCTCCCGACTTGTCACGGAATGCCTCAGGTATCTCCTCGGCCGTCAGCTGCTCTCTGTTCAGAAGCCTTGCATTGGTCAGCGCAACCCAGACCGAGTACGAGTCCGGGAAACGCGCGATGGCCTCCTGTCCAACCTGGATCGCAGTCTGCACGTCATCCTTGAGCATCGATGCCCGGACAAGGCCGGCTGCGATACGCTCATCATCCTGGTAAAGGCTGGCAGCCATTTCCAGATCTGCCGCGGCTTTCACGTCCTCCGCCAAATGCCAGAAGCACATCCCTCGCAGGAAATACCAGCGGGCCTGTTGGTGCGCATCGTAACTAGGGAGACCGTCTTCGAGCACCTCCAACTGCGCCAGCGCATCCCGGTAACGATGATCGTTGTGGAATTGGCTGACGCGATCAAGCTGGCGAGAGGCGAGGGTGTTATCTGAGGCCGGGCTCACCGGCGGAAGTTTATCCGCGAGGAGGGTACTCGTGGCAGGGCGGCTGCTTGAGAACAGGGGCTCCAAGTACTCCGCTAACGGGGCAAGCTGTGTGCGACGCTCTTGGCTAACAACTACGGTGCCCAAGCTCAGGTCTTTGATAGCGTCACGCACAAGCCGCGACCTGTGAAAATCTTGAGCTAGCCCTTCCAAGTGCAAATGGATTGAGGTCAGGTCGATTTCTGCGCCACTACCATTCAGCTCAGCACAAACGCCGACCAGCTTCGCCCACACAGCGCCACTGTCCTTATGCGGCAACGCGTACTGGATCAGTTGCTTCTGCAATCCAACGTCTTGGCTACGATCCGAATCCAGGTCGTGAGGGAAGAACTTCAGGTGAAGCGCAAACTGTAGCAAGTCATCGTCGGCGACAGGCGCGTCACTGTAGTGCTCAACAGCGGCTTTAATGGCCGCGTACGCAGCCCTGTTTCGATCATTGCTCCCTTCTGCATGAACGCGGGTGTACCAGGTATCGTGTGACAGCGAGCCCAGCGCAAGCCTCACAACCTCCACAGCGCTTTCCATGTGCGATGAGCTGGCAACGTGATAAACGATCAGGTTGTCGTCTACACCGCGTTGGAATGTTGGCCCTTTGAAGTCGAGCCACGCGAGCCCCACGGATTCTCTGAATGCTTCGTTACTGGCAGTCGCCCTGGGCGATCGCTTCATCTGCATCCTGATGGTTGCTTTCTGGCCGGTGCCGGGAGATACAGCCTGGATCACCAGATCGTCGGTGTTATGGCCGAACGTCCTGCCTTGGAACAGCAAGCCCTCGATGAAAAAGCCCTCGCGCAACCCTGCACAGTGATCGCCAAGGCACATGGCGAGTAGGCGCACCGCCTGGACACGATGTTCGAACGCAACGCCTCGCGCGCCCGTAGAAATAGGGCTTGCGACCTGTTTCTGCCGGCTCTTCGATTTAGAAGCGGGAGCTTTTGCTGCCTTTGTCCTTGGAGGCCGTGCCATACCTGGTTCGCGCAAATGAGATGCTGGCCATCTTATCATCTGGTGATTAGGTGGAGTGCACTGGCATCGAGATCCGGAATGCTCCTAGGCTTCGACCGGCGCCGGCGAGGGGAGGCGGGGTGAAAGCTCGCTATCAAGGTCAGCTAGGATGAGCCTTGATAGCTGTATATCTATACAGCTATCTTGTCCCCCCCGGGTTTTGCTGGCCTTTTTAGTATCCAAGGGTAGGGCGCCAAAAACCCTAAGCGACCACACATCCGTTCAATGAAGAGGGCTGGGAGCCCTATATTTCGGGCACTAAAGGCTTAATTACCTCTGGCTTAATGCCTCGCAAAGGAGGCAGGTTGTCGTTTTTTCGGGCTTTAGCATTATGCTGTATATACATACAGCATATCGAGCCACGGGTACTGATACCCACATCAAGGGCAAGCGTTGGTAGGTAGCCGTAGTTTTTTACGTCGTGTACGGTAACCATTCTTTCGATCACGCTCCGCCGTGACCAGGTCATTTTTGGGAGACCAGTGGATGAGAAGGAATGGACGCCGACGCCGGGCAAGACTTGCCATCGCACGGATGATTGCAAGAGTTGAGCGACTGGAGAAACTGGGCCAAGCAGCGAAGCAAAGTCTGCGGCAACGCCTTTGGGAGAGCCTGACCGTCTTCCTCCGTGGGGTTAGCCGGAGCCAGGCCCGCTAGTGATCTGAGGTTGCAAGACCAGCCTTAAGTATCCATTTCAACCATCCAATGCCACTGGACGGGGACTATGTATCTTTCGGACAACGATCGGAAAGATGATAACCATGATTGTGAGCAGGCTGGGGTAGATCTGCATCCGGCTCTGGGGGCGTTTGGCTGGTCTGCCTCGCGGTAGGTCTGGCGCTGATCGACTCTACCAAGCCCAGTGAAGACGCTGAAGCTACAGCAGCAATGGTGAGCGTTGATGGGGGTAGGGCGCTGAGTAGGAATCAAGTAATTGTCGTTCAAGCCCTTTGAAGCTTAGTTTATGTGTTTGTTAAAATCTGAAAACGGATTCTCACGCAAGTGGCCAGCTCTCACAAGAGTAACAAAGCATGAATTACACCACCCTACTATCCGACTCGCACGCGCTACCTGGCTCGATTTATCTGGGTGCAGTTGATAAAATGGACGCCAGTTCTGATTGATCCTGAATTCGGGTTCCTCAAATAATCCGTTGTCCCTGAACGCACGCCCTTGAACCACCCATTCGGTTGATGGGTTCATACAGAACACGTAAAATTTCTCCACTTCATGCACCAAGATATCTGCTGGTGTTTTTTTCAGAATCAACAGAGACCAAAGCGTCAGCTTTTCGAAGGCCATGAGCTTCAGTCGGCTTGAGTCTAGCCCAGCTAGTAGATCAAAAAATAATACGCCAGCCCTACAGACGTCAATATCTAGAAACTTATTTATCTCCACCAGCATATTAACCCTAAGTGAAACACTCAAAGGCCTGTAACTTCGAGAAGACATACCAAAAAGGGGCGTAGGAGCTATCGGAAGGTTGGAGGAGTTACTCTTTGAGAGTAAGAACATGTCGTCAATCACTCGATGAGTAAGCTGCTTATTACTAACTCGCTTCCTAAATCGAGCAGATGACTCTCTTCTTGACGCTTCTCTATCTTCGACAATTCTATTGCAATTCGCGCACCTTAGCAGTAGCGACTTGAGAATCTGTGTTGGTGAATACCCATCAGAGCAGAGATCAGGAAGCTCACAGGTAAAATTCACTAAGGCTCTTCGAGTGAATATTGGATTCCGCTCTGTGGGTTGTGGGCACTTAGATAGCCCTAGATACTGCCGCCAACGAAAGAAAAACCTCATGTACCCACAGGGCAGTTCCCGTTCCAGCATGCCTGTATTCGTGGCAAGTCTAAACGAGCCACCGGCATCCGCCCTTAGAACAAAGCACTGCATGCTGAATTCATTACAATATTTTGCTAAGTCAACGTGGCTTATACGCAGATACACCGATGTTGCAAACAAAAAAAGACCGCGCTCGCTAGCAGCTCTGCCTGGTCGATATTTTTCTAGTGTTTTTAAGTAATCTAAAGCTATTTTTTCTGCATTTTGACAGCAGCACTGCCGGATTGAGGTGCTCCTAGGTAAAGGAGGGCATATGACAAGACCGACGACTTTGGAACTAAACTTGAGAAATCTATTAAGAGTAAAGCGTACACGCTCAGGATCTAATATTGGGGCAAAACACGGGCGCCACTTTGGGTTGAGTTTCGAAATACCCCGCTCCACTATAAATCGCTTAGCTCCTATTGTACCTAACCATTTTTCCGGGGGAGCCCTCAAAAAATCAATGAATTCTGAAATCTCTTTGCCAGTAAGCATGGTAAGAGGAGTCTTCTTTATAGAAAAGCACCACAGAAGCAGCCGCTCAATTACATACAGCTCTTGTCTAACGTTCACGCGCTTCGACAAAGTCTTATTAAAGTAATCAACCAATAGCTTATGAGCATCTTCAGCAAGCAGTGTGGAGGGAAGCGATCGCACATATTCTCGTACTAAGCAGATTTCGACTACGGAACCCTCCGAGCCAACCACCGTCGGTAGCCCCTGGTTTGTCAGCAAAGGGTGAAATGAGATTCCCATTCTATGCCGCCAGCATAAGTAGTCACTCGCTGAAATGTACGTAATACCGCGAGATACGGCAATCATCACGTCCAGCGCTGGATCAAACCCAAATTTTCTTCCGATTAAGTCGCGACAGCGCGAACCATGCGCATGTCTCAGTCACTCGCAAAAGCATAGGACTTCGTTAGAGAAATCAAGAAGATGTAGGATTTCGAGGAGGCTGGCTTTTCGTTTTTCCGATTAACAATCGGACGAAGCCGCGATGACGAGGCTGCTTGCCTTTTTTTCTAGCGGATCATCGATGTGATTCGAAGAGTCGAAAAATCAGTGGGTTAGGTAACACTGGCTCCGATTATTGATTGGACGGTGGGCGAGGAGGATTCTAAGGAATCTTAGGTGAGCAACGCATGTACGCGACCTGAAAGGCTTTCCGCGAAACCGGTGGTGGTTTCCGATTAACTGGTAGAGCTCACACTTGGAATTCCGACCGGGGACTGGTGGAAGTGGACAGACCAATAAACGCTTATGACGCAGCATAACATTTAACATAATATGCATTATGCGCACCTTGGTATGGAGCTACCGGGGCCGTGGGTGGACGGATTGGAAGCCAGGACGGCCAACTCAGCACGTTCACACTGGCCATGAACGGCCACAGCGTCGTGCAAACGGATAGCTACTGTGATGAGCTGCATTGCAAAGAACGCGGCTCTGAACGCTCGGGATTTTTTAGGCATTTCATTTCCTCTGACTGTGCCGAACCGGCGACTGGTCAAATGTTCCCAAGATCGAATCCCGCCGTGTCGTGGTGAAATCAGGGCATTTTGTTGCTCGGATGCATTCGTTGATCGAGCGCCCGAATCTCTCGATGGAGCCCGTCAATACTCGGTGGAAACTGAAGAAGCCGGGTTAAAGAGGAAATGAAATCATGCAGCGGGCCGGTATGATCGCTGTGCTTGTCGGTTTGTCGGCCATAGCTAACAGAGCTGCAGCCCTCATGGCAGATCAGCCACACATGCCGGATAGCATTTATGAGAGCGTACCGTGCGCCGCCGGGACCACGTTCAGGTACCTCGAAATGTTGCCGGCGGAGATCCCTTGCTAGAGCTATTTTCTGGCTCAGTCCCTCATCGTTCGGAGCATCTTTTAAAGCCTGATCCTCCCGCCAATACGCCTCATCTGACGGTCTATGCAAAGCATCACGAACGCGTTTCTGTCGACGTAAATCGTACTCAGCCAATGCATTTGCCAGATATCGAGCACCGGCTCGAAGCTCTCCAGGGCTGCAAATAGAACCAGTAGCAGTGACTTTTTTGGTCAAAATCAGTGCGGTTTCCGGAAAGATCGACATGACCAGGTCATGCATTTCTGCACTGTGCCGAAGCGTCATACGAGCATTACGGGCTCTCTGAGGGGACGGCATTCAATGATTTCTCCAAAAAAGACTAGGCAAGAGGCTTCAAGCGTTGGAAAAGTTGCAGTACCCTACCCCTTAAATCATTCGTTTCAGTTATAACTATGCTAAATATTCATTTAGTTGAGTTGAATGGAGGCTAATTAAGGCTGAGCTAAATACACAAAGCCTCCTGCATATCCGATAATTGCCAGACCCGGATATCGCCCAATTCTATATCATGGGGTTCTGCCTGCGGCCTCCCGAGTCGTGGTTCGGGCCAATGGTGAAATCCCGCTTCGTGCGTGCCCAGTCGCTCTCAATGAGCCCGCTGCGGGCGTTCTGCGCCAATCCGGCCTGGCGGCCGTTCAGCCAGACCTGGCCGAAACGCGAAAAGCACCGACGAGGGACTAACGGAAGTCAACCCGTTCCGGGCGGTGAAACAGAAGTCGGTCTACAAGCAACGGCACATCCAGGATGCCAGCTCGCGGGCACTGACGCATCTGCAATGGGATTACGTGATCGAGACCGCCGAAGGCATGGCCGACGAAGACCCTGCCCACGAGCGGACCTTGTTCGTGCTGACCACCCTGTTTGCCATGTACTTGCGCATTTCTGACCTGGTTGGCCGGGACAACTGGGAACCAAGCATGGGCGATTTTCGCCGCGATACTCTGGGCAACTGGTGGTTTCACGTGGTGGGTAAAGGCAACAAGTCGGCAAAAATCAGCGTACGGCATGAGTATGTGCAGACCTACCTGATGCGCTACCGGTTGTACCTGGGCTTGACTCCCCTGCCCTCGCCCCATGACTCGCACCCGTTGCTGCTGACGCTGAGCGGCCGAGGCGGCTTATCGAGCCGGCATGTGCGACTGCTGCTGCAAAAGGTCTTCGACCGGGCGTTGCTGAGGATGACGGCGGAGGACCGCAGCGAGAATGAAATCGACAACCTGCGCTCGGCTTCGCTGCACTGGCTGCGACACACCTCGGCGACCTTCGATGCGCCCTATCGTGAGTCGAGTACGATGGCCTAACGCTATCGCACTAGTTACTCACCTCGGATGGACGTTCGTTTATGGAAATTGCTGAACAAAAAGTAGTCGCGCTTCAAGATTATCCTGCGCTGAGGAAGCTGGCAGGCGTATTGTGGCGACAGGATGCGTCGTATCGAGGTGCTGCGGTGATGGTCGGTGCCGGGTTTAGCCGATGCGCAGCACAAAGTGGCGACAGCACACGCCTGATGCCGCTTTGGATGGATTTCTCACGATCAATGAGGGTTAGACCAATCAGACAGAACATCCACAATACAAAGTTGGATGGTGCGTAGGCCATCGGTGACGTTTTCAGCGTCGGAAAAGTATCCAGTAAGACGTATGAAGTGGGCAGTGGCATGAGCTTGATGGGCGGCACGATGGTTCGCGAATGTTACCTGACCATTCCATATGCGTATTTCAAAGCGGACGAGCGTTACTTGCTAGAGGCTTGCTCGATGGCGCTGACACCTGAGGCACGCTTGTACGATGCCAAGCACGAGGTGGTGGGTGGCACTGGCTGTGCTCGCGAGTAAACCTACCCTAGACAAACTGCTGTTTGGTTGACAGCAGGTTCAAAGCTGCCAATTCACGAAAGATTTTCGAGAGGTTAGAATCCGGTCACCTATGATTCTCGAACAGCTCAAATGCTGCGGTTTTGATTCAATTGCTGCACAATGATCTAACTCAAGTAAGAGCCCCATCAATGAACCTCTCAGCAACCGACGAACGTCTGCTCAAGGCCCTGGCGGCAGCAATCGTCATCCACCCCAGAGCCACGCTGAAAGAGCTGGCGGAAACGGCTGGCGTCAGCAAGGCGACCCTGCATCGATTCTGTGGGACTCGAGACAATCTGGTTAGCTTGTTGGAAAGTTACGGCGAGCAAGTTCTGCGTCAAGTGATCGCCGATGCCGATCTGAAAAACATCGAACCGCCGGCGGCGTTGCGACGATTGATCGCCGAGCATCTCAAGCACCGCGAAATGATGGTGTTCCTGCTCTTCCAGTACCGCCCGGACACTTTTGACGGCAGTGAAGCCAATCAAGGTTGGCAAGCCTACGCCGATGCGCTGGACGACTATTTCCTGCGGGGGCAGCAGACCGGGTTTTTCCGCATCGATATCAGCGCTGCAATGTTCACCGAGATGTTCCTGAGCCTGGTCTACGGAATTGTCGATGCCGAACGCCGCGGTCGCGCGGCCAGTGCAACATCTGCATTGACGCTTGAGAGTCTGTTCCTCAATGGCGCCGTGACGGCATCTCGCTAGTTTACCGATGCCCGGATAAAAAAAGCCCCTGATCACTCAGGGGCAAAAGCGGTTGGCCAGACCAACCAAAGGATCGATGAGTTATCCCCGCGTAGACCAGCCACCACCAAGGGCGCGGAACAGGTCGACGAGTGATTTTTGCCGCTCGATGCTCGCCTCGATCGCGGCCGCTTCGTTCAAGTAGGTGTTGCGCTGCGCATCCAGATACCGCAGATGGCTGTCCACGCCACCCTCGTAGCGAGCCTTCGCCAGTGCCAAGCTCACCCGGCTGGTTTCGGCCAACGCTTGGCGTGCAATTTCCTCACGCCGCAAAGTATCGCTGGCAGCGAGTGCATCGGCCACTTCCCGAAAAGCGGTTTGGATCGTACCTTCGTAGGCTGCAACCGCCGAGTCCTTGCGCGCCTCGGACAGGCTCAGCGCAGCCTTGTTACGCCCGGCGTCGAACAGCGGCAACGACAGCTGTGGCATGAAGCCCCAATTGCGCGAGCCACCCTCGAACAGCCCGGACATCTGCGCGCTGGAGGTACCGAAGCTGCCGGTCAGGCTGATCCGTGGAAAGAACGCCGCCCGTGCCGCACCGATATCGGCGTTACGTGCGCGCAACCGATGCTCGGCGGCAAGAATGTCCGGACGCCGCTCGATCAGCGCCGATGGTGTCCCTGGCGCGATGTCCGGCAGCACCATCGGCGCCTCGGGTCGTTCGGCAGGGATCACATTGGCCGCGCTGGCGCTACCGAGCAGCAGCACCAGGGCGTTGTAAGCCTGCTGCTGCTCGCGCAGGATTGACTCCAGCTCCGCCCGCGATTGCTCTACCAGCCCCAATGCTTCCTGATGATCCAGCGCCGTCGCGGTGCCTACTGCGCGGCGCTGGCCGACCAGGGCCAGGGAGTCTTTGCGACTGCCCAAGGTCTGGCGGGTCAACGCCAGGCGACGCTCAGCGCCATCGAGTGTCAGGTAAGCTTGGCTGACCTCGGCGATCAGGGCAATGTGTGCAGCCCGGCTGACCTCCTCGGTTGCCAGATATTGCTCGAGCGCTGCGTCGCTTAGGCTTTTTACGCGGCCGAACAAGTCGATTTCGTACTCCGGCAGCGATAGCCCTACTTGATAAGTGCTGTTGACACCCTCGCGGCCATCGCTGGAGAGGTCCGACGGCAAATGCTGGCGATTACCCGAAGCGCCAGCGTTCAACCCGGGCACGCGGTCGGCACGACTGATACCATATAGCGCACGGGCCTGCTCGATATCGAGCAGGGCCTGGCGCAGGGAACGGTTGTTGCCCAGTGCGGTGCCGATCAACTGACGCAGCGTAGGGTCAACGATGAACGCGTGCCAGTCCAGCTGCGCCACGGCCTGGCCCTGCTGCCCGGTGGCATTGCCCCACTGCGCCGGCACCGGTGCCTCGGGGCGCTGGTAAGTCGGTGCCAGCGAGCAGCCAGTCAGGGCACAGGCCAACGCGAGTGGTATTGCAAGATTACCCACGACCATTACTTCTCCACCTCGACAGCGTGTTGCAGGGGTGCCGGCTCGCGCTTGAGCAGCTTGAGCACCCAGACGAAACAGATCGGCACGAACACCACACCCAGCAAGGTTGCGCTAAGCATGCCGCCGATCACTCCGGTACCAATGGCGCGTTGGCTGGCTGCGCCAGCGCCGGTGGCGATGGCCAGCGGCACCACGCCGAGGATGAAGGCCATGGAGGTCATCACGATCGGGCGGAAGCGCAGGCGCGCAGCCTCGATGGCGGCGTCGCTCAAGCTGTAGCCCTTCTCCCATAGTTCCTTGGCGAACTCGACGATCAGGATTGCGTTCTTCGCCGCAAGGCCGATGATGGTGATCAGCCCGACCTTGAAGTACACGTCGTTGGGCAGGCCGGTGAGCAGTACCGCCCACACCGCACCCAGCGCACCGATCGGCACGATCAGCATCACCGTCAGCGGGATCGCCCAGCTCTCGTACAGCGCCACCAGCAGCAGGAACACTACCAGGATGGCCAGGGCGAACAGGCCGGCGGCTTGGCCGCTAGAGACCTGCTCTTGGTACGACAGGCCGGTCCAGGCATAGCCAATCCCCGGTGGCAGCTCACTGACCAGGCGCTCCATCTCGGCCATGGCCTGGCCGGTACTGTGGCCTGGCGACGCGTCGCCAGCGATGCGGATCGATGGGTAGCCGTTGTAGCGCACCAGTTGCACTGGCCCTTCTTCCCACTGTGTGGTGATGAAGGCACTGAACGGCACCTGTTCGCCCTGGGCGTTCGGCGCATACAGGCGCATCACACTTTCTGGGGTCATGCGCGCGCCCTGCTCGGCTTGCACCACTACGCGCTGCTGCCGCCCAGCGTTGCTGAAGTCGTTGACCACCGCAGAACCAAAGGCAGTGGCCAAGGTGTTGTTGATCGACTCGAAGTTCACGCCCAGGGCGCTGGCCTTCTCGCGGTCGATGTGCACGCGCAACTGCGGTGCCTCGGCCAGGCCTTCCATCATTGCGTAGAGGATCACCGGGTTTTCATTGGCGCGGGCTAGCAGTTGGTCGCGGGCGGCCAGCAATGCCTCGCGCCCTAGGCCACCACGGTCCATCAGCCGAAGGGCAAAGCCACCGGAGTTGCCCAGGCCGTCGATCGGCGGTGGCATGACCGCAGTGATGGCACCGTCGCCGTTGGCGGCGAACTGCTCATTGACCACGGCAGTTTCAACTACTGCGGATTGTTCCTTGCCACGCAACGACCAGTCTTTGTAGGTTGGGAATGCCAGCGCGGCATTCTCGCCCTGGCCCGAGAAGCTGAAACCAGTCACAACAATGGTATTGGCGACAGCTTCCCGGGACATCAGGAAAGCTTCCAGTGCCTCTGCAGTGTGATCAGTACGCACCCGGCTGGCACCCGGTGGCAACTGCACGTCGACGATGCCATAGCCCAGGTCCTCGGCGGGGACAAAAGCCTCTGGTACTCGCACATAGGAGTAACCGAGGACCACAAGGATGCCGACATAGGCCAGCATCCAACGCCCGGCACTCGCCACCAAGGCACTGTTCATTACCGAGTAACGTTCGGTAATGCGGGCGAATGTGCGGTTGAACGCCCCAAAGAAACCGCCCTTTTCATGATGCCCATGTGCTACCGGCTTGAGCAGTGTGGCGCACAGCGCCGGGGTGAAGGTCAGGGCCAGGAAGCCTGAGAACAGGATCGACACTGCCAGCGACACCGAAAACTGCTGATAGATCACGCCCACCGAGCCGGACATGAACGCCAGCGGCAGAAACACCGCCGCAAGCACCATGGTGATACCGATGATCGCCCCGGACACCTGCCCCATCGCCTTGATGGTTGCGTCTACCGGCGACAACCCTTCCTCGGCCATCAGGCGCTCGACGTTCTCCACAACCACGATGGCATCGTCCACCAGGATGCCGATAGCCAGCACCATGCCGAACATGGTCATCATGTTCACCGAGAAACCGAGCAGTTTCATGATCATCAATGTGCCGAGCAAGCACACCGGCACCACGATCGACGGAATCAGGGTATAGCGCACGTTCTGCAGGAACAGGAACATCACCAGGAACACCAGCACCATAGCTTCGATCAGGGTGTGGACCACCTTCTCGATGGCCACGTCTACGAAGCGCGAGGTGTCGTAGGGAACCGAATACTCGACGCCGTCGGGGAAGAACTGCGCAAGCTCCCCCAGGCGCTCCTTGACCAGCTTCGCGGTCTCGATAGCGTTGGCTCCGGGCGCCAGTTGCACTGCTGCTACCACTGCGGGTTTACCGTCCAGTCGCGCAGACAGGTTGTAGTTTTCGCTGCCGATGGCCATGCGCGCGACATCACCCAAGCGCACGCTGGAACCGTCGGATTTAGCACGTAGAACGATACCGGCGAACGCTTCGATGGAGTCCAGGGTACCTTGCACGGCCAAAGTCGCGGTCAATTCCTGCTCGCTGGCGCCCGGCGTGCTGCCGAAGCTGCCGGCCGGAACTTGGACGTTCTGACCTCTGATGGCGTTGCTGATGTCGTCGATGGAAAGGCCGTAGCCCACTAGTTTCTGCGGATCGACCCAGACGCGCATAGCCGCTTCGGAGGCGAAGAACTGCAGCTTGCCCACTCCGGGTACGCGCAGTAGTTCGTTGTTGATATTACGCGCCGCATAGTCTGCTAACGCCGTTACACCGTCGCGCCCACCTGTCGCACTCGTCAGGGCATACATCAGCAGGAAGCCCGAACTGGCCTGCTCCACCTTCAGCCCCTGGGTCAGCACAGCCTGGGGCATGCGCGCCTCGGCCTTCTTCAGGCGGTTCTGCACATCGACCTGGGCCATGTCTGGCTGGGTACCTGGCTGAAAAGTCACCATCACTTCGGCGACACCGTTAGAGTTGTTGGTGGACTCGTAGTACAGCAGGCCCTTGGCGCCGTTGAGCGATTCCTCGATGATGCTGGTCACCGACTCCACCAGCACCTTGGCCGAAGCACCCGGGTAGGTGGCAGTGATGGAAATTTGTGGCGGCGCCACACTTGGATACTGGGCCACCGGCAGCGCCGGGATCACCAGCAAGCCCGCCAGGGAAATGAACAACGCCACGACCCAGGCGAAATTCGGCCGAGTGATGAAGAACTTGGACATCTCGCTAACCTCGCCTTAGTGCGCCGCGGCCTGTTGCGCGTGAGCCAGCGCCACGGCCATGCCAGGTGCCAATCCGGCCGGGCTGCCGACAATGACCTGGTCACCGGCACGCAGGCCTTCGCTGATCTGCCAGCGGGAGCCTTGCATTACGCCGGTACGTACGCTGCGCACCTCGGCCAGGTTGTCGGCCCCCACGACCATTACCCGTGCCCTACCGTCGCTGCCACGCTGCACCGCCCGTTGCGGCACCAGGATGGCCTGCTGGTCGGTGCCCTGCGGGGTGCGCACACGCACATACATGCCAGGCAGGAGGATGCCGTCGCGGTTGTCGAAGCGCCCGCGCAGGGTGACCTGGCCAGTGCCACGGTCAACTGCCACATCGGTGAACATCAGCGCGCCTTGGCGCTGGTAGTCGGTGCCTTCCACCTGGGCGCTCAGGGACTGGTCTTCGCCACCAGTCAGGGCACCCTCCTTGAGGGCCTGACGCAGACGCAGGGCATCGGCGGCAGACTGCGTGAAGTCTACGTAGATCGGATCAAGCTGCTGAATGCGCGCCATCAACGTGGCGTCACCCTGCCCCACCAGCGCACCCTCGGTGGTCAGGGCACGGCCGATGCGGCCGGAAATGGGCGCGGTTACGGTGGCATAACCAAGATTCAGCCGTGCGGTCTGCACGTCGGCCTGAGCCGTGCGCACAGCGGCCTGAGCACTGCGCAGCTCGGCGGTGGCGCTATCGAAATCTTGCTGACTGACAGCTTCGATCTTGACCAGGGGTTCGTAGCGCTTGACCCGTGCCTGAGCCTCTTGCTGTACCGCCTGTGCACGCGCCGAGTCGCCTTCGGCGCGTGCCAGGGCCACCTTGAATGGCTCGGGGTCAATCTGGAACAGCACGTCGCCGGCCTTGACATCGGCACCTTCTTCAAAGCGCTTGTGCAAGACGATACCGGCCACACGGGCACGCACCTCTGCTACCCGCATTGGCTCGACCCGGCCAGGAAGCGTCGAGGCTAGCGACAACTGTTCGGTTGTCACCGTCACGGTCTCCACGGGCATAGCCGCTGCAGAGGCGGCCTGTGGCTCCTCGCCCACTCCGCAACCGGCCAACGCCACCGCAGCGGCGAACAGCCCACCCATCCCTATCGCATTTATCTTGCCCATCATTCACCACAGCCTTGATTGAAAACGACCCGGATGATACGTTTTCAACTTACATGAGTCAATAATGCCTCATTAGAGCCAATAGTGATCATGCGTCATCTGGTCTCGGCCGTGCCATGTTGCATCGCTTTTACGACACTGGTCGCGATCTGAATAACTGGCTTCCTTGAAGCCTACAGAGCACTGCAAACACAACAGAGGTGTTCGATGAACAACCTGTTTAGAGGCGATGTTGTCACCATCAAAAGCGGTGGCCCGAGGATGACCATCACGAACATCAGGCAACAGCGTTCCATCTCCGGCTTTCCCGGAACGGCATTTGCGTTATGTCAGTGGTTTGAAAATGACGCCTTGATGGAGAAATGGTTTGACGTCATCGTTCTGGAATCCGCGAAAGAAACAGTCCAACGAACGGTTTGACGTCGGCCTGTCCGACAAGACCGACGTGCTGCAATCCCTGGCCAGCTACGATACCGCACGGGCCAACCGGATCATCGCCGAGCGCCAGGTGCAGGATGCCTTCGAGGCCCTCATCGCCCTGACCAACCGCGAGTACAGCTCGATCCAGGGCGTGGTCCACACGCTGCCGGTGGAGGTGCCGACGCCCAACGACGCCAAGGCCTAGGTGAAAACCGCCGGCCGCCAGAACCTCAAATTGCAAGGCGCTGCTGGCGCACGGGAAGACTGGACTGCACAGCCAAACCTTGACCAGATCATGACCTTCAGTCACTATTTTACATAACTCACGTTGTCACATATTCGACTGGTTGCTAGTCTCCTCGATACCCTTTTGCCCGGATCAAGAATTCCTATCTTCCGACAGGTGTAATCCACGCTCGACTTCACTATGCTGGGCCAACCGTGGAAGCCAACCACTTGATCCAGAAACGCTCTTATCCTGAAATCCTGAGACCTCATGCCTGAATCCAAACCCCCTTCCAGAACCGCCTCCACTTCTGCCGGTCCGAGCGCACCTCGCAGCTTGGCGCGTAGGGGGCGGCCCGTGGGCGACCGCGACGCCAAACGTTTAGAACTGCTGGAGGCAGCCATTAGCGTGATCGCGCGGGATGGCTACGCCGGTGCGTCGATGCGCAATGTCGCAAAACATGCAGGTTGCACCACAGGCGCAGTAACATATTACTTCGCCAACAAGGAAGAGATGATCACTGAGGTCGCCCAAAGCTTGTTCGACCAGGTCGACACGATGTTGGCAGCGAACCAGGCGGAGATGAACATTCCCTCGTTGCTCCGGCAGTGGATGGAGTGGGTCAACGACGGTGAGTCGACGATCTGGCTTTCCTGGTTGCAATTGCTGAGCCATGCTCGGCATGAGCAGGCGTTCGCGCATGTCATCAAGCAGCGGTACGCCAGGTTTCGTCAGGTGTTTACCATGGTGATCGAAAAAGAGCAGCGTCAGGGCAAAGTCCGCGACGACATACCACCCGATGTGCTGGCCGACCAGATCAGCACCATCTGTGACGGCTGGCTGATGATGATGCCGATCGAGCCCGAGCGCTTCAGCGCCGAGCGCGGGAATGCCCTGCTCGAGGCGCTCATCACGTTGATTTCACCACTCGCGAAGCGCAGTGGCACGCGCAAGGCCAAGTGACCGCCCCTGATCTATAGCCCATCCCATGGGCCGGACGAGAAGTCGTCCGGCCCTCGCAAACCTGGAACGGGCCTTGGCGTTGAAACGCCCTACGCTTCCTACTTGGATGCGGTCTTGTACAAGCTCAGCGCCTTGTTGGTCGCAGTCAGGCAGCCTTCCCCATCACCTTTTTCCCGAGCCTCCTTGGCCTGCGCAATCAGTTTGCGAATGTCCGTTGCCACACCTCCATGAACGCCGCTGCCTTCGGAACGCTCGATGGAGTCGAGCTGGTTGATCTTGGCTGTGCAGTGGTCGGCATCGGTCTTATCCCCGGCGTACACAGCCGGCGCGCAGATGATCGATGCAACGGCTATCACTCTCAATAGTTTCATGGGTAGCTCCTTCGGTTGTTTGCAGCAGGTTTAGATAACTACTAAATCTAGGAAGCGTCCCGTTCAGGGTCGTTTTTTGAGTCCTGAAACGATGACGCCCGCCTCCCCTTGGCACGATGATCGCGCTGCGCTATTTTACATAACTATAGTTATTTGAATACAACAACAGCGTGCCGAGGCAAACATGAACACTGAAGACAAGTCTTCACCGGCCTACCGCCGGCGCCTGCTTATGCAGGCTCTTGCTGGCGTGGTGCTGGTAGGTGGTACGGGACTCGCCGGGAGCGCCCTGGCCCAGACGGTAGAGGCAACCCTGAGCGATGTACGGAAGACCTTAGCGCCGCCCACAGCAACCCTGTCACTGCAACGCTCAATCAACTCGCGCGACAGGTTCCGAGCAAGGAGCCCTGGAATGCGGCTGATGCACCTGAAATCGACAAGCTATCGGTAGCCCAATGGCTCAAGAGTCAAGGCATCGACAACTCCAGCCGGTTTAGCTTCGAGACCTCTATAGGGTTGACCACTGGTACGCCACCAGCCAGCCTGGCCCTGCTGCACTACCTCTCGCTGATCAATTCCGCCGACTGCAGCATGGAGAAGCTGGAAGGCTTCAATGGCGGCGCTCAGGAGACTCGCTTCGTGGGCGGATCCCAAGTGTTGAGCCCGCGTATGGCTGAGTCGTTGGGCGATCGCCTGAGGCTTTCCAGCCCAGTGCGCAAGATCGCCAACCCCGCAATTGCTGGCGGGCTATCGACTCATGAATGCACTAGACAGCCACTATGCCCGCTACGACGCCGATGTCGGAAATTGGCCGCAACCCCAGGATACCTGCAACGCCTGCCATGGTACCTCCGAAAAGTCGCAGAACGAGCAGTACCCATCACTCGTCGGGCAAAAGGCCGATTATCTGCAGGCGCAACTTCACGCATTCGCCGAGGGCAAACGGCACAGTGCGCAGATGGAGCCGCTGGCCGCCACATTGACCGACGATCAGATCGTGTTTCTGGCGCAGTACTTTGCCCGGCAAACGCCACTCAGCACCGACATTTCAACGGCGGATGAGCAACTGTCGGCCAAGGGCAAGGTGAGTGCCGCGGAGCGGGGTTGTAGTGCCTGTCACGGCAGCGATTTCGTGGGCGGAGCAGTTGGCCCCCGCCTCGCGGGCCAGGGAAAAGCTTATCTGCTAAGCCAGCTCCTGGCGTTCAAGGAGGGCACGCAAACGGACCCGAGTGGCGCCATGAACGCGACCGCAGGTCTGCTTTCGCAAACCGAGGCGCAGGCGCTGGCGCACTACCTCGCCGATCTCGACCCCGCCAGGCACTGAATCTTCGACGGGCGGATGCACAGCCTCCGCCCCATGTCCCATGGTTGGATCAAGCGGGCTTTACCCGGCTGCCACATGGCTTAGAATTTAAACATAACAGACGTTGCGTAAAATTCGGTAGCGGATTACATTGCAGTAAAACAAAAACAATCACCTGAGCTCATCGTATGCACGACTCCACTGCCCCATCCGCTGCCGGCCACCCTCCTCCGGGCCTCAGCCCTGCCGTCTCGCGCCTGCCGAAAAACTGCCGCGTGATCGCGTGCGCGCTGATGCCCAACCCTCAATCAACCACTCGGTCATACCCCGAAGGCGCGGAGATTCCATGAGCAACCTCCATTTCGATACCTTGATCATCGGTGCCGGCCTGTCCGGAATCGGCACGGCTTGCCATCTAATGGACGAGTTTCCCAATCGCAGTCTCGCCATTCTGGAACGGCGCGAGTGCATGGGCGGAACGTGGGACCTCTTCCGCTATCCAGGCATTCGCTCCGACTCCGACATGCTGAGCTACGGCTACAAGTTCCGCCTGTGGGACAACCCCAAGATATTGGCCGACGGCGCCTCGATCCGGCGCTACATCCAGGATACGGCAAAGCAGTACGGTCTTGCTGACAAGATCCAGTACGGCCTAAAGACCCTCAGTGCGAACTGGTGCAGCCAGCAGCGTCTGTGGCAATTGACGGCGCGGCACGAAGCCAGCGGCGATATCCGGCATTACACCTGCCGATTTCTGCTCTGCTGCACTGGCTACTACAACCACGACGAGGGTTTCCTGCCTTCTTTCCCGGGGGAGGACGACTTCAAAGGCGTACGGATTCATCCACAGCATTGGCCCGAAGACCTGGACTACCGCGACAAGAATGTCGTAGTCATTGGCAGCGGTGCCACCGCAGCTACGCTGATTCCGGCGATGGCTGACAAGACCCGCCACATCACCATGCTGCAGCGCTCCCCCTCGTATATCTACTCGCTACCTTCCACCGACAAGCTCACGGGAGCGCTCTCCCGCATAATGCCCGCGAGCTGGGCCCTCGGCCTGGCTCGCAAGCGCAATATCGTGCTGTACCGCGCCGCTTACATTGCCTGCCGGCAATGGCCGCGCCTGATGCGTAGGATCATCCTGGCGCACGTGCGCCGCCAGGTAGGCCCTAACGCCGACATGCGCCACTTCACCCCGAACTACATGCCTTGGGACGAGCGCCTATGCGCAGTCCCCGACGGCGACCTGTTCAAGGCCATTCGCAACGGCCAGGCATCGGTGGAAACGGACCATATCGAACGCTTCACCGAGCATGGCATTCGTTTGAAGTCGGGCAAGGAACTGCCAGCCGACATCATCATCACTGCTACAGGGCTGCGCTTGCAGTTGCTGGGCGGCATGACCGTCTCGGTCGATGGCACGCCTTACCCAGTGGGCGAGCAGATGACCTACAAGGGAGTGCTGCTGGAAAACCTGCCGAACATGGCATGGATCTTCGGCTACACCAACGTGTCGTGGACGCTCAAGGTCGGCTTGGCCGCCACTTACCTGTGCCGCCTGTTCCGCTATATGGAACAGCGCAACTTAGATGTTGTGACTCCTTACGACAACGCCAACAACGCGTTGAGCGACGGGATCATGAACTCGATGAAGTCCGGCTACATCCAGCGTGACCAGCACTTCCTGCCCCGTCAGGGCCGGTCGTACCCCTGGTTCGTCTTCATGCACTACGGTCGCGACAAGAAGATGCTGCTGAAGGACCCGATCGAAGACCACCACCTGGAGTTCCAGCGCGCTCAGCAACAAGCGCTCACCCCACGGCCCGCCAAGGTCACCGGTTGAACCACAACGCCCACGGCCTCGCCGCCGGTGCGTGAAAACAATAAAGGTAAAAGGCTGAATACCATGCTAGGTCAAATGATGACGCTCCCCCTTACCATTCCTTCGCTGCTGGAGCATGCGCAGCGGTATCACGGCGATACCGAAATCGTTTCCTGCCTGCCTGGCGGCGCCCTGCACCGCTACACCTATGCCGACGCTCATCAGCGTGCGAGGCAAGCGGCCAACGCACTGACCCGTCTAGGCGTCAAGCCTGGCGACCGAGTGGGCACTCTGGCCTGGAATGGCTACCGTCATTTCGAACTCTACTATGCGATCTCGGGCATGGGGGCGATCACCCACACCATCAACCCGCGCCTGTTCCCGGAGCAAGTCGCGTGGATCATCAGCCACGCTGAGGACGAGGTGGTTTGTTTTGACGAAAGCTTCGCCCCGCTAGTCGCCGAAATCGCGGCTCAGTGCCCACGCGTGAAGCATTGGGTCGCCTTGTCGGATGCTGAGCAGATGCCAACTGCGGGCCAGACCCCTTTGCTGTGCTACGAGACGCTGGTGGCTGCAGAACCTGCGACATTCGCCTGGCCCCCAATCGATGAGCATGCGGCGGCGGCGCTGTGCTACACCTCCGGTACCACCGGCAACCCCAAGGGCGTGCTCTACTCCCACCGCGCCACGCTGTTGCACGCGCTGTCCAGCGCCTTGCCGGACTCACTCTCGCTGTCGGCCCGCGAGGTTGTCGCGCCGATCGTGCCTATGTTCCATGTTAATGCCTGGGGGCTACCGTACTCGGCGGCCCTGGTGGGCGCCAAGCTGGTGCTGCCCGGTGCTGGTCTGGATGGCGAAAGTGTCTTCAAACTGTTCGATCAGGAAGGTGTCACCTTCTCGGCCGGTGTTCCCACCGTGTGGCTGAGCCTGCAGCAGTACATGCAGCAGACCGGTAAACGCCTGCCCAGCCTGCGGCGCGTGGTGGTCGGCGGCGCCGCTTGTCCACCGGCACTGATGCGCAGCTTCGAGCAGGCGTTCGGCATCCGTATCCAGCACGCCTGGGGCATGACTGAAATGTCACCGACGGGCACCGTGAATACATTGAAAGCGTCGCACCTGGGTTTGGACGAAGAGGCGCGCTTCGCCATCAGTATCAAGCAAGGCCGGCCACCGTTCGGCATTGACCTGAGAACCGTGGACGATGACGGCAATGAAGTCGCGCGTGACGGCAAAACTTCGGGGGCTCTGCTCGTGCGTGGCCACTGGGTGGTTGATCGCTACTACCGCGGCGACGAAACCCCGCTGGTGAACGGCTGGTTCCCGACCGGCGACGTCGCCAGTCTCGACCAGGATGGGTTCATGCAGATCACCGACCGGGCCAAGGATGTCATCAAATCGGGCGGCGAATGGATCAGTTCCATTGAGCTGGAAAATATCGCCATGGGCCACCCGGCTGTCGCTGAAGCGGCCGCGCTGGGAATCGCCCACCCGAAATGGGACGAACGCCCGCTGTTGGTAGTGGTTGCCAAACACGGGGAGGTCCCCCCCCGTGAAGCGATTCTCGCGCTTTATACAGGCAAGGTCGCACGTTTCTGTACCCCTGATGATGTGGTGTTCGTCGAGGCACTGCCCCACACTGCCACTGGCCAGGTCAGCAAGGTCCAGTTGCGCCAAGAGCTGCGCGACTACCGATGGCCAGGCTCGCCGCCAGTCGAGGTGGCATCATGAACGCCCCTGCCAGGGCACGGGCCGATATCCGAGTCATCGACCCGAGCGAAGGTCGCTGGAAGCGCAGGCTGATCAACCTGCTGTTGCGCCTGTCGGTGAAGTCCCGCCACGGCATGGGTATCGATATCCAGCAGTTGCGTAAGCAGTTCGCGCAACTGGATCGGCAAGGCAAGGCGCTGCCAACGGACGTGCTTCGCACGAGAGTCACGTGCAACGGCACGCCTGCGCACTGGTTGTCGCCGGCCAATTGCAGGCCGGAGCGCGTGCTCCTGTACATTCACGGCGGTGCCTTCGTCGCGTACACCCCGCAGGTATACGCGGCGATGGTGGCGAGCTGGTGCAAACCGCTCAAGGCCAGAGCGCTGATGGTGGATTACAGCCTCGCACCCGAATGCCCCTTCTCCACGGCGCTTGACCAGGCCCACGCCACCTACCGATGGCTGCTCGAACAGGGGACCAAGCCCGAACACATCGTGATTGCTGGCGACTCCGCCGGCGGCAACCTCGCGTTGGCGCTGTTGCAGCGACTCAGGGACGAGGAAACGCCACTCCCAAGCTGCGCGGTACTGCTATCCCCGTTCCTCGATTTCACCCTCAGTGGTGCAAGCGCGCTCGGCAATGCCCGTCTCGACCCGATCTTCACCCTGCCTTTCGCGGTGGCTATCCGTGGTTTCTACACATCGGCCGAGAAGTACACGTCGCCTGAAGTGTCGCCATTGTTCGGCTCATTCGCCAGCTTGCCACCGCTGCTGTTGCAGGTAGGCAGCACCGAAATGCTGCTGGACGACTCCGTGCGCGCCGCCTCCCGCGCGGCGGCGGCCGGCGTGCCGGTTCGTCTGGAAATCTGGCAACACCTGCCGCACGTGTTCCAGATGATTGAGGCGCTTCCGCAAGCCCTCCAGGCACAGCGCCATATCCTGGACTTCGTCAATGTTCATACGAACTGGGATGGCTAGCGAACCTGTTCCTGTCCTGTCCAGAACTCCCAATGATTCCCTCGAGAACAACAACATGGAATTCGATTATCTGATCGTGGGTGCCGGCTCTGCCGGCTGTGTCCTTGCCAATCGCCTCAGTACCGATCCCGGTGTCACCGTTTGCCTGCTTGAGGCGGGGCCGGAGGACCGATCACCGCTTATCCATACGCCTCTGGGCCTAGCTGCCATCCTGCCAACGCGCCACGCCAACTGGGCGTTCAAGACCACGCCTCAGCCTGGTCTTGGAGGGCGAGTAGGTTACCAGCCACGGGGCAAGGTCCTCGGCGGCAGCAGTTCGATCAACGGCATGATCTACATTCGCGGTCACCATGACGATTTCAACGACTGGCAGGCGCTGGGCAACGAAGGCTGGGGCTTCAACGATGTTCTGCCGTACTTTCGCAAAAGCGAAATGCACCACGGCGGCGGCAGCGAGTATCACGGAGGTGACGGTGAGCTCTACGTCAGCCCGGCCAATCGCCACGCGGCCAGCGAAGCCTTCGTGGAGTCCGCGCTGCGTGCCGGGCACAGCTATAACCCCGACTTCAACGGCGCCACTCAGGAAGGCGCAGGCTACTACGATGTGACGATTCGCGACGGCCGCCGCTGGAGCACCGCGACGGCTTTCCTCAAGCCGGTCCGCCATCGCAGCAACCTTACCGTGCTCACCCGGACCCATGTCGAAAGTATTGTCCTACAGGGCAACCAGGCGACCGGGGTACAGGCACTGATCAAGGGCTCGCGCGTGCATCTGAGGGCACGCAAGGAGGTCATACTGTCGGCAGGCGCCTTTGGCAGCCCGCACTTGCTGATGCTCTCCGGCATTGGTTCGGCAGCCGAACTCGAGCCTCAAGGTATCGCCCTTCGCCATGAGCTCCCGGGCGTGGGCCAGAACCTGCAGGACCACGCCGACGTCGTGCTGTGCTACAAGAGCAACGACACTTCGCTGCTGGGCTTCTCCCTGAGCGGCGGCGTGAAGATGGGCAAGGCCATGTTCGATTATGCTCGCCATCGCAATGGCCCGTTTGCGAGCAACTGCGCCGAGGCCGGCGCGTTTCTCAAGACCGATCCAGGCCTGGAGCGTCCGGACATCCAGTTGCATTCGGTGATCGGCACGGTGGATGACCATAACCGCAAGCTTCACTTGGGCCATGGCTTCAGTTGCCATGTGTGCGTGCTACGCCCCAAGAGCATCGGCAGTGTCGGCCTGGCTTCCCCAGACCCGCGCAAGGCGCCGCGTATCGACCCCAACTTCCTTGCCCACGACGACGATGTCGCGACATTGCTCAAAGGCTACCGCATCACCCGAGACATCATTGCCCAGACGCCCATGGCCAGCTTCGGGCTCCGGGATCTGTACAGCGCCGGCCTGCACAACGACGAGCAGTTGATCGAACTGCTGCGCAAGCGCACCGACACCATCTACCACCCGATCGGCACCTGTAAGATGGGGCAGGACGAGATGGCCGTGGTAGATAGCCGGTTAAGGGTCCATGGTATCGAGGGGCTTCGCGTGGTCGACGCTTCGATCATGCCGACATTGGTTGGCGGCAATACCAACGCGGCGGCGATCATGATCGCCGAACGCGCCGCCGAGTGGATTGCCCAAGCCTGACACACTCCCCCGGGCTGAAAACCGCCTGCAAAGGGCGGTTTTCAGCCCCCCCCAAGGTCTACCCTCCTCCCGCACATCCTGCTCCCAAAACTGCACATGACTGACTCAAATGGCAGCGATCTTTCGGGAGCAATCGTCTTATTTAAATCTGAAATCTTGCCCAGGGATGTGTGAGCGGACGAGCCCGCGACCACCGGCAAAGGCGACTCCGCCATCCAATCATCATAAAAAAAGCGCCCCGAAGGGCGCTAAAAGGGGCATGACGATCGTAGCGTCAACTCGATGTAGCCTCGTCAGCCCTGCTCAGCAAACCATGCCTCAACGCAGCATCAGGCGCAAAAGGCCTTGAGTGAAGCGGCCATAAGGCGGTTTGAGCAAGAAACTGCCATTGAACTTCGCCTGGTAGAACACCGGACGCATCTTGCTGAACGTCTGGAACCCTTCCTCGGCGTGATAATGCCCGAGCCCTGAATTGCCCACTCCACCAAAAGGCAGGTTTTCCTGTAGCACATGCAACATCACGCTGTTGACCGAAACGCCTCCAGACAATGTCTCACGCAGCACCGTTTCGACCCGGCCGGCATTGTCGTCGAACAGGTAGAGCGCCAAGGGCCGCTCGTGGGCGTTGATGTAGTCGATCGCTTCCTCGAGTTTGCGGTAAGCCAGCACCGGCAACACTGGCCCGAAGATCTCCTCCTGCATGATCAGCATGTCGTCGCGCACATCGAACACCAGGTGCGGTGTAAGCTTGCCCGCCCGGCGCGCGCCATCCACATCCGCGAGCGCCACTACGCGCGCGCCCTTGTCCCGAGCGTCCGCCAGCAGCGCATCGACGCGCGCCAACTGGCGCGCATTGATCATGCAGCTGTAGTCGGGGTTATCGGCCAACGGTTGCGGGTAGTTTCGCGCCACCGCCGCTCTGGCATGGGCGAGGAAGTCTTCCTCGCTGCCAGCAGGCAGGAACAAGTAGTCAGGCGCGACACAGGTCTGCCCGGCATTCAGGCATTTGCCCCAAAGAACGGTCTCGGCAGCCTGTTTCAATGGGTAACCCGGCGCGACAACGGTAGGCGACTTACCACCGAGCTCCAGCGTCAACGGGGTAAGATTCTCGCTGCAATTGCGCATGATCTGCCGGCCGACCGCCGGCGAGCCAGTGAAGATCAGGTGATCGAAGGGTAGCCGGGAGAAACCGTCGTTGATACCCGCACCAGGCTGTATCACCGCTACCAGGTCCGGGTCGAAGCGCTTGCCCAGCAATTCGGCGAGCAAGCGACCATAATGGCTGGAGTCGCTGGCAACCTTAATCATCGCCCGGTTACCGGCAGCCAGGGCGCCGCATAGCGGGCCCAACGTCAAGTAAAGTGGGTAATTCCACGGCGCGGCGATACCGATAACCCCGAGCGGTTGGGCCAGCACCGCTGCACGCGCTGGCTTGAACCAGAGCCCGACTCCGCGCTTGCTTGGTTTCATCCAGCGCTTCAGGCACCGGACGGCATGATTGATTTCACTGACCAGACCGAAGATATCGAGCATCTTGGTCTCGTGCTCCGACCGGTGTCCGAAATCGCTGGAGATGGCGGCTGCGATCCGCTCAGCGTTTTCCAAAACCAGCGCCTTGAGCGCCAACAGGTTGGCCCGCCGGGTCTCATAGGATGGATAGCGTTCCTCGGCGAATGCCTGGCGCTGAAGCGCAAAAACCTCACGCATCCGCTCTACTGCCGGCGCGACTTGCTCGATGGACATTGTGTAAGCACTCCTGGTGGATCTCTTGGATCGCTGCGACTGCAAACTGCGGCCGCGCGAACGACCTCGGCATGTAAAACAAGGCGTGTCAGTGCGCTGGCACCGCTTGGCGTTTTGCCCGCTGCAAAGCGAAGAGCGCGTAGTACAACTGGATCATCATGAACGACCAACTGGCGAGTGCTATCGACATGAACACTGCCTTCGTGTCGTCCCCAGGTATGGGGTAGAAGTCATAGATGCAGGCCACCAGCAGCCCCAGCATCGCCGCCACCGTGACCCCGAATGCATGCAGGTACTCGCCGACCATCGCCAGACGGCTGATGAAGTACGCCAGGTAGACCGTGTAGCCAGCCCACATGATGACGTAGAAGTAGGGAAGCGGCTTGACCATGAAATCAGCCTTGATCATCACGAACGTGCAGGCAAAAGTGATGGCGAAAATCAGCGCGTCCTTGCCTGCCGAAGGCCGGAAGCCATGGGTGACGGCCATCAGGCCGAGCACTGTGACGATCGGGATGCCGAAGCCGCGGGAGAAAGCATCGCAGAAATACGAAATAGCGTAGGGGATGTGCGACTGGGTCAGCAGATAGATCAGGAAGTTGGTGCCGGAAAATGCCACGATCAACCATTCCAGGCCCAGCAGGAAGTTCCCTCTGCGCAGGAACTTGATGCCGTAGGTGCTCCCGGATACCACCAGGAGGACGCAAGTGAGCAACGCAAGAACATCTTTGGTTTCCATAGCTCAAGTCTCTTTCTTGTAGGTATGAAGGCTTTATTTCGGGGTAGCCGCCAAGGCGGCAAGGTAGTGCGCCAGCGCCTTGCGGTCCTGCGCCGAGAGGGTCTGGGTAACCGCCGTCATCGCACCGGTTGGATCGATCCGTCTGCCCTGGGCAAAGGCGTCCAGCTGTACTAGCAAGTAGTCGGCGCCTTGGCCTGCCAGGCGCGGGAATGCGCTCTGACCCATCAGTTTCTCGCCATGGCAGGCAGCACATGCACCCGCCTTGGCCAGTTTCTCGCCTTGCTGGCGCAGGCCAGGATCAGGCTGGAACGTGTGGTTATTCATGGGCGTCTGGCGGGCGTAGTAGTTGGCCAGTTGGTCGACTTCAGCGTCACTGAGGCTCATCGCCAGCGGCTGCATGTTCGGGAAATGACGAGTGCCATTGGCAAAGCTGTGCAACTGCGCCTTCAGGTAATCGGCGGGCTGCCCCGCCAGGCTGGGGTAACGCTGGTGCTGCGAGCTCCCGCGCTGCCCATGACAGCTGTAGCAGGTATCGGCCGTCTGGGGCCAAGGACCGTCCGCTTCATAGGCCTGGGTAGTGCTGTCGATGTAGGTGACCAGGTGGTAGAAGCCCAGCAGGTCACGGCCGAACAATGCCAGCAGGGCGACCAGCAACACCGCCACACCCCACAACAATTTCTTTTTCATCGCTGTTCCCTATGCCCGACGTAGCGAAGCAAGCGCCTGCAGTGCACTTTGATGACCTGAACGCACAGCGCCATCCATGTACCCGGCCCAGATATCGGCAGTTTCAGTGCCCGACCAGATGAGGTTGCCGCACGGCGGACGCAACGATTCGCCATGGGCGCTCCAGAAGCCGGGAGGAATCGCCGACACGCAGGTGAGGCTCCAAGGGTCTGCCAGCCCCCAGTCATGATCGTGGTAGCCGACCGGTTGCAAGGCTTCCTCACCCAAGGAACGGGCGTAGATTTCTGTCAAGACCTGCTGCGCAGCCTGGTGGTCGGAGGGCAGCATTGCATTGACGACGAAGGCGTTGATCACACCGATTTCACCGGTGGGTGGGGAGTTGTCCCAGGCCCAAAGCAGTGGCCCCTTGACCTGCATGGTGTGGCCGTTCAGCCCCTTGTCGCGCCAGAATGGCCGCTTGTAGACCATCGCCGTCTTGCGCGCCGGGCTGTGGGCCGGCCAGGCACGCTGCAGCGCCGCTCGCCCTTCTGGCAGCGCGGGTTCGAAGCGTACTTGATTGCACAGGGCCGGATGGATCGCAACGATGACCCGCCGGGCCCGGATCAACCCTTGGTCAGTGTGCAACGTGACGATGTCGCGGTCCCACTCGCTGATCGCTCGCACCGGGCATGCCAGGCGCACCCGGTCGCCCAACTGCTCGGCCATGCGGGTGCACAGTATCTGCGAACCGCCAACGAAACGAGTGCCTTGGGCGCTGTCCTTGATCGAGTCCAGCTTCATGTAATCGGAGTTTGCCGAATTGATCATCGATAGGAAGTGCAGCAGCCCCATCTTGGCCGGCGCGACGCCACAGGTGAGCATGAAGCTGGTGTCCCAGCCAGACCTGTCTTCAGGCTTGATATCCTGTTGCGCAAGCCACTCCCCTGCGGAGAGCTTGTCCAGTTCATTGACCTTGGAGGAAGTCCAAGGTTTACCAGATGGCACCGATCTGGACAGCTCGCTGAGCTTGGCGCCGATGCGTTCATCTGTACCGAAGGTGCCTTGCAGGTCGATCTCCACCCGCCCTTCCCCACCAAGAACCACGGTCTTTCCCTGGTAGTAGGTCGGGAATGTGTCGACCTGAAGTTCACGGGCCAGGTCGGCGACGGCCGTCTGGCCGGGCCCGATCCACTGCCCACCGACTTCAGAGATGTAACCCGAGCCCAGGTCGTAGTTGAGCACCCGACCGCCGACCCGCTCACGGGCTTCCAGCACCTGGAATGAGCGACACCCGGCGTTCAGCAGATCGCGGGCCGCCGTGAGCCCGGCCATGCCGGCGCCTATGATGGCGATATCCAGAATGTCCTCATCGTCGCCCTGCGCAGCTCTGGCCAGGCCAACATGCAGCCCAAGGCCGCCGACGGCTGCGGTGGCGCCAGCGAACTTCAGCAACTGCCGGCGCTTGAGATCCATTGATTTGGAGGTAGGCTTTTCAGCCATAAAGGGAGCCTCACACTATTGTTGTTCGATTGTGCTGCGCCACTGCGTGGCGCTTCAGATCCAGCAAGCAAGGGATGGAGCGTTAGCGTTCAGGCGCCCAGTGGCAGGCGCAGTGCCCGACGTCGCAACTGCAACCCGAACAACACCATCCAGAACGGGAAGATCAGTACTACGAGCACCAGCAAGGCATTGGTCAACGGATCCAAGGCTGCAAAAAAGCCGGATACGAAATACAAGCCGAAGCACCAGCCCACCACCTTTAGCGGCAGCAGAACCGAGCTGCCCCACGCGGCATTCTTCAAATGGCGCCCCAAGACAATTCCCCAGAACAGGACCACAGGGCCTTCGCACCACCACAGCCCACGCTGGCTACCCACTGCAATGGTGGTCCAGGCCGCCTCGGCGCCAGCCTGCAGGGCCTCGCTTCCGGTCAGGTGCAACTCGGCCAGAGGGTTGAGCACCGAAAGCTGAAGACCCGCACCCGTTACGCCAAGCACCACATAGGTGTCGATGGCCAACGCAGCCATGTCCCCGAGCGCACCTGCCTCATCGCGAAATTCACGCCAGAAATAGGCCCCTAACGCCAACAGTGGCAGGTAGAAACCCAGGATGTCGGCGAACATCGACAACCGGAAATACTGCCTGGCCTCCGCCGGCAGGGTCAGCATGGTCGCACCCTGCAGCGTCACGGCCATATCGCCCTTGGTCACCATCAGCATGAATCCGACGTTGAGGTAGGCAAACAGTCCGCCGATGATTGAGGCCCAGGCTGTGAAACGCGCGGCCCCATTTGAATAGTTGTTCATTGCTTCTCCGCAAAGGCACAGAAAAATCGGCGAGGCGCCGCGCAGCAAGCGGCAGGCGCCTGGCATCAATTACGACGCGCGCGCCCGCCGGTTCAGAGCGTTGTCGAGCAGGTTTACACCCGCCAGGGCTGCCTTCACCGCGCACCACTGCAAAGGTTCGGGAAGCGTCGAGGGGGTCTTGTGGCGCAGTGCCGTGAGCAAGGGCTGCTCGATGCCCCCGATACGTTCCGCCAGCAGGAAGCCAATCAGCGATTGGGTGCCAACGCCATGCCCCGAGCAACCCGCCGTGTAGTAGATATTGCGGTGCGGCCCGGTTTCGCCCACCACGGGCAATGCGTCGTACGCCAGGCTGATGTAACCGCTCCAGCACTTATCGACACCCACGTCGCGCAAAGACGGAAAACGGTCGTTCAGGGCTTGTTTCAAAGCCGCATACGCGGCCCCATCAGGCTCGTTCGGGGTCTGCGAGCCATAGGCGTAACCCAGTTGTTTGGTGGTTATCAGGAGGGTGTTGCGCGCGGTGAGGCGGTGGCTTTCCATGGTCCAGTGGGGGGTCACGATGCCCTCCCTGCCTTGCCAACCCAAAGTGTCCAGCTGCGCAGCGGTGAGCGGCTGCGTCTCGATGGCCGAGACCCGCAGCGGCGTGACCTTGTCACGCAGCAAACCCAGTTGAGGCGTATAGGCATTGGTGGCCAGGACCATGACCGGCGCGCTTACCGAGCCTTTCTCGGTTCGGCAGGTAATGATTGGGCCGTCACTGTAGGACAACAGCTTGGTCTGTTCGAACAAGCGAACACCTGCCTGCAAAGCCGCCCGGCGCAAGCCCATGACGTATTTCCCAGGATCGAGCGTGCCACCATGCTGAACACAACCGAAAAGAAACGCAGGCGGGATACCGCGAGCGCGCATTTCGTCACGATCCACGAACCGTGTAACCGAACCCAGCTCCTGGCCCAGCGCCATGCTGTGGCGCAGCCTCTTTTCCTGGGAGGGATGGATCACCGCACGGATGACACCGCTGGGAAGGTAGTCGCAATCGATGGCCAGCTCACGCAGCCGTCGTTCAACGTAAACCACCCCTTCATCGTAAAAAGACACGACTTTGGTGGCCTGATCCACGCCGAGCCGCTTGTGGAACAGTTCGAACTCGACGCCCATGCTGCCGGCAAGATATCCGGCATTGCGACCACTGGCTCCAAAGCCCGCAAATACCTGTTCAAGGACCACGACGCTGGCACCGAGTGCGGTGAGTTCCAGGGCAGTGGACAGCCCGGCGAAGCCTGCGCCGACGATGATCACATCGGCATTGATGTCACCTTCGAGCTCTGGCTGCAGGTCGTTCGGTTGTTCGACCCACCCACCAAGAAGGCGGAACTTGTCAACGTTGCTGCTGGGCTCGGACATGGTTTGCCTCCGAAATTTGTTGTTGTTTGGTCAGACTCTACTGCTGCGCCCTATTTAACGCAACAGTTGTTATGTTGATTTTTACACGTATTCGTCATCAGGTGCTGATCAGTAGCTGCAGGCTTGAACAAGCGCGGCCGCACCGATTGAGAACGGTGCGGCCAGGCGGGATCAGCGAGCTTTTTGACCTGAAGACATTTCGCTCACGCCATGGCGGGAAAACAACAAGGTGCGGCCGTCGCCCTGCATCAGAGCAGCAGTCAGCGAAACGCCATCGTCGCTGTGCGCCTCGTCGAAGGTAGCGCCGCCGTCCTGGCTGGTTACCAGCAACCCGTCAAGACCCGCCACCAGTACGTGCTTGCCCTCTGCCTGTATGGCAGTAATGGAGCTACGACTGGTCAGAGGTATACGTTGCCACGCACTTGCGTCCGGCGTGCCCAGCAACAAGGTACCGCGCTGTCCGCCCACCAGCAGGCGGCCATCAGGCAGCACGGCACCACTCCACAGCGAGCCTTGGTAACCAGTTTCCAGATAACGCCAGGTCTTGCCCTGGTCATCCGAGCGCAGCAACTTGCCATGTTCGGCGGTGGCATAGACGCCCCCCCGCCTATCGCTGAACAGGCTCAGCAGGTTGAGGTCGGCGCGACTGCTACCGGGCTGGGGCTGCAAGGGGCGTTCGGTCCAGGTGCGCCCACCGTCGTCGGTCGTCAGTATCAGCGACCACAGCCCCACCGCTACGCCTTGCTGGCGATCGAAAAAATGTACGGCGAACAGCGGGCGGTCGACATCACTGTCGACGCGCTGCATCGTCCAGTTGTCACCGCCATCTTCGCTGGCCAGAATCGTGCCCCAGTGGCCAACGGCCCAGCCGTGCTCGGCATCGACGAAGCTAACAGCGGTCAACGTGCTTGACAACGGTACGCCGCCGGCCTGCCGGTAGCTGCGCCCCTGGTCGTTAGAAAGCAGCACCATGCCATGGTCACCAACGGCCACCACCCGCTCCCCCGCTTTGCCCGCACCCAGCATCATGGCCTGCGCGGCATTGGCAGCAGGTGCCGCCGGCACCGCTTCCAATCCCGCAGCCCAAGGCGCGACCATAGGCATGGCCGCTAGCAGGGCGATGCCCATGACCCGTTTCAGGTAGTGCATGTCATTCTCCTCAATGGGTCAGCGCGCCGACCATGCGCACCGGGCGCTTGCGTGGGAACACCCGCTCCAGCCAGACGGCGAACGCGGGTAGCACCGTCATGGCCATGACCATGTTGACCATGAACATGAAGGCCAGCAGCTTGCCCATGTCGGCCTGGAACTTGAGCTCGGAGAACGACCAGGTCGCCACGCCGACTGCGAGCGTGAGTGCGGTAAAGATGGTCGCGATCCCGACTTCGCGCAGGGCGCTGGCAACTGCGGTGGTGATGGCCACGCCATGGGCCTGGTGCAGTTGGATGCGGTTGTAAATGTAGAACGCGTAGTCGACACCGATGCCCACTGCCAGGACCATCACCGGCAGAGTGGCGATGGTCAGACCGATCTGCAGCTCCTTCATGAACCAGTAACCGATGAAGGTGCCGAGCGTAAGCGGCAAACAGCACACCAGCACCGCTCTCAGGTCGCGGTAGACGATGAACACCAACAAGGCGATCGCGGCATACACATAGAGCAGCATCGGCGTTTCACTCTTTTCGACCTCCTCGTTGATCGCCGCGATTACCCCAGCATTGCCTGACGCCAGGCGCACGGCAATGCCAGGGTATGGGTAGGCACTGCGAAATGCCTTCGCTGCATCGATCACCCGGGAGATGGTGGTGGCCTTGTGGTCAGCCAGATACAGGTGTACCGCGGTCATGCTGCAATCGGTGCGCATCAGGCCAGGCAGGCGCCCCACCTCGGCGGCCAGAGACGAATAGTTCATCGGGTCGATGGGCACCGCGCTCATCTTCGGGTTGCCTTCGTTGTAGCCTTCGTTGAACTGGCGCATCGCTGACGAGAACGACGCCACGGAGAGCACTCCGGGCACCCCTTCCATGGCCCAGACGAAGCGGTCCTGGTATTGCCCGAGCGCAACATCCTCGCAAGCGTTGGCGCTGCCATCCGGCCCTGGCCGTACCTCGAAGACCACGCTCAGCCAGTCAAGGCCGATGTCATAGTTGCCGGCGATGGCCACCGCATCGCGATTGAAGCGTGAATCCTCCCGCAGTTCGGGCGCCCCGGCCTGAAGCGAACCGACCACCCGGTCATGGCTTTGCCACACAGCCATGACGAATACGGCCACGGCAACCACCAAAACCCAGCGGGCATTGCGCCACTGCGCCAGCCTCGCCAGGCCTTCCAGCCAGCGCGACCGCCGTTGGCGCGACACTTCCTCCGCGGCGGCATAGCGTGCATCGACCTTCAGCATCGAAGCCACCAACGGCAGCATCACCAGGTTAGTGACAATCTTGTAGGCGACGCCGAGCGAGGCGGTGATCGCCAGTTCGCGTACCATGGGGATCGGGATCAGCAGCAAGGTGACGAAGGACACCAGGGCGGTAACCAGCGCCAAGGTGCCGGGGATCAGCAACCCGCGGAAGCTTGAGCGTGCGGCCTGTGAGGCGGGCTTGCCATCGGCGATCTCGCGGACGATGTAGTTGATCTGTTGTACACCATGGGAAACGCCAATGGCGAAGACCAGAAACGGCACCAGCACCGCTAGTGGATCGAGGCCGTAACCCAGCAGGCGTAAGCTACCAAACTGCCAGACCAGCGAGGTCAACGAGCAACCCAGCGCCAGCAGCGTGAAGCGCAGCGAGTGGCAGTACCAGTACACCGCCGCCGCCGTCAGCAACAAGGCCAGCAAGCAGAAATCCAGCACCGCCGCCGCTCCATCGGCGATATCGCCAATCTGCTTGGCAAAACCGATCATCTGGATTTCGAAATCGGCATCCTCGAACGGCTGCCGTAACTGTTGCTCCAGTACACGGTTGTAGGCCACATAGTCCAGGTGATGGCCATCGGCATCGTACTCGTTGAGCTCGGCAGTGATCATCGCGCTGGTCTGGTCTCGGGAAACCAGGGTGCCGATGAACCCGCCCTGAGCGGTGGAGTCAGCAATGCGCCCAATGATGGTGGCATCCAGCCGCTCGGGAGTCACCGTTCCCGGCACCAGCGGATCGGCACGAAAGCCCTCCTCCGTGATTTCGTTGACAAAGGCATTCGGCGTCCAGAGCGAACGCACGCTGCTGCGCGAAACGCTGGGCAGGAAGGTGACTGCCTGGGTCACATCGGCCAGCCGCCGCAAGCCTGCTTCAGTCCATATGGTCCCATTGCGCGCCTTGACCACGATGGTGAGACGGTTTGCGCCGAGCAGGTCAGCACGATACTGCTTGAATGTCTCGACGTATTCATGGCCAATCGGCAACTGCTTCTCGAAGCCCGCGTCCATGCGTAGTTGCACGGCGAACCAGGCCATTCCCAGGGTGAACAACGCGAGCATCGCCAGCACCCAGCCGCGATGCCCGAACAGCCATACCTCGATGCGCGCCAACAGGCCGCGTGGTGGTGATTCCTTGATCTGAATAGACATGTTCACAGCAGGCCTCACAGGGTGCGCGAAACGACGACACCTACGTAGTCGCGATCACGGAACAACTGGTCATACGGCGTGTCGCCGCCCATGAATTTGGCGTAGTTGAACGACACCTGCCAACTGGCGGGGTTACGCACGAAATTGAGGTAGAGGTTCATGCTGCTGGCATCTTCGGTGAATGTCGCCGACAGGTTGGGCGTTCGCCCACCGAGGGAACGCGAGTAGAAGATCCCAGGCGTCACCTGCCAGCCTGGCACCAAGGTGCCGTCATAGGTCAGGCTGAAGTCCAGGTTGATCCCAGATGAGGTCTTGTCACCCCGAGCCTTCGGCGCCGTCTCCGGGTCCAGCTGCCAGGTGTTGCCACCCGCGGCGATGATTTCGCCGTCGTAACTACGGTGCAGCCCCGGGTACTTGATGACCACCAACTCGGTCAGCAACGTACCCGTGCTGGCGCCGGTGAAATCGAGCAGCGTGGGCGAGTTGGACGGCGTCATGCTGTAAAGCCCGGTGAGGTGCCACTGGAGCTTCTTCTCGTCCTTCCAGCACTTGCCGCCATTGTTGCTGCACAAATCCAGCACCGGGTTGAGTGGCACGGCGTCCTTGGGCCGGTAGGACAGCTCGGTCCCCACCGCCCAGTCGCCGATCGGCATGTTCGCGCTGATGCCGTACAGCATGCGGTCTTCCGGATACTCCCACTTCTGCGACAAGGCGAAGGTGTCCGGATCCAGCAAACGCATGGTCAACGAGGGCAGCTTGTCGTGGTAGCGCAATACGTACAGGCCGACGTTCAGGTCGCTGTCCTGTGGCTGCCAACGGAGCGAAACGCCCCATTGCCCACTGTCACGGGCATCCTTGTCGTCGAACCCGTAAGTCTTCATCCCTCTGCCCAGCGCCGAGGTGTAAGACCAGTAGCTGCCCACGGGTGGCACCTCGCTCTTGTTCCAGGCGAACTGGTAATAGGCCTCGATGTTGACCCCGCTACCGAGACCCGATGCCAGGCTCAGCATCGGCGCCGGGAGTACCGCTTCCTTCAATTGCACGCCCGGGCGCGAGAGCGCCTGGATGTCATAGGCATTGGTGTTGTTGATACCGCCTTGCACGAACAGACTCTCACCCCAGTTGATCACCTGGTTACCCAGGCGGGCGCGAACCCGCTGCTCGCCGACATCGAAGCCCTTGCTCACCCAAAGGTCGAGCAGGCGAGCCTTGAATTCCATCTCATCGCGAGCGGCACTGGTCAGCCCGTCCTTGCCGACGCCATCAGGGGTGTTGAACGACAAGGCGCCACTGGTATCGGTGGCTGCGAAGTCGCGGATCCAGCTTCCGCGAGCCATGAAAGTGAAGTCTTCCGGCATCTTCAGCAGCAGTTCATGGGTGCCTTTTAGGTAATGGGTGAACAGGTCGCCCTTGTCGTAGTTGAGGTCGCCCTGGTCACCAATACCCGAGGTCTGTGCCAGGCAACCGCTGGGCGGATGATGCCCGCTGGCACCCTGGTTGATCAGGTTGCAACCCTGGGACTCGGTGCGGATACCCATGCCGTAGGAGATTGTCGAATCGAACGAGCCTCGAATGGACTCGGTCTCGAAGGTGAACCCCATTGCCAGGGGAGTCATGCACGCAATAGCAAAGCCTGAAGCTTTTGTGATTGTTGTTTTCATGTCGGCGCTCGAAGTAGGAAAGTTCAACGTTCGCTGATGGCGCGCAAGTTGTCCGAGGTGTAGAAGTCACGCTTCAGGCGTGGGTTGCCGGCATCCTCGGTGAGCCAGCGATGGTCTTTCTTGCCGACGCCGATGGAGGTCATGTCGTAGAGGTAGCGACCGTCCACCAGGTTGTATTGGACCTGGGCTTCCATATCGCAGGTGCCGGTCTCGTAGACAGGGATGGGGTAGCCCTCGCGGACTTTCCAGATCTGCCCCTGCTTGTCGTAGTCGACCGCCACCAGACCGTTCCAGCTATCTTCGTCGATATAGAACATACGTTTGGGCGCCTGGTGGCGCATGCCTTGGCGCACGGTCGCCTCGACGACCCAGACCCGGTGCAGTTCGTAGCGGCGATACTGCGGCGCAAAGGCGTTCTGCTGCGCAACGTCCTCGATACGGGCCGATGCGTCATAGGCACCGAACGAGTTGTAGGGCACCAGCAGCTCCTGCTTGCCGATCAGTTTCCAGTCGAAGCGGTCCATTGGGCCGAAGAAGATGTTCGACTCGTCGATGGTGTACTGGTTGTCCAGGCCGATCTGGGGCGCGTCATAGGAATAGGACGGCATGCGACGGACCCGGCGCTGGCCAGGGAAGTAGTAGAAGGTGCTCGCCTGTTCGCCCGCTTTGGTCGTGACCACCCCGGCCTGACCAGCCAATGCGGCGGGCTCGTTGTAGGAGAAATAGGTGGCAACCTCGAGTCGGTCGAACGAGGAGAACAGCGCACTGCCCTTTTGCCCCCAAGGGGTGTACATGAACCAGTCGGTCGAGGTGCGCAACCAGCTCCCGGCACCGGGACGTGGCGAAAGACCGGAAACTGTCTTGGACATGTCGAAGCCGACACCGCGGTAGCGCATTTTCATGTTCCACATAACCTCGGCGCCGGTTGTCGGCATGGGGAACGGAATGCCGGGAACATGAGCGTCCTGCAGCGCAACTCCGTCGCCGTCGAGCGTGGCGAAACCGACATTCTTGCGCGTGTTGTCCACGACGAAGTCCGGTGCACCGCAGGTACGTCGGGTCGGATAGACATCCATGCGGTAATCGGGAATTTTCTTGAACAGCTCCAACTGCCCCGGAGAAAGCTGCTTGGCGTACTGCGCCACGTTTGCTGCCGTGATGCTGTAAAGCGGCTTGTCATCCTTGAACTTCCAGGCCTGCCCACGCACCTGCCCATAGCTCCAGCCTGTGTCCTGCTTGCCCGGTGACGCCCAGGCGGGAATCACGCCATTGGCACTGGCGGCAACTTCAGCGCCCAGTGGCGTCAGTTTCGTGCCCAACTGCGAAGCATCGTTCTGCGCAGCCTGTACTGCGCCGCAGGCGGCCAGCGCCGCAAGCGCCAGTGTCAAAGACCGCCCCCTGCAGACAATGGAAGTTGCAACATCAAGGCGCTGAATCACATCTTTCATGCGAGGTTCCTCACGTGCTCTTGGCGACCGCTCGGCTTGCCCCGTTCGAGGCAAAATTCACGGCTGGTTTTTTTCGAAATCATGGTCAGATGGCAACCACAAAATGGTAGAAAGCAAATTTTTTGCCAAAATTTTTTTATCAATTAATTCAGTAGCTTATAATTCTTATAACAGTTGATATGTGCTACCTGTCCACCCAGATGCCCTCCACTGAAGCACGCCTGGCAGCAACGTGTGCAATTACGGAACACTTGTTACTTTAATTCCGCAGGAGATCGCTCCGCCCCTCTAGCCCCGAGCGATTCCGAGCGGTGGCAGGTATGCGTTTTCGAGCAAAGGAGATAGGCGGATGGCCACAATGGGCGCTGAATTACGTAGACAGGCTTTGCTCAAGGCAACACTTAGTCAGCCTGTTGCCCTAATGCCGAAAAACATCCCCGATTCCGGCAACTGGATAAACGTGAGGGGTGATGCCAGGGCTCGCAGAAGCGCCCATGGTCGACAGGTAGACACTACCTGCACCAAGCACAGCGAACACAATGACGATAAGCACTCGAGTCATGACGATCTCCGTAATCAGCGCTTTGCCGCAGCAGAGTTTGTTTTTGTTTGTGCGTCGCCTTCGAGTCTGACGGGCGACATTCCTGAGTGCTTCACATATCGCGCCACAAAACAGGCTTGTCATGACACCCTGGAAAGCCATGTTCCTGGGTGGTGGACAGCTGTTACGATGACCCATCACTACCTCAGGCGCTGCATGCGCATCGCCAGGCCAGAATCTTCGACATGACTTCTTTCGTCCTCGACATCGCCCTGCTCGGTTTCGACGAGTTCTCGACCCGCCAGGGCCTGGACGCCCGCGCGCTGCTTGAAGAGGCAGGTGTGATGGAAGGCCGGACCGACTTGCCGCTCAGCGGTGAGTGCTTTGTCGCACTTCTGGAACTGGCGTCGCACAGGTCCGGCAATGCGCTGTTCGGCCTGCAGCTTGGTTTGCAGCAAGGGCTCTCGGCGCTAGGCACGCTGCACTATGTGATAAGCAGCGCTCACACCGTCGGCGATGCGTTGCAGGCACTGATCCGCTATTTCCCTACACACAGCAACGGCGCAGAACTGAGGCTTGAGCAGCGGGGTAACCAAGCCTGGTTGCTCTATGACGTGATAGACTCAAACGTGTCGGTCACCCGGCAGACCGTCGAACTTGCCATGGCACTCGGCACCAGGATCATGGAAAGCCTCTTAGGACGAGCCTGGAAACCACAGGAGCTTCTGCTTCGCCATGCTGCGGGCGCCCGACTGAACACTTACCGAGCCTTGCTGGACATCACTCCGCGCTTCGACAGCACGGTCAATGCCTGGGTCTTCGATCACGCCCTGCTGGCCCATGCGCTCGGTGAGCGTGATGCTGGACTGCAGGTGTTACTGAAGAACCACTATGACGACCTTGCGAATCTCACCCTGAGCGAACTGCCCGCCCATGTGCAACGGTTAATGCGCCATGGCCTTTGCGACAGGCAGACCAGCCTTGAACAGGTAGCCGGGCAGCTTGCGCTCAGCCCGCGGACCCTGCAGCGTTACCTGCAAGCTGAGGGCACCCACTTCCAGGCTTTGCTGGACGACACCCGACAAGCTATGGCCAAGCGTTATCTCTGTGACACCTCCGTGAACCTGACACAGCTTTCCGAGATGCTTGGCTATACCAGCTTAGGCGCTTTCTCCCGGGCGTTTACCCGCTGGCACGGCGTCAGCCCGCAAAAATGGCGGCAACTGAAACGGACAGGGCAACTGGCTGCGCTGGATGTCCACGAGGTATCCCCGCCATGAAAGCGGTATCCGCCACCACCAGCGAGCGCAGCACGACCACTGGCTCATTCATACGTGCGCTGGCGCTCAGCAAATTTACCGAATTCGCCAGTAATGAAGGACTAAGGCCGGCGGCAATGCTGCGGCTGCTGTCTTTACCTGCGGATGTGGAACAATCCCCCCAGCAGATCCTCGCCTACCAACGTTACTGCAGCTTACTGGATCTGTGCGCACAACATGCCGAGCATGCCCTGTTCGGTTTACGGTTCGGGATGCACCAAGGGCTAGCGGTATTCGGTGACATGCTCTATCTGATTGGTAGCAGCCAATCGGTAGGCGAAGCACTGCTGGAGCTCAAGGACAACTACGCGGTCTTCAATGGTGCGGTCAGTATGGAACTCCTGCCCGCACGCGAGCTGGTCTGCCTTGAGTTTTCAACGCCCGGGCAATACGGCCCCGGGCAGTTCCAGGCCGCAGAGCTGATGTGCGCGGTCGCCCTGAAACTGTTACGTGCGATGATTGGTGACGAATGGCAACCTGATCATGTGGCTTTTACTCATGCGCCACTTGGCTGCGAGCAGGACTACAAGAGCATCCTTGGCTCACGTCCGATGTTTTCGTCGTCCTACACTGGCCTGGTCTTTCCACGGGATGTCTTGTCGTTGCCACTGAACGCCAAGGACACTGCATTGCACCAGTTACTGGAAAAACACATAGGTCGGATGGAGCGGTTGTCCAGCGCGGCACTCCCTGGTTCCATCAAGCAACTGCTACGCCACCTGCTTCCCAGCGGCCGTGCGACTGTGGACAAGGCCGCCAGCTGGATGGTTATGAATCCACGGTCCTTGCAACGCCAACTCTTTGCCGAAGGCACTTCCTTCCAGCAGCTTCTGGATGAAGTGCGCCAGGAAATAGCCCAGCACTATCTGAATGACCCTGCCATCAGCATGAGCAGGCTGGCGACGCTTCTGGGATATGCAGACTCAAGTGGTTTCAGCAGAGCCTTTCATCGCTGGTTTGGCCTCACCCCGCTCCAGTGGCAACGAAAAACCGGGCTGGCCAGGCAACCGCGCTTGCTCCGAGATCGAAAAAACTACAACGGCCTTGCCGCTGCAGAGTAAAGGCGGCCTGGCAACGTTGTTGCCAGGCGCATGGCTCAGAACTGCGTACTGTCCAGCAGATACAGCGATTCACTCCCGGCTTTCACGGAGGCTATCAATGAATGGATCCGTGGTAGCAGGCGGGCAAAATAGAAGCGCGCGGTACCCAACTTGCTTGCGTAGAAGTCGTCTTGACCCACTTTTGGCAGCGCCGCATGAGCCATTCGCGCCCACATGTAGGCGTAGACGGTGTATCCAAAGACATGCAGATACTCGACCGAGGCTGCACCGACTTCATTTGAATCGCTCTTGGCGCGATCCATGACCCAGGCCGTCAACTCCTCGAGATTGAGCACCGCAGCTTTCAATGGTGCGGTAAATTCGGCCAGTGTCGGTGGCGCCGAATGGATGAAGTCCAACACCTCGTCGATCAAGGTTTTCGCGGCGGTGCCACCCGTTCCCAGAATCTTGCGGCCGAGCAGATCCAACGCCTGAATGCCATTCGTACCCTCATAGATCTGGGTGATACGGCAGTCACGCACCAATTGCTCCTGGCCCCATTCACGAATATAGCCATGCCCGCCAAACACTTGTTGCCCGTGTAAGGTGGCTTCCAGTCCCATATCGGTCAGGAATGCCTTGGCGACCGGCGTCAGCAATGCGACAAGCGCTTCTGCGCGCTTGCGCACCTCGGCGTCTTCGCTGTACTTGGACGTGTCCAGTTGCATGGCGACAAAGCTGGAGAATGCACGCCCGCCTTCGTTCAAGGCTTTCATGGTGAGCAGCATGCGGCGTACATCGGCGTGGACGATAATCGGATCGGCAATCTGCTGCCCGTCGACAGGCCCACTCGAGGCCCGGCCCTGGATACGATCACGGGCATAGCTGATCGCACTTTGATAGGAACGCTCGCCGGTTGCCAGGCCTTGAACGCCCACGCCCAGGCGTTCGTAGTTCATCATGGTGAACATCGCAGCCAGGCCTTTGTTGGGCTCGCCGACCAACCACCCTTGGGCGCCATCGAAGTTCATCACACAGGTCGCGGACGCCTTGATGCCCATCTTGTGCTCAAGAGATCCACAGCTCAGGTTGTTCTTCTCGGTCAATGAGCCGTCATCATTGCTCAATACCTTGGGTACCAGGAACAGCGAGATACCCTTCGGACCGGCAGGAGCATCAGGCAGCCGAGCCAATACCAGATGCACGATATTGTCGGTCAGGTCCTGCTCACCACCGGTAATGAAGATTTTGGTACCGCTTATAGCGAAGCTGCCATCCGCTCGCGGCTCGGCGCGAGTACGGATGATGCCCAGGTCTGTTCCCGCATGCGGTTCGGTCAGGCACATGGAGCCTGCCCACTCACCGCTGTACATCCTTGAAAGGTACTGACCCTTCAGCGTCTCGCTAGCGTGCGCATTGATTGCCAAACAGGCGCCAGCGGTCAGCATGGGGTACAAACCGAATGACAGATTGGCTGCATTGACAATTTCATCGACCAGTGTCGAGAGCATCTTCGGCATGCCCATTCCGCCATGGCTGGCATCCCCTGCAACTCCGCCCCATCCGCCCTCGGAAAAGGCCTTATAGGCTGCTACAAACCCTTCAGGTGTCGTTACCAGCCCGTCTTTCCACTGACAGCCTTGCTCATCACCGGATCGATTCAGCGGTGCCAGTACCTCAGATGCGAATTTGCCTGCCTCGTTCAGGATCGCTTCGGCTGTGTCCGCGTCGATAAAGTCGTGCAGAGCAGGAAACTGACCCCAAAGTTTACTGGCCTTGAATACTTCGTTGAGGATGAATTGCATATCCCGCAATGGTGCTTGGTAATCAGACATGGCATTTCTCGAAAATGACTTGGGTGATGCGCATCCCGGGAACGAAGCGCTCACGGGGCAACCGGATTACTGTTATCGCTGGAACGGGCGCCGATTAAAGACAACCACTGTTATGCTAATTTGTGGAAATGCTTGTTGGCAATGCCCTTTCGGCTACGCGTTAGCCGTCTCCAGCGATTTATCGGCTCGCCACCCCTCGTAGAAATCTGCCGTCAGCCGGCTGAGCACCGCAATGGGTGCCGGGATTCAAGTGCGCATCACGCACGGCAAAATCGAGAGCAACAAAGCCTAAAGCCTTGGGCACGTCGGATTGTCAGAGGCTGCATAGCAACGGCTGGCAGGCCTGTCCGCGCCGACCGCAGCCGACCACCCACTCGATTGCGTCCTCTGTCACCAGACTGACGAGGCCTTGCGGCTTCAAGCAGCAGCGCAAAGCTCGCGGCATGATTTTATGGATGCGCCCCTGCGACTGGATCTGCAGTTAGGTCAGGGATAGCGCTCCTCGCGCAGGAGGTGGGTGTGCAGAGGGATCACAGAGCTGCGTCAAGATGTTGCAGGTGAAGCACCTTCAATTTAAAATAACAGCTGATATCTAAAAGCAGCGCCTGAGAGCATGACAATGAAAAAAGCCTTGGTATTTTCCGTCTGTCTGACACTGACGTCCCTTGTCCACGCAGCACAGTCGCCGGAGAGCGTGTTCAATCGCAGTTGCCAGATGTGCCACAACGGCCAGCTACCCATGGCCCCCAAGAAAGGTGATGCCGAAGCCTGGAAGCCAAGGCTGGCTCAAGGCAAGGATGTGCTGGTCAAACATGTCACTGAGGGCTTCAGCTCAATGCCGCCCCGTGGATTGTGCATGGACTGCACGGCGGAGGATTACGCAGCGGTGATCGACTGGATGTCCAAACCTTGATCCAGCCATTTCTCGCAGTAAACACATATTTGCATAACTCCCGTTGTCATAAATCTGAGTGATTGCTAGCCTCCCTGGTACCTACAAAAAAAGTCCCGGGAGGACGCTCATGCAAGACTCGATACGCAAGGCTTTCCATGACGACGGTGCAGTGTTGGTCAAAGGTCTCCTGAACGAGGAGCAATTGGCCCGCTGTCGAGAGGCTTATGACTGGTCGGTTGAGAATCATGGCCCGCACGCCACCCGGATGTTCTCCGGAACAACTCAGCAGTCTCATGTGGACAACGCCAACCCACAGGCCAAGCAAAGGCTAGAAGCGCTTGTCGATTCGCTTCCCCTGGGCAGCCTCTTCTCTCAGATCTGGGGCTCAAGAAATGTCTGGTACTTCGCTGAGGAGGTGTTTCTCAAAGCGGGGGGACAAGGTTCACGCACTCTCTGGCACCAAGACACATCCTACTTGCCTTGGGCAGGTGAGCACTGGGGAAATGCCTGGATCAGCTTCGAATCAGTCCCGCAGCGCAATGCGTTGGAAATCATCCGCGGCTCACATAGAGGGCCACGCTACGATGGCACTACGTTTACCGATCCAGATGATCCGACGCAACCACTGCATGACAACGGCGTCCTTCCTCGGCTGCCAGATATAGAGGCTGAGCGGAAGCTTAATCCAAGGGCTTACGACATTCTCTCGTGGGCTACCGAACCTGGTGACGTGATCTTGCTGCACCCAGGCTCTCTGCATGGCGGCGCCCCCGTAGATAGTGACTTCCCCAGCCGTCATACCTTCGTTTTCCGCTTCTTTGGCGACGATGCCACTTTCAAGCCGTTGCCAAGCGATAGCAAAGCGGGGTACCCGGAGCAAGGCGTGTTGTTCACTGAAGAGTTGAAACACCTCTCTGCTGGCACCCCTTTCCGTCATCCCACGTTCCGCAAAGTTGTCTGAGCAGGAGTCACCATGAGCACTCAACACCTCAAGCGCCAGTCCATCAATCCGCCGCCAACCCAAGCGTTCTACGATCAGTTTCACTTCTCCCAGGCCACCCGCGTGGGGGACCTGATATGGGTATCGGGGCAGGTCGGTATAGACAGCGAGATGAAACCGGGGAGCGACGTGGCAGTACAAACGCATCTCGCTTTCAAGTCACTGGCCACAGTATTGGAAGCCGCCGGAGCGAGTCTGGGCGATGTCGTTGAACTGACAACCTTCCATACGAAATTGCGCGATGACATGCCGATATTTGCCAGCATCAAGGATCAGTACTTTCCCTCGCGTTATCCTTCCTGGACGGCAGTCGGCATTACAGAGTTGGCACTGCCAGAATTGGTAGTGGAAATTCGCGCTGTGGCAGTGGCAGGTTGTGGCGAAGCGTAGGTACAGCACTGATGCCTGGTTGAAACGGGCGTGGAATGCTCTGCTTGTCGCCAAGCAGATGTAATCCACGCTCGATTTCTCTGAGCTGGCTGCAGCCCAGCCGCATGAACACATCCAAGTCAGTCATCCAGACGCTTAGCCGTCCAAGCCGGACCAATAACCGTCCGGCTCGGGCTAGGTGCGCCTGAGCTGCTGCCAGGTAAATTCACTCCGACGCCGTGTTATACAGCTTCAGCGCTCTGTTGGCGGCGCTCATGCAAGCTTTCTCATCACCCTTGGCATTGGCTTCCTTCGCCTGCTTGATGAGCCTGCGAATATCGGAAGCAACGCCACTCTGTTGCCCTGTCCCTTCTGAGCGCTCGATGGATTCGAGTTGAGTGATTTTCGCCGAACAGCTGGTCGAAGCAGGCTTATCTTCGGCGTAAACAACCGGTGCGAAGATGATTGATGCAACGGCAATCACTTTCAGTATGCTCATGGGTAGCACCTCATGTTGCGTGGGGGAAATTTTAAATAACAAATGAAATTTTATATGGTTTAACCAATACGGCAATGTTCAACAACTCTCCTCGAGCCTGACTCACCAGGCTGAACGCCTCCGGCAACCTGCTGAGCATCTCCTGCGACGGTTTTCGACCGTTGGACGCTCAGTCAGAACCTGTCCGTTAGCAATAATCCAGCCAGTTGCTGTGATCCCTCGACGCCTTCTGGCATCCGCTAGGAACACGACTGTGGTTCGACGCAATCTGCGTATTTGCGATGGCCTCTGAGGGATGCAGCCCAAATTCAGATACGAGGGTCAAAGGTAGCTTTGACCCTCGCTAGTGATCGTTCGTGAATTGCCTAATTTTTGGCGTGATCGGTTAAGTATTCGCGCTACCACTCCATTTAGACTCTTGCGACTCATAAAAAAACAGCAGCCAGCCGTTTGCTGAGCTCGGAGACGTCAATGCGTCGAATCGCGTTTATCGGTGTCGTCACGCTATTGATCACAGGCACTCTGTATTCGTCAGGCCAGGTCGTGCGTAACAGTCCAATTTATCCATGGCCGATCTATTTGATTTCCAGTCTCGCCGACATCCTCAAACCCATTACTGATGGCATTGAGATCTAGCCCGAGCCGACGCCTGCGCCAAATACTTTCTTAGCCAAACACATTGGCGGGCTAAGAGACAGATAATGAATTCAGAACATTAATGGACCTGCATTCATAAAGATCTCGTGCCTTAGAACTTCGCCAGACCCGTTAATTATCGATGTGATTATCCCACGTCAGCTTGTCCCCCTTGAGGAATAGCGGTATGCATTTTGAATACAGTCAAAAGGTCCAGGATCTCATCAACCGGCTCGAGAGGTTCATGGAGGAACACGTCTATCCGGCGGAGCACGAGTACCACGACTACATTGACCGCTCAGTTAACCGCTGGGTTATTCCACCAGTAATGGAGGAACTCAAGACTCGGGCTCGGAGTGCAGGGCTGTGGAACCTGTTTTTAGCGGAGTTCGATGATTACGGTTCTGGATTGACCAACCTGGAATATGCTCCGCTGGCCGAAATCATGGGGCGCTCGCTGATCGGTCCGGAAGTTTTCAATTGCAATGCGCCGGATACCGGCAATATGGAATTGCTGGCCCGCTACGGGACCGAGGCACAGAAGCGTCAGTGGCTGCAGCCGTTGCTCAATGGCGAAATACGATCTGCTTTCGCGATGACTGAGCCTGCCGTCGCCTCCTCCGATGCAACCAACATCGAATGCCGCATTGAGCAGGATGGTGACGACTATGTCATCAACGGTCACAAGTGGTGGACCACCGGCGCGCCAGATCCTCGCTGCGCATTCCTGATCGTTATGGGTAAGACTGACCCGCACGCTCCACCGCATCGTCAGCAGACGCAAGTCATCGTGCCCATGGATACCCCTGGCCTTAAGACCCTCCCCCCGCTACGGGTATTCGGTGACGACGATGCACCCCATGGGCATGCTGAAATCCTCTTTGACAACGTGCGCGTCCCGGTCAGCAACAGAATTGGCGAAGCCGGACAGGGTTTCGAGATTGCGCAGAGTCGCTTGGGCCCCGGCCGTATCCACCACTGCATGCGCCTCATCGGTTGCGCTCAGCGGGCCTTGGAACTGATGTGTTCCCGGGTGGAGCAGCGGGTCGCGTTCGGTAAGAAACTTTCTGAGCAAGGATCGATTCGCGAAGATATCGCGCGGTCGCTGTGTGATATCGAACAAGCGCGCCTCCTGACTTTGAAAGCTGCCGACAAGATGGACCGTACAAGCTACAAGGACGCTCGGGATCTGATCTCGATGATCAAGATCGTCGCGCCGACCATGGCCCAGCAGGTTATCGACAGAGCCATTCAGGCGCATGGCGCCCTGGGTGTTTGCCAAGACAGCTTCCTCCCGCGCGCCTTCGCTTATGCCCGGACCGTCCGCTTGGCCGATGGTCCTGACCAGGTGCACATGGCTGCTTTGGGTAAAGCTGTCATCAAACGCTACACGGCTTGAGGAATTGAACACCATGACCCAAATCGCAGACATCGACAGCGAGCGCCTCTGTGCTTACCTAGAATCCGTCTTGCCCGGTTTCAACGGGCCAGTCACCTTGGAAAAGTTTGCCGGAGGCCAATCGAACCCGACATACCGGTTGCGCACAAGCGGCGTCGATTACGTGCTGCGTAGTAAGCCATGGGGAGAGCTGCTGAAGTCCGCTCACGCCATCGACCGCGAGTTCCGAGTGATGCAAGCACTCAAACATACCGATGTGCCGGTAGCCGATGCCTACCACCTCTGCGAGGACGCGAGCATCATCGGCAGTGACTTCTACCTCATGTCATATGTTGAAGCACGAATTTTCTGGAACCCAGCACTGCCTGAGATCGAGCCCGATCAACGGGCTGCTTACTACGACGAAATGAACCGCGTCTTGGCAGCAATGCACCGCCTGGACGTCGACGTAATCGGGCTGCGTGATTATGGCCGGGCCGGAAACTACTTCGAACGGCAAATCGTGCGCTGGACACAGCAATACCAGGCAAGCGAAACCGACATCAACCCGGCCATGGACCAGTTGATTGAGCAGTTACCCCTGTTGGTACCTCCAGAAGACGGCCGCATAAGTCTGGTGCATGGCGACTATCGCATAGACAATTTGCTGTTCCATCCCACCGAACCACGGATCCTGGCAGTGGTCGATTGGGAGCTGTCCACATTGGGCCACCCCTTTGCCGACTTGGCCTATCAGTGCATGCAGTGGCGCATGCCGAATAACGGCCTAATCCAAGGATTGGGCGGCCTCGACCGTGAAGTCTTGGGCGTACCAAGCGAGGCGACCTATGTTGCGAACTATTGTGCGCGCATGGGATTGGAGGGGATTGAAAACTGGAACTTCTACCTGGCATTCAGTTTCTTCCGACTTGCCGCTATCGCCCAAGGTGTAAAAAAACGCGCCGTCGGGGGCAATGCATCCAGTAGCCGGGCACTCGAGATTGGTGAGTTGGCTCGTCCACTATCAGAAATGGGGCTGGCCCTTATTACCTCGAGCGACTGCACGTCTCGTCAGTTGGAGAAGGCATGATGGGTAGTGAACTCATGCAGTGTTTTGATGATCGGCGCCGCTACTTCCTGTCGTATTCGCCAGCGGTTTCGGTACCGGCGCGCATGTCCATCGGCTCGGTGACCAGCCAGATCGCATCGACGCGGATCATTGGGCCATAGCCCGGGTAAATTGCGCGCAGCCCTCGGGATCTACAGATTGGCACCGTACAGATGGTTAGTACACATACTAAGCGACCATCTCAGCTAGAACCCCGTGGTTACTAGGCCAGGCGCTTTAGTACAGTGATCAGATCTTATCTCTGACTATTAGTTGAGTTAATGGTGTAGATCGCTAATATCTCGGCCCTTTCCCGTCAATGATTCAGCCACGGTTCGTATCCAGGTGGTCACGCACCCTCGCCCGCTGATGCCTTCTTGGTTACCGGCCAGCACTCCCGAACTTCGCACTCAGTCCCGCGGCTCACCACCATAACGCCTGCACGCCGTCACGCCATGCCCGCAACCACCTTTCCACGCCTGGCAAACCGGTGGAACGTTTTCGCAACCTCCCGGGTCGCACAACAAAGACGCAGCCAACTGCGTGAACCCTGACCGTGAGGACCTTCCATGAGCGCGCTCTCTTCCAATGGGGCTGCAGAACACCCCATCTGCCTGACCCTCAATGGTCAGCCACGAACACTGGCAGTCCACCCGTGGACCACCCTGCTCGACCTGTTGCGTGAACAGCTGGACCTGGTAGGTACCAAAAAAGGCTGCGACCACGGCCAATGTGGCGCCTGCACGGTGTTGCGCGACGGCAAGCGCGTCAATGCTTGCCTGACCCTGGCCATCATGTGCGACGGCGCAGACTTGGTGACCATCGAGGGGCTGGCCAGCGGCGACGTGCTGCACCCTATGCAACGGGCTTTCATCACCCACGATGCGTTTCAGTGCGGGTACTGCACACCTGGGCAGATCTGCTCTGCCGTCGGGCTTGTGGGTGAAGGACGTGCCGACTGCCGCGAGGCCATTCGCGAGCAGATGAGCGGCAACCTTTGCCGCTGTGGCGCCTATGGCAACATCGTCGCAGCAATCGAAGAAGCCCAGCCGCTGATGGCACACCCGGATCAACCACAACGGGGGGCGAAGCCATGATGCCCTTCAGCTACCACAAGCCTGCGTCAGTCAGCGAAGCCGTGAGCCTGGCTGGCGACAGCGCGCGCTTTATTGCCGGGGGCACCAACCTGGTCGACCTGATGAAGGAAAACGTGGTCCGCCCCGAGCGCCTGATCGATATCTCAGGCTTGGCGCTGGATGGGCTGCACCCCACTGCCAACGGTGGCGTCATGATCGGTGCCCTGGTCAGCAATGCCGACCTGGCCTGGCACCCGATGATCGAGCAACAATACCCGTTGCTGTCACAGGCTATCCTGGCGGGCGCTTCACCGCAGTTGAGAAACATGGCCAGTACCGGCGGCAACTTGCTCCAGCGCACACGCTGTTACTACTTCTACGATACCGGCACCCCCTGCAACAAACGTGAACCCGGCAGCGGATGCCCTGCTCGTAGCGGCCGCAACCGCATACACGCCATTCTTGGCGCCAGTGAAGCCTGTGTGGCCACTCATCCGTCCGACATGTGCGTAGCACTGGCAGCACTCGAAGCCGTGGTGCACGTAGAGGGACCGGCTGGTAAACGCCAGATCCCGTTCGCAGATTTCCATCGCCTGCCGGAGAACAATCCGGAGCGTGATAACCAGCTGGCAGCCGATGAACTGGTAACGGCCGTAGAGCTGCCGCCACCGCTGTTCGAACAGCATTACCGCTACCTGAAAATTCGAGACCGAGCCTCCTACGCGTTTGCGCTGGTGTCGGTCGCTGCGGCCTTGCGCTTGGATGGCGATGTGATTCAGCACGCCCGCCTGGCGCTGGGCGGTGTAGCGCACAAACCATGGCGCGACCCGGCGGTGGAAAGCCTGCTGGTTGGCCAGGTGCCTTCCGAGGCGCTGTTCGATAACGCCGCACAGGCGCTGCTCCAAGGCGCACAGCCGCTGAGCCACAACGGTTTCAAAGTAACACTGGCGCAGCGTGCAATCGTGCGTGCATTGACTGACGCGGCGCACCGTGCCGCTGGTGTGGGGGCATGACCATGGTCAACAACAAATCGGTAGTCGGTACCCCTCTGGATCGCGTGGATGGCGTGGCTAAAGTCACCGGCCAGGCACGCTATGCGGGCGAATACCCAAAAGACGGCCTGCTCCATGGCAGCGTGGTGTCCAGTACCATCGCCCGCGGCCGTGTACTGCGCATCGACGCTACCGAGGCGCTGGGCGTACCCGGCGTTGTCGCGGTGCTCGACCATGGGCACCGTCCGCATATTTCCAGTTATGACGATGACTACAGCGACGCCGATGCAGCTGAGGGCGCGCCCTTTCGGCCCCTGTTCAACGATCGAGTGCTGTATAGCGGGCAACCCCTGGCGCTGGTGGTGGCGCACACCCTGGAGGTGGCCCGGTATGCAGGCTCATTGATCCGGATCGAATACGCCGAGGAACCTCACGAGACAGACCTGGGCGCTACCAAGGCGTCGCATGTGGCGCCGGCAGAAACACCGGCCCCGCGTGGCGACTTCGCTGGCAGTTTCGCTGGGGCACCCGTGCAGGTCGATGCTACCTACCTGACTGCCAACGAGCACCACAACCCGATGGAGCCCCACGCCTCCACCGTGCACTACAAGCCCGACGGCAGCCTGGAAATTCATGACAAGACCCAAGGCACGCAGAACTGCCAGGACTACCTGCACAAGGTGTTCGGCCTGCCCAAGGCCCAGATCCGTGTGCACGCAGCCTTCGTCGGCGGTGCCTTCGGCTCGGGCCTGCGCCCGCAGTACCAGCTGCCCCTGGCAGTAATGGCGGCGCTGCATCTTCAGCGCTCTGTGCGCGTCACCCTGACGCGCCAGCAAATGTTCACGTTCGGCTACCGGCCCCGCACCGAGCAGCGTTTGCGCCTGGGGGCAGCTGCAGATGGGCGCTTGCTGGCGGTCGGTCACGATGGGCTGGGGCAGACCTCGCGCTTCGAAGACTTCACCGAGCACCTGGTGGAATGGAGCGGCATGCTCTACCAGTGCGACAACGTTGAACTCAACTACCGCCTGGCCTCGCTGGATGTGTACACGCCCCTGGACATGCGTGCCCCTGGGGCCGGTTCAGGCGTGGTTGCGCTTGAGTGCGCGATGGATGAGCTTGCCTGTGCCGCTGATATCGACCCGGTAGAGCTGCGCCGGCGTAATTTTGCCGCCAACAACGGCAACGAGGGCAAGCCCTACTCCAGCAAGGAACTGCTGGCGTGCTACCAGCAAGGCAGTGAGCGTTTCGGTTGGCAGCACCGCAACCCGCAACCGCGCAGCATGCGCACTGGCAACCAGTTGGTCGGTTGGGGAATGGCGGGCGGCGTCTGGGAGGCCATGCAAATGAAGGCCAGCGCGAAAGCGCGCCTGGATGCCAAAGGCCACCTCACCGTCAGCAGCGCCACCACCGATATCGGCACCGGCACCTACACCGTCATGACCCAGATTGCAGCCGACGCTGCGGGCGTCAGCGTGGAGGATGTCACCTTCGTGCTAGGTGACTCGTCCCTGCCCACCGCGCCCCTGCAGGGCGGGTCGTTCACGGTATCGTCGGTTGGCTCGGCCGTGCGCCAGGCTTGCCAGGTGTTGCGTACCAAGGTGCTGGAGCATGCCCGCAAGGTGCATCCGCAAGTGGCGAGCGCAGCGCGGGAGGACATCGTCTTCGCGGATGGTTACCTGCACGCGGGTAGTTTTCGCGTGGCCTTGGCAGATATCGTCGCCAGTGCCCCCGGCGCGCAGTTCGAAGTGCAAATCGACGCTGAGCCTGGTGCAAGGCGCCAACCGTTTTCCACGGCGACCCACTCGGCGGTGTTCGTCGAAGTCCAGGTCGACGAAGACCTTGGCATGATCAAGGTCACCCGAGTGGTCAGCGCCGTGGCGGCGGGCCGCGTGGTCAACCCGAAAACGGCCCGCAGCCAGATCCTGGGCGGCGTGGTATGGGGTATCGGCATGGCACTGCATGAAGAGGCCTTGACCGACCATGGCCTGGGTCGCATCGTCAATCACAACCTTGCGGAGTACCACATCCCGGTGAACGCGGACTGTGGTGATATCGACGTGTTCTTTGTTGAAGAGCACGACGATGTCGTCAATGAGCTGGGGTCCAAGGGTGTGGGCGAAATCGGCGTGGTCGGCGTGGCTGCCGCAGTGGCGAACGCCATCTACCACGCAACCGGCAAACGCGTGAGGGAGTTCCCGATCACACTCGACAAGGTGCTGTAACGCGAAAGTTGTCAGAAGCATGCGAGGGGAGCGGCTGCAGGCCGCTCCCCTCATTTCTCAGCAAATCGGTACTCGGAACTGGGGCTATCTGGGGGCGGAGGGAACCGCAGCAGCCCCTGCGCTACCGCTTGACAATGGCCGCAGGGTCGCCCACCGACTGATTCGGTTTGCTCCCCGACAGGCGCCAGCTCACCGCAGTAATCCCATACCGTTCAGCCATCGGGCGGCTGACCTTCCTGATCTTTTCCCGCCCGAATTTGGGGATGATCCCAATGCCCGCATCGCAACTTGCCCAATGCCAGGCTTCGGCATTGTCCAGGCGGTCCAGGCGAATGATGAAACTGCGCGGCTGACCATGCAGTTGGTAATCGATGATGAACAGCTGTGGGGCAGGCATCGCAGGGGCCTCCTCTTCTCCGTGGATGACTCCCTGATTGATCGGGGCAGCAGCAGAAGATTCAAAAAATATCGATCGACAGGCACCGGCGGCGCCCGAGCGGTGCACGCCTACAGGCACACTACCGCTCGCGCAGTACCTTCACTCGCTGCGTGTGCCGTGGCTGTTCCGGCCACCTTTGCGTCCGGCTTCCGATGCCCGCTGGCGATCATTGGCGAAGTTGCCGCCCGACGCCTGGCCGCCTTTGTGCCCAGCGCGCGATGCCCGCTCACGGTCGTTGGCGAAATTGCCCGGGTTGGTTTCTTTGGTTCCGCCGCGCTGGCGGGTACTTTCCTGATCTTGTGCCATGTAGTTTCTCCTTGCGATGAATAGGCGGTCGCACAACCTGTGCGTTCATACAGTGCACGCACCCCAGGTTGCCATGTTCAGATTCCGAACCTGTAATTGCCCGCTTGGCTCACACGTTTTGACGGCAGCTGACCGGTGGCCCGAAACACGTGCAGGCCAACTATTTGCGCCCCGTTTGCAGGCGGGGCGCACTTTATCGCTCATGCAGCAGTCACAACTGCAGGGTAGCGGCCTATAATCGCCCCACTATCCAGGTGTGACTGCACAGTCACGCACCGCCCGTAAGGCTCTTGTACAAGGCTCCGTCGATGAAGTCCTCGCCCAAGCAACCCGCCGCGCCGCAAAACCCTGCACTCAGCCCAAGCCACTTGGACTTTCCGGTGGTGGGCATCGGTGCCTCCGCGGGTGGCCTGGAGGCCATCTGCACGCTGTTCCGGCATATGCCAAGCGACTGCGGCATGGCGTTCGTGGTGGTGCTGCACTTGTCGCCGGATCATCAGAGCGTGGCCGACCGGATCATCCAGGCCACCACGCAGATGCCCGTGCGCCAAGTCACCGAGCCGGTGCCGATCGAGCGTAACCATGTGTATGTCATCTCCCCGGCCAATCGCCTCTCGACCAATGACGGCTACCTGCGCGTGACCCCCGCCAATCGCCGCCGTGGCGACCACGTGGCCATTGACCTGTTCTTCCGCGACCTGGCCGACGTGCACAAGGACCATGCATTCTGCGTGGTGTTGTCGGGCACCGGCGCCGACGGTGCCGTGGGGCTGTCGCGGATCAAGGAGCAAGGCGGCGTGACCCTGGTTCAGACCCCGGACGATGCCCAGTACGACAGCATGCCCCGGGCTGCCATCGAAACCGGCATGGTCGACCTGGTGCTGCCCGTGGCCGAGATGCCACAAAAGCTGCTGGAGCTGTGGCGTAACGCCCGCCAGGTCAGGTTGCCGGAAATCGAGGATGACACCCTGCCCCCGGCGCTGGGCACCCGCGTAGGCGACGCGCAGGCCAGCGAGCCGCTGCTGGAGGAGATCCTCCTGCAGTTGCGCAGCAACACGGGGCACGATTTCCAGCACTACAAGCGCGCCACCGTGCTGCGGCGCATTGAACGCCGCCTGCACGTGACCGGGCAAAGCAACCTCGCCGGCTACTTGCACTACCTCGAGCAGAACCCCGCCGAGTCCACGGCGTTGCTGGCAGACATGCTGATCGGCGTGACCAACTTCTTCCGCGACCGCGAAGCCTTCGAGGCCCTGGAGCGGCACGTGCTGCCCCAGCTGGCCAGCGAGCATGACCCCGTCGACGGCCATGACGAGATCCGCGTCTGGTCGGCCGGCTGCTCCACCGGCGAAGAGGCCTACAGCCTGGCCATGCTGATCTGTGAGCAACTTGCGCTGGAGCAGCGCAACCGCAAGGTCCAGGTGTTTGCCACCGACCTCGATGAGCGGGCCATCGGCATCGCCCGTACCGGCTTTTACTCCGAAGCGATCGTGACCGATGTGCCGCCCAGCCGGCTGCGCCAGTTCTTCGTCAAGGAAGACCAGCATTACCGGGTGCGCAAGGAAGTGCGCGAAAAAGTGTTGTTCGCGCGCCACAACCTGCTGTCGGACCCACCCTTTTCGCAAATTGACCTCATTGTCTGCCGCAACCTGCTGATCTACCTCGACCGCGAAGTGCAACGCGACATCCTGTTGATGTTCCACTTTGCCTTGCGCCCTGGCGGCCATCTGTTCCTGGGCTCGTCCGAGTCAGCCGACGTGGTGGGTGAACTGTTCGCGCCGGTGGACAAGCGTAACCGTATCTTCCGCGCCCGTGACGTCAGCAATGCCGGGCGCCGCGCCGAGCGGCAGGTGCCTGGCAGCACTGGCGCCAGCCTGCCATTGGACCCGTTGGCCAAGGTCAAGCCCGGGCGCAAGCCCTCCTATGCCGAACTGCACCACCGCGCGCTGGCCCTGCGCATGCCGGCCAGCCTGATCGCGGATGTGGACGGCAATATCCTGCACATGAGCGAGGGTGTCGGGCGCTTCCTGCAACTGGGCGGCGGCGAGCCCAGCCGCAATCTGCTCGGCCTGGTGCTGCCGAGCCTGCGCCTGGCGCTGCGCAGTACGCTGTTCCAGGCGCGCCAAGGCACCGAAGCGGTCACCTCCCGGCCGGTCGACCTGGGCGATGGCCAACAGCCGTTGCAGGTGGAAATCACCGTGCAGCCTTACAAGGACGACGTGCACAACGGCGATTGCCTGCTGGTGGTGTTCGAGCAGCGGGTGCCCGACCCTTCCCTGCCACTGCCGGGCGTCATCCGCCAGACCGACAGCATGGTCCTGCACAACCTGGAGCGTGAACTCCAGCGTACCCGCCTGCAGCTGCAGGAAACCATCGAGCAGTCGCAGGTATCCAGCGAGGAACTCACGGCCTCCAACGAAGAAATGCAGGCAATCAACGAAGAGCTGCGTTCGGCCAGCGAAGAGCTGGAAACCAGCAAGGAGGAGCTGCAGTCCATCAACGAGGAGTTGCTCACCGTCAACTACGAGTTGAAGAACAAGGTGGAAGAGACCGACAAGGTCAACGACTACCTGAGCAACCTGATCGCCTGCACCGAAATCGCCACCGTGTTCGTCGACCGCAACCTGCATATCCGCTGGTTCACGCCGCGCGCCGCCGACCTGTTCAACATTTTACCGGTCGATACCGGCCGCTCATTGCTCGACATCACGCACCGCCTGGACTACCCGGCCATGGCTGATGATGCCCGCGCCGTGGCCCAGGGTGAGGCCGTTATCGAGCGGGAAGTTGGCGGCCAGCGCGACCACTGGTACCTGGCACGCCTGCTGCCCTACCGCTCCAGCGAGCAGAAAATCGACGGCACCGTCCTGACCTTCATCGACATCAGCAGCAGCCACGCTGCCGAAGAGCATGTGCGCCTGGGCGAAGAACGCTTGAGCAAGCAACTGGCGGAATCGCAAACCACCAGCCACATGAAGGATGAGTTCTTCGCCATCATGTCGCATGAACTGAAGCACCCACTGAACCTGATTCAGCTGAATGCGGAAATGCTCCGCCGCCTGCCCTCGATCAAGCAGATCGGCAACGCCAGCAAGGCCGTTGCCACCATCTGCGAGGCGGTTGGCAGCCAGGCCAGGATCATCGATGACCTGCTGGATGTGGCACGCATCCGTACCGGCAAGCTCAAGCTCAAGACCGAGCCGGTAGACCTTGGCGCCATCCTGCGCGGCATCCACGCTGTGGTGGTGGCTGAGCAACACCCCTGTCTGGTGCGCCTGGAGCTGCCTGCCGACGGCTTGCCAGTGATGATCGAAGGCGATGTCACGCGCCTGGAGCAGATCATCTGGAACCTGCTGAACAATGCCCTGAAATTCAGCCCGGCAGGCAGTGAGATACGCCTGGTGTTGAGCCGTGACGATCAACAGGCACGCCTGCAGGTGATTGACCAGGGCGTAGGCTTGAGCCCCGACAGCCTGGAGCACATCTTCGACCTGTTCAGCCAGGCTCCCCAGCTGGCCAATCAGAACCGTGAAGGCCTGGGCATCGGCCTTTCGTTGGTACGCCAGTTGGTCGAAGCCCAGGGCGGCACCGTGCAGGCCAGTTCGGCCGGCTTGGGCTTGGGCTGCACCTTCTCCGTTTGCCTGCCCCTGTGCAACGTGCAGTCGCCGCCTTGCGCCAATCCTGCAGAGCAGTCCCGGGAGGGCCGGCTGCACGGCGTGCGCGTGTTGCTGGTGGATGACTCGGTAGAGGTATTGGAGATCATGCAAGAGCTGCTGGAAATGGAAAACGCCAGCGTGCGCGCCTTCAGCCGCCCCCGCGAGGCGCTGGAGGTGGCCTCCGGTGAGGCGTTCGACATCATCCTCTCCGACATCGGCATGCCGGTGCTGGATGGCCATGCCTTGATCAAGGCGCTGCGCAGCCACGCCCATCTGCGCCACACCCCGGCCATTGCCCTCACCGGCTACGGTGCCAGCGCAGACCAGCACAAGTCACGCCAGTCCGGCTTCGACCGGCACCTGAACAAGCCGGTCGGCTACGACGAACTGGTGGAGGCCATCGAAACCTTGATCGGCACGGTGCCTTACTGATGGTCGGCCGGCATGAACCTCAGGCGTGCACGCTCCACTGGTTCATGTCCAGCGTAATCGGCATCTCGTCGATGGCATGGATCACGCCGCTTTGCAGTGCTTCCTGCGGCCCCAGAATTCGCGGGTACGCCATGAGGTAGCGCGGCACGTCCAGCACCTCGGGCGCACCTTCTGTGCGCTCGGCCACAATCTGCGCGTACAGCTGCAGGTCGTAATCCAGGCTCATCGCATATTCGGCCATGCGTGAATGGTCGACCGAGCCGTGCAAGGTCCAGTGGAACGGGTGGAACAGGAACTTGCTGTAGCTGCATGCCGTGCGCCACTCCCCGGCCAGGAACAGGATATTACCCATGGACTCGACGGTGCCCAGGTTGTGCGTATGCACCGGCACCGGCAGCGCCCGCAGGAAGTTGTACAAGGTAAAGCCGTAGCTGCACTCGCCGCCCATGGTAGCGATGTTCAGTTGCAGCACCTCGGCGCCCTGCTGCAATGCCTTTGAGCAGGTATTGATCAGGTTGCCACAGGTCGACGAATTGATCGGCCCGGTGAAATGAATGATGTGTCTGGCCATGCTTGCCTCCAGGGTTGGCAGGTCAATTCCTGGGCTCGCGCGCCTGGGGCGCTTACCCGGTGGAATCGTCTGCGCGGGCAAAGTTCAACCTGTCAGTGGCCGTTCCCGTTGATCACACGCGGTGAACCCTTGGCCCTCTGCGCCAGTCGCAATACCACAGTAACCGAACAAGGAACCGGTGATGAGGACGACGGCGTGAGCGATATCCGCATCGGCATTTCCGGGTGGCGCTATGGCCCCTGGCGCAAGGACTTCTACCCCAAGGGCCTGCGCCAGGACGATGAACTGGCGTTCGCCTCGCGGGCCGTGAACAGCATCGAGATAAACGGCTCGTTCTACAGCTTGCAAACCCCAGAGCGCTACCTGCGCTGGCGTGATGAAACGCCGGATGGCTTCGTTTTCGCGGTCAAGGGGCCACGTTACATCACCCATGTGCTGCGCCTGAAGGAGGTTGAAGAGCCAGTGGCCAACTTCTTCGCCTCTGGCCCGCTACTGCTAGGCGACAAGCTGGGGCCGTTCCTGTGGCAGTTCCCACCGAACATGAAGTTTGACGAAGAGCGTTTTGCCCGGTTCCTGCAGTTGCTGCCACGTGACCGCAAAGCTGCGCGCGCATGCGCACAGGGCTGTGCCGAACGCCTGCGGGACAGTGGCGGCCTTGCAATCACCGGTAATGTACGTTTGCGCCACGCGGTGGAGGTCCGCCACGAGAGTTTTCTTTGCGAGGCGTTCATCAAGCTGCTGCGCAAGCACCGTGTTGCGCTGGTGGTTGCGGACAGTGCCGGCAAGTGGCCGCATGCCGAAGATGTCACCGCAGACTTCGTGTACATGCGCCTGCACGGCGACGTGGAGCTCTATAGCAGTGGCTACACCGCGCGTGCGTTACGCCGCTGGAAACAGCGCATCCTGCACTGGAGCCAGGGCGGCCAGGCAGACGACGCGCGCCTGATCGTGCCGGGGCCGCCACCTCGGCGCGCGGCGCGTGACGTGTACTGTTACTTCGACAATGACCAGAAGGTCCATGCGCCCTACGACGCCCGCCGTTTGCTGCAGAAGCTGTCGCTGGACCACGAACTGATGACCGAACCGGGCGTGGTGCCGGAGGTGGCCTTGTGAACGAACCCATGACTGCTTTGCCGCGCAGCACCGATCAGTCCACCGCCGTGCGCCGCTTGAACGTGCTCACGCTGAACGTGCACAAGGGGTTCACCTTCTTCAATCGCCGCTTCATCCTGCCTGAGCTGCGTGAAGCGGTTCGTGCCACCGGCGCAGACCTGGTGTTCCTGCAGGAAGTGCATGGCAGCCATCAGCAACATGCCTTGCGCCACCCGGCCTGGCCTGATACCCCGCAATATGAATTCCTTGCCGACAGCATGTGGCCCCAGTTCGCCTATGGCCGGAATGCCGTGTATCCGCAGGGTGACCACGGCAACGCCTTGCTGTCCAAATTTCCCATCCAGCGCTTCAACAACCTCGATGTGTCGGTGCAAGGCAAGGAACAACGCGGCCTGCTGCATTGCCAACTCGAGGTGCCAGGGCACGACCAGGTGCACGCCATTTGTGTGCACCTGGGCCTGCGCGAAGCGCATCGGCAAAGCCAGATCCAACTCTTGCTCGACCTGCTGGCCAGCCTGCCGCCGCAAGCACCGGTCATCGTCGCCGGCGATTTCAACGACTGGCGCCTGAAGGCAGATGCCGTGTTGGGCGAGCACCTGGTAGAGGCCTTCGGCGAGCGCTTCGGCACTCCGGCACGCAGCTTCCCGGCGCGTCTGCCGCTGCTGCGCCTTGACCGCATCTACCTGCGCAACGCCATGCCGAGCGCTGCCCAGGTACTGTCGAATTACCCGTGGTCGCACCTTTCCGACCACGCACCATTGGCCGCGGAGATTCATCTGTGAACAGACCTTGGGTAGAGGGCAACAATATCAAGTTGCTGATCAACGGCGAGCAATATTACCCCTGTGTGTTCGAGGCCATGGCCCGTGCCCAGGAGGAAATCCTGCTGGAAACCTTCATCATTTTCGACGACAAGGTCGGCCGACAACTGCAGCAGGCGCTGATCGACGCGGCCCGCCGCGGCGTGCGTGTCGAAGTGGTGGTGGACGGCTACGGTACCGGCGACCTGCCCGCGCCGTTCATCGCGGCCATGACAGATGCCGGCGTGAGTTTCCACGCCTTCGACCCGCAGCCGCGCCTGGTGGGCATGCGTACCAACCTGTTCCGGCGCCTGCACCGCAAGATCGTGGTCATCGATGGCGAGCGGGCCTTCATTGGCGGCATCAACTACAGCGCCGATCACCTGGGCGACTTCGGCCCCATGGCCAAGCAGGACTATGCCGTCGAGGTAACCGGCCCAGTGGTGGCACAGGTGCATGCCGCCAGCAAGCGCCTGATGTCGCCGGTGCTGCAGGAACCAAGCGCCGTGCGGCCGTTGACCGAGCCCGCCGGGTCCACCACCGCCGTGCTGGTAGAGCGTGACAATGGCGTGCGCAGGACAGCCATCGAAAGCCAGTACCTGCAGGCGTTTCGCGGTGCCAAAGAACGTATCGTAGTGGCCAATGCCTACTTCTTCCCCGGCTACCGGCTGCTGCGCGAGTTGCGCAACGCTGCCCGCCGCGGGGTGGCTGTGCACCTGATCCTGCAGGGGCAGCCAGACATGCGCTGGGTCCGTGCACTGTCGCGGTTGCTGTACAACTACCTGCTGCGTGATGGCGTGGTCATTCATGAATACTGCAAGCGGCCCTTGCACGGCAAAGTGGCGCTGGTGGACGACGAGTGGGCGACCGTGGGTTCCAGCAACCTCGACCCGCTGAGCCTGTCGCTGAACCTGGAAGCCAACCTGTTCATCCGCGACCGCGCTTTCAACCAATTGCTCGGGGAGCACCTGCAGTCACTTGCGCACGAGCAGTGCAAGCCGGTGACTCTGGAACGCATGATCCGTGGCTACTGGTGGCGGGCACCGCTGATCTTCGCCTGCTTCCATGCGGCGCGCCTTTTCCCGCGCATCGCCGGCTGGTTGCCCGCACACCGCCAACGGCTGCGTTCGCTGCAGCCAGACGTCGAGGCCCCGGCCGGCGACCTGCACGAGGGCAATACCTGATGGCACGGACAACCTGGCAAACCTGGGCCAAGCGCGTATTGACGGTAGCGTTCCTGATCCTGATCCCTGTGCTGCTGTACCAATTGGCGCGCAACCTGGACTGGAACGAAGTGCGCCAGTCGCTGCTCGCCTACAAGCCTGGAACGCTGGTGATCGGCCTGGCAATTGCGGTGTGCAGTTACCTGACGTTCGCCAGCTACGACCTGCTGGCCCGCGCCTACACCGGTCATCAGCTGCCCGCCCGGCAAGTGCTGCCGGTCGCCTTCGTGTGCTACGCGTTCAACCTCAACTTCACCACCTGGGTCGGCGGGGTTGCCTTGCGCTACCGCCTGTATGGGCGCCTTGGGCTCGATACCCCCACCATCACGCGCATTCTCACGCTGGGCCTGCTCACCAACTGGATGGGCTATATGCTGCTGGCCGGCAGTGTGTTCGCCCTGGGTCTGGTCGAACTGCCGGGCAACTGGGCTGTGGGCACCACAGGGCTGCGCCTGATCGGCGTGCTGTTGCTGGCAATCACCGCGGCGTATCTGCTGGCCTGTGGCCTGGCCAAGAAGCGCACGTGGCGCTGGCGCGAGCACGAAGTCACTTTGCCAACCCTGCGCCTTGCGCTCTGCCAGGTAGCGCTGGGGGCCAGCAACTGGGCATTGATGGCGCTGCTGATTTACTGGTTGCTGCCGGGCGACGCCTTCTACCCCGCCATCCTCGGAATCCTGTTGATCAGTTGCGTGGCAGGCGTGGTTGCACATATCCCGGCGGGCCTGGGTGTGCTGGAAGCGGTGTTCCTCGCCCTGCTGCACGGGCAGATGGCGCAGGGCACGCTGGTAGCCGCGCTCTTGGGCTATCGCACCCTGTACTACCTGATACCGCTGGTGGTTGCGATCGTGACTTATCTGGTGCTTGAGAAGCGCGCCAAGGCCATGCGCCAGCGCGACAATTCGGTGCAAACCTGATGGTGCGGGGCAGGCGCGCTTAACGTCGGCGCGGCGTGGTGCCGCGCCAACAAGGCGAGCTCAAGGGGAAATCGGGTCGCTCGCCGGGAAGGTCTCATCCAGCGCATTGTCTACGGCATTTTCGTCCGGTTTTTCGCTGCAATGGCAGGCTTGCATCCTGCAGCCCTCGCCATGGCTATGGCCGTTGGCGCAGGCCTCACAGCAATAGGCCTTGCCGTCACGCTGCAAGGCATTGGCATCCACGGTGCAGGAACAGTCGGTACAGGCACAACGTTGCTGGTTCATGATCTGCTCTCCTCGTCATCGATCACATCATCGGTCCAGGGTTCCCCGTCAAGCGGTGCGGAACGTGCCAGCTCGGCTTCATCCAGCCCAAAGCCGCCACCAATTTCGTCGGCATCCACTTCGCGCAGGTCCATGTCAGCCGGGCCGACGCCGCCGCCGGGCTCGTGGGGGTCACGGGCGCCGGTTTCATCCAGCAGCGTATCCGGGCTCAGGTCGTCGTAGGTGACGTTGTCTTCATGCAGGCTGTCGCTCAGCGCTTCGCCACCCGTCATGCCGCTTTCGGCAACACGCTCTGGTGGAAATTCGCGCTCGATCTCGCTCGCCGGGCGCTCGTCCCCTACTCGCCCCTGGCGTTCGTCAAGGCGCTCATCGAAGTCCAGTTCGTGCACGCTGCCCATGCGGTCCTCGGTGTCGTCGATCTCGGTTGGGGTGTAGGGCTTAGGATCTTCTGTTCGGGCCATGTACGTTCTCCGTCAGTTGGCTGCATTCGGTCGACTGCATCGGGTGGCCGAAGATTCAGAGTTTTTTGAACTCCCTGCCTGCCCGGCGCCTCCCACCTCTACAGAGTGCGATTTGCCCGGAGCCGGACATGGCCAAGCCCCTGCAGGAATACGCGCGCAAGCGCGACTTCAACGCAACGCCCGAGCCCAGTGGCAAACGCAGCCGTGGCAAAAAAGCCCATGCGCTGCAGTTCTGCATTCAGAAACACGACGCCAGCCACCTGCATTATGATTTCCGCCTGGAGTTGGACGGTACGTTGAAGAGCTGGGCGATCCCCAAAGGCCCGTCGCTGGACCCGAACGTGCGCCGCCTGGCCGTGCACGTCGAGGACCACCCGCTGGACTATGCCGATTTCGAGGGCCACATCCCTGAAGGCCACTACGGGGCTGGCGATGTCATCGTCTGGGATCGCGGCATCTGGGAGCCGGAGGGCGACGCCCATGAGGGCTATGCCAAGGGCAAGCTCAAGTTTCGTTTGCAAGGCGAAAAACTGTCCGGGGTGTGGAACCTGTTCCGCACCCACCTGGCGGGCAAGAAAGAACAATGGATGCTGGTCAAATCCCACGATGCCCAGGCCCGTAGCGAAGCCGAGTACAGCATCGTCGACGCGCAGCCCGACAGTGTGCTCAGTGACCGCACCCTGATCCCCCGCAAGCCGGCAGCCAGGCAAGCCGCCACCAAGCCGCGGGCTACGCGCAAGCGCCCCGGCAAGGTTCGCCAAGCCGCATTGCCGAACCAGTTGCAGCCACAGCTGGCCACCTTGGTGGACACGCCGCCCCAGGGCGACTGGCGCTATGAGGTCAAGTTCGATGGCTATCGCATCCTGGCTCGTATCGACGGCGACGATGTGCGGCTATTCACCCGCAACGGCCATGACTGGAGCAGCAAGATGCCCCGCCAAGTCGCAGCATTGCGCGCCCTGGGCATCGATTCGGCCTGGCTGGATGGCGAAATGGTAGTGGCTGACGAAAATGGCGCAGCGGACTTCCAGGCGTTACAGAACGCCTTCGACACCGAGCAGGACGAGCACATCACTTACTACGTATTCGACCTGCCCTTTCTGGGTGGCCAGGACCTGCGTCACGCACCGCTACAGGATCGCCGCGAAACGCTGAAAACCCTCCTCGATCACGACGCGTCAGACGTACTCAAATATTCCGCCGACTTCGACGAACCGGTCGACGCCCTGCTGGCCAGCGCCTGCCGCCTGGAACTCGAAGGGCTGATCGGTAAACGTGCAGACAGCCCCTACAGCGGCCGCCGCAGCGCGGACTGGATCAAGCTCAAATGCAAGCGCCGCCAGGAGTTCGTGCTGGTTGGCTACACCGACCCCAAAGGCAGCCGCAGCGGCTTCGGGGCCCTGCTGCTGGCCCTGCACGACCCGGACAATGGCGAGCTGCGCTATGCCGGCAAGGTCGGTACCGGCTTCACGGCTGCCACCCTGGCCAGCATCCATACGCGCCTGCAGCCACTTGAAATTGCCAAGCCCGCCGTGGCCCGCCCGCCCAGCGGCGCAGAAGCCCGCGGTGTGCACTGGCTGAAGCCGCAGCTGCTGGCTGAAGTGGCGTATGCCCAGATGACCCGGGACGGCATTGTGCGCCATTCGGTCTTCCATGGCCTGCGCGATGACAAGCCCGCCACCGCCATCGACCTGGAACGCCCCATGCCCACCAACACAACGCCCCGCCGCAAACGCGGCAAAGCAGCGCCACTTTCGGAGGACCTGCACCTTACCCACCCTGACCGGGTGATCGACGCTACCACGGGCGTGACCAAGCGCGATGTGGCCGAGTATTACGCCGCCGTCAGCCAGTGGTTGCTACCCCAGATCCAGCACCGCCCGGTGGCATTGGTGCGGGCACCCGATGGCCTGGCCGGTGAGCTTTTCTTCCAGAAGAACGCCAGCCAGCTGCACCTGCCCAATGTGCTCGAATACGACAAGGCCCAGGCCGGCCAGGCGGCCATGGTCATCAACCGCGCCGATACCCTGCTGGGCGCGGTGCAGATGAACATGCTCGAGCTGCACAGCTGGAATGCCACTGACAAGGACTTCGACAAGCCCGACCGCTTCGTGCTCGACCTCGACCCTGACCCCGCGCTGCCCTGGAAGGCTATGCTGGAAGCCACTCAACTCACCCTCACCCTGCTCGACGAGCTTGGCCTGAAAGTGTTCATCAAGACCAGCGGCGGCAAGGGCATACACTTGGTGGTACCGCTGACCCGCCGCGCGGGTTGGGACGAGGTCAAAGCCTTCAGCCATGCCATCGTCGAGTACCTGGCCAAGCTGTTTCCGGACCGCCTCAGCGCTGTTTCAGGGCCCAAGAACCGCATCGGGCGCATCTTCATCGACTATCTGCGCAACGCCAGGGGGGCAACAACCGCGTGTGCCTATTCCCTGCGTGCACGGGAAGGCCTGCCGGTGTCGGTGCCCATCTGGCGTGAGGAACTGACCGCGCTCAAAGCCGCCAACCAATGGAACATCGCCAACCTGCCCGCGCGCCTGGCAGAGGTCGACGACCCGTGGGCGGACCTGGGCAAGGTCCGCCAATCCATTACGGCGCGCATGCGCAAACAGCTGGGGCTTGCCTAGTGGCCACGCATCAGGAGACCCGCCCATGAGCATCGTCCAGGACTTCAACCTGACCCATTTCGACCGCCTACTGCGTACATTTGGTGATCGTCAACAGCCCCTCAACCTCGACACTCAGTTGCCTCAGCTGATGCAGGCGCTGCAGGCCGACCACCTGGACCTGCTGCCGTTGCCAGGCCAGGGCAATACCTTGCGCCGTTGGCAGACGTTGGCCCGCGTGGCGGGTTGCGACCTGGCCCTGGCCAAGCTGTATGAAGGGCACACCGATGCTTTGGCGATTCTGGCGGAGTGCGCAGCTGCACATCACGTGGCAGAGGGCATTTGGGGCGTGTGGGCCGCCGAGCCACCTGATGCCCGCGCGGTCATAACCTCCCTCGACGGCGACAGGGTACGTTTGCAAGGCACCAAAGCCTGGTGTTCCGGGGCGTTGCAGATCGACCGGGCATTGCTCACGGCCTGGGATGAGCAGGGTCAGCAGCAGTTGGTCGCCATCGAACTGTCGCAGCCTGACCAGGGGCTGAACATCGAGCATTGGCAAGCCGTGGGCATGGCTACCACGGCCAGCGTCGAGGTCACCTTCGACAACACCCCGGCGACGCTCATCGGCAAACCTGGCCAGTACCTGGCGCGCCCTGGTTTCTGGCACGGCGGCGGCGGTATCGCCGCGTGCTGGTATGGTGCGGCCGAGGCCCTGGCCGACTACTTGCGCGAATATTGCCGCAAGCCGCGGCCCGACCCGCATGCCGATGCCCACCTCGGGGCGGTGGACGCCGCTTTGTATGGTGCGCGTGCGGCGCTGCGTGAATGCGCCGCCTGGATCGACCGGCAGCCGGGTGCAGATGCCAGTTTTGAAGTGCGGCGCACCCGTGCCCAGGTCGAGCAGGCCGTGAACCAGGTCATCAGCCATGTCGGGCGGGCCTTGGGTGCCACACCGTTCTGCCGCAACAGCCACTTCGCCCGTTTGAGCGCCGATTTACCAGTGTATCTGCGCCAGAGCCACGCGGAGCGTGACCTGGCAGCGCTGGGCCAACAGCTGGCGCAGGTGCCGGCAGGAGCGTGGCAGCTATGAGTGAGAACTTGATCCAGGCCAGCAGCGGCACCCCTTGGGTCGACTGGCAGCAGGCGGCCCACCTCGCCCGGGCCACATGGCTCGACCCCGCCCGGCTCTGCCCTCCTGGGCGCCGCCTGGTGATGATTGCGCCCCACCCGGATGATGAAATCCTCATGGCAGGCGGCCTGCTGAGCAGCTTCAAAGGCCGTGAAGCCGACCTGGTGCTGATTTCCGCAACCGATGGTGAAGGCAGCCACCCTGGCTCAACCCAGTGGAGCGAGCATCGCCTGCGTCGCCAACGCCCCCAGGAAAGTCGCCTGGCATTGCAGCAGCTTGACCTGGACCCGAACCGCGTGGACTGGCGCCGGCTCAACCTCAAGGACGGCCAATTGCCGCGAGAGGAAGCGTTCCTCGTCAGCCATCTGACTCAATTGTTGCACCCGGACGACCTGTTGATGGCTACCTGGCGCAATGACGGTCATTGCGACCACGAGGCCGTCGGGCGCGCCGCCGCCCACGCGGCATTGGCGCGGCAAGTGCAACTGGCCGAGGTCCCGGTCTGGGCCTGGCACTGGGCGCAACCCGACGACCCTCGCCTGCCCTGGCCCCGTGCCCACCGCCTGCAGCTGGATGAAGCCCGGTTGGCGCGCAAGCGCAAGGCCCTCGCCGCCCATGCCAGCCAGTTGCAGGCAGACGGTGAGCGGCCGCCGGTGCTACCGGCAAACCTGCTGGATTGCCTGCTGCAACCTTTCGAACTGGTGTTCCTTTGACTGGAGTTGTCATGAGCCTCGACCCACAGTATTTCGCCGACTTGTATGCGACCAATGAAGACCCGTGGGCTTTTCGCACCCGTTGGTACGAGAAGCGCAAGCGCGAGCTGGTCATGGCCAGCCTGCCCCGTCAATGCTACCAGCGGGTATTCGAGCCAGCCTGTGCCAACGGCGAGTTAAGTGCACTGCTGGCCGAACGCAGCGGGGAACTGCTATGCCAGGACCTCGATCCCACCGCCGTGGGGCTGGCCCGCGAACGCTTGGCTCAGGTGCACAATGCGTCTGTGGAACTGGCGCGGCTCCCGGCAGACTGGCCTGGTGGGCGCTTCGACCTGATCGTGCTGAGCGAGGTGGGCTACTACCTGGACCCCACCGACTGGCTGCAAGTCATCGAACAAGCGGTCGCCAGCCTGTCTTACGACGGCGGCCTGCTGGCATGCCACTGGAAGCACCCCATTGTCGGTTGCCCGCAGGATGGGCGTGAAGTGCATCGCATGCTGGCCCGCCACCTGCCCCTGTACAAACTGTTCCAGCATGATGAAGCGGACTTCGTGCTCGAGTACTGGTCAGCCCAGCCCAGTGTGGTCGACCTTGACGAGACTTGCCCATGATCGCCGTCGTGATTCCGGCCCACAACGAAGCCCGCCGCCTCGGCCGTTGCCTGCGTGCGGTGCTGATTGCCGCCGTGCAGGCACAGCAGGCTGGCCATCGGGTCGAGGTGCTGGTCGTGCTCGACCGCTGCAGCGATGGCAGCGCCGCCGTGGCGCGGCGTTTTGGTGTACAGGTGCTGGAGGTGGAGGCTGGCAGTGTTGGTATGGCCCGGCGGGTGGGCGCGGCGCACATGGTCGACCGTGGTGCGCGGTGGCTGGCCTGTACCGATGCCGACAGCCGGGTACCGGGGCACTGGTTGTTGTCGCAGCTGGCCTGCAGTGCCGAGGTTGTCTGTGGCACGGTACACGTCGAATACTGGCAGCCGTGGCAGACGGCCGCCCTGCGCCAGCTCTATCAAAGCCGCTACGAACAGCGCGAGGGCCACCGGCACATTCATGGCGCCAACCTGGGCGTGTGCGCCGACGCCTATGCGCGAGTCGGCGGCTTCCAGGCTTTGGCCGCCCATGAAGACGTGCAACTGGTCAGCGACCTGCAAGCCAGTGGCGCGCAGATCGTCTGGACGGCCAGGCACAGCGTGGCCACCAGCAGCCGCCGTGACAGCCGCGCCCGGGAAGGCTTTGGCGATTACCTGGCGGGGCTGCAGGCTCTGGTTTGATCGAAGCGCTTGCGGGGCTTCGCTCAGGAAGCCTTGCGCGGCTTCTTCGCCGGCTTCTTGCCGCCGAGGCTGCGTTTCAGCAGCTCGGTAAGGTCGAGGATGTCCGCACCTTTCTCGGCGCTGGCGGCCTTGCCTTTCTCAACTGTAGCGATCTTGCCTTTGCTGGCCTTTTCTTCCACCAGGTCCAGAATGGTCTGGCGGAAGGCGTCATGGTAGTCCTCGGGCTTCCACGGCCCGCTCATGTCTTCGACCAGCCGCTTGGCCATGTCCAGTTCGCGCTTGTCGACCTTGGTATCGGTCACACTGCTGTCCAGCTCCAGGGTCTCCAGCCCGCGTACTTCCTCGGGCCAGCGCAAAGTGATCATCACCAGCGCGTCATCCAGAGGGCGCAGCAGCGCCAGGTGCTGGCGGGTGTGCAGTACCACCGTGGCCAGCGCCACCTTGCCGGTTTTTTCCAGCGTCTCGCGCAGCAATGCATAGACTTTGCCGCCGCGCCGGTCGGGGGTGAGGTAATACGGGGTATCGAAGTGCTGCAGGGGTATTTCGCCAGCCTCGACAAACGAGAAGATATCGATCGTCTGGGTGGCATCAGGGCGAGCCTTGCGGATTTCCTCCTCGCTGATCACCACATAGCGGCCCTTTTCATACTCCACGCCTTTGACGATGTTGTCCTTGTCGATTTCCTTGCCGGTGACCTTGTTCACGCGCTTGTAGCCCACAGGCTCCATGCTGCGCTTGTCCAACCAGTCGAAGTCTACCCGCTCGGTGCGCACCGCAGTGTTGAGGGCCACGGGGATATGCACGAGCCCGAAGCTGATAGCGCCTTTCCAGATTGCCCGAGCCATGACACTGCTCCAAAGTTGGCTGCCGATACCAACAGTGACTGCGCTGGGTGACGAAGGTTTAATGGCATTGCCCCACGGCCACCAATGGTCGGCAATCAGAGCGCGCTGAAAAGCACACGCTTGAACGCTTCGGCCGCCAGGTGAACCTGTACGGCCCAGTCACCGGCAGCCTCGCTGCCCGCGTCATCGGAGATGTACTTCAGGCACACGAACGGAATACCTTCGCTGCGGGCGATCAAGGCCAGCACGTAGGCTTCCATGTCGACCACATCGTAAGGCGCATCGCCGTGGTTGGTTTCGAAGCTGTCGCCACTGCCGCAGGTTTCCAGGGCCAGGCCGGGTATGGCCGCACCGTGTTCGAGTAGCACCGGGGTATTCGCCAGTGGCGTCTCGTAACGGGCGAAACCCAACGGCGTCACGTCCATGTCGCGCTGCACGAAACGGTTGCAGCACACGACAGCGCCTTTGCCGTGGCGCTGGCTGCCAGCAGAACCCAGGTTGACGATCAGCCTGGGGCGGCGCACAGCGATAGCCTTGGTCAGGGCGATAGCGGCATTGACCTTGCCGATACCGGTGAACACGGTGTTCATTTCGCGGAACACCTCGCCCGCTTCGGCTTCAAGGGCGAAGACGAACAAGGTGTCCTCCAGGGAGATATCAGGGAATTGCGTGGTCAGCATCATGGTGCGGGTGGTCCGTGTGGCGGCAAGGGGCGCGCCATTGTCGGGCAACCCCGGCCAATTGCAAGTGCGCCGTACCACTTCTACAGGCGGGTAACCGTCAGGGCTACGGCGGCTATCCGCTCCACGGCTTCATAACCCGGCTCAGCCAGCTGTTCTCCGAACACATCAGGGTCGATTTCCCGATACACCCAAGAGCACGTGGTGCCGGCCAGACGCAGGCGAACAGCCTCGAGCAAGGGATCATGGCCGTCCACAATCGCCACACCGGTATACAACAGCAACGAGCCGCCCGGGGTCAGCCGCTCACGAGCCTGCTCGACAATCCGCAACGACAACGCGGCCCCCAGGGCGCCACCGCCATGCCGGTAGGTCCGCTCGCCCACATCGAGCATGTAGGGCGGGTTGGCAACGATCAGGTCGAAGTTGCCGGGCACATCGTCCAGCAGGTCACTGTGCTTCACCGAAATATTGCTGACGTCAGCCAACGCTGCATTCACGGCGGTGTAGCGCAGGGCAAGCGGGTTGATATCCACCGCAGAAACCTGCGCATGGTGCGCCGCCCGCGCGATCAGCAAGGCGCCAATGCCGGTTCCACAGCCAATGTCTACGGCATGCTCAACCCGGTTGGGGGTGTGTCGCAGGTGGTCATGGATAACCTGGGCGAAGCGGTAGCTGTCTGGGCCGAAGAACACCGCGTCCGCGGCCTCGGTCGGGTACGCGGAGTGGACCAGTATCAGGTCATCCAGCGTGGACCAGCGTATGGTGCTACGCCACACATCACCAGAAGCAGCAGTGAGGACGCCCGCGTGCTCCAGCTGGGCCATTTGATCGCCACTGAGCAGTCCGGCGCTGAACGGCCTGCTCCAGCCGAACACATCCCGCAGCGTTCGTCCCTGCTCGCCTGCGCAGCGGGCCATGACCCGCGCGTGGGTGGCCGGTGTCACGCAGGTAAACCGATAGCCATCGGCGCGCAGGCGCCGGCCCAATTGCAATAATGCACCGTCACTGGCCAGGCGTTGAGGGTCGCTGACCATTAGCGCGGTGCCTCCTGGATCATCCCTGTGGCCTGCAGATAGGCACGGGTGGCCCGCAGCCCTTCAGGCGTGGCGTGGTGGTTGCCGGCCATGCGTGCGATCAGCGCATCAATATCATGCGCGTCGACATCCACGGCCGCATCATCGGCGCATGCCGGCAACTGCCAGCTTCCGGGTAGCACGCGACGAACCCGCGACTGCCAACCTGCTGCGATCCAGTCGTGCCACAACTGCTTTTCATAGGCGGTGAACACACCGTACATAGGTGCTGACGGCCCATCCACGAGTGCCCACCAGCGGCTTTGCGCGGGTTCTTCACCGCGGCGAATCCAGCCCTGCGCCTGCAGCGCCTGCAGAAAGTGCGGCATTGCGCCAGGTTCCGCCAGCCATTGGTTGATGGTGCGCCCCTGCAGCCGGCACCGGTCTGAATGCATGAACTGGCCAAACTGGCGCTTCTGTTCCAAGGCCTGCACCAATTCCGCTTCAAGGTCGAAAAGGCTGACCAGGGTGGGTGTATCCACGCCAAGGTCATTCAGGCGGTAGCCGTGCCGTACTCGCTGGTAGAACCCGGAGGGGTCACTGCGCGGGCTGAGTTGGCGCAAGGCCTGGATTGACAGGTGGGCGTGACCGCTGGCGGCGTTGTCGATCGTGACATGCAATTGGAAATACTGGCCGTCGATGCCCAATTCGGCGAGTTCATAGGTGGTAATGAGCAAATGCAGCGGTGGTTGTTCGTAGCCGAGGTTGTAACCGATCAGCTCAGGGAGGAAGTCCTCACCGTAGCGACCCAGTGCCAGCTGCAGTGCACCCTGCAAATAGCGTTCGTCTTCAAGTTGCAACGGTTCCAGGCAACCCAGGCGGCTCATCAGCCGCTGATAGATCGCCACATGGTTCCAGCGCACATCACCGCTGCCCAATTCTTCCAGGTAGGTCCGGATCAACCCGTGGTAGCGTGGGTCTGCCCAATGCCGCAAGGTACTGTGCAACCACGCACCATCCACCGCCTTGGTCGGTGCCACCTGTTGCAGGAACCATAGCGCTTGCGCGCGCGTGGCAAAATAGCGGCGTGGCCCACCTTGCTGGCGTTGTGCCAAGTAGGCGGCAAAACCTTGAGCTACTTGCCCGGCGTGGCGCGCGCCCCAGGCTTCAAGCTCCACGGGGTCGGCTGGCAGGTCATCCGGCAAGTGCCGGGCACGCTCCAGTTGCTCATTCAACCATTGCGCGCCAGCGTTATCAGTGCCTGCCAGCAAGGCTTCGTAACGCTGTTGCAGGCTGGTTGTGGCCAGTGAGGCCGGAACTGTCGCGGCGGTCTTGCGTGTCATGACCGTCATGCCGTTTTCCTCATGCGCGTTTATTGGCTGGGTTTCTGACCTGGCATCGGTTCAGGATCGGGCGCAGGTTGGGGGGCGGGCTTTTCACTGGGTTGTTGCATTTGCAGGGACGGCTTGGTGGTGTCGGCGTCGTCTTTGCCGGGGTGGCCATTGTCTCGGTCGAAACAGCCGCCAACCAGCAACAGGGCGCCCGACAGGGCCGCCACAGGTAACCATTGCATAACGACCTCCAGGGCTACTCGATGGCAGTGCCGGTTCCCCGGCACTGCAGGGCCTCGTTTACGAGCGGCCGCCTTTGCGGCCCGATTCACTGGTTTGGCCGCCGCTGGAATGCTGCCCGCCCTTGCGGCCTGCCTCGGAGGCTTTTTCGCGGTCATTGGCGAAGTTGCCCGAGTTCTTGTTACCGCCCTGGCTGCCTTGTTGGTTGCCGGTACGGCTATTGTCTTTAGTGGCCATGGTCTGAAACCTCATATGATTTCGGGATGCACGGCTTCAGCGCCGTACATGAATTCGGAGTACAGGCTCGGGTCGGGATTCGTTTCAATTGGCAGGCTTCGGACCGGTGGCGTTAAATAAGCGGCAAGTCCTTATTTGGCGCGCCTTTCAGTCGCGCGGCGGGTTATCCATATTGGCCTGACGGCGGCCAAGCCAAGCGCCGGTGGCCGCCCAGGCCACGGCCATTACTGCCCCAATCAGCATGGCCAGTTGCGGGTGTTCGCCCATCACGTCCAGGGCACGCTTGAGCCAGCCACTGAGGGCGTCGCCACCCCGGTACACCACGGTGTCGATGAAGTTCTTGGCCTTGTACTTGTCCTCGGCCGGCAACACGGTGAACAGCATCTCGCGCCCCGGTCGTACCAGCGCATACTCCCCTGCACGGCGCACCACCATGACCATTACGAACACCGCGAACACCGGTGCCAGCGCCAGCCACAAGAAGCCCACTGCCATCACCAGCGGCACGGCCATCAGCAATATGCCTACCCCCAGGCGACGTGCCAGCCGCCCGGTGAGGAAGACTTGCGTGAGGATGGCCAAGGCTTGCACAACGCTGTCGATCAAGCCGAACACCTGGGTTTGCCGGGTAGGGTCGGTGAAAGTCTGGCTGACGATGCGTGCCTGCTCGAAGTACAGGAAGGTACTGACACTTGCCAGTAACACCACGAACAGCGCAATGCCCAACAGATAAGGCGAGCGCAGTACCGCAGTGGCACCGGCCAGTGGGTTGCCGCCCAGCGGCCTTGCGGCGCTGCGCTCGGCATGCGCTGGCAACGGATGCCGCTGTCGCCAGCGCTGCAGAAACAGGCTTGCCCCGACGCTGCCGAGCAGGAATACCGCCGCCAGCAGCAGCAACCCGGCATGGCCCAGCGGCGCCACCAGTAGCGCGCCCAGGATCGGCCCGCTGAGGCCACCCAGGCTGGCCCCGGCGGCCAACAGGCCGAACAGGCGCTTGCCTTGGGCCGTAGAAAACAGGTCGGCGAGCACGCTCCAGGCCAGCGAGATGGTCAGCAGGTTGAACACCGAAAGCCAGATGTAGAACGCCCTCGCCGCCCACAGGTTGCCTGGCGTGCGGGTAAACAACACGGCGAACAGCAGCAGGTTGCTGACAAAAAAACCATAGGTACAAGGCAGGATGAACCGGCGTTGCACGCCACTGGCCAGCCAGCCGAACACCGGCAGGCATGCCAAGCTGGCGATGAAGGTTCCGGTGAACAACCACTGCAGGTTGTCAACGCCACCGGCAACGCCCATGGTTTCGCGCACAGGGCGCAGCATGAAGTAACCGGTAAACAGGCAATAGAACAGCAGCAAGCCGGCGATAACCGCCGGGCCTTCGCCGGGCTGTATGTTCAGCCCTTGATCCAGGCGCCGCCGCCAGGCAGTCATACGCTCAGGTGAATTGCCTGATCAGCGCCTGTTGCTGCGCCTGGGTAAGCAGTGGGCCGTGGCCAGCCTTGAGCTGGTCGAGCTGGCGATCTGGCCGACCCGTGGCGGGAATTACCGTCGTCACCGCCGGGTGGCTGATGGCGAACTTGAGAAACAGCTGCGCCCAGCTGCCGATGCCCGCTTCAGCGGCCCAGCCGGGCAACGGCTGGTCTTTGACGCGGGTGAACAGGCGCCCATCGTCGAACGCGCGGTTGATCAGCACCGCCACACCCCGCTCCTGGCACAACGGCAGCAATTCACGGGCCGCCTGGGGGGCACTGACCGAGTAGTTGATCTGGATGAAATCCAGCGCCTCGCTGCGCACCAGCTCGGCGACCTCGGCGTGGCCACTGTTCAGGTAATGGGTGATCCCCACATAGCGGGTTTTGCCCTGCTGCTTGAGTTCGCGCGCGTAGGGCAGTTGGGTTCGCCAGTCACGCAGGTTGTGCACCTGCAACAGGTCGACCTTGTCGGTACGCAGCCGCTTCAGGCTGTCAGCCCATTGCGCTTGGGCTTCTGCGCGGCTGTCGGCGGCAATCTTGGTGGCAATGAAACAGCGTGAATGCCAACCCCCCTCCTCCAGCAATTGGCCAAGAATGCTGTCGGCGCCACCGTAATTGGGCGAGGTGTCGATCACCCGCCCGCCACCGTCGAAAAAGGCCTTGAGCACTGCCCGCAGTTGCTGGTAGGCAGCCGAACCGGCTTCAACCTCGAAACTGCCGGAAGTCCCGGCGCCAATGACCGGCAGCGCTTCACCGCTGGACGGTACGGCGCGGGTCAACATGCCTGCCGGCGTGGCCGCGTGCAACCAAGGGGCGCTGGCCAATAGGCCTAACGTAGCACCCGCGCGTAGGACATCACGACGTGCATACATGGAAAAGCTCCCGTCATGCCAGGGAAAATTGCAAGGCTAGTCGCTCTACCCGGCGCGCGTGGGCGTTTCTGTGTCCGGATGTTTTTACCTGCCCTGCAGCAGCGGGCTCAGGTCGACACCGGTGGCGCTGATTGGCGGGCACCAGTAGTAGCCGCCGCTCAGGGGCCGGCTGAAGCGGTACAGGCCGTCGATGATGCCGTCCTCCAGGCCACTCATGCGCCGCAGTTGCACTTCGAAGGCATCGAAGCTGCGGCCCAGGGCAACGAAGGCCAGGCCGGCGCCGCGCTGATCGGCCCAGGATACCGAGCGGCGCACCATGAAGGCCTCGGGCTCGTAGCTTTCCTGGGCAGTACGCTTGACGTGTGCCGACTCGGGCGCGTCGTCGAGTTCTTCGTTGTCACTGAGGCGGCGGCCCATGATGTTGTCCTGGTCGGCCTGGGGCAGCGACTTGAAGTACGCCAGGTCGTGCTTCCACAGCTGAAACGCAGCAAAGCTGGAACCATCGGCAGCGATCGCTGCCTGCACCGCATCCTCGTCCACCGGGTTCTCAGTGCCGTCTTCGTACCCGGTCAGGTCCAGCCCACCTCGGTGCAGGAAACCGTCAACGCTGTCGGCCAGGCGCAGGGCCGGCGCCAACGCCTGCTCCAGTGCCTGGGCCCGCAGCAGCAGGTCGCCCCGCTCATTGCCACGCAGCCACAGCCACAACGCATGCTGGGTGCTGGGGTTCTCTACCGCCGCATCCAGCAGCGGGAAAGGACGCAGGCCAGGTACTTCACGCCCCAGGGCTTTGGCCATGGGCGCGCCTACGCCCAGAATCACCTGCACGCCATCGACCTGCGGTAGCAAGGCATCGAGGGCGGCAGGCAACGCCTCGGGCGATTGCAGGGTGAAGAACAGGTGGCGGGCGTGGGCCGGCACCGGGGTGGCAAGCAGACCTTGCTGGAACGGCATGACAGGCTAATCCTCGAAAAAGGCGGCATGCTACTGCGCCTGCGGGCTTGCTGCAACGCGCCATACAGCGCCGATGAGGGATGTCTCTGGTAACAAATGGTTACCAAGAGCTGGCTCTTTGCAATTACCTATCCACCCCGGCCCACCTAGACTGCTTCGGATCCTTCGCCCGAGAGACTACCGATGACCGCCTCGCCCCTGCTCACCGCCGTTCTGCCCCTGGCCCTGGGCATCATCATGCTGGGCCTTGGCCTGTCGTTGACCTTGGCCGACTTCGCACGGGTAGTGAAATACCCCAAGCCCGTGGTGGTGGGCCTGGCCTGCCAGATTCTGCTGTTACCGCTGGTGTGCTTCCTGATCGCCAACGGTTTTGGCCTGGAGTCGGCGCTGGCGGTGGGGTTGATGTTGCTGGCCGCTTCGCCGGGCGGCACCACGGCGAACCTGTTCAGCCACCTGGCACATGGCGATGTGGCGTTGAATATCACCCTCACAGCGGTCAACTCATTGATCGCGATTCTCACCATGCCGCTGCTGGTCAACCTGTCGTTGAGCTGGTTCATGGCGTCGGACCAGGCCATACCGCTGCAGTTCGCCAAGGTCATGCAGGTGTTCGCCATTGTTCTGCTGCCGGTGGCGCTGGGTATGCTGATTCGCCGCTTTGCCCCCGCGTTTGCCGCGGGCATGCAAAAGCCGATGAAGCTGGTGGCGGCATTGTTTCTGGCATTCACCATTGTCCTGGCGCTGGCCAAGGACTGGCAGACGGTGGTCGAGTACGCACCGGTCGTGGGCCTGGCGGCGCTGCTGTTCAACATCTTGAGCCTGGCGGTGGGCTACTGGGTGCCGCGCCTGCTCAACATCCCCAAGCGCCAGGCCATCGCCATCGGCATGGAAATCGGCATACACAACGGCACGTTGGCCATTGCCCTGGCGCTGAGCCCGTCGCTGCTGAACAACCCGACCATGGCAGTGCCGGCAGCACTGTACAGCCTGATCATGTTCTTCACCGCCGCCGGTTTCGGCTGGTGGGTGAGCCGTGGGCACGCCGTGGCGCAGCCTGAAGGCGGCACCGCCGGGTAACGGCCAGGCAGTCAGCGCCGGTTGCGCTTGCCCCGCAGTTGCTGTTTCAACACCTTCAACGGCGGCGCGTAGAAGAAACCGAACGACACCCCTCCGGTGCGCCCCTTCACTGCATGGTGCAGCCGGTGCGCCCGGTACAGGCGTTTGAGGTAGCGGTTGACCGGCCGTGGCCGGCGCGGCCAGTGCCGATGAAAGAAACCATCATGGGCCAGTACATAAAGTACGCCATAGCCCGCCACGCCACCGCCCACCCACTGCAGCGGCGCATGGCCGCCCTTGCCCAGGGCGATCAGGGCGGCGGCTATCAGCGCCAGCGCCAGCAGGTAGAGGTCATTGGTTTCGAGCATGCCCAGCTGTGGCTCATGGTGCGAGCGGTGCAAGCACCAGCCCCAGCCATGCATGATGTACTTGTGGGCCAGCGTGCCTACGCCCTCCATGGCCACCAGGGTGCCGAACAGCACGGTCAGATTGAGCAGCATGGAACGGTCCGGGTGATCGCATAGGGTGGCGCAAGGTTACCGGCTGATGGTTTTTTTTTCCATGTGGCAGGCGCTGCCGCAGGGCATGTGCCGATTAAGCCATTGTCATCTTTGCACCCTTGACCGGCTTTGCCGCGGGGCGTATGGTCCGCGTCGCAATTTAGCCATCCCAACAGGAGACCCGCTTTGGACAGTAGCCCCAGTCGCTTGCGACAGGCCCACGTGGCGCGCTAGCCCGGCAGTGTCCTCTACTGTCTGGCCAGCCTGGCAAGACGGTGGTTTCGTGTAACCCCCGCTTCACCTCCCTCCCCCCGTGGTCCTGCGCATCTTTCTGGTTTTTCAACCGCGCCCAGTGATGGCGCTCATGCGGGCCTGTGCCCGTGGAAGAGGTGAGCTATGGATTGGAACGTTTTTCTGCTGCGCGTCAGTGTCGCGTTGCTGCTAGGGGCGCTGATCGGCGCCGAACGCCAGTTGCGCCAGCGCCTGACCGGGCTGCGCACCAATGCACTGGTCAGTACCGGGGCCTGCCTGTTCGTGCTGATGACCCAGGCAGTGCCCGGCATGGCCGCTGCCGATGCCTCACGCGTTGCCGCTTATGTGGTCTCGGGCATTGGTTTTCTCGGCGGCGGGGTGATCATGCGCGACGGCTTCAATGTGCGCGGCCTGAATACCGCCGCCACCCTGTGGTGCACGGCAGCGGTCGGTGTCTTGTGCAGCCTGGGGCTGTTGCTGGAGGCCGCGCTGGGCAGCCTGGTGGTGCTGTGCGCGAATATCCTGCTGCGCGACATCGCCCAACGCCTTGACCGCCAGGGCGTGGTGCCCGCCAGCGAGCACGAACAGCATTTCGAAGTGCGCATCGTCTGCCGCGCCGAGGACGAGATCCAAGTGCGCAGCCTGATGCTGCACAGCCTGGCCGAACCGCAGCTACGCCTGCAGTCGCTGCAAAGTGCCGACCTGGACAACCCGGCCAGGCTTGAGGTGCGTGCAGAGCTGTTGGGCACCGCCCAGGCACCGGCGCAGTTGGAGCGCCTGGTCAGCCGGGTCAGCCTGGAAAAGGGCGTGAGTTCGGTGCGTTGGCAACTCCAGCAACAGGTGCTGGCCGTGGATTGAGCGCCACCGGGTTCGCTGCCGGTGGTGAAAAAGATTAAACCTTTGCCCTGCCCCGCCCCTCAACCGTACGCGACACTGAGGTCGCGCCAAGGTTTAAGGAGTGAAGCATGAGCAGTCTTTTCATCAAGCGGGTCGGGTTATCGATGGTGCTGGGCCTGGTATCGGCCCACACGCTGGCAGCCAGCTCCAATGATTTCGTCGATGCAGCGGTCGAATCCGGCATCGCCGAAGTGGTTACCGGCAACCTGGCCCAGGAGAAAAGCCAGAACGCAGAGATCAAGAGCTTCGCCCAGCAAATGGTCACCGACCATACCCAGGCCAACCAGAAGCTCGGCGACATCGCCCGTAAACTGGATATTTCGGTACCCGACGACGCGGCGATGACCGACAAGGTCAAGAAGATGATCCTGGAATGGCGTGACGAGTCGTTCGACAAGTCTTACCTCAACAACCAGGTCGATGCGCACGAGAAAGCGGTCGAGCTGTTCAAGAAAGAAGCTGCGTCCTCCGACAAGGCTGAGCTGAAGGCCTTCGCCAGCGAAACCTTGCCCAAGCTGGAACAGCACCTGGAGCACGCCAAGGCACTACAGGCCAAACACGCTAAGTGAACGTGAGGTTCGACATGAGTAACGATGCACTGAAAAGCGAAGTACTCACCCGCCTGCTGCATGCTCACCCACAGGGGCTGGGCAAGGAAGTGCTGGACAACTATCGTGGCGAGAAGGCCGTTGCAGGCATGCTCAAGACCCTACAGGACGACGGCCTGATTCATGATGGCAGCGTGGTGGTCAGCAGTGACCACCAAATCAGCGTCCAGTACCCCATCAAGCTGTCGGCGGCCGGTGTGGACGCCGCCAGGCGGGCCGAGGGCTAAGCGCTGGCAAACCGGGGATTTGCGCCGCCTGGCCTCACAGCCCGGGCAAATCCCTCGGTAAACTCGCCAGCCCATTTCGCTGAGCTGGCGGGCATTCCCTATTTCTTCTCCACATCCCTGGGTGGTTTAGCGGGGCCCTGCGGGTCAATCTGCGGATCGTCGAGGTCCGGCGAATCCGGGTCGAAACCCAGGTCACTCTGCTTGTCCGCCTGCTCCGACGAGTGCGGCCCCTGTTTGTGCGGTGATTGTTTATCAGGCATGGCGCTATCTCCTTGAGGTGTTTAGGGAAGAAAGCGCTGCCACGAAAAAGTTTGATTAACCTGCTGCTTCGGCCACCAGCGCCCGGCACTGCGCCAACGCCTCGTCACGCTCGCGCAGTTGTTCCTCGAAGTGTTTCAGCTGCCGTGCTTGCTCGGTACACAGCTCGCGCCGTTGTTCCAGGCTCTGTGCCTGGGTCTCCAGTTGCCGGCGCATTTCCTCACTGGCGCCCTGCGCCTGCGCCAGGATCGTGCGCAAACCCTGGATCTGCGCATCACGTTGCTCCAGCAATTCCCCCTGCGCCCGGCATTCGCTGGCCACTTGGCGCTGCTCACCGAGCAAGCGCTCGTTATCGCGGTGCAGGCGGGTCAGTTCGTCCTGCTTGACGATCATGCCCTGCTGCAATTGGCGCACTTCCACCTGCAACTGCTGCAATTGCGCCTCGTGCCGGCGTTGTTCCTGCTCGCGCTGCTCACGGCTGGCGCTGCGGTAATGCTCGAGGGCGTCGCGGGCATGGCGGTGCTTGTCTTCCAGTGACTGGATCTGTTCGTCCTTGTCTGCCAGGCGCAGCTGGAGTTCGCCCAGCGACTGGTTGAGGCTCGCACTGCGTAGCTGTTCGGCCTGCAACGTGCTTTGCGTGGTCAGCAGCCGCTCGGATTCGGCAGCCAGTGCCGCGGCATCGATCTGGTGCTGCTGATGCGCTGCGGCCAGGGCTTGCTGCGCGCTTTCGAGCTGCGCCTGCAGCTGTTCACGCTGCTGGGTAAACGTGCTTTCGGCCTGCTCGATGGTCAGATCGGCCTCGTCCTGCAACTGGGTCGCCAATTGCCCAACCATGCGGGCCAGCACCTCACTCAATGCAACGCCACCTTCCGAGGCAACCGGCTGCTGGCCGTTCAGCTCCTTGAGGTAGCGATGAATGGTGGTCTTCGAACCGGTATTGCCCAGTTCGATACGAATGGCATCGATGCTGGGGTTTTCGCCCCGGGCTATCAGCGCCTGGCGTGCCTGCTGCACCACCACCTTGTTTATGCCGCCCCGGGCCATGAGTGCTCCTACAATTTCGTACTGTGTTATGTAGCATGTAATTACGTACTGATTATGCCAATGACGGCCTTGGTCAGTAAAGTTTTTCTCACATGGAATAATCGCGGCTTATCGCATGTGAGGGGTGAATTTGTGTGTTTGGTAGTGCTGGCAGCGGTACGAGGCTCTGCAACCACCCGCCTTGTGTCCCAGTTGCTTTGCCGCCACCATGAAGGTCCGGTTCCTGCCCCTGCGAAAAAGCACCCGAAACAAATGACCCTGGATAACTACAAGGCAATTGCCGACAGCATCGCGCTGTTGCTGTACCCGCACGCGGAAGTCATCGTCCACGACCTGCGCAGCCAGACAGTGGTGCACATCGCCAACAACTTCTCCCAACGCACCTTGGGTGACGACTCGGCGATCGATCATGAACTGGGCGACTTGCTCCAGGGCACGAACCTTGGCCCTTACGAGAAACTCAACTGGAACGGCCAGAAGGTCCGTTCGATCAGCACCGTGCTGCGCAATGCCCAGGGCGAAGCCGAGCACCTGATGTGCATCAACCTGAACGTGTCGGTACTGGAGCAGGCCCGTGTTGCGCTGGATGCGTTTTTCCAGATGAGCCGGCTGGTGCCGCAACCGGACGCATTGTTCCGCAATGACTGGCAGGAACGCATCAACACTTTCCTGCATGGCTGGCTGCAGGCGCGCAACCTGTCACTGCAAACGCTGCGCATGAAGGACAAGCGCAGCCTGGTGCAGGCGCTGCATGCCGAGGGCGCGTTCCAAGGCCGCAGTGGCGTGGACTATGTGGCCAACGTACTGAGCATGGGGCGCGCGACCGTGTACAAGTACCTGAAAGAGCTCAAGGCCCTTTAAACCCGCTATCGCCGGCTTGCTGGGATGAGCACCGCGACGCATGTGCACGCCTGCTTGTCTCGAATAGAATAAACGTCTACGGTAGACGAATATTCCATCTCTATGTAGGTTTACAGCATGGCAGCCACTCCCGCTCTTGCGCCCATTATCGATGCCACCCAGTTGGATGGGCTTTTTCGGTCCATAAAGGATGCCCATGCGGCACTGCGCCCTGCCGTCAGTGTGACGCCACTGACCCGCAGCGCCCGCCTCTCGGAGCAGACCGGTTGCGATGTGCTGCTTAAATGCGAACACCTGCAGCACACCGGTTCGTTCAAGTTTCGCGGCGCCAGCAACAAGATCCGCCTGCTGCCAACCCAACAGCGGGCTGCCGGTGTGATCGCCGCGTCTTCGGGCAACCACGGGCAGGCGTTGGCAATGGCCGGCAACGCCGCTGGGGTGCCGGTGACGGTGTACAGCGCCGCTTCAGCGTCGGCCTACAAGCTGGCAGCGATGCGTGCCTTGGGCGCCGAAGTCATCTGCCTGCCCACCGACCCATTGGGTGCAGAACTGGAGGCCGCCAGGCAAGCGCGGCTGCGGGGTGTGCCGTTCGTGTCGCCGTACAACGACCTGCAGGTCATCGCAGGCCAAGGCACCCTCGCAATGGAGTTGTTCGAGCAGGCACCCGACCTGGACGCGGTATTCGTCGCGGTGGGCGGCGGCGGGCTGATTGCCGGTATCGGCGCCGCCCTGCGCGTGCTCAAGCCGGGCACCGAAATCATTGGTTGCTGGCCCGAAAATGACCCCGCATTGGCGCGCTCGCTACAGGCGGGTGAGATCATCGAAGTACAGGCGCGCCAAACCCTTTCCGACGGCACCGCCGGTGGCATCGAGCCAGGTGCTGTCAGCTTCCCGCTGTGCCAGGCGCTGGTCACCGGGACGGTGCTGGTCAGCGAGGACGAAATCCGTGCAGCCATGCGCGACATCGCCCGCCACGAGCGCTGGATCATCGAAGGCGCTGCGGCAGTTGCCGTCGCCGGCATGCAGAAATTGGCCAGGCAGTACCAAGGCAAGCGGGTTGCGGTGGTCCTGTGTGGCCGCAACATTGTTCTGGACAAGTTCCTCGAAGCGGTCGGGTGACAGCTGACGCCAGGGCCCGACATAGCGCCGGGCCCCAACCTCAACCGCTCAGAGCAGGCGCTGCACCTGGGCTGGCGTGCGCTGCATCAGCACCTTGCCATGGCGCACCGAGACCAGCGCATGCCCCTGGCTGCGCACCATCTCGTAGTCATCGGGTGCCGACAGCAGCAGCAGGTTGGCTGGGCGCCCCACCTCGATGCCATAGTGCTCGCCAAGGTTCAGGGTGCGGGCGCTGTTGTCCGTGATCAGGTCCAGGCAACGCTGCAAGTCTTCGTAGCCGAGCATGTGGCAGATGTGCAGCCCGGCTTCGAGAATGCGCAGGATGTTGCCGTTGCCCAGCGGGTACCACGGGTCCACGATGGAGTCCTGGCCAAAGCACACGTTCATGCCGGCGCGGTCGATCTCGGCTACCCGGGTAACCCCACGGCGCTTGGGGTAGTTGTCGAAGCGCCCTTGCAAATGGATGCTTTCGGTTGGGCAAGACACGAAGTTGATGCCCGACAGCTTCAACAGGCGGAACAGCTTGTAGCAGTAAGCGTTGTCATACGAACCCATCGCCACGGTATGGCTGGCGGTGACCCGGGCGCCCATGCCACGTACCCGGGCTTCCTCGGCCAGAACTTCAAGAAAACGTGACTGCGGGTCGTCGGTTTCGTCGCAGTGCACGTCTACCAGGCAGCCGCTGCGCTCGGCCAGGTCCATCAGGAATTTTATCGACGACACGCCCTGGTCGCGGGTGTTCTCGAAATGCGGAATGCCCCCCACCACGTCGGCACCAATGGCCACCGCTTCGGTCATCAATGCCCTGCCGTTGGCATACGACTCGATGCCTTCCTGCGGAAACGCGACGATCTGCAGGTCGACCAGCCCGCGGACTTCGTCGCGTACCTCGACCATGGCCTTGAGCGCGGTAAGCGTCGGGTCGGTGACATCGACATGCGTGCGCACATGCTGGATACCGTGGTCCACCAGCATGCCAATGGTTTTCTTGGCGCGGGCCTTGATGTCATCGTGGGTGGTGAACTGCTTGCGCTCGGCCCAGCACTCGATGCCCTCGAACAGCGTACCGCTCATGTTCCACCTCGGCTCACCGGCCGTCAGCGTGGCGTCAAGGTGGATGTGCGGCTCGACAAAGGGCGCTACCACCAGGTTCTGTGCAGCGTCCAGGTCGCCGGGCGCCTGCGCCACCACGTTTGCCTGCGGCACGATTGCGCTGATGCGCTCGCCAGCAAGTTCAATGCGGAACAAGCCGGGTTTGCCGCGCAGCCGGGCGTTGATGATGTTCATGCGGTTACTCCTTGCCGTGGGCTTCGCTCATGCGCCATACCAACATGGCGACCGAAGCATTCATGCGAAAAAGCGGGTCGTCGATCGACTGCCCGCTCAGTTGTTCGATGCGCTGTATGCGCTGATTGACAGTGTTACGGTGCAGGCCCAGGCGCTGGGCGGCTTTGAGGCTGTTGCCATTTTCCATGAGCAAGGCGTCGAGGGTGTGGACCAATGCAGTGGCTTGCTTACGCCCTGGTGCCAGCAGCGGGCCAAGGGTACGGCTGACGAAATCGTCGATCAGCGAGCGGTCGACGATGCCCTGTAGCAAGCGCAGCACGCCCAGCTCACTGAAATTGCAGTAACCACTGGCCGGGCGCAGGTGCCGGGCCACATCCAGTGCCTGGCGCGCTTCATTCAAGGCCTGGCGGTAGTGTGCACAGTCTTCGGCAAGGCTGGAAAGCCCCATGTACAGGCTTAACTCGCCGGCCACCCCTTGCAATTGCCGGTACAACCCGGCCAATCGTTCCGGCAGGTCTTGGGTGTCGGCCAGCAACACCACGAACAGGTCACCGGGCAGGTGCGCCGTGACGCTGCCCGGCTGCTGCCGGCACCAGGCTTGCAGTTGGTCCTCCAGGGCCTGGCGGGTGTGCTGCCAGCGCCGCTCGCCGAGCGTCAGCCCCAACCGCTGGAACAGCTCATCGACCCCGGCCAGGCGCAAGGCCAGCAGTCGGCGCGGCTCATCCAGCGCCAATTGCAGGTGCGCAGCGCGCTGCCGGGCAATCGCCAGGCTTGGGTAATCGCCACTGAGCAGTTGGCCGAGGATGTCGTTGCGCGAGCGGCGAACCTGGGTCATCTGCACCAGCGCAGTACCGATCAAGTGGGTGACCACCACCATTTTCAGGGCGTAAGGCTGTTCGATCAGTGGCAAACCCAGCTGCTCGGCACGGGCAATCACTGCAGGCGCAATGTGCTGGATGAAACTGCCGCCGGTGAGGATTACCAGCCCGGCAATGCCGACGGCGTCGCCGTCTTCGACCAGCGCAAGCAGGTTGGCCTCACCCCGTGGGTGGTTGATGCCGGTGACGAACACCAGCTCGCCGCCCATCACCCATTCGGCGATACCTTCGTTTTCTGCCACATAAGGCCAGCGTACCCGCCGTTGCAGGTTGCGCGCCCCGGCGCGCACGCTCATCTCGTGCAGGCCGGGCAGCTGCAGGATTTCTTCCAGCGCCAGGCTCACGGTTCGACGCCCGCCTGGGCCGCTGCGCGGCGCCCGCCCAGCTCAAGCACGACGATGTAGCACAGCGCCGAGGCGCCGATACCCACCAGCGGTGCCACCCAAGGCGACGCGTAGGCCAGTACGGCGCCAACGGCGTAGGCCAACAGCCCGACCAGGTTGTAACGGGGCAGCGTTGCAGTGCCCAGCGCCGGGTATTTGCCACGGTGGCGGTACCAGAAATCGGCCATGATCACGCCACCCACCGGTGGAATGATCGAACCCAGCAGCACCAGGAACGGGATCAGCATCTCGTACATCCCACCCATGGCCAGCACGATACCCACAGCGGCCGCCAACAGGGTCGCCGTGCGCCGCCGCTCGCTGCGCAGCAGGTGGCACGCGGCAGCCGAAACGTTGTAGATGGTCGGCCCCTGGATGGTCCACAGGTTCAGGCACAGCATGACCACTGCGGCAAAGGACAAGCCCTGCAGCATCATCACCTCGACGATATCGGCCTGCTGGTAGACCATGGCGCACCAGGCGCCTGCCACCACCATCAGGCCGTTGCCCAGCAGGAACGCGACCACACTGGCGCTTACCGCTACCCGCCCGCTGCGCGACAGGCGTGTCCAGTTGGTCGCCTGGGTGGCGCCGCTGGCAAAGGTGCCGAACACCATGGTCACTGCCGCGGAAAACGTCATGGTCTCATGCGGTACCACCGCCGCCAGGCCGGCGAACCCACCGGCATCCCGGGTGGCGATGTACATCGACACCAACAGCAGCACGAACATCAGCGGCACCGAAACCCGGGCCAGCACATCCAGCCCCTTGAAACCGAGGATGGCGGTGATGCTGAAGCCCAGGCCGAACACCACCATCAACGGCAGGCTGAAACCCTCTGCCAGGCCAAGCAACTTGACCAGCACGATCGCCACCGTGGCGGTGCCCCAGGCGTACCAGCCCAGTTCGGCGAAGCCCAGCAGGAAGTCGGACAGCCGGCTGCCTGCCTCCCCGAAACAGAAACGCCCCATCAACACCGTGTTCAGGCCGCTACGCGAGGCAATGAAGGCCAACGCGGCGGCATACAGCGCAAGCAAGCTGTTACCGAGGGTGGCGACCCATAGCATGTCGGCGAAACTGAACGCCATGCCCAGTTTGCCGCCGGCAAACATGGTGCCGGTGAAGAAGGTGAAACTGAACAGGACCATGGTGATCGGCAGCAGGCCCTTGCGGGCTGATGGCGGCGCTTCGCTGAGTGGAAATTCGCTGGGTGAGCTCATTGCACGGGGCTCCAGGTTGTAGTTGGGAGCAGCTGGAGCAAGATGCGGGCCGCTTTTTGCGGCCGCCAAACAGCGAAAAAACCGGGCATGCAGCCCATTGGTGCATGTGCACAGTGACCAGTAAAGCCGGGTTTTAGCCCGGTGAAAGTGTGCGGCTCGACTTCTTTTGAGGCATTCATGCACCAAAGCGGTTCCGGGCTGAGTAGTAACCACCCAGCCCGACACCGCACGCAACGTTATGCCGCCCCGTCCAGCCCCATCTGCCAGAAATCCGCTTCCAGGCTGGAGGCCTGGGCGAAAATGGCTGCCAGTTCGGCAAAACGCTGCTCGGTCATGCTGCGTGCTGCCAGCTCGTCGAGGTGCCGGCGAGCTGCCGCAGCCACGCCCTGGTAGGCTGTACCCGCGTACTCGCCAATCCACTCGCGGTACGGGTGGCCGCTCAAGTCGCCAATCTGTTCGGCCAGGGCGCGGCCGATTTCGGCATAGCCGACCACGCAGGGGGCCAGTGCCACCTGCAGCTCCAGCAGGTCCCCGGCAGCGCCGCAGTCCAGCACGTAACGGGTGTAGGCCACGGTGGCCTGATGCTCGGGCGCCGCTTCAATGTCGGCCTGGCTCAACCCCCAGCGCGCGCATAGCCGCAGGTGCAGCTCGGTTTCATCGAGAATGGCCGCGAGCGTGGTCTGTGCGGCACGAATGTCCGCCGGGCGTCGGCTTTTGTAGGCAGCCAGCGCCCAGGCCCGGGCAAACTGGACCAGGAACAGGTAGTCCTGCACCAGGTAGGTACGAAACGCTTGCTCGCTCAACGTGCCCGCGCCCATCTGCTGCACGAAGTCGTGCGTGACATAGCGGGCCCAGGGGCGGTTGGCGGCGGTTTTCAGGCGCTCGAAGATATCCATGCTCACTGGCCCTCCGGGTAGATAGCATCGAAGAAGGCCAGCTCCAGTGCCACGGTGCGTTGGTAGAAGTCACTGGCCAGCGCCGCCGCCTGCGGGCCTACCCGGTCCAGTTCAGCCTGCAGGAAGGCAACGAAGTCCTGGAAGGCCGGATTGTCATGCAGCGTGATCCATTCGGCATGGACAAAGTTCTCCGGCAAAGGCTTTGGCGCTTTAAGCGCCCAGTCCAGATACAGGCCCTCGGCAACGTTGAGCACCGCCAGCGCCGCCGCGTAGGAGCGGGTGGCGGCCGCTTCGCGCATGATCGCCTTGAAACCGGCGGTGGGTGCGGTATCGGCGGGTTCGCGCCGTTGCGCCGGGCTGACATCCAGCGCCTCGAACGCGCGCAGGAAATAGGTGTTCTCGTCGCTGCAGATCATGCCGGCAAAGCGGCCGAAGCGCAGCCGGGCCTCGAAGGTATCGGCGGTGGCGATGGCGGCACCGAGCAAGGTCAGGAAGCTGTCGAGAAAGCGGTGGTCCTGCACCAGGTAGTCGATCATGACCGGCGCCGGCAGGCTGCCGTCGCACAGTTGGGTCACGAAACGGTGGCCAACGGCGGCCGACCAGGTCGGTTCGCTGTGGCGGCGCAGGGTCTGGCTGAAGCGTTCGGTCATGGTGCTGTCCTTGTGGGGGGATGGCAGCGAGACCTTGGCACTGGGCATGGACGAGCCTCGCATGTGAGGCCGGCAAAAAGGCAGGTAACGACACGTATCGAGCCCATCCCTTCGCCGGCATGATCCGGATCAGGTTCGAAGGGTCACCGCGCTGCGATGCTCAGCGGTTTCTCAGCCCGTTGCCGGGCTCCCCTTGGTCGCGCTCAGGTATACCGTAGCGTGCCGCTGCTGTACAGCGCGCCCGATCACACCCGGGACAGCCGGGTGATTTAGGTTTATCGTGTAGCCATCCTCCACCGCCGCTTGCACCATGACCGATATCGAACGCTACCTGCGCGCCGCCACCCGCGACAACACTCGGCGTAGCTATCAGGCTGCCGTCGAACACTTCGAAAGCCACTGGGGCGGCTTTCTGCCGGCCACCGCCGAGAGCATCGCCCGCTACCTGGCCGAGCATGCCGACCAGCATGCCGTGAGCACCCTGCGCCAACGGCTGGCCGCGCTGAGCCAGTGGCACGTTGCCCAAGGCTTTCCCGACCCCACCAAGGCCCCCCTGGTGCGCCAGGTGCTGCGCGGCATTCGTAGCTTGCACCCGGCCCCGCCCAAGCAGGCAGCGCCGCTGCTGCTGCAGCACCTGCAAACGGCGGTCGCCTGTTTCGAAGAGGAAGCCCGCCAGGCCCGTGAGAATCACGACCTGGCCGCCTTGCGCCGCGCACGGCGCGATAGCGCGCTGCTGTTGCTGGGCTTTTGGCGGGGTTTTCGTGGCGATGAGCTGGCGCGCCTGCGCGTGGAGCATGTCCAGGCCGAAGCGGGTGTCGGCATCACCCTGTTCCTGCCACGCAGCAAGGGTGATCGCGAAGCGCTGGGGGTGCAGCACCGCACCCCCGCGCTCAAGGCCCTGTGCCCGGTCACGGCCTACCTGCAATGGCTGGAGGTTGCCGGCATTGCCCACGGGCCGGTGTTTCGCAAGCTCGACCGTTGGGGCAACCTGGGCGACAGCGCGCTCAACAGCAACAGCCTGGTGGGGCTGCTAAGGCGCATGCTGGCACGCGCCGGGGTTCCGGCAGCCTTGTACACCGGCCACTCGCTGCGGCGCGGTTTCGCCACCTGGGCCACCGCCAATGGTTGGGAGTTGAAAGCGTTGATGAGCTATGTGGGCTGGAAAGACGCCAAGTCGGCGCTGCGCTACATCGATGCGGCACAACGCTTCGGCGAACTGGCCGCCCTACCGGCCGGCCATGAGCAGGTGCTCATTCCCTGACGGCTGCGCAGCGCCACAGGCGGGCGATGTCACAGGCCCGCGCCTGCAGCAGCTCAGCAGCATCGGCACATGCCTGCTCCAGGCTCATTGGCCCACTGCTCAGGGCAAAGGCCGCATCCACGCCGTGCGCATACAACTGCTGGTAGCCCTCACCCAAGGTCCCGGCCAGTACCACCACCGGTACCCCGTGGCGCTTGGCGACCCGGGCCACGCCCATTGGCGTCTTGCCGCGCAAGGTCTGTGCATCGAAGCGCCCCTCGCCCGTCACCACCAGATCAGCACCTTGCACCAGGGCATCGAGCCCGGCCAGTTCCGCCACCACCACTACCCCGGGGCGGAACTGCGCGCCCATGAATGCCCGCGCGGCGAAACCCATGCCACCGGCGGCGCCACAACCTGGGTAGTCACGCACATCCTGACCCAGCAACTGCGCACAGTGGTCGGCAAAATGCCCCAGCGCCTGGTCCAGCGCCTGCACCTGCTGCGGGTTGGCGCCCTTCTGCGGGCCGAAGATCGCCGATGCACCATTGGCCCCGCACAGCGGGTTGTCGACGTCGGCCGCTACCTCGAACTGTACCTCAGCCAGGCGTGGGTCGAGATCGCTGGCATCGATATGCGCCAACTGCGCCAAAGCCAGCCCCCCTTCCTCCAGCGCCTGCCCCTGGGCATCCAGCAGGCGCAGGCCCAACGCACGCAACATGCCGCTGCCGGCGTCATTGGTGGCACTGCCGCCAATGGCCAGCACCACGCGCTGTGCGCCGGCAGCCAACGCGGCGGCAATCAGCTCGCCGGTACCCCAGGTGCTGCTGCGGCAGGCATCGCGCTGCCCGGTTGGGACCAGCTGCAGGCCACTGGCCTGGGCCATTTCGATGATTGCCGTGCGGCTGTGCGGCAACCAGCCCCAGCCGGCTTCCACGCTCTGCCCCAGCGGCCCGCGCACGGTCTGGCGGCGCAGCTCGCCGTCGCTGGCGGCAAGGATCGCGTCCATGGTGCCTTCGCCACCATCGGCCATCGGGCATTCGACCACCTGCACACCCGGGCAACCCTCACGCAAGCCGGCAGCGATGGCGCGCGCAACCCCGGCAGCATCGAGGCTGTCCTTGAACGAGTCGGGGGCAATGACGATCTTCATGGGGATTCTCCTGTCCTGATGGCGGCATGCTGACAGCTGTGCGCCCAGGCGGCCTCGGTCAAATGCACAAAACCCCGGGTGGGTTGTTTGGGCGGACGCCTTTGGCCTGTGGCGGCCCTATCGCCGGCAAGCCGGCTCCCACAGCAATGAGTGCTCCCTCAGGCCTGTATCTGTGGGAGCCGGCTTGCCGGCGATAGGGCCGCAACAGAGAAATGCTTCAGTCTGCAGGCAACAGCTGCAACCCCAGGTACAAGCTCAGCATGCCTTCCATCCGCAGCGGGTCGACCTCGCCCAACTCGGCAATGCGCTCCAGCCGGTAGCGCAGGCTGTTGCGATGAATGCCCAAGGCATCGGCACAGGCCTGGCTCTGGCCGTCATGGGCACACCATGCCCGCAGGGTGGTCAGCAGTTGGCCGCTGCTGTCCTTGACGCGTATGCGCTGCAACGGTTCCAGCAGTTCATCCAGTGCGTCATCATTGCGGTGGCGCCACAGCAGTGCCGGCAGCCGGTAGCGCTGCAGGCTGAGTAGGCGTTCGCCAGGCAATACCTCACGGCCATAAGCCAGCAAGTCACGCACCCGACGGTAACCCCGGCGCAACTGCTCCAGGCTCTGCGCGGCGCTGCCCAGGGCTAGCCGTTCCACTTCCCAGCCATGCCGTTGCAGGCGTTCCAGCAGGCGCGGCTCATCCAGCGCGGCACCCGCCGGGCGGCACCACAGCAACGACTGCCGCGCCGGGCTGACACACCAGCTGTCGGGGTAACGGCTGGTCAACCACGCTGCCAGTGCCTCGGCGGCCGGCCCCGAGGCCAGTTCGAACAAGCACGGCACACGCGGCAGCTGTGGCTTCAGGCCCAGTTGCCGGGCTTCGTCGAGCAACCGCGGGGAATCACCGCTGCCGCCAAGCAGCAACGCCAGCAGGTCGTCACAGCGCTGCCGCCGCCACTGCTGGTCGGCCTGCAAATGGCGCTGGGCCAGCAGCATTTCGGCGGTCATGCGCACCAGTTCACCGTAGGTCCGCACGTGCTGCGGGTCGCCGGTCAGGCCCAGCACGCCCATCAACCTGCCGTCGAGCATCAACGGCAGGTTGACCCCAGGCTGCACGCCCTTCAGGCATTTGGCCGCGTCAGTGTCCAATTCGACGATCCGGCCGTTGGCAAGTACCAACTGGGCGCCTTCATGGCGGGTGTTGATGCGTTCCGGCTCGCCGCTGCCCAGGATCAACCCCTGGCTGTCCATGACATTGACGTTGCACGGCAGAATGGCCATCGCCCGGTCAACGATATCCTGTGCCAGGTCATGGTCGAGTTCGAACATTGCACGGTCCTTAGGGTGTTAGGCTTTTGGGCTCGGGCACAGCAGCCCGCGCCCGGCACTGTGCAAAAGCACAAAGACAGGCACGCCGCAGTCCCCGAGACTCGTCAGGGCGAGCGCCGGCACAGGCGACGCGGCGATAACCATAACAACAGAGAATCCGATCATGGCACACAGCCCAGCCCCTGACCAAGGCACGGACACCACCCGCAACGCGCTGTACCGGCGCGTCACCCTGCGGCTGATTCCGTTCATTTTCATCTGCTACCTGTTCAATTACCTGGACCGCGTCAACGTCGGCTTTGCCAAGCTGCAGATGCTCGACGCGCTGAAGTTCAGCGAAACCGTGTACGGCCTTGGCGCCGGCATCTTCTTCATCGGCTATGTATTGTGCGGCCTGCCCAGCAACCTGGCGCTCAACCGCTTCGGCCCTCGGCGCTGGATCGCGCTGATGATGATCGCCTGGGGCAGTTTGTCCACTTGTCTGCTGTTCGTCACCACCCCGACCGAGTTCTATACCTTGCGCCTGCTCACTGGGGCGGCCGAAGCCGGCTTCTTCCCGGGTGTGGTGTTGTACCTTTCGCGCTGGTTCCCGGCAGCCAGACGCGGGCGCATCATGGCCCTGTTCATGTCGGCTATCCCGGTTTCGGGCCTGCTGGGCGGGCCGTTCTCCGGCTGGATCCTCGAACACTTCGCCGCCGGCCAGCATGGCCTGGCCGGCTGGCAATGGATGTTCCTGATCCAGGGCCTGCCCACCGTGGCCCTGGGCATTCTGGCAGTGTTCCTGCTCAGTGACGGTTACCAGAAGGCTGCCTGGTTGAGCGCGGGCGAACGCCAGCTGATCGCCGCAGACCTGGCGGCCGACGCTGCCAGCAAGCCCGCCACTACCGGCGACAGTGTACTGGCGGTACTGACCAACCCGCTGATCTGGACCTTTGGTTTCGTTTATTTCTGTATCCAGAGCGGTGTCTACGCCATCAACTTCTGGTTGCCGTCGATCATCAAGGGCATGGGCTTCGACAACCCGCTGCTGATCGGCTGGCTGAGCGCCATTCCGTATCTGCTGGCCGGGGTGTTCATGATTCTGTGCGGCCGCTCGGCCGACTTGCGCAACGAACGCCGCTGGCATCTGGTGGTGCCGATGCTCATGGGCGCCATGGGCTTGCTGATCGCAGTCAACTTCGCCGCCAACCCGGCCATTGCCATCCTTGGCCTGTCCATCGCCACCATGGGCGCGCTCACCGGTCTGCCGATGTTCTGGCCGATGCCCACGGCGCTGCTCAGCGCCAGTGCCGCCGTGGCCGGCCTGGCGATCATCAACTCGGTCGGCCAGATGGCCGGCTTCCTCAGCCCGTACCTGGTGGGGTTCATCAAAGACCAGACCGGGTCCACCGATGCCGCCCTGTATTCGTTGGCGGCACTGATCGTGCTCGGTAGCCTGGTGGCGCTGCGCGTGACCAGGGCCGGTGCACTGAGTGCTGCCCGGGCCAATTGAGTCCAGCGGCGAGCCAGCCCGCTGCCAGACCACGCCAGCATAGTGATGCAACGGGGGTGTTCTAGTGGCAGCGGGCGTGGCCCGTTACCACCGGAACACCGGTCGTCAGCTCAACGCACCCCCTTCCCACCTCAGGCGTCAAATGGTTCCAAAGGCCCCTTTGGAGAACCCTCATGACCCAGTACGCCGTGGCCCGCCTGGCACAACTCGACGAGGACCGCCCGTTGCGCGTTCAGGCCGGCAGCGAAGAGATCATCCTCGTTCGCCAAGGCCAGCAGGTACGCGCCTATCAGGCCAATTGCCCGCACGCCGGCGCGCCGCTCGACGAGGGTGTGGTGTGCGCCGGGCTACTGGTCTGCCCGTGGCACAAAGCCGCGTTTGCCGTCGACGACGGCGCAGTCTGCGAACCGCCGGCACTTGCCGACCTGCGCCGCTACCAGGTGTGGCTCAAGGGCGATCAGGTGTGGGTAGATGACCAGCCCCTGGCTGCCGTCGAGCCGCCCAGGCACAGCGATGCCCGCTGCTTTGTGGTGGTGGGTGCCGGGGCCGCGGGCAGCGCTGCGGTGGCCGCCCTGCTCAGGCAAGGTTTTGCCGGCCGGCTGGTGTGGATAGACCAGGAGCGTCAGCCCGCCTATGACCGGACCTCGCTGAGCAAATTCGTGATCGCCGGGCAGATGCCCCCCGACGAAGTACCCGCCTTGCTCGACGCCGATGCCTTGCGCCAAGGCCAACTGGAGCGCAAGCATGGCAAAGTGCGCAGCGTTGACGGCCAGCACCGCCAAATCACCTTGGCTGACGGCCAGTCGATCGCGTATGACGCTTGCCTGCTTGCCACCGGCGGTAAGCCCGTGCGCCCGCAACTGGCCGGTATCGATCTGCCTGGGGTGTTCACCCTGCGATCCCGCGACGATGCTGAGCGCGTGCTCGAAGCGGCCGAGCCCGGCCAGCCGTTGGTCATTGTGGGCGACGGCTTCATCGGCCTGGAGGCCGCTTCGGCCCTGCAGGCGTACGGCGCGCGGGTGCATGTGGTAGCCCGCCACGAGATCCCCTTGGCTCGACAGCTGGGTGAACGCATTGGCCGTTGCCTGCGCACGCTGCATGAGGCTCAAGGGGTGACTTTTCACGGCCCCACCGAGGTCAAGCTGATCGAAGGCCAGGGGCAGGTCGAGGCCGTGGTACTGGCCAACGGCGAGCGCCTGCAAACAGCCTTGGTCGTGCTGGGAACCGGCGTCAGCCCCGCGACGGCGTTTCTGCACGGGGTGCCCCTGGGGGAAGACAAATCGGTGAGGGTCGACGCCGACATGCGTGCTGCCCCCGGCCTGTGGGCGGCAGGGGACATCGCCACATTCCCGCTTGCCGGGCGCCCGGTGCGCATCGAACACTGGCGCCTGGCGCAGCAACAGGGGGTGATCGCAGCGGCCAACATGCTCGGCGAGCAACGCCGCTACGCCGACGTGCCGTTCTTCTGGACCTACCAGCACGGGGTTACCTTCGAGGTGCTGGGGCACGCACAGGACTGGAACCGCATCGAGTTCGTCGGCGAGCCGGAAACAGGTGACTTCATCGCCCTGCAGTGCGTGAACGAGCAGGTCGAGGCAGTGATTGCCAGGGGGTATTCCGATGCCATGGCGGCGCTGTCGCAGCGTATGAAACAGCCGTTGACCCTGCAACAGGCCCTGATGCTGATCGGCTGAAGGGGCTTGGGTAGGCCCGCCCTCCGATCACAGGCTCATGACAGCACCTTTATTACCAGCAGATGCACTGGATAAAACAGATAGCCCCAGCGCCCCACTGCCGGCACCCGCCAATCATCATGGCGCAACAGCGCTGAGCCAAGCGCAAGCGCCGAGGCCGCGCTCAGCAGTGTGAGCAGGGTGATCGGTGCCAGCAAATGCGCCTGCAACCAGCTATTGGTCAGGTTGCCGCCCATGGCCAGCAGGCAAGGCAACACCCAGGCCGCGCCGCCCTGCCGGCGCGCCATCAGGCAGGCGCCTGGCAGCAATACCCCGGGCACCCCATACATCAACTGCCCACTGAACAAAAAACCTGCCAGCCCGGCCGCCAAACCCAGCAAACGCAGCGACAGCAACGGGTAATGCACACCCCAGGCCACCAGCAACCCCAATACCAGCGTCGGCATCACGTTCAATGTCTGCGAGCCGCCGTCCAGCCAGCGATATGCAGGTTCCGATAGCACCGCGAACAGCAGCATCAGCCCCAGGTAGCGCACATTGCCAATGGTATTGAAAGCCCCTGCCCTGGCCCGCTGCACATTCACTGCAATGGCCAGGCAAAACAACGGGAACGCCAGCCTGCCCACCACGAACAGGCCATCGGCTGTGGGCCATAGAAAGCGCAGGTGATCGGCGACCATGGTCGCCATGGCGGTCCATTTGACCAGGTCCAGCCCCGCCGAGCGCAACGCTCAGCGCTCGCGTTCGACAGGGCTGACGCCCAGGTAGCGCTCGGTCCACAGGGCCAACGGCAGCGGTGGTTGCTGCTCCAAGACACGCCGCCAGATCAACACCAGGTCGCGCCTGTTGAACATCGACCCGGGCCCGGTTTGGAAAGCCGCTGGCACATCGACCACCCACTGCCCCTGGCGGTCCCGGTGGGCCATGTGGAAACGGAAGCTGTAGTTGCCCGGGATACCCATGCGCAAGTCCGTGACCACCAGCACGTCGCCGACCTGGTCGTAACGCAACCAGTCATCGGTGAACCAGCGCAAACGCTGATACAGCTCATCGGTGGCCAACACCTGCGCCAACTCCGTATTGCGCGGCAAGCGCTGCATTTCTGGCGCCTGCCGGTCGAAGACGCTGCTGATGCCTTCCAAGTAGTCACCCCCGGGGATTTTCGCCAACACTCGCCAGACCAGGCTGTTGAAGGCAATGGGTACGGCCCGCAGTTCAGTGGTGACGATACCTTGCTGGTCCAGTGCGGCCTGGAAGCGCTGCTCGGCGGCCATGCGCCCGGCAAGGCCGAAACCAAGGTACGCCGTGCTGAACACCAGTGCCAGGGTCAGCAGCCGCGTGGCCCTGGCAGTCACTCCGCGCACGGCCGCGTAGATAACGGCGGCCACCAGGGGCAAGGTATACACCGGGTCGATGATGAACACCGCAGCCCAGCTTTGCGGTGTGACTGGCAGAGGCCAGAACAACTGGGTGCCATAGACCGTGAAGGCATCGAGCAATGGGTGGGTGATCAGCACCAGCCAGAACGCCAGGAACAGCCTGTTCAAGGTATAGCCTTTGTCGGGCCAGCACTTGTTGACCAGCCAGGCCAGCAGCAAGGCCAGCCCGGTGAGCACGAACAGCGAGTGGGAGAAGCCGCGGTGGTAAGTCATCTGCGACACCGGGTCGGCGTAGCGGATGATCACGTCGAGGTCCGGCAGCGTGCCCAACGCCGCGCCATACAACAGCGCGCGGCGGCCTTGCAGGCGGCCCAGCACGGCACCCTGCAGGGCGGCGCCGAGTACAGCTTGGGTAATCGAGTCCAAGGGAGCATTCCTCGCAGGTGGTGACGGGGAAACTACCCTCAACCAGGGCCGCTAGGCAATTCCCCGCCTTGTTGCCAGATGCAACCCCGCAAGACCAGGCGGTTCAGCCGAGGTCACCGCCCCCCACCGGCAGGGTCACCCCGGTGATGTATGACGCTTCATCGCTGGCCAGGAACAGAATTGCCCCGACCTGCTCGTCGATGCTGCCGTAGCGGTGCATCAGGCTGCTGTCGAGGGTCTGGTCGACAATTTGCTGGTACCAGCGCCTCTCCTGCTCGGTTTGCTCGGCGGTGTTGCGCGGTACCCGCCGCGGCGGCGCTTCGGTGCCACCGGGCGCGGTGGCGTTGACGCGGATGCCACGGCCAGCGGTTTCGAAGGCCAGGCAAGCAGTCAGCGCATTGACCCCACCCTTGGCCGCACCATACGGCACCCGGTTCACGCCCCGCGTGGCGACCGACGAGACATTGACAATGACCCCACTGCCGCATTCGAGCATGTACGGCAGTGCGGCGTGGCAGCACCACAGGGTGGGAAACAGCGAGCGGCGCACTTCGGCTTCTATCTCTTCGGCCGCGTAGTGCTCGAAAGGCTTGGCCCAAATGGTACCGCCCACATTGTTGACCAGTATGTCGAGGCGGCTGAACGTTGCTACTGCGCTGGCCATGACCCGGACGCAGTCGGCGTGCCGTTCAAGGTCGGCGGTCAGGGTCAGCACCCCCTCGCCGGCCAGTTCGTGGACCAGTTCGGAGCGGTCTACCGCCACCAATTGCGCACCCTCGGCCTTGAGCCGCCAACACACGCCACGACCGATGCCTTGGGCGGCGCCGGTGACCAGGGCGACCTTGCCTTGGAATCTGTTGTTCATGTTCAAATCTCCGCTTCCCCGCGGTCCCCGTAGGAGCGGGTATACCCGCGAATGCGTCCGACAAGGCAACGTTGCTGTACCTGCTGGCCTCTTCGCGGGTAAACCCGCTCCTACAGGCACTGCACAGTGTTCAGAACCTGTGGCGGACCTGTGGGAGCGGGCGAGCCCGCGAAAAAGCCAACGCTGATGGATCAGGTTACTGACCGGCCTGGGCCGCTGCATCACGCGAGGCTTGCAGCCACTGGTCAAACTGCTGACGGTGGGCGGCAACCCATTCACCTGCTGGTGCAACTGGCCCTTGGCAACCAGGGCGTGGCGCTGGGCTGGCACCACCTGGTGGCACAACTGGTGGCCCAGGGGCTGCTGGTGCGCCCGGTGCAAGAGGAGTTGGTGCTCAAGGACACCTTCCACTTCCTGGCCTTCAACGAAGATAAGGAAAATGAGCCCAGTTGCCTGCGCTTGCGCGACTGGTTGCTCGAAGAGTTCCAGCCGTTGCTGGATTCACTGGGCAGCAGCTGCCGCTGTTTCGCAGGCGCGCAACGGCCGGCACTGCCCACCCGCTCACTGCGGTAACAGCTTGCAACCAGTCCAGCCCACCATTGAGGCACTTTCCTCACACGCACGCCCCGGCATCTGTTAAAAAGCCCACATGCCCACCCTTTTCCTCTCCCACCTACGCCGCCGCTGGCTGACCTGGTTGTGTGCCACCTTGCTGGTGATCGGCCTGCCCAGCAGTTGCGCGGTGCTTCAGCACAAAGAGCGCGAACTGGTGTTCCGCATCGAACCTGGGCAGGCCAGCTGGTTCCGTGGCCTGCCCAGCGGTGTGCAGGAGCTTGACCTGCGGCCCCGCAGTTTCGCTGCCAATCAGAGCCTGCACGCCTGGTGGTGGCCGGCCAGGCGCGCCAATGCCCCGGCCATCCTCTACCTGCATGGGGTGCGCTGGAACCTGACCGGGCAGTTGTTCCGCATCGAGCAGTTGCATGCCATGGGCTACTCGGTGCTGGCCGTGGACTACCGCGGCTTTGGCCAGAGCCGCGGCGGGCTGCCCTCCGAGGCCACTGTCTATGAAGACGCGCGCATCGCCTGGGAGCGCTTCGCTCAGTTGCAACCCGACGCAGGCAAACGGCTGATCTTCGGCCATTCGCTGGGCGGTGCGGTGGCCGTGGAACTGGCCCGCGCGCTGGCAGCCGAAGCACGCCAGGGCGGTGCCGCGGCCCCGGCGCGTGGGTTGATACTGGAATCGACATTCACCTCGTTGGGCGATGTCGCCGCTGAGGTAGCCAATACGTCACTGCCGGTGCGTTGGTTGCTGTCGCAGAAGTTCGACTCGCTGGGCAAGATCCAGGATATCGGCTTGCCCGTGCTGCTGGTGCACGGGCTGGATGACCGCTTCGTGCCAGCGCGTTTCAGCCAGCAGCTGTACGAGGCGGCCCGGCAGCCCAAAACCCTGCTGCTGGTACCGGGTGCCAGCCACAACAACAGCATGAGCCTGGCCGGGCCGCGTTATCGGCAAGCGATCCAGGCGCTGCTCTGAAAGCGTTACTGGCCGCTCCTACCAGGGCCAATACAACAGCCAAAGTCACTGTACGGGCAGGAAGTTCATCAGCAGCAAGCTCTGTGCATAGTTCAATCCGATCCGCCGATACCGCTCGTCCAGCAACTCTGCCAGCAAATCCAGGCGCGCCACGATCTTCCCGAACTCCACGGCGAAACTCAGGTTGCTGCCCTCTTCGGAAATCTCGTTGGAAAACAGCAGCAACACGCCATTGGCATCTTGCCGCTGGCTCAACATCCAGGTGGCCTTTTCGATATTGCGCGCGGCGTTGTTGATGAACAGCGGGTCGATCGTGTCGGTCATGTAGAACTCGGTGCGCCCGCCGTGAGCGGTGATCAGCATGCTGCCGATGGCATAGATGAAGGCGCCGACGCGGTCACCGCGAAACTCCGGGCTCAACGCGTAACTCAAGGCTGCCAGGTCGCGACGGTTGCCCAGCTGCGCCAGCGGCTGGCGGTGTTCGATGGCCTTGCGGATCTGCCGCTCGGCAGTGGCGGCGTCGACGTACCCCGACAGCTTCAACTGGTTGGGGTTGCGCAGGTACAGCTTGTTCATCAGCAGGTAGAGGCTTTGCAGGTTGTCGCGCATCGACAACGTGGCCAGGCGGTCGACACTGGTCTGGAACAGTTCGCTGGGCTTGCCGTCGGCAAACTGGTCGAGCATGTCGCGGCCCTGTTCCTGGGTGCAGGCACACAGGCAGGTGAGCACGCCTGCCAGCAGCACGCGGGGAATCAGATGAGGGTAGCTTGCAACCATCGGCACCGGGTCGATATTCGGCGGCCGCATCGGGGATTGATGTGGCCTGGCCAAGCATAGAGCGCGGAAATGGCAAAAAGTGCAGTGTAAAGGCCGCCGCAGGCCCGGTGCCGTACCCTCACATGGCGTGGCGCAGCTTCTCCACCATCTGCGCGTGCAGCGCCGGGTCGCCACAGGCCACTACACAGCCGCCGTGCTGCGCCGAACTGCCATCCCAGGCGCTGATCACCCCACCCGCCCCTTCGATGATCGGCATCAGCGCCTGTACGTCATAGGGTTGCAAGCTGGCCTCCACGATCACATCGACGAACCCCGACGCCAGCATGCAGTAGGCATAGCAATCGCCGCCGTAGCGCATCAGCCGCGCCTGCCCGGCTACCGCCTCGAACGCGGCCTTGCGCTCGGCTGTGTCGAACATGTCGGGGGTGGTGCACATCAGCGTGGCCGTAGCCAGGTCGGCGCAGGCGCGGGTACGCAAGGGTGTAGCGTTGCGCCAGGCACCCTCGGGCGTGCCAATGAAACGCTCGCCGGTAAAGGGCTGGTTCATCACCCCCAGTACCGGGCGGGTACCGTCGTTCAGCGCAATCAACGTTCCCCACAATGGCAGGCCAGTGATGAAGGCACGGGTGCCGTCGATGGGGTCGAGCACCCAGGTCAGCGGGCTGCTGCCCACCGCCACCCCGGCCTCTTCGCCAAGAATGCCGTGGTCCGGGTAACGCGCCTGGATCAACGCGCGCATCGCATCCTCGGCCGCCTTGTCGGCCACCGTCACCGGGTCGTACAGGCGCCCCCCCTTGTCCTCGACGTCCAGGCTGGCACGAAAGTACGGCTTGATGGCCAGTGCAGCGGCGTCGGCCAGTTGCTCGGCGAATGTACGCAACTCACCAATCTGTGGGGCACTCAGGGACATTGGGAACAGGCCTCGTGACAGTTATGAAGATCGGCATGATACCTGACAACCTGTATTGCACCAGCCGCGTGCGCAACGAGCCTGGCCGATGCTGCTTCATCCATGAATGCCAGGGAGTTGCAGGGGCTTTAAAGTTAATGCATCTGGTAATGATTCGTAGTAGCCTTAATTCTTTTCGTCCCCCTTCTCTAGCGCCCTACTTCAGGATCGTCCAGTCGATGCGTCGCATGTTCGTTTCGCTTTGTGTACTTCATGCTGTCTCCCCAATGGCCCTCGCCGAGCCCGAACCGCTCAGCGACCCGGCCCAGATCGAACTTCAGGCCCTGAGCATCACTGGCACAGCCGACAGCGAACGGGCTGATGGCCCAGTGCTCGGCTACAAGGCCAACCGTTCCGCCAGTGCCACCCGCACCGACACCGCGCTGCACGAAACACCGCAGTCGGTCAGCGTGGTGCCCAAGGCGGTGCTGCAAGACACCGGTGCCACGCGCCTGCAAGACGGCCTGGACTATGCCGGTGGCGTCGGCCGGGCCAACAACTTCGGTGGCCAGGGCCTTACCACCTTCACCGTGCGCGGCTTTACCACCGGCGAGTTCTACCGTAACGGTTTCCCGATCAACCGTGGCTACCCCAACGCACCAGACGCCAATACCGTCGAGCGGCTGGAGGTGATCCGCGGCCCGGCCAGCAGCCTGTACGGCCGTGGCGACCCCGGCGGCACCTTCAACGTGGTCAGCAAGCAGCCGCTACCAGAACCCAAAGTCACCCTGGGCAGCCAGTTCGACGACCAGGGCATGCACCGCGCTACCCTCGACGCCGCCGGCCCGCTGAACCAGGACGGCTCGCTGGCCTACCGCCTGAACCTGCTTGGCGAGGGCGGCGACAGTTTCCGTGATGATGTGCAAAGCGAGCGTTATGACGTGGCGCCAGTGCTCAGCTGGCAGGTAAACGACACGACCAAGGTTGTGTTCGAAGGCGACTTCATGCGCAACAACCACCCGCTGGACCGCGGCCTGACCCGCTACGCCACCCAGCGTGGCAGCGCCTCGCGCGACACCTATATCTGGGAAAAAGGCAGCGATAACCTGCTGCACAACGACAACAACATGGCGCAGGTGCGTTTCGAGCACCTGCTCAATGACAACTGGACGCTGGCGGGCGGGTTCCAGTTCCTCGATGGCTCGCTCAAGGGCAATGCGGTCGAAGCCAACGGCGCGCCGCTGGATGGGCGAACGCTGGAGCGTAACTTCAACTACCGCAAGCTGGAGTGGACCGATCGCGACTGGCAGCTGAACCTGACCGGCTACTTCGACACCGGCGGCTTCAGCCACACCTTGCTGACAGGGGTGGAGTACGAGAACTATGACTACAACTCGATCATCCAGCGGTCCTCTGCGGTGGCGGGCACCTACCCCATCGACATCTACGACCCGGTGCTTGGCCAGCCACGGCCGGCGCTGACCCGGACCACGACCTGGGACAAGGAAAACCTGCAGACCTGGGCCTTCTTCATCCAGGACCAGGTGGCCCTGACCGAGCGATTGAAGGCTTTGGCAGGGGTACGCTTCGAGCGCTTCGAGCATGACTACGACAACAAGCTGGACAATGCCGGTGATTTCAGCAAAGGCGAAAACGGTGCTACGCCCCGGATTGGCCTGGTCTATGACCTCACCGACACGGTCGCCGTCTACGCCAACACCGCGCGCTCTTTCAAACCCAACACGGGAACCCCGGCCAGCGGCGGGGGCTTCGACCCGGAAAAGGGCAAGTCCTACGAACTGGGCGTGAAATGGGAAGCGCTCGACCGCCAGCTGAGTGTCGACGCAGCGGTCTACCACATCGTCAAGGAAAACGTGTTGACCCGCGACCCGGTGGACCCGAACTACAGCGTGGCGGCCGGCGAAGTGCGCAGCCGGGGCCTGGATATCAACGTTGCTGGCAATGTCACCCCCGAGTGGCGCGTCATTGGCGGCTACGCCTATGTGGATGCCGAAGTGACCAAGGACAACCGCCTGCCAACCGGCACGCGACTGGCCAATATCCCGCGCAACAGTTTCAGCCTGCTCAACACCTATGAGTTCCAGGACGGTGTCGCCAAGGGGCTTGGCTTGGGGCTTGGGGTGAAATACGTGGATGACCGCAACGGCCAGACCGAGGCGACCACCTACACCATGGAGCAATACACGGTGGTTGATCTGCTGACCTTCTACCAGGTCAACGACCATATACGCCTGAACCTGGATGTGAAGAACCTGTTCAACAAGGCGTATGACGAAGGCGCATTCAACCTGTATGCCTACCCGGGTGCGCCACGTACGGTACAGGCTGGCGTCGCGTACACCTTCTGAACGGCTGGGGCTGCATAAGCAGCCCTACCTGTCAGAAACCTTTGCTGTAGAACAGCGAATACGACTCGATGCCGTCGTTGGGCTGCTTGATCCCGGCGTTGGAATAATGGATCGCACGCAGCCCGACCTTCTGCTCCCCTGGCAGTTTCAGGCCTAGGCCGATACGGTCCTCGAAGTTGAACGAAGAACCCAGGCGCTGGTCGCCTACATCGGTCTTGGAGAACGCAGCCAGGCCGATGCCCGCTTCGATGTACGGGGTGTAGGTGAAACCGCTGAATTCATAGGTGAACACCGGGCTGAACGACAGCGAATGGGCGCCACTGGCGTCGCCGCCCTCCCAGTAGGTGTAGCCGGCGTCCCAGTAACCGCTGACATAGCCGATGTCGCTTTGCAGCCACTTCTTGTCCCAGTCGAACGACATACCAATGCGGTAGGTCATGTCGCCCTGGCTGGTAACGCCCACGGCGCCGGACACCTGCGCGGCCTGGGCCGTGCCAGCGCCGGCAAGTGCCAGCGCGGCAACGGCCAGCGATGCTGCGAGACGGGTTTTCATCTACGACTCTCCTGATGGTCTACACGGCAAGCGGGGGCTGTAGCCCCTCGATTGATTGGCGACCGGTTCATCCGGACCGGTCACACGAGGTAATACTTTTCTGATTATTGTCCGATAATCAGAAAGTTGGAAGTAAATTGCCATTATTGCTCATACACCGTTGCGGTGTGAGGCGCTACCACACCGCGAGCGCCGTACAGACGTGCGGGCTAGACGTAGATTAGTAGTTTTAAATCATTTGTTTACGTTCTTTTCTTCAAGCAGTTTCACGAACATGCTCAAGCTGCGTGATACCGTGCCACGGCGCCACACCAGCCAGGTTTTCAGGTAGCGGAAGTCTTCCGACATGGGCCAGGCACTGACCGTGCTGCAGCCCGGCATGTTGTCGAGCATGCTGCGCGGCAGCATGGCCAGGCCGGCCCCGGCACTGACGCAGGCGAGCATGCCGTGGTACGACTCCATTTCATGGATCTTGCCGGGAACCGCCTGGTCCTGGACGAACCAGTTTTCGAAGTGATGCCGGTACGAACAGTTGGCCCGGAACGCGTAGATGTTTTCGCCGTTGACGTCCTGGGCGCGGGTCACCGGGGCATGATTGAGCGGTGCGATGACCATCATCTCTTCCTCGAACACCGGTATGCCCTCCAGCGTGGGGTGCAACACCGGGCCATCGACGAACGCAGCCACCAGGCGGCCAGACAACACCCCCTCGAGCATGGTCCCTGAAGGGCCGGTGGACAGGTCCAGGTCCACCTTGGGGTAGCGCTGGTTGTAGGCCGCCAGCAAGGCCGGGATGCGCACGGCTGCGGTGCTTTCCAGCGAGCCCAGGGCGAAGGTGCCTTGCGGGTCTTCACCGGCCACGGTCAGGCGGGCCTCGTGCACCAGGTCGAGAATGCGCCGGGTGTATTCCAGGAAGTTCCAACCCGCGGGTGACAGGCGCAAGCGGCTTTTCTCGCGGATGAACAGTTCCACACCCAGGTCTTCTTCCAGCTGCTTGATGCGCGTGGTGAGGTTGGAAGGCACCCGATGGATATGCTGCGCGGCAGCGCTGATGCTGCCCTGCTCTGCCACGGCCTTGAAGATCTCCAGTTGCACCAGGTCCACAGCCTTTCTCCAAACGTGAATGTTTCGCTCATTATTATTCAGTTTTCATTAAAGCCATAGCCCACTAGTCTGGCTCCACTGTTCAATCACGACGAGAGTGCCCTGCCATGAGTGCGATCAGCAGCCTGACCCACGCCATCTCCCTCGACCCGTACACCGGCGAGCAGATCGGCGCCTACCCGTTCGACACCGACGCCGCACTGGAAGCGGCGCTGCAGCGTGCCAAGGCCGGCTACCGCCAGTGGCGCCAAGTGTCGCTGGGTCAGCGCAGCGAGTACCTGCTCGCCTTGGCCAGCACCCTTGAAGCCAAGGCCGAGGCCTTCGCGCAGATGATCAGCCGTGAAATCGGCAAGCCCATCGCCCAGGCCCGCGGCGAAGTCGCCAAGTGCGTTGGCCTGTGCCGCTGGTATGCCGAGCATGGCCCCGCGATGCTGGCCGCCGAGCCTACCCAGGTCGAAAAGGCCCGCATCGAATACCGCCCGCTGGGCCCGATCCTGGCGGTGATGCCTTGGAACTTCCCGGTCTGGCAGGTACTGCGCGGCGCCGTGCCGGCGATCCTGGCCGGCAATACCTACGTGCTCAAGCACGCGCCGAACGTAATGGGCAGCGCCTACCTGCTGGGCGAACTGTTCAAGGATGCCGGCCTGCCGCAAGGCGTTTTCGAAGTGTTGAACGTGACCCCGGAGGGTGTCACCCGCGCCATCAACGACCCGCGCATTGCCGCGGTGACCCTGACCGGTAGCGTGCGTGCCGGCATGGCGATCGGTGCCCAGGCCGGTGCCGCACTGAAAAAATGCGTGCTCGAACTCGGCGGTTCCGACCCGTTCATCGTCCTGGCTGACGCCGACCTGGACGCCGCCGTCCAGGCTGCCGTCATCGGTCGCTACCAGAACACCGGCCAGGTCTGCGCAGCGGCCAAGCGCATGATCGTGGAAGCAAGCATTGCCGACGCGTTCACCCGCAAGTTCGTAGAGGCAACCCGGCAGCTGAACATGGGCAACCCGCTGCAGGACGACACCTACATCGGCCCCATGGCCCGCTACGACCTGCGCGACGAGCTGGATGGCCAGGTACAGGCGACGCTGGCCGAGGGTGCCACCCTGCTGCTGGGCGGCCACAAGGTCGAAGGCGTTGCCAACTTCTATGCCCCGACCGTGTTCGCCAATGTGACCCCGGACATGACAGCATTCAAGCAAGAGCTGTTCGGCCCGGTGGCGGCGATCATCACGGCCCGTGACGCCGAGCATGCCGTGGAGCTGGCCAACGACAGCGAGTTCGGCCTGGCGGCGACCATCTACACCGCCGATTATGCGCTGGCCGAGCGCATGACTGCCGCGTTGGATACCGGTGGCGTGTTCATCAATGGTTACTGCGCATCCGACCCCCGCGTGGCGTTCGGCGGCGTGAAGAAAAGCGGCTTCGGGCGCGAGCTGTCGCACTTTGGTGTGCGGGAGTTCACCAATGCCCAGACCGTGTGGCTGGACCGGAACTGAGCCCAGTCAGGCGGGGGCTGCGTTGCAGCCCCTGCCAACCTCAATCGCGCACCTGGTCCTTGACCCAGTCCAGCATCCCCCCCGGCACGATCAGCTCATGCCGCGCCCGTGAACAGGCGGTATACAAACCTGCCAGCAGGCGCGCCCGTTCATTGCGGTTACCGGCCACCTGCGGCGTGACCATCAGCTCGGGCGACACCATCACCCGGGCAAACTCCATGTTCTTCACATCCCTTACCCGCCCGAGGAACAGCTTTGGCGCCTTGGTCCAGCGGTAACGGCTCTTGGCCTGGGCAAAGTGCTGCGGGGTGTAGCCCTTGCGCAGCAGGTTGGCCACCGCGACGAATGCCTTGTCCTCACCCTTGTCCTGCTCCAGCGCCTGCCAGCTGGCATAGCGGAACAGCATCGGGTGACGAGGCCGGGTGCCATGGCGGTACAGCTCGATGCAATCCTCCACGAACAGTTCGAAGTCCTTGCGCGCGCTCTGCAGCAGCACGAACGGCACGCCCTGGTGCGTCAGGCGCTGGAACCAGCCGAACAGCCCCCACTCGTCATCGACGATCAACGCGGTGGGCTGTTCCGGCACCGTGACCGCATCGAAGAAGCTGACCCGGGTGTAGTGCTCGGCGTTCCCACTGAAGGCCGCCTGGATCGATGCCGGGTGCGCCTGTATCAGCGGGTTGAGCACGTTGTCCATCGCCGGCCCTGCGCGCAGCGAGTGGTCGATGCAGCGCTGGCGGATGAAGCTGCCATGGTGCGCACTGAGGCCGTTCAGGTTCTGCAGTTCGTCACCGAGGGCGATGACCGCTTGCGGGCTGCGGTCAAGTACGGCAAGCATCGGTGCCGACAACTCGTGCGCCTCGTCGACGATGACGTGGGTGTAGCCGCTGTCAATCACCAGGCCGGTCAGCGCCAGCAGCTTGACCCGATGGTAGTCGCGTACCGGCAACTGGATTTCCCGCGCTGACGGGCGAATCAGCTCCTGCCAGTACAGCCGTGCCTTTTCCAGCAACACTTCCTGGTCCAGTGGCGATGTGCCCGGCCCGGCCCAGGGCACATGGTGCAACTGCACCTGCGCGTCGGCACTGTGGCAAAACGCCCGCACCGCGCGGATGCACAAGGCGACCACATCGCGCGCGGCAAGCGGGCCAATGTCGGGTATGGCCAGCCAGCGCACCACCTGCGCCTCTTGCGGGCGCCACGAGCGCTTGGTGCGGTAAGGGTCGCGCAGGCGCCAGCCGTTGCTGGTGAGGTCGCGGTTCAACAGCTCGTCGGCCAACTGACCGAAGGTCAGCGCGGTGTAGGCAGCGGCATCCTTGACCCGCGCCCGCAGCGCACGCAACTGGCCCTCGGTCAAGGCCAGCAACAAGGTGCGCTGCGGCTCCAGCAACCGGGCGAACTGGTGGATCAGAAAGGTCTTGCCGGTACCGGCAAAGCCCTGCACGGCGACCGATTCGTCGATACCCCCCAGAAATTCACGCAACAGCCGGTTCTGCTGGTCGCTGAGCATCAGGTCGCTGGCCAGCGCCGGCAGGTGCACGGGGTGCAGCGGCGTGGCGCGCTGGCGATAGCGGTCGGCGAACTGGAAATTCCACTGCCCCTCGCCGTCCTGCAGTTCATCTGCGCTGTACGCCACTTCGCCACTGAGCAGCGCAATGCCGTTTTCGCCCAGCATGCCCAGGCCCATGGCGAAGGCTTCACGGTCGAAGTGCTGCGCCACCTGCCCCTGGAAGCGCCCAGGCGCGGCACGTTCAACGTCGTTGGCGATCCGCACGATCTCGGCAAAGCGGCGTTCCTGAGCATCGGCCGAGGCAGTCGCCGGTTGGCGAGGCAGGTTTTGCACGAACAACACCGCAGCGGCCTGGAGCAGGCTGGCGCTGCTGAAGAAGTCGGTGAAGGGAACACTGGCGAGGCTGTCAGCCTGGTCACTGGGCAAAGGCAGGTAGAACATCGGCACCTCGGGTCGAAACAGGCTGGCACGATAGCAATTTTCGACGCCGGCTGCTGGACTTGCGGGCCGGCGGTTCAGCGCTTGACGCGCTTGAGTGTCTCGCTCGGAAATTCCTTGAACAATTGCCGGTAACTCTCTGAAAACCTTCCCAAATGCCAGAACGACCAACGCATCGCCACTTCTGCCACGGTCACGCCACCGCCCCGCAACAGATCGCGCCGCGCCCCGTTGAGCCGGCGCAACCGCAACCAGTGCGCGGGCGGCATGCCGGTGTAGGCCTTGAAGGCCTGCTGCAACTGGCGCAGCGACACGCCCGCCACCGCCGCCAGTTCCACCAGGTTCAAGGTTTCTTCCGGGCAGTCAGCCGCCCACTCGCTGACCCGGTGCATGATCGCCCGCTCCTCGTCCCGCCGGCCCATGGCCATGCCCTGCAAGCGCTGGCAGGCATTGTCGAGGATGAACAGGCAGTCCTCCAGCAACTGCTCCGCCAACGCCTGCCCCTGCAACGGGCACCCAGCCTCGCCCAGGCGGGTCAGGGTGGCACTGAGCCAACTGCCGAACAACGCATTCTGGCCACTGCCCAGCGGCACCATGAACAAACCGTCAAGCCTGCGGGGGTCCAGGCCGTGGCTGGCGAGAAACGCCTGGTCGAACACGACGGCGACTTCCTGGTAATTCTCTGGCGTGATCCAGATGTTGCGGCTCTGCTCGTTGAGCAGGTAAAGGCTGTTTTCGCTCTGGTCGAAGCAGAACGCCAGCGACCCGCTCGGCGCCCGGAAGAACTGCTCTACCCGGGTGTTGAGGCGTTCTTCGTAGACCTGCACGCCGTCAAGCCCCAGGCAGCGCAACTGACCGCTGAAATGGCCCGGCGACATCTGCCGGTACTGCTGCTGCCAACCGGGGGTGATGCGAACCTGCTCGGACACATCCGAAGTGTGGAAAGCTTGGACCTGCAAGGCGTTGGGCGTTGTCACGCTTTGTCCTGGATGCACTCTTTTGGTGCATTGAATGCCGAAGAAAGTGGATAGATGGCGGTGTGGCGCCGAGCTCAAGATAGCCTCCAGCGTGTCACCTGGGAAGCGCGACGCCCTTGACGCTGTGCAACGGCTCTGGCGGGTGCAGCGGCTCCCACATAAAAAACCCAACCAAGAGGTCTGTATGAACGCCCCTTTCGATCAGCTCTCCACCTGGCTGAAAGAACACCGGATCACCGAAGTAGAATGCGTGATCAGCGACCTGACCGGCATCGCCCGCGGCAAGATCGCACCGACCGCCAAGTTTCTTCACGAACGTGGCATGCGCTTGCCCGAGAGCGTGCTGCTGCAAACGGTCACCGGCGACTACGTTGACGACGATATCTATTACAACCTGCTCGATGCGGCTGACATCGACATGGTCTGCCGCCCCGACCCGAGCGCTGTGTACCAGATCCCGTGGGCCATCGAACCTACCGCGATCGTGATCCACGATACCTTCGACAAGCAAGGCAACCCCATCGAGCTGTCGCCGCGCAACGTGTTGAAGAAAGTGCTGAAGCTTTACGCTGACAAGGGCTGGCAACCCATTGTCGCGCCAGAGATGGAGTTCTACCTGACCAAGCGCTGCGAAGACCCGGACCTGCCGCTGCAAGTGCCACTGGGGCGTTCCGGCCGGGCCGAAAGCGGCCGGCAGTCGTTCTCGATCGATGCCGCCAACGAATTCGACCCGCTGTTCGAGGACGTGTATGACTGGTGTGAAATTCAGGGCCTGGACCTGGACACGCTGATCCACGAAGACGGCCCGGCGCAGATGGAGATCAACTTCCGCCACGGCGACGCGCTGGACCTGGCCGACCAGATCACCGTGTTCAAGCGCACCATGCGTGAGGCTGCGCTCAAGCACAACGTGGCTGCGACGTTCATGGCCAAGCCGATCACCGACGAGCCGGGCAGTGCCATGCACCTGCACCAGAGCGTGGTCGACATCGCCACCGGCAAGCCGATCTTCGCCAACGAAGACGGCAGCATGAGCCCGTTGTTCCTGCACCACATTGGTGGGTTGCAGAAGTACATCCCCAAGCTGCTGCCGATGTTCGCCCCCAACGTCAATTCGTTCCGCCGCTTCCTGCCGGACACCTCGGCACCGGTCAACGTCGAGTGGGGTGAAGAAAACCGCACCGCCGGTTTGCGCGTCCCCACCTCCAGCCCGGAAGCGATGCGCGTGGAAAACCGCCTGCCCGGCGCGGATGCCAACCCTTACCTGGCGATCGCTGCCAGCCTGCTCTGCGGCTACCTGGGCATGGTCGAGCAGATCGACCCGAGCGCCCCGGTGCAGGGCCGCGCCTACGAGCGGCGCAACCTGCGCCTGCCCATCACCATCGAAGATGCGCTGCAGCACATGGAAGACTGCGAGACCGTGCAGCAGTACCTGGGCAAGCAGTTCGTGCAGGGCTATGTGGCGGTCAAACGGGCCGAGCACGAGAACTACAAGCGCGTGATCAGCTCGTGGGAGCGCGAGTTCCTGATGCTGAGCGTCTGAGCCGCCCTGGGGGCTGTGCAGCCCCCACCACACCTGAACTCGTAGAACAAAACCAACGAGGTGTTCCCATGCGTCATCTGCAAGCCCTGATCCCCGCGGCATTCACCCTGCTGTTCGCCACCACCAGCCACGCCACACCCACTGTGAGCGTGTACAACTGGACCGACTACATCGGTGACACCACCCTGGCCGACTTCCAGGCCAGCAGCGGCATCAAGGTGGTTTATGACGTGTTCGACTCCAACGAAACCCTCGAAGGCAAGCTGCTGGCGGGGCGCACCGGCTACGACGTGGTAGTGCCCTCCAACCATTTTCTGGCCCGCCAGGCCCAGGCCGGTGCATTCTTGCCGCTGGACCGCAGCAAACTGCCGAACTGGAAGCACCTGGACCCCAAGCTGCTCAAGCAGCTTGAGCAGAACGACCCCGGCAACCAGTATGCGGTGCCCTACCTGTGGGGCACCAATGGCATCGGCTATAACGTGGAAAAGGTCAAGGCTGCATTGGGCGTAGACCGCATCGATTCCTGGGCGGTGCTGTTCGAGCCCGAGAACCTGAAAAAGCTCAAGCAGTGCGGCGTGGCCTTCATGGACTCGCCCGATGAACTGTTCCCCGCCGTGCTCAACTACCTGGGCATGGACCCGCGTAGCGAAAAGCCGGCCGACTACGCCAAGGCCGAGGCGCGCTTGCTGGAGCTGCGCCCGTACATCACCTATTTCCACTCGTCCAAGTATGTTTCCGACCTTGCCAACGGGAATATCTGCGTGGCGTTCGGTTATTCCGGTGACGTGTTCCAGGCGGCCAACCGCGCCGTGGAGGCGAAGAACGGCGTGAAGGTCGCCTACAGCATTCCCAAGGAAGGCAGCAACCTGTGGTTCGACCTGCTGGCCATTCCGAAGGATGCGAACAACCCGGAGCAGGCGCTGGCCTTCATCAACTACCTGCTCGACCCCAAGGTGATCGCCAAGGTCAGCGCCACGGTCGGCTATGCCAACGCCAACCCGGACGCCAAGGCCTACATGTATGCCGCGCTGGTGGACAACCCCGAGATCTACCCCCCGCAGGAGGTACTGGACAAGCTGTACATTTCCAGTACCCCCAGCCCGAAGATCATGCGCGTCATGACCCGATCCTGGAGCAAGATCAAGTCCAACCGCTGAGCCGAGACCCTCTATGTCATTCAATACCCAACACACCGCTTCGTACTATGCAGCCACTGCGCGCGATGCGGCCCCCTACCCCAGCCTCCACGCTGACCTGAGCGCTGATGTGTGTGTGGTCGGGGGTGGGCTGACCGGGGTCAATACGGCGCTGGAGCTGGCCGAGCGTGGTCTGTCGGTGGTGCTGCTGGAGGGGCGGCGCATCGGCTGGGGTGCCAGTGGCCGCAACGGCGGCCAGCTGATTCGCGGCATCGGCCACGATGTCAGCGGTTTTGCCCGGCATGTCGGCCAGGATGGCGTGCGCTACCTCCAGCAGGCCGGCATCGACTCGGTGGCGCTGGTCGCCGCGCGCATCGCCCGCTACAACATTGCCTGTGACCTGCGCTGGGGCTTTTGCGAACTGGCCAACACGCCCGCGCAGTTCGACGCCTTCAAGGATGAACTGCAAGACCTGGCAGCGCTAGGTTACCGCCACGAAACACGGCTGGTCGCAAGCGGGCAGTTGCATGAGATCGTCGCCAGCGACCGGTACGCCGGCGGCCTGGTGGACATGGGTTCAGGGCACCTGCACCCGCTCGACCTGGTTCAGGGCGAGGCCCGCGCCGCCCATGCCCTGGGCGTGCGCATTTTCGAGCAAAGCCCGGTGCTGCGTATCGAGCATGGGCCCAGCGTTACCGTGCATACGGCCCACGGCAGCGTGCGCGCGGGCCGCCTGGTGCTGGGCTGCAACGCCCACCTGGACGACCTGGAACCGCGGCTGAGTGGCAAGGTGCTGCCGGCCGGCAGTTACGTGGTGGCCACCGAACCGCTGCCCGAAACACTGGCGAGCCGCTTGATCCCGCAGAACATGGCACTGTGCGACCAGAAAGTCGGCCTGGATTACTACCGCCTCACCGCGGATCGCCGCCTGTTGTTCGGCGGCGCCTGCCACTATTCCGGCCGCGACCCCAAGGACATCGCCGGCTATATGCGGCCGAAGGTGCTGAAGGTATTCCCGCAACTGGCCGATGTGCGCATCGACTACCAGTGGGGTGGCATGATCGGCATCACCGCCAACCGCTTTCCCCAGGTCGGGCGCTTGAGCCAACACCCCAACGTGTATTACGCCCAGGGCTATTCCGGGCACGGGCTGAACGTGACTCACTGGACAGCCAAGCTGCTGGCGGAAAGCATCGCCCTGGGCCACAGCCACGGCCTGGATGTGTTCAGTGCAGTGCCGCATCTGACGTTCCCCGGTGGCAAGGCACTGCGCTCGCCACTGCTGGCGCTGGGGATGTTGTGGTACCGGTTACGTGAGGTGTTGGGCTAGCAATGTGTGGGTGTTATTTGGCAAAAGATATGCATCGCCTGGGAGATCGAGCGCCGCCCGCGCGGCGCATCGCGAGCTGCGCTCGCTCCTACGCTTGTTTCGGGCCAGTAACCCCTGTGCCAGGTGCGCGCGACCGCCTTGTTTGTACGGCGCGACATTGAGGCATGCGCCAAGGCGTTCGCGCGCAAATCCCACAGGCATAATTGGCCCGAAACAAACGTAGGAGCGAGCGCAGCTCGCGATGCGCCGCGCGGGCGGCGCTCGATCTCCCAGGCGCTGCACATCTTGTGTCAAACACGCGTCAGCCCTCATACGATCCCTACGGGAGCTGGGCTTGAACGGCGATGAACTGCAAAGCAGCCCCCTCCCCCCCGCATTAGCTCAACATTCGACGAATGCAACCGCCAGGCCGCCGCGCGAGGTTTCCTTGTAGTTGGCATGCATGTCCGCCCCGGTATCACGCAAGGTGCGGATTACCCGGTCGAGCGAAATGAAATGCTCGCCATCGCCCCGCAGTGCCATTTGCACCGCATTGATCGCTTTCACGGCAGCGATGGCATTGCGTTCGATGCACGGCACTTGCACCAGGCCACCGACCGGGTCGCAGGTCAGCCCAAGGTTGTGTTCCAGGGCAATTTCGGCAGCGTTTTCCAGTTGCGCCGGCGTCGCGCCCAGCACCTGGGCCAGGCCGGCGGCGGCCATCGAGCAGGCAGACCCGACCTCCCCCTGGCAGCCGACCTCGGCGCCGGAAATGGAGGCGTTCTTTTTGCACAGGATGCCAACCGCAGCCGCGGCAAGCAGGAAGTCCACGACATCCGCGTCGCAGGCACCAGGGTTGAACTTCATGTAGTAGTGCAGTACCGCCGGGATGATACCGGCTGCACCGTTGGTAGGTGCAGTGACCATGCGCCCGCCAGCGGCGTTCTCTTCGTTGACCGCCAGGGCGTACAGGTTGACCCACTCCATGGCGCCGAGCGTCGACCCGATCACATTAGGCTTGCCCAGTTCCTGCAAGCTACGGTGCAGCCGCGCCGCACGGCGTTTGACGTGCAAACCGCCGGGCAGAATGCCCTCGTTGCGCAGGCCGTTGTCCACGCACTCGCGCATCGCGGCCCAAATGCGCAGCAGGCCGTCGCGCACCTCGGTTTCCGGGCGCCAGGCGCACTCGTTGGCCATCATCAGTTGCGCCACACTCAAGCCGTGGGCCTGGCACAGCTTCAGCAACTGGGCACCACTGCCGAACTCGTAGGGCAGCACGGCGGCGTTCTCTGCAGTTTTCGGCGCATCGACTTCGGCCTGTTCGACGATGAACCCACCGCCTACCGAATAATAGGTCTGGCACAACAGGCTATCCTGCCCGTGCATGGCTTCTACGCGCATGGCGTTGGGGTGGTACGGCAAATTTTCGTCGAGCAGCAGCATGTCTTGCCCATACTCGAACGCCACGGGGTGGCTGCCGTCCAGCATCAGGCAGTGTTCCTGCAGCACCTGACCGATGCGCGATTCGATGGTGGCCGGGTCGATACGGTCTGGCCATTGCCCCATCAAGCCCAACAGGCAGGCACGGTCGGTGGCATGACCAACGCCGGTCGCCGACAGCGAGCCATACAGGCGCACTTCAACGCGCGTCACCCGCCCCAGCAAGCCCTGCTCGCGCAGGGCCTGGGCAAAGGTCGCAGCCGCGCGCATCGGGCCGACGGTGTGGGAGCTGGACGGGCCGATGCCGATTTTGAAAAGGTCGAAAACACTGATAGCCATACTAATGCCTGACCATGCGCTGATAGGTAGCCAGTGCACGGGTATCTGGAGAAATTGGGCGCTGCTGCGATTTTGCGCGATACTGACGCTGTGCGATTGAAATGACCAACGAAACTTCCTAAGCAAGGCTTTAGCAGGACTAAACGATGCGACGCCAACTCAACGGCCAGATGTTTGTTTGGCTGCACGTCTTTGCCTGCGCCGCCAGGCACCTGTCCTTTACCCGCTGTGCAGAGGAACTGCACATCACCCCCGGGGCGGTCAGCCAACAGATGCGCCAGCTGGAAGAGCGCCTGGGTTACCGGCTGTTTCTGCGCCGGGCACGGGGCGTGGAACTGAGCGCCGAAGGCCAGCGACTGGCGCAGACCGTGACCGACGCCTACGGCAGCATCGAGGCAGAGCTGCTACGCCTGGATGCCGGCGAGATTCGTGGCACGTTGCGGGTGCGCTCCATCCCCTCGTTCCTGGCCAAGTGGCTGACGCCGCGCTTGCCACGTTTCCAGCAGCGCTACCCGGACATCGAACTGCGCCTGGTGGCCGAAGACAGTGCCCAGGCGTTGACCCCGGGCGACTTCGACCTGGCCATCGACCTCAACGATGGCAGCTACCCGGGCATGCTCTCCACGCCGCTGCTGGACGAGCAGATCTTTCCCGTATGCGCGCCCTCACTGCTGCGTGGGCGCCCCCCGCTGCACGGGCCGGCCGACCTGGTGCACTACCCGCTGCTGCACGACATCACCGCCTGGCGTGGCAGTTCGGAATATGCCGAATGGGAGTTCTACCTGGACGGGATCGGCGCCACTGGGTTGGACGTACGCCGCGGGCACACCTTCAACCGCAACCACCTGACCATCGAAGCAGCGATTGCCGGTATCGGTGTGGCCATTGCCCGGCGCACGCTACTCAACGATGAACTGGAGCGCGGCGCGCTGATCGTGCCGTTTGGCGTACCGATCGCCAACCACAAACGCTACGTGGTGCATTACCCGCCCGGCGGGTTGACCCAGCCGGGCGCGCGGGCGGTACATGACTGGCTGGTGGAAGAAGCACGAGGGTTCCGCGAACTGCACCCGTTGAACACAGCATGAGGCCTGTTCTGCACCTGTGGCATGACAATCAATAGGCCTGTTTACCGGTGAACGCATTCAACGTGCGTACCAGAATCACGAAATCCAGCCACAACGACCAGTTGTTGATGTACTCGATGTCGGAGTCCACCCGCTGGATCATCTGTTCGATGTCCTTGGTCTCGCCACGGAACCCGCGCACCTGGGCCAGGCCGGTCATGCCCGGCTTGATGTTGTGGCGAGCGAAGTAATCCACGATGTCCTGGGAATACAAGGTGTCGTGCTGCAAGGCATGCGGCCGTGGCCCGACCAGCGACATTTCGCCGGTCAGCACATTGAACAGCTGCGGCAGTTCATCGAGGCTGGTACGGCGGATGAAGGCCCCAACCCGGGTCAACCGCGGGTCGTTCCTCTGGGCTTGCTGCACCACACCGCCTTCGGGCTGGTGCACATGCATGCTTCTGAATTTCCAGATACGAAATGCCTCACCCGTCCAGCCGGTACGCTCCTGGCGGAAAAACACCGGGCCGCGGCTGTCGAGCTTGATGGCCAGGGCAACGGCCAGCAATACCGGCGACGCACACAGCAGGATCAGCGCGGCCAGCACCCGGTCCTCGAGGTTTTTCAGGAACAGGCTCATGCCTGTGAGCGGGGTTTCCGACAAGGTCAGCACCGGAATGCCGGCAATTTCCCGCACGCTGTGGTTGATCAGGCGCAACGAGAAGATATCCGGTACCCAGTTCACCGCGATGCACTTGTCGAGCAGCTTGAAGTACACGTCGTTGATCACTTCCGAGCCGCCCAGCGGGGTCACCAGGTAGACCGTGCGGATGCCGTGGCGGGCGACCAGTTCGTCAAGCTCGGCAATATGCCCGAGCACCGGCAGGCGCTGTTTGCCCTCGGCGCCCTCGCCTGCTTGCGGTTCAACCTTGTCGACCAGTACACACCCCAGCACCCGCTCGCCAAACCACGGGTTGCTGCTGATTTTCTGGTAAAGGAAGTTGGCCAGGTCACCATTGCCAATGATCAGGGCATTGTCCAGGCGTGCATGTGCGGTGAAACGCTTCTGCAGCTCACGCACGGCGAAGTGCAGGAACAGCTGGGCGAAGTAACCGATGACGAACAGCTGGCCAACCAGCAGCCGGGAGTAGGTTTCGCTCTGCTTGGTCAGGAATGCCATGACCACCAGAAAGCAGAACGTGGCCGACCAGGCCTTGAACAGGCGAAAGGCCTTGATCGAAAGCCCGACGTTGGTCCGGTAGATTGCGTAATGATCATAAATGACCGCCAGTGCGCCGATCAGCAACAGCAGCATGATCACGTAATCGGAGGTGATGTAGCCGAACTGGTCATAGATCAGGTACCAGGCGATACCCGTCACGGCAATGCCGTCAAGGCCGGCCTGGATGGCGTTGCTGACACTGCTTCGGCGCTGGAGTAAGGAACGACTGCTTCTGGGTTCGAAAACCATTTCAGACCTCATCAATTGGAGCGTGGCAAGTGCCTTACAGCCAACAACCAGTCTTGAATCACAGCCATGCAGCGCCGCACGCGGCGAAGCGCGCAGCGTCCAAACCATTGATATCACTGTAGCAGCCAGCTGCCGCAGGCGGGCCCGGAATACGTGCTGCCACAGCTTTTGGCCGATTCACAGCGTGCGCCTGGCCGCAGCGCTCGCCCGCCGATACAGCAAGGTGCGCAGCAGAAACAGCGGGTTGCCCACCACGTAGCGCATGAACAGGCGCCTGGGCTCACGGCACAGCCGATACAACCACTCGCCGCCAACCGCCCGCAGCCAGCCGGGGGCGCGGCTGACCTTGCCGCCGAGAAAGTCCAGGATCGCCCCACCACACACGATCAGGCAGGGGCCGCTGATGCCGGCCAACTGTGCGGCGACCGCTTCCTGCTTGGGCATGCCCATGCCCAGCACGATCAGTTCGGGTTGATGCTCGCGCGCCAGTTGCAAGTAGGTATCGACAGTGGCAAAGCCATCGTGAACCGACACCGGCGCCACGCCGAAGGTGTCGGCGCAGTGCTGCACCGCCTGGCGCAGGTAGGGTTGCCGCGTGCCCCAGAAGGCCACCTTGCGCCCCCGGTAGGCCGCCAGCAGCCTGGGAATGAAATCGGTACCGTTCATGTTCAGGCCAGGCTCCAGGCCCAGGCGGCGGTATAGGATCGCCATGCCGGAGCCATCGCGCAGCAACACATCGGCTGCCGACAGTGCCTGGCAATAAGCCCCGTCGCGCACCACCAGGTTCATTGCGTGGGCATTGACGAACCCCAGCACCGTCGCTTTGCTCGGGGTTGCCAGGTGCTCGAGCAGGCGCTGCACGGCGTTTTCGTCGGCGACCACATGCAGCTGCCCGACCAGGCGCGCCCAGCGTTGCTGCCATTGCCGCTGGCTCATCAGTCGTCATCCCGTTTCGAGCGCACCCATTCGACCTGGCGCTTGATCAGAAAGCCCAGGTAGAGGGGGATTTTCCTGGCTGCGTAGAACGGTGCGTACAGCAACACCGAGAACGGGATCAGCTCCCGACAGAAGCGCGCCCAGGCCACCACCACTGCCACGCCGAGCAACCCCAGCCCCAGCAGGGCGAACCCTGCAGATGCCGCCAGCCCGGTTACCAGGTAAACCAGCCAGGTCAGCAGGTTGAACCCCAGCAGCGCCAACACCAGCAAGGCCAAGGGTGATACCACCAGGTCCAGGGTCATCGCCGCGAGGGCACCATTGCGCTGGGTGATGGCAGCCAGCGCCCGCTTCGGCCCATCGGTCAGCATCAACCCCAGGTGGCCATGCTCCCAGCGCGTACGCTGGCTGTTGAGGCCTTGCGGGCTGAGCGGGAACTGGCTGGTCACCAAGGCTTCGGGGCAGAACAGCGGTGGCTTGCCTTGTTGGCAAAGATCCAGCCCGAGTTTCACATCCTCGACCAGATGGCCATTGGCGAGGTTGACCTGGCGCAGGTCGTGCCAGCCGAAGGCCATGCCGGCGCCCATCAACTGGCAAGGCAAGCCCAACCGCGCCCAGCCACGCGGACGAACCAGGTTCTTCACGCGCCAGGCAAATTCGGCGACCTGCACTTTCAGCCCGGCACCTGCGGGTGCCCGCATCAGGTACAGCGCCTGCACCGGGCGCGCCGTTTCACGGCAACGCCGAGCCAGGATATCGATGGCGCCCTCGCCGACCTGGCAATCGGCATCCACCACGATCACCACCTCAGGGGGCAGGCGCGCCAGATGGCGCACGCCGAAGTCCAGGGCATAGCCTTTGCCGCGCAACTGGGCGTCATACCGCTCCACCACTTCGGCCCCCGCTTCGCGGGCCAGCTGCGCCGTGGTGTCGGAACAGTTGTCGGCCACTACCAGCAAGCGGTCACCCTCGAGCAGTTGCGGCACGATGCTCGCCAGGCTGGCCTGGATGATCGAGGCCTCGTTGTGCGCCGGCACCAGCACCGCAAGCGTTGGCCGCGCCGTGGTGCAGGGTGGCGGCCTGCGTGCGGGCAGGCAAGCCAGCAATACCTGCAGCGAAAACACCAACACCGGCACCAGGACGATGACCGTCAGCAGGCCCAGTAACCACGCTAATACACTTATCATGCGAATGCCTTGAAGTAGCCGGCCAGCCTGGCCGCCTCGGTGTCGATGTCGTGCCGTTGCAGTACCCGTTCGTAGGCCGCCTGGCCCATGCGCTGCAACACCTCGGCAGGTTGCGCCAGGCACTCGGCCATGGCCGCTGCCAGCTCGTCCACCGCGCCTGCGGGGAACAGCCAGCCATTCTCGCCGGGCCTGACCAGCTCCGGGATCCCGGCAACAAACGTGGTCAGCACCGGGCGGCGCAAGGCCATGGCCTCCATGATCACCACCGGCAGGCCCTCGGCAAAGCTGGGCAATATCAGAGCGCGGGCAGCGAGGATCTCGTCGCGCACCTGTGCACTGCTGATCCAGCCAGTAATGCGTACGTGCTGCTGCAGGCCTTGGCGGGCAATCAAGGCCTCGATCTGCTCGCGCATTTCACCGTCACCGGCCAGCACCAGCTCAAAAGCCTGCGACTGGGCCGCCAGCCGGCGCGCGGCCTCCAGCAGCAACAACTGGCCCTTCTGCTCACACAGGCGCCCAACGCACACTAGGCGTGGCGCCGCGGGCGCCTCTACCGCAGGCACCGCATGGAACGCGCGCTCCAGCCCACAATGCACCACCTTGACCTTGGCCCAGTGCTCGTGGGCCACCCAGCGCAGCAGCTGGCTGCGCCCATACGAGCTGACCGCCGCGACAAAAGCGGCGCGCCGGACCTTTTCCCCCAGGTGCAGGAACTGTGGCTTGTCGAACTCTTCGGGGCCGTGCACGGTGAAACTGTAGGCCGGCCCGCCCAGCATGTTGGCCAGCATGACCACTTCGGTAGAGTTGGTGCCAAAGTGCGCGTGCACGTGCTGCGCCTGCCCTGCCTGCAGCCACTGCAGCACCTGGCAGGCTTCGGCCAGATACACCAGGTGATAGGGCCAGGCGCGGTCCGCCCGGCGGCCAAGCCGCAGTGCCAGCCACAGCGCCCGGCCAAAGCGCCGCGGCTGCGCGCGCAATACCTGCCACATGGGCCGCAACAGCTGTTTCAGCCCGCCTTGCAGCACGTAGCGGGTCTTGCCCCGCTCGACCACGTCCTCGGCATCCTGCACCTCGGCGTCCCAACCACGCAGTGCCAGGCGCTGCACCTCTACCCCTTGGCGCTCCAGCGCCAGGATCTCGCGGCGGATAAAACTGTGGCTGACCTTCGGGTACTGATTGATGAAATAAGCAATGCGCATATGAACCCAGATCCAAACCCGCTTGATGACCAACCGCCCCAGGCAACCTTTACTTCAGGCTGTCGACTACCGGCGGCCTGCCTACTGCCGATGCACTCACAGCAAATGCATCCCCCTGTGTTCCTTGTAGTCCAAGGTTGGCACCATTGCTTGGCAAAGCTGCTTGCAAGCGGGTGAATACATCGTCGAGCAATGCCTGGCGACGGCGATACATCGCCCGTTTCTTTGCCGGAATGTCGGCCTCGGCACGCTGCGCCGGCGCCAGTGGCAGGCTGTAGAAATCGGCATGCTCCGAAGCGCTGGCACCATGCTCCTGCCAGATAGCGTCGTAGTTGGCCGCCAGCTCCTGGCCCTTGTCACGGCCAAAATAAGCGTGGCGGTGATGCCGGCTGGCATCGTTCACGGCATACAACCGGGCAACCCCCAACGTTCTGGCCAGGCACTTCAACGCCTCCAGCAGCAAGCTGCGCGGGCGCAACCCCTCGAAGTCTTTGGTCAGGTCGCGGTAGATGGCCAGCGAGGTGTCGCTGTCGATGCCTTTATGGATACCCTGCACTGCGCCGATGTACAAACCGATGCCGGCCGGCCCCTGGCACAGGGTGAACGCCAGGGATGCCACACGCAGGTCACCCTGGAACAGGTTGAGCACCAGCTCGCCTTCGCGCTTGAACCAGATCGGCCGGTCGAGCACCAGGCAGCAGCCCGGCGAGTAGCTACCCAGGTCACACAGGGCAAGGCTGTCGTCCCGGCCCAACAGCAACAGCCCAGGAAAATGCCGGGCCACCAGCTCGAAGTGCGAGGCCACTGCATCGAGGCGCTGCGGCGCCTGCCAGTGCTGGCTGATATAGGGCCATTGCACGACACCGATGCAGTCAACGCCCAACTGCTGCACCCCCGGCTGGCCCAGTGCCGCGGTCAGGCGCTGCATGAAGGTGTCCAGCTGAGGCCAATGCCTGGCCATCTGCAGGCTCAGCTTGTACTTGTTGTGCAATGCCCGCAACGAGTAACCGGGTTGCAGGGTAAACACGCTTTTCACGAGGGTGCCGAGCATCATGGGCCTCTCTCACTTGTACTCGATCAAAGCCGCTTTGCCAGCCGCCAGGCGGTGGCGCAGAAACTTCAGCTGGCCGAGCATTTCGGGGAACTTGCCCAGTACCAGAAACACGGCCTGCAGCCAGTTTTCGCGCGGCGACCTGTTGCCCCGCTGCGCCAGGCGCATGGCCTGCAACGGGTAGATCAACAACAACCCCAAGCCCCAGCCGCCCACCAGCAGGCAGGCCAGCACGATCGACACGGGAATGCCCAGGCCCCACACCCAGGCCCGGCGCGACTCGCGCAACCAGTGCCGCTCGGGAGGCTGCCCGTGCAGATAGGCGCCCTCGGCGTAGGCATGCCCGGCACGCAGGCTGCGCCGCCACCATTGGCTGAACCGGGTCATGTCGGCGTCGTGCAAGGTCATCTCGGCATCCAGGCGCCAGATTTTCCAGCCCTTGGCGCGCAAGCGCACGCACAGCTCCGGCTCTTCCCCGGCGATCAGGTCAGGCCGAAAACCGCCCACGGCGGTGAAAGCGTCTACCCGCATCAACGCGTCACCGCCGCAGGCCTTGGCCTCGCCGATCGGGGTATCCCATTCCAGGTCGCACAACAGGTTGTACACCGAGCGCTGCGCGAAGCGTTCGCGGCGCCGGCCACACACCACCGCCACCGCGGGGTGTGCGGCCAGAAACGCCTGGGCGGTGGCCAGCCAGCGGGCATCCACTTCGCAGTCGCCATCGACGAACTGCACCCAGTGCATGGCGGGCAGCAACCGCTGCAACACGGCAAAACCTTCGTTACGCGCCCTTGCCGCGGTGAACGGGGTGCCCATGTCCAGCGCCAGCACCTCGACGCCCAAGGCAGCGGCCAGTTGTTGCGAACCGTCGCTGGAGCCCGAGTCGACATACACGACCTTGTCAGCCCCATGGGCCAACGAGCGCAGGCAGCGCTCCAAACGCTGGCCCTCGTTGCGGCCAATGACCACCACGCCGGTCTGCATCGCCAAGGGCCTCACTCGACCGCCGCCGGGGCGACCAGGTGCCGGGCCTTGATGACTGCCGGTACGCCGACAGCCAGGGAGTTATCTGGCACATCCACCAGCACCACGGCATTGGCACCAATGATCACGTTGTTGCCGATGCGAATGCTGCCCAGTATCTTGGCGCCCGTACCTATATCGACGTTGTTGCCGAACACCGGGGCGATGGGCTCGTCGACATTTTTCAGGCCCACTACCACGCCATTGCGGATGCGACAGTCGTCGCCGAACCGGGCGTAGCCGCTGACCACGATGCCACCGAAATGGTCGATGACGAAATTGCGGCCGATCACCGCCTCGCAGGGCAGTTCCACCCCGGTGATGATCTGCACGAACTTGAACAACACCTTGTACACCAGTGAGCACAGCTTGCGCAGCAGCGCCGGGCGCACGCCGTAGCGCCAGCGGCCGAAGCGGTACACCAGCAATACCCAGAAGCCCTGGGCGCCCCAGTCGCCACCATGGGCCCGCAGGTCGGCGCGAATATTCTCGAACATGACGGTAGCTACCTTGTCGGTTGGCTGGCGTAACGGGTCTGCAACAGCAGTGACCAGGTCGCCCGGCAATGACGCCAGCAGGCCTGTATCGCGCCCCGGCCGCGTCGTTTCAACAGCGCTTTGAGTGCCAGCACCAGGTCGCCCACGGTCACCAGCAGCATATGCAACGCCAGCCCGGCCAAGCCATGGTGCTTGCGAAAATACAGCAGCTCGCTCTCGATCTGGTAGGCGGAAATCTGCCGGCTGGCAGCTTCCAGCTCGGTGACTGACTTGGAGCTTTCACCCCCTATGTGGACCACCGTGGTATGTGGGTAGAACACCACTTTCCAGCCGGCCTGCTTGACCCGCTTGCAGTGGTCGACTTCCTCGTAATAAAGAAAGTAGCGCGGATCGAACAGGCCTACCTGGTCCAGCACTTCGCGGCGTACCAGGTAGAAGCACCCGGGCAACCAGTCGCATTCGCGGACCGAAGCGTGGTCCCAGTCCATGTCGTCGACCATTTTCAGCCCAGGGAACAGGCGCCCCAGGCCGGTACGCCCGACGAAGACGTTCAGCGGCGTGGGAAAATAGCGGCAGCTGGGTTGCAGGTCACCCTCACGGCCTTCGAGGCGTACCCCCAGCACACCGCAGTCCGGGTGGGCATCCATGTAGTCGAGGGTTTTTTGCAGGGAATCGGCAGCCACGAACGCATCGGTGTTCAGCAACAATGCATACTTGCCTTGCAGGTGGGCCAGCAACTGGTTGTTGGCACGGCCAAAACCTACGTTGTGCTTGTTGCTGAGCAACACTGCCTCTGGGCATACCTCGGCCATACGCTGCAGCGAGTCGTCGACGGAGGCATTGTCCACCACCAGGTAACTGGCCAGGTGTTCGCTGCCTGCGCGGCGCAAGGCATCGAACATTGGCTGCAGCAACCCGGCGGTGTTGAAATTGACCACCATCACGTCGACCGGTTTGCTAGCCATTATTGCCATCCCCGAAGAAGTACTGGCGCCTCTGCGCCATCAGTTGCGGCTCAACCGTGGGGTCGTAGGCGCCGTCGCGCTGTTTGATCAGGTCGATCCACGGGTAGGCTTCGCAGCGTGCCTCGACCCGTTTGACCAGCGCCTCGGTGGTGCAGATGAACACGGCCGGGTTGCCGCCGTAGACGGTGCCCGGTGGCACGTCCTTGGTGACCACCGCCCCTGCCGCGACGATGGACTCGGGGCCGATGGTCACCCGCGGCATGATGATCGCACCGTGGCCGATGAAGCAGTTGTCCTTGATGTCGATGAAACCGACCGAATCAAGGTGTTTGCCAAACCGGTGTTCGATCAGCAAGACCACCCCGTCGTGGCCGATCAACGTGCAGTCGGACAACCCCACGCTGTTGCCGATACGCACCAGTGACGGGTCGAGGAACTTGCAGCCGGCATTGACGAAGAAATTGTCGCCTACCGAGTGAAAGTTGCCCCAGCGTTTGAGGTAGGCGCCCCACTCCAGCCCCGACGGCCTGCAGAACCGGCGGTAGAACGTGCCTCCGCGCCCGGTTGCATGTGCGTAATGTGCCACTGCCTTGCGTATCCATCCCATCATCCTTCCTGGCCTCGCGATCAATACGGCTCGAATGCCCTGAGGCGATGCGGTCTCGTTCTTCTAGATGCTGACCACTACGCACTCAACCTGTGTACAACATTGTTCACGCGGCGGCGCCGCTTTCCGTCCTCATCTTCGCGTCAAGGTGGTCGGCCAGCCGCACGGCGAACTGCAACAGCGGCATGGTCGGGTTGGAGGCGCCGCCCTTGGCAAAAATACTGCTGCCGGCGACATACAGGTTTTGCGTGCCGAATACCCGGCAGTTGCCGTCCACGACGCCCGTTTGCGCTGACGCGGCCATGCGCGTGGTGCCCATGTGGTGGGCATGGGGCGCCATTTTCAGCGGTATCGAGGTGTCATAGACAAACTCGTTGAGTTTGACGAAGCCCAGGCCCGTGTCAGCGAACTGCTTGGCCAGTTCGGTACCGATGCACTTGACGGTGTGGCGGTCATCGGCACTGAGCACCCAGTTCACGCTGACCTTCGGCACCCCCAGCGCGTCGTGCTCGTCGAGCAGCGAAATGCGGCTGTGCAGGTTGGGGAACTGCTCGATCATGGTACTGATCACGCCGTCACCGGGGCAGCTGAACTTGGCCACGAACTCGATCTTGCTGGAAATCCCCATGTCGCAGGCCAGGTTCTCGAGAAAATGCTTGACCTCGGCCGTGCGGCCATAGGTTTGCACATCGGCCAACAAGGCTGTGGTGACGTTGCCTTTGCCGGCCTGGTATTCGGCGAGGAAGGCATCGGTGGTGTAGTACTGGCGCGGCTCCGGGTCTTGCCCGGACTTGAGGATGAAGGTGCCCATCTCGATGTTCAGGTGCTCCATGAAGCACGCGCCAACCAGGCCTTCCTTGTTGACCACCCCCGCAGCCACCAGGGACTGGCTGTTCAGCAACTGTCGGGCATTCTCGATGGCCCCCGTGGCCAGGATGAAGTTGCGGGCCACCAACCGCTGGCGATTGCGCTGGTAGTCCGACAGCACCACCGCCGCCAGGTGGCCGGATGCCTGGTCGAATTCCAGGTCCACGCAGTTGCAATTGATGAACAGGTCCAGGCCCTTGGTCTGCTCCAGCGCCGTGGCGTATTTCTGGGCAAAGCGGGTCGGGGTGCTGAGCAGGAAACGGTCAGCTTCGAAGTCACCACCCTCGAGCGCAGTGTTCAGTGCCCGAAAATCTGCCCCGGCGGGCAGGTCGACGATATCCATGGCCACCGGTAGGTAGGGCTCGATCTCCGCATAGGCAATCGGCCAACCCGGCAACTCACCCGGTGGGGCCACGGCGAAGTCGGAAGCCGTGAAGGGCCGACACCGGCCGGCCCAATGGTTGGACGTGCCGCCCAGGTAACGCAGGCGCGTTTCCTCGGCATACAGCTCCAGGCCGGTCGAGGGGCAGGCGTACAGGGCTTGCGAATGCGGGGCGTACTCACGCCCCCCACCTTCGGCCAGCAACACGTTCCAGCCGGCTGCCGCCAGGCGCAGGCCAAGGGTGATCCCCGCAGGGCCAGCCCCGATGATGCAGAAATCGTAGTTGTCGCGCAGCGTCTTCTGCTGCTCATAGTCGTGGATCATGCTGGCTGGTTCCGAAAATAGCGGGACGGCAGTACCCAGCCGTTGATCACCACGAACCCTGGTTTTTCAACCGGTTTGCCAGCAAACATCGCCGTGGCGCCGAACGCCGCGCTGCCCACGCCCAGCAGCACGCAACTCTGGAGAAAGCCTCTACGACCCAACTGCGCAGTACAAAAAGTGAGCTTCCCCATGATCCTGTGACCTGTCCCCATGAAAGTTACACCCAGCACGCAGCCCTACAGCCAGTTGAAGAAGGCCGTGAGCAACGCCCCGCACAGCGCCCCCACCAGCAGCATCGGTAGCACCACCAGCTCACGTTTGAGGCTGAAGATGCCCAGCTTGCGATTGACATGAACAACCAGTACCAGCGTCGGCACCGTGTGCAGGGCCACCCCCCAGATCGCCCATTGCACACCTCCCAGCGCCAGCAAGAGCGGCAGGAGCCCCCACAGCGAAACCAGGCGGATGATGTTGTCCATGGCCTGGTACTTGGTGAGGCCCAACGCAATCCATACCTGATGAGCCAAGGTATAGCGCAATACGATGAAGGACAGCGAAAGAATCGCCAGCATTTGGCCAGCTTCCTGGTAGCGGTCATCGTACATCCAGCCAATCAGCAGTGGGCTGGCTGTGAGGAAGCCCCCGCAAATGAACAGCACCAGCAGGTCGACCAGCAAACGGAAGCGGTAATACAGGGTCTTCAGCCGCGCTTTGTCGTCGGCCCTGGCCGCCTCGCTGAACGCTGGCAGCGCCACGGCGCCGACGATCTTCATCAGCGCCGTCTGAACCGCGCCAAGGATGAGCACGGCAATGGAGTACACCCCCAATTGCGCCGCCGACATGCTGGCGCCAAACCAGATACGGTCACCGTACATGGCCAGTACCCCAACCATCGACGACAACAGGATCCAGCGGCCGAACACGATCAGTTCGGTGAGTGCCGTACGGTCCCAGCGCAAGTGGTTGCGCGGGCCCTCCAGCGCGGTGTGGCCCAGCACAGTCCAAGCCACCGCCGAGACCAGGCCCGCGATGACCAGGGCCCAGATCGAGTGGGTCAGCACGCCCAGTACCAGCATCACCACCAGCCCGGCCAGTTGCGAGGCCAGGTCGACCAGCACCACGCGCTTCTGCTGGAAGGTACGCACCGCAACATCGATCTTGGTGGATTGGAAGCCCCATATCAGCGCCGACAGGCCGGTAACCGCCAGCACCATTGGCAGCACAGGGGCGGCATAGGTGGAGTCTGCCGGCCACAACTGCTGGTACTGCGCCACCCAGGCCGCCAGGGCCAGCAGCAGCGTCAGGGCGAACAGCACGAAGCCGCGGATGATCTGCACGGTCCACGCCGTATTGAGAAAGTCCGGGTCGTCGCCACGGTGGCTCTGGATGATGTTCTGGCGCAGGCCAACATCGGACAGCAGATGCAGGAGGACCGAAACGGTGGTGGCGATGACCATGACGCCGAACATTTCCGGCAGCAACAGCCGCGCCATGATGAGGTTGCCGCCAAGGCGCATGACCTGTGAAGCCACCTGCGAGACCAGGTTCCACGACCCGGCCCGCATGGCCCGCTTGCGCAGGCTCGCGGAGGCTGACACATCAATCGACGGCATGAATTCATTCTCTGACTGATTGGCTAAAAGTCACTATAGTTTCAATTAGCCACGATGCTAGTGCCCTGGCACGGAACTCAGCGCCTCACTGCCTGGCGGCGTCTTGGGAGCCCGGCCGGCGTTGCCACTCGCCCGAAGACAGTGTAGTTCCGCGACAGGGCAGCCGCCGTTTGCCCACCGAAGGAAAGGTGCACATAGCCGATGCCTGAACATTTTCGTGCGTTGATCGTCATTCTGTTTCTGGCGAGCGTGGTCTTCCTGTTGGCGCGGCGGCCGGCCACCGACCTGATTCCGCTCAGCGATTACAAGCGCCGGCGCAATTTGTGGTTCCTGCTTACCGTGCTGGCGTTCGTCTCGCACAGCTTCTGGCTGTACCTGGGCGCGGGTGCGGCCATCCTGTTGCTGGCACGGCGCCGCGAGCACAACCCCATGGCGCTGTTCTACATGCTGTTGTTCCTGATCCCGCCGGCCTCGGTGCAAGTGCCGGGGTTCGGCGTTGTCAATTACCTGGTCGACCTGAACCACATTCGCCTGCTGACGCTGTGCGTGCTGCTGCCGGCTGCGCTGGAGCTGCGCCGGCACCCCGACAGCGTGCGCTTTGGGCGCACCTGGGCCGACCGGCTGCTGGCCGCCGGGCTGGTGCTGATGAGCGTGCTGTACCTGCGCGAGACCACCCTGACCGATACCTTGCGCCAGGCCCTGTACCTGTATGTCGACGTATTCCTGCCGTACTACGTGGCGAGCCGTGGCCTGCGGCAGCTCAGCGACTTCAAGGACGCGATGCTGGCGTTCGTGCTCACCTCCTTCGTCATGGCCCTGATCGCGGTTGCCGAATACGTGCGCCACTGGTTGCTGTACAGCGCCTTGGTCGACGCCATGGGCGTGCCTTGGAGCATGTCCGGCTACCTGAGCCGTGGCGGCGCCCTGCGGGCCAGTGTCACCACCGGCCAGGCGATTGCACTGGGCTATGTGATGAGCGTGGCGATTGGCCTGTTCCTGTTCGTGCAGGGTTACGTGCAGCGGCCCTTGCACAGGGCCATGGGCGCCCTGCTGCTGGCGGCCGGCCTGTTCGCGCCGTTGTCCCGTGGGCCGTGGATTGGCGCAGTGGTCATCGTGGTGGTGTTCATCGCGCTGGGCAAAGGTGCGGTCAGGCGCCTGGCACTGCTGGGGGCGGCCGGCATGCTGGCGCTGCCGTTGCTGACGGTGGTGCCGGGCGGTGACAAGGTGCTGGACCTGCTGCCCTACATCGGCAATATCGAAAAGGAAAACATCACCTACCGCGAGCGGCTGATGGACAACTCGTGGATCGTCATCCAGCGCAATCCGCTGTTCGGCTCGTTCGACTTCCGCAACACCCCGGAAATGCAGGCGATGATCCAGGGTGAAGGCATCATCGACATCGTCAACACCTACATCAACCTGGCACTGCGCGTGGGGCTGGTCGGGCTTGGCCTGTTCGTGGCGTTCTTTGCCGTGGTGCTGCACGGTATCCGCAAGGCGATGCGCAGCTTCCCGGACAAGGACGACGAACGACGACAGCTCGGCCGCGTGTTGCTGGCAACGCTGATCGGCATCCTGGTGATCATCTTCACCGTCAGCAGTATCACCTTCATCCCCGTGGTGTACTGGTCGATCGCCGGTCTGGGCGTGGCCTACACCCAGATGGTGCGGCGGCTGCATGCCAGCCCCGCGGTGGCACTGGCCGAACCCGACCTCCAACCCAGGTAATGTTCATGAATGCGCTCGCCCTGCGTGGTTTCATCCGCCTTTCGGCCTTCGCCAGCCTGGCCTTGCTGCCACTGCCGGGCTGGGCGTCTGCCTGGCAGGTCAGTGTCGACGAGCACACTGGCCTGCCCACCGTGAGCCGTGGTGGTGGCCCGGTGATGAAAGCCAAGTTCGATTTCTGGGCCGCCAACTGGAGCTGGACCGGCTTCTACACCGACCTCAAGGTCAACGGGCCGTACCACTACACCCTGCTGGGCAAGAACAAGGAGCTGGACTTCGACCTGGCCGCGGATATCCGCAAGGAGCAGGCGCAAACGCTGAGCTGGACCTTCGACCTCGATGCACACAGCCGCAAGGCCGGGGTCATGGGGGGCGGCATGGTGTTCCAGTTCGACCCTGCGCAGGTCACCGGGGCCATGGGCGCCCCGCAATTGCTGCCAGGCAACCGCGGCTGGTGGTGGGGCAACGCCGAGCAGGGCCGGCGCATCGAAATGCGCTTCGAGCCGCCCTTGGCCAAAGTGTATTTCGAGCGTGGCAACCCGTCTGAGCTGCGCGCGTTTCTGTACCAGGACCCGATCACTGCCGGCAAGCAACAGCTCAAGGCCGTGCTCAACCTGACCGGGGACATCGAGCTCGCACCCACCGCCACCGAACGCTTCGGCCTGGCCGACCCGGCCAGCTGGCCAGACGACCAGTTGGACTGGCGCAGCGCGCCGGTAGACTTGTCGTTCCTCAATGCAGCAGAAAAACCCGCTGGCAAGCGTGGCTTCGTCAAGGCGGTCGGCGAGCAACTGGTGTTTGCCGACAACACCGCCGTGCGGTTCTGGGGCACCAACCTGTCGGCCTATGCGTTGCTCAAAAGCCCCGACGAGGAGATCCGCCAGCAGGCCAAACGCTTGTCGGCCCTGGGTTTCAACCTGGTCCGCCTGCATCATCACGATTCACCCTGGGTCAGCCCCAATGTGTTTGGCGACGGTACCTTGGTGCGCGACACCCAGCAGCTCAGCGCCGAATCGCTGCGCAAGCTGGACCTGTGGATCAAAGCACTCAAGGACGAGGGCATCTACATCTGGCTGGACATGCATGTGCAACGGGCGCTCACTGCCAACGACAATATCGAAGACTTCGACGAACTGGCCAAAGGCGAAGCGCGCATCGACCTGAAGGGCTACGCCTACGTCAACCGCAGTATCCAGCAGGCAATGAAGCGCTTCGCCGAGCAGTACCTGACCCACGTCAACCCATACACGGGGCTGGCCTACAAAGACGACCCGGCCATTGCCGCCGTGCTGATCACCAACGAGAACGACCTGACTCAGCACTACGGCAATGCCCTGATGCCGAACAAGGATGTGCCGCGCCACAGCGAACGCTACATGGCTGCCGCCAAGGCCTTCGCCAAACAGTACGACCTGCCCGCCGACCTGACTTGGCGTGCCTGGGAGCATGGGCCATCGAAGCTGTTCCTCAACGACTTGGAGCAGCGCTTCAATGCCGACATGATCGCCCACCTGCGCAGCGTGGGCGTGAAAGTGCCGATCGCCACCACCAGCACCTGGGGCGGCAACGGCCTGAGTGCGCTGCCGGCACTGAGTGTTGGCGATGTGATCGACGCCCATAGCTACGGGGACATGGGTCAACTGGAGAAAAACCCGCTGACCAGCGACGGCATGATCGACTGGATCGGCGCCGCCCAGGTGGTCGGCAAGCCACTGACCGTCACCGAGTGGAACGCCGAGCCGTTCCCGCTGCCAGACCGTCACTCGCTGCCACTGTACATGGCCGCTACCGCCAGCCACCAAGGCTGGGACGCCCTGCTGCAATATGCCTACAGCCAACAGGCGTTCAACCCGGGTTGGCGCACGGCAGACAACTGGCACGCCTACAACGACCCTGGCATGCTCGCCACCCTGCCCGCTGCCGCCCTGCTCTACCGCCGCGGCGACGTGCAGCCGGCCACCACCGACTATGTATTCGCCCCGACGGCAGCCACCCTGTACAACCAGGAAATCACCCCGCGCAATTCACCACTGCTGCGTACTGCCATGGAAAAGGGCCGCTTGCAGATCGCCCTGCCGCAAACGCCGCAACTGCCCTGGCTGAAACCTGCTGCCATCCCAAGCGGTGCGCACGTGCTGCAAGACCCCCGTGAATCGCTGTTGCCGGCGGATGCCAGCGAATCGACCACCGACACGGGCGAGCTCAGGCGTAACTGGCAACAAGGCCTTTACACCATCGAAACGCCGCTCACCCAGGCTGCCACCGGCTGGCTGGGGGGGCGTTCGATCAGCCTGGGCGCTGTGCAGGTGCAGGCGACTACGCCCTATGCCAGTGTCGTGGTGCAGAGCCTGGACGACAAACCACTGGGGCAGTCGCGGGACCTGCTGGTGTCGCTGGGCACCCGGGCCATGCCCAAGCCCGATGACAAGACACCGTTCAATGTCGAGCCGCTGGAAGGCCGCCTGACCATCCAGGCGCCTGCCGGCCTGAAGCTGTACGCCCGCGATGCACAGGCGCAGTTGAAGGCGCTGCCTGTGGCCTACGACAACGGGCACTACACCCTGACCTTTGACGGCAGCTACATGTCCAACTGGCTGTTCTTGAAATAGGGCACATGGCCATCTACGCTCGATTCACTGCGTCGCTAAAACAGCAGGTCACAGGGGGTGCGCATGAAATGCCTGGTTGTCGGTGGCGCCGGCTACATTGGCTCACACATGGTCAAGCACCTGCTGGGCGCCGGCCATGAGGTGGTGGTGGCGGACCTGGTTTCACCTGGCCCCGGGGTTCAATGGGCCAAGCTCGACATTGCCGACGAAGCCGCACTGGATGTGTTGTTCGGCGTTGTGCATTTCGACGCGGTGTTTCACTTTGCCTCGTTCATTCAAGTGGGTGAATCGGTCAGCGCACCCGGCAAGTATTACCAGAACAATGTGGCTGCCACCCTTGCGCTGCTGCAGGCCATGGTCAACGCCGGCATCAAGTACCTGGTGTTTTCGTCGAGCGCTGCGGTGTATGGCAACCCGCTGTATGTGCCCATTGACGAAGCGCATGGCAAACAGCCGATCAACCCCTATGGCTTGAGCAAATGGATGGTCGAGCAGATTCTCGAGGACTTCGACCGCGCCTATGGTTTGAAGTCGGTTTGCCTGCGTTACTTCAACGCTGCCGGGGCCGACCCGGAGGGCCTGTTGGGTGAGCGGCATGAGCCGGAAACCCACCTGATCCCGTTGATCCTGCAGGCGGCATCGGGGCGGCGCGAGGCAGTCACTGTGTTTGGCCGCGACTACGACACCCCGGACGGCACCTGTATTCGCGATTATGTGCATGTGTCGGACCTGGCCACGGCGCATGCGTTGGCGGTGGACTACCTGCTGGCGGGTGGGGAGCGTACTGCGTTCAACTTGGGCAATGGCCTGGGCTTTTCGGTGCAGCAGGTGATTGATACCGCGCGTGGGGTAACCGGGCGGCAGATCGACACACTGGACGCCCCCCGCCGCGCCGGCGACCCGCCGCGGTTGGTGGCCGATGCCAGCAGAGCGCTGCAAGTGCTGGGCTGGCGGCCGGAGTTCGCCGCGCTGGAGCAGATCGTCCGGCATGCGTGGCAGTGGGAGTTGCAGTACCCCTGGGCCATACGCCAGGGGCGGTAGCCGAGAACAGCACGGGCCGCATTTGCTCCACAGTCGTCGCTAGCCACAGCGACACCGCCCGTTGAGGAGCAACTGTCTTTCTTAAAATTTGAAAAGCCTGCGCTATTCATTGTGGGAGCGGGCTTGCCCGCGAAGCAGGCGACGCGGTGTCTGGCACCGGCTGCGCCGGTGTTCGCGGGCAAGCCCGCTCCCACAGTAATTTGTGGGCGCGGGTTCACCCGCGGTAACTTAGCGGCGCCTCAGTAATAGGTACGCGGCTGTTCGTCAGCCTTGTTCAACACCGTACCAATCAGGTTGACCCCTGCCAGATGGTGCAGGCAGTCCTCGATTTCTTTCTTGTTGTTCATGCCATTGGCCACCACCAGCAATACACAATCGAACTTGGGTATGACGGTGATCGCGTCGTCGGAGCTCAGCAACGGCGGCAGGTCGAAAATGCAGATGCGCGACTCGTAGCGGTTGCGCAACTCGCCAATCAGGTTACTCACCTTGGGCGACGACAACACCTCGGTCGACAACGGCACCGGCACCCGGGTCGGCAGCACCACGAAGCGCGGCAAGGTCGGGTTGACCAGGCAGTCCTGCAGTGGCGACTTGTCGTTCAGGAACTCATTCAGTGCATGCTCCATCGGCAGCCCCAATGTGCTTCCCACCTTGGGCCGGCGCAGGTCGAAGTCCACCAGCAAGGCGGTCTTGGTGGTGTGGTGGGCAATACTCATGGCCAGGTTGACCGCCAACACGGTTTTGCCTGCCTCCGGCGTGGGCGAGGTGATGGCCAGGGTGCGCCAGCCGTTCTCGTCCATCAGCCGCAGCACCTGGGTGCGCAGCAGGTCGATCGGCCCGTTCATGTTCGAGTTCTTGTTGAACGCCACAATGCGGTTGCGCTCCAGGTGGTCTGGATGCAGTGGCACCACCTTGGTGTTGACGTAATCGAACTGCCCCGGCACCTCCGCCAGCGCCGTGCCAGGGGCCGGCGACAGCGGCTGAGGGGTACCCGGTGTGACCTGATGAATAGTGTTGCCAACAGCCGGCTTGGTCCTGTCCATCACTGCATTCCCTATACGAACCGCGACATGACTTTGTACAGCAGCACATCCAGTGGCATGTAGTACACGTGCACCAGCACTATCATGATAGCCGCCAGCGCCAAGGCCGCCACGATCAAGCGGTTACGCCAGCGTTTGCGCCTGGCCACATCGGCCCGCGTCTCGATATACGGCAGTGCCACCAACACCCGTTTGCCCAGCAGGTTCTCCAGAGCACCAACGCCCCGCACCCGCTGGTTGAGCATTTCCAGCAACATGACCAGCGCGCCGCCACCGGCCGGCGCCAGAACCAGCCCCAGCGCGGCGATCTTCTTGCGGTTAGGCTTGATCGGCTTCTCGGGCAACAGGGGCGGCTCCAGCAGCACAAAGCGCTCGGCTTTGTTTTCCTGCTCCAGGCTTTCGGTGATTTTCGCACTCATTTCCTTGGCGCGGATTTCTTCGTATTTCTTGCGTGCGTTGTCGTGGTCACGCATCAGGGTGACCAAGCCACGCTCGACCTGCGGCGCTTCCAGGATCTCGGCTTCATAGCCTTCCATTTTTCGGGTCAGCTCGCGCTTTTGCTCGGCCAGCGAAGCGATGCGTTCCTGGGTGGCGCTCATTTTGGCGCGTACCCGGGCAACATCCAGGCTGACCGAAGACGCAGTGCTGGTGCGACCACCACTGGCCTCCAGCGCCTGAATCTTGCGTTTGACCGCCACCACATCGGGGTGGGCTTCCTTGTAACGGGTCAACAGCCGGGCGTACTCTGCCTTCAGGCTTGGCAGGTCCTGGGCCTGGTCGGCAGCGGCAGGGCGCGCGCCATCGGCAGCCTTGGTCGCCAGGCCGGCATTGGCCGCCGACAGTTCGAGCTCCAGGTAACGCAACTCTTCCTGCGCCGCCTTGTAGTCCCGGTCGACCTCACGGAACTCCAGCTCCGAACGCGACAGCATGTTCATGCGCAGCGTCTGGTGTTCGGGCAGTGCATTGGCATGTGCCTGCTTGAAATCGGCCAGCTGGTTTTCCAGGCTGGCCAGCTCAGCGCCCAGCTTGTTGGCTTCCTGGGTAAGAAACTCGGTGGTTTCGTTGGCCCGCTCGGTACGCTGCTTGAGGTTTTCGTTGAGGAACAGCGATACCAGCTCATCGGCGACCTGCTTGGCCACTTGCGGCTGCTTGTGCTCGAACGACACATTGAAGGCCACGGTCGCCTCGCCCCTGCCGCGCACGAACGTGGTAAGGGTCTCGACCACGATGGCGTTGCGCATCTGGTCGATTTTGTCGCTTTCGCCAAGACGCTTGTCGGCGAACAGGTCGTACTTGTCGATGATGCGCAGCAGGTTCTCGCGGGTCATGACACGCTGGCGGATCACCTCGATGCGCTCATCGGCAAAACTGGTGGTGTTGGTTGATACCAGCTCGGGCGAAATCTGCTGTGACTCCACCAGGATAGTGCCGGTCGACTGGTAGATCGGCGGCACCATCAAGGCCACCGCCACGGTCGCGGCCAGAATGACTACGGCACTCACCCCTAGCACCAGGGCTCGGTCCTTGATTATGGCGATGTAATCTCTGAGGGATAGCTCGTAGTCAGACTTCATGGGGCCACCTGCCTGAAGTTCAGATGTCGGGGTACCTGTACGTCAACGTCAAACCCACGATGGTTGCGGTTGCATCCGGTACGTGGTCCTGCTGGCGTTCCTTGTACATCAGCGACAGGCGCAGGTCCCAATACGGCGAGAACTCTCGGCTGGCCCATACGCTGTACGTTTGCAGTGTGTTCGGTGACTGCCCTTTGCTGTCTTGCCAGGCAGCGTCTGCGCCCACCCGGGTCAGCTCGGTAACGGCATAGCTCCACACCCCGCGTACCTGGTCCAGCTCGGCGAAGCCGCCTTCGGCACTGGCCACCGTGCTGCGTTCGGCGGTGAAGCTGGCATCGGCCCGCACACCGGTATAGAGCAAAGCCACGCCACCCTCCCCGCGTCGGCCGCCTTCATCGCCCGACACCTCGTTGACACCAATGTGGGCATCGGCACTCAGGCCATCGGCCAGTTGGTACTTGATGCCCACAGCCGGGGTGTAACTGTTGGAAGCGGTGGCGGTCAGGTCCTGCTCGGGCTCGTAGCGCCGCGCGCCGAAGCGGGTATACACATCGGCGCGCTCGCTCCAGGCATAGGTCCAGGTAAACACGTTGGCCAGTTCGTTGTAACCCGTCAGCGTGCTGACGTCATACCGGGCGCGGCTGTAGGTGGTTTCGTTGCTCAAGGTACTGCGCTCGGTAACCGCCTGGCTCCAGTTGCCGGTCAGGGTGTAGAGCTTCTGCGTGCCATCGGTGGTGATCACCCCGGTATCCAGCACAGTGCCCGACAACGTCGAGCTTTCGTTGTAGCGTGCCACCAGGCCAAAACGCCCGCGCTCGGTGGTGCGCTGCCAGCCCAGGCTGATGTCGGGGTCCTCGCGGTTATCGACTACGTTGGTGTCGGACGAGCGCAATACATTCATGCCCAGCCCCAGTCTCAGTTCGTCACGGTCGAAGGTGCCGATCAGGGTGTAATCGGGCGCGATGATCGTGCGCGTGATGCCCTTCTCGCCCGACGTCAGCAACAATGGGTTGCTGTCGTACTCGACGGATGTCGGCACCACCACCGTAGACTGCCAATTTGCCGCCAGGGCCGATTCCGTAAACGGCAAGACCAAGATTGCCGTTGCAATGCTAGTTGTTCTGAAAAGTGGCATTAAATGTTCTTATTGAAGGCAAGATCAAGGAACGACCAGCGTGTCGCCAGCCTGAAGTTGGATGTTGGTGGACATATCGCGCCCAGACACCAGGTCCTTATATCGCACGGGCAAGATCTTTTGGGAAGCGCCTGCGCCACGAACTACCTTGATCTCGCTTTCGTCGGCAAACTTGTCCAGGCCACCCGACATGCTCAGCGCCTGCAACACGGCGGTCGGCCCGGCCATTTGCACTGGCCCCGGCTTGATCACTTTGCCCTGGACATAGACCAGGTTGCCGGCGATGCTCTTGACGACAACGCTGACATTCGGGTCGGGAAGGTATTTTTCAAGTTTGGCAGCCACTTGCTTTTCGACTGCGGTTACATCGAGCCCGGCAACATTGATGCGCCCGGCCAGTGGGAAAGTGATACTGCCATCGGGTAGTACGGTCGCTTCCTGGCGCAAGCTGTCTTCCTGCCAGACCGATACCATCACCACATCGCCAGGGCTGAGCAAATACGCAGAGCTGCCGGTATCGGCGCAACTGGCACTCGACCACACCGTCAACAAGCAGAACGCGGCAAACAATGAACGCATCATGAGGGTCCCTCCGGCCAAATGGCCCGACAAAGAGCACTGTATGAGAACAACGCACCAACTCTCGCTCCGCTTCGCGACCCACCACTGCCGCGACGGCCTCGGCCTTCCTGGAGGCCCTTAACTTGACGCTGTGCAGCCTGGGCTGCGGTGCCTGAAACCATGGACCTTCATGGGCTACAGGGAATATAGCAACGGTTGGTGAATTAACAAGCCAGCGGCAAAACCCCACCCCGCGACTTGCGGCAAAGGGTGTTCAGATTTTCCGGCGGTTGGCCACCGCCACAAAACCGACAACAGCGAACGCAAAGAACCAGCCAGCCGTTGAAACAGGAATGATACTGTTCTGGCTGATATAGGAATCGGCTGCACGCGCAGCGCCACTCAAGAGCACCAGCAAGAACATCGATTTGATTATCAGAGTCGTGCGCATACGCCCTTCCTTTAAACAGGAAAATCAATGAGTTATTGGCGAGGTAGTGCGGGGTTTGTGTCGCTGTTGAATTGAGCTTATGGGCACAGTGACACTACGTCAATGATCCGACACCATAATAAAATTCAATGGGCGGCAGGCAGATTCGTCAAAAAAACGACAGACAGGAAGTGCTGCATCCAGCCAGCTGCTGGATGCCAGCGTTTCACGGATGAGAAAGTGAAAGGTTCAGGCAGGCCTGCAACAGCGCCCTGCCCGGCTCATTCCTGGGCATGGTGAACGACCACCAGCAATTGCGCCGGCTGCGCGCCTACCGAGCGCAGGCGATGCGGGGTTTGCGCGTTGAAATGCAAGGCATCGCCCTGCTCCAGCAGCACCCGCTCGTTCATGAAGTCCACCTCCACCTGGCCCGCGTGCACGAACAGGAACTCTTCGCCCTGGTGCTCCTTGAAGGTCGGGTCGCTAAACTCCGAAGGCGGCTGGATCAGGAACGGTACCAGGCTGCGCTGCCCCACCTGGCTGGTCAACGCCGCATAGCCGGGGCCCTGGCCGTCACCCACCAGCGCCTGGCGCTCGCCGTGGCGCACCAGGCTATAGCGGCTCTGGCCGGCCTGCTCTTCGGCAAACAGTTCCTCGACATTCACGTTCAATGCGCGCGCCAGCTTCAGGGCGGCAGCAATCGACGGCGTGTTGAGGCCACGTTCGACCTTGGACAGGTAGCTTTTGGTCATGCTGGTCTTTTCGGCCAGCATTTCCAGGGTCATTCCCAGTTTCTTGCGCAGCAGTTTCAATCGGATAGACATGTGACGCGTGTTTCCCAGGCCGAGGCAGCCCGGGCATGATACGTGGAGCCGCCGCTCATGGCATCACCGGTGGCACATACTGCAGCGTGGTGCCCAGCGCCCAGAGCAATACCAGCACCAGCGGCACATGCACCAGCAGTTGCACAAAGGAAAAGCCGATCAGGTCGCGTGCCTTGAGCCCCAGCACGCCCAGCAGTGGCAGCATGTAGAACGGGTTGATCAGGTTCGGCAAGGCCTCTGCCGCGTTGTAGATCTGCACCGCCCACCCCAGGTGGTATTGCAGGTCGTTGGCCACTAGCATCACGTAGGGCGCTTCGATGATCCATTTGCCGCCGCCCGACGGGATGAAGAAGCCCAGCACCGCCGAATACACGCCCATCAGCAAGGCATAGGTGTCGTGGGTGGCGATCTGGGTGAAGAACAACGATATGTGGTGGGCCAGGGTCTGTTCGTCCACGCCCTTCACCTGGGTGAGAATGGCCGCGATCGAACCGTACAGCGGGAACTGGATCAGCACCCCGGTGGTGGTCGGTACCGCGCGCGCTACGGCGTCGAGGAAACTGCGCGGGCGCCAGTGCAACAGGGCACCGAGCATGATGAACAACAGGTTGTAGGTGTTGAGCCCGGAGATGGCGGTAATCGCCGGTTTGGTAGCGAACTCCTGGTACAGCCAGCCGGCAGCCAGGGCGACCAGCAGCAGAATCAGGATGGGGCTGTGCTCCAGCCATTCACCGGGGCGGGTGCGCTGGGGTGCCGCCGGTGCAGTGAAGCTGGGGTCCACGCCACACGCTTCAGCGCTGCGTGCGCTGTTCGGCCCCGGTGCCGTGGCGTAGGCGATGACCAGCGAGACGATGACCAGTGCCGCCAGCATTACCCCGGATTGCCACAGAAAGATGGTTTCGGTGAACGGGATGACGCCGGTGATCGACAGGATCGAAGGCGGCAAGCTGGCCGGGTTGGCCTGCAGCTGCGCCGCCGACGAAGACAGGCCCAGTGCCCACACAGCGCCCAGGCCCAGGTAGGCGGCCGCACCCGCAGCACGGTAATCCATCTTCAGGTCGGTGCGCCGCGCCAGGGCGCGCACCAGCAAACCACCGAACACCAGCGACAAACCCCAGTTGAGCAAGGAAGCCAGCATCGAGATCAGTGCCACCCAGCACACGGCCGAGCGGCCATTGCCAGGGATACGCGCCAGGCGATCGATCAGGCGTGCCGCCGGTGGCGAACTGGCGACCACATAGCCACCGATGACCACGAAAGCCATCTGCATGGTGAACGGAATCAGGCTCCAGAAACCATCGCCAAAGGCCTTGGCGGTGTCGGTCGGCTTGGCCCCCATGGCCAGCGCGCCGATGCACACCAGCAGCACCGCCAAGGCGGCGAATACCCAGGAGTCGGGGAACCAGCGTTCGGCCCAGTTGGAGCAGCGCAAGGCAAAGCGCGCGCTACGGCTGTCTTGAATTTCAGCGGCCACAGTGGCATTCCTTTTATTGGTTTTATGAGGTGAAACAGACAACGCAAAAACCCTGTAGGTACAGGTTGACTCGCGACCATGCCGGTAATGTACCGATACACTCAGCGGTGCAACCTACGCCTACAGGGTTGGGTGGCGTAACGCCTTAGAACGTCATTTCCTGCACATCATCCGGCACGATCAGTTTGCCGGCAGTCTTCTCGACGATTTCCTCGATGCTCACCCCTGGTGCGGTTTCGCGCAGGATGAACGCACCGTCTTCAATTTCCAGGTAGGCCAGGTCGGTCAGCACCTTGCGGATGCAACCGGCACCGGTCAGCGGCAGGCTGCACTGCGCCAGCAGCTTGGACTCGCCGTCCTTGGACGCGTGGGTCATGGTCACGATGATGTTCTCGGCGCCCGCCACCAGGTCCATGGCGCCGCCCATGCCCTTGACCAGCTTGCCCGGGATCATCCACGAGGCGATATTGCCCTGCACGTCTACCTCGAACGCACCCAGCACGGTCAGGTCGACATGGCCGCCACGAATCATGGCGAACGACTGCGCCGAGTCGAAGATAGAGGCACCCCGGCGGGCGGTGACGGTCTGCTTGCCGGCGTTGATCATGTCGGGGTCGAGGGTGCTTTCGGTGGGGAACTCGCCCATGCCGAGCAGGCCGTTTTCCGATTGCAGCATCACATCCATGTCAGCGGGTACATAGTTGGCCACCAGGGTCGGAATGCCGATACCCAGGTTGACGTAGTAGCCGTCCTTCAGTTCACGGGCGACGCGTTGCGCCATCTGTTCGCGGGTCAGTGCCATGGTCAGGATCTCTTTGTTGTTCTGGTGGAGGCCGCTCAGGCCTTGACGGTGCGCTTTTCGATACGCTTTTCGAAGGTGCCGACGATCACCCGGTCAACATAGATGCCTGGGGTGTGGATCTCGCTCGGCAGCAGCACACCCGGCTCGACAATTTCTTCCACTTCGACCACGGTGATCTTGCCAGCAGTGGCCGCGAGCGGGTTGAAGTTCTGCGCGGTGTTGCGGTACACCACGTTGCCGTAATGGTCGGCCTTCCAGCCCTTGACGATGGCGAAGTCACCGGTGATGGACTCTTCGAGGATGTACTTGCGGCCCTTGAATTCGCGAACCTCCTTGCCTTCGGCAACCGGCGTGCCGTAGCCGGTGGCGGTGAAGAACGCCGGGATGCCGGCGCCGCCAGCGCGCATTTTCTCGGCCAGGGTGCCTTGGGGTGTCAGCTCCACTTCCAGCTCACCGCTGAGCAACTGGCGCTCGAATTCGGCGTTTTCGCCCACGTAGGAGGCGATCATCTTGCGGATCTGCCGGTCTTCCAGCAGCACCCCCAGGCCAAAGCCGTCCACCCCGCAGTTGTTGGAGACCACGGTCAGGCCCTTGACGCCACGGCGCTTGATTTCGCTGATGAGGTTTTCCGGAATGCCGCACAGGCCGAAACCACCGGCCAGTACCGTCATGTTGTCGGTCAGCCCGTCGAGGGCCTGTTCGTAGGTTGCAACGCGCTTGTCCAGTCCGGCCATGCTGATCCGCCTTTTGTAGTTGTTGAACCGACGAGGCTGTCGGTGAGCGTGTGCAGACATCTTCACCGCAAGCGACTGATTTGTTAATTTTGTTTTCATCATCGATTGATAAATTTCGCAAAACAAACGATAGGCCCGTCATGAACGTCAAGCAACTGCGCGCCTTTGTCGCCGTGGCCAAGTACCAGAGCTTCGCCCAGGCCGGTGAACACCTGCACGTATCGCAACCGGCACTGAGCCTGACCATCAAGGCCCTGGAAGAGAACCTGGGCGGCGCCCTGCTCAGCCGCACCACCCGCAGCGTCAGCCTGACGGCCGAAGGCGAAGTGCTGCTGCCGCTGGCGCGGCGGCTGCTGGCCGACTGGGACGATACCGAAGAGATGCTGCGGCAACGCTTCACCCTGCAACTGGGCCGGGTCTCGGTGGCGGCGATGCCGTCGTTCGCCGGTAACCTGCTGCCCCATTCGCTCAAGGTCTTCCGCCAACGCTACCCCAAGGTCAACGTCACCGTGCACGATGTGATCAACGAACAAGTGCAGGAACTGGTGCGCCACCGCCGAGTCGAACTGGGCATTGGTTTCGAGCCGGACAATACCGACGGCCTGCACTTCCACCCGCTGTACATGGACCGTTTTGTCGCGGTGGTGCCCGCTGACTCACCCTTGGCGTTGTTAAATCAGGTCAGTTGGGCGCAACTGATGGCCGAAGATTTCGTGGCCCTGCAGCGGCCGTCGGCGGTACGCCTGTTGATGGAGCAGAATGTTGCCGCCCAGCACGGCAAACTGGCCGTGGCTTTCGAAAGCCACCAACTGGCGACCATCGGCCGCATGGTTGCCAGCGGCCTGGGCGTTAGCGCGGTGCCGGCCCTGTGCATCAACCAGATGCAGGAACTGGGCGCACGCTGCGTGCCCCTGGTCGAACCCACGGTCGAGCGGCGCATTGGGGTAATTGCCCTGAGCGAGCACAAACTGTCCACCGCAGCGCAGGCGTTGCTTGAAGTTCTACTGTCCAATACACAGCCCCCGGAGGTGACATGCATTACGTGAAACTGGCAGGCGCGAGCGTGCCGGCCATTGGCCAAGGCACCTGGTACATGGGCGAAGACCCTGGGCGCAAGGCGGCAGAGGTAGCGGCCTTGCAACAGGGTATCGAGCTGGGCCTGAGCCTGATCGACACCGCCGAAATGTATGCCGAAGGCGGTGCGGAGACCGTGGTTGGCCAGGCCATTGCCGGGCGCCGCGACCAGGTGTTCCTGGTCAGCAAAGTCTACCCGCACAATGCCGGGCGGCAGGGCATGGCAAGCGCCTGCGAGCGCAGCCTGGCACGCCTGGGTACCGAGTGCATCGATCTGTACCTGCTGCACTGGCGGGGCCAGCACCCGCTGGAAGAAACCGTCGACGCCTTCGAGCGTTTGCGCGAGCAGGGCAAGATCAAGCGCTGGGGCGTTTCCAATTTCGATATCGACGACCTGCGCGAATTGAACAACCCTGCCTGCGCCACCAACCAGGTGCTGTACAACCCGGCCCAGCGGGGCATCGAATTCGACTTGCTGCCCTGGTGCCAACAACGCGCGCTACCGACCATGGCCTACTGCCCGTTGGCCCAGGCCGGGCGCTTGTTGCAGCACCCGGTGCTGGCAGAAATAGCCGAGCGCCATGGTGCCACGCCGGCTCAGGTCTGCCTGGCCTGGGTTACCCGTGATGATGGCATCATTGCCATCCCCAAAGCCGTGGCGCCCGAGCATGTTCGGCTGAATGCAGCAGCGGGTGCATTGGCCTTGACCCGCGAAGACCTGCGCGCAATCGACCTGGCCTTCCCGGCGCCCACCCGCAAGCAGCGCTTGGCGATGGTGTAGTCCGCCAGGGCATTTTCGTGAATGCGTGGCCGCGCCGCCGCGGGGTAGCCCGCGGCGTTAATGAAAGTCGCGGCTACGCACGTCCAACCCCTGCAACAGCGCGGTCACATCTTCCAGGCGCCGTGCTATCAGGTGGCGCACGCCATCTTGCTGCTCCAGCCGCCCGCTGACCTTGAGCAACTGCGCCCCCACCAGCGCCCGCCTTTGGCGCTCGGCCAGCGCCCGCCATACCACCACGTTGACCATACCGTGTTCGTCCTCGAGGGTGACGAACGTCACCCCGCTGGCGGTCTGCGGCCGCTGCCGCCCTACCACCAGCCCCGTCACGGCGATGTTGTCGCCATGCTCCAGGCCTTGCAGTTCTGCAGAACTGCGGCAGCCCAGTGCCCGCAGACGCGAACGCAGCAAGGTCAACGGGTGCGGCCCCAACGTGGTACCCAATGCCTGGTAATCGGCCACCAGGTCCTGCGCCACTGTCGGGGCCGGCAACTGCACCGCCACCTCCGGCACGGCCTGTACATCGGCAAACAGCGGCAGTTGCGCCTGCACGGCCGCCACCTGCCAGCGCGCCTGATGCCGGTCGCTGGCCAAGGCGCGAAGCGCGCCGGCATCCGCCAGGCAGGCCCGCGCGCGGGTGGCCAGCCCGGCACGCAGGCACAGGTCTTCCACGTCGCGCCATGGCTGCTGCGCCCGGGCCTGTTCCAGGCGCCTGGCGTCGGCTTCGGCCAGGCCCCGGACCAGGCGCAAGCCCATGCGCAAGGCCAACGTGCCCAGGGCGTCCGGCTCCAGCGTGCAGTCCCATTCGCTGTGGCAGACATCCACCGGCCGTACCTCGATGCCCTGGCGCCGCGCCTCCTGCAGCAGTTGGTCGGGGCTGTAGAAGCCCATGGGCCAACTGTTGACCAGGGCGCAGGTGAAAATGGCCGGTTCATGGCACTTGAGCCAGCTGCTGGCATAGCACAGCAAGGCAAAGCTGGCGGCATGCGACTCTGGAAAACCATAGCTGCCGAAGCCTTTGATCTGTTCGAAAATGCGCTCGGCGAATGCCAGCTCGTAGCCATTGCGCAACATGCCCTGCAGCAAGCGCTGGCGGTGCGGTTCAAGACCGCCATGGCGTTTCCAGGCGGCCATGCTGCGCCGTAACTGATCGGCCTCGCCGGGTGAATAGTCGGCTGCGACCATGGCCAGCTCCATCACCTGTTCCTGGAACAGCGGCACACCCAAGGTGCGCTCGAACACCTCCTTCAGTTTTGGCGACGGGTAGGTCACCGCCTCTTGCTTCAGCCGCCTGCGCAGGTAGGGGTGCACCATGTCGCCCTGGATTGGCCCCGGGCGCACGATGGCCACCTCGATCACAAGGTCGTAGAAGGTGTTGGGCCGCAGCCGCGGCAACATGGCCATTTGCGCGCGTGACTCGATCTGGAATACCCCCATGGTCTCGGCGCGGCTGATCATGGCGTAGGTGGCGGGGTCTTCGCTGGGGATGGTCGCCAGGGTCAGTTCACGGCCACGGTGGCGCTGCAGCAGGTCGAAGCAACGGCGCAAGGCACTGAGCATGCCCAGCGCCAGCACGTCCACCTTGAGCAGGCCGACCATGTCGAGGTCGTCCTTGTCCCACTGGATGACGGTACGTTCGGCCATGGCGGCGTTTTCCACCGGCACCAGCTGGTCCAGCGGCTGCTGCGAGATGACAAACCCGCCCGGGTGCTGCGACAGGTGCCTGGGGAAGCCGATCAACTCTCCGGCCAGTATCAGCACCCGCCGCAACAACGGGCTGCCAGCTTCGAACCCGGCCTCGGCCAGGCGTTGTTCGTCGGGTATGCGGTCGCTCCAGCGGCCACAGCATTTGGCCAGGGCATCGACCTGGTCCATGGGCAAACCCAGCACACGCGCGACATCGCGCACGGCACCTGCAGCATGGTAGGTATTGACCACCGCCGTCAGCGCAGCACGGTGCCGCCCATAACGGCGGAACACGTACTGGATCACTTCTTCACGGCGGTCGTGTTCGAAATCCACGTCGATATCGGGCGGCTCGTTGCGCTCGCGTGACAGAAAACGCTCGAACAGCAGGCGGTGCTGCATGGGATCGAGCTCGGTGATACCCAGCACGAAGCACACCACCGAATTGGCCGCCGAGCCGCGGCCCTGGCAGAGGATACCCTGGCGCCGGGCGAAGGCGACAATGTCGTGCACGGTCAGAAAGTAGCTTTCGTACCCCAGCTCTTCGATCAACCCCAGCTCCCTGTCCAGCACCTGCCGCACCTTGGCACTTGGCCCTTGTGGCCAACGCACCGGCAACCCCTGCTCGCACAGTGTTCGCAGCCAACTGGCCGGGGTATGTGCTTCAGGCACCAGTTCTCGTGGGTACTGGTAGCGCAGTTGGCCAAGGTCGAACTGGCAGCGCTGGGCAATGGCCAGGGTCTCGGCCAGCATCTCGGGCGGGTAGAGTTCTGCCAGTTGTGCCGGGCTGCGCAAGTGCCGTTCGCCATTGGCAAACAGAAAACGCCCGGCTTCGGCCACCTGGCAATGCTGACGAATCGCAGTCATGCAGTCCTGCAACGCCCGGCGGCCGCGCACATGCATATGCACATCGCCACAGGCCACCGCGCGAATACCCAGCTCGGCCGCCAAGGCTTGCTGGCCCTGAAGGTGCCGGGCATCGTCACTGCCACGGTGCAGGTGCACGGCCAGCCACAGGCGCTGGGCAAACAGCCCGCGCAACCACTGGCCGGTGGCCGTATCGCCCCTGTCGCCCGCCACCCACAAGGCCAGCAAGCCGTGATGGTGCTGCTGAAGGTCATCCCGAAAAAGCTGGTACTGGCCCTTCTCCGCCCGCCGTCGGGCGCGGGTAATCAGTGCGCACAGGTTCTGGTAGCCCGCCAGGTCGGCAACCAGCAGCACCAGCTTGGGGCCGTCGTGCAGCTGCACTTCGCTGCCGACGATCAGCGGCACCTGGTGCACTTTGGCAGCCTGCCAGGCGCGCACGATACCGGCCAGCGTACATTCGTCAGTGATCGCCAGGGCCTGGTAACCCTGCTCTTTGGCCCGCCGGAACAGTTCGTCGGCGCTCGAAGCGCCGCGCTGGAAACTGAAATTGGACAGGCAATGCAGCTCGGCATACGGGGCGGGGTTCATGCGAACCAGCCCTGCAACCAAAGCGGGCCGGCCTGGCCCAGGTCACGGTAGGCCCAGCCACGCAGGCCGTCGCGGGTTTCGATGCGGTAGTAATCGCGGCGTACATCGCCACCATCCCACCAGCCCGACTCGATGCGCTCGCCAGGGCCCAGCAAGCGGTAGCCAGCCTCGTCCAGCGCCAGCGGCGCGGGCAGCAACCAACCAGGGCGACTGCCCGGGGCCACCGGCATGCCCCCGAGCGCCCCCTGCTCTGCCAGTTGCCAGGCACATTCGGGCCGGTGATCGGCGGCCGCGCTCAGGCCTTGGACAGCCTCATCGCCCAGCCGCGCGCGCAAGCGCTCGCGCAATTGCTCCCAAGGTTGCGCCTGTTGCGCCCGTGGGTCGAACAACGCCTGGTGTTGTGGCACAAAGGCTGGCAGGTCTTCGGCGACCAACCGCAGGTTGCGCACCGGGGCCGGAATACGCAGCGGCTCCAGGCGCCCACGGGCCAGTTCGAACAGCATCGCGGCGTCGCGCTCGGCGGCCAGCAAGCCGACCTTCAGCAACGTGTCCGGGCCTTCGACATGCTCCAGGTGCAGGCAAAAGCGCTGCACGCCACAATCGCGACCGGCCAGGAATGCGGCCAGGTCGTTGAGCATGCGCCGCAGCGGAAACAACAGCGCCTGGTGCGATTCAACATCGAAGTTCAGCTCCAGCCGGCTCTCGAAACGATCGGGCGGCAGGTAGAAGTCCAACCCCAGGGTGCGCAGGCCGAGCAACTGATCCAGGTGCAGTTGGACCTGGGCGGGAAAGCGTTTGGCCAAGGTGTCGCGCGGCAACGCCAGCACCTGGCCGAGTTGCCGCAAGCCCATGCGGGCAAAGGCTTCGGCAGCCTCTGGCGGCAAGCCGATGCGCTGGATGGGCATGTTCAGCAACGCGTTACGGGTGGCTTCGGCATCGGCGACCACCAGGCCATCGTGGGCATTGGCCAGCATGCGCGCTGCCACCGGGTTGCTGGCTACCACGATGCGCTGGCGCAAGCCCAGTTCAGCCAGTTCCTGGCGCAGGCGTGCTTCCATCACCGGCCATGGGCCGAACAGCTGCAGGCTTGAGCCCACCTCCAGCAACAGCGCACGCGGGTAATGCAGGCTGACCTGGGCACTGAAACGGTAGGCCCAGGCGGCCAGCAGTTGCTGCATGCGCTCGATGCGCCTGGGGCCTGTTTCGATACAGGTGAAACCATCGGCCAGCGCACGTGCAGCGGTCAGGGTTTGCCCGGCCCGCAGGCCGAGTGCTGCCGCTGCCGGGTTGACTGACTGCAACACCCGCCGCTGGCTGGGCCCGCCAATGATGACCAGGGGGTTGGCTGGGTCTTCGCGCTCGCGCAGGACGGTGTCCAACGCCAGTTGCGGAAGCAGGATGCAGGCCCAGAGCATGTTGCATCAGCCCTGCCACGGGCTGGCAATGGGCAGGGCCGGCGGCATGCCGCCGCGGCTTTTCAGCACCCGCCATTGGGCTGGGCGGGTATCCACGGCGATGCGCAATGCTGCCGGTGACGGGTTGTGGGCGGCCTGCTGCGGCCGGCAGGCAAAGGCCAGCGCCTGGCCGGTTTCCGCCGCCACTTGCAGGCGCCGCAGGGCACGGTCATCGGCACGCTCGGGCCAGCACAGCACTGCCGCGCAACTGCCCGAGCGCAGGCACTGCTCGGCGGCCCACAGGGCGTCAGCGGGCTCGGCGTTTACCTGCACCAGCCAGCGCAGGTCTACCCCCGCGGCCTGCCAGGCCGGCGCATAGGGAATGAAAGGCGGCGCCACCAGCACCACGCGGCTGGCTTCTGCGCTCAGGCGTGCCAGGGTTGGCCACAGCAACTGCAATTCGCCACAACCCGGGTTCGCCAACAGCAGTTCGCTCAATGCGGCTGCCGGCCAACCGCCTTCCGGTAAACGTTGGTCCAGCGCGGCATGGCCGGTTGGCTGCAGCCCCAGCGGTCGCGCCTGGGCCTGCCGGCCGCGCCATACCCGGCGCTGGTCCAACAACCGGTCGAGGTCGACCACCGCGCCCATCAGTCACGCCTCAGCAAGCCACAGAACACGCCTTCGATGAAGAACTCCTGTGTGGGGAGCACATCGATAGGCGCATAGGCTGGGTTACGGGGCAACAACCGGTAGTGCTTGCCCACGCGTTGCAGGCGCTTGATGGTGACTTCGCCGTCGAGCCGGGCTACCACGATCTGGCCATCACGGGCATCGGCCTGTTGCAAGATGCCGACCAGGTCACCGTCGAAGATGCCGTCATCGATCATCGAATCGCCACGCACCTTGAGCAGGTAGTCGGGGGTGCGGCGGAACAGGCTGGGGTCGAGCAGCAACTGCTCGTGGATGCCCAGGTCCGGGCCGATCGGGGCGCCTGCCGCCACTTGGCCGAGCACCGGGACTTCGAGCATTTCTGGCCGGCGCAGGGGGTCGGCCAGGCGAATGCCCCGCGCCTGGTTGGGGGTGACATCGATATAACCCGCCTGACACAGGGCGGTGATGTGTTTGCGCGCGACGCTGCGCGAGGCAAAACCGAAGCGCGTGGCGATGTCCGCCAGGCTCGGCGGCTGGCCGTGGTCGCTGATGCGCTCGCGGATGAAGTCGAAAATGGCGCGGCGTTTGGGGGTAAGGTTATTCATGGAGCACATTTGTACTCCTTTCGCCGCGTGCTGAACAGACCCCTTCGTCGTCTGCATTGGTTATGATCCCCCGGCTTGTGTTTTTCTGAACGGGATACCCCATGCTCACCGCCCTGCTGTTCGACCTCGACGGAACCCTTACCGACACCGACAGCCTGCACTTGCAGGCCTTTCGCCAACTGCTGCGTGACCATGACGGCCGCGAGCTGAGCCAGGCCCAGTTCGAGGCCCAGGTCAGCGGCAGGGCCAATGGCGAGCTGTTCGCCGAACTGTTCCCCGGCGCCAGTACCGAACAGTGCGCCAGGCTGGCCGACCGCAAGGAAGCCTTGTTCCGCGAGATGTCACCGGCGTTGCAGCCCATGCCAGGCCTGCTGCGCCTGCTGGAACATGCCCAGGCCCACGCCCTCGGCATGTGCGTGGTCACCAACGCGCCGCGGCTCAATGCCGAGCACATGCTCGCTGCCATGGGCTTGGCCCAGCGCTTCGAGCATGTGGTCGTGGCCGACGAGCTGGCCCGGCCCAAACCCGACCCGCTGCCCTACCTTACCGGGCTGCAGCGGCTGGGCGCCGCGGCCGGGCAAGCGCTCGCTTTCGAGGACTCCTTGCCGGGGGTGGCTGCAGCCACTGCGGCCGGTATCTTTACCGTCGGGGTAGCCACCACGCAAACGCCTGAGCGGTTGCGGGCAGCGGGGGCACAGTTGGTCATCGCTGATTTCAACGATACCCAGTTGTGGGCATTGCTCGAGTAACGCCACCGCGCTTGATCCTCGACAGCACTATTGAAGCCCTAGCCATCCCAACCACCGCCCTGCCCAGGCCACCCCATGCTGATCGACGAAGAACTCACCCTGAAAAAGCTGGAAACCTTCCTCGCCTTCATGCGCAGCGGCAACCTCAGCCGCGCTGCCGCCGAACTGTGCACCAGTTCGGTCAGCGTGCACCGTGCCATCCACTCGCTGGAAAGCGCCCTGCGCTGCGCCCTTTTCAAGCACGAAGGCCGGCAGCTGATTCCGCTGGAAAGCGCCTACGTACTGGAAAAGAAAGCCCGCCTGCTGATCCAGGACGCCGAGCAGATGGTGCGCCAGACCCGCGAAGCCGCCGGCTTCTACGCTGAACGCTTTCGCCTGGGCGCGCTGTACTCGCTAACGGTAAAAACCGTGCCCAAGCTGGTGATGGGGCTTAAGCTGCGGCGCAGCGAACTGAACATCGACCTCACCCTGGGCTCCAACCTCGACCTGCTGCAGCGCCTGAAAAACCATGAACTGGAGGCCATTCTCGTCTCCCTGGACGAGAGCGTCAGCGACCCGGCCTGCGAACAACTGCCGCTGTTTTCCGACGACATCTTCCTCGCCGTACCCACCGACTCCCCCTTCGCCGAGCAGGCCGAGGTGGACCTGGCCGACCTGGCCGACTCCACCTTCATCACCCTGACCCAAGGGTTTGCCACACACCGCGATGGCGCCCGGGTCTTCCAGCAAGCCGGCTTCGAGCCAAAGGTGGCCATGCAGGTCAACGACATCTTCACCCTGCTGAGCATGGTCAGCTCGGGCGTGGGCTTTGCCCTGCTGCCGGGGCGCATCGCGGCCGTCTACGAAAACCGCGTCAGGCTGATAGCCCTGCAGCCGCAGTACCGTTTGCAGCAGCATATCGGCGTGGTGTTTCTGAAGGCGCGGGAGCGGGAGCCGAACCTGCTGGCCTTGCTGGCGGAATGCCGGATGTACAGCCTGGAGCGCTAGGTTGTTGCACTGGCAACGATGCAGGGCGGCACCAGGAGCGTAGTGCTGTCCACTTGAGCAGTTGGGGCCGCTCCGCGACCCATCGCAGGCAAGCCAGCTCCCACAGGGATCGCCTTAGGGCTGACTGGTGTTTGTCAGAAGATATGCAGCGCCTGTTAGAGCGAGCGCCGCCCGCGCGGCGCATCGCGAGCTGCGCTCGCTCCTACGTTTGTTTCGGGCCAGTAACCCCTGTGCCAGATGCGCGCGGCCGCCTTGTTCGTATGACGCGATTTTGAGGCATGCGCCAAGGCGTTCGCGCGCAAATCCCACAGGAATAATTGGCCCGAAACAAACGTAGGAGCGAGCGCAGCTCGCGATGCGCCGCGCGGGCGGCGCTCGCTCTAACAGGCGCTGCATACCTTGTGGCAAACACCTGTCTGCCCTGATGCGATCCCCGTGGGAGATTCTATGGTTTTAGGGAAGTTTTTTAAGCGGCTTTTGACCGATACTCGTCTCCGCTTTTCAGTAGGGCAAATACTACTCGCGCCAGTTTGCGTGCGAGCATGACAAGCGATGCTGTCGTGCTAAAACCACGCGCCAGGCGCTCTTCGTAGTACGACTTCCATGCTGCTGTGCGGGATGCTGACATAGCCGCGTTGTGAAGGAGGCGTCGAGCTTCGGGGTCTCCTCGCTTCGTGAGCTTGGATTGCCCTTTTTTCTGCCCCGACTGCGCAATCCTCAGATCCATACCCAAAAAGGCGATAAACGCATCACCCCCGCTGAAGTTGCCACGCTGAAACGTCGCTGTCAGGCGAGCAGCAGTTAGAAAACCCACCCCTTCGACCTTCATGCAGCGCTTTACCTGAGGCATCAGCCCGGCCTTTTCCAGCAGGCCCTTGATCATCTTCTCCACCAGCAGCTCAAGCCGCTGCATCGCACGCAGATGCGTCTTGAAGGCGGCTTTGAGTAGCGGTTCATTGGCCCACCCCTGAGTCAGGCTGGTTCGTGCCTGAACCAGTCCTGCACGTCGCCGGAACAAGCTCAGAAGCTGTCGATAGATAGCCGGTGGCGGCGCCCAGGGCGTTAGGTCCTGCCCTTCGTTCTTCAGATAGCGGGCCAACAGCTGGGCATCAATTGCATCTGTCTTAGCGCGTACGTTGACACCTTTACGGTAATGGCTCAGGGCGTACCCATCTACCACGTAAATCGTATGCCCGAACTCAAAGGCCAGATCCGTAAACAGGACGTGATAGATGTTGGTCGCTTCGATAGCGACGGACATCGCACCCGAGAGGCCTTTGAGCCATTTCTTGATAGCTGCTTTAGTATTGGGGATTGCTATGAGTTCTGCTGATTCATCGTCCCAAATGACCAATTCTGTTTTGGCCACATCCACGCCAATCAGCCGCTTTGAATCAGCAACCACCATTGCCATGAGCAACTCTCCTCGATAGTGTTGGAGTACTTGAAGGGTCACCCAGAGGCGCTGGCTTGTGTCTTTCGTCGGTCCGAGCCCGGAAGCATTCTTTATCGGCGCTTGGGTGAAAAGGGAGGAGGGGCGAGGTCTCCCACGGTCTGTACTGCGCTAACAGTCAGAAGCTGGCTTTGTCCCTCCTCCTCCCTTCAAGTCTAACCATACAAGCTGGCTTGCCTGCGATGGGCTGCGCAGCAGCCCCGATCAGTGTGGCATCACCCTCAAGTAAGCAGCATCAGGCACCAAGAGCGGCCATAGGGTGCGAAGGCACCGCCGCCAGCCTCAGGCCAACGCCCGCTGCACCTCGCCAACCGTGCTCGCCAGGCTGCTCAGGTGCAGGCTCAGTACCCGCTCGACCGGCGCCTGGTCCAACGGCCAGTGCAAGGCGATGCTCCCGGCCAGGCGGCCTTCGGCATGCACGGGCAAGGCAATAGCGCGAATCAGGTGCGGCAGGCGTACCGGGTACTCCCAGTGGCCCTCGGTGCGCTGGCCGAAACCTTTGTGTGCCTCTTCTTCGATATCGCGCAGCAACGCATCGTCCCCCAGCCGCGCATCGGCCGCCAGGCGTTGTACCTCCTCCAGCCCCAGCTCACCCAGGCAGGCACGGCCCATCGCCGAATGGAACAGGCTGGCATGATGGCCGACGATCTGGCAGGTATGCGGGTAACGCTTGCGCAGGATCTGCGGAATGGCGCTTTCCATGACCTCCAGCCGCTGACCATCGAAACACGACAGGTCCACTACCAACCCGGTACGTTCGCTCAACTCCAGCAGCATCGGCGCGGCGCGTTCCACCAGGCGCCGCTTGAAGCGCAACTGGCGGTCACCGTACAAGCGCCGCGAGCACAGCCGATAGCGCCGGTCGCTGAGGCCGCGATAAACCCAGCCCTGCACCTGCAAGGTAGCAAGCATGCGCGACACCGTGGCCTTGGGCAGTGTGGTCAGGTAATGCAGTTCTTCAAGGCCCAGTGCCTGGTGCTCGCCCAGCAGGTCGACGATGGCCAGCGCCCGCTCCACCGAACGCACGCCGCCACCTTCTGCCGTGATGCCCATGGGGATGACCTCCTGGTTGCCAGAGGGTCAGCATAGCCAGCAAAAAGCGCGCCTGGCCAGCACCTCATGGCGCCTGCAGGCTGGGCGGCGGGCAACGCTGCACCCAGCCGGTGAGTTGTTCATGGGCATAGGCCAACTGCAACACGGCATGGTCTGCCTGGGCCGGGCCAATGATCTGCAAGCCCATGGGCAAGCCGCCAGGGTTGAAACCGATCGGCACGCTCATGCTCGGCAAGCCGGCCAGGGTCGGCCCGATCACCACTTCCATCCAGCGGTGGTAGGTGTCCATGGGCCGCCCGCCTACCCGCTGCGGCCATGGCAGGCCCGCATCGAAAGGGAACACCTGGGCCGATGGCAGCAGCAGGAAATCGTAATGCTCGAACAGCTCAGCCATGGCGCGGTACCAGTCACTGCGGTCCAGCGAAGCCTGGTACAGCGCTGCAGCACTCAACTGCAAGCCGCCTTCCACCTCCCACTGTGCTTCGGGCTTGAGCAGTGTGCGCCGGGCCGGGTCGGCATAGGCTGCGCTGAGGTTGCCATGCACCAGGAAGTGGCGGTGCGTGAGCCAGCACTGCCACAAGCGAGCCAGGTCGAATGCCGGTTGGCAGGCCTCGACCCGGCAGCCCAGCTCGGCAAAGTCGGCCAACGCCGATTCGCACAGGCTCATCACCCCGTCATCCATCGGCAGGTAGCCGTTGTAGTCCCCCAGCCAGCCCACCCGTACCCCGCGCAGATCGCGCTGCAAGCCGGCAGCGAAATCGCGCCGGCCTTCGCTCAGCGCCAGCGGTGCCCGCGCATCTGCCCCGGCCTGAACCGACAACAGCCGCGCCACATCGGTCACGCTGCGGCCCATCGGCCCCTCGGTGGCCAACTGCTGCACGAACAATTCCGGCGCAGGGCCGTGGGGCACCCGCCCCTGGGATGGGCGCAGGCCGAACACGTTGTTGAACGCCGCCGGGTTGCGCAACGAGCCCATCATGTCGCTGCCGTCGGCCACCGGCAGCAGGCGCATCGCCAGTGCCGCCGCCGCGCCACCGCTGCTGCCCCCTGCCACCCGTGTCGGGTCGTAGGCATTGGTGGTGGTGCCGAACAAGGTGTTGTAGCTCTGCGACCCCAGGCCGAACTCGGGCACGTTGCTTTTGCCCACGATCACGGCGCCACTGGCCCGCACCCGCGCCACACTGATCGCGTCGTGCAGGGGAACCTGGTCGGCGAACAGCGGCGAACCCAGTGTGGTCCGCAGCCCGGCCGTGGCCGCCAGGTCCTTGATGGCCTGGGGCATGCCATGCATCCAGCCGCGTGAATGGCCGGTGGCAAGTTCGCGGTCACGTTGGTCGGCCTCGGCCAGCAGCGCCGCGGCCGGGCGCAACGAGACCAGCGCATTGACCCGTGGGTTGCACCGCTCGATGTGCACGAGGTAGGCCTGCATCACCTCGCGACACGACAGCTGGCGGGCGTGTATGGCTTGGGACAAGGCTTCGGCGCCGAGGGCGACAATGGGGTCGATGACAAGCGGCTTCACGGTTTCACTCCAAGGTTGAAGGCAGCCCGGTTGCCCGCCCGGGGTGCGTCTTTCAGGCAGTAGGTAGCCAACAAGGTCAGCAGGCAGGCAAACAGTACATAGAACGATGGCGCCACCGGGGTTCCCAGCGCCTGGGTCAGCCAGGTCACGATCAACGGGGCAAAGCCACCGAATACCATGACGGCCACGTTATAGGCCACCGACACGCCGGTGGAACGCACCTCGACCGGGAACTGCTCGGCCAGGGCAGTCGGCGCCGGGCCGAAGAAACCGCCGATGGCCGTGCACAGCAGCAATTGCATGACCAGCAGGCGCTCCAGGGATGGCGCCGCGGCGACCCAGACATACAGCGGGTAGACCATCACGAAGAATGCCAAGGTGAAGGCCATCAGCACCGGCCGCCGCCCAAAACGGTCCGACAGCGCCCCGGCCAGTGGAATGACCACCGTCATCAGGCCCACCGCGAGCATCTGCACCAGCAGCACCTGGTCCAACGGCAGGCCCAGGCTTTTGTGAGCAAACGTCGGCATGTTCACCAGCACCACATAGAACGACACTGTGGCGCCAGAAGCCAGGCCCATGGCCACCAGCACGCTGCGCCGGTGTTCACGCAGCACCTGCGGCAGGCTGGGCGAACGGCCCTTGGCCTGGCGGCGGGCCTCGATGAACGCCTCGGGCTCTTCCATGTGCTTGCGAATCCACAGCCCTACTGGGCCGATCAGCAGGCCCAGCACGAACGGGATACGCCAGCCCCAGCTGTCCAGCGCCGCAGGCGAGCACAGGTGGGTAACCAGTGCCACCATCGCCGCACCGCCGAACACCGCCAGGCATTGCCCCACCAGTTGCCAGGAGCCGTACAGGCCCTTGCGGTGGGCCGGGGCACTCTCCACCAGGAAGGCCGTGGCGCTGGCGTACTCACCGCCCGTGGCAAAGCCCTGGAGCATGCGCGCCACCACGATCAACAGCGGCGCGGCCATGCCAATGGCCAGGTAATCGGGGGCAAAGGCGATCATGGCGATCGACACGGTCATCAGGCGGATGATCAGTTGCATCGCCGCCTTGCGACCCTTGCGGTCGGCGTACATGCCCAGCAACACACCGCCCACCGGGCGCATGAAAAAGCCGACACCGAAGGTGGCCAGGGCCATCAGCAGCGAGGCGTATTCATCGTCGGAGGGGAAGAACTGCCGGGCAATGATGCTGGCCAGAAAGCCGTACACGATAAAGTCATACCACTCCAGGGCGTTGCCGATGACGGCAGCCACCACTTGCCGGGTGCGCGACACGCCATTACTCGAAGTCTGCATAGGGAACACTCCACACGGTGATTGGGTGATCGCCCGGGCACGGTCGCACCCGGGTTCCAGCGGCAGTCGGTAAAACGGCAGGATCAGGCAGGTGCTAGCCAGCGCTCTGCCAGCGCGCCCCAGTAGGCAGCGCCGGTCAGCAGGATGTCGTCGTTGAAGTCGTAGCCGGGGTTGTGCACCATCGGCCCCGCGACGCCGTTGCCGATGAACAGGTAGGCCCCCGGGCAGCGTTGCAGCATCCAGGCAAAATCCTCACTGCCCATCAGCTTGCGGGTGTTGGTATCCACCGCGTCGGCGCCCAGCAACTCCACGGCTACCTGGGTGGCGAAGGCGTTTTCTGCCGGGTGGTTGATCAGCACGGGGTACGCCGGGCGGTGCTCGATGCTGGCGCGGCAGCCGAAGCTTTCAGCCTGGTGGGTGATGATCGCCCGCACCCGCTGCAGGGTCTGCGCCCGTACTTCAGCATCCAGCGCCCGCAGGCTCAGGCGCAGCAGTGCCTGTTGCGGGATCACATTGGCCGCTTCGCCGGCCTGCAGGGCCCCCACCGTCACCACCGCTGCCTCCTGGGCATCGATATTGCGCGCCACCACCGTTTGCAATGCCATCACCACACTGGCGGCGGCGACCAGCGGGTCGACGGTCAGGTGCGGCATGGAGCCGTGGCCCCCCACGCCGTCCAGGGTCACGGTGAGCAGATCTTGCGAAGCCATCATCGGCCCTTCCCGCAAGCCCAGCTGCCCCGCGGGCAACCCTGGCATGTTGTGCATGCCGAACAATGCATCGCAGGGAAAACGCGTCAGCAAGCCATCGGCCAGCATCGCCTCGGCACCACCCTGCCCCTCTTCCGCCGGCTGGAATATCAGCGTCAGTGTGCCGTCGAACTGCCGGGTGGCGGCCAGGTAACGGGCGGCACCGAGCAGCATGGTGGTATGCCCATCGTGGCCGCAGGCGTGCATGCAGCCCTGGTGCTGGCTGCTGTAGGCGGCACCGGTGGTCTCATGAATGGGCAACGCGTCCATGTCGGCACGCAAGCCCAGGCGGCGCTGGCTGCTGCCATTGCGCAGCACGCCCACCACGCCGGTCTTGCCGATGCCGGTGTGCACCTCGTAGCCCCATTGTTCCAGGTGGCGGGCGACCAGCGCTGAGGTGCGGTTTTCTTCGAAGCCCAGTTCCGGGTGGGCGTGAATATCATGGCGGATCGCGTGCAAGTCGCTGGCCACATCGTTCAGCCAGGCCAGGATGTGCTGATGTCGGGACATGTGCAGTCTCCTTGTGCGGGTGGTTTCCCGTTCTTGTTGTTCGCCTTGAGGTCACGACGGGTGAGGCAGGTCGTGCTGGCTGCCAGCTAAACCTGGCCTGCCGTGGCACACAACCGAAACTGGTTTCATGCTGCGGAACAAAAGCCTGGTGCTGGTGGTGCTCCATCCGCGGCCACGCATAGGAAACCGTCGCTGGCGCATAGGTTACAGACGCGAATGATTCTCGGTCAGGCGCTACAATGCCGGCCGTTGCGTGCCCGTGCGGGGTGCGCGTTGCCAACATCGAGGAACGGGCATGGCCAGAACAACGCTGGTGGGGGTTTTCACAGGGCTGGTGGTCGCAGGCGGTATGACGCCGACGAGCGCGAGCGAACGGCTGGTGCTGGAAGACACGGTGGTGGCCAGCGACAAGCTTGAACAAGCCCGCGACCAGTTGCCTGCCAGCCTCTCGGTGATCGACGCCCGGACCCTGCAGAGCACACCGGTGGACTCGCTGGAACAACTGGTGCGGCGCACCCCGGGGTTCACCTTCCAGCCCTTTGGCCAGTCGGGTACGCAACTGCCGGTGGTGCGCGGCCTGACCTCCAATGCCACGGCCTTCTCCAACTCGCTGCTGATGCTGGTCGACGGCGTGCCGGTGTTGCGCGGCCAAGGCTTCGACAATGACCTGGTGGGCGTCGAGCGCGTGGAGATCCTGCGCGGTCCGCAATCGGCACTGTACGGTCGCAACGCCGAGGCCGGCGTGCTCAGCGTGTTCACGCGCCAGCCGGGCGACGCCGACTACGCCCGGGTGGAAACCGGGCTGGGCAGCCGTGACAAGCGCCTGGTCAGCGCCGACCTGAGCACCGCGCTGATAGAAGGCACCCTGTATGCAGGTGCCGCTGGCCAATGGACAAGCCAGGACGGCTACCTGGACGACGACTTCGCCGGTGGCAAAACCGACGACCGCGAGCGCCAGAGCGGCCGCCTGACCCTGCGCTGGACGCCGGATGCGCTCACCGACGCGACCCTGCGCTACAGCACCCTGAAATACCGCGACCAGGCCGCCCAATGGGGCAGCCGCACGGGCCCCGACCGGGCAGTGAATTCCGGGCTGGCCGGGCGTAACCATTCCAGCGGCGACACCTGGTCGCTGGACCTGCGCCGGCAACTGGGCGGCGACCTGGAACTGCGCTCGATCACCGCACGCAGCGTGTTCGACGACCGTCTACGCCAGGACACCGACTTCCAGCCAAGCGACCTCATGCACCTGGCCCGCGACTACCACTTCGAAACCCTGAGCCAGGAACTGCGCCTAAGTGGCAGCCACGGGCAAGGCCGCTGGCTGCTGGGCGCGTACGCCGACCGTGAAGACCACGACCTGGATTACCAGCAGAAACTGCCGATGGGGCTCAGCCGTACCCAGGCCGGCCTGGGTGGCAATACCGCCGCGCTTTTCGGCCAATGGCTGCAGCCGCTGGCCGGGGCCTGGTCGTTGACCTTGGGTGGCCGCTATGAGTACGCACGTGCCTGGATCGACCCGGCAGGCAACCGCAACCAGTCCGACAGCTGGCAGCACTTCACCCCCAAGGTGGCATTGCAGTATGCGCTGAGCGACGATGCCCAGGCCTACGTCAGCTACAGCCAGGGCATGCGTGCGGGCGGCTTCAATGCCTTCGCCAGCAGCGCCGGCAACCCGGCGTACGACCCGGAGCAGGTGCGCAGCCTTGAGTTGGGCCTGAAGGGCCTGACCGCGGACCAGCGCCTGCGCTACTCGGCGGCGCTGTACCGCATGCAGGTGCGTGACATGCAGGTGCAGCAACTGGTGCAGCAGGGGCTGGTGTACATCACCAATGCGGCGGCGGCGACCTCCACCGGCCTGGACCTGGACCTGGAATACCTGCTGGGCGAACGCTGGACCCTCACTGCGGCGCTGGGGCTGAACCGCACACGCTTCGAGCGGTTCCGCGAGGGGAGCAACGACTACGAGGATAACCGCAACCCGTTCGCCCCGGACTTCACCGGCCACCTGGGCCTGCGTTACGACGCCGATGCCGGCTGGTACGTACAGGGCGCGCTGAGTGCGGTGGGCAAGGTGTATCTGGACGCTGCCAATACCTATCGGCGCCCCGGCTACGGCCTGGTGGACCTGAGCGCTGGCTACCGCTTCGGGCAGTACACCGTCAGCACCTACGTCGACAACCTGCTGGACAAGCGCTACGACGCCCAGGGATTGCTCAATGGCGCTGTGACCGTGTACAGCCCGCCACGCGAGGTGGGGATGAGGGTCAGCTTCGAGCTGTAGCGGTGGCGCGCCGCTGCGACCCTCGCCATGGCCTGCAGCGGCGCCCTGACCGGGCTCAGCGCTTGCGCCCGAAGATCGACTTCGGTGACCGGCCAAAATAGCGGGTGAACGCCACGGTGAAGTTGTTCGGGTATTTGTACCCCACCTGCCACGCCGCCTGCGCCACCTGTTGCCCGGCCTCCAGCAAGGTCATGGCCTTGCGCATGCGCAACTCCAGCAGCATGCGTGCCGGTGTGGTGTCGAACAGGTAACGGAACCCCTCCTTGAGCTTGTGTTCGTTCATGCCCACCGCCGTGGCCAGGTAATCCACGGTCAACGGCTTGTCCAGTTGCTCGCACAACAGGTTGCGCGCCCGCTCGATACGCTGCACGTCGCTGGTACTCAAGGCCGCAGCGGTGCTGGGCGGCGGCGCCAGCAGGTTGAACTGCTCGGCCAGCAGGCTGAGGGTATGGATATGCAGGTCCAGCCGGTGGGCCGGGTCCAGACCGCCCGGTTGCAGGTAGCGCACCAGCGCGGCGGCATGGGCTTGGGCGGCCTGGGAGCTGGGCCGGAAATCCAGGCGGTGCAACCGGCCGCTGCCCAGCACTTCAGTGGCGCGTGCCTCGCCCACGTACTTGCACAGCGTCGCGTGGTCGATCACCACGCGCAGTTGCGAAGCGGTTTCATTGGCCTGGTAACGGCGCTCGCCAGGCGTGGCACGGAAGGCGGTGATGGTGGTGTGCCCCGCCTCGAACGCCAGGCTGCTGCCGTCCTGGCCGATGAAGCCGGATTTTCCCTGCAGCCCCACCGTCACCACCATCACGTGGCCGTCATGCGGCCCGCAGGTCTCCTCCACCAGCGGGCGTGTGGGGTGGTAATGCAGGCGCCCCAGCGACAGGCCTTGCTCCAGTTGCAGCAGGTCGGTGTGGCACTGCCCGTAGGCTTCGTCCAGTTGCAGGCGCAGGCGCCCGTCGGCGCTCAGCGAACGGTGCCGGGGCTGGTCCAGGCCCAGGCGGCAGGTGGCGTTGCTCGTGTTCATGAAGACATCCCTGAGGATCTGCGGCCGTCGCACCGCATAGAAACGGCTCCGGCTCGCATATTTTATGTGAATGATTCTTATTTAATATATACCACCCTTTGAGCTGATTCGGCCATGCCCCGTTTCGTTCCTTATCCGTGGGCCCGCAACGGCCACACACGCGACAACTACAGGAAGTTACCGTGACCCGACTTGCACCCCGCCCCCGCGACCTGCACCCCACCGCCACCCACCCCTTGCAAGCCTGTTGGGACCTGCAACTGGGAGGGCTGGCGGCCGACGCCTTGCAACTGGCGCTGGCACACGGCCTGTTCGATCACCTGCAGCAATACCTCGCCCCCGCCCAGGTGGCGCAGGCCCTGGACTGGCATGCCGAGAGCACCGACTACTTCCTCGAACTGCTGTGGAGCCTGGACCTGCTCGAACGCCATGCTCAGCGCCCGGCGCGCTACCGCAATAACCCGCTGGCCGACCGCCACCTGCGCAGCGACGCGGTCCAGTACTGCGGCGCACGATCGCCGCCTGATCCAGCAGCAGCTGGAGCGGGCGATCAGCACCGGCGACCGGCGCTTTCGCCGGGTGCGGGTTCAGCTGTTGGCCCAGCAGAACGGCCACCGCATGTTGATCTTCCGGGTAGACGCTGTATTGCGTCTGCAGGATATCAGCCGCCAGGTGTCATTCGACGCCGTGCTGCAGGTCAACACCCAGGAATACAAAGTACAGAACCTCAACTGATGCTCGACGAACTGCTGCCCTACTACGAAAAGGAACTGTCGCACCTGCGCTTCCTCGGCCAGGAGTTTGCCGCGCAGTACCCGAAAATTGCTTCGCGGCTACTGATCGAGGGCGACAACTGCGAAGACCCGCATACCGAGCGCCTGATCGAGGCGTTTTCGTTCCTTTCCGCGCGGGTGCATAAAAAACTCGATGACGAGTTTCCGGAAATCGTCGAGTCCTTCCTTGAGGTGCTGTACCCGCATTACCTGCGCCCAACCCCGTCGATGTCGATCGCCGAGCTGAGCCTGGGCAAGCACGAGAAGGTGACCGAAGCCTACCGCGTGGCGCGCCATACCGAGATGCATGCCAACGCCGTTGAGGGCGTGGTGTGTAAATTCCGCACTTGCTACCCGGTTGAGTTATGGCCGATTGTCGTGCAGAAGGCCACGTTCGCCGAAATGGAGCGCTCCGCTTTCAACGGCCACAGCGCCGACCTGGTCGCCCGCCTGAGCATCGATCTGGCCGCCACCGGCGACGCCCTGTTCGGGCAAATGCAAATCGACCGCCTGCGCTTCTTCCTCGACGGTGAAGCAACGCTGATGCTGCATTTGTACGAGCTGCTGTTCAACAACCTCGCCAAAGCGACCCTGAGCTTCCACGACCAAGGCCGCAGGCGCGAAATCGTGCTGCCAGCAGGTGCCCTGAGCGCTGTAGGTTATGGGCGTGACGAAGGCCTGGTGGACTATTCCGAACGCTCGTTCCTCGGCTACCGGCTGTTGCACGAGTATTTCACCTTCCCAGACAAGTTCATGTTCTTCGACCTCGGCGGGTTCGCTCGCCCCCTGAATGGTCAGGCCGTGGAACAGGTACAGGTCAATTTCTATTTCAGCGACTACGACCTGGGCGACCGCCTGGCGCGGCTGAGCCAGAACATCGGGCGCAACAACTTCAAGCTCAACTGCACGCCAATCATCAACTTGTTCCGGCAACAGGCCGAGCCGATCAAGCTTACCCATACGCGGCACGAGTACCCGGTCACCCCCGACACCCGCCTGCACAATGCCGCAGAAGTGGTGTCGATCGATCGGGTACGGCGCGTGCGCAAACTGGGTGGCATAGACCAGGTCGCCACCTGCCAGGCATTCTTCGAGCCGCGTGGCGAGCAAGACCCGCACACCAGCTTCTGGATCGCCCGCCGTCGCAACCAAGGCGATGCCACAGCGATGAGCATCCGCGTGGTCGACCGCGACCTGGAGCTGATAGACGCCAGCAGCGATACCCTCAGCATCAGCCTTACCTGCAGCAACCGCGATGTGCCGCTGATGCTGCCTTTCGGTGGTGAACGCGGTGATTTCAACATCCCGGCCAACTCGGTGATCAAGGACATCCGCTGCCTGCGCAAGCCCACCGCCACCATGCGTGTGCCACTGGGCAAAGGCCTTATCTGGCGGCTTATTGCGCACCTGTCGCTCAACCACCTGTCGCTGGTAAGCCAGGGCCGCGAAGTACTGCTCGAGTTGCTGTCGCTCTACAACTACCGCAACGTCTCGGCCATTCGTAAACAAATCAACGGCATCAAGGCTATCGCCAGCGAACCGGTGGTTGCGCGTATCGGCCACCCGCGGCCGAACTTCGTGCGCGGTGTGGGTATCACCCTGACGCTGGACGAAAGCCAGTTCACCGGCAGCGGTGTGTTCCTGTTCGGCATGGTGCTGGACCATTTCTTCGGCCAGTACTGTTCGATGAACAGCTTCACCCAACTGACGCTGCGTACCCAACAACGAGAAAAGAGAGTCGTCCAATGGCCAGCACGCACTGGCGATCAGCCCCTGGTCTGATCGATCAGGCCCGAGCCGAGCCGCACCGATTCGAATTTTTTCAATTGGTGCGCCTGCTTCGCCTGCACTACAGCCGCACCGGGCGCATGGACCTGGCAACGCGCCCGCACGAAGACCCGCTACGTTTTCGCACCCAGCTGTCCCTGGCGTTCCCGGCGAGCGAAGTCAGCGACTTGCATTTCGAACGCGAGGGCAAGGTTTCGCCTGCCGGCCGGCCGTTGTCGGAGGTCCAGGTGACCTTCATGGGCCTGGTAGGGCCGTCTGGTGTGCTGCCACGCCCGTACACCGAGCTGCTGCTGGAGCGGCACGTACAGTATCGCGACGATGCTGCGCATGCGTTCCTCGACATGTTTTCGCACCGCATGACCACGCTGTTCTACGAAGCCTGGCAAAAGTACAAGTTTCATATCGAACACGAGCGCAACGGCACATCGCGCTTCGACGGCTACCTGCTCAACATGGTGGGGTTCGGGCCCATGGCCCAGCGGCTCAAGTTCGAGCAGCAGCCCACGGCGCTGCGCCGCGAGCTGTTCAGCTACTTTGCCGGCCTGCTCAGCCAGAAGCCGCGCAACGCCCTGAACCTGGAGCGCATGCTCGGCTTCTACTTCGCGCTGCCGATCAAAGTCCGCCAGTTCGCCGGGCGCTGGCTGCGCCTGCAGCCGGAACAATGTACTCAGCTGGGGCGGCGCAATGCCCAGCTGGGCCACAGTGCCGTGGCCGGTAACCGGGTCTGGGACTACCAGTCGTGCATCCGCATCGAGCTCGGCCCGCTTGGCCTGGCCGATTACCAACGGTTCCAGCCCGGCACCGCGTGCTACCGCAAGCTGGTCGAGCTGGTGCGCTTCTACCTGGGTGCCGAGCTGGATTTCGAAATTGCCCCGCGGCTCAAGCCCGAGGCTGTACCACCCGCCCAGCTCGGTCGCACAGGCAACCTTGCCCTGGGCTGGCTGGGCTGGCTCAAACGCCCTGGCCGTGACGCGGAGCCATCGCGTTGCGCCGTCTTCCACATTCCTTACGATGGGGTCGCCTTGTGAACCTGAAGTCTTTGTTCGCCAAGCTCAACGAAACCAGCCGCACGGCGACAGAAAGCGCTGCAGCCCTGTGCCTCTCGGAGCAACACTACGACGTGGAAGTCGAGCACCTGCTGTTGCAGCTGCTCGATGCCGGCGACACTGACCTGGCGCCGATCCTGCGCCACTACGATGTGGTAGCCGAGCGCCTGCAGGCGCAACTGGTAACGGCCCTGGGCACATTCAAGAAAGGCAACACCCGCACCCCGGCTCTGTCGCCACATATCACCCGCATGATCGAACAGGCCTGGCTGCTGGCATCGATCGAGTACGGCGTCGCGCAAGTACGCAGTGCCCATCTGCTGCAAGCCCTGCTGGACGATGCCGAACTGCATCGCGTAGTGGTCGCCTCGGCCCCTGAGCTGGAGAAGATCAACCCAGACGACCTTCGCCTGAACCTTGCCGCCCTGGTCGAGGGCAGCGCCGAATCGCGCCACGCCAGCGCCTTGGCTGGCCCAGCGGCACCGGCCCCTGCCCCGGGCAAGGCTGGCGGCAAGACCCCGGCGCTGGACCAATACACGGTCAACCTTACCCAAAGTGCCCGCGAAGGCCGCATCGACCCCGTGCTTGGGCGCGAATTCGAGGTGCGGCAGATGGTCGACATTCTCACGCGCCGCCGGCAGAACAATCCGATCCTCACCGGTGAGGCCGGGGTGGGCAAAACAGCCGTAGTCGAAGGTCTGGCCCTGCGCATTGCCCAAGGCGACGTGCCGGCCGTGCTCAAGGATGTGGCACTGCATACCCTCGACCTGGGGTTGCTGCAGGCGGGCGCCGGGGTCAAAGGTGAGTTCGAGAACCGCCTCAAGGCAGTGATCGAAGAGGTCAAGCGCAGCCTGCACCCGATCATCCTGTTCATCGATGAAGCCCACACCCTGATCGGCTCCGGTGGCCAGGCGGGGCAAAATGACGCCGCCAACCTGCTCAAGCCTGCACTGGCACGTGGCGAGCTGCGCACCATCGCCGCCACCACCTGGGCCGAGTACAAGAAGTACTTCGAAAAGGACGCAGCCCTCGCCCGCCGCTTCCAGGTGGTCAAGGTCGAAGAGCCGGATGAAGACAAAGCCATCCACATGCTGCGCGGCCTGCTAGGCAAAATGCGCGAACACCACAAGGTGGCGGTCATGGACGAAGCGCTGGTGCAGGCAGTGCGCCTGTCCAACCGCTACATCACCGGCCGCCAGCTGCCAGACAAAGCTGTCAGCGTGCTCGACACCGCCTGCGCACGCATCGCCTTGGCGCAAACCTCGCAGCCTGGCGCACTGGAAGACTGCCGTCGGCAGATCGACAACCTGCAAGCTGAAATCAGCGTGCTGGGCGACGAAGCCGGCAAAGGCCACGATCATGCCCGCCGCCTCGGCGAACTGCAGGCTGCCTTGCAAGCCGCGCAGTTGCAGGAACAGCAACTGAACACCCAGTGGCAACAGGAACTGGCACTGGTCGAACAGCTCAAGGCGCTGAGCGCCGCCAGTGAAGCCGACCCCGCGCAGCTCAATGCCCTGCGCAGCGAACTGGCCCGGGTGCAAGGCGACCAGCCACTGGTGCATGCCTTGGTCGACAGCGGCGCCATCGCCCAGGTCATCAGCGGCTGGACCGGTATTCCGCTAGGCAAGATGCTGCGCGACGAGATCGATACCGTTCAGCGCTTGCCTGAACTGCTGAGCCAGCGCGTACTGGGCCAGGACCATGCCCTGCACGAAATCGGCAAACGCATCAAAATTTCCCGTGCGCGCATGGAAGACCCGAACAAACCGATCGGCGTATTCCTGCTGCTTGGCCCCAGCGGCGTCGGCAAGACCGAAACCGCCCTGGCCCTTGCCGACACCCTGTATGGCGGTGAACGCAACCTGATCACCATCAACATGTCCGAGTACCAGGAAGCGCATACGGTATCCAGCCTCAAAGGCTCACCACCGGGCTATGTCGGCTACGGCGAAGGCGGCGTGCTGACGGAGGCGGTGCGCCGCAAACCGTACAGCGTGGTACTGCTGGACGAGGTGGAAAAGGCTCACCCCGATGTACTTGAACTGTTCTTCCAGGTGTTCGACAAAGGGGTGCTGGACGACGGTGAAGGCCGCGAGATCAATTTCCGCAACACGGTGATCATCCTCACCTCCAACACCGGCACCGAGCACATCATGCACACCTGCCTGAATGCCGAGCAGCAGCCCACCCCCGCAGCCATCATCGAAGGCCTGCGCGGTGAGCTGAACCAGGTATTCAAGCCAGCTTTCCTTGGCCGCCTGAGCATCGTGCCGTTCTACCCGGTGCAGGACCAGGTGCTGGAGCGCATCGTCGCGCTCAAGCTCGAGCGCATCGCCAAGCGCTTCGCGCGCAACCACCAGGCCGAACTGAGCTACGAACCGGCGTTGGTGAAGGCCATCGCCGCACGCTGCACCGAAGTCGATAGCGGTGCGCGCAACATCGACAACATTCTGTCCCAGACCCTGATGCCAGAGCTCGCCCAGCGCGTGCTAGAGCGCATGGCCCAGGGCACGCCCATCGAGCGCCTGGTCATCGAGCTGGGCAGCGATGGCGATTTCGCCTATCGCCTGGCCTGACCCGCACCCGGAGGTTTTTGCCGTCATGTACCACAAGCACACTACCCTCAAACGCTTGACTGCCCTTGCCCTGCTGTTGGCAATGGCCGGCTGCGGGGTTACCGACCGCATCGGCAAGCGCATGGAAGACAGCTGGGCGGCCGACATGCTGGCCGACAGCGAAAAAGTCATTCTGACCTCTGATGGCGGCAACCAGCTCAACCCGGATGACGACGGCAAACCGCTGTCGGTGGTGATGCGCGTGTACCAGCTGACCGACCTCGAGCGCTTCGCCGCCAGCGATGCCGAAACCCTGTGGGCTACCCCGCAGAAAGCCCTGGGCAACACCCTGGTGGAGGCACGCGAGATCACCCTGCTACCGGGCATTGGCCAGATCGACCAATGGCCGCTGGCCAAGAGCGCCCGGTATGTCGGCGTGGCAGCGTTTTTCCGCGACGAGCAGGATGCCCGCTGGAAAGTCGCCTTCGACGCCGACTCGCTGCGCAAGGACGGGATCTGGTTCTCATCGGACGGCCTGCGCGTACTGGTGGACAAGACCGAGATCCATGCCATGCGCGGTGTGGACGTATTGAACAAGCCGCCGACCGCCGAGCAGCAGGCCGCCGCCGAGCGCGCCAGGCAAGCCGCGCCTGGCCTCACCGACAAGGTGCGGGACGCCGCGCTCGACAAGGCCAGCGATATGGCTGGCAAATCAGCACAAAACGCCGTCGACAATTCCTTCAACTCTTTCGTGGATAGCGTCAAATGAGCAAGCAGAGCCGGGTGATGTGGTCGGAAGGCATGTTCCTGCTGCCCCAGCACTTTCAGTATCAGGACGAGTTTCACCAACATCAGTTGGCCGAAGCGACCCTGCGCAGCACCCCCTTCCATTGGGGTGTACAGGCGCTGCAAGTGGACGAGGACGCCCTGAGCAACGGTTCGCTGCAACTCAAGCGCCTTAAGCTGGTATTCCCCGATGGCAGCCTGTACGACGCGCCGCAGCACGACCCACTGCCGGCCGCGCGTGACCTCAAAGATCTGCTCAAGGCCAACGACCTCAAGGTGTACGCTGCCCTGAAGCTGCCTGAGCCGTTCGGCCTCAATTACGTCGAAGACGGCCAGGAACACAAGGCAGCGCGGCGCTATCGCAAACAGTTCGACACCCTGCCCGACCTCAACGAAGGCGAGCTGGAGAACGAGATCACCAGCCTGCGCCTGAACGTCGTGCTGCTGGTCGACGGCGATAGCCTCGATGGCTATAGCTACTGCCCACTGGCCAAGCTGACCCGCAACAGCATGGGCGGTTTCAATCTGGACCCGCATTTCGTCCACCCTACCCTGCACCTGGGTTGCCACGAAACCCTGGCCGGCATTGGCAAGCGCCTGCTCGGCGCCTTGCAGGCCAAAAGCAAGGCACTGTCTGGCCGGCGCCGCGAACGCGCCGACCAGATCGCCGAGTTCGGCTCCAGCGATGTCACCTTGTTCTGGCTGCTGAACACCGTCAACCGGGCGCACCCGCAACTGGCCCACCTGCTGGCCCACCCACGCCTGCACCCAGAGCGCCTGTACCTGTTCCTTGCCGACCTTGCCGGTGGCCTGCTGACCTTCACCCTCGACACTCAACTGGCCGACATCCCCGAGTACGACCACCACGACCCAGCCGCATCGCTGGTCAAGCTGGACGAGATGATCAGGGTGATGCTGGACAACGTCGTGCCCAACCAGTGCATCGTCATCAACCTCACCCAGACCAAACCGTCGTATTGGCAAGGGCAGTTGCACGACCCGCGCCTGGTCGAGGCCGACTTCTACGTGTCGGTCCATGCCGACATGCCCGGTGCCAGCTTGCTGGAACTGGTGCCGCGGGCCTTCAAGATCGGCTCGCCCGAAGACATCGAGGTGGTGGTCAACAGTGCCATGCCCGGCGTTACCCTCAACCACGCCGCGCGGCTCCCCAACGCGATCCCGGTGCGCCTGGACAATCAGTACTTCGCCATCGAGCCGCATGGCCAGGTGTATGAGCGAATGATGAACGCCCAGACCATCTGCTTCTACGCGCCCAGCGCCTTTACCAACCTCAAGCTTGAACTGATGGCGGTGCTCAAATGACCGAAGCCGTACTGCAACAGGGCGCTACCGTGCCCACCCCTGCCAAACCGTCGCTCAAGGACCTGGTGCAAGACTTCATCAGCATGGCGCTGATCGTGCGCCGTGGCCGCCAGGTCACTTCGGTGCAGGCCTTCGAAGGAAGTGTCGAACGCTTCTTCGCCAACCTTGAACGTGACGCCCGTGCCGCCAACTACAGCGCCGAACAGGTCAAGGACACCCAGTACGCGCTTTGCGCCTTCCTGGATGAAAGCGTGTTGCGCGCTGGCGACAACGCGTTGCGCCAGCACTTCGAGCTGCAACCCTTGCAGTTCCGCTATTTCGGCGTGCACCTGGCGGGTGAAGGCTTTTTCGAAAAGGTCGAGGCTCTGCGGGGCGATGTCAAACAGAACCTCGATGTGCTCGAGGTTTATCACCTGTGCCTGGCGCTTGGCTTCGAGGGCAAGTTCAGCCTTGGCCAGAAAGACCAGCTGCGTTACCTGGCCAACACCCTCGGCCAGGACATCGCCCGCTACCGCAAGGCACCCAAGGCCTTGTCACCGGACTGGGCACTGCCGGACCAGGTGTCGCAGATGCTGCGCCACGAAGTGCCGCTGTGGGTGTACCTGGCGCTGATCGCGCTGGTTTGCGTCGCCGTGTACCTGACCCTTGACTGGTTGCTGGACAAGGACGTCGCCGCCCTCTCCGAACAAATCCGCCAGCTGTTCAGTGCCTGAGTGCACCTCAGGTAGCCGAGTCAGGAAGACATGAAAACATTACTGCGCCTCTTGAAAAGTTTCTGGGTTCTGCTGCTACTGCTGTGGCTGGGGAGCCTGTTGGTCTGTTGGCTGGTGTCGCCGCTGCTGCCGTGGCTGCAGCAGCACCTGCCCGAAGCCCTGGCCATCATCAGCGCCTGCTTCCTGCTGGCCGTCGTGCTGCGCCAGTACCAGCGTATTCGTGCCGAGCACAACCTGGAGAACCTGCTGCAGATCGAAGTCGACCGCTCGTGGAATGCCACCGGCGAGTTCCGTGACCAGCAGGTACTGCGCGAGCGCCTCAAGCATGCCATCAGCATGCTGCGCACCGACCGCTCCGCCGGCGGCGGTGGCAAGTCGGCGCTGTCCGACCTGCCCTGGTACCTGGTGGTCGGCATGTCGGCGGCAGGCAAGACTTCGCTGCTGACCCACTCCGGCCTGTCAGCCAGTATCGCCACCGCCAACGACAGCGAAAGTGGCACCCAGCACTGCGACTGGTATTTCAGCCCCGACGCGGTGATGATCGACACCGCCGGCCGTTACCTGCGTGACGACCAGTCGGCAAGCGAGTTTTCGGCGTTCCTGCGCATGCTGCGCAAGCAGCGCGGCAAGGCAGCGATCAATGGCCTGGTGCTGGTGGTCAGCCTGCCCGAACTGCTGGCCGCCAACAGCGAAGAGCGTGATGCCCTGGCAGCGCAGCTGGTAGCCCGGGTGGAAGAATACGCCCAGTGCCTCGACACCAACCCACCGCTCTACCTGATGCTCAGCAAGACCGACCAGTTGCCGGGCTTCAGCCAGGCTTTTGATGGCCTGGACTTGCACCAACGCCAGCAACCGCTGGGCATGACCTTCGCGTTGTCGGAAATCCGCAATCAAGGCCTGCAGGCGGTGCTGCAGGCGCGCCTGGGCAACCTGCACAGCCACATTCGCCAGCACGTCGACGCACAAGTGATCGCCTTGGGCGCTGCAGCCGACAGCACGCTGCTGAACTTCCCGCAATACTTCGCCGCGCTGGGCGGTGTGCTCGAGCAGTTCCTCGGGCACTTCACCCACGGCCAGCGCAGCGGCGCCCCACTGATGCTGCGCGGCCTGTACTTCACCAGCGCCCTGCAGACCGGGCAACAACTGGGGCACGTGTACGAAGACGCCATCGCCGACGAATTCGCCTTGCAGGCGGCCGAAGATGGCCAGGCCGAACAGGCTGGCACGGCAGCGGGCAACCGCAGCTACTTCATTACCGACACCTTCCGCCGGGTCATTTTCCCCGACCGTGACCTGAGCCTGTATCACTCGCGCCAAGGCCGCCAAGCGGGGCTCAGCCCGCTGCTGCTGGGCCTGGCCGTCGCCGCCGGCGTGCTGCTTGTCAGCTGGCAGGCAGTGTCGTTCGTCAACAATCGCCAATGGCTGGACAATCTGCGCCTGCAGCTGGCACAGATAGGCCAGGCCGAAGACAGCCAGCAGCAGTTGGCCGCGGGCAAAGGCCTGCAAGTGCTGCGCGAGCAGATGGCCACTGTCGAGTCGCATCGCACACAAGGCGTGCCGCTGCGCCTCAGCGCCGGCCTGTACCACGGTGAGGCGGTTGACCAGGTGACCCGCAGCGCGTATCTGGCGCAATTGCGCAGCCAGGCCCTGGAACCGATCGCCCGTAGCCTGCAAGTGCAAATGCGCGCGTTCAATTCCTTCGCCGCGGGTATCAACCAGTCACTGGAGTTCACCCCGGCCCCGCCGAAAAAGCGCAACGCCAAGCCATTGGCCCCAGCGGTTGCAGCCAAAGCGCAGGCCGCGCTGGCCAACACCCGCGCAGGCGCCCATGCGGCCAAGGTCAACCTGGCCACAGCCAGCGATGCCGCCGAGCTGTCCGCGACCACCGGTGGTCTGTCGTTGTCCGAAGAGATGCTGGGGCGCCTCGACGAGCAGCAAGTCGCCTCGATCATCGACGCCTACAACACGCTCAAACTGTACCTGCTGCTGACGGCACCCGACGCCCACCCAGACCCGGCCTTCATTGCCGCAAGCCTGCCACAGGCCTGGGCCGCGGCGGCCGGCGAAGGCACCCCCGCCAGCGCCGACGTGATCGCCGCAAACACTCCGCTGTATGTGCAGTTGCTGGAGCAGGGCCAGGCGCCTTCACTGCCACGCAACGACCAACTGATCAACGAAACCCGGCAGAACCTCAAGTCGTTCATGATTTCCAGTTCGCTGGTCGATCGCGAATACCTGCGCCTGCAACTCGAATCCAGCCGCCAATTCCCGGCACTGAGCCTCAACGACCTTGTGCCTCAACCTGGGCGCGCACTGCTGTACGGGTCGGCCGGGGTACCTGCGATCTATACCCGCCAAGGCTGGGATACGTTCGTCAAGCCTGAACTGATCAAGCTGGTATCGAGCAACTTGCGCAACGAGTCCGACTGGGTACTGGACGGCGACGGCGGCGATGCCCTGGTGCAGAAGGCCAACTTCGTGCGCGAATTCATGAGCCGCTACAAGCGCGATTACACCCAAGCCTGGTACAAGATGGTCAGTAGCGTGGGCGTGCGCCACTTCGCCGACCTGGCATCGGCGACCCAGCAGTTGGGGCTTTTGAGCGACGTTCAGCACTCTCCCGTAAAGAACCTGCTGCAGGCTGTGAACGACAATACCCAGTGGGACCTGCCGGTCAAACGCGAAGTACCGTCGGCCGGCACTGGTCGTGATGACGGTTTCTGGAGCAAGGTTACCGGGCTGTTCGACGCCAACGACAGCCTGCCTGCCAACGTAGCCCCGGCCCTGCCGGCGGTGGACGACGGCAGCCTCGCCAAGCGCTTCGAACCGGTTGCCCGGGTATTCGCCCAGAACAACGCCGAAGGCGCCGACAGCACCATCATGGACCGCTACCTGGCGGCGCTGCGCAAGCTCAAGGTCCGCATGAACAACATCCAGCGGTCGCAGGATGTCGGCAAAAGCAGCAAGCAGCTGATCAGCGAAACCCTGGAAGGCCAGCCAAGCGAGGTCACCACGGTACGCAATTACGTGGAAACCAGCGTTGACACCAGCCAGGACAGCCTGTCGCGTTCGCTGCAAGGCTTGTTCAACCTGCCGATCCAGTACGCCTGGGCGACCTTGCGTGACCCGGCCGGCCAGCAGATCGCCAAAGCCTGGGCGCAGCAGATCGCCAAGCCCTGGCAGCAGGTCATGGCGCACCGCTACCCGATTGCCGGTGGTAGCCGCAACGAAGCCTCGGTCAAAGACCTGCAACGTTTCGTAGACCCGGACTCGGGGCTGCTGCCAGCCTTCAAACGCAACGAAATCGGCAACCTCGCCGGCGGCGAAGGTCTGGGCGTAGGTGATGGCAAGGCACCGGCGTTGGTCAACCCTGGCATGCTCAACAGCATCGACCGGGCCAGTTCGGTAGGCCAGGTGATCGCCAGCCTGTCAGACCGCGACAACGGCTTTGAAATCATGCTGGAGCCCTCGGCCAACTTCACCGACATCGTGTTCACCCTCGATGGGCAGGAACAGCACTACCGCAACGGCCGCAGCAGCTGGAGCCGCTTCGCCTGGCCAGGCACCAGCAACGCCCCGGGCGCTCGCCTGGATGTGGTAACGCTCAGTGGCGCACGGGTAACGGTGTTCGACTTCCCCGGGCGTTGGGGCCTGCTGCGCATGAACGAAAGCGCCCGCGTCGACGACCTCGACGGCATCCAGCAGCGCTTCAGCTGGAACACCGCCAATGGCCGAGTGAGCCTGGTGGTGCGCAACTTCGGTGGGGTAAAACTGACCGACCTGAGCCAGGTCAAGGCCCTAAGCGCACTCAACGACAGGAGTGCCCAATGATCGGCTGCTTCGGCAAACTGCCATCGAGCGCAGACTTCGTCAGCCTGCATGGCGCGGCGGAGGAAGTCTGCGAATTCGACAGTTGGCTGCAGACCTCGCTGGCCGCCATGCGCCACCGCGAAGACTGGCAGGCACTGTTCGATGGGTTGCCGATGTGCTTCTTCACGTACCGCGCACGCAATGGCAACTGGCTGCTGGGCGGGCTGTTGAGCTCGCGTGACGCCAGTAACCGGCGCTATCCGTTCTTCATCTACCAACTGCTCAAGGGCAAAGAAGGCATGGCCCTGGGCAACCCATTCACCTTGGGCGAGCTGTTCTGCGCACAGATAAAGCCTTTGCTGCACCAGGCCGTGCAAGGTGCCGACGGCCCCCGTTTGTTCGAACAGGTCAAGGCCTTGCGCCCACTGCAAGCCCAGGACCTGGACCTGTTCCGCCGGGTGCACGCCAAGTTCCTGCGTGACTTCAGCTTCACCGATATCGCGCGTGCACTGCACGGCTCCTGGCCAGGTTTCGACAGCGCCGCCGCTTTGACACGGCTGCGCGCATGCCGGCCGGCGCTGCACAGTGACTTCGAGGGTGGCATTGAGTTGCCCCTCCCCGCTGAGCGCGGTTTGAAAAACCCTACAGCCGATCTGTGGCTGACTTGGCTGTGCCACATGAACGGGCAGCCAGATACGCCAGCCGTGAGCCTGCTGGCAGACGATTTCATGCACCCGCGCCTGTTCTGCTTCCCGTCACGCCACGCCAGCAGTGCCTATCGCCTGCTCTGCGGCTGTGCCGAAGCCCAGCAGCATCTGGCGCTACTGGGCCCTGCGGCATCGGCCCGCGGCCAACACGACTTCGATCTACCCCTTGAACGCGTTATCGAGCAATTCGTCGATGCGCTGGATGCGACGCCTGTATGAACAAGATCAAGTACTACTGCCTGCGTTACCAACCCTATCTGCTGGGGGTGGCGTTTTTCCTGGTGATCTTCCTGGTATGGGCGATCGGCAGCGCGTTGGGCTTCGCTTCGCTGCACAGCCTGTTGGCTGGCATCGGGGCTTTCCTGCTGCTGTCGGCGGGCTACGTCCTGCTGCTGTACCGTGGCGCCGGCCAGCATCACAACCTCGAAGGCTTGCTGCGCGACGACGCCGACCAGGCTGTACTCAATGCCACGCCGGCCGACCGCGAGGAGGTCAGCCTGTTGCGCGAGCGCCTGCTGCAGGGCATCGAGCGCCTGCACAAGAACACGCCACGCGGCACCTCTGCCAAAGACGCCCTGTACGCGCTGCCCTGGTACCTCGTGATCGGCCAGCCCGCCGCTGGCAAGAGCACCATGATCCTGCAGTCCGGCCTCAACTTCCCTTACGCCGAGCGCGAAGGTGCACGCGTCGCAGGGTTGGGTGGCACGCGCAACTGTGACTGGTTCTTCAGCTCTGAAGCGGTGCTGCTGGACACTGCCGGGCGCTACATGAACAGCCCGGAAGAGGCCGGCAAGTGGCGTGGCTTCCTGCAGTTGCTGCGCCAGCACCGGCAACGCCGCCCGCTCAACGGTCTGATCGTCAGTGTCAGCATCGCCGACGTTGTGCACGGCTCGGCCGAAGACCAGCAGCGGGTGGCCAAGCGTTTGCGCGAACGCATCCAGGAAAGCTGCGCCTTGCTGGAAGTGCGCCTGCCGATCTACCTGGTATTCACCAAGTGCGACCTGATACCCGGCTTCACCCCATTCTATCGCCAGCTGGATGAGGCCGCGCGCGGCGAAGTGATGGGCAAGACCTTCGCGCACAAAGGCTACGAACAGGCGGACTGGGGCCAGCGTTTTGGCCAGGCGATGGACGACCTGACCCGGTACTGGCAGCAGGTTGCCAGCCAGCAACTGGTGCAGCAGGACATTCAGGTAACGCGGCAAAACGACGCCGCTTACCGCTTCCCGCTGGAGCTGGCCGCAATCAAGCCACGGCTGCAGGCGTTCGTCGACAGCCTGCTGCGGGCCAACCCCTACCAGAATGCCGAAATGCTGCGTGGCTTCTACTTCACTGCCGCCTTGCAGGCCGATGAAGCGCTGTGGGGCAGCCATGGCCAGCATGTTGCCGAGCGTTTTGCCCTGGAACACGGCGAGGGGGCGGTCAGCGCAGGCAGCCAGCCTGCGCCGCTGTTCATCAACAGCCTGTTCCGCAAGGTCATCATCCCCGACCAGCACCTGGTGGCCCTGTACACCAGCAACCACCGCGAGCGCCGGCGCAAGGCCGCCTGGGTGGCCTGTGCCAGCCTCGCCGGGTTGGTGCTGTGCAGCCTGTGGGGCTGGTCGTACCTGAACAACCGTGCGGTGCTGGGCAGCATCGCGAGCGAGCTGGCCGAGGCCAAGCGCCAGGACCAGGCTGCCGATGGCCAGTACGCCGCCTGGCGCAGCCTGGACCGCCTGCGCTTCTGGGCCGCCCATTACTACCGGCAGCACCGTGAGCAGGGTGTACCGTTCAGCCTGCGTCTGGGCCTGTACCAGGGCCATCAGGTTGAGCCGCTGCTGCGCGACCGTTACTTCACCACCCTGCAGCAGGTGATGCTCAAGCCCACCGCAGACAACCTCACCCGCACGCTCTACCTGCTGACCACGCTCAAGGTCTACCAACGCAATACCCGCGAATTGCAACCGGTGAGCGGCGTGGACAGTGTGGAGGCCGAAGCCCTGCCACATGACAACCGCGCCCAGTCGATCGCCGATTTCGGCAAGGCGACACTGGACACCTACGTGATGCTTTCGCCCGCCCAGCGGGAGAAGGCCGACCCGGCGTTTCTCAAGGCGCACCTGCCCGACTACTGGTACCCGGCCATTGCCCGGCACACCGGCCACAGCCTGTCCGAGGCCAACCAGGGCAAGGGCGACCAGGACTACCTGTACGCCAGCCGGCAGATCACCTTCTATGCCGACCAGATCCGCGAAACGGATGTGCCGCGCATTCTCGACAACGCCTTCCTGATTTCTAGCTCGCGCAACTACATCGACAGCCTGCGTGCCCAGTCGCTACGCGCGATCGAGACCATCACGCTGGAATCGGACACCTTGTTCGCCTTTGGCCGGGCAGATTTCCAGAGCCTGAAAAGCGAGGGCCAGAACCAACTCAGTGCCATCGCCAGCAAACTGTTGAACACGCCCAATATCGGCAAGATCGTCATCTCCGGCCACGCCGACCAGCTCGGTGACAGCCAGAGCAACCTGCAGGTATCGCAACAACGGGCGCAAACCATTCGGACTTATCTGGTCGGCAAGGGCGTCCCGGCCGAACTGGTGGTGGCCCAGGGCGAAGGCAGCCGTAAACCGTTGGTCAACTGTGACATGCAACAGGCACGGGCCCAGTTGATCAAATGCCTGGAGCCCAACCGCCGGGTAGAAATCGAAGTGCGCGGGCTCAACTGAGCGCGCGCCGCACCAACCGGCCACCCGGGCTCACAGGAGGAGCACCGGGTGGCGGCACGCTACCTCTGCCGGCCTGTTCGGCGAGGTGAAAAACCAAGGGTCGCATGAGCAACCCTTTACCAGTTGTTAATGGAGAGTTTCACAATGGCATTTGACGCGTATATCCAAATCGACGGCATCCCAGGCGAAGTACTGGACGAAAAGCACAAGGACTGGATCGAAGTGCTGGGCTACGAGTACGGCGCCACCCAGGCGACCTCGGCGACTGCCAGCTCCTCGGGCGGCGCGTCGTCCGAGCGTGTTGCCCTGAGCGACTTCAAGATCCGCAAATCGGTCGACAAGGCATCGGCCAAACTGTTCGAGCACTGCTGCACCGGCAAACACATTGCCAAGCTGAAGCTCAACGTCAACCGCGCCGGTGGTGACAAGGTCACCTACCTGACCATCGACATGGAAGAAGTCGTGGTGTCGTCGGTCAGGTTCGTTGCCGGTGGCAACCAGGCCGGTGAAGACAAGGCGGTCAGCGACCTGCCGATCGAAGAAATCACCTTCAACTTCGCCCGCATCAAAACCACCTACACCCAGCAGAACCGTACCGACGGCCAGGCCGGCGGCAACATCGTCGGTGGCTGGGACCGCACCGCGAACAAAGTCTTCGCCTGATTACCTGCATGCCCAGGGCCGCTTCAGCGGCCCATCCTTCACAGCGTGCCAGCCAGCCTGGCACGCTGTTCACTAGCCAGAACCTGAGTGCTTTATGCCTGACATTCTCAATGACCTTTCGCTGGCCGCACTGGTCGCACCCATCGAAGGTGGCAGTGGCGAAGACTTGAGCTTCTCTGCGTTGTTCGACCAGATCAAGGAGGCGCGCCGGGCCGACCCGGACTACCTGACCCAGGGCGACTGGCAAACCGATTTGAAAACCGCCGACTGGGAGCAGGTGATCAACTTGTCTGCCCAGGGCCTCGCCCAACACAGCAAGGACCTGATGCTGGCAGCCTGGCTCAGCGAAGGCCTGGCCCAGCGCGCGCACTTCGAAGGCATCACCTTCGGCCTGGTACTGACTGAACAGTTGCTGCAGGCGTTCTGGGAAAACTTGTACCCAACTCTCGAAGAGGGCCTTGACGAGCGAGCGGCCCGGTTGTCCTGGCTCAAGAGCACACTCACCGACATCGCCGGTGGCTTGCCCATCACCCAAGGGCAGAATTTTGGCGTGTTGCGTTACGACGAATCACGTCTTGTGGAAAACCTGGCCCTGCGCGACACCAAGGCCATGCAGACTGCATTGAACGAAGGCAAGATCAACGCCGAGATATTCCAGCGCTCGGTGGCGCTGTCCGACACCGAATACCTGCGCAACAAGGCGCTGCAGATCAACGACAGTCTGCAAGCCTGCAAACGCCTGCAGGCCACTGCGGAGCAACTGTTCGGCCACGAGGCACCGAGCTTTGCCAGCCTCGCCGACATGCTGACCCGGGCCAGCCAGCTGGCTGAAAAACTGCTGAAAGACCGTGGTGTCGAGCTGCAGCCGCCAGCCCCCGTGGTCGACGAACCCGAAGCCAGCGTCGCCCCCGTCGAACAGGCAGGTGAAGCCATGAACACTCCCGCCCAGCCCACTGCCCCTGCGCCCATGCGTACCACCCCGCTGACCCGGGACGAAGCCTTCAGCATGCTGGCCGGCATCGCTCAGTTTTTCAAACAGACTGAACCGCAAAGCCCGGTGCCGTATCTGATAGAACGTGCCATCAAGTGGGGCAACATGCCGCTGGAAGGCTGGCTGAGCGATGTGATCAAAGACAGCAATGTGGTGGACAACATTCGCGACGTACTTGGCACCCGCGAACCGAAACCCTGACCCACGTCAGCGACTATGCTGCTACCGTGAGCTTCCCGTACCGCCAAGGAAAGCGCCATGCCGCCACGTTCCACTCCCCCCACCGGTTTCGTTCGTGTCCGTGGTGCCCGCGAGCACAACCTGAAAAACATCGACGTGGATATTCCGCGCGATGCGCTGGTGGTGTTCACCGGGGTGTCCGGCTCGGGGAAATCCTCCCTGGCGTTCTCCACCCTGTACGCCGAAGCCCAGCGCCGCTATTTCGAATCGGTGGCACCCTACGCGCGGCGCCTGATCGACCAGGTGGGTGTGCCGGATGTGGATGCCATCGAAGGCCTGCCCCCGGCAGTTGCCTTGCAACAGCAACGGGGCACACCAAGCGCCCGTTCTTCGGTAGGCAGCGTGACCACATTGTCCAGCTCCATCCGCATGCTCTATTCACGCGCGGGGCAGTACCCGGCAGGCCAGGCCATGCTGTACGCCGAGGACTTTTCGCCGAACACCCCGCAGGGTGCCTGCCCGCAGTGCCACGGCCTGGGCCGCGTCTACGAGGTGAGCGAGGCGACCATGGTGCCCGACCCGTCACTGACCATCCGCGAACGCGCGATCGCGGCCTGGCCAATGGCCTGGCAAGGGCAGAACCTGCGCGACATCCTGGTCACGTTGGGGTATGACGTGGACATACCCTGGCGCGACCTGCCCCAGGCCCAGCGCGACTGGATCCTGTTCACTGAAGAAACGCCCACCGCACCGGTCTATGCCGGCCTGACCCCGGCGCAAACCCGCCAGGCCCTCAAGCGCAAGCTGGAGCCCAGCTACCAGGGCACTTTCATGGGTGCCCGGCGCTATGTCATGCATACCTTCATGCATTCGCAAAGTGCACAGATGCGCAAGCGCGTCGCCCGGTACATGCGCCCCAGCGCCTGCCCGCTGTGCCACGGCAAACGCCTGAAGCGTGAAGCGTTGGGCGTGACCTTTGCCGGGCTGGACATCGCCGAGCTGTCGCAGTTGCCGCTGCAAGCGCTGGCCGAGGTGCTGCGCAAGGTCGCGGCAGCGGGCTACCTGGAGCCACAGCAAAGCCAGCTGACCCTGGAAAAGCGCCTGGCCGCGCAGCGCATCGCCCATGAGCTGCTGGAGCGCATCGACACCCTGCTCGAACTGGGCCTGGGCTACCTGGCCCTGGAGCGCAGCACGCCCACCTTGTCATCTGGCGAACTGCAACGCCTGCGCCTGGCCACCCAGCTGAATTCGCAGCTTTTCGGCGTGATCTACGTACTCGACGAACCCTCGGCCGGGCTGCACCCGGCCGACAGTGAAGCGCTGTTCCAGGCACTGCAACGGCTGAAGCAGGCGGGCAACTCGGTGTATGTGGTGGAGCACGACCTGGACACCATGCGCCGGGCCGACTGGCTGGTGGATGTAGGCCCCGCCGCCGGCGAGCACGGGGGTAGCATCCTGTACAGCGGGCCCCCGGCGGGGCTGGCCAAGGTCGAGCAGTCCTGCACCCGCGCCTACCTGTTCGGCGCCCAGGCCCAGGCCCCACGTGCGCCACGCCAGCCCCGTGGCTGGCTGAAGCTGGAATGCATCAGCCGCAACAACCTCGACAACCTCAGCGCGGCATTTGCGCTGGGCTGCTTTACGGCGGTAACGGGTATTTCCGGTTCGGGCAAGTCGAGCCTGGTCAGCCAGGCCCTGCTGGAGCTGGTGGGCGCGCACCTGGGCCATGCCGGGCAAGGCGACGAGCCTGAGGAGCAGAGCCTGGAAGACGAACCGCAACAGACCAGCAGCGGCCATGTCAGCGCCGGGCTCGAGGCTATCAAGCGCCTGGTGCAGGTAGACCAGAAGCCGATCGGGCGCACGCCGCGCTCCAACCTGGCGACCTACACCGGGTTGTTCGACCATGTACGCAAGCTGTTTGCCGCCACCGAACAAGCCAAGGCGCAGGGCTTTGACGCCGGGCGCTTTTCCTTCAACGTGGCCAAGGGCCGCTGCGCCAATTGCGAAGGCGAGGGTTTCGTCAGCGTCGAGTTGCTGTTCATGCCCAGCGTGTACGCACCCTGCCCGACCTGCCACGGTGCGCGCTACAACCCCGAAACCCTGGCGGTCAGCTGGCAAGGCATGAACATTGCGCAAGTGCTGCAACTGACCGTCGACCAGGCCCTGCAGGTGTTTGCCGAACAGCCGCCGGCACGGCGGTGCCTGCAGGTGCTGCAAGACATCGGCCTGGGTTACCTGCGCCTGGGCCAGCCAGCCACCGAGCTGTCCGGGGGTGAGGCGCAACGCATCAAGCTGGCGACCGAACTGCAACGCATGGCCCGGGGCGCGACCCTGTACGTGCTGGATGAGCCGACCAATGGCCTGCACCCGCAAGACATCGACCGGCTGCTGGTGCAACTGAACCGCTTGGTCGAGGCTGGTCACAGCGTGGTGGTGGTGGAACATGACATGCGGGTGGTGGCGCAGAGTGACTGGGTGATCGATATTGGGCCAGGTGCCGGGGCTGCCGGGGGCAAGGTGGTGGTCAGCGGAACGCCGCAAGTGGTGGCCAACTGCAAGGAAAGCCGCACGGCGGCGTTTCTGGCCAAGGCATTGTAAGGGCCTGTACCGGCACTTTTGTACATTGCCAGTTCTGCAACCCGGGGCATAGAATGCGATCAATTCCTAATTGCACCTATTTCCCGGAAACCCGCGCCCCATGCCGCCCGCCGACCCCACCCTCAACCTGCAGGTTCAGACGCTGTACACCGAGCACCACGGCTGGCTGCAGGGCTGGCTGGGGCGCAGGCTGGGTAATGCCTGCGATGCGGCCGATCTGGCCCATGACACCTTCCTGCGCCTGCTCAGCCGTCAGGGCAACAGCTATTTCGGCGGTGAGCCTCGGGCATTGCTGACGCACATTGCCAAGGGCCTGGTGATAGACCGCTGGCGTCGCCAGGATGTCGAACGGGCGTATCTGCAGGCCATCGCGCATCTGCCCGAACCCGAAGTGCCGTCGGCCGAGACCCGCTGGATGATCCTCGAAACGCTGTACCGCATCGATGCCATGCTGCGCGAGTTGCCGGCGCGGGTTCGCCACGTATTCCTGCTGTCGCAACTGGACGGGCTGACCTACGCGCAAATCGCCGAACAACTGCAGGTTTCGCTGGTGACCATCAAGCGCGACATGCGCACCGCCTTCCTCGCCTGCCTGAGCATGGACGAATGAGGCCACCTATCGACCCACTGATCCTCGGCGAGGCCGCCGACTGGCTGGTGCAGCTGCAGTCGGGCGCAGCCACCGACGATGACCATCGCGCCGTCCAGGCCTGGTGCCAGCGCAGTAGCCAGCATGCCCTGGCCTGGCAGCGCGCCGAGGCCATCCTCGGTGAGTTTCGCCGCCTGCCTGCGCCGGTTACCGGGGAAACCTTGCGCCGGCTCAGCCGCCAGGGTGCGGTCAGCCGCCGCCAGGCCCTGCAGCGTCTGGGGATGTGGCTGCTGACGGCACCAGCAGCCTGGATGGCCTGGCGCGAGGCACCCTGGCAGCAATGGGCCGCCGATGCCCGCACGGCGGTTGGCGAACAACGCTCACTGACACTGGCCGACGGCAGCCACGTACTGTTGAACACCCACACCGCCATCGATATCCGCTTCGATGCCCGCCAACGCCGTATCGCCTTGCTGGCAGGTGAAGTGCTCGTGACCAGCGCTAACGACCCGGCAACCCCGCCGCGCCCGCTGGTGGTGAGCACCCCGCAGGGCCATGCGCGGGCGCTGGGCTCGCGCTTCAGCGTACGTATCGACGGCGCACTGACCCGGGTAGCGGTGTTGCAGGGTTCCGTCGCCAACCGCCCGCTGCACGCCGCCGCCAGCGTGCAACTCACGGCGGGCGAGCGCAGCGCGTTCGATGCCGACCGGGTACTGCCCGCCACCCCGCTGGAAAACGGCGACCTGGCCTGGGAACACGGCATGCTGCTGGCGCGCGACATGCGCCTGGCCGACCTGTTGCAGGAGCTGGGCCGCTACCGCCCGGGCGTGCTGCGCTGCCACCCGGCGGTGCGCGGCCTGAAAGTGTCTGGCGCCTTTCCGGTGACCGATACCGATGCCAGCCTGCGGCTGCTGGCCGACACCTTGCCGGTAACTGTCCAGGGCCTGACTCGCTATTGGGTGACGGTCGAGCCCGTGAGCTGACCCGGACTCAGCGCACACGGAAATCAACGACAGGCTTTTTGATACCTTTTCCGGCGTCGTCCGGTGATCAGTGCAGAACCTCCCTTCTCTGCACCTACAGGACCCTCGCCCAATGCCCCATCTGCCTTTCAAGGCACTGAGCCTTGCCATCGCCATGGCCGCCCTGGCACCAGCGGCGATCGCTGCCGACGCCACCACCCGCGACTATCACCTGGCCGCTGGCCCACTGGCCGATGTGCTGGCACGCTTCGCCGCCAATGCCGGGGTGCCCTTGTCATTCGACCCGGCGCTGCTTCAGGGCAGGCAAAGCCAGGGCCTGCAGGGCAGTTTCAGTGTGCCGGAGGGTTTTGCTCGCCTGCTGGCCGGCAGTGGCTACAGCCTGATCAGCACCGGCAGCGGGGGCTACACCCTGGCGCCGGCAGTGGACCTGGGCAGTGCCCTGGAGCTGGGCGCCACCACCATCAACAGCAACCTAGCCGCCAGCGGCGATACCTGGCAAGGCGGCCAGGTGGCGCGTAGCGCACGCCTGGGTGTGCTTGGTGAACAGCCGACCAGCGATGTACCGTTCAGCGTCACCAGCTACACCGCCAAGACCATTGCCGATCAACAGGCGCGTACCCTGGGTGATGTGTTGCTCAATGACGCGGCAGTGCGCCAGTCGGCAGGCTTTGGCAATTTCTCGCAGGTGTTCACCATCCGCGGGCTGCCACTGAGCACTGACGACATCAGCTACAACGGCCTGTACGGCGTGCTACCGCGGCAGATCATCACCACCGAAGCACTCGAGCGCGTCGAGGTGTTCAAGGGCCCGAACGCCTTTCTGAACGGCGTCGCCCCCCAGGGCAGCGGTATTGGCGGTGCGGTCAACCTGGTTCCCAAGCGTGCCGCAGACACGACAACCCGCCACGTCAGCCTCGATTATGCCACCGGCGCCAATGTCGGCGGCCACCTGGACCTGGGCCAACGTTTTGGTGAAGACAACCGCTTCGGCGCCCGTATCAACCTGGCCCAGCATGACGGCGGCACGGGTGTGCACGACGAAGCGCAGCACGCCACCTTGGTAGCTGTAGCCTTGGACTACCGGGGCGAACGCCTGCGCCTGTCCACCGACCTGGGTTACCAGAAAGAACGCATCAACCAGGGCCGGGCGGTGATCTACCCAACCGGCAGCAAAGTGCCCCATGCCCCCTCGGCGCGCGACAACTACGCCCAACCGTGGACCTGGTCACAGCTGGAAGACACCTACGGCATGCTCAACGCCGAATACGACCTCAACGACAACTGGGTGCTTTATGCCGGTGCCGGGGCCAAGCACACTCGCGAAAACGGCGAATACTCCTCGTTGTACGTCAGCGATGCCAACGGCACTGCGCGGGGTGGCTACCTCTATCCCCCGCACGATGAGGACAACAAGAGCGCCATGGCCGGTATCAATGGCCAGTTCGCCACGGGGGCGGTCAGCCATCGGCTCAACTTCGGGCTTTCGGGCATGTGGGGCGAACAACGTTCGGCTTACGTCGCAGTTGCTGCTGCAAACCGCTATGCCACCGACCTGTACCACCCGGTCAAGGTGCCGCGCCCGACCAATACGTACACGGGCAGTGACCTGCACGACCCGCGTATCGTGGGCAAGAACCGGGTCAAGAGCGTGGCGCTGTCCGACACCCTTGGCTTTGTGGATGACCGTGTGCTGCTGACCCTGGGCGTGCGCCGGCAATCGATCGGTGTCGACGGCTGGTCTACCGCTAGTGGTGAGCGCAACGCCAACTATGACGAGTCGGTGACCACGCCGGTCTATGGCCTGGTGCTCAAGCCTTGGGAGCATGTGTCGTTCTACGCCAACCGCATCGAGGGCCTGGCACAAGGCCCCACTGCCCCGTCGAGCGTGACCAATGCCAATGAAGTGTTCCCGCCCAGGCGCAGCAAGCAGGTCGAGGCCGGGGTCAAGCTGGACTGGGACAGCTTTGGTGCAACGCTTGGCCTGTACCGCATCGAGCAGCCCAACAGCACCACGTTCCGCAGAGCCGGTGCCGAGCGCGACACCTTCAGCATGGACGGCGAGCAGGTCAACAAAGGGGTGGAATTGAGTGTGTTCGGCGAGCCGGTGCTCGGCTTGCGCCTGCTGACCGGTGCAGTGTTCATGCACACCGAGCTCAAGAACACCGCCAATGGCGCCAATGACGGCAACCGTGCGCCGGGCGTGCCACGCTTCCAGTACAACCTGGGCGCGGACTGGGACGTTCCAGGCATCGCCGGCGCGGCATTGAATGCACGGGTGTTGCGTACCGGCGGCCAGTACGTCAATGCCAGCAACAGCCTGAACATCCCGGCCTGGACCCGGGTCGACCTCGGTGCACGTTACCGTTTCAAGCTGGATGAGCAGTGGGTGACTTTGCGGGCCAACCTGGAGAACGTCGCCAACAAGGCCTATTGGGCGTCGGCCTCGACCACCAACAACTACCTCACCCAAGGCACACCACGGGTGCTGCGCTTGTCCGCCAGCGTAGATTTCTGACGCCCCCGTCAGCCAGCAGCCCCGGCCCTTTAGCGAGTAAACCCGCTCCCTTGTGGGAGCGGGCGTGCCCGCGAACACCGGCGCAGCCGGTGCCAGCCACCGCGTGGGGTTCGGTGCCACCCGCGAATACGGTGCTACCGGTAACGCACAATATGCTCAAAACCGAAGCCTGCACCTAGCAGCACCAAGCGCCGCTCAAGTACAGTCTGCCCCATGGACAAATACGCCCCACACGCGTGGCTACCCCACGAAAAACCCACCCTGCCAGGCTCCCCTTCCACGCCTTTGCATTCGCCAGCCAAACGCCTGGCGTATGGCGTGGTCGGCCTGCTGGTAGCCATTACCGGTGGCTTGGGCAACGCGCTGGTCACCGCCAACCTGATGTTCCTGCAAGGTGCGCTAGGTGCCACCACGGCGGAAATGGCCTGGCTGCCAGCGGCCTACGTGATGACCAACGTGTCCATGAACCTGCTGTTGGTGAAATTCCGCCAACAATTCGGCTTGCGCGCCTTCACCGAGGTGTTCCTGGTCCTTTACGTTCTGGTCACCTTCGCCCACCTGCTGGTCAACGACCTCAACTCGGCCATCGCCGTACGCGCGGCCCACGGCATGGTGGGGGCGGCGCTCAGCTCGCTGGGGCTGTACTACATGATTCAGGCCTTCCCCGCCCAATGGCGGTTGAAGGCCATGGTACTGGGCCTGGGCGCTTCGCAGCTGGCATTACCCCTGGCGCGGATCTTTTCCGAAGACTTGCTGCAAATAGCCGAATGGCGCGGGCTGTACCTGTTCGAACTCGGGCTGGCCCTGGCGGCACTGGGCTGTGTCCTGCTGCTCAAGCTGCCGCCCGGTGACCGCTTCAAAACCTTCGAGCCACTGGACTTTCTGACCTTCACCCTGATGGCCAGCGGTACCGCGCTGCTTTGTGCCGTGCTGTCGCTGGGGCGCATCGACTGGTGGCTGGAGGCCCCGTGGCTCGGTGTGGCGCTGGCGGCATCGATTGCGCTGATGCTCAGCGGCCTGGCCATCGAACACAACCGCCGCAACCCGTTGCTGATGACCCGCTGGCTTGGCAGTGGCGCCATCATCCGCCTGGCCCTGTGCGTGGTGCTGATCCGCATGGTCACCTCGGAGCAATCCACTGGGGCGGTAGGCTTCCTGCAGGCCTTGAACATGAGCAGCGAGCAGATGCGCAGCCTGTACTGGATCATGCTGCTGGGTGCCGTGGCGGGCCTGGCCAGCAGTGCCCTGACCATAAATCCCAACCACCTGATCATCCCGCTGTTCGTCTCCTTGCTGGCCATGGCCGTCGGTGCATTCATCGACAGCGGTTCCAGCAACCTCACGCGCCCGGCACAAATGTACTTCAGCCAGTTTCTGCTGGCCTTTGGCAGTACCTTCTTCCTGGGGCCGTCGATGGCCCTGGGTATCAGCCATGTGCGCGCCAACCCCCGTAACCTGGTGAGCTTTTCGGTGCTGTTCGGCATCTGCAACAACGTTGGCGGCCTGATTGGCGCGGCACTGCTCGGCACCTTCCAGACCTGGCGGGAGAAGTTCCATTCCAGCCACCTGATGGACCACCTGAGTTATTTGGAACCACTGGTCAATGCCCGCGTACAAAGCGGTGCAGCAGCCTACAATGGCATCCTCGCCGACCCGGCCCTGCGCACCGAAGCCGGCATGCGCCTGCTGGCCACGGCCGCCAGCCGCGAAGCCAATGTCATGGCCTACAACGATGTGTTCGTACTGATCGGCAGCATCGCCATACTGACCATGATCTGGATCTGCATCCGCAGCACCTGGCTCTGGTACTCGAAACGCCAGGCCACCACCACCGACTCCACCCCCGGCGTGCCCACCCGATGACCGACGACACCCGTACCACGACCACCACCGCCATCGCTGAAACCCCGGAAGGCGCAACGCCCCCCAGCGAACCGGGTAGCCCGGTACGCACGCGGCGGGTGCGCTTGCTGTCCTCGATCTGCTTTGCCGCGGTGGCCCTGGCAGGTGTTCTGCTGGTGCTGTATGCCTGGCGCCTGCCGCCCTTCAGCAGTGCCATCGAAAGCACCGAAAACGCCTTGGTGCGCGGGCAGGTCACCCTCATCGGCCCCCAGCTCAGTGGTTACATCGTCGACGTGCCCGTGCACGACTTCCAGTTCGTCAAGGCCGGCGACCTGCTGGTGCAACTGGACGACCGTATCTACAAGCAGCGCCTGGCCCAGGCCCTCGCCCAGTTGCAGCAGCAACAGGCAGCCCTGGCCAACAACCTGCAACAGCGCAAGAGCGCCGAAGCCACCATTGCCCAGCGCCAGGCCGCCATTGGCGATGCCCAGGCCCAGGCGGCCAAAGCCAAGGCCGACCTGCGCCGCAATCAGGCGCTGGTCAGCGACGGCTCGGTTTCCCGCAGTGAACTGGACGTGACGCGCGCCAACGAGGCAGCTGCCGTCGCCAGCCTGGCCCAGGCCAAGGCCGCGCTGGAAATCGCCCGCCAGGACCGGGAGACCGTGGTGGTCAACCGGGCTGCGCTCGAAGCGGCCGTGGAAAACGCCAAGGCCGCCGTGGAGCTGGCGCGCATCGACCTCGACAACACCCGGGTTACCGCCCCGCGTGACGGCCAACTGGGGCAGATCGGCACCCGCCTGGGTGCTTATGTCAATTCAGGTGCGCAGTTGATGGCGCTGGTGCCCGACACCCTGTGGGTCATCGCCAACATGAAGGAAACCCAGATGGCCAATGTGCGCATCGGCCAACCCGTGAGCTTTACCGTGGACGCGCTGAACCACCTGAAGCTGTACGGGCACGTGCAGCAGATTTCGCCGGCCACCGGTTCGGAGTTCGCCTTGCTGCAGGCCGACAATGCCACCGGCAACTTCGTCAAGATCGCCCAGCGGATACCGGTACGGATCACCGTGGATGCCGGCCAGCCACCCGCCCGGCAGTTGCGGCCGGGGATGTCGGTGGTGGTCAGTATCGATACCCGGGTGCAGCGTTAGCTGCCGGGCGCAGTTGCCTGGCTGCCTGCGGCGTCTCGTCGCAGGGCCAGGCCCCTTGGGCAAACCCTCGCAACCCCGTAGAATCGCGCTTCCTTTTCGCCCGTCGCCGTCAACGGTGGCAACCAGCAGCAATGACAGAGTCCGTGCCTGAACACATGCCCACCATGTGAAATAGGCTCAACCCTCCCCGCCCGGCCCCATCCCCTACGGCCCAGCGGTTGAGTCTTGCCCAGGTCGCATCCGTGCAGCTACTCGCCCCTTGCGGGGTCGAGCCGGTGTGCGCGTCCGAAAAGGCGCTCATTCCGCACATCCAACCAGAGGTACCTATGTCTCCGCGTTTGCTGGCCATGGCGCTGGCGCCCCTGCTCGGGCTGTTCATCATCGCCCTGGGCAACGGCTTCATGTCTTCCCTCACCACCCTGCGCCTGGGCGCTGCCGGTGAGTCTGCCACCACCATTGGCATCGTTTCGTCGACCTACTTCATCGGCCTCACACTGGGCGCCATCTTCAACGACCGGCTGATCCTGCGCATCGGCCACATTCGCGCCTATACCAGCTTCGCCTCGCTGATTGCCGTGACCATCTTGCTGCAGGGCTTGTTCTACGACGTGACCTGGTGGTCGGTGCTGCGCCTGATCAACGGCTGGGCCGCCGTGGGCGTGTTCCTGGTGATCGAAAGCTGGCTGCTGCTGGCCGGCGACGCGAAAATCCGCGGCCGCCTGCTGGCGCTGTACATGATCGCCTTCTATGGCGCCGGGGTCATCGCCCAGGCCGGCCTGGGGGAGATCACCCAGTTGGGCGATACCGCGCCGTTCATGCTGGCCGGCGTGCTCGCCGCGCTGTCGGTGCTGCCCATCGTGATCCTGCCGCGGGTATCGCCCTTGCTGGAGCAGGTCGAACCCCTCAAGCCCCGGCAGTTGCTGGGCGTGGCCCCCTCGGGCCTGGTGGGTTGCTTCGGCTCGGGCGTCGCCATCGCCGGCATCTATGCCCTGCTGCCGCTATACCTGCAACGCATCGGCCTGGAGGTGGGCGAAGTCGGCAACATGATGGCCTGGGTCATCCTTGGCGCGATGCTGTTGCAGTACCCGGTCGGGCGCTGGTCGGACCGCAAAGACCGCCTGGACGTACTGCTGGCGCTGGCCGCCTTGTGCGTTGTGCTGTCGCTGGTCACGGTCTTCCTGCCCTCGGACTCGTTCCTGCTGCCGGCCATGCTGTTCCTGTTGGGCGGTGGCGTGTTCACCCTGTACCCGGTCGCGGTCAGCCATGCCGCCGACCGCGCACCGTCCGATGCGCTGGTGCCGATGATCCAGGGTTTGCTGCTGATCAACTCACTGGGCTCGGCCATGGCACCGGTGGCCATTTCGCCGATGATGACCGAGTTTGGCGAGGCCGGACTGTTCTGGGCGTTTGCCGTGGTCAACCTGGCGATGCTGTGCTTCTTCATGTGGCGCCGTGGCAAGCGCCCGGCGGCAGAACACCCGGCGCCCTTCGCCGCCTCGACCACGTTCTCGCCCACCGGTGCCGAACTGCGGGTAACCGAAGACCTGATGCATGCCGCGCAAGAGCACCCGCCGCTGGAGCCCGCCGACCCTGTACCGGCTGCCCCGAGCAAGGCCCACTGAGCCAACGGGCTGCCATGCAGCCCGGTTGTCTACCCCACCAAACCTCGCACACAGAAGTACAGGATCGACGGCCCCATCAGGCACCCCAAGCCGGTATGGAACGTGGCGGTCAGTGCCCCATAAGGCACCAGCCGCCGGTCCGTCGCCGCCAACCCGGCGGTCACACCCGACACAGTCCCCGCCAGACCGCCAAACACCATTGCCGAGCGTGGGTTGTCCAGCGCCAGCAAACGGGCCGATACCGGGGTGAATACCATCACCAGAATCGCCTTGATCAAACCGGTGGCGATCGACAGGGCCATCACGTCCGAACTGGCACCCAGCGCCGCGCCGGTTACCGGGCCGACGATGTACGTCACGGCGCCGGCACCAATGGTGGTCATGCTCACCGCGTCGCGGTAACCAAAGGCGTACGCCACGCCCGCCCCGACAATGAATGGCAAGACCGTGCCGAGCAGCAGCGCCACCGCGCCGATCATCCCGGCACGGCGAGCCTCGGTGGCCTGCACCTCGAACGCCGTGGCAACGATGGCGAAGTCGCGCAGCATGGCCCCGCCCATCAGGCCGATACCGGAAAACAGCGCCATGTCGGCCAGGCCTTTCTGGCCGCCTGTGAGGGTGCCGCCCACCCAGGCCAACACCAGCCCGATGACAATGGCGATGGCCGAGCCGTGCACGCGGCCGAAGGTCAGGTACTTGGACAACAACACCGACAGCCACATGATGCCGCCCACCACCGCGAAGGCAGTGATCAAGCCGTTATGTTCCAGGGCATTATCAATGATCGGCCACATGTTCAGCGCCCCCCTGCAGGGGCAGCATGCCCATTGGCCTGGGCTGGTGCCTCGACCGCGGGTAGCGGTTCGCCGCGGTGGCTGCGGCTGATCAGTGCAATGGTCGCACCGCACACCAGCACCGCACCTATTGCAGCCAGCAGCGCCACCGGCCCGCCGTGCAGGGCGGTGACCACGTTCTGTTGCGCCGCCATGGCCACCACGACCGGAATGTACATGGCCCCCCAGAACCCCACACCGAACTCGCACTCCTTGCTCATGCCACCGTGACGGTGCATGTAAAGGCGTGCGCAGATCAGCAGGATCATGGCGATGCCGACCCCGCCTACATTGGATTTGACGCCCAGCAGTACGCCCAGAAAGTCGCCGACGATAACCCCAGCCAGCGTACAGACCGCCAGCAGTGCCACACCATAGATGATCATTGTTGTTGTCCTCAGGTAGTGTCGAAGTTGCTTGTTGTTGTTCTTCGCCATCGGTAAACCCGCAAGCGCCGCACTGGCTTCATTGGCGGGCGTAGCCCGTGCCAGCCGGCGCGATGCCCGCCATCATCGCCGGTCCGCCACCTCCTGGCGCAGCAGCGCATCCAGGCTGTCCCATCGGGTGCCTTCCACCGCCAGCACCCTGCCCTGTTCGAACACCGGCCGGGCCAGGCCGCTGAGCGTGCTGCCAGGCGGCATTTCCAGGTGCAGGCGCACGCCGCGTTCATAGGCATTGCGCAACGCCGCCCGCCAGTCCACCCGGCGCGCCATGTTGCCGGCCAGATCGTCACGCAGGCGCTGCGGGTCGACTATCACCCGTGCGCTGCTGCCACTGAGGTAAGTGATACGTGGCCGCTGCAGTTCGACCGCAGCGAAGGCCGCAGCCAGCTCGGCTGCCGGGCCAGCCAGCAACGGGCAATGCGATGGCACGCTGACTGCCAGCCGGCGCGCGATGCCCCTGCCCAGGCTGCGCGCGCGGGCCGCCACCGCCGCCATCGCCGTTTCGCTGCCGGCAATGACGATCTGCTGCTCGCTGTTGAGGTTGGCGACATACACTTCGCCACCCACCTCGCCGAGCAAGCGCTCGACACTGGCCAGCTCCAGGCCACTGAGCGCAGTCATGCCATAGCCGCGCGGATAGGCCCGTTGCATCAGTTCGCCGCGCAGGGCAACCAGGCGCACAGCGTCGGCAAAGCCCAAAGCACCGGCCACCACTGCCGCCGGATAGGCGCCGACCGACAAGCCCGCCACGCAATCCGGCCCTGGGCTGCGCTGCATCAACCAGCGCGCCCAGGCCACGCCACTGAGCAGCAGGCACAGCTGCACGGCGCGGGTCGACTGCAGGGCGTGCTCGCTGTCCAACGCCAGTGCGGCCTGGCCAAGGGCATCGCTGGCCTCCTCCAGCACCGGCGCGCTGCCTTCGGGCAGGCGCTGCAACATGCCCACCTGCTGGGCACCCTGGCCCGGGAACGCGAACAGAGTGCTCATGGGGCACGCTCCCGTACAGCCCACGGGTCTTCGCACAGGCAAGGCCCCACGGGCGACTTGAGCAACACACGCTGGGCGAAACCGGCCCACTCACGCAACGCCACAGCCCCGGCCGGGGTTTCCAACTGCGCATCGATACGGCATGGCGCGGCGGCCAGCGTCGCCAACAGCGTGCGGGCCTGCGCGCGCGCCAGCGGTTGCGGCGTGCGTACCAGTATGTCCAGGTCGCTGTCGGCGTGCAGCACGTCGATACCCGTTGCAATCTGGTAACCCACGCCACCTGTCGGCCCCCAGGCCAGGCCGCAGGCATCGAGCATTGGCGCTATCGAGGCCAGGGCCTGCTGTGCTGGCCAGGCGCACTGTGTAGGCCGCTGCAAGGCTTCAGGGGCCTGCTGGCGTTGAATGTCGGCAACCCGCATCACAGCAGCCAGGCGCTGCGCGCGCCCTTGGCCACGCACGCCAACGGCGACCCAGCCGGCGTCACACACCGCGCGGCGCACGACCACCGGCTGGCCGCCGGCCAACACTTCCCGTGCCCACTGCGGCGCGTCAGCCGGCAAGGCCGAAGTCGGCATGCCCCACAGCAGGTCATGAGGGCGTGGCGCGTTCATCTCAGGCACCCTGCCATTGGCGGCGCAGTTGCTCACGCACTTGCCGCGAGGCACTGCGGTGTTCGCCCGCCAGCCGCGACGACAGGTCGGTCGAGCTGCCAATATCCCGGACCGCGTCGGCAAGGCAGGCACGCACCCGGGCAATGTCGGCGCTGCCAGGCGCTTCGGCGTTGGCCACCGTCAACCGACGCCACAGCAGGCCCAGTGACGCATAGCTGGCCAGGTCATAGGCCATGGGCGGCACCTTGGCGGCCAACGCTTCCAGTTGCTCGACACTGCGCAGGGTAATCCGCGCGGCTGCCGCCTTGCCCATGGCATGCACCATTACCCCGGCATCGTCTAGGGCGATCAGGCGCTGGGCCTGGTAGCCGTGGGCAAGAAAAGCGCCAGACATGGCCTTGCCGACCAGCAGCCCGATTACCGGGTGACCGGCCAGCCGGGCCTGGGCGTAAGCCTGCACAGCGCCAGCCAAGGCCTGATGGATACCCAAGGCCTCCTCACGGCGGCCGTAGGCCTGGCTGGGCACATCGATCACCGCGACAATTGCGCGCTTGTGCCCCTGGCTGTCAGCGTCGACCGCGTCGCTCACGGCCTTGGCCAGGCCCCAACCCTCCAGCAGGCCGACTTCGCCCCCGCGGGCGCGGGGGAACGGATTGGCGGGATCGGGGACCACGGCGATAAAGCGCGCCAGGCGGTTGTCCAGTTCGCCATCGATAACCTGCAACGACGCCGGGTAGCCCGGCAAGGGTTGGCCGCCCGCCAGGCCCGGCAACCAGTTCATGGCACGGTTCATTGGGCTTCTCCTTGGTAAAGGGCACGCACAGCGGCAGCGTCCAGTTGCGGGCACTCGGCGCCCAGCCGGGCCAGGCGCTCGAGGAACCAGGCGTGTTGCCGGGCGCGGTCAGCGCCAGGCGAGTCGAGCAGTTGCAGCAGGCAGTCGCGCAGCGCCTGGATGTCATCGGCCACATAGCCATCGACCAGCCCGCTGGCATGGCGCTGTTCGCCGCCGCTCAGGCTCCAGATGAACGGCCGGTCCTTGGCGTCATACTCGGCAATGCCGGCTTCCTGTTCGATGACCTGAGGCCCGTTCAGGCCCAGGCGGGCCTCGCGGGTGACCAGTAAATGGCTGCACAAGCCAGCGGCGATCGACATGCCGCCGAAGCACCCGACGGAACCTGCAATCAGCCCGATTACCGGCTGCCAGGCCCGCAGTTCGACAATCGCCGCCTGGATTTCGGCAATCGCTGCCAGGCCAAGGTTGGCTTCCTGCAACCGCACACCGCCGGTTTCGAGCAGCAGCACTGCACACGTGGGGATGCCATTGCGGTTGTCTTCGATGGCCAGCTCCAACGCCCCGGCAATCTTGGCGCCGCCCACCTCGCCCATGCTGCCGCCCTGGAAGCCGCCCTCGATAGCGGCGACCACCGCATTGCGCCCGTTCAGCGTGCCTTTGGCGATGACCACGCCGTCGTCAGCCTGCGGCACGATGCCCTGCAAGGGCAGCCAAGGCGACATCAGCCGGTCGAAGGGGCCGAGCAGCTCGTGGAAACTACCCGGGTCGAGCACGGCGCGGGCGCGCTGCCGGGCACCCAGTTCTACGAAGCTGCGGCTGCGCAGCAAGCGTGCGGTGTCAGTCATGGGCGATCTCCTCGAAGCCTTGTTCCAGGCGCAGGCGGACCACCCCCGGGGTGGCGCCGAAGTCATGAATGTCGATGTTCACGGCCGGCCAGGCGCGGCCCTCGAACAGGCGCTGGAACAGTTGCGCCCAGCGCGCGGCGCTGCCATCGACCGAAGTCACCACCTGGATCTGCAGGTGGCCGGCGGTGCCGGGTTCAATCAGTACTTCAAGGTCGCCGGAGCTGACACAGCCCACCAGCGTGCGGCCACGCCCCGGTTCGGCGGCGGGGAAATCGAAGGTCAGGGTTTCCATGTCACAGGCTCCCGGCTTTGTCGAGGAACAGGCAGGCGGCCAGTAGATCGGCGGCGCCGCCCGGTGAGGCGTTCAGTTGCAGCAGTTGCTGGTCCAGCGTACGCAGGTAGCGGCGCCCGGCCAGGGTGGCACTGCCCCCGGCACCCAGTACCGCGCGGGCGCCCTGCTGCACGGCGGCCAGCCCGGCAGGGCCGCTGCGCCACAGCACACAGGTATCGCTGAGCACGGCCATGATGGCGAGCAAGGCATCGAGCCGGGCGTTGGCCTCACTGGCACCGCTGGCACGGCTGCGTTGCAGGTGTGGCAAGCCGTGGCCGGTAACCGCAGGGAAGCCTTGTTGCGCCTGTTCGCGGGCACCGCTGCTGCCATAGCGCTGGCGCACCTGCAGGCCATGGCTGTGCTGCTGCGGCATGGCCGGGTCGTCGAACAGGGCGATGCGCCCGGCCCGCGCGGCTACCGTGCTGGCGCTGGCATCGGGGTCGAGGGCCTTGGCGGCGACCAGCAGGCCCAGGGCCCAGATAGCGCCGCGGTGGGTGTTGACCCCATGGGTCGCGGCCAGCATCGCGGCTTCGCCTTCACGGCCGAGCTGGCCCAAGCTGGCGCGCAGGGGTTGGCCGATGGTGCCAATGGTTTGCGCGGCTGCGGCCATGTTGCGCAGGCAGGGCCACAGGGCCAGGGCCGAGGCGTGCATCAGGGCCAGGGTCATGTCGGTGTGAGCGCCGTTGCTGCGGCGGTCGACCAGGCCGGGTTTGGGGGACAGCTCGGCTTCGTCGATCAGGGCTTCCACGGCCAGGTCGGCCAAGTGGTCTGGCAGTTGAATCCGGGTTGTGTGGGCTGGCCTCTTCGCGGGTAACCCCGCGCCCACAGGGACCGCAACAGGTTCAAGGCGCAAGTCGCGTGCTTTCATCACCAGCTCCTGAACCGTGCCGGCGGGTTGTACAGGCCGCCGGACCATTCAACCAGGTCGGCAACGCTGCGCGCTGCCAGCAGCTCGCGGCTGGCGTCGGTGCGGCGGATGCCCAGGTCTTCGGGCAATGCGACCAGGCCTTGCTGGCGCAGGCGCGCAGTGTCTTTCGGGTCATGCCGCAGGCCGATGGCGGTAACCCCGGCCACAGCGGCAATCATCTGCTGGCGCTCTTCCAGACTGCGGGCCTTGTACAGGTAGGCAATGCCCTCTTCGGTCAACAGGTGGGTAACGTCGTCACCGTAGATCATCACCGGGGCCAGCGGCATGCCGGCCTTTTTCGCCACGGCCACCGCATCGAGGGTTTCCACGAAGGTCGGTTTGCCGCCTTCCTGGTAGGTTTCGACCATCTGCACCACCAGCTTGCGGCCGCGCTCCAGCAGGGTTTGCGGCACGGTCATGTCGAGCCAGGCCGGCGTTGCATGGCGCCGGCCCCGGGGGTCGTGGCCCATGTTCGGCGCCCCGCCAAAGCCGGCCAGGCGGCCGCGGGTGACTGTCGACGAGTGGCCATCGCCGTCTACCTGCAGGGTCGCGCCAATGAACAGGTCCACGGCGTACTGCCCGGCCAGCTGGCACATCATGCGGTTGGAGCGCAGTGAACCGTCACGGCCGGTGAAGAACACATCGGGCCGCTGGGCGATGTAGTCCTCCATGCCCAGCTCGGTGCCAAAGCAATGCACGCTTTGCACCCAACCGCTTTCGATAGCCGGGATCAGCGTAGGGTGCGGGTTGAGGGTCCAGTTGCGGCAGATCTTGCCCTTGAGCCCCAGCGACTCACCGTAGGTGGGCAGGATCAGCTCGATGGCAGCGGTATTGAAGCCGATGCCATGGTTCAACGACTGCACCTGGTGTTTTTCGTAGATGCCGCGAATGGCCATCATCGCCATCAGCACATGCACCGGCTTGATATGACGCGGGTCGCGGGTGAATAGCGGTTCGATGTAGAAAGGCTGGTCGGCAACCACCACGAAATCGACCCATGACGCCGGGATATCGACCCGCGGCAGGTCATCCACACGGTCGACCAGGTGGTTGACCTGGGCGATGACGATACCGTCGCTGAACGCGGCCGGCTCCACCAGCGCCGGGGTGTCTTCGGTGCTGGGCCCGGTGTACAGGTTGCCTTCACGGTCGGCCATGAAGCCTGCCACCAGGGCCACGTTGGGGATCAGATCGACCAGCAGCCGCGAGTACAACTCGATATAAGTGTGGATCGCGCCGACTTCGAGCAAGCCGTCTTCAAGCAACTGGCCAATGCGCAGGCTTTGTGGCCCCGCGAAGGAAAAATCCAGCTTGCGGGCGATGCCGCGCTCGAACAAGTCCAGGTGCTCTGCACGGCTGACGCTGGGCATGATCATGTGCAGGTCGTGCAGGCGCCCAGGGTCGACCTTGGCCAGCGAACGCGAGAGGAAGTCGGCCTGCTTCTGGTTGTTGCCTTCCAGCACCACGCGGTCGCCGGGGGCCAGCAACAGTTCCAATGCTTCGACGATACGCTCGCTGGGCAGCACCGCACCGTCGGCAAGGTGCCGGACCTGATCGAGGCGGCGTTGCTTTTCGGCACGCCGTCGCGACCATTGCGGCGGTGGATTCTGTGTTGTTGTCATGGTGACTCCACGGGTTCGCTGTCGTGGGGTCACCTTAGGGCGGGGGCCAGCCGGGCATCAATCAAGCTCGGCGCTGGATCGTTACGCTAAGGTTAATGATCGTGATTCTGGTGGACCAAAACACCAAGAACATCGGCGCCCATCCACCAAGCCAATCCGGTAAACGTCAAACCTTGCTAGAGTGGCAACACTGCCAGGCACGCAAAAATGCAGATTCCCCCTGCAGATTTGTCGATTGTACAAGGCAAATTCGCATGCAAGGATCGCCAGATCCTCCAGCGAAATCCAGACTTCACTTGGAAAATCAATAACAAAGCAGGGAGAAGGCAATGACTGCGCACGCTTACACCTCGGCCACCGACCATGTACTGGCCGAGGTCCGCAACCAGGTCGGCCACCTGACACTGAACCGCCCCGCCGGCCTCAATGCCCTTACCCTGGACATGGTCCGTAGCCTGCGCCATTACCTGGAACAGTGGGCTCGGGACCCGCACGTACGGGCGGTGGTGCTGCGCGGTGCAGGCCCCAAGGGTTTTTGCGCCGGTGGCGATATCCGCTCGCTGCACGACAGCTTCAAGGCCGGCGATACGCTGCATGAGACCTTTTTCGTCGAGGAGTATGCCCTCGACCTGGCCATCCACCGTTACCGCAAACCGGTGCTGGTGCTGATGGACGGCTTCACCCTCGGCGGTGGCATGGGCCTGGCTCAGGGCTGTGACCTGCGTGTGGTGACCGAGCGCAGCCGCCTGGGTATGCCCGAAGTCGGCATTGGCTATTTCCCCGACGTGGGCGGCAGTTATTTTCTGTCGCGCCTCCCTGGCGAGCTGGGCATCTACCTGGGGGTGAGCGGCGCACAGGTGCAGGCCGCCGATGCGCTGTACTGCGGCCTGGCCGACTGGTACCTGGCCAGCGACCAGCTCGCCGCCCTGGATCAAGGCCTGGACCAGCTGAGTTTCGGCGACCACCCGCTCAAGGACCTGCAGGGCCTGCTGGCCAGGCTAGGTAGCCAGGTGCTGGAGGATGCCCCGCTGGAAAAGCTGCGCCCGGTCATCGACCACTTCTTCGCCCTGCCCGACCTGCCGGCCATCGTCGAGCAATTGCGCACAGTCAGCATTGGCGACAGCCACGCCTGGGCCATGGCCACTGCCGATCAGCTGGAAAGCCGCTCACCGCTGGCCATGGCGGTTACGCTGGAGATGCTGCGCCGGGGCCGCCAACGGGACCTGGAGGCGTGCTTTGCCATGGAGCTGCACCTGGACCGCCAGTGGTTCCAGCATGGCGATATCATCGAAGGCGTACGCGCCCTGATCATCGACAAGGACAAGCAACCGTGCTGGAACCCACCCACCCTGGCTGCACTGCAACGCCAGCGGGTCGACCAATTCTTCGAAGGCCTGTGAGCCCGGGAGTACACCGATGCAAGACCTGGAACTGAGCGAAGAACAGATCATGATCCGCGACATGGCGCGCGATTTTGCCCGTGGCGAAATCGCCCCGTACGCCCAGGCCTGGGAAAAGGCCGGCTGGATCGATGACGACGTGGTACGCAAGATGGGCGAACTGGGCCTGCTGGGCATGGTCGTGCCCGAAGATTTTGGCGGCAGCTACACCGACTACGTCGCCTATGCCCTGGCGGTAGAGGAAATTTCCGCCGGTTGTGGCGCCACCGGGGCGATGATGAGCATTCACAACTCCGTGGGTTGCGGCCCGCTGCTGGCATATGGCACGGCCGACCAACAGCAGCAATGGCTGCCGCGCCTGGCCACGGGTGAAGTGATCGGCTGCTTCTGCCTGACCGAGCCGCAAGCCGGCTCCGAGGCGCATAACCTGCGGACCCGCGCAGAGTTGGTAGACGGCCAATGGGTAATCAATGGCGCCAAGCAGTTCGTCAGCAATGCCCGGCGTGCCGGCCTGGCGATCGTGTTTGCGGTAACCGACCCGGACCTGGGCAAGAAGGGCCTGTCGGCCTTTCTGGTGCCTACCGACAACCCGGGCTTCAAAGTCGACCGCAGCGAACACAAGATGGGCATCCGCGCCTCTGATACCTGCGCGGTCACGTTCGACAACTGCCGGGTACCGGCCGCCAACCTGCTGGGCGAGCGCGGCAAGGGCCTGGCCATCGCCTTGTCCAACCTTGAAGGGGGCCGGATCGGTATCGCCGCGCAAGCGCTGGGCATCGCCCGTGCGGCGTTCGAAGCAGCGCTGGGTTATTCACGGGACCGTGTGCAATTCGGCAAGCCGATCAACGAGCACCAGAGCATCGCCAACCTGTTGGCCGACATGCAGGTGCAGGTCAACGCCGCGCGGCTGCTGATTTTGCATGCTGCGCGCCTGCGCAGCGCCGGCAGGCCGTGCCTGTCAGAGGCATCCCAGGCCAAGCTGTTCGCCTCGGAAATGGCCGAACGGGTGTGCTCGATGGCGATCCAGGTACATGGCGGCTACGGCTACCTGGAAGACTACCCGGTAGAGCGTTACTACCGCGATGCCCGGATCACCCAGATCTACGAAGGCTCGAGCGAAATCCAGCGCATGCTGATTGCGCGGGAGCTGAAGCACTACACGCTTTAGTAGGTCGACGACCGAGCCCTGGCGCCAGGCTCTGCCCACCTAGCGCCAGTAGCGGGCGTCGTCCACCAGCTCGGCGTGCCTTTCGAACAGCGCTGGCAACTGCTCCTTGAGGTAGTCGATCCAGGTACGCACCTTGGCATCCAGGTAGTGCCGTGACGGGTAAATTGCATACAGCGCACTCTCGCGCAGCCGATACGGCGCCAACAGGCGGCACAGCCGCCCCTGCCCGATCGCCTGGCTGGCGGTGTAGAACGGCAACAGGCCTATGCCCATGCCCAACTCGCTGGCCACCAGCATGGCATCGGCAACATTGGTGGAGAAACCGTCCTTCGGTACGATCACACACTGGTCGACCCCTTGCGGGAACACCCAGTCACCTTCGTACAGGGGGTACGACATGCGCAGGCAACGATGGCCGTGCAAGTCTTCGGGGCTTTCCGGTACGCCATTGGCTTCCAGGTAGGCCGGAGCCGCGCAGGGGATACTGAAGATATTGCCCAGCGGCACCGCGATCAGCTGCGAATCGGGCAACGCGCCGTCAACGGTAATCACCACATCATGCCCTTCGGCCAGCGGGTCGGGGTTGCGCTGTGACAGGGTCAACTCGATCACCACCTCCGGGCACAACGCGTTGTAGCCGGCCACCAGCGGCATCAGCAACAGCCCCAGGCCATGGGGACAGTGCAGACGTAACCGCCCACGCGGCGTCAGGTGCGCACCACGGGCCTCGCCCACCGCTTCTTCGGTCAGCAGCATGATCTGCCGCGCCCGCTCGAGAAACCGCTCGCCGGCCTCGCTCATGCGCAAGCGCCGGGTGGTGCGGTGCAACAGGCGGGTCTGCAACTGGTTTTCCAGCTCCGCCACGATGCGCGAAACCTGTGCCGCAGAGATGTCCAGGGCGTTGGCGGCCGCCGCGAAGCTGCCGCATTCCACCACACGGGCGAAGGTACGCATGGCATGCAGCATGTCCATGAAAGTGAGCTCCTTACTGGGTGTTATTGTTACGTTAAAGGCAGGAATCTATCACAACTTAGCCCATTTATTGTGTAAGGCCTTTGAATACATCATTAGTCATACATTGTAAAAGGAGCCAGCCATGAAACCCTCCCTCGCTATAATCGCCATTTTCGCTGCCATGGCTTCGTGCGCATCCCTCGCCGCCACGGGCAACGATCAGCCAGCCAGTAGCAACTATGCATACGGCATGCACCTGGATGTGGCCAAAGTGATTTCCATCACCCCGCCCAGCAACGTCGGCGACTGCCAGATCGGCACCGCTCACATGGTGTACCTCGACCACCATGACCAGAAGCACGAAATCAGTTACCGCGAGATGAGCAACTGCCCGCAACAGTGACTCAGGCCAGCAGCTGCGTTATCCAGCCTACCTGCTGGTTGAAGTCGTCTATCTTCGCTTGCGGCACTGCGCCCCGGGCCCGCTGGAAATTGGCCAGGGTGTGCTGCTTCTGGCGCAGCATGCGCTGCCATTTACCCAGGAACGCCGCGCTTTTTTCCTGCATCAGCAACGGCCCGAAGTACAGCTGTTGAGCGGTGTACACCGCCCTGCCCGGCTCGGCAACGATGATCTCGTAGTCGAAGCGGTTTTCCCGCAGCAGTTCCTCGTGGACGATCCGGTAGCCATTGCCGGCCAGCCACTGGCGTAGTTCGCGCTCACCGCCGTTGGGCTGCAGTACCAGGCGGGTGACGCCGGCCAGGCGCTGCGGGCCTGCCTGCAGGATGGCGCACATGGTGTCGCCGCCCATGCCGCACAGGCTGACCACCGTGATACGGTCCTGTGGCTCGATGGCTGCCAGGCCATCGGCCAGGCGCACGGCCACAGAGGCCTCCAGGCCGTTGCGGCTCACCGTGCGTTGGGCCGAGGCGAACGGCACCTGCGCCACCTCACCGGCCACCCCGGCCTCGATCACCCCGCGCAGCATCAACGCCACCGGCAGGAAGCCGTGGTCCGAGCCAATGTCGGCCAGGCGCGCGCCCTGCGGCACATAGGCAGCCACGCGCTCCAGGCGCCGGGACAAAGTCTGTTCGTTCAACGTAAACCTCTGGTCTGGCAATCGGCCGCGATTCTGCCGGTGAACGCCGCGCTTTACAAACGCCGGGGTGCGCTCGACCGGTGCGTTGCGCTCGCGTAGGCTTGCCGTTTCCTTCCGTTGCAAGGCAAACCACACCATGGCTCAAGCAGACATCATCTATACCCCCGACCCGGACGCCGACTCGATTTCTTCCGACGTCGCCGAGTACAACGGCGTGCTGGTCACCACCCAGATCCCGACCCGTGCCGACGGCAGCCTGGAGCTGGGTGGCATCGTCGCGCAAAGCGAGTGCACCCTGCAGGCCTTGAAAGTGGCGCTGGAAAAAGCCGGCAGCGGTATGGACCGCGTGCTGCACCTGACCATCTACCTGACCGACATGGCCGACCGCGCGGCATTCAACGAAGTGTACCAGCGCTTCTTCAGCAAACCCTGGCCGGTACGTGCCGCCGTTGGCGTGGCCGCCCTGGCGTTCGACGGCATGCGCGTCGAAGTGACGGCGATGGCCGCCAAGCGCTGACCGACCGTCGTTGCCGCCCCCTCGCACCCTGGCTGCACACCTTCGGGCAGCCCAAGGGTGCCGCCAGCCCGTTTCGCCGCTACAATGCGCGCCTAACCCGTGACAGCCCGAAAATACAACGACATGTCCCTTCCAAAGAACCAGCTGGAACTGCTCAGCCCTGCGCGTGACGTGGCCATCGCCCGTGAGGCGATCCTGCACGGCGCTGATGCCATCTACATCGGCGGCCCAAGCTTCGGCGCGCGCCACAATGCCTGCAACGAAGTCAGCGACATTGCCGAACTGGTCGAGTTCGCCCATCGGTACCATGCGCGCGTGTTCACCACCATCAACACCATCCTCCACGACAACGAGCTGGAGCCGGCGCGCAAGCTGATCCACCAGTTGCATGACGCCGGTGTCGATGCACTGATCGTGCAGGACCTGGGGGTGATGGAGCTGGACATCCCGCCGATCGAGCTGCACGCCAGCACCCAGACCGACATTCGTACCCTGGAGCGGGCGAAATTCCTCGACCAGGCCGGTTTCTCGCAACTGGTGCTGGCCCGCGAGCTGAATTTGCAGCAAATCCGCAGCATCGCCGCCGAAACCGACGCGGCCATCGAGTTCTTCATCCATGGTGCACTGTGCGTGGCATTTTCCGGCCAGTGCAACATCTCCCACGCGCAAACCGGGCGCAGCGCCAACCGTGGCGACTGCTCGCAGGCCTGCCGCCTACCCTACACCCTGAAGGATGACCAGGGCCGCGTGGTCGCGTTCGAGAAACACCTGCTGTCGATGAAAGACAACAACCAGACCGCCAACCTGGCCGACCTGGTCGATGCCGGCGTGCGCTCGTTCAAGATCGAAGGGCGTTACAAGGACATGGGCTATGTGAAGAACATCACGGCCCACTACCGCAAGGAACTGGACGCCATCCTGGAAGGCCGCCCGCACTATGCCCGCGCTTCCAGCGGGCGCACCGAGCACTTCTTCCTGCCCGACCCGGACAAGACCTTCCACCGCGGCAGCACCGACTACTTCGTCACCGACCGCAAGGTCGATATCGGCGCATTCGACTCGCCAACCTTCACCGGCCTGCCGGTGGGCGTTGTGGAAAAGGTCGGCAAGCGCGACCTGCACGTGGTGACCGACGTGCCGTTGACCAACGGCGACGGCCTGAATGTGCTGGTCAAACGCGAAGTGCTGGGTTTTCGCGCCAACATCGCCGAGCCCCGTGGCGAGTTTGAAGAAGACGGCCAAGCACGCTACCGCTACCGCGTCGAGCCCAATGAAATGCCCGAAGGGTTGCACAAGCTGCGCCCCAACCACCCGTTGTCGCGCAACCTGGACCACAACTGGCAACAGGCCCTGCAGCGCACGTCCTCCGAACGCCGGGTGGGCGTGGAGTGGCACGCGGTGCTGCGCGAGCAACGCCTGCTGCTGACCCTGAGCAGCGAGGAAGGGGTCAGTGTGCAGGTAGCCCTGGAGGGCCCGTTCGGCGTCGCCAACAAGCCCCAGCAGGCACTGGAGCAACTGCACGACCTGCTCGGCCAGCTGGGTACCACTATGTACCACGCCGACCGTATCGAGCTGGACGCCCCGCAGGCGTACTTCATCCCCAACTCGCAGCTCAAGGCCCTGCGCCGCGAGGCCATCGAGGCACTGACCGCCGCGCGGGTACAGGCCCACCCACGCGGCGCGCGCAAGGCCGAGACCACGCCGCCGCCGGTGTACCCCGAGTCGCACCTGTCGTTCCTGGCCAACGTGTACAACCAGAAGGCTCGCGACTTCTACCACCGCCATGGCGTGCAACTGATCGACGCCGCCTACGAGGCCCATGAAGAGCACGGCGAGGTGCCGGTGATGATCACCAAGCACTGCCTGCGTTTCAGCTTCAACCTGTGCCCCAAGCAGGCCAAGGGTGTCACCGGCGTACGCACCAAGGTCGCGCCCATGCAGCTGATTCAGGGCGACGAGGTACTGACGCTGAAATTCGACTGCAAGCCGTGCGAGATGCATGTGATCGGCAAGATGAAGAGCCATATCATCGACCTGCCGACACCGGGCAGCGCGGTTGCACAAGTGGTTGGGCACATCAGCCCCGAAGACCTGCTCAAGACCATCCCGCGCGGGCCGCATTGAGGGGTTCGGCCCTGGGTGATGTTCGCCCAGGTGCCGTGGTGTAACGCTCAGCGTATCTGGTGCTTGTGCAACAAGCGGTAGAACGTCGGCCGCGAAACCCCCAGCACCTTGGCAGCCATGCTCAGGTTGTCACTGTGCCGGTTGAGCACATCGCACAAGGCCTGGCGCTCGGCGCGGTGCTTGTATTCTTCCAGGGTGCCTAACGGCTGCTGTTCCTGGTCGTGCAACTGCAAGCCCAGGTCCTGCGCCTCGATCTGCCGCCCTTCGGCCAGCACCAGCCCGCGGCGTACGCGGTTGGCCAGCTCGCGAACGTTCCCCGGCCAGTCATGGTGGCCCATGGCTGCCAAGGCGTGTTCACTGAAGGAGCGCGGCCGGCGCCCGGTTTCCAGGCTGTAGAAATGGGCAAAATGGTTGGCCAGCATGGACAAGTCGCCGTGCCGGTCGCGCAGCGGTGCTGTCACCACCTGCAATACGTTCAGGCGGTAATACAGGTCTTCGCGAAAACGCCCCTGCTCAATGGCCCGTTCCAGGTCCACGTGGGTCGCCGCCAACACCCGCACATCCACCGGTATTGGCTGGCTGCCGCCTACCCGCTCGATGTGCTTCTCCTGCAGAAAGCGCAGCAGGTTGGCCTGCAGTTCCAGCGGCAAGTCGCCAATTTCGTCCAGGAACAAGGTGCCGCCGTGGGCCGCTTCGATACGCCCGACCTTGCGCTGGTGCGCCCCGGTAAAAGCGCCTTTCTCGTGGCCGAACAATTCGGACTGGATCAAATGCTCAGGGATGGCGCCACAGTTGATGGCGATGAACGGCTGATCACTGCGCTGCGACTGGCGGTGCAGCGTGCGCGCCACCAGCTCCTTGCCAGTGCCGCTTTCACCGCGGATGAGCACAGGTGATTCGGTAGGCGCCAGTTTGCCCAGCAGCTTGCGCAGTTCGCGAATCGGCCGGCTGTCACCGAGCAATTCGTCGTTCGCTTCATCGACCTTGACCGCACCCTTGCCGCGCAGGCGCGCCATGCCGAACGCCCGGCCCAGGGTAACCTGCACGCGCGAGACGTCGAACGGCAAGGTGTGGAAGTCGAAAAACCACTCACACACAAAGTCACCGAAGGCTGGCATGCGCAGTTGGTCGGCGCTCAGCACGGCGATCCACTCGGTGTTGCTGCGCTTGATCATGTCCTTGACCGCGTCCGGGTGCCGCAGGTGCGCGGCCTGCAAGCGCAGCAGGCCCACATCGCAGGGGTGGTCCAGTGCAGCGGTGAGCATGCAGCTGTCGACATCCCAGCCGGCGTTGCGCAGGCCCGGCAATAGGCGGTGGCAATCGTCGCAGGGGTCGACGATCAGCAAACGGCGTTGCGCGGCAGGCTGTTGCATGACCGATCCTTGGCGCCATTGTTTGATTTTTTTAAAGTAAAACAGCAAGTTGTGGCGCCCGTTTAACAGTAGCAACGAAGTTGACACTGCCCAGTACCGTCCGTCTGCCGACGCATTTTTTTACAAACGCCCACGGGAATTTTCGCACTTTAACGACATCACATGGCGGCGCAGGGAATAACGGAGATAGCCCTGGCAAAAAATTTATTCGCAATGTGTGACTTGCTACCGCACAGCGAGCATCAGTACACATAACCCCGCGCTGCACTTCGCGCACCTGAGGCGACTTTTAAGCAACGCGGACTTACTTCGCTGTTTGGGACCATAGAGAGACCGAACCATGAATGCCCCGCTCCGTGTCAACGAAGCACTGCTGATTGCCGACCACGCCTTCGAACCCTTCCAGTGCGTAGCCTGGGATGCCCCCAATGGCACTGGTGAACTCAGCCTGGCAGTGATCGACCGGACCAACACCCGCATTGGCGCCAAGCAGGTGTCTTCGCGCATCTACTCCGACCCCGCGCAGTGGGCCAGCCTGATCGAGGAAGTGCGCGCCGAATTGTGCGAAAAAGGTTACGACCTGCAACCTTGGTCGATGCCGAAATAATACCGGCGTTTATAACAAGTGCGTGCAGCGCCACGCACTTGTGCAACTTTCATCGTGCAGGCCTGACAACTTTGTCACTTGCGACATTGTGCCGCAGTGCCCCTCTTCAATACGCCAGCTTAAAGTGGTGCAAGTGCTGATAATCCGCCTGCAATTGCTCGGCCAGGCGCTGGGCACGCCCTAGCCGTACCGGTGCCAGTTCCATGTCCACCAACAGCGTGGCACAAGGCATGGGTTGGACCGTGTTGCTGTGCTGCACGCGCCCATCGGTAAACACCAGGCAGCGCAGCACTTCTTGCGGGTGTGCCCGCTGGCGTGCCTGCAGCCAATGCCGGGCCTGCTCCAGGGCTGCGAACAGTGGCGTGCCCCCGCCAGCCCCCAATGCCTGTAGCCATGGCTGCAAGGCCGCCGACGCCTTGAGGCCATGGCGCTGCCACTGCGGCGTGCGCCCGCTGGCCGTGAGCAGCGCCAGGCGAGCACGCTGGCGATAAGCCTGATCGAACAGTGCTGCCAACACCCCCTTGGTTTGCGCCAGGGCCTGGTGGCGGCGGGTTGAAGCCGAAGCATCGACGATCACCAACCACAGTTCGGCAGGCCTGGCCCGGCGTTGCTGCCAGCACAGGTCCTGGCGCTGGCGTGGGCGCCCCTTGAGCAAGGTCGGCAGCCAGGCGACCCTACCTGTCACCGCGTCGCGTGCGCGCCCCCGGCTGGCACCGTGCTGCTTGCCTGCACCCGCCTTGGCATCCCCCCCTATGGCGTGTGGCTGGGGGGGGCTCAGGGCTTTTTTGCCCAGTTTGGCACCTCGCGACGGGCGCCACTGGCCACCGGCTGCGCGGGCAATGCACCCCAATCGCCCTGCCCGCCTTGTTCACCAGGGTTGCTGCCGGCCGGCTGTTCGGCCTGTTGCGGGGGGGCTGGCGGATTGGCCTGTGGCGCCACCCGGCGGCGATGGCGCAAGGCAAATTCGGCTACGGCCTCCACGTCGGTTTCTTCAATGGCTGCACCACCGCGCCAGGCACAGTGGGCGCGCGCCGCGCGCAGCCAGACCAGGTCGGCGCGCAAGCCATCCACGCCAGCAGCAAAACAGCGCTCGGTGATCCAGGCCAGTGCCTGGTCGTCCAGGGCAATGCCCGCCAGCACTTGGCGCGCCGCCTGGCAGCGCTCGCGCAACTGCGCCTGTGCCTGCGCCCATTGCGCGCAGAAAGCCTGCGGGTCATGGTCGAAGGCCAGGCGCCGACGGATGATCTGCTGCCGGGCCGCAGGTTCGGGCAAACCTTCCAGGGCCACATTAAGGCCGAACCGGTCGAGCAACTGCGGGCGCAGTTCGCCTTCTTCCGGGTTCATGGTGCCGATCAGCACGAAGCGGGCGCTGTGGCGGTGCGAGATGCCGTCGCGCTCGACGCGGTTGGTACCGCTGGCGGCCACGTCAAGCAACAGGTCGACCAGGGTATCTGGAAGCAGGTTGACTTCATCCACATACAGCACGCCGCCATCGGCCTGGGCCAGCACCCCTGGGGAGAACTGAGCCTTGCCCTGGCCAAGCGCGGCGTCGAGGTCCAGGGTACCGACCAACCGTTCCTCACTGGCACCCAGCGGCAGGGTCACGAACGGGCCCTCACCCAGCAGGTCGGCCAGGCCACGGGCCAAGGTGCTCTTGGCCATGCCGCGCGGGCCTTCGATCAGCACGCCGCCGATTTTCGGGTCGATGGCCGTCAGGCACAGGGCCAGCTTCAGGTCCTCGGCACCCACCACGGCCGCCAGCGGAAATTGTACGGGTTCACTCATGTCAAGCCTGTTCCTCGCCGTCGAGCAGTTGCTCCTCAAGCGCTTCGCGGTAGTCACCAGGCGCTTGCCACAGGCCACGTTGCTGGGCCTCAAGCAGGCGCTCGGTAAGGTCACGCAAGGCCTCGGGGTTGTGCTCGCGCATGAAGTCGCGGGTGGCCGGGTCGAGCACATAGGCGTCGGCCAGCCCCTGGTAATGATGGTCGTCGATCAGGTGCGTGGTGGCGTCGAAGGCGAACAGGTTGTCCACCGTCGCCGCCATCTCGAAGGCGCCTTTGTAGCCATGTCGCTTGACCCCATCGATCCACTTGGGGTTCAGCGCACGGGCGCGGATCACCCGGTTCAGCTCTTCTTTCAAGGTGCGGATGCGCGGCCGGTCCACCTGGCTGTGGTCACCGTGGTAACTGGCCACGCCGGCCCCGCCCAGGGTTTCTGAAGCCGCCAGCATGCCACCCTGGAACTGGTAGTAGTCGTTGGAATCGAGCAGGTCGTGCTCGTGGTTGTCCTGGTTTTGCAACACCGCCTGGACCTTGGCCAGGCGCTGGGCGAACTGGGCGCGGGCCGGGGTGCCGTCATCGCTGCCGCCGTAGGCATAGCCGCCATGGTTGAGGTAGACCTCGGCCAGGTCTTCGCGGCTGTGCCACAAGCGGCCGTCGATGGCATTCTGCACCCCGGCACCGTAGGCGCCGGGTTTGGCCCCGAAGACCCGCCAGCCAGCCTGCCGAGCGGCCTGTTCGGCGCTTGTACCCTGGGCCTGCAGCGCAGCGCGCTCGGTGCGTACACGGGCAGCCAAGGGGTTGAGGTCGTCGGGCTCGTCCAGCGCCGCCACCGCTTGCACCGCGGCATCGAACAGGCGGATCAGGTTGCCGAAGGCATCGCGGAAGAACCCGGAAACGCGCAAGGTCACGTCCACCCGTGGGCGGTCGAGCAAACTCAGCGGCAAGATCTCGAAGTCATCGACCCGTTGGCTACCGCTGGCCCACACCGGCCGCACGCCCATCAGCGCCATGGCCTGGGCGATGTCGTCGCCGCCGGTACGCATGGTAGCGGTACCCCACACTGAAAGGCCCAACTGGCGCAGGTGGTCGCCATGGTCCTGCAGGTGGCGTTCAAGAATCAGGTTGGCCGAGGCGAAGCCCAGGCGCCAGGCCGTGGTGGTAGGCAGGTTGCGCACGTCCACGGTATAGAAGTTACGGCCGGTGGGCAGCACATCGAGGCGGCCACGGCTGGGCGCGCCACTGGGCCCCGCCGGCACGAAGCGCCCGGCCAGCGCCGCCAGCAAGCCCTGCATTTCTGCGCTGCCGCAGGCATCCAGGCCCGGCGCCACCTCCATGCACAGGGCTTGCAGGACCGCATGCACGGGGTGCCATGCGGGGCTGTCAGGTAGCTGTGCAGTGCCGGCCAGCGCCTGCTCGATCAGTTGCAGCGCCAATAGCTCCAGGCGCTCCCGTGTATCGCCACAGGTGCGCCATGCCTCGCTGCTTACCGCTTGCAACGGCTCGGGGCGGTCGCCCTGCCACGGCTGGCCGAGTTCGCAATCCAGCGGGTCGAAGCCGGGTACCAGCGCCTTGGCCAAGGTGCGTAGCAGGCTGGCATTGCCGCCTCGGCCGTCGCCGCGCTCGACCCTGAGCAACGCCAGCAGCGTATCCAGCCGCAGGCGCCCGGCAGGCGATTGGCCAAACACATGCAGGCCGTCGCGGATCTGCGACTCCTTGAGGTCGCACAGGTAAGTGTCCAGGCGCGGCAGCCATACGGCAGCATCGTCCAACTGCCCCTCCAGCTGCAGCTCGCGGTCGATATGGTTGGCCTTGACCAGTTCGAGGATGTCGCGCTGCAACTCGCGCGCCCGCCGAGGGTCGAGCAGTTGCGCTTCATAGAACTCGTCGGCCAGTTGCTCCAGGTGGCGCAACGGCCCGTAAGTCTCGGCACGGGTCAGCGGTGGCATGAGGTGGTCGATGATCACCGCCTGGGTACGGCGCTTGGCCTGGGCGCCCTCACCGGGGTCGTTGACGATGAACGGGTAGATGTTCGGCAGCGGGCCGAGCAAGGCGTCCGGCCAGCACTGCGCCGATAGCCCTACGCCCTTGCCTGGTAGCCATTCGAGGTTGCCGTGCTTGCCAACGTGTATCACCGCGTCGGCAGCGAAGGCATGGCGCAGCCAGAAGTGAAACGCCAGGTAACCATGTGGCGGCACCAGGTCGGGGTCGTGGTAGACCGCGCTGGGGTCCACCTGGTAGCCACGTGCCGGCTGGATGCCGACAAAGGTCAGGCCAAACCGCAGGCCGGCGACCATCAGCCGGCCACTGCGGAACATCGGGTCCTGCTGGGGTGGCCCCCACCGTTCCAGCACCGCCTGGCGGTTGGCTTCGGGCAGGCGCGCGAACGCAGCCTGGTAGTCGGCCAGGCTCAAGCTCTGGGCGCAAGGGCGCTGGTCGAGGTGGTCAAGGTCGTTGGTCGCGCCACCGAGCAACTGCTGGATCAGCTGCGTGCCACTGCCCGGCAGGTCGGCCACCGGGTAGCCTTCGGCTTGCAATGCCTTGAGGATGTTCAGGGCCGCAGCGGGCGTATCCAGGCCAACGCCGTTGCCAATACGGCCATCCCGGGTCGGGTAGTTGGCCAGCACCAGGGCCACGCGCTTCTGCCCATTGGGCAGGCGAGCCAGCTCGACCCAACGGCGCGCCAGCTCGGCGACGAAGTCCATGCGTTCGGGGTGGGCGCGGTAGCACACCACGTCCGACTGGCTGCGCTCGCTGCGCCAGGCCATGTCCTTGAAACTGACCGGCCGGGTGATGATGCGCCCGTCCAGCTCGGGCAAGGCAATGTGCATGGCCAGGTCGCGCGCACCCAGGCCCTGTTCGCTGGCTTCCCAGCCGGGCTGGTTGTCCTGCGCGCAAATGGCCTGCAACACCGGGATATCACGGCGGAACGGGCGCAGGTTGGGGCGTTCGGGGCTGGACAGGGCAAAACCGGTGGTGTTGACCAGCACCTCGGCGCCGACCTCGTCCAGCCAGGCTTCGACCTGCTCCAGGCAGGCGCTTTCCTTCAGGCTGGCCACGGCGATCGGCAATGGATTCAGACCGGCCGCCTGCAGGCGCTGGCAGAACACGTCGATGAACGCGGTGTTGGCGGCTTGCAGGTGCGAGCGGTAGAACAGCAGCGGCGCTACCGGGTGTTCGGGGTGCCACTGCGGGTACCAGTCTTCCAGCGCCGCGCTGCCCTTTTGTGGGTGGTACACCGCCGTGCGCGGCAACGGCTGCGGCTCGTCCCAGGCATAGTCGCGGCCCAGCCACTGGCTGGCCAGGCAGTTGAACAGGTTGATGGCGTTGGCCTTGCCGCCTTGGCGCAGGTAGTGCCACAGGCGTTCGGCCTGCGCGCCGGTGACATTGCCCAGGCTGGTCAGTTCCGGGTCCGGGCGGTCGTCGCCCGGCACCAGGATCAGCTGCACGCCACGGGCCGCCAGTTCGACCAGTTGTTCTACGCCATAGCGCCAATAACCAACGCCACCGTGCAGCGACACCAGGATGACCTTGGCATGGCGCAGCACCTGGTCAACGTACAGGTCGACCGAGGCGTGGTTCTGCACCTGCATCGGGTTGGCCAGGCGCAGGCTGGGGAAGCCTGCGGGCAATTGCTCGGCCGTGTCGGCCAGCAACGCCAGGTGAGAATCGCCGCTGCAGAGTATCACCAGTTCGGCGGGTGTCTGGCCAAGGTCGGCGATGCTGTCATCCGGCACAAAGCCGCCGGGCTGGGTCCGCAGCAGGTGCATGGGTCAGGCGCCCAAGGCCTGGCGCAGGCGCGCTTCCAGCTGGGCCGCATCAAGGTCCTGGCCGATCAGCACCAGGCGGGTGATGCGCGGCTCGTCGGCACGCCAGGCACGATCGAAGTGCTTGTCGAAACGGGTACCCACGCCTTGCACCAGCAGGCGCATCGGCTTGCCCGGGATGGCAGCGAAGCCTTTGGCACGCAGGATGCCGAACTCCACCACCAGCTGGGTCAGGGCGTCGAGCAGCAGGCTTTCGTCGGCTTCCGGCAGGTCGATGGAGATGGAGTCGAAGGCGTCGTGGTCATGATCGTCATGATCGTCGCCGTCGTGGTGCGAGTCGTGGTGGGTACGGCGGCCATCGATGTGCGCCTCGGACTCGGCGCCCACGCCCAGCAGCACTTCCAGTGGCAGCTTGCCGCTGCTGGCTTCGACCACTTTCACCGCCGGCGGCAGTTCTTCGGCGACTTCGGCACGCACCTTGGCCAGGCCTTCGGCGTCGATCAAGTCAGCCTTGTTCAATACCACCAGGTCAGCGCTGGCGAGCTGGTCGGCGAACAGCTCGTGCAGGGGCGACTCGTGGTCCAGGTTGGGGTCAAGCTTGCGCTGCGCATCGACCTGGTCCGGGTAGGCGGCAAAGGTGCCGGCAGCCACCGCCGGGCTGTCGACCACGGTGATCACGGCGTCGACGGTGCAAGCGTTGCGGATTTCCGGCCACTGGAAGGCCTGCACCAGCGGTTTGGGCAGGGCCAGGCCGCTAGTCTCGATCAGGATGTGGTCCAGGTCGCCACGGCGTGCCACCAGCTCGCGCATCACCGGGAAGAATTCTTCCTGCACGGTGCAGCACAAGCAGCCGTTGGCCAGCTCGTAAACGCGGCCGGTGGCCTCTTCTTCAGTGCAACCGATGCTGCATTGCTTGAGGATTTCGCCATCGATGCCCAGTTCGCCGAACTCGTTGACGATGACCGCGATGCGGCGGCCCTGGGCGTTGTCGAGCATGTGGCGCAGCAACGTGGTCTTGCCCGAGCCGAGAAAGCCGGTAACGATGGTAACGGGGAGCTTGGCCAGTGTTTTCATGTCGCAGTGCCCTTGGCAGTATGGCGCGGGCATGCAGGACGACAGCCACCGGCCAGGCAGGCCGGGCTTGTTCGCCACCGGATCACCCCGCCCGGTTGAAAGTCGAAAACGTGACGAGGCAGGTCTCCTGGCTTGCACCGTTCCAGTTGCCTGCCACGGCAGCAGTCTGGCGGGATGACGCCTTCCCGCGCGTTGGCGCAGTGGCTGTGTCGATCCGTTGTCGGCGCTTACAGTTGCGGGGGCAGCCGCGGCTTGTACCGCGTTCCCGTCTTAGCTTCGGCCTGGCCGAAGAACCTCGAAGTGGCAAGGCTACGCAGTGGTTGGCGGGTGGTCAACCGTTGGCTCGCCTCGATTCTTTCAGCGCCTGTGAGATCGAGCGCCGCCCGCGCGGCGCATCGCGAGCTGCGCTCGCTCCTACGTTTGTTTCGGGCCAGTGAGGCCTGTGAGAGGCGCGCGCGACCGCCTGGTTCATACGACGCGATATTGAGGCATGCGCCAAAGGGTTCGCGCGCAAATCCCCCAGGCATAATTGGCCCGAAACAAACGTAGGAGCGAGCGCAGCTCGCGATGCGCCGCGCGGGCGGCGCTCGATCTCACAGGCGCTGACAATATTGTGACAATCACCTTGCAGCCTCAATGCCGTCCCTGCGCCTGCAGCACCCGCAAATAATGCATCGCAGCCTGTCAATTCTTGACCGGCCGTTCCCGATCCGCCACGGATGTATTAAGGTGGCATGGTGCGCATATAACAGCAGCCCGAGCGATCGGGCATTAGCAAGACAATGAGGGTGTCATGAGCAACGAAAGCATTAATTGGGACAAGCTGGGTTTCGACTACATCAAGACCGACAAACGCTACCTGTCCGTATGGCGCAATGGCGAGTGGGACAAGGGCACCCTGACCGAAGACAACGTGCTGCACATCAGTGAAGGCTCCACCGCGCTGCACTATGGCCAGCAATGTTTCGAGGGCCTGAAGGCCTACCGCTGCAAGGATGGCTCCATCAACCTGTTCCGCCCGGACCAGAATGCCGCCCGCATGCAGCGCAGCTGCGCCCGCCTGCTGATGCCGCAGGTGCCGACCGATGTGTTCATCGAGGCGTGCAAGCAAGTGGTCAAGGCCAACGAAAAGTTCGTGCCACCGCATGGTAAAGGCGCCCTGTACCTGCGCCCGTTCGTCATCGGCACCGGCGACAACATTGGCGTGCGCACCGCTCCCGAGTTCATCTTCTCGGTTTTCGCCATTCCGGTTGGCTCGTACTTCAAGGGTGGCATGAAGCCGCACAACTTCCAGATCTCCAGCTTCGACCGTGCAGCACCGCAGGGCACCGGTGCCGCCAAGGTCGGTGGCAACTACGCTGCCAGCCTGCAGCCAGGTGCCGAAGCGAAGAAAGCCAACTTCGCCGACGCCATCTACCTCGACCCGCTGACCCACACCAAGATTGAAGAAGTCGGCTCGGCCAACTTCTTCGGCATTACCGCCAACAATGAGTTCGTCACGCCTAAATCGGCCTCGGTGCTGCCAGGCATCACCCGCCTGTCGCTGATGGAGCTGGCACAATCGCGCCTGGGCCTGACCGTGGTCGAAGGTGACGTGGAAATCAGCAAGCTGGACCGCTTCGTCGAAGCCGGCGCCTGCGGTACTGCTGCGGTGATCACCCCGATTGGTGGCATCGAGTACAACGGCAAGCTGCACGTGTTCCACGACCTGGAGAAGGTCGGCCCGGTCACGCAGAAGCTCTACAACGAGCTGACCGGCATCCAGAGCGGTGATGTGGAAGCACCGGCTGGCTGGATCGTCAAAGTCGCCTGAAACGCTTTTGCGGTATAAAAACGGGGCATGCCATCGCTGGTATGCCCCGTTTTTCATGGATCGAGCCACCAGGCGGCAGCCTGCAAGGTTTGAGCTTCTGCGCGTCAATGGCCAGGGCGCCGTGCATCAATAGTCACTATCGAGAGGGGCAATTTCTACCAGGCGCGGCAACCATATAACCTAGCTCCATCGCCTCGCCACCTACACCCTTGGCCCCTGGAGCTACCTGATGAACACCCTGGCCCGCTTGCTGACTGCCACGTTTGCCCTGCTTACCCTCGCCATCAGCAGCGGCTGTGCCAGCCACCCTGAACTGCGGCCGTACAGCGCCGACGAAACCCGCCAGTTACAGCTGGAGGCCTTGCAGCGCCGCGGTCTGTCGCTGGACGACTATGAGCAGCAACGCCGGGTGATCCAGCGTGCCGGCAACCTGCCGGTGGTGACCGAGGCAGCCGATGCCGACCGTTCGACCAAAGGCTGAACCCGCCACTACAAGGTTTTCAGCGGCCGCTCGGGCAGGTATCCTTGAACGCTCTACCGTAAGCCCTCCAGGACGGTGACCATGTTCAGGCCCCTGCTGTTGCTGAGCATTGCCCTGCTGTTCAGCCCCCCTCTGCTGGCCCAGCAGATGAAGCGCCAACTGGGCGATTTCGACTTTACACTCGGCACCACCCCTTCACGTAGCATGGCCCAAGGGTTGATTTCACCCACGGCGGTCGGCGCGTTTCATGGTGGCATGGATTTCAGCCACCCCAGTGGGCTGTACGTCGGCCAATACGCCCCGAGCATGGGGGTGACGGCCAACTCGACCCTGCGCCTGGACAGCTACATGGGCTACAAGCACCACTTCGACAGCACCTTGGGCTATGAAGTGGGGTTGATCCACTACAGCCAGCCAAACATCGCCGGCGCCGAGAGCATAGCACTGTATGGGGGAGTCTCGGTGCTGGGCAGCCGGTTCGGCGGTGCACTGCGCGACAACCCCGACAACCGCACCGGTACGCTGTTCGCCGACTTTGGCCAACTGCCCTTATTCGATGTCGACCTCACCGTCAAACTCGCCCATCACCGTCTGGGCACACCCTTCACCATCGGCGATGGCAGCCAGGTGAATGCCTTTTCCGACTGGTCGCTGGAACTGTCGCGCCCTTGGCTGGGCATCGACCTGAACCTGATCTACAGCAACTCGAGCCTCAGTGGCACCAGCTGTGACGCCTACTCAGGCATGAACACCTATTGCGACAGCGTGGTCACCCTCAAGGCCCAGCGCAGCTTTTTCTAGGCTTTGCCTGCAGGGCCTGGCGGCGCGGCACCAGCGCCAGCGCAATACCGCCCAGCACTACCACACTGGCGAGCAACAAACGCAGCGATAACGGCTCACCGATCAGCGCAACCCCGCCCAACCCGGCCAGCACCGGCACACTCAGCTGCAGGGTCGCCGCCTGTTGCGCACTGACCTGCCGCACCACGCCATACCACACGGCATAACCGGCTCCGGAAGCCAGCACACCGGAGCCCAGGGCGAACAGCAAGCCACCGGCGCTAAGGTGTGGCCCGGCCCCCAGCAACAGCAGCGGTGCCAGCACCACCAGCCAGGGCAGGCTGCGGGCAAAGTTGCCGGCCGTGTCGGCCAGCGGCCTGGGCGACCCTCTGCCGAGCAAGGTGTACGCCCCCCAGGCGATGCCGGAAATAACCATCAGCAAGGCACTGCTGAACGGGGGCGCCGAAGCGCCTGGCAACAACAGCACCAGCAAGCCGGCGAAGGCGATCAGCATACCCAGCAGGCCCCGTGCGCTGATGCGTTCGCCTTTGCACCAGGCAAAGCCGAACATCGTGATCTGCACGGCACCGAAGAGCAGCAAGGCGCCCGCCCCGGCGCTCAGTTGCAGGTAGGCCGCTGAAAACAGGAAGGCATACAGGCACAAGGCCAGGCCTGCTCGCCAGGTGCCACCCATGCGCTGCGCCGGTCTGCGCAAGCGAATCAGCAACAACAGGAACACTGCACCACTGGCCAGGCGCACGACAGTGAACGAGGCCGGGTCGATCGCCCCGTTCTTGAGGGCCAGGCGGCAGAATACCGAGTTGGCGGCAAATGCCACCAGGCTGAACAGCGCTGGCCAGAGCCAGGCACGAGCCTTATGCCCGGCAAGCGAGGTGGTGCCAGTGCTCATGGTGTGGGACTCGAGGTCAAGTAGGTCGTTTCCTACAAACAGATGAGATTGTTGAACACCTCGTTCGTTTTCACAACTTGCGCATGCCGGTAAGGTGCACGGCACGGCACGGACGCTTTAGCGCAACCAAGGACAAAACCATGAGCAAATTCGATTTTCAGTTGGCTTACACCGTCGAAGGGGATGAGGCAGATGCGGCGAAGGCACGTACGTACCTTCGCGAGAAAACCGGCCTGAAAACCGTCCAGCACATCGAGACCACCTTGCTTGGGGTGGTCACGCTCGAGGCCGTGACGCTTGCCGACCGCCAGAAGGATGCCGGGCGCGTATTCCACGCATTCATACACGATGCATTGAAGACGCTGGGCGTGCTGTCTACCGTGAAGTTCTACGGCTGCCTGATGGTGAACGGCCTCGGCCCCGCCATTCGCTTCAACGTGCTGCCCAAATGACCGCTGAAAAGTGACCGCTGGAAAGTGACCGCTGACGGTATCAGGCGCGCGAGCGCCTGATGCCTGTGCCTGTCATTTTTCTTCGAGTACGGACCGGCCTTTTACGGCGCGCGGGCCGCGCCAGGCCCAGAACAACAAGCCGGGGATTGGCGCGTAGACGACGAACACCACCCACAACATCTTGCGTTCGGCGCGCCGCTCACTGCCGATGATGTTCCAGATGGCCCAGATTTCCATGAGGATGACCAAGGCTGCGACAATGATCCAGATCGTTCCGACTTCCATAAGCGCTCTCTCTTTGCCGTGTAATGGCTTGGGTTGTTATTGACGCTGAGGGTTCAGATTGTTTTGACCACTCCTGCAGGTAACGCACCTCACTGCTGCGGCGCACGCTCCAGCGCCGCCTTCAATGCCGCGGCATCGGTGAACGCCTGCTGGCTCACCAATCTGCCTTCTTGCAACTGCAACCACTGCACCTGCCCTGGCTGCCCGGGGTACCGGCTGGCTACCCGCCCTTCCCGGTCGAGCAGCACCCTATAGCTGTAACCGCGCATGGCCGGGATGGCGAACAGCTTGCTGATCAACGCAGGCATGCGCTGGATGTCGGCGACGAATACGGCCTTGCGTGCTTCCAGGTAGTCTTTGGGCGCGTCGGCCAGTGCAGCCTTGACCAACTTGGCGCCGTCCATGTCGCGCGCCACCAGTAGTACCTGGGTGTCCGCGCTCAGGGTGTAGGCCTTGTCATGCTGGTCAAGCAACGTGAAGGGCGCGAGCGGTTCGCCCGGCTCCATGGCCGTGGCCAGCAATGGCAACAAGCTGAGCAACAAGGCAGCGGCGTATTTCATCGATAGGTTCCTCAAGGGCCAGGCGTTTCATGCAAGCGCCTATGGCAAAGCATAGTGGGAAAGTCTGCAGCCATACAGGTTGCCTGAACACGACCTGTAATACGACACCGACACCGGGGAGATTGTCTTTCCTCCAGCCACCGGCCACACTCTGCGAGCCAGCCAGCAAGCGGAGTTCAGAGTGCCCACGCCACGCCAGTTCAGCAAGAAGACCAGTACCAGCAACATGCTGCGGCTCAAGGCCAGCAGCGCCGACGCCCAGGCCCCTTATCAAGTCGATTTCGTGCTGCTCGAACACTTCTCCATGGCCAGTTTCACCGTGGCCATGGACGTGCTGGTCACGGCCAACCTGCTGCGTACCGACAGCTTCAGTTTCACCCCGCTGTCGCTGGACGGCGACCGCGTGCTCAGCGACCTTGGGCTGGAACTGGTGGCCACCGAATTGTCCCCCCAGGCGTTGCAGTCACCAGACCTGCTGGTCATCTGCGGGGGCTTGCGTACGCCGCTGAAATACCCGGTACTCGACCGCTTGCTGAGTGATTGCGCGGCCCATGGCATGGCCTTGGGTGGCTTGTGGAACGGCGCCTGGTTCCTGGGGCGCGCCGGGGTGCTGGATGACTATGGCTGCAGCGTTCACCCCGAGCAGCGTGCCAGTTTGTCCGAGCGCAGCCCGCAAACCCGCATTACTCCGGCCAGCTTCACCCTCGACCGTGACCGGCTCAGTGCCGCCAGCCCGAACGGCGCCATGGAACTGATGCTGGGGCTGGTGCGGCGCTTGTATGGTGACGGCCTGGCCGAAGGCGTGGAAGAAATTCTGTCGTTCTCAGGCGCCCGTTACCGCCAGGTCGGGCCGGGGGCCAAGAAGTCCATGAGCCTGCACCTGCGTACCATTGTCGAACTGATGGAGAACAACCTCGAAGAAACCCTCAGCCTCGACCAGCTGGCCGCCTACAGCGGGCGCTCACGGCGGCAGATCGACCGGCTGTTCCAGGCCCAGCTGGGCACATCGCCGCGGCGTTACTACATGGAGCTGCGCATTACCAAAAGCCGCAGGCTGCTGCAGTATTCCGACCTGTCGGTGATGGAAGTGGCGGTGGCTTGCGGCTTTGTTTCGGTGTCACATTTCAGCAAATGCTATGCGGCGTATTTTGGCTACCCGCCCTCGCGTGAGCAGCGGTTGGGCGACTGAGCAGGCTGGCGCAGCGTCAGGGGCGCTGCCCAACCTGGATGTAGCGCAGCACCGCATCACAGATCATCGCCTTGTGCCGCAGCTTGACCTGGTCCTCCGACAGGTCTATCTGGAAGATCTCGCCAAAGGTATGCCGGTTGGACACCCGGTAAAAACAGAACGAGCTCATCAGCATGTGCAGGTCGATCACCTCGATACCGCTACGGAACACCCCTTCTTCTACCCCGCGGCGCAGCGTGTTGCCCAAGGCTTCGAGCACCAGGCTGCTCATTTCGCGAATAGCCGGGGACTGCTTGACGTATTCGCCGTAGTGGATGTTTTCGGTGCAGATGATCCGCACGAAGTCGACATTGCGGTCGTGGTGGTCGAAGGTGAACTCCACCAGCCTGCGGATCGCCTGGTCCGCCGGCAGCGACTCCAGGTCCAGGCTTTGCTCGGTCTTGCGAATATCGCCGTATAGCTTGACCAGGCACTCGCAATACAACTGCTCCTTGCTGCCGAAGTAGTAGTAGATCATGCGCTTGGACGTAGCCGTGCGTTCAGCGATGGCGTCTACTCGAGCCCCGGCCAGCCCTTGCTGAACGAATTCGTGGATGGCGGCCTGGAGGATATCCTCGCGGGTTTTCTCGGGGTTGTTCTTGCGCGTTCTGCGCCCCCCTTCGGTTTCAGGCTGGCCAAGGCCGACTACGGAATCACTCATACCCACTCACAGGCTGTTTATTGGAATGTGGGGGATTATCCGTGAGCACGGCCGTGCAGGGAAGCACGCTGTTGCGACTAGCGCTGGGCCGTGACCGGCTCTGCTGGCGGCGTCAGGTGCAAGACACGGTCGCGTCCGCCCTCGGCCAGCAGATAACCGCCTTTGCCGTCGGCGATGATGGCCTGGGGCGCCTTGAGAAACGTCAGCACCGTGTGCTGGCTGCCGTCGGCAGCGATGCGCAGCAGCCGGGCGCGGTGCGTGTTGTCCTCGCTGATCCACAGGCCACGCTGGTCACAGTACAGGAACGTGGGGTTGCGCAAACCGTCGACCACCACCGGGTCGTTGCCATCGGCGGCCAGGGCGCGCACGATGCCCTTGGCTTTTTCGGTGTACAACAGGTCGCCCCGACAGCGTGTCAGCCCTTCGGTTTCTGTCAGGCCGGAACGCAGCACGTCCAGTTGCCCGCTCTGCCAGTCGTAGCGCATCAGGCGGCCGTTACCTTTGCGGTCTTCGATGGCATACAGGTGCTTGCCGTCGTTCCACAGCCCTTGCACGCTGTCGCCCTCGAACAACCGCGTGACCTTGCCATCGCGGGCCAGGCTGACGGGCGCGGCACCGCCCTCCTGGCTGAATACCCAACCGCCCTGGGCCGCGACCATGCCGTCGGGTTTGGACAGGTTATCGATGACTACCACCCGGGCGCCGTCGGCGGCGATCTTGAGGATGCTGCCGCGGCCGTCGTCCAGCTCGCGGCTGACCAGCAGGCTGCCATCGGCTTGCGGCAGCAGTGACGCGGCCTTGGTCACGTCACTGTGCAGCACACCGACTTTCCAACCTGCCGCGGCCTGCACCGGATAGAAGCTTTGCCAGGCGAAAAAGCCCAATGTGGCCACGAGCAGGCCAGTGGTGGCGGTGAAGGCGATTCGGGTGCTGCGCTTGCGCAGGATAGACGGCATAAGGGGGGCTCCTTGGAAATGCCGGGGGATCCTAACAAGGGAATGTGAAAAATATGTCGGAATTATCTGCTCGGCAGCCCCTGCGTGCGAACGCGCATTCAGCGATCGAATCCTGGGTATTCCAACATTTAATTTGTGCATGGCGCGCGCTCGACCCTATTCTGTCGCCACATCCCCTGCGCCGCACCGGCCGGTGCGGTTCACGGCACGGGGAGAGAACAACAAGTCGAGATTGTCCATGTCGAACCATTCGTACTTCGCCCCCCACGGTGGGCACCCGGCTCAAACCGAGCTGCTGACTGACCGTGCCATGTTCACCGAAGCCTACGCCGTCATCCCCAAAGGCGTGATGCGTGACATCGTCACCAGCCACTTGCCATTCTGGGACAAGATGCGCATGTGGGTCATCGCCCGCCCGTTAACCGGTTTTGCCGAGACTTTCTCGCAGTACATCGTCGAAGTGGCCCCGGAAGGCGGCAGCGAACGCCCTGAGCTGGACCCTGATGCCGAGGCCGTGGTGTTCATCGTCGAAGGCGAACTGGACATCACCGTCGAAGGCAAGCACCACACCCTGGTGCCAGGCGGCTACGCGTTCCTGGCGCCAGGCGCCGAGTGGAGCCTGCGCAACAACAGCAAAGCCAATGTCACCTTCCACTGGCTGCGCAAGCACTACCAGAAAGTCGAGGGCCTGGACGCACCTGAGTCGTTCGTGACCCACCGTGACAACGCCACCGTCATTGAAATGCCGGGCACCGAAGGCCGCTGGGTCACTACCCGCTTCGTCGACATGGCCGACATGCGTCACGACATGCATGTGAACATCGTCACCTTCCAGCCCGGCGGCGTGATCCCGTTCGCCGAAACCCACGTGATGGAGCATGGCCTGTACGTGCTGGAAGGCAAGGCGGTGTACCGCCTGAACCAGGACTGGGTCGAAGTGGAAGCCGGCGACTTCATGTGGCTGCGCGCCTTCTGCCCGCAAGCCTGCTACGCAGGTGGCCCAGGCAAGTTCAGCTACCTGCTGTACAAGGACGTGAACCGTCACGTGCACCTGACGCTGAACCCCAAGCGCTGAGGCACCGGGGCGCAGGGCGCCCTGCTCCCGACACAAGGCCGCCCCCGCAGGTTTGCGTGAACCTGCAGGGGCGGCCTTGTTTCAGGCGCACGGGCAAGCGTTTACTGCACGACCCCGCAGGCCACCCGGGCTCCACCGCCACCCAGCTTCTCGGGGTGGTCGCTGTGGTTGTCACCGCCGGCGTGCACCATCAGTGCATGGCCTTTGAAATCGGTGGCCTTCAGCCGCGGCGCGAGGACCGGATAGGTGGCCTTGCCATCGGCCCCCACATACAGAGCCGGCAAGTCGCCACGATGACCGCTGTCATCATAGGGGCCTTTGTGGGCGTTGCTGGAATCCGGGTCCCAATGCCCGCCCGCAGCGCCCGCTGGCACAGGCTTGCCGCCTTCTTGCGCCGGTGCGCACGAGGCGTTCTGGTGGAGGTGGAAGCCGTGCACACCTGGCGGCAGGTCCTTCAGGTCGGGGATGAGCAACGTGCCATATTTGTTCTGCTCGATGCTGATAGTGCCAATGGACGTGCCAGGGCCGTCGGGCCCGGCCAGCTTGAGTTCGACCGTTTCGGCCGCCTGGGCCAACCCGGCGCTGGCCAGTAAAGCGACAAATGCAGCTGTTTTCATAGTGCGTCTCCATGGCTTGGGTTGCTGGGCGTACTGCCCACGTTAACGGTGGGACTGCACGGCCCTGCCAGACATTCCATCGCGCCACAGCCTGAAACACTTTTCTTGTTGGGCTAGATGCCGCCCCCGGCCAGCAATTGAGTCATGACCTCGGCCAAGGCCTTGACCATGATGTCAGCGGTCGGCCGGTGAACAATGACGATTTCATAGCTATCGATCTCCGGCAGCCCCTGCCCCTCGCCCAGCACCCGGTGCTCGCCTGTCGCCGCGCGCGGCGGGAGCAAACTGACGCCCATGCCATCGGCCACGGCCGCCTGGATGCCACTGAGGCTGGAACTGGTGAAGCTGATACGCCAGCGCCGGCCCATGCCCTCGATGGCATTGATCATGTCTTCGCGGTACAGGCCGCGTGGCGGAAAGGTCACCAGCGGAATCGGGTCCAGCTCGAACGCCGGCGCGCGGGCACTGTCGATCCACTGCAGGCGCTCTGGCCAGCATGCCACGCCCTCGCGGGTGTTGCGCCGCTGCTTGAGCAGCACCAGGTCGAGCTCACCGTTGTCGTAGGCCTGGCTGAGGTCGCGGCACAGGCCGCTGGTCACCTCCAGCTTTACCTGCGGGTGCAGGCGGCTGAACGCCGCCAGCGCATTGGTGGTCCGCCCGCCGACGAAGTCTTCCGGCACACCCAGGCGCACGGTGGTGCCGACCATGGCCCCGGCCAAGGCTTCGAGCATCTGGTCGTTCAGCGCCAGCATATGCCGGGCATAGCCCAGCAGGGTCTGCCCGGCGTCGGTTGGCAGCACGTCGCGGTTGCCGCGTACCAGTAACCGGTGGCCAACCATGTCCTCCAGGCGGCGAACCTTCTGGCTGATGGTGGACTGGGTGGAATGCAGGCGCGCGGCCGCGGTGGTGAAACTGCCGCAGTCGGCCACCACCACCGTGGCGCGCAACAGGTCAAGGTCGAACAGGGCCCTATTCGATTTCGCGCTATTGGACATCTTGGTATTCAACTAATGAATGACAAGACAGACTTCTATCACGCTATCCCAGGCCCTGCAACGCCCCGCTCAGTCGCCGAGGGCGACCCCTTCGCGCCGCGGATCGGCCCCTCCGGCCCAGCCGTCAGCCGTGCGCTGGATGATCTGCATGCCGCTGGTCATGGTCATTGGCGTGACCTCGTGGCCCCAGGCCGCCAACTGGCGGACCAGTGCCGGGCTGGCCAGCCCTGCTTCCACTTCCGTGCCGGCATTGCGGCTGCCGAAATTGGGCAGGCCGGCAGCCTGCTGCGGGTCCAGTTGCCAATCCAGCAGGCCGAGCAGTGCCTTGTTCACGTAACCGATGATCTGTGAGCCCCCCGGCGAACCCAGGCTGGCCACCAGCTCCCCGCCAGCGCGGGAAAATACCAGGGTCGGCGCCATGGCCGACAGCGGCCGCTTGCCAGGTTGTACCCGGTTGGCCACAGGCCGGCCACGCTCCTGCGCGATGAACGAAAAGTCGGTCAGGGTGTTGTTGAGCAGGAAGCCTCTGACCATCACGTGCGCGCCGAACGCGGCCTCGACCGAGGTGGTCATGGCCAGGGCATGACCGCTGTCATCCACTGCGCTCAGGTGCGAGGTAGAAATGCGCAGGGGCGAGCGGTCCGGTGCCAGGGCCAGGTCGACACCAGGCGGCTGGCCTGGGCGCGCACGCCTCATGCTGTGTGCCCCGATCAAGGCGGCGCGGCTGGCCAGGTAGGCCGGGTGGGTGAGGGCCTTGACCGGCACGGGCACATAATCGCTGTCTGCCAGGTACTGGGCGCGGTCGGCATACGCCAGGCGCTCGGTCTCGGCGACCAGGTGCACGGCCATTGGCGCTGCTTCAATGCCGGCCGGGGATGAAGTGGGCTGCGGCCGTAACCCAGCCAGGTCATGCGCAGGCATGGCCCGTTGAGCGGCTTCAAGGATGCCCAGGGTCTGCAACACCGTTACCCCGCCGGAAGACGGCGGCGGCACGCCGCAAATTTGCCAGGCCTTGTAGGGGCCGCATACCGGCTCGCGCTGCCTGGCCTGGTACAGCTGCAAGTCCTGCAGTGACAGGTAACCGGGATTGGCATGGCTGCGCACCTGGGTCACGATGGCCTGGGCAATCTCGCCGCTGTAGAACACATCGGCGCCGTGCGCAGCGATCAGCTCCAGGGTTTGGGCAAGCGCCGGGTTGCGCAGGGTCGCCCCCACAGGCAAGGGTCTGCCCCGTTCATCCAGAAAGTAACGCGCCATGGCCGGTGACTGGGCAATGAACGGGTCACCGGCTATCAACGTGTGCAAGCGCGGGGAAACTGCAAAGCCGCTGCGGGCCAAGGCGATGGCCGGTGCAAACAGGTCGCGCCAGGGCAGCTTGCCATAGCGCTGGTGGGCCATCTGCAACGCCCGCAGCACACCCGGCACCCCCACCGAGCGGCCACCGATCTGCGCCTGGCGGAACGGCATCGGCTCACCATCGGCCTGCAGAAACAGTTGTTCCGTGACCCCCGCCGGGGCTGCCTCGCGGCCGTCGAACGCCTGCACGCGCTCGCCATCCCAATACAGGATGAAAGCCCCACCGCCAATGCCACTGGACTGCGGCTCGACCAGGGTCAGCACCATTTGCATGGCGATGGCAGCGTCGATGGCGCTGCCACCGGCCCGCAGTATCGCCCGCCCCGCTTCGCTGGCCAGCGGGTTGGCAGCGGCCACCATGTGCCGGCTGGCGTGCACCGGCTGCAGGCCGGTGCGGTACCCGGAAGCCAGTTCCGGTGCAACTGGCAGCGCCTGGTCGGCCTTCGCCGCCCCGCTGGCGGCCAGCAGCCACAGGGCCACGAGCAGTGGCTTGGAAAATGTCATCGCGTGCTTCCTGCTTCACCCATTCAGCCCGCCACTGTGGGTCATGGCCAAACCCGAGTTCAAGCTTTTGCGCGATTTTCCTGGCTCCCGGCCTCGTCAGCGGGAGGCGGCAGCCTCAAACCACCTCTTCGAACGGCAGGCCCACATAGTTTTCGGCAATGTTCAGCAAACCTGCCGGCGAGGTCAGGAAGTACTCGCGATCAGCCTCTTGCATCTTCTGGTCCCAGGCGTCCTTGTGGCTGCCGAAGTCGTGCAGCAGTTGGGTCATGAACCAGCTGAAACGCTCGCCCTTCCATACCCGGCGCAGGGCCAGGGGCGAATACTGCTGCAACAGCTCGGTACGCCCCTCGCGGTACACCTTGAGCAGAATCCGGTACAGGTAGTTGACGTCCGAGGCTGCCAGGTTCAACCCCTTGGCCCCGGTTGGCGGCACGATATGCGCGGCATCGCCGACCAGGAACAGGTGGCCATACTGCATCGGTTCCACCACCAGGCTGCGCAGCGGCGCGATGCTCTTCTCCAGGGCCGGGCCTGTGACCAGGTCCGCTGCCACCTCGGCAGGCAAACGCGCTTTCAGTTCGGCCCAGAAGCGCTCGTCGGGCCACTCCTCGACACGGTCTTGCAGCGGCACTTGCAGGTAGTAGCGGCTGCGGGTTTGCGAACGTTGGCTGCACAGCGCGAAACCGCGGGCGTGGTGGGCATAGATCAGTTCATGGTTGACCGGCGGTGTATCCGCCAGCAGGCCCAGCCAGCCGAAGGGGTATACCCGTTCGTATTGTTTGAGCACACCCTCGGGAATGCTCTGCCGGGAAACCCCATGGAAGCCGTCACAGCCAGCAATGTAATCGCAATCCAGGCGCTGGACCTGACCGTCTTTTTCAAAGGTCAGGTAGGGCTTCTCGCCCTTGAGCTCATGCGGCTGAACATTGCTGGCCGAATAGAAGATGGGGGCCCCGTTGGCTGCACGGGCCTGCATCAGGTCACGGGTAACTTCGGTCTGGCCATAGACCATCACCGTCTTGCCGCCGGTCAGGGCCTTGAGATCCAGGCGCTGGCGGCGCCCGCCAACCAGCAGCTCGACACCTTCGTGCACCAGGCCTTCGCGGTCCATACGTTCGGCCACACCGGCCTCGCGCAACAGGTCGACCGTGCCCTGCTCCAGCACACCGGCGCGGATGCGGCCCAGCACGTACTCGGCGGTCTGGCGCTCGACGATCACCGTGTCGATACCGGCGTTATGCAGCAGTTGACCCAGCAGCAGGCCCGACGGGCCCGCGCCAATGATTGCAACCTGAGTTTTCATTGTTGTTGTCTCTGTTGGAACGATACCGGCCCTGCACTGGCGGTGGCGCGGCATCTGCTGTTAGGGTTTGCCTTTGCATTTTTACGGGCTAAACCCGCAACTGAGCTGTGCTATTCCATGCAAAACCTGCACTTTTACAAAAAACGTTCGATTAACGGACAGGCCAAAGCTGATGAAATCCACCCTACCCGGCGTTCCGCTGTTCAAGTTGTATGGGGAAAACCAGGCCTGGCCTGGTACCGACCTGCTGCACTGTGAGCCGATCCCGGCACGCAGCCGCCTGCACCACTGGGAGATCAAGCCCCACCAACATGCCGAGCTGTTTCAATTGCTGTACGTGCAACGCGGGCAGGCCCAGGTGGAAATCGAGGGCACCCGCACTGCCATAAGCGAAGCCGCGATCCAGGTGGTGCCCCCCCTGACCGTGCATGGCTTTCGCTTCAGTGCCGACATCCAGGGCCACGTGCTCACTTTTGGCGCCGCGCTGGTGGCCAACCTTGAGCAGCGCCTGGGCGCACCGCTGGCGGTGTTGTCCAAGCCGGTAAGCTACCCGCTGGGCCGGGATCGCGCGCACCTGCGCAGCCTGATCGAGACCTTGCAGCAGGAATACCAGGGCAACGCCCCATCGCGGGCCGCCATGCTGGAGGCGTTGGTGACCGCCCTGATGGTGTGGATCAGCCGCCGTCAGCAGCTTGGGCAGGCCCCGCGCACGCGCGATGAACGCGACCGCCAGTTGCTGGGGCAGTATTTGCGCCTGGTCGAAGCGCACTACCGCGAGCACTTGTCGATAGAGGCATTCGCCGCACGGCTGAATGTGCAGAGCCTGCAGTTGAACCAGCTGTGCCGGGCGCTGAGCGGGCAGACGGCGTTGCAAGTGGTGCACCAGCGCCTGTTGCTCGAGGCGCGGCGCAGCCTGGTTTACACACGCATGAGCATCGGCCAGTTGTCCGATAGCCTGGGGTTCAGCGACCCCACCTACTTTGCCCGCTGGTTCAAGCGCCTGAGTGGGCAAACGCCCAATGCGTATCGGCGGGCAGTGCAGCCTGAATGACCGGCCTGCCTGGCCCCAGGTCCGCAGGCCATGCCCACGCTCGCGCTTGCTTGACGTTTACGTCAAGCTGGCCTCAGGATACCCGGATACTTCCGCCCGAGCCCCAGCATGAGCACGCAGACCTACAGCATCTCCGACCTGTCCCGCGAACTGGACATCACCCCCCGCGCCATCCGCTTCTACGAGGAACAGGGCCTGTTGAGCCCGGAGCGCCGGGGCCTGGAACGTATCTATTCGGCGCGCGACAAGGTCAGCCTGAAGCTCATATTGCGTGGCAAGCGCATCGGCTTTTCCCTGGCCGAGTGCCGCGAGCTGATCGAGCTGTACGACCCCACCAGCGGCAACCTCAAACAGCTCAACAGCATGCTGGCGAAAATCGCCGAACGCCGCGCCCAGCTGGAGCAGCAACTGCTCGACATTCACCAGATGCAACTGGAGCTGGACACGGCCCAGGAACGCTGCGAGCAAGCACTGGCCGCCACCCTCAACAACACAGACAACCGCTGAACGCCACAGGAAAACCACCATGTCCCTGCCCAACCACGTGCGCCTGGTCGAAGTCGGCCCCCGCGACGGCCTGCAGAACGAAGCCCAACCCATCAGCGTCAGCGCCAAGGTGCGCCTGGTAGACGACCTCACCGAAGCGGGCCTGGCCTACATTGAAGTGGGCAGTTTCGTGTCGCCCAAGTGGGTGCCGCAAATGGCCGGCTCGGCCGAAGTGTTTGCCGGCATCCAGCAGCGCCCAGGCGTTACCTATGCAGCGCTGGCACCGAACCTGCGCGGTTTTGAAGACGCACTGGCCGCAGGCGTAAAGGAAGTGGCGGTGTTCGCAGCGGCCACCGAAGCGTTCTCGCAGCGCAACATCAACTGCTCGGTCAGCGACAGCCTCAAGCGCTTCGAACCGATCATGGCAGCTGCCCGCAGCCACGGTGTGCGGGTGCGTGGCTATGTGTCGTGCGTGCTGGGCTGCCCCTACGAAGGCAAGGTCAGCGCCGAGCAGGTGGCACCGATTGCCCGCGAGCTGCGCGACATGGGCTGCTACGAGGTATCGCTGGGCGACACCATCGGCACTGGCACCGCCGGCGACACCCGGCGCCTGTTCGAAGTGGTGTCGGCGCAGGTGCCACGCGAGCAACTGGCCGGGCACTTCCATGACACGTATGGCCAGGCCCTGGCCAATGTCTACGCCAGCCTGCTCGAAGGCATCAATGTGTTCGACAGCTCGGTCGCCGGCCTGGGCGGTTGCCCGTATGCCAAGGGCGCCACCGGCAATATCGCCAGCGAGGATGTGCTTTACCTGTTGCAGGGGCTGGGCATCGAAACCGGCATCGACCTGGACCGGCTGATTGCCGCTGGGCAGCGCATCAGCCAGGTACTGGGCCGCAGCAACGGTTCACGGGTGGCGCGGGCGCGCATGGCGCAGTGAGTCATACAGGCGTCACATGGGTGTGGGTGTGGGTGTGGGTGTGGGTGAGTGTTACCGCCCCCCATTTTGCAGGGGAAAACCGGGTAACAGGGAAACAAATCGACAAAAATTCGGGCCAGGCAATTTTGCCGAATTTCGATAAGTCATTGATTATAAAGGGATTTTAAAAGTTGGCACGCTGCCTGCTATATCTTTCGTACAACAACAAAAAAAATGCGACACCCAATAAAAACAACAGATAACGACTCTGACATAACAAGAACAACACGGCAGAGGCGCAGCAAGCAGATTTTTTTGGAGTAGGCAGTCTTTCCAGGGGCCCGCCCCGCGGTCTGGCACAGAACAACAAAACTACCTCGAGGTAGCAGCAGCCAGGTTCGGATCAGCAATGATGAAAGCAGGTCAGCGCTCAAAAAAATACGTTTGCTCTTGACCCCGCATGGGGGTCGCCCGCAACACCAGGACACGCCGACAAAAACAACAACAGGCCAGTCCCAATAATAAAAAAAGAGCAGGCAACAACGCTTTGAGGGGAGCTTCGGCTCCCCTCAGTGCTTCCTGCCCTCTTCCTCCCTCTGTTTATCCTCGTTTTCCCCCTCGAATTTGTCCACCAGCACCGGCATCGTGGCCAGCACCAGCAGGGCCAGCACCGTGCTGATCAGCGCCGTGGCTTCGCGGCCCATGCCAGCGGCCGTACCAATGGCAGCGGTCATCCACAAACCTGCGGCCGTGGTCAGCCCCTTCACATGGCTGGTGTCCTTGCCGTTGCCTTTGAGGATGGTGCCCGCACCCAGAAAGCCGATACCGGCGACGATACCCTGTATCACCCGGCTCAGGGCTTGTGCATCGGCCCCGGCCATGCTCGGTGCCAGCACGAACAGCGCGGCCCCCAGCGACACCAGCATGTGCGTGCGTACGCCCGCCGACTTGCCCCTGTGTTCGCGCTCGAACCCCAGTACTGCACCGAGCACCGCTGCCATCAACAGCCGTAGAAGAATGCGCGTGACCTCACTCGCGTCGGTCACATCGGCGAATTCTGCCTGTATTACCTGCCAGATCAGCTCCATTGCCTGGTTCCCATGCTGAGCATTGTGCTACCTGCCCGGCAGTGCGCAGGGTGTGCCTGCAAGCAGCCGGGCCTGCTGTGTATAGACACAGACCGCCAGCCGCCGTGCAAAGTGCCACTCAGCCTGTCGATGCAACGACCCGGCCCCCCTCGCGGTCCACCCTGTAACCCACCCAGGAGGCCTGACCATGCCCGTTGAAATCGATGAAGCCACCCGCCGTTGCACCTTGACGGGTGAAAACCTGCGTATCGCGTGTGCTGGCCCGGATATCGAAATCATTACCGACGAACAGTTGCGCATGTCGGTGGCGCTGCACGACGACAAACGCGTGCCCATCACCGAAGCCGAGGCCGACGCCTTGACGGTAGCAGGTGCGGTGGATAGCCGCAGGCACCTCAAGGCCAGCGCTCCAGGCTCGGTGATCTAGGGGCCGGCGACGCCTGCGCGGTATCTGATATGGTTTTTGGTGCAAAATCTGAACCTGTGCTGCTAACAGTTTCGGCGCCATAGTGCTCATGCCTGATCGAGGCATGATGAGCACCCGCCCATGACTGACAGAATTCTTTGCACAGAGATCGACACCACCGCAGCCAGCGTCAAAACGCGCCGCACCGACAGCGGCATTTACACCCGCAGCTTCACCGGGCGGTACCGTAACCTGCGCGTGGGTTTCGCTGGCGCGCTTTTCTTGCTGTTCTTCGGCACCGCCTGGCTCGACTGGAACGGCCGCCAGGCGGTGCTGTGGGACCTGGCCAACAGCAAGTTCCACATCTTTGGCGCGACCTTCTGGCCCCAGGATTTCATTCTGCTGTCGGCGCTGCTGATCATCTGTGCTTTCGGCCTGTTCGCCGCGACCGTTTACGCCGGCCGGGTGTGGTGTGGCTACAGCTGCCCGCAAAGTACCTGGACGTGGCTGTTCATGTGGTGCGAAAAAGTCACCGAGGGCGACCGCAATAAGCGCATCAGGCTGGCCGCCGCCCCCTGGGGCCTGAACAAACTGGCCCGGCGCACGGCCAAGCACTGCCTGTGGCTGGCCATTGGCGTGGCCACAGGGCTGACCTTCGTGGGCTATTTCACCCCGATCCGCTCGCTGGCTGCAGAACTGCTGACCTTGCAATTGGGCGGCGTAGCGTTGTTCTGGGTACTGTTCTTCACCGCGGCCACCTACATCAATGCCGGCCTGCTGCGCGAGGCAGTGTGCCTGCACATGTGCCCGTATGCGCGGTTCCAGAGCGTGATGTTCGACAAGGACACCCTGGCAGTTGCCTACGACCCACGCCGTGGCGAGGCCCGTGGCCCGCGCAGAAAAGGCAGCAATGCTCGCGCCCAAGGTTTGGGCGACTGCATCGACTGTACCCTGTGTGTGCAGGTCTGCCCCACCGGTATCGATATCCGCGACGGTTTGCAGATGGCCTGCATCGGTTGCGCGGCGTGCATCGATGCCTGCGACGGGGTCATGGACAAAATGGGCTATGCCCGCGGGCTGATTGGCTACAAGTCCGAACACAGCCTGCAAGGCGGCTCCACCCACTGGCTGCGGCCACGCCTGCTGGGCTATGCCACTGCGCTGGTGGTCATGCTGGCAGCGCTGGTGCTGGCCTTGCAGCTGCGCCCGATGGTGTCGCTGGACGTGATCAAGGACCGCGGCCTGTTCCGCGAAAACGCCCAGGGCCAGATCGAGAACATCTACCTGCTCAAGGTCATCAACAAGACCGAGCGCACCCAACACTACGTGCTGCGCCTGCAGGATGCCGACGGCTTCACCTTGCAGGGCGACACCGCGCTGGTCATCCCCGCAGGCGAAATGAGCGAACTGCCGGTGTCGGTGGCAATGCTCGCCGAGCGGCCGACCAGCAGTTCGCAGACACTCAGTTTTGTCATCAGCGAACGTGACGACCCCGCCATACGCAGCGTGGCCCACAGCCGCTTCGTCGCACCCATGAACCGCTGATCCCTTACACTGCAACCACCTTGCCTGCCAGGCTTCGACAGAAGGCCAGAATGAAACGCTACGAACGCTTCGCCGACGATATTGCCGAACTGATCCGCTCCGGGGTGCTCGGCCCCGGCCAGCGGGTGCCCTCGGTGCGCTACGCCAGCCAGACGCACGGGGTCAGCCCGTCCACGGTGTTCCAGGCCTATTACCTGCTGGAACGGCGCGGGCTGATCCGCGCCAGGCCACGCTCGGGGTACTTCGTGAACGCCCACGCGCCGCGCCAGTTCAGCGAGCCGCAGCCGCTACAGCCGGCCAGCGAGTCCACCGATGTCGACGTCAGTGCCCTGGTGTTCTCCATCCTCGACTCGATCAAGGACCCCAACACCGTGGCGTTCGGCTCCGCCTTCCCCAGCCCCGAGCTGTTCCCGCTGCAACGCCTGTCACGCTCGCTGGCCAGCGCCAGCCGCAGCATGGACCCGCGCATGGTGGTGACCGACCTGTCACCCGGTAACCCGCAGCTGCGCCGCCAGATCGCGCTGCGCTACATGGTTGGCGGGCTGATGCTGCCCATGGAGGAACTGCTGATCACCAACGGCGCCCTGGAGGCGTTGAACCTGTGCCTGCAGGCGGTCACCCAGCCGGGCGACCTGGTCGCCATCGAAGCGCCCGCGTTCTATGCCTGCCTGCAGGTGCTGGAGCGGCTCAAGCTCAAGGCAGTGGAAATCCCGGTGCACCCGCGCCAGGGCATGGACCTGGACGTGCTCGCGCAAACCCTGGACAAGCACCCGGTCAAAGCCGTGTGGTGCATGACCAACTTCCAGAACCCGGTCGGCGCCAGCATGCCAGAGGCGAACAAGCAGGCGCTGGTACAACTGCTGGCACGGCACCAGGTGCCCCTGATCGAGGACGACGTTTACGCCGAGCTGTACTACGCGCAGCAGGCACCCAAGCCGGCCAAGGCCTTCGACACCCAGGGGCTGGTGATGCACTGCGGCTCGTTCGCCAAGAGCCTGGCCCCTGGCTACCGCATTGGCTGGGTCGCGGCCGGGCGTTACGCGCAGAAAATCGAGCGGCTGAAGTTGATGACGTCCCTGTGTGCATCGATGCCTGCCCAGGCCGCCATCGCCGACTACCTGCAGCACGGCGGCTACGACCGCCACCTGCGCAAACTGCGCTACGCACTGGAAGGCCAACAGGCCAACATGCTCGCCGCTATCGCCCGGTACTTCCCGGCCCAGACGCGGGTCAGCCAGCCCTCCGGGGGTTACTTTCTGTGGCTGGAGCTGCCCGAGCAAATGGACGCGCTCAAACTGTTCCACATGGCCCTGGCCCAAGGCATCAGCATCGCCCCCGGGCCAATCTTTTCGCCCACCCGACGTTTCGGCAACTGCATTCGCCTGAACTACGGCAGCCCCTGGAACGCCGCCGCCGAACAAGCCATGGAAACCCTGGGGCGGATCATTCGGTCATTTTGAAGGCAAATGGCAATCATGGTAACTATAGTAGTGCGATCCATTACCGAGGGAGCTCAGCATGGTTCAGGACGATGCCGCTTCTCGCACACAGGCACTTCACGACAAGGTGCTCGAACTGGAGGCCCAGGTTGCTGAGCTGCAGCTGAAAGCGGCCTGCCAGGATGTTTTGCTCCAGCACATGGAAGAGGGGTTTTGTGTACTGGAGCTGCTGGAGGACGATAACGGGCAGGTCCATGACTACCGCTACATCCTCAGCAATGAGGCCTGCCTTCGTCACACTGCCCATGCCAAGCAGATGGGCCAGACCGCCCGTGAACTGATCCCGAACGAAGTCGATACCTGGCTACCCCGCTTCGCCGAAGTGGCGCGCAGCGGCCGTGCGTTGCAGTTCGAAGAACGGCTGGCCGCGACCGATCGCTGGTTGAGCCTGTCGGTGCACCGGCTGGAGCCTGCCAGCGATAAACGCGTAGCCGTGATCTTTACCGGTATGCCAACCGCGCAAGTCAGCGTGCACCGGCTGCAGGCAATCAATCAGCAACTGGCCGAGCGTGTAGACCAGGCAGACGCAAACAACAAACTGCTGGGGGAATTGGTCGACCACAGCCTGGCCAATGTATTTGCTGCCGACTGCAACCTCAGGCTGCTGGCCATCAATCGCACAGCACAGGAAACGTTCCTGCGCTTGCGCGGGTTCGTCCCCCAGGTCGGCGACCACATTCCGCAGTTGCTGGCGCGCCAGCCCGATATCATGAGCCAGCTGGCACCGGTCTGGCCGCGCATAGTGGCGGGCGAGGCCTTCGTCGACAACATTGCCCTAGGGCCGCCTGAAGCACTGCGGCACTACGAAATCCGCTACAACCCGTTGCGTGATAACCGCTTGATGGTTCAGGGTGGCTACCTGTTCGCCTACGACATCACCGAGCGCATCAACGAACAGCAGCGCCTGCGCAAGATTGAAACTGCCCTGGTCCAGTCGCAGAAGATGGAAGCGGTCGGTCAGTTGACCGGGGGTATTGCCCACGACTTCAACAATTTCCTGGGCAGCATCCTGGCTGCCCTGGAAAGCGCCATTCAACGCCAGGATGAACAGCGCTACCCCGAAGCCGCGCGGTTGCTTGGCGCGGCCCGCCAGGACGCCCAACGGGCCGCGGCGGTGGTACAGCGGCTATTGGCATTTGCCCGCCAACAGGTACTGACGCCCCAGGCGGTGGACGTGCATCAGTTGCTGGCTGGCATGCGCGAACTGCTCATCAACTCGCTGCATGCGGGCATTCATTTCAACGACCAGACCCAGCCGGGTGCGTGGCCGGTTCGCGTCGACCTCTCGCAGCTGGAGAGCTCCTTGCTTAACCTGTGCATCAATGCCCGCGATGCCATGCCCTCCGGCGGCACGCTGTGCATTGGCAGTGCCAACCAGACACTGACCCACGAGCAGGCCCTCAGCCTGGACGTGCCGTGTGGCGACTATGTACGGATCAGCGTCAGCGACTCGGGCATCGGCATGCCAGCCAACGTGATGCAGCGAGCATCGGAACCGTTTTTCACCACCAAGCCGCTTGGCCAGGGTTCTGGGCTGGGGCTGTCAATCGTCTACGGCTTCATCCGGCAATCCAGGGGCCAGCTGCAAATCGACAGTGTGCCGGGTAAAGGAACCTGCATCGATATCTACCTACCCAGGGACGACACCCAGGTGGCGGCCCCACCGGCGTTGCCCCAACCCCCACCGCCCATGCCTGCCAGAACGGCCAACCTGATCATGCTGGTGGAGAACCAGGAAACCATGCGCCTGGTCATCAGCGAAATTCTGCAGGAGCAAGGCCACGACGTGCATGCATTCGGCGATGGTCAACACGCCGTGGCCGCGCTGCACGGCGGCCTGCAGCCGGACTTGTTGATCACCGATATCGGCCTGCCTGGAGGGCTGGTTGGTCAGCCACTGGGCAACAGCCTGCCGGACACCACGCCGGTGGTGTTCATCACCGGCTATACCAGCGAGCAACCGGAGCTGCCCACAGCACGTCGTTTCGCGGTCCTGCACAAGCCCTTCGAGCTGGCACAGCTCAGCGACCTGGTGGCGCGGATGCTGGCCGGCACGCCGTTGTCACGCTGAGCGGCACGGCTCAGCGCCCGCCGCCCAGGTCGATGAACCCGCCGGTGGCATAAGAGGGAGGCGCAACTGGCAGCCGCCACCGCGTGCCAACCTGCACAACGGCATCAATGCCCCGCCGACGCCGGCCCCGCCTTGGCGGTGAACGGTGGCTTGGCGAACCACACCAACAGGATCAACCCGGCGAACACCCAGGTCATCAGGGTGAAGTAGTCCACCGTGGACATCATGTAGGCCTGCCCGTTGAGTATCTGCTCAAGCTGGGCATAACTCTGCGGGTTGGCCCCGCCCAGCTGTTCGAGGGTATGCCGCGTGGTCGGGTCGAACTGGCTGATGTTCTCGCTCAGGTAAGCATGATGTTGGTCCGCCCGGCGAATCCAGATCCAGGTGGTCAACGACGCCGCAAAGCTGCCGCCCAAGGTCCGCAGGAAGGTGGCCAGCCCCGAGCCGTCGGCAATCTGCTGCGGCGGCAGGTCGGACAGCAGGATGCTCAAGGTCGGCATGAAGAACAACGCGACCCCGATACCCATGAACAACTGCACCAGTGCCACATGCTGGAAATCCACCTCGCTGGTGAACCCGGCGCGCATATAGCAGCTGCCCCCGATTGCCAGGAACGCCAGCCCTGCCAGCACGCGCAGGTCGAAGCGGTGCGCGTACTTGCCCACGAACGGTGACATGATCACCGGCAGCAAGCCGATCGGCGCCACCGCCAGGCCAGCCCAAGTGGCGGTGTAGCCCATTTGCGTCTGCAACCACTGCGGCAGGATCAGGTTGATACCGAAGAACCCGGCATACCCCCCGACCAGCACCAGCGTGCCTACGCGAAAATTGCGGTGCACGAACAGCCGCAGGTTCACCACCGGGTGGCGGTCGGTCAGCTCCCAGATCACGAACACCGCCAGGAACACCACCGATATCAGACTACCGGCGATGATGAACGACGACTCGAACCAGTCCAGGTCGTTACCCTTGTCCAGCACCACCTGCAACGCACCCACGCCAATGATCAGTGTCAGCAGGCCGATGTAGTCCATCGGCTGGCGGCTGGTCACCACCGGCCGGGTGCGCATTTGCTGGCGCACCACTGCAGCAGCGAACAGGCCGATCGGCACGTTGATGAAGAAGATCCATGGCCAGCTGTAGCTGTCGGTGATCCAGCCACCCAAAATCGGCCCGGCAATCGGCGCCACCACCGTGACCATCGCCAGCAGCGCCAGGGCCATCCCCCGTTTCGCCGGCGGGTAGACGGCAATCAGCAGGGTCTGGGTCATGGGATACAGCGGCCCGGCCACCACGCCCTGCAGCACGCGGAAGCCGACCAGCTCCGGCATGGACTGGGCGATACCACACAGGAACGACGCCAGCACGAACAGCAACGTGGCCCAGATGAACAGCTTCACCTCACCAAAACGCCGGCTCAGCCAGCCGGTGAGCGGCAAGGCAATGGCATTGCTCACCGCGAACGACGTGATGACCCAGGTGCCCTGCTCGTAGCTGACGCCCAGGTTGCCGGAGATGGTCGGCAAGGCCACGTTGGCAATGGTGGTGTCGAGCACCTGCATGAACGTGGCCAGCGACAGGCCGATGGTGGTCAGCAGCAGGCTCGGCGGGGTGAACTGCGCTGCGGCGTTATCGCTCATCGCTGCGCCGTCTTGCCAGGGGCGCTGTTTTCGTGAATCAGCTTGGCAATCAGGGTATCGGCTTCGCCCAGCTGGCGGTCATAAACCTGAGTGGTATAGCTGGCCTTCTGCGGCGGTTGCTGGGCAAGGGTCGGGCCGCTCTGGTCGTGCAGGTTGACCTCGACCACGGTGGACAGGCCGATACGCAGCGGGTGGTCCTTGAGTTGCTCGGGGTTCAGGTGAATACGCACGGGCACCCGCTGCACGATCTTGATCCAGTTGCCCGTGGCGTTCTGCGCCGGTAGCAGGGCGAAGGCGCTGCCGGTGCCTGCGCCGAGGCTGTCGACGGTACCGCTGTACGTCACTGCGCTGCCGTAAAGGTCAGCACTGATCTCTACCGGCTGGCCAATCCGCATGTCGCGCAACTGGGTTTCCTTGAAGTTGGCGTCGATCCAAACCTGGTCCAGCGGGATCACCGCCATGGTCGCGGTGCCCGGCTGCAGGCGCTGGCCCAGCTGCACGGTCCGCTTGGCGACATACCCGGTGACCGGCGCCACCAAGGTAGTGCGCGCGTGGTCGAGGTAAGCCTGGCGCAGGTCGGCTGCAGCCGCCATGACCTCAGGGTGCGAAGACACCACAGTGTCGTCGACCAGGGCACTGCTGGTGCTCAGTTGCTGGCGGGCGCTGTTGACCGCGGCCTGGGCCACGCTCAGGTCATCGCGGGCGTGGGACAGCTCCTCGGCAGCGATGGCACCGCTGTCGGCCAGCACCTTGCGCCGGTTGAAGTCCTGCTGCGCCTTGCGCAGTTCGGCCTGGCGGGTCGCCAGCTGGGCCTTGAGCGAGTCGACATTGCTGTACAGTCCGCGCACCTGGCGCACGGTGCGCGCCAGGTTGGCTTCGGCCGACTGCAGGGCCACCTGGCTGTCGGCCGGGTCGAACTGCAGCAGCACCTGGCCGGCATGCACCAGGTCGCCGTCATCGGCGCCAATGCTGGTCACAGTGCCGGTGATCAAGGGGGTGATCTCCACCACGTTGCCGTTGACGTAGGCGTCGTCGGTGCTTTCATACCAGCGGCCGACCAGGCTGTACCAGGCCCAGGTTCCGATGCCTGCAAGCACCAGCAGCAACAGCAGGCCAAGCAGCCAGGCCTTGCGCTTGCGCGACGGCTCGGGCGCTGCGGAGGGTGTCGGGGTGTCTGTGGAAGTGGCCATGACAATACCTTGAAAATTCGTGACAGGGTTCAACGGTCGCCGAAGCGGCGCACCGTCAAGGGGTCGCCGGCATTGAGCAGGACCTTGGCCAACAGGCCTTCCAGGGTCTGCAACTCTTCTGGGGCCAGCACGCCGCACAGTTCGTTCATAGCGGCAGCGCCGATTTCCGGCAGGCGGTCGGCCAGGCGCTGGCCATCGGCCGTCAGCGCCAGGCGCACCTGGCGCCGGTCGTCGGCGCAGCGGTTACGCACGATCAGCTCCTTCTGCTCGAGGCGGTCGAGCATGCGGGTCATCGAACCGCTGTCCAGCCCGAGGTAGCGACACAGTTCGGCCGGCGTATCCACCTGGTACTGGGTGACGATGATCAACACCTTGAACTGGGCGGCGGTCACGCCCTCCGACTCCAGGTGCCAGTCGAGGATGCGGTCCTTGAGGATCGCCGCGCGCCCCAGCAGCATGCCAATGGCGCAGCTCTGGAAGTTTTCGGGGGAAAAATGGGCCATCGATGACCGCTCGGGGAGTTGTGTGAAAATATTACTGCCTAGGCAGTGAATGTCAAAGCTTTGATTAGCTTGCTATGCAAAATTTCATCATTCAGTGCGTTCGGTACCCACGGTCATGGCCTGCGCAAGCCCCGCCCTTGGCCAGGGCGCCACCCGCGTTGCTACTGCCGAGCTCGCAGCCCCAACGCTTCGACCGCCCCGCAGGCTATGGCCATGCCCACCAGCTCTGCCAGGCTGGTCGCCTGGAGCCGCTTCATTACCCGGCCGCGGTAAAGGTCGACGGTTTTCACACTGATGCCCAGGCGTTCGGCGATTTCACGGTTGCTCAGCCCTTGGGCCAACGGCACGAACACGTCACGCTCTCGCGGCGTGAGGCTGTCGATACGCGCCTGCACCTGCGCCAGCGCCTGATCGCCCTGGCGTACCCGCCCCGCGCGCTCCAGTGCGGCCTGCACACTGTCGAGCAGCAACTGATCGTTGTAGGGCTTTTCGATGAAGTCACAGGCACCCGCCTTGAACGCCCGTACCACGATGGGCACGTCGGCATGCCCGCTGACGAACACCACCGGCAGGGCCAGCCCACGCGCGTGCATGGCCTGCTGCACGGCAAGGCCACCGAGCCCCGGCATGCGCACATCCAGGAGCACGCAGGCAGGCCCGTCGTCGACGCACGCCTCCAGAAACGCCTGCCCGGTGGCAAATGGCAACGCCTGCAGGCCTACCGACTGCAGCAACCAGACAGTCGAATCGCGCATTCCCTGGTCGTCATCGACCACATAGACTTTTGCTTGCACCGCAGCTTCCCCTTAGCGCCTGCTGACTACCAGCCGGCAGCACAATACCAGACCACCGTTGTCTCCCACCCGCGCCCACAGGCTGCCGCCGAAGCCTTCGATCAGGCTGCGGCTCATGCTCAATCCCAGGCCCAGGCCATCCGCCTTGCTGGTGGTGAACGGCGTAAAAATTGCGTCCAGGTGTTCAGGCGCGACCCCTGTGCCCTGGTCGGCGACTTCGACCAGCACGCCGTCGCCATCCCGCGTTGCGCCAAGCAGGATATGCGATGGCCGCTCGCCGTGGTGTTCACGGTTGGCCTCTATGGCATTGCGCAGCAAGTTGAGCAGCACCTGCTCCAACAGCACCCGGTCGGCGTACACCGAAGGCAGTTGCGCGCTGACGCGTAGCTCGATCTGCACCTGGTCACGGGCGGCCTCCCAGGCGCACAGGCGCATGGCTTCGCCAGCCACTTCAGCCACGTCCAGCGCCTGCAGGCGCCGCGGCCCCTTGCGCAGGAACGCGCGCAGGCGGCGGATCACTTCGGCGGCATGGGTAGCCTGCTCGCTGATACGCTGCAGGCCCTGCCCCACCCGCTCCAGGGCCTGCGGGTCACGCCCCAGGCTGTGCAGGTAGCGCTGACTGGCGTTGGCATAGTTGACCACGGCAGCCAGCGGCTGGTTGAGCTCGTGGGCAATGCCTGAAGCCAGTTCACCCAGGGTGGCCAGCCGCGCGCTGTGCGCCAGGTTCTCCTGGGGTTCGATTCGCAAGGTGATGTCGCGAGACACGCTGACCACCTCCACTACCGCGCCCGTGTAGGTTTCGCGGATCGCCCGGCTGGCGATCTCGAACCAACGGTAGCCCCCGCTGGCCTGGCGCACCCGGCAGGTCATGGTGTGGTAGCCGTCCTGGTCCAGTGCAGCGCCGGCCTGGCGCAGCACCTGGCGGCGCTCACGCGGGTGCAGCAGGCCATGCACCAGCCTGCCACGCAGTTGCTCAGGCCAAAGGCCCAACAGACGATGGGCGGCCGGTGAGGCATCGAGAAAACGGCCATCGGGGCTGTGCCGCGAAATCAGGTCGGTGGTGTTCTCGATGATCAACCGGTACAGGCGCCTGGCGCGGCTGGCTTCGCGTGCGCCCTGGCGCTCTTCGCTGGCGTCACGGCAGCGGCCCAGCACCTGCTGGCCCTGGTCGTCCGGCATGAATGTCCAGAGCACGGTGCGCGCGCCGACCTGTACCTCCACGTCGCTGATTGCGCGGTGCTGGCGCAGGCAGGCGCGGACCAGCGCCGCATAGTTGGCCGGCAGCCAAGCAAGCAACGTAGGCCCCTCGGCAACCCAGGCCTGCAAGGCCGGGTTCAGCGCCACCACGCTGGCATCGGCGGCCAGCAGCAGGCTCGGTTGTGGGTCCATGGCCAGCAAGCAGGCGGCAGGTTGATCCACGTTGAAGGGCTCCTATCTAGTATTTCTACTATATTGCTATGGTCGATATTCCTATTACCAAAGCCATTCGCGTAAAAATGCGACAGAGGGAGCGCCCCACCGTGCGCCTCCCTGTGCACCCTGAACAGAGCTAACAATCAGCCACCGGGGGCCAGGCAGCAGCCGCTGCGCCTGCCTCCCTTACAGGACTACCGCATGTCGATCTATGCCCAGGGCCTGCAGCCCGCTGCCGTCAACCATGTCGCCCTCACCCCGCTGAGTTTCATCGAGCGCACCGCCGCCGTGTACGGCGACTACCCCGCGGTCATTCACGGTGCCATCCGCCGTAACTGGCAGGAAACCTACCAACGCTGCCGACGCCTGGCCAGCGCCCTGGTCGGCCGCGGCATTGGCCGTGGCGACACGGTAGCGGTCATGCTGCCGAATATCCCGGCCATGCTCGAAGCGCATTTCGGCGTGCCGATGACCGGTGCCGTACTCAATACCCTGAATGTGCGCCTGGACGCCGAGGCCATTGCCTTCATGCTGCAGCATGGCGAGGCCAAGGTGCTGATCACCGACCGCGAATTCCACACGGTCATCGCAGCCGCCCTGGCCCTGCTCGAGCACCCGCCACTGGTGGTGGATGTGGATGACCCGGAATACGGTGAGGGCCGAGCAGTCAGCACGTTGGACTATGAAGCCCTGCTTGCCGAGGGCGACCCGGCGTTTGCCTGGGACTGGCCGGATGACGAGTGGCAGGCCATTTCGCTCAACTACACCTCCGGCACTACCGGCAACCCCAAGGGCGTGGTCTATCACCACCGTGGCGCGTACCTGAACGCCATTGGCAACCAGATGACCTGGGCCATGGGCCATCGCCCGGTGTACTTGTGGACCTTGCCGATGTTCCACTGCAACGGCTGGTGCTACCCCTGGACCATCACCGCCCTGGCCGGCACCCACGTGTTCCTGCGCCGGGTCGACCCGCAAAAGGTCCTGAACCTGATCCGCGAACACCGGGTCAGCCACCTGTGCGGTGCGCCGATCGTGCTCAATGCCCTGGTCAACATGCCCGAGGCAGCCAAGGCTGCCATCGAGCACCCGGTGCAGGCGATGGTGGCCGGCGCAGCGCCCCCGGCCAAGGTCATTGGTGCCGTCGAGCAAATGGGCATCAAGGTGACCCACACCTATGGCCTGACCGAGGTCTACGGCCCGGTGACCGTGTGCGCCTGGCACGAGGAATGGGATGCGCTGACGCTGGAAGAGCGTGCGCAAATCAAGGCCCGCCAGGGGGTACGCTACCCCACCCTCGACGGGCTGATGGTCGCGGACCCGCAAAGCCTCGAACCTGTGCCGCGCGATGGCAACACCCTGGGCGAGATCTTCATGCGCGGCAATACCGTGATGAAGGGCTACCTGAAAAACCCGGAAGCTACCGCTGAAGCCTTCCGTGGGGGCTGGTTCCATACCGGCGACCTGGCCGTGTGGCACGCCGATGGCTATGTGGAGATCAAGGACCGGCTCAAGGACATCATCATTTCCGGCGGCGAGAACATCTCCACCATCGAAGTCGAGGACGCACTGTACAAGCACCCGGCAGTGCTGGAGGCCGCCGTGGTAGCCCGCCCGGACGAAAAGTGGGGCGAAACCCCGTGCGCCTTCGTCGCCCTCAAGCCCGGCCGCGAAGACACGCGCGAAGCCGACATCAGCAGCTGGTGCCGCGAGCACCTGGCCGGGTTCAAGGTGCCGAAGACGGTGGTGTTCGGTGAGCTGCCCAAGACCTCCACCGGCAAGATCCAGAAGTACTTGCTACGCGACCGCGCCAGAACCCTCTGACCCCATGGGGCCTGTTCGCGGCTTGACCCACCTGCGCCCGCTGTTGCGCAAGCGGGATCAGCCGCGAAGGGCCAACCCTGATCTGCCATTTTTCCAGAGCCGCCGATGACCACCTACTCTGCCCCCCTGCGCGACATGCGCTTCGTACTGCACGATGTATTCAATGCCCCGGCCCTGTGGGCGCGCCTGCCGGCCCTGGCCGAGCACATAGACGCCGACACCGCCGACGCCATTCTGGAAGAAGCGGCCAAGGTCAGCAGCCAGCTGGTCGCCCCGCTCAGCCGCCAGGGTGACGAGCAAGGCGTGCGTTTCGACGCCGGCAGCGTCACCACGCCCGATGGCTTCCGCGAGGCGTGGAACACCTACCGCGAGGGCGGCTGGGTCGGCCTGGGCGGCAACCCGGCCTATGGCGGCATGGGCATGCCGAAAATGCTGGGGGTGCTGTTCGAAGAGATGCTCTACGCGGCCGACTGCAGCTTCAGCTTGTATTCGGCGCTGAGCGCTGGCAGTTGCCTGGCGATCGATGCGCACGCCAGCGAGGCGCTCAAGGCCACTTACCTGCCGCCCCTGTACCAGGGCCGCTGGGCCGGCACCATGTGCCTGACCGAGCCGCATGCCGGCACCGACCTGGGGTTGATCCGCAGCCGCGCCGAAGCCCAGGCCGACGGCAGCTACCGCATCACCGGCAGCAAGATTTTCATCACCGGCGGCGAGCAGGACCTGACCGAGAACATCATCCACCTGGTGCTGGCCAAGCTGCCCGATGCGCCCGCCGGTGCCAAGGGCATCTCGTTGTTCCTGGTGCCCAAGTACCTGGTTGACGCCAATGGCCGGCTGGGCGAGCGCAATGCTGCCCACTGCGGCTCGATCGAACACAAGATGGGCATCAAGGCCTCGGCCACCTGCGTGATGAATTTCGATGCAGCCACGGGTTATCTGGTGGGCGCCCCGAACAAGGGCCTGGCGGCCATGTTCACCATGATGAACTATGAACGCCTGTCGATCGGCATCCAGGGCATCGGCTGTGCCGAGGCGTCGTACCAGGCGGCTGCCCGCTACGCCAACGAGCGCCTGCAGAGCCGCGCCGCCGTGGGCCCGCAGCTGCGGGACAAAGCCGCCGACCCGATCATCCACCACGGCGATGTGCGGCGCATGTTGTTGACCATGCGCACCCTCACCGAAGGGGGCCGGGCGTTTGCCGCCTATGTGGGCCAGCAGCTCGACCTGGCGCGCTATGCCGAAGCTGGCAGTGAACGCGAGCAGGCCCAGCGCATGGTGGCGCTGTTGACCCCGGTGGCCAAGGCGTTCTTCACCGACAACGGCCTGGAAAGCTGCGTGCTCGGCCAGCAGGTGTACGGTGGCCACGGCTACATTCGCGAATGGGGCCAGGAGCAACGGGTACGTGATGTGCGCATCGCGCAGATCTACGAAGGCACCAACGGCATCCAGGCCCTCGACTTACTGGGGCGCAAGGTGCTGGCTGACGGCGGCCAGGCACTGGCCAGCTTCGCCGCCGAGGTACGGGCGTTCAGCCTGGAAGCCCCACTGCACCGGGCAGCCTTGCAGGCAAGCCTGACGCGGCTGGAGGCCACCAGCGCGTGGTTGCAGGCACGCGCCACTGAAGACGCGAACCTGGTCAGTGCGGTGGCGGTGGAGTACCTGCAGCTGTTCGGGCTTACCGCGTATGCCTATATGTGGGCACGCATGGCGGCGGTGGCGTTGGCCAAACAGCATGAAGACAGCGGGTTTTACGGCGCCAAGCTGGCCTGTGCGGACTTTTTCTTCCAGCGCGTGTTGCCGCGCGAGTTGGCACTGGAGGCCAGCATTCGTGCAGGCAGTGCCAGCCTGTACGGGCTGGCAGCAGCGCAGTTCTGACGGCGGGCGCGAAAGGTTCTCAAACGCTCAAAACCGTTGCAATTCCAGCGGAAAACCGGCACAACTGATAGTCATTCGCCATTACCCAGGTTCTCCGGGGCCCATGCGCAAGGGTAGAATGCGCAAAACCCGGAGCCGCAATGAACCAAGACCGCCTCAAGCCCACCCCTGACGATGCGATCACCGACGCCGCCGCGCATTGGTGCATGCGCTTGCATGCAGACGATTGCACGGCGGCCGAGCGCGAGGCATTCCTGCGTTGGCAGGCGGCTGACCCCAGGCATGCCGATGAGTACCAGGCCATGCTGGAAATCTGGCAAACCGCCGACCTGCTGCCGCGCACCGCCACGATCATGGACGTCAACCCAGCGGCCATCGCCATCAGGCGCCGGCGTAACTGGCGGCCCCTGGCTTCTGCCGCCGCCATCGCCCTGGCCGTGCTGCCACTGGCGGGCTGGTTCGGCTGGGAACAGGGTTGGTTGCCCAATCGCTACCAGCACTTCGAAGCGACTGACCACATGCAGAGCGTGGTCCTGAGCGACGGCAGCCAGGTGCAACTCAACCTGCACAGCGAGCTGACCTTCCTCAATTACAAGGACCAGCGCCAGGTCACACTCAAGCGTGGCGAAGCGTTCTTCAAGGTCTGGCACGACAGCAGCCACCCGTTCATCGTGCGCGCCGGCCGCGGGCAGACGCGCGTGACCGGCACCCAGTTCAACGTGTGGAAGTATCGTGATCAGGTCAAGGTCACGTTGCTGGAAGGTTCGGTGCTGGTCTCCAGCGACGGCAGCGCCGGCGGCTATCGCCTTGGCCCTGGCATGCAGGCCAGCTACCACAAGGGCGACTTCGAACCGCAACTGGAACAGAGCGGCGACGTTGGCAATAGCCTGGCCTGGCGCAGCGGCAAGCTGGTGCTCGACAACCTCAGCCTGGAACAGGCACTACCCGTGATCAACCGCTACCTCGACGCGCCGTTGCGGCTGGCCGATGCCAGCACCGGGCGCATCCGCATCAGCGGTGTCTACAATACCCGCGAGGTGGAACGCCTGGTCAACAACCTGCCCAAGGTGCTGCCGGTCTACCTGACCCGCAGCAAGGACGGCAGCACCGTGCTCAACCGCATTTCGCCGCCGCCTGGCAAAGGCTGACGCCCGCCCCGCCTTACAAGGTCATGGCCGCCAGCCAGCCGAACGCCAGCAACGGCAGGTTGTAATGGATGAAGGTGGGGATCACGGTGTCCCAGATGTGGTGGTGCTGGCCATCCACGTTAAGCCCGGAGGTCGGGCCCAGGGTGGAGTCCGACGCCGGCGAGCCAGCATCACCCAGGGCACCGGCAGTGCCGACGATGCATACCGTGGCCAGCGGGTCGAAGCCCAGTTGGACGCACAGTGGTACGAAGATCGCAGCCAGGATCGGCACGGTGGAAAACGACGAACCGATGCCCATGGTCACCAGCAGCCCCACCAACAGCATCAGCAAGGCACCTACGCCCTTGCTGTGGTCGATCCACTGCGCCGAAGCCTGCACCAGGCTGTTCACCTCGCCCGTGGCCTTCATCACCTCGGCAAAGCCCGAGGCGGCGATCATGATGAAGCCGATCATGGCCATCATCTTCATGCCCTCGGTGAACAGGTCGTCGGTGTCGCGCCACTTGACGATGCCCGACAACGAGAAGATCAGAAAGCCGACCATGGCGCCGATGATCATCGAATCGAGCAGCAGTTGCACGATGAACGCGGCCGCAATCGCCAGCCCGGCCACCAGCAGCGTCACCGGGTTGTACTGCACGCTCACCTGCTCCACCTGGGCAATGCGTGCCAGGTCGTAGTCGCGTTTCTTGCGGTAGCTGACGAACACGGCCAGCAACAGGCCGACAAGCATGCCGGCAGCCGGGATCGCCATGGCGTGGGTGACGTTGACGCCGCTCACGTCGACACCGGCGCGGGCCACGTTGGCCAACAGGATTTCGTTGAGGAAAATGTTGCCAAAGCCCACCGGCAGGAACATGTAGGGGGTAATCAGGCCGAAGGTGATCACGCAGGCGATGAGCCGCCGGTCGATGCGCAGGCGGGTCAGCACATACAGCAGCGGCGGCACCAGCAGCGGGATGAAGGCGATGTGAATGGGCAGGATGTTCTGCGACGACACCGCCACCGCCAGCATCAGGTCGATCATCAGCCACTTGAGCTTGCCAGCATTGGCATGGCCCTGGCGGTCGATCATGGCCAGGGCGCGGTCGGCCAGGGCATGGGCCAGGCCGGACTTGGCGATCGCCACGGCAAAGGCGCCCAGCAATGCATAGGACAAGGCCACCGTGGCCCCACCACCGAGGCCGCCGTTGAAGGCCTTGAGTGTGCCTTCCATTCCCAGGCCACCGGTCAGGCCGCCGACGAGGGCGCCAATGATCAGGGCGATGACCACGTGCACGCGGGACAGGCTGAGTATCAGCATGATGCCGACCGCGGCGATCACTGCATTCATGGTGGGCTTACCTCTTTACGACAGAAAAAAGCGCGAACTCTGAAGCAGTGGGCGGCAGATGTCAAAATTGCCAGGTTGCGGCGGATTTCACCGGGGACAAATTTAAATTGAATGTTTGAATAAAGAAAAATCCTACACCGCCGATACGGTGATGTTGGGGCCACTTGCCTGCCCCCACGACCTGCCCACCCTGCCCAAAGCCATAACCCTTACTGCATTGAAAAAGGGAACCGCCCCATGCCTTTGCGACAACTCTCCATCCAGTGGAAGATCACCCTGCTCGCCGGCCTTTGCCTGGCCAGCATCGTCACCCTGCTCGTCGGCCTGTCGCTGTACCGCATGGACCACAGCTCGGACCTGGTCAAGGCCAGCAGCATGCAGATGTTGACCGAGGCGGCGCAGTCGCGCATCGAGTCGCAAGGTGAAGTACAGGCGTTGAACATTCGCCGCCAGTTCATGGACGCCTACCAGTACGGTGCCGGTTTCGCCCGCCAGGTGCTGTTCCTGCGCGAACAGGCCGAAAAGCGCTTTCTCGATGCCTTCGACCTGCGCGAGGACATGACGCGCCAGGTACGCGCCGCCTTGCAGGCCAACCCCGACCTGCTTGGCCTGTCGCTGGTGTTCGAGCCCAATGCACTGGACAACAAGGACAACCTGTTCGCCGACAAACCGGAACTGGGCAGCAACGAGACCGGGCGCTTCGCCCTGTACTGGTCGCAGCCGCGTGCCGGCCAGCTGACGGCCATGGCACTGCCTGAACATGACATGGCCAACACCGAGATCGGCCCCAGTGGCCAGCCGGCCAACACCTGGTGGGTATGCCCGCGCACTACCGGCAAGGTGTGCGTGGTGGAGCCGTACTTCTATGCCATCGACGGCCAGCAAGTGCTGATGACCAGTATCGTTTTCCCGCTGACGGTCAATGGCAAGATCATCGCCACGCTGTCCATCGACATCAACCTCAACAGCCTGCAGGCACTCAGCGAAGAGGCCAGCCGCAACCTGTACGAGGGCCGCACCCGGGTCGGCATTCTCAGCCCGGTCGGCTTGCTGGCCGGCTACAGCGCCGACGCCAGCAAGCTGGCCCAGCGCGTCGACCAGGTCGACCCGGCCCATGGCGCCGAACTGGTGCGCAGGCTGGCCGCTGGCAAGCTGAGCATTCTGCATGACCAGCAGCGCCTGAAAGTGCTTGCCGCGTTCCGGCCAATCCCTGATGCCCAGCCCTGGGGCGTGTTGCTGGATGTGCCGGAAAATGCCCTGACCGGCCCCGCTGAAGCACTGAAGCAGGAACTGGACACACTGAACACCAGCGGAACCTTGCTGGAACTCGGCCTGGGCCTGGCTGCCGCGATCGCCGGCCTGCTGTTGGTATGGCTGATGGCGCGCGGGGTCACCCGGCCGATTCTTGGCGTGGCCGCCATGCTCAAGGATATCGCCAGCGGCGAAGGTGACCTCACCCGGCGCCTGGCTTACCAGAAGCAGGACGAACTCGGTGAACTGGCCGGCTGGTTCAACCGTTTTCTCGACAAGCTGCAACCGACCATCGCCGAGGTGAAACGCTCGGTGCAGGCCGCCCGGGGTACCGCCGACCAGTCTTCGGCGATCGCGACCGAAACCAGCGCCGGCATGGAGCAGCAGTACCGCCAGGTCGACCAGGTAGCCACCGCTTCGCACGAAATGAGCGCCACCGCCCAGGATGTGGCACGCAGCGCCGCCCAGGCCGCCCAGGCGGCACGCGATGCCGACCAGGCCACCCGGGAAGGCCTGGCGGTGATCGATCGGACCACCAGCAGCATCGACGCCCTGGCCGCCAACATGAGCGATGCCATGGCCGAGGTCGAGGGCCTGGCACAGAACAGCGAGAAGATCGGTTCGGTGCTGGAAGTGATCCGCTCGATTGCCGAACAGACCAACCTGCTGGCGCTCAACGCCGCCATCGAGGCAGCGCGCGCTGGCGAGGCCGGCCGGGGCTTTGCCGTGGTCGCGGACGAGGTGCGCAACCTCGCCCAACGCACTCAGGAGTCGGTGGAGGAAACCCGCCAGGTGATCGAGGCGCTGCAGAACGGCACCCGCGAAGTGGTCGGCGCCATGGACCAGAGCCACCGCCAGGCGCAGGGCGGTGTCGAGCAGGTCGGCCAGGCGGTGACCGCGCTGCAGCGCATCGGCCAGGCGGTGACGGTGATCACCGACATGAACCTGCAGATTGCCTCGGCCGCCGAGGAACAAAGCGCGGTGGCCGAGGAAATCAACAGCAACGTGGCCACCATTCGTGACGTGACCGAATCGCTGTCCGGCCAGGCCAATGAGTCAGCCCGGGTCAGCCAGTCGCTGAACAGCCTGGCCAACCAGCAGCAGGCGCTGATGGACCAGTTCCGCGTCTGAAGCATTGGGGGCGCCAGTGGCCCCCAGGGCAGCCCAACCTCGTCGTCTACACTTGCCGCACTGTCGACGACGAGGTGCACATGAAAACAATCCCCGCGCTCCTGGCCGGGCTGCTGCTGACGGTTGGCCTGGCCAGCACCGATAGCGCAGCAGCGGCCGACCAGCCCGCCCCCATTCATTTCGGCGCCATCAGCTGGGAAAGCGGCGCACTCACCACCGAGATATTGCGGCTGATTGTCGAGCGCGGCTACGGCTACCCCACCGACACCCTGCCCGGCAGCACGGTCAGCATGGAGGTGGCGCTGGCACGTAACGACCTTCAGGTCATCGCCGAGGAGTGGGCCGGGCGCAGCCCCGCCTGGGTCAAGGCCGAGCAGGCCGGCCAGGTGTTCGCCCTGGGTGACACGGTAAAAAATGCCGAAGAAGGCTGGTGGGTGCCGGCCTATGTGATCGAGGGCGATCGTGACCGGGGTATCGAGCCCAGTGCCCCCGAGCTGCGCCAAGTCCAGGACCTCAAGCGCTACCCGCAGGTGTTTCGCGACCCCGAGTCGCCCGACAAAGGCCGCTTCCTCAACAGCCCCAGCGGCTGGACCTCCGAAACCGTGAACAGCCAGAAGCTCAAGGCCTACGGTTTGAATGAGCTGTACACCAACTTCCGCAGTGGCTCCGGTGCCGCCATGGATGCCGAAATCACCTCGGCCATCCGCCGTGGCCAGCCCGTGCTGTTCTACTACTGGAACCCTACCCCCCTCATGGGCCGTTACAAGCTCGTACGCCTGCAAGAACCCCCGTTCGATGCCAACGCCTGGGCCACCCTCACCGATGCAAGCAACCCCAACCCCCAAGGCAGCCAGTCACTTCCGGCGAAATTGTCGATCGGGGTGTCCAAGGCGTTTCGCGATGGCTACCCGGACCTTGTGCGTGTCTTCGAGCAGGTCGACTTGCCAATCCAGCGCCTGAACCAGGCGCTGGCGAACATGAGTGAAAAGCGCACGCCACCGCGCGATGCCGCGCTGGCCTTCCTGCGCGATAACCGCGAGGTATGGAAGGCCTGGCTGCCCGCCGATATCGCCGCCAAGGTCGAGGCCAGCCTGTGAGCGGCGGTTTCCCTCAAGCCTTGCAGTTTTCCATCGCTGACAGCGTCAACCGCGTGGTCGACTGGCTGGTGTTGCACTACGGCGACCACTTGCGCAACGTGTCCGACCAGTTGCTGCAGGTGCTGGTCGGGCTGGAGAACCTGCTGCGCCTGGTGCCTTGGTGGCTGCTGCTGGCGATGGTCGGCCTGCTGGCCTGGCACGCCAGCCGCAGCCTGCTGCGCAGCGTGGTGCTGGTGGCCCTGCTGGCACTGATCGGCATGCTCGGGCTGTGGGACAAACTGCTGCAGACCCTGGCCTTGGTGCTGGTGAGTACGGGTTTGTGCGTACTGGTTGGCGTACCGCTGGGCATCCTGCTGGCCGCCCGGCCACTGGCCAGGCGGTTGTTGCTGCCGGTTCTGGATGTGATGCAGACACTGCCGGCGTTCGTGTACCTGATCCCGGTGCTGATGCTGTTTGGGCTGGGCAAGGTGCCGGCTGTATTCGCCACCCTGATCTACGCCCTGCCACCCTTGGTGCGCCTGACCCAGCTGGGCCTGAGCCAGATCGACCCGTCGTTGCTGAAGGCCGCCCACGGGCTGGGCGCCAGCCGCTGGCAGCGGTTGCGGCGCATAGCCCTGCCGCTGGCGCTGCCCAGCATCATGGCCGGGCTGAACCAGTCGGTGATGATGGCCTTGTCGATGGTGGTGGTGGCGTCGATGATCGGCGCGCGCGGCTTGGGTGAGGATGTGCTGGCCGGTATCCAGACCTTGAACGTAGGCCAGGGTGTGGAAGCCGGGCTGGCGATCGTCGCCCTGGCCATGGTCATCGACCGCATCAGCCAGGCCTACGGGCGCGGTGCACGCTGAACGGCGCGGCGGGTCCGCTTGACCGCGGACCCGCCAACCCCGGCTCAGCCCAGGAACAGTGTGTAGGCCGGGTTGTCGGTCTCATCCCAGTACTGGTAGCCCATGGCATCCAGCGCCATTGGCAAGCCCGCCAGCTCTTGCGCTGGCACTTCCAGGGCGGCGAGCACCCGGGCCTGGGCCGCGCCATGGTTGCGGTAATGGAACAGGCTGATGTTCCAGTGCTTGCCCAAGCGCTCCAGAAAACCCAGCAACGCCCCTGGCCGTTCCGGGAACTCGAAGCGCAGCACCCGCTCAGTAGCCCCCGGGGCGGCATGACCGCCCACGGTATGGCGCACATGCAACTTGGCCAACTCGTTGTCGGTCAGGTCCTGTACGGCGTAACCCTGCCCAGCCAGGCTGGCCAGCAGTTGCTTGCGCGGGTCGTGCACCGGGTGGGTCTGCACCCCGACGAACAGGCGCGCCTGCTGGCCGGGGTAGTAGCGGTAGTTGAACTCGGTGATCTGGCGTTTGCCCAGTGCCTGGCAGAACGCCCGGAAGCTGCCGGGTTGCTCCGGGATGGTCACTGCAATGATTGCCTCGCGCTGCTCGCCCAGTTCGGCGCGCTCGGCCACATGGCGCAAACGGTCGAAGTTGACGTTGGCGCCGGAATCGATCGCCACCAGGGTCTGCCCTTGTGCGCCGTGCTGCGCCACATACTGCTTGATCCCGGCCACTGCCAATGCGCCGGAAGGCTCGGTGATGGAACGGGTGTCATCGTAGATATCCTTGATCGCTGCGCACAGTTCGTCACTGCTCACCGTCAGCACCTCGTCGACGAAATGCCGGCACAACTCGAAACAATGCGCGCCGACCTGCGCCACCGCCACCCCATCGGCAAAGCTGCCCACCTGCGGCAGGACCACCCGCTCCCCCGCAGCCATAGCCGCTTGCAGGCAATTGGAGTCGTCCGGCTCGACGCCAATCACCTTCACTTCGGGGCGCAGGTACTTCACGTAGGCGGCGATACCGGCGATCAGGCCACCGCCGCCCACCGGCACGAAGATGGCGTCCAGCGCACCCGGGTGCTGGCGCAGTATTTCCATGGCCACCGTACCCTGGCCAGCGATGACATCGGGGTCATCGAACGGCGGCACGAAGGTGGCGCCGGCCTGGTCGGCTAGTTTCAAGGCATGGGCCAGGGCATGCGGGAAGCTCTCGCCGTGCAACACCACATGGCCACCGCGTGAGCGCACCCCCTCCACCTTCAACGACGGTGTGGTGGTGGGCATGACAATGGTGGCCTTCATGCCCAGGTGCGCAGCTGCCAGGGCCACGCCCTGGGCATGGTTGCCCGCCGACGCCGTGATGACCCCGCGCTCGCGTTGCGCGGTGCCAAGCCGCGACAGGCGGGTGTAGGCACCGCGGATCTTGAACGAGAAAGTCGGCTGCAGGTCTTCACGCTTGAGCAACACCTGGTTACCCAGGCGGGCAGACAAGGCCGGGGCAGCTTGCAGCGGCGTTTCGATAGCCAGGTCGTACACCGGCGCGGCAAGAATGCGCCGCACATGCTCCGACAGCAGTTGCTGGGGGGTTGCTGGGGTACGGGGTGTGCTGAAGCTGGTCATCGATGACTCCTTGGCGTTTTTACGTTGCCCAGGAGTCAGAGAGAAAAAACCCGCCTCCAGGGCGGGTTCGGTGCACGTACGCGCTAGCCCGCCAAGCTGATAATGGCGGTAATAATAATGGCGTTCACGTGCGGGTAAGTGTTCATAGACCAGGAACTTAGCTTGCCGCGCAGGCCCACGTCAACACTTGGCTTGCTGCGCCGACAGCGGCACATCGAACACTTTGTCGAAGCCCCACTGGAACACGAAGGCGTACACGAAGAAGAACACGAACAATGCCAGGTTGGTGAGCAGCGCCGCCCACAGACTGACGTTCAGCCAGTAGGCCACCAGCGGCAGCAGGATCAGCACCAACCCACCCTCGAAGCCCAGGGCGTGCAGCAGGCGCCGGGTGAACGTACGTTCACGCCGCTGCTGGCGCGCCTCCCAGCGCTCGAACACCCAGTTGTAACCCATGTTCCAGCTCATGGCGATGCCTGACATCAGCACCGACAGCACTGTGGATTGCGCCATGCCGGCGCCGAACGCCAACGCCAGTGCCGGGGCCACGCAGGCGACGGCGATGGCCTCGTAAAGAATGGCCTGAACGATCTTGCGTGCCTTGCCTTGCATGTTCAGCTCCCTGGCTTGAAGAACTGTAAACCTACAAGAACTGGCCGAGAAGAAAAAGCCTGTACGCCCCTGCCGCCTGCTAACGGGCAGGCAAGCGGATGCGGAACTGCGCCCCGCCCAGCGCCGACTGTGCGACAGTCAACGTACCGCCCTGGCCCTCGACCGCACGCCGGCTGATCGCCAAGCCCAGGCCAAAACCACCGGTGTTCCGGTCACGGCTGCGGTCCAGCCGGTAGAACGGCTGGAAGATCCGCTCCCGCTCCGCTACCGGAATGCCGATACCGTCGTCTTCCACCGTCAACAGGCACGCGCCGTCCTGGTCCAGGCACAAGCGCAGCAACAGGCTCTGGTCACAGTAACGCATGGCATTGCGCACCAGGTTCTGCACGGCCCTGGCGGTGAGCCGCGGGTCCAGCACAAAGCGGGGTAGCTCGCCTTCGGCGCGAACTTCCCACTGGATGCCACGGCCATCGAGCTCCTCGGCGAACCCCCCCAGCACGCTGTCGACCAGTTCCAGCAACGACACCTCGACCCGCTCGCGGGCCTGGTCGGCGTTGTACAGCCGGCTGTACGACAACAATTCCAGCACCAGCTCATCCAGCTCGCGCACATGGCCAACCAGTTCCAGCAAGCGCTTGCGGCTGGCTGGCGGCACTTCGTCGAACAACAGCACCAGGCCGAAGTCGAGCCGGGTCAACGGCGTACGCAGCTCGTGCGACACCGCATTGAGCAGCTCGCGTTGCTGGTTGACGTGCCGCTCAAGGTCGCTGGCCATGGTATCGAACACCCCGGCCAGTTCACCGATGTTGGAGTGCGGCGAGATGTGCGTACGCTCGGCCATGTGCCCCTGGCCCAGGCGCCGTGCGGTTTCCTTCAGGCGCTCCAGGTCCCGCCAGTGCGGCCACACCCACAGCAGCAGGCAGCCGAGCATGGCGGCACCGATCAAGACGGTCACCCCCCAGGACAATACGTTGATGTCGAACGGGTCGGGCGGCGAATGCAGCTCTACCAGCCACTGTTTGTCCAAGGGGGCCAGCACGGTTTCGTAATAGCCCCACTCGCCAATGCGTACCGCGTGCAGCCCCTGCGCCAGGCGCGCCTGCTCCTGGTCGCTCAGGCCCGCCTGGTCCATGGGCAACAGCCGCAGTTGCAGCGGTGCGAAATCACCCGCCAGCTCCTGCGCTACCGCTGGCCACTGCTCGCGCGGCGCCTGGCGGAACTGGCGCACGACCATCGACTGCACACCCTTGGCCTGGTCCAGGTTGTAGGCCATGAACCGATCATGGAACAGGCCGACGATACTGTCGGGGATAAGCAGCAGCGCACCGGCATAGGCAATGATGATCACCAGGTACAGCCGCACCAGGATCTTGAGCATGGCCGGTCAGCACTCCCACTCGACGCGGCTGAACAGATAGCCCTTGCCCCATACGGTCTTGATCTTGCGCGCTTCACCGGCGTTGTCGTCGAACTTGCGCCGCAGCTTGGAAATGGCCACGTCCACCGAGCGGTCGGTGCCATTGAATTCGATGCCCCGCAGTTGCTGCAGGATGCGGTCGCGGTTCAGCACTTCGCCGGCGTTGCGCGCCAGCACCACCAACAGGTTGTACTCGCCGCTGGACAACTCCACTTCGTCGCCGCGCCAGCTGACCGTGCGTTCGGCCAGGTCGATGCGCAGGCCGCCGATCACGATCAGGTCGTGGTCCAGCCGTGGCTCGTTGACACTGCTGCGGCGCAGCAAGGTACGCACCCGCGCCAGCAGCACACGGGGCTCGCAGGGTTTGCTCACATAGTCGTCGGCACCCATTTCCAGGCCCAGTACCTGGTCGTGGCTGTCGTCACGGGCGGTCAGCATCAGGATCGGCAAGCCTTGCGATTCCTGGCGCAACAGGCGGCAGACCTGCAGGCCATCGAGGCCCGGCAGCATCAGGTCGAGAATGACCAGATCGGGCTTTTGCCGGCGGTACTCGTCCAGCACATGATCGCCGCGGGCGATCACTTGGACGTGGAAGTCGTTGCGTTGCAGGTAGCTGGCGATCAACTCGGACAGGGCGCTGTCGTCTTCGACCAGGAGAATATTCGGCATAGGTGCTTGGGAATCTAGGTTGTGTTGGGCCTTGCCGGCCTCTTCGCGGGCTTGCCCGCTCCCACAGGTACAGCACAGATTTCAGATACTGTGCGGTCCTTGTGGGAGCGGGCAAGCCCGCGAAGAAGCCGGCACAGGAATACTCAGGATATAGAACACTGCAACACCACAGGCTTGTTCTTTACATTTTTTCACACTCGCCCTACAGGTATTAACAGCCGCCCAGCAATGCCTGCCGTAGCATATACCCCGTCATCATCGGAAGATCCGCATGCCTACTACCCTCTCCCTTCGCCTGCGCCCAGTGGCGCTTCTGGCGTTTCTGAGCCTGTCCCTGGCCGGCTGCGGCAACAGCGCCGAGCAAGACGAACAGGCACCCACCCCGCAAGTACGGGTGGAAACCCTGCAACTGCAGCCCTTGGCCATCAGCAGCGAACTCAGTGGCCGCATCCTGGCCCCGCGTACCGCAGAAGTGCGCGCGCGGGTCGCCGGCGTGGTGCTCAAGCGGGTGTACCGCGAAGGCAGTGACGTCAGGCAAGGCGATGTGCTGTTCCTGATCGACCCGGCGCCGTTCAAAGCCGACCACGACAGTGCCCGCGCAACCTTGGCCAAGGCGGAAGCCACTCGCTACCAGGCCCGCCTGCAAGAGCAGCGCTACCGCCAGCTGGTCGACGACAAGGCGGTCAGCCGCCAGGAATACGACAATGCCAAGGCCAGCCTGCTGCAGGCCGATGCCGCCGTAGCCGAAGCCAAGGCGGCACTGGCGCGCGCACGCCTCAACCTCGGCTATGCCACGGTCACCGCGCCCATCTCCGGGCGAATTGGCCGTGCCCAGGTCACAGAAGGCGCGCTGGTCGGGCAAAACGAGAGCACCCCGCTGGCGACCATTCAGCAACTGGACCCGATCCACGCCGATGTCACCCAATCCACCCGCGAGCTCAATGCCCTGCGCCGCGCCTTGCGCGCGGGCGAGCTGCAGCAGGTGGGCGACGGTCAGGCCCGGGCGACGCTGATCCAGGACGACGGCAGCGCCTACCCACTGCCGGGCAAATTGCTGTTCTCCGACATCAGCGTCGACCCCAGCACCAACCAGATCACCCTGCGCAGCGAGTTCCCCAACCCGGACCTGGACCTGTTGCCCGGCAGCTACGTGCGCGTGCGCCTCGAGCAGGCCGTGCAACCCCACGGCCTGAGTGTGCCGCAGCGCGCCATTCTGCGTGACAGCGCCGGGGAGCCCAAGGTACTGGTGGTCGACCCGCAGGCGCGGGTGAGCGAGCGCGAGGTGGTGCTGGGCAATACCCTGGGCGACCGCTGGATCGTCAGCGCCGGCCTGGCCGCTGGTGAGCGCGTGGTCATCGAGGGCCTGCAGCACGTCAAGGCCGGCGACCAGGTGCAGGTCGACCCCAGCCCACAAACGCCGCCCATCGCACAGCACAACGGCCAGTGAGGGCCTGACCCATGCCGCAATTCTTCATCGACCGCCCGGTATTCGCCTGGGTGGTCGCGCTGTTCATCCTGCTGGCCGGCGCGCTGGCCATCCCGCAACTGCCGGTGGCCCAATACCCTAACGTGGCACCGCCGCAGGTCGAGATCTACGCCGTATACCCCGGCGCCTCGGCAGCCACCATGGACGAAAGCGTGGTCAGCCTGATCGAACAGGAACTCAACGGCGCCGACAACCTGCTGTACTTCGAATCCCAGAGCAGCCTGGGCAGCGCCACCATTACCGCCACCTTCGCCCCGGGTACCCACCCGGACCTGGCCCAGGTCGACGTGCAGAACCGCCTGAAGGTGGTCGAGTCCCGCCTGCCGCGGCCGGTCACCCAGCAGGGCCTGCAGGTCGAGAAGGTGTCCACCGGCTTTCTGCTGCTGGCCACCCTCACCTCCACAGACGGCAAACTCGACGAAACCGCCCTGTCGGACATTCTGGCGCGTAACGTGATGGATGAAATACGCCGCCTCAAAGGCGTCGGCAAGGCCCAGCTGTATGGCTCGGAACGGGCCATGCGCATCTGGATCGACCCGCGCAAACTGGTCGGTTTCAACCTCACGCCCAACGACGTGGCCGACGCCATCGCCGGCCAGAACGCCCAGGTAGCCCCTGGAAGCATTGGCGACCTGCCGAGCCGCAGCACTCAGGAAATCACGGCCAACGTGGTGGTCAAAGGCCAGCTGAGCACGCCGGAAGCGTTCGCCGCCATTGTGCTGCGCGCCAACCCCGACGGCTCCGTGGTCACCCTTGGCGATGTCGCCAGGGTGGAAGTCGGCGCACAGGAATACCAGTACGGCACCCGCTTGAACGGCAAGCCGGCAACGGCCTTCAGCGTGCAACTGGCACCGGGCGCCAATGCCATGCAGACCGCCACCCTGGTACGGGCGAAACTGCAGGACCTGGCGCGCTACTTCCCCGAGGGGGTCAGGTACGACATCCCCTACGACACCTCGCCGTTCGTCAAGGTGTCGATCGAGCAGGTCATCAGTACCCTGTTCGAAGCCATGCTGCTGGTGTTCGCGGTGATGTTCCTGTTCCTGCAGAACCTGCGCTACACGCTGATCCCGACCCTGGTGGTACCGGTGGCACTGATGGGCACCTTCGCCGTAATGCTGGCGCTGGGTTTCTCGATCAACGTGCTGACCCTGTTCGGCATGGTGCTGGCCATCGGCATCCTGGTCGATGACGCCATCGTGGTGGTGGAAAACGTCGAACGCATCATGGCCGAAGAAGGCTTGCCGCCCCGGCAAGCCACGCGCAAGGCCATGAGCCAGATCAGCGGCGCGATCATCGGCATCACCCTGGTACTGGTGGCGGTGTTCCTGCCCATGGCCTTCATGCAAGGGTCGGTGGGTGTGATCTACCAACAGTTTTCGGTCGCCATGGCGGTATCGATCCTGTTCTCGGCATTCCTCGCCCTCAGCCTGACCCCGGCACTGTGCGCCACGCTGCTCAAGCCTGTGGCCAAGGGCGAACAGCATGCACGCAAGGGTTTCTTCGGCTGGTTCAACCGCCGTTTCGAGGGCATGAGCGATGGCTACCAGCGCTGGGTCATGCAAGCGCTGCAACGCAGCGGGCGCTACCTGTTGCTGTATGCGCTGCTGCTGGGGGTATTGGGCTATGGCTTGAGCCAGCTGCCCACGGCGTTCCTGCCCACCGAAGACCAGGGCTACACCATTACGGACATCCAGCTGCCGCCGGGCGCCAGCCGCATGCGCACCGAACAGGTGGCCGCCCAGATCGAGGCGCACAACAGTGAAGAACCGGGGGTCGGCAACACCACACTGATCCTGGGTTTCAGCTTCTCGGGCAGCGGGCAGAACGCCGCGCTGGCCTTCACCACCCTCAAGGACTGGTCCGAGCGCGGTGCCGAACACACTGCCCAGTCGATTGCCGAGCGCGCCAACCAGGCCTTCACGCAACTCAAGGATGCGGTGGCCTACGCCGTGCTGCCGCCGCCCATCGACGGGCTTGGCGAGTCGACCGGCTTCGAGTTCCGCCTGCAGGACCGGGGTGGCATGGGCCACCGCGCGCTGATGGCGGCGCGTGACCAGCTGCTCGAGCAGGCCGGCAAGAGCAAGGTACTGAGCAACGTGCGCGAAGCCTCGCTGGCGGAAAGCCCGCAGGTGCAGCTGGAGATCGACCGCCGCCAGGCCAATGCCCTGGGCGTGACGTTTGCCGATATTGGCTCGGTACTCGACGTGGCAGTGGGCTCCAGCTACGTCAACGACTTCCCGAACCAGGGCCGCATGCAGCGCGTGGTGGTGCAGGCCGAAGGCGACCAGCGCAGCCAGGTGCAAGACCTGCTGAACATGCATGTGCGCAACAGCAGCGGCAAGATGGTGCCGTTGGCCGCGTTCGTCCAGGCCAAATGGGTCAGCGGCCCGGTGCAATTGACGCGTTATAACGGCTACCCGGCGGTGTCGATTTCCGGCGAACCGGCCGCCGGCTACAGCTCGGGCGAAGCCATGGCCGAAATCGAGCGCCTGGTGGCGCAACTGCCCGCCGGTGCCGGCCTGGAATGGACCGGCCTGTCACTGCAAGAACGCCTGTCCGGCAGCCAGGCGCCGATGTTGATGGCGCTGTCGCTGCTGGTGGTGTTCCTGTGCCTGGCTGCGCTGTACGAGAGCTGGTCGATACCCACCGCAGTGCTGCTGGTAGTGCCGCTCGGCGTGCTGGGTGCGGTCCTGGCGGTAACCCTGCGGGGCATGCCCAACGACGTGTTCTTCAAGGTCGGCCTGATCACCTTGATTGGCCTGTCGGCGAAGAACGCCATTCTGATCATTGAGTTCGCCAAGCACCTGGTCGACCAAGGCGTGGACGCCGCCGATGCCGCCGTACAGGCCGCCCGCCTGCGCCTGCGGCCGATCGTGATGACATCGCTGGCGTTCATCCTCGGCGTGGTGCCCTTGGCGATCGCCAGCGGTGCCAGCTCGGCCAGCCAACAGGCGATCGGCACCGGGGTTATCGGCGGCATGCTGAGCGCAACGTTGGCGGTGGTATTCGTGCCGGTGTTCTTCGTCAGCGTGATGCGGCTGGCTGGCACGCGCAAAACCGTAACGGCCGGCGAGGCGCTGCACGACAGCCCCTGAATGAGGGTCCCCAGTGACCTTCTGCGTTCACTTGCGGGGTTTGGTCTTGGCGTCGGCCTCCCCGTTGAATCTGACGGCGTCCTTGGGGGCCTTGCCAGCTCGAAACTTGACCGTCATCGCCGCCGGAATGTTCAGCGGTTTGCCAGACCGCGGGGCCCTGCCGACCCGCGCTGGCCTTCGGGCAGTCTCGAACCTGCCGAAACCGACCAAAGCGACAGGCGTGTGTGTGCTCAGCGATGCCTTGATCCCGTCGATGAAGGCATCGACTGCCTTTTTGGCCATCGCCTGGCTGAGTTCGGCGCGCGCTGCTACCTGTTCAATAAGTTGCGCTTTGTTCAATTGCCTTCTCCTGGGAATCTGGCTTGCCCTCATTGCGCGGGCAAGGCTGCAGCCCTATTCAAGGGAGAAGCAGCGGCGGGCACAACTGGCAAAAATGTCAGTGCCCTGGCCCCGCGCTCACGTCCACTGGACAACCGCTGTCGTGCGTGTGAGGGTTGCCTTCGTGCCTGCCTCGGACTTTAGCCAATGACTGAACAATTGCTCACCTGCTCTGCCCTGATCCTCGCGGGGGGCCGCGGGCAACGCATGGGCGGCCGGGACAAGGGCTTGATCAGCTGGCAGGGCGAGCCACTGGTGGCCGCAATCCATCGCGTGCTGCGGCCCCTGACTGACGACCTGGTGATTTCCTGCAACCGCAACCAGCAGGCCTACCGGGTGTATGCCGACCAGTTGGTGGGCGATGCCGACAACGACTTCCCCGGGCCGCTGGCGGGGGTGATTGCCGGGCTCAAGGTGGCGCGGCATGCATGGGTGGTGGTGCTGGCCTGCGATGCACCGCTGGTCGACCGCGCACTGATCGAAGACCTGCTGCGGGTTGCTGCGGCCAATGACAGTGCCGCGATGGCGCACCAGGGCGGCTACTGGCAGCCGATGTTCAGCGTGCTGCCGCGCCAGTTGTTGCCGGTGCTGGAGCAAGCCTGGGCCGAGGGTGAGCGGAGCTTGCAAAAGGCCCTGTTGCGCGACAAGGTGCAAGCACTTGAGTGCAGCGCAGACGATCGCCGCTTGAGCAACTTCAACAGCCCCGAGTTGCTGCAGGAACACGCGCAACCTCGCTGATCGCCGGCCCGGCGCAGCGGCCCCCATCGCTTGTTGCGCTTACCGCTCGTCGCCCGAACGGCACCCAGCCCGGCTCACCAGGCCAAACGAATGACAGATCATCCGCACGATGGAGATATCCCATGATCCGCATTCGCCCGCTCTCCCTGTGCCTGGCACTGGCGCTGACCCCACTCGCTGGCACCAGCTTCGCCGCCACGGCCACCAACACCGACAGCCACCCACAAACCGACCAGTCTGGCGGCAAGACTGCCGGTGAGGGCAGCAGCGTCAACACCCCTGGCAGCGGCAAAAGCAATGACAGCAGCGACACCGGCAGCAGCACCGACGCCGCCGATGGCGCCACGGGCGGCTCCAACAGCACCGGCGAGGCTACTGGCTCGGGTGCCGGCGCCAGCGGTGGCACCTCTGAAGATCAGGACAGCCGTTGACAGGGCCGTTTAACCATTCAGTACACAAATAAATGATTGGACACATAGTATTTATCCATTGAATGGCCCAGCCGAACTGCAGTAAGCTCGGGCTCATTCACTGGAGCGCAACATGCCAACACACATCCGCCACCTCGCCAACCACACCGGTCGCCAACCGCGCCCTGTGCTGGCCGTTGCCGGCTGCGTAGCTCCAGCAAGCTATTACTTCGGGTATTGGTTTAGCCACTAGGCGCCGATACCTGCACGGCGCCCACCTTCGAGGGGCCGCCGAACATGAGAATACTCAAACCCCCGGTCGGCTCCCCGACCGGGGGTTTTGCGTTTCAGGCCTTTGAAAAAACCATTGATTCACATTGAGGACCGCTTCATGAACTACGCCACCTATTACTACGCCGACACCTACACCTGGCGATTTAGCCAATCCCGCTCGGGCCAGCCAGCCGCCTCCGATCGGTCTTGCACAGGTGGCAATGCAGCAGCCAACAGTAATTCAACGATCTGTCGAACACCTCGATAGGGCCGACCGAGCGGGCCAGCCCCCGCCGTCCGCCCAGGGAAAAATGCCATGCACGCCTCCAGCCTCGCCCTGCCCCTGACCCAGCCGCAAGCGGCCAACACCGCAGTCAGCAAACGCCTCCCCAGTGCGCACCTGCTTAAACAGCAAATGCCGCTCGCCACAGACCTGGCCCAGCAAGTACATGCCCACCGCCAGGCTATACGCAACATCCTCGAAGGCCACGATCAGCGCCTGCTGGTGATCGTCGGCCCGTGCTCGATCCACGACCCGCGCGCCGCGCTGGAATACGCCGACCGCCTGGCCGCCCTCAGCCGCGACGTCGACGACAAGCTGCTGTTGGTGATGCGCGCCTACGTTGAAAAACCGCGTACCACGGTGGGCTGGAAAGGCCTGGCGTATGACCCGCACCTGGATGGCAGCGACGACATGCATGCCGGCATCGCCCTGTCTCGCGGGCTGATGCTTAGCATGATCGAGCGCGGCCTGCCCATCGCCACCGAGTTGCTGCAACCGCTGGCCGCGGGCTACTTCGACGACCTGCTGGCCTGGGCTGCGGTAGGCGCGCGTACCACCGAATCGCAGATCCACCGCGAAATGGTCAGTGGCCTGGCGCTGCCGGTGGGCTTCAAGAACGGCACCGACGGTGGTATTGCCGTAGCCAGCGACGCCATGCGCAGCGCTGCACACCCGCACCGCCACTTCGGCCTGGACGCGCAAGGCCACCCGGCGATCATCGAAACCCTGGGCAACCCCGACACCCACCTGGTACTGCGCGGCGGCCACAAAGGGCCCAACTACGATGCCCCTAGCATTGCCCTCGCCCGCCAGGCGCTGGCCAAGGCTGGCTTGCAGCCACGGATCATGGTCGATTGCAGCCATGCCAACAGCGGCAAGGACCCAGCGCGCCAGCCTGCGGTGTTCAATGAGGTGCTGGCGCAACGCCTGAGCGGCGACCGCTCGCTGGTGGGCGTGATGATCGAAGGCCACCTGTTCGACGGTTGCCAGGCGCTGGGCAAGGGCGCCCTGAAGTACGGCGTGTCGATCACCGACGGCTGCCTGGGTTGGGCCTCGACCGAAACGCTGTTGCGCGAAGCCGCACAACAACTGTGAGCCGATGGTTGCAAGCCTGGCGAGACATACCCCGGACAAGTGCGCTAGGCTTGCACTTTTTACCCCAAGGAGCAGTACCCATGGCCCGTGCAACCGCCCGTCACATCCTCGTTGCCAGCGAAGACAAGTGCAACGAACTGAAAGCCCAGATCGAAGCCGGTGCCGATTTCGCTGAAATCGCCAAAGCCAACTCCACCTGCCCGTCCAGCCGCCAGGGCGGTGACCTGGGTTCGTTCGGCCCAGGCCAGATGGTCAAGGAATTCGACACCGTGGTATTCAGCGCACCTGTGAATACCGTGCAAGGCCCGGTAAAGACCCAGTTCGGCTACCACCTGCTGGAAGTCACCAGCCGTCAGGACTAAGCAGCCAACAGCTGTTCATGCCCCTGGTGGCAGCGGGTTCACACGCGAATACGTCAGCTCAGGCAACGAGGCTGCATGCTCGGGCGTATTCGCGGGGTAACCCGCTTCTGCATGGGTTGTGGTGCCTGTTGCTGCTTTGTTTCGCCCTCGATACCCTGGCCGCCCCCACCCATGCCCTCACGGTGTACGGCGAAGCCCCCCGCTACGGCGCCAGTTTCCAGCATTTCGACTATGTGAACCCCAGCGCCCCCAAGGGCGGCATGCTGCGCCGCTCGGCCATCGAGATTGGCCAGTTCGACCATATCCTGCCGTACATCGACAAAGGTATTGGTGTCAGCCAGGTCGATGGCCTGTTGTTCGCACCCCTGGCCGTGCGCTCATTCGACGAACCCTACACCGTCTATGGGCTGATCGCCCGGCGCATGGAGCGTGGCCCGGATGACGCCTGGCTGCGTTTCGATATCGACCCACGGGCGACCTTTGCCGACGGCAAGCCGGTGCGCGCCGAAGACGTGCGCTTCACCTACGACCTGCTGATGAGCAAAGGCAGCCTGACCTACCGCACCCAGTTCGCCGACGTCAGCGCGGTGACCGTGGAAGGCCCGCGCAGCATCCGCTTCGACTTCAAGCCCGAGCACGGCCGTACCCTGGCGCTGGACCTGGCCAGCTTGCCCGTGCTGCCCGAGCACGACTGGCAGCAACGCGATTTCGCCAACGGGGCCGGCTTCGACAAACCGGTCGGCAGTGGGCCCTACCGCATCGGCCAGATCGACAATGGCCGCAGCATCACCTTCGAGCGTGACCCCACCTGGTGGGCCCGTGACCTGCCGGCCAGCCGTGGCCGCTACAATTTCGCCAAACTGCGCATCGAGTACTTCGGCGACACCGAGGTGGCGCGCCAGGTGCTCAAGGGCGGGGGCTACGATTACAACCGCGAGTTCTCCGCAACCGCCTACACCCTGGGTTACAACGGGGCCACACTGGACGACGGTCGCCTGCAGCGGGCCCACCTGGGCCCAGCCAAACCGCAGGTAGCCCAGGGCTTCGTGTTCAACCTGGACCGGCCGCAGTTCAAGGACCGCCGTGTGCGTCAGGCACTGGGCATGCTCTGGGACTTCGAGTGGAGCAACCGGCAGATGATGCGCAACCTGTACATCCGCCAGCAGAGCATGTTTTCCAATACACCGCTGGCCGCCCGCCAGCTACCCGATGCCGGCGAGCTGAGACTGCTCGAACCGCTGCGTGGCCAGGTGCCGCAGGAAGTCTTCGACCACGTGTTCACGGCACCGGTCACTGATGGCTCGGGAATCATCCGCGCCCAGCAGTTGCAAGCCCTGGCCCTGCTGCAGCAGGCCGGCTGGCATGCCGATGGCGACCGCCTGGTCAACCGCGAAGGTGAGCCACTGGCGTTCACCTTCCTCAACGGCCAGGCCGGCATGGAGCGCCTGTTGTTGCCCTGGAAGCGCAACCTGGCACAGATCGGCGTTACCCTGAACATCCGTAACGTCGACTCGGCGCAGTACGTCAACCGGCTGATGGCCCGTGACTACGACATGGTCGTGACCGGCTACCCGGTGACGCTTTCACCGGGTGCCGAGCTGTACAACTACTTCGGCTCGGCCGCTGCCCACGACCCCGGTTCGAACAACCTGATGGTGCTGCAGGACCCGGCCGTCGACCACCTGATCGACGGCCTGGTACGCGCTGCCAGCGAGGCCGACATGCTGCGCCACGCTCACGCCCTGGACCGGGTGCTGCAGTGGAATTACTACTGGATCCCCAACTACTACCCGCCAGGCAGCTCTACCGTCTGGTGGAACCGCTTCGGCTTGCCCAAGGTTCCGGCCACCTACGATGAAGGCCTGGACACCTGGTGGGAGATCAACCCAACGGCGCTGACCAATGAACAGATGGCCATACGCCGGAACGCCGCCCCATGACCCGCTACCTGTTGCGCCGCCTGCTGCTGATCATCCCGACCTTGCTGGCGATTCTGCTGGTCAACTTCGTCATCGTGCAGGCCGCGCCAGGCGGCCCGGTGGAACAAGCCGTGGCGCGCCTGCAAGGCATCGGCGGTGGCGCCCCCGGTGCGCGCTCGGAGGTTGTGCACGGTGAATCACGCGCCACCCGCGGGCTCGACCCCAAACTGATCGAAGAGATCAAGCGCCAGTACGGCTTCGACAAGTCAGCGCCCGAGCGCCTTTGGCTGATGCTGGGCCAGTATGCCCGGCTGGACTTCGGCAACAGTTTTTTCCGGGGTGCCAAGGTCACCGACCTGATCCTCGACAAACTGCCGGTCACCCTGTCGCTGGGCTTTTGGGCCACGCTGATCACCTACCTGGTGTCCATCCCCCTGGGCATTCGCAAGGCGGTGCGCCACGGCAGCCACTTCGATGCCTGGAGCAGCGCACTGATCGTGGTCGGCTACGCCCTGCCCTCGTTCCTGTTCGCCCTGTTGCTGATCGTGGTGTTTGCCGGCGGCACTTCGCTGAACTGGTTTCCGGTGCGTGGCCTGGTTTCCGACAACTTCGACGAGCTGAGCCTGCTCGGCAAGGTGGCCGACTACTTCTGGCACCTGGTACTGCCCATCGGCGCCCTGGTGATCGGCGGGTTCGCCACCCTCACCTTGCTGACCAAAAATGCCTTCCTCGACGAAATTTCGCGCCAGTACGTGGTCACCGCCCGCGCCAAGGGCCTGAGTGAGCGGCGGGTGCTCTACGGCCATGTATTGCGCAACGCCATGCTGCTGGTGGTGGCAGGGTTGCCACAGGCACTGATCAGCGTGTTCTTCGCCGGCTCGCTGCTGATCGAGGTAATTTTCTCACTGGATGGCCTGGGCCGCATGAGCTACGACGCCGCCGTGTCCCGCGACTACCCCATCGTCTTCGGTACGTTGTTCATCTTCACCTTGGCAGGGCTGCTGATCCGCCTGATCGGCGACCTGGCCTACACCTTGCTGGACCCGCGCATCGACTTCGACACGAGGGCACACTGATGCTGTCGCCTGTGGCGCGCCGGCGCCTGCAACGCTTTCGCCGCAACCGCCTGGGCTGGGTATCGCTGTGGGTATTCGCCGCCCTGCTGTCGCTGAGCCTGGGCGCCGAGCTGGTGGCCAACGACAAGCCGTTGCTACTGGGCTACCAGGGCGAACTGTACGTACCGGCGCTCAAGCGTTATACCGAGCAGCAATTTGGCGGCCAGCTGCCGTTCCAGCCCGACTACCGCAGCGCCTACGTGCGCAAGCTGATCGAGGACCAGGGCGGCTGGATGCTGTTCGCACCGATCCCGTTCAGCGCCGACACCCCGAACTACGACTTGCAGGTCCCAACGCCCAGCCCACCGAGCAGCAGCAACTGGCTGGGTACCGATGACCAGGGCCGTGATGTGCTGGCCCGGGTGTTGTATGGCACGCGGGTGTCTTTGCTGTTTGCCTTTGCCCTGACCGTGATCAGCGTGGTCATCGGGGTGACGGCAGGCGCCCTGCAGGGCTACCACGGCGGCTGGGTCGACCTGTTCGGCCAGCGCCTGCTGGAGGTATGGTCCGGGCTGCCGGTGTTGTACCTGCTGATCATCCTCAGCGGGTTCGTCGAGCCGGATTTCTGGTGGCTGCTGGGGATCATGGCGCTGTTTTCATGGCTGACCCTGGTCGACGTGGTGCGGGCCGAGTTCCTGCGGGGGCGCAACCTGGAATACGTCAAAGCAGCCCGGGCGCTGGGTTTGCCAGACAGCCAGGTCATGCTGCGGCATATCTTGCCCAATGCCTTGAATGCCACACTGACCTACGTGCCGTTCATGCTCACCGGGGCCATCACCACGCTGACCGCGCTGGACTTCCTCGGTTTCGGCATGCCCGCGGGCAGCGCCTCGCTGGGGGAGTTGGTGACCCAGGGCAAGCAACACCTGGAGGCACCGTGGCTGGGCTTTACCGCGTTCTTTGCCCTGGCGCTGATCTTGTCGCTGCTGGTGTTCATCGGCGATGCCTTGCGGCAGGCGTTTGACCCGAAAGGCTGACGTTTCAGGCAAGGTGCCGGCGCGGGCAAACAACGTATTCAGGACTTTTTCCATGCACGACAGCGACAGCCTCAAGGACTACCCCCACGTTCGGCAACTGGCGATCCGTTCGTTGTTCGAGATCATCGAACAGTCCAGCGAGGGTACGGTGATCGTCGACCGCCAGGCGCGTATCGCCTGGATGAACGAACGCTATGCCCGGCGCTTTGGCCTGGCGGACGCGGCCAGTGCGATTGGCCAGCCCTGCGAAGCAGTGATCCCAGGTAGCCTGATGCGCGAGGTGGTGAGCAATGGCCGGCCTATCCTGCTGGACATGCTGGACACGCCGAACGAGCCGTTGGTGGTCATGCGCCTGCCTATCCACGACGACCAAGGCGCGCTGATCGGCGCCATCGGTTTTGCCCTGTTCGATCAGTTGCGCAGCCTGTCGCCGCTGCTCAAGCGTTATTCGAGCATGCAGCAGGAGCTTGCCTCGACCCGCTCGCAACTGCGCGCCCGCCAGGCCAAGTACAGCTTTGCGCAGTTCGTTGGCAGCAGCGCTGCCAGCCTGGAAGCCAAGCGCCGTGCGCGGCGCGGTGCAGGCAGTGACTCGCCGGTGCTGTTGCTGGGCGAGACGGGCACGGGCAAGGAGTTGCTGGCGCACGCCATCCACGCCGCCTCGGCCCGGGCCCACAAAGCGTTCGTCAGCATCAACAGCGCCGCTATCCCGGAAACACTGCTGGAGGCCGAGTTCTTCGGCACCGCGCCCGGTGCCTTTACCGGGGCGGACCGCAAAGGCCGCAGCGGCAAGCTGCAACTGGCCGAAGGCGGCACATTGTTCCTCGATGAAATCGGCGACATGCCGCTGGCCTTGCAAAGCAAGCTGCTGCGGGTGCTGCAGGAAAAGGAATACGAGCCGGTGGGGTCGAACCAGATGCTGCGCAGCGACGTGCGCATCATTGCGGCCACGTCCATCGACCTGCAGGCGGCCATGGCCCGCGGCGCATTCCGCGCCGACCTGTACTACCGGCTGAACGTGTTACCGATCGAAGTACCCCCGCTGCGGCAGCGGCTGGAGGACCTGCCGGCGTTATGCGAGGCCGTGCTGGCAGAGCTGGGCAGCCAATACGAGCTGGAAACCGAAGCGCAGCAACTGCTGGCACGCCATGCCTGGCCGGGGAATATCCGTGAACTGCGCAACGTGCTGGAGCGGGCGACCTTGCTGGCCGATCAACCACGCCTGGGGGTGGCGGACTTGCGTGCGGCGTTGGGGCCGTTGAGTCCGCTGTCGGCGGCACCGGTGCGCCAGACCTACCGCGAGGCGTGCGAGGCATTCGAGCGGTCACTGATCGCCGGGGCGTTGGCGGACCATGCCGGCAACGTGCCGCAGGCGGCAAAGGCGCTGGGGCTGGGGCGCTCTACCCTGTACAAGAAGATGGTGGCGCTTGGTCTCTAAGCAGAGACTTTTGTCTCCTTTTAGAGATAGCCTAACAAGCTCGGTTGTGCAGACAGGCAGCGTGCAAATCTGGGAGGAGATGGTGCGGGCGCTTGAACAACAAAATCTCAAAACAGAGACTGAAACACTGCAAAAAATAAAAACTCCATGTAAATCAATAAGTTAAAAATTGGCACGATATCCGCTTTCTCCTGCAAACCGATAACAACAAGACTCACCCAGGAGAAACACGATGACCGTGCTCATCGCCCTTGCCGCGCTGGCCCTGCTGATGCTGGCCGCCTACCGCGGCTACAGCGTCATACTGTTCGCCCCTATCGCGGCCCTCGGCGCCGTTCTGCTCACTGACCCGTCCGCCGTTGCCCCCGCCTTCACCGGGGTTTTCATGGAAAAAATGGTGGGCTTCATCAAGCTGTATTTCCCGGTGTTCCTGCTGGGTGCGGTGTTCGGCAAACTGATCGAGCTGTCCGGCTTTTCCCGCTCGATCGTGGCCGCTGCCATCCGCCTGCTCGGCACCCGCCAGGCCATGCTGGTGATCGTGCTGGTCTGTGCGTTGCTGACCTACGGCGGCGTCTCGCTGTTCGTGGTGGTGTTTGCGGTATACCCGTTTGCGGCCGAGATGTTCCGCCAGAGCAACATCCCCAAACGGCTGATCCCGGCCACCATTGCCTTGGGGGCGTTTTCATTCACCATGGACGCCCTGCCCGGTACCCCGCAGATCCAGAACATCATCCCCAGCACCTTTTTCAACACCACCGCCTGGGCCGCACCCTGGCTGGGCCTGATCGGCACACTGTTCGTGTTCTGCACCGGCATGGCCTACCTGCAGCGCCAGCGCAACAAAGCCCAGCGTGCCGGTGAAGGGTATGGCACCGACTTGCGCAACGAACCGGAAACCGCTGCCGACCTGAGGTTGCCCAACCCCTGGCTGGCGATATCCCCGTTGATGCTGGTGGGGGTGATGAACCTGCTGTTCACCCACTGGATCCCGCAGTGGTACGGCGCCAGCCACAGCTTGCAACTGCCCGGCATGAGTGCCCCAGTGAACAGCGACGTGACCAAGCTGACCGCCATCTGGGCGGTACAGGCAGCATTGCTGGTCGGCATCTTGATGGTGCTGGCATGTGCCTTCGGCGCCATCCGCAGCCGTTTGGCCGAAGGCACCAAAAGTGCTGTCGGCGGCGCCTTGCTGGCAGCCATGAACACGGCCTCGGAGTATGGCTTTGGCGCAGTGATCGCCTCGCTGCCTGGCTTCCTGGTGCTGGCCGATGCCCTGCGCGGCATCCCCAACCCCCTGGTCAATGAAGCCATCACCGTCACCCTGTTGGCCGGTATCACCGGCTCTGCCTCGGGCGGCATGAGTATTGCGCTGGCCGCCATGGGTGACACCTTCATCGCCGCCGCCCATGCCGCCAACATTCCGCTCGAGGTGCTGCACCGGGTAGCGGCCATGGCCAGCGGCGGCATGGACACCCTGCCGCACAACGGCGCGGTGATCACCCTGCTGGCAGTCACCGGCCTGACCCACCGGGAAGCCTACAAGGACATTTTCGGTATTACCCTGATCAAGACCCTGGCAGTGTTCGTGGTAATTGCCACGTTCTACGCCACTGGCATTGTCTAAGGAGCACTGCATGACCCTCAACGGCAAGACTGCACTCGTGACCGGCTCGACCAGCGGCATCGGCCTGGGTATCGCCCAGGTACTGGCCCGGGCCGGTGCCAACATCGTCCTCAACGGTTTTGGCGACCCGGCACCCGCCCTGGCGGAAATTGCCCGGCATGGGGTAAAAGCCATCCATCACCCGGCCGACCTGGCCGAGGTGGCCCAGATCGAGGCATTGTTCGCCGCGGCCGAGCGCGAGTTCGGCGGCGTCGACATCCTGGTCAACAACGCTGGTATCCAGCATGTGGCCCCGGTCGAACGGTTTCCGGTGCAAAGCTGGGACAAGATCATCGCGCTCAACCTGTCGGCGGTCTTCCATGGCACACGCCTGGCGCTGCCGGGCATGCGCACGCGCAATTGGGGGCGCATCATCAACATTGCCTCTGTGCATGGCCTGGTCGGTTCGACCGGCAAGGCGGCGTACGTGGCCGCCAAGCATGGCGTAGTGGGCCTGACCAAGGTCGTGGGCCTGGAAACCGCCACCAGCCCTGTCACCTGCAACGCCATTTGCCCGGGCTGGGTGCTGACTCCGCTGGTGCAGCAACAGATCGATGACCGTGCCGCCAACGGTGGCGATGCGCTGCAGGCGCAGCATGACCTGCTGGCGGAAAAGCAACCTTCGCTGGCCTTCGTTACCCCGCAGCACCTGGGCGAGCTTGTGCTTTTCCTGTGCAGCGAAGCGGGTAGCCAGGTGCGTGGTGCCGCCTGGAACGTTGACGGGGGCTGGTTGGCCCAGTGACGCAGGCTCCCGCGGTGGTTGGCAGCGGTTTTTGCCGGTGTTTGCCGCCGAACGGCTGCTGGCCGATGCGCTATCAGCGGTGCGATAGCACCGCCCACGGGCCTGGGTGAAAGGCCACAAACGCGCAGCAATCAGGCATAATGCGCGCTTTTCGCCCCCCCCCCGAAGCACAGGTAATCCATGAAAGCTCAAGCCCGCCATATTCTGGTCAAGACCGCTGACGAAGCCGAAAAGCTCAAGCAGCGTATCGCCAATGGCGAGGCGTTCGACGTGCTGGCGAAAAAGTTCTCGACTTGCCCGTCCGGCAAACGGGGCGGCGACTTGGGTGAAGTCCGCCCAGGGCAAATGGTCGGCGCCATCGACCAGGTCATCTTCAAGAAGCCCCTGCGCGTGGTACACGGCCCGATCAAGAGCAAGTTCGGCTATCACCTGGTGCAAACCTTCTACCGCGACTAACGCACTGGCCCTGTGCCACCTGACATTTACAGCTTACTACCCGGGTTGAACCCTAGCGACGCGCCACCAGTAGGCCGAGGCCAGCGCAACCCAACAGCGAGGCGCTGACCCGGTTGAACAGGCGCCGCGGACCTGGCTGGCTGAACCAGCGCTGCAGGTAGGCGCCAAGGCCTGCATAGAGGGCGATCGCTGCCCATTCCAGCACCAGGAACAGCGCTCCCAGCCAGAGGAACTGCTCACTGACCGGCATACGACTGTCGACGGTTACGAACTGCGGCAGGAACGCAGTGAAAATCAGGATCGCCTTCGGGTTGCCGGCCGCTACGAAGCATTCCTGCCGCGCCAGGTGCCACATGCCCCGCAGCTCACCGCCGGTGCTCGCAGCCACGCCCACCGGAGCCCGCCACAGTTGCCAGGCAATGTAGAACAGGTAACCCGCGCCCACCACTTTGATGGCCAGAAACAGATATTCACTGGTATGCAGCACCACCGCCAGGCCCATGGCCGCCAGCGCAATCATGCCACTGAACGCCAGAATGCGCCCGGCACCGGCCACACAGGCGGTGCGCAGCCCGTAGCGGCTGGCGTTGTGCAGCGACAGCAGGTTGTTCGGCCCCGGGGCCATGTTCAGGGCGAAGCAGGCGGGGATGAAGAGCAGCAGGCTCGATAAGTCCATTGTTGTTTTCCTTTGGCAGCAGGCGCCTATTTCGGCGGGCCCGGTGCCATTCAGTCAAGTGACAGCCAGCGATAAAAACTGTACAGGTGCCTTGCAGCTGTTACCCTGCCGACAACCCCGAGGAGCGCATAATGCCCCGTACCCACGCCGCACTGTGGCGCGACCCGAACCTGCCACATGTGGAAAGCCGGCGCGCCTGCCATAGCCGCGCCTGCTACAAAGCCCACAGCCACCCGACATTCTCCATCGGCGCAGTGGATGCTGGCCTCAGCCTGTTCAGCGGCGCTGCCGGCGGGCAGGCGCGGTTGACACCTGGAACCCTGGTGCTGGTACCGCCCCAGCGCGTGCATGCCTGCAACCCCGCACCCGGCTATGCCTGGAGCTACCAGATGCTGCATGTGGATGCCCGCTGGCTGTCGCAACTGCGCCTGGAGTCGGAACTGGGTGACGGCGGGGCTGGTGCACCTGCGCGTATCTGCCGGGAGGCACTGCTGTACCAACAATTCTGCGAGCTGAACGGCCTGCTGTTCTCCACCGCCAGCAATGCAGAGAAAGACGCGGCGCTGGTCGCCTTTCTCGGGGACCTGGACTTTGCCGCACAGCCGCCTCTGGCACCGGCACCGGCATTGGCGGCGACGGCCTTGAGCGGCTTGATCGCACGGATCGAAGCCCAGGATCCGGCACAGTTGAGCCTGGCGGTACTGGCGCGGGAGGCCGGGCTTGGGCGCTATCAGTTGATTCGGGCATTTCGTGCAGCCACGGGTTTCACCCCCCATGCTTACCTGCTCAACGCCAGGGTCAACCTTGGGCGGCAGCTGCTGGGCAAAGGGCAGGCACTGGCAGAGGTGGCCTACCGGTTGGGGTTTGCCGACCAGAGCCATTTCCAGCGGGTGTTCAAGGCTCATGTGGGGGTGACACCGGGGCAGTATCGCGGCGCTTGAAGGTGCACAGCCGCGAGGATGACCCATGGGGCCCCTGCAATATTCTTCAATACGCCATGCCAGCCCGGCAGCAGACTGCGGCTTTTCCCGCAGAGCAGCCCGGCCCATGCAAATATTCCTGATCGTCGCCCTCGCCCATTTTCTTGCACTGCTATCGCCAGGCCCGGACTTCTTCCTGGTCGCACGCACGTCGGTCAGCAGCGGCTGGCGTAGCGCCAGCGGCGTGTGCCTGGGTATCGCCCTGGCCAATGGTGCGTTCATCACCGTGGCCTTCACCGGCTTGTCGATGCTCCAGGAAGGCAGCCCATTGTTTGCCAGCCTGCAGCTGGTCGGTGCCGTCTACCTGGTGTACATCGGTATGCTGTTCCTGCGCCATGCAGGGCATACCCGCCTGACTGCGGCCGTTGGCAAGCACACTGGGCCAGGGTGGTGGCAGGGGCTGGGCATGGGTTTGCTGTCTGCCCTTCTCAACCCCAAGAACGCACTGTTCTACGCAAGCCTGGCCAGTATGGTGGGCAGCGCCAGTGTCGGCTGGAAAGCCGCTTGCGCGCTGTGGATGTTCGGTGTGGTGCTGCTGTGGGACCTGCTGATCGCCGTGGCCATCGGCAACCAGCGGGTACTGCGGCGCTTCGCGCGCTGGCTGCCGTGGCTGGAACGCAGCTCCGGGATCATGCTGGTGCTCTTGGGCGCGGCGGTGCTGTTACACCTGGCCTGGGGCTGACCAGCTTCAGGCTGCGCATGTCCACCAAGGTGAAGTGGCCGCTGGCCCAGCCGCCGGTGTCCAGGTGCCAGACGTTGCCCAGCAGCGTGGCCTGCGGCACCGGCGTGTGGCCCACCAGCAAGGCGCGCAGGCCTTGCACCGGCTCGGTATCGCCAGCCCTGAGTCGCCGCCGCGACCACTGGCATACTTGCCTGACTTTGGGGTCATCCAGCAGCTCCAGCCACGCTCTCAATTGCAGCCAATCGGCAGTCGGGCTGTCGGCATGCAGCAGGCCGACCAGGCCTGCCGCACTTTCAACCTCGATCGCAATCGGCAGTTGCTCGAAACGTTCGACGAAGCGCAGTTGCTCGGCCCGCGGCAGGTCGATGAACCAACCGCCGCCAGCTTCGCGGTACATGGCCAGGTCCAGTTTCCCACCCCGCACGCGGGTAATGGCCAAGGCCTCATGATTGCCTTGCACGGCATGAAACCAAGGCTTGGCCAGCCACTCCAGGGCCGCCTCGTTGTCTGGCCCGCGGTCGACCAGGTCGCCCACGCTGAACAGGCGGTCCACGGCGGGGTCGAAACCCACCGCATCCAGGCATTGCTGCAGGCGCTGGAAATGGCCGTGAATATCGCCCACTGCCAGGTCGCGGCCCCGCAGGTTGGCGATCATGCGCCGTAACCGTCCCATCTCACTGTTCCTCTGCTGGCGCTGCCCAGGCAGGGATGAAAGGCTGACGGACCCGGCCTCCCCCCGCACGCATCGCGCCCTTGATGAACAGCATGGCACAACCTGCTCCAAGCGCGCAGGTCGCGGGCCACTTTCGCCCCTTGTGCTCGCTGAACTCCCCTTCACTGGTACAGGCGTCGTGGCCGATAGTATGCTGGCGGCTTCAACCTTTACCAGGGAAGGGTTTACATGAAGCTGTGCGCCGTCCAACTGGCATCGCTCAAAGGCGAGGTCTCAGCCAACCTGCAGCGCCATCTGGCCTGCATCGAACAGGCTGCAGCGCTTGGCGCCGAACTGGTGGTGTTTCCCGAGTTGTCGCTGACCGGCTATGAGCCCAGTGTGGTACGCCAGGCGGCCATGCCGGCGCTGCTGGCAAACTGCATCGGCGAAGGCCTCATCGTCGATACCCGCCAGGCCAATGCCATTGCCCTGCCACTGGACCCGGTATGACCTATTTCGTACTGGCCGTGCTCAGCTATGCCTGTGCCTACTACCTGACCGGCCTGATCATTCGGGGGCAAATGGCCGACGTGGCCGAGCATTTGCGTCACCGGCCCGACGCGCCGACACCCGGCGCCTACCTGCGTGAAGTGCAACAGGCTGCGCGGCGGGCCCACCGGCACTACACCCTGATGGCAGGTTCGGTACTGGCGGTGCTGGCTTGCCTGATCGCCAGCTGGTTCGGTTGAACCGCTACAGGTCCAGCGCCAGGCTCTGCCGCCCTTCCAGCGCCAGCAGGTATTGCTTGGCCGCCAGCCCGCCGGCAAACCCGGTCAAGTTGCCTGATGAACCGATGACCCGGTGGCAAGGCGCGATGATCGAGATGGGGTTTCGGCCATTGGCCGCGCCCACCGCACGCACCGCACCGGGGTTGCCGACCTGCCGGGCAATTTCGGCGTAGCTGCGGGTTTCACCGAAGGGTATGGCCAGCAACGCGGCCCACACCTGGCGCTGGAACCCGGTACCGGCAAAATCCAGCGGCAGCTCGAACTGTCGGCGCTTGCCGCTGAAGTACTCACCTAGTTGGCGAGCGGTTTCCAGCAGCACCGTGCATTGATCGTCACTGTGCAGTGCGCCCAGGCGCACGCGGTTTTCGCGCTCGTTCTCCCACAGCACGGCTGCCAGGCGATCGCCGCGCGCTACCAGGGTAAGCGTGCCGACAGGCGAATGCATCATGGTGAATGCGCTGGACATCAGCGGGCTCCTGCAGATTGCGATGCCGCCACTGTAAGTCTGTACCGTCTGTGGCGCATCCGCTTTCTTGCTCGGGTAACTGCACAGCAGGCACTGATCCGCACCGGACGGGCGGACCGAGGCGTCCACACTATCACTTTGTGATTAACCCTAATCGAACTGAATCACGGGTTCTTCTGATGGGTCGAGAATTATGAATGCAGTCAATTCATGAGGTGAACCATGACCATCGTGGCAGAAACGCTCGCCCAGCTCGCCCAGGCACTCAAGGCTCAGGGGGCGCGGCGCATCGCGGACCTTACCTTCATCCGTGCGCCCTATCGCTGCGGCAAGCGCTGGATATGCAGTGTGGTACGCCGAGGGGCCGGGCGCAAACTGATCAAGCAGTCGTAAGCCCGGTTGAAACCTGGCGCGGTCTGAAAGGACCCAGCCGCGCTCGGCGCTGTTTCAGTCCAGGCATTCCTTGGCCGCCTGGCGCAACTTGTCCCCGGACAAGAAACTGCCTTTGTAGAACGTAGCACGGCTGCCTTCGCCTGAATCGATCACCTCCAGTACATCGTCACTGGCCACGGCACTGGATGCCGTCAGCCGATAGCCGTGGGCAATCGATTTCTGCGTGGCTTGCGGAGCCACAGCCTGCCATTTCGGCAACACGCAGGCCGCATATTCCTGGGGCGTTTTCGAACTGAGCTTGCTGGCCGTCGGCTTGCCAGGCGTCGCACAACCGGCGAGGCCGGCGATTAACAATGAACTGATAAAAATACGAAAAGTATGCATTTGCAATTACTCGTATGGATATGCTGCATTCTAACGAGACCGATACCGACTGACCAATCAACCAAAGGTCTTGCATTGAGTAGCCTGTTGTTCAACGGCAGCGCATCACAGCGATTATTTGCGTCTAACAACGGAACGAATTGAATCCGCTCCGCTTCTGATGAGCAACAGGCAGCGCAGATTCGGGCTGGCCCTGTTCACTTACCTTGACTCAGTGCTCGCTTCGTTCAGGAGATTGCCATGCTCTGGTGGCTGGAACTACTCACCCAATATGCAACCGCCACTGGCTTGGCTGTCCTCTGCATCCTGGTGTTCTGGGCTTTTGGGCTGGCGTTCGGACGCGCCTATCTGAAGTTGCTTTCTGGCTTGCTAGCCACCATGCTGCTGATGATCGCCGCGTTCCCGCACGGCGTGGACTTCGCCCTGAGGAACCACCTCACTCCGGGCGACGTCAGCGCCCTGCTATTGTTCATTGCCGACGCATCGGGCGTAATCACCGCGGTGCTGCTGGCCTCGTTCTTCTTCGATCCGGAACTGTTGCTGGATGAGGCCTGATCACTCAGGCCGGCCTTTGCTGACCCCAGGCGCAACAGCATCAGACAATCAGGCCCCGCATTATGGAAACGCTTCGCACCATCAAGTCAGATCTGGTCAGGACAGCAGAGCACCTGGACCAGCTTAGCCAGGCCATGAGTGGCCATGTGCGCTTCATGCTGGCTCGCGGCAGTTCGCCAGGCGACATCGATGTCACCGCGCACGTGCGCGCTATTGATGGGGTTGCGGAGCAACTGCGCGCCGTTGCTGCGAGAATGGATGGCGGCGAGCGCGCAGGTGAAAGCTGGCCGCAGCGCCAGCCTAGCGAAACTTGAGCTTCACGACTTTACTGAGTGCCCAGCCGCTGAAAACGTAGAATGCGTCCAGATACAAACGGCCTGCATAATTGGGCAACGGCGCGTTGTTGAGCAGCACATCAGGATCAGGCGCTGGCGGAAACAGCGCATAGATACCATTGGGCAGCACTGCCAGTGCCAGCAACAACAGGTAAGTCGATACTTGCAACAGGGTGGCCCGGCTGCCGAACCTGACCGACCATTTCAAACCGTAATAGGCTACCAGGCCGGCCACCGGCAATACCCAGAAATGCGTCGGAATTCCAATAAACATTTCGGCGACAACGCTTCTTGCTTCCACCCGCTGCTCTCCATTCAAACTGCTTTAATAGTGCGTAATGCTGTATCACCCGTTAAGGGGCTGCTGGGCAGCCCATCGCAGGTAAGCCAGCTCCCGCAGGTACCGCAGGCGCTGGTTCGTGGTTTCAAAGCGCGTGGGCAATCAAGCTTTCGAGCACAGCAGAGCGGCATCAAGCAGCCTGCCGTGGTCGTACCAGGCGTCACGCTGGTAGGCCGCGTATTGGCGCTGGGGCCCTTGCCCCTTCAACTCGACAAGGCCATCGGCCTTGTCAGGATCGGTGCTTTCAACGAACAGCCTGACCGAGTCGCTACTCTGGATCTCATAGGTTTTCACCTGGGCTGGAAGTTCGCTTCTGACGCAACCCAGGTACGTGGGTGGGCTTTTCGCGGTGGTCCCGTAAGTGTTGTCATGACTGTCGCGCACATCACCATCATGGGCACAGCCTGCCAACAACAGGGTACTTACCCCAACCATCAACACAGCGCCTGCCAGCGATTGGAATTTCATCATGCGACACGCTCCTGTTACCCCCACGAGAAACCGAGAACGTACTACCAGGTAAGCCGCCTTTTTAATTGTCTTTGCGCCATCATACTACCGAGTCTCACTCGGAAAAACTGACAGGTCAGAAGTGACTACGCCTCAGTGGCCGGGCGCTCCTTGTACAACTGAACCATGAAGGTAGTGCCGTACACGGCATTGGAGGTCATGGAGATGTGCCCGCCGTGGGCGTGGGCAACTTCCTTGACAATGAACAGACCAAGGCCGATGGACCGCAGCCCTTCCTGGCGGTCGCTGCCGCGCGTCATTGGCTCGTACAACGTGGGTATCACTGCTTCGGCGATGGCGGGGCCGTGGTTGTGCACACTGATCAGCACGCTGTCCGCAAAACAGTCAGTGGTCACCGTAATCGGCTGGCGCAAGTCACCGTAGGCAACGCTATTGGCGACCAGGTTGCCGATCATTTGCTGCAGCCTGTCCTGATCCACTTCGAACATGGCCTGCCCGCGGGAAAGATGACGAATGCTGGCGTGGCTGAAGGTGATCCTCAGCTCGCTGACACATTGATCCACCACCCGCAACAGGTCGACTCGCTGACGCTTGATGCTGATGCCCTGGCCTAGCCTGACCGAGGCGAAATCCAGCAGGTCGACGATCATGCGCTGCGCGCGCTCGGCCGATGTGTTGATGCTGCCCAACAGGCGCCGGGCCCGCTCGCCCTGGGCATCACGCCCCAGCAGTTCGGTGGCCATCCGGATAGCGGTCATGGGGTTTTTCAAATCATGGCTGGCAACCGCCACCATCTGCTCGGCCAGTAGCGCACGCCGCTGGGCCTCGGCGTAGGCCAGGGCCAGGTCGTCCTGTGCGCGCTGCAGGGCATGCTCGGCGCTGATTTTTTGCGCCAGCAGTTCCTCGGCCCGTTGCATGGCCTGAAACACCGTGTGCTCGTTGCGATCACGCTCGCTGGTACTGAACAAGGCCAGCTGAAAGCGAACCCCTTCAGCGGTTTCACGGCGCACGGCATTGAGCAGCATGGCCACCACGTGACCATCGCGGTGACGCAGGCCGACCTTCACCTCTGAAATCGAGCCCTGCAAGTTCAGCAAAGGCCCCCAGTGGGTAAGCTGGAAGGTACGGCCCACGGTGGTCAGCAACTGATCGAAACTGCGCTGTTTCAACTGCGCTACGTCATACCCCAGCCAGTTGCCAAAGGTGGCGTTGCAGCGCAGCAGTGTGCCGTCCGCCTCCATGACGACCAGGCCGCAAGGCGCATGCTCGAAGTAAGACGCGTCGAACATCACGGTCGGATCATCCACGGCCCAGCCCCAGGCGGGCGAAAAACCCGTCCATGGCCGCGGCGCAGGCGCTGGAGGCGCTGAGCTGCGGGTAATGGCCCATGTTGTCCACCAGTACAAGCTGGCTGCTGGGCATCACCCTTTCCAGGTACTCGCCCACGGCCACTGGAACTACCGGGTCCACTCTGCTCTGCAGGATCAGCGTCGGCACATTCAAGCCTTTCACATCCTCGCGGTGGTCGGACAAGAAGATCACGCGGGCGAAATGCCGGGCGATCTCCGCGTTGGTGCGACGGAAGCTGCTGGCCAACTCTTCCTGCATCGCGGGCTCACCCGACGCACCCATCAGCACAGGCGCCATGGTGCTGGACCAGCCCAGGTAATTCTCATCGATCATCGACAGCAGCCCCAGCACATCCTCCTGGCTGAAGCCGCCGTTGTAACCGTCCGAGTCGATGTAACAAGGCGACCCCCCGATCAACACCAGCCCCGCGATTCTGCCTGGCTGCCGTAGCTCGGCCAGCACACCGATCATGGCACTGACCGAATGCCCCGCAATAATGACCGGGCCCTGGCCGAAATCATCGATGATTGCGTTCAGGTCATCGGCATAGCCCAACAGGGTCGAGTATTTCGCTCTGTCGTAGGCAGCGAGATCGGACTGCCCAGCACCGACCAGATCGTACGTGATGACACGCATGTGTGGAATGAAATGCGGCGACAACGCCTTCCACATCGACTGGTCGCAGCCAAAACCGTGAGACAGAATCAGGGTAGCCGGGCCGTCACCCTCGATATGTACATTGTTACGCTGCTGTACAGTCATACATATCCCGATTTCGGTCGACATTGCGCTGATAAAACCAACCAGTCCATGCTGCCTGAGAGCATAGTGGACTGCAGATCAAGCTGCCTGTAGTGCTTGCTGAACGACATTGAGCGCGAAGCCGATCCACTTTCGAAGCCTTAAACCGGCACCATACAGGATGCAGATGGATAGTTCCGAAAAAACCATCGATCACGCAGCTTTTTGTATGCCTTAGCGCTCGGTCAGGTGAACGCCGATAGCAAAAGCCGCCACGACCAGCACCACCTCGACCACGACATAAGCAACCAGGAATTCATCGGAAAACATGACAGGGTCTCTGAGACGCCGCAGCGCACAATGCGCTGTGGGAATGGCTCAGAGCCATCAACGCCGGCAAAAGTTCAGCCACGGTGCGGCGCTGCCCAGCAGGGGGCTGGGGCGGCCGAAGCCGTGCACCGTTTTCGGGAAAAGGCTCGGCTGCGACAGGCAGGTTTTCGAACCGCATTTGCCCGGTTTGCGCAATGATCTATGCGCTGTAATCGCCTATTTCCGCGCATACCAATCGAATAGCCTGGCGCCATCACATTCAAGGAGCCTGATGATGGCCGCTATGAAATTGCACTTTCTGTTCGACCCGCTCTGTGGTTGGTGCTATGCCAGCGCCGACACGCTGAGGCACCTGGCAGAGCGCTTCGCCGGTGAGCTGGAGATGCACCCTACAGGGCTTTTCGCAGGGCCAGGTGCACGGCAGATAAACGCTGAGTTTGCCCACTTCGCCCGGGCCAACGACTTGCGAATCGCTTCACTCACCGGCCAGTCTTTCAGCGAGTTGTATGTTAAGGAGATTCTCGGTGACCGCTCGCTGCGGTTCGACTCACTGCCGGTCAGCCGTGCGCTTACCCTGGCCCGAGGGTACGGCAAGGCGCTGGAGCCAAAGCTGTACGCGGCACTGCAAACAGCGCGCTACGTGGATGGCCTTGATACCTCGTCGCCCGACGTAGTGGCGGCCTGCACTGCCGACTTCCTGGGCCAGGAGGGTTTCACGGCCGATACGCAGGCACTGCTCGCGGCGCTTACCCAGCAAGCGCGACTGGCCAGCCAAACCTCGGCCCGCTTCACCGAAGCGCAGGCACTGATGCGCAAAGCGGGCGCAAATGGTGTGCCGCTGTTGCTGGTCGAGCTCGACCAGCGCATGCATGCCTTCAGCGGGCCAGACCTCTACAACCAGCCAGACCGCCTGATCGCTACGATCGAGCAGTTCAGGCAGGCTGCAGTCTGAAGCCGCCAAGCACGGTGTTTGCCGCCAGGCTGCACTAGAAGTTGGCGCCCACGCTGAACGGCAAAGTGCGCATCGGGTGATCAGTGCGACAGTGCAGGAGCCTTCCAGTACCCGCACCACTCCATCCACCGACAGCCGCGCATTGATCGGCACCCTGACCATCGCCGCCTTGTACAGCGCCACTTCCGCTTCGACCAGTTCCACGCGTTTGGCGGCAAGAATCGCCACATGCTCGCCAACGCCCACGCCAAGCGTACCCAGCGCGCACGCCAGGCGGTTGCTGCGCCGTTCCAACTGCGCGTAGGTCAGGCGCGTCTGGCTGTCCGCCGCGGCGATGTGGTCCGCCCAGTAGCGGGCACTTCGGGTAATGATCGATCCAATGTTCACGTTATTGTTCTCGTCGACAGAAAGACATCGACGATACTAATCAGCTGTGCGCGCACAGATGAAATGCCAGATTCAGATGTGGCCCATACCTTTATTGGCTGGCGTACCGCGAGTGGCCGCCGACAGCTCGTTAGCTTTTCCCCTGAAGCCATCTCCAGGGAGCTTACGAAGCGTAAGGTTTTTGTAGCTTTGTTCGGCGACGACATTGTTGGCACTGCCGGTCTTGACGGCGAGGTGGTCAGGAGTGTTTTCGTTGACCCGGCCCGCCAGAAACGCGGTATCGGGCGGCATTTGATGGATGTCATTCATACAGCTGCTGCCAGTGCAGGCGTTGAGGCTGTACGTGTGCCATCGTCAATTACGGCTGAAGAGTTTTATACCGCGTTGGGGTATAAAAAAATCCGCGACGTGTTTCATGGGGCGGAACGCACCATCGTTATGGAGAAGCGGCTGGGCTGAGGGCGTTTCTCGCCATGGTTGCGCCGAATTGAAGGCATTCCTGAACGACCCAGGCCTTGAGCGGTTTTGGCCAAGAGCTCCGAGCGTCATCAACCAGGCGCTACCGACCCATTGCAGCCCTTCGCATGGGGCGGCAGTCGGCCAGAAGTACACGCTAGACAGGACGGCTACCCAACCTCGGTCAGATTCGATTTGGATCTACTAAATTGCCGAATGGCCGGGGTATCGTTATCAGTGGCTGGCGAATTCACAAGTATTGAGGGAACATTCGGAGTATCAGGTACTAGCCTCCAAGGAACGGAAATGGCACTGACCAGCAAGATCATCCCCTATGACCCCACTTGGCCCACCCGCTTTCTGGCAGACAAGCCACTCATCGCTTCGGCCTTTGGCGATGAACTGATTGCCATACAGCATATTGGAAGTACCTCCGTTCCAGGGCTCGCGGCGAAGCCTGAGATCGATGTGCTCATCGAGGTTCACGATCATAGCAACGCCTCGGCGCGGGACGAGGTGTTGATGGGCCTGGGATATGTGCGAGGAAGCGACTTATCGGAAGGGCATCATTTCTATCGACGTAATGTGAATGGGATTCGCACGCACAAGCTCCACGCTTGTGTCAGTGGACACCTTGCGATCACCCAGATGGTGGGGTTCAGAGATTTGCTTAGATGCGATGCCTCGATGCGCCAGCAGTATGAAGCACTGAAGCTCCAACTTGAGTCGAGCAATACAGGTGGGATGGCTGAGTATCTGGAGAAAAAGTCTCCGTTTATTATCGCGGCACTAGTGCATGCCGGCATCGTACCTGGATGACCGATGGGTTGCTAAGCGCCGCCGGTATCAAGTGTCTGCATTGGATCGGGAGCAGCCGATCACCATTGCCTTTCTCGGCCCAATGCGCACGCTTATGCCCGATGGCGGCATTACCGTTGGCTAGGTTGCCCATCATCACGATCAATGGCCTGAGATACGGGAGTCTGTTCGCAGCCCGCTACTCAGCCGCCTGCATCAGCTCCAGCGTAATGTTATCTGGCCCGGTCACATACACCACCAGCGTACCCTTGCGTGGGCCTGCGGGAATCGGTTGAGGCGTACCCCTGGCCTGCCAGCCCGCTTGCTCGATGCGACCGAGTACGGCGTGCATGTCTTGCACGCTCAATGCCAGATGCGCTGAGCCAATCGCAGATGCCGTAGGCGGAGTGACACCGTGGCGGGCACCCTGCGAATATTCCAGCAACTCCACTCGGCTGCCATCCGGCCCTTTCACTATCGCCGTTCGCACCTTCGGGTCGGCGGTGCCGGTTACATCGAGAATGAATCGTCCTCCCATTTCCGACTGGCGTTCGAGCGTGAAACCAAGCCCGATTGTCCAGAAGCGAATGGCTTCTTCCAGTGAGCTGACGGCGAAGCCAATATGATCGACGGCATAGACGCTGTGGTTGGAATTCATCAAGTCATCCTTCAAGGGGGACGGTCACGTCGGACCGGCATCAACCATGGCGGCCGATCTTCGCAGGTTTGGGGATCAGGTACCGCCCCCGTATAACTGCCGCCACACCTATGCGACAATACGCTCAATGTCTGGTCTCAACCCCACATTTATCGCCCAACAGCTCGGGCATGGCGTGCAGATGCTCTTATCGACTTATGCGCGCTGGATTGACTCGTCCAACCACTGGTCAGAACTGGAAAAGCGCCAGACTGGTCCCAAATTGGTCCGCAGCTGCGAAGAAGCCACGTAAGTTATTGATAGGTAAGCTCCTTGATCTCCACCGCCAACATCACCATGCAGTTCGGCTCCAAGCCGCTGTTCGAAAACGTTTCTGTCAAATTCAACAACGGCAACCGCTACGGCCTGACCGGCGCCAACGGCTGCGGCAAGTCGACTTTCATGAAGATCCTCGGCGGTGACCTGGAGCCTTCGGGTGGCCAGGTCATGCTCGAACCCAACACCCGCCTGGGCAAGCTGCGCCAGGACCAGTTCGCCTACGAGGAATTCACCGTCATCGACACGGTGATCATGGGCCACGGCCAGCTGTGGAAGGTCAAGGCTGAGCGCGACCGTATCTACTCGCTGCCGGAAATGTCCGAGGAAGACGGCATGGCCGTCGCCGAACTGGAAACCGAATTCGCCGAAATGGACGGCTACACCGCCGAGTCGCGCGCCGGCGAACTGCTGCTGGGCCTGGGTATTCCGCTGGAGCAGCACTTCGGCCCGATGAGCGAAGTGGCCCCTGGCTGGAAGCTGCGTGTGCTGCTGGCCCAGGCGCTGTTCTCGGACCCGGACGTGCTGCTGCTCGACGAACCGACCAACCACCTGGACATCAACACCATCCGCTGGCTCGAAACGATCCTCACGGCGCGTAACAGCACCATGATCATCATTTCCCACGACCGCCACTTCCTCAACAGCGTGTGCACCCACATGGCTGACCTGGACTACGGCGAGCTGCGCCTGTTCCCGGGCAACTACGACGAGTACATGACGGCCGCCACCCAGTCGCGCGAGCAATTGTTGGCGGACAACGCCAAGAAGAAAGCCCAGATCGCCGAACTGCAGACCTTCGTCAGCCGCTTCTCGGCCAACGCTTCGAAAGCCAAGCAGGCCACTTCGCGCGCCAAGCAGATCGACAAGATCCAGCTGGCCGAGGTGAAACCGTCCAGCCGCGTCAGCCCGTTCATTCGCTTCGAGCAGACCAAGAAGCTGCACCGCCAGGCCGTGGTCGTCGAGAAAATGGCCAAAGCCTTCGATGACAAGGTGCTGTTCAAGAACTTCGACCTTACCGTGGAAGCGGGTGAGCGCGTGGCGATCATCGGCCCGAACGGTATCGGCAAGACCACCCTGCTGCGCACCCTGGTCGGCGAAATGGCCCCGGATGCCGGTTCGGTGAAGTGGACCGACAGCGCCGAAGTCGGCTACTACGCGCAAGACCACGCCCACGACTTCGAAGACGACATGACCCTGTTCGACTGGATGGGCCAGTGGACATCCGGCGAGCAGGTGATCCGCGGCACCCTGGGGCGCATGCTGTTCTCCAACGACGAGATCCTCAAGTCGGTGAAGGTGATTTCCGGTGGTGAACAAGGCCGCATGCTGTTCGGCAAGCTGATCCTGCAAAAACCCAACGTGCTGGTGATGGACGAACCGACCAACCACCTGGACATGGAGTCGATCGAAGCACTCAACCTGGCGCTGGAAAACTACCCAGGCACCCTGCTGTTCGTCAGCCACGACCGCGAATTCGTTTCGTCGCTGGCTACCCGCATCATCGAGCTCTCGGCCGATGGCGTGGTGGACTTCAGCGGTACCTACGACGACTACCTGCGTAGCCAGGGTGTATTGGTCTGATTGAGCGGTAAGGCCTGGCCGCCTTCGGCGGCCAGGCCTTGCGCCACAGCGCAGGCCTCTCCACGAAAAATTCGTTAGCCTGCTTTCATTTCCTTCGCGCAACGGCCATGATGGGTTCACGCCCAACCGCCCGCCCGCGAACGAGCCCATGACCGCGCAACAACCTGCTCCCCCCAGCGATAGCTTGCACATAACCCTGCAAATCCTGTCGATCGTCTTCTACACCTTCATTGCCTTCCTCTGCATCGGCCTGCCGATTGCGGTACTGCCCAGCCATGTGCACGATCAGCTGGGCTTCGGCGCCGTGATAGCGGGCGTGACCATCGCCTTGCAATACCTGGCCACCCTGCTCAGCCGGCCATTAGCCGGCAGGGTGGCCGATACCCTGGGCGGCAAGCGGGCAATACGCTATGGCCTGCTGGGTATCGCCGGCTGCGGTGTGCTGACCCTGCTGTCCGCCTGGGCGCTGAACCTGCCAATCCTCAGCCTGGGCCTACTGCTTGCCGGGCGCCTGCTGCTGGGCATAGCCCAAGGTTTGATCGGCGTGGCGACCCTGAGCTGGGGAATCAGCCAGGTCGGCCCTGAACACACCGCCCGGGTCATTTCATGGAACGGCATCGCCTCTTACGGTGCCATCGCCATCGGCGCGCCGGTGGGTGTGCTGGCCGTGGACGGGCTGGGCTTCAGCGTGCTGGGCCCGGCGCTGCTGGGGTTGGCAGCCATTGCCCTGCTGGTGCTGCGCAAACGCCCCGACGTGGCGGTGACGCGCGGCGAGCGCCTGCCCTTCTGGTCGGCGTTCGGCCGGGTGGCGCCGTGTGGTGTTGGCCTGACCCTGGCTTCCATCGGGTACGGCACCCTGACCACCTTTGTCACCCTGTATTACCTTGAGCGTGGCTGGGCCGGAGCAGCCTGGTGCCTGAGCGCGTTTGGCGTGTGCTTCATCATCTCCCGGCTGCTGTTCGTCAAAGCGGTCAACCGCTTTGGTGGCTACAACGTCGCGGTCGCCTGCATGGCCACCGAAGTGCTCGGCCTTGGCCTGCTGTGGCTGGCGCCCTCACCACCGTGGGCGTTGCTGGGTGCCGGGCTGACCGGCTTTGGGCTGTCGCTGGTGTACCCGGCACTGGGGGTCGAAGCCATCAGGCAGGTACCCAGCAGCAGCCGGGGTGCCGGGCTGAGCGCCTACGCGGTGTTCTTCGACATGGCCCTGGCCCTCGCCGGGCCGGTAATGGGGGCGGTTGCCGCGCACCTGGGCTATGCCTCGATCTTCTGCGTGGCCGCCCTGCTGGCATTGGCCGGCGTTGGGCTGACGCTGCTACTGGCGCGGCGTGGCCGTGGCCGCTGAGCGCTCGGCCAATTGCGGCGCCCCCAGCGCCTCGCTGAAGAACGCTGCGGTTTCACGTTGCAGTGAGTGGTGGATATGCCGACGGTCAACGCCTTCGGCATCCTTGCACAGCACCGGCATGCGCTGGTATTGCTCGGCATCGCAACGGGCCATGAACACAAAATGCCCGGCACCGGCCAACAGCCGGTAATCCGGTGTGACTGGCAGCTTGCGGGCCAGCGCTGCGGCGTTGCGGTCCACGGCCACCAACTGGTCGCTGTCGCCGCTGTAGATCAATGCCGGCACCTGCACCCCGGCCAGGGCATGCCGCCCGAACAGCAGGCTGAGCGGCGCCATCAACATCACCGCGCCGACACGCGGGTCGGCCTTGGGGCCAAGCTCACTGCGGTCGGCTATCAATATGCCGTGGGTCTTGCAGGCGTCGGCGTCGTTCGGGCGTTCCAAGCAGTACTGGCGCAAGCGCTCCAGGTCCGGATGCGCGCCAGACAAGATCAACGCCGTTTCACCACCCGCCGAGTAGCCGATCACACCCACCTTGCCGTCCGTCAGGTACGGGCCCACCACGCCGTCTGCGCGGGCCGCAGTGATCGCGGCGCTGAGCTGCAACGGCCGGCCATACAGATTGCTCAGGGTGCCCAGGCGGCTGTGGTCGCGGGTGTTGTCCCCGGGGTGGACCACCGCCACCACCACGAACCCTGCGCGCGCCAACGCCGTAGCCAGATAATGCAACGCCAGCGGGCTGCCGGTATTGCCGTGCGACAGCACCAACAGCGGGAAGCGCCCCATGGCGATGGGGGCCTCTTCGGCCACGTCGAGCGGGTAGCCATCGATACGGCTACTGCGGGCCGGGCCCAGCGCTGGGTAGAACGCCAGCGCCTGCATGGGCCGGTTATCGACCGGGTCGGTCAGGGTCATGTGATGCAGCCCTGCTGCCCATTGCGCAGCCTCGGCATGGGCCAGCAGGCAGGCGCACAGCGCCAGCGCCAACACGCAACGGGGGAGATTCATCAGCCAGCGGCTCCTTGCGTGGCAATGCGATAACCCAGCATAGGCCTGGCCCCGCAGGCGCCGCATGAAAACTGGATGAAACCAGCGTTATGCCAGGCCTGCACGCGCACCCTGCATTTGCACCTGGCGGCGAGCCCGTGGCATAGATGACGGTCAACGGTTTTATCTGACCGCTTCAGCGCCCTTGAAGGAGTTTCATGCATGAGCAAACCTACCTACGTGCCACCCAAGGTCTGGCGCCCTGACGCTGCATCCGGGGGCCAGTTCGCCAGCATCAACCGCCCTGTCGCCGGCCCTACCCACGACAAGGACCTGCCCAAGGGCAAGCAACCGCTGCAGCTGTATTCGCTGGCCACACCCAACGGCGTGAAGGTCACCATTGCCCTGGAAGAGCTGCTTGAACTCGGCCACGCTGGCGCGGAATACGATGCCTGGCTGATCCGCATCGGCGAAGGCGACCAGTTTTCCAGCGGCTTCGTCAAGGTCAACCCCAACTCCAAGATCCCCGCACTGCTCGACTGCAGCCAGGAACCACCGGTGCGAGTCTTCGAGTCCGGCTCGATCCTGTTGTACCTGGCAGAAAAGTTCGGCGCCCTGCTGCCGACAGCGCCTGCTGCCCGCACCGAGTGCCTGAACTGGCTGTTCTGGCAGATGGGAGCGGCGCCCTACCTGGGTGGCGGCTTCGGTCATTTCTATGTGTACGCGCCGGAGAAGTTCGAGTACGCCATCAACCGCTTCACCATGGAAGCCAAGCGTCAGCTCGATGTGCTAGACCGGCGCCTGGCCGAAAGCCGCTACCTGGGCGGTGAGGCATACAGCATCGCCGATATTGCCGTATGGCCCTGGTACGGCCAGTTGGTACTGGGCAACCTGTACGGCGCAGCAGAGTTCCTGGCGGTGCACGAGTACCCGAACGTACAGCGCTGGGCCCAAGAGATTGCCCAGCGCAAGGCAGTGCAACGCGGCACCCGGGTGAACCGCACCTGGGGCGACGAAGCCAGCCAGGTGCCTGAACGGCATTCGGCTGCGGATCTGGACAACTGATACAACGCGCGCCGAAGGTGGCCCTGTGGTGACACAGGGCCGCCGCTGCCAATGCCTGCCGCGTACTCGGGCATGACAATGCCCACCTGCACAAAACCGTTTGCCCCTGCGCAAACCTGCGTCCGCGTAGCCCTTCTTGTACACTCCCCGCAATAGCCCCCACCTGTACATTGTTTGGTGAACGCATGATCGAGGTAACCGAGGTTTCCATTGCCGAGCTGCGCGACGCGCTCGAATCGGGCCGCACGACGGCGGTCGAGCTGGTCAAGGCCTACCTGGCCCGCATTGATGCCTACGACGGCGCCGACACGGCCACCGCCCTGAACGCCGTAGTGGTGCGCAACCCGCAGGCGCTGCAAGAAGCCGAGGCCTCCGATGCCCGCCGCGCCAAAGGCCAGCTGCTGAGCCCGCTGGACGGCATTCCCTACACTGCCAAGGACAGCTACCTGGTCAAAGGCCTGACTGCGGCATCGGGCAGCCCGGCCTTCAAAGACCTGGTGGCCCAGCGCGACGCTTTCACCATCGAGCGCCTGCGCGCCGCCGGGGCCATATGCCTGGGCAAGACCAACATGCCGCCCATGGCCAACGGGGGCATGCAGCGCGGTGTGTATGGCCGCGCCGAAAGCCCGTACAACGCCCATTACCTGACCGCGCCGTTCGCCTCGGGCTCGTCCAACGGCGCCGGCACGGCTACCGCCGCCAGTTTCAGCGCCTTCGGCCTGGCCGAAGAAACCTGGTCCAGTGGCCGCGGCCCCGCCTCGAACAATGGCCTGTGCGCCTACACGCCCTCGCGTGGGGTGATTTCGGTGCGCGGCAACTGGCCGCTGACCCCGACCATGGATGTGGTGGTGCCCTATGCGCGCACCATGGCCGACCTGCTGGAGGTACTCGACGTGGTGGTCGCCGATGACCCCGACAAGCGTGGCGACCTGTGGCGCCTGCAGCCCTGGGTGCCGATCCCCGCGGCCTCGGCGGTGCGCCCAGCGTCGTACCTGGACCTGGCCGCCGATGCCGGCGCCCTCAAGGGCAAACGCTTCGGCGTGCCGCGCATGTACATCAATGCCGACGACGCAGCCGGCACTTCGCAAAAGCCTGGTATCGGGGGCCCTACCGGCCAGCGCATCCACACCCGCGCCAGCGTTATCGCCCTGTGGCAACAGGCCCGTCAGGCCCTGGAAGCGGCCGGCGCGCAAGTGGTGGACGTCGATTTCCCGCTGGTGTCCAACTGCGAAGGGGACCGCCCCGGCGCACCCACGGTGTACAACCGCGGCATCGTCAGCAAGGAATTCCTGCACGACGAGCTGTGGGAGCTGTCGGGCTGGGGCTTCGATGATTTCCTGCGCGCCAATGGCGACCCCAAGCTCAACCGTCTGGCGGATGTCGATGGGCCTCAGATTTTCCCGCACGACCCGGGCACCCTGCCCAACCGCGAAGACGACCTTGCAGCCGGCATGGACGAATACGTCAACATGGCCAAGCGTGGCCTGAAAACCTGGGACCAGATCGAGACCCTGCCCGATGGGCTGCGCGGCCTGGAGCGGACCCGCAAGCTGGACCTGGAAGACTGGATGGACGCCCAAGGCCTGGACGCCGTGCTGTTCCCCACCGTGGCCGATGTCGGCCCGGCCGATGCCGACGTCAACCCGGTATCGGCGGACATCGCCTGGAGCAACGGCGTATGGGTGGCCAATGGCAACCTGGCGATCCGCCACCTTGGCGTACCGACCGTGACCGTACCGATGGGCGTCATGGCCGACATCGGCATGCCGGTGGGCCTGACCTTCGCCGGGCGGGCCTACAGCGACAATGCCCTGCTGACCTTTGCGGCCGCCTTTGAAGCGACCGGTTCGCGCCGCATTGTGCCGCCGCGCACCCCCGCCCTGGGTTGAGCCCCACACGGCAACGACCTTCAGGCAACTGTCGCTAAAATCAACGATTCGTGTAAATATACACAAATCGTTGATTTTTTCGGCTCGTTGCCCATGACACCCACTGCCGAGCGCCAGCTCACCCTCACCGTGCTCAAGGCCGCCATCCAGGCCTTGGGCAGCGTTGCCGCGCGCAACATGGAAATCCTCCTGCACGACCTCGACCACCCCGAGCACTCGGTGGTGGCTATCGTCAATGGCCACCTTTCCGGTCGCAGTATCGGCAGCCCGATCCTTGCCGCCCCGGAACAGGACCAGGGTTTCAAGGCCCTGATGCAGGCCTCGGCCGACCAGCAGGGTTGTGAGCCGGTGGTGCTGCCCGACTACCCCACTACCCTCAAGGGCCGCACGCTGCGCAGCGCCACCGCGATATTCCGCGACAGCAGCGGCCACCCGTTTGCCAGCCTGTGCGTGAACACCGATGTCACCGGCCTGGACGCGGCCATGCAGTTCCTCCAGCACTTCCAGCCCCTGGGCGCTACGCCAACCGCCACCGAGCCTGCCGACATGGCGCTGCTGATGAGCGAGATCATCCAGGGCGCACTGCAGCGCAACGGCCAAGGGCGAATGAACAAGCAGGCCAAGCTCGAAGCTGTGCGCGTGATGCAGGAGCGTGGCCTGTTCATCGTCAAGGGCGGCGTCGAGAAGGCCGCCAGCGCACTCGGCGTGACCCGCTACACCATCTACAACTACCTCGAACAACTGCGCGGAGCCAGCCTATGACCTTGCACATCCCTACGCCCCTGATCGAATCACGCCCGCTGTCGCTGGCTGCCGGGCGCAACATCTGGCTCAAGCTTGACGCCCTGCAGCCTTGTGGCTCGTTCAAGCTGCGCGGGGTGGGCCACGCCTGCGAGGTTCACTACGCGCGGGGTGCCAGGCACCTGGTGTCGTCCTCGGGGGGCAATGCCGGCCTGGCGGTGGCCTACGCCGGGCGCAAACTGGGGGTGCCGGTGACCGTGGTGGTGCCCGAGACCACCACCGAACGGGCCAAGGAACTGCTGCGCCTGGAAAATGCCAAGGTACTGGTACACGGCAGCTCGTGGCAGGAAGCCAACGAACTGGCACTGACCCTGGTAGGCGCTGGCGATGCCTTCATTCACCCCTTCGACGACCCGCTGCTGTGGGCCGGGCATGCCAGCCTGGTCGACGAAGTGGTTGCAACCGGCTTCAAGCCCGATGCGGTGGTGCTGTCGGTGGGGGGTGGCGGGCTGCTCAGCGGCGTGGTCGAGGGGCTGCAACGCAATGGCTGGGCGGACGTGCCGGTGCTGGCCGTGGAGACGACCGGCGCTGCCTCGCTGCACGCGGCCATGCAAGCCGGGCACACCGTGGCGTTGCCGCGCATTGCCTCGATCGCCGGCTCGCTGGGTGCCAAGCGGGTGGCCGAACAGGCGCTGGCCTGTACGCATCGGCAACCGGTACACAGCCACCTGGTCAGCGACCGTGCCGCGCTGCAGGCTTGCGAGCGCTTTCTGCAAGACCATCGGCTACTGGTGGAGCCCGCCTGTGGCGCCGCGTTGGCGCTGGCCTACGACGCCAGCGCCATGGCGCGTTACCCGAACGTGCTGGTGGTGGTATGCGGGGGTGCTACCGCCACTTTGGAACAGATACAGGCGTGGTTGCGACAGGTCGACTGATACGGGCTGTCATCTGTCTGTTTCCTTTGCCGTGTATCACTGAACCCGACACTGCCGGCGACTCTGCCCGGCAGTGGCAGCCACGCAAAGGAAAAATGCCCTGCGCCCTTTCGATCTGCGGCAAGGGAAGGCACAATGCGTGTCCTTTTTTTGGCCGGCCTGGCCGGGGGCCTTTAAATGATCAAGACGCCGTACTACCTCATCGATAAAACCAAGCTGCTCAGCAACATGGAGAAGATCGCCTACGTGCGCGAACACTCCGGTGCCAAGGCACTGCTCGCCCTCAAGTGCTTTGCCACCTGGTCGGTATTCGACCTGATGCAGCAGTACATGGACGGCACCACCTCGTCTTCCCTGTTCGAGCTCAAGCTCGGCCGCCAGAAGTTTGCCGGCGAGACCCACGCCTACAGCGTGGCCTGGGCCGACGACGAGGTCGAGGAAATGCTCGAGAACTGCGACAAGATCATCTTCAACTCGATCGGCCAGCTGCAACGCTTTGCCGACCAGTCCGAAGGCAAGGTGCGCGGCCTGCGCGTCAACCCGCAGGTCAGCAGCTCCGACTACTTGCTGGCCGACCCGGCCCGGCCGTTCAGCCGCCTGGGCGAATGGGACCCGGCCAAGATCGAGCAGGTGATCGGCCAGATCTCTGGCTTCATGTTCCACAACAACTGCGAGAACGGTGACTTCGGCCTGTTCGACAAGATGCTCACGCACATCGAAGAGCGCTTCGGCCACCTGCTGCACCAGGTCGAGTGGGTCAGCCTGGGCGGCGGCATCCACTTCACCGGTGAAGACTACGCAGTAGACGCCTTCTGCGCGCGCCTCAAGGCCTTCGCGCAAACCTACGGGGTGCAGGTGTACCTGGAGCCTGGCGAAGCCGCCATCACCAACAGTGCCTCGCTGGAAGTGACCGTGCTCGACACCTTGTACAACGGCAAGCACCTGGCCGTGGTCGACAGCTCGATCGAAGCGCACCTGCTCGACCTGCTGATCTACCGCCTGAACGCCAAGATGGCCCCCAACGACGGCGAGCACACCTACATGGTCTGCGGCAAATCGTGCCTGGCCGGTGACATCTTCGGTGAGTACCAGTTCGACCGCCCATTGGCCATTGGCGATCGCCTGTCGTTCGTAGATACGGCCGGTTACACCATGGTCAAGAAAAACTGGTTCAACGGTTTGAAAATGCCGTCCATCGCGGTCAAGCAACTCGACGGCAGCGTCGAGGTCGTCCGTGAGTTCGGTTTTGAAGACTACGTTTCCAGCCTGTCGTAAGGCCGGCTTCCCAAGTAAGGAGCAACAGGTAAATTGAAGAAGAACGTTCTTATCATTGGTGCAGGAGGTGTCGCCAAGGTGGTGGCCCACAAGTGCGCGCAGCATAACGACGAACTGGGTCGTATCGCTATCGCGTCACGGAACATCTCCAAATGCCAGGCCATCATCGACAGCGTCAAGGCCAAGGGTAGCCTCAAGGTTCCCGCCGACATCCAGGCCTTCTCGCTCAACGCCCTCGATGTCGAGGCGACCAAGGCGCTGATCCGCGAGACCGAGTCGCAGATCGTGATCAACGTCGGTTCCGCCTTCCTCAACATGTCGGTGCTGCGTGCCTGCATCGATACCGGTGTCGCCTACCTGGACACCGCCATCCACGAAGAGCCGGGCAAGATCTGCGAGACCCCGCCGTGGTACGGCAACTACGAGTGGAAACACCTCGAAGAGTGCCAACAAAAGAACATCACCGCCATTCTCGGGGTCGGCTTTGACCCGGGTGTGGTCAACAGCTACGCAAAACTTGCGCAGCAACAGTATTTCGACAGCATTGATTCGATCGACATTCTCGACGTCAATGCCGGTTCGCATGGCAAGTACTTCGCCACCAACTTCGACCCGGAAATCAACTTCCGCGAGTTCACCGGGCAAGTGTGGAGCTGGCAGAACAGCCAGTGGACCAGCAACACCATGTTCGAAGTCAAGCGTACCGACGACCTGCCGGTGGTCGGCTCGCAAAACCTCTACCTTACCGGCCATGACGAAGTTCACTCGATTTCGAAGAACCTCAACGTGCCGAATGTGCGCTTCTGGATGAGCTTCGGCGAGCACTACATCAATGTGTTCACGGTGCTGAAAAACCTTGGCCTGCTCAGCGAGCAGCCGGTGAAAACGGCCGAAGGCCTGGAAGTGGTGCCGCTGAAAGTGGTCAAGGCCGTGCTGCCAGACCCGGCCTCGCTGGCCCCGGGCTACACCGGCAAGACCTGCATCGGCGACCTGGTCAAAGGCACCAAGAACGGTCAACCGCGCGAAGTGTTCATCTACAACGTGGCCGACCACGAAGAGGCCTACGCCGAAACCGACAGCCAGGGCATCTCCTACACCGCAGGCGTACCGCCAGTGGCTGCCGCCCTGCTGGTTGCCCGTGGCGAGTGGGATGCCAAACGCATGGTCAACGTCGAGGAGCTGCCAGCCGAGCCGTTCCTCAAGGCGCTGGACGTGATGGGCCTGCCGACCCGCGTCAAGGATGAAAAAGGTGATCGTCCTTGGGACGCTGAAGCCTAAGCGGTAATCGAGTAGGAGGCGGGTTCACACCCGCCGTCCTCTCACACCACCGTGCGTACGGTTCCGTACACGGCGGTTCAGGCTATGCGGCTAAGCCGGTTGATCGTATCCAGTATCGAGACCAGTCCGAGTCGATCCCATAGCTTCTTCGGCAGCGCCTGATTCATATGAGATGCTCCCGAGTTCCACCATGGGCCTCGACCATTAGAGGCTGATTTGCAGGCACGCTCTTCACTTAGACCCAGGCGCATCAGGTTGCGCACCCTCGTAGAGGGCTGCTTCCATTGGCGCCAGATGGCACAGCGGAGTTTGTGCCTGAGCCAGCCATCCAGTTCCTCAAGTGGCCGTTTGCTCTGGCTGAGCTTGAAGTAACCCGCCCAGCCTCGTAATACAGGGTTTATCCGCTCGATGGTATTTGCCATCTTGCGACCCCGTGCACCGCGTAGCAGCTCTGCGAGCCGGTCGCGCAGGCGACCCAGGCTCATCGTTGCCACCCGCAGCCTTGGCTGCTGATGCCAGCTCATCCCATAGCCCAAGTAGTCACACTTCCAGGCTCTCGCGACTCGACTCTTCTTCTGATTCACCGTCAGTTTCAAACGTTGGTTCAGGAAGCGCTCGACACTGACCAGTACTCGCTCGCCAGCCCGAGGACTGCGCACATAAATGTTCGCGTCATCGGCATAGCGCACGAAGCGATGGCCCCGCCGCTCCAGTTCGCGGTCAAATTCATCGAGCAGGATATTCGACAGCAGCGGCGAGAGCGGGCCGCCTTGCGGCGTCCCTTCCTGCCGTGGGCTAACGACACCACCTGACATGACTCCCGCTTCAAGGTAGCGACGGATAAGCCTAAGTACGCACTTATCTTTGACCCGGCACTCGATACAGGCCATGAGGATGTCGTGGTTGACTCGATCGAAGAACTTTTCCAGATCGATTTCCACGCACCACCGATGTCCCGATGCCACATGGGCACGGGCCATCTCGACAGCTTGATGTGTGCTTCTGCCCGGACGGAAGCCATAACTGTAGTCCGAGAACAGTGGGTCGAAGATGAGCGTGAGCTGTTGCTGCAAGGCTTGCTGGATCAAGCGATCCACGACGCTGGGGATTCCCAGTTGCCGTGTGCCGCCCTGCGGCTTGGGAATTTCAACCGCTCGCACTGCTTGTGGATGGTATTCACCGGCCAGTAGCCTGGCCTTGAGGGTTGGCCAATACTGTTTCATGTAGCCCGCCAAGTCAGCGACCGTCATGCCATCGGCACCCGGCGCTCCCTTGTTGCTGACCACGCGTTGATACGCACGTCTGAGGTTGGCCGGTGCAAGCACCCGCTCCATCAGCGTGTCCGGCTCCGCGTTCGTCCACGTCGCTGACGCCGCCGGCACCTTTGCACTGTCAGGCATCACCCTCGGCTTCTGGCCGGGATTCGGGATGACAGTTTCCGCTGTGGGAAATTTCTGCATTACGGCTACCAACGAGACAGTGACGCCTACTAGCGGCATAACCTGTTCGGCCCTTGGTGGCGCGGTTATCCGCCACTTACTACGGCTTCGGCTGACTTCTGCACGCTCATCCCGTCGCCTTTCGACGCGCGGTAGCACAATGGCAAACGTACAGATCTCCCAGGGTAATTCGCGTGACCTTCCTGCTTATGCCTGTCGGATTTACGTCACAGCGTTCCGTGCAAGTATTGGGCTTTGGCGATTGTTGCCGCCTAACCCCGCTGTGCCGCCTGATCCGCTTCCTGTTCGTCAGGCCAGCATTTTGCCTCGGGCTTCCTTCAGATTCGCAGTCGCCCGCGACACCCTTGCCTCCGGCTAACACTTCCCCTTGCCGGGTGTGTAGAGGACTTTCACCTCCAAGTCACCCGCTTGGCCACCACAGCCAAGCAGGTTGCGCTTACGCGCAACGCGCCATGCCTGGCGCACATCGAGTAGGAGGCGGGTTCACACCCGCCGTCCTCTCACACCACCGTGCGTACGGTTCCGTACACGGCGGTTCAGGCTATGCGGCTAAGCCGGTTGATCGTATCCAGTATCGAGACCAGTCCGAGTCGATCCCATAGCTTCTTCGGCAGCGCCTGATTCATATGAGATGCTCCCGAGTTCCACCATGGGCCTCGACCATTAGAGGCTGATTTGCAGGCACGCTCTTCACTTAGACCCAGGCGCATCAGGTTGCGCACCCTCGTAGAGGGCTGCTTCCATTGGCGCCAGATGGCACAGCGGAGTTTGTGCCTGAGCCAGCCATCCAGTTCCTCAAGTGGCCGTTTGCTCTGGCTGAGCTTGAAGTAACCCGCCCAGCCTCGTAATACAGGGTTTATCCGCTCGATGGTATTTGCCATCTTGCGACCCCGTGCACCGCGTAGCAGCTCTGCGAGCCGGTCGCGCAGGCGACCCAGGCTCATCGTTGCCACCCGCAGCCTTGGCTGCTGATGCCAGCTCATCCCATAGCCCAAGTAGTCACACTTCCAGGCTCTCGCGACTCGACTCTTCTTCTGATTCACCGTCAGTTTCAAACGTTGGTTCAGGAAGCGCTCGACACTGACCAGTACTCGCTCGCCAGCCCGAGGACTGCGCACATAAATGTTCGCGTCATCGGCATAGCGCACGAAGCGATGGCCCCGCCGCTCCAGTTCGCGGTCAAATTCATCGAGCAGGATATTCGACAGCAGCGGCGAGAGCGGGCCGCCTTGCGGCGTCCCTTCCTGCCGTGGGCTAACGACACCACCTGACATGACTCCCGCTTCAAGGTAGCGACGGATAAGCCTAAGTACGCACTTATCTTTGACCCGGCACTCGATACAGGCCATGAGGATGTCGTGGTTGACTCGATCGAAGAACTTTTCCAGATCGATTTCCACGCACCACCGATGTCCCGATGCCACATGGGCACGGGCCATCTCGACAGCTTGATGTGTGCTTCTGCCCGGACGGAAGCCATAACTGTAGTCCGAGAACAGTGGGTCGAAGATGAGCGTGAGCTGTTGCTGCAAGGCTTGCTGGATCAAGCGATCCACGACGCTGGGGATTCCCAGTTGCCGTGTGCCGCCCTGCGGCTTGGGAATTTCAACCGCTCGCACTGCTTGTGGATGGTATTCACCGGCCAGTAGCCTGGCCTTGAGGGTTGGCCAATACTGTTTCATGTAGCCCGCCAAGTCAGCGACCGTCATGCCATCGGCACCCGGCGCTCCCTTGTTGCTGACCACGCGTTGATACGCACGTCTGAGGTTGGCCGGTGCAAGCACCCGCTCCATCAGCGTGTCCGGCTCCGCGTTCGTCCACGTCGCTGACGCCGCCGGCACCTTTGCACTGTCAGGCATCACCCTCGGCTTCTGGCCGGGATTCGGGATGACAGTTTCCGCTGTGGGAAATTTCTGCATTACGGCTACCAACGAGACAGTGACGCCTACTAGCGGCATAACCTGTTCGGCCCTTGGTGGCGCGGTTATCCGCCACTTACTACGGCTTCGGCTGACTTCTGCACGCTCATCCCGTCGCCTTTCGACGCGCGGTAGCACAATGGCAAACGTACAGATCTCCCAGGGTAATTCGCGTGACCTTCCTGCTTATGCCTGTCGGATTTACGTCACAGCGTTCCGTGCAAGTATTGGGCTTTGGCGATTGTTGCCGCCTAACCCCGCTGTGCCGCCTGATCCGCTTCCTGTTCGTCAGGCCAGCATTTTGCCTCGGGCTTCCTTCAGATTCGCAGTCGCCCGCGACACCCTTGCCTCCGGCTAACACTTCCCCTTGCCGGGTGTGTAGAGGACTTTCACCTCCAAGTCACCCGCTTGGCCACCACAGCCAAGCAGGTTGCGCTTACGCGCAACGCGCCATGCCTGGCGCACAACAAGAAGGGGCGCCACTGTGGCGCCCCTTCTGCTTTGGCTGGCCGCTTACGCTTCAGTTGGCCTCGGCCGTGAGCTTCGCGCGCTCACCGAGTTTTTTCAGCAACGCCTTGGCCAGGGCCTTGTCCGAGAACGGGTTCTGCCCGGTAATCAACTCGCGATCCACCACCACATTCGGTTGCCAGGGCTTGGCATAACCCATGTCGCCGCCGGCCATCGCCATCGCGTTCGCCGGGTAGAACAACAAGCGCTGGCCGTTGAGCGAACGCTCGAACACCTGCTCCTCCGGGTCAGAGAAGATAGTCATCTTGTAGCCCTGGTACACCCAGTCTTTGGCTGCCGCCCGCTCGCCACGCGCCAGTGCGGCCTGGTAGCCAACCGGGTCTTGCTGCGCCGACAGCAAAGCGATTGGGCCGTGGCAGATAGCCGCAGTGGGTTTGCCTGCCTGGTGGAAATGCCGCAACAAGGCGCCGACATCCGGGTTGTTGGCCAAGTCGATCAAAGGCGCGTGGCCGCCGGGGATGAACAGCCCGGCATAGCGGTCGAGGTCGCCAGCCAGCACTTCTTTCACCGACAGGGTATCGCCGATGTCTGGCAGCCCCTGCACCACCTTTTCAATCCGGCGCATCTCTGTGGCATCACCGGCGAAATACTGCGGGTCGACCGAGCGTGGGTCCACACGCGGGGCATTACCCTTGGGTGTCACCAGCACCAGGCGGTAGTCAGCCTTGAGCAATTGGTCGGCGGGCACACCGAACTCATTGAGGTAATAGCCGGTGGCGTAGTGTTCGCCGTTCTGCAACGGCAGCTGGTGTTCACTGGACAGCAGCACCAGTACCTCGCCCTTGGGCGCCGATTGGGCACCACCGGCAAGCAAAGCGCCGGTGACTGCCAGCGCCAGTGTGGTCGGCTTCTTCATGCGTTAACTCCTGATCAGGCAAGCGCCTGCAATACCAAAGTGGCGGAGCGCAGGGTGTAATTGGCAGCTCCGGGTCAGTCATCACTGGGGGAATGCTACCGCTGCGGCTATGATTCGATAATTCTAAAGTGATCATGGCTGCCATTCGGAATATGAATATCGCCAACAAGGACTTGAACCTGCTCTATCTGTTCCATGTGCTTTACCAGGAGCGCAGCGCCACACTCGCCGCCCAACGCATGGCGCTTAGCCAGCCCGCACTCAGCCACAAACTCGGCAAACTGCGTGATCAGCTCGGCGACCCCCTGTTCGTGCGTGCGCCCAGGGGGCTTACCCCCACACCACGGGCCCATGAGCTGGCGCCGGAGGTAGAACGCCTGGTAGCGGGCCTGGAAGGCTTCTATGAACGCTGCGAGGGGCAAGACTTTCTCTCCCGCCCTGCCCGCGTACACCTGTACAGCACCGATTATGTGGAGCAGACACTGCTGCCCAGGCTGTTACCAATACTGCGCAGCCAAGCGCCCAACCTGACGCTGATCACACACAACACCCGCGGCATGCTACCCCGAGAAGCGCTGGAAAAAGGCACCTGTGACCTGGCTGTCGCCGGCTTCTACACCGACTTGCCCGATACTTTCCACCAGCAGCGGCTGCTCAGGGAGCAGTTCGTAGTCCTTGCCTCGCGCAGCCATCCGGGCCTGGCCAGCGGCTTGGACTCGGACTTGGACTTGGACACATTTCTGGCCAGCGACCATCTGCTCACCACCCTGACCGGTGACCTTGATGGGCTGGTTGATCGCGCCCTGCACAGCCAGGGCAAGCAACGCCGGGTGGTGGCAGGCCTGTCCAGCTTCATCGCACCCATGCGCTTGCTGCGGGGTACCGACCTGCTTCTGACCTGCCTGCGCTCGCTGGCCCTCGAAGCTATCGACCGTGACCAGGACCTGCGCATGTTCCCGCTACCGCTGGAACTGCCGCCCGTGGAGGTGATGCAGATCTGGCATGCGCGTACCCATGCCGACCCCTTGCGGCGCTGGCTTCGCCAGCAGCTGTGGGCCGTGGCCCAGCAATAGGGATGTTTCCGACGAAAGTAGTCGGGTATGGCGAACAACTTCTTGCAATCCGGAAGATCTCAAAATACTGTATGAATATTCAGTACAGCGAGACGCCCCCATGCAACTCATCGCCAAACTCGGTATTTTGGCCGACGCTGCCAAGTACGACGCTTCCTGCGCCAGCAGCGGCGCGCCCAAGCGCAATTCGCGCGGTGGCGATGGCCTGGGTGCTACCAACGGCATGGGTATTTGTCACAGCTATACGCCCGACGGCCGCTGCGTGTCGCTGCTGAAGGTGCTGCTGACCAATTTTTGCCTGTACGACTGCCAGTACTGTGTCAACCGCCGCTCCAGCAACGTGCCTCGGGCACGTTTCAGCCCGGAAGAAGTGGTGCGCCTGACCTTGGATTTCTATCGGCGCAACTGCATCAGCGGCCTGTTCCTCAGCTCTGGCATCATCCGTTCGGCGGACTACACCATGGAGCAGCTGATTCGCGTGGCCCGGCTGTTGCGCGAAGAACACAACTTCCGCGGCTACATCCACCTGAAGACCATCCCCGACGCCGACCCGCTGCTGATCGAAGAAGCCGGGCGCCTGGCCGACCGGCTCAGCGTCAACATCGAGCTGCCGACCGACGACAGCCTCAAGCGCCTGGCACCCGAAAAGCAGGCACACACCATTCGCCAGGCCATGGGCGTCATTCACCAGGGCCAGCTAGCCATAGCCAATGAGCCCAGGGCACCGCGCTTTACCCCGGCGGGGCAAAGTACCCAGGTCATCGTCGGTGCCGACAGCACCGATGACAGCACCTTGTTGCGCAATGCCGAATCGCTTTACCAGGGTTACGGCCTCAAGCGGGTGTACTACTCCGCGTTCAGCCCGATCCCCGACAGCCCAGGTAGCGTGCCGTTGGCCGCACCCCCACTGTTGCGCGAGCACCGCCTGTACCAGGCTGACTTCCTGCTCCGGGGCTATGGCTACAAGGCGGGTGAACTGTTGGGCCAGCACGGTAACCTGGCACTGGACATCGACCCCAAGCTGGCTTGGGCGCTGGCCAACCGCGAGGTATTCCCCTTGGACGTGAACCGCGCCGAGCCGGCACTGCTGGCACGCATCCCCGGCATAGGCCTGCGCAGCGTGCAGCGCCTGGTGGCCTTGCGCCGGGAACGGCGTATCCGCTATGACGACCTGATTCAGCTGCGCTGCGTGCTGGACAAGGCGCGCCCGTTCATCGTCACCAGCGATTACCGCCCGGCACAGGCCGAACTGCGCAGCGGCTTGCTGCGTGCACGCCTGCGCGAACCGCAGGCACCGGTGCAAATGGGGTTGTGGGGGTGATTGCGCTCGACTGCGACGACCTGTTCGCCACATGGCGTGAACAGGCGCGGGTGTTACTGGGGCATGGCATCGACCCTTCGGAAATCACCTGGAACCAGGGCCCCATGTCGGATTTGCTGGCTGTACCCGCAGCGCTGCCTACCGGCCCTGGCCCCTTCCGGGCCAAAGTCCCGGCCCAATTGTTGGGTCAGTTGGAACTGGCCTCTCGCTACCGTGGCGAGCAACGCTGGAACCTGCTGTACGAAGTGCTGTGGCGTGTCGCCCACGGCGACCGCACCGCAATGCTGGCGGGGGACCGCCTGGGCAGTGAGTTGCAACGGCGCATCAAGCAGGTAACGCGCGAAGCCCATCATTTGCATGCCTTTGTCCGCTTCGTGCCGCTACCCGAAGTGGTGGCTGGGCAATTGCAACTGGACCTGGTGGCTTACCACGAGCCGGCACATGACGTTCTGCAGAGCGCCAGTGCGCACTTCGCCGACCGCCTGGGCAAGTTGCGCTGGCTGATCGCTACGCCTCAGGATGGCATTCGCTTCGACGGTGCCGGGTTCGACTATCAACGGCGCTGCCCGGCGCAATGGCGGCAGTGGGGGCGCAGTGCCGAAGACCCAGGGGCCGAGCTGTGGCGTACCTATTACCGCCATACGTTCAACCCTGCCCGCCTCAACCCTGATGCCCTGCGCCTGCACATGCCGGGGCGGTTCTGGAGGCACTTGCCGGAAGGCATGCTGATACCCCAGCTCGAGGGCCTGGCACGCCAAGGCAAGCAGCGGGACGGCCAGGCGCTGGAAGTGGCTGCGCAGGCCGGCAAAAAGATCAGCAAGACTGGGCGGTGATGCACGCCAGCCATACCGTGCGCGCAAATCGCCTCACTCCAGCAACCAGCCTGCATCGCCTTCGTCCAGCACGCCGCCATGATCAGTCCTGTCCCCCTTGCGCGCGACAGCAGCCCCCTCGATCAGGAAGTGCTCGGCCCCGCTTTCGATTACCGCACCGCAGGTAGTCCGGTCCCCCACCCTGGCCACTGCGCTGCCGTTGAATGTATACCCAGCACTCCCGCTCTCGACCTGGTTAGCGCCATGCAATGGGCAGAGATGTCGATGACCGACAAGCACAACAGGTTTCATCGCGCTTCGCCTGCGTGCGGTGCGGTACGTGATTCGCGATCAATCGCCACTGGCCAGTGAACCCTCGGCGCCAGGCAGTGCATGTGGCTCAGACCATCATCATCATTCCAGTCGCGGGCGGGGTGTACGAACTTCGGGAGGGCCTGGGGGCCTTGCTGCATGAACAGTCTGGCGATGGCCCAGTAGGCCTCGCCGTGGTAGAGGTCGTGGCTGAAAAACACGCGGTCAATGACTTCGTTGGTTTCCGGGTTACGGACCGACAGCATGACGTTTTCGATCAGACCGCCGTGGCCGGGGGCATAGATTCGGTAAACCTCGGCGGTAACGTCATCCCAGTTGTAGGCAACGGGTTTGACGCCCCAATGCTTTCGGCTGCAAACAAAGAATCGATTGAACCTGTATTGGTAAAGATAAATTCTTCGGCGCAGTCTATTGAAACGAATGGGCTCGTCTCTTGGAAGCACAAAATCAAGCTTGATGTAGGGCGATAGCACCCACGCCACGAGTAGCGGTGTAAGCAAGATAACAATATTCGTTATCCAGTCCCCCTGCCAATTGTCGAAAACCAGCCAATACGTGAACAACGTCATCCCACCACCCGCAATAAGAGCGGCAGAGCCTATCAGCGCACCTAGCCCCCGCGGACGAACAGTAGCCCTTGGCAACTCCAAATAGACATCATCGTAATAATTGGGCGGAGGGTTAATTTTTTGTGGTTCATGCTTGAACGTTGGCCTTTCTTCGATACCGGGTAAATCATGACTCCAACCCAATTGCCGATATGCTAATGGTCTGTGCTTGACGCTCATGCATTCTCCGCCTGCACCCGACTTTCGAGGCGTGCGCTTGAAATATTTTTATCTGGCCAATACGCAACCGTCAGTGTGGCCGATTTAATGGTGTGCGCACCAGCGGTCGGCATTAGCGCTATCACACCAGTCAATTCTAATGACGGCGCGCTTTCTAGATGCGCATGCACACTTTCCATCAATGAAACATCGGGGCGATAGTCCGGAAAACGTGGAGCGACGAAATTTGAAAACTTGTTTGTTTGGGTGAGAAACTCCGGGCAATCAGAATTACGGCTGCCGGATGCTACCAACTCTCCACTATCGCAGTCAGGAAACTCGCCATCACCTGCGCGATGTACTAGTAACGCCCAATCGTACCCTGAATTGACCTCGTCATACCGGGGCAAGCTAATTTGAAATTTTATTTTTTGCTCAACAACCAAGCCGGCCACCCCACCGACTTTGCGCATTGCGATATCGCTGGCCAGAACCGAGTCGAAATTCAGTCCAATTTGAAGTCCAAGAGTTGCAGCATTAAGCTCCGCAATGGCTATATCTGCCCACGCCACCGAATCCCAACGAACGTTAGGAATTTCGCCACCCTTGCCAAACAAACTACGACTGAGCCATAACTCAAGAGGGTTGAGCTCGTTGTTTTCCGCCATCCTTCTATAAGTGTAAGCGGAGAGTGTCAGTACTATTGCAACGCCCAAAGGCCCTGCAATCAAAGGTGACGCGACCGCCAGTGCAAACGCTGCAGAACCACCCAGATAAAGCACGCCTGATACAGCGTATTGTTTGCTCGACAAAATGCTACCCGACTTGACGGCGCGTTTTGATGCGGCAAACGCTTGGGCAACGTCAAACACCCCAGCCACTGAACTTATCAATGCGCCTAAACTTATGAGGAAACCTCCTACAACGGCGGCTCCCCTCGCCCAGGGCGCTTGCAGATGACGAATGCTCGTTCGCAGAACAAGCCCCACCAATTCTATTTGCCCCCCAAGCACACCCAGTTGCGAACCCTGCAGCGCCAATTTGGCTTCGTAAGCCTTGGGCCCAATCTCTGCCTCGGCCTTTTCTTGATTCCTGGTCAGGCTGTCATACTGCAAATACAACCCACCGATCCCGAGTAGCACCTCCCAACTGCCAGCAACCCCGCGCAGGCCTGAGAAACCGCCACGCACCAGCTGGCTGGCCTGGTGCGCAGTTATCTTCATCCCGTCAAGCAACTTGCGGGCATTGCTGTCGAGGGTACCTGCCGCGACCGAGATATCCACCATGGCCGCGTGCGCCGCACTGCTCGCCTGAGTCAGCTTGATGCTGGCCGCTTCGACTAACCGGCCATGCACTTGCGCAGCCGTGCCTTCGACCCAGACCGTGACACTGATCACGGTGTTGGTCAGACGAGGGTCGAGCAGCGCAAGGCTCATCAACCCGTGCTGCAGGATCGGCCGGACCTTGCGCATCGCCTTGAGCGAACCAACTTCAAAGTCATCGACACTGCGATACATACGGTCTCTCGCCTCAGCGAGGGTGGCATTTGCGCGGTGCTGCAACTGGCGTAAGTGCGCACTCTGCAAGGCGTAGTACTCGCCTAGCTTCATCTTCACTTCAAGCTCGATCAGTTGCACCCCGTTGTAAAGAAACTGGATTGCGCTGTTCAGGTGCCGAACAGCGTTGTGAATGCCTGGCCCGAGGCTAGGCGCCAGGCGTTGACTGGCGGCATTCACCGCGCTCTGCGTTTCGGCGATGGCCTGCTTCAAGCTATTTCGCATGCGTAAACCGGCATCGTCGCTGGCGATGACCTTGCTCAACATGCCGAAGAGCTTGTCGCTGTCGTTCCAGTTGATTTCCTGGTCACCTGAAAAACTGGGGAACAGCGCGGCCAGCAAAGCGTTGTCACGCATCAGCAGCGCGCGGTAGGGAGGGCTGTCGGGGTTTTGTAGCCATACCTGCCACAGCCGTTCGCTGGTACCGGCTGGGGGCTGGCGGGGTTCAAGGCTGGCCACCACGGCCTCTGTGACACCACCGCCCAAGCACAGCCCCATGGTCTTGGTATAGGCCACACCGGACTCGCGATCACGGCCGTCATAGTCGTGGCGCTCGGCCACCTTGAACATCGGGGTATCGAATAATGCAACATAGGCCTGCGCGTCCTGGTCGATGTAGCGCTGGAACTCGGCATCCTGCGCCTCGTACTCAGCTTGGAAAGCAGCCCGCTGCGGCTCGTGGTAGCGCTCTTCTAGACGGGCATCACTTTCCAGCTGCGCACGCTCGACCAAACGCTGTCGCTCGACTGCCGGGTCCACGAAAATTGGTGGCCCGTCGCCGGTCACCGGCTGCAGCGACGGCACCCCTTGTGCCGCCCACTCCCGGTGCGTGGCGCGGATCACCTGTACTATCTGCGACGTCTGCAACTGGTACGCGCGTTGTGGGTCCTCACGCCAGACCTGGCGCTTCACTACCCAGCTCAGCCGCTGGTGGTTATATTCCTGGATGAGACCTACGGTGTCGTCCAGCACCAGCGCCAACACACCGCTTGCCAACTGGTGGCGGTCCGATGCATTGACCACGTAACCACGCAGGGCAAACCTGCGCAGCCAACGACTGTGGAAACCATGCACGCTGTCGAACGGTGCGCACGCCTGCTGGCTGTACTCAAACACCTGGTTGTCAACTTGCAACTGGTCGGCCGTCATCGCCAGGCCCAGCAATTGCGGATGGGTACGCGCCTGGGTCAGATCAATCCCTACGAAGCGGTGCCTTGGTGCCACGCCTTGCTTGTAGGCGTTCAGCACGCTCACCGGCCAGGCATCACTGGAAAAGGCCAGCCAGGCACTGTTGTATTTGTCGGTGTCGATCGTGACGAAGGCCGCCGGAATATCGTGGTTTTCCTGCGCACATTTTTCCGGCAGTGGCCCAGGTGGGCCAGCTGGGGGCGCATAGGGGTCAAAGCGTCGCAGATGGCCCTGTGCGCTGACGGCGTAGGCTTGCCAGACCTGCTGGTCAAGCAAGACATACAGGTAGCCCATGCGTAACGTGCGCAGGCCAGGCTTGGCGCAGATGTGCAAATGCCCCGCCACGGTAGTGACGCACTCCGGTCGGGTATCCGGGACCAGCGCACGGCGCAGGGGCAGAATGGGCAGCCCCTGGCGCTGACAAGCCATGCAGTGGTCATGCGGCAGCCCGGCTTCAGCGACAGCCAGGGCGATTCGTTGACTGATGGTCATGCAAGGCGCTCCGCTTCCGGCAGGAGTTGGATCAGGTGCCGCCATTGCGCCTCGGAGTAGCAGGCAAGCAACGGCGCTAGCGCGCGCTGCTCTTGGCAGGCTACATCTATCAGGCCGCGCACGGCGGCAAGGGAGGTTAGCTGGGGATGAATGCACAGCTGGTGCAGGGCCAGCACCACGATATCTTCCGAGTCGGTCAAGCCCAAGGCGCGTGCTTCCTGGATATGGTTGCCGGCTCGTACAGCCGCAAACGACGGTATCTGACACTGAAGGCTATTGTTCACGCCTGCTCGCAGAGCGCTCAAGCTCCGCAATACGCGCTCGACCAATGCTCCATCCGCTTGCATGCGCCAAGCAGACGCGGGCAGCAGACAGCGCTGCTCGCTCTGCCCCTTGAGGTTCAGCAACTGCCCACTGCTGTTGAGGAACAACCAGCGGCTGATGGGCCACCACGGCGCACGCTCCCCTTGCTTGAACGTTGCCGCAAGCAGCTCCAGGCGTATCGGCTCGTAGACCGGATAGAAGCTCAGTGCCTGGGCCCTGTCGGGTAACCGGCACAAGCGACTGAGGTGAGCTGCGATGTCGGCCGCTGGCTGTTCACTGAACACCCAGCCGCATAGGTAGCGCCTTGGCTGAAACAACCCACGCACGGCTGCCCGGGCGGTCAATTCCAATACTGCGCGGTTGGGCAGCGCCCCGGGCACAGCCAGGCATACCAGTACAGGATGCAGGTGCGGCACATGCGCCAGGTCGGGCCTGGGTACACGCATCAAAGCGCTCGCCCCCAATGCCTCGCGAAGCTGGGCGAGCAAGGCTGGATCGCCTTTGTCCTCGGGCGCGAGGGGGTCGACCAACACATAGCTGTACAGGGTGGGCGCATGCTGCTGTTCGATCACGTGGGTCAGTTCATCAGCCGTCATCAGAGCTTTCCCTCACAGGTGCTGGCAGCGTTCGGCGTCAATGTCAGCGATGTAGCGCTGCCTGCCCCCTGCGCAGTCGCCTGGGTTTGCCCCAACAGGTTCAGGGTCTGGCCGTTGAGAGTGATGCCGCGCCGGTCCAGCACGATGCAGCCACCTGGGGTTTTCAACTCTATTCGCTCACTGGCATGCAGCTGATACACGGTAGTGCGCTGCTGCATGCCGTTGCCGACTTCGACCCGTTGAGCACCTTTGACCACCAAGGCGCTGTCCTTGCCGACGAGAACCTGCTGACAGCCCAGGGTCGCTTCACTGCGGTTGTTACCGACCTGGTGCGTCAGGTCATGCTTGATTTCGACCTGGCAGTTCTGCCCGATGAACTGGTTGTGGTTGCCCCCGGTTTCCTGGCGATAATGGTTACCGATGCTAAGTTGCTGATCATTGCCCACCTGCTCCAGCCGATCGCGCCCGACACGCGTGGTCTCGTCGTTGCCGACCACCGTGTTGTAGTCGCGCTGGGCATGAATGAACACCTCCTCCCTGCCCAGTTCATCCTCGAAGCGCAGCTCATTGAAGCCATTGCCCTTGTGAGTCTGGCTCTTGATGGTCATGCGGGTTTTGTGCTCCGGCAGGTCATACGGCGGAAGCTGATCACCGCAGTAGGTACGCCCGATGATCAGCGGCTGGTCGGGGTCGGCATTGACGTACTGGATGATCACGTCCTGGCCAATACGCGGGATGGCCATCGAGCCCCAACTGCCGCCTGCCCAGCTTTGCGAAACCCGGACCCAGCAAGAGCTGAACTCATTGCCCTTGCTCTCCCGATCCCAGGGAAAACTGACCTTGACCCGGCCCCACTCGTCACAGTAGATCTCTTCGCCGGGCGGGCCGACCACGGTGGCCATGTGCGGGCCATCGATACGGGGTTTGGCCAGGGGGGCCGGGCGCCATTCGCGGGTGCCCGGCACCAGCATGGCACGCTGCACGTAGCGGGTGCCCTGGTCGGCGCTGCCTGCCTCTTCCTGCAGGCTGGTGAACTGCACGCCTTCATGGTGCACGCGGATCGGCCGCCAATGCACGTTCAGGTCTTCGCGCGGGTGCCCGACAAGCGTGAAACTCAGCCCTGGTTGCAGGCGTACATCATCGCCCTGCACCTCGGCAACATGCGCGTCGTGGCGCAGCGCCGCGAGGCGCGTGGCCGTGAACGGTACGCCGACCGCGTCCCGCTTGTAGCGCCCAGGGTAGTCGAAACGCTCGTAGGCCAGCGTTTGATGGGGGATGCTGCTGTCAGCGGCCCGATGCTCCTGGCGGTAGCGCGGGTGGGTGAAGGTGTAGTCCCGCTGCACCTGCCGGGTGCTGCGGACCTGCTCGCTGTAACGCAGGCGCCGCAGGCACGGCACGGCCTGATCACCACCGCTGTTGGCGTGATACAGCACGTGGTCGGGGTCGATATCACCCTCATCTACCGCTTGCAGGTCATCGGCCCGGACCGCGCCGCGGCTGATAGTGCCAAACGCCAGCAGCCGATCGGTAATGACCAGGCGGTGCTGTTGTGGCGTGTGCTCGAAGCGGTAGACAAAGCCTTCTTCGGCTGCCAGCCGGGCGATGAAGTCGAGGTCGGTTTCACCGGCCTGGACGCAGAACTCGCGAACCTGATGCTCGCCGAGGCTCTTGATTTCGAAGCGGTTGATGCCCTGGCGCTGCAACATCAGTTCAATAATCTGCGGCACAGTCTTGTGCTGGAAGATGCGCCAGTTCGAACGCAGCCTGGCGCGGGCCAGTTGCGGCTCTACCAACGCGTGGTAGTAGGTACGAAACCTGCCGGTCTCGCCTTGGCTGAAACTGCTGACCAGGCCGTGCACATGGCGCAGCGGCTGCTCGCCACGCCAGACCGTGAACAGCCCGGGCTTGTCGAGCAGCAGGCCGAAGTCGACATCCGCGTCGAAACTGATCAGTTCCAGGTGCAGTTGGAACGGCGCGCTGATGGCCTCTTCGAGTTCGAATGAAACCACTTCGAACTCAACCCGGCCGGCCAGGGCCTCAAAGCTGAACCGCAGATCGGACTGGCTAGGCATGCGGACTCCCGGCTACCACCTTAAGACAAGGCTGTCGAGCGACTGCAGCACTCCGGCGCTGCTCAGCGCTCAGGCGAAATCGGTAGCAACAGAAGGCCCCGCGGCCTTGAGGTGGGTGGTGCATGAAGAGGTCCTTGTCTTCCGGCAAACTGAAGACATGAACGCTAGCGGGGAACCGATTCTGCGAGAAGTCCAGCACTTCCCGGCGTAACGTAGGAAATGTCGGCTGAGTTTTCGATGACAGGCGCGCGCCGAGAGACCGAGCGCTGCGCGAGGGCCGCTCGATCTCTGCGAGGCTCGTAAATGTTCAGGGCCGAAGGCGTTCAAAGCTTGAACTGCCCGACCAAGGTCGTCATCTCCCCCACCAGGCCCGACAGTGCCTTGCTCGCAGCGCTGGTCTGATGCGCCCCGGCCGCCGAATGGTTGGACAGTTCACGGATGTTCAGCAGGTTGCGATCCACTTCGCGCGCAACCTGCGCCTGCTCTTCGGCGGCGCTGGCGATGACCAGGTTGCGTTCGTTGATTTCGCCAATCGCACTGTAGATACCCTCCAGCACCTGCCCCGAGGCCAGGGTGACGTCCAGGGTCGACTGCGCACGGTGGGTGCTGGCCTGCATCGACGCCACTGCCGCTTCGGTGCCGGCCTGTACGCGGCCGATCATCTGCTCGATTTCCTGGGTCGACTGTTGCGTGCGGTAGGCCAGCGTACGCACTTCATCGGCCACCACGGCAAAGCCGCGGCCCGCCTCCCCGGCACGCGCCGCTTCGATGGCGGCGTTCAGCGCCAGCAGGTTGGTTTGCTCGGAGACCGAGCGGATCACTTCCAGCACCTTGCCGATATCGCGCACCTGCCCCACCAACTGCTCCAGGTGGGTACTGCTGGTCTGGATCTCGCGGGTCATGGCCTCGGTGCCGTCGATATTGTCGCTGACCTGGCGGCGGCTTTGCGTGGCTAGCTGGTTGGACTCGCTGGTGGTCTGCGAGGTGCTGATCGCATTGCGTGCAACCTCCTCCACGGCGGTGGTCATTTCGGTCACGGCAGTGGCTGCCTGTTCCAGCTCCAAGCCTTGTTGGCGCAGGTTTTTGGCGCTTTGCTCGGTTACCGCGTCCAGCGCAGTGGCGGCTTCGTCCAGTTGCCGGGCACAGCGGCCGATCTGGCCCAGGGTGTCGCGCTGGCTTTGCTGCATACGCTGCAACTCGTGGAACAGCTGGCCGATCTCGTTACTGCCTTGTGCCTGCACTGGCATGCTCAGGTCGCCCCCGGCAATACGCTGAAAGTGCTGGCCGGCCTCACGCAGGGGGTGCAGCACGCGCTGCGCGATGAAGCCCCAGCACAGGGCTGCCAGGGCCAAGGTCAGCGCCAGCAGGCCAAGGCTGAGCAACTGCGCACGGGCCAGGCGGCGATCGGATTCGAGCATGATCTGCTGGCCACGCTGGCCCAATTCGCCAACCAGTTGCTGACGTAGCGCCTGCAACCGGCCCATGGCGTTACCGGCGTCGACGTTGACCTTGAAGTATTGCTCCAGCGAGCGCTGGCGGGTGGCCTCACGCTGCCCGGCCACCGCGGCGGCGTATTCGGCGAAGGTCGCCTGCAACTCGGTCGCCAAAGTGCGCAGGGCCGGCTCGCGGCTGTTTTCGACGAATTCGTCGACCAGCTTCTGGCTTTTTTCGTTCAACTCGAGCGACAGTGCCATGCGCTGGGCAGCACTGTCGTCGTGGCCGCCGAGTTGCTCGATGAAGCCCGACGACACGTTGGCGCTGGAACGGATGGCCATCAGCAAGGCATTGTTCAAGCGGTCCGACTGGTGCGCAGTCTGGTCCAGTTCGGTGATCTGCTGGTCACTGCCAACCGCCGCTCGCCAGGCACTGAGGGTGGAAAACAGCAGGGTCAGGCTGAACAGCGACAATACCCAGAACATTCCGGTGCGGATCTTCAAGTTGGCAAGCATGCGGGCAGTACTCCTGGTTGGCACCACTTCTGATCGATGATGCGACGGTGGGTGTGCTGCTATCGGAGCGGCGCGGCGCCGGCTTGAGGGGCTCAGGCATGCTTGTGGGCGGTAACCGCACAGATGTTGCCTGCATGCGGGGCCTCGCCAAGCAACCCGCGCGGTGCCTGGCAGCGCATGCGTTGGCGGGCTCGGCAGGGAAAGCCTGGGTTTGCCAGCCAAGCCGCGATGCGGTTAAAGTCGAGCCCTGGCGCTGGCTGCGCCTGCGGTCCGCGCAAAGGGGTTACCCGAGCCATGCGATAACCTGTTTCCATACCAGCTCCAGGCTTGTCGGCGGACCGAGCCTCAAAGGAGTTGGCATGCCCACCATCCATGCATCCCGCCACCATGGCCTGCTCGATCTTGCCGCTTTGCGCAAACGCGCCAAGCGTTTGCTCAACGCCCTGAAGCACCACCAGGCCGACGACGCCCGGGAACAGTTGCGCACCCTTGGCCTGCCTGGCCCCCATTATCGCCTTGCCGATACCCAATGGCTGGTGGCCCGCGAAGCCGGCTTCGCCAGCTGGCCCAAGCTCAAGGCGCATGCCGATGCCGTAGCGTTCGCCGCACGCCAGCCTGGCTTCGCTGCCGATGACGAAGCCGCCGTGCAGCATTGGCGCTGCGGTAACGATATTGCCCACAGCTTGCGGGTTGCGGGGTTTGCCGGCGCTTTCCAGATGTTCGACGACCCCATGGTGATGGGGCCGGTGCCGGCCCTGCCAGAAGATCGGTACTGGCCGGTGCGCGGCGCGTTCATACAGCAAGCGTTCAACCTCAGCGCCGAGGCTGTCGCCCCGCGCCAGGCTGCACAGCAAGCCGCATTGGCCGGTTTGAACGGCGACAGTCAGCTGGTGCTGTGGTGCGAAGCCGACGCTTACGACCAGTTGTTCCTGATCCGCGTGCTCGCCAGCCTGCCCTGTTTGCCGCGACGCCTGGAGCTGATCGAAATCGACCAGGTCCCTGGCGTAGAGCGCTTCATCGGTATCGGCCAACTGGCCCCGGATCTGCTGGCCTGGCTATGGCCACAACGTCGCGCGCTGGGTGAGGATGCACTGACCTTGGCGCGCCAGGCTTGGGCTGCCTACACCGCCGCTGAACCCCAAGCCTGGGCCGCCCTCGCTGGCCGCCAGCACCGGCCTTTGCCGCTGTTGGGCCGGGCACTGGCGCGCCAGCTGCAAGAGCTGCCTGGCGCCAGCGACGGCTTGAGCCTGACCGAACGCCTGCTGCTGCGCGTTCTGGCATCGCATGGGGAGCTGCCAGCCGGACGCGTGTTTACCCAACTGATGCAGCAGGATGAGCCGCTCCCTTACCTGGGCGACATGATGTTCCATGCCCTCCTGCAGCCGTTGCTCCATACACCCCACCCGCTGCTGCGCGAAGGCCCGGTCGACGCCTGGGCCCATCGGCCATTACGGCTGACCGCACTCGCCGAACAGGTGCTGGCCGGCCAGCGCCACTGGCTCGACCAGCGCCCTGCTCAGCGTTGGGTAGGCGGGGTATGCATCGACCCGGCTGACAAGCCTTGGGTGGTTAGCGAGCAAGGCGAGGTCTGGCGACGACAATAGCGACGCGGCTTGGCTGCAAGGGTTGGCGGGAAGCCTTATTCCGCCAGCACCTCCTCCAGCGCCTGCTCCAGCGTGCTGACGGTGCGCTCGATATGCTGCAGTTTTTCCAGCCCGAACAGGCCAATGCGGAAAGTCTGGAAATCTGCCGGCTCATCGCACTGCAGCGGCACCCCAGCGGCGATCTGCAGCCCGTGGTCGGCAAATTTGCTGCCGTTCTTGATGGCGGCATCATCGGTGTAGCTCACCACTACACCCGGGGCCTGGAAACCGCTGGCGGCCACGCTCTTGATGCCTTTGCCGGTCAACAGGGCGCGCACCCGCTTGCCGAGGGCCTGTTGCTCGGCCCGCAGTGCGTCGAAGCCGTAGGCGCGCATCTCGTTCATCACGCCGTTGAACCTTGCCAGTGCATCGCTAGGCATGGTCGCGTGGTAGGCATGCCCGCCCTGCTCATAAGCCTGCATGATCTGCAGCCACTTTTTCAGGTCGCAGGCAAAACTGCTGCTCTGTGTCTGCTCGATGCGTTGCAGGGCCAGGGCACTGAACATCACCAAGGCGCAGCATGGGGAAGCACTCCAGCCCTTCTGCGGGGCGCTGAGCAGCAGGTCGACGGCGCATGTGTGCATATCGACCCACACCGCGCCGGAGGCGATGCAGTCCAGCACGAACAAGCCGCCCACTGCATGCACGGCCTCACCCACCGCGCGCAGGTAGTCGTCGGGCAGCATGATCCCGGATGACGTTTCGACATGCGGGGCAAAGACCACCTGCGGTTTGTGTGCCGCAATCGCCGCCAGCACTTCATCCAGCGGCGGTGGCGCATAGGCTGCCTGGCGCCCGGTTTCCACCGGCCTGGCTTTCAGCACCGTGGTAGCCGCCGGAATGTTGCCCATCTCGAGAATCTGGCTCCAGCGATAACTGAACCAGCCGTTGCGGATCACCAGGCACTGCTGGCCAGTGGCGAACTGCCGCGCCACTGCTTCCATGCCAAACGTGCCACTGCCCGGCACCACGGCCACGCCCTGGGCGTTGTACACCTGTTTCAAGGTGCCGGAGATGTTCTTCATCACGCCCTGAAATGCCTGTGACATATGGTTGAGGGAGCGGTCGGTGTACACCACCGAGTACTCGATCAAACCCTCGGGGTCGACACTGGGATAAAGCTTTGACATGGGCTGGCTCCTTTGGCAGAGACGTCATTGCCCTCGACCCTGCCTCAAGCCCCGGCAAATGACAAGGCGCGGCCGCGGCGGCAGCTCACAAATCCGCTTGGACAATACATATGGAAATACGTATATTCGGATTTCCATATGTAAAGACCCTGCCATGATTACCCCACCTGAAGTGTTCAAATGCCTGGCCGACGAAACCCGTGCCCGCGCCACCCTGCTGATCGCCAGGCTGGGTGAACTTTGCGTCTGCGAGTTGATGTGCGCGCTGAACGACAGCCAGCCGAAGATAAGCCGCCACCTGGCCCAGCTACGCAGCAGTGGCCTGTTGCTGGACCGACGCCAGGGGCAATGGGTGTATTACCGCCTCAACCCGGACCTGCCCACTTGGGTCAATGCGGTTCTGCAGGCGACGCTACAGGCCAACGAGCAATGGTTGGCACACAACACCCAACGCCTGCAGAACATGGATGGCCGCCCTGTCCGGGGCTCTGCCTGCTGCTGATCAACAACGAGAAAGAACCCTATGCTGGTCGCCATTGCAGTCTTCGTTTTCACCCTTACCCTGGTCATCTGGCAGCCCAAAGGGCTTGGCGTTGGCTGGAGCGCCGCGCTCGGCGCGGTCATCGCCCTTGCCACAGGTGCCGTTTCGCTGCACGACATCCCGGCGGTCTGGGGCATCGTCTGGAACGCCACGTTCACGTTCATCGCCGTCATCATCATCAGCCTGCTGCTCGACGAAGCCGGGTTTTTCGAATGGGCAGCCCTGCATGTGGCGCGCTGGGCAAATGGCAGCGGCTACCGCCTGTTCGCCTTTTGCGTACTCCTCGGTGCTGCCGTGTCGGCATTGTTCGCCAACGACGGTGCGGCGCTGATCCTCACCCCCATCGTAATGTCGATGCTGCTGGCACTGCGTTTCTCGCCGGCTGCGACGCTGGCTTTCGTCATGGCCGCCGGCTTTATCGCCGATACCGCCAGCCTGCCGCTGGTTGTCTCCAACCTGGTGAACATCGTTTCGGCCGATTACTTCGGGTTGGGCTTCGCCGAGTACGCTTCGGTGATGGTGCCGGTGAACCTGGCCAGCGTCGCCGCGACGCTGGTGGTACTGTCGCTGTACTTTCGCCGTGACATACCGCAGCACTACACCGTTGCAGCCCTCAAAACGCCCGGCGAAGCGATCCACGACCGTGCCACCTTCACGGTCGGGGGTTGGGTGTTGCTGGCGTTGCTGGTGGGCCTGTTCGCACTTGAGCCACTGGGTATCCCGATCAGTGCAGTGGCAGCCGTGTGTGCCGCCCTACTGTTCGCGGTCGCCGCGCGCGGGCAGCGCATTGCGACCCGCCGCGTGCTGCGCGAGGCCCCCTGGCAGGTGGTGATTTTCTCGCTCGGCATGTACCTGGTGGTCTACGGGCTGAAAAATGCCGGCCTGACCGACATGCTCACCCAACTGCTCGACCGCCTGGCTCAACAAGGGCTGTGGAGTGCCACCCTGGGCACCGGGTTGATCGCAGCGTTGCTGTCTTCGGTCATGAACAACATGCCCAGCGTGCTGGTCGGCGCGTTGTCGATCCAGGCCAGCGAAGCGCAAGGCCTGGTGCGCGAGGCGATGATCTACGCCAATGTGATTGGCTGCGACCTGGGCCCGAAAATTACCCCTATCGGCAGCCTGGCAACACTGCTCTGGCTGCATGTGCTGGCGCGCAAAGGCGTGCGGATAACCTGGGGTTACTACTTCAAGGTCGGCATTTTGCTGACCCTGCCCGTGCTGTTGATCACCCTTTCGGCTTTGGCACTGCGCCTTAGCCTCTGATAGTCCGCCAGCAAGCGGAGGAGCCCCTATGCGAGTTCTGTTCATGTGCACGGCCAACAGCTGCCGCAGCATCCTTTCCGAGGCCGTGTTCAATCACCTGGCGCCTGACGGCTTTGAAGCCGTCAGTGCCGGCAGTTTTCCCAAGGGCCAGGTGTTGCCTCGCAGCCTGACCACCCTGCAGCAGGCCGGCATTTCGACCCAGGGCCTGAGCAGCAAGGGTAACGAGGCATTCGAGGGGTGCCCGCCCGACATCGTGGTCACCGTGTGCGACAAGGCCGCCGGCGAAGCCTGCCCGGTGTACTTCGGCACGGCACTGAAGGCGCACTGGGGCCTGGAGGACCCGTCCGATGTAGAGGGCGATGCAGCGACCGTCGACGCGGCTTTCCACGCCACGTTGGCGCGGATAACAGCCCGTTGCGAAGCATTCTTCGCCCTGCCCTTCGACACGCTGCAACGCGATCAGCTGCAGCAAGCGCTGGCTCGCATCGGTACGCTTTAAGCATCAGGGGCAGGAGGTCGCCGCTACAGGCCTGAACCCCTGCCACCAACCCTCACGCTTTTGCGGCCGGTCGCAAGCGGAAGCTGACACCCATGCGGTTGAACGCGTTTATCGCGGCAATGGCCGCGGTGAGCTCGACCAAATCTTTTTCTGTGAACGCGGCCGACGCGGCGGCGTAGGCATCGTCCGATACGTGCGTCTCACTGACCCGGGTCACTTCCTCTCATGCGTGTTGCCCCTGCGGTAGCGGCTTGGAAGACGCGGCGAAGAACCCTTGCACTTCAGCCTGTGCAGCAGCCCTGGCCGCTTGCAGAAACTCCGTCCCTCTGGCGGTGCCCTCGAGGGTGAAGTAATTGACCTGCTTTAGGCCAATCGTGGCAAGTACGGCGGACAGGTATGGCCGGAGAAAGTCGGGTTGGCGGGCATTCGGCCCGCTGATGTAGCCCCCGGAGGCTACAGCCACATAAACCGGCCGATCCACCACCGTGCCCACCTTGCCTGCCGCAGTGCTCAGGAACGTGATGCCGACCCGTACCACGTGATCGATCCAGGCCTTGAGCGGTGCTGGCACACTGTAGTTATGCATTGGCGTGGCAATCAGCAGCAGGTCGCAGGCCTGCAACTGGCCAATCAGTTCGTCGGAACGGTTCAATGTGCCGTCTTGCGCTACGGCTTCAGGCCCTCCTGGGTTGGCCAGGGCCTGGGCATACCCGGCGTCGACGGGCGCCAGGTCATTGAGGTCGAAATCGGTGACCTGGATACCGCGTCTGCCAGCCTGCACGGCCAAGCCGAGCAGAATGTGCTGGGACAGTTTGAAGCTTTCTGATGCCTGACCGTTCGGGCTGGCGATCAGGCGAAGAATGCGCAAAGGCGCCCTGGGCTGCTCTGACGACGTCATGAAGTTACCTCGTTGAGAGACGTGCTGCCGCTCAAGGCGCAGCGAACTGTTTTTGGAAGCGCGTGGCACTGTTGTGCAGGCCTTGACGGGAATAGAAGTGTTGGGCGCGGGTATTGGCCAACCCGGTATCGAGCACGAGGCGCGCACACCCCGTGGCCTGGGCCAACCGCTGCAAGGCAGCCAGCAATCGTGCGCCCCACTGCTGGCCACGCTGCGTTTCGGCGGTGACCAGGTCGTCCACATACAGGAACCGCCCGTAGACCAGGTTTTCCTGAAGGCGGTAACCTGCCAGCGCCACGAGTTGGCCTGAGTCGAAGCCCCCGAGCAGCCGATAGCCTTCAGCGCGCATACGCTGGACGCGGCCGATGAAGTCGGCCTCGCCAGCCAGGTGCGGGCGCAGTTGCTGCATGACCGGGAACGCGAGATGCAGGTCATTCTCGCCGTCCAGATAGCGCAGGTCCGAATCAGCCAGGTCAGGCTCACGCGGTACTGAGGGGGCCGGGGTGAACGTCATGGTGGCAAAGCTCGCTCGATGGGTGACGGGGCTATGATGAACCACGTTCAACCCATTTGAATGAGCCAAGAAAGGGTATATGAACTAGGCCATGATGACGTTTTCTTCTCCATCCTTCGCACCGCTCGATGAGCGCTCCGCCGCGCCGCTCTACCGGCAACTCTACAACCGTGTGCTCGCCGCGATAGCAGCAGGCACCTTGGCGCCGGGTGACCGCTTGCCGTCTGCGCGGGCCATGGCCAAGGAGCTGGGGGTGGCACGTGGCACCGTCGAGCTTGCCTATTCGTTGCTCACCAGTGAGGGCTACCTGCTGGGCCTGAAGCAGAAAGGCACCGTGGTCAACCCTGAGCTGCGCCCGCCCGCAGCCGCGGCGACAGCGCAGCCCCCGGCCAGTGATGGTCCCGAGGACCCGGACGCCCTGCGGCGCCCGCCACAGCTTTTTCCATTTCAAATGGGTTTGCCGGCGATGGATGCCTTCCCGCGCAAGATCTGGGCGCGCCTGGGTGCTCGCTACCTGCGCGGGATGCAGCCGGGTGACCTGGACTACCCGCCGCCCCTTGGGCTGCCAGCACTGCGCAGCGCGATTGCCTCGTACCTGCAGATGTCACGGGGCATCGCTTGCACGGCCCAGCAGGTGTTCATCACCAGCGGTTGGCGCAACAGCCTGTCGCTGGTAGCGCAGACGTTGTTGCGCAACGGCGAGCGTGCCTGGGTTGAAGACCCGGGTTATCCCGTCACGCGCCAGGTACTGCACCAATTCGGGCTTGAACTGGAGGGGGTGGCAGTGGATGCCGAGGGCATGAATGTCGAGCAGGCTATCGCCAACGCCAGGGCAGCGCAGGTCGCCATGGTCACACCGGGCCATCAGAGCCCCCTGTCCATGGCCTTGTCGCTGCCGCGACGGCAACTGCTGCTGGACTGGGCCGCCAGCACCGGGGCCTGGATCGTGGAGGACGACTACGACAGCGAGTACCGCTATGTCAGCCGCCCGCTCCCGCCGCTTGCCAGCCTGGATCGCAATGGGCGGGTGCTGTATGCGGGCACCTTCAGCAAAGTGCTGTTCCCCGGTATCCGCCTGGCCTACCTGGTGGTGCCCCTGGCTCAGGTTGCAGCGTTCGAGCGGGTCGCCCACGCACTGTTTTCCGGCGGTTCACCCTCGATGACCCAGGCCCTGGTGGCGCAGTTCATTGCCGAGGGCCATTTCACCCGTCATATCCAACGTATGCGCCGGCTCTACAACGAACGCCGGGCCTTGACCGTCGGCGCACTGGAGCGGAGCTTGCCCAAAGGTTGGCATGTCGAGCGGTCTCCAGGCGGCATGCATTTGCTGCTGCGCCTGCCGCAGGGGGTAAGTGACACCCTCCTGGCGGAGCAATTGCTCGCCAAGGGGATCGCGGTACAGGCCCTGTCGCGCTGGCATCTGGCGCTTCCCCGCCGTTCAGGGCTGCTGCTGAGCTTCACCAATTGCGCCAGCGCTGCCCAGGCTGAGCAGCTCGGCGCATTGATCAGCGAGAAGCTAAGCCACTCGCCGCGGCCCCTCGCACCGGCTGCAAATCTTCTGGCAAATAACCGTGAGCCCTGATGCGTTCTGTGGGCAGGGCTAGCTCGCTAACGAAGACGCTCAGGCGGAAGATCACTTACAGCCCGAGCTCGCTCAGCCCAGGGTGGTCATCCGGGCGGCGGCCCAATGGCCAGTGGAACTTGCGCTCGCTTTCCTTGATAGGCATATCGTTAACGCAGGCGAAGCGACGGTGCATCAGGCCATCCGCTTCGAATTCCCAGTTCTCGTTACCATAGGAGCGGAACCAGTTACCGGAATCATCATGCCACTCGTAGGCGTAACGCACGGCGATGCGGTTATCGGTAAACGCCCAGAGCTCTTTGATCAGGCGGTAATCCAGCTCTTTTTTCCACTTGCGGGTCAGGAAACCTTTCGCTTCTTCGCGGTTGGTGGCGAACTCAACGCGGTTACGCCATTGGGTATCCAGCGTATAGGCGTGCGAGACTTTTTCCGCGTCGCGGCTGTTCCAGCCATCTTCAGCGAGTCGAACTTTCTCGATGGCTGTTTCACGGGTAAAAGGTGGAAGTGGCGGGCGAGCTTGGGCATTGGACATGATCATGTCTCCAGTCGAGTTGGGCAGCAAAGTGTGATTACAACTTCAGGCATTCAAACGTCAGGGCGCAAACTCTTTCAGCAAAAGTTGCGCAACTTCCATGGCATCATCAGCAGCGTGATAATCCCCCATGACACGCGCCGTGGTGATCGCGCCCTCGATCAGGACAAACAACTGCCGGGCCAAGACCAACGGTTGCCGAACATTCAATTGCTCAGCCAGTTCAAGCGTGTAGTCCAGGAGTTTCTGCTTGTGCAACTTAGCGATCTGGCGGATGGGGTCTTCAGGGTCCCCGACCTCGCCTGCCGTGTTGATGAATGCACAACCGCGAAAACCATCCGACTCGAACCAGCCTTTCAACACAGTGAACATGTTCAGTATGCGAGCGTATGGCGTGGCTGCTTTATCGCATTCAGTCCTGAACCACTGCATCCAGCGTACGTCGCGGGCACCCAAGGCCGCAGCGGCAATATCATCTTTGGTGGCGAAGTGGTTGTAGATGCCCTTTCTCGACACGCCCGAAGTTTTCACCAGTAAATCCATGCCCGTTGCATGAATCCCGTTTTCGTAGATGAGTTTCTCGGCGGTCGCCAAGATCTGGTCTCTGTGATCTATCGTTGGTCTGCTCATGGGGCCAATGTAGAACGATCGTTCTCTACGGTCAAGCACCTTTCGGTGATTTATGTTTTCAGGCCAGCGGGGCAGTGACGCAACGCTCCGGGCAATCCCCCCGCGATTGCAGACATCAGCAATCAGCCTGTCAGGGCGATATCCAACAGCCAGCCCAGGCCACCGCTGCCGAGTACAACCAGCCACGGCGGCAATTTCCAGAACATCAAGGCAACCAGCGCCACAAGGGCCAGGCCAACGTCATGTGGGGCGCGAATCGCGCTCGTCCATACGGGCTGATACAAGGCGGCAAGCAATAGCCCTACCACTGCCGCATTGATGCCCAGCAGTGCCGCTTGGGTGCCGCTGTTGCGCAACAGCCGCTGCCAGAACGGCAAGACACCCACAACGAGCAGGAACGCAGGCGCGAAAATCGCCACCAGGCAGCTCAGGCCCCCCACCCAGCCGCTGGGCGCCTGGTTCATCGAGGCGCCAAGGTAGGCTGCGAAGGTGAAAAGCGGCCCTGGGACGGCTTGAGCCACGCCATAGCCAGCCAGGAATGCGTCTTTGTCGACCCACCCAGATGGCACGACTTGCGCCTCCAATAGCGGTAGCACCACATGCCCGCCACCGAAGACCAGCGAGCCCGAACGGTAGAAAGCGTCCAGCATCGACAGCATCTGACCGGGGAACAACGTTGCCAGGAGCGGCAGGCCCAGCAGCAAGGTCAAGAACAAGGCGAGCCAGCATAAGCCTGCGCGACGGCGAATGCTGATGGGCAGTGAATCATGGCATGCCCCTGGCTGGGGCTTGAACAGCAATAGACCGATGAGTGCGGCAACGCCAATGACGCCCACTTGCCCTAAAGCGGACGGCAGCAGCAGCACGAAACAAGTGGCTGCCGCCATGATGGCCATACGCGGTGCATCGGTGCACGCATTACGCGCCATACCCCATACCGCCTGTGCGACTACCGCCACCGCCACCACCTTCAAACCGTGCAACACGCCAGTGGGCACCGCATCGCCATAGCTGGCCAGGCCCTGAGCGAAGAGGATCAAGGCAATCGCCGACGGTAGGGTGAAGCCCATCCAGGCAACCAGTGCACCGCCATAGCCCAAGCGGCTCAGCCCAAGCGCGATGCCGACCTGACTGCTTGCAGGCCCGGGCAGAAACTGGCAAAGGGCGACCAAATCCGCATAACTGCGCTCGCTTAGCCATTGTCGACGCACAACGAATTCATCCCGGAAATAAGCCAAGTGTGCGACGGGGCCGCCAAACGAAGTCAGGCCCAATCGCAAAAAAATCAGGAAAACAGCCCAGTGGCTACGGTCGGCCTGAAGGGTATCGCTCATATTCGTTTGATCCATGACTGGCGATTGCGCCAAACGATAATCCAAAATCCGAACGCCACAGCATGAACCTGGCATTGCGACCTGATGAAGCAGGTGCCATTGAACCTTACGGGTCACCGCCCGGCCGGGCAACGGGGATGGCGCCGGGCCCTAGACCTCTCAACCGCGCAACGCCCGCGCCAACACGTCCCAGATTCTGTCATCTGCACATTGGGCCACGTTGAAACGCAGGAAATCACCGGCAGTACCGGCTTGGCTGAATGCATTGCCAGGGGCCAGCACCACGCCTTCGCTCAAGCAGGCCTTGGCCAGCGTGGCGGCATCTTTACCGTGGGGCAACTGGCACCACACGTACATGCCTGCCTGGGGCGTTATCCAAGGCTCGATGCTCAGGGCGCGCAGCCTGGCGACCGTTGTGGTCATTGCCTGGGCCAGGCGTTGGCGAACACCCTCCATGTGTTTGCGGTAGCCACTGTCGGTAATGGCCTGGTAAATGATGTCTGCACCGAGGCGGCCACCGCCGAAGGTGGTGGCAATCTTCAGATCGACCAGGCTCTCGATCCATTCACCACGCGCAGCAATGTAGCCGCAGCGAATGGAGGCGGAGATGGTCTTGGAAAAGCTGCCGATCTGGATGACCCGCGAAAGCCCGTCGAAGGCCGCCAGGCGAGGCGCCGGTGTGGCCTCGAAATCCGCGAAAATCTCGTCTTCCACGATCACCAGGCTGGAGCTGTCGGCCAACTTCAGCAGCCGGTGTGCCGTGACCGGCGACAGGCTGGCGCCGGTCGGGTTGTGAATCCCGGCATTGGTTATGTACAACCGTGGCGCATGCTCACGCAAGGCAGCACCGAACGCCTCGATGTCCGGGCCTGCCGGCGTGTAGGGCACACTGACGATGTTCACCCTGTGTGCCTTGAGCAGGGCGTGGAAATTGAAATAGCACGGGTCGTCGACCAGCACCGTGTCACCCGGCTGCAGCAGAAAGCGGCAAATCAGGTCAATGGCATGGGTGCCGGACTCGGTGAGCATGATGTGGTCTGCCGGGGCTTCGATCCCGGTCCCCGCCAAACGCCGCGACAAGAACTGCCTGAGCGGCGGATGCCCAAGCGGTGAGGCGTAGTCGGTCAGCTTCACGGTGTCGGAACGCGCCAGGGTGCGCAACGCTTTGCGCATGCCCGCCTCGTACATCCAGGCGGCAGGCAGCCAGCCACACCCCGGTTTCATCGCGTCGCTGGCAGTTTCCAAGGACTGGCGCGAGATCCACAACGGGTCCACTTCCCGGTCGAGCCTGGGCGCCAGTTCGGTCAGCACCAATGGCGCGACCGGCCCGGCGACGTAAAAGCCAGAGCCCGGGCGGGAATTGAGCAGCCCCTCGGCCATCAAGCGTTCATAGGCTTCCAGCACGGTAGACACCGACACCTGCAGGGCCCGCGCCATGGCCCGCACCGAGGGTATTCTGGCACCAGGGGTATAGGTTCGCGAGGCTATCCGCGATTTGATTTCGCCCATCACCGCATCAATCCGCGTTCCGTTCCGGCTCATCACACCCTCGACTGTACTGGTTTCATAGGCATAACAGTTCGGTTCAACTGTACTGGATTGTACATGGCCTTCCTCGTGTTGTCGGTGCTGTACTGGGGCCTGAATGAACGAAGGGTATGGCCATGGAAAAAACAACAAGCGGGTGGATCAACGGGTTTATCGGCGTCGCCATCTTTGCTGGCTCGTTACCGGCAACGCGGGTGGCTGTGGCAGCTTTCGAGCCCACCTTCCTGACCTGCGCCAGGGCGTCCATCGCCGGCCTGCTGGGTGCGCTCGTACTGATCTTGCTGAGGCAGCCTCGCCCGCAACGTGCTGACTTGCTGCCGTTGGCCGTGACCGCACTGGGCGTGGTGATCGGGTTTCCGCTACTCACGGCATTGGCCCTGCAGCACATCAGTTCTGCCCACTCCATCGTGTTCGTGGGGCTTTTACCCCTGTGCACCGCCGGGTTTGCCGTACTGCGTGGCGGGGAGCGGCCGCGGCCGTTGTTCTGGCTGTTCTCGTTTGCAGGTGCCGGGCTGGTCGCAGGCTACGCATTGCTCAATGGCGCCGAAGCGTCGGCAAGCGGTGACCTGCTGATGTTGGCGGCGGTGCTGGTTTGCGGGTTGGGTTACGCCGAGGGCGCGCGCCTTTCCAGAAGGCTGGGGGGCTGGCAGGTGATCAGCTGGGCCTTGATCGTGGCGCTGCCGCTGATGCTGCTGCTGACCATCGCCAACCTGCCGACCGCGGATGTGTTGGCCAGGGCAGGCGCCCCTGCATGGTTCAGCTTTGGCTACGTGTCCCTGTTCAGCATGCTGATCGGCTTCGTGTTCTGGTACCGGGGGCTGGTGCAGGGTGGCATTGCGGCCGTGGGCCAACTGCAACTGCTGCAACCCTTCATGGGGCTTGGCCTGGCAGCCTTGTTGCTGCACGAACACGTCAGCTGGATGATGCTGGTGGTCACGCTGGGGGCGGTGATGTGTGTGGCCGGGGCAAGGAAGTACGCACACTAGCCGAACCGGCTCAGCGAGGGCCGGCCTGGTCCTTGAGCCATTGCAGCACGGTACCAAGCGCCTTGGGTTGCTGCAGCTTGCGTGGCCATACCAGGTAGAACGACTTGTCGAGCCGCAATTCATGGTCGAACACCTGCCTCAACCTGCCAGCGGCGATGTCCTCGTTGACGAAGGCCAGGCTGGCCAAGGCAATGCCCTGCCCGCTGAGGGCGGCGTCGATAGCCAGCGAGGTCTGGTTGAAGCGCAGATTCCGGGCGCTGGGTTGACCGTGCTGGGGGAACAACTCGGCCAGGAACCTGGGCCAGAAATCGTGGGCGTCGTGCAGCATGACGAACGCTTGCAATTGCGCGAAGCTAGTGGGCGCGTGGGCCCCCTTGAACAGGGCCGGGCTGGCTACCGCGACAATCCGCTGCTCCATCAACCGTTCACTGTTCAGCCCCGCGCCGACGTCCGGGTTGCCATAGCGCACGGCAACATCCACGCTGTCAGTGCCGAAGTGCGACAACCGATCGGTCGCCAACACCCGCAAATCGATGTCTGGGTGGAGCTGGGCAAACGCGCCGAGCCGGGGTATCAGCCATTTCGAGGCAAAGGTCGGGGTCACGCTGACCGTCAGGTGGGCAGCCTGTGGCCGGAGCAGGCGCGTCGCCTCATCGATCATGGCCAGGGCGTTGCGGATGCTGGCGCTGCAGCCCAGGCCCGCATCGGTCAGCGCCAGGCCGCGGGGCAGGCGCTCGAACAGGCGCAGGCCAAGGCTCGCCTCCAGCCCGCGTACCTGTTGCGCAACAGCGGCCTGGGTCACGCCCAGCTCCTCGGCCGCCAGCCGAAAGTTCAGGTGGCGGGCGACCACTTCAAAAACACGTAGCGCGTTAAGCGAGGGCAACGCTGGGAAACCGTCTGGCATGGCTGTGGCAAGGCTACCGGGTCGAGGGGGCGTGATGCCTTCTGACACAGCTCCAGGTCGAAAACCTGGACGCGGTGAAGGCGGATGGGGCCGATGCTACTCCCCGTGCCCCCGTGAAGATACCCTGGCTCAGGCGCCGAATGCGGCCAGCACCTCTTGCAGCTTGCCCCGGGTCGCCGCCGTGCACGCCTGCATAGGGGCGCGCACCTCATCGCCAATCAGGTTCTGCAGCATCAATGCCGCCTTGACCACAGCCGGGTTGGGCTCGGCAAAGGCCATTTTCAGCCATGGCAGCAGTTGGTAGAAAGTACCGCGTGCCGCCGCCCAGTCACCTGCGTCCACCTGGCGCAGCATGCGCACGTAAAGGTCCGCCCGCACATGCGCCGAAGCCGAAATGGCCCCCGCGCCCCCCAGGCACAGGTTGTTGAAGATCTGCAGGTCTTCACCGGCCAGCACCTGGGCGTTACCGTCCTGGATCAGCGCCAGGGTGGTTTCCAGGTCGCCACTGCAGTCCTTGACCGCAGCAATGCGCGGGTGGCGCACGATACGCAGCAGGGTTTCCTGCTCGATGCGTACGCCGGTACGGTAAGGTATGTCGTAGACGATCACCGGCACGCGGGCGGCATCGGCGACGGTGCGGAAGAAGGCTTCGATACCCGCTTGCGAAGGGCGGATATAGCACGGTGCGGGAACCAGCAGCCCGCCCAGCGGCCGCTGCTGGACCTGCGCCTGGAAGGCCAGCAGTTCATCCAGGTTGTAACCCGACAACCCCATCACCACCCTGCCCGGCTCCACCCAGCCCAGCACGGCATCCAGCACCGCCAGTTGCTCGGCCTTGGACAGCGCCGCAGCCTCACCCGTAGTACCGCACACCACAAAACCGGCCACGCCCTCTTCGAGCAAATGCTTCACCAGCTTTTCCAGCCCGGCGAAGTCGATTTCATTCGCGCGCATGGGCGTGACGAGGGCGATCCAGATACCACGGAAATTCGACATGCAAAAACTCCTGATGTTGACCGAAAGTCAGCGTCAGCAGGGCGAAGAGTGGAGGGAGTCGGGGCGGGGTTGCCTTGCGCCTTCTGTCTCGTCAGCCCACCTGACGAGACAGCGCGCCTCGGTCAGATGAGCGGCTGTTTCTTGGATTTCTTGGCAACGGCAACGCACGCACCAGCCTGGGCATTGAAGCCCGAAGCGAAGATGGCGTGGTTGGTCATGGACATGCTGGCAAGCCCGTTGCGTGGAGATGGCTGGATAATGGTAGGGGAAGCAGACACCTGTCAAGCCCGCCGGCTTGATCGAATGTGCGCCGCAGGTGTCTATTGGCAGGCGGATTGCGCCCAGTGCTGTATGGTTATCGGTTACGCCAAAGCAGATGCCCGGAGACAAGCATGCTTCGTATTTTTGAGCGCAGGCTCGACCCCTTCCCGCCCGACGAGGTGCCGCCGCCGCCCATGGGGCTGTTGCGCTTCATGTGGGCCTGTACGCGCGGCGCCCGTGGTTACATCCTGGTGCTGGCATTGCTCAGTGCCGGGGTATCGGTCTATGAGGCCTGGCTGTTCGCCTTCCTTGGCCAGGTAGTGGACCTGCTGGCCGCCTGGCAGGCGGGCAGCACCGTCAGCCCCGAGGAAAGCCGCGTGCTGTGGGGCATCGGTATCGTGCTGGTGGTCAGCGTCGGGCTTGTGGCCTTGCGCACCATGGTGCAGCACCAGGTGCTGGCAATCAATTTGCCGCTACGGTTGCGCTGGGACTTCCATCGGCTGATGCTGCGCCAGAGCTTGTCGTTCTTCTCCGACGAATTTTCTGGCCGGGTCACCACCAAGGTGATGCAGACAGCACTGGCAGTACGCGACGTGTTGTTCACCCTTATCGAGATCCTGCCCGGGATCGGCGTGTACTTCATCGCGATCATCGCCCTGGCCGGTGGTTTTGCCCTGAAACTGATGCTGCCCTTCATTGCCTGGGTGCTGTTGTTCGGCCTGGCCATGCTCTATTTCGTCCCCCGCCTGGGCAAGGTCGGGCAGGAACAGGCCAACGCCCGCTCGTCGATGACCGGGCGGGTTTCCGACGCCTACACCAACATCACCACGGTGAAACTGTTCTCACATTCAAACCGTGAAGCGCATTTCGCGCGTGCCGCCATGGAGGATTTCAAGCAGACCGGCTTTCGCCAGATGCGCCTGGTCAGCCTGTTCGAAATCGTCAACCAGGCGCTGGTCGTGGCCTTGATCATGGGCGCCGGCGGTTATGCACTGTGGCTGTGGCACCAGGGCCAGGTCGGCGCCGGTGCGGTAGCCGCGATCACTGCCATGGCCCTGCGGATCAACGGCATGTCGCACTGGATCATGTGGGAGATCACTTCGCTGTTCGAGAACATCGGTACCGTACAGGACGGCATGGGCACCCTGACCCGCGGCCCCAAGGTGCAGGATGCAGCGGATGCGACCACGCTGGTGAGCAAAGGTGGCGCGGTCAGTTTTGACCAGGTCAGTTTCAACTACAACGGCGAGCGCCAGGTGCTCAACGACTTGACCCTGCACATACGCCCCGGCGAGAAAGTCGGCCTGGTGGGGCGCTCGGGTGCCGGTAAGTCCACCTTGATCAACCTGTTGCTGCGCTTCTATGACGTGGACCAAGGTGAAATCCGCATCGACGGGCAGAACATTGCCAAGGTCACCCAGGACAGCCTGCGCAGTGCGATCGGCATGGTCACCCAGGACACCTCACTGCTGCACCGCTCGATTCGCGACAACATTGCCTATGGCCGCCCGGATGCGACCGACGCGCAGATCCGCGCCGCCGCCGCCAATGCCCAGGCCGATGGGTTCATCGACCAGCTCAGCGACCGCCAGGGCAACAGTGGTTACGACACGTTGGTGGGCGAGCGCGGCATCAAGCTGTCTGGGGGGCAGCGCCAGCGCATTGCCATTGCCCGGGTGATGTTGAAGAACGCGCCGATCCTGCTGCTGGACGAAGCCACCAGTGCGCTGGACTCGGAAGTGGAAGTGGCGATTCAGGAGAGCCTGGATGAAATGATGCAGGGCAAGACGGTCATCGCCATTGCCCACCGCTTGTCGACGATCGCGGCCATGGACCGGCTGATCGTGATGGATGAGGGCCGCATCATCGAGCAAGGCACCCATGCCGAACTGCTGGCCAAGCAAGGGACCTACGCCCGGCTGTGGCAGCACCAGAGTGGCGGCTTCCTGGGCGAAGACCAAGTTATGGCCGACGCCCTGTAGACCCGGCGGCCTGCGGTGCTGGGCTCAACCCAGCACCGGCCGCAACAATGCCTGGGCCTCGTACAGTGCCGGTAGATAGCGCAAGCGGATTTCATCCATGCTCAAGCGTGAGGCATGGGTGGTAATGGTCAGGGTCGCCTGCAACTGGCCGGCGCGGTCCAGCAACGGCACACCCAGCACGCGCATGCCGATTTCATATTCCTGGTCGACGATGCAGAACCCTTGCGCCTTCACCCGCTGCAACTCGGCCTGCAGCAGCACAGGGTCAGTCTGCGTATACGGCGTCAACGCCTGCAGCGCGTTACGCGCAAAGTATTCGGCCTGCGCGCCCTCCCCCAGCCAGGCCAGCCACACCCGCCCCCCGGCCGTGCAATACATCGGCACCCGCGAACCTGGCTGGATCGATAACGACGCCACATGGCTGTAGCGGCTGCGCACCAGGTGAATGATTTCGTCCCCATCGCGGGTGCCTACCGACACATGCTCCTGGGTATGCCGCGCCACCTGCTCGATGATCGGCCGCAGCATGCGCGGCAATTGCGCCGAGTCCACATAGGCCTGCCCAAGGCGCAAGGCCTTGGGCGTAAGCCAGTACTCACGGCTGTCGGTCTGGGCGAAACCCTCATGCACCAAGGTCAGCAGAAAACGCCGCGCAGCGCTGGGGGTGAGACCTGACAGGCGGGCGGCTTGCGGCACACTGAGGCGCGGCTGCTCGGCACTGAACACCTGCATCAGGGCAGGCCTGGCGGCCGCCGTGACTGCGGCACACCATGGCCAGCAGGTAATCATCGCCGAAAAGGCCACCCACCTGGGTGGCACCAGCGCCTGGTCGGGCGGCTGGCTGTGGATACCCCGCAACCCGCTGGCCGTTGCCGAGGGCATCGTCGAGACGGGCGACGCCCCGGAGCGCTACCTGCGCGCGCAAACCCATGTCAGTGAACTGGATGCACGCCAACGGGCGTTTCTGCACCACGGCCCGGAAATGGTGGCGTTTTTCCAGCGGCACACTGCCGTGCAGTTTCAAAGCGGCAGCCGCATGCCCGACATGCACGCAGGTGACGGCAGTGCGCACGGCGGCCGCTCGCTGTGCGCACTGCCCTACGACGGGCGCCGGCTGGGGCCTTGGCTGCGCAAGCTGCGCCCGCCGCTGGACATTCTCAGCCTGGCCGGCATGGGCATTGCCGGGGGCGCCGACATGGCCGCCTTCTTCAACGCCACCCGCTCGCCCAAGGCGGCCATGCATGTCGGCAGGCGGCTGCTGCGCCATGGCCGCGATCTGCTGCTGCACCGTCGCGGCCAGCAGCTGGTCAATGGCAACGCGCTGGTGGCACGCCTGCTGCGCAGTGCGCTCGATCTGGGCGTGACCGTGCTGACCGGCAAGGCGGCCACGCGCCTGCTGGGCTCAGGCCGGGTCGGCGGCGCACAGTTTGCCGACGGCGAGGTGATTCATGCGCGCCGTGGCGTGGTGCTGGCTTGCGGGGGCTTCCCGCATGATCGTCAGCGTATTGCGCAACTGGTGCCGCATGCGCCGCAAGGTCACCAGCATTATTCTGCCGCGCCCCGGGAAAACACCGGGGACGGCCTGCGCCTGGGCGAACAGGCCGGTGGCCAGGTACATAGCTGCGGTGCCCATGCCGGGGCTTGGGCACCCGTGTCGCAGGTGCCACGCCGCGATGGCAGTCATGGCCACTTTCCACACCTGGTCGACCGCGCCAAACCCGGTTTCATTGCGGTACGCAGCGATGGCCGGCGCTTCGCCAACGAGGCCGACTGCTACCACGACTTCATGAATGCATTGTTCGCCGCCACGCCGCAGGGCGAGCCGGCGCAGGCCTGGCTGATCTGCGACCATGCCGCGCAACGGCGCTATGGCATTGGCTGGGCCAAACCCTTTCCGTTCTCCACCCGCATCTACCAACGCTGTGGCTACTTGCACAAGGGCGACAGCCTGGCCCAACTGGCGCAGCGCTGTGGCATCGATGCGGCGCAGTTGCAGTGCACGGTGGCGGCGTTCAACCAGCATGCGGCCCAAGGCCTGGACCCCGTTTACGGCCGAGGCGCGTCAGCCTATAACCGCGCCCAAGGGGAACCGTTGCACGGGCCCAACCCCTCGCTACGGCCCCTGCTGAACGGGCCGTTCTACGCGGTCAAGCTGTTGCCCGGCAGCCTTGGAACGTTTGCCGGCCTGGCAACAGACGCGGCGGCCCGGGTGCTGAACGAGCAGGCGCAGCCTATTCCCGGGCTGTATGCGGTGGGCAACGATATGCACAGCGTGATGGGCGGGCACTACCCGAGCGGCGGTATTACCCTGGGGCCGGGCATGACCTTTGGCTATATCGCTGGCAAGGCGTTGAGCAGTTCCGGGGCGGGTTTGCCCGACATGCTGCATGCCTTGCCAGCGCCATTCAGCGCTGTCTAAAGCCGCTATCAGGCGAAGCGGGCCCGCGCCGCATGCAGCTTCTTGTAGCTCTCGATCAACCGCAGGTGCCGGTCGAGGCCTTCGAGCTTCATGCTGGTCGGGGTCAGGCCATGGAAGCGGACGCTGCCGTCAACCGAGCCCAGCACCGCGTCCATGCGCGCATTGCCGAACATGCGGCGGAAGTTGGCCTCGTAGTCGCCCAGCTCCAGTTCGTCATCCAGTTGCACCTCCAGCACCACATTCAGCGCCTGGTAGAACAGGCCGCGTTCGACGGTGTTGTCGTTGAACTGCAAGAACGCCTCGACCAGTTCCTTGGCCTCCTCGAAACGTTGCACGGCCAGGCAGATCAGCAGCTTGAGTTCAAGAATGGTCAGCTGGCCCCAGGCGGTGTTTTCGTCGAACTCCACACCGATCAGCGTGGTGATGGTGGTGTAGTCATCGACATCGCAGTTGTCCAGGCGCTTGAGCAGCAGTTTCAGCGAGCGGCTGTCGAGGCTGTGCAGGTTGAGGATGTCGGCACGGAACGCCAGGGCGCGGTTGGTGTTGTCCCAGATCAGGTCTTCGACCGGGTAGATCTCGGAATAACCCGGCACCAGGATACGGCAGGCTGTGGCGCCCAGGTTGTCGTACACCGCCATGTACACTTCCTTGCCCATGTCTTCCAGAATGCCGAACAGCGTGGCCGCCTCCTGCTGGTTGGAGTCTGCGCCGTGGCCAGAGAAGTCCCACTCGACGAACTCGAAGTCGGCCTTGGCGCTGAAGAAACGCCACGACACCACCCCGCTGGAATCGATGAAGTGTTCGACGAAGTTGTTCGGTTCGGTCAGCGCATGGCTTTCGAAGGTCGGTTGCGGCAGGTCGTTCAGGCCCTCGAAGCTGCGCCCCTGCAGCAGTTCGGTAAGGCTGCGTTCCAGCGCCACTTCCAGGCTTGGGTGGGCACCGAACGAGGCGAAAACGCCACCGGTGCGCGGGTTCATCAGGGTCACGCACATGACCGGGAACTCACCCCCCAGCGAGGCATCCTTGACCAGTACCGGGAAGCCCTGCGCTTCCAGACCCTGGATACCCGCAAGGATGGCCGGATACTTGGCCAGGACTTCGTGCGGCACATCCGGCAGGCACAATTCGCCTTCGAGGATTTCACGCTTCACCGCCCGCTCGAAGATTTCCGACAGGCACTGCACCTGCGCCTCGGCCAGGGTGTTGCCAGCGCTCATGCCGTTGCTGAGGAACAGGTTTTCGATCAGGTTGGACGGGAAGTACACCACTTGCTGGTCAGACTGGCGCACGAACGGCAGCGAGCAGATCCCGCGCGCCGTGTTGCCCGAGTTGGTGTCGTACAGGTGAGAGCCGCGCAGTTCGCCATCGGGGTTGTAGATTTCCAGGCAATGCGCATCGAGAATCTCGGCCGGCAGCGCGTCGCGCGGGCCGGGTTTGAACCACTGCTCGTCGGGGTAATGCACGAACGCGGCATTGGCCAGGTCTTCGCCCCAGAACTGGTCGTTGTAGAAGAAGTTGCAGTTCAGCCGTTCGATGAACTCGCCCAGCGCCGAGGCCAGTGCGGCCTCCTTGGTAGCGCCCTTGCCGTTGGTGAAGCACATGGGCGACTGCGCGTCGCGAACGTGCAGCGACCACACATTGGGGACGATATTGCGCCATGAGGCGATCTCGATCTTCATCCCCAGCCCGGCGAGAATGCCCGACATGTTGGCGATGGTCTGCTCCAGCGGCAGGTCCTTGCCGGGGATGCAGGTGCTGGTATCGGACACCGGCATCAGCAGGCCCTGCGCATCGGCGTCGAGGTTGTCGACCACCTCGATGACGAACTCCGGGCCGGTCTGCACCACTTTCTTCACCGTGCAGCGGTCGATGGAACGCAGGATACCCTGGCGGTCCTTTTCGGAAATGTCCTCGGGCAGTTCCACCTGGATCTTGAAGATCTGGTTGTAGCGGTTTTCCGGGTCGACAATGTTGTTCTGCGACAGGCGGATGTTTTCTGTCGGTATGTCGCGGGTCTGGCAGTAAAGCTTGACGAAGTAAGCCGCACACAAGGCCGAAGACGCCAGGAAGTAGTCGAACGGGCCCGGGGCCGAACCATCGCCTTTGTAGCGGATCGGCTGGTCGGCGATCACCGTGAAGTCGTCGAACTTCGCTTCGAGGCGCAGATTGTCGAGAAAGTTAACCTTGATTTCCATGCGGGATTACCGTGATTTAAGCGTGCAAGACGAAATTGGCCGGCATTATCCGGGTTTTTACCGCGCACGTCCTGCCTGGCTGCCCAGTTGCGCATTCCAACGGATTACTTGCCTGATTCTCTGAACCTGCCACCCGGTTCAAACCGGTGGCCGCTGGCCTGTGCTAGCGTTTCCCCACCGGGGAACAATGTATTCCCCACCCGACATGACCCCGCGACAACAACCGATGACTGGCAGGTGAACCATGGAACTACGCATCAACCAGAAGACCTACCAGGTCGAGGCGGACGCCGACACGCCCCTCTTGTGGGTGATCCGCGATGACCTGGGGCTGACCGGCACCAAGTATGGCTGCGGCCTGGCCCAGTGCGGCGCGTGTTCGGTACTGGTCGACGGCAACGTGGTCCGTGCCTGCGTCACCCCGGTGGCCGGCGTGGTCGGCCGCGAGGTCACCACCATCGAAGCGATCGAAGCCGACCCGGTCGGCCAACGGGTGGTCACGGCGTGGGTCGACCACCAGGTGGCTCAGTGCGGCTACTGCCAGTCCGGCCAGGTGATGGCGGCCACCGCGCTGCTCAAGCACACGCCCAAACCCAGCGCCGAGCAGATCGACGCAGCCATGGTCAACCTGTGTCGCTGCGGCACCTACAACGCCATCCATGCCGCCATGCACGACTTGGCCCAAGGGGAGCAGGCCTGATGAACACACCCGTCGATACCCCTGCCGAACTGCTCGCCCTGCAGCACGGCGAAACGGTCAACCTGTCACGCCGTCGCTTCCTCGCCGGCACTGCCGTGGGCGCACTGGTGCTGGGCTTCGGCCTGCCGGTGGGCGTGCCGCGGGTGCAAGCCGCCGCCGTGGCCACAGCAGAACGCGGCACCCAAGTGCCGGCGTTTCTAGAAATTCGCCCAGACGGTACGGTGCGCCTGCTCAGCCCGTTCATTGAAGGCGGCCAGGGCCCGTTCACCGCCATGGCCCAGATCGTCGGTGAAGAGCTGGACGTGGACCCCGCGCACTTCGTGGTCGAAAGCGCGCCACCCGGCGAAGCCTATGTGGTGATGGAAAACGGCATGCGGATTACCGGCGGCAGCATGTCGGTACGCATGAGCTACCCCACCATGCGCCGCCTGGGCGCCCTCGCCCGGGCCATGTTGCTGCAGGCTGGCGCCGAAAAACTGGGGGTGCCGGTGGCCGAACTGTCGAGCACCCCGGGTAACGTGGTACATACCATGAGCGGCCGCTCGGTGCCTTACGGCGAACTGGCCGGGCGGGCCATGGACCTGCCGGTACCCGATCCGGCCAGCGTCAAGCTGCGCGACCCTGGCCAGTTCCGCTGGATCGGCAAGCCGGTTCGGCGCCTGGATGCCTACGACAAATCCACCGGCAAAGCCCAATACTGCATCGACATCAAGGTGGACGGCATGCTCCACGCCGCCGTACAGCATGCGCCGCGCCTGGGCATGACCGTTGGCAGCCTGCGTAACGAAGGCCAGGTCAAGGCCATGAACGGCGTGCACTCGGTGCATCAGTTGCCAGGGGCGGTAGCGGTGGTCGCTGAACGCTGGTGGCACGCCAAGCGCGCCGTCGAAGCCCTTCAAGTCGATTGGCAAGAACCAGCCGCCGACAGCACCCTGCGGGCGATGCCGGCTGATTTTTCCAGCGACGGCTGGCGCGAGCACCTGGCCACGGTCGATGGCCCGGCGCGCGATGAAGAAAACGAAGGCGATGTAGCGGGTGCCTTGGCCAATGCCAAGACCCGGGTCGAGGCCAGCTACCACAACCAGTACCTGAACCATGCCCAGCTGGAGCCACCGTCGGCCCTTGCCCGCTTCAATGCCGATGGCACGCTGGATGTCTGGCTGCCCAACCAGGCCCCGGACATGTTCCGCGACGACATCGCCCAACGCACCGGCCTGCAAACCAGCCAGATCAACCTGCACTCGCCACTGTTGGGCGGCTTCTTCGGCCGCCACTTCCTGTACGAATCGGCCAACCCCTACCCGCAGGCCATTGCCCTGGCCAAGGCGGTGGGCCGGCCGGTCAAACTGATCTGGAGCCGCGAAGAAGAGTTTCTGCGTGATGTACTGCGCCCGGTCGCCGTGGTGAAGTTCCGCGCTGGGCTCGATGCCGACGGCCTGCCGGTGGCCATCGAAGCGGTCAGCGCCACCGAAGGCCCGACCGAGGCCCTGGCGGGCAAGCAGGGCGACAAGGTCGACCCCACCGCGCTTGAGGGGCTGTCGGGCAAGGCCTATGCCATCGCCAACAAACGCATTGCCCAGGTCTATGTCAAAGGTCCGGCCATGCTCGGCTACTGGCGCTCGGTGGGCAACTCGCTGAACGATTTCTTCTATGAGTCGTTTCTAGACGAACTGGCCGACAAAGGTGGCAAGGACCCGTTCGAACTGCGCCTGCACCTGCTGCGCGACAACCCCCGGCTGACCACCCTGCTGAACGCGGTCGCCGACTTGTCCGGGGGCTGGAAGCGCGGGCCGTTCACCGCCGAAGATGGCAGCAAGCGGGCCCGTGGCGTGGCCATGGCCTCGCCCTTCGGCTCGCACGCAGCCGTCATCGCCGAAGTGTCGATGGAGAACGGCCAGGTCAAGGTGCACGATATCTGGCAGGCCATCGACCCCGGCAGTATCGTCAACCCGGCCATCATCGAGCACCAGGTCAATGGGGCGGTGGCGTTGGGCCTGTCGCAGACGCTGGTGGAAGAAGCGGTGTACGTGGATGGCAAGCCGCGCGCGCGCAATTACGACCTCTACCCGATCCTGCCGCCTTCGCGCATGGCACGGGTACATGTGCGCATTGTCGAAAGCGGGGCGAAAATGGGCGGCATTGGCGAACCGCCACTGCCCGCAGTCGCGCCGGCAGTGGCCAACGCGGTGGCGCAACTGACCGGCCAGCGCGTACGCAGCCTGCCAATGAGCCGCCACACCTTCAGCTGACGCACGAGGATTGCCCCATGACCCATCGCTTCGCAAGAACCGCTGGTTGGCTGGCGCTGCCGTGCCTGATCGCGGCGGGCCTGCTGGCCTGGTATGTCACCCGCGAGCCCGCTTCGCCGTTCACCGACGCGCAGGCGGATACCGCCGCCGCAGCGCTGGTCAGCCGTGGCGAATACGTGGCCCGGCTCAGCGACTGCGTCGCCTGCCACAGCCTGCCAGAGGGCCAACCGTTCGCCGGCGGGCTACAAATGGCCACCCCGCTGGGGGCCATTCATGCCACCAACATCACCCCCGATCGCGACACTGGCATCGGCGCCTACAGCCTGGCGGACTTCGACCGCGCCGTGCGCCACGGCGTGGCGCCCGGTGGCCGGCGCCTGTACCCGGCCATGCCCTACCCCTCGTACGCCAAACTCAGCGACGACGATGTAAAGGCGCTGTATGCGTTCTTCATGCACGGCGTGCAGCCGGCCAAGCAAGCCAACCTGCCCAGCGATATCCCGTGGCCGCTGAACCTGCGCTGGCCCATTGCGCTGTGGAACGGCCTGTTCGCCCCGACTGCGCCGTACACCGCCCAGGCGGGGCAGGACGCGCAGTGGAACCGTGGTGCCTACATCGTCCAGGGCCCTGGCCACTGCGGCAGTTGCCACACGCCGCGTGGCCTGGCGTTCAACGAAAAGGCCCTGGACGACAGCGGCACAGCGTACCTGGCCGGGGCATTGCTCGATGGCTGGTATGCACCGAGCCTGCGTGCGGACCACAACACCGGGTTGGGGCGCTGGAGCGAAGCGGAAATCGCCCAGTTCCTCAAGACCGGCCGCAACCGCCATGCCGTGGTATTCGGTTCGATGACCGAGGCATTCAACAACTCCACCCAGTTCATGACTGACGACGACCTGGCCGCCATCGCCCATTACCTGAATTCGCTGCCCGGTGACCCTCAGCGCGATGGCGCGCCCTGGCAGTACCAGGCGGTGTCGGCTGCCGAGCGGCTGTACGCCCCCGGGGCGCACACCTACGTGACCCGCTGCGCGTCGTGCCATGGCCTGGACGGCAAGGGCCAGGCGCCATCGATGCCACCACTGGCCGGGGCTACATCGGCTTTGGCCAAAGAAGACGCGTCGGCGATCAATATCACCTTGAACGGTTCACAGCGGGTAGTGTCTGCTGGAGTGCCTGATGCTTACCGTATGCCGGCCTTTCGCGAGCAACTGGGGGACAAGGAGATCGCCGAAGTGCTGACGTTCGTGCGCTCGGCCTGGGGCAACCAGGGCGGCGCGGTGGACGCGCAGGCGGTAAGCAAGTTGCGCGGGCACACCGACCCGGCCAGCAGTAGCCCCATCATCTTGCATATGCGCTGAAGGGGGCATGCCTGAGCCAACCTTCTCGACAGCGTTGTAACGGAGTTTCCATGGAAAGCATCGACCTGCTGGTGCTGCGCACCACCCGCGACTGGCTTGCCGGCGGCCACCGCGCCCTGCTTGCCACGGTCGCCCGTACGTGGGGCTCTTCACCGCGCCCGGTCGGCTCGATGATGGCGCTGCGCAGCGATGGCCGGGTGGTTGGCAGCGTATCCGGTGGCTGTATCGAGGACGACCTGATCCACCGCTACACCAGCGCCTATGGCGGCCCCGGCATGCCCAGCGGCCAGCCGCAGGTGGTGCGCTACGGCGTCAGCGCCGACGAAGCCCACCGTTTCGGCCTGCCCTGCGGCGGCACCCTTGAACTGGTGCTGGAGTTCGCGCCCGCGTTGTCGCACCTGGAACAACTGCTGGCCAGCCTGGACAGCGGCAACCTGATGTGTCGCGAACTCGACTTGCACACGGGTGCTGCCAGCCTGGTTGCCACCGCTACCCCACAACTGTTCAGGTTTGATGGCCAGCGCCTGTGCACCACCCTTGGGCCTGGTTACCGCCTGCTCCTGATCGGTGCTGGCGCCCTGGCCGAGTACCTCGCAACCATGGCCCTGTTCAACGGCTTCAGTGTCTCGTTGTGCGACCCGCGCCCGGAATACACGGCAGGCTGGAGCATCCCCGGCGTTACCCTGCTGCCAGGCATGCCAGACGATGTGGTCCGTGCCTTCAAGGCGGATGTGCGCAGCGCCATCGTTGCCGTCAGCCATGACCCCAAGCTGGACGACCTGGCCTTGCTCGAAGCCTTGCACAGCCCGGCCTTCTACATTGGCGCCATCGGCTCGCGGCGCAACAGCCAACTGCGCCGTGAGCGGCTGATCGAGCATTTCGGCGAAAGCGAAGCGTCGCTGCAGCGTTTGCATGGACCGATAGGCATCTATATCGGCAGCAAGACCCCGGCGGAAATCGCCGTCAGCGTGATGGCCGAGCTGCTGGCGGCAAAAAATGATGTGCATTTGCCTGGCGCGGTCAACGTCAGCAACGCCAAGGAAGCCGAGCAGCTGGCCCACGCGCTGTAGCAACGGCCGGCGCACGACCTGTCATTGCCATTGCTCCATGTTCTGCTTCAACAACTGCTGCGGCAGGGCTCCGCCCACGATCCTGGCCATCTCCCGGGCCAGTGCTGCGCGCAGCTGTGGTTGGTTGCAGGGTGAATTATGCGAAATGGCCAGGTACAACCCTTCACTGGAGACCGGTGGCTGCAGTACCTGCACGGCACCGCCAATACCCAGTGTGCGCGCCAGGGCCATGCCTGGGTACTGTTCGTAAACCACGTAGGCACTGCGCTTGTGCACCAGTTTTTCGAACGCCTGGCGAGCAGTGGGTACCGCTTCGAGCGTGAGATGAGCCTGCGCGTACTCGTCGAACTGCTGGCCATGGCTGTTGTTCACCAACGTACCGCCCTTGCGGCCCTTCAGGTCCGCCCATTGCCGGTAGGCAAAGGCGTCACCCTGGCGCACCCAGACCACGCTGGGGGTGGCCAGGAACGGTGGCTCGATGAAGTCCATGTGCTGTTGCCGCGCCTCGGTGCGAAAGTACCCGGCCAGAAGGTCGATCCGACCAGTGCGCACTTCTTCCTGCGCGCGTGACCACGGCCCCGCGTAAACCACGTCGATCTCCAGCCCGAGCTGCTTGCCCAGGTGCTTGAGCAAATCGGCATTGGCACCCATCAACTGCTGCGGGTTGCGCGGATCGCGCCACAGGTAAGGCGGGTATTCCGGGTTACCGGTGGCGGTCAGCCGCCGGCATGTGTCATCGGCTACCGCCGCCAGGGGCAGCAGCATCAGGCACAACAAGGGCAAGGCGTGGCGCAGGCAACGCTTGATCATCAACGACCCTCGGCAGTTGTAACTTCGCCGCCCCGCTGGGTGACCAATGGCTTGAGCAATGCTGGTCGGCTGCATCAGGTGTGGGGCTGCATACAGTCTGGACCATCAGAGGCCGACTAGCGGACCTTTTATGGGCAAAAAAAGGAGTGCGGCCCATCGCCGGCAAGCCGGGCTCCCACAGGAGCAGTGCAGACCTCATGCTTTGCGCCCCCTGTGGGGGCTGATGGGCTGCCAGCAGGGCCTAACTGACCTGCCGCTTGGCCGCCTTCTTGGCGATGGCCTTCATGCGCGTGGCCGCCCGCTGCACGGTCGCCATCTTCTCGGGGCGCTTCATGCCCCGCCATTTGCGGATTTCCTCGCGGGTACGGCCGCAGCTCACGCACAGCTCACTGTTGAGCTGGCACAGCGAAACGCAGGGGTTGTCGATGTCTTTGGCCATATGCTGTTCAGCCGGGTAATTCGGCCCGCGCGCGCTCGCCAGCATCCTTGAACACTTTGCTCACTTCATCGGCCTTGACCTTGTTGACCGAGTAGGCGGCCACCAGCTCGTCGACAACGCGTAGGCCTTGTTCCAAGGCCGTCTTCAATTGGTCGGCGTCGCTAGCGTCAGCGATATCCCCAAGGTAAGGCGCGATGAGGTAAACGTAACGGTCTTGCAGCTTGAGCGCTTCCAGCGCATCGAGAGCATGCTGGAACCGCTCGGCTGCGGCAGGGCTCATGCTCAGTTTATCGAAATGAATCAGGCTCACACGGTCAGTGGCCATTATTACGAATCTCCGTTTCCTGGTACGGCCGGGCCCGCACGCGACAGCGCTTCTACGGTGCTTGATGTGCGGCCCCGGGTAATGCTCACCAGCGTACCAGAAGCCGAGACAGAAAGGGCCAATGCCCCCAGAACTAAAAGTATTTGCCAAGTCGCGCAAGGGCAGCCCCAGGACGCTATCGGGACAGGTGCCGGCGCCGACCGCGCAGGATAATCCCGCCAGCACTCCACCCGGCCGAGGCGCCAACGCCCTCGGTAGCTCACACAACTACAAGCCTGCACGAACAGGCAAGCCACACAGGGGCCTCAGCATTCATGGTAAAGGAACACATCAACGAAACACTCGACCTTGGCGTTACCGACCCCTCGAAAACCGCAGAAGCCCGCCAGGACCGGCGCTTCGAGGGCAAGCTGGACTGGGTGGTCTTCGGTTTCACCAGCATCCTGGCCATCGCTTTCGTGCTTTGGGGCTTCATCAACCAGGCCAGCCTGGCGCGCAGTGCCTCCACCGCTCAATCGTGGGTCATTCTCAACTTTGGCTGGTTCTTCGTACTGACCTCCACCCTGTTCGTGATGTTCGTGCTGTGGCTGGCCGCCAGCCGTTACGGGCGGGTACCGCTTGGCCGTGATGGCGAACAGCCAGAGTTTCGCACGGTGTCCTGGGTGGCGATGATGTTCAGTGCCGGCATGGGTATCGGCCTGATGTTCTTCGGGGTGGCCGAGCCGCTGTCGCACTACGTGTCACCGCCGCCCGGCTCGGCCAGCGGGCAGACCAGCGAAGCGATGCAGGTCGCGATGGCGACCACCCTCTTCCACTGGACCTTGCACCCTTGGGCCATGTACGCCATCGTTGGCCTGGTCATCGCCTACGGGACCTTCCGCCGGGGCCGCTCACAGTTGATTTCCGCGGCCTTCCGGCCGTTGATCGGCAAGCACGCCAACGGCCCGCTTGGCCGGCTGATCGACATGATGGCAATTTTCGCCACGCTGTTCGGCTCGGCGGCCTCGCTGGGCCTGGGCGCCCTGCAGATCGCCGGCGGGTTGGAATACAACGGCTGGATCGAAAGCCCTGGCAAGCTGTTCTACATCTCCATCATCACCCTGCTGACCATCGCCTTCGTCTCGTCGGCGGTATCGGGCATCGGCAAGGGCATCCAGTGGTTGTCCAACATCAACATGGTGCTGGCCCTGGTGCTGGCGCTGTTCGTGTTCATGGTCGGGCCGACCCTGCTCATGCTGAACCTGCTGCCGACCTCGCTCGGCATCTACATCAAGATGCTGCCGGAAATGATGGCCCGTACCAACGCCAGCGGTGGCGAGCAGATGAACAGCTGGCTGGCCGGCTGGACAGTGTTCTATTGGGCCTGGTGGATTTCCTGGACGCCGTTCGTGGGCATGTTCATTGCCCGCATCAGCCGTGGCCGCACCATCCGCCAGTTCGTTACCGGCGTGCTGCTGGTGCCGAGCCTGGTCAGCCTGGTGTGGTTCACCATCTTCGGCGGCGCGGCCGTCGATGCCCTGCGCGAAGGTGCTTTCCAGCTGGCCAACGGGGCCGTCAACAGCAACCATGCGTTGTACCAGTTGCTGGACAGCTACCCACTGGCCTCTGCGACGTCAGTGCTGGTGATGGTGCTGGTGGGCATCTTCTTTGTCTCGGGCGCCGACGCGGCGTCGCTGGTGATGGGCACGCTGTCGGAGCACGGCACCACTGCACCTTCGCGGCGCACGGTGATCTTCTGGGGCGCGCTGACCGGGACGGTCGCGGCCATCATGTTGGCGATCGGCGACCCACGGGACCCTGGCGAAGCGCTGACCGGGCTTCAGAACCTGACGATCGTGGTGGCCCTGCCGTTTGTGGTGGTGATGGTGCTGCTTTGCCTAGCGCTGTACCGCGACCTGCGCAAGGATCCGATGATGCTGCGCCAGCTGCGCGGCAACGAGCTGATCGAAAAAGCCGTGCTGTATGGGGCGGTGAAGCATGGGGAAGAGTTCTATATCGTGGTGCAGGAGAAAAAGGCGTCGGTCAAGACGGCGCAGGCTGCGAGCGAAACCGCAGACACCTGAACCCGCGCAGCGGTAACGGCTACTAAGCGTTACAGGGGCTGCTTTGCAGCCCTTCGCGGGCGTGCCCGCGAAGGGTCGCAAAGCGGCCCCAAATTACTTGACTGACTTGCCTCACCCAACGGGCGCAAAACATTCACCCAAACCAAAGGAGCAGGAAAGCTACCAAGGTGAATTCGACAGTGGGTACTCGACGATCAGCCGCACTTCGTCCAGGTCCGACGCGAACGCCGTGGCGCGGGTGGTGGCCTGGCGTACGCGCAGCGCCCGGGCACGGCCTGGGCGCTGCAACATCCTGCAGACATTTCCGACGCCAGGCAGTGAACCTGCTGACAAAAAAAAGGTCATTCGCTGACGGTCAACTCACCGACCGGTTCATCGGCCCAGTCACCGGCCTACTTTTTCTCCGTTGCAGCGAAGACCAACATGCCCGATTCCCGCCCAACCGCCTCCGCCCTCCCTGCCCTGCGCGGCAGCCTGATCGCCGCCCTGCTGGCGCTTGCCGCACCCGTGCATGCCGAACAGGCCGCCAGCGACGCACGCTGGGTCAGCGACAGCCTGAGCACCTATGTGCGTAGCGGGCCGACCGACGGCCATCGCATTGTCGGCACCCTCAAGTCCGGGCAAAAGCTGACCCTGCTTGGCAGCCAAGGCAAGTACAGCCAGGTGCGCGGCCAGAATGGCGATGTGGTGTGGATCCTCAGCGAGGACCTGCAGGCGGTTCCCGGCCAGAACGAACGGCTGCCGCTGCTGGATGCGCAGGTGGCAGAGCTCACCGGCCAGCTGAAGACCATCGACGACAGCTGGAAAAACCGCGTGCAGGGCATGCAGGAAACCCTGGACTCGCGCAAGAAGCTGATCGACGAGCTGGAGGCACGCAACAAGGCGCTCAACGAGCAATACGACCAGAGCCAGTCGGAGCTGCGCGACACCCAGGCGCGCCTGGGCGATGAGAACAAACAGGTGATGATGCGCTACATGGTCTACGGTGGCAGCATCGCCGGCGCGGGCCTGCTGGCGGGGCTGATCCTGCCGGCGCTGACCCGCGGGCGCAAGAAGAATGACCGCTGGTTCTGAACGGCGTCAGGCACCGCGCTGCGGCTGCAGATCTTGGAACTTCGCCAGCTCTTCGCGGCAGAACGCCACGAACAACTGCGCCGGCTTGGTCAGCTGTACACGCTTCAACCAAGCCGCGGCCAGCCCCGACAGCGCCACCGGCTCGGTGATGTCCAGCATGACCAGGCGCTGGCCGTCGTAGGTGTAGGGCGAATGCGGCCGGGTGACCAACAGCGAAAACCCGAACCCCTGCCCGACCATGCCGCGCACCATCTCGATCGAGGGCGAACTGAAGACGATGTTTGGCGTGAGGCCCAGTTCGTTGAACAGGCTGACGAAGTAAGTACGGCTGGGCGCCACGTCCAGCAAGATCATCGGCTCCGGGCACAGGTCGCGCAGCGAGACCTGGCCCTGGCTGGCAAAACGGTGGTTCTCCGGCAGCAATACGTACGGTTTTTGCGGCGGCATCAGCGGCTCGGCCTCGATGGTGCCATCGAGGTCGTGATCATAGAGAAACGCCAGGTCGAAGCTGCCTGCCGTCAGGCCCTGGATCAGGTCCTGCTGCTCGCCGTCGCGCAGGCGGATATCCACGCCAGGGTAGCGCTGGCGGAAACCGGCAATCAGCCGTGGCAGGTACAACGGCGCCACGGTTTCGAAACAACCGATATCGATTTGCCCGGCAACGGTGTCATTGTCGGCCAGGGCGTTTTGTTCGAACTCATGGGCCATTTGCAGCAGCGACTTGGCCTTGGCGTAAAAGCGCTTGCCGCTGGGCGTCAACGACACACCCTGAGCATGGTGGCGGATGAACAACTGCACCCCGAAGCTTTCCTCCAGGCCTTTGATGGCCGTGGAAATCGACGGCTGGGCGATGTAAAGCTGGCGCGAAGCCTCCGCCACGCTACCGGCTTCTACCGTGGTGACGAAGTACTTGAGTTGTCGCAGGGTATAGGCAGCCACGCTTACCTCTCTGGCGCCGGCCTGGGCGCACGGGAATCGGGATCATGGCTGATACTTTACCCCCGCAGGCGCCCGGGCGGTGGCTGGCGGATCAAGCATTTGCCTATGGCTTGAGCAGGTTTTCCCTGGGTAGGCTCAAGCGCACTGGTCAAATGGCCGTCAGCGTCTTTACTAATGCTTATCGACCCTAGGCATACGGTGTGCACTCATGAAGATCGTCGTCACCAGCATCCTCGTCGACAATCAAGCCAAAGCCCTTGCTTTCTACCATTACGTACTCGGTTTCGAGCCCAAGCAGGACTTCCCCATGGGCGACCACCGCTGGCTGACCCTCACCTCGCCCAACGACCCCAACGGCGTTGAGTTGCTGCTGGAGGCGTACGACAGCGAACAGGCCCAGGCCAACCATGCGAGACTCAAGAAAGCCGGTACCCCTGCCACCTCCTTCGCCGTGCGTGACATTCAGGCAGAGTATGCCCGGCTCTGCGCCGCCGGCGTCCAGTTCACCCAGCACCCTACCAACAAGGGGGCGGTAACCGTCGCGGTGTTCGATGACACCTGCGGCAACCTGATCCAGATCGCACAGAAGCACTAACCCCATGCCGCTATGGCACTGCGCAACAAATAAGGAAAACAGATGCGCCACGAATTCAGCGAAGTGCTCAATGACGGGGTCGACTACTTTCTGCTTGGCGATATCCAGTTGCTCGAACGGTTCAAGCAGGACCAGCAACTGCCCGATGACCTGGCCTACGCCTTCACCCATGACGACAGCGGCGACCAAGCCGTGAGTGAAGGTGTGGTGCTGCCACTGGCCGGGGTCGATAACCTGCCGTACCGCATTCTGTTCACCCTGGACAACCACACACCAGCGCTGCGCGAAGCTGGCAGCCGCCTGAAGCACCAGCGCAACGGCTATGTGCTGCGCGTCGAGCACGGGGCGCTGATGCTGTATACCTGGCGGATCCTTCAGCACTTCACGCCCAAGACGCTGGGTGACTTCTTGGCGCGTTACCAAGTACCGGGGCGGCCGATCATCGAGCTGGACAATGGCTGGTATGACGTGGAGGTGCTGGCCGGCGCAGTGGTGCGCGACGCCTTGTACGAGCCAGCGTTCGAGTTCGTGTTGAAAAAGCGCTGGAACCGGGGCCGGCCGGCCACCGTGGACACTGGCTACGCGTTCGGGCTGCGCGGCTATTTCGACTGATGGTTGCCTGCCCCGGTGTGCGGCGCCGCCAGGGTTAAACCCCGAGGGGGTGCACCGCTGCCACTGGCGCTATCGGCCCCTTAAGCTCGACCTGGTTGCCATCCGGGTCGTAGCAGTACAGCGACGGCCCTTCGCCTTCGGCACCGTAGCGTTTCTCGGCAGGTTCCACCTGCACCCCCGCCGCTTGCAGGTAGGCCAGCAAGGCGGGCTCATCGAATGGCTCGATACGCAGGCAGAAATGATGCAGGTTGCGCCCCTCGGCGCCCGGCGCCGCACCACCGGTTCGCCCCAGCGGCCCGTCCAGCGTAACCAGGTCGATCATCGCCGTGCCCGTGGCCAGGTGCACCATGCCCAGGTCATCGCGCACGCGGCTGACCGAACAGCCAAGCAGGTCGGTATAGAACGCCACGCTGCGCGGCAGGTCCCTGACCCGCAGTACCAGGTGGTCGATATGCTGGATGGCGAAGGGTCGCATGGCGGGCTCCTGCTGGCCTGGAGGTGTACCACCATAGCGCAGGACACCAGGCCATCACCAGCACTCGCTACTCATTCACCAGGCGTTGCAGCATGCCCCCTTCGTGCCGCGCGATGATGCGCAGCAGTTGGTCGGCCAGCGCCCGGTCCGGCGCATCCAGGTGGAAATGATGACCGCCCGGGTGCCAGGACACCTTCGCATGGTCGGGCAAAGCTGCCTGGCGCTGGCTGAACGCATCGCCGGAAAATGCCCCCTGGCGGCCGAACATCAGGTACAACGGGCAGCGGATCTGGCTGAGCAGGTCGCACGCTTCGCGCTCGGTCAGCGGCATGGGTTCGGGCAGCACCAGCCGCGGGTCGTGGCGCCAGCAATAGCCCTCGCCCAACTGCAACAGGTCGCGCATGGCCAACAAGCGGGCGGCGCCTTCGGACAGCTCGGTGTCCAGCCGCTCGCGGCGTTGCGCCAAGGCGGTGTCGAGGTCATCGAAGCGGGCGGCGCCCGGCTCGCCGAAGCCCGCTAGCTGGCTGCGCTGCACCATGCGCTTGAGCCGATAGGCCCGCGCCAGGTGCTGCACGCGGTCATCCTCCGCGACGGTGAACGGTGCCCCCATGCCGTCGAGGAACGTCATGCTGGCGATGCCGCTGGTCATGGCCGCAAGCAGTGACGCCACCCCCGTGCCCATGCCGTGGGCCAGTACATGGAATTGGCTCAGGCCGAGGCTGTCGGCAACCGCCAGCATGTCCTCGGCGTGCTCCCACAGGTAATAGCCACTGTCGTGCCGGCGATGGTCGGAACGCCCATGGCCGACCAGGTCGGGGGCCACGACGAAACAGTGTTCGAGCAGCGGTGCCAAGCGGTCGAACGAGGCTGCATTGTCCAGCCAGCCATGCAAGGCCAAGACCGGCATGCCGTCCTCCCGGCCCCAGCAGCGCACCGCGATCTCGATGCCATTGTTGTCCAGCAAGTAATCCTTGGGTGTCGACGATGAACGCATGGGTAGCTTCCTGACTAAGGCCTGGCAAGGCCGCGACACCCCTACCTTGGCGCGATGCCGGCAGCCGCGTTGGTGCCGGGCCGACACTTGCATAGGCCAGACCGACACCCCTCAGCTGAACGGCGCCCCTTGCTCGCCGGCCACAGCACCCTTCACTGCCCGCGCAGGTCCTCGAAGAATGCCTGCCGACCATCGACCCGTGCAGACGCCCTTGGCGCCACCGCCGCTTCGCCGCTGGCGGCCTCGACGTGCCAATAGCAGTGCTGCACGGCTCGGGTCACTGCCACGTAGGCCAGGCGCTGCACTTCTTCCTTCTGCGCGGTATCGAACGGCTGGGCGTCTGCGGCCTTGCCCAACCCGGCCTGGCGGTAGACCTGGTTCTTGTAGGGGGAGCTGGTCAGGTACTGGCAGTCGCCGAGCATGAACACCGCGTCGGCCTGCAGCCCCTTGGCACTGTGGTAGGTCAGCTGGCGCAGCCGGCGTTGCTCGGCCGGCAGCGCGGCCTCGGCTTGCACCACGCTTTGCAGGTGCTCGCTCATCAGTACCCGGTCGCTGCCCTTGCGGTACAGCATCATCACCGTCTCGCCGCGCTGGTAGTGCTCCATCAGTGTCTGGCCCAAGGCTGCCTCATCCCGGTCGAAGACCTTGACCGGCGAGCCCGGCAATTGCGCGGCGGGGCCGCTGGCGCGGGCCTTCTTGCCGGCAATTGCCGGGGTGCCCTTGACCAGGTGCTCGGCGGCATCGATCACCTGTTGCTGGCAACGGTAGTTATCGACCAGCATCACGCGGGTGTTTGCCGGTGCAGCAAAGGCCTTGGTGAATTCCATGAAGTACTTGGGTGAACTGCCGCGCCAGCCATAGATCGACTGCCAGTCGTCGCCCACGCACAGCAGTGACGAATGCTGGGCATGCCGCCCGGTGTGCATGGCCGGGCCGCGTCGGCGTATTTCGCGCAAACTCGCACGCAGCCAGCTGACGATCTGTGGCGACACGTCCTGGAACTCGTCGATCATCAGGTGCGCCAATGGCCGCAACAGCGGGTCGGGTAGCAGGCGCAGGTTTTCCGGGTTGTTTTCGCCGAACAGGGCGAACATGCGGTTGTAGCTCATCACCGGTGGCGACAGGCCCAGCAGGTGCGCTTCCAGGGCTTTCCAGTACAAGGCCAGGGCCTCGAAGAACAGGGCGTCGCTGTCACCGCTGGGGAAACTCATCGACGCCACGGCCGTGTTCACCTCAAGGCCAAGGTTCTCGATGAAATTGGCAGCCCCCACGAACGCATCCAGCAGTGGCGCCGCCGCCAGCTCGCCCTTGACCTTGTACTCGAAGCCAGGGCCCGCCACGGCATCACCGGCCAGCGACGCTGCCAGGCGCCGAGCCATGGCGTAGTTGTCGAGCCAGATCAGCGGCCGGTCGCAGAACGCCTGCAACAAAGTGCGTTTGACCGCCCACTCACCGCGTACCGCCAGCTTGGCGCCAGGGCGCTGGTACTGCGCGCTTTCCGTCGGGTCGAAGCCGAGCACCACCAACGGCCCGCCCCCCGCCAGGCGCCCATGCACATGAAACCGGCTGCCACGGATCTCGACGGTATCGCGGCACGGTTCGATACCTGTGATCGGCCAGGCGCCGGCAGCGAACCAGAGGTCCTCGATCACATCGCACAGCTCTTCGTCGCGCTGCGCAGCCAATTGCGTAACCTGGGCGCGTTTTTGCACCTCGGGGTTGTTCGGGTCCAGGGGTTTGAGCTGCAAGGCTTCGCTTCGCAGCAAGCCGACCAGCTCGGCAAAGCGTGGGCTTTCATGCAGCACGCGGCTGTAGCACTGGTTCAGTTGCTGGCGTTGGGCGTCATTCAAGCGCAGGTCGAACGGGTTGCTGTCGGCCTCGGCTTCGCGCCCGGCTGGCATGTCGCTGCCCAGCGTTTCGAAAGCACGCAGCTGGTCAAAACCCGGCAGGCTGCGCACCAGCGGAAGAATGCGTGAATGGAAGGTCCGCACCAGCTCGCGCGCCTGCGCCGGTTGCAGGTTGATCTGCCATAGGGCGAACACCTGCAGCAGGCGCTTGATGAAGTCTTTGCGCGACTCGCGGGTAAAGGTGACCACGGTCATCGCGTCCAGTTCGTAGCCCAGGTAATGGCGCAACAGCAGGATGCGCAGTACCAGCGACGTCGATTTGCCCGCGCCCGCGCCGGCCACCACGCAGGTAGACGGCGTGTCGCTGAAAATCAGCTTCCATTGCGCAGCGCTGGGTTGCGCTTCGGCGGGCAGGCGCTGGGCCACATCGGCCTTGAAGCGTTTTTTCAGTTCGGCCGTCAGCGGCAGGCGCCAGTCGTCGAAGAGGTTGTCGTCGCAGCCAGGCACGGCAGCATCCTCGGGGCGGCTGTCGCGGATCACCAGTACCTGGCGCCCGGCCTCGTAGCCGGCTTCCCGGCCACGCTCGAAACCATCGCGCACACCCTCGGCATGGCCCCTGCGTTGCCCGCTGGCATGGCCCTGGAACCATGAGTCCCTGTGCTGCGCCTGCAAGCCGGTCAGGCAGCGCCCCAGCAGGCGCGCCGCCACACGGCGAAACCAGGGCAACTGGGCGGGCGGGGTAAGGTCGGCGGGGGCATGGGGTAGCTCTTGGGCCACGGTCACTCCTTGCTGAACAGAAACAATGGGCATGTTCGCCGCATCGACTCAAAATGGCCAGCGAATGCTTGCAGATCAGGGGATTAGGCGATGAAGCGGATAAGTGCCTGCAGGTTATAGAACCACTAATTCGATTGTTTTGAGCCGATATTTACGCTTATTTTCGATGCTTCTTTGGCGCATCATGGCCTCATCCACTGATTCAAGGAGCACGACCATGCTGCAACTTCGTTCGTTCGATAGCCTCGGCCATGCCAACCACGGCTGGCTCGACGCCCACCACCATTTTTCCTTTGCCGAGTACTACGACCCAGCGCGCATGCACTGGGGCAACCTGCGGGTCTGGAACGATGACCTGATCGCGGCCGGCAGCGGCTTCCCTCCGCACCCACACCGTGACATGGAAATCATCACTTATGTGCGCGAAGGCGCGATCACCCACCAGGACAGCCTTGGCAATAAAGGCCGGACCGAGGCCGGTGACGTCCAGGTGATGAGTGCCGGTACCGGCATCGTGCACAGCGAGTACAACCTGGAAGACGTCGATACCCGTATCTTCCAGATCTGGATCGTGCCGGAACGCACCGGTGAAGCACCGCAATGGGGTAGCCGACCATTCCCCAAAGGTGAACGTGGCGAAGGCTTCGTGACCCTGGCCAGCGGCCGCGCCGGCGATGAAGACAGCCTGCAGATCCGCACCGATGCACGCCTGGTGGCTGCCACCCTGAAAGCGGGTGAGACCGCCGAATACCGTTTCGACGCCGATCGCCGGGGCTACCTGGTACCCGCCAAGGGCCGGGTGGAAGTCAACGGCCTGCGGGTCGAGGCGCGTGATGGTGTGGCCATCGCGCAGGAGCAGCTTCTGCGCGTGACCGCCATCGAAGACAGCGAGATCGTGCTGGTGGACGTGGCCTGACCTTCACCCGGCAGGCTTGGTGGTCAGCCGGGCTGTCGTTTTCAGCAGCGAGTGCAGTCAATACCGTTTCACAAATCGTTGCGTAGCCGTAGTCTTTGCCGGTACCCGACCACGGAACGTTGACATGCTGCAGTTGCTGCTGACCACCCTGCTCCCGATCATTCTGCTGATTGCCCTGGGTACTTTCCTGCGCCTGCGGGGGTTTCTGGCCGAAACCTTCTGGCCTGGCGCTGAACGCCTGAGCTACTACGTACTGCTGCCAGCGCTGTTCCTGCATGGCCTGGCCACCGCCAACCTGGCGGGTGTGCCGGTGCTGGGCATGGTCGGCGCGCTGATGCTTTCCACCTTGGCGGGCGCGGTGATGCTGGTGCTCTACCAAGGCATGGCAGACCACGAGGGTGCCGATTTCACCTCGGTGTTCCAGGGCGGTATCCGCTTCAACAACTACATTGGTGCCACCCTGGCTGCCGGCCTCTACGGCAGCGCCGGCATAGCCCTGGCCGCGGTTGCCAACGCGGCCATCGTGCCTCTGGTCAACCTGCTCTGCGTGCTGGTGTTCGCCCGCTTCAGCGCCCGCCACAGTTCGCCAGCAACCGTGCTGAAGGCAATCTTCGCCAACCCGCTGATTGTCGGCTGCGCGGGTGGCCTGCTGCTGCGTTTGACCGGGCTGGGCCTGCCGCCGGGCATCGAGCCCACGGTCAAGGCCCTGGGCCAGGCTGCCCTGCCGCTGGGGCTGCTGTGCGTGGGTGCAGCGCTGGGCGGCGCCCGCCTCGGCCAGCAGGCGCGGCCATTACTGGCGGCTTCGGCGTTCAAGTTCCTGGTCATGCCCGTGACCACCTGGGGCCTGTGCCGGCTGCTGGGCCTGGGCGGCCAGGCCGCAGTGGTGGCGGTGCTGTTCCAGGCACTGCCGACAGCCTCGTCCTCCTACGTAATGGCGCGGCAAATGGGCGGCAATGCACCGTTGATGGCCACCATCATCGCCCTGCAAACCGTGGCCGCCGCCGCCACCCTGCCTTTGGTATTAATGCTTACGCTTGGCTAGACTGGCATCAGCCCACCATTGGGAGTTAGACCATGCGCTTTTCGTGGATGCTGATCGGCCTGACCACCGCCCTGCTTGCCGCCCCCTTGCACGCTGCCGACCCCGCCAAAGCCGCCGTGGCCGAGGGCAAGGCCGAGGCCCTTGAAGAAAAAGTGGTCGAGGCAGCGCCCCCGCCCAAGCCCGCCGAAAAGTTGACCCCGAGCGAAGCGCAGGCCGTGGACCCGGCTGGCAAGGCACCGCTGGATGACAGCCTTACCTGCCTGGCGCGCACCCTTTACTGGGAAGCCAAGGGCGCCGATGCCTCAGACATGGCCGCCGTGGCCAGCGTGGTGCTGAACCGCCTGGGCCAGGATGGCTTCCCGGATACCATCTGTGGTGTGGTCAAGCAGGGCGTTGAAAGCAGAGCCTGCCAGTTTTCCTGGTGGTGCGACGGGCGCCCCGACCAGGTCGAGGAGCCGCAGCGCTACGACGTTGCCAAGGAAATTGCGCGCAAAGCCCTCAACCAGCAGTTGCAGGATTCCACTGGCGGCGCGCTCTACTTCCATGACCGCAGTGTGCATCCAGCCTGGGCCAAGACTTATCGCCGAACGGCCAAGACCACGCACTTTTTGTTCTACAAACCCAACCAGGCTTTGGCCCGCTGACAAGGCACGTGTTAGCGCACACTGCCCTGTCACCCGACTGGTCGCCGGCTTTTAGATTTGTTTGCCCAAGCTTCGCACTTTTGCGGCGGGCAATGGTCTACCTCCCTTCGTGTACCGCCGGCACTAATTGCCGGCGTTTTATTTGCCTTGCACCCGCCTGGGCCAAAAGCCCCGAGCTTGTGTAGGATGAGCAGCGCCTACCACGCCGCTGCCAGTCATAGGGAGATACACATGCGCGTGCTGTCATCCGTTGCCGCCTTGTCGCTTGGCCTGTTGATTTCGACCGGGGCATTGGCCGTTACCGGCGAAGAAGCGCAACTGATCGCGTCGATCAATGCCTACCGCAGCCAGGCCCAACCTTGCGGTGGCGAGGCATCGCTGGAACTGCCACCGCTGAACAGCGATACCCGCCTGGCGCTGTCGCCGGAGGGCACCCGCGATCTGCAGCAGGCCATGACCCGGGCGGCCTACCCTATGGTCAATGTGCAGGCCATCAGCCTGTCGGGGCCGCGCGATGCGCCTGCGGCCATGCATGCCATCGAGGAAAGTTTCTGCCAGGTGGTGCTGGACCCGCAGTTCGTCGACATTGGCGTCAGCCAGGAAGGCCGCGATTGGCGTATCGTGCTGGCCCGGCCACTGCTCAGTGGCCGCCTCGGTGACTGGCAAGCCGAAGGGCAGAAAGTGGTGGAGGAAATCAACGCGGCCCGCAAGGTGCCCCGGCAGTGTGGCGGGCAACCCTTCGCTGCCGCCCCGCCGTTAAGCTGGAACACGGTGCTGGCGGGGGCTGCCGCCAACCACACGCGGGCCATGGCCAACCAGAATTTCTTCGACCACATCGACAAGGATGGCCGCACCCCCGGCGACCGGGCGGAGCTGGCCGGCTACCTGTATCAGCAGATCGGCGAGAACATTGCTGCTGGGCGTGACACTGCGCACAAGGTGGTCGAAGGCTGGCTGGACAGCCCCGGGCACTGTGCCACGTTGATGAACCCCGAGTTCCGCGACCTGGGGGCTGCCTACGCAGTGGACCCAAAGAGCGATGCGGGCATCTACTGGACCGCACTGTTCGGCACACCACAGTGAATTCGAGCCCCCTTGCAACCCTGTCAGGCGCGCTTCAGCCCTGGTGTGTAGCTGCTCGCAGCTCGAGCGCGGTACAGCCAAACCGCGCCCGCAGGCATTTGCCCAGGTAACTGGCATCGCCCAGGCCGACTTCATCGGCAATCTGCGCCAGGCTGTGCGTGGAGTTGAGCAAGCGCCAGCGTGCTTGCTGCAGGCGCATTTCGCGCCACCAGGCCTTGGCACTCAGGCCATGACTGGCATGAAACTGCCGGTCCAGCTGGCGCCGGCTGATGCCCAACGCTGCCGCCAGTTGCTCCACCGCCAGCGGCGCCCCCAGGTGATGGCGCATCAGTGCCTGCGCCTTCTGCACCTGGCGCCCCGGCCCGCTGCCCGGCTCCAGCGAGCGCAAGGCATGGCGGCTGTCGCGGGTTTCATCCACCAGCATGTCGGCCAAGCCCTTGAGTGCCCGCGTGCGACCGCAGGCACGTGACAGCAGCGCGACAGCCAGGTCGATGGCCGCCGTGCCACCGGCGCAGGTAATACGGTTGCCATCGATGCAGTACAGTTGCTCAGGCAGTAGCTGCACATGCGGGAACGCCGCCCGGAATTCGGCTTCGTGGCGCCAGTGCACCACCACCTTGTGCCCACGCAACAGGCCGCACGCCGCCAGCAGGAAAACACCATTGTCGACCCCGACCAATTTGACGCCCGCCTTGCTGGCGCGCTTGAGCAAAGCCTGGTAGCGCGGTGCAAGTGCGGCGGTGGCCATGGCATTGCGCCCGCCGAACAGCACCAGGTAGTCGAAACTGGCCAACTCGAGGTCGCCGGCCACGGCCTCGACCTGCAGCACTGCACCGCTGCTGGAAGGCACCGGTTCACCACCCAGCCCCGCCACCGTCCAGCTGCAATAACGCTGCTGGCTGTAGTCCTCGTCATCGGCGCTGAAGCGCAACTTGTCGAGGAAAGCGCCAAACGGCAGCAAGGCAAAATCCGGTAGCGGCAAGATCAGCAAGCGAATATCGGGATACACAGTATTCACGTCCAGAAAGTACCATCGAATGTCCGGATATTACCCTGCCAGCGCCACCATTGCGCCCTAGACTGGCGCCCTGTTCATCACATGGCGTTACCCGGCATGAACCTCGACACATGGCTCATCTACCTGCTGGCGAGCATCGGTTTGTCGCTCACCCCAGGCCCTAACAGCCTGCTGGCCTTGACCCACGGCGCCCTGTATGGGGCCCGGCGAACCCTGTTCACCATTGTCGGCGGCGTATTCGGCTTCAGCGCGCTCATCGCCCTGGCGATGTTCGGCCTTGGTGCATTGCTGCAGTCCTCGGCGTCGGTGCTTGGCGTACTGAAATGGCTAGGGGGTGCCTATCTGGTCTGGCTAGGTGTGCAGCTGTGGCGCAGCCCAGGCCTGCAGTTGGAACTCAATGCGGGCAACGCTGGGCTGAACAACGCAGGGTTGTTTCGCCAAGGGCTGCTGTCGGCCATGGCCAACCCCAAGGTGCTGCTGTTCTACGGCGCGTTCCTGCCACAGTTCATCGACCCACAGCGCGGGCTGCTGTTGCAGTTCGTGGTCATGGCGGCCACCTTCGCCAGCGTCGAGTTTCTGGTCGAATACCTGCTGGCGCGGCTGGCGTACCGCGTTCGGCCCTGGCTGAGCAAAGCAGGCAAAGGCTTCAATCGCTGCTGCGGGGGCTTGTTCGCCCTGATTGGCGTGGCCTTGCCCTTGAGCCGCTAGCCCCTGGCACAGGCAGGCCACTGCCACTGGCGTTGCAGCGCCTATCGAGCCTGGCGTGCCTGGAAAACGAAGACCAGCAGCGCCAGCCCCGGCAAGGCGGCGCCCACCAATGCCACCCCTGGCCAACCAACCTGGCTGAACAGCGCACTGGCCACTGCCGAACCCACTGCCCCGCCAAGGAAGATGCTGGTCATGTACACCGCATTCAAACGCCCACGGCTGGCCGGGTCCAGTGCATACACTTCACGCTGGCCGATCACCATGTTCATCTGCACCGCAAAATCCAGCAGCACACCCGTCAGGCCCAGGCCGATCACGCTGTAGCCGGGCACCGTCAAACCCAGCAGCAAGGCGGCCGGCGCCAGTAACAGCGCCAGTAACGACCCCGCCCGGGCATGCCCGGCATCGGCCAGGCGGCCGGCAATGGGTGCCGCAACCGCACCCACTGCGCCGACCAACGCGAACAAGGCAATCTGGCTTTGCGACAGGCCATGCCCTGCAGCCAGGGCCAGCGGCACCGCCGTCCAGTAAAGGCTGAATGCGGCGAACATCAGGGCCTGGTAGAGCGAGCGCTGGCGCAGCAGCGGGTAACGGCGCAGCAAGGTGAGCAGCGACAGCATCAGCCCTGCGTAACTGGCCTTGTGCTCGGGCCGACGCTGCGGCAGGGTCGACGCCAGCAGCAGGATGATCGCCAACATCACCCCGGCAGCGCCGATGAATACCGCACGCCAGCCGAAGTGGTCGGCCACCAGGCTGGACAACGGCCGGGCCAGCAGGATGCCCAGCAGCAACCCACCCATGATGTTGCCCACTACCCGACCGCGCTGGTGCTCGGGTGCCAGGTGCGCCGCCAGCGGAATCAGCATCTGCACCGCCACTGAACTGAAGCCGATCAGCAGGGCGTAACCCAGGAACAACTGCCCCTGGCCACTGCCACTGGTACCTGCCAACAGCAGGCTGATGCAGGCCAGAACGGCGGTGGCCACCATCAGACGACGGTTTTCCAGCAAGTCGGCCAACGGTACCAGCAACAACAGGCCCAACGCATAGCCGAGCTGGGTGAGGGAAACGATCAGGCTGGCATGTTCGGTAGACAGCCCCAGGTCCGGTGCGATCAGCCCCACGATGGGTTGGGCGTAGTAGATGTTGGCGACGATAGCGCCGCAGCAAAACGCCAGGAGTACCACCAGGGCCCGGCTCAGGCCGGCAGTGGCCGGTTGCGCTGACGCGACGGAAGGGTTCATGCGAGGTTCCTCGACAAGGTATGGGGATGACGGCCACCTTACCTGCGGGCAGCGGCGCCGAGAATTGGGCAGCTACGCAACGCGCCTTTGCGTACAGCGCAACGCTAGCGGCCAGTATTCAGCACATTTTCGCAAAACCCGATGAAAGCGCTGACCCGTCGCGAACCCCGGTGGTTGGGCAGGTACAGGGCGTTGATACAGTCGTTGGCGGTGCCAGGGTTGGCTTGCCATTCAGGGAAGAGGCGCTGCAGCCGACCGCCTTCAACATCTTCGCGTACCAGCCAGTCGGCCAGCAATGCAATACCGCTGCCTGCCAGCGCCGTTTCGCGCAACATGTCGGCGTTGGCACTGCGCAGCGGCCCGCTTACGTCGAGCTCCAGGCTTTCCTGGCCACAGGTCAGCCGCCAGGGCCGTGCTTTTTGCCCATAGCGAAAACGCAGGCAGGGGTGTTCAAGCAGCTGCCGGGGATGCAGGAGCGGCCCGCGCTCGGCCAGGTAGCCCGGGCTGGCGTCCAGCCATCGTTGGAAGCGGCCGAGTGGGCGGCATACCATTTCATCGCTGGGCGATGGGTCACCCAGGCGGATCGACAGGTCATAACGCCCGTCGAGCAGGTCGTCGATGCGGTCGCTAAGGTCGATGTCCAGCTCCAGCGCCGGGTGGCGCGCCAGAAACGGCCCCAGGTGCGGGGCGATGACCCGCCTGCCGAACTCCACCGGCAAGCACAGGCGCAGCACACCGACCGGTTCCTCACCGCGGTCCGAGATGCTGGCATCGGCCTCGTCCAGCGCCTCGAAGATGCCTCGGGCGCGCTGGTAGTAGCGCGCGCCTTCCTCGGTCAGACTGACCTGGCGCGTCGAACGATTGAGCAAGGTGGCACCCAGCGCCGACTCAAGGGCATCGACCAGGCGCGTCACCGATGAGGTCGCCACCCCCAGCCGGCGTGCAGCCGCTGAAAAACCCTGGGCATCGACGGTGGCCACGAACATTTTCATCGCCAAAAGTTTGTCCATGTCAGGCCGTCCTCGAAAACTCGCAAAGGTCTAATAAACCGCCAGCCCGGTCAAGAAGCATGGCGCCAAGCAAACAGGGCCATGGCGGGCGCACGCCCAACCGGCGTTAAGCCTACAAATGAACGTAGCCGCGATAAAAAAACCTTGCCCGCCATACCCGGTGTTTTCCTGCATTTTTCCAGGCACGATCTAGAATTTTAGACACACCGCGTTAAGTTCAGCCCTGCGACAATCAGCCTCACAAAATTATGTACCAACTTGTTAATTAGCAAGCTAAGGGATTAAACTGCGCGCATTCCACCTGCTGAGATCCCTGGCATGAACGAAACACCGCGCGCCTCTGGCGCCTCTAAAATCATCCTGATTGGCCTGGGCGTGATCATCGCCCTGCTTGGCCTGCTCCTGGCTGCCGGCGGCGTCAAACTCGCCGGCCTGGGCGGTTCCTGGTACTTCCTGATCGGCGGCCTGGCCATGGCCATCGCCGGTGTGCTCATTGCCCGCCGTAAAAAAGCGGGCGCCTGGCTGTACGCGCTGTTCCTGGTTGGCACTGCCCTCTGGGCGCTGGTCGACGCCGGCCTGGTGTTCTGGCCGCTGTTCTCGCGCCTGTTCATGTTCGGTGTCATCGGCATGGTGGTAGCGCTGGTGTACCCACTGCTGGCCCGCGCCAATGGCGCCAGCGCCGGGCGCGGTGCCTACGGCGTTGCCGCGGTGATGGCCGTGGTGCTGGCGGTTGCCGCCGGCAACATGTTCGTCGCCCACCCAAGCGTGGCCCCTACTGGCAAAGGCCCGGGCATGACCGCGGTCGAGGCCGGCAAGGAACAGAAGGACTGGGCCCACTACGGTAATACCGAAGGTGGCAGCCGCTTCGCCGCGCTGGACCAGATCAACCGTGACAACGTGAACAAGCTGAAGGTGGCCTGGACCTACCACACCGGCGACGTCGCCATCAGCGACGGCAACGGTGCCGAAGACCAGCTGACACCCCTGCAGATCGGCAACAAGGTGTTCATCTGCACCCCGCACAACAACCTGATCGCGCTGGATGCCGACACCGGCAAAGAGCTGTGGAAGAACGCCATCAATGCCCAGTCCAAGGTCTGGCAGCGTTGCCGTGGCCTGGCCTATTTCGATGCCACTGCGGCCATCGCCCAGCCGACCCAGCCCAACAGCTCGCCGGTCACCGGCGGTAGCGTGCCGGCCGGCGCCAACTGCCAGCGTCGCCTGCTGACCAACACCATCGATGGCCGCCTGATTGCCGTCGATGCCGACACCGGCAAGTTCTGCCAGGGCTTCGGCAACAACGGCCAGGTCAACCTGATGGCCGGCCTGGGCGATGTGCCAGACTCTTACTACCAGCTGTCCTCGGCACCGCTGATGGCCGGCACCACCGTGGTGGTCGGCGGCCGCGTTGCCGACAACGTCCAGACCGACATGCCAGGCGGCGTGATCCGTGGCTTCGACGTGATCACCGGGGAAATGCGCTGGGCCTTCGACCCGGGCAACCCGGAAGACCGCCAGGCCCCGCAGGGCGACAACACCTACGTGCGCAGCACCCCGAACAGCTGGGCACCGATGTCCTACGACCCGGCGATGAACACCGTATTCCTGCCGATGGGCTCGTCGTCCACCGACATCTACGGTGTTGAACGCAGCAAGCTGGACCACACCTACGGCGCTTCGGTGCTGGCCCTGGACGCCACCACCGGCAACCAGAAGTGGGTGTACCAGACCGTGCACAACGACCTCTGGGACTTCGACCTGCCGATGCAGCCGAGCCTGATCGACTTCACCAAGGACGACGGCCAGACCGTACCTGCGGTAGTGATCGGCACCAAAGCCGGGCAGATCTATGTGCTCGACCGCGCCACCGGCAAACCGCTGACCCAGGTCGACGAAGTTCCGGTCAAGCCAGGCAACATTCCAAACGAGCCGTACTCGCCAACCCAGCCCAAGTCGGTGGGCATGCCGCAGATCGGCGCGCAGACCCTGACCGAGTCGGACATGTGGGGTGCTACCCCGTATGACCAGCTGCTGTGCCGCATCGACTTCAAGAAGATGCGCTATGACGGCTTGTACACAGCGCCTGGCACCGACCTGTCGCTGAGCTTCCCGGGTTCGCTGGGCGGCATGAACTGGGGCAGCCTTTCCACCGACCCGGTGCACGGTTTCATCTTCGTCAACGACATGCGCCTGGGCCTGTGGATCCAGATGATTCCGTCGCAGAACAAAGGCAATGCAGCGTCCGGCGGCGAAGCCCTGAACACCGGCATGGGTGCAGTACCGCTCAAGGGCACCCCGTATGCGGTGAACAAGAACCGCTTCCTGTCGGTAGCCGGTATTCCATGCCAGGCGCCGCCGTTCGGCACCCTCACCGCGATCGACATGAAGACCCGTCAGGTGGCCTGGCAGGTACCGGTGGGCACCGTTGAAGACACCGGCCCGCTGGGTATCCGCATGCACCTGCCGATCAAGATCGGCCTGCCCACCCTGGGCGGCACCCTGTCGACCCAAGGCGGCCTGGTGTTCATTGCCGGCACCCAGGACTTCTACCTGCGCGCCTACAACAGCGGCAACGGTGACGAAATCTGGAAGGCGCGCCTGCCAGTGGGCAGCCAGGGCGGCCCTATGACCTACGTTTCGCCGAAAACCGGCAAGCAGTACGTGGTCGTGACAGCGGGCGGTGCGCGCCAGTCGACCGACCGTGGCGACTACGTGATCGCTTACGCCTTGCCGTAACACAGCGTCGCCCCGTTCGCGGGTGAACCCGCCGCCACAGGAGGATCACTGCCCCGGCAAATGGTGCAGCCCCTGTGGCAGCGGGTTCGCCCGCGAAGAGGCCCGAACAGACAACCCGAGACACAGCAATGCCATCCGTAATTCGCTTCACCCCCACCCTGCTGCTGGCGCTGGCCAGCAGCACTGCACTCGCCAACGACGACCTCCTCACCCGCAGCACCCTCACCGGTGACTGGGGCGGCCTGCGCCACCAGCTGGAACAGGACGGGGTGAAAATCACCGGCGACTACAGCGGTGAAACCGCCTACAACGCGCATGGCGGCCTGCACCGCTCGGCGCGTTACTCGCAGAACGTCAAGCTGGGCGTGCAGTTCGACCTGTCGAAGCTGTACGGCCTGGACAACGGCGGCAAAGTCCAGCTGACCATCAACGACCGTCGCGGCAACAGCGCGTCGGACGACTTGGTCGGCAACCGCCTGCCGATCCAGGAAAACTACGGCGGTCTGTACACCCGCCTGACCGAGCTGAGCTACGAACGCACCCTGTTCACCCCTGCGCTCAACGTCAAGCTGGGCTACATGGCCATGGGCAACGACGTTGGCGGCCTGGACAGCGGCATCCTGTGCAATTTCATGAACGCCGGCTTCTGTGGCCACCCGCTGAACATGTCGGGGGGCAGCGGCTGGACCAACTACCCCAACGCCCACCTCGGCGTGCGCGTGAAGTACGACCTGTCGCCCGCCTGGCAACTGCGTGTGGCAGCGTTCAATGTGGACCCCGAGAGCAACGGCAATTCCAGCCGTGCCTGGCACCTGGGGCCCAAGCACACCACTGGCACCGTGGTCCCGGTGGAGCTGGTGTACAAGCTGCAGGGCGAGCTGCCGGGCGAGTACAAGCTGGGGTACTACTACGACAGCTCCGACGTGAAGCGCATCGGCAGCGACGACGAAGTGTCGGGGCGCGGCGGGCACTACCTGCTGGTCGACCAGGCGCTGTGGAACGATCAGGCCTCGCCAGGCCGCAGCCTGCACGCCTTCGGCCAGTATTCGGCGTCGAGCAAGGCCGCTTCGCCGTTTACCAAGTGGTATGGCGCCGGGGTGGTGCTGTACAAGCCGTTCGAAGGCCGCCCGAGAGATACCGTGGCACTGGGTTATGGCCGCGCCGTACCCAACCCGCGTAGCCGCGATGTGCTGGAAGATGCTGCATTCAACGCCGGCCAGCCGTTCCCCGATATCGACAGCGCCGAGCAGTTGATCGAGCTGAGCTACGGCTACCAGGCCACGCCATGGCTGAACCTGCGCCCGGATGTGCAGTACATCATCGAGCCAGGGGCGTTCACTGGCAAAGACATCGACAATGCGCTGGTGGTGGGCCTGCAGGTAAAAGCAACCTTCTGAGTCGCCGGGGACCGCACTGCGGCCCATTCGCGGGTGCATCCGCGCCCACAGAGCCCCGGCAGTTAAACCGTCAAGCCTGCCTGAGGTGATCCACCAGCCTGAGCAGCATGGCATCGCAGCCCTGCAGCTGTTCGACACTGACGAATTCATCCGGCTTGTGCCCCTGCTCCATGCTCCCGGGCCCGCACACCACGGTGGGGATGCCCGCCTGGTCGAACAGCCCGCCTTCAGTACCAAACGCCACGGTGCCGAACTTGTCCGAACCACTGAGCAGCGCCACCAGCTGCGCAGCTTCGCTGTTCTGCGGTGTAGCCAACCCCGGATAGGCACTCAGCGGCTGCAGGCGAATGGCGCTGTCGGCGTGGACCTTGCGCATGCGCGGCAGCAACTCGGTCTCGGCATAGGCCTGCAGTTGGTCCGCCACCGCCTGTGCCTCGAACCCCGGCAAGGCACGCACCTCGAAATCGAATTCGCACTCGGCCGGCACGATGTTCAGCGCCCTGCCCCCTTTGATCACCCCGGTCTGCACCGTGGAGAACGGTGGGTCGAAACGTTCGTCGTGATGCTGCGGCAAGGCCAGCGCGTCGCCGATATCACCCAGCTTGCCGATAAGCCTGGCGGCATACTCGATGGCATTCACGCCATACGGTGCATACGCTGAATGGCAAGCAGCGCCATGCACCTGGCAGCGCATCGCCAGTTTGCCCTTGTGCCCCAACACGGGTTTGAGTTCGGTGGGCTCACCGATCAGGCACAGCCGTGGTTTGTGCGGGCGCTGTTCGAGCGCTGCGAGCATCGAGCGTACACCCAGGCAGCCGACCTCTTCGTCATATGAAAATGCCAGGTGCACCGGCATGCGTAGCGGCTGGGCGAGAAAGGCCGGTACCGCTGCCAGCACTGACGCGATGAAGCCTTTCATGTCGGCTGTGCCACGGCCATACAAGCGGCCATCGTGTTCGCTGAGGGCGAACGGTTCGGCCGTCCAGGCCTGGCCGTCTACCGGCACCACGTCGGTATGCCCGGACAGCACCACGCCGCCAACATCCTTGGGCCCGATGGTGGCAAACAGGTTAGCCTTGGTTCTCTCCGGGTTGTGGAACAGCTCGCATTCCACGCCCAACCCGGCCAGGTAATCGCGAATGAAGCCGATCAGCGCCAGGTTTGAGTCACGGCTGACCGTGGCAAAGCCGACCAGCCTGGCCAGCAGCGTGCGGCTGGCAAACTCACTCATCGCCCGGCACCCCGTAGCTTGGCGCAGAGGTCGGGTTGAGGGCGCGGGTAACGTAGTCTTGCATTTGTGGGCGGTAGGCTTGCCACAGGCCATCGAGCGCTCCGATCGGGTCGTTGTCGGCCCAGTCGACGCGCAGGTCCACCAGTGGCCAGGTCAGCTCGCCCGCAATTTTCAGCGCCGCCGAGTGTACCGGCCCCGCCTCACCGCCCGCAGCCATCGCCGCGTGCATGGCCGCCAGCAGGCGGTCGGCCAGGTGCCCACCGGCCTGTTCGAAGGCCAGCACCATCGCTTCGATCACCACGGTGGAGGACAGCAAATTGCCCGCCGCCGCGCATTGCTCGCCGGCCACGGCATGGTGTGTGCCAAGCGCCTCGCGCCCCGTGAACAAGGCCACCTGGCCGGTGCTGTCGATCACCGTCACCTGGCGGTACTCGCTCCAGCCATTGGCGCTCAACACCCGGTCCAGCGCAGCGGCGGGTGGCAACTGGCCCTGCTCCATGGCGTCGAGAATCTGCGGGCCCAGCGCCGGCAGGGTGATGTTCTGGGTAGCGACCGCGCCCACGCCGGCACGCACCCACGGGCAACGGGCCCCTACGGCGATGCTCGACGAGCTGATGGCAATACCGATCTGGCCGGTTTCCTGGCAGCGACCAATGATGGAGAAGGTCATGGCATGGTTCCTGTGTGCTGTGCAATGCAGGCCATTCTGGGTGGAACCTTCGGGCAGGCGAAACCACCTTTTTCCGAGGAGCTAGGCAGGAAAAAACTAGGGTCTGAGGCCCGCTCCCACAGCGAGTGCGCGAGCTTTCAACGTTTCAACACGACAGTTGCGTTCACAAGATCCGGGCCTTCGCCGTTTTATCGGCAAGCCCCAGCTAAATACTATTTTCGCCATTTGCGCAGCATCCCTAGTCTGGCCCCAGGCAACGGCGGTCCCCAAACCGACCTGACAAAAACCGCCTGAACAAGGGCTCGGACATGACACTGAACAACTTCGAAATCGACACCCTCGTGGTCGGCGCCGGCCAGGCTGGCGTGGCCATGAGCGAACACCTGAGCAAGCTGGGCGTGCCGCACCTGGTGCTGGAGCGCAACCGCATTGCCGAGGCCTGGCGCAGCGGCCGCTGGGATTCGCTGGTGGCCAATGGGCCGGCCTGGCACGACCGCTTCCCAGGGCTGGAATTCAACCTCGATGCCGACGCCTTCGCCGGCAAGGACCAGGTGGCCGACTACTTCGAGCAGTACGTACGCAAGTTCAACCTGCCGGTGCGCACCGGCATCGAAGTGAAGAAAGTACAGCGCAACAGCGACCGCCCTGGCTTCACCATCGAAACCAATGAAGGCGTGATCCGCGCCAACCGCGTGGTGGCGGCGACCGGCCCGTTCCAGAAGCCGGTGATACCGGCGATCGCGCCAAAAGACGCCAACCTGCACCAGATCCACTCGGCCGCCTACTTCAACCCCGAACAACTGCCCGAAGGGGCAGTGCTGGTGGTGGGTGCAGGCTCGTCCGGCGTGCAGATCGCCGAAGAGCTGATGCGTGCCGGCCGCCAGGTGTACCTGTCGGTCGGCGCTCATGATCGCCCGCCACGGGCTTACCGCAACCGCGACTTCTGCTGGTGGCTTGGCGTATTGGGTGAATGGGACGCAGAGATTGCCAAGCCTGGCCGCGAGCACGTGACCATTGCCGTGAGCGGCGCCCGTGGGGGCCATACGGTCGACTTCCGTGCCCTCGCCCACCAGGGTATGACCCTGGTTGGCCTGACCCGGTCATTCGAAAACGGCGTGGCGCACTTCCAGGACAACCTGGTCGAGAACATCACGCGGGGCGATGAGAACTACCTGGCCTTGCTGGACGCCGCCGATGCCTATGTGGAGCGCAACGGCCTCGACCTGCCGCAAGAGCCTGAAGCGCGCCGGCGCCTGGCCGACCCGGCCTGCATGCTCAACCCACTGCAGCAGCTGGACCTGGCCAAGGCCGGTGTCCGCAGCATCATCTGGGCCACCGGCTACGGCGTGGACTTCAGTTGGCTGCAGGTGGACACCTTCGACGCCAATGGCAAGCCCCAGCATCAGCGCGGTGTCGCTCGCGAACCAGGTGTGTATTTCCTTGGCCTGCCGTGGCTGTCGCGCCGTGGCTCGTCGTTCATCTGGGGCGTATGGCACGACGCCAAACACGTCGCCGGCCACATTGCCACGCAACGCACCTACAGCGCCTACCGCGACCGCGACCAGCGCGCGGCCGACCGGCAGCAACCTGCCGCATTCAGCAACGTCAGCACCCTCGGAGCCCACTGATGCCTACCCATACCCGCATCCGCATGTTCAACACCAAGGCCACCTACCCCAACCAGACCCTGGACAACGACCTGTGCCAGGCGGTGCGGGCCGGTAACACCATTTATGTGCGTGGCCAGGTCGGCACCGACTTCGAAGGCAGGCTGGTGGGCCTGGGTGACCCGCGGGCGCAGGCCGAACAGGCGATGAAGAACGTCAAGCAACTGCTCGAAGAAGCCGGCTCGGACCTGTCGCATATCGTCAAGACCACCACCTACATCACCGACCCACGTTTCCGCGAGCCGGTGTACAAGGAAGTCGGCAAATGGCTCAAGGGCGTGTTCCCGATTTCCACCGGCCTGGTAGTGGCCGGCCTGGCCCAGGCCGAATGGCTGATGGAGATCGACGTGATCGCCGTGGTGCCGGACCAGGCGTGACCGGCAATTGCCAGGCGCTTGCCCTGTAGGAGCGGCCTTGTGTCGCGATGGGGCGCGAAGCGGCCCCGTTTTTTTGCGGCGAAGCTGAAGTTGCGGCGAAGCTGGAAATTTAGGGCCGCTTCGCGCCCCATCGCGACACAAGGCCGCTCCTACAGGGGACGGTGCAAGGCTTAGAAGCCGACCGTGGCAGACAGCAGATAGGTGCGTGGGGTCGACAGGGTCAGGCCCGGCTCGCTGTCATCCGGGGCCCCTGTCGAGCTCCAGTAGCGGTCATCCAGCACGTTCTCGACGCTGGCACGCAATGTGACCTCGGTCTCATCCACCTTGAACGCGTAGCGCGCCCCCAGGTCATAGCGCTCCCAGCCATCGATCTTCTTGCTGTTGTTCTGGTCCAGGTACTGCGAGCTGGAGTGGATACCGCGTGCCGTCAGGGTCAAGCCTTTGACCCCCGGCACGTCCCACTCGCCCCCCAGGTTCACGTTGTACTCCGGCGTGGCCGGGGCGCGGTTGCCGTCGTAGGCGCCATCGACCGTGTCGGTCAGCTCGCTGTCGATGTACATCACCCCACCCAGTACCCGCACACCCTGCACAGGCTCACCGAACACACTCAGCTCGATGCCGCGGTTATCACGCTTGCCATTGGGGCCGAACACCCGCGAAGCCGGGTTGGTTTCGTAGGCCGGCTGGCGAATGCGGAACGCGCTGGCGGTGAAGGCCACCTGGCCAAAGTCATACTTGGCCCCGACCTCGACCTGGCGGCTGGTGAATGGCGGAAATATCTGGTCTTCGTTGACCGAGGTCGACGGGGCGATCTTGCCTTGGCTCAGGCCTTCCATGTAATTGGCGTACAGCGACAACTGCTCGGTGACCTTGAGCAGCACCCCGCCAGAGGGCGAGACCTTTTCTTCGTCATAGGCGGTGTCGCCTTTGACGCCATCACTCCAGTCATCCACTTGCACCCGCTGCCAGCGCGCGCCCAGGGTCAGCAGAAGGCGGTCGTCGAAAAAGCCCAGGGTGTCGGCCAGGGCCACGCCGGAGAAGCGGTTTTCCGTGTAGACCTTCGAATCGAAGCGGGTGGGTGTGCCCGGCGTGGGTGTGGCCACCGGGTGGTAGAGGTTGCTGGGTGCGGCGGCATAACGGGCGCCGCCGTTGGTGAAGTCCATGTAGTAATAGCTGGCGGCCAGGTTCAGTTCGTGGCTGACCGGCCCGGTCTGCAGCCACTTGCGCAGGCCAGCCATGGCGGTACGCACAGATTCATCGCGGGTAAAGTCGCGGGGCTGCACACTGAAATTGCCGGCGTCATTGATGACCGACACGTTGTGGCGCAGGAAGTCATGGTTGCTCTTGCGCGCGCCGACCGCACCATAGGCCAGCAGCGAATCACTGATATCGTATTCGGCATTCAGTGCGCCAAAGGTGTCATTGGTGCGCGCCTTGCTCCAGGCCTGGGCATAGTTGTGGCGCACGTCATCGGCATCCGGCACCTTGGCGTTGGCGCCGATCAGCACACGCTCCTGCGGCGCATCGGTATCGCGCTCGGTGTGGCCCAGGTCGGCCGAGAGGCGCAGGCGCTCGCCGCGGAAATCCAGGCCCAGCACCGCCATCTGGCGATCGACAGACTGGTGGTCCCAGGCAGTATCGCCGGCTTGCTTGACGCCGTTGAAGCGCACACCGAACTGGTCACCTTCGCCGAAGCGCCGGCCGATATCCACAGCCCCCCCCACCTGGCTGTCGGAGGCATAGCTGCCGGTGAACGTGGTAATCGGCTTGTCGCCAGCGCGCTTGGGTTGCACGTTGATGCCACCGCCTACGCTGCCCCGGGGCGATATGCCGTTGAGCAACTGGTTGGGGCCTTTGATGATATCGACCCGCTCGGCCATTTCCATGTCGATCGAATAGGTCGGCAAGATCCCGTACAAGCCGTTGTAGGCGACATCACTATTGAACAGGCTGAAGCCGCGAATGGTGAATTGTTCGAAGCGCCCGCCGGCGGGGTTGGTGGCGCGTACCGAGGGGTCGCTGGCAATCAGCTCGCCCAGGGTGCGGGCCTGCTGGTTCTTGACCACCTCGCTGGTGTAACTGGTGATGCTGAAGGGGGTTTCCATGAAGTCCCGCGAGCCGAGCAGGCCTTGTGCGCCCTGGCGTGCCACCTGGCCGCCAGCGTAGGGCTGCGATTGGCCAGGGGCGACCAGCCCGCCGACGATACTGGTAGGGGCGATTTCCAGGGCGCTACCGGCCTGGGGGGCCGGCACCAGGGTGAAGGCCCCTTCACCCACCGGGAGCCATTGCAGGCCGCTGCCACGCAGCAATTGGGCAAACCCTTCGTCAACACTGTAGGCGCCAGACAGGCCAGCGCTCTGCCGGCCTTGCACCAGTGCCGGGTCCAGCGAAAGGCTGACGCCCGCCTGGTCGGCGAAGCGGGTCAACGCGGCCCCCAGGCTGGCGGGCGCTACCTGGTAAGTGCGGCGCACGGGCTCATCGGCCCAGGCCGGTGAACACAGCAACAGGCTCATGGCGAACAACGGATGCGCGGCGCGCGCCAGTGGGCGCAAGCGGCAAGACTTTACTGCAGGCATTGAACAAGGCTCCCCTTTATTTTCTCCTACCGGTAATGACCGGCGAGTGAAAAAAAGGGGACAGCCTCATGCACGATTTTCTCGCGCAGACAAACTGACCCAGTAACGGGTGCGTGACTGCACCTGCAACGGCAGGCTTGCAGCCAGCAAGGCCAGCACCCGGTCGGTGTCGTCAAGGCGGAAGGTGCCGGTGACGCGCAGCCGCTCCAGCGCGGGCGCCCAGCGCAGCACCCCGGGGCGGTAGCGACGCAGCTCGTGCAACAGTTCGCCCAGCGGCCGGTCGTCCAGCCGCAGCACCCCTTCGCGCCAGCCCAGCCGCCAAGGGTCCAGCCCGCTGACCGCGCCGACGCCAGTTGCCTGCAAGCTGGCCTGCTGCCCTGCCAGCAGCGTGCGTGCCGGGCCGCGGGCCGGCTGAAGCTGGGCCCTGCCGTTGAGCACCGACACCCGGCAGGCGTCGCCCAACAGGCGCAAGCACACCTCGGCATCGCCCAGCAGCACCTGGCCCTCGGGCACGTGCAAGGTCAGTTGCAGATGCGCGGGCACCTTTACCGCAACCTCCCCGCGCAGCAAGGTCAGGCGCCGTGCACCGAGGTCGAGATCGACCGCGCTGTCGGTATTCAACTGCAGGAAGGTCCCGTCGCTCAACAGCACCTGGCGCTGCTCTCCCACCGCGGTGCGCAGGTCGGCAGCCCAGGTTTCCAGGGGCAGCTCACGGCTTGCCAGCCACGCCGCCGGCAGCACCGCCGCCACGCCCAGGGCGCGCTTGAGCAGCGCCCGTCGGCCGGCATCCGGGCGGTCCAGCGTGGCCATTGCCAACGCCCCTGGCAGCCCGGAGAAGCGCGCGCGCAACAAGGCTGCCTTGTGCCACGCCTGCTCATGCAGGCTGCTGCTGGCGCGCCATTGCGCGAGCCGCTGCAGGTCCTTGTCGCTGGCGGCGCCGGAATCCAGCAGTGCCAGCCAACGGGCAGCGGCACGCACGGCCTTGCGGGTTTCGGCGCTAGGTTGGGTCATTGCAGATCGGCCAACAGGCAATGCTCGTAAGCCTGCGCCATGTAACGTTTGACCGAGCGCTCGCACACACCCAGCCGCTTGCCGATTTCGGCATAGCCCAGGCCTTCCAGCTGGCTCCAGAGAAACGCCCTGCGCACCGGCGGCTTCAGGCCGTCGAGCAGTTCATCCAGTGCTTGCAGGGTTTCCAGCACGATCCAGCGCTGCTCGGGCGACGGTACATGCTGCTCAGGCAACTGCGCCAAGGCATCCATGTAGGCCTGCTCCAGGCTGCGGCGCTGGTGGAAGTTGCTGAGCAGGCGCTTGCCCACGGTAAGCAGGTAGGCGCGTGGCTCGCGGATGTCTGCCAGCGGCTGAGCACTGGCCAGCACCCGCAGGAACGTATCCTGGCTGAGGTCGGCGGCATCCCAGGCATTGCCCATGCGCCGGCGCAGCCAGCTTTCCAGCCAGCTGCGATGCTCCCGATACAGGGCAGGCAGGCTAGGCTCTTGTGGCGGCGCGGCGTCGATCATGGGAAGGCCCTGCGGCGGCGTAAATAGGATTAATTCTAATTTACATCGCGCCGCAGTTCCAAGTGCTTTGTTGCCGGTCAGGCGATAGCAGCGTCCACCAGCACCTGCGCTTCCTGCACCAGACGCTGCAGGTGGGCTTCGTCGATGAAGCTTTCGGCGTAGATCTTGTAGATGTCTTCGGTGCCTGACGGGCGTGCGGCGAACCAACCGTTGGCAGTCATCACCTTCAGCCCGCCAATCGCCTGGCCATTACCTGGGGCGTGGCTGAGGATCTGCACGATCGGCTCACCGGCCAGCTCGGTGGATTTCACCTGCTCCGGTGCCAGCTTGCTCAGCAGCGCCTTCTGCCGCGCATCGGCCTTGGCCTCGACGCGGGTGGCATAGGGTTTGCCCAGTGCCTCGGTCAGGTCGGCATAGGCCTGGCTAGGGTTGCGCCCGGTGCGGGCGGTCATCTCGGCAGCCAGCAGCGCGGGGATCAGGCCGTCCTTGTCGGTGGCCCACACCGAGCCATCGCGGCGCAGGAACGATGCCCCTGCACTTTCTTCGCCACCAAAACCGAGTGTGCCGTCGAACAGGCCTTGGGCAAAGAACTTGAAGCCCACCGGCACTTCATACAGCTCGCGGCCCAGGCGCTGGGTAACCCGATCGATCAGGCCGCTGGACACCACGGTCTTGCCCACGGCGGCATCGCTGCGCCATTGCGGGCGATGGCGGTACAGGTAATCGATGGCCACGGCCAGGTAGTTGTTCGGCTGCAGCAGGCCATCGGCCGTGACGATGCCATGGCGATCATGGTCCGGGTCGCAGGCGAACGCCACGTCGAAGCGGTCGCGCAGGCCGATCAGGCCCTGCATCGCATACGGCGAGGATGGGTCCATGCGGATCTGGCCATCCCAGTCGACGGTCATGAAGCGGAAGGTCGGGTCGACCTCGGTATTCACCACTTCCAGGTCGAGTTGGTAATGCTTGGCGATCGCCGACCAGTAACGCACCCCTGCCCCACCCAGGGGGTCTACGCCCAAGCGCAGCTTGGCAGCACGGATGACGTCGAAGTCGATGACGTTTTCCAGGTCGGCCACATAGTGGCTGACGTAGTCATGGCGCTGGGTGGTGGCCGCCTGCAGGGCCTGGGCATGGTCCATGCGCTTGACGCCGGCCAGGTTGGCCGCCAGCAAGTCGTTGGCCTTGGCTTCGATCCACTTGGTCACGTCGCTGTCGGCCGGGCCGCCATTGGGCGGGTTGTACTTGAAGCCACCGCTTTGCGGCGGGTTGTGCGACGGGGTGATGACGATGCCGTCGGCCAGGCCCTGGGTACGGCCACGGTTATGGCAGAGGATGGCGTGCGACACGGCCGGGGTTGGCGTGTATTCGTCATCCTTGGACAGCATGACATGCACGCCGTTGGCGGCCAGCACTTCCAGGGCGCTGGCGGCGGCAGGGGCCGACAGGGCGTGAGTGTCGGCGCCGATGAACAGCGGGCCATCGATGCCCTTTTCCTTGCGGTACAGGCAGATCGCCTGGGTGATGGCCAGGACGTGGTACTCGTTGAAACTCAATTCAAGCGAAGTGCCGCGGTGCCCCGAGGTGCCGAAGGCCACCCGCTGGGCCGCCACGGCGGCGTCTGGGCGGCCGGTGTAGTAGGCGGTGAGCAGCCGGGGAATATCGACCAGCACGCTGGCTGGTGCCGGCTTGCCTGCCAAAGGACTGAGCTTCATGCAAAAACCTCGAGATCAACGGATGTTGGTGTTGGAACGTGCAGTGTACTGAGAGTTGCAAGGGTGTGCGATGGGCGCCAGCAAACAACACCGGCGTTGCCGCCGGCCACCCTGCCGCTGGCGGCCTGAAGCGCCAGGTGACCTGCCACCGGGTTGGCCACGACAGGCTAGAGTGATAGCCATATCGACCGAGAAAGAGGCCCCATGGCTTTCCACCGCCTGACCCGTACACACCCCCGCCTGAGCATCGCCGCCGTGGTCGGCCCGCTGGGCGGCTGGCTGATACCCGCTGGCGACAGCGTGCAGCATATCCTCGCTGGCTGGAACCTGGGGGTCTGGCTGTATCTGCTGCTGGTGCTGTACCTGAGCTGCAGCGCCAACCCGGAGAAAGTCCGCCAGGTGGCCCGCATCGAAGATGAAAATGCCGGCCTGGTGCTGCTGACGGTGTGCATTGCCGCCATCGCCAGCCTGGCCGCAGTGACGCTGCAACTGGTGTCCAGCCGCGGCCTGCAGGGCAGCGCCCAGGCCCTGCACTACCTGTACACCGGCCTGACGGTGGCGGGGTCCTGGTTGATGATCGGTTGCATCTTCAGCCTGCACTATGCGCGGTTGTTCTACACCGGGCGGCAGCATGAACCCTCCCTGCGATTTGCCGATGGCGAACGCAACCCCGACTACTGGGACTTCCACTACTTCTCGTTCACCATCAGCGTGGCCGTGCAGACCTCCGACGTGGGAGTGGCCGGGCGTGGCTTGCGCCGGGTAGTGCTGGCGCATTCATTGGTGGGGTTCGTGTTCAACACGGCGATCCTGGGGTTCACCATCAACATCGCAGCCGGTTTGCTGGGTTGAGCACGCCGTTCGTCTGAAAGCCAGGGGCCAGGGCCGACAGTGCAACCCGCATGAAAGGTGCGCCGGGGCGCACATCCAACAGGCGAAAACGTTTGCCCCTAGGGCTTTGGCACTGCGCCGGCGGGGCCGCAGATGTGACCGTTGTCATGCATCAATACATTTGTCATGTTCGCCGCTGAGAATCGCGCATTGCAGGTGCTATGTTTACTTACCCGGCGGCCGCATCGATGTGGCCACCCGCCCACTACGTCCAGGCACGGACCAGGAGGCTGGCATGAACAAGATGACGTTCCCCAACGCCTGCCAGGTGATGCGCTGGCATTTCCACCCGCTGGGCTTCGAGGCCAGCATGGATGCGCCACGCAGCATGGTCGCGCGGTTGTTCGACCGGGCGACCGGAGAAACCGTGCTGGCAATTGCCGGCATCCCGTGTGCGGCAATCATGGCCGCCGCCGATGTCGAACGCATCATCGAGGCCGTCGAGGCCGAGATGGATGCCTTCGCCCCCGCCTTTACCTTGCGCGACGCCGGCTAACCGGCTGCCAGGGCCCCCGGGCCCATCGCTTGCAGCTTGCTCAGAAATTGCTCGGCCGGTACGGGTTGCCCCAACAGGTAGCCCTGCAGCGAGTCACAGCCCAGGCGGGTCAGAAACGCCTGCTGCCGGTCAGTTTCTACCCCTTCGGCGACGATTCGCAGCCCCAGTGCCTGGCCTAGCGCGACAATCGCCGACACGATCGCGGCGTCATCGCTGTCCTGTTCCAGTTCACGCACAAAGCCCCGGTCGATCTTCAATTCGTTGGCGGGCAGGCGCTTGAGGTACATCAGGCTGGAATAACCGGTACCGAAATCATCAATGGACAGGTCCACGCCCATGTCGGACAAGCGCTGCAGCACCGTGAGGCTGGCATCGGCGTCATGCATGGCGGTGGTTTCGGTAATTTCCAGGGTCAGGCAGTTGGCTGGCAGGCCATTGTGCTGCAACGCCTGGGCCACGCTGTCGACCAGCCCGCAATGGCTGAACTGGATAGCCGACAGGTTGACCGCCATGCGCCACTGATGATGGCCTTGGTCCAGCCAGAGACGCATCTGCCGGCAGGCTTCGTTGAGCACCCATTCGCCAATCGGGATGATCAGGCCGGTTTTTTCTGCCAGCGCGATGAAGCGGTCAGGCATCAGCAACCCCTGCTGCGGGTGCTCCCAGCGCAACAAGGCTTCGGCACCGATGGGCTGGCAAGCCTGGGCGTCGAACTTGGGCTGGTAGTGCAAGCGGAACTGGCGCTGTGCCACGGCCTGACGCAAGTCCTGCAACAGCTGCAACTGCTGGCGGGCGTTGCTGTTCATCGACACGTCGAAGAACCTGTAGCCATTCTTGCCGGCGCTCTTGGCGTGGTACATGGCCGCGTCGGCATTGCGCAGCAGCTCGTGCTGGTCCTGGCCATTGCCCGGGTAAAGGACGATACCCAGGCTGGCCGACAACTGCAGGTCGTGCTCGGCCACCCGGAATGGCCGTGACACCAGGTTGACCTGCTTGACCGCCACGTCCATGGCATCGTCGGGTTCCTGCAACTGCACCAGCAGCACGAACTCATCGCCACCGATCCGTGCCAGGGTGTCCTGGCTGTGCAGGTGGCCGCGCAGGCGGGCGGCCACGGCCTTGAGCAGCAGGTCGCCAATGTGGTGGCCAAACGCATCGTTGACCGGTTTGAAACCGTCCAGGTCGATGAACATCAGGGCAAAACAGCCGCCCTGCTCCGCCACCCTGGCGATCGCCTGCTCGATGCGGTCGGCCAGCAAGGTGCGGTTGGGCAGGTCTGTCAGGGTGTCGTGCAGGGCCAGCTGGGTCAGTTCCTGGTTGGCCAAGGTCAGCGAACGGGCCAGCTCTGCGGTGCGCACCTCCAGGCGCGCGTCCAGCACCGAGGTCAACAAGGCTACCGCCAACACGGACAAGGTGGTGATAAGCACCAGGTAGACCAGGCCATCGCCTTGCAGGCCACCGCCCGCCAGCGCCCCGCAGAAGCTGCCATCCGGGAAGTTCGCCGCTGCCATGCCGGTGTAGTGCATGCCCACGATGGCCAAGCCCATTACCACTGCTGCCAGGCCGCGAATCTGCCGCACATAGGGTGTGTGCGCACGCAGGCGGAAGGCGATCCACAATGCCGCCGCCGAGGCACCGACCGCGATCAGCAGCGAGGCGCCGAACAGTGTCGAGTCATAATCGATGCCTGGCAGCATGCGCATCGCCGCCATGCCGGTGTAGTGCATGCAGGCAATGCCTGCACCCATGATCAGCGCGCCAAACGCCAATTGCAGCCCTGGCAGGCTTGGCTGGCTGACCAGCCACAAGGCAAAGCCCGATGAAAGCACGGCGATCAACAGCGAGAACGCGGTCAGGCCCAGGTCGTACCCCAGGTCGATGGGCAGGCTGAAGGCGAGCATGCCCACGAAGTGCATGGACCAGACGCCCATCCCCATGGCCAGTGCGCCACCGAACATCCACAAGTGCGCAGCCCGGCCCTTGGCCGTGGCGATGCGGCCGGCCAGGTCAAGGGCGGTATAGGACGCCAGGATCGCCACGCACAGCGAAATCAACACCAGCGAAGAGGAGTAGCTACCGGTCAGCATGGGGGTTTCCAGCACTGGGACGGGAGTCCCGGAAAAAGCTGACGATTGTACTCAAGCTTTGGCGAAACGCACGGGGTTTTTGCGAATGGAAATGGATCCAAAAAAGCCCGTAGCGGGTTTGCCAACGGAGCCGGTGCCGCGGCGGGTGGCAACGGCTTTGCGGGTGTTTGCGGCTAACCTTGCAAGGCGCGCGGGCGGTGGCTGCGTTCCTCGGCTTGCGGCGCCGTCGCCGCCTGCAGATGGAAGTCGAAGGCCAGCTCGGCAAAGCGCCCACCCTGCACGCCACGGTCATGCGCTGCCGCGACATCCTCGACAAAGCGCAGCTCGCCGATCAACCCGTCACGGGTGGCATAGGCGAAGTCATCCCACAGATACCGGTCGCCGGCAAAATTGATCTGGGTGGTCAGGTACCGGTGCCCAGGTGCCGAAATGAAGAAGTGCACGTGCGCCGGGCGCTGGCCGTGACGACCGAGCTGGTCCAGGCACTCCTGGGTAGGCCCCTGTGGGTCGCAGCCGTAGCCCGACGGCACGATCGAGCGCGCCCGGTAGCGGCCCTCGGCATCGGTGACGATGCGGCGGCGCAGGTTGTAAGCGGACTGGCTCGAATCGAAGTACGAGTACGTGCCTTGGGTGTTGGCGTGCCACAGGTCGACGGTCGCGCCCGCCAACAGCCGGCCGTCGGCAGCAAAGACCTGGCCGTGCAGGAACATCACCACCCCGGGGTCGGTGCCGTCATCCAAGCGCGCCTCCCCTTCTGCCAGCGGGGCACCGGCAACGTACAGCGGCCCTTCGATGGTGCGCGGGGTCCCCCCGCTTTCGATCGACTCATCGGCCATGATCGGTGCCGGGCTGCGCTGGTTCAGGCGCACCTGGCCAGCGCGGTTGATGCGCGAAATCGGCTGCTCGATCAGGTCGATGCCGTTGTCGCCCAGTACCTGGCATGCCCGCAGCGCCTGGGACTCGTCCCAGTACTGGTTGACGTCGACCCGCACGCTGGCGCTGTCGCCCAGTTCGCGCTTGATCGCCACCACATGCCTGAGGTCCTGGTCCACCGGGTTGGCACCGATCTTCAGCTTGAACACCCGGTGGCGGCGTATTTCCAGCATGTGCTGGGCTTCGGCGATATCACGCGCAGTGTCGCCGCTGGCCAGGGTCCAGGCCACCTCCAGGCTGTCGCGTACACGGCCACCCAGCAGTTCGCTGACCGGCAGGCCCAGGCGCTTGCCCTGGGCGTCGAGCAACGCGCTTTCGAGCCCGGACTTGGCAAAGGTGTTGCCTTTGGCCAATTTGTCCAGCTTGAGCATGGCCGCGTTGATGTTGTCTGCCGGCAGGCCGAGCAGCGCCGGGGCCAGGTACGCGTCGATGTTGGCCTTGATACCCTCGGGGCTTTCGTAGCCATAGGCCAGGCCGCCAATGGTGGTGGCCTCGCCCAGGCCTTCCACGCCATCGCTGCAGCGCACGCGCAATACCACCAGGGTCTGCTGCTGCAGGGTGTGCATTGCCAGCTTGTGCGGGCGAATGGTGGGCAGGTCGACGATGACTGCCTCGATACGTTCAATCAGCGCGCTTGTCATTGTTGCCAGGTCTCGTCAGGTCGGGAGGGCGAAGGCCAGCCCGGATGGTGCATGTGCTTGCTTGTGCGAAGATTGCGCGAGACCCTGCGCAGCGTCCAATATCATGTGAATCTCTCACCATACCCTGGAGGTCTGATGGAGCTACGCCACCTGCGCTACTTCAAGGTCCTGGCAGAAACCTTGAACTTCACCCGCGCCGCTGAGCTGCTGCACATTGCCCAGCCACCGCTGAGCCGGCAGATCAGCCAGCTCGAAGACGAGCTCGGCACCCTGTTGGTCGCGCGCGAACGCCCGCTGCGGCTGACCGATGCAGGCCGTTTTTTCTATGAGCAAACCTGCACCGTGCTGCAGCAGTTGCAGAGCATCAACGACAACACCCGGCGTATCGGCCAGGGCCAGCGCCAGTGGCTGGGCATCGGTTTTGCCCCCTCCACCCTGTACACCGTGCTGCCCGACTTGATCCGCGAGCTGCGCCAGGACAGCGACCTGGAGCTGGGCCTGAGCGAAATGACCACGCTGCAGCAGGTGCAAGCCCTGAAAAGCGGGCGTATCGACATTGCCTTTGGCCGCATCCGCATCGACGATCCGGCCATTGAGCAGCAGGTACTGTGCGAGGACCCGCTGGTAGCGGTGCTACCCAAGGGCCACCCGCTGTCTGGCAGCCCATTGAGCCTGGCGCAACTGGCGGCGGAGGCGTTCATCCTTTACCCGGCCAACCCTCGGCCCAGTTATGCCGACCATGTGCTGGCGCTGTTTGCCCAGCACGGCATGAGCATCCGGGTCAGCCAGTGGGCCAATGAGTTGCAGACAGCGATCGGCCTGGTGGCAGTAGGTGTCGGTATCACCCTGGTGCCGGCATCGGTGCAGCAGCAGCACCGCACCGACATTGAATACGTGGGCCTGCTGGACAGCAGCGCGGTCAGCCCGATCATTCTCAGCCGCCGCCAGGGGGATATCAGCCCGATGGTGCAGCGATGCCTGGCCTTGCTCGAGCGACAGGCTGGCTGAGGCGAGTGCTGCAACGGCATAGGTAGCGATGCGTTGCATGGGCTGTGCATGTACCGGGAGGTCTATGTGGCAGGCAAAGGGGATGCTGAGGCCTGAAATGCCTAGTACCCGGTCATTTCCAGGTACCCACGGCCACCGGCACTGCCGCTCAAGCGCACCGGCCCTTCCCAATACGGGAAGCGCGTCTGCATCCACGCCTGCGGCTGAACAGCATCGACCTGCACATCCACCCCGTGCTCAGGCACCTGCACCCGCCAGCGGGTCGGCAGCTGCTTGCCATTGCCCTGTGGGGCCCAGGCCAACGGCTGCAAGCGGATCTGTGCCGGCAACAGCGCTAGCCCCTGGCCCTGCGGGTCGATCCAGGTGCCGGCGCGATACGCCTCCCCGTGCGCTTCGCGCACCTGGAACAGCATCAGCTTGGCGCCGCTGTCCAGGTGCAGCGAGAACCAGTCCCAGCCCGTTTGCCCGGCGGCCAGCGGCTGGCTGCTCCATTCCCGGTCCAGCCAGGCCTGGCCAGTCACCGCGATGCACAGGCCGTCGCGCTCGACCTCGCCGCGCACCCGGTAGAACGGCTGGCTGTAGTAGTAAGAAGCCTGGCCCTTGCCCGACTTTTCGCTGTAGCCCTGCTGGCCGTGCAGCACCAGAGGCCGCTCGCTGCGCAACTGCAGGTCGTAGCGAAAACCTTTGCCAGCGGCCGTCATGCGCAGGTTGTCGATACCGCCCGGCCCCTGCAGCGACCAATCGTCGATCCACGCCCGAAACGGCTGGGCCTGCACACCCGCCTGGCCAATCCCGCCACGGGCCAGGGTTTCAGCTGACCGATGGCCGCCGGGGCCGGTCAACGCGGCGTGGCCCATCCACAGGTTCGGGCTCTGCCAATCGCCGGTCTCCGGGCCGGGGCGCAGGGCCGAGCGGAACAGCGTCCACTGCGCGCCCCAGTCACGCCCTTGGGTGTCTTTGAGGTTGGCGGTGACGTACCACCACTCGATGCGGAAACCATCGTGGGCCGCATGGTCCCGTGGGAATTCCAGGCGATGGCCGCGGGTGACCTGGCTGAACCCGCCTGCCGGCTGGCCGAGGCCGGCATAGCTTTGCGGTGCCGGCTGATCACAGCCGCACAACAGGCTGCAGAGCAACAGCCAGGCTCTACGTTTCATCGGCAAACGGCCTCAACAGTTCGCGCGGCTGACGCCGGGCCAGTTGCCAGAGTGGCCAGGCGCTGGCCAACAGGCTGGTGAGCAGGCCCAGCAGGGCCAGTTGCAGCAACTGGGCGGGAAACACATGCAGCGGCAAACGCCAGCCGAATGCCTGAACATTCACCACCGCGACCAGGCACCAGGCCAGCAACAGGCCCAACGGCAGCGCCAACAGCACGGTGAGGCTGCTGAGCAGCAGTGCCTGGCCAAGGCTCAGCCACACCAGCTGGGTACGCCGTACCCCCAAGGCCCATAGCGGCGCCAGCTGGCGCAGACGGGACTGGCCCAAGGTCAGCAGGTTGATGAACAGCGCCACGCCGGCCACGCCCAGGGTCAGGCTGTTGAGCGCGGCGGTGGCGGCGAAGGTGCGGTTGAATACCTCGGTCGACCACCGCTTCAACTGCACCTGCTGCACGACCCGGCTGTCGTCGAGGTGAAAGCGCTGTTGCAACGCGGCTTTCAAGGCGGTCCCCTGGGGGTCGAGCAGGTCGACGCTCAAGCCTGTCAACGCAGCATCCGGCCAATGCGCGCGCAGCAATTGGGCATTCACCAGCATTTGGCCCTTGGGGTTGCCATAGTCGGCGTACAGGCCAACGACGAGCAGGCGGCGAGACGGGTCCGTGGGCAGTTTCAGGTGGTCCCCCAGGTGCAAACGCAACCGCCGCGCCAGCTGCTCACTGAGCATCACGGCCTGCCCCTCGGCCAATAGCTGCCAGGCCTGCGGCTGCTGTTCCAGCAACGGCCACCGGCTGTGATAAACGGGGTGGTCGACAATGCCCTGCACCTGGACCGGCCAGCCTTGCACCTGCGTTTCGACGCGCCAGCCAGGCAAAACCACCCGCACGGCAGGTTGCTGCCCCAGCCACTGGGCTATCTGCAGGCCTTGCGCGGTATCGCTTGGGCTCACGTACAGGTCGGCGGACAAGCGCTGGTCCAGCCAGCCGACAAAGGTTTTGCGAAAGCCCTCGGTCATGCTGCCCACACCCACGCTGGCAGCCAGCGCCAGCAGCAAGGCCATCAGCGCCAGGCTCAAGGCAGGCAACTGCTGGCGGCTGTCGGCGACGAACCACTGGGCCAACGGCCGCTGACAACGGCGCGCCAACCAGGCCAGCACCCTGTCGAGCCAGGCTGGCAACGCCAATGCCGCCCCCAGCAGCAGCGCCGCCAGCATACCGAAGGCGCTGGGCAGGCTGTCACCGAACACCCCACAAGCTGACGCCAGCACCAGCAACAGCCCCGCTACCCAAGCCTGACGCCTCAGCCACGGCCCCTGTGCCAGGCGCCATGTTTGCGGCTGCGCCAACGCCAGCAAGGGCAAGCGCGCGGCGCGCAGGATGCTGCCCAGCCCGGCCAGCAGTGCACCGAGCACGCTCACCAGCACGCCCCATAACCACCACTGCGCAGGCAGGTTCAACGTGCCTGCGACCTGCGCGCCATACAGGCCGCGCAGGCTGGCGGCGACATCGGGCAGCAACCAGGCCGCCACCGCATAGCCACTGGCAACCCCGGCCAGCCCGCCGAGCACTGCGAACAGCCCCAGCTCCAGCCCCAGGGCACACAGCAGGGTAGCCAGGCTGACACCACAGGCGCGCAGGTTGCGAATCAGCCCGCGCCGCTGTTCCAATGCCAGGCCAATCGCGGCATGGGCAATGAACAGGCCGACGACGAAGGCCAACAGGCCTAGCGCAGTGAGGTTGAGGTGGAAGCTGTCGGTCAGGCGCTGCAAACCGCCATCATCCTGCCGGGGTTGCACGACAAGGTCAGCCGCAATCTCGGCAGGCAAAGGCCCCGGGCTTGCCGCTACCAGCAGGCGTGACAACTGCCGCGGTGCCTGCAGCAAGGCCTGCGCGTGGCCGATATCGACCACGATCACCCCGGGGGCCAGCTCGGCTTGCACCAGCAACGGTGGCAGCGGTTGCCCATCGCGGTCGTGGGCCACCTGCTCTGCGGTCATGTTCAACAGGCGCAAGGTGTCTGGCCCGACCCAGGCCTGCCCGGGCACGCCGATGAACGCCTGCAGGTCGAACGCCTGGGGCTGCACCCCGGCAATACTGCTGGCCGCCGGCAGGCTCAATGGCTCGATGCCGATCAAGCGCACACTGCGCCCGGGCTCGCCTGGCAGGCGCAGGCGCCCCTCCAGCACCGGCGACACCGCCCAACCCAGCCTGCGCAGTTGCACGTACAGCGCCTGGTCAAAGCGTTCGCCGTGGCGTGGCAGCAGTTGCGTCTGCAGCGGCCCGGCCAGCACCGCACTGGCCCTGGCGTAGTCGCTGCGTGCCTGGCTGTTCAAGGCCTGCACCCCGGTCCATAACGCCGTGGCCAGCCACAGCCCGGTGAAGATGCTGAAAAACTGCACGCGGTGGCGCCGCCAGTGGCTGAGCAATGCCAACAGGGCCAGCGACAGCAGCCTCATGCGCCCTGCCCGCTGCGCACACGGCCACCCTGCAGGTAGCAACGTTGCTGCAGCCGCGCCGCCAGCCGAGGGCTGTGGGTGACCATCAGCAGGCCACTGCCAGCCTCGCTGACCAGTTGCAGCAACAGGCTCAGCACTTCGTCGCTGGTGGCTTCGTCAAGGCTGCCGGTGGGTTCGTCAGCCAATAACCAGGCCGGGCGCCCAGCCAATGCGCGGCCGATGGCCACGCGTTGCTGCTGGCCGCCCGACAGTTGTTCAGGGTAACGCCCGAGCAGGTCAGCCAGGCCCAGGCGTTGAGCCAGGTGGGCGCCCCATTCGGGATCGTGCCGGTTGGCCAGCCGGGCCTGGAATGCCAGGTTGCTGCCCACGTCCAGGCTGCTGATCAGGTTGTACTGCTGGAACACCAGGCCAATCCCCTGTCGCCGCCACAGTGCCAGGGACGCCTCCGAGCGGCTGTCCAGGGCACTGCCGTCAATCAGGATGCGCCCGCTGTCGGCACGGTCCAGGCCGGCCACCAGGTGCAGCAAGGTGCTCTTGCCACTGCCAGACTCGCCCATCAAGGCCAGGCTGCTGGCGCGCGGCAGGCACAGGTCGACACCCTGCAACACCGGCAACGGCCCTTGGGGGGTGGCAAATGATTTGTGCAGGTTTTCGATGGCCAGCATCGGGGGGGCCTTGGGGTATCGGGTGACTATCCAGTAATAGCAGGTCACGGACACATAGGAGAGACGCGCCCATCAATGGATCCACAGGCGATTCGATAATCGCACAAATAGCACTACTCATTACCTAAAGTCAGATTGACCACGGACGGGCATATGGCTCTAATGGATCCATTACAAAAAAACAAAACCTGGAGAGCCTTCATGTACCCGAAAAACACCTGGTACGTTGCCTGCACCCCTGACGAAATTGCCGACAAGCCCCTGGGCCGACAGATCTGCGGCGAAAAAATCGTGTTTTACCGTGGCCAGCAGAACCGCGTAGCCGCTGTCGAGGATTTCTGCCCGCACCGAGGGGCGCCGTTATCCCTCGGCTACGTGGAGGACGGCAACCTGGTCTGCGGCTATCACGGCCTGGTCATGGGCTGCGACGGCAAGACGGTGTCGATGCCTGGCCAGCGGGTTCGCGGCTTTCCGTGCAACAAGGCGTTTGCCGTTGTGGAGCGCCATGGCTTCATCTGGGTCTGGCCTGGCGACCAGGCGCAAGCCGACCCAGCGCTTATCCCGCACCTGGAATGGGCAGACAATGAAGAGTGGGCCTACGGCGGAGGGCTGTTCCACATTGGCTGCGACTATCGCCTGATGATCGACAACCTTATGGACCTGACTCACGAAACCTACGTGCATGCCTCCAGCATCGGCCAGAAGGAAATCGACGAAGCGCCGCCCGTCACCACCGTCACCGGCGACGAGGTGGTCACCGCCCGGCACATGGAAAACATCATGGCCCCGCCCTTCTGGCGCATGGCCCTGCGCGGCAACGGCCTGGCCGACGATGTGCCGGTGGACCGCTGGCAGATCTGCCGCTTCACCCCACCCAGCCACGTCCTGATCGAAGTGGGTGTGGCACATGCCGGCAAGGGTGGCTACCACGCTGCAGCGCAGCACAAGGCCGCGAGCATCGTGGTCGACTTCATCACCCCGGAAAGCGACACCTCGATCTGGTACTTCTGGGGCATGGCGCGCAATTTTGCCGCGCACGACCAGAACCTGACCGCCGACATCCGCGAGGGCCAGGGCAAGATTTTCAGCGAGGACCTGGAAATGCTCGAGCGCCAGCAACAAAACCTGCTGGCCAACCCTGGGCGCAACCTGCTGAAGCTGAACATCGATGCCGGTGGCGTGCAATCGCGCAAGGTGCTGGAGCGGGTCATCGCCAAAGAGCGTGCAGCACAGCCGCAACTGATCGCCACCAGCGCCACCCCTGCCTGAGGAGCCACCGACATGATCGATGCCATCGTGGTATCCCGTAACGATGAAGCGCAGGGTATCTGCAGTTTCGAGCTGGCCTCGGCAGATGGCAGCCTGCTGCCGGCATTCAGCGCCGGGGCCCACATTGACGTGCACCTGCCCGATGGCCTGGTGCGCCAGTATTCGCTGTGCAACCACCCGCAAGAGCGCCACCGCTACCTGATCGGCGTACTCCATGACCCGGCTTCGCGGGGCGGCTCACGCAGCCTGCACGAGCAGGTGCAGGTCGGCGCGCGGCTGCAGATCAGTGCACCGCGCAACCTGTTCCCGCTGGCCGATGGGGCGCGGCGCAGCCTGCTGTTTGCCGGCGGCATCGGCATTACCCCGATCCTGTGCATGGCCGAGCAGTTGGCCCACAGTGGCCACGATTTCGAGCTGCACTACTGCGCCCGCTCCAGTGAGCGTGCCGCATTCGTCGGGCGTATCCGCAACGCGCCCTTTGCCGACCGCTTGTTCGTGCATTTTGACCAGCAGCCGGAAACGGCGCTGGACGCTCGCCAGGTGCTGGGCAACCCGCAAGCTGACGTGCACCTGTATGTGTGCGGGCCGGGCGGGTTCATGCAGCATGTGCTGGGCAGCGCCAGGGAGCTGGGCTGGCAGGAGGCCAACCTGCACCGCGAGTATTTCGCAGCCGCACCCGTGGACGCCAGCAACGACGGCAGCTTCTCGGTACAGGTCAACAGCACCGGCCAAGTGTTCGAGGTGCCAGCCGATCAGTTCACGCCTTGCTGCTCGCGCGCGAAAACACCGTTACTGGTGCTGGATATCTGAAGCGGCCAGCGCACTGGGAAGGATCACCTGCATGCCGGTGCCCGAGGCGTTTGCGCCGAAGGTTTCGGCATAGCGCAAGGTTGCATTGGCATGCTCGCGCATGATCGCTTCGGCGCGGGCACCCTGGCGGTTGACCAGGGCATCGAACACGGCATGGTGCTGCATGTGGGCGAAGTTGAAGCGCCGGTATTCACGGGCCAGGTCGTGGCGGTCTACCGCCAGCGCCGTGACCGAGGCGAATGGCAGGTGGTCGTTGCGCGCCAGCGCCACGGTAATGGCCGGGTTGTGGCTGGCTTCGATGATCACCTGATGAAAGCGCATGTTCAGATCGTGGTAGGCCTGCAGGTCTTCTTCGGTTACGAAGCCCTTGTCGAACAGCTGGTCGCCCTCTATCAGGCACTGCTGCAGTGCCGCACGGGCCGGCGCGGCCAAGCCGCGCTCGGCAGCCTGGCGGGCGGCCAGGCCTTCGAGCACACCGCGCACCTCGACTGCACCGGCAATGTCATCGGCGCTCACAGAACGCACTTGAAAGCCCCGGCCGCCGAAGCGGACCAGCAGGCCTTCCTGTTCGAGCGTGCGAAAGGCCATGCGCACCGGCATGCGTGAAACGCCGAACAGTTCGGCAGTGGGAACTTCCATCAGGCGCTCGCCGGCCGCCAGCTCGCCTGAGGCGATCATCTTGCGCAACGCGACCAGCACCATTTGACCGGGCTTGCTCATCCAGGCAACTTCCAGGGAAACTAGCCGGCATCTTAGCGCAAGCCGGGCTCGAGTAGTCAGTGGCTCAGCGCATCGCTGACCGCCACTGGGGCCGGCCTGGGTGCGCGCAGCAGTAGCAGGCACCCCGCCGCCAGCACGAACACACTGGCAAACACCCCATACAAGTTCAGCGGCTGCCAGCCGCCATCGAGCAGCACACCCGCCACGGTGGGCGACACAATGGCGCCCATACGCCCGATGCCGATGCCCCACCCCACGCCGGTGGCGCGCACCGATGCGTCGTAGACCACCGGCGACAAGGCATACAAGCCGGCCACGCAGCCGTTGGCGAACAGCCCGATCAACAGGCCCAGGGCCAATGCCGCGCTAGCCGAGGCGCCGTTGGCCACGAACAGCACCAGCACGCGGGTAAGCGGCCAGCGCGAGGCCAGCCCGCCGATCAGCGCCGCGCCGAGGATGCCGCCCACGCTCAACAGAACACCGCCCGTAATGCCTTGCTGCGCGGACAGCCCGGCAGCCACCAGCAGCTTCGGGGTCCAGCTCATGACGAAGTAGAAACCGAACATGACCAGGAAGAACAGCAGCCAGATCACCAGCGTGGTCCGGCGCATGGCCGGCGCCAACAGTTGCCGGAAACCGCTGGCACTGCCCGGCACCCTGGCCGCAAGCGCTGGCAGCTGCGCCAGTGCCGGGTGGCCTAGCCTTGCCGCCAAGCGATTGACCCGCACCAGGGCGTTGGCGGGCCGGCGTGCCAGCAGAAAGTCCAGCGACTCCGGCAACCACAACCACACCAGCGGTAACACGCAGACGGTGACGATACCGCCGAACAGAAACACCGACCGCCAACCCCACTGCCCCAGCAGCCACACCGCCAGCAAACCGCCCAGGGTTGCCCCCAGGGCATAGCCGGTGGACTGCAGGCTGACCGCCAGGCCGCGCCAGCGTTTGCTGGCATATTCGCTGACAATGACGAATCCAGGGGCTAACGCAAGCACGGCTCAGGCCGGTGATGACATTCTGATCAGCCCAAAAACCAAAAATTTAAATCTTAATTATCAGTACTTTACATATTCATGATTACCGTCAATTCGCGTTCGTTTATCGAACAGATTCAGTACATGGATCCATATCGATCACGGCATTACCGCATAGGCCTGTCATCGCACCCGGCGCCATGAACAAATCTTCATATAGCGCTCCAGCGCCCTGACCATGCGGCGCACAGCGCAAGCCAGGCTACCGCCAGCCACCACCCGGCTTGAGGCTGCCGGGTGGGTTGCGTAGCATCCCCCGCCCGTTCGCGCGCCTGCACATCGACGCGTAACCCGCACAAAAGAGCCCCGAATGCCGCAACCTATCCCCCTCAAGGACCACGAAAAGGAAAAGCACCTGGTCAACCGCCGGCTTCTGGCCTGCGCCGCCCTGGTCTTCAGCCTGTGTGCCGTGCTGGTGGGTCGGCTCTATGTGCTGCAGGTGCTGCAGCACGACCAGCAGAGTGCCGTGTCGGAAAACAACCGCGTGCATGTGCTGCCCATCGCCCCTGAGCGCGGGCTTATCTACGACCGCAACGGCGTGGTGCTGGCCGACAACAAGCCCAGCTTCGACCTGACCATCACCCGCGAGCGGACCGGCGGCAATTCGGCCAAGGTGCTCGACACCCTGACCCAGGTGCTGGGGCTGAACGAGGACGACCGCAAGCAGTTCGACAAGGACCTGCGCCGGGGCCGCAAGCCGTTCGAGCCGGTCACCCTGATAGTGGGGCTGAGCGAAGAGCAGATCGCCCTGGTGGCGGTCAACCAGTTCCGCCTGCCGGGCCTGGAGGTCGAACCACAGTTCATCCGCGAGTACCCGCTGGGCGCGCATTTCGCCCATTCGGTTGGCTACGTGGGGCGTATCAACGAGAAGGAGGCCAAAGTAGTCGACAGCACCGAATACCGGGGCACCCAGTCGATTGGCAAGACCGGCATCGAGCGCTTCTACGAAAGCCAGCTGCATGGCCATGTGGGCTATGAGGAAGTCGAGACCAACGCCCAGGGCCGGGTGATGCGCGTGCTCAACCACAAGGCCCCGACACCCGGGCAGGACATCGTGCTGACGCTGGACGCCCGCCTGCAAGTCGCTGCAGAAAAGGCCCTGGGCGACCGCCGTGGCTCGGTGGTGGTGCTGGACCCGGCCAATGGTGACGTGCTGGCCATGGTCAGCAACCCCAGCTTCGACCCCAACCTGTTCGTCAAGGGCATCAGCTTCAAGCAGTACGCACAATTGCGCGATTCGATCGACCGCCCACTGTTCAACCGCGTGCTGCGCGGCCTGTACGCGCCCGGCTCGACGGTGAAGCCGGAAGTGGCCATCGCCGGCCTCGACAGCGGCGTGATCACCCCCGGCAGCCGGGTGTTCGACCCGGGCTACTACGAGCTGCCCAACTACGCCCACAAGTACCGCAACTGGAACCGCAGCGGTGACGGCTGGGTAGATATGTACACAGCCATCATGCGCTCCAACGACACCTACTTCTACGACCTGGCGCACAAACTGGGCATCGATCGCCTGCACGACTACATGGCGGAGTTCGGCCTGGGCCAGAAGGTGTCGCTGGACATGTTCGAAGAGGCCGCCGGCCTGATGCCTTCTGCCCAATGGAAACGGGCCACCCGGCGCCAGGCCTGGTTCCCTGGCGAAACACTGATCCTTGGCATCGGCCAGGGCTACATGCAGGTCACCCCGTTGCAGCTGGCCCAGGCCACCAGCCTGCTGGCCAGCAAGGGCGTGTGGCACCGCCCGCACCTGGCCATGACCGTAGGCGGCGATGCACCGGTCGACCCCCACCCGATGCCCGACATCGTGCTGCATGACAAGCACGCCTGGGACCAGGTCAGCCAGGGCATGCAGATGGTCATGCACGACCCGCGGGGTATCGCCCGTGCGGCCGCTGCCGGCGCGCAGTACCGGATTGCCGGCAAAAGCGGCACCGCACAGGTGGTGGCGATCAAGCAGGGTGAACGCTACAACCGTGACAAGACACTGGAACGGCACCGCGACAATGCCCTGTTCGTCGGCTTTGCCCCGGCTGACCACCCGGCCGTGGTGGTGGCGGTGATGATCGAGAACGGCGAAGCCGGTGGCCGGGTGGCGGGGCCTGTGGTGCGTGAAGTGATGGACGCCTACCTGCTGGATGAACAGGGGCACCTGAAGCCCGAGTATGCGGGTGCCGTGCCACCGCGCACTACGCCGCATACCTGATGCTGCGCGGGCCTGCTGGCTGAGCGGGCCCGTGCTTCAAGCCCAGAGCAGCCCCGTGCCCTCAGTGCTGCCCACCGGTACGAGGCATCAGCTCGTAGGGGTGCTTCCACCCTGGCATGGCTTGGATGCGTGCCTTCCATGCCTCGATGTGGGTGAACTCGGCCAACGCCATACCGGTGTCCTCCGGCATGAACACATACCCCGCCAGCGACAGGTCGGCGATGGTCAACCGCCCGCCCACCATGAACGGGGCCTTCGCCAGATGGGCATCGACAATGCGGTACGCGGCGGTTGCACGCTCGCGCAAGAACTGCGTCACGTCGGTTTCGCCCGTGTTCTTCAGGCAGAACAGGAAACGCAGCGCCGCGTAATAGCTGGTGAACTTATGGTTGTCGAACAGCATCCAGCGCCAGATTTCGCGCTTTTCGTCCGCGTCGCGGGGGCCGAATTGCCCGGTCTGCTGCGCAAGGTACTCCAGAATCAGCGCAGACTGGGTCAAGGACTTGCCAGCGTGCTCCAGCACCGGCACCTCACCCTGTTCATTGACCTCATCGCGCCAGGCTTGCTCGCGGGTCTGGCCGTTGAAGAAATCGACGAACACCGGCTGCCAGTTCTGGCCAGTCAATTGCAGCATCAGCGCGGCCTTGTAGGCGTTGCCGGATTCGGCGAAGCAATGCAGCTTGTAGTCAGGCATGGGCGAACCTTGCGGTGGCTGTGATGAGCGAATGGCAGAGCAGACCACGCGCACCGCGTGGCGGTCAATGCCCGGTACCACCTGCGGGCATGCATTCTGCCAACGAACAACGGAACTACTTTCACACTGATGCTTTCTTAACCTCTGAGTGGTTTATTCCTTGGGCTTCACCCTTCTGGAGAACACGACATGCGCCACCTACTCATCGCACCTGCGCTGCTGCTCCTGCTGCCTGCCGGTGCCGCACTGGCCCGCGTCGATGCGGGCGACGTCGCCACCTCGGCCGGTGTTTCCGCTTCGCTGTATTCCACCTTCAAAGATGACAAACGCATCATTCCTGCCCGCGACGAGCTTTCGGCGTTCGTTGCCAGTGGGGGTGCGATTCGCGGCGCTTATGTCGAAGCCGCACTGGAACAGGCCCGCAAGGACCACCCAGGGCTCCAGGCCGACGACGAAGAGCTGGCCAGGGCCATTCTGTCGCAGGATGACCGCATCGCTGATCGTTGAATCAGACTTGCACCCGCCTCTGCGTGAATCTACCCACGCCGAGGCCGGTGCAGGTTCGGCTCACCCCCAACCATCCATACGCATGGTCGCCCTGACCAGGCGCTGGTCCTCCTGTTCGATCTCCCGCAAACTGTCGCGAATGCCATTGATGTGCTCGCGCGCCGCGCGCTGGGCCTGTTCCGGCAACTGCTCCATCACCGCGTGATACAGGCGTGCATGCTGGCGATCGATCTGGCGTTTCTGCGCCGGCCGGCAGTACAGGTTGTTGACCGACGCAAACACTGTGTTAAGGGTCAGATCGCTCAGCGATTGCAGGGTATGTACCAGCACGGGGTTGTGCGAGGCCTCGCTGATCGCCCGATGGAACGCATGATCGCGGTGGGCGTGCTCACGGGCATCAATGGCCTCGACGGCCTGATGCGCGGCCAGCATCTCCTCATAGCGGCGGCGGATCAGCAAGCGGTCCACGTCGGTGGCGCGCAACGCTGCCAGCCGGGCAGATTCGGCCTCCAGCAAAGCGCGCACTTCCAGCAAGTCGAACAATGTGCGCGGCTGTGAGCTGAACAGATGCATCAACGGCGTGTGGCCCGCCTGCCCGGTGAGGTCGGCAACAAAGGAGCCGCGCCCGTGCTCGGTGTCGATGATGCCCCGCCCGCGCAGCACCCGCAGCCCCTCACGCAGTGCAGAGCGCGAGCACCCCAGCTTCTCGACAAGCCGCCGCTCCGAAGGCAATGCCTGGCCCACCTTGAGCACGCCGTCGACAATCAGCCGCTCGACCCGCTCGGCCACGTGGTCGGCCACCTTCGCCCTGCCCTCGTTCGCCATTGCGCACCCTCCTGCTGGTAGGACCACTTGCACACCCGCCTGCAATCTAGCCAAGCCAGGCCACCAACGGCCAGTACCCAGCGGAAAAACTGGTAGGACCAGTGGCGAGCCCACTCGACCCAGACTAGCACCGCGCGCAGGCTGCAAGCGTGACCGCTTTGCCAACAACAATAAAAACCGTTGCCGAGTGAGCCAATGACCATTCTCTACGACGAACGCGTCGATGGTGCGCTGCCCAGCAGTGACCGCGAGGGGCTGTTGCAGGCATTGCAGGCTGCCCTGCCCGACCTGCACGTTTTGCACCGTGAAGAAGACCTCAAGCCCTACGAGTGCGACGGCCTGTCGGCCTACCGCACCGTACCGTTGCTGGTCGTGCTGCCCGAACGCCTGGAACAGGTGCAGGCGCTGCTCAAGCTGTGCCATCAACGCGGCGTACCGGTAGTGGCGCGTGGCGCCGGTACCGGCCTGTCCGGTGGCGCCCTGCCACTGGCCAAGGGCATTCTGCTGGTCATGGCGCGCTTCAACCGCATCCTGGAGGTCAACCCGCAGGGTCGCTTCGCCCGGGTGCAGCCCGGGGTACGCAACCTGGCCATTTCCCAGGCCGCAGCCCCCCATGGCCTGTACTACGCACCTGACCCCTCTTCGCAAATAGCCTGCTCCATCGGCGGCAACGTGGCTGAAAACGCCGGCGGCGTGCACTGTTTGAAGTACGGCCTGACCGTGCACAACCTGCTCAAGGTCGAAATACTCACCGTCGAGGGTGAACGCCTGACCCTTGGCAGCGATGCCCTCGACTGCCCTGGCTTCGACCTGCTGGCGTTGTTCACCGGCTCCGAAGGCATGCTCGGCATCGTCACCGAAGTGACCGTCAAGCTGCTGCCCAAGCCGCAAGTCGCACGGGTGTTGCTGGCCAGCTTCGACAGTGTCGAGGACGCCGGCCGCGCCGTGGCCCAGATCATTGCTGCCGGGATCATTCCCGGCGGCCTGGAGATGATGGACAACCTGGCGATCCGCGCCGCCGAGGACTTCATCCACGCGGGCTACCCGGTGGAGGCGGCAGCCATCCTGCTGTGCGAGCTGGACGGTGTCGAGGCCGATGTGCACGCTGACTGCGAACGGGTCGCGGCCGTGCTGGCGCAAGCCGGCGCCCGCGACGTGCGGCTGGCCTGCGACGAGGCCGAGCGGGTGCGTTTCTGGGCCGGGCGCAAGAACGCCTTCCCGGCCGTGGGGCGCATTTCACCCGACTACTACTGCATGGACGGCACCATCCCACGCCGCGAGCTGCCGCGCGTGCTGAAAGGCATCAGCGACTTGTCCAGCGAATACGGCCTGCGCGTGGCCAATGTGTTCCATGCCGGCGACGGCAACATGCACCCGCTGATCCTGTTCGATGCCAACCTGCCGGGTGAACTGGAGCGCGCCGAGGCTATCGGCGGCAAGATTCTCGAACTGTGCGTGGCCGTGGGCGGCAGCATCACGGGTGAACACGGGGTCGGCCGGGAAAAGATCAACCAGATGTGCGCACAGTTCAACAGCGACGAAATCACCTTGTTCCATGCGGTCAAGGCTGCGTTCGACCCACAAGGCCTGCTCAACCCCGGCAAGAACATCCCCACCTTGCACCGCTGTGCCGAATTCGGCGCGTTGCACGTGCACCACGGGCAACTGCCTTTTCCCGAGCTGGAGCGCTTCTGATGAGCATGGACCACGACGACAGCCAGGCCCTGCTCGAACAGGTGAACCAGGCGCTGAACCAAGGGACGGCACTGCGCATTCAGGGTAGCGGCAGCAAGGCCATGCTCGGCAACCCGGTGGTGGCTGAGGTGCTGGACACCCGCCGCCACCGGGGCATCGTCAGCTACGACCCGACCGAACTGGTGCTGACCGCCCGCGCTGGCACGCCGCTGCGCGAAATCGAGGCAGCGCTGCACCAGGCTGGCCAGATGCTGCCGTGCGAACCGCCCCACCTGGGGCCTGATGCGACGTTGGGTGGCATGGTCGCGGCCGGGTTGTCCGGCCCCAGGCGGCCCTGGGCGGGGTCGGTGCGCGATTACGTACTGGGTACACGCGTGGTTACCGGCCACGGCAAGCTGCTGCGCTTTGGCGGCGAGGTCATGAAGAATGTCGCTGGCTACGATGTGTCGCGCCTGATGGCGGGCAGCTTCGGTTGCCTGGGCTTGTTGACCGAGGTGTCGCTGAAGGTGCTGCCACGCCCGCGCCAGTGCCTGAGCCTGCGGCTGCCGATGGGCCGCCACGAGGCGTTGGCCGAACTGGCCGAATGGGGCCAGCAGCCGCTGCCGATCAGCGCCGCCTGCCACCACGGCGATGCCCTGTACCTGCGCCTGGAAGGCGGCGAGGGTTCGGTGCAATCGGCGCGCCTGCGGCTGGGCGGTGAGGCGCTGGACAGCCGGTTCTGGAACGACCTGCGCGAACAGCGCATGGCCTTTTTCAACGGCCCCGCCCCGCTATGGCGGTTATCCGTACCCATTGCCTGCGGCGAGCTGGCATTGCCCGGCGAGCAATTGATCGACTGGGGCGGGGCCCAGCGCTGGCTCAAGTCTGACGCAGAGGCGCACAGCATTCGCGAGGCGGTTGCCAGGGTGGGCGGCCACGCGACCGCCTACACCCCCGGTGCGGCCAGCAGCCCGCCACTGCCCGCTGCGCTGATGCGCTACCACCAGGCGCTCAAGCAACAGCTCGACCCCCAGGGGGTATTCAACCCCGGCCGCCTGTACCCGGACCTGTGAGGCCAGACCATGCAAACCAACCTCAGCGAAAGCGCCCGCCGCCTGCCCCGTGCCGACGAAGCCGAAAGTATCCTGCGCGCCTGTGTGCACTGTGGTTTCTGCACCGCCACCTGCCCCACCTACCAGTTGCTGGGTGACGAACTGGATGGCCCGCGCGGCCGCATTTACCTCATCAAGCAGATGCTCGAAGGCGAGCCGGTCAGCGCCAGCACCCAACTGCACCTGGACCGTTGCCTGAGCTGCCGTAACTGCGAGTCCACCTGCCCGTCCGGGGTGCGCTACCACGACCTGCTGGACATTGGCCGCGCCGTGGCCGAGCAGCAGGTGCCGCGACCACTCGGCCAGCGCCTGCTGCGCCAGGGTCTGCGCGCAGTGGTACCACGCCCGGCACTGTTCAAGGCGCTGACCCGCAGCGGCCAGGCCCTGCGAGCGCTGCTACCGGCCACGCTCAAGGGCAAGCTGCCGGCATCGGCGACACCGCCCGGCGAGCGCCCGGCGCCGCGCCATGCCCGCCGGTTGCTGATGCTCGAAGGCTGCGTGCAGGCGGCGTTCTCGCCCAATACCAACGCCGCTGCCACGCGCCTGCTCGACCGGCTGGGGATCAGTGTGCAGCCGATCCGCCAGGCAGGCTGCTGTGGCGCCGTGGACTATCACCTCAACGCCCAGGCGCAGGGCCTGCAGCGTGCAAGGCGCAACATAGACGCCTGGTGGCCCGCCATCGAGGCGGGTGCCGAAGCCATCGTGCAAACGGCCAGTGGCTGCGGCGCGTTCGTGCGCGACTACGGCCATCTGCTGGCAAAGGACCGCCAGTACGCAGCCAAGGCGGCGCGCGTCAGCGCGCTGGCCCGCGACCTGGTGGAGGTGCTGGCTGCAGAGCCCGTCGAGCAGTTGGGCCTGTGCGCTGAACAGCGCCTGGCCTTTCACTGCCCGTGCACACTGCAACATGCCCTGAAACTGGGCGGGGCGGTGGAGGCTTTGCTGACCCGCCTGGGCTTCACCCTGACCGCCGTGCCCGATGGCCACCTGTGTTGCGGGTCGGCGGGCACCTATTCGCTGACCCAGCCGGACCTGGCCCTGCAACTGCGCGACAACCGCCTGAACGCGCTGGAAAGCGGCAAGCCGCACATCATCGCTACGGCCAACATCGGCTGCCAGACCCACCTCGCCGGTGCAGGGCGCACCCCCGTCAGGCACTGGGTGGAAATCGTCGAAGCCGCCTTGCGACCGGAGAACGCCCATGCATAGCAAACCCGTGATCGGCCTGGCCGAGGTTACCCGTGTACTTGAGGCTGCGCGCCAGCATGCCTTGGCCGAACAGTGGCTTGTGACCATCGTGGTGGTCGACGACGGCGGGCACCCCCTGGCCCTGCACCGCCTGGATGGCTGTGCGCCAGCCAGTGCCTACATTGCCATGGAAAAGGCCCGCACCTCGGCGCTGGGGCGCAAGGAAACCCGGGACTACGAAGACATGGTCAATCGCGGGCGCACCGCATTCGTCACCGCACCACTGCTGACCTGCCTGGAGGGCGGTGTACCGCTGCAGGTGCAGGGCCAGGTGGTGGGTGCCATTGGCGTGTCGGGGGTCAAGCCCGACCAGGACGCACAAGTGGCCAAGGCGGGCGCAGCAGCGTTGTGAAGGCTGCACAGAGGGTTGCCACTCGGGCAGACTCAGAATTCCCCTACAAAATGTTCGGACGCGTCTTACTTGCCGCCTCAGCGTTGAGAAAACAAGATCGGCGCAGCATGACCAGCCAGGGGAAACGCCGCATGCACCCGTACGCACGCTCCATTGCCGAACTGCGCAGCAGCCTGCGCGAAATGCTCGCCCATGACATCAGCAACCCTGATGACGACCCGCACCTGTCGGGGGTGATGTTCTTCTGCGCTACAGACGAACAGACCCGTTTGCTGATCGAGCGCATCGAGCTGCTGGCCAGCGAGGTGCTTTTCGACCCGAACGGGCGCGCCATTGCCGAGCACATGCGCGCTGCGGCAATCGACGGCGTATGCATCAAACGCAAGCGCAAGGCAGCCACAGACGAAACCCAGATACGCATTGCGCTGGCGGGCAAAGGCTACATCACCATCAGCACCGCCCGGCTCTGACAGCCGTAGCGCAAGGCTCGCGGCCCGGCGCACACGGCGCAGCCAATCCGCTATCCTGTGGGCACCCCCGCTCCGGACCGTTCCATGGAACTGCACATTCGCCTGGATGGCCGCAAAGGCCTCACCGACCAGCTTTACCAGCAATTGCGCGCTGGCATCGACAGTGGCCACCTGGCAGCTGGCACCCAGCTGCCACCCACCCGTCTGTTGGCCGAACAACTGGGTGTGTCGCGCAAGACGGTAGCCGAAGCCTACTCACGCCTGACCTATGACAACCTGCTCAGCGGTGTGGTGGGCCGTGGCACATTCGTCACGCCGCGCCAGCCGCTGCGCAGCAGCGAACCTGCCGCCATCACCCTGGCCGCCAGTGCATCGCTCGAGCGCTGGCAAGCGCGCGCCACGGTGCTCAGCCAACGCCAGGCGCAGGCCCAGTCACGCTACGATTTCATCGGCGGCGTATCGAGCAAGGCCCAATTCCCCTTCGACCAGTGGCGCAGTTGCCTGAACTACGCCCTGCGGCGCAGCCAGCGCCACCCCGAACGGCATTTTACGGCCCAGGGTTTGCCTGAACTACGCCAGGCCATCGCCCACCACATCGCCTACACCCGTGGCGTGCACTGCAGCGCAGCCGACCTGCTCGTGTGCAACGGCGCCCAGCAGGCCCTGGACCTGATCGCCCGCGTGCTGGTCGAGCCAGGTTGCCAGGTGGCCATGGAAGACCCCGGTTACCCACCGGCACGGCAGCTGTTCCTGGCCTTGGGCGCGCAGCTGCAGTCGGTACCGGTCGACGACCAAGGCCTGTGCGTCGAGCACATCGCCGACGGCACCCGGCTGATCTACGTCACGCCGTCTCACCAGTTCCCGCTGGGCATGCCGATGAGCGAGGCGCGTCGGCACGCGCTGATGGCGCGGGCTGCACAGCTGGGGGCGCTGATCATCGAAGACGACTACGACTGTGAATTTCGCTATCAGGGCCCCGCTGCGGATGCCTTGCAGCGCCTGGACCGACAGGGGCTGGTGGCCTACGTGGGCACGTTTTCCAAGACCCTTTTGCCTGAGCTGCGCCTGGGCTACGCTGTGCTGCCGCCTGCCGTACTGCAGGCTGCCTGCGTGGCCAAGCACCTCAGTGACTGGCACAGCCCGAGCTTGCTGCAGTGGGCCTTGGCGCGCTTTCTTGCCGAGGGCCACCTGCACAAGCACATCCGCCGTTGCCATGAGGTCTACAGCGCGCGCCGCGAACGCATTCTGGCGCGCCTGCAGGGCGACCTGGCCCCATGGTTCAGCGCGGTTCCGGCCAGCGCCGGCTTTCATCTGAGCGCGTTGGCCAGACCAGGGGTCGACGTGGAATTGCTGGCCAACCTGGCGCGCAAGGTCGAGGTCGGGCTGTACCCACTGGCGCCGTTCTTCAGCGAAGCGCCTGCGCGGCAGGGCTTGCTGATGGGTTTTGGTGCCATTGAACTGCTGGATATCGACCCCGCACTGGATCGCGTGCGCGACACCCTGCAGCACCTCAACTGACCGCTGCCGCCTTGCCGGTTGCCGGGCGGGCGATGGCGGCCGAGTAACCGCGCGGGTTGAAAAACGCGGTGACCCACAGCATGGCCAGCACGGTGACCGTCAACAGTGTCCACGACGCCTGGAAGTCACCACTGACATCCCGCAGCCAACCGGTGATGTAGGGCACGATCCCGGTAATGATGAAGCCGATGCCCTGCACAAATGCCGCCAGGCTGCCCGCCTCGGCTGGCGTTTGCAAATGCTCCAGGGTCAGCGTAAGGCACTGGCTGAAGCAAGCGCCCAGGCCGAAACCGATCAGCGCCACCCACAGCCCCGGGGCCACGGTGGGGGCCAGTAACAGGCCGAGAAAGCCGACCAGCTGGATTGCCAGCGCCAGCCACAAACCGGGGCGCCGGTCAGCATAGCGCCGCAGCAACAGCGGCAAGCCGAGCGCGCCGGCCACCTGGAAAATGGTCATCAGGCCCACCAGGTCGGCGCCACCCTGGGCGCTGCCGCCGTGCTCGGTGTGGTAGGCCGGCAACCACGCCACCATGCTGGTGTAACCGCCATTGATCAAGCCGAAGTACAGGGCCAGCAACCAGGCCCGGCGCGTGCCGAACCAGTGCCCACCGGATGCCCCTGCCAGCTTCGCTGTGCCATGGCGTGGCCGCAGCACGGCCCAGGCCAGCAACGCCAGCACGGCCGGCACCGCCCACAGGCCCAGGCCGGCCTGCCAGTGGCCGAAGTGCGCACTGATGTGCGGGCCCAGCACTGCCGCCAGGCCACCGCCACTCATCAGCGCCGCCGAATACAGGCCCATGGCCGCCGCCAGGCGGCGGGGGAACCAGCGGTTCACCAGCCCCGGCATCATGCCCTGTACCACCGCTACGCCCAGGCCAGCGACCACCGCACTGGCGATCAGTGCCCAGGCACTGTCCAGTTGCAGGCGCCACAGGCAAGCCATGGCAATCGCCGCCAGGCCGCCCAGCATACCGCCGTGCTCGCTGAGCCAGCGCCGCAGCCACGGCTGCAGCAACGGCACCAGGCCCATGCAAAGCACCGGCAAAGCGGTCAGCAGGGCGGCCTGCTGGTAGCCCAGCCCGGTAGTGGCGCGCATGGGCTCGAGCAAGGGGCCGATACTGGTCAGGATGGGCCGCAGGTTCAGGGCCAACAAAATCACCAGCAACAGGTTCAGCGCAGGTCTCATGGTCATTCGTTTCTCTTCGTGCGAGATCGACCATTATCCCGGCTTGGCTGGCTGCGCAGAAATGAAGAGATTGGATGCCTGTCAGTGGCCAGCTGAATGGACATTGGCCTCCTGCGCAAGCGTGCAATTGGCTATCGGGGTGGCCAATCAACGGCGCTACAGTAGCGCCATCACCCCCCACATCCGCATTGGAGACAGCCATGCACAACCGTATCGAATGGGCCAAGCACGCGCCCGAAGCCTACAAAGCCATGGTCGGCCTGGAACAGGCGCTGGCCAGGTGCGGCCTGGAAAACTCGCTGCTGGAACTGGTGCGCCTGCGCGCCTCGCAGATCAACGGCTGCGCCTATTGCGTCAACCTGCATGCCAACGATGCGCGCAAGGCCGGTGAGACCGAGGCACGCCTGCAAACACTGTGCGTGTGGCAGGAAACCGCGTACTTCACCCCGCGTGAACGGGCAGCACTGGCCTGGCTCGAGAGCCTTACCCGCCTGCCTGAACGGGGTGCGCCGCAGGGCGAATACGAAGCCCTGCTGCAGCACTTCGAGCCGGCCGAAGTGGTCAACCTGACCTTGGCCATCGCCACCATCAATGCCTGGAACCGCTTCGGGGTGGGCTTCGCCATGGTGCCGGCGGGCTGAGTGTTGGCGCGGTGGCACCCGCGCAAGGGTCGGCACTGGCCAAGATCAGCGCCCGGCCAACCGCGCGCGGTAGCTACCGGGGCTCTGCCCGGTCCATTTCTTGAACGCCCGGTGGAACGCGCTGGGCTCCTGAAAGCCGGCCTGCTCAGCGATCTCGGCAATGCTCAGCACGCCTTCGCGCAAGCGCTCGAAAGCCATCGCCCGGCGTACCTCGTCCTTGATCTGCTGGTAGGAGCGCCCCTCGCGCTCCAACTGCCGGCGGAAGGTGCTGGCACTGATACCCTGCTGCTGTGCCAGCGACGCCAACGTGGGCCACTGCCCATAGCCACGCGCCCGTAAATGCCGGTACACCTCGGCCACCAGGCCGTTCTGGTTGCGAAAGCGAATGACCAGCCCCTGCGGCGCGCTGCGCAGGAAGGTTTTCAGCGCCGCCACGTCCTGGACCACCGGCTGGCGCAGGCAGGCACTGTCGAACTCCACCTCGGTACGCCCGCTGCCCAGGCGCAGGTCCGGCCCCCACAACAGCAGGTCATCCTCCTGGGCTGGGCGGGCCACTGCCAGTTCGGTCCGGTCAATCGCCACCCTGCGCCCGCCCAGCCAGCACAGCAGGCCGACCATCAGCACCAGGTAGGTTTCCTCGGCGTATACCCGGGTCAACGGGTCGGCGATGCTCGACTGCACGCTGATCAGCGCCCGGCTACCGCGCACGGTCAGGCTGCCGCGCAGATCGTGCAGGAACAGGCCAAAGCCTGCCAGGCACTGGCGTAGAGCCTTTTCCAGGTTGGGTTCCAGGATCAGGCCCCGACAGATCAGGGCGAAACTGCCCAACGGCATGCCATGGCTGTCGAGGCGGAAGAACTCATCGTCCAGGCGCCGGATCATTGCCAGCCACAGCTCGGCGAAGGCCCGGGCCGGCACCCGCGCCTGCGGCTGGTCGAGCAGGTGCGGGTCGATGCCCACCGCACGCAAATGCGCGTCACGCTCGGCGGGGCAATCGCGCAGGGCATGCAGCATGGCGTTGAGGAAGTACACGGCGACCGAATCGCTATCGCGCATGGCGGTGTTCGCTGTCTATGCTGAGTGGCAAAAAGTGCCAGGTTGTTTGAACAGTTCCGGCATAGGCTGCGACAGAGCCTTTGCCTAGACTCGGACCCACTTCGGGACCTTGCCGGCCATTCTCGCAGAGCCTGGCCCAGTCCCGCCATGCCTATGCAATCGGAGCCTCTATGAGCAGCGCAGAAATCTACGTCGTCAGTGCCGTCCGTTCAGCCATCGGTGGCTTTGGCGGCTCCCTCAAGGACCTGCCGCTGGCCGACCTGGCCAGCGCCATCACCCGCGCCGCCATCGAGCGCTCGGGGCTGGCCGCCGAACAGATCGGCCATGTGGTAATGGGCACGGTGATCCCTACCGAACCCCGTGATGCCTACTTGGCGCGGGTTGCGGCCATGAACGCCGGCATCCCCAAGGAAACGCCGGCGTTCAATGTCAACCGCCTGTGTGGCTCGGGCCTGCAGGCCATTGTTTCGGCGGCCCAAGGGCTGCTGCTGGGCGACACCGACGTGGCCATTGCCGCTGGCGCCGAGTCCATGAGCCGCGGCCCTTACCTGCTGCCACAGGCACGCTGGGGCGCGCGCATGGGTGACCTGCAAGGCATCGACTACACCGTCGGGGTACTGCACGACCCCTTCCAGCACTTCCACATGGGCATCACCGCCGAGAACGTCTCGGCCAGCCAGGGCATTACCCGCGAAATGCAGGACGAACTGGCCCTGACCAGCCAGCGCCGGGCCGCTCGCGCCATTGCCGAGGGCCGCTTCACCAGCCAGATCGTGCCGTTGGAACTCAAAACCCGCAAAGGCAGCGTGCAGTTCAGTGTCGATGAACATGTGCGCGGTGAGGTCACCGCCGAGCAACTGGCCGGCATGAAGCCGGTGTTCAAGAAAGACGGCACCGTGACTGCCGGTAACGCCAGTGGCATCAACGACGGCGCCGCTGGCCTGGTGCTGGCCAGCGGTGACGCGGTGCGGCGCCTGGGCCTCAAGCCACTGGCCCGGCTGGTGGGCTACGCACATGCCGGGGTGGAACCCGAGTTGATGGGCCTGGGGCCGATCCCCGCCACCCGCAAGGTGCTGGAGAAGACCGGCCTGAAGGTGCAGGACCTGGATGTGATCGAGTCCAACGAAGCCTTCGCCGCCCAGGCTTGCGCGGTGGCCCGCGAACTGGGCTTCGACCCGGAAAAGGTCAACCCCAACGGTTCGGGCATTTCCCTGGGCCACCCGGTGGGTGCCACCGGCGCGATCATCGCCACCAAGGCCATCCATGAATTGCAGCGCATTCAGGGGCGCTACGCCCTGGCCACCATGTGCATCGGTGGCGGCCAAGGCATTGCCGTGGTCTTCGAGCGGGTTTGAGGAAACTGGAAGATGAACATTGAACAGATCGCCGTGATCGGCGCCGGCACCATGGGCAACGGCATCGCCCAAGTGTGCGCGGTGGCAGGCTACCAGGTGCTGCTGGTGGACGTGGCCGACGCTGCCCTGGAGCGCGGGGTGGCAACGCTGGGCAAGAACCTCGAACGCCAGGTCAGCAAAGGGACCCTCGCCGCCGAGCAGGCAGCGGCAGCCAAAACCCGGATCCGCACCAGCACCGACTACGGCCAGCTGGCCACGATGCAGATGGTGATCGAAGCGGCCACCGAGAACCTGCAGCTCAAGCAACGCATCCTGCAGCAGGTGGCAAGCAACGTCGCCGCCGATTGCCTGATCGCGACCAATACCTCGTCGCTGTCGGTGACCCAGTTGGCCGCCAGCATCGAGCACCCCGAGCGCTTCATTGGCGTGCACTTCTTCAACCCGGTGCCGATGATGGCGCTGGTCGAGATCATTCGTGGCCTGCAGACCAGCGACAGTACCTACGCCCAGGCACTGCTGGTGACAGAGAAGCTGGGCAAGACCCCGATCACTGCTGGCAACCGGCCAGGCTTCGTGGTCAATCGCATCCTGGTGCCGATGATCAACGAAGCGATATTCGTACGCCAGGAAGGCCTGGCCAGCGCCGAGGACATCGACACCGGCATGCGCCTTGGTTGCAACCAGCCGATCGGCCCACTGGCGCTGGCCGACCTGATCGGCCTGGACACCTTGCTGGCGATCATGGAGGCCTTCCATGAGGGCTTCAACGACAGCAAGTACCGCCCTGCCCCGCTGCTCAAGGAGATGGTGGCGGCCGGCTGGCTGGGGCGCAAGAGCGGCCGCGGCTTCTTCACCTACTGAGGCCCAGGCGCCATGCCCCCGATCAATGCCGCGATGCGTTGTGCCAATTTCGAAGAGCGACGTGAACAGGCCATGGCGCTGTTTGCCGAGAAAGGCTTTGGCCAGGTCAGCATGCGCGAATTGGCCGCGCATGTCGGGCTGACGGCCGGCTCGCTGTACCACCACTTCCCCAGCAAGCAGGACCTGCTGTTCGACTTGATCGAGGAACTGTACGAGGAGTTGCAGGCCCTGCTGGACCAGGGGCGGCGGGCCATGGCGCGCGGCGCTTCAGCCTTGAATTGCCTGATCGCGGCGCATTGGCAGTTGCATGCCGAACGGCCGCTGCAGTTTCGTTTGGCTGAGCGTGATTTCTGTTGCCTGAGCGAAGCCCAGCAGGCACGCCTGACGCAGTTGCGCGGGCGTTATGAGGCCGGGCTGTTGCGGCTGATCGCGCCGCAGGCGAAGCTGCAGGGGCCAGCCTTGGTGGCCACCGCCCAGGTGGTTGCAACGCTGCTGAACCAGTTGCCCGGCGCGCTGCAGGCATTGCCTGAAGCGCAAGCGCTGGTGTTGATGGAGAGCATGTTGCTGGGTGGGCTGGAACGGACCTTGCGTTGATCAGCACCGGCCCGTCAGCGCGCGCTGGTGACAGGGCCTTGACGGGTATCAGCGCAGCAGAGCCTGAATCTGCTCGTGCAAGGTGTCCAGGTCGAACGGCTTGGCCAGGATCGGTGCCTTGCGGGTGATCGGGCTTCCGGACTCGAGGATCTCGGCGGGGTAGCCGCTGATGAAGATCACTTTCAGGTCGGGCCGCAACTTCACCGCCGGCTCGGCGATTTCCACCCCGGAGATCCCGCCCGGCAGGCGGAAGTCGGTCACCATCAGGTCCAGGTGCGGCTTGCTGGCCAGGATGGCGAACGCCTGTTCACCGTCCTCGGCGACCAGCACGTGGTAGCCCTCGCCCGCCAGGTAGTCCCGCAGAATCATGCGTATCGCTGGTTCGTCCTCGACCACCAGCACTACGTCTTGTGCATCTTCACTCATGTTAACGCCTTGAAAATTCTTCCAGTTGGCCATCAGACCCCAGGCTTATGCAGAGGTTGCCCACGCCTGGTCGTTTAGTTGTTCCACTGCAGCCAGGGGCAGTTGCAGGGTGAAGGTCGCACCTTTGCCCACCTCGCTTTGCACCACAATCCGTCCGCCATGCGCTTGCACGATCTGGTCGGAAATATACAGGCCCAAGCCCAGGCCACCCGTAGCTTGCTGGGTTGCGACGCGCTCGAACTGCTGAAAGATACGTTGCTGGTTAGCCATGTCGATACCAATGCCATGGTCCTGCACCTGCACGCACGCCAGGCCGTCCTGCTCGTACAGCCTTACCTGCACCGGTTTGCGTTCACCATAACGCAAGGCATTGGACAACAGGTTGGCCAGTACTTGTTCAATCCGAAATTCGTCCCACTCCCCCTGCAGTGGCTGGCAATGCTGCAACTCGATGAACGTATCCAGTGCCGTGGCCTGGGCGGTGAAATTCTCCACCAACCGCTGCACCAGCTCGCTCAGGTCGAACGCTTTGGGCCGCAGCGACAGCTTGCCGGTACGAATGCGCGAAACATCGAGCATGTCTTCGATCAGGCGGATCAGGCTGTTGATCTGGCGCTCGTCGCGCTCGACCATGGCCTGCAGCTTGTCGGCGCTGAACGCCGCCAGGTTGCCCCGCGCCAGGTGCAGCTTGCGCAGTTGGGTTTCCAGGATCAGCCCGTTGAGCGGGGTACGCACCTCGTGGGACACGATCGACATGAAATCGTCGCGCATGCGCACCGCATGCTCCAGCTCACCGCGCGCCGCCTGCAGCTGGCCCAGCAGCACTTCCTGCTCCTGGCGGCTGCGCTCCAGCGCCTGCAACTGGCGGTCAAGCACCTTGCGCTGGCGGTAAAGGTCGACGAACACCGACACCTTGCTCTTCACCGCAGCGGTATCCAGCGGTTTGTGCAGGAAGTCCACGGCGCCACTTTCGTAGCCCTTGAAGGCGTAGTTCATTTCACGCCCGGCTGCGGTGACGAAAACGATAGGGATGTGGCGGGTTTTTTCCGTACCGCGCATCAGTTCGGCCAGTTCGAAGCCGTTCATGCCCGGCATCTGCACATCGAGAATGGCCAGCGCGAACTCGTGTTCGAGCAACAGCGACAAGGCGGCTTCGGCAGACTGGGCCTGGTGCACCTCACGGTCCTCGCCCTGTATCAGGGCATCGAGGGCCAACAGGTTCTCTGGCAGGTCGTCGACGATCAGCAGTTTGGCGATAGTGTTGCTTAGCATGCGCTGGGTTCCAGGGCGGCGAGCAACTGCTCGATCCCACTCAAGGTAAGAATATGGTCGGGCTGATGGAGGGCCAGGGCGGCCTCGGGCATCAGCGCCACCTGTGCGTCGCGAGGGTCCTGGACGATGGTCCGGCCGCCGCTGTTCTTGATGTAAGCCAACCCCTGGGCACCGTCTTCATTGGCACCGGTGAGCAGCACGCCAAGCAGGCCGGCACCGTAGGCATCGGCCGCGGAAATGAACAGGTAGTCGATGGCCGGCCGGGAAAAATGCACCGGTGGTTCCTGGCTCAACGACAGGGTGAAGTCGCGTTCTACCGATAAATGATAGCCCGGCCCGGCCACGTAGACCTGGCCAGGGCGCAGCGGTTGCTTGTCACGTGCCTCACACACGGGACGAAGCAGGCGGCGTTGCAGCACCTCGGCCAGTTGGCTGTGGCGGTGATCAGGCAGGTGCAACACACAGACTACCGGAATGGCGAACCCCGACGGCAACCCGCCCAGCACGGTGAACAGCGCGGACACCCCGCCGGCCGAGGCGCCGATCACCACCGCTTGTACGCCCTTCATGATTTTCGATAGATCCGTTCAGGCTTGACCAGCGGCTCGAAACCGTCGCTGTAAGCGGAAAAGTCGACCGACTCCTTGCTGCCCAGCACCAGAAAACCGCGATGGCACAGCGATTCATGGAACAGGCCCAGGGCGCGGTCCTGCAGCTCCTTGTTGAAGTAGATCAGCACATTGCGGCAAGACACCAACTGCGTCTCGGAGAACACGCTGTCGGTGGCCAGGCTATGGTCGGCGAAGGTCACGTTTTCACGCAGGGTGCTGTCCATGATCGCGTTGCCATAGGCTGCCGTGTAGTACTCGGCGAAATCCCGGCGGCCACCGGCGATGCGGTAGTTCTCGGCGTAGTCGAGCATGTTCTGCATCGAGTAGATGCCCTGCTTGGCTTTATCCAGCGAGTGCGGGTTGATGTCGGTGGCGTAGATGATGGTGCGCTCGAGCAGGCCTTCTTCGCGCAGCAGGATGGCCATCGAATACACCTCCTCGCCCGTGCTGCAGCCAGCGATCCACACCTTGATCGATGGCCAGGTGCGCAGCAGCGGCACCACCTCGTTGCGCAGCGCCAGGAAGTGGCCCGGGTCACGGAACATCTCGCTGACCGGTATCGTCAGGTACTGCAGCAACTGCATGAACATGCCAGGGTCGTGCAGCACGCGCTCTTGCAAGGCCGATACCGTCTGGCAACCGAACTGGCGCAGCGCATGCAGGATCCGACGCTTGATCGAAGCGCCGGAATAATTGCGGAAATCATAGCTGTACTTGAGGTAGATGGCCTCGATCAGCAAGCGGATCTCGATGTCGGTGTTACGTTCGCTAGTCAAATTCGCTCCAGTTGCGGCAGCCATACGCGGATCAGCGAGAACAGGCGGTCCAGGTCGATCGGTTTGGCCAGGTAATCGTTGGCACCGGCCTGCAGGCAACGGTGCTGGTCATCTTTCATGGCCTTGGCAGTCACCGCAATGATCGGCAGCTTGCGCCAGCGCGGTTGCTGGCGGATCAGCCGGGTGGCTTCGAAGCCGTCCATCTCCGGCATCATCACATCCATCAGTACCAGGTCGATGTCGTCATGCTGCTCCAGGCGCTCGATCGCCTCGCGGCCGTTACGGCCGATCTCGACGATCGCGCCCTTGTGCTCCAGTGCACTGGTCAGGGCGAAGATATTACGCACATCGTCATCTACCAGCAGCACCTTGCGCCCCTCGAACACCTTGTCGCGGCTGCGCGCCGTTTTCAGCATACGCTGGCGTTCGTTGGACAACTGCGACTCGACCTTGTGCAGGAACAGCGTCACTTCGTCGAGCAGCCGCTCGGGTGAGCGGGCGCCCTTGATGATGATCGAGCGCGAGTACTTGAGCAGGTCGGTTTCTTCTTCGCGGGTCAGGTTGCGGCCGGTATACACGATCACCGGCGGGAAGGCGCGGATATCTTCGGCAGTCATGCGCTTGAGCAGTTCGTTGCCGAGCATGTCTGGCAGCTTGAGGTCGATGATCATGCAGTCGTAGATGTTTTCCCGCAGCAGGGCCAAGGCCTCCTGCGCCATGCCTACGGCGGTGATCTCGACGTCGTCGTCACCGATCAGGCGGGCAATGCTTTCGCGCTGCAGGTCGTCATCTTCCACCAGCAGAATGTGCTTGAGCTTCTGCGTCAGCTTGGCCTCCAGGCGCGCGAAAACTTCCTTGAGCTCTTCGCGGCTGGTGGGTTTGACGGCGTAGCCCACTGCCCCCATGTGCATGGCGGCCTCGACACGGTCCTCGACGGAAATGATATGCACCGGAATGTGCCGGGTATTGGCCTGTTCTTTCAGGCGTTGCAGCACGGTCAGGCCGGAATGGTCAGGCAGGCGCATGTCCAGCAGGATCGCATCGGGTATGAACCGGGCGGCCAGCTCGAAACCTTCGTCGGCCGCATGCGCCACCAGGCAGCTGTAACCCAGCTCGTGAGCCAGGTCGAAGAGAATGCGGGCGAAGTTCGGCTCGTCTTCGATCACCAGGATGCAGCGGTTACTGAAAGGCGCCCGGTCACGGTCGTCGGTGAAGGCCAGTTGCGGCAGCTTCGGCGCCTGGGCAGTGGCGAGTTGCGGTACTGGCGGCAGGGTATCGACAGCCGGGCGCAGGCTAAGGGGCTCGACCTCCTGCTCCAGGTTCTCGTAGCGTTCGGGTAATACCAGGCTGAATACACTGCCCTGCCCGGGGCTGCTCTCGACACTGATCTGCCCGCCAAGCAAATGGGCAAGGTCGCGGGAAATCGACAGCCCCAGCCCAGTCCCGCCATACCGGCGGTTGCTGGTGCCATCGACCTGGTGGAACGCACCGAAGATTGCCTGCTGCTGGTCGGCAGCAATGCCGATGCCGCTATCGCGCACGGAAAACACGATGCCGCTGTCTGGCTGGTAGCCGATGTTCAGGCTGACCTGGCCGCGCTCGGTGAACTTGATGGCGTTGGACAGCAGGTTCTTGAGGATCTGCTCCAGTCGCTGGCGGTCGGTGAACAGGGTGGCGGGCACCTGAGCCTGGGCGGTGACCTCGAAGGCCAGCCCCTTTTGCCCGGCCAACGGCTCGAACATGTCGCGCAGGCCTTCGACCAGGCGGTCCAGGTGGGTGGTTTCAGGTCGCACTTCAAGCTTGCCGGCCTCGACCTTGGCGATGTCGAGGATATCGTTGATCAGGTTGAGCAGGTCGTTGCCGGCCGAGTAGATCGACTCGGCGAACTTGACCTGCTCACCGCTGAGGTTGCCTTCAACGTTCTCGGCCAGCAGCTTGGCCAGAATCAGCGAACTGTTCAGCGGCGTGCGCAATTCGTGGGACATGTTGGCGAGGAACTCGGACTTGTACTTGCTCGAACGCAGCAGCTCATCGGCGCGCGCCTGCAGCTCTTCCTGGGCCTGGGTCAGCTCCTCGTTCTTGCGGTCCAGCGCTTCGGTACGGTCGGACAACTGCTCGTTGGTCTGCTCCAGTTCCGCTTGCTGGGTTTCCAGGTGGGCCTGGGACTCCTTGAGCACGCGGGACTGTTCCTCCAGCTCTTCGTTGGCGGTTTTCAGCTCTTCCTGCTGCACCTGCAATTCTTCGTTCAATTGCTGGGTTTCGGCCAGGACTTCCTGCAAGCGCTGGCGATAACGGGCGCTTTCGATGGACATACCCAGGTTGCCCTCCACGCGCTGCAACAGTTCGTCGTCACGCGCCTGCAGCGGCCGCAGGAAGCCCAGTTCGAGCACGCCGTTGATCTGCCCGCCGTCGCTGGCCGGCATCAGCAGTGCACTGCGCGGCAAGCCCTTGCCCAGGCCGGAGCTGAGCTGGAAGTAGTCTTGCGGCAGGTCGTCCAGGCGCAGCAGCCGCCCTTCACGCACGGCCTGGGCCAGCAGGCCCTCACCATCACCCAGCACCTGCTCGCGCGCCTGCTCTTCGGCATCCAGACCATAGCAGGCAACGCGTACCAGGCGGCCATGCTCGTCGCGCACGTACAACGCCCCGACCACACTGCCCAGGTAAGAGGCAAAGAACCGCAGAATGTTGTCCCCGAGCATGTTCAGGGTCAGCTGCCCAAGCACTTGTTGAGCCAGCTGGGTCTGGCCGTTGCGCAGCCAGGCCTGGTGCTCCAGGCGCTCGGCAGAACGTTGCTGGGCCTTGAGGTTGTCGTCGTAACTGCTGGACAACGCCAACAGATCGCGGCGCCCCAGGTACGCCAGCAAGGCGCTGAGGCCAACGATCAGCAGCACGAACGCCGAAATGGAAGTTACGGTGACGGTGCTGACCTTCTCGTTGCGTGCCATGCGCAATTGCTGCTCGGTGGCAATGAGGTCGGCGAATTCCTTGCGAATCTCGTCTGTCAGGCGCTTGCCGCGGCCGTTACCTATCAGCTCCCGGTAGGGGCCGTCATTGCGGCGCAGGGTGATCATGCCGCTGCCGAAGTCATTCCAGGCTTGCTGCAAGGCGATCAGCCGGTCGATACGGTCAACTTGCTGCGGGTTGTCCTCGACCATGCCTTTCAGGCCCTGCAAGCTGCTGAGAATGCGCGGCTTGGCCACCTCATAGGGGTCGAGGAAGCGCTCGTCACCCGTCAGCAGGAAGCCGCGCATGCCGGTTTCCATGTCGATCGACAGCTTCACCGCTTCGTTGGCATTGCCAATGACCCGGTCGGTGTGTTCGACCCATTGCATGGCCGAAAGCAGGTAGTTGATCACCGCGACGAACGCCACGGCACCCAGCAGGCCCACCCCCAAAGGAAGGCCGATGTTGCGGCTCAACAGCTTGCGGAAGCTGCGCTGGTCCATCGAGGCTGCTTGAATCATGAGAAAACGCCCGAGCAAGAAAATCCATGGAAAAGAATGGCGGAACAATCGTTATGGTTATGTGCCGCTGCGCCGTGCCGACAAGCGAAGTCTAACCAGCTTTAGCGGCTCAGGCAGGGCATTTAGCCAGTATTTGAAAGTGCTGTGTGCCAATCGTTCCATCTGATTGCAAGTATCGGTATCCTCGGGAACTTCTGCTGTCGCCTTGTGCACAGATCATAGACATTCAATTGCACAGGACCCGAACCATGCACCTTTTGGTAGTCGAAGACGACGACATCGTACGTATGCTGATGGTCGAAGTGCTCGATGAGTTGGGCTACTCGGTGATCGAGGCGGAAGATGCCAGCGCGGCGCTCAAGGTGTTGGAAGACCCTAACCAGCCGTTGGCGCTGATGATGACGGATGTGGGCCTGCCGGACATGCGCGGCGAGGCGCTGGCAGGCAAGGCACGCGAACTGCGGCCACTGTTGCCGGTGCTGTTCGCCAGTGGCTACGCCGAAAACATTGATGTACCGGAGGGCATGCACATGATCGGCAAGCCGTTCAGCATCGACCAGCTGAGCGACAAGGTGCAGGGGATTCTCGGCAACGCCTGAATTCGGCGGCACCCGCTTACCAAGCGCGCAGGGCGCGCAGGGCGCGCAGGGGCCAAGGAACGGTGCCCGCTACACCTCCCTGCGCAACAGGTAGGTGTCCATGATCCACCCTTTGCGCGCCCTTTCCCGCGCACGCACTTCAAGAATCTGTGCCTTCACCGCCTGCAGCGGCCCGGCGATCAGCTGTTCGTCAGCCGTGCCCAGGTAAGCGCCCCAGTAAATCGTCAAGGCCGGGTCATCGATAGCTGCAAACGCGCACTGCCCATCGAGCATCACCACCACATTGTCGATACTCCCCTGCCCGGCCAGACGCCGACCAGGCAGCACGGTCAGCGGTTCGCCAATGCGGTTGAGCGCAACCCGGTGGCGCGCCGCCAGTGCCTGCACGCTGCTGATGCCCGGAATGACCTGCAGGTGCAGCGCGCCAACTCGCTCGCAGACCAGGTCGAGGATGCGCAAGGTGCTGTCATAGAGCGTGGGCTCGCCCCATAGCAGAAAGGCGCCGGTTTCGCCGTCGCCGATTTCCTGTTCGATCAGTTGCGCATACAGCGCTGCACGTTGTACGTGCCAGTCCTGTACCGCCTGCACATACGCGTCGGCCTGCCCATCGCGCAGCGGGTCGGCGACCTGAACCAGCCGATAGCCGCCCTCGGGGCGGTACCGCTGCAGGATGGCCTTGCGCAGCTGCACCAGCTCGTTCTTGACGCTGCCCTTGTCGAGCACGAAGAACACGTGGGCCTGGCGCAACCCGTCGACGGCTTCGTACGTGACCTGGCGTGGGTCACCCGGGCCGATGCCGATCAACAACAGCTGTTTCATTGTGCTGCCCTCCGGTGCTGTTCAGCAGCCATTGTCGGGCGCCACCAGGCCGCTGGCAAAGCACCCGTTCAGAGCAGCGAGAAGTTGTAGCTGACGATCACCCGCGTTTCGTCCATATCCCGCGCCCACCGCTCATAGTTGCTGCGGTAGGTGGAATTACGCAAACGCACGCTGACGTCCTTGAACGTGCCACTTTGCACTTGATACTTGAGCTCGCTGTCGCGCTCCCACTCCTTGCCTTCGGCATGGCTGCCTGGCACCTGGATATGGTCACCGTTGATGTACCGGGTGAAGAACGTAAGGCCAGGCACACCCAACGCCTTGAAGTCATAGTCATAGCGCACTTGCCAGGAGCGCTCCTGGGCGGCGGCAAAATCATTGACCTGTGCATAGTTGACCAGGTACGGGTTGCTGCCATCCAGGTAGGGCATGGCGCTGTCGCCATACATGCGCTGCCAGCCAGCACTGAGCTTGTGACCACCTAGGCTGTAGCCGAGCATGCCGCTGACGGCGCGGTGGTCGATCGCACCGGCGCGGGCGTTGCCGATGTCGTCGCTTTTGATCAGCCGCAGGTCGGCAGCAAGGCTACCCACCGGCAGCGGTTGGATGGCCACCAGGCCGAAATACTGCTGGCGATAGATGTTCTCCAGCCTGGCCACTTGATACTGGGCACCGAAACGCTCGTTGACCCGGTAATCGACCCCGGCGAGGTCGAAGTGGTCGGCTTCGATGTCGCAGGCGTAACGCTTGTTCTTGCAATGCACGCGAATGTTTTGGCGGTCGGTTGAATCCCTTGCGGTGTACCGATCCAGGCGTGCCAGGGTGAACTTCAGATCGCGGCGTTCCTCGGAGGTCAGCATGGCGCCCTGGAACATCGTCGGCAGCAGGCGGCCATCGTTGTACTTGAGCAGGGGCACATCCGGCATCATCGAACCGTACTTGAGCACCGTGTTGGAAACTTTGACCTTGGCCGCCAGGCCCATCTTTGCATACTGGTCGGCGGAGTGCCGCGGGTTGTGCCCGGAAGACGGCAGCAAGCCGCTGTTACTGTCGGCGGGGCTGGAGTCCAACTTCACACCGAACATGCCCAGCGCATCCACACCGAACCCTACCGGGCCGTCGGTGTAACCCGACTGTACATTGAGGATAAAGCCCTGGGCCCACTCTTCTCGCTTGGACGCCCCTTGGCCGGAACTGCTGTGGCCGTCACGGAAATCCCGGTTGAAGTAGACAGTGCGTGCTTCAACCTTGGCACTGCTGTCTTCAAGAAAACCGCCAGCCTGGGCGTTGGCACCGGCACATAACAGGAACAGGCCGGCAACACGACGCCCCGGGGCGAGAGGATAGGGGGAAAACATGCAGGGAAACATCCAGATTCAAAGCGGGTTGACAACCGGCGGCACAGACTTGCCACGGTAATGAGACATGACCGCGCAACAGCCAGCCATACTTTGAAATGATCGCGCAATGGCTCTGGCACGGGCAATTGGACCATGGTCTAAGCGCCCTGCCAGGCCGCTTCGGCGGGTCGCCTGTATCGCGCATGGGCAACTAGGAAAGTTCCCCGCTTATTTGCAATAAGTTAGCAGTTTACCCCGCCCCAATGTGTGACTACACTCGCTATCAACGAACAGTAAAACCCACCTGCGTGGCCGGCGTATTCATGCGTTCCAATGTTCGTCACGCCCCGCCACAGCCGACGTACAGGAGTGATTACAGTGTCCAGACTTGCAGAGTTTCGTGCTGCGGAAAAAGCGCTCCAGGAACAGATGGCGCAACTGGAAGCGTTGAAAAAAGATGCCGGGTTAAAACGCGAAATCGAGTTCGAGCAGAAACTCGTCAACCTGATGAAAAGCTACGACAAAAGCCTGCGCGATGTCATAGCCATACTTGACCCCAAAGCCGGGGCGCGCGCCACCAGCCCTGCCCCCAAACAGCACCGTCGCCCGCGGGTGGTGAAGGTTTACACACACCCCGAGACCGGCGAGCGGATCGAGACCAAAGGCGGCAACCACCGCGGCCTCAAAGCCTGGAAAGAGCAGTATGGCGCCGCCGAGGTGGAAAGCTGGGCTCGCTGATGAAACATCAACACGTGCTTCACACTTTTTTCACAAGGGCTGGCTCAGTATCGAGGCAGCTAAAGGACTAGCGACCCCATCACGCGCCCGCACATGCGGGCCTCTAATTCCAGCGCCCTGCACTCGTGCAGGGCGCTTTCATTTGCGCAATCGGCGCACTGACGTATCATGGCCAGCCTGTCTGTTTTGCCGGCGCCCAGTGCCCGGCCCTGCCTCAGGAGTTCCCATGAGCCTGCACGATCTGCAAACCTTGCCTGGTGTCACCGCACAACCCGACGCCGCCACTGCCCAATTCGTCTTCAACCACACCATGCTCCGGGTCAAGGACATCGTTAAGTCGCTGGACTTCTACACCCGTGTGCTGGGCTTTCGCGTGGTAGACAAGCGTGATTTCCCCGAAGCCGCTTTCAGCCTGTACTTCCTGGCCCTGGTCGACCCGGCGCAGATTCCCGCCGATGACGCCGCCCGTCACCAGTGGATGAAATCGATCCCTGGCGTGCTGGAGCTCACCCACAACCACGGCACCGAGAACGATGCCGATTTCGCCTATCACGATGGCAATACCGACCCACGCGGCTTCGGTCACATCTGCGTGTCGGTACCCGATGTACGCGTCGCCTGTGCGCGCTTCGAAGCGCTGGGTGTACCGTTCCAGAAGCGCCTGCAGGATGGGCGCATGAACCACCTGGCGTTCATCAAGGACCCGGATGGTTACTGGGTCGAAGTGATTCAGCCGGCCGACCTCGCAGGCTAAGCGTTCGTCGGGGGCGGGAACCACCGCCCCCTTGCTGTGGTATATGAAGGTAATCGCTTCCCATGCCACAGCGAGGTAAGAACCATGCAATCCCTTCACTGTGAATACCGCAAGCACACCATCACCGCCAGCGTGATGCCCCATCCTGACTCGCCCCTGCCCTACGCCGCCGGTTGCCTGATCACCGCCCCTGATGGCCATACCAGCAGGCGCCTGTCGATGCCGATGAAGTTCTTCTCCGACCTGGAACGTGCCCAGCATGTGTCGCTGGCCCACGGTCGAGCGCTGGTCGACCAGCAACTGGACGCCGGCACCAAGGTGTTCTGATTGCCCCCTTGACCTGTAGCGGCCTCTTCGCCAGCACAGCTGCCATACCGCGAAGGGGCCGCTGCTGGTGCAATCAGATTTCGCGAGCGTACGCCACGGCGGCATCGACTTGCGCCGGCGTCGGCCTCACACCTGTGTACAGCACGAACTGCTCCAGCGCCTGCAGCGCAATCACCTCGAGCCCGGTAATCACAGGTTTGCCCAGCGCTTGGGCGCGGCGAATCAACGGTGTTTGCGCGGGCATGGCCACCACATCGAACACCCGCTCTGCAGCAGCGATGGCGATCTCCGAAAACGCCAGCTCTTCAGCTTCTGCGCCCCCCGCCATGCCGATTGGCGTGACATTCACCAGCATCGGCGGGCAGATATCGCCGAGTTCTGGCAGCCAGCGGTAGCCGCACATATCCGCCAGCTGCTGCCCCGCCTGGGCATTACGCGCGACGATGGTGCCTTCGGCAAAGCCGGCATCGCGCAAGGCGCTGGCAACGGCCTTGGCCATACCGCCGCTGCCGCGCAGGGCGAAAGCGGTTGCCGGATCGACCTGGTGCCGGGTCAACAACTGGCGTACGGCCAGATAGTCGGTGTTGTAGGCTGTGAGGCGACCGTTGGTGTTCACCAAGGTGTTGACCGACTCGATGGCCGCTGCCGACGGATCGATCTCGTCTACCAGCGCCATGCACGCTTCCTTGTATGGCATCGATACCCCACACCCGCGTATGCCCAAGGCTCGAATTCCCGCTACCGCGGCCGGGAGGTCGTCGGTGCGCATGGCCTTGTAGTAATAGTCCAGGCCCAACTGTTGGTACAGGTGATTGTGAAAGCGCACGCCGAATGTACCGGGGCGGCCTGCCAGGGAAATGCACAGCACGGTATCCCTGCCGGGAGTTGTCGACATAGCCTGCTCCTGAGTCATGACTGAAACGTTTGTGCAGCGTACCAGAGGCAACCGCTGGTCGTCCCTTACACAACCTTTACCATTGCCCTGCGCGCAATTGATAAATACCGGAGTCATATTAGTGACACCCCACTTTGGGGGTTACTCGCGAGGTTGATATGAACCGTCTCATTCCCGGAATCGCCCTGCTGGTCGGCGCTTTGGCCATCAGCGGGCCTGCAGCTGCCCACGGTGGTTACGGCCATGGCGGCGGTTGGTACGGACCGGGCCCGCTACTGGGCGCTGCCGTGGTTGGCGCGGTGGTTGGCGCTACGGTGTCTGGCGGGCACGACCGTACGGTGTACGTGGAACGCCAGCCGGTGTACTACCCGCCGCAACCGGTGTACGTGCAGCCGCCGCCGCAGCCCGTCTATTACCAGCCTTATTATGCGCCGGCCCCGCCACCGCCAGGCTACCGGGCCTACTACGGCCCGCCACGGGTGTATTACGGCCCGCCACGCTGGTAAGGGTTGATAGAAGTAATGACCACTATCGACAACGTTGATTTCAAACCCTGGTAGCGGCTGGGTATGGTAGGCCCATGTTTCACAGGAGGTCCCCATGGCCACTATCCAGATCATGTCCGTTGTCGGCAGCGCTGTACCGGTTTCACTGCGTGAACAAGGCCTGTTGGCCTGCTGGTACCTGGTGCGCAACGGCGAGGCTGTGAGTGGGCCGGTGCCGACCCTCGCCCAAGCCCGCGCATTGGCTGAACTGTTGCAACCAGGCACTTTGGCAGCCTGACCCGAATTTGTTGTGCGTTGCTCCCTACGCCCTTGTGCCCGCCGAAATGGCGGGCTTTTTTTTGTCTGGCCATGGTGGGTGCGGGTCGTCGGTCGTTTCACGCCCTGGCCCGGGCCAGTTGACTGGTCAGGACCACGACCCTGCCTTGCAAGCGGCCGACGGTGACCACCAGTTCATTGCGCTCCTTGGCGAAATGCTCAGCCTTGGCCTCCGCCTCACGGCGGGCATCGCGCTCGCTATCGAGCAGCTCGGTCAGGCGGCGAATCACGGCAATGTCTGCATTGTCCAGCGCGCGGTCTGCCGCATCTCTGGACAGCCATTTGCGCAGCCATAGAAAGGCCCCGAACAACACGGTGCCTGTACCACCCAGCCACGTGAGGGTGCCTGGGCCGAGGTCGGTGGGATCCATGTAAACCTCTTTGCTGACGAGATGGACAATCCACGGCATTGCATCGCCGTGGCTTTTATTGTTTGGAGGTTTAATTTAGCCTAGGGGTAAATTTACCTCAAGGGAAATTTAGCCATGCGAACATTTAGCAGAGAGCTAAACACTGGCATGCTTCGCCTTATGGACATCTATGAAATCCGCAAGCAGAACCTGGTCAAGCTGATCGCCGACCAGAAAAAGGGCGCCTGCGCCGAGCGCTGGGGCATGGCGCCTGCGCACCTGAGCCAGATTCTCTCCAACAGGACCGCCAAGAACCTGGGCGACGACGTGGCGCGGCGGATCGAGGGTATCGAAGGCTTGCCACGCGGCTGGTTCGACGCGCTGGCGCCCGGCGATCACCCGCAGGCCTCGGGCGGGCCTGCCGACGGCGCGCTGTGCGCCGCCGACCTGGTCAAGCAGATGCTGGCAAAAAGTGGCAAAGGCATCCCCGAAGAAACCCGCCAGAGGCTGCTGGCCGCGGCTGCCGAGCCCGCGGAAACCGTATTGCTGCAGGCCGACCACGGCCGGCCCGGCCTGGTGGGCGATGAGGTATGGATTGCCCACTATGATGTGCGCGCAGCCATGGGCGGCGGCCAGATCCCCCATGACTACCCGGAAATGTTCAAGGATGTGCGGGTCAGCCCCAGCCACCTGCGTGAACTGGGTGTGGAGTTCAGCGAGCACCACCACCTGAAGATGGTCACTGGCTGGGGCCAATCGATGGAGCCCACCATCAGGCACCGTGACCCACTGATCGTCGATGTGAGCATTCGCGAGTTCGTGGGCGACGGGATCTACTTTTTCGCGTGGGGTGACCATATCTACATCAAGCGCCTGCAGATTGCCGATGACGATCATTTCGAGATGATTTCCGACAACTCACGGCACAAGGACCGCCTGATTCGCCGCGAAGAAACCTATATCCAGGCCAGGGTCTTGCTGGTGTGGAATGCCCACCTCGTGTAAGGCGCCACCTGCCCCGGCAGCGGCCTGGCGCCGGTATTTCAGAACGGCGCAGCAGGCATCAGTGACCCACAGCCCTGCTCGGCGCTCACTTCGTCAAACTGCTGGCCGGCGTGGCGCTGCCAGCGCACCAGCACGCTGCCATCAGGGTTGAAGGTCAGGTCCAACTCGGGTGTTTCCAGCAGCAGCCCCATCACCTCTTCCCATTCCGCGTCGCCATCGCTGTGCAGGCGATGCACCAGCACCCAGCGCTGGGTCTGGGCCACAGGGTGGTTGATCATCGACGATACCCGTAGGCTCAGGCGCTCTACACCCGACATTCCCGGGGGCTGAAGGGTGGTCGACGCTGTTTGCATAGGCATATTGTCATCCTGATATATGTATATTTGTACAGTACCTGGCGAAAGCTTATCGCACAGCCAAATCCAGCGTAAAGGCCTTGCCCTGAAAATTTTCGCCAACAGGTAATTTCACCCACAGCGCAATTTTTAGCTTTAAGCTATTGACATTTAATTTAGCCATTGGCTAACTCTCAACCAGGCAGCATTTAGTCTGCCATCCAAACCTGGCTGTTCATGAGGAGTTACCATGGCCGTAGACATCAGCAACCTCTTGATCGCCACCCCGGTGGCAGTATCCGCAACCAACCCCGTTGCCTTGGAACTTGACGGTGACGAAGCCATTGCCCGCCTCCCAGAGGTGGTCACGTTACTCAGTGACGGCTCGATCCAGTTTTCTGCGCCGACCAAAGGGGCGTCGAGCAAGAGTACCCACCGCACCCGCTGTGAATGGACCGAGACCCGTTCCTGGACGCTGGCCAGTGCCGCGGACCATTGGAGCCGTCAAAGCATGACGTTGACCATGGTCAACGCAGCGCAGAAGGTGGTCATTGCCCAGATGCACGTGCGCAGCGACGACGGCCCGCCCGTCAAGGTGTTCTGGAAGAAAGGTAATATCACCTTGGGCTTTCGCCAAACCTATGACCAGGCTGACCCGGTGAATTCGACGGTGCTCAAGGGCGTACCGCTGGGCGCGCAGTTCGGCATCAGCCTGCACGTCACGGCACAGGGCCTGGTCACGGTCACCGCAAGCTGCAAGGGAGCAACCGGTACTTCAGGTGGTTTGCAACTCGACGGCAGTTGGGCTTCGCGCCTGTTCGAATTCCACGGCGGCGTTTACAACCAGATCGACTACAACGACCAAACGTCGGTCGACGATGGCTCGATCTGCATTATCAGCGACCTGACGTTGATACATGGCTGAGGCGACAACGCCCTTTGCGTGCCGGCCCTCCTGTTCACGGGTCGGTACCGGACCTGATCAGAACCGAGCGCTCAGTTTGCCCCCGCCCCTATCACCGTTCGGCGCACTTCATGAACAGCACATGAAGGGTACACAACGGGTACGGGATTAAATTTCGTTCACGTTGCGCCCTTTAGGTATAAGGCATTCGACAGCCGTTCAGCCATACTCCAGAATGCAGCGGTTTTTGGGGGAAAACCCTTGCACAGCCAACGACATACCAACCTTTAGTGAGCCTCAACGTGAAAACATCCCTGTCCATTCTCAGCCTGCTGCTGTTGCTCACAGGTACCGCGGCGCTGCCGTCGACCGCTGCTGCACAACCCCCGGCCAAGGTGCAACGCGACCCCTCCAAACTGCACCTGGCGTCGGGCAGCGCGCTGCTGATCGACCTCAATACCAACCAGGAGCTGTACTCGAACCACGCCGACCGCGTGGTACCGATCGCTTCGGTGACCAAACTGATGACCGCGATGGTGGTGCTGGACGCCAAGCTGCCCATGGATGAGATGCTCACCATGACCATCGCCAACAACCCGGAGATGAAGGGCGTGTATTCACGGGTACGCCCCGGCAGCCAGCTCAATCGCCGCGAGACCCTGCTGATTACCTTGATGTCTTCGGAAAACCGTGCAGCCAATAGCTTGGCCAATGCCTACCCCGGTGGCTACCCGGCATTCATCAAGGCGATGAACGCCAAAGCCCGCAGCCTGGGCATGGCCCATACCCGCTACGTAGAACCTACCGGGCTCTCGACGCAGAACGTGTCGACTGCGCGCGACTTGTCCAAGCTGCTGATGGCCTCGCGCAAGTACCCGATGCTGAGCGAGCTGTCGACCACCCGTGAGAAGACCGTGGCCTTCCGCAAGCCCAATTACACCCTGGGCTTCCGTAACACCGACCACCTGGTGAACAAGAGCAACTGGGACATCAAGCTGACCAAGACCGGTTTTACCAACGAAGCCGGGCACTGCCTGGTGCTGTTGACCCGAATGGATAACCGCCCTGTGGCGATGGTCATCCTGGATGCCTTCGGCAAGTACACCCATTTCGCCGATGCCAGCCGCCTGCGCCAATGGCTGGAAACCGGTGCAGCCAAGCCAGCGCCGGCGGTGGCCATGCAGTACAAGGCAGATCGCCAGGGCAAAGGGCGCGTAGCGGCCGAGTAAGCTGGCCCGAACTCACAGGCCACGGCGCCGTCAGGCCGTGGCGCTGACCATTGAGCCGGAGCTGCTGCCACCCTCTTGCTGCAGCAGCGCCAGCAATTGCGCGGTAGCGGCCATGATCTGACCGTTGAGGGTGGCGATGCTTGCCTGTTTGGCACCGACCGCAGCCGCCTTGGATGTCTCATCCATCTTGCTGTTCTGCAACGCGGCAAGCTGCTTCTGCTGCTCGGCCAATTGCTTCTGCAAGTCCTTGATCAACTGTTGCAGGGCGCTTACCGCCTCCGACCCACCAGTGCCCGCTGTATCCGTTGCCTGTGCCTGGCTACCCGCGGATACCCTCAGGCTGTCGCTGCTGATTTGCAGTGGGCCCACCGCTTCGCCGGCCTGCTTGGCCTGGTCGCGTTCAGCGGCGGCATTGGCGCTGCGCGCCTGCGCCGATAGGCCATTGATCATGAGGTTGCCAGCTGTGATGACGGCCATGTCGGTCCCTGTCTGAAAGATCGGTCTTTGCGCTAACCATCCTATCGGCCACTTCGCGTCGCGCTTTACCCAATTAAATTCCCTGCCGGCTGTTTCGTTACACCTCATCATGAGCCCCCCCTTGGCCGACCTGCCGCCCCCTGCGCAGGTTGGCTTCATCGCTTGAAACATTTGCTTTCATTTTAATCGGCAGGATTTCGATTCTCATTCGTCCTTATCAGTACAGCCCTCTTTGGTTGGGCGCACGCTCGACCACCCATTGCAGAAGACCGTCTGATGGCCAAACCCTTGAAAAAATCCAAATCCAGGCTGTGGTTCCTGGTGCACAGCTGGCTCGCCTTGCCGATCTGGTTCTTTGTATTGATCGTCTGCTTCACGGGCATGCTCGCGGTGGTCAGCCAGGAAATCGTCTGGCTGGCCAACCCGGATGTACGTGCCAGCAAGCCGGACACCGACGCCGAACGCCTCAGCTTCCAGCAGGTGCTGAACGCCCTGCACAAAGCAGAGCCGGATATGGTCGTGCAGTCCATCATCCAGCCCGACGGCTCACACTTCGCCCTCACGGCCAATGTGACCTTCCCGGACGGCACCACCCCGACCCTTTACGTCAATCCCTACACCGGTGCGATTCAGGGCAAATCCCCTGACTTCAACTTCGAAGCCTTCACCCGCGCCCTGCACGGCTGGTGGCTGGTGCCCTTCACCAACGGGTTCAGCTGGGGCTGGTACCTGGTGTCGATCCTCGGTCTGCCCATGCTCGCTTCACTGGTAACCGGGCTGGTGGTGTACAAGAAGTTCTGGAAAGGCTTCTTCAAACCGGTACGTACAGGCCACGGTTCGCGCATCTTCTGGGGCGACCTGCACCGCCTGGCCGGTGTCTGGTCGATCTGGTTCATCGCGGTCATTTCCATCACCGGTACCTGGTTCCTGATCCAGGCGATTCTGTTCGACAACCACATCAGCATTTCCAGCGAGCCGATCGTGCCGGTCATCGCTCGCGAAGAAGTGCCCCAGACCGCCGATGGCAGCCCAGCCCCACGGATCGACCTCGATGAAGCGGCACGCATCGCTGGCCTGGCGATTCCAGGGCTGGAAATCAACTTCATTGCGTTGCCTGCCACCGCTTACAGCCATATTTCCATGGGCGGGCGGGGTTGGTATCCGCTGATGTTCCAAAGCGCCGAGGTCAACCCCTACACGCGCAAGGTGGACAGCCAGTTCCTGCTGGGCGACCGCTCCGCCCTGGAGTTCGTCACCGAGTCCATGCGCCCCCTGCACACCGGTGACTTCGGCGGCCTGCCGATCAAGCTGATCTGGTTCTTCTTCGGCCTGGTGCTCACCCTGATGGTGTTCAGCGGCTTGCTGATATGGACAAAACGTACCGCACAAGCCACCGCTGCCGCGCTGAAGCGCAGCGAACGCGCCCCCCGCACTGTGCCCACCCGGACCTCGCTGGAGATGCAACGATGAGCCCCACCCAGGCCGTGCCCGTCAGCCCGCTTAAACAGTGGTGGTTGAAGTGGCGCTTCCACTTGAACATCCTGCTGATCCTGATCCCCCTGGGTTTCATGCCCAAGTATTTCAGCGACGCCAAGCTGTTCCGCGGCGAGGCAGGGCTGGGGGCGAATGTGATCACCGGCATCCAGGCCGGCCCCTACACCCTTGACCTGGCGGAACTGCGTGACGAAGCGCCCCGCAGAGACGGCCCGGCAGGCGACTTCAAGGTATTCAGGGCAGCGCTGTGCAAGTCGTGCGTCAACGACGTGAAGGCCGTTTACCTGCGCATCGGCAAACCGCGCAGCCTGCGGGCGGCGGGCACGATTTTCTTCGGCGCGCCCTACGCCATGGCCACCAACCTGCCGGTGCCTCCGCGCACCAAACCCGACGCCCAGATCTGGATCACCGTGGAAGGCTGGGACGGCAGCATGCACCAGGCGTCTGTCCCGCTGGCCAAGGCATCGCCAGCCACCGTGGCCTGGCTCGAGAACAAAGGAGGCAAGAAATGAAATACCTGCTGCGCACCCTCGCCCTGCCCTTGCTGGCACTGGCCGCAAGCCCGGCATTGGCCCACAACCCCATGTGCGAATGCGAAGAACTGGCCAGCGGCCAAGTCAAGTGCACCGGTGGTTTCTCGGACGGCAGTGGCGCCCCCGGGGTAACCCTGGATGTGATCGGCTATGACGAGCAAGTGCTGGTCGGCGGCAAGCTTGGCGACGATTCGACCCTGACCTTCAAGCGCCCGGACGGCGAATTCTACGTACTGTTCGACGCCGGCCCCGGGCACGTGGTGGAAGTCGACTACGCCGACATCGCCCAGCCATGAGCCGCGCTCACGTGATTCGCCCGGCCGGGGCCGGGCACGAAACCCTGTACGTGCTGTTGGCCAGCTTGCTGATAGTGGCGTTGGCAGCTGGCGTGGTGTCGCTGCGCGGCGAGCGCGAGGACGAACAGGCCATCGCCAGCCACCAGATCGACGCCCGCCGCGACCTCACTGCGGCCGAGCAAGGCCTCTACACCGACCTGCGGGTGGCATTCGACGAGATCCAGTTGCTGCGTGAAGAAAACGCCGCTGCACCTGGGGTACAGGCCCTGGCCGATGAAGGCCTGCCACCATTCGTGGTCGACGCCGGCAGCCAGAGCCGGGGCAGTCACCAGTGGACCTGGCTGGTGCCCGGCGCCTACCTGGGCCGCAGCCAGGCACCCGAAATTGCCGGCAGCCTGCTGCTGATCCTGCCACCCGACAGCACCGGCCAGGCCGATATCTGGTTGCGCCGCGACAGCGCCGCAATCATCCCGGATGACCTCGGCCAGGCGGCACTGATCGCCGCTGGCTGGCAACAGGTGGTCAGCCACTACGACGCCGGGGTTACCCGCGAACACCGCCACTGAACCGAAGGACTCGCCCATGTTTCGCTCCGCCCTCGCCCTGCTCCTGGCCCTGGCCCTGCCGGCAATGGCTCTGGCCGATAACGGCAAGCCGCTGCGTATCGGCATCACCTTGCACCCCTACTACAGCTACGTGAGCAACATTGTTGGCGACAAGGCCGAGGTGGTGCCGCTGATTCCGGCGGGCTTCAACCCGCACGCCTACGAGCCCCGGGCCGAAGACATCAAGCGCATCGGCACCCTGGACGTGGTGGTGCTCAATGGCGTTGGCCATGACGACTTTGCCGACCGCATGATCGCTGCCAGTGAAAAACCTGATATCGCCACGATCGAGGCCAACCAGAACGTACCGCTGCTGGCAGCTACCGGCATTGCCGCACGCGGTGCCGGCAAGGTGGTCAACCCGCACACTTTCCTGTCGATCAGCACGACCATTGCCCAGGTCAACAACATTGCCCGCGAGCTGGGCCGGCTCGACCCGGACAATGCCCGGTTCTACACGCAGAACGCCCGGGCCTACGCCAAACGCCTGCGTGGCTTGCGTGCCCAGGCACTGGCCAAGGTCACCGAGGCCCCCAGCGCTACCTTCCGCGTGGCCACCATCCACGCTGCCTACGACTACCTGGTCCGCGACTTCGGGCTGGAAGTGACCGCCGTGGTCGAACCCGCCCATGGTATCGAGCCGAGCCCGGCGCAGCTGAAGAAGACCATCGACCAGCTCAAGGCACTGGACGTGAGGGTGATCTTCTCGGAAATGGACTTCCCCTCAGCTTATGTCGAAACCATCCAGCGTGAGTCTGGTGTGCGCCTTTACCCCCTCACCCACATTTCCTATGGCGAATACACCAAGGACAAGTACGAAGTGGAAATGAAGCGCAACCTCGACACCGTGGTCCGCGCCATTCAGGAGAACCGCGCATGACCGCCGCTGCCAACCTGGCAACCGCCTGCGGGCCGCGCATCACCTTTGCCGGTATCGACTTGACCCTGGGCCGCACCCGTATCCTCGAACAGGTCAGCTTCACCGTCGCCCCGGGCAGCGTGCACGCCATCGTCGGCCCCAACGGCGGCGGCAAGAGTTCGCTGATCAAGACCCTGCTCGGGCAAATGCCCCACCATGGTGAACTGACCCTGCACTGGCCAGGGCAAGGCGAGGTGATCGGCTACGTCCCGCAGGCCCTGGAGTTCGACCGCGGGCTGCCAATGACCGTGGATGATTTCATGGCCGCCATGTGCCAGCGGCGCCCGGCCTTCCTGGGTTTGTCGCGCAGGGTGCAGCCTGCCATCGATGCTGCGTTGGCGCGGGTTGGCATGCTGGAAAAGCGCAAGCGGCGCATGGGGGCCTTGTCGGGCGGTGAGCGCCAGCGGGTGCTGCTGGCCCAGGGGCTCATCCCCGAACCACAGCTGCTGGTGCTGGACGAGCCGATGTCGGCGCTCGATGAAGCCGGCATTCAGGTGTTCGAACAACTGCTGCTGGCCTGGCGCCAGGCGGGGACCACTGTGTTGTGGATCGAACACGACCTGGAAGCGGTGCTGCGCCTGGCCGACCGGGTTACCGGGCTGAGCCGCCAGGTACTGTTCGACGCCCCGCCAGCCCAGGCCCTGACGCCGGAGCGCCTGCTGGGCCTGTTTTCCGTCCACCCGCGTAGCGAGAGCATTGCCTGATGAGTTTCGAAACCTTTCGCCAAACGGTCCAGGACTGGGCCACTGCCGGCTACCTGCCCGAGGCGCTGGCCTATGGCTTCGTGGTCAATGCCTTGCTCGCCGGCCTGATGATTGGCCCGGTGCTGGGTGGCCTGGGCACCCTGGTGGTGGTCAAGCGCTTTGCATTCTTTTCCGAAGCGGTCGGCCATGCCGCACTGACCGGCGTGGCTATCGGCATCCTGCTGGGCGAGCCCTATACCGGGCCTTATGGCAGCCTGTTCGGTTACTGCCTGCTGTTCGGCATCCTGCTGAACTTCCTGCGTAACCGCACCGGCTTGTCACCGGACACACTGATCGGCGTATTCCTCTCGGTGTCGCTGGCGCTGGGCGCCAGCCTGCTGCTGATGCTGGCGGGCAAGATCAATGTGCACATCCTCGAGAACGTGCTGTTCGGTTCGGTGCTGACCGTGAGCGGGCAGGACCTGGTGGTACTGGGCATCGTCGCCATGCTGGTGCTGGCCTTGGCGCTGCCGCTGTACAACCGCATCATGCTGGCCAGCTTCAACCCGCAGTTGGCTGCTGTACGCGGCGTGGCGGTGAAAACACTGGACTACCTGTTCGTGGTGCTGGTGACCCTGGTCACCGTGGCTGCAGTGAAGGTGATCGGGGCCATTCTGGTCGGTGCGTTGCTGGTGATCCCGGCTGCCGCCGCGCGCCTGGTCAGCCAGTCACTGAAGGGCTTTTTCTTCCTCTCGGTGCTCATCGCCACCATCAGCACGTTGTTCGGCATCCTGCTACCGATCGTGTTCGACCTGCCGGTGCCGTCGGGTGCCGCGATCATCCTGGTCGCCGGTCTCTGCTTCGCCCTCGCTGCGCTCGCCCGCGCCCTCGTTCCCCGCCTGCAAGGAAACCCGGCATGAACCTGAAACACCTGACCCTGGCACTGGCCCTGGCCAGCCTGCCGTCGCTGTCTTTCGCCACGCAGGTGCTGACCACCTTGCCGATCACCCACAGCCTGGCCAGCGCCCTGCTCGAGGGGACCGGCGTACAACTCAAGCGCGCAGCCCCGGCCAACCTGCCGGCCAGTCGCCAGCCGTCGTATTTCAGCGGCCGTGGTGGCGCCAGCCTGGACAAGGCTGCGCAACAGGCCGATGCGGTGATCGGCGTACGTTCGATCTGGCGCGACGACCCGCTGTACCCGATGGCCCGGCGCAGCAATATCCGCATTGTCGAGATCGATGCCGCACGACCGGTGGACGGCGCATTGCCAGGTATCGCGGTGAGTGGCGACGATGCCTACAACGCCTACCCGTGGATGAACCCGACCAATCTGGGGCGCATGGCCGACGTCGTGGCCAACGACCTGGAACGCCTTGCGCCGAGCGAAAGAACGAAAATCCAGGGCAACCTGGCCGCGCTCAAGCGCCAGCTGTTGGAACTTGCCGCCAGCAGCCAGACGCAGTTGGCCAAGGTCGACAACCTCACAGTGGTCAGCCTGTCGCCGCGGTTGGGTTACCTGGCCAGCGGCCTGAACCTGGATGTGGTTCAGCAGCCGCTGCCAACGGCGTGGGATGCTGCCGCGCTGAAGGCGCTGGAGGCCAACCTGAAGGCACAGGATGTAGCGTTGGTGCTGGACCATCGCCAACCGGAGCCGGCGCTGGCCGCAGCGATCCAGGCGGCCGGCGCGAAGCTGGTGGTGGTGGACAGCGACCCGGATGATGCGTTTGCCGGGTTGAAGGCCAGTGTCGAACAAGTCGTCGGGGCACTTGGCGAAAGCTGATCAACAGTCCGTCGCAAATCCTGGGGCCGCTTTGCGGCCCTTTCGCGCTGCAAGGCCGCGCCCGCCTCGGCAGGGGCGACATTGACAGTTCACCTGGGCGCTAGCGCTTCATGCACCGTTGGTAACGCTCGTCCACCCGCCCTGCAAACCACGCCGTGGTCAGCTTGCGGGTAATCTTCGGGCTCTTCAGTTCGATCCCCGGCAGCACCGCTCGCGGGAGCGGCTTGCCAGCGGCCGCGTCGGCCAGGGCAAATACCCCGGCGTACAGCTTGCTGTCCTCGAACGCCAGGCTGTCGCCGTCCTCCAGTTGGCGGCGAATCTGCGGGTTGCGCAGCCCCAGCTTCCCGCCCACTTTGCGCGCCGCCGTTTCGGTCGCGCCCGGCATGATCGACCCCGGTGCGATCAGGTCGCCGTCCAGCGCCAGGCGCACACCCGTGACCTTGCTCAGCGCCGCTTGAAACGCCGCATTGCGGCTGGCGTACCAGCCGGCATTGAAATCGGCGAAGCGGTAGAGCGGGCGTTCGTAGCTGGCTGGGTAACCCAACAAGTGGGCGATACCGAAGTACATGCCACCGCGCCGGGTGAACACCTCCTGGCGAATGCTGCCGTCATGGCTGTAGGGGTACCCCTGCGCATGCTGTTCGGCAAAGTCGATGCTGACCTGCATGGGCCCGCCGGTATGCACCGGGTTCAGCCCGCCAAGCAAGGTCCTGCCCAACGGGAGCCGGGCAATGACCTCGTCGTACAGTTCGCTCAACTGTTTCTCGCTGCGCACTGCCTGTAGCCGCTGCTGGTAGCTTTGGCCGTTGCCAGACGGCGTTTTCAACGCACCATCGATCAGCAGCCTGGGGATGTGCAGGCGCGCGGCGCGGCGGTCGATTTCTTCACGGGCGATACGCCCCAGGTTGGGCACCTGTGGGTCGGCAGTGAAGGTCGACTCCTGCTCGGTGACCGCCAACACGGCACACAGGTTGCTCTTGCTGGGGGGGATGCGCTGGGCCTCGAAGGCCACCTGGATGTCCTTGGCCCAGCCCTCGCGGTCGCGGGCTTGCGTGGGCAGCAACCGCAGCAGTTGGGCGCGAACCTCGGCCGGGTCCGCTGCGGGCACCTCTTCGCGGCGCCCGGCGCAACCTTGCAGCAGTGCAAGGGCCATCATGCCTGCCGCCCATAACCGGCCGTTCAGGGCTGTTCACCGACCAGGTAGGTCTTGCTGATATGGCGGAACAACGGATGCGCTGCACTCCCCATCAGTTCGAACAGCACCATTTCCCGGGTCACGACCTGCGCACCGGCTTCGCGCATGCGCGCCAGGCCCGCCGCCTTGCTGGCCGCCGTACGGCTGTCACAGGCATCTTCGACCACGAACACCTGCTTGCCCAGCGCCAGCAGGCCGAGCACGGTCTGCAGCACGCAGACATGGGTTTCCATGCCACACACGATCACCTGTTCACGGGCCATCAGGCTGTCGGGCAAGCATTGGGCGGCAACGCAGGAAAAATGGCTTTTCTCCACCACCTGGGCGGCCGGTGCCACCGCCAGCAACTCGGCCAGGGTGTGGCCCAGACCCTTGGGGTACTGTTCGGAAATCACCACCGGCAGCTCCAGCTCGGCGGTCGCCGCCAGCAGCCAGCGGGCCCGCGCCCGGGTGCCTTCGGCGTCGCTCATGGCGCCGATGAGCTTTTCCTGGATGTCGACGACCAGCAGCGTGGCCTTGTGTGGATCGATCAGCATGCTCTGCCCCTTGCCTGGGAAAAGGTCTAGCCTCCCCCAGGCAAGCGGTGACGTCAATCAGGCGGACAGGCGCAACGGTTGCAGCGAGGCAGTGAGGGCGTCGAGCACACGGTCTTCATGCTCGTGGATGAAGAAGTGCCCGCCGGGGAACATCTGCAGCGAAAACTCGCCGTTGGTTTCTTTGCCCCAGGCCCGCAGTTGCTCGTCATTGGCCCGGTCATCAGTGCCGGCCAGCACATGCAGCGGGCAGCTCAGGGCCGGCCGCTGACGGTAGGCGTAGGTGCCGCACAGCAGGAAATCGGCGCGCAGTGTCGGCAAGGTCAGGCTCATCAACTCGGCATTGGCCAGCACTTCCTCGGGCGTACCTTGCAGCTCACGCAGCTCGCTGATCAGCTCGGCGTCGGTTTTTGGCTCGCGCCAGTGCCTGCCATCGTAATCTTCGCGCCGGGTCGGGGCCGCCGTGCCGCAGGCAAACAACGCCAGCGGCGCCGGGCAGCCCAGCGCTTGCAGCTCATGCGCCAGCTCGAAGGCCAGCAAGGCACCCAGGCTGTGGCCCAGCAACGCGTAGGGTGCATTGGCGGCCAGGCGCTGCTCGCTGGCCAGTTGCCGGGCCAGCGCCTGCATGTCGGTGTGCAGCGGCTCGGCCATGCGGGCGCCACGCCCGGGCAGTTCCACCGGGCGCACCTGCACCCACGACGGCAGCTTGCGCCGCCAGCGGCTGTAGACCATGGCGCTGGCCCCCGAGTACGGCAGGCACAGCAGGTTCAGTGCGGTCACTGGGGGGCGGCTTCGGCCATTTTCTGGCGCAGGCTGAGGGGGCGCATGTCGGTCCACACCTCGTCGATATACGCCAGGCATTCCTTTTTCAGGCCGCTTTTGCCCACTGCACGCCAGCCGTTGGGGATGGCTTTGTAGTCGGGCCAGATCGAGTATTGCTCTTCATGGTTGACCACTACTTGGAACTGGATATCTTCGCGGTCGAATACAGAAGTCATTGCCTGCCTCCTTGAATGATGAAAACCGCTGCACGCACTGGCGCAGGGGGCTTTCAAGTAGACGTAGCAAGGCGGCGGAAAATTAACTTCATCTCATGCATCGCGCAGCAGGTCGTGGGTATCGAGCAGGCGGAACGCAACCTCGGGATTGCGCTCCAGCCCGCGCCGAATCGCCGCCGGGATCGCCTGCCGGGTCTTGCGGCATAGCCCGGGCTGGTTATCCAGTTCGATGACGATGCCGCGCATGGTCCGCACTTCATTGAAGCCCGGGGCGATGTGCACGCGAATGCCGAGATTGTCGAACAGGCGTTGTTGCAGCCGCTGCAGGTCTTCAAGGTCCTTCAGGTTTTCCAGGCGGTCGAGCAGGCGCTTTTCTTCCTGGCGGGTCAGCAGGAGTATGCGCTGGGCGGTCTGCGGGTGGTCGGCCAGTTGTTCGCGACCACAAATGCAGGCGCCAGGGGGGCAAGGCTGGCGCAACGGTGGAGAGCTGGTCATGGGCCAAGCATAGCCAGTTTTTGCGGGTGCTTGTAGAAGCGGTCTTCATATCGCCCGTGCCCCGGCTTTACAACAGCAGCAAGCGCTCGCGCAGGAAGTTCACGAACCCCTGCACCGGCCGCGCCACCTGCCGGTGCTGCGGGTACACTGCCGACAGCTGCAATGCCGGCGGGCGCCAGTCATCCAGCACCGTGACCAGGCGCCCATCGGCCAGCGCTTGCCCTACGATGAAGGTCGGCAGGTAAGTCACCCCCATGCCGGCAATCGCCGCGTCCCTCAGGATTTCACCATTGTTCGCGCGCATGCGCCCGGCCACCTGAATCGCCTGGGCCTTGCCAGCCTGCCGAAACTGCCACTGCACCTGCCGCGAATGCCCATAGGGCAGGCAGTCATGCCCGGCCAGGTTCTCCGGCCTGGCCGGCACACCGCGCGCCGCCAGGTAGCTCGGGCTCGCGCAGTACACCCGCTGCACATCGGCGATGCGCCGGGCGATCAGGCTGGAGTCCTCCAGCGCGCCAATCCGCAACGCCAGGTCATAGCCTTCGCCGATCAGATCCACCGCCCGGTCACTGAGGTCCACCTCCACATCCACCTGCGCATGCAACTGCAGGAACTCGGTCAGCAAACAGCCCAGGTGCGCCATGGCGAAAGACAATGGCGCGCTCAGGCGCAAGGTGCCGCGCAAGGCCTGGGCCTGGCCGCTGATGTCGTGCTCCACCTGCTGCACTTCACCCAGCAGGCGCATGGCCGACTGGTAGTACTGCTGGCCCAGCGGCGTGGCATCCAGGCGCCGGGTGGAGCGGTTGAGCAGGCGCACGCCCAGGCGCGCTTCGAGTTGCATCAGGCGCCGGCTCACCGATTGCTTGGACATCCCCAGGCGCTCGGCAGCGGCGGTGAAACTGCCGGCCTCCATCACCTGGGCAAAGATTCGCATGTCTTCGTAGGGGTTCATTGTCTCGCTCTTGGTGACAGTAAAACGCTTTATAGCGGCTTTTTCCCACGAGCGCACCTGCCTAATCTACGCACAGGTCGCAGCGATGGCCCAGCAGGCCAGGCAAGACGACCATTCCCGACACTTGCACAGAAAAGGATTCGCCCATGAACATTGTCCACAAAACACTCACCGCCTCGCTTCTGGCGCTGTCCGTTTCCAGCGCGTTCGCAGCGGGAAGCCCAGGCGTGGAGCAACGCACCCAGGCCTTCCTCGAAGCCCTGGAGCAAGGCGGCGGCAAGCCACTGGAGCAACTCAGCCCGAAAGATGCCCGCGCGGTGCTGACCGGCGCCCAGGCCTCGGTCAAGGTTGACCTCTCCGGGATCGAGGTGAAGGAACGCACCATCGAGGCCGACGGCCAGTCGATCAAGCTGCAGGTGGTTCGCCCGGCCAATGTCAAAGGGGCGTTGCCGGTATTCATGTTCTTCCATGGCGGTGGCTGGGTGCTCGGCGACTTCCCGACCCACCAGCGGCTGATCCGTGACCTGGTGGTTGGCTCTGGGGCAGTGGCGGTCTATGTCGACTACACCCCGTCGCCGGAGGCGCATTATCCAACCGCGATCAACCAGGCCTATGCCGCGACCCGCTGGGTGGCCGAGCACGGCCAGCAGATCGGCGTGGATGGCAAGCGCCTGGGCGTGGCTGGCAACAGCGTCGGTGGCAACATGGCGGCGGTCGTGGCGCTGAAGGCCAAAGAAGCTGGCACCCCGGCCCTGCGCTTCCAGCTGTTGCTGTGGCCGGTGACGGACGCCAGCTTCGAAACCGCTTCGTACAAACAGTTTGCCGAAGGGCACTTCCTGACCACCGGCATGATGAAGTGGTTCTGGGACAACTACACCACGGATGCCAAGGCGCGGGAACAGATCTACGCCGCGCCGCTGCGAGCTACCACTGAACAGTTGCAAGGCTTGCCGCCAGCGCTGGTGCAAACAGCCGAGTTCGACGTGCTGCGTGATGAAGGTGAGGCCTATGCCCGCAAGCTGAATGCCGCCGGCGTGCCGGTGACCTCGGTGCGCTACAACGGCATGATCCATGACTATGGGCTGCTCAACCCGCTGAGCCAGGTACCGGCGGTCAAGGCGGCAATGCGCCAGGCTGGCGCCGAACTCAAAGCGCACCTGAACTGAGCCCATGACCGGAAGACCTGCCCAGGCCCAATCGAGATGTTGGCGCTCGGTCACCTGGGCTTGGCCCGAATGCTGATAGAACTGCCAGTAGCCGCCACTTTTTTCCTGTGCGCAAATTGCACCAAAGCCCACGATAGCTATGCGTGCGGCAGTGCTGCTCCACTCAGAAAAAGGTGCTCGCCAATGTGGACACGAATAGCCTTGTCGCTTCTAACCCTGGGAAGTTTGATCGGTTGCGTGTCGCACACGTCCCCTGTGCTGCCTGCCCGTCCGCCCGCGCAGACTCAGGCACTCACAAGCGCAACAGCCAAGTCACAGCAGTTGATCGAATTGAACAAGCGGGGTGAACAGGCGGTTACGCAACTGAAAGTCTGGTACGACTCGGTCACCGAAGACTGTGGTGGGCCTGACAAACCCAGCTACCTGTGCAGCGGTTTTGAAATGCGTGCCACCGGTTTCAGCCCAGAATCGCTACCTTGGGACCCGAGCCGCAAGCACTTGGATAAAGGCGCCATAGCGTTTTCCTGGGTGCGCCGCGACACCAACTTCGGCAGGGCGGCGGAACGCTTCAATGGTTTTTTGTTCCCGCCGCTGCAGGCCATCCCGCACGGCAAGCTGCGCGAGCTCGAAGTACTGTGCACCTTCCCCATCGATGGTGGCACGGACAACCGCGAAACCGCGCAGGGGTGCGGCCCGCATGATGGGTTTGAGAGCACCACGGATGCGTGCCAGAAGGTCGGCGTGAAGGATGCCGAAGCGTGGTTGGCAACGTACAGCGAAGATGACATCAGAAAATCAAGAGTCTGCGGATGGGACCTTCGCGAAGCACCCGCGAACATGAAGGCCCGGTGGTTCGAGATGCCGTTAAAAGTCAGGGCAGGTTTGAGCGCCGATGCGTGGATGGGCTACAACGAGATTTTGCTCCCAGCCTGGCAAGTCGGCGTGGGCGCCGACTTGCCTGTTTTTGCATTTTTCTATGTCGAGGGTCAGACGCAGGCTGGCTTGCTGGCGCAGTTCGACCAGTTCCGGTATCACGCAGCGTATGGCCAGGCGGTGCCTGTAATCCGAATCAAGCTGCCCACGGCGAAGGATCAGGTTATGCAGCTCACCTACGATGAGCAAGACCAAGCGGTAGGTCGCCCCATCGTGCCTTCGGAGGTCGATTTCGAGTCCGAGCAGGTCGGTGACCGCAAGGAATTCAAGGTTGACCAAACGACATTCAAACTACATGGCACGGGTGGGATCAGCGACGATTCGCACAGCGGCGATGGAAGCGCCATAAAGGCAAAACATCTTACGTTCGACGGTTCAACCGAAATTCTGCTGCCTGGCACAGGTACCCGCCGCGTAAGTTACGACTGGGGGTGCAGTGATCTATGTACCAGAGATCTCACCTTTACGGACAACCACAAACGGCTGAGTGACCGTGACGGTATGCATTATGGGTCCGATGAGCTAACGGTGAACGGCCCTGAAATCCTGCACCTTCACATGGTTGAAGACGGCGTAAATCCGCGCATGGTCATCGACAACGTGCACGTTACGCAAGCGCCTTGAGCTTCTGTTTTGCCAGTAGTGGCCCTATCGCCGGCTCGCCGGCGTCAGGGGCATCAACCAACACTCACGGCCCCACCCCTTCAACGATGATCACCTCGGCCTTCGCTACCCCTTGGCGATGGCTGCACGCCTCCTGGTACAGCTCAGACCGGTAACACGCCACCGCCTGCGCGTAGGAATCAAATTCGATCACCACGCTACGCTGAGGTGTGGCCCGCCCTTCCAGCGCTTCGCTGCGCCCGCCACGGGCCAGAAAGCGGCCACCGAACGCCTGGAAGGCAGCCGGGGCGCGTTGGGTGTATTGCAGGTACTGCTCGGGGTCGGTCACGTCCACATGGGCGATCCAATAGGCCTTCATGCACTTCCTCCTGATTCGTCGACATTTGTGTATGATGGTATACCATAAAAATGACACCACCACAGCGAGCGTGCAACATGGCTTTCAACACCATCGAGGAACTTCTCGAGGACTACCGGCAAGGCAAAATGGTCCTGCTGGTGGATGACGAGGACCGCGAAAACAAAGGCGACCTGCTGATCGCCGCCGAGCGTTGCGACGCCCAGGCCATCAACTTCATGGCCCGCGAAGCACGGGGCCTGATCTGCCTGACCCTGACCGACGATCACTGCCAACGCCTGGGGCTGGAGCAGATGGTACCGGCCAACGGCAGTGTGTTCAGCACCGCGTTCACCGTGTCGATCGAAGCTGCCACGGGCGTCACTACGGGCATCTCTGCCGCCGACCGGGCACGTACCGTGGCCGCCGCCATGGCCCCCACGGCCCGCCCCGAAGACCTGGTCCAACCCGGCCATATATTCCCCCTGCGTGCCCGCGAAGGCGGCGTGCTGACCCGCGCCGGCCACACCGAAGCGGGTTGCGACCTTGCGCGCCTGGCCGGCTTCAGCCCGGCCTCGGTGATCGTCGAAGTGCTCAACGACGACGGCACCATGGCGCGTCGCCCGGACCTTGAGGTGTTCGCTGCACGGCATGGCATCAAGATCGGCACCATCGCCGACCTGATCCACTACCGCCTGAGCACCGAGCAGACCATCAAGCGCATCGGCGAACGTGAGCTGCCGACCGTGCATGGCACCTTCCGCCTGGTCACCTATGAAGACCGCATCGAAGGTGGCGTGCACATGGCCATGGTAATGGGCGACATCCGCCGCGAGCAGCCAACCCTGGTCAGGGTGCATGTGATCGACCCCCTGCGCGACCTGGTTGGTGCCGAGTACGCCGGCCCCGCCAACTGGACCCTGTGGGCGGCACTGCAGAAGGTGGCCGAGGAAGGCAGCGGCGTGGTGGTGGTCCTGGCCAACCATGAATCCTCGCAGGCATTGCTGGAGCGGGTACCACAGCTGACCCAACCGGTGCGGCCTTACCAGCGCGGGCAGTCCAAGGTGTACTCGGAAGTGGGCACCGGAGCACAGATTCTGCAGGACCTGGGGGTGGGCAAGCTGCGCCACCTGGGGCCGCCGCTGAAATATGCGGGGCTGGCGGGTTATGAGCTGGAGGTGGTGCAGAGCATTCCCTTTGAGCCAGGCCTGGTGGACTGACGCAGTGCCTTGTAGGCGCGGCCTTGCGTCGCGCCTACAGAGGTTCGCGCAAGCATGCAGAGGACAGAGTGATGGCCGGTCGCCTCATACCTCTTGCCAAAAGTTTGGAATACCATAATATGATATCCCGTAGACCTTAAGTCTGCTGGCCGGCATCCACAACGCCAGATGGCCATCGACACTTTGTTTTAGCTGCTCCCCGAACACTATTGGCGGGCGCACCACAAGCCCAGCCTCGAATAACAAAAGCAACGAGGGCGTAACCATGCTGTTGAGCAAACGTGTAACCGCAGTGCTGTCTGCCAGCCTGCTGACCCTGGCATGTCAGGCCGCCCAAGCCGCCGACAGCCTCAACTTCGTCAGCTGGGGCGGGACCACCCAGGACGCCCAGAAAGAAGCGTGGGCCGTTCCCTTCACCAAAGCGACCGACATCAAGGTAGTCCAGGACGGCCCGACCGACTATGGCAAGCTCAAGGCCATGGTCGAGAGCGGTAACGTGCAATGGGACGTGGTCGACGTGGAAGCCGACTTTGCCCTGCGCGCCGCCAGCGAAGGCTTGCTCGAACCCCTCGATTTCACCCAGATCAAGCGCGACAAGATCGACCCACGCTTTGTGTCCGACCACGGTGTCGGCTCGTTCTTCTTCTCCTTCGTGCTCGGTTACAACGAAGGCAAGCTCGGTGCCAACAAGCCAGTCGACTGGGCCGCGCTGTTCGACACCAAGACCTACCCTGGCAAACGCGCCTTGTACAAATGGCCCAGCCCAGGCGTGCTGGAACTGGCCCTGCTGGCCGACGGTGTAGCCCCCGACAAGCTCTACCCGCTGGACCTGGACCGCGCCTTCAATAAGCTCGACACCATCAAGAAAGACATCGTCTGGTGGGGCGGTGGCGCTCAGTCGCAGCAATTGCTGGCCTCTGGTGAAGCTGCGCTGGGCCAGTTCTGGAACGGTCGCGTCTACGCCCTGCAGCAAGACGGTGCCCCGGTGGGTGTGAGCTGGAAGCAGAACCTGGTCATGGCCGATTTCCTGGTCATCCCCAAGGGCGCCAAGAACAAGGACGCGGCCATGAAGTTCCTGGCCAACGCCAGCAGCGCCGAAGGCCAGGCCGAGTTCGCCAACAAGACCGCCTACGCGCCGGTCAACGTCGACAGCGTAGCCAAGCTGGACAAGGACCTTGCACCCAACCTGCCTACCGCCCATGCCCAGGACCAGGTCACCCTCGACTTCGCCTACTGGGCCAAGAACGGCCAGGCCATCGCCGCGCGCTGGAATGAGTGGTTGGTCAAATGAAAGTCGCCATCAACGCCCTGCATAACGCCCAAGGTGCCCCCACGGGGGCCGGCGCTCCGGGCACCGTACCGCGGCGCGTGGGCCTGAGCCAGCGCTGGAAAGGCAGCCGCAACCTGCTGCCGGCCTTGCTGTTCCTGGGTCTGTTCTTTTTCGCCCCGCTGATCGGCCTGTTGCTGCGCGGGGTACTGGAGCCAACGCCCGGGCTGGGCAACTACGAGCAGCTGTTCGCCAACTCGGCTTACGCACGGGTGCTGTTCAACACCTTCTCGGTGGCCGGTGTGGTCACCCTGATCAGCGTGCTGCTCGGGTTCCCGCTGGCGTGGGCCATCACCCTGGTGCCCAAAGGCTGGGGCCGCTGGCTGCTGAACATCGTGCTGCTGTCGATGTGGACCAGCCTGCTGGCACGCACCTACTCGTGGCTGGTGCTGCTGCAGAGTTCGGGGGTAATCAACAAGGCGTTGATGGCCATGGGCATCATCGATGCCCCGCTGGAGATGGTGCATAACCTGACCGGTGTAGTGATCGGCATGAGCTACATCATGATCCCGTTCATCGTGCTGCCGCTGCAGGCGACCATGCACGCCATCGACCCGATGGTGCTGCAGGCAGGCTCGATCTGTGGCGCCAGCCCGTGGACCAACTTCTGGAAGGTGTTCCTGCCACTGTGCCGCTCGGGGCTGTTTTCCGGGGCGCTGATGGTGTTCGTGATGTCGCTCGGTTACTACGTCACCCCGGCACTGCTGGGCGGGGCGCAGAACATGATGCTGCCGGAATTCATCATCCAGCAGGTGCAGTCGTTCCTCAACTGGGGCTTGGCCAGCGCCGCCGCCGCACTGCTGGTGTTGATCACCCTGGTGCTCTTCTACCTGTACCTGAAGCTGCAGCCGGAGTCCCCGGTTGGCAACCCGAGGTAAACCGCCATGCTCCTTTCCCCCAATGCCATGGGCCGCCCGCTGCGCACAGGCCTGTACCTGACCACCGGGGTGATCGCAGCCTTCCTGCTGCTGCCGGTAGTGTTCATCGTGTTGCTGTCGTTCGGGTCGTCGCAGTGGCTGGTCTTCCCGCCGCCCGGCTGGACCCTCAAGTGGTACGGCCAGTTCTTTTCCAACCCCGAGTGGATGGAGGCTGCACTGGCCAGCTTCAAGGTGGCCGTGCTGACCACCGTTGCAGCGGTGCTGCTGGGGTTACCCAGCGCGTTCGCCCTGGTGCGTGGCCGCTTCCCGGGCCGTGAACTGCTGTACGGGCTGTTCACCATGCCAATGATCGTGCCGCTGGTGATCATTGCGGTGGCGGTGTACGCGCTGTTCCTCAAGCTGGGCTATACCGGCACGCTGTTCGCGTTCGTGGTCAGCCATGTGATCGTCGCCCTGCCCTTCACCATCATTTCGATCATCAACTCGCTGAAGCTGTTCGACCAGTCGATCGAGGATGCCGCCGTGATCTGCGGCGCGTCGCGCCTGCAGGCGATCTTCAATGTCACCTTCCCGGCCATTCGCCCGGGGATGATTGCCGGGGGCCTGTTCGCCTTCCTGGTGTCCTGGGATGAAGTGGTACTGAGCGTGATGATGGCCAGCCCCGACTTGCAGACCTTGCCAGTGAAGATGTGGACCACCCTGCGCCAGGACCTGAGCCCGGTGATCGCCGTGGCCTCGACCTTGCTGATCGGCCTTTCGCTGCTGGTCATGTTCATTGCCGCCGCCTTGCGCCGGCGCACCGAAAACGCCTGAGCGCGGAGATAACAACAATGAGTGCAGTGATCAAAGACAACGCGCACGGCAAGACCCTGGTCAGCCTGCGTGGCCTGAACAAGCACTACGGCGACTTCACCGCCGTGGACAACCTAGACCTGGAGATCCAGGAAGGCGAGTTTCTGACCTTTCTCGGCTCCAGTGGCTCGGGCAAGTCCACCACCCTGTCGATGCTGGCCGGTTTCGAAACGCCGAGCAGCGGCGAGATTCTGGTCGACGGCCAGTCGCTGGTCAACGTGCCGCCGCACAAGCGTGATATCGGCATGGTGTTCCAGCGTTACTCGTTGTTCCCGCACCTGAACGTGCGCGACAACATCGCCTTTCCGCTGGCCATTCGCAAACTCAATGCGGGCGAAACCAGCAAGCGCGTCGATGCCATGCTCAAGCTGGTGCAACTGGAACAGTTCGCCCAACGCAAGCCGTCGCAGATGTCCGGCGGCCAGCAGCAACGTGTGGCGATTGCCCGCGCGTTGGTGTACGAGCCACGCATTCTGCTGATGGACGAGCCGCTCGGGGCCTTGGACAAGAAGCTGCGTGAAGACCTGCAGGACGAGCTGCGTCAGCTGCACCGCCGCCTCGGCATCACCATTGTCTACGTGACCCACGACCAGGAAGAGGCCATGCGCCTGTCGCAGCGCATTGCCATTTTCAGCCACGGCAAGATCGTTGGCCTGGGCACCGGCTACGACCTGTACCAGAACCCGCCGAATGCGTTTGTGGCATCGTTCCTGGGCAACTCCAACTTCCGCGGATCAAGGCCAGCAGCAACGGCGCAGCCAGCTTCGAAGGCCAGCCGGTGGCCATCCGCCTGACCCCGGGGCTGGCAGCCTCGCAGGATGCGCTGATCATGGTCCGCCCGGAAAAAGCCCTGGCCCTGACTGCCGAACAAGCCGCGCGCCAGCCGCTGCCGGCAGGCTGGAACGAGGTCAGCGCCAAGGTTGGCGAGGTACTGTTCCTGGGGGAAAGCCAAACCTGCCATGTGGTCACTGCTGGTGGTACCGAACTGACGGTCAAGGCACTGTCTGCAGCGGGTATGCCGATGCAGCCAGGGGACAGCGTGAAGGTGCGCTGGGCAGTGGCAGATGCCTGCATCTACACCGAATGGGCCGAGAGCGACCTGAGCAAATCGGCCGGCGCGCATTGAGACCGCCAAGGCCGGCTTGCGGCCCATCGCCGGCAAGCCGGCTCCCACAGGGATCGCATCAGGGCTGACAGGCGCTGAAGATGCTGCGGCTACCTTTGCCAGAAACCATAGAATCTCCCACAACGTACAGCACAGGTCTTGAGAACATTGCTATCGGTGTGGGAGCCGGCTTGCCGCCGATGGGCTGCACAGCAGCCTCGACAGCCTCAAGCCCATTGACTGTCACATTATCATCACGCCCCTGTCGTAATCTGCCGGCCAACTCTATGCCACAGGGCCACCCGGCATGCCGCGCCTGCTTGTGCTACTGCTCACCGTGCTACCACTGACCACCGTGGCTGAACCAGTTCATTTGCGTGTGCAAGGCTCCAATACCATTGGCGCAGCCCTGCTGCCGGCGCTGGTGGAGGGCCAGCTCCGTGCGCAGCAAGCCAGCGCGATCGAACGCCAGGCCGGCAAGCTGCCCAACGAAACCGTGATCACGGCCCGCGACACGCAGGGCCAACCGGTACGCATCGACATCGCTGCCCACGGTTCCAGCACCGGCTTCACCGCCCTGGTTGAGGGCGAGGCCGACCTGGCCGCCGCCTCACGGCCGATCAACGACAACGAAGTACTCCAGTTGCGAGCGTTGGGCGACCTGCGTGCTGCCGCTTCCGAGCAAGTCATTGCCCTGGATGGTGTGGCGGTCATTGTCCACCCCGACAACCCGCTGCCGCAGCTCAGCACAGGGCAACTGGCGCAAGTTTTCTCTGGTCAGATCCAGCGTTGGGAAGAATTGGGCATTTCCGGCGGGGCCATTCACCTGTACGCCCGTGACGACCGCTCCGGCACCTTTGAAACCTTCAAGGCACTGGTACTGGCGCCACAGCACGCGGCACTGTCAGCCCAGGCCCGGCGCTTCGAATCCAGTGACGAACTGGCCGCAGGGGTGAGCACCGACCGCCAGGCCATTGGCTTCAGTAGCCTGGCCGCCATTCACGGGGCCAAGGTGCTGGCGGTGGCTGAAGGGGACGCCCCGGCCATGCTGCCAGCGCGCGCCCTGGTGGCCAGCGAGGACTACCCCCTGTCACGGCGCTTGTACTTCTATCTGCCGGCCAACCCCAAACCACCCGCCAAAGCCTTGGCGGACTTCGCCCAAAGCCCGGCAGGCCAGGCCATCGTCGCCCAGCAAGGGTTCGTTTCGCAGCAGATACAGGCCCTGCCAGTGCCACCACAGGCAGGCATGCCGCCGCGCTACCGCAACCTGGCCAGGCAGGCACAACGGCTGAGCGTGAACTTTCGCTTTCAGGCAGGCAGCGCCAACCTCGACAACAAGGCCCTGCGTGATGTGCAACGGGTGGCCGATTACCTGCACCAGGCCGGCAAGCTACAAGGCAAGACAGTGCTGGTTGGCTTCGGCGACCCCAAGCTGACCCCAGGCCGCGCTGCGCTGCTGTCGCGCTTGCGGGCGCAGGCGGTGCGCCGCCAGTTGGCACGTAACGGCGTCGCAGTGCTGCAGGTGACCGGCATGGGCGCTGAGTTGCCTGTGGCCGGCAACGAACGTGAACAAGGGCGGCTGCACAACCAGCGTGTGGAGGTGTGGGTGTACTGAGCAACAGGGTGATGCTGTTCACGGCCGCCTGGCAAACAAATGTAACAGCGCCGGATTCGGCAGCGCAGGCAAACAGGTCTAGCCTTAACCCTATGTGATACCGGGCCCCTCTGACGGCTGCCACGCCGTGATGTCGGATCACTGTTGCCACGCAACGTCGACATTCAAGGAGGGGCTCATGACAGCTCTACAGGCGTTTCTCACCACCCCGTTCCTCGGTACCAGCACCTGGTTGTGGCTGGTGTTCATGGCCATCGTCATCGGCCTGCTGGTACTCGACCTCGGCATACTGCACCGTCACGAACGTGAAATCGGCATGCGCGAGAGCCTGCTGTTGTACTCCGGCTACTTCAGCATCGGCGTGCTGTTCGGCGGTTGGGTCTGGTTCCAGCTAGGCGCGCAATCGGCGCTGGAGTTCTACACCGGCTTCCTGGTCGAGCAATCACTGTCGATGGACAACGTGTTCGTCATGGCCATGATTTTCAGCTATTTCGCCATCCCCCGCCGTTACCAGCACCGCGTGCTGTTCTGGGGCATCCTCGGGGTGGTGATCCTGCGCGCGATCATGATCGGGGTGGGCGCAGCACTGGTGCAGAACTTCGCCTGGGTGCTGTACCTCTTCGGGGCCTTCCTGCTGTTCACCGGGGTGAAGATGGCGCTGGCCAAAGAAGACAGCCATCCAGACCTGGCCAACAACCCAATCCTCAAGTTCGTGCGCCGGCACCTGCGGGTGACCGACGAGATCCATGGCTCGCACTTCTTTGTCCGCCAGACACCCCCGGGGCAGAACAAGGCCCTGCGCCATGCAACGCCGCTGTTCCTGGCACTGGTGCTGATCGAGCTGGCCGACCTGGTGTTCGCAGTGGACAGCGTACCCGCGATCTTCGCCATCACCCAGGACCCGTTCATTGTCTACACCTCGAACATCTTTGCCATTCTTGGCCTGCGCTCGCTGTACTTTGCGTTGTCGGCGCTGATGCACCGGTTCGTATACCTCAAGTACGCATTGGCGCTGGTGTTGATCTTCATCGGCTGCAAGATCTTCTACCATGGCATGGTCGGCAAGGTGCCGGCGTTGCTGTCGTTGGGTGTGACGTTCGGGCTGTTGCTGGGTGGGGTGGTGATTTCGCTGCTCAAGACGCGGGGGCAGAAGCCGGCTGTGGTGGATCAGCCGCCGGCACACGGTACCCCCCAAGCCAATGCCGGCCACAAAGAGTAGGCCTGACGAGAATCAGCCTGCCTCACCGCCCGCTGCGCAACATCTCTGCCGGCACATACTTGCCAATCTCATACTTGCCGATCGCCGCCCGGTGCACTTCATCGGGCCCGTCGGCCAGGCGCAGGGTGCGTTGCATGGCGTACATGTACGCCAGCGGGAAATCGCCGCTCACCCCTGCCCCGCCATGCAGCTGGATCGCCCGGTCGATCACCTTCAGCGCCACGTTCGGCGCCACCACCTTGATCTGCGCGATCTCGCTGCGCGCGACCTTGTTGCCGACCGTGTCCATCATGTACGCCGCTTTGAGCGTGAGTAGCCGGGCCATGTCGATTTCCATGCGCGAATCGGCAATCTTGTCGACGTTGCCCCCCAGGCGTGCCAGAGGCTTGCCGAAGGCGGTGCGCGCAACCGAGCGCTTGCACATCAGCTCCAGCGCCCGTTCGGCCATGCCGACAGAACGCATGCAGTGGTGGATACGCCCAGGGCCCAGGCGCCCCTGGGCGATCTCGAAGCCGCGGCCCTCGCCGAGGATCACGTTTTCGTAAGGCACCCTTACGTTCTCGAACAGCACCTCGGCGTGGCCATGCGGGGCATCGTCGTAGCCGAATACCGGCAGCGGGCGAACAATCTTCACACCAGGCGTATCGGTTGGCACCAATACCATCGAGTGCTGCTGGTGACGCGGGCTTTCCGGATTGGAGAGGCCCATGAAGATCATCACCTTGCAGCGCGGGTCGCACGCACCAGACGTCCACCATTTGCGCCCATTGATCACCCACTCGTCACCGTCACGCACCGCGGTCGCGACCATGTTGGTCGCGTCCGAGGAAGCCACATCCGGTTCGGTCATGGCGAAGGAGGAACGAATCTCGCCCCGCAGTAGCGGCTCCAGCCACTGGCGTTTCTGCGCCTGGCTGCCGTAGCGCACCAGCACCTCCATGTTGCCGGTATCCGGGGCCGAACAGTTGAACGGCTCCGGGCCGAGCAGTGAGCGGCCCATGATTTCGGCCAGCGGCGCGTACTCCAGGTTGCTCAGGCCAGCGCCGTACTCCGACTCGGGCAGGAACAGGTTCCATAGCCCCTCAGCGCGGGCCTTGGCCTTGAGCTCTTCCATGATCGCGGTGGGCTGCCAGCGGTCACCCTCGGCGACCTGGCGATCAAACACCGCCTCGGCGGGGTAGACATAAGCATCCATGAACGCGGTGACACGTTCGCGCAGTGCCTGGACCTTGGGCGAATAGGCGAAATCCATCGGGGTTACCTTCACGGTTCGAAGAACATGGCCAGAGCCTAGAGCAGCGCAACCCGATCCACCTAGTCTATTTTCAGCGTGTATGAACATTCATAACCGATATATGATCGACAGATAACTCCAACAAAGAGCGGCGCCCATGAACCTCAGCAAGGTCGACCTCAACCTGTTCATCGTGTTCGATGCGATCTACACCGAAGCCAACCTCACCCGCGCCGGGCAGATTGTCGGCATCACCCAGCCGGCGGTGTCCAACGCCCTGTCGCGCCTGCGCGAAACTTTCAACGACCCGCTATTCGTGCGCACTGCGCAAGGCATGGTGCCCACGCCCATGGCGCAGAACATCATCGGCCCGGTGCGCAACGCCCTGGCGCTGCTGCGCACCTCAGTACAGGAAAGCCGCATTTTCAACCCGCAACAGGCCAACAAAACCTTCCGTATCAGCATGACCGACCTGACCGAAGCGGTCATTCTGCCGCCCCTGTTCCAGCGGCTGCGCCGCCTGGCGCCGGCGGTGCTGATCGAGAGTTTCCTGTGCAAGCGCCGTGAAACCACCAAGGAGCTGGCCGCAGGCCGCCTGGATTTCGCCATCGACGCGCCGTTGAACACCGACCCCCAGGTCCGCCACGTGAAGTTGATGCAGGACCGCTATGTCTGTGCCCTGCGCCAAAGCCACCCGCTGGCGGACAGCAAACTGACCCTCGACAGCTACCTGGGCATGACCCATATCCACATTTCCAGCCGCCGCAACGGCCTGGGGTATGTCGACCTGGCCTTGGGCAAGATGGGCGTGCAACGCAAGGTCGCCCTGCGCTCGCAGCACTACCTGATGGCCTCGCAAGTGTTGCAGCAGACCGACATGGCAATGACCGTCCCGGAGCGTTTCGCTCGCCGTCATCAGCTGCGCTACCACCCGCTGCCGGTGGAGGTCCCGGCCCTGGAAACCCACCTGTACTGGCACGAAAGTACCGACCAGGACCCGGCCAACCGTTGGATGCGCGAGCAGATCACCGAGCTGTGCCAACGTGTGGTAGCCGACGAAGAAAAAGCGCTTGAACCTGCCTGAAATGCGCGCTGAAACCGGTCGATGCGTATCACGGTGTGCTGTGCGAAAGAATGAATCGAGAAAAATATTCTCCAAAAAGACAATCAAATAGAACAAGCATGCAAATACGCCACAAATAGCCCAGCGGGAAGCGAAAAGCATCTTTCGGCCACACGATAGGCTGATGCCAACGATCGCCGACCCCACGGCGACAGACATGGACATGCCTCGATGCCTAACGCCCCGCTGTACTTCGATTACGCCGCCACTACCCCGGTCGATGACCGGGTCATCGAAACCATGCTCGCCTGCCTCGGCCGCCAGGCCAACTTCGGCAACCCGGCCTCCAGTGGCCATGCCTACGGCCAGGCCGCCCGCAGTGCGGTGGACCAGGCACGCCAGCAAGTGGCCGAGCGCATTGGGGCCCCGGCCGAAGCGCTGGTATGGACCTCTGGCGCCACCGAGTCGAACAACCTGGCACTCAAAGGCGTTGCCAACGGCATCGACCACCCCGGGCACCTGGTCACCAGCCTGCTGGAACACAAAGCCGTACTCGACACCGTGGCCGAACTGGAGCGCCAAGGCTGGGCGGTCACGCGCCTGGCACCTGATGCCCGTGGCCTGATCCAGCCCGCGGCGGTACAAGCCGCGTTGCGCGCCGATACCCGCCTGGTATCGCTGATGGCCGTCAACAATGAATTGGGCACGGTCACCGACGTTGCCGCCATTGGCGAGTGCGTTCGCGCGCATGGCGCCCTGTTGCACGTGGACGCCGCACAGGCAGTGGGCAAACTGGCGATCGACCTGCGCGCGATGGCTGTCGACCTGATGTCGTTCTCGGCGCACAAGGTCTATGGGCCCAAAGGCATCGGCGCCCTGTACGTCGGGCCTCGCGCGCGCCCGGTACTGCGCGCACAGATCCACGGCGGTGGCCATGAACAGGGCCTGCGTTCCGGGACCTTGGCCACCCATCAGATTGCCGGCATGGGCAGTGCGTTCGCCCTGGCCGGGCAGCCCGGCGACAGCGAGTACCTGCGCCTAGCACAGCTGGCCACGCGGCTGCAGGAAGGCTTGCTGAAGTTGTCCGGGGTCAGCCTCAATGGCTGCGCCACACAACGCATCCCGCACACCCTGAACCTGTGCATCGACAGCCCGGGCTTCAACAGTGCGGCGCTGGCGAGCGAACTGGCGTTGTCCACCACCTCGGCGTGCAACTCGGGCAGCAACATGGCGTCCCACGTGCTGCTGGCGCTGGGGCTGAATGAGCACCAGGCGCGCAACAGCGTGCGCCTTAGCATCGGCCGTTTCAGCACCGACGCCGAAGTCGACAAGGCGCTGGAGGTGTTTGCCAGGGTACTGGCTGCGGCCTCGGCAGCCTTGTGGTAACCCGCCTCTTGCGCGGGCCCTGTGGGAGATTCTATGGTTCCTGGCAAGGGTAGCCGCAGCATCTTCAGCGTCTGTGCGATCGAGCGCCGCCCGCGCGGCGCATCGCGAGCTGCGCTCGCTCCTACATTTATTTCGGGCCAGTAACCCCTGTGCCAGATGCGCGCGGCCGCCTTGTTCGTACGACGCGATTTTGAGGCATGCGCCAAGGCGTTCGCGCGCAAATCCCACAGGAATAATTGGCCCGAAACAAACGTAGGAGCGAGCGCAGCTCGCGATGCGCCGCGCGGGCGGCGCTCGATCTCACAGGCGCTGCATATCTTGTGACAACCACCTATCAGCCCTGATGCGCCCCCTGTGGGCTGGCTTGCCGGCGATGGGCTGCAAAGCAGCCCAATGGCTGCCACCAGGGCTTGACTGACGGGCATTACCCGGCAGCCGCGCTTACAGGAAGGTGAATACCTGTGCTGCCGGCAAGCGCGACTTGCCCAGGCCGGCATTGAAGTCGGCCTCACTGCGATAGCCCAGGCAGAGCATCACCACGCTGGTGAACCCCCGCTCGCGCAAGCCCAGTTCGGCATCCAGCAGCTTGCTGTCGAAACCTTCAATGGGCGTGGCGTCCAGCCCCAGCGCCGCAGCACCCAGCAACGCCGTGCCCAGGGCCAGGTAGGTCTGTTTCTCCATCCAGTGCTGCACGTCCTTCAGATCGAAGCGGTGCAGGTCAACGTAGTGACGGCGGCTCTGGTTTTGCGCCGCGCGCGCCTGGTCGTCCCGGAAGCGCCCGTCGGCGGCCTCCTGGTCCAGCACGCTGTCCAGGTGCGCTTCAGTCATTTCGGTACGGGTGCAGAACACGATCACGTGCGAAGCATCGAGCAGCTTCGGCGTGTTGTAGGCGTAGCCCTGCGAGGTGCTCTTGGCCAGGCGGGCCTTGCCTTCGGCGCTGTCGGCGACGATGAAGTGCCAGGGCTGGGAATTGACCGAGGACGGGCTGTGGCGCAGTTGCTCGAGCAAGGCATCGACCGTGGCCTGGGGAATACGGCGTGAGGCATCGTAGGCTTTGGTGGTGTAACGGCGCTTGGCCAGCGAGACGGTATCCATGCAACGACTCCAGGTATGAGCAGTGAATTTGCCGCTCATCTTATCTTTCCTGCAGAAAAGAAAAACCGGCACAATGCAGCAACACTTTCGGCCCTGGAGTGAAAATGCTGCGCATCGCAGACCTTGAGCTGTTCGCCCGTAGCAGCGTGCTGGGCAGCTTCACCGCCGCTGCCCACGAAGCGGGCTTGCTGCCTGGCCAGGTGGCTGCGGCCATCAAGCGCCTGGAGCGCGACCTGGACGTGCGTCTGTTCGCCCGCACCACCCGCAGCCTGCGCCTGACCGCAGAGGGCGAGCGCTACCTGCCGACCGCACTGAATGTGCTGGAGAGCCTGCGCCAGGGCCACGAGGACCTGCATGGCAACCCTGACACCCTGCGCGGTACGCTGCAGGTGTCGGCGCCCTCCGACATGGGCCGCAACATGCTGTTGCCATGGCTCAGCGCCTTCCGCCGCGAGCACCCGGCGTTGCAGGTGCGCTTCTTTCTCTCTGACCAGATCGCCGACCTCAACCGTGACCCGGTAGACGTGGCCATCCGTTATGGCCACAACCAGGACGCCAACTACATCGCCCTGCCGCTGGCTGCCTGGAACCGCCGGGTGCTGGTCGCCTCGCCCGACTACCTGGCCCGCCACGGCCGCCCACTCACCCCCGATGCGCTGCAACAGCATGCATGCCTGTTGTACATGCAGCACAACCGGGTGTACGACAAATGGCAACTGGGCAACCGCACCGTGCAGGTGCGCGGGCCGCTGGTCAGCGACGACGCCGATGTCATCCGCCGTTTGGCCGTACAGGGTGAAGGCATCGTGTACAAGTCGTGGCTGGACGTCAGCGCCAACATAGCCACCGGCGAACTGGAGGTCGTTCTCCCCGGACTGCTCGGCGAATCGACCCCGGTCACGCTGGTTTGCCCGCATCGCAAACAGCTCACCCCAGCGGTAACCCAACTGCACCTGTGGCTACGCGAGCGCTTCGAGGCGCTGCGTGAACCGGCACTGGCCAGCGGCTGCACAATTGTTCCAGACTGAACTCAACCGTTACGCTAGGTTGGCGTTTTGAATCGGCGGCATGCCCCCATGAGCAACTGGATAGACTTCAAGCAGGACGCCGACACCGGCATCGAGTCGGTGCGGGCGCATTTTGTCGGGCATGCCTACGACCCGCACTGGCACGACAGCTTCCTGGTGGGCGTCACCGAACAGGGGGTGCAGCAGTTCAATTGCCGCCGGGTGCGCCACCGCAGCACACCCGGGCAGGTGTTCTTGCTCGAGCCTGGCGATATTCACGATGGCCTGGCCCCCACCGAGGAAGGCTTCACCTACTCCACGCTGTACCTGGACCCGCTCTGGCTCGACCAGCAATTGCGGTCGCTGTTCGAGCACGCGCCGGGCGGCAGCCTGCCGAGCTTTGCCGACACCCTTTGCCATGACCAACGTTTGGCAAGCGCTACCGCCCTCGCCTTCCGCGCGGTTCATGACCAGGACTTGCGCATCGTCCGGCAAACCGCCACCGACGAACTGCTTGCCCGCCTGACCTGCCACCTGCACTGGCGCCGGCGCATCAACCCCGACCCGCGCCTGCCGCTGAGCGCACAGCGCGCGCGGGACTACCTGCATGCCAACCTGGAACGTGACATTGGCCTCGACGACCTGGCCCAGGCCTGCGGCATCGACCGTTTTCGCCTCACCCGGGCGTTCAAGGCCGCCTTCGGCATTGCCCCGCATGCCTACCTCATCCAGCTGCGCCTGACCCGGGCAAGGCGGCTGCTCGCCCAAGGCCAGTGCTCGGCGCAAGTGGCCGTGGCCTTGGGCTTTGCCGACCAGAGCCACCTGGGCCGCTGGTTTCGCCGTGCCTACCAGCTGACGCCGGCCGACTACCGCAGGCGCTGCTCAAACCTTCCAGACTGAACCGCTTGGCAACAGCGAGCATGGGGCTTTGATGCTCTGGAGCGTTCCCATGTCTCAGTCGATGCTGCCCTTCATCCTGTTTGCTTTGGTCGCCAGCCTCAGCCCGGGGCCAACCAACCTGTTGATCCTGGCGCACGGCGCCCGCCTGGGCGTACGGGCCAGCCTGTTGCCGATCCTGGCGGCCTGCTGCACGGCAGCGACGATTGTGCTGCTGGTGGGCCTGGGGCTGGGCGAGCTGTTGCTGCGCCACCCACTGGCACAGCAACTGATGAGCTGGGCCGGAGCGCTGTGGTTGAGCGGGCTGGCGTGGAAAATGCTGCGCAGTGCCGGGGCACCGCTGCATGCGGGTACGGCGCAAGGCTTCAGCGCGCTCAGCGCCGCCTTGCTGCAGGCGGTCAACCCCAAGGTGTGGTTGATGGCCGTGGCGGTTGTGGGGGTGTTTGCCGCCCCCAGGTTACCGGTATGGCACCTGGCGTTGGTGTTCTGCCTGGTTGCCCTGCCGTGCATGGGGGCATGGGCGGTACTGGGGGCAGGCAGCGCCCGCTGGTTGCAGGCGCCGCAGCGGTTACGGGTGTTCAACCAACTGTTGGCGGGGCTTTTGCTGATTTCAGCATGGGCGGCTGTGCTGGCCTGACGCCCTGCCACCGGTTTGGGCTGCCGCGCAGCCCATCGCAGGGCCTGACCGGTCAGTGCGGTAATGCCTCTCGCAAGCGCCGGGCGCTGGCCACGGCCAGCAACAACCCGGCCACCGCCACACTGCCACCCACCAGGCCGATGTACGCCACATCCATCCGGCTGCTGACAATGCTGCCCAGCAGGGCCCCACCCCCGATGCCGATGTTGTAGATACCCGAGAACAGCGCCATGGCCACGTCGGTCGCATCAGAGGCCAGCTTCAAGGTCCTGGACTGCAACGCCAGGCTGAAGCTGAGGATCGCTACCCCCCACAACATGCTCAGCACCGCGAACACATAAAAGTTGCCTGACAGTGGCAACAGCAACAGCAGGCACGCCGCCAACACCCCCATCGAGCCCAGCAGGAAACCCTGCGGGAAGCGCTCGCTGTAGCGGCTGAACAACACTGAACCCAGTACCCCTGCCCCCCCGAACAGCAACAGCAACAGCGTGGTGCGCTCGCCGCCGATCTGCGCCACGTGCAGAGCGAATGGCTCGATATAGCTGTACGCGGTGAATTGCGCAGTAATCACCAGGGTCACCAGCAGATAGGTGATGACCAGCGCCGGGCGCCTGAACAGGACCGGCAGGCTGCGTAGCGACCCGGAGTTCTGGCTGGGCAGCAGCGGCAACGACTTCATCAGGCACACCATGGTCGCCAGCGCTACCACGGCAATGCTCAGGAAGGTGATGCGCCAGCCCAGTGCCTCGCCCACCACACGCCCGAGCGGGATGCCAAGCACCATGGCCAGGGTGGTGCCGGTGGCCAGCAGGCCCAACGCCTTGGCCTGCTGCCCGGGCGGCGCCACGCGCACCGCCAGCGAAGCGGTAATGGCCCAGAACACTGCATGCGCCAGGGCAATGCCGATGCGACTGACCAGCAGCATGGCGAAGCTTTGCGACAGCCAGGACAACAAGTGGCTGACGATGAACACCATGAACACCAACAACAGCAAGCGCCGCCGTTCGATGTTGCGGGTCAGCAGCATCATCGGCAGAGACGCCAGCGCCACCACCCAGGCATAGATGGTCAGCATCAGGCCGACCTGGGCAGTGCTCATCTCGAAGCTGCCGCCAATGTCACTGAGCAGCGCCACTGGAACGAATTCGGTGGTATTGAAAATGAAGGCCGCCAGGGCCAAGGCGATGACGCTAAGCCAACTGCCGCTGCCCGTGCCGGGTGGCAGGTGGCTGGGTACAGGTCCGTTCATTGTAGAAAGAGAGTCTCCGTGAAAAAGCAACAGGTCGCGCGCCAGGGCCCCCGTCTACGGGGTTGCCGACGTACGCATTGTCATGAATAGGAATGCCGGCATGGTACGCGTCACACCCGGGGCCAACAACCGCAAGTCGGGCATAAGGAGTACCATGCCCACTTGAAGTGAAACACGTTGCAGCAAGGAGCCCGATCCACTCATGGACAAGCAGTACCCCCAGCAGCAATGGCAGCAGGCGGTCATCGCCTATGCCCAGGCCGTCAACGACTACGTCGCACAAGGCCGTGCCCAAGGCTGGGACAACCTTCAAGCGCCACAAGTGCCCGCCACCGACCACCTGCTCGACGCCTGGCTGGCAGCCTTGCAGGCAGCCAACCGCCCGGACTGCAGCGAGCAGCAACGCCAAGCCTTCCGCCAAGCCTGGCCGCCTGCCCACCAACCGCTGGTACCGTTGCTCGATGAGCATGGCCAGGGCATCAGCAATGTCCTGCTGCTGGGCGACGGTAGCCTGCTGGCGCGCATCGGCATGCCGCACGAAAAAGGCCAGGTGCTGCGTATCGATCGCCATGGGGTCACCCCGGTGATCGGCGTCGAGTGCTTCGGCCGCTGCCCGGCCCGCCGCTACTTTGCCCTGGGCAATGCCGAAGGCGTCCGGGTGACCGCTGGCTGGGGCGGCCCGCAGGTACAGCGCCTGGCCTGGCCGACCGGCCTGGAAGGGTTGCCGGCCGGCTACCCGTTCGAGCCGTTCGACCTGCCACCCGCGCCCACCGCATTGATCCCTTTCCCGGACGGCCAACGCGTGCTGCTGGTCAGTGCCGATGGCACCTTCGTGTTGGCCAGCGACGGCGCAACCCGCCTGCTGCCGCACCAGGCGCGGGTACTCGACGCCCTGGCCGAAGGCACCGAGCCGGAGGACATCAGCCTCGGGCTGAGCATGGAGCACGGCGCGGTGTCGGCGGATGGCCGCTGGGTCGTGGTGGGTGAGCAAGGCAGCCGGCACCTGGTGCTGGACGACCGGCTCAGGTTGGTGGCCGAGATTGGTCCCGGCAGCGAATACCCGCATTTCGCGCTCTTCAACCAGCGGGGTGACCAGTTGCTCCTCAACGCCTGCCACTTCTACAGCGGTGCCACGCTGGCGGTACGGGTAGCCGACCTGCCGGGGCTGCGCACCGATTACTACAGCCAGGACCCGCGCACCCCACTGGTGCAGGATGGCGCGCGTGTCTATGCCGGGGTGGCTCGCGCTGGCGAATACATCATCGGTGATGCCTACGGCTACCTGCGGGCCTTTGGCGAAGATGGCCAGGAGCATTGGCAGCACTACCTGGGCTCGACCATCAGCGCCATGGACATCAGCGCCGACGGGCGTACCCTGGTGGCCGCCAGCCATGCCGGGATTGTGGCGGAGATTGCCCTCGACAGCGGCCGGCCGGCGTGGCAGATCGGTACCGGCGCGCATGGGGAGGTGCGCCGGTGGCTGTTCTGGAAGGGCTGGGACAAACCGCTGGCCTGGTAGCCAAGCCTGCCCCGGCCTGCCAGCCAGCCGCTTCGCGGCTTGCCCGCATAGCGGCCGGCGCTGGCCTCGATCAGGCCTGCAGCGTGGCCATGTCGATCACGAAACGGTATTTCACATCACCGGCGATCATGCGCTCGTACGCCTGGTTGATATTGCGGATGTCCAGCATCTCGATATCGCAGCGGATATCGTGTTCGGCACAGAAATCAAGCACTTCCTGGGTCTCGGCGATACCCCCAATCAACGACCCCGCCAGCACCCGACGCTTCATGACCAGGTTGGCCGCATGCACGGCCGGGTCGATCGGCTCGATCAGGCCGACCAGAATGTGCACCCCGTCGAACTTCAGCGTTTCCAGGTACGGGTTCAGGTCGTGCTGCACCGGAATGGTATCGAGCAGGAAATCGAAACGGTCGGCCGCAGCGCGCATCTGCTCGGCATCGGTGGACACGATCACATGGTCGGCGCCCTGGCGCCGCGCTTCTTCGGCCTTGGCCTGGGAGCGGGTGAACAAGGTCACTTCTGCGCCCAGCGCCTTGGCCAGCTTGATGCCCATGTGGCCCAGCCCGCCCATGCCCAGGATGCCGACCTTGTGCCCTGGGCCGACACCATGGTGCTTGAGCGGCGAATAGGTGGTGATACCGGCGCACAGGATCGGCGCGGCGCTGGGCAGGTCCATGCCGGCCGGAATGCGCAGCACGAAATGCTCGCTGACCACGATGCTGCTGGAGTAGCCGCCCATGGTGTTGCTGCCGTCGACCCGGTCCGGGGTGGCGTAGGTCATGGTCGGGCCTTGCTGGCAGTATTGCTCCAGGTCCTTGGCGCACGCCTCGCAGTGGCGGCAGGAGTCGACCATGCAACCCACGCCTACCAGGTCACCTACCTTGTAGGCGGTAACCTGGTCGCCCGTGGCGGTGACGCGGCCGATGATTTCGTGGCCAGGCATCAGCGGGTATACGGCAATGCCCCATTCGTTGCGCGCCTGGTGGATGTCGGAGTGGCACACGCCACAGTACAGGATCTCGATGGCGACATCGTCCGGGCGCGGGCTGCGGCGCTCGAAAGTCATAGGCGCCAGGGGGCTGGTAGGGGTTTGGGCGGCGTAACCGATGGCGGTATACATGCTGGACCTCGCTGTAGAATGAAACGATTCAGTGGGGCGATTGTGCCCACCATTCGCTCTCGCGCACACGGCTGATTCTCCGGCATGCATGCCTGATTCTCCGAACCTGCCTTTGTGCTACTGGCGCGATACCGTCAATCTGCGATCATTAGGCTGTCTGATCCTCTGCCCTGGTTCATCATGCAACTGACCCGCCACGTCGATGCCAATGCGCCCCTCTGCGCCCTGATCCGCTGCCTGGCCACGCGCCCGGGCTTCGTGCCTACGCACCTGCCCCAGGTGCAGGTACTGAGCTGGGACCACTATGTCGCCAGCAGCCCGCAAATCTACGAGCCCAGCCTGATGATCCTGGCCCAGGGCAGCAAGCTGGCGCGCCTGGGGCCACGCACCCTTGAGTACGGTGCCGGCCACTACCTGGTGCAGGCGTTGTCGGTGCCCTTCATGTGTGAAACCTTCGCCACCCGCGAGGCGCCGTTATTGGGCGTGGCAGTGGACATCGACCGTGGCGTGCTGGGTGAACTGGTACAAAGCATGGACCTGGCGCCAGACCCTGCCGTGCAGGCGCAAACACCGCAATCGATGACTTCCGCAGCACTGGATGCGCCCATGCGCGACAGTGTGGAGCGCCTGCTGCAGTGCCTGCAGGACCCACTGGATGCCAAGGTTCTGGGCCCGGCGAGGGTGCGTGAAGTGCTTTACACCGCGCTGCGCGGCCCGCAGGCTGGGGTGTTGCGGGCGCTGGTGGAACAACAAGGGCACTTTGCCCGTATCGGCGCCGCCCTCGCCCACTTGCGCGAGCACTATAGCGAGCCCCTGAGCGTGGAGACGCTCGCGGCACGGGCCAACATGAGTGTTTCGACCTTTCACGAACACTTCAAGCGCTGCACCGACATGGCGCCCATGCAATACCTCAAACGCCTGCGGTTGCTCAAGGCCCAGCAAATGCTGATCGGCGAAGGCATGGGTGTAGCCCAGACGGCGCACCGGGTGGGCTACCAGAGCACGTCGCAGTTCAGCCGCGAATACAAGCGCCAGTTCGAACGCAGCCCAGGGGATGAACTGCCCTACCAAAGCTTGCCGGTTTGACTGAAGGGCGGCGGGCAATCACCCGTCAGTCACCAGGCGTGGCACTTGAGGGCGCCAGTGGCCATTGCGCCAACGGCCAGTAGGCGCCCTTGCGCGATTCATACAACGTGAAGTGCGGGGCGCCGAGGAAAAACGCCGGCGCGCTGCCGGCCTCTGGCAAGTGGCCCCGAAAATCCCTGGCAAGCGTCAGGTGCGGGCGGTAGTCGCGCTTGGCAGCTTGCCCGGCAAAAGGCAGCAGCGCCTGCTGCAGGCCGTACACCAGGCGCATCAGCGCTGCTGGCACCTGCTGCGCCTCCAGTACCAGGGCGCTGGAGCGCTGCCACACCTGCAAGCGGTCAAGTGTCAACCGGGGTACCCTGCCCGGCAGCGCCAGTTGATCGACCGCCGCACAGATTGCCGGCACCAGGGCGGCATCTACATCGCCCAGGAACAGCAACGTGACATGAAAGTTGGCGGCCGGCACCGGTTTGCCGCTGCGCAGGTTCAGGCCGCGACGGAACTGGGCCAGAGCGCGGCGCTGGACATCGCTGACCGGCAAGGCGAAAAACAGCCGTTTGAACGGACTGCCGCTGGGGCGTACATCATGAACCATGGTGACTCCTGGGCATGAAACGTTTGCGCACGACTGTAGGGCATTACACCAATGTCGGCCTATGGTTTCGTAACAATAAGTACAAACTGCCCACATGATTGTTTATGCTGGCGGGCTTATGCCATGGCGCATGGCCTTATTTTCGACAAGTATCCGTCCATGAAAATTGCACTCGTCCTCCTCTTCGTTCTCTCGATCGCGTACGTTCACCTGCGCGGTCGGGTCCGTCACAAGCTGACCCGCCAACTGGGCGATCACTCCAGCTTTCTGGCCCCGATCAACAGTTTTCTGTACCTGTTTTCCAAACACCCGGCCAAACCGTACCTGCCCGTCGAGGCCTTTCCCGAACTGAAACCGCTGCAGGAGCACTGGCAGGAAATTCGCGAAGAAGGCCGGCAACTGCTGCAGGTAGGCGAAATCAAGAAGTCCGACAACTACGACGACGTGGGCTTCAACTCGTTCTTCAAAACCGGCTGGAAGCGCTTTTACCTGAAGTGGTACGGCGAAAGCCACCCGTCGGCAATGGCCCTGTGCCCACGCACCACCGAACTGTTGCAAGGTATCGGCACGGTCAAGGCGGCCATGTTCGCCACCCTGCCACCGGGGGCCAAGCTGGTGCGCCACCGTGACCCGTATGCCGGCTCCTACCGCTATCACCTGGGCCTGGACACACCGAACGACGACGCCTGCTACATCGATGTAGACGGCGAGAAATACTCATGGCGCGACGGTGAAGGGGTGGTTTTCGATGAAACCTACATCCACTACGCGGCCAACAATACCGAGCACAACCGCATCATTCTGTTCTGCGATGTCGAACGCCCGCTCAAGTACCGCTGGGCCAGCGCGTTCAACCGCTGGTTCAGCCGCAATGTCATGGCGGCTGCCGCAGCCCCCAACACCGCCGGAGACAAGACCGGCGGCATCAACCGGTTGTTCACCCGGATCTACAAGATCCGGGAACGCGGCAAGGCGCTGAAAAAGCGCAATCGCACGCGCTACTACCTGGAGAAGTGGGCGGTGGTGGCAGCGTTGCTGCTGGTGTTCATCTACATCTGAGTCCGTGTGTTGCCAGCGGCCTGTGCGAAGGTGCAGCCAAAGGCATGACTGGGCATGCACCAAAGTACAAGCCGCACGTTCGCCACGCTTCGACTAGCCTGAAAGCTCCATTCGCAACCACCCCAAGGTGACGACGATGAGCATGATGGACTGGGATGCCTACCGAAAGCAGTTGATGGCCGGCATCGGCGATCTGAAGCAACTTTCCCCCGACACCGTGGCCGGCTACATGACCGCCAGCGGCGCCGGGGCCAAAACCGGTCATCTGGACGCCAAGACCCGCGAACTGATCTCCCTGGCCGTGGCGGTAACCACCCGTTGCGACGGCTGTATCGCCGTGCATTCGCAGCAAGCGGTGAAGCATGGCGCTACCCGTGAGGAGATTGCCGAGGCGTTGGGTGTGGCGGTGGCGATGAACGCGGGTGCCGCGCTGGTCTACTCGGCCAGGGCCCTGGATGCAGTGGGCAAGGCCAACGGTTGAGCCCGAACGGCGCCGCCCTTGCGCGACGGCGCCGTGCCCCGCAGACTGGGCGGCTAAACCCGCGCAGGAACCCGCATGATCCACATCCGCCCCATGACGGCCGAAGACTTCGAGCGCTTCTGGCCCACTTTCCAGGCCACTGTCCAGGCCTGCGAAACCTATGCCTACGACCCGTCCCTGAGCTTCGAACAGGCCCGCCACCTGTGGCTGGAGCTGCCTTTGCGCACCTTGCTGGCCGAAGAAGAGGGTCAACTGCTGGGCTCGTACTACCTCAAGCCCAATGCGGCAGGGCCCGGTGCGCATGTCGGCAATTGCGGCTACATGGTCTGCGCCCAAGCGCGCGGGCGCGGCGTGGCCAGGTTGATGTGCGAGCACTCGCAGAAACTGGCGCGCCAGGAAGGCTTTCTGGCCCTGCAGTTCAACTCGGTGGTGGCCACCAATGAAGTGGCAGTCGCCCTGTGGCACAAGCTGGGGTTCGAAACGGTTGGCCGGCTGCCCAAGGCCTATCGCCATGCCCGGCTGGGGCTGGTGGACTGCCTGGTGATGTACAAGTGGCTGGCCGATGAGCCAGTGGCAGAGAAGCCGCCGCTGCTGATCGGGCGCAAGAATATCGAAGCCCGGGTTTCGCGGCGGCGTGGGCGCTGATCGTTCTTCACGATCTGCCTTGACGAAGGCACCGCCAGGTGCTCAGATGCGCGCCAGTTTCAGGTGCCCTGCGCCGCCGCGCGCAGGGTGAAACGGGAAGCCGGTGCGTCGTGTTGATCACGACAAGTCCGGCGCTGCCCCCGCAACGGTAAGTGAGCGAACCCTTCGAGATACCACTGTGCTCAGGCATGGGAAGGTGAAGGTTTCATGCCCCTCGCAAGCCCGGAGACCGGCCTGAGGCTTCATTTGGCACCCCGCGGTGGGCGGGCGCAGGCCGGTATCCGTGCGCGCGCTTGCCTGTACGGAGCCCTCCTTTGCGTGTTTTCCACCGGGATCCATTCATTCCTGCAGCAGTGGAACGACATGTCCCGTATGTTCAAGCTTCACCCCCTGGCGGCCTGCCTGGCCGTCACGCTTCCGGCCCTGGCCGATGACCGCGGACCGCAGCCCCTGGCATTGCCCTCCACGGCCATCACCGACACCCTCGACAGCCATGCCAGCGACTTGGCCACGCCGACCCAGGCCGGCTCGCGCCTGGGGCTCAGCGCCCTGGAAACGCCAGCCAGTACCAGCAGCATCAGCGCCGAGCAGATCCAGCAGCGCAACAACCTGACCGTGCAGGATGCCGTAACCCGCTCGCCAGGCATTACCTTCATCGGCTCCCCCGGCGACGGTGGCACCGGCCTGTCCGCCCGCGGCTTTGCCGGGCACGGCTCGGTCATGACCTTGTTCGATGGGGCCCGCCTGTTCACCGGAGCCGGCACCCAGACCTTCCCGGTCGACCCGTGGATGGTCGAACGTATCGATGTGCTTCGCGGCCCGGCATCGGTGCTCTACGGCGAAGGCGCCACCGGCGCGGTGGTCAACGTCATCCCGAAAAAACCGGTTGCCGGTACGGTGCGCAACCAGCTGCGGCTTGGATATGGCAGCTGGGACCACCAGCAACTCGGCCTGGACAGCGGTGGCAGCCTCAGCGAGCGCCTGAGCTATCGCCTGACGCTGAACCAGCAAGCCGGCAATGGCTGGGTGGACCGCACCCCCTCACGCAGCCTGGCGCTCAGCGCGGCCCTGCGCTTCGATGCCAGTGACGACCTCAGCTTTACCCTGGCCCATGAGCGCGGTGCGGCGCAGCCTGCCAACTACTACGGCACGCCGCTGATCGACGGCCATTACCGCAGCAGCCTGCGCAAGAAAAACTACAACCTGCAGAACGACGTGCAGCGCTACGACGACCAGTGGACCCGCCTGACCACCGACTGGGCACTCAACGACCACCTCAGCGCCAGCAACCAGCTGTACTACATCAGTAGCCGCCGCCATTGGCGCAACGCCGAGCAGTATGAATGGGACGCCGGGCGCCAGCAGTTGCTGCGCGGCAGCTACCTGGAAATCAAGCACGACCAGGAGCAGTTCGGCGACCGCCAGACCTTCACCCTCGACCATTCGCTGTTCGGCCTGGCCAGCAGAACCGTGCTCGGCGCCGAGTACAACAAGGTGCGCTTCAACGTCGACAGCAACAGCCCCTACAACGACGTAGGCGGTGACTACATCGACCCGTGGCAGCCGCAGCCGGGCGTATTCCACAGCGGGTCGCCGCTGCGCCCGCAAAGCCTGTCCACCACCCATACCTTTGCCCTGTTCGGCGAAAACCGCCTGCAACTCACTGAGCGCCTGTCGCTGGTGACCGGGGTGCGCCGCGACCAGCACCACATCGACCGCGACAACCTGACCAATGCCAGCCGCAGCGACCGCAGCCTGCAAGGTGGCAACTGGCGTGCGGGGCTGGTGTATGCACTCAGTGACGCGCTGTCGCTGTATGGCCAGTACTCCACCAGCGAGGATGGGGTCAACAACCTGATAAGCCTCAGCCCCAACCAGATGCACTACGACCTCACCCAGGCGAAACAGACCGAGGTGGGCCTCAAGCAACGTTTCTGGGGCGGGGATGGCGAATGGACCTTGGCGGCCTACCACATCGTCAAGCAGAAGCTGCTGGTAGACGACCCCCTCACGCACCAGCCCCAACAGGCTGGCCAGCAGACGTCGGATGGGCTGGAGGCAACCGTGGAACTGGCGCTGGCCCACCAGTGGCGGGTGTCTGCCAACGCAGCGCTGCTGCGCGCCCGGTATGACGCGTTTGACGAACAGGTGGGCGCAGCGGTGCAGGACCGTGCCGGCAACCGCCCGGCCAACGTGCCTCGGCGCACTGCCAACCTGTGGCTGAGCAAAGGTATTGGCCAGCAGATCGAGTTGGGGGTGGGCGCGCGCTATGTGGATGAACGTTACGCCGATAACGCCAATACCCAGAGCGCCCCAGGCTATACCGTGGTCGACGCCACGATCGGCTGGCAGGTTCTGCCGCAGGTGAAAGTGGGGTTGCAGGTGAACAACCTGTTCGACCGCGAATATGTGCAGGCGGCGTTCAGCGGCCAGCAATGGCTGATGGGAACGCCACGTTCCTACTTTGCGACGCTGGACTACAGCTTCTGAAGCGGGCAGCCCGGGTTGGCGTAGCGCAGCTTCACGGCGAAAAGCCAACCCGGCGCTGAGCAAAAAACCTACCCGTGCATGGCCATATGGATATAACATAACATTTCATTCAGGCTTTTTTTCATCAGCGACCCTCCATGACAAGCGCCAGCCCCAGTCCCACCCAACTCAACCAGCGCCTGCAGAGCATCGACGCCCTGCGCGGTCTGGTAATCCTGTTCATGCTCCTGGACCACGTGCGCGAAACCTTCTTCCTGCACCGCCAGGTCAGCGACCCGATGGCCATCGATACCACCGAGCCGGCACTGTTCGCCAGCCGTACCCTGGCGCACCTGTGCGCGCCGGTGTTCGTGCTGCTGACCGGGCTCTCGGCCTGGCTGTATGGCGAAAAGCGCCAGGGCCGTGGCGATGTCGCGGCGTTCCTGTTCAAGCGCGGGCTGTTTCTGGTGGCGCTGGAGTTCACCCTGGTCAACTTTGCCTGGACGTTCCAGCTGCCGCCCACGGTGATCTACCTGCAGGTGATCTGGGCCATCGGCATCAGCATGCTCGCCCTGTCGTTGCTGGTGTGGCTGCCACGCCCGGCGCTGCTCGGCGTGAGTGCCGTCATCATTGCCGGGCATAACCTGCTCGACAGCCTGCACTTTGCCCCGGGGTCTGCCCTGCACGTGCCCTGGGCGATTCTGCATGACCGCGGCTGGCTGACGTTGTCCGACACGCTGCGGCTGCGCACGTCCTACCCGGTACTGCCGTGGATCGGGGTGATCGCCCTGGGCTACTGCCTTGGGCCATGGTTTGCCCGCGGCAGCCAGGCCGGGCCACGTCAGCGCTGCCTGCTGCTTGGCGGGCTGCTGGCGCTGCTGGGCTTTTTCGTGCTGCGCGTATTCAACGGCTATGGCGAAGCCGCGTGGAGCAGCTACCCCACGCTCACACACACCCTGATGAGCTTCTTCAACCTCACCAAGTACCCGCCTTCGCTGTTGTTCCTGGCACTGACCCTGGGCTGCGGCCTGCTGTTGCTGCGCGCATTCGAGCGCGCCGGCCAGGCCCGCTGGATCAGCGCCCTGGCGGTGTTCGGTGCAGCGCCGATGTTCCTCTACCTGCTGCACCTGTATGTGCTGAAGCTGCTGTACCTGGCCTGCGTGGCGCTGTTCGGCAGCAACCACGGCAGCTATTTCGGCTTCGACGGCGTCGCGGCGGTATGGTGCGTGGCGCTGTTGCTGGCGGCTTCGCTGTACCGGCCGGTGCACTGGTTCGCCCGGCTGAAACAGCGGCGGCGCGACATCCGCTGGCTGAAGTACTTCTGAAAAGCGTTTTCACCCGGCGGCGCGATGGTCTACCATGCGGGCCGCCGGTTTCCATCACGGAATCAATAGGGAATCCCCGGCCCGCCAACACGGGCCAAACGGAACTGCCCCCGCAACTGTAAGTGCCGAGCCTGCTCCATCGACGCCACTGGGTGTACTACCCGGGAAGGCCGGAGCCGGGCCGTGACGCACCAGTCAGGAGACCTGCCGGCCAACATTCACCAACCGGCGGGGTGCCCGGGATTGGCCATTGTGTTGCCTTTGCCGCTGGCAAGGGCGCGGCGATGTCTGTCCGTGCGTTCATTCCGTGAACTGTCCGATAGGAGATCGCCCAGCATGCTGCCCCGCTTCGCCACCCTGCTTGCCGGCCTCAGCCTCAGCGGCCTGGCCCAGGCCGCCGCCACCCAGTACCCGCTGACGGTGGACAACTGCGGTAAGCCGCAGAGCTTTGCCCAGGCGCCACAGCGCGCCGTGACCATCGGCCAGGCCGGCACCGAGATGCTCTATGCCCTGGGCCTGGGTGACAAGCTGGCGGCGAGTTCGCTGTGGTTCAACAATGTGTTGCCCGAATACCAGGCCATGAACGCCACGGTACCGCGCCTGGCCGACAACGAACCCAGTTTCGAGGCGGTGGTTGGCCAACGCCCGCAACTGGTGGCCGTGCAGTTCGAGTGGATGGTCGGGCCGCAGGGTGTGGTCGGTACGCGCGAACAGTTCGCCGAACTGAACATCCCCACCTACCTGTTGCCCTCGGACTGTGAGGGCAAGGACAACCTGATCGGTGCCGACGGCACCCGCCTGCAGGCGTTCCAGGTCGACAGTATCTACAAGAGCGTCAGCCAGCTGGCGGAGATCTTCGATGTACAGGCGCGCGGCGTGGCCCTGAACGCCGAGCTCAAAGGCCGCCTGGACAGCGCCCGCGCGCAATTGGCGGGCAAGGACCTGTCGGGCACCTCGGCACTGTTCTGGTTCTCCAGCGCCAACCTGGTCATCGACCCTTACGTCGCGGGCCGCCAAGGGGTCGCCGACTTCATGCTGCGCACCCTGGGGGTGCGCAATGTGGTCGAGTCCAGCGAGGAGTGGCCCACCGTAGGTTGGGAAACCCTGGCCAGGGCCAACCCCACCTGGCTGATCATCGCCCGCATGGACCGCCGGCGTTTCCCCGCCGACGACTACCAGAAGAAGCTGGCATTCCTGCGCAGCGACCCGGTAACCCGCAACATGGACGCGGTGAAACACGACCGCATCATCATCCTCGACGCCGACGCCATGCAGGCGGGTATCCGCCTGTTCCGTGGCGTGCAAACGTTGGCGGCCGCTTTTGCCAGCGGTAAAGCCAGCCAGTGATCAGTCGACTGTCAGCCTGTATCGGCCTGGCCGTGGCCGCACTGCTGGCGGCCCTGCTCGCCGGCACAGCCATTGGCGAAACCGGCCTGGCACCGCGCGTGGTCGGCCAGGTGCTGGCCAACCAGCTGTGGCAAGCCGGTTATCCGGTCGACCCGATCGATGCCGGGATCATCTGGAACTATCGCCTGACCCGCACACTGGTTGCGGCGGCCTGCGGTGCCGGCCTGGCCACCTGCGGCGTGATCCTCCAGGCGCTGCTGCGCAATCCCCTGGCCGAGCCCTACCTGCTGGGGCTGTCCGCCGGCGCTTCGACCGGTGCCGTACTGGTTGGCCTGCTGGGCCTGGGCAGCCTGGCTTTGAGCATGTCGGCCGGCGCCTTCATCGGTGCCCTGGCGGCCTTTGCCCTGGTGCTGGTGCTGGCCCGCGCGGCAGGCCCTGGCAGCAATAACGCCCAGGTGATTCTGGCTGGTATCGCCGGGTCGCAACTGTTCAATGCCCTGACGGCATTCCTGATCACCAAGTCGGCCACCGCCGAGCAGGCACGGGGCATCCTGTTCTGGCTACTGGGCAACCTCAGTGGCGTGCGCTGGCCCGCAGTATGGCTAGCCGTGCCAGTGGCACTGTTCGGCTTGCTGGTGTGCCTGTGGCATCGCCGCGCGCTGGATGCCTTCACCTTCGGCGCCGACTCGGCAGCTTCGCTGGGCATACCGGTGCGGCGCAGCCAGTTACTGCTGATCAGTTGCGCGGCGCTGGTAACGGCCGTGATGGTGTCCATCGTCGGCGCCATCGGTTTCGTCGGGCTGGTCATTCCACACGCCCTGCGCCTGCTGCTCGGCCCCGGACACAGCCGCCTGCTGCCTGCCAGTGCATTGGGCGGGGCACTGTTTCTGATTGCCGCCGACATCCTCTCGCGCACGCTGATCAGCGGCCAGGTCATACCGGTGGGCGTGGTCACCGCGCTGCTTGGCGCGCCTGTCTTCGCGCTGATACTGGTCAGCCGCCGGGGGCGCCCATGACGGTCATGGCTGCATTCCAACTGGCGCCGCTGAGCTGCCAGGATCTCGGCCTGCAACTGGCCGGCAAACGGGTGCTGCACGACATCCATCTCAACCTGGTGGCGGGTGAAACACTCGCGATCGTCGGCCCCAACGGCTCAGGCAAGTCTTCGCTGCTGAAGGTGCTGGCCGGCCTGCGCCCGCCGGCCTGCGGCAGCGTGCAGTTGATGGGCGAGCCACTGGCAGGCATGCCTCGCCGGCGCGTGGCCCAATGCCTGGCACTGGTTGAACAGCAGGCCGACACCCTCGATGCAATCAATGTGTTCGACGCGGTGGCCTTGGGCCGCACGCCGTGGCTGTCAGCCATTGCGCCGTTCTCCAGCGCGGACCGGGCGATTGTCGAGCAGGCACTGGCCGACCTCGACGCCTTGCACCTGCGCGCTCGCCTTTGGGGGTCGTTGTCCGGTGGCGAGCGGCAGCGCGTGCATATCGCCCGCGCCCTGGCCCAACGGCCGCAGGTGCTGCTGCTCGACGAACCGACCAACCACCTGGACATCCAGCACCAGCTGAGCCTGCTGCAGCAGGTACAAGCCCTGCAGGTGACCACCCTGGTGGCCCTGCACGACCTCAACCAGGCGCTGACCTGCGACCGCGTTGCAGTGCTCGACAAAGGCCGGCTGGTCGCCCTCGGCACGCCGTTCGAGGTACTGACCCCCGAGTGCCTGCTGCACACCTTTGGTGTTCATGGCCATTACCTCACCGACCCCTGGGACGGCACACGCATCCTGCGCTTTCGCGCCCCCTGAGCTACCGGCAGAAGCCTGGGTAGCCCAGGCGCCTGGCCTGCTCAGCCCAAGCGCAGTTGCATGTGCGTGGTTTGCCAGACCGGGTCTGGCTCCACGTCCACGACAGCGAAGCCTTGCCGCTCCCAGAACGTGATGGCCCCCGGCAGGAATGGGTGGGTATGCAGGTAGAGGCAACCGATGCCGGCCTGCAGCGCCTGCTGGCGCAAGGCGCCGAACAACGCGGCGGCAAGCCCGCGCCTGCGGTACGCCGGCAGCACGAACAGGCGCACCACTTCAACGACGCGCTCGCCAGCATAATCAAGTTGGCTGAAACGGTGGTCGTAGGGCAGGTAGCCGATCACCCCGACCAGGCGCTCATCAACCCGGGCTTCCAGGAAGCAGCCCTCGCCTTCAAGGTAGGTTTCGCTGAAATGCGCCAGGTCCCGGGGCAACGGTGCATTGGCCAGCGCCGGAAACAGCTCGCGGCGCGCGCTGTCGACAAACGCCAGCACTTGGCCAATGGCATCGCGGGTAACAGGTTGCAACGTCCAGTTCGGCATAAGGTTCAAGCCTGAGTGTTGGGTGCACGGTTCTAACCCAGCCGGCCGTACAAGGCAAATCGCAGGGCTCGTCGCGGCAGGGCTGACCTCGCTATAATCGGCAGCCTTCACTGCCCGACCAGGCCACGCCATGCCTCGCATCCAGAAGTTGCTGTTGCCGCTGTTGCTGATTGCTGCCGTTGCCGCCTGCGACCAGAAGCCCTCCCGTGAAGAGCAGATTCTTGCCCAGCTGCCGCTGCAGGATGCCTACGACCACAACATCGAACGCATGGCCGGGCTGCTGGCCCGCCAGCACCCACGGCTGGCGCGTACCACCATCGAAGATGTGCTGCGCAAGCATCTGACGGTAGAAGACCAGCGCCAGGACCTGTTCCGCCTCTACAGCAAGGAGCATTTCAGTGACGCCGAGTTCGCCACCATTGTCGCGGCCACCCAGGACCCGGCCAAGGCCCGTGCTCTGGAAAACACCGATGCTGGCCGGCAACTGAGCGACAAACTCACCGGCCTGATGCGTGAAACCGCCCGCGACCCCAAGGTGCAAGCATTGGCCGAGCAGCGCATGCAGCAGGTGCAAGACGAACTGAACGCCTTGGAAAAGGCAGGTTCATGAGCGCGACCGGCACGGTCGCTTCCGTTTCGTAGCCCTATTCGAACACTCGAGGTCAGGATTGCCACACGCCAAGCACGGACTGCGCCTGGATCTACGCACACTCATTCTGGTGCTGTGCGCCCTTACTGCCGTGGTCATGCTGTGCGCCAGCTATTTCGCCAGCTACCGGGTACAGCGCCAATTGCTGATCGACCACGCGCTGGAAGCCAACCGGGTGTATGCGGCCAAGCTGGCCAGCATCACCGATGCATTCATCGGTAGTGCCTTGCAGCAACTGGCGTTCAGCGCCAGCGAGCAAGGCCGGCAACTGGACGATCCCGCCGCCTTGCAGCGCGAGACCGACCGGGTGCTGGGCCAGAGCATGGCGTTCAATTCCACGTTCGTGATCGATGCCAATGGCGTGCTGCTGGCGATATCCCCCGCGCCGCTACGCCACATGGTCGGCACCCGGATGCAATCGCCCGGTGTGCAGGAGGCATTGCAGGAGCGCCGCGCGCTGGTGTCGACACCCTATCTGTCGGCGGCCAACAACCTGGTGGTGGCGCTGACGCAACCGGTCGTCGACGCCAACGGCCGCTACCTGGGGTATGTCGGTGGCAGCCTTTACCTGCGGGAACGCAACATCCTCAACCGCCTGCTCGGCGAGCACTTTTACAAGGACGGTTCGTACCTGTATGTGATCGACCGCAATCGCCGGCTGCTCTACCACCCCGACAGCCAGCGGGTGGGTACCGTCGTGCAGGGCAATGAGCTGATCGACCAACTGACCAACCTGGGCAACGGCACACGCCAGCTGACCAACAGCCAAGGTGTGGAGATGGTCGCCGGCTTCGCCACCGTGCCCAGCGCCGGCTGGGGCGTGGTGGCACAGCAGCCACTGGCACAAACCATGATGCCGCTCAGCCGCCTGGTGCTGAACGTGGTCGGTATTTCCGCGCCGCTGGCCCTGATAGGCTGCTTGCTGCTGTGGTGGCTGGCCCTGACCATCGCCCGCCCACTGTGGCAACTGGCTGCAGGTGCCCGCTCGATGGACCGCCCCGGCACCGCTGAGCGCTTGCATCGCGTGCGGGCCTGGTACTTCGAGGCCGCAGAGCTCAAGCGCGCCTTGCTGTTCGGCTTGAACTTGCTGCAGGCGCGCATCGGCAGGCTCAACCGCGATGCCCAGACCGACCCCCTGACAGGCCTGGGCAACCGCCGCAGCCTGGAGCTCAACCTGTCGCTGCTGGAAGCCGAAGGCCGGGCATTTGCAGCCATCGTGCTGGATATCGACCACTTCAAGCAGGTCAACGACAAGCATGGGCATGTGGTCGGTGACCAGGTGCTGCAGCGGCTGGCCGAGCTGATGCGCCGCTGTTGCCGCGAGGGTGACCTGCTTTGCCGCACCGGCGGTGAAGAATTTCTCATGCTGCTGCCTGGGACCAGCCTGGAGGTGGCCGCCGCGGTCGCTGAGCGCCTGCGGGTGACGGTGCAGGAAACGCCGATCCAGCCGGTGGGCGCGGTGACCCTGTCACTGGGGGTGGCCCACTGGAGCGGCGAGCCGGGGCGCGAGCCGGAAACCGTGCTGAGCGAGGCTGACCTGGCGCTGTACCGGGCCAAGCAGGAAGGGCGCAATCGCGTCGCTGTCGCCTGATTGCCTGGCGCCCGCTGCGCTGCCGGGCACACGCCGTGTCGATGGCGGTTGATTCAGGTATCCCGAGGTCGTCCTCGACAAAGCGCCTTGCGCTGCCCGGTTATCTACTGGCAGGCATAACAATGATGGCGCGGCCAGACCGCACCACGTTCATCATGCCTGCCAATGGAATCGGAGAGCACCCGCATGCCCGCACCTCATGAGGTATCCCCCGCCACCCTGCGCAGGGTGATCGCCGCCTCGGCCATCGGCAACTTCGTCGAATGGTTCGACTTTGCCGTATACGGCTTTCTCGCCACGCTGATCGCCAGCCAGTTCTTTGCCAGCGAAGATTCCAGCGTCGCCTTGCTCAAGACCTTTGCCGTGTTCGCGGTGGCCTTCGCCTTGCGCCCCCTGGGCGGTATCGTGTTCGGCGCCCTCGGCGATCGGCTGGGGCGCAAGCGCATCCTCTCGCTGACCATCTTGCTGATGGCCGGCTCCACCACCCTGATCGGCCTGCTGCCGACCTACGCCAGCATCGGCCTGGCCGCGCCGGTATTGCTGACCTTGGCGCGCTGCCTGCAGGGGTTTTCTGCCGGTGGCGAATACGCCGGGGCCTGCGCCTACCTGATGGAACACGCGCCCAACGACAAGCGGGCTTTCTACGGCAGCTTCGTACCGGTTTCGACCTTTTCCGCGTTCGCCTGTGCGGCGGTGATCGCCTATAGCCTGGAAGCCAGCCTGTCCAGCGAAGCCATGGCTGCCTGGGGCTGGCGCATTCCGTTCCTGATCGCCGCGCCACTGGGCCTGGTCGGCCTGTACCTGCGCTGGCGCATGGAAGAAACCCCGGCATTCCGGGAAGCCGTGGCCCAGGGCAAGGAGCACGAGCATTCGCCACTCAAGGAAACCCTGCGCCACCACGGCCGGGCCATTCGCAACCTGGGGGCGTTCATTTCGCTGACGGCGTTGTCGTTCTACATGTTCACCACCTACTTCGCCACCTACCTGCAACTGGTCGGCAACCTGACCCGGGCGCAGTCGCTGCTGGTCACCACCGTAGCCCTGCTGTTCGCCGCCATCGGCTGCCCGCTGGCGGGGGCGCTGTCGGACCGGTTCGGGCGGCGCAAGACCATCGGCTTCACCTGCCTTTGGGTGATGCTGTGCGTGTTCCCGGCCTACTGGCTGGCCAGCTCCGGCTCGATGCCGGGGGCCCTGCTGGGGGTGATTCTGCTGGCGGTCGGCGCGCTGTGCAGCGGGGTGGTGACTGCGGCATTGCTGTCGGAGAGCTTCCCGACCCGGACCCGCTACACCGCTTCTGCCATTACCTACAACGTGGCCTATACGCTGTTCGGTGGCACCGCGCCGCTGGTCGCGACCTGGCTGATCGGGCAGACCGGCAGCAGCCTGGCGCCGGCGTTCTACCTGGTGGTGATTGCGTTGGTGGCTTTGCTCGGCGGGCTGGCGTTGCCGGAAACGTCCCGGATATCGCTGCATGATGAACCCAACGCCGAGGGTGTAGGCCAAGGCGTTCAAGGCTCGGTTTGAGATCCTGGGGCTGCCTGGCAGCCCATCGCGACACAAGACCGCGTGTGTCTTGGGAGGGGATTAGAGTCTGGAGTGAGAGCGGTGAATGACAAGCTGAATGCCGCAGATGCCTAGAGCCCGCTCCCACAACGAATCGCGCAGGCTTTTCAAAATTTGAGCAAGACAGTTGCTCCTGCAAGTACGGCGGCAACTCCAAGCCAGCGCAGACCCCCTGTGGGAGCGGGCATGCCCGCGAACACCGGCGCAGCCGGTGCCAGACACCGCGTCGCCTGCTTCGCGGGCTTGCCCGCTCCCACAGGTTGAATCGCGCAGGCTTCAAATTTTGAGAAAGACAGTTGCTGCTGCAAGTACGGCGGCCACTCCAAGCCAGCGCAGACCCCCTGTGGGAGCGGGCATGCCCGCGAACACCGGCGCAGCCGGTGCCAGACACCGCGTCGCCTGCTTCGCGGGCTTGCCCGCTCCCAGAGGTTGAATCGCGCAGGCTTTTCAAATTTTGAGAAAGACAGTTACTCCCACCAGGCACACCCTGCAGGGTGGAGGTGTGCCGCGATGGGCCGCCTCAGCGGCCTCAGGGCTTTACCCCTCCTGCGCCTCTTCGCGTCGATAAGCCCATTGGTACAACGCCGGCAATACCAGCAAGGTCAAGGCGGTCGAAGACAGGATTCCGCCAATCACCACGGTCGCCAACGGCCGCTGCACCTCAGCCCCGGTGCCCGTCGCCAAGGCCATGGGAATGAAGCCCAGTGACGCCACCAGCGCGGTCATCAGTACCGGGCGCAAACGGGTCAGCGCGCCCTCCTCGACCGCCGCCCGCAGCGTTCGCCCCTGCTCACGCAAGCCGCGGATGAAGGCAATCATCACCAGGCCATTGAGCACGGCCACCCCCGACAGGGCAATGAAGCCCACGCCAGCGGAAATCGACAAGGGAATGTCGCGCAACCACAGGGCCAGGACGCCCCCTGTGAGGGCGAACGGAATTCCAGTGAACACCAGCAGGCCATCCCTGAGGTTGTTGAACATCATCAACAGCAACGCCATGACCAGCAGCAAGGCCACTGGCACCACCACTTGCAGGCGCTCGGCCGCCGATTGCAGCTGTTCGAACTGGCCACCCCAGCGTGTCCAGTACCCAGGCGGTATCGGCACCTGGCCGCGCAATACCTGCTCGGCCTCCTGCACGAACGAGCCCAGGTCGCGCCCCCGCACGTTGGCGCTGACCACCACCACCCGCTTGCCGTCTTCGCGGCTGACCTGATTCGGCCCCAGTTGCAGGTCAAGGGTGGCCACCTGCGACAGCGGGATGAAGCCGATCTGCCCGGTGCCCGCAGCCCCACTGGCCGGCACCGGGATCAGCAGGCTGGCCAGCCCATCCACGTCGGTACGCAAGGTTTCCGACAGGCGCACCACCATATCGAATCGCCGGTCACCTTCATACAAGGTGCCCGCCTTGCGGCCGCCCACCGCGGTGGCGATGGCATCCTGCACATCGCCCACGTTCAGGCCATGGCGGGCAGCCTTGTCGCGGTCGATGTCGATGGTCAGCACCGGCAGGCCCGTGGTCTGCTCGACCTTCACCTCGGACGCACCGGGTACGCCCTGCAGGCTGCCGGCGATCTGTGCGGCAGTACGGTTGAGCACCTGCATGTCGTCACCGAACAGCTTCACCGCCACATCACTGCGCACACCGGAAATCAGCTCGTTGAAACGCAACTGGATCGGCTGCGACAACTCATAATTGCTGCCGGGAACACTGGCGGCGGCACGTTGCACGTCGGCGATCAGCGCCTCGCGTGACTTACCGGGGTCGATCCATTGCTCGCGCGGGCGCAGCATCACATAGGCATCGGAAATATTCGGCGGCATCGGGTCGGCAGCGATCTCGGCGGTACCGGTACGGGCAAACACCCGCTCCACCTCGGGCACCTGGGCGATGATGGCCTGCTCCAGGCGCTGCTGCATGTCCACCGATTGCGACAGGCTGGTGCCCGGCACACGCAGGGCCTGCAGGGCAAAATCACCCTCGCTGAGGCTGGGGATGAATTCACTGCCCATGCGGCTGGCCATTACCCCGGACAACAGCACCAAGGCCGCTGCCCCGGCAAATGCACGCCGGCGCCGGCCCAGCACCCAGGCCAGCACCGGCGCATAACGCTGCCGCGCGGTGCGCATTACCAGGCCCTCTTCTTCCTTGACCTTGCCGGTGACGAACAGGGCGATCGCAGCGGGTACGAAGGTCACCGAAAGGAGCATCGCGCCAAGCAGGGCGATGACCACGGTGAAGGCCATGGGGTGGAACATCTTGCCTTCGACCCCGGTCAGGGCAAAGATCGGCAGGTACACCACCATGATGATCAACTGCCCGTAGATCAGTGGCCGCCGTGCTTCACGGGCGGCGGCAAACACCTCGTGCAAGCGCTCGCTGCGCGTCAGCATGCGGCCATGCCGTTGCTGGGCATGCGCCAGTCGGCGGATGGCGTTTTCCACGATCACCACCGCGCCGTCGACAATGATGCCGAAATCCAGCGCGCCCAGGCTCATCAGGTTGGCGCTGACCTTGTTGGCGAACATGCCCGTGAAGGTAAACAGCATCGACAATGGAATGACCATGGCGGTGATCAGTGCCGCGCGAATGTTCCCCAGGAACAGGAACAGCACGGCGATCACCAGAATGGCCCCCTCGATCAGGTTCTTCTTCACCGTGGCGATGGCCTTTTCCACCAGGTTCGTGCGGTCGTACACGGTCACCGCCGACACCCCTTCGGGCAGGCTGCGGTTGATCTCCACCAGTTTGGCAGCCACTGCCTGGGATACCGTGCGGCTGTTTTCGCCGATCAACATGAATACCGTGCCCAGCACCACCTCGCGGCCGTTTTCGGTCGCCGCCCCCGAGCGCAACGCTTCGCCGAGGCCTACCTGGGCAACGTGGCTGACGCGGATCGGGGTGCTGTCCACGCTGGAGATGACGATATTGGCGATATCATCGGCCGAGGCCACCTGGCCAGGCGCGCGGATCAGCAACTGCTCGCCGTTACGTTCGATGTAACCCGCGCCGACGTTGGCGTTGTTACGCTCCAGCGCCGCGACCAGGTCGTTGAGGGTGAGCGTGTAGGCCGCCAGGCGCTTGGGGTCCGGCGCAATCAGGTACTGCTTGGCGTGCCCGCCAATGCTGTTGACCTCTGCCACCCCGGGCACGTTGCGCAACTGCGGCTTGATGATCCAGTCCTGGATCACGCGCAGGTCGGTTGCGCTGTAGGGGGTGCCGTCTTCCTTCAGGGCCCCCTCTTCGGCTTCCACCGTCCACAGAAAAATCTCCCCCAGCCCGGTGGAGATCGGCCCCATGCCAGCCTCGATGCCCTCGGGCAGTTGCTCGCGCGCCACTTGCAGGCGCTCGTTGACCAACTGGCGGGCGAAGAACAGGTCGGTGCCGTCCTCGAAGATCACCGTGACCTGTGACAACCCCGAGCGCGACAGCGAGCGCGTCTGCTTGAGCCCGGGCAGGCCGGCCATGGCGGTTTCGATGGCGAAGGTGATGCGCTGCTCGGTCTCCAGGGGCGAGTAACCGGGTGCGGCCGTGTTGATTTGCACCTGGACGTTGGTGATATCCGGTACGGCGTCGATCGGCAACTGCCGGTAGCTGTGAATGCCCACCGCGGCCATCAGGACCACAGCCAGCATCACCACCAGGCGCTGCTCGATGGCAAATTGGATCAGGCGTTCGAACATGCAGGCGTCCCCCTGGTCAATGGCTGTGCTCGGCCGAGCCTTTGCCCAGCTCCGACTTGAGAACGAAGCTGCCGGCGGCAGCCACCTGGGTTCCGGCGGCCAGGCCGCTGGTGATTTCCACCTGCCCGGCATCGCGACGGCCGGTGGTTACGGGTCGGGCCTCGAAGCCCTGCTCGGTACGGGCAAATACCACGGTCTGCGCGTCCAGGCTTTGCAGGGCGATTTCAGGCACCACTACCGCAGCCTCGAAACGTTCGATGCTGACCGCAACATTGACGAACAAACCGGGGCGCCAGGCGCCGTCAGGGTTGGCCAGGCTGGCACGGACGGTGGCGGCACGGTTCTGTTCGCCGAGCAGGCTGCCAACGTAATTGACCTTGCCTTCGACCTGGGCCCCCAGGTCTGGCGCGCTGACCATGACCGTACGGCCGGTGCGTACCTTGTCCAACTCACGCGGTGCCACGGCGAAAGTCGCCCACACCCGGCTCAGGTCAGACAGGGTGAAGGCGTTGCTGGTCGCGTCGACCACCTCACCCACGCTCAGGTGTTTCTCCACGACCACGGCGTCGAACGGTGCGCGCAGTTCATAGCGGTTGCCGGCACCTGCCGGCCCCACCGCCGCGACCTTCTGCCGGGCATTGGCCAAGGCTATTTCGGCCTCCTGCAGCGCCTGGCGCGCTTGCAGGTAATCCTGCTCGGCGCTGATGCGCTCCTGCCACAGCTGTTGTTCGCGGCGCAAGGTCAGGCGCGCCAGCTCAAGGCGGCGTTGGGCAGCCTGCTGCTCGCTGCGCAGGTCAGAGATCTGCTGGCTGGCGATTACCGCCAGCACCTGCCCGCGCTTGACCGCCTGGCCCAATTCGGCCTGGACTGCCTCGACCACACCCGGCACCCGCGGTACCACGTGGGCGGTGCGGTCCTCGTCAAAACGGATTTCACCGGGGAAGTTTATGGCTGTACCCAGCGCGCGCGGCCCGGCAGCAACCAACTGCACCCCGGCAGCTTCGATCTGGGCGATGGACAGGTGCACCTGCCCTTGTTCATCGTCGTGCTCTGTTTCTGCATGGCCTTCGGCGGCGTCCGCCTCGCCATGCTCATGGCTGTCTTCAGCTGGCTGGGCAGTGGCTGCCTGGCCGAGTGTACCGGTCCAGGCCAGGCCACCGAGGCCTAACGCGGCCAGGGTGGCTGCCAGAAGGGCCAACTTGCGTGGGTTAGTCATTGCTGCTCCTGCTGGTCATTGGGTTGCCCATGTCATCGAGGTCGCCGTAGATACGCTCGACCCGCGCGCGTGCATCGGCAGCCGTGGCCAGGGCCTCGAGGTACAGGCCACGGGCCTCGATCAGCGTGCGCTGGGCATCGAGTACATCGAGAAAAGCAAACTTGCCCATTTCGAAACCACGGGTGGCGGTGTCCACGGCTTGCTGTGCAGCCGGCAGGATGGTGCGGTCGTAGGCCGCCACCTCCTGCATGGCCGTGGCCCATTGGTCGACGGCGCTGCGGGTTTCGCTGCGCAAGCGCAGGGCCACGGCATTGCGCAAGTCACGCGCCTGGTCGGCACGGCGCGCCGCCGCCAGCACGTTGCCCTGGTTACGGTCGAACAACGGCAGCGGCATGGACAGGCCAACCACGTTCACCCGCTCGCGCTCTTCGCGGCTGTACTGGCTGCCAAGGCTGACGGTGAGGTTGGGAATGCGCTGAGCCTTTTCCGTGCCCAACGCCGCATCGCCACGCTCGACCTGGGCGGCGGCCAGGCGCCACTCGACCGTTTGCTCGACGTGGGCGAGCAAGGTGTCAGGACTGGGCGCGGCCCCAAGCGAAAGGTTGGCCGCCTGCAAGCTGTCGAAGCTGGCCAGCGGGCTGCCGGTCAAACGCGCCAGGGCCTGGTAGGCCACGCTACGCTGGGTTTGCGCGCGGCGCAGTTGGGCCTCGGCCTGGGCCAGTTGCACCTGGGCGCGGGTGGCCTCCACGGGCGATGACTGGCCGGCAGTGACCCGCCCCTGCACCACCCGCAAGCCGCGGGTGGTCAAGGCCTGGGATTGCTGCGCCAGCTCCAGCGCGGTCTGTGCTCGCAAGGCGGCATGGAACGCCTGGACCACATCGGCACGCAGGCCATTGCGCTGGCGTTCCAGGTCAAGCCGGGCGATCGCCTGACCGAGGCCGGCCGCAGCGATGCGTGCAGCGCGCTTGCCGCCCAATTCCAGCGGCTGGCTGAGGGTGATGGTGGTGGTGCTGGTGTCCCGGCGCGTGTCCTCCACCTCCCACGCCAGCTCGGGGTTGGGCAGTAACCCGGCCTGGTGCCGCTCGCCGTCGGCAATGCCGATTTCGCGGCTGGTGGCAGCCAGTTCCGGGTTCTGGGCAAAAGCGGCGGCCAGCGCCTGGGGCAAGCTCAAGCGCTGGCTGGCGTGGGCGCTCGTAGCGCCAACCAGCAGCAGGCAGAGCAAGGCGAACTTGCGGGGGATGAGCACGGAACAGGTCCTCGTCGACGAAGGGTGGCGAGGGACTGTAGAGAAGGCTGGTTATCGGGGTGGTGGCATGAAAATTACAATTCTGTAAGGCGTGCAGCCTGTGCGCCAGCGCGCCTTGGCGGCGAACGCGGTTCGATAATCGCCCACTTTCCCAGCACGGCGGCTCCCCTCAATTGACGGAACTAACCAGTCAGTACAAAACTAGGCACATCCAACAACAACAAAGCGAAGCCCGTCATGACGCCCCTGATTCTCGTGCTCAACGGCCCCAACCTGAACATGCTGGGCACCCGAGAGCCGGCCCAGTATGGTTACGAAACCCTCGCCGACCTTGGCCAACACTGCGCCAACACTGCCAATGCCCACGGCCTGGAAGTCGAATTCCGGCAAACCAACCATGAAGGTGAACTGATCGACTGGATCCACGCCGCGCGCAATCGCTGCGCCGGTATCGTGATCAATCCAGGTGCCTGGACCCACACCTCGGTAGCCATTCGCGATGCGCTGGTGGCCAGCGAAGTACCGGTCATCGAAGTGCACCTGTCCAATGTGCACAAACGTGAACCGTTCCGCCACGTGTCGTTCGTTTCGTCGATCGCGGTCGGCGTCATCTGCGGCCTGGGAAGCCACGGCTACCGCATGGCCATCAGCCACTTCGCCGAACTGCTCAAGGAGCGTGCAGCATGAGCCAGCCTGCCATCCTTGCCGGCCTGATCGGCCGGGGTATCCAACTGTCGCGCACCCCGGCCCTGCACGAGCACGAAGGCGATGCCCAGGCCCTGCGCTATCTGTACCGGCTGATCGACGCCGACCAGTTGCAACTGGACGACAGCGCCCTGCCCGGCCTGCTCGACGCTGCGCAGCACACGGGTTTTACCGGCCTGAACATCACCTACCCGTTCAAGCAGGCGATCCTGCCTTTGCTCGACGAGCTGTCGGATGAAGCGCGCGGCATCGGCGCGGTCAACACCGTGGTACTCAAGGACGGCAAGCGGGTTGGCCACAACACCGATTGCCTGGGCTTTGCCGAAGGTTTGCGCCGCGGCCTGCCCGATGTGGCCCGCCGCAAGGTGGTGCAGATGGGGGCTGGCGGCGCGGGCTCGGCGGTGGCGCATGCCTTGCTGGGCGAAGGGGTTGAACAGCTGGTGTTGTTCGAAGTGGATACCGCCCGCGCTCAGGCACTGGTCGACAACCTGAATGCGCATTTCGGTGCGGGGCGGGCAATGCTTGGCGGTGACTTGGCCACGGCACTGGCCGATGCGGACGGGCTGGTCAACACCACCCCGGTCGGCATGGCCAAGCTACCCGGCACGCCGCTGCCAGTGGCGCTGCTGCATGCACGGCTGTGGGTGGCGGAGATCATCTACTTCCCGCTGGAAACCGAACTGCTGCGCGCTGCACGGGCGCTGGGCTGCCGCACACTGGACGGTAGCAACATGGCGGTGTTCCAGGCTGTGAAGGCATTCGAACTGTTCAGCGGCCGGCAGGCTGACGCCGCGCGGATGCAGGCACATTTCGCCAGCTTCTCCTGACTGAGCCAGGCCTGCGTGGCAACGGCCCTGAGCAAGCTCAGGGCCGCACCCGGTCAGTCTTCCAGCGGCTTGGGCGGGGCGGCAGGCTTGGCCGGTTTGGCAGGTTTGCTGTCTTTGGCCTTGGTTTGCGGTGCGGCCGCCACCGGCTCTGGTGCGGTTACCGCCTTCTCGCTCGCGGGCAGCGCATCGACTGCCTCGAAGATCACCTGGGGATCGAGGGCGGTGTTGTCTTCGTCATCCTTGAGCACATGCCGCTCACCATCCTTGCCCACCAGAATCACCTTGGTGCCTTTGCTCGCCCCCAGCTTCAGTTCGCGGATCAGCGCCATGGTGGTTTGCTGCTCGAGGTTCTTGTCCTCCCGTTTGCCCATCATTTGCGCCACGCTGTACAGCACCAGGCTGCGCTCCTTGAATTTTGCCTGGGTAGCCGGGTCTTCGAGCGCTTTGTTGAGCCCACGCAGGGTGGGGTCGGCGCTGCTCGGCGCTATGACCACCAATGGCCGCGCCTTGCCCAGTTCCTTGGCCAACGGTGCGTCACTGTCAGCGGCATGCAAAGGGCCGGCAAGCGCGAGCAGGGTGGCGAGGGTCAGTGAGCGGACGAGCATGCATATCTCCTTATTCTCTCGATAAACCAAAGACTACAGATCATGGAGAAAGATCCGACGCGGGAGCCTAAACCAACAGCCCATGGCGTGCTTGCCACAAAGGTAACTTCCGATTTCCGTGACCGGGCGGCGAGGCCTGTGCAAACATCGCCGCCTGCTCTGAGCATAGCGCATAGCCACCGGCTGGCAGCGCTGCGCTGGCCGTTTCACCCCGTCGTGCTGTCGCCGGGCGCGTTTCTGTCCAGGGCTTCGAGGGTCAGTTGCAACAGCAGGGCATGCTCACGCTGCTGATTCCGAATCTGCAGCCGCTCGACCTGCGCTTCCTGGTTGCCCAGCGCCATCAGCCGCTCCAGTTCATCATGCATGTCCTGCGGCACTTGCAGGCGATCGGGGAAACTGCCCCGCAGGTAATCCTGCCAGAAGCGTTGCCTGGCAAGGTATTCAGCCATGCCGTCGCGGGTCTGCGCTGCCAGCACGAAGGCACGCGCCGAACGAAGGTCGGTGTCCTGCAGCCGGGCAATATCGGTATACAACATCTCCCCGGGCTGGGCGGGCAAATCCAGGGCCGTGCGCAAGGCAACACGGTAAGCCAGGGCGAATTCGAGTGACTCACTGCCGGCCCCCAACCGGCGGGCATGTTCTGCCGCGAACTGATCGAGCAACGCCAAGCGCCATAACTGCCCGCCGAGCCACAACAAGCCCTGCTCCGGGGGGCGCCCACCCTGCTGGCGGCGCGTACGCCATATCATCAAGCGCACTTCCAGGTCAGCGAAACGGGCAGTGGCGTTGTCTTGGCAATCCGTCGCCGCGGCGTGCCTGAACAGCTCCAGCCGCAGCGCAGTGTCTTCACTCATTGCTTCGAACATTTCCAGTACCCGGGCTGCCAGCGCGCAGGCGGTGGAGGAAAACTTGAATGCGCCGGAGGTGGTCAGTACGGACAACGTCTTGAAGAAGTCGTCCGATACCTCATCGGCTTCCAGATGAACCCACAACGCGGCCATTTCATCGCGACGTTCTGCCGCCACCAGGTCCAGATAACGGAACCGATACGGCACGCGACTTGCCTCGAGCCAATGCCAGCTGGAAGACGCCTGCGATGCTGCCGCCAGCAGGTTGCCCGACAGTTCGACCCGGCCCGCGCGCCACAAGTGTGACTGATGCAGGTCGTCAGGCAGCACTGAAATACTGTTGCCACTGAGGTCAAGCGTGTGCAGTTGCGGCGCGTCCAGCGTGCCGTAGGGAAACTCCGGCAATCGCGTGCGTGACAGGTGCAAGGCGTTGAGCTCGGTCATGGCGAACACGGAAAATGCCCGGCGCAAAGGGTTGTCCGAAAGGTTCAGGTACACCAGGGAGCGGCAACCGGCCAGGACCAGCGCCTGGCTTTCGTCGAGCTCGATCTGATTGCCTGACAGGTCGAGCACCTCCAGCCTTTGTGCCAGCATCTGAGGCAACGGCAGGCGCCTGAGCCGGCAATTGGTGATTTCCAGGTTGCGCAAGTTGGGAAACGCCTGCAGGAAATCGTCGGGCACCTGCTCCAGCCGCATGGCGCGCAAGGCCAGTATGGACACGTGCGCGAAACTCACTTGGGCCGGCAGGCCAGGCAGTTGGCGCAAACGGCTGCGGGTCTGGGTCAGCATGAAGCGCCCGCCCTGCACAGATGCCTGGTCCTGCAACTCGGGGACGAGCAAGCGCCAGCAGTCGATCAAGCCTTTTCTGAATTCACGTCGGGCAGTCAGTTCAGGTGTGGCAACAGCATTGAATACCCACCTGTCGAGGTGGCTGTTGAGCTGTCGGTATTGCGCCTCCAGGCCGTTCAACCTGGCCCGGGCATCGGCTGACGCCAACCATTGGCCAACCTGCTCGTCGCTGAAGGCCGGGTACAGGTCGCGCAGGCGTGCCTGCAGCGCCCGCGGCCTGAGCCGCCCGAACGCAGCCCATAACCTGCCGCCGGCCATGGGGTAGCCAATGCGGCCGTCAGCGAGCCGCAGCGGTGCCACGAAGGCGCCGCGGCGCTGGCCCATGCCAAGGGCGACCAGCACGGCTGGCCGCTGGTTGAAGGCGAGGTCTGCCACCGCCTGGCGCAGGGCGGGTGCGAACACAGCAGGCTGCCGGCTGGCCGCTCGTGCCTCGGCGTCGTACGCCGCCGCCAGTGTTTCGAACAGCTCCCCGGCAGCACCGGCGTTGGGCTGGGCACGGTCGTGCAAGCGAAACACCCCATGCTGGTGCAGCAGATCGAAGGTTGGGCCCGCGCCTTCGATTGTCAGCAGCGGCTCGCTGGCCTCACCGTCGAACAATCGCCAGCCTGGCCCTCCGGCCCCCGGCACCTGCCCCAGCAGGTTCAGCACAACCCGCGCCAGGTCGAGATTCTGTGGGGTATCGATGCGCAGCGCCTCGAAGACCCGCGCGGTTCGAATCCGCGTAACCTGCAGCCTGGCCGCCTCGGCCATGAACAGCGGCACGCGCCCGGTCTCTTGCAGGTGCTGCAGGTCGTCCTCGCCGGCATTGCGCATCACTTCCCTGGCCGCCAGGCGGTGCAGGCTGGCGAAGGCCCGTTGCAACGGGCAAGGGGTTTGCGGGCCGGTGTTGTGCTCCTCGTACATGGCTTGCAGCAGCTCCCGGCGCCCGGCCCAGGCCACTTCGGCCAGCGCGCGCCCGTGCAGCCCTGCCGCCTGGGGAAGGCTCAGCACCCGCGCCAGCAATTGCTGATCGGCGGTGGCGGCACCTTCGCGCAGTTGACCGACCAACGTGTGGATCCGCGCGGCGAACAGCAGCCGCTGCACCGTGTCAGCCAGCGCTGCCTCAGGTGCTCGGCCATACACATGCCATGCCCGCAAGTGCTGGTCGTCCAGCCCGTGGATGGCCAGCGCCTGGTCGATCTGCAGGTCATCGAGGTCGCTGTAGGGCTTGCCCAGGCGGCGGAACAGCTGGCGCGCGTCTGCCCATTCGGCGGGCTGCTCGCACCACAGCCGCCACGCACCGGCGCCATTGTGGCGGAGCAAGGGGGCATAGCCCTGGTAAGGGAGCAACTGCCATTGTTCATCGTTCTTGCGCCACGCCACCTCATACCAGTGACCGTCCATGCTGATCCAGCAGCGCTCGGCCAGGCGATACACCCCCTGCTCGTCCCGCACTGCGGTAGGCGGCGGGGTGCCACAACGGTAGGGTTCCAGGTCGGTGTTCCACAGTTTTTCCTCGCCACCTGGCAGCTGCGCCGGCACCAGTGGGTCTACCACGCTCCAGGCACGTCGCGCCGCCGCGACAACAGCAACGGTTGCACCAACGGTCAACAACCCTTTACCCACATTCAGCAGGTGGGCCAGCGCAGCATTGCGTTCGTTCTGTTGCCAGTCACTGACCGCCTGGAAGCTTTGCTCAAGCAGTTCCCAGGCCATCACACCCAGCATCACCGCGCCAATTGCGGGCACGAAAAGCCCTGCGATGCCGAGCAGGGTTTGCCCTTCAGCCTGTAAACGGCGGGCATGCTCGGCCTGAGCCTGGCGATCGAGCATCGCCACTGGCGGGGCGATGATCGCCGCGTCATCCTTGACCTGGCCAATCCAGTCATCAGCCAGGGCATCGAACAGCGGTAAACCATAGGCATGCGTCTGTTCATCAAGGCTGCGGGTCGCCCAGTGGGTGACATCGTCGAGCCGCTCACCCACGGCAGAGAAAAACCGCTGGCTGTCGCGACGGCGCACGAAGCGGCTGAAGAAACGCCGGTAGTCGTTCTTGCGCAAACGCTTGCCAAGCACCCGGCGGGCGTAGTGTTCCAGGTCGTTGCACACGCTCCAGGGGCCTGCGGGGTCGCCAGGTACATACACCAGGACGTACTTACTGGTGTTGTAGAACGTCCCCTCGGCAATGACATCCAGCACCACGATCTGCTGCATGCGGCAACCAAACAGTTCCAGCCGGCGGACGCTGACCGGCGATCCCGCGAGGGTGCCAAGCGTGTCATGCATGCACAGTTGCACCACCCAGTGCAGCTGGGCCGCGCTCAACATGCCCTGTGCGCTGGCTGCAAGCGCATCGGCCAGCATGCCATAGCGTTGGCGGCGAACCAGCAGCTCGCGCACGCTTGGCTGAAAAACACCCGCCAGGTGCGCCTGGTACTGCTGGCCAAGGTCCAGCGTGCGGCACAGCCTGACGAAAGCCGTTGCCGATAGCTCAGTACGCGTGGCGCCCAGCGCATCCACCAGGCAATTCTTGCGGGGCTGATCATGCTGCTCGGCCTCGGTGAAGTTGCCCAGCGCTGCCTCCAGCAGCGGCGTATCGTAGTAATCGCTGTCGGCGACCGGCAGCCGACCGGTCACATAACTGATGGTCGGCGACGTGAAGTAATACCATTGCCGCAGGCACACGCGGTCGGCATCCAGGGTGCCAAACCGGGCCAGCGCCTGCTGCAGCAAAGGCCGGCTGAAATCATCCAGGTTGCGCACCTGTGCCAGGGCTTGCGTCAGCCCTTCCCGGCAAGCCAGCAACTGCGACAGTGCCTGGCTCAGCAGCCGGTAGTCGGCCATCGTCAGCTTCGCCATCCAGGCCGGCAGCCGCTGTGCAATGTAATGGTCCTGGCAGGCTTGCGCGATGGCAAGCGCGTCGACCGCATTCGAAGGTGAAGTGGATTTGCCCTGCATCTGTGCCTCCGCGATGGCGTTGAGGCTAGAGTTTGTGCAGGTTCAGGGCATGCCGACGGCTAGCTATCTACTACCCGTTCAGAACAGCAGCAGTTGATGGTCGATCAGCCGCGCGAAGTCGTCGCCGACAAAAGGCAGGATGGCATCAGCCACCGGCTGCAACTGCCGGCTGATGTAATGATCATGGTCGATGGGGGCTTGCAGGTTTTCCAGCGGCTCTGGGCCTGCGGTGGTGATCACATAGCTGATCCAGCCGCCGCGCTGGTATTGCAGCGGGCGGCCCAGGCGCTTGTTGTAGTCGTCGGCCAGGCGTGCGGCACGCACATGGGGCGGGACATTGCGCTGATAGTCGGCCAGTGGCCGCCGCAAGCGCTTGCGATAGACCAGCAGCTCGTCGTTTTCACCCGCCAGCGTGCGCTGTACATAGTCACACAGGTAATCACGGTACGGCTCACCACGAAACACGCGTGCGTAGAGCTCCTGCTGAAACTGCCGGGCCAGCGGTGACCAGTCGGTGCGCACCGATTCCAGGCCCTTGAACACCATTTCTTCTGTGCCATCAGCCCGCTGCCTGAGCCCGGCATAGCGTTTCTTGCTGCCCTCGTCGGTACCACGGATGGTGGGCATCAGGAAACGCCGGTAATGCACCTCGAACTGAAGCTCGAGGGCGCAGTCCAGGTTCATGCTTTCGCGCAGGTGCGTTTGCCACCACTGGTTGACCTGGGCCACCAGCTCGCGACCGATGCGCACCGCGTCTTCCTCGGCATGGGCACCCTTGAGCCAGACGAAGGTGGAGTCGGTATCGCCATAGATCACGTCGAAACCCCGGGCCTCGATCAGCGCCCGGGTCTGGTGCATGATCTGGTGCCCACGCAAGGTGATGGACGAGGCCAGCCGGGGGTCGAAGAAGCGGCAACCGCTGGAACCCAGCACGCCGTAGAACGCGTTCATGATGATCTTCAGTGCCTGGGACAACGGCGAGTTACCCTCGCGTTTGGCCGCCTCCCTGCCCTGCCACACACGCTCGACGATGGCCGGCAGGCAATGCTGGCTGCGGGAAAAGCGCCCGCCACGGAAACCCTCCACCGAGTGCTCATCGTCAGGACGTTGCAAACCTTCCACCAGGCCCACCGGGTCGATCAGGAAGGTGCGAATGATCGAGGGGTACAGGCTTTTGTAATCCAGGACCAGTACCGAGTCGTACAAACCTGGGCGCGAGTCCATGACGAAGCCGCCAGGGCTGGCTTCGTCCGGGCGGCTGCCCAGGTTGGGCGCCACGTACCCCAGGCGGTGCATATGCGGAATGTACAAGTGGCAAAACGCGGCGACCGACCCGCCGCTGCGGTCCACCGCCAGGCCGGTAACCGATGAGCGTTCCAGCAGGAACTCGAGCAGGCGGGTGTGGGCGAAGATCCGCGTCACCAGCTCACAGTCCTTCAGGTTGTACCTTGCCAGGGCCGGTTTGTCTTCGGCGAAGCGCCGGTTGATTTCGTCCATGCGCTGGTACGGTGTGTCGATGGCTTTGCCTTCGCCGAGCAGCGTCTGGGCGACGTTTTCGAGGCTGAACGATGGGAAACTCCAGGTGGCCGAGCGCAGCGCCTCGATGCCATCGATCAACAAGCGCCCCGGGGCGTCGGCGAATACGTGGCCACCGCCGCCCTGGCTTCGCAAGGTCATGGCTGCGCCTCTGCGCCCCAAGGCCAGCGCTACCTGCAACGCCTTGGCGTGCTCATGCAGCACGCGCAGGTCGAACTGGATCAGGTTCCAGCCAATGATCGCGTCGGGGTCGTGCAGCGCCATCCACTGGTTCAGGCACACCAGCAGCTCGGCGCGGTCGGCGCAGTAGTGCAGATCGAAGTCTACCCCCGCCGGGTCGCCGTTGGGTTTGCCAAGCATGTATACCTGACGCTGGCCACAGCCCTCCAGGGCAATGCTGTACAACTCCCCACGTTCGCTGGTTTCGATGTCCAGCGACACCAGGCGCAGCGGTGGACGGTAACCTGCCAGCGGCCTGAGCTGAGCTTCGCAGAGCACGCCCTGTGCATCAGGCTTGCCGGTGAACTGCACGGGGGCGGTGATGAAGCGCTCCATCAGGTAGCGTTCGGGCGGGCGAATGTCGGCTTCGAAAACGTCGATGCCGGCGTTGCGCAGGCGTTGCTCCAGTTGCATCAGCTGCCGGTGCTGGCGGCAATACAGCCCCATGACCGGGCGCTGCTCGAAGTCCTTCAACTGCAAGGGCTTGAGCTGTACACCTGGCTCTTTGGCCAACAACACCCGGGCATGTTCAGCCTGCGCCAGCGGGATGAAAGCCACCGAGTCCTGAGGGGCAAGGCGCAATTGCCGGGGCCCCTGATCGGTAGCCAGCCAGAATTCCACGCAGGTCCCTTCGGGCGTGTCATGCCAATGCCGGGTCAGGACGAAGCCCTGCTGCAATTCCACCGCATCTACCTCTGAAGCGTATGATCAGGTGCTGATTCTACCGCTACCGGCACTGCCAGCGGTGGCTGGGCAGCCCCTGCAGGCGCCACCCGGCCCCTGTAGCCCGTCACTGGAACCGGTACGCCAAACCCGCCCCCGCATACCATGAGCGCCCAGGCGCGGCCTCGTAGTAACGCCCGTTGCTGTCGCCGACGATCACCGACCCTACATATTGCCGGTCGAACAGGTTGTCCAGGCGCACCAGCTGGTGGAATGTCCATGGGCCGACATGCTGCTCGAAGCGCGTACGCCAATTGAACACGGCATAGGCCGGCGCCGCCTTGGCAGCGTTGCTGTCGTCGACATACACCTTGCTGCGGTACTGCCCTTCCAGGCCCATGCTGACCGCCGCCACCGGCTTCCACAGCACCTCGCCGTACAGGTTGTCCTGGGGCACACCTGGCAGGCGGTTGCCACGTGCGATGGCCTGGCTGACGTTTTCGGCATAGCGCGCGTCGGTGCGGGTGTACACCACAGTGGCCTGCCACTGGTCGTTCCAATCCTGCTGCAGGCGGGCCTCGAAGCCACGCCGAAGGGTTCGCCCGGCATTGCGATAGCTGGTTCGGCCGTCCGTCGCACGGTCCACGACTATTTCGTCTTCGGTCTGGATCTGGTAAACGGCGGCGTCCAGCCGCGTGCGCTCGCTCAGCCGGTACTTCAGGCCCGTTTCATACTGCATGCTGGTGGCAGGCTCGAGCCCGAAGTTGAATCGTTCGTCCGCTCCCGGTGCATAGGCCATCTCGGCCTGCGTGGGTGTTTCGAAGCCTTTGCCGACACTCACGTAACCACGCAGATCAGGGGTGAAGGCGTACATCACAGACAGCGAAGGGGTAGCTTGCTGATACCGTTTGGAGCCGCTGGCGTCACCGTTGGCCAGGTAATGGTCATCGACGCGCATGTTCATGCTGCTGTAGCGCAAGCCCAGCTCGCTGGTCCAGTTACCGATTTCCCAGTGCGCCTGCAGGTAAGGGTCCAGGCTGGTGGCGGTGTCCTGCTCGTCACGTCGCAACTCGCCTTTCACACCCAACTGGTCAGCGCTGAAGTTCTGGTAGCCACGGCGGTCATCCTTGCTCTGGTCGTAATCGGCGCCAAGGGTCAGGGTGAGATTGCCGGGCACCTGCGCAACCGGCTGGATCCAGCGCAGCGTACCGCCCTGGAACTGCCGATCGAAGTCGACCACGCCACCCCCGCGCTGGCTGTTCGAGACCACCGTCCTGGGAATGGACAGGTACTGCACCACCCGGCGCTGCCCGGCGTACAGGTTCAGCTGCAACGTGGCGTCACCCACGTAGCGCTCATAGTTCATGCCCAACTGCTGGTGGTCGATGCTCTTGCGCGTGTCATAGGTTTGCGCCACTGCCGCGCTGGAGCGCGGGTCGTGCTTGTAGGCTTCCCAGGTCTGCCCCAGAGGGTCCTGGGTGCCGTTCTGTTCCAGGCTGCTGTAGATCAGTGCCAGGCGCGATTCGCTATCCGGCTTGAAATGGACCTTGGCGAAGGTCTGGTCACGGCGCGCCGCGCTGTGGTCACGGTAGCCGTCGGTGTCCATGCGCGACGCATCCAGCAGGAAACCGGCCGTGTCGTTACCGCCCTCGGCGCTCAGGTGGTTCTTGTTGAAACCGTCGCTGCCGAAGGTGGTTTCGGCACCTACCTGGGCAGGGCCCTGGCCGTCGCGGCTGAACATCTGGATAACCCCACCGGCGTTGCTGCCGTACAGGGTGGCGGCCGGGCCGCGCAACACCTCGATGCGCTCGGCCACATCCAGGTTGAGCGTGGCCGCTTGCCCTTGACCGTCGGGAGTACTGGCCGGGATCCCATCGCTGATCAGCTTGATGCCCCGCACCCCGAAGGCCGAGCGGGCGCCGTAGCCTCGCGAAGAAACCTGCAGGTCCTGGGCGTAGTTCTGGCGGTTCTGCACCACCAGCCCTGGCACCTTGCCCAGCACTTCCGACAGGTTGACGCCCAACTGGCCGTCAGTGCCACGGGACAAGTCGATGGTATCGACCGAGAACGGCAGGTCGAACGTACGGGTGGGCAGGTAGGCACCGCTCACCACCAGCGGCTCGATCACCACGGCAGTGGGGGCATCGGCCCAGGCATCGTCAAGCGCACCAAAGTCGCCTGCAATCAGCAGGACCAGGCCTGTAGAGGTAGGAAAACGAGAAAGAAATCGATACATGCGCAGCTTCCGAAAATGGCCGCCATTACACCAGACCCGCACCGACAGTGCGAATTCTCTGGCCAGCCTAGCCGGATTTTCCCTGACAAGCTGTTGCGAAATTGCTTACGCTGAAATACTGTACGCACATACAGCACAACAAGGATATTCCTGTGTCCAGCACCGCCTCCGCCACCCCAAGCAGCTACGTTCAGCTGGGTGTTCGCATCCAGAAGATCATCAACAGCCCCACCGCCCAACGCAGCCGCGCGGCGCTGATCTTCCGCCTGGAACAGGAAAGCCCGGACGACTGGGAAACCCTGCTCGAGGAAATTGCCGAGAACGACAACGTCACCCTCGCCCACCGTGACGATGGCGGCGTGCAGATTTTCTGGACGGTGCCGAAGGAAGACTGACCAGGCATGAGCGTGGCGCTTTTCGCTGCTACCGGCCTGCGCCTGCTGTGCCGCCCAGGGGAGCACCATCAGCTCAAGGTCAAGACAGCCGCTCAAACAACGGCAAACCATTCACCTGCGGCCGAGCGAACAGGTACCCTTGCATCAAATCAATTCCCAGCGCCGCCAGTGCTTGGCACTCTTCGTCAGTCTCGATCCCCTCGGCAATCAGCGTAATGCCCAACCGCTCGGCCACCAATACGATACCGGCCACGATGGCTTGGCGAACCACATCCTGGTTGACTCCCCGAGTGAGAGCCATATCCAGCTTGAGTACAGCCGGCTGAAATTCTGCGAGCAGATTCAGCCCTGAGTAACCCGAGCCAAAATCATCTATTGCAGTGGTGAAGCCCTGTCGCTCGTACTCCTTGAAGATCGACTTCAAGTGCTCGGTGTCCTCGATCCGCTCGCCTTCGGTCACTTCGAACATCAGCAGATTGGCGGGGAAGTCGAATGTGACTGTGGCCTCCAAGGTAGCCCGGATGCAGGTGCTGGCACGGTAGACGGCATTGGGCAGAAAATTGATGCTCAATTTACAGTTTTTCTGGCGTCCCAAGCCCAGTCCAGCCGCTTGCTCGATGGCCTTCACGCGGCAGGCCTGATCAAAGCGGTACAGGTTGTCGGGAGTTACCTTGGCCAAAATTTGCGCAGCGCTTTCACCGTTCACACCGCGAACCAGTGCCTCGTAGGCGAACGGCCTGCCTGAAGGCACATGGATTATGGGCTGGAACGCCATGGTAATGTCGAAACCCAGGCTAGCGAGGTCACGACATTGGGAGCAGCCAATCGCTAGAAAGGGCTGGGGGAACACTGGCTTGCTCATGGGCTATGTCGAGGTCACGGAGTATGGCGGTTCAGAATGCTTGAATCTGCATCTTATGCCAAGTCAACCTCAAGGCTTGCGGCTGAACTAACGAAGTGCCTGCAGGTAAGCGCTGGCCTCGCGATAGCGCGCCAGCCGCGCCAGGTCGGCAGGGCCTGGGCAGGGAATACGCGAAAGGTCACTGTTGTCGGCCAGGTCAGCCAGTTTGACCGTGCGCGCCAGCGGGTCGTCGCCCAGGCGCACGACAAAGTCCTGATAAGCTTCGCCTTCACGCCGGCTGAGCGCCAGCAGGGCTGCGAGAATTTTCAGCGCGAAGCCCTCCCGCGCCAGGTCGGAGAGGGTCAGCGAGGTATCCTCGATCACATCGTGAAGCACCGCAACAATGCGCTGTTCCGGTGTGGCAACCCGCAGCATCACACGTAAAGGGTGAAGGATATACGCCGCCCCACCCTTGTCGTATTGCCCTTCATGCGCCCTGGCGGCCACGGCTATGGCCCGCTCCAGTGTCGACATCAGGCGCCCCCCATCTCAGCCTCTCCCTACCCAAGCATAGCCAATGCTGGGCGCAAGGTGCCTACCATGCGCCTTGGGAGCGGGTTGGCCGCGCAGGTCAGCGCGCTGCGCCGTGCTGGATGACCACCGAGTCGGTGCCCAATTTGGCCATGACTTCGTCGCGGCGGGCCTGCGCCTCTTCGCGAGTAGGGAACGGCCCCATCAGCACCACCGGCTTGCCATCGCGGTATTCCACCGACGACGGGATGCCCTTTTCGATCAGGCGGGCCGTCATGTCGCTGAGCGCGCCCATGTTGGCGCCCTGCACCACCTCCACATCCCAGCCTTCGGGTGCCGGCTGGTTGGCCAGCGCTTCGGCGCGACGCTGCAGGTCGGCACCGCCGCACAGTTCGCGGATACGCAGGTTGTTGCCGGTTTCGTCCACGATGATGTCGTACTGGCCATCGCGCTTGAACGCCACGTAGCTGCGGTAGGCCTCGTACTGCCCGGCATCGTCCTTGCCACGGACCTGGCCGCAGATGGTGCCCTGGGTGTCGATCCGCACGTTGCCGAACTTGGCCGTCTTGGGGTTGTGCAAGTGTTCAGCCACCTGCTTGTGCACGCCCTCGACCTCGTTCTCACAGCCCGCCAGGGCGAGCACTGCCATTACCACAGCCAGTTTACGCACGCATGTACCTCCCGTTTCGAAGGGGCGGATTCTAGCATGCTGCGCGCTGGCCGAAGCGTGACCAAAGGTTACAGGCTGCTTCACCCGCACATGCAAAAAGGGCGATCATTGCTGATCGCCCTTTTTGGAGTTTGGTAGGCACAATTGGACTCGAACCAACGACCCCCACCATGTCAAGGTGGTGCTCTAACCAACTGAGCTATGTGCCTGTCGTGTGGTGCGCATCTTAGTGATCAAGTGCGCACCTGTAAAGCGTTTTTTTCAGAAAAATCAAAAACTTTCGCAGTTTCCCGGTGTTGCAGCCAACCGCCGGAAAAACCAATGAAAAAAGGGGTGACCCTTGCGGATCACCCCTTCTTCGATTTGGTAGGCACAATTGGACTCGAACCAACGACCCCCACCATGTCAAGGTGGTGCTCTAACCAACTGAGCTATGTGCCTGTCGTGTGGTGCGCATTCTACGCAATTGGAAAAGCCTGTCAACACTTTTTTTCGCGCTAAGCTACTGAATCTAAACCTCTTTATAGAGAAGGGTCGCTTGCGACTGTGTGAGGGATTTTCAACAGACGACTAGCGGGTGTTTATTATTATTGATAGCATCGCTACATTCGTTAAAAATATAAAACACGAGGTTCCTGCAGCATGGCTAACACCCCCTACCCCCAGTCCTACTACGCCGCCTCGGCCAACCCGGTGCCGCCACGTCCGGCGCTGCAGGGTGAGGTGGAAACCGATGTATGCATCATCGGCGCCGGCTACACCGGCCTGTCCAGCGCCCTGTTCCTGCTGGAGAACGGCTTCAAGGTGAGCATCGTCGAAGCCGCCAAGGTCGGCTTCGGTGCCTCGGGCCGCAACGGTGGCCAGATCGTCAACAGCTACAGCCGCGACATCGACGTGATCGAACGCACTGTGGGCCCTAAACAGGCCCAGCTGCTGGGCCACATGGCCTTCGAAGGCGGGCGTATCATTCGCGAGCGCGTGGCCAAGTACAACATCCAGTGCGACCTGAAGGACGGCGGCGTTTTCGCCGCGCTCACCAGCAAGCAGATGGGCCACCTGGAATCGCAAAAGCGCCTTTGGGAGCGTTTCGGCCACAACCAGCTGGAACTGATGGACCAGAAGCGCATCCGCGAGGTCGTGGCCTGCGACAGCTACGTCGGCGGCATGCTCGACATGAGCGGCGGTCACATCCACCCGCTGAACCTGGCGCTGGGCGAAGCTGCGGCGGTCGAGTCGCTGGGCGGCATCATCTATGAGCAAACTCCGGCCGTGCGCATCGAGCGCGGCGCCAACCCCGTGGTGCATACCCCACAGGGCAAGGTCCGCGCCAAGTTCATCATCGTCGCTGGCAACGCCTACCTGGGCAACCTGGTGCCAGAGCTGGCCGCCAAATCCATGCCATGCGGCACCCAGGTGATCACCACCGAACCCCTGGGCGAAGAGCTGGCGCGCACCCTGCTGCCGCAGGACTACTGCGTGGAAGATTGCAACTACCTGCTCGACTATTACCGCCTGACCAGCGACAAGCGCCTGATCTTCGGCGGTGGCGTAGTGTACGGCGCACGTGACCCGGCCAACATCGAAGCGATCATCCGCCCGAAGATGCTCAAGGCCTTCCCGCAACTGAAGAACGTGAAAATCGACTACGCCTGGACCGGCAACTTCCTGCTGACCCTGTCGCGCCTGCCACAGGTAGGTCGCATCGGCGACAACATCTATTACTCCCAGGGGTGCTCGGGCCACGGCGTGACCTATACCCACCTGGCGGGCAAGGTGCTGGCCGAAGCCCTGCGCGGCCAGGCCGAGCGTTTCGACGCTTTCGCCGGCCTGCCGCACTACCCGTTCCCAGGCGGCCAGATGCTGCGCGTGCCGTTCAGCGCTATCGGTGCCTGGTACTACAGCCTGCGTGATCGCCTGGGTTTCTGATGTAGCGGGCCTCCTCGGTGCGGGACCCGCTCCTCCATGGGGCTGTGCGGTGCGCACACGCTCTGTGGAGGAGCGGGTCTGCCTGCGAAAAGGCCATGATGGGAACGATCATTTGCTCAGGCTGTTCACCGCCTGCTTCGCCGCGATTTCCTGCCCCGCCCGCGACAACTCTTCCGCCGCCTGCAACCAGCGTTGCCTATCCACTTCAGCCGGCAATTGCCGTGGCGGCTGCACCAGCACTGCCCAACTGCCCTGCTCGGCCCACGCCGAAGCGAACGCGTCGAATGCCATCATGTGCCGGCGGTGCATGCCCGAGCGCAGCAGTACCCGCTGCTTGTAGCGGTCATAACCGATCAGCACCGCATAGCGCGGCTCGCCCCACCAGGCGGAACCGTCTTCGTAGCGCAAGAGTACCGGGTTACCCGCCGCCACTTGGGTCAACAGCGCATCCAGTTGCTTGTCCAGGCGGTACACCACCATGCCGTAGTCCCGTGCCACGCGAGGGATGGCGGTGTCCAAAGCATCGGCACCCTGTGGCAGGTTCAGGGGCTTGTCCAGCAGCCCCGGGGTAATCGGTGCCCCCTGTTGCGACAACACTGCTGCCAGGGCCATGGCGCCGCTATGGTTGGCGTTGCCCCGGTAGAACGGCACGCTGCTGATTTCGACCCGTTGCGGCAGGCCTTTGAGATTGGCGGGCGGCGCACTGGCACAGCCCGCCAGGCTGGCTGGCTGCCACGATGAAGGCCGACAGCAGCCGCCGGGCGCTCTTGAAGGAAGATTGCTGCATGGACACTCGCTTGCTCCAACGCCGGGCAGGCAGCGCCCAGCTCTGGCCAGTGATCATAGGTCCGACGACGGCGCGGGTATAGTCCGACAACGGCTTGGAGCGAATCGGACTCAGAGATAGACCTTTGTTCGATGGAACGTCCCAGGCGAAAGGCTAGACTAAAGCAGTGTCTGGAACGCAAACGCCGGTCACTCTGGCGTTTGCCGCAGCGATGGAGGCACAGATGAGCCTGACCCTGGCAATCCTCATGCTGGTCAGCATGTGGCTGAGCGTCGCAGCCGCCATGCTATGGGGTGTACTACGTATCGTGCGGCGTCATGCACAACCCAATCAACAACCGCCGCAGGTGCCGGCCAAAACCCGGCACGTACAGCGAGCACGGCGGCCTGCGGGGGTGCACTGACCGCGCAGCATTCAGCAGCCAAACGGGGCGCAAAGCGCCCCGCTGCCCACCGTCAATGCTCAGCTGCCTCACGCTTGAGCCGCGCCCTGCGTGCGAGAATGTTGAGGACCTCGATTGCGGTGGAGAACGCCATCGCAGCGTACACGTAGCCTTTGGGCACATGGGCACCAAACCCTTCGGCAATCAGCGTCATACCGATCATGATCAGGAAGCCCAGGGCCAGCATCACGACAGTCGGGTTGTCGTTGATGAAGTTGGCCAGTGGGTCGGCCGCGACCATCATCACGATCACGGCAGTGATCACGGCGATGATCATGATCGGCAGGTGCTCGGTCATGCCCACGGCGGTAATGATGCTGTCTACCGAGAACACGATATCCAGCAGCAGGATCTGGAAGATCGCCGCAGCGAAGCCCAAGGTCACCGTGGAGCCCACCTTGGCCTCTTCCTTGGCACCGTGCGGGTCGACGTTTTCGTGAATTTCCTTGGTAGCCTTCCACAACAGGAACAGGCCACCCGCAATCAGGATCATGTCTTTCCACGAGAACGCGTTGCCGAACACTTCGAATACCGGGTCGGTCAGCTGGACGATCCAGGCCACCGTGCTGAGCAACGCCAGGCGCATGATCAGGGCCATGCTGATGCCGATGCGCCGCGCCTTGGAACGGTACGCCACCGGCAACTTGTTGGTCAGGATCGAGATGAAGATCAGGTTGTCGATGCCCAGTACGATTTCCATGGCCACCAGCGTAGCCAGGGCAATCCAGGCGGTAGGGCTAGCGGCGAGTTCCAGCAGATATTCCATTGTTCACATCCTGCAACGGCGGTTGGGGTCAGATTTCCTGGCTTTTTTCGTTCTTTTCAGCTTGCACGGGCTTCTGCCCTTCACTGCCAATGGCTTCGCTCAGCGCCTGCTGGGCGGCCTTGTTGGTATCGTCGATGGCCTGCTTGGCCGATTGAGCAGCTTGGTCGAGCATCTGCTGGGCGGACTTCTCGGCCTGGTCGCAACCAGCCAGGGCAAACAGCGCCAGGGCCAGTACCAGCGGCGTGCCGATGGATTTCAAGTGCAGCATGGGTTCCTCGCTTGTGGTGACTTCAGCAGCGCACGAGGCGCCTGATAACGAAGGATTCTAGACACGCCGATACATCAGGAAAATTCGTATTTTCAAGGGTTATACTTCGGGTTTTACGAATCGGGAAAACAGCGTGCTCAACTACCGCCAGTTGCACTACTTCTGGGCAGTGGCCAGGACCGGCAGCATCGCCCGCGCCAGCGAACAGCTGAACCTGACCCCGCAAACCATCAGCGGGCAGATCAGCCTGTTCGAACACACCTACGGCCTGGAGTTGTTCCAGCGTGTGGGGCGGCAGCTGGAGCTCACCGAAACCGGCCGCCAGACGCTGGCTTATGCCGAACAGATGTTCCAGCTTGGTGGCGAACTGGAGGCCATGCTGCGCGCCGGGCCACAGGAGCAGATCCTGTTCCGAGTGGGCGTAGCCGATGTGGTACCCAAGTCCATCGTCTATCGCCTGCTGGCCCCGACCATGGAGCTGGACGACGTGCTGCGCATCAATTGCCGCGAAGACAAGCTCGAACGGCTGCTCGGCGACCTGGCCATCCAGCGCCTGGACCTGGTGATTTCCGACAGCCCCATGCCCAACAACCTGGATATCAAGGGCTACAGCCAGAAGCTTGGCGAATGCGGCCTGAGTTTTTTTGCCACCCCTGCATTGGCCAAGCGCTACCCGGGTGCCTTTCCTGCCTGCTTGCAGGACGCCCCCCTGCTGATTCCCGGCCAGGAAACCGTGGTGCGCAGCCGCTTGCTGCGGTGGCTGGGCGAGCAGCAGGTGCAGCCCCGCATTGTCGGCGAGTTCGATGACAGCGCATTGATGCAGGCCTTCGGCCAGTCGGGCAGCGGCATCTTCGTTGCACCCAGTGTGATCGCCGAGGAAGTGTGCCGACAGTACGGCGTGCAACTGATCGGGCAGACCGAGGCTGTGCATGAGTCGTTCTATGCCATTTCGGTGGAGCGCAAGGTCAAGCACCCGGGGATCGTGGCGATTACCGAGGGGGCACGGCGAGAGCTGTTCCACTGGTGACCGGGCTGGTTCGCACGGCCTTGCCTGCATTCGCTTGCGGGGCGGCACTGGCCGCGAAACGTGCCGGGCCGCCCGGCAAGGCTCTGTGCTAAAGTCCCGCCCTTTACAGAATCCGAGATAACGCTGCACATGACCTCTGTTTTCCGCCTCCTCAACCGTACCAGCCTGGTGACGCAGATCGTCATCGGCTTGCTCGCCGGTATCGCCCTGGCCCTGCTGGCCCCCAGCGTGGCCGGCGACCTGGCCTTCCTCGGCAAGGTCTTCGTCAGTGCCCTCAAGGCAGTGGCACCTGTACTGGTATTCATTCTGGTCATGGCTTCGATCGCCAACCACCGGCATGGCCAGGAAACCCACATTCGCCCGATCCTGTGGCTTTACCTGCTGGGCACTTTCGCCGCGGCATTGGTGGCCGTGATCGCCAGCACGCTGTTCCCCTCATCATTGGTGCTCAGCACCGGCGAAGCCACGCTCAGCGCACCGGGCGGCATTACCGAGGTACTGCAGAACCTGTTGCTGAGCGCGGTCGACAACCCGATCAACGCCCTGCTCAACGCCAATTTCATCGGCGTGCTGACCTGGGCCGTGGGCCTGGGCGTGGCCTTGCGCCATGCGGGAGATACCACCCGCACCGTGGTCGAGGACCTGTCCAACGGTGTCACCCTGATCGTACGTGTAGTCATCCGCTTTGCCCCGCTGGGCATCTTCGGCCTGGTCAGCGCGACCTTGGCTCAATCCGGCCTGAACGCCTTGCTCGGCTACCTGCACCTGCTGGCAGTGCTGATCGGCAGCATGCTGTTCGTGGCGCTGGTGATGAACCCGCTGATCGTGTACTGGAAAATCCGCCGCAACCCGTTCCCGCTGACCTTGCTGTGCCTGCGCGAAAGCGGCATCACCGCGTTCTTCACCCGTAGTTCGGCGGCCAATATCCCGGTCAACCTGGCACTGTCAGAGCGCCTTGGCTTGCATGAAGACACCTATTCGGTGTCAATCCCGCTGGGTGCCACCATCAACATGGCCGGTGCGGCGATCACCATCACTGTGCTGACGCTGGCCGCAGTGCATACCCTGGGTATCCCGGTCGACCTGCCGACAGCGTTGCTGCTCAGCGTGGTGGCAGCCGTCTGTGCCTGCGGTGCCTCCGGCGTGGCAGGGGGGTCGCTGCTGCTGATTCCGCTGGCGTGCAGCCTGTTCGGCATCCCCAGCGAAATTGCCATGCAGGTGGTTGCGGTGGGCTTCATCATCGGGGTGTTGCAGGATTCGGCGGAGACCGCGCTGAACTCCTCAACCGATGTGCTGTTCACGGCCGCGGCGTGCCTGGCTGAAGAGCGGCGTAACGGCTAATGTCGGTCAGTCAAGCGATTGGGGCCGCTTTGCGGCCCATCGCCGGCAAGCCGGGCTCCCACAGGTGCAGTGCAGAGCTCAAGCTTAGTGCGGTCCTGTGGGAGATTCTATGGCCGCTGCATCTTCAGCGCCTGTGAGATCGAGCGCCGCCCGCGCGGCGCAATCGCGAGCTGCGCTCGCTCCTACGTTTGTTTCGGGCCAATTATTCCTGTGGGATTCGCGCGCGAACGCCTTGTTTGTACGGCGCGATATTGAGGCATGCACCAAGGCGTTCGCGCGCGAATCCCACAGGAATAATTGGCCCGAAACAAACGTAGGAGCGAGCGCAGCTCGCGATTGCGCCGCGCGGGCGGCGCTCGCTCTAACAGGCGCTGCCATACCTTGTGGCAAACACCTGTCAGCCCCAAGGCGATCCCTGTGGGAGATTCTATGGTTTTAGGGAAGTTTTTTAAGCGGCTTTTGACCGATACTCGTCTCCGCTTTTCAGTAGGGCAAATACTACTCGCGCCAGTTTGCGTGCGAGCATGACAAGCGATGCTGTCGTGCTAAAACCACGCGCCAGGCGCTCTTCGTAGTACGACTTCCATGCTGCTGTGCGGGATGCTGACATAGCCGCGTTGTGAAGGAGGCGTCGAGCTTCGGGGTCTCCTCGCTTCGTGAGCTTGGATTGCCCTTTTTTCTGCCCCGACTGCGCAATCCTCAGATCCATACCCAAAAAGGCGATAAACGCATCACCCCCGCTGAAGTTGCCACGCTGAAACGTCGCTGTCAGGCGAGCAGCAGTTAGAAAACCCACCCCTTCGACCTTCATGCAGCGCTTTACCTGAGGCATCAGCCCGGCCTTTTCCAGCAGGCCCTTGATCATCTTCTCCACCAGCAGCTCAAGCCGCTGCATCGCACGCAGATGCGTCTTGAAGGCGGCTTTGAGTAGCGGTTCATTGGCCCACCCCTGAGTCAGGCTGGTTCGTGCCTGAACCAGTCCTGCACGTCGCCGGAACAAGCTCAGAAGCTGTCGATAGATAGCCGGTGGCGGTGCCCAAGGCGTTAGGTCCTGCCCTTCGTTCTTCAGATAGCGGGCCAACAGCTGGGCATCAATTGCATCAGTCTTAGCGCGTACGTTGACACCTTTACGGTAATGGCTCAGGGCGTACCCATCTACCACGTAAATCGTATGCCCGAACTCAAAGGCCAGATCCGTAAACAGGACGTGATAGATGTTGGTCGCTTCGATAGCGACGGACATCGCACCCGAGAGGCCTTTGAGCCATTTCTTGATAGCTGCTTTAGTATTGGGGATTGCTATGAGTTCTGCTGATTCATCGTCCCAAATGACCAATTCTGTTTTGGCCACATCCACGCCAATCAGCCGCTTTGAATCAGCAACCACCATTGCCATGAGCAACTCTCCTCGATAGTGTTGGAGTACTTGAAGGGTCACCCAGAGGCGCTGGCTTGTGTCTTTCGTCGGTCCGAGCCCGGAAGCATTCTTTATCGGCGCTTGGGTGAAAAGGGAGGAGGGGCGAGGTCTCCCACGGTCTGTACTGCGCTAACAGTCAGAAGCTGGCTTTGTCCCTCCTCCTCCCTTCAAGTCTAACCATACAAGCTGGCTTGCCGGCAATGGGCTCCACCACCACGTCTTGACTGACCGGCATTCGGCGTAGCGCCTGGATTTTCTTCGGGCTGCTGGCCGGAGCGGGCTCACCCGCTCTCACCAGCAGCCGCAATTGCCTTACACGATGGCATTACCTACCCTAGTGGCCTTTCCCCAGTAATGAGACAGGGCCATGTCAGAATACGAAACCGCCGGTGAAGGCCGCTTGAGCAGCACCGAGATCCGTGTCCTCGGCGCGTTGATCGAAAAGCAGGCCACCAGCCCGGAGAGCTACCCGCTGACCCTCAACGCCCTGGTCCTGGCCTGCAACCAGAAGACCAGCCGAGAGCCCGTCATGAACCTTACACCAGGCCAGGTCGGCCAGGCCTTGCGCAACCTTGAAGCGCAGGGCATGACCCGCCTGCAGATGGGCAGCCGCGCCGATCGCTGGGAGCAGCGGGTGGACAAGGCCCTGGAGCTGGTACCGGCGCAACTGGTGCTGATGGGCCTGATGTTCCTGCGCGGCCCGCAGACCCTCAACGAACTGCTGACCCGCAGCAACCGCCTGCATGATTTCGACGACACCGAGCAGATCCAGCACCAGCTGGAGCGCCTGACCTCGCGCGACCTGGCCTTGCACCTGCCGCGCCAGGCGGGCCAGCGCGAGGACCGTTATACCCATGCGTTGGGCGACCCGGCGGAGATCGAGGCGATTCTTGCTGCACGTCAGCAGGAGGGCGGCCAGCGCAGCAGTGGCAGCAGCGTGTCGCAGGAGCGTATTGAAGCGCTTGAAGCCCGCATCGCAGCGCTGGAAGCGCGCCTGGCAGACCTGGAAGGCTAGGCGGTCACGGCTCGGGGTCGGGGAAGTTGCGGCAGCTTTTGCGCTCGGCCAGCTCCCGGTCGCTGGGGCGCTGGTCGACGAATACGGTGCGACCGTCGGCGTAGATTTCCAGGTAACCCCAATGCAGGTCCTGCTCCGTCTGACCGGGCTTGGGCGGGACTAGCCACCAGGGTTCGCGGCTGATCAGCGTCATGATACGGCTTCCTGAGGGTGTATGCAGTAAGCATAGACAGCCTGGGTTTGATCCCTTGCGAGTGCTGGCCTTTTCGCGGCTAGAGCCGCTCCTGCAAGTACGGCGGCAACTCCAAGCCAACGCAGACACCCTGTGGAAGCGGGCATGCCCGCGAACACCGGCAAAGCCGGTGCCAGATACCGCGTCGCCTGCTTCGCGGGCTTGCCCGCTCCCACAGGTGAATCGCGCAGGCTTTTCGAATTCTGAGAAAGACAGCTGCTCCTGCAAGTACGCCGGCAACTCCAAGCCAGCGCAGACCCCCTGTGGGAGCGGGCATGCCCGCGAACACCGGCAAAGCCGGTGCCAGACACCGCGTCGTCTGCTTCGCGGGCTTGCCCGCTCCCACGGGTGAATCGCGCAGGCTTTTCAAATTTTGAGAAAGACAGTTGCTCCTGCAAGTACGGCGGCAACTCCAAGCCAACGCAGACCCCCTGTGGGAGCGGGCATGCCCGCGAACACCGGCGCAGCCGGTGCCAGACACCGCGTCGCCTGCTTCGCGGGCTTGCCCGCTCCCACAGGTGAATCGCGCAGGCTTTTCAAATTTTGAGAAAGACAGTTGCTCCGCCTTCGAAGGCAGGGCCAGCCCAGGCTTACGCCGGTGCCGAGGTCCGGATCAGGTGGTCGAAGGCCGCCAGCGAAGCCTTGGCCCCCTCACCCACCGCAATCACGATCTGCTTGTACGGCACGGTGGTCACGTCCCCCGCAGCGAACACCCCTGGAATGCTGGTCTGGCCCTTGGCATCCACAATGATCTCGCCGCGCGGTGACAGCTCGACGGTACCTTTGAGCCAGTCGGTGTTCGGCAACAGGCCAATCTGCACGAAGATGCCTTCCAGCGCGACTTCATGCTGCTCGTCCGTGGCGCGATCCTTGTAGCGCAGGCCAGTGACTTTCTCGCCGTCGCCAAGCACCTCGGTAGTCAGCGCACTGGTGATCACTTTCACGTTAGGCAAACTGTGCAGCTTGCGCTGCAACACCGCGTCGGCGCGCAGTTGGCTGTCGAATTCGATCAGCGTCACCTGGGCAACGATACCGGCCAGGTCAATGGCAGCCTCAACACCCGAGTTGCCACCACCAATCACCGCCACGCGCTTGCCTTTGAACAACGGGCCGTCGCAGTGCGGGCAGTAAGCCACGCCACGCGCGCGGTATTCCTGCTCACCCGGCACGTTCATTTCACGCCAGCGGGCACCGGTGGCCAGGATCACAGTCTTGGCCTTGAGCGATGCGCCGCCCGCCAGGCGCACTTCATGCAAGCCGCCGTCGGTGGCCGGAACCAATGCTTCGCCGCGCTGCAGGTTCATGATGTCGACGTCGTACTGCTTGACGTGCTCTTCGAGTGCAGTCGCCAGTTTTGGCCCTTCGGTTTCCTGCACCGAGATGAAGTTCTCGATGGCGAGGGTGTCGAGTACCTGGCCACCGAAGCGCTCGGCAGCCACGCCGGTACGAATGCCCTTGCGCGCTGCGTAGATGGCAGCCGCCGCGCCAGCCGGGCCACCGCCCACAACCAGCACATCGAAAGCGTCCTTGGCGTTGATCTTCTCAGCCTGGCGCGCACCGGCGCTGGTGTCGATCTTGCCGAGGATTTCCTCCAGGCCCATGCGCCCCTGGCCAAACAACTCACCGTTCAGGTAGATGCTCGGTACTGCCATGATCTTGCGCGCTTCCACTTCACCCTGGAACAGCGCGCCGTCGATGGCCACGTGGCGCACGTTGGGGTTGAGCACGGCCATCAGGTTCAACGCCTGGACCACGTCCGGGCAGTTCTGGCACGACAGCGAGAAATAGGTTTCGAAGGTGAATTCGCCTTCCAATGCCTGGATCTGTTCGATCACTTCGGCACTGGCCTTGGAAGGGTGGCCGCCGACTTGCAGCAGTGCCAGCACCAGCGAGGTGAATTCGTGGCCCATGGGGATGCCGGCGAAGCGCAGGCTGATACCTTTGCCATCGGCGCCAGCACCCGGGCGGCTCAACGAGAACGAAGGTCGACGCGCATCGGTGCCGTCCGCGCTGAGGGTAATGAGTGTGGACAAGCTGGCGATCTCCACCAGCAGGTCATGCAATTCACGGGACTTCGCGCCGTCGTCGAGGGAGGCAACGATCTCGATCGGCTGGGTGACCCGCTCCAGGTAGGTTTTCAGTTGCGATTTAAGCGTGGCGTCCAACATACGGGCGATTCCTTCTTCAATACTCGGATACAAAAACGCCCAGGCGAGGTCGCCCGGGCGTTTGACGGGGCGGTAGCTTGTTCAGCTTTGGCGGCTGCCTACCGCCCGCGTTGTTGCGCGCATGGCCTTAGATCTTGCCGACCAGGTCCAGCGATGGCGCCAGGGTGGCTTCGCCTTCTTTCCACTTGGCCGGGCAAACTTCGCCTGGGTGGGCAGCAACGTACTGGGCAGCTTTCACTTTGCGCAGCAGCTCAGCTGCATCGCGGCCTACACCACCGTCGTTCAGTTCCACGATCTTGATCTGGCCTTCCGGGTTGATCACGAAGGTACCGCGATCGGCCAGGCCAGCTTCTTCGATCAGCACGTCGAAGTTGCGCGAGATGACGTGGGTTGGGTCACCGATCAGCGGGTACTGGATCTTGCCGATGGTGTCCGACGTGTCGTGCCAGGCTTTGTGGGTGAAGTGGGTGTCGGTGGACACGCCGTAGATTTCCACGCCCAGCTTCTGGAACTCGGCGTAGTTGTCGGCGAGGTCACCCAGCTCGGTCGGGCAAACGAAGGTGAAGTCGGCCGGGTAGAAGAACACGACGGACCACTTGCCTTTCAGGTCGGCTTCGCTGACCTGCACGAACTCGCCTTTGTGGTAGGCGGTAGCGTTGAACGGTTTGACCTGGCTGTTGATGATTGGCATGAGAGACGCTCCTTCATGGGGTTGGAATCAGTTGATGGATAGAATCCTAACTAATCATCCCGCTGAAGGCTCATTGGCAAAGCTCATGCTCGTGATTGGTTTTGGCTATAGCCAGAGGTACTTGATAGAAGACTCAGTTGTAGGAGCGGGCTGCCCCGCCCCTTCAACGTAACGCATAGATCAACGGCTAGCCGTACGCAGGGTGACGAACTCTTCGGCGGCCGTCGGGTGCACACCGATGGTTTCGTCGAATTGCTGCTTGGTGGCACCGGCCTTCAAAGCAATACCCAGGCCCTGGATGATCTCGCCGGCATCAGGGCCGACCATGTGGCAGCCCAGCACCTTGTCGGTGTCGGCATCGACCACCAGCTTCATCAGGGTCTTTTCCTGGATGTCGGTCAGGGTCAGTTTCATGGCGCGGAAGCGGCTTTCGAATATCTGCACCTTGTGCCCTGCCGCCAGCGCCTGTTCTTCCGTCAGCCCCACGGTACCGATTGGCGGCTGGCTGAACACGGCTGTGGGGATGTTCTGGTAGTCCACCGGGCGGTACTGCTCGGGCTTGAACAGGCGCCGTGCCACCGCCATGCCTTCGGCCAGCGCCACCGGGGTCAGTTGCACCCGGCCAATCACGTCACCAATGGCCAGGATCGACGGCGCGGTCGTCTGGTATTGTTCATCGACCCGGATATAGCCACGCTCGTCCAGCTCGACGCCGGTGTTTTCCAGGCCCAGGTTGTCCAGCATCGGGCGTCGGCCGGTGGCATAGAACACGCAGTCGGCCTGCAACTCGCGACCATCCTTGAGCGTGGCCTTCAGGCTACCGTCTTCAAGCTTGTCGATGCGCTGGATATCGGCATTGAACTGCAGGTCGAGGCCGCGTTTTTCCAGCTCTTCCTTCAGGTGGGTACGTACCGAACCATCGAAACCGCGCAGGAACAGGTCGCCACGGTACAGCAACGAAGTAGCCGCCCCCAGGCCCTGGAAGATACCGGCGAACTCAACCGCGATGTAGCCACCGCCGACCACCAGCACCCGGCGTGGCAGGCTCTTGAGGTAGAAGGCTTCGTTGGAGGTGATTGCCAGTTCCTTGCCTGGAATGTCCGGCACCTGCGGCCAGCCGCCGGTGGCGATCAGGATGTGCCTGGCACTGTAGCGTTGGCCCTCCACTTCCACTTCATTGGCCCCGGTCAGGCGCGCGTGCCCCTGCAGCAGGGTCACCCCGCTGTTCACCAGCAGGTTACGGTAGATGCCGTTCAGGCGCTCGATCTCACGGTTCTTGTTGGCAATCAGGGTGCCCCAGTCGAAGTGCCCTTCTTCCAGGGACCAGCCGTAACCGGCAGCCTGTTCCAGTTCATCGGCCACATGCGCACCGTAGACCAGCAGCTTTTTCGGCACGCAGCCGACGTTGACACAGGTGCCGCCCAGGTAACGGCTTTCAGCCACTGCCACTTTTGCACCAAAACCAGCGGCGAAGCGCGCAGCGCGCACCCCGCCGGAGCCAGCGCCAATCACGAACAGATCAAAATCGTAGGCCATGTGTTCTCTCTCCTAGCAGGCGCCCAGCATAACGCACTGAGGCCGCTTTGCAGCCCTTCGTGGCAAACCCGCCCCATCAGGTGGGCGCACGCCAAAGGCATGCGCGGTAACTGTAGGAGCGGGCCTGCCCGCGAAGGGCCGCGCAGCGGCCCCAGTCATCGCAATGTTGCTACAAGCAGCGGCTGTATCAGTAAGCCTTGCCAGTCTTGTAGTAGTTCTCGAAGCAGAAGTTGGTCGCGTCGATGTAGCCCTCGGCGCCACCGCAGTCGAAGCGCTTGCCCTTGAACTTGTAGGCGATCACGCAGCCGTTCTGCGCCTGCTGCATCAGCGCGTCGGTGATCTGGATTTCGCCGCCCTTGCCTGGCTCGGTGTTCTTGATGATGTCGAAGATATCCGGCGTCAGGATGTAACGGCCAATGATCGCCAGGTTCGAAGGTGCATCTTCCGGTGCGGGCTTCTCGACCATGTTGGTAACGCGGAAGATGTCGTCACGGATCATGTCACCGGCGATGACACCGTACTTGTTGGTTTCCTGAGGGTCGACTTCCTGGATGGCGATGATCGAGCAGCGGAACTGGTTGTACAGCTTGACCATCTGGGTCAGCACGCCGTCACCTTCCGGGTTGACGCACAGGTCGTCCGCCAGCACCACTGCAAACGGCTCGTCGCCGATCAGCGGGCGCCCGGTGAGAATGGCATGGCCCAGGCCTTTCATTTCGGTCTGGCGGGTGTACGAGAACGAGCACTCGTCCAGCAGACGGCGGATACCGACCAGGTATTTCTCCTTGTCGGTGCCCTTGATCTGGTTTTCCAGCTCGTAGCTGATGTCGAAGTGATCTTCCAGGGCGCGCTTGCCGCGGCCGGTCACGATGGAGATTTCGCTCAGGCCGGCATCCAATGCCTCTTCAACGCCATACTGGATCAGTGGCTTGTTGACCACCGGCAGCATTTCCTTGGGCATGGCTTTGGTAGCAGGCAGGAAGCGCGTACCGTAGCCGGCTGCCGGGAACAAGCATTTCTTGATCATATACGTCCTTACAAAAGGCTAGGCCTGTGGAATTCGGCGCAGTCTAATCAGGCGGCACAAACCTTACAATGCCTGACCTGCGGCCAACCGATGGGTAGATAGAGATAAGCAAGTGTAGATAGTTCCGAGGGATCGCAAATATCGCCAGCAGACATGCAAGTGAAATGCCACAGCTCACGCATGCCTGTGGTGGCCTCCTGGCGAGTAAACCTGCTTCCAAAACCACCGTTGCAGGCCAGGTTTACCCGCCAAGCGTTCGCTACTGGCACCCGTCAGCTACCGGTCCCCTGCCCGACCAGCACGCCATCGACCTTCTGCCCATACAGGTTCACGCCGTCATTGGCATGGAATTTCACCCGCGTCTTCTCGACAGAGCCTTCTACCAGGCGGGGATCCTGCGGCCGTTCATGCCGGTTGATCCATGCCGCAACATCCCAGGCCTGCTGGTCGCTGAGGCTGCCCGGCTTGCCCAGTGGCATGTTGTACTTGATGAAGGATGCCGCCGTGTTGATACGGTGCATACCGGCGCCCCAGTTGTAGCTGTCCTTGCCCCACAGCGGCGGCATCACATATTCGCCCGCCACTTTCTGCCCTTCACCGTTGTCACCATGGCAAATCGCGCATTGCTCGCGGTACACCTGCTGGCCACGCGTGAAGTCGTACCCGCCTGCAGGCTGCGCGACTTCCGGGTAACCGCGCCCGGCAATTTCGACGCCGGTCGGCGCCTTGGTCGACAGCCAGTACGCGTACACCGACAGCGCCGTCATCTGCGGGCTGTCCGCGGCCGGCGGCTTGCCATTCATGCTGAACTGGAAGCAGCCCTGGATGCGCTCGGCAAAGGTGTTGACCTTGTCGTTTTTCTTGCGATAGGCGGGGTACATGGGGTACGCGCCCCACAGTGGCGCCGAATGGGCCATACGCCCCTGGTCGAGGTGGCAGTTGCTGCAGTTCATGCCGTTGCCCACCGCCTCGGGCATCAGCCGGCGGGTATCGACGAACAAGGCATGGCCTTCACGCACCATCTTGCCGAAGGCATTGGCGGGCAGCTCGTCTTCCGCCGGGGGCGTGAACTGCGGGGCGGTCTGCTTGCCGGGGACCTTCAGTTGCGACTGATCTTCCATGGCGATAGGCGCGGCCTGGGCACTGCCCACAACCAGCAGCAACAGAGCAGGGATCAGCGGTTTCATGGTTTGATCTCCTGGCTGGCGGGGCGGGCGAAGAACTCGGCAACAGCCTTGATCTCGTCATCGGTCATGGCCTTTGCCACGCCGACCATCAGCTGGTTCGGGTCATTGCTGCGGCTGCCGTCGCGCCACGCATTGAGCTGCGCCACCAGGTAACTGGCAGGCTGCCCGGCCAAAGGCGGGAAGTGCTCGCCAACGCCACCGCCACCCGGACCGTGGCATTGCACGCAACCAGGGATATGCCGGTCCCAGTCGCCGTACAGGGCCAGGCGGGTGGTAGGGTCACCGGCAATCTGCTGGCGGCGCCCATCAACAACCTTGACTGCCGGCAGGCTGGCCAGGTAGCTGCTGACGGCGGTGATTTCCTCTTCGCTCAGGGCCTTGGCCAACGGTTCCATCACCGCCTGCTTGCGGCTGCCACTGCGCCAATCATGCAATTGCTTGCTGAGGTAAGCAGCCGGCAGGCCGGCCAGCCGCGGAAAGCCCGCCGCAGCGATGCCCTTGGCGTCCGGGCCATGGCAACCCAGGCAAGCCAGGGCGGCGGGGTTGGCCCCGCCTTGGGTGAAAATTTTCTGGCCATCGGCGGCATGCGCCCCGGGCCAGGCCAGGATCAGCAGGCTGCCGATCACGACGCGACTCAACGGTGTCATCACGAATCTCCATTTCTTTTGTTATAAGCTTAGGCTTAAAAAACATAAGCAAATGGATACTAGCCCCGTCGGGGAAATCGCAACAACGTCAGGCCGGCCGATCTGATGGCCAATAGCCCATTAACCGCCCTTTACTTGCCTCAGATCAACTCCCCGAGATGCAGCGGGTAGCTGCCGTGCGCACATCGCCCAGGCGCAACGGGAAGTTGCTCAGCCGCTCATGCAGCTTGATGCTGCTGCCGCCGCCACGCTCATCGATATCCAGCAGGGCGGCCGGGCCAGCACCTGCTGTCAGCTTCTGCGGCACCGTTAGGCGCAGGCCGTCACCGCGCCGCTCTTCCACCAGTGGGTCACGGCTGTCGGCAAGCTGCGCCTTGACGCAATCGGCATACTCCCGGGGCGTCTTGCCAGAAATCACATCCAGGGTCGCATGCGATTGCTCCAACTCGGAAACACTGACACAGCCACCCAGTGCCAGTGTCAACGCGGCCACCATCCACTTCATCTGTCATACCTCAACTTGTACGAACCCCGTTCGACAACCGTCAGGCAGTTTTGCTCCGTGCTTTGGCAGAATTATCCAAGCCCGGCGAACAGCGCGGCAGTATAACGGCACATCGTGGTATCTTTTGCCTTTGCTGAACCAAACCTTGCGGAGCATCACATGAAATTCGTACACCAGCGCGAGCACCTCAATGAGGACGACATCGTCGTCATCGAGTGTTCCCAGCGCTGCAATATCCGCCTGATGAACGACGCCAATTTCCGCAGCTTCAAGAACGGCGGCCGTCATACCTACCACGGCGGCCACTTCGAGAAGTTTCCGGCGAAGATCACCGTGCCCAGCACCGGTTTCTGGAATATCACCATCGATACCGTGACCACCCGCCCGATCTCGGTTACTCGCAAGCCCACCCTGACCCACAAGATCAAGATCATCCGTCGCTCGTCGTCGAAACTCAGATAAGGCCACCATGACCCAGACCATCAAGTACGTGATCAAATACAAACTCGACGGCCAGCGTCGCTGGGACTTCGCGCTGATGCCCGACGCCTCGCAGGCGCAAGCCCTCGAAGCCTTGCGCAAAATCCATGGTGAAGACGCCGACAAGATCAGCGACATTCAGGTCAGCAAGGCCCTGTAGTAGCCGCCGCACCGTTCGCCCAGCGCAAGGAGACCTCGCATGCGCCACTGGCCCGACCGCCGCATCCTCGACCTGTTGGGCATCGAGTTGCCCATTCTGCAGGCCCCCATGGCGGGGGCAACCGGCTCGGCCATGGCCATTGCGGTGGGCTCGGCCGGCGGCCTGGGCGCCCTACCCTGCGCCATGCTCAACGGTGAGCAGGTGCGCGCCGAAATTGCTGCATTCCGCGCCGGCTGCCCGGGGCGCCCCTTGAACCTGAACTTTTTCTGCCACCAGCCACCCGCGCCCGACGCCGAGCGCGACGCGCGCTGGAAGCAGGCGCTCGCCCCCTACTACAGCGAAGTGGGGGCGGATTTCGCGGCGCCCACCCCGGTCTCGAACCGTGCGCCTTTCGATGAGGCGAGTTGCCAACTGGTCGAACAACTGCGGCCGGAAGTGGTGAGCTTCCACTTTGGCTTGCCCCAGGCCGACCTGCTGCAACGGGTACAGGCCAGCGGTGCCAAGGTGCTCTGCACCGCCACTACCGTGCAAGAGGCCGTCTGGCTGGAGCGCAACGGCTGTGACGCCATCATCGCCATGGGTTATGAAGCCGGCGGCCATCGCGGCATGTTTCTCAGCGACGCCATCACCAGCCAGATCGGCACCTTTGCCCTGGTACCGCAGGTGGCCGACGCAGTCCGCGTGCCGGTCATCGCCGCCGGTGGCATCGCTGACCATCGCGGCCTGGTGGCGGCCCTGGCCCTGGGCGCATCTGCCGTGCAGATCGGCACGGCATACCTGTTCTGCCCCGAGGCCAAGGTTTCGCCAGCACATCGGCAGGCGCTGGACAGTGCGCCTGCCAGTGACACGGCGCTGACCAACCTGTTTACCGGCCGCCCGGCCCGCGGCATCAACAACCGTATCATGCGCGAGCTGGGGCCGATGAGCGCGCTGGCACCAGCGTTTCCGCTGGCGGGCGGGGCATTGATGCCGTTAAGGGCAATCACCGAGCCGCAGGGCAACAGCGACTTCAGCAACTTGTGGTCAGGGCAGGCGTTGCGGTTGGGGCGGCGTATGCCGGCCGAGGCGCTGACCCGGGAGATCGCGGCCAAGGCACTGGCCAGGGTTGCCGGGTAGACCGCGCCTGTGCGGCCTGCGGCAACCTTTCGTTAGCCCGCAATCACACCATCCTTGCGAATGCACCCTGCAGCCCTTCCCGGCAACTGGCCTATCGCTATATAGTTGTGAATATAACGATATCCCAAGGAGCTGCCTGCATGCGTATCCGCCCGTCTCACCTGGCCTTCACTGCCATGGCCAGTCTGTTTGCCTTCAACACCGCCTGGGCCGACGAGGTTCAAGTGGCCGTCGCGGCGAACTTCACGGCGCCCATCCAGGCCATTGCCAAGGACTTCGAACACGACACCGGCCATACACTGGTCGCGGCTTACGGCGCCACGGGGCAGTTTTACGCCCAGATAAAGAACGGCGCGCCCTTCGAGGTGTTCCTTGCCGCCGATGACACGACCCCGAAAAAGCTCGAGGAAGAAAAGCAGATCGTCCCCGGTTCACGCTTCACCTACGCCATCGGCACCCTGGCGCTGTGGTCGGCGAAAGAAGGCTACGTCGACGCCAAGGGCGAGGTGCTGAAACAAAACGCATTCAGCCACCTGGCCATCGCCAACCCCAAGGCCGCGCCATACGGCCTGGCCGCCACCCAGGTACTGGACAAACTGCAGCTTACCGCGGCCACCAAAGGCAAGATCGTCGAAGGCCAGAACATCACCCAGGCTTTCCAGTTCGTCTCCACCGGCAATGCCGAACTGGGTTTTGTCGCGCTGTCACAAATCTTCAAGGACGGTAAAGTGACCCAAGGCTCGGCCTGGATCGTACCGGCCAACCTGCACGACCCGATCCGCCAGGACGCCGTACTGCTCGACAAAGGCAAGGACAACGCTGCCGCCAAGGCCCTGATCGAATACCTGAAGGGGCCAAAGGCCGCCGCCCTGATCAAGTCCTACGGTTATAAAATCTGATGCCGCTGGATGCCAGTGACCTGGGTGCCATCTGGCTGACCGTTAAACTGGCCAGCCTGACCACGGTGATCCTGCTGATCATCGGCACGCCGGTCGCCTGGTGGCTGGCGCGCACGCGCTCCTGGCTACGCGGGCCAGTGGGCGCGGTGGTGGCGCTGCCGCTGGTGCTGCCACCGACCGTCATCGGCTTCTATCTGCTGATCGCCCTCGGCCCCCACGGCTGGCTCGGCCAGGCCACCCAGGCCATGGGCCTGGGCACCGTGGTGTTCAGCTTCACCGGCCTGGTCATTGGTTCGACCGTCTATTCCATGCCCTTCGTGGTCCAGCCGTTGCAGAACGCCTTTGCCGCCATCGGCCAGCGCCCGCTGGAGGTCGCGGCCACCTTGCGCGCCAGCCCGTGGGACTGTTTCCTCCATGTGGTGCTGCCGCTGGCGCGCCCCGGTTTCGTCACCGCCAGCATTCTCGGTTTCGCCCACACCGTGGGTGAATTCGGTGTGGTGCTGATGATCGGTGGCAACATCCCCGACAAGACGCGCGTGGTTTCGGTACAGATCTTCGATCACGTCGAGGCCATGGAATATTCACAAGCACACTGGCTGGCCGGCGCCATGCTGGTGTTCTCGTTCCTGGTGCTGCTGTTGCTGTACACCGGGCGCCGCGGTAAAGCCGGCTGGAGCTGAGATGACTGCATCGATAGTGGCGCGCCTGAACCTGCCACGTGACGACTTTACCCTGGACGTAGACCTGCACTTGCCCGGCCGCGGCATCAGTGCACTGTTCGGTCAGTCCGGCTCTGGCAAGACCACTTGCCTGCGCTGCCTGGCGGGGCTGGAGCGGGCTGCCAACGCCTATGTCGAGGTCAACGGCGAGGTCTGGCAGGACAGCAGCCGTGGTTATTTCCGCCCTCCCCACCTACGCCCGGTGGGCTATGTATTCCAGGAGGCCAGCCTGTTCCCGCACCTGTCGGTGCGCGCCAACCTGGAATTCGGCTGGCGCCGCCTTGCGGCCGCCGAACGCAAAGTCAGCCTGGGCCAGGCCAGCCAGCTGTTGGGTATCGGCCATTTGCTGGAGCGCCGCCCGGCGACTTTGTCGGGTGGTGAGGCGCAGCGGGTTGGCATCGCCCGCGCCCTGCTCAGCAGCCCGCAGCTGCTATTGATGGATGAGCCGCTGGCCGCCCTCGACGGCCCACGCAAGCGCGAGATACTGCCGTACCTGGAACGCCTGCACGGTGAGCTGGACATCCCGCTGGTGTATGTCAGCCACGCACAAGATGAGGTGGCACGCCTGGCCGACCACCTGGTGCTGCTGGAACACGGCCGAGCCGTGGCCAGCGGCCCCATTGGCGAAACCCTCGCCCGCCTCGATCTGCCGCTGGCCCAGAACGACGACGCCGGGGTGGTGTTCGAAGGCCGGGTGGTGGGGCACGACCCGCACTACGATCTGCTCGACCTGCGCCTGCCCGGCGAACATGGGCCCTTGCTACGCATCGCCCATGCCGCCCGGGCCTTGGGCGACACCTTGCGGGTCAAGGTGCAGGCGCGTGACGTAAGCCTGGCACTGACAGCTGACAGCACCTCGAGCATCCTCAACCGTTTGCCGGTACAGGTGCGCGAAACCCGCCCCGCGGCCAACCCGGCGCATGTACTGGTCAGCCTGGACGCTGGCGGCAACCTGCTGCTCGCGCGCATTACCCGGTTTTCGGCAGAGCAGCTCGCCCTGCACGCGGGGCAGGTCGTGTACGCCCAGATCAAATCGGTGGCGCTACTGGGCTGAGCATACCTGGCACGCGTGTTGTCCATTGATCAGTGATCTGATCGAGGCCAAACACCATGCTCGACTGCCCTCTGCCGCGCAGTTTGCACTATGTCGAAGACAGCCAGCCAGGCCTGGCCCGGCGCCGTTGGCGCGACCGCTTCATCTACCTGGACGCCGATGGCGAACGGGTCCGGGACAAGGACACCCTGGCGCGCATTGCCGCCCTGGTGATCCCCCCGGCCTACACCGACGTGTGGATCTGTGCCGACCCCCAGGGCCACCTGCAGGCCACCGGCCGTGATGCGCGTGGCCGCAAGCAATACCGCTACCATGTGCAATGGCGCGAACTGCGCGACCAACACAAGTACGGCCGCATGCTGGCCTTCGCCCAGGTTTTGCCGAAACTGCGGGCACAACTGGAAACCTACCTGGCACGCCCAGGGCTGGACCGGGAAAAGGTCATGGCACTGGTGGTGAGCCTGCTGGACCACACGCTGATCCGCATTGGCAACCAGCGCTACCTGCGCGACAACCAGTCGTACGGCCTGACCACCCTGCGCAACCGCCACGTAGAGGTCAAGGGCAGCAGCATTCGCTTCCAGTTCCGCGGCAAGCGCGGTGTCGAGCACAACGTCACCCTCAATGACCGGCGCCTGGCCAACCTGCTCAAGCGCTGCATGGAACTGCCCGGGCAGGCGCTGTTCCAGTACCTGGATGCCGACGGCCAGCGCCATAGCGTCGGCTCGGCCGAGGTCAACCAGTTCCTGCAGCAACTCACAGGTGCCGACTTCACCGCCAAGGACTACCGCACCTGGGCTGGCAGCAGCCTGGCGCTGGACCTGCTCAGGCCGTTGGCCTGGGAACCGGAGGCCGAGGCCAAACGCCAGGTGGCCGCCATCGTTCGCCAGGTGGCCACGCGCCTGGGCAATACCCCGGCGGTCTGCCGCCGCTGCTACATCCACCCCGCCGTACTCGAACACTACGCCCTGGGCCGCCTGGCGGACTTGCCAAAGCACCGCGTACGCAAAGGCCTGGACCCTGAAGAGGTGGCTTTGCTGGTATTTCTTCAAGCCCTAGAGGAACAGGACGGTCATTAAGCCTGTCTATTTAAGCCATGATGCGAAGAAATTTCCCATTGGCCGCCAACGGCCCTATTCTTGCCACCGAGCACCTTGGCCGACAAATCGCTGACGGTTTGCTTTGGCACCTGCAAGTGAAGGTACGCAACAGAATTTTTCTGTCGGGGAATTACTATCCGCCGAAAGCGTCTTTAATGAGAAGGAACAGGGACCCGCTCCCGCCGCCGCGGCAGTTAGCCATGCGGACTTTATTATCACCAAGGAGAACTACATGCTGATACTCACCCGTAAGGTTGGCGAAAGTATCGTCATCAATGATGACATCAAAGTCACCATTCTGGGCGTCAAAGGGATGCAGGTGAGGATCGGTATCGATGCACCGAAGGATGTACAGGTCCATCGTGAAGAGATCTTCAAGCGTATCCAGGCCGGCAGCCCAGCCCCGGAAAAGCACGACGATTCACAGTGAACCCCGGCTGACCAAGCGCATGGATGCGCTCGGCCGCAGGCTTCAGGCTTTCAGTAGCTCACGCACCTTCGCAATCATCTTGTCCATATCGAATGGCTTGTCGAAAATGGCCTCGAACAGGGCAGGACAGACCTGGCTGGCCTGTGCGCCACTCATGAGAATGACTGGCACCTCGCGCAGCGCCGAGCAGTCACGCATGGCGCGCACCAGCTCCTCGCCATTGAGCACCGGCATCATGTAGTCGGTGATCACCAACTGCACGCTCTCGGCCACAAGCATTTCCAGCGCCTTCTTGCCGTTGATGGCCTTTTTCACCTCGTAACCTTCCTCCTCCAGGGCGAAGGCCAGGATATCGGCGATCAAGTATTCGTCATCGACGATCAGAATGGTGTTCATTGCCCCGCCTGTCACCCGCCGTCCTGCGGCACCGGCGTACCCGAAAGCACCCCGCTGTTGCCGGCGAACGCCTTGTGTAGCGTGATGCCCTGGGGCCCGATCAGCAGCTCGTGCAAGGCCGGGTCATGGTGGCTGTCACGCACCTTGAGGATCGACAGCATACGCCGCAGCTGCGAGTCCAGTTCCACAAAGCGCATCAGCATCAGGTTGTCGACGATGCTCGACAGGTCCGGCGCCGGTGCGCTGATCTCGGCGCCGAAAATATCGCGCATTTCCCAGGTCAGCATCACGCTGACGCCGCGCGCGCGCAGCTCACCGGTCAACGCGCGAAAGAACGCATTGAGGCGGGCCGGGTCGGTGGCCAGGCGGCTGAATGCCCCCAGGCTGTCGATGACCACGCGCTTGCTGCCCAGTGCGGCGACCCGCTCCAGCAGCCGCGCGCCCACCTGGTCGAGCAACCCCTCTGTGGTGGGTTGCCAACACAATTGCAAACTGCCGCTTTGCTCCATCGCGGCAAAGTCGTACCCCAGCGATGCGGCCTTGCTGCGCAGGCGCTCGGGCGTTTCATAGAAGCCGAAATGCAAGCCTGGCGCTTGCGCGGTACTGGCGCCAAGAAATGCCAGGCACAACGAGCTCTTGCCAATACCGGACGGGCCGATCAACAAGCTGACCGAACCGTTCGCCAGCCCGCCGCCCAGCATTTCATCGAACGCGGGTACCCCGCTGGTGACGCGCCCCACATTGCCGCCGGCGACCTGGCTGGGTTGGCTGAACAGCGCTTCCAGGCGCGGAAACACGTGCATGCCGGCTTCGTCGATCAGGCACTCGTGGCGCCCCGACAACGCCCCACTGCCGCGGGTTTTGCGTAACTGGACATGGCGCACGGCACGGCTGCCCAGTAACTGCTCACCCAGCTCGATGACCCCATCGACCATGGTGTGCTCAGGGCTCCCCTCCTCCAGCCGGGCGCTGGTCAGCAGCAACACGGTACAACCCGCGAACGCCGCGTGGCCTTGCAGTTCGGAGACGAACTTCTTGGTGTCGAGCGTGGTGTGTGCACGGGCGCGGGCATTGAGCACGCCGTCGACGATCAGCAGGCTGGCCTTTTGCCGGGTGATTTCCTGGCGCAGCAAGCGCACCACAGCCTCCAGCCCTTCCTGCTCCAGGGTGTCGAAAGCGCTGACGAACTGGATCTGGTCACCAATCAACCCCTGGTCGAAGAACGCGAGCGTCGACAGGTACTGGAACAAGCGTTCATGTGACTCGCTGAGCAAGGTAGCCACCAGCACCCGACCACCGTCACGCACGTGGTTATGGGCCAGCTGGTTGGCAAGAATGGTCTTGCCGGCACCCGGTGGCCCTTGAACGATGTAGGAGGCGCCAGCCACCAGGCCACCCCTGAGCAACGCATCGAGCCCGTCGATGCCCGTTATCAGCCGCCTGAGTGCCTGTGCCATGTTGTCTACCTGTCGAGTGGGCTGGGTGCCTGATTCTGATACATTGGCAGATAAAGTTGCATGCAAGTTCCACGACCCGGCGCGCTATCGACACGAATAGCGCCGCCGCTCTGCCTGGCGAAGCCGTACACCTGGCTAAGGCCCAGGCCAGTACCCTTGCCAAAGGGCTTGGTGGTGAAGAATGGCTCGAAGATGCGTGGCAGCACTTCGGGCGCGATACCCTCGCCACTGTCCTCCACCCCAAAGCACACAAAGCGGCCGTGCAGCCCTTCCACCTCGCCGGCCAAGTCGACCAGCTCCACCCTCAGGTCGATATGGCCATTGCCGCTGATGGCGTCGCGGGCATTGAACAACAGGTTGAGCAAGACCATTTGCAGCTGCCCGGCATCGACTTCGATCAGCGGCAGGTCCGGTTGCAGCACCACCGTCAGCGTGATCGCACTGGGTAACGCATGCTCCAGCAGGCCACGGGTGGCGGCAACCAGGGCAGCCGGTGCAACACTGGCCACATCGAGCTGGCGGTGGCGGGCGAAGCTGAGCAATTGCTGAGTCAGCTCGGTGCCGCGCTGCCCGGCATCGATGATGTGCTGCAGCATGCGCTGCGCCCGCACCGGGTCCTGGGTAGTCTGCGCCAGGCGTGCCGAGCTGAGAATGATGGTCAGCATGTTGTTGAAGTCGTGCGCCAGGCCACCGGTCAACTGGCCAAGCGCCTCAAGCTTCTGCGCCTGGAACAGCTGGGCGCGCATGGCATCCAGTTGCATGGCAGACTCACGACGGTCGGTAATGTCACGGGTGACCTTGGCAAGGCCGACGATCTGGCCGTCTTCGTCGCGAATCACATCCAGCGCGGCCAACGCCCAGAACTGCGTGCCATCCTTGCGTACCCGCCAGCCTTCATCCTGTGCCACACCCTGCTCGAGCGCCTGGCGCAGCAGGCACTCAGGGCGGCCGTCAGCGCAGTCCTGCGGGGTAAAAAACAGCGAAAAGTGCCGGCCGACCACTTCGTCGGCGCTGTAACCCTTGATCCGTTGCGCGCCTGCATTCCACGACACCACATGCCCAGAAGGGTCGAGCATGTAGATGGCATAGTCCACCACCGACTGAACCAGCTGTTCATAACGGTGGGCGGGCATGTCGGGGCGGTCGATGCTATCAGCTGAAACCATGCATACTCCACTGGCACAGCAGGAAGGACAAAATGAACGTAACCCGGTGTGCCCAGCCTTGAGCCATCCCTTGACACTCTTGGATCCAACCAATCTGTAACAGTGGCTTAATGACTGCAACGTGTCAATTGCCCATTACAACTGCCCTCTCATCTGTAGATCATAGGTGCTGCGGTTGACTCAACTATAACAATGGGTTATAAAGCGCGCTTGATTGCAAAGCCCTTCTGCTTAGAAGCGAGCCGTCGTTCACGACCCCTTCAAGCGTGCGAGTGTGGTGGAATTGGTATACACAGCAGACTTAAAATCTGCTGACTGTCAACGCCTTTTATGTCATGCCATTGCACCTACATAAAGGGCTGTAGACCACGTACAACCAAGCTTCTAGCGTTTGCCCTCCTCCCCTATATCCTTCATTATTTTTGGTCTTTTTGAGAGCTTGGTAGCCATTTGGTAGCCGGCACTTAAAATTAAGCTCAGCTCTCGTAAGCTTTCCTCAGCGCTCGTAAGCCCAAAGTGCCTCCTCCTCGAACAATCTTATATTTTCTAAAATTTTTTCCATCATTAAATCGGCTACCAAACCTGCTGTTGAACGCTGGCATCGACAACATCATCATCGAACGCAAAGACCCCGATTACATCCTCTCCCGCATTCGCGCAGGCGTTCTTGAACAGGGCACTGTTGACCTGCTTCGGGAGGCAGGCGTAGGTGCTCGAATGGATGAAGAAGGCCTCATTCACGACGGGTTCAAAGTGGCGTTCGACGGTCGGAGCGAACATATCGACCTGAAAGCTCTGACCGGTGGCAAAACCGTGATGGTGTACGGTCAGACTGAGGTCACACGCGACCTCCTGCAGACTCGCAAGGGTGCTGGCGGACTTAGCATTTACGATGCTGATGACGTGCAGCCACATGGCCTGCAGAGTGACAAGCCCTATGTCACCTTCGTGAAGAACGGTGAGACGGTCAGGGTTGACTGCGACTACGTGGCTGGCTGTGACGGTTTCCACGGTGTATCTCGCCAGTCGATCCCGGCAGATAAAATCAAGGCCTTTGAGCGAGTGTATCCCTTCGGCTGGTTGGGTGTTCTTGCCGACACCCCGCCAGTGGATGAAGAACTGATCTACGCCCGGCATGAGCGTGGGTTTGCGCTGTGCAGCATGCGCTCCCCAACCCGTACCCGCTATTACGTCCAGGTAGATGCTCAGGAAAAGGTCGAGGACTGGTCAGACGAGCGATTCTGGGGTGAGCTGAAAAGTCGTCTGCCGGAGGATGTGGCCAACCGCCTGGTCACTGGCCCGTCGATTGAAAAGAGCATTGCCCCGCTGCGAAGCTTTGTCGTAGAGCCAATGCAATACGGGCGCATGTTCCTTCTGGGTGATGCCGCACACATTGTTCCTCCGACCGGAGCCAAAGGCCTGAATCTGGCAGCGAGTGATGTGAATACGTTGTATCGCATCATGGTCAAGGTCTATAAGGATGGTCGTACCGATCTGCTGAGCAAATACTCAGAGATATGCCTGCGTCGTGTATGGAAGGCAGAACGCTTTTCCTGGTGGATGACCTCCATGCTCCACAACTTCGCAGGTACGGATTCGTTCAGCCAGCGAATTCACGAAACTGAGCTGGATTACTTCGTGTCGTCTGAAACAGGTCGGAAGAGCGTGGCTGAGAACTACGTTGGATTGCCTTACGAATCTATTGACTGAGTCTGAGAAATCTCCAGCAACGCCATTGGTATCGAGAGATGCCGGTGGCGTATTGCGTGGCAGCCTACGAATTCACTTGCAGTATGTAATATTTATGCTGTGAGAAAGGAAAGGTGGGAGCAGCAGGTGTCGAGATCGTGTTCGCAGTGTTAGCCGGACAAAATCGGTATGTGACAGATCAGTTTGGTTGGGTAGCCACCAGGGCATTGCATCTTACTTTTTCAGCATGATGCAACACCCTGATTCAGTAACGTTGCACTTGGCCTCGGAGCCAAGCGTCTTTCAATCAATAGCCGCTTTCGATCAGCTTGACCAAGTCACCAAGCGTTCTCAGCACAGGGGTATCAACACCCGCATTCCGGCCACGATCAGCGACGGCACCGTTTATGAAGTCGATCTCCGTCCGGCGACGTGCTTCTACGTCTTGAAGCATGGATGGCTTGTGGCTTACATGATTATCAAACGCGTGTTGGATGGCGGTTACTACGTTACTTTGCTGAGCAGCAATTCCACTGGCATTCGCGACTGCAACCGTTTCCTTGATGATCTGGCTAGCCAAGCTTCTGCCTTGCTCCGATTTTCCGACACCGCCTACAGTCAGGCCACTCACTGCGCAGAGAGAATTCAGTGCCGCATTGAAAGCGACCTTCTCCCAAATTGCCACTTGCACGTCTGGGTTGGCAATGCACTCCAATCCAGCTGCAGTAAAGGCTTCGGCAATGTGATGGACGTTGGCATCATCCTCGCCACTGGCAGTCCAGATGTTGATATGCCCCTCACCGTGGCTACTGACTACACCCGGCTCAATCAAGTCTGCGGGGAAATTGGTCATACCGACAATGATGCGCTCATTTGGTACGACTGCAGCGATTCGCTCAGCGTTCCCCAGGCCATTTTGAACAGACATTGCCCAGGTATTAGGGCCGACCAGGTGCTTTACCGACTCAATCGCCGCTGAGGTGTGAAAGCCTTTGGTGAAAATGATGAGTAGATCGAATGGGTTTTGGAAGTCATCCGCGCGCCCGACAGGCAACATCAGGGTATTGGAGCCACCATGTGATTTGAGGATCAGGCCCTGGCGCTTGATTGCCTGGATGGTTGGCTCGGATGCATCAATCAGGGATACCTCTTGCCCGCCAAGCGCCAAGCGCGCTCCAAAAAGTCCACCCATAGCCCCGGCGCCAATGACTGCAATTCTCATGATATCTCCACAGTATTTAGATTCGTCGCACCTCATGAAATCACGCAACGCCGCATCAGACAAATAAATGATTTTCGATGTGAAAATAGACAAAGCTTATATTTTTTGGGATAGGAACTGGTCGATTGTAGACTGGGATATTGGAGCAATTTCCCTGACATGGATGATCAAAAGGCGGATTCAAGCGGCGATTAGACTGAGGCCGACCCAGGCCAAGAGGACACCGCCATGCCAGTCTCACACCCTTCTTTTAGGGTAGCAGCCGTCCAGGCAGCTCCCGTTTTTCTCAACCTTGACGCGACTATCGACAAAGCTATTGGCCTTATCGGGCAAGCGGCCCAAGAAGGCGTTGAGCTCATCGCTTTCCCGGAAAATTTCTTCCCAGGCTACCCCTTCTTTCTGTGGCTGGGCACGCCCGCCTGGTCGATGCAGTTCGTCCAGCGTTACCACGACAATTCGATGATGGTCGACAGCGTCGAATACAGGCGACTTGAGGAGGCGGCCAAGCGTCACAATATTCACCTTTCTATTGGATTCAGCGAAAGATCAGGGGGCAGCCTGTATATGGCTCAGGCCTTGATCAGCAATAAAGGCGTCACGTTAAGCACACGCAGAAAGCTCAAGCCCACGCTAGTGGAGCGCTGTTTGTTTGGTGAAGGGGATGGCAGCGACCTGACAGTCGTTGACACCAGTCTCGGAAAGATCGGATCACTGTGTTGCTGGGAGCATGTCCAGCCACTTACCAAATATGCAATGTATGCGCAGCACGAGCAGATACATATCGCAGCCTGGCCCAGCTTCTCACTGTATAGGGACGTTGCCTACTCGCTTGGGCCTGAGGTGAACACGGCTGTCACCCAGACGTATGCAGTTGAAGGTCAGTGCTTCGTCATCGCACCCAGCTCCGTTGTCAGCCCGGAGATGATTGAAATCCTGTGCATGAACGATGACGCTCGAAAGCTTTTGCCTGAGGGTGGTGGGCACGCCCGAATTTTTGGCCCAGATGGTTCGCCTTTAGCTTCTCCAATCGATGAGCATTCTGAAGGGCTACTACTTGCAGATTTGGATCTGGGAGTGCTGAGTCTCGCTAAGCTCGCTGCTGATCCCGCCGGTCATTACTCGAGACCTGATGTTACTCAACTTTTGTTAAACAAGTCTCCACGCCGACCCGTTGTGGTCATCAATGAAGGTCAAATAGACGAAACCAACATTATCCAGTCGGAGGAAGTACCCGAAATAAATTGAGAGTGGTGAGATTCAACACGAAGATGTTGACCTCTCTGCAATTCAGCTCACTGCCTAATAACAATACTTGTGGAGCTCCTATGAAAAATTTCGCCGCGTGCGCCTGGTGTCCGGTGTAGCTTACGGCTTTGGTTTTTAAATAACATTAAAATTTGAATTCAAAGGTCACAAGCACATCATGAAATCGATGACGTATGAGTTTAAGATTGTACTTTTGCTTGCCTTGCTTTTCGGTATAGTAGGGCTTGACCGATTTGTGGTTCTATACCTGTTCCCGGTTATTATTCCGGAGCTTGGTTTGAACAACATGCAGGCAGGAGCTGTAGCATCTGTGTTGGCGTTCACTTGGGCGATATCAACTTGGGTGCTGGGGAGTTTGTCCGATAAATATGGACGAAAAAGAGTCCTTATTTATTCTAGCGTCTTTTTCTCCCTGATGACTTGGATGACTGCATTGGCAAAAAGCTTCACCAGTATGCTCGTGGTTCGAGGCTTGCTGGGCGTAGGAGAAGGTGGCGTATTCAGCACCAGCGTAGCTGCAATCGCCATGGCATCACGGCCCGAAAAAAAGGGGATGAACTTAGGGATCCATCAGGCATTTTTCCCCCTGCTTGGAATCGGTCTGGGCCCCATCATCGCCACTCAACTTAATAACTACATGCCATGGGAGATCGTGTTTGTTGTGGTTGGCATTCCTGGTTTGATCTTAGCGTTTTGTATTGCCAAGGTTATGAAGGAGCCGAATGCGCCACTTGGACAAAATTCACCACACGAGAATGCTGGAGCGTTTGCAGCCTTGCGTTACCGGAATATATGGGTAGCAACGGTTGCCGGATGTTTCTTCCAGACTGGACTATTCGTATTCTCCACTTTCGTCGCGCTCTACCTAACAAAGGTCGTTGGGCTTGAGCTTGATACAGTCGGAATCATCATCTCCGGCTGGGGCTTTGGTGGTTTCATCGGCATGATCGCGATGCCCGCCATCTCAGACCGTTTGGGCAGGAAGCCAATCATGGTCGCCTGCGCCGCTGTGTACAGCGTTTTGATGCTGATATTTGTTTTGTACCCATTACCACCGGCGGCCATGTTCGGGCTGCTGTTCGTTGCGGGGATTTTTGGGTTTGGTACTGCACCTATTTTCCTGGCAATCATTCCCGCAGAAACGGTACCAAGCCGCATTGTAGGCAGTGCAGTAGGTATTCCAACCTGTGTCGGAGAAATGCTCGGTGGCGTTGTCATGCCCATTGTTGCAGGTGGGTTGGCTGACCAGTTTGGATTGCAATATCCAATGATAATGGTGGGGGTGGCGTTCGCAGCTATCGCTGTCGTCTCAATCGCTTTTGTGGAGACAGCTCCACTCGCGTTAAAGGCTAAAGGTGCTCCCTTGGCAACACAGGCTTGAGGGGAGTTTTCTTACCCGCCTCTTGGGTTCCTTGTGAGTGCAGCGACCGGTACTCACGAGGGCTCAGGCCAGTATATTTTTTGAACGCTCGACTAAAGTGCGCGTTACTTGAAAAACCCCAGTCATAGGCGATGTCGCTAATCAAGCGGTTGGCTGTGACTGGGCTAATCAAATCTTGCTGGCATGCTTCAATTCGCCGCCTAACAATAAACTCACCTACGGACAATGGCTGATGCACGAATGCTCTATGCACCGAGCTCAAAGACATTTTCAGGGCAGTCGCTACAGCATCTACAGTCAAACCAGGATCATAAAGATTATCCTCAATGAATTGCCTTACCCTTCCAGCGTGATAATTAGATAAACGTGAATTTGGCTTCTCATTGACTCCGCAGACGCCATCAAGGCCTATGCTTAACATTTCCAACAAAGGTTTTGCCAGATCGTCCATTTTAATATCTGGACTGCTCTCTTTCTCTTCAAATATATTAAGCATCAAATTTGAAATAATTCTGCCGATGCCGGTCATGGTATCGATAGGCAGGGCCACGGCATTGCTTGCCGCAGGAGAATAAAGCCGCATTGTGTCCACTGGAATCCTAATGGAGCACATTCTGAAAGTTTCGAGAAGCTCGACCTTGTATTCGCTTCTTGTGTCATACAGCACCAACTGCCCGGGGTAGACTCGGCACATTCTGTCATTTTGAGAAAGTTCACAAACACCCTCAGTTAGAAGGCTGAGTATGAAAAATTCCTCGGACTGAGTGTGATTGTTTGCTCTCTGTACCGCGTGCGGGGTAGCACGGAGGTCGATGAGATCGAGATTTCCGAGTGCATTGTGGGAGAGCGAGGCCTGAAAAGAAGTGCTAGCGCTGTGAGCCAACCTGGAACCAAGGCTACATTTGAGCTCCACGAAGTATTTTTTACTGATCTCGTTCCAGAAGCTAGGCACATCCGATCCGGGGACGGCTGCAGTGGTGATGAATGTACCCATTTCGAAAGCCCCACCTACAAATAAGAGTGAGTCAAGCAAGTTTTGTACCGAAGATGCCGTCTTGGTGACATGGAGTGTTCGGCGGCCTGTAGATTAACAAATTGCAGAGCGCCTATGCTCACTCATGTGCAGGACGCCCCGGAATGGAGCGCCTTGGGAGGATTCCAAAACTTGTAGGTATAGGTGGTGATCAAGCGGTTCTCGTCGTAATCTGCTCCTGCCAAGGTGGCAGAACCATATCGAGTCTTGACATCAATGTGCCGCCATTCAAAACCAAGGCCGGCGAGTGGGCCACTCTGGATCACATAGTTTAGAACCAGGTTGAGTTCGCTCTCCACGTTCTTATCAAGGTTATCGCCACGATCAATACCCGTACCTCTCATGTATCGAGTCATGAAACGCAGGCCGGGAATACCGGAAGCGGCGAAGTCATAGTCGTAACGGGCTTGCCATGAGCTTTCGTTTGGCTTGAAGAAGCCTAACGTCGACCAGTTAACCAAGTAGGGTTGCGGAGCATAGCCATTGAAAACGGGGAACCCATCGTCACCAAGCATGCGCTGGTAGGCAATTGTGAATGTATGACCTCCTTTTTTCAGGGCAGTCATGACGCCATATGCCTGGTTGTCGATATCCCCGTAAAGCGCCGCGCCATCTTCGGTGTTATGGTAATAGCGAAGATCAGTCTTCAGGCTATATCCATCCCCGAATGGAAGAACATGAGCTAATCCGAGATAATTTTGCTTATAGATGTCTTCCAGCTGGCCGTAAAAGTATGTTTCGGAAAGCGATTTACTTAGCTCGTAAGTTCCGCCCGCAAAATTTAGGCCGTCACTGCGGGCTACTCGACCGCTCCCGGTCATTAAGTAAATCTTTTCTCTGTTAGATGACTCGCGTGATGCGATCTCAGTGATCCTGCCTGCGGTAACACTAAGACCGTCAATCTCTTTAGATTCAATGAGAGCGCCTTGGTAGGTGGTCACTAATTGGCGCGAGTCATCAATGTAGGCTACTGGTAACATCGGGCGAAGCTCGCCGACCTTGAGCTCAGTTTTTGAGAACCGGGCTTTACCTGTTACACCTGTACGCCCGTAAACTCGAGCTTGTGACTGGCTTGAAGCGTGATAGGGCAAGACGCTATCCGGGCCTCTGCCGCCGCCTCCGTCAAGCCTGTAGGCCCATTGGGAATCGACATCCAGGCCGAACTGAACGGGCCCTTCCGTGTAACCTGAGTTTATACGCAGATCGAAGCCTTGGCTCCAGCTGCCAACACGGGATTTTGGTGCATCGGACTGATGAAAGTCGCGGTCAATATAGGCATTGCGCATTCCTAAACTGACGGAAGTATCATCTAGAAAGTCAGCGTGCGCGACTGAAAAAGGTATTGAAATAGAAATACCCAGGACGAGCGCCCCATACAACCCTTGAGGGAAGTTATGCATTACTTCTCACCTTTATTATTTTTGGATGGTGAATCACAGCTGGCTCCCATCATGGGAGCCAGCTGGAACAGCTTTAAATTATCGAGCTTTTTCGATCAGAACGGATACTTGCGAGGAACGCTTTGAACACTGATCCAATGATCAGTTGTGAACTCTTCAATCGCCCACTCACCATTGAATCGGCCAAGCCCCGAGTTTTTCTCCCCCCCGAATGGAGCATGAGCTTCATCATTCACCGGGATATCGTTCACATGAGTCATCCCGGCTTTGACCTTGCGAGCGAAACGTGCACCACGTTCCAGGTCGCCAGTGAACACGGCGCTCGACAGTCCGAATTCACTGTCGTTTGCCAGCTCGAGAGCATGTGCTTCGCTGTCAGCCTTCTGAATGCCTACGAGCGGCCCAAAGATTTCGTCCCTGGCAATCTCCATGTTCGCTGTGACGTCAACAAACACATGCGGCGGTAGTACCTGACCATTAGGCTCTCCGCCTACTACCAGCTTGGCCCCTTCTTCATGGGCGCGATGAATCTTCTCAACCAGGCCCTGAAGCTGCTTTTGGTTGATCACTGGGCCGATCACGGTGTCAGGCAGGCTTGGATCACCCACCTTCAAGGCTTTGACCCGCGCTACATATTTGTCGACGAACGCATCGTACAGAGGGCTTTCCACAATGATCCGGTTGATGGCCATGCAAATCTGCCCTTGGTGCAGGAATTTGCCCATGACCGCAGCCGCTACCGCTTGATCGAGATCGGCATCAGCCAAGACCACGAACGGGCTGTTACCGCCCAGCTCAAGTGCCACATGTTTCAGGTGCTTCCCGCCACTGGCAATACGGCCAATGTTCGCTCCAACCGGGGTCGACCCTGTGAAGGAAATGAATTTGGGAACCGGGTGCTCAACGAAGGTGTCGCCGATCTCTGCGCCAGGGCCGACCAGAACACTGATAACTCCAGCCGGTACGCCTGCTTCTTCAAAAATACGAGCGCTGAGAAGACCACCAGTCACGGGTGTATCGCTCGCAGGCTTGATGACGACTGCGTTACCCAAAGCCAGTGCAGGTGCTACAGAGCGCTGTGTCAGGTGGAATGGGAAATTCCACGGGCTGATTACGCCGACAACGCCCAGTGGTTCGCGGTAAACGCGGTTCTCTTTGCCTGGAACATTGGAGGGCAGAATGCGGCCATGGACACGTGCAGGGAACGAAGCCGATTCCAGGGTGATGCTACGCGCAGCCCCCCATTCAATTTGAGCTTTGATGCGGGTCGAGCCTGATTCTTTGATGATCCACTCGATGATTTCTTCCTTGCGTTCATCGAAGATCTGAACCGCACGCAACATAATCCCAGACCGTTGAGCAGGGCCCATTTCTTTCCAGGCTACTTGTGCCTCTTGGGCCGCAGCATAGGCTTCATTGAGATCTTCACGGTTTGCCTGCTCGATCTGGAGCAAGGTTTCACCGCTATAAGGGTTGGTGTCTTGAAGGGCCTTGCCGGCGCGACCCTCGCGCCATTTGCCTGCAATTGGCAAAAGATTCAAATCGGCGTAACGATCGGTTTTTTGCTCGCTCATGATGTACTCCTAGTCTCGAATTCAGGAATGCGCGTCGATGGCGCAGGTACGGATGTCTGAACGCTCTTTCGCTGCATTCTTGATGAGGACGATAGCGAAAATCGCGATCACTCCTGGTGCTGCACACAGTAGGAAATTGAGCTGAGTTGGCAGGTTCAGACTGAGCATCAAGCCGCCCAAGGCCGGGCCTGCCACACCACCGAACCGACCGATTGCTGAGCACCAGCTGACGCCCGTGCCACGGATCGTGCTTGGGTACTGCTGGGCTGCAAAAGCATGGATGACAGCCAAAGTACCGATGGTGGTGGCTCCCGCAATCAACAGCATGACGTTCAACACAAACGGGCCGGGCTTGATGCCTAGGATGCTGAGGGAAACCACCGCCAAGGCGAAGAAAAGGATCAGGGTAGCTTTGCACCCCCACTTGTCAGCGAGCCAACCTCCACCTAGGGCGCCGATAGTCGCACCGAGGTTCAGAATCACCAGGAACATCAGGCTCGATCCAAGGGGATAACCTGCAGCGATCATGATCTTGGGCAACCAGGTGTTCAAGCCATAAACCATCAGCATGCACATCCCGAAGCCGAGCCAGAGGAATACCGTACCAACCGCTCGGCCTTCGCTGAAAAGACGAGACAGAGGGGTGCTTGTCGAGGATTTCTCTACGGACTCAACGTGAACGTTGGCGATGTCTACGTGCGGATTAAGGCGTTGCAGCAGCTCTGCAGCCTTGGCCTTATCTTTGCTCAGCAAGAATGCCAAGGACTCAGGCAGTTGGCGGTACATCCAAGGCATCGCGAGCAGGGGCAGGCCCCCTACCAGAAACGTTGCTTCCCATCCAAATCTAGGGATGATCCAGATCGCTATCATCGCGGATGCCATAGCTCCTACGGAATAGAAGCTCAACATGATGGTGGTGAGACTGCTGCGACGAGCCGCAGGGGCCAAATCGTTCATCAAAGCCACGATATTGGGAATCGCGGCTCCCAGCCCCACGCCAGTGACAAATCGCAGGACTGCGAAGCTTGGTGCGTCCCAGGTAACAGCTGTAGCCAGAGCACAGCAGCTTGCTAGGCTCATCGAGCCCAAGATGATTTTTCGTCGACCTAACCGGTCGGCCAGGGGGCCGATAAGCACAGCGCCGAACATCATCCCGAACAGCGCGGCGCTGCCCATCCAACCGGCGTGAATTGGTGAAATTGCCCACTCTTCCATGAGACGGGGTACAACAGATCCGTAGATGACCAGATCGTACCCATCGAACAGCATGATAAACGAACACCAAAAAAGGAGCCCGTAGTGCAAACGCCCGAGTGGGGCGTTCGCGGCAGCTGATAGCGCACTTTGATTAGACATAGTAAGCACTTCTCTTGTTGTTATAATGTATGACAGATTTCTTAGTGAGGCTGGATAGTTACAGTTGGAACCTCAATGACAGTTGGTTCCGTGGAGTCCAGGGCTGCACGCAATGCTGCTTCAAACTTCTCTCGGGTATCCGCATTAACCGCTTTAAGGCCATAGCCTTTGGCAATCGCACAGAAGTCCAAGCCAGGAACGTCGAGGCCTGGTGCGTTATCTACTTCCAATACGCCGGCAAACCATCTGAGGGCACCGTAGGTTCCATTTTTCAAAATCACGAAAACTACTGGGATTTTGTATTGGGCAGCAGTCCAAAGAGCGGTGATCCCGTAATTAGCGGAACCATCACCAATCAGTGCTACTACGCGGCGATTTGGCTCTGCCAACTGGACACCTACTGCGGCAGGCAAGCCGAAGCCCAAACCACCAGCTGCCGGGAAGTAATAGCTGCCAGGGTTTTGAAGGTTCATGCGCTGCCAGAAAGCAGTGGTCGTCGAAGTAGATTCCTTCACGTAGATGGCGTCTGACGGGGCAACTGCGTCGAGAACCTCGAACAGCGAATCGGGGTGCAAGCGATTGGGTTCGTCTGCGGCGGCAGGGGCGATTTCACGCTGTGCTGGATAAGCGATGTCACGCTGCCGAACGGCTTCAGCCACAGCGCTTAGGGTGGCCCGGATGTTACCGATTAGAGAATCGCCCATTGGCGCGCGCGCGGCTTCTTGGGGGTCGGAGGTGATCTGAATCAGGCGGGCACCTGCCGGCAGGTAATCACCTGGAGCGAACTGGTGGTAGCGGAATACTGGAGCACCTACGACCAAAATCAGGTCATGACCATCAAGCGTTTTGCTAATCCCAGCGATAGCAGCTGGCAGTACGCCACGGAAGCTAGGGTGGCGGGTCGGGAACGGGCAACGTGAAGCGGATGGAGCCACCCAGACAGGCAGGCGAAGCTTATCCGCCAGCATTACTGCAGCGTGGTTCGCACGCGTGGCATCGACATCCGGGCCCAGAACCAAAACCGGGTTCTTGGCTGCGTCGAGCCGCTGAGCGAGCACCGCCAATTGCCGGGTATCTGGCAGGCCGGCAACTTGCACTTCGCGATCTACCAGATGCTCAACACCTGCAGGAGAGTCCTGCTCCCAATCATCGTAGGGAATCGAAAGGTAAACGGGAGCCTTGGGCTCTGTGTTGGCGATGTGGATGGCCTGGCTCAGCGCACGTGGTACGTCCTGGGCATTGGCGGGCTCGTAGCTCCACTTCACAAGGGGCTTGGGAAGTTGTGGCGCATCCACGTTTGCCAGCATCGCTTCGACGCCGATCATCGAACGAACCTGTTGGCCTGCAGTGATCACCAAAGGGCTGTGGGAGTACACGGAGTTGGTGAGCGCTCCCATGCCGTTTCCGGTGCCTGCGGCAGCGTGGAGGTTTACGAAAGCAGGCTTGCCGCTCGCCAGCGCATAGCCATCCGCCATACCCACCACTGCGCCCTCGTGCAAGCCGAGGATGTACTGGAAGTCCTCCGGGAAGTCTTTCAGGAAGGGCAATTCGTTGGAGCCAGGGTTGCCGAACATGGTGGTCATGCCATGACGGCGAAGCAGGGCGTAGGAGGCGGAATGTATTGTTTTCACTTAGAGAATTCCCGTTGGTACGTGACAGGACTATCGTAAAAAGCGCTTAAGAATCGAGCAAATCAATGTTTTGTGTGTACTATATAGACAGCCTTTATTTTGGTGCCTGTTATGCCCCAGTTCGATTTCAACCTCATCACGGCCTTCATTACGCTATATGAAACCGGCAGCGTGACCGTTTCAGCTGAGCGCCTTTGCGTCACTCAGCCGTCCGTCAGCTACTCGCTGGCTAAGCTTCGGGAGCAGTTTGACGATGCTCTTTTCGTGCGAAGTAGCCAGGGGATGCAACCCACCAGGCTGGCTGCTCAGCTGTACCCAGGCTTTAAGGAAGCCTCGAGGTGCATTGATACCGTGGTCGCAGATGCGAAGCGCTTTGAGCCAAGCCACTCCACCAGACGATTCAAACTTGCACTGTCTGACCTGGGAGAAATGGCCTTTCTGCCGGGCTTGATGCATAACTTCAATGTGACGGCTCCAAACATAGAGCTGGAAATTGTTCCTCTAGAAATTGAGTCTGTTGGCACTTGGCTGAGTGAGGGTCATGTTGACGCCGCAATCTGCAGCCGGACTCTTACCGCAGCTGGTATCTCATCAAAAACGTTACTTTCTGAACGTTACGTCTGCCTGCTTGATGGTGCTCACCCTCGTATTGGATCTGACCTATCCATGGAGCAGTTCAAGATCGAACCCCATGTGTTAGTCACCAGAACCTCAGGACACGGGATGGCAGAGGATGTCCTGCAGCGGCTTGGTATCAAGCGAAGAATTAAACTGAAGCTTCCCCACTTCTCAGTCCTGCCGAAAGTAATTCCAGGTACTGAGCTTCTTGTCATTCTGCCAAGCAGGATTGCCAAGAGCTTCTGCGAGATGCCGCTGCCTTCCAAGTTGAAAACAATGGAGTTGCCGTTTGAGGTTCCATGCTTTGAAGTGACGTTGCATTGGCACTCACGCAGTGAGCAATCTACTGCGCTTACTTGGTTTATCAACCAAGTCCAGGCAGCAATTGGCGAAAACGAGTGATTCAACGGAGGTTGCCCACCTTTAGTGGTAGGCAACCATCGATTTATCTACAGTCCAATCTGCGAGCCCAGGTCGTAGACGACTTGAAGGCCGAGCACCGTGCCAGTTCCGCTCACCTCAGCACTTGGGTTGTAAAAGTTGCTCGGATTGAAGATGTACTGAACGCTCGGCTCAAATGACAGGTACTTGGTTGCCTGCCAATGCATGTTCAGCTCGACCCGAGACTCTCCCTTTGACATATGCTGATCTCGGCCAGTTGCAGCGAAGCGCTGCTGATTCTGGAAATCAACTTGCTTGTCGGACAGGCGCAGGTAGCTAGCCTTGAGGCTTACAGAATCCTGAGGTCGACCGAATGGCCCCACTCGGGTAACACCAGCCTCTAGGAAATGCTCGAACGGCTGCGAGTTGTCAGCATTGTATGACCATGCCCCGAACACCTGCCAGGCCTGGCCAAGCGACTTGGGATCTGAGAGGTCATCACGAGCCACGGTCTGACTGAACCGGAAGATGGCCCCGCTGCTGCCTCGATGTTTCGAGCCATCAGAAATATCTATCTGCTCAGCGCTGTTGTGGAAGGCATTAAGCTCATAGCGGTATGGATAGGGGTTCTGGGCAATTGTCTGCTCAAGGCCCACCCCGGCGAGGCTGGTTGCTCCGCTGGCATTGCCCGGATCCCAGTGAACCCCCTTAGTTTTTTTAAGATAGTCTTCGGGGTTGGATTCGAATACACCACCGTGAACATACATATTGTCATTCACAGTGTATTTGGCATAGCCACCCCAGCTGCCATATGGGTAAGGCAGAATGCCGGTTGTGTACTCAATCAGTGGGTCGTTGCATGCTACGATAGTCCCACAGTTGGACACATAGAAGTAACGCTTGGCGTTAGTCCGACCCGCTGTAATTTGCAAACGATCATCCAGGAAATTCTGGCTGTACGCAAAGAGCGACAAATAGCCTGCATCGATGTCATTGTGCATCACCGAACCGGCCAGAGCACTGCCCACTGCACCTTGCCATTTATCGGCAGTAGGTACGCCCTCATTCCTCATCCAAGGGAAGAAAGTGTACTCGAAGTGAAAAGTACCCAGGTTGTTATCAAGTAGCTTGCCGAGGTCTAAATCGGCTCCTGCAAAGATCGCCCCCGCATTCGCAAAGCTGTGGGGGCGTGGCCCCGTGTCCAGATTTTTAAGAGATTGGTTCGTGACGACATAATGCGGTTTGAATGCGCTGTCATCTCCCAACGCAATGCTGGATAATAAGACTCCAGTGATTGCGGTGATGGTCAATACCGCTTTAAAACTTAATTCACGCACAGGGGTGCCCGCAAAGCTTTTATACTTATTCATACGTCTACCCAGAACTCAAAAATAGCTATTGACTTGCTTTTCAGTGAGCGATGCTTGGAATCGGGCCAGGGCCCCAAATCGACTCAAGGGTTCGGCTAATGGCGAGAAGCTCGTCATCTTGGCCAGGTAGGGAGTCAATCTCCATTCCTACGGGAAGCTTGGATTTTTCACCTAGGCCAATTGGAATGCTCAAGCCGGGCATTTTTACATTACTGCTCGGATCGGAGTTCCGGATGATGCGTAGGAAGTTTTCAGGGGTTCCGGCTTCTGGGCCAGTTTTGATTGCCACCTCAGGAACAGCAGGGAACAGAAGTGCGTCAATTTTGTTCTCTGCGAAAGTGCGCTTATAGAGTTCTTCCAGTCTAGGAAGGCCTTCTTTGATGGCTTGGTCATAGATAGGCTGACCCGCGACCATCTTTCCATCAGCACCAGGAACGAGTACCGGAACAACCATGTCGTTGAAAATGGCCTTGACGTCAGGGCTTGCTACCTGTGAAGCCAACTGGTCGAACGAGACACCAGTATTTTGCTCCTTCAGATATGCTGAGAGTGCTTTCTTGGCCTCAACAATCGCTACGGGAGTGGCTACTGCCGCAGCAAGCTCTTTGAGCTTAGGCATCTGAACTGGAACGACCTGCACGCCTGCTGCCTGGAGTTTTTCAAGTGCTTGACTTGCAGCTTTCCCTACGTCGCTATCCAGATCTGCCCAAAAGAAATCCGGTAGTCCGAGGCGGATTCCATTTGCTGGTTTTGCGGGCAATGGGTTTTTCCCGCTTAGAATTGAGTCGAGTAACACCACATCCCCGACTGTATTCGCCATGGGCCCTGCTGTATCACGGGTAGGGGAAATGGGGGTGATACCCTGACCGCTGTAGCGACCAACCGTGGGGCGGAAACCTAAGCAGCCATTCAACGCACAAGGTTCTCGAGTTGACCCACCTGTGTCAGTACCCAGTGCTATAGGCACCATTCTCGCTCCAAGAGCAACTGCGCTGCCAGATGACGAGCCACCTGAGATCCGAGATTGGTCGAAAGCGTTACGAATGCCGATCACATCTTTGGTGTGATAACCCAGGTTGTACCCCGTCACGCCAAACGCCAACTCATGCATGTTGGTTTTGCCGAGGATGATTGCCCCAGCGGCCTCGAGCTTGTCGATGATAGGGGCGTTCGCCTTAGGCATGAAATGGCGCAAGGCTGGAGTGCCAGCAGTATTTGCGAAACCTACAACTTGAATGTTGTCTTTGATGGCAATCGGGACGCCATCGAGTGGCCTGCATTCCCTACCGCTTGAAAGCCGAGCATCGACCTTTTTAGCTTCCGCCAAGGCACGTCGGTGATCTACAGCGATGAACGCGTTGAGCTGGGGGCGTGCATGAATCCGCTGTAACCAGTATTTGACTACTTCCTGGCTGGTGACCTGCTTGCTGCAGATTGCCTGAGCGGTCTGCTCAGCGCTGAGGGTGTAGAGAGGGCTCAGAGCTTCCGCAGCGTAGCTGTTTGAAATTCCGGATGTGATGGCCAAAGCCAGCAGTGCTGTTTTTTTATTCACGTTAGGTTTCCGAGGTTTGGCCGATACCCCTCCGGCACCGGTGCCTCATTTACCCATACGGAGAACTACTCAAAAATCCTCATAATTGAGGATGTGTTCAGTGGGGCCGGCCCCGTACCGCCAGTTCGGTACGATTGCTTGCACCAGTTTTGTGCATCGCATTCTTGAGGTGCGTTCTGACTGTGGTAAATCCAATACCCATCAAACGTGCGATCTCCTTGTCGCTGCAACCTGCTGCGACGTGTTCGATCACCGATACCTCCCGCCTGGTAAGGCCCACGCCAGGGGGCGGAGAGACGCACGACAACGACTGTTCGAAATAGGGCGTTAGGGCGTTCAGCATGGCCACATCGCGATAGTTGAATGATGGCTGGTCGGCGCTACGCCATATCCTCAGGTCTCCGATGTCGCGCCCTTGATCAAAGAAGAAGACGTTGATCCCGTGGTGCATACCGCATGGCTTCAGAAAATCAACGTAATGCTCACTGGCCTCGAGCGATTTCCGGTCGATCACATCATCTACACAGGTCGCTGTCCTCAATGACCGCATTTTCCAGGTGACGATGTCATTCACATGCCTGTGGCTGTCGTATTCGATGAGCTTGCGGGAATCGATGTTCAGCGATACACAACGCGTGGAAACTGCACGCCTATCGTCGCAAACGTATGAAGCCCCGAAGTCGGATTTGAGAAGCTTGGTAACATCCACCAGGATTTGACGCCTCACATCCTCCTGGTCACCACCAGAGGCTTTGAGCCTCCAGATGACCTGTGTGAAGAGGTCGAGCTCGTCAGTGGTCATGTCCACTTGATTATTTTTCATGATCGACCTCCTACAAGAAACGCATTTCCTTAGCAAAAAGCGTACCTCGACTGTGTGCGGCTGACCCTTTCCGAGAATTTTTGGGCCATTCAAGCCCACTCGTGCATCCTGCTCGGTCTGCATTGCGGCTGGCAGGTAAAGCGGATTCTGGAGTGAGGCTGCTGCTGGGCCGCTTGTGCCTCAGATTGCGGCCACTTATAGGCAGCACCCCACACCCAAGGATACGTCCAGATGCAGCCCCTCCATGAATGGGAAGTTCAGCTTGCTGGCGGCAACTCCATGCTGCTGCACAACATTGCTTCGCACAACGAAACGACCGGTCACTTCTAGTGTCTCAACAATTAATTCGAGAAAGTTGAATATATAACCAAGCCCTCGCAAGGTGTGAATGCGAAATCGCAGTACCAGAGTGCAAAACCGCAGGAACACAAAGCGAAATCACAGTAATCAAGTGCGAAACCACAAGACAATACTGCGACGTCGCAAGCAACTATTGCGATTTCGCTTACAGGTAGTCGAATCGGTGCTAGAGCGATACTGACTTTGCGTCAAGTATTTGAGTGTCGAGAGGTCTCAAGGTGTGCAGAAAGCCACGACAAACGTATCCTTTATCAACCTGGGCGTTGGAATAAATCTCATCTTCGACCCTAATTGCAGCTCGCCGAATCTCTGAGAGATATGCAGTTTTATAGCCATCGGTAACGTCCACGGACTGCCACCCCCCGTCATGATTGCAGAGGACTTTAATATAAAACGCTCCAACCTCAGCACGCTCAGCAATAGAAATGAAAATGTCTCGAAGAATTTTCCGTGGGAGATGCTTCCTATCGATAAGACTTTTAGAAACTTTAGTCAAAAAGCCCCTGACATTCGACTCAATAATTTTGGGTTGATCGACACCAGCAAATACGTAATCACCGCTAGTTTGCCTCATCGCATATAGCAATTGACAATACGCAGAGTCATTGAGTACCAAGTGGAATTCCTCGGAGTCTTTTAGCGAATCAGACTCATCAGCTTTGTCACGAGGAGGTAATACAATATACCTGGTTTCATGACAAACATAGCCTTTCCTGATCTTCTCAATTTCGCCAGGACGAACACCCGAAAAAAGCATAAAGAGAACAGCTGCTGATGCAGTTTTAAATGAGGCTGGGACTTCGCGCCGTGGCTGAGCATCACCAATTTCGATTGCACTTGAGATAACAGCTCCAAGCTCGTTTGGATTTACCCGAATCTTGTCGCGCTTGTTGTCATGCCAATTGCCAAGCGCAGTCATGATATCCACCGGATTGTAAGTATAAATACGCGCCCCTGCCTCATCCTTATAAAAAACGATGGCATAAGAGAAAACCGAGCCCAATAACGAAACCGCTTTATTAGCCGAACGGTTGCGCGGCTGACTCATTTTCCCACTAGCCCTCATCACTGGCGCAGTTTTTTTAGCATGCAGTTCAAGCACAATGTCATTCGTCACAGCGATCAACGCTAGATCACCGTACACAGGTCTGATGTAGTTATCGTAGGTTTTCGTATAATCGCCAATTGCGCCGCTGATCTTTAAAGGTTTTTCCACCGGCTTTAGTGACGCGTAAAGCCAAGCCTTTTGTATGAGTGTCATACACATAAATCTCAGACTTACCCTCAGGGCAAACCAGGTCTCTAAGCGCATCTTTAGTGAAATTGATCTTCAATGCCACGCCCACACTCCTTCCTGGCTCTAAACCGTTGATTTCCGCAAGATTTTCGTGTCTAATCGCCAGCTCACATCGCGCCCCGATGGTGAAATTGGTAGACACATCGCACTTAAAATGCGCCGCCGAAAGGTGTGCCGGTTCGAGTCCGGCTCGGGGCACCACTAAACACCCCCTCCTTCGCAAGACCCGGCCATCAGCACCACATTCCTGCTGATCTATCTCTTGTGCCTAAGGTATGTGAGCCTTCACATGCCTTAAAGCTGTCTAAAAAACGATCAATTCATTCGACTCGATAGCTTGGTAGCGGGCTTGGTAGCTGCGCCGGCAGCTCAACTCAGCACCCAACAGCCCTGCTCAGCTCTCACAAGCCCTCGGCAGCGGTGCAATATTCACTTCAAGGCTTTGATTCTCAAAGCTTTTAAGCTCAAGTAAGCCGAGTTCAGCTCTCGTAAGCTTTCAACAGCTCTCGTAAGCGGAATGAGGGGCAGAATGACTTAAAATCTGTCGGCGTGAGCCTTGCGGGTTCGAGTCCCGCTACTCGCATCAAATTCCCCTGAAAAGGCGCCTGCATGGCGCCTTTTTAGCGTCTGGCAGCAATGTTTTGCGCAGCTGCTAAAGTGGAGCATACATTTGTCCACTGGAACGCCGCCATGCGCTACTCCCTATTCGATGGTCAACGCGACATCATCATCCTGCTTGCCCGCGTGCTGTTGATGATCCTGTTCGTCTTGTCAGGCTGGGCCAAACTGACCGGTTTCGACGGGACCGTCGCCTACATGACCTCCCTAGGTGCCCCCGCCCCGATGCTGGCGGCCGCAATTGCGGTACTGATGGAGTTCGTGGTCGCCATCCTGCTGATCGTTGGCTTCTATACCCGGCCACTGGCAGCACTGTTCGCGCTGTTCGTGCTGGGCACCGCGCTGATCGGCCACCCTTTCTGGAACATGGTCGACCCCGAACGCAGCGCCAACATGACCCAGTTCCTGAAGAACATGGCCATTATGGGTGGCCTGATGCTATTGGCCGTGAGCGGCCCTGGGCGCTTCTCCGTAGACGGGCGCTGAGTCACTCGTCGCAGTCATCGAACCACGCCGGGTGCTCGAGCCGCTCTTCATCAAGGTCATCGAAGTCACCCGGCGTTTCGTCTTCCTCCAGCTCATCCTCGGCGCCCTGGGCGTCCGCCTCGTGTTCCACGTCGTCGCCATAGAGGAATTCGTGATCGAGAAGATGATCGTGCTCCGGCTCGTGAAGGTCGTCTTGGTCGCGCATGCTGGCTCCTGAAGTGTTTGGCAGGCCTGTATAGGCCGATCGAGGTGCCGGGTCAATGGGGGCTATTAATGCACCGTTAATGCCACCGGCCCAATCTGCAGGCTCTCCCTTCAAACGTTGCTTGCCCGCCTTCATGGCGGGCTTTTTTTCGCCCCGCCAATGACTCCGCCCCAAATGACAGGCTGATCACCTGCGCTTCACGAAATACCGACATCTGCTTGCGCACACTGACCCCGCTCCGTACGTTCTTGCAGCCCGCCGCACATTTGCCGCGGGCTTTTCTTTGTTCGACAGCCTGTGGCTGCTCACCCTCATGATCTGGAGCAGTTTTCCCCTCGCGCGCAAGGTCTATGCTGATCCGGCCATCACTCAAGCTCATTCGGATAGACACGGAGGCTCCTATGAAAGCTGCTGTTGTTGCGCCAGGCCGTCGCGTGGACGTTGTCGAGAAAACCCTGCGCCCACTGGAACACGGCGAAGCGCTGCTGAAGATGCAATGCTGCGGGGTATGCCATACCGACCTGCATGTCAAAAATGGCGACTTCGGTGACAAGACCGGTGTCGTGCTGGGTCACGAAGGCATTGGAGTGGTTCAGGAAGTAGGCCCCGGTGTCACTTCGCTCAAGCCCGGCGACCGCGCCAGCGTTGCCTGGTTTTACCAGGGCTGTGGGCACTGCGAATACTGCACCAGTGGCAACGAAACACTGTGCCGCGAAGTGAAGAATTCCGGCTACACCGTCGACGGCGGCATGGCCGAGGCCTGCATCGTCAAGGCCGACTACTCGGTCAAGGTGCCTGATGGCCTCGACTCTGCTGCGGCCAGCAGCGTCACCTGCGCCGGCGTCACCACCTACAAGGCCGTGAAAAGCTCCAACATTCGCCCCGGCCAGTGGATCGCCATCTATGGCCTCGGTGGCTTGGGCAATCTGGCCCTGCAATATGCGAAGAATGTGTTCAACGCCAAAGTGATTGCCATCGACGTCAACGACGAGCAACTGCGCTTCGCCAGCGAGATGGGCGCCGACATGGTGGTCAACCCCCGCACCGAGGATGCAGCGAAAGTCATTCAAGCCAAGACCGGTGGTGCCCATGCAGCCGTGGTTACGGCAGTAGCCAAAGCCGCATTCGACTCGGCGGTAGACGCCCTGCGTGCCGGTGGCCGCCTGGTTGCGGTCGGCCTGCCCTCCGAAGCCATGAACCTGAACATCCCCCGCCTGGTACTGGACGGCATCGAAGTAGTCGGCTCGCTGGTGGGCACCCGCCAGGACTTGCAGGAGGCCTTCCACTTTGCCGCAGAAGGCAAAGTCGTGCCCAAGGTGACACTCCGGCCGATCGAAGACATCAACCAGATCTTCGACGAGATGCTGGAAGGCAAGATCAAAGGCCGCATGGTGATCCAGTTCGAAGGTTGACCTGCTGACTACGCGCCGAACATTACCACTGCACAGCCCGCAGACAATCCGTTGCGGGCTTCGCTTCCACCGGTCAGTTTCTGCCCATTGGGGCAACGCTCAAGTTCGACCGCGCGTTCATGCCCTGTAGCAAAGGGGTCACCCCGTCCACGAGTGGCGACGTTGCGCACGCATGGCTACGAATACATTGATGATTGCCAGCACCGACAAACACTTGGCCGGCCGGCCCACCCTCATGCGGGCAATCGGCAGCCGCTTCTTTGAGAATCTTGTCCAACGATTCAACCATGCTGGAATAATCCATTCCTGACTCCGTCGTTGGTGAACATCGCTTACGTTCAACCATAGCTGAGAAACATTTCAACAGTACGCTGGGAAATACCCTGATACAGACCACTCCCTTCGGTGATGCTGACCGATCACCGGCATACCAGGTTCAAAGAAAAATCTCGCACTGTTCGACGTGAGGGTTTTGAATGGTCTGTACGGCTTGTACTTGCAGGAGACAGCAATGACCATTCGCAGCCTGGCCAGAATTCTTCCCCAAGACCCCAGCCGTCCAGGCTGGGTGCTTGGATGGGGTGTACTAAGAGACCGCTACCCCTGGCATTTTGTCGATGTCTATGCCGACCAGCAAACAGCACAGGCAGAGGCGCGGCGGCGCGGCGCGGGCTATGTGGTCGAGCATGGGTCACACCGGCTGGGGTCGAAGGAATTCATCTGTGGAACGAGCCTGCCGGAAGGCTAGCGCTGCGTTACTCGCTGCTGCGCACAAAAATCCGACAGAGTGACCAGGGCATCACCGCCGCGTGAGCTAAAGTTCTTGATGAACACACGCAACGTGAGATACCCATCATGATAAAAAGTGAAGCAGAAGAGGTGATCGAGCGTATCAGGCAGGATCTCGAGAAGCATGGTGTGAATATCGGCTTTGTACAAGAAGTTACCATACCGTATTTCGGTTGTGACCTTGACCACTACGTTGCGCAGGTCAGCGAGGCGCCAGGGAACTTGGTCAAGCGCATCCTGATACACGATGAGGCCTTATGGAGGGTGTTCAGGCGAGGTGATGTGCCTCGCTGCAAGATCAGTGAATGCCAATGCCGAGGCGAGCTGTTCGGCATGCCCATCATGATAGAGCCAAGAACCGATGACTCTTACACCATCCTGTACAACAACGGTCAAACAGGGTTTTGAGCTAACCGACGTACCCTCCGCAGGCTTTTAGCCTGCGGAGAACTCAAGCCGAGGCGCGACTCAGCATTTTACCTTCCACAACTGGTCAATTCGCGTCGTGTAGGATTGGCTCATCATCTCCCTCTTCATGCCCCAATCCGGCACCGCGGGCACACTGGCAGTGCGCACTGTACCCCTCCCCCAGCGCCCATTGATGTCGTCCATGACCGCCATCAATCGGTCGCACGCCACCGACTGCTTCAGGGCAAAAAGATCTTCTGAAAATTCGCCCGGTTGTCGAAGGTCCATCAACAGCACCTCGGCCTTGCTGTAGCGAAACCCGGGGCGGAAGATTTGCTCGACCGCTGCCGTAGCCAGCCCGGTCATGAGCAGTGTGTCGCAGGTCGGATAGGGCAGCTCCACCAATGCTCCCTGGGCGTGGTGTGGCTCCTGCGGGTTGAACATGCCGGTGCGGATGCTGACGCGCATGCGCTTGCACAGCGAACCCTGGGCACGCAATTTTTCCGCCGCACGGCCAACGTAGGTGGCCACTGCCTGCTTGATCGGCGCCAGGTCAGCAAGCCGCCTGCCGAACATGCGGCTGCAGCATATTTCCTGCTTCGGCGGCTCGACCTCATCCAGCTCAAGGCAGGGCGTACCGGCCAGCTCCCGGGCCGTTTTCTCCACGACCACGCTGAACTTGCGTCGCAGCGTCCAGGCATCGGCCCTGGCCAGGTCCATCGCCGTATGGATGCCCATTGCCTCGAAGTGCGCGGCCATGCGCCGGCCAACACCCCACACCTCCTTCACCTTGGTATTGCGGAGCACCCAGTCGCGCTTGAACGCATCGGTAATGTCCACAACCCCGCCCGTCTGGGCCTGTATGCGCTTGGCCGTATGGTTGGCCAGCTTGGCGAGCGTCTTCGTACCGGCGATGCCAACGCCAACCGGGATGCCCGTGCATTGAAAGACTCTTGAACGCACATTTCGCCCAAACAGGGTCAGGTCGCCCTGAATTCCGGACAGGTCAGCGAAGCACTCGTCGATATAAAGGAAAGAAGAACAGCCATGGACATGACTTCAGCTCAGACATTCCGCTACTCAATCTCTGATGTCGGATGTCCATAGAAAGAACCTCTTTTCCAGGAAATTGGGGCTTGAAGTCCATACCTGCGCAATTGCACCCATTTGACCAGTCAATTGCATTGGTACTGACCACCGCGTGCATCCGACTTGGCCAGTGGGCAGCAGAGACGCAACAGGCAGAAACCGGCCAGAAGCAGTCAGTCAATCATGCGTTACAGTGATTTTTTGCAGCTCTTTATAGAGCCGTTAGCTGCTGCCACCAATAATCCATAGGCCTGCCAGTCGTCAGACAGTCTTATTCTCGATCAGACGATTGCCCCGTCGATGACCAGTAGCTCACCGGTGATGGAGCCAGAGTCCGGTCTTCGGATGCAGGACTCCTGGCTTTGCTCACTCAGCGCCGATCCCGGCCATCGGTTCAGTTTGGCCCCAGCCACCGCCCAGAGACCTGAACAGGTCAACCAGCGCAATCTGCCGTTCCGTGCTGATTTGAATTAGTGTGGTCTGGTTGCTAAAGGTGCTGCGCTGGGCGTCAAGATAACGCAGGTAGTCGTCCACGCCGCCCTCGTAACGCGCCTTAGCCAGGGCCATCGCAGCCTCGCTGGAACCGGCCAGAGCCTGGCGGGCAGCCTCCTCGCGGCGCAGGGTGTCGGTGGCGGCCAGGGCATCGGCCACTTCGCGGAAGGCGGTCTGGATGGTGCCTTCGTAGTCGGCCACCGCCGCGTCCTGGCGCACTTCGGCGAGGTCCAGGTTGGCGCGGTTGCGGCCACCGGCGAAGATCGGCAGCGACAGCGTCGGGGCAAAGCTCCAGGCCCGCGAGCCGCCATCGAACAATCCGGACAACTCGGCACTGGAGCTGCCCACCGAACCGGTCAGGCTGATCCGGGGAAAGAACGCGGCGCGAGCTGCACCGATATCGGCATTGCGCGCCTTGAGGCGGTGCTCGCTGGCGAGAATGTCCGGGCGCCGTTCGATCAGTTCCGAGCTGGTGCCGGGGGCGATGTCCTGCAGCACCATCAGGTCGTCGCGGGGCGTCGCGGGCAGCAGGCGAGCGGCATCTGGCGTGCCGAGCAACAGGACCAGGGCGTTGTCCGCCTGGCGTAACTGGCGTTCGGTGCTCTCGCGCTCGGCCCTAGCCTGTTCGGCAAGGCCGACCGCTTCCTGGTAATCCAGGGCGGTGGCGGCCCCCGCTGCACGGCGCTGGCTGACCAGCTCCAGCGAGGCCATGCGGCTGTCCAGGGTTTGTTCGACCAGGGCCATGCGGCGTAGCGCACCATCGCGGGTCAGGTAGGCCTGGATGACCTCGGCAACCAGGCTGATCTGCGTGGCACGGGTCGCCTCCTCGGTCGCCAGGTAGGTCTCCAGCGCGGCCTCGGAGAGGTTGCGCACGCGGCCGAACAGGTCGACTTCGTACTCCGCGAGGCCGAGGCCGACCTGATAGTTGCTGGTCACTTCCGAGCGCCCGGTCTGCGACAGATCGGCAGGCAGGCGCTGGCGGTTGCCGCTGGCATTGGCGTTGATCGAAGGCAGGCGATCAGCACGCTGGATGCGGTACTGGGCACGCGCAGCTTCGATATCCAGCAGCGCCTGGCGCAGGCTGCGGTTGTTGCTCAGCGCCGTATCCACCGCGCGGCGCAAGTCGGCATCGACGATGAAGGTCTGCCAGTCCAGCGCCTGGGCACGGGCGCCCTCCGCGTCGGCGGCTTGCCAGTGCGACGCGACCGGTGCCTGCGGGCGCTCGTAGGTCGGGGCCAGCGAACACCCCGCCAGGGCGGCGATGGCCAGGGGCAGCAGAGCGCGACGGAGCATGAAGTGAGAGGTCATCGCATTACTCCGCTTTATGCAGGGGATGGTTGTCGGTTTGCTGAGGTTTGGTGCGCAGCAGCGACAGCACCCAGACGAAGAAGATCGGCACGAAGATCACCCCGAGCATGGTCGCGCTGAGCATCCCGCCCAGCACCCCGGTGCCCAGTGCGCGCTGGCTCGCAGCGCCGGCGCCAGTGGCGATGGCCAGCGGCACCACGCCGAGCATGAACGCCATGGAGGTCATGATGATCGGGCGGAAACGCAGGCGCGCGGCTTCGACAGCGGCATCGCGCAGCGAGTAGCCGTCTTCCCACAGGTCCTTGGCGAACTCGACGATGAGAATGGCGTTCTTCGCCGCCAGGCCGATCACGGTGATCAGGCCGACCTTGAAGTACACGTCGTTGGGCAGGCCGATAGCAGTCACCGCCAGTACCGCGCCGAGTGCGCCGACCGGCACGATCAGCATCACCGTCAGCGGGATCGCCCAGCTCTCGTAGAGCGCCACCAGCAGCAGGAACACCACGGTGATGGCCAGGGCGAACAGCATCGTCGCCTGCCCGCTGGCGACCCGCTCCTGATACGACAGCCCGGTCCACTCGTAACCGATACCTTCGGGCAGCTCGGCAGCGATGCGCTCCAGTTCGAGCATCGCCTCGCCAGTGCTCACGCCGGGCGCGGCGTCACCGGCAATGCGGATCGACGGGTAACCGTTGTAACGCGCGACCTGCACCGGGCCTTCTTCCCAGCTCGTGGTGACGAAAGCACTCAGCGGTACCAGGCTGCCGCTGTCGTTGGGCACATGCAGGCGCAGGACGCTTTCCGGTGTCATGCGCTCGGCCTGTTCGGCCTGTACCACCACGCGCTGCTGGCGGCCGGCGTTGGCGAAGTCGTTGATCACCGACGAGCCGAACGCAGTGGACAGCGCGCTGCTGATCGCTTCGAAGCTGACTCCCAGCGTGCGCGCCTGCTCACGGTCGATCACCAGGCGCAGCTGCGGCGCCTCGGCCAGACCTTCCATCATGGCGTAGAGGAACTTCGGATTGCCGTTGACCTTGCCCAGCACTTCATCGCGCGCTGCCAACAGGGCATCGCGGCCAAGGCCGGCGCGGTCCTGCAGGCGCAGGGCGAAACCACCCGAGTTGCCCAGGCCTTCGACCGGCGGTGGCGGCACCGCCATGATCGCGCCGTCATCGAGGTTGGCGAAGTGCTGGTTGACCGCAGCCGACTCGGCTTCCGGCGACTGCGAAGAATCTCGCTCGGACCAGTCCTTGAGCAGCGGGAAGGCAATGGCCGCGTTCTCACCCATGCCGGAGAAGCTGAAGCCGAGGACCAGGAAGGACGTCTGCACGGCCTCGCGGGCCATCAGAAACTCTTCCAGCTCCTCACCCGTGGCCGAGGTGCGCTCACGGGTGGCGCCTGGCGGCAACTGGATGTCGACGATCATGTAGCCCTGGTCTTCCACCGGCACGAAGGATTCCGGCAGGCGCAGGTAGAAGAAACCCATCAGCACCACCACGCCCAGGTAGATGAACATCACCCGCCCGGCGCGCGGCACCAGCTTGCCGTTGAGTTTGGTGTAGCGGCCGGTCAGGGCGGTGAACTTGCGGTTGAACCAGCCGAAGAAACCGGTCTTCTCGTGATGGCCTTCGGGGATCGGTTTGAGCAGCGTGGCGCACAGCGCCGGGGTGAAGGTCAGCGCGAGGAAGCCCGAGAACAGGATCGACACCGCCAGCGACAGCGAGAACTGCTGGTAGATCACCCCCACCGAGCCGGCCATGAAGGCCAGCGGCAGGAACACCGCCGACAGCACCAGGGTGATACCGATGATCGCCCCGGACACCTGCCCCATCGCCTTGATGGTCGCCGGCACCGGCGCCAGGCCTTCCTCGGCCATGATCCGCTCGACGTTCTCCACCACCACGATGGCGTCGTCCACCAGGATGCCGATGGCCAGCACCATGCCGAACATGGTCATCATGTTCACCGAGAAGCCAAGCAGGTACATGAAGGTCAGCGTACCGAGCAGACACACCGGCACGACGATGGACGGGATCAGGGTGTAGCGCACGTTCTGCAGGAACAGGAACATCACCAGGAACACCAGCACCATGGCCTCGATGAGGGTCATGATGACCTTGTCGATCGCCACGTCGACGAAGCGCGAGGTGTCGTACGGCACGGAGAACTCGACGTTGTCCGGGAAGTTGGCCGACAGCTCGGTCAGACGCTGCTTGACCGCCTCGGCGGTCTGGATCGCGTTGGCACCGGGCGACAGCTGCACGGCGGCGGCAACGGCGGGCTTGCCGTCCTGGCGCGAGCCGAAGTTGTAGTCCTGGCTGCCGACCTCGATGCGCGCCACGTCGCCCAGGGTCAGGCGCGAGCCGTCCTGGTTGGCACGCAGCACGATGGCGGCGAATTCCTGCGGGTTGTCCAGGGTACCCTTGACCGCCAGGGTCGCCGTCAGCTCCTGCTCGCTGGAACCCGGCGTGCTGCCGAAGGCACCGGCCGGCACCTGCACGTTCTGCGCGCGGATGGCGTTGTTCACGTCATCGATGGATAGGCCGTAGCCGACCAGCTTCTGCGGATCGATCCACACGCGCATGGCCGCCTCGGAGGCGAAGAACTGCAGCTTGCCGACGCCGTTCACGCGACGGATTTCGTTGTTGATGTTGCGCGCGGCGTAATCGGCCAGCGCCGTGACGTTGGCGTCCTTGTCGCCATCGGTGTAGCTCAGCGTATAGATCAGCAGGAAGCCGGCGGTGGCCTGCTCGGTCTGGATGCCGAGCGTCAGCACGGCCTGCGGCATGCGTGCCTCGGCCTTCTTCAGACGGTTCTGCACGTCAACCTGGGCCAGTTCGGGGTCGGTCCCTGGCTGGAAGGTGACGGTGATCTCGGCGATGCCGTTGGCGTTGCTGGTGGACTCGAAGTACAGCAGGTTCTTGGCGCCGTTGAGTTCTTCCTCGATGACGCTGGTCACCGAGTCGGTGAGCACCTGCGCCGAAGCGCCGGGATAGGTGGCGGTCACGGTGATCTGCGGCGGCGCCACGTTGGGGTACTGCGCCACCGGCAGGAACGGGATGGCCAGCAGGCCACCCAGCGAGATGAACAGGGCGACTACCCAGGCGAAATTGGGGCGCCGGATGAAAAACAGGGACATGAGAGGTTCTCCGGCTTACTGCGCCTGGGACTGTGGAGCGGCTTCGGCGGCATCTTGCTCGCGGGGGATGACCTTGGCGCCCGGACGGATAGCCGCCAGCGAGCTGGTGATCACCTTGTCGCCGACCTGCAGGCCCTCGCTGATTTGCCAGCGCGAGCCCTGCATGGCACCGGTGGTGACCTGGCGCGCCTCGACGGTATCGCCCTCCCCCAGCAGCATCACGCTGGCCTGGCCGTCAGCCGAACGCTGCACGGCACGTTGCGGCACCAGGATGGCGTTCTGGTCGAGCCCTTGCGGTGTGCGCACACGCACGTACATACCCGGCAGCAGCACGCCCTCGGGGTTGTCGAACTGGCCTCGCAGGGCGATCTGCCCGGTGCTGCGATCCACCGAGATATCGGTGAACAGCAGCGTGCCCTTGCGCTCGATATCGGTACCGTCGACACGCAGCGACAGCGGCTGGTCGCTCGCACCGGCAACCTTGCCCTCGGCGATTGCCGCGCGCAGGCGCAGGGCATCGGCAGCAGGCTGGGTGAAGTCGGCGTACACCGGATCGAGTTGCTGGATACGTGCCAGCAGCGTGGCTTCGCCCTGGCCTACCAGAGCCCCTTCGGTGACCTGGGCGCGACCGATACGCCCGGCGATGGGGGCGCGAACCTCGGCATAACCCAGGTCCAGGCGGGCAGTTTCGACATTGGCCTGGGCCGAGCGCTTGTCGGCCTGGGCGCTCTGCAGAGCGGCCTTGGCGTTGTCGAAATCCTGCTGGCTGACGGCGTCGATCTTCACCAGTGGTTCGTAACGGCGAACCATCGCCTGAGCCTGGAACAGCTGCGCCTCGGCGCGAGCCAGTTCACCTTGCGCCCGCGACAGGGCCGCCTTGAACGGCGCAGGGTCGATCTGGAACAGCACGTCACCGGCCTTCACGTCGGCCCCTTCCTCGAAGGTGCGCTTGAGCACGATCCCCGCCACCCGCGCGCGCACCTCGGCGACACGCACCGGCTCGATGCGCCCTGGTAGCTCGGCGAACACTGTGAAGGGCTCGGTCTTCACGCTGAGCACATCGACTTCACGCGCTGGCGCCTCTTCCCGTTGCTCTTCGGGCTTGTCGCAGCCAACCAGGGTCACGGCGATCAAATAGGAGATCACGGAAAAAGTGATCCATTCGCGGAATTTGTTCATATCTCACCCAAGCGCGAAGCCAGTACGTAGTCGAAGCCGCGCATGATCCACGCAAAAATTAAATGAGTCAATATTGACTCATTTGATTTTGGTGTGAACAAAGCTAGTATCCTCTTTGAGAAAAATGAGTGTTCTAGGCAAAATACCCGCATCTGCCCGCGATAGATAAAGAGTGACCGATGGATTTAACTGCTGCCGATGAGAAATTGCTGAAGGCCCTGGCGATCGCCATCGTTGACCACCCGCGAGCCACGTTCAAAGAAATAGCCCAGGCAGCGGGGGTCAGCAAGGCGACGCTCAACAGGTTTTGCGGCACCCGCGACAACCTGATCGAGATGCTTCTGAATCATGGTTCGGTGGTTATTTATAGGGTCATTGCCGATGCCGATCTTGAGGCGGCGCCCTTGGACGCATTGCATCGTCTGATCGAAGGCCATTTGATTCACAGGGAGTTGTTGGTATTCCTCTCATTCCAGTGGCGCCCGGACACGTTTGATTTAGATGCAGGCGGCTGCCGATGGCTGCCTTACTCGGAAACGCTGGACGAGTTCTTTCTCCGCGGGCAAAAACTGGGCGTATTCCGTATCGATATCGGTGCCCCGGCGCTTTCCGAAATCTTCTCCTCCTTGATCTTCGGCCTGGTAGACGCCGAGCGCCGCGGCCGTATCGCACGCGCAGGTATGGCGGCGTTGATCGAGCAATTCTTCCTGAACGGGGCTTGCAACTACCAAACTTAACGGAAAGCAACGCTCAGTTTTTTTCCAACGGGTTGGCGGTGTCCGTTTTTGGCCGTTCTCTGACGGTCGTGACAGTGACACGCCCTGGTCAAGTTGAACGCAATCCGTGGTCAACGCCAACCCAAATTGGTGGTCAAGAGGAGTGCAATTTCGCACATACCTGAGGACTGCTCACCACATCGCTTGCGTCGGTAGTAGCTTCCGCACTTTCCCCGTCTCTCACCGCTAAACAGCGCTTTCCGGTAGCGGACTTTAGAGCGGCTTGATACTGGCCAGCATGCAGAAATTCTGCCCGTGTAGCGTCACGACCGGACAAGCCACTAGGGTGGCGGTCAGGAAGGCAGGCAAACGGAACACGGCGAAGCACCTCGAAGGCGCTGGCCACTTGCCATCCAACTGGGCGCGGCCTTTAATCGGCGGATCTGGAAAGGAGACGGATATGCCATTGTTGGACGAGATTATTGGGTGGGCCGGCGGACTCAGACCCTGGCAGCAGGAAGCACTGCGCCGGATATTTGCCCGGGCCGAACTAACCCAAGATGACATCGAGACCATTCTGCGAATGGTTCGCGAGCAAGAACGGGAAGACGCAACCACGGGGGGAGCACGGCCATTCACGCTGGACGACGTACCAGGCGCCGGAAGTGGCGCAACCGTGCGGTTGGTGGGTGTCTCGGGGCTAGACCAGGTAAACGGCTTCCCGTCCGGTCGTGCCTTTGACCTCGCACCGGAGGGCATGACCATTTTCTTTGGTCATAACGGCGCCGGCAAATCCGGCTACGCCCGCGTCTTCAAGAATGCCTGCAACGCTCGGCATCGGGTGGAGGTCCTGCCCGACGCTTTTGGGGCGGCAACCCCAGCTAGACTGCCATCAGCAGATTTCGCCATTTTGGTGGATGGCACTCCGGAAACCGCACGTTGGGTCCAGAACGGGCCGGCCCATTTGCATTTGAGTTCGGTCTCGGTCTACGACGCGGCCTGTGCCAATGACTACATCGACGCGGAAGGGACCCCTGCATTTCAGCCCTACGGACTCACTCATCTGACGCGCCTGGTCCTACTTCAGCGTGATTTACAGGCACGGATTGGGACCGAACGCAATGCCTTGGCTCTGGATACCCGGCAATTCGAACCGCTGAAGGGTGACACCGAAGTCGGCCGCTACATCGCCAAATTAGGTGGGGACTCGGACCGCGCCGTGCTTGCTCGATTAGGGACGGTCGGTGACGATGAACTCCGGCGACTGGAGTTTCTGAAGCGGACATTACTGGAAAGCGATCCTGTGCCGCAGGCGCTGGCCTTGGAACGTTTGGCGACACGCTTGGACCAGGCGCAGCGTCGAGCCGAGGAAGTCCAGCGCTGGGTGAATGATCGTGCCATAGCACGGGCAAAGGAACTGATTACAACGGAAAAAACCGCGCATCTCGCCATGCAACTGGCGCAAGCGCGTCTTCAGGATCGAGACACACTGAACGCCATGGAGTTGCCGGTAACGTCCTCACCCACCGCCACGCTGCTGGAAGGCACAGGAGCTGAACTCTGGCAAACGATGTACCGAGCCGCTGAGGCTTTCTCTCAGCAGACGGCATACCCTGAACATCCCTTCCCGCACCTGGAACCGGACGCTTACTGCGTACTCTGCCAGCAACCTTATTCAACGGATGCCTCGGAGCGCATGCGGCGTTTCGCGGCATTTGTCGCCGACAGCGCCACGGCGGATGCGCAAGCCGCCACGCTTGCGCGCATGAACGCTCTAGGGAAGGTGCAGGCTGTCGATCTAAACGTTCTGGATGTGCCAACACGGGCTGACGTGGAGGAGCGACTGCCCGACCTACACGCTGCCATCACCGCAGCGGCATCGGTCTGGACCGCCCGGCATACTTGGGTTAGCCAAGCCCTGCAAACTGGAAACTGGTCCCCCGAGTCAGAACCGCTTCCTATCGAAGCAAACCTCGATAGTCTCTTCGCCGCCAAAGCTGCTTCGCTCCGAGTCGACGCCAATACCCTGCGGACCTCTGCCGATCCCGCTCTACGCTTGGCGCTGACCCAAGAACTGGCAGAGCTAGAAGCCCGACAACGCCTCGCCAACCAGCTTGGCGCGGTGGAGCGCTTTGTTCAGGACAGTCAGGTCCATGCCACATTGAGCCGCTGCCATGCCGCCCTCAACCCAGCGGCAGTGTCACGCAAACTGACGTCCCTGGCGGCGACGCATGTGACCGAGGCTCTGGCCGCTTCTATGAATGCTGAGTTGAAAGCCCTGGGCTATAAGCGACGGGTGCAACCCGACCTGAGCGGGCGCACAGAGCTGGGGGTGACCAAGGTCACGCTGCGCCTGCAGGAAATCACGGCGAAAGCCTCCAAGGTGCTGTCAGAGGGCGAGCAGCGCGCGTTGGGGATGGCTATGTTCCTCGCCGAGCTCGAATCCCTGCCACATACTTCGACCGTTATTTTCGACGATCCGTCTACGTCGCTGGATCACGTATATCGTCGGGCCATAGCTCGGCGTTTGGTAGCGCTGGCTGAGACCCGCCAAGTGCTGGTGTTCACCCATGATGCGGTGTTCCTGACCGAGCTCGCGATGGCGCTTCAGCGTGCTGATCGCTCGGCCAGCTACAAGACCATCGGTTGGGACGAGTCGCCGGGACTAGTGAGCGAGGGGCTGACGTGGGCGACGATGGACACCAAGGCCCGCCTGGCTGATCTCGAAAGTCGTGCGAAAGCGCTGAACGTTCCGGTCGGCAGCGACCCGGATGATGAGCTTGAGCGGCAAATTGCATCGGGATACTCAAGCCTCCGAGGCACTGTCGAGCGCGCAATCCGCGAGGTTTTTTTGAACAATACCGTCCAGCCGTTCAGTGATGTGGTGAGCGTAGAAGCATTTGGTGCTGTCATTGGCTACCCCGCAGAGGAGTGGGAGCAGTTGCTGGCAGTGTATGCGCGGGCCTGCGAAGCTACCGAGGCCCACGACACCCCAGGCGAGCGCCAACTACCGCTTCCCGCGCGCGAGGAGTTGCTCGGCGATATCGCCCAGGTCCTGGAATTAATCAAAAACGCGACTAAACGCCGAACTGCCTACGAGAATCTACGCCGGGAGCGGACCGCGCAACGCAAGAAGCTCTTCGGCGGCTAGCCCGACGTTTCATGCCGGGCTGGTCGGGCATGGCTGTGTTTCTTTCGAATATTGCGAGCTCTCCGTTTCAAAGTTTTTTGTGGCCTCGCGGATTAAGAGGAAGCACATTGGAGGCCGGCAGTTGGCGCTCCAAGTCCGCAATACGGTCGTACAGCTCAAGAATGGTGGCGTCGGCCTCACCGAGTAGGCTGGCTAGGTGGTCACGCTGCTGCGTGATTTCCTCGATCCGTTCTCGAAGTCCACGATTTTTTCTGCGGGCTAATAAGTTGACTTGGCGCACTGATGGCGGACGTTGCTCAGCGTGTCCTTCCACGTACTTTTGGATCTCAGCGATCAGTAGGGGGAAACGAGCTTTTTTCAGTGCAGAGGGGTCGCTGCCGGCTTCCTTGGCAACGTTGTTCTGACTTACAGGCGTCCCCTTCGGCAGTCGTTCGGGCTTGTTGCTCTTCAGCCGCTCGAACGCTGCGCGATACTGCTCGCCGGCACTCATTCGCTTAGCCGAGTCAGCGGATTCAGGTTTGCCGGATGACATGGCGATAATTCTCCACACTACGTTTCTGGGCTTCCAACGAAGTCCTTAGCGGACTATCTACCTCGGCAGCGGCCAGGCGCTCATCCAATACCGCCTCCAACACTTCGACTTCGTCGAGTTGCTCGGGGTCATAGAGAACGTCCGCACATGGTTTGGTTTCTCCGGGGGAATCGCCCCCTCCGCAGCGAGCGATATTGTCGATGCCCCCATAGGGACAGGGGGTACGGCTCGTGCAGATGCCCAGCAAAATCGGTCGATGAGTGACCGTCCCCTTCTTAGCCAGATTGATCGCTTTCTTAGCATCAGAGGCTGAGATCAGGCGGACAATCTCAGATTTTCGCTTCTCGCCGTGGGGGCTGACGAATCGGTTGCTCGTCAGCTGTTGCAGCTGCCTACCCAAAGTTTCGTACATGGTGCGGACGTAGTAGGTATGGGCCTTCTCTTCCAGCCGTACCCTGGAATGGTTTTGCCCGTAGTAGAGACTCATCGCTCTGGCGACGTGCTTTAGCTGAAACTGCAATGAAGCGTCGCTGACCAGCCCGGATGCCTGCATATTCACTGCGCCGGTTCGTCGGAGTTGATGCCAGGCCAACGGCCAGATTTTGCCGACCGCAAACTCGTCGGTCAGCGTCGGCGTCACCAACCGAGCCAATTCGAAATCTTCCGGCGTAATGCGCAATTGCTCACGGTCGAACAGCTTGTCGAACCACTGAAGCACATGGGCATAGCTCGGAATCGATGGCCGAATCGTGCGGTTGATCTTGGTGAACTTCGTTCCCCACGGTTCAAGGCAATAATCAAGCAGATAGCGCTTGGCCGGATCATCCGGCACCGAGGCCTCGCCGGGGGGAGAGTCGCATTCTGCGCGGAGGTCTGCGACCACACGCATGGCTTCAACTGCCACCTGAGCTGACGGGGACGTCACCCAAAGTGCCTCAGAATCCGACATCGTCTTGGTCGTTCGTCCGCACAATACATGGATGTCGCCAAACTGCGGATCACGTTCTATGTGCAAGCAATCGGCGCGCAGGTTCCAAGCCTCTTCGACTCGCATGAGGCTGAAGTTCAGCAGATAGCACAGTCCAGATCGACTCACGAGGTTGAGGTAGCGACTCAGAGTTTGAATGCGAATTTCGTCGTCGCTCACTCCCAGCCAGCGACGAAATAGTTCCACCATGCCAAACCGATGCGCGGTGTCGATGAATGGGCCGTAGTACTGCCGCCCAGTCCACTTTCCGTTTGATCCATCCGACGGCCACTGAAACGGATAGAACGATTGTGGCCTGCGTTGTCCTTGGAGACTGGCAGAGTTGTGCCGATAGGCAGCCAGACAGAAGCGGAAGCACTCCTCGACTTGGCCTCGATGCGCCAAAAAGTCATCCAGGCATTCGCGCAAGCGTGTGATTTGATAGTGCCAAATGCGGGGCGGGATATAGGGGGTCTGGAGCTTCTGGTGGTCGGGCATGGCCGCTGCGAGGCGTGCCAACCCTGCGCGATCCAACAAGGTGAACCCCAGCGCATCCCGCCGCTCGTACAGTTCGTGCAGCAATGCCAAGAACTCACCGGACCGGGAAGCCTGGAGCACCTCCGGGAGACGGTCGGCAACGCGCGGAAAATGACTCAGTTCGGATGCGAGAATGCCTTCTTGAGTGCACAAGACGAACAGCCGACGCATCTGGTCGAAGCGCGTTTTCAGGCCTCGGTATCCACGGGCTCCATTGGGGCCGTATAGCCACCAGCCGATTACGGTCCGCAATAAATCGGCGTTCGCAGGATCGATCGCGGCGACATATTTCTTAGCTGGGCCATCGCCGAAATTGAGAGTGAGCCGTTTTCCCGCCCATGGGTCGAGCCGCCAAATGGCATCGCCCCAACGGCTCACCACCTGGCCAGCGGCATCTATGATGACCGGCCAATCACGCTGCGGTGGCCAGCACGGCGGACGGTAGTTCGGCGCATCAGGAATCGCTAGGGGCGAGTCGATGCCGAGGCCAAGTTCGGAAAGAATATTTTTCGTCATGCTGATCTTTGTCGCAGTTCTGCCAATCGGATGAAGCCATCCCAGGCCGGGTGGTAGTCACCTTCACTTATGCGCGCTCTGGCTTCTTCGACCCAAAGCCTGCGGACCTCGCTACTTTCTTCGAAGAAGCGCAGTTTGGCCGTCAGCCGATCGATCACCAGCAGGGCCGGATGCTCTGTCGTCAGGTGCTTACCCGAACTGGATGGGCGGTAGCGTGCCAGTTCAAGCGATTTGAGGTGGCGCAAGCTACCGAGAGACCACACATGATCCTCACTTTCGATATCCCGGTGCTGGGTACAGAACAGGCAACCGGCAGCATTGATGCAGTCGGGTCGCGGACCATTCTTCGGCATCGTGCCCACTGGTTCAGGTGTGGCCGATACACATCTACCAGGAGCAGGAGGTGAAAGGGACGGATCGGTTTGCTGATGGAAGCGCGTAATTTCCACCATAGCGATCTGCGGATGGGGGTCGGCATATACGCGTATCAGCGTTTGCACCGTATGCTGGGCCAACTCCGCAACCTGTTGGGGATTCTGGGACTCCCGAAGCAACCAGTTGATGCGCGTCCCGCGCAGTTTTCGCGGTCTCACTATCGGTATGCCAAGCTCGCGGCAGATGCGCGTAACGTTCGTGAACTGCGTCGCCTCTTCTAGGATTCGTCCCCCGCTACGTATAAGCGGAAAGAGCAAACCATCCGGCTCATTGGGAAACCATTCGGAACGCCATTCGAGATAGCGCTCGAACCACTCTCGATAACTGGCAAAGATCTCGAATAGCACTTCTCCTTCCCGTCGATTTTTGTAGGTACGTACCTGGTAGCCGTCTATGTGGCTGGTGTAATGAAACTGCTCAACCCGCAGGGTATGTGCTTGCTGGAGGTTCAGACCGGTCTGGGCGATGAACATCAGCAATTCACTCTCGATCCGTAAATTGACGATGGGGAAACGGGTCCGCAGTGTCCGATCTGCATCGTGGGCGGCACGCGCCGCCAGGGATGCTTCGATTTGCGCTTGGTTTTGCGGCCTGGTACGGCGGGCCGCTACTTTCTCGGGGCTCTGCAATCCCGACCATAGTTCCAGCACTTGGCCGGTGCGTAACGAAATACAAACTGGGAGGGGGGCCATTGTCCCCCTCCAGGTCAATGCCTCGCATACGTCAGCTAGAAGGTGTCCGAATGCGAAGGTGTTTTGCAGATTCTGCTTGTCCGCTTTGCTCGTATGTACCTTGCCTTTGCCGCGCGGCTTGCGAATACGTGTGCTCTTGCTCAGGCTTGCTTGGCGGTCCAATGCTCGGTCCAGCATCGTCGCCGTGAGCCTGGTGAGATCGTACAGGGACCCATCGCTGAAATTGCGTTCGACTCGATGACGCTGGAGCAAGTGATCGGTCCAACGAATGAACGTGTCGGCCGCCGTCTCGAGACTGAGATTCACGTTTTCTGAATCGATCCAGGCAAAGAATCGGCGCAATGCACTGATCTTGTTCTGCACCGAGAAGCGACTTCCGCCACCAGCAAGGTCGTCAGTCATGTGCTCATGCAGCTGCGTCACCAGCTCGAAACGTTCCGGCAAGGGACTGCCGAGTTCGCCCTGCGCGATCTGGCGGCCCACATGCTTCACCTTTGCTGCTGCACCTCCGCGAAACAGCAGCGGCCGGAGGTCCCAGGGCGTTTCAGTGGCCCCATACTCAAGCATCGGGAAAGTGAGGTCGAATTCGGAACTATCCATCGTGCCGCGCCCCAGCGCCGATCCCGCTAAATGCCGCCATGAAGCTATTTGAGAGGGCTTGTTTGATCGGCAGTGCCTGTACGAATCGGATGTATTTGAAGGTGGTGGCTTCAGAGTTAGGCCCATGGAGCAACGCGTCGCTGACCGTCGCAATTACAATAGCGACATCGGCACAAGCCGATAGCGCCAGACGTGCCAATTCGGTACCGAAGGTGCAGCGCGACTGATGGAAGCGGAATTTACGGAGCACCTGTAGTTCTGCTTTGACGCCCCGTTTTCGAAACTCGGACATCTCAACATTCACAGCAGATGACTGATCGGTGCCGCGCCTGCCATAGGCGTTACCAAAGCGGGTCAAGAACAGCAAATCACGATTCTCGGGCGAGGCTTTCGCCTCTCGTTCCATCCTCCGCCAGCCTTTGGCATATTCCAGCAATTCATCACGCAACGCTTCGGGTATCCAGACCTGGCCAGTCACACCGAATTTCGTGTGCACTGGCGGAGCTGCGCCTGGACCAACTGCAAGGCGTAGAAGCCCTTCAGCGGAAGGGTCGGGGGCGGCGCGCTCCAGAGACTGAATCTTGAGATCACAGATGCTGCCGAGCCGCATCCCGGTAAAAAATCCAAGGGCCAACATGAGGTAGAGCTCGGGCGTGGCGTTCTCTGCGGCGAAATCCAGAATTGCATCGCGATCGGTCTCCGAGACTGGCAACAGCCCATCTTCAAGCGTTTGGCCTGGGCGCTTACGGTTCGGGATGCTGAGGTCGGTGGTGGTTCCGCTGATCGTTCGCTCGAACCCCACCCGGTCGAAGTATTTAACGACGTAGGGTTTTTCCCGCCACAGCTGGACGTGTGGAGAAAGAAGCTCCCTATGCCTTACCCACCGATAGAACATGATGCAATTGCGCATGTACTCAGACGCCGTGGATGGGCCGATCTGGCCGGCATCGCGCATCTTGATCAACGCCCCTCGGTATAGCACCAGGCAGCGGTCAGCTTTGCGAGCGGGAAACTCGAACCACTGCAAATCACGAGATTCAAGAAATTTAGCGTAATTGAGAAGGCCATTCATGTTACTGGCAACGGTCTTAAGAGAAGCGTCACCAGTCGTTGCTCGCTCCACTGCCCACAGGTTTGCCTCCCTCCAAGGTGCATAGTCTGCCCAAAAGATTTGGGGCAAGCCCTCAATGGATGGCCGGCTGCTACTGGGGGAGTATGCGACGGCGTTCTCTCTGCGCACGAGGTAATGGGGCACGAAATGAATGCGCTCTAGCGTCGCCATTCAACGCCCCTGGGACGCTTAACAATGTCCATAGATAGAACTCAATAGCTTAGGCGTCCGCACTATACAACTTACTCTTATCGATACTGTAGACCTCGGCGGCAGGCACCATCGACTCGATCAGCGACATGACGCGCTCGCTCATGTCGCCATACAGCGCGTAATTGCTACTGAAAGCCTTGATGCCGTGGCGGCGTAATTTGTCCTTGGCCTGGAAATACGGTTCGCCCATCTTCACGAAGGGTTTTGCGTCGTATGACCTGGCAATCACGCAGCCGTCATTGTTGCTCAGCACCACGATCGGGGTCTTGGCCAGGTCGGGCCTGAACACACGCTCGCAGCTCGCGTAGAACGCATTGCAGTCGATGAGCGCGAAAACCGGGTCACTGCGCATGGTCACGAACGCTGTAACGCACAACGCCCCATACCACGAAGTCATCCCCTTCCATGATGTACCGCGCCGGGTAAGCGGGGTTTTCAGACTTGAGGATCACCACCCCGTCGCGGCGGTGCAGGCGCTTGCACACCGGCTCGCAGTTGACCGCGGCAATGACGATGTCGCCGTGCTCCGCCTCACGGCCACGGTCTACGATGACCAGATCACCTGAGTAGATGCCAGCGCCTTGCATGCTGTCGCCTTCAACTTTCACCAGATACACATGGGGTGCGCGGATGTCGAACAGCTCATCCAGGGAAATATGGCCTTCCAGGTGGTCTGCGGCAGGCGAAGGGAAACCGGCCGGAACGTGGAACGAGTACTGCGGGAAGGATTCGGTGCCGCCAGTCGGCGGACCGAGATAGGTGATGGTCATGACGGAAAGTCCAATGCAAACTGTATGCATATACAGTAAATCCGGCATTGGGCATGCGGTCAATCACGCACGGCGAAAATTCTGACGGACGAGAGGTGGATTATGTGCGGGCGCTACTCGATCTACGAGTCGATGGATCACTACCTGCGCCAGCTCGCGCTGGACCTGGTGGTGATCAATGGCTACGACCACGAGCCGATCAACCGCTACAACGTTGCGCCGTCCACGCGCGTGGAACTCGTTCGCCAGCGTGGTGACGGTTTGTACGTGGATCGGGTCAAGTGGGGTTGGTCGCCTGCCTGGGCCAAAGGCAAGCGCCCGGATCCGATCAATGCTCGAGCCGAGACGGCAGTGACAGGTAAGTTCTTCAAGGCGCTTTGGCCGAACGGCAGAGCCCTGGCGCCTGCCAATGGTTGGTTTGAGTGGCTCGCGGATCCAGCGGACCCAAAGCGCAAGCAGCCCTGCTACATCACCAGTGCCGACGGCGGCCCGCTTTTCTTTGCGGCGCTGGCAGAGGTGCACCACGGCGTGGCACCGGATGAGCGCGATGGCTTCGTGATCATCACTGCAGCCGCAGACCAGGGGCTTATCGACATCCACGACCGAAAGCCTCTGGTGCTGACGCCGCAACTGGCAAGGGAATGGCTGGACCCCGCCACATCGGCGCAACGTGCGGCGACGATCATCGAAAAAGGCTGCCGCCCCGCACAGGATTTCCGCTGGTTTCCGGTTGGAAAAGCAGTGGGCAATGTTCGCAACGAGGGGGCGGAGTTGATAGAGCCTGCCAATGATCGGGACCGTCAGGGGGACCTGGGGTTTTGAAGCGGGTAGCCGGGCTTCCCGCTTCGCAGGCGCTCATTAGCCTGCTTCCTCCACCTGCTTGTAAATGCGAAATCCCCGTGCCTGATAATTTTGAAGGGCAGCAGGATGGTCAAGTGTGCACGTGTGCACCCATACCCGCTCTGTGCCAGGCCACTCCCATGCAGATAGGGCGGCGTGGCTCAACAGCGCCCCGCCGAACCCGCACCCAATGAACTGCGGCGCCAGCCCGAAATATCGGATCTCACTGTTACGGCCATCGGGGCGATAAAGCTCGTAGTAGCCGGCAATTGCACCTCGGTGGTAGGCAACCCACGTTCGATGGCAATCCTGCTCAACGAGTGCCTGCCAATCGGCGTCATGCCAGGTATCAAGATCGCCCCATTCCCAGGACGCGCCTACGAGCTGGTAGAGGAATTTGTTGAATAGCGCCTGAGGCACTTCGCACTCGATAATCTGTAGGTCATGCCGCTGGGGCTTTGCCTGCAGGTCTGAAGCCGAAGTCATTTCCAAGTAGTAGGTAGTGCAAGAACGATTCATTACGGGCACCCTTTGCTCCCTTTCGTGCGCAGACAAGCATGCCAGCAACAGCTTGATTTCGGCCAGCCCGCACGTGCGCCTCGTAAGGGGCGCAAGACAGCGTCATGGCCGGGGCTCAGCAGTACGCAATCAGGCGTAGGGCTAATGCCTGTCAGTTAAGCGTTACTGGGGCCGCTTTGCGGCCCTTCGCGGGCACGCCCGCTCCCACAGGGGATCGCGCATTTCTTGAGTTCAGCGCTTGAAACGTGTGGGAGCGGGCGTGCCCGCGAAGGGCCGCAAAGCAGCCCCAGTAACGCTTAACTGACAGGCATTAGCGGTAGGTGCCATTAGTTAAGGCACTTTTGGCATTTTTTGACGCGCAAATAAAAACCCCGCAGACGTTAATCTGCGGGGCTTTCGAATGTGGAGGCCGAGGTCGGAATCGAACCGGCGTAGACGGATTTGCAATCCGATCTAAATTTCTTTTCAAATCAATGATTTGAACAATTAAAAATTCCGCAACCGTGTATTTTTGAAAGCTCTTGCCCCCCCTGAACTCAAGGGGGCACGATTCAGTTGCGGAATTGATTTTTGAGAGCTTTTACCCTTCCGTCGACGCTGTCGCCATCGATGCTTCGCCCCACTCCAAAATGTCCACCCCTACAATCTTCCCGTCTAACGAGCTCCAGCATGTCCGCTGGCTGACCAGCATCAACATCACCTCGCCCGGCAACCGCTTGGGCGGTGACGCATAAAAACGCTGCCCAGGCGTCGGGACCAGTGAGCAGCGCTGTCTGGTCATTTAGCTCGGCCAGCCAAGCACTAGGGTGGTCCATCCACGTATCATCCCAAGATGATCAACCCGCGTGGTGTATGCCTGCTCATCATGTCGCGTCTCATTGCCCAGTCAGGGCACGCCGGTACGCTGGCGACTCTTACTGTGCCTTTCCCCCACCGCCCGTTGATAGTGTTCATTACCTGCATCAGCCAGTCACACTCGACAGGCTGCTTGGGCGCAAACAAGTCCTCTGAAATTCCCCAGGCTGCCGCAGATCCAGCAGCACCTCTGCTTTACTGTAGCGGTAGCCCTCTCGGAAAATTCGGCCTACCGCCTCAGTGGCCAGGCGGGTAAGCTGCGCGTGTCATTAGTGGGATAAGGCAACTCGACCAGAGCGCCCTGAGCATGATGTGACTCGTCCGGATTAGTGCATGCCGGTACGAATGCTCACTCGCATGCGTTTGCACACGGAACCTTGGGCACGCAGCTTCTCAGCTGCACAAGCGACGTAGGCGGCCACCGCCTGCTCAATTGGTGCGAGCTCAGCAACGATGAGTCGCGCTCGAGCTGCAGCGCCTACGTCACCCCGAAACCATCACAAATGTTATGTTTTTAAATTAATTAAGGACCAGAAATGAGCATTGAGTTTTGGAGTATGATATTTAAAGGAACAGGTTACCTAGGCGCAATACTTGTAGTTATTGCAACCATCGGAACCAGTATAATTTCCGACAAACAAGACAGCAAAAAAGACGAGAAAATAGACATCCTCGTACAGGGCAACGACAAGCTAATTTCCGATATAGAAACATACAAAAAACAGCTAGATAGCAAACAGAAACAATTAGACGCATTAAACAAAAAGTCTATAGACTTTTCACTGGACATCAAAGACTACTTTACGTACGAGGGCATTCGAAAAATACAAAACGGCAGTCACATACAGACAATTGTTGGAGGCCCTGAAGCTCAAGACTTTACTAAACTTTTAACCCTGAACAGGGAGCAACAATGGCCAACCTTAATCCAAGAGTCTTCAAAAACAATAAATCGCGAGCCCCGATGGCTAACCCCGTACGTATTCAGAGCAATAGGCTATGCAAGTCTTGGTGATCTAGCGAGGGCTAGGACAGACCTAATATATGTCAAGGACCGAGCTGGGTCCAGCCCAGACTACCGCATGGCGCTAAAGATGCTCGATGAAGTAGAGCAGCAACTAGCCCGTCAGAGGAAATGACCGATGTTCAGCAAAAAACCACGGAAACGATATGGCGGCCCATTATTTTTGATCGCCATATTCCCATGCGCGTTATAGCCGACAGAGGTTTTGCACGGAGTAGAAACCTATCTCAATGACGGGATGGCATTCACCCATCCCTTAAAATTAATCAGCACAACCGAACATCTACTCACCATCGATTCCAGCCAGGCGAGTAATCTGACACCCTGTTAGTTAATGAGCGACTCACTACTGACAAGTAAAAATCTATTGCCTCCGTTATCGTATACCACTTGAACACAACCCCAATATCAATCATTTGCTTTATCTCTGCGTAAGCTCTCTGAGCAGTGGGGACGGCGACGACTTTGATATCACCTTCTTCATTTCGATGATAAACACTCGATATCAGACCAAGGAAATGCACTCTATTACCTGCATAGAGATTCCCTTCTTTGTCTGGATGAGATCCCGCGTAATAGATGAATACAGGACTACCACTAGAGCCAGGAAAAACGGATGCATCAATGAGAAATGTCTTTGTGCCTTCAAAATCCACATAGCAAGGAGTAGCTGTCATCCCCCTACGAGCGACTGGCGTCTTATTTACAGAGTCCCATATACCACTAGGATACCCTATAAAAATAATCTCCTCCATTGGCCCAATGAATTTCTCTAGCTCCGCGTCGCTTGGATAGTTATCAACACACAAGTACCTAAAGTAAGCAGGCGCCCCTTCCTTTTCGAATCTTGAGATCACATCAGACAAGTTCATCACAGCTACATCCACATCTAGATCAGGATGCCCGACAAAGTTATTTTTCGAAAATTTAACTTCTACAGAACTTCCATACTCCGGCTCGTTTGCGCCTGCCTTTTGAAGCAACAATTCAAACTTCCCCTGAATTACCTCCCCAACCACATGCTTGTTTGTGACCACGAACAAACGTTGATCTTTAAAAAATAGAAAACCAGTACCCACTGACACCCCAGTCGGAGTAACACCTTCAAGCCGAACAGTCGTGAAAGCGAGTTCTTCAGCCAGCGTAGCCATATGATACCTATGAGCAATGATGTTAAAACAAGATTACTATTGAATCCACACGGCTAGCAAGGACTCCTCTCGACACTGAGCAGGCTTAAGGCAGCATCTTCTTTGACTCAGACTTTAGAATTCGAAAGAATCCATCATGGGCTCAGCGCACGTATATAGGCCTGACAAGCGTTCAATGCGATCAACCCCCGGTCGCCTTCGTCGGTGATGGCGACAATTCGTTGAGCATTCGCTCGGTCAAGTTGGGCGCGTACGGCGCCATGTACCACGCCTCCGGTACCGGGGGCTTTTCGCACCCCACCGTCACAACCCGTGGCGGCAAGGGCTCCGGCGTCGACAAGGACTGACAGCCGCAGATCAGCGGTAGCAAGCCGGTCACGCAGGAGAGCTTGAGTTTCTTGAGCATCTTCCATCTCCTTCCAATGCGTTTGGGCCTGAGCCTGCAGGCGATCCTCTAAGGCACGGCGTGCGCCCTGCTGGTCAGCCAGTTGATCTAGCGCTGCAGCTGCTGCCTTCTCTCGCTCCAAGCCATGCGTCCTATCCTTCGCCGCTAACTGCCGGCCGAAGTCATCGGTCTGCTCGGCAAGCTGCGTCTTGTACACATTGGCCTGCCACACCCAGGCTGCCCGGGCACCGGCAGCGCACGCGATCAGTAGCGCTGCCCCGAACACCAGTCGGGTGATCCAGACGCTCATTGCAGCACCTCGAGCGCCCGCTTGTAGATTGCCTTGCGATCCTCTAGGCCATTGGTACCGCCGTTGATGCGCTTGGTGATGGCCAGGATGTCGCCCTTATCGGCCAAGCTGTTCAGCCCCTCCTTATGCCAGAACCAGGCCGCCGAGTTCGCCGCATGCTCTGGCTGCTCGAGCAGTTCGGGGTGGTTGAGCAGATCCAGACCCAGGGCCTCACCGCAGCGAGCGTGGTTGTCGCGCCCAGTGATCTGGATCAGACCGTGGCCGCGACACTTCTGCCCGTCGCCGTCGGCTTCGGGCGTGTTGCCCAGGCGCGCGGCCAGGGGGCCGGTGTCGTACTTGGACAGGTACTTGTCACTGCCCAGCTCGCGCACATAGCGGAACTGCCCGGACTCGTGTCCGACCTGGGCTAGGAAGGCCGCGCGGCGCAGTCTGGTGACGATGCCCCATTTGCCCATGGCCGCATTGAGCGCAGGATCGAGTAGGAGGCGGGTTCACACCCGCCGTCCTCTCACACCACCGTGCGTACGGTTCCGTACACGGCGGTTCAGGCTATGCGGCTAAGCCGGTTGATCGTATCCAGTATCGAGACCAGTCCGAGTCGATCCCATAGCTTCTTCGGCAGCGCCTGATTCATATGAGATGCTCCCGAGTTCCACCATGGGCCTCGACCATTAGAGGCTGATTTGCAGGCACGCTCTTCACTTAGACCCAGGCGCATCAGGTTGCGCACCCTCGTAGAGGGCTGCTTCCATTGGCGCCAGATGGCACAGCGGAGTTTGTGCCTGAGCCAGCCATCCAGTTCCTCAAGTGGCCGTTTGCTCTGGCTGAGCTTGAAGTAACCCGCCCAGCCTCGTAATACAGGGTTTATCCGCTCGATGGTATTTGCCATCTTGCGACCCCGTGCACCGCGTAGCAGCTCTGCGAGCCGGTCGCGCAGGCGACCCAGGCTCATCGTTGCCACCCGCAGCCTTGGCTGCTGATGCCAGCTCATCCCATAGCCCAAGTAGTCACACTTCCAGGCTCTCGCGACTCGACTCTTCTTCTGATTCACCGTCAGTTTCAAACGTTGGTTCAGGAAGCGCTCGACACTGACCAGTACTCGCTCGCCAGCCCGAGGACTGCGCACATAAATGTTCGCGTCATCGGCATAGCGCACGAAGCGATGGCCCCGCCGCTCCAGTTCGCGGTCAAATTCATCGAGCAGGATATTCGACAGCAGCGGCGAGAGCGGGCCGCCTTGCGGCGTCCCTTCCTGCCGTGGGCTAACGACACCACCTGACATGACTCCCGCTTCAAGGTAGCGACGGATAAGCCTAAGTACGCACTTATCTTTGACCCGGCACTCGATACAGGCCATGAGGATGTCGTGGTTGACTCGATCGAAGAACTTTTCCAGATCGATTTCCACGCACCACCGATGTCCCGATGCCACATGGGCACGGGCCATCTCGACAGCTTGATGTGTGCTTCTGCCCGGACGGAAGCCATAACTGTAGTCCGAGAACAGTGGGTCGAAGATGAGCGTGAGCTGTTGCTGCAAGGCTTGCTGGATCAAGCGATCCACGACGCTGGGGATTCCCAGTTGCCGTGTGCCGCCCTGCGGCTTGGGAATTTCAACCGCTCGCACTGCTTGTGGATGGTATTCACCGGCCAGTAGCCTGGCCTTGAGGGTTGGCCAATACTGTTTCATGTAGCCCGCCAAGTCAGCGACCGTCATGCCATCGGCACCCGGCGCTCCCTTGTTGCTGACCACGCGTTGATACGCACGTCTGAGGTTGGCCGGTGCAAGCACCCGCTCCATCAGCGTGTCCGGCTCCGCGTTCGTCCACGTCGCTGACGCCGCCGGCACCTTTGCACTGTCAGGCATCACCCTCGGCTTCTGGCCGGGATTCGGGATGACAGTTTCCGCTGTGGGAAATTTCTGCATTACGGCTACCAACGAGACAGTGACGCCTACTAGCGGCATAACCTGTTCGGCCCTTGGTGGCGCGGTTATCCGCCACTTACTACGGCTTCGGCTGACTTCTGCACGCTCATCCCGTCGCCTTTCGACGCGCGGTAGCACAATGGCAAACGTACAGATCTCCCAGGGTAATTCGCGTGACCTTCCTGCTTATGCCTGTCGGATTTACGTCACAGCGTTCCGTGCAAGTATTGGGCTTTGGCGATTGTTGCCGCCTAACCCCGCTGTGCCGCCTGATCCGCTTCCTGTTCGTCAGGCCAGCATTTTGCCTCGGGCTTCCTTCAGATTCGCAGTCGCCCGCGACACCCTTGCCTCCGGCTAACACTTCCCCTTGCCGGGTGTGTAGAGGACTTTCACCTCCAAGTCACCCGCTTGGCCACCACAGCCAAGCAGGTTGCGCTTACGCGCAACGCGCCATGCCTGGCGCACAACGAAAAACCCCGACTCATTGGCCGGGGTTCGTCAGTGTCACATTGCGTTGCAAGCTGGACACGCTGCTATAGAAACAGGTCTTTATCCGCGCGGAAAGAACTTTTTAAGCTGCCTCTCTCACTTGCTCCAGTGCGCAGTCAATCCAGGCGACTCCGGCCTTGATCAGTTCCCGCGCCTTGGCTTCGCTTATTTTGCTTTCTCGGGCCACACGGAGAGCAGGCCATTTTGCCCCGAAGTAGAGCCAAAGGAAGTCGCCCATTTGCTGATCGCGTTTGGTCAGGCGGGCAAGAGCGCCGTCTACCGCCAATGCCAGATCATCGGTGATGACGTACTGTTTCAGTCCGCCTTCCGATGGCACGTGATCACGCATCAACGCGAACAACGGAGAGACATAACGCGGTACCCCCATCCCATCCATGCGCCACCACCCCCATTGCTCAAGCATGTACTCGGTATCACCCAAGGGCTTGTCCGTGTAGGTTCGTTTTTTCATGTGCCGCTCAATCCCCAGTGAAGTTGGATCCGCCCGCGCCGCGCCGGTTGGAACCTTGGTAATGCTGCTCCGGCCCTTGCATCACGCTAGGCCTTTTCATCTGCTTTATTTCTTGCTCTGCCGCTTGCAGTTTGAAGCTGAGCTGGGTCACCAGGTGCTCCAGTGAAAGCACCAACCTGGAACCTTCAACAACCCAACCTGACCCGTTGCAATCCGTGCATGCCAACTCAAAAAACACGCCTTCCACCACTGCCCTGCCCTTGCATGTCGGGCACTTGATCAGGTCCAAGCGGGGCTGCTCAAAGCCACGGTTGGTGCTCTTTTTCACGTTGTGCATTCTCCCCTGTAACTAATTCGTTGATTGGGCTGCGTGCCTTGCGCGGCTTGGTTTGCGGCCCGTTGTGAGGAATTGCGGATTGCACGCCCGTCAACCCATGAATTGACGCAAAGCCAATCCCGTCTAACCACTCATGCCATTGCTCCAGAGCCTCGCGTCGCAAGCCGTTGCCCTTGGTTTTGATGTAGGTATCAGCAACTTTCCCTAGCGAGTGATTGAGCAGCATTTCGCCAATAAAGCCATCCACCCCCATGTCGAGCCAAGCGGTACGCGCCACCTTCCGCAGGTCATGGCTCGACCACTCGCGGCTGGCCAAACGACGGAATACCGACGAGGCCTGGCTGGCACTCATGGGCTGCCCTTTACGACCTGGAAACAGGTACTTACCGGTATATCCGCTATCGAGCTGGACGGCCCGATAACGGCGCAACAGCGCGCACATCTGCGGGGTTAGTGGCAAACGGTGTTCGGTGCGCGTCTTGGTGTGCTTGGCGGGAATGACCCACTCGCCATGGCCCAGGGCGAAGTCGGGCCACTCTGCCCTACGGCTCTCGCCAACCCGGGTGCCGTGGCAGATCATCAGCAGCGCCAACATGGCATCGACAGGCGCAGTGCTGAAGAGAGCGCCCAGCGCGGGCATTACCTCGTTCAGATGATCCGCGCGCAGTCGCCCATCTTTCGGCGAGATCTTGGTCTTGATGAAGTTCGTGAACTTCATCTCAGCCATGGGATTGCTGGGAATTAGCCCAAGCGCCCGCGCCGTGCTCACTGCTAGGCTCAACACCCTGAAAATCTGCCGAACGTAGGACGTGGAGCATTCAGCCTGGAGCGGCCACATCAACGACTTGTCCAGCACTGCTGGGGTGAGGGCGAGTATCGGCAACTCACCGAGGCGGGGCTGTAAGTGCTTACCGATCACAGTGCGAACAGTGCTCTTCCACGAATCGGATAGCGACGCGTCACTTACGACGCGCTCCTTGAACCAGACCAGCAGGTCGTTAAATGTCACCAGACCAGCCAGGGCAACCATCTCGTCCGGACGGCACAGCAGGCGCTGCCGTAGTCCGGGAAGCTCGGCAAAGATTGCCGCCGGACCATACTCAGGGAAGCGCGCTAGCCGGTTCCACTTGCGGCGAACAACCAGGAACCACGTTCCAGCCTGCCGGCTCTGGTCGAATCGAAACCTCAATCCCGGATACCGTGGGTCACGCAGGTCGCGTACCGACTTATCGGCGGCCTGCCGGCGCACCTCGGCCTCGCTCAACTTCACTTCCCGGGTCGCGCTCATGCGACCACTACCGCCTCAGCCAGCAGGATCGCCTGGGTGCGCATCACTCCCTCAGCGTGGTAACGCCTCGCGGTCTCTCGGTCTATAGCTTTGCTACGCCCGTCGCAGACATCGTGGCATGTGCTGCATGCCCCACAAGTGCCAGCCATGCGGTAATGCGCCAAGACGGTGGTCTCGGGATTGCCGTTGCAGATGCCCGGAATGCGCACCTGGCACTCACGGCCGCGCGCAGCCTTGGTCAACTTGGTTTGCCGCATGGTCAGGACTCCTTGCCGCGGTGAGAATCCCACTCGAAGGGCACCACCACCCCGCCGCCCTCGCGCAGGCGGTCGTAACACCGCTCGCCCATGGCGTGGCGCAGTTGACCGGCCTCCAGGTTGGAGATCACCACCGTGGGGCGCATCTGCTCGTAGCGCCCGTTGATGATCGAAAACAGGGTGGTCAGTTCGAACTCGCTCGGCTGCTCCTTGCTGACCCCGACCTCGTCCAGCACCAGCAATGACGGCTCGATCAGGCTGGCCAGGATGTCGGCCTCGGACTGCTCGCTATGGCGGTCGTAGGTCGCCCGGATGGATTGCAGGATCGCGCCAACCGTCCGGTAGACGGCGGTGGCCGAGGTGTTGCGCATCAGCTCGTTTGCCATAGCAGCGCCCAGATGGGTCTTGCCGGTGCCGACCTTGCCCAGCAGCATCAGGCAACGCCCGGTGCGCTCGATCTCCTCGAACGCAGCCACGTATCGCGTGCAGTAGGCCAAGGCCTTGCGCTGGCCTTCGTGCTCGACGCGGTAGTTGGCTAGGGTGCGATCGACGAAGCGCTTTGGAATCAGCGCCGAACCCAGCTTACGGGTCATGGCCTCGCGCTTCAGGCGGATTTCCTCGGCCTGCTGCTTGGCCTGGCGCTCGGCAATGCCCGCCTTTTCGCACTCTGGGCAGCGCCCGACGATCTCGCGCCCCATGAGCATGGTCACCCGCTGCTCGAAGTCGCCGTGATGCTCGCAGTGAGCAGGCTGGACACGGAAGCCGGCGGCGTTTCGCACCTCGGACATGGTGATCACCGATTCAGATCGCATAGGTACCATCCTCGCGCTCGGTCAGGCCGCCGGTGTAGTCGCGATCACTGAAACCGTGGTGGCGGCTGTTGGGGTTGGCTTTGGCAGGCATTTGGGCGGCGATACGCTTGGTCACCCAATCCACCTCGAAGCCGCGCCATCCATTCTCGACGGCGATCTCCAGGGCCTGTGCTGGTTGGATGCCGAATGCCTTGCACTGCTCCAGCTTGGCGTTCAGGGCGGACCAGATACGGGCAGTCACCGGGGCTTTAGCTGCCTTTCGCACAACCAGGTAGTCAGCGATCAGCGATTCATCCAACCCGTGGGGGTTTTCAGCCAGCATGGCGGCCTTTCCGAATGGCGCTTTGCGGTCAGCCTTGGCCGGGGCCGGCTCTTCGTCGCTGGGGGGGCATGTAATATCTTCCGTAGGAAGATTTACATAGGGGGTTAGATTCTTAGAATAAAGAAGGGAGTCGGCGGTTTTGGTCTGTTTCGACTCTTCACCGATTCGGACCACTTGAGCCGACTCGGCTGTTTTGGTCTGATTCGGCTCAGTGACGTAGACCCAGTCTTTCGGGTCGTTCACGCCGATATCACCCCGGGCACCGCCCTCACGGAACAACACGCGACGGCGCAGCAGGCTGGAGATCGCTTTCGACACTGTGTCAGGGTGAGCGTGAATCGCCTTGGCGATGTCGGTAGCCGGAATGCGCTGGGCGCCCGCACCGAAGTTGATAGTGGCCTTGGCCACGTACAGCACAATCTTCATCTCCCTGGCTGGGAGATCGATAGCCAGCAGGCCATCCATGAGCTGATTGTCCATCCGGGTGAACCCCCTGGACTTGTCAATTGGGACTATGTTTGTCATGCTTCAACTCGTTGGAAAGTTGTAGAGAAAGCCGCCCTGCCAGGCGGTTTTTTTTCGTCTGCTGTTTGGCTACTGGATGCCTGAACAGCTGGACGGCCCCACTACTGGCGCAAGGCCAGATAGGTGAAAATTTCTACAAGGTCACGCAGCGGCATCCCTTTTCCCTGCCTTCAGCCCGCCCTTGGTCAAACGCTCGATTTGGTACTGGCGAAGCTCAGGAACATCCGCCCATTGGCGGACGGCCTCATAGGTCACCCCTAGCGCCTTCGCCAGGGCTGAAATAGACCCGAAATGTTGGATTGCCTGGCTCTTGGTCATGGCGACCTCCTCTGCTCGTTCAGACATTCAAGCATGCTTGCATATTCAAAACAAGCATGCTTGACAAGCAACCTTGTAGATTGCGCGAATGAAAACTACTGATCGAATCACCAAGCTCGTCCTGACCCGTCGCCCACAGTTGGGCGTTCGCAATGTCAAACGCGACATCGCGAACACCTGCGGAATCAGCTATGAGGCTGTCCGCCAGTGGTTCGCCGGAGATACCGAGAACATCAAGAACGAAAACCTCGTCGCGCTAGCCGAGGGCTACGACACGACCGTTGATTGGCTTTTGTCTGGGAAGGGTGAGCCACCACGCAAAGGGGCCGCTAAGCAAGAGCAAACAAAAGAGGTTAGCGCTCCGAGTTCCGCTGCAGACGCAGTGCGAAAGATGCTTGAAAAGCACGGTAAGGGACTGACCGCTGAGGCCAGGCAGCGGATAGTCAGCGCTGTTGAACATGATCCTCAAGGCGAGAAGGAAAGCGGCTTTTTGATCGCCGCCAACCCTGCTACCAGGGGTGATATTTCCATCCCGCAGTACGACATTCGGGCGGCAATGGGTCACGGCCAAGTCCCGGCTGAATACAGCGAGATCATTAGGAACGTCGTAATAAGTGAAGATTTGCTGCGTGACAAAGGCGTGAACTACACGGCGCCTCAGTCCTTGGCCATCATCACCGGATGGGGCCAGAGCATGGAAGGTACAATCAATGACAAAGACCCTGTAATCGTTGACCGAGGCGTGAATGACTACGCAGGGGAAGGCGTTTACGTGCTCACCTGGCACGGTGACCTTCTGATTAAGCGCCTCCAGCGGAAAGACGAAGATCACCTCTGGCTGATCTCCGACAACCCTCACAACAAGGATCAGCAGGCCAGGATCGACGATGTGACAATTCATGCCAAAGTGCTACTTGTGTGGAACGCTCGCAAGGTGTGATTGATCGCAAACCTGCGACCATTTCAGACCGTGACCGGCCCGCCAAAGCGGGCTGGATTAACTAATAAAACGGGGCCTCCTCCCCATCACTATCAACCAAGCTCACATCCTCTTCACTTTCGATCACCCGATCGTCATCCGTCGGCGCATCCCACTGAAGAAGCACCGATCCATCCTCGCAAAAACTCATCTCCAGCCCGTCAGACTCGGCTAGCAAGTCCATGATCGCGCACCAGTCCTGATCGTTGTCCGTGTCGAGGCGAGGGACGAGAACCCTCCTTCCGTGCTGCGCCAGCGGCGAGTTAATCATCGCTGAAACCCTCAAGCCCAGCCGCTCAAGGCTCGTTAGCTCTTCCATACGAACCGCTCTTTCCTGCGCCGACATCCGAAAGCTCCTACACACTGGACATCCATACAGTAAGAAAAAATTACACAAGCATGCTTGCATTTAAAAAACAAGCATGCTTTTATGAATGCAAGTTCGCTTGCATTTGCATCGAGCTGGCAGCTCCGGCAGCCACCGCTCTTTAAAAACCAGCAGATGAGCCACCAGGCGCCGAGTTAAGCCGGCCGTTGAGCCCTGGTGGACAGTACGCAACGCAGCAAGCTTCCTCGCTCGACATGTCGGCCCGCAGGTTTGCTGAGCAATACAGATTTCACTGGCTGGCCTTGGCAACAGGGCCAGACGGGAAATCAACCCCACGGAGCAACACCCCATGTTTGCAAAACTGTTCGGCAAGAAAGGTCGTGAAGCCCGCGCTGCAATGCAGGTGGTACAGAACCGCGACCTGATGCAGGCGATCGTGTACGGCGCCTTCTACGTCGCAGCCGCCGACGGCGATATCGGCGAGGACGAGATCAAAAAGACCGAGAAGCTGATCGCCAATACGCCTCAGCTCAAAGGCTTCGGCCCGGAACTGTCCAACACCATGGACCGCGCCGAGAAGGACTTCCACGACGGGGGACACCGCATCCTGCGCATGAACGCGGAAAAGGAACTGAAGGACCTGGCCCACTCGCCCGAAGAAGCGGCCATCGTCATCAACGTCATGCTCACCATCGCAGAGGCCTCGGGCGACATCGACGACAAGGAAATGGCCGTCCTTGAGAAGTCGGCGAAGCTGATGGGCCTCAGCCTCAAGGACTACCTGTGATCCGAATCGGATCCTTAGCGATCATGGTCGCCGCCGTCGTGTGGCTGGTCATGCGCGGCATCGACTATGGCACCTGCGCTTGGTACGGCCATCAAACCGAGCGCGATACCCGCTACGCCGCATTCGTCGGCTGCATGGTCAAGACCAGTAGCGGATGGGTGCCTCGCAACGAACTGCGCACCCAGCAGTAGCACCGCGTCAGCCTGACGAAAACTGCCCGGTTCACCTGGTTCCCCATCACTAGGCTGCATCGGTGTGTGATCTGTGAGACGTGGCCGCTGAAACCCAAGCGCCTAGATGGATGCGCCGAAACGCGGAAACGGGGCGCTCAATACCAGATCACACATCAATGCAGCCACCCCGCACGAGCTAATCATGGACACGATCACCATCGGCGCATGGATAGGCCACCTTGGCCGAGGCCTAGCGCCTCGCGAATTGCAATGCATCCTCGATGTCGCCCAGGGCTTCACCACCAAGGAGATAGCCAGGCACTTCGGCATCAGCGAAAGCGGTGTCGAGAAGCGTATCGGCGACGCCATGTTGAAGCTCGGTGTTGCCCGCCGGGCCGCAGCAGTTGCCGAAGCCATGCGCCGCCAGATCATCAGCCCGCTCTGCATCGCGCTGGCCGCACTCATCACCATGCACGCGGTGATCGATGACAGCGACCCAATGCGCCGCGATCGTCGCACGCCGGAGCGCCGCACCGCCCAAGTTCGAATCGTTCGCAAGGCCGACGCCTTCGAGCTCCACGCCTGACCCATCCGAGGATCACCCATGCAGACAGCAATGCACCCTGCTTTCGAGCAGAAGCTTGCCGTGCTCGCGGCCCTGCTCGAGCGCAGCAAGTCAGTGAGGGCCGAGACGCACGCCAAGGTCAGCCAGCCAGCGCCGCGCTACCAGGCTTCGGGGAACGGCGGAACCTGGAATGTGGTCGAGATCGCCACCGGAGAAGTGCAGGGTTTCGCTTTCAGCTACCGCGCCGCGCTGCGGTTCGTGGATGCGATGGAGGCCGGGGCGGCGAGCAAGCGAGGTGGCCTGCAATGAACGGAGCATCAACCCATGACCAGCGCGCAGCAGTGCTGGCACGCCTCAATGCGAGCATCGACAGCTTCTTCAGCCAGGGCGGTACCGTGCAGGACCTGCCCAGCTACGAGTACGTGCCGCACCGACCGCACCGCGATCTCGAGGTAGTCAAGGCGTCAACGGCGCAGCGCGGCGAATCCGCGATGACCAAGCGCGAAAAGATGATCGAAGAGGTTCTCGTCCTAGCCAAGACCATGTGCTGCGCCGAAGTGATGGCCCAGACCGGGCTCTCGCAGTCGACGCTTCAGCGGGCGGCCGCCGACGGGTGCTTCCAGTTCAGGCCAAACCCCAACCGCGGCAAAGGCAACTTGGGAAAGAAGCTCGGGGATCCCGTGAAGGACAAGGTGCTCGCCGAGAAGATCATCGAAGCGCGGGATGCCGGCGTGACCATGGCCCAGGCCATTCGACGCCTGGGCATCTCATACAAGCTGATCCACCGCATCATGGATGACTTCGAAATCAGCTACCCCACCACCGCCGAGAAGGTTGCGAAACGCAAATCATGAAACGCATCACCGCGCGCGTCCGGCACGGCCGACGCCAGCAGCACATCAATTTGCCGCCCGGCGGCTTGGGAGGTACCAGCGATGACCGAGGAAAAGACCGGTGTCGCGAAGCACTCTGCGGACTACCGGGCCAGGAAGAAGGCCCTTGCCGAGAAGCTGGGCATCGAGAAGGTGTTCTTCAACATGCCAGCCGGGATCAAGTCGGCCATGGCTGCCGAGATCGAGCGCCACGGCTACGAACAGGTGCAGGAACTCTGGCAGGACCTGGCCTTGTCGTGGATTGCCCAGGATCCTGAAGAGAGGGCGCGTCGGCTTGAACGACCTGACGCGCCAGTTTTTTACATCTCGCCGAAACTGGCGCGCCAGTTCGAAGAGCAGAGCTTGCGAGATCTTCGACGGGACCCCGGCGACGAAATCGTCAGGCCTGATCAGATAACAAGGGGCGCCTGAGTAACCTTACGGACGATTGCAATCAGCAGCTCATAGCTCAGGAAATCTTCGTCGCCATCCCACAGTGTTTCTTTCTGGGCGGAAAGGATTTGACCACCTGGGGTAAACAGGAACCGTGCGACCTCAGCCGGAGTACCGTCACTGAGCTTCGGCAATGAAACAACAGCCTCTACGGCAGCGATGGAGTCATCAGCAAATACCCCAAAGTCAATGAAAAAATTCTTATCGAGAACCCGTCCGATAACGCGTTCGCCAGGCTCGCCAATCGCAACTGTCACCTTGCCCCCAAGCAGATTAGGGATGAACTCCTGCCAGTAGCCCATGGTTTCCCACAGGCGCCGTTGAGCATTAGCTAGACCACGATGACTGCGGCCCAAATTATTTGGGAAGCTATCCCGATCAAATTCAAAGTCAGACTTTTGCACAGAAAACTCCTTTTTAGGGCGTCATGCCCATGGCCTATCTACCCGAAAACAAGGCTTATTGCCACTACTTGATTCTGCTCGCCAGCGCCTTCCCCTATTCAACGATAACGCCTAATCAGGCGAGCAAGGTACGCACTGCGATGACTTTAGGCGGAGGCTATGACTGGATTTTCTTTCGACATCCAGGGCAGGTGGCAGCTCCGCCCACAACTGAAAGAAGACCGACGCTTGTCCCGCAATCATCGCACTCGAAGTTGGCAATGGCTGTGGTTTTCGGGCCTCCAGCCGAAGACATGAGTGGCCCGCCGCACCCAGGGCATCTTGCTTCAGCACCACCGGTTGCGTGAACACCCACAGTCGCTTTGCATCTGGAACAATGATGACCAAAAAAAACTTCAGACCGCATAGTCTTAGCCTCCGACTTTGAACCCAGTAACCGTTTTAGCTTGGCCTACGGTAGTTTTGATGTGCGTTCCCGGTTGGATTTGTACATTTTTTACATCACTAGCAATGTGCGCCCCCGTTACTACTTCCGCGCGATCGACGTCTGTTTCTATTAAGCCATTGATAACTATTCCTTCAAAACGTGCTTTGGTCTGCACCTGAGTCAACGCGGCGTCAATTGCACATAGAAGATCGAGAACGTAAGACTGCTGAATGCGCTGCTTCTCAGCCGCTATAGCATCTCCTCTGCCTAAGAAGATTTTTCCTAGGGCACCCACTGGGTCTGCAAAAGCCCCAAAAAGGGCGCTGAAAGCATTTCGATTCAGCACCTTACGTTCGCTTTGCTTTAGTTCCTGCTCAATTCTCTGCTCTAGCTCATCTCTGTCCATGATTTCCTCTGATCAATTTATTAAAAAGCCATGGCAGCTTAGAGCGTAGCTGCTAGGCAGAGATATCACCAGAATTCGCTTTTTCAAAATAAAGCCACCAGAGCAAGGATTACCTATGCCCGACATGAAGATCGATCAAGCCAAGCTCGAGCGCGTGATACGCAAGATCAAACGCTGCCTGGCCTTATCAGAAAGCTCCAACGAAACCGAAGCCGCAACTGCTATGCGTCAGGCCCTGGCCCTGATGCGTGAATACCGGCTCACCGAGGTTGATGTTCGGCTGAGTGAAGTCGGCGAGGTCGACTCCAAGGAATACCGAATCACTCGTCGACCAACCTGGGACAGGCAACTCAGCGCGATCGTGGCAAGGACATTCGGCGTGCGCCCCTTGGACGTGAAGCATTGGAGCATGAGTGTCGGCCGCGTCGTATCTCGCGCGCAATTTGTCGGCGTGACGCCTGCACCGCAAATCGCCATGTACGCCTATGAGGCGCTACTGGCCAAGCTTACCGCAGCGCGGCGCGAGTACGTATCGCAGGTCAGAGCCGGGCGGCGGCGCAGCTGCTACTCGCCCGAAACCGCCGGCAATCACTTCGCACTTGCATGGGTCTCGGCGGTGTACAGCAAGATCCAAGACCTGGTACCGAGCGGCGAAGAGGATGCAGCTCTACCCAGCGCCTCAAGCGGCCGCGACCTGGTGGCGGTTGAAGCTCAGGGCAAGGCCTTGATCGAGCAATACCTGGCAGGCAAGGAAATTGGCAAAGCCCGCAAGACCCCAGAGCTCGAGCTGGACCTGAATGCTCAGATCGCCGGCCTGCTGGCCGGTAACCGCGTTGAACTGAACCCGGCAATGGCGCACTCAGGGGAGTCCGCTGCGCAGATATGCCGCTCACGGTGAGGTGATGCCTCAGGGGTGACGAGGAGTCGCAACGGATATACGACGAGCATTGCCGAGCCGCAAGCGAAGAGCCGAGCCAAGACCATATTGTTGAAGCCGACGAAATGGTACGGCTCGATGGGCATGTTTGCAGAGGCGCCCATGAACTTGGGAACGCTTGCGGCAGATGCCGGCGCTGCATAGAAAACGCCTTGGCTCGCTAAGAACATATCTGCACCCAACCACCTGTAACCGCTCCGCCGTTATTTCGATACAGCCATGCTGCAGAACTACAACCTCATAGTTCAAGGAAGAGTGCCGCGCATCTTCGATCAGTAAGCGTGCTCGCAAAGGATTATTATAACATTGGACTGGAGACCGAAGACATCCGAGAGAAAAAACTAATTCTTCAAATCTCAAGGAGTATTTTGTTCGACTCTTTCAAACAATTTTCAAGATTTGCAATTGGCTCGACGCCAGATTCTGTAAGCATTGAATCCCAGTTTTCAATTGTTGTCTTGGCATACTCAACCTCCAGAATAATCCTGATTAACACACTAAAATAGCGCGAATCAATATGATCGAAACCAATGGCAATCTCTAGATTCCTCCTTGCCAACACAAGGTCTTTTACTAGAGCATTTTCAACGTCTTTATTCCTCATCCCGCTCTTCATGCATTTGAGCGAAGCGGAAATTCTATGCGTAGACTGCTTCGCAACAGTACGAACAATTTCCCCCATGTTCTTTTGTCGTTCTATTTCGCCCCTATGCTTTTGACGGCTTTCGCTACGGAAGATCCATAATGCCCCGCATATTGCCCCAATTGATCCCACCGCTTGTACCCAAGCCGCGATTTCAGACTTTGAAAGATTAAAAACCCAAATAGATGCAAGACCAACAAAGCAAAAACCCGCCCCCAAAATAACCTTTAAAAAATATAAAAAATAAAACGAATACCTAGAACTATTTTTCCCCACCATTTTTAGTCTCTCATGTCGAAATATTATTTAGTTCCGGAGCATGTCTTCGCAGTCACTAAGATTGGATAGCCTGCTTTTGTTAAGGTATCACGGAGATTCTGGCGTTGGTCCATGACTACTTTCGATTAGTGCCGAATGGAAAAGATCAGCCATTGCGCCGTTTAGTCGATTAGGAAGGTCCCGCCCAATACTACCGCCCCAAGCGCAGAACTGCTCATGCCCGACTCGCCTTCTCCATATCGCTCACGCGTATCATCTCATATCCCTGTCTCTGCTTGAGGTGCCATGAGAAAGCGTAGAGGATCCTCGAGAATCATCGTCACTCTGACAGCCCGGCGCTCCGACGATAATCCTAAGACAATCCAACAGTAACCCCCCGCAACCCTCTATCCGCTGCCGCAATATGGCGGCCAAGGAATCGTCATGCCTGAAGAAATCAAGCTGATCCAGCCGGCGCCGGTCGTGCGCGACGAATACGGAATGTACGAACACCCGGAGCTGCCCGACTTCGACGAGGGCGACGTCGAGAAGAGCAAAGCTTGGGTCGCCCAGCAGGGGCTTGAGGTAGTCCGAGTCGAACTCGAAACCGACGCTCCGGAGGACATTGCAGAACGCTACTTCGAGTCTGGCGACCCCGATTGCAGCTACTGGGCACCCAGCAAGCCAGATGGTGAAGGCTGGTTCTGCCTGGCCATCTACGACACCGACGCCGGGCCCTCATGCTGGTGGGGGCGTCGAGTGGTGACGCCATGACCCGCCTCGCCCTCTGCCTCCTGCTGCTGGCCACCGGCGCCAGCGCAGAGCCTTTGCCGTATGGGGTTCGCGTATTCCATGACGCATAGCACGCCGCCACGTGCTGGATCTATCAGGCCGGAAGTGGTGCAGGCATCAGCTGCATCCCCGACAGCCAGCTGCAGGCCGGCAACCAGTGCCAGCTCTCCCCGCACGAAACACAACCCGAACCTACACCCGCACTGGCGCCTGGGCGCTGGATTGATGAGAGGTATCAGCTGTGAAGATTGGAAAACTGCTCCTCTGGCTGAACTGGTGCTACGGCGGCAAAGATGAGGCCGTTGTCGCCAGCTGGGCGCTGAAATGTGGCTACTGGCGCTGGGCGGTCTGGTGGCGAAAGCCAAAGAAGGCGCTGTGCCTTCCGGCCTTCGAGCCCTCGATGGCGGCCGGTACCAAGTACCGCGTCGGCCCTGGCCACTTCGGAGCCTGGGCGAGAATCCCGCTACTCGGGTCGTTTTCCATTTCCACTCAGCCACCCTATCCAAGCCAGGTTACGCCATGACCGACCTGATCGAAGTGAAGACGGCAGACCTGGCCGGCGAGGCGCTTGGGTGGGCAGTAGGCATGGCCGATGGCCTGGAGTTGGAACTGGAGCCACCGCACTACGGCACGGCCTGGCGGGTGTTTGCCCGCCACCGCTACACCGTGACCGAGCAAGCCAAGCGCTTCAACCCGTGGCAAGACTGGGCGGTGGGTGGACCGCTGATCGACAAGCACCACGTGCAAACCAGCTTCAACGGCAGCGGCTTCAGCCAGAGCCCGACCGGGCAGTACTGGTGCGCTTATGTGTGCAAGCCGAGTGGTCAGCAAGAGCTCCCAAGCGGCGGCGGTCCTAACGCGTTAACTGCCGCTTGCCGGGCCATAGCTCAGGCCAAGCTCGGCGATACCGTACAGGTGCCCAAGGAGCTGATGCCATGATCGCCCTCGCCTACATGGCCTGCCTGATCTACAGGTGGCCGCGATGAACGAAATGAGCAAGATCTACTCGCACATGACGGTAAAGGAAGAGCAGGAATACTCCCGGAAATTGATCGAAGAGGACGAGCGCCAGCGCATCGCCCATTACACATCGCTCAAGGCCGCCGATCATCACACCCACTGCCGCGACTGCGGCCGCTTCGTGGACAAGAGCCGCTGGCTGCTCAAGGCCTCGGCGTGGGCGCAGCGCGGCCAGCGCCCACTGTGCGCGCCCTGCTTCGCCGAATACGACTTCGACTACTAACCCCTCCCCCTACAACTCAAGCCCGCCGACATGCGCGGGCATGGAGAGCTATTGCCATGACGAAAGAAGAATTGGCCGGCCTGCCCGAGAAGGTGCGCGTCGCCACCGAGGCCGGCAAGGCTGCAGCGGCTGCCTGCCCCGACGATGGCGGCAGCGCCAATCTTGATCGGGTGGTGATCCCGGTGCCGGGCCTGCGCGCCAGCCAGCTGCCAGGCCTTCCGGGCTATCTGCAGAAGAAGAGCCGCTACCACCAGCAAGGCATCCATCTGGACACACCTTGGCCAGGCCAGGGCAATCGGCACAGTGCAGGTGTGCAAGCCATGCATCAATCGCTGAAAGACCAAGGCGTCAACTGCTACGTCTACTACCAGGTCGACTGACCACCAACCTGCCGCCACCGGCGGCGTGGAGACCATCCCATGGAACATACAAGCGAGTTTCTCGACGAGGAAGAGGTGATCCGCATCACCGGTTACCAGATCCCGAGCAAACAAATCGCCTGGCTGGCCAACAACGGCTGGCAGTACACGCTTACCCGGGCCCGGCGGCCCGTTGTGGGGCGGGTTTATGCCCGCCTGAAAATGGCCGGCGTGAAGCCAAACGCGACGAATGCAACAACTGAAACCTGGACACTGGACTTATCGCGCGTGGGGTAAAGGATGCGCAACAGAAAGGCATCGAACAAGGACCTGCCGCCCAGAATGCTGCGGCGGGTCCGCAAGTTGAAAAGCGGCAAACTGTGGGTTGGATACTACTACGACGGGAGGGATGCGGACGGGAAGCGGCAGGAGGTACCGCTGGGGACTGACCTCGCGGAGGCCAAATTGGAATGGGCGCGCCTGGAACACAAGGCGAAGCCGAAAGTGATGGCGACCATGGGCGAACTGTTCGACCGGTACGAGCGGGACATCATCCCGGCCAAGTCGCCACGCACGCAAAAGGACAACAAGTACGAGCTGGAACGCTTGCGCAAGGCCTTCGCTGATGCGCCGATCGAGGCCATCAGCCCACCGGTCATTGCACAGTACCGGGATGCTCGCACCGCTAAGACCCGAGCAAATCGTGAGATCGCGCTGCTCTCGCACGTATTCACCATGGCCATGGAGTGGGGCTTTGCGGAGCGCAATCCTTGCCTCGCGGTGCGCCGCAATAAGGAGAAGGTACGCGATTTCTACGCGGCCGACGAAATCTGGGATGCGGTTTATGCCGAGGGCGACCAGGGCCTCAAGGATGCCATGGACCTGGCCTACCTGGCCGGCCAGCGCCCTGCCGACACACTGAAGTTCAGCACTGTCGACCTAGACGAGGACTATCTGTGGGTTGACCAAAACAAGACGGACAAGAAGCTGCGCATCCGACGTCACGTCAATGGCGAGCTGACCGGCCTTGGCCTATTCATCGAGGCATTACTTGAGCGGCGCAAGCTGCAGGGCGTGCGCAACTCGCGGCTTATCACCAACGACTCTGGTCTGCGTATGAGCTGGGAAATGCTGAGGAACCGCTTTAGCGAAGCGCGAGACAAGGCAGCTCGGAAGCTGAGCGCCGATGGCAACACTGACCTGGCGACTAAGGTTCGGCAGTTCCAGTTTCGCGATATCCGGCCGAAGGCTGCTTCCGAAATCGAGGACATCAGCCATGCGAGCAGGCTGCTTGGCCACTCGAAGGAGGAGATCACGAAGCGGGTGTATCGCCGAGTCGGCGAGGTGGTCAGCCCGACCAAGTAAAGGCCCGATGCGGAAACGATAGCCAATGATGCGGAAACGATAGGGTTTTCTATCGCCCAAAGAAAAACCCCGCAGACGTTAATCTGCGGGGCTTTCGAATGTGGAGGCCGAGGTCGGAATCGAACCGGCGTAGACGGATTTGCAATCCGTTATGACCCCCTTGGTTTTGCTGGGGTTTGCCCTGCAAGCCCCGGAATACATGGGAAAACGCTTAATTGCTGGTGCTGGTAGTTCATGCCTATTTGGGACAACCGGTGTCCCAGGATTGTCCCGCCCCTGTCATGACCGGTCGTGATCCCGGATACTGTGAGTCACCACACCCCAAACCTCGAACTGGTCACCCTCCATGATGTACCTGGACGGGAACTTGGGGTTGTCCGGCACCAGCACCACCTGGCGGTCACGGATCATCATCCGCTTGCAGGTGGCATCTCCGTTCAGCGCGGCGATGATGATGCTGCCAGACTTGGGCTCAGCCAGGCGATCGACTATCAGCAGGTCACCGGTATAGATGCCGGCGCCCTGCATGCTGTCGCCCTCCACCTTGACCAGGTAGACGTTGGGCGCGCGCAGTTTGAGCAAATCGTCGATGGACACCTGTAGGTGGTCAGTTTCTGAGGGCATGGTTGAAGGCATGGTGGCTGGCCGATAACTGTATATTGATACAGTATCTGATGACTTGGCCACCTGCGGCAAGCACCGGCCGGCGGCCTAATGCAGTGGCGGCAGCTCCTTGCCTCGCGCCTTGGCCACGGCCCTGAGCTGATAGTCGGATACAGCTTGGAAAAGGGACTCGGCCAGCAGGCGCAGCCGCTCGACCTCCTCCGCCGGCGCGCCATGGTCTTGGGCCTGGTGATACTCGCGCATGGCGTCGATGGCCTGCTGAATCAGAGGCTCGCCGGCCTCGACCATGCCGATGAAGGTGCGCTTGTCCATTCCGGTGACCTGCTCATTTGGTCAGGCCATTATAGATGGACTCGCACGCCAGGCCCGCTATTCGGCTTCGCTCAAGCGCTGCTGCGAGATCTCCCGCCATTCGGTCAGACTCTTCAAGCAATCCCCCAAGCACCACGACGGCAGAGGCTCCTGCCTGGCGCTGCTGGGTAGCGATGGCACCACAGGTGGCTGATCGGCCGACGCGCAGTCGATCGATTTCACTCCGCAGCCCACCAGCAGCAGACTCAGCAGCAGCGGCGCGGCCCTGGGCCAGTTCCAGTTGTTGTCGTGCACTTTCGCCCTCCTTGTCCGCCACAGCCTGGCGGCGCTGTTCTTCTGTTCTGGCCTGATTTACGGCGCGCCGGTCGCGCTCAGCTACCTGCAGGCGGTAATCGGACAGTTCGGTTTGGGCCTGGGCCGTAGCACCCTGGGCGACCACCACCCGGTACTGCTGGCCGCCGGCCACGACAGCCAGCGCGATCAACCACCAGCACCAGGCCGGTACCGCGCCGAGCCAGTTCAAGACGCCTCCAGGAACAGATCCCGCTCCGCGGCCCGCCGGCGCACCAGTCCGGACAGCACCTGCCCGCCGGCCTTGTTCCAGCGCGGAAACTGCTCGGCAGCAGCTGCGTAGTTGCCCGCATTGAGCAGCCGGCGGAGAGTGGACGATTCAAGATTGGCAGCGCCCAGGTTGTAGGTGAAGCTCATCAGTGCGTCCCACTGGTTTTGGTTCAGCGGCGCCGTGACCAGGCGCCGCACTTCCGGCTCGAAACGTTGCACGTCGTTCAGCAGCATGCGCTCGGCCTGCTCTTTGCTGATCTTCATGCCGGACTTCACGCCACGGGTGGTGCCATAGCCTATGGTCCAGACGCCGACAGAATCCTGATAGGCCTGCAGGCGCAGGCCCTCGAATGACTTGATGAGGCTCAAGCCACGTTGCGATGTGCGCATTGGGTTTTCTCCAGGCGAAAAAAAGCCCGCGTTGGGCGGGCATTGGGTGGTTGCGAACGCCGTCAGGCAGCAGGCGCCTCAGGCTCTGGTGCTGGCTCTGCCGGATCTTTTGCGCTGATGGAGACTTTGGCGGTGTAGTCCTTCAGCACTTGGGCGACACAGACCTGGGCGGCCGGGAACTGGCTCAAAATCTCGCGGGCTCGGGCGTCGGCCTCCTCCTGTGTGGCGTAGCGAGTTTTGTTGGCAACTTCGTAGTCATTGCTCAGGTTGATGGCGACAAATGGCATGGGTAAATCTCCAGGCAAAAGAAGCCCGCTCGATGGCGGGCATTGGGTAGTTGGCTTGGGTTCAAGCCTTGGGGTATTGCTGTTTGATCTGCTGCAGGGTCGAGAAGAACGGCTCAGCCTTGGGCATATGCCCTTGATTCATCGCATGCCAAAGCATGTCCAGTTGCTCCTCCACCGGCGGGTACTCGGCCGCACGGCGCTTGGTGTGGTCGCTCTTATGCTGGATTTTCAATGGTGAATTCCTGATCGCGGTAGGGCCATTTGCTGACGGTGATCGTGTAACTCCCCGGGTGAGAGAACTCCAGTTCGATATCCGATCCGTCTGCCGTATACATCTGCCCCTCAATTGTTACAGAGGCACCCGCAGGAACAGCCTTCAGCCAGTTGCCCTCAAGCACCGCTGTGCCATAGGGGCGAGGCATGGGCGCCTGATCAACGATGAAAAACTCCCTCTCGTTGACCAGGGCATCCACCCTGACGTAGGGGAGCTTGGTGTTGGCACGAATGATCATGTCTGCCAGATCCTCCTGACAGCTGAGGACCGAGCAAATCCTCCCGGCCTTGTCATAGGTCACGTAAGTTCGAAGGCTCATCGCTTGCACCCCAGAGCAGAAATGGATTTGTTGGTGACGACAATATTGCCGCTCTCGGCCCACCAACGGGCTTTGACTTTGAACGTGCCAGCACCCACGGCTAGCGCACCAACCAGAACCGGGGAAACCGAAACTGCAGCGCCTCCGGCCGCGGATACCAAGGTGCCTTCGACGTACAGCTCAAAACGCGACAGATTTGGCGAACCGTTATATTCCTGGGAACAGGAGAACTGCACCTGAATCATCCCCGGCTGATCCAGGGTGATATACACCGCGACCAGGTCGATCCAGTTGCCGGCGCCCGCGCCCGCCGTTCCCTCAGAGGTGAAGTACGCCACCGGCACTGTTACTGCGTTTCCACGGATACGCAGCGTGTCTACCTCGGCCTCTCCGATCTTGGCGCTGGTGATGGAGCCATTCGCAATCTTGGCGTTGATGATGCTGCCATCGCGAATGAACGCATCGTTCATGAACACCTGGCCGCCTTGAATCGCAAACGGGCTGACGTAACCATTGCCGGCGGCGTTGATTACCGCGAACTGGTCCGCCAAGACGGCCACGACCGACTGCAGCACACCATTCTGGTTCTGAATGCCTACTCCAATCCCACCGAGCGCATAAACTCCGCTTTGCGTAACTGCAACCTTGATCGAGAACTGAGCGTTGACCCGATTATTCAATCCGGTCTGCGCGGTACTGATCTGCTGTACCGAAGCATTGGTGGCCCCCAAAGACGATTGGGTGCTCTGGATTTGCTGGCTGAGCGCGGTAACGGCATCGCTCCGAGCTGTGGCCTCGTTTTGGATTGCCGCATTAGCGGCGCCCACCGACGTCAGCAGGCCCTCAATCCGTTGCGACTCTGCGTTAAGCGTGGCACCTTGCTGGGTCACAGTGGATGTGACCGACTCGAGGGCGCGGCTGGACGCCCCGGGTGCCACGCGTCCGACAGCAATCCAGTCGACGTCAAAGGCCCCACCTGAAGTGTTGCTCAGGTCAAGCCGCAACTGGGTGATCACGCTCGACACCCAATCGGTACCACCAGCGGTTAACGCCGCCATGTCCCACTCGACGACGGCCGTTTGTCCGACTGCCAAGCTGGGATTCACGGCCTGCTTGTAGTAGTTGCCCCACCCGTGGCTGGCGGTCGAGTAGAACAACTTTCCATCCCAGTCCGAGGCCGCTCCGGCCCGCCGTGTGATGCGGGCACGGACCACCGAAAACACGCTGCCAGCCAACGACAGCCCTCCTCGAATCAGCTGCGGGTCGTTGTTTGTGGCGGTTACGCGCATGGCCCCCGCAGTCGCAACGGTGATGGTCGCACCCGAAGCGGTCCAGCCCTCTACATCAGTATCGAACTGCCACAGACCGCTGGGCGCTGGGTCAAGACCCGATGCACCAAGCCCGCTCTGGATCGTACCAACGCTGCTGGTCAGGTCGACAAGGCTGGCGGATTGGCTGGTGTTCACGCCCTCCGCCGCGCTCACACGGTTGGTCAGCGACTGCAGGGCCGACGCCTCGGCCTTGGTCGCCACTTGACTCAATGCCGACTGAGCGGCAGTCGCCGCATCGGTCGCCACTTTGTCGCTCACCGCCACCCAGGTGGTGCCGTTCCAGCGTTTGGGCGTGTTGGCATTACCGGTGGTGTCGATCCACAGGTTTTGCGTCAGGCGCTTGTCAGCGGTCGGCGCGGTGGCGCCATAGATCACCTCGCCTTTGGCGCCGGCCGCCGTAGCGGCTGCCTGCGCCGCCTGCTGGGCGCTCGTCACATTGCCATTAGTGGTGGCCAGGTTGTTTTCCAGGCTGGTGGTCCTCCCGGCCACACTGGAAAGGTTAGCGCCCTGCTGGCTAACGGATGACGTAAGTCCATCCACCGCGCTCGAAAGAGAACTGGCAGCAGCAGCGGCGACCCGGCCGTTATCCCTCCAGCCGGACATGGATGCACCCAACTCAAGCTGTGCACGGTCAAACTCAACCCAGCCGGCCGTAACGTTGCTGCCATCGTCAGAACGAACGCGCAACAAGATGTCCGTAGTGACGGTGTCGGCAGGCGCCGCCTGCGATGTGTAGGAGGCGCGCTTCCAGGCTGCCCCCAAGACAACGTTGATTGGGCCATGAGTGCCAATGGTGGCAAAGGCAGCGTTCTTGAACTGGAAGAACATCTGCAAGGCCAGGCCGGGCGTGCCCCTGACGTGCGTAGAGACAGTGGAAATTTGGCCCGGACTGAGTTTTGGCTGAGTGGCACTGCGCAACGCAAAGTCAATGTATGCAGAACCTGACCCAGCCACCAGGCCTGATACATCAAGCCTTTGGGCTTTGGCGCCGGGCTCCAGCGTCGAATCAACCAAGCTCAACGCAGCGGATGCCGGCCCCCTCGCCACCCAGCCATCTGCGATATTGGCGTCTGTTGCCAGCGGCCTCTCAAATGATGGGTTGTACAGTAGGTTCTCACCCCCGACATCACCAATGCTGTTTTTGAGCTGGTTCAGCTGGGTTGAGGCACTGGTGAGTCCAGATTCAGCAACAGCAACTCTGCTCGTCAACGCCGTGGTAGCGGAAGCATTGGTAGCGATATCCGCTGCGGCGATAAGCCCATTGTCCCGCCAGCCGGTGGCGCGATCTCCATTCTCAAATTGAGCGCGATCCCACTCTACGAACCCTGCCGATACTGAGCTTCCCGCCGGCGCACGAACGCGATACAGGATATCCACCGACACTGCCCCCACAGGTGCAGTCGCAGGGCTGACAGCCACCCTCTGCCAAGCATCTGCCAACATAAGATCCGTTGGCCCCGTCGTCGCAAGGGTATTTCCCGATGCCCCTTTGAACTGGACGAATACCTGGGCCTGTAGACCTTGCGCGCCCCGCACATAGATCGATGCGGCATAGATCTGGCCTGCGGAAACAGGCGGCTGATCACCAATTGAGGGCGCCAGGTCAACGAACGACGAGCCCGAGCCCGGAACGAGCCCGGTCACATCAAAGCGCTGCGCCTTGCCGCTTGGGTCTAACGTGGAGGCAACCAGAGAACCGCTGTAACTGCTATTGGCGTTGCCGACGCGCCAACGCTCTGCAACTGCCCCGGTGCCGCGATCAAAGGACGGATTGAAGAGCATGTTGTCGCTGCCCACAGTAGACAATGAGGCATCAATGCCGGTAATCGCCTGGCCATTGGCAGTGATTGCCGAACCTTGCTGATTTACAGCGTTGCTCAAGGATTGAACTGTCGATGCATCAGCTTTCAAAGCGACCTGATTAAGCGCGGACTGTGCAGCTGCCGCCGCGTCAGTAGCCGCCTTGTCCGTAACGGCTACCCAGGAACTGCCGCTCCAGCGCTTGGGCGTGTTGGCATTGCTCGTGGTGTCGATCCATAGATTCTGCGCCAATCGATCATCGACAGCCGGCGCTGCCGCCTGAATGATCACCTTGCCCTTCCCGCCAGCCAGCGTATTTGCTGCCGCAGCCGCTTGCTGAGCGGTAGCTACGTTCTGGTTGGTGGTTGTTAAGCTGGTTTGCAATCCAGTGATCTTCTGGGCCTGTGACGACAGCCCCTGCTCGTTTTGAGCGACCCTGCCTGTCAATGCACTGGTTGCTGAAGCATTGGCTGCGATATCCAAGCGTTGCAGGGATCCATTGTCGCGCCAGCCTGAAGCCACCGTACCAGTTTCGCATTGAGCGCGATCCCACTCGACATATCCCGCCGTCACTGAGCTACCCGCTGGTGACCTGAGCCGAAGCAACACTTCGGTTGCCACCGATCCAGCAGGCGCAGCCTTGGAGGTGAGGGTCGCCCGTTGCTGCACGCCACTCAAGACCAGTTCAGATGGTCCGTGAGTGGCAAGCGTGACCCCGGCGCTGTCCTTGAATTGAAAGAAAATCTGAACGGACAAGCCCGCAGTGCCTTTCACATCGGCAGACACAGTCAAGACCTGGCCAGCGCTAACCTTGGGTTGGTAGGACGTACTTCGGCACGCCAGATCTATGAAAGTTGATCCGCTTCCAGCTATGAAGCCAGATGCATCAATCCTTTGTGCTTTTCCGCCAGGTGCGATTGTGGAATCCACCAACGACCAGGTGGCCGTAGCGGAAACGCCGATGCGCCAACCCTCTGCGAGATTGGGATCTGCTGCTGATGGCCTCTCAAACGAAGGGTTATAGAAAAGGTTCTCGCCGCCCAGATCCCCCAACGATGCGCTGATAGAGGTTAGCGCTTGGCCGTTGGCCGCGATGTCCGTCCCATTTTGATCGACCCTGTTGTTCAAGCTTTGGACAGTTGACGCATCGGCCTTTTTGCTCACGCTGTCGGTCAGCGAAGTCAGTGCCTGGCTCTGCGATGTCAGCTGCTGGTCCTGGGCCGCATCCTTCTGCTCGGTCGCTGTAACGCGGCTGGTCACCTGCTGCAGCGCCTGGGAGCTGGCCTTTCCGTCGATGCTGGTTTGCATGCCGTCCAGGCGGGTCGCCTGGGAAGAAAGCTTGCCTTCCGCATCGCTAACACGGGTGGTCAGGCTGCTCACCACACTCGCATCAGCCTTCTGCGCAACCTGGCTCAGCGCCGACTGAGCGGCAGCTGCTGCGTCGGTGGCCGCCTTGTCCGTGACGGCAACCCAAGCGCTGCCGTTCCACCGCTTGGGTGTATTGGCGTTGCCGGTGGTGTCGATCCACAGGTTCTGCGTAAGCCGCTTGTCAGCGGCCGGCGCGGTTGAACCGTAGATTACCTCGCCCTTGGCACCCGCCGCTGCAGCCGCGGCCTGAGCGGCTTGTTGGGCCGCCGTCACGTTGCCGTTGGTGGTGGTAAGGCTCGACTGCAGGCCCGAGATCTGCTGGGCCTGGGCTGAGGTGGCGCCCTCCAGGGTTTCGACTTTGGTTTCCATGGTCTGGACGCGCGCGGCCATGCCGTTGGCAGTCACCACCGCCTGGCCAACATCGGTCCAGTAGGTGGCGTTCGGCGGTGGCGTGTTCAGCGGTACCGCTTTAAGGGCCTGGTACAACTTGCCATCACTGCCCAGGGCGCTTTGCCCGACGCTGTAGGCCTTGTCTTTCCGGTACGGCAACGAGCCGGCCAAGGCCGAGACGTTGGCGATCTGCTGCTGCAGGTCGGCCTTGGCAGCCGACACATCACCGCTCACAGCAGTGATCTGCTGCTGCAAGTTGCCTTTGGTGGTGTTGAGGGCGTTGTTCACCTCGCTGATCTGCTCAGCCAGCTCGGTCTTGGCGGCACCCACTCGCTCGTTCACCGAGCCAGGACCGTTCATGTCAATCAGGTCGATGCGCTTGGTCAGCTCCTGACCCAGCTCGCTCTCGGTGATCTGGCCAGCAATCACCTCGAGCATCTGTGTCGGGTCACTGGAGGTAGCAGCGAGAACGTACAGGAAGTCACTCTTCCCATAGGCATTCGCCGAGCGAACGTAGTAGGAATACTCCTTCGCGAACGCCAGGCCGGTGTGGGTGAAGGTCAGCCCCTGCCCCAGGTATACAGCGTCAGCGATAGGCGCCGACGGATTGGTGGCATAGAAGTACTCATAGGTACCGCCGTTGAGGCGGTTCTGCAGGTTAGCCGGCACCAGCGTGATAGTGTCAACCGACGCATAGACGGCGCAGCTCTCGGGCACGGGCGGGCCGCCCACGTTGACATTGATGGTCGCCTCTCCCGAGCGGGTGCCGGGGCCGAAGGCAACGACGCTCATGGCGTAGGTGCCAGAGGTCAGGCCATTGATATTGCAGCTTGAGGCTTCACCGCCAACCTTGAGGGACTGCACGACCTCAGCGCCCTTGCGGATCGTCACCGTGTAGCTCAGCACGGTCTGCACTGGCGGTGCCCAGCTGAGCACGCCCTGGACAACTTCGGCCACGCCGCTTGGGGTCCAGGCCAGGCCGGTGACAGCAGCAAGGCCGCCAACAGGCAGATTGATGAAGCCCAGCGGATCGTAAGGCTGGCCCACCGCGTCATCAAAGATGGCCTGCTCGTACGGTTTGAGGGTCACTTTGCAGGCATCGGCAGCGCCCATGGTCCATTCGGTGACCATGAATTCGCCCAGGATGTTCAGCGAAGGCAGATCGACCTTGACTGCACGCCCCGGGCGGCAGTTGTAGCCGTTGAAGTTGAGCGGTACAGACAGGGAACCGCCCGAGCGCCGACGGCGCAGGCTGATGTTGGCAAGGCGCTGAGCCAGGTAGGCGTCTGTCACATAAGCAAACGACTGCGACTCAGCCAGCTCGCCGCCGTCTGTTGCGATCCAATCCTGAATCGCAACCTCCGGATAGTCGGTCTCTGCCCAGGCCTGAGCAGGATCAACAAAGGTCCCGCGCATGGTGTTGATGGCATCGCTGTTGCTGACCTCGGTCGTACCTTCAACAGTGCCGATCACCATGTCTTCGTTGATGGTGAAGTCGGCTGGCCCGTAGTAGGCGCCCACCTGAAGCGACCAGCGCCCGCCAACCCGGATCAGCGTTCCCGCGCAGGCCGACAGCAGGTTATCCAGGACAGTATTGCGCTTTTCATCTGCGCCAATGACGGCGCCGGCGAAGTAACGGGGCGACATCTTGCCATCCGGACCGATGACGGTTTCATCGCAGATGTTGGCAGCACTCGCGAAGGACTGAAAAATGATTTCGTCGTCAGGGATCGCGCAGCGGTTGCGCAGGTACCAGAGGATCAGCAACGCTGTGTTGGCCGAGTAGCCGGAATTCCCGTTGCGGGGGTCATAAATGTCGCTGCGCCCATGGACCACGAAACGCACATCCGGGATGCCCGACGGAAACTTCTCGGCGTCATACTTGAACGACAACCGAACAAACGACAGGCCCCGGCCGATCTGCTCTTGGCGCCAGTCTGGGCAGTTTGCCAGGAGGAATGCGTTCACCTGGGTCGGATCAATGATCACCTCGGACGTGGCATTCTCCCCCAGGTCAGACAGCGGACGCTCATCCACGTAGATCTCATCGACCCCCGCGATGGCGCCCTCGGACAGCACGTAGACGATGTGAATCCACTCTCCACTGGTCTGGTCGCCAGACTGTTCCTGGACCCAGGCGAGCACGCCGCCGGTGCTGGCCCGACCGAGAATGAAGCGCACCGGGGCTTTCGACGAGCGAACGGTCTGAGAGCTTGGTTCGGAGCTTGGGCCGCCAGAAATCTTTGCCGCACCAGTCAGGCCCGCAAAGACTCCTTGCACACCACCAAACACATCCTTGAACGCGCCCACCGGGTCGTACATCGCCTTGATCGGCGCAGTGACGAGCTTGACGACTGATTTGATTGATTTGCCCACTATTCAACTCTCCAGGCCACCAAGGGCTCACAATCAACGGCTGCAGCACCAGACTCAGTGGCCGCCCAATACCGGCCGCTCCAGAGCACTGCCACGCACTTCCCCGACGCGTTCTCGAAACTGACAATGTCGCCGCGCTGGGCGAACTGCACATCAACCCTTTCGAAGTAGGTATCGAGCACCGCCTCGACTGAGCCGTGCGTCGACGCCATCACGCGCTTGGCGCCGATCTGCGTCTTGTATCGCCCGCGGTATTCTTTCGCCGGATCAACGCCACAGATAGCCGCCGCGCAGTCAGCGACAAACAGGCAGCAGTCAAATTCGCCCCACAAAAAAGGCCGCTCGAAAGCGGCCTGAATGGTCTCGTGTAGCCTCGTGGGCCAGTCTCGATAGCGCATGACGTTTACTCGTAGGTGAAGGACGGCGCGTCTTTCTTGGCGCCCCAGTAGATGGGCCATTCGGCCATCTGCGCGACGGCATAGAAGAAGCGGTCGCCGTCATGACGGGCGCGGTGGTTCTCGTCCGTCCAGCGCTCTGTGCCAACCCGGTTCCACTCGGCCATCCGGTCGATGATGGTGACCGTGATCGTGCTGTCGCCCGTCGAGCCGCCGTAGGACAGCTTGGCCGCGTCCATACGGCCGCTGAACAGGATGTCGGCCGCATAATTCCCGGCCTCGTCATAGACGACAAACATCAGACGAGCCGACCGGCCTCGGCAGCCCGCGACTGAGGTCTGGGAAAGGATGTAGCTGTCTAGGCCATTCAGCGTCAGATCAATGGACAGGGAGGAACCCGAGTCAGCGCTTTCGCTGGCTTGGCCCACTTCGCCGAAAGTGCCAACGCCGTCGTAGGCGTAGCCGTTGATGATCAGCTGGCCGGTGCCCGTGTGGGCCCTGACCATGCCGTCGGCAAAATCCAGCTCGCAGGCGAATACAGGCGTGAAATTGCCGGCAGCAATGATGTTCAGCACCGACTGGGAAAATGGGAAAACCGCAGCCATTAGAAGGCCTCCCGACATTCGATAGAAAGCTCAGCCACAACAGGCCTGACTGAAAGGGTGTAGCTATCCTCGGTGAGGCGCATGATCGAATAAGGGTTCCGATACTCCACCGCGGTGCCAACAACCAGAGCTGAGCGCAACCGTCTGTTGAGAGGCAAAATGGCCGTGCCATCGCCGTTCGAAAGCACGTCCTCAACCACCTCATGCATCACCCCGCCGATGGTGATGTAGTCGCCCTGGCTAAACACCCGACGACTGCCCTGCAGCCCGCTCAGGGTGATGGTTGAGGCCATGGCAGCCCCGACCTGCACAACCGGCGCGCCGATGTTGTCAGTCCGCTTTCGCGTGAACGCCGGCAGCTTGAACGTACCGAAGCGGCCCTGCAGGCGCCCCATGAAGGCAGTCACTATTCGGTCACGGTCTCGGGTCAACGGGGGTAGCGAAAGCGAGCACCTCCAGTACGAGCCCGGGTAACCCACGATCTGCTGGCTGTTGTTCAGCGAGGAGGTAAAGTCTCGGTTGTTGTAAACCATGCCCCAGTTCATCTGCGCCGGGCATACCTCGGTTGGCCATTCGATCGCCATTTTTCCACCTTGCGTTATTGCAGCAGATTCACTGCGCCGCTACTCAATGTCGGCGGCCTGATTCCAGAGCTCCCGAAGCTGCCCGCCAGGGCTGCCCATCTTCCCAACATTGTCGGCGATCTCTTTACTAAACCGCTGCTCGAAACTCCTGATGGTTACCGCAATATCCGCACTAATAGGCCCTTCATGCTGAATGACCGCCACTGCGCGCCCAAGCAGCGAGCCAGCCAGTTCGGCCCGACTCCTGACTTCCTGCATTGGGGTATCCCCATCAATCTTCCCCATAAAAAACTCTGCAAATAGATCGGAAAGTTTGCCCGCCAGATCTTCCTTGTCCCAGTCGATTTTCATTGGTTCTCCTTAGAGTTTCTTGCGGATGCTTTGCATCATTGGACCGTTACGATTGATGTCATGTTGGAATGATTTAGCCACCCTCATCCCCATTTGTTCAATCATGGCAACCGTTTGAGGGCTCACATCGCCGTTCACGTTGAAGACTTGGTTAACAGTCACAGGCCGCCCTCCACCATCAGACTGCTGGCCTTCTGTGCGACCCTTACTGCCCTTGGTCACTGACAAGTTCTCGCTGGCGAATGAGACCCGCTCATTCGAGTTGATCGCCTCCAGCAGAGCGCGGTTTCGCTTGGTCGCCGCAGCATTCACCACGAATTCGCCGTCACTCAGGCGGGCCATGATGCTGTCGGAGGTGCCGGTACCGGCGCCGGACACATAGCCACCGGTGGCGAAGCCCGGGATCACGGCCAGGCTGGATGCCAGAGCAGTGGTCGAGGTCAGCGCGGCCGCTGCAGGAACGGAGTTGGCGCCCAGCGTTGCAAGGGATGCCATCGCCGCCGCCGGTGCCCAGGCCGTGGCCGTGGTACCCGCCAGGATCATGCTCTGGCCGGCCGCAGCGGTGCCGAGAGTGGCGTTCAGCGCAGCATTCAGCGCCATCTGCACGCCCATCTTCACGAAACCGGCGATGATCTCGCGCACCACGTTCGAAGCGATATCGCCAAGCGTGCTCATGGACAGCTGCCCGCTCATGATCGCGTCGGTGATATCGGTCGAGATGGTGTTGAATGCGTTGGAGAAGATCGACTGCGTTTGCCCGGCAATGTCGCGCGCCTGGTTACCGAAGTTCTGCACGGCAGCCGTCCACCCGTTGATCGGGTTGAGCATGGCCTGGTCCATCATCGCCCAACCGTTTTGCATCTCAGCTATGCGCTGAGGCAGGTACTCACGCTGTAGGTCGATCTGCCTTTGGATGGCCTGTTTTTCTCTTTCTGATTCAGTCCGATCCCTCTCGGTCATCAGATTCTGAATCGTGGTGTTCGTGTCGCGGACCAGTTGAATCTGACTTCTTGCTCGCTCCGCTTGCAGGTCCCCCGTTCCGACAGCTGCGGCATTGACCCTGTTTTCTTCACGATCAGTTTGCAGCTGCCGCTCAAGTTGCGCCCGGTACTGCTCGGCAGCCGTCAGCCCTTTGGCTCCCTTGATTGCAGAGGCGTAGTTGATCGAGGCCTGAGCGAGAGCCTTGCTGTATTCCTCTTGAGTGATCTTGCCTCGACTGAAGGCAAGTTGAAGCTGCCCCTCCTCTTTGGCCAGAGCCCTGGCTGCCTCTGCTGCTGGGTCATATTGAGCGTAGAGACGGGAGAATGTGTTGAGCGCCTCGGGCAAGCCCTTCCCTTGCGCTGCAGCTGCCTTTGTAGCGGCAGCGGCTGCAGCCTTAGAAGCCTTTTCTGCTGCCGCCTTGGCATCCTTCTCCTCAGCGTACTTCAGCAGCAGTTTTTCCTGCTCCGGCAGAAGCTTGCCAAGCTCGCCAGCTTCAATTGCATACCTTACCTTGGCTGCCTCTGTATTATCACCCTGGAGTGCTGCCTGCTTCTTCAGGCTGGCCAGCAGTTTTTCGTATTCAGCATTAACGACTGTTGCCGGCTCTTCGCCTTTTGGCTTCTGCGAACCGGTCCCCGCTGCTGCTGACTCCATCTTGCTTACGATGGCTCTGACCGCAGCGGACTTTTCCTCAAGCTCTTTGATCTCGGCATCAATCTCTGCTCGGTCGTAGAACTTGAACTTGAAAAAGACCGTATCAGCTGGGTCATCCTTTGCCAGCCTTGACCTTGCATTCTGCAGATCACGAATACCGGCCATGGTGACGCTGAGCTCGTTGTTCAGCCCCGCTACTGTTTGCTTGTCCTTGCGGAAAAAGTCCAGAAACTCGCCGGAGTTGAACCCATCCATTGCCCGAGCGAGCGCCGCGATCCCGCCGGCTAGCCTGCTGCTTGCCCCAGTAGCCTCGTCCAGTCTTCCGACCGTGGTGATCAAGGCGTTGTTGAAAGAGGTAATCGCTTGGCCGACGGTTAGCGTCATGGCCGAGCTGAGTTCATCAACCTTGTCTTTTTGATTTTGCAGGGCCTGAACGACCGCTGCGGATGTGAGCTTACCTTCCGCACCCATAGCCCGCAGCTGTCCGATTGTCACTCCAAGACCGCGGGCAATAGCCTGGGCCAGCGCTGGCGTCTGCTCCATGATCGAGTTGAGCTCGTCACCACGCAATGTCCCAGACGCCAATGCCTGCCCAAACTGGACCATCGCCGCATCAGCGGCCTGTGTACTTGCGCCACTGAGAGCGACAGTCTTAGCCACAGTTTCGGTTACGCTGGCTACATCGGCGAAGTCAAGCCCGAGCTGCCTGGCGTTCTGTGCCACCCGCTGGTAAACCTGGGCCGTAACCTCAAGCGTTTGACGAGAATTTTGAGCAACCTGATAGACGGATTCCTGGGCGAATGCCAGCTGTTCAGAGCCTTCAGTTACCAGCCGGAGCCTGTTTGTCAGGTTCACATACTGCTCGGCAGCTGCGGCTATCTTTGCGACACTGAACGCCGCTGCAATCGGCCCAGCCAGCCCTGTGACAACGGAAGCCAATCGGTCGGTCTGGCCCTCGAGCGCCCTCACCTTAGAGGCACTGGTTGATGCCTGGTTACCCATCTCGCGGATACCGGTCTGAGCCTTATCCATGGCAGGGTCGACACGATTACCGGCCGATTCCAAGGCATTCAGGTCCTTGGTCATTGCTCGGGCATCACGCTGGGCGCCCCTGGAGTCAATCGTAACCGCCAGGCGAGACTCTTGGTTCATACAAACTCCGGGCACAAAAAAGCCCGCACGTGGCGGGCTTCGGTTGAATATCTGCTCAGTCTACGACTGGCTCTAGGTCAGAGGAGCAGTGTTTGCACTTGATAGCCTCCCTCTGGACCACCTCGGCGCAGTAAGGGCATTTCCGATAGTTGGCGGATGACCCGAATTTCTTCGCGATTTCGATGCTTTTGGCGTCGTCAACTCCGACCGGATTAACCAGCCAGATGGCAATCAGGGCAAAAATAGAGAACAGAAATCCAAGCGCAAACCATGCGCCAGCGCTACGCCCTTTCTGCTTAGCGAAATAGGCCGTAATTGCGGCGACTGCCAGCCAAACAATCAAAATCTCCACGGCATCCCTCCTGTATGAGGCGTGCAATTTACCATCATCAGCATGCAGTAAAAAAACAAAACGTGACGATTCATCATGGCAAGCTTCAAGATGTCGCTCTCATCACCCATCAGAAGGAATGGTCATGTCATGGTGGAGCAGCCTGTTCGAAGGAAAAAAAAGGCGAAAACAAGAGGCTTCGGCAAAGCCGACCCTTTCCGAAAATGATGATGATCTCTATCCGGAGGCCGTAGATCGAGTCATGAGCTCTGGAAATTGCTCTGTTTCTTTCGTTCAGAGCACATTCCACATAGGCTTCCTAAGAGCCAGCAAGCTTATTGATGCCATGGAGCGAGACGGCATCATCAGCCCATTGGGCACTTCAGGTTCCCGCCGGATATTGAGCGATCAGGAGCGCGAAAACATAAAAAGGTCAGTGTCTACTGATGGCAAGCGCCCTGACGCTGACGATCCTTTTGATCGCGAGTTTTACTTCGTCCCATACCCTCGCATATCGACGCCACATTCAGACCTTTTGCTTTCTGGGACGAAATGCTACATGGGCGATCCCGTGTTCGCCGAGCTTGCCATCAGGCATGGTCGTTGGGTTCCGTCTAACAAGAGCGGCCAGGTTTCTGATTTTTTCACCCATACCGATATCGGGCAGCTTGACTTCGCAATCAATGATTACATCGATTTTTTAGTCGAAGTCAGAGCCGTCGTCGAAAGCGATCTCCCATCGCAGACGAAGTACGAGATGATCATAGCTATCGGTCAACTAACCGGCTCTGACGGCCATAGCCATGAAGCCTTTATCGAGGCCCATGGCGGCATTAAGCGATTTCTCGCCAAGGTTATCTAGCTGACTTTTCCGTCGCGCTTTCGCTCTTGAGCTTTGACCTCGTCCCAGTACCGGCGGTACTCGTCGTCAAGGGCGAAGATAGCGCCGTCGAACTCTTCGCGGCATATCATCGAGGGGTAGCGATCGAGATACTCACAGATCGCTGACGGCTCGATAGGAGCTGGCGCGCCCACCATGCCCACATACTGCCGGGACCGCCCAATGTGCACGTAAGCTTCCAGGATCTCGGCAACCACACCATCGATCTCCGGCTGCTCCGGGGCCGTAAGCCCGAGGCGCTCATGCTTCCAGCGCTTTTTCTCGTTCTCCGGCCCAGCCCAGTCCCTACCCCAGCGATATGCCGCTACTGCTTTTCCGAGGTTTCTGCTGCCCGTTCCTTGGCCCTGGTCATGATGTCCAGAGCAGCCCGGACAACTATCCAGTAAACGTCAGGCATCATCTTGAGCAGTTCAACGCCGAGCTTCGGCGTGTATTGGGCCGGGACGCCAGGGTTATCAGCAACGTCCACGCCCTGCCAGTCCTTGATCAAGTGGCGCGCCGCCAATTCAAAGTACAGATCATCGCCCGATTCGATCTCGACCTCTGCGACCGAGTCCAAGCTGAAGTCCTTGGTGCCCGCCTTCGTCTGAAGGTCGATCGAATCCAGGTGGCGCTGAATAATTGCCTTGTGTGACTTGAACATCGGGTTGCCGAAGGACGCTACGAGCAGCTTCGCTCCTGGCGCAAAGTCAACCCAGCGCTGACCCTCGATATCCAGCTCAGGCTTCTTGATGGTGATGCCCATGGTATTCCTCTGCGGTAAAAGGCCCGACGCACACCGCAGGGCGCGCCGGGCAAAGGTTTAAGCGGTTACGGTGACAGCGCAGGTGTCGGTCTTGGTGCCGTCTGCAGCGCTGGTGGCCGTGATGGTGGCGGTGCCAACGGCCAGGCCGGTGACAAGGCCGGTCTCGCTCACGCTGGCGATGGCCGGGGCGGAACTGGTCCAGGTGACTTGCTGGCTTGCACCGGCTGGGGTTACCACGACCTCGAGGTCGCCGGTGTCGCCCACTGCCAAGCTCAAGGTGGCCGGGGTGACATCCACGGCAGCCACAACGATCGGGGCCGGCAGGCGGGTGATGGTCGGGGCCACGCGGCGGGCCGTGTAGTTCAGTTCAACCTGGATGATGTCGGTCGAGCCGCCATCAGGCCAGTCAGCGGTCACTTCCATCTCGGGGATCAGGAACTTGTAGCCGCCGTCGGCGTTGCCGATGGTGAACTCCAGGCTGATCGCGTCGTTGGTCTTCTGCGCCTTCCACAGTTCGTAGGCCATCTTCGACCAGCTGATGGTGATCGCGCCGGACGGGGTGAAGGTGGTGGCGATGATGTTGCCAGGGTACGGGTTGCCGTTGCCGATGCAGCGCTGGGTTTGCACGGCGTTGTCGAACTGCAGGTTGAAGCTGTCGACGCAGGCGTTGTCCTCGCCGACTTGGACGCCGTTGATCTTCAGGCCGCTGATGTCCTTGAAGCTGAAGCGGCGCTGGCTGACCTCTGGCTGGGCGTTGATGATGAACGAGGTGTTGTCGCCCTTGTCATCCCAGGCGCGCGCGGCCATGGTCGTAGTGACCGTGACCTCGTTGTCGCCAGGGAAGTCGAAGTTCATGGTGGCGACTTGCACGCCGCGGGCGATTGCCGAGACACCGATGTCGGTCGCGTAGGAGGCGATCGAGAAGGTGATGCGGTCGTCGCCCATGGTCAGGACGTTGCCAGCCCAGGCCTTGCCGAAGCAGGAGGCCATGAACTCGTCCAGGGCGCCAAAGCGCCACTTGGTCTCGATGTCGCCACCAACGTCCACGGTGGTCTGGGCCGTGCCCTGCGACATCCGAGTGAAGCCGATTTCGTTGTTCTCTTCCGAGTTGAAGGTCGGCATCAGGCCGTTGCTGATGCGCGTCAGCACGTTCCAGTCGCCGGTCGGGGTCACGCCGGGGGTTACTTCTTTGATCCAGGCCAGCTGGACATTGGCTCCGCTCGACATGCGGTTTCTCCTATCGATAGGCGTAAAAAAACCGCCATGTGGCGGTGCATTGGTTGGGCTTGGATCAGGCCGCGTCGAGCCCAAGGGTCATTTGCAACTGGTCGCGCCAGTATTCGACCTGGTGCTCGAGGCCTGGCTTCTTGTTGCGCCAGCGAGCCAGCTCACGACCGCTGAGGCTTGCAACGGCCTTCGCGTCGTCAAGTGCACGACAAGCGCGGTCAAATTGCTGTTTCTCGTTCAGCTCTCCGCGCAGCAATGCATCAATGTGCAGGTCGGCCCATACGGCGAAGTCGTCGTCGAGCCAGCGAGCGAACGCAACGGCCAGCTTTGGGTGGAGCCAGGTACCCTGACCCTTACCGCCCTTCACTGCCTCGACAAGACCGAAGTGAGATTTTCCCACTTCGGTGTCCAGGCCCAGTGCTCTCGCCAGAGCCTTGAGGTAGCTGATGCTTGCGGGCAGGCGAAGCCAATCGACCGGGCGCTTGCCGAAGCGCTTGGCTACGTCCGTGGCGTTGATCCACCCGTCGCTGTTGAAGCGCACGGCTTTGCCTTGGTAGTGAAACGGAATGACGTTGCTCTCGATCATCTGTGACACCTCGTTCATCAGGCGAATAGAAACGCAGCCGGGGCGGACGGATGAACGAACATCCACCGTTCGGCTGTACGGGCCTAGGCTGCGTGTTGGGTTGCCTTGCGGCAGAAATTGAGGGCTCAGTAGGCCCGGTATGGGATCGACACGTTCACCTGGTACCAGCCGTGCCCGTCATCACCGATGGTATTGGCCGAGGCCGCGTAGCACTCGAACGGGCCGGTCGGGTCGCTGTAGAACTCGAAGTGCTGGACCAGCGTGTCGGCGGCCTTGGTGATGGCCAGGGTGCCCTTGTTACTGGGCACGAACAGCTGAACCATGATGATGCCGGTTCGGCGCACGCAGGGGCCGATGCCGACCTCTGGCGCGCTGGACAGGCCTGGAACGTCCGCCAGCCTGGCCCAGATGGGCTTGCCGGACGGGTCGAACGGCCCCTGCGGGTTGTTCGGGTAGTCGACAGCTGATGCGGGAATGCCCGCCCACTGCTGCATGCGACCAATGACAATGGCCCGGATCTGTTCGAAGGTCATGAGCTGTACTTCTGTACGACGCTGTTGAAAGAAACTCCGTAGATACCGGCGGGAGCCTGCTTCGAATGGCCATCTTCAAGCGGGACGGCGTACACCAGGTTGTTTTGGATAAACACTTGCGTGTAAGGCTCAAGGCCACTCATGGCCGAAAGCCCGCGAGCAAGAGTTTCGCCTCCAGAAGGGTCAACCACATCTAAGGTCGTGTATACCGGAGCTCCGATGCTCACGATGTTGTTTCCCTTGAATCGACCAGTATCGACCGGAGCTGCCAGAAGAACTAACTGGAGAATCTCCATTGAGATTGTGCGAACCCTCAGAGCAAGCTGCTCCTCGACCACGCCGGCGAATAGGCTTGGCGGTGTGCTCCATCCCCTGCTCTTGGCCATGGCTACTTCCTCAGCTGCATTCGGTAGGTGGCCGAAGCCGGGTCTGCGCGCACCGACTTGACCAGGTAGACCACCTGCTTGGACCGGTCCACCAGGTCTGGCGCAGTGATCTTGTGCCCAACCTCCGGGGTATCGGTGACCTCGTTGGCAAGCGCGGTGAGGCGCAGGTCGCCAACCAGGATGTTCACGTTGTCGATCCGGCTGTCTTCGTAGCGCGACAGCACGCCACGCCCGGCGTAGGTCACCGCCTGGGCGGTGCTCTCCTCGGTGACCGGATCAACGACACCAGGCCCCATGTACTCGCCAGTGAAGGCCAGCACCGCATCAGCCAAGTCCGTATTGAAGGCCTCGGCAAGATCAGCCTGCAGCTCATCGCGAAGTCCCATATCAGCCCCTCACGATCTTGGTTTGGCCGCTGCTATTGAGGTAATGCGCCAGCAGCGCCAGGGCAAACGACTCGCCCGCGCTGATGGTGCGCGATGATTCCGCGTAGGTTTTGCTGCTGGACGCCCCGTCAGCGTTGACCGACTTGGCCAGCACACCGGTTTCCTTCCTGCCGTAGATGTTGCCCGCCGCAGCCTCTCGGGCGATCTCGGCGCCTGCCTGAATCACGTCATCCGGTACCGGATCTAACTCAGGCAGGCCGAGATTGGTGAGCCAGGTGTTGGCCATCAGCACCGCCCGGGCCTTCTGGTCGGCGGGCGCCCAGGTTTGCCCAAGCAGGGCGTCTACCTGCTCGACGGTGATGTAGATGGTCATTACTTGGCCTCGCCCAGCAGCTTCTGGAGGTCTTCAAGGCTGGCGTCAGGGCTGAATTGCACGCCCTTTTCGTTCAGGGAGGCATGCAGCTTTGCCTTCAGCTCGGCTTCTTCGGCAGCCTTCTTGTCGGCCGCGGACTTGCCAGCCTTCGAGCCTTTGGCCTCCTTCAGCGGATCCGGGTGTTCGTAGTCATCGGGCGCGAAGCGCGCATCGATGATCTTGTACCCCTTCTGCCGCAGCTCGGCTTTTCGCTCAGGGCTGACCGGGTGCTTCTCGTAAATCACTTTCTCGCTCATGGCGATCTCCTGGGAAATGCGCCCCGAAGGGCGCGGTACCGATTACTTGGTGGCGTCGCCGATGGTCAGCACGCCAGCCGAGGCCTTGATGCTGTTCGCCACCAGGTCCCAGTTGGTGCCGGTGGACAGCTCGGCGTTGGTCGGCGACTTGCCGCCGCTGGCGGTGTCCCAGGTGTAGCCCTTGAGGCCCAGACCGAAGGTGTAGTCGGCCTGCATGGTGGTCTCGATGCGCTCCTTGCCATTGGAGGTCTCGATGTTGGTGATCAGGTCAGAGCCATCCATTACCACCGCGGCGCCGTCGGCCAGGCTGAGCACCTTCTGCTTGTTCGGGGTGCCGGCCTCGTACAGCGCCGGGGCGTCGGTGATGATCACGGCCTTGCCGAGGATGTCGACCACCTGCACGCCGGAGAACTGGAACAGGCGCTCGGCGTTGGCGAGGTTCTGGCCGACCAGTTTGTGGTACATGGCGCCGGTCATGACCTGGGCCACCAGGCGCTGCGAGGCGTCACCGAACAGGGCATGGGCGTTGTTGATCGCCACGTAGGTCACGCCAGCGGTGGCCGACACATCGTTGGTGGCTCCCGGCTGGTTGCCGATCGCGCCGGCCAGGGCCGAGATGGCGGTGTTCAGTTGGTCCGCCATGATGGCTTCAGACAGGTTGCGGCTGATCACCTCCAGCGCTTCTTCCGGGTTCTTCTGGATCCAGGAGAGCTGGGAAGGCTCCCACAGGATCGGGCCGAAGCCGCCGGCGATCTTCACCGAGTCGTACTGCTTCTGGGCCAGCGGGGTGGACGCCTGGTTGCCGTTGGCGGCATAGCGGTCGACACGACGCTGGGCGCCGTGCAGGCCGGCCCAGAACGATTCCTGCAGGAAGTCGCCGTCGATGCCTTGGGTGGTCAGGCGGATGGCGCCAGCCGAGGATGCGTTGAACTTCTCGACATCCTGGGCAAGGGTCTCGATGGTGGTGCGCTTGAGGTATTCGTTGAATACCTTCATGTTCGAAAGGGCCATTGGGCCTCCTTATTCGCTTGCGGTCAGGCCCTTGATGGCTTCCAGGCGTTCAGCCTTGGTGCCACCGAAGTTGCCCTTCGTGGTTTTGTGCTGGCCACCACCGTTCGGCGCGCCGCCGCCATTGGCGCCGGAGCTTTTCAGGATGTGGTCGCGATGGGGGTACTGCGAGACGAGGGTTTCGAGCGCTTCGTTGAAGTCGGCCAGTTCACCCGGGCGGGAGCGACTGAAGACCTTCTGGCCCTGGGCGTCATAAGCGACGACCTTGCCTTCCTCGATCTTGAAGTTGCTGCCGAAGGTGGCTTGGACCATGTCCGCCGGCACAGCCATCTTCTCGGCGATGAACTGGGAACGGGCAAAGCTCCCGCCGATCTTCTCGGCATACAGCTGCTGCTCGAAGGTCTGCGCCTTACCGTTGGCTTCATCCAGCTGGGTTTGGAAGGCCTTGCTGATTTCGCCCTTCACCTTCTCGATCTCGCCGGCATCCACCAGCTTCTTGGCGTCGAGGTTGGCGACGATCTCCAGGGCTTTCTTGGCGGCCGCAGCATCTTCGATGCCTTCGAACGCCTTCGCAGTTTTCTCGAAGCTGTCCGCGCGCTCGCGGTGCGACTTCGCCTCGGCGTTCAGCCGGGTGATGGTGTTGCGGGTTCCGACCGCATCGAAAGCGACGTCCTTGCCGTCGTCATCGGTGTAGACGGGCTTGCCATCTTCGATCACTGCATATTGCTTGCCATCCACTTCAACGGTTTTGAGTTTCATCTCGTCTCTCTGGGCCATCCGGCCTGTTGGTGAGCCATCCGGCCCCAGGTCGCCCCGTCCATCCGAACCGCAGGCATGAAAAAGCCCCGCACTGGGCGAGGCTCTGGAATTGCGCGCCACGAAATGGCGCTCTGGTGTTTTGTGGCGCGCGCTACAGAAGGCGCTCCCGCAACTCGTCGAGCGTCAGGAACTTGCCCTTGTCGTTGTAGAAGTCCTGCAGCTTCAGCTTGTCCTGGCGCAACAGCTTCCCCCGCTCCGGCCCAAGGATCTCGTCCTGGCGTGCGGCAGGTTGGCGGGCAAGCCATTGCGCATAGGTGGTCTGCTGCGGCACCTGGCCGTCCATACTCGCCCGGGTCGCCGCGTCGCTGATCCCCAGCGCCAAAGCGCTCTTGAGGATCGGCAGCTTGGTCGAGCGGCAGCAGAAGTGGATTCGGCCCGGGCCGGCCAGCCACGGCACCTTGTGCCCGATCGGTCGGTACGTGCCCAGCGTGTACGGCAGGCGGTCACGGATTCGGCAGGTCGTCGATGTCCGGTTATCCAGCGTGCTCAGCCACTCAACATGGCTGATGATGTCGCTGTTGGCCTCGAATGCCTTGTCGCTGGCCGTCTCTGCTGTGCTGGACACTGCCGACCGGACAACCGCCTCCACCTCCCGGCGAGACTTCTGCAGGATGCCATCAGCGTACTTCTCAGCCTTGGTACCCATGATCTGCCTGACGATCTCCGGCGTCGTGCGTCCTTCAAGCACGCCAGACCGCACGGCATCGCGGATCGAGGCAGCACGGTCAGCCTCAATGCCGGCCATCCACTCGCTGAGCAGCCGCCCCTGGAAGGGCCTTGCCAGCGCAATGGCGCGTACCTGACTGAACTGTGCCACGGCAACCGGGAATCGCGCCTCCACAAGCTCAGGAACAGCCGCTGTAAGCGCAGCGGCCTGAAAGGCAATCTCGTAACTGGCCACGCCGTCGATGACGCCTGTGAGCGCCCGCTGCAGGCTAAAGAGCGTCGATTGATTGATCCGCAGCACGGGCGCCAGAGCGGCATCGATCGCTGCAACGGACGCGCCGGCATCCAGGCTGTCGATGGCAGCGATGAGCGCTGCCCTCAGCTCAGGGTCAGAACTGTTCAGGATCCTGATGATCGCCACGACCTGGCTGTTGCTCAACCTGGAGAGATCAACTTCATGGCCGATCAGCTCGTCCAGCAGCTTCTCGTTGGCGGTCTTCATCACAGCGTACCGAGAGCCGGGCCCTGGGCCTCAATCTTCGCCAGCTCCTCTTCCCAGTCGTATTCGTCGCTGATCACGCCGCGCCGCTGCATCTCGGTGAATAGCGTCTCTTTACTGATCATCCCGGCATTTGCCATGGACACCAGCGTCGGCAGCGACACCTCCGGCATGTAGTCGACATCGAAATTGCCGCGCATCTCGACGGTTCCGCCATCGCCCAGTCCGCGATAATCGGCCATGAACTGGAGCAGTTGCGCCAGGCAGTCGGCGAAGTGGTTCGCCATGCGTGCCAGCGGGGACAGTTCCTGCGCCGCCTCCTCCTCCGCCTGGGTGGCGGTCTTGGTGGCTGTTTTGTCCGGCGTCAGCAGCTTGGCCCCGGCCATGCGCATCTCGTTGATCAGGTCCTGCAGCGCGGTGCGACCCGCATCGACGGCTTGGCCGGTGTGCTCGACATACTTGAGGTCACCATCCTTGGGCAGATCGGTCAGCTGGCCGGTACCCACCTTGAACTCTGGCGGAATCACCTTCCCCTGGTTGTCGTACTGGGTCTGGATGCCGATGCGCACCAGGATCGGCACGCGGATAACGTGGAGGATGTTGTCCTGGTCGCTCTGGCTTTGCCAGTGCTTCACGTTCAGGTGTGCCAGTTCGATCAGCGGCGGCTTGGCCGTCATGAAACCGGTGCGCCCCGTGTAGAAGGTGACCCAGGGGATCGCGGTCAGGCTGTTGGTGCCTTCCTCGTGTAGCTCCCAGGTACCGCCAGATGCGGCGTGCTTACCGCGCACGGCCTTGGCTGACCTGCGATAGGTTCGCCAGGCGCCAGGTTCCAGCACGCGAATCTGCTCGACGCATTTGGCGCCGAACTCGCCATCTTCCTCCTCGACCACCTCGATGTAGCGGACCATGGTCAGCACGCCGCCCTTGTAGCGCCAGCCCAGCACCTGCTCAGGCCTCACCATCACCACATAGGGGCGCACGCCAGCGGCCTGCTCGTCTGCCTGGGTCTTCAGCTCACCCGCTGGCGGGTGATCGACGAAGGCGTGGCACAGCCCATGGCTCAAGCCTTCGGTGAAGAACCCCACCGCCCAGGAGTTGAGATCGTTGCCGGCGTGGTCGATGTCCTTGGTCATCTCGACAATGGCCTCTGGCACATCGTCGCCCACCTGCAGCGGCTCAGCGAACACGCGGGAGGTCATGTTGCCCACGGTCTCGGAGTACGCCGGCAGCAGGGTCGAGAGGCGCAGGCGCTCTTTGTAAGCTTCGTCGTCTTCAGCTGGGTACTGCGGCAGCAGGGCCTTGCCCGCGGCGCGCATTGCCATTGTCCCGTTCATGAGCGGCGAGATCACGGCCCAGTAGGCGCGCATCGCGTCGACAGCGGGCAGCGTGATGCTCGGGTTATCGCTCATGGTCACATTCTCAGGGATTGGGTCGTAGTCATTGGGCGTTCGATAGGGAACAGATAGGCCAGCGGATAGCCGGCGGCGTCGTTGAGGTGATCCACCCCGCTCGACTTGTCGGGCATGCCGTTCTTGTCGTAGGCCTGCTGCTCCAATCCGTCCGCAAGGTGCGGGCACCGGTTGACGTTGATCTTCAGGCGCCGCTCGCCATTGCCATTCAGGATCAGCGCGTTGACGGCGTTCACCCTGTCCGCGATTGCGGGGTTTGTCCCGTTCACCTGGATGGAGAATCCGGCCTGTCGCAAGATGCTCAGGTCCGACTCACTGGCATTCTTGCTGCTGGCGTTCTGGCCTGATGCATCGGGGAAAATCTGAATAGGGTGGCCCTTCGCGGCGTATCGCGCCTTGATCAGCTCTGCCATGTACGGCGTATCGCGCCCATCAGTGATCTCGGCTACTGCTACAGGGCATCCGCCGCGCAGGACATAGACAACAGCGCTCATCTTGAGCCTGTTGAAGTCCATGCCGATCAGAAGCGGCTCACGCTCCTGCTCGACGGTGTCGCAGTGGTTCAGCGTCCGGTCAAAGTCTGGATAGACGCTGCCGCTGTTCAGGTTTGTGAACTTTCCCTCGATGTATGCAGTGATTAGCGCAGCTGGGTAGCTGTCGCGAAGGCTCTGCACATAGTCGTCGGGAAGGAACGGATTTGTGTAGGTCGCAGCCTGAACCATCGCATAGCCAGGCTTGGGAGCGCGCCCCCAGGTGTCGTAGACGAACTGGAATCCTTCAGGCGTGGTGTAGGCCGAAACTCGGTTGAATGGCTGCTCTATACCAGTTGGTCGCTGCCGGTTCCGCGCAATGATCTTGCGCCACGCCAGCGCCGCCTGAGCCTTCTTTAGCGTGTCGATCTCGTCGACGTGCGCGCGGTAAGACTCATACCCGATGATTCGCGCCGGGTTTTCGAGCGTCCTGAGGATGAAGTCACCGCAGTTCGGGGCGCTGGTGTAGATGATGTTCTCTTGCTTGTTGTACTTGTAACGAATGCCAAGCTCGCTCAGCTTCTCCTCCATGCGAGGTGCGAGGATCAACCTCACCAGGTCATAGGTCGGCTCATAGAGCGCAATCAGCGCGTCAGAGGAGGACAAGGCATCACGAAGGGCACAGTTGGCCAGGGTCTCCGTCTTTCCGGTACCGAACCCGCCAACGAAGGCAGGGTATTTGTCTTGCAGCTGGAAGAACCTAGCCTGAGGCTCGGTCATCTGGATTCGTAGCGTCCGACCGGCCACCTACCACCTCAATCTCGATTTTGGTTACAGGAGGAGCCGGCTCATGACCTGCCTTAAGCGCGGCCAGCTCGACCCGGCGCTTCTCGATCTCGATCCGCTTGAGCTCTGCATCTAGGTCGGCGTGACCTGCAGGCACGAACATGCCCAGGTGTCGGCCGATATCGACCAGAGCGCCCTTCTTGTCGTGCAGCTTGACCTTCAGGCCGTCGCGCCCCTGAGACACCTCAGCGATGGCAGCAGCCGTGTCATCGTCAATCTCGGTGGAGTCGACTAAGGCCAGCCCGTGGTACGGAACCATGTCCTCAGGGCCCTCATCGTCGGCTTCGACCATGCGGACCATCGTCTCGCCCCAGCGGACCACCTTGCGGATATCGCTGAAGCCGATCTTGGCGAGTTCCTTGAGTACCATGTCCTGGGTGATTCCGGTTCTGCCAGACCTTGACTTCATGCTCTCGGCAACAGCGGCTGAAACACTAACATTTGCTAACAGGCGTGAACCTTGCTCGTTTGCCGTCTTCTTGCTGTAGCCAGCACGGATAGCGGCTTGCGTGGCATTCAGGTCGATCAGGTATTCTTCGACGAAGCGCTGCTGTTTTGCTGTCAGCGCCATAGGGAATTCCTTGAGACTTGGGTGCCTCGCTGGGCTGGTTATTTATGCTCGGCTGCGCGGATCGTCATAGTCCGAACCCTGCCGCCAGTGCTGGTATCGCGCCTTGCAGCCATCTCGACGGCCTTCTCGGCAGATGCGCCCATGTCCATCGCAGCGAATGCGTATGGAGTGCCGCTACCGATGGCGTACGGACGATCAGGCTTGATTGGCGACTTCCACAGACCCGTATCGTCATCCACCGCCACCATCAGCAGCTTCCCGCCATCCACGACGATTGCAGATGCGTCGACCTTCCCGGATGGCGCGGTGCCGAAGTAGGCCCCGACCAATGCGTCATAGTCACAGAGAGCCCCGGACATGAAGAACTTCACGCCGTCGCGCTCAATGCACTTGTCACAGTCGTCATCGGTGATCAGGTCGCCTCGGGTGACGCGGGAGTCGTAGGCGATAACGCCATCCTTGTAGGCGATGGTGGTCATTCAGGATGAACCTCGATCTTGATGCCGCGCCCTACCCAGTAGCTCAAGCGCTCCAGGCATGGTTCGCGACCGGTCATCTGAGCAATGGCGAGCACGCCAGCCAGGTAGAACCTGAGCCACCAGCGATGGCGGCAAACGATGCGTGCAGTTACTGGCGCCATCTGCCCGCCCTCAGCTGAACGGATCGGCCGGCTTGGCGATCGAGCGCACAAACCACATGAAACCCTGCTGCAGGTTGGTCTTGGCCAGGGCCAAGGTGCGCTGGTCCACGCCTTCGATCTGGCCGATCTGCTTGAACAGCTCGCCAGCATCGGCCTCCAGGGCCTTGATCGAGTTCATGCCGTCGATCTCGCTCTGGGTGAGGTCGCGGTAGCCGGTGATCTTCTTGTGCTGGTTGTCCATGGGTGATCCTCAGGTTGTCGCGCCACGAAACGGCGCATCTTCATTTTGTGGCGCGCTATCCCGGCTGGAACACATGGCCGCGCCTGGCGACCGCGTACAGGACGATCCCCAGCTTGAGGATCACACCGTACAGGGTGGGCACATGGCCGTTCATGGCCAGGACGAACGAGCCGAAGGCGCCGATGGCCACCAGGTAGAACGCGACGGCCAGCAGCGGGTGATCCATCGGCCGAATCCGCCGCAGGTAGTCACAGGCTGCGATCACCACCAGCACGCTCAGGAAGGCATTGGCGCCGATCAGGATTGGAATCAGGGTCGAGCTCATCAGGTAGCCCCCTTGGCTCCGAACTGACCCACCACCGACTTCAAGACTGGGATGATGTTCATTGCCAGTAGCCCTATCAGGAAGGCCACGCCGTATTGGGTTTCTCCGCCGGCTTCAAGCTTGAAGAAACTAATTGCCAGCGGGGTGCAGAATACTGCCGAGGTGAAACCGGTGAAGAAGGCTGCGACAGCCTGGCCCCTGGTGAGGCCCCGCAGAAAGGTAAGCGAGAGGATCGCTCCTGCGAAGCCGCCAATGATCACGCCGTACTTCACCAGCAGGACGCCGGCAGTCGTGCTTGCTGGTTCGGCCATGAATGGTTCCTAGAAGAAAAGGCCCGGAGGGGAGGCCCTATTGAGGGACCGGGCAAACGTGCGGAGCAGCACTTAACGAATCGAATTGGGGCGGGCCCAGGGAATCGAACCCTGACCGTCAGCGTGTGACGGGGCGTCCTGCGCTACCCGCGTTGCGTGGGTCTCTCCCCACCTGTCCGCCGAAGACCATTGCAGCGCTGGCACCCCAATGCACCAGTCTCGCCGATCCGGTCACGCGCCACCCTGAAAGCATGTGAGGTCAGGGTGCGCGGGCTGCCGGTGTTTTTCCGTACACCACACTACCGGCTAGCAGTGTCCAGGCTGTCCCGTTAGGGCCTGCCCTGGCTGCAGTTGCGTTTCTTGCGCGCACGAAAAAGCCCAGCTCAATGGCCGGGCTTTTTGGCGGTGTTTGCCAAAGGCAAAACTCTAACAATGGACAAATAGTGCCATCACGCGTGCGGGAACGCAATAGGCCCTCAAGCGGCCTCCTTCATTTCGTAGATTGCGGCTGCAACCGGCGATAGCGCGCGCTTGTCCAGGTCCTCGCAAACCTCGAAGCAGATCTGCACGAATGGCTCCCAGTCCCTGGCCCAGGCACATGAGGGAAGCGTTACGCCGTACACATCGTCGATCCAGCGTTTGAACCACTCCGGGCTTTCGAACGGATCCTGCGCCGATGACTGCCCGCCCTGGTGCATGCGGCGGTACCGGAACATCACGCCCTTGGCCACGTACTCGCAACGTTCGCGCTTGGCAGCGGTCATCCGACCGGACCTAGCCATGGCCATCGAGAAAACGCACTCCTCGGCTACCTCGCGCTCGTCGTCGCCGCTCTGCGGGGCGTACATGAAGTTGCCGAAGGCACGCAGACTTCCGGGAAGCTTGAAGATTGCCGCCTGCACACCTCCGGCCAGGGCCTGGTGCACTGCATGGCTCGCCTTCCGCTGCTTCTCCGTGGTCTGGACCATGGTGCCCAATAGGCCCAGCTGTTCGATGAATGCGCCTTGGCTATCCCACGCCGTGTAGAGGCAGTCGTGCCACGCTTGGCGCGCGCTGTTCAGTTGCATGGGCCGTTCTCCTTCTTGCGGCGGGTTTCGATGCCCTTGGCGCGCACTACGCACCAGGTGGAAGCGATTGTCATGGCCAGCAGCAGCGCACCGGCGGTATCTGCGATCGTCCAGGTCATGCTGCTTCCTCCTGCGCCTGGATACGAACGCGCACGGCGCCGCCCTTGATCGTTTCCTTGCTCACCATGATCTGAGTGGCGAACACGTTGTCGTCGATGCCCAGGGCATCCGCTAGGCCGTCACGGCCAGCCTTGAACATCGCCAGCAGGTTGTCGTCGTCGCGTCGGCGGCGATCGGGCGGCACGAACTCGAGCAAGAGCAGCGCATCACCCTCCGGCGCCTTGATGCCGGCCTGCTTGGCGAGAAGGTGGCAGGCCGCCCTGTAGGACTTGGCCGCCCTGCTCTTCCTGGTCCAGTGCACCCGGGCATTCGGGCTGCACGCAGTCGGTGGCCACGGTAGTGTCAGTTCCGTCATGCGGCCCCCTTGATGGTCAGAATGCCGGCCCGGATCAGGGCCTCATGAGTCTCAGCGATCGCCCGGGGCACGTCGGACCAGTCCACCTCGCCCCTCCCGCGGCCGTCGAGCACGTCATGGCAGGCGCTGCACGCGTATACCGCCACGGTGTCGAAGCCCTTCATGCCCATGCCCTTTTGCCCGCAAGGCAGGTGGGCCAGCACGGTGGTTTCAGGGTTGAAGTTGCAGGTGCCGGGAATGCGAACGGTGCAGTCCTGGCCCCGGGCGCTCTCCCGCACCTTCTTGCTTACTACGCGCATGGCTCGGCCTCCGATGCGTAGATGATTCCTGCCGCCACTGCCTTAGCGACCAATTCCGTACGGTTGGAGGCTCCCAGGTGCAGGCGGGCATCCGCCATCCTGCTGGTGACCGTTCCCGGCGAAATGCCGAGTTCGCGAGCGATCTGCTTTCCGCTCTTTCCTGTTGCAGCGAGAACCACGCACTGCACCCCGCGCCGCGTCAGGCCATGGCCATACAGCCCTCGCCAGCCGGGCGCTGCGAAAATGCCTTGGTCCTTGTTCCGCTTGAGATTTGCTTCCTGGCTCTTCATGCCGCCTCCTCGCTCAGCAAGTCACTGAACACCACGCCCTGCGGCGCGAACTCGGACACGATGCGGTCGGTGTACTGGCAGCCCTGGGCCCGATCGAACAGCCGGGTCACCGGGAAGCCATCCGGACCGAACATCGCGCACGGCCCCATCAGGCGCAGCTTCACCTCATACGGCAGGTGGATGAACGACTCGGCCCAGCCGGTGCGGAACTCATCGCAGCCAGCGCGCATGATCGGAACGCCGAAGTGCAGCTTGCAGTACCGGCGCACATCCTCGATGTCGCCCATCTCGGTGCTCTTGGCGATTCGGTCGTACATGGCGAACCACAGAGCGTTCTGATCCAGGGTGCGGTCCTTGCCCGGGCGCATGGTGACCACGACGAACTTCTTGTCGCGGAACAGGCGGGTGAGCATGGTCACGGCCTCGGACAGCTTGGCTTGGCAGTTGACGCTGATCCGCTCAGTCATGACCGTCCTCCTCGCCGTGCAGGCGGCGGAACTCTTCCCAGAGCAGCTGCGAAATTTCAAAACTGGCGGTCTGAATCTGATAGGCGGCGATAGGCAGCACCACCAGAACCAGCAGGATGATGATCGAGGCCAGTAGGCCAGTTGCGGCGATTAGGAACTCGGTCATGGCCGCACCCCCTTCTTCTTGCTCACCTTCCCCTCAGCCTCCAGTTGACGCATGGTCTTGCGCAGGGTGTTCAGGTCATAGGCGCGCATCATGGCCTTGATCCACTTGTTCACGATCGTGACGCAGGCGTAGGACAGGGCGAAGAGCACTAGGGCCACCAAGGCAGTCCCGGCACACGCCATGACCGCGTAGCCAAGCCACATGGCAAGATCATTCATGGCGCCACCGCCTTCGGCTGAAGCCGCTCCAACCGCTCGCGCAGTTCGTTGATCTCGTCCTGGGCGGCATCCATCACCTTCTGCGCCTCGTGCACGTCGATCCAGTTGCCGCTCACATCCTCGAACTTCTGGATTCGAGATCCGGATGGCGCCAGCAGGAAGCTGAAGCGCGGAATGGCGTTCAGCTTGTCCCAGAACTCGAAGCCTTGGCGGGTCTTGATGTTTCTCATGCCACCACCTTCAGGCCCTGACGCTCAATGGCGCCGCTGAACGCTGCCTGGAGCTCGCGCACGATGTGGTCCTTGTATCCCTCGAAGCTGGGCAGCTCCACCGCCACGGCCTCGCGGGAGGCCTTCCAAGCCCATTCAGCTGCGCAATAAATGGCATTGGCATCCGGATTGCTTGCAGCAGTCATCCGGCCAAATCCGTACTGAGCAACGAATGCCGCCTCGAACTGCTCGCGCATCTTGTTGGTGTCCATCAGTGCTTCTCCTGCATGGCTTTGCCGATCTCGGCTGCGGCGCGGACGATTACCCTTGCAGCGCACTCGACTTTCACCCGATCTCGATAGCAGATCGTCAAAATGTCTTTCAGCTTGCCGGGATTGCCTCGCCCGTCCACCCACAGGGCCGATACGGTCTCGGTCTCGGCGTCGAACTGAACGTCGATGTCGAGCTGAGAGGCCAGGGTCAGCGGCTGGTCTTTGAAGTGCAGCGGATTGAAGTAGCCCGAGTAACCCTCTGCGGTGAACTTCGCCACATCGCCTTTGAACGAGGGCTCGTGGCGCTTGGCGTTAATAGCCTTGGCTGCCAGCTCAATCAATTCACGGTCTTCCATCACACGCCCTCCTTGCCGGCCACGCGGCGAGTCATCACTTCGTCAAAGGTGCGGAAACCGATCACGCTGATATCCCAGTACGGTGAGTAAATGACCCGCCCGTATTCGTCGGTTTCGCCGCTGTCGTAGTCCACGACCAACAGGTAGTCGCCTTCCCCATTGGTGCAATGACGCGCCTCTCCGATTTCTTCATCGGTCTTCAACTGGGCCTCGATGCTCTGGAGTCGCTCAACGCCAACCTTGCCGCGAACGCCGTAGATGCCGTTTTCCTCCCAGCCCATGCCGAAGACGGAGTACTCGACGATGATCAGCGGCTTGTCGCTGGGCCAGGCGGCGGTCTCTTCCTGAACTAATTTTTCCCACTGACGCTTGGCTTCTTGGTAACGAGGATCCATCACACCCCCTCCCCGGCCGGCTGCCCGGCGCGCTTGATGTTCAACTCAGCGACTGCGGCGCGTGTTTGCCGCTTGCGTAGATAGGTTTCGATGCGGCGGCGCTGGTCTTCCTTGGCGCGCTCGCGGTCTTTCTTGGCCTTGGCCGCCTTGAGGATGCAGCGCACCTCGGCGAGCTTTTCGCGGGTCTTGGCACTGGCCTGCGGGCGCACCTCGCCGGTGAGCAGGCCGGCAATGGCCTGGCCGTCTTGGGTGATTGGTGCGATGCGCAAGTCGGCCAGGTACTTGGCCCCAGTCTCATGGGTGATGAGCTGGGCGCGGACGGCCGACTCAATCGCTGTCACTCGGCGACCCTGGTCGTAACCCAGCGAAACCTCCCATTTGGCAGGATGGTCCTCGGCCCGGGCGAAGCTAACCAGGCGCTCGTAGGCGCTCATGAACGCCATCCGGGCGCCGACCTTGTCGCCAGCCTCGAGGATGGGCTCCGAAGCGATCATCGCCTGGCGGATTTCAGTGGTGAGCACGACCGTTTCATGCTCGTCACTGGCCGCCAGGGCAATCGACCACGCCTCATCCTTGCCGGGTCGGGTGTCGGCCGCGTGGATGTGCTTGAGGACCATGCCGAGCGAAAGGCGCCCGGCTGGCTCTCTACGGCACGAACGCAGCGCGCCAATGATGGCGGCAGGGTCATAGGCCGAAAGATCCTCAGCGATGAGCTGAGCGCCTCCAGCGCTGATGGTCTGACCCATCGCCTCGGCAGTAGCGCAGATGGCCACGGCCAATTCGGCTTGTTCGTCAGAGGAAAGCATTACGCTTACCCCGCTGGCCGCTGCGGATTGCCTCAGCCGCTTCCTGGGCCGCGTTGATGTTCGCCTGGGTCTGCTCCTGCTGGCGGGCAATCGTGGCGTTCATCTGGCGGTTGGTTACCCACTGGGTGTGGTAGGCCTCAGCCTTGGCCAGCAGGTCGCCCAAGTTGTGGCAGCCGTTGATCAAGCGGGCGTCGTTGATCGTCAGGAAGTACGCGGCCACATGGTGAGCGACATCGATGCCGAGACGGCTGATCAGCTGCCCAACCTGCCCCCCTGCCTTGGCATTCCATACCGGCCACGCGTGGTAGCGTTTGCGGTAGGCCATGGCGTAGTTCGCCCAGGCCTTGAACGTTTTGCAGGACTGGTCCTTCGGCCCTGGCATGTCGGCCGGGATCTCACAGCGCGGCTGCTGAGCCGTAAACGGAACCACGATACCCTCCGCGACCACGGCTTCAGCCTGGGTCGCAACTGGTTCAGTGACTGGTTCCTTTACTGATTCAAAAGAGTGACTGGTTCTGGGTGCAGCTCCTGCACTACCCCCTAGTGAATCTGCTGCACTAGGGGGTGAACCTGCTGCACTACCCTGGTGAATCTCCTGCACTACCCCTAGTGAATCTGCTGCACCACTCAAGGTCAGGTAGTAGACGTTCGAGGAGTTACCCTTAGGGCCACCCTTGCGGATCTCTTTGCGCAACAGGCCGGCACCGCACAGGGTGTTGATGTGGTTCATGACCGAGCGCTTGCTGATCTCGCATTGATCGGCGATGTGCTGATACGACGGCCAGCACTCTCCCTGGTCGCTCGCGTTGTCGGCCAGCTTGATGAGCACCAGCTTGCGCAGCGGATTACCGACCTTGGTCTTCATGGCCTTTACCATCAATTCCATGCTCATGACGGCTCATTCCCTTCACGCATGGCGCGCAGCTTGTCGCGCTGGATGATTTCGGTGCACTTGGCGTTTCCGTAGAAGCAGGCGTCTGGCATGCCTTTCGAATCGGAAAGGCAGCAGTCGGAGCAGATCCAGCCACATTCGCCACGGGCGGCTTGGTCGGTCCAGTCACGCATCTGCTTGTTCATTCCATCCAGGTAGCCGGGAAACTCGTTGGCTGGCATCTCGGTGACTTTCACGAAGTCGCTCATGCTGCACCCCGCACGGCCTTGTCGTGGGTGTGCAGGCCGTCCCAGCTCTTCTTCATGGGCAGCTCACCGGCCAGGTACAGCTCGTACAAGCGCACGGCGCCCTTGCGCAGCAGGATCGGCGTGTAGCTGATGAACGCCTCTTTCCCGTGCGGGGTGATCTCCTGTTGATGCTCGGTCATGTACTTGTCGCGGGCATAGGCGGCGACGCGGTAGCGGGTTCCGGACTTGCTCTCGTTGTAGAGCCAGTTGCGGCGCTCGAGGAAATGGCCGACCTGCATCACGTTGACCCCATTCAGGCCCTTGCAGAACTGAACGTGGCTCATGCCTTCCTTGAACAGGTTTTCCAGGTGGTCGATCTTCTTGGCTTGGGCCTCGACCTGGACGGTGAGCAGGACGCGGGCTTTCTCCGACTCCAGAGCCATCTGGAGGATTTCCAGCTTGCTGAGGTCGGCGGGCGCTGCTGGCTGGGCCAGTTCGTTGAGCTTCTGCACGACGATCCGGCGCACTGCCTTGGATTCGCGCATGGATACCAGAAGGCACTGGTCCTTGGTCAGCATCAGGCCTTCAGAGGCCGGCCCGCGGGAATTCTTAACTACGAAAGTTTCGTAGTATTCGCCGTCGAGTTCGTCCTTGCAGCGGGCAGTGAAGTCGGCGCGCCGAACCTCGCTCTCGCCGTGTTGCATCCTGGCTTCGTTCACCAAGGCGAGCAGATCAAAGCTGCTCATCGTGCGCGCCACAGAATCGTGCTTCGCGTTTTGTGGCGCGAGCAAGCTTATGGGCTGTACACTGTGGTTCTGCATATGCATAATTGGTCTCACTTATGTGATGTTGCAGAGAGCCGGGCCGCAATCCCGGCTTTTTTGTGCCTGCTAGAAGCCCGAAAGAGGGCCTCTGTCTTTCCACAATCAGGGAACATCGAGGCCCTTTTTGTGCCCTACCAGCCCCAACACGGGGGCCTTGTGTCGCATTTGTCTCAATTGCTCCTGGATCGCGAGTGAGCGACTCATCTCCAAGTACTCATCCGTCGATCTATCCAGGCTCCAGCCAAGGTCGGCAGCCAGCTGTCGAACCTCAGCCTTCACCTCGATTGGCAGCAATTCGAAGGTGGTTTCAGGCATAGGCCCTCCATAGGGTCCTTAAGCTGATTTATCCTGCTGCCCGACACCGTTCATTTCTCGGAGCAGGTCAGCAGCACCAAGGCGTCGACCCAGGTTTGCCAGTTCGTGCACGTAGGTCGCGAGTTGCATGCCGGCCATGCGGGCCTCCATGCGCAGCTTCTTGACCTCCTCTGGCTTCCAACGCGACTTGATCACTTCGCTGCGTTTGTTGGCGGGGTCCAGGTGCATTCAGGGTTTTCCTTTTGATTGAGAAATGGTTAAGCGGCGTTTTTTACGGAGGCTTTCAATTTGCCCTTGGTCAGAACCTGGATCTGGTACTGACGGGATTCAGGGACGTACTCACCCCACTGGGTCACTGCGCTCGGATTGATCAGCAAAGCGTCAGCGAGCTTCTTTTTGGAACCGAAGAAGGCGGCGGCGTCTGTTGTCTTCATTGCTTCGCTCCTTTGGGGATAAGGCTATTTAAGCATGCTAATTTTTGAACGACAAGAGCATCCACTAGCAAAGGCCATGCTAAAGTTAAGCTGGCTTAATATTTGAGGATGAACAGACCCGAACGAATCGCTAAAGCGATCAAGCACAGCAAAAAACTGAAGAAGGAGATCGCCCGCGAATGCGGGGTCACTCCTTCCGCCGTTACTCAATGGATTACGGGCGACAGCAAGAGCATGAGGCCCGAAAACCTGTTTGCGCTTGCCCAAGCTACCGGGGTGAGCGCCGAGTGGCTCGCAAACGGCACGGGCGAAATGATCGCAGCCACTTCAGGTTTTGACGCTAACGTTGAGCCCGCATCGGGGCCTTTCAGATATTACGAGTACCCAGAAATCAGCTGGGTCCAGGCTGGGATGCCCGTGGAGGCTGTAGAAATTTCAAACGTGGCCTCTTGCGAGGTTCACCCATCAGACGCCTGGGCTGGGCCAAACGGGTTCTGGCTCAAGGTAAAAGGCCCCTCGATGACCTCGCCAAGCGGCATGTCGTTCCCCGAGGGTATGGTGATCCTGGTGGCACCTGGTTTCGACGTTGAAAGCAGCCAATTTGTGGTGGCCAAGATGACCGACACCAATGAGGCCACCTTCAAGCAGTTCATCTGGGATTCTGGCCGGGCCTTCCTTAAGCCGCTCAACCCTTCGTTCCCGACCGTCGAGATGGATGGCGAGTGGGTGCTTGTGGGGCGAGTGGTCGATGCCAAGTGGCCGCGATCAGCTCTGTGAGGTTTGTCATGCCCCTAACCAAGCCCAACCAAGAACTACGCCGCGACCTTCAAGGCCTTGCATCTGACCTCAAGTGGTCAGCCGTCGAGCTGAAACGGATTGCTGAGCGCATCAGCCTGTCCGGGAATGACCCAGATGCTCAAGCCGTACTGAGGATGTGCCGGTCCTTTCAGGACGCCGAGGAAAGGCTTGCCGGATATGCAGAGGAAACCCACCTGGGGCTAATTGTCCGGGTAAAAACACCTTGCGAGGTGCCAGAGTGAGGATCCGCCGGGCTGGGGAGGATCGGTTGGTGGGTTATGGGGATGAGGTTAGGTCCGGCAGCATTATGCGGAAACCATTGCCCTAGAGGGCTTTGAGGCGCCATTGGTTTCCTTCATTGACCAAATAGCTACCGCTCGTTCGAACCAGTGGCGCCTTCGGCTGCCTAACCTATAGTCACTGTGCGCGCCACGAAATCGTTAGCTACCGTTTCGTGGCGCGGATAGTCATTGACACATTCAAGTCTTTGACGATAATCGCGGTCCAGCCTACTTTTGGCTGACTGATGTGTGTAGGAGGCAATTGCAATGCACGCAATCACTCAAATTGATCGCATGGAGCGCATGAGTGACTATCTCCGTGGAGAAACCGTTCGGTCCTTAGACCTCTTGAGGGATATTGACGGAACCATTGAGTCCCTAGTCCTGATGCGCCGCCAAATGGATGCCTTTCGCGAAGCAGTAGAAGGCCTCATTAAGGTCGTCCATGCCGAGACGAAAGGGATCTTCAGCGAGGATGAAATCATCCCATCGCTTGAGCAGTCTCAAGACGTTCTGAAACGCCTTCACGACAGCCTGAACGCTCGCCTGAAATGCGCTCGAAGCGCGCCAGAGCTTCGCTCTGATGACGGAGTCGATGACGCGTATATGCAAGCAATCGGGGCAGTGCTGAGCTACGACGAATCTGTCGAACGTTTACGCTGGTCCATTCTCGAGCATAACGCTGACATGGAAGGTCGCAAAAATTCCATCGTGCTGACCACTGACAAAGACATTGATGATCTTTTTGACGACCTGTGAACCTGATAATCCGATCGCTTGTGCTCCCAGAGAGATTTAGAAAGCTGCTGGGAAAGCTCCCAGAAGACATAAAAGCAGCCGCAAAACAGGCACTTAAAGATCTTAAGAAGAATCCTCAGCCAGGCTACTTGAAGCTAGAGAAGCTAAAAGGTTATAAAAGACCAGACATCTATACGATCCATTTCACGGGGAATAACTCACATAAGATGAGTTTTGAAATGGATGGCGACAAAGCCATTATGAGAAGCGTTGGAACCCACAAGCTCATAGATCGGAACCCTTAAAAGCCCGCCTCTGCGGGCTTTTTCATGCCTTCACGCTTTTTTCACGCCCTACCCTGCACAGTGAAGGCTCATCCGATTTCCCTACGTTAGCCCGCGCTTCCCAGCGGGCTTTTTTACGCCTGCGTGATGGCGGATGGCCAGAGTGGTAGGATACGAGCTTAACCAACACAGGCCTGTTTCACGATGAAAAAAGTATGGATGCCTTTGGCGCTGTCTCTTGCCCTGTCCGCATGCGCCATTCCTCAGCAGCAAGCCGTACCACGAGTCCCATTCCCAGTAGCCGAGTACGATGCACTTCCCAAAACCGGGACCGGATCGCTGACCGGGCAAGTCTTCATGCGCACCGTAGGCGGCGACGTTAAATTTGGCGCCGGCAGTGATGTCCATCTGCAGCCCGTTACCTCCTACTCACAGCAGTGGTATGACACAAATTACCTAGGCGGCCAGCCTCTAGCGCCGGCCGACCCGCGGGCATCTCAAGGGCTGCTAACCACGCAGGCTGATGGCAACGGAAACTTCAGTTTCTCTAACGTGCCGCCTGGGAAATACTTCCTTAGCTCGACCGTAAGCTGGCAAGCTCCATCCCAGTATGGTTTGCTTCCGCAAGGCGGCGTGGTTGCCAAGATCATTACAATATCGAATGGCTCGCAAGCCCGAGAAATGCTTACGAAGTAGCCTCTCAAAAAGCAGAAGCCCGCCATCGAAGCGGGCTTTTTGCTGCCTGGTTTATAGAGAGGCAGGATCTATACCGATCAGCCGGAGAGACTCGGCAAGCGATGGGTCTATCACTGTCTCTCCGGTGGTTGATGCGGCCTGGTTGATGCCTACAGTCCGGTACTTCAAGTTTTGCCCAGACAGCATTTGCTTCAGGATCTTCCTGGCCTTCTCACCACCGGTAACCGTATACGGGCTCATCATCTGGGTGATGTTGAGCATTGCCTGGTCCTGTGTCTGCTTGACTAGCGCCGCCTGCTCGGGAGGTAGATTAAGAGCATATTGAGGCGCGGCAGGCATCATGCTGACAGGTGTCTCTTGGGGCGTAATGGTCCATGCCTCGTTCTGATCGATCCGCAGTTGGACGGTGCCAACCGGGATTTTGAAGCGACCGCCAGACATCAAGCCGACATAGATCTCATCGCCCTCCTTCCGAACCACCGGATAGAAGTGAAGCGACCTGGTCACGATTGAACCCGAGGCCGGGAACTCGCTCGTGGTCACCATCATCGTGGTTTTATCCGTGAACTCGTCAGTGGTTCCAGTTGCCTGCCACGTTGGTCCCGCTGCGCATCCGCCCAGCGCAACAGCTGCCGCCAGTACCGCGATGATCCCTTTCATTCCCATCTCCACGTTTTTGGTCGGCGCATTGTAGCAAAGCGCCACTGCTGCCAACCGGTCGCACGGTGCGGTTTTGTGGACACAAAATTCAGCATTCTAAATTTTTTAATTGAGCATGCTTGACCATAGCAATTCAGCTTGCTAAATTTCACCTCAAGCAGTCACTCACGAGGGACTGCAGAGGCCCTCAAGCCTCACCGCTCTTTCACATTGATGGGAACCTCGCGGATCGATCCCGGCAACGGCACAGCGCGAGCAACAAATTCGATCCCCATGCCAGCTCTGGAACTGGCCAGCTCGAAATCAGGCGGAACGTCAGCGCGGCAGGAACACAGGCCGGGCCACGGAAAGCGGATGGAGGGTTGCGCTGCAAACGCTCCCTGCCGGGATGCCCTTAGAACGGGCGTCGGTACCTGGCACAGCGCGAGCAGCGATTAACCAAGAGGAGGAACCTGCCCATGAAGTAGATAGACCAGCCGGAACGCGGACCGGCAACCCACGACGGACTGCCCCACCCAGCGGGCCACAGAGCTGCAGTCGGCAGTCGTGTAGCGAACACCTTACCCAGCGACCACCCCGCCGAGGCCGATCGACGCGAGGTGATAGGGAAGCTCAAGGCCAACCGAACTGAGAGCAGGGCCGTCGGCGGCTGAGCTCGAACGACCACCACTGACGCAATACCCCGGCCTGTCGCCAGTAGCGAGGCCGGGATTTCACCAGGTGCCATTCAGAGAGTGGCATCCGGAAAATCAACCGCCCTGGAGGGCAAGACGATGAACCTGACCGACAGAAAGCAGGATGACCGGATTCGTTCGGCCCTGCGCAATGCGGACAAGCGCGGCCAGCTGCAAGTGGTTGCAGCGGTAACCGGCATTGCCGGTGGCGTCGAGAAGCTGCGCGAGATCATGAACGGCACCGACGAGTTGCACATCATGGATCGCGGCATGCTAGCCCTGCACCTGGGCTGAATCCCTTGACAGCCGGAAAGACGGCCCGATGCCCTGCTCCCCATCGCAGGCTGCATCGGAGTGCAAGTTCGCAGGTTGCATCTGCGCGCGGGGCCAGAAGTCTAGGGATTAGCTGCCCAAGCCTACCTGGCCGTGGCCTGCCTGATCACCAGGCCGAGAAAGTCCGACGCAGATAGCGGTTCGATTCCGCTGAGCTTGCACCCCGATGCATCCCGCATCCCCTTCCCTTCACTTCGACCGCATTAGGCAGGCGCCAGGCCACCTTTCACGGTGGGTTTGGTCACCCGCGCCTGGCTCCTGGCCAATGCGGTCATACCGAGGAAATCGCCATGTGCAACTGCGCATCCGAAGTCGAAGCCAAAGCCAAGGAAAAGATCGCCACACAGCTGCCCGATGGGGCTCAGTCGCTCACCGTCGAGCTTCAGGGCATGGCGATGATCCTGGGCAAAACTCTGGAAACCAAGAACAAGCTCAACCTGCACGTCGAGTATCAGGCGCCGAAGCGCGCCGGCGGCTTCAAGACCGTCAAGCAGGACCTTTCGATGATCGGCAGCTACTGCATGTTCTGCGGTGAGAAGTACCCGGAGGCAGCATGAGCGGCTGGATCAAGTGCAGCTGCCTCAACTGCAGTGCTGAGTTCGAGAAGATGAAAGCCGAACTGGCCAGAAGCCCGAACAGCTTCTGCTCCAAATCCTGCAGTGCTCAGCACAGGACGAAGGTAAACGTTGATCGCTTCTATGAGCGCTGCGAAAAAACCGCGTCTTGCTGGAACTGGAAGGGAAACCTGAACTCCTGCGGGTACGGCTACTTGAAGATCAAGGGTCGCGTACGAAGGGCGCACCAGGCTAGTTACGAGATATCTCGGGGGCCAATACCTGCTGGGATGGTCGTCATGCACTCCTGTGACAACCCAGCCTGCGTCAACCCTGATCACCTTTCTCTAGGCACTCACCTGGACAATATGCGCGACATGCGAGCGAAGGGGCGCGGAGCCTCGAAGCTGAACTCAGAGAGTGCGCGCCTGATCAGGGCCTCAACATCCAAGACCAGCGATCTTGCCGAACAGTTCGGCGTGAGCGTGAGAGCGGTGCGAAACGTTCGCTCAGGCACCAGCTGGCAAAACATCCCTTCCCCACCCACCGAGTAACCCACCACCTGGAGGCGACCATGGCTCGCGAGCATGAGCTTTACGCAGACAGTGCCCAGGCCCGCGAGATCGACCGCCAGTACCAGCTCTTTGGTGACTCGTCGTGGGTTGACCATATGACTTCGGAGCAGGCCCGGGCGAACAACGAGGCTTGGAACACGATGATCCGCGAGCGCGATGAACGCCAGCGGGCAGAAAGCCGCAGAGTGATCGGATCGGCTCTCGACAGGATGGAAGCCATGTGCGGCTCAGGTGCCGCCCGGAGGACAGCATGAACAAGAAGACCAGGCAGGACGTTGTCGAAATCATCGAGTTGCGGTTCACGCAGATCTGCGCGTCGTTCAGCGACATCCTACGGGGCGAGCTGGAGATGGCCATCGATTTGGCTGGACTCACCGAAGCGATAGGCCTGGACCAGCAGCGCAACTACAAAGAGCGTCTGAACAGGATCATTGAGCGAAACAACCAGCAGGCGCTGGAATCGTTCGGGAGGGTCGCATGAGCACGGCACCGTTTAAATCCCTGATTGACGAGCAGCTCGAACAGATCGAGCGCAGCCTGGCCATCATCGGCGTGGGCCTGCCCCGCGAATGGCCAGTGCAGAAGTTGCGCCCAGAGATCGTCGCGGCGCTCAAGGCTGGTCAGATCGCTGTGAGGCCACGGCCATGAGTAGCTACCAGCGCGCACGCCGCTTCGCCATGTGGCGCGGTAGCTTCATCACCCTCTCCCTGTGCACCGCCTGGATGCTCGCTAGCGCTTACGCAGGCTGCATCACCTCCTGAGGTAACCATGAACACAACGCCCCGCCTGGCCGCCCAGCTCGACTGGATGACGGTCGGATCGTTCTCGCCTGAGCGGTACCAGGGCGACGAGCGCAAAGAGTACGAAGAAGAGGCCGCTCGCATAGAGCGGCAGTGGGACAACCAACCCAGCTGAGGTGCCGCATGGCAACCGTAACCCTGATCCTCGGCAAGTCCGGGGCCGGCAAGAGCGCGTCGTTGCGCAACTTCAAGCCTGATGATGTGGCTTTGGTCCAGGTCATCAAAAAGCCGCTTCCCTTCCCCGGCTCTAAAGCGTGGAAGTCCTATGTCACCGACAACTGGGTCAAGGTCATCGGTGCCTGCCGCCAGACCAAGCGCAAGGTGATCGTGATCGACGACTTCCAGTACATCCTGGCCAACGAGTTCATGCGCCGGAGCGAGGAGAAAGGGTTCGACAAGTTCACCGAGATCGGCCGGCACACCTGGAACATCTTCGAGGCACTGCTCGGTCTGCCCGATGACGTTCGCGTCTACATCCTCAGCCACACCGAGGAGACAGACGCCGGCCAGATCAAGATGAAGACCATCGGCAAGATGCTGGACGAGAAGATCACCTTGGAGGGCATGGTCACCATCGTCCTTCGATCGGTTGTCAGCGACGGCCAGCACCTATTCAGCACCCGAAACAACGGGTCGGACACCACCAAGGCCCCGATGGGCATGTTCAACGAGGCGATGATCGATAACGACCTCGCCTTGGTCGATGCCGCGATCTGCGAGTACTACGACCTCACCAACACAACTCAGGCCGCATAGGAGCCTTCTCAATGTTCAATCTGGACGCAAATGCCGCGCGCTCCGCGGACAACAAGTCAGCCTTCATCGACGAGGCGGGCAAGTTCATTGGCGAGTTCCTACGCGCCGAGTATATGGAGAAGCAGGAAACCGGTTCGACCGGTATCGGCTTCACCTTCAAGAGCCGCGATGGTGCCGAGGCGACCTTCTACCTCAACCTGACCTACCAGCACGGCACCCGAAACGAGGGCGGCTACGCCATGATGAACGCCATCATGGCCTGCCTGCAGCTGCGCACAGTCGGAGCGCCACAGCCAACCCAGTTCGAGAAGTGGAACAACGACACCAAGCAGCGTGAGCAGGTAACCGCCCCTGGCTTCCCCGAGCTCCTGAAGAAGCCAATCGGCCTGCTCATCCAGATGGAGATCGAGAAGAGCAGCCAGACCGGCATGCCGCGACCGATCATTTACGCGCCATTCAGCGCCGAATCGGAAAAGACGGCATCCGAGATCCTCGACCCGCGTTGCACTACCCCAGCGAAGCTGGAAAAGATGGTCCAGCAGTTGATGAAGAAGCCAGTGCATGACCGTCGACCGAAGTCAGCGCAGGTATCCAGCGGATACGCCCAGCAAGACAACTACGACTACGGCGCACCGCCTGACTTCTCAGACGAAATCCCGTTCTGATTGCTCATGAGCAGCAGTCCAGCCCGCTGCTGCCACCCCTTCCTCTTCCGCGATGGACCTCATATGACCACCTACATTTTCGACTCTGAAACCACCGGCCTGAACAACCCCGAGTTAGTTGAGGCCGCCTGGCTGCAGCTCGGTGCCGGCCTGGCCGTAACCGGCGAGTTCTTGCAGCGCTACAAGCCATCCAAGCCCATCGAACTTGGCGCCCTGGCAACCAGCCACATCCTGGACGAAGATCTGGTCGACTGCCCGCCGCATGACTCCTTCAAGCTGCCCGAGGACGCCACCTACCTAATCGGTCACAACGTGGATTACGACTGGAGTGTGATCGGCAAGCCGGATATCAAGCGCATCTGCACCAAGGCCCTAAGCTCAATGCTTTGGCCGGATGCTGACTCGCACACACAGTCAGCGATGATCTACCTGCACTACCGGGCGGAAGCGCCCGAACTGCTGAGAAACGCCCACGCCGCGCTGGACGACGTGAAGAACTGTCGTCGCCTCCTGGCTGCAATTTTCACCTCACTGAAGGCGCAGCTGGGGCGACCGGTGGCCAGCTGGGAAGAACTCTGGGAAATCTCCGAAGACGCTCGCATCCCGAAGGTCATCCGCTTCGGCAAGCATGCCGGCTCCAAGATCGAAGACATCCCGCGCGACTACAAGCGCTGGCTGCTCGGCCAGGCCGACATCGACCCATATCTGCGGAAAGCGCTGGAGAAGTAAGCCATGCCACTCGCAAACATCCTTGATCTGCTCCAGCGCCGGAAGGAACTGGAGCAGCACCTGCAGCTGCTGTTCAACCGCAGTTGCCAATGGGGCCGCGCCGAACGTGTGCGCGGCGCCGCCACCATCGAGAACCTGACCCAGCAACTGGTCGAGGTCACCGAGCAGATCGAAACGGCGCGCGCGGCATGAGGCGGATCAACAACCTGGTCCGCCAGCGCCGGCGGCAAGAACAGTTCCACCTGCCGCCAAGCGGCCTATCGGAGCACCGAAATGCAGAAAGCCCCCTCTGGAGTCGTCACCCTGCCGTCCTGGATGAATCGACCGGTCAAGAAGCTGTACATCACCCGCAGCGGCGGCCAGTACCGGCCTGATGATGTGGCCCTGGCCTTTGCCCTGAGCCTGCGCGTGCACGACTGCGCCGATCACCTGCGCAGGCTGGCACGTCGCTTGGTGGACAAAGTCTGCCTGGAGCACCAGCCGAACATGAAGCGCCTGGCCCGCGAGCCGGACGACGCCAAGGTGTTCGACGCCGCGCTCAAGATCATCAACCGGGTATGCGACCTGCTGGATATCAGCCCGGGCACCCGCTTTGTGCGCAATGGAGGCGATGATGGCTCTGACGCAGCAGCAGCGTGACGAGAAGCGCCGTGCCAAGGCTGCCAGGTTGCAGGAAGAAGACCTGCGCTTGAAGGTTCGACCAGGGACTAAACAGGCCCTGCTGGAGCTGATGGAGTGGGCCGGGATCGAGGAACAGGGCGAGGCGATGACGCTGATGATTCATCACATCGAAGCGCTCGGGCATCACGCGCTGTTCCGGATCACGCGCCACGAAATCGAAGCTCACCGAAATGTGGCGCGAAATGAGCCGCTGCGGCTTTCAGCCAGGAAGCGAACCGGCCAGAACCTGCGCGCCATCTGCGGCTGGGCTGACGCAACATACAGCCAGATGATCGAGGCGCTAATCCACGGCATTCACGCCCTGGGCAGCCTGCACGCGACGAAGTTTCTCGCCCCGCCAAAGCACGAAATCAGCATATCGCCGCGCCTTGCTCTGGCCTTCGACCGAAAGAGCATGCTGATGATTCAGCAGGATCCGGGGGATGAGGTTATCCAACCTAAGGCAATGAGGGGTCTGGCTGGTATGGCCCAAGAACTTTGTTGATGTTCGGCCAGACTAGGTAGGCCTTCCAGTTCTCATTGTCGTTTGAGCAGTAAACCAGGAATTCGCTACTGCTATCCCTGCTGACTCTGTATCTGATGATGCCGCAGCCCTTTACCTTGGCTTGAGCCAACGACGAGGAGATTGCGGTGTTGTATTCCCAGTTCCAATCGCCTGGATACTTGTCCTCTACAGATTCAGCTTGGACTCCAAACGGAAGCAGCAGCGCTGCCAATACCAGAAACCTCTTCAATCCAGCACCTCCATGGCCCGGCCCCATGCCGGTCACCCGTAATACCCCATCCAAAACCAAATTGCCACCATGCCGCCACCAGCACGGAGGGCCGCGCATGATCAGGAGATTCCGCATGCAGAACATCCCGCCCCGCCCGACAGCCGACAAGGCAATGATCCTGGAAGCCTGCAAGGTGGTAGCTGAGAAGCTGGACGGCGCCGACGCCGAGACGATCGCCCAGCACTACCGACGCCACATGGATGGCTTCGAACTGGCGAAGGAGCTCGACAAATACGCCTACTGGGACACCACCAGGGATGACATGGAAGCGCTGGATGAAGTCGATGCCCTAGTTGATCAGGCGGAGCGTAAGGCCGTGAAAGCATGGGCTGAAGAGCATAACCCACAACCTCCGCTGCCTATTGGAACTCGCATCACGCAGGGCGTAATCACTGGAATCTACGATTACGAGCCAGCCACCTACCGGGTCAAGGAAGATGGCTGCACCAACGACAGCCGGAGCCTTCTGATCAAGTTCGAGAACGCTGTCGCCGCCTAACCCGCGCTGCCCGCCAGCGCCTTCCCCTATTCAACGATAACGCCTCCCCGGCGAGGGCGGCGCCTGCCTAGGAGCTACCCATGGGGTCAGTAGAACGAATCAAAGCCGGTGAGCTGGTTGAAGATATCGACGATTTCTTCGCGCCGATGGCGAGCGACCTGGTCGATAGCCTGGTCGGCGAGTACGACGCTACCCGAAAGCGCCTGGAGAACATGGCTTCGTCGGTGTCCTCCGAGGCCTGCCGCGGCGTGCTGCACTACTTCGTCGAGGGGAACGTGCAGGAGCAGCGCCACAGCATGCCGACCACAGTCGAAGCGCTGTTCAACCTGTCCGGCGCTGTCGGTCAGCTCAATGCCGATTTCTGGAACCGAGCGCTGCGTATGACCGACGTCCTCGACTACATGCCGCAGAAGCGCCGCGACGAGTGGTTCGACCAGATCCGCAACCCGCTAGGACGCAAGCCCGGTCGTCACAGCAATGAGACAGAGCTTGCGCCGCTGCCTGAGTTCGAAGAAAACACCGTGCGCTCCACCTTGGCTTCTCTGCTGAATAGCCGCACCAAGTTCTTTGGCGAGCGCGTGGACGGCATCTTCCGATCTCTGAGCCGCGAGCACGTGACCAACTGCCCGCAGGGCTTTAACAAGCGCATGATCCTGCTGCGCGCCATAACCCACTACGACACCATCGACAGCAGCACGGCCGGCGTAATCAACGATTTACGGTGCGTCATCGCCAAGTTCATGGGTCGCGATGAACCGAAGTATGGCGCTACCGATGCGGTGATCCGGGCCGCCCGGAAGCAAAATGGTGTCTGGATGGGCGTGGATGGTAACGCGTTCCGCATCCGCATCTACAACGGCGTGGGTACCGCGCACCTGGAAGTTCACCCCGAAATGGCCTGGCGCCTGAATGCGGTGCTCGCCAGTATGTACCCGGCTGCGATCCCGGCCGAATTCCGGACCAAGCCTAAGCGCACCAAGAAGCTCAAGGAATTCGAGCTGTTCGACCGTCCGCTTCCCTTCGCGGTGGTTGAGCTTCTGGCGGGAATGAAGGCCGGCTGGGAGAAGAAGGAAAACCCTGGCTTCCGGGAGCCACCTTTCCTGAATGTTCCGCGAACACGCCGGTTTGAGTATGGCGGCAGCAATTCCGACAACGCGACCATGGTCGAGGCCGGAAAGGTACTTACCGCCATCGGCGCGGTATGGATCAAGGAGCACAGCTATTGGCGATTCGACTACGAGCCCGCCGACATCCTTGACCAGATCGTATGCTCCGGCTGCATCCCCGACCACAAGTCTCACCAGTTCTACCCGACGCCGGCCTGCGTAGCTGAGAAGGCTATCGAGCTGGCGGACATCCAGCCTGGTCACGCTTGCCTTGAGCCGAGCGCCGGCCAGGGCGGCCTGGCTGACCTGATGCCGAGGGACGCAACCACCTGCATCGAAATCAGCGAGCTGCACTGCAAGATCCTCGAAGCCAAGGGCCACAAAGTGGTAGAGGCCGATTTCCTGAAAGTGGCAGGCCTGGGCAGGTTCGACCGTATCGTGATGAATCCACCCTTCAGTGAGGGTCGCTGGCAAGCACACCTGCAGCATGCGGCAGGTCTCCTCTCAGATGGCGGGCGCCTGGTCGCGATCCTCCCGAGTAGCGCGAAAGGCAAGGATCTATTACCCGGATTCACTCATGAGTGGTCGCTCTCATATGCAAATGAGTTTGCCGGCACATCGGTAAGCGTGGTGATCCTCGCTGCCCAGCGCGAATTGAATTGATGAACTTGGAGTTACCCATGCCCACAGAAAACCGATCCAGCAACACCCGCGAGCAGCTCGATGCGCTGTGGCGTGATATCCAAGATTCCGCGCTGCGCAGTGAAGATCCGCCCCACGTTCGGTTCGCTGCAGCCATCTTGGCCTGCCCCACCCCGCAGCCCCACCCCGAGCCAATAGCCTGGATGGTTGGTACTGCCTTCTGGTGGACCAAAGAAGAGGCAGAGAGGGATGCGGCGGCGACTGGGCTGCCGATTGTTGGGCTGGGGCCGATGGCCGCAAACACCACAATCCAGCAGCACCAGGGCGAGCCGGTGGCGCTGCCTACTCGCCACGTACATGAGCACCACGGATGCTTCCTGAGCGAGCGACAGCATGGCTGGAACGCCTGCCTTGACGAGATCGCCAAGCTGGGGCCGCTGTACACTCACGCCGACCCTGCAAGGCTTGAGAAGCTCGAAAGTGCGCTCAAAGGGGCCATGAAGCTGAACAAGGAGGGCGCCGAACGCGAACGTTCGATAATCGCAGAGCGTGACACCCTGCGCGCCCAGCTGGCCGAGGCGCATGAGCTGCTGCGTGACGCCTTGGCAAGTCATGGCGTGATGCTGATGTCCGATCCGCCGCAAGATCCATGGAAGACGCGGAGGATCGGCGAGCGAATCAGGGAAGCTTTATCCGCCAGCGCAGAGCCGACCTCTCAAAAAATCACAACCACCGAGGACAGCAAGATGAAAGACGATAAAACGGATCTTCCGTATGTCGAAGCTGATGTTAACGACAGTATTTTAAGCGGCAAAGATTGGGCCACTTACACAATTGCGGATCAGCCACCCGAGTACACACATATGCAATTCTCGGTCAACCGAGGATACGGCGAGAGCCGAAGTCTTGCCGAGCTGTATAAACATTACTTTGTGGATGGGGTTCTGCCCGAGCTGGGCGACGAAATCCGAATGGTATGCACAAGGCGTACTGCCGATCATCTTGAGATAAATCTGAAAGTATTCCCTAAAACCCAAAAGTGGGTGCCCTACGATGAAATCTGTCGAAGTCAGCATCCAGGGCAGATTTTAACGCCTATGGAAGATCATGCCAGCGCAGAGCCGAGCGCGCCGACCGAAGACGATTATTTGCCGGAAGGTATCGTAGAGGCGGCAATTCACGGACAGATTATTTCTCTGCCGAGCGCCCCGGTTGAGATCGATGAGCGGGCGGAGTTTGAAGCTCACATGCTACGTGATTTCCCCGGTGTAAAACTTATACGCAGCTTGAGTCGGGAGCATTATCGCAACCCTAGCCATGAAGGCGCCTGGAGATCGTGGCAAGCCCGCGCCGCCCTGGATCGCAAGCCCTCCTGACCACTGGAGTACAAAAGTACTCCACTCAGCTGTAGCCCCTGTCCCCTCTATTTCGAGCAGGCGACTTTATCGAATTTCGGCTGGGTATCGGTGGCGATCCGGCGAGCCCGCCCCACTCCCCAGGCCAGCGCCCTGGTCATTGACTCGCCAGGTCGGGAATCGAAAGCCTCTTCGTGAAGGGCCATGCCACTCGCGGCATATACCCCAATGAACATCTGCGTGTTACCCGTTCGCGACAGGCGCACCTGAACATCAATGACCGTTCCATCCTCGAGTTCTTCGTCATGAGTTCGGTGGTGAAGCGTTGGATCAGCCCACTCCCAGAAAACTTCACCGCGAATCCTCATGTCGGCCTCCTACGATTTTAGTTGTATGCCACGGGTGAACTCTCACCATAGCCAAAGCGAGGCGAGACGCAATCTCGGTATCGCAGCTTGATAACTGAATCGGACCGCCGGCCGATTTTCTTGTACCGAACCCAACCACATGTACAACTTACTGCCGCGATATGGCGGCCAAGGAAGCGCTATGCCCAAGTCAAAGCAGGCGGCACCGTGGTGCCCGGATGAATGCCCGATCACGGGGCGCAAGTTCTTCATGTGGATCGAGCGCATCGAAGGTGGCCAAGTCCCAACCTACGGCGGCCCGTACGACAGCTTCACCCTCGCCCAGCGTGATGAGCAAGGCACCTTCTGGTGTGATCGATTCGACCATGACGAAGGCTGCTGGACGGACAGCATCCACATCGACTTGCGCCTTATCGACAACCAGCGTGAAGACTTCGAATACGGCCATGTGACTGAAGTACTGGAACAGTGCATGACCCTGCGACGAGCACTGGGCGGCATGCTGTTCGCATTTGATGACGGCGTTGGCCAGGACTGGTCGCAGGATCTGCTCGACTTCGCGCGCCAAGTCACGCCAGCAGTCGAGTTCAAACCATGACCCGCCTCGCCCTCTGCCTCCTGCTGCTGGCCACCGGCGCCAGCGCAGAGCAGCTCACCCCTGATGTGGAGGTGATCCACGACGACAAGCGCGCCGTAACCTGCTGGGTGTTCCGCGGCTCCTACAAGGGTGGCATCAGCTGTATCCCCGACAGCCAGCTGCAGGCCGGCAACGAGCGCCAGCTCTACCCGCACGAAACCCAACCCGAACCTACACCCGCTACGGCGCCTGGACGCTGGACCGTAGAGAGGTATTCGATGTGAGCGAAATGATCGAAGTAAGAGCCAGGGAACTGACCGGGCACGCGCTCGACTACTGCACCCTGGTGGCAAACGGCAAGCAGGCTCGGATGACTGAATCCGGGGTTCGACAGGCAATTGGCGGAAGCGTTTTCAAGCGCTTCAGCCCCACATCTGACAGCCGATTAGCCAGCGAGCAAATCCTCAGCCATCGAGTGCGCTTCGATGCGCTGCTTCCTGGATTCGAGTTCTCGGCAAGGGTCGGCGACGTGATCTGTGGCGGCGACACAATCGACATAGCCGCCTGCCGAGCAATCGTCGTTGCATCGCTTGGCGAGGCATTCGCCCTGCCGCGCCATGTGGCGCCTGGGCGCTGGATTGATGAGAGGTATGAGCTGTGAGCAAGATCGATTGGAGCAAAGCGCCTGAGTGGGTAGACGGTCACGGCCTTGTGGCCCACCACGGCATTACCGAGGTGTGGATCAACCTGGACCAGTACGCCGTGGTAGGCGCCGAGGATCGCGCCTATCCATACGGTGGCGGTACCGGCGATCACCGGCACAATTTCACGCAGGGCCAGATCCAGTACATCACACCGCGGCCGTCGCGCTGGGATGGTGAAGGTCTTCCGCCTGTTGGCACACTGGTTGAAGCATCATTCGCCTGCGAAGACTTCGAAAAATGGCACGACGGGGTTTGCGTTGCCGTAGGTGAAGACCCGGAAGGCCGCGAGGAATTCTGCGTGGTTCAGTGCGGCAATAAGATTGCCATGTATCGAGACGAGGCAAAACGTGTTCGCCCTCGTCGCTCGCTTGAGCAGATCAAGGCGGAAGAGCGCGAGAAAGCCATTGTGGAGATGGCCGAGACGATGCACGCAGCAACTGGCTTTGGCGTGAACCGGGCTGATTGCGAAGCGCTGTACGACGCCGGCTATCGCAAGCAGGTGGCTCCATGATCGCCCTCGCCTACATGGCCTACCTGATCTGGACGGCTCCGCGATGAGTGACGCACCGATTGAACCCCAAGACTGGACGCACGGCGTCAAGGTCGTCCAGATCGAAGACATCAGGGTCGCTCGGGGCCTTACCCGAAGGCCAAAGACGACCTGCAACCACCGGAAGCTTGTCTATGACGACAAGGAGCGCCGCATCTGGTGCAGTGATTGCGAATCTGAGGTAGAGGCCTTCGACGCATTCGCCGGCCTGGTGGAGATGTTCAGCGCAGCGCAGTCCAGTCTCAACCGCCGCGCTGCCGAGTTAGCCGAAGCTGAAAAATTCCAGATCCGAAGCCGTGCAGCCAAGGTCATGGACGAAGCCTGGCGGAGCACGAAGATGGCGCCGCTCTGCCCACATTGCAACAACGCGCTCCTCCCCGAGGACGTGGTGGGCGGCCTCGCCAGCATGTCGAAAGAGTTCGCCCAGGCCGAGCGCCGGCGCAAAGCCAGCCTAACACCGAAGTAACCCCTCCCCCTACAACTCAAGCCCGCCGACATGCGCGGGCGAGGATTCTGCATGCTCGAAAACATCGAGGTGGTGCGCATCAAGCGCTTCGCCGCAAACACTGCTGGCCGCGATTTCGCGGTGGGCGACATTCATGGGCACTTCACCCAACTGCAGGCCGCCTTGGACGCCGCCGGCTTCGATCCGGCAGTTGACCGGCTGTTCAGCGTTGGCGACCTGGTGGATCGTGGGCCAGAGTGCCGCGACGTGCTCACCTGGCTGGCCAAGCCATGGTTTCACCCGGTGCGCGGCAACCATGACGATTACGTCTGTCGCTTCGACACCTGCGACGTCGACAACTGGGTATACAACGGCGGCGCTTGGTTCGCCGGCCTGGCCTGGGATGAGCAGCGCGAGTTCGCCGCCCAGTTCCGCGAGCTGCCGATCGCCATCGAGGTGGAGACGCCCGGTGGGCTGGTCGGTGTCGTGCACGCCGACTGCCCTTTACCGTCCTGGGATCAGCTTCGGGCCGCACTTGAAGCGCCAGAGTCTGCCAAGCAGCTTCGACTTACGCAGAACACCTGCATGTGGTCGCGCAGCCGAATTGAGCTTGGCGAGACCGAGGGCGTGCAAGGCCTACGGGCTCTGGTGGTCGGACACACCCCGCTGCACAAGCCGGCAGCCCTCGGCAACGTCATCCACATCGACACCATGGGCTGGCGGCCGCAGGACGGCGGGTATTTCACCCTGTTGAACCTGGCCACGCTCGAAGCCATCCCGCCCACGCCCGCCAAGCTCAGCTGGGACTGAGCCAGGAGACCATCCATGAACCTGATCGACTGCTACGTCACGAAGATCCTCGGCGAGCCGTACCGCAAGTTCGGCGCCTGGTGGGTTGATGTCAAGTACAACGCCTGGGGCAGCGTCAGCACCACCCGACTCATGTTCCGCACCGAGGAAGCCGCCCGGGCGGCGAAGGTCGGGCATCACTTCTTGGCCTAAGGAGGCACAGATGGAGCAAGAAATCATCCACGTTCCCGAGCTGGCGAAGATGCTCGGCCGAACTGAATCATCCATCCGCAGTGCGCGACAGGACGGGGCGAGCTGGCTCCCGCCGTTCTTTAAACAGGGAAAGCGGGTATGTTGGCGGGTCGCCACCGTCCGCAAGTTCTTGGAAGAGTTTGAGCAGGGCCTACACACCCCGGCAAAGCCCGGGCGGAAGCGCCAGGCCCCGCCGACGCTCGCCAGCGTGCGTTAACCCAGCTTGTCGGCCAGGGAGTCAGGGCAAAGGTGCGTGTATCGCCGGAGCATCGACAAGGTGCGGTGCCCGGTGATGCTGGCCACCTCCATCAGGGACAACCCTTTCTCGAACAGCCGCGATGTGCCTCATGTCGCAGGTCGTGGAAGTGCAGGTCTTTCACCGCGGCAGCTTTGCAGGCTCGGTTGAAGTACTGACTGACCGAGTGAGGTGCCAGCGAGAACACTCGGCCATCCAGGCGCGCAGGCAGGCCATCAAGCAGCGCCCTGGCCTTGGTGGATAGCGGCACGAGTCGACGACTTCCGTTCTTTGTGTCCTCAAGCAGCACATGCTTGCCTTTGACGTTCTCGCGGCGCAGGCCCAGCAGCTCGCTGCGGCGCATGGCCGTCTCCACAGCTATCTGGATGATCGCCGGCATTTCGGCGTGAATCTCCCCCGCCTTCTCGATCACCGCCGTGAGCTCGAAGCTTTGCGGCCGTCGATCCCGCTCTTTTGCCCCCTTGGGCATCCGCAGCTTCATCACCGGGTTGCTCAGCCCCTGAATACCCCAGTCCTTGATCGCCACCGTGAACAGGTGGCTGATGATGGCCAGGTCAAGCCGGACCGTGGCCGTGGACTTCCCTTCCTTGAGCTCACCATCCCTATATAAAGCAAAGTCGCTGGATTTCAGCGCAGCCAAGCCTTTGTCGGCCAGAGCGTGCTTCTTCCACTTGTTGATCCGGGTCATCTCCTGCTTCGCGCCTTTCTTCGACGCGGTGATCTCCCTGGCGTAACGGTCCAAGGCCTCGGCCAGGGTCGTGCGCTCTGCCTCCCGCATGTCAACGAAGCGCGCCCGCGACATGTCACCCTCGATCTCGGCCGCCCAGCGCTGGGCCTCGGCCTTTGTATCGAAAGTTGCAGACAGTTGCGGGTATCCTTTGCGGCGGATCTTTGCCCGCCATGCGCCGCCTGGGCGCTGTTCGTAGGTAGCCATGCACCGGATTTTGCCGGGGACAGATGGGACACGCAATTTCCTTTGCTGTCCCAAATTTGTCCCAAATGCAGGTGGCGGGGTCAATCCGCAGGCATTAAAAAAGCCCCGCAACCTCAAGGGCTGCGGGGCTTTCGAATGGTGGAGGCCGAGGTCGGAATCGAACCGGCGTAGACGGATTTGCAATCCGGAGCATAACCACTTTGCTACTCGGCCTCAAAGTCGGACATAGCAGCTTGCGCTTTGCTATCCCCTTGAAACACTGAACCTTTTTCAAAGTTCGCTGCGTTTCGATGGGCGCCATTATGTCTTCATTCTTTTAACCTTGCAACCCCCTCGACGAAAAAAAATTTCAACGGGTTCAAGGTGTTAGCGCAGGCGGCCGAGTTTACTCCACAAACCCACCAAGGTGTTCTCCACCGCGCCACTGGCTGCCACGCCGATTCGCTCCTGCAGGCTTTTACGCTCGGCATAGTGCAGGTGGAACAGGTTGGCGTTGCGGGCACGTTCGCTCAGGTACTCGTCGCTGGTCTGCAGGGTATCCACCAACTGGCGGTTCAGGGCCGCCACGCCTAGCCACACTTCACCGGTAGCCACTTCGTCGATGTGCAATTGCGGGCGATAGCGGGCAACGAAGTCCTTGAACAACTGGTGGGTGATGTCGAGGTCTTCCTGGAACTTCTCCCGGCCTTTCTCGGTGTTTTCGCCGAATACGGTCAAGGTGCGCTTGTATTCGCCGGCGGTCAGCACCTCGAAATCGATGTCGTGTTTCTTCAGCAAGCGATTGACGTTGGGCAGTTGCGCCACCACGCCGATCGAACCCAGTACGGCGAATGGCGCACTGACAATCTTGTCGCCGATACAGGCCATCATGTAACCACCGCTGGCAGCCACCTTGTCGATGCACACGGTCAGCGGGATGCCTGCCTGGCGAATGCGCGCCAGCTGGGAGGCGGCCAGGCCGTAGCTGTGCACCAGACCACCGCCGCTTTCCAGGCGCAGTACCACTTCATCGCGTGCGGTAGCGAGGGTCAGCAGGGCAGTGATTTCATTGCGCAGGCTTTCAGTGGCCGAGGCCTTGATGTCGCCATCGAAGTCCAGGACGAACACCCGGCCCTGCTCGTCGGCCTTGCCTTTACCCTTCTTCTGTTGTTTCTCCGCCTTGGCCTGCTGCTTGCGCAGCGCCTTTAGCTGGGCCTTGTCGAGCAAGCCGGATTCCAAGCGCTCGCGCAGGTCCTTGTAGAACTCGTTCAGACGGGTGACCTGCAACTGCCCACCCGATTTGCGCCGCCCTTTGCCACGCAGCCCGGCGATGGCCGATAACACCACCAGAATGGCGATGACCAGGGTGGCGGTTTTGGCGAGAAAGCTTGCGTATTCGGCAAGAAACTCCACAGTAGTCCTCAATGCCCGGAATTAAAGGGCTACGCTACCATGGCTTGTGACACTTTGGTACGGTCCTGTGACATTCCGAAGCACTTGAGGCAGGCTCAGCGACGCACCTTTCCGGGGTCCCTATCGCGCCCACGGGCACCCATGCGAGGGCCTACGGGGGAGCCTGCGCGGGAAGTCTTGTAATGGTGACCTTTCAGATTTTTCTGTCAGATTCTCAAGAGGGTCGGCGAGACCACAACCAGAACCCCAGTTGAACGGCCAGACAGACCCAGTAGAGGGCCTGTAGGTGGTCCATGGGGTTCTCCTTGAGGGATTAGAGTGACTTGTGAAAGCGAACGTCTGTGAGTTCGTGTTGCAGGGCTACCTCAAGGAGGCGCTCATATGAATGCGGCCAGCTCCCTTGGGATTGGTCGTCAGAGGCGCCTGATTGCAGCAGGGCAAAGCACAGCGCAGCATGCGGGGTCAGAGACTCGACAGGCACTTTAGTAACTACCCGCTTGCCCTTGTATGTGTAGCACAGCGTGACACTCATCGACGGGCCTTAGTGTAGGCAACTTAATCCAAGAGCTTAGCGCGTCACGCTTCGTTTATGGAAGTGTCGTTTGGCGCTTACCGGGCCTTGAGACGCCTTGCAGCGGCCTTGATGTCCCTCATTGCGATTCGATAGTTGTCCTTCTCTCGTTCGAGCAGGTGAACCACAGCAGCCTGTATCGACACACGTTCAAACCCTGAGCCTTCCAGTTCAAGCCAGCGCTTGACGATCATGTTGGACAGCTTGAAGGAATACCGGGAGAGCAGCGTAAAGGTCAGCTCTTTGTCGAGAATGGTCAGTGGACGTAGTTCACCCTTGGCATCCGGGTAACGAGCATCGACAAATTTAACCTCCCCAGATTTGGGGGCGTTGATTAGCTCAAGCTCGTTGAGCATCTTTCGGATGTCTCGGAGTACGTGGTCATGGCGCTTGCCGGTGATCTCAGCGATCTCCAAGGACGACATACCGGGTAAGCCGTTGAGGGTCGTTGAGGATACCGCTCCGGCCTTGGAGATGTTCTCGAAGATGGTTGCTGTATTGGTGGTCATGGTCATAGTCTGTTTTCCTCTTGTTTGCTCCCTCAAGTTCGCTCCCACCGGCAGCCGAAAGACCCGACCAAGGGTTCTGCCGGTGGCATGAAGGAACAAACAGAAAGACTTTCGGTTAGATAGATGCCCAGCGACGGGCGATGATGCGGATAGGTGAAGCTGTGCCCCTGCCGGTCCCTCTTTAGGTCCGGCCTTACGGGGCTATCAGGGTTTCCCTTAGATCAGCTCAGGGTTTCCCTTAGATCAGCTCAGGGCAATGCGAGTGACCAGCGGAAACGGCACTTGAACGGTCTGAAGACGATCCTCGGTCAGAGCTACCTTGACCATGCCATTGGCGATGATGTCCACCACAGCCATGATCTCAAGGTCCCAGCCTTGGGCGCTCGGGTTGCGGGTCGCTTCGATGCGCCAAACGTTGCCGTCTTGACGCTCACGGTAGCTCAGTGAGGTGAACAGCTTGGGCAACATGAAGATGCCATGGTCGTTGCCGGTGTACGCCTGAACGCCTGCGCCAATGAGTTCCTCAATGGAGCCCAGACCAGCACGTTGAGCAGCACGCTCAAGGACAGCCACCAGCGACACGGGCAGCAGGATCACGAAGTCGCTCAGCGAGGTCCCTACGGTCTGGTTGATGTTCAGGGTCAGGATGTCGATGAGGTCCTCAGCGATCTCGACAGGCTTACCCGTGGGCTTGGCCTCGGATACGCTCTCGGTGCTTGGGGCAGTCGCCAAGATGGCAGCGACCTTACCGGCTGCGCTGTGCTCGATGTCACGAAGCATCTTTTCAGCGGTCTGCTCCATAGACTGCACGGTGAAGCCTGCCATCAGATTGTGGTCGAGGATGGTGGCACGGTGGCTGATGACCAATGCCGTGTCAGTGGCCTCGGTGAAGATCACAGAACCGGCCAGCACTTCACCTTTGTCGATGGTCTGGTTATCCCAGTTCTTGCGAGGGTCGAAGGTGACAGAGCGGTCGGCCATGGTGATGATTTGTTGCCCAGTGGCCTCAGAGCCAGCCGGACGGAACTCACAAGGAGTTGCCTCCATGGCAGCCTCTCGCCACTCATCGCCGTTCAAATAGTCCTCAGCGGCCTCCACGAGGGCCTCCACATAGACGGACACATCGGTGGCCGCTTGGGTCTCAGGTCGAACATCGGCGGTGTTGAATCGGATTGACCCGGTGTTTCCATCGACAATGGCAGTGGAATAGGTCGAAGGTTTGGTGTACTCGAATGGTTTAGTCATGATTGTTGTCTCCTGAATAGATGAATGAAGTGGTTGTGTGTCGAGGTGCTGTTACCAGCCAGCGCTATTGGCACGGGAGGCGGCACGGATACGGGCACCATGCTCACGAATGGCAGCGGCTCGGGCCTCCTTATCGGCCTTCGCTTGGGCGATCTCACGAGGCGACCATTCACGGCACCGCTCGGCATGGGCATTGGCCTCAGCCTGCAAGCGAGCACGCTCCTGAGCCTTCTGGTATTGGTCTTGGCGGTACTCTCGGGCAACTACAGGAATCGCTTGGAGCGACAGACCGGCCTCATCGAACGCCTTAACGATCTCGAATTGCTGGCCCTTAACGGTCCCGCATTGGGCGACCAACATGGGCAGCATGATGTTCTCGACGTACTCACGGTTCAGGGTCTGGCCCGACACGGTGACTTCGTTCTTCAGGACTTTCGTGATAGTGATTTTCATGGTTTGGGTTCTCCTATTGGGGACCCTTTGATTCGTCCTTGCGCCATAGACGCGCACGACCAGACGGCCAAGGAGAAAGCCTTCGCGGGCATCTTCAAGGACGATCAAAAGGTTCTGGGTTTCAAGTGGTGTTGATGACGCTGATTCAGGACATGGCAAGCCTGAAGGGCGTCGAAGGGATCAACCGTGGCGACGGCTGTTGTGCAGGGGCGAGGAAATTATTTTGTTGTTGGTCTTCCTGTCTTACCCATAGTGAGGGTTTTTAACGACAGTCTTGACGGACGCCTTTAAGTTGTGAGTGAGATTCCTTCAGAGCCACTCAATGGAATCCTCAAGTGAGTCGAGGCGATGGCTTGAAGACACAACCCTTGTTCAAGTAGTTGATTCAAACGGTCGAGAGTCTTTTGGGGACACTTAGCGAGGATCCGTTGGGCCAGACCATCCATGTCAAAGGTGACCTGTCCATCCTTGTAGGTCCTGAAGTTGAAACGGTGGTCACTGAGAGTTCGGCGTAGCTCAATGAGCTGGGTTCGAGCAGGTCGAGGGAATACAGTGGACAAGATAGACACGTCCTGATCGGTGAGGCGTGAGTTAGCTGGGCAGACAATGATGGTCATGGTGTGAGGTCTCCTTTGAGGTGTTCTTAAAGATGCCCTTTGAGATGAATGAAAGATGAGGGGTGTAATTACAATTACCCCTCTCCCTCTGGGTCTACTCGATGAGCTTGTCGATTCCGTTGGCCGCTTGGGTCTCGTTGAGTTTTCTTTTAAGTATGCGGCATTTATTCAGGCAGCCTCAGCGCCCAGCGTTCTCAGGTCGTGGTGCAGCTTGGCGAGGACTTCAGGACTTGGTGGTTCGCCCTGGTCTTCCCATTCGTTGACACGGCTGGTCTTCAGGAAGCCATAGCGCATCTCATGGATCAGCTCATCGGGGCGACTCTTGAGCAGGTACGGCATTGCCAGTTCGATGGCCTTCACATACCGCTGTGCTTGTCGGAGACCCAACCTGTATTGCGCCATAACGTTGGCCGCTGAGACGACTTCAAGTTCTGCAAGGATGGCAACAAGACGTTTCACGGACAGAGGTTTGGACGAGCCACCAGCGCCGATTGGGCGGTCATGCCAGTCGAGCCTTGCGATGCCCTCAAGGATGTCCATTGCGAAGTGGGGATATTGACCGTAGTCGGTGGTCGGCCCGATGAAGCCGTAGAATAAGTTGGCGATGATCTTGGTGGGTCGGCCCCGGCCACGCTTGGGAACGGAGAGTGCAGCGGTGGTGATCGCCTCGTGCTGGGCTGGGTCGTAACTGGTCATGTTTATGGTCCTCCTGTGGCCGCTGCGGGAGTGCAGCCATAGTGAGGGGTTTTGCGACATCGCCATCCATGATGCCCACGGCAATCGGGTTGTCCGACTCAGCAGCGTTGTACTGGCCGGTTTTGCGGATGGTCGGGACCACCTCGTCGGCAATCCACGAGCGGAAGGACTCAGCGGCCTTCGAGTCGCCCCGCATGAGCATCCTGTAGACCCAGCCCTCAGTGGCAAGCCATGAGTTGGCCTGCACCACTCGACTTGTTGGCAAGCCTTGAACTTGGCTCAAGACCGAGCCTTGAGTCTGCTTCAAGGCCACGAGGATTTCACGCCACTGGAAGGCTCCAGAGATTCCCGCATTGTTGGACCGGAAGACCGAGACCGATGCACTTGGGTCTTTCAAGCCAGCCGCTCGGGCCACCTGAGTCGCCACGAACAGCAGGTCATGCTTAGGGTGACCCACGAGGACATCCAGCTCGATGCCCATGAAATTGCGCTTTTCAAAGCAGGCCTACCGGCAAGCGGTAGACCCTTGATACAAATCAATGGCTCACATGGTAGATCAGCCATTCACCATCCCGCTCCGGGATACGGAAGTTTCTTTTTACTTCGTAATACGTCCCGTCCACAGTCACGCCTTCAGCCCCAAACCAACCACTAAAATCAGGTATCTTGATAGCAAATGTACCTGCCCGAACCAAGAATGCCGAGGTACCATCCGCGCCTGTAACAACGTCTGCATCTGGAAAGTCTAAGGAATAGACTGCATCTTCAAAGCATACAGTCTCGCCTCCGGACAAAATAAACTGAATATCCTTGCCAATCATCTGGCTCTCCTTTGAGCTGCGAATAGAAGTGTCAGTATATCCAAGGCACAGCACGCTGACGCCTATACGTCCAAAACCTTAGCCCGCACCATCCCCAAGGCGTCTACCATAAGCTCCCTCGAGGCTGCCGCGTTGCCCCCGTAGAGATCGAATGCAAGCGTCCCCGAGCTATGCCCCAAGATGGCCTGAGCGATACCTACGGACACCCCAGCGGCCTTCAGGTCAGATGCCATAGAGTGCCTCAACGAGTGGAACGAAAGCCCTTCCCCGGTCTTGGTGCCCAGCACATCACGGATCATCTGATTGGTGAGCTGATCGAAGCCGCTCTTGGACTGAGTGAACAACCGCCCTTGGGTCTGCGAGAGCTTCTCAAGGTGGTCCTCAGGGATGCCCAGCAAGGGAACGATGCGACGGCTGAAAGAGTTCTTCAGGGTCTTCCCTTCCTTGTCGTTGATGTCCATGACCCACTGACCATCGCCAGTACCCTGGCCCTCGACCTTGTAGATATCGCTGCCGGTGAGCTGATAAATCTCCCCAATGCGTGCCCCAGTGGCAACCCCAAGGGCAATGGCTGATGCTTTCCAGTCTTCACCGAGGTTGCCCACAGCCCAGACCTGTAGAGCCTTAAGGTGGTCCTCAGTGAACGCCTCACGGGCGCTCTCGGCACCTTTGGCAATGGCCAGCTTCTTGGAGTAGTCACGGTCAATGAGACCGGTGGCCACAGCCCAGCCAATGACAGAGGAAGCATGAGTCATGATCTTGTTAACAGATGATGGCTTGCGACCATCAGCCAAGAGAGCGTCACGGAGCCCCACAAAGGTCGCCCTTGAGTGCTTGGCCATATCGGCATCCCTGAGGTGCCCGACGATGGTCTTGGTGCAACTCTCCCAGTTCTTCAGGGTGTTGGCCGACAGATCACCGCCCCGCTCTGCCTTGAAGGCTTCGTAGAGGCCGCTGAAAGAGGTCGCTGAGGTGCCCTTAGAGAGCGACTTACAGATAGGGACAGGCACAAGCTCGTCACTATCAATACAGCCACTCTGATTGATGCTACCTATAGACCCCTTCAGGTCCCCATTGAGCAGCTCGACCAGCCCTCTCAGGTCCCCACTGTGCCTGCCTTGAGCAGCCGCAAGGACTCTTTGAGCCATTAGAACGGTCTGCGCCTGAGCTAACCCCAGGGGCATCGTTTCGGCAATCTCAGCGAGGTTCTCAGAGACCTCATCCAGTACCAGCCCGTAGGCATCACCCTGAGGATTGCCTAACGCTTCCTCAGCGATGAACCGAAGGTTGTCCCGTAGTTCCTCCCACGTTGCGTCAGGCTTATCGAGGTGAAAAGCCTTGAGGGTCTGAAGGAGGTGCTTTGCGGTAGTCATGGCAGCAGGTCGATTAGTGGTCTTGAGCGAGATCGTACAGGAGTCGTGGCAGCCCTTGAGGCGGACCCGAAGGTGATACCGACCCGAGGCTCTACGGTAGACGTAGGGCACTGCGATTTGTGACACGTTGGGACGATTTGTGACACTGGATTCAACGGTGAGGATGGTCATTTTGGGTGGAAGCCCCGTGCTGCTTGGCTTTACCCGAGATCAAGGACAGTTGGCAAGAAACTCCACGTTGACTCCTTAAATACCAGCGCCATCACGGCGCGTAACTGTTGCAAGCATACCGGTGCATCTAGCGTGCTGCCAGCGTACGCAAACGCTGGCAACATCTTTCAAACAACCTTTTCAAACGCTTGTATGTTTTTCGTTGACAGCCTCTGTGCCGCGTCCTAACCTCGCAGCAACCTCCTACAGGCCGGAACCTTCCGTGGGCAACCTCTACCTGATCCGACACGGCCAAGCCTCTTTCGGTGCCGCTGACTACGACGTACTTTCGCCAGTGGGCGAACGTCAGAGCCTGGCGCTGGGCGAACACCTGGCCCAACTCGGCGTGCGGCTGGACCGCTGCGTAGCTGGGGACCTGCGCCGCCAGCAGGACACCGCGCGCCTGGCGCTGCAGGCCTTGCACGCTACGGGTTGCCCGGTACCCGCTGTAGAGACCGACGTGGCATTCAACGAGTTCGATGCCGACGGTGTTATCCGGGCCATGCTGCCTGGGCTGCTGCCGGCAGAGCCCGATGCGCTGCAAGTGCTGCGCAACGGTGCCGAGCACCGCAGCGAGTTCCAGCGCCTGTTCGCACTGATGGTGCAGCGCTGGCACGATGGCGAGCACGGCGGCGATGACCTGGAAACCTGGCAGGCCTTCACCGGCCGTGTGCACGCCGGCCTGCAACGCGTGCTGGATGCAGCCGGCAGCGGCGACAACATCGCTATCTTCACCTCGGGGGGCACCATTGCTGCCCTGCTCCACCTGGTGACCCGTATCACCCCCAGCCAGGCGTTCGCGCTGAACTGGCAGATCATCAACACGTCGCTCAGCCAGCTGAAGTTTCGCGGCCGCGACGTCGCGTTGGCTTCCTTCAACAGCCAGGCCCATGTGCAGCTGTTGAGGGCGCCGGAGCTTGTCACTTACCGATAAAGCCGGCTAGTTATGTCCCTGCGGGGACGTGTAAATCACTCAATAAGGAATGCGCCATGACCTCCGTAGCTGATGCCGTCAAAAAGATGCAAGAGAAGTTCAACCCATCCGCTGCCGCCGGCCTGGACCTGGTGTTCGGCTTCAACATCACCGATGAAGACAAGCACTACGCACTGATCGTCAAGGACGGCACCTGCGAACTGCAGGAAGGTGAAAACCCGGATGCCAACTGCACCCTGGTGATGGACAGCGAAACCCTGAAGGGCATCGTCAGTGGCGAAACCGACGGCATGCAGGCCTTCATGGGCGGCAAGCTGCGCGTAGAAGGCGACATGATGTTGTCGATGAAGTTGAGCGAACTGTTCCCATCCTGAAGGCCGGGAACAGCGCATGATCGAAAACCGAAGCCTGACCGGCTTCGGTTTTTTTTTTGCCTGCACCACCCATCAATGGCTGCATCAAGGCAGCTGATCGTACAGCAACACCCCCACCTATTACGCACCTGGGACGCTTGTTCCATAACGGGCAGGCCATTAGATTAGCCAATAGTTCCTGCGATCGAGAATAAGGAAAACGCATGACGCTCACCGACCAGTCCACCCAGGCACGCCCCGGCGAAGAGCTCGACGCGGGCGTCATCGATTCTTATCTGAAGGCCAACATCGCCGGCCTTGATGGCCAGCCCAGCATCAGCCAGTTTCCGGGCGGCGCTTCCAACCTCACCTACCTGGTCAGCTACCCTGGTCGCGACCTGGTGCTGCGCCGCCCGCCGTTCGGCCAGAAGGCCAAGTCCGCCCACGACATGGGCCGCGAGTTCCGTATCCTCAACCAACTGAACAGCGGCTTCCCGTACTGCCCAAAGGCCTACGTACACTGCACCGACACCAGCCTGATCGGCAGCGAATTCTATGTGATGGAACGGGTCAAGGGCGTCATCCTGCGCTCGGACATTCCGGCTGAACTCAAGCTGGATGCCGAGCGCACCGAAACCTTGTGCAAAAGCTTCATCGATCGGCTGGTCGAACTGCACCAGGTGGACTACAGCGCCTGCGGCCTGGCCGACCTGGGCAAGCCGGAAGGCTACGTGCAGCGCCAGGTAGAAGGCTGGACCAACCGTTACGAGAAGGCCCTGACACCGGATGCGCCGCACTGGCAACACGTGACCGCCTGGCTGCACGAGAAAATGCCCGCCGACCACCCGCGGCCCGGCATCGTGCACAACGATTACCGCTTCGACAACGTGATCCTCGACGCGGACAACCCTATGCGCATCATCGGTGTACTGGATTGGGAAATGGCCACCCTGGGTGACCCTTTGATGGACCTGGGCAACAGCCTCGCCTACTGGATCGAAGCCGGTGACCCGGCCCCAGTGCAACTCATGCGCCGCCAACCCAGCAATGCACCAGGGATGCTCAGCCGTCGGCAGTTCGTTGACTACTACGCCGAGCGGGCCGGAATACGCCTGGAAAACTTCGATTTCTACTACTGCTACGGCCTGTTCCGCCTGGCCGGCATCGTCCAGCAGATCTACTACCGCTACTACCACGGCCAGACCCAGGACAAGCGCTTCGCCCAGTTCATCCACATGAACCGCTTGCTGGAACAGATGACCCTGCAGGTCATCGCCAAGTCCAGCCTTTGAGCCCCGCCCACCACGGATTACAAGGAAAACAGCATGCCCAAGACCCACCTGTTCGACCTCGATGGCAAAATTGCCTTCGTTTCCGGCGCTAGCCGTGGCATTGGCGAGGCCATTGCGCACTTGCTGGCGCAGCAAGGTGCCCACGTGATCGTTTCCAGCCGCAAGCTGGAGGGCTGCCAGCAAGTTGCGGACGCCATCACCGCTGCAGGGGGCAAGGCTACGGCGGTGGCCTGCCACATCGGTGAACTGGAGCAGATCCAGCACGTGTTTGCCGGCATCCGCGAGCAGTTCGGGCGCCTGGATGTGCTGGTCAACAACGCCGCCACCAACCCGCAATTCTGCAACGTGCTGGACACCGACGCGGGCGCCTTTCAGAAAACCGTGGACGTCAACATCCGCGGTTACTTCTTCATGTCGGTCGAGGCCGGCAAGCTGATGCGCGAACATGGCGGCGGCAGCATCATCAACGTGGCCTCGATCAACGGGGTTTCGCCAGGCCTGTTCCAGGGTATCTATTCGGTAACCAAGGCAGCGGTCATCAACATGACCAAAGTGTTCGCCAAGGAATGCGCCCAGTTCGGTATCCGCTGCAACGCCCTGCTGCCGGGCCTCACGGACACCAAGTTCGCCTCGGCGCTGGTGAAGAACGATGCCATTCTCAACACGGCCTTGCAGCAGATCCCCCTCAAACGCGTGGCCGACCCCAAGGAGATGGCCGGCGCGGTGCTCTACCTGGCCAGCGATGCCTCCAGCTATACCACCGGCACCGCGCTGAACGTCGACGGTGGTTTTCTGTCCTGATCAGGTTTTGACCGCCACCAGGGTATAGCTCAGGGGCAGGCGTGCGGGCTGTTCGCGAAGGCGATACTCGCCGTCGTCGCCCTTGATCATCTGCCCTGGCAGCGCCTCCCAGGGAATGCTCTGGTGCTCGACCAGCGTGGTCAGGTGCAGGCCGTGGCTCAGCAAGGCACTGATCACCTCGCCAAGACCGTGGTTCCATTCGTGGGTTTCGCTGTGAGCCAGCCGCTGATCGGTTTCGACGTAAGTCTGGTCGCTATGCCACACCGTTGGCTCCTGCTGCTCGAAATAGGGGTATTCGAGCTGCAAGCGGTCCTGGTGGTCCTCGTTGACAGCCATCAGCATGGGGTGGCCATCGCGCAGGAACAGCCGCCCGCCCGGTTTCAGCAAGGCCGCGACGGTACGGGCCCAGGGCTCGATGCGAGGCAGCCAGCAGAGCGCGCCAATACCGGTGTAGACCAGATCGAAGGTGCGCCCTGGCAGCGCCTTGTCAGCCGCGTAAACATCAGACTCGACATACTCGATAGACGTTTTGCAGCGTGCTGCCAACACCCTGGCCTCGGCCAACGAAGCGGCAGAATAGTCCAACCCGCACACCTGTGCGCCAAGGCGGGCCAGGGAGAGGGTGTCGGTGCCGATGTGGCACTGCAGGTGGATCACATCAAGGCCGTCGATATCGCCCAACAATGGCAAATCAAAACGCACGGTGTCGGACAGCCGGTCGCGGTCGCGGACGAGCTGTTCGATTGCGTAGTCCTTCGAGGCAGCATGCAGCGGGGCGCGTTCATCCCAACTGGCACGGTTGAGTTGCAGGGAATGGTCCATGGTGTCTTCCTTGAATGCGAGCAATTGATGCTAGACGCCGCACTCACTGGCCGACAGAACTACCTTGCAAAAAAATGTAAACCAGCTGTCTCTGTCCGCCAAAGGGTAGCCAAATACCCTTACAAGCAGGTCGCTGCCGCTGCCCGGCGCTGCAGCGCCACGCCGTCGTGCTTCTGCGCGTAGTAGTCGACCCGCGTGCCACCGGCCTGCGGGTACACATCCACGAACGCTTCGGCTTCACGCGTATACACCGTCAACCCACCCTGCTTGCGCGGCTGCAGGTAGCCACTGGCATCGTCACCGAACACCCTCTCTTCCTGCCAGCTGTACTGAATGCACTGGGCCACCAGCTCTGGCGCCTTCTGCGAGTCGAGCTGCGCCGTCGGCTTGCCGCCGCGGGCAGTGTCCATGGTCGCAGCAGCACAACCAACCAGCATCAGCGCCGCAGCCATCGGCAGAATCGCACGCATGTTCCATCCTCGGGGGTTTGAAAAAGAAGCGACTCTAGCATTGGCACGCAGCGCGAGTGAATTGTCACGCGTATTCCGCTGTCGCAGACAATACAAGCCGTCATAAGGACATTGCCATGAAACTGCACTATCTACTGTTAGCCGCCCTGCCCTGCCTGCCATTGGCCGCCACCGCTGCCCCCTCGAGCGAAGAAAGCGTCACTGCGCCGGAAACCCACAACCGCGAGCTGAAGGTCGGTGACAAAGCGCCAGACCAGTACAAGCGTGACGAGGAAGCCATCAAGAACTGGAAAGCCAAGGGCCTGCCACAGCCTGAGAAGGAAAGCCACTGGGTGCGCATGGGCGATCACTATGTGCTGATACAGATTACCAACGGCGTGGTGCTGGCCATTCAGCCTGCGTCCTGATTCAACCCGCTGCGTCCAGCGCCACCATGTGCACGGTGTCGCGCCCGGCGGCCTTGGCCTGGTAAAGCGCCGCATCGGCCTGCGCCAACAGGCTGGCGGTGCTGTCTTTGTTCCCCGGCACACCGCACCACAGGCCAACGCTGAAACGTAGCTCGATGTGGTCACCGGCAAACCGGGCCGGGCTGCGCGCAATGGCCTCGCGCAGCCCTTGCACGGCAGTCAGCGCCCCGGCGCGGTCGGTAGCAGGCAGCAGCAACAGAAACTCCTCTCCACCGTAACGCCCGAGGCTATCGCCCTGGCGCAGGCGTTGCTGCAACTGGCGTACGCAATGGCACAACACTTCGTCACCGGCCAAGTGCCCATACAAGTCGTTGATGCGCTTGAAATGGTCGATATCGATCATCGCCACCGCAAGGCTCGCCTGCTGCCCGCGTGCGCGGTCCAGTTCGCTGGCAAAGCGCTCGAGAATCGCCCGACGGTTGAGGGTACCGGTGAGCACATCATGCAAAGCCAGGTGCTGCAGGCGCGATTCACTGCGCTCCTTGGCCATCAGCACCAGCCCGATCGAATACATCATGACCGTCACGGTGCCAATGGCTACCGAGATGCTCTGTTTCAGGTTGCTGGTGTCATAGCGCATTTCCACAGCCGTGCCATTGGCCACCGCAACCACCCGCATGCCCAGGCCTACCAGGCTGATCAGCGCACCGATCTCCAGCAGCAGGTGCGCTTTGCCCGGTCGTTCGCCATGGCGCCATGCCCAATAAAGGATCAGCGCACATTGCAACATCAGCACCAGGGTCGCCAGCAACATGCGCGGCTCCAGGGTATCGAGCAGCAGCATCAACCCCACCAGCATGAACGCCGGGATGATGAAAATGACCCGCCAGGGCACTACCCGCTCGCGCACACGGAACAAGCTGGCCGTATAGAAGGCCAGCGCCAGCGAAAGCAGGCTGTTGCCCAGCCCGTAGCTGAGCCACAGGGGGGCCTGGGCGTAAAGGGTGTAGCAGACGTAAGCCAGCGCGTGCACCAGCAACCCGCAACCGGTGAGCATCAGGTTGTCGCGGCGGTTGCCGTGCCCGACCAGCAACAGGCAGAACGCCAGGATGGTGGCAACCAAAGCAACAGCGGCGAACAAGGTAGGAGTATGCGCGATCATCATGATTCACTGAGTGGCAGAATGCCGTCTTGGCTGCGGCTTACCGTGCAGTCTAGAGCCGCCACGGGCGCCCGGCCATGACCGTACGGGACAGAACAGCAACCGAGAAGCACGTGGAAGATCGTGGATAGCACAAATTTTTGCCCGCCCAGGAAACCAAATGGATCGATCCGGGTCTCAGAAAGTGTGCGGTAAACCTTTGTGGATCAAGGACCTATCTCGTGACAAACCGTCTTGCAAGCCTTTCGCTGGTTGCTGTTGTACTGCTGACTGCAGGTTGCCACAGCCATCGCTACCATGACGACGATGGCTGGCGTGATCGCGACCGTGACCATCGCCACCACCGGCATCACCGCGACGATGACGAGCGTCAATACCGCGGCGACCGCTACTAACGCTGAAGCGGCTACAGCCCCGGCTCGCCGCCGTTCAGGCGGCACCTTAACCTGGTGAAATTTTCGAGGTTCATATCATGCGTCTGACTCTGCCTTCCGTTGCCCTTGGCCTGCTGCTATGCCAAGGCGCTTTCGCCGGTGATGGTAATGCCGCCATCGGCGGTGGCCTGGGTGGCGTATTGGGTAATGTGGTTGGTCAGCAACTGGGCGGCAAGACCGGCGCAGCCATTGGTGCTGGCGTTGGCGGCGCAGCAGGCAGTGCGGTAGGGGCTCGCAAGGGCAACCGTACCGAAGCGGCGCTGGGCGGCGGCCTGGGCTCGGCGGGCGGCTCATTGCTGGGCGGTGCAGTTGGCGGGCAGACCGGCTCGACCGTAGGCGCAGGCCTGGGTGGCGCCGCCGGGGGCGCCTTGGGCAACCATCTGGGCGACGACGACCGTGGCGGCAAGAAGCACCGCCGGCACCGTCACTGACCAGCCGAGCTGGACGGGGCCGCTGACGCCGATCGGCAGCAGCGGCCTTGAACCCTGCAGTACATCAACACCCCCTTCACCGCGAGCTGGCACACTGGCTGCTACTGTCTAACGTGCCCCTGTGTGAAGGAACACCCCCTCCCCATGAACCAAGAGTTGCTTTGGGTGCTTGGCCTGCTGGCCATCGTCATTGTCCTGTTCGTCATCAACCGCCCACGCATGGACGTGGTTGCGCTGATGGTGATCCTTGCCCTGCCGCTGCTGGGCATCCTCAGCGTGGAGCAGGCACTGGCCGGCTTCAGCGACCCGAATGTGGTGCTGATCGCCGCCTTGTTCGTGATCGGCGAGGGCCTGGTCCGCACCGGCATTGCCTACCGCATTGGCGAGTGGATGAGCGAGCGGGCCGGCAACAGCGAGGCGCGCCTGCTGGTGCTGCTGATGGTGGCGGTAGCCGGCCTGGGCTCGATCATGAGTTCCACAGGCGTGGTCGCCATTTTCATCCCGGTGGTGCTGAGCATTGCCGCGCGCCTGCAGCTCTCGCCCAGCCGCCTGATGATGCCGCTGGCCTTCGCCGGCCTGATCAGCGGCATGCTCAGCCTGGTCGCCACGCCACCCAACGTAGTGGTGCACAGCGAGCTGGTACGCCATGGCCACGCCGGCTTCAGCTTCTTCAGTTTCACCCCCTTCGGCCTGGTGGTGCTGGTGTTGGGTGTCGGCTACATGCTACTGACCCGCAACTGGCTCAATGGCGAAGTGCGCAAGGACGGCCGCGTGGAAAGCCGCCGCACCCTGCTGGACCTGGTACTGGACTACAAGCTCAACGGGCGCGAGCGGCGCCTGCGTATTCGCCCACACTCGCCGCTGATCGGCCATACCCTTGGCGAACTGGAACTGCGTACGCGGCATGGCGCCAACGTGATCGGTATCGAGCGCCAGCACAAGTTCACCACCCGGGTCATCACCGCCGATTCCAACACGGTGCTGCACCAGGGCGACGTACTGCTGCTCGACCTGTTCGCCAACCATGACAACCTGCGTAGCCTGTGCCAGACCATGCAACTGGAGCCCCTGCACTTCAAGGCGGCTTATTTCATCGACCAGTCCCAGGAACTGGGCATGGCCGAGGTGTCGCTGCCGCCTGGCTCGCAGCTGATCGGTAAAAGCATCCTTGAACTGGCGTTTCGTACCCGCTATGACCTCAACGTGGTAGGCCTGCGCCGCGAGCAAGCGGCGATTGAAGACCAGTTGGTAGAAGAAAAGCTGCGCCTTGGCGACACCCTGCTGGTGGTCGGCCCGTGGAAGGCTGTGCGCCTGCTGCAGGGCAAACCCAAGGACTTCCTGGTACTGAGCCTGCCTGCAGAGATCGACCAGGTAGCACCAGCCCGCACTCGCGCACCGCAGGCGTTGCTGAGCCTGGCAGTCATGGTGGGGCTAATGGTCAGCGGCGTGGTACCCAACGTCATCGCCGCGCTGATCGGCTGCCTGCTGATGGGCGCAGGCCGTTGCATCGACATGAACAGCGCCTACCGCGCCATCCACTGGCAGAGCCTGGTGCTGATCGTGGGCATGCTGCCATTTGCCCAGGCACTGCAGAAAACCGGCGGCATCGACCTGGCCGTGGGCGGCCTGGTCAGCGTGCTGGGCGGAGCCGGCCCCAGTGCCATTCTGGCCTGCCTGTTTGCGGTTACCGCGGTGATCGGCCTGTTCATCTCCAACACCGCCACGGCCGTGCTGATGGCACCCGTTGCGGTCAGCACGGCGGCGCAGCTGGGCATGTCGCCCTACCCGTTTGCCATGACCGTGGCGCTGGCTGCATCGGCGGCGTTCATGACGCCGGTGTCTTCGCCGGTCAACACGTTGGTGCTGGGCCCGGGCCAATACCGCTTCGCCGATTTCGTCAAGATCGGTGTGCCGTTCACCGTGCTGGTGATGCTGGTCACTGTGCTGATGGTGCCGTGGTTCTTCGGCCTGCAGTAACAACGCCAAGCAGTAGTGACAATTTGGCATTATTGCGACCGGCCGCGGCAGATTGACATCAACTGCCATGACGAAACACACTGACGAGCAAAGTCCCAGGTGCTACAAGGCGTTGTCCTGGATTTCGTCTCCGCTTGCCGGTCGAGCCCATGGTTTTCCCAGCCCCATCGCGCCTGTTGCCCTACGTTGCTCTGCTATGCCTGACCTTCGGCCTTACCTTGGGCGGCATTCTTGCGCGCCCGATCGAGTCCCTGTCATTGTTCTGGCCTGTGAATGCGGTACTGGCCGGCGTGTTGCTGCGGCACCCGCGCCAAGCCACGCTGGCCGGCTTCAGCCTGGTGTGGCTGGCCATGGTCGGCGCCGACCTGCTGTGCGGCAGCGCCTGGCTGCCCGCACTGTGGTTCAACCTGTGCAACCTGGGTGTCGTGGTCACTCTCTGGCTGCTACTGTCGCGCCTGCCCCGTGTGCACCGGCGCTTGCGCACCCCCCAGGGTGTACTCAGCGTGTTCGCCGCCTGTGCCGCCGGCGCCGTGGTCGCGGCCAGCATGGCAGCAGCCATGGCCGCGCCCTGGTTTGAACAGTCCCTTGGCGCCACCTGGCGGGCGTGGTTCAGCGAACAGTTCTCGACCAGTGTGCTGATCCTGCCCGTACTGCTCACTGCACCCTCGATGCGAGCCCTTATACGCGGTGGCGCGCAGCCTGTACGGCTGGCACCACTGCTGGGGCTGCTGGCCTCACTGGCGTTCAGCATTGCCTTCGGCGGCCCTGGCGCCATTGCCTTCCCCATCGCCGCACTGCTGTGGTGTGCCTGGACCTACTCGCCGTTTCTGGTGTCGCTGCTGGCGCTTACCGCTGGGAGTACACTGATCGTGGCCGTGGCACAAAACCTCATGCATTTCAGCGTGCCGCAAAGTGCGCCGGGGGTGACGACACTGTTGTCCGCGCGCCTGGGCATTGCCATGCTGGTGCTCGGGCCGCTGGTGGTGGCCTGCGTCAGCCAGGCCAACCGCAGCCTCATGGCCCGCCTGGCCCACCAGGCCACCATCGACCACCTCACCGGCGCGCTCTCCCGCAGCGCCTTCACCCGCCGCGCGAGCGCGCTGCTGGACAGCCGGCAGCAGGCCCAGGCACTGCCACTGACCCTGATGATGCTGGACATCGACCACTTCAAGTCGATCAACGACGTCCATGGCCATGCCGTGGGCGACCAGGTGTTGCGCCAGTTCGCCGGCGCCCTGCAAGACCAGTTGCACAACAATGAACTGTTTGCCCGCCTGGGCGGCGAGGAGTTCGTCGTGGTGATGCCAGGCCTTGCGCCCGAGCGGGCCACGTTCACCGCCGAACGGCTGCGCCGTGCCGTGCAGGACCTGCACGTGGTCCAGGGCGACAAATGCCTGCAAATTACGGTCAGCATTGGCGTGGCCGGCTGCGAAGCGCACATGCCGTCACCCAGCCTGGACCTGCTGCTGGCCAGCGCCGACCAGGCGCTGTACCGGGCCAAGGCCCACGGCCGCAACTGTGTGGAGCATGCCGACCCGCAGCGCCAGGTGGTGTGAGTCAGCCGACGAACACATCCCACGACAGCTTGGCGATCAGCACGCACAACAGCACCAGGAACAGCCCGCGAACGAAGCCCGCGCCCTTGCGCACGGCCAGCCAGGTGCCAGTCAACGCGCCAAGGATATTGCACAGGGCCATGGGCAGGGCAATGGCGTACAGCACGTTGCCCGACGGCACGAAAAACACCAGCGCCGCCAGGTTGGTGGCAATGTTCACGACCTTGGCCGAGGCCGATGCGTGCAGGAAATCCAGGGCGAAGAAGCGGATGAACAGGAAGATCAGGAAGCTGCCGGTGCCAGGGCCGAACAGGCCATCGTAGAAACCGATCGCCCCACCGATCAGCACTGCCAGGCATTGCTCCTTGCGGCCGATTCGGGCCGGTTTGTGCAGGGTGCCGAAGTCTTTCTTGCAGAACGTGTACACCGCCATCAGCACGATCAGCACCAACACCGCCGGGCGCATTACCCCCGGCGGCAGCAGCGACACCGTGGCAGCACCAGCGAACGACATGACAAAGGCGCTGACCGCCGCGGGCACGATCAAGCCCCAGTCCAACGTGACCTTGCGGATGAACGAACGCGCTGCGAAGGCCGTGCCACACACCGAAGCCAGCTTGTTGCTGCCTAGCAATGCCGCCGGTTGCGCGGTGGGTAGCACGTTGAACAACGCGGGAATCTGGATCAAGCCGCCGCCGCCCACGGCCGCATCGATCAGGCCGGCGGCAAAGGCGAATACAGAAAGTACAGCGATATCCATCATGACGCGGTTCCAGGCAGTGGGTACAGGTGCAAGGCTAACCAAAAGGGCGTGGCTGTGTTGAAATGCCATATTGCGAAAACTGCAACAAGGAGCAGCGCATGGCATTGGACATGCTGCGGGAAATTCAGGCGTTCGTCAGCGTCGCGCACAAGCGCAGCTTTGTCGCCGCGGCCCGGGCGTTAGGGCGTTCGCCCAGCGCGGTTACACGCGCGGTGCAAACCCTGGAAGACAACGCCGGGAGCAAGTTGCTGAACCGCAACGCCAATGCGGTCACCCTGACCGCAGCGGGCGAACGCTTGCTGCCGCACGCCGAGCGCTTGCTGGATGTGCAACGCGATGCAGCCGACGAACTGGCTGCGCTCAGCGGGAACGCACAAGGCTGGATCCGCTTCGCCGTGCCGCAACTGTTGGCCGAACACCTGTTGCCCCAAGTGCTCGCGGATTTTTCCCGTCGCCACCCCCAAGTCACGCTGGATGTGCAGTACAGCGACGAAGCGCTCGACCCACTGCTGGGCAAGTTGGATTTCGCAGTCCGCGGCGCCTTCCCGCAGTCCAGCGAACTGATCGGCTACCCGCTTTGGCCCTACCAGCGGCACTTGTATGCGAGCCCGGCGTACCTGGCCTTGGCCGGTACGCCGGCGCATCCCGAACAGCTGGAAGGCCACTCGCTGATCCTGCATACCGCACCGCGCATCCTCAAAGCCTGGCACTTTTGCCGCGATGGCCAGATCACCAGCGTGCGGCCCAGGCCGCGGTTGCGCCTGGCCTCGGGCACTGCGGTGTACCACGGCGCCCTGGCGGGTGCCGGTATCGCGCGCCTGGCAGCCTGGGTAGGCGAGGCGCAGGTCAAGGCCGGGCGCCTGGTGCGGGTATGCGCGCCATACCGCCTGACCTCCAGCACTGGCCAGGACCCGCAGATGCACGCGGTATACCCGGCTGGCGAGCTGCCCGCCCGGGTGCGCGACTTGCTGATAGCCCTGCGCCAGGCCGGCCGGGCGCCATGAACAGCCCTTCGAAAAGGCTGTTCAATTTCTGCTCAATTTAACAGAGCCCGCCACTGGCATGGCTTACAGCACTTTATCCACAGACCTACCCACGTTTTTTGTGGACAGATTTCCCAACGCAAAGAATGACTTATCCCACACCCAGCAATGCCGCATTGGCCAGCTTTACCAGCTCGATCCACTCTGACGTGCTGATATCCCCAGCCTGCTCCAGCGCTTGTGCATTGCGCAGCGCCTGCTCGTAACCGTGCTCATCCAACGTGCCCTCGGCGAGGAAACGGCTACGCCACTCCAGGGCGGCGCAGGCGCCTTTCTTGCATTCCATTAATGTGTCGACTCCCAGCGGAAAAGGCCGACCCGAATGAGCGGCGGCGGGAGACTACACGAGGTATTAATGCTTGAAAATGCCATGCAGCGACCGCTGGTCCAGCGATGCTGACGAAGGGAATAGTGGCTATTTGCCAGGAAATTGGGCCCGAGCTTGAAGTAGACGGGCCGCGCAGAAAAAACCGATCACCCTCAGCTTGGCGGAATGGTGCCAAGCAGGCCGATCAGAATAGTGAGTAGCAGAAAACCCCCCAGGAACAGCGCCAGCTTGCCCATTAGAACCTCGACAGTTGTGAAGCGGGAATGGGCGTATTGTCGGGCCTGGGCTGATACGGTTACAGATTCAGGTTGGCGCAAAAAAAGCGTATCAGATGCAGCGCACGGCACGTGGCAGCGTTGGGGCGCCCCTCAGCCCAATTCCTGAAGCTTCTCTGCCGGTAACCAGCCCAGCTCGCCGTTACCATGGCGCCGACACCACAGCCACCCATTGAGCGGCCGCACCATCTCCACCAGTTGCCCCGGGTCGGCGTCCAGTTCGTGCGCACAGTAATGATCGAGCGCCCGCCCCTGGCAAACGCTGAGCCGTTCAATCAGCTGCGCGGGCACCCAGCCGGGCTCCTGGCCGGTGCAACTGCACAAATACCAGTCCTGCCAGCCAGGCTCGCCTTCATAGCGCGGGCCAATCTCCAGCAAAGTGCCTTTGGCAAAGCGGATAGGCCGCGGGTACTCACTGCGGTGGGATTCGATCACAACGTAGTGCATGGGCCTCTCCTTGGCCGGAAAACCTTCGCGCCAGGCTCAGGCGGCAGATACCGCCCGTCATCGGCGCATGTATGGGGCGACAACGGCAATGATACATACCAAATGCCACGGTGTTTCCTGCGGCATGCAGAGCATTGTGACAGCCCCTGTTTTGCAGAAGTTGCACCGGCTCTGGATAGGTCCCGCGCAGGTCGCTGAAGGCCCGGCACCTGCTGGGTGTGCAAGGTAAGTGCAACATAACATTTCCAAAGCTGATCGAGCCCTGCGCAGTGGGCCTGCCGAGGGAGAACCGGTCCAACCCAGCGGATACTGGATGCCAGACGGCACGTGGCGACATATACAGAAATGCATCTTGTAGGAAACTTTACCGCTCAATGTAGGAAATACCGCGAACACCAGATTTTCCTGTATGAAACATCAGTTTCTAGAGGTAATTCGAGCTGCTACGGTCCATGTTTCCTACAACGGCACGGAAGCCCACAGTGTGAGAAGCCCATGGACCCTTTCAACGCTTCAGCCCTGAAACTGCAGAAAAACCTGCTGAACCTGCGCATTGAGCGGGACCGCCTGAGAAGTGCGGGCAAACACCAGGAAGCTGATCAACTTGCCCAATCTGTCGCGCAACTGGAGGCGGCTCTGCAGCAGTTGCCAGATGACCTCAAACCAAACACCTTGCAGTAAGAATACCCACGCGGTGCCCCCAGCCGGTGAAGCCTGCCGGGCTGAAAAGCGCCGCCTGGGGGCCCGCACAACGATCCCCTGCGGCCGGCTGACGCTACCCCGCATCCACAATTCCACTGGCCTTGATCCTGATAATTAATTGGAGGCAAGCGCTCATCCGCCTTACCGTGGCAAGCCACCAAGCCCCAGTAGAAAAGGCCAGTTCCATGAACGACCGTGAGTTCATCAATGCCATCGATGCCGATGGCCTGCCCCTGCACATTGCTGTCAGCAACGGCCGCATCAGCCACATTGGCGCGCAGCGCGCCGGCACCCCGGCCCGCGAAACGATCGACCTGGAAGGCTTGCTGGTATTGCCGGGTTTCGTTGATGGCCACATTCACCTGGACAAGAGCTTCGTGGGTGATCGCTGGCGCCCGCACCAACCTGTCGCCAGCCTGCGCGAGCGCCTGGCCGTGGAAAAACGTGAGCTGGCGAGCGCAGCGCCCATCATCGAGCGCGCCGACGCGCTGATGCGTCAGGCAGCTGCGTACGGCACCTTGGCCATGCGTTGCCATGTGGACGTGGACGCCACCACCGGCCTGAGTCACCTGCACGCCATGCTCGAAGCCCGGGACAACTGGAAACACTTGCTCGACATCGAGCTGGTGGCCTTCCCCCAGGCCGGCGTGGTCACCTGCCCTGGCACCGCCCAGGTCATGGAGGCCGCTATCGGCGAAGGGGCTCAGGTGGTTGGCGGCATCGACCCCACCACCTTGGACGGCGACGCTGACGCCCAGCTGGATATCGTCTTCGGCATCGCTGAGCGGCATGGCGTTAAAGTCGATATCCACCTGCATGAACCCGGCGATATCTGCATCGCCCAACTTCAGCGCATTGCCGCGCGCACCCAGGCCCTGGGCATGCAAGGCCTGGTTGCGGTCAGCCACGCCTACGGCCTGGGCGACGTCACCGACGCGGTGGTCGACCACACCGCCGAAGCGTTGGCGGGCGCAGGTATCTCAATCATGACCAATGCCCCGGGCGACCGGGCCTTTCCGCCGGTGCTGCGCTTGCGCGCCGGGGGTGTGCAGGTGTTCACCGGCAACGACAACATCCAGGATGCCTGGTGGCCGTATGGCAATGGCGACATGCTGCAGCGGGCGATGCTGGTCGGTTACCGCTCGGGGTTCAACACCGACGAAGAGCTGCGGGTGGCGCTGCAGATGGCGACCGAGGCCAGTGCCGCGGTCATGGGCAAGCAGGATTACGGCCTGCACCTGGGTAACGAGGCCAGCTTCGTGTTGTTGAGGGCGCCCAATGCGGCGGCCGCGGTGGCGGCTGCCATTCATGAACGGGTGATCGTCCGCCACGGCGCGTTCTGGGGCGGGCCTGCACAGGTGCACCTGCAGGCTGGCCAGTTCGCTGCCGAACTGCGGCGCTGACAACAGCCCTGGCCAGCTTCGGCACTCAAGCGGCAGCCGCCCGTTTGCCCTCTTCGCTGGTCTCGAACTGCCCGACCAGCTTCTGCAACTTGCCGGCATCCACCCGCACCTTCTGCGCACTGCTCTGCAACACCACCGCAGTCTGGCGCATCTCGTGGGAAGACTGGTTGACCTGCTCGATGGTCTTGCCATATTCCAGGCTGCGCCGGTTGAGCTGCTGGATGATCGCGAACATACCCTCCACCGCCTGGTGCAGTTGCACGTTTTCGGACGAGGCGTCCTCGGCCAGGCGCAGGCTGCTGTCCACGTCCTGCACGCCCCGCTCCATGAAACTCACGGCCTGACGGGTCTCACCCTGCAGGCTCTCGACCATGGTGCGTATGTCATCGGCAGCCCGCGCCGTTCGCGCCGCCAGGCTGCGCACCTCGTCGGCCACCACGGCAAAGCCACGGCCGTGCTCGCCAGCGCGCGCCGCCTCGATCGCAGCATTGAGCGCCAACAGGTTGGTCTGGTTGGTAATGTCACTGATCAACCCGGTGATGTTGTCGATCTCGACCATGCGGCTGTCAAGGCGTTGCACACTGGAGGACGAGCGCGCCACCACGTCGCGGATCGACTGCGTACCGGCCTGCACCGCCTGGAACTGCTCGCGGGCGCGGGTGACCACTTCGTCCATGGCCTGCTTCATCTGCTCGGCGCTGACCGAGGCCTGCTGCAATTCGCCCAACTGCTCTTCCATGATGATCATCATCTGATGCACGACCTCGGCCACGTCAGCCGAAGTGACGCTGGCATCCTGGCTACGGCCCAGCATCATCTGGTTGGTGACGCCCACCGTGTGGCTGGCCTTGACCACCTGCCCTACCACTGCATCCAGGCGGTCGATGAAGCTGTTGATCCAGCGGGCCATGTCGCCGCTTTCATCGTTGCCCACCGTGTGGTTATCCAACCGCTGGCGCAGGTTGCCCTCACCCTCGGCGATGGTCCGCAGCACATTGCTCATGCCATTGAGGCGCGCCGCCACACGGCGCGGCCCGAGCATGCCGAACAGCACCGCGGCGGCGAGCATGGCCAAGGCTTCGACCACCTCGTTCAGGCCCTGCGGCAGGCCCGCGTAGTGCTGCACCAGGTAGTTGCAACCGAACAGGCCGACCATCGTCGCAAGGTAGGGCTTCATCAAGCCATAACTGAGCGAGCGGCGCCGGTACACTTCCTCGAGGTCTGCCTCGCACATCATTCCCCAGCGGTCCGGCGAGCCCGGCAGCTGGAAGGTCACGCCCTTGCCCACCACTGGCACATGACGGTAGTCGGAATACCCGGGGTAGGTAACGAACACATTGGCGCCGCAACGGATGGTTTCGCGTACCCCCGGGTGCAGCTCGCGGGTGGATGGGTCGGTAAAACGCAGCTCCAGCTCGGTATGGCGCTGCACCTGCACGGTGCCCCACGCCGTGTGAACGCCGTTTTTCAGGTTCTCGCCGTGGGTGAAGGTTGAATCTTCGAAACGCGAGCGCGACAACGCCGTACCCGGCTGGATCGTCGGGTCGAAGCGCGACTGCGCCATGAACAGGTAGTTGTCACCCGATTCGGCGTAAATATGCCCAGCCTCGCGCTGGATCAGATCGCCCAGCACATCGTTGGGTACGCGACCACAGAGGCAACCCACGACGTTGCCGGTAACCTTCACAGGCTGGTAGAACATCAGGGTTACCTCATCGTGAAAGCGCGAAGAGGACGGGCCGATGCTCAAGGTCAGCGGGTCGCAATAGGGGCCGTGCAAAAATGGCGCCTTCAGCCCCTGCGCCAGCGCACGGGTGTGCTCGACGGGCGCTGTTGCCCGTTGCGGCCAGGTCGAGGCAAGCACCTTGCCAGTGGGGTCGACGACGAACAGCTCGGAGAAGTCCTCGGCCTGAGCCAGCTTGTCCTGCAATTGCGCGCTGCCCAGCCGGTCAAAGCCGGGGGCCAGTTGCTCGGCCAGCTCGGCGAGGTGCTCCCATTGTTCGTGCGCCCACTCCTGCAGCAAACGGACGCGGGTCTGGGCAATGGCCTCGAAGGTTTGCTCGATTTGCGGATAATTTGCCCGGTTCAAGTGACATGCCCAGCCCATGCTGAACTTGCCGGTTCTACCAAACCAGGGCAGCCAGCCCTTCTCTTGGGATGACAACTGCATGGAACCACTGGAAAGCGACATTATCTTCACCATACGCGACATCGAATGGCAATTTGATAGCAAGTCGCAGGCCAATAGAGGCATCGGGGTAGAATCACGGTCTACCACCGCATCCCGCCCGCTAGCAGTGCAAAAACACACCATTCGGGTGGCGGGTAGCACCATTCGGGTGCAAAGTGAGGCGCCAAGCCCCTGAGCGCACGGGACTGCACCGCCGTTCGGGATGCTCGCAGATCGCACAACAGTTCGATAATCGCACGAATTCCGCCAAACCCCCTCTACTGTAGCCCTGTCTTGCGGCACGCTATGGCCAAAGTCAGCAAGCGATTGCACATGCTGACAGGCCCACCGCTTTAAAGGCGCCGGCCAGCCCGACAACTCCAACTCCAGGAACAACCAGGAGCTCGCCTTGATCAATAAAACGTACGAGTCCATCGCCAGCGCGGTGGAAGGGATCACCGACGGATCGACCATCATGGTCGGTGGCTTCGGCACTGCCGGCATGCCGTCCGAGCTCATCGATGGCCTGATCGCCACCGGCGCCCGCGACCTCACCATCATCAGCAACAACGCCGGTAACGGCGAGATCGGCCTGGCAGCCTTGCTGATGGCCGGCTGCGTGCGCAAGGTGATCTGCTCGTTCCCGCGCCAGTCCGACTCGTACGTGTTCGACGAACTGTACCGCGCCGGCAAGATCGAACTGGAGGTGGTACCCCAGGGCAACCTGGCCGAGCGTATCCGCGCAGCGGGCTCGGGCATTGGTGCGTTCTTCTCGCCGACCGGCTACGGCACGCTGCTGGCCGAAGGCAAGGAAACCCGTGAAATCGACGGCCGCATGTACGTGCTGGAAATGCCGCTGCACGCCGACTTTGCGCTGATCAAGGCGCACAAAGGCGACCGTTGGGGCAACCTGGTCTACCGCAAGGCGGCGCGCAACTTCGGCCCGATCATGGCCATGGCCGCCAAGACGGCCATCGCCCAGGTCGATCAGGTTGTCGAACTGGGTGAACTGGACCCGGAACACATCATTACCCCGGGTATCTTCGTCCAGCGCGTCGTCGCCGTCACCGGCACCAGCGCTGCTTCGCTTGCCACCGCTGAATGAGGCCTGCCATGACCATCACCAAAAAGCTCTCCCGTACCGAGATGGCCAAGCGCGTGGCCGCAGACATTCAGGAAGGTGCCTACGTAAACCTCGGCATCGGCGCACCAACCCTGGTGGCCAATTACCTGGGTGACAAGGAAGTATTCCTGCACAGCGAAAACGGCCTGCTGGGCATGGGCCCTAGCCCGGCCCCGGGCGAAGAAGACGATGACCTGATCAATGCCGGCAAGCAGCACGTGACGCTGTTGACCGGTGGCGCTTTCTTCCACCATGCCGACTCGTTCTCGATGATGCGCGGTGGCCACCTGGACATCGCGGTACTGGGTGCCTTCCAGGTTTCGGTCAAGGGCGACCTGGCCAACTGGCACACCGGCGCCGAGGGTTCGATCCCGGCGGTGGGCGGCGCGATGGACCTGGCCACCGGCGCGCGCCAGGTGTTCGTGATGATGGACCACCTGACCAAGACAGGCGAAAGCAAGCTGGTGCCTGAATGCACCTACCCGCTGACCGGTATTGGCTGCGTCAGCCGTATCTACACCGACCTGGCAGTGCTGGAAGTTACGGCTGATGGGTTGAAAGTGATCGAAATATGCGCAGACATCGACTTCGATGAACTGCAGAAACTCAGCGGTGTGCCACTGATCCAGTGATCGAGCGCAGGCGCCCGCTGTACAGGCAACCCCGCGGCGTATGATCGATAACCGCATTCGGGTTCATCTGAATGCGGTTATTCGGTAGACTAGCGCCCGGGTGTCTGCTGCATGGTGCAGTGAGGCAGGTTAAAGAACAGCGCAGGTCGGGCCGCCATGCGGGAGTACTTGCGCCTATGCCTAAAACAGATTTGCCTCGCGCCCAGAAAGTGGCCGAGCGCGCCTTGGCCAGCCTTCAACGCTTTTTGCATATTGAAGCAGTCAGTGGCATCGTCCTGTTGGTTGCCGCTGTCGCCGCCCTGATCTGGGCAAATTCCCCTGCCGCACACAGTTATGAGGCCCTGTGGCATGCCCCGATAACGTTCGGCGTGGGCTCGTATGTGTATTCGCAGTCCCTGCATTTCTGGGTCAATGATGGGCTGATGACCATCTTTTTCCTGGTGGTGGGCATGGAGATCCGCCGCGAAATCCACGAGGGCGCCCTGGCCAGCCTGCGCCAGGCCATGCTGCCCATGGCCGCTGCTGTCGGCGGGGTAATCGCACCGGCACTTCTCTACCTCGGTATCGTTCATTCGCCAGCCGACCATCAGGGTTGGGCAGTGCCAACGGCCACCGATATCGCTTTTGCGGTAGGCGTACTGGCCCTGCTGGGCAAGTCGATTCCGTCCAACGTACGTGTGTTTCTGCTTGCCCTGGCGATCATCGATGACATTATCGCTGTGCTGATCATCGCGGTCTTCTACTCGGGTGGCCTCGACTACAGCGGTTTCGGCGTCGCGGCGATCGGCCTGCTGATGGTAATCGCGCTGCAGAAGATTGGTGTGGGATCGGCCTACGCCTATATCGTGCCCGGTGCGATCGTTTGGCTAGGCATCCTGTTGACCGGTGCCCACCCGACCCTCGCCGGCGTTGTGCTCGGGCTGATGACCCCGGTAGCCGCCATGCCGATGCGTGAGCGCCCTCTGGACGCCATTAGCCGCTTCACCAACGAGTTGCTGGGCCGCGCCAAAGCACCAGAGCGCGATGCCAGCGAACTCATCGACCCGTTGAAACGCCTGCGCCTGGCACAGCGCGAACTGCTGCCGCCGGTGGTGCGGATGCAAGGCACGCTGCACCCTTGGGTAGCCTACGGCATCATGCCAGTGTTTGCCCTGGCCAATGCCGGGGTCAGCCTGGCTGGGGTCGACCTGTCTGCGGCGGGCCCACAATGGGTCATGATCGCCGTGATAGTCGCTTTGGTCGCAGGCAAGCCCTTGGGCATCATCAGCGTCAGCTGGTTGATGGTACGCCTGGGCTGGTGCGCGCTTCCCGCCGGGGTGAACTGGCGCAGCATCACGCTGGTGGGCCTGTTGGCCGGTATCGGTTTCACCATGTCGATCTTCATCGCCAACCTGGCGTTCGTCGACCCCGGCTCACTGGGGGCAGCCAAACTTGGCGTGCTATCGGCCTCGGTGATCGCGGCGGTGTTGGGGCTGACCTGGGGCGTATGTAGCGTGCGCCGTGCAGCCCCTGCAGGCAACCTGGGTTCGTCAACCTAGCAGCGCCTGCACTGGGCCGCTTTGCCGGGCTGGCCGGGGCTGAAATGCCCTGGCCAGGACAGGTTCGACGGCCCCTCTTAATACACAGGAGCAGCCGACGCCGCTGATGCTGGCATGAGCATGAGGCGAAAAACCATCAGCCACAAAAAAGCCCTGAAAAATCAGGGCTTTGATGAAAAATAGTGGCGGAAGCGTAGAGATTCGAACTCTAGGATAGTTGCCCATCGACGGTTTTCAAGACCGTTGCCTTAAACCACTCGGCCACGCTTCCAGCTCGTTTGCGGCCGCCATAATACCGTAATGAAACAAGCTGTCAAACTCTCTGTGTCGCGGGTTGCAATGGCTCTGGTAGACTCCCAGCATCTGAACGTTCGAAACCACAGGTTTACCAAGGAGTGTCGCCATGCGCGAACAGGATTATGCCGTACATCACGGCCAGCAGGTCGAGCAGCAGGAGATCAGCAAGGTCCTGCGCAACACGTACAGTCTGCTGGCGCTCACCCTCGCCTTCAGCGGCGTCATGGCCTTCGTTGCCCAGCAAATGCGTGTCGGCTACCCGAACGTGTTCGTGGTGCTGATCGGCTTCTACGGGTTGTTCTTCCTGACCAACAAGCTGCGTGATTCGGCCTGGGGCCTCGTATCCACCTTCGCCCTGACCGGCTTCATGGGCTTCATTCTTGGCCCAATCCTCAACCGCTACCTGGGCATGGCCGGTGGTGCCGAGGTCGTCAGCTCGGCATTTGCCATGACTGCCCTGGTGTTCGGTGGTCTGTCGGCTTATGTACTGATTACCCGCAAGGACATGAGCTTCCTCAGTGGCTTCATCACTGCCGGCTTCTTCGTGCTGCTGGGTGCGGTCGTGGCCAGCTTCTTCTTCCAGATCAGCGGCCTGCAACTGGCGATCAGCGCCGGCTTCGTGCTGTTCTCGTCGGTGTGCATCCTGTTCCAGACCAGCGCGATCATTCACGGTGGTGAGCGGAACTACATCATGGCCACCATCAGCCTGTATGTGTCCATCTACAACCTGTTCGTTAGCCTGCTCCAGCTGTTTGGCATCATGGGGCGTGATGACTGATTGTTGTTTGTTAGAAAGCCCGCTTCGGCGGGCTTTTTTGTGGGTGTGGGAAAGGCATGCCTGTGTTCGCCTTTAGCATGGGTTAACCGGCGCAGCAGTGCACATTCGCGGCGGGCGGTTTTTGACTGAAAAGTCAGGTAATTAAGCGTAGGGTCGCCGATCATGTCGGCATCGTGCTTTGCTCTACCGCAATCTGCCTTCACCCCGTAGAATGCGCTCCTTTTTTCTTCAGGGGCAGCTTTCAGCCATGAGCACACATGAACACAGCCCAGCAGCATCGGCCCCCGCCAATGAGCTGGTGCTTGGCCTCGAGGACAAGCCTCGGCTGCTGATCGGCCTGCTGGCGGCGCTGCAACACCTGCTGGCGATCATCGTGCCGATCGTGACGCCCGGTCTGTTGATCTGCCAGGCGCTGGGGGTGTCCGCGCGGGACACCAACCTGATCGTCTCCATGTCGCTGGTAATCTCCGGTATCGCCACATTCGTGCAGTGCAAGCGCTTCGGGCCGTTTGGCGCCGGGTTGCTGATCGTGCAGGGCACCAGCTTCAACTTCGTGGGCCCGCTGATTGCCGGGGGTGCGCTGATGGTCAAGCAAGGCACGCCAGTCGAAGGTGTGATGGCCGCCATCTTTGGCGTGGTCATCGCTGGCTCGTTCGTCGAAATGGGCGTTTCGCGCATCCTGCCCTTCGTCAAACGCCTGATCACCCCGCTGGTCACCGGCATTGTCGTGCTGATGATCGGCCTGACGCTGATCAAGGTCGGCCTGATCAGTATGGGTGGCGGCTTCGGTGCCATGGCCAATGGCACCTTCGCCAATGGCGAGAACCTGCTGTTGTCGGGTGTGGTGCTGGCCATTATCGTGATCCTCAACCGTATTCCGGTGGTGTGGATGCGCAGCTGTGCCATCGTTATTGCCCTGGCGGTCGGCTATGCGCTGGCGGGCTATATGGGCCGCCTGGACTTCACCGGTATGCATGAGGCCGCGCTGTTTCAGGTACCGACGCCGCTGCACTTCGGCCTGAGCTTCTCGTGGGCGCTGTTCATTCCGATGCTGGTGATCTACCTGGTGACGTCGCTGGAAGCCATTGGTGACGTGACCGCCACCAGCAAGGTGTCGCGCCAGCCAGTCGAAGGCCCGGTATGGATGCAGCGGATCAAGGGTGGCGTGTTGGTCAACGGCGCCAACTCGCTGTTGGCGGGCTTGTTCAACACCTTCCCGAGTTCAATCTTTGCGCAGAATAACGGCGTGATTCAGCTAACCGGTATTGCCAGCCGCCATATCGGCATGTGGATTGCCGTAATGCTGGTGATATTGGGGCTGTTCCCCAGTGTTGCCGGGGTGATTCAGGCGGTGCCAGAGCCGGTGCTGGGGGGTGCGGCAATGGTCATGTTTGGCGCGGTTGCAGCGTCGGGCATCAATATTCTGGCCAGCACCCGCCTGGACCGGCGTGCGCTGCTGATCATTGCCGTGTCGTTGGCGCTGGGCCTGGGTGTGGCGCAGGTGCCGGAGTTCCTGGCGCATATGCCGGCGGCGGTGCGCAATGTGCTGGAGTCGGGGGTGGCGACCGGTGGCATCTGTGCCCTGGTGCTGAACTGGTTCCTGCCGGAGAGCAAGGAACAGGCTTGAGGCCTGTTCCCTTCTGACAGGGCCTTGCGCAATCCCTGTAGGAGCGGCCTTGTGTCGCGAATGGGCTGCAAAGCAGCCCCAGCAATTTGTGCATTTGCGCTGAAGCCCCGGGCTGCTTTGCAGCCCATCGCGACACAAGGCCTCCTACAAAAGCCCGCGCCCGCATGCACAAGCGGGCGCGGGCTTTTTTGCTTTATCATGGCGGTATTCCTTTGCATGAGTTACCCATGAAATTCGCTATCGCGGTGTTCTCCCCGGCCCATGCGCCCTCCTCGCGGCGCGCCTTGCGCTATGCCGAGGCGGTGCTGGCCGGCGGGCATGAAATTGCCCGGCTGTTCTTCTATCAGGACGGGGTACACAGTGCCTCGGCCAACGTGGTCGCGCCCCAGGATGAAGTGGACGTGGCCGCGCAGTGGCGTGCCTTTATCGAGACCCACCAGCTTGATGCCGTGGTGTGCATCGCCGCCGCCTTGCGCCGTGGCGTGCTCGACGAGGCCGAGGCCAACCGCTATCAACGCCCGGCCGTGAACCTGCCCAAGCCATGGGAGTTGTCCGGCCTGGGGCAACTGCACGAGGCCGCGCAAGTCGCCGACCGCCTTGTCTGCTTTGGAGGCGACTGAAATGGCCAAATCCTTGTTGATCATCAGCCGCCAGGCGCCGTGGAACGGCCCATCTGCCCGCGAGGCGCTGGACATCGCCCTGGCCGGTGGCGCGTTCGACCTGCCGCTGGGCATGCTGTTCCTCGACGATGGCGTGTTCCAGCTGGCGCCAAACCAGCAACCTGCCGCCGTGCAACATAAGAACCTGGCCGCCAACCTGCAGGCGTTGCCGATGTTCGGCGTCGAAGAACTGTTCGCCTGCAACCACAGCCTCACCCGCCGTGGCCTGGCCACCGACAGCCTTGCACTGCCAGTGCAAGTGCTGGATGACGCGGCACTGACCGCACTGATCGCCCGTTTCGACCAGGTGGTAACGCTCTGATGACGACCCTGCACGTAATTGCCCACTCCCCGTTCGGCGACGAGCGCCTGGCCAGTTGCCTGCGCCTGCTTGGCGCGCACGACGCCCTGCTGCTGTGCGGCGATGCGGTGTACGCCCTGCGCAGCGGCAGCGAAGCGTACCGCCAGTTGCAAGCCGCCAGCCTGGCCCAGCGCCTGTTCGCCCTGGACGAAGACCTGCAAGCCCGCGCGGCCGGCAACGACCTGGCCAAGGCCGTGGACTACGCCGGGTTCGTCGAACTGTCGCTGCACTACGACAAGGTCAACAGCTGGCTATGAATACCCTCACCGTTGCCGATCAGGCGATCGCCCTGGACAAGGACGGCTTTCTGGTCGACCTGCAAGACTGGTCCCATGCAGCCGCCGAGGCCCTTGCCGAGCGCGAGGGCATTGCGCTGACCGCCGACCACTGGGAAATCCTCGAACTGCTGCGGCAGTTCTACCAGGAGTACCAGCTGTCCCCGGCCACCCGCCCACTGATCAAGTACACCGCCCTGAAGCTGGGCGCGGACAAGGGCAATAGCCCGCACCTGAACCGCCTGTTCAATGGCACCCCCGCCAAACTTGCCGCCAAGCTGGCGGGCCTGCCCAAGCCGACCAATTGCATATGACCCTGCCACCCTTGAATCAAGCCCGCCCGCTGACCCTGGAAACTCCGGCCGAACACCCGTTCGCTGAATTCGTGCGCATTCTTGGCAAAGGCAAGCGCGGCGCGCGCGGCCTTACCCGCGAGGAAGCACGGGCTGCCATGACCCTGCTGCTGGAAGGCAAGGTCGAGGACACCCAGCTGGGCGCCTTCCTGATGCTGCTGCGGCACAAGGAAGAAAGCGCCGAAGAGCTGGCCGGCTTCACCGAAGCGCTACGCGGCCACCTGCAGGCCCCGCGCATTGCCGTGGACCTGGACTGGCCAACCTACGCTGGCAAGAAGCGCCACCTACCCTGGTACCTGCTGGCCGCCAAATGCCTGGCCGGCAATGGTATTCGCATCCTGATGCATGGCGGCGGTCCACACACAGCCGGGCGCCTGTATACCGAGCAGCTGCTCGGCCTGTTGCATATCCCCCTGTGCCGCGACTGGGTAGCGGTCGACACCGCGCTGGGCCAACATCAGCTGGCGTTTTTCCCCTTGCACGACTGGGCGCCGCAACTGCAGCGCATGATCGACCTGCGCAACACCCTGGGCCTGCGCTCGCCCATTCACTCCCTGGCGCGGGTGCTCAACCCGCTGGGCGCGCGGTGCGGCCTGCAAAGCATCTTCCACCCCGGTTACCAGGCGGTACACCGTGAGGCCAGCCGCCTGCTGGGCGACCATGCCGTGGTGATCAAGGGCGATGGCGGCGAGATCGAGGTCAACCCGGACGTCATCAGCCACCTCTACGGCACCACTGCCGGCGTAGCCTGGGATGAGGAATGGCCGGCGCTCAGCGAGCGCCGTCACGTCAAGCCCGCCACGCTGCAACCGGAGCATTTGCTCGCCTTCTGGCGTGGTGAAGTGCAAGACAGCTACGGCGAGAAAGCGCTGATCGCGACCATGGCCTTGGCACTGCGCGGCCTGGAGCAGACCCGGGAACAAGCCTTCACGAACGCGCAGGCCTATTGGGATAACCGTGATAGATCGATTTAGTCGATAATACCACGCCGATCTTTGCGCTATTTCTTCGAACGATCTGGCCTAGACTGGGCTCCAACGACAAACCCTTTGTTCCAGGAGCTCACCATGGGCCTTTTGATCGATGGCCGCTGGCATGATCAGTGGTATGAAAACGGCAAGGACGGCACCTTCAAACGCGAAAACGCCCAGCGCCGCCATTCGTTGCCCGCCCCCGAAGCCGGCCGTTACCACCTGTACGTGTCGCTGGCCTGCCCTTGGGCGCACCGCACGTTGATCTTCCGCGCCATCAAAGGCCTGGCGCCGTTGATCGACGTTTCGGTAGTGAGCTGGCTGATGCAAGACCATGGCTGGACCTTCGACCAGCAGCAAGGCTCCAGCGGCGATCACCTCGATGCACTGCAGTACCTGCATCAGCGTTATACCCAGGACGACCCGCACTACACCGGCCGGGTGACAGTACCCGTGCTGTGGGACAAGAAAGAGAAACGCATCGTCAACAATGAGTCGGCTGAGATCATTCGCATTTTCAACAGCGCGTTCAACGCGTTGACCGGCAACACCCTCGACCTGTACCCAGCGCCGCTGCGCCCGGCCATCGAGGCGCTGAATGAACGTATCTATCCGGCGGTGAACAACGGCGTCTATCGCGCCGGCTTCGCGACTACGCAGGAGGCCTACGAGGCGGCGTTCGATGATGTGTTCAACGAACTGGATTACCTGGAAGAGCTGTTAGGCCGCAATCGCTACCTGGCGGGCGAATACCTGACTGAAGCCGATGTGCGCCTGTTCACCACGCTGGTGCGCTTCGACGCTGTGTATCACGGGCACTTCAAGTGCAACCTGCGCCGCCTCAGCGATTATCACAACCTGTCGAACTGGCTGCGTGAGCTGTACCAGTGGCCGGGGGTGGCGGGGACGGTGGATATGGAGCATATCCAGAAGCACTATTACATGAGCCACAAGACCATCAACCCGAACGGGATTGTGCCTAAGGGGCCGTTGCAGGATTTCAACCAGCCGCATGATCGGGAGCGGTTGGTGGGTAAAGGGATTTGGCAGGGTTGAGGCACTGGGGGCTGCTTTGCAGCCCATCGCGACACAAGGCCGCTCCTACAGGGGACCGCGCAGTGCCTTGGTGTAGGAGCGGCCTTGTGTCGCGATGGGCCGCAAAGCGGCCCCGGCGGTTTCAGCTGTTCTGCGAACCTTCAAACCAGGCCAGCTTGTCGCGCAACTGCACCACTTCCCCAACAATCACCAGGGTCGGCGCATGCACTTCATGCTGGGCCACCAGCTCCGGCAAATCCGCCAAGGTACCGGTGAACACCCGCTGGTTACGCGTAGTGCCCTGCTGCACCAGGGCCGCCGGGGTACTGGCCGCACGCCCATGGCGAATCAGCTCTGCGCAGATCGTAGGCAAGCCCACCAAACCCATGTAGAACACCAGGGTCTGCGACGGCGCTACCAGGTCGTTCCATGGCAGGTTGCTGGTACCATCCTTGAGGTGCCCGGTCACGAAGCGCACCGACTGGGCATGGTCGCGATGGGTCAATGGAATGCCGCCATAGGCGGAACAGCCACTGGCCGCCGTAATACCCGGAACCACTTGGAAGGGGATGCCATGCTCGGCCAGCTCTTCGATCTCTTCGCCACCGCGGCCAAAGATGAACGGGTCGCCGCCCTTCAGGCGCAGCACGCGCTTGCCTTGCTGGGCCAGGTCAACCAACAGGCGGTTGATCTGGTCCTGCGGTACGGCGTGGTCAGCGCGGCGCTTGCCAACGTAGATACGCTCGGCATCACGCCGGCACATATCGATGATCGCCGGGGCCACCAGGCGGTCATACAGCACCACATCGGCCTGCTGCATGAGGCGCAAGGCGCGGAAGGTGAGCAGGTCCGGGTCGCCCGGGCCCGCACCTACCAGGTAAACCTCGCCCCCCTGCTGCACCGGCGCGCCCTCCACCATCGCCTGCAACAGGCGTTCGGCTTCGGCGCCCTGCCCGGCCAGCTGGCGCTCGGCGATCGGGCCCTGGAACACGGTCTCCCAGAAGCCACGGCGCTGGTTCACATCCGGATACAAGGACTTGACCTTGTGCCGGAACCGCGCCGCCAGCCCGGCCAGCTCACCGTAGGCAGCCGGGATCCAGGCCTCCAGCTTGGCGCGAATCAGACGCGCCAGCACCGGAGCATCCCCGCCACTGGACACCGCAATCACCAACGGTGAACGGTCGACAATCGCCGGGAAGATCACCGTGCACAAGGCTGGCGCGTCCACCACGTTGACTGGCAGGCTGACGGCCTGCGCATCGGCCGATACCTGCGCGTTCAGCCCAGGGTCGTCAGTGGCGGCGATCACCAGCCGGCACCCGACCAGGTCGGCGGCCTGGTAGCCACGCACCAGCACCTCACCGCCACCTTCCCGGGCCAACGCAGCCAACTGGCCGTCGACGTCCGGCGCCACCACGCGCAGCACACTCCCGGCATCGGCCAGCAAGCGCGCCTTGCGCAAGGCGATCTCACCGCCGCCGACGACCAGTACACGGCCGCCCTGCAGCTTGTGGAACAGCGGCAGATAATCCATTTAGCGGATGACCTCGACGCCGCCCATGTAAGGCTTCAGCACTTCTGGCACGCGGATCGAGCCGTCGGCCTGCTGGTAGTTTTCCAGCACCGCCACCAAGGTACGGCCAACCGCCAGGCCGGACCCGTTGAGGGTGTGTACCAGTTCTGGCTTGCCGGTTTCCGGGTTACGCCAGCGGGCCTGCATGCGGCGCGCCTGGAAGTCGCCGCAGTTGGAGCACGAGCTGATTTCACGGTACTTGTCCTGGCTCGGCACCCACACTTCCAGGTCATAGGTTTTCACCGCGCCGAAGCCCATGTCGCCGGTGCACAGGGCCAGCACGCGGTACGGCAGCTCCAGCAGCTGCAGCACGCGCTCGGCGTTGGCCGTCAGCCCTTCCAGGGCTTCCATGGATTTCGCCGGCTCCACCACCTGCACCATCTCGACCTTGTCGAACTGGTGCTGGCGGATCATGCCGCGGGTATCCCGGCCGGAAGCGCCCGCTTCACTGCGGAAGCAAGGGGTGTGGGCAACCAGCTTCAGTGGCAGTTGCTTGGCATCCAGAATCGCGCCTGCCACCAGGTTGGTCAGCGACACTTCGGCAGTCGGGATCAGGTAGAAGTCAGCCTCGCCTTCGCGGGTGATCTTGAACAGGTCTTCTTCGAACTTCGGCAACTGGCCAGTGCCCTGCAGCGCTGGGGCCTGCACCAGGTACGGGGTGTAGTGTTCCTCGTAACCGTGCTCACCGGTGTGCAGGTTGATCATGAACTGCGCCAGGGCGCGGTGCAGGCGGGCAATCGGCCCGCGCAGCACGGCAAAGCGTGCGCCGGACAGCTTGGCAGCGGCCTCGAAGTCCAGGCCACCGCTGAGTTCACCCAGGGCAACGTGGTCCTTGATGTCGAAATCGAAGGTTTGCGGGGTGCCCCAACGGCGCACTTCAACGTTGTCGTCTTCGCTGGCACCGACCGGTACGCTGGCATCCGGCAAGTTGGGGATGGTCAGCAGGATGCCGTCCAGTTCGGCCTGGATCTCGTCCAGTTCGGCCTTGCCGGCCGCCAGCTCATTGGCCATGCGCTCGACATCGGCCATCAGTGGGGCGATGTCCTCGCCTTTGGCTTTGGCCTGGCCGATGGACTTGGAACGGGCGTTACGCTCGGCCTGCAGTTGCTCGGTACGGGTCTGCACCGCCTTGCGGCGTTCTTCCAGTGATTCGATGCGCGCGACATCCAGGCTGAAGCCACGGGAGGCCAGGCGATCCGCCACTTCCTGAAGTTGGCCGCGTAACAGTTTGGAATCGAGCATATCGTTCTCTCGTTATAGGTAGGTGTTGGTTCAGAAACGGGTCAGGGACAGGCCGGCCCAGGTCGCGAGCAGCCCGCCCACTACGCTGATACTGGTATAGCCCAAGGCCAGCGGTACTTGCCCGCTTTCCATCAGGCGCACGGTATCGAGCGAAAAAGAGGAAAAAGTCGTAAGGCCACCAAGGAAGCCGACGATCAAGCCGGCGCGCAACTCGACCGGCGCCAGTGGCTTGTGCAGGAACAAGCCGTAGAGCAGGCCGATCAGCAGGCAGCCAACCAGGTTGACCGCCAGCGTACCGGCATAGAAGTGCCGTGGCCAGTGGGCGGTGACCCAATTGGCGGTGGCGAAGCGCAGCAACGTACCGGCGACGCCCCCGGCACTCACGGCAGCGATCAAGGCAATCATGGTTTTCTCCGCTGACGGGGGCTGTTGCGGTCCAGGTCGGCCAGGTGGCGCAGCTTCTCGCCGATTTTCAGTTCCAGGCCGCGCGGCACCGGCTGGTAGTACTGGCGTGGCTCGAGTGCATCGGGGAAGTAGTCCTCACCGGCCGCATAGGCGTCGGGCTCGTCATGGGCGTAGCGGTACTCGTCGCCGTAACCCAGTTGCTTCATGAGCTTGGTGGGCGCATTGCGCAAGTGCAGTGGCACTTCCAGCGAGCCATGCTCGGCGGCTTCGCGCAGGGCGGTCTTGAAGCCCATGTACACCGCGTTGCTCTTCGGCGCACAGGCGAGGTAGGTGATGGCCTGGGCCACCGCCAGCTCGCCTTCGGGGCTGCCCAGGCGCTCTTGTACATCCCAGGCGGCCAGGCACAAGCCGAGCGCCCGCGGGTCGGCGTTGCCAATGTCTTCGCTGGCCATGCGCACCACACGGCGGGCGATGTACAGCGGGTCGCAGCCGCCGTCGAGCATGCGCGCGAACCAGTACAGGGCGCCGTCCGGGTTGGAGCCGCGTACCGATTTGTGCAGCGCGGAAATCTGGTCGTAGAAGGCTTCGCCGCCCTTGTCGAAACGGCGACGGCTGTCGCCCAACAGGCTCTGCAGCATCTCGACGTCGATTTCACTGCCGTCTTCGGCCAGGTCCGAGGCATTTTCGAGAAAATTGAGCATGCGCCGGCCATCGCCGTCTGCGGCGGCCATCAGCATCTTGAAGGCATCGTCGCCCACCCGCAGGTTGCGCTTGCCCAAGCCACGCTCCTCGGTGAGGGCGCGGTCGAGCAGCTTGCGCAACGCCGCCTCGTCCAGGCTCTTGAGCACGTACACCCGCGCCCGCGACAACAGTGCGTTGTTAAGCTCGAACGAGGGGTTTTCGGTGGTGGCGCCAATGAACAGCAGGGTGCCGTCTTCCACGTAGGGCAAGAAGGCATCCTGCTGCGACTTGTTGAAGCGGTGCACCTCGTCGACGAAGAGAATGGTGCGGCGGCCGTATTGCCCTGCCTGCTGCTTGGCAACCTCCACCGCCTGGCGAATTTCCTTCACCCCGGCCAGTACCGCCGACACGGTTTCGAAATGCGCATCACAGAACTGCGCCAGCAGCCGCGCCAGGGTGGTTTTGCCTACCCCTGGCGGGCCCCAGAAGATCATCGAGTGCAGCGCGCCTTGCTCCAATGCCTCGCGCAGCGGTTTGCCGCGCGCCAGCAGGTGCTCCTGGCCTACGTACTCGTCCAGGTTGGACGGGCGCAGGCGGGCCGCCAGAGGCTGGGCGACAGGTTCGCTTCGAAACAGGTCCATGGCGAGCTCTGGTTACTCCTTGATCACGTCCGCGCCTTTGGGAATGTCGAACTTGAACCTGCTGTCCGGCACCGCCTGGTTGGCCTTGACGCCATTGAACAGGATGTTGGTGCGCTGGCCGACGCTGTCGATCAGCTGCATGTCATTGATCAGGCCCTTGCGGAACGACACGCGCAGCGAGTCGAACAAGGTGTCCTTGGTTTTCGGCTTGAGGGTGAAGTCCATGACTTCGCCCTGCTCCTTCGAGGTGATGTCGAAACTCTGGCTGATTTTCGACACATCACCCGACAGCAGCAGCGCCGGGGTCTGGTTCAGGCGCACGTCGAGCTTCTTGATGGTGGCCTGTTCCAGGTCCGGGTCCCACAGGGTGACGTTCTTGCCGTCCGACACCACCACTTGCTCCTGCGGTGCGTCGGTATGCCAGTAGAACAGGCCCGGACGCTTGACGGTCATCTTGCCCGAGGTTTCCTGCAGGCTGGTGCCATCGGCGCCCAAGGTCAGCTGGGAGAAATTGGCCTCGATGGTCTGTGACTTTTCCAGCAACTGGGTCAGGCGTTGCACATCCTGCTCACCGGCATAAGCGGTAACCGAGCCCAGGGTCAGGGCAGAAACCAACAGCATGCGAATCGCGCGCATGGGAATCCTCATTGAGCATTGAAAGGGCCGGGCACCAACACTGGCGCCCGGCAGGGTGTTCATCAGTCGCGCGGGCCGCCTGGGGCAATTACTTCCCGCGAGCCGTTGCTGTTCATCGGGGTAACGACGCCGGCCATTTCCATCGACTCGATCATGCGGGCGGCACGGTTGTAGCCAATCTTCAGTTTGCGCTGTACCGCAGAAATGGAAGCACGACGGCTCTCGAGCACGAACTGCACCGCTTCATCATACAGCGCATCGGTTTCGGCATCGTCGCCATCACCGCCACCGCCGCCGCCGTCGAAGCCGCTGCCGGCTTCTTCCACGCCATTGAGAATGTCGTCGTTGTAGTCTGGGGCGCCGCGCAGCTTCCACGCCTCGACCGTGCGGTGCACCTCGTCGTCGGAAACGAACGCGCCATGCACCCGGATCGGCAGGCTGGTGCCCGGCGGCATGTACAGCATGTCACCGTGGCCCAGCAGTTGTTCGGCACCGCCCTGGTCGATGATGGTCCGCGAGTCGATCTTGCTCGACACCTGGAAGGCCATGCGGGTCGGGATGTTGGCCTTGATCAGACCGGTGATCACGTCCACCGAGGGGCGCTGGGTGGCGAGGATAAGGTGAATGCCCGCCGCACGCGCTTTCTGCGCGATACGGGCGATCAGTTCTTCGACCTTCTTGCCCACAATCATCATCATGTCGGCGAATTCGTCGACCACCACCACGATGGTCGGCAGGGTTTTCAGCGCCGGCGGCTCGTCGTCCATGCTTTCGCGGCGGTACAGCGGGTCGTGGATGATTTCCCCGGCTTCCTGGGCGTCCTTGATCTTGCGGTTGAAGCCGGCCAGGTTACGCACACCCATGGCCGCCATCAGCTTGTAGCGGCGCTCCATTTCGGCCACGCTCCAGCGCAGGGCGTTGGCGGCGTCCTTCATGTCGGTGACCACCGGGCACAACAGGTGCGGAATGCCTTCGTAGATCGACAGCTCGAGCATTTTCGGGTCGATCATGATCAGCCGCGCGTCTTCCGGGCTGGACTTGAACAGGATCGACAGGATCATCGCGTTGACCCCCACCGACTTACCGGAACCCGTGGTACCGGCCACCAACAGGTGGGGCATCTTGGCCAGGTCGGTAATCACCGGCTTGCCGCCAATGTCGTGGCCCAGGGCCAGGGTGACAGGGGACTTCTGCTCGTCGTACTGCGGCGTGGCCAGCACTTCGGAGAAACGCACCATCTGGCGGTTTTCGTTGGGGATCTCGATACCCACGGTGGTCTTGCCGGGGATGACCTCGACCACACGCACGCTGGTCACCGCCAGCGACCGCGCCAGGTCCTTGGCCAGGTTGGCGATACGGCTGACCTTGACGCCAGCGGCAGGCTGGATTTCGTAGCGGGTGATCACCGGGCCTGGGTGGATGGAGTCCACCGAGACCTCAACGCCGAACTCCTTGAGCTTGATTTCCAGCAGCTGACCGACACCGGCCAGGGATTCTGGCGAGTACTCGATCTTCTTCTGTTCGGCCGGGTCGAGGATGGATATCGACGGCAGCGTGCCCTCCACGGCGCTGTCGATGAACAGCGGCGTCTGCTTCTCTTTCATCACCCGCTTGCTCGGCTCTGGCGCCTTGTCTGCGGCCGGGGGCACGATGGTTGGCGTGGACGACGGCACACGGGCAAGGCTTGGCTCGCGGGGCGGCACCACCGGCTCGCGGGCCAGGGCCGGTTCGCGGACCGGGGCAACGGGCTCGCGCCCGAGGGTCGGCTCGCGGGGCTCGACCACCGCTGCCGGCGCCTCTTCGCGCTTGAAGATGCGCTCACGCAGCGCCGGTTTGGCGGGTTCGCGTTTCTCGGCGACCGTTGGCGCGGCCTTCACCACGGGCTCATCCTCACGCAACTGCGCTTCAAGGCGCTTGCGTTCGTTGCGGGCTTCCCACCAGCGATTGGCGGCGCCCTGCACCAGTTCGAACAGGTCGAGGGTGATCTTGCCCGTCAGGTCCATCACCTTGAACCACGACAGGTCGGTGAACACGGTCAGGCCGAACAGGAACAGGGCAATGAACATCAGCGTACTGCCCTGCACGTTCAGCAGGTTGCGCGCCAGGTCGCCAAGGCTCTCGCCCAGGGCGCCGCCGGCAGAAAATGGCAAGCTCGCAGGCGAATGGAAGTGGATGTGCGCCAGCGCGGCCCCCGACAGCACCAGGAATACCAGACCGATCAGCCGCCAGGAAAACAGCCAGCCGCTCCAGTCCCAGGGCTGATGGCGCTGGCGGAAGATCTGCCAGGTTTTCACCGCCAGCAGCAGCGGGAAGATATAGGCGAAGTAACCCAACACCATGAACAGGATGTCGGCAAAGTAGGCACCGGCACGCCCGGCGGCGTTCTGCACCTGGTCGACGGTGGCGGTGTGGCTGAAGCCCGGATCCGAAGTGTCGTAGGTCAGCAGCGCCATCCACAGGTACAGGCACAGAGCGCCAACGGCGATCAACGCACCTTCCTTGAGGCGATAATGCAGCTGCTGCCGCCACAGGGGCACGGGCAAGGGAGCTGGGGTTGCGGTGGATTTCTTCAAAACACGTCTATTCCTGCGCGTGTTGCGCGTCCAATAGTGCTCGGCCGGCAGTGCGACCAATGAACCACTACTTTTAACATTACTGCCCGCCCACTGCCATGACGGCGCGCCATATGGCGCTCAAGCGGGGGCGACTCTCACATGCCTGCAATTTGAGCACGCATTTTCTTTCGTGACAAAGGCTTATGCTGTGTTTTTGCACAGGTATGACAGCAAATGTAGCGGATGGTGCCTGTGGTTTCATCAATGTGCAGGAAATTGCCCGAATTCCGCGGCCGTGCCGGCCCTGACCGCCGCTGCCGGCGCTCAGCCATTGACCCTGCCGGGCGCGCACGCCATGCTGCCCGCTCCCCTCCCCCACCGCACGATAGACCATGCTCACCTGGCTGACCCGCGACTCGCTGACCTTCCCGCCCCTGGAAAAGGCCCTGCACGAACCCAACGGCCTGCTCGCCGCCGGCGGCGACCTGAGCCCCGAACGGCTGGTGCAGGCCTACCGCCATGGCTGCTTCCCCTGGTACCAGGACGGCCAGCCGATCCTGTGGTGGTCACCCGACCCGCGCACGGTGTTGCTGCCCGACCAGCTTCACGTATCGCGCTCGCTGGCCAAGCTGATGCGCCAGGGGCGCTACCAGGTCAGTTTCGACAGCGACTTCCCGGCGGTCATCGACGCCTGCGCCGCCCCCCGCGATTACGCCGACGGCACCTGGATCACCGATACCATGCGCAACGCCTACTGCGAACTGCACCGTCGCGGCATTGCCCACTCGGTCGAAGTACGCCAGCACGGCGAACTGGTCGGCGGCCTGTACGGCCTGGCCATGGGCCAGTTGTTCTTCGGCGAATCGATGTTCAGCCGCGCCGACAACGCCTCCAAGGTCGGTTTCGTGACCCTGGTCGAGCACCTGCGCCAGGCCGGCTTCGTACTGATCGATTGCCAGATGCCCACCAACCACCTGCACAGCCTCGGCGCCCATGCCATCAGCCGCGCCGAGTTCGCCCGCTACCTGGCCCGCCACCTCGACCAGCCCAACAGCGCGACCTGGGTGGTTGCCTAGGCGGTTTTCCCTGGCTGGCTTACACTTAGAACAAAGTCTCACCGAGGGGTTGATCATGACAGAGTTGGCGCGGTTGAAGTTCTATGCCACTCAACCCCACTCCTGCAGTTACCTGCCCGACGAGCAGGCAACCACGCTGTTCCTCGACCCCAGCCAGCCGATGGACGTGAACGTCTATGCCGACTTGTCGGACATGGGTTTTCGCCGCAGTGGCGACCACTTGTATCGCCCCCACTGCCAGAACTGCAACGCCTGCGTACCGGCGCGCATTCCCGCGGCCCGCTTCATTCCCAACCGCCAGCAGCGGCGCATTCTCAAGCGCAATGCCGACCTCACCGTGAGCGCAGCGCGCCCGGCGTTCAAGGAAGAGTACTTCGAGCTGTACCGGCGTTATATCGAAACCCGCCATGCCGACGGTGACATGTACCCACCCAGCCGCGACCAGTTTTCCACCTTCCTGGTGCGGGACCTGCCCTTCTGCTGGTTCTACGAATTTCGCCTGGCCGGCCGGCTGATGGCAGTGGCCGTGTGCGACGTGCTGCCCAATGGCCTGTCAGCGGTCTACACCTTCTACGAGCCCGACGAAGAGCGCCGCAGCCTGGGCCGTTTCGCCATTCTCTGGCAGATCGGCGAAGCCCTGCGCAAGGATCTGGAGGCGGTGTACCTGGGCTACTGGATCAAGAACTGCAAGAAGATGAACTACAAGACACAGTATCGGCCCATCGAATTGTTGATAAACCAGCGCTGGGTCACCCTCAACTGAAAGCATTGGCTTGACACACAGTTTTCCGGCATAATCCACGCCACTTTTTTGCCCGGTGCGGATATGCGTCGGGCCAACACTGGACACCGAGGGCTCAACTGCATGTCGAAAGAAGACAGCTTCGAAATGGAAGGTACTGTCGTCGACACCCTGCCCAACACCATGTTCCGCGTGGAGTTGGAAAACGGGCACGTCGTAACCGCGCACATCTCCGGAAAGATGCGCAAAAACTACATCCGTATTCTCACTGGCGACAAGGTCCGCGTCGAGCTGACGCCTTATGACCTGAGCAAGGGCCGCATCACCTACCGTGCGCGCTAAGCTCCAGCCATGAAAAAGCCCGGCCAAGTGCCGGGCTTTTTCATGGCTTCAAGTTTGTAAGGGGCTGCGTGGCAGCCCCATGTATCACGCTACTTCAGCCGTGGTCTCGAAGTCGAACACCAACTCGCCATCGCGCAAGTCGACGTGCACCACACCGCCATGCTCGGCCAACTCACCGAACAGGATCTCCTCGGCCAACGGCCGCTTGATCTTGTCCTGAATCAACCGCGCCATCGGCCGCGCGCCCATCTGCGCGTCATACCCCGAGGCCGCCAGCCAGCCGCGGGCCTCGTCGCTGACCTCAAGCAGCACGCGCTTGTCTTCGAGTTGCGCCTGCAGTTCGATAAGGAACTTGTCGACGATGCTCTTGATGGTTTCGGTGCTCAGGCGGCCAAACTGGATGATGGTATCCAGGCGGTTGCGGAACTCTGGCGTAAAGCTCTTGCGGATCACTTCCATCGCATCGGACGCATGGTCCTGATGGGTGAAGCCGATCGAGGCCCGCGACGCGGTTTCCGCGCCGGCGTTGGTGGTCATGATCAGGATCACGTTACGGAAGTCGGCCTTGCGCCCGTTGTTGTCGGTAAGGGTACCGTGGTCCATCACCTGCAGCAGCAGGTTGAAGACTTCCGGGTGCGCCTTCTCGATTTCGTCGAGCAGCAACACGCAGTGCGGCTGCTTGGTAATCGCCTCGGTCAGCAGACCACCCTGGTCGAACCCGACATAGCCGGGCGGTGCACCGATCAAGCGCGAAACGGTATGGCGCTCCATGTACTCGGACATATCGAAGCGCACCAGCTCCACACCCAGCGCCTTGGCCAATTGCCGGGCCGCTTCGGTCTTGCCGACGCCGGTAGGGCCGGCAAACAGGAACGAACCCACTGGCTTGTCAGGTGCCTTGAGGCCGGCACGCGACAGCTTGATGGCCGTGGACAGCGAATCGATGGCCTGGTCCTGACCGAAGACGGTCAGCTTCAGGTCGCGCTCCAGGTTACGCAGCAGTTCCTTGTCGGAGCTGCTGACATGCTTCGGGGGAATTCGCGCAATCTTGGCGACGATATCCTCCACCTGCGGCACGTCGATGCGCTTGACGCGGCTGGCTTCCGGCTGCAGGCGCTGGTAGGCGCCAGCCTCGTCGATCACGTCGATGGCCTTGTCCGGCATGTGCCGGTCATTGATGTAGCGCGAGGCCAGCTCGGCGGCGGCGCGCAGGGCTTCGTCGCTGTACTCGATATTGTGGTGGCTTTCGAACCGCCCTTTCAGGCCACGCAGGATGCCCACGGTGTCTTCAACCGAGGGTTCGCTGACGTCTACCTTCTGGAAGCGCCGCGCCAAGGCACGGTCCTTCTCGAAGATGCCACGAAATTCCTGGAAGGTCGTGGAGCCGATGCAGCGGATTTCACCCGAAGACAACAGCGGCTTGAGCAGGTTGGACGCATCCATTACCCCACCCGACGCCGCACCGGCACCGATGATGGTGTGGATCTCATCGATGAACAGAATGGCCTGAGGCCGCTTGCGCAGCTCGCCAAGCAGCGCCTTGAAGCGCTTCTCGAAGTCGCCGCGGTACTTGGTACCGGCCAGCAGCGCGCCCAGGTCGAGCGAGTACACCACGCTCTGTGCCAGCAGGTCAGGCACCTGGCCATCGACAATACGCTTGGCCAGCCCTTCGGCAATCGCCGTTTTGCCCACCCCGGCCTCACCCACCAGCAGCGGGTTGTTCTTGCGGCGGCGGGCAAGGATCTGCGCAACGCGCTCCACTTCCTGCTCGCGGCCAACCAGCGGGTCGATGCGGCCAGCACGCGCCAGCTCGTTGAGGTTGCTGGCATAGGCGTCCAGCGGGTTGCTGGAAGAAGAGGTTTCACCACCCTCTTCGTCCTGCATGTCCTGGTCGCTCTCGGATTGCGAGCCATGCCCCGGCACCTTGGAGATGCCATGGGCGATGTAGTTGACCACATCGATGCGGGCCACGCTTTGCTGCTTGAGCAGGAACACGGCCTGGCTTTCCTGTTCGCTGAAGATCGCCACCAGTACGTTGGCGCCGGTCACTTCACGCTTGCCAGAGCTTTGTACGTGGAACACGGCGCGTTGCAGCACACGCTGGAAGCCCAGGGTTGGCTGGGTTTCCCTGTCTTCATCGTTGACAGGAATCAGCGGCGTGGTCGAATCGATGAACTCTTGCAGGTCGTGCTTGAGCTTGTCGAGATTGGCGCCACAGGCGCGCAGAACGGTCGCGGCAGCCTCATTGTCCAGGAGTGCCAGCAGCAGATGTTCGACGGTCATGAATTCATGACGCTTCGAACGGGCCTCCTTGAAGGCAAGATTGAGGGTGACTTCGAGCTCGCGGTTTAACATAGCTTCACCTCATACCCAAGTGGTCGGCGATTAACCGTCCTTCTCGATTTCACAGAGTAGCGGATGCTGGCTTTCCCTGGCGTATTGGTTGACCTGCATAGCCTTCGTTTCGGCGATGTCACGGGTAAACAATCCGCACACTGCCCGCCCCTCGGTATGGACGGTCAGCATGATCTTGGTCGCCAGCTCGCGGTTCAGACTGAAGAACGTCTCGAGCACTTCGACGACGAAATCCATCGGTGTGTAGTCATCGTTGAACAAAACCACCTTGTACATCGGTGGCGCCTGCAGGATCGGCTTGGCTTCCTGAACCGCCAGACCGGAGCCATCGTCCTCATTCGATTGAGGACGATCCTGATTGAATGTTAGTCGAATCTGGCTGTGTGCATGCATGGAAAGAATTTCATCACATCGACAGGTTAAGGTTGTGGGTTGACCCTGCGAACGGCCATTGGTGCAGCCGCTGCATGACCTTGACTATCGGCAAAACGGTGTTACAACCAATAGGAACCCACCGTGGTCGATAAAGATCCGCGCAGTCAACCAGATTTTTTCGCAAGGTTCGTATGCGGATGAAGTGGATGATACTCCAGTGATGGAGTCCTTTGCAGAGGGACATAGGGATGGCAAGCGGTAAAGTCAAGTGGTTCAACAATGCCAAGGGCTATGGATTCGTCAATGAAGAGGGCAAGAACGACGACTTGTTCGCTCATTATTCAGCCATCCAGATGGACGGGTACAAGACGCTCAAGGCCGGCCAAGCCGTGACCTTCGATGTCATCCAAGGCCCGAAAGGTTTACATGCCGTCAACATCAGAAGTGCATCCACGGCTGCGCCCGCGCCGGCCAGTGCACAGCCCGTGGTCAGCACGGCCGGCGCCTGACCGACTGCCCTGCCAGCGGTAAACGATAAGAAAGGCCGCTTCTTTACCAGAAGCGGCCGTTTCACATTCGCTTACATATGTTTGATCATGGCATCGCCGAAGCCCGAACTTCCCACCAGCGTGGCACCGTCCATCAGGCGCTCGAAGTCGTAAGTCACGGTCTTGGCCGCAATCGCGCCATTGGTGCCTTTGATGATCAGGTCGGCGGCCTCGGTCCAGCCCATGTGGCGCAGCATCATTTCTGCCGAAAGAATCACCGAACCCGGGTTGACCTTGTCCTGCCCGGCATACTTGGGCGCCGTGCCGTGGGTAGCCTCGAACATGGCCACGGTGTCGGACAGGTTGGCCCCCGGGGCGATACCGATGCCGCCCACCTCCGCCGCCAGGGCGTCAGACAAATAGTCGCCATTGAGGTTGAGCGTGGCGATAACATCGTACTCGGCCGGGCGTAGCAGGATCTGCTGGAGCATGGCGTCGGCAATCGCGTCCTTGACGATGACTTCGCGGCCGGTCTTGGGGTTGTTGAACTTCATCCACGGCCCGCCGTCGAGCAACTCGGCACCGAACTCGTCACGCGCCACTTCGTAGCCCCAGTCCTTGAAGGCACCTTCGGTGAACTTCATGATGTTGCCCTTGTGCACCAGCGTCAGCGACTCGCGGTCGTTATCCACCACATATTGCAGGGCTTTGCGTACCAGACGCTTGGTCCCTTCGCGGGAAACCGGCTTGATACCAATGCCGCAGTCCTGGTCGAAACGGATCTTGGTAACGCCCATTTCCTCCTTGAGGAACTTGATCACCTTGTCTGCTTCCGGCGAACCGGCCTTCCATTCGATGCCGGCATAGATGTCTTCGGAGTTTTCCCGGAAGATCACCATGTCGACATCCCCCGGTTTTTTCACCGGGCTTGGCACGCCCTGGAACCACAGCACAGGGCGCAGGCACACATACAGGTCCAGCTGCTGGCGCAAAGCCACGTTCAGCGAACGGATGCCGCCACCCACCGGGGTAGTCAGCGGGCCCTTGATCGACACCACATACTCACGCACGGCGTCGAGGGTTTCCTGCGGCAGCCAGGTGTCCTGGTCGTAGACCTGGGTGGCCTTTTCGCCGGCGTACACCTCCATCCAGGCGATCTTGCGCTTGCCGCCATAGGCTTTCTGCACAGCGGCATCGACCACTTTGATCATCACCGGTGAGACGTCAACGCCGATCCCGTCGCCTTCGATGTAGGGAATGATCGGCTGGTCGGGCACGTTGAGCGAATGGTCTGCATTGACGGTGATCTTGGCGCCGTCGGTCGGAACCTTGATTTTCTGGTATGCCATGCTTGCACTACTCCGCTATCGGGTGTGGGTTGGACATCAAGCGTAGCAATGAGCCTAAACCACATCTGCCGACCTGCAAGCTGACGGCGTGGGCGCGGGCGCGCCCGCGCAGAACACCCCGCCAGCGCTGCGGCATTACGCCACATTGCCCCTCAGTCTTTGGTCTTATAAATGGGCCGATATCACTTGGCCTTGCTGATTAGGCCAAATGGTTTGGTATACTCCGCCGCGACCGTTGGGTCATCGGGGCGAATCCCAGGAAAATGCGGACCGCCCTGGGCCGTGATCGGCCGAAAAGCCGGGCCTTTTCCGCCTGGCTGCCAAAGCCTGGGCTGTTACCGCAGTTCAGCACTTGACGCTCGACTGATGCATCCACCATCACCGCTCGCAGCTTCTCGACTTTCCGCTCATGGCTTGCCAGGGCGATGCGCCTTACCCTGCGCACCACGAGACTCGAGCACGCTCAGCACACAGAGAGTTAACCCGCATGCCCACCCGTTCCAAGATCATCTATACCTTCACCGACGAAGCCCCTGCCCTCGCCACCTACTCGCTGCTGCCGATCATCGAAGCGTTCACCGCTTCGGCTGACATCGCTGTCGAAACTCGCGACATCTCCCTGGCTGGCCGTATCCTTGCCGCCTTCCCGGAGCAACTGGGCGCAGAGAAGCAAGTAGGCGATCACCTGGCGGAACTGGGCCAGCTGGCTACCACCCCCGAAGCCAACATCATCAAGCTGCCGAACATCAGCGCCTCGGTACCGCAGCTCAAAGCCGCGATCAAGGAGCTGCAAGGCAAGGGCTACAACATCCCTGACTACGCCGACGAGCCGGCCACCGAGCAAGAGAAAGAATCCCGCGCCCGCTACGACCGCATCAAAGGTTCGGCCGTGAACCCGGTCCTGCGTGAAGGCAACTCCGACCGCCGCGCACCGCTGTCGGTCAAGAACTACGCGCGCAAGCACCCGCACAAGATGGGCGCCTGGGCCGCCGACTCCAAGTCGCACGTCGCCCACATGACCCAAGGCGACTTCTACGGCAGCGAAAAGGCTGCATTGATCGAAGCTGACGACAGCGTACGTATCGAACTGGTCGGCAAAGACGGCAGCACCACCGTGCTGAAGGAAAAGACCGCGGTCAAGGCTGCCGAAGTCATCGACTGCGCAACCATGAGCCGCAAGGCCCTGAAGGCCTTCATCGCCGAGCAGATCGCCGACGCCAAGGCCACCGGCGTGCTGCTGTCGGTACACCTGAAAGCCACCATGATGAAGGTCTCCGACCCGATCATGTTCGGCGTCATCGTCGAAGAGTTCTACAACGACGTGCTGGCCAAGCACGCCGCCGCCCTGGCCGAAGTGGGCTTCAACGCCAACAACGGCATCGGCGACCTGTACGCCCGCATCAAGGACCTGCCAGCTGACAAGCAGGCCGAGATCGAAGCCGATATCCAGGCCCTGTACGCCCAGCGCCCGGCCCTGGCCATGGTCAACTCCGACAAGGGCATCACCAATCTGCACGTACCGAGCGACGTGATCGTCGACGCCTCGATGCCGGCCATGATCCGTGACTCGGGCAAGATGTGGAACACCGCTGGCGAGCTGCAAGACGCCAAGGCAGTGATCCCGGACCGTTGCTACGCCGGCATCTACCAGGCCACCATCGAAGACTGCAAGGCCAACGGCGCCTTCGACCCGACCACCATGGGCAGCGTGCCGAACGTTGGCCTGATGGCGCAGAAAGCCGAAGAGTACGGTTCCCACGACAAGACCTTCCAGGTCAAGGCCGACGGCGTGGTTCGCGTGGTCGACAGCAAGGGCAACGTGGTTCTGGAGCAGAACGTCGAGGCCGGTGACATCTTCCGCATGTGCCAGACCAAGGACGCGCCGATCCAGGACTGGGTCAAGCTGGCCGTCAACCGTGCCCGCCTGAGCAACACCCCAGCGGTGTTCTGGCTGGACCCGGCCCGTGCCCACGACGGCGTGATGATCGAGAAGGTGCAAAAGTACCTGAAGGATCACGACACCACCGGCCTGGACATTCGTGTCATGGCCCCGGTCGACGCCATCAAGTTCTCCCTGGCCCGCATTCGCGAAGGCAAGGACACCATCTCGGTTACCGGTAACGTACTGCGCGACTACCTGACCGACCTGTTCCCGATCATGGAACTGGGCACCAGCGCCAAGATGCTGTCGATCGTGCCGCTGATGAGTGGTGGCGGCCTGTTCGAAACCGGCGCCGGCGGCTCGGCCCCCAAGCACGTGCAGCAGCTGGTCGAAGAGAACTTCCTGCGTTGGGACTCGCTGGGTGAATTCCTGGCCCTGGCCGCTTCCCTGGAGCACCTGGGCAACACCTACGACAACCCGCGCGCCAAGGTTCTGGCCAGCACCCTGGACCAGGCAACCGGCAAGTTCCTCGACACCAACAAGTCGCCATCGCGCAAAGTCGGCGGTATCGACAACCGCGGCAGCCACTTCTACCTGACCCTGTACTGGGCCCAGGCCCTGGCTGCACAGAGCGACGACGCCGCCCTGCAGGCACGCTTCGCCCCCCTGGCCAAGACCCTGACCGAGAACGAGGAGACCATCGTCGCCGAGCTCAACGCCGTTCAGGGCAAACCAGCCGACATCGGTGGCTACTACGCCCCGGATGCCGAGCTGACCGCCAAGGTGATGCGCCCAAGCCAGACCCTGAACAGCGCCATCGCCGCCCTGTAAGGTCCGCTTGACGTAACAGCACAAACCCCGGCCACGCACCGGGGTTTGTGCTTTTTCAGCTGTAAGTTTCAAGCTACAAGCTACAAGCTACAAGTCGAAGCGGTACGCGGATTGCTTCAACTTGCTACTTGCCACTTGCCACTTGCCACTTGCCACTTGCCACTTGCTACTTGCTACTTGCTACTTGCTACTTGCTACTTGCTACTTAGGGAGAGAATCGACCGTGTCATGGCAACCCCACATCACCGTCGCCACCATCGTCGAGCAGGACGGCAAATTCCTGTTCGTCGAAGAATTCAAAGCCGACCGGCACGTCTTCAACCAGCCCGCCGGGCACCTGGAAGCCAACGAGACCCTGCCCCAGGCCGCCCTGCGCGAAACCCTGGAAGAAACCGCCTGGGAAGTCGAGCTCACCGGCGTGGTCGGCATCTACCTGTACACTGCGCCCAGCAACGGCGTGACCTACCAGCGCATCTGCTTTGCCGCCCGCCCCGTGCGCCACCATGCCGACCTGGCCCTGGACAGCGACATCGTCCGCGCTGTCTGGCTGACCCGCGAAGAGCTGCTGGCCGACCCCACCCGCTGGCGCAGCGAGCTGGTGCCGCGCTGCCTGGACGACTACCTTGCAGGCCCGCTGCACAGCCTTGCGCTGCTGCGCGACTGACGTAGCGCCGCGGCTTTGATAGAATCGGCGCTTTTCCCCCTTGATACACACCGGTACCCATGACCAGCCCAGCACTCAAAGACCCCGCCAAGACCCGCGTCATCGTCGGCATGTCCGGCGGCGTGGACTCTTCCGTCTCCGCCCTTCTGCTCATCGAGCAGGGCTACCAGGTGGAAGGGCTGTTCATGAAGAACTGGGAAGAAGACGACGGCACCGAATACTGCACCGCCCGTGAAGACCTGGCCGACGCCCAGGCCGTGTGCGACCGCATCGGTATCAAGCTGCACACCGCCAACTTCGCCGCCGAGTACTGGGACAACGTGTTCGAGCACTTCCTCGAAGAGTACAAGGCCGGTCGCACGCCCAACCCGGACATCCTCTGCAACCGCGAAATCAAGTTCAAGGCGTTCCTCGACTACGCCCTGTCGCTGGGTGCAGACCTGATTGCCACCGGCCACTATGTACGCCGCCGCGACACCGGCGCCGTTACCGAACTGCTCAAAGGCCTGGACCCGAACAAGGACCAGAGCTATTTCCTGCACGCCGTTGGCGGCAAGGAAATCGCCCGCACGCTGTTCCCGGTGGGCGAACTGGAAAAACCCGAGGTCCGCGCCATTGCCGAAAAACACGGCCTGGCCACTGCCAAGAAAAAGGACTCCACCGGCATCTGCTTCATTGGTGAACGCCGCTTCAGCGACTTCCTCAAGCAGTACCTGCCCGCCCAGCCAGGTAATATCGAAACCACCGAAGGCGAGGTGATCGGCCGCCACCATGGCCTGATGTACCACACCATCGGCCAGCGCCAGGGCCTGGGTATCGGCGGCCTGAAGGACGCCGGTGACGAGCCCTGGTACGTGCTGCACAAAGACCTGACCCGCAACGTGCTGGTGGTCGGCCAGGGCAACGAACACCCATGGTTGTTCTCCCGCGCCCTGCTCGCGTCGGAAATCTTCTGGGTCAACCCGGTAGACCTGAGCAGCCCGCGCCAGCTCACCGCCAAGGTACGCTACCGGCAGAGCGACCAGCGCTGCACCCTGGCGCTGACCGACGGCGGCTACCGCGCCGTGTTCGACGAGCCCCAGCGCGCCGTGACGCCGGGCCAGTCGGTGGTGTTCTATGATGGCGAGGTGTGCCTGGGTGGCGGCGTGATCGAGGCGGCCGAGCCGTGGAGCCCGCGGGCATGAGCACACTGCGCGAGCAATTGATTGCCCTGGGCGGCGTCTTCCAGGCAGCCGTGCTGGTTGACCGCATCGCCCGCACCGGCCAGGCCAGCGAGGCCAACATCGGCTGCATGCTGGGCAGCTTGCTGGTACGCGACCCCAAAGACACCCTGGAAGTGTTCGGCGGCGACGACCTGAACCTGCGCGATGGCTATCGCGCGCTGGTCGGCGCCCTGGAGCGCGACCCCAGCAGCCTGCAGCGCGAGCCCCTGCGCTACGCCCTGTCGATGCTGGGCCTGGAGCGCCAGTTGAACAAGCGTGGCGACCTGCTCGACACCATCGGCAACCGCCTGCCACAAATCCAGTCGCAGGCCGATCATTTCGGCCTGGTTCACGAAAATGTCATCGCTTCCAGCGGAGCCTTGTACCAGGACACCTTGAGCACCCTGCGCCAGCGCATCCAGGTACACGGCGACATGCGCTTCCTGCAGCAGGCCAGCAACGCCTCGAAAATCCGCGCCCTGCTGCTCGCCGGCATTCGCGCCGCGCGCCTGTGGCGCCAGCTGGGCGGGCACCGCTGGCAACTGGTGTTCAGCCGGCGCAAACTGTTGAACGAGCTGTACGACATGATGCGAGGGTAAGCTGCAAGCTCTAAGCTACAAGCAGCAAGCAGAAGCAGCACGTCGGCTTTTACTTGCTACTTGCAGCTTGAAGCTCGCCGCCTGCCTTTTTCATGTATGATACGCGCCCTTCCAAAAGCCTGACTGTCCGAGAACACCCCATGCAGCTTTCTTCGCTCACTGCGGTTTCCCCTGTAGACGGCCGTTACGCCGGCAAAACCCAGGCCTTGCGCCCCATCTTCAGCGAATTCGGCCTGATCCGTTTCCGCGCCCTGGTCGAAGTGCGCTGGTTGCAGCGCCTGGCCGCCCACCCGCAAATCGGCGAAGTGCCGGCGTTCTCCGCCGAGGCCAACGCCCTGCTGGACACCCTGGCCAGCGATTTCAAGCTTGAGCACGCCGAGCGCGTCAAGGAAATCGAGCGCACCACCAACCACGACGTCAAGGCGATCGAATACCTGCTCAAGGAGCAGGCCGCCCAGTTGCCTGAGTTGGCCAAGGTCAGCGAGTTCATCCACTTCGCCTGCACCAGCGAGGACATCAACAACCTGTCCCACGCCCTGATGCTGCGCGCTGGCCGTGACGACGTGCTGCTGCCGCTGATGCGCCAGATCGCCGAGGCCATTCGTACCCTGGCCCACGCCCACGCCGACGTGCCGATGCTGTCGCGCACCCACGGCCAGCCGGCTTCGCCGACCACCCTGGGCAAGGAACTGGCCAACGTCGTGTACCGCCTGGAGCGCCAGATCGCCCAGGTTGCCGCCGTACCGCTGCTGGGCAAGATCAACGGCGCCGTGGGCAACTACAACGCCCACCTGTCGGCCTACTCGCAGATCGACTGGGAGGCCAACGCCCGCGCCTTCATCGAAGACGAGCTGGGCTTGCAGTTCAACCCGTACACCACCCAGATCGAGCCGCACGACTACATCGCCGAACTGTTCGACGCCATCGCCCGCTTCAACACCATCCTGATCGACTTCGACCGTGACGTATGGGGTTACATTTCGCTGGGCTACTTCAAGCAGAAGACCGTGGCCGGCGAAATCGGCTCTTCGACCATGCCGCACAAGGTCAACCCGATCGACTTTGAAAACTCCGAAGGCAACCTGGGTATCGCCAACGCCCTGTTCCAGCACCTGGCCAGCAAACTGCCAATCTCGCGCTGGCAGCGTGACCTGACCGACTCGACCGTGCTGCGCAACCTGGGCGTGGGCTTCGCCCACAGCGTCATTGCCTACGAAGCCAGCCTCAAAGGCATCGGCAAGCTGGAAGTGAACGAAGCCCGCATCGCCGCCGACCTGGACGCCTGCTGGGAAGTGCTGGCCGAACCGATCCAGACCGTGATGCGCCGCTTCAACATCGAAAACCCCTACGAAAAGCTCAAAGAGCTGACCCGTGGCAAGGGCATCACCCCACAAGCGCTGCTGACCTTCATCGACGGCCTGGACATGCCAGCCGAAGCCAAGGCCGAGCTCAAGCTGCTGACCCCTGCTACCTACATCGGTAACGCGGCAGCCCAGGCCAAACGCGTCTAAGCGGACCGCCGCATACAACGCCCGGCCTGGCCGGGCGTTTTTATTCCCGTACGAAAATTACGTTTTTTCAATAGGTTGAACATGAATCCTGATACTCCACTGCAGCTGCTCGGCGGCATCTCGGCCCGCGAATTCATGCGCGACTACTGGCAGAAAAAGCCGCTGCTGGTGCGCCAGGCCTTCCCGGACTTCATCAGCCCAATCGACCCCGACGAGCTGGCTGGCCTGGCCCTGGAGGAAGAAGTCGAGTCGCGTATCGTGCTGGAGCATGGCGCCCACCCGTGGGAACTGCGCCGTGGCCCGTTCACCGAAGAGACCTTCGCCGAGCTGCCGGAAAAAGACTGGACCCTGCTGGTACAGGCCGTCGACCAGTTCGTTCCGGAAGTCGCCGAGCTGCTGGAGAACTTCCGCTTCCTGCCCAGCTGGCGCATCGATGATGTGATGATCAGCTTCGCTGCCCCTGGTGGCAGCGTTGGCCCGCACTTCGATAACTACGACGTGTTCCTGTTGCAGGGCCACGGCCAGCGCAACTGGAAGGTCGGCCAGATGTGCAGCAGCGACAGTGCGCTGCTGGAGCATGCCGACCTGCGTATCCTGGCCGAGTTCGAGCAGGGCGAAGAATGGACCCTGGAGCCAGGTGACATGCTGTACCTGCCACCACGCCTGGCCCACTACGGCGTTGCCGTGGACGAGTGCCTGACCTACTCGGTTGGCTTCCGTGCCCCTAGCGCCGCCGAAGTACTCACCCACTTCACCGACTTCCTCGGCCAGTTCCTGCCCGACGAAGAACGCTACAGCGACGCCGACGCCCAGCCTGCCAGCGACCCGCACCAGATCCAGCATGACGCCCTCGACCGCCTCAAGGCGCTGCTCGACAAGCACATGAACGACAAAGACCTGCTGCTGACCTGGTTTGGCCAGTTCATGACCGAACCGCGCTACCCGGAACAGATCGTCGGTGAAGAGCTGAGCGAAGAGGAGCTGGTCGATGCGCTGGAGCAAGGCGCCATCCTGATCCGCAACCCGAGTGCCCGCCTGGCCTGGTCGGAATTCGAAGACGACCTGCTGCTGTTCGCCAGCGGCCGCAGCTGCCCACTGCCTGGCAAGCTGCGCGAGCTGCTGAAACTGGTGTGCGCGGCCGACGCACTGCACATCGACAACCTCGGCGAATGGCTGCAGGATGAAGATGGCCTTATGCTGGTACAGCAACTGGTGAAACAAGGAAGCCTGGGATTCGCCAATGAATAAGATTCGTGTGCGCCTCGCCGACTGGCACAAGGACAACGCCGACATCCGCCGTATCCGTGAAGCGGTGTTCATCGCCGAACAGCACGTGCCGCCGGAGCTGGAATGGGACTCGGAAGATCCGACCGCCGTGCACTTCCTGGCCCTGGAAGGGGACTATCCGATCGGCACCGCCCGCCTGCTGCCCGATGGCACCATCGGCCGGGTCTCGGTATTGAAGGACTGGCGTGGGCTGAAGGTGGGTGACGCACTGATGAATGCGGTGATCGTCGAAGCGCAGAACCGTGACCTGAAGCAGCAGATGCTCAGCGCCCAGGTCCACGCCACGCCGTTCTACGAGCGGCTGGGCTTCCGCGTAGTCAGCGAAGAGTTCCTCGAAGCCGGCATCCCGCACGTAGACATGGTGCGCGACTCGCGCCCCTGACCCATAGCCTTTACCGGCCTCTTCGCGGGTAACCCGCGAAGAGGCCGGTAAAGGCAGGTGACATGCTCACTCACAAAAAGCTGTACATCCATCCAGATAAAACTTGCCTCCGCGCCCCTGCTTGCGCATCCTAGTGCTCATCATTCCCCGATGAAGCGTTCCCGGCCATGCGCCTGTTCCTCTGCGAAAAACCCTCCCAGGCAAAAGACATCGCCAAAGTGCTCGGCGCCACCCGCAAGGGCGACGGCTGCTGGCAAGGCACCGACGTCTGCGTAACCTGGTGCATCGGCCACCTGCTGGAAACCGCCCCGCCCGACAGCTACGACGAACGCTACAAGCGCTGGAACCTGGCCGACCTGCCGATCATTCCAGACAAATGGAAGATGCTGGTCAAACCCAAGACCGCCAGCCAGTTCAAGGCAGTCAAGCGCCTGCTGGGCGAAGCGCGGGAACTGGTGATCGCCACCGACGCCGATCGTGAAGGCGAAATGATCGCCCGCGAACTGGTCGAACATTGTCGCTACCGTGGCCCGGTGCAGCGCCTGTGGCTGTCGGCGCTGGACGACGCCTCCATCCGCAAGGCCCTGGCGCGCCTGCTGCCCGGCCACGAAACCTTCAACCTGTACCACTCGGCGCTGGGCCGTTCCCGCGCCGACTGGCTGATCGGCATGAACATGAGCCGGCTATTTACCCTGCTGGGCCGGCAATCCGGCTACCAGGGCGTGCTGCCCGTGGGCCGGGTGCAAACGCCCACCCTGCGCCTGGTGGTTGACCGCGACCGCAGCATCGCGAACTTCGTGCCGGTGCCGTTCTGGGCTATCGACGTGCAACTGGAACACGCCGGCCAGGGTTTCAACGCGCAATGGCGGGCGCCGGAAGACGCCTGTGACGACCAGGGGCGCTGCCTGAACCAGGCACTGGCGCAACGAGCGGCTGCCGATATCGGCCAGGCCGCCACCGCAAGGGCCATGAAGGTGGCCACCGAGCGCGTGCGCGAAGCAGCGCCATTGCCCTTCGACCTCGGTACCCTGCAAGAGCTGTGCTCGAAAAAATTCGGCCTCGGCGCCCAGGAAACCCTCGACATCGCCCAGGCGCTGTACGAAACCCACAAGCTGATCACCTACCCGCGCAGCGACTGTGGCTATCTGCCGCAAAGCCAGCACGCCGAGGCAGCAGCCATCCTCGCCGCGCTGCAACGGGCCGATGCCAGCCTGGCGCCCCTGCAGCCCTACCTCGAGCCGCAACGCCGCTCGCGGGCCTGGAACGACGCCAAGGTCAGTGCCCACCACGGCATCATCCCCACTGCCGCTGCCAGCGACCCGGCGCGCCTGCCAGCCAAGTACAAGGCGGTGTACACCCTGATCCGCGCCCGCTACCTGGCGCAGTTCCTGCCCAACCACGAGTTCGACCGCACCCAGGCCGACTTCGACTGCGCGGGCCATGCCCTGCGCGCGGTGGGCAAGCAGATCGTCGAGCCCGGCTGGCGCCGCGCCCTGCCCGAAGCCCTGACCCCGGGCAAAGGCCGCGAGGCGCCCCCCGCCCAGGTGCTGCCAGCATTACGCGAAGGCCAGGACTGCAGCGTGCAAGGCCTGCAACTCAAAGACCTGTGGACCCAGCCACCCAAGCCCTTCACCGAGGGCGACCTGATCAAGGCAATGAAGAACGTCGCCAAGCTGGTGGACGACCCGCGGCTGAAACAGAAGCTCAAGGAAACCACCGGCATCGGCACCGAGGCCACTCGGGCGAGCATCATCCAGGGGCTGCTAGACCGCGGCTACCTGGTGAAGAACGGCAAGGCATTGTCGGCCACGCCTGCCGCGTTCAGCCTGATCGACGCCGTGCCCCGTGCCATCGCGGACCCAGGCACGACGGCCATCTGGGAACAGGCCCTGGACATGGTGCAGAGTGGCGAGATGAGCCTGGAAGACTTCGTCGCCCGGCAGTCGGCATGGATGGGCAAGTTGGTGGAGCGTTGCCAGGGTATGCGCATGACCATCAGCGGGCCGGCAGCCGGGGCGGCGCCGCCGTGGAAGAAGAAGCGGCGTAGCGGTGCTGGAAAAAGCAAACCGACTGGGAGCAAGCCGCGTCAGCCTCGGAGGAAGGCGGCAACCTGACACTTGTGCATTGCAAGTACCGGCCTCTTCGCGGCTTAAGCCGCTCTCACCTGTGGAAGCGGGTTCAATCGCGAAGAGGCGAGTACGGTCACTGCAAATCACCCATCAGGTACCGCTTTTGAACCGGCTGAACGCCCGGGTGAGCTCGCGGTTGAATGCCTTGCCATTGTCATTCTTGCTATACAACCGCGCCCTCACCTCAGCCGGTGGGTAGATTCCCGGGGCATTGCGAATATCTGCATCCACCAGGCCATCAGCCGCGGTGATCGCATTGGCGTAGTGAATGGTATCGGTAATCGGCGCGATCACGTCCGGGCGCATCAGGTAGTCCATCAGCTTCCAGGCCGCCTCGGGGTGCGGCGCATCCTTGGGCACCACCAGCGCATCGAGCCAGATCAACGTGCCTTCCTGCGGAATGCTGTAATCCAGCACGAACGCCTTGCCCGCCTGCTGCGCCTGCCCTTGGGCGATAGCCACATTGCCGTTCCACGACATCGCCACGCAGGTTTCGCCATTGGCCAGGTCGTTGATGTTGCGATCGTTGTCGAAGTAACGAATGTACGGGCGGACCTTGCGCAACTGCGCTTCTGCCGCCTTCAGGTCTTCAAGGCGCTGCTGGTTGATGTCCAGGCCCATGTAGCGCATCACCGCGGCGAACACTTCATTGGGGTCGTTGAGCAGGCTTACCCCGCAGTCGGCGAATTTCGCCACCACTTGCGGGTCGAACAGCATAGCCCAACTGCCCAGCGGTGCGTCGGCCATGCGCATGGTCACGGCCTGCTGCTGGTAACCCACGCCGGTGGTGCCCCAGGCATAGGTCCCGGCGTAGCGGTTGCCTGGGTCGAACACAGCCATGTGCTGGCGAAACTCCTCGCCGATACCCGCCAGGTGCGGCAACTTGGCTTTGTCCAGCGGCTGCAAGGCGCCGCTGGCGATCGCGCGGCTCAGGTGCTGGCCGGCACTGAGCACAACATCGTACCCGCTACCCCCGGTCAGCAGCTTGGTCTCAGCGGTTTCCAGCGAGTCGAAATGGTCGGCGACCACCCGGATGCCGGTTTCCTTCTCGAAATTGCGCAGGGTATCCGGGGCGAGGTATTCGCCCCAGATATACAGATTGACGCTGGGCTGTTGTGCGTCGGCCGCCAGGGCCACCGATGCCGTGCAGCCCAGGGCGACCGCAGCCGCCAGCGTGGTCAGTTTCATCAGCGGCGGCCTCCGGCGTATTGCGGCATGGTGATACAGGCGACGTTGCCGCCACCGAGCAGGATTTCGCGGGAGTTGTCGATGCCGATGATGCGGTGCTCGGGGAACAGTTCGGCAAGGGTCGCCTGGGCGACGCTGTCGTTGCGGTCACCGAACAACGGCACGACGATAGCCGAGTTGCCGGCGTAGTAGTTGATGTACGACGCGCAGATGCGGGTCCCGGCCTCGCGCAGGTGAGTCCCTTCGACCTGGTCCAGGCCTGCCGCCTCCTCGGCAGTCCACTGCAATACGTCGGGCTGGGGCAGCTTGTGTACCTTCAGTTCTCGACCGCGGGCATCGCGGGTGCTGCGCAGGATGTCGTAGGCCTCCTGATAGATCTCCCACTGCGGGTCATCGCGGTTATCGGTCCACTGCAGCACCACTTCGCCTGGGCGCACGAAGCACGCCAGGTCGTCGACATGGCCATCGGTCTCGTCGAACTTGCAGCCACGGGGCAACCAGATCACCTGGTCCGCGCCCAGGTAATCCTCCAGGCGGCGGGTGACCTCGGCTTTGCCCAGGTGCGCGTTGCGATTACGGTTGAGCAGGCACTGCTCGGTGGTCAACAGGCTGCCCTGGCCGTCACTCTGAATACCGCCAAGCTCGGCGATCAATGGGGCGCGGTAACGGTCCAGGCCTTCGATTTCGAGCATTTTCTGGGCGATCTGGTCGTCCTTGTCCCACGGGTAGTAGAGGCCACCGTCGAGCCCACCGTAGGCGTTGAACTCGAAGTCGACGCCGCGCACCTCACCGCTGCTGTCGTTGACCACGAAGCAAGCACCGCTGTCGCGAAACCAGGTGTCGTTGCAGGTCATTTCCACCACCCGCACCTGCGGCGGCAGCATGCGCCGGGCGTTGGCGTACTGGGCAGCAGAGGCGCAGACCGTGACGGGCTCACTGGACGCGATTGCGCTGACGATATCGACCCAGACTTTCTGCGCAGGCTTGGCACCATTGCGCCATACGTCCGGGCGCTCGGGCCAACCGAGCCAGCATCGCGCCTTGCGCTCGAATTCGCCAGGCAAGCGGAAACCATCGGCTTTGGGGGTGGTGGTGAGCGAACGTGCCATGGATCAACCTCGTGTCGGTGAGCGATGACTGCACGCTACGCCGCCCCGCGCTGGGCATCCAACGATGAAAACTCAGCGATAGCTGAATTCAATTCAACTGTCACCCAGCTGTTCAATGAACCAGTCGATGAATTCGGCCACCGGCGCCCGTTCCAGGCGCAGCCGCTCGCACACCAGCGCGTACTGCCCCTGTGCCGTCACACTGGCACTGAACGGACGTACCAGCCGGCCGCTCTGCAAATCAGCCTGACAGGTCAGGTTGTCCCCCATCGCAATGCCTTGCCCCAGCGATGCGGCCTCCAGGGCCAGGGCGGCATGGGGGAAATACAACTGGCGGATGGGCAAGGCGTCTTCGGCGTGGGTGGCCAACCAGGTGGTCCAGGTGCGGCCGTCCTGGTCATCATGCAGCAGGCAGTGGCGCACCAGATCGCGCGGGCGCTTGAGGCCGCCCTGGTTGAACAGCCCCGGGCTGCACACCGGGAAGAACTGCAGCAGCGGCAAGGGCCGGACGAAGTGCGTGCTGGCGTCCAGGGCGCTGGTACCGTAAGTGATGGCCAGGTCGACATCCAGTGCCGGAGCGCCGGCATCGATCGGCTGATCGTGCAGGTGCAAAGTGATGTGCGGGTAACGGCTGCTGAAGTCAGCCAGGCGCGTCACCAGCCATTTTTGTGCCAATTCAGCGGTCACCGCCACCCGCAACACCGCCTGGGAGCCAGGGTCACGCAGTTCGTCGCAGGCCTTGCCGATCAGTTCGAAGGCTTGTTGCAGGTGATGCAGCAGGCGCCCGGCTTCGGCACTGGGGCGTACCTGGCGGCCGACACGCTCGAACAGGACAACACCGAGTTGCTCCTCGAGTTGGCGAATCTGGTGACTGACAGCGCTGTCGGTGACACACAATTCGGCGGCGGCGCGGCCGAAGTGGCCGTGGCGGGCAGCACACTCGAAGGTGCGCAAGGCAGTCAATGAAGGCAGGCGGCGCATGGTGTTTTCCTGATAGGGCCTTGTGTCGCGCAAGGGCCGCAAAGCGGCATCCGATCATATATCCAACCACGGTGGAAAAACGAACAGGTTGGCTTCATGAAAATACGATGCTAGATTTTCATGAAAATAATCATAATAAATTTCATAAGGCCCACGCATGTTCAAGCAATCCGCTCAGCACGTCGCCAGCTACTACGCCCAGACCTACCCCACCAGCATCCCTCTGCGCCCTACCCTGCAAGGTCGCCACGACACCGAGGTGCTGATCATCGGCGCCGGTTTCAGCGGCCTGCACACCGCCCTGCGCCTGACCCAGGCAGGCAAGCGCGTGACGCTGCTGGAAGCCAGCCGCGTGGCCTGGGCCGCGTCCGGTCGCAACGGTGGCCAGGCGCTACTGGGCTGGTCCTGCGATATGGCGCCGCTGGAAAAGGCCCTGGGCGTCGAACGCACCCGGCGGCTGTGGACCAGCATGTGCTGGGCCGCCGACGAAATGCGCGAACTGCCCGAACGCCATGGCTTCGACATCGATTACCGGCAGGGCAGCCTGTGGACCGCCGTGCTGCCGCGCCGTGTGAAGATACTCGCAGAAGCCCTGCACGACGCCGAGCACAAATGGGGCTACGACGCCCTGCGCCTGATCGGTCGCGACGAGCTGCCGCAATGGATCCACAGCTCACGCTACCAAGCCGCGCTGTACGACGCCAAAGGTGCTCACCTCAACCCGCTGAAGCTGGCCCAGGGCCTGGCCAGCACCATCGAGGCCGCTGGCGGGGGCATCTACGAGCAGAGCCAGGTGCTCGACTACCAGCAGGCCGGCAGCGGCTACGTCGCCCGTACCGAGCAAGGCGAAGTACGCTGCGACGTGCTGGTGCTGGCCTGCAACGCCTATATCGACCGCCTCGACCGCGGCCTGGCGCGCCGCCTGTTGCCGGTTGGTTCCTATCAGGTAGCCACGGCACCGCTGGACGCCGACCTCGCCCGCTCGCTGCTGCCGCGCAACAGCTGCGTGATCGACAACCAGTTCGTCCCCGACTACTTCCGCCTGACCCCGGACCGCCGCCTGCTGTTCGGCGGCGGCTGCACCTACCTGGGCGGTATTCCCAAGGATGTCGCCAGCGCCACCCGCCCACACCTGGAGCGTGTGTTCCCGCAACTGGCCGGGGTGCCCATCGATTATGCCTGGGGCGGCCACATCGACTGCAGCATCCAGCGCACCCCGGACGTCGGCCGCGCGGACCAACGCTACTGGCTGCAGGGTTTCTCCGGCCACGGCGTGCTGCCGACCCTGGCAGCGGCACGGGCAGTCAGCGACGCCATCCTTGGCGATGACGACCTGCTGACGCTGTACCAAGGCATCGACAATGGCCACTTCCCCGGCGGTAACCTGCTGGCGGCACCGCTGGAGGCCGCCGCCAAGGCCTGGTACCGGGTGCGGGACCGCGTCTGAAGGGCAAAACTGATGCTGGCAACCTTGGCCTGCGAGGATTACCATCCCGGACCTCGGAGCAGCCATTCCCGCTCCGGCCTTCTTTCCTGCACCTGCCAAAAACCCATGCCCTTCGAACTCACCGTAGAACCCCTCACCCTGCTGATCCTGGCCCTGGTCGCCTTCGTCGCCGGTTTCATCGATGCCATCGCCGGCGGCGGCGGCCTGCTCACCACCCCGGCGCTGCTCACCGCCGGCATGCCGCCGCACCTGGTACTGGGTACCAACAAGCTCAGTTCCACCTTCGGCTCGGCCACCGCCAGCTTCACCTACTACAAACGCAAGCTGTTCCACCCGGCGCAGTGGCGCCCGGCGCTGTTCGCCACGCTGGTGGGCGCGTTGATCGGGGCGATCGTGGCCCATTACATGCCAGCCGAATGGCTGAACAAGATGCTGCCGGTCATCGTCTTCGCCTGTGGCGTGTACCTGCTGTTCGGCGGCACGCCCAAGGCACCGCTGGACGCCGATGCCCCGATCAGAAAAAAATGGCAGGCCCCACAGGGCTTTACCCTGGGTTTCTATGACGGCGTGGCCGGTCCGGGCACCGGGGCGTTCTGGACGGTCAGCACCCTGCTGCTGTACCCCATCGACCTGGTTCGCGCCAGCGGCGTGGCGCGCAGCATGAACTTCGTCAGCAACATCGCGGCGCTGACGGTGTTCATCATTTCCGGGCAGGTCGACTATATCGTCGGCCTGTGCATGGGCTTGTCGGTGATGGTCGGTGCCTTCTTTGGCGCACGCACGGCGATCAGCGGCGGCAGCAAGTTCATCCGCCCGGTGTTCATCACCGTGGTGCTGGCATTGACCGTGCGCCTAGCGTGGCAGCACTGGTTCGGGCAGGCCTAAGCGGCGAGCGACATAGAGGTCGATCAGGTAGCGCGCAATAGAGCGCCCAGCCGGCAGCGGCGGCAAGTCGTGCACGCTGAACCACTGGGCGTCCTCGATCTCGTCCGGCTGCATGACGATCTCGCCACCCGCGTATTCGGCATGGAAGCCCAGCATCATCGAGTGCGGGAACGGCCAGCACTGGCTGCCGACGTACTGGATGTTCTGCACCTCCACCGCCACTTCTTCACGCACTTCGCGCACCAGGCAGTCCTCGGCCGACTCGCCCGGCTCGGCAAAGCCTGCCAGGGTGCTGTATACCCCCGTGACGAAGCGCGGCGAGCGTGCCAGCAGGATTTCGTCGCCACGGGTTACCAGCACGATCATGCTGGGGGAAATACGCGGGTAGCTGCGCAGGTCGCAAGGCTGACAGTACATCGCCCGCTCCCAGCGGATTTGTGTCATCGCCTGCCCGCAGCTGCCGCAGAAACGGTGCTCGCGAGCCCAGGTGCCGATCTGCGCGGCATACCCCAGAACCTTGTAGGTGTCGAAGTCACCCTCCAGCATGAACGCGCGCAGGCCGCGCCAGTTGCAACCGGGCACGTCGCTGGCAGCGCGCAGTTCCAGCAGGAACACAGGCTGGCCGTCGAAGTGGCCAATGCCGTGTTCGCACAGCACATCCAGGCCCTGGCGCTTGAGCCAGTCACGAGGGAACAGCGCGCCGTTGGCGTCGTGCAGAAACCCTTCCGGGCTGCGCGCCACGGCCAGCCCGCCGGTGATCTGAGGGTCGAGTACTGCGGTAGTCCAGCGTGCTGACATCTCGGGTTTCCTTTACTGCGCGTGCGCCGGCCCGATCAGTCGGCGAACGTCGGTTTCTGTTTGCTCATGTGCGCGGCCACAGCCACGCGCAGGTCTTCGGACTGCAGCATCGCGGCGTTCCACGTGGCGATGTAGTCCAGGCCATCGTCGATGCGGTGGTCGCGCATGTAGCTGAGCATTTCCTTGGTGCCCGCCACCGCGATCGGCGATTTTGCAGCAATCTGGCGGGCGATGGCAAAAACCCCGTCCAGCAGCGCGGCGTGGTCATCATAGACCCGGTTCACCAGGCCGATGCGCAGCGCCTCGTCCGCCGCGACATTGCGCCCGGTGAACGCCAGCTCACGCATCATGCCGTCGCCGATGATACGTGGCAAACGTTGCAGCGTGCCGACATCGGCGGCCATGCCCATGTCGATTTCCTTGATCGAGAATTGCGCGTCACTGCTGCAGTAACGCATGTCACAGGCCGAGATCAGGTCGATGGCGCCACCGATGCAATAGCCCTGCACCGCCGCCAGCACCGGTTTACGGCAGCTGTCCACGGCGGTGAACGAGGCTTGCAGGCGCTGTATGGTCTTGCGCAGGAAGCGCGCATTGCGGCCCACGTCCTTGCCCATCTCCCCGGCCAGCGAGGCCAGCATCATCAAGTCGATTCCGGCCGAGAAGTGCTTGCCGGCACCGCTGATGACCACCGCACGCACGGCGTCGGTGTCGTCGATCCACTGGAAGATATCGACAATCTCTTCCCAGAAGGCCGCGTTCATCGCGTTGACCTTCTCCGGGCGGTTGATCTGAACGTGGGCGATGCTATCGGTCAGCTCGACCTTGAATGCGGTGTATTCGGTCACGAACGGAACTCCTAGGGTTGGATGGTTCACCATCGTGGATGGTAACCCAGCTGGAGCAGACAATGGTTTGCGCATACAACTTTTGCCCCGCCGCGGGATCGAACCCCAGGTAAGCCCTCATCCGTTTCAAGGAGATCAACCATGGCGCTACGCACCACGCTGCTGCTTTCCTGCATGACCCTTGCCTTGCTCGGCTGCGCCGGCAACGACCACCCCGCACCGCCGCGCACCCAGCAGGTGGACCTGCAACGCTACCAGGGCACTTGGTACGAACTGGCGCGGCTGCCGATGTTCTTCCAGCGTAATTGCGTACAGTCCGAGGCTCATTATGGGCTACGCGCCGATGGCCGTATCGACGTGACCAACCGCTGCAAGGAAAAGGACGGTGAGGTGAACGAAGCCAAAGGCATTGCTGAAGCCCAGCAGCCGGGCAGGACTGACAAATTGTGGGTACGCTTCGACAACTGGTTCAGCCGCCTGGCCCCTGGCCTGACCAAGGGTGAGTACTGGGTGCTGTACCACGACAAGGATTACCGCGTGGCACTGGTCGGCCACCCCAACCGTGAGTACCTGTGGCTGCTGTCGCGCACCCCTGCGGTCACCGACCAGCAGCGCGAACAGTTGCTGAGCATTGCCCGCGAGCAAGGCTACGACACCAGCAAGCTGGTCTGGCGGCAGGCTGACTAGCGGGCAATCGACGGCCTGCGGCAATCCGGCTAAGGTGTGCGGCGTTGTTCGTCTCGAAGGAACGAGGCCCTGCGTATTGCGCGATTTTGCGCGACTGGACTGGCACAAGGAGCCGCAACATGGACCTGCTGTTTCTCGGTACCTCCGCCGGGGTGCCGACCAAAGCCCGCAACGTCAGCGCCACCGCCGTAGTCGAAGCCAGTGGTAGCCACTGGTACCTGGTCGACTGCGGCGAGGGCACCCAGCACCAACTGTTGCACACGCCGCTGTCGGTTCGCGACCTGCAGGCGGTCTTCATTACCCACGTTCATGGTGACCATTGTTTTGGCCTGCCCGGGCTGCTCGCCAGTGCCGGCATGAGTGGCCGTAACCAACCGCTGGATATTGTCTTGCCTGCCGCGCTGCATGGCTGGCTACGACAAGGCCTGGCCGCCAGTGATACCTTCCTGCCGTTCGAGCTGCGCCTGCTGGCCGTGGAAGATTGGCAGGGCTGGCGCAACCAGACCCTGCAGGTGACAGCGGTGCGCTTGTCGCACCGGGTGCCGAGCGTAGGTTTCGTGTTTACCGAACTCAACCCCGAACCCCGCCTGGACACCCTGCGCCTGGAGGCTGAGGGCATACCGCGTGGCCCGATGTGGGGCGAGCTGGCCAAGGGGCGTACCGTGCAATTCGGCGAGCAGCTGCTGCATGGCAATGAATACCTGCGTGGCTCGCGCCCGCCCCGGCGGATTATCGTGTGTGGTGACAATGACAACCCGCAATTGCTCGCCGACGCCGCCCGTGGCGCCGATGTGCTGGTGCATGAGGCAACCTTCACGCAGGCGGTGGTGGAGCGCACCGGGATCACCTTTGGCCACAGCACTGCGGCGGCAGTGGCGCGCTTTGCCGAGGCGGCAGGCGTGCGCAACCTGGTGCTGACGCACTTCAGTGCCCGCTATCAGAGCGACCCAAGGCGCAGCCCGAGCATCAACGACGTGCGTGATGAGGCACTGGCCCACTACCGCGGCCGGCTGGTGCTGGCGCAGGACCTGCAGCGCTATCACATCGGCCGTGACGGCTACCTGGAACCAGCCCTGTAGGAGATAACACAGCACTACGGGCTGCGCTGTCGCGCAGAGAACTGAATTCGTAAGCGCGACGCGGCCTGTGTGGGAGCGGGCGCGCCCGCGAAGAATCCAGCGCGGTGGCTGGCACCGGCTGCGCCGGTGTTCGCGGGTGAACCCGCTCCTACAAACGGACGGTGTGGCTCCGCCGATCTATGGCCAAACACGACCAGTGAAGGAGCGGCCCTTACGCCCGATCAAGCTGCCAGGCGGCCGCTGGCAATCGCCTGCGAAGCAGCCAGCATCGCCCGCAACAACACCGCGCAACCCGCGGCCAGGTCATCGGGTGCGGCGTTTTCGATTTCGTTGTGGCTGATGCCGTTCTCGCACGGTACGAAAATCATCCCCGCCGGCCCCAGCTCCGCAAGGAAGATCGCGTCATGCCCTGCCCCGCTGACGATGTCCATGTGCGGCAACCCCAGGGCCTTGGCCGAATCGCGCACTGCATCGACACAGCCCTTGTCAAAGTACAATGCCGGGAAGTCCGCGGTGGGCACCAGTTCGTGGCTCAGGCCATGCTTGGCGCAGGTCGCCTCGATGACCCCTCGTACCTCGGCGATCATCGCATCCAGTTGCTCGCCCTCAAGGTGACGGAAGTCCAGGGTCATGCGCACTTCGCCAGGGATTACGTTGCGTGAGCCCGGGTAGGCCTGCAAGCAACCCACCGTGCCGCAGGCATGCGGCTGGTGGCCGAGGGCTGTGCGGTTGACCGCTTCGACCACCGCTGCGGCACCCACCAGGGCATCCTTGCGCAGGTGCATGGGGGTGGGGCCGGCATGGGCTTCGACGCCGCGCAGGGTCAGGTCGAACCACTTCTGGCCAAGGGCACCGAGGACCACCCCAATGGTCTTGGCCTGGTCCTCGAGTATCGGCCCTTGCTCGATATGCGCTTCGAAATATGCCCCCACCGGGTGCCCGAGCACCGCACGTGGGCCGGCGTAGCCAATGGCGTTCAACGCCTCGCCCACACTGGTGCCCTGGGCATCGCGCTTGGCCAGGGTTTCTTCCAGGGTAAACTTGCCGGCGAACACACCCGACCCCATCATGCAGGGGGCAAAGCGCGAACCTTCTTCGTTGGTCCACACCACCACCTCCAGCGGTGCTTCGGTTTCCACGCCCAGGTCGTTGAGGGTACGGAGCACTTCCAGCCCGGCCATCACGCCGAAACAGCCGTCGAACTTGCCGCCAGTGGGCTGGGTATCGATATGGCTGCCGGTCATCACCGGTGGCAGCTTGGGGTTACGCCCAGGGCGACGGGCGAAGATATTGCCCACGGCATCGACGCTGACCGTGCAACCGGCCGCCTCGCACCACTGCACGAACAAGTCGCGGGCCTGGCGGTCGAGGTCGGTCAGGGCCAGGCGGCAGACACCCCCCTTGGGCGTGGCGCCGAGGCGGGCCAGGTCCATCAGCGATTGCCAGAGGCGGGCACTGTCGATGTGGTGGGCGGTGGTCTTGAGGATGTCTTGGAAAGGGGTCACGGGTTTCTCCTTCAGGCTTTTTTGTTGTCTGTTCGGGCCTCTTCGCGGGCATGCCCGCTCCCACCAGATCGCCACAGGTTTTCCAGTACTGCGTAGTACCTGTAGGAGCGGGCATGCCCGCGAAGAAGCAGGCACGGTCTCAGGGCAAGGGCTTGACCAGCCGCGCCGGGCTGCGCGCCGCCAAGCCAGCGAACACGTAGTACAACGCCGCCCCCAGCAGCGAGCCGGTGAACCAGCCATAGTCGTAGAACCAGCTGAAGCTGCTGTTGCCGATCGCCAGCACTGTCAACCCCACGGGCAGCATGAAGGCGGCGAAGCCGGCCCAGTTCCACGCTGGGTACACGTCGTCGCGGTACAGCCCGGCGAGGTCCAGCTGTTGCCGGCGGATCAGGAAGTAATCCACCACCATGATCCCGGCTATCGGCCCGAGCAGGCTGGAGTAGCCCAGCAACCAATTGGAGTACACGCTTTCCAGGCTCAGGTCGGACACGATCCAGCCCAGTTTCTTCAGCAACTCGTGGCCCATCAGCGCCAGGCCGATGAAGCCGGTCAGCCACACCGCACGGCTGCGCCCGATCAGGCGCGGGGCGATGTTCTGGAAGTCGTTGGTCGGCGACACGATGTTCGCCGCAGTGTTGGTTGACAGCGTGGCGATCACGATCAGCGCCATGGCCAGGGCGACCCAGAACGGGCTGTGGATCTTGCCGATCAGGCTGACCGGGTCGGATACCGTTTCACCCACCAGCGACGCCGAGGCCGCAGTCAGCACCACACCCAAGGCGGCGAACAGGAACATGGTCAGCGGCAGGCCAAAGATTTGCCCGAGGATCTGGTCCTTCTGGCTGCGGGCATAGCGGCTGAAATCGGGAATGTTCAGCGACAGCGTGGCCCAGAAGCCGACCATGGCCGTGAGCCCAGCGCAGAAGTAGCTGACCACGCTGGCGCCTTCAGGGCGTTTGGGCGGTTGCGCCAGCAGTTCGGTCATCGACATGTGTGGCAAGGCCCACACCAGCAGGCCCAGCCCAACGGCCACCAGCAGCGGCGCCGAAAGCGTCTCCAGCCACTTGATCGACTCGGCGCCCCGCAGTACCACCCACAGGTTCAGGCACCAGAAGATCATGAACCCGATCACCTCGCCGACACCGCCCAGGGCCTTCCAGCCGTCGAACACCGAACCCAGGAACAGGTGGATGGCCAGCCCGCCGAACAGGGTCTGGATCCCGAACCAGCCACAGGCCACCACGGCGCGAATCAGGCACGGCACGTTGGAGCCCAGAATGCCGAACGACGAGCGCAGCAGCACCGGAAACGGGATGCCGTACTTGGTGCCGGGGAACGCGTTGAGGGTCAGCGGGATCAGCACGATGATGTTGGCCAGCAGGATCGCCAGCAGCGCCTCGCCAACGCTCAGGCCAAAGTAGGCTGTGAGCACGCCGCCGAGGGTGTAGGTTGGCACGCAGATGGACATGCCTACCCACAGGGCCGTGATGTGCCATTTGTTCCAGGTGCGCTGGTGCACCTTGGTCGGTGCGATGTCGTGGTTGTAGCGCGGGCTGTCGAGAACATCACTGCCCTCGGCCAGCTCGAACAGGCCATCCTGCTCGACCACTTGCGATCTGCTCTGTTGCATGGGCCTTTCTCCAGACTTTTTCGAGTTGTCTGCTCATCGGGCTAATTCGATGGCCGGAGTACACACGCGTATGAGTGCCTTAGAAATCTCGACCAATTTTCTATCTTGTCAAGTTAGTCAAAAACCCTGGAGGCCCCGAATTCAGCGGGCTCTAAATATTTAATTCATGTAAATCAATGATTTAAAAACCACAAAATAAATAGGAAATTTTCTTGCCGAATTCAGGATCAGCATCTAGCCTCGAATCTTGTCAGGTATGACAGGATTAACCCCTGCCCGCCCTGCTTCCGAAAATTCCAAGAACCGGCCAAGACCGGTCAGCCTGCGAGGAAAACGGCATGTCCCTGTTGATCCGTGGCGCCACCGTTGTTACCCACGAAGAGAGTTACCCCGCCGATGTGCTGTGTGCCGATGGCCTGATCCGTGCAGTCGGGCCTGGCCTGGAAGCGCCGACCGATTGCGAGATCCTCGACGGCAGCGGGCAATACCTGATGCCGGGCGGCATCGACCCGCACACCCATATGCAATTGCCGTTCATGGGCACCGTGGCCAGTGAAGACTTCTTCAGCGGTACCGCGGCCGGCCTGGCGGGCGGCACCACATCGATCATCGACTTCGTCATTCCCAACCCGCAGCAGTCACTGCTGGAGGCCTTTCACACCTGGCGCGGCTGGGCCCAGAAAAGTGCCAGCGACTATGGCTTCCACGTCGCCGTCACCTGGTGGAGCGAGCAGGTGGCCGAAGAGATGGGCGAACTGGTGGCCAAGCATGGGGTGAACAGCTTCAAGCACTTCATGGCCTACAAGAACGCCATCATGGCGGCCGATGACACCTTGGTGGCCAGCTTCGAGCGCTGCCTGCAGCTAGGTGCAGTGCCCACCGTGCATGCCGAAAATGGCGAGCTGGTGTTCCACCTGCAGAAAAAGCTGCTGGCACAGGGCCTGACCGGGCCGGAAGCGCACCCCCTGTCGCGCCCTTCGCAGGTTGAAGGCGAGGCAGCCAGCCGCGCCATCCGCATTGCCGAAACCCTCGGCACACCGCTGTACCTGGTGCACATTTCCAGCCGCGAGGCGCTGGATGAAATCGCCTATGCGCGGGCCAAGGGCCAACCGGTTTACGGCGAAGTGCTGCCTGGCCACTTGCTGCTGGATGACAGCGTCTACCGTGACCCGGACTGGGCCACAGCCGCCGGCTACGTCATGAGCCCGCCGTTCCGCCCGCGCGAGCACCAGGAGGCGCTGTGGCGCGGCCTGCAGGCGGGCAACCTGCACACCACAGCCACCGACCACTGCTGCTTCTGCGCCGAACAGAAAGCCATGGGCCGGGATGACTTCAGCCGCATCCCCAATGGCACCGCCGGCATCGAAGACCGCATGGCGGTGCTGTGGGATGCCGGGGTCAACAGCGGGCGCCTGTCGATGCACGAGTTCGTGGCACTGACCTCTACCAACACGGCGAAGATCTTCAACCTGTTCCCACGCAAGGGCGCCATCCGCGTAGGGGCCGATGCCGATCTGGTGCTATGGGACCCGCAAGGCACGCGCACCATCTCGGCCCAGACCCACCACCAACGGGTGGACTTCAACATCTTCGAAGGCCGCACTGTACGTGGCGTCCCCAGCCACACCATCAGCCAGGGCAAAGTGGTCTGGGCTGATGGTGACCTGCGCGCCGAGGCGGGCGCGGGGCGCTATGTGGAGCGGCCGGCGTATCCGTCGGTGTATGAGGTGCTGGAGCGTCGGGCCGACCAGCAGCGGCCGACGCCCGTTCAGCGCTGAAGCCATTGGGGCTGCTGCGCAGCCCATCGCGACACAAGGCCGCTCCAACAGGAATGCGCGGTCCCTTGTAGGAGCGGCCTTGCGTCGCGATGGGCCGCACAGCGGCCCCCGATCCCACCACAACAGCTGTCGCCTGAACCCTAAAAAAATAGAGAGGCTACAACCGTGATCGACGCCCTGAACCATTTGCCGCGCCCCCGGGCCGGCGCCGACCAATTGGCCGAGTGCTTCAGCGACCTGGCCCCACCCCTCACCGCACGCCAGGCCGCCGTGGAAAGCGCCCGCTGCCTGTATTGCTACGACGCGCCCTGCGTCAACGCGTGCCCCAGCGAAATCGACATCCCGTCATTCATCCACCGCATCAGCGACGAGAACGTGCAAGGCGCTGCCGAACGGATTCTGTCGGCCAACATTCTCGGCGGCAGCTGTGCCCGCGTGTGCCCGACCGAAATCCTGTGCCAGCAAGCGTGTGTGCGCAACAACGCGCAGGAATGCGCCCCGGTACTGATCGGCCAGTTGCAGCGCTACGCCCTGGACAATGCCCAGTTCAGCGACCACCCGTTCCAGCGTTCACCGGCCACGGGCAAGCGCATTGCGGTGGTCGGCGCTGGCCCTGCGGGGCTGGCCTGCGCACACCGGCTGGCCATGCATGGCCATGACGTGGTGGTGTTCGAAGCCTGTGACAAGCCGGGTGGCCTCAATGAATACGGCATCGCCCGCTACAAGCTGGTTGACGATTATGCCCAGCGGGAAGTGGCATTCCTGCTGGGTATCGGCGGTATCGAGCTGCGCCATGGCCAGCGCCTGGGGGGCAACCTCAGCCTGGGCGAACTGCGCGAACAATACGATGCGGTGTTCCTTGGCCTGGGCCTGAATGCCGTGCGCCAGCTGGGGCTGGCCGATGAAGAGGCCCCCGGCCTGCTCGCCGCCACCGCTTACATCCGCGAGTTGCGCCAGGCAGACGACCTCAGCCAACTGCCGCTGGCCGAGCGCTGCCTGGTGATCGGTGCTGGCAACACCGCCATCGACATGGCAGTGCAAATGAGCCGCCTGGGTGCCCGCGACGTCAACCTGGTCTACCGCCGTGGCCACGCCGACATGGGGGCCACCGGGCACGAGCAGGACATCGCCAAGGCCAACCAGGTGCGTTTGCACACCTGGGCCCGCCCCGACAGCGTGCTGCTGGATGACACCGGCAACGTGCGCGGCATGCGCTTTGCCCGTACCGAATTGGCCGACGGCCGCCTGTGCGACACCGGCGAAACCTTCGAACTGGCCGCCGACGCCATCTTCAAGGCCATCGGCCAGCGTTTCGACGACAGCAGCCTCGCCGACCCTGTGGCCGCACAACTGGCCCGCGACGGTGAGCGCATTCGCGTTGACGTGAACATGCAGACCAGCCTGCCAGGGGTATACGCCGGTGGCGACTGCACCGCGCTGGGCCAGGACCTCACCGTTCAGGCCGTACAACACGGCAAAGTGGCCGCCGAAGCCATCCATGCCCAACTCATGCTCAACGTGGAGGCAGCGTAATGGCCGATTTGTCTATCGTGTTCGCCGGGATCAAGGCCCCCAACCCGTTCTGGCTGGCGTCCGCGCCGCCCACCGACAAAGCCTACAACGTGGTTCGCGCCTTTAAAGCCGGCTGGGGTGGCGTGGTGTGGAAGACCCTTGGCGAAGACCCGGCCGCGGTCAACGTCTCGTCGCGCTACTCGGCCCATTACGGCGCCAACCGCCAGGTGCAGGGCATCAACAACATCGAACTGATCACCGACCGTTCACTGGAAATCAACCTGCGCGAAATCACCCAGGTGAAGAAGGACTGGCCCGACCGCGCGTTGATCGTGTCGCTGATGGTGCCGTGCGAGGAAGCGTCGTGGAAGTTCATCCTGCCGCTGGTGGAAGCCACCGGCGCCGATGGCATCGAGCTGAACTTCGGCTGCCCGCACGGCATGCCGGAGCGCGGCATGGGCGCGGCGGTCGGCCAGGTGCCGGAGTACGTGGAAATGGTCACCCGCTGGTGCAAGCAGCACTGCTCGCTGCCGGTGATCGTCAAGCTGACGCCGAACATCACCGACATCCGCCAATCGGCACGGGCTGCGCATCGCGGCGGGGCCGATGCAGTGTCGCTGATCAACACCATCAACTCGATCACCAGCGTCGACCTTGACCGCATGGTCGCTCACCCCATCGTCGGTGACCAGAGCACCCATGGCGGTTACTGCGGCTCGGCGGTGAAGCCGATCGCGCTGAACATGGTGGCGGAGATTGCCCGTGACCCGGCCACCCATGGCCTGCCGATTTGCGGCATCGGCGGCATCGGCAACTGGCGCGACGCGGCCGAATTCATGGCGCTGGGCAGCGGCGCGGTGCAGGTGTGCACGGCGGCCATGCTGCATGGCTTTCGCATCGTCGAAGACATGAAAGACGGCCTGGCCCGCTGGATGGACCAGCACGGCCACGCCAACATCGAGGCGTTCCGTGGCCAGGCGGTAGGGCATACCACCGACTGGAAGTACCTGGACATCAACTACAAGTCGGTGGCGCATATCGACCAGCAGGCGTGCATCGGTTGCGGTCGCTGCCACATCGCCTGCGAGGACACCTCGCACCAGGCCATCGCCAGTACGCTGAAGGCAGACGGTACGCATGCCTACAGCGTGATCGAGGAAGAATGTGTGGGCTGCAACCTGTGCCAGATCACCTGCCCGGTGGAGAACTGCATCGACATGCAGGCGCAGGACACTGGCAAGCCTTACCTGAACTGGACCCAGGACCCGCGCAACCCCTACCGCGAAGCGAGCTGATGTAGACCGGCGCCTGCCGCACTGGCACGGCCTTTTTGTGGGCAGCAAAAAGACCGTGCGCGGCAGGCATGGCCGGTCACGGCTCCAGGCCAATCCCCCGCAGGATCACACTGGTCACCGTTTGCACCGCACTTTCGAACGCCAGGTCCGACAGTTCATCGCCGCCGTTGAGCAACTGCACCTGGTAACCGAAGTCGGCGTAATGCTGGGTCGAGGCCCAGATCATGTACAGCAGCGCCGAGGGCTCGACCGGCAGAATCCGCCCCTCCTCCACCCAGCGGCGGATCTTCGCCTCCTTCAGCTTTGCCCACGGCACCAGGCTGTCATCCAGGTTGCCCCCCAGCACCGGTGCCCCATGCAGCATTTCCTCGGCCCAGATCTTCGAGCCTAGCGGCCGTGACCGCGAATGCCCCATTTTCGCGCGGATGTAGCTGGTCAGCACCACCCGTGGGTCGTCGAAATTCTCGAAACACAGCGCGTCCTGCTTCCACACATCCAGCAGGTCCTGCAGCACCGCACGGAACAGATCGTCCTTGGTGCTGAAGTAGTAATGCAGGTTGGAACGCGGCAGTTCGGCCTGCTCGGCGATATCGCCCATGGAGGTCGCGCCGTAGCCTTTTTCGGCGAACACCTTTTCCGCCGCGTGCAGGATCTTGCCAACGTTGCGCCGGCGAATTCCGATCTTGTGATTGGCCATCAGGCTTGAGCCGTCCACACCGCCAGTTCATGACCGTCCGGGTCAATGAAATGGAAACGCCGCCCACCGGGGAAGGCAAAGGTCGCGCGGCTGATACTGCCCCCCGCCGCGGTCACGCGCTGCTGCGTGGCTTGCAGGTCATCGGCGTAAAGGATGATCAGCGGCCCCCCCGTGCGCACCGGCTCCCCCGTGGTAAAGCCGCCCGTCAGGCGGCCGTCGCTGAATTCGCTGTAGGTTGGCCCGTAGTCGGTAAAGCGCCAGCCGAAAACATGCCCATAGAACGCCTTGCTGCGTGCGATATCGCTGACATTGAACTCGATGTTGTCGATCTGCCGATCCGAACCGCGGATACCCATGGACGCTCCTTGCCGAATGAGATTTGACCTAGTCTACCCCGCTCGCTTGCCGGAGCGTGCACAAATTCGGTGCAGCCGGCTCAACCGCAACTGGCCCGGTCGCGGGCCGGGCAGCGGGCCTGCTGGAGGTTCAGGGCGGTGTTGATGATGCCGATATGGCTGAACGCCTGCGGGTAGTTGCCAAGCATGCGCTGGCAGGCCGGGTCGTATTGCTCGGCCAGCAGGCCCACATCGTTGCACAGGCCGGTCAAACGCTCGTACAACGCCTGCGCTTGCGCTATCCGGCCCAGCAGGATGTAGACGTCGGCCAGCCAGAACGAGCACACCAGGAACGTACCTTCGCCTGGGGCCAGGCCATCCCCGGCACTGTCACTGTCGTAGCGCATCAGCAACCCGTTTTTCAGCAAGCGTTGCTCGATCTGTTCCAGCGTGCGCAGAAAGCGCGGGTCATCGGCAGGCAGGAAGCCGGTCAGGGCGATCTGCAGCAGGCTGGCGTCCATCTCGTGCGAACCATAGGCCTGAACGAAGAAACTGCCGCTGCTGTCGAGCCCTTGCTCACACACTTCACGGCGGATCTGGTCGGCCACCTGGCGGTAATGCTGGCCATGCTCACGGCCTTCTTCGGTGGTGTCTGCCAAGCCGGCAGCGCGGTCGAACGCCACCCAGGCCATCACCTTGGAGTGCACGAACTGCTGGCGGCCGCCGCGCACCTCCCAGATACCTTCGTCCGGCTCGCGCCAGATACGCTCCACATAGGGCAGGATCAGCCGAGAGATGGCGGCGCTACGCGGATGGCGCGGCAAGCCGCCCTTGATTGCCTGGCTCATGGCATCGGCCAGTTCGCCATAGATATCCAGCTGCGCCTGGGCCGACGCGGCATTGCCCACCCGCACCGGTTGCGAGTGCTCGTACCCCGGCAACCAGGGCAAGGTGTATTCCTGCAGGTCGCGCTCGCCACCCAGGCCGTACATGATCTGCATCTGTTCGGGGTTGCCGGCCACCGAGCGCAGCAGCCATTCGCGCCAGGCCTGGGCCTCGTCGAAATAGCCCAGGTTCATGAATGCCAGCAAGGTCATGGTGGCGTCGCGCAGCCAGCAGAAACGGTAATCCCAGTTGCGCTCGCCGCCGAGCTGTTCCGGCAACGACGTGGTGACGGCCGCAACGATGCCGCCAGTAGGCGCATATGTCATGGCTTTCAGGGTGAGCAACGAGCGACGGACCAGTGCGCTGTAGGGGCCTACCTGAGGGCAGCGGTCGGCGAACGCCTGCCAGTGCTCGCAGGTATGGGCCAGGGCCGCGTCGGCATCGCAGCCGGGCTGCACCGGCAGGTGCGAGGGCTGGTGGCGCAGGCTGAACACCTGGCGCTGGCCGGCCGCCACGCGAAAGCGCGCGCCGGTGTGGTGGTCGCGGGCATGGGGCGGTACGGTGCTGCACAGGATCAGGCGGTCGGGGCCGGCCACCGCGCTGAGGGTAAGCGGGTCCAGGCGTTCGACCCATGGCACGCTGCGCCCGTAGTCGAAGCGCATGACCAGGTCCATTTCGAAATTGGTTTCGCCCGAGAGGCCTTCGACGATGCGCACCACGGCGTTGACGTCACCCAGCGGCATGAAATCGAGAACGCGGGCACGGCCAGTGGCGGTGACCCACGTGGTTTCCAGCACCAGGGTATCGTTCAGGTACTGTCGGTTGCAGTGCTCGACCGGGTCGCAAGGGGCCAGGCGCCAGCGGCCGTTTTCTTCGTTGCCCAGCAAGGCGGCGAACACCGCCGGGGCGTCGAAGCGTGGCAGGCATAGCCAGTCGAGCGAGCCATCCCGGCTGACCAGGGCGGCGCTGCGGCAATTGCCCAACAGGGCGTAATCTTCTATGTGGGCGGGCATCGCGTTTCCTTAAAGTGGTTGCCTGTGCTGGCCCTTTCGCTTGTCAACCCGCCCCACAGGGCTGCACCGCCCAAGGGGTTGTGCAGCCCCTGTCAGAGGGGGGGTTCACTCGCGAAGCGGCCGGCACACGCCGAAAAACCTGTTACCCCAATCGGTGCCATTCCCGCTTGTCCCGGCTCAGCAGGTCATTGCCCGCCTCGGGGCCATCTTCACCCGCCGGGTACTCGTGCACCTCGCCCCCCTGGGCCCAGGCATCGAGGAACGGCTGCACGGCACGCCAGCCGTTCTCGATGTTGTCGGCCCGCTGGAACAGGGTCTGGTCACCGGTCAGGCAGTCATATATCAAGGTCTCGTAGCCGGTCGCCGGGGTCATCTTGAAGAAGTCCTTGTAGGCAAAGCCCAGCTCGACGTTCTCCATTACCAACTCCGGCCCGGGGCGCTTGGCCTGCAGGTCGAACCACATGCCTTCGTTGGGCTGAATCTGGATTTTCAGGTAGTTGGGTTTGGGCCGCTCCAGCTCCGACTCGCGGAACTGCGCGTACGGTGCCGGCTTGAAGCAGATGGCAATCTCGGTGTCACGCACGCTCATGCGCTTGCCGGTACGCAAGTAGAACGGAACCCCCGCCCAGCGCCAGTTATCGATCATCACCTTCAGCGCCACGTAGGTTTCGGTCTGGCTGTCGGGCGCGACGTTGGCCTCCTCGCGGTAGCCGGGCAGGTGCTTGCGCCCCTGCTTGCCGGCGCTGTACTGGCCCCGCACGGAATGCTTCAGCGCCATCTTCGCCGACCACGGGCGGATGGCGCCGATCACCTTGGCCTTTTCGCCGCGCACGGCGTCGGCGCCGAACGCTGCCGGCGGTTCCATGGCAACCATGGCCAGCAGCTGGAACAGGTGGTTGGGCACCATGTCGCGCAAGGCGCCGGTGGCGTCGTAGAAGCCACCCCGCGTCTCGACACCGACGGTTTCCGCGGCGGTGATCTGCACATGGTCGATGTAGTGGTTGTTCCAGAACGACTCGAACAACCCATTGGAGAACCGGCTGACCAGAATGTTCTGCACCGTTTCTTTGCCCAAGTAGTGGTCAATACGGTAGATCTGCCGCTCGCCCATCACCTTCAGCAGGCAGGCGTTCAACGCCTCGGCACTGGCCAGGTCGGTGCCGAACGGCTTCTCCACCACGACCCGGCGAAAGCCGCCGGCAGACTCGTCGAGCAAGCCGGCCTCGCCAAGGCGCTGGGCCACTTCAGGGAAGAAACGCGGCGAGGTGGCCAGGTAAAAGATGGCGTTGCCGTGGCTGGTCTTGTCGATGCGCTTGCCCAGGGCCTGGTAAGTGGCCGGGTCGAGGAAATCGCCCGTCTGGTAGTCCAGGCGCTTGGCCAGCCGCGCCCAGAGTTTTTCGTCCAGGCACTGGGCGGCGCCTTCGCCGCCCTTGTCCCGCTCGGCCATGAACGCATGCAGGCGTGCGGCAAACTCCTCGGCCGTGGCAGGGTTGTGGTCAACGCCAACGATGCGCAGGTTGCGGTCGAGCAAACCGTCGCGGCTGAGGTTGTACAGCGCAGGCATGAGCAAGCGCTTGACCAGGTCGCCATTGGCGCCGAACAGAAACAGCGTGCAGGGGGGTGCGGCCGGAGTGCTCTTTTTAGTCATTCGTCTTTTTTCTCGACATGGCCACCGAAGCCCAGGCGCATGGCCGAGAGCACTTTGTCACCGTAGGTGCCCTGCTGCTGACGCGAGCGGAAACGGGCAAACAATGCGCTGGACAGGACCGGTACCGGCACTGCCTGCTCCACGGCGGCATCGATGGTCCAGCGGCCCTCGCCACTGTCGGATACCGAGCCACTGAACTGCGACAGCTGCGGGTCGGCCACCAGCGCATCGGCGGTGAGGTCGAGCAGCCACGAGGTAACCACACTGCCCCGGCGCCATACCTCGGCGATTTGGGCCACATCGAGGTCGAAGCGCTGGTCTTCCGGCAGTTCGTTGCCGCCTTTGCTGCGCAGCAGGTCGAAGCCTTCGGCATAGGCCTGCATCAGGCCGTATTCGATGCCGTTGTGCACCATTTTCACGTAGTGGCCGGCGCCCGGCGGGCCAGCGTGGATATAACCATGCTCGGCGCGCTGGTGTTCGCCGCTGCGGCCATGGGTGCGGGGAATGTCGCCTACACCCGGTGCCAACGCCTTGAACAGCGGTTCCAGGCGCTCGAACACGTCCTTCTCGCCACCGATCATCATGCAGTAGCCGCGGTCCAGGCCCCATACCCCGCCAGAGGTACCTACGTCCAGGTAATGCAGGCCACGCTTGGCCAGCTCGGCGGCGCGGCGCATGTCGTCCTTGTAGAAGGTGTTGCCGCCGTCGATGATGGCATCGCCCGGCTCCAGCAGCTCGGCCAGTTGCGCGATGGTCTGCTCGGTCGGCTCGCCAGCCGGCAGCATCACCCATACCGCGCGTGGCGCTTTCAGTTTTTGCACCAGCGCGCCAAGGTCGTGTGCGCCCTGGGCGCCCTCGCCTTCAAGGCCGGTAACCGCCTCGCGGTTGCGGTCGTGCACCACGGTGCGGTGGCCAGCGCGCATCAGGCGCCTTGCGATATTGCCGCCCATGCGGCCCAGCCCGACGATTCCCAGTTGCATGAGCCGATACTCCCCTTTCGAAATAGATGACAACAGTCCAGCTGTTCAGGTTAGTCCAGCATGCCGCCCGAGGGTTCAGCGACGAACGGCAAGACCACGATAAACAAAAAAGTTCCCAAGGCTTGTGAAAGAATTCAAAATGCGGCCGCCAGAAGCGTCTACGCTTTGAATTGTCACCAGCCAAAACCGCGAGGTGTGCTCATGGGTACCTTGATGCCTGCAACCCCAACCCAGACCCTCTATGTCTCCGTGCGCCGTGATGAGCTGCGTAAACTCAAAGACGAACGTGACCAACTGCGCCAACAGGTCGCCGAGCTGAACGTGTTGCTGGACCAGGCACGCATCGCCGCTAAAGCCATCGACCTCTGATTCCCCCCCGCCCTCGGTGGGAGTCCTGCGCTCCCACGCTGCAGCCCTGCCCCGCGGTAAGTGTTGAATTGTGAAGGGTTCGCCTTCAAGGCGCGCGATTTCAGGCCTCGAAAAACTCGAACCCTCCACCGGCTACCCCATCCAGTACCATCGGCTATCAACGCCTCCACATCAGGTTCAGCGAACATGGCCTTCTCCAGCGACTCCCTGGCAATCTTCCTCGCAGTGCTGGATGCCGGCTCGTTCTCCGCCGCCGCCCGCAAGCTGGGGCGCGTGCCGTCCGCGGTGAGCATGGCAATCGCTCAACTCGAGGCCGAACTGGACCTGCCGCTGTTCGACCGGGCAACGCGCAAGGCCCTGCCCACCAGCGCCGCCCTGGCCCTGGAGCCTCAAGCCAGGCAAGTGATCTGCCAGCTCAATCTGCTCGACGCCCAGGCCTTGCAATTACACCAGGGCCTGGAGAAACGCCTGACCATCGCCATGGCGCCCGAACTGCAGACCGGGCGCTGGAGCCAGCCACTGGAAACCCTCGCCCAGACGTTTCCCAGCCTGGAAGTGGAAGTGCGCTCGGCCACCCAGAGCGAGGCCATTCGCCTGCTGCACGAAGGCAGCGTGCAACTGGCACTGGTGTTCGAGCGGCCAGGCATCGATGAGCGCGAGTCATTCCTCGAAGCCGGTAGTCAGCTGCTGGTCGCGGTGGCCTCGCCGCGCCATCCGGCCGGGCAGAACAGCGGCACGCCGCTGCCCGAAGAAGCCTTCGCCGAGCAACGGCAAATCATCGTGGCTTCGGGCAAGCCCACCGGCTCGGACCCGCGCATGGTGCTGTCGCGGCGCATCTGGCTGACCGACAGCTACCTGGCCACCCTGGATCTGGTGCAGTCCGGGCTGGGTTGGGCATACCTGCCACAACCCCTGGTGGAACCGCTGATTGCATCCGGCGCGCTGGCCGAAGTGCGCTTCGACAACATGGCCAGCCGCTTACGCTTGTGGGTGGACATCATCTGGCTCAAGGCACGCCCCTTGGGCCTGGGCGCCCGCCGTTATCTGGACGTCATGCGCCAGTGCTTCGAGGCAGAGCCGCCCAGGGCCTGAACGGCGGTCGCCCAGCGCCGGGCGGGCCAAGGGGTGCCGGCGGCACGCTGCGGCCTGATTCAAAAAAAGAAAATTCTTACAGCCCGCTAAGACTCCAGTAACTGCCCACTGAAGCGATTCCTCGCTAGATTCGCGCTCGCCATCCAGAAGAAAAGGAACTTCTCATGTCGAGCCAAGCCGCACGCGGCTACCAGCAGTCGGTGGATGACTTCGCGCACCGGCACCGCCACCCCGATGAAGCCTTCTACCTGCTGCTGGCCCCCTTCGCTGGCTGCCCGGGCGGGCACCCGCTGGACATCGCCATGCTGGCCGAGGCGCTGGGCAGTGACGCCGTAACGCGCATCGACAGCAGCGGCCTGGTGCAGGCCCCTGAACGCTGGCCTGCGCTGGTGCGGCTGGCCCGCCCCGGCCAGGCGTGCGGCGCTCTGGCCGCATTGAGCGCAACCTACGCCGCCCGAGAGGCTACGGCCACCTGGCACTACGTGTGTGCCTGGCTGCTCAGCGATCAACCCGCCGAAGCCATTGCCCGGCATATCAGCCAGCAGTGCCATGTGCTGCATCAGCCCGCCCCGCATGGCATCACGGCCTGGTACGAACCCGTGAGGCTGGCGTTGCTGCGCGTCACCCTGAACAATGCTGGCGCAGTACTCGGGCCGATTCGCAGCTGGCTGCATCCCGATGGTTGCGGCAGTTGCACGGTGCTCGAACGGCCATCGCCGGCTGGCGAGCTGCGCATCACCCGGGAAGTCCGCGCAACCCAGAGCGTCGCGCCACAGATCATTCAGTTGCTCAGTGCCTGGCATCGCCTGGCGACCGCGCAAACTGGCGCCACCCGTGGCCAATGCCCAGGCTCATCCGGCTTGCCGGCCAACGCGCCCGTCCATGTCATGAACCTGATGATCAGGGCCTTCAAGCAGGGCCTGCGCGATCGTGGCGATATCCAGTGCATGTGCCTGCACCTGCTCATGGTCCACCCCTTGCTGCTACAGCACCCGACCATCCAGCGCGACGTGGCACAGGCGGTGGCTGGCCAGCAACGCCTGGCCGCCTGCTTCGCCCGCTACGGCGACAGTGCCTGGGCGCGCATCGTCGCCGACCTGCCGCAGGCAGGAGGCTACTCATGAGCATCAGTGCAACCATCCATGCCGCCATGCAGGAAGAAATCCCCAACAGCCACGGCGGCTGCAACGCCTGCGGGCGTATTGGCCTGCCCATCCTGCTGCTGCGCGAGGCCTATGCCCCGCGCCCCGATGCCGGGCACCTGTTTCGCTGGGCCAGTGATAGCGAAATCACCTACCACCCGATGCATACCGACCAGCTCCGCCTGTTGCGCCAGGGCTACGTTTACGTTCTGCTCGACCAGGCCACCTGGCAGGCCTACGCAGTGGCGGCCGATGCCAGCTTGCAGCGGTTTCCGGTATCGCAGATGCCGCTGGGGCCACCCAGGCCATTGCCCAAAGGGTGTGCCACCGCAGGCCATGACGTCATCGCCTCGTTCATCAACATCGACACGTCGCTGTACCGCACCGCTTGGGTTGCCTTCGCCAACGATCCGTGGCCGCGCACCGTGCTCGACCGCTACCGCAAAGGCATCGCCCAGTCAGACCCGGCCACCCTCGCCCGCTTCGTCGAAGTCGACCTGCACCGTGCACGCAACGACCCCGCCAGCCTCGGCATCGCCATGACCGACAGTTTCCGCTTCGGCATGGAGAGCGTGCTCGAGTTCTCCACCTTTTCATCGGCCCGGTTCACGAGTGCTCACGGCTTCTACAGCCGTTTGGGTCGGTGGTCCGAAACCCACAACTATCTGCGTACCGTCATTGCCCGGGAACAATTGCCAAACGGTGTGCTGGCGCTGACCTTGCCCGACCCCGTCGGCATGGTGGTGGAACTGAACGCCCAGCGCACAGGTTGGGTCCAGGCCATGCAGGCATGGCGCGCGCAGCCGCAGCGGCACTTCGAGTACTTCACCTCCCAGGCGTTGCTGGGCATCCAGCAACTGCATGCTGCCACGGCCGCCGCACAGGGCGCCGAGGCAGCTGAGCGTGAGGCACGCCAGGTCGAACAGTGGAACGACAGCCCCGTCGGCATCAAGGCGCACCTGCCGCCAGTGGATATCGCAAGGCAGACCCGCCGCAACACCGCCCGCAACCAGGAGCAGGCCCGGGACCGCTTGCAAGCGCGCTATGACGAAAGCGCCCGCGCGGCGTTCCAGGCTGGCTACGACCGTGAACTGAACCACTGGCAGTCGATGATCGACCAGGTTGGCCAGCTGTACGCGCTGCACTACGCCAAGCCGGCGTTTCACCAGATCGGTCGCTTCGACTACGACGCTGCCGACCCGGTCTCGGTCGAGTACTTCATCCAGATGATGGCCGACTGCCTGGCCGGGGGCCCTAGCGAACTGATGCCCGAGGAAGGTCAGCCGCTGGGTATGACGCAGCTCGTCTGGCAGCAACTGCTGGAAGACGAGCACAGCTTGTTGTACCAGGCGCTGATGGCCAGGAACCAGACGCTGCTGCAGCACGTGATCGGCGGCTTGGCAGGCGACGACTTCGGCAAGGTCTACGACATCATCAAAGCCATCGCAGGCACCCCCGAGGGCCAGTTGCTGATGGTCAAGCCGCTGCAGGATGCCGTCGGTCAACTGCTGGCCGCGACCACCAGCGCAGGGAATACGCTCGCCCAGCACCTCAGCGAACGCAGCCGCACCCTGGTCGGCCATGTGCACCGTGCGGCTTTCGCGCTGTATGCCGGGCAGCACGTAACCCCGCTGCGCGTTTCATTGACTGTCGGCGAGTACCTGAGCGTGCTCGACGAGGCCCTGCAAATCCGTACCGATGCATTTCTGCAGCAGGTCGACCAGCAGTTCCGCGACCCCGTGGGGCGCAAGGTCCGCGCCATGGTGCTGAGCGGCGCAATCAATATCGCCGCGGTCGGTAACCGCAACCAGATGATCGACGTGGTGCTGTGGACATTCGAGAGCGCCGAGCAATTACAGGCACGGTTGGTCCAGCTGAAAACGTCGACGGCCGAAGGTTTCGGCGCGCTGGTGCGCAATGTGGCGATCGGTGCAGCCTCGGTAAAGGCACAGGTGTCTGCCGGGCTGCAGATCAGTTCGATGGCGGCGCAAAGCGTGGCCAGCGATGCAATGCGTAGCCTGCGGGATGCGGCGACCGGTACGGGCAGCATCGGCCTGCTGCTTGCGCTGGGCGGGCTGTGGTTTCAGCAGGACAGCCTGCGTAGAAACTACCGGGCGTTACAGCAGACCCATCAGCACAACCCCGAGGCGCAGGCGGCGGTCTGGTCTTCATCGCTGGGGGTGCTGGGTGCCAGTGTTGAGGCCGCAGGACTGGTTGTTGCGCAGGTATTCGCACGCACACAGCGCCCCGGGCAAATCCTAACGGCGGGTTTGGGCATCAGTATTGCGCGGTACGGCGGTGGCATCGCGGCGATGGCTGGTGTTATGGATGCCGTGCAGTACTGGAATGCCGGCCTTCGAACTGGCCGTGAGGGTGATGAGTTAGCGAGCCTCTCATACAAGCACGCAGCCGCAGCATCAGTACTCTCTGCTGGCGCTGGTATTGTTAGCGCCATATTGACGACCTCTCTTCTCATCGCGCTAGGCACTGTTGTTTTATTTGGACTGGCGGCCTACGCACTGGCGATAAACGCCAAAGACCATGAGTCTTCATTGTTAGAGCTGTGGACACGACACAGTAAATGGGGAAAGCCAGAGGGCCATCGACGCTGGATCGAAGACAAAGACCTCGACAACGCTGTTAGCGCATTCAATGCAGCAGTCATTGGTCTACACGCTTACGTGTCGATCGAAACGAGATTTCATTCCTCCCACACCGCAAATACGCCATATTCAGCAGGAGGGATGCTTAATGACGGAAACGCTGTTGCGGCGGGCTTCTATCTAGACGTAGATCTCAGTCTGCCGAACCCGACCTCCGAATTGACGCAGTACGAATGGCATCTTGTAATAATCCCATCACGCGTTGGTCAACCATGTTGCATCGCCGCTTATAACTCTGATACTGGGAGAATCGAATACAACTCAAGAGCTTCAGAAGGTGTCCTCGCTGAGCCTGCGAGTCTCGATAAACACTTTATCTTCAGAACCCTCGAAAGAACCATTCGCATCACTGGTTCACTTCCCCTTTTGGACAATCATAATATAGAGGGGATAGAGTTGACTCTTGCCTATTGGCCCAACAGACACGATAAATCGAACCATGCAAAAGTGATAACACTCGAGAATAAAACTAATTCCACCTGGAGTATCTTCTAATGCCCCGGCCGCTACTGAATCCTCCTTGTGCTGGTTGGAAGGAAGACCTTCCCCTACCCGATGCTCCCTGCACAAGTATACCTGGCTTAGGTTACCAACCCCCAAACCACCAAGATTCAATCTACCTTGAAATAGCTAGAAATATAAGCGGAGCCAGGGAATTAATGGCCATAATTTCACTGCCCGTTATTTTTTTCACTGCCTACTTACCCATTGAGACAATAAAAACTCTCGAACAATTTGACTTTGAGTTCCTAATCATTAGCATTTTTTCATTAGTCAGCGGAGTATGGGGATCCGTTTTTTTCATTCGAATCAGTCTATCTCTCCCCCGCGACGAACCCATTCGTTTCAACCGGAAACGAAAAAAAATCTATGCCTACAACTTCAAATACTGTTGGTGGAAGCCTTTCGGAACCTGGAGAGTCGAGCCAGTCTGCTACGACTGGTCGCAAGTGCGCGCCGAGCGCTGGTTTCAGCGTGGCCTGCCGGGAAGCGGTGCGCCCAGTTTCAAATGTGGGGTCATGCTGTCCATCGTCGCACCCGGAACGAACAATGTCATCGACCGGTTTCCCCTGAGTACCATGGGGGCGGATCAACATGCCTGGGCTTACGTCTGCACTTACATGCAGCATGGCCCCAGCGCCTTACCCCCACCTGGGGAACCGAAGGATCACAACGACGTGCTCTGGTGTGAGTTCGCCCTGCGTCTTGCCCCTAAAGTGGAATGGCCAGCCGAAATGGACCTGGAGTCAAGAACAGCCCCTTGAAGTCACCCGATGCTCAATTCACCGGGCGAAGAACCTGTTCCCCCCAGGCAGCCGCGTGGTCGGCGCTGCCTGGTCCAGCCGCAACCAGCGCGACTTTCCGCTAGGCAACAGGCGCCACCAGCCTGTAACCCACCCCCGCTTCGGTGATGATGAAGCGTGGCGCCGTGGGGTCATCGCCTAGTTTCTGGCGCAGGTGCCCGACCACGATGCGCAGGTAATGGGTATCCTCCACATGGCTGGGCCCCCAGATATCCTTGAGCAACTGCTGCTGGGTCATCACTCGCCCCGGGTGCCCGGCCAATAACGCCAGCAGCGCGTACTCCTTGCGTGTCAGCGCCACTTCCACGCCCTCCAGGGTTACCCGGCGAAAGGCGAAGTCCACCGTCAACGGCCCGAAGCTGGCCTTCACTTCCGAGCCCCCGGCTTGCGGCACCTGGCGCAATAACGCACGGACCCGTGCGAGAAATTCCTGGATACCGAACGGCTTGGTCACATAGTCGTTGGCCCCACCATCCAGCGCATCGACCTTCTGCAGCTCACTGGCACGCACTGACAGCACCAACACCGGGACCGAGCTCCATTCCCGCAGCTCCCGCAACACCTGCTGGCCGTCCATGTCAGGCAGGCCCAGGTCCAGCACGACCAGGTCCGGCTTGCCCAAGGCCGCCTGGGCCAAGCCTTCGGCACCGGTAGCCGCCTCGAGCACCTTGTAGCCTTGCGAGGCCAGGCTGATACGCAGGAATTTGCGGATCTGCGGTTCATCGTCGATAACCAACAGGGTGGCGGGCTGGCTCATGGGCTTTCACTTTCGGCTGCAGGTTGCGGGGGCAGCGGCAAGCATAAAGTGATGCCGGTGCCCTGGCCATCAATGCCTTCGCCCACCAGGATCTGCCCGCCATGGGCACCGATCATGCCCTGGCAGATGGCCAGGCCCAGGCCAGTCCCCTGCCCGCCGCGATCGCCACGGGCGGCGGTGTAGAACATGTCGAAGATCTTTTCGCGCTCGCCCACGGGAATGCCCGGCCCCTGGTCGCTCACGGTCAGGCACAGCCGCTCGTCCTGCACCGCCACCCGCAGTTCCAGCCGACCATTGGCCGGCGAGAAGCGCGCAGCGTTCTCCAGCACATTGACCAATGCCTGCTCGATCAATGCCGCATGCACGAACAGCAGCGGCAGATCGCCAGGCACGTCGGTGTGCACGCGAAGCGGCGCCAACACCACGCGCAGGCGGTTGAGCGCACTGCCAACGATATCGGCTGGCGCCACCCAGTCGCGGGCCAGCTTGAGGCCACCGTGCCCCAGGCGTGTCATGTCCAACAGGTTCTGGATGTAGCGGTCCAGGCGCTCGGCCTCGTCGCGGGTGCCCTCCAACAGCTCGCGGCGGTCGTCGAGCGGAATCGCTTCGCCCAGCGCCAGCAAGCTGTCGATGCTGCCGCGCATGGCCGTCAATGGGGTGCGCAGGTCGTGGGATACCGAAGCCAGCAAGGCACTGCGCAGCTGCTCGGTCTCGCCATGCAAGCGCGCGGCTTCCAGTTGTTCGGCAAGGCGGGCACGGGCCAGGGCCTGGGCCAGCGGCTGGCCAAGGGCGATCAGCAGGCGCCGACGCGGGTCGCTCAGCGGCTGGCCTGAGCGTGGGCGCACGCCCAACAGCGCCAGCGGTTGCTCATCCACCGCCAGTGGCCACCACCACCAGCGCCCCTCCGGCAGGGTGTCGCTGCCGTGCCCGGCGGCCTGCCCGTGTTGCCAGGCCCAATCGGCGGCGGCCCGCTCGGTGGCGCTGAAGCCCTGGTGCTCGCCGCTGGCCACCTGCAGCTGGCCATCGGCAGTGCGCTGCAGCAGGCACACTTGCAGGTCGCGCCAGCCGCCCAGGTGCTGCCCGGCGGCGTTGAACACGGCCTGGCGGTCAGTGGCCACCGTCAGCCTGCGCGACAGGTCGAGCAATTGGCTGGTCTGCGCCTGGGTTTCGCGCAGCGCCTGCAACTGGCGGCGCTGGCGGGCGGCCAGGTTGCCGGTAAGGGCGGCCATCAGCAGGAAGAACACCAGCGTCAGCACATCTTCTTCGCGCTGGATGCTGAACGAGAAATTGGGCGGAATGAACAGAAAGTCATACGCCAGGAACGACAGTGCCGCGCAGGCCAGGGCCGGCCCCAGGCTGCTGCGTACCGCCACCAGCAGCACCGCGGCCAGAAACACCAGCGAGATGTTCGGCAGTGCCAGCACGCTCGACACGGCCCAAGCCAGGCCTGCGGCCATCCCGGTGGCCAGCAACGCCAGCAGGTAGTGCCGCCAGACCCACACCCGGCGCACCGCCGAACGCGGCGCCGAGGGCTGTACATCGCGGTCCAGCACGTTGATTTCCAGCCCATGGCTTTCACGCAACAGCCGGGCAGCCACCCCTGCACCGAACCAGCGCCGGTGCACACGGTCGCGCGACTGGCCGACCAGTACCAGGCTGGCGCGCCGCTCGGCCGCATGCTGGATCAGCGTGCGCGCCACTTCACCGGCACGCAGCAACACCACTTCGCCTCCCAGGCGCTCGGCCAGTTGCTGGGCCGCCTGCAGGCGCTGGCGGGCTGCCTCGTCACGCAAACGGCCGTTGTCCACATGCACCAGGCTCCACGGCAAGTGGCGGCGCTGGGCCACGCGGCTGGCGTGACGCACCAGGCGCTCGGCCTGGTCATCGCCATCCACACCGACCAGCAGCCGGCCGCGCAACGCGGGGGCTGCCTGCCCGCGCTGGCGGTAGCCATGGGCCAGGTCGGCATCGACCTGGGCGGCTGCCGTCTGCATGGCCAGTTCGCGCAGAGCGGTGAGGTTGGTTTGCGAGAAAAACGCATCGATGGCGGCCCGCGCCTGCTCGGGCACGTACACCTTGCCTTCACGCAAGCGCTCCAGCAACTCACGCGGTGGCAGGTCGATCAGCACCAGCTCGAAGGCTTCCTGCAGCACCCAGTCAGGCAAGGTTTCGCGCACGTGCACGCCGGTGATGTCGCGCACCTTGTCGTTGAGGCTTTCCAGGTGCTGCACATTGACCGTGGTGTACACGTCGATGCCCGCGGCCAGCAGCTCCTGCACGTCCTGCCAGCGCTTGGCGTGGCGGCTGCCGGGGGCGTTGGTGTGCGCCAGCTCATCGACCAGTGCCAAGGCTGGCGCACACGCGAGCAGGCCGTCGAGGTCCATTTCCTCAAGGGTGACCCCCCGATACTGGCTGCGCAGCATGGGCTGCTGCAACAAGCCGGCAAGCAGCGCCTCGGTTTCGCCACGGCCGTGGGTTTCGACCACCCCGGCCACTACCTGCACGCCCTGGCGTTGCTGGGCATGCGCGGCTTGCAGCATGGCGAAGGTCTTGCCCACCCCCGGCGCAGCACCGAGGAACACCTTCAGCCGGCCACGGCCGGTGCGCGGCAGGGTAGCCAACAACGCGTCTGCACGCGCGGAATCACTCATGTTTCATCCTTTGCTCTTGCTGGCGAGTTTTTCCAGGGCCCGGTTCAACGCCAGCACATTGACCACCGGCGGGCCGATCAATGGCCTGAGGGTGGCCTCTTCCTGCAAGGCTTGCAAGCGCGCCACGGGCAACTGCCGCGCCGCTGCGACCCGGGGAATCTGGTAGGCCACCGCCGCCGGTGGCAGGTGCGGGTCCAGGCCGCTGCCCGAGGTGGTCAGCAGCGCCTGCGGTACCGGCCCTTGCTGGGCCTGGTACAGCAGCGCCGCATCGCCCTGGACCCGCGCCACCAGCGCCGGGTTGCTCGGCGCAAGGTTGCTGGCGCTGCTGGCCACGGTGGCGTAGGCGCCTGCCGAAGGCCGTGAATGGAACCAGCCATCGCCCTGGAAGTTCTGGGCAATCAGGGCCGAACCCCGCACCTGGCCCTGGTCATCGCGCACCAGGCTGCCGTTGGCCTGTACCGGGAAAGCCACCTGGGCGACCCCGGTCACCACCAGGGGGTATAGCGCGCCAGTGATCAAGGTCATCGTCAAGGCCAGGCTCAAGGCAGGGCGTAGATAAGCGTTCATGGTGGCCTCCTCAGACCAGGTGCAGGGCGTTGAGCAACAGATCGATCAGCTTGATGCCGGCAAACGGCACCACGATGCCGCCCAGCCCGTAGATCAACAGGTTGCGCCGCAACAGGTGGGCAGCGCTGGCCGCCTGGACCCGGACACCCCGTAGCGCCAAAGGAATCAGCACGACGATGATCAGGGCATTGAACACGATGGCCGAGAGGATCGCGCTTTGCGGGCTGGCCAGGTGCATCAGGTTGAGCACCCCCAACTGCGGGTAGATGGCAGCGAACAGCGCCGGCAGGATGGCGAAGTACTTGGCCACGTCATTGGCGATGGAAAAGGTGGTCAGCGCCCCCCGGGTCACCAGCAACTGCTTGCCGACCTGCACCACGTCCAGCAGCTTGGTCGGGTCGCTGTCCAGGTCGACCATGTTGGCCGCCTCGCGCGCCGCCTGGGTGCCGTCATTCATGGCCATGCCCACGTCGGCCTGGGCCAGCGCCGGGGCGTCGTTGGCACCGTCGCCGCACATGGCCACCAGGCGGCCGTCGTTCTGCTCCTGGCGAATGCGCGCCAGCTTTTTCTCCGGCGTGGCCTCGGCCAGCACATCATCCACCCCGGCCTCCGCTGCGATGGCAGCAGCCGTCAACGGGTTGTCACCGGTCACCATCACGGTGCGGATACCCAGCTTGCGCAATTCGGCGAAGCGTTCGCGGATGCCAGGCTTGACCACGTCCTTGAGGTGGATCACCCCAAGCAGGCGCTTGTCCAGGCACACCAGCAAGGGCGTGCCACCGCTCTGGGCGATGCGTTCAACCTCACGGGCCAGCGCTGGCGGCATGTCCAGGCGCTGCATGCCGACGAATGCCAGCACCGCATCGACGGCCCCCTTGCGGTAGCGGCGCTGCTGGAAGTCGATGCCCGACAGACGCGTTTCGGCACTGAATGCCACGGCTTCGTAGTGCCCGGCAGGGGGTTCGACAACGGCATGCAACTGACGCAGGTACTCGACGATCGACTTGCCTTCTGCGGTATCGTCAGCCAGCGAGGCCAGCAGGGCGCCCTCCCCCAGTTCCCGTGCGGTTACGCCCGGCGCGGCGTGCAGTGCGCTGCAACGGCGGTTGCCGAAGGTAATGGTGCCGGTCTTGTCGAGCATCAGGGTATGCACGTCCCCGGCCGCTTCCACGGCACGGCCCGAGCGGGCGATCACGTTCAACCGTACCAGCCGGTCCATACCGGCAATGCCGATGGCCGACAACAGGCCACCGATGGTGGTGGGGATCAACGTCACCAGCAAGGCAGCGAGAAAGATCAGCGGCAGGCTGCCGCCGACGAAGTGGGCGAATGGCTGCAAGGTCACCACCACGATCAGGAAGATCAGCGTCAGCCCGATCAGCAGGATGTCGAGGGCGACTTCATTGGGGGTTTTCTGCCGCTTGGCACCTTCGACCAGGGCAATCATGCGGTCCAGGGTGGACTCGCCCGGGTTGCTGGTGATGCGGATCAGCAGCCAGTCGGAAACCAGCCGGGTGTTACCGGTGACGGCCGAGCGGTCGCCACCGGATTCACGAATGACCGGCGCCGACTCACCCGTGATCGCTGCCTCGTTGACCGCTGCGATCCCTTCGAGCACCTCACCATCGGCGGGGATCATTTCACCGGCCACTACACGCACCACATCGTCTTTGCGCAAGGCGCCGGCAGCTACCGTTTCATAGTGGCCGTCACGCTGACGGCGCTGGGCGGTCAAGCCTTGGCTGCCGGCCTTGAGGCTGTCGGCGCGGGCTTTACCGCGCCCTTCGGCAAGGGCTTCGGCAAAGTTGGCGAACAACACGGTGAACCACAGCCACAGGGCAATCTGCACGGCCACGCCGCGGCTGACGCCACTGCCAGGGGCAAAACACAGTACCGTGGTCAGCAGCGCCGTCACCGCCACCACCAGCATGACCGGCGAGCGCTGCAACTGGCGTGGGTCGAGCTTGACCAAGGCCTGTACCAGCGCTGGGCGCCACAGCGCCGCAAACCGGGTCTGGTCTTTGGCACTGTGCCGGGCTTTCATTTCAGGAATGGGCATATTCATGGTCGATCCTCAAAAACCCAGGCTCAAATGTTCGGCGATCGGCCCAAGGGCCAAGGTCGGCAAAAATGTCAGGCCACCGACCAGCAGGATGGTCACCAGCAGCAGGCCGGTGAACAGCGGGCCGTGGGTGGGGAAGCTGTTGACTCCAAGGGGCGCGGTCTTCTTGGCCGCCAGGCTGCCGGCCAAGGCCAGTACCGGCAGGATGTAGCCGAAGCGGCCGATCAGCATGGCCAAGCCGATCATCAGGTTGTGGTACACCGTGTTGGCACCGAACCCGGCGAACGCCGAGCCGTTGTTGGCGGCACCCGAGGTGTAGGCGTACAGCAGTTGGCTGAAACCATGCGCCCCCGGGTTGCTGACCGCCCCCGCCGGGCCGGGCAGGCTGGCAGCGATGGCGCCAAGCACCAGCACACCCAGCGGCATCACCAGCAGCGTGGCCACCAGCAACTGCACCTCACGGGCCTGCAGCTTCTTGCCCAGGTACTCCGGCGTACGACCAATCATCAGCCCGGCCAGGAACACGGCGATCAACACGAACAGCAACATGCCGTACAGCCCTGCGCCGACACCGCCAAAAATCACCTCACCGACCATCATGTTGACCATCGCCACCATGCCAGTCAGCGGGTTGAGGCTGTCGTGCATGGCATTGACCGAGCCATTGGATGCGGCAGTGGTGGTCACGGTCCACAGCACCGAAGCGGTAGTCCCGAAGCGGCTTTCCTTGCCTTCCATGGGGCCGCTCTGCTGGACCTGTTCGCCTGCAAGCGCCGGGTTGGGCTGGTGCTCGGCCCACAGCGCCGTGCTGCCGCCAATCAGGAACAATGCGAGCATGCAGGCAAGGACGGCGCGGCTCTGGCGCAGGTCCTTGACGTAGTGGCCGAAGGTGAACACCAGGGCCGCCGGAATGAGGATGATCGATGCCACCTCGAACAGGTTGCTCCAGGCCGTGGGGTTCTCGAACGGGTGCGCCGAGTTCACGCCGAAAAAACCGCCGCCGTTGGTGCCCAACTGCTTGATGGCGATCTGGCTGGCGGCCGGGCCCAACGGGATGCTCTGGTCGGCACCTTGCAGGGTCAACGCGTGGGCATAGTCGGCAAAGGTCTGCGGCACGCCCTGCCATACCAGCAGCAGCGCCAGCAACAGGCACAACGGCAGCAAACCGTAAAGGGTGGCGCGGGTCATGTCGGCCCAGAAGTTGCCCAGCGTTGCGCTGCTACGCCGGGCAATACCGCGGCACAGCGCGACCAGCACGGCCAGGCCCGTGGCGGCGCTGACGAAGTTCTGCACCGTCAGGCCAAGCATCTGGCTCAGGTAGCTGACCGACGCCTCGCCGCTGTAAGCCTGCCAGTTGGTATTGGTGACGAAGCTGACGGCGGTATTGAATGCCAGCGACCATTCCTGGCCAGGCAGGTGCTGCGGGTTGAGGGGCAGGTAGCCCTGCAACAGCAATACCGTGAACAGAAGCAGGAAGCCGGCCAGGTTGAAGCTCAGCAACGCCAGGGTGTACTGGCGCCAGTTCTGCTCTTGGCGCGCGTCTACCCCTGCCAGCCGGTAGCAAGCCTGCTCGACCGGGGCGAGTACGGGTGACAGCCAGGTGCGCTGGCCTTCCATGACCTTGAAATAGAAACGCCCTAGCCAGGGTGCCGGCAGTAGCACCAGGGCGAAGAATGCCAGGAGCAAGGCGTAGTCGTAACTGTGCATGGCCGCTCCTTAGCCGCGATCGGCGCGCAAAAGCGCCACCAGCAGATAAAACGCCAAGGCCACTGCCAGTAGCAGTGACAGCCCGTCGAGCATGTTCATGTGTGGTTCTCCCCGAGATGCGGCTTGGGCCGCTTTGGGGAATTGTCCGAGGAAGGGGTGTAAAGGAACGAGATGGAGGGGCAGCGAGGGGTATAAAGAATGCGTAAAGATCAGGGTGTCGAGGCGGCGGCGCGGCCCGCTTCGCGCACGCCTGCGCGAAGCGGGCCCGTACAGGCTAGTGCTGGGGCGGTTGCTCTACGGCGTTACGGCTCCAGTCCAGCAACAGGCTGTAGCCGACCGCCAGCAAGGTAGGCCCGATGAACAGGCCAATGAAGCCGAACGCCAGCAGGCCGCCGAACACGCCCAGCAATACGATCACCAGCGGCAGGTTGCCGCCCCGGCTGATCAGGTAGGGCTTGAGCACGTTGTCCACGCCACTGATGACGAACGTGCCCCAGATACCGAGGAACACCGCCATGCCGTACTCGCCCTTCCACACCAGCCAGGCGGTGGCCGGGATCCAGGCCAGTGGCGGCCCCATGGGAATCAGGCTGAGCATGAAGGTCACCAGGCCGAGCACAATGGCCCCCGGCACGCCGGCGATCAGAAAACCGATCAACGCCAACAGCGCTTGCGCCGCGGCGGTACCAATCACCCCGTTGACGACCCGCTGCACGGTGGCGGCCACCAGCTCCAGGTAGTACGCGGCACGCTCGCCCATCAAGCGGTGCAGCAGGCGCAGCACGAACGCCGACAAACGCGGCCCGTCACGGTAGAAAAAGAACACGAACACCAGGCTGAGTGTGAGTTCCAGCACGCCGCTGCCGATTTGCGCGCTGCGCGCCAGCAACCAGTTGCCAACCTGCCCCAGGTGCGGTTTGACCGAGGCCAGCAAGGCTGCCCCCTGCTGGTCCAGCGACTGCCACCAGCTGACCAGGCGCTCGCCCACGAACGGCAGCCCCCCCAGCCAGGCCGGGGCATCTGGCAGGCCGTCGACCTGCACGTCACGGACGAACGCGGTGGCATCACGGATGTGGTCGGCCAGGTTGAAACCCAGCCACACCAGCGGTAGCGCCACGATCAGGATCCAGGCCATGGTCAGCAGGCTGGCCGCCAGGGTCTCGCGCCCCCCCAGTACCCGTGTGAGCAGGCGCATCAACGGCCAGCTGGCAAAGGCCAGGATAGCGCCCCACAGCAATGCCGATATGAACGGTGCCATCACCCAAAGGCCGGCCCCCAGCAACGCCAGCAACAGAATCTGGACCAGCAGGCGATCATTGTTGACCATCGCAGCACCCGCTCAACGAATCAGTTCAAGGTGCAAGCCAGTGGTAGGCGCAGTGCCCACTTCAAGGCGACCGTTGCGCACCCCGGCCTTGATCAGCGCCTCGCGCCAGGCTTCGGCCTGAACGCCGCTGAGGCTGGCACGCAGGGTACTGTCGAGGTTCAGGCTGCGTGCCAGCAGGTTGGCCCAGGCAGGCTGGGGTGCCGCTAGGTCCGGGTAGTCGAGCTTGCCGGTATCGCGCATTTCACGCAGCACCGTGGCCGCCGTGGGCAGCAAGTCGCCCAACGGGCTGTCGGCGACGAACTCTTCCACATGCAAATACGCACGGCGGTTGCCGCGGGTAACGCTGTACAACGCAACCAGGGTGTCGGCCTGTTCTGCCGAACGGCGCAGCAGGATGAACGCCTGTTGTTCGTCCCCCCCGTTGAGGCGGGCATTGGCAAACACCTCGTTGGCCCACAGGCTGGCCTCGCCGCAATCGCGGCCCTGGCACCAGAACAGCGGGTAACCACCGTCGCGCTGCAGCGCCTCGCGGGCGCTGGTGAAGGCTTCGCGGGCGGTGCGTTCGACCGGCAGCTCGTAGGTGACCGAGCTGACCTGGCCACGGCTTTCGACCTTGTCGTCAACCCGCAGGCGGCCGCTGATCTTGCGCAATGGGCCCAGCGGGTAGACGCGCTCCTGCTCCACGGCCGGGCGCTGGTCGACCACGTTGGCGTCTGCAGGCACCGGCAGGCTGCCAGCCCACAGCAGCGGGCTGGCCAATGCCAGGCAGGCAGCTGCAACGGTGCGGATGGACAGGGGCGCGCTCATCGGCGACCCAGGCGGCGCCGTGCGCCGAGGTGAAGCTCCAGGTTGTCTGGCAATTGCATGGTTGTCTCCCTTTCAACCCGCCAAGCCTCGACACTTGTCCGGTGCAAGTCAAGCAAAGCCAAAGAAGCGATTGAAACACTCTGCGACAAGGGCCGCGCCCTGCTCATCGTTCAAGTGCAGGTGGTGGCCACCCGGCAGTGTCATTTGCTCAAAGGGTAGCTGCTCCAGCAATGCGGTATGGCGCACCAGCATCCCGTCGGCGGCAATCACCAGTTGCGCCGGGCAATTCACCCGGCGCACGTAGGCCATGGCCTGGGCGTCGCTCAGGCGCAACGGCGAAGGCAGGGTCAGGCGGCTGTCGCTGCGCCAGCTGTAGCCCCCGGGCACCGGCATCAGCCCGCGCTGCGCCAGCAGTTCGGCCGCTTCCCGGCTTACCGCGACCATGCCCTTCATGCGCGCCTGCACACCTTGCTCGAGGGTGGTGTACACCGATTTGCGCTTGCCATCCAGGCGCAGCTGCGCCAGCAACGCCATGCCCAGGCGCTCACCGGCATCCTGCTCGGCGCCGGTGGGTGGGATAACGCCGTCGATCAAGGCCAGGTGGCTGACCCGCTCCGGCAACGCACCGGCCACTTGCACCGCAATGATGGCGCCGAGCGAATGGCCCAGCAGGGCGAAACGCTGCCAGCCCAGTTGCTCGGCCACCCGCAGTACATCGTGGGCGTAGTCGGCCAGGGCATAGCTGGCCCCTGGCGGGCGGTGCTCCGAATAGCCATGCCCGGCCAGGTCCAGGGCAACGATGCGCAAGCCGCGCAACAGCGGCGCCAGGCGGGCGAAGCTGTTGGCGTTGTCCAGCCAGCCATGCAGGGCGATCACCGGCAGACCGTCCACAGGCCCGAACAGATGCGCGGCCAGTTCGATGTGGCCCAAGCTCAGGCGAACTTCCCCGACCTGCGCGCTCATGCCTGGCCCCAGCGGTCGAACAGGCCCTTGAGCAGGCTGGCGGTATCGGCAGGCCGCTCCAACGGGAACATATGCCCCCCTGGCACACTGTGATACTCCCCTTGCGGCATGCCACGCACCGCCAGGGCATGGTGGCGCCGGATGACCTTGCTGCGGTCACCGCGCACCATGGCCAGCGGCACCTGCAACTGTCGCGCCGAGGCGGGGCTGGTATGCGGGATACTGCGGTAGATGCTGATCTCGGTGGCCGGGTCGAAGCGCAGTTGCAGGCCCTGCTCCATCGCCTGCAGGCCATGCTCTAAGTAAGCGTCCAGGCAGTCGGGGTCGAACTGGCGAAACAGGGACTTGCCGGCGAAGTACTCACGGGCACTGTCGCGGTCCGTGAAAAGCTGACGGCGCCCCAAGGTGCGCCCGGCCGGGGTGATGCGGTCGATGAAGCCGAAGCGCTTGGCGGTGCGCAGCAACCATTGGTCTGCACGGGTCAGCACAGGCGAGTCGAGCATGACCACCCCACGGTAGTACTCGGGGCAGAGCAACGCCGCGTGCAGGTGCAAAACCCCACCCAGCGAATGGCCTACGCCCCACACCGGCTGCTCCTGCTGCGCCAGGTGGTGCAGCAATTCATCGACCAGGCTCTGCCAATTGTCATCCACCGGAAAGCGCGGGTCATGGCCGTGCTGAGTCAGGTGTTGGACCTGATAGTCCGGCGCCAACGCGGCGAACAGCTTGCCGTAGGTGGCCGAGGGAAAACCGTTGGCATGGGCGAAAAAGATCTGCTGCGACATGGCGCCTGATCCGGACGGGAATGATGGCCCATTGTCGGCATGGCGAGCCGGTTCGGCAATGCCCGGAAAGGTCATCGGCGGCGGCTATCAGGCCATGAAGCGTGGTCGAAACTCTCCAGTGAACGGCGAAGGCAGGCCTGCATGTAGGCCAGTTGGCTCTGCAGCGCCTCACGGGCCAGGCGCTGGTCCTGGTAATCCAGCTGCAGCCGGCGCAGGGCCAGGCAGCTGGACTGCAGCAGATGGGATACCCGCAGGCAGGCATCCTGCAGGGTCTGCAGGTCGTGCTCGCTCTGTGGCCGGGCGATCGGCCCCGGCACCGTATAACCCTCGACCTTGCGCATCAGCTGGTAGAACTTGGCGTCGGCAGCCTCGCGCAGCAGGCTGTACTGGGCGAAGTCCAGCGAAACGCCTTGGTCAACCTGGTCCATGGTGGGTTGCAGGTCCAGGGAGCACAGCAGCTCCCACATCGCACCGCTCATGCATCGCTCCCTGACTGCTGGTTTTCGGGCAACGCTATCAAGCAGTCGACGCGAGGGACAACTGGCAAAAATGTCAGTTGCCATCTCGGTGTATTGGGGCCCCAGGCCCCCGCAAGCTCACGCAGGGGCGTTGAGCGCCTTCAGGGTCATCAGCCCGGCCAGGGGCCATTCCCCTTCCAGCTCGGCCAGGCTGGCCGTGCTCATGGCCGCTGGCTGTTGCAGGTGGCCATGTTGCAACAGCCCGACCAGGTTGCCCACCAGCGGCTGATGGCTGACCAGCAGCACATGCTCCAGCCCCAGCCGCTCGATTGCGCCGATGACCTGCTGCACATCGGCCTCTGGTGTGAGCCAAGGCACGGTGCGCAGTGGCTCGGCAAACCCCAGGGTCTCGTGCACCAGCGCCGCAGTCTGCTGGGCCCGCACATAAGGGCTGGCGATGATCGCCTGCAATGGCTGCCCCAGCAGATGGGCAGCGCTGCGCACCACCTGCTCGCGACCATGCGCAGTCAGGCGCCGTTCGGCATCGCTGTTGGCCCGCAGTTCGGCCTCACCGTGGCGCAGTACCCACAGTTTCACAGCTTGGGCTCCTCGTCCCGCACAGGGTGCGGGGCCGGGGCTACGGCGTGCGGCGCCTCGCCTTCCGGCGCACGCGCTGCTGGCCAATCGGCGAACGGCCAGGGTTTCTGGTCGGTATGGAAGGTGCCGAAACGGCCGATCTGCGCCAGGTACTGGCTCAGGCTGTCGCCGAAATTCATCAGGCTGGCGCTGGGTGCGCCATACACCAGGCGGTAGACCAGTTGCACCAGCACCAGGCCGCCCAACAGCAATTCAGCCAGTTGCCAAACCACCAGGAACACCAGCATCCACAGCACCCGCAGGATGATCGACTCGCGTTGGGCGCGCTCCGGGGTATCGTTCATGTACCGCTCCTTGCTCTGTTCGGCTCAGTTGAAGCCGCTGATGGAAATGAAATCGACGTCGGTCTTGGGCTCGGCACGCATCAGGTGCTCGATGACCTGGTTCAGCGTGCGGCCCTCGAACAGAATGGCATGCAGGCCCGCCACCAGCGGCATGTACACCTGCACCTCCTGGGCCTTGGCCTTGAGCACCTTGAGCGTGTTGACGCCTTCGGCCACTTCGCCCAGGCGGGTAACGGCCTCCTCCAGGCTCTGGCCCTGCCCCAGTGCGAAACCCACCTGGTAGTTGCGGCTTTTGGGGGACGAACAGGTGACGATCAGGTCACCGACCCCGGCCAGGCCCAGGAAGGTCATGGGGTTGGCGCCCAGGCTGACGGCAAAGCGGGTCATTTCGGCCAGGGCACGGGTAATCAGCATGCTCTTGGTGTTTTCGCCCATGCCCAAGGCCACGGCCATGCCGGCGATGATCGCATAAACGTTCTTCAGCGCCCCGCCCAGCTCCACGCCAAATCGGTCAGCACTGGCATAAACGCGGAAGGTACGCCCGTGCAACACCGTTTGCACCTGCTGGCACAGCGCTTCGTGTTCGCTGGCCACTACCGTGGCAGTCAACGCGTGCTCGGCAATTTCGCGGGCCAGGTTGGGCCCGGACAACACGCCGATGCGTGCCTGGGGGGCGATCTCTTCGAGGATCTGGCTCATCAGCTTGAAGCTCTGCGCCTCGATGCCCTTGGTCAGGCTGACCAGGCCCTTGCCGCGCAACAGCTCGGCATGCGGCGCCAGCACGCTGCGCAATGCGCTGGATGGCAGGGCCACAAACACCAGCTCGCTGGCTTGCAAGGTGGCCAGCAGGTCATTGACCGGTTCCACCCCGTCGTGCAGGCGAATGCCCTTGAGGTAGCGCGGGTTTTCACGATTGACACGCATGGCCTCGGCCTGGGCCGGGTCGCGCATCCATTGGCGCACCGGCACACCGTTTTCCGCCAGCAGGTTCGCCACGGCGGTGCCGAAGCTGCCGCCGCCCAGAACTGCAACAGGTTGCTGTTCAGTCATATTCAATCCGTTAAAGCCATAAAGTAAGTGGCGACCGGCGCATTATAAAGCCAAGCTGCAAGCTTCGAGCTACCGGCAGCGAGAAAAGCCTGGCGCGGCATGCCTGCAGCCAGAAGCTTGAGGCGGGTCACTGGCAATTGCGCCAAGGTCGGTTACCATGCCTGTTTCCATCCTGAGACAAGGCTGCTCTGTGTTCCCTGGCACGCCCCCTTTCCCGCGTCTGCTCATATTGACCGCCCTGCTCGGTAGCCCGGCCGTGGCCGAGGATCTGTTCATCGACAACACCGACCTGCCCCAGGTTCTGACCGCCACGCGCCTGAAACAGTCGCCGGCAGCGGTACCGGGCAGCATGACCGTCATCGACAGCGAACTGATCCGCGCCAGCGGTGCCCGTGACATCCCCGAGCTGCTGCGCCTGGTACCGGGCATGATGATCGGCTACGGCGCCGGCAACCAGCCCACGGTCAACTACCATGGCAGCAACGCCAGCGACGCGCGGCGCATGCAGGTGCTGATCGATGGCCGCTCGGTGTACCGCGCCGGCCTGGCCACGGTGGACTGGAGCGACATTCCCCTGGCCATGGAGGATATCGAGCGTATCGAGGTGTTCCGTGGCCCGAACACGGTCAGCTATGGCGCCAACGCGCTGATGGCCGTGGTCAACATCCTGACCCGCAACCCGGCCGACAGCCATGGCACGCGGATGAAACTGACCCGCGGCCAGGATGGCATCAACGACTATTACCTCAGCCACGGCTTCGGCTGGGAGGGCGGCGACATGCGCCTGTCGGTATCGGGCCAGCGCGACGACGGCTTCGACGAGAACCAGTTCGGCCAGGACTACCGCGACAGCCGCCGTTTGAACCGCTTCAACCTCAGCGCCAGTCACACCCTGGCCAACGACCAGACCCTGGAATGGCAACTTGCGGCCAAAGAAGGCAGCAATCAACGGCCCTACACCTACCAGCCGGTTTTCCAGCAGTACGAAGCCGGCAACAATGCCGACGTCAACGCCAAGGACTACGCCGGCTCGCTGCGCTGGACCAAGGAATTCAGCGCTGAACACAGCCTTTATGTTCAGGGCTCGGCGCAACATTTTGACCGCCAGCAAGTGTGGCGCGCCTGTGATGCGGTGCAGTCGTTCAGCCCCGAGCTGACCCAGCTCTGGCAACTGAACCCGAACTTTGCCGAAAGCGTGGCGCGCGGCATTGCCACAGGTGCCCCCCTGGCCACGAACGACCCGGCCCTGCAAGGGCTTTTGCAGAAAGTGCAGGAGCAATGGCAGAACGGCGGCAAGCAACAGGTATGCGGCGATGTTGACCAGAGTACCCGCGAAACCCGCTACGACCTGGAAATCCAGGACACCCTGAGCCTGACAGACAGCCTGCGCCTGCTCAGCGGCATGAACTACCGCTATGACCGGGCCGATTCGCAGACCTACTTCAACGGCAGCGTCGACGACCAGACCTGGCGCCTGTTCGGGCAACTGGAATGGCGCGCCGACGAGCACTGGATCCTGCAGGGCGGCGCCATGTTCGAGGACTCGCAGCTGTCCGGCAGCTCGCTGACCCCGCGTGTGGCGATCAACTACCTGATCACCCCGCGCCATGGCCTGCGTGCGGTGTATTCCGAGGCCGTGCGCTCGCCCGACATGTTCGAGAACAACGTCAACTGGAGCTACACGGTCAAGAACCTCACGCCCAATGCATTCGGCCTGCAAAACGGCGAATACTTCGTCAAGACCCGCGGCCCCGGCGACCTCGAGCAAGAGCGCATGCGCTCGCGCGAACTGGGCTACAACGGCTATTTCAGCGACATCGACCTGAGCATGGACGTGAAGCTGTTCTACGACGAGATCACCGGCATGATCAGCGAGCCGCTGCGCAACAACCAGTACATCGCCAGCAACGCCAACAAGGCCCGCTTCAGCGGCAGCGAGGCACAACTGGACTGGCGCCCTACCCTGCGCGACCGCCTGCGCCTGACCTACGCCTATGTCGATGCCTGGGCCAGCAACCCCGACGATCGCCGCCTCAGCGCCCGCAACAGCGGTTCGGCCGGGTGGATGCGCGACTGGGGTGCAGGTTGGTCGAGCGCGCTGTTCTACTACGGCGACGATGCTCTCAACGCGTACCGCTACGAGCGCCTGGACCTGCGCCTGGCCAAGCGTTTCCGGGTATATGGCAGCAACCTGGAGCTGGCGGCGTTGTGGCAACAGCGCCTGGACGATGAGCCGACCACGGCAGTCCAGAACCGCTACGACAGCCGCCACCGCCTGAGCGTCAGCGCGGAGCTGGAGTTCTGATGAGCCTGCTGTTGCGCCTGCTGGTACTGTGCCTGTGGCCGCTGGGCCCATTGTCGGCCAGCGAGATCCTGCTGATCGGCGCCGAGGACCAGCCCGGCATCCGCAGCTTCGTGGCGGCGCTGGAAAACCGCAGGCCGCACGACCATGTGCACTTCCAGACCACCGCCGACTTGCCATCACCAGGCAAACTCAAGGCCGACCAGCGCCTGATCCTGCTCGACAACCCTGCCCTCGATTGGCGCCTGAGCGAAACCGCCGGGCCACCGGCCTTGGTCATGCGCGTCAGCCGCGTTCAGGCTGAGCAGCGCCTGGGAAAGTCGCGCCCGGCGTTTCTCACCTTCCTGTGGAATGACGCGCCACCGGCCCGTCAGTTGCGCCTGGCGCGTTACTTGCTGCCCCAGGCACGGCGTATCGGCGTGCTGTACGGCCAGCACAGTGGGTTTCTGCTCGAGGAACTGCGCCATGCGGCACGGCCGCTGGGCCTGGAAATCGTAGCCCAGGACTGGTCCGACCCACGCGACAACCGGCCATTGCAGCACCTGCTGGGCAACAGCGATGTCCTGCTGGGGCTGGACGACCCTGACCTGTACAACTCCAAGACGGCAAAGAACCTGCTGCTGAGCAGCTATGGCCGGCAGATGGCGCTGATCGGCCCCAACGCCGGTTTTGTCCGCGCCGGCGCACTGGCCAGCACCTACAGCGACCAGGATGACTGGCTGGCGGAACTCGACCAATTGCTCGACCAGCCCCCGGCGCGCTGGCCGCGCAGCCTCTACCCCAAGCGCTACAGCGTCAGCGGCAACCAGCAAGTGGCCCGGGCCCTGGGCCTTGAACCGATCGATCCGAACGCCGCCGCCCAGGTACTGGCCGAAGGAGAACCCACCCCATGAGCAGCAAACGCCTGAGTTGGGACATTCACACCCGCACCCAGATCATCAGCCTTGGCCCCGCGCTGCTGCTGACCTTGCTGCTGATCAGCTTCTTTACCTTCGTTCGTATCCAGGACCTGCGCCAGGAACTCAACCACACCGGGCAATTGATCGCCAACCAGCTGGCACCCGCGTCGGAGTACGGGGTGATTTCCGGTAACAACGAAGTGCTCGAGGGGCTCATGCGGGCCACCCTCAGCATCCCGCACGTCCGCTTCCTGGAGGTACAGGATAGCCGCAACCACATCCTGGTCTACGTGGAGCAGTCCGACGAAAGCGCCAACCGCGCGCAGCAGGTCGAAGTGTTCCAGGCGCCCATCCGCCTGCAGCAGATACGCCTGGACAACGATTTTCTGCAACAGGGCAAAGCCAACACCCCGGCCATCGGGGACGACTACCTGGGCCGGGTGATCGTCGGCATGTCCGATGACGCGTTCAGCCAGCGCCAGCAGGAAATCGTGATCAAGGCGGGCATCCTCGCGCTGTTCGCCCTGCTGTTCACCTTCTTGCTGGCTCGCCGCCTGGCCCTGAGCCTGGCCAAGCCGATCAGCGACATGGGCCACGCGGTCAAGGCCATCCAGCAAGGCAAGTACAACACGCCCTTGCCGGTGGTAGACGACAGCGAGTTGGGCCACCTGGCGCGCCACATCAACAACCTGGCCAGCGCCCTGGAGCAGGCCAGCGCTGAACAGCAACAAACCATTGCCGAGCTGATCCAGGCCCGCGAAGAGGCTGAACAGGCCAACCGTGCCAAGTCCGATTTCCTGGCGATGATGAGCCACGAGCTGCGCACCCCGATGAACGGCGTGATGGGCATGCTGCAATTGCTGGAAACCACCCCGCTCAGCAACGAACAGGCCGATTACACCGCCGTGGCCAGCGAGTCCACCGGGCACCTGCTGAAAGTCATCAACGATATTCTGGACTTCTCGCGCATCGAACGCGCCGCGCTGCAACTTGAACACATCGACTTCAACCTCGGCGAGCTGATCACCAGCAGCGTCCAGTCCTTCCAGCACAGCGCCCAGCAACGCGGCCTTGGGCTGCACCTGCAACTGCCGGCCGACATCGGCCAGTTGCAGGTGAACGGCGACCCTACGCGCATCCGCCAGATCCTGCTGAACCTGGTGGGCAACGCGCTGAAGTTCACCGAACGCGGCCAGGTGCAGGTCGAGGCCCGCTGGCAAGTGGTCGATCGGCAGTTGATCTGGCTGACCTGCAGCGTGCGTGATACCGGCATCGGTATCGACAGCGACCGCCTGGAAATGATGTTCGTCGCGTTCCAGCAAGCGGACAGCTCGATTTCCCGCCGCTATGGCGGCACCGGGCTGGGGTTGTCGATCGCCCGCACCCTGGCCGAGCGCATGGGTGGCAAGCTGCGCGGTGAGAGCCATGTGGGCCAGGGTTCAACGTTCACCCTGGAGATGCCGTTGGCCCTGGCCAGCCAGGCGCCAGCGCCACTGCCGCACCCACTACTCGACCCGCCAGCGGCCGCTGCAGAGCAGAAAAAGGTGCTGTTGGTCGAGGATAATGCGGTCAACCAGAGTGTCATAGAAGCCATGCTGCGCAGCCTTGGGCTGGCGGTGTGCACCGCTGCAGACGGCCTCGAGGCGGTCGACCTGGTGGGCCGCCAGCGCTTTGCCGCGGTGCTGATGGACTGCCGGTTGCCGCACATGGACGGCTATGAAGCCACCCGCCGCATTCGCCAACTGGACAACGGCACAGGCCTGCCGATCATCGCCCTGACCGCCAACGCGCTCGACGGCGACCGCGAGCGATGCATGACCGCAGGCATGGATGACTACCTGAGCAAACCCTTGCGCCGCAGCGAACTGCAGCGCGTGCTGCAACGCTGGTTACCCGGCCAGACAACCGCGACTGGCGATAAATGCTAAAGTGCGGCAGTCTTAAACACTGGACAGGACCTTCATCGGCCCTGAAAATAGACGTTTCAGTGCACACCTGTACTTCTTTCACCAGGTGCACTGTGACTTTCACCACAACGCAATAGTCTACCTGTAGGCTACCGCCCCGAAGCCGTTGGTTATTCGGGTCGGTCGGGAAGATTCATCCCCTGCCACAGGGGGTTATTGAGGAGCTCGCATGACCAAACAACACGCCTTTACTCGGGAAGACCTGCTGCGCTGCAGTCGCGGTGAGCTGTTCGGCCCAGGTAATGCGCAACTGCCCGCGCCGAACATGCTGATGGTCGATCGCATCACCCACATCAGCGAAGAAGGCGGCAAGTACGGCAAAGGTGAGTTGGTCGCCGAGCTGGATATCACCCCGGACCTGTGGTTCTTCGCCTGCCATTTCGAAGGCGACCCGGTCATGCCGGGCTGCCTGGGCCTCGACGCCATGTGGCAGCTGGTCGGTTTCTTCCTCGGCTGGCAGGGCCTGCCAGGCCGCGGCCGCGCCCTGGGTTCGGGCGAAGTGAAGTTCTTCGGCCAGGTTTTGCCTACCGCCAAGAAAGTCACCTACAACATCCACATCAAACGCGTCCTGAAGGGCAAGCTGAACATGGCCATCGCCGATGGCTCGGTCAGCGTTGACGGCCGCGAGATCTACACCGCCGAAGGCCTGCGGGTCGGCGTGTTCACCTCCACTGACAATTTCTAAGGGTTATTCGCATGCGCCGCGTCGTTATCACTGGTCTGGGCATCGTTTCGTGCCTGGGCAATGACAAAGCTACCGTCACCGAAAACCTGCGCAACAGCCGTCCGGGTATCCGTTACAACCCGGAATACAAGGAAATGGGGCTGCGTAGCCAGGTTTCCGGGTCCATCGACCTCAACCTCGAAGAATTGATCGACCGCAAGGTCTACCGCTTCGTGGGCCACGCGGCTGCCTACGCCTACCTGGCCATGCAGGACGCGATCAAGGATTCCGGCCTGACCGAAGAGCAGGTGTCCAACCCGCGTACCGGCCTGGTGGCTGGCTCCGGCGGCGCCTCGACCCTGAACCAGATGGAAGCGCTGGACACCCTGCGCGAGAAAGGCGTCAAGCGTGTCGGCCCTTACCGCGTTACGCGCACCATGGGCAGCACCGTTTCGGCGTGCCTGGCTACGCCGTTCAAGATCAAGGGCATCAACTACTCGATCTCGTCGGCCTGCGCCACTTCGGCTCACTGCATCGGTACCGCCCTGGAGCAGATCCAGTGGGGCAAGCAGGACATCGTCTTTGCCGGCGGCGGTGAAGAAGAGCACTGGAGCCAGTCGTTCCTGTTCGATGCCATGGGCGCCCTGTCGACCAAGCGCAACGAAACCCCGGAACTGGCCTCGCGCGCCTACGACGCAGACCGTGATGGCTTCGTCATCGCTGGCGGCGGCGGCATGGTGGTGGTCGAGGAGCTGGAACATGCCCTGGCCCGTGGCGCCAAGATCTACGCCGAAATCGTCGGCTACGGTGCGACCTCCGACGGTTACGACATGGTTGCCCCGAGTGGCGAAGGCGCTATCCGCTGCATGCAGCAGGCGCTGTCTACCGTCGACACCCCGATCGATTACCTGAACACCCACGGCACCTCGACCCCGGTCGGTGACGTTGCCGAGATGAAAGGCGTTCGCGAGGTATTCAAGGACAAGGCGCCGAAGATCAGCTCGACCAAGAGCCTGTCGGGCCACTCGCTGGGCGCCGCGGGCGTGCACGAGGCGATCTACTGCCTGCTGATGATGGAAAACAACTTCATCGCCGGCTCTGCCAACATCGACGAGCTGGACCCGGAAGTGGCCGACCTGCCGATCCTGCGCAAAACCGAGGAAAACGCCAAGATCGACACGGTCATGAGCAACAGCTTCGGCTTCGGCGGCACCAACGCCACGCTGGTGCTCAAGCGCTGGGAAGGCAAGTAAGGCGCCCTGGCAGTAATCAGAAACGCCCCGACTGGTTCGGGGCGTTTTCTTTTGTGTGGCCTGTACTGGCCCTGTCGCAGGCAAGCCCACAGGATCAGCACAGGGCCTGAGTGCTGCGCTGTACCTGTGGGAGAATGGTTTCTGGCACGGGTAGCCGCAGCATCTTCAGCGCCTGTGAGATTGAGCGCCGCCCGCGCGGCGCATCGCGAGCTGCGCTCGCTCCTACGTTTGTTTCGGGCCAGTAGCCCCTGTGCCAGATGCGCGCGGCCGCCTTGTTCGTACGACGCGATTTTGAGGCATGCGCCAAGGCGTTCGCGCGCAAATCCCACAGGAATCATTGGCCCGAAACAAACGTAGGAGCGAGCGCAGCTCGCGATGCGCCGCGCGGGCGGCGCTCGCTCTAACAGGCGCTGCATACCTTGTGGCAAACACCTGTCAGCCCTGATGCGATCCCTGTGAGCTGGCTTGCCTGCGATAGGTCAGTACTGGTAAACCCTTACTTCTGCCTGGGCAACACAGCCAGGAAGTTCTCCTTGGCTACCTTGTTCGCCACCCCCTCCGGCAACGCATCCAGAAACGGCTTGAACCCGTGCATCTGCTCGCCCAGGCTGCCAAACTGCCCCACCACATCCGACCCCAGCATGAACCGCTCCGGGTACTTCTCGACCAACGCCAGCCATTCCTTGCGCGGCACACCCTTGTCATCCAGCAGATACGGCTGCAGCACACTCCACGACAGATCGACATACAGGTTCGGGTAATCCTCAAGCAACCGCGTCAGCACGGGCAGTAAAAAGTCCATCTGCGTCTGATGCCGGTGTATTTCCATGCTGCTGCCAGCATGGGCCCAGATGAACCGGGTGTGCGGGTGATTGCGTAGCGGCTCTTCGATTTCTGCCAGGTACAGCGGGTTGCGCTCGCGCTTGGAGGTGATGTTGGAGTGCAGCAGCACTGGCAGGTCGCGCTCAGCGGCCAGGTGATAGATCCGGGTCATGGCTTCGTTGTTGGCGCGCGGCGTTTCGCCACTGGTCAACGCAGTCAGGTCATCATGGCGGGTAAACACCTCCCCGATGCCCTGCCATAGCCCCGGGTACAGATCGAGCATACGCTCGATATGGCTGACGGCGTTCTTGTCCACCGGGTTGAACCCGCTCAGGAACGGGTGGAAGCGTTTACGCTGCTGCGGTGGCAACTGCTGGAGCGCGGCCGCCACATAGGTGTCGGTGGCGCTGTACCAGTAAGCATCGGCATCATCACCGGCGTAGTAACGCGGGCGCTTGGGCTCGTCTTCGTGCCACTTCTTGGCCACCGGAATGCCGGAAATCATCGACTGGTCAACGCCTGCCGCATCCATCGCCTTGAGCAATGCCGGCATCCCCTCGCTTTCCTGGAAGAAATCCACATAGTGCAGGTGGGCGTCACTGTAGCGGTAGTCACGCGCCTGTACCGCTTGGCACAAGCAAGCGGACAGTAACGCGCAGGCCAGCGCTTTGGCATTCATGGGCAGCTCCCTTCTCCTGGTATCAGACAAGGTAGACCGGCCGGTGCAGAAGACGGTTCAGGCCCAGCAGGCAAACCGTTATGCTTGGGCATTGCCCCCTTGCCTGGAGCCATTCTCATGAGCAGCACGCTGATCATTCGCCCCCGTGCAGAGTCGGTCGAGGGCCAGCCGATTCTGCGCCCGCTGCCAGCGGCGCAGTGCCGCAGTGTCGGCCCGTTCGTATTCTTCGATCACATGCTGAAAACCGTCTACGCCCCCGGGCGCGGCATGGACATCCGCCAACACCCGCACATCGGCCTTTCAACCCTGACTTACCTGTTCGAAGGGGCAATTCAGCACAAGGACAGCCTGGGCTCGGACCAGTTGGTGCTGCCCGGCGACGTCAGCTGGATGACGGCCGGTCGCGGCGTGGCGCACGTCGAGCGCACCCCTGCTGACGCCTTGGCCAAAGGGTCAAGCCTGCACGGCTTGCAGGTTTGGCTGGCCTCGCCACGTGAGCATGAACAAGGCGCGCCCAGCTACAGCCATCATCCTGCGGCCAGCCTGCCGGTTAGCGACAGCCTGGGGGTGCGCATCTGCATGATTGCCGGCACCGGGTTCTGCCTGGCGTCACCGGTGCCGGTGCTGTCCCCTACCCTCTATGCGCAGGTGCAGATGCAAACGGCGGCTACCTTGCAGGTGCCGAACGAGCACGTGGAGCGGGCGCTGTACCTGTTGGAGGGCGAACTGCAGATGAACGGCGAGGATGTGGCGCCGTGCAGCCTGGTGGTGCTGCCGGAGGGCGAAGAGGTGACGCTGTGTGCGCAAGGTGAATGCCAGCTGGTACTGATTGGCGGCGCGCCGCTGGATGGGCCGCGGCGGATGAACTGGAACTTTGTCGCCGGTGACCCGGCGCTGATCGAGCAGGCGAGGGCCAGATGGGCTGCGGGGGATTGGCCGGTCGTGCCGGGGGAGAGCTCGAGGATCGAGTTGCCTCGCTGATTGGGGTCGCTTTGCGCCCCTTCGCGGGCTTGCCCGCTCCCACAGGGTGAGAGTCGTGGGAGCGGGCAAGCCCGCGAAGGGCTGCACAGCAGCCCCACTATGCGATCAGCGCTGGAACACTTCAGTCAGCAGGTTATGCATCGAACGGAACGCCCGCTCCGAGGTGCGCCGGTCATACTGCATCTTGCCCGGCACATTGGCGCCAGGGTCGGTGAACGAATGCACGGCCCCGCCATAGCTGAGCAACTGCCAGTCGACCTTGGCCGCATTCATCTCGTCTTCGAATGCCGGCAGCTGCTCTTTCGGCACCAATGGGTCGGATGCACCGTGCAGCACCAGCACCGAGCCCTTGATGCGCTTGGCATCCTCGGGGTTCGGCGTGTCCAATGTGCCGTGGAACGACACTGCCGCACGCAAGTCGGCGCCGCTGCGCGCCAGCTCCAGCGCACAGCAACCCCCGAAGCAGAAACCGAAGGTGGCAACTTTGCCAGGCTCCAGCAGCGCCTTGGACTGCCCCAGCAACTGGGCCAGGGCCTCCTGCATGCGCTTGCGAAGTTCGCCGCGGTCGTTCTTGAGCGGCATCATCGCTGCGCTGGCTTCGTCCGCATTGGACGGGCGCACCGACTGCCCATACAGGTCGGCGAGTAACACCACATAGCCTTTTTCGGCCACTTCCTTGGCGATGCGTTCGGCACCTTCGCCAATCCCCATCCAGTTCGGTGCCATGACCAGGCCCGGGCGCCCCAGCGCCCCGGGCTCGTAGACCAGGCGGCTTTCGTAGGTTCGGCCGGACAGGTGATACACCAGCGATTCGACGATTACTTTGCTCATCAGGCACTCCATTGGCACTCGTCATAAAAAAGCCCGCCGAAGCGGGCTTTCCTCTGCATCAACTCAAGCAGACAGCTCGACCAGCAGCTTGTTCAGGCGACGAACGTACGCTGCCGGGTCTTTCAGGCTGTCCCCGGCCGCCAGGGCCGCCTGATCGAAGAGGATATGCGACAGCTCGGCGAAACGGTCTTCGCTCTGCTCGTTGTCCAGCTTGTCGATCAGCGGGTGGCTTGGGTTGAACTCGAAGATCGGCTTGGACTCCGGCACTTTCTGCCCACTGGCCTCGAGGATCTGGCGCATCTGCAGGCCAAGGTCCTGCTCACCAATGGCCAGGATCGCCGGGGAGTCGGTCAGGCGGTGCGACACGCGGACTTCGGCCACACTGTCACCCAATGCACCTTTCAGGCGCTCGACCAGGCCTTCCTTGTCCTTGGCGACTTCTTCCTGGGCTTTCTTGTCCTCTTCGGAGTCCAGCTTGCCCAGGTCCAGGTCGCCGCGGGCGACGTCGACGAAGGCCTTGCCGTCGAATTCGTTGAGGTAGCTCATCAGCCACTCGTCGATGCGGTCGGTCAGCAGCAACACTTCGATGCCTTTCTTGCGGAAGACTTCCAGGTGCGGGCTGTTCTTGACCTGCGCATAGGACTCACCGGTGAGGTAGTAGATCTTGTCCTGGCCTTCCTTGGCGCGCGCCAGGTAGTCGGCCAGGGCAACGCTCTGCTCGCCGCTGTCGTCGTGAGTGGAGGCAAAACGCAGCAGGCTGGCGATCTTCTCTTTGTTGGCGAAGTCTTCGGCCGGGCCTTCCTTCAGCACCTGGCCGAAGTTTTTCCAGAAGCCCTTGTACTGCTCAGGCTCGTTCTTCGCCAACTTCTCCAGCATGTCCAGCACGCGTTTGGTCAGCGCGGTCTTCATCGAGTCGATGATCGGGTCTTTCTGCAGGATTTCACGCGACACGTTCAGCGACAGGTCGTTGGAGTCGACCACACCTTTGATGAAGCGCAGGTACAGCGGCAGGAACGACTCGGCCTGGTCCATGATGAACACGCGCTGTACATACAGCTTCAGGCCGCGTGGCGCTTCGCGCTGGTACAAGTCGAACGGCGCGCGGGCCGGCACATACAGCAGCGAGTTGTATTCAAGCTTGCCTTCGACCTTGTTGTGGCTCCAGGCCAGCGGGTTCTCGAAGTCGTGGCCGATGTGCTTGTAGAACTCCTGGTATTCCTCGTCCTTCACGTCGCTGCGCGAACGGGTCCACAGGGCGCTGGCACGGTTGACGGTTTCCCACTCTTCGGCCGGCTGCTCTTCACCTTCGGCAGCCGCCTGCTCTTTCGGCAACTGGATAGGCAAGGCGATATGGTCGGAGTACTTCTTGACCACGTTGCGCAGGCGCCAGCCATCGGCGAACTCCTGCTCGTCCTTCTTCAGGTGCAGGACGATGCGGGTGCCGCGCTGGGGCTTGTCGACAGTGGCGACTTCGAACTCACCCTCGCCACGGGACGACCAATGTACGCCTTCGGCAGCCGGCTGGCCGGCGCGACGGCTGTACACGTCAACCTTGTCGGCAACGATGAACGCGGAATAGAAGCCCACGCCGAACTGGCCGATCAGGTGCGAGTCCTTCTTCTGGTCACCGGTGAGGTTCTTCATGAAGTCGGCAGTGCCGGACTTGGCGATGGTGCCCAGGTGGGTGATGACGTCTTCGCGGCTCATGCCGATACCGTTGTCCTCGAGGGTCACGGTACCCGCCTCCTTGTCGAAGCTCAGGCGAATCTTCAGGTCGGCGTCGCCTTCCAGCAACTCTGGTTTGGCCAGCGCCTCGAAGCGCAGCTTGTCGGCGGCGTCGGAGGCGTTGGAGATCAGTTCACGCAGGAAGATCTCCTTGTTCGAATACAAGGAATGGATCATGAGGTGCAGCAGTTGCTTTACCTCGGTCTGGAAGCCAAGCGTTTCTTTTTGAGTCTCCACACTCATGGTCTTCAAAACTCCGATCTGATTGCAATGGCGCCTGGCGGGCGGTACAGCCTGCGTTAACGGCGGATGTCATGCAGATGGGGGCTGCCCGGATGATTTCAAGGGCTTTTGCGGTTCGATCTTGAAATGCGCGCGGGCCGTGGCAATCGGCGACTGGCGGTCGCTCTGCCAGGCGGTAATGGCCACATTGGTCACCCGTCGCCCCTGGCGCCACAATTGGCACTGCGCGTAGGTATCGCGCAACAGCCCGGCGCGCAGGTAGTCGATGGAGAAATCGATGATCTTCGGAATGCTGGCGCTGTCGCTATAGATCAGCAGGTACAGCGCTGCAGAGAGCTCCATGAAGCCGGCAATCACCCCGCCATGGATAGCGGGCAAGAGCGGGTTGCCGACAGTGTCCGGATTGGCTGGCAGGCGGAACAGCAGGTCATCCCCCTCGCGCTCGCATTCGATGCCGATCAACCCGGCGTAGGGAATCAATGCCAGCAAGGGGCGATAGTCACCTTGCGCGTGTGCTGCATTGAGTTGCTGGCGAATGGCCGGCGGAATCATGACCCGCCCTCCTTCAGGCTGCTGCCAAAGCGGATGCCGCCCTTGACCTGCGTGCCCAACCGCATGAACGTACCCACCACTTGGCAGATCGGCCGCTCGGGGTCGTCCTGGTAGGCGCTGCCACGGGTGAAGATCACGTCGCGGGTCACCCGGTAACACTGGGCATGCCCATGGATGTCCTTGCCCGGTACCGACGGGTGCATGTAGTCGATGCGCAGATCCAGGGTCGGGCATACCTCGAAGTGCGGCAGTACGCATAGCGTGGCCATGCCGCAGGTGGTGTCCATCAGCGTTGTCAGCGCCCCACCGTGTACGGCACCGGTTTGCGGGTTGCCGACAATGGCCGGCGACCAGGGCAGGACCAGCGTCATGCCAGTTTCATCAGCCTGGGCCACACGCATCTGCAACAACTGGCAGTGTTTCAATGCCGAAAGAAAACGCTCGGCCATGGACATCAAGGTCGCATCACTCATAGGCTGTTACCACGTCCCTTCCAAACGGCATAGGTGGGTTCAAAAGTCCATGTAGAACGGGGCGTTATATATCTGAAACCTTCGTTGAACTTATTCCAAGTGGCTGCACTCGAAGGAACAAGTCACTTATCACACCAAGGAGAAACACCCCCATGCGTAAACCATTTGCTTTTGCTCTGATGCTGGCTGCTGCCATGGGCCTGGCTGCTTGCGATAAAGCGAGCGAAGACAAAGCCCAAGATGCGCAGGAACATGCCGAGCAAGCCCAGGAAAAGATGGGCGAAGCTCAGGATAAAATGAACGACGCCGCCAAGGAAAACGCCGAAGCTGCCAAAGATCAGGCTGAAGCCGAGCAAAAGGCTGCCGAAGAAGCCGCCCCGGCTACTCCGGCGCCGGCAGAACCTGCCAAGCAGTAATCAGCCCGATAAAAAAACCCGACGTTGTCGGGTTTTTTTTTGCGTTGAATTAACGGTTAATCGTTTCAGTTCACTGCTACACCACCCTCTTTCAATGGCTCGCTGTTGACACTATCCGTGGGGGTAAAGACCATCACCTCCAGCACATCGGAATGGAACTCCCGACGGTACAAGATCAATACAACGCCCACACTCATGCCCATGAACAACCACGGGCTGATGAACCAGCTCAACATGGCCATGCCGAAGTAATAGGAACGTAAACCAAGGTTGAACTGGTTGGCCGCCAGCGACAACACCCGTGCTGCCCGCGAGGCGAACGCCTTGCGCTCCAGTTCGTTGACCTGCCGTTCGCCAATCATCGGTGCCGAGCCAACCAGTACGGCAGCAAAGTTGTATTGGCGCATGCACCAGCTGAAGGTGAAGAAGGCATACACGAAGACCATGGCCAGGCACAACAACTTGATCTCCGACATGCCCTGTGAAGTCTGCTGCACCAGCGGCAGGTCGGCCAGCAGCGACAGCGCCCTGTCGGAGGCCCCCAGCACGGTGAGGATACCGGCCAGGATGATCAAGGTGCTGGAGGCGAAGAACGACGCGTTGCGCTCCAGGTTGCCGATCACGCTGGCATCGGCAATACGGTTATCGCGCAGCAACATGCGCCGCATCCAGTCTTCACGGTACAGGTGCAGCACGCTGGCCAGGCACGCGGTGTCGCGCCCTTTCCAGATCGCATACCGGGTATAGCCACCCCAGCACAGGGCGAACCAGGCGACGGCCAGCAGGTTGTTGAGGTTGCTTTGGATGAAATTCATGCAGGATTCCCGAAAAGGCCAGGTGCCTGAAGGATAGGGACCGGGTTTCGACGCTGGCAAGCGGCAAAAGGCACACATTCCTGCTGAAATTCGTACTGCCGGTTTGGGGCAGAAAAAAGCCCCGCATCGTTGCCGATACGGGGCTCTGCAGCTTGCACCTTGGGCGGGCACCCTTCGGCTTGTGGCCGGTGCCGCCCCCAAGGCTTGGCCCGACGCGTCAGGCCAGCGCTTCGCGCGGCTTGCCCAGCATGCGGTCGCAGGCGACGGCGCCCATCAGGGTCACCACCGATGGCACCAGCCAGGCCATGCCGGCATCGCTCAACGGCAGGTGCGCCATGAAGTCCGGGAGCATGTGGGCAAGGCTGCTGCCCTTGATCGCATCGACCATCCCGAACACCAGCGACACCAGCATGACCGGCGCCAGGATACGGGTCGGCGAATGCCACAGCTCTTTCACGAAACTCAGGCCGACTACCACGATGCAGGGCGGGTAGATGGCGGTAAGTACCGGGATCGAGAACATGATCAACTTGGTCAGGCCAAGGTTGGAAATCAACAGCGAGAAGCCAGCCAGGATCACCACCAGGGCGCGGTACGACAGCGGCAGGATCTGGCTGAAGTACTCGGCGCATGCGCAGGTCAGGCCCACCGCAGTCACCAGGCAGGCCAGCGCGATCAGCACCGCAAGGAAGCCGCTGCCCAACGAACCGAAGGTGTGCTGTACGTAGGCATGCAGAACGGCCGCGCCATTGGTGGCATCCGCCGCGATATCGTGGCTGGTGGCGCCCAGACGGAACAGGCTGATGTAGACCAGGGCCAGGCCGACACCGGCGATCAGGCCGGCGATGATGGCATAACGGGTAATCAGCTTCGGCGACTCGACACCGCGCGAGCGGATGGCGTTGACGATGACGATACCGAACACCAGGGCCCCCAGGGTATCCATGGTCAGGTAGCCATCGGAGAAGCCTTTGGAGAAGGCCGCTGCCGCATAAGCCGGCTGCGCGTCACCCATGCCCCCTGCCGGCAGGGCAAAGGCGGCAATGCCCAGTACGGCCAGGGCGATGATCTTCAACGGCGCCAGGAAGCGGCCCACGGTATCGAGCAACTTGCCGGGGTACATCGACACGGCCAGCACCACAGCGAAATACACCAGGCTGTAGATGAACAGCGCCAGCGGGCTTTCCCCGGTCAGCGGAGCAACACCCACTTCGAACGAAACGGTCGCCGTACGCGGGGTAGCGAACAGTGGGCCGACCGACAGGTAGCAGACGGCCGCCAGCAAGCCGCCGAAGAATTTGCCGATCGGGCTGCTCAGGGCATCCATGCCACCACCGACCTTGGCCAGGGCGACCACGGTGATGACCGGCAGGCCTACGGCCGTAACCAGGAAGCCCAGCGCCGCCATCCACACATGGGGGCCGGACTGCAGGCCGACGATAGGCGGGAAGATGATGTTGCCTGCACCCACAAAAAGCGCAAACGTCATAAAGCCAAGCGCCAGGATATCCTGGCCTTTGAGAACTTTCATTTTAAGGTAGTACCACACTGCTGAAATCGGGATTCGAGAGGGGATTTCCCTTTGGATGAGGGGAAATGCTGCCCGGCTTGATAGGCCAGACCCGTTTAGCGTGTCGTTCCCTTTTGGGGTACGGGCACAGAGTGAGCGCGTAATGTAACCGTTTTGTCAGTCAAACGCACTGGAACAGTGCTGCTTGTCCGATGTGCGTACATGTTTGTCGTCTGTGCGACCGAAGACAGAGGGAATTATCCTCGGTTTAAACGCCGTGTCTGTGTGAAAATTCCTATCAAACCCATCGAAAAATCTACAGTGCCTGATCTGGCCTCTTCGCGGGCTTGCCCGCGAAGAGTGCGGCACAGGAATACAGAACCCCACAAACGACAAAGGCCACCCGAAGGTGGCCTCTGTGCGCGTGGGGGGTGTAGCGGTATTACTTCTTGGCTTCCCAACCGGTCAGCTCGGCCAGGGCCTTGCCGATGTCGGCCAGGGAACGCACGGTTTTCACACCCGCGTCCTGCAGGGCTGCAAACTTCTCGTCTGCAGTGCCTTTGCCGCCAGAAATGATGGCGCCAGCGTGGCCCATGCGCTTGCCCGCAGGAGCGGTAACACCAGCGATGTAGGAAACGACAGGCTTGGTCACGTGGGCCTTGATGTAGGCCGCTGCTTCTTCTTCAGCCGAACCGCCGATCTCGCCGATCATGACGATCGCTTCGGTCTTCGGGTCTTCCTGGAACAGCTTCAGGATATCGATGAAGTTGGAGCCCGGGATCGGGTCACCACCGATACCGACACAGGTCGACTGGCCGAAGCCGGCGTCGGTGGTCTGCTTCACAGCTTCGTAGGTCAGGGTGCCGGAGCGCGACACGATACCGACCTTGCCTGGCAGGTGGATGTGGCCAGGCATGATGCCGATCTTGCACTCGCCTGGGGTGATGACACCTGGGCAGTTAGGGCCGATCAGGGTCACGCCCAGCTCGTCGCACTTGACCTTGGCATCCAGCATGTCCAGGGTAGGAATGCCTTCGGTGATGCAGACAATCAGCTTGATGCCGCCGAAGGCTGCTTCCAGGATCGAGTCCTTGCAGAAAGGAGCCGGTACGTAGATGACCGAAGCATCAGCGCCGGTAGCTTCCACGGCTTCCTTGACGGTGTTGAACACCGGGAGGCCCAGGTGGGTGGTGCCACCCTTGCCTGGGGTTACGCCGCCGACCATCTTGGTGCCGTAGGCGATGGCCTGTTCGGAGTGGAAAGTACCCTGCGAGCCGGTGAAGCCCTGGCAGATAACTTTGGTGTCTTTATTGATCAGGACGCTCATTACTTGCCCTCCGCAGCTTTGACAACTTGTTGAGCAGCGTCGGTCAGGCTGGTTGCCGCAATGATGTTCAAACCGCTTTCTGCCAGTACTTTAGCGCCCAGTTCGGCGTTGTTGCCCTCAAGGCGAACGACGACCGGAACCTTGACGCCGACTTCTTTCACTGCACCGATGATGCCTTCGGCAATCATGTCGCAGCGAACGATGCCGCCGAAGATGTTGACCAGAACGGCCGCGACATTGCTGTCGGACAGAATGATCTTGAACGCTTCGGTAACGCGCTCTTTGGTAGCACCGCCGCCAACGTCGAGGAAGTTGGCCGGCTTGCCGCCGTGCAGGTTGACGATGTCCATGGTACCCATGGCCAGGCCGGCACCGTTGACCATGCAGCCGATGTTGCCTTCGAGGGCAACGTAGTTCAGTTCGAACTTGGCAGCGTGGGCTTCACGGGCGTCGTCCTGCGACGGGTCGTGGAAGGTTTTCAGCTTGGGCTGACGGTACATGGCGTTGGCGTCGATGTTGATCTTGGCATCGAGGCAGTGCAGGTCGCCATCGGCCTTGATCACCAGCGGGTTCACTTCCAGCAGCGCCAGGTCGTGATCCTTGAACAGCTTGGCCAGGCCTACGAAGATCTTGGCGAACTGTTGAACTTGCTTGCCTTCCAGGCCCAGCTGGAATGCCAGCTCGCGACCCTGGAACGGCTGTGCGCCGACCAGTGGGTCGATGGTGGCCTTGAGGATTTTCTCAGGCGTTTCGTGAGCGACTTTCTCGATGTCCACGCCACCTTCGGTGGAGGCCATGAACACGATGCGGCGGCTCGAACGATCGACTACAGCGCCCAGGTACAGCTCTTTGGCGATGTCAGTGCAGGATTCGACCAGAATCTTGGAGACGGGTTGACCGTTGGCATCGGTCTGGTAGGTAACCAGATTCTTGCCCAACCACTGTGCAGCGAACGCCTTGGCGTCTTCCTTGCTGCGAACCAGCTTGACGCCGCCCGCTTTACCGCGACCACCCGCGTGAACCTGGGCTTTGACTACCCACTCGTTCCCGCCGATCTTGTCGCAGGCTTCTGCAGCTTGCTCAGGGGTATCGACTGCGAAACCCTTGGAAACTGGCAGGCCGTACTCAGCGAACAGCTGCTTACCCTGATACTCGTGAAGATTCATGCTTTTTACCGTCTTCGTTAGGTACTGCGCTTCGGCGCTGCGCCATTACTGGCGCCGCGCCACCTGTGACCGTTGACCCCGGGTTATCCCATGTGATCCGGTCCGGCGGACGTTCCGCGGTGAGTCATGCACGCAAGACTCACGACGGGCTGCCCGCCGTGGTTTCTTATGATTAACGCTTCTTACGGTTGGCCACGTGAATGGCGCCGCCATTCACAGCCAGCGCTGCTTCATGCAGCGCTTCGGACAGGGTTGGATGGCTGAAGACCATCATGCCCAGGTCCTCGGCACTGGTGCCGAATTCCATTGCGATTGCGCCCTGCTGCACCAGTTCGGCAGCCGATGGGCCAATCACGTGTACACCCAGCACGCGGTCGGTCTTGGCGTCGGCGATGACCTTGACGAAACCACCGGTGTCGTTGGCCGCCATCGCACGGCCGCTGGCCGCGAACGGGAAGGTGCCTACGTTAACCTCAACACCCTCGGCCTTCAAGGATTGTTCGGTCTTGCCGACCCACGCGATTTCCGGGTGGGTGTAGATCACCGAAGGGATCAGGTCGTAGTTCATCTGGGCCTTGTGGCCCTTGATGCGCTCAACCACCATGATGCCCTCTTCCGAGGCCTTGTGCGCCAGCATCAGGCCACGCACCACGTCACCGATGGCATAGACGCCCGGCACGCTGGTCGCGCAGTGGTCGTCGACGTAGATGTAGCCACGCTCGTCGATGGTCACGCCGCTGTCGGAAGCCAGCAGGTCGGTGGTCACCGGACGGCGGCCGACCGCAACGATCAGCTTGTCGAAGGTGATCTTCTGCTCGCCTTCGGCGTTGGTGTAGGTGACTTCGACTTCGTCGCCATTGACTTTAGAGCCGGTGACGCGCGCGCCCAGCTTGATGTCCAGGCCTTGTTTGGTCAGGGTTTTCTGGGCTTCTTTCGACACGGCAGTGTCGGCAGCCATCAGGAAGGTGTCCAGGGCTTCCAGCACGGTGACTTCAGCACCCAGGCGAGCCCATACCGAGCCCAGCTCCAGGCCGATGACGCCAGCACCGATCACGCCCAGGCGCTTGGGTACGGCCTGGAATTCCAGGGCGCCGGTGGAGTCGACGATGACGTTCTGGTCGACAGGCGCTGGCGGAATGTCGATCGGACGCGAGCCGGAGGCCAGGATCACGTTCTCGGCTTCGATCACTTCGGTGGTGCCGTCAGCCTTGGTGACTTCGACCTTTTTGCCCGCCAGCAGCTTGCCGTGGCCCTGGATCGAAGTAACACCGTTGGCCTTGAACAGGGTGGCCACGCCACCGGTCAGGTTCTTGACGATGCCAGCCTTGCGGCCAACCATCGCGGCAACGTCCATCTTCACTTCACCGGTGGAGATGCCATGCACGTTGAAGCTTTCTTTGGCTTCCTTGTACTTCCAGGAGCTGTCCAGCAGGGCCTTGGAAGGAATGCAACCGACGTTCAGGCAGGTGCCGCCCAGGGCCAGCTTGCCCTCGGCGTCGGTGTACTTCTCGATACAGGCAGTCTTCAGACCGAGTTGTGCGGCCTTGATGGCAGCGACATAACCGCCAGGACCTGCACCGATTACCACTACGTCGAATTTCTGGGTCATAAAAGATTCCTTTTGAGCTTCAAGCAGCAAGCTGCAAGCTGCGAGACAGGCAGGCTTCGACTTGAAGCTTGCCGCTCGCAGCTTACAGCCGCGCGATTAGATGTCCAGCAGCAGGCGAGACGGATCTTCCAGCAGGTTCTTGATGGTGACCAGGAAGGTTACCGCTTCCTTGCCATCGATCAGGCGGTGGTCGTAGGACAGCGCCAGGTACATCATCGGGCGAATCACCACTTGGCCGTTAACGGCCATCGGGCGCTGGATGATGTTGTGCATGCCGAGGATCGCGGCCTGCGGCGGGTTGACGATCGGGGTCGACATCATCGAACCGAAAGTACCGCCATTGGTGATGGTGAAGGTGCCACCGGTCATCTCTTCGATCGACAGCTTGCCGTCACGGGCCTTCTTGCCGAAGGTGGCGATGCCGTTTTCGATTTCGGCCAGGCTCATCGATTCGGCGTTACGCAGTACCGGTACCACCAGGCCACGGTCGCTGGACACCGCAACGCCGACGTCGGCATAGCCGTGGTAGACGATGTCGTTGCCGTCGATCGAGGCGTTGACCGCCGGAAAGCGCTTCAGCGCCTCGGTGGCAGCCTTGACGAAGAACGACATGAAGCCCAGGCGCACGCCGTTGTGGGTCTTCTCGAACAGGTCCTTGTACTTCGAGCGCAGGGCCATGACTTCGGTCATGTCCACTTCGTTGAAGGTGGTCAGCATGGCCATGCTCGACTGGGCTTCTACCAGGCGCTCGGCGATCTTGGCACGCAGGCGGGTCATCGGGACGCGCTTCTCGGTGCGGTCGCCAGCAGCGGTGACCACCGGGGCAGCAGCAGCGGCAGCAGGCTTGGCAGCCGGCGCAGCGGCAGGTGCCGACTTCTTGTTGGCAACCGCTGCAACCACGTCTTCCTTGGTGACGCGACCGCCTTTGCCGGTACCGGCAACGCTGGCCAGGTCGATGCCGTTTTCTTCGGCCAGCTTGCGCGCAGCCGGGGCGGCGACCGGGTCGTCTTCACCAGCATCGGCAGCTGCCGCAGCGGGTGCAGCGGCAGGTGCAGCGGCGGCAGCAGGTGCGGCAGCAGCGCCGCCTTCAACGATCGAACCCAGCACCTCGTCGGACAGGACGGTGTCGCCCTCGCCCTTGACGATGTCGCCCAGCACGCCGTCAGCGGTAGCCAGCACTTCCAGGACGACCTTGTCGGTCTCGATGTCGACGATCAGCTCGTCACGCTTGACGGCTTCGCCCGGCTTCTTGTGCCAGGTGGCAACGGTGCCATCGGCAACCGATTCCGGGAAGGTTGGGGCTTTGATCTCGATAGCCATTATCTGTATTTCCTTAAATTCGGTTTCAGGTGCGCGAAGGCGTTAGACAGTGAAGGCGTCTTGCAGCAGTTTTTCCTGCTGTTCGGCGTGCTTCGAAGCGTAACCACAAGCTGGCGCGGCGGAAGCGTCGCGGCCGGCGTATTCCAGGACCAGCGCCTTGTTGTGGCGGCCCAGGATACGGCGCATGTGGTGCTGGCTGCTGTACCAGGCACCCTGGTTCATCGGCTCTTCCTGACACCACACGGCATGCTTGAGGTTGGTGTACGGCGCCAGGATTTCGACCAGGTCGTCCTCCGGGAACGGATACAGCTGCTCGATACGCACGATGGCGATGTCTTCGCGGCCTTCGGCACGGCGTTTCTCCAGCAGGTCGTAGTAGACCTTGCCACCGCACAGGACCAGGCGTTCGACCTTGGCCGGATCGAGGTTGTCGATTTCCGGGATCACGGTCTGGAACGAGCCTTCTGCCAGGTCTTCCAGGGTCGAAACGGCCAGTTTGTGACGCAGCAGCGACTTCGGTGTCAGCACGATCAGCGGCTTGCGCAGCGGGCGAATGACCTGACGACGCAGCAGGTGGTAGATCTGCGCCGGCGTGGTTGGCACGCAGACCTGGATGTTGTGCTCGGCACACAGCTGCAGGTAACGCTCCAGGCGCGCGGAGGAGTGCTCCGGGCCCTGCCCTTCATAGCCGTGCGGCAGCAGCATGGTCAGGCCGCACAGGCGACCCCACTTGTGCTCGCCGCTGGTGATGAACTGGTCGATGACCACTTGCGCACCGTTGGCGAAGTCGCCGAACTGGGCTTCCCAGATCACCAGCGCGTTCGGTGTGGTGGTCGAGTAGCCATACTCGAAGGCCAGCACGGCTTCTTCCGACAGGAAGGAGTCGTACAGCTCGAACATCGGCTGGCCGGGGAACAGGTTCTTCAGGGGTACGTAGGTGCCGGCATCCTTCTGGTTGTGCAGCACTGCATGGCGGTGCGAGAAGGTGCCACGGCCGATGTCCTGGCCGGTCATGCGGATCGGGTGACCTTCGAACTGCAGGGTGGCGTAGGCCATGGTCTCTGCATAACCCCAGTTGATCGGCAAGCCACCGGCCTGCATCTTCTGGCGGTCTTCGTAGATCTTCGCCACCTGGCGCTGGACGACGAAGCCTTCCGGGATTTCCAGCAGCTTGGCCGACAGGTCCTGCAAGGTCTTGAGGTCGAAGCGGGTGTCGTGACGCGCAGTCCAGGCATGGCCCAGGTAGGGGCGCCAGTCGACGAACAGCTCGCGGTTCGGCTCCTTGACCAGGCTTTTCACCACGTGCAGGCCGTTGTCCAGCGCGTTGCGGTACTCGTCGATCTTCGCCTGGGCACGCTCGGCATCGATACGGCCAGCCTGGATCAGCGACTCGGCGTACAGCTCGCGGGTGGTACGCTGCTTGGTGATCTGCTGGTACATCAGCGGCTGGGTGCCGCTCGGCTCGTCGGCCTCGTTGTGGCCGCGACGGCGGTAGCAGACCAGGTCGATGACCACGTCACGCTTGAACTGCATGCGGTAGTCGATGGCCAGCTGGGTGACGAACAGCACTGCTTCCGGGTCATCGCCGTTCACGTGCAGGATCGGCGCCTGGATCATCTTGGCCACGTCGGTGGCGTACTCGGTGGAGCGCGCGTCCAGCGGGTTGCTGATGGTGAAACCAACCTGGTTGTTGATCACGATGTGCACGGTGCCGCCGGTCTTGAAACCGCGGGTCTGCGACATCTGGAAGGTTTCCATGACCACACCCTGGCCGGCGAATGCAGCGTCGCCGTGGATCGAGATCGGCAGCACCTTGTCGCCAACGGTGTCGTTGCGGCGGTCCTGACGGGCGCGCACCGAACCCTCGACCACCGGCGAAACGATTTCCAGGTGGGACGGGTTGAACGCCATGGCCAGGTGCACTTCGCCACCAGAGGTCATCACGTTCGAGGAGAAGCCCTGGTGATACTTCACGTCACCGGAGCCCAGCTCGTTCATCTTCTTGCCTTCGAACTCGTCGAACAGCTCGCGCGGGCTCTTGCCGAAGGTGTTCACCAGCACGTTCAGACGGCCACGGTGGGCCATGCCGATGACCACTTCCTTGGTGCCGTAGGAGCCGGAACGCTGGATCATTTCGTCCAGCATCGGGATCAGGCTCTCGCCACCTTCCAGGCCGAAGCGCTTGGTGCCTGGGTACTTGGTGCCCAGGTATTTTTCCAGGCCTTCACCGGCGGTAACGCGCTCGAGCAGGTGGGCCTGCACGTCAGCGGAGTATTCCGGACGGCCGCGCACGCTTTCCAGGCGCTGCTGGAACCAGCTGCGCTGCTCGGAATCGACGATGTGGGTGAACTCGGCGCCAATGGTGCGACAATATGTCTTCTGGAGTGCATCCAGGATGTCGCGTAGGCTCGCCTCCTCTTTGCCGATGAACAGGTCGCCGGCACGGAAGGTCGTATCAAGATCGGCATTGGTCAAGCCGTAGTGATTGATCGACAGGTCTACGGGCGCAGGGCGCTGCCACAACCCCAACGGGTCGAGCTTGGCAGCCTGATGGCCGCGCATACGATAGGCCTGGATCAGTCGCAGAACTTCAACCTGCTTCTTCTCGTGTTCACTGCTCACGCTCCCGGCAGATACCGGTTGGGCGCGGCGCTGGTTCTTTGCCAGCAGTACGAAATGGTCGCGGATTGTCGAGTGCGATACATCAGTAGCGGTGCTGCCGTCGGCTGGCAACTTCTGGAAGTAAGTGCGCCACTCTTCTGGCACAGCGTTAGGGTCGTGCAGGTAGAGCTCGTAGAGCTCTTCCACATATGCAGCGTTACCACCTGAAAGGTGGGCGCTATCCCACATGCGCTGCATCACGCTTTCTTGCATGCTTGGTCACCCTCGATTAGGGGACTGATCGGCGAGAGCCGAAGCAAACCTGGAAAAGTCCGAAAACAGCGACTGAACCACGCCACCTGGATCCTGCTGATTTTCCGGGTACCAGCCCGGAAAGCCCCTGCTGGTCTCATATCTTCATAGGTAATGAGCGCGGGCTTTTTGGGCCCTTGCTCGGGTTTTACCTCAGTGCGGGCTCACCGCCCGCACCTCGGCTTACTGCAGGTACAACACGGTGTATCAGGTGCCGCTTTGCAGCAGCATGTTACGTACGTGGCCGATTGCCTTGGTCGGGTTGAGACCTTTCGGGCAAACGTTCACGCAGTTCATGATCCCGCGGCAGCGGAATACGCTGAACGGGTCATCCAGGGACGCCAGGCGCTCCTGAGTCTTGGTGTCGCGGCTGTCGGCCAGGAAACGGTAGGCCTGCAGCAGCGCGGCCGGGCCCAGGAACTTGTCCGGGTTCCACCAGAACGACGGGCAGGAAGTCGAGCAGCAAGCGCACAGGATGCACTCGTACAGGCCGTCCAGCTTTTCGCGGTCTTCCGGCGACTGCAGGCGCTCGATGGCCGGGGCCGGCGTGTCATTCTGCAGGAACGGCTTCACCTTCTCGTACTGCTTGTAGAAGATGCTCATGTCGACCACCAGGTCACGAATGACCGGCAGGCCTGGCAGAGGGCGCAGAACCAGCTTGTTGCCCTTGACCACCGCCGACAGCGGGGTGATGCAGGCCAGGCCGTTCTTGCCGTTCATGTTCATGCCGTCGGAACCGCACACGCCTTCACGGCAGGAACGACGGTACGAGAAACCTTCGTCCTTTTCCTTGATCAGGGCCAGTACGTCCAGCACCATCAAGTCCTTGCCGCCGGTATCGACGTCGAACGACTCCATTTTTGGCGCCGAATCGGTATCCGGGTTGTAACGATAAACTTCGACTTTCAACATAGCAGCCACCCTTAGTAAGTCCGGACTTTTGGTTCGAAGGCTGGAACAGTCTTCGGCGCAAAGTTGACGCCACGCTTGGCAACGCGCTTCTCACCCGGGTAGTACAGGGTGTGGCACAGCCAGTTTTCGTCGTCACGGTCTTCGAAGTCTTCACGGGCGTGAGCGCCACGGGACTCTTTACGGGCTTCGGCCGCGATGGCGGTAGCTTCGGCGACTTCCAGCAGGTTCTGCAGCTCCAGCGCTTCGATACGCGCGGTGTTGAAGGCCTGGGACTTGTCGTTGATCTTGACGTTGGCGATGCGCTCACGCAGGCCGGCCAGTTGTTCGATACCCTTCTGCATGTATTCGCCGGTACGGAACACACCGAAGTAGTTCTGCATGCAGCTCTGCAGCTCGCGCTTCAGGCTGGCTACATCTTCACCGGAAGTACGCTCGTTGAGCTTGTTCAGGCGGTTCAGGGCAACATCGATATCGGTGTCGCTGGCGTCGAGGTGCTCGATACCGTCGCTCAGTGCCTTCTCCAGGTGCAGGCCGGCAGCACGGCCGAATACCACCAGGTCGAGCAGCGAGTTGCCGCCCAGGCGGTTGGCACCGTGTACCGATACGCACGCAACTTCGCCTACGGCGAACAGGCCAGGGATGATGTGATCCTTGCCTTCTTCGTCCATGGTGATGGCCTGGCCATGAATGTTGGTGGCAACACCACCCATCATGTAGTGGCAGGTCGGAACAACCGGCACCGGCGCGACAACCGGGTCGACGTGGGCGAAGGTCTTGGACAGCTCGCAGATACCTGGCAGGCGGCTGTGCAGCACTTCTTCGCCCAGGTGGTCCAGCTTCAGCAGCACGTGGTCCTTGTTCGGGCCCACGCCGTTGCCGGCGATGATTTCCTTGACCATGGAACGGGCGACCACGTCGCGGCCGGCCAGGTCTTTGGCGTTCGGCGCGTAACGCTCCATGAAGCGCTCGCCGTGGGCGTTGATCAGGTAGCCACCTTCACCACGGCAACCTTCGGTGACCAGTACACCGGCGCCGGCGATGCCGGTCGGGTGGAACTGCCACATTTCGATGTCCTGCACCGGAACGCCTGCACGCAGGGCCATGCCGATACCGTCACCGGTGTTGATCAGGGCGTTGGTGGTGGAGGCGTAGATACGACCGGCACCGCCAGTGGCCAACACGGTAGCCTTGGACTTGATGTACATGGTTTCGCCGGTTTCGATGCAGATCGCGATCACACCAACGAAAGCGCCTTCCTTGTTTTTCACCAAATCAACGGCGTAGTACTCGTTGAGGAAGGTGGTGCCGGCCTTCAGGTTACCCTGGTACAGGGTGTGCAGCAGCGCATGACCGGTACGGTCGGACGCCGCGCAGGTACGGGCGGCCTGGCCACCTTTACCGAAGTCCTTGGACTGGCCACCGAACGGGCGCTGGTAGATACGGCCGGTTTCGGTACGCGAGAACGGCAGGCCCATGTGGTCCAGCTCGAACACGGCAGCCGGGCCTTCCTGACACATGTATTCGATAGCGTCCTGGTCACCGATGTAGTCGGAACCCTTGACGGTATCGTACATGTGCCAGCGCCAGTCGTCGTTCGGGTCGGCCGAAGCGATGGCGCAGGTGATGCCACCCTGGGCGGATACAGTGTGCGAACGGGTCGGGAAGACCTTGGTGACTACGGCAGTCTTGTGGCCGCCTTGAGCCAGTTGCAGCGCAGCGCGCATGCCTGCGCCGCCGCCACCGATGATGATGGCGTCGAAAGAAATGGTTGGAATGCTAGCCATGAATCAGATACCCCAGAGAATCTGCACACCCCAGACGAAGTAAGCGAACATCGCAACGCCGCATACCGCCTGGAACAGGAAACGAATCGCAGTTGCCGACTTGCCGAACGACATAGGCGTCAGGTAGTCGGTAGCAATGGTCCACATGCCGACCCAGGCGTGAGCGCCGAGGGCAACGAGGGCCAGCAAGCTGAAGATTCGCATCGCGTTGTTGGAGAACAGACCATGCCACTGGGTGTAGTCGATGCCTGGGTGGGCGACCACGTAGCCGATCAGGAAGATGAAATAAGCCGCGAGAACGACCGCAGATACGCGCTGCGCCATCCAGTCATAGAGGCCCGAACGCGACAGGTTCGTGACATTGGTTACCATACCCAAACTCCCACCAGAACGATCAGCACCACGGAGATGACGATCACGATTTTCGAGCCCAGCTTGCCGCCTTCCAGCGTCTCGCCGATGCCCATGTCCATGATCAGGTGACGAACACCTGCCACGAGGTGATAAAGCAGGGCAGACAACAGCCCCCAGGTCACGAACTTGGCCAGCGGGCTGGTCAGACACGCCTTCACCTCGCCGAAGCCTTCCTCGGAACCCAGCGATTTGCCCAGTGCATAAAGCATGATGGCAAGGCCGATGAACAGGATGACGCCGGAGATACGGTGCAGGATGGACGTGTACGCAGTGACAGGGAGCTTGATGGTCCTTAGGTCTAGGTTTACAGGTCGTTGGCTTTTCACGGCTTTTTTCACACTGAAGAGCCCCTAGCGAATCAGGGCAAAGTTGTTGGTAAGTGTACTGGTCAGGTACCCACCACCCAGGGAACGGCGACCCCCAGCAGTTCGGGCTTGCAAGCCCCTGGCGGTCGGGTGCCGAGTATAGACAGTTAGGCTGCTTATGACAACGTGACGGGGTAGCCCAAATAGCGCATTGCCTTTAATGAACAAAAGGCGTAAATGGGCGAGAATTTCGGGAAAAATCAGGCTTGAATGCCTGATTCAACAAGCCTTTAGGCAAATTGACATCTGAATTTATCCCTCTATAGTGGTGCGGGCCCTGCGTGGGGGGTCTGTCTGATGATTTCAAGCATTAATAGGAGGCCACATGGCTGACAAAAAAGCGCAGTTGGTCATCGAGGGCGCTGCCCCCGTCGAGCTGCCCATTTTAACCGGCACCGTTGGTCCTGATGTAATCGACGTCCGCGGGTTAGGGGCCACTGGTCACTTCACCTTCGACCCTGGTTTCATGGCGACCGCCTCGTGCGAGTCGAAGATCACCTACATTGACGGCGACAAAGGGATCCTGCTGCACCGCGGCTACCCGATCGAACAGCTCGCCGAGCAATCCGACTACCTCGAAACCTGCTACCTGCTGCTCAACGGCGAACTGCCGAATGCCGAGCAGAAGGCGCAGTTCGTCAGCACCGTGAAAAACCACACCATGGTTCACGAGCAGCTGAAGTCGTTCTTCAACGGTTTCCGCCGCGACGCCCACCCGATGGCGGTCATGTGCGGTGTGGTCGGCGCCCTGTCGGCGTTCTACCACGACTCCCTGGACATCAATAACCCGCAACACCGCGAAATCTCCGCGGTGCGCCTGGTCGCCAAGATGCCGACCCTGGCGGCGATGGTTTACAAGTACTCCATGGGCCAGCCGATGATGTACCCGCGCAACGACCTGTCGTACGCGGAAAACTTCCTGCACATGATGTTCAACACCCCGTGCGAGATCAAACCGATCAGCCCGGTACTGGCCAAGGCAATGGACCGGATCTTCATCCTCCATGCCGACCATGAGCAGAACGCCTCCACCTCCACCGTGCGCTTGGCCGGCTCGTCGGGTGCCAACCCGTTCGCCTGTATCGCCGCGGGCATCGCTGCCCTGTGGGGTCCGGCGCACGGCGGTGCGAACGAAGCCGTACTGACTATGCTCGATGAAATCGGCGATGTCTCGAACATCGACACCTTCATCGCCAAGGCCAAGGACAAGAACGACCCGTTCAAGCTGATGGGCTTCGGTCACCGCGTCTACAAGAACCGTGACCCGCGCGCCACCGTGATGAAACAGACCTGCGATGAAGTACTGCGCGAGCTGGGCATCAAGAACGACCCGCAGCTGGAACTGGCCATGCGCCTGGAAGAGATCGCACTGACCGATCCGTACTTCATCGAGCGCTCGCTGTACCCGAACGTCGACTTCTACTCGGGGATCATCCTCAAGGCGATCGGCATTCCAACCAGCATGTTCACCGTGATCTTCGCCCTGGCACGTACCGTGGGCTGGATTTCGCACTGGAAGGAAATGCTCTCCAGCCCGTACAAGATCGGCCGTCCGCGCCAGCTGTACACCGGCGAGCAGAAGCGCGACATCGTTGCCCTCGGCGACCGCAAGTAAGACTTGATCGGGTAACGCTCCAGCCCCCGACCAGCCCCCTGGGCCGCGCGCACGCCTGGTGCCGCGCGGCCCAGAGGCATGACTCATCCCCTCCCCCGGCGACCCGCATCAGCCACCCTGGCCAACTACCGTGCGACTTGCGCAGCACTGCCCACGATTGCCGTCGGCCCCGGTGACCAGCCACCCCCGAGCGCCTTGAACAGGTTCACCTGGTTGATCTCGCGCGCCAGCTCCAGCTCCAGCCAACGCTGCTGCGCACCGAACAGCGAGCGCTGGGCGTCCATGGTCGAGAAGTAGCTGTCCAGACCCGCCTCGAAACGAAGCCGCGACTGCCGGTAGGCTTGTTCATAGTCCTCGACCAGCTGCCGCTGGGCCGCGACCTGCGGCAGCATCTCCTGCCGCGCATTCAACGCATTGGCCGCTTCACGGAAGGCGTTGAGCACGGTCTGCTCGTAAGCAGCCACACGCTGGTCGTATTGGGCCCAAGTGGCATCCACCCCTGCCCTGCGCTGGCCGGCATCGAGCAATGTCAGCGAACCGAGCGCCGCCAGGTTCCAGAACTGTGCCGGGCTTGTCAGCAGCCGCGAAAAGTCCCCACTCAGGCTACCCAGCGCGCCTGTCAACGAAAAGCTGGGGAAATAGGCGGCCCGCGCACTGCCGATTTCTGCATTGGCAGCGCGCAGCTGAGCCTGCGCCGCCCGAATGTCGGGTCGCCGCTCAAGCAGGCTTGAAGGCACCCCGGCGGGTACATCGACTGTCGCCATCTGCGCCCCAAGCTGGCCCTCCGGCAACAGCCCGGCCGGTACCGTTTGCCCTACCAGAACCCGCAACGCATTGAGGTTCTGCGCCACTTGCATCCGGTAGGTACTGACTTGCACGGCAGCAGTGTTGGTGATGGCATCGGCTTGATGGACATCGATGCGTGCGGTCGAACCCAGGTTGAAACTGGAACGCAGCAATTGCCCGTAATGCTGCTGGGATTCGAATGTGCGCTCTGCCAGCCCAAGCAAGCTCTGATTGGCCTTGAGCGTCAGCCAGGTCCCAGCCACTTCGCCGATCAAGGCCATGCGTGCAGCCTGGTAGTCGGCCAGCGTGGCATGAAAGCGCGCCTCGGCCGCATGGGCCTGGCTTCGCGCCCGGCCGAAGAAGTCCAGCTCATAGGCCGTAAACCCCACGGTGGCCTGGAAGGTGTTGGCCACACTGCCGGCGCTGGAGCCGCCCCCAGGGGTTTGCTCCAGCGCCGGCAACTTTGCGCGCCCGGCATAGGTGTCGACGCCCAGGCTGGGGTACAGCGCTGCCGCGGCGCCCTGATAGCCTGCCCTGGCCTGCGCCACGCTGGCTGCAGCTTGCTGCAAGTCACGGTTGTCGACCAGGGCCAACTCGATCAACCGGCGCAAGCGGCTGTCACTGACGAACGCTCGCCAATCCGGGTCGAAAGCGTTTCGCGGATCACAGCAGCCCGCCTCGACGCTATCCGGCCAGCCGGTGTCCATGGGGGACGCCGGTGTCTCGTAGACAGGCTCGAGCGAACAGCCGGCCAAAGACAGTTGAGCGGCCAACATCACACAGTGCAGGGGTCTAGTCATGGGCACTTCCCTCACCAAACGCTCTTCATCAAGGCACGCAGTTGAGCCAGCACGCCGAGAGGGCCGCTGGAAGCCTGCAGGGCGGCCGGCTGGGCGCTGCGGCGCTTCACAGCCACCCGCGCGCCGGCGATGGGCGCCTGCCGCGGCCGGCGCACCAGCCGCAGGCGCCAGTCGCCTTCGCCCAGCAGCGCCCGGCGCAGCAGGGTGAAGAACGCAGTGGCGGGTTGCGCCGTGCTGGCCACATTGGGATTGGCCTGGCTGAACAGCCTGGTGATCAGCGCGCGCCGCTGCGCCTCATGCACCGCCACGAAGCGCAGCCCCAGCCGTTGGCTGCCATCCCGGCGTACCACCTCTGCCCCCAGCCAGCCGACCTTGTCCACCCATACCTGGCCACGCCTGCCGCACGGCACCTCGCCGGCCATGGCGCCCTCGAACGCCGCCCCGCTGATCGAGATATCGACCAGTTGCCCACCCAGCGTACCGGTGCCCAGGCGCAGCTGGGTGGGCCGAGCAAACGGAAAGCGCTCCTCGCCGTGCAGCCGCGGCCGATCAACGCAGGCCACCAGTGTCGCCAGGTTGTACAGCAGCACCAGCACCGTCCAGCTCAGGTTGAACACCATATTGCCGTCCAGTCGGCTGGCAGTGCTGATCGCCGTGATTGCGCCGACCTGCGCCAACGCACTCAAGGCCAGGAAAAACCCGAACAGCTTCCAGTGCACCTGGGTCTGGGAACGGTCCAGGCCTTTGGCCGTCACCTTGAAAGGCCGTCCGAACGGGCGAATCGCAGCACTGATCAGGGTCGCGGTCACCGCCAATGCGCAAACGATCTGCGTCACCTCGGTGAAGATCGGCAGTGAGCGCCGCCCGGTCACCCAGGTGCTGTAACCCCAATAGGCGATCAGCGCCGGCATGCCGAAGGCCAGAAACGCTGCCGGCGTTGCATAGAAACCGGCAATGCCGAAATACCAATACAGCACCGGCGACACCAGCATCATCAGGATGAAAGGCTTGGAGCACCAATGCAGCAGGCCGTGCAGGTAATGCAGGCGATCGTTCAGGCCACAGCCGCGACCGAACAGCGGCCCCTGGCGCAGCAAGGCCACCTGGATCGTCCCCAGGCACCAGCGGCCGCGCTGGTTGATGTACTCGGTCAGGCCCTCGGCAGACAGCCCGATGGACAAACGCTCGTTCAGCCAGCGGGTGATGTAGCCCATCTGCATCAGGCGGTAGGACGTGTAGATGTCCTCACAGACCGCCCCCGTGGGAAAACCACCCATGCGCTCGACCAGATCACGCCGCACCACGAACGACGTGCCCACGCAGAACGCTGCATTCCAGGCATCCTTGGCAGGCTGGAACACATCGAAAAATACCCGTTGCTCATCCACCCAGCTGTTTGCCGACCCCAGGTTATGCTGGATAGGGTCCGGGTTGTAGTAGAACTGCGGGGTCTGCACCAACCCGACCTCAGGGTCCTGGAACAGCCCCAAGGTCCGCAGCAGAATCGGCCGCTGCGGGGCGAAGTCTGCATCCAGCACCAGTATGTACGGCGCGTTGGTACTGGCTGCCGACTGGCGCAGGCCGTTGTTCAGGTTGCCCGCCTTGGCGTGCAGGTTGTCATCGCGCCGCGTGTAACGCACCCCCATGCTCGCGCAGTAGTCGCGCAGCCAGTCCCGCCGCGTGTCATCCAGCACCCAGAGGGTGAAGTTGGGGTAGTCCATGGCCTGCGCGGCAATGATGGTCTTCTCCAGAACCTCGAGCCCTTCGTTGTAGGTGCAGATGAACACATCGACCGCCGGCGCCTCGGCCCCCATCGCGCGCAAGCGCTGCTCGCCAGCGTCCGCGGCGTGGCGGTGATCGCTGCGCCGGCACATCACCACGATCGAAAACAAGGTGTAGGCAATGCCCAACAACTCGAAGAACAGGAAGCCATAAGCCCATACCGTGGCGAACCCCGCGCGGCTGTCAGGCAAGGTGTCGGCGAAGCGCCAGGCCACGTACCTGACCAGCAGTGCCGCGGTCAGCGCGCCGAACAGCAGGCGCGCCAGCCATTGCTCGCGGTGGGCCATGCAACTCAGCAGAACCACGATGGCCAGCGTCCACAGGTTGATTTGCAGCAGTTGTGTCGAGTCCAGTGCTTGCATGTCAGTGGGCCTTGTAATCGCCAGTGAAAGGGTTGACGCCGGTGGCAGCGATCGCCGCCCATGCCGTGGCGCCCAAATGGGGCAGGTGGAAGTACAGGAAATCGTCATGGGTCGAGTCCGGCCCCACGCTCAGCCCCGTGCTGACCTGTGCCTGCGGGGTGGCGTACAGCCAGCCATCGCCAGCCTGTTGCGCCAGCAACAACGGCCACAATGGCTGCGCCAGGGGCGCCAGGCCGCGAAGGCTGGCAACGGCCGCCACCTGCGCCGTGCCTTCGGTCCAGATACCGTCAGGGTCCTGCTTGAAGCCATAGCCCTGAGCGAAACCATGGGCCCGCTCCACGAACGTCAGTGCCTGCAGCCACTGCTGCGGTGCGTCGGCAATGGCAATCAGCGGCCAGATCTGCGCATCCAGGCCCGACTGCTGCGTCTGCGGTGTTCGGCCATCGGGCAAGGTACCGATCAGGAACCGGCCTTGGCCGGCATCCCAGTGGGCCTCGACGAAGCCGCGGGCGATGCGCGCCTGCCGGCCAGCTTCGCTATCGTTGCCCAGCCGCGCCAACGAGGTCCAGGCTGCCGCCAGATCGACGTTATGCTCAGTGGACTTCCAGGTTTGCACCTGCGGGGCAGCGGCGAACCCGTAAATGCCCCCGTTGAAGCCTGCCGGTGGCCCCTTGTCGAAGGTGGTGCGCCGGGCCCAGTCGAGCATCTTTCTGCTCGCCTGCAAATAACGCGCTTCACCGCTGTGCCGATAAGCCTCCAGCAACGCCAGCGCTGCCCACGCCTGATTACCGGTCGCACTGCCCACTTGGTACGCATCCTGGCTCCATGCAGCACGCTCATCGCTCCAGTAGCCCGGCAGCCGCACAGGCGCGGCCTGCAGCGGGCCAGCGGCGTAGGCATTGCGCACCCGGCCATCGCGGTACTCAGGGTCGTGATCGATGGCATAGGCCAAAGCGTCGGCAATTTGTCGGGCAGCTGGCGCATTGCCGCAGGCAAACAAGGCGATGCTGGCCAACGCGTTGTCGTAGGTGAATGCCACGCCTTGCAGCACGCCAGGCACGGCAGGCTGCCCCGGTTGCTGCGGATAGCTGGCCAGCAGCAACGGCCCTTGGCCTTGAGCCGCCACCGCCTGCCCGATGCCTGCGCAGGTCATGTGCTGCAGGCGGGCCCGAGGCTCCAGGGCCATGGCCTGGCTGCCCAGCACCAGCCCGAGCACACCGGCAAAAAGCACCCAGCCGTTCATCGCGATACCGTCGCGGTCACCCAGTTGCCAGGGTTGCAGGTCAACAGGCGTTCATCGGCCGGCAAGTTGTTGTCGAACGTACCTACCACATAGACCGAGTTCTGCTCGGCATAAGGAAACGGCACACTGTAATTGCTGCTTTGTACATCGGTCGGGCTGGACAGTAACTGCACGACTTTGGCTTTCAGCGGTTGCGCGACACCGCGGATAGATACTTGCAGTTCGCTATCCCGGTCGATCCGGCTGGCCATTCGCTCCGGGAATACCGCAATAACATAACTTTGACTGCAATTGGTAGCGCGCAATAGCGTTGCACCCGCCCGTACTTGCGTGCCTTGCGGGGCGATCAACTCTTGCACGGTGCCGGATGCATACGCCACCACATTATAAGCCGCCATCATCTGCACCCGGTTTTGCTCACTTTCTATCAACTGGTCGAGGTGGGAAAGTTCCTCTTCGAGGGTTACCCGGTTGCGCTCCAGATTATCCAGGCTAAGTTTCAGCGTGGTCATCTGCGACTTGAGGTCGAACATGCGCAATTGCTCGGGGTCCAGGTACACCTGGTCCTTGGCCGCATTAAGATCACCATCGTTGATGTGCACCCGCGAGCGAATGGTCTCGGCATCGGCCTGCAACGAGGCCAGTTGCGCCCGGGAACTGGCCACGACGGCCTCGCTCACCGCGCCCTGGCGAAACAGCTCAAGGTTACGTGCCAGTGTTTCCCGGGCATCGGCCAGGCGTGCGCCAGCCGCCCCGCTCTCAGCCTTCAGGGCCTTCTGCGCGTAGCGCTTGCGCACCTCATAGGCATCCTGGTACTGCTGGCTGGTGATCTCCAGTGCGTTGTAGTACTTGCGGTCGTGTTCGGCCTGGCTGGCCATGGCCGCCAATTGCTGCTGCAAGGTGAGCCGGCGTGTCTGCAAGCCCAGCAGCGTTTCCTGTTCCGCCCGGGGGTTCTCGATGGTTGCGATATCCTGGCCCGTGGTGAACGTGGTGCCTGGCTGAATGTTCAAGGTACGCACCACGCCATCGATGGGCGTGGTCAGCAGAATGACCGGTGCATTGAGAATGGCCCGGGTTGCCGATGACGACAATAACGGCATGAACAATGTCGAAAACAGCAACCAGCCCATGAAAGCCAATACACCGTACCCGGCGATCCGGGGCAATAACGAAAGTCGATTAGCATGCACGATGATATCTCCCACACACGCGGCGGATGAAAATCAATAGGCAAGTGCTCGCCCTTGCACTGACCGAGGACAAAACGGCCCGCAAGCGCAGAGGTACAAGTGGGTAAGGCGTAGGTCTTGAAGTTATAAAGCAGAAGAAAAACGCAGCACGTTTTTTATAGTTGGCGTGAGCACGAGAGGGGGCAGGAAATGGCTCACTGAGTTTGAATCTAAGCCCAAAAATTTATGCTGTCAAACTTCCAGCAACGCTCAAATAATGGCGTTCTTTTATTGACGCCGGTGCCACCTGTAGCGCCATCACCTGAAGGCGCTACAGGCAGTGCGAGGCCTCAGTTTTTCTCAGCCCGTTCACGCAGCTGTTTGAGGGTATTGAACGGCGAATCCACCACGAACTTGTTAGCGACCATCGCCGGCACGCTGCCACCCGGCTCGGTATGCACCTGGTAGGTCACTTCGGTGGTGTCGCCCTTGGGCACCAGCTTCCAGAACCCTTCGACTTTAGCCACCCGCACGAAGCCCTTCTCTTCCGGCAGGTAGGTCGGCTCTTCTTTCAGGTTGCGGGTGACGCTGCCATCAGCCTCCTTGACAGTGGTGATATGCAGCACCGAATCGCGCGGCGTCACCGGCCATGGCGTATTGAACTGGGTGTAGGTCCAGCTCTGGTTACCTTCATGCTTGAGCAGCTTCTGCGATTTGCATTCGTGGATCCATGCACATGCCCCGGCCGCGTCTTCCTGCAGCGCCTCGACCTTGGCCAGCGGCGCCTTGATCACAGTCACCCCGCGATAGGCCTTGTACTTGGAGCCAGCGACTTCGCTGAGGGACACCTTGATGCCTTCCTCGTCCTTGGCCACTTGCCAGTTCTCGGCCCAGGCCGCCGGCGAAAGCAGAACACCGACGCCACACAGCAGTGCAATACGCTTTAACGATCTCATCATGTTTATCCTTGTTGTCGAAGATCCAGCCTTTCACGCCGCCGTCATCTGCTCCCACCAGCCAAGAATCCTGATCGCTTCGTCACGGTCACTGCCACACACCTCGACATCTGCCTTGAACCCGCCACACACTGCTGGCCGCTCAGGCTTGCCGAACAGGTCGCAGAGGTTGGCCGCCGTCAGGTGCAGGCAGCGCTCGCCAGCTGGCTTGCCATTGGGCATGCGCGGCATGGCAGAGGTGATGGACGGGGCAATGCAGCAGGCACCGCAGCCCTCACGGCAGTTCATGGCGATTCACCAAACTCAGGACTCCCTGAAACAAGTAACGGGACGAACGCCCCTGGATAGTACCCGCCCAAACAGGTGTTTGAAATTGCTGGCACGATGAAAAATGACATGACCCGGCAGTCAGTTTGCCCCTTACTGCCGGAACTCGAAATCGATGGCCGCACCTTCCACTTCACGGCGGCTGTCATTGCGCAATTGCAGCTGCATTTCATTGTTGATCAAGCGGCCATTGAGCTGGAACGGGCTGTCGTCGGCTTCCGGCTTGTCCCGGAACATAGGGGGCAGCAGCGGTTTGCGGCGCTGGATCGGCGAAGGTGTCCCTATGTCTGGCTCAAGGTTGTCGACCAGGTCGGTGGGCAGGCTCAAGTCCAACTTTGCTTTGGGCAAAGGCTTGGCAACTGCCTTGCTTCGCGGTTTTGCTTTCTTGGCAGGGGCTTTGCGGACTACCGGCTTCTGCGCAGGCTTGGCGGCGTTTTTTGTCTGTGCCTGCTGGGCCTGCGCCGGCTGCGCAGCGAAGGCCAGGCCCGCGGCGGCGCAGCACGGGGCCGCAAGGCACAGAATCAGAACAAAACGACGTAATGCATTCATGGCAAATGGACAGACCCGCTGTAAAGGCTCGTATGCTCCCTGTTCCGCGGGCTGCTGGCAACCCTCACAAAAGTGTGAGCGCAGGCTCGCGGCACAGCTGCTGCGCCAGCAAGCCCAAGGTCATGACCGCCCGCTCGGCCTCCTTGTTCCACGGAATACCGCAGTTGAGGCGGATGCAGTGGTTGAATTGTTCCGTGTTACTGAATATCAACCCCGGAGCAATACTGATGCCCTGCTCCAACGCACGCACATGCAGCTCTTGCGTATTCACCCGCCCAGGCAGGCTCACCCAGAGGATGAACCCCCCGGTAGGCCGGGTCATCTGGGTACCTTCGGGGAAGTGCTGCTGCACCGCCAGCTGGTAGGCACTGAGGTTCTTGCGGTACTCCTGGCGGATATAGCGCAGCTGCCGGTCGTAGCCGCCATTTTCCAGGTACGCTGCCACACCCATCTGGGTCACGCTGCAGGCTGAATGGGTGGTGAAAGTTTGCAGGCGCTGTATCTCGTCCTGGTAACGCCCGGCGATCATCCAGCCAACCCTCACCCCGGGAGACAAGGTTTTGGAGAAGCTCGAACAGTAGATCACCCGGTCCAGCCGATCGAAGGCTTTCAGTGCCTTGCTCTTGCCCTGCTCGAACATCAACTCGCCATAGATGTCGTCCTCGATGATCTGGATATCGAAGTCCGACGCCAGGCGCAGCAGTTGCTTTTGCCGCTCTTCCGGCACCGTACCGCCCAGCGGGTTGCTCAGCCGCGCAGTCAACACCAAGGCCTTGATCGACCACTGGTTTGCCGCCAGTTGCAAGGCTTCGAGGCTGATCCCCGTGGACGGGTCGCTGGGGATCTCGATCACTTTCAAACCCAGCAGGTCCGCCAGCTGCAGCAAACCGTAATAGGTCGGCGACTCGGCGGCGATCAGGTCCCCGGGGCGGGTCAGCACGCGTAACGACATCTGCAGGGCATCGACACAGCCGTGGGTCACGATCACCTCACGCGGGTCGACGATCACACCGGCATCGCGCATGCGAATGGCAATTTGCCGGCGCAGCGGCTCGAACCCTGGGCTGAACATATAGCTGAAGGCGCGCGGGCTGTGGAAGCGTGTCACTTTGGCGATTTGCTGGTGCAGTGCGCGCACAGGCAGATAATCCACATGCGGCACGGCAGCACCGAACGGGAACACACCGTCGCGGCGGGCCTCGGTCAGTACCTGCTGGATGATGCTGGCACGTGTGACCAGGCCTGGGCGTTCGACCCTGGCGATATCCGGGGTCGGGGCGGTCAGGGCCGGGGTCTGGTGCACATAGTAGCCGGACTGCGGCCGCGCACGGATCAGGCCCTGGTCTTCGAGGTTGGCGTAGGCCTGCAGCACCGTGGCATGGCTGACGTTGAGCTGCGCGCTCATCTTGCGTACGGAGGGTACCCGCTCGCCTGGCTGGTAGACGCCGCGACGAATGTCATCGGCCAGTTGCTGGGCGATACGCTGGTACAGCAGCAGGTTGGTCATGGCGGGATCTCGACGCGCGGACGGGCTCGTTGTTCTTGTGCGACTCACTGACAGTAGAGGATACCGTAACAGTCAAGAAGTGTACCGGGACAGATGGTTGGGCCGCCACTGCATCTTCAGCGCCTGTGAGATCCAGCGCCGCGCGGGCGGCGCGCGATCTGATCGGCGCCGACCGCACCGAGCCGAACACTCACGCTCAACGCGCCGGCGCGAGCCTGCCCTTGTCGTCGGAAAACACAATCTCGACCCGGCGGTTCTGCGCCCTACCCCGCTCCGAGGCATTGGCCTCGATCGGGTACTGGTCGCCGTAGCCTTCGACCTGCAGGCGCTTTTCGTCGACACCAAGGTCCACCAGCATGTCGGCAACGGACTGAGCCCGGTCGTGCGACAGCTTGAGGTTTTCTTCAGGTGTACCCGTGCTGTCGGTATAGCCCTCGATGCGTACCACCCGGTGTGGGTTGAGCTGCAGGAACTGCACCAGCTTGAGCACGGTTCGGCTGGCGGTGTTTTTCAGGTTGGCACTGCCGGTGTCGAACAGCACGTCACCCAAGGTCATTACCAGGCCGCGGTCGGCTTGCTCCGAGGCCAGCGCGGCAATTTGCGCCTCGACCCATTTGCCTTGCTGCTGCACGCTGGCCAGTTTGGCCTCGCGCAAAGCCAGCTGCAAACGCTGGCGCTCCAGGTCCAGCTTGGCCTGGCGCTCCTGGTTCAGCGCCAGCTTGGCATGCTCACCGGCAATCTCGCTGTAACGCTGGCTGAGGTAAGCGTAATGGCGCACATCGGAGCCGGTGCCGATGTAGCTGGACAAGCGCTCGGCGCGCGCCAGCGACTCGCCTGCACGAATCACGTCACGCGGCGCGCTGCGCAGCACGTCGGAATCGTCCTTGACCTTCTGGAAGGCGGCGCTGGCTTGCTCAAGCGCCGCGCTGCTGCGCTGGCTGGCGCAACCCTGCAGGCCTGCCGCCAGGGCCAGCACTGCCAGTACGGCGAAGGGTGCGTGACGGTTCATGGCTGCACCTCCAGCTGCTTGCGCAGGCGCTGCACCCGCGACTGCAACAACTGCAACTGCTCTTCACTCTTCTGGTTCAGCACCTGGGCCTCGGCAAAACGCGCGTCCAGTTCCGCCTGCTCGGCGCGCATGCGCGCATCGCGGTAGTCTTCGGTCAGCATGTTGGTCCTGGCCCGCGCCAGCTTGTCTTCGGCCAGTTTCAGCGATTCGACCTGGTCGGTTGCACCGACGGCCCTGGCCTGCTCCAGCGCCTGTTCGGAAATACGCATCTGCTCGTTAGGGGCCGGGTCATTGGCGCAGCCCGCCAGGCCAAGCACGGCCAGGGCAAGGATCAGTGGTTGGGTTCTCACGCAATCTTCCTAGTGTTTGGGGGCGTCCGCCGGTACTTGCAGCTGCGCTTTCCAGCGCTCGACATTACGTTGCAGTACCGCTTCGGATGCACCGGAGATCGGCAATTCTGTCAGTTTTTTCGCCAATTGCCCACGCAACCAACTGTCATTGCACGCGGAATTGTGCGACAGCGCCAAGTACAAGCCTGGGCGGTCGACCGGCAAACCCCGCGCAATCAGGTCATTGCTCATGCCCAGGCTCTGAGCCATGGCCATACCGGCATAACGGCCAGCCAGCACGTAATCCACCTGGCCGAGCACCAGCTTCTGGAACGCTTGAGTAAGGTTCTGCGCAGGCACCAGCTTCAGTTGCGCCTTGGCGAACGCAGTAAAGGCCGGCGTCAGGCGCGCCCGCTCGGACAAACTACCCTGGTAGCGGGCCAGGTCGGCCGGGCCATCGATGGTCAGTTGCGCATCGTGCCGCGTCCACACCAGGTACTCGTTCAACTGCAACGGGGGGTGGATATAGTCCAGCGCAGTCAGTTGCTCCACCTGCATCGGCGTGTCGATCAGCAGGTCCATGCGGCCGCTGCGAACCTCTTGCAGTGCCTGTTCGCGACGCCCGGCACTGAGCACCTCCACCTTCACCCCCAGCTCGCCAGCCACCTGACGCAGCAGGTCGACGTTGGCACCGATCAGGTGCTGCGGGTTTTTCGGGTCCTGCCACGAATAGGGCGGCGCATCAGGGCTGCCGGTTGCTACCAGGCGTTCGCACTTGCCTGCCGCCATGGCCGGTGGCGCAACCAAGACCGCCATGCATGCCAGCACCCTGCCTGCTTTACGCAGCACCATTGCTCACTCCTTGTATCGCGATTGACCCGTAACCGGCCATAAAAAAACCCGGCCCCTGTAACGGGGCCGGGTTCTTTATAAGTGAAGCAGGCGGATCAGACCAGCTTTTCCAGCTCTGGCACCGCTTCGAACAGGTCCGCGACCAGCCCGTAGTCAGCCACCTGGAAGATCGGCGCTTCTTCGTCCTTGTTGATCGCAACGATCACCTTGGAGTCCTTCATGCCGGCCAGGTGCTGGATCGCACCGGAAATGCCCACGGCGATGTACAGCTGCGGCGCGACGATCTTGCCGGTCTGGCCGACCTGCATGTCGTTGGGCACGAAGCCGGCGTCGACGGCGGCGCGCGAGGCACCCACGGCAGCACCGAGCTTGTCGGCCAGGCTGTACAGGTGGCTGAAGTTGTCACCGTTACCCATGCCACGGCCGCCGGAAACGACGATTTTGGCGGCAGTCAACTCTGGGCGGTCGGACTTGGCCAACTCTTCGCCAACGAACGCCGAGATACCAGCATCGTGCGCGGCACCGACCGCCTCGATGGCAGCCGAACCGCCTTCGGCGGCCACGGCGTCAAAGCCGGTGGTACGCACGGTGATCACCTTGATGGCCGCGCTCGATTGCACGGTGGCAATGGCGTTACCGGCGTAGATCGGGCGCTTGAAGGTGTCGGCGGACTCGACCGAGATGATCTCGGAGATCTGGTCGACGTCCAGCAGCGCAGCAACCCGCGGCAAAACGTTCTTGCCATTGGTGGTGGCCGGGGCCAGCACGTGGCTGTAACCCTTGGCCAGCTCGACGATCAGCGGCGCCACGTTCTCTGGCAGCACGTGGGCATAAGCTGCGTTATCGGCAACCAGGACCTTGGCCACGCCAGCGATATTGGCAGCGGCTTCGGCAACGCCGCCAATGTTCTGGCCAGCGACCAGTACATGCACATCGCCACCGATCTTGGCGGCAGCGGCAACGGTGTTCAGGGTGGCCGGGGCTACGGCACCGTTTTCGTATTCAGCGACAACCAGGATAGTCATTTAGATTACCTTCGCTTCGTTCTTCAGCTTCTCGACCAGTTCGGCCACCGACTTGACCTTGATACCCGCGCTGCGGGCAGCCGGGGCTTCAACTTTCACGGTTTTGTTGGTGGAGGCGAGGGAAACGCCCAGCGCGTCTGGCGCAAGGGTTTCCAGCGGCTTTTTCTTGGCCTTCATGATGTTCGGCAGCGACGCGTAGCGTGGCTCGTTCAGGCGCAGGTCGGTGGTGACGATCGCAGGCAGGTTCAGTGCAACCGTCTGCAGGCCACCGTCGATTTCACGGGTGACATTCAGCTTGTCGCCGGCCACTTCCACCTTGGAGGCGAAGGTGCCCTGGGCGTAGCCGGTCAGCGCAGCCAGCATCTGGCCGGTCTGGTTGTTGTCGCTGTCGATGGCTTGTTTGCCGAGGATGATCAGCTGTGGCTGCTCCTTGTCGACAACCGCCTTGAGCGCCTTGGCCACGGCCAGGGAGTTCAGTTCATCAGCGGCTTCGACCAGGATGGCGCGGTCGGCGCCAAGGGCCAGGGCGGTGCGCAGTTGTTCCTGGGCAGTGGTCGGGCCGACCGAAACGACCACGATGTCGCTGGCAACGCCCTTCTCTTTCAGGCGTACGGCTTCTTCCACGGCGATTTCGCAGAAGGGGTTCATGGACATCTTGACGTTAGCAAGGTCGACGCCGGAGTTGTCCGCTTTGACGCGAACCTTGACGTTGTAGTCGACCACTCGTTTGACAGCTACAAGAACCTTCATGGATTCCTCGTTACTCTCCGGTGAATAGATAGTCGCCTGGGGCAAAGCCCTGCGATGCGCGTGGGTACAAGGGCACCTCTAAAAACGTACCGGGAAGCGGCATCTTCACAGTGACCGAACAGTCTTGTTCGGACCATTGCGACAAATACTCACGGGTCATTTCCTGTCGTGGCGTGTAAACTCCACTACAAACCGGCCTAAGCCCGCAAAACCCTGCTCCACACCTGGTCTTTAGAGGTGTACCTGCGCCCGGCTGCAAGCCTACGGCGAACGTAAAACCGCTCGTATCTTGACCGTAACACCCAATCCGGTCAATACGGCAAATCGGTCACCCTCCAGCCGCACGCCTGTGATTTTACTGGCCTGCGGCAAATTCAAACAAACGTTTGTATTGGACCCGCCAAGTGGTGTAGATATAATGCGCGGCCAAGACAAAACGGTGTAGTCCGTCAGTTGCGCAGCTACAGTTTCGCTCCCGTGACGAGCCACTGCGCGCATGCACCCATAAGACCCAGCAACAGCACGAGCCTTGATGAGTAGGAGAGAACCTGTGGAACGCGAATACATGGAATTCGACGTGGTCATCGTCGGCGCCGGCCCGGCGGGCCTGTCCGCCGCCTGCCGCCTGAAGCAGAAGGCCGCCGAAACCGGTAGCGAAATCAGCGTCTGCGTGGTGGAAAAAGGCTCCGAAGTCGGTGCTCACATCCTCTCCGGTGCGGTGTTCGAGCCCCGCGCGCTGAACGAGCTGTTCCCCGACTGGAAGGCACTGGGCGCGCCACTGAACACCGAAGTGAAGCGCGACGATATCTACGTGCTCAAAGACGCCGGCAGCTCGACCAAAGTGCCCGACCTGTTCGTGCCCAAAACCATGCACAACCAGGGCAACTACATCATTTCGCTGGGCAACCTGTGCCGCTGGCTGGCCCAGCAGGCCGAGAACCTGGGCGTGGAAATCTACCCCGGCTTCGCCGCCCAGGAAGCCCTGTTCGATGAAAACGGCGTGGTCCGCGGCATTGTCACCGGCGACCTGGGTGTCGACCGCGAAGGCAAGCCAAAGGACGGCCTGTATACCCCCGGCATGGAACTGCGCGCCAAGTACACCCTGTTCGCCGAAGGCTGCCGTGGCCATATCGGCAAGCAGCTGATCAAGCGCTTCAACCTCGACAGCGAAGCCGACGTGCAGCACTACGGCATCGGCCTGAAGGAAATCTGGGAAATCGACCCGGCCAAGCACGAGCAAGGCCTGGTGGTGCATACCGCTGGCTGGCCGCTGGACGTGATGGCCAAGGACAACACCGGTGGCTCGTTCCTTTACCACCTGGAAAACAACCAGGTGGTGGTCGGCCTGATCGTCGACCTGTCCTATGCCAACCCGTACCTGTCGCCCTTCGACGAATTCCAGCGCCTGAAGCACCACCCGGTGATGAGCCAATACCTCGAAGGTGGCAAGCGTATCAGCTACGGCGCCCGCGCCATCTGCAAGGGCGGCCTGAACTCGCTGCCGAAGATGGTCTTCAACGGCGGCGCGCTGATCGGTTGCGACCTCGGCACCCTGAACTTCTCGAAGATCAAGGGCAGCCATACCGCGATGAAGTCCGGCATGCTGGCCGCCGAAGCGGTGGCTGACGCCCTGGCTGCCGGGCGTGAAGGTGGCGACCTGCTCGACGGCTACGTCAGCGCGTTCAAGGCCAGCTGGCTGTACGAAGAGCTGTTCGCCAGCCGCAACTTCGGCCCGGCACTGCACAAGTTCGGCCCGCTGCTGGGGGGGGCTTTCAACTATGTCGACCAGAACTGGTTTGGCGGCAAGCTGCCGTTTACCCTGCACGACACCAAGCCGGACTACGCCTGCCTGAAGCTGGCGGCCGACTCGCAGAAAATCGACTACCCGAAACCGGACGGCAAGCTCAGCTTCGACAAGCTCAGCTCGGTATTCCTCTCCAGCACCAACCATGAAGAGGAACAACCCTGCCACCTGAAGCTGACCGACCCGAGCATCCCGATCGCCAGCAACCTGCCGCTGTACGATGAGCCCGCCCAGCGTTACTGCCCGGCCGGCGTGTACGAAGTGGTCACCCAGGAAGACGGCAACAAGCGGTTCCAGATCAACGCGCAGAACTGCGTGCACTGCAAGACCTGCGACATCAAGGACCCGGCCCAGAACATCACCTGGGTCACCCCTGAAGGCGCTGGCGGGCCGAACTACCCGAACATGTAAGCCCGCCCCTGCAGCAAGAAAAAGCCCCCTGGCCTCGCGGCCCGGGGGCTTTTTTCGTTCATTTGTCGACGCACATGATCGGCATCGGCTCCGCCGCGAACGCGGAAGGTTCGCGGCGGCCAAAGCAGCGGGCAGTGAGCAGCCCCACCGTGCCCATGACCAGACAGAAGCCAACGCACACCCATGGGCTCCACGGCATCAAGGCTATCAACGCCAGCGGCGTAGTGCTGGCCCACAAGGCGTAGGCCACGTTGTAGGTGAAGGAAATACCCGATACCCGGATCTGCGCCGGGAACAGCCCGACCATGACCGACGGCACCACACCCACCACCCCACAGCAGAGCCCGGCCAACGCGTAAGCCAGCCACGTCATGCCCCACTGCCCCACCAGGCTCGCATACAACACAGCGATGCCCAGCGGCAGCAGCGCGCTGTAGATCATCAACGCCCGCCAGGCGCCCAGGCGGTCGACCAGCAGGCCGGCAAGCACACAACCGATGTTGAGAAAGACGATGCCTACGCTGCTCAGCGCGAACGTGTGCGCGGCAGACATGCCGAAGCGCTGCTGCATGACCGTCGGCGTAATCACCACCAGCACCACCACCGCCGAGGTCAGCACGCAGGTCAGTAGCGCAGCCGGAATCAACGCCCCACGATGCGCGCCCAGCACCTGGCGCAACGGGAATTTCACCGGCTGCTCCTTGCGCTCGCGCAGGGCCAGAAATACCGGCGTTTCACTCAGCCAACGGCGCAACCACACCCCGATCACGCCAAACACGCCACCGAGCAGGAACGGGTAACGCCAGGCGTAGTCGAGAATTTCCTCGGCGCTGAAAGCCTGGGCCAACAGTGTCGCGGTCAGTGCCCCCAGCAAATAGCCAAAGGTCAACCCGGCCTGCAGGAAACCCAGGGCATACCCCCGCCGCCCCGGCGGTGCGTGTTCGGCAACGAATGTCCAGGCACTGGGTACCTCGCCGCCGACCGCAGCCCCCTGCAATATGCGCAACGCCAGCAAGATCAGCGGCGCGGCGTAACCAATCTCGGCATAGGTCGGCATTACCCCGATCAGCAGGCACGGCAGCGCCATCATCAAAATGCTCAGGCTGAACACCCGCTTGCGGCCCAGGTGGTCGGCGAAGTGAGCCATGACGATGCCGCCCAGCGGCCGCGCCAGGTAACCGGTGACGAAAATCCCGAAGCTTTGCAGCAGGCGCAACCACTCCGGCATTTCCGGCGGGAAGAACAGCTGGCTCAGGGTCAGCGCGAAGAACACGAAAATGATGAAATCGTAGATTTCCAGCGCGCCGCCCAGCGCCGCCAGGCCCAGGGTCCGGTGATCGCCGCGGCTGAACCGGGGCGGGCGAGCGGTATCGATGGCAGTCATGGCAGGGTCCGCAGATCGGCAAAGGGCAAGAGCATAACAAATGCCTGCCCGGTTGCCCTGTGCTATGCGCCGTCAGCGGTTGAACACCGTGTGCGCAAAATTGGCCCGCAGCCGTGGCCTGGCTCTGTTGCCGGCCAGGGTATCCGGCAGCGGCAACTGGCCGACCAGCACCGGGGTGTCGATGATCGCCATGAATGTTTCCAGTGCCTCGATATCGGGGGCCTGGGGCAGGCTCAAGCTTACCGCCTGGCGCTCGGCCGGCGGCACTGCGGGCACTTTCAACTGGCTGGAGTGGTAGAGCAGCGCGTGCTGGATCTGCGTGCTGACGCGACAGAACCGCGCCAGGTCGACCCCAGCGTGGCTGGCCAGCTCGATATTGCCCAGCAACAGGTTGAAGGGCTGCAAGGCGCACTGCACCAGGCGCTGCAGCTCTTCAAAGCTCTCCACCGGGGCAATCCGGTAATAGCCCAGGCCGTTGAGCAACCGCTCCAACTGCAAGCGCTGGCACGGGTGGGCGTCGGCGATGAGGATGCGCAGGGTCTTGTTTGCCATGGTCGGACCTGGGCAGTAGGTAATGGGAGCGTTCCACGACCATACTGCGCCGCTAACGGCTATTGCCAGGGCCCTGCCTGGCAGTGGTCTTCTTTGAGAGAAGTCGGGAAAACCGCATAAATCAAGTGACTGGCTGACAGAATTTGCATTTTCCTTGAGCCCGGCAATCAGCACTCCCACTCGCGCATGCGCACCCGGCAATGCTTCATGGCGTTGACGATGTGCTTTTCCACCAGGCTGCGCGAGATGCCCAGGTGCTCGGCGATTTGCTGATGAGACAAGCCTTCGAGCTTGCGCAGCAGGAAGCACTCGCGGCAGACCTTGCTCAACTCATCCAGCGCACGTTGCATCAGCGCCAGGCGCTGGTCGTGCTGCATGTCGTGCGCCGGCGCCGGGGTATGCCAACGCTCGTCGCTGTCTAGCACCTCCAGCGGCTCCGCCTGGCGCACCCGGTGGCGGCGGTGGCGGTCGACCACCAGGTTGAGCGCGGTACGATAGAGGAAGGCACGCGGGTGCTCGATGCGCTCGGCGTGGGTGCGTTCCAGCACCCGCAGATAAGCATCGTGCGCCACGTCCTCGGCGGCCTGACGATTGCCCAGGCGCGCGGAAAGGAAACCCACCAGTTCGCGATAGTAATGTTCCACGACGTTACCTGAGACCGCCCTGCCAGTTTTTGCCGGAACCCCTCCAGACACCAACGCGGGACCGAGTGATATCAAGTTGCGATCTTACAAATTATAATTATTCTCAGCAACAAAGGCTCCTGCCCGAGACAAAGGCTAAATCCGCCCGGCTGACCTTCGTCTATCTGGGACCTCAGTGCGCGCCGCAATCGGGCTGCGCGTGGCCATCACTCCTGGCTGGAAGCCTGCATGACACGTTCAACCAACACCCGCCGTCGCGCCCAGCTCGTAGTCCTGGGCCTGCTGGGCCTGGGCAGCCTGGTGGCCTGGAAAGCCCTGCCCTTCGGGGCTCAGCCAGTCAGCACGGTCGCGGTCACCCGTGCCGATATCGAAAGCAGCGTCACAGCACTGGGTACCCTGCAACCACGGCGTTATGTGGATGTTGGCGCACAGGCGTCCGGGCAGATCCACAAGCTGCACGTCGAGGTCGGCGACACTGTGCGCAAAGGTCAGCTGCTGGTCGAGATCGACCCCTCCACCCAGCAGGCCCGGCTGGATGCCGGGCGCTATTCGATCGACAACCTCAAGGCCCAGCTGGCAGAGCAGCGCGCGCAGTACCAACTGGCCCAGCAACAGCTCAAGCGCCAGCGCGACCTGGCCGCCGCCGGCGCCACCCGAGACGAAGACGTGCAAACGGCTGACGCCCAGCTGAAGGTCACCCAGGCCCGCATCGACATGTTTCAGGCGCAAATCCGCCAGGCCCAGGCCAACCTGCGCAGCGATGAAGCCGAGCTGGGCTACACCCGAATCTACGCACCGATGAACGGCACGGTGGTGGCAGTCGATGCCCGCGAAGGGCAAACCCTCAATGCCCAGCAACAAACCCCGTTGATCCTGCGCATAGCCAAGCTCTCGCCAATGACCGTGTGGGCGCAGGTGTCCGAAGCCGACATCGGCAAGGTCAAGCCCGGCATGACCGCCTACTTCACCACCCTGGCCGGCGGCAAGCGCCGCTGGACCAGCACCGTGCGGCAGATCCTGCCGATCCCGCCCAAGCCGCTGGACCAGGCCAGCCAGGGCGGTGGCAGCCCCGCCAGTGCCATCGCCGGCACCACCGGCGCCCAAGTGGTGCAATACACCGTGCTGCTCGATGTGGAAAACCCGGATGGCGCCCTGATGGCCGAGATGACCACCCAGGTGTTCTTCGTCGCCGGCCAGGCCAGCCAAGTGCTCACGGCGCCACTGGCAGCCCTGGATGGTGCCGGCGACGAAGGCGTGCGCCTGGCCCAGGTGGTCACCCGCGACGGCAAGATCGAACAGCGCAAGGTGCGCACCGGCCTGAGCGATCGCTTGCGCGTGCAGATACTCGACGGCCTTGCCGAAGGCGAGCAACTGGTCATCGGCGCCCCAGCCGCCAGCGGAGGTTGAATGACAGCGCCCTTGATCGAACTCACTGACATCCGCAAGCACTACGGCGGCATCGACTCGCCGAAGGTGGAAGTGCTACGCGGCATCAGCCTGAGCATCCACCCCGGCGAGTTCGTCGCCATCGTCGGTGCCTCCGGCTCGGGCAAGTCGACCCTGATGAACATACTTGGCTGCCTCGATCGCCCTACCACCGGCAGCTTCCGCTTCGCCGGCAAGGATGTTGCCGAGCTGGACAGTGACGAACTGGCCTGGCTGCGGCGCGAAGCCTTCGGCTTCGTATTCCAGGGCTACCACCTGATCCCCTCCGGCTCGGCCCAGGAAAACGTCGAGATGCCGGCCATCTATGCCGGCACCCCGGCCGCCGAGCGCCATGCCCGCGCTTCGGCCCTGCTCGAACGCCTCGGCCTGGCCAGCCGCACGGGCAACCGCCCGCACCAGTTGTCTGGCGGCCAGCAGCAGCGGGTATCGATCGCCCGCGCCTTGATGAACGGCGGCCACATCATCCTCGCCGACGAACCCACCGGTGCCCTGGACAGCCACAGCGGCGCCGAAGTCATGGCCCTGCTAGACGAACTGGCCAGCCAGGGCCATGTGATCATCCTCATCACCCACGACCGTGAAGTGGCGGCCCGGGCGCGACGGGTGATCGAAATTCGCGACGGCCTGGTGATCAGCGACTCGGCGGCCGACCGGCCCCTCCACGCGGCGCACCCAGGCCTGCAGGCCGACGACCTGCGCCAGCGCCTGGACCGCGGCGCCACCTTGCGCGGGGCCTGGAAGGGCGAGTTGCTCGAGGCCCTGCAAGCGGCCTGGCGGGTCATGTGGATCAACCGCTTCCGCACCGCCCTGACCCTGCTCGGCATCGTCATCGGCGTGGCCTCGGTGGTAGTGATGCTGGCTGTCGGCGAAGGCAGCAAGCGCCAGGTCATGGCCCAGATGGCGGCGTTCGGCTCGAACATCCTCTACCTCAGTGGCCGCCACGCCACGCTGCGCGAACCGGCCGGCATCGTCACGCTGGACGATGTCGCCGCCATCGCCCAGTTACCGCAGGTCCAACGCATCATGCCGGTGATCGGCGACCAGTTGACCGTGCGCCACGGCAACAACAACCAGCAGTTCTATGTCGGCGGCAATAACACCCAGTTTTCCGAGATCCTCAACTGGCCAGTGGTCGAAGGCAACTTCTTCACCGAAGCTGACGAACGGGCTGCCGCCGCCGTGGCGGTGATCGGCCAGAAGGTACGGGACAAGCTCATGGAGCCTGGCAGCGATCCGCTGGGCCAGTACCTGCTGATCGGCAACGTGCCCTTCCAGGTGGTCGGCCTGCTCGCCGGCAAAGGTGCCAGCTCCGGCGACCAGGACAGCGACGAGCGCATTGTGGTGCCCTACTCCGCCGCGTCCGTACGCCTGTTCGGCAAGCAAGACCCGGAATACGTGATCATCGCCGCAGCCGATTCGAGCCGGGTGAGCGAAACCGAGCGGGCAATCGCCCACCTGATGCGCCAGCGCCACCAGGACAAGCAGGACTTCGAACTGACCAACGACGCCGCGCTGATCCAGGCCGAGGCGCGCACGCAGAACAGCCTGTCGCTGATGCTCGGTGCCATCGCCGCCATTTCCCTGCTGGTCGGCGGTATCGGCGTGATGAACATCATGCTCATGACCGTGCGCGAACGTACCCGCGAGATTGGTATCCGCATGGCCACCGGCGCCCGCCAGCGCGATATCCTGCGTCAGTTCCTCAGCGAGGCGGTGATGCTCTCGATGGTCGGCGGGGTGACGGGTATCGTGCTGGCACTGTGCATCGGTGGCGGCCTGATGCTCGCCGACATCGCCGTGGCATTCGCCCTGCCCGCCATTCTCGGCGCCTTCACCTGCGCCGTCATCACCGGCGTGGTGTTCGGTTTCATGCCGGCCCGCAAGGCTGCGCGCCTTGATCCGGTCAAAGCCCTTACCAGCGTATAGCCCATGACATTGCCAAGCCGCATCAGCCTGTTGACCCTCAGCCTGGCCCTGGCCGCCTGCAGCACACCGCCCGCCCCCGAGGCCGGCATTACCGAGCCGCCAACCTGGCAATCCCGAGCCGACGCCTCCAGCCAGGCCCTGCCGGATGCTCACTGGTGGCAAGCCTTCTCCAGCGGCGAACTGGACCGCCTGGTCGAACGCGCCCGGCACAACAGCCACGACCTGGCCGCCGCCGCGGCACGGGTGCGCCAGGCCCAGGCGCAGGCTGTGATCGCCGGCGCTGCGCGGCTGCCGGAGCTGACGCTCGGAGTGGACGGCAGCCGCCAGCGCCTGTTGCGCGGCGACGGCAACGACCAACTCGACGCCAGCAGCAGCGAGCGCACCAGCACCTCATTCGGCACGCGCTTGAGCGCCAGCTACGAGGTCGATTTCTGGGGCGGCATCCGCGCCGCCCGCGACAGCGCCCTGCATGGCCTGGACGCCAGCCGCTTCGATCGCCAGACGGTGGAGCTGACGCTGACCAGCGCCGTCGCCGATAGCTACCTGCAGGGCCTGGCGCTGCAGGAGCAGCTGCGCATCGCCCGGCTGAACCTCAAAAACGCCCGGGACGTGCTGGGCCTGGTCGAGGCGCGCCAGCGCTCTGGCTCGACCACGCGACTGGAGCTGGCGCAGCAACGCAGCCTGGTGGCGGCCCAGGAGCGCCAGGTACCCCTGCTGGAGCAGCAATGGCAGAACAACCGGATAACCCTTGCCACCTTGCTCGGTGATCCGGTGCAGGCATTACCGAACACCAACGAATCGATCGCTACCCTGCGCTGGCCGGCGATCGGCAGCGGGGTGCCCAGCGACCTGCTCGGCCGACGCCCCGACATTGCCGCCGCCGAGGCCCGGCTGGCCGCCGCCAGCGCCAACGTACAAGTGGCCAGGGCCGCCATGCTGCCCAAGCTGACCCTGGGAGCAGACCTGGGTAGCGGGGCACGGACCTTCGCCGATATCCTCGGCAGCCCCTTCTATACCCTCACTGCCGGCATTGCCACACCCATCTTCAACAACGGCCGCCTGCGCGCCAAGCGCGAACTGGCCAGTGCCGAACAGGAAGAGCTGCTGCACGATTACCGCGCCGCAATCCTGGCAGGTTTCGCCGACGTGGAAAAAGCGCTGAATGCGATCCATGGCGTAGACCGCCAGCGGCAATGGCAGGACCAGGAGGTACAGGAAGCACGCACCGCCTTCGCCCTGGCACAGCAGCGCTACAGCGCCGGCGCCGAAACGCTGCTGACGGTGCTGGAAACCCAGCGCACGCTGTATGTTGCCCAGGACCAGCAGGCGCAGCTGCACCTGGCTCGGCTGCAGGGCAGCGTGGCGTTGTACAAGGCTCTGGGAGGTGGCTGGCAGGTCGAGCGCTGATGCATTCCCTGTGGGGCGCGGTGTCAGCGCTTCGCCAGTTTCAGGTTGCGTGCGTACCAGGGCCGCTGCGGCACCTTCGGCCGCAAGCTGGCAAACAGGTCGTCATCGGCGAAGATGATACGCAGCGCCAGCTTCATTGTCTCTGGGTCCATCTCCACACTGCGCCCCGGCCGCAGCCCCGGCACAGTCGAACAGCCATGGGTATCCGGCCCCAGCCATGGGTCGGATACCTCTACCCAGCGCCCAGGCGCGAACCACGGCACACCGTTGACCTCGGCGCGCCGCACCTGGCCGGGATGCACACGCTCGTGGGCGCGGAACCAGTCCTCGATGCGGTCATCGATCCAGCCATGGAAGTGCCAGAACACCGGGTTTACATGGGATGAAAACGGGTCGCCAAGGAAGTCGTTTTCCGCCTCGAACCAGCGTGCGGCAAAGTCCTCCGGCTGGCGCGCGAACGGCACCGGCAAGCCGCTGGACGGGTCGCGCGGCACCGAGGCCCAGCGCATGTGCAACCAATCGTGCAGGCCCAGTTCCATCTCCGAACCGAACTGCGCAAGGGTGAGCGTACTCAGGTAATGCGGGTCGCTGTACCTCGACTCCCAGACCTGGAAGTTACCGTGGAAAGTATCCGGCGTCTTGATATCGCGCACCCACTGGGTATACGCCGCATCGTCCGCAGCCAGCCAGGTGGGTGGCAAGGCCGTACCGTCATGGTTGTCAAAATAGTTGGCAAAGCCGACCCGGTCGCGTTCGAGCTCTGGCTGCGGCAGCGGGAACCGCGCCCACGACGGCAGGTCCTGAATGACCCGGGCAGCACGCAGCATGTCCCGGTGCATGAAGAAAAAGTCCTCGCCCGAGCCATTGCGATCCTTGTGCCGGCCACGGGCGTCACGCTCACGGTCGCGCGGCCCGGGCTGCCAGCCCAAGCCGCGCAGGGCCGCCTGCTTGTCCTTGTCGAGGTTGTGCCACTTGTCACGCGAGGCATGCCACAATTGGTGGAACAGGCGGTGCTCCGGCGCAATCAGCCAGGCCAGCAAGGCCGGGGACAGAGGCGTGCGCTCGCGAGCCTCGGGGAAACTGCGCTTGAGCGCGACAAAAGTGTTGTCCTGCACGGGTAGGGTCAACGAACGCCCCAGCGCAGCGATGCACCCGTTCAGGGTGGCCTGCCCGGCATTGCCGAACTCACCCCAGACTTCGTCGAGTACCACCGTGCATTGGTAGTCAGCCTGCCCTTCCCCCGGCGCGGTAGAAAACAGCCGCCAACGCAAGGTCCTGTTCGCATCGGTCAGCAGGTCACCGACTACCCGATAACGCGGCGCCTCGGCACCCCGCAGGCGCTCGGGCGTGTCCAGGTAACCACGCAGGCCGCGGCCACTTGGGGCAACATCGAGAAACATTTCCAGCTCACCCTCAGGCAGGCCGGGCAGCCCGGCATCTTTCCCTTGCAGTGTAAAACGCCAGATCCCGCGCAAGGTGTCGCCCAATTGCTGCAGCGCCGCATCGGCCAGTTCCACCACCGCCTCACCGGGGGTTTCCGGAAACTGCTCGTCGAACCGCTGGCGCTGCACATGCTGCGCATACATCGCGCCGGGCACCGCCACGCCTGCCAATGCCACACCGGCGATGAACCCGCGTCGAGAAATCGTCATTGCAACTACCTGAGCATTCATTGCGGCCGTGGAGCACGGCCCGTCCAAGGCTAAAACGTTGCATCTTCGGCGAAATTTAATGCCAGGCTTGGCTCGGCCTGGTTCGAAGCCGGCGATAAATTTGCCCGGCGGTCGCTCGTTCACCTGATACCCAAGCCCTGCCCAAGCAGCACGTTGTGCGTCGGCAGGCCGCCCCGATCAACCGTGCAACGAGATGGCAATGACCAAGACCTGTTCCCGCAAGGCCCTTTACATTGGCCTACCCCTGGCCCTGGTGGCCGCCCTGGGGGGTGTCGCCGGCTATTTCTTCTGGCAACAGCAGCACGCCGGCTATCCGCTGAAAATCGTGCAACAGGCCAACGACCTGCACGAGCACATGCTGTCGTTCGACAGCCATGTCACCGTGCCCCTCGAACTGGGCAGCGCCGGCCAGGAAATCGACAAGGACGGCCCGGGCCAGTTCGACCTGGTCAAGGCCAACCGGGGCCGCCTGTCCGGTGCGGCGCTGACCATCTTCGGCTGGCCGGAAATCTGGAACGGCCCAAACGCCCCGCACCGCCCTACCCCCGGTTTCGTCGATGCCGCCCGGCAGGAACAGGAAGCCCGCTACAAGATCATCAGCGGGATGGTCCGTGACTTCCCCAACCAGGTCGGCATCGCCTACACCCCCGACGACTTCCGCCGGCTCAATGGCGAAGGCAAGTTCGCCATCTTCATCAGCATGCTCAACGCCTACCCACTGGGCCACGACCTGTCGCAGCTGGACTTGTGGGCTGCGCGCGGCGTGCGCATGTTCGGCTTCAGCTACACGGGCAACAACGACTGGGCGGACTCCTCGCGCCCACTGCCGTTCTTCAACGACACCGCCGACGCCCTCGGTGGCCTGTCGCCGCTGGGTGAGCAGGCGGTCAAGCGCCTCAACGATCTGGGCGTGATCATCGACGTATCGCAGATGTCCACCCTGGCACTTGAAGATGTCGCCCGCCTTAGCCGCGCGCCCATGGTGGCCTCGCACTCCGCGCCCCGGGCGCTGGTAGACATCCCGCGCAACCTCTCCGACAAGGAGATGCAGTTGATCAAGGACAGCGGCGGTGTCATCCAGGTGGTCGGCTTCGGCCAATACCTCAAGCCCCTGAGCAAGCCGGTGATTGAAAAACTCGACGCCCTGCGCGCGCGCTTCGACCTGCAACCCCTGCAGGGCCTGGCCAACGCGCTGATGCCGGGCGATGCGGTGATCGCCATCTGGCCCGAAGCGCGTTTCGGCGAATACGCCAGCGCGCTGTACAGCACGCTGGAAGAAGAGCCCAAGGCTACCCTCGCGCAGTACGTCGACGCCATCGACTATACGGTGAAGAAAGTCGGCATCGACCATGTCGGCATCAGCTCTGACTTCAACGATGGCGGCGGCCCGGACGGCTGGAATGACGTCAGCGAAATCCGCAACGTCACCGCCGAACTGCTGACCCGAGGCTACAGCGAAACGGACATCGCGAAGCTCTGGGCAGGCAACTTCCTGCGCGTCTGGGAACAGGTGCAGAAAGCTGCCCGCCCCGTCGCCAATCGCTGAACAAGGCCGACACACATGAGTAACCGCCGCACTTTCCTCAAACAGGCGGGGCTGCTGGCCGCAAGCCTGCCACTGTTACCCCAGGCCCTGGCCCAGCCCGCCAAGCCGTTGGCCGGCCCCGACAAGTGGCGCAACCTGCGCGAGCTGTTTCCACTCGACCCGCAGATTGCGCATTTCGCCAACTTCCTGGTCACCGCCCATCCGCGCCCGGTACAGGAAGCCATCGATCGCCACCGCGCCGACCTGGATCGCAACCCAGCTGCGCTGATGGATTGGGAAAGCCAGTACGAATGGCAGCGCGAAGATGAAGTACGCGAGTGGGCCGCGCGCTACCTGGAGGTCGGCCCGCGCCAGATCGCCCTGACCGGCAGCACCACCGAAGGCCTGGCGATGATCTATGGCGGCCTCAAAGTCGGCGCCGGGCAGGAGGTGCTGATTACCGAGCACGAACACTATTGCGCGCAGAAGGCGCTGGAGTTCCGCAACCAGCGCCAGGGCACCGCGGTGCGCCAGATCCGCCTGTTCGACGACCCATGGACGGTCTCCACCGACCAGGTACTGAGCACCCTCGACAAGGCCATCAAGCCCAACACCCGGGTGCTGGGCATGACCTGGGTGCACTCTGGCAGCGGCGTCAAGCTGCCGGTGGGCGAGATCGGTGAACTGGTGCGCCGGCACAACCGCGAGCGCAGCGAAGCCGAGCGCATCCTGTACGTGGTCGACGGTGTGCATGGCTTCGGCGTGGAGAACGCCCGCTTCGCCGACTTCAACTGCGACTACTTCATCGCCGGTACGCACAAGTGGATGTTCGGCCCGCGCGGCACCGGGATCATCTGCGCTGCCTCCACCGGCATGCAGCACCTGGTGCCCAGCGTCGCCACCTTCTCCCGCGATGAGGACTTCGCCACCATCATGACCCCGGGCGGCTACCACGCCTTCGAGCACCGCTGGGCCACAAGCGAGGCCTTCAAGCTGCACCTGCAACTGGGCAAGGCCGAGGTGCAGCAGCGCATACACCAGCTCAACAGCCTGCTCAAACAGCGCCTGCTCGAGCACCGCCAGATCCAGCTGGTGACCCCGCGCAGCGAACAGTTCTCCGCCGGTTTCACCTTCTTGCGCATCAAGGATCGTGACGCCGACGCCGTGGCCGCGCACCTCACCACCAACAAGGTGATGTGCGACGCCGTAGACCGCGACGTCGGCCCGGTGATCCGCCTGGCCCCAAGCCTGCTCAACGACGAGCAGCAGATAGACCGGGTCATGTCCCTCATTACCCAGCAACTTTGAACAAGGCATCTTCCATGAGCGCACCCCTGCAACGCCTCACCCTGGCCGCCGTGCTGGCCGCCTGCAGCCTGCCGGCCCTGGCCGCGCAGCCGTCGGACAAGCCCGGCACAGTGTTCCGCGACTGCGACAAGGCCTGCCCGGAAATGGTCGTGCTGCCCGCCGGTACCTTTACCATGGGCACCCCGCCCGACGAGATGGGCCGCCAGGACGACGAAGGTCCGCAGCACCCGGTCACCTTCGCCAAGCCGTTCGCCATCAGCCGCTTCCAGATCACTGCCGCTGAATGGGCCGCCTACCAGAAGGCCACCGGCATCGTCATCGCCGACGGCGACGATCGCCCCGGGCGGCGCTGCACCAATAGCAAGCCCAGCTACCAGCAAGGCCCTCGCCAGCCGGCGGTGTGCATGAGCTACCAAGACATCGAGCACTATGTGGCCTGGCTGTCGCAGAAAACCGGCAAGCACTACGCCATGGTCAGCGAAGCGCAGCGCGAATACGCCGCACGCGGCGGCAGTACCGGCATGTTCCCGTTCGAGCCGGACGCCAATCTCGAGATCAGCAAGAACGCCAACGTCTACGGCCCCAAGGACGGCTTCAGCTACAGCTCACCGGTGGGCAGTTTCCCGGCCAATGCCTTCGGTGTGTACGACATGCACGGCAACGTCTACGAGTGGGTCGCCGACTGTTACCACGACAGCTATGTCGGCGCGCCGGCCGACGGCAGCGCCTGGAAGGAAGCCGGCTGCCGGCAGATCTCGATCCGCGGCAACGACTGGGGCGAGGCACCGATCTTCTCGCGCTCGGGCAACCGCAACACCACCGTGCGCGACGACCGTGGCGACTGGATCGGATTCCGCGTGGCCCGCGAGCTGTAAAGCGCCAGGCGGCGGTAAATTCTCCGCCAGCAGGCTCGTTCCTATCGGTGTACTTGCGCAGGACACGGGGCGCCCTTCAGCGGCGCCCCCACTCGACCATCCAAGGAACCGCAACCATGAGCCAGACCTCTTCCCCCGAAAAAATCCACGACCTGATCGGCGTCGGCTTCGGCCCTTCCAACCTGGCCCTGGCCATCGCCCTGGAAGAGCTCGCCGAGACCAACGGCCATGCTCTCGACGCCCTGTTCATCGACAAGCAGACCGACTACCGCTGGCACGGCAACACCCTGGCCACCCAGAGTGAGTTGCAGATCTCCTTCCTCAAGGACCTGGTTTCGCTGCGCAACCCTACCAGCCCCTACAGCTTCGTGAACTACCTGCACCAGAAGCAGCGCCTGGCCGATTTCATCAACCTGGGCACCTTTTACCCCTGCCGCCTGGAGTACAACGACTACCTGCGCTGGGCCGCCGAGCACTTTGCCACCCAGGCGGTGTACGGCGAGGAAGTGCTGCGCATCGAACCTGAGCTGCGCGAGGGCAAGGTCGACCACCTGCGCATCGTCTCCCGCGACCCGCAGGGCCGTGAAACCCAACGCCGTGCCCGCTCGGTGGTGGTCGGCAGCGGCGGCACGCCGAAGATCCCCGACGCCTTCCGCGCCTTCAGGAACGACCCGCGGGTATTCCACCACTCCCAGTACCTGAGCGCACTGCAGCAGCTGCCTTGCAACGAAGGCAAGCCGATGCGCATCGCCGTGGTCGGCTCCGGGCAGAGCGCCGCCGAGGCCTTCATCGATCTCAATGACAGCTATCCATCGGTCAAGGTCGACATGATCCTGCGCGCCTCGGCCCTCAAGCCGGCCGACGACAGCCCGTTCGTCAACGAGATCTTCGCCCCCGAGTACACCGACCTGGTGTTCAACCAGCCCCACGCCGAGCGCGAGAAGCTGGTCAGCGAATACCACAACACCAACTACTCGGTAGTCGACGTTGACCTGCTCGAGCGCATCTACGGCATCCTTTACCGCCAGAAGGTCGCGCACCTGCACCGCCACGCCGTGCTGTGCCGCCGCACCATCGAAGATGTGGTGGAAACCGCCGCAGGCATCGAGCTGACCTTGCGCGACCTGGCCACCGATGTGCGCCAGACCCACCGCTACGACGCGGTGATCCTCGCCACCGGCTACGAACGCCGCTCGCACCGCGAATTGCTGGCCCCCCTGCAGCAGCACCTGAAGGACTTCGAGGTAGACCGCGACTACCGCGCGCTGGCCCACTCCGAGTTCGGCGCCAACGTCTACCTGCAAGGGTTCTGCGAAGCCTCCCACGGCCTCAGCGACACGCTGCTGTCGGTATTGCCGGCACGTGCGGCGGAGATCGGCCAGTCGCTCTACCAGCATCTGGGCAAGCAGGCCAGCAACGCGCCAGCCAGCCTGCGCCAGACCTGCGCCTGAGGACGGGAACCAGCCGATGAGCACTTCCAACCGCGGGGCCCTGCGTGAATTGCTGGCCCTGCTCAAGCCATTCTGGCCGATCGTCACCCTGTCCATCTTCCTCGGCATGATCGGGGGCCTGAGCGTGACCACGCTGTTGGCCACCATCAACGGCGCGCTGCACGCCGAGGGCGACCTGGGGCACAGCCTGATCCTGGGCTTTGCCGGGTTGTGCCTGCTGGCACTGGTGAGCACGATCCTGTCGGATATCGGTACCAACTACGTTGGCCAGCACATCATCGCCCGCCTGCGCAAGACCCTGGGGGAGAAGGTGCTCGCCGCGCCGATCGAGCAGATCGAGCGCTTTCGCAGCCACCGTCTGATTCCGGTACTGACCCATGATGTCGACACCATCAGCGACTTCGCCTTCGCCTTCGCGCCGCTGGCGATTTCGCTGACGGTGACCTTGGGCTGCCTGGGCTACCTGGCCATGCTGTCGTGGCCGATGTTCCTGCTGATGCTGGCGGCCATCGCCGTGGGCACGAGCGCCCAGTACCTCGCGCAATCGGTAGGCGTGCGTGGCTTCATGGCCGCCCGCGACGCCGAGGACGACCTGCAACGCCAGTACAACGCCGTGGCCGGTGGTGCCAAGGAACTGCGCATCCACCGCCCACGTCGCCACCGCATGTTCGTGCATGGCATCCAGGCCACCGCGGATTTCATCTGCAAGACCCAGATCCGCGCAATCAACACCTTCGTGATCGCCAAGACCTTCGGCTCCATGTTGTTCTTCGTGGTCATTGGCATCGCACTGCTGATGCACGGTGCCGGCCCAGGGCAGGACAAAGCGGTCATCAGTGGCTTCGTCCTGGTGCTGCTGTACATGAAAGGCCCGCTGGAGCACCTGATCGGTACGCTGCCCATCGTCGGCCGCGCCGGCATCGCCTTCCAGCGCATCGCCGAGCTTTCCCGGCAGTTTTCCTCACCCGAGCCGCACCTGCTGCTGACCGACGCACCGGCTGCCAAGGCCAAGGTGCGCAGCCTGGAACTGGTCGGGGTGAGCTACGCCTTCCCAGCGGTGGGCGATGCCGCGCCCTTCCGGCTGGGGCCGGTCAACCTGCGGATCGAACAGGGCGAAATCGTCTTCATTGTCGGCGAGAATGGCTGTGGCAAGACCACGCTGATCAAGCTGTTGCTGGGACTCTACGCACCACAACAGGGGCATATCGCGCTGGATGACAAGATCATCGATGCCAGCGACAGGGACCCGTATCGCCAGCTGTTCACCACGATCTTCGCCGACTACTACCTGTTCGACGATGTGATCCAGGGTGAACAGAGCATTCCCGAAGATGCCAGCCAGTATCTGGAACGCCTGGAAATCTCACACAAGGTGAGCATCCAGGACGGCAAGTTCACCACCACCGACCTGTCCACCGGGCAACGCAAGCGCCTGGCGCTGATCAATGCCTGGCTGGAGCATCGCCCGGTGCTGGTGTTCGACGAGTGGGCGGCCGACCAGGACCCTACCTTCCGCCGGATCTTCTACACCGAGCTGCTGCCCGACCTCAAGCGCCTGGGCAAGACCATCATCGTGATCTCCCACGATGATCGCTACTTCGATATCGCCGACCAACTGGTACGCATGGAGGCCGGTCGCGTGGTCACCCAGCACGTCGCGGCCTGACCCTTGCGACGCGCGTGGCGCACGGCCTGGCCAGTCCGGAGCACGGCGCCGCGATCCGCCCGCAAGGAAGGGGGAACAGCCGACGCCATGGCATTCCCCCTGCGGGGTTTTCATCAGATAAATCGCCAAGCACAGATTGCTGATTCTTTTTTCCGGTTTCCAATCCGTGATGCGTCTAATTATCAGTTACTGAACATTCCAAAAGAAAAACTGCCCACGTCCCTCAGGAGTTCCTTTCACCCATGCACCGCCCGAACCTGTCCCCGACCCTTCTGGCACGCGCCGTACGTCCATCGCAGTCGAACCGTATGGTACTGCCGGGTGCCCTGCTGGCCCTGATGCTGCTGGGGAGCAGCGCAGCCCACGCCGAACAGGTCTCCGTCAACATCGCCGCCCAGCCGCTGTCCAGCGCCCTGCAGCAACTGGGTCAGCAGACGCAGATGCAGATCCTCTACAGCCCGGAATTGGTGCAAGGTCTGAAATCCAGCCCGGTATCCGGCTCGCTGTCGACCGACGAGGTGCTGCAGCGCATGCTCCAGGGCAGCGGCCTGTCCTACCGCGTGGACGGCCACACCATCCTGCTGGTACCGCCACCCAGTGCCGGCGAGGCCGCACTGGAGCTGAGCCCAACCTCGATTTCGGGCATGGCGCCAGGTTCGGTCACCGAAGGCTCCGGCCTGTACACCACCTACATGTCCAGTAGCTCGACGCGCCTGAACCTGACCCAGAAGGAAACGCCGCAATCGGTCACCGTGGTCACCCGCCAGCGCCTGGACGACCAGAAGCTGACCAACCTGACCGAAGTGCTCGAGGCCACCCCGGGCATCACCGTGCTGCGCACCGGCATCGGCGCCGAGAACGACACCTACTGGTCGCGCGGCTTCCAGATCAACAACTTCGAGATCGACGGTGTTCCCACCTCCCCGCGCCTGGACAACACCACCCAGAGCACGGCGATGTACGACCGTGTCGAAATCGTGCGTGGCGCCACCGGCCTGATCAGCGGCACCGGCACCCCGTCGGCGACCATCAACATGATCCGCAAGCGCCCGACCGCGACCTTCCAGGGCAGCGTGACCGCCGAAGCTGGCAGCTGGGACCGTTACGGCACCGGATTCGACGTTTCCGGCCCACTGACCGACAGCGGCAACGTCCGCGGGCGTCTGGTGGTCGACTACAAGACCCAGAACTCCTTCGTCGACCGCCTCGAGCAGGATACGCAGCTGATCTACGGTATCTCCGAGTTCGACCTCAGCGATGCAACCATGCTGACCGTCGGTTTCAGTTACCTCAATACCCAGGTCGACGACCCGCTGCGCACCGGCTTCCAGGTCCGCTACGCCGACGGCAGCAAGACCGACTTCAGCCGCTCGAAGAACAGTTCGCCAACCTGGTCGTACAACGACCGCAAACAGACCAATGTCTTCACCTCCCTCGAGCATCAGTTCGACAACGGCTGGAGTGGCAAGGTCGAGCTCAGCCACAGCGTCATGGACTTCGACGAGCTGATCAACTACATGAACGGCGAGATCAGTCCGGTGGACGGCTCGGGCGCCTACATGTACCCCAACCGCTGGTCGGGCAAGCCTCGCCAGAACAACCTCGACGCCTACCTGACCGGCCCGTTCACCCTGTTCGGTCGCGAGCATGAACTGATCACCGGGGTCACCCTGTCCCGCTACACCGAAAACACCCCGGATCACGGTGGCTGGTTCGGTCCCTGGACCGGCTATGACGGCACCATCGACAATGTCTGGGACTGGAAAGGCCAGGGCCCGCGCCCGGACACCACCACCATCGGCAAAACCTACATCCAGGAAAACCAGTACGCCGCCTACATGACCGGTCGCTTCCACGTGACCGACGACCTGGCCGTGATTCTCGGCGGTCGCGTCACCGACTGGCGACGCACCAGCGACTACCAGAACTGGAGTGATCCGACGCTCGACAACAAGAGTGACGAGAACCGCCACGGCGTGTTCCTGCCCTATGCCGGCGTGGTCTACGACCTCAACGACACCTGGTCGGTCTACGGCAGCTACACCAAGATCTTCAACCCGCAGCCCTATGGCGTGCACGATGAGAATTACAAGGCCCTCGACCCACAGGAAGGCACCGGTTACGAGCTGGGCGTGAAAGGCAGCTTCAACGAGGAAAAACTCAACGCCAGCCTGGCGCTGTTCCGCATCGACCAGGACAACCTGGCCGTCTATGAGCGTGCGCCGGACATCTACCGCGCCGAGCAGGGCACCACCACCAAGGGCGTGGAGCTGGAGCTCAACGGCGAGCTGGCCGAGGGCTGGCAGGCGTTCGCCGGCTACGCCTACAGCGTCAGCACCGACTCCGACGACAACCGCATCGTCACCAACACCCCCCGTCACAGCGCCAAGACCTTCACTACCTATCGCCTGCCCGGCATTCTGGACAACAAGCTGACCATCGGCGGTGGCGTGAACTGGCAGAGCAAGACCGGCCAGGACCTGCACACCTTCACCCAGGGCAGCTATGCCGTGACCAACCTCATGGCGCGCTACGACATCACCCGGAACCTGAGCGCAACGCTCAACCTCAACAACGTCTTCGACCGCAAGTACTTCTCCTACGTCGACAGCTGGGGCGTGTACGGCGCGCCCCGCAACTTCATGACCGGCGTGCAGTACAAGTTCTGACCGCAACCACGACCCAGGGCGCAAGGCCCTGGGTCGTCGGCAACGTAAAAGGGCCGCATGGCGGCCCTCCCTATCCAGTGCAAACCATCAGTTCAAGGCGTCACGCAGTACCTGCGCCAACCTCTCATACACCGTGTCGATCTCGGCCGTGACCAAGCGCATGCGCAGAAAGTCGTGCACCAACCCCTCGAACACCTCGCAGCTGACCGCTACCCCCTGCTCGCGCAGGTGACGTACATAGGCCTGGCCTTCATCCAGCAATGGATCGAAACCTGCCAGGCCGATGTAGGCCGGCGCCACGCCCTGCAAGCCGGTGGCCAGCAGCGGCGAGAAACGCCAGTTCGAGCGGTCCTCGGCCTGGCGCGCATAATGGTCGTAGAACCACTCCAGGGTGGCGCTCTCCAGCAGGTAGCCCTCGGCGAACAGCGTACGCGACTCCCAGCGCTTCGAGGCATCGGCCACTGGATAGCAAAGCAATTGCAGCCGCGGCTGTACAGGCCCACCCAGGTGTGCGGCGTCGATCGCCAGCACGCTGGCCAGGGTCGCGCCGACACTGTCGCCGCCCACGGCGACCCGGCTGGCATCCAGCCCCCACTCGCGCCCGTTGTGTGCCAGCCACGCCAAGGCATCGGCGCAGTCGTTGAGCGCCACCGGAAAGCGTTGCTCGGGCGCGCGTCGGTAATCGACGGTCAGCACCGCGCAGGGGGTGCGCGCGCAGAACTCGCGACAGACGCCATCGTGCGAGGCGATGCTGCCCACCACGAATCCACCACCGTGCAGGTACAGCAGCACCGGCAGTGGTTGCTCGGCAGGCGCGCAGGGCCGGTAAAGACGCAGCGCCAGGGTGGCGCCATCGCGAGCCTGGCAATGCAGGTCCTGGCTATGGACCTGCGGCGCTTCCCAACGCATACGCACGGAGGCCTGCTCGAAGGCGTCGCGCGCCTGGGCGGGGGTCGAACGGTGGAAGGCCATGGACTGGCCATCGCCAGGGCTGGCGTCGACCAGGTCGAGGAATTCGGCAATTTCAGGGTTCAGTGGCATGACTCGGTTCCTGGGCCGGACGCACCCGCATCCGGCCTGTCAGAAGAAGGAAAATTCAGTTGGCCTGGACCTGCAGGCAGTGCTCGATCAGCAGCGTCAACTCGGCCTGGAACTGGTCCATGAAGGCCGTGATGGTGCCCTGGCGGAAGCGTCGGTTGCTGTAGATGCAGCGGAACGACAGCTTGCCGTCGAACACCTGGCCCACCACTTCGAGCCAGTTGGCCAGGCTCGCCTGCTGCGAGAAACTGTCGCCCACGCTCTCCGGCGCGGGCAGGAACAGCGCCTGCTCGGCATCGAAGCTCTGGTCGAGCTGCCCCAGGTAGTTGAAGGTGACCTGCGCCTGCGGCAGCTCGGCCAGGCGCGCGCGCACCCACGGTTCGTCCATGTGGCGCAGCACCCCGTAGCCGATGCCCTTGTCGGGTACCTGGGCCAACTGCTCGCGAACCGCCACGATCGACGCCCCGGGGTCGGCCACCGGGCTCAGGCGTACCGGATACATGCTGGTGAACCAGCCCAGGGTACGGCTCAGGTCCAGTTGCTCGAAAAGATCCTCGCGGCCATGGCCTTCCAGCAGCACCAGCGCCGACGCACTGTCGTCCCATTGGCACAGGGCCCGGCTCAGCGCAGTCAGCAGCAGGTCGTTGATCTGCGTCTGGTAGGCTGCAGGCGCCTCCTTGAGCAACTGTGCGGTCCGTTGCGCATCCAGGCTGAACGCGGCCTCTTCGCGGTGGCACATGAGGTTGCCGCCACGTGGGTTGTCACAGCGCAGCGGCCCGTCCTGGCGGTCGAGCTGCGCCACCCAGTAGTCGAGCTCACGTTCGCGCAGGGTCACCGCATGGCCGGCCAGGCCAGCGGCCCATTCACCGAAGCTGCTGGTGCGCTGCGGCAAACGCGGCTCCCGGTCGGCGAGCAAGGCCTGGTAGGCCTCCTGCAAGTCCTGCAGCAGCACACGCCAGGACACACCGTCGATCACCAGGTGGTGGATCACCAGCAGCAGGCGTACCTGGCCATTACCCAGGGTCGCCAGCAAGCCGCGCATCAGTGGCCCCTGGGCCAGGTCCAGGCTGCGTTGCAGTTCATTGGCCAGGTCCTCCAGCGCTTCTTCGTCGGCCACCTCGCGCACCCACAGCAGCGGGTCATCACCAAGGCGCTGCAGGCACTCCTGCAACGGCTGGTAACGCTGGATCCAGCGCCCCTGCTCGTGGCTGAAACGCAGGCGCAAGGCATCGTGCTGGCCGAGCATGCAGGTCAGCGTGCGCTCCAGCGCCTGCGCATCCAGTGGCTGGTTGGCACGAAGGATCAAGGCCTGGTTGAAGTGTTCCGGCGCATGGGTTTGCGCGGTGAAGAACCACTCCTGGATCGGGATCAGCGGGAAGGCGCCCTCCACCACCACGGCCTGCTGCTCGCCGCTGACCCGCGACACGCCCTGCTGGTCGAACAGGTTGGCGATGGTCTGGCAACGCATCAGGTCGCGCAGCTTGAGCTCCAGTTTCAGTTGCGCATGGTTGCGCACCCGCGAAATCACCTGCAGGCTGAGAATCGAATCGCCGCCCAGCTCGAAGAAGTTATCGGTGATCCCCACCTGCTCCACCTGCAGCACCTCGGCCCAGATCTGCGCCATCCATTGTTCCTCCTCGCAGCGCGGGGGCACATGGCTGGCCAGGTCGAAGGTGGGCTCCGGCAGGGCCTTGCGGTCGAGCTTGCCATTGGGCGAGACCGGCAGGCGCTCCAGGCAGATCACCTGCAACGGCACCATGTAGGCCGGCAGCGTTTCGGCCAGGGCGGCCTTGAGCTGATCGCCGCGAACCTCGGCGGTGGCCGCCACGTAGCCGATCAACTGCTTGCCGGAAACACCGTCGCGAGCGATCACCACGGCATCGCCGACACCCGGTTGCTGGCGCAGGCTGGCTTCGATCTCGCCCAGCTCGATGCGGAAGCCCCGCACCTTCACCTGGTGATCCAGACGCCCGACGTAGTCCAGTATTCCGCTTTGACGCAGGCGCACCAGGTCACCGGAACGGTAGAAACGTGCCCCGGGCTCACCGAACGGGTCGGGCACGAACCGCTCGGCAGTGATCGATGGCCGCTGGTGATAGCCGCGAGCCACGCCATGGCCACCGATGAACAGCTGCCCGGCAAAACCGACCGGCAATGGGTTGAGGTCATCGTCCAGCACCCGTAGCGAGCGCTGCCCCACGACTCGGCCGATGGGTGCGTAGGCCGCGCCGCAGGGCTCTTCGGCCGAGGCCTTCCAGAGCATCGGCGTGACTACCGTTTCAGTCGGCCCATAGCCATTGGTGATGTAGCGTGGCCGCAGCACCTCGCGCACCTCGGCCAAGGTCTGCTCCGGCACGGCGTCGCCGCCCAGGCAGTAGATACGCACCGGGGGCGGCTCGACACCGCTGCGCTGCACATATTCGGCCACCTGTTTCAGGTAGGCGGGCGGGAAGCAGGCGATGTCGACCCGGCCCCGGCTCAGCGCCTCGCAAGTCTGCTGGGGCGTCCACAGTTCGTTGTCGCGCAAGATCAGCGTACCGCCCACCGCCAGCGTGGTTAGCCAGCGCTCGTGGGCACCGTCGAAGGCGAACGACATGAAGTGCAGCTCTCGGGTGCCGGCCTGCATCTCGTAGAGCTCGGCGATGGCCTGGCAATGCATGCTCAAAGGTCCGTGGCTGACCGCCACGCCCTTGGGCACACCGGTCGAGCCAGAGGTGTAGATCAAGTAGGCCAGGCTGTGCTCGCCCGGCACCGGGAACACGCTGGCCGGCGTACCGGCTTCGCACGCCAGGGTCGCCGGGTCGAGCGGTTCCAGGCCCACGGGCAGGGGCAAGCGCTGCCCCAGGTCGGCACGACCGATCAGCTGGCGCATGCCGGAGTCCTGGATCATGAAGGCCAGGCGTTCGGCCGGGTAGTTCAGGTCCAGCGGCACATAAGCCGCGCCGCTCTTGAACACCGCCAACAGGGCCACCAGCATGTCCACCGAGCGTTCCAGGGCTACGCCCACCAGTACCTCCGGGCCGGCACCACGGGCGAGCAGTTGCCGCGCCAGCACGTCGGAACGGGCCTCCAGCGCCGCGTAGCTGAGGCTCTGGCCGGCACACTCGGCGGCGATGGCCTCGGGCCGCGCAGCCGCCTGGCGAGCGATCAGCTGGGCCAGCATCACCGGCTCGCCGGTCTGCGCCGGCACCGCGCCCCAGGCGTCGAGCGCCTGAGACTGCGCCGGGCTGAGCCGTTGCAGATTGCCGATGCATTCGGCAGGGCTGTCGATCATCGACTGCAGCAGGGTCTCCATCAGTGCGCGAATGCCCTGGACGGCCTCGGCCGTGAAGTGGCTACGCAGGAACAGGTACTCGATGGCCAGGGTCTCGCCGAGGGTTACCGCCAGGTCCATGGGGAAGTTGGTGACGTCGTGGCTGCTCGAGGCGCCGAAGCGCAGGCCGCCCTGGGCCTGCTCCAGGCGTTGGTCGATGGGGTAGTTCTCGAACACGATGATACTGTCGAACAGGGCCTGGCCACCCTGCCCCGACCAACGCTGGATGTCAGCCAGCGGCGCATGGGCGTGCTCGCGCAGGTCCAGGTTGTCGGCCTGCAACTGCTGCAGCCACTGATCCAGGCGTTGTGTCGGCTCGAGGGTCTGGATCACCGGCAAGGTGTTGATGAACAGGCCAAGCATGTGCTGCGCGTTGGCCAGGCTCTCGGGGCGACCGGCCACCGTAGCGCCGAAGGCCACGCTGCGCTGGCCGGTGTAACGCTGCAGCAGCAACAGCCAGGCGCCCTGGATCAGGGTGTTGGCGGTAATGCCCTGGGCCCGGCAGTGCTGCTGCAAGGCGGCGGTGCGCTGGGCGTCCCAACGGGTGTACAGCGCCTCGTGCCCCGGCAGGTCGGCAGTGTGCCGCGGGTGAATCGACTGGCTCAGTTGGGTCGGCGCATCGAGCAGGCGCAGACGGCCCTGCCAGTAGTCCTGCAGGCGCCCCTGATCCTGCGCCTGCAACCAGGCGATGAAGTCACGGTAGCGGCCGCTGTCGCCGGTCACTTCACCGCTGGCGTAGTGCTGCAGCACCTCGCCGAACAACTGCGAGCTGCTCCAGCCGTCCATGAGGATATGGTGGCTGGTCCACACCAACTGGTGCTCGGCGTCGCCTGTGCGCACCAGCAACAGGCGCTGCAGCGGCACCTGGCCGAGGTCGAAGCCACGCTGCGCGCGGGCGACCGCCTCAAGGTCGGCGGCGGTAAAGGTTCGTGCCCGCCAGTCGAGCACGGTCATCGCCACGTCGACGTGACGGTGCACCACCTGCAACGGCGCGCTCTGGCCGCCTTCCCAGTGGAAGGACGTACGCAGGATCTCGTGACGGCCGATCACATGCTGCCAGGCGGCGCGGAAGCGCTCTTGCTCGAGCCCCGCGACCGGCAGGCTGAGCTGGTTGACGTACAGGTCGTCGCCTGCGTCGGACAGGCTGTGGAACAGCATGCCCTGCTGCATCGGCGACAGTGGGTAGATGTCTTCGATTTCGGCCACCGCCACCGGCAGTGCGTCGAGTTGCGCCTGGCTCAGGCCCGCCAGCGGGAAGTCCGACGGCGTCAGCCCTTGCGGTGCCTGGCAGTGCTCGACCAGCGCCGCCAGCTCCGCCTCGTAGGCCCGCGCCAGCCGCTCGATGGTCGCGCGGGCGAACATCTGCCCGCTGAAGCTGAATGCCAGGCTCAGCTCGCCGCCATACACCTGGCCATTGAGCACCAGCCAGTTGCCCAGCGGCGCCAGCGGGCTCTGCTCCTCACCTGCGCTTTCGGCGGCCGGCACGAACAGCGCCCGCTCATCGAACTGGCCATCGAGCTGGCCCAGGTAGTTGAAGGTGATGCGCGGCACCGGCAGCTCGGCCAGGCACGTGCGCGCAGCCTCGTCGCCCAGGTAGCGCAAAACACCGAAACCGATGCCTTTGTGCGGCACGCCGCGCAGCTGTTCCTTGACCTGCCTGATCGAGGCGCCAAGCTCGGCGGCCGGGGTCAGCCGCACCGGGTAGGCGCTGGTGAACCAGCCCACCGTACGGCTCAGGTCGATGTCGTCGAACAGGTCTTCGCGGCCATGCCCTTCCAGCTCCACCAGCGCCGAATCGGCGCCGCTCCAGCGGCACACCACCCGGGCCAAGGCAGTCAGCAGCAGGTCGTTGACCTGGGTGCGGTAGGCCGCCGGGGCCTGTTGCAGCAAGCGCCGGGTCAGCTCGGCACCCAGGCGTGCCTGCACGCTCTGGCGGTGACGGTTCTGCAGGCTGGCGCCCGGCTCGGCCTCGGGCAGGCCCTGTGGCGCACCGGCCAGTTGCCCTTGCCAGTAGACCAGCTCGTTGCCCAGGCTTGCGGCATGCTGCTGCAGGCGCTCGCCCCAGGCCTTGAAGGCGCTGGTCTTGGCCGGCAGTTTCGGCGTGCTGCCCGCCAGGGCCTGGCGGTAGGCATCGTGCAGGTCTTCCAGCAGCACGCGCCAGGACACGCCATCGACCACCAGGTGGTGGATCACCAGCAGCAGGCGCTGGCCACCGTCGGCCAGCTCGATCAGCACCGCACGCAACAGCGGGCCCTGGGCCAGGTCCAGGCTACGCTGGGCCTCTTCGCAGGTCGCCTCGATTTCCTCGGCGCTGCGCAGTGCGGCACGCCACAGCAACGGCTGGGCCGGTTGCAGCGGACCGTGCTCGGCGCTGCCGTCGGCAAAGCGCAGGCGCAGGGCGTCGTGCTGGGCGTACAGTGCCAGCAGCGCCTGCTCCAATGCGGCGGCATCCACCGTTTCGGTGCCGCGCAGCAACAGCGACTGGTTCCAGTGCTGCGGCTCGCTCATGCGCTGGGCGAAGAACCACTGCTGGAACGGCAGCAATGGCGCGCTCCCCGTCACCGGGCCCTGGTCGATACGCGGTACCACCGCCTCCCCGAGCTGGGCCACGGCCGCCAGGCGCTGCACGGTCTGGTGCTGGAACAATGCCTTGGGCGTGATATGGATCCCGGCCTGTCGCGCACGGCTGACCACCTGGATCGACATGATCGAGTCACCACCCAGGGCGAAGAAGTTCTCGGTAACGCCCACTGGGCCTGCGCCAAGCACGGCCTGCCAGATCTCGGCCAGGGTGATTTCGGTGGGTGTGGCCGGCGCCTGATAGTCGCGAGCCTTGGCGGTCTGGTCCGGGCGTGGCAAAGCCTTGCGGTCGAGCTTGCCGTTGGGCGACAGCGGCAGGCCGTCCAGTACCAGCCACTGGTTCGGCACCATGTAGTCCGGCAGGCCACGGCGCAGGTGCTCGGCCAGTTGTGCCTGCCAATCGGCGGCCTCGCTGGCCAGCACCACATAACCGACCAGCTGCTTGCCGTCCGGCACCGTCACCACGGCTTCACGCACCAGGTCGTGCTCCAGCAGACGCGCCTCGATCTCACCCAGTTCGATGCGCAGGCCACGCAGCTTGACCTGGTGGTCGATACGCCCGGCGTACTCGATCACCCCGTCCGCGCGGTAGCGCGCCAGGTCACCGGTGCGGTACATGCGCTCGCCATTGCCGTATGGGCTTACGGCGAAACGCTCGGCGGTCAGCCCCGGGCGGCGGTGGTAACCGCGCGCCAGGCCTGCGCCGGCCAGGTACAGCTCGCCCAGCACGCCCACCGGCACCGGTTGCAGCTCGGCATCGAGGATGTAGCAGGCCAGGTTGGCGATCGGCGCGCTGTCCCGCCCTTCCTCACGGCAGGTCCAGTGGGTCACGTCGATAGCCGCCTCGGTCGGGCCGTACAGGTTGTACAGGCCCGCCTTCGGCAGCTTGGCGAACACCTGCTGCTGGGCATCCGCTGGCAGCGCTTCGCCACTGCAGACGATGCGCGCAAGGCTCGTGCAGCGCGGCACGCCGCTGTCTTGCAGGAACGCCTGGAGCATCGACGGCACGAAGTGCAGCGTGGTGATGTTTTCGCCGGTGATCAGCTCGACCAGGCGGGCCGGGTCGCGGTGATCACCCGGCGCGGCAACCACCAGCCGCGCACCGGTCATCAAGGGCCAGAAGAACTCCCATACCGACACGTCGAAGCTGAACGGCGTTTTCTGCAACACGCTGTCGCGGGCATCCAGCCGGTAGGCCTGTTGCATCCAGCACAGTCGGTTGACCAGGGCCGAATGGCGGTTGCCCGCGCCTTTCGGCCGGCCTGTGGAGCCGGAGGTGTAGATCACATACGCCAGGTTTTCAGGGGCCACCGCCACGTTCGGGTTGCGCACGTCATCGGCGCCCGGCTCCAGGTCCAGCGCCAGGGTCTGCACGCCTTCGGCCAGCGGCAGTTGCAGGTGGCTCTGGGTCAGCAGCAGCTGCACGCCGCTGTCCTCGAGCATGTAGCGCAGGCGGTCTTCGGGGTAGTCCGGGTCCAGCGGCACGTAGGCGCCACCGGCCTTGAGGATGGCCAGCAAACCGACCACCATCTCCACCGAACGCTCCACCGCGATGCCCACCAGCCCATCCGCGCCGACCCCCAGGGCGATCAGGCGATGGGCCAGGCGGTTGGCGCGGGCGTTGAGCTGGGCGTAGCTCAGGCGCACCTCGCCGAAGGCCAGCGCCGGGGCATCCGGGGTGCGCTGCACCTGGGCCTCGATCAGTTGCTGGATGCTCTGCTGCAGCGGGTACTGTTCAGCGGTGGCGTTCCACGTGACCAGGGTGCGCTCGCGCTCGGCAGCCGCCAGCAATGGCAGTTCGGCCACCGGTTGGTGCGGTTGCTCGACGATGGCTCGCAGCAGGTTGATGAAGTGGGTGGACAGCCGCTCGATGGTCGAGCGCTCGAACAGGTCGGTGGCATACACCAACGAGGCCAGCATGCCCTCTTCGCTGTCGAACACATCCAAGGTCAGGTCGAACTGAGCGACACCGGTATCCCATTGCAGCCCTTCGACGCTCAAGGCATGCGCCTGTTGCGCGCCCTGGCCACGGCGTGCGCCGCTCTGGTAGTTGAACAGTGCCTGGAACAGCGGGCTGTGGCTGAGGTTGCGCTCCGGCGCCAGGGCCTCGACCAGTTGCTCGAACGGCAGGTCCTGGTAGGCCTGGGCCTCCAGCGCCGCCTGGCGCACCTGGCCCAGCAGCGCGGCAAAGGTCGCCTGCGGCGCGAACTCGGCCTTGAGCACCTGGGTGTTGACGAAGAAGCCGATCATGCCTTCGGTGCAGGCATGGTTGCGGTTGGCGATCGGCACACCGACACGGATGTCGGACTGGCCGCTGTAGCGGTGCAGCAACGTCTGGTAAGCCGCCAGCAACAGCATGAACAGCGTCACCCCCTGTTGCCTGGCCAGCGCGCGCAACGCCTGCTGCAGCTCACCGGGCAGGGCCAGCGTCAAACTGGCACCGGCTTGGCTGCGCATCGCCGGGCGCGGGTGATCCAGCGGCAGTTCGAGCACAGGCTGGGTGCCACCCAGGCGTTCGACCCAATAGGTCAGCTGCCGCTCACGCTCACCAGCGTCCATCCACTGGCGCTGCCAGGCGGCATAGTCAGCGTACTGGATCGGCAGCGGCGCAAGGCGCGGTGCCTGCCCCTGGTCAAAGGCGTCGTACAGGGCCACCAGTTCGTCGACCATGACCTGCATCGACACACCATCGCTGACGATGTGATGCATCACCAGCACCAGCACATGTTCATCGCGGCCCTGGCGCAACAGGCAGGCGCGCAGCAGCGGGCCCTGCGCGAGGTCGAACGGCCGTGCGACCTCCTGTTCCACCCGCGGCAGCAGCGCGGCATCGCTGGCATCGGCCAGCACCTGCAACGGCAGCTCGAAGGCATACGGCGCCTGTATCACCTGCTCGGTACGCCCCTGTGCATGCACGAACACCGTGCGCAGGCTCTCGTGCCGCGCCACCAAGTGTTCGAACGCCCGGCGCAGGGCTTCGACACACAATGCCCCGCGCAGGCGCAGGGCCACCGGAATATGGTAGGCGGCGCTGTCCGGGGCCAGCTGCCAGAGGAACCACTGACGCTCCTGGGCATAGGACAAGGCCAGCGCCCGCGAGCGATCGGCCAGGCCGATGGCGGGAACCGCTGCGTTGGCAGACTCAGACAGCTGGGCGCAGAACGCTTGCAGGGTGCCATGCTCGAACAAGGTGCGCAGCGCCACCTCGACCTGCAAAGCGTGACGCACCCGGGCGACGACCTGGGTGGCCAGCAACGAATGACCACCCAGCTCGAAGAAGTGATCGTGCAAGCCCACCTGCGGCAGCTTGAGCACATCGGCCCAGATCGCCGCCACCGTCTGCTCCAGCGCGGTACGCGGTGGCTGGTGATCCTGTCGGGACTGACCGGCCTCAGGCTGGGGCAGCGCCTTGCGGTCAAGCTTGCCGTTGGGGGTCAGCGGCATGCTGGCAAGCGCCAGGACATGCGCCGGAACCATATAGTCCGGCAGCACGTCGCGCAGGCTCGCCCTGAGCGCGTCGCACCACGCGGCATCAGCCTGACCTGGCTGCGACGCCACCACATAACCGACCAACTGCTGGCCGCTCGGGCCTGGCCGGGCGACCACGGCGGCATCGCGCACACCCGCCTGGGCCAGCAGGCGGGCCTCGACTTCGCCCAGTTCAACGCGGAAACCGCGGATTTTCACCTGGTTGTCCACGCGCCCCTGGTAGTCGAACACGCCATCGCGGCGCTCGCGTACCAGGTCGCCACTGCGGTACAGGCGCGCGCCCGGCTCGCCGTGCGGGTCGGGCACGAAGCGCTCGGCGGTCATGCCCGGCCGGTCCAGGTAGCCACGGGCCAGCCCGTGGCCACCAAGGTACAGCTCACCCTGCAGGCCGGCTGGCAGCAGGCTCAGGTCGGCGGCCAGCACGTAGGTGCGACGGTCGCCGATACGCGTGCCGATCGGTGCGTAGGCAGCGCCGCAGTCGGTCGCGCGGTCGGCTTTCCAGATCAGCGGGGTCACCACCGTCTCGGTCGGGCCGTAGCCGTTGATGATGTGCTCCGGCGCCAGGGCGGCATGCACGCGCTGGTAGCTGTCACGCGGCACCGCGTCGCCGCCGAAGCAGTAAATGCGCGCCTTCGGCGCCTGGCCATGCAGCTCGACGTGCTCGGCCATCTGCAACAGGTACGCTGGCGGGAACGCCGCCACGGTCACGCCGTGCTCACGCATGCGCGTGCAGGTCTGGCCTGGCTCCCAGAGGCTGTCATCCCGCACCAGCAGGCGGCTGCCGTGGGTCAACGCGGTGAGCCAGCGCTCATGAGCGCCGTCGAAGGCAAACGACATGAAGTGCAGCTCGCAATCGTCCTCGACCATGGCATAGCGCCGGCCGATGGCTTCGCAGTGCATCGCCAGCGGGCCGTGCTCGACGCACACCCCCTTGGGCTTGCCGGTGGAACCGGAGGTGTAGATCACATAGGCCAGGCTCTGCGGCTGCACGACTGTTCGCGGCGCATGGGTCGGCTGTGCGGCCAGGTCGAGCTGGTCGAGATAGAGGGCAGCCAACGCCGCCGGCAGCGGCAGTTGCCCGCGCAAGGTCGAGTCGCTGAGCAACAGGGCGATACCAGAGTCCTGCATCAGGTAGGCCAGGCGCTCGGCCGGATAGCTGGCGTCCAGGGGCACATAGGCGCCACCGGCCTTGAGCACGGCGAGCAAGGCCACGATCACCTGCGGCCCACGGGGCAGGGCCACGCCGACACGGATCTCGGCGCCTACGCCTTCGGCGACCAGGCGATGGGCCAGTTGGTTGGCCTGACGCTCCAGGCTGGCGAAGTCCAGCACCTGGTCACCGAACAGTACCGCTGGAGCCTGAGGCCGGCGCGCGGCCTGGGCCGCGATGCGTTGGTGCACCAGCAAGCCGTCCTGCCATGGCTGCGGCGCGTTGGCCACGGCCAGAGCCTGCCGGGCCTGGCTATCGAGCAGGCTCAGGTTGCCCAAGGCCGCAGCGGGCGCCTGGCTGAACTGCTCCATCAGGCCGACCAGTTGCTGGTCCAGGCGGACAATGGCTGCCTCATCGAAATGGGCACGCATGAAGCTGTAGTGCAGCTCCAGGGTACCGCCCAGGTTCACGCCCAGAGTCAGCGGGTAGTTGGTCTGCTCGCGACTGTCGACGCTGCCGAAGCGCAGCTCCTGTGGCGCGCCACGCTCCAGGGCCTCGGCCACCGGGTAGTTCTCGAACACCAGCAGGCTGTCGAACAGCGCGTCACCGCCCTGCCCGGCCCAGCGCTGGATATCGAACAAGGGCGTGTGCTCATGCTCACGCAAGCCAAGGTTGAGCGCCTGCACTGCCTGCAGCCAGTCGGCCACGGACTGGGCCGGCTGTGGGGTGGCGATCACCGGCAGGGTATTGATGAACAGACCGATCTGCTGCTCGATACCCGGCAACTCCAGCGGCCGGCCCGCCACAGTGGCGCCGAAGGCCACCGTGGCCTGCCCGCTGTAGCGCTGCAACAGCAGTAGCCAGGCTGCTTGCAGCAGGGTGTTGACAGTGACCTTCTGCTGGCGGGCGAAGGCTTCCAGGCGCTGCGTGCGCTCGGCGTCGACCTGCCGCACATGGCTGGCGTACCCGCTGCCAGGCTCGGCTTGCAGGCCCTGGGCCAAACGTGTGGGCGCCTCCAGCTCGGCCAGGCGCTCGCGCCAGAACGCTTCGCTGACCGCCGGATCCTGGCGCTGCAACCAGTCGATGTAGTCGCGATAACGCCCGGCCTGGGCCGGCGCCTGGCCGGCATAACGCTGCAGCACTTCCCCCATCAACTGGGAGTTGCTCCAGCCGTCCATGAGAATGTGATGGTTGGTGTAGATCAGCTCGAAGCATTGCTCGCCGGTGCGCACCACGGTCATACGCAGCAACGGCGCCTCACGCAGGTCGAAACCACGTGCGCGCTCGGCCTCGGCCAGAGCGTCCAGGCGTGCGCCAGGCTCGGCCTCGGCATGCCAGTCGAGGTAGTCGAACGGCACCTGGACCTGGCGCTGGACGATCTGCAGCGGCTGGCCGATGTCACCTTCCCAGGCGAAGCGACTGCGCAGGATCGGCTGGGCATCGGCCGACGCCTGCCAGGCTGCACGGAAACGCTCGACCTGCAAGCCTTCCACGGTCACCCGCATCTGGTTGATATAGTCGCCGTTGCCCTGGCCATACAGGCTATGGAACAGCATGCCCTGCTGCATCGGCGACAACGGGTAGACATCCTCGACCGCGCGCGGGTCGTCCAGCAACTGGTCGAGGTGCGCCTGATCCAGGCGTGCCAGCGGGAAGTCCGAGGGCGTGACACCGGCATGGTGCGGGTCGCAGCAATGGGCGATGAGCGCCTTCAGCTCGGCAGCGTAGTCATCGGCCAAGGCCTGGACGGTGGCCGCAGAGAACATCTCGTGGCTGTAGGTCCAGGCGATGGTCAGTTCACCACCGTAGACCTGCCCATTGAGCGTCAGCCAGTTGCCCAGCGGCGCCGCCGGGCTCTGCTCCTCGCCGCGCGGCTCGCCGACCGGGACGAACAGTGCACCCTGCTCGGCGTCGAAACTGCCATCGAACTGCCCCAGATAGTTGAAGGTGATACGCGGCACCGGCAACGCGGCAAGGCCGGCCTGCACCGCCGCATCGCCCAGGTGGCGGAGCATGCCGTAGCCGATGCCCTTGGCGGGGACGGCGCGCAGTTGCTCCTTGACCGCCTTGATCGAGCCTGCCAGGTCCTGCGCAGGCGTGAGGGCCAGCGGGAACAAGGTAGTGAACCAGCCGACGGTGCGAGTCAGGTCGATGTCGTCGAACAGGTCTTCGCGGCCATGCCCTTCAAGTTGGATCAGCGCGGTGTGCTGCGCGCTCCAGCGGCACACCACCCGGGCCAGCGCGGTCAGCAGCAGGTCGTTGACCTGGGTGCGGTAAGCCGCCGGGGCCTGCTGCAGCAACTGCCGGGTGAGCTCGCTGTCCAGCCGCGTATGCAGGCTGCGGGCATGGCGGTTCTGCTGGCCGCCGGCCGGATTGGCGCACGGCAGGCCCTGCGGAGCATCGGCCAGCTGGCCTTGCCACCAGGCCAGCTCGCGCGCCATGGCGTCACTACGGGCGTGCTCCCCCAAACGCTCGGCCCAGGCCTTGTAGGCACTGGTTTTTGCCGGCAGCCGCACAGGCTGCTGCGCATCCAGTTGCGCGCAGGCCTGTTGCAGGTCCTCGAACAGCACGCGCCAGGACACGCCGTCGATGACCAGGTGGTGGATCACCAGCAGCAGGCGTTGGCTGCCGTCACCCATGCCGACCAGCACAGCACGCAGCAGCGGCCCTTCCAGGCTCAGGCTGCGTTGCGCCGCTTCACACAGTGCCAGCAGCGCGTCCTGGTCGGCGGCCTGCCGCTGCCAGAGCAGGTCCTTGGCCTGGCCAGGCTGACCGTGACTGGCCTGCCACTGCCCCTGCTCGCGGGTAAAGCGCAGGCGCAACGCATCGTGCTGCACCAGCAGAGCCTGCAAGGCCGCCTCGACGGTCGCCGCCTGCAAGACCCGAGTGGGACGCAGCAGCACTGACTGGTTCCAGTGGTGCGCGTGGTCGGTCACTTCGCCGAAGAACCACTGCTGTACCGGCAGCAGCGGCATGCCGCCCTGCACCGCGCCCTGGTCGATACGCGGCGCCGCGCCGCCCTCGCGCGCCACACGGGCCAGGCCCTGCACGGTCTGGTACTGGAACAGCTGCTTGGGGGTGAAATGAATACCGGCCTGACGGGCACGGCTGACCACCTGGATGGAAATGATCGAGTCGCCACCCAGCTCGAAGAAGTTGTCGCTCAAGCCGACCCGCTCCAGACGCAGCACCTCGGCCCAGACAGCAGCAATGCGCTGTTCCATTTCGCTTTGCGGGGCTACATAGGCCTGTTGCAGCAGGCTGGCATCCGCCGCCGGCAAGGCGCGGCGGTCGAGCTTGCCGTTGGCGGTCAGCGGCATGCGCTCGAGCAGCAGCAGGTGCGCCGGCACCATGTACTCCGGCAGGTCCTCGCGCAGCGCGGCCTTGATCGCTTCACGCCAGACCGCCTGGTCGGCCACCGCTTGCCCGGCCACCAGGTAGCCGACCAGCTGGGTGCCGCTCGGCCCCTCCTGGGCCAGCACCACGGCCTCACGCACCTGGGGCAGCGCCTGCAGCCGCGCCTGGATCTCGCCCAGCTCGATGCGGAAGCCACGGATCTTCACCTGATGGTCCATCCGCCCGACGTACTCGATCACCCCATCGGCGCGCCAGCGGGCCAGGTCGCCACTGCGGTACAGCCGCGCACCGCTGTCGCCGAACGGGTCGGGAATGAAGCGCGTGGCGCTGAGCCCGGCGCGCTTGAGGTAGCCACGCGCCAGGCCCTGGCGGCCGACGTACAGCTCGCCGACACAGCCGGCAGCCACCGGGTTGAGGTCGCTGTCGAGCACGTACAAGCTCTGGTCCGGGATCGGCACGCCAATCGGGCTCGACGCGCCCTGCGCCAGGTCAGCCAGCGACAATGGACGGTAGGTCACGTGCACCGTGGTTTCGGTGATGCCGTACATGTTGACCAGTTGCGGCGCACGATCGCCGAAGCGCTCGAACCACGGGCGCAGGCTGCCGACCTCCAGCGCCTCGCCGCCAAATACCACGTAGCGCAGCTGCTGGTCGCTGCGCTGGCCTTCGGCACAGGCCACCTGCATCAGCTGGCGGAACGCCGACGGCGTCTGGTTGAGCACGGTCACCCGCTGCTCGCACAGCAGTTGGTAGAAGGCCTCCGGCGAACGGCTGACATCCTGCGGCACGATCACCAGGCGGCCACCATGCAGCAAGGCGCCGAACAGCTCCCATACCGAGAAGTCGAAGGCATAGGAGTGGAACAGCGTCCAGCAGTCCTGCGGGCCGAAGCCGAACCAGCCGTCCGTGGCCTCGAACAGGCGCAGCACGTTGCGGTGCGGCAGCAAGGTGCCCTTCGGCTTGCCGGTGGAGCCGGAGGTGTAGATGACATAGGCCAGGTTATCCAGGCCCACCGCGACGTTCGGGTTGACCTCGGCCAAGCCTGCGTCGTCGGTGTAGTCGGCGGCCAGGTCCAGCACTTGCACGTTCGCCCCCAGGCTCAGCCCGAGGTCGCCCTGGCCGAGCAGCAACTGCAGGCCGCTGTCCTCGATCATGTAGTGCAGGCGCTCCAGCGGGTAGGCCGGATCCAGCGGCACGTAGGCGCCACCGGCCTTGAGGATGGCCAGCAGGCCGACCACCATCTCCAGCGAGCGCGGCGCGGCCAGGCCCACCAGCACGTCCGGGCCGACGCCTCGGGCGATCAGCGCATGGGCGACCCGGTTGGCCCGGCGGTTCAGCTCGGCGTAGCTCAACTGCTCGCCTTCGCAGACCAGCGCCGGCGCTTGCGGCGCGCGGGCCGCCTGGGCTTCGATCAGGCGATGCAGCGGCTGGCTCGGCGTGAAGGTGCCCGGGGCGGTATTCCAGGCAGCCAGGGTGGCGGCACGTTCCGCCGTGCTCAGCATCGGCAACTCGCTGACGCGCGTGCCGGGCGCGCTGACGATACCTTCGAGCAACGCCTGCCAGTGGCCCGCCAGGCGCTCGATGGTGGTGCAGTCGAACAGGTCGGTCGCGTAGGTCAGCGACGCCCACAACTGCCCCTGCTCTTCATGGGTATCGAGCATCAGGTCGAATTGCGCGGTCTGGCTCTCCCAGTTCAGCGATTCCACCCGCAGCCCCGGCAGCTCATGGGCCTGCCGACCCTCGCCACGGTGCGCCTGGTGATTGAACAGCACCTGGAACAACGGGCTGTGGCTGAGGTTGCGCTCCGGCGCCAAGGCTTCGACCAGTTGCTCGAACGGCAGGTCCTGATGCTCCTGGGCCCCCAGCGCCGCCTCCTTGGTCTGTTGCAGCAATGTGGTGAACGGCGCCTGACCATCGACTTCGGCGCTGAGCACCTGGGTATTGACGAAGAAGCCGATCAGGCGCTCGGTCTCGGCGCGGTTGCGGTTGCCGATCGGCACGCCGACACGGATATCGCGCTGTCGGCTGTAGCGGTGCAACAGCGCCTGGAACGACGCCAGCAGGACCATGTACAGGGTCGCCCCTTGCTGCCGCGCCACCTCTTGCAAACCCTTGCCCAGCTCGGCCGACAGTTCGATATCCAGGCGTGCACCACGCCAGCTCTGCAACGCTGGCCGCGGACGATCCAGCGGCAGCTCCAGCACCGGCTGCTCGCCGCCCAGGCGGGTGGTCCAGTAGGCCAATTGGCGCTCGCGCTCGCCAGCCTCCATCCATTGGCGCTGCCACAATGCATAGTCGGCGTACTGGATCGGCAGCGCCGGCAGGTCGGGCTGCTGGCCACGACTGAACGCGGCATAGCAGTCGATCAGCTCCTCGACCATCAACTGCATCGAGGCGCCGTCGGAAATGATGTGGTGCTGGGTCAATACCAGCACATGGTCTTCTTCGCTCACCTGCAGCAAACGTGCGCGCAGCAACGGCCCTTCGCCCAGGTCGAAGAGCTCGGCGATCTCCGCCGCCACTGCCTGTTCCAGTTGCCCGGCATCGGGCAGTACCTGCACCGGCAGCGGCAGCGCGAACGGCGCACGAACCTGCTGCAGCAACTGCCCGTCGACCTCGACGAACACGCTGCGCAGTACTTCGTGACGCTCGATCAGCGTCGCGAAGCTGCGCTGCAGCGCGGCCATGTCCAGGGTGCCACGCAAGCGCAGCGCCGTGGGGATGTGATACGCCGCGCTGTGCGGCTCCAGGTTCCATAGGAACCACTGACGTTCCTGGGCATAGGACAGCCGAAGGGGCTCGTTGGCATCACGCCGGAAAATCGGCGCGATGCCATAAAGATTGACCCCCTTCTGACTCAGCAGAATCGCCAAGGCTTTGCGTTTCTCGGAAGAAAGCGCGCTTACCGATTCGATTAGTTGCTGCATGCCGTGTCCTCACTAGGAAATCAGTTTTTCAAGATCATCGGCAGTTAGACGATTGAGGTCCTCCAAGGATTTAGCCAAAACATCGTGCAGTGGTTCGAGGGCAGGCTGCAGGGCCTGCAAAGCCACGCAGAAGTCTGCCAGGTCGCGGGCCAGAAACAGCGTCTTGACCGGCACTTCATGGCCCAGCGCGTCGCGCAGGCGCAGTACGACCTGGGTGGCCAGCAACGAATGGCCGCCAAGCTCGAAGAAGTTGTCGCTCAAGCCTACTTGCTCCAGTTCCAGCACCTGGGCCCAGATGCCTGCCACCTGCTGTTCAAGTTCAGTGACTGGCGCCACATACGCCTGTTGCAGCAGGCTGGCGTCCGCCGCCGGCAAGGCACGGCGGTCGAGCTTGCCGTTGGCGGTCAGCGGCATGCGCTCGAGCAGCAGCAGGTGCGCCGGCACCATGTACTCCGGCAGGTCCTCGCGCAGCGCGGCCTTGACCGCCTCACGCCAGACCGCCTGGTCGGCCACCGCTTGCCCGGCCACCAGGTAGCCGACCAGCTGGGTGCCGCTCGGCCCCTCCTGGGCCAGCACCACGGCCTCACGCACCTGGGGCAGCGCCTGCAGCCGCGCCTGGATCTCGCCCAGCTCGATGCGGAAGCCACGGATCTTCACCTGATGGTCCATCCGCCCGACGTACTCGATCACCCCATCGGCGCGCCAGCGGGCCAGGTCGCCACTGCGGTACAGCCGCGCACCGCTGTCGCCGAACGGGTCGGGAATGAAGCGCGTGGCGCTGAGCCCGGCGCGCTTGAGGTAGCCACGCGCCAGGCCCTGGCGGCCGACGTACAGCTCGCCGACACAGCCGGCAGCCACCGGGTTGAGGTCGCTGTCGAGCACGTACAAGCTCTGGTCCGGGATCGGCACGCCAATCGGGCTCGACGCGCCCTGCGCCAGGTCAGCCAGCGACAATGGACGGTAGGTCACGTGCACCGTGGTTTCGGTGATGCCGTACATGTTGACCAGTTGCGGCGCACGATCGCCGAAGCGCTCGAACCACGGGCGCAGGCTGCCGACCTCCAGCGCCTCGCCGCCAAATACCACGTAGCGCAGCTGCTGGTCGCTGCGCTGGCCTTCGGCACAGGCCACCTGCATCAGCTGGCGGAACGCCGACGGCGTCTGGTTGAGCACGGTCACCCGCTGCTCGCACAGCAGTTGGTAGAAGGCCTCCGGCGAACGGCTGACATCCTGCGGCACGATCACCAGGCGGCCACCATGCAGCAAGGCGCCGAACAGCTCCCATACCGAGAAGTCGAAGGCATAGGAGTGGAACAGCGTCCAGCAGTCCTGCGGGCCGAAGCCGAACCAGCCGTCCGTGGCCTCGAACAGGCGCAGCACGTTGCGGTGCGGCAGCAAGGTGCCCTTCGGCTTGCCGGTGGAGCCGGAGGTGTAGATGACATAGGCCAGGTTATCCAGGCCCACCGCGACGTTCGGGTTGACCTCGGCCAAGCCTGCGTCGTCGGTGTAGTCGGCGGCCAGGTCCAGCACCTGCACGTTCGGCGCCAGGCTCAGCCCGAGGTCGCCCTGGCCGAGCAGCAACTGCAGGCCGCTGTCCTCGATCATGTAGTGCAGGCGCTCCAGCGGGTAGGCCGGGTCCAGCGGCACGTAGGCGCCACCGGCCTTGAGGATGGCCAGCAGGCCGACCACCATCTCCAGCGAGCGCGGCGCGGCCAGGCCCACCAGCACGTCCGGGCCGACGCCTCGGGCGATCAGCGCATGGGCGACCTGGTTGGCCCGGCGGTTCAGCTCGGCATAGCTCAACTGCTCGCCTTCGCAGACCAGCGCCGGCGCTTGCGGCGCGCGGGCCGCCTGGGCTTCGATCAAGCGATGCAGCGGCTGGCTCGGCGTGAAGGTGGCCGGGGCACTATTCCAGGCCTGTACCGCAACCTGGCGTTGCTGGTCATCGAGCAATTGCAAGGCTTCGACAGGCACCTGCGCGCCGTGTTCGAGCATCTGCAGCAGCAAGTGACGCAGTTGCTGGCCGATCTGCTTGATGATCGCCGCGCTGAACGCCTGTCGGTCATAGCTGCAGCGCAGCGACAGGTTGTTTTCCAGGCCGACCACCAGGGTCAGCGGATAGTTGCTCTGCTCCTGTGTGCGCACTGGGCCAAAGCGCAGCCCCGAGGGCGAACCACGCTCCAGGGCCTCGGCCACCGGGTAGTTTTCGAACACCAGCAGACTGTCGAACAGCGCGTCACCGCCCTGCCCGGCCCAGCGCTGGATGTCGAACAGTGGCGTGTGCTCGTGTTCGCGGATGCGCAGGTTGAGCGCCTGCAAATCGTCCAGCCAGTCGCCAAGCGCCTGCCCGGCGGTGCATGGCACGATCACCGGCAAGGTATTGATGAACAGGCCGATCTGCTGCTCGATACCGGCCAGCTCGGCCGGTCGACCGGCCATGGTGGCGCCGAACGACACGCAGTCCTGGCCGACACGACGCTGCAGCAACAAGGCCCAGGCACCCTGCACCAAGGTGTTGACGGTGACCTTGCGCTCACGGGCGAAGCGGCCCAGGCGTGCGGTGGTCTGCGCATCGATAGAAAGGCTGTGCTCGGCGTAGCCTTCGACACCGACATGCTGACAGGTGCTGGCCAGGCGGGTGGGCGCTTGCAGTGCGGCCAATTGCCCGCGCCAGAACGCTTCGCTCTGTGCTCGGTCCTGGCGCTGCAACCAGCCAATGTAGTCGCCAAAGCGGCCCGCCGCCTGCGTGGGCCGCTCGCCACAGTAGCGTTGCAGCACTTCACCCAGCAGTTGCGCATTGCTCCAGCCGTCCATGAGGATGTGATGGCTGGTGTAGACCAGTGCATGGCGGTCATCTTCCAGGCGCACCAGCACCAGGCGCAGCAATGGCGCCTGCAGTACATCGAAGCCGCGCCCACGTTCTTCGGCGGCCAGTGACGGGAGCGCATGCGCCAGGTCATCACGGCCGCGCCAGTCCAGCTCGCTGAACGGCACACGGGCCTCGCGCAGCACTACCTGCACCGGTTGGGCCTGGTCGGCGGACCAGACGAAGACACAACGCAGGCTGTCATGAGCCTGGAGCACTGCGTTCCAGGCCGCCTCGAAGCGTGCCACATCCAGGCCTGCGACCTCGACCTGCATCTGGTTGATGTAGTCGCCGTCGCTCTCGCCGAACGTGGAATGGAACAGCATGCCCTGCTGCATCGGCGACAGTGGGTAGATGTCTTCGATTTCGGCCACCGCCACCGTCAGTGCGTCGAGTTGCCCTTGGCTCAGGCCCGCCAGCGGGAAGTCCGACGGCGTCAGCCCTTGCGGTGCCTGGCAGTGCTCGACCAGCGCCGCCAGCTCCGCCTCGTAGGCACGCGCCAGCCGCTCGATGGTCGCGCGGGCGAACATCTGCCCGCTGAAGCTGAATGCCAGGCTCAGCTCGCCGCCATACACCTGGCCATTGAGCACCAGCCAGTTGCCCAGCGGCGCCAGCGGGCTCTGCTCCTCACCTGCGCTTTCGGCGGCCGGCACGAACAGCGCCCGCTCATCGAACTGGCCATCGAGCTGGCCCAGGTAGTTGAAGGTGATGCGCGGCACCGGCAGCTCGGCCAGGCACGTGCGCGCAGCCTCGTCGCCCAGGTAGCGCAAAACACCGAAACCGATGCCTTTGTGCGGCACGCCGCGCAGCTGTTCCTTGACCTGCCTGATCGAGGCGCCAAGCTCGGCGGCCGGGGTCAGCCGCACCGGGTAGGCGCTGGTGAACCAGCCCACCGTACGGCTCAGGTCGATGTCGTCGAACAGGTCTTCGCGGCCATGCCCTTCCAGCTCCACCAGCGCCGAATCGGCGCCGCTCCAGCGGCACACCACCCGGGCCAAGGCAGTCAGCAGCAGGTCGTTGACCTGGGTGCGGTAGGCCGCCGGGGCCTGTTGCAGCAAGCGCCGGGTCAGCTCGGCACCCAGGCGTGCCTGCACGCTCTGGCGGTGACGGTTCTGCAGGCTGGCGCCCGGCTCGGCCTCGGGCAGGCCCTGTGGCGCACCGGCCAGTTGCCCTTGCCAGTAGACCAGCTCGTTGCCCAGGCTTGCGGCATGCTGCTGCAGGCGCTCGCCCCAGGCCTTGAAGGCGCTGGTCTTGGCCGGCAGTTTCGGCGTGCTGCCCGCCAGGGCCTGGCGGTAGGCATCGTGCAGGTCTTCCAGCAGCACGCGCCAGGACACGCCATCGACCACCAGGTGGTGGATCACCAGCAGCAGGCGCTGGCTACCGTCGGCCAGCTCGATCAGCACCGCACGCAACAGCGGGCCCTGGGTCAGGTCCAGGCTACGCTGGGCCTCTTCGCAGGTCGCCTCGATTTCCTCGGCGCTGCGCAGTGCGGCACGCCACAGCAACGGCTGGGCCGGTTGCAGCGGACCGTGCTCGGCGCTGCCGTCGGCGAAGCGCAGGCGCAGGGCGTCATGCTGGGCGTACAGTGCAAGCAGCGCCTGCTCCAATGCGGCGGCATCCACCGTTTCGGTGCCGCGCAGCAACAGCGACTGGTTCCAGTGCTGCGGCTCGCTCATGCGCTGGGCGAAGAACCACTGCTGGAACGGCAGCAACGGCATGCCCCCGACCTGCGGCCCCTGCTCGGCCTTCACCGCGCCCTCGCCTTCGCGCAGCACCGCTGCCAGGCCGCGCACGGTCTGGTGCTGGAACAGCTCCTTGGGCGTGAAGTGCAGGCCCTGCTGGCGCGCACGTCCGACGACCTGAATCGAGACAATGGAATCGCCTCCAAGCTCGAAGAAGTTGTCGTTCACCCCGACCCGTTCAAGGCGCAACACATCAGCCCAGACTGCGGCCAGGCGGTGCTCACGCGCATTGGCCGGGGCCTCGTAGACCTTTTGCACAAGGGCAGCATCCACGGCAGGCAAGGCCTTGCGGTCGAGCTTGCCGTTGGGCGACAGCGGCAGGCTGTCCAGTGCCAGCCACTGGTTCGGCACCATGTAGTCCGGCAGGCCGCGGCGCAGGTGCTCGGCCAGTTGTGCCTGCCAATCGGCGGCCTCGCCGGCCAGCACCACATAACCGACCAACTGCTTGCCGTCCGGCACGGTCACCACGGCTTCACGCACCAAGTCGTGCTCCAGCAGACGCGCCTCGATCTCACCCAGCTCGATGCGCAGGCCACGCAGCTTGACCTGGTGGTCGATACGCCCGGCGTACTCGATCACCCCGTCCGCGCGGTAGCGCGCCAGGTCACCGGTGCGGTACATGCGCTCGCCATTGCCGTATGGGCTCACGGCGAAACGCTCGGCAGTCAGCCCCGGGCGGCGGTGGTAACCGCGCGCCAGGCCTGCGCCGGCCAGGTACAGCTCGCCCAGCACGCCCACCGGCACCGGTTGCAGCTCGGCATCGAGGATGTAGCAGGCCAGGTTGGCGATCGGCGCGCCGATCGGCACGCTGTCCCGCCCTTCCTCACGGCAGGTCCAGTGGGTCACGTCGATGGCCGCCTCGGTCGGGCCGTACAGGTTGTACAGGCCCGCCTTCGGCAGCTTGGCGAACACCTGCTGCTGGGCATCGGCTGGCAGCGCTTCGCCACTGCAGACGATGCGCGCAAGGCTCGTGCAGCGCGGCACGCCGCTGTCTTGCAGGAACGCCTGGAGCATCGACGGCACGAAGTGCAGCGTGGTGATGTTTTCGCCGGTGATCAGCTCGACCAGGCGGGCCGGGTCGCGGTGATCACCCGGCGCGGCAACCACCAGCCGCGCACCGGTCATCAAGGGCCAGAAGAACTCCCATACCGACACGTCGAAGCTGAACGGCGTTTTCTGCAACACGCTGTCGCGGGCATCCAGCCGGTAGGCCTGTTGCATCCAGCACAGTCGGTTGACCAGGGCCGAATGGCGGTTGCCCGCGCCTTTCGGCCGGCCTGTGGAGCCGGAGGTGTAGATCACATACGCCAGGTTTTCAGGGGCCACCGCCACGTTCGGGTTGCGCACGTCATCGGCGCCCGGCTCCAGGTCCAGCGCCAGGGTCTGCACGCCTTCGGCCAGCGGCAGTTGCAGGTGGCTCTGGGTCAGCAGCAGCTGCACGCCGCTGTCCTCGAGCATGTAGCGCAGGCGGTCTTCGGGGTAGTCCGGGTCCAGCGGCACGTAGGCGCCACCGGCCTTGAGGATGGCCAGCAAACCGACCACCATCTCCACCGAACGCTCCACCGCGATGCCCACCAGCCCATCCGCGCCGACCCCCAGGGCGATCAGGCGATGGGCCAGGCGGTTGGCGCGGGCGTTGAGCTGGGCGTAGCTCAGGCGCACCTCGCCGAAGGCCAGCGCCGGGGCATCCGGGGTGCGCTGCACCTGGGCCTCGATCAGTTGCTGGATGCTCTGCTGCAGCGGGTACTGTTCAGCGGTGGCGTTCCACGTGACCAGGGTGCGCTCGCGCTCGGCGGCCGCCAGCAACGGCAGTTCGGCCACCGGTTGGTGTGGTTGCTCGACAATGGCTTGCAGCAGGTTCAGCCAATGCTCACCCAGGCGCACGATGGTGGCGTGGTCGAACAGGTCAGTGGCGTAGATCAGCGAAGCGCTCAGCCCTTCAGCGGTCTCGCAGGTGTCCAGGCTCAGGTCGAACTGGGTGGTGTCGTTGTCCCAGGCCATGGCCTGGACCGCCAAGCCTGGCACGGCGCGTACCGGCGCAAGCGCGGCGGCCTGGTGGTTGAACATCACCTGGAACAACGGGCTGTGGCTGAGGCTGCGGGTGGGCGCCAGCGCATCCACCAGTTGCTCGAATGGCAGGTCCTGGTGCGCCTGGGCGCCCAGCGCAGCCTGCCGCACCTGTTGCAGCAGCACGCCGAACGGCTGGCGTGGATCGATATCGGCCCGCAGTACCAGGGTGTTGACGAAGAAGCCGATCAGCCCCTCGGTCTCGACCCGGTTGCGGTTGGCCACCGGCACGCCGACGCGGATGTCGCGCTGCCCACTGTAGCGATGCAGCAAGGCCTGGAACGACGCCAGCAGCACCATGAACAGGGTCGCGCCCTGGCGGCGGGCCAATGCCTGGAGGCCGTCCTTCAACGCCGACGGCACGGCCAGGTCGAGCTGGGCGCCGCGATAGCTCTGCTCGGTAGGACGCGGACGGTCCAGCGGCAAGGCCAGCACATCCTGCTCGCTGCCCAGTTGCCCGACCCAGTAGGCCAGTTGCCGCTCACGCTCGCCAGCCTCCATCCACTCACGCTGCCAACGGGCGTAGTCGGCATATTGCAGCGCCAGGGCAGGCAGTGGGGCGGCATCGCCTTCGCGGTAGCGGGTATAGCCATCGATCAGTTCGCCAACCATCAGCTGCATGGATGCGGCATCCGAGACGATATGGTGCTGAGTCAGCACCAGCACCTGGTCGTCGGCCGCCAGCTCCAGCAGACGGGCTCGCAGCAGCGGGCCGCGGGCCAGGTCGAACGGCTGGCGGATCTCCTCGGCGACACGCGCCCCAAGGGTGGCCTCGTCCGCCAGTCGTTCATGGGCGATGACCCGCGCAGCCGAGCGCTCGATCACCTGGACGATGCCCTGATCGCTTTCGACGAAGCGGGTACGCAGGGTCTCATGACGCTCGACCAGCGCATCGAAGCTGTGTTGCAGCGCCGCGCGATCGAGGCTGCCGTTCAGGCGCAGGACCATGGGAATGTGATAGGCGCTGCTGTGTGGCTCCAGCTGCCAGAGGAACCATTGGCGTTGCTGGGCATAGGACACCGGCAGCGCCGCATCGCGCGGCGTCGACCGGATGGCCGGGGCCCGCGCCGCCAACGACGGTGCTGGCAGGCTGGCGACGAAGCTCTGCAGGCTGGCATGCTCGAACAGCACCTTGAGCGGTGCGTCTATGCCTAGCGCGCGCAGGCGCGAGAACACCTGGGTAGCCAACAGCGAATGCCCGCCCAGTTCGAAGAAGTTGTCCGTCAGGCCGACCCGCTCAAGCCCGAGCACCTGCGCCCAGATCGCCGCGACCTGTTGTTCCAGTTCACTCTTCGGCGCCACGTAGGCACGCTGCGATTGCGCAGCATCCACGGCAGGCAAGGCCTTGCGGTCCAGCTTGCCGTTGGGCGACAGCGGCAGGCCGTCCAGTACCAGCCACTGGTTCGGCACCATGTAGTCCGGCAGGCCACGGCGCAGGTGCTCGGCCAGTTGTGCCTGCCAATCGGCGGCCTCGCCGGCCAGCACCACATAACCGACCAGCTGCTTGCCGTCCGGCACCGTCACCACGGCTTCACGCACCAGGTCGTGCTCCAGCAGACGCGCCTCGATCTCACCCAGCTCGATGCGCAGGCCACGCAGCTTGACCTGGTGGTCGATACGCCCGGCGTACTCGATCACCCCGTCCGCGCGGTAGCGCGCCAGGTCACCGGTGCGGTACATGCGCTCGCCATTGCCGTATGGGCTTACGGCGAAACGCTCGGCGGTCAGCCCTGGGCGGCGGTGGTAACCGCGCGCCAGGCCTGCGCCGGCCAGGTACAGCTCGCCCAGCACGCCCACCGGCACCGGTTGCAGCTCGGCATCGAGGATGTAGCAGGCCAGGTTGGCGATCGGCGCGCCGATCGGCACGCTGTCCCGCCCTTCCTCACGGCAGGTCCAGTGGGTCACGTCGATGGCCGCCTCGGTCGGGCCGTACAGGTTGTACAGGCCCGCCTTCGGCAGCTTGGCGAACACCTGCTGCTGGGCATCGGCTGGCAGCGCTTCGCCACTGCAGACGATGCGCGCAAGGCTCGTGCAGCGCGGCACGCCGCTGTCTTGCAGGAACGCCTGGAGCATCGACGGCACGAAGTGCAGCGTGGTGATGTTTTCGCCGGTGATCAGCTCGACCAGGCGGGCCGGGTCGCGGTGATCACCCGGCGCGGCAACCACCAGCCGCGCACCGGTCATCAAGGGCCAGAAGAACTCCCATACCGACACGTCGAAGCTGAACGGCGTTTTCTGCAACACGCTGTCGCGGGCATCCAGCCGGTAGGCCTGTTGCATCCAGCACAGTCGGTTGACCAGGGCCGAATGGCGGTTGCCCGCGCCTTTCGGCCGGCCTGTGGAGCCGGAGGTGTAGATCACATACGCCAGGTTTTCAGGGGCCACCGCCACGTTCGGGTTGCGCACGTCATCGGCGCCCGGCTCCAGGTCCAGCGCCAGGGTCTGCACGCCTTCGGCCAGCGGCAGTTGCAGGTGGCTCTGGGTCAGCAGCAGCTGCACGCCGCTGTCCTCGAGCATGTAGCGCAGGCGGTCTTCGGGGTAGTCCGGGTCCAGCGGCACGTAGGCGCCACCGGCCTTGAGGATGGCCAGCAGCCCGACCACCATCTCCACCGAACGCTCCACCGCGATGCCCACCAGCCCATCCGCGCCGACCCCCAGGGCGATCAGGCGATGGGCCAGGCGGTTGGCGCGGGCGTTGAGCTGGGCGTAGCTCAGGCGCACCTCGCCGAAGGCCAGCGCCGGGGCATCCGGGGTGCGCTGCACCTGGGCCTCGATCAGTTGCTGGATGTTCTGCTGCAGCGGGTACTGTTCAGCGGTGGCGTTCCACGTGACCAGGGTGCGCTCGCGCTCGGCAGCCGCCAGCAATGGCAGTTCGGCCACCGGTTGGTGCGGTTGCTCGACGATGCCTTGCAACAGGTTGATGAAGTGGGTCGACAGCCGCTCGATGGTCGAGCGCTCGAACAGGTCGGTGTCGTATGCCAGGGAAACCATCAGCCCCTGCGCGGTCTCGCTGGTATCCAGCACCAGGTCGAACTGCGCCGTGGCACTGTCCCAATGCAGCGGCTCGACACGCAGTTCACCCCAGTTCCGCTCGGCGCGCGCAGCGTACTGGTGGTTGAACAGCACCTGGAACACGGGGCTGTGGCTAAGGTTGCGTTCCGGTGCCAGGGCCTCGACCAGTTGCTCGAACGGCAGGTCCTGGTGGGCCTGGGCCTGCAGCGCCGCCTGCCGGGTCTGGCGCAACAGGACGTCAAAGCCCTGCCCGCCATCGACTTCGGCACGCAGCACCTGGGTATTGACGAAGAAACCGATCAGCCGCTCGGTTTCAGCCTGGGTGCGGTTGGCCACCGGTACGCCGACGCGGATGTCGGCCTGGCCGCTGTAGCGGTGCAGCAAGGCCTGGAACGCTGCCAGCAGCAACATGAACAAGGAAGCATCCTGAGTCTTGGCCAGCTGTTGCAGCCCGTGGCTCAGTTCAGCCTCGAGCGGGAAGTCCAGGCGCGCACCACGCAAGCGCCGTTGGGCCGGGCGTGGCCGGTCGAACGGCAGCTCGAGCACGACCTGCTCGCCGCCCAGTTGCGCCAGCCAGTAATCGAGCTGGCGGGCACGCTCGCCACCGTCCAGCCACTGACGCTGCCAGGCCGCGTAGTCGGCGTACTGCACAGGCAACGGTGCACAGTGCTCGCCGTGGTAGCCGCGCAGCAGCTCTTCGACCAGCACCTCCAGAGAGGCGCCGTCGGAAACGATATGGTGCTGGACGATGACCAGCACATGATCCTGCTCGCCCATGGCCAGCAACTTAACCCGCAGCAACGGCCCTCGTACCAGGTCGAACGGCGCCCGCACCTGGGCATCGACCCAGGCCGCCAGCGCCGCATCGTCCAGCTCGCCTGGGTGCTCGATCACGATGGGCAGCGCCAGGTGCGGATGAATATGCTGCCGCAGCTCGCCCGTGGCGTCATCGAAGGTGGTGCGCAATGGCTCGTGCCGGGCGATGACCTGGTCGAATGCCGACTGCAACGCCGGCAACTCGAGCGGCCCCCGCACACGCAACGCCGCCGGAACGTTGTAGGCGGCGCTCTGTGGGTCCAGCCGCCAGAGGAACCACTGCCGCTCCTGGGCGTAGGACACGGCCATCGCAGGCGTGCGCGGCAATACCGCAATCGCCGCGGCCGCCCCCTGGCCCAGTTCGGCGCAACGGTCGGCGAAGGCCCCCAGCGTCGGCTGCTCGAACAGCTGCCGCAGGGGCACTTCGAGCCCAAGCCCTTGGCGAATGCGCGCGATGACCTCGGTCGCCAGCAACGAGTGGCCACCGAGGCTGAAGAAACTGTCGGCAAGGCCGACGCGCTCGACCTGCAGGGCTTGCGCCCAGATCGTCGCCAGTTGTGCTTGCAACGGCGTGCGCGGCGCTTCGTAGACCTGCTGGGCGGCACTGAAGTCCGGCGCCGGCAAAGCCGCGCGGTTCAGCTTGCCGTTGTTGTTCAACGGCAGCCGTTCCAGCACCAGCAGGTGGGCCGGGATCATGTAGTCAGGCAGCGCCTGCCCCAAGGCAGCCCGTACGCCCTGTAGCCAGTCAGCCGACGGCGTGGCCTGAGCAGCGACCAGGTAGGCCACCAGTTGCGGCCCGGTCGGCCCGGCGAGGGCCAGCACCGCCGCCTCGCGGACCGACGCCAACCCTTGCAGGCAGGCCTCGATCTCGCCCATCTCGATGCGCATACCGCGAATCTTCACCTGATGATCGATACGCCCTACGTACTCCAGGACCCCGGCCTGGGTATAGCGCGCCAGGTCGCCGCTGCGGTACAGGCGTGCGCCAGGCTGTTCGGCGAAGGGATCCGGCAGGAAACGCTCGGCGGTCAACGCCGGGCGGTCGAAGTATTGCTGCGCCAGGCAGCTCGGTGCACCGATGCACAGCTCGCCGACGCCATCGCTGGGCAACAGCTGGCCGGCACAATCCAGCACATACAGCGAGCGGCCTGCGATGGCGTGGCCGATGGGCACGCCATACGCATCCTGCGCATCTTCGAGGCGGCAGTCATGCACGCTGGAGACTACTGTCGCCTCGGTCGGGCCATAGGTATTGACCAGGCTGAGCCCGCCCAGCCCCGCCGCATGCCACAGGCGCAGCCCTTCCACCGACATGGCCTCGCCGCCCACGTGCACCTGACGCAGCTTGCCCAGGCCCTGGCCCGGCCGCGCCGCGCAAGTCTTGGCCAGCATGTGCCAGTAGGCGGCCGGCAGGTCGGCCAGGGTCACGCCCTGCTCGACAATCAACCGCGCCAACTGATCGGCGTCCCACAGTGCCTCGCCACGCATGATCAACGCGGCGCCGACGCACAGCGGCGGATAGCATTGCTCGACGAAGCCGTCGAAACTGAAAGTGGCGAACTGCAGCACCCGGTCGTCGCGCTCAAGACGGGAGTAGCCGGTGGCGCTGTAGCTGAACTCGCGCAGGGCCGCATGGCTGATCGCCACCCCCTTCGGGCGGCCGGTGGAACCGGAGGTGTAGATGACATAGGCGAGCTGCTCGGCGGCGACCTGCACATCCGGGTCGTGGTCGCCACAGTGCGCGGCCTGCTCGCCCAACACCCCCAGTTCCAGGCGACGCAGCCCCGCCGGCAGCGCCAACTCGACCAGCAGGCCGTCGTCGCACAACAACAGGTCCAAGCGGCTGTCCTCGATCATGTAGGCCAGCCGTTCATGTGGATACTGCGGGTCCAGCGGCACATAGGTCGCGCCGCTCTTGAGCACGGCAAGCAGGCTGACGATCAGCTGCGGGCCTCGGCGCAAGGCCAGGCCGACACGCTGGCCGGGGCGCACGCCCTTGGCGATCAGTGCATGCGCCAGGCGATTGGCCTGTCCATCGAGCTGACCATAGCTCAGGCGCAGCTCGCCACATTGCAAGGCCAAGGCCTGGGGCTGGCGCGCGGCCTGTGCCGCGATACGCTGGTGAGCCAGATCCTGGCTCGGCAACGCCAGTGCGCGGCCTTGGCTGAAGCCAAGCACCTCGGCCTGCCCCTTATCGTCAAGCAGGCCCAGCGCGCCTGACGGCGCGGCCGGGGTGGCGACCATCTGCGCCAGCACCTGGCGGAGCCCGGCGCACAGCTGAGCCACCTGCTCTGCCGCGAACAGCGCAGGGTCGTAGCCGAACGCCAGGCTGACCCCATCGCCGAGCTCGATGCCGATGGTCAGCGGGTAGTGGGTGCGCTCGTGATTGCTCACCGCGCCGAAACGCAGGCCGGCAGGCGCGCCCTGGCGCAGCGCCTCGGCCACCGGGAAGTTCTCGAACACCAGCAGGCTGTCGAACAGCGCCGCGCCCTGCTGGCCAGCCCACCCTTGAATGGCATACAGCGGCACATGCTCGAATTCACGCAGGCTCAGGTTGAAGTCCTGCACGTCGGCCAGGTAACCGGCCACCTGGCGATCGGGCGCGACATCGATCAGCACCGGCAAGGTATTGATGAACAACCCAAGCTGGCCGTCGATGCCCGGCAGTGGCGCCGAACGCCCGGACACCGTGGCGCCGAAGGCCACGCAGGCTTGCCCGGTCAGGCGCTGTAGCACCAGGCCCCAGGCCGCCTGGAACAGCGTGTTCAAGGTCACCTTGTGGTGACGGGCGAAACGCTCCAGCTCGGCGGCCTGCGCGGCGTCGAGGCGGGCCAGGTACTCACCCTCGCCTTGCGCGTCGGCGGGGCGACGCAGGGCCTGGGCGAGCAGCGTCGGCGCCTGCAAGGCGCCGAGACGGGCTTTCCAGAAACGCTCGCCGGCACTGGCGTCCTGGCGTTGCAGCCACGCCAGGTAATCATGGAAACGGCCGGCCGGCGCCGACATGCGCTCGCCGGCGTAGTGCTGGACCACCTCGGCCAGTAGCTGGGCATTGCTCCAGCCATCCAGGAGGATGTGGTGGCAGGTGAAGACCAGGTGCCAGTCGTCGGCCCCGGTACGCACCAGCAGCAGCCTGAACAAGGGTGCGCGGGCCAGGTCGAAACCCGCCTCGTGCTCGGCCCGGGCCAGTGCATCGAGGTCTGCCGCAGGTTCATCGACGATGCGCAGTGGCAGTGGCAACTGTCGCTGGACGATCTGATGGGCACTGTCCAGGCCCTGCCAGTGGATGCTGCTGCGCAGGATATCGTGACGCGCCAGGGCCGCCTGCCAGGCCTCGCCGAAGCGTTCCAGGTCCAGGCCGCCGATAGCCAGGCGCAACTGGTTGATGTAAGCGCCGCCCTGGGTTTCATACAGCGAGTGGAAGAACATGCCCTGCTGCATGGGCGACAGTGGGTAGAGGTCTTCGATGTTGTGGCCGGGCACCGGCAATGCATCCAGTTGCGCCTGAGTGATGCGCGCCAGCGGGAAGTCCGACGGTGACGGTTGCCCGGCGGGCACGCCCAGGCAGTGCTCGATGAGCGCCTCCAGTTCCTGGTCGTAGGCCGTGGCCAATGCCTGGACCGTGTCGGTGTCGAACATCGCCAGGCTGAAGCCCCATTGCAGCGACAGCTCGCCGTTGTACACCTGCCCTTCCAGGGTCAGCCAGTTGGCCAGCGGCGCGTCCGGGTCCTGGCCGTCGCCGCCGCGCTCGGTGGCCGGCGCCAGCAAGGCCTGGGCATCGAACTGGCTGTCGAACTGGCCCAGATAGTTGAAGGTGATGCGCGGCGGGTCAAGCGTCGCCAGGGCCTCGCGCACCGAGGCGTCACCCAGGTAACGTAGCACGCCGTAACCCATGCCTTTGTCCGGTACCGCGCGCAGCTGTTCCTTGATGGCCTTGATCGAGTCGCCATGACCGGCGCGCGGGGCCAGGCGCAGCGGATAGAGGCTGGTGAACCAGCCGACGGTGCGGGTCAGGTCGATGCCGTCGAACAGCTCTTCGCGGCCATGCCCCTCCAGCTGCACCAATGCCGCCTGGCTGCCGCTCCATTGGCAGATGACACGTGCCAGGGCCGTCAGCAGCAGGTCGTTGACCTGGGTGCGATAGGCTGCGGGCGCGACCTGCAGCAACTGCCGGGTGCGCTCGCGGGACAGGCGCGACGCCAGTTTGGCCCCATGACGGTTGCTTACCGGCGCGTCCGGCCTGTCGCACGGCAGTGCGCCATCGCCGCGTTGCGCTTGCCAGTAGGGTAATTGCCCGACGAACGCCGGCACCTGCTCGTGCAGCTGCGCAGACCAGGCTTGGTAGCTGCTGGTGCGCGGCGCCAGCGAAAGCGGCTGCCCGGCCAGGCGCTGGGCATAAGCCTGCTCCAGGTCCTCCAGGAGGATACGCCAGGACACGCCGTCGACCACCAGGTGGTGAATAACCAGCAGCAGGCGCTGCTCGCCTTGCGGCAAGTCGACCAGCATGGCGCGCAATAGCGGCCCACTGCGCAGGTCGAGGCTGCGCTGGGCAGCGTCGCAGAGCGCCGTCAGCGCCTGGGCATCCGCAGCCTGGCGCTGCCACAGCTCGACCTGCGCGACCGGCGCGCCATAGTGCTGCCGCCAGCCTTCGGCGGCGGGCTCGAAGCGCAGCCGCAGGGCGTCATGGTGGTTGACCACATCGCCCAAGGCAGCGACCAGCGCCTGGGCCTGCAACGGTTGCCGGGCACCGAGCAGCAATGATTGGTTCCAGTGCTCGCGGACCGCAATGGCCTGTTCGAAGAACTGCCGCTGCACAGGGCTGAGCGCCACCTCGCCGGTGGCCGGCGCCTGCTCAACCGCCAACGATGGCTGGCGCCCGACCGCGCCGGCCAGGCCGCGCACGGTCTGGAACTGGAACAGGTCGCGCGGGCTGAACTGCAGGCCCTGGCGACGAGCGCGGCCAACCACCTGGATGGCGATGATCGAATCGCCGCCCAGCTCGAAGAAGTTGTCGTCCAGGCCAACCTCGGCCACGCCCAGCACCTCGCTCCAGACTTGCGCCAGGGTACGCTGTACATCGGTTTGCGGCGCCACGTAAGCGCCGCGCGAAGCGGCATCCGGTTGCGGCAGGGCCTTTCGGTCAAGCTTGCCGTTGGGGGTCAGCGGGAACTGCTCCAGCGGCATCAGGTGGCTGGGCACCATGAATTCCGGCAGCGCCTGCAGCAGCCAGGCCTTGAGCCCTTGCTGCCAGCCGTCTGGCATTTCGTCGAGCACCAGGTAGGCCACCAGTTGCTTGCCGTCCAGCGCCAACACCACGGCCTCGCGCACCCAGGCATGCTGGGCCAGGCGCGCCTCAATCTCGCCCAGCTCGATGCGCAGGCCACGGATTTTCACTTGATGATCGAAACGCCCCAGGTACTCGATCACGCCATCCACACGCTGGCGAACCCGGTCGCCGGTACGGTACAGGCGCTGTCCGGCCACGAAGGGGTCGGCAACGAAGCGCTCGGCGGTCAACCCCGGACGCCGGTGGTAACCACGGGCCAGGCCAATGCCACCCAGGTAGAGCTCGCCGGCAACGCCCGGCGCCACCGGCTCGAGGCCAGCATCGAGCACATAGGTACGGATGTTGGCGATGGGCCTCCCGATGGGCACGCTGTCGCGGCCTTCGTCGATGCAGGTCCAGTGCGTGACGTCGATGGCCGCCTCGGTGGGGCCGTAGAGGTTGTACAGCGCCGCCGCCGGCAGCTTGCCGAACACCTGCAGCTGCGCGTCCACCGGCAATGCCTCGCCGCTGCAGAGGATGCGGCGCAGGCTGTCGCAGGTCTCGACACCAGACTCGTGGATGAAGGCCTGGAGCATCGAGGGTACGAAATGCAGCGTGCTGACCTGATGGCGACGAATGGTCTCGATCAGGCGCGCCGGGTCCCGGTGGTCACCGGGTGCGGCCACGGCCAGCCGGGCACCCGTCATCAGCGGCCAGAAGAACTCCCAGACCGACACGTCGAAGCTGAACGGGGTCTTCTGCAGCACCGTGTCACCGGCACACAGGCCATAGGCTTCCTGCATCCAGTGCAGGCGGTTGGCCAGCGCTTCATGGCTGTTGCCGGCGCCTTTCGGCCGGCCGGTGGAGCCGGAGGTATAGATGACATAGGCCAACTGCCGTGGGTCGGTGGCCACCTGGGGCGGGCTGGCGGGCTGGTCGTCCAGCGTCAGTTGGTCCAGGGCGATGCACTGCACGTCAGCGGGCACCGGCAGGCTGCCCTGCAGCGCCTGATGGGTCAGCAGCAGGCGAATGCCGCTGTCCTCGATCATGTAGGCCAGGCGCTCCTCGGGGTATTCCGGATCCAGCGGCACGTAGGCCGCGCCGGCCTTGAGGATCGCCATCAGCCCGACGACCATTTCTACGCTGCGCAGCAGGCTGATACCCACGAGGCTGTCGGCTCCGGCGCCTTGCGCGCGGAGGAAGTGAGCCAGGCGGTTGGCGCGGGCATCGAGCTGCGCATAGCTGAGTGCGGTATCACCACAGACCAGCGCCGGGGCGTCTGGCGCACGGCGCACCTGATCCTCGAACAGCTGGTGCACGCCGCGTTCGAGCGGATAACCGCGAGCGGTGGCGTTCCAATCCTCCAGCACTGTGCGACGGCTGGCGTCATCGAGCATCGGCAACTGCCACAGCGCGCTGTGCGGCTGGCTGACCAGGGCTTGCAGCAGGGCCTGCCAGTGTGTCGCCATGCGTTCGATGGTGGCGGCCTCGAACAGGTCGCTGGCATAGGTGAAGGCGGCGTGCATGGTGCCACCCTGCTCGTAGGTGTCCAGGCTCAGGTCGAACTGGGTGGTGCGGCTGCGCCATGCCAGGGGCGACAGTTGCAGCCCCGAGGCCAGGGTCACGGTGGCCAGGTCGGCGACCTGCGGCTGGTGGTTGTACATCACCTGGAACAGCGGCGCATGGCTCAGGCTGCGCTCGACCTTCAGCGCCTCGACCAGGCGTTCGAACGGCAGGTCCTGGTGCGCCTGGGCACCGTGTACGACCTGCTTGATGCCTTGCAGGTAGGCCAGCACCTCGAGGTGCGCGTCTGGCCGCACACGCAACACCTGGGTGTTGACGAACAACCCGATCAGCCCTTCGACTTCGGCGCGGTTGCGGTTGGCCACCGGGCTGCCGATACGCAGGTCGGCCTGGCCGGTGTAGCGCTGCAGGAGCAAGCCGAACGCGCCAAGCATGACCATGAACGGCGTAAGGTTATGCTGCCGGGCGAAGCCGCGCAGCCGCTCGGCCAAGGCCGCATCGACCGCGAACGAGCGGCGCTCGCCACTGAAGCTCGGGGTCGCCGGCCGGGCATTATCCAAGGGCAGTTCGAGCACGGGCTGCTCATCGCCCAACTGCGCCTGCCAGTACGCCAGCTGCCGCGCCAGTTCGCCGGCTTCCAGCCAGCGGCGCTGCCACAGGGCATAGTCGACGTACTGGATCGGCAGATCCGGCAGTTGCGGCGCATGGCCAGCGGCGAAGGCGTCGTAGCAGCGGCTGAACTCGTCGATCAGCACGTTCATCGACCAACCGTCGGAAACAATATGATGCAGGGTCAACAGCAGTACATGTTCCTGCTCGGCCAGGCGCAACAGACGCACCCGCAGCAGCGGCCCTTGCGCCAGGTCGAATGGACGCAAGGACTCGGCCTCGGCTTGGGCACGCACCTGCGCTTCGCACCCGGCCTCATCCCACTGACGCAGGTCGACCCGCTCGATCAAGGCCTCGCCCACCGGGCGATAGACCTGGAGCAGACTGTCGTCAGGCTGGACCTCGAATACGGTGGTCAGGCTCTGGTGACGCGCCAGCAGGCTGGCGAACGCCTGCTCCAGCGCGGACTCATCCAGTTGCCCGGTCAGACGCACCGCGCCTGGCAGGTTGTAGGCGCCGCTCTGGGGGTCCATCTGCCAAAGTACCCACATGCGCTGCTGGGCATAGGACAACCCTTGGCGGTCCGGCGCCTGGACCCCGGCCGGAATGGGGAACTGGGAAAAGTCGATGCCCTCCCTGGCCAGGGTCTCGAGGAACACGCCGCGTTTGTCCTGCGGCAGTTCAATGAAACGGCGGGCCAGTAGCAGGGACTTTTCTGCATTCATCAGATTGCTTCCGTACGAGTGAGGTATCGGGCGGGGCCCGGCTATCCCTACGAAACGGATGCAACCTGAAAAAAATTAACGCCATAGCGCCCCCACACGGCAGCTGCAGACACACCCCGGGGCAACCCCGGGCGTGGCCGACCGGCCAACAGGGAGGCGTTAATTTGCCGTTGCGGCGGCTCGTTTACCAACAAAGCCGCCCTGCAAGAGGACCTTCGCATGCCTAGCCCCTCCCGCATCACCCAGGCACTCCAGCAAGGCCTGCGCCGCCTGGTCGGCAGCCCCGGCCCGGCTGCCAGCGCCTACCGCCTGTTCGATCTGCAGCTCAAGCAACGCATCACCCTTTCCCCATCACTTGCACGCCTGGTGTTCACCGCTGCGGATGTGGCGCGGATGGCCACCATGGCCCCCGATCAACGGGTCAAGCTGTTCTTTCCCCCCCCAGATGGTTCGCTGCCTGTAGTTCCCGCCGATGCCCACTGGAAAACGGCGCACAGCGCCTTGCCGCCCGCGCAACGCCCACCCATGCGGACCTACACCATCCGCGCGCTGCGTCGGGAAGCACTGGAAGTCGATGTAGATTTCGTGCTGCATGGCGTCAACGGCCCTGCTTCGGCTTGGGCCACCCATGCCCAGGTAGGTGACCGCCTGCAGATGCTTGCGCCCAACCTGGACTATGCCGGCGACCCCGGCGGTTATGAATGGAAGCCACCCCAGGGCGTACGCAACGTACTGCTGGTAGGTGACGAAACGGCACTGCCGGCGATTGCCGGCATTCTTGAGCAACTGGCAGGGACCCAGCCCGAGCTTGCGGTGCAGGCGTTCATCGAGGTGCCGTTGCAAGCTGACTGCCTGGATCTGCGCCATGGCGATGCCACCGAACTGCATTGGCTGCCGCGCGAGCTGCTGGGCTGCGCGCATGGCCAGGCCATGCAGCATGCGGTGCGCGAACTGGCCAGCCTGCCTCAAGGGCAGGCCGCGTCGCGGGTAAAGCTGGAAGAGGTAGATATCGACACACGAATACTGTGGGAGCAGGCCAGTAGTGCCAGGAGCACATTCCATGCATGGGTCGCGGGGGAATCGGCGACAGTGATGGATATTCGCCGGTATCTGATCAAGGAGCGCGGGTTGCAACGCGCGTGCCTGACCCTGATGGGCTATTGGCGGGCCGGGCGGACCTTTGATTGACGTGAGATAGCCGGGGCACTTTGCGGCCCCGGCAATGGTTCAGACTGCCGCGCTCAACGCCTCGGCAAAACGCTGTGCAACGTCATCGATCTGCTCGCCGCTGATGATCAACGGCGGCAGGAAGCGCACCACCGCGCCATGCCGCCCACCCAGCTCCAGGATCAGCCCACGCCTGAGGCACTCGCGCTGCACCTTCGGCGCCAGGTCGCGGTTAGCCGGTGGGTGGCCCAGCGCATCGGGCTGGCCTTGCGGGTCGACCAGCTCCACGCCCAGCATCAAGCCCCGGCCACGGATATCACCCAACTGCGGGTAGTCCCGCTGCAGGCGCTGCAGGTGCCCACGCAACCGTAGCCCCATGGCCTCGGCATGCTCGGCCAGGCGATGCTCGACCAGGTAGTCGATCACCGCCGAACCCGCCGCCATGGCCATCTGGTTACCGCGGAAGGTGCCGGCGTGCGCCCCCGGTTTCCACGTGTCCAGCCAGTCGCGATACACCACCACCGCCAACGGCAGGCTGCCGCCAATGGCCTTGGAAAGCGTGACCACGTCCGGCACGATGCCGGCATGCTCGAAGGCGAACATCCGCCCGGTACGGGCAAAGCCGCTCTGAATCTCATCGACGATCAAGGCCACACCCGCCTGCTCGGTGATCCGGCGCACGCCCTTGAGCCATTCGATATCGGCCGGGATCACCCCGCCCTCGCCCTGCACCACCTCCAGGATGACTGCAGCCGGCAGTGGCACCCCGCTTTCCGGATCGAGCAGCAGGTTTTGCAGGTAATGCAGGTTGGCCTTGACCCCGGCCTCACCGCCCAGGCCGAACGGGCAGCGGTAGTCGTACGGGTATGGCATGAACTGCACGCCGCTGCTCAACAAGGCACCCAGCGGTTGCTTGGGACCATGGCTGCCCATCAGGCTCAGGGCCCCCTGACTCATGCCATGGTAGGCGCCCTGGAAGGCCAGCACGGTGCTGCGCCCGGTGGCGCTGCGCACCAGCTTGAGTGCCGCCTCCACGGCGTCGGTCCCGGTCGGGCCGCAGAACTGCACCTTGGCCTCGCGGCGCAGGGCCTCGGGCAGGATGCTGTACAGGTCCTGAACGAAGCGGTCCTTGACCGGTGTAGTCAGGTCGAGTGTGTGCAAGGGGATCTCATCGGCCAGCACACGCTGGATCGCCTCGATCACCACCGGGTGGTTATGGCCCAGCGCCAGGGTGCCGGCGCCCGCCAGGCAGTCGATGAACTGTCGGCCTTCGACGTCTTCGACGTGGATACCCCTGGCGCGCTTGAGCGCCAGCGGGATGCGCCGTGGGTAGCTGCGGGCGTTGGACTCCTGCTGTTGCTGGCGTTGCAGCAAGGGTGAGTCGGTGAATTCGTACAGGGCCTGCGACACGCTGGCCGGCGGGACCTGGGCAAGGCTGGAAGCGGTGGACATGGGTAAATCCTCGCAAGCGAGCGAAAGTGCGGGTGTTCGTCGCTTGGAAAACGCTTGGGTGCTGGGAGGATTTAGCGGTTGTTACTGTATTTTACTTACCCTGTGCCGGCCCTTTCGCGGGCTTGCCCGCTCCCACAGGTACTGCACAGCGCCTGACCCTGTGGGAGCGGGCAAGCCCGCGAAAGGGCCGGCACAGGCAGTGAAAATCAACTGCTCGAACGCGCCGGCACTTGCAACCACACCCGCAAGCCATCGCTACTGCTGTCGAACCTGAGGCTACCGGCACACCGCTGCACGATCGCCTGCACAATCGCCAACCCCAGCCCGCAACCACCGCTCTGCCCGCTGCGCCAGAAACGCTCGGTAAGGTGTTCCAGATCCGCCTCGGCAATCCCCGGCCCATGGTCACGCACCATGAAGCCCACCTGCCCGTCAGCCATCTGCACCTCCAACTCCACTGCCTGTTCGCCGCCATGGCGCAGGGCGTTGTCCAGCAGGTTGCGCAGCGCGGCCACTGCCAGCGGCGCCGGCATGCCCAGGTAGATCTGCGTGGCCTCTTCAGGCAGGCGCAACACGATACGCCGGTTGTCACCCCCACCGGCATCCTGTACGGCCTGGCGGGCCACCTGCTCGGCGCTGCACTGCACGCCATCCTCGAACGAAAGGCTGCCCTCCACCCGTGCCAGCATCAGCAGTTGCTCAAGGGTACGGTGCATGCGGTCGGCGCCCTGCTCGGCATGCTCCAGTGCCTGCTCGCGCACGGCGCCATCGGTCATGCGCGCCACCTGCAGGTGGGTCTTGATTGCGGTCAACGGGCTGCGCAACTCGTGCGCGGCATCGTCGGTCAGGCGCCGCTCGCGTTCGATGGTCTGGGCAATGCGCAGGAACAGCTGGTTCTGGGTGTCCAGCAACGGTTGCAACTCGCTGGGCAGGCCCGCCACCTGCAACGGCTCCACGCTGTCGGCGCGCCTGCGGCGCAAGGCATCGCGCATGCGGTTGAGCGGTTCCAAGCCCTTGCCCAGGCCGATCCACAACAACCCCAGGCTACCGAGCAGGGCCATCAGCACCGGCGCCGAAGCCGCCAGCAGGATCGACTGGTTCAGCGCTTCACGCTCCATATGCCGGTCGGCGGTGGTGATGCGCACATCCCCATGGTTGTAGGTGAAGGTGCGCCACGAAGCGCCGTCGATGGTCTGGTCGCGGAAGCCGCTGCGCTCGTCATCCATGGTCCCATCGTGCTTGTGGTTGCTGGCGAGGATTTCGCCGCGCAGAGAGCTGACCTGGCAGGCCATGCCGTCCGGCACGCTGAACTGGTCGGCCGAGAAATGCGCCTCGCCGCCCTTGGCCGTCAAGGGCTGCGGCAACTGGTCGATCAGCCCGGCGACCATGCGCGCCGAGGCGACCAGCCGTTGGTCGAGGGAAAACATCATCTGCTGGCGCAGGTCGCGCAGCATCCATGCCGCAGCCAGCACCCAGATGATGATGAAGGCACTGCCCAGGATCAGGCTCAAGCGTACCCGCAGGCTCACGGTGCGGCCTCTTCCGGTGCCTGCGCCGGGCCCAGGCGGTAGCCCAGGCCGCGCACGGTCTCGACGATACCGTTGCCGAGCTTGCGCCGCAGGTGGTGGATATGCACGTTCAGGGCGTTGCTTTCCACTTCGTCACTGAAGCCATACACGCAGTCCTTCAACTGCTCGCTGGACAACACCCGCCCGGGGTTTTGCAGCAGGGCCTGCAACAGCGCCTGTTCACGGCGGGAAAGGTCGACCTGCTGGCCGGCCAGGGTCGCCTCGCAACTGCTGGGGTCGTAACGCAGCGGGCCGTGCTCGATCACATTGACCGCCCGCCCCGCCACCCGCCGCAGCAGGGTGTGCAGGCGTGCAGCCAGCTCGCGCAGGTCGAAGGGCTTGAGCAGGTAATCGTCGGCACCGGCCTGCAGGCCATCGACGCGATCGGTGACGGCGTCGCGCGCGGTGAGCACCAGTACCGGCAAGGTCTCGCCTTTTTCGCGCAGGCGGCGCAGCAGCTTGAGGCCGTCTTCGTCGGGCAGGCCCAGGTCGAGGACCATCACGTCGAACTGCGCCGCCTGCAGCATGGCCCGCGCAGCGGCGGCGTTGCCCACCCGGTCGACGGTCAGGCCCTGGGCGGTAAGGCCGGCGCAGATGCCGGCAGCGATCAGGTCGTCGTCCTCGCAGAGCAGAACGTGCATGGTGTGGGCTCCCGCATTGGTGTGGCTGGCATTGCACTATGAAGGGATTAAGGGGGGATTATGGACCTTTGCAGGTGGGCTGGGCGAGCGCGGCTTGAGCGCGTGCGACCGCCTTGAACGAAGTCTCCTTTTCCTACAGCCGACTCAGGAATTTCCGAACCAAATCCATGATGGGATTTCCCCCTGCACACGCTGTCAGGGAGACACCTCATGCACCTGGATTACCTCGTGCCCTCGTGGTTCGAGATCGAATCACGTGTTACCGATGAAATGGGCTATCAGGGACGCGCCCAATTTCGTAGCTACCTCAATGAACCTGTGGCCTCACTGGCCCTCAACCTACGTCGGGTCAGGGCCGTCCAGTCGGCCTTCAACCAGGCCGAGTGGCAGGCCGGCAGTATCCTGCACCAACGCTTTGCCGACCTGGAAATCGCCAGCATCCTCAACGAACTGCTCAAGGTGGTGAGGGAGATGGCGATGATCGTCGTCGGCAGCACCCTCACCGGCGGCGCCATTGGCGCTGGCATCGGGGCATTTGGCGCAGGTGCAGGGGCCATTCCCTTGGCCGGCGCTGGCGCGGCGATGGGCCTCAAGGTCAGCGGCTGGATACTTGGCGTACTGGGGCTTGCCTCCATCGCCGAGTTCTTCATTGAAGGCCTGCCCCGCATCGGCGAGTACTACCTCGATGGCATTCGCATAGCCTGGGAGGGCACGCGGGACGATAGCTACAACCCCTTTGGGGGCGATGATCCGCAGGCGATTTCCAGGGCTGCCCATCACATCGCCTTGGGCCACGTGGAAGTAGTGGTGCTGCTGTTGGGGGCGATCGTCTCGTACCTTACCCGCGGTCGCGGTGACGCACGGGTGCTCGCGCAGGAAATGGCCGCCAGCAGCAAAGGCGCGCGCCTTGGGCAATGGATGCTCAAGCATGAGGAAGGGTTGAAGAAACGGCCAGATCTGCAAGTGCCGGAACGGCGCAAGGGTGCGGGGAATGAGCCGCAGCCAGTTCAGCCGAACCGGCAGGCGGGAAAAGAACATGAGCCCTCGACAGTCAAGCCCGCTAGCATGCCATTGCACACCGTGGCGTGTTTCAAGGCGGACAAATTGCCAGCATCGAAGCATGGCGAGTTTGAACGGCAATTGAAGGGGCAGCAGGAGGGGTTGAATCGACTGACGGTTGAAGAGTTTTTGGAAAATGTCGCCAATCCCGTAAAGCGAAACCCAATTTTGGCACGCAAAGCTCGCAAGCAGATGCAAGACAAGTTGGAGCAGCGGATACTGGATGACTTGCCGGACGAGATGAGTCTATTTGAGGCCCAAAGGATGGCTGCAAGATTAGCTAAGGAGACCATGGCAACGCTTGCAGCCTTGCACAACCCTGATTTGACCGCCGGAGGCAAAGATGCCATTGACGATTTCGGGGACAGGCAAGTCAACTCCACCATAGGCCCCCAGTGGAAAAGCAAGATCAAGAGTATGCAGACAGCTGCCGAACAAACATTGAAATCGGGCAGCGGTGCTTCCCTCATGAACATCAAATTACACAAATGCTAGATTGATAGGGACCTCATAATGGATGACGTCTACGCCTCCTTCATCGAAAAAATTGGACAACCTATTCTCAGGCAGGAGGTACCTGCCTCGGCCATCGAACGCTACAGGGGAAAACTACCAGAAAAATTGATGGAATATTGGGCAAAATACGGGTGGTGCGGATACGGTGACGGCATTTTTTGGACGGTCGACCCTCAAGAGTATGAGGGTGTCGTTGCGTATTGGATCAATGGCACGCCCTTGGCCGCGCATGACAACTATCACGTAATCGCGCGTGGGGCATTCGGCGATCTATACTTGTACGGTGAAAGAACAGGCTTTTCACTGAGCATTGCCAGCCATATCTCACATTACTGCGGCAACAACCGCCGCACCTCTAACATCGACAGACATGTGCAATCATTCTTCCTACAGACAAAAAAGGACAGCAATGATTTCGAAGGGTTATTCGAAGCAGCAAGGAAAAAACTTGGCATACTCAATCACAATGAAATGTATGGATTCAACCCCGCACTTGCCTTTGGTGGGAAAGCGAGTTTAGAGCGAATCGAAAAAGTAAACACCCTGGAACATTTAATAATGCTCTCAAAGCTAACTGCACTTGAGCCCTACCGCTTCTCCGACTTCTAAAAACCCAAAAGGGACTCGAAACCATGGACGTAGTCTTCAGCATTTTCCTGGAAACCTTCGGCGCCCCCATCGGCCAGCAGCCCGTGCCACCTGCCGCCATCGATCATTACAGAGGCAAACTCCCGAACCGCCTCCTTGAATACTGGCAAGACCACGGCTGGTGCGGCTACGGCGGCGGCTTGTTCTGGCTGGTAAATCCCCAGGAATACCAGGAGGTAGTGGCCTCTTGGTTGGCAGGTACGCACTTCGAAGCATGCGACACTTATCACCTCATCGCCCGCAGCGCTTTTGGCGACCTGTACCTATGGGGTGAGAAAACCGGCTCGGTGCTGACCATCGCGGCCTACCATTCCCGCTACCTCGATGGCGCTCACAGTTCAGGAGACGAAGAACGCGACAACAAGATCCATGGTTTGCTCATGTGGCTAATGACCGAATGCATCTATTTCGACGACCTGTTCGAACCTGCCAGGGAACGGCTCGGCACCTTGGGCGTAGATGAAATGTATGGCTTTGTCCCCGCCTTGATGCTGGGAGGGTCAGACAGCCTTGAGCGGCTTGAAAAGCTCAAGGTGGTGGAGCATCTGCTGCTGCTCTCCCAATTGAGCGAACTGCAACCCTATGAATGGGCTGACGAAGGGGAGGATTAGGCCCTGACGTGCGGGTTCAATGCCTCCGGCCTGTCGACATCCTGAAGCACGCCGACGTCCTGCACGTGCACCCTGACGCAACTTTCTGGGTGAGCCTTCACTACCGATCGCGCCCCTTCATCACCCTGCAACCGGACAAGCGCCGGCCAGAAATCACGGCCGAACAACACCGGATGGCCCTGCCGCCCGGCATGCCAAGGCAGGACTATCGTTGACGCACTGGCCTGGCGTGCAAGCAAGCCAAGCGTGGCGGGCGCCACCCAGGGCATGTCGCCCAACACAACCGCTACCGCCCGCGCCTCGCAATCTGCCAGCGAGGCGGCGCCGGCCGCCAGGCTATGGCCCATGCCCCGTGCGCAATCGACACTGGAAATGACCCGGCACGCCGATGGCAAACCCAGCGCCTCTGCCCGTTCGCCGGCGCGCAACACCACCCGCACCTCCTCAAACACCGCGCAGGCACGTTCGACACTGTGCACCAGCAGGCTGCGACCATCCGCCATCAGCGCCCGGCGCTTGTCACCGCCGAAGCGTAAGCTGCTGCCAGCCGCCAACACCAACGCCACCACACTCATAGTGCCGCCCGCCCAATGCCGTTGCGCAGGCGCAAGATATCGGCCAGCACCGCCAGGGCGATTTCCGCCGGGGTCTTGCTACCCAGGTTGAGGCCGATCGGCGCATGGATACGCGCCAACTGGTCGCTACTGAGGCCACCGATGCGCTGCAAGCGCTCGCGACGCTTGTCAGAGGTGGCCTTCGAGCCCATCACGCCGATGTAGAACGCTTCGGTACGCACCGCTTCAAGCATGGCCAGGTCATCGATTTTCGGATCATGGGTCAATGCAACCACCGCCGTGTCGGCATGGCAACCGCCATTGGCGATAAATTCCGACGGCAGCTCGCGGCGTAGCTCGATGCCGTCCAGGTGCACGCCGTCGAGCACTTCATCACGTGGCTCGCAGAGAATCACTTCGAAGCCCAGGCCTTTGCCGAACTCGGCGCAACAGTGCGCCACGCTGGAATAGCCCGCCAGCAGCAGGCGCTGGGCGGCGCCGACGCGCAGCCGTACACAGGTGGGCTCACGCTGCACCCGCGGCCCCTGGCTGGTGTCAGGCACCAACTGGCGGTTGCCGTCGGGCAGGCGCACTTCACGCAACAACCGGCGCTGCCCCAGCAATGCGCTTTGCAACTCGCGCAGGTGGGCCTGCACGTCGCACTCGGCCGCCAGGTTTTCCACCAGCACTTCCAGCACCCCGCCGCACGGCAGGCGAATGCCCGAGCGGGGGTCGCTGCCATCGCCGTAACGCACAAGGGTGACCGGCTCGGCGAACTCGCCCAAGGCCACACGGTGCAGGAAGTCGTCCTCTACGCAGCCGCCAGACAACGACCCCAGCCACTGGCCGCTGGCGTTGACCGCCAGCAGCGACCCCGGTGCACGCGGCGCCGAACCGTAGGTGGCGAGTACCGTGCACAACCACACCCGCTGACCGCTGCACGACCACTGCAAGGCCTGGCGTATCACCTGAAGATCGAGATGCTGCACCGGTTACTCCGCCTGCAGCTCGGCGAGCTGCTGGACCTTCAGGTCACCGGGCAATCCACCCCAGGCCTGGCGCAGGTAGTTGACCATGTCCGTCACCTGCCGGTCATCGAGCTTATCGGCAAAGCCCGGCATCGGCTGCATGCGCTCGAAGCCGGTGAACTGTTGTTCGCGGATGCCTTCGAGGATGACCTTGACCAGGTTGCGCGAGTCGGCCTGGCGCAGCACGGTATTGCCCTGCATGGCCACGGCGACGTGTGGCTTGCCCTCGCCGTCGACCCCATGGCAGCCGGCGCAAACGTTCAGGTACTGCTGGTGGCCGCGCTGGGCACTGTCGCTCATCTGCGCCAGGGCAACCGGCTGGATGACCTTGGCAGCGGGCGGCTGGTCGCCCAGCAGGTAGGTGGCCATGGCCGCCAGGTCGGCGTCCTCCAGGTGCTGGGTGCTGTGGTGCACCACCGGGAACATCTCGTTGAACATACTGCCCTGGGCGCTGATGCCGTGCTTGAGGAAGGTGGTCAAGTCTGGCTGGGTCCAGCCCCGCTCAGCCAGGTCTTGCGCCAGCAGGCTGGGCGCCAGGTAACCCGCCAGCAGGCCGCCGCTCAGGCGCTGGTCCTGCTGCAGTGCACCGATCGCATTGCGTGGGGTGTGGCACTCGCCACAGTGGCCCATGACTTCGACCAGGTACTGGCCACGCTGCCAGGCCGGGCTTTTGCCCTCGGCTGGCTGCAGCTGCACGCTCTTGCCATACAACAGGTTCCAGCCGCTCAGGCCCATGCGCACGTTGAACGGGAAGCGCAGCGCCGTCTGCGGGGCCGGGCGGTTGATCGGCGGTACGGTTTTCAGGTAGGCAAGAATCGCGTCCGAGTCTTCGCGCTTGATCAGGTGGTACGAGGTGTAAGGCATCGCGGGATAAAGGTTGGCACCATCCTTGCGCTTGCCCTGCGTGACTGCTGCGAAAAACTCGTCGGCGCTGTAGTTGCCGATGCCGTACTGCTTGTCCGGGGTGATGTTGCTGCCGTAGATGGTGCCGAACGGCGAATGGATCGGCAGGCCGCCGGCATACGGTGCGCCACCTTCGGCGGTGTGGCAGGCCATGCAGTCGGCGGCGCGGGCCAGGTATTCACCGCGCTTGACCTGCGCTTCATCGGCGGCCAGGGCCGCCGAACTGACGGCAACACCCAACGCCAGCGCCAATGCGCTACGTACGAAGCCCATGTTCAACCCTCCTTGACCAGGCCGAGGTCGTTGAGCACCTGGCGGGTGGCGTCGTAGTAACGCACGTAGCCAGTGCACCGGCAAATGTGGTGCCCGAGGCTGGCCTCGATGCGGTCTTGCACTTCGCTCTTGTTCAGCGGCTGGCGCTGGGCGGTTTCCACCAGCACGGTAGCGGCGTTGACGAAGCCTGGTGCGCAGTAACTGCACTGGAAGGCGAACAGGTCGACGAACTTCTGCTGGATCGGGTTCAGCGTCAGGTTGCCGGCCTCGTCCTTGCTGGCATGGCCTTCGATGGTGCGCACTTTCTTGCCTGCAAAGTAGTGGGCACCGGTGATGCAGGTACGCACTTCTTCGCAGGTGCCGTCCGGGTTGTCCACGATCACCACGCAGGCATGGCAGATGCCCTGGCCGCAGCCCAGGCGCGAACCGGTGAGGTTCTGGTGTTCGTGCAGGTAGTCGAGCATCGCCAGGTCGTCGGGGACCTCGACCGGGCCGACCGGTTGACCGTTGAGGGTCAGTTGCAGTGGGCGGTTAGCCATTGAGGGCCTCCTTGATACGGGCTGGGGTAATGGGCAGATCGCGCACGCGCTTGCCAATGGCATGCGCGACGGCATTGCCGATGGCACCGACGACCGGGATCATCACCACTTCGGCAATGCCCTTGGACGGGTCGGTGGGTGACAGCGGCGGCAGAATTTCGCTGGTCTGCTGCCACACCGCCACATCGCGCGCATGCGGCAGGCGGTAGCGGTTGAAGTTCCAGTCGCCCTCCCCGGGCCCGCCCTCGTACATTGGCATTTCTTCGGTCAGGGCGTGCCCGATACCCATGGCGATGCCACCTTCGAGCTGGCCTTTGACCAGCTCCGGCACCAGCGCCCGGCCGCACTCGACCCAGCTGTGGTGGTTGAGCACTTGCACTTCGTGGGTGCCCTTGTTGACCTTGACTTCGACAATGGTCGCCACCGGGCTGTAGTAGGTGACCATGGCGTTGTTCAGCTGGGTATCGGGGTACGCCGCGTTCTGCCGGTCGAGCAGGTGATAACCGTGGCTGCTCATCTGCGCTTTCTTGGCGTTGACCGCGCCGTCGCCGTATTTCACGGCCACGGCGTCGAGCGGGAAGCGCTCGCGCACACCGTCGATGACGAAGTCGGCTTCGGCCCAGCTCCAGCGGTTGAAGCCGTGGACGCTCACACCGGTGACCAGGCCCATGTCATGGGCCTTTTGCGCCAGTTGGGCGAACGGGATCGGAGCCAGGCCGTTGCCGGTCAGCTCACCGTTGACCCACACAGCGTTCTCGCGGCGCACCACCAGCGGGTTGGCCTGCCCGCCGTAAGGCCCCTGGCGCCAGATGGCCATGGCCGCCGGCCACAGGCCGTGGTTGAACAGTACCCGTGCAGCTTCGCGGGTAGCGTGGCTGAAATAGAACGCCGAGTTGGTCGCCGACGATGGCGACGCCAGCTTGCCCACCCAGCGCGGGTTACGCAGGGCAGCGTCCTGTTCGGGCTGGCTGATCAGGTACGGGTTGCCGCTGGTGGTCAGCTGCAGCTCTGGCCACTCGGTAACGGCAGTGCGCACCTCATCGGCCGAACGGCCAAGGAAGTCGCTGACCACCAGGGCCTGCGAAGTGGACATGCCAGTGCCCAGTTCGGTACCGATGTGGCGCAGGCTGATGCGCCCGTCGCGGCTGAACTCGACGCTGGCCATCGGCGCTTCCGCGCCAGTCCCGAAGTCTTTCTGGCAGATGGCGAAACCCACGCCGTACCAGTGATCCTGGTCCTTGGCATCCATCTGCTGCTTGCGTGCGTCACGGTTGCGCCACCAGTCGTGCACGGCGGCCTTGTCGAGAATTTCGTACAGGCGCAGGGCGCCGGCCGGCACCGCCCCCTGGGTGTTCTTCATGCCCGACTTCAGCGCGTTGGCACGGCGCAGGTCGATGGCATCCACGCCCAGGCGGCCGGCGATTTCATCGACCATCATTTCAGTCGCCGCCATGCTCTGCAGGGTGCCATAGCCGCGCATGGAACCCGCCTCCACGCCACGCGAGTAATAGGCAGTCACCGACAGGTCGTTCTGCGGCATGTAATAGATCGACTGCGCTGCGGTCGCACCCACTGCGGCCACCGACGGGCTGTAGTTGATGCGCCCGCCACCGTCGCAGCTCATGTCGGCGCGGAAAATCTTGAAGCTGTTGTCTTTCTTGTCCACCGCCAGTTGGTAGCGGATATCGAAGGCATGGCGCTTGATGCCGCTCTGGAACTGCTCGTAGCGGTCATTGGCCAGGCGGACCGGTACCCCGTCGCCGTACAGCGCAGCCACGGCAGCGTAGAAAACGAAGATGTTGTTGTCCTTGGAGCCGTAGCCCACGGTGTAGCCGGGGTGCATGTTCAGGGTGTTCAGGGCAAACCGCGACGGCTTGATCATGTGCACGCATTCCTGCGCCACTTCGAACGGGCACTGGGTGGCAACCACGAAGTGCAGCGTGCCGCTGGCCCGGTCGTACCAGCCGTTGCCGTTGTCCGGCTCCAGCGCGGCAGGTTCGATGGACGGCGTCTTGTAGCGCTCGTCGAACACCAGCCAGTCCTCGGGCGGGTTGTCCAGCTGTTCGGCCATACGGTTGGCGTAGAACAGCCCCTGCTCGGTCAGGTCACCATGCTGGTTGGGCTGTTTCGACCACACCGGCTTGCGGTTGAGGATGGTGGGGAACAGCATGGAATTCTTCAGGCTGGAGAACTCATCGTCGTCGAACGGCGTGGCGCCGCCCACCCGCACGAAGCGGAAGCTGCCATAGGGGTCACGCTGGTACAGCGGCGCCTGGGCGCCGTAGCGGATCGCCTGGTCGTTGAACTGCAGCTTGCGCTTGGCCTGGCGGAAACGCTCGAAATCGTGCCAGATCAGGATTGCCACGGGGTGGCCGATGAACATCGGTACTTGGCCGGGCGGCAGCAGTGGGTCGGGCGAGTGCGCTTCGGGCCAGGCGATGCCGTCCTGTTCCAGGTCGGCGGCGGTGACGACACGGTCTGGTTGCAGGTCTGCCCCCAGCAGGCTCAGGTCATGCCCGGCATAGATGCGGTCAGCCTTGGTGGCCTTGAGCAGCAAGGCATGGCCCTGCTGCACCGGCCAGCCTGGCATGTCCTTGGCACGGATGTCGCGGGCGAACACCTTGTCGCCGCAGACCTTGGACAACGCATCGTTACGGAAACGCGCCTTGCCGTCATGGTTCATCCACTTCTGCGGCGAAGCGGTGACGCGTTCCTCCATCAGCGCGGCGAATGCCTGGCTGCCAAGTGGCGCCATGGTCACACCGACACCAGCGACCAGGCCGCCTTGCAGGAAGGCGCGCCTGGAAATATCACGGTTGGACATGCTTGATCCTCTGGGCAGTCGAGGGTCTGCCCTTTCTTCTGATTCTGGGCCTGGCTTGAAGAAAGCTGACCTGAACGTCAACTTTACAGCAATTTAGCGAGGACAGGCAAAGTCAAGCCGACAATATGTCGCGGTGTGTCGGGTTTTAAGCGGAGGATCCGTGCTTGGGCTGATAGGTGTTCGCCTTTGGAGATTCGGCGCTTGGGAGATCGAGCGCCGCCCGCGCGGCGCATCGCGAGCTGCGCTCGCTCCTACACTTGTTTCGGGCCATTTATGCCTGTGGGATTTGCGCGCGAACGCATTGGCGCATGCCTCAATACCGCGCCGTACAAACAAGGCGGTCGCGCGCGCCTGTCACGGGCGTAACTGGCCCGAAACAAGCGTAGGAGCGAGCGCAGCTCGCGATGCGCCGCGCGGGCGGCGCTCGATCTCACAGGCGCTGCAAATCCCCCGTCAAGCACCGAAAACCCTCACACCCCCTTCAAAACCGCCGTTAACCTTCATTTAATCAACCCCAGCCAGCATGGCCCCATTCCCCGTTCTGCCAAGGCGAAGACATGCGCGTTCTCCTGCTCTTCCTGACACTGCTACTGGCTGCCCCCCTGCAAGCCAACCCGTTCGACGTCAAACCCGATTTCCTGCCGGTCGAGCAGGCCTTCGTACTGACCCACGACCGCCAGGCCGACGGCCAGATGCGCCTGTACTTCCAGATCAAGCCGGGCTACTACCTGTATCAGAAGCGCCTCAAATTCGATGGCCTGCCGAGCGATCAACAGCCGCAATTGCCGCCGGCACTCAACCACCATGACGAGTTCTTCGGCGACAGCGCGGTGTACCGTGACCAGCTCGAGCTGCTGCTGCCGGCCAACGCCCATGGCCAGTTGCGCCTGGGCTGGCAGGGCTGCGCCGACGCCGGCCTGTGCTACCCGCCACAGACCACCAGCATCGACCTGGGCGGCAGCGTAGCGCCGGCCCCCGAACAAGCCAGCGACCAGGCCCTGGCCAGCGGCCTGCAACAGGGGCACCTGGCCTGGAGCCTGCTGGCCTTCTTCGGCCTGGGACTGTTGCTGGCCTTTACCCCCTGCTCGCTGCCGATGCTGCCGATTCTCGCCGGGCTGGTGTTGGGCAACGGTGCCAGCGCCCGCCGCGGTTGGCTGCTGGCCGGGGTCTACGTACTGAGCATGGCCCTGGTCTACGCCGCCCTGGGCGTGGTCGCCGCGCTGCTAGGCGCCAGCCTGCAAGCCTGGCTGCAACAACCCTGGCTGCTGGGCAGCCTGGCGGGGCTGTTCATCATCCTCGCCCTGCCGATGTTCGGCGCCTTCGAACTGCAGTTGCCCGCCGCCCTGCGTGATCGTCTCGACCGGGCCGGGCGAGGCACCCGCGGCGGCAACCTGTATGGTGCGGTCTTACTGGGCGCGTTGTCCGGTTTGCTGCTGGGCCCCTGCATGACCGCGCCTCTGGCCGGGGCGCTGCTGTACATCGCGCAAAGCGGCGATGTGCTGCAAGGCGCGCTGGTGCTGTTTGCCCTTGGCCTGGGCATGGGCGTGCCGCTGCTGTTGCTGGTCACCCTGGGCAACCGCTACCTGCCACGCCCGGGCGCCTGGATGGACCGGGTAAAGGCGGTATTCGGCTTCGTGTTCCTGGCCATGGCGCTGTACACCGTGCGCAGCCTGCTGCCGGCCAGCCTGCTGCTGGCCCTTGCCGGTGCCTGGCTGGTCGCCCTGGCCTGGGCAGCCTGGCCGGCCCTGCAGCGGTTGCCGGCACTGCGCGCAGTGCCGCTGCTGGGGGCGCTGTGGGGGGGCTTGCTGTTGGTCGGCGCGGCAGCCGGCGGCGACGACCTCTGGCAACCCCTGCGCCCATTCGCCGGGGGGGCAGCCGCGCCAGCCACTGCTGCGCACGCCGAGGATAGCTTCGTCACCCTCAGCCGCCCAGAAGACCTGCAACGCGAACTCGATGCCGCCAAGTCTCGCGGGCAATGGGTCATGCTCGACTACTACGCCGACTGGTGCGTGTCGTGCAATGTGATGGAAAAACAAGTGTTCAGCCGCAGCGACGTGCAGGCCGGGCTGGCCGGCGTGCACCTGCTGCGGCTGGACGTGACCGCCGACAGCCCCGCCAGCAAAGCGCTGCTACAACGCTACCAGGTACCGGGCCCGCCCAGCATTATCTGGATCGGCCCAGAAGGCGAAGAGCGCCGCGCGCGGCGCATCACCGGTGAAGTGGACGCCGCCGCGTTCCAGCAACACTGGGCCCAGACCAGGAGCCAAGGCTGATGCTCACCGTGACCCTGGGGCCGCTGACCATGGCCCTGAACCACCTGCTCATGCTCACCGCGCTGGTGATCGCCAGCGTGGTCGGCTGGTGGGTCGCACGGCGCGGCGGTGAAAGCCCGGAGTCGGCGCTGTTCAACCTGTTTCTGCTTGGCTTGCTCAGCGCGCGGGCGGGGTTCGTGCTGGCGTACTGGCCGATGTACCGGGACGATCCGCTGCAAATCATCGACATCCGTGATGGCGGCTTTCTGTTCTGGTCGGGCCTGGCGGGTATCGTGGGCGGTGCCCTGTGGCAGGGCTGGCGCCACCCAGGCCTGCGCCGCCCGCTGGGCTGGGCGCTGTTCAGCGGCGCGCTGTTCTGGGGCCTGGCCAGCTTTGGCGGGCACTTGTACAGCAAGGGCACCGAACTCCCCGAACTGAACCTGCGCAATGCCGGCGGCCAGCCCGTGGCGCTGCACAGCTACCGCGGTACACCGCTGGTGATCAACCTCTGGGCCACCTGGTGCCCACCCTGCCGGCGCGAAATGCCGGTGCTGCAGCAGGCGCAGAGCGAATACCCGAACGTGACCTTCCTGTTCGTCAACCAGGGCGAAACCCCGGAAAACGTCAGCACCTTCCTCGCCACCACCGGCCTGAGCCTGACCCACGTGCTGTTCGACGGCACCGGCCTGCTGGCCCAACGCGTCGGTTCGATGGCCCTGCCCACCACGCTGTTCTATGACGCCCATGGGCGGCTGGTCGGTAGCCACCTGGGCGAGTTGTCCCGGGCCAGCCTGCGCCACGCCCTGGAACCTTTCGAGCGGGCCGCTGCGCCCGCCCCTGCCGCACAAGGAAACTGAAATGCGATTGACTGCACTGTTGCCCCTGTCCCTGGCCCTGCTGGCCGCCCCCGCCTTGCAGGCCGAAGAGCTGCCCAAGGCGGTTCAGCAACTGCAAGCCAAGGGTGCCGTGATCAAAGGCAGCTTCGACGCCCCCAACGGCCTGCGCGGTTACGCCGCCGAGTACCAGAACAACGCCCTGGCCCTGTACCTGACGCCCGACGGCAAGCACGTACTGGTCGGCAACCTGTTCGACGAACAGGGCAAGGACCTGAGCGCAGAGCCGCTGGAAAAGCTGGTGTATGCGCCGTTGAGCAAGGAAATCTGGGCGAAGATGGAGAAAACCGCCTGGATCGCCGATGGCAGGGACGATGCACCGCGCAAGGTGTACCTGTTCAGCGACCCCAACTGCCCGTACTGCAACATGTTCTGGGAACAGGCACGGCCTTGGGTCGAGTCGGGCAAGGTGCAGTTGCGCCACATCATGGTCGGCATCATCCGCGAAGACAGCCCAGGCAAGTCGGCCGCCCTGCTGGCGGCACAAGACCCGGCCAAGGCTTTGCACGCGCATGAGAAGGCCGGCAAGGCCAGCACCCTGACAGCGCTGAAGCAGGTGCCGCCGGCGGTTCAGCAGAAGTTGGCGGCAAACATGGCGTTGATGGAAGAGATGGGGTTGCAGGCCACCCCAGCGATTTTCTATCAGGATAACCAGGGTCAGCTGCAGAGCCAGCAAGGCGCACCACGGCCGGAGATGCTTGGGAAGATTCTTGGCAAGCGCTAGCGCCTGAGGTGAGTGCTGCAAATAGCGAGCGCCGCCCGCACGGTGCTCGATCTAGAATTCGGCAGAAAAGTTATACCTTGTAACACTTAATTGTGCACCAGAACTATCGATACCGCTCATCACAAATAGAGTATTCATAATAAAAATCCCTACACGCCTTACAAGCCAGTAGGAAACGGCCCACACCAAAAACTGAAAAGCCCCGCCCAATACCACTAATCAATTAATTGTCAGAAACATCCTTCAGACGCCCCTCACAACAAGCATCACCACCCCAACAAACGCACCTACTGTTAGAAACTGAATATTCAGCGGAAAAACTTGACACCCCTCATTCCTGACAATAAAAGATTTCGCAGCAGACATTCAGCGCCCAACCGCCGTACATGAGGGCTTGGTTCCAAAATAGCACCAGGCGTAATGTCTTCTTCATGACCTCCGAAGGGTGCATACCATGAGACGAACAAGAAGAATAATTTCGGTCGCCAGGCTACTCCTCGTTGGGCACTTGAGAGAACCTACCGCACTGCTATGGACTGCAGTAGCACCGTGCATGATGTTCATGATCATGAAGCAGAACGCTTCATTTACGGGCCTGTCAGCTTCCAGTTATACGCACTCCGCGGCCTGGTTTTACGCCTACATCTCCGCAAACGTCGCCTTTTTCGGCCTGAGCTTCTACTTGATTGGCAGACGGGAGAGCGGTTTTGTCCGTTCATTCATCTACCGACGGGAGGCCATCACGCTGTTCCTGACGTCACATGCCCTCAGCTATAGCGTGATCAGCCTGCTGTATTCAAGCGCCTTCTACATCATCACCAAACCACTGTACGGCCCCTACTCGCTGCCAGAATTCCTGCATCTCACAACGGCTTTCTACACAAGCTATTTACTATTTTCCTGCATAGGCCTGGCCATTGCTGCGCTGCCGATCAGGTTCAGTACCGCCGGCACGGTATTTTCATTCCTTTCGTTTCTCATGCTCTTTTCTGGTTACCTGGGTAGCGCACCTTCCAACACCTCGCACTGGCTCGGCGCGATCAATCCGCTTTACTTGAGCGCAAACATCATCAATGGGCAGCTATCACTCAGCGTGAGCTTCTCTGCAGCCGTTGCTGCCTCAGCAATAGGGTTTTATGTCACAGCGAAGTTATTCAGAATCCAACCCGTCTGGAATCGATATTGAATGAATCTTCTGACGCTCGACAAACTCAGCTTTTCCCACCCCGACACGCCGCTTCTCCAGAACATCTCGCTGAGCCTAAGCGAAGGTGAGGCAGTCGGAATACTGGGATGCAACGGCGCGGGCAAAACGACACTTTTCGATTTGATATGCAATGTCAGAAGGCCTAGCCAAGGCAATATCATCAACGTTTCCAAGTGCCAGCTTTACCTGACGCAAGTACTAACGCCACCGCCGCTGCTGAAAATGGGCGAGGCCTATGAACTGATCACCCAGTTGAATTCAACATCGGCACCCAGTCACCATCAGGCCCTTGCGCGCCTCTGCCAGTGGTCGCCTGCGTTGTCAAAGCGCTACGCCAACCTCTCTGAGAAAAAGGCATCGACCTGCAGCTACGGCGAAATCCGCAGTTTCATCACCCTCACACTACTGCTCATGGGTGGTGACCTGATCATCCTCGACGAACCGACCGCCGGCATAGACCCTGAGTTTCGACACTACATCTGGCTGGGCATAAAGAACGCGTGTGCAGATGGGGCCAGCGTGTTGGTATCGTCTCACTACACCGAAGAAATCGTAATGAACTGCCACCGGTTCTACATGCTTGCACACCAGCGCATCGAGCCGTTCGGGAATGGTGAAGCGTTTCTGACCCGCTACAGCGCAAAGTCCTATGATGAAGCTTTCATCAACGCTGCGATGTAAATGCAGTCATCTTGTTTGCATGGCCTACCCCCGCCGCCAGACATTGGCGGCAGGGGCATAGCCTGCGGTTTACAACCCCTCCAGCTCCGCCATCAGGTCACTTAGCCGATCGACCTTGTCGTCATCCAGCGCACTGCCCTGCAGCCCCTGCACGTACTCGGCCAGCTCCGCCACGGTACTGCACTCGAACATCGCCCTCAGCGGCACGTTCAACTGCAACTGCTTCTGCACCCGCGAGGCTATCTGCGTGGCCAGCAACGAGTGCCCGCCCAACTCGAAGAAGTTGTCGTGCACCCCGACCCGCTCAGCCTTGAGCACCTCGGCCCAGATACCCGCCAGTACGTCTTCCAGCTCATTGCGCGGTGCCTGGTAGGCCTGGCTGTGCTGGCCGCCGATGTCGATGGCTGGCAGGGCCTTGCGGTCCAGCTTGCCGTTGGCATTGTGCGGCAGGCTGTCGAACCAGCCCCAGTGCAACGGCACCATGTACTCCGGCAACTCGGCGCGCAGGCGTTGCTTGATCCGCTCCAGCAATTCTGCGTCCCCGGCAATGCCCTGGTGCGCAACCAGGTAACCGACCAAGTGCTTGCCATTGGCACCCTCCTGTACCCCCACGGCAGCATCGCGGATTTGTGCCTGTTCGTGCAGGCACGCCTCGATCTCGCCCAACTCGATGCGATAACCGCGAATCTTCACCTGGTGGTCGATGCGCCCAACGTACTCCAGCACACCGTCCGGGCGCTGCCGCGCCAGGTCGCCAGTACGGTAGAGGCGCTCGCCCGGCGCACCGTACGGGTGCGGGATGAAGGCCAGCGCCGTGCGCACCGGGTCGCCAACGTAGCCACGGCCAACGCCGGTGCCAGCCACGCACAGTTCACCCACCGCGCCCAGCGGCACCAGTGCCTGATCGTCCCCGCACAGGTACAGGCGGTTGTTGTCGGTCGGCGTGCCGATCGGCAAATAGGCGCCTTGAGTCGAGGCAGCATCGACCCGGAAGAACGCCACGTCATCCGAGCACTCCGCCGGGCCATAGGCGTTCACCAGCCCCACCTGCGGGTAGCGCTGCAGCCACTGCGCGGCCAGCTCCGGTGGCATGGCCTCGCCGGTTGGCAGCATCCAGCGCAGGCTATCGAGCGCCTGATGGTCGTTGGCCAGCATGCCTTGGATCAGCGATGGCACGCTTTCCAGCACGGTGATGCCACTGGCCTGCACATGCGCCAGCAGGCCCTGCGGATCATGGGCGATGGCGTTCGGCACGATCTGCACGGTAGCCCCGAACAACGGCGCAGCCAGGAACTGCCATACGGAAATGTCGAAACTCTGCGACGCCGTCTGGGCTATCACATCCTGCTCGCTGAGGCCCAGGTAAGGCACCTTGCTCAGCTGGTTGTTGAGCATGCCGCGCTGCTCGACCATCACGCCTTTGGGCAGGCCGGTGGAACCTGAGGTGTAGATCACGTAGGCCAGGTTGTCCGGCCCGCTGTGAATCCCAGGGTTGTGGCTGGCGACCTGGCTGGCCTGGATTTCCTCCCACACCAGCAGTTGCGGGCGCGCCTGCGTGGGCAGCGCACTCAACAGTTGCCGCCCTTGCTCGGCACAGGCGGCGCTGCACACCAGCACCGGCGTGCGGCTGAGCTCGATGATGCTTTGCAGGCGCGCCGCTGGCAGGCCAGGGTCCAGCGGCAGGTAGCCGGCGCCGGCCTTGAAGCTGCCAACGATCATGCCCAGCAGCGGCAGGCCGCGCTCGGCCAGCAGCGCCACCGGCTGGTCGACCTTCACGCCGGCCAGGATCAGTGCGTGGCCCAGGCGGTTGGCGGCCAGGTTCAGACCGGCATAGTCGTAGGCGGCTTCCAGGCAGCGGGCAACGACACGCTGCGGGTGCGCGGCCACTTGCGCTTCGAACTGGGCAACGTAGCTTTGCTCCAGCGGATAAGCCCGTTCGGTGCTGTTGCAGTCTTCCAGCAGGAAGCGCTGCTCTTCGGCGCCCAGCAACGGCAGTTCGCTCACCTCCCCGGCAAAGCCCTCTACCAGCGCCAGCAACAGCCGCTTGAACTCGGCCAGCAGGCGCTCGACGGTCGGATAGTCGAAGTAGCGCTGGTCGAAAGACAGGTGCAGGCCCAGGTCATCGCCGGGGTAGCACACCGCCGTGAGCGGGAAGTTGGTGTGGGTACGGCCCGAGTCGGAGCTGGCGTTCAGGTGCTGCGCATGGTCGAGCACCGCGGTTTCCACCGGGGCGTTCTCGAACACGAACAAGCTGTCGAACAGCGGCTGGCCCTTGGGCAGTTGGCTGCACTCCTGGATCGCCACCAAGGGCAGGTACTCGTACTCGCGCAGCTCCATGTTGCTTTGCAGCAGGCTGTGCAACCACTGGCGCACGCTGCAACGCTCCCCGGCCAGCGGCAGGCGCACGCGCAACGCGACGCTGTTGATGAACAGGCCCACGGTGCGCTGCATCTGCGGCATGCTGACCGGGCGGCCGGCCACGGTCACGCCAAAGGCCACGTCACGCTCGCCACTGTAACGCGCCAGCAGCAGGGCCCAGGCCGCCTGGGCAAAGGTGTTGACGGTCAGCTGGTGCGCCTGCGCCAGTTCGCGCAGGCGCACGCCCTCGCTCACCTGCAAGCGGGTATGGCAGTCGCCCACGACCATGCCGCTGCCGGCATGGTCATGGCGCAATGGGCGGTCACTGGGCAGCGCCGTGGCGCGCTCGAACCCGGCCAGGTTGGCCTGCCACCAGGCCCGCGCATCGTCCAGCCCCTGGCGTTGCAGCCAGCCAATGTAGTCGCGGTAACGCGGCGGCACCGGCAACTGCGCCTGGCGGCCCTCGCCAAGTGCCTGGTAAACCTCGAAGAAGTCGTTCATCAACAGCGAGCGGCACCAGGCATCGATCAGGATGTGGTGGTTGCTCATCATGAACCAGTAGCGCTCGTCTGCCACGCGCACCAGGCGCAGGTGGAACGGTGCCTCGCTGAGCAAGGCAAAGCCCGCCTCGCGCTCCTGCTTGTGCAAGGCTTGCAGGCGTTGCTCCTGGGCAGCCTCGGCAAGCCCGCGCCAGTCCTGGTAGTCGACGGCCAGGTCGCCCGGCTTGTGAATGATCTGCAACATCGCCTCACCGCTGTTCCAGCTGAACGAGGCGCGCAGGGCTTCGTGGCGCGCCACTACGACCTGCCAGGCCTGGGCGAAGCGATCAGGGTCCAGCGCACTGTTGATGCGGTAGCGGTCCTGCATGTAGTACAGGCCGGTGCCCGGCTCCAGCAGGGTATGCAGCAGCATGCCCTCCTGCATAGGGCTCAGCGGGTACACGTCCTCGATCTGCGCTGCCGGCACCGGCAGGGCGTCGATCTGCGCTTGCGTCAGGTGCGCCAGCGGGAAATCCGAAGGGGTGAAACTACCATTGCCCTCGGCCAGGCAATGCTCCACCAATGCCAGCAGCTCCAGGCGGTAGGCTTCGGCCAGCGCGGCAATGGTCTGCCTGTCGTAGCGTTCGGCGCTGAAGGTCCAGCGCAGCTGCAGGGCGCCGCCATACACCTGGCCATCGACACTCAGCCAGTTGGGCAGCGGCGCGTCGGGGTCGTGGGCCAGGCCGGCCGGGGCATCCAGCGGCTGGAACAGCGCCGCGCTGTCGAACTGCTGGTCGAACTGGCCCAGGTAATTGAAGGTAATGCGTGCCTGCGGCAAGGCCGCCATCTGCTCGCGCCCGGCGGCGTCCGCCAGGTAGCGCAGCACGCCGTAACCCAGGCCTTTGTGCGGCACCTGGCGCAGCTGCTCCTTGATGCGTTTGATCGAGCCTGCCCGCGCGGCGTCATCCTCACCGGGCACCGGGCGCAGGCTCAACGGGTAGGCATTGGTGAACCAGCCCACGCTGCGGGTCAGGTCCATATCCTCGAACAGCCCATCGCGGCCATGGCCTTCCAGCTGCACCAGCACGCTGTCGTCCCCACTCCAGCGGCACATGGCCCGCGCCAGCGCGGTCAGCAGCAGGTCGTTGACCTGCGTGTGGTAGGCAGCCGGGGCCTGTTGCAGCAACTGCCGGGTCTGCTCGGCGTTCAGGCCGGTCGTCAGGGTTAGCGCGTGGCGGTGCAGGTTACCGCCCTGCGGGTGATCGCAGGGCAGCTCACGGCGGGCACCCCCCAGTTGGCTTTGCCACCAGCCCAGCTCATCACGCAACGAATCGCTGCCGGCATAGCTGGCCAGGCGCGCGGCCCAGTCGCCCATGGCATGGGTCTTGGCGGGCAGTGGCTGGCCACGGTAGAGCGCCTGCAAGTCTTCCAGCAGCACACGCCAGGACACACCATCGACCAGCAGGTGGTGAATCGCCAGCAGCAGGCGCTGGTGGCCCTGGCCGTCCGTCACCAGCAGGCCGCGCAGCAGCGGGCCCTGCTGCAGGTCGAGGCTGCGCTGCACATCGCTGTACAGCGCCTGGGAATCGGCAAAATCGGCGACGGTGGCAGCCCACAACAGCTGATCCTCAGCCGGCTGGGTGTAGGCAGCCTGCCAACGGCCCGCGGCGGCACTGAAACGCAGGCGCAGGCTGTCGTGGTGCTGCACCAGCGCGGCCAGCGCCTGCTGCAGCGTGGCTTTATCCAGCGGCTGGCGCAGGGCCAGCAGCAGCGCCTGGTTCCAATGCTGTGGCTGCGGCACCTCGCTGTCGAAGAACCAGTGCTGGATCGGCGTCAGGCCAACCTGGCCCTCGCGCAGCCCCTGATCGATGCTGCTGTGCGCTTCGCTCTGCCTTGCCACAGCGGCCAGCGTCTGTATGGTCTGGTGCTGGAACAGGTCGCGTGGCGTGAACTGCAGCCCGGCCTGCCGCGCCCGGCTGACCACCTGGATCGACAGGATCGAATCGCCGCCGAGTTCGAAGAAGTTGTCCTGCACACCCACCCGGGCGACGTTGAGCACTTCGCCCCAGATCTGCGCCAGCCGAGCTTGCACGTCATCGCCAGGGGCCTGGTAGTGCTGGCGGGCGTGCTCAAGGTCCGGTAGCGGCAGGGCGCGGCGGTCGAGCTTGCCGTTGCCCATCAGTGGCAGGCTGTCGAGCAGCACCAGGTGCGCAGGCACCATGTAGTCTGGCAAGTGCTGGCGGGCCTCGGCCTTCACGGCTTCGCGCAGGCGGTGCTGCGCCTCGTTGTCGGCTGCGGCCTGCTGGCACACCAGGTAACCCACCAGCTGCTTGCCGCCTGGCAGGTCGAGGGCCAGTACCACTGCCTCGTCGACATCGGCGTGTGCCTGCAGACGGCTTTCGATCTCGCCCAGTTCGATGCGGAAACCGCGAATTTTCACTTGCTGGTCGGCGCGGCCAACATACTCGACCAGGCCATCGGCGCCCAGGCGTACCAGGTCACCGGTGCGGTACAGGCGCCCACCTGCGCTGCCGAACGGGTCGGCAACGAAGCGCTCGGCGCTCAGGCCCGGGCGATCGTGGTAGCCCTGGGCCAGGCCGGCGCCGCCGACATACAGTTCACCGATACCGCCTTGCGGCAACAGCGCCAGGTCTTCGTCGAGGATGTAGGCCGTGCGGCTGCCGATGACCTGGCCGATCGGCACACTGCCCAGCGCTGCGGGCAGCACCTCTGGCGCCAGGCAGGCCAGCGGCATGACCACGGTCTCGGTCGGCCCATAGGCATTGAAGAACTGCTGGGGCGCGAATGCCTGGCGAATACGCTGCAGGTGCTCACCGGTCAGCGCCTCGCCACCGGTGATCACCAGGCGAACCGGCAGCTGCTCGCCCTGGCCGCCCAGGTATTGCGCCAGTTGGCTCCCGTAGCTTGGGGTAAAGCCAAGGATGCTCACCTGCTGCTCGCGCACCAGTTGGCAGATGTCCTCGGCGCCCCACTGCCCCTGGGCACGCAACACCACCCGCGCACCGCACAACAGTGGCACCCACAGGCGCTCGCTGGCGGCGTCGAAGTTGATCGAATAGAAATGCAGCTCGCAATCGTCGCTGCGCATGCCGAACGCGGCGCTCACGGCCTGGCAGTGCATGGCGAATTCGCCATGGCTGACAACCACGCCTTTTGGTTTGCCGGTGGAGCCGGAGGTGTAGATCAGGTAAGCCTGGTGCTGCGGCAGGCTGAGGTTGTCCAGCGGCGCAGCGCTGTAGGCCGCCAGGCTGGCTGCGTCGTCTTCCAGGCTCCAGCGCGCCACACCTTCGGGCAATTCGCCCAGGCTTTGCAGCAGCTCGCGCTGGCTCAGCAGCAGGCCGATACGGCTGTCCTCGATCATGTAGCGCAGGCGGTCGAGCGGGTATTCAGGGTCCAGTGGCACATAGGCGCCGCCAGCCTTGAGGATGGCCAGCAGGCCAACCACCATTTCCAGCGAACGCTGCAGCGCCAGGCCCACCCGCACCTGCGGCCCGACACCCCGTTCGCGCAGGGCCCGGGCCAGGCGGTTGGCGCGCTGCTCGAGCTCGGCATAGCTCAGGTGCTGGCCGGCGAAGGTCAGCGCCCCGGCCTGCGGCGTGCGTGCGGCCTGGGCCGCGAACAACCCGTGCAGGGTCTGCCCGAGGCCCAAGTGCGGGTCGCCCTGCAACTGGCCCAGCAGTTGCTGCTGCTCGCTGCTGCTCAGCATCGGCAGCTCGCACAGGCGCTGTTGCGGGTTGTCGAGCAGCCCGACCAGCAGCTGTTGCCAGTGTTCGGCCATGCGCGCGATACGCGGCTCATCGAACAGGTCACGGCTGTAGGTCAGGCAGCAGCCCAGGCGGCCATCCAGGTCGGTCACTTCCAGGTACAGGTCGAACTTGGTGGCGCTGGCGTCGTTAACCAGGTAATCCACCTGCATGCCGGCCAGGCTGCGGCTTTGCTGGAAGGCCCAGCGCTGCACGTTGCACATCACCTGGAACAACGGGTTGTAGGCACTGCTGCGTGGCGGTTGCAGGGCCTCGACCACTTGATCGAACGGCAGGTCCTGGTGCGACTGGCCTTCGATGGCAGCCTGGCGCACCTGCTCCAGCAAGGCGCTGGCGCTCATCTGCCCATCCAGTTCGCAGCGCAGCACCTGGGTATTGAGGAAGGCGCCGATCAGCCCTTCGCTTTCCGGGCGGATGCGGTTGGCCACCGGCGCACCGATGCGCAGGTCACGCTGGCCACTGTAGCGGTGCAGCAAGGCAGCCAGGGTGGCTGTCATGGTCATGAACAGGGTCAGGCCACGCTGGCTGTTGAAGGCATGCACGCGCTCGACCAGGGCCGGGTCGAGCTCGAAGCGGTACAGCCCGCCCCGGTGGCTTTGCACCGCCGGGCGTGGGCGGTCGGCGGGTAACGCCAGCACCGGGTGCTCGGTGCCCAGGCGCGTTTGCCAATAGGCCAGTTGGCGAGCGCCCTCGCCGCTTTCCAGCCATTGCCGTTGCCACACGCTGTAGTCCAGGTACTGCACCGGCAGTGGCGCCAATGGCGACTCGCGGTCGTCGACAAAGGCCTCGTACAGTTCACCCAGCTCGCGGGCGAAGATGTCCATGGCCCAGCCTTCGGTCACGATATGGTGCAGGGTCAGCACGAAGAAGTGCTCGCGCTCTGCGGCCTTGACCAGGCAGGCGCGCAGCAGCGGGCCGCGCTCAAGGTCGAACGGCTGGTGCGCCTGGTCATCGGCCAGCTGTTGCAGGCGGTGCGCACGGGCAGCGCCGGGCAAGGCGCTGAAGTCCTGCCAGTGCAGGTGCAGGCCGCTGTCTTCGGCCACGCACTGGTAGGGCACCCCGTCGATGCTGGGGAACGTTGTACGCAGGGCTTCGTGACGCACGATCAGCGCATGCAGCGCCCGCTCGAACGCCTCGACGTGCAAGGTGCCGCGCAAGCGCGCCATGCCGCCCACGTTATAGGCCGGGCTGTCGGGCTGCATTTGCCAGAGGAACCACATGCGCTGTTGCGAATAAGACAGCGGCACCGCCTGGCGGCGGTCTACGCGGGCGATCTGCCCTTGCAGGTTACGCTGGCCATTGCCCTGGATGCGGGCTACCTCGGCACAGAATGCGCCCAGCTCGCTGGCCTCGAACAGGGCCTTGAGCGGCAGCTCCGCGTCGCACGCCTGGCGCGTGCGGGAAACGATCTGTGTGGCCAGCAGCGAGTGGCCACCCAGGGCGAAGAAATCATCGCGCAGCCCCACACGGGGCAAGTTCAGGACATCGCGCCAGATGCCAGCGACCTGCTGTTGCAGTGCTGTTTGCGGCTCGACGTGCTCACGCTGCTGCCACACCGGGGCCGGCAGCGCCTTGCGGTCGACCTTGCCGCTGGGGCCCAGAGGCATGTGCGCAAGGGCAATCAGCTGCGCCGGCACCATGTACGCCGGCAGGTGCTCGGCCAGTACCGTCAACAAGGCTTCGGCCTGGGCGCTGCCGCTGTAGTAGCCAACCAGTTGCGCGCCGACCGCATCGTTGTGGACCAGCACCAGCGCCTGCTCGACACCCGCTTGCGCCAACAGGCAGGCCTGCACTTCTTCAGGTTCAACGCGCAACCCCCGTACTTTCACCTGCTGATCCAGGCGCCCGAGGTATTCCAGCGCGTGCAGCTGAACCTGCCAACGGGCGCGGTCACCACTGCGGTACAGGCGCTGGCCATTGCCATCGGCCTGGGGTACAAAACGCTCGGCGGTAAGCCCTGGGCGCCCCAGGTACCCACGGGCCAGGCCCGCACCGCCCAAGTACAACTCACCCGGCACGCCGGGTGCGGTGAGTTCGAGTTCGTCATCCAGTACCCGGCACAGCACGTTGGCCAGCGGTCGGCCGATGGGCGAACGCTCGCCGTCCGTGGCCTGGCAATGCCAGTGAGTGACGTTGATGGCGGTTTCGGTCGGGCCGTAGCGGTTGTGCAGCTGCACGTGCGGCAGCAGTTGCAGCACCCGGTCGCGCAGCGCCGCCGACAAGGCCTCGCCCCCGGAAAACACCCGGCGCAGGCTGGCGCAGCCCGCGGCCTGTGGTTCCTGGACAAACACCTGCAGCAGTGGCGGCACAAAATGCAGGGTGGTCACGCCATGCGCCTGGACCAGGGCCGCAATGCGCTGCGGGTCGCGGTGCTCGCCAGGGCCGGCGAGCACCAGCCTGCAGCCGGTGATCAACGGCCAGAAGCACTCCCACACCGACACGTCGAAACTGATCGGCGCTTTCTGCAGCAGCACATCCTCGTCGCCCAACCCATAGGTGGCCTGCATCCAGTGCAAGCGCTCGGCCAGCGCCGCGTGAGTATTGCCCACGCCTTTGGGCTGGCCGGTGGAGCCGGATGTGTAGATGACGTAGGCCAGGTTGTCACCTTGCAGGTGCAAGCCGGGGGCCTGGCTGGGCCAGCTGTCCAGGTGCAGCTGGTCGAGGGCGATGGTGCTGACGCCATCCACCTGTGGCAGCTTGCCCACCAGGCTGCTGTGGCTGAGCAACAGGCCGGCATCACAATCGGCCAGCATGTACGCCAGGCGCTCGGCGGGGTAATCCACGTCGAGCGGCACGTAGGCGCCGCCGGCCTTGAGAATGGCCAGCAAGCCGACCAGCAGTTGCGGCGAGCGCTCGAGGGCGATGGCGACGCACGTGTCAGGACCGACACCTTTGTCGCGCAGGTAGTGGGCCAGGCGGTTGGCCTGCTGGTGCAGTTCGGCGTAGCCCAGGCTGCCGCCCGCCCACACCAGGGCGGTACGTTGCGGGGTCAGGCGGGCCTGCTCGTTGAGTTGCTCGACCAGCAGTTGCTGCGGCGCGGCGGCTTCGGCCTGGCCCCAGCCCAACAACTGGCGCCGGCCCGCCTCGTCGAGCAGTTGCACCTCGGCCAGGGCCAGGTCGGGCGCGGCGCACACTTGCTCCAGCAGTGCCAGCAGTTGCCCGGCCAGGCGCTGGATGGTGCTGGCCTCGAACAGTTCGTCGGCATAGTCGAACGCCAGGCTCAGCCGGCCCTGGTGGTCCTCCTCACTGTGCAGCTGCAGGTCGAACTTGGCTTCGCGGCTGTGCCACGGCAACTCTTCGGCCAGCAGGCCTGGCAGGCGGCGCAGTGCCGACAGGTCGCGTTGCTGGTGGTTGAACATGACCTGGAACAGGCCCTGCTCGCGGGCTTGCGGCAAGGCCTCGAGCAACTGCTCGAACGGCAGGTCCTGGTGGGCCTGGGCCTGGAGCGTGGCCTGGCGCACCTGCGCCAGCAGTTGGCTGAACGGCATGCGGTTATCGAGTTGCGCGCGCAGCACCTGGGTGTTGATGAAGAAGCCGACCATGCCCTGGGTTTCCAGGCGCGGGCGGTTGGCATTCGGCACGCCGACGCGGATCTCGGCCTGACCGCTGTAGCGCTGCAACAGTGCCTGCCAGCCGGCCAGCAGGACCATGAACAGGCTGGCCTGCTGCGCCTGAGCCAGGGCCTTGAGGGCTTGGCTGAGCGTGGCGGGGACCTTCACGCTGAAACGCGCAGCACTGAATGTGCGCTGGTTGGCCCGGGGTTGGTCGGTGCACAGGTCAAGCACGGGCAGTTCGTCACCGAGCTGGGCCTTCCAGTACTGCAGTTGGCGTTCGGCTTCGCCGTCGGCCAGCCACTGCCGCTGCCAGTTGCCGTAGTCCGCGTAGCCCAGGGGCAGCGGCGCCAACGCTGCCTCCAGGCCCTGGCACTGAGCGGCATACAACTTGGCGAATTCATCGAGCAGGATGTTCAGCGACCAGCCGTCGGCCACGATGTGGTGCAGGGTCACCCAGAGCTGATGGCCTTCATCGTCGAGCCGGGCCAGGGTCACACGCAGCAACGGGCCTTGCGTCAGGTCGAACGGCTGGCAGGCCTCGGCCTCACGCTGGGCGGCGACCTGCTCGGGGGTCTGGCCTGCGAGGTCCAGGCGGGCCAGGCTGAACGGCTGCTGCGGCAGAATACGCTGCAGCGCCTGGCCGTTTTCTTCAGCGAACACGGTACGCAGCGACTCGTGGCGCGCCACCAGTGCCTGGAATGCGGCCTGCAGGGCGCTAGCGTCCAGTTCGCCACGCAGGTGCAGGCCGGCGGGAATGTTGTAGACCGCCGATTGGGGTTGCAGTTGCCACAACAGCCACAGGCGGTTTTGCGCCAGCGACTGGGGCAGCGCCTGGGCGCGTGCCAGGGGCGCGATAGCTGTGGCCTGGGCAGCGCCTGCACCGATGAGCGCAGCCACCGCGTTGCTGTAGTCGGCCAACACCGGCGCCTCGAACAAGGTGCGCAGGCCCAGGTCGATGCCCAGTTCGTCGGCCAGCCGCGCCGTGGCCTGGGTAGCGGCGATGGAGTTGCCGCCCAACAGCAGGAAATGGTCATCTGCCGCTACTGCCTGCACCTTGAGGGTGTCGCGCCACACCGCCGCGATGCGCGCCTGCAAGGCATCGCCTGATGCCTGGGTGGCAGCAGCGGCGCTCGGCTCGGGGAATTGGGCATAGCAGTCCAGGCTGCCCTCGGCCATGCGTACGCGGCAGGCCGAACGCTGCAGCTTGCCGCTGGAGGTTTTCGGCAGCGCGCCTGGGTTGAGCAGCAGCACCACCGCCGGCGCCTGGCGGCAGGCATCGGCGATGACCTGGCGCAGGGTGTTGATCAGCGCCTGGGGTTGGGTGGCCTTTTGCACGCTGCGGCTGATCTCCACCGCCACGCCGATGCCCTCCTCGCCCTGATGCTCGACGGCGAACACCGCCACCCGGCCCTTGCGCAGTGCCTGCACTTCACGCTCGAGGGTTTTTTCCAGGTCTTGCGGGTACAGGTTCTGCCCACGCACGATCAACATGTCTTTCAGGCGCCCGGTAACGAACACCTCGCTTTCACGCATGAAACCCAGGTCGCCGGTCCGCAGCCAGGTCTGCCCGTCCATTTCGACGAAGGTGCGCGCGCTGGCTTCTGGGTTACGCCAGTAGCCCGAGGCGATACTCGGCCCGCCTGCCCAGATTTCCCCGACCTGGTTGTCGCCCAGCCGTTGCAGCTGTTGCGGCTCGACAATGCGTACCGCGTGCCCCGGCTGCGGGAAGCCGCAACTCATCAGCACGCTGCCGGTACCGGGCTCGGCGCGGTTGGCAGCCAAGGCGTCGGCATCCAGCGCAAGCGCGGGGATACCCTGGCCACGGCGGCCGCCGCTGACGAACAAGGTTGCTTCGGCCAGGCCGTAGCTGGCGAAGAAGCTCTGGGGGTCGAAGCCGCAGGCCTTGAAGGTGTCGGCGAAGCTCGCCAGGCTGTCCTGGCGGATCGGCTCGGAGCCCGAATAGGCCACGCGCCAGCGGCTCAGGTCGAGCCCGGCCAGCGAGGCCTCGCTGACCCGCTCGCTGCACAGGCGGTAGGCAAAGTCGGGGCCGCCGCTGATGGTGCCGCCGTAGTCGCTGATGGCCTGCAACCAGCGCACTGGCCGGGCGAGGAAGTATCTGGGCGACATCAGTACGCAAGGCACTCCGCTGAAGATCGGCTGCAACAGGCCCCCGATCAGGCCCATGTCGTGGTACAGCGGCAACCAGCTGACGATCACGTCGTCGGGGTTGAGGTCGATGCCAAAGCCGCTGCGGATGAGTTGTTCGTTGGCCACCAGGTTGCCATGGCTGACCTGCACGCCTTTGGGCAGTGCGGTGGAGCCGGAGGTGTACTGCAGGAAGGCGATGTCCTGGCTGCTGAGGGCAGGTTCCTGCCAGGTGTCGGCCAGGGCGGGGTCCAGGCCATCCACTGCCAGCAACGCGGGCGCCGCCTCGGCGGCAAGTGCTTCCAGGCCATGCAGGCTGTCGTGCAGCGCCGCCACGGTCAGCAGCAGGCGCGGCTCGGCGTCGGCGATGATCGACAGCAGGCGTTGCTGGTGGTGCTGGCGGGCAGACTCTGGCGGGTAGGCCGGCACTGCGATCACGCCGGCGTACAGGCAGCCGAAGAACGCCGCTACGTAATCCGGCCCACTGGGAAACAGCAACACCGCGCGGTCACCGAAGCTGGCGCGTGCCTGCAGGGCGGCGGCGATGGTGCGCGCGCGCTGGTCGAGCTCCCGATAACTGAGCACAGCCTGCTCGTGCGGGGCGTCGGCGAGAAAGCGCAGGGCAATCCTGTCCGGGGTCTGCGCGGCGCGTTGCGCCAGGGCCTGGACCAGCGAGAGCGGGAGTTCGAAGGCGTCCGTCATGGGGTGTTCCTGCCAGTATCTGTTGGGGCGTGCCGACTGCGCCGCGGACATGGGCGGGTAGCGGTTGGCGGCCGGGGATGTACTCAGGGGAACGGATGGGCGGCGGGAGAAATTAGCGGAGCTGGCGGGGTCGGCGGATTGACGGGCATGCCATGACGGGGGGGTCGCCTGGGAGACCGAGCGCCGCCCGCGCGGCGCATCGCGAGCTGCGCTCGCTCCTACGCTTGTTTCGGGCCAATTATTCCTATGAGATTTGCGCGCGAACGCCTTGGTGCATGCCTCAATATCGCGCCGTACAAACAAAGCGGTCGCGCGCGCCTGTCACAGGCGTTACTGGCCCGAAACAAACGTAGGAGCGAGCGCAGCTCGCGATGCGCCGCGCGGGCGGCGCTAGGTCTCCCAGGCGACACCCCCGTCATGGCCTGCAATTTGTCGCCGCAACACTTTCTCCAGGCAGGCACCACGCCCCCCCCTGACAGACCTCGCAAGAATCGAAAACTCCTGATACCAATTACATTTCGCATTTGACAATCATTATCATTATGAATAGCTTGTCGCACGTCGTAGGAAGCTTCCCTGCCCCGGGTGCCTCCTCCCCCTTTGTGACAAGGTGATTTCCATGGCGGAACAACTATCCACAAGTAAGTGCGATTCACCATTACTGCAGGCCTTCGTAGACAACCGCAGCATTCTGGTCAAGATTGCAGCGCGCATTACCGGCTGCCGCTCGCGTGCCGAAGATGTGGTGCAGGACGCCTTCTTCCGGCTCAGCGCCGCTCCGCAGATAACCTCGTCGTTCAAGGCGCAGCTGAGCTACCTGTTCCAGATCGTGCGCAACCTGGCGATCGACCATTACCGCAAGCAGGCGATGGAGCTGAGATACTCCGGCAGCGAAGAGGAAGGCCTGAATGTGGTCATCCAGAACGCCTCGCCCGAAGCCACCCACATCAACCTGGCCGCGCTGGACGATATAGCCGAAGCGCTGAACCAGTTGCCCCAGCGCACCCGCTATGCGTTCGAGATGTACCGCCTGCATGGCGTACCGCAGAAGGACATCGCCAAGGAACTGGGCGTGTCGCCGACCTTGGTCAACTTCATGATCCGCGATGCCCTGGTGCATTGCCGCAAGACCGCCAACCGGCAGGGCTGACCCTAGCTTCAAGCTACAAGCTACAAGCTACAAGCTACAAGCTACAAGCTACAAGCTACAAGCTACAAGTTAAAAGAAAAAGCCAAAGCAGAACGCGATCGGCTTTTGCTTGTAGCTTGTAGCTTGTAGCTTGTAGCTTGTAGCTTGTAGCTTGTAGCTTGTAGCTTGTAGCTTGTAGCTTGTAGCTTGTAGCTTGCCGCTTGCCGCTTGCCGCTTGCCGCTTGCCGCTTGCAGCTCTCGCCATCAGGCGAGCCTGCAACGATCGAAGAACCGCTCCCGCCCCAGAATCATCAGCGCCGCGCGCTTGTGCGGGAAGTCGAACTCCTTCTCGCAATGGAAGCACTGGTCGTGCATGTAGCCGATCATCTTGCCATTGTCGGCACGCGGCTCGGCGACCACCCGCTGGGTACGCGGGTCATCCAGGAACAGGTAATGCACCAGCGCCGATAGCCAGCTGGCGACCTTGTGGGGCCCACGATGGCTCTGCTCCCCGACCAGCATGTGGATGCCGCGGTCGTAGTCATCGGCCGGGTAGAACGGTGCAATGCGGTCTTCCTTGGCCCAGTAAGCCTCGAAATAGGCAAATGGCTGATCGTCGAAGCAGCCAATCAACGTCAGGGTATGCGGGTCTGCCTCCAGCTTGGCCAGGTACTCGCAGTGCTGGGCAAGCGTGCCGCTTTCCTGCCAGAACGCCTCCACGCGCGGGTCGTTCTGCCAGCGGTTGAAGCGCTCCAGGTCATGCTCGATGTCCAGGGTGCGCAGCGACACCCAGCTACCCAGCCGCGCATCGAAGCGCCGATAGACCTCGCCACGGGGCTTGGGCGCCCGCCGCGGGTGGCGCTTGCCGTTGCTGATCTGCATCTGCTGCGGGTAGGGGGCAGCCAGCGCCTCACCCAGCCAGGGCTGCGGCAATTGCCAGAACAGCGCGCGCTCGCACAGGTACTGGCCAGGCACATCGCCCACCAGCAGCAGGCCGCTGGCCAATGCCTGCGGCACCACCTCGGGCAGGTGCCAGACCAGGCACTGGCAGGCACTGTCACGGGACAACAGCCAATAGCAGGCCGCCCACAAGGCTTGATAAGGGCGCTCGGGGCACAACTGCTCAAGGTGTACCTGCAAGGTTGGGCCCGCCTGCAGGCGCACCTGCGCCAGCGGGCGGCCCTCCAGGGTCAGGCTCAGCCTGTTGGCCCCCTCCTCGGCACTGAGGCTGCGCCAACGTGGCGGTGACTGTGGCTGCGAAGCGGCATCGAAGGGCATGGGTGGGTCTCGCGAAATGAACAAAGGGCTCACTGTCGAGAACGATGCCACGCGGCGGCAATTTAGTCCTCGGGCGCACTGACGGTGATGCGGTAAGGCTGGAAAATGCGCGCCAGTTCACCGCTATCACGCAAACCTCTCAACAGTTCAGCGAACGACCGCTCGCCTATGGGCGCGGCGGGCCGCAGCAGCGCGTAGTGGTGGTAAACCTGATCGATGCGCTGCGATGCAACCAGTTGCGCACGGCTGGACGGGTTACGTGCCAGGAAGTCACTGAGGTAGGAGCGCGTGACCAGGGCAATGTCGGCGCGGCCCGCCTGCACCATCAGCAGGTTGCTGTCGTGTGAATAGGTCAACGTCGCATTGTAGGCCTTGCGCAGGTAGCGCGGGTCGGCGTTGAAACCGGCGAACGCATAGTGATAGCCGTTGAACAGGGCCAGGCGCTTGCCCTTCAGGTCATCGAAGTAATGCGGGGCGCGCCCGTCCACCTGGCGGGCCACGAACACTTCGGCATCTTCCAGGCCCATGTCCACCTGTTGATGGGGAATCTCCTTCCAGCCCCACTGCGGGTTCTCGAAAATGGCCATATCGGTACGGCCCTGCTGCAAGTCACTGAAACGCCGCTGGATGGAAGTGGGCACCAATACGAAGCGGTAGCGCTGCTGGGCACGGTTGAGCGCAGCGACCAACTGCGGCAACAAGCCGATATCGGCGCCCTGCTCGGGGCGCACCGTATACGGCGGGAAATGCGCGGCACCGACTTTCACCTCGATGGCGCCTGCCGCGCATGCCGGTACGGCCAACCAGTAAACAGCCAGCAACATGAGGGTGGACAAGGCCTTCAGGCCGGGCGCAAGGGTAAAGGCGGTCATTCATCACGGTTCATGCCTGGGTTCGCTTAAGCTAGGCGTTTTACCGGGGCGGCACAACTGCTGCCTCCGGCTTTCGTGCCCCTCGATACGCCATTGGCGGTGACAAAACGGGCGGCAAAATGCCACGAGGTGCCGGATGCGCCGAGTTTGGCTACGCTCTAGCAGGATCTGCAAGGGAGCCTGGTATGGGCCATTGGTTGGTGATCGACCTGGAGGCCACCACCGATGAGGGTGGGTGGCCGATCACGGAGATGGAAGTCATTGAAATCGGCGCGAGCCTGGTCACCCGCGAAGGCCGTGAGGTCGACCACTTCCAGCGTTTCGTGCGCCCGCGGCGGCGCCCGCAGCTGACCCCGTTCTGTCGCGAGCTGACCCACATCAGCCAGGCCGACGTCGATGCGGCCGCGCCGTTTCGCGAGGTATGGGCCAGCTTCGAGCACTGGCTCGGGCAGCATCGTGAACAGTTGCAGGCCTGGGTCAGTTGGGGCGACTACGACCGCCAGCAACTGCACCAGGAATGGCACCTGCACGGCCTGGACAGCCTGCTGCGCACGCTGGCGCACATCAACCTCAAGCAACGCTTTGCCAAGGCCCGCCACCTGCAGCGCCCTGCCGGCCTGAACGGCGCCCTGCAACTGGCTGGCATGCACTTTTGCGGGCAGCAGCACCGGGCCCTGGAAGATGCGCGCAATACAGCGCGGCTGCTGCCCTTGAGCCTGCCCGCCGACGGGCCCTGAAAGCAGATGACGAGGCCATTGGGCTTGGGCATACTGGCCAGCCCTTTTTCCTCCCCTTTTTCAGGAGACGCCCATGTTCCAGGTCAACGAGTACTTCAACGGCACCGTCAAGTCGATCGCCTTCACGGGCGAAGAAGGCCCGGCCACTGTCGGCGTGATGGCCCCGGGCGAATACGAGTTCGGCACCGCCAAGCGTGAAATCATGCACGTGGTGTCGGGTGCGTTGATCGTCAAGCTGCCAGGCAGCGACAACTGGGAAACCTTCAAGGCGGGCGACACGTTCAATGTACCGGCTGACAGCAAGTTCCAGCTGCAGGTGAAGGTCGACACCGCCTACCTGTGCGAGTACCGCGATTAATTGTTCGCTATTGGCACGCTCGTTGTAGGAGCGGCCTTGTGTCGCGAAAGGGCTGCGAAGCAGCCCCAGTTTTTAGCTTCGCCGCGTGAATTGCCGGGGCCGCTGCGCGGCCCTTTCGCGACACAAGGCCGCTCCTACAAGCGTATGCCTGCCAAAAAGCTGGCAACTCGCTGCGCAGCCGCCTGCAAATGCTGCTCATGGCTGAACCCCGAAGCCTTCAACGGCTTCAGGTCATGGTCCGCCGCCACTAGCCAGCTCACCTCGATCGCCGGCGACAACGCATACCCAGCCACCGCCTCCCGGTTGCCCAGCGCATCGCGCTCGCCCTGCACGATCAACGTCGGGGTTTTCAACCCGGCCAGGTGCTCCACGCGCGGCTTCTCGGGTTTGCCCACCGCGTAGAACGGGTAGCCCAGGCACACCAGCGCATCGGCGCCCAGTTCGTCGGCCAGCAGGCTGGCCATGCGCCCACCCATCGACTTGCCACCCACCGCCAGGTTGCCCGCGACCAAAGGTCGCACCTGCCGGTACACCTCGCGCCAGCTTTCCAGCAATACCTTCTGCGGGTTCGGCGGCCGCTTGCCACCGCCAACCCGGCGCTCGGCCATGTACGGGAACTCGAAGCGCAGCACCGCTACCCCAAGTGCCGCAAGCCTTTGCGCCATTTCGTCCATGAACCCGCTGTCCATCGGCGCACCGGCACCATGGGCCAGGATCAGGCAGCCCTTGTAACCCTCCCCGCCCTCGACCTGCGCAAGATCGCAGCGCAAGCCTGGAACATTTCCGACCTTCGCCCATTGATCCCCGTCAATACCGGCACTTTGCCCATTAATCATGCTTGCCTCGCTGTAAAGCCTGCCAAATAACCGTGGATGGGAACCCATACATGAACACAACCAGCAGTACCGCCTATAACTACAAGGTGGTCCGCCAATTCGCCATCATGACGGTGGTGTGGGGAATCGTCGGGATGGGGCTCGGCGTTTTCATCGCCGCCCAGCTTGCCTGGCCTGCCCTCAACTTCGACCTCCCCTGGACCAGCTTCGGCCGCCTGCGCCCACTGCACACCAATGCGGTGATCTTCGCCTTCGGCGGCTGCGCGCTGTTCGCCACCTCCTATTATTCGGTGCAACGCACCTGCCAGACCACCCTGTTCGCACCCGGCCTGGCCGCGTTCACCTTCTGGGGCTGGCAGCTGGTGATCCTGCTGGCGGCCATCAGCCTGCCATTGGGCTACACCAGCTCCAAGGAATACGCCGAGCTGGAATGGCCGATCGACATCCTGATCACCATCGTCTGGGTCTGCTACGCCATCGTGTTCTTCGGCACGCTGATCAAGCGCAACACCAAGCACATCTACGTGGGCAACTGGTTCTTCGGCGCGTTCATCCTGACGGTGGCCATGCTGCACATCGTCAACAACCTGGAACTGCCGGTCAGCCTGACCAAGTCGTACTCGGTCTATGCCGGTGCCACCGACGCCATGGTGCAGTGGTGGTATGGCCACAACGCGGTGGGCTTCTTCCTGACCGCGGGCTTCCTGGGGATGATGTACTACTACGTGCCCAAGCAGGCCGAACGCCCGGTGTATTCCTACCGCCTGTCGATCGTGCACTTCTGGGCGCTGATTACCCTGTACATCTGGGCCGGCCCGCACCACCTGCACTACACCGCCCTGCCTGACTGGGCGCAATCGCTGGGCATGGTGATGTCGCTGATCCTGCTGGCACCGAGCTGGGGTGGCATGATCAACGGCATGATGACCCTGTCGGGGGCCTGGCACAAACTGCGCAGCGACCCGATCCTGCGCTTTTTGGTGGTGTCGCTGGCGTTCTACGGCATGTCCACCTTCGAGGGCCCGATGATGGCCATCAAGACGGTCAACGCCCTTTCCCACTACACCGACTGGACCATCGGCCACGTGCACGCTGGCGCCCTGGGCTGGGTCGCGATGATCTCGATAGGCGCGCTGTACCACACCATCCCGAAAGTGTTCGGCAAGGAACGCATGTACAGCATCGGCCTGATCAACGCGCATTTCTGGCTGGCCACCATCGGCACCGTACTGTACATCGCCTCGATGTGGGTCAACGGCATTGCCCAGGGCCTGATGTGGCGCGCAGTGAACAGCGACGGCACGCTCACCTACTCGTTCGTGGAAACCCTGGTGGCCAGCCACCCAGGCTTCATCGTGCGCTTCGTCGGCGGTGCGATCTTCCTCAGCGGCATGTTCCTGATGGCCTGGAACACCTGGCGCACCGTGCGTTCGCCGGCGCTTGATGCTGCCCCTGCGAACGCCCAGCTGGCTTGAGGAGACCTGCCTGATGAAACATGAAGTCATCGAGAAAAACGTTGGCCTGCTGGCCCTGCTGATGGTGTTGGCCGTCAGTATCGGCGGCCTGACCCAGATCGTGCCGCTGTTCTTCCAGGACGTCACCAACAAGCCGGTCGAAGGCATGAAGCCTTACACCGCGCTGCAGCTCGAAGGCCGCGACATCTATATCCGCGAAGGCTGCGTGGGCTGCCATTCGCAGATGATCCGCCCATTCCGCGCCGAAACCGAACGCTACGGCCACTACTCGGTCGCCGGCGAGAGCGTGTGGGACCACCCGTTCCTGTGGGGCTCCAAGCGTACCGGCCCGGACCTGGCCCGGGTCGGCGGCCGCTACTCGGACGACTGGCACCGCGCGCACCTGTACAACCCGCGCAACGTGGTACCGGAGTCGAAGATGCCGGCGTACCCCTGGCTGGTCGCCCAACAGGTGGATAACAGCCACACCGACGTGAAGATGCGCACCCTGCGTACGCTCGGCGTGCCGTACACCGACGACGACATCGCCGGTGCCCGCGACGCGGTCAAGGGCAAGACCGAGATGGACGCGCTGGTGGCCTACCTGCAGGTGCTTGGCACCGCGATCAAGAACAAGAGGTGATTGCGATGGAAATGGACACCGGCATGATTCGCGGCCTCGGCACCCTGGTGGTGATGGTCGCCTTCATCGGCCTCTCCCTGTGGGTATTCAACCGCCGTCGCGACCGTGATTTCGCCGAGGCGCGCTTGCTGCCCTTCGTCGACGACCGCCTGCCCGCTGCCGGGCAGGAACCTGCTGCAAAAAGGAGTAACGGGCAATGACCACCTTCTGGAGTACGTATATCAGCGTACTGACCATCGGGAGCCTGATTGGCCTGACCTGGCTGTTGCTCGCCACCCGCAAGGGCCAGAGCCACAACCCCACCGACCAGACCATGGGCCACAGCTTCGACGGCATCGAGGAGTACGACAACCCCTTGCCCAAGTGGTGGTTCTGGCTGTTCGTCGGCACCCTGGTGTTCGCGGTCGGCTACCTGATCCTTTACCCGGGCCTGGGCAACTGGAAAGGCATTCTGCCGGGTTATGAAAATGGCTGGACCGGCGCCAACGAATGGCAAAAGGAAATGGACAAGGCCGATGCCCGCTTCGGGCCGATCTTCGCCAAGTACGCCGCCATGCCGGTGGAGGAAGTGGCCAAGGACCCGCAGGCGTTGAAAATGGGCGGGCGCCTGTTCGCCTCCAACTGTTCGGTCTGCCATGGCTCGGACGCCAAGGGCGCGTTCGGCTTCCCCAACCTCACCGACAAGGACTGGCGCTGGGGCGGTGATGCGCAGACCATCAAGGCGTCGATCATGAACGGCCGCCATGGTGTGATGCCGGCATGGGCCGAGGTGATTGGCGAGCAGGGCGTGGCCGACGTCGCCGCGTTCGTGCTGACCAGCATGGACGGCCGTAAACTGCCGGAAGGCGCCAAGGCCGACCCGGCCAAGGGCAAGGAGATCTTCGCCGGCAACTGCGTGGCCTGCCACGGGCCGGAAGGCAAAGGCACCCCGGCCATGGGCGCGCCCGACCTGACCCACCCACAGGCGTTCATCTATGGGTCGAGCTTTGCCCAGCTGCAACAGACCATCCGCTACGGTCGCCAAGGGCAGATGCCGGCGCAGGCCGAGATTCAGGGCAATGACAAAGTGCACCTGTTGGCGGCGTATGTGTACAGCCTGTCGCAGGATGGCGCGGCTGAAACTGTGACTTCCAAGTAATACCCCCGGGGCCGCTTTGCGGCCCATCGCGACGCAAGGCCGCTCCTGCAGGAGATCGCATTTTTTCTGTAGGCGCGGCCTTGTGTCGCGAAAGGGCTGCAGAGCAGCCCCAGCGCTCCCCCGCCCTACTCCCTCCCTTGCACCCCCTCCGAACAGAACTAAGCTTGTTGCCACAGTGGGCATCCTACGAAAGCACCGGCGCAGACGCCGCGCCTGGCCAGTGGCCGCCCCCAAAAAAAGCTTGACCGATCGATCAGAAAAAGGTGAAAAACGGTACACATTACAAATATTTATTTGTGTACAATCCACCTGACCCGAGCGCTGCGGGACATCAGTGAACGGGCCCGGACACGGGTCGGCGTACCAAAGTTGCGTTGCGGTAACCCGGAGGGTTATCAATACTGGCGCCGATTTTTCAACCAACAAGAACATCAAAACCGTGGAACCTTAGAATGAGCACAGCAATCAGTCCGACTGCTTATAACTATAAGGTCGTCCGCCAGTTCGCCATCATGACGGTGGTCTGGGGGATCCTTGGCATGGGCCTCGGCGTCTTCATCGCCTCGCAGCTGGTGTGGCCACAACTGAACCTGGACCTGCCCTGGACCAGCTTCGGGCGCTTGCGTCCGCTGCACACCAACCTGGTGATCTTCGCCTTCGGCGGCTGCGCGCTGTTCGGCACCAGCTACTACGTGGTGCAGCGCACCTGCCAGACGCGGCTGATTTCCGACAGCCTGGCCGCCTTCACCTTCTGGGGCTGGCAGGCGGTGATCGTCGGGGCGCTGATCACCCTGCCGATGGGCTACACCACCACCAAGGAATACGCCGAGCTGGAGTGGCCACTGGCGATTCTGCTGGCCATTGTCTGGGTCACCTACGGGGTGGTGTTCTTCGGCACCATCGTCAAGCGCAAGACCAAGCATATCTATGTCGGCAACTGGTTCTACGGTGCCTTCATCGTGGTCACCGCGATGCTGCACATCGTCAACCACATCTCCCTGCCGGTCAGCCTGTTCAAGTCGTACTCGGCCTACTCCGGCGCCACCGATGCGATGATCCAGTGGTGGTACGGGCACAACGCCGTGGGCTTTTTCCTGACCACCGGCTTCCTGGGCATGATGTACTACTTCGTGCCCAAGCAGGCCGAGCGGCCGATCTACTCGTACCGCCTGTCGATCGTGCACTTCTGGGCGCTGATCACCCTGTACATCTGGGCCGGCCCGCACCACCTGCACTACACCGCCCTGCCCGACTGGGCGCAGTCGCTGGGTATGGTGATGTCGATCATCCTTCTGGCGCCAAGCTGGGGCGGCATGATCAACGGCATGATGACCCTGTCGGGCGCCTGGCACAAACTGCGTACCGACCCGATCCTGCGCTTTCTGGTGGTGTCGCTGGCGTTCTACGGCATGTCCACCTTCGAAGGCCCGATGATGGCCATCAAGACCGTTAACTCGCTGTCGCACTACACCGACTGGACCATCGGCCACGTCCACGCAGGCGCCCTCGGCTGGGTCGCCATGATTTCGATCGGCGCCGTGTACCACATGATCCCGCGCCTGTATGGCCGCGTGCAGATGCACAGCGTTGGCCTGATCAACGCGCACTTCTGGCTGGCCACCATCGGCACCGTGCTGTACATCGCCTCGATGTGGGTCAACGGCATCACCCAGGGCCTGATGTGGCGTGCCATCAACGATGACGGCACCCTCACCTACTCGTTCGTCGAGGCACTGCAAGCCAGCCACCCGGGCTACATCGTGCGTGCCCTGGGCGGTGCGTTCTTCGCCAGCGGCATGCTGCTGATGGCCTACAACGTGTTGCGTACCGTGCGTGCCGCCAACCCGGCACAGGCTGAAGAAGCCGCCAAGATCGTCGTTGTGGGAGCGCACTGATGAAGCATGAAGCCGTCGAGAAGAACATTGGCCTGCTGGCCTTCTTCATGGTCATCGCGGTAAGCGTCGGTGGCCTGACCCAGATCGTCCCGCTGTTTTTCCAGGACGTGACCAACAAGCCGGTCGAGGGCATGAAGCCGCGTACCGCCCTGGAGCTGGAAGGCCGCGACATCTATATCCGCGAAGGTTGCGTGGGCTGCCACTCGCAGATGATCCGCCCGTTCCGCGCCGAAACCGAGCGCTACGGGCACTACTCGGTCGCCGGCGAGAGCGTGTGGGACCACCCGTTCCTGTGGGGCTCCAAACGCACCGGGCCGGATCTGGCACGGGTCGGTGGCCGCTACTCCGATGACTGGCACCGCGCGCACCTGTACAACCCGCGCAACGTGGTGCCGGAATCGAAGATGCCGGCCTACCCCTGGCTGGTCGAGAACACGCTCGACGGCAAGGACACCGCGAAGAAGATGGAGGTGCTGCGCACACTCGGCACACCGTACACCGACGCCGACATCGCCGGCGCCCGTGACGCGGTCAAGGGCAAGACCGAAATGGACGCCCTCGTGGCGTACCTGCAGGGTCTTGGCACCATCATCAAGAGCAAACGGTGACGCTGATGGATATCGGGATGATTCGCGGCCTGGGTACCGTCGTGGTGATGGTGGCGTTCGTGGGCCTGGCGCTGTGGGTGTTCAACCCACGGCGCAAGAAGGACTTCGACGAAGCCACCCAACTGCCCTTCGCCGATGACCCCGAGGCCAAACGGCACGTCGAGCAAGCAAAAGCTTCTGGGAGCAAACAACAATGACAACCTTCTGGAGTCTGTACGTTACCGTCCTGACCCTGGGCACCATCTTCTCGTTGACCTGGCTGCTGCTGTCGACCCGCAAGGGCCAGCGCGAAGAGGTGACCGACGAAACCGTCGGGCACGCCTTCGATGGTATCGAGGAGTACGACAACCCACTGCCGAAATGGTGGTTCTGGCTGTTCGTCGGCACCATCGTCTTCGCCCTCGGCTACCTGGTGCTGTACCCGGGGCTGGGCAACTGGAAAGGCATGCTGCCGGGTTATTCGTACCTGGACAACGACAAACAGACCGAGTTTTCCAACGGCCAGCAGGGCTGGACCGGCGTGCACGAGTGGGAGAAGGAAATGGCCAAGGCCCAGGCGCGCTTCGGCCCGATCTACGCCAAGTTCGCCGCCATGCCTATCGAGGAAGTGGCCAAAGACCCACAGGCGCTGAAAATGGGCGCACGCCTGTTCGCCTCCAACTGCTCGGTATGCCATGGCTCCGACGCCAAGGGCGCCTTCGGTTTCCCCAACCTGACCGACAATGACTGGCGCTGGGGCGGCGAGCCGGAAACCATCAAGGCCACCATCATGGGCGGCCGCCACGGTGTGATGCCGGCATGGGCCGAAGTGATCGGTGACCAAGGTGTGGCCGACGTCGCGGCATTCGTGGTCAGCAAGCTCGATGGCCGTACCCTGCCGCAAGGGGTCAAGGCCGATGTGCAGAATGGGCAGAAGATCTTCGCCGCCAACTGCGTGGCCTGCCACGGGCCGGAAGGCAAAGGCACGCCAGCCATGGGGGCACCGAACCTGACCCACCCGCAGGCGTTCATCTACGGCTCCAGCTTTGCCCAGTTGCAGCAGACCATCCGCTATGGCCGCCAAGGGCAGATGCCGGCCCAGGAACAGTTGCAGGGCAACGACAAGGTGCACTTGCTGGCGGCTTATGTGTACAGCCTGTCGCAGCAGGCTGAGCCGGCCAAGGCCGAGTAAGGCAGGCCTGGCCTCTTCGCGGGCTCGCCCGCTCCCACACCCTCAAGGCTGATGAGGGACCTGTGGGAGCGGGCAAGCCCGCGAAAAGGCCGGCACAACCAAGCATTTCTCGCAGGCTGATGACCTGGATCAATTGACACCCGCCATAACACGATTCACACCGCGAACCCAACGCGACTAAAGGTCGCAGTGCGACCCCGGGCCGCCCACAGCGGCGTATCATGAACCGCAGAGCGCTAGCAGATTGCGCGAGACTGCGGCCGGCACGCACTGGCCGCGGCATTTTTCCACTGCCGTGGGACTTGATGATGAGCAAGCAAATTCCGGTACATGATGTAACCCCGCCTGCCACGAAAGGGAAGGACTCCGTCGACCTCTACGCGTCCCGCGAAAAAATCTATACCCGCGCCTTCACCGGCCTGTTCCGGCGTTTGCGCATGGTTGGCGGTGCCGCGCTGTTCCTGCTGTACTTCGGCACGGTATGGCTGAACTGGGGTGGCCACCAGGCGGTGTGGTGGAACCTGCCCGAGCGCAAGTTCTATATCTTCGGTGCCACCATCTGGCCGCAGGACTTCATCCTGCTGTCAGGCATCCTCATCGTCGCCGCCTTCGGCCTGTTCTTCATCACCGTGTTCGCAGGCCGGGTCTGGTGTGGCTACACCTGCCCGCAAAGCGTGTGGACGTGGATCTTCATGTGGTGTGAAAAAGTCACCGAGGGCGACCGCAACCAGCGCATCAAACTGGACAAGGCGCCCATGAGCGCCAACAAGTTCCTGCGCAAGTTCAGCAAGCACAGCCTGTGGCTGCTGATCGGTTTCGTCACCGGCATGACCTTCGTCGGCTACTTCTCGCCGATCCGTGAACTGGTGATCGAGTTCTTCACCGGCCAGGCCGATGGCTGGGCCTATTTCTGGGTCGGCTTCTTCACCCTCGCCACCTACGGCAACGCCGGTTGGCTGCGCGAGCAGGTGTGTGTGTACATGTGCCCCTACGCCCGCTTCCAGAGCGTGATGTTCGACAAGGACACACTGATCGTCTCCTATGACCCGCGCCGCGGCGAAACCCGGGGCCCGCGCAAGAAAGGCGCGGATTACAAGGCCCAAGGCCTGGGCGACTGCATTGACTGCACCTTGTGCGTGCAGGTCTGCCCGACCGGCATCGACATCCGCGACGGCCTGCAGATCGAATGCATCGGCTGCGCCGCCTGCATCGATGCCTGCGACGGCATCATGGACAAGATGAACTATCCCAAAGGGCTGATCAGCTACACCACCGAGCACAACCTCTCCGGGCAGAAAACCCACCTGTTGCGGCCCCGCCTGATCGGCTACGCGCTGGTGCTGCTGGTGATGATCATCGGCCTGGCCACGGCCTTCGCCACCCGCTCGCTGGTCGGTTTCGACGTCAGCAAGGACCGTGTGCTGTACCGCGAAAATGCCCAGGGCCGGATCGAGAACGTGTACAGCCTGAAGGTCATGAACAAGGACCAGCGTGACCATGTGTATGTGCTGGACGCCACTGGCCTGCCAGACCTCACGCTCGAAGGCCAACGCGAGATCCGCGTGGCCGCCGGGGATATCGTCAGCCTGCCGGTGCAGCTGTCGGTGGCGCCGGAAAAACTGCCATCGACCACCAACGAAATCACCTTCATCCTCAAAAGCGCCGACGACAGCAGCGCGCAGGTTGAAGCCAAGAGCCGCTTCATCGGCCCACAGATCCGCTAAGAGAGATAACCCAACAATGCCTGCCACCGCCGCCGACCCTTGGTACAAGCACCTCTGGCCCTGGATCATCATTGCGATCCTCACCACCTCGGTGTGCCTGAGCCTCAGCATGGTCAGCATCGCCGTGAACAACCCGGACAACCTGGTGAACGACAATTACTACGAGGCGGGCAAGGGCATCAACCGCTCACTGGACCGCGAACTGCTGGCACAGAAGCTGCGCCTCCAGGCCAGTGTGCACCTGGATGACCTGACCGGCGAAGTGGACCTGCGCCTGGCCGGCAACAGCAACCCGCAGAACCTGGAACTGAACCTGATATCGCCCACCCAGCCGGAAAAGGACCGCAAGGTGCTGCTGAGCCGGGTCGAGGCCGGGCGTTACGTGGGGCAGCTGCAAGACAAGGTTGACGGGCGGCGTTTCGTTGAGCTGCTGGGCAGTGAAGGTGGCCAGGTGTGGCGGCTGTTCGAGGAGGAGAAGGTCGAGCATGGCGTGACCTTGCAGCTTGGTGATGAAGCCATCCAAGGCGCCGAGCACCTGTAGGAGCGGCCTTGTGTCGCGAAAGGGCTGCGCAGCAGCCCCTGCAACCTATGCTGCGAAGCTAAGATCGTGGGGCCGCTTCGCGCCCCTTTCGCGACACAAGGCCGCTCCTACAGGGAAGCGCGCCAACCGGCCGCTATGTGTAAGGCAATGATGTGATGACCCAACCCATTCCCTGCTACCACTGCGCCCTGCCCGTTCCGGCCGGCAGCCGCTTTACCGCCGTGGTGCTCGGCGAGCCCCGCGAGTTCTGCTGCCCCGGCTGCCAGGCAGTGGCCGAGGCGATCGTGGCCGGCGGCCTGGAACACTACTACCAGCACCGCAGCGACAACAGCGCCAACCCCGAAGCGTTGCCCAGGCAGTTGCAGGACGAACTGGCCCTGTACGACCGCAGTGACGTGCAGCAAACCTTCGTCCACCACCTGGGCGACCTGGCCGAGGCCACCTTGCTGATCGAAGGTATCAGCTGTGCGGCGTGTGGCTGGCTGATCGAAAAACACCTGCGCAACCTGCCCGGCGTCGCCGAGGCGCGCCTTAACCTGTCCAACCACCGCCTGCTAGTTGCCTGGGATGCCTCGCAGCTGCCACTGTCGCGCCTGCTGGCCGAACTGCGCCAGATCGGTTACGCCGCCCACCCCTACCAACCCGACCAGGCCGCCGAGCAGTTGGCCCGGGAAAACCGCATTGCCCTGCGGCGCCTGGGCGTTGCCGGGTTGTTGTGGTTCCAGGCAATGATGGCGACCATGGCCACCTGGCCGGAATTCAACATCGACCTGTCGCCCGAGCTGCATACCATCCTGCGTTGGGTGGCGCTGTTCCTGACGATCCCCATCGTGTTCTACAGCTGCGCACCGTTCTTCAAAGGCGCCGCCCGCGACCTGCGCACCCGCCACCTGACCATGGATGTTTCGGTGTCACTGGCCATTGGCCTGGCGTTCGGCGCGGGTATCTGGACAGCCATCACCGGCAGCGGCGAGCTGTATTTCGACACCGTGGGCATGTTCGCCCTGTTCCTGTTGACCGGCCGCTACCTGGAACGCCGCGCCCGCGAGCGCACCGCAGCGGCCACGGCGCAACTGGTAAACTTGCTGCCGGCTTCGTGCCTGCGCCTGGACAGCCAAGGCCGCAGCGGGCGCATTCTGCTCAGTGAACTGCAATGCGGCGACACCGTACAGGTGCTGCCCGGCGCAGTGATTCCCGCCGACGGGCGCGTCGTCGAAGGCCGCTCCAGCGTCAACGAATCGCTGCTGACCGGTGAGTACTTGCCACAGCCGCGGCGGGCGGGGGACCGGGTCACCGGCGGCACCTTGAACGTGGAAAGCACGCTGAACATTGAAGTCCAGGCTTTGGGCCACGACTCGCGGCTGTCGGCCATCGTCCGCCTGCTGGAGCGCGCGCAAACGGAAAAACCACGCCTGGCAGAAATTGCCGACCGCGCCTCGCAGGGGTTCCTGCTGTTCTCGCTGCTGGCCGCAGTGGCCATCGGCCTGTGGTGGTGGTACCTGGAGCCGGCCCGGGCGTTCTGGATCGTGCTGGCCATGCTGGTGGCGACGTGCCCTTGTGCGCTGTCGCTGGCTACCCCCACCGCACTCACTGCAGCCACCGGCACCCTGCATAAACTTGGCCTGCTGGTGACCCGTGGCCATGTGCTGGAAGGCCTGAACCAGATCGATACGGTGATTTTTGACAAGACCGGCACGCTGACCGAAGGCAGGCTGACCTTGCGCAGCATTCGCCCACTCGGCAGCCACCCCGCGGACCGTTGCCTGGCGCTGGCGGCGGCATTGGAGAACCGCTCGGAGCACCCCATCGCCCGCGCGTTCGGGCACGCGGCCACACCTGCTGAAGAGGTGCAGAGTGTACCCGGCCTGGGCCTGGAAGGGCTGGTCGATGGCCAGCGCCTGCGCATTGGCCAGGCCAGCTTCGTCTGCGCCTTGAGCGGCGCGCAAGTACCTGCGGTGCCCGAGCCTCGCGGCCAGTGGCTGCTGCTGGGCGACCGCCAGGGGCCATTGGCCTGGTTCGGCCTGGACGACCGCTTGCGCGATGATGCACCGGCCCTGCTGGCTGCCTGCAAAGCGCGGGGCTGGCGCACCCTGCTGCTGTCTGGCGACAGTTCGCCGATGGTCGCGGAAGTCGCCGCGCAACTGGGCATCGACCACGCCGTTGGCGGCCTGCGCCCGGACGACAAACTGGAGCGCCTCAAAGCCTTGCAGGCCGAAGGGCGCAAGGTGCTGATGCTGGGCGACGGGGTCAACGATGTGCCGGTGCTGGCCGCCGCGGACATCAGCATCGCCATGGGCAGCGCCACCGACCTGGCCAAGACCTGCGCCGACGCGGTGCTGCTGTCCAACCGCCTGAGCGCGCTGGTGCAGGCGCTGGAACTGGCGCGCCGCACCCGCCGCAACATCCTCGAGAACCTGCTGTGGGCAACCCTGTATAATGGCCTGATGTTGCCGTTCGCCGCCCTCGGCTGGGTCACCCCGGTGTGGGCTGCTGTCGGCATGTCGGTGAGCTCACTGATCGTGGTGCTCAATGCCCTGCGCCTGACCCGCGCGCCAGTCAGTGCGGGGCTGCCCGCGATGGATGCCGCGCAACCCGCCAGGAGTACGCCATGCCCGCCCTCTATGTCATGATCCCCGCAGCCCTGCTGCTGGTCGGCGTGGCCGTGTACATCTTCTTCTGGGCCGTGGACAGCGGCCAGTACGATGACCTCGACGGCCCGGCGCACAGCATTCTGTTCGACGACCAGGACCCTCGTCACCAGGCGGCGGTAAAACCCGACGACACGCCGGGCAACGCCGACAAGGACTTGCCACCCCGTGCCTGACCTGCTTCCCCTGCTGGGCTCGGCGCTGGTGCTCGGCTTGCTCGGTGGCGGCCACTGCCTGGGCATGTGCGGCGGCCTGATGGGTGCGCTGACCTTGGCCATCCCCCCTGAACAACGCGGCAGGCGCCTGCGCCTGCTGCTGGCGTACAACCTGGGGCGCATCTTCAGCTATGCCTGCGCCGGGTTGCTGCTGGGCCTGGCCGGCTGGGCCGTGGCCAGCAGCCCGGCCGCCCTGGCCCTGCGGGTCCTGGCTGCCTTGCTGTTGATTGCCATGGGCCTGTACTTGGCCGGCTGGTGGAGCGGGCTGACGCGTATCGAGGTGCTAGGCCGCGGCGTGTGGCGGCATATCCAGCCGCTGGCGTCGCGCTTGCTGCCGGTGTCCAGCCTGCCCCGTGCGTTGCTGCTGGGGGCCTTGTGGGGGTGGTTGCCATGCGGGTTGGTGTACAGCACGTTGTTATGGGCAGCCAGCCAGGGCCATGCCGGCTACAGCGCGGCGTTGATGCTGGCGTTCGGGGTGGGCACCTGGCCGGTGCTGCTGGCGACCGGCTTGGCGGCAGAGCGGGTAAACACTTTGTTGAAACGGCGCAGTGTGCGGGTGGCTGGCGGGGTGCTGGTGATGCTGTTTGGTATCTGGACCATGCCCGGGCCGCACCAGCATTGGCTGATGGGGCATTGAGGGCTGCAAGCTGCAAGCTACAAGCTACAAGCTACAAGCTACAAGCTACAAGCAAAAGCAGATCTGCTTTCGACTTTCGACTTTCGACTTTCGACTTTCGACTTTCGACTTTCGACTTGCTGCTTGCCGCTTGCCGCTTGATACAAATCAACACAGATTCCTACAGACGCCCATAGACTCCGGTTCACTGCTGCTCTTTCCGGGGACCGCCCACATGCTCGACGACATTCGTTGGGATACCGACCTGATCCGCCGCTACGATCTTGCCGGGCCACGCTACACCTCCTACCCGACCGCCGTGCAACTGCACAGCGAGGTGGGCTCCTTCGACCTGCTCCACGCCCTGCGCGAAAGCCGCCGGGCGGTACGCCCGCTGTCGCTGTATGTGCATGTGCCGTTCTGCGCCAACATCTGCTACTACTGCGCCTGCAACAAAGTCATCACCAAGGACCGCGCCCGCGCCGCGCCGTACCTGCAGCGCCTGGAGCAGGAGATTCAGCTGATCGCCTGCCACCTGGGACCGAAACAGCGGGTGGAACAGCTGCATTTCGGCGGCGGCACCCCGACCTTCCTCAGCCATGTGGAACTGCGCCAGCTGATGACTACCCTGCGCCAGCACTTCCACTTGCTGGACGATGACTCCGGCGACTACGGCATCGAGATCGACCCGCGCGAAGCCGACTGGTCGACCATGGGCCTGCTGCGGGAGCTGGGCTTCAACCGCGTCAGCCTCGGCGTGCAAGACCTCGACCCCGCCGTACAGCGCGCGATCAACCGCCTGCAAAGCCTGGAACAGACCCGCACCCTGATCGAGGCGGCGCGTACCTTGCAGTTCCGCTCGATCAACCTCGACCTGATCTACGGCCTGCCCAAGCAAACCCCGCAAGGCTTCGCCCGCACCGTCGAAGAGGTGATCCGCCTGCAGCCCGACCGCTTGTCGGTGTTCAACTACGCCCACCTGCCCGAACGCTTCATGCCGCAACGGCGTATCGACAGCAGCGACCTGCCCAGCGCGGCCGCCAAGCTGGAGATGCTGCACGCCACCATCGAGCAGTTGACCGCCGCTGGCTACCGCTACATCGGCATGGACCATTTCGCCCTGCCCGACGACGAGCTGGCCATCGCCCAGGAAGAAGGCACCCTGCAGCGCAATTTCCAGGGCTATACCACCCACGGGCACTGCGACCTCATCGGCCTGGGCGTGTCGGCCATCAGCCAGATCGGCGACTTGTACTGCCAGAACAGCAGTGACCTCAACACCTACCAGGACAGCCTGACCAACGCCCAGCTGGCGACCCAGCGCGGCCTGCTGTGCAACCATGACGACCGCATCCGCCGGGCGGTCATCCAGCAACTGATCTGCCATTTCCAGCTGGATTACGAACCCATCGAGCAAGCGTTCACCATCGATTTCCGCGGTTACTTCGACCACCTCTGGCCAGAGCTGCTGACCCTGCAGCGCGACGGCCTGATCAGCCTGGACGACAAGGGCATTCGCATTCTCCCGGCCGGGCGCCTGCTGGCGCGTTCGGTATGCATGGTGTTCGATGCCTACCTGGCGATGCAGAACCGCCAGCGTTTCTCCCGGGTTATCTGAAAAGCGAGACATTCAACCGCATGGACACGCCACCTTGCCGGGCACACTATGGGCGAACGAGGACTCCCGGCAGGGCATCTGCCGGGGTTTTGCCAGCGCGCAGCATCGATGCGCACTCTGGCCTACACCCTGTGTCGTAGGTTACCCTTACGACTTATGTGTGCTTTCCCACAAGGATCGATCCAAATGTCCGAGCCAGTCAAACTGCGCCCTCACAACCAGGCCCATTGCAAGGATTGCAGCCTGGCCCCCCTGTGCCTGCCTCTTTCACTCAACCTGGAAGACATGGATGCACTGGATGAAATCGTCAAACGCGGGCGTCCGCTGAAAAAAGGCGAGTTTCTGTTCCGCCAGGGTGACAATTTTGGCTCGGTCTACGCGGTACGTTCCGGCGCCCTGAAAACCTTCAGCCTCAGCGACAGCGGCGAAGAACAGATCACCGGTTTCCACCTGCCCAGCGAACTGGTCGGCCTGTCGGGTATGGACACCGAAGCCTACCCGGTGTCGGCGCAAGCTCAGGAAACCACCTCGGTGTGCGAAATCCCCTTCGAGCGCCTCGACGAACTGTCGGTCCAGCTCCCGCAGCTGCGCCGCCAGCTGATGCGGGTAATGAGCCGTGAAATCCGCGATGACCAGCAAATGATGCTGCTGCTGTCGAAAAAAACCGCCGACGAGCGCATTGCCACGTTCCTGGTGAACCTGTCGGCGCGCTTCCGCGCCCGCGGCTATTCGGCCAACCAGTTCCGCCTGAGCATGTCGCGCAACGAAATCGGCAACTACCTGGGCCTGGCAGTGGAAACCGTGTCACGGGTGTTCACCCGCTTCCAGCAGAACGGCCTGCTGCGCGCCGAAGGCAAGGAAGTGCACATCCTCGACCCGATCCAGCTGTGTGCGCTGGCCGGTGGTGCAATGGAGGCCTGAGACCGGTATTTAGCGGGTATACTTGGGCATTCGTTTTCCCAGGATATCCGCAACAATGCACAGCGACGCCTTCGACCTCAAAGCCCTGATCCGCCCGGTGGTGGACTTCCCCAAGCCCGGCGTGATCTTCCGTGACATCACCCCGCTGTTCCAGTCGCCGCGCGGGCTGCGCTATGTGGCCGACCAGTTCATCGAGCGCTATGTCGAGGCTGAGTTCAGCCACATTGGCGCCATGGACGCGCGGGGTTTCCTGATTGGTTCGATCATCGCCCACCAGTTGAACAAGCCACTGATCCTGTTCCGCAAGCAAGGCAAGCTGCCAGCCGACGTGCTGAGCGAGGGTTACCAGACCGAGTACGGCGAGGCCTTCCTGGAGGTGCACGCCGACAGCCTGTGCGAAGGCGATTCGGTGTTGATTTTCGATGACTTGATCGCCACGGGCGGGACCTTGCTGGCAGCGGCCAACCTGGTGCGCCGCACCGGTGCGCAAGTGTTCGAGGCCGCCGCGATCATCGACCTACCCGAACTGGACGGTTCGCGCCGGCTACAGGCGGCCGGGGTGCCGACCTTCTGCCTGACCGAGTTTTCCCTCAGCGAGTATTGAGTTGCAAGTCGCAAGTCGCAAGTCGCAAGCTACAAGCAAAAGCCGATCTGCTTTTGCTTGTAGCTTGCAGCTTGCAGCTTGCAGCTTGCAGCTTCAGAGCGAAATCGGCCGCCGCCCGGCAAAGGCATGGGCCAGTGTTCCGCCATCCACCAGTTCGAGCTCCCCGCCCAGGGGGACACCATGGGCGATGCGCGAGGCCACCAGGCCTTTTTCATTGAGCAGTTGCGCGATGTAATGCGCCGTCGCCTCGCCTTCCACGGTCGGGTTGGTCGCCAGGATCACCTCGGTAAAGGTACCCTGCTCTTCGATCCGCGCCATCAGTTGCGGAATGCCGATGGCCTCCGGCCCCAGGCCGTCCAGAGGCGACAGGTGGCCTTTGAGCACGAAGTAACGGCCGCGGTAGCCGGCCTGCTCGACCGCATACACATCGGTCGGCCCTTCGACCACACACAGCTGGGTGTCGTCACGCCGCGGGTCAGCACACTGTGGGCACAGGTCCTGCTCAGTCAGGGTGCGGCACTGCCGGCAATGCCCTACCCCTTCCATGGCCTGGGTCAAAGCCTGGGCCAGGCGCAGCCCCCCGCTACGGTCACGCTCGAGCAGTTGCAGGGCCATGCGCTGGGCGGTTTTCTGGCCTACACCTGGCAAGATGCGCAGGCCGTCGATCAATTGGCGGATAAGGGGGCTGAAGCTCATGGGGAAGGCCTGACAATTCAATAAGGGGCGGTTTATACCCAGCGGGGGCAGTGGCGTCAAATCAGCCTCCGGGTGAGAGCGCGCCGGGTCAAGAATAATGACCGCGGCGGCTGCGAGTACGCACAAAAAAACCGCCGCTGGTGTCAGCGGCGGTTTTCGAGGGCGCATGCCTTAGAACGGCATCTTGAAGCCCGGCGGCAGCTGCATGCCGGCGGTCATGCCGCCCATTTTTTCCTGGCTGCTCTGCTCCACCTTGCGCACTGCATCGTTCAACGCAGCGGCGATCAGGTCTTCCAGCACTTCCTTGTCATCTTCATCGGTCGACATCAGGCTCTGGTCGATGCTGACGCGCTTGACGTCGTGACGACCGGTCATCACCACGCTCACCAGGCCGCCACCAGACTGGCCGGTGACTTCGGCGTTGGCCAGCTCTTCCTGCATTTTCTGCATTTTTTCCTGCATCTGCTGGGCCTGCTTCATCAGGCCGGCCATGCCACCTTTCATCATGGGGGTATACCTCGATTGGGTCATTTGATGCGGCCCGGCGCCGGGCCGGCCGCAGGGTTATCCGTTACTGGCCCTGGTTGGCCAGGGCTTCTACAGGCTCAATAGTATCCTGCCGCACCTTGGCACCGAACAACTTGATCATCTGCTGGATCAATGGATCCTGCTCGATCGAGGCGACGGCGCCCTGCTGACGCTCGGCCCGCTTGCGCGCGGCGGCCTGGGCCGGGGTTTCCTGCTCGGGCAGGACCAGTTCGATGCGCAGGTTCAACGTGCGCCCCAGATGCTGGTTGAGCGCCTCGTTAAGGCGCCGCTGCTGGGTCGTGTTGAACAGCGCACCCTGGCCTGGGTCCAGGTGCAGCAGCCAGTCGTCGCCATCGGCGGCAATCAGCGTACAGTTTGCTGCGATGTTGCCTGTCATACCCGAGACAGGCAACTGTGGGAATAATTCCAGCCATTGCAGGGCCAGACCGGTGGCCGGCTTGGCGGCTGGCAACGGGGCAGGCGCGGGCGCAGGGGCTTCTTCCTGAACGTGTTCGGCCAACTCGTCGAGGTAGCTGAAGCCAACCGGATCGCTTTCGCCGCCGTAGTAGTCTTCGTCCAGCGGCGGCTCGTCGTCCCGGTCCATGCCAACGGCGGCGTAGGCAGACGGGTCGAAAGGCGGCTCGTCATGCACGGGAGGCGCGGCCGTAGGCGCCGCCTGCGGGGTCGGCCGCGGGGCTGACGCGGGCTCGGCAACAGGCTCTGCAACAGGCGCGCTGGTCGGGGCTGGATCCTCCCACGGCAGGTCGACCACCTCGGCGACGGGCTCAGGCACCGAAATGGCCTCGACTTCGGCCCTCAGCTCGGCGTCTGCGGGCAGTTCGGGCTCATGGTCCACCGTGGCTGGCGGCGGCACTACCAGCGGCGCGGGCGCAGCGGGCGCAGCGGGCGCAGGCTCGGCGGCGGGCGGCGGCACGGCAGGCGCAGGGGCTGCCACCGCGTTGGCAGGATCAGCTGTGGCCTGGCTGATCCCCACTGGCTTTAGCACCGGTTTCGGCGCATCGTCGGTGTCGGCCGGGCGGAAGGCGAGCATCCGCAACAAGACCATCTCGAAGCCACCACGCGGGTCCGGCGCCAGCGGCAGGTCACGCCGGCCGATCAGGCCCATCTGGTAATAGAACTGCACATCCTCGGCCGGTAATGCCTGGGCCAGCGCCAGCACCCGGTCACGGTCGCCCTGGCCGTTGTCCACTGCCTCGGGCAGCGCCTGGGCGATGGCTACACGGTGCAGCACGTTGAGCATTTCCGCCAGCACGCCAGCCCAGTCCGGCCCTTGCTCGGCCAGGTTGCGCACGGCCTCCAGCAGGGCCCGGGCATCGCCCTCGAGCAGCGCCTGCAGCACCCCATAGACCTGCCCGTGGTCGAGGCTGCCGAGCATGGCCCGCACATCGGCGGCCAGCACCTTGCCTTCGCCGAATGCGATGGCCTGGTCGGTCAGGCTCATGGCGTCACGCATGGAACCGTCGGCGGCGCGGCCCAACAGCCACAGGGCATCTGCCTCGAACGGGACGTTCTCCGCAGCCAGCACATGGCTGAGGTGCTCGACCACCCGCTCCGGGCTCATGTTCTTCAGCGAGAACTGCAGGCAACGCGACAGGATGGTGGCCGGCAGCTTCTGCGGGTCGGTGGTGGCCAGGATGAACTTGACGTACGGCGGCGGCTCTTCCAGGGTCTTGAGCAAGGCATTGAACGAGTGCGTCGAGAGCATGTGCACTTCGTCGATCAGGTAGACCTTGAAGCGCCCACGGCTGGGCGCGTACTGCACGTTATCGAGCAGTTCGCGGGTGTCCTCGACCTTGGTACGGCTGGCGGCGTCGATTTCGATCAGGTCGACGAAGCGGCCCTCGTCGATCTCCCGGCACACCGAACAGGTGCCGCAGGGCGTGGAGGTGATGCCCGTCTCGCAGTTCAGGCATTTGGCGATGATACGGGCAATGGTAGTCTTGCCCACGCCACGAGTACCGGTGAACAGGTAGGCATGGTGCAGGCGCTGGTTGTCCAAGGCATTGATCAAGGCCTTGAGCACATGGGTCTGGCCGACCATTTCGCGGAACGAGCGCGGACGCCATTTACGTGCAAGAACCTGATAACTCATCGAAAAACCATCGTAGCCTGATCGAGCGGAAGATCGCTAATGCTAGCGGAGCGGGGGCAAAATTGCACCCTGCGCAGCTCGTCTAAGCTATGAATCGGGCGCCTGTTGTGCAGGGAGGAGATGCTTTTGCGAAAACTGCTGGCCTTGCTGTTGGTCTGGGCTACCCAGAGCGTGGCAGAACAGCCGGTGCTGCGTTTTTCCGTGGCTGAAAGCTGGAGCATGCCGCTGGTGCGGATTGAAGATGACCAGCCGGTCGAGGGCCTGGTCTATGACCTTGTACAGGCGCTGGCCCGGGAAGCAGGGGTCCGCCCGCAGTATCACGTGATGGCCAGGCTGCGCTTGCAGGAGGCCATGAACAGCGGTGACATTGATGTGCGCTGCTACGTCAGCACGCAATGGTTCAATGACCGCCCGGGGGACTTTGTCTGGAGCATCCCGCTGTTTCACCAGCGCGACGTGCTGGTGGGGCGCCTTGGCGACAGCAACCCGGTCGCAGCAGAGCAACTGCCGCCCCAGGCCATCGGTACAGTGCTGGGGTACACCTATCCAACCTTGCAACCCCTGCTGGACCAAGGCCGGCTGAGCCGCGAAGACAGCCGCAGCCAGCTGCTGGTCCTGCAGAAACTGCAAGCCCACCGCTATCGCCATGCAGTGAGCAACGAGTTGTCGCTGCAGTGGTTCAACCAGGGGCAGCCGGCAGCTCGGCAGCTGCAAGTGCTGGCAGTACTGGAGGAGCAGGACCTGGGGTGCATGGTGCGCAACGACCCGGCGATACCCACACAAGGGTTGCTGCGGGCCTTGGTGCGGCTGAAACAGACGGGGGAAATCGAGCGGATCCTGCAGCGATACGCAGGGATGGGCCGTAGCGACAACCCGTCTGTCGCTCGCCCGTGAAACAGAAGCGCTGGTGATGTACAGAGGCAGCAAGCCAGCACGCTCCCTGTGGTCGCTGGCTTGCCGGCGATCTACGGTGATGCTGATGCCTATACCGCGTCGCCTGTTTCGCGGGCACGCCCGCTCCCACAGGGTATTGCGACCGATTCGAGCTCGCGTGCTGCCTGGGACATGGACTACAGCATGCATGGAAGCCGGCGATAGTGCCTCGCACCCTGACAGCACATAGTTTCGTGATACCTATGGCAGCTTTACCACTACTGAAAAGACAGGCCGATGCTTCAGGATGACCGCGAACACCTCGAACTTGAGAAGTTACAAAATGAAGGCCGCAAGCTAGGCGCCGAGACGCAGAAATTCGTGGCAGAAGCGCGTAAGCTCAGACAAGAAGCACTTTGGTATCCCATAGCAACTGGCTCAGCGGTTGTAACGACCATCGTTGGCATCATGGCGCTGGCCAGCAAGCTGTGAGTTTTAGATCGATCCAGTAACAAGGAGTCGCTAATGCGCTTCACTCCCCCAAGTCACACTGAAAACGCACGAAGTGAAGCGGAGGCATTCGCCGAGGAAATGCGCAAGCTTAGAACATCCTCACCCTGGACAGGCGTGCTGCTGTTTTACCTTGGCGGCCTTTCTACAGCGCTCATGCTGATTGCCGGCATTTTCATCCTGCGCTCGCTCTGACCGCCTGGCCTGTCCTCACACCGAGGCCCGCAGCCCCGCACTCAGGAACAACCCCACACCAAACACAGAATGCGTAGTCAGGCTCTTCACGCAGTTACGCGCAGGCGCCGGTGTCCTCGACGCAAAGAACCCTGCCCCCAACAACGGCTGCATGAGACACAACGGCGCAACGGCCGTGCTCACACCGAGAACTACCGCAGGCAGCAAGGTAGGCGCCATCAACCATCGTTCCCCCACAAACCCAACCAGCAATATCGCGAACAGCACGCCGACGGCGTAATGAATCCCCCACCCCAACACCTGCTCATGCCGCACCGGCTCAGCCTTGGCAATCGCCTGATGCCGCACACGCCCATTCAGCAGATGCCCCGCCCAACGCCCGACCATGGCGAAACTCAAGGTGGCAACGCCAAAGCGCCTCAGCAACAGGCCCCACATGTCCATCACTACCGTAGCACCGATACCAATCGGCAAGGCCGCTGAAAACATCGCAGTCAACGTCATTGAAAAATCCCCCATAGATTGACTGTCATCACCACGCCACGCAGCATAGAAGTTGAAGCCAGCTTTAAGTCAAGGACCCAAAATGGACATAGCCGACGTTGCCAAACGCACGGGCGTACCCGCCTCGACACTGCGTTACTACGAGAAGAAAGGGCTGCTCAAATCGCTCGCTGCACACGGCCAGCGGCGCCAGTTCGCAGCCGATGTGACCGACCGCTTGGCGCTGATCGCCTTGGGCCAGGCTGCGGGGTTTTCGCTGGATGAGATGGGAGCGATGCTGGTGAATCTTCAGGTCGACCGGCAGAAGCTGCTACTCAAAGCCGATGAACTGGATGCACGGATCAGGCGCCTACAGGCGATGAGCAAAGGCTTGCGACATGCGGCGCAGTGCCCTGAGGAGGATCATCTGGCCTGCCCTAAATTCCAGCGACTGATGAAGCTGTCGGCGGTGGGAGCATTGGGCGAGAAGCAGGACAGAAAGAAGGCGTTCGCAGCAGATTGAGGTTTTCCGACCCCGGAAATGGAGGCGGCCCCACCAGCCACACCCCGGCACTCGATGTTCCCGCTATGGCTGCTCCCTTCCGGGCCTGACCAGGTTAACGGGTAATCAATGCGGGGGGACCGATGGGGCCACCACTACATGCCTCGCTGAGCAGCGAGTGGCGCCATTGTACCGGTCTTGGGGGCAGATACAACCTCTGGGAGCAGAAAAAGTCATCATTTCTCAATGACTTGTCTGGGTTGGGGTGGCGCTGCAGGCAAGACTGGCGCGAGCCCTGTGGGAGCGGGCGTGCCCGCGAAGCAAGCTACGCGATGGATGGCACCGGCTTTGCCGGTGTTCGCGGGCATGCCCGCTCCCACAAGGGGCGCGCGCAGGGACTTAAATAGCGATGCCCTGCTCGGCCAGGAACGCGACGAAGGCCTCCTCGTCCAGCACCTTCACGCCCAGCTCGCTGGCCTTGGCCAGCTTCGATCCAGCCCCCGGCCCTGCGACCACGCACTGGGTCTTGCCCGACACCGAACCGGCCACCTTGGCGCCAAGGCTTTCCAGCTTGTCCTTGGCCACATCGCGGCTCATGCGCTCCAGGGTACCGGTCAGCACCCAGGTCTGGCCGGCCAGCGGCAAACCCTCGGCGACTTTCTTCTCGCTGGTCCAGTGCATGCCGAACGCCAGCAACTGCGCCTCGATCGCGCGCGCCAGTTTCTGGTTGGCCTCATCCTTGAAGAATTCACGCACCGCGTCCGCCTGCTTGGCCGCCAGTGCCTGGCGCAGGTCGATGCCGTCGGCAGCGATGATCTTGTCCAGGCTGTCGAGCTTGGCTACCAGTTTCTCGGCACCGGTTGGGCCTACCGAAGCGATGTCGAGCTTGGCGATCATGCCGGCCAAGCTGGTGCTGGCCGCGAATTCGGCGGCCAACTCGCCTTCGTCCTGCAGGTGCATGCCGCTGTCGAGCAACTGCTGGATAACCTTCTGGTTGTGCTCATCTTCGAAGAAGTTGTGAATCTCGTAGGCGACCTCAAGGCCAATGTCCGGCAGATACGTCAGCACCTGCGGCAAGGCCTGCTGCACGCGCGCCAGGCTGCCCAGCGAACGGGCCAGCACCTTGGCCGTCTCCTCACCCACATCCGGTATGCCCAGCGCATAGATGAAACGCGCCAGGCTCGGCCGCTTGCTGGCTTCGATGGCATCCAGCAGTTTGCGGGTGGACACCTCGGCGAAGCCTTCCAGGCCGACCACCTGCTCGAACTGCAGCTTGTACAGGTCAGCCGGCGAGCCGATCAGGCCTTCGTCCACCAACTGCTCGACGCTTTTTTCGCCAAGCCCGTCGATGTCCATGGCGCGACGCGACACATAGTGAATGATCGCCTGCTTGAGCTGCGCACCACAGGCCAGGCGGCCGACACAGCGGTACACCGCCCCTTCGCTGGTGGTCTCCTTGCCCTTGCTGCGCTTGACCAGCTGGGTGCGCTCGACTTGCGAGCCACACACCGGGCACTCGCTTGGCACGGCAACCGGGCGGGCATCGTCCGGGCGACGCTCCAGCACCACCTGCATCACCTGCGGGATCACGTCGCCGGCCCGGCGGATGATCACCGTGTCGCCAATGCGCAGGCCCAGCCGGGCGATTTCGTCCATGTTGTGCAGGGTGGCGTTGGACACGGTCACGCCCGCCACCTTGACCGGTTTCAGGCGTGCCACCGGGGTGACCGCGCCGGTACGGCCGACCTGGAACTCGACGTCCAGCACCTCGGTCAGCTCTTCCATGGCCGGGAACTTGTGGGCGATTGCCCAGCGCGGTTCACGGGCGCGGAAGCCCAGTTCACGCTGGGCGGCCAGGCTGTTGACCTTGAATACCACACCATCGATTTCATACGGCAGGCTGTTGCGCCGCTCGCCGATGTCGCGGTAGTAATCCAGGCACTCTTCGATCCCTGCCGCATGCTTGAGCTCGCGGCTGATCGGCAGGCCCCATGCCTTGAGCTGTTCAAGGATGCCGATATGGCTGTCGCCGATGCTGGCAGACAGCTGACCGACGCCGTAGCAGCAGAACTCCAGCGGGCGGCTGGCCGTAATTTTCGAATCGAGCTGGCGCAGGCTACCGGCAGCCGCGTTGCGCGGGTTGGCGAAGGTCTTGCCGCCGGCTTCGGCCTGGGCTGCATTGAGGCGGTCGAAGCCGGCCTTGCTCATGTAGACCTCGCCACGCACTTCCAGCAACGCGGGCCAGCCCTCGCCGTGCAACTTCAGCGGAATGTTGCGCACGGTGCGTACGTTGGCGCTGATATCTTCGCCAGTGGTGCCGTCGCCGCGCGTGGCACCCTGCACCAGCAGGCCATCGCGGTACAGCAGGCTAACGGCCAGGCCATCGAGCTTGGGTTCGCAGCTGTAGTCAACCGCGCCGGGCTGATCGAGGCCGTCCACCACGCGGCGGCCGAACTCACGCAGGTCGGCCTCCTCGAAGGCGTTGCCCAGGCTGAGCATGGGCACTTCATGGCGCACCTGGCTAAAGGCCGACAGGGCTGCACCGCCGACGCGCTGGGTGGGCGAGTCGGGGGTTACCAGGTGCGGGTGTTCGGCTTCCAACGCCTTGAGCTCGTTGAACAGGCGGTCGTATTCGGCGTCGGGCACACTGGGCTCGTCGAGCACGTAGTAGCGGTAGTTGTGCTGGTCGAGTTCGGCGCGCAGTTCGTGGATACGGGTTTCGGCGGTCATGGGGTTTGTCTTCTCTTGCAAAGCAAAAGAGCAGCCTGGGGCGGCGGCTGCGGTCTGGAGTAGCCATTGCCTGCCCTGGCCCTGTCGCCGGCAAGCCAGCTCCCACAGGCCCTTGTGGGAGCTGGCTTGCCGGCGACAAGGCCGGAACAGGTAACAACACCCGAACCGGCCAGCACGCCCTCAGGCTGCTCTTTCGTTGGATCTGTCAGCGCTTCTGGGTCAGCGCACGGCGCTCGAACTCGACGATGCGCTGGCGATAGTGCTCGATGGTCTGGGCGGTCAGCACGCTGCGCTGGTCGTCCTTGAGCTCACCGTTCAGTTCATGGGCCAGCTTGCGCGCGGCCGCCACCATCACGTCAAAGGCCTGCTTCGGATGACGTGGGCCAGGCAGGCCGAGGAAGAAGCTCACCGCACGGGTGCTGAAATGGTCGATGTCGTCCAGGTCGAACACACCAGGCTTGACCGCATTGGCCATGGAGAACAGCACTTCGCCGTGGCCGGCCATGCTTTCGTGGCGGTGGAAGATGTCCATTTCGCCGAAGCGCAGGCCGCTTTCAAGAATGTTCTGCAACAATGCCGGGCCCTTGAAGCCACCCTCGTCGCGGGAAATGACGCTGATGACCAGCACCTCTTCGGCCGGTGGCAGCTCCTTGACGCTGCTGCTGGCAGCGGGCGCCGGGTTGCCACGGGTATTTTCGGCGGCGAAGTCGTCGTCGCTGTCGGTGAACAGGTCGGGCTCGCGCGGCTCGGCGCTCAGGCCCAGGTCGCCCTGCTGCACATCGGCCGCGGCTGTGGCGCGCTTGCCACGCTTGCTGGCCTTGGCCGGCTTTGGCTCGCGCTCGCGGTCACGCGCCGAGGCGCTGAGCGAAGGCAGGTCGCTTTCATCCAGTTCCGGTTCTTTATGGGTATCCAGTACTCGCGACGGGCCGAGTACTTCGGCACTGCCGCCCTCTTCGTCCGGCAGGTTGGAATAACTGCGGTCCAGACGGAATTTCAACTTGCCTTTGCCGCCGCGCATGCGGCGCCAGCCGTCGAAAAGAATACCGGCAATGACAATGATGCCGATGAGGATCAGCCACTCGCGCAGACCGATTTCCATGTAATCCCGTGCCTCTATAAAAATATGCTTGAAAACAAAGGGTTCAAAGCCCTTTAACACGTGGCGCCAACTCTATGTTCTGACAGGCGTTTTACCCACGCAATAAACGAGTGACATTAAGCTAGCACGACCAAAGACAACTTTACACCGTCTGTCGCACATGACGGGGGCATTTCGTTGGAGAAAGTGCCCGCATCGTCGCACATCACGCATCGACCATGGCCATGGCGGCCTCCACATCAACTGCAACAAGACGTGAACAACCGGGTTCATGCATGGTTACCCCCATCAGTTGATCGGCCATCTCCATCGCAATCTTGTTGTGGGTGATGTAGATGAACTGCACGCTCTCACTCATTTCCTTGACCAGGCGCGCGTAGCGCCCGACGTTGGCATCGTCCAGCGGCGCATCGACTTCGTCGAGCATGCAGAACGGTGCGGGGTTCAACTTGAAGATGGCAAACACCAGCGCCAATGCGGTCAGTGCCTTTTCGCCGCCGGACAGCAGATGGATGGTGCTGTTCTTCTTGCCCGGCGGTCGCGCCATGATCGTCACCCCTGTATCGAGTAGATCTTCGCCCGTCAGTTCCAGATAAGCGCTGCCACCACCGAAAACTTTTGGGAAAAGTGCCTGTAATCCGGCATTTATCTGATCAAAGGTATCCTTGAAGCGGTTGCGGGTTTCCTTGTCGATCTTGCGAATGACGTTTTCCAGGGTCTCCAGCGCCTCCACCAGGTCGGCGTCCTGGGCATCCAGGTAGCGCTTGCGCTCGGATTGTTGCTCGTACTCCTCAATGGCGGCGAGGTTGATCGCACCCAGGCGCTGGATACGCGCCTCGAGTTGCTCCAGCGCCTGTTCGGTGCCCTGCTCGCTGGCATCGGCCTCCAGGGTGGCGAGCACCCCTTGCAGGTCGTAACCGTCGGCCAGCAGCTGCTCCTGCAGGGTCTTGCGCCGCACATCCAGGCCCTGGCACTCCAGCCGCAGCTGCTCCAGCTGGCCGCGCAACAACAGCGCCTGCTGCTCAGCCTGCGTGCGGCGCTTCTCGGCCTCGCGCAATTCGCGGTCGGCTTCGTCCATGTGCAGGCGCGCCAGGCGCATTTCCTCGTCAACACTCATGCGCAGTTCCAGCAGCGCTTCGAGCTTCAGGCGCAACTCCTCCTGTGGTGCCTCGCCCTCCTCCAGGTTCAGGCTCAGTTGCTCCTGGCGCTCGGTCAGCCTTGCTGCTTGCTGCTCCAGGCGCTCCAGAGCCTGGCGGGTGGAGTCATGCTGCGCACGCAGCGAGCCCAGCCGCACGGCCAGCTGGTGGGCGTGGTCCTTGTGCTGGCGGGCCTCCTGGCGCACCCGGTCGAGGCTTTCGCGCAGGGCGTCGCGGCGGGCCATCAATTGCTCGCGCTGCTCGGTGTCCTGGGCCATCAGCTCCACCGCCTCTTGCAGCAACAGGCGGGCTTCGCCCAGTTGTTCGTGCTCAAGGGCGCGCTGTTCTTCCAGTTCGGCCAGTTCTTCCTGCAAGCGCCGGCGGCGCAGCTCGACCTGTTCGGCGCGCGCACGGCTGGCCGAGAGGCTGGCTTTCAGTTCACCGTGCAGGCGGTTTTCTTCCTGGCTGCGGCGGCGCAGTTGCTCGCGCTGTTCTTCCAGGTCCAGCTGCTGCTCGCGCAGGGTTTGCAACTGTTGCTCAAGCTGTTCCAACGCCGCTTCCTGCTGCAGTTGTTCCTGGCCCAGGCGGTCGATTTCCTGGCCACGCGCCAGCACTCCGCCTTCGGCCTCACCGCCACGGCGCACCCGCAGGAAGTGCCGGCCAACCCAGTAGCCATCGCGGCTGACCAGGCTCTGCCCGTCGCCAAGCGCTGTGCGCTGCGCCAGCGCCTGGGCCAAGTCCTCGACAGGCATGACCTGACCCAGCCAGGGTGCCAGATCGACACCGCCTTCGACCTTTTCCAGCAGGCTGCCGGGCAACGACGCGCTGGCATCGCTGGCCTGCAGCAAGCGCAGCTCGCCTTGTTCCAAACCGGCAAAATCGAGGCCGTTGAAATCGTCCACCAGCACGGCCTGCAGGTCAGCGCCGAGCACGGTTTCTACGGCAAGCTCCCAGCCCGGTTCTACCCGCAAGCCTTCAGCCAAGCGTGGCTGTTGCTGCAGGCCCTGGCCCTGCAGCCAGTCTGCGGCGCCCGCCCCCGGCTCCAGGGCTGCCTGCTGCAACGCTTCCAAGGATGCCAGGCGGCCGCCCAGGCGCTGCAGGTCGCCCTGTGCCTGCTGCTGGGCCTGGGTAGCCTGCTGCAACTGCCCGCGCGCGCTTTCCAGACGCTCGACCACCTGTTCTTCGGAGAGCTGCAGTTCTTCCAGCAACATTTCGCTGCTGGCCAGTTGTTCGGCCAGATCCAGCAGGGTGGCGTCCTGCGGATCGCTCCCGAGTTGCTCGCGCTCTTCGCCCAGCTTGCGCTGGCGCTCAGCCTGGCGCTCCAGGCTGGCTTCCAACTGCTGCAGGCGCGCCTGCTGCACTTCGGCCTGGCGGCGCGGTTCGGCAGAGCGGCTGTTGAAGCTGTCCCACTGCTCTTGCCAGCCGTGCATGGCCAGCTCGGCCTCTTCCAGCGCCGCCGCAGCTTCTTCGGCGGCGCCCAGGGTCATTTCCTGCTCGGGTTCGAGCATGGCCAACTCTTCGCCCAGGGTCGCCAGCAAGGTGCGGTCATGCCCCAGGTGCGACTCGGTTTCCAAACGGGTGCGCTCGGCCTCCTTGAAGTCGTCCTGCAACTGGCGCAGGCGCTGCTGACCGTGCTGGATACTCTGCTCGACCCGGGCAATGTCACCGGCCACCGAATAGAAACGGCCCTGCACCTGGTTGAACCGCTCGGACAACTCGTGATGACCGTCACGCAGGCGCTCGATGCTGGCATCGGCGTTGCGCTGCTCGGCCACCAGTGCCTCGTGGGCCACGCCCTGGTCACCGATCACCGACTCGCGCTGGCGTACCCGCTCGTCCAGGTCGCGCCAGCGCAAGGCCGACAGCTGCGCTTTCAGCTGGCGCTCCTGCGCCTTGTACTCACGGTACTTTTCCGCGGCCTGGGCCTGGCGGTGCAGGCGCTCGAGCTGGCGTTCCAGTTCTTCACGCAGGTCGGTCAGGCGTGCCAGGTTTTCCTGGGTGCGGCGGATACGGTTCTCGGTTTCGCGGCGGCGCTCCTTGTATTTGGAGATGCCGGCGGCTTCCTCGATGAAATTGCGCAACTCTTCGGGCTTGGCCTCGATCAGCTTGGAGATCATGCCCTGTTCGATGATCGAGTAGCTGCGCGGCCCCAGCCCGGTGCCGAGGAAAATGTCGGTGATGTCGCGCCGGCGGCACTTGGTGCCGTTCAGGTAGTAGCTGTTCTGCCCGTCGCGGGTGACCTTGCGGCGGATGGAAATTTCGGCGTACGCGGCATACTCGCCGACCAGGGTGGTTTCGCTGTTGTCGAAGACCAGCTCGATGCTGGCCTGGCTGACCGGTTTGCGCCCACTGGAGCCGTTGAAGATGACGTCGGTCATCGATTCGCCGCGCAGGTTCTTCGCCGAGCTCTCGCCCATCACCCAGCGCACCGCGTCGATGATGTTGGATTTGCCGCAGCCGTTGGGGCCGACCACGGCCGCCATGTTGCTGGGGAAATTGACCGTGGTCGGGTCGACGAACGACTTGAAGCCGGCCAGGCGAATGCATTTGAGGCGCATCGGTCAGCCTCGGGCCAGTGCCGCCAGCACCAGTTCGCAGCTGCGCTGGCAGTAAGCGGTAAGCACCTCGCGAATGTGCGGCAGGTCACGGGCGACTACCGCTTCGAGCAGGCGGGCGAACAGGTCGAGGTAATCGATCATGTTGGCCTGGCGTTGGTCCAGCGCCAGATAATAGGCACGGCTCATGGCCGGCTGCAGGTTTTCCACGGTTTCCTGCAAGAAAGGGTTATCGGCAAACGGATAGGCGGCGCGCATCACCGCGAAGCTGTCACCGACGAAAGCCTTGATGTCCAGCCGGTCGTGGGCGCGCTGCAGCCGCTGCTGAATCTCCAGAAACGGGCGCAGGTCGGCTTCGGTGCGCCATTTTTGTGCAACCGCATTGCCCAGCAGGATATAGAACTCGCCCATCAGCGCGCACAGGCTGCGCACGCTGCGTTCGTCCAGCTCGGTGACATGGGCACCGCGGCGCGGCAAGATCGCCACCAGGTGGCGGCGTTCGAGAATCAGCAACGCCTCGCGCACAGAACCGCGGCTGACATTGAGTGCCTGCGTAACCTTTTGCTCCTGAATGCGCTCGCCGGGCGCCAGCTCGCCGCGGATAATGCGTTCGGCCAGGTAATCGGCAATCTGCTCGGAGAGGCTGTCCGGGGCCTTGAACGTCATGGTTTTCCTTCAAAATCATTGAACTGGGCACAAGGGGCGAAGTGTAGCGCACTTGACCATTGGTCGCGCAGAGGGGGCAGGCGGTTTATTTGACCCAGCAGACAACCGCGGGCCCGGCGCGATCTATGCTTGCAATATGGGCAATGAACAGGGTTGGGCGAGACCACGCGCAATTTCTTGACCTTTGGGTCAGAAAAATATTGACCTGCTGGACAGGTGTTGCTTAGAGTCCGCCCAACAACAATAAAACCATTGCGAGGCTATCCCCGTGATCCAGTTTCTCGTCAATCAGGAGCTGCGTAGTGAGCACGCCCTGGACCCTAACATGACGGTGCTGCAGTACCTGCGCGAGCACCTGGGCAAACCCGGCACCAAGGAAGGCTGCGCCAGCGGTGACTGCGGCGCCTGCACCGTGGTGGTCGGTGAACTGACCCAGGACGCACAGGGCAACGACAGCCTGCGCTACCGCAGCCTCAATTCGTGCCTGACCTTCGTCTCGTCGCTGCATGGCAAGCAACTGATCAGCGTCGAGGGCCTCAAGCACCAGGGCCAGCTGCACAGCGTGCAGCAAGCCATGGCCGACTGCCATGGGTCGCAATGCGGGTTCTGCACACCCGGCTTCGTGATGTCGCTGTTTGCCCTGCAAAAGAACAGCGACGGCGCAGACCTGCACCAGGCCCAGGAGGCCCTGGCCGGCAACCTGTGCCGCTGCACCGGCTACCGGCCGATCCTCGACGCCGCCGAGCAGAGCTGCCGCCAGCCTTGCCGCGACCAGTTCGATGCCCAGCAGGCACATACCATCAGCCGCCTGAAGGCCATTGCCCCCACCCAGACCGGTGAACTGAACAGCGGCGACAAGCGCTGCCTGGTGCCACTGACCGTGGCGGATCTTGCCGAATTGTACAGCTCGCACCCAGAGGCGCGGTTGCTGGCCGGCGGTACCGACCTGGCCCTGGAAGTCACCCAGTTCCACAAGACCCTGCCGGTGATGATCTACGTGGGCCACGTCGCCGAACTCAAACGCATCGAGAAAACCGCCAGCCACCTGGAAATCGGCGCCGCAACCCCGCTCACCGACTGCTACGGCGCCCTGAACGACGAGTACCCCGACTTCGGCGCCCTGCTGCACCGCTTCGCCTCGCTGCAGATCCGCAACCAGGGCACCCTCGGTGGCAACATTGGCAATGCCTCACCGATTGGCGACTCGCCACCCCTGCTGATCGCCCTGGATGCGCAGGTGGTGCTGCGCCAGGGTGAGCGTCAACGGGTGATGCCGCTGGAGGACTACTTCATCGACTACCGCATCACTGCCCGCCAGGACAGCGAGTTCATCGAGAAGATCATCGTGCCACGCGCCAGCCGCGACTGGGCGTTCCGTGCCTACAAGGTATCCAAGCGCCTGGACGACGACATCTCCGCCGTGTGCGGCGCTTTCAACCTGAGCATCGAGGACGGGGTGGTCAGCGGTGTGCGCATCGCCTTCGGCGGCATGGCAGCGATACCCAAGCGCGCGCGCGCCTGCGAAGCCGCGCTGCGCGGCAAACCCTGGAACGCGGCGGCCATCGAGCGTGCCTGCCAGGCCCTGGCCGAAGACTTCACCCCGCTCAGCGACTTCCGCGCCAGCAAGGAATACCGCCTGCTGACTGCACAGAACCTGCTGCGCAAGTACTTCATCGAACAGCAATCGCCGCACATCGAAACCCGGGTGACCGCTTATGTCTAACCACCATGTAGCCAAGAGCCAGGCCGAGATGGCCGAACTGTTCAGCCAGCACCTGACCACCGGGGTTGGCCGCAGCGTCAAGCACGACAGCGCCGACAAACATGTCTCCGGCGAGGCGCTGTACATCGACGACCGCCTGGAATTCCCCAACCAGCTGCACGTCTATGCCCGCACCGCCGACCGTGCCCATGCGCGCATCCTGCGCATCGACACCACGCCGTGCTATGCCTTCGAGGGCGTGCGCATCGCCATCACCCACGAAGACATCCCTGGCCTGAAAGACATCGGCCCGGTGGTGGCGGGTGACCCGCTGCTGGCTATCGACAAGGTCGAGTTCTTCGGCCAGCCGGTGCTGGCCGTGGCTGCACGCGACCTGGACACCGCACGCAAGGCGGCCATGGCCGCAATCGTCGAGTACGAGGACCTGGAGCCGGTGCTGGACGTGGTCGACGCGCTGCGCAAGCGGCACTTCGTGCTCGACAGCCACACCCACCAGCGCGGCGACTCCGCCAGCGCCTTGGCCAGCGCCCCGCACCGCCTCCAGGGCACCCTGCACATCGGTGGCCAGGAGCATTTCTACCTGGAAACGCAGATTTCCTCGGTGATGCCTACCGAAGATGGCGGCATGATCGTCTACTGCTCCACGCAGAACCCCACCGAAGTGCAGAAGCTGGTCGCCGAAGTACTCGACGTGCCGATGAACAAGGTGGTGCTGGACATGCGCCGCATGGGCGGCGGCTTTGGCGGCAAGGAAACCCAGGCCGCCAGCCCGGCCTGCCTGTGCGCGGTGGTGGCGCGCCTGACCGGCCAGCCGACCAAGATGCGCCTCCCGCGGGTCGAAGACATGACCATGACCGGCAAGCGCCACCCGTTCTACGTCGAGTACGACGTGGGCTTCGATGAGAATGGGCGCCTGCATGGCATCAATCTGGACCTGGCCGGCAACTGTGGCTATTCGCCCGACCTGTCTGGCTCGATCGTCGACCGCGCCATGTTCCACTCCGACAATGCCTACTACCTGGGCGATGCCACGGTGCATGGTCACCGCTGCAAGACCAACACCGCCTCCAACACGGCGTACCGCGGCTTTGGCGGCCCGCAGGGCATGGTTGCCATCGAACAGGTGATGGACCATATCGCCCGCCACCTGGGCCGTGACCCCCTGGCGGTGCGCAAGGCCAACTACTACGGCAAGACCGAACGCAACGTCACCCATTACTACCAGACCGTCGAGCACAATATGCTCGAAGAGATGACCGCCGAGCTGGAAGCCAGCAGCGACTACGCCGAGCGCCGCGAGTCGATCCGCCGCTTCAACGCCAACAGCCCGGTGCTGAAGAAAGGCCTGGCCCTGACCCCGGTCAAATTCGGCATTTCGTTCACCGCCACCTTCCTCAACCAGGCCGGTGCGCTGATCCACATCTACACCGATGGCAGCATCCACCTGAACCATGGCGGCACCGAAATGGGCCAGGGCCTGAACACCAAGGTGGCGCAGGTGGTGGCACAGATCTTCCAGGTGGATTTCAGCCGTATCCAGATCACCGCCACCAATACCGACAAAGTGCCCAACACCTCGCCCACGGCCGCCTCGAGCGGTGCCGACCTGAACGGCAAGGCGGCGCAGAACGCGGCCGAGATCCTCAAGAAGCGCCTGACCGAGTTTGCCGCACGGCACTACCAGGTGACCGAGGAAGACGTCGAGTTCCGCAACGGCCATGTGCGGGTGCGCGATCAGATCGTCAGTTTCGAGCAGCTGGTGCAGCAGGCCTACTTTGCCCAGGTGTCGCTGTCCAGCACGGGCTTCTATCGCACGCCGAAGATCTACTACGACCGCAGCCAGGCCCGTGGCCGGCCGTTCTACTACTTCGCCTTCGGCGCTGCCTGTGTGGAGGTGATCGTCGACACCCTGACGGGTGAATACAAGATGTTGCGCGCCGATATCCTGCACGATGTCGGTGACTCGCTGAACCCGGCCATCGACATTGGCCAGGTAGAGGGCGGTTTCATCCAGGGCATGGGCTGGCTGACCACCGAGGAACTGGTGTGGAACGCCAAGGGCAAGCTGATGACCAACGGCCCGGCCAGCTACAAGATTCCGGCAGTGGCTGACATGCCACTGGACCTGCGCGTGAAGCTGGTGGAAAACCGCAAGAACCCGGAAGACACCGTGTTCCACTCCAAGGCCGTGGGCGAGCCGCCGTTCATGCTCGGCATTGCCGCCTGGTGCGCGATCAAGGATGCCGTGGCGAGCCTTGCCGACTACCGCGTGCAGCCGAACATCGACGCGCCGGCAACGCCGGAGCGGGTGTTGTGGGGGTGTGAGCAGATGCGAAAGGCGGTGGCCCAGCAGCAACCGTCTGAACAGGAATTGGAAACCGTCACCCACTGACAACGCAAGGCCCTGTAGGAGCGGCCTTGTGTCGCGAAAGGGTCGCGAAGCGGCCCCAAGATCTTGGCTACTGCATAGATTGTCGGGGCTGCGGTGCAGCCCTTTCGCGACACGAGGCCGCTCCTACAAGGGGGCCGTGTCGATCTTTAGAGAGGTTGCATCATGCACCAATGGATCAACGCCCTCGCCGACCACCAGGCCCGTGGCGAAGCCTGCGTACTGGTGACCATCATCGAGGAACGCGGCTCGACCCCGCGCAATGCCGGCTCGAAGATGGTGGTCAGCGCCAGCGGCCTGTTCGACACCATCGGCGGTGGCCACCTGGAATACAAGGCCCTGCACATCGCCCGGCAAATGCTTGAAGCACAACGCACCACGCCGCACCTGGAACGCTTCAGCCTCGGCGCCAGCCTGGGCCAGTGCTGCGGCGGCGTCACCGTGCTGCTGTTCGAACCCATGGCTGCCGTGCAGGCGCACATCGCCGTGTTCGGCGCGGGCCATGTCGGCCGCGCTCTGGTACCCTTGCTCGCCGCCCTGCCCTGCCGGGTGCGCTGGGTCGACTCGCGTGAACAGGAATTCCCCGAATTCATCCCCAACGGGGTGACCAAGGTGGTCAGTGAAGAGCCGGTCGACGAAGTGGCACAGCTGCCACCCGGTTGCTACTGCATCGTCATGACCCACAACCATCAGCTCGACTTGGAACTGACCGCCGCCATTCTCAAGCGCAACGACTTCACCTGGTTCGGCCTGATTGGCTCGAAGACCAAACGGGTCAAGTTCGAGCACCGCCTGCGCGAGCGGGGCTACGACGACGCGCTGCTGGCGCGCATGCGCTGCCCGATGGGCCTGGCCGAGGTCAAGGGCAAGCTGCCCATCGAGATCGCGGTGTCCATTGCCGGCGAAATCATCGCCACCTACAACGCCTGCTTTGGCCAGCACGACGCTGCCGCCAATGCCGGCCCCATTGCCCAGTTGCTGCCGCCCTCCCGGCGCAGCCAAGCCCTTTGACGAGTGAGTTATGACCGTTACCCGCAAAGCCTACCGTGCCGCCATCCTGCACAGCATCGCTGACCCGGCCGAGGTGGGCCTGGAGGCATCCCATGAATACTACGAAGACGGCCTGCTGGTCGTCGACGATGGCCGCATCAGCGCCGTTGGCCACGCCAGCGAGCTACTGCCAACCCTGGCCGCCGACTTTCCGGTCGAGCACTACCAGGACGCACTGATCACCCCGGGTTTCATCGATACCCACATCCACTTCCCGCAAACCGGCATGATCGGTTCCTACGGCGAGCAGTTGCTGGACTGGCTGAACACCTACACCTTCCCGTGCGAAAAGCAGTTTGCCGACAAGGCCCACGCCGACCAGGTGGCGAAGATCTTCCTCAAGGAACTGCTGCGCAACGGCACCACCACCGCATTGGTATTCGGCAGCGTGCACCCGGAATCGGTGAATGCCCTGTTCGAAGAGGCCGAGCGCCTGGACCTGCGGCTGATCGCCGGCAAGGTGATGATGGACCGCAACGCCCCGGACTACCTGACCGACACTGCCGAGTCCGGTTATGCCGAAAGCAAGGCGCTGATCGAACGCTGGCACGGCAAGGGCCGCCTGCACTACGCCGTCACCCCGCGGTTCGCACCGACCAGCACGCCTGAACAGTTGACCCTGGCCGGCCAGTTGCTCAAGGAGCACCCGGGCGTGTACATGCACACGCACCTGTCGGAAAACCTCAAGGAAATCGACTGGGTCAAGTCGCTGTTCCCTGAGCAGAAGGGTTACCTGGACGTCTATGACCACTTCGAGCTGCTGGGCGAGCGCTCGGTATTCGCCCACGGCGTGCACCTGTGCGACGACGAGTGCCAGCGCTTGGCCGAAACTGGCTCGGCCGTGGCCTTCTGCCCCACCTCCAACCTGTTCCTCGGCAGCGGCCTGTTCAACCTGCCGCAAGCCGAGCGCTTCAAGGTCAATGTGGGCCTGGGCACCGACGTCGGCGCCGGGACCAGCTTCTCGCTGCTCAACACCCTGAACGAGGCGTACAAGGTGATGCAGCTGCAAGGCGCGCGCCTGCACCCGTTCAAGTCACTGTACCTGGCCACCCTCGGCGGCGCCCGTGCGCTGCGCCTGGACGACCGCATCGGCAGCCTGCGCCCCGGCAACGATGCCGACTTCGTAGTGCTGGACTACAAGGCCACGCCGCTACTGGACTACCGCATCCAGCAGTCCAACAGCATCGAAGAAACCCTGTTCGTGCTCACCACCCTGGGCGACGACCGTACCGTGCGTGAAACCTACGCTGCCGGGCGTTGCGTGCACCAACGCTAGCCGCCAAAGCCCTGGTAGGAGCGGCCTTGTGTCGCGATGGGCTGCAAAGCAGCCCCAGGGGTGAGCGTAAATGCACACCCCTGGGGCCAACCAGGCAAACGATCAGCCTTTGACGGAAACCTTGGGCTTTTTCAGCAAATGCGAGAACACCGCATGCAGGTCGTCCGAGGCGCTTTCCTCGTCCAGGTTCAGCTTGCTGTCGATGTGGTCCATGTGGTGCATCATCAGGCTCACCGCCTGCTGGGCGTCGCGCGCCTCGATGGCATCGATCAGTTGCATGTGCTCGTCATACGAGCAGTGCGAACGCGTGCCGCTTTCGTACTGGGCAATGATCAGCGAGGTCTGCGACACCAGGCTGCGCTGGAAGCTGACCAGCGGCGCATTGCCCGCTGCCTCGGCCAACTTGAGGTGAAACTCGCCGGACAGGCGGATACCGGCACCACGGTCGCCGCGCGAGAAGCTGTCACGCTCCTCACGCACCATCTGCCGCAGCTCGTTCAGTTGCTCGGCGGTAGCATGCTGCACGGCCAGTTCGGTAATGGCCCGTTCTACCATGCGCCGCGAGAAGAACACCTGGCGCGCCTCTTCAACGGTCGGGCTGGCCACCACAGCACCGCGGTTGGGCCGCAGCAAGACCACGCTCTCGTGAGCCAGCCGCGACAGGGCGCGGCGGATGATGGTGCGGCTGACGCCGAAGATTTCGCCCAGCGCTTCCTCGCTCAACTTGGTGCCCGGGGCCAGCCGCTGTTCAAGAATCGCCTCGAAAATATGCGCGTAGACGATGTCGTCCTGGGTACCGCTGCGGCCGGCCTTGCCGACCCGTGCAGGTTTCTTCAGAGGTTGCAGCTGTTCGTTCATGGGCTCTCGAGGCACGAAGAGAAAGTATGGCGCCATTGTACACAGGCTGAGGCGATTCCGCAGGGGGCGTTTTCGCTATATAGCCGTTGTACGACGCATTGCGCACACAAAACATAAAACATTATTTGCATTCTTTGTACACAAAAGCATAATCCATCGAGCAACTTCTTGACCCATAAGTCAACAAAACGGTCGGACGTCTGCCTCACCTCGCGGGGTCACCAAGTGCATGGCGCAGGAACTGGCCCCCACAACAACAAGAAAGACTTGAGGAGTACACGCTGTGGAAAGCCGCAAATCCGAAGCCCCTACGCTGGATCTTGCCCCGCCGCTCGAAACGAGTTGGCTGGAGCGGATTTTCAAACTCAAGCAACACGGCAGCACTGTCAGAACCGAACTGATCGCCGGGGTGACCACCTTCATCACCATGGCCTACATCATCTTCGTCAACCCCAACATCATGGCCGACGCCGGCATCGACCATGGCGCCGCCTTCGTCGCCACCTGCATCGCCGCGGCGCTGGGTTGCCTGCTGATGGGCCTGTACGCCAACTGGCCAGTGGGCCTGGCGCCGGGCATGGGGCTCAACGCCTTTTTCACCTACACCGTGGTCGGCACCATGGGTTACAACTGGGAGACCGCGCTGGGGGCCGTTTTCGTTTCGGGCGTGCTATTCATGTTCCTGACCTTGTCGAAAGTGCGCGAATGGCTGCTCAACAGCATCCCGGTGAGCCTGCGCCATGCCATGGGGGCCGGCGTCGGATTGTTTCTCGGGCTGATCGGCCTGAAAACCGCCGGCATCATCGTCGACAGCCCCGCCACCCTGATCAAGCTGGGCTCGTTGCATGAGCCAGGGCCACTGCTGGCGGCGGTGTGCTTCCTGCTGATCGCCATCCTCAGCTACAAGCGCGTGTTCGGCGCGATCCTGATCAGCATCATCGGCGTGACCCTGGCCGGCTGGGGCCTGGGCCTGGTGAAATTTGGCGGGGTGATGTCGATGCCGCCGAGCCTGGCACCGACCTGGATGGCGATGGACGTGGCGGGCGTGTTCAACGTCAGCATGATCAGCGTGGTGCTGGCGTTCCTGTTCGTGCACATGTTCGATACGGCCGGCACGCTGATGGGTGTGGCCCAGCGGGCGAATCTGGTAGCACCGGACGGGCGTATCGAGAACCTGTCGCGGGCGTTGAAGGCCGACAGTGCATCGAGTGTGTTCGGTGCGGTGGTGGGTGTACCGCCGGTGACCAGCTATGTGGAAAGTGCTGCCGGGGTTGCGGCAGGTGGCCGCACCGGCCTGACGGCGGTGGTGGTCGGTTTGCTGTTCGTCGCGGCAATGTTCTTCGCCCCGCTGGCCGGGATGATTCCGGCTTACGCCACAGCAGGTGCGCTGATCTACGTGGCCATGCTGATGATGGGCAGCATGGCGCACATCCATTGGGACGAGGCTACCGACAGCATTCCGGCGATCGTCACGGTGATCATGATGCCGTTGACCTTCTCGGTCGCCGATGGCATCGCCCTGGGCTTCATCAGCTATGTGGCATTGAAGGCAGGTACCGGCAAGTACAAGGAAATCTCCGCCAGCCTGTGGGTGCTGTGCGCGATCTTCATTGCCAAGTTCGTGTTCCTCTGAACCTCCCCGTACCCACCAAGGGCGCCTCGGCGCCCTTTCTTCGTTGCTGCAGGCTGTGCCGGCCTTTGCGCGGATAAAGGTCGGCACAGCCAGTACAAAAACACCAGACGAAAAAAAGCCCGCCAGTGTGAGAGCGGGCCAAAGGACCTACGAAGATTCTTCTAGCGACCAACTAGCTTCCACGGTAGGTCGAATAGCTGTACGGCGAAATCAACAGCGGCACGTGGTAGTGCTCCTGCTGCTCGTCGATGCCAAAGCGCAGCACCACAACATCCAGGAACGCCTGGGCCGGCAGTTGCACACCGCGGGCGCGGTAGTAGTCGCCTGCGCTGAACTGCAGCTGGTAGACGCCAGTGCGGTAGTCGTCGCCTTGCAACAGCGGCGCGTCGACGCGGCCATCGCTGTTGGTCAGGGCGGTGTTCACCAGCTCCAGTTGCTGGCCTTCGACACGGTACAGCTCGACCTTGATCGAGCTGCCCGGGCAGCCATGCGCGGCATCCAGTACGTGTGTGGTCAAACGTCCCATTGCGTGTCGCCTCTTGTTCAATCTGTGGGCAAGAAATACTCGCCAGCGCACCCAAACAGGGCCTGCGGCAGGCGCGAATGACGCTATTAAGACATTCCACCGCAAAATTGTACACAATTTTTTGAACCCAGCCGTCGCACCCCACCGCACCTTGCCCACAAACGACCCAGCAGTCGCGAATACAGGCGGGATAACGACGCCCACTTCATTAGCTGACCAATCAGGCAGGTTTCTTGCACTGTATTTCTTGTTGGCAGTGAAGCGACAAAAGGGCAGAAATGCGGAAAAACAGGCTTACAAAAGATTTCATAAGTTGTATACAATCAGCCCATCCGGTGGTGCGACATCCCGACGCGGCCCGCCCACCCCCCGCACCAACGCACAAGAAGGAAGACTGCAGTGAGCGCTGACTATCCTCGCGACCTGATCGGTTACGGCAACAACCCTCCTCACCCGCAATGGCCGGGCAACGCTCGCATCGCGCTGTCTTTCGTGCTCAATTACGAGGAAGGTGGCGAACGCAACATCCTGCACGGCGACAAGGAGTCCGAAGCGTTCCTCTCCGAAATGGTTGCTGCCCAGCCGCTGCAAGGCCAGCGCAACATGAGCATGGAGTCGCTGTATGAATACGGCAGCCGTGCCGGTGTATGGCGCCTGCTCAAGCTGTTCAAGGACAGCGGCGTCCCGCTCACCATCTTTGCCGTGGCCATGGCCGCCCAGCGCCACCCCGACGTGATCCGCGCCATGGCCGAAGCTGGCCACGAGATCTGCAGCCACGGCTACCGCTGGATCGACTACCAGTACATGGATGAGGCCCAGGAGCGCGAGCACATGCTCGAAGCCATCCGCATCCTCACCGAAATCACCGGTGAACGCCCAGTGGGCTGGTACACCGGCCGCACCGGCCCGAACACCCGCCGCCTGGTGATGGAGGAAGGTGGCTTCCTCTACGACAGCGACACCTACGACGACGACCTGCCCTACTGGGAGCCGAACAACCCGACCGGCAAGCCGCACCTGGTGATCCCCTACACCCTGGACACCAACGACATGCGCTTCACCCAAGTGCAGGGTTTCAACTGTGGCGAGCAGTTCTTCCAGTACCTGAAAGACGCGTTCGACGTGCTTTATGCCGAAGGCGCCGAAGCGCCGAAGATGCTCTCCATCGGCCTGCACTGCCGCCTGGTCGGCCGCCCGGCGCGCCTGGCTGCGCTCAAGCGCTTCATCGACTACGCCAAGAGCCACGAGCAGGTCTGGTTCGCCCGTCGCGTGGACATCGCCCGCCACTGGCACACCACCCACCCGTACAAGAAAGAGAACGCCTGATGACCGCCTTCAAGACCCTCAAGCCCTCCGCCCTGGACCGCGACGCCTTCGTCGAAGTATTCGCCGACATCTACGAGCACTCGCCGTGGGTCGCCGAAAAAGCCTATGACGTGGGCCAACTGGGTGAACTGGACGAAGTCGAGGCGCTGCACCAGCGCATGAGCGATATCCTGCTCAGCGCCAGTCACACTGACCAGCTGGCACTGATCAATGCTCACCCGGACCTGGCCGGCAAGGCCGCCATCCAGGGCGAGCTCACCGCATCGAGCACCAACGAACAGGCCGGCGCCGGTATCCACCAGTGCACCGCCGAAGAGTTCGCCCGTTTCACCGAGCTGAACGATGCCTACAAGGCCAAGTTCCAGTTCCCGTTCATCATGGCGGTAAAAGGCAGCAACCGGCACCAGATACTCGCCGCGTTCGAAAAGCGCATCCACAACGACAGCGAGGCCGAATTCAAGGAAGCCTTGGCGCAGATCAACCTGATCGCCCTGTTCCGCCTGCTGCAGCTGTAAGCGGCAGCCGACCCCCATTCAGTACAACGAACATAAAAGAGAGACCCGCATGCGCACCCTGATGATCGAGCCCCTGACCAAAGAAGCCTTCGCTCCCTTCGGCGACGTGATCGAAACCGACGGCAGCGACCACTTCATGATCAACAACGGCTCGACCATGCGCTTTCACAAGCTCGCCACGGTCGAGACCGCCGAGCCTGAAGACAAGGCGATCATCAGCATCTTCCGCGCCGATGCGCTGGACATGCCGCTGACCGTACGCATGCTTGAACGCCATCCGCTGGGCAGCCAGGCTTTCATCCCGCTGCTCGGCAACCCCTTTCTGATCGTGGTCGCGCCCATTGGCGATGCACCTGTATCAGGCTTGGTCCGTGCCTTCCGCAGTAATGGCAGGCAGGGCGTTAATTACCATCGCGGCGTCTGGCACCACCCGGTGCTGACGATCGAAAAGCGGGATGACTTCCTGGTGGTTGATCGCAGCGGTTCTGGCAACAACTGCGATGAGCATTACTTCACCGAGGAACAGATGCTGATCCTCAATCCCCACCAATAAGAAAAGGTCGGTCATCGTTCTCGGTGATCGGCAGAGGTACATACTGTGGAAGCACACCTTCACGAATGGCTGAACCTGAGCATTCGCTGGGTTCACATGATCACCGGCGTAGCCTGGATCGGTGCATCGTTCTACTTCGTCTGGCTGGAGAACCACCTGAACCGAAGCAACCCGCGCGATGGGTTGTCGGGTGATCTCTGGGCGATTCACGGCGGTGGTATCTACCACCTGGAGAAATACAAGCTCGCCCCCCCGAAAATGCCCGAGAACCTGCACTGGTTCAAATGGGAAGCCTACTTCACCTGGATGTCCGGTATCGCCCTGCTGTGCGTGGTGTTCTACTGGAACCCGACGCTGTACCTGCTGGCCCCTGGCAGTACCCTCAGCGGTGCCGAAGGCGTAGCCATCGGTATCGGCTCGCTGGTCGCCGGCTGGTTCATCTACGACTTCCTGTGCGACTCGCCGCTGGGCAAGAAGCCGGCGTTGCTCGGTGCCGTGCTGTTCGTGCTGATCATCGCCGCCTGCTGGGGCTTCAGCCTGGTGTTCAGCGGCCGCGGTGCCTACCTGCACACCGGCGCGATCATCGGCACCATCATGGTCGGCAACGTGTTCCGCATCATCATGCCGGCCCAGCGCCAGCTGGTGGCCGCGATCGAGAACAACCAGACGCCCGACCCGGTACTGCCGGCCAAAGGCCTGTTGCGCTCGCGTCACAACAACTACTTCACCCTGCCGGTGCTGTTCATCATGATCAGCAACCACTTCCCGAGCACCTACGGTAGCCAGTACAACTGGCTGATCCTGGCCGGTATCGCGGTAGCTGCGGTGCTGATCCGCCACTACTTCAACACCCGCCACGACAGCAACAAGTACGCCTGGACCTTGCCTGTCGGTGCCCTGGCAATGATTTGCCTGGCCTACGTCACCGGCCCCAAACCGATGGCAGTGAGCCCTGAGCAGGCCGCCGCGAAGATCGAGTACCAGCCTCTGCCGGCTACTGCTGTGGGTGGCAAGACCGCTGCCGAGCAACGCGCCGAGGACGCCGCCAAGGCCGCCGCAGCGCCTGCCGAAGCCCCGGCCCAGGCTACGGCCCAGGCCGGTGCTGGCGACTTCGACAAGATCCACAATGTCATCCAGGAACGCTGCACCGTGTGCCATTCGGCCAAGCCGACCAGCCCACTGTTCAGCGCCGCACCTGCCGGCGTGATGTTCGACACCCCGCAGCAGATCCAGGCCCAGGCCGCGCGCATTCAGGCGCAGGCAGTGGCCAGCCAGATCATGCCGCTGGGCAACATCACCCAGATGACCACCGAGGAGCGCAAGCTGGTCGGTGACTGGATCGCCAAGGGCGCCCAGGTCAACTGATCGAGCCACAAGCGTCAAGCTGCAAGCCTCAAGCTGTACGTAGTAGGAAGCAAGCATCGAGTGCCAGGCTCCAGTGCGGATACCAAGCTTTTTCTTGAAGCTTGCCGCTTGGAGCTTGGCACTTGGATCCGAGAATAAAAACAAAACTCGAGGTGCTGCATGTCCGAGTCCCGCAAGGCGTACATACCCGTTGCGCCACCGCGCGAACCCTTGCCCCTGTTCCAACTGTTCCTGGTTGGCCTGCAACACGTTTTGCTGATGTACGGTGGCGCCATCGCTGTGCCGCTGATCATTGGCCAGGCCGCCGGGCTGTCCCGTGAAGAAGTCGCTTTCCTGATCAACGCCGACCTGCTGGTCGCTGGCGTCGCCACCATCATCCAGTCGTTCGGTATCGGCCCGGTGGGCATCCGCATGCCGGTGATGATGGGTGCCAGTTTCGCAGCCGTGGGCAGCATGGTGGCCATGGCCGGCATGCCCGGTGTAGGCCTGCAGGGGATCTTCGGCGCGACCATCGCCGCCGGCTTCTTCGGCATGCTGATCGCACCGTTCATGTCCAAGGTCGTGCGCTTCTTCCCACCACTGGTCACCGGAACGGTGATCACCTCGATTGGCCTGTCGCTGTTCCCGGTAGCGGTCAACTGGGCCGGCGGCGGCCAGGATGCCAGTACGTTCGGCTCGCCGATCTACCTGCTGGTGGCTGGCCTGGTGCTGGCCGTGATCCTGCTGATCAACCGCTTCATGCGCGGCTTCTGGGTCAATGTGTCGGTGCTGGTTGGCATGGGCCTGGGCTACGTGCTGGCCGGCACCATCGGCATGGTCGACCTGTCAGGCCTGAGTGAAGCGCCGTGGTTGCAGGTGGTGACGCCCCTGCACTTCGGCATGCCGACTTTCAGCCTGGCACCGATCCTGTCCATGTGCCTGGTGGTGGTGATCATCTTCGTCGAGTCCACGGGCATGTTCCTTGCCCTGGGCAAGGTGACCGACCGCGAAGTCACCCCAGGCATGCTCCGCCGCGGCCTGCTGTGCGATGCCGGGGCGTCGTTCATCGCCGGCTTTTTCAACACCTTCACCCACTCGTCGTTCGCCCAGAACATCGGCCTGGTGCAGATGACCGGGGTCCGCTGCCGCTTTGTCACCATCGTGGCCGGCGCACTGCTGATTCTGCTCAGCCTGCTGCCCAAGGCAGCGTTCCTGATCGCCTCGATCCCGCCCGCGGTACTGGGTGGGGCGTCGATCGCCATGTTCGGCATGGTGACCGCTACCGGGATCAAGATCCTCCAGGAAGCCGACATCGGCGACCGCCGCAACCAGTTGCTGGTTGCGGTAAGCGTGGGCTTCGGCTTGATCCCCGTGGTGCGCCCGGAGTTCTTCGCGCAGATGCCGCAGTGGATGGAGCCCATCACCCACAGTGGCATCGCCATGGCCACGGTCAGCGCCCTGGTGTTGAACGTGCTGTTCAACATTCTGGGCGGTGCCGACCGCGCGGTGCACAACGACGCCTGTCACCAGCACTGAGGCAAAACCCCTTCGAGTGAACGGGAGCGGCCTGTAGCCGCTCCGGTCTCGAACCGTCGTAGACGCTATACCGTCGGCCCGCCGGAATGGGCCGCCCGGGGCACCTGCACGCCAAAAAAACCCAAAAAAAACAATAAGTCCGGGAAGCACAACATGAAACGCATCACCACGTCCCTCTTGCTGGGCAGCAGCTTGCTGGCCACCGTTCCTGCCCACGCGGGCGAATGGCTGCAATGGCACGGCGAAAGCCTGACCTACCTGTACGGCAAGGGCTTCAAGGTCAACCCCAGCATCCAGCAGACGGTTACCTTCGAGCACGCCAACAAATGGAAGTACGGCGACACCTTCATGTTCGTCGACAAGATTTTCTACAACGGCAAAGCAGACGCCAGCAAGGGCGTGACCACCTACTACGGTGAGTTCAGCCCACGCCTGTCATTCGGCAAGATCTTCGACTGGAAACTGGCATTCGGCCCGGTCAAGGATGTGTTGCTGGCCATGACCTACGAACGTGGCGAAGGCGACAACGAGGCCTACCTGATCGGCCCCGGCTTCGACCTGGCCATCCCGGGCTTCAACTACTTCACCCTTAACTTCTATGTGCGCAACACCGAGGGCAGCCGCCCCGGGGACAATGTGTGGCAGATCACCCCGGCCTGGTCGTACACCCTGCCGGTGGGCAAGTCCGACATCCTGATCGATGGTTACATGGACTGGGTGACCGACAACGACCAGACCCGCCGTGGCACCTACCACGCCAACCTGCACTTCAACCCGCAGGTCAAATATGACCTGGGCAAGGCCCTGAACCTGGGGGCAAAGCAGCTTTATGTGGGCTTCGAGTACAGCTACTGGAAGGACAAGTACGGCATCGACAGCCGCGGCAGCCTGGACAGCAACCAGAGCGTGGCGAGCGCGCTGATCAAGGTACACTTCTAAGAAGTTGACCGAACGCACAAGTTTGATTCACAGCGCTCCAGGACGGAGCACTTGAGGCGCGGCGCGCAAGCCAGTAATCTGCGCGCCCCCTCGATCAGGGCAGAACGGATTCTGCCTGCGTTTACTGACCGCTCAGTCAATGAATACGGGCGGTTGGCGAACGTGTTGCCAGCCTGAAAGACCCTTTTCATCCGTTCAGAACGAAGTCGAGCAGGAAGGTTTTGCCAACCCGGAAAAGTTGGCCCAACCCTTGCCAAACAGCTGTGGCCTATCGAAAAAAGCTGACTCAAAAGACAAAAAGCGCCAACAACGAGCGCAGACAACAGATCAAACAAGGGAGCGACACTCGCAATGCGTACCATCAACAGCCTGATCCTTGCTGGCGGCCTGCTGGCCTGCGGCACCACCCTCGGCGGTGACTTGCTGCAATGGCAGAACAACAGCCTGACCTACCTGTGGGGCAAGAACTTCAAGGTCAACCCGCCAACCCAGCAAACCGTGACCTTCGAACATGCCGATGGCTGGAAGTACGGCGACAACTTCATCTTTGTCGACAAGATCTTCTACCAGGGCCAGAAGGACGAGGGCAACGGCCCGAACACCTACTATGGCGAGATCAGCCCACGCCTGTCGTTTGGCAAGATCTTCGACCAGAAGCTGGAGTTCGGCCCGGTCAAGGACGTGCTGCTGGCCATGACCTACGAGTTTGGCGAGGGTGATACCGAGTCGTACCTGATAGGCCCGGGCTTCGACCTGGCCATCCCCGGTTTCGACTACTTCCAGCTGAACTTCTACAACCGCACCACCGACGGCAGCCGTGCCGGCGACAATGTGTGGCAGATCACGCCGGTGTGGTCGTACACCATCCCGGTGGGGGATTCCGACGTACTGATCGACGGCTTCATGGACTGGGTGGTCGACAACGACCAGAACCGCCGTGGCACCTACCACGCCAACCTGCACTTCAACCCGCAGATCAAGTACGACCTGGGCAAGGCGCTGCACTTTGGCGAGAAGCAGTTGTACGTGGGTGTGGAGTATGACTACTGGAAGAACAAGTACGGCATCAAGGACAGCGATGCCTTCACCACCGACCAGAACACCATGAGCTTCCTGGTCAAGGTGCACTTCTGACCTGAGCCCTCGGGGCCGCGCTGCGGCCCATTCGCGGCCACGCCCGCTCCCACAGGGTCCGCGCTCGGCCCATGGCAGACACTGTACCTGGGGGAGCGGGCGTGCCCGCGAACCGGGGCAACGCCCCGGCCAGGCCGCTCAGTTGGCCGGCCGCACGCGGCGCCACAGCTTCTCGGCCACCGTCACTACCGCCAGCACCACGGCACCGGCGATCACCCCGGCCACGCCATTGAGCAACGCCACGGTAAGCCCACCACCGCGCCCCTCGCTGAACGCTTCGACCGCGTGATGCAGCGGCGCGATGCCATGCACCAGAATCCCGCCACCCACCAGGAACATCGCCGCCGTGCCAACCACCGACAGGCCTTTCATCATGTAGGGTGCCGCGCGCAATATGCCATTGCCTACCGCCTGAGCCACGCTCGACGCCCGCTTGGTCATCCACAGCCCAAGGTCGTCCAGTTTGACGATGCCGCCCACCACCCCGTAAACGCCCAGGGTCATTACCACTGCGATGCCCGACAGCACGATCACCTGCTGTGGCAGCGGCGAGTCGGCGACGATGCCCAGGGTAATGGCGATGATTTCCGCCGACAGGATGAAGTCGGTACGCACAGCCCCCTTGATCTTGGCTTTCTCATACGCCACCAGGTCGACATTGGCATCGGCCACAGCCTGTTTGCGCGCAGCCTTTTGCGCCTCGTCGTCTTCTTTGCTGTGCAAGAACTTGTGCGCCAGCTTCTCGAAGCCCTCGAAGCACAGATACGCGCCGCCCAGCATCAGCAAGGGCGTGACCGCCCAAGGGATGAAAGCGCTGATCAGCAGGGCCGCCGGTACCAGAATGGCCTTGTTCATCAACGAACCCTTGGCCACCGCCCACACCACCGGCAGTTCACGATCGGCCCGCACACCCGTCACCTGCTGGGCATTGAGCGCCAGGTCATCGCCCAGCACGCCTGCGGTTTTTTTTGCTGCCACTTTGGTCATCAGCGAAACATCGTCCAGCAACGTGGCGATATCGTCGATCAGTACCAGTAGACTGCTTCCTGCCATGTTTGCCTGCATCCGAATGAGTAAATGCCCAGAATTCTAGCCCAAAGCCGCTGCCTTGAGCGCCCGTCGGGCCCGGTGCTACCATGCCCGATCCCTCTTAGAGGTGGCCAGACACGAGGAAGATCCCTGACCATGAGCACCATTCGCGAGCGCAACAAGGAATTGATCCTGCGCGCAGCCAGCGAGGAATTCGCCGACAAGGGCTTCGCGGCCACCAAGACCAGCGATATCGCGGCCAAGGCCGGCTTGCCCAAGCCGAACGTGTATTACTATTTCAAGTCCAAGGACAACCTCTACCGCGAGGTGCTGGAAAGCATCATCGCGCCGATCATGCAGGCGTCCACGCCGTTCAATGCCGACGGTGACCCGAAAGAAGTGCTGAGCGCCTACATTCGCTCGAAAATCCGCATTTCCCGCGACTTGCCCCATGCTTCCAAGGTATTTGCCAGCGAGATCATGCACGGTGCCCCGCACCTGTCACCGAACCAGGTGGCGCAGTTGAACGAGCAGGCCCGGCACAACATCGAGTGCATCCAGCGCTGGATCGACAACGGGCAGATCGCCCATGTAGACGCGCACCACCTGATGTTCAGCATCTGGGCGGCCACCCAGACCTATGCCGATTTCGACTGGCAGATTTCTGCGGTGACCGGCAAGGCCAAGCTGGCCGACAGCGATTATGACGCAGCAGCCGAGACCATCATCCGCATGGTGCTCAAGGGCTGTGAGCCCGAGCAGGCCTGACAGGGCCAGTGGGGCTGCTTTGCAGCCCTTTCGCGACACAAGGCCGCTCCTACAGGGTTACGCGATTCCCCGTAGGAGCGGCCTTGTGTCGCGAAAGGGCCGCAACGCGGCCCCGGCTATCTTGAGCTTTACGCCGCTACTCCGGCATCCGCCAGCAACCCCACCTCCTCGATCGCACTGATCGCGCACTGTTCGTCGATATCCGACGTATCGCCGCTGATCCCGACAGCACCCAGTACCTTGCCGTCCTGATCACGAATCAGCACGCCCCCCGGCGCCGGCACTACCGGCCGTTCACCCATTCCGTTCAGCGCGGCAAAAAACGCCGGCCGCTGCTGCGCATCCAGCGCCAGCAAGCGCGAGCCCTTGCCCAGGGCTATCGCACCCCAGGCTTTGCCGGTGGCCACTTCCGGGCGGATCAGGCTGGCGCCATCTTCGCGCTGCAGCGCCAGCAGGTGGCCGCCAGCATCCAGCACCGCCACGGTCAGCGGCGCCGCATTGATCTTGCGGCCCGCCGCCAGCGCGGCATTTACCAGCCCAACGGCGACTTTCAGGTTCAAAGCGTTCATGAAAAGGTCCTCTTCTTGTTGTGAGAAGCCCTGAGGGCAGTTGAAAACCGATGAACAAATAGAACACAACGAAGATTATTTTTGTATACAATATTTTGAAACGATCGTATGCGATCACGCAAACTCCCGTTTTCATGGGCGCTCTGAGGAAAGCCAAGTGAACCGATGAAAACCCATTGACCTACAGCGCCAGGCGTGAATACACTCTATCGCAAAGCAAGTTGTATACAATTACAAAATCAATGAGGCACAAACCATGAGCAAAATGAGAGCAATCGATGCAGCCGTTCTGGTCATGCGCCGTGAAGGTGTAGATACCGCGTTCGGCATCCCGGGGGCTGCCATCAATCCGCTGTACTCGGCCCTGAAGAAAGTCGGTGGCATCGATCACGTCCTCGCTCGCCACGTCGAAGGTGCCTCGCACATGGCCGAGGGCTACACCCGCGCCAACCCGGGCAACATCGGTGTGTGCATCGGCACCTCCGGCCCTGCCGGCACCGACATGGTCACCGGCTTGTACAGTGCCTCGGCCGACTCCATTCCTATTCTCTGCATCACTGGCCAGGCCCCGCGTGCGCGCCTGCACAAGGAAGACTTCCAAGCTGTCGATATCACCAGCATCGTCAAGCCGGTGACCAAGTGGGCGACCACGGTGCTGGAGCCAGGCCAGGTGCCTTACGCCTTCCAGAAAGCCTTCTACGAAATGCGCACCGGCCGCCCAGGCCCGGTGCTGATCGACCTGCCGTTCGACGTGCAGATGGCCGAAATCGAATTCGACATCGACGCCTACGAGCCGCTGGCCATCAACAAGCCTGCCGCCACCCGCGTGCAGGCCGAAAAAGCCCTGGCCATGCTCAATGACGCCGAGCGCCCGCTGCTGGTCGCCGGCGGCGGCATCATCAACGCCGACGCCAGCGACAAGCTGGTGGCGTTCGCTGAACTGACCGGCGTACCGGTAATCCCGACCCTGATGGGCTGGGGCACCATCCCGGACGACCACGCGCAGATGGTCGGCATGGTCGGCCTGCAGACGTCGCACCGCTACGGCAACGCCACCCTGCTCAAGTCGGACCTGGTGTTCGGTATCGGTAACCGCTGGGCCAACCGCCACACCGGCTCCGTGGACGTCTACACCGAGGGCCGCAAATTCGTCCACGTGGACATCGAACCGACCCAGATCGGCCGCGTGTTCACCCCGGACCTGGGGATCGTTTCCGACGCTGGCAAGGCGCTGGACGTACTCCTGGAAGTCGCCCGCGAATGGCAAGCCGCTGGCAAGCTGAAATGCCGCAAGGCCTGGCTGGAAGACTGCCAGCAGCGCAAGGCCAGCCTGCAGCGCAAGACCCACTTCGACAATGTGCCGGTCAAGCCGCAGCGCGTGTACGAAGAAATGAACCAGGTGTTCGGCAAGGACACCTGCTACGTCAGCACCATTGGCCTGTCGCAGATTGCGGGCGCGCAGTTCCTGCACGTGTACAAGCCACGCCACTGGATCAACTGCGGCCAGGCCGGCCCGCTGGGCTGGACCATCCCTGCGGCACTGGGCGTGGTCAAGGCCGATCCGCAGCGCAAGGTCGTGGCGCTGTCGGGTGACTACGACTTCCAGTTCATGATCGAAGAGCTGGCGGTGGGCGCACAGTTCAACCTGCCGTACGTTCATGTGCTGGTGAACAACGCCTACCTGGGCCTGATCCGCCAGGCGCAGCGTGGCTTCGACATGGATTACTGTGTACAACTGGCGTTCGAGAACATCAACTCGACCGACGCTGCCACCTACGGCGTTGACCACGTGGCCGTGGTCGAAGGCCTGGGCTGCAAGGCCCTGCGCGTGTTCGAACCGGCCGAGATCGCCCCTGCCCTGATCAAGGCGCAGAAGATGGCCGAAGAGTTCCGCGTACCGGTAGTGGTCGAGGTGATTCTCGAGCGCGTCACCAACATTTCCATGGGCACCGAGATCAACGCGGTCAACGAATTCGAAGACCTGGCGCTGGTCGGCAACGACGCGCCAACCGCCATCTCGATGCTGGACTGATCGCCTGACGCCCCCAGGCATGCCCTGGGGGCCTTCACCGCAAGGAGACACCTATGCCTCGCTTCGCTGCCAACCTGTCCATGCTGTTCACCGAACAGGACTTCCTGGCCCGCTTCAAGGCTGCCGCCGATGCTGGCTTCAGCGGCGTCGAATACCTCTTCCCGTACGACTACAGCGCGGCTGAAATCAAGCAGCAACTGGACGCCAACGGCCTGACCCAGGTGCTGTTCAACCTGCCAGCCGGTGACTGGGCCAAAGGCGAGCGCGGGATCACCTGCCACCCCGACCGCGTCGAAGAATTCCGCGCTGGGGTCGACAAGGCCATCGAATACGCCAAGGTGCTGGGCAATACCCAGGTCAACGCCCTGGCGGGTATTCGCCCACAAGGCCTGCAGTGTGCCGACGTACGCAAGACCTTCGTCGCCAACCTCAAGTATGCCGCCGACAAACTCCAGGCCGCCGGCATCCGCCTGGTCATGGAAATGATCAACACCCGCGATATCCCTGGTTTCTACCTCAATACCACCCAGCAGGCCCTGGAAATCCAGGCCGAGGTGGGCAGCGACAACCTGTTCCTGCAGTACGACATCTACCACATGCAGATCATGGAAGGTGACCTGGCCCGGACCATGGAAGCCAACCTGAAGTTGATCAACCACATCCAGTTGGCCGACAACCCCGGCCGCAACGAGCCAGGCACCGGGGAGATCAACTACCGCTTCCTGTTCGAACACCTGGACCGCATCGGCTACCAGGGCTGGGTGGGCGCGGAATACAAACCGCTGACCACCACCGAAGCAGGCCTGGGCTGGCTGAAGACCCATAACGCAATCTGAACGGCTGAACGCTAGCGCCCTGTGAAACACGAAACCCTGTGGGAGCGGGCCTGCCCGCGAACACCGGCATAGCCGGTGCCATCCACCGAGTCGCCTGTTTCGCGGGCATGCCCGCTCCCACAGCTTGAGACACCACAAATACAAAGAGGCATATTCTCATGGCTAAAATCGGTTTCATCGGCACCGGCATCATGGGCAAGCCCATGGCCCAGAACCTGCAAAAAGCAGGGCACAGCATTTTCGTTTCCACCCACCACGACGCCGCGCCAGCCGACCTGATCGCCGCCGGTGCAGTGGCCCTGGCCAACCCGAAAGAAGTGGCCCAGGAAGCCGAGTTCATCATCGTCATGGTGCCGGACACCCCACAAGTGGAAAGCGTGCTGTTCGGTGACAACGGCGTGGCCGAAGGCGTGGGCCCGAACAAGGTGGTGATCGACATGAGCTCGATCTCCCCTACCGCCACCAAAGCCTTCGCCGAAAAAATCAAGGCCACCGGCGCCGCCTACCTGGACGCCCCGGTGTCCGGTGGCGAAGTAGGTGCCAAGGCCGCCACCCTGAGCATCATGGTTGGCGGCTGCCCGAACGCCTTCGAGCGCGCCCTGCCACTGTTCCAGGCCATGGGCAAGAACATCACCCGCGTGGGTGGCAACGGTGACGGCCAGACCGCCAAGGTGGCCAACCAGATCATCGTCGCCCTGAATATCCAGGCTGTCAGCGAAGCGCTGCTGTTCGCCGCCAAGAACGGCGCCGACCCGGCCAAGGTGCGTGAAGCGCTGATGGGTGGCTTTGCCTCGTCGAAGATCCTCGAGGTGCATGCCGAGCGCATGATCAAGGGCACCTTCGACCCGGGCTTCCGCATCAACCTGCACCAGAAGGACCTGAACCTGGCCCTGCAAGGCGCCAAGGAGCTGGGCATCAACCTGCCCAACACCTCCAATGCCCAGCAAGTGTTCAACACCTGCCAGGCCCTGGGTGGCGGCAACTGGGACCACTCGGCGCTGATCAAGGGCCTGGAGCACATGGCCAACTTCTCGATCCGCGACGAGAAATAAGCTTCAAGCTGTGAGCCTCAAGTGGCAAGCGACAAGCGACAAGCGAGAGCAGATCTGCTTTTGCTTGCAGCTCGCAGCTCGCAGCTGTGGAGACCGCCCCTGGTTCGGCCTGCACGGAGGCAGTTCCAGGGGCGTTTTTGATTGTGCAGAACAACAATAATTGGGAGCCTGCCATGTCGGTCGATCCGCAAAAAATTCTCCGCGACCTGTTCGACACAGCCATCGCCGCCGCCCACCCCCGTCAAGTTCTCGAACCCTACCTGCCCGCCGACCGTAGCGGCCGGGTCATCGTCATCGGCGCCGGCAAAGCCGCAGCCGCCATGGCCGAAGTGGTCGAGAAAAGCTGGCAGGGCGAAGTCTCCGGCCTGGTCGTCACCCGTTACGGCCACGGCGCCAACTGCCAGAAGATCGAGGTGGTCGAAGCCGCCCACCCGGTCCCGGATGCCGCCGGCCTGGCCGTGGCCAAGCGCGTGCTGGAACTGGTCAGCAACCTCAATGAAGAAGACCGCGTCATATTCCTGCTCTCCGGCGGTGGCTCTGCCCTGCTGGCCCTCCCAGCCGAGGGCCTGACCCTGGCCGACAAGCAGCAGATCAACAAGGCACTGCTGAAATCCGGCGCCACCATCGGCGAGATGAACTGCGTGCGCAAGCACCTCTCGGCGATCAAGGGCGGGCGCCTGGCCAAGGCCTGCTGGCCGGCCACGGTCTACACCTATGCCATCTCCGATGTACCCGGCGACCTCGCCACGGTAATCGCTTCCGGCCCCACCGTGGCCGACCCGAGCACCTCGGCCGATGCCCTGGCCATTCTCAAGCGCTACAACATCGAAGCGCCAAAAGCGGTGATCGACTGGCTCAACAACCCGGCCTCGGAAACCGTCAAGGCCGACGACCCGGCCCTGGCCCGCAGCCACTTCCAGCTGATTGCCAAGCCCCAGCAGTCGCTGGAAGCCGCCGCAGTCAAAGCGCGCCAGGCAGGCTTCAGCCCGCTGATCCTCGGCGACCTGGAAGGCGAATCGCGCGAAGTGGCCAAGGTGCATGCCGGCATCGCCCGGCAGATCGTGCTGCACGGCCAGCCGCTGAAGGCGCCCTGCGTGATCCTGTCCGGTGGCGAAACCACCGTGACCGTGCGCGGCAATGGCCGTGGCGGGCGCAATGCCGAGTTCCTGCTCAGCCTCACCGAAAGCCTGAAAGGGCTGCCGGGCGTGTACGCCTTGGCCGGTGACACCGACGGTATTGACGGCTCGGAAGAAAACGCCGGCGCCTTCATGACCCCGGCCAGTTACGCCAGCGCCGAAGCCCTGGGCCTGTCGGCCAGCGATGAGCTGGACAACAACAACGGCTATGGCTACTTCGCCGCGCTGGACGCACTGATCGTCACCGAGCCGACCCGCACCAACGTCAACGACTTCCGCGCCATCCTGATCCTCGAGACTGCCCAATCATGACGCCTGATAAAAAAGTGAAGATCCTCGCCACCCTCGGCCCGGCGATCGAAGGCATCGACGACATCCGCCAACTGGTCGAAGCGGGGGTGAACATCTTCCGCCTCAATTTCAGCCACGGCGAACACGCCGACCACGCCCTGCGCTACCAGTGGATCCGCGAAGTCGAGCAGCAGTTGAACTACCCCCTGGGTATTCTCATGGACCTGCAAGGGCCCAAGCTACGGGTAGGCCGCTTTGCCGAAGGCAAGGTCCAGCTGCAACGCGGCCAGGCCCTGCGCCTGGACCTGGACAACACCCCGGGCGATAACCGCCGGGTCAACCTGCCGCACCCCGAGATCATCGCCGCCCTGGAGCCAGGCATGGACCTGCTGCTGGACGACGGCAAGCTGCGCCTGCGGGTAACCGCCAAGCACAGCGACGCAATCGACACCGAAGTGCTGAACGGTGGCGAGCTGTCGGACCGCAAGGGTGTCAACGTACCGCAAGCGGTGCTCGACCTCTCGCCGCTCACCGAAAAAGACCGCCGCGACCTGGCCTTTGGCCTGGAGCTGGGCGTGGACTGGGTCGCCCTGTCGTTCGTGCAGCGCCCTGAGGACATCGTTGAAGCGCGCCAGCTGATTGGCGGCCGCGCCTACCTGATGGCCAAAATCGAAAAACCGTCGGCAGTCGAGCACCTGCAAGCCATCGCCGAACTGGCCGACGCCATCATGGTGGCCCGCGGGGACCTGGGCGTGGAAGTGCCGGCCGAAAGCGTGCCGCAGATCCAGAAGCGCATCATTGGCACCTGCCGCCAGCTGGGCAAGCCAGTGGTGGTGGCCACGCAGATGCTCGAATCGATGCGTTTCTCGCCGGCACCGACCCGTGCCGAAGTCACCGACGTGGCCAACGCCGTGGCCGAGGGTGCCGACGCGGTGATGCTGTCGGCCGAAACCGCCTCGGGGGATTACCCGCTGGAGGCTGTGCAGATGATGAGCAAGATCATCCGCCAGGTCGAGAACGGCCCGGACTACCAGGCGCAGCTCGACGTCGGCCGGCCCAAGGCCGAAGCCACCGTGTCGGACGCCATCAGCTGCGCGATCCGCCGTATCAGCGGCATCCTCCCGGTGGCGGTGCTGGTCAACTACAGCGAGTCGGGCGCCTCCACCCTGCGCGCTTCGCGTGAACGGCCACGGGCACCGATCCTCAACCTTACACCCAACCTGAACACCGCGCGGCGCCTGAGCGTGGCCTGGGGTGTGCACTCGGTGGTCAATGACCGCCTGCGCCAGGTGGATGAGGTGGTCTCCACGGCCCTGGAAATTGCCCAGGCACAAGGCATGGCCAGCCGGGGCGACACACTGCTGATCACTGCCGGGGTGCCGTTCGGCAAACCTGGGTCGACCAACACGCTGCGGATCGAAACACTGATCTAAGCCACTGCATAGCCCCTGGGGGAGCGGGCGTGCCCGCGAATGCGTCAGTCCAGGCAACTTCGTTGACCCTGCTGGCCCTTTCGCGGGCAAGCCCGCTCCCACAGGGTCGGTGGTGAAGCAAAGAATCGCGGAAAACCGAGGCCCAAAGAGGCCCACCGCTCCCCATCCACCTCACTGACTGCCCCATGTACAGCAAACATTTCGCCAACCCGTGCCCCGACTGGGCCACGGCGTTACTCAACGGCTTCAGCCAGGTGCTGCTGCTGCGCAACCCCCTGTGCGGCCTGTGCTGCCTGCTGGCCATCCTGCTGACTGCGCCCGACCTGTTCGGCGGCGCCCTGCTCGGTGCCCTCGCCGGCCTGCTCACTGCCCAGCGCCGCGGCTACGACCGTGCCGACCGTCAGGCCGGGCTGTACTGCTACAACGGCGTACTCATCGGCATCCTGATCAGCGCCGTGCTGCCCTGGTCGGCCATCCTGCCGCCCTTGATCATTGCCGCTGGCGGCCTGTCCAGCATCATTACCCACCAGTGGCGCAAGCGCGGCGGCAAGCTGCTGGTTGCCTATACCGCGCCGTTCGTGCTGTTGGGCTGGGGCACGCTGTTGCTCGCCGAACCCTCGATGACCGGCTTCGTCGAAGCCGAACCGGTGTACGCCCTGGCCCGCGGCATAGGGCAGATCTTCCTGCTCGACCAGCCGTTGGCCGGGTTGCTGATCATCGTCGGCATGTTCATCGCCCAACCCTATGCGGCGATGTGGGCGGTAATTGGCTCGGCCATCGGGGGCGGCATGGCGCTGCTCACAGACCAGGCGCAAGCAGCGTGGATGGGTCTGGCTGGCTTCAACGCCGCGCTGGCGGCGCTGGCCTTCAGCAGGCAAGGTGAAAAGCCATGGGTCACACTGCTGGCAATTGCCCTGGCGTTGCTGTTGCAATCACTGTTCAAGCTGTTGCCGCTGCCCGGCCTCACCGCACCCTTCGTCGCCGCCTGCTGGCTGATGCACCTGGGCTGCCAGCTGGCCCAGCCCAAGCAGCGCGACGCCAGCCGCTTGCACAGCTGAAACACAGCCCCTAGGCTCAGCCCATCGCACTACGGAATGAGCCAATGAACAACCCTGCAAGCCTGCGCGAGCGGCTTTACATCATGGTCTTCCAGACCGACACCGTCGCTGGCAGGCGCTTCGACAAAATCCTGCTGCTGATAATCCTGGCCAGCCTGGTCACAGTGATCCTCGACAGCATCGACGAAGTCCACCAGGGCTACGCCGGCCTGCTGGCCGGTATCGAATGGGGCTTTACCGCGATCTTCCTGGCCGAGTACCTCACCCGCCTGTACTGCTCGCCCAAGCCGCTGCGCTATGCCTTCAGTTTCTATGGGCTGGTCGATTTACTGGCGATCGTCCCGGGGATCATCGCGCTTTATTACAGCGACGCCCAATACCTGTTGATCGTCCGCGTCATCCGCATGCTGCGGATCTTCCGCGTACTCAAGCTCAGCCCGTACCTCAAGCAGGCCCATTACCTGATCGACGCGCTGCGCGGTAGCAAGCAGAAGATCATCGTGTTCCTGGTCACGGTATCGACCCTGGTCACGGTGTTCGGCACGCTGATGTATGTGATCGAAGGGCCGGAGCACGGTTTCACCAGCATTCCCAAGGGCATCTACTGGGCGATCGTCACCCTGACCACCGTGGGCTTTGGCGACATCGTGCCGAAGACGCCCTTGGGGCAGGTAATTTCGTCTATGGTGATGATCATCGGTTATTCGATCATTGCCGTGCCGACCGGGATCTTTACCGCCGAACTGGCGAATGCAATGCGTGGGGAGCAGTTGCAGCATGATTGCCCGACTTGCAGCAAGAAGACACATGAGCATGGGGCGGCGTTTTGCTCTCGCTGTGGGAATGGGTTGTTTCCCAAGCTTTGATGTTGCCTGTACTGGCCCTTTCGCGGGCGCGCCCGCTCCCACAGGATCACCACAGGCCTTGACTGTGTGGGGTCCACCCTGTGGGAGCGGGCATGCCCGCGAAAGGGCCAGAGCAGGCAACGGCATAACCAAAGCATTTTTTGTTCTTTAACCCGCACAAATCCACCCGCTATAGTCGCTGGCAATCTGCCTCGATCACCGCCAAGTACAAGGAAGCAACGTGAAAAGACTCTTCACCGCCTCGCTGCTCGCCGCAGGCCTGGCCTTGGGCAACATCGCCCAGGCCGCCCCTACCCTGCTCAACGTCTCCTACGACGTGATGCGCGACTTCTACAAGGACTACAACCCAGCCTTCCAGAAACACTGGCAGGCCGAGCACAACGAGAAGGTCAACGTGCAAATGTCCTTCGGCGGCTCCAGCAAGCAGGCGCGTGCGGTGATCGATGGCCTGCCGGCCGACGTCATCACCATGAACATGGCCACCGACATCAACGCCCTGGTCGACAATGGCAAGCTGGTGCCGGACAACTGGGTCACCCGGCTGCCGAACAACAGCGCGCCGTTCACCTCGGCCACCGTCTTCATCGTGCGCAAGGGCAACCCTAAAGCCCTGAAAGACTGGCCCGACCTGCTCAAGGACGGCGTGCAGGTGATCGTGCCCAACCCGAAAACCTCGGGCAATGGCCGCTACACGTACCTGTCGGCCTGGGGCTACGTGCTCAAGCAGGGCGGTGACGAAGCCAAGGCCAAGGACTTCGTTGGCAAGCTGTTCAAACAGGCCCCGGTGCTGGACACCGGCGGCCGGGCCGCGACCACCACGTTCATGACCAACCAGATCGGCGACGTGCTGGTGACCTTCGAAAACGAAGCCGAAATGATCGCCCGCGAGTTTGGCCGCGACCAGTTCGAGGTGGTCTACCCGAGCGTGTCGGCCGAGGCCGAGCCACCGGTGAGTGTGGTCGACAAGGTGGTGGCCAGGAAAGGCACCCAGACCGTGGCCGAGGAATACCTCAAGTACCTGTGGTCGCCAGAGGCCCAGGAGATTGCCGCCAACAACTACCTGCGCCCACGCGATGCAACCGTGCTGGCCAAGTACACCGACCGCTTCCCGAAAGTCGACTTCCTGTCGGTGGAAAAGACCTTTGGTGACTGGCGCACCGTGCAGAAGACCCACTTCAACGACGGTGGCGTGTTCGACCAGATCTATACCGACAAGCAGTAATCGATTCATGCGGGCCTGGCCTGTTCGCAGCGTCAACCGCGAACAGGCCAGGCCGTACAACACACCCAAATCGAACTTTCCCACCCCTGCAGCCTCCGTTTCTTGAGTAACCCTGCCCCGCTCACCCCGGCCCAAGGAGTACTCCAGTGCTGCGTTTCCTCTCCACCCTGCTGCTCGGCTGCCTGTTGAGCACTCACCTGCTGGCTGCCGACCCCGCCCCCAGCGAGGACCAACCCGCCGAACCCGAGCCGGTCTTGCAAGGCGGCCTGCTGGGCGCCCTGGCCGATGGCCTGGACAGCGCTGCCCGGCAGATGGACCTCGACGCCCACCTGGTTGACGCCTGGCGCCTGCGCACCGACCGCGCCGCCCAGGAAGTGGAGCGCCTGGTCGACCGCCATTCGGCCAGTGACTCACTGCACCTGGCGAGCAACTTCCTGCTCCTGACCCTCACCTGGGGGGCCGCGTTCGGCCTGCTTGGCGGTGGTGGGCGCTGGGTCGCCAAACGGGTGTCGCGCCGCCCTTGGCTGCGCGAGCACAAACGCGTCAGTGGCCTGCTGGGGTACCTGTTGCCCTACACCTTGCCAGCCCTGGCCAGCCTGCCCGTGACGCTCTATGTGAGCCGCTTCCTCGACCCCTCCGTGGCACGCGCGCTTGGCCTGAGCCTGGCCTATGCGACCAGCAGCGGGCTGTTCTCGACGTCGATCATCCTCTGCCTGATCACCCTGTTCGACGCTGGCCATAAACGCCCTGCCGTGGCGGTGATCAAGCGCCTGGCACCACGGCCGCTGTTCCTCATCGGCTTCCTTGCCGCCTGGAGCGACGCCCTGACCAGCCCGCAGATCGCCCGCCAGCTTGGCGGCAACATCACCGCCAGCGTCGCGGTGGTCACCGGCCTGACTGCCACCTTCATCTTCGCCAGCCTGGTGATCCGCCTGCGGCGCCCGGTCGCCCACTTGATCCGCAACCGCGCGTACAAGGACCGGGTACAACACCGCGCCGTGCAGGAAACCCTGCGCATTTTCTCGACACTGTGGTACCTGCCAATCCTGCTGATGATCCTGGTCTCGGCAGTCAACCTGGTAGGTGCCGGTGCCGAAAGCCAGAAAGCCCTGCAGAACGCGCTGCTGACCACCGTGCTATTGGTCTCGACGCTGTTCCTCAGCACCTTGCTGCAACACTTGCTGGCCCCCCGCGAAAGCGACCCGGCGCAGCGGGTGCGGCCCTACAAGGAACTGCTGCGCAGCCTCGCCCACGCCCTGCTGCGCATTGCCATGGCAGTGGCCTTCATCGAGCTGCTGGGGCGCATCTGGGGGTTCTCGGTGATCGACTTCGCCCTCAGCAACCGCCTGGGCCAGGCGATCAGCAACTCGCTGTCGAGCATCGGCCTGATCCTGTTGGTCACCTGGCTGCTGTGGGTGGTGCTCGATACGGCGATCCAGGAAGCGCTCAAGCCAGCTGCCGGGCGCCGCAATGCGCGCCAGCCAAGCACGCGGGTGCGGACCATTCTGCCGATGCTGCGCAACGCCATCAAAGTGATCCTGATCGTGATCTGCACCATCACCACCATGGCCAACCTGGGCATCAACGTAGCGCCGCTGCTGGCCGGTGCCGGGGTGATCGGCCTGGCCATCGGCTTCGGCTCGCAGCAACTGGTCCAGGATGTGATTACCGGGTTGTTCATCCTGATCGAAGACACCATTTCCATCGGCGACTGGGTAGTGCTGGACTCCGGCCATGCCGGAACCGTAGAAAGCCTGACCATCCGCACCCTGCGCCTGCGCGATGGCAAGGGCTTCGTGCATTCGGTGCCGTTTGGCCAGATCAAGGCGGTTACCAACCAGTCACGGCAGTTCGCCTATGCGTTCTTTTCGGTGCAGTTCACCTATGACAGTGATGTGGACGCGTCACTGGCGCTGATTCATGAGGTAGGCCAGTCGATCAGCGAAGACCCCCTGCTGCGCATCAACTTGCAGGGGCCGCTGCAGGTCTTCGGTGTGGACCGCATGGACTTGAACGGGTTTGTCCTGACGGCGCAGTTCCGCACCATTTCCGGTGGGCAGTATGCGGTGAGCCGGGCGTTCAACGAACGGCTGAAGAAGCGGGTGGACCAGACTGAGAATGTGAGTTTTGCCCAGGTGTATCCGCTGCCGGTGCAGGCTCTGGGGGCTTGACGTTGCCACTACCGGCCTCTTCGCGGGCTTGCCCGCTCCCACAGGATCACCACACATCCTAATGCTGTGGAGTACCTGTGGGAGCGGGCAAGCCCGCGAATGGGCCGCCACAAGCAACATCACACCTGGCGGAATACCAAAGCCTTGAGCCCGCCCGCCGGGTCCACATCCGGAAACTCCGGCGGGTTTTCCAGCCGCTCGACAAACCCCAGCGAGGGCGCCTGCTCGGCCATCCCCTCGATCAAAAACTCCGGCCCGAGCCCCGGGTCGTTCACGCACGCCAGCACCGTCCCACCCGCGCTCAACAACTCCGGCAAACGCCGCAGGATCTTCGCGTAATCCTGGGTCAGCACGAAGCTGCCGCGCTGGAAAGTCGGCGGGTCGATGATGATCAGGTCATAAGGGCCGTACTTGCGTACCTTGCCCCAGGACTTGAACAGCTCATGCCCCAGGTAGGCTACCCGCGAGGCGTCGTGACCATTGAGGCGGTGGTTGTCCCGGCCGCGCGCCAGGGCCGACTTGGCCATGTCCAGGTTCACCACCTGCTCGGCCCCACCGGCCACCGCTGCCACCGAGAAGCCGCAGGTGTAGGCGAACAGGTTCAGTACCCGCTTGCCCGCCGCCTGCTCACGCACCCAGCGGCGGCCATAGCGCATATCGAGGAACAGACCGTTGTTCTGCCGCACGCCCAGGTCCAGCAGGTAGGTCAGGCCGTCCTCGACCACTTCGCGTTGCTGGCAGGGTTCGCCCAGCAACCACTGGCCCGGGCTGTCAGGCAGGTAGCGGTGCTGGATGATGATGGCCTGGCCGGTCCACAGTGGGCGCTCGGCCAGGTTGCGCAACATCGTCTCCAGCTCGGCCAGCTGGCCTTCGGGCGGTTCGCGGAACAGGGCGACCGACAGCACCCCCTGCAGCCAATCGACCGTGATCTGCTCCAGGCCTACCCAGCAGCGGCCGCGGCCGTGGAACAGGCGGCGGGTTTCCTGCGGGGCAGGGTCGAGGGCGGCGAGCAGGTGTTGCTCGAGGGTGGCGATTGGGGATGTCATGACAGGTCGCAGGCTGGCAAAAGCGGCATTCTACCCGCTGAGGCCGCTTCGCAGGCAAACCAGCTACCGCATAAATTTCAAGCCCTGTGCAGTACCTGGGGGAGCTGGCTTGCCTGCGATGGGGCGCGAAGCGACCTCAATGGCCCTTGATAACCAACGGCTTGGGTCTGAACCACCACCCCTGCTGCATCCCTGCCGCCGCCAGCAGGATCAACGCCACCCCCAGCCATTGCAGCGGCGTCAAGCGGTGGTCGAAGGCCACCCAGTCGACCAGGATCGCTGCAATGGGGTAGATGAATGACAACGCCCCGGTCAACGCCGTGGGCAAGCGCTGGATGGCGCTGTACAGCAACACATACATCAGGCCGGTGTGCACAACCCCCAATGTCAGCAAACTGGCCAGCGCCGGCATTTCACCCGGCAGCCCGCCCAGCTTGGCCCAGGGTGCCAGCAACACCACGCCGGTGCTCACCTGGACCAACGCGATCAGATGCGGCGGCGTACCGCTGAGCCGCTTGATGATCAATGCCGCGATTGCGTACAGCAGCGCCGCACCCAGCGCCAGGGCAATGCCCAGCAGGTAGTCCTCGCCCCCCCCCTGCGCGGCGCCATGGGCACTGACGATGGCCAGCATGCCGAGGAACGCCACGCTCAGCCAGCTCAGCTTGGCCAAGGTGATTTTTTCACCCAGAAACAACGCCGCCAAGCCCACCAGCATGAACGGCTGCACGTTGTACACCGCGGTACCGATGGCAATCGACGCCCGCGAATACGAGGCAAACAACAGCAACCAGTTGCCGACGATGGCCACGCCGCTGGCCATCGCCAGCAGCAGTGCCGGGCGGCTGATCACGCCGGGGCGCAGAAAGCCGAACGCGGCACAGATGACCAGCAAGGTCACGGCACCGAACACGCAGCGCCAGAACACCACCTCCAGTACCGGCAGGCCGGACGCCAGCACGAACCCGCCGATGGTCCCGGAAATCAGCATGGCCGCTACCATTTCCAGCGACCCCCGGCGCAATGAATTGTCCATCCCACACCTCCTCTCGTCGATGGCACCAGTATGCAGGGGGCCCCGTGCAACCTTCCAGCCGATTAGCAAGGCAAAGCCATAGTTTTGCCTTTACTATCAAGGCAAATTCCGCGACCTACCCTTTGAGGTGCACATGACCGACGCCATCGACCAACTGTTGATCAACGCGCTGATGGAGGACTCACGCCGCTCGCTCAAGGCCCTGGCGCAGGTAAGTGGGCTGTCTGCCCCCAGCGTCGGCGAGCGTTTGCGCCGGCTGGAGGAACGTGGCGTGTTGCGCGGGTACACGGTCAATGTCGACCCACGAGCCTTCGGCTACCAGTTGCAAGCCATCGTGCGTATCCGCCCACTGCCCGGGCAATTGCAGGAAGTCGAGCGGCAGATCATTGCCATCCCCGAATTCACCGAGTGCGACAAGGTCACCGGCGAGGACTGCTTCATCGCCAGGCTGCATGTGCGCTCGATGGAGCAACTGGACACCCTGCTAGACCGCATCAATGTGTTGGCCGAGACCAACACCGCAATCATCAAGAAGAGCCCGGTCAAACGGCGGTTGCCGCCGATGGGGCCAGTACAACCCTGACTGAGGGGCCGGCCAGCAGGGAAAGGGAACGACTGACTATTTTTTGTACACAAGAATGTCACCTTAAGTGCCATTTTTGTGTGCAGTTCTCCAAGCGGCGCCCCAATAAGTTACACCCCCACAACAACTAATTTTGACCAATTGATCAAGTTATCCTGCAAACCAAAAAATAAACTTGTTCAAATGGTCAATTTATAACGCCTGTATTTCAGCTAGTTATCCCACACCTGACTCAATCCTAAAAAATCCACCACCAAGAACTGGATTCTATCTGGCACAGAAATGGCTTTTGTGTGCTTATGTTTTGTATACAACTTAAGCAAAACATAAATACACAATAACTTGCGGCGCCGACCCATTACCGGCCGCCGCACCTACAACCCTGTGATGCCAACGCTGCATCGACGAGATGGCGAGCCCGTGCGCATGCCCGCTCATCGCAGTCCATGTGCATCAGGAGCCCGCCGGAATGAGTAGCAGCCTCGATCTTGCCCCTGAACAATCCGTCGTCAGCACCCACCCCAATTCCACCCTTGCCGGCCAGCACCCCGAACTGGCCTTGAGCCCACGCCTGCATAACCGCGACCTTGCCCCCACGCGAAGCGAAGGCCGGCGTTGGGGTGGCTATAGCATCTTCGCGTTGTGGACCAACGATGTGCACAACATTGCCAACTATTCATTCGCCATGGGCTTGTTCGCCCTCGGCCTCGGTGGCTGGCAAATTCTGTTGTCGTTGGCCATTGGCGCCGCGCTGGTGTACTTCTTCATGAACTTGTCCGGTTACATGGGGCAAAAAACCGGGGTGCCGTTCCCGGTCATCAGCCGCATCGCCTTCGGTATCCATGGTGCACAGCTTCCGGCGCTGATCCGGGCGATCATCGCCATCGCCTGGTTCGGCATTCAGACTTACCTGGCCTCGGTCGTGCTGCGGGTACTGCTTACCGCCGTATGGCCGCACATGGCCGCCTACGATCACGACAGCATTCTTGGCCTGTCGAGCCTGGGCTGGGTGTGTTTCGTGGCGATCTGGCTGGTGCAGCTGGTGATTCTTGCCTACGGCATGGAAATGGTACGCCGCTACGAAGGCTTCGCTGGCCCGGTGATTTTGCTGACCGTGGCAGCGCTGGCGGTGTTCATGTACGCCCAGGCTGACGCGCGTATCGCCTGGTCGGTGGCCGAGCCCCTGACCGGCTACGAGATGTGGCGCAACATCTTCGCCGGCGGCGCCCTGTGGCTGGCGATCTACGGCACCCTGGTACTGAACTTCTGCGACTTCGCCCGCTCCTCGCCATGCCGCAAGACCATCCGCGTCGGCAATTTCTGGGGGCTGCCGGTGAACATCCTGGTGTTCGCGGTGATCACCGTGGTGCTTTGCGGTGCGCAATTCCAGATCAACGGGCAGGTCATCGACAGCCCCACGCAAATCGTCGCGGCCATTCCCAGCACTCCCTTCCTGGTACTGGGCTGCCTGGCATTCCTGATCGTCACCGTGGCGGTCAATATCATGGCCAACTTCGTCGCCCCGGCCTTCGTGCTCAGCAACCTGGCGCCGCGCCACCTGAACTTCCGCCGTGCCGGGCTGATCAGCGCCACCGTGGCGGTGCTGATCCTGCCGTGGAACCTGTACAACAGCCCGCTGGTGATCGTGTACTTCCTGTCGGGGCTGGGCGCCCTGCTCGGCCCGCTGTACGGGGTGATCATGTCCGACTACTGGCTGCTGCGCAAAGGCTGCATCAACGTGCCGCAGCTGTACAGCGAAGACCCGGCCGGCGCCTACCACTACAGCAAAGGCATCAACCTGCGCGCCGTGGCCGCGTTCGTGCCGGCCGCACTGCTGGCCATCGTGCTGGCCCTGGTGCCCAACTTCCACAGTGTGGCGCCGTTTTCCTGGCTGATAGGAGCCGGCATCGCCGCCGCCCTCTACCTGCTGATCGCGCCGCGCAACCGCCAGTACCACGATGTCAGCGGCGAGTGCATCGCCGTCGACCACAGCAGCCATTAATCAGGGAAGACTGCCCATGCGTATTCTGATCGCCAACGTCAACACCACCGCAGCCATCACCGAGGCCATCGCCGAACAGGCCCGTACGGTAGCCGCGCCCGGCACCGAAATCGTCGGCCTCACCCCCTGGTTCGGCGCCGAATCGGTGGAAGGCAATTTCGAAAGCTACCTGGCAGCCATTGCGGTGATGGACCGGGTACTGGCCTACGAGGGCCCCTACGACGCCGTGATCCAGGCCGGTTATGGCGAACACGGCCGCGAAGGCCTGCAGGAGCTGCTGAATGTGCCGGTGGTAGACATCACCGATGCCGCTGCCAGCACGGCAATGTACCTGGGCCATGCTTATTCGGTGGTAACGACCCTGGACCGGACCGTACCGCTGATCGAAGACCGCCTGAAGCTTTCTGGCCTGTATGACCGCTGCGCCTCGGTGCGGGCCAGCGGGCTGGCGGTACTGGAGCTGGAAGCCGACCCACAGCGTGCTGTGCAGGCGATTGTGGAGCAGGCCGAACGCGCCGTACGCGAAGACAAGGCCGAGGTGATTTGCCTGGGTTGCGGCGGCATGGCCGGGCTGGACGAGCAGATCCGCCAGCGTACCGGGGTGCCGGTGGTGGATGGGGTGAGTGCGGCGGTGACCATTGCCGAGTCGCTGGTGCGCATGGGGTTGAGTACCTCCAAGGTGCGCACCTATGCCACGCCGCGGGTGAAGAAGGTGGTGGGTTGGCCGATGCGGTTCGGCCGCTAGTCCTTTAGTTGCCAGTACCGGCCTCTTCGCGGGCACGCCCGCTCCCACAGGGCCCCCACAGCCTTCAGGCTTGTGGTTATCTTGTGGGAGCGGGCGTGCCCGCGAAGAGGCCGGCACAGGCCAACACATCACCCGGGCCAACCGCTGCACTGCCACAGCCAAGGACTAAAACCCTCATGTCGGGCAGCAGCGTGGCCAGGTCCAGCGCACGGTTGAGGCCCTGGCAGTTCAACTGGCCCAAGCCCTCGCCCGGTTTCTCGGCATGGCGCAGGAACACCAGCGTCCACGGCCGCTCAATCATCCCGCGTCAGCACTTCCAGCAACTCGATCTCGAAGGTCAGGGCCGAATTCGGCGGAATCGCCCCCACACTGCGCTCGCCATAGCCCAGGTGCGCCGGTACCAGCAGCTTGCGTTTGCCGCCCACGCGCATGCCCATCAGGCCCAGGTCCCAGCCCTTGATCACCCGGCCGGTGCCGATCACGCACTGGAACGGCTTGCCGCGCGACCAGGACGAATCGAACTCACTGCCATCGGCCAGCCAGCCGGTGTACTGGGTAGTGATCAGGGCGCCTTTGACGGCGGCTTTGCCGTCCCCCTCGACCAGTTCGATGATCTGCAGTTCTTGGCTCACGGGCATACTCCAACGCTTGAAAACAAAGCCGCCCTTTTCTCAGGAATGCACCGGTTTGGCAAGCGCGCGTGGTGTTTCGTGCTGGCGCTTCGACCACAGCACACCGCCCAAATGTTTGCCGAGTGGCTGCTGGCGCAGGCCTGAATCAGCTGTTCTGCTCGAAGACTTCCTCGCCGGTCAGTTCCTTGGTATGGTTGGCGAAGCAGTACCAGGCGGGTTTCTCTTCGACGAAAATCTGCATGTTGAAATCCCAGTCCTGGTCGCCCTCGAGCAGGCCGACCGGTATGGCATGGAAGTCGTTGGCCTTGAGCCGGTAGTACAAGTGCGTGCCGCACTGGCCACAAAAAGCACGCTGTGCCCAGTCCGACGAGTCATAAACGCTGGGTGTACGCCCCTCGATCAACGGGGGCTTGCTGCAATCAACCACCAGCAGCGGGCCACCGGTCCACTTGCGGCACATGCTGCAATGGCAGGCGCTGATGTGGGTATTGTCGACGGTGACGGTAAGCCGGGTGGCGCCGCACAGGCAGGTGCCGTGTTTTTCCAGGGCCATGGCTGGCTCCTTGAACAGGGGTTGGGCCATGTGGGAGCGGCCTTGTGTCGCGATCGGGCTGCAAAGCAGCCCCCGGATTGACGCATCAACGCGAAAATCGAGGGGCCGCGTTGCGGCCCGATCGCGACACAAGGCCGCTCCTACAGGCAGACGGTGTCAGCCTGTTAAATATAGACAGTTCCGCGCAGGTACAACGCCGCCCGCCCGCTGATGATCACCCGGCCATTACCCGGTACTTCACACAGCAACTGCCCTTTGCGCGCCCCGCCCTGCTCGCACGCCAGCACCTGCTTGCCCAGCCGCTCGGCCCACACTGGCGCGAGCGAGGTATGCGCCGAACCCGTCACCGGGTCTTCGTTCACACCCACGTTGGGGCCGAACCAGCGGGTGACAAAATCAAAACCACGCCCTGCTGCAGTCACGGCAATGCCGCGCACATCGAAGGCCGACAGTGCAACGAAGTCTGGCTTCAGGGTATCGAGCAGCAATGCGTCATCGATCACCACCACATAGTCGTCACTGCGGTACAGCGCCTGCGCCTGGCTCAGGCCCAGCGCTTGCAGCAGGCCCTGCGGCATGTCTTCGGCGAGTGGCTGCTTGGCCGGGAAGTCCATGGCCAACAGGCCGTCCGCACCGCGGCTGACGCGCAGTTCGCCACTGCGGGTATTGAAACGCAGCACCTGCGCCTGCTCGCCCAGTTGTTCGAACAGCACGTAGGCCGAGGCCAAGGTGGCGTGGCCGCACAGGTCGACTTCCACGGCCGGGGTGAACCAGCGCAGGTCGTAGGTTTCGCCATTGCGCACGAAATAGGCGGTTTCCGACAGGTTGTTCTCTTCGGCAATGCGTTGCAGTACATCGTCCGGCAGCCAGCTTTGCAGGGGAATCACCGCTGCCGGGTTGCCGCCGAACGGCTCAGCGGAAAAGGCATCGACCTGGAAGATCTCGAGTTGCATGCACACGCTCCTTGTTGCCTGGGCGCTGCCAGGCAGATGTCTGAATAGGGTTACGGGCGTACCGGCGTCAATACCGGCTCACCGGCAAAGAATGTCTGCAGCTTGCGCAGCACCAGGGCCTGGGTGTGTTTGGCGTGGCGCCCAATGGCATCAGCCCGCTGTTGGGGTGATGGGGCACGGATCAGTCGGTAACCGGCCTGCTCCAGCAAAGGCAGGTAATCATCGACGGTTTCCGCCAGTACCAGGACTGTCTTGTGCATGCCACCTCCGTACGCGAAGAGGCATTATGCGGACTCACACTACAGTACAGTCAATCGCTATTTGCGGGTTGAACTGTACTGTACGGGTACCCCGGCGGAGCGTGGGTCTTGGAAAAGCGCTACTGCGCGAATGCACGCCCCAACCCACCTGGCACCCCGCTGCTGTCGGTTTCCTGCCAAGGGCCATTCGGGCTCAGCGACCAGCTCCAACCATTGTCGAAGCGGTAGTAGGTGCGCTGCCGGTAGAACGTGTTGGGTTGTTTATCCAGCACATAGACGCCCAGTTTCGGATCCCAGTGGCTGGCACCACCCGGCGGTGGCGCGAAGCTGGCCGAGGTGCGCGGCATCGGCTTGGGAATGGCCGCCGGCTTGCCTGGCTGGGTAGAAGGCTGGCCGCCGGGCAATGGCTTGACCACCGGCCCCTGGGGCGGCACCCGCTCTATCGGCGGCTCGGGGTGCTCGTAGGGCTGCTGCGTCGTACACGCAGACAAACCCAGGGCCAGGGTAATCAGGGTCAGGCGGACGGCGCTGTGCATGGCATTGCTCTCTTACGGATCGGGGCTGTCGATGGTCAGGTGTTGGGTAGCCTTAGTCGCGCTGGACAGGGGTGCACCTTGGCCGATCCACTCACCTTGGGTCGGCTGGCCAGCACGCGACACACGTGCCATCAGTTGGACTTCGGCAAAGTCGGACAGTTTCATCTGCGGCATCATCGCGTCCGCATCAGACAGCTCCACCTCGATCGGCAACTGCGCCACTGTCACCCGCTTGGCCGCCAACGGCATCGGTGGGCCATTGCTGGCGCGGGCGAAGATGAACACCGTGTCGTCCGGCTTGACCTTGTCCCGCAACGCCGCCGCCAGTTCCACCCGCACCTTCAGGCGCGCAGCGACCGGCGCGGGTTCGTTCGCCCGCGCCGGCGAGCTGCCCAGGCGCTCGGCAGCGCGGTCGATGCCGCCTTGCAATGCCGCACGCGATGCATCGCCCTCGGGCAACTGCGCCAGCAAACGCTGCCAGTAATCGATGGCTTGCTGGTAACGCTCGCCTTCGAAAGCGGCGATACCGCGCAGCCCCAGGCTGGTAACTTCGTTGGGGTCGGCCTTCAAGGCTTCGTCGGTGAGGGCCTGCAGCTGCGGGCTCCACTGTTTGTCAGCAGCAAAATACAGGGCTTGCGCCCACTGCCCCAGCAGCTCTGGCTGACGCCCGGCCAGGGCCACGGCACGTTCAAAGGTACGCGCAGCATCTGCCGGGCGCTGCTCGGCCATGTAGGCACGGCCGAGGAAGTACACGGCTTCGGCCGAGTCTGGCTGGGCTTGTACCACACGCTCCAGGCGCGTGGTCATTTCCTCCATCGACTTCGGCGCCTGGGCAAACTCCTGGGTCAGGGCCACCTTGTCGGCTGCGCCGAAATGCAGGTACAACCCCAACGCCAGCACCGGCACCAACACCGCGGCCAGCAGGGGGAGTGCCTTGCCCAGGTGGCCTTGGCGCGGGGCGTCAGCGCCCTCGGTGTCGGCCAGCAGCTCACGGGCGGCTTCGTCGCGGCCCTGGGCCAACTGCGCTGCGTCCAGTACCCCGGCAGCCTGCTGCGCAGCCAGTTCGGCGACCCGCTCCTGATACAAGGCCACGTTCAGGGCGGTACGGTCTTCTTCCTGTTGGCGACGACGGCCACGCAGGACCGGAATCAGCAGGAAGCTGAGGGCAGCGAGCAACAACAGGCCCGCGCTAAGCCAGAATTCAATCATGGGTCGGTTCTTTTTCCAGCAGTTTGGCGAGACGCTCGCGTTCTTCAGCAGACAATGCATCGGTGCCTGGCGTGGCACTGCCACGGCGCCGGCGCACGATCAGCGCCAACACCACGAACCCGCCCACCAGCAGCAGCCCTGGGCCGAACCACAGCAGCCAGGTGCGACCACTGAGCGCCGGCTTGTAGCGCACGAAATCGCCATAGCGGTCGACCATGAAGTCCACGATCTGCTGGTTGCTCTTGCCCTCGCCCAGCATGCGGAAGATCTCCCGGCGCAGGTCGGCAGCGATGGGGGCGTTGGAGTCGGCAATGTCCTGGTTCTGGCACTTGGGGCAGCGCAGTTCCTTGGTCAACGCCTGGTAACGCTGGCGCTCTGCCTCGTCGCGGAACTGGTAGGTATCGATGGCCGCCTTGGCTACACTGGCCAGGCTCATGCCTAGCAGCACCGCTGCCAGCCAACGCCTCATGGTGTGGCCTCGTCGACCAGGCCCTGATACAGCGGCGCCAGCTGCTCACGCCACACCGTGGCATCGACGATGCCCACATGCTTGTAGCGGATGATGCCCTTGGCATCGATCAGGAATGTTTCCGGCGCGCCGTACACCCCCAGGTCCAGGCCCAGGCTGCCCTGCTCGTCACGGATGTCCAGCTGGTAGGGGTTGTGGAAATCGGCCAGCCATTTGCGCGCTGCGGCGTTGTCGTCCTTGTAGTTGACCCCGTGAATCACCACGCCCTGCTGCGCCAGCTGGTTCAGGTACGGGTGCTCCACCTTGCACGACGGGCACCAGGTGGCCCACACGTTGACCAGTGCCGGGCGGCCGTGCAGGTCAGCCTCGGTCAGGGTACGGTCGCCCTGGGTCGAGGCCAGGGAAAACGCCGGGAACGCTTTGCCGATCATTGCCGAGGGCAGCTCGTCTGGCTTGAGGAACAGGCCCTTGTAGAGAAACACCGCCACCAGCAGGAACACTGCCAGGGGCACTACCATGATCCAACGCTTCATGCAGCTGCTCCAGACACGCCCAGGGCTTCACGCACCCGGGTCTTGACCTTGACGCGGTAGCGCCGGTCGAGGGCCGCCAGCAACCCGCCCAGGCCAGTCAACAGACCGCCCAGCCAGATCCAGCGGACATAAGGCTTGATATGCACGCGCACCGCCCAGGCGCCGTTCTCCAGCGGCTCGCCGAGGGCCACGTACAGGTCGCGGGTGAAGCCGGCATCGATGCCGGCTTCGGTCATCATCGACTGCTGCACGGTGTACAGGCGTTTTTCCGGGTGCAGGGTGGTCACAGCCCGGCCATCGCGGCTGACCACGATCGTGCCTTTGTCGGAGATGAAGTTGGGCCCTTCGAAGTGCTTGGCACCTTCGAACAGGAAGTGGTAGCCACCCAACTCGACGCTCTCGCCCGGCGCCATGCGCAGGTCGCGTTCGGCGCTGTTGTTGCTCGACAACACCACGCCCAGCGCGCACACCGCCAGGCCCAGGTGCGCCAGCTGCATGCCCCAGTAACTGCGGCCCAGCCCCGGCAGGCCCTTGACCAGCCCCTTGTGGCGCGTCTTGTCGAGGATGTCACGCAGCCCGCCGAGCACCACCCAGGCAGCCAGGGCGAAGGCAGTCAGCGTCGGCCAGTCGAAGTCATCGACGATCAGGCCGGCCAGCGGTGCAAGGATGGCGCTGCCCACCAGCACCGGGCTCATCATGCTCACCAGCCATTTGCCCGGGGTGTCCTTCCAGCGCACCACCACGCCAATGCTCAACACCACCATCAGCAGCGCCATCAACGGCAGGAACAACGCATTGAAATACGGTGGGCCCACCGACAACTTGGCCCCGGTAAGGGCATCGAGCACCAGGGGGTAAAGGGTGCCGAGCAGGATCATGGATGCCGCCACCACCAGCACCAGGTTATTGGCCAGCAGCAGTGTTTCCCGCGACCACAGGGCAAAGCCCACCTGGCTTTTGACCACCGGCGCGCGCAGGGCGAACAAGGTCAGCGACCCCCCGACCACGAACAGCAGGAAGATCAGGATGAAAATGCCCCGCGACGGGTCTGCGGCAAACGCGTGCACCGAGGTCAGCACGCCGGAACGCACCAGGAAGGTGCCCAGCAGGCTCAGCGAGAACGCGGCAATCGCCAGGAGCACGGTCCAGCTCTTGAACACCCCGCGCTTTTCGGTCACCGCCAGCGAGTGGATCAGCGCAGTGCCCACCAGCCAGGGCATGAACGAGGCGTTTTCCACCGGGTCCCAGAACCACCAGCCACCCCAGCCCAGTTCATAGTAGGCCCACCATGAGCCCAGGGTAATGCCCACCCCCAGAAACGCCCAGGCGACGATGGTCCATGGCCGCGACCAGCGCGCCCAGGCGGCATCCAGGCGGCCACCGAGCAAGGCGGCGATGGCGAAGGCAAAGGCCACCGAGAAGCCCACGTAGCCCATGTACAGCATGGGCGGGTGCACGATCAGGCCGAAGTCCTGCAGCAGCGGGTTGAGGTCGCGGCCGTCGGTCGGCACCTGCGGCAGCATGCGCTGGAACGGGTTGGAGGTGATGATCAGAAAGCTCAGGAAACCTACGCTGATCATGCCCATCACTGCCAGCACGCGGGCCAGCATCACCTGCGGCAACTGCCGCGAGAACACCGACACGGCAAAGGTCCAGCCACCGAGAATCAGCGCCCACAACAGCAAAGAGCCTTCGTGGGCGCCCCACACGGCGCTGAACTTGTAGTACCACGGCAAGGCGCTGTTGGAGTTGCTGGCCACGTAGGCCACCGAAAAGTTGTCGGTCATGAAGGCGTGGGTCAGGCAGGCGAAGGCGAACGCCAGGAACGCGAACTGCCCCCAGGCCGCAGGCCGTGCCAGGCTCATCCACAGGCTGTCGCCGCGCCAGGCGCCAAGCAGCGGCACGCTGGCCTGCACAGCTGCAAAGCAGATGGCCAGGATCATCGCCAGCTGGCCCAGTTCAGGTATCACCAGTGCGGCGTTCATGGCTTGCTCCCCCCGCCAGCGGCTGCCTGGCCGCTTTCCTTGAGGGCCTTGGTAACCTCGGGCGGCATATATTTCTCGTCATGCTTGGCCAGGACTTCATCGGCTACCACCACGCCCTGGTCATTGAGCTTGCCCAGGGCGACGATGCCCTGCCCTTCGCGGAACAGGTCGGGCAGAATGCCGCGGTAGGTGATTGGCACCGATTTGTTGAAGTCGGTGACCACGAAGCGTACGTCCAGCGAGTCGGACGAGCGTTGCACAGAGCCTTTCTCGACCATGCCGCCCGCGCGGATACGGGTGTCCAGCGGCGCTTCGCCATTGGCAATTTGAGTGGGGGTATAGAACAGGTTGATGTTCTGCTGCAGTGCGCTCAAGGCAAAGCCGACGGCAACCCCGACGCCGACCAACAGGCCGGCGATGAGCAACAGGCGTTTCTTGCGCTGCGGATTCACTGGTTGTTCTCCCGGCGCAAACGGCGCGCCTCTTCTTGCAGGTAGCGACGGCGAGCCAGCAGCGGCGCGGCGACATTCAGCGCCAGCACCACCAGGCAGATGCCATAGGCGGACCACACGTACAGGCCGTGGTGGCCCATGGCAAGGAATTCGCCGAAGGTGGCAAAGCTCATGGTGCGGCCCTCCGCCCAAGGCTGTTCAAGACTTCGTCCTTGACCCAACTGGCGCGCGCCTCGCGCTTTAACACTTCCAGGCGCATGCGCAGCAGCAGCACAGCGCCGAAGAAGCAGTAGAAACCCAGCGCCGTGCACAGCAGCGGCAGCCACATTTCTGCCGGCATCGCCGGTTTTTCGGTGAGGGTGAAGGTGGCGCCCTGGTGCAGCGTGTTCCACCACTCCACCGAGTACTTGATGATCGGGATGTTCACCACGCCGACGATCGCCAGCACCGCACAGGCTTTGGCTGCGCTGTCACGATTACTGATCGCCTGGCCCAGCGCAATAATGCCGAAGTACAGGAACAGCAGGATAAGCATGGACGTAAGTCGGGCATCCCACACCCACCAACTGCCCCAGGTCGGCTTGCCCCAGATGGCACCGGTGACCAGCGCCACCGCGGTCATCCAGGCGCCGATCGGGGCGGCACATTGCAGGGCGACATCGGCCAGCTTCATCTTCCACACCAGCCCCACCACCCCGGCCACGGCCAGCAGCACATAGCAGGACTGCGCCAGCATCGCCGCCGGCACGTGGATATAGATGATGCGGAAGCTGTTGCCTTGCTGGTAGTCCTGGGGGGCGAAGGCCAGGCCCCAGGTGATGCCGACCAGCAGCAGAAGCACGGCGGCAGAGGCCAGCCATGGGAGCATGCGGCCGCTGATGGCATAGAACCATTTCGGGGAGCCCAGCTTGTGGAACCACGTCCAGCTTATTTTCATCAGGGTACATCCAGGGTATTTGCCGGGCTTGAGAGCCCGGGACTCGTTATTCGCCGACGCTGATCTTCAGCCCGGCCGCTATCGCAAAGGGTGCCAGGGTCACGGCCAGGGCGGTGAGGCTGGCGAGCCAGAGCAAATGGCCGGTTGCCGGCATATTCTGCAACGCCGCTTGCAACGCACCACTGCCCAGGATCAATACAGGGATATACAACGGCAAAATCAGCAACGCCAGTAACAAACCACCGCGCTTGAGGCCAACGGTCAGCGCCGCGCCTACCGCACCCAGCAAGCTCAGCACTGGCGTACCCAGCAGCAGTGAAGCAAGCAGCACCGGCAGGCAATGGCCGGGCAAGCCGAGCATCAAGGCCAGCAGCGGCGCCAACAATACCAGCGCCAGCCCGGAAAAGATCCAGTGCGCCAGCACCTTGGCCAGCACCAGCAGCGCCAGCGGGTGCGGCGACAGCACCCACTGCTCCAGCGAGCCGTCCTCGAAATCACTGCGGAACAGGCCGTCCAGCGACAGCAGCACCGCCAGCAACGCGGCCACCCACACCAGGCCCGGCGACAAGGTTTGCAACAATTGGCTCTCGGGGCCAACCGCCAGCGGGAACAGGGCAACGACGATGGCGAAGAACACCAGCGGGTTGGCCAATTCGGCCGGGCGCCGGAACAACAGGCGCGCTTCACGGCGCAGCAACAGGATGAATACGCTCATGCCGCCCATTGCCCCAGGTTCAGTTCACGGTAACCGCCTGGCTTGCGCGTCAGCGTATGGTGGGTGGTCAGCACGACGGTGCCGCCTTGCTCGCAGTGCGCCGCCAGGTGTGCTTCCAGTTGCGCCACGCCTTGCTTGTCGAGGGCGGTGAACGGCTCATCGAGAATCCACAGCGGCGGCCCGGCCAGGTGCAAGCGGGCCAGGGCCACGCGGCGCTGCTGGCCGGCCGACAGGGTGTGGCAAGGCACGTCTTCGAACCCGCGCAGGCCCACCGCCGCCAGCGCCGCCCAGATAGCGTCGCGGCTGGCCGGTTGATACAGGGCGCACAGCCAGGTGAGGTTTTCCTCGGCGGTCAGCAGGTCCTTGATGCCGGCGGCATGGCCAATCCATAGCAGGAGGCTGGCCATGGCATGACGCTGCTCAACCAACGGCTTGCCCCCCAGCAGAATCTGCCCGGCGGTTGGCTGCATCAGCCCGGCCAACAGGCGCAGCAGGCTGGTCTTGCCACTGCCGTTGGGCCCACTGATCTGCAGCATGTCGCCCGCGCCCAGTTCGAAATCGAGTTGCTCGAACAGCAGGCGCCAGTCGCGCTCGCAGGCCAGGCCTGCGGCTTGGAGGTGGAAGGTCACGGTTTCGCCTTATGTGTAGAGGGCCTCAGGTCGGTGTTGCCTGGTTTGCAGGCGAGCCAACCTGAAGCCCGTGTCTCAAGTCGCCCGGTGCGCTGCCGTTATACTGGCAACCACGGGCGGTCGGCATTATTGCACGCGCCGCTGCGCTGCCAAGAGGCCGGGTCCGACAGGTTGTATACAATCATGACTGAAATCAATAGTCTCGGCGCACAAACTGCGCTTGGCAACCAAGCCACCAAGGCGGCCATGACCGGCGAGGTCCTGCGCCTGGTCCAGCCCCAGCCTGGTTTGCTGGCGCCCGGCGAAACCGCGCAAGCCCAAGTGCTGGCGTTGCGCCAGAGCGGCCAGGAGTTCCAGCTGCTCCTGCGGCTGGTCCAGGCCAACGGCGCACAGACCCAACTGCAGGCCAGCGCCGGCCAACCCCTGGCCCCAGGTAGCCAGGTTACCGTCAGCCAGACCGAAGGCAATCGCCTGGCCATTTTATTGCAGCAGGCCACAGCCAGCCAGGTCGCCACCCTGACCCGCCTGGATACCCGCGAGGTACCTGTCGGCACGCTCCTGCAAGGCAAGGTCCTGACCAACCAGGCATTGGCCCAGGCGCCTGGGCAGGCGCCGGTCTATCGGGCACTGATCAGTTTGCTCAACAGCGCCCAGGCCGGCGCCACCCTGAGCGTCGACAGCCCGCGCCCGCTGGCGGTTGGCAGCCTGCTCAGCGCGCTGGTGCAAGGTGATCAGTCACTGCGCTTCGTACCACTGAGCGGCAGGCAGGACCAACTGAGCATCGCTCAGCAGCTAATGACCCAACAGAACCGCCAGGCCTCGCTGTCCGGCCTGCTCGACGCGCTGCAGCAGCTCACCCGCAGCGCCGATGCCCCTGGCGACCTGCGCGCCAGCGCCGAACGCCTGCTGGCCGGCCTGCCGGACGTACGGCAACTGGCGGACGCCAAAGGCGTGGCACAAGCCCTGGGCAACAGCGGCGCCTTCCTTGAAGCAAAATTGCTGGGGGGCTACCCAGCCGCTGTCGCCACCGACCTCAAGGCCCACCTGCTGCGGCTGGTGGCGCAGGCACCGAACCTGCCGCCCGGCACGCCAAGCCTGGCTCCGGACAGCCTGGCCGTGACCATGCCCGCCGTGGCACGCGGAGCCCTGGGCCTGCTCGAACGGGTCAGCCCCAAGCCACAGCCCGGGGCATTCCCGCTGCCGTCGCGGTTGCTGAATGCGCTGGAAGACGAAGGCGACCTGCAACAGCTGCTGCGCCTGGCCGCTGCGGCCATTTCCCGCCTGCAGAGCCACGCCATGAGCAGCCTGCAACAAAGCGGCACACTGGAAAACGGCAACCTGCAGACCACGTGGCAAACCGAAGTGCCGATTCGCCACGGCCAGGAGTTCATTCCCTTGCAGGTCAAACTGCAGCGCGAAGAAACGCCGCGCCAGCAGGCCGATCGTGAAAAGGAAGCAGCAGACTCGCTGCGAGCCCTTTGGCGTATCGACCTGGCTTTCGACCTGCCCCCGCTGGGCCCCATGCAGGTCCAGGCCCAGTTGAATCAAGGGCAGCTGTCGGGCCAGCTGTGGGCCGAGCGCGAGCCGACGGCGCGCCTGATCGACAGCCAGCTGGGCAGCCTGCGCGAACGCTTGCTTGCCCGCGGCCTGGAGGTCGGCGACCTGGAATGCCGCGCGGGCATCCCACCGCAAGGGCCCCGTACCCGAGTAGAACAACGCTGGGTGGACGAAAACGCATGAACGACCAACAACCCCGCCAGGCCATTGCCTTGAGCTACGATGGCCAGCAGGCGCCGAGCCTGACGGCCAAAGGTGACGACAGCGTAGCCGAGGCCATACTGGCCCTGGCCCGCGAGCACGAGGTTCCGATCTATGAAAACGCCGAACTCGTACGCTTGCTGGCGCGCCTGGAACTGGGCGAGCAGATCCCTGAGGCGCTGTACCTGACCATCGCCGAAATCATCGCCTTTGCCTGGCAACTGCGTGGCAAGGTGCCCGTGGGCTTCGACGACGAACCGCCGGGCGAGCGCGACATTACCCCTGCGCCTTCGCCGATGAACGTGCTGCCAGGGGATGACAGCATTAATTAGCACTTGACCGGTGTGCCCGCTGGCTACCCTGCAACGCCCGATAGCCACGGACACCCAACGATGAACTTCCCACAACCCATGAAGCAGCGCCTGTTGCACAGCGCGCTGGCCCAGATGCCGCGCCCGGACACATTGGCCGACAAGCTTTTGCGCGATTGGCTAGCGCAACGCGGTGTGCTCCTGTCCCCCGCGGATATCGACGTCGTCACGTTCCACTACCAGGACGCAGAGCGCGAAGAAGGCCAGCCCTGGCTCCCCCCTCAGGCCAAGGTGATTCAACGCGTCAGCCTGACCGACGCCCTGCTGGCCAACTGGCAAGGGGAACCCTGTACAGGCAGTGGCGGATTCCACTTTGGCGATTGGGCGGGTATGGCGCCGCTGCACGCGGTGACATTTGTCGACCGTATGCGGCCACCCCCCCTGCTTTCCAATGCGATGTCCTACCTGATCTTCAACGGCCTGTATCGGCGTACCCCGGAAAAGGAGGTCAGCCCGGCGACACTGCTGCCCATCCGCGCCGAAGTCTTCCAGGACTATGTATGGGGTTTGCACCTGCACGAACGGCTGAAGGCGCAACTGGACAGCTATTGGCAGCAGAGCCGGACAGACTACGCACGCGCACTGGAAATTGCCTTCATCACCGCCTGCAACAACCAAGTCAGTGAGGGTAGCCTGAGTGTCCCTGCCTGGCGCCTGGCCTGGCAGGCCGCCGGCCTGTTGCCCCTGGACACGCGGGCGATAACCACCCGCCTGCTGAATGTGTACGGTTATCACAGTACATCGATCATCTACATAAAGGCCGACGACAGCAGCACCGTCGTCCTTTATTTGCCGGGCAACGCGTCGCCCCTGCACGAGTTCCCGGACCTGTCTGCGCTCAAGCACTGGTTTGCCGAGCAATGCAAAGACCCAACCCGCCGCGAGTGGCTGCAGCAATGCTTCTCGCCCGCGGACTGGGCGGACGGGCTGGAATTCAGCGGCCTCGTCACGGCCTTGAAAGGGCTGGGCTGCTATCCCGCGGCGCATCGCCTGCCCGACGATCAACCTGGCTTTGCCACCAGTGGCATATGGGACCCTGAAGAGACGATCGAATTCGGATCGCCCACCCACAGCTTGCCTATCGACGGTAACCTGTTCGACCACTTGGCCGATCGCCAGAAACAGCGCAGCTACGATGACCTGGATTACCGCGTCATCACCAACCGCCAGGTCAACAAGACGCACTGGGGCAGCTACCTGAACGTTGCCCAGTGCCTGCTGGCGCCTTTATGCGTGGTGGTACCCGAGCTTCTGCCGGTGATGGTGCTGGGCGGCGTGGCACAATTCAGCCTGGGCATGGACCAGGTGATCAACGGCCACTCGCTGGACGAAAAGGCCGAGGGGGTCGAAAACCAGGTCTTCGGCCTGTTCAATGCCTTGCCCTTGCCCATCGGCATTGCCCGCGCCAGCCAGGCGTTCCACTACCGTTTGCCAGGTTTGCTACGGCCGACCCAGTTGGCGGATGTGCTGGGCGAAGCGGCCAATGTAAGCGTGCCAACGGATGCGTTGCAGCTGGTACCGGCACAAGCGGCGTTCCGTGACACGGTGCGGATTACCACAGGCTCGCAAAGTGTAGTGGTGACCCGCGTGGGGGATAATCTGGGCCACTACTTCGAGGGTACATTCCAGGCGCCCCAGGGCATCAAGACGCAACCCGTGGTGTATGACCTGCACACCGACAGTTTCATCAAGCTCTCTGAATACAGGCAACCCACACCTGAGCGCTGGGTAATCGACAGCGGCGGATCAGCAGCTCTGGTGCGGATTGCCGACGCCCAGCGGGTCGTCACCGACGCACAGCGCATGGGCACCCTACGGCAGCTAGGTATCCAGCTGGATCTACCCATGGACTACACGCACTTCGACACCCTGGAGCGCACGCCAATTCCGCGCATCGTTTCCAGTCTATGGGTGGGTGACAAGGCCATTTCCCCGGTTTTCCTGGAGGCGCTGGTGCACAATGCCGAAGCCCTGGAAGACACTGGGTACCAGTACCAACTGTTCCTTTCGCGGCAGAGCCCGAGGGCCTATAGCGCCAACCTCACGCTGCTCAGGAGCAGGACACTCCACATGAGCGTCCTGCCGCTCGAGGATCAACCGTTCTACCAGGCGTTCGCCAGTTCGCCCTATTTCGCCCAGTACCAGGCGGCGCTGGGGATCACCAACCCAGGCATCACCAATTTCAGCTCGGCCAGCGACATCCTGCGCTACCGCATGCTCAAGCAGATCGGTGGGTTCTATCTGGATGCCGACGACCGGCTGCTCAACGCCGCTTCGGGGCCAGGCAACCCACCGCTGGCCAGCCAGACCTTGCGCACGACCGCCGATGGCTTGCTTTTGTACCCCCCGGTTTGCAATGACCAACTGGGTTTCTACATTCAGTACAACAGCAGCATGATCGGCAGCCACCCGGGCAATCCCACCCTGGACGCCATTTCCGAGGCGATCCTGCAACGCTTCCAGCAAGACCCGACGTTCTACACCGAACGGCCCGACCGGGTCTTCAACCCTGTGGCTTTCAACGCTTATGCCCGCCGCCTCAGCCGCTTGAGCGGGCCGGGGGTACTCAATGACGTGATCGACGCGCGCCTGCCCTGGCTACGGCAGTTGCGCGAAATGTGCAGGCTGCTGGTTTCCCCCATCTACGACATTCACGGCGCCCTGGACACCAGCCAGTTGACCCGACTGATCCGTGAGCATGTGCCGCTCGACCGTTTCTTCGAGGCCGGCCGGGCACATAGCTGGGAACAGAACTGAAGGGAGATAGCGGGCGGATGTAGTTATCTACCACTGGCGTGCAGCGTGATCCAGCAACCTTGCAGCACCCACTCACGCAAGGTAACCACGATGCGCACTACCGGGATCAACGCCACTGGCGTGCACTATGTCCGCGATCATCTGAACCATGTCCCTCGGCCCGATCGGCAGGCCAGTCAGGCCGTCAGGCAATGGTTCGCCGAGCAGGGCCACGACCTCGACCCCGACCGGGTCGATGTGGTGACCCTGCACTACCGTTCCGACCACAAAGGCGGCAGCCTGGCAGAGGTCAGGCAATGCGTCAGCCTGACCCAGGCCGTGCTCAGCAACTGGCAGGGCGAAAGCAATAACGACCTGTTCGGCGCCTTGTTCCGTGCGCCCTGGGCTGGCACCTTGCCAGAAAGCCCGGTGCGGATCGTCAACGCCCTGCCCGCCCGGGGTTTCAACCACTATGGCGCCGAGTTTTCGGTGTTCAACGGGCTGTTCCACCGCACCGAACCAGCGCGCTACGACGCCACCACCCATGTGCCGATAGCCGCCGAAAGCTTCCAGCAGTTCATCGAGAACCTGGACTTCCAGGCACCCTTCAAGAATACCCTGCACACCTACTGGCGCGACCATATGGGCGCCCACCGCCTGGCGTGCAAGCTCAATTTCATTGCCGCCTGCAACAAGCAGGTCAGCGAAGGCAGCCTCAGCGAAGCGGCACGTAAACTGCTGTGGCAAGCGGCCGATTTGATGCCGCGGGTCGACAAGCTGCGCATGAGCACCCTGAGCATCTATGGCTACGCCGCCACCGACCTGCTGTACCTGTGCAACCCAGGCACGGACCTGACAGTGCTCTACATACCTGGCAACAGTTCACCCTTGCTGGAGTTCGCCAGTGAAAACGCGCTGAAAGACTGGATTGGCGAGCAATGCAAAGACCCGCTCAAGCGTGAAGCCCTGAAACAGCATTTCCGCCTGGCCGACAGGCCGCAGGGCGTGGATTTCAGCGGGTTGGATACCGCACTCGATGGACTGGCCGAATATCCCCGGCGCCACGCCTTGCCACCGGAGCACGGCATGTTCAACAACGACGGTATCTGGCCGCCGCGCACCTATGTCAACTACCGGCCGAGCCGCTACAACCCGAGGATCACCGGCGACTTGTTCCAGGCGCTGGCCGAGCGCCAACGCCAACGCAGCTTCGATGACGCCGACTTCATCATCACCAGCGACAGCCAGGTCAGCAAAGCCAAGTGGCGGGGCTACCTGCTCACCACCCTCAACTTGCTGGCACCGCTGTGCCTGGTGGTGCCCGGCCTGGCACCGGTGTTGGCGCTCGGCGGCATTGCGCAGTTGGGCCTTGGCCTGGATGAGGCGATCAATGGCAAGACCCTGCAGGCACGGCAGGACGGTGTCGCCAACATCACCTGGGGGCTGTTCAATGCTGTGCCATTGCTGTTGACTGGGGCGGCCAAAGCCTCGGCACTGTTCGCGTTCAAAAGCGATGGCTTCGTGCCGCCGATTCGGCTCAACGACCAGATCGGTTACCCAATGAGCCCGGTGCGCCCCCCCGTATTGCTAGCCCCGGCGCCCGAAGGTGCGCCCTACTTCCATATCTGCGAACCGATCCCGCCGCTGCCGCAGGCCGACCCGCTCACCGCCGACGCCGTGATCCGCAGGCCGAGGTACAACGGCATGCCGGACACCCTGGAATCGGTGATCGACGACTACATCAAGGAGGTGGTGTATGACCTTGAACGGGATGCCTTCATTTTGGACGAGGACATCAACGACGTTGAGCCCGTTGGCTACGTGGCAAGCCCTGATGCTCGCGGCCTGGTACCCGAGCCCCGCGAGCGCGTAGTCACCGATGCGATGCGCACCGCCACCCTGCGCGCGCTGGGTATCGACCTGGTGCTGCCGGGTGAAATCCCACGCGCCCCCGCCAACAGCTTGCCCATCCCCAAGCGGATTTCCTGCCTCTGGGTAGGTGACAAGACCTTGCGCCCGGCCTTGCTGAGCAACCTTGCCCACAATGTCGCGGCGCTGGAAAACAGTGATTACAGCCTGCGCCTGTTCCTGTCCACGGCCAACCCTGGCGCTTACGAAGAAAACCTGCGTCTGCTGGCCGAACAGGCGCCGGGGCTGCAGGTGCTACCCCTGGAAGAGCAAGCGTTCTTCAGGGCATTCCAGCAGACCAAGTACTATGCCCAGTACGACGCGGCCCTGGACGGCAATGGTGGCGTGGCCACCAACTATGCGTCGGCAAGCGATGTGCTGCGCTACCCGCTGCTGCACCATGAAGGGGGGCTGTACATGGACGTCGACGACACGCTACGGGTGCCAGGCAAGGCCGGGCAACCCCAGCTGGGGGAACCACCGGCAACGCCCACCGAAGCGATTCAAGACGTAGCACTGTGCATCCCGGCAGATGGCTTGCTGCTAGCGCCGCCGATGGCCAACGAGAAACTGAGCATGAACTGCCTGTACAACACCAGCCAGATCGGTAGCCACCCTGGCAACCCGACCCTGGAGGCGATCAGCGAGGAAATGCACGCACGCTTCCGCCTGCATTTGGACTTCTATGACCACAGGCCCAGCCTGGCCGAAGACCCCTCGAACTTCTACCGTTATGCCAGCCGCCTGAGCTACCTGACCGGCCCGCGCCTGCTCAGCGACGTGATCGACCAGCAATTGCCCAACCTCGCAACCTTGCGCCAGATGGTCAACCTGTACAACATCCCGCGCATCAATACCGCCACCTTCATCAACACCAGCGCGCTGAGGGAGGCCGTGCACCAGCAATTGCCGCTCAACCGCATCGCCACGGTCGGCGGCAATCACTCCTGGGTCCAGACCTGAGCCTGGGCGCAGGCCTGACCGGGCCTTGAAGCGGCCCGCCAGGCTCAGTCACTACGGTGCAGCTTGCTCATCAGCTCTGCCTCGGCCTGGGTCAGGCCGCAGCTCTCGGTCAGCTCGGCGATGCTGGCGCCCATGCCGACCAGCTTGGCTGCCTGGGAAAACGTCACGTTATGAGGGTCGCGTTGCTCCAGTTGCTGGATCCGGTCCGGCAAGGGGGCAACCGCCACGTTCAACTCGTGCAGCGCGTCCCCCATGCGCACTGTGACGTTCTGGTAGTCATCCAGGCGTTTGGCGAGGTCCTTGATGCGCTGGTCGCGCAGGGCATCGCCCACGGCCTGCTGCGCGGCCACTTCGCGCTGGCGTTTGCTGTAGTTGAGGAAGAACCAGAGGCTCAAGACCCACAGCAACGCCAGAAAGATTACCGCAACCTCGAAGATCAACTCAGATGTTCTCCAGCTCGGACCACTCTTCCTCAGTCATCATCTTGTCCAGTTCGACCAGGATCAGCAGCTCGCCGTTCTTGTTGCACACGCCCTGGATGAACTTGGCCGACTCCTCGTTACCCACGTTCGGCGCGGTTTCGATTTCCGACTGGCGCAGGTAGACCACCTCGGCCACGCTGTCGACCAGGATACCGACCACTTGCTTGTCGGCCTCGATGATGACGATACGGGTGTTGTCGGTGACTTCGGTCGGCATCAGGCCAAAGCGCTGGCGGGTATCGATCACCGTTACCACGTTGCCTCGCAGGTTGATGATGCCCAGCACATAGCTGGGCGCACCCGGCACCGGCGCGATCTCGGTGTAGCGCAGCACTTCCTGCACCTGCATCACGTTGATGCCGTAGGACTCGTTGTCCAGCCGGAAGGTTACCCACTGCAGGATTGGATCTTCAGAACCTTGTGCAGACGACTTTTTCATTCCCCTAGCCCTCTAAATCCGCTTTCTGGCGGTTGTGTTCGGTGTCATTTGTTTGTCGTGCAGCTGCTTGACCGCGCCGCTGGCGATCAGCTCGGCCAGCGCGGCAACGTCGAGCAATGCACACATGTGTTCAATAACCGTGCCGGCCAACCACGGGCGCTGGCCACGCTGGCTGCGCCACTTGATTTCCGACGGGTCCAGGCGCAACGAACGGCTGACCTGGTGCACGGCCAGCCCCCATTCGTAGCCCTGCACCGAAATCACGTACTGCAGGCCCTGGCGGAAATCGTCGCGGTAGCGGTCGGGCATCACCCAGCGCGCCGTATCCAGGACCTTGAGGTTGCCCGCCTGGCAGGTAAGGATGCCAAGGAACCATTCGGGCTGACCGAACAGCGGTGTCAGCTCCTGGCCGGCCAGGGTGTAGATCGAGCCCAGGCACACCAGTGGTACGGCCAGGGTCAGGCCGGCGACATCGAACAACAGGCATTCGAAGGGTTCGGCGGCCCAGGCCGGGCGGCCGTCGACAGTGGCCGGTGGCACGGGCGGCGCTGGCAGGTGCACGTCGACCAGTGGCAGCGCCGGTTCCAGCGCAGGCGCTTCGACCAGCACTGGAATGGCCGCCTCGGCCACCACCTCCTGCTCCACCACCGTCACCACCGGCGGGTCGACCGGCATCACGCTGGGCAATACCGCCAGGCGGGGTTCGGCGAAAGGCCGAGGCGCAGGGCGGGCAACGGCCACGAGCGGTTCGGCAGGTTGGGGCTGGCGGGCATCGCGGGCCTGCTCCTCGCGCACGGCTTCAGCGAACTCATCGGCTGCAGCGGGCTCCACGGGTGCCTGCAACAGCGCCTCGTCTTCGGTGGCCTCCTGCAGCAGGCCATCCAGATACGATTGCAAGGCCATCTGTGGCCGGGTGCCGGTGTACCGGGTCTGGGTCATCAGGCCACCTGCGCTGCGGGTTTGTAGGTCAACAGGTGCTTGAGCAGTGCCCGGTAGGCGACCAGCCCACGGCTCTTGGCGTCGAACTGCGAGGGCGTCACGCCCTTGCGGCTGGCGTCGCGCAGGCGCGTATCGACCGGGATGTAGCCCTGCCATACATGCTGGCCGTAGGTGTCACGCAGCAGCTTGAGGGTGCCCAGCGAGGCCTGGGTGCGGCGGTCGAACAGCGTCGGCACGATCTGGTACGGCAGCGCCTGCTTGCGTGACCGGTTGACCATGGCCAGGGTCGCGACCATGCGCTCAAGCCCCTTCACCGCAAGAAACTCGGTTTGCACCGGGATCACCAACTGCTGGCTGGCGGCCAGGGCATTGACCATCAGCACGCCGAGCAAGGGTGGGCTGTCGATCAAGGCAAAGTCGAAATCCTGCCACAACTGCGCCAGACTCTTGGCGATCACCAGGCCCAGGCCATTCTGCCCCGGCGACTGGCGCTCCAGCACGGCCAGCGCGGTGCTCGACGGCAACAGCGAAATCCGCTCGTCGCTGGTGGGCAGCAGCAGTTGCCCCGGCAAGCCCTCAGGCACGCTGCCTTTGTGCAGGAACAGGTCGTAGCAACTGTGCTCGAGGGCATCAGGGTTGTGGCCGAAGTAACTGGTCATCGAACCGTGCGGGTCCAGGTCGACGACGACCACGCGCTTGCCGGCCTCGGCCAGCAGGCCGGCCAAAGCGATGGTCGTGGTGGTCTTGCCGACGCCACCTTTTTGATTGGCTACTGCCCAGACTCTCATCAAGCAAACTCTATGTATTGATTTGAAAGCGCGTGCAATCGATGTGGCAGCGGGCGAGCCCACGAACACCGACGAAGCCGGTGCCAATCACCGCGTCGCCTGCTTCGCGGGCTCGCCCGCTCCCACAGGGGACGGCGTCACAGTCAAAATTGTGCTTGTAGCAGTGCCAGAGAATTGACGAATCACTGCCCCGCCACCTTTGCTGGCGTAGCCGGTGCACTTTGTGTGCCAGCCCGGCGCAGGGCAGCATCCGGTGTTGCATTGGCGCTGCCCGAGCCCGTCAGGCTGCGGCGCACTTCCAGGTTACGGGAAATCACCAACACCACCCGCCGGTTGCGCGCCCGGCCATCGGCGGTGTCATTGCTGGCCACCGGCTGGTACTCGCCATAGCCGACCGAGGCCATGCGGGCCGGGTTCACCCCCTCCATGGCCAGCAGGCGCACAATGCTCGCCGCCCGCGCCGACGACAGCTCCCAGTTGGTCGGGTACTGCGCGGTGCGGATCGGCAGGTTGTCGGTGAAACCCTCGACATGCACCGGGTTGGCGAACGGCTTGAGAATATCGGCCACCTTCTCGATGATGGCGAACGCCTTGTCGCTGGGCATGGCATCGCCACTGCCGAACAACAGCGATGAATTGAGCTCGATCTCGATCCACAGTTCGTTGCCGCGCACGGTCATCTGGTTGCTTTTGATCAGGTCGCCAAAGGCGTCGCGCACGTCATCGCTGATGGTCTTCAGCGGGTCGGTATTGGTTGCCGCAAGGCCTGCTTCGGTCTGCTCGCTGTCGTTGACCAGCGGCTCGGCCGGGCGCACGGTCAATGGCTTCTCCTCGCCCACGGGGATGGGCTTCATGCTGCGCTCAGGGTCGTTGAACACCCCGAGCAGCGCCTGGGAAATAACCTTGTACTTGCCCTCGTTGATCGACGAAATCGAGTACATCACCACAAAAAATGCGAACAGCAAGGTAATGAAGTCGGCGTATGACACCAGCCAGCGTTCGTGGTTTTCGTGTTCCTCGGTAGGACGGCGGCGGCGCATGGCTTACTCCATGAAGCCTTGCAGCTTCAGCTCGATGGAGCGCGGGTTTTCCCCCTCGGCAATCGACAACAGGCCTTCGAGCAGCATTTCGCGGTAGCGCGACTGGCGCATGACCACGGCCTTGAGCTTGTTGGCGATCGGCAGCAGCACCAGGTTGGCGCTGGCCACACCGTAGATGGTGGCGACGAAGGCCACGGCGATGCCATTGCCCAGTTGCGACGGGTCGGCCAGGTTGCCCATCACGTGGATCAGGCCCATGACCGCACCGATGATGCCGATGGTAGGCGCGTACCCGCCCATGCTCTCGAACACCTTGGCCGCCTGGATATCGCGGCTTTCCTGGGTCAGGAAATCGACTTCGAGGATGCTGCGAATGGCTTCTGGCTCGGCGCCATCGACCAGCAGCTGCAAGCCTTTGCGCGCATACGGGTCGGGCTCGCTGTCGGCCACCCCTTCCAGGCCCAGCAAGCCTTCCTTGCGCGCGGTCAGGCTCCAGTTCACCACCCGGTCGATGCCACCCGCCAGGTCGACCCTGGGCGGGAACAGGATCCAGCGCAGAATCTGCAGGGCCCGCTTGAACGAGGCCAGCGGTGACTGCAGCAGTGCTGCCGCCAAGGTGCCGCCCAGCACGATCAATGCCGCCGGCCCATTGACCAGGGCACCGACATGGCCACCCTCGAGGAAGTTGCCACCGACAATGGCAACGAAGGCGAGGATCAGGCCGATCAGGCTCAGCACATCCATCAGACGCAGGCCTCTACCAGGTGCTTGCCGATCTCGTCCAGGCTATACACCGCGTCGGCCAGGTTGGCCTTGACGATGGCCATGGGCATGCCATAGATCACACAGCTGGCTTCATCCTGGGCCCACACCGTACTGCCGCCCTGCTTGAGCAGGCGCGCGCCTTCGCGGCCATCGGCACCCATGCCGGTCAGCACCACCGACAGCACCTTGTCGCCATATGACTTGGCCGCCGAGCCGAAGGTGATGTCCACGCACGGCTTGTAGTTCAAGCGCTCATCGCCAGGCAGGATCTTCACCGTGCCACGGCCATCGACCATCATCTGCTTGCCACCCGGGGCCAGCAGGGCCAGGCCTGGTCGCAGCATGTCACCGTCCTCGGCTTCCTTGACGCTGATGCGGCACAGTTTGTCCAGGCGTTCGGCAAACGCCTTGGTGAACGCAGCCGGCATGTGCTGGATCAGCACGATCGGTGCCGGGAAGTTGGCCGGCAGCTGGGTCAAGACCCGCTGCAGGGCTACCGGGCCGCCGGTGGAGGTACCGATGGCCACCAGTTTGTACGGCTTGCGTTTAGGTGCCGCAGCCGGCGCCGGCGCGGCTGCCGGGGCCCGGGCCGGCAGCGCACTGCGCGCCGCTGCCGGGCTGCCCACACCCGCCGTCGGCGCATGGCTGCTGGCAGGTGCCGGCGTTGCGGCCGGCGCAGGGCTGGCGTAACTGCCAAACCGGCGGTTGCTGCGCGCCAGCGTATGCACTTTCTCGCACAGCAGTTGCTTGACCTTGTCGGGGTTGCGCGAAATGTCCTCGAAGTTCTTCGGCAGGTAGTCCACTGCCCCCGCGTCCAGCGCATCGAGGGTGACCCGGGCGCCCTCATGGGTCAGCGAGGAAAACATCAACACCGGCGTCGGGCAGCGCTGCATGATGTGGCGCACCGCAGTGATGCCATCCATCATGGGCATTTCATAGTCCATGGTGATGACATCGGGCTTGAGCGCCAGCGCCCGGTCAATCGCTTCCTTGCCGTTGGTCGCGGTACCTACTACCTGGATCGTCGGATCCGCCGAGAGGATCTCCGAGACGCGGCGGCGGAAGAAACCGGAATCATCCACCACCAGGACCTTGACTGCCATAAACACTCCATTAGGCGGCGCGACCTGCCAAGGTGCGCCACCGAAATCAAATACGCCGCGCGGCGTAACGCTTGAGCATGCTCGGGACGTCGAGAATCAACGCAATACGACCGTCACCGGTAATGGTGGCCCCGGACATGCCCGGGGTACCTTGCAGCATCTTGCCCAGCGGCTTGATTACCACTTCTTCCTGGCCTACCAGTTGATCGACGACAAAGCCGATGCGCTGGGTGCCGACCGACAGGATCACCACGTGGCCCTCGTGCTGCTCTTCGTGCACCTGGCCTTGCACCAGCCAGCGCTTGAGGTAGAACAACGGCAGTGCCTTGTCGCGCACGATCACCACTTCCTGGCCATCGACCACATTGGTACGCGACAGGTCGAGGTGGAAGATCTCGTTGACGTTGACCAGCGGGAAGGCGAATGCCTGGTTGCCCAGCATCACCATCAGGGTGGGCATGATCGCCAGGGTCAGCGGCACCTTGATGACGATCTTCGAGCCCTGGCCCTTGGCCGAGAAGATGTTGATCGAACCGTTGAGCTGGGAGATCTTGGTCTTCACCACGTCCATGCCCACGCCACGCCCGGACACGTCGGAAATCTCGGTCTTGGTCGAGAACCCCGGGGCGAAGATCAGGTTGTAGCAGTCCGACTCGCTCAGACGCTCGGCGGCGTCCTTGTCCATCAGGCCCTTCTCCACCGCCTTGGCCCGCAGGATGTTCGGGTCCATGCCCTTGCCGTCGTCGGAAATCGACAACAGGATGTGGTCGCCTTCCTGCTCGGCCGACAGCACCACGCGGCCCGTGCGCGGCTTGCCTGCGGCATCGCGCTCATCGGGCATCTCGATACCATGGTCGACGGCGTTGCGCACCAAGTGCACCAACGGGTCGGCCAGGGCCTCGACCAGGTTCTTGTCGAGGTCGGTTTCTTCACCGACCAGCTCAAGGTTGATCTCTTTCTTCAACTGGCGCGCCAGGTCGCGAACCAGGCGCGGGAAGCGGCCGAACACTTTCTTGATCGGCTGCATGCGAGTTTTCATCACCGCGGTCTGCAGGTCGGCGGTGACCACGTCGAGGTTGGACACGGCCTTGGACATGGCCTCGTCGCCGCTGTTCAGGCCCAGGCGCACCAGGCGGTTACGCACCAGCACCAGTTCGCCGACCATGTTCATGATCTCGTCCAGGCGCGCCGTGTCGACGCGTACGGTGGTTTCCGCTTCGCTGACCGCATGCTTGTCGGCGACCGGGGCCGGCGTGCGCGCAGCTGCAGCAGGTTTGCTCGCAGCCGCGGGCACTGGCGCAGGTGCAGGAGCCGCAGCTGGCTGGGCGGCCGCCGGGCTTTGCGGCTTGGCCGCTGCCGGCGCCTTGGCCGCAGGCGGTGCCTGGACTGCTGCGACGTCACCGCCGAATTTGCCCTTGCCATGCAACTGGTCCAGCAGCGCTTCGAATTCATGCTCGCTGATTTCGTCGCTGGTGGCGCTGGCGGTGCTGTCAGGCGCCACCTCGGCAGGTGCCGCCTTGGCTGCAGGCAGGGCATCGGCCTGGAAGGTGCCTTTGCCGTGGAGCTGGTCGAGCAGCGACTCGAATTCGGCATCGGTGATTTCGTCACTGGCCGCTTCATGGCTGACGGCAGCAGCCGGCGCTGCAACTTCGGCAGTGAACTGGCCTTTGCCATGCAACTGGTCGAGCAGCGATTCGAACTCGGCATCGGTGATTTCATCACCGCCACCACTCACGCTCTCGCCTTGCAGCTGTTCCTCGGCCGCAGCTTGTGCCTTGACCGCATCGAGCGAATCGAGCAACTGCTCGAACTCGCTGTCGGTGATGTCCTGGTGCTGCTCCTGGTCCACCACCGGTGCCGCGGCAGGCGCTTGCGCCGCAGCCACCGGCACCACCGCTTCTTCGCCACCCTGCGGTTGCGCCGCACCCGGCTCGGCAAGGCGCGCCAAGGCCGCCAGCAGCTCGGGGGTTGCCGGCGTGACTTCAGCGCGCTCGCGCACCTGGCCAAACATGCTGTTGACCGTGTCCAGTGCCTCGAGCACTACGTCCATCAGCTCCGCGTCAACCCGACGCTCACCTTTGCGCAGCACGTCGAACACGTTCTCGGCGATATGGCAGCACTCCACCAGCTCGTTCAGCTGGAGGAAGCCGGCGCCCCCTTTTACAGTGTGGAAACCGCGAAAGATCGCATTGAGCAGGTCGGCATCGTCGGGCCGGCTTTCCAGCTCGACCAATTGCTCGGACAGTTGCTCAAGAATTTCGCCGGCTTCTACCAGGAAATCCTGGAGGATTTCTTCATCGGCGCCGAAGCTCATCAAAGGTGCTCCTTAAAAACCCAGGCTGGACAGCAGATCATCGACGTCGTCCTGGCCGGACACGACGTCTTCACGCTTATCGGCATGAATCTGCGGACCTTCACCCCGAGTCGGATGTTTTTCTCGATCTTTTTCTGCGCGCAATTGATCGTGGTCATGCTGAATGCCCGCAAAGCGGTCGACCTGACTGGCCATCAGCACCAACTTGAGCAGGTTGCTTTCCACTTCGGTCACCAGGTTGGTGACGCGCTTGATCACCTGCCCGGTCAGGTCCTGATAGTCCTGGGCCAGCAGAATGTCATTGAGGTGGCCGGCGACCTTGCGATTACCTTCGGCGCTGTGCGTGAGGAAACTGTCGACCCGCTTGACCAGGTCGCGAAATTCTTCCGCCGCCACTTCGCGGCGCATGAAGCGCTGCCAGTCGGTGCTCAGGGCCTTCGCCTCGCTGGCCAGGTCGTTGAGCACCGGGGTGCTTGCCTCGACCAGGTCCATGGTGCGGTTGGCCGCGCCTTCCGTGAGCTTGACCACATAGGACAGGCGCTCGGTGGCATCGGTAATCTGCGACACCTCTTCGGCCTGCGGCATGGTCGGGTCGATCTGGAAACTGACGATGGCACTGTGCAGCTCGCGGGTCAGTTTGCCGACTTCCTGGTACAGGCCGCGGTCGCGGGTCTGGTTCAGCTCGTGAATCAGCTGCACCGCCTCGCCGAAACGGCCCCGCTCCAGGCTTTCGACCAACTCCTGGGCATGTTTCTTCAGGGTCGATTCGAACTCGCCCAAAGAGTTATGTGATGAATCCATGGCGCGCCCCCTGACGTGACTCAGCCGTTGACGCGTTCGAAGATCTTCTCGATCTTTTCTTTGAGCACCTGTGCCGTGAACGGCTTGACCACGTAACCATTGACGCCGGCCTGGGCCGCTTCAATGATCTGGTCGCGCTTGGCTTCGGCAGTCACCATCAGCACGGGCATGGTTTTCAGCCGGTCGTGGGCACGCACCTTGCGCAGCAGGTCGATGCCGGACATGCCAGGCATGTTCCAGTCGGTCACCAGGAAGTCGTAATGGCCGTTTTCCAGCATCGGCAGCGCCGTGGTGCCGTCGTCGGCCTCATCGGTGTTGGTGAAGCCCAGGTCACGCAACAGGTTCTTGATGATCCGCCGCATCGTCGAAAAGTCGTCAACGATGAGGATTTTCATGTCTTTGTTCAAGTAGACCTCCAAGCAGTCTCAAACGCGCTCGGCCCCGAGCGCGCATTCAATCAATTCGGTACAACGTGGAAAACCGCGTGGAAACAGCCGCAACCCTAGCAGGCTCAGCGCGCCCGCCATTCCCCCAGGCGGCTACGCAGACGCGCGGCACACTGGCTGTGCAACTGGCTAACCCGCGACTCGCTGACCCCCAGCACCTCACCGATCTCCTTGAGGTTGAGCTCTTCGTCGTAGTACAGCGCCAGCACCAGGCGTTCACGCTCGGGCAGGTTGGCGATGGCCTCGGTCAGGGCTAGCTGGAAGCGCTCCTCCTCGAGGCCCCGGGCAGGTTCGACCTGGCCGCTGGCGCCGTCTTCATGCAGCCCTTCGTGCTCACCGTCCTGCAGCAGGTCATCGAAGCTGAACAAACGGCTGCCCAAGGTATCGTTGAGGATCGCGTAGTAATCATCGAGGCTCAATTGGAGTTCGGCAGCAACTTCATGATCTTTAGCGTCACGGCCGGTTCTGGCCTCCACGGCGCGCATCGCGTCGCTGACCATGCGGGTGTTGCGGTGCACCGAGCGGGGTGCCCAGTCGCCTTTGCGCACTTCGTCGAGCATGGCGCCGCGGATACGAATGCCGGCATAGGTTTCAAAGCTGGCGCCCTTGCTGGCGTCGTACTTGTTGGCCACTTCCAGCAGGCCGATCATGCCGGCCTGGATCAGGTCCTCGACCTGCACGTTGGCCGGCAAGCGCGCCAACAGGTGGTAGGCGATGCGCTTGACCAGGGGGGCGTAGCGTTCGATCAACTCGTACTGGGCGTCTTTCGCCGCCCGGCTGTACATCTTGAACCCGCTGGCGTTCATAGCACCGGTCCCGCGCTGGTCGGCTGCACCAGGCGCTCGACGAAGAACTCCAGGTGGCCACGTGGGTTGGCCGGCAGCGGCCAGCTGTCGACCTTCTGGGCAATCGCCTTGAAGGCCAGCGCGCACTTGGAGCGTGGGAAGGCTTCGTACACGGCACGCTGCTTCTGCACCGCCTTGCGCACGCACTCGTCGTAGGGCACGGCGCCTACGTACTGCAGGGCGACATCCAGGAAACGGTCGGTGACCTTGGTCAGCTTGGCAAACAGGTTGCGCCCTTCCTGAGGGCTCTGGGCCATGTTGGCCAGCACGCGGAAGCGGTTCATGCCGTAGTCACGGTTGAGCAGCTTGATCAGCGCGTAGGCATCGGTGATCGAGGTCGGCTCGTCGCACACCACCAGCAGCACTTCTTGGGCGGCACGGACAAAGCTGACGACCGACTCACCGATACCCGCAGCGGTATCGATGACCAGTACATCGAGGTTGTCGCCGACTTCGCTGAACGCCTGGATCAGCCCGGCATGCTGGGCCGGCGCCAGGTGGACCATGCTCTGCGTACCGGAGGCAGCCGGTACGATGCGCACACCGCCAGGGCCCTGCAATATCACGTCACGCAGCTCGCAGCGCCCTTCGATGACATCGGCCAGGGTCCGTTTGGGCGTCAGGCCCAGCAACACGTCGACATTGGCCAGGCCCAGGTCGGCATCCAGCAACATGACCCTGCGGCCGAGTTCGGCCAACGCCAGGGACAGGTTCACTGAAACGTTAGTCTTGCCGACGCCACCTTTGCCACCGGTCACGGCGATCACCTGTACGGGATGCATGCTACCCATGTTTGTAATTTACCTTGTATCGCTGGGACCCAGGCCACACGTAGGGCAATTCTGCGTACCCCTTGGCATAGCTACTTTGCACACGTTTCATACTCAACCCGCTCGCCGTGGGTTGTGGTAGAGATCAGCGAACATGTCGGCCATTGCCTCTTCGCTGGGCTCCTCCTGCTGCTGCACATTGACCGCGCGGGACACCAGCTGGTGCCCCCGGGGCAGGTGCAGGTCGTCAGGAATGCGCGGGCCGTCGGTAAGATAGGCCACAGGCAAATCATGACTGATGGCAAGGCTCAACACATCGCCAAGGCTTGCCGTTTCATCGAGCTTGGTCAGGATGCAGCCGGCCAGGCCACAGCGCTTGTAGCTGTGGTAGGCGGCGGTCAACACCTGCTTCTGGCTGGTGGTGGCCAGTACCAGGTAATTCTTGGCGGCGATGCCACGGCCGGCCAGGGTTTCCAGCTGCAAGCGCAGGGCCGGGTCGCTGGCCTGCAGGCCGGCGGTGTCGATCAGCACCACACGCTTGCGCAGCAGCGGCTCCAGCGCTGCCGCCAGCGACTGGCCTGGGTCGACATAGGTGACTGGGACATTGAGGATGCGGCCAAGGGTCTTGAGCTGCTCCTGGGCACCGATGCGGAAGCTGTCCATGCTCACCAGCGCCATGTTCTGCGCGCCGTACTTGAGCACGTAGCGCGCCGCCAGCTTGGCCAGGGTGGTGGTCTTGCCCATGCCGGCCGGGCCGACCATGGCGATCACACCGCCTTCTTCGATCGGCTCTACCTCGGGAATTTCGATCATGCGCGCCAAGTGCGCCAGCAACATGCGCCAGGCATGGCGTGGCTCTTCGATTTCGGCGGTCAGCTCCAGCAACTCGCGGGCAATCGGCCCGGACAGGCCAATGCGCTGCAGGCGCCGCCAGATGTTGGCCTGTTGTGGCTTGCTGCCCTGCAGCTGGGCCCAGGCCAGCGAGCCGAGCTGCACTTCCAGCAGTTCGCGCAGGCCCGACAGTTCGGAGCGCATGGCATCGAACAGGCGCGGGTCAACGGGCGCCGGCGCCGTGGCGGCCGCCGCCTGTGGGGCATCGACGTGGGGCTCGACCAGCGGCTCGGCAGCGGTCAGCGACTGCCCGGCGAACAATTGGCGGTTGTTATCGCTGCTGTCCTGGCGGTGGCCCAGCTCGGCCTGGGCCGTGGCAATGCGCGTGTGGGTCTTGCGCAGCTCTTCTTCCAGCTCGGCATTGGGCACACGCGGGGCCAGGGCGGACAGCTTGTAGTCCAGCGCGGCCGTCAGCTCGACACCGCCGGCAATGCGACGGTTGCCAATGATCGCGGCATCGGCGCCCAGCTCATCACGGACCAGTTTCATGGCCTGACGCATATCGGCGGCGAAAAATCGCTTAACTTGCATTATCCACTACCTCAGCCGTTAGGGCCCACGGTGGCAACGATGGTGACTTGCTTGTTGTCCGGTATTTCCTGATACGCCAGCACATGCAAATTCGGTACAGCCAGGCGACCGAAACGCGACAGCATGGCGCGGATCGGGCCGGCGACCAGCAGAATGGCCGGCTGGCCCTGCATTTCCTGGCGCTGGGCCGCTTCGATCAGCGAACGTTGCAGCTTCTCGGCCATGCTCGGTTCCAGAAGAACACCGTCTTCCTGGCCTTGCCCGGCGCGTTGCAGACTATTGAGCAAAATCTGTTCCAACCTTGGCTCCAGGGTGATCACCGGGAGCTCCGACTCAACGCCGACAATGCTTTGCACGATGGCGCGACACAATCCGACGCGCACCGCCGCAACCAGCGCGGCGGTATCTTGACTCTTGCCAGCGTTGTTCGCGATTGCTTCGGCAATACTGCGAATATCGCGCACGGGTACCTGTTCCGACAACAGGGCCTGCAAGACCTTGAGCAGCCCCGACAAGGAAATGACACCCGGCACCAGTTCTTCTGCAAGTTTAGGCGAAGCCTTGGCCAACACCTGCAACAGTTGCTGGACCTCTTCGTGGCCAATCAGTTCATGGCAGTGCTTCTGCAGGATCTGGTTGAGGTGGGTGGCCACTACCGTACTGGCATCGACCACGGTGTAGCCCAGCGACTGCGCCTGCGAGCGCTGGCCCACGTCGATCCACACCGCTTCCAGGCCGAACGCCGGGTCACGTGCGGCAATGCCGTTGAGGGTGCCGAACACCTGCCCCGGGTTGATCGCCAACTCGCGGTCCGGGTAAATCTCGGCCTCCGCCAGGATCACCCCCATCAGCGTCAGGCGATAGGCGCTGGGTTGCAGGTCAAGGTTGTCGCGAATATGCACCGTGGGCATGAGGAAGCCCAGGTCCTGCGACAGCTTCTTGCGCACGCCCTTGATTCGCGCCAGCAACTGACCACCCTGGTTGCGGTCCACCAGGGGGATCAGCCGGTAGCCGACTTCCAGGCCGATCATGTCGATCGGTGTCACATCGTCCCAGCCCAGCTCCTTGGTTTCCAGCGCCCGCTGCGGCGAAGGCAGCAGGTCTTGCTGGCGCTGCGCCTCCTGCAAGGCCTGGGCCTTGGCCTTCTGTTGTTTCTTCCATACGAGATAAGCCCCGCCACCGGCCAGCAGACCCAGGCCGATGAAGGCGACGTGCGGCATGCCCGGCACCAGCCCCATGACAATCATCAACCCCGCCGACACCGCCAACGCCTTGGGCGAGTCGAACATCTGCCGGTTGATCAGTTTGCCCATGTCCTCCGAGCCCGAGGCGCGGGTGACCATGATCGCCGCAGCGGTCGACAACAGCAGTGATGGCAATTGCGCCACCAAACCGTCACCGATGGTCAGCAGGGCGTACACCTTGCCGGCATCGCCGAAGCTCATGCCATGCTGCAGCATGCCGATCAGCATGCCACCGATCAGGTTGATGAACAGGATCAGCAAGCCGGCGATGGCGTCACCGCGCACGAACTTGCTGGCACCGTCCATCGAACCGTAGAACTCGGCCTCCTGGGCCACCTCGGCACGACGGTGCTTGGCCTGGGCCTGGTCGATGAGGCCAGCATTGAGGTCGGCGTCAATCGCCATCTGCTTGCCGGGCATGGCGTCGAGGGTGAAGCGCGCGCTCACTTCCGAGATACGCCCGGCGCCCTTGGTCACCACCACGAAGTTGATGATCATGAGGATGGCGAAGACCACCGCACCGACCACGTAGTTACCGCCGATCACCACCTCGCCGAAGGCTTGGATCACCTTGCCGGCGGCGCCGTGGCCTTCCTGGCCGTGCAGCATGACCACCCGCGTGGAGGCCACGTTCAGCGCCAGGCGCAGCAGCGTGGCCACCAGCAGGATGGTGGGGAATGCAGCGAAGTCGAGCGGGCGCAGGGCGTAGACGCAGACCAGCAGCACCACGATCGACAAGGCGATGTTGAAGGTGAAGAACACGTCGAGCAGGAACGGTGGTATCGGCAACATCATCATTGCCAACATCACCAGCAGCAGCAGCGGTACACCCAGGTTGCCCCGGCCGAGCCCGGCCAGGTTATGACGGGCGTTGCTGATTAACTGAGTGCGATCCACCGCGAGTCCTCTTGATGCAAAACTTTGACGCCCAAGGGGCATCTGCGGCTGGCATTGCAAGAAGCCTTCCAACTTTGCGCAACAGAAGATTTATGTTGTGTGTGCCGGCCGCTTCGCGGGTGAACCGCCCTTATAGAGCAACACATAACTTATGGATTTAGCGAGGTCTCTGTGGGAGCGGGCATGCCCGCGAACACCGGCGTAGCCGGTGCCAGCCACCGCGTTTGATTCGTCGCGGCGGTTCGACGCCTCGACTAGCCCGCTCTCACACAGGCAGCGTCGCGCTTACGAATCGAGTTCTCTGCGCGACAGCGCAGCCCGTAGTGCTGGGTGATCTCCCACTGGTACCGCATAGGGTTTGAGATCCGTGAAATGCCTGTGGGAGCGGGTTACCCGCGAAAAGGCCAGAAGCCCTGACACAAGGTCAATAGTAATGGCGCAGATCCGACAGGAATCGCAGGTTGTCTTTCATGTGCTCCGGTTGCTATCCATAGGAGGCAAACCACTGATAGCGTCAGACTTCGTTGGGCCTCAGCGGCACCGGGGATTCACCACGCACCACTCCCATTTTAAGCGAAACGCGCGATATCACTCTTCGCAATAATGCGAACTGAAAAAAATAGGGCGTTTCCGGATAGGGAGGCTTCGCACCGTGCTTCAGCAAGCCTGCATGGTAGTGCAAGCCGGGCTGCATACCTACTGCGTTGTCTACATAGACACTGAACACCGTGGTAGAGGATTGGCTCTGGGCGCCCCGCTTAGCTGCATAAAACTTGGCAACACCATACTCCCCAGCGTAAAAACCTGCTCCAAACTCATTATCAGGTCTGAAATAATGCGGATCCACTCCGAATTTTTTATGCTGAGAAAGCGGAGTCATCAAGACGTCTTTACGGCCCTGTAAAGTTCCGGTCATAGCTTCAGCATATTCCGTTCTCGAAGCATGAAACCCAACGAGCGCTTTCGACTCTGGTCGATCAAATCCATTAAACGAATGGCGGCGCTGCCCCACTTGATAGGGTCGGGCGTCTGCCCTTCCTTTGTTTTGAAGCCCGCCTTCTACGAAACTGGGGCTCATCCAATGCCTACGTATTGAAGGACGACGGTTGAGCCCGGAGTTATCGTGGTAATTGACAGGATCGCCCTCACAATATGCATAGGGGTTGATGCCACCTGCTCGAAATGGGCTGGCACGATCAGAGCTTAGGAACCTCATCAGAACCGTGCTATATCCCCGACGACCCGCACCCAAAAAATATAAATTCGCCAGTGCCTCTGCCCACTGCCCATTGAATCCCAGGGATGAAAAATAACAGAACAAGCCCCCTGCAAAGCCATACGGGGTGAATGCAAAGTGCTGTCGCACATCAGTACGCTCAGTCTTGTTGTTTTTTTCTGATAAGCCGATCGTCACAGTTGTCGCGGATTCATGGCGAGGTGAATTCATGGCAAGCCCCTCCTAGTGCAGAGTGACAATATTCACAACCCTTCGCACTGCCTACAACTGACAAAAATACCAATTGAAAAAATTGACTAATTGCTGAGTGTCATCTCTGATGCCTGAGCTCAATGGCAGCGTCGCACCCGAGGGAGCAGGCGAGTCAACGAAAGGGCCAGAGGCCCTGGCACAAGGTCAACTGTCGCGGCGCAGGTCTGGCGGGATCGGCAGGTCATCCTTCAACGGCTCAGGGCGCTTGCCCTTGCCCGCACGGTACTGGCGGATCTGGAACACATAGGCCAGCACCTGCGCCACAGCCAGGTACAGGCCGGCGGGGATTTCCTGCTCGATCTCGGTCGAGTAATAGATCGCCCGCGCCAAGGCCGGCGATTCCAGGATCTGAACCTTATGCTCCACGCCAATTTCGCGAATCTTCAAGGCAATGAAATCCGTGCCCTTGGCCAACAGCAACGGCGCCACCCCCCCCTTCTCCGGGTCATACTGCAAGGCCACCGCATAGTGGGTCGGGTTGGTGATGATCACGTCGGCCTGCGGCACCGCCGCCATCATGCGCCGCTGCGACACTTCGCGCTGCAGCTGGCGAATACGCTGCTTGACCTCGGGCTTGCCCTCGCTGTCCTTGTACTCGTCGCGCACTTCCTGCTTGGTCATCTTCAGTTTCTTGTGCGTCTGGTACAACTGGAACGGCACATCCGCAGCCGCGATCAGCAACAACCCGGCCGACATCCACAAGGCACTCCAGCCCACCACCTGCAGGCTGTGAATGATCGCCTGCTCCAGCGGCTCGTTGGCAATCGACAGCAGCGCCTGGCGGTCGTTGATCAGTACCACCACCGCCACTACCAAGATCACGAAAAACTTGGCCAGCGCCTTCAGCAATTCGGTCAAGGCATGCATCGAGAACATGCGCTTGATGCCTGACAACGGATTCATGCGACTGAATTTCGGCTGCAGCAAACTGCCCGAGAACAGGAAGCCGCTCAGCGCGATGGGCGCCACGAAGGAGATCACGAACAGCAGGATCAGCACCGGCTGCACGGCCCAGATGGCCATCTTGCCCGAGGCCAGCAGAAACGCGCCCATCGCCCGCTCGTCCACGATGATGTCGCGGGTCAGGCTGAAATTCATGCGCATCAACGCCAGCAGGGTTTCGGCCAAGTGGCCGCCAAACGCCAGCAGCCCACCCGCGCCGGCCAGGGTCACCGCCACCGTGTTCAACTCCTTGGAGCGGGCGACCTCGCCTTTTTCCCGTGAGTCGCGCTTGCGTTTCTCGGTGGGGTCTTCCGTTTTGTCCTGGCCGCTTTCGCTCTCAGCCATGCTCAGCCCGCCCTTGCCAATTCACGCAGCCACTGCAGCGTTTCGCTGGCCAATGCCTGGTAGTGCGACAGCACATCGGCCAGGCCGACCCAGAAGATGAACATGCCCATGACCAGGGTCAACGGGAAACCGATGGAGAAAATGTTCAGCTGCGGCGCCGCACGGGTCATCACCCCAAAGGCAATGTTCACCACCAGCAACGCCGCAATCACCGGCAGGATCAACAGCAAGCCGGCACCGAACACCCAACCCATGCGCCCGGCGAGCTCCCAGAAGTGGTTGACCACCAGCGCATTGCCCACCGGCAACGTGGTGAAGCTTTCGGTCAGCACCTCGAACACCACCAGGTGGCCGTTCATCAACAGGAACAGCACACTCACCAGCATCGTCATGAACTGGCTGATCACCGTAACGTTGACCCCGTTCCCCGGGTCGACCATGGAGGCGAAGGCCATACCCATCTGCACCGCAACGATCTGCCCGGCAATCACGAACGCCTGGAACAGCAACTGCAACGCCAGGCCGAACAACGTCCCGACGATGATCTGTTCGGCGCACAGCAGCAGGCCGCGCAGGCTCAGCGGGTCGAATTCAGGCAGCGGTGGCAACGCCGGCACGATGACCACGGTAATGGCCACGGCCACGTACAGGCGCACCCGCGCCGGCAGCATGCGGGTACCGAAGATCGGCATGGTCATCAACACCGCCGTCACCCTGAACAACGGCAGGATGAAGGTGGCGACCCAGGTGCCGATCTGCGTATCGGTCAGCTCCAGCATCCGCGCATCAACCTATGAGCTGCGGAATGTTGGTGTAGAGCGTGGTGATGTACTCCATGAACTTCTGCACCAGCCACGGCCCGGCAACGATCAGCGTGATCAGCATCACCAGCAGGCGCGGCAGAAAGCTCAGGGTCTGTTCGTTGATCTGCGTGGCGGCCTGGAACATCGCCACCACCAGGCCCACCAGCAGGCTTGGCACCACCAGCACGGCCACCATCAGGGTGGTCAGCCACAGGGCATCACGGAACAGGTCGACAGCGACTTCAGGTGTCATCGGCGGCTCTCCTTGACGGCGTCAGACGCCGCCGAAACTGCTGGCCAGGGTGCCCATGATCAACGCCCAGCCATCGACCAGCACGAACAGCATGATCTTGAACGGCAGCGAAATGATCAGCGGCGACAGCATCATCATACCCATCGCCATCAGCACACTGGCCACCACCATGTCGATGATCAGGAACGGGATGAAAATCATGAAGCCGATCTGGAACGCCGTTTTCAGCTCGGAGGTGACGAACGCAGGCACCAAGATGGTCAGCGGCACTTGATCGGGCCCGGCAATGTCGGTGCGCTTGGACAAGCGCATGAACAGGTCCAGGTCGCTTTGCCGGGTTTGCGCCAGCATGAAGTCCTTGAGCGGGCCCTGGGCCTTGTCGATGGCCTGCTGAGCGGTCATCTGTTCTTTCAGGTAAGGCTGCAAGGCATCCTGGTTCACCCGGTCGAACACCGGGGCCATGATGAACATCGTCAGGAACAGCGCCATGCCGGTCAGCAGCTGGTTCGACGGTGTCTGCTGCAAGCCCAGGGCCTGGCGCAGGATCGAGAACACGATGATGATACGGGTGAAGCTGGTCATGAGGATGACGAACGCCGGAATGAAGCTCAGCGCCGTCATGATCAGCAGGATTTGCAGGCTGACCGAATATTCCTGCTGCCCGTCCGCAGTATTGGACAGGGTAATGGCCGGAATCGACAACGGGTCGGCGGCCAACGCCAACGGCGCGGCCAGCAACAGCGCCACTGTCAACAACGGCCCCAACAACCTACGCAGCGCGCCGCTCATCACCTGTTGTCCTTAGGGTTCTTGCCCATCAACTCCATCAACCGCTGGGCAAACTCCGGCGTCGCCTGGCGAGCGCTTTCCGGCACCTGCACCGGCTCTGCCAGCACATGCAATGCCTCGATGCTGCCCGGGGTGTGGCCTATCAGTATCTGCTCCTTGCCCACCTGCACCAGCAACAGGCGGTCGCGCGGGCCGATGGCGCGGCTGCCGACGATCTCGATCACCTGCCCACCCTTCACAGCCGTGCTCTGCAAACGCCGCAGCAGCCAGGCCAGGAAGAAAATCAGGCCGACCACCAGCAGCAGGCCGAAGACCATCTGCGCCAGTTGCCCGCCCAGGCTGCCAGGCGCCGCTGCCGGCGTGGCCGTGAGGGTGGCCGCTGCCAGGCAGGCGTGGCTGCCCAACAACGCCGCAAGTGCCGCGATGGTGCGTATCGTGGCCTTCACTCAGCGCAGCTTCTTGATGCGTTCGCTGGGGCTGATCACGTCGGTCAGGCGAATGCCGAACTTCTCGTTGACCACCACCACTTCGCCATGGGCGATCAACGTACCGTTGACCAGCACGTCCAGTGGCTCGCCGGCCAGGCGGTCAAGCTCGATGACCGAACCCTGGTTGAGCTGCAGCAGGTTGCGGATGTTGATCTCGGTGCTGCCCACTTCCATGGAGATGTTCACCGGGATATCCAGGATCACATCCAGGTTCGGGCCTTCGAGGCTGACATTTTCGTTCGGCTTGGGCGAGCTGGCGAACTCTTCCATTGGCAGGCGGCCCGGGCCGCTGTGGCTGCCGGTGTCACCGCCCAGCAGCGCATCGATGTCCGCCTGGCCGGCAGCACCGGTCTCTTCCAGCGCAGCGGCCCACTCATCGGCCAAGGCCTGATCTTCTGGGGAGGTGATCTCGTTTTCGTTAGCCATGGTTTCCTCGACAGGCATTCAATTCGTTAGGGGCGACCGGCACGCCGTCAGCGGCGTTCGATCGGGTCGATGATCTGCAGCGCCAGGTTGCCCTTGTGCGAGCCCAGCCGCGCCTTGAACGCCGGCACGCCATTGGCGCGCAACACCAGGTGCTCGGGCAACTCCACCGGTATCACATCGCCAGGCTGCATGTGCAGGATGTCGCGCAGCTTCAACTGGCGCCGGGCCACGGTGGCAGTCATCGGCACGGCAACATCCAGCACGTCTTCGCGCAGGGCCTTGACCCAACGCTCGTCCTGGTCGTCCAGGTCGGACTGGAAACCGGCGTCGAGCATTTCCCGCACCGGCTCGATCATCGAATACGGCATGGTCACGTGCAGGTCACCGCCACCACCGTCCAGCTCGATATGGAAGGTGGACACCACCACTGCCTCGCTCGGGCCGACGATGTTGGCCATGGCCGGGTTGACCTCGGAGTTCATGTACTCGAAAGACACCGGCATGATGGCCTGCCAGGCTTCCTTCAGGTCGACGAAGCACTGGTCCAGCACCATGCGTACCACGCGCAGTTCGGTGGGGGTGAACTCACGGCCCTCGATCTTGGCGTGGCGGCCATCGCCGCCGAAGAAATTGTCCACCAGCTTGAACACCAGCTTGGCGTCGAGAATGAACAGCGAAGTGCCGCGCAATGGCTTGATCTTGACCAGGTTCAGGCTGGTCGGCACATACAGCGAGTGCACGTACTCGCCGAACTTCATCACCTGCACGCCACCCACGGCCACGTCGGCCGAGCGGCGCAGCAGGTTGAACATGCTGATGCGGGTGTAGCGGGCGAAACGCTCGTTGATCATTTCCAGGGTCGGCATGCGACCGCGCACGATACGGTCCTGACTGGTCAGGTCGTAGCTTTTGATACTGCCGGGCTCCGCGGCGGTCTCGGTCTGCACCAGCCCGTCGTCGACGCCGTGCAACAGGGCATCGATTTCATCCTGGGACAGCAGGTCCTGTACGGCCATGGCGGACTCCTACTGCAATACGAAATTGGTGAACAGCAGCTGGTCGATGACCGGCTTGCCAAGTTCCTTCTGCGCCACTTCCTGGACCACGGCAGTGGCTTTCTGGCGCAGCATTTCCTGGCCGACAGGGCTGCTGGCGAGGGCGTCGAAGCCCTGCCCGGAGAACATCATCACCAGGTTGTTGCGGATGACCGGCATGTGCACCTTGAGTGCATCCAGGTCTGCCTGGTTGCGCGCCTGCATGGTGATGCTCACCTGCATGTAGCGCTGGCGCCCGTTCTGGTTGAAGTTGACCACGAAGGCCGGGGTCAGCGCCTGGTAGATCGCTGCTGGCTTGACGTTGCTGGCTGCCGCCTCGGCGGCCGGCGCCGGTTCGCTCTTGTGCATGATGAACCAGGTAGCGCCCACCGAAAGGCCAATCGCCAGCAACAAGCCGACGACAGCCATGATGATCAGCTTGAGTTTGCCTTTTGTGGCGGGGTCTTTGACTGCTTCGCTCTTCGCCATGCCAATAATCCGTCGTCCATCGGGGGTTCAAAGGAGGATGGCTTGGCCTGAGCAAGTGTTATGCCAGCTTATTCAGAGGTTCGGTTTCAGCAGGATCTGCGCTGCAGTCTTATCCGCGGGCATGCCCCCTGCCACAGGTACTGCACAGGTTGCAAACCCCTGTGGGAGCGGGCAAGCCCGCGAACAGGCCGGAACAGGCAACCCGGCATCAGGCGTAGTAATCGACCGCACTGTCGCCGACAACCACCTGCTGCTCCACAGGCCGGGCGCTATCGACAACCTCGCCCCCACCCTGCCCGGCCCGCCGCGCCGCCACCCCGGACAGGTTGCTGTCCTGTGCCTGGCCCTGTTGCTGCTGCTGCCCCCGCGACTGATCGGCGACGTTGACGTCGGGCTGCGCCAGCCCCTGCTGGGCGAACAGCTCGCGCAGGCGGTGCACCTGGCTGTCCAGGGCATCACGCACGCCCGCGTGGCCGCTGATGAACGTGATCTGGGTAGCCTGGTCCGCCGCCACATTGACGCGAATGTCCAGGCGGCCCAGCTCGGCCGGCTCCAGCTGGATATCCGCCGACTTGAGATTCTGGCTGGACAAGTACATGACCCGGTTGACCAGGCCCTCAGCCCACGCATTCTGGTTCATCGGCAAGGGCTGGTGCAGCGGGCTGGCACTGGCCGGCACCGCGTTGGCGGTCTTGGCCGTGGCTGCCTGGGTCAGGCTGGCCAGGCGATTGGCGAAGTCGTCGATACGGGTGTCGCTGGCAGCGCTCTTGGTGTCTTTCAGGCCATCTTCGAGCAAGGCACCGAACGCCCCGTCACCGGACTCGGTAGCGTAGCCCTCGCTTTGCTCGACCAGAGTCGTCAAGCTATTGACGGCAGCGCGGGCGTCATCGCCCTGGGCCTGAGCGGGATCAAGGGCATGTGCGGAAGTACTGCCTTTGGCCTGGGCGCTGTGCTCCAGCGCCAGGCGCAGGGTTGGCAGGTTGGCCAAGGGGTCGGCGTCAGGGTCGAAGGCTTCTTCGGTGGGTTCTGCCGGCACTGCGGTGGCCAGTTGGGCTTGCGCCGTGGCGGCTTGCAACACGGGCGTCACCGCCTCGGCCTGGGCCTGGATCAACTGCCCGCCGGGCTGGCCATCGGTGACCTGCCCGGCCACCAGGCTGGCGTCCGTCAGCCCGGTATCGGCCTTGGCGGTATCGTCATCTGGCAATTTGTTGCCGTCATCGGCAACCGCTGCCTTGCTGCCCGGGTCTTTCTTGCCGCCAACAGCCGCTTCCGGCTTGTCCTTGGGCCTGGCCTGGGCAACCTTGTCATCGGGCCCAGCCGGCGGGTTGCGCCGCTGCCGGGCCATGACCTGGTCGAAGCCGTCGCCCTTGTCGCCCAACGCCTGCACGGGTTTGTCTGCCTGCAGGGCAGTTGAACGCGCGCTACTGGCGGGGGCATTGGCTTGCAAAAAAGGGTTGGGTGCGACAGGCATCGAGCGGTCTCCGCGCCAGAACGTGAGTATCTTCCTGGCGGAGAAAAGCAAGACTCGCGCCAACTAGTCGTCAGCCGGTAGAAATGCGATCTTTCTCACCGCGATAAAAGCGCTTTACCTCCTGATACTCCCGATCAATGCGGCTGATCAGGTCCTCGATGCCATACAGCGGCGGCCGCCGCGCACGCTCTTCAAGCTGCTGGCACAGGCTGGCCAACACCATGGCGCCCATATTGCTGCTACTGCCCTTGAAGCTGTGTGCAGCCATCCTGAGTTCTGCCGCATTTTTCGCCGCGAGTAGCTGCTCCACGCGGCGCTCCGAGTCCGTGAGAAACGTCTCCACCAACGTCAGATACTCATCCTCCATGACCTCACGCAGGCCCTTGAGAACCTGGTGATCGATATGCATGTCCATCACTTGCTCACTCCCTGATCAAGCAGATTATGCCCAAGCCCGCCCGGGGCTCACCATTCGAATTCCACCTGCGCACACCGCCCTCCCTCTGCCCAGCGCGCATCACCGGCCAGCTGCCGCACCAGTTTCAGGCCACGCCCACTCAGGCCGTGGTCCGGCACAGCCCGTGCCAGTACGCTCGGCACATCGAAACCAGCGCCGCTGTCGCTGACTTCGATACTCAGACGCCCACCCTGGCCACGCGGTTCAACCCTGAAACGGATACTTACACAACCTTCAGCCAGCGATGCCAGGCGCCGCGCCCGTTCTTGATAATAGTCGGCAAAGCCCTGCACATCGCATTTGAGCTGCGAGTCCAGACCGAGCACGCCATGCTCCAGCGCATTGGAATACAACTCGCTGAGCACGCTGTGCAAGTGGCCAGTGCGCGCTCGCAAGCCGGGTATTTCCTGCAACAACTGCACCAGGTAGGGCACCGGATTGAAACTTTTGAGGCTGGCACCCCGCACCTCGAACGCCAACGACCAGTCCTGCGGGCTTGACCGGCCGCTGTCAGCGTACACCACCGGCATCGGTGGCCGCTCTTTGGCACCGAACATGCGGATATCGCACAGGCTGATATCGTCGCGCGGGTGCCCTCCAAAACGCTCCAGGGCCAACAGCAGCTCGTCGAACAAGCAGGCCGGGTCACGATTGGCGTTCAGCACCTCGCGCAGGCGCCGCTCGCCGAACAGGCGCTCCTGCTCGTCGGCAGTTTCCAGCACCCCGTCCGACAGCAGGAACAGGCGCTCCCCTGGCACCAGCGGCAACATCTCTGTGCTGGCATCGAAGCGTTCGGCCGCCAGAATACCCAGCGGCAGGTGCCGAGACTGCAGCACCGACAACACCTGGCCATCCAGCGAGAGGTGGTAGACGTCAGGCATGCCGCCATTCCATACCTCTACTGCGCCACACTGCATGCTCAGATTTAGCAGCACCGCGCAGCAGAACATGTCGACCGGCAGAATACGCTTGAGCTTGGCGTTCATCTCGCGCAGGACCTCGGCCATGCCGTAGCCCTTGGCGGTCATGCCGTAGAACACCTCCGCCAGCGGCATGGCACCCACCGCAGCCGGCAAGCCGTGGCCGGTAAAATCACCCAGCAGTACACGCATGTCGCCGGCCGGCGTGAAGGCCGCCAGCATCAGGTCACCATTGAACAAGGCGTAGGGTGATTGCAGGTAGCGGATGTTCGGCGCCGCCAGGCAGCCGGCATGCGCCACCTTGTCGAACACGGCCTTGGCCACCCGCTGTTCGTTGAGCAAGTGGTGGTGGTGCCGGGCGATCTGGTCGCGCTGCGCCAGCACGGTACCCTGCAACCGACGCAGGCGGTCCATGGCGCGGATCTTGGCTGCCAGTATTACCGCGCTGTAGGGCTTGGCCATGAAGTCATCGCCGCCCGCTTCCAGGCAACGCACCAGGGCCACCTCCTCGTTCAGTGAGGTGAGGAAAATGATCGGCACCAGCGCCTCGCCGGCCAGGGCCTTGATCTGCCGCGCCGCCTCGAAGCCGTCCATGACCGGCATCAGCGCATCCAGCAGCACCAACTGCGGGCGCCGCTCGACGAACAGCGCCACGGCCTGCTCACCATTTTCCGCAGTGACAACCTCGTGCCCCTGGCGGCGCACGATCTGCGCCAGCAACAGACGGTCGGCGGCACCGTCCTCGGCAACCAGTACGGTCAATGCCTGTTCGGCCGGCATGTCGGCGCTCAGCTGATCTTGAAGAGTTTTTCGAAATTGGAGATGGCGAGAATCTTGCGCACATCGGAGCTGGGATTCATCACTTCCACCTCGACCGTTTCGCCCGCATGGTCACGCAGCAGCAACAGCATGCCCAGGGCCGAACTGTCGAGGTGGGTCGTGTCTTTCAAATCGACAACCACGCGATCGTGCCCGCCTGGTTGGCGCTCATAAGCACCGCGAAATTCCTGATGCTGGCTGAAATCGAAGCGTCCTTTGATCTTGATCGTCAACGTTTTCCCATCCTGCGTGAGATCAGTTTCCACTGCCATGCGAGCGATTCCTTCGATGATGGCGAATACAGCTTGTTGAAGGTTTAGCAGGCGATGGCACGGGCGGCAAGAACACGGCGCCCACAGGCCGCTTCACAAAGCGACGCCACGGATTCAGAACTGATCTTGCCGCGGCAGGCGCTGGGACAACTCGTCCAGCAGGCGCTGCTCACGCTTGTCCTCGGCGCGGCGGGCCTCGTCCAGGTAGCGCTGCACCAGCTTGCGCAGCCCCTCCACCCGGGCGTAGGCCTGCTGCCACGTACCACGGGCATTGTCGAGGTTGTTCTGGTGCCAGACCAGGCTCTGCCGCTGCTGGGTCATCGCCGTTTCCAACTGGCCAAGGAAGCGCTGGTAGTTCACCAGCCAGTTGCCATTGACCCCCTGCCCACCGCGGTTGAGCCACTGCTGCTGGTAGTCTTCGCGAAACCGCTCCAGCTCGGCCAGCTTGGCCTGGGCGACGGCAACTTGCTGCTGGAAATGGCCCAGCCGCTGGGCGGCCTTGCGCTCGGCCTCTTCGGCCATGTCCACCACCGGCGCCAGGCGCGCGGCGCGCCCAGGGAGGGCCATGGCCTATCAGCCAGCAGGGGGCGTGAAGATCGCCCCCAGCTCTTCACGGCTCTGCGCCATACCCACGTTTTCACGCAGGCCCTGGCGCAAGAAACCCACCAGCTTCGACTGCAGGGCAATCGCCAGGTCAGTCTCCGGATCGCCGCCCGCCACATAGGCACCCACGCTGATCAGGTCGCGGCTTTGCGACAAGCGCGACCACAGCTGCTTGAATTTCTGCGCCTGGCGCAAGTGGTCGGCATCCACCACCTGCGGCATCACCCGGCTGATCGAGGCTTCGATATCGATGGCCGGGTAATGGCCTTCCTCCGCGAGGCGCCGCGACAGCACGAAGTGCCCGTCAAGCACACCACGCGCCGAATCCGCGATGGGGTCTTGCTGATCGTCACCTTCGGACAGCACGGTATAGAACGCGGTGATCGACCCTCCGCCCGGCAAGCCATTACCCGCACGCTCCACCAGCTTGGGCAGCTTGGCAAACACCGACGGCGGATAACCCCGCGTGGCCGGCGGCTCGCCAATGGCCAGGGCAATTTCCCGCTGGGCCTGGGCAAAACGGGTCAGCGAATCCATCAGCAACAGCACATTCTTGCCTTTATCGCGGAAGTACTCGGCAATGCGCGTGCAGTACATGGCGGCGCGCAGGCGCATCAGGGGGGCATCGTCGGCCGGCGAGGCGACCACCACGGAGCGCTTCAGGCCCTCCTCACCGAGAATGTGCTCGATGAATTCCTTGACCTCGCGGCCCCGCTCGCCAATCAGGCCGACCACGATGATTTCCGCTTCGGTGAAGCGGGTCATCATGCCCAGCAATACCGATTTACCCACGCCGGTACCGGCAAACAGGCCCAGGCGCTGACCCCGGCCGACGGTCAGCAGGCCGTTGATGCTGCGAATACCCACATCCAGCGGTTTGCTGATCGGGTCGCGGTTGAGCGGGTTGATCACCGGGCCGTCCATCGGCACCCAATCCTCGGCTTTCATTCCGCCCTTGCCATCCAGCGCGCGGCCCGCACCGTCCAGCACCCGGCCGAGCATGCTCATGCCCATGGGCAGGCGGCCGCCGTCATCCAGCGGCACCACGCGTGCACCCGGGGCAATGCCGACAATGCTGCCCACCGGCATGAGGAACACCTTGGACCCGGCAAAGCCCATGACCTCGGCCTCGACCTGCACCGGGTGGTAACTGTCGTCGTTGATCACCAGGCAGCGGCTGCCAACGGCGGCACGCAGACCTTCGGCCTCCAGGGTAAGGCCGACCATGCGCAGCAGGCGGCCTTCGACGATGGGCTGGGCGGGCAGCGCAATGGCCTCGGCGTAACTGCCCAGGCGCTTGCTGAAACTGGTGCGTTCAAGGCGCATCAGGGTTGTCCACGGCAGGCTCGAGCGGCGCATCCAGGTCTATCGCCAGGTCGGGTTGAGCCGGGTGCAGGGAATGGTCGTGCAACTGGTCGAACAACTGCGCCACGGCCTTTTCGGTACGCGTTTCCATGCTCGCGTCGATGCGACTGTGCGCGGTTTCGATGCGGCAACCCCCAGGTAACAAGGCGCTGTCTTCCAATAGCCGCCAGTTTTCCTCGTGCCGTTCGCGCAGGGCCTTGGCCAGCTCGAAATCCTGCGGGTTGAGGTGAATACGAATGTTGTCCGCGCCCATGGGCAGCAGCTTGAGTGCCTCGCGCAACACCTGGGTGATCTGGCTGGAGTCGGTGCGCAGCTCACGGCCGATCACCTGGCGGGTCATGTGCGCGACCAGCTGCACCAGCTGCTTTTCGATCTGCGTGTCTTGCTCGGCAATCGGCGCCATCAGGTTGCTCATCAGCCGCTCAAGGCTGTCGAGCTTGGCCTTGAGCGCCTCTTCGGCCTCCTGGCGAACCTTGAGCTGGGTGCTATGGAAGCCCTCGCGCTCACCGGTGGCGAAGCCCTCGTTGTAGGCTTCCTGGCGTATGGCTTCGAGCTCTTCCAGGGTCAGTGGCTGGACTTCTTCCAGCGGCACTTCCTCGATTTCGTCCTCGACCACCTCGGGTTCTGGCTCAGGTTGGGGCTCGGGTTGCGGGTCGAAACTGGGCAACGCCCATACATCCACGCCCTCGAGGTCGCGGGCACGGATCAGGTCGCTGGGGTGGTGTTCTTTGGTGGACATTGGTAATGCCTGTGGGTCATAGCGGCAAGCTTCAAGCGGCAAGTTTGAAGAAAAAGCAGGCTGCGCAAGGGCTGCTGCTTCTTTTAGCTTGCCGCTTGTAGCTTGCCGCTTAAATCATTTCCTCGGCGCCTTTGCCGCCAAGCACGATCTCGCCGGCTTCGGCCATGCGCCGGGCAATGGTGAGGATTTCCTTTTGCGCCGTTTCCACATCGCTGACCCGCACCGGGCCCTTGGCCTCCAGGTCGTCGCGCAGCAGCTCCGAGGCACGCTTGGACATGTTCTTGAATATCTTGTCCTTGACGCGCTCGTCGGCACCCTTGAGCGATACCACCAGCACGTCCGACGACACCTCGCGCAGCAGCGCCTGGATACCGCGGTCGTCGACATCGGCCAGGTTGTTGAAGACGAACATCAGGTCTTCGATCTGCTCCGACAGGTCGCTGTCGATTTCGCGGATCGCATCCATCAACGCGCCTTCCACGGAGCTGTCGAGGAAGTTCATGATGTCGGCGGCGCGCTTGATGCCACCCAGGGTGGTGCGCGCGGCGTTGGAGTTGCCCGAGAACTGCTTCTCCAGAATCTGGTTCAATTCCTTCAAGGCCGCTGGCTGCACAGTGTTGAGCGACGACACGCGCAGCACGATGTCCAGGCGCACCTTGTGGTCGAAGTTGCTCAGTACCTCGCCGGCCTGGTCGGGGTCGAGGTAGGCGACCACGATGGCCTGGATCTGCGGGTGCTCGTAGCGGATCACATCCGCCACGGCGCGCGGCTCCATCCACTTCAGGCTGTCCAGGCCACTGGTGTTGCCACCCAGCAGGATGCGGTCGACCAGGCCGTTGGCCTTGTCCTCGCCCAGCGCCTGGTTAAGCATCTTGCGGATATAGGCATCAGAGCCCACGCCCAAGCTGGTCTGGTCGCCGACAATGTCGACGAACTCGCTCATCACCTGCTCGACCTGGTCACGGTGCACATTGCCCATCTGCGCCATGGCTACACCTACCCGCTGTACCTCCTTGGGGCCCATGTGCCGCAGCACCTGAGCCGCATCGGTTTCACCCAGCGAAAGCAACAGGATCGCCGCCTTGTCCACGCGGCTCAGCTTGGCGGTAACGGCTCGGTTATCACTCATCGGCGTTGATCCACTCTTTCACGACCTGGGCAACACGGCCCGGGTCTTCGGCCACCAGGCCTTTGATTGCGTTGAGCTGTGCCTCGTAACCCTCGCTTGGGCTAGGCAGCAGAATGCTTGTCGGGCCACCCAAGCTGACGCGGTCGTTGGCCAGTTCGCCATCCAGACCCATCATGCCGCCCAGCTCCATGTCGCTATCCGGGGCAGCTTGCTTGCCGCCCCCTGTAATGTTGTTCAACACCGGCCGCAGTACACCGAATACCAGCACCAGGATGAACACTACGCCCAACACCTGCTTGACGATATCCCAGAACCACGGCTGCTGGTAAAAGGCGATGTCGGCAATTTCCTCGCCACGGTCGGCCGCGAACGGCACGTTGATCACCGTCACGCTGTCGCCACGGCTGGCATCGAAACCAACGGCGTCCTGCACCAGGCGGGTAAAGCGCGCCAGGTCTTCGCTGCCCCACGGGGCACGGGTGGTGTCACCAGTCGCCGGGTCGATCTTGACCTGGTCGTCGACCACCACGGCCACCGACAGACGGGTCATGCGCCCTTGCTGCTGGCGGGTGTGGCTGATCGAGCGGTCCAGCTCGAAGTTCTTCGTGCTTTGCTGACGCTTGTCCGACGGGTACGGCGCGAGCATCGGCTGGCCGGTGGCCGGGTCCATGATCTGCTGGCCATTGGCATCGACCAGCGGTTGCCCAGGCTGAATGGCCGCTGCCGGGGTGGCGGCGCCACCGGTGGTCTGCGGTGCCGTGGCCGCACCGGGCGGCTGGTTGCTCAGCGCCCCAGGCACGCCCTGCGGGCCTTGGCTGCTGGCACGTTGCTCATCAACCGACTGCTCACTGCGCAGCGCTGGTTGGTCGGGGTTGAACTGCTCGGAAGTGGACTCGACCGCGCTGAAGTCCAGGTCGGCGGACACTTCGGCCTTGTAGCGGTCGTTGCCCAGCACCGGCTGCAAAATGTTGTGCACACGCTGGGTGAGCATGCTTTCCACCCGGCGGCTGTAGTCGAACTGCTTGCCAGCCTGGGTCAGCGCAGAATCCTGGATCTGCTCGGACAGCAGGTTGCCCTTCTGGTCCACCACGGTGACCTGTGACTTGTCCAGCTCCGGCACGCTGGTGGCGACCAGGTTGACGATAGCCATCACCTGCCCGGGCTCCAGGGCGCGGCCTGGGTACAACTCGACCAGTACCGAAGCGCTGGGCTTGCGTTCGTCGCGCACGAACACCGAGCTTTTCGGAATGGCCAGGTGAACGCGGGCGGCCTTGACGTTGTTCAGGCTCGACACGGTGCGCGCCAGCTCGCCTTCCAGGCTGCGGCGGTAGCGGGTAGCCTCCATGAACTGGCTGGTGCCCAGGCCCTGCTCCTTGTCGAGCAGTTCAAAGCCCACGTTGCCGTCGCTTGGTGCCACGCCCGCCGCGGCCAGTTTCAGGCGTGCGCGGGCGAGGTCATCGGACTTGACCAGCAAGGCGCCAGAATTGGGTTCGACGTTGTACGGAATGTCGGCCGCAGCCAGGGTGTCCATGACCTGCTTGGTGTCCATGCCCGACAAGCTGCCGTACAGCGGACGGTAATCGGGTTGCTGCGACCACAGCACCACGGCAAAGCCGATCGCCACGCTGGCCGCCAGGCCGACCATGAGGCCGACCTGCCGCAGCATGGGCATCTGCGCGATGTTTTCCAGAAACGCCATGCCGAACAGCGGCGGCTTGGCCGCTGGCGAACCAGCCTTGGCGGGGGCGTTATCGACGACTGCTTCAGCCATGGGTTACATCCGTCCTCAAACCGGCATCTGCATGATGTCCTGGTACGCCTGGACCAGCTTGTTGCGTACCTGGGTCATGGCCTGCATCGACACGCTGGCCTTTTGCGAAGCGATCATCACGTCGGTGAGGTCGACGCCGCTCTTGCCGATTTCGAAGGCGTTGGCCAACTGGGTCGAGGCTTGCTGGGTTTCATGAACCTTGCCTATGGCCTGGCCGAGCATGTCGGCAAAGGTGCTTTGACCGGGCGCCAGCTCGGGTGCAGCGGTGACCTTGGGCAGCGACATGGCGTCGGCCTGCATGGCACGCATATCCAGCATCAGACGATTGAATTCAACACCTTGGCTCATGACCCTTCTCTCTCCTGCGGCCGCATTTTTTTGACACCCATGCAGCGAATAGCCTACGTAAAGCAACAAAGGTGCCAGCCTCTATCGTTCAGGCAACATCACACCCCTGAGGGAGATTCTATGGTTCCTGGCAAGGGTAGCCGCTGCATCTTCAGTGCCTGTGAGATTGAGCGCCGCCCGCGCGGCGCATCGCGAGCTGCGCTCGCTCCTACGTTTGTTTCGGGCCAGTAACCCCTGTGCCAGATGCGCGCGGCCGCCTTGTTCGTACGACGCGATTTTGAGGCATGCGCCAAGGCGTTCGCGCGCAAATCCCACAGGAATAATTGGCCCGAAACAAACGTAGGAGCGAGCGCAGCTCGCGATGCGCCGCGCGGGCGGCGCTCGCTCTAACAGGCGCTGCATACCTTGTGGCAAACACCTGTCAGCCCTGATGCGATCCCCGTGCGGGCTTGCCCGCGAACACCGGCGCAGCCGGTGCCATGCAGCGGGTTGGATTCTTCGCGGGCGCGCCCGCTCCCACACAGGCCGCGTCGCGCGTTCGAACTGGGCCTGTCAGCCGAACAAGCTGGCCTCGACGTCAAACCCGGCATCGCGCATCTGCGCCAGTTTGTAGCGCAGGGTGCGCGGGCTGATGCCGAGCCGTTCGGCGGCTTCCTTGCGGCGGCCACGTTCGGCGCGCAGGGTATCGATGATCATCTGGTACTCGTGGCGGCGCATGTCATCCCCCAGGCCGCTGGCTTCAGCGGCGGCTGTCGGTAATGGCTCATTGCCAGCTGACAAGGGAATGGCGCCTGCCAGACAGAAATCCGCCACTTCGATCACCCCGCCCTGCTGCAGAATCAGCGCCCGCTGCAGGGCGTTGTCCAGTTCACGGACGTTGCCCGGCCAGGCGTAGCCTTGCAAACAGGCCTGTGCCTGCGCCGACAAGCGCACCGGGGCATGCTTCATCTTCGCCACATGCCGCGCCAGCAGGCGCTCGGCCAGTTGCAGAATGTCGCCAGGGCGCTCGCGCAGCGGGCGCCAGGCCAGGGGGAAGACCGAAAGCCGGTAGTACAGGTCTTCACGGAAACGCCCCGCGGCCACCTCGCCAGCCAGGTCGCGATTGGTGGTGGCCAATACCCGAATGTCGAGACTGACCGGCTTGCGCCCGCCTACCCGCTCTACCTCGCGCTCCTGCAGCACCCGTAACAGCTTGGCCTGCAGTGCCATGGGCATTTCCGAAATTTCGTCGAGCAGCAAGGTGCCGCCCTCGGCCTGCTCGAACTTGCCGGGCTGGGAAGCAATGGCACCGGTAAAGGCGCCCTTTTCGTGCCCGAACAAGGTGGCTTCGAGCATGTTGTCGGGGATCGCCGCACAGTTGATCGCCACAAAGGGCTGTGCCGCCCGCGGGGATTGCTGGTGAATGTAGCGCGCCAGCACTTCCTTGCCCGTACCAGACTCACCGGAAATCAGCACGGTGGAATCGCTGCGCGCCACGCGCGCCGCCAGCTCCAGAAGCTGGCGGCTAGCCGGCTCGCAGGCCACCGGCCCCTCTTCGCCCGTGACCCGGCCGGCCGCATGCCGCTCGACCAGGGTGAGCAGCGCCTTGGGCTCGAACGGTTTGACCAGGTAATCGGCAGCCCCTTGGCGCATGGCCTCCACCGCACGCTCGACCGCCGCATGCGCGGTCATCAACAACACCGGCAACTGTGGTTGCTGGCGGCGCAACTGCGCGAGCAACTGGTGGCCATCCATGCCGGGCATGTTCACATCGCTCACCACCAGGCTGAAGGCGCCATTGTGCACGGCCTCCAGGGCTTCCTCGGCACTGCCGACTGCCTGGTAGGCAAAGCCGCCGATTGCCAGCGTGTCACCCAGGGCCTGGCGCAATACGCGGTCATCCTCGACCAGCAGCACCTTGATCGCCATTACACGCCCTCCGCCAATTGCCCGTCGATCAACGGCAGCTCGACCCGCACGCAGGTGCCACGACCGACCTTGGAGCGCAGGCTCAGGCTGCCCTGGTGCGCCCGCACCACCGCCTTGACCACCGCCAGCCCCAGGCCGGTGCCGGTGGCCTTGGTGGTCAGAAACGGCTCACCCAGGCGCGCCAACAAGCTGGCGTCGATGCCGCTGCCGGCATCACTCACGCACAGGTGCAGGGTGCGCTGGCGGCGGTACAGGTGCACTTTCAACTGCGCCGGGCCTTCGCTGGCCTGCAAGGCATTCTCGATCAGGTTGAGCAACGCCCCCACCAGGGTGTCCCGATTGCAGAGCAGCTCACCCAGGTGGCTGTCGCACTGCCAGCGCACGGCGTGCCCCTGCACATGGGCCTGGGCGGCCTGCTGCAAGGCCTGGAACAGGGCCTTGGGGGTGAGCCGATCGCCCAGCGGCAGCTCGCCACGGGCGAATACCAGCATGTCGCGCACCTGGTGTTCCAGTTCGTGCAGGCGCTCTTTCAAAGTCTCGGCAAAGCGCTGGCGGGTTTCGGCATCAAGCTCGTGCGCGCTGTCGGCCAGATGGCTGGCGTAGAGCATGGCTGCCGACAAGGGGGTACGGATCTGATGTGCCAGCGAGGCGACCATGCGCCCCAGCGCCGACAGGCGCTCATGGCGCGCCAACTGGTCCTGCAGGCGTCGGGTTTCAGTCAGGTCGTTGAGCAGCACCAACTGGCCAGGCTCGGCGTCCAGGGAACGGGTGGCGATGGACAGGCGGCGGCCGTCGCGTAGCGAGACTTCATGGCCGTCGTCCTTGCGCGGTGCAAAGCTGCGGGCGATCACCTGGCGCCACAGCTGGCCGAGCAACGGCTCGCCGAGCAGTTGGCAGGCGGCCGGGTTGGCTTCACGCACAAGGCCTTGGCCATCGATCACGATCACCCCGCCAGGCAGCAGGTCCAGCAGGTTCTGCAGGCGGTTGGCCAGGCGTTCCTTTTCACTGAGTTCGTCGATGCGCTGGGCGCTGACCACCGCCAGTTCGCCCTTCAGCTCGCTGACCCGGGCTTCGAGCAGGCTGTAGGACTGGCTCAGCTGGCTGGACACCTGATTGTACAGGGCGAAGGTGTGCTCGATACCCTGGCGGCTGTCCTGCTCGACCGGGGTATGCCCCTGCGGACCGGGGGCTCGGGATAGTTTGGCGGCCTGGGGCATCGTGCTCTCTCGCGTGGCTGACCGTCATAAAAACGGTGTGGTGCCAGCGGTGTAGCAATAGCCGTGCCGGGGATAGGGGCATAACGCTTGGCTTGAGATTTATGGCGGGGGCGCAAATCGAGCGCCGCCCGCGCGGCGCATCGCGAGCTGGCGCTCGCTCCTACGTTTGTTTCGGGCCAATTATTCCTGGGGGATTTGCGCGCGAATGCCTTGGCGCATGGCTCAATATCGCGTCGTACGAACAAGGCGGTCGCGCGCGCCTGTCACAGGCCTCACTCGCCCGAAACAAACGTAGGAGCGAGCGCGAGCTCGCGATGCGCCGCGCGGGCGGCGCTCGATCTAACAGGCACTAGAAAGGTCGAGGTGAACACCCCGACGCCCCCATCAATCCTCCGCCTGCTCCTCGCCCCCCTGGCGGCTCATGCCGTACTTGCGCATCTTCTCCACCAACGTGGTGCGACGAATACGCAAACGTTCAGCCGCGCGCGCAACGATACCGTTGGCATCGTCCAGCGCCTGCTGGATCAGGCCCTGCTCCAGGCTACCCAGGTAGTCCTTCAGGTCCAGGCCTTCAGGCGGCAGCATCGCATGACTGCCGAAATTCGGCGTATTGCCATTGATCGCCACGCGCTCTTCCAGGTCGCTGCGCAGGCTGTCGACCATCTGCTCGTCTTCGTCATCGACGTAACGAAACTTCTTCGGCAGCTCGGACACGCCAATCACCCCGTACGGGTGCATGATCGCCATGCGCTCGACCAGGTTGGCCAGCTCACGCACGTTGCCCGGCCAGCCGTGCCGGCACAACGACATGATCGAAGCGGAATTGAAACGGATGGAACCGCGTTTCTCGTGCTCCATGCGCGAGATCAGCTCGTTCATCAGCAGCGGAATGTCTTCCACCCGCTCGCGCAGCGGTGCCATCTCGATGGGGAACACGTTCAGCCGGTAGTACAAGTCTTCGCGGAAGGTGCCGTCCTCGATCATGTTCTCGAGGTTCTTGTGCGTAGCGGCAATGATGCGCACATCAATGCTCTGGGTCTTGTTGCTGCCCACGCGCTCGAAGGTGCGCTCCTGCAGCACGCGCAGCAGCTTGACCTGCATCGGCAACGGCATGTCGCCGATTTCGTCGAGGAACAGGGTGCCGCCGTTGGCCAGCTCGAAACGCCCGGCACGGCTGGTGATCGCACCGGTGAAGGCACCCTTCTCGTGGCCGAACAGCTCGCTTTCCAGCAACTCGGCTGGGATCGCGCCGCAGTTGACCGGCACAAACGGCGCTTCGCGGCGCTTGGAGTGGTAGTGCAGGTTGCGCGCGACCACTTCCTTGCCGGTACCCGACTCACCTAGGATCAGCACGCTGGCGTCGGTATCGGCCACCTGCTGCATCATCTGCCGCACGTGCTGGATGGCACGACTGGTGCCGACCAGGCTGCGGAACAAGTTGGGTTCGCGCTGGCGACCGCGCTCGCGTGCCTGGTCGTACATCTCGCGATAGACCTGGGCACGGTGCAGCGAATCGAGCAGCTGGCTATAGCTTGGCGGCATTTCCAGGTTGGAAAGGACGCGGCGGCGAAGCTCCTCCGGCAGGTCTGCAGAAGAAATTTCACCTAAAAGTAGAACAGGAAGGAACTCATCCCATGCAGCCACTGTCTTAAGCAACCCAAGCACATTGCCAGGGGCGTTTACAGCGCCGATGAGCACGCACAGCACTTCACGGCTCGAGGCCAAAGGCTCCACCGCCTGCTGCCAGTCGTGGCTGGCGCACGCGAGGTTTTCTTCGCCGAGAAAGTTCAGCACCACCGCGAGGTCGCGGCGGCGCGCGCTGTCGTCATCGATCAGCAGGATCTTGGTTTCACGCCACATGCAATAGCAACTTCCCTAGTCATATCGGCACCCTGCAAGGGGCATGCTCGACATCATTCCGACTGAATGGTCAGTGTTCGGACGTCTAGAATTCGAAAACAGCCACTAGTTAAGTCAAAAAGGGCCATACAGTCAAATTTATGGCGCCTTTTCTAATGTTGTGCGCATCTTACCTGAAGAGATGATATACCTTTGAAGCATTTTTTGCTTGGTTGATCTGCATCATCTCTTCGGCAATTGCCTGGCGTTCACCGGTTGTCACATCGATGAGGTTGCGGTAGACCTCCAAAACCCCTTCCAGCTTTTCGCGCAGCAACCCCTGGTCCATCGTGTGGTTTTCCAGTACCTCGTCGATGCAGGTGCGACATGCCACATCCAACTTGGCAATAGCGTCCCAGTCACGTTCACCAAGAGCGCCGATCAGGGCATCGCAGGTGTCATCGAGGCGTTGCAGTGCGTTCACGTTAATCTCCTTGCCGTCAGCTGGCGGGCTGGGCGTCGGCAATGCCATCCCAACCGCTTTTCACGGTAATCAGCAGTTGCGCAACTTCGTCGATGATGCTGGCATCGTTGTCGACATTCGCCTGCATGAGCCGGTTGGTCATGTATACATAGAGGGCGTCGAGGTTTTCCACATACTCGGGGTTTTCGCTTTTCTCCGGCTGCAGGCCGTCACGCAGGCCGATGATGATGTCGATCGCCTTGCCCAGCATCAGCCCCTTCTCGGCGATGTCACCGCGCGCCATGGCACCCTTGGCCTGGGCCATCCGATCGAGACCTCCCTCCATCAGCATCTGCACCAGGCGATGCGGCGTGGCTTCGGAAATCTGGGCATGGGAATTGACCTTCTGGTACTGACGAAGGGCTCTCATGGGATTCATCTTGCGACCTCGTGACGGGCAGGCTTAGGGGAGATATTCCTTGTATCGGGCGGATCGAGAAAAACTTTACCGGCCGATGACATGAAGCCAGGCACTGTGGCCAGGCTTCATGTAAAGCTCACGGATCAATCGTCGCTGTTCGACTTGTTCAGCGCGTTGAGCGTGCTGAGTACCGAGTTCTGCTGCTGACGCAACTGCGTGACCAAGGTATCCATGTTGTTGTACTTGTCCTGCAGGCTTTTTTGCAGGGCTTCCATGCGGGCGTCCAGGGTGTCCTGCTCGGACTTGAGCTTGGTCAGGCTCTCGCTCAGGACCTTGGAGCGCTCGGCGAGGGTGCCGGTGCTGGCCTTGGCGAAAGGCTCGGTGACCTTTTGCAGGCGTGCCAACAGGCCGTCCTTGCCATTGAAGATGCTGGTCAGGTCCGCCGCATTGCTGGTAGCGGCCTTGTCCCACTTCTTGTCGTCCAGGCTCAGCGCACCGCCATCCTGGGCCGAGGTGACGCCAAAGGCGGCCAGCGATTTCAGCGTACCGTTGCCCGATACCGCATTGAGTTCTTCACGGATGGAAGTCATCAAGGTGCGCATGGTCGCATCACCGGTCAGCGCAGCGGCCGTCATGGTGCCATCGGCATTCTTGGTGACCTTTGTTTCAGCGTTCAGAACCGTAAGCAAGGCATTGTAGGTATCGATGAAACCCTTGAGGCCCGACTTCAAGGTGGTGGAACTGGTAGTCAGCGATAAAATGGTCGCTGTCTTTTCTCCACTGGTGGCGCTCGTCGGCGAAATACCCACCAACTTGATATTGAGCCCAGTGACGGCATCATTGATATCGTTGGTCTTGGACTTCATTGCGATGCCATCGAGGGTGTACTCGGCGTCCGTCGGCTCATCGACTACGGAATAGCCAGTATCGATGCCCGAGTTGCCCGAAAGCGTAATATCGGAGCCTTCCCCCATCGTGGTCGAGGTGACAATCAAACGAGAGCCATTGGCATCAGTCAGTACGTTGGCACTCAGACCTGCCGTACCAAACTGACTATTGATGCTATCGCGCACCTGCTGCAACGTTGCACCAGGGGGAACGCTCAGATCAAAGTCCTTACCGCCCTGACTCATGGTCAAGGTAGTCGACGTGGTGCCGCTATTGACTACCGAGCCGGCGCCATTCGCATAGACCTTGGTCGAGACTTTCGACGCAGTCGCCAGCTTGTCGACGATCAGCTTGAACGAGCCATTTGCGGCCCCGGTGCCCATGGTCACGGTCGCGACCTTCTCATCCGAAGACTTCAGGCTGAGTCCACCGAAGCTGTTACTGTCGGTCATTGTGGTTAATGCGCCACGGAAGGCATCCAGAGCGGCCTGAATCTTGCCAATAGAGGACAACGTGGTGGTTGCCTTCAGTGTTTGGGTATTGATCTGGGCCTGTTTTGGCGCCTTTTGCGCGGCCACCAGGGACTCGACGATCGCCTGGGTGTCAATGCCCGAGCCAATACCACTGACTGTTGTACCTGCCATCATTGCTCTCCTTGTTCAGTAGCTGCCGGATCCTTGGCGGAAATATCCATCAAATTATCGACAACAACAAAAATCATGCCAGCCTACGCCTGATCATCGAACAGCAAGCTACTGGCTTCACTGAGGCTTTGCGCCAACTTAAGCGCAAGTTCCGACGGAAGCTGCCGGATCACCTCGCCGGACTGGGTAGCAATCACCTTGACTACAACCCGACCCGTGGAATCATCAATGGAAAAGTCCAGCTGACGCTGGCTCGACTGGACGAAATCACGAATTTCGCCAACTGCCTTTTCCAGGTCTTCGCGCGAGTGCGGCTGTTTCTCGGGGGCAGCAACTTCCTGCACTTTGGCAGGTGCCGCTGAGTCCCGATCAGCTACTGGCGCCTGGGGTAACACGGACGGATACACTTGGCTCAGCTTGACACTCATGTCCATGTTTCGAACTCCTCATGTCAAAAAAGGCAAAAGGGCACGTAAACGCGCCCTTTCACCCTTTACTCAGGCGCCTGAATTACTGGAGCAGTTTCAGGACCGAGGATGGCAGCTGGTTGGCCTGCGACAGGATCGCAGTCGAAGCCTGCTGCAGGGTCTGCTGCTTGGTCAGCTCGGCAGTTTCCGAAGCGAAGTCCACGTCCTGCACGGTGGAACGGGCAGCGGTGGAGTTCTTCTGGATGTTCTGCAGGTTGTCGACGGTGGTTTGCAGACGGTTCTGGGTAGCACCCAGGCCCGAACGGACGCTGTCGATGGAGCCGATGGCCTTGTCGATGACGGCCAAGGCGTTTTGTGCCTTGGTTGCGTCGGTTACATCAGTTTGGGCAATAGTTGTTTTTTCAGAAGTGCCTTTCGCGCCAAACAGCTCAGTAACTGCTGTACCAGCACTGGTCAAAGAATAGCCTTTCGCAGAATCCAGAGATACTGCACCAGTAGCGATCATTGTGTCAGCAATCGCAACAGCGGTGCTATAGAGGCCATCACCACCTTTGCTTGCAACTTTAATTGCAGCAACGGCACCAGCGTTGGTGTCAGAGAAAGCAACGTTTTCACCGGTGTCAGACTTGATGGAAAGTGAGCCATTGCTTTCATCATAGTTAACGCTAATGCCCAATTTCGCGGAGTTGGACTTCAGCTGATCAGCAAGCGAAGCCGTGTCCCTCACGCCCAGCAGTGTGACGTCTTGGTCACCCACAGTAATCGTGAAATCCGCTGGCGTGGTTGAAGCAGCTGCATCTACAGTGAAGCTAACTTCAGTACTAGCAGTGGCGGTAAGACCACCAATGATACCATTAAGACCTTTGGCGATTTCTTTTGCAGAGGCGCCAGCTTTAACCTTGAAGTCCTCACTCTGACCATTACCAGTTACAGTGAGATCACCGCCAGTCAGACCGGTTGCTTTCGGAGAGGCTGTAATACTCTTCACCTGCTGGGAACCGATCTGATTTGCCGCTACGTTCTCCAGCGACAGGTTGATCGTTTCGTTTGCATTTGCACCAACCTGAATGGCCTTGGTGCCATAAGAACCGTCCAGCAGCTTTTGACCGCCGAAGGTGGTGGTCTGCGAGATACGGGTCAGTTCTGCAGTCAGAGCTTGGTATTCGTCGTTGTTCGACTTACGGTCGTCGGCGCTCAGGGAGCCAGTAGCCGAGGACAGTGCCAGTGTACGCATTTTCTGCAGGATGTCGGTCGAAGCCTGCATCGCGCCTTCAGCGGTCTGGGCAATCGAGATACCGTCGTTGGCGTTTTTCACAGCCTGGCCCAGGCCGTTGATCTGGCTGGTCAGACGGTTGCTGATCTGCAGGCCGGCAGCGTCGTCTTTAGCGCTGTTGATGCGCAGACCCGAGGACAGACGCTGCATCGAAGTGGTCTGGGCGTTGCTCGCCTTGGTCAGGTTGCCCTGGGTAGTGATCGACGCAATGTTGGTATTAACGGTTAACGGCATGACGAAATCCTCGTTGGATGGGTACTGCGGCTTCCGGCCTTGGCAACCGCCGGATTGGCCTAGAGAACCTTCGTAATAGTTATCGTCGGGTGCGCGGGTTGCTTGAGGGTTTTTTCGAAAAAAAAATGCTGGCAGGAGGCCAGCCCTGAGAAATCAAGGGGTTAAGGGCGGTTTATTGGCGTCAAATTCCGCTGCTGAACAGGCTTGATGGCATTGCCAGCCCCCACCCTCCCCTGTGGGAGCAGGCGCGCCCGCGAACACCGGCAATGCCGGTGCCATCCACCGCGTTGATCGCTTCGCGGGCATGCCCGCTCCCACAGGGAGCCAGTGAGGTTCATGCCTTGGTGTTCCAGCCACAAAAAAAAGCGCCGGGCGGTGGCCGCCGGGCGCTTTTTTGAAGTGACCTAGGGTCAGTCGCGATAGAGGATGGCCGAGCCCCACGACAGGCCCACGCCAAAGCCGCTGATGGCCACGCGCTTCCAGCTGCCGTCGAGCATGTGCTTCTGCAGCAGCAGTGGCACGCTGGACGACACAGTGTTGCCGGTTTCGAGCATGTCCTTGACGAACTTCTCGGGGTGCTGCTCTTCGAAACGGCGCGCGACCGCGTCGACAATCGCCGCGCTGCCCTGGTGGATGCAGAAGGCGTCGATATCCGATGACTGCAGGCCGCTGGCGTCCAGCAACTCATGCAGGTGCGCCGGCACCTTGATCAAGGCGAAGTTGAATACCTGGCGGCCGTTCATGAAGAACTTGCCATCGCTGACCTTGAGGTGTTCAGCGCCGGACCCGTCGGTGCCGAAACGCGCCTGGCCCAACTTCCAGACCGCGCCTTCACCCATCCAGGTAGCCGTGGCGGCGTCGCCAAACAGCATGGTGGTGTTACGGTCTTCCGGGTCGACGATCTTCGAGTACGGGTCGGCAGTGATCAGCAAGCCATTTTTCAGCCCTGCCGCTTCCATGAAGCCCTTGATCGCATACAAGCCATACACATAGCCCGAGCAGCCCAGCGACACATCGAACGCCGCTACCCGGGTAGACAGGCCCAGCTTGCTCTGAACGATGGCAGCGGTGTGCGGCAGGCCTTCTTCGTCACCGTTCTGGGTGACCACGATCAACGCATCGATCGACTGCGGATCCAGGTCAGGGTTGCTGGCGAACAGGGCCTGGGCGGCTTCTACGCACAGGTCGGAGGTTTCCTGTTCTGCGGCCTTGCGCGGCAGGAAAGAGGCGCCGATCTTGCCGAACATGAACTCTTCGTCCTTGCCGAACTTCGCACCCTGGACATAGTTGTCCAGGCCAGCGGTAGGCACGTAACTCGCGATGCTTTTGATGCCAATCATTCTGGCTTCCCAATGAAAACAGCCAAAGACCACCACTCGATGAATTGAGGGCGCCAAATACCGGCAGCGCTCGCCTGCGCGCCGGTAACAAAATGCTGCAACAGCTGCTGCATAGAATACAGGGAAGATGACCGTTTTGACTCATTGGTCACATTGAAATGCTACGAAAGCCTTGCAGAGGGTGCGGGACTGGGTTTTCGCGGGCATAAAAGCTGGGGCCGCTTTGCGCCCCTTCGCGGGCTTGCCCGCTCCCACAGGTTTTGCGTGTGCTTGAAGGCCTGCGAATGCCCTGTGGGAGCGGGCAAGCCCGCGAAGGGCCGCAAAGCGGCCCCAGCGCTCGAAAAGCCACCTTAGAGTTTGTTGAACAGGCTCAACTGCGAGATGCGCGAGAAGGCCAGCTGCGAGGCCTCCAGCATGGCCTGCTGCAAGGTCAGGGTAATGGCAGCCTGCGACATGTCGGTGTTGCCGATGGCGTTCTGGGTCGTCTTGTTGGCCAGGCCCAGGCTGGTGTTCTCCTGCCGCTGGATCTCCAGCGAGTTACCACGGGCACCAATCGAGCCACGGGTAATATCGACCTGCTCGCGGGCACTGGCCAGGTTGGCGATGGCCGAGGCAGCCGCGTCTTTCAGTGCGTTGGCTTCGCCCGTGCCGGTGACCGGGGTATCCAGGGCAGCACGCAACTGGCTGATGGTTTCCAGCACGTTCTGGTTCTGGTGGGTATTGGCGGTGATCGCGAACTGGTCACCGGCCTCCGGCGAGCCGGACATTTCGTAGGTCACCCCGGCCACCGTCAGCGCGGGCGCCGTGAAGGTGCCGCTGGCAATCGCCTTGCTGTCGGCGGTCAAGGGCTGGGCGTACAGCTCATAGGCGCCGGGGCCGGTGAACTTGATCACCGCACCATTGCTGGGGAAGGTACTGCGGTAGGCGGCTTCATCGGTAACGCTGCTGCCGGTGATCTGTGCGCTGGAGCTGTTGCTGCCGTTGCGGGTGGCATTGAACGAGTCCGGACGCGCTTGCAGCGAGAATTCACGCCCCGCCACGGCCGCATCGGCATCGGCGCCCTCTTCCAGGGTGACGGTTATTTCGAACTCAACGCCACGTAGGGCAATCTTGTTGGCACCCTCGGTGTTGCTGTCGAAGGTCCCGTTGGTGGCAGTTTCGGAGGTGATGTCCCTGCCGCTGGCGTCGGTGATGGTGTACTGGGTCGCGCTGGTGAAGGTCAGCTTGTAGGGCTGGCCCGCCGTGAAGCTGTTGTTGTAGGTGGTGCTCGATGTCAACAGCCCCGACGATACGCCGACCACGTGGTCGTCGGTGGCGGGCACCAGCAAGCTCGACTGGGTGCGACTTTTGTTGCTGGCCGAGTCGAAGATGCTGAAACCGGTGTCGTTGGTGGCCAGGTTCAGGGTATCGGAGACCTGCAGGCTCAGCTGGGTCTGGTCACCGTGGTAGCTGTAGGTACCATCGGAATTACGGACGTAAGGCGGCGTGGTGCTTTTCGAGCCGCCGAACATGTAGTCGCCATTGGCGTCGCGCGAGTTGAGCAGGCCGAAGATGTTGGCCTCGATCTCCTTCAACTCGGTACTGATGGCCACGCGATCGGAGTCGGTGACGCCGGCGCCACCGGCGCGGATCGCCAACTCGCTGGCGCGCTGCATCGCATCGTTGATGGTGGAGAGCACGCTCTCTTCCTGCAGCAGCGCATTGCTGACCGTATTGATGTTGCCGCTGTACTGGTCCAGCAACGACTGCTGCTGTTGCAGCAGCAACAGGCGCGCAGCACCGACCGGGTCATCAGCCGCTGTCTGGATGCGGATACCCGAAGTCACCTGGTCGTTGGTCTTGTTCATGCTGGAGAAGTTCTTGGAGTAGCTACTGGCGCTGGCCTCATAGAACTGAGCAGTGGAAATACGCACGATAGTCTACTCCTTACAAAGCGTTGATCAGGGTGCTGAAGGTTTCTTGCGCCGCCTTGATGATCTGCGAAGACGCCGTGTAGTAATGCTGGAACTTGACCAGGCTGGCCGCTTCGTCATCCAGGTTGACCCCGGACACCGCGCTGCGGCTTTCGCTGGCGGACTTGAGCACCGCTTCGGTGGCGGTGGTGTCGATGGACGCCTGGTTGGCCTTGGCCCCCACGCGCTCGACCAGCGAGGCGTAGGCAGACGTGAAGCTGGTACCGCCACCCGAGCCGGTATTGACCGTCGACTTGGTCTGCAGCTCCAGGAGCGCCGTGGCATTGCGGTTATCCGCCTTGCCGTCGGCATTGAACGACAGGGTAAAGCTATCGTTGGCGGCAGGGCTGCCGCCGATGGTGGTCTCGACACTGAAGGTACGCGGGTTGCCGCTGCCATCCAGAATCGGGTTGCCCGAACCATCCAGCATTGGCACCGCGATGGACAGCTTGTTGTCCTGCCCTGGCACCACACTGCCCGTGCCGATCTGGGTGCCCTTGGCATCGAACAGCTTGTAGCCCTGCGAACCGCCACTGGCGGCGTCGAACACCACGCGCACCGGCATCGAGTCGCGAATCGACTGCTGGATCAACGCGGTGTCGGCACCGCCATAAATGTCCAGCGCTTCACCCAGCGTCGGCTGGGTGATGGTGCCGGTGCCGCTGTTGCCACTGCCCGCGTTGGCACTGATCGGCCCGGCGAAAGCCAGCTTGTTGGCGTCGGTCATGGTGGTGGTGATGCTACCGGCAGCGGCACGGGTCGGGATGACCTTGAAGCTGTCGCCGGCCGCCAGGCCACCGCCTTTCAACGCCAGGCTGAACCCGTCGATCACCGGCGCCGGGTCGGCATTGAGGTCAAAGCTGCCCATGTCGGTACCGTCGGAGCGGCGCACGCTGTACTGGTTGGCGCTGGTGAACTTCACTTCGTAGTCGTAGGTGGTCAGTGCCCCGCTGTCGGCGATGGTGACGTCCAGGTTGCCGGAGCCGGCACTGTTGTTCGACGACGCGAGGCTGCGCTGGGCAATGGCGGTGGCACTGTTGATGCTGGAGAACAGCGAGCTGCCGAACTGGCCATTGGCATCCAGGCCCTGCCCCAACTGGCTGTTGATGCTGTCGGCGACCACCAGGGCAACACGGCCGAGCTCGTTCATCGACGGCGTGAGCACATCCTGGCGATAGCGCAGCAAACCGCCGATGGCGCCACCAGAAATCACCGAGGTCACGTCCGAGCTGAACGAGTCATAGTTGATACGCAGGCCAACCTGGCTCTTGTCGGCCACCCCCGGCTCCACCGACAAGGTATTGGCCTTGGTGCCGGTAACCAGCGACTGGCCACTGCCCAGGTACACGTCGTAGTTGCCGTCGCGCTCCTGCACCGTCACCCCCACCAGCTCATTGAGCTGGCGTACCGCTTCACCGCGCGCATCCAGCAGGCTGTTGGGGGTGTTGCCAGAGGCACTGGCCGCCGTGATCTGCTTGTTGTACTCGGCAATGCTGGCGGTGAGCTTGTTCACCTGCCCGGCCATGGTATCGAGCTGGGAGTTGATCGTGGCGTTCTGCTGGGACAACTGGGTGCTCACCGCGTTGAACCGGTTGCTCAGGGTTTGCGCCTGAGTCAGCAACAGCTGCCGCGAGGCGACATCACCCGGCTTGGCTGCGGCCGTCTGCATGGCCGCGAAAAATGCCGTAAGCACCGAGCTGATACCCGTGTCACGGTCGGCCAACAGTTTGTCGACACTGGTGATCTGGTCCTGAAAGGTGGCCGAGTCTGCCTGCAGCGAGGTGGCCGTCTGCAGTTGGTTGTCCAGGTAGGAGCTGTAGATGCGGCGCACATCGGCCAGCGTGGTGCCGGTCCCCAGGAACCCCGCGCCGATGTTGTGCGAGGGCCCCGCAGCCTGCAGCGTCTGCTGGCGCGAATAGCCACTGGTCGCGGCGTTGGCGATGTTGTTACTGGTTACCGACAATGCCGCCTGGCTGGCATTCAGGCCACTCAGGCCAATCGAAATCAGGCTCGACATGCTTTAGTCCTTTTATAAGTTCGTGGTTCTGCCAGCCATGGCGTATTGCGGGGTTGACTGCATTTGCTGGGCGATGCTGATGATCTTGCGCGCATAGCCCGGGTCGGTCGCATAACCTGCCTTTTGCAGCTCTCTTGCAAACTGCTCTGGGTTATCGGCCGAATCCAGTGCACCTTGATAGCGGGGATTACTCTGCAACAAGGTCACCAGGTCGTGGAAACTGTCCTGGTACGAGTCGTAGCTGCGAAACGCTGCGGTTTCCTTGACGAACTGGCCATCGCGGAACTCGCTGGTGATCGCGCGCGCCTGCTCGCCCTGCCAGTTGCCGGTGGCCTTGATGCCAAACAGGTTGTGGCTGCTGCTGCCGTCGCTATTGCGCATGACCGATTTGCCCCAACCGGTTTCCAGTGCAGCCTGGGCCACCAGGTAGCGCGGGTCGATGCCGATGCGCTTGGCCGCCTGCTCAGCCATCGGCAGCATGGTGGCAACGAATTCGTCGCTGTCGGCAAAGGCTTTTTTCGGTGCCAGTGGCGGCTGGGCCACGGCGCGACCGACAATGCGCAGCCCCGAGTCCGGCACGGCGAAAGCCTTGGCCACTTGCTGGCCTTCACGCGCCGGCACGGCAGCAGCGTTGGCCGTAGCCGCCGAGGGCACGATACCGGCCAGCAGGCGGTCGGTGAGCTTGCTGGGCAGGGCCAGGCGCCGCGAATTGAGCGCAGCCACGTCGTTGCGGGTGCTGGCCGGAGCCGTGGCATGTGCCGGCTCTGCCACCTTGTTGCCCCACAAGGCCGGGCCTGCGTTATCCACCCGCGGGAACGGGCTGGTGTTGATCGAAGCGCTGCGGCCCTTGGTCAACTGCCGCACCAGCACGTCCTGCAAGCCGATACCGCCCCCCTCGCGGGACATGCTCACCGCCAGCTGCTGGTCGTACATGTCTCGGTACTGCTTGACCGTTTCGGTGTTCATCGGGTTGTCGTCAGCCAGCACGTCGCTGGCCTTGCGCGAGGCCTTGAGCATTTCGCTGATGAACAGCGACTCGAACTCCTGGGCCACCTTGCGCACATTGGCTTCGCTGTCGCGGTCACCCTGCTTGAGCGCGTTGAGGCGGTTGAGGTCGGTGTAGGCGCCGCTGTCGGCACTACCGGAAACCAGGCTTTTGCTGTTCATTGGCGGCGGCCTCAGATCACGATCAGGTCGGCTTGCAGGGCGCCGGCCTGTTTCAGGGCTTCGAGAATGGCCATGAGGTCACCGGGCGCTGCGCCCACCTGGTTCACCGCGCGGACGATTTCATCCAGCGTGGTGCCTGGGCCGAACTTGAACATCGGCTTGGCCTCCTGCTCCGCATTGACCCGCGAGCGTGGCACCACGGCAGTCTGGCCGTTGGAGAGCGGGCCCGGCTGGCTGACGATCGGGTCTTCGGTAATGGTCACGGTCAGGCTGCCGTGGGTCACCGCCGCTGGCGAAACCTTCACGTTCTGGCCAATGACGATGGTACCGGTACGCGAATTGATGATGACTTTGGCCACCGCCTGGCCGGGATCGATTTCCAGGTTTTCCAGAATCGACAGGTAGTCCACGCGCTGGCTTGGGTCCATTGGCGCACTGACCCGCACCGAGCCACCGTCCACCGCCTGGGCCACACCTGGCCCCAGCAGGTCATTGACCTTGTCGACGATACGTTTGGCGGTAGTGAAATCGGGGCGGTTCAGATTCAAGGTCAGGGTATTGCCCTGGTTGAAGCCGCTTGGCACGGCCCGCTCCACGCTGGCACCACCTGGAATCCTACCCGCCGACGGAACGTTGACGGTGATCTTCGAGCCGTCGCGGCCCTCGGCGTCGAAGCCGCCGACCACCAGGTTGCCTTGGGCGATGGCGTAGACGTTACCGTCAATACCCTTGAGCGGGGTCATCAGCAGGCTGCCGCCGCGCAGGCTCTTCGAGTTACCGATCGAGGATACGGTTATGTCGACCACCTGGCCCGGCTTGGCGAACGGCGGCAAGTCGGCATGCACCGACACGGCAGCGACGTTTTTCAACTGCACGTTACCGGAGCCTGGCGGCACCTTGATGCCGAACTGCGACAGCATGTTGTTGAAGGTTTGCAAGGTAAACGGGGTCTGGGTGGTCTGGTCACCCGTACCGTTCAGGCCAACCACCAGGCCATAGCCAATCAACTGGTTGGAGCGCACGCCAGAAATACTGGCGATGTCCTTCAGGCGCTCGGCCTGGGCCACACAGGCACAGGACAGGAGCAGGGTTGCGGCAATCAGCTGCCTCACGTTGAACATGGTCATCCGTACTCAGAAAGGCCAAAGCGGGCTGAGGAAGAAGCGGTCCAGCCAACCAGGCTGGCTGGCATCGGCGAACGAGCCGGTACCGGAATAGGTAATGCGCGCGTCGGCCACACGGGTGGACGGTACGGTGTTATCGGTGGCGATGTCATCGGCACGGACCATGCCGGCAATGCGCACCAACTCTTCGCCGGTGTTCAGGGTCAGCCACTTTTCACCGCGCACCGCGATGATGCCGTTGGGCAGTACTTCGGCCACCGTTACGGTGATCGAGCCGGTCAGGGTGTTGCCCTGGGTCGCCTTGCTATCGCCCTTGGTGGCGCGGTCACCGCTGTAGCCCGCCTCCAGCGACAGGTCGCCGCCGCCAAACGGGTTGTTGGTGTTCGGTGTGCCACCGAACAGCGACGTCAGGCCGATATTGGTCTTGCTGTTCTTGGCAATCTGCGACCCGGCGTTCTTGCTGGCCGAGGTTTTCTCGTTGAGGGTAATGGTGATGATGTCACCCACCCGGAACGCCTTGCGGTCGCTGTAAAGGTTCTGCTCGAAACCGGCCTGGTAGATCGAACCGTTGTTGGCCGCTGCCGGCAATGGGGTGCGCGGCAACACCGGCGCATAGTACGGGTCGTTGGGCTTGGGCGTCGGGGCGACGCAACCTGCCAGCAACACCGCCCCCCCCAGGGCGAAAACGGACAACAGACGATTCATGACGCTTACCTCACGGGCACGGGTGTAACGAAAGTACAAGGCGGCTTAGAGCTGCTGGGTAACGAACGACAGCATCTGGTCGGCGGTGGAGATGACCTTGGAGTTCATCTCGTAGGCGCGCTGGGTGGTGATCATGTTCACCAGCTCTTCCACGGTGCTGACGTTGGAGTTTTCCAAGGTCTGCTGCTGGGTTGTGCCGAAACCGTTCAGCCCCGGGGTGCCGACTTGCGGCGCGCCACTGGCGGCGGTTTCCAGGAACAGGTTGCCGCCAATTGCTTGCAGGCCGGCCGGGTTGATGAAGTCGGCGGTCTGGATGTTGCCGATCACCTGCGCAGCCGGGTTGCCGGCCGTGGTGATCGAGACAGTGCCGTCGGTGCCCACGGTGAAGGTCTGAGCATCGTTGGGCACGACAATCGCGGGTTCCAGGGCATAGCCGTTGGCGGTAACGATCTGGCCGTCGGAATTGAGGTGGAAGGTACCGTCACGGGTATAGGAAACGGTGCCATCCGGCTGCAGGATCTGGAAGAAGCCACGCCCGTTGACCGCCATGTCCAGCGGGTTTTCGGTAGTTTGCAGGCTGCCGGCGACGAAGCTTTTCTGGGTGCCGACAATGCGCACACCTGTACCTACCTGCAGGCCCGAGGGTAGCTCGCTGTCCTGGGTAGACTGGGCGCCAGGCTGGCGTTTCACCTGGTAGAGCAGGTCGGCGAATTCGGCACGATCACGCTTGAAGCCGGTGGTCGAGACGTTGGCCAGGTTGTTGGAAATGACCGTCAGGTTGGTGTCCTGTGCGGACAGGCCGGTTTTAGCGACCCAAAGAGCCGGAAGCATGTAATTTCTCCTCGTGCGCCTGTTTTACGGCACGCGTTCAAAAGTGATTAGCCGATTTGCAAAACCCGAGCCATGGCTTCGTCGCCTTCCTTGGCCGTGTTCATCATCTTGACGTGCAGTTCGAACTGGCGTGACAACGCCAGCACCGAGGTCATTTCCTCGACCGCGTTGACGTTGCTGCCTTCCAGAAAGCCCGACACGACCCGTACATTAACGTCGGCATCGGCCGGCTGGCCGGACGTGGTGTGGATCAAGCCGTCCAGGCCCTTCTTCAGGCCCTTGATGTCGGGGTTGACCAGCTTGATGCGGTCAACCTCGGCAATCACCCGCGGGTCTTCGCCCATGGAGCGGATACTGAGGGTGCCATCAGCGCCGACCTCCACCTTCTGCTCGGGCGGTACGGCGATCGGGCCACCGTTGCCGATCACCGGCATGCCATTGCCGGCGCGCAGCACGCCAAGGGCATCAATGTTCAAGCTACCGGTGCGTACATAGGCTTCGCTGCCGTCGGGGGCCTGTACCGCGATGAAACCGTTGCCGGTCACCGCCACGTCCAGGTCACGGCCGGTTTCCACCAGGGGCCCCTGGGTGAAATCGGTCGCAGGCCGTTCGGTCATGGCGAATGCGCGCGCCGGGAAGCTGTCACCGAACACCGGCATCGAGCGGGCCTGTTCCAGGTCGCGCTGAAAACCATTGGTGGAAACGTTCGCCAGGTTGTTGGCGTGGGCCTTCTGCGCCAGCGCGTTCTGGCTGGCACCGGTCATGGCCACATAAAGCAACTTGTCCACAGTATCTCCTTCTGCGCGTCGCTGCCGCGCTGTCACTGGGCAGGTTCAAAGCAATAATCGAACCAAGTCTGAAACAGCCGGTTTACGGGGCTTGCAGCGTGCCACGGGGCAGTAACCGTCAGTTTGTCGGCGGATAATTGCCGCCTGCGGCAAGGTAGGCTCAATGGCTGCGGCAAGCTGCGTTGTTGTAGGGGCCGGCATGGCGTACCCAGCCCTTGCCCGGGTTGTGGGGCACACACAGGTAGCGGCCGGTGACCAGGCTTTGCCATAAGTAGAACGGGGCGGGAGCGGCCGAAAGCGGCAAAGCCATGGCCAGCAGGGCTATCAGCATTAGCCTTGTCATGAGCGTCAACCTTCCAGAATGTGGGATCGCCTTGCGGCCCATCGCGATAAAAGGCTGCGCCTATAGGGGATCGCGATCACCTGTAGGCGCAGCCTCGTGTCGCGCAGGGCTGCTGTGCAGCCCCAGGCATCATCAAGTCATCTGGATGATGGTCTGCATGATGGTGCTTTCGGTGGAAATGGTCTTGGCGTTGGCCTGGTAGTTGCTCTGCGCCTTGATCAGGTTGACCAGCTCGCCGGTCAGGTCGACGTTGGAATCTTCCAACGCGCCACCCGCAATCTGACCCAAAGTACCGGTATCAGGGGCGCCGATCACCGGCACGCCCGAGGCGTAGGATTCCTTCCAGTTGGTGCCGCCAATCGGCGTCAGGCCTTGCAGGTTGGCGAAATTGGCAATCGCCACCTGGCCGATCACCTTGTCCTTGCCGTTGGTGAAGCTGGCGAACAGGTAGCCGTTCTGGTCGATACTCAACCCGGACAGCTCACCAGTGGCGAAGCCGTCCTGGGTCTTGGCGATTTCAGCGGATGAGGCGTTGTACTGGGTGGCGCCGAGCATGTCCAGCTTGACGCCATCGGCGTTGGCGACGGCGCCATTGGCCGACCACTCGCCAGCGGCATTTTTCTGCGCCGGAATCCAGTCGTTGAGCTGGAAGATCTTGTCTTCACCAATGCTCAGGCCGCCGACCACGTCACCCGCAGCCATGGCGTCCTTGTCCAGAGTGCCATCGGACTTGAACGGCACGGCGTTGACCAGGGGCGTGGTAGAAGCCGGGTTTGCCGGGTTGCGCCCATCGATGGTGGTGTGCATGGACCAGGTATTGGTAACGTCGTCCTTGATGAAGTACTGATTCATCTGGTGTTCGTTGCCCTGGCTGTCATACACCGGGGTATTGAAGGTGAAGTTGTAGGAACTGGCGTTGGTCGGATCGAACGGCGTGACCGACGGGGCGGTGGCACCCGAGTTGAGGTTGATCTTCTCGGTGATGAGGCTGGTCGGCTTCGGCGTCAGGTTGGACGTGTCAATTTGCAGGTCGGTCAGAACACCCTGGATGATCTTGCCGTCCTCACCGACCGCATAGCCCTGCAGGTTTGCCCCGCCGGCATTGACCACATAGCCTTCCTTGTCGCTGTAGAACGCGCCGGCACGGGTGTAGATCTTCGAACCGTTGTCATTCAGGGCGAAGAAACCGTTGCCATCGATGGCCATGTCCAGCGCCTGGCCGGTGGCATTGATGTTGCCCGGGGTGAACAGCTGGGAAACCGCGGCGGTCTTGACGCCGGTGCCGATCACGCTCTTGCCGGCACTGGTACCCCGAATGGAGTTGGAGTACTGGTCGGCGAACTCGGCACGCGACGATTTGAAACCGGTGGTGGCGACGTTGGCAATGTTGTTGCCGGTAACGTTAAGGGCCTTGTTCGCTGCATAGAGGCCGCTAAGGCCGATGTTGAAAGACATGTGTAACTCCTGTCGTTTTGCTCAGGCCCTAGATGCCGATGCTTTGAATTTTGGAAAGCGCAACACTGCCCAGCCCGGCCAGGTTGAGCATCATTTCCGATCCGTTGGTACCCATGGTCACGCTGGTCACCGACGCTGGCAGGTTGGTGGTCATGCTGGTGGCCTGGCCATCGATCGAGGCCGTGGCCTTGAAGGTATAGGTCCCGGCAGCCGCGACTTCACCGTCATCGTCCAGGCCGTCCCAGGTAAAGTCGATACTGCCGGCTTTCTGGGTACCCAGGTCGATGGTGCGCACCAGCTTGTCGTCCTTGTCGTAGATGCCCACCGAAGTCGAAGTACTGGACGAGGTCAGGTTGACCGAACCTCGCAGGTCCTTGCTGGTGTCGACAACGGCTTTGTCGGTCTGCACGACCACATTGCGCCCCACCAGGGAAGAAGCCTGCAGGGCTTGGGAAGACTGCAGCCCAGCGGCGATGTAGGTCACTGCATCATTGAGCGACTGCATGCTTTCCAGGCTGCTGAACTGCGCCAACTGGGCGACGAACTCGCCGTTTTCCTGCGGGTCGAGCGGGTTCTGGTTCTGCATCTGGGTTACCAGCAACTGCAGAAACGCATCCTTGCCCAGTGCACTGCCGGCAGCACCGGTAGAGCTGTCGGTTTTCGACGTCTGCTTCTGCAGCGAGGTGAGGTACGCGCTGCCAGCGTCTGTCGTGGAATTGGTGGTGGTCATGTCGGCTTCCTATCACTGCCCCAGGGTCAGCACTTTCTGCATCATGCTCTTGGCCGTGTTCATCAGCTCGGCGTTGGTCTGGAACGCGCGGCTGGCCGAGATCATGTCAGCCATCTCCTCGACCACGTTGACGTTCGGGTAGTAGACATAGCCGTCCTTGTTCGCCGCCGGGTGGTTCGGCTCGTAGCGGGCTTCAAGGTTGCTCTGGTCTTCGACGATGCCCTTTACCTGCACGCCCTGCCCGGCTTCACCCTGGTCCTCGAACAGCGACTGGCTGCCGCCAGCCTGTGCATCCTGGAAGGTCGTGGCGAACACCGGATGGCGAGCGCGGTAGGTCTGGTCGATGCTCGACGAGACTGTCTCGGCGTTGGCGATGTTGGAAGCGACGGTGTTCAGGCGCGTGTTCTGCGCGCTCATGCCGCTACCGGCAATATTGAAGACACTGGAAAGGGACATGGTCATTCTCCCCGCAGGGCGGAAACCAGCCCTTTGAATTTACTGTTGAGCAAGGTGAAGCTGGCCTGGAAGCCAATGGCGTTTTCGGTGTAGTTCGACTGCTCGATCTGCGCGTCGACGGTGTTCTGGTCGATCGAAGGCTGCAGCGGCGTGCGGTATTTGAGCGTGTCGTCAGCAGCGACGGCCAGGCCTTCGGCTTCGATGTGCCGGCTGTTGGTCCGCTCCATGGCAAAGCGGCCACTTTGCTGCTTGCTGGTTTCGGCGGCGAGCACCGAAGAGAAGTCCATGTCACGCGCCTTGTAGTTGGGCGTGTCGGCGTTGGCAATGTTGTTGGCCAACACTTCGGCGCGCTGGGCGCGGAAGCCCAGGGCCTTTTCGTGAATGCCAAGCGCCTTGTCGAAACTGATGCTCATATCGGGGAAACCTTCAGAGGTTGACCGGAGTTTTGTTGAGCAAGTTATAGCAAGGGCTGTGCCAACCCCCCTGCCCCCCGAAATATGGGGTATGCGCGCGGCATGCTGTCAGGGTGATGCCAGAAAAGCGGCAAAGGCCTTCCGCCTTTGGCAGTGAAAGCGGCAATTGCCGGTTGGCAAAAGCGGCAAAACAAAAATTTGACGTCAGGGTTTTCCTGAGCCGGCCTCTTCGCGGGCATGCCCGCTCCCACAGGGGCCATGCAAGCCTGAAGGCGGTACAGGCAATCGAGTAGGAGGCGGGTTCACACCCGCCGTCCTCTCACACCACCGTGCGTACGGTTCCGTACACGGCGGTTCAGGCTATGCGGCTAAGCCGGTTGATCGTATCCAGTATCGAGACCAGTCCGAGTCGATCCCATAGCTTCTTCGGCAGCGCCTGATTCATATGAGATGCTCCCGAGTTCCACCATGGGCCTCGACCATTAGAGGCTGATTTGCAGGCACGCTCTTCACTTAGACCCAGGCGCATCAGGTTGCGCACCCTCGTAGAGGGCTGCTTCCATTGGCGCCAGATGGCACAGCGGAGTTTGTGCCTGAGCCAGCCATCCAGTTCCTCAAGTGGCCGTTTGCTCTGGCTGAGCTTGAAGTAACCCGCCCAGCCTCGTAATACAGGGTTTATCCGCTCGATGGTATTTGCCATCTTGCGACCCCGTGCACCGCGTAGCAGCTCTGCGAGCCGGTCGCGCAGGCGACCCAGGCTCATCGTTGCCACCCGCAGCCTTGGCTGCTGATGCCAGCTCATCCCATAGCCCAAGTAGTCACACTTCCAGGCTCTCGCGACTCGACTCTTCTTCTGATTCACCGTCAGTTTCAAACGTTGGTTCAGGAAGCGCTCGACACTGACCAGTACTCGCTCGCCAGCCCGAGGACTGCGCACATAAATGTTCGCGTCATCGGCATAGCGCACGAAGCGATGGCCCCGCCGCTCCAGTTCGCGGTCAAATTCATCGAGCAGGATATTCGACAGCAGCGGCGAGAGCGGGCCGCCTTGCGGCGTCCCTTCCTGCCGTGGGCTAACGACACCACCTGACATGACTCCCGCTTCAAGGTAGCGACGGATAAGCCTAAGTACGCACTTATCTTTGACCCGGCACTCGATACAGGCCATGAGGATGTCGTGGTTGACTCGATCGAAGAACTTTTCCAGATCGATTTCCACGCACCACCGATGTCCCGATGCCACATGGGCACGGGCCATCTCGACAGCTTGATGTGTGCTTCTGCCCGGACGGAAGCCATAACTGTAGTCCGAGAACAGTGGGTCGAAGATGAGCGTGAGCTGTTGCTGCAAGGCTTGCTGGATCAAGCGATCCACGACGCTGGGGATTCCCAGTTGCCGTGTGCCGCCCTGCGGCTTGGGAATTTCAACCGCTCGCACTGCTTGTGGATGGTATTCACCGGCCAGTAGCCTGGCCTTGAGGGTTGGCCAATACTGTTTCATGTAGCCCGCCAAGTCAGCGACCGTCATGCCATCGGCACCCGGCGCTCCCTTGTTGCTGACCACGCGTTGATACGCACGTCTGAGGTTGGCCGGTGCAAGCACCCGCTCCATCAGCGTGTCCGGCTCCGCGTTCGTCCACGTCGCTGACGCCGCCGGCACCTTTGCACTGTCAGGCATCACCCTCGGCTTCTGGCCGGGATTCGGGATGACAGTTTCCGCTGTGGGAAATTTCTGCATTACGGCTACCAACGAGACAGTGACGCCTACTAGCGGCATAACCTGTTCGGCCCTTGGTGGCGCGGTTATCCGCCACTTACTACGGCTTCGGCTGACTTCTGCACGCTCATCCCGTCGCCTTTCGACGCGCGGTAGCACAATGGCAAACGTACAGATCTCCCAGGGTAATTCGCGTGACCTTCCTGCTTATGCCTGTCGGATTTACGTCACAGCGTTCCGTGCAAGTATTGGGCTTTGGCGATTGTTGCCGCCTAACCCCGCTGTGCCGCCTGATCCGCTTCCTGTTCGTCAGGCCAGCATTTTGCCTCGGGCTTCCTTCAGATTCGCAGTCGCCCGCGACACCCTTGCCTCCGGCTAACACTTCCCCTTGCCGGGTGTGTAGAGGACTTTCACCTCCAAGTCACCCGCTTGGCCACCACAGCCAAGCAGGTTGCGCTTACGCGCAACGCGCCATGCCTGGCGCACAACAAAAAGGCCGGCAACTTTCGCCGCCGGCCTTCTGCTTACTTGGCCTGGTAGATGATCCCCGGGCTGCATTGCACCATCTGGTAATGGTCCGGCAACCCGTTCAACGCCTCCGAGGCGCCGAGGAACAAGTAGCCACCCGGCTTCAGCGTGCTGTGAATACGCAGCAGGATGTCGCGCTTCACCTGCGCCGAGAAGTAGATCAACACGTTGCGGCAGAACACGATGTCGAACTTGCCCAGGCTGGCATAGCTGTCGAGCAGGTTGAAGGCACGAAACTCGACGCGGCTGCGGATCGCCGGCTTGACCGCCCAGCGCCCAGGCCCCTTGGGGTCGAAATAACGCTGCAGGCGCTCCTGGGACAAACCGCGGGCAATCGCCAGGCTGTCGTACTCACCGGTCTTGCAGTTGGTCAGCATGGTACCGGAGAGGTCGGTAGCCACGATTTGCGCACCCATCTTCAGCTGGCCGAGGTTGCTGCGCTCGAACTCGTCAATGGCCATCGAGATGGAATACGGCTCCTGGCCCGACGAGCAGGCAGCGGACCACATGCGCAGCCGCTGCCCAGGGTTGTTGCGAATGAACTCGGGAATGACCTTGTTCTTCAGCACTTCGAACGGATAGGTGTCGCGAAACCACAAGGTCTCGTTGGTGGTCATGGCATCGACCACCTGCTCGCGCAGGCCGCCGCGCGGCTGGGTCTGGATGCGCTGCACCAGCTCACCCAGGCTCTTGATGCCCTGTTGCTCCATCAGCTTGTTGAGACGGCTGGAAACCAGGTACTGCTTATTTTCCCCCAGCAGGATGCCACAGGCTTTCTCCAGGAAGACCCGGAACTGTTCGAAATCCAAATTACCCGTAGACACTACTGCCGCCTCTTTTCAATCACTGGTGCCAGGGCTTGCCCCGGCTGCTTCAATGCGCTGCCTTGATCCGGTCGACCACCCGCTGGGCCAGGTCGTCCGGCTTGAACTTGGCCAGGAAGTCATCAGCGCCGACCTTCTTGACCATCGCCTGGTTGAACACCCCGGAAAGCGAAGTATGCAGGCAGATGTGCAGTTTTTGCATGCGCGGGTCACTGCGAATTTCCGCGGTAAGCGTATAGCCGTCCATTTCCGGCATTTCAATGTCGGAGATCATCATCAGGAACTCCTCTTCCGGCTTCTTGCCCTCCTCTACCAGCTGGCGCAGGTAGTTCAAGGCTTGGCGGCCGTCATTGAGCGCCACCACTTCCACCCCGACGGTCTGCAGGCAGCGGCTGACCTGCTTGCGTGCCACCGACGAATCGTCGACGGTCAGCACCCGCAGCAGCACGGCCTTGTCCTGCACCTCGGCATCGACCACCCCGGCCGATACCGATTCGGAAGAAGGTGCCACCTCGGCCAGCACTTTCTCCACGTCGATGATCTCGACCATGCGGTTATCCACCCGGGTGACGGCGGTCAGGTAGTGGTCCCGGCCGGTACCCTTGGGTGGTGGGTGGATCTCTTCCCAGTTCATGTTGACGATGCGTTCGACCGAATGCACCAGAAAGCCCTGGGTTTTGGTGTTGTACTCGGTGATGATCACGAAACTCTTGCGCGTGTCTTCCTGCAGCGGTCGCAGCCCGGTCGCCATCGACAAGTCGAGGATCGGGATGGTCGCCCCACGAATGTTGGCCACCCCGCGCACCACCGGGTGCGCCTTGGGCAGCAGGGTCAGCGCAGGGCATTGCAGCACTTCCCTGACCTTGAATACGTTGATGCCGTAAAGCTGTTCGCCATTGAGGCGGAACAGCAGCAACTCCAGGCGATTCTGCCCCACCAGCTGCGTGCGCTGGTTGACCGAATCCATCACACCCGCCATGCCAGACTCCTTAACATTTCAGCCTTACGTTGCAACTCGAACAGTGAGTCGGCACGGGCTTTGCTTTTTTGAGCGTCATGTACACGAAAACGACATTTTTCCGACGATTGACGCGCCTGCTGACTGGCTCGCTGGCCACGCTGTGCCTGCTGATGCCCGGCGTTCGCACGCTAGCGGACGCGTTCACCTTGCCTGAACAGCTTATCGGTGTCACCCAAGGGTTTCTTGAATTTACCGTCGAAGATTATCTGGCCAGTACCCAGACCGCCGGCCGCTATGAAATCGAGGTCAGCTCGCTGGACCCGCGCCTGCGCATGCCGTTGTGCAGCCAGCAACTGGACGCCTCGCTGGAAAGCCCCGCGCAGCCACTGGGCCGGGTGACCGTGCGGGTGCGCTGCAATGGCGCCGCGCCGTGGACGGTATTCGTTCCCGCCACGGTGCGGCTGTTCCGCGACGTGGTGGTGGTAACCCGCCCGCTCAAGCGTGATAACGTCGTTGGTGAAGGCGACGTGGCCCTGCGCGAACGGGATGTCGGCACCCTGGGCCAGGGCTTCCTCAGCGAACTGGACCAAGCCGTGGGCATGAAGATGCTGCGCCCCACGGTGATCGACCAGGTGCTCACCCCGCAGCACCTGGAGCAGGCCGAGGTGGTGCGCAAGGGTGATCAGGTGGTCATCGTGGCGCGCAGCGGTAGCCTGAGCGTGCGCATGCCAGGCGAAGCCCTGAGCAAGGGCGGCCTCAGCGAGCAGATAAGGGTACGCAACCTCAATTCGAAACGGGTGGTCAAGGCCAGGGTCACCGGCCCTGGCCAGGTCGAGGTCAGCATGTAGACCAATCGCCAGAAGGCGCTGGCGGTGCGGAACCGCATTTCCTAAACTGTGTCAGAAAACGGGTGGCGAGCTTGCTGACAGGCGGCAACGCATTTGTGCCTAAAGTTTCTATCGGGTTGGCCGAAAACAAGGCAAGCGTCCAAATACCCAGAGGTTTCTGATCATGGTCATCGACTTCAGTCGTTTGAATAACTCTCCGTCCGTCACGGGCGGCGTGCGCGGTAACAGCGCCACCGGCAGCGCCGAAAAACCGGCAGCCAGCCAGGAAGCGGTGAAAGACACCGGCGCCAGCGGAGAAGCGGTACACCTCAGCCAAGAGGCCCAGCAGTTGCAGAAGATCAGCGACAAGCTGCGCGACGAACCGGTGGTCAACAGCGCCCGTGTGGCTCAGTTGAAACAGGCTATCGCCGACGGCAGCTACCAGGTCGATGCCGGCCGGGTCGCCAGCAAACTGCTTGATTTCGAAGCCCAGCGCTGACCGAGCGGCGCGCTGACTTCACGGACGCTAGAAAAGCCAAGAGTTAGCCATGCACGACACCACATTGCTGCAACTGATCGAAGATGACATTGCCCCGCTGCAGGAACTGCTAGACCTTCTGCACAAGGAAGCGATCGCCCTGCACGGCCGCGACATGCCGCTGCTGGAGCAGATCCTGGCGCGCAAGCAGTCGCTGATCATCTTGCTCGAACAGCATGGCCAGCGCCGCAGCCAGTTGCTTGCCAGCCTGGGGCTGAGTGCCGACCGCAGCGGCGTGCAGGCCATGGCCGCGCAGTCGCCGCACGGTGATGTGCTGTTGCAGCGGCTGGATATGCTGGCGCAACTGATGGATGAGTGCCAACAGGTCAACCAGACCAATGGCCGTATCATCCAGGTGCAGCAACACGTCACCAATAACCAGATCCGCATCCTTCAAGGCGGCGATTCACCGTCGCTGTACAATAGCCGTGGCGGCACATCGCTGCTGAGCAAGCCACGCGCCCTCAGCCAAGTCTGATTTTTCTATCAAGGCACGGAACATACTGGCAAAATGCCGTTACTTGCGTGAGTCGCTTTTGCCTGGAGAACGATAAGCCGTGTTCAATGAATCAGATGCCCCGCAACCGCCAAAGGTGCTGAGCACCCCTTTGGAGATTGCGGCCAACTTGCGGCAACTGCAAGAAAGCCACGACCCGCTGATCATCACCTTCCATGACCGCAGCCACCGCTTCCAGAGCTACGTGACGCACGTGGACCGTGAAAGCAACACCCTGGCGCTGGATGAAATGATCCCCCGTGACGGCGAGAAGTTCATCGAGAGCGGTGAACACTTCCGTGTCGAAGGCTTCCACGACGGCGTGCGTATTGCCTGGGAATGCAACCACGCCCTGAAGATCAGCGAAGTCAACGGCCACCGCTGCTACAGCGGCCCCTTGCCAGTCGAGATGACCTACCACCAGCGCCGCAATGCCTTCCGCGCCGCGCTGAAGCTGTCGCAACTGGTCGACGTGATCCTTGACGGTACCCACCTCAAAGGCAACGGTGCCCTGCGCGGCAAGCTGCTGGACATCTCCGCCACCGGCTGCAAACTGCGCTTCGAGGGCAATGTCGAAAGCCGCCTGCAACTGGGCCAGGTGTATGAGCGCTTCAAGGCGGGTAACCCGCTGGGCCTGGTCGACACCATGGTCGAGCTGCGCCACCTGCATTATGAAGAGCGCATCAACACCACCTTCGCCGGCGTACGCTTCCACAACCTCAGCGGCCCTGCACAGCGCAAGGTCGAGAGTTTCGTGTACCAGCTGCAGCGTGAGGCGCGGCGGTTCGACAAAGACGACTACTGACCGTCGGCTGGTTGAAGCAGAAACGCCACCTTTCGAGGTGGCGTTTTCGTTTGTGTTTCTCCAGTGCTGGCCCCTTCGCGGGCTCGCCCGCTCCCACAGGTATTGCACTGCCCTCAAGGCTGGCAGTGACCCTGTGAGAGCGGCAAGCCCGCGAAGAGGCCAGCACAGGCTTACACTGACTTGCTCGCGTCTTCAGCCTCGGGCGCCTGTTGCTCGGCCCCCTTCTCTTCCGCCTCGGTATCCTCTGCCGCCACCGGTGCCTGCATTACATCCTGCACGGTCTGCTCATCCACGCGCGGGTCCAGGGCCGCCGACAATGGCGAACCGGCCGCCGGCATCGCCACGTGACCAAGCGGTGCGTCCTGCACCTGGTGCAAGCCGGTAACCGCCTTCGGCCGGATGCGCCACACCAGCACCAGCGCAAAGAACACGAAGAAGGCATACAGCATCTGCGCGCCCAGCACCTTCATCAGCACGCCAGCCGCCAATGGCCCGATACAGGCGCCAACGCCGTAAGTCACCAGCAGCATCGCGGTCAACGACACCCGCCGCTCACTTTCCACGTGGTCGTTGGAAAACGCCACCGCCAGCGGATACAGGCAGAACTGCAACAGCGAAATCACGAAGCCGATGCCGAACAGCAACTCCAGCGGCACGCTGGGCAGTACCGCCAACGGCGCTGCCGCCAGTGCCAGGCCCACCGCCACGCTGCGGATCAGTACCGCCCGGTCGTAACGGTCGGACAACCAGCCCAGCGGCCACTGCACCAGCAGGCCGGCAAAGATGCAGCTACCCATGAACAAACCGATCTGCTCCGTACTCATGCCCTGGCTGGAGGCATACAACGGCGCCAGGCCGTAGAACGAACCCACGATCAGCCCCGAGCCGAGCACGGTGCTGAGCGACTGCGGCACGCGCTTGATGAAGAACTTCGGCTCCATCGGGGCCGGGCGCAAGGGTGCCGGGTGAATACGCCGGGTCATGGCCACCGGCACCAGGCACAGGGCGAAGCACATAGCCACCAGCATCAGTAATTCCGGGCCAAGCGCCGGGTGCACCACCAAAATCAGCTGGCCGAGCACCAGGCCCAGGTACGAGGCAATCATGTACCCGCTGAACACCGCGCCGCGGTGCTTCACATCCGCCTGCTCGTTGAGCCAACTCTCGATGACCATGTACTGGCACATCATGCCCAGGCCAACAATCATGCGCAGGCCGACCCACGCCGGCAGCCAGTCGGTCAGGCCATGGCCGAGCACCGCCGCGCCAACGATGCCGGCGCAGGTGGCATAGGCACGTATGTGCCCGACCCGACCGATCAGCCGGTGGCCGACCTTGCCGCCCACTGCCAGGCCAAAGTAGTTGGCCGCCATCAAGGCACCGACCCACAGGCTGTCGACGTGGTCGGCAGCCAGGCGCAAGGCGAGGTAGGTACTGAGCAGACCCGAGCCGATCAACATCATCAGCGCGGCGAAATACAACGACTGAAACGGCTTCCATACATTTCGCATAGGTACCGAGGAGCTCCCTGGTCAGGTGGCGGGCTGCTAGCAGCATAAGGGCAAAACCCGCTCGGCGCAGGCCCCCTTGAGCGATTTGCCGCCATGGCGGCGTGTCCGGTGCAGGTGGTGTCGCGATCAGGCTGGTACTGCCAGCACGCGCTGTTTGGCACGGCTGCTGGCGACCTAGCCTTCGATGAATTCGCAGTTCAACAGTTCCCACGCCAACGGCGCTGCATGGCTCACTCGCGCAAGGTCATGCCATTGGCTGGCAGCGGCAGGGCGGTTTTATAGCGCACCTGCTTCAGGGCAAAACTCGAGCGAATATTGGCCACCCCCGGCAACCGGGTCAGGTAATCGAGAAACCGCTCCAGCGCCTGGATGCTTGGCAGCAGTACCCGCAGCAGGTAGTCCGGGTCACCGGTCATCAGGTAGCACTCCATCACCTCGGGCCGCTCGGCGATTTCTTCCTCGAAGCGATGCAGCGACTGCTCCACCTGTTTCTCCAGGCTGACATGAATGAACACGTTCACATCCAGCCCCAGCACTTCGGGCGACAACAACGTCACCTGCTGCCGAATCACGCCAAGCTCTTCCATGGCCCGCACCCGGTTGAAACAGGGCGTGGGCGACAGGTTCACCGAGCGTGCCAGCTCGGCGTTGGTGATGCGGGCGTTCTCCTGCAGGCTGTTGAGAATGCCGATATCGGTACGATCGAGTTTGCGCATGAGACAAAATCACCGGTTTTTTTTGGTTATACGGAATGATTATCTGCCGCGCACAGCAAAGGCAATCAACTTGAGAGAAAAATTCTCCTGCCGGGCCACTAAGATGTAGGTGACGCTGACCTGCCAGTCACAAGCCGGCACTCAGCGGCGGCCGCTTCAAAGCTCACAAAAACAAATACCCGAGCGAGCGTAAAAAGCATGAACGAGTACGCCCCCCTGCGTTTGCATGTGCCCGAGCCCACCGGCCGGCCAGGCTGCCAGACCGATTTTTCCTACCTGCGCCTGAACGACGCAGGTCAAGCCCGCAAGCCTCCTGTGGATGTCGATGCTGCCGACACCGCCGACCTTTCCTACAGCCTGGTCCGCGTCCTTGACGAGCAAGGTAACGCTCAGGGCCCGTGGGCTGCAGACATCGACCCGCAGGTCCTGCGCCAGGGCATGCGCGCCATGCTCAAGACCCGGGTGTTCGACAGCCGCATGGTAGTTGCCCAGCGCCAGAAGAAGATGTCTTTCTACATGCAGAGCCTGGGCGAGGAAGCCATCGGCAGCGGCCAGGCACTGGCATTGAACCGCACCGACATGTGCTTCCCCACCTACCGCCAGCAAAGCATCCTGATGGCCCGCGACGTGTCACTGGTGGACATGATCTGCCAGTTGCTGTCCAACGAGCGCGATCCGCTCAAGGGCCGCCAGCTGCCGATCATGTACTCGGTACGCGAGGCCGGCTTCTTCACCATCAGCGGCAACCTGGCCACCCAGTTCGTGCAAGCCGTCGGCTGGGCGATGGCCTCGGCGATCAAGGGCGATACCAAGATCGCCTCGGCGTGGATCGGCGACGGCGCCACCGCCGAGTCGGACTTCCACACCGCCCTGACCTTCGCTCACGTGTACCGGGCGCCGGTCATTCTCAACGTGGTCAACAACCAGTGGGCCATCTCGACCTTCCAGGCCATTGCCGGTGGCGAATCGACCACCTTCGCCGGCCGTGGCGTGGGCTGCGGCATCGCCTCGCTGAGGGTCGACGGCAACGACTTCGTCGCGGTGTACGCCGCCTCGCGCTGGGCCGCCGAACGCGCGCGCCGTGGCATGGGCCCCAGCCTGATCGAGTGGGTCACCTACCGCGCCGGCCCGCACTCGACCTCTGACGACCCGTCCAAGTACCGCCCCGCCGATGACTGGAGCCACTTCCCGCTGGGTGACCCGATCGCCCGGCTTAAGCAGCACCTGATCAAGATCGGCCACTGGTCCGAAGAAGAACACCAGGCCACCACCGCCGAATTTGAAGCGGCGGTGATCGCCGCGCAGAAAGAGGCCGAGCAATACGGCACCCTGGCCAACGGTCACATCCCGAGCGCTGCCTCGATGTTCGAGGACGTGTACAAGGAAATGCCCGACCACCTGCGCCGCCAACGCCAGGAACTGGGGGTTTGACATGAACGACCACAACAACAGCATCAACCCGGAAACCGCCATGGCCACCACCACCATGACCATGATCCAGGCCCTGCGCTCGGCCATGGATGTCATGCTTGAACGCGACGACAATGTAGTGGTGTACGGCCAGGACGTCGGCTACTTTGGCGGCGTGTTCCGCTGCACCGAAGGCCTGCAGGCCAAGTACGGCAAGTCGCGCGTATTCGACGCGCCGATCTCCGAGAGCGGTATCGTCGGCACCGCGGTAGGCATGGGCGCCTACGGTTTGCGCCCGGTGGTGGAAATCCAGTTTGCCGACTACTTCTACCCTGCCTCTGACCAGATCGTTTCCGAAATGGCCCGCCTGCGTTACCGCTCGGCCGGTGAATTCATCGCCCCGCTGACCCTGCGCATGCCCTGCGGCGGCGGCATTTACGGTGGCCAGACCCACAGCCAGAGCCCGGAAGCCATGTTCACCCAGGTGTGCGGCCTGCGTACGGTCATGCCATCGAACCCATACGACGCCAAGGGCCTGCTGATCGCCTCGATCGAATGCGACGACCCGGTGATTTTCCTGGAGCCCAAGCGCCTGTACAACGGCCCGTTCGACGGCCACCACGACCGCCCCGTGACACCCTGGTCGAAACACCCGCACAGTGCCGTGCCCGACGGCTACTACAGCGTACCGCTGGACAAGGCCGCCATTGCCCGGCCAGGCAATGACGTGACCGTGTTGACGTACGGCACCACCGTGTACGTCGCCCAGGTGGCAGCCGAAGAGAGCGGCGTCGATGCCGAAGTGATCGACCTGCGCAGCCTCTGGCCGCTGGACCTCGAGGCCATTGTCACATCGGTGAAAAAAACCGGCCGCTGCGTGGTAGTGCACGAGGCCACCCGCACCTGTGGCTTTGGTGCCGAACTGGTGTCGCTGGTGCAGGAGCACTGCTTCCACCACCTGGAGGCGCCAATCGAGCGTGTCACCGGCTGGGACACCCCCTACCCTCACGCACAGGAATGGGCTTACTTCCCTGGGCCTTCGCGGGTAGGCGCGGCATTGAAAAAGGTCATGGAGGTCTGAATGGGCACGCACGTCATCAAGATGCCGGACATTGGCGAAGGCATTGCGCAGGTCGAGTTGGTGGAATGGTTCGTCAAGGTCGGCGACACCATCGCCGAAGACCAGGTGGTGGCCGATGTCATGACCGACAAGGCAACTGTGGAAATCCCTTCGCCGGTCAGTGGCAAAGTATTGGCCTTGGGCGGCCAACCCGGGGAAGTGATGGCGGTCGGCAGCGAGCTGATCCGCATCGAGGTGGAAGGCAGCGGTAACCATGTGGATGTGCCGCAGGCCAAACAGGTGGAAACTGCAGCTGCGCCGGCAGCGCCGCAGGAACCCGTTAAACCGGTCGCCTGCCAGGCACCGGCCAACCATGAAACCGCGCCCATCGTGCCGCGTCAGCCGGGCGACAAGCCGCTGGCTTCGCCCGCCGTGCGCAAGCGCGCCCTGGATGCGGGTATCGAACTGCGCTACGTGCATGGCAGCGGCCCGGCCGGGCGCATTCTGCACGAAGACCTCGACGCCTTCATGAGCAAGCCGCAAAGCAGCACTGGGCAGGCGCCGAATGGCTATGCCAAGCGCACCGACAGCCAGCAGGTGCCGGTGATCGGCCTGCGCCGCAAGATTGCCCAGCGCATGCAGGACGCCAAGCGCCGGGTCGCGCACTTCAGCTACGTGGAAGAAATCGACGTCACGGCCCTCGAAGCCCTGCGCCAGCAACTCAACAGCAAGCACGGCGACAGCCGCGGCAAACTCACCCTGCTGCCGTTCCTGGTGCGTGCGCTGGTGGTGGCGCTGCGTGATTTCCCGCAGATCAACGCGACCTACGACGACGAAGCGCAGGTCATCACCCGCCATGGTGCGGTGCATGTCGGCATCGCCACGCAAGGGGACAACGGGCTGATGGTGCCGGTGCTGCGCCACGCCGAAGCAGGCAGTCTGTGGGCCAACGCCAGCGAGATCACACGCCTGGCCCATGCCGCGCGCAACAACAAGGCCAACCGCGAAGAACTGTCCGGTTCGACCATCACCCTGACCAGCCTCGGAGCGCTGGGCGGTATCGTCAGCACGCCCGTGGTGAACACGCCGGAGGTGGCGATCGTCGGCGTCAACCGCATGGTCGAGCGGCCGGTGGTGATCGACGGCCAGGTCGTCGTGCGCAAGATGATGAACCTGTCCAGCTCATTCGACCACCGGGTGGTCGATGGCATGGACGCCGCCCTGTTCATCCAGGCCGTGCGTGGCCTGCTCGAACAACCTGCCTGCCTGTTCGTGGAGTGATCATGCAACAAACCCTACAAACCACCTTGCTGATCATCGGCGGCGGCCCTGGCGGCTATGTCGCGGCCATCCGCGCCGGGCAACTGGGCATACCCACGGTGCTGGTCGAGGGCCAGGCGCTGGGCGGCACTTGCCTGAACATCGGCTGCATCCCGTCCAAGGCACTGATCCACGTGGCCGAGCAGTACCACCAGGCCACCCGCTACACCGAAGCCTCGCCGCTGGGCATCAGCGTGGCTTCGGCGCGCCTGGACATCGGCCAGAGCGTGGCCTGGAAGGACGGCATCGTCGACCGCCTGACCACCGGGGTCGCCGCCTTGCTGAAAAAACACGGAGTCAAGGTTGTGCATGGCTGGGCCAAGCTGCTCGACGGCAAGCAGGTCGAGGTCGATGGCCAACGTATCCAGTGCGAACACCTGCTGCTGGCCACCGGCTCCAGCAGCGTTGAACTGCCGATGCTGCCGCTGGGTGGCGCGGTCATTTCCTCCACCGAAGCGCTGGCACCCAAAGCCCTGCCCCAACACCTGGTGGTGGTGGGCGGTGGTTACATCGGCCTGGAGCTGGGTATCGCCTATCGCAAACTGGGCGCGCGGGTCAGCGTGGTGGAAGCGCGCGAGCGCATTCTGCCGACTTACGACACTGAACTGACGGCGCCGGTGGCCGAGTCGCTGAAAAAGCTGGGCATCGCCCTGCACCTGGGCCATACCGTCGAGGGTTACCAAGATGGCTGCCTGCTGGCCAATGATGGCCAGGGTGGGCAGTTGCGCCTGGAGGCTGACCAGGTACTGGTGGCGGTCGGCCGCCGACCACGCACCCGCGGCTTCAACCTGGAATGCCTGGACCTGAAGATGAACGGCCCCGGCATCGCCATCGACGAGCGCTGCCAGACCAGCATGCACAATGTCTGGGCCATCGGCGACGTGGCTGGCGAGCCGATGCTGGCGCACCGGGCCATGGCCCAAGGCGAGATGGTGGCCGAGATCATCGCCGGCAAAACCCGCCGTTTCGAGCCGGCAGCCATTGCCGCCGTGTGCTTCACCGACCCGGAAGTGGTGGTAGTCGGCAAAACCCCGGAGCAGGCCAGCCAGCAGGGCCTGGACTGCATCGTCGCGCAGTTCCCGTTTGCCGCCAATGGCCGGGCCATGAGCCTGGAGTCGAAAAGCGGTTTCGTGCGCGTGGTGGCGCGCCGTGACAACCATTTGATCGTGGGTTGGCAGGCGGTTGGCGTGGCCGTTTCCGAGCTGTCCACGGCGTTTGCCCAGTCGCTGGAGATGGGCTCACGCCTGGAGGATGTGGCCGGTACCATCCATGCCCACCCGACACTGGGTGAGGCGGTACAGGAAGCGGCACTGCGCGCCTTGGGGCACGCCCTGCATATCTGACACTGAAGCGGCCAAGGCCGATTTGGCCCGCTGCGCCGTGAGGCGCCGCGGGTCTTTTTTTACTCACGGGGCCGGCACAGGCTACTCGGCTATGACGTTCTTGCCATTGCCCTTGGCCCGGTACAGCGCCTGGTCCGCCCGCGCCAGCAGCTCGACCTGGTCTTCCGCGCCGCGCCGCTGTACCACGCCGTAGCTCATGGTCAGCTGGCAGTCGCCCACCGGCTCCAGCTGCTGTACGGCCTGGCGCAGGCGCGTTGCCACGTCCAACGCTTCGCTCAGGGCGGTCTGCGGCAGCACGATGATGAACTCGTCACCCCCCCAACGCGCCAACAGGTCAAAATCACGCAGGCAGCTGCGCAGGTTTTCCGCCACCTGCACCAATGCCCTGTCACCCTGCGCGTGGCCATAGCGGTCGTTGATCGGCTTGAAATCATCCATGTCCATGGCAATCAGCGACAACGGCTGGCGAAAGCGCTGAGCGCGCTGACACTCCAGTTGCAGCTCCTTTTCCAGCCGGTAGCGACTGGCGACGCGGGTCAGGGCATCGCGTTCGGCCAGCTCGCGGTTTTCATCCAGCTGGCGCTGCAACTGCTGGTTGACCCAGGACAGTTCGCGGGTGCGTTCGGCAACCAGGCTCTCCAGTGATTGGTTCTTCTGTTGCAGCTGCGCAACCAGGCGCTTGCCAGCGTCAATGTTGCGGTGCGCACCGAGCATGCGTGCCACCGAGCCATCGGCGTTGCGGTCGATGATATAGCCAGTGTCCTCGATCCACAGGTAACTGCCATCCTGGCAGCGGCAACGGTACTCGATAAGGTAACGCTCGGTGCGCTGCTCGATGTAGGCCTCGAAATGTGCCATCACCCGGGGGTAGTCTTCGGGATGGATCACACTTTCCCAGGTGAATACCGAATTGGCCTTGGAATGGTTGGCATAGCCCAGCATGGCGTACCAACCGGGGTTGCGATAAACGTAGCCGGTGTTGGCGTTCCAGTCCCAGATGCCATCGCTGACCAACTCGAACAAGGTGTGCAACTGCTGTTCACTGAAGCCGGCGGGCGCCGGCCTGGTTTCCTGATTCATGCGCTCTCCCTGATGCCCAGCAACTGCGTGCCCATCAAGGGGCTGCCGACATTATGTGTTTGCCGCAGGCGGCAAGATCATGTCTGTCAGTGGCAAGCATAAGCCTGGCGCTGGGAGACCGGAAGAGATCCAACGGCGTATATTTTTACTGGCCATGACGGCCTGATCGGCGGCAAGCCTCAGGGCTTTGGAGAGGTAGGCAAACAGGGGGGGAAATGGCGTCCCAGGCAGGAATTGAACCTGCAACCTTCCCCTTAGGAGGGGGATGCTCTATCCAATTGAGCTACTGAGACGCAAACACCGGCAGCGAGCGCTGCACAGCGGGACGGCGAGCATGTTAACCAGCATGCCAGCGTTTGTCATGCCTGTACCGGGCTTTTTCGCGTAATCCTTTTCTGGCACTACGTCGCCCCGGGCAGCACGCCCGTTTCGCGCAGCAGTGTGAACAGGCCGGCGACGGCTGTTTCCAGGCGGTTGGAATTGTCCAGCACATGCACGGTGGGGTCGCTGGTGTGCTGTAAACGTGCATTACGGGCCAGGCGCTGCTCGACTTGCGCCGCCGTTTCCCGCCCGCGGGCCAACAAGCGCTCGCGCAGCACTTCGGGGCTGACTTCGACCAGCACCGCCAACAGGTCTGGGTAACGCGCACGGGCTTCGGCCAAATAGGCGCGCGAGCCATTGACCAGCACCGGCCTGCCCGCCTGCAGCCAGGCGTCCACCTGCACCGCAATGCCATAGTCCAGGCCATTGGCCTGCCAATGCATGGCGAACGCGCCCTGCGCGAGCAGGGCCGCAAATTGCTGCGGGGTAACGCCATGGGCCGCTTCGCCCCGCGCTTCTGCCGAGCGGGTAATGACCCTGTGGGCGATTTCCACGCCGGCGGCAGCCAGTTGCTCACGGGAAGCTTCCAGGATGGAATCCTTCCCAGACCCTGACGGGCCCATCAAAAATATCAGCCGCCCTGCCCCTGATCGGCGGTCGCTTGCGTCATGTTGCATAGCCACTATGCTCTATAGAGGGAACCCGGCGCATTCTAGGGGTTTTCCTGGTCTTTTGCTGTTTTTTACCAGTTTTTGACGGCAAAAGGCTGACGGTCAGGCGAGCCGGAGCATGTAAAACTTTTCAAACCAGTACTCATTTCTGATAATTGGTACTGGCACAAAGCCTTTACCCGGCTCACTATTTGTCACAGAATTGACGCCAAGGAAACGGCGACCTTGAGGCAAGATGAGCATCCAATTTTCACTGACGGTTGAACATTTTGTCGCCACGACGGTCGTATTTTCACCCCCGTGCGGCCAATTTGAGAACCGCTTCCCCTGAACCAAAATCCGGTCAATTTATATGCGCCCAATGAAACAGGCTATTTATTCGAGCCGCACCGCTGACAAGTTCGTCGTCCGCCTGCCAGACGGAATGCGTGAGCGCATTGCCGAGGTAGCGCGCAACCATCACCGCAGCATGAACTCCGAAATCATCGCACGCCTGGAGCAGAGCCTTATCCAGGAAGGCGCGTTGGGTGACGAGCTGAGCATGCGCCTGGACAGCCCGGAGCTGTCCCTGCATGAACGCGAGTTGCTGCAACGTTTCCGTCAGCTGTCCCACCGCCAGCAAAACGCCTTGGTTGCGCTGATCGCGCACGATGCAGAGATGGCAGCCGACGCTTCCTGAAGGTTGCCAGCGGATACAAAAAAGCCAGCGTCAGCTGGCTTTTTTGTGGGTCACTACAGAGAATTCGCCCCCTGTAGGAGCGGCCTTGTGTCGCGAAAGGGCCGCAGCGCGGCCCCGGCAATGTCGGCTGTAACGCCAGAACCCGGGGCCGCTGCGCGCCCCATCGCGACACAAGGCCGCTCCTACAGGGATCGCGCAAGGCAAGAAAGGGGTTACAGCAAGAATAGCGTCGCCAGCCCCAGGAAGATGAAGAACCCGCCACTGTCGGTCACAGCCGTGATCATCACACTCGCGCCCATCGCCGGGTCCCGGCCCAGTCGCGCCAGGGTCATCGGGATAAGCACGCCCATCAGCGCGGCCAGCAACAGGTTGAGGGTCATCGCTGCGGTCATCACTACCCCCAATGACCAGCTGCCATACAGCCAGAAAGCCACCGCACCGATCACCCCGCCCCACACCAGGCCGTTGATCAGCGATACCGCCAGCTCCTTACGCATCAAACGGCTGGTATTGCCCGGGGACACCTGATCCAGCGCCATGGCACGGACGATCATGGTGATGGTCTGGTTGCCGGAGTTGCCACCAATACCGGCAACGATCGGCATCAACGCGGCCAAGGCCACCAGTTTTTCAATCGAACCCTCGAACACGCCGATCACCCGCGAAGCCAGAAACGCGGTGATCAGGTTGATCGCCAGCCAGGCCCAGCGGTTGCGGAACGAACGCCAGACCGAGGCGAAGATGTCCTCTTCTTCGCGCAGACCGGCCATGTTGAGGACTTCGCTCTCGCTTTCCTCACGAATCAGGTCGACCATTTCGTCGATGGTCAAACGGCCGATCAGGCGCTCGCTCTTGTCGACCACCGGCGCCGATACCAGGTCGTAACGCTCAAAGGCCTGCGCGGCATCGTAGGCATCTTCCTCGGGCTGGAAAGACACGGGGTCGGTCGCCATGACCTCCGCGACTTTCTTCTCCGGGTCGTTGACCAACAGGCGCTTGATCGGCAACACCCCTTTGAGGATGCCGTCGTAATCGACCACGAACAGTTTGTCGGTATGGTTGGGCAGTTCTTTGAGGCGGCGCAGGTAGCGCAGCACCACTTCCAGGCTGACGTCTTCGCGGATGGTGACCATCTCGAAGTCCATCAGCGCACCGACCTGCTCCTCGTCGTAGCTCAGCGCGGAACGCACCCGCTCGCGTTGCTGGGCATCCAGCGTTTCCATCAGCTCGTGGACAACGTCACGCGGCAACTCAGGCGCCAGGTCAGCCAGTTCGTCGGCGTCCATTTCCTTGGCCGCCGCCAGCAGCTCGTGGTCGTCCATGTCGGCAATCAGCGACTGACGTACGGAGTCGGAGACTTCGAGCAGGATGTCGCCGTCGCGATCCGAGCGCACCAGCTGCCAGACCGTCAGGCGGTCTTCCAGGGGCAAGGCTTCGAGGATGTAGGCGACGTCGGCGGGGTGAAGGTCATCGAGCTTGCGCTGCAACTCGACGAGGTTCTGGCGGTGGACCAGGTTCTCGACCAGGTCGTTGTGCGCACCTTCCTGGCGGTGGGTCAGGTCTTCGACCACACGCTGGCGCTGCAGCAACTCGATCACCTGGGCCAGGCGGTCCTGCAGGCTGTCCTGTGCTTTTTTTACTTCTACTTCGGTCATAGGCGAACTCCACTCCCAGCAGCGGAGCACGCCGGGAGAATCAATCGGTCAGATCTTTCGGTATGAATCGTGTTAGCGAGTAACTACTGGGTAAGTCCATGGTGGTTTTCCACAAGCCCCGGCGGGGCTGACGGGCGCAATCATACACTGCTAAAGCTGTCAGATCGCTTAAATTTTTGGCTAGAACAATCGTTTGCGCGATAAAGCTGGGACAACGCACGAAGCCAACAGTGCGACGGTTGTCGTGGGTACGAAAGCACATTGAATTTCGCATATGTCGCGGCAGTGCGGCCTTGGAACTGCGAAGCGCCCCGGCCACGGCACAACCTTTACAGGAAAGCTTAGATGGCCATGGTCGACAATTCTGTGACACGCAGAATCGAGTAGGAGGCGGGTTCACACCCGCCGTCCTCTCACACCACCGTGCGTACGGTTCCGTACACGGCGGTTCAGGCTATGCGGCTAAGCCGGTTGATCGTATCCAGTATCGAGACCAGTCCGAGTCGATCCCATAGCTTCTTCGGCAGCGCCTGATTCATATGAGATGCTCCCGAGTTCCACCATGGGCCTCGACCATTAGAGGCTGATTTGCAGGCACGCTCTTCACTTAGACCCAGGCGCATCAGGTTGCGCACCCTCGTAGAGGGCTGCTTCCATTGGCGCCAGATGGCACAGCGGAGTTTGTGCCTGAGCCAGCCATCCAGTTCCTCAAGTGGCCGTTTGCTCTGGCTGAGCTTGAAGTAACCCGCCCAGCCTCGTAATACAGGGTTTATCCGCTCGATGGTATTTGCCATCTTGCGACCCCGTGCACCGCGTAGCAGCTCTGCGAGCCGGTCGCGCAGGCGACCCAGGCTCATCGTTGCCACCCGCAGCCTTGGCTGCTGATGCCAGCTCATCCCATAGCCCAAGTAGTCACACTTCCAGGCTCTCGCGACTCGACTCTTCTTCTGATTCACCGTCAGTTTCAAACGTTGGTTCAGGAAGCGCTCGACACTGACCAGTACTCGCTCGCCAGCCCGAGGACTGCGCACATAAATGTTCGCGTCATCGGCATAGCGCACGAAGCGATGGCCCCGCCGCTCCAGTTCGCGGTCAAATTCATCGAGCAGGATATTCGACAGCAGCGGCGAGAGCGGGCCGCCTTGCGGCGTCCCTTCCTGCCGTGGGCTAACGACACCACCTGACATGACTCCCGCTTCAAGGTAGCGACGGATAAGCCTAAGTACGCACTTATCTTTGACCCGGCACTCGATACAGGCCATGAGGATGTCGTGGTTGACTCGATCGAAGAACTTTTCCAGATCGATTTCCACGCACCACCGATGTCCCGATGCCACATGGGCACGGGCCATCTCGACAGCTTGATGTGTGCTTCTGCCCGGACGGAAGCCATAACTGTAGTCCGAGAACAGTGGGTCGAAGATGAGCGTGAGCTGTTGCTGCAAGGCTTGCTGGATCAAGCGATCCACGACGCTGGGGATTCCCAGTTGCCGTGTGCCGCCCTGCGGCTTGGGAATTTCAACCGCTCGCACTGCTTGTGGATGGTATTCACCGGCCAGTAGCCTGGCCTTGAGGGTTGGCCAATACTGTTTCATGTAGCCCGCCAAGTCAGCGACCGTCATGCCATCGGCACCCGGCGCTCCCTTGTTGCTGACCACGCGTTGATACGCACGTCTGAGGTTGGCCGGTGCAAGCACCCGCTCCATCAGCGTGTCCGGCTCCGCGTTCGTCCACGTCGCTGACGCCGCCGGCACCTTTGCACTGTCAGGCATCACCCTCGGCTTCTGGCCGGGATTCGGGATGACAGTTTCCGCTGTGGGAAATTTCTGCATTACGGCTACCAACGAGACAGTGACGCCTACTAGCGGCATAACCTGTTCGGCCCTTGGTGGCGCGGTTATCCGCCACTTACTACGGCTTCGGCTGACTTCTGCACGCTCATCCCGTCGCCTTTCGACGCGCGGTAGCACAATGGCAAACGTACAGATCTCCCAGGGTAATTCGCGTGACCTTCCTGCTTATGCCTGTCGGATTTACGTCACAGCGTTCCGTGCAAGTATTGGGCTTTGGCGATTGTTGCCGCCTAACCCCGCTGTGCCGCCTGATCCGCTTCCTGTTCGTCAGGCCAGCATTTTGCCTCGGGCTTCCTTCAGATTCGCAGTCGCCCGCGACACCCTTGCCTCCGGCTAACACTTCCCCTTGCCGGGTGTGTAGAGGACTTTCACCTCCAAGTCACCCGCTTGGCCACCACAGCCAAGCAGGTTGCGCTTACGCGCAACGCGCCATGCCTGGCGCACAACAAAAAGCCCGCTCTGTTGAGCGGGCTTTTTGATGGGGTATGGCGGACTCAGCAGGATTCGAACCTGCGACCGCTCGGTTCGTAGCCGAGTACTCTATCCAGCTGAGCTATGAGTCCGTGATGGTAGTTTTAGACCAGATTACCACTGGTTGACTGAAGTAGCCTTGCAAGCAAAACCACTTCAAAAAGTGGCGGACTCAGCAGGATTCGAACCTGCGACCGCTCGGTTCGTAGCCGAGTACTCTATCCAGCTGAGCTATGAGTCCGCGATTGGCAGTTTTAGACCAGATACCGCTGGTTGACTGAAGCAGCCTTGCAAGCAAAACCACTTCAAAAAGTGGCGGACTCAGCAGGATTCGAACCTGCGACCGCTCGGTTCGTAGCCGAGTACTCTATCCAGCTGAGCTATGAGTCCGCGATTGGCAGTTTTAGACCAGATACCGCTGGTTGATTGAAGCAGCCTTGAAAACAAAGCCACTTCAAAAGTGGCGGACTCAGCAGGATTCGAACCTGCGACCGCTCGGTTCGTAGCCGAGTACTCTATCCAGCTGAGCTATGAGTCCGTGTCTTGCCGCGCATTATAGGTCGCTGGAACATTTTTGCAAGAACGTTTTCGTTTAAAATCAACTACTTAGCGTTCCTACCCGTTACAGCGCCCTACGCAAATAATGGCGGTGAAGGGGGGATTCGAACCCCCGATACCCTTATGAGGTATACTCCCTTAGCAGGGGAGCGCCTTCGGCCACTCGGCCACCTCACCGCAACACGAGGCGAATATTAAAGAACCTCTTTCACCTTTGCAACCCTTTTTTTGAAAAAAACTTCAAAAAAATTAAAGGCTTGGCTCTTCATCCTTCTCTTTCTTGATCCGCAGGTAGATTTCCTCGCGGTGAACAGCCACTTCCTTCGGCGCGCTAACGCCTATACGTACCTGGTTGCCCTTCACGCCGAGCACCGTCACGGTAATCTCGCCGTCTCCAATGATCAGGCTCTCGGCGCACCGACGAGTCAGAATCAACATAGCTTTCTCCTTACGCAAAACATTCAGGGGTAACAGTCTTGGGGTCAGGGCCGGCCGCGGACGACGACCAGCCCAGTCGCACGCTGCACAGGGCAGGACAGGGCCTGCGCAGCGAGCAGAATCGAGTAGGAGGCGGGTTCACACCCGCCGTCCTCTCACACCACCGTGCGTACGGTTCCGTACACGGCGGTTCAGGCTATGCGGCTAAGCCGGTTGATCGTATCCAGTATCGAGACCAGTCCGAGTCGATCCCATAGCTTCTTCGGCAGCGCCTGATTCATATGAGATGCTCCCGAGTTCCACCATGGGCCTCGACCATTAGAGGCTGATTTGCAGGCACGCTCTTCACTTAGACCCAGGCGCATCAGGTTGCGCACCCTCGTAGAGGGCTGCTTCCATTGGCGCCAGATGGCACAGCGGAGTTTGTGCCTGAGCCAGCCATCCAGTTCCTCAAGTGGCCGTTTGCTCTGGCTGAGCTTGAAGTAACCCGCCCAGCCTCGTAATACAGGGTTTATCCGCTCGATGGTATTTGCCATCTTGCGACCCCGTGCACCGCGTAGCAGCTCTGCGAGCCGGTCGCGCAGGCGACCCAGGCTCATCGTTGCCACCCGCAGCCTTGGCTGCTGATGCCAGCTCATCCCATAGCCCAAGTAGTCACACTTCCAGGCTCTCGCGACTCGACTCTTCTTCTGATTCACCGTCAGTTTCAAACGTTGGTTCAGGAAGCGCTCGACACTGACCAGTACTCGCTCGCCAGCCCGAGGACTGCGCACATAAATGTTCGCGTCATCGGCATAGCGCACGAAGCGATGGCCCCGCCGCTCCAGTTCGCGGTCAAATTCATCGAGCAGGATATTCGACAGCAGCGGCGAGAGCGGGCCGCCTTGCGGCGTCCCTTCCTGCCGTGGGCTAACGACACCACCTGACATGACTCCCGCTTCAAGGTAGCGACGGATAAGCCTAAGTACGCACTTATCTTTGACCCGGCACTCGATACAGGCCATGAGGATGTCGTGGTTGACTCGATCGAAGAACTTTTCCAGATCGATTTCCACGCACCACCGATGTCCCGATGCCACATGGGCACGGGCCATCTCGACAGCTTGATGTGTGCTTCTGCCCGGACGGAAGCCATAACTGTAGTCCGAGAACAGTGGGTCGAAGATGAGCGTGAGCTGTTGCTGCAAGGCTTGCTGGATCAAGCGATCCACGACGCTGGGGATTCCCAGTTGCCGTGTGCCGCCCTGCGGCTTGGGAATTTCAACCGCTCGCACTGCTTGTGGATGGTATTCACCGGCCAGTAGCCTGGCCTTGAGGGTTGGCCAATACTGTTTCATGTAGCCCGCCAAGTCAGCGACCGTCATGCCATCGGCACCCGGCGCTCCCTTGTTGCTGACCACGCGTTGATACGCACGTCTGAGGTTGGCCGGTGCAAGCACCCGCTCCATCAGCGTGTCCGGCTCCGCGTTCGTCCACGTCGCTGACGCCGCCGGCACCTTTGCACTGTCAGGCATCACCCTCGGCTTCTGGCCGGGATTCGGGATGACAGTTTCCGCTGTGGGAAATTTCTGCATTACGGCTACCAACGAGACAGTGACGCCTACTAGCGGCATAACCTGTTCGGCCCTTGGTGGCGCGGTTATCCGCCACTTACTACGGCTTCGGCTGACTTCTGCACGCTCATCCCGTCGCCTTTCGACGCGCGGTAGCACAATGGCAAACGTACAGATCTCCCAGGGTAATTCGCGTGACCTTCCTGCTTATGCCTGTCGGATTTACGTCACAGCGTTCCGTGCAAGTATTGGGCTTTGGCGATTGTTGCCGCCTAACCCCGCTGTGCCGCCTGATCCGCTTCCTGTTCGTCAGGCCAGCATTTTGCCTCGGGCTTCCTTCAGATTCGCAGTCGCCCGCGACACCCTTGCCTCCGGCTAACACTTCCCCTTGCCGGGTGTGTAGAGGACTTTCACCTCCAAGTCACCCGCTTGGCCACCACAGCCAAGCAGGTTGCGCTTACGCGCAACGCGCCATGCCTGGCGCACAACACGAAGGGCGCGGCTGGTGCCGCGCCCTTGCAGTGCAGCGCCTTACTCGCCCTGTCGGGCAGGGGCGTCAAGCTCGAACGCGGTGTGCAGCGCGCGTACGGCCAGCTCCAGGTACTTTTCTTCGATCACGACCGAAACCTTGATCTCGGAGGTGGAGATCATCTGGATGTTGATGCTCTCCTTGGCCAGCGCCTCGAACATGCGGCTGGCAACCCCGGCGTGCGAGCGCATGCCGACGCCAACGATGGAGACCTTGGCGATCTTGGTGTCGCCGATCACTTCGCGGGCACCGATTTCACGGGCGGTGTTTTCCAGCACGCTCTGCGCCTTCTCGTACTCGTTGCGGTGCACGGTGAAGGTGAAGTCGGTGGTGTTATCGTGGGCAACGTTCTGCACGATCATGTCCACTTCGATGTTCGAAGCACTGATCGGGCCGAGGATCTTGAAGGCCACGCCCGGGGTGTCCGGCACGCCGCGAATGGTCAGCTTGGCTTCATCACGGTTGAAGGCGATACCGGAAATGATCGGCTGTTCCATGGATTCCTCTTCATCAATGGTAATGAGGGTACCCGGACCCTCCTTGAAGCTGTGCAGCACGCGCAGCGGAACGTTGTACTTGCCGGCGAACTCCACCGAACGGATCTGCAGCACCTTGGAACCGAGGCTGGCCATTTCCAGCATCTCTTCGAAGGTGATTTTCTCCAGGCGACGGGCCTGCGGCACTACGCGCGGGTCGGTGGTGTAGACGCCATCCACATCGGTGTAGATCTGGCACTCGTCAGCTTTCAGCGCTGCCGCCAGGGCCACGCCGGTGGTGTCGGAGCCGCCGCGACCGAGGGTGGTGATGCTGCCGTGCTCGTCGACCCCCTGGAAGCCCGCAACCACGACCACGCGGCCTTCCTTGAGGTCGGCACGAATCTTGTGGTCGTCGATTTGCAGGATGCGCGCCTTGTTGTGCGCGCTGTCAGTGAGAATGCGCACCTGGTTGCCGGTGTAGGACACCGCTGGCACACCACGCTTGATCAAGGCCATGGTCAGCAAGGCAATGGTCACCTGCTCACCGGTCGACACGATCACGTCCAGTTCACGCGGAACCGGCTGATCGGTGATCTGCTTGGCCAGGTCGATCAGGCGATTGGTTTCACCGCTCATGGCCGACAGCACGACGACCAGGTCGTCGCCCGCTTCACGGTGTTTCTTGACCTTATCGGCTACCTGCTCGATCCGCTCGATGGAACCGACAGAGGTGCCGCCAAATTTCTGTACGATCAACGCCATTTCAATGGTGCCTCAGCCCATACAGGGCCCCAAAAAACAATCCAACATGAAGGGGTGGCGGAAGTGGCCGGTGACGCTGCTGCCTGCCCCCGGGTGCGGCACCCGGGGGCTTGGCACCCGCCACTGAACCGCCTACCCCTTCATCTCAAAGTCCCTGCTCTGCGAATGGCACGGCCAGCGCCAGGGCCTTGTCCAGCGCAGCAACGTCGACGCCACCGCCCTGGGCCATGTCCGGACGGCCACCGCCCTTGCCACCCACCGCCGCAGCGGCTTGCTTCATCAGATCGCCAGCCTTGAGTTGGCTGGAGAGGTCCTTGGTCACGCCGGCCACCAACACGACCTTGCCCTCATGCTCGCTGCCCAGCAGGATCACTGCGTGGCCGAGCTTGTTCTTCAACTGATCGACCAGGGCCAGCAGGGCCTTGCCATCCTGCCCATCCAGGCGGGCGGCGAGGACCTTGGCACCCTTGACCTCAACAGCCGCGTTGGAGAGATCGTCCCCTGCGGCGCTGGCGGCCTTGGCCTGCAGCTGTTCCAGCTGCTTCTCCAGCTGACGGTTGCGCTCAAGCACAGCCGACAACTTGTCGATCAGGTTGTCACGGTTACCCTTGACCAGTTGCGCGGCTTCCTTGACCTGCTCTTCGGCAGCGTTCAGGTAGGCCAGCGCAGCGGCGCCGGTGACTGCTTCGATACGGCGTACGCCAGAGGCCACGCCGCCTTCGCTGATGATCTTGAACAGGCTGATGTCACCGGTACGCTTGGCGTGGATACCGCCACACAGCTCTACCGAGAAATCGCCACCCATGGTCAGCACGCGCACGGTATCGCCGTATTTCTCACCGAACAGCGCCATGGCACCTTTGGCCTTGGCGGTTTCGATGTCGGTCAGTTCGGTCTCGACCGGGGTGTTCTTGCGCACTTCGCGGTTGACGATGTCTTCCAGCTGCTTGAGCTGCTCCGGCTTCACCGCTTCGAAGTGGCTGAAGTCGAAACGCAGGCGCTGGCTGTCGACCAGCGAGCCCTTCTGTTGCACGTGCTCGCCCAGCACCTGACGCAACGCTTCGTGCAGCAGGTGGGTAGCCGAGTGGTTCAGCGAGGTGGCGTGCTGAACGTCTGCATCGACCTTGGCCTCCACCGGCGCACCGATCAGCAGCGCACCGCTGGTGACCACACCGTGGTGCAGGAAGGCCCCGCCGGTCTTGGTGGTATCGCGTACGTCGAAGCGTGCAGCACCCGCCTGCAGGTACCCGCTGTCACCCACCTGGCCGCCGGACTCGGCGTAGAACGGCGTGCGGTCGAGCACCACTACGCCCTGCTCGCCCACCCCCAGCTGGTCGACCGATTGGCCGTCCTTGTACAGGGCGATGATCTTGCCCTGGCCTTCGGTTGCGTCGTAACCGAGGAACTCGGTGGCGCTGTCGACCTTGACCAGGCTGTTGTAGTCCATGCCGAAGGCGCTGGCAGAACGGGCGCGCTCACGCTGGGCGTCCATTTCGCGTTCGAAGCCGGCTTCGTCGATGGTCAACTCGCGCTCACGGGCAATGTCGGCCGTCAGGTCCATCGGGAAACCGTAGGTGTCATACAGCTTGAACACCACATCGCCGGGTACCACGGCGCCTTGCAACTGGGCCAGATCTTGCTCGAGGATGCGCAGGCCCTGCTCCAGGGTCTTGGCGAACTGCTCTTCTTCGGCCTTGAGCACGCGCTCGATGTGCGCTTGCTGGCTGGTCAGCTCGGGGAAGGCTTCGCCCATTTCGGCCACCAGGGCAGCAACGATCTGGTAGAAGAAGCTGCCCTTGGCGCCCAGCTTGTTACCGTGGCGGCAAGCGCGGCGGATGATGCGGCGCAGTACATAGCCACGGCCTTCGTTGGATGGCAGCACGCCGTCGGCAATCAGGAAGCCGCAGGAGCGGATGTGGTCGGCCACCACTTTCAGCGAAGCCTGGCCGTCATTGCTGCAACCGATGGCCTTGGCCGCCGCTGCCAGCAGGTTCTGGAACAGGTCGATCTCGTAGTTGGAGTGCACGTGCTGCAGCACGGCGCTGACACGCTCCAGGCCCATGCCGGTGTCCACCGACGGCGCTGGCAGTGGGTGCAGCACGCCATCGGCAGTGCGGTTGAACTGCATGAAGACGTTGTTCCAGATCTCGATGTAGCGGTCACCGTCTTCTTCCGGCGAACCGGGCGGGCCACCCCAGATGTCCGGGCCGTGGTCGTAGAAGATCTCGGTGCATGGGCCGCACGGGCCAGTATCGCCCATGGTCCAGAAGTTGTCGGATGCGTAGGGGGCGCCCTTGTTGTCACCGATGCGCACCATGCGCTCGGCAGGCACGCCGACTTCCTTGGTCCAGATGTCGTAGGCTTCGTCGTCGGTGGCGTAGACCGTGACCCAGAGCTTTTCCTTGGGCAGGTTCAGCCATTTTTCCGAGGTCAGGAAGGTCCAGGCGAAGGTGATGGCGTCGCGCTTGAAGTAGTCGCCGAAGCTGAAGTTGCCCAGCATTTCGAAGAACGTGTGGTGACGCGCGGTGTAACCGACGTTTTCCAGGTCGTTGTGCTTGCCGCCCGCGCGCACGCACTTCTGGCTGCTGACCGCACGGGTATAGGCACGCTTCTCGGCACCGAGGAAGCAGTCCTTGAACTGGTTCATGCCTGCGTTGGTGAACAGCAGGGTGGGGTCGTTGTTCGGGATCAGCGAACTGGAGGCAACTCGGGTATGGCCCTGCTCTTCGAAGAAGCGAAGGAAGGCTTCACGGATTTCTGCGCTTTTCATAGGTTCTTCCACGGAAACGGCGGCCGTTTGGGCTAATACGTCGAATCGACGAAACGACGGCAAAGGGCGCCATTATAGCCAGCCTGAACAGGAGATACAGTGTGTTTGTACACCAGAACGGCATTGCGCGGATGAAATGCCGTTCATCGACACTGTCAAGGTCGCCTGGCAGCGCTGCACGGCCACGCTGGCGGTACATAAGCAACACCTGGGCACCCAGCCCAAAGGGGATGCTGCGCCTTTCTTCTCGATACCGGAATGCGCCATGCCTGAGCTGAACCTGTCCAAACTGCACTCGGACCCACACCCGCTCCCCCACCCTACGCCATTGATCAATGCCAGCCCCGTCTATTACCTCGACGATCGGCAGGCTGGCAGCCACCACACCGCATTCATCAACAAGGACCACCCCCAGCAGCAGACAGAGGTGAAGTACATACAGGCTGATGGCAATGTGCGTATCACCCTGGAACGCGCCTATGCGCTGGGGCGACGCTACCGTCGCCTGGCGCCCAGCACCGAGCTGCTGGTGTTCAATGTCGCCCCGCGCGCCACAGGTTCGGACGCACGGCAAAAACGCGTGCAGATCGCGACCCACGACTGCTTGCTGGAAGTCACGGTCAACGGCGCGGTATTCATGGTCGCCCAGCATACCGCCGAAGCCATTGCCATTCGCCTGACCGACGGCGGACACCAGGTGGTCATTACCGGGCAGGTCCGCAAGCCGGTACTGATCGACATGATCGGCAGCGGCAACAGCATCGAGACAGGGGCCGGCATGGTGCACATTGATGCGCACACCGGCACGCACCAGGTAGTCGTCGGTAGCGGCCCTGTCCTGATCGACAAAGGCGATGCGGTGGTCAATGTCACCGGCCACTGCCTGCTTGGCCAGGCCAATTCCAGCACCGTGCTCTACCGCAACACGGCGTACGATGCGCACCTGGCCCAGCCTGTAGCGGCCGAGCATCAGGCGCTAGGCCGCATCGGTGTGCAAGTGACGGGTGATGAGGCGTTCCGCCAAGCGGTAGAGGATGCGCTGGTGCTGATGCGCAAATTGCCGTGCGGCCAAGCACTGCTGGCAGGCCTGGACAACAAGGCCGGGCATACCGGAAAACCGATCAGGGTGAGCGAAGCGGCCAGGCAACAGTTCACTTGCTACACGCCCAGCGATGACGAGCAGGACGAAGACGAAGGCCACTTCATCATCAACGAAAACCAGAGCAGCTGGGGCTACAGCGGTGGCATGCTGGCCTACAACCCGAACTGGTCGACGGCAACCCAATTGCCGCTGCTGGACCTGTACCGCTGCCTGTGCCAGGGCTGGAATTCCATGACCGGCACCGTGTTCCCAGGCCAGACAGAGGTTCAGGGCACTTACGGCGCCTACCCGGTAGACAACCTGTTACTGCAAAGCATCGGCTTGCCCACCGACTGCAGATTCAACTTTGGGGGCGCTACTGCGCTTAACACCAACCCCGCCGCTTTCACTGAAAACGGATTACGCCAGGCACTGCAACTGGAACTGCGCACGCAACTGTAAGCAACGCCTCAGCTCAACCGCTGCCCTGCATCGGGCACGATCAGAAGCCCTGCCCTGAGGCCATTCTTGACCTTGGGGTTGGGGAAGATGATGCGCGCGCCCTCTTCCTCGACCACCCAACGCATCTCGGCCAGGTCTTCAGCCAGCAGGTAACCTTTGCTCAGTTCGGAAAAATTCTCGATATCCGCCGGCAGGTGCAGGTGAAAGCTGTCGCTGTGCTTGATGATTTCGCGGGAGACACTGAACAGCTGCAGGCCTTCCAGCGAGTCTTCGTCTTCGGGTTCTTCAGCCGTGATGATCCTGATCAGGCGGTCTTCGAGCTTGTCGAGGTTGACTTGCTCGTTCTGGCCGAACGGGCGGGCCTTGCCCAGCTCCAGGGTGAACGCTTCAGCCTCCAGCTGTTCGTAGGTAAAGGCGCTGAAGGTGATGGAAGGCTTGCTTTGCAGCAATACCGCCTGCATGCCCGCCGCTGCCAGGCGTGCCAGTTGGCGACGAGAGTGCTGGCGCCCCTCTTTATAGGGGTACAAGGCAAACTGCTCGATCTTCGAACCGCGGATGGCAGTATGCAGATCGTAATGCAGGCGGCTGCGCCCCGGCTTGCTGAAGAACACCCGGGCGAACTGCTCGAGCTCGGCCGCACGCAACGCCTCGAAACCGCTGGACAGCTCGTGGCGCCCGTTGAACAGGCGGTTGATGTCCTGTTCGATGAAACGCTCACCCTTGCGCATCGCCACCGGGTTGCCGAACAGGAACAACACCCGCGCCTTGGGCTTGATCGACCCGTCGGCCACGCCATGCAGCAGCCGTTCGAGCAACTCGATCGGCGCTGTCTCGTTACCATGAATACCGGCAGACAACAGCAAGTCCAGGCCGCAATCCTCGCTGTCGGGCGGGCGCACTTCGAGCGCCCCCTCCCCTAGCCAGCGCAAACGCGTGCCCTTGGTGGTCACTTGGGTCTTCTCGGCCGGTTCGTGATCGGTGAGGGTCAGCTCAAGCAATTTACCAAGGGCGAGCATAGGAACTTCCTTAGTGGGTGTGGCCGCAGTCGGGGCCATGGACGTGATCGTCGTCTTCGCCAAGCTCTGCAGGTTCCATTTCCAGCTGCAGGCTGACCAGGTTGGTGGCCATGGGCCGCAGCAGCAGGTTGGCGTACTCGGCGTCGCCTTCCTCGACATCCACACCGATCAGCAACTGGCCGCGGCCATCCTGCTGGATCCACACTTCCTTGCCTTGCCAGACCACGGCAAAACGGGTGCAGGAGGTTTCGAGCTGGGTGCCGTCTTCATCTTCGAGGATCAGGCGCAGGGCGTCGGTCATTACAATTCTCTCTTCAAGGTTGGCGTTGGAACGGGTACACCGAGCCCAACTTCAGAATCTGGGTCAACTCATCCAGTGCGGTACGGCACTCCACCAGCAGTTGCGGGTCGGCCAGGTCCGCCTCGACCAGGCGATCACGGTAGTGCTTGTCGACCCATTGCAGCAGGGTGTCGTACAGCGGGGCGGTCATGATAACGCCTTGGTTGACCGCCGCCAGTTCCGTTTCATTCAAGGCCACGCGCAAACGCAGGCAAGCCGGGCCACCGCCGTTCTGCATGCTCTGCTTGAGGTCGAACACCTTGACCTCCTTCACCGGGCCGCCCTGGCGGGTCAACTGCCCAAGGTACGCCCAGACGCGTTCATTGTTGCGGCACTCTTCCGGCACCACCAGCAGCATGGAGCCGTCGTCACGGCTGAGCAACTGGCTGTTGAACAGGTAGGAACGCACTGCATCCTCTACCGCCACTGCCGAGCGCGGCACGCAGATGGCCTGGAAACGGCCGCCCTTGCTGGCCAGTTTAGCGCGCAACTGGCCCAGTACCGTGTCAGTCTCGAGGAAAGCGTCCTCGTGGTAGAACAGCACCTCGCCATTGCCCACCGCAATCACGTCATTGTGGAACACGCCCTGGTCGATCACCGCCGGGTTCTGTTGAGCGTAGACCACCCCGTCCTCATGCAGGCCATGCAAACGGGCCACGGCCTGCGAGGCCTCCAGGGTCTGCCGGGCGGGGTATTTCTGCGGTGCCGGGTAACGGCTGTCGAATGCACTGCGGCCGTAGACGAAGAACTCCACGCCAGCCTCCCCATAAGCGCGGCAGAAGCGCGTATGGTTGGCAGCGCCCTCGTCACCGAACTGCGCCACGGCAGGCAACGCCGGGTGGTGGGCGAAGCGTTGCTCGTCGTTGAACATCGCGGCCAGCACGCGACTGGTGGTCGGGTGCTCGATGCTGCGGTGGTATTTGCAATTGAGGTTGGCGGCAGTGAAGTGCACGCGGCCATCGGCGGTGTCGGCACTGGGGCTGACCGTGGCAGCGTTGGCCACCCACATGCTCGAAGCCGAACAGGTGGCCACCAGCAACGGCATGGCCTCTTTGGCAGCGCGCTGGATCACGTCGGCATCGCTGCCGCTGAAGCCCAGACGGCGGAGCGCGGCCACATCCGGGCGCTCCTGCGGCGCCAGCACGCCCTGCTTGAAGCCCATGTCGGCCAATGCCTTCATCTTCGCCAGGCCCTGGCGTGCAGCTTCCCGCGGGCTGGAGCCTTGCTGGCTGTTGCTTTGCGAAGCCACGTTACCGTAGGACAGGCCGCCGTAGTTGTGGGTAGGCCCCACCAGGCCATCAAAATTCACTTCATAGGATTTCATCGGCAAGGCTCCGTGACCTGTTGTTATAGGGTGACGCCCGGCGTAAGGGTGGCCGGCAAGGCAAGGCTGGCAGTCTCCAGCGAAGCCACGGGGTAAGCGCAGTAGTCGGCCGCGTAATAGGCACTGGCGCGATGGTTGCCACTGGCACCGACGCCACCGAAGGGTGCGCTGCTGGCTGCACCGGTCAGTTGCTTGTTCCAGTTGACGATGCCGGCGCGGCTGCGCAGCCAGAAATGCTGGTAGCGGGCGCGCGAATCGGACAGCAAGCCGGCAGCCAGGCCGTACTGGGTGTTGTTGGCTTCATCGATGGCCGCATCGAAATCGGCATAGCGGACCACTTGCAGCAGCGGCCCGAAGAACTCTTCATCCGGGCGCTGTGCCACGGCGCTGACATCGATGATGCCAGGGGTAAGCAATGCGGCATCGGCTTGCGGCTGCGTCATTTCCAGCAGTTTCACCCCACCCTTGGCGGCCAGTTCGGCCTGGGCAGCCAGCAGCGCCTGCGCGGCCTGCAGCGAAATCACCGAGCCCATGAACGGTGCCGGCTGTTCATCGAACGCCCCCACCGTGATGGTTCTGCACACCTCGACCAGGCGCGCGAGCAGCGCATCGCCCCAGGCACCCTGGGGCACCAGCAGGCGACGTGCGCAGGTGCAGCGCTGGCCGGCGGAAATGAACGCCGACTGAATGATGGTGTAAACCGCAGCGTCGAGGTCCTTGACCTCGTCTACCAGCAATGGGTTGTTGCCACCCATTTCCAGCGCCAGGATCTTGTCCGGGCGCCCGGCAAACTGCTGGTGCAACAGGTTGCCAGTGCGGCTGGAACCGGTGAAGAACACGCCATCGATACCTGGGTCGCCAGCCAGTGCCACACCGGTTTCACGCCCGCCCTGAACCAGGTTCAGCACACCCGCCGGCAGGCCGGCAGCGATCCAGCAGTGCACTGTCAGTTCCGCCACCTTGGGGGTCAGCTCACTCGGTTTGAACACCACGCAGTTGCCCGCCAGCAGCGCCGGAACGATATGCCCGTTCGGCAGGTGGCCAGGGAAGTTGTAAGGGCCGAACACCGCGACCACACCATGGGGCTTGTGCCGCAGCACTGCCGTGGCATCGGCCAGCGGGCCGCTCTTTTCACCGGTGCGCTCACGGTAACTTTGTATGGAAATGGCCACCTTGTTGACCATGCTGGTCACTTCGGTGGCCGATTCCCACAGCGGCTTGCCGGTTTCCTCGCCAATGCACTGGGCCATGGCTTCGGCATGCGCCTTCAACTGTGCGGCAAACTGCTCCAGCACACCGATGCGCGCGTCCAGGCTCAGTTGCGCCCAGGCTGGGAACGCCTGGCGCGCAGCCTTTACGGCGGCGCCGACCTGGCTGGCGTCGGCGCCCTGCCCCTGCCAGATCACGGCCTGGGTGACCGGGTTCAGCGATTGCAGGGGCTCGCCCTGGCCGGACTGCCAATTGCCGGCGATGTAGTGCGTGGTCATTTATTAGCCCTCCCGGCTCGCCGACATGGGCACAGCGCGCACATTGTCGCCAGCGCCCATGCGCAGGCGTTTGGCGGTCAGCGGGTCGACCACCAGGGTTCCGGCGGCCAGACGCGCAGGTGCAGCGGTGATACGGCAGTCGTCGCGCTTGCGGTTGTGGATGATGTAGGGGGTGGCGTCATCGCCCGGCGTGCCAACCGCCAGCACCAGCGTCTGGCTGTCGCGCACGGCGCGGATCCTGCCGGTGTCACACTCGATGGCGGGGCCGGCGTCGAAAATGTCGACATAGCCCTGGTAAGTGAAACCTTCCTGCTTGAGCATGGCCAGTGCCGGCTCGGTGTCCTTGTGCACACGGCCGATCACGTTGCGCGCCGCGTCTGACAGGAAGCAGGTGTACAGCGGGAACTTCGGCATCAGCTCGGCGATGAACGACTTGTTGCCCACGCCGGTCAGGTAGTCCGCCTGGCTGAACTCCATCTTGAAGAAGTGCCGGCCCAGGCTTTCCCAGAACGGCGAACGCCCCTGCTCATCCGACATGCCGCGCATTTCGGCGATGATCTTCTTGCCGAACAACTCGGGGAACTCGGCAATGAACAGCATGCGCGCCCGCGACAGCAAGCGGCCGTTGAGCCCGGCACGGTAGTCGCTGCGCAGGAACAGCGAGCACAGCTCGGAGTTGCCGGTCAGGTCGTTGGCCAGAAACAGCGTAGGGATTTCGCGGTAGATCTTCAGCTCCTGCGAGGCACTGACGGTCAGGCCGACCCGGTAGTTGTACCAAGGCTCGCGCAAGCCAACGGCACCGGCGATGGCACTGATGCCTACCACCAGGCCTTCGTCGTTTTCCAGCACGAACAGGTAGTCGGTGTCGCCGCGCTCGGCCTCGCCCCGAAAGCTCTTTTCCGCCCAACCTACGCGATGCTCCAGGCGCTCTTCGTTGGCCGGCAGCGTGGTCAGCCCGGTGGTGCCGGTGCTGCGTGCCAATTCGATCAACGCAGGCAAATCGCTGCTGCGTACAGGACGAACGATCATGCTATCTCCTTGTGCGGCGGCATGGGCCGGCGCGAAACTCTGCTAACGCATCAATCCCGAAACGCCTGTTGCCAGGCCTCAGGCCGCCACCAGGCGCACGCTGGCGCCCTCGCCTACGCCCAGCGCCTCGGCTGCTGCAACGCTCAGGCTGACCGGCTTGCCGGGCACCCAATCCAGCTCCAGCAGCACTGCCCGGTAGTCCTGCAACAGGCCGTTGCACACCAGGTACGGGCGCCCGCCCTTGGTTGGCACGTCGTCGATTTTCACTGGGGCCACCCGGCTCTGGGCGATCGAGCGGATGCCCGAGGTACGCGCATGCAGGGTTGGGCCGCCGTCGAATATGTCGATGTAGTGCTCGGTCTCGAAGCCCTCACGCATGAGGATGTCGAAGGTGATCTGCGCCCGCGGGTGCACCTGGCCCATGGCTTCCTGCGCCAGGTCTGGCAGCAGCGGCACGTAGATCGGGTAGTGCGGCATGAGTTCGGCGAGAAAGGTGCGGCTCTTCAGGCCGCACAGGCGCTCGGCATCGGCATAGTTGAGGTCGAAGAAATTGCGCCCAATGGCGTCCCAGAACGGCGATTCGCCCTTTTCGTCGCTGTAACCGACGATCTCGGTCACCACCGAGTCAGCGAAGCGTTCCGGGTGCGCAGCCATGAACAGCAGGCGGCCGCGGGAATTGAGTTCGGCCCAGCCGCTGTTCACCAGCTCTGGCAACACGTAGAAACTGGTCAGCAGGCTGTTGCCGGTCAGATCATGGCACAGCGAGAGCACGTGGATCTTGTTGTGGATCTTCAGCTCGCGCGAGGCGTGCACGAAGGTCTCGTTGCGAAAACTGTAGAACGGCTCGGAATAGCCAGCCGAGGCCACGATGGCCGAGCAGCCGGCGAGCTTGCCGGTTTCGCTGTCTTCGAGCACGAAGAAGTAGCTTTCCTCGCCATTGAAGCTGACCTCCGCGGCAAAGGACGTCTCGGAGGCGGCAATCTTGTCGCCCAGGCGAGCAGAGTCGTCCGGCAGCGAGGTGACACCAATGGGGCTGTCGGCAGCCATGCGCTGCACTTCGTTCAGGTCAGCCATTTGCGCGGGGCGCATCACCAGCATGGTGTCACTCCTTTGGAATACGGGCCGCTCATGGCGGCACGGAAAAACGGCAGGCGCATGGGCACCTGCTGTGGAATCGCAAATCGCCGGCCTGGTACAACCTTGGCTGCGGCCGGCGAAGGGACCGCAGGCGGATCAGCCTTGGGTCAGCGTGGCAACGGCGCGCTCGAAGCGGTCCAGGCCTGCATCGATATCGGCGTCTTCAACCACCAGGCTTGGCGCGAAGCGGACCACGTCCGGACCGGCCTGCAGCACCATCACGCCTTCTTTCTCGGCGGCATTGAGTACGTCCTTGGCCTTGCCTTGCCAGGCCTCGGCCAACACGCAACCCAGCAGCAGGCCAATACCACGCACCTGGCTGAACAGGTTGTACTTCTGCCCGATCTGCTCCAGGCGGGCCTTGAACCGCGCGTGCTTGGCCTTGATGCCGGCCAGGGTTTCCGGGGTGTTGACCACGTCCAGCACCGCGCAGGCAACCGCGCAGCCCAGCGGGTTGCCGCCGTAGGTGGTGCCGTGGGTGCCCACAGCCAGGTGCTTGGCCAGCTCGGTGGTGGTCAGCATGGCGCCGATCGGGAAGCCACCGCCCAGGCTCTTGGCGCTGGTGAGGATATCCGGGGTCACGCCGTAGTGCTGGTAGGCATACAGCGAGCCGGTGCGGCCCACACCCGTCTGCACTTCATCGAAGATCAGCAGGGCATTGTGCTCGTCACACAGCTTGCGAGCGCCTTCCAGGTAAGCCTTGTCGGCCGGCACCACGCCGCTCTCACCCTGGATCGGCTCGATCACCACGGCGCACGTCTTGTCGGAAATCTGTGCCTTCAACGCTTCCAGGTCGTTGTACGGCACGTGGCTGATGCCGGTGATCTTCGGGCCGAAGCCATCGGAGTACTTCGGCTGGCCGCCGACGCTGACGGTAAACAGGGTACGACCGTGGAAACTGTTCACGGTGGCGATGATTTCGTGCTTTTCAGGGCCGAAGCGGTCATGGGCAACCCGGCGGGCCAGCTTGAAGGCAGCCTCGTTGGCCTCGGCGCCGGAGTTGCAGAAGAACGCACGGTCGGCAAAGGTGGCGCTTACCAGCTTGTGGGCCAGGCGCAGTGCCGGTTCGTTGGTGAATACGTTGGAGACGTGCCAGAGGGTGTTGGCCTGCTCGGTCAGGGCCTTGACCAGCGCCGGGTGGCAGTGGCCCAGGGCGTTTACCGCGATGCCGCCGGCAAAGTCGATCAACTCGCGACCGGACTGGTCCCAGACACGGGAACCCTCGCCTCGCACAGGAATGAAGGCCGCCGGAGAATAGTTGGGGACCATGACCTGGTCGAAATCGGCACGTTGCACCGGGGCTTGCTCAACGGACATCTGAGTCTCCTGAAGAGGAACGCTGGCCTGGAAGTGGCGAGCGATGGGGGGGATTGTAAGGACTGATCTGCGCCTGTCCTTGCGGCCAAGCGACAACTTGTTACAGCGCAAAACCCAGTTTTAGCAAGGTTTTCGGCAATGCGACAAACACTGTCGCAATCGCGCAGTGTACGGGAGAGAGGGGGCTGGGTGAACGGGTGTTCACCTGGAGATGACGGAGTAGAAGGTGCAAGCCGATATTTTTATGCCGGGGCGGGTGTGAGGCGTTGGTATCGCGCCGTGGCGGGTGCATGACGTTGTTCTAGTAGCGCGGCGCACGATATCCGCCCCACCATCACCCTCAAGGCATACACCCCGGCCCCAACCGAGCTATCAACCCTTTTCAGCCGGCGCCGAACTCAACTCGAACGGGCTGCTGCTACGCCGCTGGTTACGGTCTTCCCGCGGCGTAGCACCAAAGAAATTGCGGTACGCACTGGAAAAATGCGGCCCCGACGAGAAACCACAGGAAAGCCCGATCTGGATGATCGATTTGCTGGTCTGCATCAGCATCTGCCGCGCCTTGTTCAGCCGCAGCTCCAGGTAGTACTGGCTCGGCACGCGGTTCAGGTACTGCTTGAAAATGCGCTCCAACTGCCGGCGCGAGACGCATACGTGCTGGGCAATTTCGTCGGTGGTCAGCGGTTCTTCGATATTGGCTTCCATCAGCAACACCGCCTGGGTCAGCTTGGGGTGGCTGGAGCCGAGACGATTCTGCAGCGGAATACGTTGGCGCTCGCCCCCCTCGCGGATACGCTCGACCACCAGTTCCTCCGACACCGCACCGGCAAGCTCGGCGCCGTGATCGCGGGCCAGCACCGCCAGCAGCAGGTCGGTAACGGCCATGCCGCCGCACGCCGTGAGGCGGTCACGATCCCAGTCAAACAGGTGGCTGGTGGCGATGACCCTGGGGAAGCGCTCGGCAAAATCATCCTGCCAACGCCAGTGCACGGCAGCCCGGTAACCATCGAGCAAACCCAGCATCGCCAGCGGATACACACCGGCTGCAAGCCCCCCGATCATGCAGCCGCTGCGCGCCAGCTGCTTGAGCGCGGCCGACAACGCAGCCCCTACCGCCACGGGTGGCTCGTCTGCCAGCAGGAACAGCTTGTGACAACCTTCCAGGCCACCGTTCCAGGGCTCGCCTGGCAGGCGCCAGGCACCTTCCGGCGCAGGCTCGGCCTGCAGGAACGACAGTTCGTAGACCACGTCCGGATGCACCCGCTGCGCCACCTGCAACACTTCCTCGGCCAGCGCCAGGGTCAAGGGCCTGGTGCTGGGCCAGATGAGAAAACCGATTCGCTGGGTGGTCATAAGGTACGGTCCGAAACCTGAGGTCGTTCGAGTCTGTGCGCCGGGTCAGGCCGCGCTTGCCGCGCAGCATGCCCTATTCTGGTGCAAAAATGCAGCTTTTACTTCAGGCTGCCGGAGAGGAACTGCTTCAGGCGTTCCGACTGCGGGTTGGCCAGCACTTCACGCGGGCAGCCGGTCTCTTCCACCAGCCCCTTGTGCAAGAACACCAACTGGTTGGACACCTCGCGGGCAAAGCCCATTTCGTGGGTGACCACGACCATGGTCCGGCCTTCCTGGGCCAGCGCCTGCATTACCTTCAGCACATCGCCGACCAGCTCGGGGTCGAGTGCCGAAGTCGGCTCGTCGAACAGCATAACCTCCGGCTCCACAGCCAGGGCGCGGGCAATTGCCACACGTTGTTGCTCCCCGCCAGACATGTGCCCCGGGAAGGCGTTCTTGCGGTGGGCGACACCCACCTTGGCCAGGTAGTGCTCGGCCTTTTCCAGGGCTTCCTTGCGGTTCACGCCCAACACATGCACCGGCGCCTCGATGATGTTCTCCAGCGCGGTCATGTGCGACCACAGGTTGAAATGCTGAAACACCATCGACAGCCGCGAGCGCATGCGCTGCAACTGACGCGGGTCTGCGGCCTTCAGCGCGCCGTCCTTGCCAGCGACCAGCCTGAGCTCTTCGTTGTTGAGCAGGATCTTGCCGGCGTGCGGCTGCTCCAGCAGGTTGATGCAACGCAGGAAGGTCGACTTGCCCGAACCGCTGGAGCCGATGATGCTGATGACGTCGCCGGCCTTGGCCGCCAGCGACACGCCCTTGAGTACTTCATGGCTGCCGTAGCGCTTGTGCAGGTCTTGGACTTCGAGTTTGTACATGCTGTCGATTCTCACAAAGCGGTCAGTGCTTGCGTGGCGCCAGGTAGCCGAGCCAGCGGCGTTCGGCCATCTTGAACAGGCGCACCAGGATGAAGGTCAGGCACAGGTAGAACACGCCCGCCGTGATATAGGCCTCGAAAGGCAGGTAGTACTGCGCATTGACCGTGCGTGCGGCGCCGGTTATGTCGATCAGGGTGACGATCGACGCCAGGCTGGTGGTCTGCAGCATCATGATCACTTCGTTGCTGTACTGCGGCAGCGCCCGGCGCAGGGCCGAAGGCAGCAGGATGCGGCGGTACATCTTCATGCGTGACATGCCCATGGCCTTGGCCGCCTCGATCTCGCCATGCGGCGTGGCCTTGAGGCTGCCGGCGATGATTTCTGCGGTGTAGGCACTGGTGTTGATGCCGAACGCCAGGCACGCACAGAAGGTGGCGCTGGACAACAGCGGCCAGAAGACACTGTCGCGTACCGCTTCGAACTGGGCCAGGCCGTAGTAGATCAGAAACAGCTGCACCAGCATCGGCGTCCCGCGGATGACATAGGTATAGAGCCAGGCGGTGAAGTTGACCACCGGCTGCCGCGACACCCGCATCAAGCCCAACGGAATAGCCCCCAGCAAGCCGAAGAACAACGAAATGGCCAGCAGCTTGAGGGTGGTCAGCAGGCCGCCGAAGTACATCGGCAACGCCTCCCAGATGACGTTGTAGTCGAAGATCATAGTTCAGCCACCTTGACGCCCACCGAGTAGCGGCGCTCCAGAAACTTCAGGGCCAGCAGCGAAACACTGGTCAGCACCAGGTACAACGCGGCCACCGCCAGGAAGAAGGTGAACGGCTCGCGCGTGGCGTCGGCCGCCTGTTTGGCCTTGAACATCATGTCCTGCAGGCCGACCACCGAAATCAGCGCGGTGGCTTTGGTCAGCACCAGCCAGTTGTTGGTGAAACCAGGAATCGCCAGGCGGATCATTTGCGGAACCTGGATACGGAAGAACACCTGGCGCGCGCTCATGCCATAGGCGAACCCCGCCTCGGCCTGCCCCTTGGGAATGCCGAGGAAGGCGCCGCGGAAGGTTTCCGACAGGTAGGCACCGAAGATGAAGCCCAGGGTACCGATACCCGCGATCAGCGGGTTGAGGTCGATGTAGTCTTCGTAGCCGAGCAGCGGCGCCACCCGGTTGATGATGTCTTGCCCGCCGTAGAAGATCAGCAGGATCAGGACCAGGTCCGGAATGCCACGGATGACCGTGGAATACAGGTCGCCAAGCCAGGCCAGCCAGCGCACGGGCGACAAGCGCAGCGCCACACCGATCAGGCCGAGCACGATGGCCAGGGCCATCGACGACAGGGCAAGCTGCAGCGTCAGCCACGCCCCGTCGAGGATGACTGCCCCGTAGCCTTTCAACATGATGAGGTCCTCGACCTAGAGAATGAAAAATGGTGCAAACCTCAGAGCCTCTGCTGTTTGCACCATTGCACAGGTAAACCCGACGTCTTAGTTCGAGTCTGGACCGTAGATGTCGAAGTTGAAGTACTTCTTCTCGATTTCCTGGTACTTGCCGTTGGCGCGGATGGCGTCGATGGCCTTGTTGATGCGCTCGCGGTTGGCGTCGTCGCCCTTGCGTACGGCAATGCCGATACCGTCACCGAAGTACTTGGCGTCGGTGAAGGCCGGGCCTACGAAAGCAAAGCCCTTGCCGGCGTCGGTTTTCAGGAAACCGTCTTCCAGCAGGGTGGCGTCAGCCACGGTGCCATCGAGGCGACCGGCTGCCACGTCCAGGTAGATTTCGTTCTGGGTGCCGTAAGGCACGACGGTGGCACCTTTGGCGCCCAGCACTTCCTTGGCGAAGCGGTCGTGGATCGAGCCGCGCTGTACGCCGATCTTCTTGCCCTTGAGTTCGTCCAGGCTGTCGCTGACGGTGGTGCCTTCCTTCATGACCAGGCGCGCCGGCGTCAGGTAGTAGCGCTTGGTGAAGTCGACCGACTTCTTGCGGTCTTCGGTGATCGACATCGACGACAGGATGGCGTCGATCTTGCGCACCTTCAGCGCCGGAATCAGGCCATCGAATTCTTGCTCGACCCAGGTGCACTTGGCCTTCATCTCTTCGCACAAGGCGTTGCCGATGTCGTAGTCGAAGCCAGCGATGCTGCCGTCGGGCTGTTTGAAGGCGAAAGGTGGGTAGGCGGCTTCGATGCCGATTTTCAACGGCTTTTCATCGGCCTGCGACACCAGGGAAAACACGGACAGCGCCAGGGCGCCAAGCAGTGCAAGCTTCTTCATCAGGTAACTCCATCGGTACGGGGCAATACAAGGCAGATCACGGCTGCCCGATATGCGAATGAGTACAACGCGAGCCGCGCAGGGTTCGACCAAGGCCGCATACCACGAGCGAGTGTGTGGCATTCTAACGACAGCCCGGTAGTCGATATTTCTTCAAAGCGACAACTACTTATAGAAGCGCCTGAAACCGCCGCGGGCGATGTTGACAGCCATTGCAAAATATGCAAAAGCGCAAGAAATAGAACCTATAGAACTAGCAATTCCTGGGCCTATTATTGGCAAAGCCTCGAATTACGGCAAGTGGGGCGAGCGGCACGGCTGCAAATGCCATGAAGCTGCACTGGAATGGGCCGGTTTTGTTTCCCCGCGCCCCGCCATTGTGCGGCACCGGTGACACAACGGTTACCGATGATTGTCGGGTAACAGTAAAGCAAAAACCCCGCCGGTTGCCCGGGCAGGGTTTCTGTAGGAGCGGCCTTGCGTCGCGATGGGTCGCAAAGCGGCCCCTGTCATTCAGCGCACACGCCGGTCCGCCATCACGCCGATGCCAGGCTCATCGCCTTGTGGGTATCGATCAGGTGCTGCACCACCCCCGGGTCGGCCAGGGTAGAGATATCGCCCAGCGCATCGTACTCACCGGTGGCAATCTTGCGCAGGATGCGGCGCATGATCTTGCCGGAGCGGGTCTTGGGCAACCCAGGCGCCCACTGGATCACATCCGGGGAAGCGATGGGGCCGATCTCCTTGCGCACCCAGTTCTTCAATTCCAGGCGCAACTGCTCGCTGGCCTCGACACCCGCATTGAGGGTGACATACACGTAAATGCCCTGCCCCTTGATGTCGTGCGGCACACCCACCACTGCAGCTTCGGCCACCTTGGCGTGCGCCACCATGGCACTCTCGATCTCGGCCGTGCCCATGCGGTGGCCCGACACGTTGAGCACGTCATCCACGCGACCAGTGATCCAGTAGTAACCGTCCTCGTCCCGGCGCGCGCCGTCGCCGGTGAAGTACATGCCGCGGAAGGTCTTGAAATAGGTATCCACGAAACGGTCGTGGTCGCCATACAGCGAACGCGACTGCCCAGGCCAGGAATCGAGGATCACCAGGTTGCCCTCGGCCGCACCGTCGATCAGGTTGCCCAGGTTGTCCACCAGTGCCGGCACCACGCCGAAGAACGGCCGGGTCGCAGACCCTGGTTTCAGGCCGGTGGCACCCGGCAGCGGGCTGATCAGGATGCCGCCGGTTTCGGTCTGCCACCAGGTGTCGACGATCGGGCAGCGTTCCTTGCCTACGGCCTTGTAGTACCAGCTCCACGCTTCCGGGTTGATCGGCTCGCCCACCGACCCCAGCAGGCGCAGGCTGGAGCCATCGGCCCCGGCTACAGCGGCCTGCCCTTCAGCCATCATGGCGCGGATGGCGGTTGGTGCGGTGTAGAGGATGTTGACCTTGTGCTTGTCGATGATCTTCGACACCCGGGTGATGTCCGGGTAGTTCGGCACGCCCTCGAACAGCAAGGTGGTGGCACCGTTGGCCAGCGGGCCGTAGACGATATAGCTGTGGCCAGTGACCCAGCCCACGTCCGCGGTGCACCAGTACACCTCACCGGGGCGGTAGTCGAACACGCGCTCATGGGTCAGCGCGGCATACACCAGGTAACCGCCCGTGGTGTGCAGCACCCCTTTTGGCTTGCCGGTGGAACCCGAGGTGTACAGGATGAACAGCGCCTCTTCGGCGCCCATTTCTTTCGGCGCGCAATGGCTGGAAGCCACCTTCATCAGGTCTTCGTACCAGATGTCGCGGTGCTGGTGCCAGGCGATGTCGCCACCGGTGCGCTTGCACACGATGATTTTCTGCACGCTGTTGGTTTCAGGGTTGGTCAACGCCAGGTCGACGTTGGCCTTGAGTGGGGTACGACGACCACCGCGCAGGCCCTCGTCGGCAGTGATCACCACCTTGGACTTGCAGTCGATGATCCGGCCGGCCAGCGCTTCGGGCGAGAAGCCGCCGAACACCACCGAATGGATCGCCCCGATGCGTGCACAGGCCAGCATGGCGACCACGGCTTCGGGGATCATCGGCATGTAGATGGTGACCACGTCACCACGGTGCACGTCCTGGCCACGCAGGGCGTTGGCAAACTTGCAGACCTGCTCGTGCAGTTCGCGGTAGGTAATGTTGCGGTGCTCGGAAGGGTCGTCACCTTCCCAGATGATCGCCAGCTGGTCACCGCGCTCTTCCAGGTGACGATCCAGGCAGTTGGAGGAAACGTTCAGAGTGCCGTCGGCGAACCATTTGATATCGACGTGGTGGTCGTCGAACGAGGTCTGCTTGACCTTGGTGAACGGCTTGATCCAGTCGATACGCTGGGCCTGCTCGCGCCAGAAGCCGTCCGGGTTGATCACCGATTGCTGGTACATGGCCTTGTAAGTGGCCTCGTCGGTCAGCGTAGTGGCCGCAACCTCGGGACGAACGGGATACAGTGGAGCCGCACTCATCTGTGTTACCTCGGTGTAATAGTTGTTTTTGTATGGAACCGTTTGTAACTGTACCAGAGCAACAAAAGCCATTCGACGTTGGTAGTAATTTGGTACGGCCGTACCGGCAGAAGGCTCTGGCGCAAGCCTTACAGCTTGCCTGGCATGCCGCTTAACGCACGGAACGATGGATTGTTACAGATTCTGTTAAAAGACTTTATCAAAACACCCCCTGTTTCGGCCCGGGTGGCGGCCATAAAATTCACTTCGCCAGCAACGGCAAGGCGATTAACAACTGGTAACAGCCCCCACGAAGGCGCACGTTGATCTCCCTTTATCTGGTTAGTTGAAACTTGATGTACACGCGGCGCCACAAGCGCCGCGCGCCCCCTCACGACCTTAGACAGGTATATTTGAAATGAAAGCTTTACTGGTATTGGTACTGGGTAGTCTTTGCGGCGCGGCACTGGCCGATGAAGCCAAAGATGCCGAGCAGATTCCGGTTGAACAATACAGTTACTCTCAGCACCTGGACATTGCCCGCGTCATTTCCATGAGCGAAGTGCCCAATGTGTGCGAAGTCGTGCCAGCGCGCATGACCTACGAGGACTCCCAAGGGCAGAAGCATATCCTCGAATACCGCGTGATGGGGAACGGCTGCTCTAACGGGTGAAGACCTTGAATCGGGGCCCTGCGGGGCCCCTTCGCGGCACAATACCTGTAACTTTAAAGCAGTGCCAAAGTTGTTGCCCGCCCCTAATCGCCCGACTTGTTAAGTGAATAATCTCTCAACTTGTTGGCAATGGTGGTATGTGAAACACCCAATCTTTTTCCCAGTGCCCGGCTACTGGAAAACTCGCCCATCAAACTTTCCAGCACCGCTTTTTCAAAGCGCCCGACGATCTGCGAAAGATCCCCTTCCAGCGAAAAATCACCCAGCGGTTGGCGCACGCCATAATCCGGCAAACGAATATGCTCGCTCTTGACCACGCCGCCTTCGCATAATGAAACCGCCTGGAACAAAACGTTCTCCAACTGCCTTACATTACCCGGCCAATGATACTGCCCAAGTTTGTCCATGGCTGCCGGCGCCAAACGTGGCAAGGCGCAGCCGATCTGCCGGCTGGCCTGATCAATAAAATGCTGCACCAGCCCTTCCAGGCCATCCATGCACTCGCGCAAAGGCGGAATGTGCAGCGACAACACGTTGAGGCGGTGATACAAGTCCTGGCGGAATTCACCACGGGCACACAATTCGGACAAGTCCACCTGGGTGGCGCAGATCACCCGTACATCCAGGTATACCTCTTCATCGCTGCCGACCCGGCGGAAGCACCCGTCCTGCAGGAAGCGCAGCAGCTTGACCTGCAGGCGCGGGCTCATCTCCCCCACCCCGTCAAGGAACAAGGTGCCCCCCGCAGTCAGTTCCAGTAACCCAAGCTTGCCCTCGGCCCGCGCCCCTTCGAATGCCCCCGGGCCATAGCCGAACAGCTCGGTCTCGGCCATCGACTCTGGCAACCCGGCACAGTTGAGCGCCATCAATGGCGACTGCCCGCGCGGGCTGGCCAGGTGGCACGCCCGCGCCAGCAGCTCCTTGCCGGTGCCGGTCTCGCCCTCGATCAGCAACGGCGCATCCAGCGGCGCCATGCGCCGCGCTTCACGCACCACGGCTGCCATCACCCGCGAACTCTGGAAGATGCTGTCGAAACCCCGCAACTCCTGCTTGCGCACATTGTAGATGCGCTCGCCAATGCGGTCGGCACGGTGCAGGGTAAGCACGGCACCGGCCAGCGCCTCGCTCTCGTCATGCTCGGACTGCAGCGGCGCGATATCGGCCAGAAACACATCACCCTTGACCTGGATGCGCAGGCCGTTGATACGCGACTTGTTCGCCCGCACCAGCTCGGGCAAGTCGAAATCTTCGACGTAGCGGGCCAATGGCATGCCCGGCACCTCGTCCACGCGTACCCCCAACAGCTGCGCTGCGGCACGGTTGGCCGCAACGATGCTGCCGCCCATATCTACCGACAGCACCGGGAAGTCCAAGGCCCCCAGTAGCGCGTTCAGCTCCATGTGCCGGCGCTCACTGGGCATCAGCCCCACGCGCTTTACGCCGAACACCCCGGCAATGGCCTCGAACTTCGGGCGCAGGGCTTGGAACTGCAAATTGACCAGGTTCGGGCAGTGCAGGTAGATGGCGTTGCCATGGTCACCCCCCACCTCGCCGCGCAGCACGTTGATGCCGTACTCGACCAGCAGGTTGAGGATGTCCCGCAGGATGCCAATGCGATTCTGGCAGTGCACTTTGATACGCATGAGGGCTCTCGCAACGCCGATGTTTTTCAACACAGCGCAGAAAATTCGTAAAGATAAGCTGACAAAAACCGAACAAACGCCAGCCGAATACGGCGTATTTTCCGCGCTCTCGTGAAATTTGTAAAATTTTCGTTACGATCTTCACCCCGCGAGGCATTTCAACGCAGCCAGGCCCCCGTGCAAAGCGGTGAGCAAAAGCCTAATGCTTGGGTATGTGCCGTACATAACAAGAAAGCCCTCACCAGGAGAGCCCTATGAAACAGACGCACTACGTGGCCCGCGAGCCCGATGCGCATGGTTTTATCGATTATCCCCAGCAAGAGCACGCTGTGTGGAATACCCTGATCACCCGCCAGCTGAAGGTGATCGAAGGCCGCGCGTGCCAGGAGTACCTCGACGGTATCGAGCAACTCAACCTACCCCATGAGCGCATTCCGCAGCTGGGTGAAATCAACAAGGTGCTGGGCGCCACCACCGGTTGGCAGGTGGCCCGGGTACCTGCCCTGATCCCCTTCCAGACCTTTTTCGAGCTGCTGGCCAGCAAGCGCTTCCCGGTCGCGACCTTCATTCGCACCCCGCAGGAGTTGGACTACCTGCAGGAACCAGACATCTTCCACGAGATCTTTGGCCACTGCCCGCTGCTGACCAACCCCTGGTTCGCTGAATTCACCCACACCTATGGCAAGCTGGGCCTGGCCGCGACCAAGGAACAACGGGTGTACCTGGCCCGCCTGTACTGGATGACCATCGAATTCGGCCTGATGGAAACCGCCCAAGGCTGCAAAATCTACGGTGGCGGCATTCTTTCATCGCCCAAAGAGACCGTATATTGCTTGTCTGGTGAACCCGAGCACCAGGCCTTCGACCCCGTCGAAGCCATGCGTACACCGTACCGCATCGACATCCTGCAGCCCCTGTACTTCGTGCTGCCGAACATGAAGCGCCTGTTCGACCTGGCCCACGAGGACATCATGGGCATGGTCCACACCGCCATGCAGCTGGGCCTGCATGCGCCTAAATTTCCACCCAAGGTTGCTGCCTGAGCGACCTTGCCGATAACAACTCGAAGCGGAAACTATTCCATGAATGCCTTGAACCAAGCCCACTGCGAAGCCTGCCGCGCCGACGCGCCGAAAGTCACCGACGAAGAGCTGGCAGAACTGATTCGCGAGATCCCGGACTGGAACATCGAAGTACGTGACGGCCATATGGAGCTGGAGCGCGTCTTCCTGTTCAAGAACTTCAAGCACGCCTTGGCGTTCACCAATGCCGTTGGCGAAATCGCCGAAGCCGAAGGCCACCACCCCGGGCTGCTGACCGAGTGGGGCAAGGTGACCGTGACCTGGTGGAGCCACTCGATCAAGGGCCTGCACCGCAACGACTTCATCATGTGTGCGCGCACCGACAAGGTGGCGGAATCGGCTGAAGGCCGCAAGTAAAGCCGCGACTGCCCCACTGACACCGGCAAGGCCGGTGCCCTGCGCCACCCCTGCCTGGCGGGCGAACGCGCCACAAAGCCGCCGTTTTTCGGCCAGATGTTGTGCGCTGTTCGCCCGCAAACCCGACCGGCGAGCGGGAAAAAAACCAAACTGTCATCCAGACTTGTGTATCCTGCCCCAGCTTTGTAAAGCTTCAAACGCGCCTGGCGCAGACTTTTCACTCACACTTGCGAGGAACGACGAGATGCATGAGATCCCGAATCTTCCCTTCCCAAGCCTGAACCCAGAAGAGCCAACCGTGACCGCCCACGCCGAACCGGCAGCTGCCGTCGAGCAGGATGGTGACGATCAATCCAGCGCTGACCAGGACTAACTGCGCATCCCCGACTGTGTGAAAACGGCTGACCTGCGGGCCACCCCCGTCAGCACGTTTTCACACCGTCCAGAACCCATGTAGGCCCTCATGCCCGACTCACCCCGCCCCCTTGCGGTCACCCTGCAAGTCGTCTCCATCGTTCTGTTCACCTTCATTGGCTACCTGAACATCGGCATTCCGCTGGCCGTACTGCCCGGCTACGTACACAACGACCTGGGTTTCAGTACCGTCGTCGCCGGCCTGGTGATCAGCGTGCAGTACCTGGCGACCCTGCTCAGCCGCCCTGCCGCCAGCCGCATCATCGACAACCATGGCAGCAAGAAAGCCGTGATCTACGGCCTTGCCGGCTGCGGCATCAGCGGCGTGTTCATGCTGGCCTGCGCCTTCCTGACCCACCTGCCCGGGTGGAGCCTGGCCTGCCTGCTGGCTGGCCGACTGGTGCTGGGCAGCGCCGAAAGCCTGGTGGGTTCGGGCTCGATAGGCTGGGGCATCGGCCGGGTCGGGGCTGCCAACACGGCCAAAGTGATTTCCTGGAACGGCATTGCCAGCTACGGCGCCCTGGCCATCGGCGCGCCGCTGGGCGTACTGATGGTCAAGGGCCTTGGGCTGTGGAGCATGGGCCTGAGCATCATCCTGCTGTGCGCGGTCGGCCTGCTGCTGGCCTGGCCCAAACAGGCTGCGCCCATCGTCCATGGCGTGCGCCTGCCCTTCCTGAGCGTGCTGGGCAAAGTCTTCCCGCATGGCTCGGGGCTGGCCCTGGGCTCGATCGGCTTTGGCACCATCGCCACCTTCATCACCCTGTATTACGCCAGCCAGGGCTGGGCCAACGCCGCACTGACACTGAGCCTGTTCGGTGCCAGCTTCATCAGTGCTCGCCTGCTGTTCGGCAACCTGATCAACCGGATTGGCGGGTTTCGCGTGGCCATTGCCTGCCTGGCGGTAGAAACGCTGGGGCTGCTGATGCTGTGGTTGGCGCCCAGCGCGGAACTGGCGCTGGCCGGGGCAGCACTGAGCGGGTTTGGCTTTTCGCTGGTATTCCCGGCGCTGGGCGTTGAGGCAGTGAACCAGGTCTCGGCGGCCAACCGCGGGGCGGCGGTGGGGGCGTATTCGCTGTTCATCGACTTGTCGCTGGGGGTAACCGGGCCTCTGGTGGGCGCAGTGGCGGCCGGGTTCGGGTTTGCCTCGATGTTTCTGTTTGCCGCCGCCGCTGCGGCCTGTGGGTTGCTGCTGAGCCTGTATCTGTATCGGCAGGCTCAACAGGCCCGGGCGCGGTAAAACGACGCCGCGCTGGGCTGCAAAGCAGCCCGCGCCGCTGAAGGTCAGCGCTGGGCGTACTGCAACACCACTTCCAGCGGGTGGCGCATCTGGCGTTCGGTCATGCGCTTGACCTGGCTGCGGCACGAATACCCGGTAGCCAAAGGTTCGCCCTCCTTGTCCAGCTTGGTGGCCCAGCTTTGCTCGAAGATGGTCCGCGAGGTTTCCTGGTTGCGCGCCTCATGCCCATAGGTACCGGACATACCGCAGCAGCCAGTGGCCTCGGTCACCAGCTTCAGCCCCAAACGGGCAAACACCTGCTCCCATTGGCGGGTACTGGCCGGCACGTTGGTCTTCTCGGTGCAGTGCGCCATCAGGCGGAAGTTGCCCGGCGCGGTCGGTGCCTGTTCGGGCAGCACATTCATCAGCCATTCCTGCGGCAGCAGCACCTGCGGGCAACCGTCCATGCCCGGCACCTTCTGGTACTCCTGGCGGTACACCAGGGTCATGGCCGGGTCCAGGCCCACCAGCGGCACGCCGCAATCGGCCAGGGCCTTGAGCTGGCTGGCATTGCGGATCGCCGCCTTGGCGAATGCACCGAGGAACCCCTGCACATGCAGCGGCTTGCCGTTGGCGCTATACGGCGCCAGGAACACCCGGTGGCCGAGGCGGTTGGCCAGGTCGATGAACGCCGAAAGCAACGGCGTTTCGAAGTAACGGGTGAAGGCATCCTGCACCAGCACGATGCTGCGCTCGCGCTGGGCCGGGGTCAATTCGCGCAGCGCCGGCACCGTGGCCACGCCAACACGGCAGCGGGTCAGGGTGGCCTGGAAGTTGAAGCGGCTGATCAATGGGCTGTCGACCATGCCGACCTTTTCGGCCAGCAGCCTGCTCACCCATTTCGACCCCATCACCGCGTTGTACAGCCCCGGTGCGTGTGCCAGGTAGGGGATGGTGAACTCCAGCGAGCCGATCAGGTAGTCGCGCAGGGGGCGCTGATAACGGCCGTGGTACAGCTCCAGAAAGCGCGAGCGGAAGTCCGGCACGTTGACCTTGATCGGGCACTGCCCAGCGCAGGATTTGCACGCCAGGCAACCGGCCATGGCGTCATACACCTCATGGGAGAAGTCGGCCTGGCCCTGGTTGCGTGCGCGGTTGTTGCGCAGGCGCGCCGGCAGGCCCTTGAGCCACGAGACCTTGTTACGCGCCGCAGCCAGCACGTCGATGTTCGCTTCGCCCTGCAGGCGCAGCCATTCGCGCATCAGCGAGGCACGGCCCTTGGGCGAGTGCTGGCGCTCACGGGTGGCTTTCCATGAGGGGCACATGGCGTCGTTGGGGTCGTAGTTGTAGCAGGCACCGTTGCCGTTGCAGTGCACGGCGCTGCCGAAGTCTTGCCAGACCCGTTCGTCGATGCTGCGGTCCAGGTCGCCGCGCAGGGTCACGCCATCGACCTTGGTCAGGCCTTCGGCGCTGTCGGGCGGCGTGCAGATCTTGCCCGGGTTCAGCTGGTTATGCGGGTCGAAGGCGCCCTTCAGGCGCTGCAGTGCTGGGTACAGTTCGCCGAAATACTCCGGCACGTACTCCGAACGCAGGCCCTTGCCATGCTCGCCCCACAACAGGCCGCCATAGCGTTTGGTCAGTGCCGCCACCGCATCGGAAATCGGCTTGACCAGCGCGGCCTGGGCCGGGTCTTTCATGTCCAGCGCGGGGCGTACGTGCAGCACGCCGGCATCCACGTGGCCGAACATGCCGTAGGCCAGGCCGTAACCATCGAGCAAGGCCCGGAAATCGGCGATGTAGTCGGCCAGTTGCTCCGGCGGCACCGCGGTGTCCTCGACGAAAGGTTGCGGGCGCACCTCGCCCTCGACGTTACCCAGCAGGCCCACCGAGCGCTTGCGCATGGTGTAGACACGGGTGACGGCCTCGGAACCCTCGGCCAGCGTGTGGCCCAGGCGCTCGACACTGGTGTCGCTCTGCAGGTGCTGGAGGAACGCCTGCACCTTGGCATTGACCTGCGCCGGCTCGTCCCCGCAGAACTCCACCAGGTTGATGCCCAAGGTCGGCCGCTCGGGGTCGGCCGGGAAGTATTCGGCAACGCTGTGCCAGACGATATCCTTCATCGCCAGCATGAGCACCTTGGAGTCCACGGTTTCGATGGACAGCGGCTTGTGCGCCATCAGCGCATTGGCGTCGCGCAGGGCATCCATGAAGCTGGTGTAGCGCACATTGACCAGTACCGCGTACTTGGGGATCGGCAGCACATTGAGCTTGGCTTCGACCACATACCCAAGCGAGCCCTCGGCACCGCACAGCACGCTATTGAGATTGAAACGGCCCTGTTCGTCGCGCAGGTGCGCCAGGTCGTAGCCGGTCAGGCAGCGGTTGAGCTTGGGGAAGGTGCGCTCGATCAGGTCGCCCTGGGTTTGCTGGATGTCCCGCGCCATGCGGTACACCTCGCCCACCCGGCCAGGCGCGGCACAGGCCTGCTCCAGCGCGGCCTCATCGATCGGCAGGCTGTGCAGGCGCTCGCCACCGAGCAGCACGCTGTGCAACTCCAGTACGTGGTCGCGGGTTTTGCCATAAGTACAGCTGCCCTGGCCGCTGGCGTCGGTGTTGATCATGCCGCCGACGGTGGCGCGGTTGGACGTGGACAGCTCAGGGGCGAAGAACAGCCCGTACGGCTTGAGCGCAGCATTGAGCTGGTCCTTCACGGTGCCGGCCTGCACCCGCACCCAGCGCTCCTCGACATTGATTTCGAGGATGTTGTTCATGTGCCGCGACAGGTCGACGACAATGCCATCGGTCAGCGACTGGCCGTTGGTGCCGGTGCCCCCGCCGCGCGGGGTGAGCTTGACGTGCCGAAAGCGTGCTTCGGCCATCAGCGTGGCCACGCGCGCCACATCGTCGGCATCCAGCGGGAACACCGCAGCCTGCGGCAGGCGCTGATAGATCGAGTTGTCGGTGGCCAACACCGTGCGGGTCGCGTAGTCGGCGCTGATCTGGCCACGGAAGCCGCTGTTGCGCAGGGCTTCGAGGAATTCTGGGTAGTTGGCACTGGGTGCAACGGTTGGCAGCTGGGCGATCATCGAAGGATGGCCTCTTGATATTGGCTATTCACGGGATTCCTGTCGCCCCGGCATGGGTCAAACCAGGCGGGGGTGACGTATAAGCCAATGTTCCTGTAGTTTGCGCTCAGGGGCAAACGGATAATCCTGCCGCTATCAATGACTTTTATGAATGAATTACCGCCACCTGACTCCGTCCATGTCGCTGCTGCTGGCATTCGAGGCCGCCGCCCGGCATGAAAGCTACACCCGCGCCGCTGCCGAACTGTCACTGACCCAAAGCGCGGTCAGCCGGCAGGTGCAGGCACTGGAACAACAACTGGGCCTGACCCTGTTCCGCCGTGAAGGGCGCCAGGTGCAACTGACCGATGTCGGCCGGCTGTACCAGGGCGAGCTCAGCGAGGCGCTGGGGCGCATCCGCAGCGCCACCCTGCAAGCGCTGGCTTACCAGTCCGGGGTCGGCACCTTGCGCCTGGCCACCCTGCCCACCTTCGGCTCCAAATGGCTGTTGCCGCGCTTGCATGCGTTCTACAGCGCGCACCCAGGCATGCTGGTGCACATTCACTCACGCATCGAAGCCATTAATTTCGAAACCAGCGAGATCGATGCCGCCATTGGCGTGGCCAGCCACGACCTGCCCGGGCTGGTCTGCCATCGCCTGCATGCCGAGGAACTGGTGGTGATCGTACCGCCGCAGGCCAGCGCCGACCGCCAGGGCTGGAGCCCCGCCAGCATCAGCGAAGAGGTGCTGCTGAACGTGGCCAACAACCCGCATGCCTGGGGCGAGTGGTTTTCCCACCATGGCCTGCCGCACCGGGCGATGCGCCTGGGGCCGAGTTTCGAGCTCACCTCGCACCTGATCCAGGCCGTGCGCGCCGGGATCGGCATCGGGCTGGTACCGCGTATTCTCGTGGAAGAAGAACTGGCCAAGGGTGAACTGCACGGCCCCGGAACAGCTTTTGCCAGCCAGCGCAGTTACTACCTGATCTACCCGCCGAGGAATGAGGCATTACCGTCGTTGCGGGCGTTCAGGGGGTGGTTGCTGGAGCAGATCTGAGTCCTGCCTCGACCGCATAGGCCCCAAGCCCTGTGCAGTACCTGTAGGAGATTCTATGGTTTCTGGCAAGGGTAGCCGGAGCATCTTCAGCGCCTGTGAGATCGAGCGCCGCCCGCGCGGCGCATCGCGAGCTGCGCTCGCTCCTACGTTTGTTTCGGGCCAGTAACGCCTGTGACAGGCGCGCGCGGCCGCCTTGTTTGTACGGCGCGATATTGAGGCATGCACCAAGGCGTTCGCGCGCGAATCCCACAGGAATAATTGGCCCGAAACAAACGTAGGAGCGAGCGCAGCTCGCGATGCGCCGCGCGGGCGGCGCTCGCTCTAACAGGCGCTGCATACCTTGTGGCAAACACCTGTCAGCCCTGATGCGATCCCTGTGGGAGATTCTATGGTTCCTGGCAAGGGTAGCCGCTGCATCTTCAGTGCCTGTGAGATCGAGCGCCGCCCGCGCGGCGCAATCGCGAGCTGCGCTCGCTCCTACGTTTGTTTCGGGCCAGTAACGCCTGTGACAGGCGCGCGCGGCCGCCTTGTTTGTACGGCGCGATATTGAGGCATGCACCAAGGCGTTCGCGCGCAAATCCCACAGGAATAATTGGCCCGAAACAAACGTAGGAGCGAGCGCAGCTCGCGATGCGCCGCGCGGGCGGCGCTCGCTCTAACAGGCGCTGCATACCTTGTGGCAAACACCTGTCAGCCCTGATGCGATCCCTGTGGGAGATTCTATGGTTTTAGGGAAGTTTTTTAAGCGGCTTTTGACCGATACTCGTCTCCGCTTTTCAGTAGGGCAAATACTACTCGCGCCAGTTTGCGTGCGAGCATGACAAGCGATGCTGTCGTGCTAAAACCACGCGCCAGGCGCTCTTCGTAGTACGACTTCCATGCTGCTGTGCGGGATGCTGACATAGCCGCGTTGTGAAGGAGGCGTCGAGCTTCGGGGTCTCCTCGCTTCGTGAGCTTGGATTGCCCTTTTTTCTGCCCCGACTGCGCAATCCTCAGATCCATACCCAAAAAGGCGATAAACGCATCACCCCCGCTGAAGTTGCCACGCTGAAACGTCGCTGTCAGGCGAGCAGCAGTTAGAAAACCCACCCCTTCGACCTTCATGCAGCGCTTTACCTGAGGCATCAGCCCGGCCTTTTCCAGCAGGCCCTTGATCATCTTCTCCACCAGCAGCTCAAGCCGCTGCATCGCACGCAGATGCGTCTTGAAGGCGGCTTTGAGTAGCGGTTCATTGGCCCACCCCTGAGTCAGGCTGGTTCGTGCCTGGACCAGTCCTGCACGTCGCCGGAACAAGCTCAGAAGCTGTCGATAGATAGCCGGTGGCGGCGCCCAGGGCGTTAGGTCCTGCCCTTCGTTCTTCAGATAGCGGGCCAACAGCTGGGCATCAATTGCATCAGTCTTAGCGCGTACGTTGACACCTTTACGGTAATGGCTCAGGGCGTACCCATCTACCACGTAAATCGTATGCCCGAACTCAAAGGCCAGATCCGTAAACAGGACGTGATAGATGTTGGTCGCTTCGATAGCGACGGACATCGCACCCGAGAGGCCTTTGAGCCATTTCTTGATAGCTGCTTTAGTATTGGGGATTGCTATGAGTTCTGCTGATTCATCGTCCCAAATGACCAATTCTGTTTTGGCCACATCCACGCCAATCAGCCGCTTTGAATCAGCAACCACCATTGCCATGAGCAACTCTCCTCGATAGTGTTGGAGTACTTGAAGGGTCACCCAGAGGCGCTGGCTTGTGTCTTTCGTCGGTCCGAGCCCGGAAGCATTCTTTATCGGCGCTTGGGTGAAAAGGGAGGAGGGGCGAGGTCTCCCACGGTCTGTACTGCGCTAACAGTCAGAAGCTGGCTTTGTCCCTCCTCCTCCCTTCAAGTCTAACCATACAAGCTGGCTTGCCAGCGATAGGGCCCAAACAGGCAATAAAAAACCCGAAGCCAGTCCCCCGGCTTCGGGTTCCCCTATTTCCTGCAGACCCTTACTTGGCTACGGTTCCAGCAACCCCACCGGTATTCAGCCGCCGACGTGGCTTGACCATGTACACCACGAACATCGCAAACAGCCAGATCGGGATCGCGTACACCGACACCTGAATGCCTGGAATCATCAGCATGATGCCGAGAATCAGGACCACGAAGGCCAGCACTACATAGTTGCCATAGGGGTACCACAGCGCCTTGAACAGCGGCTTCTGGCCGGTGCGGTCAAGGTGCTGGCGGAATTTCAGGTGCGAATAACTGATCATCGCCCAGTTGATCACCAGGGTAGCCACCACCAGCGACATCAGCAGTTCCAGGGCATTTTGCGGCATCAGGTAGTTGAGCAGCACGGCCACGAAGGTCACCGCTGCCGACACCAGAATCGAGCGCACCGGCACGCCGCGTTTGTCGACCTTGGCCAGCGCTGCCGGGGCATCGCCCTGCTCCGCCATGCCCAGCAGCATGCGGGCATTGCAGTAGGTGCCGCTGTTGTACACCGACAGCGCGGCCGTCAGCACCACGAAATTCAGCAGGTTGGCGGCCACGTCACTGCCCAGCAGCGAGAACACCTGCACGAATGGGCTGCTGCCATAACTGCCGCCCGAGGCGTCGATGCTGGCCACCAGGTTGTCCCACGGGGTCAGCGACAGCAGCACCACCAACGCACCCACGTAGAAGATCAGGATACGGTAGATGACCTGGTTGATCGCCTTGGGGATCACGGTCTTCGGCTTGTCGGCCTCGGCAGCGGTGAACCCGAGCATTTCCAGGCCACCGAAAGAGAACATGATGAAGGCCAGGGCCATGACCAGGCCGCTGACGCCATTGGGGAAGAACCCGCCGTGCGACCACAGGTTGGCGACGGTGGCCTCCGGGCCGCCGCTGCCGCTGGTCAGCAGGTAGGCACCCAGGCCGATCATGCTGACGATGGCGACCACCTTGATGATGGCGAACCAGAATTCGGCTTCACCGAAGAACTTCACGTTCATCAGGTTGATGGCGTTGATCAGCACGAAGAAGGCGGCTGCGGTAACCCAGGTCGGGATTTCCGGCCACCAGTAATGGACATACTTGCCAACCGCCGACAGCTCCGACATGCCCACCAGGATGTACAGCACCCAGCAGTTCCAGCCAGACAGGAAACCGGCGAAGCCGCCCCAGTAGGTGTGGGCAAAATGGCTGAATGAGCCGGCCACCGGCTCCTCGACGATCATCTCGCCAAGCTGGCGCATGATCATGAAGGCGATGAAGCCGCAGATGGCGTAACCGAGGATCATCGACGGGCCGGCGGATTTCATCACGCCTGCCGAGCCGAGGAACAGGCCGGTACCAATTGCGCCGCCAAGGGCGATCAACTGGATGTGACGGTTCTTCAGGCCCCGCTTGAGCTCGCCTGAATGCATGTTTTGTCCACTCATGAACGAAGTCACCTGCATTGTTTTTATCTGTGACGGAATCGGACCCACCGCGCTCGTGGCGCAGCGGAATGGGCAAGGTGGTTACCTTGGGTTTCTCGACCTCAGGTGCCGCCGGGGCGGGTCAACCAGGCGTGATCAAGAGTGCGCGGTACGCAAGGGGGTCACAGGTAAAACGCGGCGCACTGTATACCCCTGCAAACGCGCAGGCGTCAACGCGTTGCATCCTTTCCTCGGGAAAAAACGCAGCGATCCTGTGGTATAGGCCTTCAAAGGCGGAGTGATCGGCGTACATGGCGCCTCCATTTGTTGTTTTGTCAGCCAGGCGCTGTGAACCGGCTGTTGCACACGGCAATAGCGGCTATAACACCGTGGGCAAGGGGGTTTGGGCAAGGGTGGTGGGGATTGGCGCGGGGGGCTTGCATCGTTGGCAGCGGCAAGTTTTTTTGACAGGCCGGGGCGTATTCCGAAACACGAACGGAAATCGGCTGATTTTGTACACATTTCTTTACGGGGTGGTTCGCGGACTTGCCAGTCGTCCGAAAAATTCTTTTGCTTCAGTGTCTTGGGGCCGCAAAGCGGCCCCAAATTACTTAATTGGGCCAATCAGCCACGCGGCTTGCCACGGCCACGGCCAGCAGGCTTGTCACCTTCAGGCTTGGCTGGGCGCTTGCGCATTTCGCTTGGGCGCTCGGCCACGGCGCTGCCGCGGTTGCCTTTGCGTGGCGCTTCTTCACGCGGCTGGCGTGCCGGGCGCTCGCCAGCGGCAGCACCTTCGTGGGCCGGGCGCAGGTTGCGCACGCGCTCGCCACGGCCCAGCGGGCGGGACGATTTACGCTGCAGTCGCTCCATCTTGTCCTTGGCCTTGAGGTTCAAGGCAGGCAGCGCAACCGGCTGCAAGCCGACTTCAGCGGCCAGGATGTCGATTTCGCCCTGGGACATTTCCCGCCAGCGGCCCATCGGCAGGTCGGAGTTGAGGAACACCGGGCCGAAGCGCACGCGCTTCAGGCGGCTGACCACCATGCCCTGGGATTCCCACAGGCGACGCACCTCGCGGTTACGGCCTTCCATCACCACGCAGTGGTACCAGTGGTTGAAACCTTCGCCACCGGGTGCCTTCTGGATGTCGGTGAACTTGGCCGGGCCGTCTTCGAGCATTACACCGGCCTTCAGGCGCTCAATCATCTCGTCATCGACTTCACCACGCACACGCACCGCGTACTCGCGGTCCATCTCGTAGGACGGGTGCATCAGGCGGTTGGCCAGTTCACCGTCGGTGGTGAACAGCAGCAGGCCGGTGGTGTTGATGTCGAGTCGGCCAATGTTGATCCAACGGCCTTCTTTTGGCCGCGGCAGGCGATCGAACACGGTCGGGCGGCCTTCCGGGTCGTCACGGGTGCAGATCTCGCCATCGGGTTTGTTGTACATGATCACCCGGCGGGTGGCCTCGGCGGCCTCCTCGCGCTTGATCAGCTTGCCGTCAACGGCAATGGCATCGTGCAGGTCGACGCGTTGGCCGAGGGTAGCCGGGACGCCGTTGACCTTGATCCGGCCCTGGCTGATCCAGGCCTCGACGTCACGGCGCGAGCCCACGCCGATGCGGGCCAGCACTTTCTGCAGTTTTTCGCCGGACGGCGGGGTAATTGCGGTGTCTTGCAGGTCTTGCTCACTCATCTGGGCACCTCCCGGTGTAGGAATGACAAAGGGTTTCTGGCGACGAATGCGCCAAAAGGCCGCGCATCATACGCGGTTCGGCGGGGGAACGCACTGCAGGTTAGAAGGTTTTGCGGGGGCAGCGAGAGGTTTCTGCCTAACGGTGAGGTGCTTGCCGCGCAGGGCCGCTACAGGCAACCGCACGATCAGGGCTGCAGCTTGCCCTCTTCTTCCACCGCGGCCTCAGGTGCTTGCCCACGCAAATCGTCAAAGTCGGTCTTCAGCCCTTCTTCCATGGCATCCAGCTCCACCAGCAAGCTGCGGAAGCTGGTTTCCTCCTTCGGCTCGTCAACCGCTTCCTGCTCGCCCAGGCTGGCATCGGCCAGGGCCTGCAGGTGGGCCGGTACCGGTGCATCATCCGGGTCGAGCAGCGGCTCAGGCTGCAGCTCGCGCAACTCGGCCAACGCTGGCAACTGCTCCAGGCTCTTGAGGTTGAAGTGGTCCAGGAACGCCTTGGTGGTGGCGAACATCGCCGGCCGGCCGGGCACCTCGCGGTAGCCCACCACGCGTATCCACTCGCGCTCCATCAGGGTCTTGATGATATTGCTGTTCACCGCCACCCCGCGCACATCCTCGATCTCGCCACGGGTGATCGGCTGGCGATAGGCGATCAACGCCAGGGTTTCCAGCAAGGCACGCGAATAGCGCTGCGGGCGCTCTTCCCACAAGCGGCCGACCCAAGGGGCGTAGGCTTCGCGAATTTGCAGGCGGTAGCCGCTGGCCACCTCCTTGAGCTCGAAAGCGCGGCCGTTGCACGATTTGCCCAGCACCTCCAGCGCCTGCCTGAAAACCTTGGGCTCGGGGCGCTCGGCTTCCTCGAACAACTCGAACAGACGCTCCAGTGATTGCGGTTTGCCCGACGCCAGCAGGAAGGCTTCGATCAGCGACGCCAGGTCGCGGGGTTCATTCAGGTTCATCGGGTTCTTCAACAAGCGCCGGGCGAAGCCGCACGTGGATGGCGGCGAAGGGTTCATTCTGCACCAGTTCGATCAGCGCTTCCTTCACCAGTTCGAGAATCGCCATGAAGGTGACCACTACCCCCAGCTTGCCCTCGTCGTGCCCGAACAGCTCGACGAACGGCACGAAAGCACCGCCCTTGAGGCGCTCCAGCACCTGGCTCATGCGCTCGCGGGTGGACAGCGTTTCACGGCTGATCTGGTGGCTCTCGAACAGGTCGTTGCGCCGCATCACCTCGGCCATGGACACCAGCAGCTCTTCCAGGCTGACCTGCGGCAACAGCTTGCGCACCTTGGCCTGCGGTGCCTCCAGGCGCGGCACCCGCACCTCACGGCCAACCCGTGGCAACGCGTCGATACCTTCGGCTGCGGCCTTGAAACGCTCGTACTCTTGCAGCCGGCGGATCAACTCGGCGCGCGGGTCACCCTCCTCTTCCTCGGCCTCGGCCGAGCGCGGCAGCAGCATGCGCGACTTGATCTCGGCAAGCATGGCCGCCATTACCAGGTATTCGGCGGCCAGTTCCAGGCGCACGCTTTTCATCAGCTCCACATAGCCCATGTACTGGCGGGTGATTTCAGCCACGGGGATGTCGAGGATGTCGATGTTCTGCTTGCGGATCAGGTACAGCAACAGGTCCAGCGGCCCTTCGAAGGCTTCCAGGATGACTTCCAGGGCGTCTGGCGGGATGTACAGGTCCAGCGGCATCTCGGTCAGGGCTTCGCCGTAGACCAAGGCCAGTTGCAACTGCCGCGGCTCGTCGACCTGCGTGGCCGGCGCCTCGGGCGCTTGCAGCTGGCTCACGCGCTGGCCATGAACGGCGCAGGGTCGCCGCAGCCTTCTCGAATCAGCTCAGGTTCGTCGCCGGAAAGGTCGATGATGGTCGACGCCTTGAGGTCACCGTAGCCGCCATCGATCACCAGGTCGACATGGTGCTCCAGGCGCGCACGAATTTCGTAAGGGTCGGTCATCGGCTCGTTATCGCCAGGCAGGATCAGGCTCACGCTCATCAGCGGCTCGCCCAGCTCAGCCAGCAACGCCAGGGTAATGGCATGGTCTGGCACCCGCAGGCCGATGGTGCGGCGTTTTTCGTGCAGCAGCAGGCGGGGCACTTCGCGGGTGCCGTTGAGGATGAAGGTGTACGGCCCAGGCACGTGCGCCTTGAGCAGGCGGAAGGTGCCGGTATCGACCTTGGCATACAACCCCAGCTGCGACATGTCGCAGCACATCAGGGTGAAGTTGTGGGTCTTGTCCAGGCCACGCAGGCGCCGGACGCGCTCGATCGCCGCCTTGTCGCCGATCTGGCAACCCAACGCATAGGCCGAATCGGTGGGGTACACCACCACGCCCCCCTTGCGGATGATCTCTACCGCCTGGCGGATCAGCCGCGGCTGGGGGTTCTCCGGATGAATCTGGAAAAATTGGCTCACGTAGTCGTCCTGTTCATACCGTAATAGGCTGTTCATGGCTGAATCGGCGCCACAAAGGCGGCAGGTCCTCGGGCAAAGGCCGGTAGGCACCGATCTCGCCCCAGGTGCCGGGGCCGTGGAAGTCACTGCCAGCGCTTGCCAGCAGGCCGAACTCACGGGTAAGGATGGACAGGGTGCCCACCTGCTCGGCAGGCATCATCCCGTTGACCACTTCAAGCGCCTGCCCACCTGCCTGAATATAGTCGGCAATCAGCCGCCTGCGCTTGCTGCGGGTCAGGTCGTAGTGCATGGGATGGGCCAGGCTCACCCAGGCTTTGGACTGGCGCAGCGTGGCAACGGTTTCATCAAGGGTGGGCCAATGCTGCTTGACGTCGCCCAGCTTGCCCGCCCCCAGCCACTTGCGAAACGCCTCGCCGCGGTCCTTGACGTGCCCGGCACGCACCAGGTATTCGGCAAAGTGCGGGCGCGCCGGTGCGTTGCCGCTGTCGCCCAGCTCGTGCTGCACGGCGCGGGCGCCGTCGAGGGTGCCTGGCATACCCTTGGCGGCCAACCGCTTGTCGATTTCTTCGGCGCGCAGCCAGCGGCCGCGGTGCAACGCTTCGATCGCCGCCAGCAATGGCGGCGCATCGAGCGGGAAGTCGTAGCCCAGCACGTGAATGGTGGCGCCCCCCCAGGTGCACGAAAGCTCGACCCCGCTGACCCAGCGCATGCCCCGCTCAACGCAGGCCAGGCGCGCTTCGGGCAGGCCTTCGAGGGTGTCATGGTCGGTCAGGGCCAGCGTTTGCACCCCGTGCTCATGGGCCCGGGCGACCAGCGCCGTGGGCGACAGGGCGCCGTCGGAGGCCGTGCTGTGACAGTGCAGATCAACATTCATGGAGGAGCGCTTTCGCTGGAATCGATGTTTGTTATTATGCCGTCACATCCCGATTCTGGCTGCCATTGTGAAACAATTCATCGATTTCATCCCGCTGTTGCTGTTCTTCATCGTGTACAAGCTGGACCCACGCCCGCTTGAAGTCGCTGGCCACAGCTTCGAATTCGGCGGTATCTACAGCGCCACGGCCATGCTGATCGTCAGCTCGCTGGTGGTGTACGGCGCGCTGTTCCTGCGCCAGCGCAAGCTGGAAAAGGGCCAGTGGCTGACCCTGGTGGCCTGCCTGGTGTTCGGCGGCCTGACCCTGACCTTCCACAGCGAAACCTTCCTCAAGTGGAAGGCGCCGGTGGTCAACTGGCTGTTCGCCCTGGGCTTTGCCGGCAGCCACTTCATCGGTGACCGGGTGCTGATCAAACGCATCATGGGCCACGCCCTCACCCTCCCGGATGCCATCTGGACGCGCTTGAACCTGGCCTGGATCGCGTTCTTCCTGTTCTGTGGTGCGGCCAACCTGTTCGTCGCCTTCACCTTCCAGGACTTCTGGGTGGACTTCAAGGTGTTCGGCAGCCTGGGCATGACCGTGATCTTCCTGGTGGCGCAAGGCGTGTACCTGTCGCGCCACCTGCACGACGACCCTTCTACCTCCAAACCCAAGGATTGACATGCTCTACGCCATCATTGCCAGCGACGTCGCGAACTCCCTGGAAAAGCGCCTGGCTGCCCGCCCGGCGCACATCGAACGCCTGCAGCAGCTCAAGGCCGAAGGCCGCGTGGTGCTGGCCGGCCCACACCCGGCCATCGACAGCAACGACCCGGGCGAAGCCGGCTTCAGCGGCAGCCTGATCGTCGCCGAGTTTGCCTCGCTGGCCGAAGCCCAGGCCTGGGCCGATGCCGACCCGTACATTGCCGCAGGCGTGTACGACAAGGTCGTGGTCAAGCCGTTCAAGCAAGTGCTGCCTTGACCTCACCGCTCCATGCCCGCGAAGTGGCCAGGCGATAGCTGCCGTTATACGCAAGCCATCAGTCTGCGGTATCTTTGCCACTGGCGGGCCGCAGAGCCGCCGTCAATGGTGGAATCGAGTGAGTCATGAGCGAGCTGTTACTGATTGATGATGACCAGGAACTGTGCGAGCTGCTGTGCAGCTGGCTGACCCAGGAAGGGTTTTCCGTACGTGCCTGCCACGACGGGCAGAGTGCACGCCAGGCCTTGGCCGAGCATGCACCTGCGGCCGTGGTGCTGGATGTCATGTTGCCCGACGGCAGCGGCCTGGAGTTGCTCAAACAACTGCGCAGCGAGCACGCCGAACTGCCGGTGCTGATGCTGTCGGCCCGTGGCGAGCCGCTTGACCGTATTCTTGGCCTGGAACTGGGTGCCGACGATTACCTGGCCAAACCGTGCGACCCACGCGAGCTTACCGCGCGCCTGCGTGCAGTACTGCGCCGCAGCCACCCCGTTGCCGCCACCAGCCAGCTGGAGCTGGGCGACCTGGTCTATAGCCCAGCCCGCGGCGTGGCCAGCATCGATGGCCGGGAAATGACCTTGACCTTGTCCGAAAGCCGCATACTTGAAGCGCTGCTGCGCCAGCCTGGCGAGCCGCTGGACAAACAGGAACTGGCGCAGATCGGCCTGGGCCGCAAGCTCACCCTCTACGACCGCAGCCTGGACATGCACGTCAGCAACCTGCGCAAGAAGATCGGCCCGCATGCCGATGGCCGGCCACGCATCGTCGCCCTGCGCAGCCGCGGCTATTACTACTGCCTGTGAGCTGCTGCGAGCTGCGAGCTGCAAGCTGCAAGCTGCAAGAAAGAGCAGAATCGCGATCCGCTTCACTTGTAGCTTTAAGCTTGTAGCTTGTAGCTTGTAGCTTGTAGCTTGTAGCTTGCAGCTACCAGCTGTTCTTTACCCAGCCTTTACCATCCACTGACTGCGCTTGACGGTGATCTCCCTAGACTGTGCTCATCCGGTAACCACCGGCCTATGAAAGGAGAGACACCATGCGCAAGACCCTTATCGCCCTGATGTTCGCCGCCGCCCTGCCAACCGTAGCCATGGCCATGCCTGACGGTGGCCCACGTCACGACGGCCCGCATCACCGCGGTGAAGCGGCCTTCCAGCAACTGGACCTGAGCCGTGACCAGCGCCAGCAGATCGGCAAGCTGATGGGCGAGCAAATACAGCAGCGCCGCGACATTACCGAGCGTTACCTGGCCAAACTGCCGGCTGCCGACCAGAAAGCCATGAAGGACGAACTGCAAGCCAGCCGCGCCAAGACCGACACCGCCGTGCGCAACCTGCTCAAGCCAGACCAGCAGAAGAAGTTCGACGAACTGCAAAAGGAACGCGCTGCCAAGAAAGCCGAGTGGCAGGAGTTCCAGGCCTGGAAAGCTGAAAAAGCCAAAAAGGCCCAGTAAGCTGTCAGCCCGATGCCCGGCTCGCCCCAGCGCGAGCCGGGCTTTTTCTGTTTTAGGAGGTGCTCTTGCGTTCACTGTTCTGGCGCATCCTGGCCAGCTTCTGGTTGGCCATCACCCTGGTTGCAGGCCTGTCGATCTTGCTTGGGCACATGCTCAACCAGGACGCCTGGATCCTCAGCCGCCACCCCGGCCTGAACACGCTGGCCAGCCAGTGGGCCAGGCACTACGAGCAGGAGGGCGTGACTGCAGCGCAGCAGTTCCTGGAACAGCGCAAGGACCGCTACAAGATCGACGTGCAGGTGCTCGATGACAGTGGTGACGCGGTGGTGCCCGGTACGTTCCCGCGCCGGGCAGCAGCCTTCGAGGCACGCCAGCACAACGACCAGCGCCGCCTGCCATGGCGCCGGCTGACCGAGGAATACACCAGCCCCGACACCGGCCAGACCTACCTGCTGATCTATCGCATCCCCCACCCGGCGCTGGATGAGTGGCACCGGGACAGCCTGATGTGGCCACTCAGCGCACTGGGCATCGCCCTGGTGGTGTTGACCCTGTTCAGCCTGCTGGTCACGCTGTCCATCACGCGCCCGTTGAGCCGCCTGCGCAGCGCTGTGCACGACCTGGGCCAGAGCACCTATCAGCAGAACAGCCTGGCGCGCCTGGCAGCCCGGCGTGACGAATTCGGCGTGCTGGCCAACGACTTCAACAAGATGGGCGCGCGCCTGCAAAGCACCCTCGCCAGCCAGCGCCAATTGCTGCGCGACGTGTCCCACGAACTGCGCTCACCGCTGGCCAGGCTGCGCATTGCCCTGGCCTTGGCCGAACGCGCCGAGCCCGAACAGCGCCAGGCCCTGTGGCCGCGCCTGACCCGCGAGTGTGACCGGCTGGAAGACCTGATCAGCGAAATACTCACCCTGGCCCGCGTGGATGCCGAACAGGCCCACGCCGAAGCGGTAGACCTCAATGCCTTGCTGGGCAGTGTGCGCAAGGACGCCCTGCTCGGCGCGCCCGACCAGGACGTGCGCCTGGAGGCGCAACCGGGGCTGGTCTTGCAAGGTTGGCCGACACTGATCGAGCGGGCCGTGGACAACCTGCTGCGCAACGCCCTGCGCTTCAACCCGGCAGGCCAGCCCATCGAAGTCAGTGCCGTGCGCGATCAGGCGCGGGTGGTGATCTGTGTGCGCGACCATGGCCAGGGTGCAGCCCCGGAGTACCTCGCCCAGCTGGGTGAACCGTTCTTCCGCGCACCGGGGCAGGAGGCCCCAGGGCACGGCCTGGGGTTGGCGATTGCGCGCAAGGCGGCGGAGCGGCATGGCGGCAGTCTGGTACTGCACAACCACCCGCAGGGCGGCTTTGTCGCCCGGCTTGAACTGCCCTTGCAAGCCGCTTCAGCGTAAGGCTGCCAAGGCCGTGTACGTTCAGGGCTGCAGCGCAGCCCTTGCTCGCGCCCGCGTCACTCGCCCCAGCCCGTGACGAAATCAGCGGTGGCCAGCACCGGCGCGGTCCGTGGCTCGGTCATTGGCGTGCCGACGTACAGGTAGCCGATCAGTTCCTCGTTCTCCGCCAGCCCCAGCCCCTTGTGCACATGCGCGTCGAAGGCCATGTCCCCGGTGCGCCATACGGCGCCGATGCCCTGCGCATGGGCAGCGATCAGGATGCCATGTGCCGCACAGCCCGCCGCCAGGCGCTGCTCGGACTTGGGCACCTTGAAGTGGTCCTGCAAGCTGGCCACCACCACGATCAGCAACGGTGCGCGCAGCGGCATGGCGCGGGCTTTGTCCAGCGCAGCCTGGGTGGCTTCACCCTTGTGCTGCACCGCTTCGGCGAACAGCTCGCCCAGCTTCTCGCGGCCCTGCCCTTCGATGGTCAGGAACCGCCAAGGCCGCAGTTGGCCGTGGTCCGGCGCCCGCAGGGCAGCCTGGAACAGCGCCTCGCGCTGGGCGGCATTGGGGGCAGGGTCGGTCAGGCGTGGCACGGAAACACGGTTGAGCAATGCGTCGAGAGCCTCCATCGGCTACCCTCCTGGCAGTGGAATGTGCGGCCATTCTCAAGCTGCACGCCCTAAGCTGCAAGCTGCAAGCTGCAGCACGCCGGCTTTTCGTGCAGCGTGCCGCGCCTGGCTTGCAGCGGCCCGGCCCATAGGTAGAATGGCGCCCTTCCGTTTCGAGTCAGAGCAGATCACATGGCGTTGCCGACCTTAAGGATCATTGGTTTCATCATCGGCATCTTCCTGATCACCCTGGCTGTGGGCATGGCCGTGCCCATGGCGACCTTGGTGATATTCGAACGCACCGGCGACATGCCGTCGTTCCTGTGGTCCAGCCTGATCACCTTCATTGCCGGGCTGGCCATGGTGCTGCAAGGGCGGCCCGAGCATGTGCACCTGCGGCCACGCGACATGTACCTGCTGACGGTCTGCAGCTGGCTGGTGGTCTGCGTGTTCGCCGCCCTGCCCTTCCTGCTGACCCAGCACATCAGCTACACCGACGCCTTCTTCGAAAGCATGTCGGGCATCACCGCCACCGGCGCCACCGTGCTCAGCGGGCTCGACAGCATGTCGCCAGGCATCCTGATGTGGCGCTCGATGCTGCACTGGCTGGGCGGTATCGGCTTCATCGCCATGGCGGTGGCCATCCTGCCGCTGCTGCGCATTGGTGGCATGCGCCTGTTCCAGACCGAGTCTTCCGACCGCTCCGAAAAGGTCATGCCGCGCTCGCACATGGTCGCCAAGTCGATCGTGGGGGTATACGTCGGCTTCTCGATCCTTGGCGCGCTGGCTTTCTGGTGGGCCGGCATGAGCCCGTTCGATGCCATCAACCACGCCATGTCGGCGATTTCCACCGGTGGTTTTTCCACCTCCGACCAGTCCCTGGCGAAATGGGACATTCCCGCCGTGCACTGGGTGGCAGTGGTGGTAATGATCATGGGCAGCCTGCCGTTCACCCTGTACGTGGCCACCCTGCGCGGCAACCGCAGGGCGCTGCTCCGCGACCAGCAGGTGCAGGGCTTGCTGGGCATGCTGCTGGTCACCTGGCTGGTTCTGGGAACCTGGTACTGGTACAGCACCAATCTGCACTGGCTGGACGCGCTGCGCCACGTGGCGCTGAACGTGACCTCGGTCGTCACCACCACCGGTTTCGCCCTGGGTGACTACAGCCTGTGGGGCAACTTTTCGCTGATGCTGTTCTTCTACCTGGGCTTCGTCGGCGGCTGTTCCGGCTCGACCGCGGGCGGCATCAAGATCTTCCGTTTCCAGGTCGCCTACATCCTGCTCAAGGCCAGCCTCAACCAGCTGATCCACCCGCGTGCGGTGATCAAGCAGAAGTACAACGGCCACCGCCTCGATGAAGATATCGTGCGCTCGATCCTGACGTTCTCGTTCTTCTTCGCCATCACCATCTGCGTCATGGCGCTGCTGTTGTCGTTGCTGGGGGTGGACTGGATGACCGCCCTGACCGGGGCTGCCGGTACGGTCTCCGGGGTGGGACCTGGCCTGGGGGAAGTGATCGGCCCGTCGGGCAACTACGCCACGCTGCCGGACGCCGCCAAGTGGATCCTGGCTGCCGGCATGCTGCTTGGCCGGCTGGAAATCATCACCGTGCTAGTGTTGTGCATGCCGGCGTTCTGGCGTCACTGAGCCCTTCGCCCACGGCGCCGAGCCGGGCGCGGTACTCACTGGGCGTGGTATCGAACCACCGGCGGAACGCGCGGTAGAAGTTGCTGGGGTCGGCGAAGCCCAGCAGGTAGGCGGTTTCCAGCAGGGTCATGCCCGGCTGGGCCAGGTACTGTTCGGCCAGTTCGCGCCGGGTGTCGTCGAGCAACGCCTGGAAGCTGGTGCCCTCTTCCTGCAGACGCCGCTGCAGGGTGCGCTGCGACAAGTGCAAGGCCTGCGCCAGGGTCTCACGCTTGGGCTCCCCCTGCGGCAAGATGCGGCACAGCACCTGGCGCACCCGGTGGGTCACGCGGCTTTCGGAAAACCGCGCCAGGTACTCCCCGGCAAACCGGTCGTGCAGCACTGCCATGGCTTCATTGGCCGTGGGCAAGGGTGCCTCCATGTCGGCCCGCTCGAACACCAGCGCGTCATACGGCGCGTCGAAGATCAGCGGCGAATGGAACGCCACCTTGTACGGCTCGATATTCCTGGGTTGCGGCCCCTGCACCAAAACCCGGCGTGGCTGCACCGGGCGGCCGCTCAACCATTTGCACAGCGCCAGCGCACAGGCCAACGACGCTTCGGCACTGTGGCGGGTGGGCGGCAGATGGTCGCCGTGCACGGTGAGGATCAACGAGTAGCCCTCGGGACCCAGCACGAAACTGAGATCGGAGCTTTCGGCGATGATGCGCTGGTAGCGTACCAGCCGCTCGAACCCCTCGGCCAAGGTGCGGCTGGACATCAGCGCATAGCCCACCACGTGAAACGAGGCCGGGCGTACCACACGCGCCATGTTCAGGCCAATGGCCTCGTTGCCGGACAGTTCCACTGCCAATTGCCACAGCCGGGTCATGGAGTCTTGGGGGAAACGCGCGTCGGGATCGTCGAGGGCGGCGAAATCCAGCCCCAACTGCTTGAACATGGCCCGGCAGTCCAGCCCTTCCAGCTCGAGTGCCTTTACAATCCCTGATGCCCAACTGGCTGACGTGGTTCTTTCGCTCATGACAGGCTTCTTTCCTGACCGCTCCTGCGGTGAACCCCAAGGATACTCAATTGGCGCCTATTGTCACTGGTAGGCCCTGCCAATCACTCTAGACTCGAATGAGGCTCCACGCCGTGCATCTTGTCCAGACGTATCAACCCCGGAGCACTGCCATGAACCGCACAGCGCAGTTTCGCAGTTTTGCCGAGTTCTACCCGTATTACCTGGGTGAGCACAGCAACCCCACCTGCCGCCGCCTGCATTTTGTCGGCACCAGCCTGGTGATCGCCCTGCTGGCCTATACCATCGGCAGCGGCAAATGGCTGTTGCTGCTGGCCGTGCCGCTGTTCGGCTACGGCTTTGCCTGGGTGGGGCATTTCTTTTTTGAAAAGAACCGGCCGGCGACATTCACCTACCCGTTCTACAGCCTTGCCGGTGACTTCGTGATGTTCCGCGACATTCTGCTCGGCAAGCTCAGGCTGTAAGCAGCGCGCCTGCGCGCGCGGCCGCCCGGTCCTCGCCATGCACGGCTTCAGGCACAATGGCCGCTTGCCTTGCGAGGATGCCCCCTGTCATGAACCACCGCACCGCCCTCGGCGCCCTGCATATCGGCGCGCTGTTCTTTGGCCTGACCGGCGTATTCGGCAAGCTGGCAGCCAGCGCCAGCCCGGTGATCATCGTGTTCGGCCGCGCCGCTTTCGCCGTGCTCGCCCTGGCGCTGTTCGCCAGTGTCACCGGCCCTGGCTGGCAACGCCTGAACGGTCAGGATGCGCGCCGCCTGTTGCTCGGCGGGGTGCTGCTGGCCGGCCACTGGGTCAGCTTCTTCATCGCCGTCAAGGTCGGCGGCGTGGCCATCGCCACCCTCGGCTTCGCCAGTTTCCCGGCCTTTACCGTGCTGCTCGAGGGGCTGCTGTTCCGCGAGCGCATCCGCCGCAACGAAGCGCTGCTGGTGCTGCTGGTCAGCCTCGGCCTGGTACTGGTCACGCCAGCCTTCGATCTGGCCAGCGAAGCGACCGGCGGCCTGCTGTGGGCCTTGTTCTCGGGCCTGCTGTTCTCACTGCTGTCCCTGACCAACCGCGCAGGCTCTGGTCGCTTGCCTGCGGTGCAGGCAGCACTGTGGCAAAACCTGGTGGTGGGCCTGTGCCTGCTGGCGTTCGCTGCCCCTGGGCTGGGCGCGGTCGCGCCGGTGGACTGGCTGTGGATCGGCCTGCTCGGCATTTTCTGCACCGGCGTGGCGCACAGCCTGTTCGTCGCCAGCCTGGCGGTCATCAAGGCCCGGACTGCCGCCGTGGTGTTCGGCATGGAGCCGGTCTACGGCATTGCCGTAGCCTGGCTGGTGTTTGCCGAGACCCCCACGGTGCGCATGCTGCTGGGCGGCGCACTGATCATCCTCGCGATCGTGCTGTCCAGCCGCCTGGCCGCCGAGCCAGCGCAGCGGCCACTGGCCGAGTGCGGGTGACTCAGCGGTCGTTGTGGCCCAGGCCGCGCTGGGGGTCGATCTGGTCACGCACCCGCTGCTTCAGCACCTTGGCCTCGGGGAAGCCGCCGTCGGCCTTGCGCTCCCAAATCTGCACGCCGTTGCAGGTAATGCGGAAAATACCGCCGGTACCTGGTTCCAGCGCCACCCGGCCGAGGTCGTCGGCAAACGTGCTGAGCAACTCCTGGGCCAGCCACGCGGCCCGAAGCAGCCACTGGCACTGGGTGCAATAATTGATGACGATTTCCGGCTTGTGGTCGGCCATGTTGAGATAACTCCAGCTGAGGGGCGGCTTATACTAGCGGTCTTTGACCCACGGTTTGAGACCCACGATGCACCGTTTGCTGTTCTGCTTGCTGTTCACCCTCACCTCGCTTACAGCAACCGCCGCCGAACCGGCACGGCCCAAGGTCGGCCTGGTGCTGTCGGGCGGCGCGGCCCGTGGCCTGGCGCACATCGGCGTGCTCAAGGCGCTGGAGGAACAGGGTGTACGCATCGACGCCATTGCCGGCACCAGCATGGGGGCTGTAGTCGGCGGGCTGTACGCCTCGGGCTACAGTGTCGAAGAGCTGGAACACCTCGCCACCACCCTCGACTGGCAGCAGGCGCTGTCTGACAGCCCACCCCGCGAGGACGTGCCATTCCGGCGCAAGCAGGATGACCGCGATTTTCTGGTCAAGCAAAAGCTCAGCTTTCGTGACGACGGCAGCCTGGGCCTGCCGCTGGGGGTGATTCAAGGCCAGAACCTGTCGTTGCTGCTGGAAAGCAAGTTGGCCCACACCGCCGACACGCGCGACTTCGACAAGCTGCCCATCCCCTTCCGCGCCGTGGCCACCGACATCGCCAGTGGCGAAAAAGTGGTATTCCGCCGCGGCCACCTGCCGCAGGTGATCCGCGCCAGCATGTCGATCCCGGCCGTGTTCGCCCCGGTCGAACTGGACGGCCGCCTGCTGGTGGACGGCGGCATGGTCGACAATATTCCGCTCGATGTGGCACGCGATATGGGGGTGGACCTGGCCATCGTGGTGGATATCGGTACGCCGCTGCGCGACCGCAAGCAGTTGCTGACCGTGGTCGATGTGCTGAACCAGTCCATCACGCTGACAACCCGGCGCAACTCGGAAGAGCAACTGGCCAGCCTGCACCGCGACGATATCCTCATCCAACCGCCGCTTGCAGCCTACGGCGTGACCGACTTCGGCCGCGCGCGGGACATGATCGACGCCGGCTACCGCGCTACCCGCCTGCTCGACGCGCGCCTGGCCGCGCTGCGCCACCCAGACGCCGTCAGCAGCCTGGCCGCGGCCCGGTCACCGCGCCAACGCACGCCCATCATCACTGCCATCAAAATCGAGAACGACGCCAAGGTCAGTGACGATGTGATCCGCTCGTACATTCGCCAGCCCATCAATGCCCCGCTGGAGCTTGGCCGCCTGGAGACCGACATGGGCACGCTGTACGGCCTGGACTACTTCGACCGGGTGCAGTACCGCGTGGTGCACAAGGGCGATGAAAACACCCTGGTGATCAACGCCCGCGGCCGCCGCGGCGGCACCGACTACTTGCGCCTGGGCCTGAACCTGTCGGACGACCTGCGCGGCGACAGCGCCTTCAACCTGGGGGCCAGCTACCGGGTCAACGGCATCAACAGCCTGGGTGCCGAGTGGCTGACCCGCGGCCAGATCGGCGACCAGCAAGCGCTGTACAGCGAGTTCTACCAACCGCTGGATGTCGGCTCACGCTACTTCGTCGCCCCCTACCTGGACTTCGGCTCACAGAACATCGAGGCCACCCTCGACAACGATCCGATCGCCGAGTACCGCCTGGAGCGCTATGGCTTTGGCCTGAACGTGGGCCGGCAGATCGGCAACAGCGGCGAAGTGCGCCTGGGGGTTGGCAAGGCCTGGGGCGAGGCCGAGGTGCGCATTGGCGACCAGGACTTGCCCAAGGTCAGTTTCAACGAAGGCTTCTACGAGCTGAAGTACTCATTCGACACCCTCGACAACGTGTATTTCCCACACCATGGCGAAGACATCGGCCTGACCTTGCGCAAGTACGACAAGTCGCTGGATTCCGACCAGGATTACCGGCAATGGCTGTTCAACCTCGACAAGGCCATCAGCAGCGGCCCGAACACCTTCGTGCTGGGCGGCCGCTACGGGCGCACGCTGGATGCCACCGAAGTGGTGACCTCCAGCTTCGTGCTGGGCGGGGCGCGGGAGCTGTCGGGCTTCCGCCAGGACTCGGTGTCGGGCCAGAACATGAGCCTGATGCGGGTGGTCTACTACCGCCGGCTGACGCCACGGGCTTATGTGCCGCTGGACTTCCCGTTGTACATCGGCGGTTCGCTGGAGCGCGGGCGGGCGTGGAACAACGACAATGCGTTCGACAGTGGCTACATCAATGCGGCGAGTATTTTCCTCGGGCTGGAAACGCCGCTGGGCCCATTGAATTTCACCTATGGCACCAACAGTGCGCATGAGCAGGCGGTGTACCTGAACCTGGGGCATACCTTCTAGGCAGCACGTACAGGGCCCGGGCGTCGGGCCCGCCACGCCGAGCGGGCGGGCCGGCGAAAGGCTGCAGGGCAGCCCCTGCCTCAGGATTTTTCCAGGTTGCCCAGAATCTTGGCATGCACCCGCATGCACACCTGCAGGTCGGCTTCATCCACCCCGCTGAACAGTTCGATGCGCAACTGGTTGGCGATGGTCTCGATCTGTTCGATCAGCGGCTTGGCCGGCGGGCACAACACGATCTTCTTCGCCCGCCGGTCTTCCAGCACCGCCTGGCGCCGTACAAGCCCCTGGGCCTCCAGGCTATCGAGCAGACGCGCCAGGGTCGGGCCTTCGACACCCACACTCTTGGCCAGCTCACGCTGGGTCGGGGCGTCTTGGAAACGGGCCAGGTGCAGCAACACCAACCAGCGCGCCTGCGACAGATTGAGCCCGGCCAGGCGGCGATCCAGTTCGGCACGCCAACCCCGGGACATCTGGGCCAGTTGCATGCCGAAGCGGTGTTGGTTGTCGGTTAGAGGCATAGGTAACTCATCGAGTAGATCTAATTATTAGGCAGCTAACCATGCCCTGCCCCATGAGGCAAGGCTCGGCCAAGGTGACTTGGGCGAAAATCGTCAAAAAACATGACAAAGGTCAGCAGATGGCGCTTGTGCCTGCGAACATGCGCAGGCCTACAGCTCGAACTCGGCTGCCAGTGCCGCGCGTACGCAATACAGCACCCCTTCCGGCACTCGCCCGGTAAACAGCGGGGCGATGGTCGCAACCGGCGGCAGCTCGCCCTCGCCATCGAGGAAGGCGTCCTGCACCTCCGTCAGCAGGTCTTCTGGCAAGTCCAGCGCCTGGTCCAGGCTCAGCTCCTGGCGCCCCAGGGCCTCGGCCAGCAAGCTATACACATTCTTTTCGCTGCAGTTGAGCTGCCCGGCGATTTGCGCTGGGGTCATGCCGGCGCGGGCCAGGCTGACCAGCTCATGACGCAGGTCGAGCACCACCTTCGGCGCCTCGCGGGTGCCGCCGTTGTCGTTCAGTACCTCAAGAAACGCCTGGCCATAGCGTTCCAGCTTGCGCGCGCCTACGCCGCTGACCTGGGCCATGTCGCTGAGGCTGACCGGCTGGCTGCGCAACATTTCCAGCAACGTGGAGTCGGGGAAGATGACGTACGGCGGTACGCTGTGTTCTTCGGCCAGCTTGCGCCGCAAGGTGCGCAATGCCTCCCACAATTCCCGCTCTTCGGCCCGCACCAGTTGGCTGGCCGGGCTGCCGCCACTGGACCACGCGCTTTTGGCAGTGATCTGCGGTTTGAGGTCACGGCGCAGTTGCAAGGTGACCTCGCCACGCAACAGTGGCCGGCAGCTGTCGGACAAGCGCAGGCCGCCGTAGCCCTCCAGGTCGATGTCGACCAGCCCGCGCGCGACCAGCTGGCGGAACAGCGAACGCCACTCGGCTTCGGCCAGGCCTTTGCCCACGCCGAAAACCGACAGCTTTTCATGGCCGAAATTGCGCACCTTTTCGGTGTCCTTGCCCAGCAACACGTCGACCAGGTGGCCCACACCATAGCGCTGGCCGGTGCGAAACACTGCCGACAGGGCCTGGCGCGCCGGCTCGGTAGCATCCCAGGTCTGGACGTTGTCGACGCAGTTGTCACAGTGCCCGCACGGCTGCTCGAGGATTTCATCGAAGTAGGCCAGCAGCGACTGGCGGCGGCAGCGGGTTTCTTCGCACAGCGCCAGCATGGCATCGAGCTTGTGCTGCTCGATGCGTTTGTGGCGTTCGTCCCCTTCGGAGTTCTGCAGCATCTGCTTGAGCATGACCATGTCCTGCAGGCCATAAGCCATCCAGGCATCGGACGGCAGGCCGTCTCGCCCTGCACGGCCGGTTTCCTGGTAGTAGGCCTCAAGCGACTTGGGCAGGTCGAGGTGGGCCACGAAGCGTACGTTGGGTTTGTCGATACCCATGCCGAACGCGATCGTGGCGACCATGATCAGCCCCTCTTCGTTGAGGAAGCGGTGCTGGTTGGCGGCGCGGGTTTCGGCCGCCAGGCCGGCATGGTATGGCAGCGCCGGGAAGCCCTGCTGGCAAAGGAAGGCGGCGGTTTCGTCGACCTTCTTGCGCGACAGGCAATAAACGATGCCGGCGTTGCCACGGCGCTCGGCAAGGAACGCCATCAATTGTTTGCGCGGCGCTTCCTTGGGCACGATGCGGTAGAAGATGTTCGGCCGGTCGAAGCTCGACAGGAAGCGCTCTGCGCCCTGCAAGTGCAGGCGCTGAACGATTTCTTCGCGGGTACGCATGTCGGCGGTGGCGGTAAGGGCAATGCGCGGAACATGCGGGAACAGTGCGGCCAACTGGCCCAGTTGCAGGTATTCGGGGCGGAAGTCATGGCCCCATTGCGAAACGCAGTGGGCTTCGTCGATGGCGAACAGCGAGATATCCAGGTCGCGCAGGAAGTCGAGCATGCGCGGTTGCACCAGGCGTTCGGGTGCCAGGTACAGCATTTTCACTTCGCCACGGCGCAGGCGCCCGGCCAGGTCGCGCTGCTGCTCGGCCGTGAGCGTGGAGTTCAGGGCGGCTGCGGCTACGCCCAGCTCGTCAAGCGTGGCGACCTGGTCGTCCATCAGCGCGATCAGCGGCGAGACCACCACGGTCAGGCCTGGGCGCAGCAGGCCCGGCACCTGGAAACACAACGACTTGCCGCCGCCAGTCGGCATCAGCACCAGGGCATCGCCACCATTGGCCACGCATTCGATGATCGCTGCCTGGCGCCCTCGGAAACTGTCGTAGCCAAAGATGTCCTTGAGAACGCGCTGAGCCTGTTCGAGCATGTGCAACTCCAAATCGCCGTACCACCCTGCACACAGGCTGGACGAAAAACCCGCCCCGCACACGCCAAATGCGTAAGCGGTTTTTGCCAGGCCGCCAGTAAAACCGCGCCTGGATGAAAATCGCGGAGTATACCGCAGCACCGCCCCGCGCAGGGCACCACCGCGATAGACGTTCCTTTGCCCCGCTGCCGCCGCAAGGTGCTAGAATTCGTTATCGTTTATTCCCCAAGGTAGCCCTGTAATGTCCTTCGCCGAGCAACTGACCCGCCTGCAAGCCTTCCTCGACGCCGACGAGCTGCACGAAGAAGCGCTGGACTATGTCGCCGCCCACGGCTACCTCACCGCGCTGTCGATCAACGCCGAAGACGTGCCCGAGCGCGAGTGGATCGACGCCCTGTTCGCCGAAGAGCCGCACTACAGCAGCGAAGCCCAGCGCACCGAAATCGAGGCGACCCTGGTGGCACTCAAGGCCCACATTGCCCGTCAGCTGGCCAGCGACGATGAATTCGAACTGCCCTGCGACCTCGACCTGACTGACGAGCCGGACGATTCCGACCTGCGCGGCTGGTGCATCGGTTTCATGGAAGGCGTGTTCCTGCGCGAAGAGGCCTGGTTCGAGAACGCAGAAGAGGAAGTCAGCGAAATGTTGCTGCCAATCATGGTGGGTTCGGGCCTGTTCGACGAGCAGCCGGAGTTCGCCGACATCGCCAGCAACGCCAACCTGCAGGACGACATGATCGTGCAAATTCCCGAAGCGCTGACGGCACTGTTCCTGCTGCTGCACGCACCTGACGAAAAGCCGGCGCTGCTCAAGCCACGCCACCACTAAGCCAGCTGTGCGCTACCTGCTGCTGGCCATCGGCTGGCTCAGCGTCGCACTGGGGGTGTTGGGGATATTCCTGCCGGTATTGCCTACCACCCCGTTTCTTCTGTTGGCGGCCGCCTGCTTCGCTCGCAGCTCGCCACGCTTTCACCACTGGCTGGTCCACCACCCCAAACTGGGGCCATGGATTCGCGACTACCTCAGTGGTGAAGGCATCCCCCTCAAAGGCAAGGTCTATGCCATTGGCCTGATGTGGGCCAGCATCGGGCTGTCCTGCTACCTGGTGCCGCTGTTCTGGGCACGCGCCTTCATGTTGACCAGCGCCGTGCTGGTAAGCCTTTACATCCTCAAGCAAAAAACCTTGCACAGGCCAAAGTGACAATAATTTGTCGCCAAATATCACTTTCGCCTAACCCGCCCAGTATTTAGCCAAATTCGTTCTGGAACCGCCTGAAGGCCTTGAGAGTATTGGCTTTACCGATATTTGCCACACCACCTGAGGGCTGCAAAAATAGCTCCTGTTAGACATTTCAGGTATTTATGGTCATTTTGATATGAATAAATCTTCTTATCTATCGCGATGAATGTACTTAGCTGTCATGTTAAAAACCTGCAACACTATACGCGATAAATAATCGTCATTTTTTTGGCGAGCAGCAGGACCAAATTCAAGATCAGGGAGATGTACCATGCGCGTTTTGAACCCCATCACCACCGCATTACTGTTGGCCCTGGCGAGTGCCAACGTGCAGGCGATGTCGATCACCGAAGCCGTCCAAAGCGCCGTGGACTATCACCCACAGGTCAGCTCCAACCGTAACAGCAAGCTGTCGGCCGATGAGGACGTGAAATTCGCGCGTGGTGGCTACTTCCCTACCGTTGACCTGGTCGCCGGCTACGGCCGCCAGCGTTCGGACAACACCACAACCCGTGCCGCGGGTAACCACAACAAAGAAACCCTGAACTACACCCAGTCCGAGCTGCGCCTGCGGCAGATGATCTTTGATGGCTTCAACACCGCGAACGAAGTGGGCCGGACCGAAGCGGTTTCCACCTCGCGTGCCTACTACACCCAGGCGGTTGCGCAGGATGTCGCCCTGCGTGCGATCGAGGTGTACCTGGAGGTACTCAAGCGCCGTGAACTGGTGGCCCTGGCCAGGAACAACCTGCAAGCCCACCTGCGGGTCAACGACCAGATCGGCCTGCGTAACGAGCGTGGCGTTGGCAGCACGGCCGACCTTGACCAGTCCCGCGCCCGCCGCGCCCTGGCAGAAAATAACCTGGACACCGCCGAAGTGGACCTGGCCGACGCCGAGGCCAACTTCTTCAGCGTGATCGGGCGCATGCCAGACGAGCTGGAAAGCCCGCCCACCATCAAGGCCGAGGTGCCTGCCACGCTTGAAGAGGCCCGTGATGGCATGCGCCAGAACAACCCCTACATCAAGTCGGCCCAGGCTGATGTAAATGCGGCCGAGCAGCAGTACGAGGTTGGCAAGTCGACCTTCTACCCACGCTTCGACGCCATTCTGGCCACCGGTGCCAACAACAACACCGGCGGCGAGAAAGGCCACAACAACAACGACTGGCAAGCCGGCGTGGAGATGAACTACAACCTGTTCCGCGGCGGCAGTGACAAGGCTCGCCTGCAATCCGACGCGCACAAGATCAACCAGGCCCTGGACATCCGCAACAACGCCCTGCGCGAGTTGACCGAAAACCTGAGCCTGGCGTGGAACGCCATGAACAACGCCAGCAAGCAGCTGCCGACCGCGCGTGAATACGCCGAAACCACCAAGCGCGTGCGCGCCGCCTACCAGGACCAGTTCGGCCTGGGCCAACGCACCCTGCTGGACGTGCTCGACAGTGAAAACGAACTGTACAACGCCGACCGTCGCTACACTGAAGTGCGCTACACCGAAGAGTACTCGCGCTACCGGGTGCTGGCGACCATGGGTGAATTGCTCAGCAAGCAGCGTATTTCGCTGCCGCCAGAGGCGCTGGCCGCGACCGAAGTCCGTACCGAGGCACGCTTGCCCGAGATGCGTTGATCGGGCTTGAGATTGCTGGGGCCGCTGTGCGGCCCATCGCGACACAAGGCCGCTCCTACACAGATCGTGTATGCCAATGGCGGGTGCGATGGCCTGTAGGAGCGGCCTTGTGTCACGATGGGCTGCGCAGCAGCCCCCTGCCCTCACTCGGTGCCATGGTTACGCTGGAACGTCTCCACGCCCATGGCCCTGATCTGTCCCTCTATCAAGGCCTCGAACGGTGCCAGCAGCGCATCGAAGCAGGCCGGTTGCTCCAGTGCATTCAGCGCCCCCACCACGGCCTCAATGGTCGACAACGCTCCCGCCTCCGGCGCCTTGCGCAAGCGATAGCGTGAAGCGGCCACCTGCCCCAAGGTCACCCTCGGCAACGTCTCCAGCAGCGGATTCAGGTACAGCAGCTTGCGCGCCTTGCGCCAGGTGCCGTCGGGCACGATCAGCAGCAAGGGTTGCTCGTCCACTGGGCCATAGGCAGCCAGGGGCTGCGCTTCAGCGCCCGGGAACAACAGCGCCGGGCGGTACCCAGGGGTTGCCAGCAGCGCTGGCAGGTCGTCGAATACCTGCCCCACCCGCAGCTCGGCATTGCTCAGGCCAAGCGCAGCCAACCGTGCGGTATTCAGGGCGTGGGCGCTTTCACTGGGGTGCTGCAGCAAGATCACACGGGTTCGGCTGCCTAGCGCAGGGATCAGCGAGCAAAGGCAATGATCAAGCGGGCGCTGGCAGCGCTCGCAACGGGGTCTGGGCATGAAGGTCTCCTTGGCGGGGGTATTTTGCCACAGAACCCTGGCCCGGCTGGCGGGCCTTGCCCTATGCCCTGGCCGCAAGGCGACCACGGCAACCTCAACGGTTGAAGCGCTCCGCCAGGCTGTGCAGGTACTCCGCCATGCGCTCGAGGTCCTGGCTGATTTCTGCCCCTTGGCGCGCCTGCCCGGCGCTTTGATCGCACAGTTGGGCTATGCGCACGATCTGCTGGTTGATGTCTTCAGCCACGTGGCTTTGCTGCTCCGATGCCGTGGCCATCTGCTGGCTCATGCCGGTGATGCGGCTCACCGCCTGGGCTATGCCGCTCAACGCCGCCTGCACTGCCTCGACACTGTGCACGCTGTCACGCGAGATCTGCTCGCCACGGCTGGCAGTACTCACTGCGCGCTCTGCCCCGGCCCGCAACGAGGCGATGATGTGGTGGATTTCCTGGGTGGAGGTGCGGGTACGCTGGGCCAATGAGCGTACTTCATCGGCCACCACGGCAAACCCGCGGCCCTGCTCGCCGGCCCGCGCCGCTTCAATGGCGGCGTTGAGCGCCAGCAGGTTGGTTTGTTCGGCGATCGAGGTGATCACATCCACCACGCTGCCGATCGACTGGGTCTGTTCCGCCAGGGCGTTCACCGCCTGGCCAATGTCATTGACTGCATCGCTCATGCTGCCCATGGCCTTCAGGCTCTGCAGCGCCAGCTCGCTGCCCTGCTGCGCCAGCTGGTCGGCATCGCCTGCGGCATGCGCCGTGCTCTGCACGTTATGCGTAACCTCCTGGATGGTCGCCGCCATCTGCGCAATGGCGGTGGCCGATTGATCGGTCTCGCTGCGCTGGCGGTCGAGCATCTGCGCCTGCGCGCCCGACAGGTCGGAAGATTGCGCAGCGCGTGATTTTACCCCGACCCCGGCGTCTACCAGGCGCGTGAGCGCGGTCTGCAGGCGGGCTTCTTCACTGATGATGGCAAGGTCCAGCTGGCCCCGCAGCCCCGGGTTGTCGCTGTAGGTGAGCGCCACCAGCGGGCTGGTGAACGCCTTGGGGTGCTCGGCCAGCGTGCGGCGGATGGCCTGGTTCTGACGGTGCTCGACCAGGTACCAGGCTACCAGCAGTACAACCATCAACACCCCTAGCGCGGCATAGGGTGGCAACCACAGGTAGCCCGCCGCCGACACCAGGCCGGCGCCGAGCCATGGCCAGCCCTGGCGCAGGCCATGGCCCAGGCGCGCCGCCCACGATACCGGCCGGCGGCCGGCACGCAGGCGTGCGTACAACGCCTCGGCACGGCGGATCTGCTCACGAGTCGGCACCGAACGCACCGACTCGTAGCCGCTGATGCGGCCCTGTTCGTAGACTGCCGTCACGTAGGCACTGACCCAATAGTAATCGCCGTTTTTTGCCCGGTTCTTGACCACGCCCATCCACGGCTTGCCTTGCTTGATGGTGTCCCACATATGGCCGAACACCGCCGGCGGCATGTCTGGGTGACGCACGAGGTTGTGCGGCTGGCCCACCAGCTCGTCGTAGGTGAACCCGCTGATCGCCACGAAGGCGTCGTTGCAATACGTGATGCGGCTGTTCAAGTCGGTGGTGGAAATCAGCCGTTGTTCACTGGGGAATGTTCTTTCGTGTTCAGTGACTGGCAAATTCATGCGCATCGTCGGGCGATCCTTGCAGGATGAAAAGAAGGGAAATCATCAGCGCAAGTTGATATGTAGCAGAGCGCTATGAGGTTAGCGGCACACGTGTGCAGGAATTTAGCGGCCTGCCGACAGAATGTATGAACATTCTGTTTATCAGCCTACGTTGAGCTGGCTTTTCAGCAGGTCGCGGAAGGTCTGGATCAGCGGTTCGCGGCTGCGCCCACGCCGGATGATCAACGAGAACGGTGCCTGGTAACCGAACGTCGCCGGAGACAACACGCGCAAGTCGCCTTTGTCGACCCAGGCCTGGGCGTAGTGCTCGGGCAGGTAGCCGATGTAGGCGCCCGACAGAATCAGGATCAACTGCGCCTCCATGCTCTCAACCGTCGCCGCGCTGTGCTTGAAACCATGCCGGGCCAGCTCGGCCTGGCTCCAGTAGCCGCGCCCGACCATGCGCTGCTGGGTCACCACCTGCTCGGGAATGCGCCGCTCGCTGTACAACGGGTGGCGGCTGCTGCAGTACAGCCAGTGCTGCTCGCGGTACAGCGGCTGGTACAGCAGGCCACTCATGCGTGAAGAAAACGCGCCAATTGCCAGGTCCAGGCGGTTGTCCTGCACCCCCAACTGCAGCTCGTAAGGGCTGGACACCGACAAGTGCAGGTGCACGGCCGGATGCTCCTGGCTATAGGCACCAATGGCTTCAGCCAGCGGCAGGGCGCGATCACCCACCGTGGAGTCGATCACCCCCAGGTTGAGGGTGCCGCGCAGTTCGCCCTTCAGGGCCGCCGCGTATTGCTCGAACCCGTCCAGTTCGGCCAACAGGCGCAGGGTTTCCTGGTGAAACAGCTCACCCTTGCTGGTCAGGCTGAAACCGCCCCGGCCACGGTGGCAAAGCACAATACCCAGGGCACCCTCCAGCTGGCTCATGTAGGTGCTGATGGCCGAAGTCGACAGGTTCAGCTCACGCTGGGCGTTGGCGAAACCCTGGTGGCGCACCACGCTGATGAAGATACGCAGCAGTTTCAGGTCGGGCAAAGTCGAGGCCATGGGGCAACGGTTCCACAGGGTGTTTGCGCGCAGTCTAACCGCTGCGCCGGGCTTTAGTTCAGAAATTCCTGAACTAAGTATTTGTCGGTAGCGATTCTTCCATGGCACTACCTTGCGCAGACTGGCCGAAATGTCCCTGCCCGCTGGCGAAACACGAACTGGAAAGCGCGCAGCGGCACAGGTTCGAACAAACAGAACAATCGACCGACTGATGAGGCCCACCGTGGACAAGACTCTTCACCAACCACTGGGCGGCAACGAAATGCCGCGTTTCGGCGGCATCGCCACCATGCTCCGCCTCCCCCACCTGCAAAGCGCCGAAGGCCTGGACGCAGCCTTCATTGGTGTGCCGCTGGACATCGGCACCTCGCTGCGCTCCGGCACGCGCTTCGGCCCCCGGCAAATCCGCGCCGAATCGGTGATGATCCGCCCTTACAACATGGCCACCGGCGCCGCCCCGTTCGACTCCCTGTCGGTCGCCGACATAGGCGATGTGGCCATCAACACCTTCAACCTGCTGGACGCCGTGCGCATCATCGAAGAGGCCTACGACCAGGTCGTCGAGCACAATGTGATTCCCCTGACCCTAGGCGGTGACCACACCATCACCTTGCCGATCCTGCGGGCGCTGCACAAGAAGTACGGCAAGATCGGCCTGGTGCACATCGACGCCCACGCCGACGTCAACGACCACATGTTCGGCGAGAAGATCGCCCACGGCACCACCTTCCGCCGGGCGGTGGAAGAAGGCCTGCTCGACTGCGAGCGCGTGGTGCAGATCGGCCTGCGCGCCCAGGGTTATACCGCCGACGACTTCAACTGGAGCCGCCGCCAGGGCTTCCGCGTGGTTCAGGCCGAAGAGTGCTGGCACAAGTCGCTGGAGCCCTTGATGGCCGAAGTGCGGGAAAAAGTCGGCGGCGGCCCGGTTTACCTGTCGTTCGACATCGACGGCATCGATCCGGCCTGGGCACCCGGTACCGGCACCCCGGAAATCGGCGGCTTGACCACCATCCAGGCAATGGAGATCATTCGCGGCTGCCATGGCCTGGACCTGATCGGTTGTGACCTTGTCGAAGTCTCCCCGCCTTATGACACCACCGGCAATACCTCGTTGCTCGGCGCCAACCTGCTGTTCGAAATGCTCTGCGTACTGCCGGGTGTAGTCCGCCGCTAATGTGGTCGGGCCACCGAGGCCCGCCAACACCAGAAGACCACCGGGCGCCGTGCGAACGCCCGCGTGGCCGATCTCGCCATAATAAAGATAATCGGGAGACCCCCAATGGCCTTGGACATCATAGTTGTAATGCTTTACACCGCAGGCATGCTCGGGCTTGGCTGGTATGGCATGCGACGCGCGAAAACCCATGAAGACTACCTGGTCGCCGGGCGCAACCTGGGCCCGATGTTGTACATGGGCACCATGGCCACCACCGTGCTGGGTGGCGCCTCCACCGTGGGTACCGTGCGCCTGGGGTACGTTCACGGCATTTCCGGCTTCTGGCTGTGCGCCGCGCTGGGCCTGGGCATCATCGCCATCAACTTGTTTCTGGCCAAGCCGCTGCTACGCCTGCGCATCTTCACCGTGACCCAGGTGCTGGAACAGCGCTATAACCCGACCGCACGCCAGGCCAGCGCGGTGATCATGCTGGCGTACGCGCTGATGATCGGCGTGACATCCACCCTGGCCATGGCCACCGTGCTGCAAGTGCTGCTGGACCTGCCCTTCTGGGCCTCGCTGCTGCTGGGCGGGGGTGTGGTGGTGGTGTACTCGACCATTGGCGGCATGTGGTCGCTGACCCTGACCGATATCGTGCAGTTCGTGATCAAGACCGTGGGCCTGATGTTCATCCTGTTGCCGGTGTGCCTGTACAAGGCCGGCGGCTGGGACACCATGGTGGCCAAGTTGCCGGCGGCCAGCTTCCAGCTGACCACCATCGGCTGGGATACCATCATCACCTACTTCCTGATCTACTTCTTCGGCATCCTGATTGGCCAGGATATCTGGCAGCGGGTGTTCACCGCCCGTGACGAAAAGGTCTGCCAGCGTGCCGGCACCACCGCCGGGGTGTATTGCGTGCTGTATGGCCTGGCCTGTGCCGTGATCGGCATGGCCGCTCATGTATTGATGCCCGACCTGGCCAACCCGAACAATGCCTTCGCCGAAATGATCAAGACCACGCTGCCTGATGGCATCCGCGGCCTGCTGATGGCAGCGGCGCTGGCGGCCATGATGTCGACCGCCAGCGCAGGCCTGCTGGCGGCCTCGACCACCATCACCGAAGACCTGCTGCCCAAGCTGCGTGGCGGCAAGCCGTCCAGCCTGGGTATCAGCCGCCTGTTCACTTTGCTGACCGGTTTGGTGGTACTGGGTATCGCATTGATGGTGAACGACGTGATCAGCGCCCTGACCCTGGCTTACAACCTGCTGGTGGGCGGCATGCTGATTCCGCTGATTGGCGCCATTTTCTGGAAACGCGCCACCACCGCCGGCGCCATCGCCAGCATGTCGCTAGGCTTTGCGACTGCCCTGTTGTTCATGTTCAAGGACGGGCTGGAGGCGAATACGCCGATCTACTACAGCCTCGCGATTGGCCTGGTGAGCTTTGTGGTGGTGAGCCTGCTGTCGCGTAAACCCGTGGCAGCGGTCAAGCTGGCCTGACCTTCGGCCTGTACTGGCCCTATCGCTGGCGAGCCTCCAAGGCCAGCGATGGGCCCAGAGCAGGCAAGCCAATTGCCCAGACACAAAAAGGCCGCAGCCCCCACCCAGGTGCTGCGGCCTTTGCTTGTATCAGCGACGACGCGGTTGGCGCTTGCGCTGCTCTTCATCAGTCGGGATCGGCACCGGCTGCAAGGGTGGTGGAATCAGCCCCAAGGCGACCGCCAGGTCGTGGAGCCAGTTGGACAGTGGTTTATTCATAATGCCCCCTTGACGGGTCAGCCTCACGGCGAATCAATCCTGCAATGTTTCATACAGATCATAGCCCGATGTCCTGTATTACGCATGCCTCTGCTCTTACAGATAGGGGCCATTCTGACGCGGATCAAGCCATAGCGGCGCATTCCGACGACTGGTTAATCGTTTCGCTTTGTTGCAAGCGTTCCACTACCCCACCCACTTGCGCAGTTGCTGCTTAACCCAAGGTTCGGCACTTACCAGAATCACCCCCAGCAGCACCATCACCGCACCGCCCACAAAATGCGCGGTCAGCGGCTCGTCCAGCAGCAAGACCCCAAAGGTTACGCCGAACAGAGGGGTGATGAAGGAAAACACCGCCAGGTTCGATGCCAGGTATTTGCGCAGTAGCCAGAACCAGGTCAGGTAGCTGACGAACGACACTACAACCCCCTGGAACAGCACGCTACCCATGGCCAAAGGCGTGAGCGACACCTCGCCGATCTGCCCGCTGAGCAGGGCAATCAGCAACAATCCGGCAAACCCCACCGCCAGTTGATAGAACAAGGTCAGGGTCGCCGGCGCTTCCGACAGGCGTGAGCAGCGCACCACCACCGTGGTGGCGCCCCAGGCCAGCCCGGCGATCACGCCAAACGCATCGCCCAGCAAGGTGCGGCTATCCATGTGCTCGAACGACATGCCTCCGGCAAAGGCCGTGGCAATGCCGCCGAAGGCCAGCAGGATGCCAAGCCATTGCAACAGGCGCAGGCGTTCACTGGCCAGGCGCAGGTGCAACCCCAACGCGGTGAAGACTGGCGCCGTATAAAGAAACACCGACATGTGCGCCGCCGAGGTCAGTTTCAGGCCCTCGGCAATGAACAGGAACTCGATACCGAACAAAGCACCCGCGACCAAACCCGGGCGCCAGGTGCTACCGACCTGCTCCCAGGTGCCACGCCAGCACAGCATCAGGCCCACCAACACCGCGGCGATACCGTTACGCAATGCCGCCTGCATCACCGGGGCGATGTCCACGGCGGCGGTCTTGATCAGCACCTGCTGGCAGCCCCAGATCAGGCACAGGCCCAACATAACCTGGAAGGCAAAGGCGTCTGGGTTCTTGCGGGCCGCATTCATGGGCGGGCCTTTAAGGTGAACGTAGGCATGGGCAGCAACTCGGCAGCGTTCAGAAGCTACCGATTATCGGGTTTTCATGACCACCCATGCCAGCCTCAAAACGACCTCAAGCGATTTGCGCTTTTGCCGACACCTGTTCGAAGGTGGTCTCGTCCAGCGCATCTACCTGCTCGTCCAACACCTGGCGCGGGTGCTCGAAGCCAGGGATGCTGCTGTCGATCAGGCTCATCAGCCGCGAGCCGCGCTCGGTCAGCACGAAGTTCTCGCCGTTGCCACCGTCTTCCTCAGGCCGGCTTTCGATATAGCCACGGTCGAACAACAGCTTTTCATATTCACAGGCACGGGTTTTCAAGTGATCCAGGTCACACACCGGCTCACCTTTGGCGGCCAGCGCGGCAGCGTGCTGCTCGGCGTAGGGGCGTGGCGTGAAGCTGTGACCGGCGCCGTTCTGCACCTCGTGCAGCAAGCGTTCGATCAGGTCCCAGTCGTAGGTGGTGCTCATGGCTACGGGCTCCTGCTGTGGACGAAAGGGTTACACAGGTTGGGACTCGGGGCTGAGACGCGGTGTTCCGAGAAAAATGAGAATGGATGCAAATGGCAGTTGCGAAGCGAGCCATTGCGCAATACGCAGAAACCATTTGCTGGCGAGTCGTCTGTAGTTTATAAACTACATTCATTCGATGAAAGAAATCGAATCCAGCAGTTTCAGACATTGGGTGAGCGGGCTCCGGGATGTTAGCGCCAGAACGCGAATCAGTGCTCGGATCAACCGATTGATGGAGGGCCTGCCTGGCGATGTATCACCGGTTGGCCACGGCGTCAGTGAACTCAGGGTCCACTATGGGCCCGGCTACCGCGTATATTTCCACCAGGCGGGCAGACGTTCGTCATTCTTTTGTGCGGCGGCGATAAAAGCAGCCAACAACGGGACATCAAAGCAGCCCACCATATTCTGCGTTCGTGGAGGATGCAAAATGACACAAACCTTCTCTGAATTCGATCCCGCCGAATACCTCACCACTCCTGAAGCAATCGCCGTGTTCATGACTGACGCCCTGGAGACCGGGGATGCCAGCTATGTCGCCAAAGCTGTCGGCGTAGTAGCGCGTGCCAAAGGCATGAGCGAGCTGGCAAAAGACACAGGGCTATCTCGTGAACAGCTTTACCGGTCGTTCAGCGAGCATGGCAACCCAACCCTCAAATCGTTCCTGACCGTGATGAAAGCATTGGGTATACACATGACAGCGCGTCCTCACATCGCAGGCTGACCCACTGCCTCTCCAGTGATCTGGGTAGTACCCGACCTCGATACATTTGTCAGAAGAGGCGCAGCACCGTTGGTGGCGGCATTTCAGAAACAGAATGCTTCCATCATGAAAGACCCACTGATCGTGAGCACTGAACTTCCCAGCCCCCACAAGCTTCCACCGTGCATAACCATTGCTGGAGGGAGGAAGGATGAAACAGCTGCTATCCATTATGGGCTGCGCCACCGCTTTGCTGTGCGCCAGCCCCGCCTGGGCCTGCACACCGGAAGAAGCGACGCAGAAACGTGAAGAGCTGGCCGGGCTGGTCACCCAAGTGACCGAGCAGAACCCGCAAAAGGCGAAGGAAATCAATGAAGAGCTGCAGGGGATGGACCTGAGGACGGCGAGCCAAGACTTGCCCGACAAGTGTCAGCTGATTGACCAGCGGATCAAGGAGTTGAAGGTAGCGCAGCAGAAGGCTGAGTGATGGGGTGTTTCCAATGGCCCTATCGTTGGCAAGGGTAGCCGCTACATCTTCAGTGCCTGTGAGAACGAGCGCCGCCCGCGCGGCGCATCGCGAGCTGCGCTCGCTCCTACGTTTGTTTCTGGCCAGTAACCCCTGTGCCAGGTGCGCGCGACCGCCTGGTTCATACGGCGCGACATTGAGGCATGCGCCAAAAGGTTCGCGCGCAAATCCCACAGGCATAATTGGCCCGAAACAAACGTAGGAGCGAGCGCAGCTCGCGATGCGCCGCGCGGGCGGCGCTCGATCTCACAAGCACTGCATATATTGTGGCGACCACCTGTCAGCCCTGATGCAATCCCTGTGGGGCTTGCCGGCGATTGGGCCATTGAGCGCTAGTTATTCGGCAGCAGGCTTACGCTTCTTCAGCGGCGCCAGGCCATCGGCGCTGGCCAGTGGCGCGTTGGCCTTCGGCTTGGCGGTAGGCTTGCGCTTGGCGGCCGCCTTCTTGTCGCCGGTTTTTTTCTCGATCTTTTTCTTCTTGCTCCCGGCCGCCTTGCCCGAGGCCTTGACCTTCTTCGGCCCGGTGTAGGTGCCCTTCACTTCCTTGATGACGCGGCGCTCGAACTGCTGCTTGAGGTAGCGCTCGATGCTGGACATCAGGTTCCAGTCATTGTGGGTGATAAGCGAGATTGCCAACCCTTCACCACCGGCACGCCCGGTACGGCCCACGCGGTGCACGTACTCGTCGCCGCTGCGCGGCATGTCGAAGTTGATCACCAGATCGAGACCGTCGATGTCCAGGCCACGGGCCGCCACGTCGGTGGCCACCAGCACCTTGGAGCTGCCCTGCTTGAAACGTTCGATGGCCAGCTTGCGGTCCTTCTGATCCTTCTCGCCGTGCAGTACGAAGGCCTTCACATCCTTGGCCACCAGGTGGCCGTAGATACGGTCGGCCAGGGCGCGGGTATTGGTGAAGATGATTGCCTTGTCGAAGGTTTCATTGGCCAGCAGCCACTGCACGATCTGCTCTTTGTGCTGATCGTGGTCGGCCGTGATGATCTGCTGGCGAGTGCCTTCGGCCAACTGCGAGACACTGTTGAGCATCAGGTGCTCCGGGTCTTTCAGCACCTTGCCGATGATGTCGCGCAGGGCCGCACCGCCGGTGGTGGCCGAGAACAGCAGGGTCTGCTCACGGTTCTCGCACTCCTTGCACAGGCGCTCCATGTCTTCGGCGAAGCCCATGTCGAGCATGCGGTCGGCTTCGTCGAGGATCAGCACCTGCACGTGGGACAGGTCGAGGTTGCCGGCGTTGAGTTGCTCGAGCAAACGGCCCGGGGTGCCGATCAGCACGTCCGGCACCTTGCGCAGCATGGCGGCCTGTTCCTTGAAGTCTTCACCGCCGGTGACCAGGCCCGCCTTGATGTAGGTGAACTGCGAGAACAGCTGCACCTGCTTCAGGGTTTGCTGAGCCAGTTCGCGGGTAGGCAGCAGGATCAGCGAACGGATTTCGACGCGCCCGCCTTTCAGGTCGACCAGGCGGTTGAGCAGCGGCAGCACGAAAGCTGCCGTCTTGCCGCTGCCGGTCTGCGCGGTCACGCGCAGGTCACGCCCTTGCAGGGCCAAGGGGATGGCCGCGGCCTGCACCGGGGTTGGCTCGACAAATTTAAGCTCGGCCACGGCTTTAAGCAGGCGTTCATGCAGGGCGAATTGGGAGAACACGGAGGTAACCTCAGGCAAGTGCGGGAAATTCAGTTGCATAGGGTAACGTTTTCTGCCGCCTTAGCCGAATTTCTTTTGGCAACTTTGTCGCCATCCGCGCTCTAATGGCACCTCGTTTCGCAACAAGACTGTATGCAAGCCCATGGATATCCAACAAATCTGGCGTGATTCCCTCGACCTGTGGGGCACCCTCGACCAACACCCCATGCTGCACGCGGCCATCGGCCTGGCGGTACTACTGCTCATCTCCCTGGTCATCGGCCGCCTGGCACGCTTTCTGATGCTGCACGGCGCGCGCCTGCTGGCACGCCAGCCGGCACTCAAGTGGCTGGACGACCTGCGTCACAACAAGGTCTTCCACCGCCTGGCGCAGACCACCCCGTCACTGGTGGTGCAGTTTGGCCTGAAACTGGTACCGGAGCTGTCCGATACCGCCCAGCACTTCCTGGGCAACGTCGCCCTGGCGTTCACCCTGCTGTTCATGACCATGGCGCTGTCGTGCCTGCTGGATGCCCTGCTCGACATCTATGCGCGCACCGAACACGCCCGCACCCGCTCGATCAAGGGTTATGTGCAGCTGGCCAAGATGATGCTGTGGATCTTCGCCTCGATCGTCATCGTCGCCACCCTGATCGACCGCTCGCCCCTGCTGCTGCTGTCGGGCCTGGGCGCCATGTCGGCGGTGCTGCTGTTGGTCTACAAGGACACCCTGCTGTCGTTCGTCGCCAGCGTGCAGTTGACCAGCAACGACATGCTGCATGTCGGTGACTGGATCGAAATGCCCCAGGTTGGCGCCGATGGCGACGTGGTGGACATTACCCTGCATACGGTGAAGGTGCAGAACTTCGACAAGACCATTGTCTCCGTGCCCACCTGGCGCCTGATGAGCGAGTCGTTCCGCAACTACCGCGGCATGCAGCAATCCGGCGGCCGGCGGATCAAGCGCAGCCTGTTCATCGACGCCGCAGGTGTGCGCTTCCTCACCCGCGAGGAGGAACAGCGCCTGTCCCAGGTCAGCCTGCTGAGCGACTACCTGGCCGGCAAACGCCAGGAGCTGCAAAGCTGGAACGAAGCGCTGGGCCCTGTGGCCGAACTGTCGGCAAACCGGCGCAAGCTGACCAATATCGGCACCTTCCGCGCGTTTGCCCTGGCCTATCTGAAAAACCACCCCAATGTGCACCCGAACATGACCTGCATGGTGCGGCAGATGCAGACCACCGCCGAGGGCGTGCCGCTGGAAATCTACTGCTTTACCACCACCACGGTGTGGGCGGACTACGAGCGCATCCAGGGGGATATCTTCGATTACCTGCTGGCGGTGTTGCCGGAGTTTGGCTTGAGCCTGTATCAGCAGCCGAGTGGCAACGACATGCGCGTGGGGTTGAGCACACGGGTGGCGCAAGAGCCTGTGCCGCGTCGGCTAGAAGAGATGAGCGAGGCTTGAGATTGCGGGGGCTGCTGCGCAGCCCATCGCGACACAAGGCCGCTCCTACAAGGGCGCGCAGCCATGCAAGCCTGCGCAATAGCCCGTTCCGCCTACGGCCTTAGAAGTCCACCTTGCCCCGCCCCGCCTTGACCGTACTGCGCCTGGCCTTCCCTTCGAGCCGGCGGGTCTTCGAGCCGAGGGTGGGCTTGGTGGGGCGGCGTTTCTTCTCGGTCTTGCCGGCAGCGATGATCAACTCGGCAAGGCGTGCCAAGGCATCCGCGCGGTTCTGCTCCTGGGTACGGAACTGCTGGGCCTTGATGATCAATACGCCATCGCCGGTGATGCGGCTGTCCCGTAGCGCCAGCAGCCGTTCCTTGTAGAACGCGGGCAGCGATGAGGCGCGTATGTCGAAGCGCAGGTGCACCGCGCTGGACACTTTGTTGACGTTCTGCCCACCCGCGCCTTGGGCACGGATGTAGCTCAGCTCGATGTCCGTATCCGGCAGTTGCACACCGTTGGAGAGGGTCAGCATGTCAGGCCTTGCCAGCCAGCGGCGCTCGCCCACGGCCACCCAGGCGGCTCAGCCATACCGAGGCGATGATGATCGCACCGCCAATGAACAGCCGCCCCAGTGGCTCGTGCTGGTTCCAGATCAGCAGGTTGAGCAGCAGCCCCACAGGCACATGCAGGTTGTTCATCACCGCCAGGGTAGCGCCGGATACCAGGCACGCACCCTTGTTCCACCAGTACAGGCCCAGCGCCGTCGGGCACAACCCGAGGAACAGCAACACCAGCCATTGCACATCGGTACTCGGCAGGTGCTGGGCATTGCCGAACAGCAGGAAGGCCGGCAGCACCACCAGCAGGGCGCCGAGGTAGAAGTAGCCAAAACGGGTGTAGTGCGGCAGGTCGCTGGGGTTGCGTGCGACCAGGTGACGGTACAGCACCTGGCCGGCGGCGTAGGTGAAGTTGGCCAACTGCAGCAGCAGGAAACCGGTGAAGAACTCGCCGCTGATACTGTCAAAGCGGATCACCGCCGCGCCAGCCACGGCCACCAGAGCGGCCAGCAATGCCCACGGGTTGAAACGCCGGTTCATGGCGTCTTCGATCAGGGTGACATGCAATGGCGTGAGGATGGTGAACAGCAGTACTTCCGGCACCGTGAGCACGCGAAAGCTCAGGTACAGGCAGACGTAGGTGATGCCGTACTGCAACGCACCGATCAGCAGCATCGAGCGCATGAAGCGCGGCTCGACCTGGCGCCAGCGGGTCAGCGGCAGGAACACCAGGCCGGCCAGCAGCACCCGCGCGAGCACGGCGAAGTAGCTGTCGACGTGCCCGGCCAGGTACTCGCCGATCAGGCTGAAGGAAAACGCCTGGATCAGCGCGACGATTATCAGGTAGCCCATGGTTGTCTCTCGTGAATCAAGGCGGCGACCTTAGCGGGTTGCAGGCTTTGTGATCAACCATGAGGAATGTGGGGGCTGTGCCGGCCTGTTCGCGGGCAAGCCCGCGAACAGGCCGGCACAGCCATCCACAAAACACCAGGCATAAAAAAGCCCGGCCACCAAGGCCGGGCAGGTACACCCAAAGGAGCAAAAACAGGTGTCAGGGTTGGGAATTCGATAACGTTCAGGCCACCGCCGCCAGTTTGGCCTTGGCCTGGTTGAGGCCCTTTTCGTGGAACTCGCCGCTCATGTTCAGGCCCTCGGCATGGATGAAGTCGACATCGTGAATACCGATGAAGGCCATCACCTGCCGCAGATACGGTTCCTGGTGGTCGCTGCTGGCACCGGCATGGATGCCGCCACGGGCGGTCAGGACAATGGCGCGCTTGCCGGTCAGCAGGCCTTGCGGGCCAGTCGGGGTGTACTTGAAGGTGATGCCGGCACGCAGCACATGGTCCAGCCAGGCCTTCAGGGTACTGGGGATGGTGAAGTTGTACATGGGGGCAGCCATTACCAGCACATCGGCCGCCAGCAATTCGTCGGTCAGTTCGTTGGAGCGGGCCAGGGCCTCCAGCTCGGCAACGCTGCGCTGCGCTTCGGGCTTCATCCAGCCGCCCAGCAGGTTGGCATCCAGGTGCGGCACCGGGTTCAGCGCCAGGTCGCGCAGCGTGATCTGATCGGCCGGGTGGGCAGCTTGCCAGTGCGCAATGAAGTCCTGGGTCAGCTGGCGGGAAACGGAATCCTGCTGGCGGGCGCTGCTTTCGATGATCAGTACGTGGGCCATGGGCGGTGCCTCCATCGGCAAAAAGGTTGCGATTCGATGGAGGTAAGATTAAGGCTTGACCTATCGATAAAAAAGCGTAAAAAGTGGGTTCAACCTATCGATTAATCAGTTTATTCCGCACTGCATTGCACGGTGATGCGCAGCTTGATGATCTGCCGGTTGAATTTGGCCGTGACGTCGGCGCTTTTCCCGGCCGCTACGTTCACCCGGCGCACCCGTGGCGCCTCCGGGCCATTACGGAAGGTCACCTTGCAGCCCGCCGCGACCTGCCCATAGTTGTTCAGGGTAATGGCGCCGATGTCGTAGGCGGTGTCGTAGGCGGTGTAGTCGAGCTTGACCCCGTCCAGGTGCTTGTCCACATCGATGGGATAAGCCATGGCCCCGAGGGGCAGGCACATCAATATTGCCGCACAACATTTCTTCATGGCCGCTCTCCTTGCAAAGAGCGCAGCTTAGGACAACAGGAGCGAAAGATGAAAGCGCCGCGCGTAACCCTTGACCAGTGGCGGACCCTGCAAGCAGTGGTCGACCATGGCGGGTTTGCCCAGGCCGCGGAGGCCCTGCACCGCTCGCAATCTTCGGTCAGCTACACCGTGGCCCGCATGCAGGAACAACTGGGCGTGCCCTTGTTGCGCATCGACGGCCGCAAGGCGGTGCTGACCGAAGCCGGCAGTGTGCTGCTGCGCCGCTCGCGCCACCTGGTCAAGCAGGCCAGCCAGCTCGAGGACCTGGCCCACCACATGGAGCAGGGCTGGGAGGCCGAAGTACGCCTGGTGGTCGACGCCGCCTACCCCAGCGCCCGGCTGGTCCGCGCGCTGGCCGCCTTCATGCCGCAAAGCCGTGGCTGCCGCGTGCGCCTGCGTGAAGAAGTGCTGTCGGGCGTGGAAGAAGTGATGCACGAAGGCATCGCCGACCTGGCCATCAGCAGCTACAGCATCGGCGGCTACCTGGGCGCCGAGCTGAGTGCCGTGGAGTTCGTTGCCGTTGCCCACCCCGAACACAGCTTGCACCGCCTGGGCCGTGAACTGACCTTCCAGGACCTGGAAAGCCAGCTGCAAGTGGTGATCCGCGACTCTGGCCGGGCCCAGCCACGCGACGTTGGCTGGCTGGGTGCCGAACAGCGCTGGACCGTCGGTAGCCTGGGCACCGCCGCCACCTTCGTCAGCAGCGGCCTGGGCTTTGCCTGGCTGCCCCGGCACATGATCGAGCGCGAGCTGGGCGAAGGGGTACTCAAGCCTTTGCCGCTGGACCAGGGTGGCAGCCGCCACCCACTGTTCTACCTTTATTCGAGCAAGGAAAAGACCCTGGGCCCGGCCACGCAGATTCTCATCGATTTGCTGCGCAACTTCGACACAGCGCCGCTGGACGTGCCCTTCGCAGCCCCCCCACAAGCTTGAAAGGACCGCGCCCATGGCCTACTTCGAACACGAAGGATGCACGCTGCATTATCAGGAATACGGCCAAGGCCAACCCCTGGTGTTGTTGCATGGGCTGGGCTCCAGCAGCCAGGACTGGGAGCTTCAGGTGCCCGTGCTCAGCCAGCACTACCGGGTGATCCTCATGGACATCCGTGGCCACGGCCGCTCCGACAAGCCACAGGACGGCTACCACATTGCAACCTTCAGTGCCGACCTGCTGGCCCTGCTCGAACACCTGCACACCGGGCCGGTGCACTTCGTGGGCCTGTCGATGGGCGGCATGGTCGGCTTCCAGTTTGCCGTCGACCACCCTCAGTGGCTGCGCAGCCTGTGCATCGTCAACAGTGCCCCCGAGGTCAAGCGCCGCAGCCGCAGTGACTGGTTGTGGTGGTTCAAGCGCTGGGGCCTGGCACGCGTCCTGAGTGTCGAAACCGTGGGCAAAGGCCTGGCCGAACGGCTGTTTCCCAAACCCGAGCAGGCCGCGCTGCGGCAGAAAATGGCCCAGCGCTGGGCGCGCAACGACAAGCGCGCCTACCTCAAAAGCTTCGATGCCATCGTCGACTGGGGCGTGCAGGAACGCATCGGCCAGATCCAGTGTCCTACCCTGGTGATTGCCGCCGACCACGATTACACCCCGATACAACTGAAACAACGCTATGTCGCCCTGATCCCCAACGCCAGGCTGGTCGTCGTCGACGATTCCCGGCACGCTACACCCCTCGATCAACCCGAGGTCTTCAACCAGACCCTGCTGCAGTTCCTCGCAGCCGCTTCCACCCCTCAAGGATCTTTGAGCCCATGCTGAAAAAACTCCTGCTCACCGCCTGCTCACTCGCCTTCGCCACCAGCGTCATGGCCTCCGACAAGACCCCGCACGTGCTGCTGGACACCAGCTTCGGCCAGGTCGAAATCGAGCTGAACGCCGAGAAGGCACCGGTCAGCACGAAGAACTTCCTGCAGTACGTCGACAGCGGCTTCTACAACAACACCATTTTCCACCGGGTAATCCCCGGCTTCATGGTCCAGGGTGGCGGCTTTACCGAGCAGATGGTGCAGAAAGACACCAAGGACCCGATCAAGAACGAAGCCAGCAATGGCTTGCAGAACACCCGCGGCACCCTGTCGATGGCACGCACCTCCAACCCCAACTCGGCTACCAGCCAGTTCTTCATCAATGTCGCCGACAACGATTTCCTCAACCCGGGCCGCGATGCCGGTTACGCCGTGTTCGGCAAGGTAACCAAAGGCATGGAGGTGGTCGACCAGATCGTCAACTCGCCCACTACCGTGAAGAAAGGCATGCGCGATGTGCCGGCTGACCCGGTGTTCATCAAGTCGGCCAAACGTATCGACTGACCGCAGGCTGCACAGGGACGTGCAACCGCCTGAAGGCAGGCTGGAACAGGAGTGTCGCTACCCATGCTGTACCGTCGTTTCGAGCAACTGATCGACATCTTCCGCGAAGCACCCACCGAGTCGCCGCCGAGCACCGTGTGGGCGTTCTACCTGTATTACCTGCGCCAGGTCTGGCCCAGCTTCCTGGCGCTGTTGGTGGTCGGCCTGTTCGCCTCGCTGATCGAGGTAGCGATGTTCAGCTACCTCAGCCGCATCATCGACCTGGCCCAGGGCACACCCAACGTCAATTTCTTCAGTGAGCACAAGGGCGAGCTGGCCTGGATGCTGGTCGTGATCCTGCTGCTGCGGCCGCTGTTCTTCGGCCTGCACGACCTGCTGGTGCACCAGACCATCAACCCCGGCATGACCAGCCTGATCCGCTGGCAAAACCACAGCTACGTGCTCAAGCAGAGCCTGAACTTCTTCCAGAGCGACTTTGCCGGGCGCATTGCCCAACGCATCATGCAAACCGGCAACTCGCTGCGTGATTCCGCCGTGCAGGCGGTGGACGCGCTGTGGCATGTGCTGATCTACGCGGTTACCTCGCTGGTGCTGTTCGCCGAGGCCGACTGGCGCCTGATGCTGCCACTGCTGCTGTGGATCGTCGGCTACATCGGCGCGCTGTGCTACTTCGTACCCCGGGTGAAAGAGCGCTCGGTGATCTCATCCGACGCCCGCTCCAAACTGATGGGGCGTATCGTGGACGGCTATACCAACATCGCCACGTTGAAGCTGTTCGCCCACACCGATCACGAGCAGCAGTACGCGCGCGAAGCGATCCGCGAACAGACCGAGAAAACCCAACTGGCCTCGCGGGTGGTTACCAGCATGGACGTGGTCATCACCACCCTCAACGGCCTGCTGGTGGTCAGCACCACCGGCCTGGCGCTGTGGCTGTGGAGCCAATCGCTGATCACCGTCGGCGCCATTGCCCTGGCCACGGGCCTGGTGATCCGCATCGTCAACATGTCCGGCTGGATCATGTGGGTGGTCAACGGCATCTTCGAAAACATCGGCATGGTCCAGGATGGCCTGCAGACCATCGCCCAGCCTGTCACCGTCACCGACCGGCCCAACGCCCCGGCCCTGAAAGTCAGCCGTGGCACGGTGCGTTTCGACAATGTCGACTTTCATTACGGCAAGGCCGGCAACGTGATCGATGGCCTGAACCTGGACATCCGCCCCGGCGAGAAAATCGGCTTGATCGGCCCTTCCGGGGCTGGCAAGTCGACCCTGGTCAACCTGCTGCTACGGCTGTACGACGTGCAGGGCGGGCGCATCCTGATCGACGGCCAGGACATTGCCGAAGTCAGCCAGGCCAGCCTGCGCGCGCAGATCGGCATGATCACCCAGGACACCTCGTTGCTGCACCGTTCTATCCGTGACAACCTGCTGTACGGCCGCCCCGGCGCCAGCGAAGCCGAACTTCAGGAAGCCGTGCACCGGGCCCGCGCCGACGAGTTCATCCCACAGCTCTCGGATGCCCAGGGCCGCAGCGGTTTCGATGCCCATGTGGGCGAACGCGGAGTCAAGTTGTCGGGCGGCCAGCGCCAGCGTATCGCGATTGCCCGGGTACTGCTGAAGAATGCGCCGATCCTGATCATGGACGAAGCCACGTCGGCGCTGGACTCAGAGGTCGAGGCAGCAATCCAGGAAAGCCTGGAGACGCTGATGCAGGGCAAGACGGTGATCGCCATTGCCCACCGGCTTTCCACCATTGCCCGGATGGACCGGCTGGTGGTGCTGGACAAAGGCCGCATTGTCGAGCTTGGCAGCCACAGTGAACTGCTGCAACAGCAGGGGCTGTATGCCCGGTTGTGGCACCACCAGACCGGGGGCTTTGTCGGGGTTGACTGACGCCTGTAATGGCCCTATCGCTGGCAAGCCAGCTCCCACAGGTACCCACAGATTTCAAGGTGTGGGGTGATCCTGTGGGTGATTCTATGGTTCCTGGCAAGGGTAGCCGGAGCATCTTCAGCGCCTGTGAGATCGAGCGCCGCGCGGGCGGCGCTCGCTCTAACAGGCGCTGCCATACCTTGTGGCAAACACCTGTCAGCCCTGAGGCGATCTCTGTGGGAGCTGGCTTGCCAGCGATAGGGCCATTACAAGCAATACAAGTCTCTCAGTCCCGCCGGTAAGGCAACATCCCCCGCGCCTCCTCGGCATACCCCTTCACCCCTTCCCGCTCCTGCACCAGAAAATCCCCCACCGCCCGCCGCAACCCAGGGTGCAGCAGGTAATGCCACGACCGCGTCAGCACCGGCTCAAACCCGCGAATCAGCTTGTGTTCACCTTGCGCACCGGCATCGAAGCGCTGCAAACCTTCGGCAATGGCGAAGTCCATGCCCTGGTAGAAACAGGTTTCGAAATGCAGCCGGTCGAATTCGTCCAGGCAACCCCAATAGCGGCCAAACAAGCTGTCACCCCCCACCAGGCTCAAGGCCATGGCCACATCCCGCCCGCCCTGGCGAGCCATCACTACCCGTAGCGCCTCGGGCATGCGCTCGGCAAGCAGGCTGAAGAACGCACGGGTCAGGTAGGGCGCACGGCGCCGTACGGCATAGGTGTTGGCGTAGCAGCGGAACACGAAGTCCCATTGCGCCTCGTCCAGTTCATTGCCCTGGTACCACCGAAAATCGATGCCCTGCCCCGCCACCTGCTCGCGCTCCTTGCGCATCTGCTTACGCTTGCGCGAGCTGAGGCTGTCGAGAAAGTCCTGGAAGTCGCGGTAGCCGCGGTTTTGCCAGTGAAACTGGCACCCTAGGCGCTCCAGCCAGCCCGGCAGGCCGGCCAACTGCTGGTCCAGCGCCGCATCGGTGAAATTGATGTGGGCACCCGACAGCCCGCCCTTGCCCAGGTACTCAGGTAACGCCTGCAGCAACAGCAGCCCATCGGCCGGGTCGTCGGCCAGCAAACGCGGGCCGCTGACCGGGCTGAACGGGACCGCCCCCAGCAACTTGGGGTAATAGGCAATGCCGGCCCGCTCACAGGCATCGGCCCAACCGTGGTCGAACACGTACTCGCCAAACGAATGCCACTTGCGGTAGGCCGGCAACAGCGCCCGCACCTGCCCGTCACGCTCCAGCACCAGATGCTCGGCAGCCCAGCCCGTCTGGGGTGCAACGCTGGCGCTGTCCTCCATGGCGCTGAGAAAGCCGTGGCGCAGGAAGGGTTGGCCGGCAGGCACCAAGGCATCCCAGGTGGCCGCCGGAAGATCACGCAAATGGGCAAGGCTGTACAGGCTGGTCACGGTTTTGGCTCGCAGTCGGGAGGCGTTCAGTATCCCCAACCCAGGCGCGTCACTCAAATGATGAACGTCAGGCTGCCCCTTTTCTTCTCACTTACTTAACAACAGTGCCACTAATCAGACATTAATCTGTCACTGCCCCTCGCAATACTTGCGCCTGTTTTCCGGAACACCAGAACCTGTCTATTCAGGCCCTTTCCGAAGACATGCCAACACAGGGGCAGGCGCTTGAGCCTCCCCCATTTTTTCAGTAGGGAGAACCTTATGCGTCTTGTTTCTACACTTACCGGAATGAGCCTCACCGGCATGATGCTGGCCCTGAGCGCCCCGGCCAGTGCTGCTGTCGACGCCAAGCTGCTCGAAATGCTGCGCGCCAACGGCTCGATCAACCAGGCGCAGTACAATGAACTGCAAGGCGATCTGGCAAAAGAAACCAAGGAAAAGGCCGACCAGAAAGCTCAGTCCGAACGTATGAGCGCCTTTGAACAAAAAGTGGCATGGGCCGCCAAGACCCAGATCAAGGGCGATGTGCGCCTGCGTTACGAAGACGTCAACGTCGACAACCCGATCTCCCGCAGTGGCAACCAGGACCGTGAGCGCGTACGTGCCCGTGTCGGCTTCTACAGCGAGATCAACCCGCAAGTCGACGCCGGCGTGCGTGTGGCCACCGGCAGCAGCGCCGATGCCCGCTCGACCAACCAGAGCCTGGACAACTACTTCGAGAAGAAATCGCTGTGGGTCGACCTGGCCTACCTCGACTGGCACCCGACTGCCGTGCCCAACCTGCACCTGATCGGCGGCAAGATGAACCAGCCGTGGGTCAGCATGGGCGACATCATCTGGGACAGCGACATCAACCCGGAAGGTGTGGCAGCTACCTACAAGATGAACGTTGGCCCGGCTGAAGTCTTCGGCAGCCTTGGTCACTACAACCTGAAAGACAACGTCGATGGCGACGGCGTGCAGTTCAAGCATGACGCGCAGCTGTACGCAGGCCAGCTGGGCACCAGGTTCAACGCAGCCGACACCGTCAAGGTGACCGTGGGCGGCAGCATCTACGGCTACGACAACGACAAGGCTTCGGCCGCCCTGGCCTCGCTGGGCAACACCACCAACGAGTTCAACCTGGTGGAAGGCTTCGGTCAGGTCGACTTCACCGGCTTTGCCATCCCGCTGTCTGCCTACGGCCAGTTCGTCAAGAATACCGAAAGCACCGACGGCAAGGACAAAGCCTGGCTGGCCGGTCTGAAGAGCAAGATCGGCGCCTGGAGCCTGGACTACAACTACCGCGACGTGCAGCGTAACGGTGTGGTCAGCCTGTTCACCGACTCTGACTTCGGTGCCGGCTTCACAGGTTCGCGTGGCCACAAGTTCAAGGTCGGTTATGAAATCGACAAGAACTTCGGCGTAGGTGCAACCTACCTGATGGCCAAGACCGACTACTCCAACCTGCCCAACAGCAATGCGGACGTGGATACCCTGCAGTTGGACCTGGAAGCCAAGTTCTAAACACGCAATAGCGGGGAATGCCGACCCCATCCGGCGTTTCCCGCTTTTTTTTGCCTGTGAAATAGCTGGGGCTGCTTTGCAGCCCATCGCGACACAAGGCCGCTCCTACAGGGGAATGCGCCCTTTGCAGGTCGGCCCCGGCTATCTCGGATCAGACCAGGTAATCAGCGCTTGCGCAGGATCACACTGCCAATCGAATACCCCGCACCGAACGAGCTCAATACCCCCAAGGCGCCCTTGGCCAGGTCATCCTGGTACAGGTGGAAGGCAATGACCGAGCCTGCCGAGCTGGTATTGGCGTAACGGTCCAGAATCACCGGGGCGTCTTCCTCGGCCACTTCTCGCCCCAGCAGCTTCTTGACGATCAGGTGGTTCATGCTGAGGTTGGCCTGGTGCAGCCAGAAGCGCTTCACATCGCTAGGGTTCAGGCCGTTTTCCTGCAGGTGCTCACCGATCAGTTCGGCCACTTTCGGGCACACCTCGCGGAACACCTTGCGGCCTTCCTGGATGAACAGCTTGTCCGCAGCGCCCTGCCCCTCTTCCGCCGCACGGTTGAGGAAGCCGAAATTGTTGCGGATATTGTTGGAGAATTCGGTCCACAGCTTGCTGCTGACGATATCGAACTGGTGCGCCGAGCTGGCCTTGTCGGCGCGCTCGAGCACCACTGCGGTGGCCGCATCACCGAAGATGAAGTGGCTGTCGCGGTCACGGAAGTTCAAGTGCCCGGTGCACACCTCGGGGTTGACCATCAGTACTGCACGCGCCTGGCCCAGGGCCACGCTGTTGGCTGCGGTCTGGATGCCGAACGTGGCCGAGGAACAGGCTACGTTCATGTCGAAGGCAAAGCCCTGAATGCCCAGCGCCTGCTGCACTTCGATGGCAATGGCCGGGTACGGGCGCTGCAGGTTGGAGCAGGCGACGATCACGCCGTCGATATCGGCAGCCGTGCGGCCCGCACGCTGCAAGGCCTGGTGAGCAGCGGCCACGGCCATTTCGCAAAGCACCGAGGGTTCGTCGTTGGAACGCTCCGGCAGGCGCGGCTTCATGCGCTGCGGGTCGAGGATGCCGGCCTTGTCCATGACGAAGCGGCTCTTGATGCCCGAGGCCTTTTCGATGAACGCGGCATCCGACAAGGGCGCCGCTTCGACTTCGCCACGCTCGATGGCGGCGGCGTTGTCCTGGTTGAACTGCTGGGACCAGGCGTTGAAGGAGGCCACCAGTTCTTCGTTGGAAATACTCTGGGCCGGGGTGTACAGGCCGGTGCCGCTGATCACGACGTTATGCACGGTCGTTCCTCTGTTCGAAGGCCATCGCCACGGGGGCGCTGGCGGGAATAGGACAGCCTAGTGGCACTTTAGTGCCAAGTTAGGGGCGAGGGGCTCACCCGAGAAGGGCCGCCAGGCGGCCCCAAATTGCATCAATACTGCCACAACTGTGGAAGTTTAGCCTTCCACCTGGCCCCACTGCTTGCTCAATCTTTTGTCAGAAATCGGCACTTTGGTGCCCAGTTGCTGAGCGAACAGCGACACCCGGTATTCCTCCAGCCACCAACGGTACAGGGTCAGTTGCTCATCGCGCTTGCCCTCCTGGGCATGCTTGTCGGCGCGGGCCTTGTACTGCGCCCACAGGTTGGCCAGCTCGCCGCTCCATACCCGGTCCTTCTGCACCTGCGCACCGAGTTTCTCCAGGCGCAGTTCCACTGCCTTGAGGTAACGCGGCAGTTCCTTGAACCAGGTGGCCGGGGTTTCGCGCACGAACCCTGGGTACACCAGGTTGCCCAACTGCTGCTTGATGTCATTCAGCGCCACGGCCTGGCTGAGGTCGATCTTGCCCTTGAAGCGCTTCTGCAGGCCGTGCCACAGCTTCAACACTTCCAGCGTCTGCCGGGCCAGGCGCTCGGCGTGCTCGGCCCAACTGCCGCGCTTGCGTTCGGCCAGCCCGGCCAAGGCCGCACCCTCGCGTGGCAAGGGGTGTTCACCCTCGAGGATGCAGCTGTCCAGGCTGGCCAGCAAAATGTCCTCGACCAGCGCTTCGACACGCCCCAGCTCGCGGTACAGCAGGCCCAGTTCGGTCAGCCCCGGCAGCTTGCCCCGCAGGAACTTGGCCGGCTCGGCCAGTTGCTGCAGCAGCAGCCGCTGCAAGGCACGGCGGTGCTGGAACTCGGCTTCGGCCTGGGTCGAGAAGCGGCCTTCGCGCACCGTGCCGTTTTCGTCCACCAATGCCGGGTAGACCGTCATCGACAAGCCGGCGATCTTTTGCTGGGTGGTCTGCGCCACGGGGCTGAAGGCCTTGGCCTGCACCGGCTTTTCGGCGTCAGCCGTGCGCGGTACGGCCAACGCGGCCTGGCTGGCGGCGGCAAAACGGGCAGTCAGCTCGGCCAGGTCGCGGCCCTCGCCCAGGAACTTGCCCTGGCCGTCGACCACCTCGATATTCATGCGCAGGTGGCCCTCGACCAGGCTCACCGACTCGGCCCAGGCCTCGTCGGCTACACGCACACCGGTCATGCGCAGCAATTCCTGGCCCAGGGCCTGGGGCAAGGCCCCCTGGGCGAACGGCATGCGCGCCAGCGACGCCTTGACGAAGTCGGGCACCGGCACGAAGTTCTTGCGCAGGGCCTTGGGCAGGTTGCGTACCAGCGCCACGCACTTGGCTTCGAGCAGGCCCGGCACCAGCCACTCGAGGCGTTCACCCGGCAGGTTCGGCAACAACGGCGCAGGCACGCGCACAGTCACGCCATCGCGCGGGTGCCCCGGTTCAAAGTGATAGGCCAGCGGCAGGCGCAGTTCGCCCACTTGCAGGCTGTCGGGGTACTGGGCCGCCGTGACCTCGCTGGCCTCACGCGCCAGCACGTCCTCTTCGCGCATGATCAGCAGGTTGGCATCCTTCTGGCTGCCCATGCGGTACCAGGCATCGAAGGTGGCGGTCTGGTGAATTTCTTCGGGCAGGCGCGCTTCGTAGAACGCATACAGCGTTTCTTCATCGGCGAGAATATCGCGCCGACGCGCTTTGGCCTCCAGTTCATCAAGCTGCTCCAGCAGGCGCTTGTTGGCCGCCAGGCATTTGGCCCGCGACTGGATCTCGCCGCCTACCAGGCCCTCGCGGATGAACAGCTCCCGCGAGGTGGCCGGGTCGATCGGGCCAAAATGCACCGGGCGCCGCCCGACCAGAATCAGGCCGTACAAGGTGATCTGCTCATAGGCCACGACCTGCCCGCGCTTTTTCTCCCAGTGCGGCTCGAAGTGGTTCTTCTTGACCAGGTGGCCGGCCAGCGGCTCGATCCAGTCCGGTTCGATCCGGGCCACCACGCGTGCATACAATTTGGTGGTTTCGACCAACTCGGCAGCCATCACCCACTGCGGGCGCTTACGCCCCAGGCCCGACGACGGGTGTACCCAGAAGCGCCGCTGGCGAGCTCCCTGGTAGTCGCCCTCTTCGGTCTTGTGGCCGATCTGGCTGAGCAGGCCGCTGAGGAGGGCCTTGTGAAACTTCTGGTAGTCGGACGGTTCTTTGTTCACCGTCAGTTGCAGGTCACGGCAAATCAATGCCAGCTGGCGATGGGCATCGCGCCATTCGCGCAGGCGCAGGTAATTGAGAAAGTGCTTGCGGCACCAGTTGCGCAACGGGTTTGCGGTCAGCGCCTGGCGCTGTTCTTCAAAGCCGCGCCACAAATTCACCAACGCAGCGAAGTCGGAGTCCACATCCTTCCATTGCGCGTGCGCCTGGTCCGCCGCCTGCTGGCGCTCGGGCGGGCGTTCGCGCGGGTCCTGCACCGACAACGCACTGGTGACGATCAACACTTCCTGCAAGCTACCCTGGCGTGCGCCCTCCAGCAGCATGCGGCCCAGCCGCGGGTCGATGGGCAGGCGCGCCAACTGGCGGCCGATAGGCGTCAGCTGGTTCTCGCGGTTGACCGCCGACAGTTCCTGCAACAGGTTGAAGCCGTCGCTGATGGCCTTGCCATCTGGCGGCTCGATGAACGGGAACGCGTCAATGGCACCCAGGCGCAGGTGCAGCATTTGCAGAATCACCGCCGCCAGGTTGGTACGCAGGATTTCCGGGTCGGTGAACGCCGGCCGGCTGTTGAAATCCTCTTCGCTGTACAAGCGCACGCAAATGCCCGGCTCAACCCGGCCGCAACGGCCTTTACGCTGGTTGGCACTGGCCTGCGACACCGCCTCGATGGGCAGGCGCTGAACCTTGGCGCGGTAGCTGTAGCGGCTGATGCGCGCAGTACCGGTGTCGATTACATAGCGAATGCCCGGCACGGTCAGCGAGGTTTCGGCGACGTTGGTGGCCAGCACCACCCGGCGCCCGGTGTGCGGCTGGAAGATGCGCTGCTGCTCGGCCGGCGACAGGCGCGCGTAAAGCGGCAGAATCTCGGTATGGCGCAGTTGCGCCTTGCGCAGGATCTCGGCGGCATCGCGGATTTCCCGCTCGCCCGGCAGGAAGATCAACACGTCGCCAGGGCCTTTGCCTTGGCTGCGCTCATGCTGGGCCAGCTCGTCGAGGGTGGCGAGAATCGCCTGGTCGACCGTCAGGTCGTCCTCGATCTGGTTGCCCTCTTCGTCCTGCTCGCTGGTCAGCGGGCGGTACCAGGTTTCCACCGGGAAGGTGCGGCCAGACACCTCGATGATCGGCGCATTGTCGAAGTGTTTGGAGAAGCGCTCCAGGTCGATGGTCGCCGAGGTGATGATCAGCTTCAGTTCGGGCCGGCGGTGCAGCAAGGTCTTCAGGTAGCCGAGCAGGAAGTCGATGTTCAGGCTGCGCTCGTGGGCTTCGTCGACGATGATCGTGTCGTAGCGTTCGAGAAAGCGGTCATGCTGGGTTTCGGCCAGCAGGATGCCGTCGGTCATCAGCTTGACCAGGGTGTTGGCGTCGCTCTGGTCTTCGAAACGGACTTGGTAGCCGACCAACCCACCCAGCGGCGTACCCAGCTCTTCGGCCACCCGCGCCGCCACGCTGCGCGCGGCAATGCGCCGTGGCTGGGTGTGGGCAATCAGGCCATGGCTGCCACGGCCCAGTTCCAGGCAGATCTTCGGCAACTGCGTGGTCTTGCCCGAACCGGTTTCACCGGCGATCACCAGCACCTGGTGTTCGGCGAGGGCCTTCTTGATTTCGTCGCGTTTGGCGGCGATCGGCAGGTTGTCGTCGTAACGCACGACCGGCACGCTCTGCTGGCGCGCGGTAACCTGGGCACAAGAGGCCTGGACCTTGTCCACCCACTGCGCCAGCTTGGCCTCGTCTGGGCGCTTGCGCAGCTCATGCAATTGCCGCCGCAAGCGGTGGCGGTCGGCAATCATGGCGTGGTCGAGGTTGTGCAGCAATTTGTCGATGGCGTGGTCAGTCATGGGGCTTTTTAATGATGCAGGTGAGCCTGCTTTTTCATGATCGGCATTCTGAGGATGCGCGATTGTCGCAGATTTGCGCCTGTTTTGCTGTCCAGGCTGGCGCGCACCCTGTAGGAGCGGCCTTGCGTCGCGATGGGCTGCGCAGCAGCCCCGTGGATTTGTGCCGGGGCGCAGATTTTGGGGCTGCTACCGCAGCCCATCGCGACGCAAGGCCGCTCCCACAAGGGATCGCACAGTGGCTGAAAGTTTAGCAAGTCCTTATGTAAACGTTGCCATTCACGACTTTAATCACCCTTACGCCGCATGTGAGTATCAAAACCATGACGCCCGCCCAGCCCATCGCCCCACCGTTGCCGCGCCCTTCGCTACCGAAGGCCCGCAGCCGTGCCGGGGAAAACCCGCTGGTGCACATCATCCTCGCCTTCTGGGCCTTGTGGCACTGCCGCCACGCCCGCCCACCGGATACCGCCCTCACGCCGTTGTGACCAAACCCGGCCAGCCTCTGGCCGTTTGCCCCAGCCGGGCCGCCCGCCAGTGCGGTGGCCCTGCGCAGCCGTGAGCGAACCCAACATGCATTTTGCCCCCGTAGAGCACGCCGCCCGTTTTCTGGCCGACAACCCTGATATCGAGTTGTTCGAGCTGTTCATTCTCGACGCCAACGGCGTACCCCGCGGCAAGCTGCTGCACCGCGACGAATTGCTGGCCGTGTACCAGAGCGGCCGGCCGCTACCCAGTACCATTCTCGGCCTGACCCTGAACGGCGACGATGTGGAAAACTCCGGGTTGGTCTGGGATGTGGGTGATATCGACTGCCGCGCCTACCCGCTCGAGGGCAGCCTGACAAGGTTGCCCTGGCGCCGGGTGCCGACCGCCGCGGTGCAGGTGAGCATGCACCCGAGTGAGGGGTTGCCTGCCAGCATCGCCGACCCGCGCCACGTGCTGCTGCGCACCATCGAGGCGCTGCAGGCCGACGGCTACCACCCGGTGATGGCCTGCGAACTGGAGTTCTACCTGCTTGACCAGCAACGCGACGCCCAAGGCCGCCCGCAACCGGCACTGGACAACGATGGCGGGCGCCCGCGCAGCACTCAGGTGTATGGCCTGCGCGAACTGGAACAGATCGAGCCGTTTCTCGCCGATCTGTATGCCGCCTGCAAAGCCCAGGGCATCCCGGCCCGTACGGCCATTTCCGAATACGCCCCCGGCCAGGTGGAAATCACCCTGGAGCACGGTGACGCACTGCAGGCCATGGACCAGGCGGTACGCTACAAGCGCCTGGTCAAGGGCGTGGCCCATGCCCACGGCATGCAGGCCTGCTTCATGGCCAAGCCATTCGCGCACCTGGCGGGTACTGGCATGCACATGCACCTGAGCCTGGCTGACCACGCCGGCACCAATCTGTTCGCCAGCGACGACAAGGCTGGCACGCCGCTGCTGCGCCAGGCAGTCGCCGGCATGCTGCGCCACCTGCGCGAATCACTGCTGCTGTTCTGCCCCAACGCCAATTCGTTCCGCCGCTTCCAGGCCAACAGTTATGCACCACTGGCACCCACCTGGGGCGTGGACAACCGCACCGTGAGCCTGCGCGTACCCGGTGGCCCGGCCAACAGCCGGCATGTGGAGCACCGCATCTGCGGCGCCGATGCCAACCCCTACCTGGCGGCGGCGGCGATCCTGGCAGCCAGCCACCGTGGCATTCGCGAACAGCTGGACCCAGGGGCACCGGTGCAAGGCAACGGTTATGCCCAGGCTACCGAACACCTGCCCACCGACTGGCTGACGGCGCTCGACGCCCTGCAGCAGTCGGCTTGGGCCCGCGAAGCATTGGGCGAGGACTTCCTCGGCGTGTACCTGAAGGTCAAGCGCGCCGAGTACCGCCAGTTCATGGCCGAAGTCAGCGAACAGGACTGGCGCTGGTACCTGCACCAGGCCTGAGCCCCTCAACATTCAAGGAACACCCATGAACGCAGCATTGCACAAAGGCCCGGCGCAGCGCGCGCCGTCCTACTACAGCGCCACCCTCAACGACCCTACCGAGTACCCGCAACTCAAGGGCACGGTGCAGGTGGATGTGGCAATCATCGGCGGCGGCTTCACCGGCGTGGCCACGGCAGTCGAGCTGGCCGAGCGCGGCCTCAAGGTGGCCATCGTCGAAACCAACCGTATAGGCTGGGGTGCCAGCGGCCGTAACGGTGGCCAAGTCACTGGCAGCCTGTCGGGCGACGAAGCCATGCGCTCACAGATGCGCAACCACCTGGGCGCCGAGGTCGATGACTTCATCTGGCACCTGCGCTGGCGTGGCCACCAGGTAATCGAGCAGCGCGTAGCGCGCTACGGCATCGACTGTGACCTCAAGCGTGGCCATCTGCATGCCGCCATGAAACCCTCGCACATGAACGAGCTGCGCGCGTTCGAGGCCGAAGCGCAACGCCGGGGCATGGGCGAGCAGGTTCAAATGCTCGACCGCGCGGCAGTGGCTGAGCACCTGCAGAGCCCACTGTACATGGGCGCCTTGAAGAACCTGCGCAACCTGCACCTGCACCCGCTCAACCTGTGCCTGGGTGAGGCCCGCGCCGCACATGGCCTGGGCGCACTGGTGTTCGAGAATTCCGAGGTGCTGGACATCGTGCATGGCCCGCGCCCGGCGGTGGTTACCGCCCACGGCCGGGTCGAGGCACGCCAGGTGATGCTGGCCGGCGATGTGTACCACAAGCTGGAAAAGCGCCAACTCAAGGGCAAGATATTCCCGGCCATGGGCGGGATCGTCACCACCGCGCCACTGGGCGAACTGGCCGAGCAGATCAACCCCCACGACCTGGCGGTGTACGACTGCCGCTTCGTGCTCGACTATTACCGCCTGACAGCCGACAAGCGCCTGCTGTTCGGTGGCGGCGCCAACTACTCCGGCCGTGACTCGCGGGATATCGAAGGCGAGCTGCGGCCATGCATCGAACGCACGTTCCCGGCATTGAAGGGCGTGCCGATCGATTTCCAGTGGAGCTGCGCCATGGGCATCGTGGTCAACCGCATTCCACAGCTGGGCAAGCTGTCGGACAACGTGTGGTATTGCCAGGGGTATTCCGGGCACGGCATTGCCACCAGCCACATCATGGGCGAGATCATGGCCGAGGCGTTGACCGGTACGCTCGAGCAGTTCGACACCTTCGCCCAGTGCAAGCATGTGCGGGTGCCGATGGGTGACTTGCTGGGCAACCCGCTGCTGGCGGCCGGCATGTGGTATTACCAGATGCTGGAAAAACTGCGCTGAGCCCAAAACCCATGCCTTCGCTGTAGGAGCGGCCTTGTGTCGCGATGGGCCGCAAAGCGGCCCCTGGATCTTGGCATGGGTGCTGAAAGGACGGGGCCGCTTTGCGGCCCATCGCGACACAAGGCCGCTCCTACAGGGGTGCGCAGGGTCAGGCGATCTTCTTCAAGCCCTGCTTCTTCAGCTCTTCATCACGCAGTTCGCGGCGCAGGATCTTGCCTACGTTGGTGGTCGGCAGCGCATCGCGGAACTCGATATGGCGCGGCACCTTGTAGCCGGTCACGTTGGCACGCATGTGCTCCATCACCTGCTCCTTGGTCACGGTCATGCCCGGCTTGACCACGATGAACACCTTGATCACTTCGCCCGACTTCTCGTCCGGCACCCCGATGGCCGCGCACTGCAACACGCCAGGCAAGCCGGCAAGCACATCCTCCAGCTCGTTGGGGTACACATTGAAGCCGGAGACCAGGATCATGTCCTTCTTGCGGTCGACGATACGCATGTAGCCGTCTGGCTGGATCAAGGCGATGTCGCCGGTCTTGAGCCAACCCTGGTTGTCGAGGATCTCGGCAGTGGCCTCTTCACGCTGCCAATAGCCCTTCATGACCTGCGGGCCCTTGATGCACAGTTCGCCAACTTCGCCCAACGGCAACTCGTTACCAGCCTCGTCGATTACCTTGCACAGGGTCGACGGCACCGGAATACCAATGGTGCCGACCTGGTTCGCTTCGGCAGGGTTGACCGTGGCCACCGGGCTGGTTTCCGTCATGCCGTAGCCCTCGCAGATGGCGCAACCGGTCACCGCCTTCCAGCGCTCGGCCACGCTCAACTGCAGGGCCATGCCGCCCGACAAGGTGATTTTCAACGCCGAGAAGTCCAGGGCACGGAACCCATCGTTGTTGCACAGGGCAACGAACAGGGTGTTCAGGCCGACAAAGCCGGTGAACTTCCACTTGCCCAGTTCCTTGACCATCGCCGGCAGGTCACGCGGGTTGCTGATCAACACGTTGTGGTTGCCGATCAGCATCATCGCCATGCAATGGAAGGTGAACGCGTAGATGTGGTACAGCGGCAGCGGGGTGATGAGAATTTCACAGCCTTCGTGCAGGTTCGAGCCCATCAGCGCCCGGCACTGCAGCATGTTGGCCACCAGGTTGCGGTGGGTCAGCATGGCACCCTTGGCCACGCCGGTGGTGCCGCCGGTGTACTGCAGCACCGCCACATCGTTGGCCTGCGGGTTGGCCTCGGTTACCGGCTGGCCCTTGCCCAGTGCCAGCGCAGCGTTGAAACGCACGGCCTGCGGCAGGTGGTAGGCCGGCACCATCTTCTTCACGTACTTGATCACGCTGTTGATCAGCAAGCGCTTGACCGGCGGCAACAGGTCGGCCACCTCGGTGACGATGACGTGCCGGACCTGGGTCTTGGGCACCACTTTCTCAGCCAGGTGGGCCATGTTGGCCAGGCACACCAAGGCCTTGGCGCCAGAGTCGTTGAACTGGTGTTCCATTTCCCGCGCGGTGTACAGCGGGTTGGTGTTGACCACGATCAGCCCGGCGCGTATGGCACCGAACACCGCGACCGGGTATTGCAGGACATTGGGCAGTTGCACGGCAATGCGATCACCCGGCTTGAGGTCGGTATGCTGCTGCAACCAGGCGGCAAATGCCCCCGACAGCGCATACAACTCGCCATAAGTGATAGTCTTGCCCAGGTTGCTAAAGGCCGGTTTGTCGGCAAAGCGTTGGCAGGATTGCTTGAGTACTGCCTGGATATTGGGGAATTCGTCAGGATTGATTTCCGCCGTAATCCCGGCTGGGTACTTATCCTTCCAAAAATGTTCGATCATGGAAGCCCACTCCTTCAGCAACAGCGAAGTTCGATTCACGCGTCATGCGCTTATTATTGATATGAGATGACGGTTCGTTGCAAACCGGATCATCTGAAAGCGGGCCGAGAGTAACAGCTTTGCCTGGGGTCGCCTAGAGGCCAAAACGGGCCTTATGGTCACATAAATGACTCAATGAACGTTTTAGGTCATTTTTAGAGTATTTAGCTTAAAGTGGCAAGCTACAAGCTTCAAGCGGCTAGATAGAGCGCGCCAAAGGCTCTGATTCCACGCTTACAGCTTGTAGCTTGTAGCTTGTAGCTTGTAGCTTGTAGCTTGTAGCTTGCAGCTTGCAGCTTGCAGCTTGCAGCTTGCAGCTGACTCAAGCGATATCCCGCAGCTCCCGGCGCAGAATCTTGCCCACCGGCGTCATCGGCAGGGACTCGCGCAGCACGATGTGCTTGGGCACCTTGTAACCGGTGAAGTTGGCCTTGCAGTAGGCCTTGAGCTCATCCACGCTCAGCCCCCCCTCGCGCGGCACCACGAACAGCTTCACCGCCTCGCCGGAACGCTCGTCGGGCACACCGATGGCCGCACAGTTGGCGACCTGCGGGTGGCCCATCACCACGTCTTCGATCTCATTGGGGTACACGTTGAAACCCGACACGATGATCATGTCCTTCTTGCGGTCGACGATCCGCGTGAAGCCGTCCACGTCGATCACGGCGATATCACCGGTTTTGAACCAACCGTCCGCATCCAGGGCCTGGGCGGTGGCCTCAGGTTGCTGCCAGTAGCCCTTCATCACCTGCGGCCCCTTGATGCACAACTCGCCACGCTCGCCCAACGGCAGCTCGTTGCCGTCATCATCGATGACCTTGAAGGCGGTACCGGCCACCGGGATGCCCACCGTACCCAGCCGGGCCAACTGGCCGTAGGGGTTGGTGCTGGCCACCGGCGAGGTTTCGGTCAGGCCATAGCCTTCGACAATGCGGCAGCCGGTAAGCGCCTCCCAGCGTTCGGCAGTGGCCTTGACCAGCGCCGTGCCACCGGAGTTGGTGACTTTCAGTGCCGAGAAATCCAGCCGGCGAAAACCCGGGTGATCCATCAGCGCCACGAACAGGGTGTTGAGCCCGAGCAATGCAGAGAAACGCCACTTGCCCAGCTCCTTGATGAAGCCGGGAATATCCCGCGGGTTGGTGATCAGCACGTTGTGGTTGCCGGTGACCATCATGCACATGCAGTTCGCGGTGAACGCGTAGATGTGGTACAGCGGCAGCGGCGCGATCATGACCTCCTGGCCATCCTTGAGCAGCTTCTGCCCGTCCGGGCCGTGCTGCGAAAAGCACGCCAGCACCTGCAGCATGTTGGCCACCAGGTTGCCGTGAGTAAGCATGGCGCCTTTGGCCAGCCCGGTGGTGCCGCCGGTGTACTGCAGCACGGCGATGTCGTCCAGGCTCTGCGGCACCGGTTGCGGCGACAGGCCGCGCCCCTGGCGCAGCACCTGCTTGAACGGGAGTGCCTGGGGCAAGTGGTAGGCCGGCACCATCTTTTTCAGCTTGTCGACCACCGTGTTGATCAACCAGCCCTTGGCAGTGGGCAGCAGGTCGCCCATTTTCGCTTCGATCAGGTACTCGATGCCGGTGTCGGGCAACACGGCCTGCACCCGCTTGCCGAACATGTTCAGGTAGACCAACGCCCGCGCCCCGCTGTCATTGAACTGGTGGCGCATCTCGCGCTCGGTGTACAGCGGGTTGGTATTGACCACGATCAGCCCGGCACGCATGGCCCCGAACACGGCGATCGGGTACTGCAGCACGTTGGGCATCTGCACCGCGATACGGTCGCCCGGCTGCAGGTCGGTGTGCTGCTGCAACCAGGCGGCAAACGCGGCTGAATGTCGCTCCAGTTGCGCATAGGTCAGGGTCACGCCCAGGTTGCTGAATGCCGGGCGGTCGGCAAAGCGCTTGCAAGAGCGCTCGAACACCTCGACCACCGAGGCATAGGCATTGATGTCGATGGTGGAAGGCACGCCCGCCGGGCGCTTGTCATTCCAGAAGTCGGCTTGCATTTATTATTGTTCCTCTGCCTGGACCTGCACTGCGTCCTTGGATCCTTGACCTGGTCGCCAACCGGCAAACAGGCGTTGCTTCGACGTTAGCAGGTAAGCCCGGGGTGGCCTATACGCCAAGTGCCGCCATTAACATTGTGAATCTTATTTGTGCCCTTCCTGCAATCGGGCCGGTTGTGCATACACTGTTCCGGTACCCCATGCGCACAAGGAGCCGCCATGCCCCACGACGCCTTCTGGCTGCCCGTCAGCGAGCACTGCCGCCTGTACGTGCACCAATGGCTGCCAGCCTCGCCAGTGAAAGCCGTAGTCCTGCTGGCCCATGGCATGGCCGAGCATGCCGGGCGCTACCAGCGCCTGGGCCTGGCACTGGCCGCGGCTGGCTTTGCCGTGTTCGCCGCTGACCTGCGTGGCCACGGACGTAGCGCCGAGCACGGCAGCCTGGGCCTGTTCAGCCGCCATCATGGCTGGAATGCCGTGGTCGACGACCTCGGCCGGCTGGCCCAGTACATTGGCCAACACTACCCGGGCACCCCGCTGTTCCTGTTCGGCCACAGCATGGGCAGCTACATCGCCCAGGCTTACCTGCTGCACCACAGTGCCAGCCTGCACGGGGCGATCCTGAGCGGTTCCAACTACCAGCCTGCCGCGCTGTACCGCATGGCCCGGCTGGTGGCGCGGCTGGAGGCCTGGCGCCAGGGGCCGCTGGGCAAGAGTGCGGTGATCGAATGGCTCTCCTTCGGCGCGTTCAACAAGGCCTTCAAGCCCAACCGCACGGCATTTGACTGGCTCAGCCGCGACCCGGCCGAGGTCGACCGCTACGTCAACGACCCGCTGTGCGGCTTTCGGTGCAGCAACCAGCTGTGGCTGGACCTGCTGCAAGGCTTGGCGCAGATCAGCCAGCCGGGTAACCTCGCACAGATCGATCCGAACCTGCCGATACTGATAATGGGTGGGGAATGTGATCCGGTCAGTGCCGGCAAGCGTCTCACCCATCTGGCCGACGCCCTGCGCGCCACCGGCAATCGACATGTACAGCTACGCGTCTATCCTGAAGCGCGGCATGAAGTACTCAACGAAACCAACCGTAACGAGGTCACTGCCGACATTGTCGGCTGGCTTGAACAGGCACTGGCCATTGATCGGCCTGTGCGCAGTGAATGACAGCCACCCTCGCCTACCGCTCAAGGAAACCCCGATGTCCCAGGTCACCAACACGCCTTACGAAGCCCTCGAAGTAGGCCAGAAGGCGCAATACCAGAAGTCCGTCGAAGAGCGCGACATCCAGCTGTTCGCGGCGATGTCCGGTGACCACAACCCGGTGCACCTGGACGCCGAGTTTGCGGCCAAGAGCATGTTCCGCGAACGCATTGCCCACGGCATGTTCAGCGGCGCGTTGATCAGTGCGGCAGTGGCCTGCACCCTGCCAGGCCCTGGCACCATCTACCTGGGCCAGCAGATGAGCTTCCAGAAGCCGGTGAAGATTGGCGACACGCTCACCGTACGCCTGGAAATTCTGGAAAAACTGCCCAAGTTCAAAGTGCGCATCGCGACCAATGTGTACAACCAGAACGATGAGCTGGTGGTGCAGGGCGAAGCGGAAATCCTGGCGCCACGCAAGCAGCAGACCGTGGAACTGGTATCGCCACCGAATTTCGTTGCCAGCTGAGCATAGCGCTGGCACTACCGGCCCTGCGGCGGGCGAATGCCCGCCCCCAGGCAACCATCAGTCTGGCATCCGCTGGGTGACCAACTCCACCAGGCGGTCCAGGCTTTCACCCCAGCCCTGGTAGAACCCCATGTCCTCGTGGGCCTTGCAATCGGCAGCATTCCAGTGCCAGGCCCGGGCGGTATAACGGGTTTTGCCCCGTTCCTCGTCCAGGCTGATCACGGCGGTCATGAACGCCTTGTTCGACGGTACCCAGCCGGGGCCAAACGCATCGGTGAACACCAGGCGCCGCGGCGCCGCGATCTCAAGGAACACGCCCTGGGTGGGGTACTCGCTGCCATCCGGCGCCCGCATCAAGGTGCGAAACAGGCCGCCGGGCCACAATTGCATCTCGCATTCCGGGGTGCTCATGCCATGCGGCCCCCACCATTGCCTTAGCCACTCGGGCTCGGTCCAGGCGCGGAACACTTTGGCCGGTGGGGCGTCGATCAGGCGACTGATCAACAACTCATGTTGCGCTTGCGCAGCAGGGGCAAGGCTCATCGGGTGTTGTCTCCGTGGCAGTCAGGGTGGCAGTTCACACAGCAAGGCTGTGCGAATTCCCCACGTCCACGATAGACCAGGCCCGCCCCACGAGGGTGGCCCGCCGAGCAGCGGCTCAGTGCGTTTGGCGATAACGGCCCACGGCGTTCGAGCGCCGCGCGGGGGCGCTCGAACCTCCTGTAGCCGGTCAACCCTGCTGGCAGCCCTCGCCCATGGCACGGTACTGGATGGTATGCACCTGGCCGTGATGGTCTTCATAGGTCATGGTGGCAGGCACCACTTCGCAAACATTGGGAATGGTCGACAGGTCGATTACCCGCTTGATATCCAGGTTCATCGAGTAGTCGTACTGCTGGGCCACTGGCTGGGTGGAGACGGGCTTGGCCTCATCGGCGAGGGCGAACGAGGACATACCGACCAATGCAAGAATCAGTAATGGTTTCATGGTGTTTTGCCTTTTGAGCATTCAAGCTGATCGATTGACTTCTAATGCCGTTTCCGGCGCGGAGAAGTTGCCATCTACGGTGGAGATGGCACGAAGTACCGATCCCGCTTCGTACTGCAGGGGGGATGCCTGAAATTCTACGCCTGGCCGTTAATAGTTGAACCCCGAACTCGGATATTCAGTCTTGCCGAATTTGCAACAATCTGCGACAAAATACCCGCAAAGCATTACGCCAGAGCCTCTGCTCTGTACTCAGGGGAAATTCGCCATTTCTGAACAATTAACCTGCTCGACACTTGCAGATACAGAACGCCGGCTGCTGGACCACTTTTACCGGCAACAAGGCTCGCGCATGCGCGCGGCAAGCGATGCGCAGTTGTGGGTAGCCAGGGGGCCGGGGATCATTGCCGGGCTGAGCCTGGCCAGGGTAACCGGGGGCTTCTGGCTGACCGGCCTGTTCGTCGACCCGCAACGGCGCCAGCAAGGGGTAGCCGGCAAACTGGTGAAGGCGGCGCTGGCCCAGGCTGACGGGCCAACCTGGCTGTTTTGCCACCCCGACCTGCTGCCGTTCTATCAACGCCTGGGTTTCGAACTGGCGCAGTGCCTGCCAGACACCCTGCATGGCCGCTTGCAACGCTACCAGCGCAGCAAACGCCTGGTGGCCCTGCAGCAGGGTCAGTCGTCGCCTGCTTCCAGCCCTGGGAACAGCACGTCGGTGTAGCCGAACTTGGTAAAGTCCTGGATCCGCGATGGATACAAACGCCCGATCAGGTGGTCGCACTCATGCTGCACCACCCGCGCGTGGAAGCCTTCGGCAAAGCGGCGGATCGCATTGCCCTGTGGGTCGATGCCCTCATAGCAAATGTGCTTGAAGCGTGGTACCACGCCGCGCAAGCCGGGCACCGAAAGGCAGCCTTCCCAACCGTCTTCCAGTTCAGTGGAGGTCGGGGTGATGACCGGGTTCAGCAGGATGGTCTGCGGCACCGCTTCGGCGTCCGGGTAACGCTCGCTGCGTTCGAAGCCGAAAATCACCAGTTGCAGTTCGATGCCCACCTGCGGCGCGGCCAGGCCCACGCCGCCGACATGGCGCATGGTTTCAAACATGTCGTCGATCAGTTGCTGCAGCTCGCCGCTGCCCAGCAGCTGCGCGGGCACTGGCGCGGCGACGCGCAGCAGGCGCTCGTCGCCCATCTTGAGAATGTCACGGATCATCGGGGGTTAGGCTCGGAAGTCTGCGCCTGGCCCGAAGTGGGGTGCTCATGGCCCAGAACACTGATGGTCTGCGCGGGCGCGTGCTCGTCGAAATCCTTTTCACCGGGGTTTTTGCCCTCGGCCGACATGTGCTCGATCACCGCATTCATTTCGGCGCCCAGCAACAGCACGGCAGCCGAGATGTAGAAATACAGCAACAGCACGATGATTGCACCAATGCTGCCGTACATGGCGTTGTAGTCAGCGAAGGTTTTCACGTAGTAGGCAAAGCCCAGCGACGCGATGATCCACACCACCACCGCCAGCACCGAGCCCGGCGTGATGAAGCGGAACTTCTGTTTCACATCAGGCATTACGTAGTAGATCAACGCGACCGCCACCATCAGCAGAAAGACGATCACCGGCCAGCGCAACACCGTCCACAAGGTGACGATGAACTCCTGCATGCCGATCTGGGCGGCGATCCACTCCATGACTTGCGGGCCCAGCACCATCAGCGCGGCGGCTGCCAGCAGCATGCCGGCCAAGCCCACGGTGTAGAAAATGGATAACGGGATGCGCTTCCAAACCGGCCGGCCCTCGGGCACATCATAGGCGGCGTTCATGGCGCTCATCATCAGGCGCACACCGGCCGATGCGGTCCACAAGGCGATCACGATACCAACCGACAACAGCCCGCCCTTGGATTGCTGTAACTGGTCGATTACCGGGTTCACCTGCTCCAGGGCCTGGGGTGGCAATACCAGCTCCGATTGCAGGCGCAACCAGGAGAAAAAGTCGGGCAGGTGCAAAAAGCCGATCAGGGCAATCAGGAACAGCAAGAATGGGAATAGCGAGAACAGCGCCTGGTAGGCCAGCGCCGACGCATAGGTGGACATCTCGTCATCGAGAAATTCCTTGACGGTGCGCGCCAGCACGCGGTGCAAAGGCAGGCCCTGCAGGGCGGAAAAAATCATAGCGTCTCCTTTCGCCGCTTGATCGAATCAACACACAAGTCTAATAGACCGTGCCGATGCTGTGCTGCTCCCAGTCGCGATTGAAGAAATTGGCGGCAAAAGTAACGGCCTCTTCGCACGCATGCGAAGAGGCCGACACAGGCTTGCTCAGATCACGGTTTTTTTACCGCGTCTTTCACATCGCCCTTCACTTGCTGCGCCTCGCCTTTGAGCTCTTGCGCCTTGCCCTCGGCACGCAGCTTGTCGTTGTCGGTCACCTTGCCGACACCTTGTTTCACGTTGCCCATCGCCTCATTGGCCAGGCCTTTGACTTTGTCTTTAGTACCGCTCATGGCAAAACTCCTGCAAATGGAGACACGTGTACAGTGTCGACAAAAGGTGGACCCAGCACCCAGCGCAAGAGTTTCAACGAATTTTCACCCCGCAAGCCAAGCGGTCAATCTACGGGCGAATACCGCACCATACCCGGCCCATGCGTCTGATGCCCGCACTGCTGGCCTTGCTGCCACTGCTGCCCCTGTCCACCCTGGCCACCGCTGCCGCCAGCCCTGAAACCCTGCGCTGGGCCATTGAAACCAGTAACCGGAACCCCGGCCATTACCGTATCGACATCGCCGCCGTGGGCAAGCCACCTTATGTGATCCGCCCCAGCCACGCGCTGCCGGAAATCAAAGGCCCGGTCAGCATCACCGGGCTGGCCTGGGCACGCGAGGGTCAGTACATTGCCATCGACGGCTCCGCCTACATCAAGGACCAGGGTGTTCGCACCTGCCCCGGCGCCCTGCCCGGATCGGGGTCAGCGTCACCGGTGAGGGCAACATCCTCGACGGCAACCTGATCCACGGCAACCGCATCGGCGTCGCCCTGCGCCCGGAGCCTGAGGTGACTACCACGCGCCTCAGCGGGAACCGTATCTGGGCCAACAGCCAGGATATCCGCCGCTGCCAGGCGGGCGGCTCATGCGTACCCGGGCAGCGCACCGGGGCCATCGTGTTTGGCGTGCCAGCCCAGGCACACGCCTTGTATGTGGGCTCACGCGGGATTGGCGCCGACCTGCCGAAGCAGGACCAGGCACTTATCTGCAATGCCAAGGGCGAGCCCAAGCCGTGCCAGCCGCTGCCCAACCACAATCAGCCGGCACCACGGCTGCTGGCGCTGGAAGGCAATGTGCTGCGCGGTGAAGTACAGGGGCCGGCATCGAGCCTGCTGCGCGTTGAGCTCTTCGGCAATGCCCAGGCCGACGCCACCGAGGCCGAGCACTACCTTGGCGAAGTGCAGGTGAACAGTCACGTACAAGGGCAGGCACGGTTTGCCCAGGCGCTGGACGACATCGCCGGGTTGCGCAGCTTCACCGCGACCGTGACCACCGCTGACGGGGCAACCTCCGAGCTGAGCCTGCCGCTTCGTCGCTGACGCACCGCCAGGGCCGGCTGATGGCGGGTGTGGGGCGCAACCCAAGGCAGCGCCCGCGCCCCCCACCTGGCGCGCCCGCAGCAGGCACAACCATCAAACCTTGCCCCGCCCCGTGGCACCCCTCACAATGCAGGCCTTCATAGCGTCAACCCGCAGGAACCTGCATGAAACTCGACAAACCCGCCGCCATCGCCCGGCGCAACCAAGCACTGGCCCGCCCGGTGCTGAACAGCAGCAACACGCTGTTCGCCATTCTGGACAACAAACGCAACCTGTGGTGGTTCGAAGTGCCGGTGGCGCTGCTGGGCAAGGGCCAGGCCGACTGGGTCAACCTGCTGCTGCATACCCCGCAAACCGACGAGCTGCAGCACCTGAAAGTGCCGACCAACTTCCTCAAGGCCCACCTGGAGCAGATGGAAGTGCGCAAGCCTGGCAAGCGCCGCTCGACCATCAGCCTGGCGCTGAGCGCCGACCGCGACTCGCTGCTGCGCGACACCCGCCCAGGTGGCGAGCAGCTGGACTTCCGCAACTTCGTTCAGGCCTGATCAGGCCTTTTCGATCCGGTCGTCATGGATGACGATCAAGCCCTGCTTGAACAAGCCGCCAATGGCTTTCTTGAAGTTGCCCTTGCTGACATTGAACAGCTTGCTGATCAACGCCGGGTCGCTCTTGTCACACACCCCCAGCACCCCGCCTTCGGCCTCCAGGCGCGCCATGATCTGCTCCTGCAGGCTGTCGGCCAGGGCGGCGCCCACCGGCTGCAGGCTGAGGGCGATCTTGCCGTCGTGGCGCAGTTCCTTGATGAAACCCTTCTCGTGCATGCCCGAGCGCAGGAACTTGAACACTTCGTTCTTGTGGATCAAGCCCCAGTGGCGGTTGTTGATGATGGCCTTGAAGCCCATCGGCGTTTCGCCAGCCACCAACAGCTCGACCGGCTGCCCGACCTTGTAATCGGCCGGGGCCACGTCGAGGTAGCGGTCCAGGCGGGACGTGGCGGTGATGCGGCGGGTGCGCTTGTCGAGGTACACGTGCACCACGCAGTAATCGCCGATCTTCAACGGCCGCGCCTCTTCCGAGTACGGCATCAACAGGTCCTTGGACAAGCCCCAGTCGAGGAAGATGCCGGCACCGTTGATGTCCTTGACCTTGAGGCTGGCAAACTCACCGACCTGCACCTTGGGCTTCTCGGCGGTCGCAATCAGCTGGTCTTCGCTGTCCAGGTAGATGAACACGTTCAACCAGTCATCGACTTCGGTTTCGGCGTTTTTCGGGATATAGCGCCCAGGCAGCAGGATCTCGCCATCGGCGCCGCCGTCCAGGTACAGACCGAAGTCCACGTGTTTCACGATTTGCAAACTGTTGTAACGCCCAAGCAGAGCCATTTCCGATGATCCTCATAACAAGGCGGCTATTCTACACCTGAAGCCAGCGCGCCGCCCGACCGCTGATGCAGTGGAACCGCCGTGCCCCCCTCGCGTCTACCGTCTGGCCAGCCACTGCAAGGAACAGCACATGCCTTCACGCCTGTCCAAAGCCCTGCTCATTGCCCTTGGATTCGCCCTGGCCCTTGGCGCCTGCAGCCGCATGGACCTGGCCTACCGCAACCTCGATCGCCTAGTGCCGTGGTCGCTGGGCGACTACCTGGACATGAACGGCACGCAAAAAGCCTTGCTCGACGACCGCCTCAAGCAACACCTGGCCTGGCACTGCAAGACCCAGTTACCGGGCTACCTCGACTGGCTGGAGCGGGTCCGCGCCATGGTCGCCAACAACCAGGTGACCGACCAGGCGCTGCAGCAACGCACCCGCGAAGCGCGCCAGGCGATTGGCCGTGTGGCCGAGGAAATCACCCCTTCGGCGACCGAGTTGTTGCGCGGCATGAGCGACCGCCAGGTGGCCGAAATGCGTGAAGCGTTCCGCGACGACATCGCCGAGCGGCAAAAAGAGTACGTCGATACCCCGCTGGCCGAGCAGGTCAGCGAGCGCAGCGCACGTATGGAAAAACGCCTGACCGCCTGGTTTGGCCCACTGTCCGCGGTGCAGAAGCAACGCGTACAAGCCTGGTCAGCAGCGCTGGGCGACCAGAACCGCGAATGGATCGCCAACCGCGCCCACTGGCAGCAACAGCTGCTGCTGGCGATGAACCAACGCAACGACGCCAGCTTCGAGCCGCACCTGGCGACCTTGTTGCAACACAAGGAAAGCCTGTGGACGCCGGAATACCGCGCGGCCTTCCAGAACACCGAGCAACAGGCGCGCAGCCTGTTTGTAGACCTGGTGCAGCAAAGTAGCGTGCAGCAGCGGCAGTTGCTGCAAGCGCGGTTGGCCAAGGTGCGCGGCCACTTCAGTGAGCTGAAGTGCCTGAAGGAGTGAGGGGCCTGGCCTGCAACACCGCCATCAGCGCCCCTTGCGCCGATACGGGAACACGTCGATCACCTTCCCCTCGCCAATGGCCGCCTGCAGGCCCTTCCAGTAATCCGCGTCATACAGCTCGCCGTGCAAGCGGCTGAACAAGCGCCGCTGGCCCACGTCGGCAAACAGAAACGGCGGGAACTCTTCGGGGAACACATCGTGCGGCCCGATCGAATACCACGGCTCGCCCGACAGCTCGTCCTCCGGATACCGCGGTGGCGGTATGTGGCGGAAATTCACCTCGGTCAGAAAGCAGATTTCGTCATAGTCATAGAACACCACCCGCCCATGCCGGGTGACACCAAAGTTCTTCAACAGCATGTCACCAGGAAAAATGTTCGCTGCCGCCAGTTGCTTGATGGCCAGGCCGTAGTCTTCCAGCGCCGCCAGCACCTGGCCTTCGCCCGCGCGCTCCAGGTACAGGTTCAGCGGGGTCATGCGCCGCTCGGTCCAGCAGTGGCGCACCAGCACCGTGTCGCCCTCCAGGGCCACGGTCGAGGGCGCCACTTCGAGCAACTCGGCCAGGCAATCGGGCTCGAACTTGCTGCGTGGGAAACGAAAATCGGCGAACTCCTGGGTATCGGCCATGCGCCCTACCCGGTCCACGCTTTTCACCAACCGGTACTTGTCGATCACCGTAGCGCGGTCAACGGTTTTCGACGGTGAAAAGCGGTCTTTGATGACCTTGAACACGGTGTTGAAACCCGGCAGGGTGAACACACTCATGACCATGCCGCGCACCCCCGGCGCCATGACGAAGCGGTCGTCGCTGTTGGCCAGGTGGTTGATCAACGCCCGGTAGAACTCCGACTTGCCTTGCTTGTAGAAACCGATCGACGTGTACAGCTCGGCAATGTGCTTGCCCGGCAGAATGCGCTTGAGAAAATGCACGAACTCGGCCGGCACCGGCACATCGGCCATGAAGTAGGAGCGGGTGAACGAGAAGATGATCGACACCTCGGCTTCGTCGGTGATCAACCCGTCCACCTCGATGCCATGGCCCTCGCGGTGCAGCAAGGGAATCACCAAAGGCCATTGCTCATCGCGGTTGTACAGGCGGCCGACCAGGTAGGCCCCTTTGTTGCGGTACAGCACGGGCACGAACAGCTCCACCGCAAGCTCCGGGTCCTTGCAAACCCAGTCGGGCAGGCATTCGCGCACCTGCGCTTCCAGCCGTGCCAGGTCACCCTCCAGGTCACCGTAGGCGACATCGAACGGGTAGTCGGCGAAGATCGCCTGCAGCATTCCCTTCAGGCTACCGCCCAGCGCATAGGTACGGGTTTGCGCGGCGCGCTCGCGCCCGCGCAGCGACGGCCGGGTGGTGTGGATGAACATGCAACCATCGCTGATCTGGTCGTGGCTGAACAGGCTGCAGAACAGCGAGTTGTACCAGGTCTCGGCCAACTCATCGTCCAGCCGGGGGTCGATCTGCTGAATGTAGGCGTGTTTGGCCAGCGGCCACTGCGCCACGTCCAGCAACACCGGCGCGGGGAAGGCCTGGCGCAGCCAGCCGTTGACCTCGGCGACTTTTTCTTCATACAGGCTGATGCGCGCAGCCGCGGCCTGCTGGATTTCCTGCCAGCGCGCCTGCTCGAAGCGCTGGCGGGCGCCGAGGGTAATGCGCTGGAAGTGGTCACGGTAATCGTCGAAGCCCGCCAGGATGGTGCGGGCGATTTCGACAGCGGGCCAGGGTTGGGGCATGCCGGGCACCTCATGGGTGAATGAGTTACACAGCTTAGTCGGCCTGACGCAAATGCGGGCCAGGTTCACTGCGCAAGAAAGCACAAGTATCGCCCCGCCCCCTCGCGTACACTCGCGCCCCTGCCCTGCCCTCCGGAGACCGTTGTGAGCCCGATTGCCCTAACCCGCCTGCTGACCCTTGCTGCCGTCTGGGGGGCGAGTTTCCTGTTCATGCGCATCATCGCCCCCGAGCTGGGCACTGTGCCGACCGCGTTCTTTCGCGTCTCGATCGCCTGCCTGGGCCTGGTCGCCATCGTCGCCGCCAGCCGCGTGCGCTGGGACTTCCAGGGCAAGCTCGGGGCCTGCCTGGTACTGGGCATGATCAACTCCGGCATCCCGGCAACCTTCTATTCCGTAGCTGCCCAGGTGCTGCCAGCCGGTTACTCGGCGATCTTCAACGCCACCACGCCACTGATGGGCGTGCTGATCGGCGTGCTGTGCTTCCGTGAACCCATGACGTTGGCCAAGCTCTGCGGCATCTTCCTTGGCCTGCTCGGTGTCGGCATCCTCAGCGGGGCCGGGCCGGTGGCCCTGGACATGGCCCTGCTGCAAGGCGCCCTGGCGTGCCTGGCAGCTACCACCTGCTACGGCTTTGCCGGGTTCCTCGCGCGGCGTTGGATCAGTGGCCTGGACAGCCGCCTGTCGGCGCTGGGCAGCATGCTCGGCGCTACGCTGATGCTGAGCCCGCTGTTCGCCTGGAGCGCCCTCAGCCAGCCGCCCGCCAGCTGGGGCGGCTGGCAGGTCTGGCTGTCGCTGCTCGGCCTGGGCCTGCTGTGCACGGCATTCGCCTATATCCTGTACTTCCGTCTGCTGGTAGAAATAGGCCCGGTCAAGGCCAGCACCGTGACCTTCCTGATCCCGGTGTTCGGCGTGCTGTGGGGCGCATGGCTGCTGGACGAGCCGCTGTCGATGGCGCACCTGTATGGCGGCCTGCTGATTGCTGTGGCCTTGTGGCTGGTACTGCGCCCGGCGCGCAATTGACCGGGAGAACGGCATGAACCCGACCTGCAAGAAGGTGCTGTTCCGCCTGGAACAGGACGCCAACGGCTACCCACCGGCCTCGGTCGAAGGCCTTTGGGCCAAGGCTGTGGAAGGCGGCCATGCCGTGGACAACATCCCCTTTCATGTGTACGGCATCGCGCCGGGTGACCTTATCGGCACCTATGAAGAAGACGGCCAGACCTGGTTCGCCGAACTGCGCCAAAGCAGCGGCACCTCGGTATTCCGGGTGCTGGTCAAGCCCCCGGAAACCCTCGATCAGGTTCGCGCTGCCTTGCAGGATTTCGGCTGCGCCTGTGAAACCGAGCATTCGGTAAGACTGCTGGCCGTGGCACTACCGCAACAGCGCTCGATCGACACCCTGCTCTACTACCTGCTCACCCAGCGCGAAGCCGGGCTGCTGGACTTCGAGGAAGGCGTACTCCGGCACGCCATCCCCGCCGAGTTCCGCTAGGGCTCAGGCCTCGGCCAGGCGCTTGGCAGGCTTGCGGAACACGAACAGCAGGCCGACCACGATCAACCCCATGCCCAGCAGGCTGAGCGGCGCCAGGCGGTTGCCGAAGATCAGCAAGTCCATCACCGCGGTCACCGCCGGCACCAGGTAGAACAGGCTGGTGACGTTGACCAGGTTACCCTTGGCGATCAGCCGATACAGCAGCAAGGTGGCCAGCAGCGAAACCACCAGGCCCATCCACAGCAAGGCAGCCACGAAACCCCCGGTCCACTGCACCTGTAAGGGTTGCAAGGGTGCGAACAGCGCGCACACGGCAAAGCCGGCCAGGTACTGCAGCGGCAGCGTGCCCATGGGGTTGTCGGTGATGCGTTTTTGCAGGATCGAACCGCAAGTCATGCTGGCCAGCGCCAGCAGGGCGAACAGCATGCCCGCCAGCGACACCCCACCCAGGTTGAGCCCCTGGTACACCACCATGATCAAGCCGCTCAAGCCCAGCCCCAGGCCGAACAGGCGGCTGATCGAACGCTGGCGCTCCATCAGCACGACGGTGAGGATCGGTTGCACGCCCATGACCGTGGCCATGATGCCTGGCGTGACGTGGGTGTCGAGGGCCAGCAGATAGAATATCTGGTAAGCCCCGAGCAACACGCAGCCAGTGCCCAGGGCACGCAGCATGGCGCCCTTACGGCGTGGCCAGCGCAGCCCCAGCAACGGCCCGATCAGCAACAGGCCCGCCAGGGCCAAGGCAGAGCGCAGCAGCAGGAACGCGAACGGGCTGGCATGCGCCAGGCCAAGTTTGGAAACGATCGCCCCGCTGCTCCACAGCAGGACGAACAGGCTGGTAGTGGCCGCCGAGGCCACGGATGCTTTGTTGAAAAAGGACATGTATTGCCACCTGATGATAGGCAGATAAGCCAAGCGGACGGCCTGCGCTAAAGCGCACTAAGTAGCCGGCCGGGTTCAGTGGGTTGCGTGTGCGAAGGGAATCGGCCGAAGCCGATCAGCCCAACACGACCACGCAGCATGGCGGAGCTACGCCGCCTACGGCGCCACTGACAGGTGGTGGGTAATGACTGACCATGGCCGGCTGCTGGCTGCCACGCACGACCATGCCCGCGACTGGCGCGATGGCAAAGCTGGTGGTGGAGGGCTTGGCGGGCATGATTCAGGCTTCAGGGAAGGAAGTGTTGTTGAGAATAGCGGTGAACCCACGATCGGGCAATAGCGGGCGCCAGTGTGAGGTGAGCTGGCCTGTGCGCGGGTGAACCCGCGCACAGGCCAGCCTGCGCTCAGAACAACCAGCGGTAAAGCAGATAAGCCACGACCACCGCCAGCACCGGGCGCAAGACCCGGTAGGCCTTGGGGTTGGCCCGTTTGAACTGCTTCACGTGGGTGCCGAGCTTGTTGGAGAAGCGCTTGCTCCAGGCATACGCCTGGTTGATGCCGCCCACCCGCTCGTCGTCGGTGTTCTGCGGCGCGGTGGCGCGGCCCAGGAAGGCACTGACCTTGCGGTTGATGCGGGTCATCAGCGGGCTGCTCAACGGCCGCTCGATGTCGCAGAACAGGATCACCCGGGTCACATCGGTCTCGTTTTTCACCCAGTGCACGTAGGTTTCATCGAACATCACGTCTTCGCCGTCCCGCCAGGCGTACTCCTGCCCATCGACGTAGATGCGGCAGGCGTCGGAGTTCGGCGTGGACAGGCCCAGGTGGTAACGCAACGAACCGGCGAATGGGTCGCGGTGCGGGTTCAGGTGGCTACCGCCAGGCAGCAGGGCGAACATCGCGCCCTTGACGTTGGGAATGCTGCTGACCAGTTCTACGGTTTTCGGGCACAGCGCCTCGGCCGATGGCAGCGGCTTGTCATACCACTTCAGGTAAAACCGCTTCCAGCCCTTCTTGAAGAACGAACCGAAGCCGGCGTCGTTGTCCTTTTCGGCGGCGCGGATATAGCCCTCGTCGAACAGGCGCATGGCCTCTTCGCGGATTTCCTGCCAGTTGTCTTTGAGCACATCCAGTTCCGGGAAGCGCTGGCGGTCCAGGTAGGGTTTGGACGGCACCCCGGAAAACAGGTACATCAAGGCGTTGTAGGGGGCGAACAGCGCCGAATGGTTGACGAACTGGCGCAACACCGGCAGGCGGGCTTTGCCGCGCAGGTGCACGAACAGCACACTGCCGAAGAACACCAGCAAGACACCCGCCTTGGCTGCAAAGGATAAGGTCATGCATCACTCCTAGGTGAAGAAACAGGGCTGCGCGGCCTGCTCTCCTGAAAATCATCCTGCCATCATAAACCGATCCCGCCGCGGTACAAACCACCCGGGCGGGATCGTGTCGATGAAGATTGTGCAGTCAACCAGGCTGCCGAACATTGAGCCCGGTCAGCGGCATGGCCGGTTACTGCTGGTTTTCCTGGTCGCTGAACATGTCGCTGAACAGCATGCTCGACAAATAACGCTCGCCGGAATCGGGCAGCACCACGACGATGGTCTTGCCTTGCATTTCCGGTTTTTCCGCCAGGCGCACGGCCGCCGCCATGGCTGCGCCGCAAGAAATGCCGCAGAGAATGCCCTCTTCCTGCATCAGGCGAATGGCCATGGCCTTGGCCTCTTCGTCGGCCACCGTCAGCACCTGGTCGACAATCGACAGGTCGAGGTTTTTCGGTACGAAGCCAGCCCCGATGCCCTGGATCTTGTGTGGGCTGGGCTTGAGCTCTTCGCCGGCCAGGGTCTGGGTGATCAGTGGCGAAGCCTCGGGCTCCACGGCCACCGACAGGATCGCCTTGCCCTGGGTATGCTTGATGTAGCGCGACACACCGGTGATGGTGCCGCCCGTGCCCACCCCCGCCACCAGCACGTCCACCGCACCGTCGGTGTCGTTCCAGATTTCCGGGCCTGTGGTTTTTTCGTGAATGGCGGGGTTGGCCGGGTTCTCGAACTGGCCTGGCAGGAAGTACTGCGCCGGGTCTGAGGCCACGATTTCGTTGGCCTTGTCGATGGCGCCCTTCATGCCTTTGGCCGGCTCGGTCAGCACCAGTTCGGCGCCCAGCGCCTTCAGTACCTTGCGCCGTTCGAGGCTCATCGAAGCGGGCATGGTCAGCATCAGCTTGTAGCCACGCGCGGCGGCAACGAAGGCCAGGCCGATACCGGTGTTGCCCGAGGTGGGCTCGACTATGGTCATGCCCGGCTTGAGCCGGCCGCTGCTTTCGGCATCCCAGACCATGTTCGCGCCAATGCGGCACTTGACCGAGTAGCCCGGGTTGCGCCCCTCGATCTTGGCCAGGATGGTCACGCCACGCGGGGCGATCCGGTTGATCTGCACCAGCGGCGTGTTGCCGATGGAATGGGCGTTGTCTGCAAAGATACGGCTCATGGCAGGGGTCCTTGGCATGAAAGCGAGCAGGAAAAGACCTCAAGGGTAAGCCCCGGCCGTAGGCCCGTAAAGCCTGTTCGAACTCAACCGGGCGCATTGCGGTCCACCGCACATCCTCCTGGGAGACACCCCGATGAAAGCCCGTTATCGCTGGCCGCTGATCGGCCTGGCCAGCCTGGTGGCGCTGCTGGTGGCGTTGCACCTGGCCCTGCCCTACCTGGTACGCGACTACCTCAACGACAAGCTGGCCGACATGGGCGACTACCGTGGCCACGTGGCCGACGTGGACCTGGCCTGGTGGCGCGGGGCCTACCGGATCAACGGCCTGCGGATCGTCAAGACCAGCGGCAAGGTGCCAGTGCCGCTGCTGGATGCACCGGTTATCGACCTGTCGGTCAGCTGGCACTCGCTGATCTACGACAAGGCCGTGGTGGCGAAAGTGATCTTCGAGCAGCCCGAACTGAACTTCGTCGACGGCGGCAACAAGCAGGCCTCGCAGACCGGCCAGGGCACCGATTGGCGGCAACAACTGGAAAAGCTGCTGCCGATTACCCTCGATGAAGTGCATATCGACAATGGCACCCTGACCTTTCGCAATTTCAACTCCAACCCCCCGGTCAACCTCAAGGCAACCCGGCTGGACGCCACCATCAGCAACCTGACCAACGTGCGCGACAAGCAAGGCCGGCGCGACGCCAGCTTCGAGGGCACGGCGCTGATCGCCGGCAATGCCAAGGTCGAAAGCCGCGCCACCTTCGACCCGTTCAGTGACTTCGATGACTTCGAGTTCCGCCTGCGTGCCACCGGCATAGAACTGCGCAACCTGAATGACTTCGCCAGTGCCTACGGCAAGTTCGACTTCAGCGCAGGGCATGGTGACGTGGTCATCGAGGCGCAGGCGGAAAACGGCCGCCTCAATGGCTACATCAAACCCCTGCTGCGTGACGTGGACGTGTTCGACTGGCAGCAAGATGTCGAAAACAAGGACAAAGGCTTCTTCCGCTCGGTGTGGGAGGCCCTGGTGGGCGCCTCCGAGACGGTGCTGAAGAACCAGCCGAAAAACCAGTTCGCCACCCGGGTGGAGCTCAGCGGCAGCGTGCACAAGCAGAACATCAGCGCCTTCGAGGCCTTCCTGCAGATCCTGCGCAACGGCTTCATCCAGGCGTTCAATGCACGCTATGAGCAACCGGCGCCGAAGTCCGACTGAAACAGTGTGACGGGGCATTCAGGGACTGAATACCCGGTCCGCGTTTTCAGCTGCCCGGGCCCGCGTTATAGTCGGTAACAAATCGAAAACAGGTGTTGGGCCATTCGCGGGCACGCCCGCTCCCACAGTTACTTCCGCAGATTCAGAAGTTTGTGCAATTCCTGTGGGAGCGGGCGTGCACGCGAAGAGGCCGGCACAGGCTTACAACAGAGGACAGCCCCATGAAGTTCGAAGGCACCCGCGACTACGTCGCCACAGACGACCTGAAACTGGCGGTAAACGCGGCCATCACCCTCGAACGCCCGCTGTTGGTCAAGGGCGAACCCGGCACCGGCAAGACCATGCTCGCCGAGCAATTGGCAGCTTCGTTCGGCGCGCGCCTGATCACCTGGCACATCAAGTCCACCACCAAGGCCCACCAGGGCCTCTACGAGTACGACGCGGTCAGCCGCCTGCGCGACTCGCAGCTGGGCGTGGACAAGGTCCATGACGTGCGCAACTACCTGAAGAAAGGCAAGCTGTGGGAGGCCTTCGAGGCCGAGGAGCGGGTCATCCTGCTGATCGACGAAATCGACAAGGCCGACATCGAGTTCCCCAACGACCTGTTGCAGGAACTGGACAAGATGGAGTTCTACGTTTACGAAATCGACGAGACCATCAAGGCCCGGCAGCGCCCGATCATCATCATTACCTCGAACAACGAAAAGGAGCTGCCCGACGCCTTCCTGCGCCGCTGCTTCTTCCACTACATCGCCTTCCCCGACCGCAGCACCCTGCAGCAGATCGTCGACGTGCACTACCCGAACATCAGCCAGGCGCTGGTCAGCGAGGCGCTGGACGTGTTCTTTGACGTACGCAAGGTGCCTGGCCTGAAGAAAAAGCCTTCCACCTCCGAGCTGGTCGACTGGCTCAAGCTGCTGATGGCCGACAACATCGGTGAAGCGGTGCTGCGTGAACGCGACCCGACCAAGGCGATCCCGCCGCTGGCCGGTGCGCTGGTGAAGAACGAGCAGGACGTGCAACTGCTCGAGCGCCTGGCCTTCATGAGCCGGCGCGGCAACCGCTGACAGGAGCCGGGCCATGCTGCTCAACCTGTTCAATGAAATGCGTGCGGCCAAGGTGCCGGTGTCGGTGCGTGAACTGCTCGACCTGCACCAGGCCTTGCAAAAGCACGTGGTGTTCGCCGACATGGACGAATTCTATTACCTCGCCCGCGCCATTCTGGTGAAAGACGAACGCCACTTCGACAAGTTCGACCGCGCCTTCGCCGCTTACTTCAAAGGCCTGGAAAACCTCGACCAGCACATCGAGGCGCTGATCCCGGAAGACTGGCTGCGCAAGGAGTTCGAGCGCTCGCTCAGCGACGAAGAACGCGCGCAAATCCAGTCGCTGGGTGGCCTGGACAAGCTCATCGAGGCCTTCAAGCAGCGCCTGGAAGAGCAGAAGGAGCGCCACGCCGGCGGCAACAAGTGGATCGGCACCGGCGGCACCAGCCCGTTCGGCTCGGGCGGCTACAACCCCGAGGGCATCCGCGTGGGCGAGGCCGGCAAACGCCAGGGCAAGGCGGTGAAGGTCTGGGACCAGCGCGAGTACAAGAACCTCGACGACCAGGTGGAACTGGGCACGCGCAACATCAAGCTGGCCCTGCGCCGGCTGCGCAAGTTCGCCCGTGAAGGCGCCGCCGAAGAGCTCGACATCGACGGCACCATCGACCACACCGCGCGCGATGCCGGGTTGCTGAACATCCAGATGCGCCCGGAGCGGCGCAACACCGTGAAGCTGCTGTTGCTGTTCGACATCGGTGGTTCCATGGACGCCCACGTCAAGGTGTGCGAAGAACTGTTCTCGGCCTGCAAGACCGAGTTCAAGCACCTGGAGTACTACTACTTCCACAACTGCGTGTACGAGTCGGTTTGGAAGAACAACCTGCGCCGCACCTCGGAGCGGTTTTCCACGTTCGATCTGCTGCACAAGTATGGCGACGACTACAAAGTGATCTTCGTTGGCGATGCGGCCATGGCGCCTTACGAAATTACCCAGCCCGGTGGCAGCGTGGAGCATTGGAACGAAGAAGCCGGGTATGTGTGGCTGCAGCGTTTCATGGAGAAATTCAGGAAGATCATCTGGATCAACCCCTATCCCCGGCAGGCTTGGGACTACACCGCCTCGACCCACCTGGTGCGGGAGTTGATCGAGGACAAGATGTATCCGCTGACCTTGCAGGGGTTGGAGGAAGGGATGCGGTATCTCTCAAAGTGAGATAGAACGGGCTGCCACTTGCCAGCGGTCTGGCCTCTTCGCGGGCGCGCCCGCTCCTACAGGTATGGCGCAGGCCTGTGTGGGAGCGGGCGTGCCCGCGAAAGGGCCCGCAGCCTTACAACCACCGGCCCAAGTATTGCTGCTGCTCCCGCCACGCCTCATCCTGCACCACCGCCCTGAACTTCACCTGCGCCCCCGGCATGCACTGCGCCAGTTGCGCCAGCGCCAGCGGCGTCAACGCCCCCAGGCGCGGGTAACCGCCAATGGTCTGCCGGTCATTGAGCAACACGATCGGTTGCCCGTCCGGCGGCACCTGCACCGCCCCCAGGGGAATGCCCTCGGAAATCATCGGCGCGCCCTGGTAGACCAGCTGCGGCCCCAGCAAGCGGATGCCCATGCGGTCGGCCCGGCTGTCCAGGGTCCAGTCCGTGTTGAATGCCTGGTACAGGCTGGTACCGCTGAAATCGCCGAGCTGCGCGCCCATCACCAGGTCGAGCACAGGCTTGTGGTGATAGCGCGGGCGCAACGCATCCGGCACTTCACGAAGGCTTGCCGGCGTACCCGCAAAAGCCAGCCGCTGGCCTTTACCAAGCGCAGCGCCCTGGCCGTCTGTACCGCCCAGCGCTTCGCGCACCACGGTGGCACAGCTGCCCAGCACCGCCTCGCCGCGAAACCCGCCAGGCGCCGCCAGGTACGCCCGAACGCCCTGCTTGGGCTGCTTCAGGGCCAAGCGCTGCCCCGTGCCCAAAGCAAAGCTGCGCCAGGGCGCTACCGGCTGATCATCAACTCGCGCATCCAGGTCGGCACCGGCCAGCGCCAGCACGCAATCCTGCTGCGCCACCACACAGAAGCCACCCAGCGCGACCTCCACCACAGGTGCGGCCAGCGAATTGCCCAACAGCCAGTTGGCCCAGTACATCGCCACCCAGTCCAGCGCCCCGCCCTGGGTCACGCCCAGGTGCCGTACGCCGAAGCGCCCGGCGTCCTGCAACTGGCACAAGGCGTTGCTGGCCTCGATCGTCAACTGCTTCATCCTTGCGCCTCCACATCGCCGCCCAGGGCCAGAAACTCATCACGCGTAACCGCCACGAAGCGCACCCGGTCACCGGGTTGCAACAGGCTATAGCCCTCACGTTCATGGTCGAACAAACGCACCGGTGTTCGCCCGATCAGGTTCCAGCCCCCCGGCGACACCGCCGGGTACGCTGCCGTCTGGCGCTCGGCAATACCCACGCTGCCCGCCGCCACGCGCTTGCGCGGGGTGCTCAGGCGGGGGCTGGCCAGGCGTTCATCGACCAGGCCCATGAAGCCGAACCCGGGGGCGAAGCCCAAGGCAAACACCGGGTACTCGCGCTCGCTGTGCAAGCGGGCCACTTCACCCTCGGTCAAGCCGCTGCGGGCAGCCAGTACAGGCAGCTCCGGACCAACGCTGGCGTGGTACCACACCGGGATCTCGTGACGCCGGCCACCACTGCCGGCGTCAGGCTGCAAACCGTCCAGGGCCTGGGCGATCAGCGCCCTCGCCTCGGCCGGCGGCAGGTCGAAGTGCACCATCAGCGTGGTGTACGACGGCACCAAGTCCAGCAGGTGCTGGCCGAACGCTGCGCGCAAGCACTGGCTGGCAGCAAGCATCCACGGCATGTTGGCCTCGTCGATACGCTCGAACAGGCGCACCATCAGGCTGTCGACCGCGACCACTTCGATACGCAGCTTCATCATCGCTCCATGGCATCGAGGGCTTGGCGAATCTGCCGCACCGCTGCTACCGAACTGTCGTTGTCGCCATGCACACACAGTGTGCTGGCCGCCAGCTTCAAGGCACTGCCATCGTTCGCTACCAGCGTATCGCCACGGGCCAGTCGCTCGGCCTGCTCCACCACACGCGCCGGGTCGTGATGCACGGCGCCGGGCAGGCGCCGCGAGACCAGGTGGCCGCTGGCGGTATAGGCCCGGTCGGCGAATGCCTCGAACCACAGCGGCACGCCGATTTCATCGCCCAGCGCCTGGGCCGTACGGTTGTCGGCGGTGGCCATCAGCATCAGCGGCAGATCGCTGCCGTAAGCCGCCACAGCTTCCAGCACGGTGCGCAGCTTGAGCGGGTCGGCCATCATGTCGTTGTACAGCGCGCCATGCGGCTTGATATAGGCCACACGGCCGCCGAGCACCTTGCAGATGCCCTCCAGTGCGCCGATCTGGTAGTGCAGCAAGTCGCGAATTTCCTCGGGGCTGCAGGCCATGGACCGGCGCCCGAAGCCGACCAGGTCCGGGTAGGCCGGGTGGGCACCGATCGCCACCCCGTGCTCCAGTGCCAGGGCCACGGTGCGGCGCATGATGCCAGGGTCACCGGCATGGTAACCGCAGGCGATGTTGGCGCAGTCGATGTAGGGCATGACCTCGGCATCCAGGCCCATGCGCCAGCTGCCGAAACTTTCACCCATGTCGCAATTGAGTAGCAGGCGTTCCACCACGCGGCCTCCGTTGTTGTCGTGCATGTGCCTACCTTACCGCGCTTGCAACTGTTTGCCGCGTGTTTCCGGCAGGCTCAGCGCTGCAACGATCACCACGCCATAGGACACGGCAGAAAACACACCGATACCCAGGCCCAGCGGCACCTGCTGGCCGAGCAAGCCAATCAGCAACGGGAACAGCGCCGCAACGACTTTGCCGATGTTGTAGCAGAAGCCCTGCCCCGAACCGCGGATACGTGTTGGGAACAGCTCTGTCAGGAACGCGCCCATGCCACTGAAGATCCCCGAGGCGAAGAAGCCCAGCGGGAAGCCCAGCCACAGCATCACGCCATCGCTGACGGGCATCTGCGTGTACAGCAGCACGATGACGAACGAGCCCACGGCGAACAGGATGAAGTTCTTCTTACGCCCCAGCAGGTCGGACAGGTACGCACTGACGACGTAGCCCACATACGAACCAACGATCACCATCGCCAGATAGCCACCGGTTCCCAGCACGCTCAGGCCGCGTTCATTCTTGAGGAAGGTCGGCAACCAGGACGTGATGGCGTAGTAACCGCCCAGCGCGCCTGTGGTCAACAACGAGGCGCGCACGGTGGTCCAGAGCATGCCTGGGGCGAAAATCTCGTAGAAGTGCGACGGTGCCTCGGCCGCTGGCGTCGCCTTGGCCTGGCGGTAGACCTCCGGGTCCTTGACCAGGCGGCGCACGAAGATCACGAAGATGGCCGGCACCAGGCCCAACAGGAACAGTGCCCGCCAGGCCTGCTCAGGCGGCAGCCAGGAGAACAGCAGTGCATAGAGGATGGCGGTGAGGCCCCAGCCAATGGCCCACCCGGACTGCACCATGCCGACCGCCTTGCCACGGTCCTGGGCGCGGATCACTTCGCCGATCAGCACTGCGCCGGCGGTCCACTCGCCGCCGAAGCCGAAGCCCATCAAGGTTCGGGCGATCAGCAACTGCTGGTAGTTCTGGGCGAACCCGCAGAGAAAAGTGAAAAACGCAAACCACAGTACCGTCAGTTGCAGGGTACGTACGCGGCCGATGCGGTCGGAGAGGATACCGGCTATCCAGCCGCCCACCGCCGAGGCGATCAGCGTGCTGGTGTGGATCAGCCCGGCTTCGGTGGTGGTGATCCCCCACAGCATGATCAGCGTGGGGATGACGAAGCTGAGCATCTGGGTGTCCATGCCATCCAGGCCGTAGCCAATCTTGCAGCTCCAGAAGGTGCGCCGTTGCTGTGAGTCGATGTCGCGGTACCAGGCGAACGGCCCGGACGAAGGGGAACAACTGACCTGCTGCTGCACGCCGGTGGGGTTCATGCTTGCCTCGGCTTGTTGGTATTGTTGTATGGGCGACCTGTACTGTCGCGGCCTGGGCCAATGTTCGGAGCCCGCGCGCGCTGCGTCCAACGAGAACAACCGCCGGTCTGGAACAAGAAAAACTGATCATGAACCTTCGCTTTCTCGAAACCTTTGTCTGGGTCGCCCGCCTCAAGAGCTTCCGCCTGACCGCAGACAAGCTGTTCACCACCCAGGCCTCGGTCTCCAGCCGTATTGCCGCGCTGGAGGCCGACCTTGGCGTGAAGCTGCTGCTGCGCGACTCGCGCGGCGTCAGCCTGACCCCGGAAGGCGGCAAGGTGCTGGAATACGCCGAACGCATGCTGGACACCGCCAAGGCCATGAAGCAATCGCTGGACAGCGACCGGGCCAAGGTCGGGCGAATTCGCATCGGGGTGATGGACACGGTCATCCACACCTGGATGAGTGCGCTGGTGGCGGAACTGACCGAGCGCTACCCACAGGTAGAAATCGAGCTGGTGGCGGACACTGCACTGAACCTGCGCGAGCAACTGCAAAAGGGGTTTCTCGACGTGATCCTGCAGACCGACCTGCTGCGCGAGCAGTCGATCCGCAGCCTGGATCTGGCGCGCTACCCGATGGGCTGGGTGGTTGCCGCCGGCTCGCCCCAGCACCGCGCTTTCGGCTCGCTGGCCGAGCTTGGTCGGGAGCGGATCATCACCTTCTCGAAGAATTCACGGCCGCACCAGGAGGTGCTGAGCCTGCTGCAGGGTGCCGGGGCTGACGCACCGCGGCTGAACTGCGTGAACTCGGTGGCGGCCATTACCCGGCTGCTACGCGACGGCTTCGGCATCGGCGCGTTGCCACCGGCATTGGTGGATGCCGAGCTGGACCGCGGCGAGCTGGTGTTGCTGGCGGGGCTGCAACCGCCGCCGAGCCTGGAGCTGGTGGTGGCCTGGCAGACCGGCGTGGCGCTGGTGGATGAGGTAGTCGGGCTGTGCCGACAGGTGCTGGAGGGGTATGCACGGGACATGGGTGGGCAGCGGATCGTGCTGGTTTCCTAGGGGGTTGGCGTTGAGAACGCAGTGCCTGTGCTGGCGATCACCCTCAGCGCCAGCTCTCTTTCACCACCCGGCGCCGCCCCCCGAGGATCACCCAGCCAAGCCCCAGCAACAGGCTTTCGACCACGAACGCCAGCACGAACCCTGCGCCAACACCCCAGCCGATGGCCTCGGGCACCAGCAGAATCTGGTAGCTATAGCCGTTGAGGGTTTCTTCACGCAGCTGCGGGTCGGCCTGCACCAGCACATGCCAGGTGCGTGCGGCCCAAGGCCCTTGCAGGGCCTGCCACTCGTTCTCCAGCAACTGGTTGCGGATCATCAGGCTTTCGATGCTGTTGGCGTCACTGTTGAACACCGGGTCATCACTGCTGCGGTAGTGCCGTAGCAAGGCCTGCAGGTCGCCATTGAAAAAGCGCTCGGCCGTCTGCTTGAAGCCGTCCAGCGCCTCGCGCGACTCGTACAGGTGCGCCTCCACCCGCTGGCTGTAGTCTTTCACCAGCCCCGGCACCTGAATACCGGCCAACAAGCCGAAGGTGAACAGCAGCAACCGCAGGTAACTTCTGAACATGCAGCGTCCTTAGCTCTGGCCGTGCGCCACACATTCACCGTGCCGCCACAGGGCCCATTGACCCGGCTCGTAGCGCTGCCAGGTCTCGTTCTCGGTCAGGGCCTCGGTGGCAATCACCGTGACCACGTCGTTGGGGGTGGTTTGCGTATGGAAGTCGACGATCAGGTCGACATCCTTCAAGCGTGCCGCACCAAACGGCGCACGCCGGGTAATGTGCACCAGCTTGGTCGAACAGAAGCAGAACAGCCAGTCACCGTCGCTGAGCATGCAGTTGAACACGCCCTGCCCGCGGTAACCGGCACAGGCTTCGACCAGCACCGGCAACAGCTGTTCCACCGGCACCGGCTCGGGGAAGGCGCTGCGAATGCGGTTGAGCAGGTCGCAAAAGGCCGCTTCGCTGTCGGTATCGCCTACCGGCCGATAGAAACTGCCCAAGCCCTTGAAGGCGCCCAACTGGCCGTTGTGCGCAAAGCACCAGTTACGGCCCCACATTTCGCGCATGAACGGGTGGGTGTTGGCCAGGCAGACCTTGCCGACGTTGGCCTGGCGGATATGACCAATGACCACTTCGCTCTTGATCGGGTAGCGCTGCACCAGGCTGGCTACCTCCGACTCGCTGCTGGCAGCCGGGTCCTGGAACAGGCGCAGGCCGCGCCCTTCATAGAAGCCGATGCCCCAGCCATCGCGGTGCGGGCCGGTGCGGCCACCGCGCTGCATCAGGCCGGTAAAACTGAAGACAATGTCGGTAGGGACGTTGGCACTCATGCCCAACAGTTCGCACATGGCTGTGTCTCCGCTTACAGACGGGGCTCGACCCGGCCATTTCCCCGGGGTGCCGCAGGTGGCGGGAGGTCACGGTAACGGTCGCTGCGCTCGGCGGCCAAAGGGGCCTGGGCGCCGAGCCGGTCATCTTCGGCCTGCTCGCGCTGGGCCGCGGCCTCAGCCTGGGCCCGCCGTTCGCGGGCGCGTTTTTCCAGCGGCCAGCGCAGCAATACGAAGAGGGCATACAAGGCAAAGGCGATCATGCCGTACATGGCAAAATCGGAAACTGCGCGCCAGGCATTGTTGCCAACCTTGAACGCCACATCCAGGGTGGTGATGGCGATGGCCGGGGCGAAGCTGTCCTTGACCGGGTCAACCACGGTCGGCGTCAGCAACAGCACCGCCAGCACCACCCGCAGGGGCTCGCGCAACCAGCGCCACATCCAGCCGGTCAGTTTGAAGCCCACCAGCAGGCAGCCCAAAGCGGCAACCGCGTACAGGCCCCAGGCCAAGGTGTAGTCGTTCTCGATCATGGTGTTCGTGCAAGCCAGGCAAAGAGGTGCCTATGATAAACACTTTTCCGGGCGCACACAGTGTTTGCCTGCGCCGGCCGCTTCGCAGCCGGGCCCAGGCCACCCCAACCAAGAGATCCTCGATGCCGACCAAGCCCCAACCGCCGATTGCCCATGCCGACCAGGCCGCCGACCCGTATGCCTGGCTGCAACAGCGCGACACCCCCGAGGTGCTCGCCTACCTGCAGGCCGAAAACGCCTACCAGCAAGCCTGCCTGGCCGACCAGGCGCCCCTGCGCGAGCAATTGTTCGAAGAGATCAAGGGCCGTATCCAGGAGACCGACCTGTCGCTGCCTTCACCCTGGGGGCCGTACCTGTACTACACCCGCACCACTGCTGGCGACGAATATCCGCGCCACTACCGCTGCCCACGCCCGGCCGACGACAGCAACACCGTCGATGAAAGCCAGGAACAGCTGTTGCTCGACCCCAACGCACTGGCCAACGGCGGCTTCCTGTCGCTGGGCGCGTTCAGTGTCAGCCCCGACCACCGCCTGCTGGCCTACAGCCTGGATACCAGTGGCGACGAGGTCTACAGCCTGTACGTGAAAGACCTCGCCAGCGGCGCGATCACCGCCCTGCCCTTTGAAGACTGCGACGGCAGCATGACCTGGGCCAACGACAGCCAGACACTGTTCTTCGCCGAGCTGGACGACACCCATCGGCCATGGCGCCTGTGCCGCCATACGCTGGGCAGCCCCGGTGCCGAGCGCGTGTTCGAGGAGCCCGACGGGCGCTTCTTCCTGCATTGCTACCGCACCAGTTCCGAGCGCCAGCTGGTGCTGCTGCTGAACAGCAAGACCACCAGCGAAGCCTGGGTGCTGAACGCCGAAACCCCACAGGCACCATTCGTTTGCCTGGCGCCACGTGTCGAGGGCCATGAATACTTCCCCGACCACGGCCAGCTCGACGGCGCGTGGTGCTGGTTTATCCGCACTAACCAGGACGGCATCAACTTCGCCCTGTATTACGCCCCGGCTACCGAGGTACCGGGCCGCGAGCAATGGCAGGCACTGGTGCCGCACCGCGAGGCAGTCATGCTTGAAGGGCTGAGCCTGAATGCCGGCGCCCTGACCCTGAGCCTGCGCGAAGGCGGCCTGCCGATCATCGAAGTGCGCCCGCAAGGTCTGGCGGCCTACCGTGTCGAGCTGCCGGATGCCGCCTACAGCCTGTACGTGCAAGACAGCCTGGAGTTCGCCAGCCCCCGCCTGCGCCTGCGCTACGAAGCACTCAACCGCCCGGCCCAGGTGCGCCAGCTGGAGCTGGCCAGCGGCGCCCAGGTGGTGCTCAAGCAAACACCGGTACTGGGCGCGTTCGATGCCGACGACTATGTCAGCGAACGCTTGTGGGCGACTGCCGCCGACGGCACCCAGGTGCCGATCAGCCTGGTGCGTCGCCGCCAGGACCTGGGCCAGACCGTGCCGCTGTACCTGTACGGCTACGGCGCCTATGGCGAAAGCCTCGACCCGTGGTTCTCGCATGCACGCCTGAGCCTGCTGCAGCGCGGCGTGGCCTTCGCCATCGCCCATGTACGCGGTGGTGGCGAGCTGGGCGAAGCCTGGTACCGTGCCGGCAAGCAGGCGCACAAGCACAACACCTTCAGCGACTTCATCGCCTGTGCCGAACACCTGGTCGCCCAGGGTGTGACGGCGCCCGACCGGCTGGCCATCAGTGGTGGCAGTGCCGGTGGCCTGTTGATCGGCGCGGTGCTCAACCTGCGCCCCGAACTGTTCCGCTGTGCGGTCGCCGAGGTGCCGTTCGTCGACGTGCTCAACACCATGCTCGACCCCGACCTGCCGTTGACCGTGACCGAGTACGACGAGTGGGGCAACCCTGAGGAGCCGGAGGTGTATGCGCGGATCAAGGCATATGCGCCCTACGAGAACGTGAAGGCCCAGGCCTACCCGGCGATGCTGGTGGTGGCGGGCTACAACGACAGCCGCGTGCAGTACTGGGAGGCGGCCAAGTGGGTGGCGCGGCTGCGCACGCGCAAGACCGATGACAACCTGCTGTTGCTCAAGACCGAGATGGGCGCCGGGCACGGCGGGATGAGCGGGCGGTATCAGGGGCTCAAGGATGTGGCGCTGGAGTATGCGTTCGTGTTTGGCGAATTGGGTATCGCTTGAGATTGCCTGGGGCGCTTTGCGCCCCTTTCGCGACTCAAGGCCGCTCTCATAGAACAGTACATAACTTATTGATTTAGCGGGGTCTTTGTGGGAGCGGGCGTGCCCGCGAACACCGACATAGCCGGTGCCAGCCACCGCGCTGGATTCTTCGCGGGCACGCCCGCCCCCACACAGGCCGCGTCGCGGTTACGAATTGAGTTCTCTGCGCGACAGCGCAGCCCGTAGGGCTGTGTTATCTCCCACAGGGCACTGGCCCCCTAGTAATCCCACCGCCAACGCACCGCTGCAGTCAGTCATCATCCTGCGCCGGCTTCGCCGGCTCCGGCCGCAACCCCGGCAAGGGCTGATCCTTCGGCGGCCCGGGCACCGGCATCGGTGGCAGCAAAGGCGCACCCGGCTGGCTGTCATAAGCCTTGGGCGGCGTGCTCGGGGTGATCTGGGGGTAAGGCGTGGGCGTTGGCGTACCCGGCGCACCGGGCACCGGGGTCGCCAGCCGGGGCGGCGTACTGGCGGCATCTGCCATGGGCAGGCCCGCCAGCCACAGCACGGCTAGGATCGCGCGCAACATCAGTAACCTCCTGTCGGGAACCTTCCTACAGGCTACGCCTAAATCAACGCTTTCGCCTGTCCGCCCGCCCTGCAAGCGCGCTAGACTCAATGGCATAACCGTCACCTGCCTGATCAGAACAAAGGAAACACCATGAGCGCCTCCTCTTCCGCTGCCGCCACCGCGCGCCTGGACCGCATTCTCGCCGACGCCAAGCGTGACAAGGAAATGGGCTACCGCGACAAGGCCCTGAGAATGTACCCGCACGTGTGCGGCCGCTGCGCCCGCGAGTTCGCCGGCAAGCGCCTGAGCGAGCTGACCGTGCACCACCGCGACCACAACCACGACAACAACCCCCAGGATGGCTCGAACTGGGAGCTGCTGTGCCTGTACTGCCACGACAACGAGCATTCGCGCTACACCGACCAGCAGTACTTCAGCGAAGGCTCCACCAGCACCCCGAGCATCGCCAAGGCCACGCACAACCCGTTTGCCGGCCTGGCTGGCTTGCTGAAGAAAGACTGACCATCGATTCGCCCCCCGCTGCTACCGGGCAGCCCGTATAATCGCGCTTTTTTTCGCGAAGGGTCCCGGTACGTGGCAAACAAACGATACAGCTGCATCGGCCTGTTCAACCCCAAGTCGCCGGAAAACGTCGGCTCGGTGATGCGCGCCGCGGGCTGCTACGGCGTCAACTCGGTGTTCTACACCGGCAAACGGTATGAGCGCGCCCGTGACTTCGTCACCGACACCAAGCGCGTGCACTACGACATCCCGCTGATCGGCATCGATGACCTGCAACGCATCATTCCGCTGGGCTGCACCCCGGTGGCGGTAGAGCTGGTGGACGGCGCCCGGCCCCTGCCGGAATACACCCACCCGGACCGCGCCATCTACATCTTCGGCCCAGAGGACGGGTCGCTGAGCGAAGAAGTGCGCGGTTGGTGTGAAGAGACCATCTACATCCCGACCGATGGCTGCATGAACCTGGCGGCGACGGTGAATGTGGTGCTGTACGACCGTATGGCCAAGGGGCTGAATACCCGGTCGGGGCCCAAATTCAAGTAAAAAGCCGCCCTTGCTCAGCTCACGAAGCGTTGATCCAGATGGTCTTCAGCTCCATGTATTGGTCATGGGCCCAGATGGACTTGTCGCGCCCACCAAAGCCAGACTCCTTGTAGCCACCGAACGGCGTGGTCACGTCACCTTCGCCGAAGCAGTTGACCGTGACCACCCCGGCGCGGATTTCACGCGACAGGCGCAGCGCAGTTCGATGTAGCCCTCGGCGGCGATCTGCCGCAGCAGTTCGCGCACGGGTGGGCGCGACAGGCCGAATTCGTCGCACAGGGCCAGTTCGTCCACTACCGCCCCCGGGGCCAGTTCCATGCTCAGGATCCGGCGGCGCAGCGCCTCGGCCAACACCGCCTTGCGGTCCGGTGGCACTTGCGCTTCGAGGGGCTGAACGGCTGAATCTGTCTGAGCCTTTGTTTTCAAGGCCTCCAGCGGTTTCGACAGCGGTGATTAAACACCCTTGAAGCTGCATTGCCAAACCGGACAGGGTATTCGCCATATACGACACAGCCAGCTGCTTTTCACCGTTTAAACCCCACCCAGGGCTCGCCGCCGGGCGATGCAACTGAACGCTGGCGTTGCCGTGCAGGTCAGCTGCTTACATTCCACAAGGAGGGTTTGCCATGCTCGATAGCCATTCCGCTGCGTCATCGCAGCACAATGTTCATGGCCTGGAACGTGCCAGCTCACTGGCCGGTGGGGCGCTGATGTTCAGCAAAGGGCTGCGCCGTGGCGGCCTGGTTGGCTTGCTGCAGATGGCGGTGGGCGGCCTGGCCGTGGCGCGTGGGGTCAGCGGGCACTGCGCCACCAAGGCCTGGTGGCAGCGGCACCGGCAGGAGTATCAGCGCTTGCGCTCGGATATCGAGCGTAGCGCGGCGGACCTGGAGGCGTTGAAGGCCAGCGCCGAGGCGGCGACGCGCGGGGTGACGGTGACCGGGAAGGATCCGTTGGCTGGCGGTTGATTGATGCATTGCCTGTGCCGGCCTCTTCGCGGGCTTGCCCGCTCCCACAGGTGTTGCGCATGCCTTAACTTGTAGGAGCGGGCAAGCCCGCGAAAAGGCCGGCACAGGCAAGAAGAATTTCTAGCGCAACGCCTTGCTCTGCAACACCTCAGACCGCCGCCCCAGCACATTCTCGCTGATCTGCACGAACTCTTCGGTACTTACGCTCGGCAAGCGCATCAACCCGCGCACCACATCATCCAGCGAACGCTTGGCCTGGGTATGGATGCGGATTTCCTTGTCCAGCGCCTGCAGCAGCATTACCCCACGGGCGACCTGCGCAGGGGTGGCCTGTTCGCCACGCAGCCGGGTCACCTTCGCGCCCTGCTTGCTCAGGCGCGCCTGCCAGGCCTGGTAGCGGTCGTCGCTCACCCCGCCAGAGCGGCGCAGCAACTCGCTGGCGTAGTAATCGGTCAGGCTTTCCACCAACCAGTCATTGCCATCACGGGCGCGGATCTGGGCAAACAACTGCACCACCTCACGCAATAACGGGCTGCTGCCGTTCTCGCTGACCATCGGCCTGCCACTGTGCAGGTACACCGACCCCTGCGCCGCCATCGCCCCACGCCACATCCCGTCACGCGCGCCCACCAGCAACAGCTTCGGCGGGTTGCGCGGGAACACTGCCTGCAGTTGCGGCCAGACGAAGGTGAGCAAGGTCAGGCTGTCCATACGCCGCATGCCCTGCCCCACCGGCGCGGCCACGGTCACGTCGGTATCGCCCAGACGGGCGCGGCGGCTGCCCAGGTCACCGGCGAGCATCCAGCCAGTAGGGCGGTCGAACAGGCGCGATAAATTGTCGATGCGGAACTTGTCCTGGCCGACGCGCGGCCAGGGCGTTTCGATGCTCTTCCAGCCCGCTGGCAGGTCGAAGGCCAGGCGCGCCACCAGCTCTGTTCCATCCTGCTGGTCGAGGCGCGCTGGCGGCACCAGCTGGTCGCCCAGGAACAACGCCCAGTGCGGGGTGATACGCGACGAAAACGCGCCACTGGCAAGCTTCTGGTCCAGCAGCACGCGGTAGCTGAGGCTAGTCTTGCCGGCCGCAGGCTGCCATACCCCCCGCTGCCCGTTCAGTTGCCATTGGCCATCGGCCTGGAAGCCGCTGTAGGCCCCGGCCTTGCCCAGGTCGAAGTCAAGGCTGCGCACCGCGCTGCCGTCCGCCAGGGTCAGGCGAACTTCTGCCTGGCCGCTGGCGGGCAACAGGCGCACTTCGTAATCGAGATTGACCTTTTTCGCCCAGGCGGGCGCACTGGCCATCAGGCCCAACAGCAACAACAGCTGGCAACGCATACAGAAACTCCTTGTTCCCCGTGGCAGCGGGCCGCGCTGCTCAGCTGGCGCGGAAAATCAGGTGGTCTTCCCAGTCGTCTTCGTGCACATCCTGCTCCCTGAGCATACGCCCCGCCTGGGAAATGCGCTGCTCATGGACCTGTTGGCGGTCGCCACAGACCAGGTGGTGCCAGGCGGGCAAGTCCTTGCCCTCGCTGACCAGGCGGTAACCACAGGTACTGGGCAGCCAGGTGAACTGGTCGGCCTTGCCCGGGGTGAGCTGGATGCAATCCGGCACCTGGGCGAAGCGGTTGGGGTAGTCGCTGCACTGGCAGGTTTGCAGGTCCAGCAGCTTGCACGCGATACGCGTGTAATAGACGCTGTTGTCGTCCTCGTCCTCGAGCTTTTGCAGGCAGCACAGGCCGCACCCGTCGCACAGCGACTCCCACTCCTGGGCATTGAGTTGTTCGAGGGTCTTGCGCCGCCAGAACGGCGCGTTGTCAGCGATCATTACACGGTTACCTGCATTCATCTTGTGGTCGCGGCGCGCAGCGGCGCCAGTCTAGAGCCTGGCCTTGAGCAAAGCCAGGCCGCTTGTCAGTCGCTACGCGAAGCAGTAGCGTGCGCGTTTTCCGTCCGTTTGCAGGAGCCGCCATGAGCGCCAACCCCCGCGTTGCCGATTACGCCATCAACGAGCAATTCATCAACCGCTGGTCGCCCCGCGCCTTCACCGCCGAACCGATCAGCGAAGAGACCCTGCTGAGTTTCCTCGAAGCTGCCCGCTGGGCACCGTCGGCGTACAACTCGCAGCCTTGGCGCTTCCTGTATGCCCGCCGTGACACCCCGAACTGGGAGCGCTACCTGAGCCTGCTGGTACCGTTCAACCGTAGCTGGGCGCAACAGGCGTCGGCGCTGGTGCTGGTGATGTCCAAGACCACTTTCGCCGCCCCGGGTGCCACCGAAGAAAAACCGGCACTGTGGCACACCTTCGACACCGGCTCCGCCTGGGGCCACCTGGCCCTGCAGGCCAGCATCAGTGGTTGGCATACCCACGGCATGGCCGGTTTCGACCAGGCGCTGGCGCGTCAGGAGCTGAAGATCCCTGAAGGCTACGAGCTGCATGCCATGGCGGCGATCGGCAAGCTCGGCGACAAGGCCAGCCTGGACGAAGCGTTGCAGGCGCGTGAAGTGCCCAGCCCGCGCAAGCCGCTGAGCGAGCTGGCGGCTGAGGGGGATTTCAGCCTGTAAGTTTTGGGTTGGCAGTACTGGCCCATTCGCGGGTAAACCCGCTCCTACGCCACCCATTGTAGGAGCGGGTTCACCCGCGAACAGGCCGGCACAGGCCAAAGCAGTCAATAGCCCCTGGCGAAGTCCACTTCACCGCGCAACCCCTGCCCGGCTTCATACGCCCGCATATTCTCGACAAACAACCGCACCATCGCCGCCGGCGAGGTGGGCGCCGAGCTGTGCCCGGTCAGCAGCAAGCCCCAGGCCGTCCAGAACGGGTGCTGCCTGGGCAACGGCTCCTGGCGGCACACATCGATCACCGCCCCGGCCAGATGCCCCTCCTTCAACGCCGCTACCAGGTCGGCATCGACCACCGCCGCACCCCGCCCGGCATTAATGAACAGCGCCGTGGGCTGGAAGCACTTGAACAGTGCGGCGTTGTACAGGTCGTGGGTAGCCGGGGTATCCGGCAGCAGGTTGAGCACGTAGTCGACCTGGCCAACCATGCGCGGCAGGTCGGCCAGCGCCGCCACTTCGACGAACGGTGCCTGCTCGCGGGCGCTGCTGGCAACGCCGTACAGCACCACGCCAAACGGCTGCAGGAACTCGGCCACGCGCTGGCCGATGTCGCCGGTGCCCACGATCAGCACCCTGCGCCCTTCCAGCGTGCGCCCCGGGCGGTCGTCCCAGCGCCGCTCGACCTGGCTGACCAGGCGCGACAGCACCTCGCGCTCATGGCCAAGCATGTAGGTGAGCATGTACTCGGCCATTACCTGGCCGAAAATGCCCACCGCTCGGGTCAGGCGATAGTCACGCGGCAAGCCGTCGGCCAGCAACGGTGTGATGCCGGCCCAGGTCGACTGCAGCCAGCGCGGTTGGTGGCCCTGGCGCAGCAAGCTCGCCAGCAGGTCGGGCTGGCCCAGCCACACCGGGCAACGCGGCGCCTGGCGGGCCAGTTCGGCCGAGTCGCCACTGGTCAGGATTTCCAGTTCAGGCGCGGCTGCGCGCAAAAGCGCGGCGTAGCGGGCATGGTCATGCTCGGCAATCAGTACGCGCATGTTCAGGCCGGGTCGTTGCGGCGCAGTAGCTCTTCGGGCAGGTGCTCGATGTACTCGTCATCCGGCGGTGGCATCTGCAGGTGGTAGCCCTGGTTATCGAGGTTCTCCAACACCTTGGTGATGTCTTCGCGGGCCAGCTTGCGTTCCGGGCTGAGCACCAGGTCGAAGGCATGCACGGGGGTGCCGAAGAACGGCAGCAGGCCTTCTGGCACGCGCTCAAGGCCGTCAGCCTTGAGCACGTACAGGTACATTTCGTTCTTGCGGGGGCTCTTGTAGATGGAGCAAATGCGTTTCATCGGGTCTCTCCGGCGCCTGCAAGGCTGTCCAGCAGGGCCTGGCCCATACGCTCACGGCGCCAGCCGCGCAGCGAATCGGGCAATTGATAAGGGCCATTGGGGTAACCGCTCTTGAGCAGTGCCTCCAGGGCTTTTTTACGCAGCATCAGCTCAGGGGCAATGCCCAGGCGCTCGCCTTCGGCCTGGCCGATGGCGCGCAGCTGCTTGAGGATGCCGCTGGCTTCGATCGGCAGCGGTTCGGGCAAGGGCGCTGGCCACTGCTCGGCAGGCAGGCTGGCGGCGCGCTTGATCAGCTGGATAAGAAACTCACCGTCCTGACGAATGGTGCGCGGGTGCATCTCTTCAACCTTGGCCAGTGCCGACAGGTTGCTCGGCTGGTTCTTGGCAATGGGCCACAGCGAGTGTTCCTTGAGCACGCGGTTGCGGGGTACATCGCGGCTGCGGGCAGTACGCTCGCGCCAGGCGCACAGCTCACGCAGCACGGCCAACTGCTGGGGCGCCAGCTTCCAGGCCAGCTTGACGTCGCGGTACAAGGTGGCTGGCTCGACTTCGCGACGCAAGGCGGCGACCAGCTCGGCGCCATCCTCCAGCACCCAGGCGTATTTGTCGTCGCTAAGGCGCGGGCGCAGCACGGTAAACAGCTCGGCCAGGTGCACGGCATCTTCGGCCGCGTAGCTGACCTGGGTGTCCGACAGCGGGCGCTGCAGCCAGTCGGAGCGGGTTTCGCCCTTGGGCAGGTCGATGCCCAGCACTTCCTGCACCAGGCGCGAGTAGCCCATGGAAAAGCCAAGGTTCAGGTAACCGGCGGCCAGCTGGGTGTCGAACAACGGTTGTGGCAACTTGCCGGTCAGGCGCAACAGCACTTCGAGGTCTTCGCTGCAGGCATGCAGCACCTTGACCACACCACTGTTTTCCAGCAGCTCGGCCAGGGGTTGCCAGTTGCCGATCAGCAGCGGGTCGATCAGGAAGGCCCGTTGGCCGTCGCCAATCTGGATCAGCCCGGCCTTCGGGTAAAAGGTGTCGACCCGCATGAACTCGGTATCGACGGCGACAAACGGCAGTTGCTGCCAGTCGCGGCAGTGTTCAGCCAGGCTCTGGTCGTCACATATCCAGTGAATTTCGATGGCCACAAGGCTCTCCCACTAACATTGGCGCGCAGTATATACGGCGCGGGCACTGCTGGTGAAACCCGGGCCATCCTTGATATCGATCAATGGTGCGTTTGCACACAGGGTGTAGGCGTCAGCGCTTGGCCGTCAGCCACGGGCGGCAACTGGCGAACATGTCCAGCGACCGTTGGTAGACCTCGGTGTGTACCTGCAGCAGGCCAAGCATCGAGTGGAACAGGTTGTCTTGCGACAGCGGGGCGTCGCTGAGCTTGGCCAAGCAGTCGGTATCGAGGCCGAAGTCCTCTTTGTAGCTGTCGGAGAACCAGGTCAGCAGCGGAACGTGCTTCTGCTGCTCGGGGGCGATGGCGTACGGTGTGCCGTGCAGGAACAGGTTGTACTCACCCAGCGACTCGCCATGGTCGGACAGGTAGATCATCGCCGTGTCCACCTTGTCCTGCTTGCTGCGCAGGGTGTCGATCAACGAGGCCAGGACCTTGTCGGTGTAGGCCAGGGTGTTGTCGTAGCCGTTGATGATTTGCTGTTCGCTGCACTGGTTCAGGGCGTTGCTCTGGCACACCGGGCTGAAACGCTCGCCGCCTTCGGGGTAGCGCTTGAAGTACTCGGGGCCATGGCTGCCCATCTGGTGCAGCACCAGCACGGTGTCCTTGTCGAGGTTGTCGATCAGCGCATCCAGGCCTTGCAGCAGGATCTGGTCATGGCATTCACCGCCGGCGCACAGTTGCGGGTCCTTGAGGTTGCTGACATCGATGAACTGCACGCGATCGCAAGTGCCCTTGCAACCCGACTGGTTGTCCCGCCACTGCACGGCAAGGCCGGCACGCTGGAGGATGTCCAGCAGCCCTTCGCGGTTCTTGGCGACACTGGCGTCGTAGTCCTTGCGCTGCATGCCAGAGAACATGCACGGTACCGAAACCGCCGTTTCCGTGCCGCACGAATGCACGTCGGAGAACGCCAGCAGGCCCTGCTCCTTGGCCAGGTTCGGCGTGGTATCGCGGCCATAGCCCAAGACACCGAAGTGGTCTGCCCGGGCACTTTCCCCGACCACCAGCACGGTCAGCGATTTGCGCTCATGTTTCTGCCAGGCCACATCACGCTTGGCATCTTCGCCGTAAGGCTGGAACGGCCGCGCTGCGGTACCAACCCGTTCGCCGACATAACCAATGGAGGCGCCCACGATATTGCTTGGGGTCAGCATCAGGCGCAGTTCGTGGTGGTTGCGAAACAGCGACGACAGCCCTTGGTAGTTAACCAGCGCCACCGAACCCAGCGCCACCACGCAGGCACCACTCACCAGCAGCTTGCCAAGCAGTTCGCGCTGCCAGCGGCGGTAGGCGATCTGCGCCTTGCACACCAGCACCGAAGGCAACACCCCCAGCAGCAGGATGTAAGCGGCAAACTTGAACGACATCAGGTCGCGCACTTCCGCCACATTGGTTTCGGCCATGTTGCGGAACATGCCCGCATCAATAAGTACGCCGTACTGGTTCATGAAGTAAGCCACGCCGGCGCCACTGATGAACAAGACCACAAGTAACGGCTTCAACACATAACGGAAGGCAAATAAAGTGAGTACCAGGTTGAACGCGAACAGCATCAGCACGGCGAACGCCAGAATCAGCCACAACCCCGACAGGCCGGGGGGCACGACCGCTTGCAGATGCTCCCAAAGGAACATGTTGAAGCCGATCAGCAGGTACAGGCTGGCCAGCAGCGTGACCCATTCAGTCCGCAGGGATTTGAAATTGAGCATCAGTGTTCGCAATCAAGAGTGGTTATCAACCCCACGGCCCGACGGCACTGTGGGAAAGTTGGGCGAACTCTAGAAAGCGCACCATCAATTTTTTGTGAAAAAGTCGGTAACAATTTAGTGATGGCGAGGCTTTTGCCCGTTAATGCGGTTTTCTTCAGCTGCCGTTCAGCCTGCAGCCCGTGAACGGCTTGCGCAAAGACGGCTATCCTCAGTGGTCAGGACCCAATCGACAAACCTGACAGAGGTGAAGAAATGCCAGTTCCGCATGATCTGCTCGCTGACCTGCACATTACCGCTGAGAAGTTCCAGGCACTGATGGACAACGACCAGGCGCTGCATGCACTGCACAAGGAATACAACGCCAAGGACAAGGAGGTGGTGGCCGCCGAAGGCAACGGCACCAACGACGACGCCGTCAACCGCCTGCGCAAGGAGCGGTTGCTGATCAAGGACAAGATCGAACGGATCATTCATTCGCCCAAATCCTGACCGAGCATTTTCTTTGAATTCACCGGCCCTATCGCCGGCAAGCCGGCTCCCACAGGGGTCCCACAGTACTGCGAACTTGTGATGCACCTGTGGGAGCCGGCTTGCCGGCGATAGGGCCGCAAGCCCTCACACAGCAACCAGCGCTTTCAACGCCCCATCCAGGTCCTCGATCAGGTCGCGGTAATCCTCGATCCCCACCGACAGCCGCAGCAGGTTCTCGCTGATGCCCATCACGCCCTTCTGCTCCGGGCTCAGCGAGCAGTGGGACATGCTCCACGAGTGGTTGATCATGCTCTCCACCCCGCCCAGCGAGTCGGCCAATACAAAGATCTGCAGCGCCTCGACCAGGCGGTTGAGCGCGGCGCGGTCGCCCTTGACCTTCATCGCCACCACCGCCCCGCCACTGCGCATCTGGCGCTTGCACAGTTCATGCTGCGGGTGGCTTTCCAGCCCGGGGTAATACACCTGCTCCACCTGCGCGTGGTTTTCCAGAAAGCGCGCCACCTGCAAGGCATTGGCGCACTGGCGCTCCATGCGCACATCCAGGGTCTTCAGGCCACGCAGGGCCAGGTAGCAGTCGAACGGCCCCTGCACCGCGCCGATGGCCATGCTGATGCGGCGCAGGCGCGCCAGCAGCGCGTCATTGGCCGCGACCACCACCCCGCCAGTCAGGTCGGAGTGGCCACCAATGTATTTACTGGCCGAGTGCATCACCAGGTCCACCCCCAGGTTGATCGGGCGCTGGTTCCACGGCGAGCAGAAGGTGTTGTCGATGCAGGTGAGGATGCCCTTGGCCCGCGCCAGGTCGCACACCGCCTTGATGTCGACCAGGTGCAACAACGGGTTGGTCGGCGACTCGATCCAGATCAATTGGGTTTCGGGCTTGATCGCCGCGGCCACCGCGCCCAGGTCGTTGAGGTCGACATAGGTGGTGGTCAGGCCTGAAGTACGGCTGCGGTAGTCTTCGAGGATACGGAAGGTGCCCCCGTACACGCCGTTCATCACGACCACGTGGGCATCCTTGGGCAGCAGCTCCAGGACCGTGGCGGTGGCATTCACCCCCGAGGCGCAGGCCACGGCACCCACGCCCTCTTCCAGCGCGGCTACGCAGGTTTCGTAGGCATGCCGGGTGGGGTTGCCCACGCGGCTGTAGGAGTACTCCGGCTTGTCGTCGAGGCTGCGTTTGGTGAACGAGCTGGCGGTGACGATGGCCGGGAAAATGGCATTGTCGGCAACACTGAACTGCTCGCCAGCGTGAATGGCACGGGTGGCGAAATTGCGCGGCTTGTCGGACATGGTCAGGCCCATTGGCAGAATGAAAGCTGCCACTATGGCACAAGCCAAATCGCCTGGCCTTGGGGTAACCTGTGAAATATTTTCCGGCACGGCCAGCGCGCGATATGGACAGCTTCGACCAGCACATTCTTACCCTGCTTCAGCGCGACGCCTCGATGTCGCTCAAGGACCTGGCCGAAGCCGTCAACCTGTCCACCACCCCGTGCTGGAAGCGAGTCAAGCGCCTGGAAGAAGAAGGCTACATACTCGGCCGTGTCGCCCTGCTGGCCCCCGAACGGCTAGGGCTGGGGCTGACGGTGTTCGTCCAGCTCAAGACCCAGCGCCACGACAGCGCCTGGCTGGCGCAGTTTGCCGCGACCGTTACCGGGTTCGAGGAGGTGATGGAGTGCTACCGCATGTCTGGCGACTGGGACTACATGTTGCGGGTGGTGGTGGGAGATATTGCGGCGTATGACCGGTTTTACAAAAAGCTGATTACCAGCACCGAGGGGTTGTCGAACATTACCTCCAGTTTTGCCATGGAGCAGATGAAGTACACCACGGCTTTCCCGGTGAACCGTGGCTGATGGCTGCGGGGCATATTGCCGGCAAGGCGCACAGGGATTGCATCAGGGCTGACAGGTGGTTGCCAGGCGATATGCAGCGCCTGGGAGATCGAGCGCCGCCCGCGCGGCGCATCGCGAGCTTTGCTCGCTCCTACGTTTGTTTCGGGCCAATTATGCCTGGGGGATTGGCGCGCGAACGCTTTGGCGCATGCCTCAATATTGGGCCGGACAAACAAGGCGGTCGCGCGCACCTGGCACATGGGTTACTGGCCCGAAACAAACGGAGCGAGCAAAGCTCGCGATGCGCCGCGCGGGCGGCGCTCGATCTCACAGGCGCTGAAGATCCTGCGCCTACCCCCGCCCGCGACAGGGCCCTTGCAGGCGCCCGTCAATCCGAAGCCAGCACCGCCGCAATCCGGTTCCCGGCCTTGGCCTTCTCCAGCTTGATCGCCACAAACTTCGAGGTCGGGGTGTACGTCCCCTCGCCATAACTCTCCAGCGGCACCAGCGGGTTGGTCTCGGGGTAGTAAGCCGCCGCCTGCCCTTGCGGCACGTCATACGCCACCAGGCGGAACCCCGACACCCGCCGCTCCACACCATCCTCCCACAGCGACACCAGGTCCACGTGCTCACCCGGCTCGAAGCCCAGGCGGCGGATGTCGGACTCGTTGACGAACACCACTTCGCGCAGGCCGAACACCCCACGGTAGCGGTCGTCCAGGCCATACAGGGTGGTGTTGTACTGGTCGTGCGAACGCAGGGTCTGCAAGATCAGGTCGGGCTTGTCCCCGCGGGCCAGCACCTTGGCGTTGACCAATGCCTCGGGCAGCGTGTGGGGCATGAAGCGCGCCTTGCCGGTGGCCGTGCGGAAGTTGCGCTCGGCAGCGTGGTTACCCAGGTGGAACCCGCCAGGGCTGTTCAAGCGCTCATTGAAACGCGCGAAGCCGGGGATGACGTCGGCAATCATGTCGCGGATGCGGTTGTAGTCGGCCACCGCATAGGCCCAGTCGATCGGCTGGTTGCCCAGCGTGGCCTTGGCCATGCCGGCGATGATCCATGGCTCCGAACGCATGTGCGGCGAGCGCGGGCGCAACTGGCCATGGGAGAGGTGCACCATGCTGAAGGTGTCTTCCACGGTCACGCCCTGGGGCCCTGCGGCCTGCAGGTCGATTTCGGTACGGCCCAGGCATGGCAGGATCAGCGCGTCGCGGCCGGTGACCAGGTGCGAGCGGTTGAGCTTGGTGGAAATCTGCACGGTCAGCGCACACTTCTGCAGCGCGGCATGGGTACGCGGTGTATCCGGGGTGGCTTGGGCAAAGTTGCCGCCCAGGGCGACAAACACCTTGGCCCGCCCCTCCTCCATGGCCTTGATCGCCAGCACCGCATTGTGCCCGTGGGCACGCGGCACACGGAAGCGGAAGCGTTTTTCCAGGGCGTCGAGCAGTGCTGCCCGGGGCTTCTCGTCGATGCCCATGGTGCGGTCGCCCTGCACGTTGCTGTGGCCGCGCACCGGCGACAGGCCAGCGCCGGGCTTGCCGACGTTGCCGCGCAGAAGCTGCAGGTTGACGATTTCCTGCACGGTGGCCACCGAATGGCGGTGCTGCGTCACGCCCATGGCCCAGCACATGATGACCCGCTCGGCCTTGCGGTACATACGCGCGGCCAGTTCGATCTCGGCCAAGGTCAGGCCAGACTGCTCAACGATGTGTTCCCAAGCCGTGGCGTCGACCGCCGCCAGGTAGCCATCGATACCGCTGGTGTGCTCGGCGATGAAGGCGTGGTCGAACACCGGCGGTTCGCCCTTGGCCTGGGCCTCGCGTTCCCACTGCAACAGGAACTTGGCAATACCGCGCATGGCCGCCATGTCGCCCCCCAAGGCTGGGCGGAAGTACGCGCTGGAAGTCGGCTCGGAGCCATTGCTGAGCATTTCGAACGGGTGCTGCGGGTGCTGGAAACGCTCCAGGCCACGCTCTTTGAGCGGGTTGAAGCACACCACCTGGGCACCGCGCTTGACCGCTTCACGCAGCGGTTCGAGCATGCGCGGGTGGTTGGTGCCAGGGTTCTGGCCAATCACGAAAATGGCATCGGCCAGTTCCAGGTCGTGAAACACCACGGTGCCTTTGCCCACCCCCAGGGTTTCCGACATGCCCGAGCCGCTGGCTTCGTGGCACATGTTGGAGCAGTCCGGGAAATTGTTGGTGCCATAGGCACGCACGAACAGCTGGTAGAGAAACGCCGCTTCATTGCTGGCCCGGCCCGAGGTGTAGAACTCGGCTTCGTCCGGCGATTGCAGTGCGCGCAGGTGCCGGGCAACCAGCTCGAACGCTTCTGCCCAGGTGGTTTCCACGTAATGGTCGGTGGCTGCGTCATAGCGCATCGGGTGCGTCAGGCGGCCTTGGTACTCAAGCCAGTAGTCGGTCTGCTGCTTCAACGCGCTGACGCTGTACTTGGCAAAGAAGGCCGGGTCCACCGAGCGGCCGGTGGCTTCCCAGTTGACCGCCTTGGCGCCGTTTTCGCAGAACTTGACCATGTCGCTTTCCGGCGACTCGCCCCAGGCACAGCCAGGGCAGTCGAAGCCGCCGTTCTGGTTGGTCTTGAGCATGGCACGCAGGTTCTTGAAGGCGTTGTCACTGCCCAGCCAGCTCTTGGTCACGCTTTTCAGCGCCCCCCAGCCGGCGGCGGCGCCTTTGTAGTCCCTGATGTGTTCGTCCTGGCTCATGCGGTGAATCCTCACGCTTCGGTGCTTTGTTTCAGCCTATGGAGCGTGGGGCGGGGCGTCCAATCGAAAGATCTTACGGCGTGATAAGCGCTTTCGATCACGGCAGCCAGGCGAGGAGCTGCCAGGCCGCATGATAGAGACCGTCGATCATGCAGTCGGACAAAGCAATTTGACGGCCCTGCGCCCAGGTTATAGCTTGGACAGAAATGCCCCCCTTCCCAGACGCGAGCGCGAACGTGGAACAGAACAGCCGGGCCCTGATCGACGGCTTCAACCGGAAAATCGACTACCTGCGGATGTCGGTCACCGACCGCTGCGACTTCCGTTGCGTGTACTGCATGGCCGAAGACATGCAGTTCCTGCCGCGCCAACAGATTCTCAGCCTGGAGGAACTGTTCCAGGTGGCCGAGCGCTTCGTCGCCCTCGGCACCCGCAAAATCCGCCTGACCGGCGGCGAACCCCTGGTGCGCCAGGGCATCGTCGACTTGTGCGGGCGCATCGCCGCCCTGCCCGGTCTGCGCGAACTGTGCCTGACCAGCAACGGCTCGCAGCTTGGCCGCTTGGCCCAGCCGCTGTTCGACGCGGGCGTTACACGCCTGAACATCAGCCTCGACAGCCTGGACGCCGACCGCTTCAAGCAACTGACCCGTACCGGCGACCTGCACCAGGTGATTGCCGGCATCGACGCAGCCCGGCAGGCCGGTTTCAAGCGCACCAAGCTCAACTGCGTGGTGCTCAAGGGCCGCAACGACCATGAGCTGGTCGACCTGGTGCGCTTTGCCATCGACCGCGAGCTGGACATCACCTTCATCGAAGAAATGCCCCTGGGGGTGATCAGCGAGCATGAACGTGGCGAGTCGTTCTGCTCCAGCGATGAAGTACGGGCGCTGCTGGCTGAACAGTTCACCCTGGTGGAGTCCACCGAAACGTCGCAGGGGCCGGCCCGTTACTGGCGCCTGGCCGAGGCGGCCAACACCCGGGTCGGCTTCATTTCGCCGCACAGCCACAACTTCTGCGCCACCTGCAACCGCGTGCGCCTGACCGTCGAGGGCCGCTTGCTGCTGTGCCTGGGCAACGAGCATTCGGTAGACCTCAAGCACGTGCTGCGGGCCCACCCGGGCGACCCCGACCGCCTGGAAAAGGCCATCCGCGATTCGCTGCACCTGAAGCCCTACCGCCATCACTTCGAAGTCGGTGGCGACGTGCAGATCCTGCGCTTCATGAACATGACCGGCGGCTGAGCAGCTGCCTCTGGATTGCCATGATCGTCCACCCCGCACCCGATGTGTTGCGCGTGTTGTTCACCCTCAAGGGTTCGATCATCAAGCGCATTGCCCTGCGCTGCCTGATGGTCACCCTGCTGGCGGCACTGATTGTGCTGGTCGAGCGCCATTACCCGGCGTTTTTCTACCCGGTCAGCGCCACCCCATTCACCTTGCTGGGCCTGTCGCTGTCGATCTTCATGAGCTTTCGCAACAACGCCTGCTATGACCGTTGGTGGGAGGGGCGCAAGGCCTGGGGCAAGCTGATCATCGAGACCCGCTCGTTCGTGCGTGAGAGCGTGGTGATCGGCGATGAAGCACTACGCCGTGAGCTGCTGCGCAGCCTGTGCGGGTTTGCCCATGCGCTGAATGCGCGGTTGCGCAACGAAGACGACCTGGCTGCCGCCCGCCCATGGTTGCCCCGGCCCGAGTCGCTCAACCCGCACAACGTGTGCGACAGCATCCTGCGTGAGGTGGGCAGCCAATGCTCGCGGCTGGCCGAGCGACAACAGATCAGTGACTGGCGTTACAGCCTGCTGGAGCAGCGGCTGGTGGGGCTGACCGAGGTGCAGGCCACCTGCGAGCGGATCAAGGGCACGCCACTGCCGTTTCCCTACACGCTGTTGTTGCACCGCACCATCTACATCTTCTGCCTGTTGTTGCCGTTTGCCCTGGCCGAGCCGCTGGGCTGGCTGGCGCCGCTGTTCACCACCATCGTGGGGTACACGTTCTTCGGGCTGGATGCGATTGGCAACGAACTGGAAGACCCGTTCGGGCGGGATGAGAATGACCTGCCTACCGATGCCATGGTGCGGACGGTGGAGCGGGATGTACTGGCAGGGTTGGGGGACCAGCAGTTGCCGCCGGCGTTGTTGCCGGTGGGGCATGTGTTGAGCTAAGGGCCCTATCGCCGGCAAGCCAGCCCACAGGGATCGCCTTAGGGCTGACAGGTGTTTGCCACAAGGTATGGCAGCGCCTGTTAGAGCGAGCGCCGCCCGCGCGGCGCAATCGCGAGCTGCGCTCGCTCCTACGTTTGTTTCGGGCCAATTATTCCTGTGGGATTCGCGCGCGAACGCCTTGGTGCATGCCTCAATATCGCGCCGTACAAACAAGGCGGCCGCGCGCGCCTGTCACAGGCGTTACTGGCCCGAAACAAACGTAGGAGCGAGCGCAGCTCGCGATTGCGCCGCGCGGGCGGCGCTCGATCTCACAGGCGCTGAAGATGCTCCGGCTACCCTTGCCAGGAACCATAGAATCTCCCACAGGGACCACACAGATTTCAGAACCTGTGCAATACCTGTGGGAGCCGGCTTGCCGGCGATAGGGCCGGTACAGGCGAACGATCAGCCCCGGCTTGCACAGGCCTCGATGGGCAGCAGGTGCTTGACGAAGTTGCACGGCCGGTGCCGGGCATCCAGCTGCTCGGCCAGGATCCCCTCCCACGCAGTACGGCAAGCCCCGGTAGACCCCGGCAGGCAGCACACCAGCGTGCGGTTGGCCAGCCCGGCCAGCGCCCGGCTCTGCACGGTCGAGCTGCCGATATCCAGAATCGACAACGCGCGGAACAGCTCGCCAAAGCCATCGACATGTTTGTCCAGCAGGCACCCGACCGCCTCTGGCGTGCTGTCGCGGCCGGTAAAACCGGTACCGCCGGTGATCAGCACCACCTGCACCTGGTCATCGGCAATCCAGGTGGCCACCTGGGCGCGGATCTTGTACAGGTCGTCCTTGAGCAGCGCCCGTGCCACCAGGCGGTGGCCGACCTCTACCGAACGGCTGGCCAGCAGCTGCCCAGAGGTGTCGTTGTCATAGGAACGGGTGTCGCTGACGGTCAGTACGGCGATGTTCAGCGGGACGAAGACTGCATCGGGTTGGACGCGCACAACAGGAACTCCTTGAATGGCCTTGTCGCCACGCTAAGGGGATGCTCCGAGGGCGTCCAATCGATATGGCGAACTGTTCCATCGACAGGCTCTATCGCTGCCTGGAGGTAGCCTCAGCATCTTCAGCGCCTGTGAGACCGAGCGCCGCCCGCGCGGCGCATCGCGAGCTGCGCTCGCTCCTACGTTTGTTTCGGGCCAATTATGCCTGTGGGATTTGCGCGCGAACCCTTTGGCGCATGCCTCAATGTCGCGCCGTATGAACCAGGCGGTCGCGCGCACCTGGCACAGGGGTTACTGGCCCGAAACAAACGTAGGAGCGAGCGCAGCTCGCGATGCGCCGCGCGGGCGGCGCTCGATCTCACAGGCCCTGCATTTCTTTTGACAAACACCTGTCAGCCCTGACGCGATCCCAGCGGAAGCTGGCTTGCCAGCGACAGGGCCCGCCCAGGCAACATCTAACAATGGCCAGCCACCGCAGAGTTGGTTAAGGTCAACACACCCCGCATCCCAGGCACTTCCATGGACATCAAGCAGCTCAAGTTCCTCATCGCCCTCGACCAGACCCGCCACTTCGGCCAGGCGGCGGCGCTCTGCCATATCACCCAGCCGACGCTGTCCATGCGCCTGCGCAACCTGGAGGACGAACTGGACCTGGTGCTGGTCAAACGTGGCCAGCGCTTCGAGGGCTTCACCGAAGCCGGCGAGCGCATTCTGGCCTGGGCCCGCACCCTGCTCGCCGCCCACGACGGCCTGCAGGCCGAAGCCGCCAGCTGCCGTGGCCAGGTGGTCGGCAGCCTGCGCCTGGGCACGGTGCCGCTGGCCAGTTTCAACCCCATGCACCTGCTGCTGCCGCTGCGGGAAAAATACCCGGAGCTGCACTTCCAGCTCAGTTCGCTGAGCTCGGAACAGGTCATCGACGGCCTTAGCCGCAACCAGCTCGATCTGGGCATCTGCTACCTGGACCAGGTCAACACCAGCTTCTTCGAAGTGATCGAGCTCGGCATCACCACCATGGGCCTGCTGCATGACACCCGGCACTTCCGGTTTGCCAGCGACAGCTTGCGCTGGGACGAACTCGGCGACATTCCGCTGGGCCTGCTGAGCAAAGGCATGCACTACCGCCAGTCACTGGACCTGAGCTTTCGCAGCCGTGGCCTGGAGCCCAATGCGGTGCTGGAAAGCGATTCGAGCTTCCAACTGATTCAGGCCATCAACACCGGCATGTGCTGCGCGATCATGCCACTGGACTGCGGCCTGGAAGACCTCAGCGAGCACTTGCGCATCCTGCCGGTGGCCGACGCCGCCATCCATAGCCCGGTCGGCCTGCTGCTGCGCCGCAGCGAGCCACGTTCGGCCATTGCCGAGCAGTGCTTTGCCGAGGCGCAGGCACTGTTTCAGGCGGGCTGATCGCTGGTCGCCTGGCGGTATTGGCGCGGCGTGAAGCCGGTCAGTTGCTTGAACTGGCGGCTGAAGGCGCTGTGGTCGGTGTAGCCGCAGCACATGGCCACCTCGGTGATCGGCAATTCTGAATGCAGCAAGCGATGGGCGTGCTCCAGGCGCGCCTTGTGGATCATCTGCCGTGGCGTGAGGTGGAACACCCGCTTGCAATAGCGCTCCAGCTGGGCCACCGAAATGCCCGCGATGCGGGTCAGCTCGCGCATGCTTATGGGCTGGTGAAAATGCTGGCGGATATGTTCGTCCACCGCGGCCAGGCGCTGGTACGCAGGGTGGCTGTCGGCCGCTGACTGCAGGTCGACCGAGATGCCGACCAGGCCAATGATCTCGCCCGCCTGGCTGTACAACGGGCGCTTGTGGGTCAGGCACCAGCCTGGCTCGCGGCTGCCGTACAGGTGCAGCTCCAGCTGGTCTTCCAGCACCAGGCCCTCCTTGAGCACGCGGCGGTCCTGTTCGGTGTAGCCGGGGCCGAGCTGCGCCGGAAACACTTCGGCGCTGGTCTTGCCCAGCAACGGTTGCAGGCGCTTCAGGCCACAGCGCTGGACCAAGGTGTTGTTGGCCAGCACGTAGCGGGCGGCCGGGTCCTTGATGAAAATCGCAGCGTTGGGGATGGCGTCGAGGATCGGCAGCAGCAGCGAGACACCGGCCAGCAGGGCCTCGAGGGAGGCGGGACGGTGCTGGTCCAGGGAGTGGTAGAGGGCTGCCAGGGGGGTGTCGGTCATCTGCTCAATCTCTGTTGGCTTTGTCGGCCCTTTCGCGGGCATGCCCGCTGCCACAGGTACCTCACAAATCCCGAATCCTGTGCTGTACCTGTGGGAGCGGGCGAGCCCGCGAAGAGGCCGGCACTACTCACACATACCTACAGCCCTTATACGGTATGGCCTACAGCCTATTCCCCACCCTTGTGGCTGGCCACTGCTTTTTCCCAACTGTGCCGATTTCGTCATGCCCCTTGCAGAAAACCATCAAGAACCCTCGCCCTGATCGGCCCATTCTATGCCCCACGCAAGCCGCCCAAGCCCTACAACAACGCGGCCCGAGAGCCGCACCTGGTGACATCAGACCTGCCTATCCAATAACCAACAAAAAGGCGAACCCATGTCAGGCAAATTCAAGAAACAGTTATCGCTGCTGGACCTCACCTTCATCGGCCTCGGCGCCATTTTCGGCTCCGGTTGGCTGTTCGCCGCCAGCCACGTTGCGGCCATCGCCGGCCCGGCCGGCATTCTCTCCTGGTTCCTCGGCGGCTTCGCCGTGCTGCTGCTGGGCATCGTGTACTGCGAACTGGGCGCCGCCCTGCCCCGCGCCGGTGGCGTGGTGCGCTACCCGGTGTACTCGCACGGCCCGCTGCTGGGCTACCTGATGGGCTTCATCACCCTGATCGCCTTCTCCAGCCTGATCGCCATCGAGGTGGTCGCCTCGCGCCAATATGCTGCCGCCTGGTTTCCCGAACTGACCAAGGCCGGCTCCAGTGACCCCACCGTGCTTGGCTGGCTGGTGCAGTTCGCCTTGCTGGGGCTGTTCTTCTTCCTCAACTACCGCAGCGTGAAAACCTTTGCCAAGGCCAACAACCTGATCAGCGTGTTCAAGTTCATCGTGCCGCTGCTGGTGATCGGCGTGCTGTTCACCTTCTTCAAGCCGCAGAACTTCACCGTGCAAGGCTTTGCCCCCTTCGGTTTGTCTGGCGTGGAGATGGCCGTATCGGCCGGTGGCATCATCTTCGCCTACCTGGGCCTGACACCGATCATTTCGGTGGCCAGCGAAGTGAAGAACCCACAGCGCACCATCCCGATCGCACTGATCCTGTCGGTGCTGCTGTCCACCGCCATCTACGCCCTGCTGCAACTGGCCTTCCTCGGCAGCGTACCCACCGAAATGCTGGCCAACGGCTGGGCCAGCGTAACCAAGGAACTGGCCCTGCCCTACCGTGATATCGCCCTGGCACTGGGGGTGGGCTGGCTGGCCTACCTGGTGGTGGCCGACGCCGTGATCTCGCCCAGTGGCTGCGGCAACATCTACATGAACGCCACCCCACGGGTGATCTATGGCTGGGCGCAAACCGGCACCTTCTTCCGCTACTTCACCCGTATCGACGCCGAGTCCGGCATCCCGCGCCCGGCGCTGTGGCTGACCTTCGCGCTGTCGGTGTTCTGGACCCTGCCCTTCCCGTCGTGGGAGGCGCTGATCAACGTGGTGTCCGCAGCCCTGGTGCTGAGCTATGCCGTGGCCCCGGTCAGTGTCGCCGCGCTGCGCCGCAACGCCCCCGAGATGCCGCGCCCGTTCCGGGTCAAGGGCATGGCGGTGCTGGGCCCCCTGTCGTTCATCATCGCCGCACTGATCGTGTACTGGTCGGGCTGGAACACCGTCTCCTGGCTGCTGGCCCTGCAAATCGTGATGTTCGTGCTGTACCTGGTGTGCAAACGCTTCGTACCGACCCAGCACCTGCCCCTGGCCCAGCAAGTGCGCAGCTCGGCGTGGCTGATCGGCTTCTACGCGGTGACCATCCTGTTGTCCTGGCTGGGCAGCTTCGGCGGCCTGGGCGTGCTTGGCCACCCATTCGACACGGTGGCGGTGGCTGTAAGTGCGCTGGGCATCTACTACTGGGGTGCCGCTACCGGCGTGCCTGCCCACCTGGTACGCCTTGAAGGCGAGGACGAAAGCGAAGCCATCCAAGAGCCGCTGGCAGGCCAACGCCCGGCCGCGCTGGCTCGGTGAAGGGCTTTACCTGCGAGAGCTGGCTTGCCAGCGATGAGGCCCGCACCAGCAGCACATGACCATACAGATCAAACAGGGACAGGCCCATGAAACAGATACACGTCATCGACTCCCACACTGGCGGCGAACCTACCCGCCTGGTGATGCAGGGCTTCCCGCAACTGCATGGCCGCAGCATGGCCGAGCAGCGCGACGAACTGCGCGAGCTGCACGACCCGTGGCGCCGCGCCTGCCTGCTGGAGCCACGCGGCAACGATGTGCTGGTGGGCGCGCTGTACTGCCCGCCAGTGTCTGCCGACGCCACCTGCGGGGTGATCTTCTTCAACAACGCCGGTTACCTGAACATGTGCGGCCACGGCACCATCGGCCTGGTCGCTTCGCTGCAGCACTTGGGCCTGATCGCACCCGGCGTGCACAAGATCGACACCCCGGTCGGCCAGGTCAGCGCCACCTTGCATGAAGACGGCGCCGTCACTGTCGCCAACGTGCCCGCCTACCGCTACCGCCACCACGTGGCGGTGGACGTACCCGGGCATGGCGTGGTGCATGGCGACATCGCCTGGGGTGGCAACTGGTTCTTCCTGGTTGCCGAACACGGCCAGCGCATTGAACTGGATAACCGCGAGGCCCTGACCGCGTACACCTGGGCCATGCTCAACGCCCTGCAAGCGCAAGGCATTACCGGCGAGCATGGCGCGCCCATCGACCACGTCGAGCTGTTTGCCGACGACGCCAACGCCGACAGCCGCAACTTCGTGATGTGCCCCGGCAAGGCCTACGACCGCTCGCCCTGCGGCACCGGCACCAGCGCCAAGCTGGCCTGCCTGGCGGCCGACGGCAAGCTGGCCGAGGGCCAGACCTGGGTGCAGGCCAGCATCACCGGCAGCCAGTTCCAGGGCCACTACCAGCGCGACGGCGAGCGGATTCGCCCGTTCATCACCGGCCGCGCCTACATGACCGCCGACAGCACCCTGCTGATCGACGAACAGGACCCATTCGCCTGGGGCATCTGAACCCCGCCTTTTGACCCACCCGAATTTCGCCAGGAGTAACTTGCATGAACAACAACATCTTCACCGGCACCATGCCCGCCCTGATGACCCCGTGCACCGCCGAGCGCAAGCCGGACTTCGACGCGCTGGTGCGCAAAGGCCGTGAACTGATCGATGCCGGCATGAGCGCCGTGGTGTACTGCGGCTCGATGGGCGACTGGCCGCTGCTGACCGAGGCCCAGCGCCAGGAAGGCGTGGCACGCCTGGTGGGCGCCGGCATCCCGACCATCGTCGGCACTGGCGCGGTGAACACCCACGAGGCGGTGGCGCATGCCGCCCACGCGGCCAAGGTTGGCGCCGCCGGGCTGATGGTCATCCCCCGCGTGCTTAGCCGCGGCGCCTCGCTGATCGCGCAAAAACACCACTTCTCGGCCATTCTCGCCGCGGCACCGAAGCTGCCGGCCGTGATCTACAACAGCCCCTACTACGGCTTTGCCACCCGCGCCGACCTGTTCTTCGAACTGCGCAGCGCATACCCCAACCTGATCGGTTTCAAGGAGTTCGGCGGTGGCGCCGACCTGCGCTACGCCGCCGAACACATCACCTCCAAGGACGATGACGTGACCCTGATGGTCGGCGTCGATACCCAGGTGGTGCATGGCTTCGTCAACTGCAACGCCACCGGTGCCATCACAGGCATCGGCAACGCCCTGCCGCGTGAAGTGCTGCAACTGGTAAGCCTGAGCAAGCAGGCGGCCAAGGGCGACGCCCGAGCCCGCCGCCTGGCGCGTGAGCTGGAAGCGGCGTTGGCGGTGCTGTCGTCGTTCGATGAGGGCTGCGACCTGGTGCTGTACTACAAGCATTTGATGGTGCTCAACGGCGATCGCGAGTACAGCCTGCATTTCAACGAGACCGACGCGCTGACCGACGCCCAGCGCAACTATGCCGAGCAGCAGTACGCCCTGTTCCGCACCTGGTACGCCAGCTGGTCGGCCGAGCAGAACCTGGCCTGACGTATGGCCTGCGCGGTCTCTTGTAGGAGCGGCCTTGTGTCGCGATCGGGCTGCACAGCAGCCCCGGCAATTCATGCGTCTGCGCGCAACCCTTGGGGCTGCTGCGCAGCCCAATCGCGACACAAGGCCGCTCCTACAGGGGCACGTTTTGCCTTGCTACATGCACCTGATTCCCCAAGGAGGCTCCATGACCCTTACAGGCAACCTGCTGATCGGCCACACCCCGGTAACCGGCAGCCGCGCGGCGATCCACGCCGTCAACCCGGCAACCGGCCTGGCGCTGGAACCACCCTACTTCGGCGGTAGCGGCGAACAGGTGGCCCAAGCGTGCGCCCTGGCCTGGGCGGCGTTCGATGCCTACCGCGAAACCTCGCTCGAACAACGGGCCCACTTTCTCGAAACCATCGCCGCGCAGATCGAAGCGCTGGGTGATGCCCTGATCGACCGGGCCGTGGCCGAAACCGGCCTGCCCAAGGCGCGCATCCAGGGCGAACGCGGCCGTACCTGCACCCAGCTGCGCACCTTCGCCCGTGTGGTGCGCGCCGGTGAATGGCTGGATGTGCGCATCGACCAAGCCCTGCCCGAACGCCAGCCGCTGCCGCGCAGCGACCTGCGCCAGCGCCAGGTGGCCTTGGGGCCGGTGGCCGTGTTCGGCGCCAGCAACTTCCCCTTGGCCTTCTCGGTGGCCGGCGGTGACACCGCCTCGGCATTGGCTGCAGGCTGCCCGGTCGTGGTCAAGGCCCACAGCGCGCACCCCGGCACCAGCGAACTGGTCGGCCAGGCCCTGGCGCAGGCGGCGCAACAGTGCGGCTTGCCAGAAGGCGTGTTCTCGCTGCTGTACGGCGCCGGCCATGAAGTCGGCATCGCGCTGGTCAGCGACCCGCGCATCCAGGCGGTTGGCTTCACCGGCTCGCGCAGCGGTGGCATGGCGCTGCGCCAGGCTGCCCAGGCACGCCCGCAGCCGATCCCGGTGTATGCCGAAATGAGTTCGATCAACCCGGTGTTCCTGTGCAACGCGGCCCTGCAAGCCCGCGGCGAAGCACTGGCGCAAGGCTTTGTCGCGTCGCTGACCCAGGGCGCCGGCCAGTTCTGCACCAACCCGGGCCTGGTGATCGCCCGCCAAGGCCCGGCCTTGCAGCGTTTCATCAGTGAGGCCAGCCACCACCTGCAACAGGCGGCCGCGCAAACCATGCTCACCCCGGGCATTTTCAGTGCGTACCAGGCCGGCGTCGCGGCCCTGGCGGAAAACGCCAATGCCCAGCCCGTGGCCAGCGGCCAGGGCGGCACCGGCCCTAACCAGTGCCAGGCGCAACTGTTCGTCACCCAGGCCGAGGCCTTCCTTGCCGACCCGGCGTTGCAGGGCGAGGTATTCGGCGCGGCCTCGTTGCTGGTCGCCTGCAGCAGCGATGAGCAAATGCGCCAGGTTGCCGAGCACCTGGAGGGCCAATTGACCGCCACCCTGCACCTGGACGAAGCCGACATCGACAGCGCCCGCGCCCTGCTGCCCACCCTGGAACGCAAGGCCGGGCGGCTGTTGGTCAACGGCTGGCCGACCGGGGTCGAGGTGTGTGATGCCATGGTGCATGGCGGCCCGTTCCCGGCCACCACCGATGCGCGCACCACTTCGGTGGGTACAGCGGCGATCCTGCGTTTCCTACGCCCGGTGTGCTACCAGGACTTCCCCGATGCGCTGCTGCCACAGGCCCTGCAACAGGCCAACCCGCTGCAACTGCGGCGCCTACTGGACGGTAAACGGGAAGGCTGAGCATGCACGAAACCGCTGAAACCGATATCGCCGTGGTGGGCGCCGGCATCGTCGGCGTCGCCTGCGCCCTGCAACTGGCCCGTCAGGGCCGCCGGGTCACCCTACTCGACCGCCAGGCGCCCGGCCATGGCGCCTCGTTCGGCAATGCCGGGCACCTGGCGACCGAGCAAGTGTTCCCGATTGCCGACCTGTCGATCCTCAAGCGCCTGCCACGCATGCTGCTCGACCCCATGGGCCCGCTGCGGCTGGACTGGAAGTACCTGCCCAAGGCCATGCCGTGGTTCACCCGGCTGCTGCTGAACCTGCGCCCGGCGCCGTTCCAGCGCAGCGTGGCTGGCATTCGCCGGTTGAACGAAGCCAGCCTGGAGGCCTGGCAACAGCTGCTGGGCTCGATCGGGCGCAGCGAGCTGTTTCACGCAGCGGGCTCGCTGCTGGTGTTCGAGCGCCCCGAATCACGGCAGGCGCTGGCGGCGTTGCAGGCGCGCCTGCAACAGCAGGCCGTGCCCGTGGATTACTGGTCGGCACACGCCGTACGCGCAGCCGCGCCCCAGCTGAGCGAGTCGTTGCTTGGCGGGTTGTTTTTCCCCAGGACCGGGCATTTCATCGACCCCTACCGGGTGGTCTGCGCGTTGTTCGAGGCGGCCAAGGCCAGCGGCGTGCGCTTTGTACAAGCGCAGGTGGAGGGTGGCCACCTGCACAGCGGCGGGGTCAGCCTGGCCAGCGCCCAGGGCACGTTCAACGCCCGCCAGGTGCTGCTCAGTTGCGGTGCGCATTCGGCACGGCTCACCGCGGCCCTGACCGGCAAACGGGTGCCGCTGGACACCGAGCGTGGCTACCACCTGATGCTGCCTGGCGAACACCAGCGCCTGCCCTTTGCGGTCACTTCGCTGGAGCGCAAGTTCATCATGACCCCCATGGCCGAAGGCCTGCGCCTGGCGGGCACGGTGGAGTTCGCCGGGCTGGAGGCGCCGCCGAGCATGCAGCGGGCGTGGCAGTTGCACCGCTTGAGCAAAGGCTTGTTTCAGCAAGAGCTGAGTGTTGAAGGCGCCACGCCGTGGATGGGCTTTCGGCCTTCGCTGCCCGATTCACTGCCGGTGATCGACCGTGTGTGTGACGGGCGGGTGCTGTTGGCATTCGGGCACCAACACCTGGGGTTGACCCAGGCCGCGGTCACGGCGCAATGGGTGGGGCGTTTGGCCGAGCGGGCTGGCGGGGCCGAGCTGGCGGCTTACCGGCTGGGCCGTTTTGGGAGATTCTAGGGGCTTGCCGATGGCATCACTCGGCGCGGCATCTTCAGGGTTTGGGAGATCGAGCGCCGCCCGCGCGGCGCATCGCGAGCTGGCGCTCGCTCCTACGTTTGTTTCTGGCCAATTATGCCTGTGGGTGTTGCGCGCGAACGCCTTGGTGTATGGCGCGATATCGCGTCGTACGAAAAGGCGGTCGCGTGCGCCTGACACAGGATGGACTGGCCCGAAACAAACGCAGGAGAGAGCGCCAGCTCGCGATGCGCCGCGCGGGCGGCGCTCGATATCAGCGGTAACGCTCAAGCCAGTGCGCATAAGGCGCCGGCAAGGTCCAGGAGGCTTTTTCCACCCCCAGCTCCTTGGCCGCAAAGTAGGCCCAGTGCGGGTCGGCCAGGTGCGCGCGGCCTACCGACACCAGGTCCAGCTGGTTGGCCTGCAATGCCGCTTCGGCCAGCTGCGGGGTACCGAAACCCCACGCCGACGTCACCGGCAGCTTGGCTTCACGGCGCACACGCTCGGCAATCGGTCCCATGAACGCCGGGCCCCATGGGATGTTGGTATCAGGGATGGTAAAGCCGACACTCACGCTCAGCAGGTCCAGGCCGCCAGCCTTGAACCGCCGCGCCAACTCGATCGACTCTTCCAGGGTCTGCTCATCACGGCCGTCGTATTCCAGCACGCCAAAACGCGCCGTCAGCGGTAGGTTTTCTGGCCACACTTCACGTACTGCCGCCAGGGTTTCCAGCAGGAAGCGGCTGCGGTTGTCGAAACTGCCACCGTAGGCATCGGTACGCTTGTTGGAGTGCTCGGAGAAGAAGCTCTGCCCCAGGTAGCCGTGGGCAAAGTGCAGCTCGATCCACTCGAAGCCGGCATCGCGTGCACGGCGGGCGGCATCGACGAAGTCCTGCTTGACCCGGGCGATGTCCTCCAGGGTCATGGCACGCGGCACTTTTGGCAGGTGTGCACCAAAGGCAATGGCCGACGGGGCAATGGTTTCCCAGCCGCGGGCATCGTCGGCGGCAATATGGTCGTCACCTTCCCAGGGCCGGTTGGCGCTGGCCTTGCGCCCGGCGTGGGCGATCTGGATGCCCGGTACCGAACCTGCTGCCTTGATCGCCTGTACCACCGGTACGAACGCCTGGGCATGGGCGTCGCTCCAGATGCCGGCGCAGCCGGGGGTAATGCGCCCCTCCGGTGCCACCGCCGTGGCTTCGACCACCAGCAAGCCGGCACCGCCACGGGCCATGCCGGCCAGGTGCACATGGTGCCAGTCGTTGATCATGCCGTCCTCGGCCATGTACTGGCACATCGGCGGAATGGCGATGCGGTTGCGCAGGGTGACGTCCTTGAGGGTGTAAGGTTGGAACAACGCGGACATGGGAAACTCCCGGGCTATGTGGATACGATTGTTCGATCATAATCGAACTATGGCAATAATGGAAACCCCCGGTATCATGTGCAGCATGCGAGCCTATAAACATCCCAACCCTGAAGACCTGGTGCTGGAGCGCCTGCTGTACGCCCTGAGCGACCCCGTGCGCATGGGCATCGTGCGCCAGCTGGCCGGTGTGGCCGAAGCCACGTGCGGCGAACTGGACGGCGGCCGGCCCAAGTCGAGCATGTCCCACCACTTTCGCGTCTTGCGTGATGCGGGGTTGGTGCATACCCGCAATGTGGGCACAACCCATATGAATTCGCTGCGCAGCGAAATGCTGGAGGCCCGCTTCCCGGGGTTGCTGGCGTGCATTCTGCGCCAGCAGTAATACCTGCCCTGCGCCGCAAACAGCCCCGAACAGGCAACAAAAAAGCCACGAGGTCACCCCCGTGGCTTTCGATCACAACCTGGCGGCCAATTACAGCGCCATGTCGTTCTCTGGCTTGCTTTCAACCGGTTGGCTTGGCGCAACGGTGGTACCGACGCTGGCGTCGATCACCGGTGGCTTCTCCAGTTGCAGTACTTCAGCGGTGTAGTTCCACTCTTTCTGGGTGGCCGCTGCCGAATCATTGAGCTTGGTACCGTAGCTCGGAACGATCTGCTTGATCTTGGCCTGCCACTCTGGGGTAGCGACCTTCTCCTTGAACACGGTTTCCAGCACGTTGAGCATGATCGGCGCAGCGGTCGAAGCACCTGGCGAGGCGCCCAGCAGGCCTGCGATGGTGCGGTCTTCGGAGGCCACCACTTCGGTACCCAGCTTCAGCACACCGCCCTTCTCGGCATCACGCTTGATGATCTGCACGCGCTGGCCGGCCTGCCACAGTTTCCAGTCTTCCTTCTTGGCGTTCGGGAAGTAGGTGCGCAGGGCTTCGAAGCGGTCGTCGTCAGACAGCATCAGCTGGCCAGCGAGGTACTCCACCAGCGGGTACTGCTCGATACCGACCTTGGTCATCGGCCACACGTTGTGGGGGGTGGTGGTGCTCAGCAGGTCCAGGTAAGAACCGTTCTTCAGGAACTTGGTGGAGAAGGTGGCGAACGGGCCAAACAGGACCACGCGCTTGCCGTCCAGCACACGGGTGTCCAGGTGCGGTACCGACATGGGTGGCGCGCCGGTCGAAGCAATACCGTAGGCCTTGGCCATGTGCTGCATGGCCACGGTCGGGTTCTCGGTGACCAGGAACGAGCCACCCACCGGGAAACCTGCGTATTCCTTGGCTTCTGGAATGCCCGACTTCTGCAGCAGCTTCAGGGCACCACCGCCGGCACCGATGAACAGGAACTTGGCGTCGGTGGCCGACTCGGTACCGTCCTTCAGGTTCTTGTACTCGACGTGCCAGGAGCCGTCCTTGTTGCGGGTGATGTCCTGCACTTCGCTGGACAGCTTCAGGTCGAAGCCTTTCTGGGTTTGCAGGTGGCCAACGAACTGGCGGGTGATCTCGCCGAAGTTCACGTCGGTGCCGATTGGCGTCCAGGTCACGGCCAGCTTCTGGTTCGGGTCGCGGCCTTCCATCATCAGCGGGACCCACTTGGCGATCTGCGCGTGGTCCTCGGAGTACTGCATCGGGCGGAACAGCGGGCTGGCCTGCAGCGCGTCGTAACGCTTCTTCAGGAACTTGATGTTGTCATCGCCCCAGACGAAGCTCATGTGCGGGGTGGTGTTGATGAACGAATGCGGGTTCTTCAGCACGCCCTGGCGGACCTGCCACGACCAGAACTGACGGGAAATCTGGAAGGCCTCGTTGATTTCGATGGCCTTGGAGATATTGATGTTGCCGTCTTTGTCTTCCGGGGTGTAGTTCAGCTCGGCCAGCGCCGAGTGGCCGGTACCGGCGTTGTTCCAGCCGTTGGAGCTTTCTTCGGCCACGCCGTCCAGGCGCTCGACCATTTCCATCGACCAGCTTGGCTCCAGCTCGTGCAGCCACACGGCCAGGGTGGAGCTCATGATGCCGCCGCCGACCAGCAGTACGTCGACTTTCTTGGTTTCTGCGGCGTGCGCTTGCATGCAGCTTGCAGCGACAGCCAGACCCAGCAAGGTCTTGCCAGCTTTCTTGAACATTGATCAATTCCAGTCATAAGAACAGAGGGAGGGCCTGTGGCTGGCCCAAGTAAAGCGTGTTCTTCAGCGCAGGCTTGTTATTGATCATTGTTCAGCAGCTAGAGAACGAAAAAACGACCCTGCCTTTGTCGCATTGACTGACATGGCTGAATCGTTTTGCCGATTGTACTTGAAATGCCTGCACAAACAAATTGCAGCCCTTTGCGTCAAGGCGGCAGGTTGTCCCATGGCGCGCAGGCAAAACATCTTGCCGATTGCAGTTCAGCACAGACTGAACGCCGAAGGCATGCCCTTGGCGCATTTGCTGCAAACGCTCGGGCGCTATTGCCATGGGCACCTGGGCTGGCACCCGGAGGTGGCGACGTTGTCGGTGATGGGGGCGTTTCCGCTCAACGACACCGACCGGGCGCTGGAATTGCTGCAAGCGGCACTGCCGGTGCGGGTGCAGCGGCTGACGCCGTGGTGGGTCACAGTCGAGCCGGCTTGATACCTGAACACCTTTGAACCCAGCGCCTTGCATCGCGCTGGATTCTTCGCGGGCATGCCCGCTCCCACACAGACAGCGTGAACTCGAAGCCGGCGCAGTACCTGTGGGAGCGGGCGAGCCCGCGAAGCAGGCGACGCGGTGTTCATCAGTTATGAAAATCAATGCCAAGCCAGTTCCCTTTTTCCAATCGCGTTCGGTTAACCCGGCATAGCCCGTCCAACTCACCTTACCGACTCCAGAGACCCGCATGCCGACGCCCTTCCAACCCATGCTTCGCCTGGCGCTTGCCGCGCCGCTTTCGCTGTGTGCCGCCGCACCGCGCCCCCGGCTCGCTGGCCAGCGCCCTCAACCAGTTCAGCAGCCAGGCCGGCATCTACCTGGCCGGCAGCAACGAGCTGGCCGCCGGCAAGCTCAGCCAGGGCCTGCAAGGCCGCTACAGCGTGGCGCAGGGCCTGGCCCGCCTGCTACAGGGCAGCGGCTTGCAAGCGGTTGCGCAAGGCAACGCCGGCTATGTGCTGCAACCGCTGGCCGAGGGCAACGCCCTGCAACTGGACGCTACCGCGATCAATGCAGCCACCCTGCTGGTCAGCAACGGCCAGAGCGGCACGGGTTACCGTGGGGTCGCCAGCAGCACGGCCAGCAAGACCAGCAGCGCCCTGGCCGATAGCCCACGCTCTGTCTCGGTGGTGACCCGCCAGCGCCTGGACGACCAGCAGTCACAAACCCTCACCGAAGTGCTGGGCTATGTGCCGGGCATTTTCTCGCCGCCCTTCGCCGGCGGCGATGGCCAGGCCGGCGACCTGTTCTTCATTCGCGGCTTCAACGCTACCGATTACGGTTATGGCCTGCTGCGCGACGGCCTGCGGGTACAGGGCAACCGCTACGACACCAGCAGCGAACCCTATGGCCTGGAGCGGGTGGAAGTGTTCCGCGGGCCGACTTCGATCCTGTACGGTGAAAACGCCCCCGGCGGCGTGGTCAACCTGGTCAGCAAGCAGCCCACCGCCGAGCCCCGCGGGGAAGTGCAACTGAGCTACGGCTCGCACAACTGCCGCCAGCTGGGCGTGGACATTTCCGGGCCATTGACCGATGCGGACAATGTACTGGGCCGCCTGGTGATGCTGGGCCGCAACGCCGATACCCAGGTCGACCACCAGCCCGACGACCGCCTGTACCTTGCCCCCTCGCTGACGCTGAATTTCGATGATGACAACAGCCTGACCGTGCTGGCCACCTATCAGCGCGACCGCACCCTGATGGAGCTGGGCTTCCCCGCCGCCGGTACCCTGCTGCACAACCCCAACGGCAAGATCGACAAGGACCAGTTGTCCGGCAACCCGGACTGGGACAACTTCGAGCGGGAAACCTGGACCCTGGGTTACGCGTTCAGCCACCGCTTCAACGACACCTGGCAGTTCCGCCAGAACTCGCGCTACCTGCAGTCGCGCATCGACCGCCAAGAAATGTGGCCAGGCAACCTGAACGACAACGGCTTCGGCAGTACCCTCGGCAACACGGCCTACGACCGCTATAACAAGTCCATCGCCTACTCGCTGGACAACCAGTTCGAAGGCCACTTCACCCCCGGCGCCTTCGACCACACCGTGCTGGCAGGGCTGAGCCTGGACCGGGTCAACAGCCAATACCGCAACAAGGCAGGCACCCTCAACGCCGCGGCCGACATGAACAGCTGGGACAGCAAGTTCACCTGGCAAACCGGCGTGATGTACCAGTTCGACAATGGCCTGTCACCGTACGCCAGCTATGCCACCGCCTTCGCCCCGACCCAGCAGACCGAAAGCAGAAGCGGCCCACTCGACCCCACCACCAGCGAGCAGTACGAACTCGGAATCAAGTACGAACCCAAAGGCTGGAACACCGCCTTTACCGCATCGGTGTTCGACCTGCGCAAAAAGGACGATGTGCTCTACGACGCGGCCGTGGGTGACTACCGTCAGATCGGCGCCAGCCGCGCCAAGGGTGTGGAGCTTGAACTGAACAGCGACCTCAGCGAGCACGGGTGACGTAACCTTGGTCGACGCCAAGGTAGGCTACGCGATAGACGACAACTGGTCGGTAGAGGTGAACGCGCGCAACCTGTTCGACAAAGAATACGTGGCCGGCTGCAATAACGCCGGGCGCTGCTACTGGGGTGAAGAGCGCACCTTGCTCGGCACCGTTTCGCTGCGCTGGTAACCCTTGCCGGGAAATCGAGTAGGAGGCGGGTTCACACCCGCCGTCCTCTCACACCACCGTGCGTACGGTTCCGTACACGGCGGTTCAGGCTATGCGGCTAAGCCGGTTGATCGTATCCAGTATCGAGACCAGTCCGAGTCGATCCCATAGCTTCTTCGGCAGCGCCTGATTCATATGAGATGCTCCCGAGTTCCACCATGGGCCTCGACCATTAGAGGCTGATTTGCAGGCACGCTCTTCACTTAGACCCAGGCGCATCAGGTTGCGCACCCTCGTAGAGGGCTGCTTCCATTGGCGCCAGATGGCACAGCGGAGTTTGTGCCTGAGCCAGCCATCCAGTTCCTCAAGTGGCCGTTTGCTCTGGCTGAGCTTGAAGTAACCCGCCCAGCCTCGTAATACAGGGTTTATCCGCTCGATGGTATTTGCCATCTTGCGACCCCGTGCACCGCGTAGCAGCTCTGCGAGCCGGTCGCGCAGGCGACCCAGGCTCATCGTTGCCACCCGCAGCCTTGGCTGCTGATGCCAGCTCATCCCATAGCCCAAGTAGTCACACTTCCAGGCTCTCGCGACTCGACTCTTCTTCTGATTCACCGTCAGTTTCAAACGTTGGTTCAGGAAGCGCTCGACACTGACCAGTACTCGCTCGCCAGCCCGAGGACTGCGCACATAAATGTTCGCGTCATCGGCATAGCGCACGAAGCGATGGCCCCGCCGCTCCAGTTCGCGGTCAAATTCATCGAGCAGGATATTCGACAGCAGCGGCGAGAGCGGGCCGCCTTGCGGCGTCCCTTCCTGCCGTGGGCTAACGACACCACCTGACATGACTCCCGCTTCAAGGTAGCGACGGATAAGCCTAAGTACGCACTTATCTTTGACCCGGCACTCGATACAGGCCATGAGGATGTCGTGGTTGACTCGATCGAAGAACTTTTCCAGATCGATTTCCACGCACCACCGATGTCCCGATGCCACATGGGCACGGGCCATCTCGACAGCTTGATGTGTGCTTCTGCCCGGACGGAAGCCATAACTGTAGTCCGAGAACAGTGGGTCGAAGATGAGCGTGAGCTGTTGCTGCAAGGCTTGCTGGATCAAGCGATCCACGACGCTGGGGATTCCCAGTTGCCGTGTGCCGCCCTGCGGCTTGGGAATTTCAACCGCTCGCACTGCTTGTGGATGGTATTCACCGGCCAGTAGCCTGGCCTTGAGGGTTGGCCAATACTGTTTCATGTAGCCCGCCAAGTCAGCGACCGTCATGCCATCGGCACCCGGCGCTCCCTTGTTGCTGACCACGCGTTGATACGCACGTCTGAGGTTGGCCGGTGCAAGCACCCGCTCCATCAGCGTGTCCGGCTCCGCGTTCGTCCACGTCGCTGACGCCGCCGGCACCTTTGCACTGTCAGGCATCACCCTCGGCTTCTGGCCGGGATTCGGGATGACAGTTTCCGCTGTGGGAAATTTCTGCATTACGGCTACCAACGAGACAGTGACGCCTACTAGCGGCATAACCTGTTCGGCCCTTGGTGGCGCGGTTATCCGCCACTTACTACGGCTTCGGCTGACTTCTGCACGCTCATCCCGTCGCCTTTCGACGCGCGGTAGCACAATGGCAAACGTACAGATCTCCCAGGGTAATTCGCGTGACCTTCCTGCTTATGCCTGTCGGATTTACGTCACAGCGTTCCGTGCAAGTATTGGGCTTTGGCGATTGTTGCCGCCTAACCCCGCTGTGCCGCCTGATCCGCTTCCTGTTCGTCAGGCCAGCATTTTGCCTCGGGCTTCCTTCAGATTCGCAGTCGCCCGCGACACCCTTGCCTCCGGCTAACACTTCCCCTTGCCGGGTGTGTAGAGGACTTTCACCTCCAAGTCACCCGCTTGGCCACCACAGCCAAGCAGGTTGCGCTTACGCGCAACGCGCCATGCCTGGCGCACAACAAAAGGCTCATTCAATAATCGAATGAGCCTTCAAAGTCCCGCAAAACGCGGGTAAAAAAATTGGCGTCCCCTAGGGGACTCGAACCCCTGTTACCGCCGTGAAAGGGCGGTGTCCTAGGCCACTAGACGAAGGGGACATAACCTTCGCAAAGATTCATTTGCATGAACCCTGGCATAAATGGTGGAGCTAAGCGGGATCGAACCGCTGACCTCCTGCATGCCATGCAGGCGCTCTCCCAGCTGAGCTATAGCCCCGAAACAAAAGGCTCATCAATAATCGACGAGCCTTTTTAAGCCCTGCAAAACGCAGGAAAAGTGGCGTCCCCTAGGGGACTCGAACCCCTGTTACCGCCGTGAAAGGGCGGTGTCCTAGGCCACTAGACGAAGGGGACGTAACCTTCGCAAAGATTCACTCGCGTGAACCCTGGCAGAATTGGTGGAGCTAAGCGGGATCGAACCGCTGACCTCCTGCATGCCATGCAGGCGCTCTCCCAGCTGAGCTATAGCCCCGGATTTTTAGCCTCGCGGCCCAGCGACATCTACAACATCGCTTGTGCAAAACTGGCGTCCCCTAGGGGACTCGAACCCCTGTTACCGCCGTGAAAGGGCGGTGTCCTAGGCCACTAGACGAAGGGGACGAACCTTCTTACCTTCAAGACCCGGTTGCTGGACCCGGTCTTGCTTACCAGCCTGGGCTGTTAAGCGGAATTTGGTGGAGCTAAGCGGGATCGAACCGCTGACCTCCTGCATGCCATGCAGGCGCTCTCCCAGCTGAGCTATAGCCCCACAATGTCGCTTTGAACCGAACCGCTGGCTGGGTGCCTGGCGCTTCGTTTACGTTCATCGCTGTGGACGGGGCGCATATTAAGATCGGATTGCAGGGCTGTCAAACGAATTTTCAAAAATAATCAAAAATTTTTTCACAGATAACAATCACTTACCGCCCTGCCCCGGTTTTTTGGCTTCAGCTGGGCCTGTGGGAGCGGGCGTGCCCGCGAATGCGATCGTAGATCAAACACCGCATTCGCGGGCGCGCCCGCTCCCACAGGTTAGGTGTAATACTGAATCAGGCGATGGAAGCCAGCAGCTTTTCCCACTCTTTGTTTTCCTTCTTCGACACACCACCCAGCAGGTCCAGGGCCTGGCGCAGGCGGTAGCGGGTCAGGTCCGGGCCAAGGATTTCCATGGCGTCCAGCACCGACACCGAGCTGGCCTGGCCGGTGATGGCCGCGAACATCAGCGGCATGGCATCGCGCAGCTTCAGCTCCAGCGCCTCGACCACAGCCTGGATACAGCCGGTGATACGCTCTTTTTCCCACTGGCGCAGGCTTTCGAGCTTCCACAGGATCAGCTGGATGACCTGGCGCACCTGGTCGGCCGACAACTTCTTGCTTTCGAACAGCTTGGCGTCCAGCTTCAACGCGCCTTCGAAGAAGAAACCGCCCAGCGGGGCGACCTGGCTGAAGGTTTCCACCCGGCCCTGCACATGCGGAGCGATCTTCATCATGTAATCGCTGTTGAACGCCCACTTCTGCAGGCGCGCCGCGAACTCCTCGACCGGCAGCTCGCGCAACCACTGGCCGTTGAGCCAGGACAGCTTCTCGATATCGAAGATCGGGCCGCCCAGCGAGATGCGCGACAGGTCGAAGTGCTCGACCATCTCGGCCAGCGAGAACTTCTCGCGCTCGTCCGGCATCGACCAGCCCATGCGGCCCAGGTAGTTGAGCATGGCTTCGGGCATGAAGCCCATGCGCTCGTAGAAGGTGACCGAAGTCGGGTTCTTGCGCTTGGACAACTTGGACTTGTCGGGGTTACGCAGCAGCGGCATGTAGCACAGCTTGGGCTGCTCCCAGCCGAAATACTCGTACAGTTTGATCAGCTTGGGTGCCGATGGCAGCCATTCTTCGCCGCGCAGCACGTGGGTAATGCCCATCAGGTGGTCGTCCACCACGTTGGCCAGGAAGTACGTGGGCAGGCCGTCGTTCTTCATCAGCACCTGCATGTCCATGCGATCCCACGGGATTTCGACATCGCCACGCAGCATGTCCGGCACCACGCACACGCCTTCGCTGGGCACCTTCATGCGGATCACGTGCGGTTCGCCAGCGGCCAGGCGGCGCTGCACTTCCTCGTCGCTCAGCAGCAAGGCACGGCCGTCATAGCGCGGGGTTTCGCCGCGGGCTTGCTGTTCGGCACGCATCTGTTCCAGCTCTTCGGCGGTGCAGAAGCAGTAGAAAGCGTGGCCGGCGTCGACCAGTTGCTTGGCGTACTGGGCGTAGATCTCGCCACGCTCGCTCTGCCGGTACGGGCCGTGCGGGCCGCCAACGTCCGGGCCTTCGTTCCATTCGATGCCGAGCCAGCGCAGGGCATCGAAGATCTGCTGCTCCGACTCGCGCGTGGAGCGCAACTGGTCGGTGTCTTCGATGCGCAGGATGAACTCACCGCCGTGCTGCTTGGCGAAGCAGTAGTTGAACAGGGCGATGTAGGCAGTGCCAACATGAGGGTCGCCGGTAGGCGATGGCGCGATACGCGTGCGTACGGTGGTCATGGAGAGTCTCGAACGAAAGATGAAACAAAGGCGGGATGTTAGCAGGTGGCGGGCACCGGGCTCCAGCAATGGCGCGAACGTCACTTGCCGAGTGGCCATCTGCCGCTGTTAAATTTATTTACATTTCTGCAACGACAATCCCCATGCCTGCCCAACTCAAACGCCGCCTGGCGATATTCTTCACCCTGGTGGCCATCATTGCTTTGGCTTTCCTGGCCCATTGGTATTTCAAGGGGCGCTTCTACGAAAGCACCGACAACGCCTACGTACAGGGCGAGATCACCCGTGTCTCCAGCCAGTTGGGCGCGCGCATCGACAGCGTGCCGGTCGAAGACAACCAGCATGTCAACCAGGGCGACCTGCTGGTGCGCCTGGAGGCGGCCGATTTCGAGCTGGCCCTTGAGCGCGCCCGTGCGGCACTGGCCACCCGCGAAGCCGAGTACGCCCAGGCGCAAAGCCGCCTTACCCAGCAAAGCAGCCTGATTGCCGCCGGCCAGGCCCAGGTGGCCGCCAACCAGGCCACGTTCGACCGCTCGCGGCTGGACCTGAGCCGCGCCGAGAAGCTGCGCAAGCCAGGGTTTGTGTCGGAAGAACGGGTCACCACCCTGTCGGCCGACAGCCATGTTGCCGGGTCGCAAGTGGACAAGGCCCGTGCCGACCTGCAAAGCCAGCGCCAGCAGGTCAGCGCACTGAATGCCGAGCTCAAGCGCCTCGATGCGCAGATCGCCAATGCCCGCGCCGACCTGGCCCAGGCCGAGTTGAACCTCACCCGCTGCGAGATCCGCGCGCCCATCAGCGGCACCATCGGCCAGCGCAGTGCCCGTAATGGCCAGGTGGTGCAGGCCGGGGCTTACTTGCTGTCAATCGTGCCTGACGAAGACATCTGGGTGCAGGCCAACTTCAAGGAAACCCAGATCGGCCATATGCAGCCAGGCCAGCGCGCCGAACTGCTGTTCGACAGCTACCCCGATACGCCGATCGAAGGCCGGGTCGACAGCCTGTTCGCAGCCTCGGGTGCGCAATTCAGCCTGCTGCCACCGGACAACGCCACTGGCAACTTCACCAAGGTGGTCCAGCGCATCCCGGTAAAACTCACCTTCCGCGCCGACAACCCTCTGCACGGGCGTATTCGCCCGGGCATGTCGGTCACTGCCACCGTGGACCTGCGCAACGAAGACGAAGGCCACGATGGCCGCTGAACAACTGCTGCGCCCAACGGGGGAACCCAGCCGCCGCGACTGGATCGCCGTGATGAGCGTGATGCTCGGCGCCTTCATGGCGGTGCTGGACATCCAGATCACCAACTCTTCGCTCAAGGACATCCAGGGCGCGCTGTCGGCCACCCTGGAAGAAGGCTCGTGGATTTCCACCTCGTACCTGGTCGCGGAAATCATCATGATCCCGCTGACGGCCTGGCTGGTGCAGCTGCTGTCGGCGCGGCGCCTGGCGGTGTGGGTTTCGGCCGGGTTCCTGCTGTCTTCGTTGCTGTGCTCGATGGCCTGGAACCTGGAAAGCATGATCCTGTTCCGCGCCCTGCAAGGCTTTACCGGCGGCGCGCTGATCCCGCTGGCATTCACCCTGACCTTGACCAAACTGCCGGAGCACCACCGTGCCAAGGGCATGGCCATGTTCGCCATGACCGCCACCTTCGCGCCGTCGATCGGCCCCACCCTGGGCGGCTGGCTGACCGAGAACTGGGGCTGGGAATACATCTTCTACATCAACATCCCGCCGGGCCTGGTGATGATCGCTGGCCTGCTGTACGGGCTGGAGAAAAAGGAGGCGCACTGGGACCTGCTGAAAAGCACCGACTATGCCGGCATCCTCACACTCGGCCTGGGCCTGGGCTGCCTGCAGGTATTTCTCGAAGAAGGCCACCGCAAGGACTGGCTGGAATCGCACTTGATCGTGGCCCTGGGCAGCGTCGCCCTGGTCAGCCTCATCACCTTCGTCATCCTGCAGTTTTCCAGGCCGCACCCACTGATCAACCTGCGCATACTCGGCAACCGTAACTTCGGCCTGTCGAGCATCGCCAGCCTGGGCATGGGCGTGGGGTTGTACGGCTCGATCTACCTGCTGCCGCTGTACCTGACCCAGGTGCAGGGCTACAACGCCCTGCAGATTGGCGAAGTGATCATGTGGATGGGTATTCCGCAGCTGTTCCTGATTCCGCTGGTGCCGCAGCTGATGAAGGTGGTATCGCCCAAGGTGCTGTGTGCGCTGGGCTTCTGCCTGTTCGGCGCTGCCAGTTTCGGCTCGGGGGTACTGAACCCTGACTTTGCCGGGCCGCAGTTCAACCATGTGCAGATCATTCGCGCACTGGGCCAGCCGATGATCATGGTCACCATCTCGCTTATCGCCACCGCCTATATTCAGCCGCAGGACGCAGGGTCTGCGTCGAGCCTGTTCAATATCCTGCGCAACCTCGGCGGCGCCATTGGCATTGCCTTGCTGGCAACACTCCTGGACGCCCGCACCAAGGTGTATTTCGATTACCTGCGTGAGGCCGTGGTGCCCACCAACCCCCAAGTGGCCGAGCGCCTGGCGCAACTGACGGAGCGCCTGGGGAGTGACAACGCGGCGCTGGGCAAGCTGAGCGAGATCACCCACCAGCAGGCGCTGATCATGGCTTACAACGACGCTTTCCACTTCGTCGGGATTGGTTTGGCGGTAAGCATGGTGGCGGTGCTGCTGACGCGCAAATTGCCCCAGGGCTTGAAAGCTGGCGAGGCCCATTGAGCGTGTTACGATGCACCCACAGGGCCGGCGCCAGCCTTCAGCTGGTGATCAACCGCTCGCGCAGCTTGGTGATCTCGTCACGCAACTGCGCCGCGGCTTCGAACTCCAGGTCGCGGGCGAACTGCATCATTTTCTCCTCCAACTGCTTGATACGCTTGGTGATCTCCCCAGGCGTGCGCAGTTCGGCCTCGTAACGGGCGCTTTCCTCCGCGGCCTTGGCCATGCCCTTGCGCTTCTTGCTGCGCGCACCCGGTACGGTGGCGCCCTCCATGATGTCGGTAATGTCCTTGATCACGCCCTTGGGCACGATGCCGTTGGCTTCGTTGAAGGCGATCTGCTTCTCGCGGCGGCGCTCGGTTTCATCGATCGCCCGCTGCATCGAGCCGGTGATGTTGTCGGCGTACAGGATGGCCCGGCCATTGAGGTTACGCGCCGCACGGCCAATGGTCTGGATCAGAGACCGCTCCGAGCGCAGGAAACCTTCCTTGTCAGCATCGAGGATCGCCACCAGGGACACCTCGGGCATGTCCAGGCCCTCACGCAGCAGGTTGATCCCCACCAGCACGTCAAAGGTACCCAGGCGCAAGTCACGGATGATCTCCACCCGCTCCACCGTGTCGATGTCCGAGTGCAGGTAGCGCACCCGCACATCGTGATCGGCCAGGTAGTCGCTGAGGTCTTCTGCCATGCGCTTGGTCAAGGTGGTGGCCAGCACCCGTTCGCCGGCAGCCACCCGCTTGCGGATCTCCGACAGCAGGTCGTCGACCTGGGTCAGTGCCGGGCGAATTTCGACCTGCGGGTCGACCAGCCCGGTGGGGCGCACCACCTGCTCCACCACCCGCCCGGCATGCTCGGCCTCGTAAGGCCCCGGAGTGGCGGAAACGAAGATGGTCTGTGGGCTGACACTCTCCCATTCATCGAAGCGCATGGGCCGGTTGTCCAGTGCCGACGGCAGGCGGAAGCCATACTCGACCAGGGTTTCCTTGCGCGAACGGTCGCCTTTGTACATGGCCCCCACCTGCGGCACGCTGACGTGGGATTCGTCGATCACCAGCAGCGCATCGGGCGGCAGGTAGTCGTACAGCGTTGGCGGCGGTGCACCCGCCGGGCGGCCAGACAAGTAACGCGAGTAGTTTTCGATGCCATTGCAGTAGCCCAGCTCCAGGATCATCTCCAGGTCGAACCGGGTGCGCTGCTCCAGGCGCTGGGCTTCGACCAGCTTGTTGGCCTTGTGCAGGTACTCCAGGCGGTCCTTGAGCTCTGCCTTGATGCCCTCCACGGCGTCCAGCAGGGTTTCCCGCGGGGTGACGTAGTGGCTTTTGGGGTAGAAGGTGAACCGCGGCAGCTTGCGGAAGACCTCGCCGGTCAGCGGGTCGAACGCCGCGATGTTCTCCACCTCGTCGTCGAACAGCTCGACGCGGATGGCCTCCAGGTCCGATTCTGCGGGGAAAATGTCGATCACATCCCCCCTTACACGGAAGGTGGCGCGGGCAAAGTCCATCTCGTTGCGGGTGTACTGCAGGTCGGCCAGGCGGCGCAGCAGCGCGCGCTGGTCGAGCTTGTCGCCGCGGTCCACGTGCAGGACCATTTTCAGGTAGGTCTCGGGGCTGCCCAGGCCGTAGATGCACGACACGGTGGTGACGATGATCGCATCGCGGCGCTCCAGCAGCGCCTTGGTCGCCGAGAGGCGCATCTGCTCGATATGGTCGTTGATCGATGCATCCTTCTCGATGAAGGTGTCCGACGACGGTACATAGGCTTCCGGCTGGTAATAGTCGTAGTAGGAGACGAAGTACTCCACCGCGTTATTGGGGAAAAACGCCTTGAACTCACCGTACAGCTGCGCGGCCAGGGTCTTGTTCGGCGCCAGCACCAGGGTCGGGCGCTGAACCTGCTGGATCACATTGGCAATGCTGAACGTCTTGCCCGAACCCGTCACCCCCAGCAGCGTCTGGTGCGACAGCCCGGCCTCGATGCCCTCGACCATCTGGCGGATCGCCTCGGGCTGGTCGCCGGCAGGCTGGAAACGGGTAACGAGCTGGAACTCGGACATGACGGACCTCGCGGTGCTGCAGCAACTGTAAATTTAGCCAGTAGTCTATACCCAAATGCGCCCGCACGGGGCGGCTTTCAAGGCACAGCCACAACCAGGTATTACGGTTGACCGGGCAATCAGACCGATGGTCAAAAAATATTTGCGCAAATACCCGGAAAAGCCGCGCCAGAGTGTCGCGGTCACCGGTCGGTATCACTATACTGACTCCCCGTTTGTGCACCGCTTCAGTGCATTCGGCTGGAGCGTGTACGCCCTATCACTCTCCAATCAGAGCCGAAGTAACAATGAGCCTGTTTTCCGCTGTCGAGCTGGCACCCCGCGACCCTATCCTGGGCCTCAACGAAGCATTCAATGCCGACCCACGTACCGACAAGGTCAACCTGGGTGTTGGCGTGTACTGCAATGAGGAAGGCCGCATTCCGCTGCTGCGCGCCGTGATCGAAGCCGAGACCCAGCGTGCAGCCCAGCATGCCTCGCGCGGCTACCTGCCGATCGATGGTATCGCCACCTACGACCAGGCCGTGCAAAAGCTGCTGTTCGGTGCCGAATCGCCACTGCTGGCCGCCGGCCGCGTGGTCACCGTGCAGGCCGTCGGTGGTACTGGCGCACTGAAAATCGGTGCCGACTTCCTCAAGCGGATTTCGCCAAACGCCGTGGTGGCCATCAGCGACCCGAGCTGGGAAAACCACCGCGCCCTGTTCGAGTCGGCCGGTTTCCCGGTGCAGACCTACCGCTACTACGACGCCCCGAGCAACGACGTCAACCGCGCCGGCATGCTCGAAGACCTCAACGCCCTGCCCTCCGGCTCGATCGTGGTGCTGCACGCCTGCTGCCACAACCCGACGGGCGTCGACCTGAGCCTGGACGACTGGAAAAACGTGCTGGAAGTGGTCAAGGCCAAAGGCCACGTGCCGTTCCTCGACATGGCCTACCAAGGCTTTGGCGACGGTATTGCCGAAGACGCCTTCGCGGTCCGCCTGTTCGCCGAGTCGGGCCTGGAGTTCTTCGTATCCAGCTCATTCTCCAAGTCGTTCTCGCTGTACGGCGAGCGCGTGGGTGCGCTGTCGGTGGTTACCGCCTCCAAAGACGAAAGCACCCGCGTGCTGTCGCAGGTCAAGCGCGTGATCCGCACCACCTATTCCAACCCGCCCACCCACGGCGCAACCATCGTCGCTACCGTGCTGAACAGCGCCGAGCTGCGCCAGATGTGGGAAACCGAACTGGCCGAAATGCGCGAACGCATCCACGGCATGCGCAAGCAGATGGTCGCGCTGTTGGCCGAATACGGTGCCAATCGCGATTTCAGCTTCGTCGGTCGCCAGGTCGGCATGTTCTCCTACTCGGGCCTGAGCGTAGAGCAGGTGGCCCGGTTGAAGAACGACTTTGGCATCTACGCGCTGGACACTGGCCGCATCGCTGTGGCTGCGCTGAACCAGAGCAACATCCATGTCGTCACCAAGGCGATCGTGCAAGTGTTGTAACTGCTTGATTTGGCAGGGGGTGGCTTGACTTCCCCCTGGCGATCGGTATGATGTGCGCAGATTCCGCGATAGCTCAGTCGGTAGAGCAAATGACTGTTAATCATTGGGTCCCTGGTTCGAGTCCAGGTCGCGGAGCCAAACATTGGAAAAGCCCCCGGCTGTGAAAGCAGCCGGGGGCTTTTTCGTTTGCTGCGAAGCCGGCGACGCACGCACAATGCAATCAGCTGCTGCGCCCAATCGGGTAGAACTCGCCACCGCTCCAAACGCCCAGCCATTGCTCACCATCGATCTCGCGCGGCACCGCCAACTCCACCATCTGGTAGAACACATTGCGGTGTATCAATGCCTCGAGGTTGCTGCGCATCAGCACGTACGGCGACGGCGCTTGCGTCACCGGATCGGTGACTACCCGTAGCGGATTGGCCGGGCCGGCCTCGACCTGATCCTCGACATTGCTGGTAAAGCGCAGCACCTGCTGCTCGCCCTGCCCTTGCACCTCCAGCGCCACCGCCACGAACGGCGCATCGTCTACCTGGATGCCCACCTTTTCCACCGGGGTAATCAGGAAGTAATCGTCACCATCGCGGCGCAGGATGGTCGAGAACAGCCGCACCATCGGTTTGCGGCCGATGGGCGTGCCCAGGTAATACCAGGTGCCATCGCGGGCGATACGCATGTCGATGTCACCGCAGAAATCGGGGTTCCACAGGTGGACCGGTGGCAGGCCCTTGGCCTTGGGGATCTGCGCCAGCAGGTCGTTGGCCTTACCGGTGTCGCTCATCACACTCGCCTCACTCACTCATGCCCAGAAGGCTACGAGCGTACTCGCGCATCGGTGCGGCAAGCAAATCCTCGGGGGTTTTATCGTGGAACGTCAACAAACCGCCACGGCTCTTGATGCGAGCGGTATCGATCAGGTAGCGGGTATTGGTTTCGATCAGCATCATCTGCACCACACCGCTGTCCCAGCCCAGGCGGTCGACGGCTTGCTCATCGTACCACTCGTCACCATTGCCGATGCGGTCGTCGGTGCGGGCGAAGCGGGTATACAGCACATAGTCGGCACCGACCGAACGGGCCTGCGCAATGGCCTCTTCCAGGCCCAGCGGGCCTTGGGCGCGGCGCACCAGCGGGAAATACTCGACGAAACTCTTGAACGCCTGCTCGGCCACTGCATTCTGCCGGGGTACCGGGCCCTTGCCAGGCGGCACGAATGCGCCCTGCCCTATGAAGATGAACGAGTCGGGCTGCAGGCGAATCGACAGCGTGCGCCGGGTTTCGCTATGGTCCAGCAGCCCTGCGTCGCTCATGTGATAGCGGACGCCCTCGCCCATATCGCTGACATTCATGCAACCGCCCAACGCCATCAGCGCCAGCAGCAAGACCAGGCTACGCATCTTTCCTCCAGTGACCGGCGACGAAAAACCGGCGAATAGCCGGCGGATGCAGCTTTTGCGCCAGCTTCAGCCGCCGATTACCTTCATCACCGTCACGCCGCCGGAAAACGCCAATGCCTGTTTGTCCGCCAGCGCCTTGACCAGTAACCGCTGCAACGCCGGCAAGGCTTGGTGACGTGGTTTCTCCAGAAGGTCGCCAACGAAATGACGATTACCCGACGACAGGCAGCCATGCAGCCAACCTGTGGACGACAGCCGTAGCCGCGAGCAGGTCCGGCAGAACGGCACGCTCTCATTGGCGATGACGCCGAAGTGCCCCTTGCCGGGGATCTGATAGCGCATGGCGGTGGCGTCCACCGGCGCAGCGACACGGGCGAAGGCGTGCTGACCGCCGATCAGCGTGAGCAGGTCATCGAGGCTGACAAATTGCCGCAGGAAAGCAGAGTGATCACGCGCCAGGTGGCCCATGCGCATCAGTTCGATGAAACGCAACTCAAAGCCGCGCGCCATGCAGTAATCCAGCAACGGCAGCACCTGGTCGAGGTTCTGCCCGCGCATCGGCACCATGTTCACTTTGATCTGCATGCCCATGGCGCGGGCCCGCTCCATCGCCGCCAACACCGTGGCCAGGTCGCCGCCGCGGGCGATCTGGCGAAACGCCAACGGGTCCAGGGTGTCGAGCGAAACGTTCAGCCGACGAATTCCGGCTGCCTGCAATTGCGGCAACTTACGGCCCAGCAGCTGACCATTGGTGGTCAGCGAAATATCCTCGAGGCCGAGTTTGGCCACCGCGGCGAGAAAGGCATCCAGGCGCGGACTGACCAGCGGTTCCCCACCGGTGATACGCAAGCGCTCGATGCCGGCTGCTTCAATCAGGTAGGCCACGCCACGCGCCAGTGCGTCTGCCGAAAGCTCGTCCTGCGCCGCCACCAGGCGCTTGCCGTCGGGCACGCAATAGGTACAGGCGTAATTGCAGGCAGCCGTCAGGCTGACACGCAGGTTGCGAAACCGCCTGCCTTGACGATCGACGATCATGGATGACTCCGGCATGGGTAAAAGGGGCCGGCAAAAGCTGACTCATAAATCAGGTTTTTGCAAGCCCTGTACGCATAGCCGGTGGGGCGTAGCTCAGTGGGACGGTTCCGGGTCGCGCTTGCGCTTGTTGCCCATGCGCACGCCAATGTCCATCAGGAACTGGAAGAAGCCTTCCTGATCTTCCAGCACATTGCTCCAGAACGGTGAGTGGTACAGCGCAACGGCGCCATGCACCAGTGCCCAGGCGGCGCAGTAATGGAAGTAAGGAGGCACGTCTTCGAGCTTGCCTTCGCTGATGCGGCCCTTGATCAGCTGGGTGAGGCGGTCGAAGTTGGAAGCGCGGATGCTGTGCAACTGTTCGACCATTTCCGGCACCTGGTTGCCCTTGACCACCTTTTCTTCCAGGCGGTCGAACAGCCGGTAACGCTGAGGGTCACGCATGCGGAATTCGAAATAGGCACGCGACAGGGCCTCTTTGTCACGGTCGACGTCGGCCGAGTGCAGCAACCCGTTCAGGTCGCGCTCGTAGTCGAGCATCAGGCGCAGGTAGATCTCGGCCTTGGACTTGAAGTGCTTGTAGATCGTGCCTTTGCCGATGCCCACGGCGTCGGCGATCATCTCGACGGTGACGCTGTCTTCACCTTGCTCGAGAAACAGCTTGAGCGCGGTATCGAGGATTTCCTGTTCGCGACGGCGAAACTCACGGACCTTACGAGGTTCTTTCTGCATGGGAAGGACTGGATGACAATCGAAGCGGTTTATTATGCCTAACTTGCGGGAAATTGCACGGATCTTCCGAGCATGGCTGTGTTTCAGGATGCTCTCGACCATACGATGCGGGAGGAACCAGACGCGGCCGTATTCCAAATCTGTTTAAAAAACGACCAATAGCCACTGGCAGGCCGCCAAACCTGGCCAATACTAGAAGTGTTGGCGCGGCGCATCCCCCCTAGCAGCGCGCCGATAAAGGTGCTCAGGGACCGCGTACCTTTGTTTTACTCCTAATGGTCTTAACCCGGATTCCTCCCCCAGAACCCGGGTTTTTTTTGTGTGTTTGCGGGGGATATGCGTTGGAGGTGGGGTTTTGGGGATGGTATGAGGGGCGAAGGTGTTCGAGCCCACAGGCGCTGAATTTATTGTGGCAGGCACCTCATGGCCCTCACACAACCTTCAACTCCAATGAATCAACCCACCCGCGCCAACGGAAACAACCGCTTGAAGTTAGCCGTTGTCTGCTCCGCCAATTGCCCATAACTGGCCCCGCGCAGCGAAGCCACATACTCCGCCACTTCCCGCACATATTGCGGCAAGTTCGGCTTGCCGCGATACGGAATCGGCGCCAGGTACGGCGAATCGGTTTCCACCAACAAGCGGTCGACCGGCACTTGCCGCGCCACTTCCCGCAGGGCATCGGCATTGCGGAAGGTAACGATGCCAGACAGCGATATGTAATAGCCCAGGTCCAGCGCCGCCTTGGCCATGTCCCAGTCTTCGGTAAAGCAGTGCAGCACGCCAGCCTGCGGCAGATTGGCCTCGCGCAGCAGTGCCAGGGTATCGGCACGCGCCGCCCGGGTATGCACGATCACTGGCTTGCCGGTCTGCCGCGAAGCCTCCAGGTGCAGGCGGAACGAGGCCTGCTGCAATTCAGCGGCTTCAGGCTCGTAGTGGTAATCCAGCCCGGTTTCGCCAATGGCCACCACATGCGGGTGGGCCAGTTCGCGCAGTAGCCATTCCAGCGCCGGGGTTTCGCCCGGCGCCAGGTCCAGCGGGTGTACACCGACCGAGCAGTCGACATCCGCGTACTGCTCGCTCAACGCCTTTACCGCGCCGGCGTTTTCGGCACTGACGCCGATGCACAGGAAATGCCCCACCCCGCGATCACGCGCCGCCTGCAGCGCAGCATCGAGCGAGCCCTGATGGGCACTGAGGTCAAGACGGTCAAGGTGGCAATGGGAGTCTACGAGCATGGGATAGCGGCACACATGGAAAATGGGAAATCAGCGGACGCCCGGCAGTTGCAGCCAATGGGCCAGCAGCGATTCGAGCAACAGGGTTTGATTGAGATTGGCCTTACCCAGCACCTTCTGGCGCTGTTCGAGGATCCACGCCTGCACCTCCAGCACCTTGGCCTGGCGGCTTTTCTGCGCCAGGTACTGCACCACCTTGCGCATATCGGCCAAGCCTAACCCCTCCTCGTCCTGGGTCAACTGGTAGCGCAGAATGAGGTGCGCCCAATCGCAGAACCAGTCGAATACCCTCAACATCGGCACAGCCTTCCAGGCTTCAGCCAGCTGGCTGGGCGATTGCTGTTGCTTGAGCAACTTCTTCACCCCGTCAGTAACCAGCGCACGCTGCTCGCGCACACACTGCGCCTGCAGGCTGATCGCCATCAGCGGCGAGCCGGCGGCCAAACTCAGCAATTCGTCGCGCTCGGCCTCGTCCATATCAGGCAACGCCGCGGCCAGCCAGGCCTGGCTCTGGGCCAGGTTTGGCTGGGGGCAGGCTACCTGCTGACAACGGCTCTTGATGGTCGGCAGCAGCCGGCTGGGCTGGTGCGTGACCAGCAGCAACACGGTGTCGCCGGAGGGCTCCTCAAGGCTTTTCAACAGTGCGTTGGCAGCATTGACGTTCATGGCTTCGACCGGCTCGATCAACACCACCTTGCGCCCACCCAACTGCGCCGTCTGCACCACGAAGGCCACCAGCTCACGGACCTGGTCGACCTTGATCGGCTTATCGGCCTCTTCGGGCTCAAGGATGTAGTTGTCAGGGTGGCTACCGGCCTTCAGCAGCAGGCAGGACTTGCAGGTGCCGCAGGCATCAAGGCCTTGCGGCTGCTGGCACAACAGGCGGGCCATCAGACGCTCGGCCATGGCCCGCTTGCCAATGCCCTGCGGCCCGTGCAGCAGGTAGGCATGGGCATGCTGACTGCGCCCGGCCAATTGCTGCCAGAGCGCCTGCTGCCATGGGTAGGCCTCAGCCACGGCAACGCTCCACGATGGCCGGCAACAGCGCATCGATAGCACGCTGCACGGCTGCGAGCGGCTGTGCGGCATCCAGCAGGCTGTAACGCTGCGGTTCGCGCTGGGCGCGCTGCAGGTAGGCCTGGCGCACAGCCTGGAAAAACGCCTGGCCTTCCTGCTCGAAGCGGTCGAGGCGGCCGCGCGCAGCGGCACGGGCCAAACCGACTTCGACCGGCAGGTCGAACACCAGGGTCAGCTGCGGGCGAAGGTCGCCCTGGACGAATTGCTCCAGGGTGGCGATACGCTCGACCGACAGGCCGCGCCCGCCGCCCTGGTAGGCATATGTGGCATCGGTAAACCGGTCGCACAACACCACAGCGCCACGGGCCAGCGCCGGGCGGATCACCTGGGCCAGGTGCTGGGCGCGGGCAGCGAACACCAGCAGCAGTTCGGTGTCGGCGGCCATGGGTTCATCGCTGGGGGCCAGTAGCAGCTCACGCACCTTCTCGGCCAGCGGCGTGCCACCAGGCTCACGGGTCAGCACCACATCCAGGCCGTGCTCGCGCAAGCGCGCCGCCAGGTAGTCGCGGTTGGTGCTTTTGCCCGCGCCTTCGGGGCCTTCCAAAGTAATAAACAAGCCGCTCACAGGCAGTCCTTAATGTTGTTCGTCAGGCGTTGCCGGCTCGGCCGCCTGGGCATCACCGGCGGGAGCGGCCGGCGCCGGCTGCGCAGCCGGCTCATCGGGTACCGGCTGCTCTTCGCCGGCGGCTGGCGCAGCGTCATCGGCGCCCGGCTTTGCCGGCTGCTGCGGCGCGGGGCTGGAGCGATAGTCTGCCCGCCGCTTGAGCTGAAACTCCCGCACCGCCGAGTTGTGATCGTTGAGGTCGTCGGAGAACACATGGCTGCCGTCGCCACGGGCGACGAAGTACAGGCTGGTGCCATCGGCCGGGTTAAGCGCCGCGTGAATCGCCTCGCGGCCGACCATGGCAATCGGCGTGGGCGGCAGGCCAGTGATGGTGTAGGTATTGTAGGGCGTAGGCTCACGCAGGTCGGCACGGGTGATCTTGCCGTTATAGCGTTCACCCATCCCGTAGATAACCGTCGGATCGGTCTGCAGCATCATGCCCAGGCGCAAACGCCGCACGAACACCCCGGCGATCTGCCCGCGCTCTTGGGGGATGCCGGTTTCCTTCTCCACCAGCGAAGCCATGATCAGCGCCTGGTAGGGATCGCGGTACGGCAGGTCGGTGGCGCGCTCGGCCCATTCCTTGGCCAGCACCTCTTCCAGACGCATGTAGGCCTGCTGCAGCAATTCGACGTCGCTCATGCCGCGCACGAAGCGGTAGGTATCGGGGAAGAACCTGCCCTCAGGGAACACACCGGTATGGCCGAGTTTGTCCATGACCTCGGCGTCCGACAGGCCATCCAGGGTGTGCTTGAGCTTTTCATGCTTGGCCACGGCCGCGCGCAGCTGGCGGAAGGTCCAGCCCTCGACCAGGGTCAGGTTGTATTGAACTACGTCGCCCCGGCGCCAGGCGTCGAACAGCTGCTCGACGGTCATGCCAGGGGTGAGGCGATATTCGCCGGTGTGCAACGGGGTACCGGCCATGTTGAAGCGCCAGTACAGGCGCAACCAGACGGCGTCGTCGAGCAGCCCTTCGGTTTGCATGCGGTAGAACATGCGGTTGGGCGTGGTGCCATTGGGCACGTCGAGCAGGCGTTCCTGCGTGACGTGCAGTGGCTGCTCCAGGACCGAGTTGATTTTCCAGGCCGACCAGCCTAGCGCCAGACCGGCGAGGATCAGACCCATTTCCAGCAGCAGCAGGAATTTACGTCTCACGAATTCAGGTTTCCAGTAACGTACGGGCAACGGCCTGCAGTTTTCGGGTAAGCGGGCCCGGCGACCAGTTTAACGCGGCAAGCCCGCGCACGGGCCACACGCCATAGACGCTGTTGCAAACAAATACTTCATCGGCCTGCTCCAGCGCACCATACGGCAGGTCGCAGACGTTGGCCGTAATACCCTGCAAGCGCGCCTGTTCGAGCAAGGCACCGCGCATGACCCCGGCCACGCCACAACGGCTGAGGTCGGCAGTAAAAAGCACGCCGTCGCGCACCAGGAACAGATTGCTGTATACCCCTTCGATCACCCGGCCTTGCCCGTCACACATCAGGCCCTCGGCATGGTCACTGTCCTGCCATTCGGCACGGGCCAGCACCTGCTCCAGGCGGTTGAGGTGTTTGAGCCCGGCCAGCAACGGTTGTTCCCCAAGCCGTGTCTGGCAGGGGAACAAGCGTACGCCCTGCTCGGCATGGGCAACAGGATAGCTGGGTAATGGGCCGCCCTGCAGGATACGCCGGGGCACGGCATCGGCAACCGGCGCGTAACCACGCTGGCTGTCGCCACGGGTGAGGATGAGTTTGGCTACCCCGTCGCCGAGCTGGCTGGCGTAGCGCAGCAATTCCTCACGCACCTGCGCCAGGTCGGCGCCAATCGCCAGCCGCTGGCAACCCAGCGCCAGGCGAGCGAGATGGCCATCCAGGAGGCTGGGCCGGCCATGCCGAACGGCGATGGTTTCGAAAAGACCATCGCCGTAAGCCAGCCCGCGGTTCTGCAGATTGAGCGCAGTCGCAGGCTGGCCGTCGATCCAGCTGAGCATCAACCGGCGAACCGGCGGAACACCAGCGAGCCGTTGGTGCCACCAAAGCCGAACGAGTTGGACAACACCACATCGATCGGCATGCTGCGCGCCTGGTGCGGCACGAAGTCCAGGTCGCAACCCTCGTCCGGTTCGTCCAGGTTGATGGTCGGCGGCGCCATCTGGCTGTTGATCGCCAGCACACTGAAGATCGCCTCTACCGCGCCGGCTGCCCCCAGCAGGTGGCCGGTCATCGACTTGGTCGAGCTGACTGCCAGCTTGTAGGCGTGGTCGCCGAATACGCGCTTGATCGCCGCCACCTCGGCGATATCGCCCGCGGGGGTCGAAGTGCCATGGGCGTTGATGTAGCTCACGTGCTCCGGCTGGATGCCAGCATCGCGCAGGGCGTTGGCCATGCAGCGCGCAGCGCCTTCACCGGAGTCTGGTGGCGAGGTCATGTGGTAGGCGTCGCCGCTCATGCCAAAACCGATCAACTCGGCATAGATGGTCGCCCCACGGGCCTGGGCATGCTCCAGTTCTTCGAGCACCAAGGCACCGGCACCGTCGGACAGCACGAAACCGTCGCGGCCTTTGTCCCATGGGCGGCTGGCGCGGGCAGGCTCGTCGTTGCGGGTGGACAGCGCGCGCGAAGCACCGAAGCCACCCATGCCCAGCCCGCAAGCGGCCATTTCGGCGCCGCCGGCAATCATTACGTCGGCTTCACCGTAGGCGATATTGCGCGCGGCCATGCCGATGCAATGGGTGCCGGTGGTGCAGGCCGTGGCAATGGCGTAGTTGGGGCCCTGCAGGCCCAGGTGGATCGACAGGAAACCCGAGATCATGTTGATGATCGAGCCCGGCACGAAGAATGGCGAAATGCGACGCGGCCCCGAGTCATGCAGGATGCGGCTGGTTTCTTCGATGTTGGTCAGGCCACCGATCCCCGACCCCATGGCCACGCCGATGCGCTCGCGGTTGGCGTCGGTGACTTCCAGGCCGGCATTACGCACCGCCTGGAACCCGGCCGCCAGGCCGTACTGGATGAACAGGTCGAGTTTGCGGGCCTCTTTGGCCGACAGGTACTGCTCCACCTCGAAGCCTTTCACCGAGCCGCCAAAACGGGTGGAGTAGGCAGACAGGTCCGTGTGTTCGATCGGACCGATGCCACTGCGGCCAGCCAGAATGCCCTGCCAGGTGCTCGGTACATCGGTACCCAGTGGCGACAGCATACCCATACCGGTGACCACGACGCGTCTACGCGACACAGTACTCTCCTTTTCTAATAACAGAGTCTCTTGGCATTGCATTCAAGCGCTGGAATGAAATGGCAACAGGCTCTTGGTGCGCGGTGAACGAGGCGGCCTGGACAATACGCGGCGCTCGCAAAGAAAAAACCGCACGCCAGCGAAGGCAGTGCGGTTTTCCCCGACAAGTAGCGTCGACGGTAACGTCTTAAGCCTGGTGGTTCTTGACGTAGTCGATAGCAGCTTGAACGGTAGTGATCTTCTCGGCTTCTTCGTCAGGGATTTCGGTCTCGAATTCCTCTTCCAGAGCCATCACCAGTTCAACGGTGTCAAGCGAATCGGCACCCAGGTCATCGACGAAGGACTTCTCAACAGTCACTTCTTCTGCCTTGACGCCCAGTTGCTCGGCGACGATATTCTTGACGCGTTCTTCGATGGTGCTCATACCTAGTTTTCACTCCTAATGGATATATGCAGGCAGCTGGCCGGTGGCTAATTTTATAGAAAGACGTTCGCTTTTCAAGCTGAACCTGCCTTCAGGCTAGTCACCGCACCCGCTGTCTGGAATCTGATTGCAGCTTTATAACGGATTTTAGGCTCGCAGTATGACTCTTTTTTTACGAAATCCGTCACATTGAGTTGCAGGGTTACATGTACATCCCGCCGTTGACCGGCACGGTTGCACCGGTTACATAGGCTGCACCGTCCGAAGCCAGGAACGAAACCACCTTGGCAATTTCGTCGGCCTGCCCCAGGCGGCCCAGTGGAATCTGGGTTTGCAGGGCTTCGCGCTGCGCTTCAGGCAGTTCGCGGGTCATGTCGGTATCGATGAAACCAGGGGTCACCGAGTTGACGGTAATGCCACGCGAACCGACTTCACGCGCCAGGGCGCGGCTGAAGCCTTCCAGCCCGGCCTTGGCAGCCGCATAGTTGGCCTGGCCAGCGTTACCCATGGCACCGACGACCGAGCCGATGCTGATGATACGACCCCAACGGGCCTTGGTCATGCCACGCAGCACGCCCTTGGACAGACGGTAGAGGCTGTTCAGGTTGGTGTCGATCACGTCGAACCATTCGTCGTCTTTCATGCGCAGCATGAGGTTGTCCCGGGTGATGCCGGCGTTGTTGACCAGAATGGCCGGGGCGCCGAACTGCTCGCCAATGGCAGCCAGTACCGCGTCAACCGACTCGGCGCTGGTCACGTTCAGTTCCATGCCGGTGCCGGTGATACCGTGCTCTTTCAGGGTGGCGGCGATACGCTCGGCGCCGGAGGCCGAAGTGGCGGTACCAATCACGGTTGCGCCCTGGCGGCCCAGTTCCAGGGCAATGGCCTGGCCAATGCCACGGCTGGCGCCAGTGACCAGTGCAACTTTACCTTGCAGGCTCATGCAAGCTTCTCCAAATCAGGCCAGTGCCGCGCGGGTGGCGGCAACGGCGTCAGGGGTATTGAGGTTGTAAGTGGTCACGCCATCGGCGCAACGCTTGTTCAGGCCAGCCAGGACTTTGCCCGGGCCGCACTCGACCAGATTGACTGCACCATTGGCCGCCAGGGCCTGCACGCACTCAACCCAGCGTACCGGCTGGTACAGCTGCGCCAGCAGGTCCTGCTTGAGGGCATCGAGGTCGGCCGCGATGGCGGCGGTGACGTTCTGCACCACCGGAATCTGCGGGGCCTTCCACTCGATGGCGTTGACCGCATCGGCAAAGCGCTCGGCAGCTGGCTTCATCAGGGCGCAGTGCGAAGGCACGCTGACGGCCAGCGGCAGGGCGCGCTTGGCGCCTTTGGCCTTGCACAGCTCCATGGCGCGGTCGACCGCCGCCTTGTTGCCGGCGATGACCACCTGCCCTGGCGAGTTGAAGTTGACGGCACTGACCACTTCATCTTCAGCCGCTTCGGCGCACAGCTCCACGACCACAGCGTCGTCCAGGCCGAGGATGGCGGCCATGGCCCCGTGCCCGGCAGGTACCGCTTCCTGCATCAGCTGGCCACGGCGCTCGACCAGGCGCACAGCGTCTTTCAGGCTGATGCTGCCGGCAGCGACCAGGGCGCTGTATTCACCCAGGCTATGACCGGACACGAAAGCTGGCGTGGCACCGCCCTCTTCCAGCCACAGACGCCACAGCGCGATGGACGCGGCGAGGATCGCCGGCTGCGTCTTGTCAGTCTGGTTGAGTTGCTCTTCCGGACCTTCCTGAACCAGCTTCCACAGGTCGTAACCGAGAGCTTCAGAAGCTTCCTTGAAGGTTTCGATGATCACTGGCTTCTCGGCGCCGAGCTCGGCGAGCATGCCCAGCGACTGGGAACCTTGACCGGGAAAGACGAATGCGAGAGATGCAGACATTGAACAAGCCCTTATGATCTTGTCGTCGGATAGGGTACGCCAGGCCTTGGGCCAGGCGCGGAATCTGAAAGCTTGGATGAAGACGCAGACCAAGCGGTCACATTTAAGCACTTCATCGGGGATATGCCTAAGGTCTTTGTTTGCCTGCCCGGGCCCCGTCGCAGGCTAAAGCAGCAGGTCCTCCAAACGCCCGTGCAAACGCTGCGGCAGATTCTCCTGAATCTCGATCAACGCCCGCTGGATGGCACTCTGGAACCCCTGAACGCCCGCAGAGCCATGGCTCTTGATGACGATACCCTGCAAACCCAGGAAACTCGCGCCATTGTGCCGCGCCGGCGCCAGGTCGGCCTGCAGGCGCTTGAGCAGGGGCATGGCCACGGCTCCAGCGGCCCGCGCCAGCAACCCGCCCTTGAACAATTGCTCGATCCGCGCACCGATCATGGTGGCCAGGCCCTCGCTGGATTTGAGCAGGATATTGCCAACGAAGCCGTCGCACACCACCACATCCGCCTCGCCACGGTACAGCCCGTCACCTTCGACAAAGCCCACATAGTTGAGCCCGCGGGCATTGTGCAACAGGCTTGCCGCCAACTTGACCTGCTGGTTGCCCTTGATGTCCTCGGTACCGATGTTCAGCAACGCCACCCGCGGGCGGTGAACACCCAGGGCCTGGGCGGCCACCGACCCCATCACGGCGAACTGGTACAGGTTTTCGGCACTGCAATCGACATTGGCGCCCAGGTCGAGCAACTGGCAGTAACCGGCCTGGGTCGGGATCGCCGCCACCATGGCCGGGCGGTCGATACCCGGCAGGGTCTTGAGCACGAAGCGTGACAATGCCATCAGCGCGCCAGTGTTGCCGGCACTGACGCAGGCCTGGGCCTTGCCATCACGCACCAGTTCCAGGGCGATGCGCATGGACGAGTCCGGCTTGCCACGCAGCACCTGGGATGGCCGCTCGTCCATGCCGACCACTTCACTGGCGGCGACGATTTGCAGGCGCGCGCGATCCGCAGCCGCAATGCCGCTGACAAGATCTTCCAGGAGGGAGGGTTGACCGACGAGGGTCAGGTGCAACGAGGGGGTAGCGGAAAGGCAGGCAATGCTAGCCTGAACAATGCTGCGGGGACCGAAGTCCCCGCCCATTGCGTCGATCGCGATGACCTGAGCGGACAAGGATTACTCGTCAGCGCCCTTGTCGACCACTTTGCGACCACGGTATACGCCTTCTGGCGAAACGTGGTGGCGCAGGTGGACTTCACCGGTGGACTTGTCTACCGACAGCGCGTTTTCCGACAGGGCGTCGTGCGAGCGGCGCATGTCACGGGCAGAGCGGGATTTTTTGTTCTGCTGAACAGCCATAATTGATTAACTCCTAAACGTTTGGGTCACGCTTTAACTGCGCCAAAACACTGAACGGGTTGGACCGCGATACCTCGTCCTTGCTCGATTCGGGCTCGTCTGCGCCCGCCGGCTGCTGGCATTCTTCCGGATGATGAGCAGGCACGATTGGCAGGGCGAGCAGAAGCTCCTCCTCGATCAATGCCTGCAGATCCAAAGGATCTTCGCCCAGTTCCAGCACGTCATAGCCTTTCGGCAACGACTGGGTATTCGCACCCTCCTTCACCACAGCGTAAGTGCATTCGCTATGGATCGGCAGGGTGACCAGCTCAAGACAACGCTGGCAAACCATTTTGACTTCGACGTCCAGCTCGCTGTGGATAACCACCACGTGCTGTTCATCTCGTTCAAAATCGAACTTCGCCTGCACCGTACCGACATTGTCGGAAAGCGGGTCGCAGAGTCTTTCCAAATCAGCGAGCGGCAGCGAACCGTTAAGGGTTACGCCACGATCGGCTAATTTGCGCGGGTCAACGTGAGGTGGAATCGGGTCATTCAACATAGGCGCAGCATAATAGGGATGCCCCCCGCCCCTGTCAAAGGAAATTAGGCGGCATCGTGCGTGATAGAATTTGTTCAACTGAATCAGGAGTCTACCATGCTTCCTCTGTTACTGGCTTCCAGCTCTGCCTATCGCCGCGAACTGCTCGCCCGCCTGCAACTGCCTTTCACCTGGGCAAGCCCCGACATAGACGAGCAGCGCCAGGCCGGCGAGCCAGCGCCAGAGCTGGTGCAGCGCCTGGCCAGGCAGAAGGCCGAGGCACTGGCGGGCAACCACCCCGGGCACCTGATCATCGGCTCGGACCAGGTGGCGGTGCTGGGCGAACAGGTGCTGGGCAAGCCGCAGACCTTCGAGCGCGCGTGCGAACAACTGCTGGCGTGCAGCGGGCAGCAGGTGTGCTTCCTGACCGGGCTGGCACTGCTTAACAGCGCCACCGGGCAATGCCAGGTCGATTGCATAGCGTTTACCGTGACCTTGCGCGAACTGAGCCGCGAGCAGGTGGAGCGCTATGTCGCGGCGGAGCAGCCGCTGGACTGCGCTGGCAGCTTCAAGGCGGAGGGGTTGGGGGTGAGTTTGTTTCAGAGCACCCATGGCTGCGACGCCACCAGCCTGATCGGGCTACCGTTGATTCGGCTGGTGGACATGCTGACCAAGGAAGGGGTGGTGATTCCTTGAGGGCCTGGGGCCGCTCTGCGGCACATCGCCGGCAAGCCGGCTCCCACGGGTACTGCACAAGTTTTGAGAACTGTGGGATGCCTGTGGGAGCCGGCTTGCCGGCGATGGGGCCAGAACAGGCAATCAGCGCAGCTGTGGCCCCTGGAAGCCCATCCACATGGCCAGGTGCTCAGCCACACTGGCCCCGACCCGCTTGGAGAAGCGGTCAAACGGCGATTCCTGCACGGTGAAGTCCACCAACTCCTTCTCACCCACGATCTCACGCGCCACATAACTGGCACTGCCCAGCCCATCCACCAGCCCCAGCGCCTTGGCTTGCTCACCCGACCACACCAGGCCACTGAACAGCTCCGGGTGCTCCTTGTCTTTCAGGCGCTCGCCGCGGCCCTGCTTGACCATGGCGATGAACTGGTTGTGCGTGGTGTCCAGCACCCCTTGCCAGAACCGCGTCTCCTCGGGCTTTTCCGGCGAGAACGGGTCAAGGAACGCCTTGTGCTCACCCGAGGTGTAGGCGCGGCGCTCGACACCCAGCTTTTCCATGGTGCCGACGAAGCCGTAGCCGGCCGCCGTTACCCCGATGGACCCGACCAGGCTGGCCTTGTCGGCGTAGATCTCGTCTGCGGCACTGGCAATGTAGTAGGCACCGGACGCCCCCAGGTCGGCGATTACCGCGTACAGCTTGATGGCCGGGTATTCGGCACGCAGGCGGCGGATTTCGTCGTACACGTAACCGGCCTGCACCGGGCTGCCACCCGGGCTGTTGATGCGCATTACCACAGCTTTGGTCTTGCTGTCTTTGAAGGCCTCACGCAGGCTCTTCACGATATTGTCTGCGCTGGCCGCCTCCTGGTCGGCAATCACGCCACGCACCTCGACCAGTGCGGTATGGCTGGCACCGCGCGAGGCCGCCTTGTCCATATCCATCAGCGGCGAGAACAGCGCCAGGATGCCGAACAGGTAAACGAAGGTCAGCAGCTTGAAAAAAATCCCCCAGCGCCGTGAGCGGCGCTGCTCCTGCACACTGGCCAACAGGGTCTTTTCCAGCAGTTGCCAGCTCTTGCGCTCTTCGCGCTCCCCGGGCTCGGCCTCGGGGGCTTTCCATTCGTCTGCCATGCTCACCTACCTTGGAAGTGGAATTGCGGCCCCAGCCAACCACTCGCGCAGCTGGGAAAAATGCTCGATGCACACCTGCGGGCCAAACTCGGCCAGCGCCTGTAACGACATGGCACCATAGCCCACGGCCACCGAATGCATGCCGGCATTGCTGGCCATTTGCAGGTCGAATGCCGAATCTCCGACCATCAGCGCACGCTGCGGTTCTACACCACAATGGCCGAGAATTTCCTCGAGCATCAGCGGGTGTGGCTTACCACGGGTTTCATCAGCGGCGCGGGTAATGTCGAAAAACGCCTGCCAGCCATTGGCCTTGAGCACCCGATCGAGGCCGCGACGGGCCTTGCCGGTGGCCACCGCCAGGCGGTAACCCTCGGCGCGGAAGGCGTCCAGCGACTCGCTCACACCCTCGAACAGCGGCGAAGGCTGCTGATCCAGGGCGGTGTAGATATCAGCGTAGTGCTGACGGAAGCTTTCGACCTGAACGGGCTCCAGGTGCGGGTACAGGGTATGGATGGCCTCGTCCAGGGCCAGGCCGATGATGCCCTTGATCGCATCATCACTGCGTTGCGCCTCACCGGCACGCACGGCAGCCGCGTTCATGGACTCGACGATGCGCCCGATGGAGTCGGCCAGCGTGCCGTCCCAGTCGAAGATCAGCAGTTCATAAGCTTTTTTCATAGGTCACGGCGCACTCAGCCGCTCCACCGTCTTGGCCCAGACTTCGTCCACCGGCGCTTCAAGCTTGAGCTCGCCACCGTCCGGCAGCGGCACGGTCAGCGCGTAGGCGTGCAGGAACAGGCGCTTGCCACCCAACTCGCGAATTTCGCGGCTGAAATCTTCGTCGCCGTATTTGTTGTCGCCGGCGATCATGTGCCCGGCATGCAGGGTATGCACGCGAATCTGGTGGGTACGCCCGGTGATCGGCCGCGCCTCGACAATGGTGGCGAAATCGCCGAAGCGACGCAGCACGCGGAACAGGGTCAGCGCCTCCTTGCCCTCATCGTTCACCTCGACCATACGCTCGCCCGAGCGCAGGTTGCTTTTGAGCAGGGGCGCGTTGACCTGTTTCTTGGCCGTGGGCCAGTGGCCCCGCACCAATGCCATGTAGCGCTTGTCCACGCCATCACCGCGCAGCGCCGCATGCAGGTGGCGCAACATGCTGCGCTTCTTGGCGATCATCAGCAGACCGGAGGTGTCGCGGTCCAGGCGGTGCACCAGCTCCAGCTCCTTGGCGTCAGGGCGCAGCTGGCGCAGCGCCTCGATCACGCCGAAGCTCAGGCCACTACCGCCATGCACGGCGATGCCGGCCGGCTTGTTCATCACGATCAGCGCCTTGTCTTCATAGACGATGGCCGCCTCCAGGCGCTGCAACAGCCCCTGGGCGACCGGTGCCGGCTCGTCGCGCTCCGGCAGGCGGACGGGCGGCACCCGCACGATATCGCCGGCCTGGATCTTGTACTCGGGTTTCACGCGGCCCTTGTTGACCCGCACCTCACCCTTGCGCAGGATGCGGTAGACCAGGGTCTTGGGTACGCCCTTGAGCGCCGTGATGAGGAAATTGTCGATGCGTTGGCCGGCAAGCTCCGGCGCGACTTCGATCAGCTGTACGCCGGAAGTCGGAGGGGTATTGGTCGTCATGGCGGGAATCATAACAATTTTTTATGGAATTGAAGCACTTAATCATTGCTGCTATAGTCGCGAACGCCGCCAAAAGTGGCAGGCCAGCAAAAACAGGCCCCGAGCCGGTTGCTGACCTACGCAATTCTCCAGGACGCGAGGCCGTCCTACGGGGTTTTCGCCAGTTTACCGAATTGCCTGGAATCGCCACCAGCGCTGTGTAGAGAAGACCGAAAAAAAACGACAAGTGTGGTTGTTCACCTGCTTACCCGATTCTTTTCGTTGTAGCTCTGCCCGCCCCCGTCGCTTCCACGCAACGCAAGGCGAATGCTCCGGAAACAACAGCCTTGGACATGTAATGGCGTCAGCTTCCCATTCGAAGCTGGCGAAAAATGCAACCCGTTGCGGATTCAGCGCGCGGCAGCACCCGAATTATCAGGGATACGTGCAGGGTGGAGATGCACAGCCCTCGGACCGTGTAGCACCGCGTCCGGCCAGCAGCCGATTGAAGGCTGGTGAGCGGATAAGGTCCTGAACAGATGCCCCCGGGCGTCCACGGCTGACGGTTGATTCCTCCTCCTGACTGAGTGCACAAGGCCCGCTTGGTTGATTCGGATACCCATTCGAAGCCACCGGGGCCTTGTTGGCACCGCAGCAAACAGGACGCGTCGTCGCGACAACGGCAGGCTGGGCAACCGGCTGGTGCCGAACGTTGCTCGACACGGGGGTGGCCCGGCCACCCTTTGCGCACCTTGGCACCGACCATGAGACGTCGTGTGTGCCGAACGCCGTTTCCGGCAGCCCGGAAACCGACGGTACAACATGAAAAGAATGCTGATTAACGCAACTCAACCCGAAGAGTTGCGTGTAGCCCTGGTGGACGGCCAACGTCTCTACGACCTGGACATCGAGTCCGGCGCGCGTGAGCAGAAAAAGGCCAACATCTACAAAGGCAAGATCACCCGCATCGAACCCAGCCTCGAAGCCGCTTTCGTCGACTTCGGTTCCGAACGTCACGGCTTCCTGCCGCTGAAAGAAATCTCCCGCGAATACTTCAAGAAAACCCCGGAAGGCCGGGTGAACATCAAGGAAGTGCTCAGCGAAGGCCAGGAAGTCATCGTTCAGGTCGAGAAGGAAGAGCGTGGCAACAAAGGTGCCGCCCTCACCACCTTCATCAGCCTGGCCGGCCGCTACCTGGTACTGATGCCCAACAACCCGCGCGCCGGTGGCATCTCGCGCCGCATCGAAGGCGAAGAGCGCAACGAACTGCGCGAAGCCCTGAACGGCCTGACCGTACCGGGCGACATGGGCCTGATCGTGCGCACCGCCGGCCTGGGCCGCAGCAGCGAAGAAATGCAGTGGGACCTGGACTACCTGCTGCAACTGTGGACCGCCATCAAGGAAGCGTCCCTGGACCGCGCCGCGCCGTTCCTGATCTACCAGGAAAGCAACGTCATCATCCGCGCCATCCGCGACTACCTGCGCCAGGACATCGGCGAAGTATTGATCGACAGCATCGACGCCCAGGAAGAAGCCCTGACCTTCATCCGCCAGGTGATGCCGCAGTACGCCAGCAAGGTCAAGCTCTACGAAGACAGCGTGCCGCTGTTCAACCGCTTCCAGATCGAAAGCCAGATCGAAACCGCCTTCCAGCGCGTGGTCGACCTGCCGTCCGGTGGCTCGATCGTGATCGACCCGACCGAAGCCCTGGTGTCCATCGACATCAACTCGGCGCGCGCCACCAAAGGCAGCGACATCGAAGAAACCGCCCTGCAGACCAACCTGGAAGCGGCCGAGGAAATCGCCCGCCAGCTGCGCCTGCGTGACATCGGCGGCCTGATCGTCATCGACTTCATCGACATGACCCCGGCCAAGAACCAGCGCGCCGTCGAAGAGCGCGTGCGTGAGTGCCTGGAAGCCGACCGCGCCCGCGTGCAGGTTGGCCGCATCTCCCGCTTTGGCCTGCTGGAAATGTCCCGTCAGCGCCTGCGCCCATCGCTGGGTGAAAGCAGCGGCATCGTCTGCCCACGTTGCTCCGGCACCGGCATCATCCGTGACGTCGAGTCGCTGTCGCTGGCCATCCTGCGCCTGATCGAAGAAGAAGCCCTGAAAGACCGCACCGCCGAAGTGCGTGCCCAGGTGCCAATCCCGGTAGCAGCGTTCCTGCTCAACGAAAAGCGTAATTCCATCACCAAGATCGAGCTGCGCACCCGTGCGCGCATCATCATCCTGCCGAACGATCACCTGGAAACCCCGCACTTCGAAGTCCAGCGCCTGCGCGACGACAACCCGGAAGTGCTGAACAACCAGTCCAGCTACGAAATCGCCGCCAGCGAAACCGAAGAAGCACCACAACCGACTGCTACCCGTACCCTGGTTCGCCAGGAAGCGGCCGTGAAAACCGCCCCGGCCCGCGCCAATGCACCGGTACCGGCCGCCGCCGAAGTGCAGCAGCCTGCACCGGCCGCCGCCGCCGCGCCGAGCGCGCCGGAGCCAAGCCTGTTCAAGGGCCTGGTCAAGTCGCTGGTCAGCCTGTTCGCCGGCAAGGACGAGCCTGCCGCTGCCCCGGTCGCCCCTGCCGCCGAGAAACCGGCCGCCGAGCGCAGCCCACGCAACGAAGAACGCCGCAACGGCCGTCAGCAAAGCCGCAACCGCAATGGCCGCCGCGACGAAGAGCGTAAACCACGTGAAGAGCGTGCCGAACGCGCACCACGCGAAGAGCGTCAGCCACGCGAGGAACGCGCTGCGCGTGAAGAACGTGCGCCACGCGAAGAGCGCGCCCCGCGTGAAGAACGTGCGCCACGTGAAGAGCGCGCACCACGCGAGGAACGCGCCCCACGCCAGCCACGCGAAGACCGCCGTGGCAACCGTGGCGAAGAGCGCGTGCGCGAACTGCGCGAGCCGCTGGATGCCACTCCGCCAGCCGAGCGTGAAGAGCGGCAGCCGCGTGAAGAGCGCGTAGCCCGTGAAGAGCGTGCACCGCGTGAAGAACGCGCCCCGCGTGAAGAGCGTGCTCCGCGCGAAGAACGTGCTCCACGTGAAGAACGTGCCCCGCGCGAAGAACGTGCCCCGCGCGAAGAACGTGCTCCGCGTGAAGAGCGTGCCCCACGCCCACCCCGTGAAGAGCGTCAGCCACGCGCTGCCGAAGAAGCGGCCGAACAGGCTGCCGAGCTGGCCGAAGAGCAACTGCCGAACGAAGAACAGCTGCAAGACGAGCAGGAAGGCACGGATGGCGAGCGTCCGCGCCGCCGCTCGCGTGGCCAGCGTCGCCGCAGCAACCGTCGTGAACGTCAGCGCAATGCCAATGGCGAGCTGATCGACGGCGAAGAAGAAGGCAGCGACGAGCAGCCACAGCAGCACCAGGCCACCGAGCTGGGTGCTGAACTGGCGGCGGGCCTGGCCGTGACTGCCGCTGTCGCGACCAGCAACATCAGCAGCGATGCCGAGGCCCAGGCCAACCAACAGGCCGAGCGCGCCAACGCTGACGTCGTTGCCGCTGCAGCAACCGACAACAGCGAAGCCGCCCAGCCGGTTGAGCAGGCTGAAAAGCTCGAGCAAGTCGAAGTTGTCACCAAGGTTGAAGAAGTGGCCGTGGCCCCAGTGGTCGAGCAGCCGGTCAGCGAGCCTGTGGCCGTGGTCGAGGCAACTGCCGAGCCAGTGGTCGAAGTCGCGCCACAACCGGTCGTCGAAGAAGCGCCTGTTGTCGAGCCGGCCGTGGCTGTCGAAGCTCCGGTAGAAGCGCCAGCTGTCGAAGCCGGTGAAATCGAGCAAGCGCCGACCGTGGTCGAGGCTGCGCCGGCTGTCGAACAGCCTGCCCCGGTTGCCGAAGCCCAGCCAGAAGTAGTGGCCGAGCCTGCACCTGTGGTTGTCGAGCCTGCGCCGGTCGCGGCCCCAGCTGTGGTAGAGCCTGCCACTGTCATGCTGGCCAACGGCCGCGCGCCGAACGACCCGCGTGAAGTGCGCCGCCGCAAACGTGAGGCCGAGGCTGCCGCCAAAGCCGCGCAGGAAGCTGCTGCAGCCACTGGCGAGCCAGCCCTGGAAACCGCCGATGAGCAAAAGCCTCATCATGGTTGATAGCCAAGGCTGAATGAAAAAGCCCCGCCAGTGCGAACTGGCGGGGCTTTTTCTTGGCCTATCACTTTATGTCAGCGCCGGGGCTGCCCTTTGTAGGAGCGGCCTTGTGTCGCGATGGGGCGCAAAGCGGCCCCGGGAATATTTGCATTGACGCTGAAATCTGGGGCCGCTACGCGCCCCATCGCGACACAAGGCCGCTCCTACAGGTTCTGCACCGCCCTCTAATTCAGTACAGGTTAGGCTCCATCTCCAGCTCAACCCCGAACCGTTCGAGGATATCGGCCTGGATCCGTCGCGCCAGCGCATGCATCTGCGCCCCACTCGCCTGGCCATGGTTGACCAGCACCAGCGACTGCAAGCGATGCACCCCGGCATCACCCTCGCGATAGCCCTTCCAGCCTGCCTGCTCGATCAACCAGCCTGCGGCCAGCTTTACCTGACCGTCAGCCTGCGGATAGGCGACCACGCCGGGGTACTGCGCACGGATACGCGCCACGCATTCGGCTGAAACCACCGGGTTCTTGAAGAAGCTTCCGGCATTACCCAGCTCGGCCGGGTCTGGCAGCTTTTCGCGGCGAATGCTGCAGATCGCATCGCTGATCGCCTGCGCCGTCGGTTCGGTCACGCCCTGCTCTGCCAGGCGCTGGCGGACCGGGCCGTAGTCCAGGTGCGCGTGCAGGGTCCGGCTCAAGGCAAACCGCACCCGCAGGATCAACCACCGGCCTGGGTTACGCTTGAATACGCTGTCGCGGTAACCGAAGGCACAGTCCGCCAGCGCGAAGTCGCGCAGCTCGCCCGTCTCGCGGTCCAGGGCCGTAAGGCCGACGAACACGTCCTTGATCTCCACCCCGTAGGCACCCACGTTCTGCATGGGTGCAGCGCCCACGGTGCCAGGGATCAGGCTGAGGTTCTCCAAGCCGCAAAAACCCTGCGCCAGGGTCCACTGCACGAACGGGTGCCAGGGCTCGCCGGCCTCGGCTTCGACCACCACATGCTCGCCGTCATCACTGAGCACCCGGCGGCCCTGGCTGGCCATGTGCAAGACCAGCGCATCGATATCGCGCGTCAGCAGCAGGTTGCTGCCGCCGCCGATCACCAGCACTGGCAACGCCAGGCGCTGAGCCTGGCTCAGCGCCTGGCGCACATGCAGGTCATTGCGGGCCTGGCTGAAGTAATGCGCCTTCACGTCGATGCCGAAGGTGTTGTAAGGCTTGAGCGATACCTGCTCCTGCCATTGCCCGGTCATATCCGCCCCTTGATTTCCAGCACCAGCGCCTGGCAGGCCGATTCGATCAGGTCGAGTACCTGCTCGAAGCCATCGGCGCCGCCGTAGTACGGGTCAGGCACTTCATCCAATGCCGCACCATAGCGGCGCAGGAACAGGTCAAGCTCGCCCGTCGCCGTTGGCGGGCGCAGGGCACGCAGGTCGCGAAGGTTGCTCTCGTCCATGGCCAGCACCAGGTCGTATTCGGCGAAGTGCCGCTGCTTGACCTGCTGCGCGCGTTGCCTGGACAAGTCATAGCCACGCGCCAGCGCCGCCTTGCAGGTGCGGCTGTCGGGTGATTTGCCAACGTGCCAGTCGCCCGTACCCGCGGAGGCCACCTGCACGCGGTCGGCGAGCCCGGCAGCCTGTAGCTGGTGGCGCAGCACGCCTTCGGCAGTGGGCGAGCGGCAAATGTTGCCCAGGCACACGAACAGTACGCGCATCAGGCCTCCAGCAAGCGCCGTACGCGCTCCAGGTCTTCTGCGGTGTCTACACCCACGGCAGGCGCCTCGATCGCGTCCTCGACGTGGATGCGCACACCGTGCCACAGGGCACGCAACTGCTCCAGGGCTTCGGTCTGCTCCAGCCAGCAGGGGCCCCAGCTGACGAAGTCGTGGAGGAAGCCCACGCGGTAGGCGTACATGCCGATATGGCGGCGGTAAGGTACGCCGGCTGGCAACTGGTCCTGGCCTTTGGCGAAGGTGTCACGCGCCCACGGCAGCGGCGCCCGGCTGAAGCTCAGGGCAAGGCCGTGCTTGTCGCTGACCACCTTCACCGCATTGGGGTTGAACACGGTTTCCGGCTCATGGATCTGCTCGGCCAGGGTGGCGATGGCCGCTTGCGGGTGGGCAGCCAGGTTGGCAGCTACCTGGTCGATGATCACCGGCGGGATCAGCGGCTCGTCACCCTGCACGTTGACCACGATGGCATCGGCCGCCAGGCCTAGTTGCGTCGCCACTTCAGCCAGGCGGTCGGTACCCGACTCATGGTCGACACGGGTCATCAGCACTTCAGCGCCAAAGGCCTGGCAAGCTTCGAAGATGCTGGCATCGTCGGTAGCGATGACCACGCGGCTGGCCGCGCTCTTGCGCGCCTGCTCCCATACATGTTGCACCATCGGCTTGCCGGCGATGGCCAGCAGCGGCTTGCCTGGCAAGCGCGTGGAACGCAGGCGGGCAGGAATCACCACGGTGTAGTCCAGGCTCATTTGTCCAGGCGCTCGTCGTCGGTCAGGGTACGTGCTTCGCTCTCCAGCATGACCGGGATACCGTCGCGAATCGGGTAGGCCAGGCCGGCACCCTTGCTGATCAGCTCGGTCTTGTCGGCGCTGAGCTTGAGCGGGCCCTTGGTGATTGGGCAGGCGAGGATATCGAGCAGTTTGGTGTCCATTGAAGGCTTCCTTTAGGCCAGATGGCCAGAAATGAAAACGGGCTCAGGGCTTGTGCAGCAAACGCTGCAGCTGGCTGTCGAACCAGGCGCTGAATGCCGGCGTGGGCTGTGCTTCGACAGCCAGGTACCACCAGTCGTCGGCGGCGAAGGCGCGGCATTTCACGGCGTCCTTCTCGGTCATGACCAGCGGTAGCGGTGGGCTGAAGGCCAGGCTCCGGGCGCTGAAGTGTGCATGGTCGGCAAAAGGGTGCGGCAGCGGCTGCCAGTTTAGCCCCAGCAGGGTATTGAAGAAACGTTGCGGGTTGCCGATACCGGCCACCGCGTGCAGGCGCTGGCCGGCGGGAAAATGGTCGAGTGGGCGGCGCTCGCCACTGCGCAGGTTGACCAGTGCGGATGGCTGCAGGCGCAGGCCAAAGCCACCGACACGGTCTTCGCCGGCACCATTGAACAGCACCGCATCGGCGCCCTGCAGGCGTTCGGCAGGCTCGCGCAGCGGGCCGGCCGGCAGGCAGCGGCCGTTGCCCAGGCCACGCGCGGCATCGATCAGGACCAGCTCCAGGTCACGTGCCAGGCGGTAGTGCTGCATGCCGTCATCACACAGGATCAGGTCCAGCGGTTCACTGGCCAGCAGGGCCTGCACGGCGCGGGCGCGATCTGGGTCGATCATCAGCGGTACCCCGCTGCGCTGCACGATCAGTAGCGGTTCGTCCCCGGCCTGTTCGGCAGACTGGTCGGCCAACACCCGCCACGGCAACTGCGGCGGTTTGGCGCCATAGCCACGGCTGACCACGCCGACGTTCAGCCCCTGCTGGCGGCAATGCTCGATCAGCCAGAGAATCATCGGTGTCTTGCCGGTGCCACCCACGGTGATATTGCCCACCACGATGACCGGCACCGGTGCGCGGTAGCTGGCACTTTCACCCTTTAGAAAGCGCGCGCGCTTGCGCGTGACCACGCGGCGGTACAACGCCTCCAGCGGGCGCAGCAGCGCCAGCGCCGGGTGCCCGGCGTACCAGGCGGCGAGCAGGCGGTCGGCGATAGCCATCAGGGCGTGCCCTGGGCCGCCTCGACGGTGGTCATGCGCAATTGGCTGAAGCCGAGCTTGCCGGCAGCATCCATCGCAGTGACCACAGCCTGGTGCGGGGTCTTGCCATCGGCACTGATGGCCAGGGGCAGCTTGTTGTCACCACCCGACTCACGCTCGATGGCCTCGCTCAGTGTGGCCAGGTCGCTCTTGGGCAGCAGGTGGTTGTTCACCGAGTACACGCCTTCGGCGCTGATGGTGATTTCCACCAGCTTGCCCTGGTCGGCCGGCGCCTGCTCGGCACTAGCGGCCTCCGGCAGCTCGACCCGCAGCTGCGTTTCACGGGTGAAGGTGGTGGTGACCACGAAGAACAGCAGCAGCACGAACACCACGTCGATCAGCGACGCCAGGTTGATGTCGACGTTCTCCCGCTGGCGATTGCGCCGGAACTTCACGCCTTGCCTCCGGCCACTTCCACTTCGCGGTCGCCCTGCAGCACTTCCACCAGCTTGATCGCCTCCTGCTCCATGCCCACCACCAGTTCATCGATGCGGCGCAGCAGGAAACGGTGGAAGAACACCGCCGGAATACCGACCATCAGGCCCGCCGCCGTGGTGACCAGGGCCTTGGAAATACCACCGGCCAGTACCGCGGCGTTGGCGGTCATCTGCGTGCCCATGAAGGCACTGAAGATGTCGATCATGCCCAGCACGGTGCCCAGCAGGCCCAGCAGCGGGGCCATGGCAGCGATGGTGCCGAGGGTGCTGATGTAGCGCTCCAGCTCGTGGATAACGCGCGAAGCCGCCTCTTCGATGCACTCTTTCATGATTTCGCGGCCATGGCGCGAATTGGCCAGGCCCGCGGCGAGGATCTCACCCAGTGGCGAATCGGCGCGCAGCGCCTTGAGCTTGTCACTGGTGAGTTGCTTGTCCTTGATCCATATCCAGACCTGGCCCAGCAAGTGTGGCGGGGTGACGCGGCTGGCGCGCAGGGTCCACAGGCGCTCGATGACGATAGCCATGGCAGCGATGGAGCTCAGAATGATCGGCAGCATCATCCAACCACCGGACTTGACCAATTCCCACACAGTAAACGCCCCTTCGGATAAAGGCCGCCACTCTACCATAGGCACGGCGGAGGCTCATCTGCCGGAGATCAGGGAGCATGCCTTGGATCGGTATCAGGGCTGACAGGCGCTGCAACTGTCATGGCGAACCCCTGGGGCATAGAAAATGTCATGGCAAGCACCTGCAAGCCCCTCCCCTCACTCCACCCGAGCCCGCCAGAACCGCCGCTGTCCCCGCATCCCCTCAACCTCCCCCCACCCACCCAGCACCAACCGCAAAGCCCCCTGCACCGCCGTGTCATGCACCACCACCCCATGCCGCCGGTACCGCTCCACCACCTGCGCATGCGGGTGTCCAAAGCTATTATTGCGCCCCCGCGATATCAGCACCCCACGCGGCGCCGTGGCACGCATGAACCCCTCGCTGGAGGAACTGCGGCTGCCATGGTGCGGCGACTGCAGCCAGTCAATGCGTGGCGCGTCGGTCGCCGCCAGCCAGGCACGCTCCGCCCCTACCTCCATGTCGCCGGCCAGCAACAACCGCTCACCCTGCGCCTCGACCAGCAACACACAGGAGCGGTCATTACTGCTGCGCCCATCCGCCCAGCGCCACAGCGAAAAACCCACGCCATCCCATTCCCATTGCTCGCCACTGGCACAGGGTTGCAACTGAACATCATCCAGCGCTTCCCCACCGATAACCCGCTCGACCGGCAAACCCCGCTGTATCGCCCCAGCACCGCCGGCATGATCGGCGTGGGCATGGCTGATCAGCATCACGTCCAGGTGACTCACCCCCAACTTGCGCAAGGTCGGCAACACCACCCGCTCCCCCAGGTCGCTGTCGCCCCTCGCCGGCCCGGCGTCATACAGCAGGTTGTGATGCCGGGTGCGCAACAGCACCGCCAAGCCTTGGCCAATGTCCAGCTGCCAGACCTCCACCTGCCCGAAAGGCACCGGCTCGCGCGGCACCCAAAGGGCCAACAGCATCACCCCGCCCAACCCTCTCAGCGGCACGCCACGGGGCAGCAGCACCAGCAAAGCCCCCAGGCAGACCAGCAGCCAGGCCCATAGCGGCAGGGCCGGCGGCACCCATGCCGGGCGTTGCTGCGCAACCAGCGCCAGCACCCGAAACAGCACGTCCAGCAAGCCACCTGCCAGCCACAACAAGGCCTCCCCAGCCCCACCCAACGGCAACAACAAGGTACCCAGCAAGGCCAACGGCAGTACCGCCAGGCTCACCCATGGCACCGCCACCAGGTTGGCCAGCGGCGCACTCAGGCTCACCGGCAAGCCCACGGCCAGCAGCACCGGCAACAAACCGATGGCAATCACCCACTGCGCCCGCGTCCAGGCCTGCCATGGCCGCCATGCCCCCAAGCGGGCGCTGAAGCAAAACACCAGCGTGGCCACGGCGCCGAACGACAGCCAGAAGCCCGGAAGCAGCGCCGCCAGCGGCTCGACCAGCAACACGACCACCAGCGCCAGCAACAGTGGCAGGAACGCCCCCAGGTGCCGAAAACGCAGCCGCCAGAGCAACACCACGGCCAGCATCAGACAGGCACGCTGTACCGGCACCCCCGCGCCGGCCAGCCAGCCGTAGGCCAGTGCCGCACCCATGGCCAGCGCGCACGCCGAGGGCAGCCACGGCAGCCGTGCGGGCCACAGCCCCCAGCGGGCCAACCCGGCGACCAGGCCATAGAGCAAACCGGCAACCAGGCCAATGTGCTGGCCGGAAATGACCAACAAGTGCACCGTGCCGGTGGCCTGCAACGTCTGCCAATCTTCCCGCGCCAGGCCGGTCCCGTCGCCGAGCACCAGGGCCACCAGCGCGGCCTGCCGGCCGTTGGCATCGACCGCCAGCAAGCGCTGGCGCAGCGAGTCCCGCCACCCATAGCTGGCCGGCGCCAGCAGCTGCCCCGCCTTCACCGTACCGGTAGCGCCGACCCGCCGGGCCAGCAACTGCGCTTCACGGTCCGGCCCATGCGGGTTCAACAACCCGGCGGGGCGCTGCAAGGTCACCGCCAGCCGCCACTGCTCGCCGGCCCGTACCGGCGGCCCGTCGAACCAGCTGACTTGCAGGCGTTGTGGCAATTCGGCACGGCGCGAACGGGCGGCCTCCAGCTCGAAACGCACACCGTGCGCCGTGCGTGCCGGCAAGCCGACCACCCGCCCCTCCAGCCACAAGGTGCGGCCATCCAAAGCGGCCGCCAGCCGGTCATCCAGGGCCTGCTGGGCAGACCAGCTGGCCCAGCACAGCCCCAACAGAAAACAGCCCAATGGCCACCCGCGGGTGAACAGGCAGACGCCAGCGCAAGCCGCCAGCACCCACAACCACCCGTCCGGTGGCAATACAGGAAGAAAGCCCAGGCACAGCAGCCCGAGCGCAAGCGCCAACATCCCTGTGCGCATGAGGTAGAGCTCCAGAAGCCAAATCACCTTCTGAGGCATAGCCCAATTGCCGGCACGGCTTGCTCAACAATTGTCACAAACTCTGAACGAGGCTGAGCGGGAATAAGGGCATACTGCCCGGGTCAACGCTCCGGGAGCCTACATGCCGCGCCGACTTTTCAAACGCTACATGCCGGACCCGACCAGTATTCGGGAACACAAGTCCTTACGCTTTTTCGGCAAGTTGCTGCACGACCCGAACCTCTGGCACCTGAACCGCCATTCGGTGGCGCGGGCCATGGGCGTTGGCCTGTTCGCGGCACTGATCCCGATGCCGGCGCAGATGCTGCTGGCCGCCGCGCTGGCCATTCCGGTACGCGGCAACCTGCCGATCGCGGTCAGCCTGGTGTGGTTGACCAACCCACTGACGATGCCGCCGGTGTTCTTCGTCACCTACATGACCGGCGCCTGGCTGATGCAGGTACCACCGCGCACATTGCCTGACGAACTGACCTTCGAGTGGATCACCGACCAGCTGTCGACGCTGTGGCAACCCTTCCTGCTCGGCTCGGTGGTGTGCGGCGTGGTGCTGGGCATCCTTGGCTACTTCGGCACCATGCTGTACTGGCGCTGGTGGGTGGGCCGGCAGTGGCGGCGCCGCCAATGCCGGTGCAAGGCCTCAGGCGCGCATGCCGCGGCCGCTGACCAGCAGGCGCACACACAGCAGGTAGAGCACCGCGGTGGCCACCAGCATGAAGGTGATCGCCGTACCGATGCTGATATCCGACACCCCTAGGATGCCGTAGCGGAACGAGTTGACCATGTGCAGCACCGGGTTGGCCAGCGACACGGTCTGCCAGAATGGCGGCAGCAGGTTGATCGAATAGAACACCCCGCCCAGGTAAGTCAGTGGCGTCAGCACGAAGGTCGGGATGATCGAAATGTCATCGAAGTTGCGCGCGAACACCGCGTTGACGAAGCCCAGCAGCGAGAAAATGGTCGCGGTCAACAGCACCACGGCCACGGTCACGCCCAGGTGGTGAACCTGCAGGTCGGTGAAGAACATCGACAGGATGGTCACAATCACCCCCACCGCCAGGCCACGCAACACGCCGCCCAGCACATAGCCGACGAGAATGATGTGCGGCGATACCGGCGACACCATCAACTCTTCGATCGAGCGCTGGAACTTGCTGCCGAAGAAGCTCGACACCACGTTGCCATAAGAGTTGGTGATCACCGACATCATGATCAGCCCGGGCACGATGTACTGCATGTAGGTGAAACCACCCATGTCACCGATCTGCCGGCCGATCAGGTTACCGAAAATCACGAAGTACAGGACCATGGTGATCGCGGGCGGCAGCAGGGTCTGCGGCCAGATGCGCAGAAAACGCCGCACTTCACGGTAGACGATGGTGTTCAGGGCGACCCAGTTGGTACGCAGTTCCACACTCATACGGCCACCTTCGACAGGTTTTTTTCCACCAGGGACACGAACAGCTCCTCGAGTCGGTTGGTCTTGTTGCGCAGGCTTTGCACTTCGATGTTCTGCAGGGCCAGCTGGCCGAACAGCGCGGTAATGCCGATGTCCTTGTCCACCTGCACTTCCAGCGTGTGCGGGGTCAGCAGCCGGCAAGGGTAGCCTTGCAACACCGGCGCCGTGGCCAGGTCCTGCTTGAGGTCGAGGACGAAGGTTTCGACATGCAGCTTGCCCAGCAACTGGCGCATGCTGGTGTTCTCGACGATGGTGCCGTGGTCGATGATGCCGATGTTACGGCACAGCTGCTCAGCCTCTTCCAGGTAATGGGTGGTGAGGATGATGGTGATGCCCTTCTGGTTCAGCTCGGTGAGAAAGCTCCACATCGACCGGCGTAGCTCGATGTCCACCCCGGCGGTAGGTTCGTCCAGGATCAGCAGGCGCGGCTCGTGAATCAGCGCGCGGGCAATCATCAGGCGGCGCTTCATGCCACCAGACAACGAACGCGACTGCACGTCGCGCTTGTCCCACAGGCCCAGCTGGGTCAGGTATTGCTCGGCGCGCTCCTTGGCCAGTTTAGGCGGGATACCGTAGTAGCCGGCCTGGGTCACCACGATATCGAAGGTTTTCTCGAACTGGTTGAAGTTGAATTCCTGCGGCACCACGCCCAGGCAGCGCTTTAGCGCGGCGGGCTCGCGGTCCAGGTCATGGCCGAACACGTTGACCGTGCCGCTGGTCTTGTTCACCAGCGTGGACAGGATGCCGATGGTGGTGGACTTGCCGGCGCCGTTGGGACCGAGCAAGGCGAAGAAGTCACCTTCGGCAACGTCCAGGTCGATGCCCTTGAGGGCCTGGAAGCCGTTGCCGTAGGTTTTGGTGAGCTGTCGGATGGACAGGGCAGAACTCATAGCGGGTCACTTACCGAAGAATAAGGTGCAGGACACGCCAGATAACGTCACTGGCGCAGTGAGTGCGGCCAATGGTGCAAGGCCTGGCCGCACAAGTACAGTCATGTGTATTGATAGTGACTATCGAAACAGCCGTGGTGTTCGATTCAGGTCAGCGCCGTCATCACCGCAGCCTGGTAGGCCGGGCGTGCCTTGAGGCGTGCGTACCACGCTTCCAGATGCTGCATGGCCGGGCGCTCGATGGGCAGCTCGAACCAGGCGTAGGCGAAGCACCCCAGTGGGATGTCGCCCATGCCGATCTGGTCACCGGAAAGATACGGCTGCTGGGCCAGGGCAGCATCGGCCATCGCCAGCAGCTCGGCACAGCGCTTGTGCGCAGCGTTGATCGCCACCCAGTCGCGCTGGTCTTCCGGGGTACGCAGCAGGCCCCAGAACAGCGGGCGGAAGGGGGTTGCCAAGGCCGAGGTGGTCCAGTCCATCCACTTGTCGGCCAGGGCGCGCTGGCGCGGGTCTTCCAGGTACCAGCCTTGCTCGGCGCCGTACTCGGCGCACAGGTAGCGGACGATGGCGTTGGACTCCCACAGGACCAGGTCGCCGTCCTCCAGCAGGGGCACCAGGCCATTGGGGTTGCGCGCGCGGTAGTGCGGCTCGTTGACCACGCCGAAAGCGCCGCCGGCGTCGATGGACGCGAAGTCCAGGCCCAGTTCGTGGGCAATCCACAGCGCCTTGCGCACATTGCTCGAATTCTTGCGGCCCCAGATCTTCAGCATGGCAACGTCCTTATGAATGTGGAGGGCTGCACAGTCTACTCCAGAGTTTTCTCGCCTGTACCGGCCTCTTCGCGGGCGCGCCCGCTCCCACAGGTGCCTCACCCGTCTCGAACCCTGTGATATCCCTGTGGGAGCGGGCGTGCCCGCGAAGAGGCCGGCACAGGCTGAAAATATCCTGAAACTCCCACCGCCACACCCTGTCACTGTTCTGACCCTGCCGTTCACGGCGTTACGTCTAAGCTGTCTGGGACGGTTCAAGCTCCCCTGGTTCCAAGGAGGACCGATTATGTTGCTGTTATGGTTGGTAGTGCTGGTGATCGGCGCGGCATACCTCACGCACCGGCGCCTGGCGCCCCTGCAGATTCTCGGCATCGTGGCGGCCTACGTCCTGCTGATGAGCATTTTCAGCAACGCCCCCGGCTGGCTGCTGGCGCTGATCTGGATCGTGCTGGCGTTCAAGGTGGCCGTGGTGGCGCTGCCCGACTGGCGCCGCAGGGTATTTACCGGCCGGGTGTTCAGCTGGTTCCAGCGCACCCTGCCGCCCATGTCGCAAACCGAGCGCGAAGCGATCGACGCAGGCACCGTCTGGTGGGACGGCGAGCTGTTCAGTGGCCGCCCCGACTGGCGCACACTGCTCGCCTACCCGGCACCGACGCTGACCGAGGAGGAACAGGCCTTCATCGACGGCCCCACCGAAGCGCTCTGCGCAATGGTCAGCGACTGGCAGATCGGCCAGGACCTCGACCTGCCGCCCGAAGCGTGGGCGCATATCAAGTCGAACGGTTTCTTTGCCCTGATCATCCCCAAGGAATATGGCGGTAAAGGTTTCTCCGCCTATGCCCACTCCCAGGTGGCGATGAAGCTGGCCACCCGCAGCGGCGACCTGGCCTCGACCGTGATGGTGCCCAACTCCCTGGGGCCCGCTGAGTTGCTGCTGCACTACGGCACCGATGAGCAACGCAACCACTACCTGCCGCGCCTGGCCCGTGGCGAAGAAATCCCCTGCTTCGCCCTCACCGGCCCATTGGCCGGCTCCGACGCTGGCGCCATGCCCGACACTGGTGTCATCTGCAAAGGCCAATGGCAAGGCGAAGAAGTCCTCGGCCTGCGCCTGAACTGGGAAAAGCGCTATATCACCCTCGGCCCGGTCGCGACCTTGCTGGGCCTGGCCTTCAAGGCCTACGACCCGGACCATTTGCTGGGCGAGCAGGAAGAACTGGGCATCAGCCTGGCCCTGATCCCCACCGACACCCCCGGCGTAGAAATCGGCAAGCGCCACCTGCCGCTGGGCGCTGCCTTCATGAACGGCCCCAACAGCGGCAAGGACGTGTTCGTGCCGCTGAGCTTCCTGATCGGTGGCCAGGCCATGCTCGGCAAGGGCTGGATGATGCTGATGAACTGCCTGTCGGTGGGCCGCTCGATTTCCCTGCCCGCCGTCGGCACGGGGGCGGCCAAGTACACCAGCCTGGTCACCGGCCAGTACGCCACTATCCGTGAACAGTTCAACGTGCCGCTTGCCGCGTTCGAGGGCATCCAGGAATCCCTGGCACGCATCGGCGGCAACGCCTGGCTGATGGACAGCGCCCGCCTGCTCACCGCCAAGGCCGTGGACCTGGGCGAAAAGCCCTCGGTGCTGTCGGCGATTCTCAAGTACCACCTCACCGAGCGCGGCCGTGAATGCATCCAGCATGCCATGGACGTGCACGGCGGCAAGGGCATCATCATGGGCCCGAACAACTACCTGGGCCGGAACTGGCAGGGGGCGCCGATCTTCATCACCGTCGAGGGCGCCAATATCCTCTCGCGCAACCTGATGATCTTCGGCCAGGGCGCCATCCGTTGCCACCCGTTCGTGCTCAAGGAAATGGCCCTGGCAAGCCGTGAAGACCGCGACCAGGCCCTGAAGGAATTCGACGACCTGCTGATGAAGCACATCATGTTCGCTGCCGGCAACGCGGCAAGCACACTCGTATTCAACCTTGGGCTGGGTCGATTGGAGAATGTACCCGGTGATGCCTTGAGCCAAGGCTACTTCCGCGCCCTCAACCGCCAGGCATCAGCCTTTGCTCTGCTGGCCGACCTGTCGATGATGCTACTGGGCGGCGCGCTCAAACGTCGCGAACGCCTCAGCGCGCGGCTGGGCGACGTCCTGAGCTACCTGTACTTGGCCAGCGCCGCGCTCAAGCGCTATCACGACCTCGGCTCACCCCAGCACATGCAGCCCCTGCTGCGCTGGGCCATGGAAGAAAGCCTGGGCCAGGCGGAAACAGCCCTGGATCGGCTGCTGGACAATTTCCCCAACCGCTTCATTGGCTGCGCCCTGCGCGTGCTGGTGTTCCCCTTTGGCCGTCGTCACACCGGGCCCAGCGATGAACTGGACGCCGAAGTGGCAGCGCTGATTGGGCGTAGCAAAGGTGACCCGGCGCTGGAAGAGCTGCTTTCCGGTTGCTTCAGGCCAAAAACCGATGGAGATCCAGTGGCGGCGCTGCAACGGGCCTGCGAGTTGCTGGAGGAAGCTGCACCCTTGCACAAGGCGCTGCATCAGGCGATCAAGGGTGGCAAGGTACAGCCGACCCCTGGGCAATCGGCAATTGATGCAGCGGTAAAGGCCGGTGCGCTTCAGCCAGGTGAAGGCCTACAGCTGCATGAGGCTGAAAAAGCCCGCAGGATCGTGATTGATGTGGACGCGTTCGACAAAGCGCAGTTGCTGCCCGAGCACGGCAAGGTACGCTGAAACCAGGGGCCGTTTTGCGGCCCCCTCCCTCCCGGCGTATACTCCGCGCCCGTTTGACCTACCTCGAGGACCATGCCCATGGCCACCCCCCACCTGCAATACCACCTGCAACTGCTGAACCACCTGCGCACCATCTTGGTGGCCCTGGGTGACGCCGAGCAGGTACCGGAGGAAAGCCACGCCCTGTTTCTGGAGCGCTTCGACGAACTACTGACCCTACTGCCGCAGGACCCACTGCAAAGCCAGTATCTGGGCCAGGACCTGACCTGTCAGGTGATCCAGCGCTACCCACAGATCGCTCATCTGGTACCCCGCGATTTGCTGTGGTTCTTCGGTGGTGACTGCCTGCATTTCATGCCTGACGAAGAGTTGGACCTGTACCAGCAACTCGAGGAGCGTCGCTACGAAGCCGAGCGCAACGACGAGCCGTTCGACTGGCACCAGGAAAAGCAGTTGCTGGCCCAGACGCCTCCATCGACCCACCACTGAACGGGCCATTGCTCAACGCGAGTAGTAGTCGACCAACGTGTCAATATCGAGCATCGGCATCGCAATGATTGTCAGCCCCCAGCGCCATTCATCCACAGCGAAGGTGTCCTCCCCCATGACGACAGAGTAAGGGCTTGGGTTGCTCACATCTGGCCTGAAAACGCCAGCAATAACCGAGCCATTACCCGCAAGAACCCGCCACGATACCTGCGAGTCCGCAACCGCTTTTTCCTCTTGACGTCCGTTTAAGTAAAACAGTGAAAGTTTAAGGCCCAGGGCGTGCCGGGCAACCCGGATAAAGTGCGTGGGATATACCCAGCGAATCACAAACGTGGCATAGGCCTCCTGCCACGTGTCTGTTACTTTAATGATATCTGTCTCGGTCGGAGTAACCAGGGACGCGCGGCAGGCGGCAGGTATGAATGTGTCTCCCCCCGTATTGAAACGCACCGCTGCTGGCAGTGATTGCGGCGGTTTGTAGTAGTGCTTGCCGTTCTGCACGAGCAACTCGCCATGCAGTGTGCCCTCCGCACCCCAGACTGGTTGCGCTCCCGCTGACATCAGCTGGATCTCTTCCAGATCGCCTCCATAATCGCAAAAACTAATCAGTGGAGAGCACTTCAGCGCCTGCGCCAGGGTACTTACTTTGGATTGCGCCATCTCAGAGCCAGAAAGAGCATATACGGCAAAATAAAAATTGCCCGGCGGTATGTACCCTCCCAGGGTCCACTTCATTGACCAGCTGGGCGCGAACAGACCAACTACCCAGTCTTTGTCCACTGGCGGCAGCTGGGTCAGGGTGATTGGGAATGCCCCGACCTCAAAGGCGATAGCGACGTCTTCGGATGCCGGCACCAGAATCGGATCTGATTGGGCGGCTACCTGACCCGGGCCGTTGAAGACGTTGACCCGGATTCGTGACTGGTCACATTCGAAATAAACCCATACGTCGTCAAGAGCAACAGAAACTGGCTTTGACAAAGTCGCGACCTTCATGCGCTTCAAGGGCTCGAAGTGCTCCTTGAACCGGTCGGCGCTCAATCGGTCATTTGCTATCACGTAAGTGGCAGGTTGCTCCCAGTGCACCACCGCCTCACTGCCTTTCCATTTGTGGTATTCGATATGGCTGCTGTTGAGACCGAGGGTCACCTCAAGCACCTTGCCCGCGCTGGCGTCCGACTGCTCGATTCTCACAGCCTGGCGCGCATTCATGCCAATAGGTGTATTCAACGATAGCCGCAGGTCGGTCAGCAGGTTCTTGTCCAGTTTCAATGTTCGCGCTGACGTTTCGAACCGCAACTTTGGGTAACCCAGATGCACCAAGCTCAGCTCCCAAGTCGTTCTGTTCATCTCGCGCTCGGAAACCACCAACTCAGGCCAGTCCATATCGTGACCAATGAGTGCATGGCGCTTTGCCCATAAACCGTTCAGCTGTGTTTCATCGTTAAGGGCATAGAGGAGCAATATCGCAGACTCTGCGGCGGCCGCTGAGTCCGAGACTTCTTTAGCCACAGGCTTATTGCTTTCTTTCTCTTTGTGATTGCTCATGCCCCACTCCCATCAACAAAGCACTGATAGGCCCATAATCAGGCAGCATTGAAAACTGGCATTTTTACCAGTTGTCGGGCGGCAAGAAGCGACTCACTCTTGAAGCAGAATCACGCATTAGGCTTTTACTATGTACTTATCAGTATTTTCCTACATGCGACCATTCCCAAACGACCTAATCTTTTCTCCCCCTGCCGTCAAGTTTTTCGGCAGAAATCCATAGGCCGAAATGCCCTGCCTACAACGGGTCCACAGTGGAGTACAACATGAAGAAGAAGCTTATCCCGCTTGCCATCTTGCTTGGCCTTGCCAGCAATGCAGCACTCGCCAATACTGGCTCGATCAACTTCTACGGCCAGGTGCACGCCGGTACTTGCCCGATCGAAATCATTGACCCGTCGACCGGCCTGCCGGTAGCCCGCATCAACATGGGCAACGTCAGCGTTTCGCAGTTCGCAGCCACAGGCGATGAAGCTGCATCGCGCGCCTTCGGCATGCGCGTGACCCCAGGTAATGGCTGTACTGTAACCCCTAATACCAGTGCCCAGGTGACTTTCACTGGCGCCTATGGCGGTGCCGGTACTGGTGGTACGCTGTATGCGCTGGAGCCAGGCGGGGCAGCCGACTTGGCCTTGATTATCAAGGACAATGCCGGTACACCGATAGACAACGGCTCGCCTTCCAAGGATTACCCACTGGATGACGCGAACCCCACCACGATGATTTTCTCTGCGGCCTATAAGTCCATTGGCACCGGGGTCACCGCCGGCACCGCCAATACCGATGTGCAATTTCTTGTCAACATCCCATGAGAAAGCACCTCAGGCGAACTGACGTCGCCTGAGGTGTCTTCATACCATTCAAAAGGTATCGCCAGATGAAGATTCACCTGCGCCGCCTTGCCTTGGGTATTTGCTTCGCGAGCATGATGCAGACCGCTCAGGCAGCGCTAACCGTCAATACCACGCGAATCGTGTTCGACAGCGACAACAGCAGCACCTCTGTAGTGATCGCCAACCCCAGCCCCCGCCCCTATGCGGTGCAAACCTGGGTCAACACCGCGAAGGACGACACCGATACAGCCGTCCCTCTGGCGACTTCGCCCGGGTTGTTCCGCCTGGACCCCGGCAAGGAGCAAATGGTGCAGATCAGCCGCCTGCCCAACAAGTTGCCCAAGGATCGGGAAACGCTGTTCTACCTCAATGTTCAGGAGATCCCCGAAGCAACGCCGGGGGATGTCAACGTACTCAATATTGCGCTGCGCACGCGCCTGAAGCTTTTCTATCGCCCCAAAGAATTGAAAGACCGGCCCGCAGAGCGCATCGGTGAGCTGGAGTGGTCCGTGCGCCAACGCGCTGGGCGTGTCGAACTCGTGGTACACAACCCAACGCCCTACCATTACACATTCGGCCGCCTGGAAGTCAGCAGTGCAGGCAAAACAGAGGCAATCCAGGCCATGGCCATGGCGCGGCCATTTGATCTGCAGGTTTATGACCTGACCCAAATCAAAACGCTCACTGGCTTGCAACTGACCTTTACCACCATCAATGACTACGGGGTCGCCACCACGCCGATGCAAAAAGCACTGTCGAGCCTGCCCTGAGCCCCTTGCGTCACCTCAATCGAGCCCTTTGGGCTCGTTTGCTATTCCGACTTACCTGTAACAGGACAGCTTATATGAAGCCCTTAGTCGTAGCCTTTGGACTGGCAATTTCCAGCCAACAAGCGCTTGCAAACACGGGTTCAATCAACTTCTTTGGCCAGGTCCACAGCGGGACCTGTGCAGTTGAAATCATCGACCCTTCAACCGGCCTGCCCGCCAGCAGGATCTACATGGGCGAAGTATCCACTGCCCAGTTCAAGCAGCCAGATGATGAGGCCGCAAACCGCGCCTTCGGTTTGCGCCTTACCCCCGGTGGCGGCTGCATACTGCTCCCCGGTGCCAATACCAGCGTAACCTTCACCGGAAGTTACGGCGGCGCCGGCGCCAGCGGCACGTTGTACGCCCTGGAGCCAGGTGGCGCCACGGGGTTGGCCTTGATCATCAAGGACAATGTGGGTACACCGGTAGACAATGGAATCGCCTCCAAACAATATCCCCTGCATGACAGCAAACCTACTGACATGTTGTTTTCTGCGGCTTACAAAGCGATCGATACACAGGTAACCGCTGGTTCCGCCAACAGTGATGTGCAGTTCACGGTGGCCATACCGTAAGCGTTGAAAAATCGGGCCTCACGGCCCGATGCCGGTCAGCTAAGCCTTGGTGGCAGCCATGGGGCCGCTTTGCAGCCCATCGCCGGCAAGCCAGCTCCCACAGGGATCGCCTTAGGGCTGACAGGTGTTTGCCACAAGGTATGGCAGCGCCTGTTAGAGCGAGCGCAGCTCGCGATTGCGCCGCGCGGGCGGCGCTCGATCTCACAGGCGCTGAAGATGCTCCGGCTACCCTTGCCAGAAACCATAGAATCGCCCACAGGGGCCGGGCAAAACTTGAGGTCTGCCCTGCTCCTGTGGAAGCCCGGCTTGCCGGCGATCGGCTGCAAAGGGGTCTCAAGCGCTTGACTGCTCGACATTAGCTTCACACCCCGATCTTCACAGCAGCTGCTTCATGCCTCCTGGCCTGACAGCCTGTCCAGAGGGTCGTAGCTGTAACCGCCACCATCGTAGCTGCTCAGACGCCCCAAGGCGTCATACGTCAACACCTTGCCCCTGTCATCGACCTTCATGTTGCCGTCCTCATCATATTCCAGGGTGAAGTCGGCATAGTCTGCATGCGTGTTAGTCACACCCGTCAGCTGGGCAGGGTCGTCATTTTCAAACAGGTACGTGGCCTCATTTGAGTCTTTACTACCGTCCTCTTCTTCGAAATCAGTCAGTACCCAGGTGATATTGTCGAGCGCATCAAAATTGAAGTACTGCTGACGAATGGTTTTACCAGCCGGGTCTTTCGGGCTGTGGGAAAGCAATCCGTCACAGGCATACTCCTCGAGGCGACCACGCCGGTCATATCTGTAACTCTCCTCACGCAAGGCACTACCGTTTTCGGACAGGCGTTTGAACGTGATCTGGTCAAGCAGGCTGTATTCCTGCTCCAGCACCTGAATCCCTTGCACCAGCAGCCCCGCTGTGTCCACCAGCGCCTGCACACTATCATTGGCAAACTGGAAACCTTCGATCGGTGCCTCGACCACGGTATTCAGGAACACGAATCTGCGCAGGCACTCGCGCCCCTGGTGGTCATACTCAAGTTCCGTGGCCAACCCTTGTGTACCGTCGAGCGTGAGAATGCATTGGGTATTGCTCAGCCCATCGTAGAAGAACCGGCTGCTGGTAGACCCCAGCGCAGTCTGCTCCAGCAGGCCACTGGCGTAGTAGGCATAAGTCTGCGTCTGACCGAGAACATCTTTATAGAACAACTGCCGCCCCAACAGGCTGGTGCCATATTCCATTGACCAGGTCTCGTTTCCGATCGTGCGGGTTTCCTGCTTGATCTGGCCTGTACTGAAATAGGCCCGGGCAAGCTCTTCGCCCTCCTCTTTACACCAGGTGAGCCGCGCGTTATGCGGGTCGAATTCATAATCCGCCTGGCGGCCCGGAATGCGCCGCACTTGAGGCTCCTCACCCAACTGCGGAAGGTACTGGTACTCAATGACATTGCCGGCGGCCGTCTTCACTTTGCTTGGTTTGGTCTGGCCTGGCTCGTACTGCATGTGGCGCGCCCGCCCCCCGGTAATGGAGGTGATCATTCGGTTGAGGCCGTCGAAAACCTGCTCACCCAGCATGATGCCACCGACGCTGATACTGATCGGCAGGTCTTCACTGCTGTGCACGGCATAGTCGCGATGCACCACAGACCTGTCTGCCAGGGTCTGGTCCACCAAACGGCCGAACACGTCATAACTGGAGCGGGTGGTGGTGTCGCGTGCATCGATTTCGCGCACATTTCGCCCCAGCCCGTCATAGAAATACTCATGTTTGGCATACAGCTTGTTCGCCAGGTCGAATCGCCGAACCAGGGCAGGTTGCTCAAACAAATTCAGCCAGGTGGTGGTTTTGCCCAGGCTCATTGTGCCATCGGCAGATTCACTCCACACGGTCTGGGTAGGCAGGTTGCCATTGGGGTCCGCACCGAAAGGGTTAGACCCGATCAGGTCTTGCTCGTGGTACCGCTTGACACCATCCGGACCGATTTCGCACCGCTGCTGCCCCCAGTCGTCGTATTCATACCGGGTCGCCAACGGCATTTGCTCGGCGCCTTTCCAATCGTATTCGACTGCTTCGGTCAACTGGTCAAGCTCATCGTAGGTAAACGCATTAATCGGGCGGAAGACCTGGCGCAGAAGGGCATCCCCACCGTCGACGTCGGCATCATGACGCTCCTCCCTGGCCACTCGCCCCAGGCCATCGATGTACGAGCGGACAGCAACCCCTTTAACATCCACTCGGCTTTGCAATGCCTGGCCACCGGCCCCGCTCACAAGCCCGTATGCGTAGGTACGGGACGCCTTGTACTTATCGTCATTGGGCGACACTGTTTCCCGAATCACACGGCGCAGAGCGTCGTAGGCGTACTCGATCTCAATATCGTTGTCATCGCGATTCAGAATGGGCTCGCCAATCAGTATCGAATCCTTCAGCGTGATTACCTTGCAAACATTGCGCGGCAGGCCGGTCACTGGGTCGATCTCGCCATTATCGAAACCCGTCACCTGCTGCTCGGTCACCAATACAGGGTGCCCATCAAGGTCATCGGTGCTGTAAGTAAAAGCGGTATTGGTGCTTTTACCGCCCATGGTCAAGGTTTGCAGCAAAGGGCGCCCATGGCGCAGCAGGTCGGTGGCAACATTGACCGGGCGCGTGGTAGTGACCTGCAAAGGCGCCTGCTCTACCCCGTCAACCACTTCCAACAGGCTTTCCTGCGTCAGCACCAACCAATCGGACGCGGGCAGTTTGGCAGAGCGAGCCGGGTAGACCACGCGGGGGAGCGCTTCAAACTCGAAGTGTCGCCGCAAGATCGGTGCAGGCTCGTCGCCACCCTCTGCAGGGTATTGCGTCACGCGCTTCGGGTTACGCACGAAACCGTCCGGATCATCTTCGCCCGGGTAGTACTCGGTAACGGTACGCTGCCCGGTGGGCAAGGTCTGAGCGATCAGATTGCCGTGCAGGTCATACTCGGTTCTGGTGGCAGGCTCCTCGCGCACCCGGGAGGCATCCCCCTGCACTGACCATCTGCTGCGTTGTTCCAGCGGTAGCTGGAAGTTGCTCGGCTGATTGTCGAATTCAGTTGCCGGATTGCCGTGGTACGTGGTGCTGCTGGCGAGTTGGTTCTTGCCCTGCACAACGACCTCACTCACCTGCAAGTGGAAACGGTTGTAAGTACGCTCGGTGGTACGCAACACCTGATCCGTGCCATCCGCGCCCTTGCCCCATTGGTGGGCCGTACTTGCATACCGGTAATTGGACCTGGCGCGATAAAGGTTGTCTTCGCCATCGTCACGCCAAGTGACATCGCTGCCATTACCTACAAAATTGTGAGGGGCCTGAATCCCCTCATGCAAGATGGTATAGGTGTAGGTGGTTTTCATCGACGGCTGGGCGGCGCCAGGGTTGACTGCATGAGAGGTTACCCGCGGTATCGCTGCCCGCGTCCCTCCCCCTGGCAGCAGGTGGCCGGTATCGCCATTCTCCCCATAGCGAATATCTTCCACACTACCGTAGGGTGTCGAAACCTTGGCCAGGCAAGTCAGCCCATTGGCGAGGGTGTATTCAAAACGCCAGTTGCCACCAGCCTCACCTGGCAAGTCAACTTGGCGCAACTCCCCATCGACCAGGCTGAGCTTGTACTCTGCGACCGGCTTGCCATCATTGGCATAGGGATGCAATTTGAGGTTTACCGTGCTGCCATAGCTGATTTCCAGCAATACCAGGTCCGTGCCGTCGATAATCCGCTCCAGCCGTTGATTATTGTCATACTTCAACAGGATACGATGGCCCGATGCCGCGCGAACTTCTGAAGGCAATGCAACTAGATTATCCCTGGTACCGTACTCGCTCAGGATTTCTTCCATGTGGGATTTGTGAACCACACGATACTGTTTCTTGCCTTCTACACTCTCCTCGAAAAAGCGGAACGTTTCGAGCTTTCTTTCTTTAATGCCTGGCTCGTTGCCAGACCCAGTCACCCGGAAACTTTCGCCGGTATGAAGCCGCAACATGCGAGTTGTCGGAATGTATTGGGTAAGTTCGATATACCAACCCTGGCCAAAGCCAGTATTTTTGTCGCTGAATGGATTGAATACCAGGCGAATCGGCAGGTCTGGGCCAGCTTGATAGTTACCGACAAGGGGGGGCAGGTTGATACTCATCGCATACTGGCCAGTGCGCGGATCGACCGCATTCTGGACAAAACCCGACGCATTGAATGCATTGGAATGAACTACTGTTTCAATAGCCATATTATTAATCATCCGAAGGAGGTTGTGTCGCAGCTCACCCCAGTGCCCATGTGCGCTGAGGTGAGCCATTGCTCAACGAATCGAGAGTTTCAGGACGTCGCGATGGGTAATGCCCGCCCTTTCTTCTTCCGCCGTGACGGCAAACGTAAACTTCAATGGATGCGTATTACCCTCCACATCCAGCAGGGTAAACTCCAAGTCCCGTTCCAATGCCTTGCGATAACCTGGATCTTCAAGACCACAGGACAGCACAAACCCTGAATCCCGCTGCAGGGTGATCATCAATTGCCCGGCACCCGGCTTTGCGCCTAGCACCCTATCTGGCAATGCATAGGCCCGATTCTTGGCCATGCGGTAGAGCAGCCCGTCGAACAACAGTTCGTCCTTTATCTGGCCATTACTCGACTCGAATGAAAACCCGGTAAAGCTGACAAAGTCGTCGTCTTGGACAGGGGGGGTAGACGAGCCCGGCTGCCACGACCAACGCACAGCCGATTTTCTATCGGAATCCTTGATAAACAGTCGTGCAAACTTGGTTATCCGGCCTTCTTTGATAACGTGCTCAAGCAACCAGTTGTCTGTACTGGTGTCGATGTAAGCGAACTCATCCCCTTCAGACGGTGACGTATCCCCCGCCACACGCGTGCGCTTGAAAGAGTACAGCTCCTGGGTAAAGGACGGAATGTCCTGCCCGCGCAATTCCAGTTTACCCTTTTCGCCAAGGTTTTCAGACGTAACCACTTTCCCTGTCAGGGTGTTCTGTATCGAGGCAATCACCCCGATCACCCCCGGCTTACGTGAATGCAGGAAAAACCGGCGATTTCTGGCCCGCAAAGGCGCGCTACCTCCAACTTGCAATCCAGGTTGACGCTGGATATCGTTGGCAACCCTGTTGACCGCCCAGTCTGGCGCGTCATCATCTCCGGCAGCCAAGGCTTCCTCCAGCGGCGCCAGGAACGGCAGATCGTTGTTGTTATCAGCATTCAAGAACTTCAATGTGGCCAGATCGGCGTCGGAGATCTCGACCGGGTTACCATTGCTATCATCGGCAGCAGCAACGGTGACCTCGACTTCGACTTGCTGCCAACCATTGGCGTAGCACTGCGGTGCACCGATGGCTCTAAGTTCGAAATTGGCAATGGTCTCCCATGACAATAGACCGGCTATTTTGTCCTGCCGGCTTTGGCTGAACTCCACGATGGCGTAGCCGGTGCGCTCAATGCCGTCAAACCCAGTCACCACCGCAATCGGCAACTGCGGGCTTTGCGGGGGGATGTATACGCTGTCGTGGAATTCACCTTCCCCATGTACCGTCCAGGTCACAGCACGACCGAGGTTTTGCTCGAACTCCCGAGACATTATCGTGAACGGTGTAGGCTGCATCGACAGCCCCTGTGCGACGTGAAACGGAACCACGTTAAGGTCCGCCTCCCAGCCAATCACTACCACCGCACCTTCGGCGCTATCCCCGGTAAGCCGGTTGGTGCAACGGATCCGCTGGACCTCGAAATCGCGGCTGCTGCTAGGCGGATAGGGCGTGAAAATGGCCCGACCATTACCTTTGTCGTCCAGCTCCCCTAGCGGCTGATCGAGCGGTTGAACCCGATTAGTGCCGTTGGACAGAAGCACCGCCTCGACCAGGCTCCACTGCAGGCTACCGCCGTCGGCACTAGAGGCGCGGAGCTCGATCGGGGCGTCCCCTGTCACCCACGTGGCAACACGCGGTGCTACATGTACCGTACGGGCGCTTTCCACTACCAACGCGTGGCTAAGCACCGGATCAGGGCCATCAGGCGAAGTCGCGGTTACCAGCACCATCTGCTGGTCCTGCACAAAACTGTCTGCAGGGGTTGGGCTGTAGCTGGCGCCATTGAATGTGCCAACCGCCTTGGGGCGCATCAGGTTGGTGGCCGACCACAGTACCTGGCCCGTTGCGCCATCAGCAGTGAACGCGATGGGCTGCCCAGTTACCACATTCGCGAAGGCAGGCTCGACCGCTAACGCGCCCGCTTTTTTTTGCCAGTTTCCGGTCAAGACAAGATCTGCGTCTGAGCTTGATGCCCGCATCACGAACTCATGGCCACTGGGCAGGCTGAAGGTACTCAGCACATCCTTTACCTCCCCCGCCCCCAGCTCCGCAATGTCCGGTACAAGGATCAGCGTACCCGGCAGATCGCTCGCACCCTCGGCAATCGGGTAAGGGAAGTCGGTGCCTGGGGGTAGCTGGCCGCCTGGGCGCAAGTCGATGCCCAACTTCATGAAAACCAGCACAGCACCGTCCCCGTACCGAGGGCTGCCTTCGCTTTGCCCCCAAGGTGCGGCCATGGTATTGACCATGAACTGCTCCGGGCTCAGCGGGTAGTAGTCGTCCATGACGAAACTGCCCAGGGAATAGGTGTGCTGGTAAGCCCGCATATAGCTGATCGATTGCTGCAGGCGCCGGCCAAGCATGGCCTGGGCATAGGGGGTTGGCCCAAGGTTGGTAGAGTAGCTGTCCGCGCTGGCAAGGTTCAGTTGCAGTTGGGTATGCCGGCTCCCCTTGGGTCGGCCGACCCACACTTCCAGCGGCGCTTCGACCCGATAGCCCATGGCTTCGGTAAGGGTAAAGCTTTCCACCACGCGCTTGGGTCTGCCAGGAAGCCCCAAGACCCGCATGTACTCCCCGGCGATAATGTTCATCCGCAGCGTCAGGCCCGAGCCGACCCCTGTTGCATGTTCAAAGCTGACTTGGGGCACCCCCAGCACCAGCCCTTGCAGGGTAACGCCGATTCGCTGGCCCTCATCGAGGTAAGCCTCGAGATGGATAGGGTCCATCGCACCGAAGTTACCGAGTGCTTCCAGGTATTGTTCACGAAGTACCAGGTCAAGCAAGCTGCGGTCCAGGGCAAGCACGCCCCCCCAATCTTGCCGTACAGAGGTTTTCTGTTCTTCCGGCGAAGCAAGCCTACGTTCCATCTCACACCTCCTCCAGACCATGGGAAGTCTTGACGCCATTAAGGATATTGGTGTAAGCAGGCCCGGGGACGAACGGCAGTGGCAAGATAACGTAGTCGTGGGTGTCGAACCAATCATCGTTGACCCAGAAAGCAGATATGATTACGTACTGGTCGTTCCCATCGTTGCCAGGCGTGTACACTTGGGTATCCTGGTCGACGGACCCACCGCCGCGAAGCACAGTCCATTCGATTGGCTCAGGAACCTTGACCTTCTGCTTATGTTTGTCCAACTTGTAGAACGGAAGCGCCACCTTGCCATCGTCTCTGACTTCTGGCTCCATCCAGTAATTGGAGCTCTTGGAGCCAACGACCAGCATGTCAATCTTCGCCGAGTGGCCTCCCACAGATCGAACGGTGACCTCGTCCAAGCGCAGCTCGCCGTAGTGCTCCGGCTTGGTCCCGTCGCCAATTGGCAGTTCTAACGGTGCGGTATATTTGTAACCCCCGGGGTTCAGCGGATCGTCATCCGGGGCGACTGTGCCCAGTTCGGGAGTATCCCATGTCACTGCAGCACCGTCGGGAGTACCCGCGGACACCGCAAAGGATCTGCCTACACCCACCACCGCCACCAAGGGGCTGACCGTGATGTGGTTTGGTACAACACTAACCAGTGCTTTGCTGACCAGCTCCCCACTGGTGGCCGTTACGATCAACCGGCGTTGTCCTTCTCTCAGCAACGCGTCATCGGAGGGGGCCGTATACCGCCCTACCGAGGGGTCTTTGAACGACCCTGTGTCGCCGGTTTCGCCAGGGAGGTTACTCACGGTCCAGTTGACACTGGCCGCCGCAGGAGAAACGCTGAATTCGATGACTCCACCCCTTGCCACGATCGGCTCCGAAGGGCTTATCACCATCGTGGTGCGCTTGGGCGCCAATTTGCCCAGCAGGGTCAGGTCGGTCGGCAGGGACACGTCGCGCGGTTCGACAACGTTCTCGCCACGGAAGAGCAAATTATTGAGGCGTAAGGCGTCGATTTCAAACGTCATATCCATGAGTTCGCTGGCTTTTGCCTCGAATTCCGATGCCAGTTTGGTTTCTAACCCAACTACAATGTTTGCGGAATTTTCCCTGGCGGCTGAAGCCGCGTCGCCAGAACCGAAATCATCTTGGATGTCGATTTTCGTATTAACCTTTACATCATCCATCACAAACTTTAGGACCGGCTTAACCTCGGCATCATCAACCACAAACTTATAACTAGCATCAATAGATACAATCGCATTAATATCTAGATTTATAGTACGTCCTGCCGAATCTCCGGTCTGAATAAAATACACCACAGTTCCTGCCACAACTTCGGTGTGCCAGTGCGCCTTAAGCGATCTGCCCTCGAATACAAATTTATCGCCCGGAGAAAACAGCGGAACGTGAACTCCATTAACCGACAGCTTCCAGCGCCAAGGCTGCAGCGTTCCTCCATGACCCTCATCATAATATTCGTAACTTATCCAGTGAGCCGTCTGTCCATTCGCAACCAGTTCATAGCGTTCGCCGGGCAGCTCTCTAACGTCGAATTTACCATTTATCCATTCAAATTGATCCAAGCCACGCTTAATGGCTTGATTAGCTATAAATTTCTGCGAGAGTACCAGATTACTCGTATACGGCTCTACCGCAGCGGGCAACATGTACAGCAATGCGCTATCGTCATGGGGGTAATCACCAGGCTTACTGCCTTGCATGGCAACAAACACAACCACCGCGCCTTCACCAAAATTCTCGGAGCCGAGCAAGGCGCCTCCCGGCGCCGCGTGAGTGCGAATACCAAAAACCCCTGGGTTTATAGGCGAGTTAGCATCAACCACCATCTCGCTGAGCGGGAACTGCGTAATCTCCTTACTCCAACTGTCCAATTGTCCCTTGAAATAAATACCCAACCGTATCCTCTCAGGCCCAGTCGCCCCTCCACTGAAGACATGTTCCGTGCCGTCCTTCAAGTCAAGCAATACCTTGCCGCTATCATTGACGGAACCTTGTACTGCCCTCAGGTCAATGTCCATGTCCAGTATGCCGCGGTTAGCGGCATTATAGATAACCAAGGCGGTTACGCTCCTGACCATCTGGCCAGCGTGAGGCGTGTCAATCACTTCAAGATGCTTTCCGCCCACCAGGCGCATCTGCAACTTACCCTTGGAATACGCGATAGTTGCGTTCTCGAAAGACAGCCGAGGCTTGTCGAGTACCAGGCCATTCAGAACATGTTTGATACCGTTACCTGAGTCAACCACATCGTCCTTCAGCTTGGGGAAAAATGCTTCCTCGATATCGATACGGTCAATGTACTCTTGCGTCAGCAGGGCATTGGTCGCCGCCCTGTCAAACACCAGCAGCGCATCCCACTTGACGGTTTGCGCGCCCTGTTCCATTTTACGCAGAAATTCTTCAAGGGATTGAATACCCACGGCTTGAGCCCGCACAGGTGCTTTACTGTTCATTTATATCCAACTCCATGTGACCCGCGTTAATCAGCGCAACGGCACGCCGCCCCTAAACCTGGCCAGCGCGGCCAGTTGCACTGGCCATTTATTTAGAGTGCTTGGGAATCAGGAGCAGCGGGCGAAGCTTGTGCCAACTATCGCCCTGATCGAAACTGACTTCCCCATAAACGGTGTACTGTTTGTCTTCTTCCAACCCGTTATAGGTCGCAACACTTAACCACTGTTGTATGCGCGCATTGCTGAGTTCGCCGGCAGTGACCGGCGCTCGATCACGTAATACGGCGCCGCTTTGAATGGCCAGCGTGAACAGTTGACCGGTTGCCGCGAAAGGCCAGAGCAGCACCCCATACACCTCAAGCATTGCACCGTTGGCCGAGAGTTTGCTCCGCCAAAGTTCGCCGTTGGCCTGGGCTTGATCGCATTTGACGTTGTTGTCGATGACCAGCGGCTGGACACGCAAGTCCACCGCATCAGAGGGTGCCGAGCGCACACCGTTTTCATCGACGATGTGGTAGAACACCTTGAAACGCCTGCTGTGGTCATCGCCAGGCTGATGCATGTTCGCGGCGACTACACCAGGGTCGATCTTGAACTTGCGGCCGTCACCTACCTCCGGTGTGTCGACCACTTGCTTGCCGTTGTGCTCATAACCATCCCAGTGAACCTCGAAGCGTTCGCCTGGGCGCAGGGGCACATCCGGTACCGTTACATAGGCCCCAAGAATCGCTCTGTCCGCCGACAGCTTTTGCCTGCCGAGGCCGTCCTCTTCTGCGCGCTCGATACGTGGCGCTGCAAGGGTGCGTGCTGTTTCAAACGCTACGTCCAGGCTATGCGAAGTCAACGCGTGCCCCGCGCGGGCAACCTGGTAGAACACTTTATGATCACCCGGTTCAAGCAAAGCCGGGTCAACCCGGAATACGGTCTCATCGCTTTGCAGGCTGCTCGCATCCATGCGCGCAAACTGCACTTCAGGCTCGAGCGCCTGGGGGCTTTTCCAGTGCAGCAAATAGTGGTCACCTACTTGAACACTTGGCGCTGTAGGCACCCGAACGATCAAGCCATCGGGGAACATACCAGGGTCAAGCGGCACCCCCGTGAAGCCATCGATAGTGGCAGCAGGCAACAAGTCAGCCGGGCTGGGCGCCTCTGTTACAGTCATTTCCTGCACAGGGGATGGCACTTTTTCGTCGTTAGCGGACAGCGTAATCGTGTATTGAAACGCTACCCGGCCATTGCGCACGCGGCTGAAGTCTGACTTGGCGATCTGCCATTGCAGCGGCTCACCGACATTGGCCTCGGTCACTTCATGTCGCTCAGTTGCCGGTGGCGTAATTTCGTCCCCTGCAGCGTTGAACTTGCGCGCCACCAGCTCGATGCTGTCGCCGACCTGCATGGCCCGGTAGCTTGGCGCCAGCAGGCGCACGCCTTCAGACTCAAGGTCTGAAAGGACAATTACACGATCATGCGACTCCCGCGCCTGCGCCACCGCCAATGTTTCGGCAACCCCACCACGGTCGCGCAAACCCAGGTAACAAAAGATACGCATTGAATCCGGCGTGGACTCATCTGCGTTTTCAACCTTGTAGGATAAAAATGCCCACCCACCATCGTAAGGCTCGACAAAACGTTTGGCCACCTTGGCGGTCATGGTTCTTGTAGTGTCGTAATCCGCGGGCACCTCAACCACGGCATCAAGTTGATCAAACGGCGTACCGTCTGCGGCAATCCCGCGCCAGACCGGATAGATGCTCTGACCGAACCGGATATCCGCGTCCTTGATAAGAAATTCCAAATGGTCGCCATTCAGGTTTTTTACGTCAATTTCCCCCCACGCGTTTTGCGCCGGTATTTCAGGAGCGGGGTTTAACTGGGGCTGATCGACCCCGCCATCGAATGGGCGTCGCATCACCATGAACATTCTCCTGGTGGGTTGAAGATGCCCTTAGTTTCACGGCGCACCGCTGCGATTGGCTACTGACAGAAATAACAGGTGGCACAGGGTACGCGGGCAAAAACCAGACCTGATAAATCTGCCAGGTGACAAAACAAAAAAAACAGGTATGCCCTTGAAGCCTCCACTTATTATCCCGGCGCACCTGTTAATTCTGCCAGGTGCGGCGGTGCGGCGAGTTCAATAAGCTCCAGACAGACAAAACGCCTTGTTTGGCCCTGCAATGCAAACACCTGTCTTCTTTTATCTGTTCATACACCCTGAACAGGGAGCTTTGAGAAATGAATCAACTCAATGACCGCCGCCCCACTCTTCCGTCGGCCCTAATACAGGCGATGCTGACGATGCCGTTGTTGTTAAGCAGTGTGGCCGCCGATGCAGCCGATACCACCCGTTCGAACCTGGCGGATCCCACCCCCCTTCTCTCCCTCTACCAAACCGTGGACAACAACACCGAACCTGCTTGCGGGTTCGAGCTGCCGGAAGCGGGCAGCGGCACTACCGTGAAACTGCTCCCCAAAAAAGAGTGCCCGTCAGAAGCCAGGGAGCCTCACTCCATCCGCATTCGAAACGTGCCGATCAAATCGACGTTTCTGCTGACTGATAATGAGCGCTGTGAAAAGCTCGACAGTTCCTGGGTTGAGCTCGATACCAGCCGCGCCAATGCTTCGCTGGAAAAAATGGGCATCGACAAGATCTGGACCTACGCGGGCCGCCCGGAAAAACCGGGCTACCTGACCAACAGCGGCCTGGACAACAATGTGCCAAGCCGAGGCTTCCGAGTAATTGGTAAAGGTGACCCGATCAAGCAAGGAGATCTTACCTGCATCGTGGTCACCATCGCCCCGCGGAGCATCTGATCATGGCTGACACTCCCGGGGTACACAGCAACGCCAGCAACTTCCAGAGTTTCGTGCAAAACAATGTCGACCAACGTACGGGCCAGTACAACCTGGCCATTGACTTGCCAGTGCCGGCCGGTAACGACCTGACCGGCCCTGGGCTTCCCTTGCGCCTGTCGTACAGCCCGTTCAACAATGAAGACTCAGGTTTCGGCACCGGCTGGCGCCTGGCAATGACCCGCTACGAGCCCGCTACCCGCATGCTTACCCTGCACACGGGGGAAAGCTACAAGGTGACAGGTACCGGGGCGCAACCCACCATTCGCGAAAAGAAAATTCACAGCTTTCATTTTTACGATGACGGCACTGCCGCCGATGAAGACAAGGGCCCCTACCGCGTGGTCCACAAGTCCGGCCTGGTGGAAATACTGACCCTGCACGATAAGCTCAACCCCATCGCCCTGCCGAGTAAAGTCCGGTCGCCTTCCGGCCAGGGGTTAACGCTCCACTACATTCCCGAGAGCCGCCGACTGGCCAGGATCGTCGATGACAATGGCACGCTGCTGCTGGAGCTGCAGTACACCGATGGCGCGGTCACCGTTGATACGCATCCAGGTGCAGGGGCTAACGGCCTGCCTTTCCTGCGCTACAGGCTCGAGCTGAAAAACCGGGCTTTGGTGGAAGTCAAACTGCCAGCTGACATCGGCGGTAACTGGCGCTTCGGCTATACCCGCGCCCATGGCCTGACCTGCCTTGCGAAAGTATCCACACCCACGGGGGCTGTAGAAGAAATTCGCTACGGCGAGAACGGCGACCCGGGCCACGTACTGCCCAATATACAGCCGCAAAGAGTCTTGCCACGGGTAACCAGCCACGAAGTGAAGCCCCGGGCTGATCAGCCACCGCTGAAAACGACCTACACCTACAAGCACTTCGATGAGGACAACAACGTCGAGGTGGAGCACAGCTATGTAGGTAGCAACAGCAATGTCAGTTGGCGTGACGACGGCGAGGACAACCTGTACCGGGCAAGTGCTAACTACCGCTACAGCGTCACTGCCCATTACTGGAAAGCGGGCAAGGTCGCCCGCACCCAGACCCAGACGTTCAACCGCTATCACCTGCTGACCCGGCAAATATTGGAAGAAGACGGCCATATCGAAGAAACCGAAACCGAGTTCCACGAACGCGCCGGCGTCAGTTTCGACGATCAACCCCGCTACTTCCAGCTGCCCAAGACCATCACCAAACGCTACAAATTACGTGCTGACGCCAGCAAGCTTCGCCTGGAAACCGCGACCACCCTGTATGACGATTATGGCAACACCACCGAAGAGGTAGCCCCCACCGGCGTACGCACCACTTACGCTTACTACGACAAAGAGGGCGAAAAGCAGCCAGGCGATGAAAATGGCGATAACTGGGCCTGCCCGCCCGACCCCCAGGGTTTTGTGCGCAACCTCAAATGCAAGACCGTCTACCCCGTGCCAGGGTTGCCCGGCGGCGCCCCCATTTTTCGGAGCCGGTTGACCTACAAGGCCTACCCGGCGCTGTCCAGCCTGGGCCAGGCGAGCGAATGGCTTGCGCCTTGCGCAGAACAAACCCTGCAAGTATTCGATGTTCAACAGCCCGACGAGCGCGAAGTGCTACTGCTAAACGTGGAACGGGCTTACCTGAACATGCCAGACAATGCCTTCCTGCATGGTCGGCCGAGTTATCAGGTGACCACCCGTTACGGTGACGACAGCGCCAACCCAGTGCGCCGGGCCATCGAAAGCCGCACTTCACGTGTTGAGTGGAGCTACTGCAAGGTCACCGACAAGGAGCACGGCCTGGAATACTGGACCGATGAAACCGTGTGCGGCTTTGACCTGGTGCAGAAAACGACCCGTTCAGCCGCATCTGGCCTGCATGGTCAAACGGTGTACGAAGAGGATGACACCGGCAACAGCATTCGCCGCATCTACGACCCGCTCGCACGCCTGAAGGAAGAAATTGTTGCACCCGGCCAAGGCGAGGACGAGAGCAAGGTCATCCACCAGTACGGGTTGGTCACCCATCCCGAGGAGGGCGCAGCCGGGCTGGCCTCGCAGTCGTCCACCGGCAGCACGGGCGTGAGCACCATCGTCACCTTCGATGGCTGCAGCCGGGTGGTGACCGAGGAGCGCGAAACGCAAGTTACGGATACCCCGCCAGGCGCTAGACCCTTGCGGCAACGTAAAATCGTTGCTCGGCGCAAGTACGATGAACTTGGCCAGCTAAGCGAAGAAACCACCTTTGACTATTACGACGGCAAGACCCTGGAGCTGACCTCCACCTTCGAATACGATGCCTGGAGCCAACTGTGCAAGACCACGCTGCCCAATGGCGCGACGCAACACAGTGAGTTTTCGCCGTTTGGTGAATCGGGCGACATCATTACCCGCTGGGTCGAGACGGCAGACAAACCGGGGGTTCGTCAGCAGCAGCAGGTCACCGAAAGCAATAACTTCGACAAGCCGGCCTATCAATACCGGTTGGACGAAGCAGGCCAGATCGTTGGCCGCCAAGACTTCAGCTACGACGGCCTGGCGCGCTGCACCCGTGAAGAACACACCTTTAACCGAAACGGCAGGCCGGTCAGCCGAGTCAATCAGTACACCTACGATTCTGAAGGCCGGGTAACCCGTAACGAGCGACCCGACCAATCGGCTGTGCTCAGCCGTTTCGCGCTACACAGCGCTGACCCGCTGGCCGAGCAACTGCTGGTCGAGCGACGCAAAGGCGCCCAACCCACCCTGGCCTGGCAGCGGGAGTACGATGGTCTCGAACGCCTGAAGACGCTGGCGGCCGGTTTGCAGCAAGAAGCCTATACCTACAAGGAAAACACCTCGCTGTTAGAAAGCCGCACCACGGCGCAGCGCACGTACACCTACCACTATCGCCCCACCCGCTCAGCCCAGCCCAGCCAGATCGATGTGGGCACAGTGCCGAGCACAACGTTCGATTACGACACCAAAACCTCAGCCATCAGTACAGCCAGCGATGCACAAGGCAAGCACAGCTATAGCTACACCGATCAAGGCTACCTGCTGAAAGCCCAATGGGAAGATCAGGATGCCAAGGGCTACCACTGCGACTACCGACACTCGTTCCAAGGCTTGCCATTGGGGTACACCGAAAGTGACGGCGTTGCGGTAAACCACGCCTACAACGACCTGGGCCAACTGATACAGACCCGTCAAGGTGACCTGGTTGCCTCCTTCGAGTACGACACGCTGGGGCGGCTCTGGAAAACTACAACGCAGGACTTGATCAACAAACAGAGGCTAGTGTGCGAGCAAACTTACGACCTTCTAGGTCGCGAGCACAAACGCGAACAAACCCTCACCCGGCAGGATGGTTCCACCCTCATCCAGCACATCGTACTGACGTGGCAGGAGGATGACCAACTAAGTAGCCGCGCACTTATCCGTGATGGCGAACAACTGTTGCTGGAAACCTTCAACTACGATGCACTCGACCGGCTGGAGGAACACCGTTGCACTGGCACCGCCCTGCCGAACAACGCAGCTGGGCGCGCTATCAAGAGTCAGTTTTTCGTCTACGACGAGCTGAATAACCTCACAGAGTGCTACACCGATTTTGCCGACGGTGCAGCAGACGAAGCTTTCTATACCTACGACGGCTTCATCCTGACACGAGCGGAGCATTCCCTGCAGCCCGACTACCCGGCCAGCCAGGCGTTCGATTCCGATGCTGAAGGCAACCTGCTGAACGACGAGCAAGGCAACCGGCTGGTGTACGACGACCGTGGCCGCCTGAGTGAAGTCCAGCGGGCGAGCGACGGGCAGCCCCTGTACCGTTACCGCTATGACGGCCACAACGACCTGATCGGGGTGCGCCAGGCGCAAGAGCCGGAAGTGTCGCGCCGCTACCAGGGCTACCGGTTGAGCAGCACACGCGAAGCAGACCTGCTGACCGAGTACCTGTACGCCGGCGAGCGCCCTTTGGGCTTGCAACGCCCGGCTCAAACCGCCGACAACCGGCTATTCGTCACCGACGCGGCCAACAGCGTGCTGGGTGAATGCAGCAGTGATGAACTGCACGACAACACATACACCGCCTACGGCGATTCACCGGACAACGACCAGTTGGTAGGCTTGCTCGGCTTCAACGGGGAAGCCCGCGAACGGGCGTTGGGCTGGTCACTGCTGGGGCGTGGCTACCGTGCCTACAACCCTGGGTTGATGCGCTTCCACAGCCCGGACCTCGCGGCGCCTGAAGCTGCGGGTATCAACCCGTACGTGTACTGCGGCGGCAACCCGGTCAACTGGCACGACCCGAGTGGCCATTACGGCATGCGAAACAGCATGGAGCAGCCCTACATCCCACCCAAACCCGTGAAGCCCAAAGGCGACTGGCAATCCTGGCTTGGCGTGGCGCTGAGCGCTGTGTTTGCGGCGGTCAGCATCATGCTTCTGCCGCCGGTAGGCTGGACCCTGCGCTTCCTGCTCGGCTCAGTCAGCGCTGGCATCGACATTGGCGCACTGGAGGAGAGTATGAGGGCACTGTTGACGGGGGACGAGACGGCCTATAACACATCGTTTTGGCTCGGATTTATTGGTGGGCTACTCACGATGGGGACGATTTTCGAAAGGCTCATGAATCAGGGGGGGAGCAAGGCCGCCGTTCGCCGCACGCTGCCCGGCCCTGCACCCGCCCCCAGTGAAGGAGATGTTTTCTTCAGGCTGCGTGTCCCTAGAAAAGCTCCAACACGACAGCTAAATCTCAAACGCAAAATATGGCTGCCAGGCAATCCAGACGCTTCCACTCAAACAATGGCTACTGGCGTGGGCTTCGACGTGGCGACTCAGACGACCAAAAAAGTAACTTTCGGTGATTTAGCCACATCCACATTGCCACAAAGCTCGATCAGTAGCACGAGTTCCACTGCTTCAAGTTCTTCAATTGGCTCTTACCGCTTGGAAGAGCTTTTTGCCGAACCTGCTATTCCCGCTGTTACCCCGCCTGTATCTCCTACTACTTATAAAGCCAGTGCTGGCTCCATGCTGGGCTATAGAAAAAAAGAGGGCTCCCTTAACTGGACACCTACAGGTAGATCAACCTATATACCCTTTAGATAACAGCGAAGGGTGGCCGACTTACATACCGGCCACCCTTACATACAATAAATTATAAAGCCGGGAATTACCTGTACCTCAAATCAGGATTTTCCTACATGAATCATTCATTCAGGACCGTAATGTGCCTCCTGATTTTTCTCCCAAAGAAGCCATTAAGTTCATTCTCTAACAGAGAAAAGGGCCTTACGCTACATACACCTACGGTGCCTGAGTATGCAACAACACACACAGTATCGGCAGTTGCCGATTCGCCTTGGTGCATCCCTATTTTTCTCCATGGCAGGTTACGGCCTTTTGTTTTTGCTTACGGAAATGGCCCTTGCAGAGGACCGCCCCCTGCAATTCAACCCCAACTTCATGCGCCAAACCCCTGGGCAATCCAGCGACGCCAGCATAGCCGCCCTGAACACCCTGGCTGCTCAAGCCTCCCTGGCGCCCGGCCGCTACCAGGTTGAAGTGCTGGTCAACCTGGCCCCTGCGGGCAAGCATGAAATCGAGTTTCGTGAAGGCAGCGACGGCAAGGGCCTGGAGCCCTGCCTGAGCGCCAGCCTGCTGCGCGAGCTGGGCCTGCGTGAGCAGGCGCTGGCCGAGCCTTTGCCCACCGACGCGCGCTGTGTAGACCTACCTACGCTAGTGCCCGATGCCACCTACGACCTCAACCCTGGCCAGCTGCAACTGGCGTTGTCCATCCCGCAAGTGGCCCTGCGCCGCGATGTGGCCGGCAGCGTGGCCCCCGAGCGCTGGGACGACGGCATCAATGCCGCCTTCGTCAGCTACCAGGCCTCTGCACAGCATTTCAGCGGCCGCACCGGCACCTCCAGCAGCCAGGACCTGTACCTCAATGGCGGTATCAACCTAGGCGGCTGGCGCCTGCGCAGCAGCCAGAGCTGGCGCGACGACGGCGAAGGCCAGGATTGGGTGCATTTCAACACCTATGCCCAGCACGACCTGCCCGGGCAGTGGGGTACGCTCACCCTGGGCGAAACATTCAGCAGTGGCGACGTGTTCCGCAGCCTGCCCATCAAAGGGGTACAGCTGGCCACCGACATGGGCATGCTGCCCGACGTGATGCAAAGCTACGCACCCGTCATTCGCGGCGTAGCCCAGACCCGGGCCAAGCTCGAAGTGCTGCAGAACGGCTACCCGATCTATTCCACTTACGTTGCCCCCGGCCCATACGAAATCAACGATCTGGGCATTGGTGGCAGCAGCGGCGACCTGGAAATCGTCCTCACCGAAGCCGACGGCCAGGTGCGCCGTTTCATCCAGCCCTATTCCACCCTCAGCAACCTGCTGCGCGAAGGCGTGTGGCGCTACAACCTGGTGGCCGGGCGCTATGACGGCGCCGACGGCATCGACAACCCCGCACTCTGGCAAGCCACCCTGGCCCGTGGCGGCCAGTGGGGCACCACCCTGTATGGTGGGCTACTGGGCAGCGAGTACTACGACGCTGCCAACCTTGGCATCGCCCGCGACTTTGGTACCTTTGGCGCAGTGTCGCTGGATGTGACTCAGGCCCGTACCGATCTTGGCGAGCAAGGCGGCCAGGTACAGGGGCAGAGTTATTCAGTGCGCTATGGTAAAGCCTTCCAGACCGGCACCAGCCTGCGCTTTGCCGGTTACCGCTACTCCACCGAAGGCTATCGTGAGTTCGACGAAGCCGTGCAGCAGCGCAACGCCTCCAGCCGCTACCAGGGCAACCGCCGCAGCCGCCTGGAAAGCTCGATCTACCAGTCGTTCAACAACCGCAACTCGCTGAGCCTGACCTTGTCGCAGGACGATTACTGGCACACCAACCGCCAGCGACGCCAGTACCAGTTCCAGTTCAATACTCAGTATCGCCGGGTCAGCATCAACCTGTATGCCTCGCAGTCGTTGAGCGACGACAACGGCAGCGACCGCATCGTAGGCTTGGGGGTCACCATCCCGCTGGACTGGGGCACGTCAACGACTGCCAGTTTCGACGTGCAGGAAAGCAACGGCCACTTCAGCGAACGCGCCAGCTTGAACGGCGGCTCGCAGGACAACCGCCTGAGCTACCTGGCATCGCTGGCCAACGACGAACAGCAGCGCAAGACGGCGTCGGTATCGATGGGTTACCAGACGCAAAAGGTGAACGTAGGTGCCGGCTACACCGAAGCGGACGACTTCCGCAGTGTTTCGGTCAATGCCAGTGGCGCGGTGCTGGCACATGCCGGCGGCATCGTGCTGGGGCAATACCTGGGCGAGACCACGGCCTTGGTGCATGTGCCCAACGTGCCCGGCGTAGGTGTCGACAACGTGCCCGGTGGCAGCACCGACAACAGTGGCTACATCCTTGCCCCCCACATGCGCCCCTACAGGGTCAACCAGGTCACCCTGCAAACCGACCAGCTCGGCCCTGGTGTTGAAATCGAAAACGGCGTTACGCAGGTTGTGCCCCGCCGAGGGGCGGTCGTCCTGGCGGCATTCAAGGCGCAGCAGGTAAACCGCCTGATCCTGACCCTGCAGCATGCCGACGGCCGCCCGTTGCCCTTCGGCACCCAACTCAATGACAAGCAGGGCAAGCACCTGGCCGTAGTGGGCCAGGCGGGCCAGGCGCTGATTGCAACAGATGCCCAGGCGCAAACCCTGGAAGCGCGCTGGGGCGAGCGCGCCGGACAGCGCTGCTTGTTCAGCATCGACCCTGCAACCATGCCAGAAGAGCAAGGCTATCGCCTGCAGACTTTGCGCTGCCCCACTCCATGATCCAGCCCGTGCGCGCTGCCGCACGCTTGCAACAGGAACCGACCATGCCCCTTGTTTCGCGTTTGTTCATTGGCATCGCCGCTGCTGCGACGATGCTGACACTGCCAAACCAAGCCCATGCCCTGGGATGCGAATGGCCAACGACCACAGGCCCGATGCAGTTCACGCACAACATCTCTGGCATGAGGTGGGTGGCCCGTGATGCCCCGGTGGGTAGCAAGATCTACTCCGCGACAAGCACCGGGATAGCCGGCCCCGGTTTTGCGTTGAACTGCGACAACGACGGGAGTTTGGCACTGACGGCGAACATGGGCACGCCACTCCCTATAGCCCCGGGGACCTTCCCTCCCGTTGACGGGAAGGATGTGACGGGCAAAGTGCTGCAAACCAGTATCCCGGGTGTAGGTCTGTACCTGGAACTGGGCGGTTTCCTCAACGGCACGGCCAGCAATACGTTCCAGGCAAACGACGGAGGTATTGGCGCTGTTCCTTATGTGGGTGAAAACCAGAGAAATATGGCACCTACACCGCTGGTGATGAGGAATCTCATCATCAAGTACATGGCCTTGATCAAGACAGGCCCCATCCCGGCTGGCATCAGCTCATTCAGTCAGGAAGTCGTCAGGGGCGTGGTCAGTGATGTCGGGGATGCCGTAAGGCTTACATTGGGCGGGCAAGTCCAGCAGGCCCAGTGCACGGTCAAGGCTGACGCGGTCAGCGCCAATCCGGTACAACTCGGTACTCACGACATCGCCGACTTCACAGGCCAGGGCAGCACAACCAACCCAGTGGATTTCTTCATCACACTCAGCGACTGCGAGGACGACCCGGCCGGCAGCGTTGCCCGCGCGTTCATGCGCCTGGACGGCGTAGACGGTTCAGTGCCGGTGGACCGGGACCTGGGCCTGTTCACCCTGACCACCGACTCGACCGCCGCTGGCATTGGCATTCAAGTACTGCGTAGTGACAACACGCCAGTTAAGCTGGAAGAGTACGTGGATATGGTGGGCCTTACCCCCGGCATCACGCGCCTGGACCTTCGCGCCCGGTATTACCAGACCGCAGCAACGGTTACCCCAGGCGAGGCCAAGGGCGCATTGAACTTCACCATCGAATATCGCTAGCGGGCCCTGCCATGGCTTGATCCCCATGGCCAGGGTTTTGATCAGGTAAAAAAAAACGCACCAAAGGAACGTTAAAATTCCTTGGTGCGTTTCATATTGGAGCGGGAAACGAGACTCGAACTCGCGACCCCGACCTTGGCAAGGTCGTGCTCTACCAACTGAGCTATTCCCGCGTTTGATACTTTTACAACCTACTACACCGTCATGAACGCCATAGTTTTGGAAACTGGAGCGGGAAACGAGACTCGAACTCGCGACCCCGACCTTGGCAAGGTCGTGCTCTACCAACTGAGCTATTCCCGCAAATGGCGTCCCCTAGGGGACTCGAACCCCTGTTACCGCCGTGAAAGGGCGGTGTCCTAGGCCACTAGACGAAGGGGACACACGACACTTTTCAGTGCACCAGAACATGAACCTCACGATTCAGCCTGGATTTTCTTTTCCTGCCCCGCCATCAGCGTTGCCGGAGAAACTGGAGCGGGAAACGAGACTCGAACTCGCGACCCCGACCTTGGCAAGGTCGTGCTCTACCAACTGAGCTATTCCCGCAATTTGGCGTCCCCTAGGGGACTCGAACCCCTGTTACCGCCGTGAAAGGGCGGTGTCCTAGGCCACTAGACGAAGGGGACACGCTGCTGGCATCGCTGCCTGCTTTCACTCCCTGCCGCGTTTCACTGTGTGCTTTACGCTGCAAGTGGCGCGCATTCTATGGATGCTTGATACAGGCGTCAACCCCTTTGTAGAAATTTATTTAAATCAATGACTTCCGGGTGGGTCGGGGTGCAGATGCGGGCTGGCTTGTCGATATAGAGAACGGGTTTGCCTGTGCCGCTATTCGCTCCGAGGCAAACTCACTACACTCAACGCTGTAATTCTTCTTCAATGAGGCATTAACGGTGACACCACTTCTGATCACCCTGCTCATCGTAGCGTGTATCGCGTTGCTGATCGTGATCGGCTACCTCAACAATGTGGTCGAGAACGGCAAGCTGGAGCGCGCCCGCCTGAAGATCGAACTGGCCGACCGCCTGCGCCGCTGCGGCGAAATCACCGAGACCTTCCCAGGCCAGTTCATGACCCCGGCGCTGAAGCTGCTGCTGACCCGCCTGGAGCTCAACCTCAACCAGCGCCAGCTGGCGGTGGACAAGCACAATGCCCAGTTGAAGGCACGCATGGCCGAACTGGAAGGGCTGATCGCCCTGGGTGAAAAGATCCCGGTGAACAACCCGCCCAACCCGATCCAGACCGAGGTCAAGGCCAAGGATGTGCGCTTCTTGCTGGAAGCACTGCACAACCAGGTGACCCGGGCCGCGCATGAGGGCTTCCTGCCTGCGCCGGAGGCCAAGCACTGGGTCAAGGAGATCCGCCACATTCTGGTGCTGCTGCATATCGAGTTCTTCAACAACCTCGGCCAGCAGGCCCTGCAGAAAGGCCAGCCGGGCCAAGCCCGCCTGGCATTTGAACGGGGGGTGCAGTACCTGCGCAAGCAGCCGGAGCCGAAGGTGTATGAAGAGCAGCTGACGTACCTGGAGAAACTGCTGGGCCGGGCCAACGCCCAGGTGCTGGACCAGATGGAACCGGCTGAGGACGAACACAACGAACTGACCCAGGGCCTCAAGACCGATGAGGACGAGACCTGGAAGAAGAAGGTGATGTACGACTGATCCGGAATTTGTTGTGGATTTGATGGCCCTATCGCCGGCAAGCCAGCTCCCACAGGTTACTGCACAGGTCTTCGAGCTTGCGGTTAGCTAGTGGGAGCTGGCTTGCCGGCGATAGGGCCAGCCCAGGCAACACAACAATCAGCAGTCAGTCAGCTCCAAGAAGATCGCCGCCAGGCGCTCCAGCCCCACCTGGTCCGCCTCGCTGAATCGCGCCAGCCTCGGGCTGTCCAGGTCCAGCACACCAATCAGCCTGCCCTCCTTCACCAGCGGTATCACCAGCTCGCTGTTCGACGCACTGTCGCAGGCAATGTGCCCCGGGAACGCATGCACGTCCTCGACCCGCTGGGTCTTGCCGGTGGCAGCCGCCGCGCCGCACACGCCTTTGCCGAACGGAATGCGCACGCACGCCACCTGGCCCTGGAACGGGCCCAGCACCAGTTGCCCGTTACGGTTGAGGTAGAAGCCCGCCCAGTTCAGGTCGCCTACCTGGTGGTAGAGAAATGCCGAAAACTGCGCGGCATTGGCGATGAAATCACGTTCGTCGGCAAACAGCGCCTGCACTTGCGCCGCCAGCAGGTGGTAGCCGTCGAGGCCGGCGCCACTGGCATTGAGGTCGATCATTTACTTTTGCTCCAGCAATTGCAGCCCGACCCAGTAGCGAGCGAACTGATAGGCACAACGGCCATTACGGTTACCGCGGCCGGTAGCCCAGCGCACGGCGAGAATTTCCAGCGCTTCGTCACGCTGCCAGGCCAGCCCGGCCGGGGCCGCCAGCTGGCCGATCCAGTGCTCGACCACGTCAAGGAAGTGCGCCTGGGTGAACGGGTAGAACGACAGCCACAGGCCAAAGCGGTCGGACAGCGCGATCTTGTCCTCCACCGCTTCACTGGGGTGCAGCTCGCCGTCGACCCTTTTCCAGTTTTCGTTGTCGCTCTCCTTTTCCGGCACCAGGTGGCGGCGGTTGGAAGTGGCGTACAGCAGGACATTGTCCGGTGCCTGCTCCAGCGAGCCATCGAGCACGCTCTTGAGCACCCGATAGTCGCCCTCCCCGGCCTCGAACGACAAGTCGTCGCAGAACAGGATGAAGCGCTGCGGCAGCTTCTGCAGTTGCTCGACCACGCGCGGCAGGTCGGCCAGGTGGTCGCGTTCGATTTCGATCAGGCGCAAACCGGCGCTGGCGTGCTCGGCCAGCAGCGCACGCACCAGCGACGACTTGCCGGTGCCGCGCGAACCCCACAGCAAGGCGTGGTTGGCGGGCATGCCTTTGATGAACTGGTGCGTGTTGCGGCCCAGCTGGTCACGCTGTTTGTCGACGCCGATCAGGTCGGTGAGGCGGATGTCCAGGCTGACTTCCAGCGGCAGCAGGTAGCCGCTGCGGCCATCGCGCTGCCAGCGGGCAGCCAGGGTGGTGGCCCAGTCGATGTGCGGGCGCGGGGCCGGCAGCAGGGGTTCGAGGCGCGCCAGTACCGATTCGGCGCGGTCCAGGAAAGCGATCAAGCGAGCGTCCATGACGACTCCTAGCAATTTCAGTTTTTTGGGGCCGCTGCGCGCCCCTTCGCGGGCTTGCCCGCTCCTACAAGGATTGTGTTTGGCCTGGGGCCCGCGAAGGGGCGCAAAGCGGCCCCCGCTTGGCGATCAACTGAAATGAACAGACAGACCCACCAGCAGCCGGGGATGATCGGCTATGCTTGCGCAGCGCAAGGAATGGGAAACCAGCTCGGAACTCATGGATATCAAGTTCACCAATCGCCTGTCATACAAGCAAGCCCGGTTGACAGTCCTGGTCGGCTTCATCCTGGGAACATTGCTCAGTCTCATCCAGATCGGCATCGATTATGCCAGCGTAGACGCATCCATCAACCGTGAAGTGCGGGCCTTGCTGCAAATCAGCCACAACCCGGCCTCGCGTATCGCCTACAACATCGACTCGGAACTGGCCCTGGAACTGACCCGCGGCCTGCTGCAGTCGCCGGCGGTGATCCGCGCACGGCTGATCGACAACAACCAGACGGTCCTGGCCGATGTCGAGCGCCCACGCCTGCAAGACCGTCTACGGCCGCTGAGCGACTTCCTGTTCGGCGAACAGCGCCAGTTGAGCGAAAGCCTGTACCTTACCCATATGCCCGAGGAATACCTTGGCACCCTGTACCTGGACGTCGACACCTTCGCCTTCGGCAGCCGCTTTCTCGACCGTGCCGGCATCACCCTGCTCAACGGTTTTGCCCGCAGCCTGGTGCTGACAGGCCTGCTGCTGGCACTGTTCTACCTGATGTTGACCAAGCCACTGGTCACCGTTATCAGTGCGCTCAGCGGCAGCGACCCGCGCAAACCCCGGCAAACCCGCCTGGAATGCCCGCACGGCCACGAACTTGATGAAATCGGCGTGCTGGTGAAAGTGGCCAACCAACAGTTCGTCAGCATGGCCACCGAAATCGAGCAGCGGCGCACCGCGGAAAACCGCCTGACCCAGTACCTCAACGAGCTGGAAGACATCGTCTCGGCACGCACCAACGAGCTGAAGGCCAGCAACAGCAGCCTGAGCCTGACCAACCAGGAGCTGGAACAGGCCCGCCGGCGGGCGCTGGACATGGCCCAGGCCCGCGCCGCCTTCCTTGCCAACATGAGCCACGAAATCCGCACCCCGCTCAACGGCATGCTCGGCATGATCGCCCTGGCGCTGGATAACCCGTTGCCCAGCGAGCAACGCCAGCAGCTGGCGATTGCCCACGACTCGGGCAAGGTACTGGTCGAACTGCTGAACGATATTCTCGACCTGTCCAAGTTCGACGCCGGCCAGCTGGAACTGGAGCGCATTGCCTTCGACATGGGCTCGATGGTCGAAGACACCGCCAACCTGCTGTCGCAGAACACCGCACAGAGCGTGGAGCTGACCTGCCTGATCGCCGGCGACTTCCCCAGCAGCGTGCTGGGCGACCCCACGCGGGTGCGGCAGATCGTCAGCAACCTGCTGTCCAATGCCTTGAAGTTCACCCGCTTCGGCCGCGTCGATATACGCCTTGAGCGCATTGCCGGCGGCGTGCGCCTGCAAGTGCGTGACACGGGCATCGGCATCCCTGAAGAGGCCCAGGTGCGCATCTTCCAGCCCTTCACCCAGGCCGGCGCCGGGATCACCCGCCAGTACGGCGGCACCGGCCTTGGCCTGGCCCTGACCCGCAACCTGTGCAAAGCCATGCAGGGGCACCTGCAGATAAGCTCCGAAGCGGGCTTTGGCAGTTGCTTCACCGCCGAGCTGCCGCTGGCTGCGCACACTGAAGCCATCCCGCCACAGCCCCTGCAAGGCCGCGTGGCCGCCCTCAGTGCGGCGGGCAGCGGGCTGCACGAGCTCTTGCAGCGCGTGTTGCCCGCCTGGGGCTTGAGCTACCAGCGGCACGACAGCCGCATGGCCCTGCAGGCCACCGCGTTCGACCTGTTGATAACCGATGACGTGGACCATCTATTCGAACTGCGCCCGGCCCTGCAAGCGCCGATCCTACTGGTTACCGCCTACGGCAACTTCCTTTCCCAAGAGCAGTCGCTGGCTTTGGCACCGCTGCACCAGCTGGCCCGCCCGCTGGCGCGCAACGCCTTGTACCAGACCCTGCGCCGAACCTTGCAAGGCCATGAGCCGGAACACCCGCTGGCCACGCCGCCCGTGACCCAGGGCGAAGGCCGCGCGCGCATCTTGTTGGTAGAAGACAACCCGGTGAACCAGCTGGTGGCCAAGGGGATGCTGGCCAAGCTCGGTTGCCAGGTCGAACTGGCAACCCAGGGCGCCGAGGCCCTGGCGGCGCTGGAACGGCAACCCTTCGACCTGGTGCTGATGGACTGCAACATGCCGGTGATGGACGGCTACGAGGCCAGCCGGCGCATTCGCCAGAGCGGCCGCTGGCCGCACCTGCCCATCGTCGCCCTCACCGCCAACGCCATGCCCGAAGAGCGCGAGCGCTGCCGGGCCGCGGGCATGAACGACTACCTGGCCAAACCGTTCCGCCGCGAAGAGCTGCTGGCGCTGGTCGACCACTGGGTGCCGCTCAGCGGCTGAGCAGGCGCTCGATGTCCGCTTCCAGTGCCTGCGGCTTGGTGAAAGGCGCATAACGCGTGACCTGGCCACTGGCCGGGTCGAGCAGGAACTTGGTGAAGTTCCACTTGACCTTCTGCGAGCCAAGCAAGCCTGGGGCACGCTGCTTCAGTTCGACATACAACGGGTGGGTGCCGGGGCCGTTGACGTCCACCTTGCGGAACAGCGGGAAGCTCACGCCGAAATTGCGTTCGCAGAACTGCGCAATTTCCCGCGCCTCGCCCGGCTCCTGCTGGCCGAACTGGTTGCACGGAAAGCCCAGCACTACCAGGCCACGCCCGCGGTAGGCCTGCCACAGTTGCTCCAGCCCCTTGTACTGGGGGGTAAAGCCGCACTGGCTGGCGGTATTGACCACCAGCAACGCCTTGCCGGGGTAGTCGCCGAGGGTCTTGTGCTCGCCGCCCAGGGTCACGCAGGGAATGTCCAGTATCGATCCAGCCATGGTCGGGCTCCGGTCAGTCGCGCGGGCGCAAGTCGATGCACACCGAGTTGATGCAGTAGCGCAGGCCAGTCGGTGGCGGGCCGTCGGGGAACACGTGGCCCAGGTGCGCATCGCAGCGGGCACAGGTGACTTCGGTACGGATCATGCCATGGGAGGTGTCGCGGATCTCGATCATCGCGCTGTCTTCGATCGGCGCGTAGAAGCTCGGCCAGCCACAGCCGGAATCGAACTTGGTCTGGGCGTCGAACAACGGCAGGCTGCAGCAGATGCAATGGTAAATGCCGTCGCGGCGCTCGCTGTTGTACTTGCCGCTGAACGGCCGTTCGGTGCCCTTCAAGCGGCAAACCTGGTACTGCTCGGGGTCGAGCATCGACCGCCATTCTTCCAGGGTTTTCTCGATCTTTTTCATGCAGGAACCTCGGCAGGCTGAAATTCACCCCACGCCGTCTTTTCCAGGGCGCGGGCGGCACGTATATTAGGTGGCTTCGTGTGCCAGGCGTTCAGTCTGTCACCCGCTTCCTGCCCTTTCAAACCTTTCGGCGGGGCGTAGCGCGTATTCTCAATCGGGATCCCATCATGCAGTTCAGCAAATCGAACAAGCTCGCCAATGTCTGCTATGACATTCGCGGCCCAGTGCTCAAGCACGCCAAGCGCCTGGAAGAGGAAGGCCACCGCATCCTCAAGCTGAACATCGGCAACCCAGCGCCCTTCGGCTTCGAGGCGCCCGACGAAATTCTCCAGGATGTGATCCGCAACCTGCCCACCGCGCAGGGCTACAGCGACTCCAAGGGCCTGTTCAGTGCACGCAAGGCGGTGATGCAGTACTGCCAGCAGAAAGAGATTGAAGGTGTCACCATCGAGGATATCTACCTCGGCAACGGCGTCTCCGAGCTGATCGTGATGTCGATGCAGGCGTTGCTCAACAACGGTGACGAGGTGCTGATCCCCGCGCCCGATTACCCACTGTGGACCGCTGCCGTGAGCCTGGCCGGCGGCAAGCCGGTGCACTACCTGTGCGACGAGCAGGCCGACTGGTTCCCCGACCTGGAGGACATCAAGGCCAAGATCACCCCGAACACCAAGGCCCTGGTGATCATCAACCCGAACAACCCGACGGGCGCGGTGTATTCCAGGGAGTTGCTGCTGGGCATGCTGGCGCTGGCCCGCCAGCACAACCTGGTGGTGTTCTCCGACGAGATCTACGACAAGATCCTGTACGACGAAGCCGTGCACATCAGCACCGCCTCGCTGGCGCCAGACCTGCTGTGCCTGACCTTCAACGGCCTGTCCAAGTCGTACCGGGTGGCGGGCTTCCGCTCTGGCTGGCTGATCATTTCCGGGCCCAAGCACCATGCGCAAAGCTACATCGAAGGCATCGACATGCTGGCCAACATGCGCCTGTGTGCCAACGTGCCGGCGCAGCATGCCATCCAGACCGCGCTGGGCGGTTACCAGAGCATCAATGACCTGGTGCTGCCACCTGGGCGCCTGCTGGAGCAGCGCAACCGCACCTATGAACTGCTGAATGACATCCCTGGGGTAAGCTGCGTGAAGCCGATGGGTGCGCTGTATGCGTTCCCGCGGATCGACCCGAAGGTGTGCCCGATCCTCAATGACGAGAAGTTCGCTCTTGACCTGCTGCTGTCGGAGAAGCTGCTGATCGTTCAGGGTACCGCGTTCAACTGGCCGTGGCCGGACCACTTCCGCGTGGTGACCTTGCCGCGGGTCGATGACCTGGAAGCGGCAATTGGGCGGATCGGCAATTTCCTGCGCACTTACTCGCAGTAAGTAACGGCCTCATCGCCGGCAAGCCAGCTCCCACAGGGATCGTGTCAGGGCTAACAGGTGTTTGCCACAAGGTATGCAGCGCCTGTTGGAGCGAGCGCCGCCCGCGCGGCGCAATCGCGAGCTGCGCTCGCTCCTACGTTTGTTTCGGGCCAGTAACGCCTGTGACAGGCGCGCGCGGCCGCCTTGTTTGTACGGCGCGATATTGAGGCATGCACCAAGGCGTTCGCGCGCGAATCCCACAGGAATAATTGGCCCGAAACAAACGTAGGAGCGAGCGCAGCTCGCGATTGCGCCGCGCGGGCGGCGCTCGATCTCACAGGCGCTGAAGATGCTCCGGCTACCCTTGCCAGGAACCATAGAATCTCCCACAGGATCACCACAGGCCTGAGGATTGGGGAGTGCTTATGGGAGCCAGCCACAGGGTTATCACAGGCCTGAATTTTGTGAGGTCCCTGTGCGAGCTGGCTTGCCGGAGATGGGCTGCAAAGCAGCCCGGTTATCTGCGCCACCTGTTTCTTACATCCTGCAACGCTCTATCCCACTGCCCACGCGTCATCCTCTGCCATACTCCGCCGTACACAGTTTGAAATAGTCCCCCGATTGAAACGGCACCCCAGGCCCCTTATATACCCCGCAGTAAGCGACAATTCATCCGTCAGGAGAACGTAACAACCATGATGCGCATTCTGTTGTTTGTAGCCACCAACCTCGCGGTGGTGCTGGTTGCAAGCATTACCCTGAGCCTGTTCGGTTTCAACGGGTTCATGGCCGCCAACGGGGTCGACCTGAACCTCAGCAGCCTACTGGTGTTCTGCGCCGTGTTCGGCTTCGCCGGCTCCCTCGTCTCGCTGTTCATCTCCAAGTGGATGGCGAAGATGACCACCGGCACCCAGATCATCACCCAGCCGCGCACCCGCCACGAGCAGTGGCTGTTGCAAACGGTCGAGGAGCTGTCCCGGGAAGCGGGCATCAAAATGCCTGAAGTGGGCATTTTCCCGGCCTACGAGGCAAACGCCTTCGCCACCGGCTGGAACCGTAACGACGCACTGGTAGCGGTGTCCCAGGGCTTGCTGGAGCGTTTCTCGCCCGACGAAGTGCGTGCGGTACTGGCCCACGAAATCGGCCACGTGGCCAACGGCGACATGGTTACCCTGGCGCTGGTTCAGGGCGTGGTGAACACCTTCGTGATGTTCTTCGCCCGGATCATCGGTAATTTCGTCGACAAGGTCATCTTCAAGAACGAAGAAGGCCAGGGCATCGCCTACTACGTGGCAACCATCGTTGCCGAGTTGGTATTGGGCATCCTGGCCAGCATGATCGTCATGTGGTTCTCGCGCCGCCGCGAATACCGCGCCGACGAAGCCGGTGCACAACTGGCCGGCACTTCGGCGATGATCGGCGCCCTGCAGCGCCTGCGGGTGGAACAAGGCCTGCCGGTGCACATGCCGGACACGCTCAAGGCCTTCGGCATCAACGGCGGCCTCAAGCACGGCCTGGCCGGCTTGCTGATGAGCCACCCGCCGCTGGAAGACCGTATCGAGGCCCTGCGCCGTCGCGGTTGATCCACCGGGTAAGCAAGGGCGACTTCGGTCGCCCTTTTTTGTGCCTGCCTGTGCAGGCTTACCCGCGCTAGAGCCGGCAGACCCGGTAGACCCGCTCCAACACACTGGATGCCCCGGCCTGCAGAAACTTCGGACTTTCCCCGAGCACCTGCGCCTGCTCCAGTTCATCCACCTGCCAGCCCGCAAAGCCCTGCCTCAGCTCCTGATCCGCCACCGAAAACGGCGGCCCGGCCAGCAGCGACTGGTCGTAATCCAACGTCACCACCAAGCCAAGGCACCCGGCTGGCAACAACGCCGACAGGGCGTGCGCGTAGCGCGCACGCATGGGCGGCGGCAGGGCAATCAGCGCCGCGCGGTCGTACAGGCCCGCGCAGTCGCCGACATCTTCTGCCTGCAGGGCAAAGAAGTCCCCACACCACAGCTCCACGTCGCCACTGCGCCATACTTCAAAGTCGCCACGCTGCCGCACCTCGGCCTCAAGCCCATGCTCGCGGAAGAAACTCTCCACGGCCCGCCGCGAAAGCTCCACGCCCAATACCCGGTGCCCCTGCCCGGCCAACCAGGCCAGATCGAGGCTTTTGCCGCACAGTGGCACCAGCACGCGGCTGCCGGGCACCTGCTGCAATGTTGGCCAGTACCGCTGCAGATACGGGTTCACCTGCGCCTGGTGGAAGCCGATCTGGTTGTCGGCCCACCGTTGCTGCCAGAACGCTGGTTCCATGAACACTCCCGATTTTTAGATGGTTCGCCAGTAAAAGTTGGTTTGGATTTCGATCTTTAGTTGATCGAAGATGAGTGCATCTTAACCTTCAGGACCCCGCCATGCTGCCCAGCCTGTTCATTTCCCACGGCTCCCCCATGCTTGCCCTGCAACCCGGCGCCAGCGGCCCGGCGCTGGCAGGGCTCGCCAACGCACTGCCGCGGCCACAAGCCATTGTGCTGGTGTCGGCGCACTGGGAAAGCCGCGAGCTGCTGATCACCGGTGGCGCACACCCAGAAACCTGGCATGACTTCTACGGCTTCCCACCGGCCTTGTATGCGGTGCAGTACCCTGCGCCCGGTGACCCTGCCCTCGCCGGCCGGGTCGGCGAGCTGTTGCAGGGCGCCGGGCTGGCCGCGCGCCTCGACCCGCAGCGGCCGTTCGACCATGGCGCCTGGGTGCCGTTGTCGTTGATGTACCCCGATGCGAGCATCCCGGTGGTGCAGGTTTCGCTGCCCACCCAGATGGGCCCGGCGCTGCAAGTGAAGGTTGGCCAGGCACTGGCGGGGCTACGCCAGGAGGGCGTGCTGCTGGTGGGTTCGGGCAGCATTACCCATAACCTTGGCGAGCTGGACTGGCATGCCGGGCCCGACGTGATCGAGCCGTGGGCGTTGGCGTTTCGAGATTGGGTAGTGGAAAAACTGCGGGCTGATGACCGGGAGGGATTGCTGGCTTATCGGCAACAGGCGCCGTTTGCAGTGCGCAACCACCCGAGCGATGAGCATTTGTTGCCGCTGTTTTTTGCCCTTGGGGCGGGGGGGCAGTTTGGCGTTGTGCACCAAGGCTTTACCTTGGGGGCGCTGGGGATGGACATCTACCGGTTCGACTGACGATTGCGGGGGGCTGCCGCGCAACCCCACCATGGCACAGGCAAAAAAATCCCCAGCCAAGGCCGGGGATTTTTCATTGCGCCAGGATCAATCCTCGCGGTAGCGGCGCAGCTTCAGCTGCTTGCCGGCCACGCGGGTGTCCTTGAGCTTGGACAGCAGCTTCTCGAGGCCATCTTCCGGCAGCTCGACCAGGCTGAAGCTGTCGCGCACCTGGATACGACCGATCGCGTCACGCGCCAGGCCGCCCTCGTTGAGGATCGCGCCCAGCAGGTTCTTGGCGGCGATGCCGTCACGGGCACCCAGGGCGGTACGGCAACGCACGCGGCCTTCGGCCAGCGGCAGCGGCGCACGACGCTCGCGGTCGCCGCGGTCAGGGCGCTCGCTGCGCTCACCACGTTCGGTACGCTCACCACGCGGGGCGAAGCTCGGCACCAGCGGCTGCTCACGCTCTACCGCCGCCAGGTCCAGCGCCTGGCCGTTGGTGGCCTTGCGCAGCAGGGCCGAGGCCAGGGCACGGGCGCTGCAACCCAGGTCGTTGGTCAGGCGGTCGAACAGGTCACCATGGGTGGCTTCAGCCTCGGCAACCAGTGGCGCCAGGCTGTTGGTCAGCTTCTTGATGCGCGCATCGAGCACCGCCTGGGCGTTCGGCAGGCGCGCTTCGGCAACCTTCTGCCCGGTTACACGCTCGATCACCTGCAGCATGCGGCGCTCACGTGGCGTGACCAGCAGCAGCGCACGGCCTTCGCGACCGGCACGGCCGGTACGGCCGATACGGTGCACGTAGGACTCCGGGTCGTACGGCATGTCAACGTTGAATACGTGAGTGATGCGCGGTACGTCCAGGCCACGGGCCGCCACGTCGGTGGCGACAACGATGTCCAGGCGGCCATCCTTGAGCGAGTCGATCACGCGCTCACGCTGGTTCTGGGCGATGTCGCCGTTCAGCGCAGCAGCCTTGTAGCCCTTGGCTTCCAGCGCGGCAGCCAGGTCCAGGGTGGCTTGCTTGGTGCGCACGAAGGCGATCAGCGCGTCGAACTCTTCCACTTCCAGCAGACGCAGTACAGCCGGGATCTTCTGGTCGGCGTGGACCATCAGGTGGGCCTGATCGATCGCGGTAACGGTCTGGGTCTTGCTCTGGATCTTGACGTGCTTGGGTTCGCGCAGGTGGCGCTCGGCGATCGAACGGATCGACGACGGCAGGGTGGCGGAGAACAGCACGGTCTGGCGGGTAGCAGGGATGGCGTCGAAGATCACTTCGAGGTCGTCCATGAAGCCCAGCTTGAGCATCTCGTCGGCTTCGTCCAGTACCAGGTACTGCACGGTCGACAGGACTTTTTCGTCGCGACGCAGGTGGTCGCACAGACGGCCCGGGGTGGCGACGACGATTTGCGCGCCGTTGCGGATGGCGCGCAGCTGTGGGCCCATTGGGGCACCACCGTACACAGCAACCACGTTCACGCCTGGCATCTGCTTGGCGTAGGTTTCGAAAGCGGTAGCAACTTGCAGCGCCAACTCACGGGTTGGCGCCAGGATCAGGGCTTGCGGTTCGCGCTTGCTCACATCGATCTTGTTGAGGATCGGCAGGGCGAAGGCAGCGGTCTTGCCGGTGCCAGTCTGCGCCTGGCCGATCATGTCATGACCGGCGAGGATGATCGGGATAGATTGCTGCTGAATGGCGGACGGCTCTTCATAGCCGGTAGCCACTACGGCAGCAACGATATTCGGGTTGAGATCGAGAGCGGCGAAGCCGCCGGTTTCCTGGGTCATGGGTCTGCCTCTAGGTGCATCCGCAAAGACCCATGCTCCAAAGCTGCACATGCCTTGAAAGACCGTCAGGTCACCCAGGCAGCTTTGGCGGCGGGGATTTGCGAAAACGATTGAAAAAGAAAACTTGGGAAGGTCCGCCTAGCGGACGTGCAGCCGAAGCTGGACTCGGAGGATTTGCACCACCTGATTTTGAGGTCCGCTAAAAGACCGGCGCGTACTATACCTGAAATGTACGGTTAGGTGAGGAATATTTTCAGGGGCTGAAACGATAATCCCTGACGCTGCCACGTTCCCCGTAGGAGCGGCCTTGTGTCGCGAAAGGGGCGCAGAGCGGCCCCGGCAATATCCGCAGCGAAGCTGAAAATGTGGGGCCGCTGCGCGCCCCTTTCGCGACACAAGGCCGCTCCTACAGGGATCGCCACGGCTACGGCGGCACCTGCCATTCAGGTAGCCGGCCGAATCTCGCGGATCAAACCCTCGAGGCTGTAGCCCAATCGTGGCGCCAGCGCCTGCGCCCGGGCCCGCAAGCTTTCCATGTCCAGGGTCTGCTCCAGATCCGCCGGCACCAGCAGAATCACATTGCCCTCCTTCACCGGCAGTTCCCAGTAATGGCGGTGGTACAAGCCGCGCAGCAACGCTGCCCCCAGCGGCTTGCCATCATCGGTGGCCCACTGGTTGATCACCAGCCAGCCGCCCGGGTTGAGTTGCTGCTGGCAGCTCGCCAGGAAGTTCCACGCCAGGTGCCCTACCCCCGGCCCATGGTCGGTGTACAGGTCAACGAACAACAGGTCGGCCTTTTCTGCGCTGGGCAGCAGCTCCAGCGCATCGCCAATGCGCACGTACAGCCGCGGGTCGTCGTCCAGGCCCAGGTACTGCATGGCCAGGCGCGGGACGTCCGGGCGCAGCTCGATGGCTTCGATATCGTCCAGCGGCAGGAACTTCATGCAGGCCTGGGTCAGCGTGCCCGCGCCAAGGCCCAGGAAGAGCGCGCTTTCCGGCTGTTCATGGCACAACGCGCCGACCAGCATGGCGCGGGTGTAGTCGTACTCCAACCAGCTGGGGTCGGCAGTGAACACGCAGCTTTGCTCGATGGCATCGCCGAATTCCAGAAAGCGGTAGTCGTCCACTTCGTACACGCTGATGACGCCAAAGGCATCTTCCACCCGCGCCAGTAGCCGCTCTTGCCGTTCCGTCGCCATGCCTGCACCCGCCCGCACAAAAACGCGCATTGTCCGCCAACACCCCCGATGCAACAAGCGCAGCGCCAACTGTTACCATGGCCGCCAGCCGACAACCGATCAGAACGAGCCTGACATGAACCAACCGTGGAGCCCCGACAGCTGGCGCGCCCTGCCGATCCAGCAGCAACCGACCTACCCCGATGCCGCGCACCTGCTGAAGGTCGAACAGACCCTGGCCAGCTACCCGCCGCTGGTGTTCGCCGGGGAAGCGCGCGAACTGCGCCGGCAGTTTGCCGAAGTGACCGAAGGCCGCGCGTTCCTGCTGCAAGGCGGCGACTGCGCCGAGAGCTTCGCCGAGTTTTCAGCGGCAAAAATCCGCGACACCTTCAAGGTGCTGCTGCAAATGGCCATCGTCATGACGTTTGCCGCGGGCTGCCCGGTGGTCAAGGTCGGGCGCATGGCCGGGCAGTTCGCCAAGCCACGCTCGGCGGGCGATGAAACCATCGGCACCGTCACCCTGCCCGCTTACCGGGGCGACATCGTCAACGGCATCGGCTTCGACGCCAACAGCCGCATCCCGGACCCGGAGCGCCTGCTGCAGGCCTACCACCAGGCCACCGCCAGCCTCAACCTGTTGCGGGCCTTCGCCCAGGGCGGTTTTGCCGACCTGCACCAGGTGCACAAGTGGAACCTGGACTTCATCGCCAACTCGGCGCTGGCCGACAAGTACCACCAGTTGGCCAACCGCATCGACGAAACCCTGGCGTTCATGCGTGCCTGTGGCCTGGACAGCGCGCCGCAGCTGCGTGAAACCAGCTTCTTCACCGCCCACGAAGCGCTGCTGCTGAACTATGAAGAGGCCTTCGTGCGCCAGGACAGCCTGACCGGCGACTACTACGACTGCTCGGCGCACATGCTGTGGATCGGCGACCGCACTCGCCAGTTGGACGGCGCCCATGTCGAGTTCCTGCGTGGGGTGCACAACCCGATCGGGGTCAAGGTCGGCCCCAGCATGAACCCCGAGGAACTGCTCCGCCTGATCGACACCCTCAACCCGGCCAACGACCCAGGGCGCCTGAACCTGATCGTACGCATGGGCGCGGGCAAGGTCGGCGACCACCTGCCAGGGCTGATCCGCTGCGTAGAGCGCGAGGGGCGCAAGGTGCTGTGGAGCTCCGACCCCATGCACGGCAATACCATCAAGGCCAGCAGTGGCTACAAGACCCGTGATTTTGCGCAGATCCTCGACGAGGTGAAGCAGTTCTTCCAGGTGCACCAGGCCGAAGGCAGCCATGCCGGCGGCATTCATATCGAGATGACCGGGCAGAATGTGACCGAGTGCATCGGTGGCGCACGGCCGATCACCGAAGATGCCCTGTCAGACCGCTACCACACTCACTGCGACCCACGGATGAATGCCGACCAGTCGCTGGAGCTGGCGTTCCTGATTGCCGAAACACTGAAGCAAGTGCGGCGCTGACCCTCGGCGCCATACCCCCTCGGCCTGGTGCCGCGAAGCGCCGCCTACGCGGCGCTCGCCCCCACCGGCGCGGTCAAACGCTCAAAGCTCGAACCCGAGCATCACCGCACACACCACCAGGAACACGCAGAACATCGCCCGTAGCACCTTCTCTGGCAGCGCATGGGCCAGCTTCACCCCCAGCTGATACTGAGCAGGCCGCCCACCGCCAACGGCAACCCTACCCCCCAGTCAACACTGTGATGCACGCCATAGGTCACCAGAGTCACCAGGGTGCTCGGCGCCGCCAATGCCAGCGACAGCCCTTGGGCCACCACCTGGGTAGTGCCGAACACACTGGTCAGGATCGGTGTGGCTACCACGGCGCCACCCACCCCGAACAGCCCGCCCATGGTACCGGCAAAGCTGCCCAGCACCCCCAGCCAAGGCCAGGCATAACGCAGTTCGGCACTGGCTGGCGCCACTTTCATGAACATCCGCGCCACGTTCCACACCGCCAGCGCCACCAAAAAGCCGACAAAGCCCAGGCGCATGGAATGCGCATCCAGCCCCACGGCCCAGATCGAACCCAGCCAGGCGAACACGAAACTGCACAACGACAGCGGCACGGCGTGGCGCAACTCAATGCGGTTGCGCTGGTGATAACGCCACAACGCCAGCAACACATTCGGCACCACCATGACCAGTGCAGTACCCTGTGCCAGTTGCTGGTCCAGGCCGAACAGCACGCCCAGCGCCGGGATCGCGATCAGCCCACCGCCTATGCCGAACAGGCCCCCCATGGTGCCCAGGGCAGCGCCCAGCACGATATACAGCAACCACTCGATCATCAGGGCCTCGTTCGCCAGCAAAGTTGATAGCGGCATGCTAACCAGTGTGCGCTGGCGGGGAAACGCACAGCAGCGCACAATGGCTATGCGTTTTGTGCAAAAGCAAGGCAACCATGAGCCCCGATACCCTCACCGAGCAGCTAAGCCTGTTCCTGGACGTGCTGCAAAGCGGCAGTTTTTCTGCAGCCGCTCGCCGCTACCCGCTGACCCCGTCTGCGGTGGCGCGGCGCATTGACGCCCTGGAAAGCGCCGTTGGCAGCCGCCTCTTCACCCGCAGCACCCATGCCGTGCGCGCGACCCCGGCGGGCCACGCCTTTGCCGAGCGTGCCAGGCGCATCATCGAGGAACTGCGCCTGGCCCGTGCCGAGGCAGTGTCGCTGAGCAATGCACCGGAAGGGCTGATCCGCATCGACGCCCCCGCCGCGTTCGGCCGCCGCCACCTGGCCCCGGCCATTGCCGACTTCCTGCTGGCCTACCCGGGCCTGGACGTGCAGCTGCGCCTGATCGACAGCTTTGTCGACCTGCATGGCAGCCACCTGGGCGAAGTGGACCTGGTGTTGCGTGCCGGCCCGTTGGCCGATACCCGCCTGGTCGCCACGCCACTGGCCTACATGGTGCGCATTGCCTGCGCCAGCCCCACCTATCTGGCCAGCCACGGCATGCCCAGCTGCCCCAGCGAACTGCCCGGCCATGACGGCCTGGACTGGGACGGCCTGGCACCCCCGTACGCGTGGCGTTTCGAGGTCGCCGGGCAAACCCGCCTTTACCGCCCGGCCCGCATGCGCATGGCCGCCAATAACGCCGAAACCCTGTTGTTCGGTGCGCTGGCGGGCCTGGGCATCGCCCATTTGCCCACCTGGCTGATCAGCGAGTACCTGCTGCGCGGCGAACTGGTGCCACTGTTTTGTGACGCAGGCCTGCCCCAGGCTGAAAGCAGCGGCATTTACGCGCTACGCCTGGAACATGAAACGAACTCTCGCAGCCGTTTGCTGCTCGAATTTCTCAAGAGCCGCTTCAGTCCGATTCCACCCTGGGACCTGGCCCTGCGCAGCGGACTGCGCGAGTGATGCGTGCAGTGACGCTCAACGTGCCAGGATTTCCCATTGATTACCTTCAAGGACGTGCATGAACGCCGACACCCAAGCTTCCTGTGACGAGCTGCTGCTGGACAACCAGGTCTGTTTCGCCCTGCATTCCACCTCGTTGCTGATGACCAAGGTCTATAAACCGCTGCTGCAGGCCCTGGGCCTGACCTACCCGCAATACCTGGCCATGCTCGTGCTGTGGGAGCATGACGGCCTGACCGTGGGTGAAATCAGCCAGCACCTGCTGACCGACCCGGGCTCGCTGACCCCGCTGCTCAAGCGCCTGGAAAGCGAAGGCTTGCTACAGCGTAACCGCAGCCGCGAGGACGAACGGGTGGTGCTGGTGCAACTCACCGACAAAGGCCGCGCCCTGCAGCAGCGTGCCAAGGAAGTGCCGCAGTGCATCCTCAAGGCCAGCGGTCGCAGCCTTGAGCAGTTGCAGCAGTTGCAGGCCGAGTTGCTGGACCTGCGCGAGAACCTGCAGAAAAACCTTTAGCGGCTATGCTGGGCAATGGCCATTCGGCTGAGCGGTGAATATTTATATTGCGCGCTAACTAATTGCGCGCTAATTTAAATCCCACACCAACCCGCGTCCTCCCGCCAACGGGAGCGCACAGCGCATTAGCGAGGCTCAAGATGCAAAAGGTCACTCCGCTGTACATCGCAGAAGCTACCTCTACCGGTGGGCGCGACGGTAAATCCCGTTCCAGCGACGGCAAGCTGGACGTCAAGCTGAGCACCCCGAAAGAGCTGGGTGGGGCTGGCGGTGACGGCACCAACCCTGAGCAGATGTTTGCCGCCGGCTACTCGGCGTGCTTCATCGGCGCCTTGAAGTTCGTGGCTGGGCAAGAGAAAAAAGCCTTGCCGGCCGATGCTTCGATCACCGCCAAGGTGGGGATTGGCCAGATTCCGGGCGGTTTCGGCCTGGACATCGATCTGCACATCAACCTGCCCGGCCTGGCCCAGGCCGACGCCGAAGCGCTGGTCGAAAAGGCGCACAAGGTGTGCCCGTACTCCAATGCCACCCGTGGCAATGTGGATGTGCGTTTGCACGTAGCAGTCTAAACCTGCCCTGCAAGTGCAGTGATGCACACTTGGCGCACACAAAAAAACCCGGCCGAAGCCGGGTTTTTGCCTTACGCAAGAAGCATTACTTCTTGGAACGGCCCTTGAAGCTGTTGTCGCGGGTGTCGATGTCGATCCACTCGTCGATCTGGATGAAGTCGGCAACCTGGATCTCGGTACCGTTCTTCAGCTTGGCAGGCTTCATGACCTTGCCCGAGGTGTCGCCGCGCGCAGCGTTCTCGGTGTAGACAACCTGACGGCTGATGGTGGTCGGCAGTTCAACCGATACCAGGCGGCCTTCGAAGAACACGGCTTCGCAGACGTCTTCCATGCCTTCTTCGATGTAAGGCAGAACAGCTTCGATGTCTTCTTCGTTCAGCTCGTACATGGTGTAGTCGCTGGTGTCCATGAAGGTGTACGAATCACCGCTGATGAACGACAGGGTCGCTTCTTTGCGGTCCAGGATCACGTCGTCCAGCTTGTCGTCTGCACCGTATACGGTTTCGGTCTTGTAGCCGGTCAGCAGGTTCTTCAGCTTGGTCTTCATGATCGCGCTGTTACGGCCCGACTTGGTGAACTCAGCTTTTTGCACCAGCCACGGGTCGTTGTCGATGCGCAGCACGGTACCGGGTTTCAGTTCTTTACCAGTTTTCATTACGAAGTATCCGAATCTGGATGGATTTATAAAAATCGAGGCCGCATATCATAGCGAATTTCCATAAAAGTGTACTAGCGCCGTGGCAAGGTCCGGCTGAGCGGCCTGTTGCGCCGCCCAGCACCGGGCGTGCTGCTGCAGTTCCGGCCAATGTCGGCGGGCTGCCTGCCAGGCCTGGCCCATGTCCTGGTCCATGTTCCAGGCCCGCCACAGGCCCAGCAACGCGGCGCCGGCATCGGTTGACAAGCCGCGTCGATAAAGCGCCAGAAACGCTTCCAGCTTTTCCCAGTGTGCATTCTCGTCCTGCACGTAGATGTGCCACAGCATGGGCTGCCCGGCCCACTGCGCCCGCACGAACGAATCCTCGCCCCGCACCGCATTGAAGTCGCAGCACCACAGCAGCCGGTCGAAATCATCCTGGCTGACGAACGGCAACACCTGCACGGTCAGCGCACCACGCGTGCGCACCTGCCCGGCCTGCAGCGGCGCTTCGCCAAGCCAGTGGCTGAGGCCGGCGACCACACGGCCTTGCGGCACCAGCAGGTGGCAGGCCTGGTCACCGGTAGCCAAGGCCTCGAGCCAGTTGCCCAGTTGCGGGTTTTCATAGGCGAACAGGCTGATCAGCAGCGCCCCGGGCGCTGGGCTTACAGCCAACCCCTGCAGGAACGCCTGCCGGGCAGCAGCCGACTGTTGCAACGCGTCGCGCCGGGCCAGCAGCTCAGCCTCGCGCAGCAGGCCACCGGTGTTTTCGGTGAAGCCGGGGAAGAAGAACACTTTACGCAAGCCATTTGCCTGCGGCGACGGCAGACCATGGCAACCCGCTACCCAATCCTCGGCACTGAGGTATTCAAGGTTCAACCACAGGGGTGGCCGGGGGCAGGCCCGCATGGCCTCGACATAAGCCGCTGGCAACTGGCAGGCGAAGGCACCGATCACCACATCGGCAGGCGCTACCGGCAACCAGGCCGCCGGCCACTGGCGTACGTCCACGCCCTGCTGCCACTGCTGCGCCGCGTTGGCGTCGGCGCCGGGGCACATGGGCGTGAAGGCGTTGAGATCATCCACCCATAGGCGCACCGCCAGGCCATGCTCGGCCACCAACTGCCGAGCCAGGCGCCAGGTCACGCCAATATCGCCGTAGTTGTCGACCACGCTGCAGAAGATGTCCCAGGTGGCTTTCATGCGCCGTTCCCTTTAACTTGCGTAAAAACGCGGATTCTGCCCGACAGCATGCGACAATGCACCCCGCCCACTTTGCCAAGGAGGCCGCCATGCCCCGCCGCCGTGAACTGACCATCACCCTGAAGCCGTTGCAGTTGATACTGTGCGTGGCTTTGGGCCTATGGCTTGGCGCAATGGCAATTGCCCTTAGCCTGCTGCTGGCCCATCAACTGTGGCCTCTCCCGCCCGAGCAACAAACCGCGGCCCCGGCCGTGGCACCGGCACCGGTGCAACCGGCCGACGCGCAAGCTGAAATGTTCGAGCGCTACAAGCACATGCTGCAGCAACAGGAACAACAACAGGCCGCTGAGGCTGCGCAGGGTAACCCGCGCAACCTGAACAGCCCCAAGTGCCAGTTCTGGCTGCAACAGAATCGCACTGCACCTACCGACAAAAGCCAGGCCAACGTGCTGGAGTTCTGTTATTGACCACGCGCAAGCACCACCTGCTGGCACAGATCGTCGCCACCCTGGAACATGACCTGGACGTGCTGACCCGTGCGGCCCAAACCGCCTATGAAGCCGCCACGGCGGAAGAGAACATCGCCGAGAACAAGTACGACACCTTGGGCCTGGAGGCCTCGTACCTGGCCACCGGGCAAGCCCGACGCAGTGCGCAAATCCGCCAGGCGCTGCTGATTTACCAGCAACTGCTGCTGCGCGACTACGACCCGGCGCGCGGGGTGCAGGTGAGCAACCTGGTGACCCTGGAGGATGAGGCCGGCGAACAACGTCGGGTGTTTCTGGGGCCTGAGGCTGCCGGCCTGAAGATTGCCGCAGCAGACGGGCTGGTGACAGTGATCACCCCGCGCTCGCCGCTGGGGCAAGTGTTGCTGGGTAAGCGGGTGGATGATGAAGTGAGCCTGGGGGCGCAGGTACTGCTCGTCGTTGATGTTGCCTGAACAGGCCGCGCACGCCTACAAACGGTGCAAGGCGTCGAAACGCCCCGCCAGGCTCTGCTCGGCGAACTGCTCGACGATGAAATCGACGAACGCACGGGTCTTGCCCGGCAACAGCTTGTGCTCGGCGAAATACAGGCTGATATGCCCATCGTCCACATACCAGTCCGGCAACACCCGCTGCAACCGACCGGCCTGCAGGTAGGGCACCGCGAACGGCAAACTCACCAGCGCAATCCCCAGCCCCTGCTCGGCCACCGCGCAGGCAGCGTCCGAATCGCTCATGGTCATGGCCTGGCGCAACAGCAATGGCTGCTGTACCTGCCAGCGGCTGGTCAACGGCCACGAGCGCACCCGCCCGGTCTGCGGCGAGCGGATCAGAATGCCGTCATGGCGCTGCAACACGGGCGGCTCAGCAATCTGCGCATGCCGCTGCAGGTACGCCGGCGCGGCCACCAGCACCCGGTGCGCCGGGGTCAACTTGCGCGCCACCACCCCCGGCGGCAGTTCAAAACCACCACCAATGGCCGCGTCGAAGCCCTGGCCGATCAGGTCGACCTGGCGGTTATCGAAATGCCAGTCCGGGGTAATGGCGGGGTAGCGGCGCAGAAATTCGCCCAGCAAGGGCAGCACGTACAAACGCCCGAACACCGTGCCCATGCTGACCCGCAGCAGCCCGGCCGGTTGCCCTTCGGCACTGGCCAGGTTGGCCACCGCATACTGGATGGTGCGAAAGCTGTCGCTCACCTCGCCAAGAAAACGCTGCCCTGCTTCGGTCAAGGTCAGCTTGCGGGTACTACGCTGGAACAACCGCACCCCCAGGCGCGCCTCCAACTGCGCAACGTGCTTGCCCACGGCAGCGGGCGTAATGCGCAAGCGCCTGGCCGCTTCGGCAAAGCTGCCCACCTCGGCACTGCGGATGAAGCACTCCAACGCGTTGAACGATTCCACGGCCATGATTGGCAACCAAAGGTTTACTCTGCTTATAGTGATTGCCATCTTATCAGCAGGTAATCGAGCGCCGATACTGCGCCTATCCAAGGCATTCCAGCCTGGCTTACAGCAGGAGATCAGCATGTCCAAGCAACTTACACTCGAAGGCAAGGTGGCCCTGGTACAGGGCGGTTCCCGGGGTATTGGCGCGGCTATCGTGCGGCGCCTGGCCCGCGAGGGTGCGCAAGTGGCCTTCACCTATGTCAGCTCTGCCGGGCCTGCAGAAGACCTGGCACGGGAAATCGGCGACAACGGCGGCAAGGCCCTGGCCCTGCGCGCCGACAGCGCCGATGCCGCTGCCGTGCAACTGGCCGTGGATGACACCGTGAAGGCCTTCGGCCGGCTGGATATCCTGGTCAACAATGCCGGGGTACTGACGGTCGCGCCGCTGACCGAATTCGACCTCGCCGATTTCGACCGCACCTTGGCGGTGAACGTACGCAGTGTCTTTGTCGCCAGCCAGGCAGCGGCGCGGTACATGGGCCAGGGCGGGCGCATCATCAACATTGGCAGCACCAATGCCGAGCGCATGCCATTTGCCGGCGGCGCGCCTTATGCCATGAGCAAGTCGGCGCTGGTCGGCCTGACCCGCGGCATGGCGCGCGACCTGGGGCCGCAGGGCATTACCGTGAATAACGTGCAACCAGGGCCGGTGGACACCGACATGAACCCGGCCAGCGGCGAATTCGCCGAAAGCCTGATCCCACTGATGGCAATTGGACGATATGGCGAAGCGGACGAGATTGCCAGCTTCGTGGCCTACCTGGCCGGGCCTGAAGCGGGGTATATCACGGGGGCCAGCTTGACGGTGGACGGTGGCTTTGCCGCCTGATTGCGCCGTTGGTGTGGTGGCACCCTGTAGATCGAGCGCCACCCGCCCCCGCCCCGGCAAATGCATTGGCGCCGTGCCCTGTGCTTGCCGATAATCCCCCCTCTTGCTCCTGCCCGCTACGAGAAACACATGCCCGCCCCTACTCTCAGCCGCACCCTGATCCTGCTGATGGCCACCGCCACCGGCCTGGCCGTGGCCAGCAACTACTATGCCCAGCCGCTGTTGCACAGCATTGCCCAGCAATTCGGCCTGAGCACCGCCAGCGCCGGCAGCATCGTGATTGCCGCACAGCTCAGCTATGGCGCCGGCCTGTTGCTGCTGGCACCGCTAGGCGACCTGTTCGAGCAGCGTCGGCTGATCACCGTGATGACCGTCATCGCCACCCTCGGCCTGGTCATCAGCGCCTGTGCCCCTGGCCTGCCATGGCTGGTCCTCGGGACGGCGTTGACCGGCCTGTTCTCGGTAGTGGCACAAATTCTGGTGCCAATGGCTGCCTCGCTGAGCGAGCCGCAGCAGCGCGGCCGTGCGGTCGGCACACTGATGAGCGGGCTGCTGCTGGGCATTCTGCTGGCGCGCACCGCGGCCGGCTTCATGGCCGAACTGGGCGGCTGGCGCAGCATCTATGTGCTGGCCGCCGTGCTGATGGCGATCACCGCCGTGGCGCTGTACCGCAGCCTGCCGCAACACCACAGCCACGCCGGGCTGAAGTACCCGGCGCTGATCGGCTCGGTGTTCCGCCTGTTCCTGGAAGAGCCGGTACTGCGCCTGCGCTCGCTGCTGGGCCTGCTGGCATTCAGCCTGTTCGCCCTGTTCTGGACACCGTTGGCATTCCTGCTGGCAAACCCTCCTTACCATTATTCAGATGCGGTGATCGGCCTGTTCGGCCTGGCGGGTGCAGCCGGTGCACTGTCGGCCAACTGGGCCGGGCGCCTGGCCGACCGGGGCAAGGGCCAGCTGGGCACCACCGTGGGCCTGGTGGTACTGCTGCTGTCGTGGGTGCCGCTGGGGTTTGCCCAACAGTCACTGCTGGCCTTGCTGCTGGGCGTGCTGATGCTCGACCTGGCGGTGCAACTGGTCCACGTGAGCAACCAGAACGCCGTGATCGCCCTGCGGCCCGAAGCGCGTACCCGGCTCAACGCCGGGTATATCACCTGCTACTTCATTGGCGGGGCGCTGGGCTCTTTGTTAGGCACGCAGCTGTACCAGCGCCAAGGCTGGCTGGGCATCGTCGCGGCAGGGTTGGTCATCGGCGCCCTGGCATTGCTGGCATGGCTGCTTGCCGCGCGTAAAACCGAAGCTCGCACCTCCGCCGGGGCGGCCTAGGCGCCTGTTACAGGCAGCGATACCTGGTCGACAATCGACGGCAACTGGCGCCAGCACAACGGCCAGGCGCATCTGCCTGACAGCGTGGCGCAACGCGTGGATCGTCTTGGGGTCAAGGCGGCTGGTAAGATGCCGCCTTTTTGCCGGCCTGTCGCGCCTTCAGGAGCCCCCCGCATGCCCCCGCGTCCTCCCCGCCTGCCCCTGAGCCTGCTCGGCCTGGGCCTGGCCTTGCAGTGCCCTGCCGTGCTCGCCCAGGGCAGCGTGCTGCTGGCCCCGGTGCAGGTCGTCGATACCTACGCCAACGACGGCTACCAGGCCAGCGAGGCTGCAGTGGGTGGCTTCCAGCCCGCCCCTCTGCTCGACACCCCGGCTTCGATCAGTGTGTTCAGCCAGCCACTGCTGGAAGACCGCCAGGTGCGCATGCTCAGCCAAGTGCTGCAAAGCGACGCGTCGGTTGGCGAAAGCTATGCCCCCATCGGTTACTACGAAAACTTCAATGTGCGGGGCTTTGCGCTGAACGCGGCCAGCAGCTACCGCATCAACGGCCAGACCATCGCCGGCGAACAGAGCGTGGCCCTGGAGAACAAGCAGCAGGTGGAACTGCTCAAGGGGTTGTCCGGGCTGCAGAGCGGCGTAGCGGCCCCCGGCGGCTTGATCAACTACGTGACCAAGCGCGCTGAAGCGGTGCGCAGCCTTACGCTGTCGACCAACGAACAAGGCGAGCGCTACCTGGCCACCGACCTTGGCGGTTGGTTTGGCAGCGAACAGCAGTTCGGCCTGCGCGCCAACCTGGCCCATGAAGACCTGCGCTCGTACGTCGACCATGCCGATGGCCAGCGCGACTTCGCCTCGCTGGCGTTCGACTGGCAGATCAGCCCCGACGCCACCCTGCAGCTGGACGCTGAATACCAGCACCGGGAACAGCGCTCGGTGCCCGGTTACCAGTTGCTCGGCGGCAGCGCAGTGCCGCACGGCATCGACCCGGATGACCGGCTGGCCTACCAGCACTGGGCAAAGCCGGTGCAGAACGACTCGCTGAACCTGGGCGGGCGCTTCGAGTACCGCTTCAACGACAGCTGGACCGGCACCCTCAGCGCTTCGCGCAGCAAGGTGGTGATCGATGACTACAGCGCGTTTGCCTGGGGCTCGAGTGAAGGCGCCTACTTCGGCAGCACGGGTGATTACGACATCTACGACTACCGCAGCCCAGACGACACCCGCCGCACCGACGAGGCCCAGGCCTTGCTCACCGGGCGCTTCGATGGCCTGGGGGTGGGCCACGAACTGACCGTGGGCAGCAGCGCCCAGCGGCGCACGCTGGACCAGCGCCCGTATTACAACGCGTGGCTGGGTACCGGCAACATCGACACCGGGGCCCCGGCTTTCGAGCCGTCCGACAAGCCGCTTGGCGCCAGCCAGCGCCGCCTGGACAGCCGCCAGTACGGCCTGTTCGTCAGCGACAGCATCCGTTTCAACGACCAATGGCAAACCGTGCTGGGTGCCCGTGAGGTACGCCTGGACGAACAGACCTGGGACGAGACCGGCGTTGCCGGGCGCCATACCCGCCAATACCAGCTGCTGCCCAATGCTGCGCTCATCTACAAGCCGCAGCCGGATACCACCGTGTATGCCAGCTACGCCAAGGGGTTGTCTGCTGGCGGGACGGCGCCCTGGTTCGCCAGCAACGCCGCCGAAATCCTCGCGCCGACAACGTCGCACCAGCTGGAGCTGGGCCTCAAGCACGACTGGCAGGCGCTGAGCCTCAGCGCCGCGCTGTTTCAGATTCGCCAGGCCTACCAGTATGCGCGCCCCGACGGCGCCGGCAGCTTCACTTACGTGCAGCAAGGCCAGCAGAAGAACATCGGCCTGGAACTGGGTGCAAGCGGCTGGCTGACCCACAGGCTGCAGGTGCAAGCCAGCGCAGCGGCCATTCGGGCGCGGGTGCAGGACAGCGGCACGCCCGACTATGAAGGGCACCAGGCGATCAACGTGCCACGCTTGCGCGCAGCCCTGCACGCCGAATACACCCTGCCGGTCGCAGGCTTGGCGCTGCTGGGCGGCGCACGCTACAGCGCCAGCAAGTATGCGAGCCAGGCGGGGAATGTGGCGGTTGGTGGGTACACGATATTCGATGTAGGCAGCCGCTACCGCACGCGGGTCGGCGGGTATGACACGGTCCTGCGGCTGACGGTGGACAACCTGTTCGACAAGCGTTACTGGCGTGATGTGGGCGACTACCTGGGGGACAACTACCTGTTCCAGGGCGCGCCGCGCACTGCCCGGCTATCAGCTTCGGTCAGCTTCTGATATTCAGGGCCGCTTGCGGCCCATCGCCGGCATGCCCGCTGCCCAGGGGCTGTGCAGCCGGCCCTATGGCCCTGAATCGAGTAGGAGGCGGGTTCACACCCGCCGTCCTCTCACACCACCGTGCGTACGGTTCCGTACACGGCGGTTCAGGCTATGCGGCTAAGCCGGTTGATCGTATCCAGTATCGAGACCAGTCCGAGTCGATCCCATAGCTTCTTCGGCAGCGCCTGATTCATATGAGATGCTCCCGAGTTCCACCATGGGCCTCGACCATTAGAGGCTGATTTGCAGGCACGCTCTTCACTTAGACCCAGGCGCATCAGGTTGCGCACCCTCGTAGAGGGCTGCTTCCATTGGCGCCAGATGGCACAGCGGAGTTTGTGCCTGAGCCAGCCATCCAGTTCCTCAAGTGGCCGTTTGCTCTGGCTGAGCTTGAAGTAACCCGCCCAGCCTCGTAATACAGGGTTTATCCGCTCGATGGTATTTGCCATCTTGCGACCCCGTGCACCGCGTAGCAGCTCTGCGAGCCGGTCGCGCAGGCGACCCAGGCTCATCGTTGCCACCCGCAGCCTTGGCTGCTGATGCCAGCTCATCCCATAGCCCAAGTAGTCACACTTCCAGGCTCTCGCGACTCGACTCTTCTTCTGATTCACCGTCAGTTTCAAACGTTGGTTCAGGAAGCGCTCGACACTGACCAGTACTCGCTCGCCAGCCCGAGGACTGCGCACATAAATGTTCGCGTCATCGGCATAGCGCACGAAGCGATGGCCCCGCCGCTCCAGTTCGCGGTCAAATTCATCGAGCAGGATATTCGACAGCAGCGGCGAGAGCGGGCCGCCTTGCGGCGTCCCTTCCTGCCGTGGGCTAACGACACCACCTGACATGACTCCCGCTTCAAGGTAGCGACGGATAAGCCTAAGTACGCACTTATCTTTGACCCGGCACTCGATACAGGCCATGAGGATGTCGTGGTTGACTCGATCGAAGAACTTTTCCAGATCGATTTCCACGCACCACCGATGTCCCGATGCCACATGGGCACGGGCCATCTCGACAGCTTGATGTGTGCTTCTGCCCGGACGGAAGCCATAACTGTAGTCCGAGAACAGTGGGTCGAAGATGAGCGTGAGCTGTTGCTGCAAGGCTTGCTGGATCAAGCGATCCACGACGCTGGGGATTCCCAGTTGCCGTGTGCCGCCCTGCGGCTTGGGAATTTCAACCGCTCGCACTGCTTGTGGATGGTATTCACCGGCCAGTAGCCTGGCCTTGAGGGTTGGCCAATACTGTTTCATGTAGCCCGCCAAGTCAGCGACCGTCATGCCATCGGCACCCGGCGCTCCCTTGTTGCTGACCACGCGTTGATACGCACGTCTGAGGTTGGCCGGTGCAAGCACCCGCTCCATCAGCGTGTCCGGCTCCGCGTTCGTCCACGTCGCTGACGCCGCCGGCACCTTTGCACTGTCAGGCATCACCCTCGGCTTCTGGCCGGGATTCGGGATGACAGTTTCCGCTGTGGGAAATTTCTGCATTACGGCTACCAACGAGACAGTGACGCCTACTAGCGGCATAACCTGTTCGGCCCTTGGTGGCGCGGTTATCCGCCACTTACTACGGCTTCGGCTGACTTCTGCACGCTCATCCCGTCGCCTTTCGACGCGCGGTAGCACAATGGCAAACGTACAGATCTCCCAGGGTAATTCGCGTGACCTTCCTGCTTATGCCTGTCGGATTTACGTCACAGCGTTCCGTGCAAGTATTGGGCTTTGGCGATTGTTGCCGCCTAACCCCGCTGTGCCGCCTGATCCGCTTCCTGTTCGTCAGGCCAGCATTTTGCCTCGGGCTTCCTTCAGATTCGCAGTCGCCCGCGACACCCTTGCCTCCGGCTAACACTTCCCCTTGCCGGGTGTGTAGAGGACTTTCACCTCCAAGTCACCCGCTTGGCCACCACAGCCAAGCAGGTTGCGCTTACGCGCAACGCGCCATGCCTGGCGCACAACAAAAAGCCCCCGAGCTTTTCAGCGCGGGGGCTTTTCGTAGAATGTGGCGGTGAAGAAGGGATTTGAATTTTAAGGCCCCCAACGCCAGAAACCCCGCAGTTTAGCGGCCTACAGCGTGAATAGTAGTACAATTGAGTAGTACAATACGCCCCCGCCCACCCCACGATACGGCCGCTCCAATGCCCGACAACCTAATCCAGAAGAAAGGCGAGTCCACATGGTACGTCAGGCTGGCCATCCCTGCCGATGTACAAAAAGCACTTGACTGCAAGGTGAGGGTCCAGTCCCTGAAGACCGGGCTTCGCAAGGAGGCAATGGAAGCACGCCTGCCCTACCTTGCCCAGTGGAAAGCTGAAATTGCCGCAGCCAGAGCGCAGATACAGCACCGCAAAGAGAACTGGAGAGTCGAGGTAGCTTTAATGGGCAGAACCATGAAGAGACTAACTCAGAAGAAGCTAGACGCGCTGATGAGTGGCCCCTCCGCTGAGTTAGCAACAGCGGTAAGCGAATTCACTACAAAGCTGGAGCGTAGCCATGTTGACACTGCACTCCAAGCAACGGAAACATATGGTCTTACCGCCACAGAGGTAACAGAAGCGAAGGAACTCTTGCGGACCCCTGCCGCTTACATTGGCACCCTCAACGCAAAAGCAGTGGTGGCAATCACTCCAGCCCGCCTCAAAAGATTCCGAGAATTCCGAGAAAGCCGAGGCGGAGCACCGAAGCACGTTGACCAGCAGGTGAGTAAGCTGGAACGGCTATCCGAATTCCTGAAACAAGAGGCTCTACCGATTAACTTCGACACGGTAGACCAATGGTTGAAATCACTGAATCGTGCCCCGAAAACTTTGAGCCAGTACCTTATGGCCGGTACTGCGTTCTGGAAGTGGGCGACGAAGTACGATGAACGCTGGCGGGAAGAGTACAAGGACAAGGTGAACCCATTCACTGGCCACGAACTGCCACAAGGTGGCGGTGCTGAGACAGCAGGCCAAGACAGGGAGATGTACAGGCGGGACGACGCCCTCAAGTTGCATGAAGCGGCTTTGAAGAAGAAAGACCAACCGCTTGCGGACCTAATCCTGCTGGGCTGGTACACAGGCGGCAGGATCGAAGAACTATGCAAGCTTACCAAAGACAGTGTTATCAGCGTTGACGGCATCCCGTGCTTCGACTTCCCCCGAAGCAAGAGCAAGGCCAGCAAGCGTGTGGTGCCTGTTCACCCAAGCTTGTTGCCAACCATCAATCGGCTAATCAAAGACAGCACTGACACTTTCCTAATCCCTACCAGTTCACACGATCACTATGGCAAACGCTCACACGCTATATCCAAGGCGTTCGGTCGGTTGCGTACAGCAGCAGGCTTCAGCAAGCTCCACGTCTTTCATAGCTTCAGACACACCGTAGTCACAGAGCTTATCAGGGCAGATGTGCCAGACGCCTTGGCAAAGGAACTGGTTGGACATGAAACAGGTTCGGTAACACACGACGTATACTCGAAAGGTGCAAGTGCAGCACAGAAGCTGGAAGCGATTTCAAAGCTGCCGACCCTACCTACCTGACCGCCCCCTGGACAAGTGGAATACGCTACTGTCAATGGGGGGTCTCCCTACACCTTGGCGCCCCCTGAATTTTCAAACGCGACATTTGCCTTTCGTAAGTGGCACTGGCTTCGCTGGGTGCAAATATGGAGCGGGGCTACGGGCAATTGGCCAGAACCAGCTAAGTGTGGGGCGGTGCTTAACGCCCCTCGCTCTGGCTTCGGCCGCCGCATGCTCAAATGTAGAAATATGCCGGGCAAAGCAAAGCCCCGAACGATGGCGGGGCCGTATCGGTATCGCTACTGAACACATAGGAACGTGGCAGGGTATCAAGCCACCCGTGGCGTGAACGTAATCACTCCCTATAAGACTACAGGGGCACTGGTAGACTTGCTAAGTTCCAGGCCAAGGCGCTGCATCACTCGCATTACAGCGGTTGGCGACCACTGGCCCCCTCGGGCGGTAGGTATGTTGCGTGCAATCAGGCAATCGGCCACAGCTTGTAGGCTACCGGCCCCCTTGAGGATGCAGTTCTCTACAGCGTCCTTGAGCAGTGCTGCGCGGTCGTCTGCCTGCTGGCGCTGGGTGGCGTGGCCCCTGGACCTATTCAACATGCTACGGCCCTTGGCGAGCGCTTGTGAGCGGTTACTGATCTTTTGGACGGCCTCTGCATCGCCACCAGCAGCACGGGCTTCCAGTGAACGCAGAGCGGCCTTGGTTCGTTCGCTGATAAAGGTGCGCTCTTGTTCCGCTAGAACAGCATAGATATGTAGCTCCACCGTCGAGGCGTTGGGCATGGTCGCTACCTTGAATGTACTGCGTTTCATTAAGCCTGCTATATGCTCAACATCCCTACTTAGACGGTCGAGCTTGGCCACGATCACCGGGTGGCGGTGAGCGAAAGCAGCAGCACCTGCTGGCCGATCTAGCGGATGAAGCGAGCCAGAGACGCCCGAGTCGGTGTACTCAGCCACAATCGTCCAGCCCTGCTTCTCAGCAGCGATATGAACATACTCCCGCTGGGCTTCAATACCGAGGCCGGATTCGCCCTGCCCTTTGGTCGATACGCGGTAGTAGGCAACGACTTCCATGGCGGTGATCCCCTGTAGTGACTGATGATATCAGTTTACAACTGTTACAACGACCGATCAACAGATGTAATATCCCAAGCAGGTGCTTCTATTTTTGCCTGATGCCACTGTTTACTCCGGAGGTGTAGGTTTCACTGAAAGGGTCTGGCGGCTCACGCCAGTTGGCCTGAGCTTCATTAGCGCGATTGGTCAAGCTCTTCCACTCAAACTCATCAATCACCCCGCAATCGAGCAAGGCTTGGCAGTATCCCGTCACTAGAGCATGCAAGCGGTTGCAGCTACTACGACTCAGGGCAGTGCCGAGATCCGCGATACTCGTCTCAACACGCGCTATAGCTATCTCGTTGTAACTTCTCAAGCATGTCGCTCCGGTGGTCGAAAGAGAGGCAAGCTTACCGCATCGTGCCCAACAGCACAGCTACGACGCTGTACATACACCGGGTCGACATTCAAGCGTGTACTAGAGAGCATAAGACTGGTCGCTGTGGCTTTATGCGGAGTCGGGAGGGCTCTGCTTAACCTAATCTTGATGAAACCCGCATAAACAGGGACCCACATGACCAGGATGACCCTTAAATTTCCTGGATAGCGGTCGAGATGAGATTGTTCAAGGATAGCTAGGCAATTAGTAATTAAATGCGTGCTACAGATGCCTTTCCAGGCTTGCTACGGCCAGGATATGGGTTGACGAGAAAGCCGATGGCCCATGCTAGATTGTCAGTCGCGGATAAGATCTTCGACATCTCGGATCATGTCTGATGGCGTACAGCCGAGTGCCGCAGCTAGCTTAAAGATGATGTTGATGGTCGGCTGGTGAATACCGCGTTCAATGAGGCTTACGTAGTTCCGTTGAACGCCAGCCTCCAGCGCCAGCTTCTCCTGCGTCAGTTCCGCATGCTTCCGTCGTTCGCGGAGAACCTTGCTGAATGCCCAACCTGCGTCCAAACCGCACCCCCTCAGTATGAGGTAGCACTCTCGGGCAGGGGTGTGTGAACGTCTTCATAGGATACTGTGAATTTTGGCTCCTGCGTGGCATCATCCACTTTGAGCAATGGCATGGTGCCATTGCGTGATAGGAGTAGTGTTGGTGAAGGGACGATTGCAGGGCTTGGTGGTTGCGGGTGCTGTACTGCTGATGGCTGGTTGTGCTCAGCCGCAGTACAAGATGGTGAAGCCTGGAGCCTCTGAGGAGACGGTGATGCAGGATGACGCCAAATGCCAGAACCAAGCTGCCATGATCCAAGTGGCAGACTGGGAATACCGTGGAACGTTTGCTGAGGGCGCCAACATTCAGATCAAGCAGCAGAAGGCGTACCAGAACTGCATGGTCGGCAAAGGTTATAGCGCCATGAGGGTCAAGTGATGCCTCAAGAGCAAAAGCTGGTCACGCGGAGCGTGATTCGAGCCGTGGCGGTCACAGGGGTGCTGTGTGCCTTGACTGCATGTGCTCAGTCACGATATGAGCCAATCCTGTACACAGATGCAGCACCTACCAAGCGGTGGACATTTACACCTATTGAGGTCAAGTACGAAGACGCCCAGTCCCCGGCCTGGAACTTTGAATGGCTGCTTGGGCTATACGCTCAAATGTGCGGCCGAGAAGCTGACTCAGGCTACATCCTGTATGACCAGCTTCGTGGTTATGGATCGAGTGAACGGCCTGATGACCGTGCTCAAGCCTTAGCTGACTGCCAGCACTATGCCTACCAGCGTGGTAATGAGGCTGTTACTCGCCTTAAGCAAGCCAAGGTATCTGCGAAGACTTTGGATCTCAGCAAGGATCTGTACGCGAAGTGGTCGGCCTACGTGGCAGGAATGTCCATCTTAAGCCCGAAAGATCGGTTAGCAGCGGCGCAGTATGAGGCTAGCAGGCGTGCCCTGATGGCAGAAGAGAAGTTCGCCCAGTAGCTCGCCCAGTGCGTGAAAAGCAAGATCGTAAGTCCAGTAAGTCAGTAGTTGGTAAGGCCGAAAGTAAGAAAGCCAGTAAGACCGTAAACGTAAGGCTCGAACGACTTTAAACCTACCTTGCTCAACTGAGCTGAACTGAAGGAACTTGCATTATGAACGACCAATATGCACCAACCCAAAGCAGTGACGATGGTGAACCACCGTTCGTCTACCTAAACCAGCAAATGCTTGGCAAGCTCGCCCAAGTCGGGGCTGCAGATTCCAACTCCGCAGGAGTGCTGCTAGTCCTATCGAGGAGCCTCAATCCCGAAGGATACGTAATTGTGTCCCTGACAGAGGTAGTACAGTTGTGCAGGCTGCCGTTAAAGAAGGTTAAAGCTTCCCTCTTTGCACTTGCTGGGGGTGATCTTATAGAGTCGCTGAACCTGAGCGATTTGGCAGCAGGCACCGTGAGTTGCCGAATAAGCCCCGACCTCATCCGCTACGGTAAATCCAACAACTTTAGCGCTCCGCCTGGAACCCCCACGAAAGCTGACTGATGCTAATTACATTGGGCTGACGCCAATCGAGTGCAGCTCATGCAGCGGCCGTATCGCAGCTCTGTCGCTACAAGGTCGAAGCCTGCTGGCCAGCGCTTCGGCCTTTGCGACCCAGCTCATCTCAACCTGTAAGCAAATCCTAGCGCTATGCGGCCCTAGCAACTGCCTCAGCCATCATTGGCGGGAATTCAAGGTACGCCGGGTAGCGCTTGAACGGCACGTGCCAGCATGTGTAGCAAGGCTGGCTCGAATAGTCCTGGCGGGCCTTATCGACGGCATCTGCAAGGTTCACCAGCATAGCATCATGAGCATCAAGCACCTGTTCCTCAGTGCACAGTCCAGCATCCAGCAGCGCTTGCCATGTTGGTTCAAGCGAGGCGTACAATTTGTCGATGTAGGGAAGCCAGTTTGATCCGCTCTCTTCCCAGCTCCACTTATCAGGGGCGGTCACTAACGGGTTCAATGTCTTGACGACAAGGCGCTTCATGAGCCGATTTCCGATGTATGCGCAGTCGATATCCAGCCCCTGTAATGCAGCTTGTGCCATTGGGACGATGCCCGGCTTTAGCTCCCGGCCCTTCGCGTCATATACACCGTTGAGCAACCCGTCCAAATCGTCAGCTAGCAGGTTGGCCGGTGTACGCCACGGCTGACCCTGATACAAGTACGACAGTGGTGCCCAACTGGCATTGCCCTGGGCAAGGAATCGGCTGTGGGCTTTGCCTTCTGCACGGCCAATCTGAGCGAGGTATATGCCCATTATCCGCACCAGCTTCAGCATGAACAGGCAATTGTCTCGGTGCTGCCCTTCCAGCAACACGGTAGAGAACCGGACCAGTTCGTCATGAAGTACACCCAGCTTTGAATCAGTCTTACCGCCCTTACTAAAAAAGCCGGTAGTGCTGGTCACACCACGCTGAATAGCGTCCAAAGCCTCTAGTCGCTCTGCCGATTCCACCTCTAGCTCGGCCAGTGTGTAGCGGCGGTCCAGCGGCTCGCATAGTTCTTTGCTCTGTTGGTTGAACACTGTTTTGGCGAGACGAAGCCGGAATGTTCGCTGGGGCATCTTGTCCAGCTCATCAAGAAAAGTGTCTAGCTCAGGCCCGATGAAGTCAGCCAACTTCTGTAGCACCTGATCGCGAGTCATCTCTCTGGTAATGTTCCACTTCCGCTTGCGGGCGGTGGCAGGGAGTGAGGCGCCAGCCCAAGTGTTCACTGACTTATTGCCTTGCTTCTGATTCAGCTCTGCAATGCCGGTAAACAGGTTCTCGGCTCTGGTCAGTCCGGTGCTGCAATCACGGCCCTTCAAAGGCTGGACGTGGCAAAGGTGATATACGTCTTTACCGTGGCCACCATCCAGCCAGCCTAGCCGCATCTTGCGGTAGTTATGTTGGTCGTGTAGCCGATGAAGGCCAGTAGCAGTGATGCCCTGATAGGTCTGTACCGTTCCAGCTCGGACGGCCTGTTCAAGCAGCCAGTAGCCAAAGGCGCATTCAAGCAATCGCTGTTTACGCCGCTCTACTTTCTTTTGCTTAGCTGTGAGCTTGGGGGCCTTCTGCTTCCGCTCTGCTGCTTTAGCACAAGTGCGGGTGCATGTCTCTCGCCCACCTGGCCTGCGTTTGAACATCTTCCCGCAATGGGTGCAGGGGTACTCAAGTTGGTTGTTGCTGCTCTCTGTTGCTGCCATTAGTGTCCGCGCTTTCTGGGATCAAGTCGAGTTTGCTGGCCAGTGTGATAAGTACGTTGAGGCCGTGTGTAGGATTGGAAATACCACGCGAAGCCATAAAGGCAAGCAGGCAAGTTGCAGCGATATCATTGAGGCTGATCCTCATGATCGTTACTCCGTATAAGGGTTTGTGTAAGAGTGAAATGGCAGAGGCCGCGTGGCACAAGGGCTGCAGCCAGATATTGCGACAAATCTGTACCTACCTTGCGACCCCTGCTAATGACTAGAAGCGGGGAGTCTCACTTTCAGATCGGCCAGGCCGGTATCACTAGCCGGGGCTGATCTGTATGCGCTCGGCGAATGTCGGCCACGATATGTCGCACAATAGAGTCTTTGCGTCTCTACTTGCGTGCTTGCCGTTGGGGGGATAGGTATTGACAGCTAGGGGTTGGGCGAGGATGTCACTTAGAGCTACAGTGCCATAACCGATCATTATTGTCAAGCACATTCTTCAATTATGCGCAAGTTTTATTTGACGTGGCGACTATCGATAGTCGTGGTTCAACCACTGCTGAGACATTGGGAGCGCTATCAGGGATAGACCAAGCTTGCGGACGCTGGGAAGCGGAGAGCCAGTTAGAGGCCGTGTAAGTAGTACAATCGAGTAGTACAACCATGAAACGAAAAGCCCCGCAAACCATTGATTTGCGGGGCTTCTAAGAATGTGGCGGTGAAGAAGGGATTTGAACCCTTGATACGATTTCTCGTATACACACTTTCCAGGCGTGCTCCTTCGACCACTCGGACACTTCACCGTTTCTCTTCAAGCCTTGCGGCCCGTCGAGGTGCGCTAATTTAGTGAAAGCGCTCCCCTTTGGCAAGCATTTTTTTCAGTTTTTTCATGTATTTGCACCAGAGCCCGGCTGGGCGCTGACCGACCAGTCAGCCTTGCTGCTTTACCTTGCCCATCGCGCTGGGTAACGTCGGTGCCACGCCAACAAAAGGACTCTGCCATGAGCGAGCTGATTACCTACCACGCCGAAGACGGCATCGCCACCCTGACCCTGAACAACGGCAAGGTCAATGCCATCTCGCCGGAGGTAGTCAGCGCGTTCAATGCCGCGCTGGACCGCGCCGCCGAGGCCCGCGCAGTGGTGATCATCACCGGGCAGCCGGGCATTCTGTCGGGCGGCTACGACCTCAAGGTGATGACCCGCGGCCCACAGGAAGCCATCAGCCTGGTCACCGCCGGGTCCACCCTCGCCCGCCGCCTGCTGGCTCACCCCTTCCCGGTGGTGGTCGCCTGCCCGGGCAATGCCGTGGCCAAGGGCGCCTTCCTGCTGCTGTCGGCCGACTACCGCATTGGCGTCGAAGGGCCGTACAAGATCTGCCTGAACGAAGTGCAGATCGGCATGACCATGCACCACGCTGGCATCGAACTGGCCCGCGACCGTCTGCGCCGCTCGGCCTTCCACCGGTCGGTGATCAACGCCGAAGTGTTTGACCCGCATGCGGCGGTGGATGCCGGCTTCCTCGACAAGGTGGTGCCCGCCGAACAACTGCAGGAAGCGGCGCTGAACGTGGCGCGGGAATTGAAGAAACTGAACATGCTGGCGCACAAGAACACCAAGCTGAAGGTGCGCAAAGGGCTGCTCGAGGCCTTGGACACCGCCATACAACTGGACCAGCAGCCTATGGGTTGACCCTGCTGGCCGCTACGCGGGTCGGGCGTACCTGATCCCGCGCAGGGCCGGGCTCACCCGCGAAAAGGCCAGCACAGGCTGATACCGGTATTTGCCCCAGCCAGTGCACAGCCGTACACTGCCCAGCGACTGTCTGGTGTGAGTCGTACCATGCTTTATTCATTGCGCATGCTCCTGCTGGCGCTGCACTTTCTCGCTGTTGGCGTCCTGGGCCTGGCCATTGGCTTGTGCCGCCCCTTCAACCCCGACAACAGCCGCCTGTTCGCACGCCTTTACAGCCTGCCGGCCACCTGGCTGCTGCGCATCAAGGTCAAGGCCGAGGTCGGCCCGCTGTGGGACCAACCGCCCGGTTGCGTGATCGTGGCCAACCACCAGTCCAACTTCGATCTGTTCGTGCTGGGCCAGGTGGTGCCGCAGCGCACGGTCGCCATCGGCAAGAAAAGCCTGGGCTGGATACCGTTGTTCGGTCAGCTGTTCTGGCTGGGCGGCAACGTGTTAGTCGACCGCAACAATGCCTACCAGGCGCGCAAGGCCCTGCAGAAGACCACCCGGGTGCTGCAGAACGACACCTCTATCTGGATTTTCCCCGAAGGCACACGCAATGCCGGCGAGCAGTTGCTGGCGTTCAAGAAAGGCGCGTTTCACATGGCCATCGAGGCCGGCGTGCCGATCGTGCCAGTGTGCGTCAGCCGCTATGCCCGGCGCCTGAGCCTGAACAGCTGGCGCCGGCGCACCGTGATCGTGCGCTCGCTGCCGCCCATTGCCACCGCGGGCCTGACCCAGCAGGACCTGCCAGCACTGGTGGAGCAGTGCCGTGTGCAGATGCAACAGTGCATCGAGCGCATGGAAGGGGAACTGGGCAAGGGCTAGGTTGCTCTTCTGCCGTCTACAGCCCAAGCTATGAACCGTGTTCAACCGGAATAAGCGGGCAACCATGGGTCGAGTAGTGGCGTCAGCGGTGTACAGCGCCGGCCGGAAGGTCACCAACATCAGCATCGACGAGGGCAGCGAGTGGGCACGCAAGCCTGGGCATTTTGTCTGGATCGGCCTGGAAGAGCCCAACGCCGAGGAACTGGCCACCCTGCAATGCCAGTTCAACCTGCACGAACTGGCCATTGAGGATGCCCTGGAAAAGCACAGCCGGCCCAAGCTCGAGACATTCGGCGACGCGCTGTTCATCGTCACATACTCGCCGGTACGTCACGAAGGCAAGCTGGAGTTCATCGAAACCCACATCTTCGCCGGCAACGGCTACATCATCACCTGCCGCAACGGCCACTCCAAATCCTATGCCATGGTGCGCCAGCGCTGCGAGGCTCGGCCCTTGCTGCTGGAGCACGGTGAAGACTTCGTGCTGTACGCCCTGCTCGACTTCGTCACCGAAAACTACCAGCCGGTCAGCGAAGCCATCCATGGCGAGATCGAAGCGCTGGAGCAGAGCGTGCTGGGGGGCTCACTGCAAGAGGACGACATTCGCCGCCTGCACAGCCTGCGCCGCGATATCCTGCGCCTGCGCCGCTACGTGGCGCCCATGGTTGAGGTCAGCGAAGAGCTGCAGCGCCTGAGCTTCCCGTTCATCGACAAGAACATGCGCCCGTATTTTCGTGATGTGCAAATCCACGTCACCCGGCAGATGGAGGACTTGTCGGGCATTCGCGACATTGCCAGCCAGACCATCGAGATCGGCATGTTCCTGGAGTCGTCACGGCAAAGCATCGTGCAACGCAAGTTTGCCGCGTGGGCGGCGATCCTGGCGTTCCCCACGGCGATCGCCGGGGTGTATGGGATGAACTTCCAGAATATGCCGGAGCTGAGCTGGCATTACGGCTATTTTGCGGTGTTGGGGGTGATTGCTGCGGGGTGTACCGGGTTGTATGCCAGTTTCAAGAGGTCGGGCTGGCTATAAGCCGCTTGAGGTCCATCGCGACACAGTGCCGCTACGGGCACCGGCGGAGCCGGTGCCAGACATCGCGTCGCCTGCTTCGCGGGCAAGCCGGCTCCCACAATGAATCGCGCAGGCTTTTCAATTTTTCAGAAAGACAGTTGCGCCTACATCGGTAGCGTGAGCTTTAAGAAGCAGGCGACGCGGTGGCTGTGCTGGGGCCGCCGAGCGGCCTCCGGCAATCTCAGGCGTTACCGGAAAGCTTGAGCCGCGCCGCCTGGGTGAAGTCCAGCATGCGGTTCAATGGCTTGATCGCCTTGGGCACCAACGCGGGGTCGACAAAAATCTCATCCCCCCCATTGCGCAGGCAGTGCAGCACACGCTCGAGGGTGTTCATGGCCATCCACGGGCAGTGCGCGCAGCTGCGGCAGGCGGCGCCGTTGCCGGCAGTAGGCGCTTCGACGAATACCTTGTCCGGGCACAACTGCTGCATCTTGTAGAAGATGCCGCGGTCGGTAGCAACGATGAAGGTCTTGTTCGGCAAGCTCTGCGCGGCCTTGATCAATTGGCTGGTGGAACCCACCGCATCCGCCAACTCGATCACCGCTTCCGGTGATTCGGGGTGCACGAGGATGGCGGCGTCCGGGTACAACGCCTTCATGTCGGCCAACTGGCGCGACTTGAATTCTTCATGGACGATACAGGCACCGTCCCACAACAGCATGTCGGCACCGGTCTGCTTCTGGATGTAACGGCCCAAGTGCTGGTCCGGGCCCCAGATGATGGTTTCGCCGTTGTCCATCAGGCTTTCGACGATTTCCAGTGCGCAGCTGGAGGTCACTACCCAGTCGGCACGGGCCTTCACCGCAGCGGAGGTATTGGCATACACCACCACGGTGCGCTCCGGGTGCTGGTCGCAGAACGCCGAAAACGCTTCGACCGGGCAGCCCAGGTCGAGCGAACAGGTGGCCTCCAGGGTCGGCATCAGCACGCGCTTTTCCGGGGTGAGGATTTTTGCCGTTTCGCCCATGAAGCGCACACCGGCCACGATCACCGTTTCGGCGGGGTGGTTCTTGCCGAAGCGAGCCATTTCCAGCGAGTCGGACACGCAGCCGCCGGTTTCTTCGGCCAGCGCCTGAATGACCGGGTCGCAGTAATAATGGGCGACCAGCACAGCGTTCTGGGCCTTGAGCTCGGCAGCGATGGCCGCACGGTATTCGGCCTCCTGCTCGGCTGTCAGCGGGTTGGGCTGCTTGGCGTCGAGGTGGGCCTGAACCAACAGGCGTTCGGAAATCTGGGTCATGATCGCTGGACCTGCAGGCGCGCGTGCGCATCAAATCGAGTGTATCACCCGGCCCTGACAGATCGGCTAAGGGTGCCGGACGGCGCAGGCCGCCACGGCCCTCTGCGGGCGCGGATTATTATCGGAGGCCGAAGGCTACAGAGAATCCAGCGATTACTAAAGGGGTTTTTGTGTTGCCGGCGCTGGCCTGTTCGCGGGTGGAGCCACCAGGAGACCAGCGCCGGATAACCATCACCCCCGCGGCGACAGCGCTGCGAGGTGCGCGGCCATCAGCATGGCGAATTCTTCCACGGTCATCTTCTGCCCATTGAAATCGACCATGCCATCGGCATAGTGCAGGCTGCTGACCACATCATCGCCCTGCACGGTGGCCAGGCCGCTCTGCACGGCCATCATGCCGACCATCTCCCCGGCCTGCCCCGACTGCATGGCGATCGCCTGGGCATCGGTCTGGCCATCGAGCAGCGCTTGCAGTGTCGCCAGGTCGCCAATCATGGGTTTGGACAGCGAGAGCTTGCTCTTCACCTCGGTGACGACCTGTTTGCTCAGTTGGTCCGGCGGCAGGTCGAAGCTGGCCGGCGCGGCGAAGTCTATCGCCAGGTTGAAGCGGCTCTCGCCGTTGGCGGTCTTGAACGACAGGTTTTCGACCGCCACCTTGGGCCTGGCCGCCAGCAGTTGCCGCAGGTCGCCCTGGAAGCGGGCCTTTTCAGCGTCGTCCATCTGGATTTGCGGCACAGGCTGGCCGGCAGCAGCGGCAGCTTCGAACTCCGGCAGGTGCGACTGGTACCACTTCGACAAGGCCTGCAGCGCCGGGGCATTGACCGAGGTGATGCTTACCGCCATTTGCGCCTTGCCCACCGCGCGGCCGTCCCAACTGATGTCCCCGACCTTGTACTCCACTCGGCCGCCCACGGTGTCGGGGGTTTCAAGACTCTGCAGGGCATACTGCTCCACGCCCTTGACCAGCAGGACCTGCTGTTTTGGCCCTAGCGTGACTTTGGCCTCGGCCAGCAACAGGTCGACGTTGCCCACGTAGATATTGTCGTACGGCGTGGCCGCCAGGTTACCACCAAGCTTGAGGCCCTGAAGCTCGAATGTGGCCGGTGGCTGGTCGTCGTTCACCAGCTTCATCAGCAAACGGTCGGCATGGCCGTGGAACTTGGAGGCCTTGCCGTCCTTGTCGCCACTGACCTCCAGTTGCATCCCCGAAAAATCGAGGCGGTTGCCGTCTGCCTTGTCGAGCTTGAGCGGCGCCAGTTGAATCCGGCTGACCACATCCCCCCCGTAACCCAGGCTGGTCTGCGCGCTGAGCGGCACCTTGCCGCCGGCAGCGTCGAACCAAGGCGCGACGGCATCGTCCTTCTGCAACGTGCTGTTGCTGACGGCCATCACCGGCACCAGCTTCAGCGCCTTGACCCGCGACCAGGGGAATGGACCGTGCTCGATGTGGTCGGTCACGCCCACGTCGAAGTTGATCACCTCGCCTTCACCCACGTTGATGTCGCGGGCCTTGAGCCGGTACTGGGCAGTACTGCTGAAGAAGTGCTGCTCCAGCGACACCCGCTCGATACGCAGGCTGCCACCGGTGGTGACCAGGGCCTTTTGCAGCTCGGCGTTGCTGCGGGCAAGCGCGTTGTCCAGCTCGGCTGGCAACTGCTTGCCGGTGTACCAGGCGCCAGCGGTGGTTGCGACGGCGATGGCAACCGCCAGGCCGGAAAGAATGCCAACTGATTTCTTCATGAATTGAACCGATTGCTGTCCGTAAGGGCTGGGTAGGCGGCCACGGGCCACACAGAGTACGAAGAATATCACCCCCGCAGGCACGGGACGCAGGTCAAAGTGCCGAAATCCTGCCTTTCGGAAGCATCTGACAAACCGATTGACCCCATCGCCGAATCGTTGATTTTTTCGAACACACAAATTGATCAGAACCGCAAAAAACCGCGTAAAAACCGAACAAAATCCACTTAATATCGATAAATATTTCAATGTCGTAACGTCTTGTCATGTTTAACTTGACACCCACCTACCCATCGTTTTTTATTTTCACCACTTTGCGCGCCCCCTCGCGCCTTCCGCTGCTCCAACATAAAAGGTGAACAACATGGAGCCCACCCGCTCGCCCTTGCCGCATGCGCCATACCCTGTGCCCGCCGTTCGCGCCCAGCAACAGGAGCCATGCCAGCATGCAGCATGACCCTAGCGCTGCCGGCAACGGCCAACTTCGCAAAACCCTGCGCCTGTGGCACGTGATCATCATTGGCCTGGCCTACCTGACACCGATGACCGTATTCGACACCTTCGGCATCGTCAGCGGGATAACCGCCGGCCACGTGCCCAGCGCGTACATCCTGGCGCTGGCCGGTATCCTGTTCACCGCAGTCAGCTATGGCACCCTGGTGAAACGCTTCCCGCAGTCGGGTTCGGCCTACACGTACACCCAGCGCGCGATCAACCCGCACGTGGGTTTTCTGGTCGGCTGGTCGTCGTTACTGGATTACCTGCTGCTGCCAATGGTCAATGCCCTGCTGGCCAAGCTGTACCTCTCGGCGATGTTCCCGGAAGTACCCGCATGGGTGTGGGTGGCCGCTTTCGTGACCCTCATCAGCCTGATCAACATGCGCAGCGTGAACCTGGTGGCGCACTTCAACCTGCTGTTCGTGGGCGTGCAGGTGGCGATCATCGCCGTGTTCATCTACCTGTGCGTGCGTGGCCTGCACCACGGTGAAGGGCTTGGCACGGCCTGGAGCCTGATCCCGTTCGCCGACGGTCAGACCCAGTTCAGCGCACTGGCCGCCGGCGCGACCATCCTGTGCTTCTCGTTCCTGGGCTTTGACGCCGTCACTTGCCTGTCCGAAGAAACCCGCGACCCGGGCAAGACCATCCCGCGGGCGATCTTCCTCACCGCCCTGATCGGTGGCGTGGTATTCATCACCGTGTCGTACTTCATCCAGGCCTACTTCCCGACCATGGCGCGTTTCCATGACCACGAGGCGGCCCTGCCGGAAATCGCCCTGTATGTCGGGGGCAAACTGTTCCAGTCGGTGTTCATTGCCTGCACGGTGATCAACACCATCGCCTCGGGCCTGGCCTCGCAGACCAGCGTGTCGCGCCTGCTGTACGTGATGGGCCGCGACAACGTGATCCCGGCCCGCGTTTTCGCCCGCCTGCACGCCCGCTACAAGACACCGGTACTGAACATTGCCGTGGTCGGCATCATTTCGCTGTCGGCGATCTTCTTCGACCTGGTGACTGCTACCTCGATCATCAACTTCGGCGCGCTGGTGGCGTTCAGTTTCGTCAACCTGTCGGTGATCAACCATTGCTACCTGCGCGAGGGCAACCGCAAGGGCCTGGCCAACCAGCTGAAGTACCTGGTACTGCCCACCATCGGCTTCTGCATCATCGTTTCGCTGTGGCTGGACCTGAATGCCCACTCGCTGATCTTTGGCGGTATCTGGGCTGCGCTCGGCCTGCTGTACCTGGGCTGGCTGACCAAGGCGTTCCGCTCGGCGCCCCCCAACTACGTGCCTGAATGACCCACGCTACCCACAACGCCCGCGCCTGGCCGCGGGCGTTGCAGTGTTCGAAAAGGAAAGCTCCATGCTGCTGCGCCGCCTCTCCATCCAATGGAAGATCACCTTGCTGGCCGGCCTTTGCCTGCTGGCCATCGTCGCCTTGCTGGTGGCCACCTCGCTGACTCAGGCACAACGCAGTGCCACGCTGGTCAACCAAGCCAACACCGCCATGCTCGACAGCAGCGCGCGGCAGCGCCTGGAGGCCCATGCCGAAACCCAGGCCCTGCGCATTCAGCGCTACTTCATGGACGCTTATCAATACGGCAATGGCTTTGCCCGTTTGGTGCAAGTGCTGCAAGCCCGAGGTGGCAACGACCTGCGTGCCGAACTCACCCGCCAGGCGCGAGCCAGCCTGGCCAGCAAACCCGACATGATCGGCCTGTACCTGGTGTTCCAACCCGATGCACTGGACCAGCAAGACAGCCAGTACCGCGGCCAGGACGCGGTGGGCAGCAACGAGAGCGGGCGCTTTTCGCTGTACTGGTCGCAGCCGCGCCCGGGCACCCTGGAGCGCGAAGCCATGCCAGAAGCGCTGCTCGGCGACGCCAGCATCGGCAGCAACGGCGCGGCGAAAAACCGCTGGCTGACCTGCCCACTGGAGACCGGCAAAACCTGCCTGCTGGAACCGTATCTGGACGAGGTCAACGGCAGCCAGGTACTGATGACCAGCATCGCCCTGCCCTTGCTGGAACATGGCAAAGTGGTGGGCGTGGTCGGCCTGGATATCAGCCTGGACAACCTTCAGCAGTTGAGCACAAACGGCCGCCGCGAGCTGTTCGAGGGGCAGGGCCAGGTGAGCATCGCCAGCGCGGCCGGCCTGCTGGCAGGCAATAGCCGCGACGCCAGCATGCTCGGCAAACCCGTTGAGCCTGCAGTTGCCGCTGGCCAGTTACGGGTTGCGCACCCTTTCACGCCCATTCCCGACGCCGCCCCGTGGCAGGTATTGCTGGAAGTGCCGGAAAGCGTGCTGCAGGCGCCCGCGGTAGCCCTCAATCAGCGCCTGGATGCGCACAACCAGCGTGCCAACCTGACCAGCCTGCTGATCGGCCTGGGCGCGGCAGTGCTGGGCTTGCTGCTGGTGTGGCTCACGGCCCGCGGGGTAACCCGCCCGATCCTGGCGGTGGCTGCCCGGCTTGAAGACATCGCCAGCGGCGAAGGCGACCTTACCCGCCGCCTGGACTACGCCCGCCAGGACGAACTGGGCCAGCTCAGCGCGTGGTTCAACCGCTTCCTCGACAAACTGCAGCCGGTCATCGCCCAGGTCAAAGGCTCGCTGCAGGAGGCCCGCGGCACCGCCGACCAGTCGGCAGCCATCGCCAGCCAGACCAGCGCCGGCATGCAGCAGCAACACCGTGAAATCGAGCAAGTGGCCACCGCGGCCAACGAAATGAGCGCCACCGCGCTGGATGTCGCCCATAACGCCGCGCAGGCGGCCCAGGCGGCACGTGCCGCCGACCAGGCCAGCCAGGAAGGCCTGCAGTTAATCGACAGCACCCGCCAGGGCATCGACCGGCTGGCACTGGACATGGACACGGCCATGGCCGACGCACGCGCCCTGGAGGGCCGCAGCACTCAGATCGGCACGGTACTGGAAGTCATCCGTACCATCGCCGAGCAGACCAACCTGCTGGCACTGAATGCGGCCATTGAAGCAGCCCGTGCCGGGGAAGCCGGCCGTGGCTTTGCCGTAGTCGCCGACGAGGTGCGCGGGCTGGCACAGCGCACGCAGGTGTCGGTGGAGGAAATTCGCCAGGTCATCGAAGGTTTGCAGCAAGGCACCCAGGATGTCGTGGGCGCCATGCACGAGGGCCAACGCCAGGCGCAGGCCAGTGCTGCACGCATGGAGCAGGCCCTGCCGGCACTGCAACGCATTGGCGAGGCGGTGGCGGTGATCAGCGACATGAACCTGCAGATTGCCTCGGCCGCGGAGGAACAGAGCGCAGTGGCCGAAGAGGTGAACCGCAACGTAGCCGGCATTCGCGACGTTACCCAATCGCTGGCAGGCCAGGCAGACGAGTCGGCTCGCATCAGCCAGGCCTTGAACCGGCTGGCCAACCAGCAACAAGCGCTCATGGAGCAGTTCCGCGTCTAATCTGTGAGGGCTTCTTGGCCGGTAAACCGGCCACCACGGGGGCCCGCACTGGCCCTTGAAGCCATGCCCCCCTGTAGGAGCGAAGAGGCCCTCACAGGCACCACAGCATCATCGTTTTTGCCGAGCACACCTTATGCAAACCGCCCCCCGCTCCTCGTTCTTCGACATCACCAGCGAACAGGGCCTGCTGCGCACCTCGATCGCCGTCACCCTGTTCATCGCCAGCATCGGCATCGCTTTCGGCGTGGCCTCCGGGTCGTTCTCGATCATGTTCGATGGCGTTTACTCACTGGTCGACGCCAGCATGAGCGGCCTGTCGCTGGTGGTGGTCAAGCTGATCACCTCGCATACCACCAGCGTGCAGATGTCGCGCAAGCTGCGCGAGCGTTTCACCATGGGCTTCTGGCACCTGGAGCCGATGGTGCTGGCACTCAATGGCATCCTGCTCAGCGGCGTGGCGGTCTATGCCCTGATCAACGCCGTCAGCAGCCTGCTGCAGGGCGGCCGACACCTGGAGTTCGGCATTGCCATGGTCTACGCGGTAGTGACCGTGATCTGCTGCGTGACCATCGCCCTGGTCGAGGCCCGCGCCAACCGCCAGCTGAAGTCGGACTTCGTGGCCATGGACGTCAAGGGCTGGGTGATGTCGGCCAGCATCACCGCTGCGCTGCTGATCGCCTTCTGCTTCGGTTACGCGGTTCAGGGAACCTCATGGGAGTGGGTATCACCGTACATCGACCCGGCGGTACTGGCCCTGGTGTGCCTGGTGATTGTGCCGCTGCCGATGGCGGTGGTGCGCCAGGCCCTGGCGGACATTTTCCTGGTCACCCCAGGCGACCTCAAGCTGCACGTGGACGAAGTGGCCAAGGCCTTTGTCGCCCGCCACGGGCTGCAGTCCTACCGTGCCTATGTTGCCAAGGTCGGGCGCTCACGCGAGATCGAGCTGTACTTCATCGTACCCAAGGCCATGGCAGCGAAGACCATCGATGAATGGGACGCGTGGCGCAACGAGATTGGTGAAGCCGTGGGCGGTGAAGGGCCGAATCGCTGGTTGACGGTGGTGTTCACGGGCGACCCGGAATGGGCGGAGTAAGCGTTTGTTCATTGCAGAGGGCTTGCTAAGATCCCCAAAAAGCGTGATGCGATCAAAAATATGCTCAAAATATTCAGAGAACAACAATTCAAGAAAGCGTTCCGAAAACTGGGCGGCAAAGCCGCCGGAGGTTCTGGTTCCTTCAGCGCCCGTGCCTGCGCAACCATTGAGCAAGGTGTAAGCCTTGGACACGTCAGGGTAGAGTCGCCATCGGTAACCATCGGAGCCCACACCTACATCAGGAGTGGCAGCACGTTATCCGTGATTTCTGCGATCGGCCGTTTTTGCTCGATCGGATCCGACTGCACACTGGGCCAGGAAAAGCATACCCACCCTACCGATTGGGTAAGCACGCACCCCTTCCAGTATGAAACGGGAGGCTTGTCCTATTCTCCAGCGCTTTCCTGGGTCACCATGGGACACGATGTCTGGGTCGGGCATGGCGCGACCATTTTGGAAGGTGTAGAGGTTGGCACGGGGGCAATCATTGCCACACGGGCAGTGGTGACAAAAAACGTGCCACCCTATGCGATCGTTGGCGGAAACCCAGCCAAGTTCATTAAGTACCGGCATAGCCCTGAAATCATTGAGCGGCTGCTTGCAAGCCAATGGTGGAACCTGGATGTCGAGTACCTCAAACGCCTGCCCATGAACGATCCCGAGGCATTTCTCAAGGCGATTGAAAATGGTGCACCCGCCGCCCCAGTACACTACTCGAAACTCTCTATCGCCAAGCGTAGGGTGCAAGAAGCGCCGTAGTAGGTTCAGCTTTATCAAACTTTGTCGATGGCCTTTGCGTTTGCGCCTCGAAGCTACTGACCAAGCAACGGCGCGGCTACATCCCGGAGCCGCTGCTTTTCTTCATCCAGGTGCAACGATGTCTGCGCACGTTTGACCAGTAAAGCGGCATGGTGTCGGCAATGCTTGCCATACCGCTGTGGATCGAGTTCAGCCAGACTGATCAATGCCTTGATCAGCCGGATATCGATTTCCAACAGCCCCGCCCCGTCCCGTGCGATCAATGTGAAGAAGTCATCGAATAAATCGTGCACTTCGATGCACCGAACATGAACGCGCAGACACTTCTCATCGACGTCATCAGAGGCCGGGGATTGCATCGACCACTTGGAAAAACACCTGACTCCACGGCCGATCACATCGATCACGGTCCCGGAATCATTGGTCGCCGGAGACAAGGCGCGCGAGGCGATTTCGGTTAGAACCGCAAGGCCGAAGCGTGGATCCTGGTCAAATGAGCGGCGTACACCCACCGTGACCGCGCGCAGGATTTCAGCCGCCAGCGCCGAGCCCTGTGGAGGGGGCGAAGCTGTGGGTAGCAGCCGCGCTATGGGCGCGCCAATGTGGACAAAGGTGCCTGGCAGTACTTCCAGGTAGATCTTGAGCTGGTGCTTCTCGGCCACTGCCGCCAGGCCGCTGATATCGATGTGCTGCACGTAGCCGGTGTCGGTACTGGCAATCGTGAGCGCGCTAGAGGGCAGCACGCAGGATTCGGGGTAATGAGCACCACCCAGATAAGGCCAGCGGGCGCGATGCTCCAGGGCAGCCAGTGTCGCGGCCTCGACCCGATCAATTGTCTCGCCGACTCTTCCAAGCGTGGATAGGTGACCGATCCAGCGTAACAGCGTGTACACGATCAGGACGATCATCAACAGGGTCACTGCAAAAAGCACCACCCGCCCCTGAGCCCCATAAGCACCGGTACTCAGCGCGATGATGCCGACCAGGCTGAACAGAAACGAGCCAATGAACGTGGCCAGTGCATTCTGCGTTGTCGAATCTTCCATCACCAAGGTGGTCGCCCTGGGTGTCACGCCATTACTGGCAGCACCGTAGGCAGAAACGATGATACTCAAGGAAAACGTGGTCACCGCCAGCATGCTGGACGCGATGATGCCGAGTATCTTGTCGACCGAGTCTGCACCGATCTTCGCAGGCAGCGATGGCGGTACGAAGTCGCGCAAGGCGATGGCGAGCAAGGCAGTGACAACGCCAGCAAGCGAAAACAGCGTTGTCCGAAACCACAGGCGTTTTGTCACTTGACGCAGGACCCAGCTCAACCGAGTGATCATTGTTTCTATCCTTATGGTGGTCAACGCTTCCCGGGCCGAATGCTGTGCCCGAACTAACGATTCACGCGAGGCCGCTTTCGATACGACAACGGCGTCTCACCCGTCCATCGCTTGAAGGCTTTGATGAAACTGGTCGGATCAATGTACCCAAGGCGGGCAGAAATCTGTTCCACCGATAGCACATATTCGCGCAAGAACTCCCTATCCAGCGCATATCGCACCTCATCGCGCATAGCGATCCAGCATGGCCCGGCACTGATTTTCCGCTGCTTTCAATGTCAGTTCATTGGCCTGTGCGAGCGGTTCCATGAGCGCTTGCGTATTCAGGATGGCCAGATGGGACGGTGCATTGAATTGCGCCCGCACGCGACAGAAGCCCTCGTACCCCTGAATGGGCATCGGCTGGCAAATCCACTACCGACGAAACTCAATACGCCGCTTATCTCGCCACGCGCCTGCACGCCACCGACGACCTCGGTCTCTTGCTGGGTAGCCGCGTGATCGATTGGCATCGTGACATCGAGGATAAGCCCTACAATGCTGAGCAAACCAAGACCAAAGAGTCGGAAACCGGCGTCTACATCCCGTATGCTGGCGTGGTGTATGACGTCAACGAGACGTGTTCGCTGTATGCCAGTTACACGAAAATCTTTAACCCACAGTCGTCCTGAGTTCGCGACATTGACAACAAACCACTGGATCCGATGGAAGGCACCGGGTATGAAGTCGGCGTCAAGGGAAGCCAGTTCGACGGGAAGTTGAACTCCAGCATCGCGGTGTTCAAGATCGAGCAGGAAAACCTGGCGATCTGGATCAATACTCCAGGCGGTAACACGTATAGGTCGGAACAGGGAACCACTACCAAAGGCGCTGAGTTCACCCTGGACGGAGAGCTGAGACCTTCACCAGCTATCGCCTGCCGGGGATTCTGGACAAGCTCACCGTTGGCGGCGGTGTGAACTGGCAGAGCAAAACCGGTGCCGACCTGCACACCTTCACCCAAAGTAGCTATGCCGTGACCAACCTCCTGGCTCGCTACGACTTCAACCAGCATCTGAGTGCGTCAGTCAATCTAAACAACGTGTTCGACCGTGAATACCTGAGCTATGCCGGCGACCACGGTATGTACAGCGCTCCAAGAAATATCATGACGGGGTTCAAGTGCAACGTCTGACGCTCGCGCACTTCGTGCTGATCCCGCGCTATCGGTTTCAATCCAGTATTGACGCCCGCAAATCCAAGGGCAGTCGGCTCTGCTGGGAATCGGTGGCTCGGGAGCGCGCCTCTGTGGCGCTCGACTAATGGTTTCTCGGCGGTTTGATCCAGACAGGGGGGGCGATTATGCAGCTACCGATCGACAGCTATTGGTCAATAGCTCTCGTGGTGAAGGACCACCTATCAACTGCCGAACGAGCGTGAACGCTGGAAAGTTGGCCTCGGAGCTATCATCCAAAAGTTGCTTGAGTACCTCGGCGGGGCCCGTCGTGATTTCTCGCTAACCCTGGCACCTCGTGGCAGCCACCTTCTCGAGCAGGCATGGGCAATGCTTGCCATGGTTCCCTACGGCACCGTCACCAGCTACGGTCAACTGGCCAAGAGCATGGGCAGACTGGCGCTGCCAGAGCCATCGGCATGGCCAATGCGGTCAACCCGATTTCGATCATCGTGCCCTGCCACCGCGTGATCGCCGCCAACGGAAAGCTAAGCGGCTACAGCGGCGGTTTGGACAAGAAACGGGACCTGCTGCCCCTCGAAGCCGAGCATACCCGCGTGGACCTTCTTCAGGCCGCATTTAGCTGAGGCGCTTTCCGGGAGACCTAACTGGCCGCAGCATAGCAGGCAATTTTGCAGGCGCCGCTCGTGGGTCCTACCAGTCTTTGAAAGCCAGCACTCCGCTATCTGGGCACGCCCGAGGCAAATTCGATATCCTGAATGCGCACATTGTCAACAGCGTTGTCCTGGGCGGTGAGCTGGTGATCGTGGGCGATTCGAACACACCCTCATGTACCAGCCACGAAGCGTTCCTGATGGCCCAGGCTGCTCAGATCCACGCTGGACTACTTACCAGTGGGGTGGATGCGGATGATTTCTTCCTGGAACACTTCGACTTACTGCAAAGTGTGCTTGCCAGCGCTTCAATGGGAGTTGGTGCAGTCGGTGACGGCTGGAGCAGGCATCTGCAAAATATCAAGGACACACTTGAGGAGATCGAAAAACTCCATCGCGATTACCTCGGCTCTGGCACCTTGAGTGCCCGCGACGCGTTTTATGCCAAGCGCACCGCTTTGTTCATGAAGCTCGAAAAGCATTTGGGGAGCCTGGCCGCGTACGGTTCAGGGTTACGTAATCAGGGAAAGATCAAACAAGCATTGAATATCTCGATCCGCAGGTATCTCCACACAGGTGAGATTGCCGGCTATGCCGATAAGGTATCTGGCGTTGCCAGAGCCTCCAACCTAGTTAAGAAAGGCACGTACATCGGCACTGCGCTGGATGTGGCCGCCACAGGCTTGTCGATTCATAAAGCCTGCACAATGGGCCGGGAAGAGCAGTGCCGCCGCGCCAAATATGTTGAAAGCTCGGCGTTGATAGGTGGCCTGGGAGGCGGCAGCATCGGGGGGGCTGCGGGAGGTATGGTAGGAACTGGTGCTTGTGTAGTCGTTCTGGGGGTTAGTACAGGCGGCCCAGGAGCGCTGGCTTGTGCTGTAATAGGCGGTGCAGTAGGCGGTAAAATCGCCGGTGACTTCGGGAGCGATAGAGGCGAAAAGGTAGGTGAATTTTTATATCGTGAGATATCGGAGTGAATGCAGTAGACCCTGGATTGATTGCGCTGTTTATCCTTGCACCCATAATTCTGTTTATGATCGTGCTGTGTTACATCGCACATAAGTACACTGAGTACTTTGAGTCGTTTCTTCCGAACTGTACGTACGTGACCGGCAATAAAAAAATATTCCAGCATGCAGGCTTACTTGGCAAAGTCATGCGCACGGGATCGATCGCTCTGGTGCTGGCGATACCGACAATCTTTTTGCGCAGAGGCTTAATTGACTTAAATGAAGTTAAACGTTTCCCGCCCAAAATGAAACGATTATTGGCGAGCATGTTAGCCATCCAAATCGTGCTGGTCATTGCGCTTACCATTTCCCATTATGCAGATCGCTGAAAATAATTGACTGGCATTACCGGGACGATGGCCAGATAGATGGCCTCGTCCCAGCTGGCCAACTCCAATCATTTACAGTCCTAGTTAGAAGCGTAAAAATTCCTTTTAGATGAGCTGTCTACACTTTTAAGGCATCGCTCGTGATACCTCTGGTAGTAAGGACTGATCTTCGCCCCATCTCCCCTGCCCCCTCCCATCTGTCTAAAGCAACATGGCCCAGTTGAAGCGCACCCTCTCGTTAGGTGCGGTTACGCTTTTCGGCATAGCCTATATGACGCCGATCATCGTCTTTGGCACCTTCGGTATTCTCGCCGACACAACTGGTGGATCGGTGCCTTCCGCCTACCTTGCCGCATCCGTAGCAATGCTCTTCACAGCCTTGAGCTACGGAAAAATGGCGAAAGCGTTTCCTGTAGCTGGATCCGCTTATACGTACGTACGAAAATCTATCAGCCCCAAACTGGGGTTCCTGGCTGGCTGGGCAGTGCTACTCGATTATCTGTTCCTTCCTATGGCCATTTGGTTGATCGGCGCGGCGTATCTCCATTCAGCGTTCCCAAGCGTGCCTCACCCGGTCTGGGTGCTGGCCTTCATCGGAGTCACCACAGCGATCAACATTGTTGGCCTTCAATTGGCGAAGACGGTGAATGGTGTTCTGATGTTGCTTCAGTTCCTCGTTTTGGTAGCCTTTGTCGGTCTGGCTGCGCACTACGTTACAGGCCCTTTGAATCAGCCCTTCTGGTCGCTAGCGCCTTTCTACCAAGACAGTTTCCAGCTACCCTTGGTCATGAGCGGGGCGGCCATCGCGTGTTATTCGTTCTTGGGCTTTGACGCGGTGAGTACTTTGACCGAGGAAGCGCATGAGCCGCGTAAAACCATCCCTCGTGCGATTCTCCTGATCACCTTACTGGGCGGTGTCATCTTCATTGTCGCGAGCTACTTCGTCCAGCTAGCACACCCCTCCACAGATTTTGCGAATGCAGACTCGGCAGCTTATGAAATTGCAAAAAATATTGGCGGGGACATTTTTGTAAGCTTCTTCCTGATCGGCTTAATTGTTGGTCAGTTCACATCTGGCCTGGCAGCGCAGGCAAGCGCTTCGAGGCTTCTGTTCGCCATGGGTCGGGACGGAGTAATCCCAAAGCGCCTGTTCGGTCGTCTGAGTGAACGCTTCGGCACTCCCGTCATCAGCATCATACTGTGCGGCGTGGTTGCACTTCTGGCTTTGCGAATGGACGTGACCACCTCGACTTCCTTCATAAATTTCGGGGCATTCTTGGCCTTTAGCCTGGTGAATCTGTCAGTGATTTTCCAAAACTGGATTGCTGAACGGCAGCGTGGTGCCAAAGCGGTGATGGTTTACTTGATGCTCCCTCTAATCGGGTTGATAGCGGATATTTGGCTGATGGCGAGCTTGGATCACATGGCCATCTACCTGGGACTCGCTTGGCTGGCCATCGGGTTGGTCTATTTGGTGATCATCACCGGAGGCTTGCGACGGGAGCCACCCGAGATGGATTTCGAAGAGGCATGACCCAGAGACGCGATAATTTTACTTGTGCTGGGCTGATTTGGTCACTGCCTGGGCAAACTTTTGGCGCCTGAGGAGGGTTATTTTGTGCAAGCTCTCTTCAGAGTCCCTCCCAGCGGCGTCGAGCCGAAACTCAATTTCATTCACTTGAGGTTCGCAACGTTCTTTTGGTTGTTTTCAATCGTTTTTCAAGTGCGCCACCCCAGTCTGCCATGGCATGCAATATCGGTGACAAAGTTTCACCCAGCGTGGAAATCGAATATTCAACCTTGGGTGGGATTTCAGCAAAGTCTTTGCGTAAAATTATCCCGTCTTCTTCAAGTTCCCGTAGTTGCTGAGAGAGTGTTTTAGGTGATATGCGCCCCAAACAATTGGCTAACTCGCCAAATCTTTTTTTGTCCTCCAGAAGAAAGTGAATTATTAATACTTTCCACTTTCCACCAATGACCTTCAGGGTGGTCTCGACCGGGCAACTGGCATTTTTTTTACTGCTTGGCATGGTGAACCCTCACTATCATTTAGGAAGTTAGTACCCTTATGGTAAGTTCTTGCGGTTTGGGAAGACAAGAACTACTTTGTATTTCAACCCAGCGCTTCGACTCAGCGACGGGGCGTGTCAAAGCCAAATCATGTGACTTAGGAGGTGCAATATGGCTGCTAACAGTGGAATGCTAGACCCAGATGACGCGGTGATCCTGCTGATCGACCACCAGAGCGGACTTTTTAACACCGTCCGGGACGTGCCCATCCCAGACCTTCGTAACTACGTAATCGCGATTGCAAAAACCGCGACCTTGCTGAACATTCCGGTGATCACGACCGCATCTGTGCCCGATGGCCCAAATGGCCCGCTGATTCCGGAAATTCATCAGTATGCGCCGCACGCAGTATATGTGCCCCGCACAGGCCAGATAAACACTTGGGATAACCCTCTTTTTGTGCAAGAGGTTGAAAAGACAGGGCGCAAAACGCTGATTATCGCGGGTACGCTCACCAGCGTGTGCATGGCGTTCCCTGCCGTGAGTGCAGTGCAAGAAGGCTACAAAGCGTATTGTGTGGTTGATGCTTCAGGTAACTGGAGCAAGCTGGCAACCGATACCACGATTGCACGGGTGACACAGGCGGGGGCCATTCCAACTGACACGTTTGCGATTGTTGCTGAATTGATGCAAACCTGGAATCGGCCAGAAGGCTCGCGCTTCGCCGAAATCCTGGCCGATCATGTATGCCCAGAATACAAATGCCTGATGGAAAGTTTTGGTAAGGCGCAGGCTGTGGTTAAAGATGGTCCGGAAACCCATCTGGATAAATATCAATAACGCTGCATGGGGTGCTATTTTCCACTCTGATCGCGTCAAGGGAATACAGGGCGCTTAGGCGCCCTTGTATCAATCTGAAGCACAATCTTTAAGCGCCACCTCACTGAAAAGCCAGGCCTCCCTCAACTAGGGGTAATCGCTGAGATACTGGCAGCTGGCAATGTGCTTTGGGAGGGGGCGATCTGTTCTGTGCAGGATCAGAGGTTTCTAATGCTAAAGAATACGCTGCTGGGCCTTGTATCAGGTCAGCAGCGCATCCATATAAAAACAAACTATTTTTGATTAAGTTAGTTCTTAGTCGAGAGCTAAGACTTTAGAGGTGTTTTTTCACCTCATGATGAATGTGCTTCCCGGCTTTGTGGCGCTCATGATTCGCGTGATGAGCACCTTTATCCAACTCTCTCACATCATGACGGACGCCTTTCGCCAAGTCTCCTTCTGCATAAGCCATGGAAGTCGCCAGAATAGAAGCCAAGATAATTGCTGTAGCAGTGAGGGTTTTCTTGAACATGGTGGATACCTCATGTGGTTTGCTATCTGGTTATGAGGCTAGCTTAAGGGCTCAGAGATTACTAATGAATGAAATGTCATCGAAAGAGCGAGAGCCGTGATCGCTTTATGCACAGCAATATGAAACCTTATGCAACGCACTGATATAAATTGCGAAATAGCACTACAAACTGAATACCACCCAATTGTGTTCTCTTTCAATATTTCGAAAAGAATTAAGATTTTCAGTGCTTAGCGTCTTAAGTCAATCCTGGCGACTTGATGTTGCCCACCTCGCCTTGCATGAGTCCGGCCTATGTCCATGGAGCACAGCCCCGGGTTTGATGGGCAAGCTACGAGGGGGCTGTTTCAAAGCCCGGATAGCCGGTATCCGTGTGCAGAAAAAAATTGTCCGAGCTCAGCTCTATCCGAACGCGGCGAGCGCGGGTGCCGAGCGGCCTTCATCCTTCGGCACCCAACCTAGGGTCACTCACTCTTCTGGTGGGCAAGTGCTTTTTCTGCCTGGTCGGCGCACTTTTTGAAATCGCCATCGGCGTGCGCCTGTTTGGCTTGCTGGAACTCATGGTGCCCAGTACCAGTGAAGTCCGACTCCTTGGCCGACTTCATTTTGTCCAATGCCGCCTCGCACTCGTGATGATCATCCTTGCCCAAGGTGACGCTTGGCAAAAGCATGGCGCAGATGGGAGCGTAATGATTCGCTTCATGCAAAATCCCTCTTGTGGAAGGCCCGCTTACCGGGCCGTTACCCCTTCAAAGATGCTTTTTAGCTTCTTTGTCGAGGTGCTTGTCTTCCTTATGTCGTTCCTTGTCTAGGTGCTCGGCACCTTTGTCGATTTCCTTATCATCATGCTTGATGCCCTTGTCAATTTCTTTGGCATCGTGGTCAACGCCTTTGTCGACCTCGCGTACGTCATGCCGTACGCCGTCGGCGACGTCTCCTTCTGCGTGTACGACCGACAGAGTCAGCAGCGCCGAAAGCGCGATAACAGAGGCTACGAACAGTTTTTTCATGAACGATCTCCCTGATGTCCAAATGAGGTGCGTCAGTTGCGTGTAGAACTCTAGCAGAGGATCATGAAAGGCATGACCAAATCGCTTTGCTAAGCTAAATTTAAGCAAAATTAGCGCCCCATCCCCTTCCCGGAGGTCGTTATGAAAATTCTCGCAATTGTGGCAGTGCTGAACCTGCTCGGTGGCTGCAAATACTTCAGTTATCAGGAGAGCTGCGCGGATAACCCTAATCGCATCGATTGCGATGGCAGTCACCAGGTCGAACACAGGAAATAGCGCGTCAGGGTATGCGCTCACTCGTGATTGGCTTTGCAGAAAGCCCTTCAACAGCTTGGCGGGGCATGCTTTACAAGTTAGTCTGCGGCATGGAAATGTATCAGACAATTTGTGGGGTATGTGGCCTGATGTAAGCTCTGAAAGCCCTAGAGAAACTCCGATCAAGTCAGCACAGGCCGTCTGACCTTTGAATCCGCAAATATCTTATTTAAGCTCACCGTACTAGGAGCGAGAGCATGTATCCGAGCGATCATGGAATGCAGCTCGTCATTATTGCCGTAGTGATTGCCATAAGTGCTTTGGCTCTAGCATTTTTTTGCGCCATCGACCTTGACTTTCTGGGAGCAAGTGCTCGGGGGCTATCGATTGTCCCAACGCCCTAGGCTCCGTGATCATGTCCTGGAAGGATGGCCAGCATGGCGTTGGCCCTCCTGACTATCTCAACCAACTCCTTTGAGCTCAGCTCTCGTCGGTGCTCCAGCATTTCGGCGGCCAAGACCGCTTTGTCGTAGCACCCTTCATCTCGGAAATGGGCACCAAGAAAGTAAGCGTCTGCCGAACACACCTTCAGAATCCCCGGATTAAGGGCGATGGTGTCCACCTAAAAATACGTGGACACCATCGCCTTTAATTCAAGGAATACCATGCGTCAGCGCACCTTTTATCCCAAACCCTTCAAGGCCCAGGTTGTTCAGGAATGCCTGAACCCTGATGTTTCCATTGCCAGCGTGGCCCTGCGGCACGGTATCAACGCCAATCTGGTTCGCAAGTGGATACCTATCTACCGTGACCGGCAGGCTTGTGCCTTGCCTGCATTTGTACCGTTGAAGCTTGAGACCGCTGTGGCGACGCCAGCTCGGCAGGATGTAGCTCGCATCGAAATTTCTTCCGGGCAGCGCACAGTCACTGTGAACTGGCCGATCTCCAACCCGGACGGTTGCGCCCGCTTGATCCGCAGCCTCTCCCAATGATCCGCATCGACGCCATCTGGCTCGCCACCGAGCCCATGGACATGCGCGCCGGTACCGAAACTGCCCTTGCCCGTGTGATCGCGGTGCTCGGTGCGGCGAAGCCGCACTGCGCTTATCTGTTCGCCAATCGCCGCGCCAATCGGCTGAAAGTACTGGTGCACGACGGCGTGGGTATCTGGCTGGCCGCGCGCCGCCTGAACCAAGGTAAATTTCACTGGCCTGGCTCCAATCGAGGTTTGGAAGTTGAACTCGACGCCGAACAACTTCAAGCGCTGGTTCTGGGCCTGCCTTGGCAGCGGGTTGGCGCAAACGGCGCAATTACGTTGCTCTGAATCGGGTCGTTTAGCTGTGTCGGGTGGGGCTGCTTTGGTAAAATTCACGGCATGACTTCCTCGCCCAATCTCGACCAGATGACGCCCGATCAACTGCGCGCACTCGCGGCGCAGTTGCTGTCGAGGGTCGACACCATGGGCCAAGAGAACCGCCGCGACAAGATCGTCATCGAGCAGCTCTCTCACGAGATCGCCATCCTCAAACGTTACAAGTTTGCTAAGCGCAGTGAGCAGATCAGCCCGGCGCAAGGTAGCTTGCTGGATGACTTGCTCAACACCGACCTTGAAGCCATCGACGCCGAGTTGAAAGCCCTTCGTCCCGCCCCGGCACCGGACGAACCACGCCAACAACCCAAGCGTGCGCCGCTGCCGCCGCAGTTCCCACGTACCGTCATTCATCACGAGCCGGAGAACACCAACTTTGCCTGCGGCTGCCAGCTGCAACGCATCGGCGAAGACGTCAGCGAGAAGCTGGACTACACCCCCGGCGTGTTCACGGTCGAGCAACATGTGCGTGGCAAGTGGGCCTGCCGTCAGTGCGAAACACTGACTCAAGCGCCGGTACCGGCACAGGTGATCGACAAGGGCATCCCCACGGCTGGGCTGTTGGCTCACGTGATGTTGGCCAAGTTCGCCGACCATCTTCCGCTGTACCGGCAGCAAAAAATCTTTGGCCGTGCCGGCCTGGCAATCTCGCGTTCGACGCTGGCTCTGTAGGTCGGCCAAACCGGCGTACAACTGCAACCGCTGGTAGATGCATTGCTCGAAGCCGTGTTGGCCCAGCACGTCGTCCATGCTGATGAAACACCGGTGCAGATGTTGGCGCCGGGCGAAAAGAAAACGCACCGCGCATATGTCTGGGCCTACTGCACCACGCCGTTCTCGGCACTGAAAGCGGTGGTCTACGACTTCAGCCCCAGCCGTGCAGGCGAACATGCGCGCAACTTCCTGGGCACCTGGAACGGCAAGCTGGTGTGCGATGACTTCGCAGGCTACAAAGCCGGTTTCGAGCAGGGCATCACCGAAATCGGCTGCATGGCCCACGCCCGGCGCAAGTTTTTCGATCTGCATGTGGCGAACAAAAGCCAGTTGGCCGAATAGGCGCTGCACTCCAACGGCGGCTTGTACGAAGTCGAACGGCAGGCCAGGGACGTGAGCGGTGAAGATCGCTGGCGATTACGCCAGGAAGTTGAGGTGCCCATCGCTGAAAAGTTGCACGAGTGGATGCTGGCTCAGCGCGCGCTCATGCCTGAGGGCTCGGCCACGGCCGAGGCACTGGATTACAGCTTGAAACGCTGGGTAGCGCTGACGGGTTACCTGGAGGATGGGGCTGTTCCCATCGACAACAATGCCGTGGAAAACCAGATCAGGCCGTGGGCGCTCGGTAGGTCGAACTGGCTCTTCGCCGGATCGCTGCACAGCGGCAAACGGGCTGCGGCGATCATGAGCCTGATCCAGTCGGCGCGTATGAATGGGCACGATCCATATGCGTATCTCAAGGACGTGCTGACGCGCTTGCCGACGCAGAAGGCCAGTGAAATCGAACAACTGCTACCGTATCAATGGTCGCCAGCCTAGCTAACCGAGATCAAGTATTTGCATACAAGGAAGCCTGCTCAATCTCATTTAGTTGAACAGGCGCCTCGTTGATTCTAAGAACGGAAGCTAACGCCTGAAAGCATTCGAGTCAGCTTTGGCAGAAACGGATACGGTTACCGAACGGATCGTATACCTCCAAAAGCTTTCCCCATCCCTGCTCCACAATGTCGGGTCGCCCGAAACCGTAGCGTTTGGTGATCAACTCGTCCCGAAACAGCTCAATGTTCTGCATGGGAACAAAGATGGTCGTTCCTGGGCTTGCGTCACCATGATGCTCAGAAAGGTGGACCTGCACTCCATCCCGGCTGAGCCCTAGGTAGAGGGGAAGATCCGCTTCGAAGCGATGCTCGAATTCGACACTGAAGCCCAGAAAATCGAGGTAAAACTCCCTCGCCTTCGCTTCATCGAACATTCGCAATATCGGAATAGCTTTCTCCAGCTTGATTTCAGAGCCGGTCAGACCATGAGGGAGCGCTGCTGAAGCCGTATTCCAATCTTTGTAGCCCAGTTGCTGAGCCACCATTTCAAGAGCTACCGAATGGGTCACCTCATGATCGCGAGCTTCAAGCAAGGTGCGAAGAGACTTGGCCATACGCTTAGCGTTTTCAATTGTCGACATGATTCCTCCTGGAGTCGAAGCGTCTTGGTGCCCGCGTTACCAAACCCCGACTATCAAGAGAGATACGAATGGGTTGGAGCAGATATGCTTTCACCTTTCCTTAACGGCGCGAGCGGCAGGCAGCATAAGCCTCAACCCATGGTACACAGTCTATGTCCCGGTCGGAAGCTGACTTTAGCTGGAGGGTCAATATGACATGGCCGGACGCTTACCCAAGAAATTCTGATACCCAAGCTTCAAACGCCAGCGAGTTGGTGTTTTTCCGCTGCATAAGACTCCCCACATATCAGTTTTGCCATACGCCTACTCCCTGGCTTCACTTCGACCCATTGTAATCGGTCTGGGCCGTACAATTGCCCTATCAGAGTGGATCAATCCACTTCACCAAAGCGTGACCGGCTTAGAGAATAAATTCTACGGACCTCAGATAAGTATTTCTTGAGGCGCCCCTCCACCTGGTCTCGGCATTCTGACGCCCACAGTCAGTTGCCCCAGAGCCCAGCCGTGAACAAGCCATCCCTCATCCTCACATCTCCTCGCCAAATCCTCATTGGCGCGCTGATGGAGACAGTGGCATCAGTCAACGTCGTCGGGTCGTATAGGTGGAGCTGACACCTCACCTCTAACTGCGACTTTTTTGGCATACCGGAGCAGGTAGGGTTGTGCGTAGGCGAAAAACGATGACCTGCCTCAGCTATGAAGCTGTTTTGCATGGTTTTTCTTTGAGCAGTGGCCGCAGGTGGGCCAAGGGTTCAAGACGGATGCTTCCGCTGGCTGGGCCAACGAAAAAGCCCGCGAACCTGTGCAGGCTGCGGGCTATTTCATATCTACATCACGCTGAAGCGCGCCTAAGGGTCGCTCCAGACGGCTGCAAGACTAGACATGGCTGTGGCAAGCCCCGCTCTAGCACTCACGAACCGCTGTGAATATGGTGGGTCGTGTAGGATTCGAACCTACGACCAATTGGTTAAAAGCCAACTGCTCTACCAACTGAGCTAACGACCCGTTGGATGGCGCGTATAATACTGATTTCTAACGGGAAATCAATACCCTCTGATCAGTTCAAGCGTAGCGAGTCGGGTCGTCGACACCGGCAGCCCTGAAGCCATCGGCACGCAGGCGGCAGCTGTCGCACTTGCCGCAGGCACGCCCTTCATCGTCGGCCTGGTAGCAGGAAACAGTCAGGCTATAGTCCACGCCGCGGGCCATACCGGCCTGCACGATTTGCGCCTTGCTCATATTCTGCAGCGGCGCCTGGATCCGGAAGCCCTGCCCTTCAACCCCGGCCTTGGTCGCCAGGTTGGCCATGCGCTCGAACGCTTCGACGAACTCAGGGCGGCAATCCGGGTAGCCGGAGTAGTCCACGGCGTTCACGCCAATGAAGATATCACGCGCCTCCAGCACTTCAGCCCAACCCAGCGCCAGCGACAGGAACACGGTATTGCGCGCTGGCACATAGGTCACCGGAATACCTTCACCGGGGGTTTCCGGCACGTCGATGCTGCTGTCGGTCAAGGCCGAACCACCAATACCGTCCAGGTTCAAGCCAATGACCTTGTGCTCGACCACGCCCAAGTCGCGGGCCACGCGGGCGGCGGCGTTCAGCTCGGCGCGATGGCGCTGGCCGTAATCGAAGCTCATGGTATAGCAGCTGTAGCCGTCGGCCTTGGCCATGGCGACCACCGTGGCCGAGTCCAGGCCACCGGACAACAGGATGACTGCGCGTTTTTCTGTCATGTGTATTTACTCCTCAATCAACGCCCGGGTTCGTCGTTCCACAGCAGCTTGTGCAACTGCAGCTGGAAGCGCACGGGCAGGTTGTCGGCGACGATCCAGTCTGCCAGGTCGCTGGCGCTCACCTGATGATGGCTGGGTGAAAACAGCACTTCACCGGCACGCTCGGCCAGGTTGTACTGGATCAGCTTGGAAACTGCCCAGTCGTAATCCTCGCGGGAACAGATGACGAACTTGACCTGGTCGTTGCGGGTCAGCTGGTCGATGTTCGAATAGAGGTTACGGTGCGACTCTTCGGAACCTGGGGTCTTCAGGTCTACCACACGACTGACCCGGGTGTCGGTGCCGGCGATATCCAACGCGCCACTGGTCTCCAGCGACACCTCGTAGCCGGCATCGCACAGCCGCTGCAGCAGCGGCAGCGCATTCGGTTGGGCCAGCGGTTCGCCACCGGTGACACACACGTAGCGCGGCCTGAAGCCGGCCACTTGCTCAAGGATCGAATCGAGGGTACGAACGGTACCGCCACTGAATGCGTAGGCACTGTCGCAGTACTGGCAGCGCAGGGGGCAACCGGTGAGCCGCACGAATACCGTGGGCAGCCCAGCCGTTCGTGTTTCACCCTGCAAAGAGTAAAAGACTTCGGTGATGCGTAATGTGTCTTGCATGCTCGCCACGGGCGTGACAGCTAAACAGGCTGCCCGCCTCCGTCAGGCACTGCCGCGGACTCGACATCGCGTTATCCGCAGCAGCGTGTTTACGAAAAAAGGGCCGTGATTCTAACGAAAAAACCCGCGACTGGCGCGGGTTTATTTCAAACGCTACTGCAAAGGGCCTTAGAGCTTTTGCAGGTCACGCTGTGCCAATTGCGCGGCAGAGGTGCCGGGATACTGGGTGATGACCTGTTGCAGGATGCTCTTGACCTTGTCGGTGTGGCCCATGCGGCGCTCGACGTCGGCCAGCTTGTAAAGCGAGTCTGGCACCTTGCTGTGCTTGGGGTACTTTTGGCTGACCTGGGCAAACGCCTGGCTGGCGGCTTGCAAGTCACCCTTGGCCAGGTTCACCTCACCCAACCAGTACTGGGCATTGCCGGCGTACTGGCTGTTCGGGTATTTGCGCAGGAAGGCGGTGAACGCCTGGCTGGCCTTGTCGAAGTCTTTTTGCTTGATCAGGTCGAAAGCTGCATCGTAGTAAAGCTTCTCTTTCGCCGGATCACCGGGCTCGCTACTGGCGGCCGGTTGTTGCGCAGCAGCACCGGCTGCTGCACCGGAGGCGGCATTGGATGCACCACCGGAGGAATTGTCAGGGGTTGCGGCAGGTGCGGCACCACTGTTGATGCGACGGTCCAGGTCCTGGTATCGCTCCAGGTTTTCCTGCTTCATGCGCGACACATCGTTTTGCAGCTCTTCGATGATGCCTTGCTGGCGGGAAAGCTGGTCCTGCATCTGTTGCAGCTGCATGAACAGCTGGCCCTGTGCAGAGGCAGGGGCCGAAGCCCCCGACCCGGCATAGGCGCCGCTCGTGCCATAACCCGCGGGCGGATAACTGCCTGCGTTGTCATCTACTACAGGGACCTCAGCCCAGGCCGCGAGCGGCAGGCTGAGTGCGAGGACGGTTACTACACGGCGGCACATACGCATAAGAACTTACTTACGCAGTTCTACGCGACGGTTCTGAGCCCAGGACTGCTCGTCGTTGCCGGTAGCAACTGGACGCTCTTCGCCGTAGGAAACCACTTCCAGCTGAGCAGGGGAAACACCCTGCAGAACCAGGTAGCGCTGAACGGCTTTCGCACGACGCTCACCCAGAGCCATGTTGTACTCGCGGGTGCCGCGCTCGTCGGTGTTACCTTCCAGAACAACGCGGTTGCCGTTGGCTTTCAGGTCCTTGGCGTGAACGTCCAGAGCGCGCATGGCTTCTGGCTTCAGGTCCGAGCTGTCGTATTCGAAGTAGAAGGTGGTGATTGCGCGCAGGGCGGCTTCTTCGCTCAGGGAGCCGTCGACAGCGCCAGTGTTGGCACCGTAGCCAGCGTTAGGATCTACAGCAGCGCCTTCGCCTGCGTTGTCACCGCCCTTCGAGGAGCAACCTACAGCTACGGCCATGGCCAGAGCCAGCGCAGCAAATTTACCAAACTTCAGCATTTCCATCGTGAAACTCCTAATGAAACCCCAGTGTGTTAAGCAAAACGTATTACGCCGCAATCAGTTCAGGTAAGGGGACCAGGACGGTTCTCTGACTTCGCCTTGAGCGGTAGGAAGTGGGAGCCTCACGCGGCCATTAAGCGACACGAGCATCAAGACTCCCCGGCCCTGCTGGCGGGTGGCGTAGATTAGCATGGTGCCGTTTGGCGCAACAGTGGGAGACTCATCAAGACTTGTTTCCGAGAGAATCTTTACACTTCCGCGCTGCAAGTCCTGTGCCGCCACTTTGAAGTTGGTAAAGCCCTGCTGGCGATGAATCATCACCAGGGTTTTCTCGTCTGCCGAAAGTTTCGGGTTGGCGTTGTAGTTACCCACGAAGGTTACGCGCTCGGCCCCCCCCCCACTGACCGACTGTTTATAGATCTGCGGTTTGCCGCCCCGGTCGGAGGTGAAGTAAATGGTGTTGCCGTCTTTACCCCAGAACGGCTCGGTGTTGATACCAGGGCCGGCGGTTACGCGGCTGATCTGGCGCGAGGCCATGTTCATCACGTAGATGTCAGGGTTGCCGTCCTTGGACAGCACGAAGGCCAGGCGCGAACCGTCAGGCGACCAGGCTGGCGCGCCGTTCAGGCCCTCGAAGTTGGTCACCTGTTCGCGGCGGCCGGTATCGATGTTCTGCACGAAGATGCGCGGGCGCTTCTGTTCGAACGATACGTAGGCAATACGCTTGCCATCCGGTGCGAACCGCGGCGACAGGATAGGCTCGCGCGATTGCAGCAGGGTGACCGCACGTGCACCGTCGTAGTCCGAACGCTGCAGGGTGTAGCGGGTATTGTTGGTGGAGAAGCGCTCGGCAGTCACGTACAGCATGCGGGTCGAGAACGCACCCTTGATGCCGGTGAGCTTCTCGAACGACTGGTCTGCAATGTAGTGCGCCATGTCGCGCAACTGGTCGGTGCTGCCCGCCACGCTACCGGTCAGCACTTGCTGCTCGGTGGCGACGTTGAACAGCGCGTACTGGACCTGCAGGCGACCACCCGACGGCACGATGCTACCGACCATCACGTACTGGGCGCCCAGGGCTTTCCAGTCACGGAAGATCACTTCGCTGGCCTGCGACGGCTGGCTGATCATGTTCTGCCGCGGAATCGGTGAATAGTAGCCAGAGTTGCGCAGGTCGTTGCCGATGATGTCGGCAATGTCTTCAGGCAACACGCTACCGCCCTGCATACCGAACGGTACTACCGCGATGGGCGTGGCCCGGTCGCTGCCGCTGGTGACCAGGATGTTCTTTTCCTCTGCCACCGCCAAGCCTGCCACGCAGCAGAGCAAGACCAGCAGTCCTCTCAGACGTTTAATCACAACGCTAGATCCTCAGGTGTAAATGTCATCTTGAACGAACGATAACGGTTGAAATCGCTCGGCTTCATACCCTGCATCTCGGTCAAACGACCAATGTTCTTGACCGCAGCCACCGCCGAACTGTCGAACGGGCCGTCACCACTGGAACGGACCACGCTGACACTGGTAACGGTACCGTCCGGCAACATGCTTACCTGCAGGGTCACCGTCATGCCCTTGCGCGCGGAAGGCGGACGCGCCCAACCCTCGGCCGCGCGCATGCGGATCAGGTCGTCGAAATCGCCGGCCACCTGGTCACCTTGCTCGTCAGCCAGGGCCTGCTGCCGCTCGGTGGTATCGGACAACAGCTCGGCCAGGGCCTGGGCTTTCTTGTCTTCTGCCGCCTTGCGAGCCGCTTCCTGTGCCTTTTTCTTCTGGGCGTCTGCAGCGGCCTTCTTCTTGGCCTCTTCAGCTGCCTTCTTCTTCGCGTCCTCGGCCGCCGCTTTCTTTTTGGCGTCCTCGGCTGCTTTCTTCTTGGCCTCTTCGGCTGCCTTTTTCTTGGCGTCCTCGGCGGCTTGTTTCTTCGCCTCTTCAGCGGCCGCTTTCTTGGCCTCTTCTTCGGCTTTTTTCTTCGCTTCGTCCTCGGCCTTCTTCTTGGCGATGTCAGCCTGCTGCTTCTCGGCGGCTTTCTTCGCTTCGTCGGCCTTCTTGGCTTCGGCGGCTTGCTTGGCCTTGGCGGCTTCGGCGGCCTTGGCCGCGTCCTCGGCTTTTTTCGCCTCGGCGGCTTCGCGAGCCTCTTCGGCCTTTTGAGCGGCGTCGGCTTTCTTTTGTTCCGCAGCCTTGATGGCCTCCTGCTCGACCTTCTTCTGCTCCAGCTGCTCGACTTCAGTCTGGCGCGACGCGGTTTTCTTCGCTTCCCCGGCAATCTTCTGGTTGGTCTGGGTGGTCGCCTGGCTCTTGGACTTGAGCTGGTACAGGGTAGCCTGGACGATTGGCTTGGAAGGCGGCAGCTCAGGCGTCATGGCAAAACTGACGAACAGCAAGCCGAACACCAGCACATGCAGACCGATGGCCCAGACACTGGGCCAGAAGTAGCTTTCCGAGGCGGATGGCTCTCGCTGTTGCATCAGGGCGCCTCGGTAATCAGGCCAACGTTACCGACACCGGCCTTCTGCAACCCGCCCATGGCACCCATGACCGCGCCATAGTCGACCGCCTTGTCACCCCGAATGAATACCTGGGTCTGCTTGCCCTGGTCACGGCCGGCGGCAATGATCTTGGTCACGGCATCGGTCATGGCCGGCAGGGTCATGGCCTTGTCCATCTGCTTGTCGGTATCGACTTCGCTGCCGAGGTTCCAGTAATAGGTCTTGTCGGCCTTGATGGAGATGGTGAGGATCTGGACGTTGTTGTCCTGCGGCAAGGCTTCGCTGGAAACCTTGGGCAGGTCGACCTTCACGCCCTGGTTGAGCATGGGCGCCGTCACCATGAAGATGACCAGCAGCACCAGCATCACATCGATGTAGGGCACCACGTTCATCTCGGCAACGGGCTTGCGTTTGTGGCGAACTCGGGCCATGGGCTTCTACCTGATTACTCTTCGCTGGTGTGCACTTTACGGTGCAGGATCGCCTGGAACTCGTCGGCGAAGGTGTAGTAACGGCCGATCAGCACTTCGCTGCGCGCGGCAAAACGGTTGTAGGCAATGACCGCCGGAATGGCCGCGAACAGGCCGATGGCCGTAGCCACCAGGGCTTCGGCGATACCCGGGGCAACGGTGGCCAGGGTCGCTTGCTGGGCGCTGGCCAGGCCGCGGAAGGAGTTCATGATGCCCCATACGGTACCGAACAGGCCGATGTACGGGCTGGTGGAACCGACGGTGGCCAGGAACGGCAGGCTCTGCTCGAGCTTTTCTTCTTCGCGCGAGATGGCCACGCGCATGGCACGGCCCACGCCTTCCATGACCGCATCCGGGTCTACACCCGGCTGCTGGCGCAGGCGCGAGAACTCTTTGAAGCCAGCACGGAATACTTGCTCCACGCCTGAATCCGGGTCTGGGTTGCTGCCTGCCTGACGGTACAGCTTGGACAGGTCGATGCCCGACCAGAAGCGCTCTTCGAAGGCATCCAGCGCACGACGACCGGCGCGCAGCATGGCGCTGCGCTGGAAGATCATGATCCATGAGGTGACCGAGGCGGCCACCAGGGTCAGCATTACCAGCTGAACCACCACGCTGGCATTGCTGACCAGACTCCACATGGAGGTATGGTCGACGACGTTAGCTTCCACGCTTATTCTCCTGCGTTCGATTGATTACCCGAGCCGTCCGCCGCAAAAGCGTCGCGCAGCTGGGGGGGTATGGCTCGGGGTTTGAAAGTGTCAGCACGCACTGCGGCCACCAGGAACTGCCCCTCGCAGAGCAGCGTTTCATCGTTTTCGCGCCAAACCTGCTGGACGAAACGCAGGCTGGCGCGATTGAGTTCAAGTACTTGCGCGGTGACCCGCAGTTGGTCGTCCAGCCGCGCCGGCGCGTGGTAGCGCGCTTCGCTGGAATGGACCACGAACAGCAGATTGTCTTCGGCCAGTTGCGACTGGGAGAACCCCAGGTGCCGCAGGCGTTCGGTGCGCGCGCGCTCCATGAATTTCAGGTAGTTGACGTAATACACCACGCCACCGGCATCGGTATCCTCGTAATAGACGCGACAACGGTGTACGAACGGTTCCAGGCCATTTTGCGCGCGCATACTCTAGTGCTTACTCCTCGGCTTGCCAATCCGCTGTGGCAACTGTTTTTTCGTCATTAATGTCTTATTGCCAGCAACCATTCGGCGTGCCTGCGGTAGGACCACGAAAAGTCGGTTTCGATCTGTCATTCATCGCCCGGTTCCGAATAATCTGCGCCCTCCCCCAGGCGCCCTGGAATATTCAGACCGAAGTGCAGGTAGGCATGCCGTGTGACGACGCGGCCACGCGGCGTGCGCATGATGTAACCCTGTTGAATCAGGTAGGGCTCGAGTACGTCTTCGATGGTATGGCGCTCTTCGCTGATGGCCGCCGCCAGGTTGTCGACGCCCACCGGGCCGCCATCGAACTTCTCGATCATGGTCAGCAACAGGCGACGGTCGGAATGATCAAAACCGCGCTCGTCGACGTCCAGCAGGTTCAACGCCATGTCAGCCACGGCCTTGGTGATTTGGCCCTTGCCGCGCACCTCGGCGTAGTCACGCACGCGGCGCAGCAGGCGGTTGGCGATTCGTGGCGTGCCACGGGCGCGGCGGGCAATTTCGTAGGCACCCAGGTCCTCGATGGCCAGGCCAAGAATATTGGCCGAGCGGCTGACGATGGTGGCCAGGTCCTTGTCGCTATAGAACTCCAGGCGCTGGACGATGCCGAAGCGGTCACGCAACGGGTTGGTGAGCATCCCGGCACGGGTAGTTGCACCGACGAGGGTGAACGGCGGCAGGTCGAGCTTGATCGAACGGGCCGCTGGCCCTTCGCCGATCATGATGTCGAGCTGGAAGTCTTCCATGGCCGGGTACAGCACCTCTTCGACAACCGGCGACAACCGGTGGATCTCGTCGATGAACAGCACGTCGTGCGGTTCGAGGTTGGTCAGCATGGCCGCCAGATCACCCGGGCGCTCCAGAATCGGCCCAGAGGTGCTCTTCACCGAAACGCCCATTTCATGGGCGATGATGTTGGCCAGGGTGGTCTTGCCCAAGCCTGGGGGGCCGAAGATCAGCGTGTGGTCGAGCGACTCGCTGCGCCCGCGAGCAGCCTGGATGAACAACGACATCTGCTCGCGCACCACCGGCTGACCGATGTACTCGCTCAGGCTCAGCGGCCGGATCGCACGGTCCTGGACTTCTTCACGGTCGCGGCCACTGGCGGCGATCAGGCGGTCGGCTTCGATCACTTGGCAATCATCCCTTTCAGGCTGCGGCGGATCAGTTCTTCACTGCTCAAGCCGGCCTTGTCCTTGATTGCGGCAATCGCCTTGCTGGCTTCCTGCGGCTTGTAGCCCAGCGAGACCAGGGCACTGACTGCATCGGCCTCGGCGCTTGATGCGCTGGCGGCCGGCAACGGCCCATCCGACACCAGGGTAAACATGGCCGGCGAGGTTTCCCAGGCATTGAAGCGGTCCTTGAGTTCGACCAGCAGGCGTTCGGCGGTTTTCTTGCCGACCCCCGGCACGCGTACCAGGGCCGAAGTATCCTGGGCCTGCACGCAACGTACCAGCTCGTCGACCTCCAGCCCGGACATCAACGCCAGGGCCAGCTTGGGCCCTACGCCGTTCAGGCGGATCAACTCGCGGAACAGCTCGCGCTCGCGCTTTTCGGCAAAACCATAGAGCAGGTGGGCGTCTTCGCGCACCACCAGATGGGTATGCACAGTGACGGTTTCGCCCACTTTGGGCAGACGGTACAGCGTGGTCATGGGCACTTCGAGTTCGTAGCCCACGCCATTGACGTCGATAATCAGGTGCGGCGGCTGTTTTTCCGCCAGGGTGCCGCGCAAACGTCCAATCACGTTCCGATCCTTCCTCTCGGGGAGCCGGTCAACGACCGCTCAACCCTATCAGCAAATGCGGCGGGTGAATGCTTCACCCGGACAAATTTTGTATCTGCGCATGAAGCGCTCAAAGACGCAAGCGCCCGCCGCGTCGCCGTGCGGTGGCCAGGCCATGGGGCACCAGGCTGGAGCGGGTATGGGCATGGCACAGGGCAATGGCCAGCGCATCGGAGGCATCGATCTGCGGCTTTTGCGTCAGTTTCAGCAGGTGCATGACCATCATCATCACCTGTTCCTTGTTGGCCCCACCGGTGCCGGCCACGGCTTGCTTGACCTGAGTGGCGCTGTATTCAGCGATTTCCAGGCCGGCTTCGGCAGCGGCAACGATAGCGGCGCCGCGCGCCTGGCCGAGCTTCAGCGCCGAGTCGGCGTTGCGGGCCATGAACACCCGCTCGATGCCCATGGTTACCGGGCCGTGCTGGGTGATGATTTCACTGACACCACGAAAAACGATCTGCAGCCGCTCGTGCAGCTCGCCGCTGCCGGTGCGGATACAACCCGACGCCACGTACTGGCAACCACGGGCGGTCTGGCGGACGACGCCGTAGCCGGTGATTCGCGAGCCGGGGTCGATACCTAGAATCAGAGTCATAGTGCCTGTCGTAAAAAACTAACGTTGCAAGACCATAGGGGCCGCTGCGCGGCCCATCGCCGGCAAGCCAGCCCCCACAGGTACAGCACAAGCTTCAAGAAAAGCGCGGTACCTGTGGGAGCTGGCTTGCCGGCGATGGGCTGCACAGCAGCCCCAATAGCAGCCTTGACTCGGCGAGTCTGCAGACCTTAGCCGAGGTTTTCCATGATCTCGTCGGAAATCTGGGCGTTGGAGTAGACGTTCTGCACGTCATCCAGGTCTTCGAGCATGTCGATCAGCTTGAGCACCTTCTCGGCACCCTCGTGGTCAAGTTCGGCACTGGTGGTCGGCTGCATGACGATTTCCGCGTCAGCGGCCTTGAAGCCGGCCTCTTCGAGGGCGTTACGCACGGCATATAAACTGTTGAACGAGGTGAATACCTCGAACGAACCGTCCTCGTTGGCTACCACGTCGTCGGCATCGGCCTCCATCGCCGCTTCCATCAACGCGTCTTCGTCCACGCCCGGCGCAAAGCTGAGCTGCCCCTTGCGCTCGAACAGGTAGGCCACCGAGCCATCGGTACCGAGGTTGCCGCCACACTTGGTAAAGGCATGGCGCACGGCGGCGGCGGTCCGGTTGCGGTTGTCGGTCATGGCTTCGACCATGATCGCCACGCCACCCGGGCCATAACCTTCGTAGCTGAGCTCTTCGACGTTGTCGCTTTCGTTGGTGCCCGCACCACGGGCCACGGCGCGGTCGATGATGTCGCGGCTCATGTTGGCGCCCAGGGCCTTGTCCAGCGCCAGGCGCAGGCGCGGGTTGGATGCCGGGTCAGGGCCGCCCTGCTTGGCAGCGACCGTCAGTTCGCGGATCCACTTGGTGAAGACCTTGCCTCTCTTGGCATCCTGGCGCTCTTTGCGGTGCTTGATGTTCGCCCACTTGGAATGACCAGCCATAACGACTCCGTTTTCCTTGAATCACAAACAGCCCCGCCCCATGACGGGGCGGGACGGGAAAATGCCTGCGCCGAAACGCAAAGGCGCATCCATGTGGATGCGCCCGGGACTGCTTATTCGACCTTGGTCTGTTCACGCAGTCGGATGTGCAGCTCGCGCAGGGCCTTGGCGTCGACCAGGCCAGGGGCCTGGGTCATGACACACGCGGCGCTCTGGGTTTTCGGGAAGGCAATCACTTCACGAATCGACTGGGCGCCAGTCATCAGCATGACCAGGCGGTCCAGGCCGAAGGCCAGGCCACCGTGAGGCGGTGCACCGAACTTCAGGGCGTCGAGCAGGAAGCCGAATTTCTCTTCCTGTTCTTCGGCTTCGATACCCAGCAGGCGGAACACGGCCTGCTGCATCTCTTTGCGATGGATACGGATCGAACCGCCACCCAGCTCGGTACCGTTCAGCACCATGTCGTAGGCACGCGACAGCGCGGTAGCCGGGTTGGCCTCGAGCTCCTGCGGGGTGCACTTCGGCGCGGTGAACGGGTGGTGCAGCGCGGTGAAGCTGCCGTCTTCGTTCTCTTCGAACATCGGGAAGTCGACGACCCACATCGGTGCCCACTCGCAGGTCAGCAGCTCGAAGTCGTGGCCCAGGCGGATACGCAGCGCGCCCAGCGCTTCGCTGACCACCTTGAACTTGTCGGCACCGAAGAACACGATGTCGCCGTCTACGGCGCCAACGCGGTCGAGGATGGTGTTGAGGTTGGCCTCGGGGATGTTCTTGACGATCGGCGACTGCAGGCCTTCGACACCCTTGGCGCGCTCGTTGACCTTGATGTAGGCCAGGCCCTTGGCACCGTAGATGCCGACGAACTTGGTGTACTCGTCGATCTTGCTGCGCGGCATGCTGGCGCCGCCTGGCAGGCGCAGGGCGGTTACACGGCACTTCGGATCGTTGGCCGGGCCGGCGAACACCTTGAAGTCGACATCCTTGAGCTGGTCGGCAACGTCAACCAGTTCCAGCGGGTTACGCAGGTCTGGCTTGTCGGAACCGTAGCGGCGCATGGCTTCTTCGAAGGTCATGTGCGGGAATTCGCCGAATTCCAGGTCGAGCACTTCCTTGAACAGCTTGCGGATCATGCTTTCGGTCAGGCCCATGATCTCGTTTTCATCGAGGAAGCTGGTCTCGATGTCGATCTGGGTGAATTCCGGCTGGCGGTCGGCACGCAGGTCTTCGTCACGGAAGCACTTGGCGATCTGGTAGTAACGGTCGAAGCCGGCCACCATCAGCAACTGCTTGAACAGCTGTGGCGACTGCGGCAGGGCGAAGAAGCTACCGGCGTGGGTACGGCTAGGCACCAGGTAGTCGCGCGCGCCTTCCGGGGTTGCACGGGTGAGGATTGGGGTTTCGACGTCGAGGAAGCCATTTTCGTCAAGGAAGCGACGGATGCTGCTGGTGATGCGCGAGCGCAGGCGCAGCTTGTCGGCCATTTCCGGGCGACGCAGGTCGATGAAGCGGTAGCGCAGGCGGGTTTCTTCGCCGACGTCGGAGTACTCGTTCAGCGGGAACGGTGGCGTTTCTGCTTCGTTGAGCACGGTCAGCTGGTAGCCGAGGATTTCGATGGCACCGGACGCCATGTTGGCATTCACTGCACCCTCAGGGCGCTTGCGAACCTTACCGGTCAGCTGCACGACGTATTCGCTGCGCACGCGGTCGGCAGCGGCGAAAGTTTCGGCGCGATCCGGGTCGAACACGACCTGGGCCATGCCTTCGCGGTCACGGATGTCGAGGAAGATCACCCCGCCGTGGTCGCGGCGCCGATGGACCCAGCCGCAAAGGGTGACTTCCTGGCCGTCCAGGCTCTCGTTCAGTTGGCCGCAATAATGGCTGCGCATCATGATGGTGGTTTCGCTTCTCGTGATTCGTGTATTCGGTGGAGGCCTTGGCCGCCCGGAGGGCTAATACTGCAAGACCCGGTCACAGCATTCAACTCAGTCGGCCTTGTCGCCGCCTGCCAGATTCTTTTTCGCCCCGGTCTTGAAGTCGGTTTCGTACCAACCAGTACCGCTCAGGCGGAAGCCTGGGACCGACAGCAGCTTCTTCAGCGCTGGCGCCTGGCAGGCCGGGCAATCGGTCAGCGGCGCGGCGCTGACCTTCTGCAGCACTTCCATACGGTGCTCGCAGGATGCACATTGATAGTCATACAGGGGCATGGGTGTCTCTCGTCAACCAAAACGCTGGCTGCGGGGGCAGCAAAAAGCGGGATTATATATGGTTAGCAAGCACTGCGCAGCCCGCCAGGCGATCAGCGCGCACTTGGCGGGTTCTGCAGCCACGCCACGCAGATGACCCGGATCAGGCCGCTGAAGTTGCGCACGCCACCCTGGCGCAGGTGGATCTCACGGTCAACGTAGGACAGCACCGCACTGACCGAGCAACGGTTGGCGGCGGCAATGCGCTCGAGGATCTGCCAGTAGACGGCCTCCAGGCGCAGGCACGTGGAAAAGCCGTTGAGGCGCACGGAGCGCGACACCGGCTGGATCTGCAACATGTCGAAATCCGCCTTGAACGGATCGATGCACGGTTTCCCCGGCCAACGCCCCTGGCCATTCACACGCTTGCTCGCTTGCATCATGCGCCACACTTCCTCGTCACAGGTACCAGGTGGCCTATGAAGCGCTGATGGGCGCGGTTAAAGCAGCGGCAAAGTGTTCCTGCACAAACACTGATTGTCATGCACGACGCGACCCCTGTGGGAGCGGGCGAGCCCGCGAACACCGGCGTAGCCGGTGCCAGCCACCGCGCTGGATTCTTCGCGGGCACGCCCGCTCCCACAGGGTCCGCATCGTGCTTATGAATCGAGTTCTCTGCGCGACAGCGCAGCCCGTAGGGCTGTGTTATCTCCCACAGGGTTATGTGACAGCCTGGGTAATTATTTGCCGTCGAGCAAAACCCGCAGCATCCACGCGGTCTTCTCGTGCACCTGCATGCGCTGGGTCAGCAGGTCGGCTGTCGGCTCGTCACTGACCTTGTCGACTACCGGGAAAATACTGCGCGCCGTGCGCACCACAGCCTCCTGCCCTTGCACCAACTGGCGGATCATCTCTTCCGCAGCGGGTACCCCTTCCTCCTCCTTGATGGACGAGTGCCGGGCATAGAATGCGTACGACCCCGGCGCGGGGAAGCCCAGGGCCCGGATGCGCTCGGCGATGGAATCCACCGCCAGCGCCAATTCGTTGTACTGCTCTTCGAACATCAGGTGCAGGGTGCGGAACGACGGCCCTGTGACGTTCCAGTGAAAGTTATGGGTTTTCAGATACAGCACGTAGGTATCCGACAACAAGCGGGACAGCCCATCAACGATGGATTTGCGATCTTCTTCACTGATACCGATATCGATTGCCATGAAGTTCCCCTTTGCATAAGGCTTGAGACTCAAGCGGGCGACGACCACTGTAGCAATACTTGGCGCCTGTCGCATGTGACATGGCGCAACACATCGCCCGCCGGGCGGCCTGCGGTTTGAGTAGCCTGCGGCTTTACTGTTAAATAGGCAGCGTGCCACCCGTGCGGACTGTTATTGCCGGGTGCATAGGCTGGCCTGCCACGTGTTTGCGCTCTACACCTCATGCGCACCGTGCTGCCCGCTCTTCCTGTGATCGGCCTTATCAACTGTGAGCCAACCCCATGTTCAAGATCGTCCATCTGGTGACGGGCGTGGCAGCTTTGCTGCTATCGCTCATACCCAGCCTGAAAACCGAAGCAACCCCCTTCCTCCTGCAACCCGACGCGGTCTACCTGGCACTGCTTGGCCTGCTCAACCTGGTCCTGGCGCCAGTCGTGCCCCTGTATTACCGAGGCGCGCGCCAGCAACTGCAGCACCTGGCCTGCGCCTTGCTGGTAGTTGCCGTGGTGCTACAGACCCTGACGCTGCTGGCCCGCCCGGAAATGGGCAACCTGGCAGCACTGGTCTGCGCCACGCTGGCCGTCGCCCTGCACCTGGCCGTGGGCTTTGCGCGCAGCCCGCGCAAGCCACGCAACAGCCAGCACACCGCCCCAGATACCGTTAACCGCGATACCGGCACCGTGAAGTGGTTCAATACGTCCAAAGGCTTTGGCTTCATTTCCCGTGATTCGGGTGATGATATCTTCGTGCACTTTCGCGCCATTCGCGGGGAGGGTCACCGCATCCTCGTCGAAGGCCAGCGCGTGGAATTCTCGGTGATGCACCGCGACAAAGGCCTGCAGGCCGAGGATGTGGTGGCCGTGACCCGCCGCTGATACCGCCAGCCCCAGCACGAATGCCCCACAGGCCTGACTACCGCCCTGTGGGGGCCCCTGCACCCGATCAGAACAGTGATCAGCGCATCAATAATGCGGCGGCGGCGCCTCGTCCCCTTCGCTACCGAATTGCCCCACCATCTCTTCATGACGCTTTATCAGCTCGGTCACCTGCAGCTGCAGGCGCTCGATCACCTTCGCCTGCTCTACCACCACATCATTCAATGCCTGGAGGGTGTCATCCTGGAACGCCTGGCGGGTTTCCAGTTCGATCATGCGCATTTCCAGTGACATGTCAGGCCTCCTGATAACCGGCCAGCCCCAGGTCGCGCACACGCTGGCGTACCGCCTGCAGTTGGGCATCGGTATAGGCCACTGGCGGGCACTTGCCCCAGACCGGGGCGGGCCAGGCAGCGTCGTCACGGCGGCGCACGATCACGTGCATGTGCAACTGGCTTACCACATTGCCCAAGGTTGCCACGTTCATCTTGTCGGCGCCGTAGCTGGCCTTCAACGCTTCTGCCAACAGGGTGGTCTCCTGCCACAGTTGCTGCTGCTCGTGCACATCCAAATCGAACAACTCACTCACCTCAGCACGCTTGGGCACCAGGATGAACCACGGGTAATTGGCATCCTTGCTCAGCAGCAGCTGGCACAGCGCAAGCTCCCCCAGCACCAGGGAATCCTGCTGCAGACGCGAATCGAGGACGAACACGGCATATCTCCTTAAGACAAAACGACCCGCATGGCGCGGAAAACATGGGTGGCAAGAATACCCTGCACAATCCCGGTAACACAGCGCTACTTTTCGCACCAAAATGAGGCCATCTACCCACCCCTCCCGCACCTGCCACCCCAAAAACGACTCTGGATGAACAAATGGCGGTAACACATTGACTTTTATGAGCGCGCTTTAAATTTTAATGATTCTCGAACTCAACAATACCTAAACGGCGCTCGACCCCGTGTTTACGGCACTTTCCGACCCTCGGTAGGGGGTTTTGTGAAAATTTCATGAACTGTTGCGAATTTTGAGCACGCTTGTTGCATTCCTTTCACGCCAAGTCGGCACGGCATCTGCAATGGCAGGTGTACGCGACAAATAACAACAGCGGCATTGGTTACCAGGGAGTTTCTTCAGCTGGCGTCGGTAGTTACCGATTCATGGCGGCTAAAGAAGCAGCGCTGGGGTTATACGGCCCTAAATTGGGGCGTGATTTGCGACATGGAAATACCTGAGCGCGACATGGTGGAAAAGTTCCGTAAAGAGTCTCTATCGCCATATCGCCAAGAACAGTCAGCGTGCTATACATTTTCGCCGACATTACAAGAAAGAGCTGCTCCATATAACTAAAACACTTGGACGCAGCGGTACTCTTCCTAAAAACCAAAGGAGCAAATCACGATGCGCGTGATGAAGTGGAGCATGATCGCCCTGGCCGTTACGGCAGGGACCTCGCAGTTGGCAATGGCCTCCGCACAAGATGAGTCCAAAGGTTTCATCGAAGACAGCAAGCTGAACGTCAAGACCCGCATGCTGTATTTCAGCCGTGACTTCCGCAACAACGCGCCTGGCAGCCAGAGCCGCGTGGAAGAAACCGGCCTTGGCTTCCTGGGCACCTTCGAATCCGGCTTCACCCAAGGCACCGTAGGCTTCGGCGTCGACGCCATCGGCATGCTCGGCCTGAAGCTGGACAGCGGCCGCGGCCGCGCCGGCACCGGCCTGTTCCCGACTGGCTCGGACGGTCGCTCGCAGGATGACTACTCGGAAGCGGGCGGCGCTGTGAAAATGCGCATCTCCAACACCGTACTGAAGTGGGGCGACCAGTTCACCGCACTGCCAGTATTCGCAACCGACGACAGCCGCTTGCTGCCAGAAGTTGCCGAAGGTGGTCTGATCACCAGCAACGAAATTGCCGGCCTCACCCTGCACGCCGGTCACTTCACCGCACTGAACGCCCAGGCTCAGACCTACCACGACAGCCTGCGGCTGACCGAGGCCAATGTCTTTGGTGGCACCTACGCCCTCTCCGACAACCTCAGCACCAGCGTTTACTACTCGCGCGTCGAAGACCACTTCCGCAAGTGGTACGGCAATATCAACTGGGCGCTGCCGATCAGCGACAAGCAAGGCCTGGTGTTCGACTTCAACATCTATGACACCAAGTCCATCGGCAACAACCTGACCGGTGCATTCGTCAGCAAGTCCGACGGCAGCAACGAACTGGACAACATCGCAGCCAGCCTCTCGGCCGCGTACAACGTCGGCGCCCACACCTTCACCCTGGCCTACCAGAAGGTCACCGGTGACGGCGACTACGCCTACGGTGTAGACGGTGGCGGCACGGTCTTCCTGGCCAACTCCGTGGCCCGTTCCGACTTCAACGCCGAAGACGAAAAATCCTGGCAGGCTCGCTACGACCTGAACTTCGCTGAGTTCGGCGTACCCGGCCTGAGCTTCATGACCCGCTATGTACGTGGTACCGGTGCAACCACCCGCACCACCGACAGCGGCAAGGAATGGGAACGCGACATCGACGTCAAGTACGTGATGCAGAGCGGCCCGGCCAAAGACCTGAGCTTCCGCGTCCGTCAAGCCACCTACCGTTCGGCCGATGGCGTTTACTACGGTTCGCCTTCGATCGACGAACTGCGCCTGATCGTGGAGTACCCGCTGAGCATCCTGTAAGCCTGGCTTGCAGTGCCCCGCACCTGAAAAGCCCGGCGACCTCGCCGGGCTTTTTCTTGGCTGACAAGCGTCACGCCCTGGGGCATCCTGTACGCCTTCGTTTCACCCCCGTACAATGCGGGGCTATTTCAACGTCTTAGGCAATCGACACGGCTAACCATGCGCACCAGTCAATATTTGCTCGCCACCCAGAAAGAAACCCCTGCCGATGCAGTGGTCATCAGCCATCAGCTCATGCTGCGTGCCGGCATGATCCGCAAACTGGCCTCCGGCCTGTACACCTGGCTGCCGATGGGCCTGCGGGTAATGCGTAAGGTCGAGGCCGTGGTACGTGAGGAAATGAACGCCGCCGGTGCCCTCGAAGTGCTGATGCCAAGCATCCAGCCCGCCGAGCTGTGGCAGGAGTCCGGCCGCTGGGAACAATACGGCCCGGAACTGCTGCGCCTCAAAGACCGCCATCAGCGTGACTTCTGTGTCGGCCCAACCCACGAAGAAGTGATCACCGACCTGGCCCGTAACGAGCTGTCCAGCTATAAACAGCTGCCGCTCAACATGTACCAGATCCAGACCAAATTCCGCGATGAAATCCGCCCGCGCTTCGGCCTGATGCGTGGCCGCGAGTTCATCATGAAAGACGCCTACTCGTTCCATGCCGACCAGGCTTCCTTGCAGGAAACCTATGACCGCATGCACCAGGCCTACAGCAACATATTCACGCGCCTGGGCCTGGACTTCCGCCCTGTGCAGGCCGACACCGGCTCGATCGGCGGCAGCTACTCGCATGAATTCCACGTACTGGCCGAGTCTGGCGAAGACGACGTGATCTTCAGCGACAGCTCCGACTACGCCGCCAACATCGAAAAGGCCGAGGCCATCCCACGGGAAACCGTGCGCCCTGCGCCTACTGAAGAGCTGCGCCTGGTCGATACGCCAAACGCCAAGACCATTGCTCAGCTGGTGGAAAACTTCGGCCTGCCGATCGAGAAAACCGTCAAGACCCTGATCGTGCGCGGCGCCGAAGAGGGCAAGCTGGTGGCCCTGATCGTTCGTGGCGACCACGAGCTGAACGAAATCAAGGCCACCAAGCTGGAGCAGGTTGCCGACCCGCTGGTAATGGCCACCGAAGCCGAACTGCGCGAGGCGATCGGTGCCGGCGCCGGCTCGCTGGGCCCACTGAACCTGCCGCTGGAATGCATCATCGACCGCTCGGTGGCGCTGATGAGCGACTTCGGTATTGGTGCCAACATCGATGACAAGCACTATTTCGGCGTGAACTGGGAGCGCGACCTGCCAGTGCCACAGGTAGCCGACCTGCGCAATGTGGTTGAAGGCGACCCGAGCCCGGACGGCCAAGGCACCCTGATCATCAAGCGTGGCATCGAAGTCGGGCATATCTTCCAGCTGGGCACCAAGTACAGCGAGGCGCTGAAGTGCCAGGTGCTGGGCGAGAACGGCAAGCCGGTCGTGCTGTCGATGGGTTGCTACGGCATCGGTGTATCGCGCGTGGTGGCAGCCGCCATCGAGCAGAGCTACGACGACAAAGGCATCATCTGGAACGACGCCCTGGCCCCGTTCCAGATCGCCCTGGTACCGCTGCGCTACGAAACCGAAGCGGTTCGCGAGGCAACCGACAAGCTGTACGCCGAACTGACCGCCGCCGGCTTTGAAGTACTGCTGGACGACCGTGACAAGAAGACCAGCCCCGGCATCAAGTTCGCCGACATGGAGCTGATCGGCATCCCGCACCGCATCGTGGTCAGCGATCGCGGCCTGGCCGAAGGCAACCTGGAGTACAAGCACCGCACCGAGCAGGACGCCCAGCCGTTGCCGCTCAATGAAGTGCTGACCTTCCTGCAGGCCCGCGTTCGCCGCTGATAACCAATGCACGAGTAATCATGTTCAAGCGAAGTACCTTTACCCGGGGGGGCGCTGCACTGTGCGGCGCCCTGCTCGTCAGCGGCTGCGCCAACCAGATGTCCCAGCGCAGCGACCATGAGGAGCGCGTGGAGCGCAAGCTGCTCGCCCACACCCTGCAGATCGATGTCGGCGAGCCGAAGGTGATGGAACTGCCGCAACGGCGTGTGCGCGTGCATGAGCAAAAGCGTTTCGAAGTGACCGAGTTCGAAGTCACCCGCCGCTATGATCGCTACACGCCTTACCAGCCCTGGCGGGAGATCTACGAGATCCCGCTGGGTGCGGTGGCCGTTGTGGCGGGGGTTGGCGCCAACGTGGTCAATGTCTTCGCCTTGGGCAACCTGCCGCAAAGCATGACCCACGACTGGCTCAGCTATGGAGTGGACGGCCTCAACCCGTTCATGAACGTAGCGTCCAATGGCCGCGCCCAGCAGAACCTCGCCGGGATCAGCGAAGTGCAGAAAAGCCAGCGTGAAGAATCCACCAGCATGCCGTGGAGCGAACGCTTGGTCGAGGTCAAGGCTGGCAAAATGACTCACGAGCTGACCACCGACCGTAGCGGCGTACTGCGCCTGAACCTGCTGGACAGCCCGTTTTCGGAGCAGAACCTCAACCACGTCGGCACCCTGCACCTGCAAGTGCTCGACGAGGACAACGGGGTCCGTGGCGACGCCAGCCTGCTGGTCAGCGCCACCCTGCGCAACAAGCTGCATGAGGCCCATGAGCTGATCTTCGATGACCTCGAAGATGACGATGTCAGCCAGTGGGTACACCGGGTCAAGCGCCTGTCCGAGCTGGGCCTTGAAGAAGAAGCCAGCGAAATGGAACAGAGCCTGATCGAGCTGACCCGCAACGACCCGGAGCTGCAGCAGGAGTTTCTGCAGTCGCTGACCAAGGCTACCGGGCGATTGGTGGCTGACCCGGGGGCGCAATAACCCGGCCTCTATCGCGATTACCCTGTAGGAGCGGCCTTGCGTCGCGATTACCCTGTAGGAGCGGCCTTGCGTCGCGATGGGCTGCGCAGCAGCCCCAGGCATTCGGCCTTGCTGCTTGAATTGCCGGGGCTGCTGCGCCGACCACCGCGGCGCAAGGCCGCTTCTTTATATAGGCGCAAACAGCTCCAGCTGTTCATGCGCCCCGCGCAGATCGCGCAACCTTACCCCTACCCCCAACAAACGCACCGGCTTGCCACCGCGGGCGAACGCCTGTCCCAGCAATTGCCGGTAACTTTCCAGGTCCCTGCCCGCCCCGGCCTGTTCCAGCGTGGTTTGGCTGAAGTCATGGAACTTGACCTTGACGAAGGGTTTCTCTGGCCGGTAACTGCTGTCCATGCGGGCGATGCGTTCGTTCAGGCTTTCCAGCAGCTCCGGCAAACGCGCCAGGCAACTGGCCAAGTCCGGCAGGTCGGTGTCGTAGGTATTTTCCACGCTGACCGACTGGCGCCGGCTATCGTTGTGCACCGCACGCTCGTCAATACCTCGCGCCAGCCCCCACAACCGCTCACCGAAACTGCCGAACTCGCGCACCAGCGCCAGGCGCGACCAGTCACGCAGTTGCAGGCAGGTTTCGATACCCAGGCGCGTCAGTTTGTCTGCCGTGACTTTGCCCACGCCGTGCAGCCTGGCCACTGGCAAGGCCGCAACGAATGCCTCGACCTCATCGGGGGTAATCACGAACAGCCCGTTGGGCTTGCGCCAGTCGCTTGCGATCTTGGCCAGGAACTTGTTTGGCGCCACCCCCGCCGACACGGTGATATGCAGGGTACGCGCGACTCGCCGGCGAATATCCTCGGCAATACGGGTAGCGCTGCCCGAATACCATTGGCTGTCGCTGACATCCAGGTAGGCCTCGTCCAACGACAAGGGCTCGATCAGCTCGGTGTAGTCACGAAAGATGGCATGAATTTCCCGCGAGGCTTCGCGATAGGCCTCGAAACGCGGCTTGACGATCAACAAGTCCGGGCACAGTTTCAGCGCGTGGCGCGATGCCATGGCCGAGCGCACACCGTAGGCACGCGCTTCATAATTACAGGTGGCGATCACACCACGGCGCTCTGCCGAGCCGCCCACTGCCATGGGCCGCCCGGCCAGGCGCGGGTCGTCACGCATCTCGATCGCGGCATAGAAGCAATCGCAGTCAACGTGGATGATCTTGCGCAAAGACATGGATGACCGTCAGCACTGTAAATTCATACAGATAGTATCGCATAGGGCCGCCCGTTCAACAGCTGACCCGCATGCCCACGCGATAATCGGCCTGAAAGGCCCGCCGCGCCTGAGCCGCATGCAGGTGTGATGCGCTAAGGGTTTGAACAAAAAAGGTTTTTTCAAAACAATTGCTTGACACCAGCGCGCAAATCCGTAGAATTCGATCTCACAGGCGCGGGATGGAGCAGCCTGGTAGCTCGTCGGGCTCATAACCCGAAGGTCGTCGGTTCAAATCCGGCTCCCGCAACCAGTTTCGAGAAAAGGCCACTGTTCACGCAGTGGCCTTTTTCTTTGCCCATGAAAAAGCGATTTTTCAAAAAGTCTCGGTAAATCAAAAAGTAGCGCTTGACACACACGCTGCAAACTGTAGAATTTGCCCCACTGACGCGGGATGGAGCAGCCTGGTAGCTCGTCGGGCTCATAACCCGAAGGTCGTCGGTTCAAATCCGGCTCCCGCAACCAGATTCAAGATAAGGCCACTGTAAACACAGTGGCCTTTTTCTTTGCGCTTGAAAAAGGTCTCGAGCCGGAGCGTGAAAACACTTGACACCAGACCGGCAAACTGTAGAATGCGCACCTCTGACGCGGGATGGAGCAGCCTGGTAGCTCGTCGGGCTCATAACCCGAAGGTCGTCGGTTCAAATCCGGCTCCCGCAACCATATTCGTCAGAACAAACCCCGCCTGTGTAACAGCAGCGCGGGGTTTGTTGCGTTTGTCTCCTGCCACTCGTATGCCCGGGTCTACCGACCCAACCTGCGGTGTTGAGGGCTCATCCTCTGGATGAACTATCTTTAACGCTGCCGGACGACTGCAAGTCATGTTGTCCGGAGTAATATCCGGATACGTTTTCCAAAGGGACTTTCACTTGGCCGCACCTCTCCTCCACCTCGCGCTGCTTGCCCGGGGCAATTCATGACTACGCACAACCCCGAACCCCAGGTACCGCTCGCCACGGTGCTGCCAGGTGCGGTACAGCGCCTGCCGTTGCTCGAACGCCTGAGCCGCTACCGCCAGCCCATCGGCCTTGCGGTAACCCTGCTGCTGTTCACCATGGCCCTGATCGCTTGCCGCCACTTGCTCAGCGAGCTGGACATCTACGCCTTGCACGACGCCATGCTCAGTGTGCCGGCGCAGTCGCTGCTGGGCGCTTTTGTCGCGACGGTGGTCGGCTTCGTGATCCTGCTGGGCTATGAGTGGTCGGCCAGCCGCTATGCCGGGGTGAAGCTGCCGGCACCTACCCTGGTGCTGGGTGGTTTCAGTGCGTTCGCCATCGGCAACGCCATCGGCCTGTCGATGCTCTCGGGCGGCTCGGTGCGCTACCGCTTGTACGCCCGCCATGGGCTGGGCGCTGGCGAGGTCGCACGCATGACCGTTTTTGCCAGCCTGTCGCTGGGCTGCGCGCTTCCGCCCCTGGCCGCCCTGGCGACCTTGAGCGATCTGCGGGCTGCATCCAGCGCACTTGGCCTGGCCCAGGGCCTGTTGGCGGGCATCGCCAGTGCGGTGCTGGTGGCCTCTGCCCTGCTGGTCATCGGCTTGTACCGTCGGCGCCTTGCCGAACAGCCACTGGCCAATAACCTGCTGGTGCAACTGGGGCGCCGCACCTTGCGCCTGCCGGATGCCCGCCTGAGTGCCCTGCAACTGCTGATCACTGCACTGGATGTGGCAGCTGCCGCGACCGTGCTGTACCTGCTACTGCCCGAAGCGCCCCCGTTCGGCGCGTTCGTGCTGGTGTATCTGCTGGCCTTGGCGGCAGGTGTGCTCAGCCATGTACCGGGCGGGGTCGGGGTGTTCGAGGCGATCCTGCTGGCGGCCTTTGCCAACCAGCTGGGTGCGGCGCCGCTGGCTGCCGCATTGCTGCTGTACCGGTTGATCTACGTAGTGGTGCCGCTGCTGCTGGCCTGCGTGTTGCTGTTGGCCAACGAAGCCCGGCGCCTGCTGTTCGCCCAGCAGGCCATGAAGGCCGCCTCGGGCCTGGCTGCGCCTATCCTGTCGATCCTGGTGTTCCTGTCTGGTGTGGTGTTGCTGTTCTCCGGCGCCACCCCGGAAATCGACACGCGCCTGGAGCACATGGGCTTTCTGGTGCCACACCGGCTGATCGATGCATCGCACTTCGGCGCCAGCCTGATCGGCGTGCTGTGCCTGCTGCTGGCCCAAGGCCTGCGTCGGCGCCTGTCGGCCGCCTGGATGCTGACAATCGTATTGTTGCTGGTCGGTGCCCTGCTGTCGTTGCTCAAAGGCTTCGACTGGGAAGAGGCCAGCGTGCTGACCTTTACTGCCACCTTGCTCGCCATGTTCCGGCGCTCGTTCTACCGCCCCAGCCGGTTGATGGAGCTGCCCTTCTCGCCGGTATTTCTGGTTGCAAGTGCCTGTGTTGTCGGGGCCTCGGTGTGGCTGCTGCTGTTCGCCTACCAGGATGTGCCCTACAGCCATCAGCTGTGGTGGCAGTTCACCCTCGACGCCGACGCCCCCCGTGGCCTGCGCGCCGCCATGGGCAGCGCCTTGCTGTTGGCGGCCCTGGCACTGACCTGGCTGCTGCGCACCGCACCACCGGTGATCCACCTGCCTGACGAAGGAGAACTGCAGCGTGCCAACCGCATTCTGCTGGCTTCCGACCAGCCTGACGGCGGCCTGGCACTCACCGGCGACAAGGCCTTGCTGTTCCACCCACGGGACAATGCCTTCCTCATGTACGCCCGGCGCGGCCGTAGCCTGGTGGCACTGTACGACCCGATCGGCCCGGCCCAGGAACGGGCCGAGATGATCTGGCAGTTCCGCGACCTGTGCGACCTGCACCACGCGCGGCCGGTGTTTTACCAGGTACGCGCGGAAAACCTGCCGTTCTACATGGACATTGGCCTGACCGCGCTGAAACTGGGTGAAGAGGCCCGGGTCGACTTGCGCCGCTTCGACCTCGAAGCCAAGGGCAAGGAAATGAAAGACCTGCGTTATACCTGGAACCGCGGCGGACGCGATGGCCTGAGCCTGGAAATCCACGAGCCTGGCCAAGCCCCACTGGCAGAACTGAAGGAAATCTCCGATGCCTGGCTCGGCGGCAAGAACGTACGCGAGAAAGGCTTCTCGCTGGGGCGCTTCAGCCCGGACTACCTGCAGCACTTCCGGATTGCCCTGATTCGCTTCCAGGGCCGCCCGGTGGCCTTTGCCAACCTGCTGGAAACCCACAGCCACGAACTGGCCAGCCTGGACCTGATGCGCGCCCACCCCGAGGCCCCCAAGCTGACCATGGAGTACATGATGATCGGCTTGATCTTGCACTATAAAAGCCGTGACTACGGGCGCTTCAGCCTGGGTATGGTGCCGCTCTCCGGCCTGCAGCCACGGCGTGGCGCGCCATTGACCCAGCGCCTGGGCTCACTGGTGTTCCGCCGTGGTGAGCAGCTTTACAACTTCCAGGGGCTCCGGCGCTTCAAGGACAAGTTCCAACCGGACTGGGAACCCCGCTACATGGCCGTGCCAGCCGGGCTCGACCCGCTGGTGGCACTGGCCGACACTGCCGCCCTCATTGCTGGCGGCCTGACTGGATTGGTGAAACGTTGATGACCCGACGCTATTGGCTGTACCTGCTGGTTCCCCTGTTGCTGGCTGCCCTGGGTGGCGGGCTGGCGTTCTGGCTGTGGACGCGCCCCGCCCCAGAGGCGCACCTGGAACAAATGAGCATCAATGACACCCCCATTACCCGGGTGACGCCAGGCGTGCACCCCAAAGTCAGCGTGGCCATCGGCGTGCCTCAGGACCAGGCGCTGAGCGACAAGCAACTGCTGGACCTGGCCCAGGCTGGCGAAGCGCAGCTGGTGCAGGTGATCCTGCCACCGAACGATTGCAGCAAGCAGCAACAGGCGCTGGACCAGGCCCTGAAGCAATTGCCGGCAAAACCCGACGTGGTCGCCGGTATCGGCCCTGGTGCCGCCCAGGCCTGGCGCTGGCTGGCCGGGCAGAGCGATGACAAGGCCCGCGCCATTTCCGTAGGCTTTGCCCTCGAGCAGCCCGGCTGCCAGGCGCCGTTGCCCAAATCGGCGGCGCATGGCCACTGGAGCGTGGCCTGGAACGACAACCCGGACGACGCCAGCGCCGCCTTCGTGCGTGACCAGGCCAATGCCGAAACCAGCATCAGCGATTACGACATCCACCTGCCGCAGGTGCTCAAGGCGCAACTGACCCAGGCCTTGCTCGGCCGCGATGGCAACGCGCTGCCAGTCCCGGTAGTCGAGGTGCCGGCCGGGCAAACCACCGATACCGTCACCCTGTTCCTTTCCGGCGATGGCGGCTGGCGCGACCTGGACCGCGACGTCGCTGGCGAAATGGCCAAGCTGGGCTACCCGGTGGTCGGCATCGACACGCTGCGCTATTACTGGCAGCACAAAACCCCCGAGCAAAGCGCTGCCGACCTGTCCGAACTGATGCAGCACTACCGCCAGAAATGGGGCACCAAGCGGTTCGTGCTTGCTGGGTATTCATTCGGGGCCGATGTACTGCCGGCGATCTACAACCGCCTGCCGGCCGAAGACCAGCAGCGTATCGACGCCGTGATGCTGCTGGCCTTTGCACGCAGCGGCAGTTTCGAGATCGAAGTGGAGGGCTGGCTGGGCAAGGAGGGCCAGGAAGCGCCAACCGGGCCGGAAATGGCCAAGCTGCCTGCCTCCAAGGTGGTGTGTGTGTATGGCGTCGAGGAAGCTGACGAAAGCGGCTGCACCGATGGCACGGCTGTTGGCGAGCGCATGAAGCTGCCCGGCGGCCACCATTTCGACGAGAACTACCCGGCGCTGGCCAAGCGCTTGATTGGTGAGATCGAGACGCGCCAGGGCAAGGCAAGCGTGGCTGAGCAGAACTGACAAAAATCGGGGCCGCTTTGCGGCCCATCGCTGGCAAGCCAGGCTCCCACAGGGATCGCCTTAGGGCTGACAGGTGTTTGCCACAAGGTATGGCAGCGCCTGTTAGCGCGGGCGGCGCTCGATCTCACAGGCGCTGAAGATGCTCCGGCTACCCTTGCCAGGAACCATAGAATCTCCCACAGGGACCGCGCCATATTGAATATCAGCGCAATACTTGTGGGAGCCTGGCTTGCCAGCGATGGGCTGCAAAGCAGCCCCTTGCCAATCAGATCTCGACCTGGGTCCCCAGTTCGATCACCCGGTTCAGCGGCAGGTTGAAGAAGCGCAGGTTGCCGTTGGCATTCTTCAGCAGGAAGGCGAACAGGTTGCCACGCCAGCGCGACATCCCCTCGAGCCGTGAGGCGATCACCGTCTCACGGCTGAGGAAGTACGTGGTGCGCATTGGGGTGAAGTCCAGGCCATCCAGATGGCACAGTTTCAACGCCGCCGGTACGTCCGGCTCGTCCATGAAGCCAAAATGCAGCAGCACGCGGAAGAAGCCGTCACCATAGGCTTCCACTTCGAAGCGCTCGTGCTCCGGCACCCGCGGCCGGTCCTCGCTGACCACCGTCAACAACACCACCTGGCTATGCAGCACCTGGTTGTGCAGCATGTTGTGCAGTAGCGCGTGCGGCACGGCATCGGAACGCGCGGTCAGGAACACCGCCGTGCCTTCGACCCGGTGCGGTGGCTGAATGCGGATACTGCTGATGAACAACGGCAGCGGCAATGCCCCTTCGTCGATGCGCTCGACCAGGATCTGCTTGCCACGCTTCCAGGTGCTCATCAGCAGGTACAGCACGCCCCCGGCCAGCACCGGGAAAGCGCCACCCTGGACAATTTTCGGCACGTTGGCGGCAAAGAACAGCCCGTCGACCAGCAGGAAACCGACCAGAATCGGCACCGCCAGCAGCGGCGGCCACTTCCACAGCAGCAGCATCACCGCCGACACCAGGATCGTGGTCATCAGCATGGTCCCGGTTACCGCAACACCGTAGGCTGCCGCCAGCGCCCCGGAGGACTCGAAACCGATCACCAGCAGTACCACACCCACCATCAGGGTCCAGTTCACCGCACCGATATAGATCTGCCCTTGCTCGTCGCTGGAGGTGTGCTGGATCTGCATGCGCGGGATATAACCCAGCTGGATGGCCTGGCGGGTCAAGGAGAAGGCCCCGGAAATCACGGCCTGCGAGGCGATCACCGTGGCCAGGGTGGCCAGGCCGACCAACGGCAACAACGCCCAGCCCGGTGCCAGCAGGTAGAACGGGTTACGGGCCGCATCCGGATCCTGCAGAAGGAGCGCGCCCTGGCCAAAATAGTTGAGCACCAGCGCCGGCAGCACCAGGATGAACCAGGCACGGGCGATAGGCTTGCGGCCAAAATGGCCCATGTCGGCATACAATGCCTCGGCACCGGTCAGCGCCAGCACCACCGCCCCCAGAATGGCCACGCCCATCCCCGGGTGCACCACGAAGAAGTTGACCGCCCAGCCGGGGTTGAAGGCCTTGAGCACTTCCGGGCTTTGCGAAATGCCGTTCACGCCCAGTGCACCGAGCACCACGAACCAGGTGACCATGATCGGGCCGAACAGCTTGCCGATCTTCTCGGTACCGTGCTTCTGCACCAGGAACAGGGCCACCAGCACCACCAGCGAGATCGGCACCACCCAGTGGTCGATACCGTCGAACGCCAGGCCCATGCCCTCTACCGCCGACAGCACCGACACCGCCGGGGTGATCATGCTGTCACCATAGAACAGCGAAGCGCCGATCAGGCCACAGATCACCATCAGTGTGCGCAGCCGCGGGTAGGCCGCCGTAGCCCGCCGCGCCAGCGCAGTCAGGGCCATGGTGCCGCCCTCGCCCTGGTTGTCGGCGCGCAGGATGAACATCACGTACTTGAACGACACCACCCACAGCAGCGACCAGAGGATCAGCGACAGGATCCCCAGTACGCCGTCATGGTTGACCGGCACCCCATAACCACCGGTAAAGACTTCCTTCAGGGTATACAGCGGGCTGGTGCCGATATCGCCATAAACCACCCCGACCGCTGCCACGAGCAGGCCCAGCGACCGCGTCGCACCCTGCTTACCCTCGTGCCCGCCCTCAGCGTGACTGCTTGCCTGAACCATCGACCACTCCCGCAGACGGCCATTACGGCCTTTCAGTATTCACTCTGCGACCAAGCACTCACTGCAGCTTGGCGCAACGGCGCGAAGCATAGCGCAGCGTTCGTCGTATTTCTGCTGGTCAAGCGTCCCTGCGCTCGCTAGAATTGCGCACTTTTTGATCAGAGGCGCCAAAAGCGCCCGTCAAGATCGCCCCCGATTCCGGCCGGGCGACCTGCATTCAATACCGAGGTTAGTCATGTCCACCACGCCCGCCACCCCCAAGGTAGGTTTCGTAAGCCTGGGTTGCCCCAAAGCCCTGGTCGATTCCGAGCGCATCCTGACCCAGCTGCGCATGGAAGGCTATGAAGTCGTGCCCACCTACGAGGATGCCGACGTGGTGGTGGTCAACACCTGCGGCTTCATCGACAGTGCCAAGGCCGAATCGCTGGAAGTCATCGGCGAAGCGATCAAGGAAAACGGCAAGGTCATCGTGACCGGCTGCATGGGCGTTGAAGAAGGCAACATCCGTGACGTGCACCCAAGCGTGCTGTCGGTCACAGGCCCGCAACAGTACGAGCAGGTGGTCAACGCCGTGCACGAAGTGGTGCCACCCCGCCAGGACCACAACCCGCTGATCGACCTGGTACCGCCACAAGGGGTCAAGTTGACCCCGCGCCACTACGCCTACCTGAAAATTTCCGAAGGCTGCAACCACAGCTGCAGCTTCTGCATCATCCCGTCGATGCGCGGCAAGCTGGTCAGCCGCCCGGTGGGCGAAGTGCTGAGCGAGGCCGAGCGCCTGGTGAAGGCCGGGGTCAAGGAGATCCTGGTGATTTCCCAGGACACCAGCGCCTATGGCGTTGACGTCAAGTACAAGACCGACTTCTGGAACGGCCGCCCGGTCAAGACGCGCATGCTTGAACTGTGCGAAGCACTGAGCAGCCTGGGAGCCTGGGTGCGCCTGCACTACGTGTACCCTTACCCGAATGTCGACGATGTGATCCCGTTGATGGCGGCCGGCAAGATCCTGCCGTACCTGGACATTCCGTTCCAGCATGCCAGCCCGAAAGTGCTCAAGTCGATGAAGCGCCCGGCTTTCGAAGACCGTACCCTGGCACGCATCAAGCAATGGCGTGAACAGTGCCCCGAACTGGTGATCCGTTCCACCTTCATCGTCGGCTTCCCCGGCGAAACCGAAGAAGACTTCCAGTACCTGCTGGACTGGCTGACCGAAGCCCAGCTCGACCGCGTGGGCTGCTTCCAGTACTCGCCGGTGGAGGGCGCCCCGGCCAACGACCTGGGCCTGGCTGAAATACCGGACGACATCAAGCAGGACCGTTGGGACCGTTTCATGGCCCACCAGCAGGCCATCAGCGCTGCCCGCCTGCAACTGCGCATCGGCAAGGAGATCGAAGTGCTGATCGACGAAGTCGAGGCGCAAGGTTCGGTAGGCCGCAGCTTCTTCGATGCCCCGGAAATCGACGGCAGCGTGTTCATCGATGGCGACCATGGCTTCAAGCCAGGCGACAAGGTTCGTTGCCGGGTGGTAGACGCCGACGAATACGACATGTGGGCCGAGCCGGTCTGACACCCACACAGTACGCTGCGCACCATCGCCGGCCAGCAGCTCCTTTACCAGGGAGCTTCCTGGCCGATGATGGGCCGCGCAGGCGCACCGGCAATCCTTGGGCCTGTTGCGCTTTTAGCATCTATCGTTTCCTCAGCCCCAGAGGAACGTACCCCGATGCGCCAGCCATTGTCCCTGCAAACCCCGCACCTTAGCGACTACCCCGAACTGGCCCAGGTCTGGGAAGACTCGGTGCGCGCGACCCACGATTTTCTACCCGATGCCTATGTCCGGCTGCTGCGTGAGCATGTGTTGTACCGCTACCTCGACGCCGTGATGCTGGTCTGCTGCAAGGACCGCCAGCGTATCTGCGGGTTCGCCGGGGTCGCCAGCAGCCGGGTGGATATGCTCTTCGTTGCCCCGGCCTACCGTGGCCAGGGCATGGGCAGGCGCTTGCTGCGCTACGCCATCAACGAACTCAATGCCGAAACCCTGGACGTCAACGAGCAGAACCTGCAAGCCCTGGGCTTCTACCTGCATGAAGGTTTCGAGGTGGTCGGCCGCTCCCCTACCGACGGCCTTGGCCAACCCTACCCCCTGCTGCATATGCGCCTGCGGGGCACAGGCCAGTGCAGCGGCGACTGAATATGCCGCAGCAGGTCGCCGAAATGGCGCAAGTGACACAGATTCCCATCATCAACCGCGTAGGGGCAGGTACAATGGTCACCTTTCCCTGCCTCTGCGAATTGCGCCATGTCCGAACCCGTCCGCCTGTCCAAACGCCTCATCGAGCAGCTTGGCTGCTCTCGCCGCGAGGCCGAGCTGTACATTGAAGGAGGCTGGGTCACGGTCGATGGCGTGGTGGTCGAGCAGCCGCAGTTCAAGGTCGGGCAACAGCGCGTCGAGCTGTTGCCTGGCGCCCGCGCCGAGCCCCTGGAGCCGGTGACCCTGCTGCTGAACCAGCCTGCCGGCATGGACAGCGAAAGCGCCCGCGCCAGCATCAACATGGGCAGCCTCAGCGAAGCCCACCGCGAGGGCGTGCGTGCGCTGCACGGGCACTTTGCCCGGCAGGCTTGCGTCGCCCCACTGGAGCGCGGCGCCAGTGGCCTGCAAGTGTTCACCCAGGACTGGCGGGTGACCCGCAAGATCGAAGCCGACCTGCGCCGCCTGGAGCAGGAATTCATCATTGAAGTGCGCGGCCAGACCACGCCCCAGGCACTGGAGCGCCTGGCCCGCGGTGCTACGCGCAATGACCGTGAGCTACCCAAGGCCAAGGCCAGCTGGCAGAACGAGACCCACTTGCGCATGGCCCTGAAAAACCCGCAGCCCGGGCAGATCGCCGAATTGTGCGCTTACCTGCGCCTGGAGCTGGTCGGCATGCGGCGCATTCGCCTGGGTGGCGTGTCGATGGGCAAGGTGCCGCTGGGCCAATGGCGCTATGTGGCCAGTACCGAACGTTTCTAAGTAATAGGCCGCGCTGGAACGCGCGGCACCTGAACAGGATTCAGCAGCAATGAACCACAACGACGTCCTGCGCAGCCTGCGCTACATGCTCAAGGTGAACGACGCCAAGATGGCCGAGATCATCGGCCTCTCCGGCCTCGAAGTGCACCCGCTGGTGCTCGCCACCTACCTGAAGAAAGAAGACGAAGAAGGCTTTGTGCGTTGCCCTGAGCGGGTGATGGCGCACTTCCTCGACGGCCTGGTGTTCTACCGTCGCGGCAAGGATGACAGCCGCCCGGCGCAACCGATCGAGCTGCCGGTGACCAACAATCTGATCCTCAAGAAGCTGCGGGTGGCTTTCGAACTCAAGGAGGACGACTTGCACGCGATCCTCAAGTCCGTGAACTTCCCGGTCAGCAAGCCGGAATTGAGTGCACTGTTCCGCAAAGCTGGCCACGACAACTACCGGCCGTGCGGCGACCAGTTGCTGCGCAACTTCCTCAAGGGCCTGACTTTGCGCGTGCGCGGCTGAGTGACCATGCAGCACACCGTTGCCCCGGTCGGTATCGTCCGTTCATGCTTCAAGGAAAAGTTTGCCATTCCGCGCCAACCGCAGCTGGCTCCCGCCGCCCGCGGGGTGCTGGAGCTGCTGCCGCCGTTCGACCAGGGTGAGGCAGTCGAAGGCCTGGAGCAGGTCAGCCATGTCTGGCTGCTGTTCCTGTTCCACCAGGCGCTGGAAGACAAGCCACGCCTGAAGGTGCGGCCACCGCGCCTGGGTGGCAACAAGAGCATGGGTGTGTTCGCGACCCGCGCCACCCATCGGCCCAATGGCATCGGCCAGTCGGTGGTGCGCCTGGAGGGGGTTGAACCGGGGCGGCTGCTGCTGTCCGGGATCGACCTGTTGGATGGCACGCCGGTGCTGGACATCAAGCCCTACGTGCCTTACGCCGACAGCATTGCATGCGCCAGCAACCAGATGGCCAGCGCCGCGCCTGCAGCCATTGCCGTGCATTGGGCCGACAGCGCATTGGCGCAGGCCCGCGAGCATGCATTGCGGCTGGGTGAGCCGCTGGTGGCGCTGATCGAACAATGCCTGGCCCAGGACCCACGCCCGGCCTACCAGGTACCTGCACCGGAACGGGTGTACGGGGTGAGGTTCTGGGATGTGCAGGTGCGCTGGCATTACCCGCAGCCGGAGGCGATCCGGGTGTTGGAGGTGGTGCTGGCCTGACCCCGATTCAGGCTTGTTCGCTGGCCATTGTAGGAGCGGCCTTGCGTCGCGATGGGGCGCGTAGCGGCCCCGGGCCTTTAGCCATCCTGCAAGCTTGCCGGGGCTGCTACGCAGCCCTTTCGCGACGCGAGGCCGCTCCCACAAGGACCGCGCAGGCATGAAAAAGGCGACCCGAGGTCGCCTGGCGCTGATCGAACAGTGCCTGGCCCAGGACCCACGCCCGGCCTACCAGGTGCCTGCACCGGAACGGGTGTTGGAGGTGGTGCTGGCCTGACCCCGATTCAGGCTTGTTCGCTGGCCATTGTAGGAGCGGCCTTGCGTCGCGATGGGGCGCGTAGCGGCCCCGGGCCTTTTGCCATCCTGCAAGCTTGCCGGGGCTGCTACGCAGCCCTTTCGCGACGCGAGGCCGCTCCCACAAGGACCGCGCAGGCATGAAAAAGGCGACCCGAGGTCGCCTGGCGCTGATCGAACAGTGCCTGGCCCAGGACCCACGCCCGGCCTACCAGGTGCCTGCACCGGAACGGGTGTTGGAGGTGGTGCTGGCCTGACCCCGATTCAGGCTTGTTCGCTGGCCATTGTAGGAGCGGCCTTGCGTCGCGATGGGGCGCGTAGCGGCCCCGGGCCTTTTGCCATCCTGCAAGCTTGCCGGGGCTGCTACGCAGCCCTTTCGCGACGCGAGGCCGCTCCCACAAGGACCGCGCAGGCATGAAAAAGGCGACCCGAGGTCGCCTGGCGCTGATCGAACAGTGCCTGGCCCAGGACCCACGCCCGGCCTACCAGGTGCCTGCACCGGAACGGGTGTTGGAGGTGGTGCTGGCCTGACCGCGATTCAGGCTTGTTCGCTGGCCATTGTAGGAGCGGGCTTGCCCGCGAACACCGGCGCAGCCGGTGCCAGACACCGCGTCGCCTGCTTCGCGGGCAAGCCCGCTCCTACAAGGACCGTGCAGGCATGAAAAAGGCGACCCGAGGTCGCCTTTTTGCATTTCAAGCCGCTATCAACGAGCCGGGCCTTCAGCCACACCCAGGTCGTCGGTTGGGCGGGTATCAACCAGCGGTGCACCGCCGGACGCCAGCTCCGAGGCCAGCTTGTCGTTATCCATTTCCTTGACCCACTTGGCCACGACCACGGTGGCAACGGCGTTGCCGACCAGGTTGGTCAGGGCGCGGGCTTCGGACATGAAGCGGTCGATACCGAGGATCAGCGCCAAGCCGGCAACCGGCAGGTGGCCCACCGCCGACAGGGTGGCAGCCAGCACGATGAAGCCCGAGCCGGTGACGCCGGCAGCCCCCTTGGAAGCCACCAGCAGCACCAACAGCAAGGTGATCTGGTGGGTGATGTCCATGGTGGTGTCGGTGGCCTGGGCAATGAAGACCGCTGCCATGGTCAGGTAGATCGAGGTGCCGTCGAGGTTGAACGAGTAACCGGTCGGGATCACCAGGCCAACCACGGACTTCTTGGCACCCAGGCGTTCCATCTTGGCCAGCATGCGCGGCAGGGCCGATTCCGACGAGGAGGTGCCCAGTACGATCATCAGCTCTTCACGGATGTAGCGGATCAGTTTCAGCACGCTGAAGCCGTGGGCGCGGCAGATACCGCCCAGCACCACCAACACGAACAACAGGCAGGTGATGTAGAAGCAGGCCATCAGGTAGCCCAGTTGCACCAGCGAACCCACGCCGTACTGGCCGATGGTGAAGGCCATGGCACCGAAGGCGCCAAGCGGGGCCAGCTTCATGATCATGTTGATGATGTTGAACATGACATGGGCGAAGCGGTCGATCATGTCCAGCAGCGGCTTGCCGTAGCTACCCAGGCGGTGCAGGGCGAAGCCGAACAGGACCGAGAACATCAGCACTTGCAGGATATCGCCGTTGGCGAATGCACCGACCACGGTGTTGGGGATGACGTTGAGCAGGAAGCCGACCGTGGTCTGCTGCGCGCCGGCGGCGGCATAGGCAGCCACACTGCTGGCGTTCAGGGTGCTGACGTCGATGTGCATGCCAGCGCCTGGCTTGACCACGTTGACGACGATGAGGCCAATGATCAAGGCGATGGTGGAGACGATTTCAAAGTACAGCAGCGCGTAGCCGCCAGTCTTGCCGACCGACTTCATGCTCTGCATGCCGGCGATGCCGCTGACCACGGTACAGAAGATGATCGGGGCGATGACCATCTTGATCAGTTTGACGAAACCGTCACCGAAGGGTTTGAGCGCGACGCCCGTTTCCGGGTAGAAGTGGCCGAGCAGGATGCCGATGGTGATGGCGACCAACACCTGGACATACAGGGATTTGTAAAGCGGCTGACGTGTCGTCATGGCTAATTTTCCTCAAGTGTGCCGGCTCACCCTTCCCAGGGTGATGGGGCACCTGAATCGCTAACCCTCCTGCACCTGGAGGGATTTGTCGTTGTGTTCGAGCTGCCTGGGCAGGCCTCTGCGTAGATCAATAGCAAGGGTGGTGCCAAAGTGCCCAGCAAGGGTGCAAATGCCTTGTGTACCAAGGATTAATGCCCAACGACGGGGCGATAAAGGTGAGGAAAGCTGGCGGATTTCCGCCCGGTGGCGGGTTTTGTACAGGCATGTTGGCGGGAATCCGCCCACCCGGGCCGAATCAATCGAGGTTGAAGGTAATCCTGAACGCAGCCCCACCCAGTGGTGAGTCCCCCAGGCTGAGCACGGCGTCATAGCTGTCGACGATATCCTTGACCACCGCCAGACCGATGCCCTGCCCCGGGTGCTGGCTGTCCAGCCGCTCACCGCGCTCGAGGATGCGCTCGCGCTGGTCGACCGGTACGCCCGGCCCGTCGTCTTCGATGCACAAGCTCAGGCGCCCTGGCACTTGCTCAAGGCTTACGCGCACTTGGCCAAGGCTCAGCCGATAGGCGTTTTCCAGCAGGTTGCCGAGCATCTCCAGCAAGGCGCCCTGCTCCATCGGCACCTGGGCCGCCCCGGGTAACACCCGTTGCACCTCCACGCGTTTGTCCCGGTATACCTTGGCCAACGTGCTGCACAGGCTGTCGAGCACAGGCCGTAGCGGCACACTGTGGCGCACCAGGCCGCTCTTGCGCAGGCTGGCCCGCTGCAGCTGGTAGTCGATCTGCTGGCTCATGCGTTCGATCTGGCTTTGCAGCACCCGCGCCTGTTCGCGTTCGCCACTGCGCTGCTGCAGGCTTTCGCCCACCCCCTGCAACACCGCCAGCGGGGTTTTCAGGCTGTGTGCTAGGTCGTCCAGCGAATCCCGGTAGCGCGTACGCTGCTCGCGTTCACTGCGCAGCAAACGGTTGAGCGAGCGGGTCAGGCGCAGCAGCTCGCGGGGGTGCTCGCCGCTCAGACCATCGCGCGCCCCTGCTTCCACCTCATCCAGTTCGTGGCTGAGCCGGCGCAGCGAGCGCAAGCCCCAGGTCAAGCCGGCCCACAGCAACACCAGCAGCGCCAGCAAGGCGGCGCCGAAGCCCAGGTAGAGCTTTTCGCGCAGGCCGTCGAGGGTGGCCTTGTACTCGCTCACCGGCTGCAGGGCGACAATGCTGTAGGCTGCGCTCTGGCCACCCAGCAGCTTGATCTCGACGTCGTAGACAAAGAACTCTTCACCATCGGCCTGGTGGATGCGTGCAAATTCGTTGCCGCGCCCGTCATAGCGCGGCAGGTAGTTGATGTGCCGGTCGGCGGTGGCGCGCGACTGCCAGACCAGCTGGCCATCGCGGTCGAAGATATACCCGAGCAGGCCGGTGTACGGCAGGTTGTAACGCTCGTCCGGCAGCAGTTCGGGCATCTGCAAGTGGCCGCCTTCGATGCGCGCGGCCGATATCAGCGTGGTCACGTCCGAGGCCAAGCGCTGCTCGATCGACTCCTGCAGGGCCAGGCTGAACGCCTTCTGCAACGCGGGCAGCAACCCCAGCATGAACAGCAGCGCCAGCACGGCGGCGGCCAGCATCAGGCGCACGCGCAGGGAACGAATCATCGGCAGCGCTCGGTGAACAGGTAGCCCAGGCCACGTACGGTATCGATGGGTTTGAACCCCTGCTCGCCTTCCAGCTTGCGGCGCAGGCGGCCGACCAGCACTTCGATGACATTCGGGTCACGCTCCTCATCGCCTGGGTACAGTTGCTCCATCAGGCGGTCCTTGGCCACCACTTGCTGATGATGGCGCATGAGGTATTCGAGGATGCGGTACTCATAAGCCGTGAGCGCCAACGCCTGCGCATCGAGGCTGGCCTGCTTGCGGTTGAGGTCGAGCACCAGCGGGCCGGCAGCGATGGTCGACTGGGTGAAGCCGCTGGAGCGGCGCAGCAGCGCATTCAGGCGGGCTTCGAGCTCTTCGAACTGGAAGGGTTTGACCAGGTAGTCGTCGGCGCCTGCGGCCAGGCCTTCGACCTTGTCCTGCCAGTTGCCACGGGCCGTGAGGATGAGGATGGGGAAGGTCTTGTCCTGGCTGCGCAGGCGCGTGATCAGCTCCAGGCCACTGATACCGGGCAAGCCCAGGTCGATGATGGCCAGGTCGAAGTGGTACTGCCCGGCCTGGTACAGCGCCTCCTCGGCATCGGCGACCGCCTCGACCACGTGGCCGCTTTCGCCCAGGCGGGTGTAGAGGTGATGGCGAAGCAGGGCTTCGTCCTCGACCACCAGCAGTTTCATATGCAGCTCCTTTTCATCTATTGCCTGTACCGGCCTCTTCGCGGCTAAAGCCGCTCTCACAGGGAGCACACAGGTTTGCTGGACTGTGCGATCCCTGTGGCAGCGGCTTCAGCCGCGAAGAGGCCGGTACAGGATAACCCGGCAGGCCGTCAGAACTTGTAGGAGGCCGCCAGGTAAGTCTGCGCACTGCTGCTCAGGCGCAGGGTGCCATCCTTCGGCCCGCCATGCGCGCCCACCTCGGTTGCCGCATTGGTGCGCAGGTAACGGTAGCCCAGCTCGACCGAAGCCTTGTCGGTGATGTCCTGGATCACCCCGGCCTGCAGCCCGTAGGCATAACCGTAGTCGGTATCGCGGCGGGCGCCTGGCGAGTCCTGGGTGAGCTTGGTCATGCCCAGGCTGCCACCGCCAAACAGTTTGGTGGTATCGCCCACCGGCAGGAACAGGTCATAACTGCCCAGCAGGTTTTCCTGACGCAGTTTCAGGCCGCTGTGATCGCCCGAGACGTTGTCATAGGTCATGTAGTAACGGCCTTGGTCGTTGATCTTGCCCACACGCACACCCCAGGTGTCATCCTTGCCGATGATGCCGTCGGTGTTGAGGTTGTCGGTGTTGCGCTGCAACAGGCCGGACTTGCGAACCTTGTCGCTGGTCTGGCCGTAGGTGAAGCTGGCGAAGTTGTCATCGGCAGCCTGAGCGGTGGTGAGGCCAGCGGCGCAGACGGCCATGGCGGCAAGCAGGCTATTGAAGGTTTTCATGGCAGGTTACTCCAGTTGGGTGCGTTGTTTCGGTCTGGAAGCTAGAGTAAGCAGGGCACCCTGAACCGCGACTGAACCCTGACTGAACCTCGGCTGAACGACCCGATTGCCGAACAAGGAGTAGTACCCATGCGTGTCCTGCTGGCCCTGACCCTGATGTGCAGCGCTGCCCTTGCCCAAGCGGCAGTACAAACCCGCGAAATTCCTTACCAGGACGCCGACGGCAACCGGCTGGTCGGCTACTACGCATACGACGACGCCGTCGAGGGCAAGCGCCCAGGCATTGTCGTGGTGCATGAATGGTGGGGGCTGAACGATTATGCCAAGCGCCGCGCCCGTGACCTGGCAGCGCTGGGCTATAACGCCCTGGCCATCGACATGTACGGCGACGGCAAGCACACCGAGCACCCGCAGGATGCCCAGGCGTTCATGGCGGCCGCACTGAAAGACCCTGCCGCCGCAGCCAGGCGCTTCGATGCGGGCCTTGAGCTGCTGAAACTGCAACCGAACACCAACAAGCACGAGCTGGGTGCGGTCGGCTACTGCTTCGGCGGCAAGGTGGTGCTGGATGCTGCGCGCCGTGGCGAGAAACTCGACGGCGTAGTGAGCTTCCATGGCGCACTGGCTACCGCTACCCCGGCCAAACCGGGCGTGGTACGCGCGGATATCCTGGTCGAGCACGGCGCGGCCGACAGCATGGTCACGCCGCAACAGGTCGAGGCTTTCAAGGCCGAGATGGAGGCGGCCAAGGTGAACTATCAGTTCGTCAGCATCGAAGGGGCCAAGCACGGCTTCACCAACCCGGATGCAGACCGCTTGAGCCATGGCGAGCATGGCGGGCCGGACATTGGTTATAACAAGGCCGCGGATGAAAGCTCCTGGGCGGATATGCAGGCGTTTTTCAAGAAAGTATTCAAATAGCGATTGTACGGCCCGCTTTGCGGCCCATCGTCGGCAAGCCAGCTTCCACAGGCACGGCATAGATCTTCGGGCCTGCAGGCTTGCAGGCGATGGGCTGCACGGCAGCCTCGGCTATTGCATCTCCCACACCGTCGCCGCGGCTGGCACAATAGCCGCCATGAACACGCTCCCCGCCTGCTGCGCCCCACTTCAGTACCACTGGCCCCTGCCCCGCCCATTACCCGGTGCGGTGCTGGTCAGTTGCGCCTTCGACCCCGCCCAGCTGGGGGCCGACGACTTCCAGCGCGCGGGGGTAGTGCCAAGCGCCAGCCTGCTGCGCTCGGTGCCCAAGCGCCAGGCCGAGTACCTGGCCGGCCGTGCATGCGCACGGGCCGCGCTGCAGCGCCTGGACGGTCGCAACTACGTGCCTGGCACCCATGACGACCGCTCGCCCATCTGGCCCGCCGGCATTCATGGCTCGATCACCCATGGCCAAGGCTGGGCCGCCGCGGCGGTCGCTGGCGCCCACAGCTGCCAGGGCCTGGGCCTGGATCAGGAAGCCCTGCTCGATGACGAACGCGCCGAGCGCTTGATGGGCGAAATTCTCACCCCGGCCGAGCTGGAGCGCCTGGACCGCGCTCAGCTTGAGCTGACGGTCACCCTGACCTTCTCGCTGAAGGAAAGCCTGTTCAAGACCCTCTACCCCCTGACCCGCCAGCGTTTCTACTTCGAGCACGCCGAAGTGCTCGACTGGTCTGGCGAGGGGCTGGCGCGCCTGCGCCTGCTCACCGACCTGTCGCCACAGTGGCAACGCGGGGCAGAGCTGCACGGCCAGTTCAGCCTGCAAAACGGCCATCTGCTTAGCCTGGTGAGCGTCTGACGCCTACAGCGGTGCCTGCTGGCGCGGCCAGTTCAGGCTGAAGCAGGCGCCCCCCAACGTCGCACTGCGCCCTACCGTGGCTCGCCCGGCATGCCAGTAGATGATCCGCCGCACAATCGAAAGGCCCAGGCCATGCCCGCCCGAGGCGCGGGTGCGGCTGTCGTCCAGGCGGGTGAACGGCGTGAAAATGCGGTCCCATACCCCCTCCGGGATCCCTGGGCCATCGTCTTCCACATCGATGCGGCAGCGTTGCTGCCCCAGCTGGTAGCTCAGGCGTACCTGCGACTCGGCGTGGCGCATGGCATTGCCGACCAGGTTCTGCAGCGCCCGGTGCAGGTAGCGCGGCTCCGCCTCGACCCAGGCGCCATCGGCATCGGCCCCCTGGCACTCACCCCGCTCGACGCGCACATCGGCACGCAGCGGCGCCAACTCGTCGATCACCCGGTCGAGCAAGGCATCGATGTCAATGCGCTGGAACTGCAAGGCCGGCGCGCCTTGCTCCAGGCGCGCGTAAGTGAGCATTTCGTCGACCAGCTTGTCGAGGTCCTGGATGTCGCCGTCCATGCCAGCCAGGTGCTTGGCGCGCGCCTGCTCGGTGCTGGCACTTTCGATCATCTCCAGGCCAAAGCGCAGGCGCGCCACCGGCGTGCGCAACTCGTGGGATACCGCGCGCACCAGCTCACGCTGCATGGTCAGCGAACGCTGCAAGTGCTCGGCCATGCCATTGAATGCAGCGGCCAGGCGCCCTACCGAGTCGGTGTCGCCAGCCGGTACGCGCGTGTCCAGGCTGCCCTGGGCGATGCGTGTGGCGGCAACTTCCAGGCCCGACACGCGGCGCTCCAACTGGCGGACCAGCAAGTAGACCACCAGACCGATCAGGCACAGGCCCAGAAACGCGATCAGGACCAGCAACTGCGGCGGATACGGGTTGAGCTGGTACAGCGGGCCGATCTCCAGCACCCAGGGCGAGCCGGTCAACCCGGCGAACACCCGGATCGAATCGCCATCCTTGCCCAGCGCCATCACCGTGTCGCCCTCCTCGACCCTGTGCCGCTGGTCATCGTCCAGGCTGACGCGCTCGATCCGTTGCAATGCAACGCCAAAGCCGAAGCCTTTTTCCTGCGTCAACTGGGCCAGGCGCTGCTGTTGTTCGGTGACCGGGTAGCGCACCAGCTCATCGGCCAGCAGATAAAGCGTCGCGCGTGCCAACTGCTCGCTGATCTGGTTGATCTGCGCCACCAGCATCAGGTCTTCCTGGCCAACCTTGCGCAGCACCTGTGCCGCATGCGGGCCGGTTTTTTCCACCACCACCAGGCCACGGGCCAGGCGCGCACGCTGGGTGCCATCAAGCCGGCGGGCGCTCATCGGCTGCAGCGCCAGTGGCACGCCGAGCAGGCGCTCCCAGATCAACAGCGAGCGCTTGCGTTCGGTTGCGTTCTGCACCGCCAGGTTGTCCGCCATCAGGCTGAAGGTGCCTTGCGCCAGGCGCTCACGGTGCTGGGCGGCGAGCACCTCGTTGACCAGGTGCAGGCTGAGCACGCCCAGCAGCGCCACCAGTACCAGCACCGCCAGCATGCCGCCATAGATGCGCAGGAAAATCGAATTGTTCATGGCGCCTCGCCGACGAACAGGTAGCCCTTGCTGCGCAGGGTCTTGATCAGCCGCGGCTGCAGCGGGTCATCGCCGATCTTGGGGCGGATCCTGGAAATGCGGATGTCGATGGAACGGTCCTGGCCGTCGTAGCCAACACCACGCAGCGCAGTGAAGATCTGTTCGCGGCTAAGCACCCGCCCGGCATTGCTGGCCAGCAGCCAGAGCAAGTCGAATTCGGCGCCGGTCAGTTCGATCAGTTGCTCACCCAGGCGCGCCTCGCGCAGCCGGTTGTCGATGTGCAGGGCACCGAACGCCAGGTCCTGGCGCTTGCTGTCCAGGGCTTCGCTACGGCGCAGCAAGGCCTGGATACGCGCCAACAGCAGGCGCGGGCGCACCGGCTTGCAGACATAGTCGTCGGCGCCCAGGTCCAACCCGTGGATCTGGTCGAGTTCGTCGCTGCGTGCGGTGAGCATCAGGATCGGCCCAGGGTACTGGTTGCGCGCCCGGCGGCAGATGCTCAAGCCGTCCTCGCCCGGCAGCATCAGGTCGAGAATGACCAGATCAGGTTGGCTGTCGACGATCCGACGCACGGCACGCGCGCCATCGCCCTCGACCGCGACCTCGAAGCCGTTGGCCTGCAGGTATTCGGCGGTCAGCTCGGCCAGGCGCGGGTCGTCCTCGACGATCAGAATGCGGGGTTGGGTCTGGTCCATGGCTTTGGCCTTTTTATTCTCTGGATCGCAATCTTGGCCTTTGAGCGTATGACTGTAGATCTTTGCTGTCCATGAAATCGAGCGGGGCCCGCACGGTGCTCGATCTGACAGGCAGCAACCCGCAACAGCCACGCACCTGCCCCCCTTGGCTCGAGCGTTTTTTGTGGTAGGGTGCGCGCCCGCAAAAACTGCGACGGGGCGGCGAACGGCCGAAAAATACTGCAAACCACTTGGCACAAGGCCTACAGCGAATACTCACCTTTCACCCACAAAGTACCCACACGTTATCCACAGACGCTCGCCTTGCAAACACCCCAATACCGCATTATCTTGTATCCCGATCGCAGCGAACCACTAGATATAGGGGTTCGTGCAAAATCACACACAAAAGTCAACCCGCTAGATCAAACGATCTTCGGGTTGGAACTTCAAGTGATTTCAGCAGCCAAACCGCTCCTGCGGAGGCGACCGAGGCAAGCCCACCCAGGGCCTTGTTCGGGCATGGGTGTTGCAGGCCAGCCTGGCACTCATCAGCAACAGTTTTTGGGCCCAGCCCAGAACCTTTGACTTCGGCCAGGGAGCGGCAAGCCATTGCCCCTTATTCCTGAGTCTGTCCCGAAGTCGGTACGCCCGCGCGGGCGGGTGTGCATGCAGTGCGCATCCCCGTGAGGTTATCGAGCAAGTGGACGGAACGGTGGGCGCTCAAAAGGCGCCTGTACAATATAGAAACTGTGGAGACACCCACCCATGCAAACCGACACAACTCGCGAGAACCCGCAGGCCAAGGTGCCGCAGGCCGCAGATTCCCAGCAGGATCTGGCTGCTACCGCCCCTGGCCAACTGCGCGTGATCAAGCGTAACGGCACTGTCGTCCCGTACACCGACGACAAGATCACCGTTGCCATCACCAAGGCGTTCCTCGCAGTTGAAGGCGGCACCGCCGCCGCCTCGTCGCGCATCCACGACACCGTCGCGCGCCTGACCGAGCAGGTTACCGCCACGTTCAAGCGTCGCATGCCATCGGGTGGCACCATCCACATCGAAGAAATCCAGGACCAGGTCGAGCTGGCCCTGATGCGCGCCGGCGAGCAGAAAGTCGCCCGCGACTACGTGATCTACCGCGACCAGCGTGCCAAGGAGCGTGCGACCCGCGCCAACAACGACGCCGTGGTCGAGCCACACCCGAGCATCCGTATTACCTTGGCCGACGGCAGCCTGGCACCACTGGACATGGCCCGCCTGAACACCATCATCAGCGAAGCCTGCGAAGGCCTGGCCGAAGTCGATGGCGACCTGATCCAGCGCGAAACCCTGAAGAACCTCTACGACGGCGTAGCCATCAAGGACGTCAACACCGCCCTGGTGATGACTGCCCGTACCCTGGTAGAGCGCGAGCCGAACTACTCGTTCGTCACTGCCCGCCTGCTGATGGACACCCTGCGCGCCGAAGGCCTGGGCTTCCTGAACGTCGCCGAAAGCGCCACCCACCACGAAATGGCCGACCTGTACGCCAAGGCGCTGCCGGCCTATGTCGAGAAAGGCGTCGAATTCGAGCTGCTGGACCCTGCCCTGAAAGGCTACGACCTGGAGCGTCTGGGCAAGGCCATCGACCACGAGCGCGACCAGCAGTTCACCTACCTGGGCCTGCAAACCCTGTACGACCGCTACTTCATCCACAAGGATGGCGTGCGCTTCGAGCTGCCCCAGGTGTTCTTCATGCGTGTGGCCATGGGCCTGGCGCTGGAAGAGAAAGACAAGGAAGCCCGTGCGATCGAGTTCTACAACCTGTTGTCGTCGTTCGACTACATGGCCTCGACCCCGACCCTGTTCAACGCCGGTACCCTGCGCCCGCAGCTGTCCAGCTGCTACCTGACCACCGTGCCGGACGACCTGTCGGGCATCTACCACGCGATCCACGACAACGCCATGCTGTCGAAATTCGCCGGTGGCCTGGGCAACGACTGGACCCCGGTCCGTGCACTGGGCTCGTACATCAAGGGCACCAACGGCAAGTCCCAGGGCGTGGTGCCGTTCCTGAAAGTGGTCAACGACACGGCCGTTGCCGTGAACCAGGGTGGCAAGCGCAAAGGCGCCGTGTGTGCCTACCTGGAAACCTGGCACCTGGACATCGAAGAATTCATCGAGCTGCGCAAGAACACCGGTGATGACCGCCGTCGTACCCACGACATGAACACCGCCAACTGGATCCCTGACCTGTTCATGAAGCGTGTCTTCGATGACGGCAAGTGGACCCTGTTCTCGCCATCGGAAGTGCCCGACCTGCACGACCTGACCGGCAAGGCCTTCGAAGAGCGCTACGAGTATTACGAAGCCCTGACCGAGTACAACAAGATCAAGGTGTTCAAGACCATCCAGGCCAAAGACCTGTGGCGCAAGATGCTGTCGATGCTGTTCGAGACCGGCCACCCATGGCTGACCTTCAAGGACCCGTGCAACCTGCGTTCGCCGCAGCAGCACGTGGGCGTGGTCCACAGCTCGAACCTGTGCACCGAGATCACCCTGAACACCAACAAGGACGAGATCGCGGTCTGCAACCTGGGCTCGATCAACCTGCCGAACCACATCAATGATGGCAAGCTGGACACCGCCAAGCTGCAACGCACCGTGAACACCGCCGTGCGCATGCTCGACAACGTGATCGACATCAACTACTACTCGGTGCCGCAAGCGCGTAACTCGAACTTCAAGCACCGCCCGGTCGGCCTGGGCATCATGGGCTTCCAGGATGCGCTGTACCTGCAGCACATCCCGTACGGCTCCGACGCGGCTGTCGAGTTCGCCGACAAGTCGATGGAAGCGGTCAGCTACTTCGCCATCCAGGCTTCGTGCGACCTGGCCGACGAGCGTGGCGCCTACGAGACCTTCCAGGGCTCGCTGTGGTCCAAGGGCATCCTGCCACTGGATTCGCAACAGATCCTGATCGAGGCCCGTGGCCAGAAGTACATCGACGTCAACCTGGAAGAGTCGCTGGACTGGGCCCCGGTGCGCGAGCGCGTCAAGAAAGGTATCCGTAACTCGAACATCATGGCCATCGCGCCAACTGCAACCATTGCCAACATCACCGGCGTGTCGCAGTCGATCGAGCCGACCTACCAGAACCTGTACGTGAAATCCAACCTGTCGGGCGAATTCACCGTGATCAACCCGTACCTGGTGCGCGACCTGAAAGCCCGCGGCCTGTGGGACTCGGTCATGATCAACGACCTGAAGTACTACGACGGTTCGGTGCAGCAGATCGAGCGTATTCCGCAAGAGCTCAAAGACCTGTACGCCACCGCGTTCGAAGTCGAAACCAAGTGGATTGTCGATGCGGCCTCGCGTCGTCAGAAGTGGATCGACCAGGCGCAATCGCTGAACCTGTACATTGCCGGCGCCTCGGGCAAGAAGCTGGACGTGACCTACCGCATGGCCTGGTACCGTGGCCTGAAAACCACCTACTACCTCCGTGCCCTGGCCGCGACCAGCACCGAGAAGTCGACCATCAACACCGGCAAGCTCAATGCCGTTTCCAGCGGTGGCGACAGCGCCCCGGTCCAGGCAGCAGGCCCAGCGCCAGTGCCGAAGGCCTGCGCGATCGACGAGCCAGACTGCGAAGCCTGCCAGTAAGGCCTGAATGCCGCACGGGGTGCCCTTGGGTGCCCCGCGCGGCATTTTTGTATCTGCACCCCAGAGAAACCTTGCCCTTTGGCCAGCGCTCACGCGGCTCGGCAAAAGAACATGACTTCTCACAAAACGCGGTCACTGTGGGAGCGGCCCTGTGTCGCGATTGGGGTGCGAAGCGCCCCCAAGATTGCAGCTTCGCCGCATGATTCGCGGGGCCGCTTTGCGGCCCGTTCGCGACACAAGGCCGCTCCCACAAAAATCGCGCCAACACCACATAATGTGCCTTAAAAATAAAAAGCCACAACATGTAGTGCCATCCGCGTTTTGCCGCTACACTCCCTTCCCATAGCAAGCCACACAAACCCGGTGAACGGACGCACGCATTTCCGGTCGAAAAAGTTACCCTCGCCCGCAAGAGACGCGCCCCGATCCAAGGCGAAATCCGATATACTTCGCCCCCTCTGAAAAGAGCACCATTCAATTGTCCTGGCCCCTCCCCGAGGCCTGGCCAGGTACAAGCCAGAACACATTCAGATGTAAACGAGAGTCAGCCTCTCGAGCTGTCCATTCGCCGTTACGGCCTTGCGTCAGGCATCACATTCTTTAAATCCAAGCGGTTGCCCCAGGGCAACCCTCAAGCAGGAGCCAAACCATGCTGAGCTGGGACGAATTCGACAAAGAAGACGGCGAAGTAGCCGCCAAAGGCAACAACCCTGCGCAGGCCGCTGCCGCCGCCACCCTCGACAAGCTCGACAGCGCCGGCGGTGCCGCCGCCCTGGAAGCCCGTGCGGCCACCGCTGCTGACTCCGACGCGGTCAAACGTGCCAAGGCAGCCCTCGACGCCCTCGACGTTGCCGAAGGCCTGGCCGAACTGGAAGGCTCCTCGGCCCGTGTTGCGGTTGATGAAAAGCGCATGATCAACTGCCGCGCCGACCTGAACCAGCTGGTACCGTTCAAGTACGACTGGGCCTGGCAGAAGTACCTGGACGGCTGCGCTAACCACTGGATGCCGCAAGAGGTCAACATGACCGCCGACATCGCCCTGTGGAAGAGCCAGGACGGCCTGACCGAAGACGAGCGCCGCATCGTCATGCGCAACCTGGGCTTCTTCTCCACCGCCGACTCGCTGGTTGCCAACAACCTGGCCCTGGCTGTGTACCGCCTGATCACCAACCCCGAGTGCCGCCAGTACATTCTGCGCCAGGCCTTCGAGGAGGCGATCCATACCCACGCCTACCAGTACTGCATCGAGTCGCTGGGCATGGATGAAGGCGAGATCTTCAACATGTACCACGAGATCCCGTCGGTCGCGAAGAAAGCCGCCTGGGGCCTGAAGTACACCCGCGCCATTTCCGACCCGGAGTTCAACACCGGCACCGTCGAAACCGACAAGGAGCTGCTGCGCAACCTGATCGCCTACTACTGCGTACTGGAAGGCATCTTCTTCTACTGCGGCTTCACCCAGATCCTGTCCATGGGCCGCCGCAACAAGATGACCGGCGTTGCCGAGCAGTTCCAGTACATCCTGCGTGACGAGTCGATGCACCTGAACTTCGGTATCGACGTGATCAACCAGATCAAGATCGAGAACCCGCACCTGTGGGATGCGGCGATGAAGGAAGAAGCGACCCAGATGATCCTGCAAGGGACCCAGCTGGAGATCGAATACGCCCGCGACACCATGCCACGCGGCGTACTGGGCATGAACGCAGCGATGATGGAGGACTACCTCAAGTTCATCGCCAACCGTCGTTTGACCCAGATTGGTCTGAAGGAAGAGTACCCGGGGACTACCAACCCGTTCCCGTGGATGAGCGAGATCATGGACTTGAAGAAGGAGAAGAACTTCTTTGAGACGCGGGTGATTGAGTATCAGACTGGTGGTGCGTTGAGCTGGGATTGATCGTCCGGGCTGAGCATCGAGAAGGCTGCCGAATGGCAGCCTTTTTTGTTGCCTGGCAGAAGCAAAAGCGGAAGGCTCATACAGCTCCCGGCATTGTCCCTCTCTGTCCATCACGATAACGTTTCAGGGCACTTGAGACCGCCCATGGACAGGTGGATGGTGAAGCCGATTCGCCAGACACCGCGTCGCTTGCTTCGCGGGCACGCCCGCTCCCACAGGGCATTGCGTATTGCCAAAGCCTGGCTAATCCTGCAATGCAATCATCGATGGCAAGACCAGCTCCTGCAGGTATCACAAAAGCCTTCCGCAAACGGGGATACCCCCGTGGGAGCGGGCGTGCCCGCGAACACCGGCGAAGCCGGTGCCAGACACCGCGTCGCTTGCTTCGCGGGTACGCTCCTACAGGTATCACGAAAGTCTTCAGCAAACGGGGATCCTGTGGGAGCGGAGAGCCATGCTCAAAAAAGCCAAAGTGAAGAGACCTCGCCCACGCCGACAGGAGGGGTACGGCACACTCAGTTGCATGTGCCGGGACTGGACTTGCCAGTCTAAGTGGTCGTGAGCGAGGACGACTTCAGTATAGGGTTGATCGCAGAACATGCACCCCTTTGCAAACCTCGCCGAAGCGAGTTCCCCAGTCAAACGTCAACATTGCACAGCTATGCCCGCCTCCCCAATCAGCTAAGTAACGCGACGTTTTCATCGATACGGCGCTGCACCGTTTGCAAAGTGTCTTGAGTGATCAACCGCGCAAAGCTCAGCTGCGCTCGTTCTGTAAACTGGCGGGCGACTGCGCAAATACGGTCGATAAGCTGACTCGCCGCCACCTCCGGAATGTCCGCCTCGCGTGCCAAGGCAAGCATCTCCTGGCGCCCGATATCCAAAGCTTCCCCCATCACATCCATCTGGTGATACCCACCCGGGCCTTCACAGAACGTGACGTCGTAGGCAGGTGCCAGTGTCCACTCTCCGGTACGCGACATGAGGTAAGCGAAGTTCTTCGGGTGGTCGTCGCGATTGTTGAATGCCACGTTGAACACGGCACGCTCGAAGGCTCGCGCCTTCTCCCGCAAATCATTGGTACACATGTGGGTGGCACGCAAAAAATTGACATAATCCAGCGCGCCAGGCGACCTGAAATCCGCGCCGGTGAATGCGGCAAGGCTTTGCATCGGCACACGCAGGTCACCCTGGCGGTCGAAGCGTCTACTGGCAAAGGCCGCCTGCCCATTGGGCAAGCTGAAATGCTGGGTGTCCGGGGTCGCAATGCCACACAAGCGCAAGCATTCGGCGTACACCATTTCTATCGCGCAGACTTCCGGATGCTCTTCCTTGGCGGGAAACTTGATTAGCCAGGCTTCCAGACCTGGCTTGGCAACGGTGGTGAATGAGCCGCTCAACGGATCGCGATAGACCAGAGCCTTGGGCCTTGCACCTTGGGGAGAGCCACCCACCAGAAGCAGCCGCTGCAGAAATTCTCCCCCCTCCCCTTTAAGTACTTCATGAACTTCGGCCGCCAGCATCTCAAGGGGGATGTGTTGCGGTGGCTCGAACCCTTCAGTTGCGACCGGTTCGAACGACATGGCTCCCATGGCGCTGTCACCGATGTACGCCAACCGCTCCAGCGGACCAACGCGCGCGGCATTAAGGCCCCGGCGCTTGAACAAACGGTCCATCAATAACATGCCCCAGCCGTCCGGCAGCGCATCATAGACAGGGCTTGGAAGAAAAGACTGATGAGCAGCGAATCCTTTGCGCAGGTTTTCGCCCCGCAAAGGCAAGGTGTACGAGGACAGCTCAAACCCGCGCCGCCTGGCTTCATTGCTGTATTCGAAGACGATTTGCGGGCGACTGCCGACCACACTAGTGGAGGCAAGCGTACCCCACAGCCAGCGCTCTCCCCAGCCTTCGTAGTAGACGCGCACCTGCTCAGGCATCGCCCTGCCTCATCTTTATGCGTTGACGCTTGGCGCCTTCTTCATATCGGCGCAAGTCTTCCAGGCTGTCCAGCTTGGGCTGAAACAGGCCCTCCAGTTCACTGGCACGCCCGAGCACCATCGCAATCCGCACAAGGTTCTCGAAGCTGACGTTTCGTCCAGCCTCAAGACTCGAAACAGTACTGATGGCGACACCGGCTCGCCCCGCCACCTCTGCTTGCGTCAGCTGTTGAGACAAACGCTCGCTGCGCAAGCGCTCACACAGTCGTTTGACGACCTCAACGGGTTTGCTAAAGCTTAAATCCAGCATGGCAAATGCTACCCCCAGGCGCGAAGCGGTAGGGGAATTATAGGCTCACCCACAATCAACAGCACACGTAATTCCTGTAAAACATGTTTTAACGTCAAAAAATCGAGTTAATAACTGAAATACCGAAATTATTTAGCACCTGACACGAGTTCGTTGATGGATTGCATCAGGCTTCAGGCGTTGCTAAGGCCGACTCGGCTTCAAGCAGGTTGTGCAACGTATTGAGGAACAGGTCAAAGCTGATGATGCCGGTCGATACGGTCGACAGCACGGTCTGACCGTTTTCGTCCTTGATCACCACAAGTTCGGTCCACTGGCTGAGGTCAACATTGCGCAGGCTGCTCAACGCGACCTTGCGGCCATCCACGTCGAGCGCTTCACGAGTGATGGTCAGCGGTTTGGTGGTGACATTGAAGAAGTCGCCGCTCATGCGCTTGCCCCAAACCTGGGACGTTTCGAGGTAGTTGAACTGCACCGCCCCGCCGCTTTGCAGGGTGGCGAATACTGCTGGCAGGCGTTCGTTCAGGTACAGCTCGCGTACCTGCTCAAGAAACACATAAAGCTTTTGCAGGTGTGGATTGACCCGGCGAAACGGCTCACTGGCGTTACGGCGATAAGCGAGGTTGTTGATCAGGCCGGCAATGGCAGTCTGCCCAGAAGCGAACAGGTAGAAGTCGCCCATCTCGCTGAAGGGCACGTAATCGCGCTGGTTGCCTATGATCTGGCAGATGCCTTTCTCATAAACCTCATAACGGGCAGCGCGCAGTTTCTTCTGCCACAGCGCCAGGGCGAACATCACCCCACCGAGCACCGCCAGCAAGGCGATGGTGGAATAGAACAGGCTTTGCGGGCCGTTGAAGTTCTGGCCGCTGGTAGCACTCAGGTAGCCGACGAAAGCGGCCAGGCCCAGGAAGACACTGCCCAGGATAAGCATGCAGACGATCAGCGCCTTGCCATAACCATAACTGCCGAGCAGCTTGCCGGCGGACGTGACTGGGGTGGGTTGCATGGTGAAGCCTCCTTGCTTGGGGAAATGGACGTCATGTCATTGTTGGTGCTCAGACACCAGTTGTAGCGCGTGGTTCAGTGCCAACGCGCTTCAGGCTAGTGCTTTAGCCCAAGCTCTGCCGACAGCCGCGCGGTCACGCTTTTGACCACTGGTACCAGCTCGCGCATCTTTTCCTCGGGCATGTAAGGCACCGTACTGGCCACACTGACCGCCGCCACGATCCGCCGGCTGGCATCACGTACCGGCGCCGCCACGCAGCGGATCGACGGTTCATTGTCCTCCAAGTCGAAGGCATAACCGCCCGCCCCATACTCGACCATACGCTGCTCGAACTGCACCCAGGTTTGCTCGGCGTGGTGCGGCCAGAACGCGCTTTTGCCACCTGCCGGCAGGCTGGTTTCATACAACCTCTGCCACTCGGCCGGGGTGTCGTCGAGCATCAGCGCCTTGCCGATACCCGTGCGCGCCAGCGGCATGCGGTGGCCGACCCGGGAGCGCATCTCCGGCCCGTTGCGCCCCGGGGTCTTGTGCAGGTACAGCACCTCATCGCCTTCGCGGATCGCCAGGTGGATGGTGTCGCCGGTCAGCGCCGACAGCTCGTCGAGGTACGGCCCGGCAAGGGTGACCAACGGCAGCTCTTCTCGGGCCTGGAAGCCGAGTTCGATCAGCTTGGGGCCAAGCAGGTAACCGACCTGGGGCACCACGCGCAGGTAGCGCTCGTCCACCAGGCAACTGACCAGGCGGTGGGTGGTGCTGCGGGTGGTGCCGATGTGCTGGGCGATGTCCTTGAGATCGCGCGCGCCTGCGGCCACGGCCTGCACAACGGCCAGGCCGCGCAGCAGGGTCTGGGTGCCGGTAGGGGCGGTTTTGGTAGGGTCTTCCTGCATGTGCGGCCTTTATCGAAGTGCGAATGGGCGGGCGACATTATGTTCACCCGCAGGGCGCGGCTACAACTCGATGCGCTCGACCTTGCCGACCAGCAGGATGTACGACAACGCGCCAAGCAGGGCCAGCGCGGCGATGTAAGTGATCGCCGGGGCGAACGAAGCGCCGCTGGCAAGGAAGCCGATCACGATGGGTGTGACGATCGCCGACAAGTTGCCGATAAAGTTGAACACCCCGCCGGTCAGCCCGAGCAGACGCGCGGGGGCCAGGGTCGAAACCAGCGACCAGGTGATCGAGGCCAGGCCGTTACCGAAGAACGCCAGCGCCAGGAAAGCAATCACCAGCGGGGTGGAGTCGACGAAGTTGGCGCCAATGATGGCGGTGGAAATCAACAGGCCGCTGATGATCGGGAGCTTGCGCGCAAGGCCCACGCTGGCCCCACGGCGGATCAGCCAGTCGGAGAAAAAGCCCGAACACAGCACCCCGACAAAGGCGGCGAGAAACGGCAGCGAGGCCAACATGCCGGACTTGATGAAGTCCATGCCGCGGTACTTCACCAGGTAGGTCGGGAACCAGGTGAGGAAGAACCACAGTGTCGAATTCAGGCAGAACTGGCCGAGGTAAATGCCCCAGAGCTTGCGCTGTGTCAGCACGATGCCCAGGTCGGCCCAGCTGAACCTGGCCTTGGTCTTGGCCTGCTCCTGCTGGATATCCACCAACCCGCCACCTTCGCGGATCAGTTCGATCTCGGCCTCATTGGCACCCTTGAAATCGCGCGGTTCGCGATACACCGCGTACCAGATCACGCCCCAGAGGATGCCCACCGCGCCGGTGGCGACGAACACCATGTGCCAGCCGAACGCATGCTGCAGCCAGGCCAGCACCGGCGTCAGGAACGCCAGGCCGACGAACTGCCCGGAGGTGTAGAAGCCGATGGCCGTGGCCCGCTCCCGCTCGGGGAACCACGTAGTGACCACGCGGCTGTTGATCGGGTATGCCGGCGCCTCCAGGGCGCCGACCGCCATGCGCAGCACGAACAGCGCGATGAAGCTGGCCGCGAAACCAAGCATCACCGTGGCCAGCGACCACAGCACCAGCGCCACGGTATACAGAATGCGCGGCGGTACGCGGTCGACCAGCCAGCCGCCTGGGATTTGCATGGCAGCGTAGGTCCAGCCGAACGCCGAGAACACCAGGCCGACGTGAATCGGGTCGATGCCCAACTCGCTGGTCAAGGCCGGTGCGGCAATCGACAGATTGCTGCGGTCCAGGTAGTTGATCACCACCGTGATGAACAGCAGCACCATGATGAAAAAGCGCTTGCGGCTGGGCGCCGACAGGGTCGCCTGCCCGGTAAGGGTATGCGGGTGCATGAGCAGTGCCTCTTGTTATGGTTATTGAGGTCGTTTCAACGCAGTTGGGGCCAGGCAGTCACCACTCGGCAAAGCTGCCATCGGCGTGACGCCACACCGGGTTGCGCCAGCGGTGGCCGACAGCGGCGCGCTCGATCACGTACTCCTCGTTGATCTCGATGCCCAGACCAGGGCCGTTGGGGATCTTGACCATGCCATGCTGGTAGTCGAACACGCCGGGGTCGCGCACATAGTCGAGCAGGTCGTTGCTCTCGTTGTAATGAATGCCCAGGCTCTGCTCCTGGATGAAAGCGTTGTAGCAGGCAGCGTCAAGCTGCAGGCAGGCCGCCAGGGCGATCGGGCCCAGCGGGCAGTGCAGCGCCAGGGCGACGTCGTAGGCCTCGGCCATGTTGGCGATCTTGCGGGTTTCGGTGATGCCGCCGGCATGCGACGCATCGGGCTGGATGATGTCGACGTAGCCTTCGCTGAGCACGCGCTTGAAGTCCCAGCGCGAGAACAGCCGCTCACCCAGCGCAATCGGCGTGCTGGTCAGCGGCGCCAGTTCTTTCAACGCTTCGTAGTTTTCACTGAGCACCGGCTCTTCGATGAACATCAGCTTGTAAGGGTCGAGTTCCTTCATCAGCACCTTGGCCATGGGCTTGTGCACGCGGCCATGAAAGTCCACGCCAATGCCCACGTTCGGCCCTACCGCATCGCGCACGGCAGCGACGTTGGCCAACGCCTGGTCGACCTTGTCAAAGGTGTCGAGGAACTGCAGTTCCTCGGTGCCGTTCATCTTCACGGCGGTGAAACCACGTGCCACGGCCTCTTTTGCCGCTTGCGCGGTGTCAGCGGGTCGATCGCCGCCGATCCACGAATACACGCGGATCTTGTCGCGCACCTGGCCGCCGAGCAGGTCGCTGACCGACACACCCAGCGCCTTGCCCTTGATGTCCCACAACGCCTGGTCGATACCCGCCAGGGCGCTCATGTGGATGGCACCACCGCGGTAGAAGCCGCCGCGGTAGAGCACGGTCCAGATATCCTCGATGTTGCGCGGGTCCTTGCCGATCAGGTAATCGGACAGTTCCTCGACGGCGGCAGCCACGGTGTGGGCGCGGCCCTCGACAACAGGCTCGCCCCAGCCGGTGACGCCCTGATCGGTTTCGACCTTGAGGAAGCACCAGCGCGGCGGAACGATGAAGGTGGTCAGCTTGGTAATTTTCATCTGCTTGTCTCTCTTGTTGGATGCAGTGCAGGGCCGGCTCAGCGCAGGCTCTGCCAGGCGCTCACGTAAGCCTTGGCAGCGGCCTCGACCTGTTCAGGGGTCATGCCTGGCTTGTACAGGCCGGAGCCCAGGCCGAAGCCCCGGGCGCCAGCGGCATGGAACTGCTGCAGGTTGCCGGGGGTGATGCCGCCGACCGGCGCCAGCACGGTGCCGGCGGGCAGCACGGCAAGCCAGGCCTTGACTACCTCTGGACCCAGTTGCTCGGCCGGGAACAGCTTGAGCACATCGGCCCCTTGCGCCAAGGCGGCAAAGGCTTCGGTCGGTGTGGCGACGCCTGGTGCCAGGTACAGGCCTGCCGCCTTGGCAGCACGCAGTACAGCTGGGTCGCTGTGGGGCATGACGATCAGCTGGCCGCCCGCCTCTTTCACCTGCGCGACCTGGGCCGGCGTCAGCACGGTACCTGCACCGATCAGGCAATCGGCAGGCAGGGTGCGACGCAGCAGGCGGATACTGGCGAACGGGTCAGGCGAATTGAGCGGTACTTCGATGATGCGAAAGCCGGCGCTGTAGAGCACTTCGCCAACCGCAGCCGCTTCATGCAGTTGCAAACCGCGCAGAATCGCGATCAGGCCGTTGTGTGCCAATGCTTGTTCGAGCATGTCGAGCTCCCTTCAGGATGAATGAACCAGGCCGGCGGCAAGCGCCAGTTGCCAAAGACCGCGCTCGGTGGCCTGCTCGGCGACACTCACATGGGTGAAGCCGCATGCCTGCAGGGCCCGGCTGTAACGCGCGCACAGCGGGCCGTTGCCGATCAGCAGGATTTCCGGCAGGTGCACACTGTGGCGCCGCTGGCGCTGCAGTTTGGCCAGCGCAGAAAGTTCATGGCCGATCAGGAGACCCGACAAGTAATCGGGCTGGGCGCTGGCGCTCAGCTCACCGGTCAGGCCGAGGGTGCGGGCGCTGAACAGGGTGGACAGCGGGCCGATCTCCCCCTCGGCGGAGCAGGCGGCCTGCACACCGAGGTCGAAGGCTGGCGCATCGAACGCGGCGCCGCGCTGCTGGGTACGGCCAAGGATGCTGTGCGCGCTGAGCACGGCAAACATTTCGCCGGTCATGAAGGTATCGAAGTGGACGATGCAGCCATCGACAACCTCTACCCATTTCGAATGACTGCCGGGCAGGCCGATGAGCAGGTCATCGGTATTCACCCCAGGCAGCGCGCCCAGCACCTGCGTCTCTTCACCCCGCATGACATTGGGCAGGCGCGCGTGCTGGATCACGCCGGGCACGATATGCACCTCGACGCCGCGAAGGCTGCCGACAGTTTGCAGCGCGCCACCGAGGCTGGCGACGTTGGCCGGGGTTTCGCGGTACGCGGCCTCGCGCCAGCCCTGGGCGCTGCCGACCATGCCACAGGCAATCACGGGCAGCCCTGGCTGGGCGTCGAGCCAATCGCCACAGGCGTCGTCGAATGCCAGTTCGAAACCGTCATTGCAAAGTTGGCCGTTGATCAGGCGCGGGGCTTTTGGCAAGTGCATGATGCCGCTGGGCAGGGTGCGCACATCCAGCACCTGGCCTTGCGCGGCGAGTTTGTAAGCACGAAGGGAGGTGGTTCCCCAGTCGAGCGCGATCAATTGCGCCTGCATCGCTTCACCTGTTCTGTTTTTGGCAGTGAGTGAGGCGACTATAAACTTGGGCGGAGGAAAATTCCAATATGTAAAACATAATCCCATATATAGGGATTTTGACTTCGTCTTGTGGGAGGCCACTGGGTCGCGACATGCCCGCCATCAAAAAAGCCCGTGAAACCAAGCGCCGGCCGCGCGGTGCTCGATCTCACAGGCCTTGAACCTGCCGCCGCTTACTCCGGCAGGGCAAACGCCATCACATAGTCCCCTTGCCGGGTACCCAACGAGCCATGCCCGCCGGCCATCACCAGCACGTACTGGCGACCATCCTTGCCGGTGTAGGTCATCGGCGTGGTCTGGGCACCGGCCGGCAGGCGCCCTTCCCAAAGCACCTTGCCATCGCGCACGTCATAAGCACGCAGGTACTGGTCGAGGGTGCCGCTGAGGAACGCCAGGCCGCTGGCGGTGGTGAAGCTTCCACCCAGGCTCGGCACGCCCATGGTCAGCGGGATCGGAATGGGCGAGCTGTCACGTACGGTGCCGTTCTTGTGCTTCCAGATCACCTTGTGGGTGGTCAGGTCCACTGCGGCCACATAGCCCCAGGCCGGTGCCTGGCAAGGCAGCCCCAGCGGCGACAGGAAAGCGCCCATGATCACGCCATAAGGCGCCCCCTTGTTGGCCTGGATGCCCTCGGTTTCACTCTTGCGCGCCGGCTGCCCGGCGATTTTCGAGGCTGGCACCAACTGCGACTTGAAGGCCATGTAGCTGGGGTTGACGAAGGCGATCTGGCGCTCCGGGTCGACCGAAATGCCACCCCAGTCGAACACCCCGAAGTTGCCGGGGTAGACCAGCGAGCCCTGCAGCGATGGCGGGGTGTAGATGCCGTCATAGCGCAGCGAACGGAAGTCGATGCGGCACAGCATCTGGTCGAACGGCGTTACGCCCCACATGTCTCGCTCACGCAGGGTGGGCGGCATGAAATTGAGCTCGGACATCGGCTGGGTCGGTGCGGTGTGATCACCTTCCACGGCGCCTTGCGGTACCGGGGTTTCGTGGATGGGCACCAGCGGCTGACCGTTGCTGCGGTCCAGCACGTAGATGCTGCCCTGCTTGGTCGATGCCATTACCGCAGGCTTGATGCCTTCGGCGGTCTTGATGTCGACCAGGCTCGGCTGGCCACCGACATCCATGTCCCACAAGTCGTGATGGGTGAACTGGTAGTTCCAGCGCACCTTGCCAGTGGCGATGTCCAGGGCCACCAGGCCGGCACTGAATTTCTCCGCCTCTGGCGTGCGGTTGCCGCCCCACTGGTCGGGCATCTGGTTGCCCATGGGCAGGTACAGCAGGCCGAGCTTCTCATCGGCGCTGATCACCGACCACACGTTTGGAGAGTTGCGGGTGTAGAACTGGCCGTCACTGATCGGCGCGGTGGCGTCGGGGTTGCCGCTGTCCCAGTTCCACACCAGCTGGCCGGTGATCGCATCATAGGCGCGGACGACGCCGGACGGCTCGTCGGTGGAAACGTTGTCGGTGACATGACCGCCAAGTATCACCAGGCCGCCGGCCACGGTGGGTGGCGAAGTGGAGTAATAGCCACCAGGGGCGAAGCTGCCGATGTTGCGGGTAAGGTCGATCTGGCCGTTGTCGCCAAAGCCGGCGCACTGTTGGCCGGTATCGGCATCCAGCGCGATCAGGCGGGTGTCGGCGGTGGGTACATAGATGCGCTTGGCGCAGGCCTGCCCTTGCACGGGGCTCGCTTGCGAGCTGGCCGTGTCGAAATAGGCCACGCCGCGGCAGGTCATGTGTGCCCAGCCTTTGAAGTTGGCCGCATTCTGCGTGCTGAGCTTGGGATCGAAACGCCAGATCTCCTTGCCGCTGTCGGGGTCCAGGGCAATCACCTGGCTATGCGGGGTGCATACGTAGAGCTTGCCGTTGACTTTCAGCGGGGTGTTTTCCGCCGTGGTCTCGCCCGGGTCGTTTGGCCCGGGGATATCACCGGTGCGGTAGGTCCAGGCCAGCTTGAGCTTGCCCACATTCTGCGGGGTGATCTGCTTGAGTGGCGAGTAACGGTCGCCAAACTCGGTACGCCCGTAGGACTGCCAGTCACCGTCAGGCATTGCCGGTGCCGTGCTGGTGGTGCCTGCCGTGTCACGGTCCAGGCGGCCGACCACGGTGTCGGGCTGGGTGAACTGGCTGGCCAGCGCCATCAGGCCCGCGGCCGCCACGCCCACACTCAATACCCCTGTACCGAGGGGATAAGGCTGGCCCTGCGTCAATGGCCTGCGTAGCCAAGGCAATAACAACATCAGGCCAAGGACGAACCAGAGGGCCAGCCGGGGGACCAGTTGCCACCAGTCCAGGCCCACCTCGACCAACGACCAGAGCGAACTCAGCAACAGCACGACGCCATAAACGCTCAATGCCTCACGTCGGCCAGCCAGCAACAAGGCTGCGGTAATCGCCAAGCCAATGCCGGCCAGCAGGTAATACAGCGAACCGCCAAGGGTTGCCAGTTTGATGCCGCCGGCCAGCAAGGCAAGGCCCATCAGCAAAAAAACCACGCCTAGCAATCTGGGCAGCAAGCGTGAGGGGTGTGAAGCACGGGTGGTGCTCATCGGTGAAATCTCCGTTTACATGGGACTGAATCAGTAAGACATCCAGCAACGAAGAATAGTGTTACTAAATGATTCTGCGACAAACTGACGAACTCGAGGGAGAGCGTTGCGACAAATGCAACAATTCGCATGTGGTCATAGTATGACTAACGCTCATTGCGAACCCCGAGCTAGAGCCTGCGCTTGATCCCTCCTCGCCGAAAGTAGCTGATTTCCGGCTACCAACGCCGTTGACAGCTGGTTTTTCACTTGCTAAAAAAGCCGAAGTTGTACGACAACACATAACAAAAACAACATCAGCGGAAGCAACCCATGTCGAAAATCTGCCAGACCACCCTCCCCTGTGCGCTGCTTGGCGCCAGCCTGCTCAGCTGCCTGCCGGGCACCAGCCTTGCCCAAGGTTTCATCGAAGACAGCAAAGCCGTGCTGGGCCTGCGCAACTTCTATATCAACCGCAACTTCACCAACCCTGCCAACCCGCAAGGCAAAGCCGAAGAATGGACCCAGAGCGTGATCCTCGATGCCCGTTCCGGTTTCACCGAGGGCCCGGTGGGTTTTGGCGTAGACGTGCTGGGGCTGTGGTCGGTGAAGCTCGATGGCGGGGGCGGCACCTATGGCACCGGGCTGCTGCCACGCCACGACGATGGGCGGCCGGCGGATGACTTTGGCCGGCTTGCCGTGGCGGGCAAGGCGCGCATTTCGAAAACCGAGCTGAAAATCGGCGAATGGATGCCGGTACTGCCAATTCTGCGCGCGGACGACGGTCGCTCACTGCCGCAAACATTGCGTGGCGGGCAGGTCACGTCCAACGAGTTTGCCGGGCTGACCTTGTACGGCGGCCAGTTCCGCGCCAACAGCCCGCGCAACGACGCCAGCATGGAGGACATGAGCTACGGCGGCGCGGTGTCGGACCGCTTCAACTTCGTCGGGGGCGAGTACAGGTTCAACCAGGAGCGCACCCTGGTGGGGCTGTGGAATGCGGTGCTCAAGGACGTGTACCAGCAGCAATACCTGCAGCTGAGCCACAGCCAGCCGCTCGGCGACTGGACCCTGGGCGCCAACCTGGGCTATTTCCAGGGCGATGACGACGGTTCCAGTCGTGCTGGCGAGCTGGACAACAAGACGTACTCGGGGATGTTCTCCGCCAAATACGGCGGCAGCACCTTCTGGGTCGGGCTGCAGAAGGTCGATGGCGATACCTGGATGCGGGTCAATGGCACCAGTGGCGGAACCCTGGCCAATGACAGCTACAACGCCAGCTTCGACAACGCCAACGAACGCTCATGGCAGGTGCGCCATGACTTCAACTTCGTCACCGTCGGCGTGCCGGGGCTGACCTTGATGAACCGCTACATCAGCGGCCGCGACGTGCACAGCGGGGTGGTGACGGATGGCAAGGAATGGGTCCGTGAGACTGAACTGGCATATGTGATACAGAGCGGAGCGTTCAAGGATTTGAGTGTGAAATGGCGCAATTCGTCGATTCGGCGGGACTACAGCAATAACGAGTTCGATGAGCACCGGTTGATTTTCAACTACCCGTTGTCATTGCTGTAAGGCTTTACGCCGCTCATTTCGCGACACGAGGCCGCTCCTACAGGGCACGCGCATAACGCCAGACTGACATTGCGTTGTCATTGACAACACTGAATCGCACCGCCAATAATCACAAAAGTCATACGACAACCTACAACAATTAACAATAAGAGCCGGTCATGACCACTACCCCCCTTAAACGCCTGCTGCTCACCGGAGCCGCAGGCGGCCTGGGCAAGGTCCTTCGCGAACGCCTGCAAGGCTGCGCCGAGGTCCTGCGCCTTTCCGACATCAACCCCATGGCCCCAGCCGCTGGCCCACACGAAGAAGTGGTCACCTGCGACCTGGCCGACAAGGCAGCCGTGCATGCCCTGGTCGAAGGCGTCGATGCCATCGTGCACTTCGGCGGGGTGTCTACCGAGCATTCGTTCGAAGAGATTCTCGGCCCCAATATCTGCGGCGTGTTCCATGTCTACGAGGCGGCACGCAAGCATGGGGTGCAACGGGTGGTCTTCGCCAGCTCCAACCATACCATCGGCTTCTACCGCCAGAACGAGCGCATCGACGCGCATGCCCCGCGCCGCCCCGACAGCTACTACGGGCTGTCCAAGTGCTATGGCGAAGATGTCGCCAGCTTCTATTTCGATCGTTACGGCATCGAAACCGTCAGCATCCGCATCGGCTCTTCGTTCCCCCGGCCACAGAACCCGCGCATGCTCTGCACGTGGTTAAGTTACGACGATCTGGTGCAGTTGATTGAGCGCGGCCTGTTCACGCCGAACGTCGGCCACACCATTGTCTACGGTGCCTCGGCCAACCGCACCGTATGGTGGGACAACCGCCATGCCGCACACCTGGGCTACGTGCCCAAGGACAGCTCGGAGCCCTTCCGCGCAGCGGTGGAAGCCGAGCCGGCGCCTGCCGCCGATGACCCGAGCATGGTCTATCAGGGCGGCGCATTTGCCGTGGCCGGACCGTTCAACTGACCGCACGCGCCAGGAGGCACGGCCATGCACTGTGAACTGATCGTCGACGCCCGCAACGGCACCGGGGAAAGCCCCGTGTGGCACCCTGGCGAGCAGGCCTTGTACTGGGTCGACATACCCGCGCGCCAGTTGCACCGCTGGCAGCCGGTGGATAATACGCACCAGGTCTGGCAGGGCGACCAGATGCTGGCCTGTATCGCCCGCAGTGGCGACGGGTGGGTGGCCGGCATGGAAAGCGGCATCTTCCAGATTCAAACCAAGGCCGACGGCAGCCTGGCCAGCCGTGTGCTCAGCAAGGTGGCACATGCGCAGCCGGGCATGCGCTTCAACGATGGCCGCTGCGACCGCCAAGGGCGTTTCTGGGCCGGCAGCATGCTGCTGGACATGCAGCAAGGCGCCCAGGTAGGTGCACTGTACCGGCATGACCGCGAGGGCCATTTGCACTTGCAGCAAGCGGGCATGGTCGTGCCCAACGGCCTGGCTTTCAGCCCCGACGGCACGCGCATGTACCTGTCCGATTCGCACCCCAGCGTGCAGAAGGTCTGGGCCTTCGACTACGACACCGACACGGGCACACCCCATAACCCGCGGCTGTTCGTGGACATGCGCAATTACCCCGGCCGCCCCGACGGTGCCGCCATCGACCAGGACGGCTGCTATTGGATATGCGGCAATGACGCCGGGCAGATCCACCGTTTCACCCCTGACGGGCGCCTGGACCGCTCGCTCAGCGTACCGGTGAAGAAGCCGGCGATGTGCGCCTTCGGTGGCGCCAACCTCGACACCCTGTACGTCACCTCGATCCGCCCGGCGGGGCTCGACCTTGGCGACCAGCCGCTGGCCGGTGGGGTATTTGCCCTCAACCCAGGCACCAAGGGCCTGGAGGAGCCAGCCTGGCGGGGCTGAGCCCCGCGACGCGCACCACACCCTTTGCACGCCCGAAACCAGATAATAAAAACCACGGAGTTTCATCATGACGTTCAAACGCAAGCTGCTTCTTGCCGTACTCCCCTTCGCCTGCAGCGTGGCCATGCCCGTTTCGGCGCTGGACATCAAGTTCGCGGAAATTCACCCCGCCGGCTACCCCACGGTGGTGGCCGAGCAGAACATGGGCAAGAAACTGGAACAGGCCAGCAATGGCGACATCACCTTCAAGATGTTTGCCGGCGGTGTGCTGGGCTCGGAGAAGGAAGTGATCGAACAGGCGCAGATCGGCGCCGTGCAGATGACCCGCGTCAGCCTGGGGATCGTCGGCCCGGTGGTGCCGGATGTGAACGTGTTCAACATGCCGTTCGTGTTCCGCGACCACGACCACATGCGCAAGGTCATCGATGGCGAGATCGGCCAGGAAATCCTCGACAAGATCACCAACTCCGACTTCAACCTGGTGGCCCTGGCCTGGATGGATGGCGGCTCGCGCAGCCTCTACACGAAAAAGCCGGTGCGCAGCCTGGAAGACCTGAAGGGCATGAAGATTCGCGTGCAGGGCAACCCGCTGTTCATCGACATGATGAACGCCATGGGTGGCAACGGCATCGCCATGGACACCGGGGAAATCTTCAGCGCGCTGCAGACCGGGGTAATCGACGGCGCCGAGAACAACCCGCCGACCCTGCTCGAACACAACCACTACCAGAGTGCCAAATACTTCACCCTGACCGGCCACCTGATCCTGCCCGAGCCGGTGGTGATGTCCAAGACCACCTGGAACAAGCTCACCCCCGAACAGCAAGCGCTGGTGAAAAAGGTAGCGCGTGAGGCGCAGATGGAAGAGCGGGTGCTGTGGGATGCGAAAACGGCCAGCAGCGAAGAGAAGCTCAAGGCCGCCGGTGTCGAGTTCATCACCGTCGACAAGAAACCCTTCTACGACGCGACCGCACCGGTGCGGGAAAAATACGGCGCGCAATACGCCGACCTGATGAAACGTATCGACGCGGTGCAGTAAGCGCGACCTTTCCTACCGACCTCGGCAGGGCCGCGTCAGCCGCCCTGCCGCTTTGGTGATGCCCATGAAAAACCTCTTTCTGCGTGCCAACGACACGTTGTACCGCGCCTGTATCTGGGTCGCCGGCCTGTCGATCCTGAGCATGTCGCTGATCATCCCGTGGGGCATCTTCGCCCGCTATGTACTCGGCACCGGGGCCAGCTGGCCAGAGCCGGTGGCCATCTTGCTGATGGTGGTGTTCACCTTCGTTGGCGCCGCCGCCAGCTACCGCGCCGGGGCGCATATGGCGGTGGCGATGATCACCGACCGCCTGCCGCCGCTGCAGCGCCGGCTGGTGGCCCTGCTGGTGCAGGTGCTGATGGTCCTGGTGTGCCTGTTCATGACCGGGTACGGCACCCAGCTGTGCATCACCACCTGGAACCAGTTTCTGGCCTCCCTGCCCAGTGTGCGCGTGGGCATGACCTATGCGCCGATCCCAATCGGTGGCGTGCTGACCTTGGTGTTTGTGCTGGAAAAACTCCTGCTGGGCGACCAGAGCCACCGCAAGGTGGTGCGCTTCGACCAACTGGAAGAAAACGAAGGAGCGGCGTAAATGGATGCGTTCATTCTGTTGGGCAGTTTTATCGCGCTCATCCTGCTGGGCATGCCCGTGGCCTATGCCTTGGGCCTTTCGGCGCTGATCGGCGCCTGGTGGATCGACATACCGCTGCAGGCGATGATGATCCAGGTGGCCAGCGGGGTTAACAAGTTCTCGCTGCTGGCCATTCCGTTCTTCGTGCTGGCCGGGGCCATCATGGCCGAAGGCGGCATGTCACGGCGGCTGGTGGCCTTTGCCGGGGTGCTGGTGGGTTTCGTGCGCGGCGGCCTTTCGCTGGTCAACATCATGGCCTCGACGTTCTTTGGTGCAATTTCAGGCTCGTCGGTGGCAGACACCGCCTCGGTGGGCTCGGTGCTGATCCCGGAGATGGAGCGCAAAGGCTACCCGCGCGAGTTCTCTACCGCCGTGACGGTCAGCGGCTCGGTACAGGCGCTGCTGACCCCGCCCAGCCACAACTCGGTGTTGTACTCGCTGGCGGCGGGCGGTACGGTCTCGATCGCCTCGCTGTTCATGGCCGGGGTAATGCCGGGGTTGCTGCTGAGCGCGGTGATGATGGGCCTGTGCCTGCTGTTCGCGAAGAAGCGCAACTACCCCAAGGGTGAGGTCATCCCGCTGCGCCAGGCGCTGAAGATTGCCGGTGAGGCACTGTGGGGCCTGATGGCCATGGTGATCATCCTGGGCGGTATCCTGTCGGGCGTGTTCACTGCGACCGAGTCGGCAGCCGTGGCGGTCGTCTGGTCATTCTTCGTGACCATGTTCATCTACCGTGACTACAAGTGGCGCGACCTGCCCAAGCTGATGCATCGCACGGTGCGCACCATCTCGATCGTGATGATATTGATCGGCTTCGCGGCCAGCTTTGGCTACGTGATGACGCTGATGCAGATCCCGTCGAAGATCACCACGGCGTTCCTCACCCTGTCGGACAACCGCTATGTGATCCTGATGTGCATCAACTTCATGTTGCTGCTGCTGGGCACGGTGATGGACATGGCGCCGCTGATTCTGATCCTAACGCCGATCCTGTTGCCGGTGATCACCGGCATCGGCGTGGACCCGGTGCATTTCGGCATGATCATGCTGGTGAACCTGGGGATCGGCCTGATCACGCCGCCGGTGGGCGCCGTGTTGTTCGTCGGCTCGGCGGTGGGCAAGGTGAGTATCGAATCGACGGTCAAGGCGCTGCTGCCGTTCTACCTGGCACTGTTCCTGGTGCTGATGGCGGTGACCTACATTCCGGCCATTTCGCTGTGGCTGCCTAGCGTGGTGCTGTAACCGCACCTCAGCCTGTAGGAGCGGCCTTGTGTCGCGATGGGCCGCAAAGCGGCCCCAGGTTTTCGGCGTTGTTGCGAATATTGCTGGGGCCGCCTTGCGGCCCATCGCGACACAAGGCCGCTCCTACAACGACTGCGATAGGGCTGGAAAATCTACCTGCAAACGGATCCTGCACATGGCTGTCCCCTCCTCTGCTCCCCCGCTGCTCCCGCGCCAGCTGGCCATCGCCCTGCTGGCTCTGCTTGCCTGCTCATTCGCCGGTAACCATATCGCCGCACGCATCGCCTTCGATGACGGCACCGGTGTGCTGCTGGCCATACTCTGCCGTTCCGGCATCACCTTCCTGGTGCTGGCCGGCGTGCTGCTGTGGCAACGTCAGGCGCTGGCGCTGCCCGTTGGCACCCGCCGCTGGCAACTGCTGCTTGGCCTGCTGATCGCCACCCAGAGCCTGTGCCTGTATTCGGCGGTGGCGCGCATCCCGGTGGCCCTGGCCTTGCTGGTAGGCAATACCTTCCCGATGCTGCTGGCGCTGCTGACCTGGGCGCTGGGCGGTGCGCGCCCCACTGGCCGCACCGTGCTGTTCATGGGCTTGATCCTATGCGGCCTGGTGCTGGCGCTGGATGTGCCGGCACGCCTGGCCGACAGCGGTGCGGGCAACCCGCACTGGGCGCTGGGGGTCAGCCTGGCCTTCGGCGCCGCTTGTGCCTTTGCTTGCGCGTTGTGGATCACCGACCACAAGCTGCCTAGCGTGCGGGGCCCGGTGCGCAGCCTGCTGACCCTGCTGATCGTGTTCTCCAGCATGCTGCTCGCGGGCGCCAGCGGGGTGATGCCGGCCGGTTTGTCGCTGCCGGGCAGCAGCAGTGGCTGGGTGGCGCTGGCCAGCCTGGTACTGCTGTATGGGCTGGCGTTCAGCTTGCTGTTCGTCTGCGTACCCAGGCTGAACATGGCGCAAAACGCCCCGGTGATGAACGTCGAACCCATCGCCACTTTACTGCTGGGTTGGGCCCTGCTCGACCAGCAACTGGGCCCGCTGCAATTGCTCGGCGGCGCCGTAGTGGTATGCGGCATCGTGCTGCTGACTTACCGGCGGGCCAACTGATCGCTCTGCTCCAGAGGAACATTGCATGGCTGTGACCACACTGCACCTGCAGGACCGCCTGACCCGCCTGAGCCTGGCGCCGGAACTGGGTGCCAGCCTGGTCAACTGGCAGGTCAAGGCAACGGGGCAGGCGCTGCTGCGCCATACCGACGCGGCTGCCTTGGCCAGCGCCACGCCCAGGCGGCTGGCTTGCTACCCACTGGCGCCTTGGTCCAATCGGGTTGCCGAGGGGGGCTATGCCCGGCCGCAGGGCTGGCAGGCATTGGCGCCGAATACCGAGCACGACCCCTATCCCATCCATGGCAGCGCCTGGCAGCAGGCCTGGCACGTTGAGCATCACAGCGAACGGCGCGCACGGCTGACGCTGGACAGTGCCGTACCCTTCGCCTACCAGGCCACGCTGGATATACACCTGCATGAAGGCTGCCTGACCCTGGACCTGCATGTGACGCACCGGGATGATTCGGCCAACTGGTATGGGTTGGGCCTGCACCCTTACCTTCCGCGCTACCCCGATACCAAGCTGTCTGCGCCCGCGCGCAAAGTGTGGCTGGCCGAGGCTGGGCGCTTGCCGTCGTATCAGGCCACGGTGCCCGAGCCGTGGCGGTTCGAAGCACTGGGCCACCTACCCGAGACGCTGGTCGACCACGCCTTCAGTGGCTGGCCGGGGCACTGTGTGATCGAACAGCCGGGGGCAGGCTACCGGCTGGCCTGTCGCACCAGCGGGGCGGAGCACTTCTTGCTGTTCTGCCCGCCGGGGCAAGGCTTCTTCTGCTTCGAGCCGGTCAGCCACCCGGTCAACGCCCATCACCTGCCCGGCCGGCCGGGGCTGAGGCTGTTGCAACAGGGTGACACGATGAGCCTGGGGTTCAGCATGCAGTACCAAGCGTTGTAACGCATTGTGGGCGCTACATGCTCACTCCAGTTGCTGGTCCCGCAGCGCCTGCGCCAGCATGTCGATGAAGGTTCTGACCTTGGCCGACCCGTACTTGCTCTCGCGGTGCAGTATGTGAATCGGCCAGGGTGCTTCCTCATACTCGGCCAGAATCACCTGCAACTGCCCGCTAGCCAGTTCATCAGCCACCTGGTATGACAATAAACGGGCAATCCCCAGGCCACCGCAGGCCGCAGCGATAGCCCCATCATTGCTGGTCACCGTCAGCCGCGGTTTCATGCGCACCAAAGTCGGCTCATCGGTCACGCCAAAGCGCCAGCCGGCTCGGGGGGACAGGTTGGTGGTACCGATCACCGCATGCCCGGCCAGGTCCGAGGGGTGCCTGGGCACACCGTGGCGCGCCAGGTAACCGGGCGCAGCGCACAACATGCGCCGGACCTGACCGACCCGCAGGGCCTTCAACCCGGAGTCGGGCAACGGGCCGATGCGCACGGCCACATCCATGCCTTCCTCGACCAGGTTCACCACGCGGTCGAGAAAGTAGGCGGCCACGTCGACTTGCGGATACTGCTGCAGGTAGCGAACGATGCTGGGCATGACGAACTTCCTGCCGAACAGGATCGGTGCAGTCACCGCCAGGTCACCCTTGGGGGTGGCATTGATGCCCGCCGCCGCTTCGTTGGCCTCGTGAATGCTGGCCAGGATATGCCGGGTGTCCTCCAGGTAGCGGCCGCCTGCCTCGGTCAGGCGCACGCTGCGGGTGGTGCGCAGTAGCAGCTTGACCCCCAGCTGCTCCTCCAGGGCGCCGACGGCACGGGTGACGGCGGCCGGGGAGATGGCCAGGCGGCGGGCAGCAGCGGCGAAGCTTTCCAGCTCACCTACGGCGACGAATACCTTCATCAGGTGGATCTGGTCCATGCGAGCTCCTGGGGACATGAGGTGCCGGGATTATTGTTCATCTGGGTATTTTCTGCCGCCCGCGAAGAGGCGGGGCTGGTGTATCAGATGTCCAGCACCAGGGCCTGTACCCCCTCCTGCACCTGCGCCGGCACGGCACAACAGATCAACACCGACCCCGCCTCCGGTAGCTCTGCCGGTGGATTCGGGTAATGCACCTGGCCACTCACCAGTCTGGTCTTGCAGGTACCACACGAGCCACCCCGGCAACTGAACTCCGGCGCCAGCCCGCGCGCCTCGGCCAGCTCCAGCAAGGTACCGCCGCCGGGTGCCCAGCGCGCCTCCTTGGCCGACGCCGCAAAGTACACCGGTACTGGCTCGCTGGCAGCGGGTGGCTGCTGCAAGGCAGGCTGGTCGGCGTGCGTGTGCCGGCGCAACGTCGACGGCCCGAACGCTTCTGCGTGAATCCGCGCATCCGGCACATGCACGCCGCGCAACCCTTCATACAAGTCCTGGGTAAAACTGCCTGGTCCACACAGGTAGAACTCGTAGTCGTCCAGCGCCAGCGTCGCCTTGACCTGCCCGATGCCTAGGCGCCCGGCAAACTCGTAATCCCGCCCAAGCAGCGCATGGCTTTCCGGCTGGCTCAGGGCGCGATGAATGTGCAGCAAGCCCTCGGCCCGTTGCTGCAAACTCGCCAGCTCCTGCCTGAACGGCAGGTCGGCCAGGCTACGCGCCCCCTGGAACACGTGGATAGCCCGGGCCTGCCCATGGCTCAATTGCTCACGCAGCATGGCCAGCAACGGCGTAATGCCTACGCCGGCGCCAATCAGCACCAACGGCCGCGTGCTCTGTATGTCGAGCGTGAAACTGCCCATGGGTGGGCGAACATCAAGCACATCGCCTGGCGCGATGCGCTCATGCAAGTGGCGGGAAACCGGGCCCTGGGCTTTGACGCTGATGCGCCAATAGCCGTCGGAAGGTGCGCTGGACAAGCTGTAGGTGCGGATAAGCGGCGCCTCACCGTCGCGCTTGACCTGCACCGGAACATGTTGCCCGGGTGCAAACGCCACAGCGGAACCGGTGGGCGGCTGCAGGTAGAACGAACGGATATCGCGGCTCTCCTGCTCTACCCGCAGCACCCGCCAGGCTTGCCATTGGCGCTGCTGCTGACGTTGCTGCAAACGCGCATCGGCCTCGGCCCAGGTGCCGGTCATCAGGCTGGTGGGGGCGTACTCCTTGAACGCCCAGCGCAGGGAAACCGCAGCCGGCCGCCACACCACCTGGTCGACCTCCAGCGTCCACAGCCGCTCTGCACCTTCGAACGCCTGGATGGCCGGGCTTTCCAGCAGCACCTCGGCACGCCCGCCCACCTGCAGCACGTTGCCGTTACTGAAGTCGATGAACAGCAAACCTGCCCTCGGGTTGACCAACAAGTTGCCCAAGGTGTTGAAGTGCAGGTTACCGGCGTAGTCGGGGATGGTTAGCGTATTGCCTTGCACCCTGACGAATCCTGGCCGACCGCCACGGTGGGACACATCCACCGAACGCTGGCCGGTGTCATGCTCGACATAGCTGGCGACGAAGAAGGTGTCGGCAGACTGGATCATACTGACGGTCGTGGCATCCAGGGATGTCGCATCGATGCGCCCCTGGGCCGGTTCGGCGACGCGCGTGTAATCGCGTAACTGGATGTATTGCGGGCAGTTGCCGAACGACTGCTCTACCGTCACTTGCAATTGCCCTGCAACCGCCTGGCGGATCTGCCCGTTGAGGCGGTTGCGCCGGCGGGTGTGCAGTTCGATGCCCAGCAGGCCGATTGCCTGCCCGGCGACCAATCCCGGGGTCGCCGGGTCATCGGCCGCTAGCCTGGCGTCAATCGTCAACTGGCGTGGGTCGGGCGAACTGACGAAACCTTCCGGCCCTTCCAGCAGCGTCGCCCAGGGCCGCCCCTGAGCGTCTACGCTGGCCGCCACCATGAACGGCAACTGATGGTAGAACGTGCGGTGCTGGTCGGGCATGTAGTCACGAATGACCTTTTGCCCGAACGCCTCCATGCGCTCTGCTACTCCGACCTTTTCCTGCAGGGTTTTCTCGCCCGCATGCCAAGGCGAGGGGCGGCGATCGGGGGACTGTTGCATGGTGGCGTTCCTCGCAGAGGGATCAGACGCTGGTCTGCAACCCGATGACGGTGCGGGGCATCGGTACGAAGCCCGGCAATGCCTCGATCCGCGCCAGCCAGCTACGTACGTTGGCATACGGCTCCAGCGACACGTTGCCCTCCGGTGCGTGGGCGATGTAGGAGTAGTTGGCGACGTCGGCGATGGTCGGCGTGTCGCCTGCCAGGAACGGCGACTTGGCCAGTTCGGCATCAATCACCTTGAGCAGGGTGTGCGCCCGGGTAATCACTTCGTCAGTGTTGAACGAAGCGCCGAACACGGTCACCAGGCGTGCAGCGGCCGGGCCAAAGGCCAGCGGGCCTGCAGCGACCGACAGCCAGCGTTGTACACGGGCGGCAGCGGCTGGCGCTTCGGGTAGCCAGGTGCCGTTGTCATATTTTTTGGCGAGGTAAACGAGGATTGCGTTGGAGTCTGCGATCACCGTGCCGTTGTCATCGATGACCGGTACCTGGCCGAACGGGTTGAGGGCCAGGAAGTCCGGCTGCTTGTGCGCACCTTTGGCCAGGTCCACGAACACCAGCTCGGTAGGCAGGTTGAGCAGCGAAAGCATCAGCTCGATGCGGTGGGCGTGGCCGGACTTGGGGAAGTTGTAGAGCTTGATCGGGTTCGACATGGGCTTGGCTCCTGGTCAGCACCGGATTGGGCTGATGGAGCACATGCTGCACTGATTCGGCTGGCAGCAGAATCAGTGCGCGGGGGAAACCATAATTTCGCCAGATGGAATAATAAACCGCTCCATGTCAAACAACAGTCTGCGTTTTTCGAGTGCTTGCTGACGGATCCGCAGTGCGGCCCCAGCAAGCACCGCAGCAACCGAGCCCGTGTGCCTCAGTGCGGCTTGTTGAAGTAGCGGAACAAACCACGCGCGGCTTCGATCACCTTCGGCACACAGGCCTGTATCTCCGCTTCGCTCATCTGGTCCAGCAGCTCGAAGTTATCCTCCAGCCCATGCAAAGAAATGGCTTTGAGTAACTGGTCCTGCTCTGGCGGCAAAGCTTCCCAGTTGGCGACCTGGGTAGCGCGCATGTAGCCGAAGCACCATTCTTCCATCACGACCACGGTGCCCTGCTCGTCTTCTGTTTCCTCGAACAGCGGCTCGAACTGATCGATGTGGTCGCCCAACTGTCCGGCGACTTGGTCGGCATACCGCAGCATCAATGCCACATAGGCTTCTTCATGGGCCGGTTTCTTGAACTTGGGCACCTTGCCACCTGCCACTGCCGGCAGCCAGTGCTCGGGGGTGACCGTGGTCGGCGAGCTAGCCAGCGCGGTGAAAAAGCCATTGAGCTCGGCCAGGTTGAGTACCGAGTAGTCGTTGCCGTAGGTGATCAGCAGGTCTTCGAGGCGGTGCAGTTCTTTTTCGCTGAGTGGCGGGAGCATCGGGCAGGGAATCCTTGCTAGCAAAAGTGTGTGCACCCTAGCACAGCAATGCTTGAAGGGTTGCCCGTGCAAGGCACTGCGCGGGCAAATTTTCAGGTGGGCAGCCAACCCGGCAACTCATGCTGCCGGTCGGCGCCAATCAGCAGCCACAGCAAGATGCGGCACTTGCGCGGGCAGAGGTGCCCGGCCATGTGCACACCTTTTTTCTGCAAGTCGATCTCGGAGCCGGAAAAACCGTATGTTGCGCGGGCTGTAGCCCCCTCACCTGTACGAGTGGCGACAATGACTGGCAGGGTTGGCGTCATGTGCTTTAGAACATCAGACCAATTGCCGGAAACATGGCCGGCGCCGAACCCGGCGATGACCAGCCCGTCGTAGCGCAATGCGGGCAGAGCCTGCAGCAATACAGTGTCGGCGTCCAGGCACGCCTCCAGCAGGATGACGCGCTGGTCGGTACGCCCCGGTAGCGGGAGTACCTCCCGCCTGTCTGGGGGATGGCGGTACGTTGCAACACCTTCTACAACTTCCCCCACAGGACCGAAACCAGGCGAGTCGAATGCCGCTATCGCCAGGCTGGCTGTCTTGCGAACCTTTGTCGCACGATGGATCTGATCATTCATCACCACCAGCACACCACGCCCACCGCTGCCTCGTGCCAATGCAACCTGGGCCGCAGCCAGAAGGTTGGCCGGGCCATCGTTGCCCGGCTGGCTGGGCGAGCGCATTGCACCGGTCATCACCAAAGGCGCATCGAAGGGCCAAAGCAGGTCAAGGAAATAGGCCGTTTCCTCAAGGCTGTCGGTGCCTTGGGTCAGTATCACGGCCCGGGCACCGCCCTCGACTTCGCAGCGAGCCCAGGCCAGCACTTCCAGCAACGCGTTGAAGCTGAGCGATGCACTGGGGACCAAGCTCAATGACGTTACAGTCAACTGCGCCATTTCGCGCAACTGCGGTACCTGAAGCAGTTGCTGCTCACAATCCAGGGTGGGCGTTACGCCACACCCACCCGCTGTAGCCTGCATGCTGACCGTCCCGCCCAAACTGGCGATCGACAGCTTGGGCAGGTCCGAATGCTCAATCATCCTTCTCCCCCCACCAGTAACCCGATCAGCGGTACGATTCCCAACGTGCTGATCGCCATCGACACCACGTTGCCGATGTAGCCATGCACATAACTCGGCAACCGCTGCGTGATCGCCACTGCCAGCGGCGGAGCCACCAGGGCCCCCAGCACTGCACCGGCCACAATGACTTGCCAACTACCGCCATGCGTCAGCACGGCGGCCGGCACGATCGAGACAATCGGAATATAAGTCGGATACCACCCCCGGGCTTGCCACTGGCCGCGCCAGAATACGACCCCGACCAAGGATGCCAAGGCCTGTCCGGCCAGTATGTGCAACGCCAACATTGAACCGTATGCAGGTGCTGCCGGGGCCAACAGGTAAGCCAGCAACAAACCCAGTAGGAGACCCAGACTAGCCAGCTCATTGCCAAAGAAGGGGGCTTCACTGAAATCGGCCAGTACACGCCGCAAAGTCCAGATCACACCGTAGGATGGCTGGCTGGCCACAGGTTTCACAACGTCGGGTTCGTGGCTTTGGCGGACCCATGACGGGTAGCGCTTGCACAGCAGGAAAGCGGCGGCACTTGCCACGGCCATTCCACCCACGTTGCCGATAACCACAGGCAACTGCAGGGGGTAGCACAGGTAGTTGACCAGCAGTAGACTCGCCGGGGTTACCAGTAATGCCCCCAGCAATGCGCCTGCTATCGCCACACGCCAGCCCGCCCCATACAACAGCACCATGGCTGCCGGCAACGACACGAAGGCCACGAACGTTGGTTGCCAGGTACCACTGGCCAAGGTCCATCCCCACAAGGCATGGCTAAGTAAAAGGCCCATCAGCGAGCTGGTGAACACCCATGGCCACAGTCCGCTTCCATAGCAGATGGCAAAACCCTGCCAGCGGTACCCGCGAAGATGGGCCCAATGTGCCAGGCTGGCGCCTAGCAGCAAGCCCAGCGCAGGCAGCTCATGCTTGTAGAATGCGACCTCGCTGATATCGCCCACTATCCAACGCAAACGACTCAGCGGTTGGTCCAGGGTCGCCGCCAGTTGCCCGTAGTCTGGCCACGGGCCTGACGCAAGGCTGGCTGCCAGCAGCATTGCCAGGCAGGTGAAGATCAGCACGGGGGCGTGCTGCCGATTGGGCAGCAGTAATGGCTTCATGTGCGGATCCTCAGCGTGGCATAGGCGCATGCAGGCGGTAGCCAAGCGCAGCATCGTAGAGGTCGGTACGGCGATCACGCTGCAGGTCGTTGAGGCTGTTCCAGATCGGCGCTGAACGCGCGCTGCTGAGGTCGACATCGGCGTAGACAATGCTTTCCTCCTCCGCACTGGCCACAGCACCAATGGGCCAACCGTTGGTTCCGGCAATCAACGAACAACCGAGAAAGCGCCCTCCTCGCTCACTGCCGATACGGTTTGCGGCGGCGATGTAGACATTGTTCACATGCGCGGCTGTCATGGTCAGGTACGACGCCATGCAACGCCCTGTTTCATCAAACAGCGGAGGCGGTGTCCACACCCAATTGTTCAAGCTGCATATGATGTCTGCCCCTTGCGCTGCCATGAGCCGTGGCACTTCAGGGAACCAGATGTCCCAGCAGATCAGCAGGCCAATACGGCCGATTGGCGTCTCGAATACAGGGAAGCCGAGGTCGCCAGGGGTGAACCAGAGCTTTTCCTGGTTCCACAGGTGGGCCTTGCGATAGTGGCCTAGCAGGCCGTCGGGGCCAAACAATACGGCGCTGTCGTAGAGCTTCAGGCCCTCACGCTCGGCGAATCCTGCTGCCAGGTACACCTGATATTCCCTGGCGAAATCAGCCCAGGCTTTCAGGCTGCGGCCCGCCTGCAACGTTTCGGCATGGGCATAGGCCTCGGCACGGGAGTGAAAGGTGTACCCGGTGTTGGCCAGCTCGGGCAGCACGATCAGATTGGCACCTTCACGCACCGCACGCCGGGCCAGTGCCAGGCCTCTGCTCAGGTTGCCATCGCAGTACTCTAGCCCGACTTGTGGGTCGTACTGGATGACAGCGATGCGGACAGGGCTGACGGGGGGGCAATGTTCGGACATGGCGACTTCCTTTTTGTGGTTGTTTTGGAAGGTCGCCAGTAGAGCGGGGTTGGGGTTGGGAGAGACAGTCGGGCAGGTCCTATGAGGTCGAAGGAGAAGCGAGTAAGCGCAGTAGGACGAATCTCACAAAAACACCCAGCTGCCGCTATTTCCCAAGTTGATAATGCGGATAGTGTTCAAGGGTAAAGTCTCCATTGAACGTTGCGGATGTGTTGTTGCAAAGATTGATCACTACATCAAGCGCGGTGCGTAGACTCGGCTCGGTCCAGCCGGCGTCAACGGAGAAGGACTCCCCAGCCAGATAAAGCCCCGAGCTGGCACTGTAATCGCGGTTATACTTCATCAGGCCGACCGCGTCGTAGTAGGTACCAGCGCGATACAGCTTTGCGCAGCCGAGCGCATTTTTGTCCGTAGCCCAGCGCTGTATGCGGATGTTTCGGGTATCGATGTAAGGCGATATAGGTTCGGCCACATTGCAGCAGCGCAGGAGGATTCGGTCGAGTTCCTCCACACTTGTTGGCCAGTTCTTCATCAGTGAATACGGCTAGCTTCGTTGCATCATCTTCCCATGTGTAGCTGAGCAGGATGCAGTCGTCGGGGTAACGATCGTTGTACCGATAGGCGTATACGTCGTGGACCAAGCTGTCGGTGACGAGGATCTGGGGTAAAGCTGATTTACTGTCCAGATAACTCTTCTTCAGTGGCGCATAGACTTTGCAGCTGGTTTCCCAATGAGCGTGCTTCCACGCATCCACAATCGACTGCGGCAGTATCTGACGGCTAAAACCGTCGAGGCGCATGTTGGTCTCGATCAGCCAGGAAGGGACAGTCAGGATCACACTGTCGAAGTCATCATATTGGAGGCTTTGATGTGCAGGATCACTGCAGTGCCAGCAGTATCCGACCCGAATACGACCCGCTTCAAGCTTTTGCAAGGAACGGACCGAGGTGTCTGTCAACAGCCCGTCATCTTGTCGAAGGAGATGATCATAAAGCGAAGTGCCGTTCATCCCGGCGTCGAGAAACAACAGACTTTCATCCATCGCCGCTAGACCGATATACGCAGGACCGTTGAACATCAGCCCTCTACTATCAGGAACATTGCTGGCTTCCAGATACGGCGCAGCATAGGGCAATCCATCCTGATCAACGCGGCCATGCACCAGTTGCAAATGACTGCTGAAGCCAAAGATCGCAGTACGCAGCGGATACAGGCAGCAGACGTCGTAAAATGCACCCCAGCTACCATCACCAATACCGATTGAATAGAAAATAGCCGACTCTTCGCTGCTCATGCCCAGCCCGCCAAAATCAGCAGGGTTTGCGGGATTCCACACAGTGAGCATTGGCAAACGCACAAGATCCCTGAATGACAGCAGGTGGTAACGCTCGACTATAGCTTGCCATGTCGACGCCCAGGATGGCGTGCCATACACCATGGCAACGCGCTCGGCAAACTGCGTGGCGAAGCGCTGCCATTTTTCATAGACCTTTTGCAGCGTTGCTGTCGGTGGAGGAGTATCCCCTTGTGGATTCCGCCAAAACAGCAACTTCGGCTTCCCCTCCTCCTCAAGTTCCCCGTCACGAAGATAGATACCGGTTGTGTTCACCCAAGGCGTCCCAGGGTTCGGGAAATCGGAAAGTTTTAGCTTAAACAGCGTCGCGTAGTAGGCCATAAGCGAGCAACCATCTTTAGGTGATTCCCCTGTCCTGTTGAACAGAGGCATACGCATGGCCCCCATTTCGAATGGGGTTGAAGGCTGCTTGTAATTGCCGCCGTTGTTCACCACTGTCAGGTGGCGCCCACCCACGCGCTGAGATTGCTCTATCAAAGTGATGCGGGTAAAACCACAGCGCAACAATTCCCGAGCAGCTGTTAGCTCTGTCACGCCAGCACCAACAATACAGATCCGATGCTCCGGGCGGGCGGCACGTGCAACACCTCCCTGTTGTTCAACAAGAAGGCGATAGTCGAAGCAGAGGTCTGGAGGATTTGGAAAACGCGCGGCCCGAGGCTGCAAAGGCAAGGATGGCTCAATGGCCAGATCAGCAGGGTGGTTGTGACTAGAACCGATGGTCATGAACTCGTACTCTCCATAAATTGAAGAGCCTGAGCATGATCGACTTGCGAGACGTGAAGTGTTGGTTATGTGCCACCAGTCAACACCCACAGAATCTTGAGAGACCTGTGGGTGCCAGCGTGCAGTCCCGATAAGGACATCAGCTCTTATACCGCCAGCGCGCGCTCACGCAGCTCGCTGTTGAGGATGCGGTCGTTTTCGCTGTAGTCGACCGGGCAGTCGATCACGTGCACGCCTGGGGTCTTGATGCAGTGCTCCAGCAGCGGCAGCAGGCCGTCGGCGCTTTCCACGCGGTGGCCATTGGCGCCGTAGGCTTCGGCATACTTGACGAAGTCCGGGTTGCCGTAGTCTAGGCCGAAATCGGTGAAGCCCATGTTGGCCTGCTTCCAGCGGATCATGCCGTAGCCATCGTCACGCAGGATCACCACGGTGATGTGCATGCCCAGGCGCACGGCGGTTTCCAGTTCCTGGCTGTTCATCATGAAGCCGCCGTCACCGCACACCGAAATCACCGGGCGATCCGGGTAGACCAGGTGTGCAGCCATGGCCGATGGCAAGCCGGCGCCCATGGTCGCCAGGGCGTTGTCCAGCAGCACGGTGTTCGGCTTGTGCGCCTTGTAGTTACGGGCGAACCAGATCTTGTAGATGCCGTTGTCCAGGGCCACGATGCCTTCGGACGGCAGCACGCGACGAATGTCGGCCACCAGGCGCTGTGGGTAGACCGGGAAGCGGTCGTCGTCGGCGCCTTCGGCGATCTGCGCTTCGTTGGCTTCACGAATCGCCATGAGGCGGGTGAAGTCCCAGTGCGAAGTGTCGCCCAGGCCTTCAGCGATCTGCCACACGGCGTTGGCGATGTCGCCGATCACTTCAACCTGCGGGAAGTACACGGCATCGACTTCGGCGGAACGGAAGTTGATATGGATGACTTCGGTGCCGCCACGCACCATGAAGAACGGCGGCTTCTCGATCACATCGTGGCCGATGTTGACGATGAGGTCCGCCGCTTCGATCGCACGGTGCACGAAATCGCCTGACGACAGCGCAGCGTTACCCAGGAAGCGTGGGTGGCGCTCGTCGACCACACCTTTACCCAGCTGGGTGGTGACGAATGGGACACCGGTATTATCGACCAGTTGCTTGAGGACCTTGGCGGTCATCTTGCGGTTGGCACCGGCGCCGATAACCAAAATCGGACTGCGGGCTTTGTGCAGCTTTTCAATCGCAGCTTCAATGGCCACGTGCTCGGCCAGCGGGCGGCGGTGCAGGCTGCGCGGGATCGGCAGCGCGTCGGTCTGCTCGGCGGCGATGTCTTCCGGCAGTTCCAGGTGCACGGCACCCGGCTTTTCTTCTTCAGCCAGGCGGAAGGCTTCACGCATGCGCGAAGGGATGTTGTCGGCCGAAGCGAACTGGTGGGTGTACTTGGTGATGGGGTCCATCATGCCGCACACGTCGATGATCTGGAAGCGGCCCTGCTTGGACTTCTTGATCGGCTTCTGGCCGGTGATCATCATCATCGGCATGCCGCCCAGGTAGGCATAGGCGCTGGCCGTGACCAGGTTGGTGGCACCCGGGCCGAGGGTCGACAGGCTGACGCCGGTCTTGCCGGTCAGGCGACCGTAGGTAGCCGCCATGAAGCCTGCAGACTGCTCGTGACGGGTCAGTACCAGTTTGATCTTCGACTTGCGCAGGGATTCGAGCAGGTCGAGGTTTTCCTCACCAGGAATGCCGAATACATACTCGACACCTTCGTTTTCCAGGCATTGCACAACGACATCGGCGGCCTTGGCCATCTTGCTTGCTACCTCAAGTGATGGGACGGTGGAAGTCCAGAAATGCGCAGCACGGTGCGCTGGCATCGCCAGGTCGAGGGGCAGGGATGCCCCGGACCTAAGCCTTGACGAAGGGTAGCCGAGGGAAAGTCACGTTGTGAGGGCAGTCATATTGTCGCAGCCCGGGACAATGGCGCGAGAAAGACAAAACCCCTACCTGCATACGCAGATAGGGGTTTTGCGAAATGAATCTTGACGATGACCTACTCTCACATGGGGAAACCCCACACTACCATCGGCGATGCATCGTTTCACTGCTGAGTTCGGGATGGGATCAGGTGGTTCCAATGCTCTATGGTCGTCAAGAAATTCTGTAGCCAGAATGTCCAGATGGACAGCCCAGCGAATTCGGATATGTGATGTTTGTGATGCCTTGCGAACTTTCGGTTCATGTCATCTTCACCACCGCAATCTGCGCTAGCAAATTGCTTGGGTGTTATATGGTCAAGCCTCACGGGCAATTAGTATTGGTTAGCTCAACGCCTCACAGCGCTTACACACCCAACCTATCAACGTCGTAGTCTTCGACGGCCCTTTAGGGGATTCAAGATCCCAGTGAGATCTCATCTTGAGGCAAGTTTCCCGCTTAGATGCTTTCAGCGGTTATCTCTTCCGAACATAGCTACCCGGCAATGCCACTGGCGTGACAACCGGAACACCAGAGGTTCGTCCACTCCGGTCCTCTCGTACTAGGAGCAGCCCCTCTCAAATCTCAAACGTCCACGGCAGATAGGGACCGAACTGTCTCACGACGTTCTAAACCCAGCTCGCGTACCACTTTAAATGGCGAACAGCCATACCCTTGGGACCGGCTTCAGCCCCAGGATGTGATGAGCCGACATCGAGGTGCCAAACACCGCCGTCGATATGAACTCTTGGGCGGTATCAGCCTGTTATCCCCGGAGTACCTTTTATCCGTTGAGCGATGGCCCTTCCATACAGAACCACCGGATCACTAAGACCTACTTTCGTACCTGCTCGACGTGTTTGTCTCGCAGTCAAGCGCGCTTTTGCCTTTATACTCTACGACCGATTTCCGACCGGTCTGAGCGCACCTTCGTACTCCTCCGTTACTCTTTGGGAGGAGACCGCCCCAGTCAAACTACCCACCATACACTGTCCTCGATCCGGATAACGGACCTGAGTTAGAACCTCAAAGTTGCCAGGGTGGTATTTCAAGGATGGCTCCATGAGAACTGGCGTCCCCACTTCAAAGCCTCCCACCTATCCTACACAAGCAAATTCAAAGTCCAGTGCAAAGCTATAGTAAAGGTTCACGGGGTCTTTCCGTCTAGCCGCGGATACACTGCATCTTCACAGCGATTTCAATTTCACTGAGTCTCGGGTGGAGACAGCGCCGCCATCGTTACGCCATTCGTGCAGGTCGGAACTTACCCGACAAGGAATTTCGCTACCTTAGGACCGTTATAGTTACGGCCGCCGTTTACCGGGGCTTCGATCAAGAGCTTCGCTTGCGCTAACCCCATCAATTAACCTTCCGGCACCGGGCAGGCGTCACACCCTATACGTCCACTTTCGTGTTTGCAGAGTGCTGTGTTTTTAATAAACAGTCGCAGCGGCCTGGTATCTTCGACCGGCATGAGCTTACGGAGCAAGTCCTTCACCCTCGCCGGCGCACCTTCTCCCGAAGTTACGGTGCCATTTTGCCTAGTTCCTTCACCCGAGTTCTCTCAAGCGCCTTGGTATTCTCTACCTAACCACCTGTGTCGGTTTGGGGTACGGTTCCCAGTTATCTGAAGCTTAGGAGCTTTTCTTGGAAGCATGGTATCAACCACTTCGTCGCCTAAAGGCAACTCGTCATCAGCTCTCGGCCTTGAAATCCCGGATTTGCCTAAGATTCCAGCCTACCACCTTAAACCTGGACAACCAACGCCAGGCTGGCCTAACCTTCTCCGTCCCTCCATCGCAATAACTGGAAGTACAGGAATATTAACCTGTTTTCCATCGACTACGCTTTTCAGCCTCGCCTTAGGGACCGACTAACCCTGCGTCGATTAACGTTGCGCAGGAAACCTTGGTCTTTCGGCGTGCGAGTTTTTCACTCGCATTGTCGTTACTCATGTCAGCATTCGCACTTCTGATACCTCCAGCAAGCTTCTCAACTCACCTTCACAGGCTTACAGAACGCTCCTCTACCGCATCATCATAAGATGATACCCGTAGCTTCGGTGCATGGTTTGAGCCCCGTTACATCTTCCGCGCAGGCCGACTCGACTAGTGAGCTATTACGCTTTCTTTAAAGGGTGGCTGCTTCTAAGCCAACCTCCTAGCTGTCTAAGCCTTCCCACATCGTTTCCCACTTAACCATGACTTTGGGACCTTAGCTGACGGTCTGGGTTGTTTCCCTTTTCACGACGGACGTTAGCACCCGCCGTGTGTCTCCCATGCTCGGCACTTGTAGGTATTCGGAGTTTGCATCGGTTTGGTAAGTCGGGATGACCCCCTAGCCGAAACAGTGCTCTACCCCCTACAGTGATACATGAGGCGCTACCTAAATAGCTTTCGAGGAGAACCAGCTATCTCCGAGCTTGATTAGCCTTTCACTCCGATCCACAGGTCATCCGCTAACTTTTCAACGGTAGTCGGTTCGGTCCTCCAGTCAGTGTTACCTAACCTTCAACCTGCCCATGGATAGATCGCCCGGTTTCGGGTCTATACCCAGCGACTAAACGCCCTATTAAGACTCGCTTTCGCTACGCCTCCCCTATTCGGTTAAGCTCGCCACTGAATATAAGTCGCTGACCCATTATACAAAAGGTACGCAGTCACCTAACAAAGTAGGCTCCCACTGCTTGTACGCATACGGTTTCAGGTTCTATTTCACTCCCCTCTCCGGGGTTCTTTTCGCCTTTCCCTCACGGTACTGGTTCACTATCGGTCAGTCAGTAGTATTTAGCCTTGGAGGATGGTCCCCCCATATTCAGACAAAGTTTCTCGTGCTCCGTCCTACTCGATTTCATTGATAAGAGATTTTCGTGTACGGGGCTATCACCCACTATGGCCGCACTTTCCAGAGCGTTCCACTAATCTCAAATCAACTTAAGGGCTGGTCCCCGTTCGCTCGCCACTACTAAGGGAATCTCGGTTGATTTCTTTTCCTCAGGGTACTTAGATGTTTCAGTTCCCCTGGTTCGCCTCTTGCACCTATGTATTCAGTACAAGATACTCAGCTTGTGCTGAGTGGGTTCCCCCATTCAGAGATCTCTGGATCACAGTCTGTTTGCCGACTCCCCAAAGCTTATCGCAGGCTACCACGTCTTTCATCGCCTCTGACTGCCAAGGCATCCACCGTATGCGCTTCTTCACTTGACCATATAACCCCAAGCAATCTGGTTATACTGTGAAGACGACATTCGCCGAAAATTCGCATTTCGCTCAGTTAAGAGCAGAACTCACAAATTTTACCTTAGCCTGATCACACACCAGTGAAAGTGCATGTCAGTCTATATCTATCACATATCCGAATTTTTAAAGAACGATCTGACAAAAGTCAGAAATCAACATTCATCGACGAATGTTCATTTCTAATTTCTGAGCAGGAGCAACATCTACCGCAGAAAGTGGTGGAGCCAAGCGGGATCGAACCGCTGACCTCCTGCGTGCAAGGCAGGCGCTCTCCCAGCTGAGCTATGGCCCCGTATTCTACGGCTGAACCATGTAATGGTAGGTCTGGGCAGATTTGAACTGCAGAAGAGCCGTCCTCACCACTCTTTATCCAGAGGCATGGGGTGCTCAACATTCCAACCAAAAATGGTAGGTCTGGGCAGATTTGAACTGCCGACCTCACCCTTATCAGGGGTGCGCTCTAACCAACTGAGCTACAGACCTAATGGTATAACTTTGGGTCTTGATCGTCTTTTACAATGAATCAAGCAATTCGTGTGGGAGCTCATCAGCAGGCTGATGTCGTCGATTAAGGAGGTGATCCAGCCGCAGGTTCCCCTACGGCTACCTTGTTACGACTTCACCCCAGTCATGAATCACACCGTGGTAACCGTCCTCCCGAAGGTTAGACTAGCTACTTCTGGTGCAACCCACTCCCATGGTGTGACGGGCGGTGTGTACAAGGCCCGGGAACGTATTCACCGCGACATTCTGATTCGCGATTACTAGCGATTCCGACTTCACGCAGTCGAGTTGCAGACTGCGATCCGGACTACGATCGGTTTTGTGAGATTAGCTCCACCTCGCGGCTTGGCAACCCTCTGTACCGACCATTGTAGCACGTGTGTAGCCCAGGCCGTAAGGGCCATGATGACTTGACGTCATCCCCACCTTCCTCCGGTTTGTCACCGGCAGTCTCCTTAGAGTGCCCACCATAACGTGCTGGTAACTAAGGACAAGGGTTGCGCTCGTTACGGGACTTAACCCAACATCTCACGACACGAGCTGACGACAGCCATGCAGCACCTGTGTCAGAGTTCCCGAAGGCACCAATCCATCTCTGGAAAGTTCTCTGCATGTCAAGGCCTGGTAAGGTTCTTCGCGTTGCTTCGAATTAAACCACATGCTCCACCGCTTGTGCGGGCCCCCGTCAATTCATTTGAGTTTTAACCTTGCGGCCGTACTCCCCAGGCGGTCAACTTAATGCGTTAGCTGCGCCACTAAAATCTCAAGGATTCCAACGGCTAGTTGACATCGTTTACGGCGTGGACTACCAGGGTATCTAATCCTGTTTGCTCCCCACGCTTTCGCACCTCAGTGTCAGTATCAGTCCAGGTGGTCGCCTTCGCCACTGGTGTTCCTTCCTATATCTACGCATTTCACCGCTACACAGGAAATTCCACCACCCTCTACCGTACTCTAGCTTGCCAGTTTTGGATGCAGTTCCCAGGTTGAGCCCGGGGCTTTCACATCCAACTTAACAAACCACCTACGCGCGCTTTACGCCCAGTAATTCCGATTAACGCTTGCACCCTCTGTATTACCGCGGCTGCTGGCACAGAGTTAGCCGGTGCTTATTCTGTCGGTAACGTCAAAACAGCAAGGTATTAACTTACTGCCCTTCCTCCCAACTTAAAGTGCTTTACAATCCGAAGACCTTCTTCACACACGCGGCATGGCTGGATCAGGCTTTCGCCCATTGTCCAATATTCCCCACTGCTGCCTCCCGTAGGAGTCTGGACCGTGTCTCAGTTCCAGTGTGACTGATCATCCTCTCAGACCAGTTACGGATCGTCGCCTTGGTGAGCCATTACCTCACCAACAAGCTAATCCGACCTAGGCTCATCTGATAGCGCAAGGCCCGAAGGTCCCCTGCTTTCTCCCGTAGGACGTATGCGGTATTAGCGTTCCTTTCGAAACGTTGTCCCCCACTACCAGGCAGATTCCTAGGCATTACTCACCCGTCCGCCGCTGAATCAAGGAGCAAGCTCCCGTCATCCGCTCGACTTGCATGTGTTAGGCCTGCCGCCAGCGTTCAATCTGAGCCATGATCAAACTCTTCAGTTCAATACTGCTTGGGTTTTTAAGAAACCCTAAACTTGGCTCAGCAATCTCAAATGACTATGTGATTTCTCGCATGGCCACTTGTGATGCTGATAATCTTTTTGACTATCAGTCCGTACTCACAAGCACCCACACGAATTGCTTGATTCGATTTGTTAAAGAGCGGTTGGTTAAGAGCGTTTCGTCTCAACCGAGGCGCGCATTCTACGCTTTCCTCATTTGCTGTCAAGCGTTTATTTTGAAGTTTTTTACCGCTGCTTTCTTTCGAAAGCCAACAACTTCAACAACTTACCGCTTGCCTCGAAGCGTTGATCGCTGCGAGGAGGCGAATAATACGCGCTTTGAATTCAGAGTCAACACCTTGTTCCAAAAACTTTTCTCAGCCGTTTCGCCTGCCCCCCGGCAACTAATGAAATCGCCACGAATCTGTAGAGAACCCCACCACGGAGCGAAACGGCCATGAGTGTCGAGCAAAGCGAGAAAACCCCAGGGCTTTCGGCAGATGAAGAGCAGGAAGTCAGCCACAACCAACCGCCACGAGCGGCAGTGCTGCACGAGACCATTCGCTACCAGGGCGATCAGGAACTGGAACGGACCCTCGCCGCCTTGTGGTGGTCGGCTGTCGCCGCCGGTTTGTCGATGGGCTTGTCCCTGATGGCCATGGGACTGTTCTATGCCCGCCTGCCAGAAGGTGAAAGCGCCCAGGTAGTCGCCAGCATCGGCTACAGCGCCGGCTTCCTTGCCGTGATCCTGGCCCGCCAGCAACTGTTTACCGAGAACACCCTGACTGCGGTGCTGCCGGTCATGACCAGCCCTACCCTTGCCAACTTCGGCCGCCTTCTGCGGCTTTGGGGCGTAGTGCTGCTGGGCAACCTGGCGGGTACCCTGCTGGTGGCCTGGGTGATGCTCGAGCTGCCGATCTTCGACAGCAAGACCGACATGGCGTTTCTGGAGATCGGCCACAAGGTCATGAGCAACGACATCAGCCAGATGTTCGCCAAGGGCATCGTCTCGGGCTGGATGATCGCCACCATGGTATGGATGATCCCCTCGATGGAGAACGCCAAGATCTGGATCATCCTGATGATCACCTACCTGATGGCCATTGGCGACTTCACCCATATAGTAGTGGGCTCGGTCGAGGTGTCCTACCTGGTGTGGGCCGGCGAAGAAACCTGGCGCAGCTTCTGGCTGGAGTTTGCCTTGCCGACACTGGCCGGCAACATCATCGGCGGTAGTTTCATTTTCGCGCTCATCAGCCACGCTCAGGTGCGCAGTGACAGTGGCAAGGCACCCTCGCGGCTGTTGGAGCACGAGCGGGCGCAACGCCAGCGCGGCAAAGACGACACCAAGTGACACTAGCGCGCCGCAACGCTTCGCTCATTCTTCAGGCTGCGCTGGCGCACCGGGCGGGGCTGCCACCAGTTCTGCCCGGCATGCGGCGAGTCGAGGCTCACCCGCTCGCCCATCTGCGGCGTACTGAGCCGTACCTGGGCCTGGTTTGCCAACGCCAGGATGCGCTCGAAGGGTTCCTGCCAGCCGTGGGTGGACAAGTCGAACGTGCCATTATGGATCGGCAGCAACCAGCGCCCGCGTAAATCCAGGTGGGCCTGCAGGCTCTGCTCTGGCTGCATGTGCACATCAGGCCAGGCGAGATTGTAGGCGCCGGTCTCGACCAGGGTCAGGTCAAACGGCCCAAAGCGCTCGCCAATCAGCTTGAACCCGTTGAAATAGCCCGTATCGCCACTGAAGAACACCCGCACGCCTTGGTCGATGATCACCCACGACGCCCACAAGGTGCGATTGCTGTCCAACAGCCCACGCCCGGAAAAGTGCTGGGCCGGGGTAGCAATGAAACGCACACCCTGCACTTCGCTTTCCTGCCACCAGTCCAGCTGACGCACCTTCGCTGGCGCAACGCCCCAACTGATCAGCAGCTCACCCACGCCAAGCGGGGCCAGGAAAACCCCGGTACGCGAGGCAAGCTGGCGGATTGCCTGCTCGTCGAGGTGATCGAAATGGTCGTGCGACAACACCACCGCCGCCAGTGGCGGCAGCTGGTCAAGCCCCAGCGGGGGCGCATGGAACCGCTGCGGGCCGGCCCACTGCACCGGTGAGGCGCGTTCGGCGAATACCGGGTCGGTAATGAAGAAGCGCCCCCGCAACTTCAGCAATACCGTGGAATGGCCCAGCCGCCACAAACTGCGGTCTGGCGCATCGAGCACCTGCTGGCGGGTCATCGGTTGCAGGCTGACCGGCGTGGTTGGCCGGGTATTCGGCGGTTTGCGCAGGAACAGGTACTTCAGACCGATGCGCAGCTTCTTCAGCACGCCATCTTTCGGTAGCTGCGCCTGATTGTGAAAACGCCCGTCACGCTGGGGCGCCGGGTCACCGGCAGCATTGGCCAAAGGAACCATCAGCAACACTCCTAGCAACAGGAAAGTCCGCATGTTACCCCACAGTGATCGCATCAACCGTGAATTGGCTTGTAAGGTCATTTTTCAGTGGGACGACACTGTTCGACAATATTCATGCGATTTATGCGATAAACGGTACCCCGGTAGAAGAACATGAGCATGATGCACAACCGCAGCGGCAAAGGCCTTTCGTTCGTCAAGCGCATCTACCCGCCACGTGTGGTGGGCATGGGCATCGGCCTGTTCAGCGTCATGGCTGGCGTGGCTCCGCAATCCCCGCCCACCTGGGTGTGGGGCCTGATGCTGTTCAATGGCCTGTTGTGGCCCCACGTCGCCTACTTGTGGGCGAGCCGGTCGGCAACCCCGTACCGGGCCGAGCAACGCAACCTGTTGCTGGACTCGCTGCTGGGCGGTTTCTGGGCCGCCGCCATGCACTTCAACCCGCTGCCGACCGTGACCGTGCTGTCGATGATGACCATGAACAACGTGGCCGCCGGGGGCCGGCAATTGGTGCTCAAAGGGGCTGTTGCGCAACTGGCCGGGATTCTGGTCGGCACCCTCCTGCTCGCCCCAGGCCTGCAATTGAATGCCACTGCACTGCAGATATACGCCTGCCTGCCCATGCTGACGCTGTACCCCCTGGCCCTGGGCTGGGTGTGCTACCGGCTGGCAATCCAGCTGGGCGACCATAAACGCCGGCTCAGCGCCCTGAGCCTCACGGATAGCCTCACCGGGTTGCTCAACCACGGCGCCTGGAAAGACCTGTTGCTCGTCAAATACCAAAAATGCAAACAGCAAAAGGCACACGCGGTGATCGCCTTGATCGACATCGATCATTTCAAGACCATCAACGACACCTTTGGCCACGTGGTTGGCGACTGCGTACTGCGCCAGCTCAGCGCCGAGCTGCGCCGCAACCTGCGCGAGTGCGACCAGGCCGGGCGCTACGGTGGCGACGAATTCTGCGTGATCCTGCCGGGTACCAGCGAAGCCCAGGCCTGCCAGATCATGGAACGCCTGCGTGAGCAGGTTTCCGGGTATCGCAACGCGCAGCTCCCTCACCTGCGCATCAGCCTGAGTATTGGCCTGTCGCCTTTCAATGCCAGCCTGGAGTCACCGGAACATTGGCTGCAAGAGGCAGACAAGGCGCTATACACTGCCAAGCACGCTGGCCGCGACCGGGTGAAACTTGCCGGTGGCGCAGCTACCGCACTGAAGCTGGCCTATCCTGATTGAACCTGCTGCCTCACTGCCTGGCAGGAGGTTTCCTGAAGGAGCCGCTCGCGCATGGCCAGGACTGCCAACCTCCTACCCGCCAGCCCTACCCCACGTTTCCAAGTGCGTAACCTGATCGCCGGCTTCAGCACCGTTTACGGTCTGGCTTGCATGGTCATTCTCGGCGCACTGTTCAACATCGCCGCAACCCTCGACCAGCAAGAGCGCGAACGCAGCGCCTTCCATGCCAATCAAGCGCTGGAGCAACGGTTACTGGCGTCGCGCCAATTCCTGTCCAGTTATGCCGTATGGGAGGACGCCTTGCAGCACTTGTCTGGCGAAGCCGACTGGCAGTGGGCCTATGATGAAAAGAACATAGGTGAATCGCTGTACAGCGCCAGCGGCTATGAAGGCGTGTTCGTCGTGGAAAACGGCCGCACCACCTATGCCCTGTTCAAAGGCCAGCCCAGCCCCGCAGGCGTAGGCACGTACATAGATGCCCCTGTCCAGCCGATCATCGACCAGGCCCGAGCGGCGGCCATTGCCCGCGATCAGATCACCCGCTTCGTGCTGTTCAATGGCTGGCCGGCCGTGCTCACCGCCGCGGCCATACGGCCAGATCGCGATGTCACTGAAGGCGAAGTGAGCCAGGCGCCGGTCTTGCTGTTCGTCGACCAGCTGACCGAGGCCAAACTGGCGCAGCTGGGGAAGCGTGCAGGCCTGGCCGGCATACGCGTTGAGAAGGAAGACGCACAAGCCCACCACCACCTGCGCATCAACCTGGGCGACACCGGCTACCATCTGTCGTGGAACAGCGTGTTGCCTGGGCGCCAGCTGCTAGGGGCGGTATTGCCTGCCCTGCTCAGCGCCCTGCTGATCCTTGGGCTGGTCATGCTCTACCTGTGCCGCCATGCGTGGCGCAGCTCCCGGGCCATCGGCTTGACGCTTGCCCACCTGCAGCATAGCAACCTGGCGCTGGAGGCCAGCGAGCAACGTTTTCGCGCGGTGGCCGAGTCGGCATCGGACTGGATCTGGGAGACCGATCGGCACCACCGCCTGACCTACTTGTCGCAACGCTTTGCCAGCGTGACGGGCTACCCGGTCGAAGACTGGCTCGGCCAACCGCTCAACCAGTTGCTGGCCTGCGACACCACGCCCTTGTCGCCCTGGCTGGATGCCCTGGCTACCGCTGACCCACAGCAGCTGGCCAATCTGCGCTGCACCTACCGCGACCAGAATGGCCAGAACCGCTATTGTCGGATTTCCGCCCGCGCCATCTGGCACCAGGACACGGCCGTGGGTTTGCGCGGCACTGCCAGCGATATCACCGACGAAGTCGACGCCCATGCGCGTATTCAGCACCTGTCCTTGCACGACCCACTGACCGGCCTGGCCAACCGCAACAAACTGGCCCGGCACCTGGAACAGGCCCTGCTGCGCGGCACAGACTCACCGCCGTTGACCCTGTTGCTGCTTGACCTGGACAACTTCAAGCCGATCAACGACTCACTCGGCTATGCGGCTGGCGATGCGGTACTGCAGGAAGTGGCAGCCCGCCTGCGCGACACCACCCGCGACGGTGACCTGGTGGCGCGGTTGGGCGGGGACGAGTTCATCGTGGTACTTGGCGGCATGGACAACCGCCAGGAGATCGACCGCTTCTGCGCGCGCCTGATCGGCTTGCTGCAACAACCGGTCATGTTCGACAGCCAACCCCTGCACATTGGCGCCAGCATCGGCATCGCCCAGACCCGCACCCAGGGCTTCGACGCCGGCGAGCTGATTCGCTGTGCCGACATTGCCCTGTACCAGGCCAAGGCAGACGGCAAGAGCACCTGGCGCTACTTCGCCAGCGAAATGAACCAGCAGATCCAGTACCGGCGGCAACTGGAGAACGACCTGCGCCGCGCCCTGCGCAACCAGGAGTTCGAGTTGCACTATCAGCCGCGCTACCGCCTCAGCGACCTGCGCGTGGTCGCGGTCGAGGCGCTGATACGCTGGCAGCACCCCCAGGAAGGGCTGCTGGGGCCGGATACCTTCATCCCGCTGGCCGAACAGAGCGATATCATTGTCGCGCTGGGCCGCTGGGTGCTGCACGAGGCCTGCCGCACCGCCCTTGACTGGCCTGCAGACATCCTGGTGTCGGTCAACCTGTCACCGGCGCAGTTCCTGCGCAGCGATGTGGTACAAGACGTGCGGGAAATCCTGCTGGGCACGGCATTCCCGGCGCAACGCCTGGAACTGGAGATCACCGAGAACGTGATGCTCAACGACATCGAGGGCGCGCTGGGGACCATGCTGTCGCTCAAAGAACTGGGCGTGTGCCTGAACATGGACGACTTCGGTACCGGCTATTCATCGCTGGGTTACCTGCGAACGTATCCTTTCGACAGCCTCAAGATCGACAAGCGCTTCATCAGTGGCCTGAGCACCAACGGCGGCAGCGACCGTGCGGTGGTCCAGGCCATCATCAACCTGGGCAAGGCAATGGGGCTGACCGTGACGGCCGAGGGCGTGGAAACCGAACAGCAACTAGCCATGCTGCGAATGGACCGCTGCCATGAAGTACAGGGCTATTACCTGAGCCGGCCACTGGATACCGCGGCCATGCGGGCGTTGTTGCAGCGCCCCCGGTAGGCGCGGGTCGAGCCGCCCCTGCACGGTTGCGCGGCAACGCCTCGATCAACCCAACGGGCGCGAGCGGGCCTCAGCCAGTAGGCTGCACACGCCGCTCGGCGATGATTTCCGGCAAGTCGCCGCGGCGCAGGTAGATGCGCAGCGGCTCTGCGATGTTCAAGCGGTCATCCACGTGCTGGTCCAGCAACAGTGCCAGGCGCTCCCGGCACAGGGCCATGCGCTGCCCCTGCTCGGGGCGCCAGACAAACTCGCTGCAGGGGGTGATGCTGGCGTCAGCGACATCCATACCGAACGCGTCTTCGGAAAAACGCACGATATGAACGCCGCGCTTGTCATGAAAGCCGACGAAGCCTTTGAGCTGGTCAGCTGCGTTGCAGATGTCCTGGGAAGTAATGGCCATGGCGTAACCTCGTGATGAAATCGGAAGATACGCACGCTGGGCAGCACAGGGTCGCCTCTGCCGGGCGCCTCGCCAGTCCAAGCCTAATGCAAGCAGCCGTGCGTGCGCCATGACCCGGCTCAACTTCACGCCGTAGCATCGACCTCGCTGCGAAGCACCTCTGCCAGCCATTGCATGAACGCTTGCACCCGGCGGGGGACATGCCGTTGCCGCGCATACAGCAGTGACACGGGCATGGCCGGCGCCTGCCAGGCCGGCAGCAGTGCGACCAGTTCGCCGCGCTGCAGGTGTTCGGCCACCCCCACCGCCGGTACCTGTATCAGCCCCAGCCCGGCCAGGCAGGCTGCCGAGTAGGGCCCATCACGAGGTTCTTACCATGACCCGCAAGATTGCCCTGATCACCGGCGCAAGCCGCGGCCTTGGCCGTAACACCGCCGAGCATCTGGCCGCCCGTGGCATCCACATCATCGGCACCTACAACAGCAAGGCGCAAGAAGCACAGGCCGTGGCGGCCACGCTGGAGCAGGCAGGTGTGAAGGCGACCATGCTGCAACTGGATGTGGGTGACGCCAGCAGCTTTGCCGGCTTTGCCGAGCGGCTGGCGGCTGCCTTGCAGCAGCACCACGGTCGCCAGCGTTTCGACTTTCTGGTGAACAATGCCGGCATCGGGTTGAACGTGCCGTATACCGAAACCAGCGAGGCGCAATTCGACCAACTGCTGAACATTCGGCTCAAAGGCCCGTTCTTCCTCACCCAACGCCTGTTGCCACTGCTGGTCGATAACGGCCGGATCATCAACATTTCGACCGGGCTGGCACGGTTTGCCCTACCAGGGTACGCCGCCTATGCCGCCATGAAAGGCGCGATGGAAGTGCTGACCCGCTACCAGGCCAAGGAACTGGGCGCCCGGGGCATTCGCGTGAACATCCTGGCGCCGGGGGCCATCGAGACCGATTTTGGCGGGGGCGTCGTGCGGGACAACCCGCAGGTGAATGACTACATTGCTGGCAACACCGCGCTGGGACGGGTGGGTTTGCCGGATGACATCAGCGCGGCGATCGCCTTGGTGCGGGAAGACGGTAATGGCTGGATCACCGGGCAGCGCCTGGAGGTTTCGGGCGGTATGTTCCTGTAGTGGCGGGTGCCTGGGCCCCGGCTCACGGCTCATGCACTTGCACACTCGCAGTCATCCCCGCACTCAGGGTCACGCCGTCGGGCACCTGGTCCAGGCGGATTCTCACCGGTATCCGCTGGGCCAGGCGCACCCAATTGAAGGTCGGCTCAACCTCCGGCAGCAGCTGGCTGTCCGGGTTGCTGTTGCTGTCGGTGATGCCGCGGCTGATGCTTTCTACCTGCCCCTGCATGGGTTCACCCGCGCCCATCAGCCAGACCTTTACCGGGTCACCCACGCGAATGCGCGGCAGCTTGGTTTCCTCGAAGTAGGCCTGGATATAGAACGTCGAATCGTCCACCAAGGCCATCACCGACTGGCCGGTGTTCACGTAGTTGCCTTCGGCCAGGCGCAGGTTGGTGATATGCCCGCTGCGCGGCGCACGCACTTCACTGCGCGCCAGGTTGATTTTCGCCACCTGCAGCTGCGCCTGGGCTTCCTGCAACTCGCCACGGGCGATGGCAGCATTGATCTGCGCGTTCTCCCGCAGCTCGGCACTGATCGCCTCGGGCCCCAGGGCGGTACGCCGGGCTGCTTCACTCTCGCGCAGGCGCAGCTGCTGGGCGCGAGTTTGCGTCACCGCACTGGCCTGGTCGAACGCGGCCTGGAAACGCTCGCGGTCGATGCTCATCAACAGCTCACCCGCCTTGACCTGCTGGTTGTCATGCACCTTGAGCTGGCGCACCCAGCCGGAAACGTCAGGTGCAATCACCACCACATCGGCGCGCACACGGGCATCCCGGGTCCAGGGGGTAAGCATGTAGTACTGCCACAGTTGGTAGCCGGCCAACACGGCCAGGGCCACCACACACAGGGTTACAAGAGTACGTACGGCCGCACGCATCGAAACACTCCTTTAAAAAGCTCCCAGCAGGCGTACCACCAGGAACAGCACACAAACGAAAACCGCCGCATCGAACAGCGCTTCATGCCAGATCCAGCGCGCCAACGGTGTGGCCTGCACCAGCAGGCGCAGCAGGCCGGTAAGCACCAGCGCCAGCAACACATAAAGCAAAAACGGGCTGAGCAGCACGCCCCCCACTTCCCATTCACGCAACCCCATGGGCTTCCTCCTGCCAGCGGCACCACTTGCCCCAGCTTTTCTGCAATTGCAGCACCGCGCCCTCGGCCAACCGCAGCGGGTCGCTCGCAGGCTGGCGGTGCAACGCAGCAATGAATCGTTCGCTGGCACTGTCCAGCTGTTGCCCGCGCCCGGCGGCAGGCCCTTTGGCCAGTACCGCCTCCACTTGCTGCAGGTACTCCCGCTCGGCGCCGCCCAACGGCGCCTGCGCGACCGCCAGGCACATGCGCAGGTGCACCAGTTCATCACCGATATCCAGCCCGTGCAGGCCATCGTCCCAGCGCTTGCGCTCGCCCTCGGGCAACTCGCTGGCATGCCGCGCCAACTGCATCAGGCGGTCGGCCATGCGCCCGCCGAACCAAGTATCGGCCCCGCGCAGGTCACGCCGGGTCAGGCGCACCAGGTCACTCTGGGTTGCAGCACGCAGGCGCCGCCCAAGCCAGGCCGGGTGACGGAACACCAACAAGCGAAACGCCATGACCGCTGCCGACACCCCTACCAGCATGGCCAAGGCACTGTTGAGCATGGTCGCCACGCTGAACTGCATGGCATTCACCGGCGACACCAGTACGATGAAGTGCAGGCAATAAGAGGTGGCAGTGGCGCCGGTACGCGGGTGGGCCATGCCCAGCGCGCCGAACAACAGCGGCACGCCCATGCCCAGGCAAAGCAGCGCGAAACTGCTCCATTGCGGCAGCAGAATCTGCCCGACCAGGAACGCTGCCGGTATGGCCAGGCAGATCCCGCGCAGGAAACTCAAGCCAATCTGCGCGCCATTCTCGCGGCTGGCGAACAGGCTGCAGACCACACAGGTCAGCACCAGGCCGCCCGGCGCCGAAGGCCAGGCGGTGGCCAGCCAGAAAGCGCTCATCACCAGAAACGCCAGTGCGCTACGCGAACCGAACAGCAAGGCCAGCGACCAATCGCGGTGCACGGCCAGGCCTTGGCCGACATCCTTCGGCGCCGTGCCCGTTTCCACAGCATCCAGCGCCTGGCCGGCGGCCATTGCGTAATCCAGCAGCAGGGCCATGCGCGCCAGGCAGTAATGCTCAACCGAACTTATATGCTCATCGTGCGCGGCATCCCAGACGCGCTGGCGCAGCAACAACAGGCTGGGCTGGTCGGGCTTGTCCAGCAGCGCCCGAACTTCAGACAACCAGGGGGCCAGGTGTTCCGCCTGCTGCTCATCCAGTTGCCGCCACTGCCGGCGCACCGACCGGGAAATACGCAACAGCACCATCAGCTTCTGGCTTAGCCCACGAATGGCACGGGCACGCTGACGCCCGCGGTTGCCTTCGAACCAGGCATGCTCGCGCTGGCTGTCGATGGCAACGATGCGCCCCAGGCTCTCCAGCAAGCCCCTGCGTGCATCGTCCTCGCCACCCAGCATCGCACTGGCGGCCTGCAGACCGTTCTGCCAGGCCTGACGCGCCTGGCCGCCAAGCTGCTGCTCGACCCGCATCGGCCAGAGCAAGGCACTGCTGGCCGTGGCGCAGAAAATACCCAGGCTGATCTCGGTGCAGCGGGCCACCGCCTGGTCGAACACCTGCAGCGGGTGGTCGATGGCCGGCAAGGTGATGATCGCTGCCGTGTAGCCGGCCAGCACGAAGGCATAGGCCCAGGCACTGCGCAACTGGGTAGAGGCGGCGGTGCACAAGGCCAGCCACAAGGCCAGGGCAATCAGAAACAGCCCCGGGGTCTGGGCGAACAGGCCCAGCAGCACCACCGCCATGACCGTACCGACAAAGGTCCCGGCCAACCGCGCCAGGCCTTTCTGCACCACCATGCCAGACAGCGGCTGGGCAACGATAAACGCCGTCATCAATGCCCAGGACGGCTGCTCCAGGCCCCAACGCATTGCCAGCCACAACGCCAGGCCACCACCGAGCAGGGTTTTGATGGCGAACTTGATGGCGAGGGGGGTGGGGGCGAACAGGGCCTGAAGCGTGATGGGCACTGGGCGAACCTTGCGGGGAGGGTAGTAGTAAAAAGATAGACAATGGCGCAGAGAATAAAGTGAAAATGAATAATTAGCTAGCTACTCATCTTCATTGCAATCCAACTGCTGCGCCAGCGCACGCCACGCTGCGCGATAGCTGGCTTGAGCCCTGCGGCCCAGCAGGCAACACGCAAATGCCAGGCAAAAAAAATGGGCGACCGAAGTCGCCCTAAATGCCTTGCGTGCTCGTGTACCCGGAAGGTCAGCGCGGCTTGCGCTTGTTCGAGTCCTTCCAGATGAAAATGCCCAGACCGGCAAAGAAAGCAACCATCAGCCCGACCGTTACCACACCGGCGATAACCACATTGTCGAAGAACATGCTGGCCTCCCCACTCGTTTGCCGTTGTCCGATGGGAGAACGTTAACCAATGTCGGGCGAGGGAAAATTGATCAGGGTCAATGGTGCCCGGGCCCGGGCACACGAGGCAGGTGCAGGGTTGACCTGCGTCAAGTTTCAGCGCTTCTTCGGCTTGCCCTTGGGCTTCTTTTTCTTGCCGGTGTTCAACGGCAGGGCTTGTTCGAATGCATTGCGCATCTCGTTCAGGCGCTTTTCCTTGAGGTCATGCACGCGCTTGGCGCGTTCAGCATCGAAATCGATAAGGTTGTCTTGGCTCATGGGTGGGCTCGACGATCAACGGAGACTTGCATGATGAAGCCCGACGCAGGCGCTGACCAGCCCCGTGTCAGACTTCGATGTCCACCAGCAGCCCTTGGCGGTTGGGCTCGTCCATCAATGGCACGACCGGGACAGTATTGTCGGCGTTGACCTCGTCGCCAGGCTCGGGGTTGTAGCGCCCTTCCCCACGCTGCTGGCGCCGTTGCTGCTGGCGGCGCTGCTCATCACGCAACAGCAGTGCCTGCTCCTGTGGATCACGCTGCTGCTTGAGGTCGATGGCAGTTTCGCCGGACGCAGGCTGCGCCGGTACCACCGGCTTGATGTCGGGGGTAGGTTTGACCGGGTCCTGTTGCGAGGTCACCGGGGCGGCACTGAGCGGTATGATCGGCGGCAGCATGGGCGTTCTCCTATGCCCGCTGTATCGGCAGGCGCGGCATTACCTTGATCTCAGGCCCAGCCTTTACTCCACATCATCGTCAGGCTCGTCGTCACTGGGCGGGCTGGCTTCGCTCCAGGGGCGCTTGTAGACCTGCTGCCAGACCGCATCCATGTGGTCACGCAACACTTGCGGGGCGTTCTTGAGCGAAGCGCTGTCGGTGCGCTCGCCCCCCACCGGGTCCTCGCCTGCGGGGCTGATCAGCGACTGCCCGGTAATGGTGTAGCTGGCCTGCCCTTCACGCATTTCGATGGCGATGTCGTGGGGGTCGATACCCCCGCCGCAAAAGGCGTGACTGGCAACTGTCACTTCGGCCACGCCATCTTTGTTCAGGTCGCTGACGTCACTGACATCCGTATAGAAGTCGACATCCAGGTCCAGGCCGGGGCACGTGGTTTCCTGCTCGATCTGCCAGCGGGCCTTGAACGCATCGCTTTGCGCCGTGCGCCCGTACAAGGTGGCCTTGAGCACCACCTTGTCGACCTCCTGCTCGCTTTCCGGGTCGCTGGCCTGGCCATCGCTGCGGCTCAATACCAGCAGCCCTTCGCCATCGCGGTCGCGAAAATGCACGCTCTTGATCGGCGCCTGCACGCCCAGCACTTCAAGCTGATCGGTGGGAATGGGGGCCAAAGGCTCGAAGGTTTTCTGCTCGCAGGCACTGAGCAGCAACAGGCTGCCCAGGGCGATGAAAGCGCTGATCCAGCTGTGCTTGGCAGACATGTTGGTGCGTGGCCCTCGTCGGCGGTGCGGTACAGAGCGGTGAAACGGCTAGACTGATGGCTTTCGGCACCATTAGGTGCGCTCGGCACTTTGGTCTCACCGGCCGATCCGTTAACATAATCGGCTTTTTCATCGCGGGAGTTCAGGCAGTATGGCGCAGCAGTATCAACCGGGGCAACGCTGGATCAGCGACAGCGAAGCAGAGCTCGGCCTGGGTACCATCCTGGCGCAGGATGGCCGCCTGTTGACCGTGCTCTACCCGGCCACTGGCGACACGCGCCAGTATTCCCTGCGCAATGCGCCGCTGACTCGCGTGCGCTTCGCGCCAGGTGACCAGATCACCCACTTCGAAGGCTGGAAGCTGACCGTACGCGAGGTCGAGGACATCGACGGGCTGATGGTCTACCACGGCCTCGACGGGCAGAACCAGCCGCGCACCTTGCCGGAAACCCAGCTGTCGAACTTCATTCAGTTCCGCCTGGCCAGCGACCGCCTGTTTGCCGGGCAGATCGACCCTTTGGCGTGGTTCAGCCTGCGCTACAACACACTGCAGCACACCAGCAAGCAGATGCAGTCGGCGCTGTGGGGGCTGGGCGGTTGCCGCGCTCAGCCAATCGCTCACCAGTTGCACATTGCCCGCGAAGTCGCCGACCGCAGCGCGCCGCGGGTACTGCTGGCCGACGAAGTGGGCCTGGGCAAGACCATCGAGGCTGGCCTGGTCATTCACCGCCAGTTGCTGACGGGCCGGGCCAGCCGAGTACTGATCCTGGTGCCGGAGAACCTTCAGCACCAGTGGCTGGTAGAAATGCGCCGGCGCTTCAACTTGCAGGTGGCGCTGTTCGACGCCGAACGTTTCATCGAAAGCGACGCCAGCAACCCGTTCGATGACGCCCAGTTGGCACTGGTGGCCCTGGAGTGGCTGGTAGAGGACGAGAAGGCCCAGGATGCGCTGTTTGCCGCCGGCTGGGACCTGATGGTTGTCGATGAGGCTCACCACCTGGTCTGGCACGAGGACCAGGTCAGCGCCGAATACGCCCTGGTCGAGCAACTGGCCCAGGTGATTCCTGGCGTACTGCTGCTTACCGCTACCCCCGAACAGCTTGGCCAGGACAGCCACTTCGCTCGCCTGCGCCTGCTCGACCCCAACCGTTTCCACGACCTGGCCGCCTTCCGCGCCGAAAGCGATCACTACCGCCCGGTCGCCGAAGCCGTGCAAGAGCTGCTCGACGAAGGCCGCCTGTCGCCGAAGGCACACGCCACCATCCAGGGCTTCCTGGGGGCTGAGGGCGAAGCGCTGCTGGCCGCGGTCAGCGATGGCGATACCCAGGCCAGCGCGCGGCTGATCCGTGAGCTGCTCGACCGCCACGGCACCGGCCGAGTGCTGTTCCGTAACACCCGCGCGGCGGTCCAGGGCTTCCCGGAGCGCCAACTGCACCCGTACCCGGTGGCCATGCCCGAGCAATACCGCGAGCTGCCGCCAGGCGAGAAAGCCGAGCTGTACCCGGAGGTCGCCTTCCAGGCACAGGGTGACAGCACCGACGACGAGCGCTGGTGGCGTTTCGACCCAAGGGTCGACTGGTTGATCGACACCCTGAAAATGCTCAAGCGCACCAAGGTGCTGGTCATCTGTGCCCACGCCGAAACCGCCATGGACCTGGAAGACGCCCTGCGCGTGCGCTCCGGCATTCCGGCCTCGGTGTTCCATGAGGGCATGAGCATTCTGGAGCGCGACCGGGCAGCCGCCTACTTTGCCGATGAGGAGTTCGGCGCCCAGGTGCTGATCTGCTCCGAGATCGGCAGCGAAGGCCGCAACTTCCAGTTTTCGCACCACTTGGTGATGTTCGACCTGCCGGCCCACCCGGACCTGCTGGAACAACGTATCGGCCGTCTGGACCGTATCGGCCAGAAGCACACCATCCAGTTGCATGTTCCCTACCTGCAGGGCAGCCCGCAGGAACGCCTGTTCCAGTGGTACCACGAAGCGCTCAACGCGTTCCTCAACACCTGCCCGACCGGCAACGCCCTGCAGCACCAGTTCGGCCCACGCCTGCTGCCGCTGCTCGAAGGCGGCGACAGCAAGGCCTGGGACAGCCTGGTGGCCGACGCCCGTCACGAACGCGAGCGCCTGGAAGCCGAACTGCACACCGGCCGCGATCGCTTGCTGGAGCTGAACTCGGGCGGCGCGGGTGAAGGCGAGGCGCTGGTTGAAGCCATCCTCGAGCAGGACGACCAGTTCGCCCTGCCGATCTACATGGAAACGCTGTTCGACGCCTTTGGCATCGACAGCGAAGACCACTCCGAGAACGCCCTCATCCTCAAGCCGAGCGAAAAAATGCTCGACGCCAGCTTCCCGCTGGGCGACGACGAAGGTGTGACCATTACCTACGACCGCGCCCAGGCGCTGTCGCGCGAAGACATGCAGTTCCTGACCTGGGAACACCCGATGGTGCAAGGCGGCATGGACCTGGTGCTGTCTGGCTCCATGGGCAATACGGCCGTCGCCCTGATCAAGAACAAGGCGCTCAAGCCCGGTACCGTGCTGCTCGAACTGCTGTTCGTCAGCGAGGTGGTGGCACCGCGAAGCTTGCAACTGGGACGTTACCTGCCCCCTGCGGCACTGCGCTGCCTGCTCGATGCCAACGGCAACGACCTGGCCTCGCGCGTGGCCTTCGAAACGCTCAACGACCAGCTTGAAAGCGTGCCACGGGCCAGTGCCAACAAGTTTGTCCAGGCGCAGCGCGACGTGTTGGCCAAGCGCATCAGCGGTGGCGAAGAGAAGATCCTGCCGACCCACGTCGAGCGTGTGGCCGAAGCCCAACGCCGCCTGGCAGCGGAGGCCGACGAAGAACTGGCGCGCCTGCTCGCCTTGCAAGCGGTGAACCCAAGCGTGCGTGACAGCGAAATCGACGCCCTGCGCAAGCAGCGCGAAGAGGGCCTGGCAATGCTGGAAAAAGCTGCCCTGCGCCTGGAAGCCATTCGTGTACTAGTCGCCGGCTGAAGCCATACCAGCACCCCTCCCCCTGGGCAGCGCAGGTACCCGCGAAAACTGGCGTAGCCGGTGCCAGGCACATAGCGGGCACGCTGCCCTTGGGTGGGGGCCATATTTCCGACAGCGATTAGGTTGATAACCAAATCGTAGAAATCAATGTGCCATTATCCAGGAAGGCTTAAACACTTGTTCCTATACTGCCTCTGGGCAGTCTGCACAGGGTTGTAGCGCAGACGAGTGAAAACTCGATCGAGAGGCATTCCATGGAGTGGCTGGGCCTGCAACTGTTCGCCGACTTGCCGGCAACCGGACGTATCCTGCTCGATTGTCGGCATGAGCCGCTGCTGGTTCTACTCGCCTACGTAGTAGCCTGCGCAGCCTGTTTCGCCACCCTCGACATGGCCGAGCGCCAGTCCCACAGCGAAGACCCTACCGCCCACCGGCAATGGAACGTACTTGGCGCCTGCTGCCTGGCCGGCGGCATATGGGCCATGCATTTCATCAGCATGCTGGCCTTTCAGGCATCCGTCGAAGTGCACTACGACCTGCCGCTGACCATCCTTTCCCTGCTCATTGCCCTGGCGGTTGCCTGGCTGGCCATGCGCAGCCTCGATCGCAAGGACATGCGCACGCCACACATCGTCCAAAGCGCGGTACTGATCGGCATGGGTATCGTCCTCATGCACTTTGTCGGCATGGCCGCGATGCAAACCGGCGCCCGGCAGTACTACCAGACCGGCCCGCTGCTGGGTGCTGCCATCATCGCCCCGCTCACCAGCCTGCTGGCATTGTACCTGGCGCGCAACTTTCGCAATGGCAGCGGCACCCTGTACCAGGCCACGAAGTACGGCGCCAGCCTGCTGATCGCCGCGGGCATGGTGGCTTCCCATTTCACGGCGATGTCGGCGATGACCCTGGTCATCCCCAGCGATACCGCACTGCGCTTGCCGTCTGGGGATAACAGCCTGCAACTGGCGCTGGGCATCGGTTTCATCACCTTGCTGATCAGCGGTGCCAGCATCAGTGCGGCCCTGGCCGACAAGAAGCTGCAAAGCAAGGAGCATGACCTGCGCCGGGTCAGCGTGCTGCTCAGCGAACTGGACCAGGCCCGCGCGTCACTGCAGCAGGCAGCGCACTACGATGCACTGACCAACCTGGTCAACCGCCGTGGTTTCAACCAACTGTTCGCCGAACGCCTGGCCGAGCACCTGGCCAGCGAAAGCCGCCTGGCGGTGATGTTCCTGGATATCGACCATTTCAAACGCATCAATGACAGCCTTGGCCACCACGCTGGCGATGAATTGCTCAAGGTCATTGCCAACCATATCAAGGCCGCGACCCGCAGCCAGGACCTGGTGGCACGCTTTGGTGGCGATGAGTTCTGTGTGGTCACCAGCCTCAACAGCCGCGACGAAGCCCGCCACCTGGCCCAGCGCATCATGCAACGCATGAAAGACCCCATCGAGCTTTGCGGCAGGCGCATGGTGATGACCACCAGTATTGGGGTGAGTATCTTTCCGGATGATGGCAGCAGCGCCGAAGAGCTGCTCAAGCATGCGGACCTGGCCCTTTACCAGTCCAAGGACAACGGCCGCAACAGCCTGAATTTTTTCAATGACAGTCTCAAGGCACGCGCCTCGATTGCCCTGCAACTGGAAGAAGAGTTGCGACTGGCGCTGCTGGAAGAGCGCGGCCTGTGCGTGCATTACCAGCCGATCTTCGACCAGCGCACTGGGCGGGTGGCCAAGCTGGAAGCCCTGGTACGCTGGCAGCACCCCCAGCATGGGCTGCTTGGGCCCGACCGGTTCATCGGCATAGCCGAAACCAACGGCCTGATCGTCGACCTCGACTTGTGGGTGTTGCGGCACGCCTGCGCCGACCTGGCCCTGCTGCAGCGCGGCGGCCACGGCGACCTCAAGGTAACGGTCAACTGCTCGGCGGTGACCCTCAGCCATGACGAACTGCCCAACGAGGTGGAGACGGCCTTGTTCCACGCCGGGGTCTCAGCGCACCAGCTGGAGCTGGAAGTGACCGAAAACGCCTTGATGGGGGATATCCAGCGCACGGTCAACCTGCTGAAACGGGTCCGCGCCCTGGGCGTCGCCCTGTCGATCGACGACTTCGGCACCGGCTACTCGTCCTTGGCCTACCTCAAGCACCTGCCCCTGGATGTGCTGAAGATCGACCGCACCTTCCTGCAAGGCGTGCCGGCCAGCCAGAAAGACCGTGAAATTGTCCAGGCAATCATCGTGATGGCGCATACCCTGCACTTGCAAGTGGTCAGCGAAGGCGTGGAGACCGAGGAACAGCAGGCGTTTCTCGCAGACCACGCCTGCGACTACCTGCAAGGCTTTCTGCTCGGGCGGCCAATGCCCTGGGCCGAGCTGCAACCCATGCTGGATCGGCTGCAGCGCACCCTCGTGGTGTTTACCCCTTGCTGCGATACAGCGTTACCAGGGTCGCCGGATCTTTATGCAGGTACCCATGGCTACCGTGCAGGCGCATCAGTTGCGCGGCGAGGCCACTGAGCGGTGTTGCCGAACCTTGCTCGCGCGCGAACTTGACCGCGCCGTCCAGGTCCTTGAGCAAGGTGCGCACGTGCCATTTGACCGGCTCGAAGCGGCTCTCGGCCATTTGCGGTGCCAGGATCTGCAACGGCCTGGAATCGGCAAAACCACCGGCCAGCGCCTCGGCCAGCAGCGTGGCGTCCACCCCGGCCTGCTCGGCCAGGGCCACCACTTCGGCAATCACCAGCGCATTGCAGGCGACGATCATCTGGTTGCACGCCTTGGTCACCTGGCCTGCGCCCACCGCCCCCATGTGCGTGACACGCTGGCCCAGCACCTCAAGTACCGGCTGAGCGCGCTGCAGGTCCGCCGCTTCGCCACCGACCATGATCGCCAGCGTGCCAGTTTCGGCACCCGCGGTGCCGCCTGACACCGGCGCATCGAGCCAGGCCATGCCGCACAGCGCTGCCAGCTCGGCCGCCATTTCTCGGGTGGCAGTAGGCTCCAGGCTCGAGAAGTCGATCAGCAACTGGCCACCACGGCCACCCTCGGCAACGCCTTGCTCGCCAAACACCACCTCACGCACCACCGCCGTGTCGGCCAGGCACAACAACACCATGTCGCTGTCGCGGCACAGTTCGGCCGGGCTGCCAGCCAGACGGGCACCGGCGGCGACCAGCGCGGCGCACTTGTCCGGGCTACGGTTCCAGACCGTCAGCGGATAGCCCGCAGCCAGCAACCGGCGGCACATGGGCAAGCCCATCAGGCCAATGCCGGCAAAACCAAGCGAAGGTAGTGCAGTGTTCATCAATGACTCCCGTCAGATTCGATATCGAGCTGGTGTGCGGGGCAACCTCATTACGCATCCCGTAAACTGTTACCGCCACGCCGAATTGTTACTTACCTCTACCCGCCCTGAGCAGCAGCGAGCACCAAAACGAGGCCGGTGCGCATTTTTACGCACCAAAAAAGATCACGCCTGGTCAGCACGCTTCGCCTGGATCACGATGAACGGTGACACCACCACCGCCCATATCTCTGGATCGCGGGTTTGCAGGTCCAGGGCCTGCTCTGCCGAGACAGGCCCCACAGTGCCATCACTACGCCATTTGGCGAAGATTTCACTGCGGTTCTCGGCCATCGCCTCAGCCACAGCGATCAGATCCAGGCTGGGGTCGACCCAAATCAGGTCACCCTTTGCCCAGAAACGCTCCAGCGCTTTCCACTCGATGATTGCAGTCTCGCCAAGCAATTTGGCATAGAGGGTGCTTGTTTGATCGGTCATGGGTGGTATCCGCAAAAATCGCCAATAAAAAAGGCCGGCATTTTTGCAGAAAAACCCGGTTTCAAATATGTAATTTGGTCGATTAGCCCCGAACTTGTGGGCTGAAAGCGCAGATACAGGCAGTTTGATGGCGCCTTTCTGTATCTTTCTTTCGATCAAGCGACAACCCAGGAAGCAGGCACTTTTTGACCGCTTTTCAAGCGATCCGACAGCGCTCTACACTGTACCGGTACAGTTCCGGGACATGTTCCGGGGGAAAGGTGGGCTTGCGCGTTGGCATGGCCACGCCGCAAATCCCGCCCGGTCTGTAGCCCTGGCCGCCAGGACTATAAGAATTACAACAGAATGAGTGGAGCACTATGATCAAGATTTCCAAGCTGTTCGCCGCGATGGTACTGGCCGGGGTAGCCAGCCATTCGTTTGCCGCCGATACCATCAAGATCGGCATCGCCGGCCCCAAGACCGGCCCTGTGACCCAGTACGGCGACATGCAGTTCATCGGCGCCAAGCAAGCTATCAAGGATATCAACGCCGCTGGTGGCGTCGATGGCAAAATGCTTGAAGCCAAGGAATACGACGACGCTTGCGACCCCAAACAGGCCGTGGCAGTCGCCAACAAGGTGGTCAACGACGGCGTCAAGTTCGTCATCGGCCACCTGTGCTCCAGCTCCACCCAGCCGGCATCGGACATCTACGAAGACGAAGGCGTGATCATGATCACCCCGGCCGCCACTTCGCCGGAAATCACTGCCCGTGGCTACAAGCTGATCTTCCGCACCATCGGCCTGGACAGCGCTCAGGGCCCGGCGGCCGGCAACTACATCGCCGACTTCGTCAAACCGAAAGTGGTGGCGGTACTGCACGACAAGCAACAGTACGGTGAAGGCATCGCCACCGCGGTCAAGCAGACCCTGGAGAAAAAAGGCACCAAGGTCGCCGTGTTCGAGGGCCTCAACGCGGGTGACAAGGACTTCTCCTCGATCATCCAGAAGCTCAAGCAGAACAACGTTGACTTCGTCTACTACGGTGGCTACCACCCAGAGCTGGGCCTGATCCTGCGCCAGGCTCAGGAAAAAGGCCTGAAAGCCAAGTTCATGGGCCCGGAAGGCGTGGGCAACGACTCCATCTCGCAGATCGCCCAGAACGCCTCCGAAGGCCTGCTGGTCACCCTGCCGAAGTCGTTCGACGCCGACCCTGCGAACAAGAAGATCGTCGACGCCATCAAGGCTGACGGCAAGGACCCAAGCGGCCCGTTCGTATTCCCTGCCTACTCGGCTGTGGAACTGATCGCCCAAGGCATCAAGGCCGCCAAGTCCGAAGACACCGACAAGGTGGCCGAGGCCATCCACGCCGGCACCTTCAAAACCCCGACCGGCGAGCTGTCCTACGACGCCAAAGGCGACCTGAAAGACTTCAAGTTCGTGGTCTACGAATGGCACTTCGGCAAGCCGAAGACCGAAGTCTCCCCTCAGTAACTGCGTGACTAATAGCTGACCTAGAAGCCCACTGTGCGAGCAGTGGGCTTTGTTTTACGAGGTTCATGGGCCTGGCCCCCGCGATCCGGGGGCGGGCTCACCTGAAAATCTTAAAACCGTCACCCGCGGTTTCCTGGCCTTGCCCTCGCCAGCGAAATGCAAATCAGGTTTTTAGGAGCGCTGTAATGCCTGAGATCTACCATTTCTTCCAACAACTGGTTAATGGATTGACCATCGGCAGCACCTATGCCTTGATCGCCATCGGTTACACGATGGTGTACGGCATCATCGGCATGATCAACTTCGCCCACGGCGAGGTGTACATGATCGGTTCGTATGTGGCCTTCATCGCCCTGGCGGGCCTGGCCATGATGGGCATCCACTCGCTGCCCATCCTGATGACCGTTGCCTTCGTCGCGACGATCTTCGTCACCAGTGCCTACGGTTACAGCATCGAACGGGTTGCCTACCGCCCCCTGCGCAACAGCAACCGCCTGATCCCGCTGATTTCCGCCATCGGTATGTCGATCTTCCTGCAGAACACGGTCTTGCTGTCGCAAGATTCCAAGGACAAGTCCATCCCCAACCTGATCCCCGGCAGCTTCTCGTTCGGGCCAGGTGGCGCGGAGGAGGTCCTGATCAGCTACATGCAGATCCTGGTGTTCGTGGTCACCCTGGTGGCCATGACCCTGCTCACACTGTTCATCTCCCGTTCCCGCCTGGGTCGCGCCTGCCGCGCCTGCGCCGAGGACATTAAGATGGCCAACCTGCTGGGCATCAACACCAACAACATCATCGCCCTCACCTTCGTCATCGGTGCCGCCCTGGCAGCCGTGGCGGCCGTGCTGCTGAGCATGCAGTACGGGGTGATCAACCCCAACGCCGGTTTCCTGGTGGGCCTGAAGGCCTTCACGGCGGCGGTACTGGGTGGCATCGGCAGCATCCCGGGCGCCATGCTCGGCGGGCTGGTGCTGGGCGTGGCCGAAGCGTTCGGCGCCGATATCTTCGGTGACCAGTACAAGGACGTCGTGGCATTCGGCTTGTTGGTTCTTGTCCTGCTATTCCGGCCGACCGGCATCCTGGGCCGCCCGGAGGTTGAAAAAGTATGAACAGAAATCTCAAACAGGCGTTCTTCAGCGCCTTGCTGGTCTGGGCCGTGGCCTTCCCGGTGCTGGGCCTGAAACTGAGCATCGACGGCATCAGCCTGGTGGTGCACAGCCAAGGCACGTTCACCATCAGCATCATTGCCGTGTGTTCGCTACTGATGTTCCTGCGGGTACTGTTCGACCGGCAGTGGAGTGCGGTGATGGGCCGCCGCTCGGACCGCAAACTGATCCCACCGGCAGTCAGCAACTACCTGACCCTGCCGAAAACCCAGCGCTACGTGATCATGGGCCTGATCGTCGCCGCATTGGTGTGGCCGTTCTTCGGTTCACGCGGCGCGGTCGACATTGCCACGCTGATCCTGATCTACGTGTTGCTGGGCCTGGGCCTGAACATCGTGGTTGGCCTGGCGGGCCTGCTCGACCTGGGTTACGTGGGTTTCTACGCCGTCGGCGCCTACAGCTACGCCATGCTGTCGCATTACCTGGGGTGGAGCTTCTGGGTATGCCTGCCGATCGCCGGCCTGATGGCTGCCACCTTCGGCTTCCTGCTCGGCTTCCCGGTGCTGCGCCTGCGCGGCGACTACCTGGCGATCGTGACGCTCGGCTTCGGCGAGATCATCCGCCTGTTCCTGCGTAACCTCACCGACTGGACCGGCGGCCCCAACGGCATCAGCAACATCCCCAAGCCGGAGTTCTTCGGCCTGACCTTCGAACGGCGTGCCGCCGAGGGTATGCAGACCTTCCATGAGTTCTTCGGCTTGCCGTACAACTCGATCAACAAGGTCATCTTCCTCTACCTGGTGGCCCTGCTGCTGGCCCTGCTGGCACTGTTCGTCATCAACCGCCTGCTGCGCATGCCGATCGGCCGCGCCTGGGAAGCCCTGCGCGAAGACGAGATCGCCTGCCGTGCACTGGGCCTCAACCCGACGGTGATCAAGCTTTCGGCGTTCACCCTGGGTGCCTGCTTCGCCGGTTTCGCCGGCAGCTTCTTCGCTGCCCGCCAAGGCCTGGTGACGCCCGAGTCGTTCACCTTCATCGAGTCGGCGATCATCCTCGCCATCGTCGTGCTCGGCGGCATGGGCTCACAACTGGGCGTGATCCTCGCGGCCATCGTGATGATCCTGCTGCCAGAGCTGATGCGAGAGTTCAGCGAATACCGGATGCTGATGTTCGGTGCGCTGATGGTGTTGATGATGATCTGGCGTCCGCAAGGCCTGCTGCCTATGCAACGTCCACACATGGAGCTGCGTCGATGAGCCGCGAAATTCTGCAAGTCAGCGGCCTGAGCATGCGCTTCGGCGGCTTGTTGGCGGTCAACGGCGTGGGCCTGACCGTCAAGGAAAAACAGGTGGTGGCACTGATCGGGCCGAACGGCGCCGGCAAGACCACGGTGTTCAACTGCCTTACCGGCTTCTACAAGCCCAGCGGCGGCACCATCCTGCTCGATGGCCAGCCCATCCAGGGCCTGGCCGGGCACCAGATCGCCCGCAAGGGCGTGGTGCGCACCTTCCAGAACGTGCGCTTGTTCAAGGAAATGACCGCGCTGGAAAACCTGCTGATCGCCCAGCACCGTCACCTCAACACCAACTTCTTCGCAGGCCTGTTCAAGACCCCGGGCTTCCGCCGCAGCGAAAAGGAGGCCATGGAGCGCGCGCAGTACTGGCTGGAAAAGGTCAACCTGACCGAGTTCGCCAACCGTACCGCCGGCACCCTCGCCTACGGCCAGCAGCGCCGCCTGGAAATCGCCCGCTGCATGATGACGCAGCCGCGCATCATCATGCTCGACGAGCCGGCAGCTGGCCTGAACCCCAAGGAAACCGAAGACCTCAAGGCCCTGATCGGCTACCTGCGTGAGTCGCACAACGTCACCGTGCTGCTGATCGAGCACGACATGAAGCTGGTGATGAGTATTTCCGACCATATCGTGGTGATCAACCAGGGCACCCCCCTGGCCCACGGCACGCCCGAGGAGATCCGCGACAACCCTGATGTGATCAAAGCCTACCTGGGGGAAGCGTAAATGCTGAAGTTCGAGAACGTTTCCACCTTCTACGGCAAGATCCAGGCACTGCACAGCGTCAACGTGGAGATCAACCAAGGGGAGATCGTCACCCTGATCGGTGCCAACGGGGCCGGCAAGTCGACCCTGCTGATGACCCTGTGCGGCTCACCCCAGGCGCACAGCGGCAGCATCAAGTACCTGGGTGAAGAACTGGTCGGCCAGCCGTCCTCGCACATCATGCGCAAGAGCATTGCGGTGGTACCGGAAGGCCGCCGCGTGTTCGCCCGCCTGACCGTCGAGGAGAACCTGGCCATGGGTGGTTTCTTCACCGACAAAGGCGACTACCAGGCGCAACTGGACAAAGTCCTGCAGTTGTTCCCGCGCCTCAAGGAGCGCTACTCACAGCGTGGCGGCACCATGTCGGGTGGCGAGCAGCAGATGCTCGCCATTGGCCGGGCCCTGATGAGCAAGCCCAAGCTCCTGCTGCTCGACGAACCCTCGTTGGGCCTGGCGCCAATCATCATCCAGCAGATCTTCGACATCATCGAACAGTTGCGCCGCGACGGCGTAACGGTGTTCTTGGTGGAACAGAACGCCAACCAGGCGCTGAAGATTGCCGACCGGGCATACGTGCTGGAAAACGGCCGGGTGGTGATGCACGGTACCGGGGAAGCCTTGTTGACCGACCCGAAGGTGCGCGACGCGTATCTGGGTGGTTGATTGGGGAAAGGGCCTTCACAGGCCCTTTTTTCTGCCTGCAAGGAACGTGTTGTCTGCATCGCCCCCCGTCGCCGGCAAGCCGGCGCCTGCAAGCCACCCGCAATCCTCAGGGCAGTGGGCGCCTGTGCGAGCAACCCTTGACTTGAGATCCACCGCCAGCCTGCGTAACGTGGCCAGCTTTCACGGCAAAGATCCCGGAGCCCCGCCCCATGCGCCTGACCCCCACCCTGCTGCTCACCGCCCTGCTGCCCCTGTTCACCGGCTGCCAACTGATGGCTGACGCCCCCAGCGACCCGAACATCGGCACCACGCGCATGCAGGGCGAACTGCGCGCTGCCGGTGGCCAGCTGCTGTTCAAGCCTTGCAGCGAAAACCGTACCTTCGTGATCAATGACGTTGGCGCCACCGGCATCCTGCAAGAAGCCGCCAACCTGGCCAAGGGTGCCAATGACAAGCTGTTCGCCGATGTGCGCGGCCGCCTCACCGGCAGCAAGCAGGCCAATAGCGACGGCCAGCTGGAAGTGCGTCGCCTGTACCGCCTGGAACCGTCCGCCCGCGCCTGCGAGGACCCCAATTTCAGGCAACTGACCCTGCGCGCCAGCGGCCACGAGCCGGGCTGGGACGTCAAGGCCAGTGGCAAGGGCATGGTGCTCAACCGTGTGGGTCAAGCGCCCCTGCCCCTGCCATTCCTTGAAGAAGAAGTCCCCGGTGGCGGCCTGACCCTGACCAGCGAAGCCAACGGTCAGCATGTGGAACTGTGGGTCGCACCACAACGCTGCGTAGACAGCGCCACTGGGGCCGTTGACCACCTGCGTGCCGAATTGCGCATCGACGGCAAGACCTTGCAAGGCTGCGGCTACTACGGCGGCGCACGCGACAACTGATCACCGGGCGCTTTTATCCTGCCAGTCAAGGCGGCTAACAGCTTATACTTGGCGGTTTGTGTAAAGCCGCCGGCCGCCCATGGCCGGGATACTGGACCCTGCCATGCTACGAATCACCGAACTGAAGCTGCCCCTGGACCACCCCGACGAAGCGCTGCGTGACGCCATCGTCCAGCGCCTGGGCATCCGCGACGAGCAACTGCTCAGCTTCAACCTGTTCAAGCGCAGCTACGATGCGCGCAAGAAGAACAGCGAGCTGCTGTTCATCTACACCATCGACCTGCAAGCCAGCAACGAAGCCGAGCTGCTTGCCAAGTTCGCCGATGATCGCAACATCGGCCCTGCCCCCGACGTGACCTACAAGTTCGTTGGCCAGGCCCCGGCCGGCCTGCAGGAACGTCCGATCGTGGTCGGCTTTGGCCCGTGCGGCATTTTTGCCGGCCTGCTGCTGGCGCAGATGGGCTTCAAGCCGATCATCCTCGAACGCGGCAAGGAAGTGCGCCAGCGCACCAAGGACACTTGGGGCCTGTGGCGCAAGAGCGTGCTCAACCCCGAGTCCAATGTGCAGTTCGGCGAAGGCGGCGCCGGCACCTTCTCGGACGGCAAGCTGTACAGCCAGATCAAGGACCCGCAGCACCACGGCCGCAAAGTGCTGGAAGAGTTCGTCAAGGCCGGTGCGCCCGACGAGATCCTGTACATCAACAAGCCGCACATCGGCACCTTCCGCCTGACCGGCATGGTCGAGCAGATGCGTCAGGACATGATCGCCCTCGGGGCCGAAGTGCGCTTCCAGGAAAAGGTCACCGACCTGCTGATCGAAGATGGCCAGTTGACCGGCGTGGTGCTGGAAAGCGGCGAGCAACTGCACTCGCGCCATGTGGTTCTGGCCCTGGGCCACAGTGCCCGCGACACCTTCCGCATGCTGCATGCCAAAGGCGTGTACATGGAAGCCAAGCCATTCTCGGTGGGCTTTCGCATCGAGCACCCGCAAACGCTCATCGACAAGGCGCGCCTTGGCAAATACGCCGGTCACCCGAAACTGGGGGCTGCCGACTACAAACTGGTGTACCACGCCAGTAACGGCCGTTCGGTATACAGCTTCTGCATGTGCCCGGGCGGCACCGTGGTCGCCGCAACCAGCGAACCGGGCCGGGTAGTCACCAACGGCATGAGCCAGTACTCGCGTAACGAGCGCAACGCCAACTCCGGCATCGTCGTCGGCATCGACCCCGAACGCGACTACCCAGGCAGCCCGCTGGCCGGTATCGAACTGCAGGAACGCCTGGAGGCCCATGCCTACGTGATGGGGGGCAGCAATTACCAGGCGCCGGCACAGCTGGTGGGTGACTTCGTTGCGGGGCGGCCGTCGACCGCGCTGGGCAGTGTCGAGCCATCCTACAAGCCGGGCGTGACCCTGGGCGATCTGGCACCAAGCCTACCGGCGTTCGCCATCGAGGCGATCCGCGAGGCACTGCCGGCATTCGACCGGCAGATCAAGGGCTACAACCTGCCTGATGCGGTGTTGACCGGGATCGAAACCCGGACCTCCTCGCCGCTGCGCATCACCCGCGGTGAGGACTATCAAAGCCTGAACCTCAAGGGGCTGTTCCCGGCCGGCGAAGGCGCAGGTTATGCCGGCGGCATCCTGTCGGCAGGGGTCGACGGCATTCGCATTGCCGAAGCGGTAGCGCGGGACATGCTGGGCCTTTGACGGGGGTCAGCCGAACCGTGGTTCGCGTACCCCGGCTCTGCCATCAGCCTGAAGCATAAAAAAACCCCGGCTGGCAGTCGCCAGTCGGGGTTTTGTTTGGCTGCGCTACGCTCAGTGCGAAACGCGGCTGGTGCCGTCAACAGTCATGATGCGCACACGGTCGCCCACACGGAAGATTTCGTTTTCCTGCACGGCCTGGACATAGGCACGCATGCTGCCGTCGTCTTCACGCACAGTGATCTCGACACCCTGGGTACGGGTCAGGCCTTCTTCGGCAGCGGAACCCGCCAGGCCACCGGCAACGGCACCGATGACTGCGGCAACGATGCTGCCACGGCCACCGCCGACGGCGCTGCCCGCCACACCACCGACAATGGCGCCTGCGCCGCCACCGATCGGGGTCTTGGTACCCTCGATCTTGACCGGGCGCAGGGATTCGATAGTGCCCATCCGTACGGTTTGCACGCGGCGGGCCTCATCACGGGAGTAGCTATCGCCGGTCAGGCTCGAGGCACAGCCCCCTAGCAGCAGCGACATGGTGGTAAAGGTTGCCACCAGCAAAGCGGATTTACGCATGGGTAAAATCTCCATAAGTCAGGTGCTTATTAGACGCTGCACATTGACGGCTGTCACGGTACAAACGCAATAAAGTTGTTTTCATTCAGCCGGGGTACAGCCAGCGCGGCTGTGCCATGGCGCTTCAATTGAGACCAAGGATAGCCATGGATTACTTCATCGTCGTGGTGACCACCGTTGCGGGGCTTTATTTCCACGGGTGGCTGTACGTGCGCATGCGCCGCTGGATGGACCGCGACCTGGCGTTGTCGCTGGCAGGGGCTGATCCGCACAAACGCGCGTTCATGCTGCAGAGGCTGGAGCAGGCGCGGCTGGCGAAGGTGAAGCGCAGGGAACTGGCAGGCTGGCTGCAACGGGAGGCGGTGGAGTATTCAAGGTCACGTTGAAAGACCGACCATGCCCTGATCCCACCTGTGGGAGCCCGGCTTGCCGGCGATGGGTCGCAAGGCCATGCCCTGTCGCGGTGTCGCGACATGGCATGGCAAGCCCTGGAAAATCTCAGGGCGCCAACCGCTCCCGCAGCCACTGCCCATCGACCCGCCGGTAGTTGAGGCGGTCATGCAAACGGCTCGCCCGCCCCTGCCAGAACTCGACCCGCTCAGGCAGCAAGCGATAGCCACCCCAATGTTCCGGACAATGTGGCTGTGTATCGGAAAACCGCGCTTCGGTGGCCTTCACCAGCCCCTCCAGCTCTTCACGCCCGGCAATCACCCGGCTCTGCGGTGATGCCCAGGCCCCCAGGCGGCTGCCCAGTGGGCGCACTTGGTAATAGTCGTCCGACTCCTTGGCCGACACCTTCACCACCCGCCCCTCGATACGCACCTGGCGCTCCAGCGCCGGCCAGAAAAAGGTCATGGCTGCAAACGGGTTGGCTTGCAGGTGCTGGCCTTTGGCACTGTCGTAATTGGTGAAAAAGGTGAAACCCTGCTCATCGAGCCCCTTGAGCAACAGTACCCGGCAATGCGGACGGCCCTCGCCGTCCACCGTGGCCAAGGTCATGGCGTTGGCTTCCACCGGCGCCTGCTCGGTTTTGACCGCGTCGGCGAACCACTGGTGAAACAGGGCGAACGGCTCGCCCGGCGCCTGGGCTTCTGCCAGGCCATCACGGGTGTAGTCGCGGCGCATATCGGCCAGGGATTGGGTCATTGCTGCGTTCCTTGACGATCAGTTGGTCTTCGCAGGGCTATTGGCAGCTACTTTCTTGTCGGTGGTAGCTTTCTTGGCGACAGGCTTGGCTGGCGCGGCTTTTTTCTTGGCCGTGGTTTTGGCAGGCGCCTTGGCCTTGGCCACGGGCTTTTTCGCTGCGGGCTTGGCAGCCGGCTTGCTGGTGGCCGGCTTGGCGGCAGGCGCCTTGGCATCCTGCACGGCCACCATTGCAGCCGGCGCCGGTGCCGGAGCAGCCTGTTGGTACTTGGCCAGCAGCGCGACCATGGTGTTTTGCGGGGTCAGCAGCATTTCCACGCGGCGGTTGAGGGCACGGCCCTCGGGGCTGTCATTGGCAGCACGCGGCATTACCGAACCCATACCCTTGAGGGTCAGGCGGTCACGCTGCAGGCCGCTGAGGCGGAAAATAGCCGAAACCGACGCGGCGCGTTCCAGGCTGAGCTTCTGGTTGGCAGCAGCGGCACCGCTGGTGTCGGCATGGCCCAATACCAGTACGGCGGTCTTAGGGTCGCCTTCAACCGTTTTGGCAACCCGGGTGATCGGGCCAAGCGACATGGGCAGCAGCATGTTAGGGCGGTCTGGGTTGTACGAGCTGTCCACCGGCAGGGTCACGGCCAACACGTTGTCGCGGCGCTCCAGTTCCAGCTTGCTGTCCTTGATGGCTTCGCGCAGCTTCGGCTCGTACTCGTCCAGCCAGGCCTGGGTCGCCTGCTGGTCGATTTTAGGCACCACAGGGCCCTTGGCTTGCTGGTCGTCACCGCCGAACGGCCACCACCAGCGGCTGGTGCTTTCCGACTTGGCATCGGCCTTGGCCACATTGTCTGTGACGGCTGCCTTCACTTCCTGCTCGGCGACCTTGTCCGAACCGAAAGGCCACCAGCTGGAACCACCTTCCTTGGAGCCCTCCGGGGAGTGGCTGGCGCAACCGGTAACGGCGGTCAGACACAGGGCGAGTGCTAAGGTTTTATGTGAAGACATCAGCGATACACCATGAAATAGAAAGATATTTTGCCTAGGCACTTCAGGCGTTGGCATTGAGGATAGTCAAAGGGCGGAAGCAATACCCGCATTACCCGATCAAAGGCAACCGGCAAGCACACGGACCAGTTTTTGCGCCCGCGGGTCCATGAGCACATAAGGCCCGAGGGTATTGACCACGAAGCCGAACGCGACATCATGTTCCGGGTCGGCGAACCCCACAGAACCCCCGGCCCCAGGGTGGCCAAAGGCGCGGGGCCCCAGGCCGAAAGTGGCGTTGGCCACCTCCGGCTGATCGAGCATGCAGCCCAGACCGAAGCGGGTCTGGGTGAGCAAGGTGCGGTCCTGGCCAAGGCTGTGTTCGCGGGTCAGTTCGTCGAGCAATTCGGACTCGAGCAGGCTGCCGTCCAGCAACCCGGCATAAAACCCCGCCAGGCTGCGTGCGTTGCCGTGGCCGTTGGCCGCCGGCTGCTGCATGCGCCGCCATTCTGGCTTGTTGGTGCTGGTCAGGATCGCCGGGGGGTTGGTAAAGGCACGGGTGGACAAGGCCTCGGGCTCGCGCAGGGTCACCTGCAGCAAGCGCTGCGCCGCGGCGTCGCCGGGGTTGCCTTTGCCGCGGGCAATATGCGCCACGCGGTGAAACGCTTCGTCGGCCAGGCCAACATGAAAATCCAGCCCTAGCGGGCGAGCGGTACGCGCCACGATCGAGTCACCCGGGGCCCGACCGTCGGCCCGGCGAATCAGTTCGCCGATCAGCCAGCCGTAGGTGATGGCGGCATACCCGTGTTCCGTGCCAGGCGCCCACCACGGCGTTTCGGCCGCCAGGGCATCGACCATGACCTGCCAGTCATACAAGGCTTCGGCCGGCAGCAGCGCGCGTAGGGCGGGCAAACCCGCACGGTGGCTGAGCAGTTGGCGCAGGGTGATCGCTTGCTTACCGGCCTGGGCAAACTCGGGCCAGTAGTTGGCCACCGGTGCATCGAGTGCCAGCTTGCCCTCGCCGACCAGCTGCAGTGCGGTCACCGCGGTGAAGGTCTTGGTACAGGAAAACAGGTTGGCGATGGTGTCGCTGTGCCACGCCTGCTGGCCGTCCTTGTCTGCACTGCCGGCCCACAGGTCGACCACGGTTTCGCCCCCCACCTGGATGCACAGCGCGGCGCCACGCTCCTGGGGATCATCGAACAGCGCGGCAAAAGCCTCGCGCACGGCTTCGAACTTCAGCTCATAGTGACCCTGGATCTGCACCCGCTGCTCTCCGTGTGACGATAGTCAAAAAGGTCTGCATTGTTTCAGTAGTTGGGCGTTTTGCAAACTGGCTTGAGCCCGGCGGTCGCGATGCCCAGTGCACCGCACCCACCTGTAATCATGGCGCCGGCTTCTTCTCCAGGCCGGTGCGCAGTTGCGCCATGGCCTGGGCGTTGGCCTTGCGCACGGCATCGATAAAACCGGGGTACGGTACATCGGTGATCGCCACCAGCCCCAAGTGGCCGTTCTCGCCATCGAGCAGGCGACCGCTGGCCGGCTGGTCGAGGTACTGGAACCAGTGCGCGCCCACGATCATGGGTTGTTGCAAGGCGGCAGTGAGGAAATTGGCATAGGCCGGGCCGCGGTCTTCTTCTCGCGCCAGCTCCAGTGGCCCCGGCCAGAACGGGCCGCGATCACGCGAACCGAACTGGAATTCAGACACCAGCACCGGCTTGTCCAGCTCGGCCAGGCGGGCGAAATCGTAGCCGTCCTGCGGCTTGAGCGTATAAAAGTTGAAACTGAGTACATCGCAGAACTCGGCGCAGGCGTTGACCGCCTCTGGCGTACTCACGGCATAACGGCCCCCCAGCAACAGGTGGTTGGGTGCATGCCATTTCAAGGCATCGGAAATGGTCTTGAAGTAGGTTTCGGCGAACACCTGCTGGAAGTGCTGGTAGTCCCGCTCGATTTCCGGGTGCTCCGGGCTGGGCAGCGGTGCCTCGAAGCCTGGATCCTCCATCAGTTCCCAGGCGTTCAGCTCGATGCCCCAGGCCTTGGACAACCCCTCCTGGTTGCGGTACTTGTCACGCAACTGCTTGAGGAAGGCGCGCTTGGCAGGCACGTCGGTGGTCAGGCGCAATGTGCCGTAGGCCAGGCCATAACGGGCCTTGGGCTCGCTACCCGGTGCGGCCCAGGCCAGCTCGTTATCGGCAAAGTAGCCGATCAGCCAGGGATCGTCACGGTGATCACGGGCAGCAATGGCCACGGCGCGTTCGGTGGCCATGGCAAAGCGCGGGTCGAACGGGTCGGGCATGCGGCCCCACCAGTCCATGCCGGTGCTGATGCTGGCGTAATCGCCAACGATCGACAGCGGCAGGGTGTAGGGCATGCGCCTGGCCTGGCCGAGGGCAGGCTCGCTCCAGTTGCCCAGCGTGTTGAAACCCCAGGCCTGCAAACGGTCGAGCGCATGCGCCTGCCAACGGCCAGTGTCCACTACCAGCGGTGGGCAAGCGGCCGGCTGCGCTGTTGCCGCCGGCGGGCAGGGCTTGCCATAGGCCCGCTGCAGGTTGGCTGCATAGAAGTCGAACCAGCGCCCTTTCTTGAAATTGCGCCCCTGCGAGGACGCATTGCCGTCGTCGTTGTTGCCTTCACCGTAGAACGCTCCGAGGGCGTCGCCCTCTCCCGGCAGTGCCTTGAACATGGCCTCACGCCCGGCGGTGTAGGTACGCCCGCCGTCGGCGGCCACGGCATTGACACCCAGCGAATAGAACGGGTGGCCATCAGGGGTAATCAGGTACCAGCGGCCATCACGCTTTTCGGTACGGAAAAAACCCTCGGCAGCAAAGGCCGGCCCCGCCAGCAGGCCGCCATAGGCATCCAACTGCTGCTTGCCGCGCTCGGCCAGCCAAGCCTTGAGTTGCTGCTGTTCACGGGTGGCGGCTGCCTTGAGCTGTTCGTCGTTGGCCACCTTTTCCGGCCAGCTGCCACGCGTGGACTGCCCATAGGCATCGATCAGTTCACGGTACGCCGCCTGATGGGCCTGGTCGTCATCCTGAATGCCCACCCGTTCGATCAGCAGGTTCTGGGCGACCTTGGGGCCGGGAATGCTCAAGCTGACCGAGGCCACCTGCTTGAGGTCTACAGCGCCGGCGCTGCTGGTCAGCAGCAGCCGCTGGCCGCCGTGCAGCCAGGGCATGGGGGGGCCTGCGCGCATGCCCTGGCTCAACGGCGAGCTGGCGGTCAGCGGCACCATCACGGTTTGCGCCGGGCCGGCCGGCAAATCGATACGGCTGGTCAGGGTGCGCCCATCGCTGCCTTGCACCGTGACATCCACGGTCAGCGCCCAGTCCATGGCACTTTGCAGGCGCAAGGTAAGAAACTTGCCGCTGGACCAGTCCCACACACCACTTTGCGGGCTCAGGCGCAAGGTCGGCCGCTGCGCCGGGTTGAACACCACACGCCGCAGCACCTCGCCTTCGGCCGTCTGCTCTGCGTTGTACTGCGGCATACCGGCATCCTCGGTCGCCACGTTGACCACCGAGGCCGGGCGCACGAAGCTGAACAGCGTCTGCTGCCCGGCCCATACGGACGAGCTGAACAACAGGGCGAAAACAGCGGGCAGGGTACGGCGGACCATAAGGCTGGGGCTCTCCTTCAGGGCCGTCATGGCCCAGGACTGAGTAATGGACAGCGCGCCGAAGCAAGTGCTCCGGCGATCAGGAAATCTCCCGCCGGAACGGCGGCAGCGCATTGAGAATAGCCTTGCCATAGCGCTGGGTGACCAGGCGCCGGTCAAGCAAGGTGATGATGCCGCGGTCCTGTTCAGTACGCAGCAACCGACCGCAGGCCTGGATCAGCTTGAGCGAGGCGTCGGGCACGGCGATTTCCATGAACGGGTTGCCGCCGCGGGCCTCGATCCATTCGGCCAGGGCAGCTTCGACCGGGTCGTCGGGCACCGAGAACGGAATCTTGGCGATGACCACGTGCTCGCAATAGGCCCCCGGCAAGTCGACCCCTTCGGCAAAGCTGGCCAGGCCGAACAGCACGCTGTGCTGGCCATCGTCGACCCGGGCCTTGTGCTTGTTGAGGGTTTCCTGCTTGGACAGGTTGCCCTGGATCAGCACCAGTTTGCGCCAGTCCCGGTCCAGGCCGTCGAACACATCCTGCATTTGCTTGCGTGACGAGAACAGCACCAGCGCACCCCGGGCCCCTTCGACGATACCCGGCAGCTCACGGATGATCGCCGCCGTATGCGCGGTAGCGTCGCGCGGGTCGGCTTGCAGGTCAGGCACCCGCAGCAGGCCGGCATCGCCATGCACGAACGGGCTGGGCACCACACAGGTGACGGCATCGCGCGGTAACCCCGAGCGCATGCGGAAGCGGTCGAACTTGCCCAGCGCGGTCAGTGTGGCCGAGGTCACCAGCGCGCCATGGGCCACGCTCCACAGGCTGCGGCGCAACATTTCGGCAGCGAGGATGGGGCTGGCGTTGACTTCGATGTCGAACAACGCCCCGCTTTCAGCCAGGGTGAGCCAGCGCGCCATCGGCGGGCTGTCTTCCGGGTCTTCGGCGGTAAAGGCCGTCCACAGCTCCCAGTTGCCCTGGGCACGGGTGACGAGGCTGCCGAACAGTGGGTACCACTCTTCCGCCTGGTGGCTGGCGATACCGATGCTGACCTCGCCGTCCATGCCCTCCTTGAGCAGGTCGGCCAGCCGCGTGAAGAGATCATTGAGCCGGGCAAAGCCCTTTTTCAGCTCGATGCCGACCTCGCGGATCTGCTCCGGTACCACGCCACCTTCGAAGCGGTAACGCGGCCGTTCTCGGCCTTCGGTGTCCTCGCTCGGGCGGAAGTCGGCGACCTGTTCGCACAGGGTGAACATGAACTGCTGTTGGGTGCGGACTTCCCGCGCCAGCTCCGGCACCTGCTCGATGTATTTGCCCAGGTCCCCCGGCAGCGGGTGCTGGGCCAGCAGTTTGGTCAGGTTCTTGGCAGTCTGCTCCAGCCAGTCGGCGGTGGAGCGAAGCCGCGAGTAATGGGCGAAATGGCCGATGGCCTTGTCTGGCAGGTGGTGGCCTTCGTCGAATACATACAGGGTATCGCGCGGATCGGGCAATACCGCGCCGCCGCCCAGGGCCAGGTCGGCCAGTACCATGTCGTGGTTGGTGACGATCACATCGACCTTGCCCATCCCCTCACGGGCCTTGTAGAACACGCACTGCTGGAAGTTCGGGCAGTGGCGACCGGTGCACTGGCTGTGGTCGGTGGTCAGCCGGGCCCAGTCCTGGTCCTCCAGGGCCTCGGGCCAGCTGTCACGGTCACCGTCCCAGCGGTTGCCGGCGAGCTTTTCAATCATGCTGTTGAACAGCTTCTGGCTGCGTTCATCGACTTCGATGTGGAAGCCTTCTTCTTCGAACAGCTGGGCAGTGGCCGACTGGGCATGGCCTTCCTGCAGCAGGATGTCGAGTTTCGACAGGCACAGATAGCGGCCACGGCCCTTGGCCAGGGCGAAGCTGAAGTTCAGCCCGCTGCTGCGCATCAGGTCGGGCAGGTCCTTGATGACGATCTGCTCCTGCAGGGCCACGGTCGCGGTGGCGATCACCAGGCGTTTGCCGGCGGCCTTGGCGGCCGGAATCGCGGCCAACGCATAGGCGACCGTCTTACCGGTACCGGTGCCCGCCTCCACCGCCACCACGGCAGGCTCGCCGGCACGGCGACCTTCATCGTCGCAGGGAATGTCGCCAAGCACCTTGGCCACTTCGGCGATCATCAGGCGTTGGCCATAGCGCGGCTTGAGGCTCTTGGCTTCGAGAAAACGCGTATAGGCGCCCTGGATGGTGGCTTTGAGTTCGTTGCTGATCATGGTCTGCAGACGCCCGTAGGGCTGGATATATTTTCAGTGTTTCGCATGGGGCGGCTATCATACCCCGCTATTGCCTATCGTGCCGCATGGAGATCCGGATGCTCGCCTTTACCCTGCCCTACACACTGCATGTTCTGGCCGCCCTGGTATGGGTTGGCGGCATGTTCTTCGCCTGGCTGGTGCTGCGCCCCGCCACGGTTACAGCCCTTGAGGGGCCTGCGCGCCTGCGCTTGTGGGTGGAAGTTTTCCGACGCTTCTTCGTCTGGGTCTGGCTGGCGGTGGCGATCTTGGCGATAAGTGGTATCGGCATGTTGCACCTGCGCTTCAGCGGGTTCGAGACTGCGCCGAAGTACGTTCACGTGATGATCGGCGGCGGGATCGCCATGTTCGCCTTGTTCATGCGCATCCAGGCCTTGCTGTTGCCAGAGTTGAAAGCGGCGGTACAGGCGCAGGACTGGCCCACGGGTGCGGCGGTGCTGGCCCGCATTCGGCGAATGGTGGGCATCAACCTGTTGCTGGGGCTGGCCGTGGTCGCGGTGGCCAGTTCGCGGCTGGTGATCTGATTGCAGGCAGCCCTTCGCCTGGCGGGCTGCCTGCGCGGCCGGTGGGTGGGGCCCATGGCGACAACGCCGCACCCAGGCCCCTGCGCACGGTTCAGAGGCGCTGCAGGATCAGCTCGCCCGCCGCCCCCGCCAAGCCTGGCTGGCCAGGCTGCCCCGGTCGGCCATTGGCACCGGCATCGGTGCGGTACACCAGGCAACCCTTGCTCGCCCCACCTTTGCCGGCCTTGCCAGGCTCACCGGGTTTGCCCGGCGCCCCGCCATCGAGGCGCACGACGATGTGCTCCTGGGCAAAGCCTTGCGGCAAGCTCAGGCGTATGCGCCCACCTGCTGCACCATCATGGCCGTTGCCGCCATCATCGCCATTGGCCCCGCGGCTGGCCTGGCCCCAGGTGCAGCCGCCGGCCTGGCCATTGCCGCCGTCGAGCCCAGCGTAGCCCGGTGCACCGGCGCCGCCCCGGGCGTCGATGACCAGCTGCTGGGCATCCAGCTCCGCCAGTACCAGGTCCAGGCTACGACCGGGGCGGGCTGCCCGCTGGTAGCTGCCCGCAGCGCCGGTGGCACTGAACTCGCTGCCCTCGCCCAGGCGCGCGCTACGCACGTCGATCAGCAACGGCTGCTCGCCAGGGGCCACGACGATCCGCGCATCACGCCCCAGCTCCAACTGGTCGACCTTCAATTGCGCCAGCGACGCAGGCAGCATCAGGGTGGCAGCATCGGCAACACGCAAATGCTCAAGGTGTACACTGGCCGACTTGCTCGGCAGGCGCAGCATGGAATTGGCAGCAACCTCCAGGCTTTCGGCGTGGGCAAAGGGGGCAGCCAAGAGGGCAAGCAGTATCAGATTACGCATTTCGCAGCGCCTCCTGCGCACGGGGAATGGACATGACGTGGAATATCCCCGTCAACAGAATTTGCAGGCGATCGAACCAACGGTGGCTGCGCCCGCGCAAGCTGCCATTGAAGAACAGAATTTCCAGCAGATGCAGGCTGAGCACAACGATGCCCAGGGCATTGATCAGCAGATTGAAAGGCAACGGCTGGGGCAGCAACTGGTTGAACAACACCACGCCCCAGAATGCGACTGTCAGGACCTTGCCCAGGCCCAGGATGAACTTCATACCCCGCCCCCATTGATTGTTGTTATGGCGTGCCGGCCGGTTCGCACCGGCCGTGCGCTCCACATTAACTGCAATGCCAAGGCAGGCGCCAGCACCCGTCAGCTGAGGTGCAGTTCCACCCGTCGGTTGCGCGCGCGCCTTTCCTCGGTTTCATTGTCGGCGGCGCTGAGAAAGCGCCCGTGCCACTGCCCAAGGCACGGGCGCACGCCGAGCTAGCGCTGGATCTTGATCTCGGTACGGCGGTTCATGGCACGCCCTTCGGCCGTGGCATTGTCGGCCACCGGCTGGGTTTCACCGGCACCTACCACCGAAACGAAGCTGCTGCGCGGTACACCACTCTGCACCAGGTAGTCGGTCACCGAGTGGGCACGGCGCTCGGACAGTTTCTGGTTGTAGCTGTCGGAGCCGACACTGTCGGTATGGCCGCTGACACTCAGGCGGGCAGAGGGCGCTTCCTGTTTCAGCCGCGTGGCAATCGTGTTGAGGCGCTCCTTGTCAGTGGCAGTCAGGCGTGCAGAGTCGAATTCGAAGTGCACATCACGAATGACGATGACTTCTTCCTTCTCCACCACCACCACTTCCTCGACCACCGCCGGCGCAGCTGGCGGGCAACCGTTGGCATCGACCTGCACACCCCGTGGGGTGCCCGGGCACTTGTCGCGGCTGTCCGGCACGCCATCGCCATCTTCGTCGCCATCACCATGGGCCCAGCAATAACCTGCCGCCAGGCCGCCGCCCAGCAACGCGCCCCAGCCAGCCCAGCTGGAACTTTCGATAGCGCCCAGCGCGGCGCCACCGACACCCCCGACGGCGGCACATTTAGGCCAGTCGGTTTTTTGCAAACCTGCACAACCAGTCAACACACTGGTGAGCAGTACCAGGGGTAACGCTGTGCGTACTATGCTCATTTCATTGCTTCTCCTAGGGGGAATCGGCATAAGGCCGATCTCTGGGAGTAAAGACCGCGCATTCCAATGCTGCCAGCAATTAGCCACGACGCGGTCACATACCTCTATGCCCGCACGCTGCAGCCGGCTAGTCTTGGACGACTTGAACGAGGATTGGCAATGACCGCAGGTTTTTCCCAACGTACCCCGCAGCAGGCCCTGGCGGCCCTGCTCGAACGCTTCACCCCGCAACGCCTGCTGTTGGTGGGCACCCGCTTCCCGGCGCTGGACGCCTTTGCCCAAGCGCACCCGCAGGTGACCATCGCTACCGCTGCGCCAGGGCCACTGCCTGCCGAACTGGCAGCCCAGCGTTTCGACTTGGCCTTGCTGGTGGACTGCCTGGAACACCTGCCCAAGCGAACCGGCCTGGAGTTGCTGGGCGGCATTCGCAACCTCAATGCCAGCCGGGTTGCCGTGCTGGCCGACCTGGCGGCGTGCAGCTGGCAGGACACCGACTTTTTCGCCCTGGCATTGTCAGCCAGCGAGAAATTCTGCCGCGATGAGCAGGTGTTGAGCCTGTTCACCTATGATCTGCATGATTACAAGCAGGTCCCGGACTGGCTCAACGCCAGGTTCTGGGCCAATCCGGAAATGTTTGGGAAGTACTGGTGGTAAACCCATGAATATCAAGGGCTTACCTAACCATGAACGCTATCGAAGCTATGCCAGAGCAGGGCCAACTGTCACCAGCCTGTCACCAGCCTTGTCACCAACGACCATCTCAGGCCCTTTCGGTCTGGCACTACAGACGGTCAGGAATCTATTACCTGAGGGTTCGCCCTCGGGGATGCTCAACCCGTAGTCTCGCCATCTCTCTCCGTTCCACTGATAGGCCAACCGCTATGCAGTTCTCAAAGGACATCCTCAAGACACTGGCTGTCTTCCACCTCGACCGCCCTGAAGCTTCGTGGGAGGACCTCAAGGAACGACTCAAGGAGATCGCTGAGGACGCCCTACGGGGCCATAGCGAGGACTCACGGGGCCTCTACATGGAAATCTATGACCAGATGAGCAACCATCTCGCTGAGGCTGCCTCGCTTGGTCGGTTCACTGGGAGCCAGCAGCGAGCCATTGGCACAGGCCAGCGGGTTCTCAGGGCTGCTCAGGAGCGTCTTGAGGGTCGTCCTCAGGAACTCACAGAGATCATTGGAGAGCTATCTTGTAGCACGTCTGTAGCCCCTTCCGTGTCCCTATCTGTAAATGCGTCCTCGACAGACCCGATTACCTTCGAGGGTCTCGCTGAGATGTTCCTTAAGGAACGCCAAGGCAACGTGACAGGTGACACACATAAGGCAGTGACATCGAACTGTAGGACCCTCTCATCGCTTCTCGGAGACCTCGACATCAGGACCCACACACGGGCTGACATGGTGGCGCTCAAAGAGAGAGTCATGGAGGGCCGAAAGCCTCTGACTGTCAACAAGCTACTGGGCCAGTTATCGACCGTCATGGACTGGGCAAAGAACAACGGCTATATCGAACGCTCCTATGACAAGGGCCTGAAGATTGAGAGGGGCGCTGAAAGCGAGCGTAGACCGTTCTCCCGTGAGGAAGTGGCGACCATCATGGACCACGCTAATACCTTGCCTGTGACCGACTGGAAGCGCTGGGCACTGTCTCTGGGAGTCCTCACAGGTGCCCGCATTGGCGAGCTGTACCAACTGACTCAGGACGACATAAAGCAAGTGGACGGGATCACCGTCATCGACATCAACAAGGACGAGAAGGGAAAGACCCTGAAAAATGACTTCTCCATCCGGCAAGTGCCTCTGGTCGATGGGGCCTATGGGTTCTCCCTCAAGACCTTCCTTGAGTGGGTCGCATCGGAACCCGGCAAGCTGTTCAAGGCGAAGGCTCACTATTTCAACAAGCCGCTCAATGAGGCCCTACGTGAGCCGCTGGGGCTGAAGGCAGGCAGTGACCAGTCGTTCCACTCACTGAGGCATTCCCTGTCAGGTCTGCTGAAGGCCGCAGCGACCCCTGAGGTCATCGCTCAGAGCATCACCGGGCACAGCTCAGGGAACATCACTTACGACCTCTACGCGGGGTCTCAGAGGGTTCCTGTAGGGACACTCCACGAGGCTCTGGTGAAGGCGTTCTCATTGATGAAGTGTTGAACGAAGCTCCGTGATACGATGACAAAATGACATCAATAATGGTGCTGGCTCCCTAAGGGGCTGGCCTTAATTTAGGAAGGATTCAATATGGCAATTGTGATTATTGGTTTTCTCCTTGCGGTGCTGTTTGCCATTCCGACCTTTGGCATGTCGCTGGTAGCTTTTTTTATAATAAAATACCTCATTGACTTGAACGGCATCTCAAAACTGACTGCTGCCTCCATGAATTCTTATAGTTCTGGAAACCCTGTTGTGCTCCCTCATATAAACAATGCAGCTATAAGAAGTTTCTTCCAAAAATATGGAACTACTGAGAAAAAATTCGAGCGCTTTGAAAAACCTTTCGGCTTTTATATCGGATATGTCAAGACGATGACACAGGTAGAGCACGTTGCCCTTATTGGCAGGCAAGGTGGTAATATAGTGATTAACTCTATAGAGCCGCCAATGCAGTTCGGCAACGATCTTCTGTCACTAATTGGCAAGAAGCAATTTATTGATGATATCGTCAACGGACTCCAAAGCAATCAGTAACATCGGCCCGATTGCTGTGGGCATCATGGATACTGGTGACGCAAAACCCCTCACTATGGCTGCACGTTCGCAGCGGCCATATGAGGACCACTTCCATGACCCTGCTCACCCAACCCGAACCATTACACCGCCACGTCGATCACGAAACAGGCACCATCCTTCATATTGACCCGATCACAGGCGAGGTCATCAGCCGCAAGGATATGGTCCGACCTGCCAACCTTGAGGCCCAGTATCAGGCATGGGCTGCTGAGCGTCGTGCCGATGAGTTGCTCTCTGAGGACCACCAGAAAGCCGCCAAGGGCCTTGCCGACGAAGCCCAAGGGGTTGCCCCAAAGACCCCAAGCGATGAACCCAAGCGAGGCCGTGGACGCCCAAAGGCCACCTTCGCTAACCCTGTCGCAGCCTACATGCACCTCCTTGCGATTCCCGATCCGCTGCCATGGGTAGACGACATCATTACCGGGTCAATCATCACCAGTGCCGGAGTCACCAACGGGAAGATCAACGTCAAGGCCCGAGCGGTCATCGGTGCGTTGTTCCTTTCGGAGATCACAGCGGACGCCTGTAAGACCAATGAGTATTCCTTGAGAACCGCCCAGCGAATCGCCAAGGCTGCCCGACACGCTGCCCATGGGATCGCTTCGTATGTGGAGAGGCACCCGGACATCAAGGCTGAGATTGTGGCTGAGGTAGGCGCAGAGGCCCTATTCCGGGGTTTAGCGACTTAACGCCGGATAATATAAAGAAAATCTCAACGACCATCTTCAGGTCAAAGCATCGACCAGCTCATCGACCAGACCCAGAGGGAGAGGGGTTGTTAATTACAACTCCCCTCATCTCAAAGGGCATCTATAAGAACACCTCAAAGGAGACCTCACACCATGACCATCATTGTCTGCCCAGCTAACTCACGCCTCACCGATCAGGACGTGTCTATCTTGTCCACTGTATTCCCTCGACCTGCTCGAACCCAGCTCATTGAGCTACGCCGAACTCTCAGTGACCACCGTTTCAACTTCAGGACCTACAAGGATGGACAGGTCACCTTCGATATGGATGGTCTGGCCCAACGGGTCCTCGCTAAGTGTCCCCAAAAGACCCTCGACCGTTTGAACCAGCTACTTGAACAAGGGTTGTGTCTGCAAGCCATCGCCACGACTCACTTGAGGATTCCATTGAGTGGCTCTGAGGGAATCTCACTCACAACTTAAAGGCGTCCGTCAAGACTGTCGTTAAAAACCCTCACTATGGCCAAGACAGGAAGACCAACAACAAAATAATTTCCTCGACCCTGCACAACAGCCGTCGCCACGGTTGATCCCTTCGCAATACCGATGCCCTTCAGGCTTGCCATGTCCTGAATCAGCGTCATCAAAACCATTTGAAACCCAGAACCTTTTGATCGTCCTTGAAGATGCCCGCGAAGGCTTTCTCCTTGGCCGTCTGGTCGTGCGCGTCTATGGCGCAAGGACGAATCAAAGGGTCCCCAATAGGAGAACCCAAACCATGAAAATCACTATCACGAAAGTCCTGAAGAACGAAGTCACCGTGTCGGGCCAGACCCTGAGCCGTGAGTACGTCGAGAACATCATGCTGCCCATGTTGGTCGCCCAATGCGGGACCGTTAAGGGCCAGCAATTCGAGATCGTTAAGGCGTTCGATGAGGCCGGTCTGTCGCTCCAAGCGATTCCCGTAGTTGCCCGAGAGTACCGCCAAGACCAATACCAGAAGGCCCAAGAGAAGGCTCAGAGAGAGGCTGAGGCCCGTTGGCATCAAGAGCGCTGCCGTGAGTACACACCTCGTGAGATCGCCCAAGCGAAGGCCGATAAGGAAGCCCGAGCCGCTGCCATTCGTGAGCATGGTGCCCGTATCCGTGCTGCCTCCCGTGCCAATAGCGCTGGCTGGTAACAGCACCTCGACACACAACCACTTCATTCATCTATTCAGGAGAAACAACCATGACTAAGCCCTTCCAGTACACCAAACCTTCGACCTACACCACCGCCATCACCGATGAGCACACTGGGTCGATTCGATTCAACACTGCTGATGTCCGCTCAGAGACCCAAGCGGCCACCGATGTGTCCGTCTATGTGGAGGCCCTTGTCGAGGCCGCTGAGGACTACTTGAACGGCGATGAGTGGCGAGAGGCTGCCATGGAGGCAACCCCTTGTGAGTTCCGTCTGGCTGGCACTGAGGCCACTGGGCAACAAATCATCACCATGGCTGACCGGTCCGTCACCTTCGACCCTCGCAAGAACTGGGATAACCAAACTGTCGAGAATGGTGAAGTCTTGGCCGGGTCGATCATCTTCACTGAGGCCACCGACACGGCATTGGTCATCAGTCACCGTGCCACCATCCTCGACCACAATCTGATGGCAGGCTTCACCGTCCAATCTATGGAGCAGACCGCTGACAAGATGCTCCGTGACATCGAGCACAGCGCAGCCGGTAAGGTCGCTGCCATCTTGGCAACCGCCCCAAGCACCGAGAGTGTCTCTGAGGTCAAGCCAACGGGCAAACCTGCCGAGATCGCTGAGGAACTCATTGACCTCATGACGACCCACGTTAACCAGACTGTAGGGACCTCGCTGAGCGACTTCGTGATCCTGCTGCCCGTGTCTCTGGTGGCTGTCCTTGAGCGTGCTGCTCAACGTGCTGGTCAGGACTCTATTGAGGACCTCATTGGAGCAGGCATCCAGCCGTACACCGGGACCGACCATGGCATCTTCATGTTGCCCAAGCTGTTCACCTCGCTGAGCTACCGTGAGCGCCGAGACGGCAACATCTGGCGCATTGAAGCGACCCGCAATCCGAACGCCCAAGGCTGGGACCTTGAGATCATGGCTGAGGTGGACATCATCGCCAATGGCATGGTCAAGGTAGCTCTGACCGAGGATCGTCTCCAGACTGTCCAAGTGCCGTTCCCGCTGGTCACTCGCATTGCCCTGAGCTGATCTAAAAGCGCCCCGTAAGGCCGGACCTAAAGAGGGACCGGCAGGGGCACAGCTTCACCTATCCGCATTATCGCCCGTCGCTGGGCACCCATCTAATCGAAAGTCTTCCTGTTTGTTCCTTCATGCCACCGGCAGAACCCTTGGTCGGGTCTTTCGGCTGCCCGTGGGAGCGAACTTGAGGGAGCAAACAAGAGGAAAAGACCAATGAACATGAACAACAATGTAACCACTCTCCTGTCCCTGAAGGCCGCTAAGGCGCTCGTTAAGCCAGTCCGACCTAAGTCCTTGAGGGCGACCCTGATGGCCCCTGAGATGCTCGCTGAGGTCCGCAAGGGCAACGTCTGGATCACTCCTGAAGGTGAGGTAAAGGCTGTCCGCAAGGGCGCTGTGGCCCTCATTGAAGCAATGGGCTATGAGGTGGAGGCATGAACATGACCACCAACACAGCAACCATCTTCGAGAACATCTCCAAGGCCGGGGCGGTATCCCCAACGACCCTTAACGGCCTGCCCGGTATGTCGTCCTTGGAGATCGCTGAGATCACCGGGAAGAACCACGGCCACGTCCTCCGCGACATCACCAAGATGCTCAATGAGCTGGAGCTTACCGGCCAATCCAAATCTGGATCGGCTACGTTTGCTGAGGCCCAGTATCGAGATGCCCAAGGCAAGCCACGTCCACTGACCATCCTCGACAAAGAGCTGACCTTTACGCTGCTCTCCCGGTATTCCTTCAAGCTGTCCAACATGATCGTCAAACGCTGGCTTGAACTGGAAGGGTCTGGCTTTGAGCGTGTCTCAGTACAGGCCGCTGTGATTCACCTGCTCGAACGTGAGCGCTGCCCTTATGGGGACATCAAGAAGATGGCCAGAAGGCACCAGCGTTTAGCTGCTCTCAAGGCCCGCTGAGGCCATCTAACCATCAACCTATAGGAGAAACCCCATGGACCACCTACAGGCCCTCTACTGGGTCTGTCTGGCCGTTCAACTGGGGTTCTGGTTGTGGTCTCACAGGCCCCCTTGAGAATCTGACAGAAAAATCTGAAAGGTCACCATTACAAGACTTCCCGCGCAGGCTCCCCCGTAGGCCCTCGCATGGGTGCCCGTGGGCGCGTTAAGGACCCCGGTTAATTCACCCTTGCGGTCTTGCTGTCTGTCACCAACACTGTCACCAGCTTTGTCACCAAACTCCTTGAGGTCCTCTATGAAGCCCGCTACGCTTGGCCTGCCGCCATACGCCACTCAGTTCTGGGCCAACCCGGAAAACTTTGGCAAGTACTGGTGGTGATGATGAGTGTCTCGGTCTGCCCTTGTGGCAGTGGCAACCTGCTTGATGCCTGCTGTGGGCATTACCATGCCGGTACCCCCGCACCCGATGCCCAGACGCTGATGCGCTCACGCTACAGTGCCTACGTGCTGGGCCTGGTCGACTACCTGGTCGCCACCACCCTGCCCGCCCAACAGGCCCAGCTGGACCGCGCCGGCATGGCCGCCTGGAGCGCCCAGAGCACCTGGCTGGGGCTGGAAGTGGAAAGCGCGCAGGTGCTGGGCGGCCAGCCCGAGCATGCCTTTGTCACGTTCACCGCACGCTGGCACGACCCGGACGGCGACCACCAGCACCGCGAGTGCTCGGCATTCGTCCAGCACGCCGGGCGCTGGTACTTCATAGACCCCACGGTCGCGTTGAAGGCCGGGCGCAATGACCCCTGCCCATGCGCCAGCGGGCAGAAGTTCAAGAAATGCTGCGCCAGTTACATGGGGAACCGAGCATGATCGAACGCGCCCGTCTGCTGCTGCTCGGTTCGCTGCTGGCATTGCTGACGGGCTGCGCCAGTTGGAGCGCAGACGACTGGCGCCCGCCTGAAGTGCACCTGGTCGAGGTCGAAACGGTCAAGGCCAGGTTGCTGCAGCAGGAATTCGTACTGCACCTGGAGGTCATCAACCCCAACGACAGCCGTCTGTTCATTCGCAGCCTGGCCTATGCCGTGCGGCTCAATGACCTGCTGCTGGTGCAGGATGAAACCAGCCTGTGGCGAAGCGTAGGCGGCCACGACCGGCGGACCTTCAAGATCACCGCACGCACCAACCTCTGGCGGCAACTCAAGCCACTGGCCAAGCTGCTGAAAAGTGGGCAGCCGCTGCATTACACCCTGCAGGGCGACCTGGCCACTGGCCTGCTGATTCACCGGGACCTGCACTTATCGCGCAGTGGTGAGATAATCCCCGGCGATCACATCCCGGAGTAACCCTGCAATGTCCCAGCAACCCCACGTTCATGGCCCTGACTGCAACCACGACCATGACCATCACCACGACCACGGCCATGTCCACGGCCCACACTGCAACCACGGCCATCAGGAGCCGGTACGCAACGCCCTGAAGGACGTTGGCCGTAACGACCCGTGCCCGTGCGGCAGCGAGAAAAAATTCAAGAAGTGCCACGGCGCCTGATCTAGCGCGTCTGTGGGGGTATGGCCCGCCGCGCCTGCTTCGCGCACCATGCCCCCGGTCCAGCACTGCCCGCCGTGCCTGGCGCTACGCGGCCTTGCGCCGGTTCGCCCCCAGCAAGTCCTGGTACCACAGGCCGGCGTCATAGGCGATGGTCACCAAGGTGGTCCCCGCATAGCGCGGCTGCTGGGCCATGCGCTGGACAACCGCCAGGCAGGCGGCGGCCGTGTTACCGACGAAGACCCCGCTTTGCATGTAGAACCAACGTTGCGCTGCCAACATTTCGGCATGCTGCACCTGGGCCCGTTCGTCCACCAGCGACCAGTCCAGGAATGGCGGGCTGACGCCTACCGCCATGCCTTCGAAGCGGTGATCGGTGAATACGCCAGCCTTGGAGTCACAGCCGTTGGGGTCGACCAGCACTGTCGACACCTCGAAACCGTGATCCTTCAGCCCCAGGGTAATGCCCGTGAAACTGGCGCCCGTGCCCGCGCAGCCAACGAACAGGATGTCCTTGCCGGCGCCCGCGTTGGTCAGTTGCAGCGCCAGTTCACTGGCTGTCTGGTAGCGGTGCGCTTCGATACCCACCGGGTTGTTGAACTGGTCGGTATAGAAGTATGACTTGCCCAGCGCGGCCTGGTTTTCCAGGTGGTGCATCACCACGTCCTTGGGCGTGGCACCGGCCATCAGCATTTCCTTGCCAATCAGCCGGGCGCCGAAGCATTCCAGCAAGTCCCGCTTGGTCTGGCTGAAACTCAGCCCAACCGCCAGCTCGACGGCCACCTGATACGCGTGGCATGCCGCCAGCAAGCCGAAGCCAAAACTGCCGCCGGTTTTTTCGATGACCGTGGTCACCCCAGGGATGATGTCGCCATTGCGCACGGCGTGCTCAACGATGCGCCGGGCGGCGCGGTACTTGTGGCTGCCACCGGGGTTGTTCATTTCCAGCTTGGTGTAGATGCGCTCGCTGACGTTGATGAGTTCGCTCATTTTCGGCTCCCTTCCATGGAAGTCTGCAGGCAGGCCTTGCTCTGCAACAGGCCAACGGTGGCGATCAGCAGGCCGATGCACAGGGCCATGCAGATGGCGTTGGTGCCGTCCCAGCCCACTGTGCTCAACAGCAGCGCGGGGCTGAACGCACCGATGGTGGCGCAGATGGCAATGCCCAGATCGTTCTTGCCCTGCATCTGCATCGCTGCCGGGCTGTTTTGCAGCGACTGCGCCAACAAGGCTCCGCCGCCGACGTAAGTCAGGTTCCAGCCCAGCCCCAGGGCGATCAGCGCCGCGGTCATCATGCTGTAGCTGTGCGACCAGATATTCAGCGCCGAGCAGCCGATCAACAGCGCCAGGCCCGCGCAGATGGTAGTCCGGATGCCCAGGCGCTGGATGATCGCCCCGGTGAAGAATGACGGGGCGAACATGGCGATCACGTGCCACTGGATGGCCAGGCGCACGTCGGTAAAGTCTTCGTGCATATGCTTCATGTGCATCGAGGCCTGGATCATCAGCAGGTTCATGATGCCGTAGCCCAGCGCCGCGACCGCCATTGCCACCAACACGCTGGGGCTCAAAGGCTCGCTGCGGCTGCTGGCCGACGTGGCAGCGCTGCCGGTTGCAGCGGCCAGGCCGGTGTCGTTGGGCAGGCACACTGCAATCAGCAACGACAATAGCGCCAGCCCGATGAACGCGGCATAACACAGCGAGAACAGTGGGTAGCCACCCACGTCACGCAGCCACTCGGTGAGCGTCGGGCCCACCACGGCGGCAATCACGCCCCCGGCCACGACCAGCGACAGGGCTTTTGGCTTGAGGGCCTGGGAAAGGTTGTCGGTGGCGGCAAAACGGTTGAAGTTGGCGAAGGCGATGTAAACACCCAGCGCCGAGTGGCTGAGTACCAGCGTGGCAAAATGCTGGTGCTCCACCGCCAGAAAGCCGCTGACACCAGACACCGCCAGCGGAATGGCCCCCAGCATGAAGGCCTTCTTGCGGCCGATACGGCTCATCAACCTGGAAACCGGGTAGGTTGCCAGCATCAGGCACAGGAACTGGAACCCATACGGTACCGTCGACCATGCGGCGTCGGGGGCCAGTGCGGCGCCAACGATGGCCGCCATGGTCACCGACATCACGGCGGTGGTCAGGTTGATCGACTGGGCGGTGAAGTACAGGTAGGTGCGCCGCGGCAGGGTAGTGTTCATAAGGCATGCTCGTGGTAGGCGCCAAGGTCGATTTCGGCATCCGGGAACACGCAGATCAGGCGTTCCTTGCCTCTGCCCAGCCGTTTGCGCTTCACGCTCAGGCGCCCTATGCGCCTTGGCGAATCGAGGTGGGTGCCACCACACGGAATCTCGATGCCGTTGTAGGTCCACAAGCGTGCGTCTTCCAGCCCCTCGACGGCGTAATGCTCGATGGGCGCGTCGCCACCGATCAGTTCGTTGGCGCGCCGTTCTATCTCGATCACCTCCTCAGCGGTGAAGGCGTCCTCGACCAGAAAGTCGAACCGAGCCGTGTCCTCTTTGATGTGGCAGCCGATGGTCCACTGCTTCAGTTCCTCACGCACGCCGATGGCAGCGGCATACAGGAAGTGGCTGGCACTGTGAGAGAGTGTTAGCCGCTCGCGCCGTTGAATATCGATGCTCACACGGGCGGGCATATCGACAGTCACTTCATCGAGTAAGTGCAAGTCGTCCGGGTGCACGGTGTGAATGATGATGCCGCCCAGTTTCCCGCCTTTGAAACCTTCCAGGCGAATAGGGCTGCCATAGAGTTTCTTGACCCAGACAAAACGCACCTTGCCGATCGGAAGTTCAATGATTCCATAATCAGCTTCCTGGCCACCGCCTTCCGGATAAGCCACGGTACTTTGCAACTCGATACCGTCGCTGTGCACGCGCGTTACTTGCGTATTGGCAGCGGCCAGGTATTGATCCTTGTAATACAGTTTTTCGGTATTGCGCAGAACTTCGTAATTCAGAGCATTCATGACTCGAGTACCACCTGCAATGATGTTTTAACCTGCACCCGGGCGGCGGCAGGGATGTCTTTGGTAACGATGCAGCCCGGCCCGATGAAGGCGCCGTCACCAATGTGGATAGCCCCTAGCACGCTGGCGAACGCGCCGACCTGAACCCGGTCGCCCAGTGTCGGGTGGCGGGGGCTGGAAGGGTTGCCGCTGATGCCGCGGGCCCCCAGGGTGACGCCGCCGAGCACGTAGCAGTCGTCACCGATGGTCGCGGTTTCACCAATGACGGTGCCCATGCCGTGGTCGATGATGAAGCGCGCGCCAATACGGCTGCGGAAGTGGATCTCTGCGCCCGACAGCATCTTGCCGCGGCGCGAGATCATGGCGGCCAGGCACTGCCCACCGGCGCCATATACCGAAGCGCCATGGCGGTACACCCAGTGTGCAAGCCGATAATGCAAAACCGCCGCATAGGACGTATAAGTTCTGGCAATGAATACCAGGTCGCGGCCGGCGGCAGGGTCTTTGCTGGCGAATGCCAACAAGTCGTCATGGGCCTGTTCCGCCACCCGTTCAATAACATCGGTTTGTTTCAGCGCTTCGAATTCTTCAATTGAACAGCACTCCAGTAACGCCGAGGTCACAAGGTTTTTTACAACGTTGAATGACTCCAGTTCTTCAGGCACAGGAAGCCTGGCAATGACGGCTGATTGCATGTCCATAGGGTGCACGGCTCGATATCCAGTTGTCTGGTGTTTACAGACGTTAAACGGGCTGCCAGGGCTGGCAGCCGAAAGTTCCGACGAGGGAATAGTGGCAGGTAATGGCCATGTGCAAACGAACAGTCGACAAGCATTTCCGTTAACTGTTAGGCTTTTTTTTCTAACGGTTGGGAACCTGCCATGAGCACCTGCAGCCTTCATCAATTGCTCAAGCAACGCCTGGATGCAGGGGAATGGTTGCCTGGGCAGCGCATGCCCTCCATTCGCAAGCTCACGGCGGCGGTCGATTTCAGTTACCACGATGTGGTCTCGACCTATGCCCAGCTGGTCAGCGAAGGGGTACTGACCGCCTCGCCAGGGCGCGGCTACTTCGTCGCCAACCGCAGCCGGCAGGCGAACGTGATCCACGAACCCGAGTGCATGGCCGGCGACCCGCTGTTCCGGCTGCTGCAGGGCGGCCAGCACTACACCAAACTTGGCAGCGGCTGGCTGCCCCCGGCGTGGCGCGACACCGAGCTGCTGGCCAAGGCGATTCGGCGCACGGCGCGGCTGGAGCAAAGCTCCCTGGCCGAGTACGGCGATATCCAGGGCTACCTGCCCATGCGCAAACAGCTGTGCGTGCACATGAAACGCCTGACCCGGGTTGAGGTTCGCCCCAACCAGTTGCTGACCACGCTTGGCGCCACCCAGGGCCTGGACCTGGTCGCCCGGTTGCTGATCAAGCCGGGTGACCATGTGTTCGTCGACGAGCCGGGCAACGGCAACCTGATCAAGCTGATACAACTGGCCGGCGGCCAGGTGGTCGGCATCCGCCGAACCCAGGACGGGCCAGACGTAGAAGAAATGCGCAGCTACCTGGCCAGGCACAAGGTCAAGGCGTTTTTCTGCAACAGCACTTTCCACAACCCCACTGGCAGCAACATCAGCCCGCACAATGCCTTCAGCGTGCTGCGCCTGGCCGTGGAACACGAGTTCTACGTGGTGGAGGATGACGTGTATGGCGACTTCAGCCCGGCCGTGCGCCAGACGTTTGCCGAACTGGACAACCTGGACCGGGTCATCTACATCGGCAGCTTTTCCAAATGCCTGTCGGCGTCGTTACGGGTAGGTTTTATCGCCTGCTCGCAAGACCTGATCGAGCCGCTGACCCGCCTCAAGCTGCTGACCTGCGTGGCGGTGCCGGCGTTTTGCGAGCGTTTCGTCAACACCATCCTGTCGGACGGCACCTACGCCCGGCACATGAAAGATGTGCAGCAGCGGCTGATCCGCCAGCAAGTGCAGACACAGCGTTTGCTGCTCGAGCGCGGCTGGCAGTTCGAGATCGCGCCGCAGGGTGGCATGTTCCTCTGGGTCTACCACCCGCAACTGCCTGACCTGCAGCCGTTGATGCGCAAGCTGGAGCAGCACAAGATCCTGCTGATGCCCGGCTCGGCGTTCGCTGTCAGCCGTGATTACCGGCGTTACGCCCGCATCAATTGCACGCATTTTTCCGACGCCTTGGCAGGGCACTTCGAGGTTTGACCCGCCACCGGCAAATAAACCGACCTGGGACCTTGCATGGCGCCTGCGCGCTCACTACCTTAGCGCCTTTGCAAACTCGCCTCGCCCTGCAGGAGCCCTTGCCATGGCCGCCGCCGCCTTTCCTCACTTCCGCCCGCGGTTCACCACCGCTGCCACGCTGCTCGGCCTGCTTGGGCTGGCCGGCTGCCAGACCGGCGGCTACCAGGGCAGCGTGCCACCCGCCAGCGGCGTGCAGCCGCTCAAGGGCCTGGCACAGAACGTCTCGGTGCGGCGCAATGCCATGGGCGCACCGCTGATCGAAAGCAGCAGTTTCCATGACGCCCTTTTCAGCCTGGGCTATGTGCATGCCGGCGACCGCATCGAGCAGATGGTCGCCATGCGCCTGCTGGCCCAAGGCCGCCTGGCGGAACTGGCCGGCAGCGACGCGCTCGACATCGACCGCCTGATGCGCGCCGCCAACCTCAAGCAAAGCGCCGCCCAGCAATACGCCGACGCATCGCCACGGCTCAAGCGCTTTTTCGAGGTGTACGCACGCGGGGTCAATGCCTACCTGTTCCGCTACCGCGACAAGCTGCCAGCGGATTTGGCCAACAGTGGCTATCGCCCCGAATACTGGAAGCCTGAAGATTCGGCGCTGCTTTTCTGCCTGTATGCGTTCAGCCAGTCGGTGAACCTGCAGGAAGAACTCAGCGCCCTGACCCTGGCGCAGAAAGTCGGCAGCGACAAACTGGCCTGGCTGCTGCCCGGTGCACCGGACGAGCCCTTGGCCACAAGCGAAGTCGACAAGCTCAAGGGCCTCAACCTGGCCAGCCAGTTGCCAGGGCTGCCGGCGCTGGCGGCCGCCAGCCAGAAGCTGGCCGACCTCGACCTGCTCGGTAGCCCAGGCTCGGCCAACCTGGCCCTGGGCCCGCAACGCAGCCGCAGCGGCAAAAGCCTGCTGGCCAGTGACAGCCGCGCCGCCTGGGCCCTCAGCCCGGTGCAGATCCACACCAGCAAGTACCAGGTTGCCGGCCTGTCGCTGCCGGGCCTGCCGATCGTGTTGGCCGGCTACAACGGCAAACTGGCCTGGAGCAGCAGCGCAGTCATGGCCGACAACCAGGACCTGTTCCTCGAACGACTGCGCCGCCAGGGCAGCCAGCTGAGCTACCTGGCAGATGGCAAGTGGGTGCCGGCCCGCGCGCGCAGCGAAACCTTCTTCGTGCGCGGCCAGCGGCCACAGCGCGAAGTGATGTATGACACCCGCCACGGCACCCTGCTGGCCCAGCCCGACAACGCCAGCCTGGGCCTGGCCCTGAACTTGCCGCAGTTCAAGGGCGACCGGAGCCTGGATGCGCTCTTCGACCTGACCCGCGCCGGCAACCTCGAGCGCGCCTTCGACAGCACCCGCGAGGTCACTGCGGCCGCCCTCAACTTCGTGTTCGCCGAGCCCGAGCACATCGGTTGGCAGGTCAGCGGGCGCTACCCCAACCGCCGCGAAGGCCAGGGCCTGCTGCCCTCCCCTGGTTGGGACGGGCGCTATGACTGGGACGGCTACGCCGACCCGATGCTGCACCCGTACGACCAGGACCCCACTGCTGGCTGGATCGGCCATGCCAACCAGCGCAGCCAGCCACGCGGCTATGGCATGCAGCTGTCCAGCACCTGGTACTACCCTGAGCGTGCCGAGCGTCTGGCCCAGCTGGCTGGCAATGGCCGCCATGACAGCCGCAGCCTGATGGCCCTGCAGAACGACCAGGTCACGCTAATGGCCAATCAGCTCAAGCAGATGTTCGACGCCCCCGGCATGGCCCAGCCGCTGAAGCAGGCAATCGACGCCCTGCCAGGCGCACAACGCGACAAGGCCCGCGAGGCAATGGCGCGGCTCAAGGCATTCGACGGTCGCCTGAGCCCGGTATCGGCAGACGCCGCGCTCTATGAACTGTTCCTGCAGGAAGTCGCCAGGCAGACTTTCCTCGATGACCTCGGCCCTGCGTCCAGCCCTGCCTGGCAGGCCTTCGTAAGCAACGCGCGGTTGTCGTTCTCGGCACAGGCCGATCACCTGCTGGGGCGCGACGACAGCCCGTTCTGGGACGACCGCAACACCCCGCAGAAAGAAGACAAGCCAGCCATTCTGGCCCGCAGCCTGGCGGCAGCCGTGGATGCCGGCACTGCGCAGCTGGGCGCCGACCGCCGCGCCTGGCAATGGGGCAAGCTGCACCAGTACCACTGGCCGGCGCCGGCCTACCATGGCTTGGGCGATGCCCTCAGCCGTGCGCCGCAAGCCGCAGGTGGCGACTTCACTACCCTCGCGCTCACCCCTTACGCCTGGGGCAGTGACTTCACCACGCGCCTGCCCGCCTCCGCGCGCATGATCGTCGACTTCGGCCAGGCCGAACCGCTGCAGGTGCTGACCAGCAGTGGCCAGTCCGGCAACCCGGCCAGCGCCCATTACAGCGATGGGCTGGATGCCTGGTTCACCGGGCGCTTCATGAGCTTGCCGCTGCAACAGCAGAACTTCGCGCGAGCGTATGGCAACCAGCGCTTGACGCTGGTGCCGGGCAAGTAGCGTACCCGGGCATGGAAGCCTGTGACCCTTTCCCTTGAAGAAATGGTTCGAACTCCCAAGCTGGTTCCGAGCTCCTAACAAGTACTCTCGGTAACCAGCGCCTACGCCATGGACCTCGTCATCGCCCGCCCCGAAGGCCTGTACTGCCCACCCGGTGATTTCTACATCGACCCGTGGCGGCCCGTGGACCGCGCCGTGATCACCCATGGCCACGGCGACCACGCCCGCACCGGTAACGGCCACTACCTGACCGCCAGCCCGGGCGCCGGCATCCTGCGCAGCCGCCTGGGCCAGCACATCGATTTGCAGACCCTGCCCTACGGTGAGCGCCTGCAGCACCACGGCGTGACCCTGAGCCTGCACCCGGCCGGGCATGTGCTGGGCTCGGCGCAGGTGCGCCTGGAGTACCAGGGCGAAGTCTGGGTGGCCTCCGGCGACTACAAGGTCGAGCCTGATGGCACCTGTACGCCCTTCGAGCCGGTGCCCTGCCACACCTTCATCACCGAGTCGACCTTCGGCTTGCCGATCTATCGCTGGCCAAGCCAAAGCGAGATCTTCGCCGGCATCAATGCCTGGTGGCGGGCCAATTGCGAGCTGGGCAAGGCCAGCGTGCTGTTCTGCTACGCCTTCGGCAAGGCCCAGCGCATTCTGCACGGCCTGGACGCGAGCATCGGCCCGATCCTGGTGCATGGCGCCGTCGAACCGCTCAACCGGGTGTACCGTGAAGCCGGTGTGCATCTGCCCGATACCCGCTATGCCGGCGATATCGCGCGCAACGACCCCATGCTGCGCCGGGCGTTGGTCCTGGCGCCTCCGTCAGCCGGCGGCAGCAGCTGGATGCGCCGCTTCGGTGACTACAGCGACGCGTTCGCCAGCGGCTGGATGCTGCTGCGCGGCACGCGCAGGCGCCGCGGTGTGGATCGGGGCTTTGTGCTTTCCGACCATGCCGACTGGCCAGGCCTGCTCTGGGCCATCAGCCAGACCGGCGCCGAACGGGTGATGGTGACCCACGGTTCGGTCAATGTGTTGGTGCGTTACCTCAACGAACAAGGCCTGGATGCCCGTGCCTTCGTGACCGAGTACGGCGACGAAGACGATGCAGCCACACCCGAGCCTGCGCCATGAAAGCGTTCGCTGCGTTGTACCTGCGCCTGGACGCGACCACTTCCAGCAATGCCAAGCTCGAAGCGCTGCGTGACTACTTCGCCACCGCGCCCGCCGAAGACGCTGCCTGGGCGGTGTATTTCCTGGCCGGTGGGCGCCCTCGGCAGTTGGTGCCGACGCGCCTGCTGCGCGAACTGGCAACGGCCATGGCCGGCCTGCCGGACTGGCTGTTCGAGGAAAGCTACCAGGCAGTCGGTGACCTGGCCGAAACCATTTCATTGCTGCTGCCGCAGCATGCAGAAGGCAACGACGAAGGCTTGGCAGCCTGGGTTGAAAACCATCTGCTGCCTTTGCGAGGCCTGCCGCCCGAGCAGGTCCGCGAACGCTTGCCAGCGCTGTGGGCGCAACTGGAACGCCCCAGCCTCATGCTGTGCCTGAAGCTGATCACCGGCAGCTTCCGCGTGGGCGTGTCCAAGCTGCTGGTCACCCGTGCGCTGGCGCAACTGGCCGGGCTGGACGCCAAACGCGTGGCCCAGCGGCTGGTTGGGTATACCGACATCAGTCACCGCCCCAACGCCGCCAGCTACCACAAGCTGGTCGCCGAGGAGTCCGCCGATGAACACAGTCAGCGCGGCGGCCAGCCCTACCCCTTCTTCCTGGCCCACCCACTGCAGGTGCCCAGCGAGCAGTTCGACGCCTTGCTCGGCCCGCCGAGTGACTGGCAGATCGAATGGAAGTGGGACGGCATCCGTGCCCAGGTGGTCAAGCGCGAGGGCCAGCTTTGGGTGTGGTCGCGGGGCGAAGAGCTGGTCACCGAGCGCTTCCCCGAACTGCATGGCCTGGCGCAGACACTGCCTGATGGGGTGGTGCTGGATGGCGAGATCCTGGTGTGGAAGCCGGGCGAGTCATCGACGGAACTGGCCGTGCAGCCATTCGCGCTGCTGCAGCAGCGCCTTGGCCGCAAAACCTTGGGCAAGAAGCTGCTGGCCGACGCGCCTGTCGTGCTGCAAGCCTACGACCTGCTGGAGTGGCAAGGCGAAGACTGGCGTAGCCGACCGCAGCACGAACGCCGCACCCAGCTGCAACGCCTGGTGGAAGAACACCCGCTTGCCCCGGTCCTGCTGTCGCCACTGCTCGAAGGCCCGGACTGGGCCGACCTTGCCCGCCAGCGTGAGCAATCCCGCAGCCTTGGCGTCGAGGGCCTGATGCTCAAGCAGCGTGAGGCCTTGTACGGCGTGGGCCGTACCAAGGACATGGGCACCTGGTGGAAGTGGAAGATCGACCCCTTCAGCGTCGATGCCGTGCTCATTTATGCCCAACGTGGCCATGGCCGCCGGGCCAGCCTGTACAGCGACTACACCTTCGCCGTGTGGGACGCCCCGGCCGGCACGCCTGGGCGGGCACTGGTGCCGTTTGCCAAGGCGTACTCAGGGCTCAGCGACGCGGAGATGCGCAAGGTCGACAGCATCATCCGCAAAACCACCGTGGAAACCTTCGGCCCGGTGCGCAGCGTGACCCCCACCCTGGTGTTCGAACTAGGCTTCGAGGGCATCGCCCTGTCCCGCCGGCACAAAAGCGGTATCGCCGTGCGCTTCCCGCGCATGCTGCGCTGGCGCCTGGACAAACCGGTGGAAGAGGCCGACGACCTGGCGACGCTGCAGGCCTTGCTGGCGTAGGTTGCTGGCTGGGTGGCCGCGGTGTGGGCGGGCTCGCTCGCGCAGCCCACCCTCACCGAGTTTCGGCAAACCCTGTGCAGGCGCAACGCCGAAAACTGTGCTTCTATCTGTGTGCCGACCCGTGTCGCAGACCGTTTTCGCCACGCAGCCAGGACCACCATGCACCATTCAACACACGACCTGCTTTCACCCGTTCCGGGCATCACCCGCCAACTGCACAGCTTCCACTTCGGCCCCCGCGGTGGTGGCAAAGTCTATATCCAGGCATCGCTGCACGCCGACGAGCTACCCGGCATGCTGGTCGCCTGGCACCTCAAGCGCCGCCTGGCAGAACTGGAACAACAGGGCCGTCTGCAGCGCGAGATCATCCTGGTGCCGGTGGCCAACCCGGTTGGCCTGGAGCAGGTGCTGCTGGACGCGCCACTGGGGCGCTTCGAGCTACAGAGTGGCGAGAATTTCAACCGTAATTTCGTCGATCTGTCGGACACCATCGGCGACCAGATCGAAGAGCACCTCAGCCAGGACCCTGCCCACAACGTTGCGCTGATCCGCGAGTACCTGCGCCGCGGGCTGGACGCGCACCCGGCGCGCACGCCGCTGCAGGCCCAGCGCCTGATCCTGCAACGGCTGGCCTGCGATGCCGACCTGATACTGGACCTGCACTGCGACTTCGAAGCGGTGGAGCACCTGTACACCACACCCGACGCCTGGCCTCAGATCGAACCGCTGGCCCGCTACCTGGGTGCACAGGCCAGCCTGCTGGCCACCGATTCGGGCGGGCAGTCGTTCGACGAGTGCTTCAGCCTGGTCTGGTGGCAGTTGCAGCAGCGCTTCGGCAAACGCTTCCCTATCCCGTTGGGCTGTTGCTCGGTCACGGTCGAGTTGCGCGGGCAGGCCGACGTCAGCCACGCACTGGCCAGCAAGGATTGCGGGGCGATTCTCGACTTCCTCACCCATGCCGGCATTATCGAGGGTGCCAAGCCGGCACTCCCCGCCCTGCTGCGCCCGGCTACACCGCTGGCCGCCGTAGAACCGGTGGCGACACCCCTGGGTGGGTTGCTGGTGTACCACGCCAAACCAGGCCAGCAACTGGCGGCAGGCCAACTGATCGCCGAAGTCATCGACCCCCTCAGCGACCGGGTCACTGCCGTGCGCAATAGCCAGGCCGGTCTGTTGTACGCCCGCAGCGTACGGCGCATGGCTACCGCGGGCATGGTCATCGCCCATGTGGCCGGCGAGCAGGTGTGCCGGAGCGGTTACCTGTTGGGCAATTGATCCGGTAAAACCATTGCCGCCGGCGGGTGGTCTGTAGAAGCACAACCTTCGAAGGACCCTGCGCCCCATGCCCACCACCGACCTCGCCAACGCCTGGTTCAGCAAACGTGGCTGGAAACCGTTCGCGTTCCAGCGCCGGGTCTGGGCGGCGGTAGAGCGCGGCGAGTCTGGCCTGCTGCACGCCAGCACCGGTGCCGGCAAAACCTACGCGGTGTGGCTGGCGGCACTGCGCGCATTCAAGGCCCAGGCACAGGGGCGCCAGGCAGCCCCCATGCAGGTGATATGGATCACGCCCATGCGTGCCCTGGCCGCCGACACTGCGCGCGCCCTGCAAGCGCCCCTCGATGAGCTGGGTTTGCCGTGGAATGTCGGCGTACGCAGCGGCGACACCAGCAGTGCCGAGCGGGCCCGGCAAGCGCGGCGCCTGCCCAGCGTGCTGGTCACCACCCCGGAAAGCCTGACCCTGCTACTGACGCGTGCCCAGGCCGAAGCCGATTTCGCCACGCTGCGCTTGATCGTGGTCGACGAATGGCACGAGTTACTGGGTAACAAACGCGGCGTACAACTGCAGTTGGCCTTGGCCCGCCTGCGCCGCTGGCACCCTGGCCTGCCGACCTGGGGTTTGTCTGCCACCTTGGGCAACCTGCAGCATGCACGGGACGTGCTGCTGCCCGAGGGCGGCCTGTTAGTGCAAGGCCGGCAAGACAAAGCACTGCAGGTCGATACCCTGCTGCCCGGGGCCATAGAACGGTTTCCCTGGGCCGGGCACATGGGCCTGAAAATGCTCGACCAGGTCAGCCGCGAGGTCGACGCCAGCGCCAGTTGCCTGGTGTTCACCAATACCCGGGCCCAAGCCGAGCTCTGGTACCAGGCCCTGCTGGAAAGCCGCCCCGACTGGGCCGGCCTGATCGCCTTGCACCATGCCTCACTGGCCCGGGAAACCCGCGACTGGGTCGAACGCAGCCTCAAGCAGGGCAGCCTGAAGGCGGTGATCTGCACCTCCAGCCTGGACCTGGGGGTAGACTTTCTGCCCGTGGAGCGGGTGCTGCAAATCGGCTCGGCCAAGGGCATCGCACGCCTGATGCAACGGGCCGGCCGCTCGGGCCATGCCCCCGGGCGGCGCTCCCGGATAACCCTCGTACCTACCCACAGCCTGGAGCTGGTCGAGGCAGCAGCCGCTCGCCAGGCACTGGAAGCTGGGCACATCGAGGCGCGTTTCTCCCCCCGGCTGTGCATGGACGTACTGGTGCAGCACCTGGTCAGCATGGCCTTGGGCAGTGGCTTTCGCGCCGACCAGTTGCTGGCCGAAGTGCGCAGCACCTGGGCGTTCGCCGGCTTGCGCGACAGCCAGTGGCAGTGGGCCCTGGACTTTGTCTGCCACGGCGGCAGTTCACTGACGGCCTACCCCGACTACCAGCGCGTCGAGCGCCATGCCGACGGCGTTTATCGAGTGGCCAGCGAGCGCCTGGCGCGGCGCCATCGCATGGGCATCGGCACCATCGTCAGCGATGCCAGCCTGCAGCTCAAGTACTGGAGCAAGGGCGGCGGCGGCAAGACGCTGGGCAGTGTCGAGGAGGCCTTCATCGCCCGCCTGCGGCCCGGCGATACGCTGGTGTTCGCCGGGCGGGTGCTGGAACTGGTGCGGGTGGAAAACATGACCGCCTACGTACGCCGCAGCACCGCACGCAAGGCTGCCATAGCACGCTGGAACGGCGGGCGCATGCCCTTGTCGAGCGAGCTGGCCGATGCGCTGGTCGAACAGCTCGACGCTGCCGCCCACGAACGTTTTACCGGCCCGGAAATGCGCGCCGTGCGCCCGCTGCTGGCACTGCAAGCCCAATGGTCGGCTCTACCCACCACGGCTACGCTGCTGGCGGAGACCTTCAAGTCGCGCCAGGGCTGGCATCTGTTCCTGTACCCCTTCGCCGGGCGCATGGCCAACCTGGGCCTGGCCAACCTGATTGCCTGGCGGGTGAGCCGCCAGCAACCCCTGTCGGTATCGATTGCCGTAAATGACTATGGCTTCGAGCTGCTCAGCCCTGGCCATGTGGACTGGGCGACGCACTTACCGCAGGCGCTGGGCACCGAGCAGCTGCTGGAGGATGTGCTGGCCAGCCTCAACGCGGGTGAAATGGCGCTACGCCGTTTCAGGGAAATTGCCCAGATTGCCGGGCTGGTGTTTGGCGGCTATCCGGCGGCGCAGAAAAGCATGCGGCAGATTCAAGCTTCCAGTGGCCTGTTCTACGAGGTGTTTCGCAAACATGATGCAGGCAACCTGCTGCTCGGCCAGGCCCGTGACGAGGTGCTGAGCGAGGAACTGGAAATTGACCGCCTGCATCGCCAACTGTTGAAAATGGCCGGCCTGCAACTGGACCTGCGGGCATTGAAGCGGCCGGGGCCGCTGGCGTTCGCCTTGCTGGTGGAGGGCATGCGCGAGACGTTGAGCACCGAGAAGCTGGCGGACCGTATTGCGCGAATGGTGGCAGAACTGGAACAGGCGGCGAACAAGGAATGACTCAACAGCATCAGGCCATCGAACATTGCGGCCAGGAGTTATGGCTGCTCCCGGACAAGGCCATCTACTGGCCGGCGCAGCGTGCATTGCTGGTTGCCGACGTGCATATCGGCAAAGCCGCCAGTTATCGCGCATTGCACCAACCGGTGCCGCGCGGCACCACCGAGGCGACCCTGGCGCGGCTGGATGACCTGCTGGCCCACTACGCTTGCGAACAGCTGATCGTACTCGGCGACTTCCTGCACGCGCGCAGCGCACGGGCACCTGCCACGCTGGCTCGTCTGCAGGCATGGCGCGACCGCCATCCTGGCCTGCACATCGTGCTGATACGCGGCAACCACGATCACAACGCCGGCGATCCCCCCGAAACGCTGGGCATCACAGTGCTGGATGAACCCTGGCTGCTGGGTCCCTTCGCCCTGCAGCACGAACCGCATGCTCACCCGGAACGGCCAGTGCTGGCCGGCCACGTGCACCCGGTCTTCATCCTGCGTGGCAGGGCCAGGCAACGCCTGCGCCTGCCGTGCTTTCTGATCGACGAACAAGTGAGCCTGCTGCCCGCATTCGGTGAGTTCACCGGCGGCTGGGAAATAGCGCCGCTGCCCACCAGCCAGGTCTACCTGGCTGGCGCCGGCCGAGTCTGGCCGCTTTAGCAGCGCATCACGCTACAGGCGCTGGGGGAGGCTCGTCAGGCAAGGTCGGCTCGCCCGGTTCCATGGGTGGGGATTCACCTGGCTGCGCAGGCTGCGGCGTATCGGGGTCAGGCTGATGGGGCACGCCCCCGGCCTGCATGGGCAACGGATGCGCCAGCAAAGCCCAGGGCAACAACCCGATGTGGTTGGGCTGCAGACCTGCCAGCTTGGCACTGATTGCGGGATGGAGTTTCATTGGCTGCTCCTGACGAAACCGATGCACATCATGAGCACCGGCGTACTTCGTTGGAGTGGCAAAAGCGCAGGTAATTCCCCGCGCTCGTCGGCTCAGGTCCGCGGCAGGGTCACACCGCGCTGGCCCTGGTACTTGCCGCCGCGGTCCTTGTACGACACATCGCACGCTTCGTCAGACTGCAGGAACAGCATCTGCGCCACGCCTTCGTTGGCATAGATCTTTGCCGGCAGCGTGGTGGTGTTGGAGAATTCCAGGGTCACGTGGCCTTCCCACTCAGGTTCCAGCGGGGTGACATTGACGATGATGCCGCAACGGGCGTAGGTGCTCTTGCCCAGGCAGATGGTCAGCACGTCGCGCGGAATGCGGAAGTACTCGACCGTGCGCGCCAGGGCGAACGAGTTCGGCGGAATGATGCACACGTCGCTCTTGATGTCGACGAAGCTGCCAGCGTCGAAGTTTTTCGGATCGACGGTCGCCGAGTTGATGTTGGTGAACACCTTGAATTCGTCGGCGCAGCGCACGTCGTAGCCGTAGCTGGAAACACCGAAAGAGATGACCCGGCTGTCCTGCTCGCCGCGCACCTGGCGCTCGACGAACGGCTCGATCATGCCGTGTTCCTGCGCCATGCGGCGAATCCACTTGTCCGATTTGATGCTCATGGCGGGGTGTCCTGAAGAGTTGCGTGGTGGAAAACGTGGTGCGCATCTTACCGGTCCCGGCGCCCAGGTTAAAGTTCCATCCCTCACCCCGCGTCGGGCGCGGCTTGCAGCCGCCGTCGATCCGAATTTGCCTAAACCGCATTCAGACCATTGGCAGGTTGCGGAAAGTGGGGTAAGGTGGCGCCACTGTGCTGCACGTGACACCGAGAATCTCTAGTTTGATGCACGATCCTGATCGGCCCATCGCTGAATTTTCTGCTCTCTTTGCGCTCAGTCCCGGTCAGGGTGTTTCCTGACCGTTATCAAATTGTCCAAGGAGACAGAAAAATGTCCAACCGTCAATCCGGTGTTGTTAAGTGGTTCAACGATGAGAAAGGCTACGGCTTCATCACCCCTCAGTCGGGCGACGACCTGTTCGTGCACTTCAAAGCCATCCAAGCTGACGGCTTCAAAACCCTGAAAGAAGGCCAGGCTGTTACTTTCGTCGCTACCCGCGGCCAGAAAGGCATGCAGGCTGAAGAAGTTCAGATCGCCTAAGCCGATCTAGCTTCCTAGCTTTCAAAAAACCCGCCTTCTGGCGGGTTTTTTTATGCTTGGTCGAAATTCGCCGCTGGCTTCTTCGCGGGCACGCCCGCTCCCATAGGGATCGCGCAGGCTTCAAGTGCTGTGCAGTGCTTGTAGGGGCAACTGTCTTTCCAAAATTTGAAAAGCCTGCGCGATTCATTGTGGGAGCGGGCTTGCCCGCAAAGCAGGCGACGCGGTGTCTGGCACCAGCTGCGCCGGTGTTCGCGGGCACGCCCGCTCCCACAGGAATCGCGCAGGCTTCAAGTGCTGTGCAGTGCTTGTAGGGGCAACTGTCTTTCCAAAATTTGAAAAGCCTGCGCGATTCATTGTGGGAGCGGGCTTGCCCGCGAAGCAGGCGACGCGGTGTCTGGCACCGGCTGCGCCGGTGTTCGCGGGCACGCCCGCTCCCACAGGAACCGTGTGATCTTCGAGTCCAACGGTGGACTGCACCTAGCTCAAGCGCCTCAGGTCATCATCGCGCTGTTGAACCAGTCGATCACGTTGCTGCAGCAACTCCCTAAGAAGCGCACGCTCCGGACTGATCCGCAGGGTGGGCTGATCTGGACTGACTTCAGCGTAATGGGCCAACGCTTGGGCATCGATAGCATCGGTTTTGGCTTTGATGCCGATGGCCCCTGCGAACGCTCGGGCTCGCTCTCAGGTCAATCTTCGCTGATGGTGATGCTCGGCATCGCCGGCGCCGCAGCTTCCTGCAGCACGATCCGCGCCCCTACCTGGCGCGCCAGCTCCTGATAGACCATGGCAATCTGGCTTTCCGGCTCGGCAATGGCGGTCGGCTTGCCGTTGTCGGCCTGCTCGCGGATGACCATCGACAGTGGCAGCGAGGCCAGCAGATCGACGCCATACTGGCTGGCCAGTTTCTCGCCACCGCCTTCGCCGAACAGGTGCTCGGCATGGCCGCAGTTGGAACAGATGTGCACGGCCATGTTCTCGACCACGCCCAGTACCGGGATGTTGACCTTACGGAACATTTCCACACCCTTGCGGGCATCGAGCAAGGCCAGGTCCTGTGGTGTGGTAACGATCACCGACCCGGCCACCGGCACCTTCTGGGCCAGGGTCAGCTGGATGTCACCGGTGCCCGGGGGCATGTCGATCACCAGGTAGTCCAGGTCGTCCCACGCGGTCTGGGTCACCAACTGCAGCAGCGCACCCGAGACCATCGGGCCACGCCAGACCATCGGCGTGTTGTCGTCGGTCAGGAACGCCATGGACATCACTTCCACGCCATGCGCCTTGATCGGCACAAACCACTTCTGTTCGCGAATCTGCGGGCGGGTGCCTTCGGCGATACCGAACATAACGCCCTGGCTGGGGCCATAGATGTCGGCATCCAGAATACCCACCCGGGCACCCTCGCGGGCCAGCGCCAGGGCCAGGTTGGCGGCGGTGGTCGACTTGCCCACGCCGCCCTTGCCCGAGGCCACGGCGATGATGTTCTTGACGTTGGCCATGGCCGGCACCTGGGCCTGGGCCTTGTGCGCGGCAACCACGCAGTCGATCGACACCTGGGCGCCGCTGACGCCCTCGAGGTTGCCGATGGCGGTCTGCAGCACCTGGGCCCAGCCGTTCTTGAACAGCCCGGCGGCATAGCCCAACTGCAACTGCACGCTGACCTGCCCGCCCTGGATATCGATGGCGCGCACGCAGCCGGCGCTGACCGGGTCCTGGTTCAGGTAGGGGTCGGTGTACTGGCGAAGCACGCCTTCGATGGCGGCACGGGTGACGGCACTCATGGAGACTCCCATTGGCAAACTGAATGTAAAACAGGCGCCTATCCTAACCCGTCAATCATCAGCAGATGCGCTTGCGGGGTGAAATATCTTCGCCAGCCCTTTATAGTGGCCGATCATCCTCATTTTTACCCCGAGCCAGATAAGTAGCCGAGCCACCATGTCCGAGCCACGCCAGATTCTCGTCACCAGCGCCCTGCCCTATGCCAATGGATCGATCCACCTTGGCCATATGCTGGAGTACATCCAGACGGATATGTGGGTACGCTTCCAGAAGCTGCGCGGGAACCAGTGCATTTACGTCTGCGCCGACGACGCTCACGGCTCGGCCATCATGCTGCGCGCGGAAAAGGAAGGCATCACCCCGGAACAACTGATTGCCAACGTCCAGGCCGAACACAGCAGCGACTTCGCCGACTTCCTGGTGGACTTCGACAACTTCCACTCCACCCACAGCGAAGAAAACCGTGAGCTGTCGAGCCTCATCTACACACGCCTGCGTGAGGCCGGGCACATTGCCACCCGTTCGGTGACCCAGTACTTCGACCCGGAAAAGGGCATGTTCCTGGCCGACCGCTTCATCAAGGGCACCTGCCCGAAGTGCGCGGCCGAAGACCAGTACGGCGACAACTGCGAGAAATGCGGCGCCACCTACGCACCGACCGAACTGAAGAACCCCAAGTCGGCCATTTCCGGGGCCACCCCGGTATTGCGCGATTCGCAGCACTTTTTCTTCAAGCTGCCCGACTTCCAGGCCATGCTGCAACAGTGGACCCGCAGCGGCACGCTGCAGGACGCAGTCGCCAACAAGCTGGCCGAATGGCTGGACTCCGGCCTGCAGGAATGGGACATCTCCCGTGACGCGCCGTACTTCGGTTTCGAAATTCCGGGTGAGCCGGGCAAATACTTCTATGTCTGGCTCGATGCGCCTATCGGCTACATGGCCAGCTTCAAGAACCTTTGCGCGCGCCGCCCGGAACTGGACTTCGATGCGTTCTGGCGCGAGGGCTCCAAAGCCGAGCTGTACCATTTCATCGGCAAGGACATCGTCAACTTCCACGCCCTGTTCTGGCCAGCCATGCTCGAAGGCGCGGGCTTCCGCAAGCCGACCGCCGTCAACGTGCACGGTTACCTGACCGTCAACGGCGCCAAGATGTCAAAGTCGCGGGGTACGTTCATCAAGGCCCGTACCTACCTCGACCACCTGCAGCCAGAGTACCTGCGCTATTACTACGCCGCCAAGCTGGGCCGCGGCGTCGACGACCTCGACCTGAACCTGGAAGACTTCGTGCAGAAGGTCAACTCTGACCTGGTTGGCAAGGTGGTCAACATCGCCAGCCGCTGTGCCGGCTTCATCCACAAGGGTAACCAGGGCGTGATGGTTAGCGGTGATGCCGCGCCTGAACTGACCGAAGCCTTCCTGGCTGCCGCCCCGTCCATTGCCGAGGCCTACGAAGGCCGCGATTTCGGCCGCGCCATGCGCGAAATCATGGCGCTGGCCGACCGTGCCAATGCCTGGATTGCCGACAAAGCGCCGTGGTCCCTGGCCAAGCAGGAGGGCAAGCAGGACGAAGTGCAGGCGATCTGCGCCCAGGGCATCAACCTGTTCCGCCAGTTGGTGATTTTCCTCAAGCCGGTACTGCCGCTGCTGGCTGCCGACGCCGAGGCCTTCCTCAACGTGGCCCCGCTGACCTGGAACGACCACCTGTCGCGTCTGGAAAACCACACGCTGAACCCGTTCAAGGCACTGATGAGCCGTATCGAGCTGGCCAAGGTCGAAGCCATGGTCGCCGCCAGCAAGGAAGACCTGCTGGCCGCCGAACCCAAGGCCCCGGCAGGCAACGGCGAGCTGGCCAAGGACCCGCTGTCGGCAGAAATCGAGTTCGACACCTTTGCCGCTGTGGACCTGCGTGTGGCACTGATCGTCAAGGCCGAAGCCGTGGCGGGTGCTGACAAGCTGCTGCAGCTGACCCTGGACATCGGGGACGAACGCCGCAATGTGTTCTCCGGCATCAAGTCGGCGTACCCGGACCCGTCCAAGCTCGAAGGCCGCCTGACCATGATGGTCGCCAACCTGAAACCGCGGAAAATGCGCTTTGGCGTGTCCGAGGGGATGGTCATGGCGGCAGGCCCTGGTGGTGAAGAAATCTACCTGCTGAGCCCGGACAGCGGCGCCAAGCCAGGCCAGCGCATCAAGTAATTGACCGTGGGGGCTGCCTGGCAGCCCCGTTGGCTTCTGCGGCGGGCCAGGGCAATCCCGGCCTGTGCGCGCCATCAAGGAAAGCTCTGTTTCATGAACGCCGCCAAACGCCTGGAGATTTTTCGCAGGCTGCATGAAGACAACCCTGACCCGAAAACCGAACTGGCCTACACCACGCCATTTGAATTGCTGGTGGCAGTGACACTGTCCGCGCAATCGACCGACGTCGGCGTCAACAAGGCTACGGCGCGCCTGTTCCCCGTCGCCAACACCCCCGAGGCCATCTATGCCCTGGGCGTCGAAGGCCTCAGCGAATACATAAAGACCATTGGGCTGTACAACAGCAAGGCCAAGAACGTCATCGAAGCCTGCCGCTTACTGATCGAGCGTCACGGTAGCCAGGTACCCCAAACCCGTGAAGCGCTGGAGGCACTGCCAGGTGTCGGCCGCAAGACGGCGAATGTGGTGCTGAACACGGCGTTCCGCCAGCCGACCATGGCCGTCGATACGCATATTTTCAGGGTCAGCAATCGCACGGGCATAGCGCCGGGCAAGACTGTGCTGGAAGTGGAAAAGAAACTGGTCAAGTTCGTACCCAAGGACTACCTGCTGGACGCCCACCACTGGCTGATTCTCCATGGCCGCTATGTTTGCCAGGCACGCAAGCCAAGGTGCGGCAGCTGCAGGATCGAAGACCTGTGCGAGTACAAGCACAAAACTTCTGACGATTGAGCGGATAGCTGAAAACCACTGCAGGCGATTGAAAAAATCTTTTTTACCAGCGCCTGCTTTCTGGTTATAAGGTCGGCCAACGGCCCCTTGGCTTGGAGCGACTCATGAGTACCGATAAAGACGACCTGTCGATCGAAGATGATTTTGTTGCCGTAGAAGATGACGCGGAGCCCCCGGTGGAATCTGCAAAAACCAACCTCAGCAAACGCCGCACCATCGACAACTTGCTCGAAGAACGGCGCCTGCAGAAACAACTGGCCGATTTCGATTACGACCTGTAGCCCCACCTTGGCAAAGCCTCCTGCCCGGAGGCTTCATGGCCTGTGCTCAGCTCAGGCCTTGCCGTTGCGCCAACTCGATCAGGTCTACCAGCGACCGTGCATTGAGCTTGAGTAGCAGGCGTGACTTGTAGGTACTGACCGTCTTGTTGCTCAGGTACATGCTGTCGGCAATTTCCTTGTTCGAACGGCCGCGCGCCAACTGTTGCAACACGGTCATTTCCCGGGCCGAGAGGCGGTTGACCATGTCCACCTCGCTGCCCGTGCCCCTGCCCCGGGCCGCGTGCAGGGCCTGGTTGGGGAAGTAGCTGTAGCCCGAGAGCACCGCCTTGATTGCGCTCAACAGCTCGGTAAGTTCCTGTTGCTTGCATACATAACCCGCCGCCCCCGCCTGCATACAGCGCATCGAAAAATTGCCGGGTGCCTGCGACGTCAGTACCAGCACCTTGCTGCCTGGGCTGAAGCTGGCCATGCGGGCAATCACCTCCAGGCCATCCAGCTTCGGTATACCGATATCCAGCACCACGATGTCCGGCAGGTGTTGCCGCGTCAGCTGCAATGCAGCCACCCCATTGTCGGTCTCCCCCACGACGTCATACCCATGCCGCTCCATCAGCATGCGCACGGCAAGGCGTATGACCGGATGATCATCAACGATAAGCACTTTATTCATGCGACATCCATTCATTCACTGTTGTGGCTTTGGCACGCCAAGATAACTGACAGAACGACCGATGGCGCGGCGATTTGCCGACGAAACTCATGTGCAGACAAAACCTACAATAGTTGCGGAAACTTCCTACACATCGCGACTATGGTTGTAACAAACAAATTCCTTATTACCGATTACAGGCGTGTACCCGGTGGCCAGTTGCACTTTGAGCACAGACTGTCAGGTGCTGAAACACCCCTGCCCGACTTCGGGGTGAAGCGTGGATCAGGGACTTAGCCCGTTGTCGCGCACCGGGAAGCAGTCCAGTCTTTAGTTGCCCGGCGCAGTAGGGCAAAGATGGGCAAAACCGCTGGAGGCAGCCACCATGAGCCAAGCACAACCTGTCGCCCCGCTGACGATCATTGCCATCTTCGCCGGGATCATCGAAGCCTCCGCCCTGGCCACACTGCCCTTTCTCAGCGAGTCCAGCCAGAAGCTCTATACCTGGTTCCTGGTGGGCTTTCCGTTCTTCCTGACCGCGCTGTTTTTCCTGACACTCAACTTCAACTACAAGTCGTTCTACAGCCCGTTACCCAACAAGGCAGCACCGGACAGCGCGCCCCCACCCAGCAGTGAAGCCCTCGCTGCCATGCCGCAGGAGGGGTTGCCAGGCGAGCCCGTCACCTTCATGTTTTCTGGCCCGGATGCCTGTCGCCTGATGGAACAGCAACTGTTGCAAGCGCTTGCGCAACCACCAACGCCGCCCCGCACCTGGCGCTTTTGCAATGTGGATAAAGGCCAATGCGCACAATTGTCCATCAGCCCACTGGGCAGTGAGGCCGCGAACCCATGCAACTGAAACTCTTCATTTCGAGCAGGCACAAAAAACCCGGCCGCAGCCTAATGCCAGTCAGTTAAGTAATTTGGGGCCGCTTCGCGACCCTTCGCGGGCACGCCCGCTCCTACAGGGGATAGCGCATCTCTTGCGTTCAGCGCCTGTGGGAGCGGGCGTGCCCGCGAAGGGCTGCAAAGCAGCCCCAGTTACCCAACAAAACAGCACCGGACAGCGCGCCCCCACCCGGCAGTGAAGCCCTCGCTGCCATGCCGCAGGAAGGGGTTGCCAGGCGAGCCCGTCACCTTCATGTTTTCTGGCCCGGATGCCTGTCGCCTGATGGAACAGCAGCTGTTGCAAGCGCTTGCGCAACCACCAATGCCGCCCCGCACCTGGCGCTTTTGCAATGTGGATAAAGGCCAATGCGCACAATTGTCCATCAGCCCACTGGGCAGTGAGGCCGCGAACCCATGCAACTGAAACTCTTCATTTCGAGCAGGCACAAAAAACCCGGCCGCAGCCTAATGCCAGTCAGTTAAGTAATTTGGGGCCGCTTTGCGACCCTTCGCGGGCACGCCCGCTCCCAAAGGGGATAGCGCATCTCTTGCGTTCAGCGCTAAACGTGTGGGAGCGGGCGTGCCCGCGAAGGGCTGCAAAGCAGCCCCAGTAACGCTTAACCGACAGGCATTAGGCCGCAGCCGGGTTCTTTCATGGCACAGGCCAGCAATCAGAGCAGCGAACGGCCCTTGTTGGCGGCAATGCGCATACGCAAGGCGTTGAGCTTGATGAAGCCAGCAGCGTCGGCCTGGTTGTAGGCGCCGCCATCTTCTTCGAAGGTGGCGATGTTGGCATCGAACAGCGAATCATCCGATTTACGGCCAACCACGGTGACATTGCCTTTGTACAGCTTCAGCCGCACCACACCGTTCACGTTGACCTGCGAAGCGTCGATCATCTGCTGCAGCATCACGCGCTCCGGGCTCCACCAGTAACCGGTGTAGATCAGGCTGGCGTACTTGGGCATCAACTCGTCTTTGAGGTGAGCAACTTCACGGTCCAGGGTGATCGACTCGATGGCACGGTGGGCCTTGAGCATGATGGTGCCACCAGGCGTCTCGTAGCAGCCACGCGACTTCATACCGACATAACGGTTTTCGACGATGTCGAGGCGGCCGATGCCGTTGGCACCGCCGATGCGGTTCAGGTCGGCCAGAACGGTTGCCGGGGTTTTCTCGACACCGTCAATGGCAACGATGTCGCCGTTGCGGTAGGTGAGTTCGATGTAGGTGGCCTGGTCCGGGGCGTTCTCAGGCGAGACACTCCAGCGCCACATGTCCTCTTCGTGCTCGGTCCAGGTGTCTTCCAGGACACCGCCTTCGTAGGAGATGTGCAGCAGGTTGGCGTCCATCGAGTACGGCGACTTCTTCTTGCCGTGGCGCTCGATCGGGATACCGTGCTTTTCGGCGTAGTCCATCAGCTTTTCGCGGGACAGCAGGTCCCACTCACGCCATGGGGCGATGACCTTGACGCCAGGCTTGAGCGCGTAGGCACCCAGCTCGAAACGCACCTGGTCGTTGCCCTTGCCGGTAGCGCCATGGGAAATGGCGTCTGCGCCGGTTTCGTTGGCGATTTCGATGAGGCGCTTGGCGATCAGCGGGCGGGCGATGGAAGTACCCAGCAGGTACTCACCTTCGTAGACGGTGTTGGCGCGGAACATCGGGAACACGAAATCACGCACGAATTCTTCGCGCAGGTCGTCGATGTAGATCTCTTTAACACCCATTGCCTGAGCCTTGGCGCGGGCCGGTTCGACCTCTTCGCCCTGACCCAGGTCAGCGGTGAAAGTCACCACTTCGCAGTTGTAGGTATCCTGCAGCCACTTGAGAATCACCGAAGTATCAAGGCCGCCGGAATACGCCAGTACGACCTTTTTTACGTCCGCCATGCCATCACTCCACGGGGTTGTACGGAAAAGGACCGATTCTAACGGCGTTAACGATAAATTTACAGTGGCGCGACAGCTTCTGACGACAAAGCGACAAGAACTTTCACAGGGGCGACGGACGGTAGTGAGGCAGGCAAGTCAAGGGCCTGCGGTGCACGCGACTGTCCAACCTCAAGGTTGCCTGGCCGGCGCAGCAGCAGCAGGGGGGGCTTGCTCGGTCGGTTTCTCCACCGGTTTTTCAGGCACCACCACCCGGTCCAGCTCGATGTTCACTCGCCGATTCCGCGCCCGGTTCGCCGCCGTGTTGTTCTTGGCCACCGGGTAGCGCTCGCCGTGGAAGCGTACGGTGATCTGCTCATCCTTGACGCCATGAGCCTTGAAGTAGTCCGCCACCGCCAGCGCTCGGCGGCGTGACAGGTCGCGGTTGGTCAGGCGATTACCGCTGTTGTCGGAGTGACCGTTGAGCTCGACATGGTTCACCGAAGGGTCGGCCTTCATGTATTCGAGAATCACATCCAGCCTGGCCTTGGCCGCGTCATCCAGTTCGATGCCGCCGCCCGGGAAACCGACCTGGGTCTGGCGCACCTGGTCGTAGTTCATGGGCAGCAGCTTGGCGGCACACACCTGGTAATCGCTGTAGGCCTTGGCAAAGCTCACCGGCAGTACCCGCACCTCCACGGGCCGGCCAGCTTCGCCCGCAAAGCTGCGCACCACCGTGCTGCGCCCGTCGAGCAAGCCATTGATCAGGCGGCTGGCCTGGCCTTGCGAAGAACTGAACAACACGCCGGTACGGGCCATGCGCACGCTACCCAGGTTGATATCACCACGACCGGGTTGCCACGGCGCCGCCGCCGCCAGCAGGCTGGCAGTGCCGGCCCCCAGTATGTTGCTGGCCGAGCGCAACTGGAACACTGCCTGCTCGCCCGCCCGGCGTACGAACTCACCACTGCCAAAGCCATCGATCGGCTGGATTAGCCGGCACTCGAACGGGTCACCCTCGACCTTCCAGGCAATGTTCTCCATGCGCGTCTGAAAAGTCAGCGCGGCAGCCGGCAGGCTGGCGAACAGGGTCAACAGGGTCAGGTAACGCTGGCGCACGGGCGGCTCCACAATTTCAACGGCTTACCTGCAGGCTATCGGACGCCAACCGGAAAACTTGATAGCCGTGCTCGGCCCAGGGTTTTCCGGTAGCATTGGGGCTTGAGTTCGACCCGCCTGGAATCCCCAATGTCCGATCGCCTGACCCTCCTGCGCCCCGACGACTGGCACATCCATCTGCGTGATGGTGCCGTCCTGCCCCACACCGTTGGCGATGTGGCGCGTACTTTCGCCCGCGCCATCATCATGCCCAACCTGGTTCCGCCGGTGCGCAACGCCGCCGAGGCCGGTGCCTACCGTGAACGCATCCTCGCTGCCCGCCCGGCAGGCAGCCGCTTCGAGCCGCTGATGGTCCTGTACCTCACCGACCGTACCAGCCCCGAAGATGTGCGTGCCGCCAAGGCCAGCGGTATCGTGTATGCCGCCAAGCTGTACCCGGCGGGCGCCACCACCAATTCCGACTCGGGCGTGACCAGCATCGACAATATCTTCCCGGCCATCGAGGCATTGGCGGAGGTCGGCATGCCGCTGCTGGTGCACGGCGAAGTGACCCGCAGCGAAATCGACGTGTTCGACCGCGAGAAGCGCTTCATCGACGAGCACATGCGCCGCCTGGTCGAGCGCTTCCCGGCCTTGAATGTGGTGTTCGAACACATTACCACCAGCGATGCCGCGCAGTTCGTCACCGAGGCACCGGCCAATGTTGGCGCGACCATCACCTCGCAACACCTGCTGTACAACCGCAACCACATGCTGGTCGGTGGCATTCGCCCGCACTTCTACTGCCTGCCGATCCTCAAGCGCAACACCCACCAGGTGGCCCTGCTGGATGCAGCCACCAGCGGCAACCCGAAGTTCTTCCTCGGTACCGACTCGGCCCCGCACGCCCGTCACGCCAAGGAAGCGGCCTGCGGCTGCGCCGGCTGCTACACCGCCTACGCGGCTATCGAGCTGTACGCCGAAGCGTTCGAGCAACGCAACGCGCTGGACAAGCTGGAAGGTTTCGCCAGCCTGCACGGCCCAGCTTTCTATGGCCTGCCGGCGAATACCGACACCATCACCCTGGTCCGCGAAGAATGGACCGCCCCGCAGAGCCTGCCATTCGGCGAGCAAACCGTGGTGCCGCTGCGCGCTGGCGAGAAATTGCGCTGGCGCCTGCTGGAGGAAAACGCGTGAGCGAAGACCTCTACGAAGACGACCTGGAAAGCCAAGGCAACAGCGGGTCGCGCCATCCAATGGCCGAGCGCTTCCGCGGTTACCTGCCGGTTGTAGTGGACGTGGAAACGGGCGGCTTCAACAGCGCCACCGATGCCTTGCTGGAAATTGCTGCAGTGACCATCGGCATGGACGAGAAAGGCTTCCTGTTCCCCGAGCACACGTACTTCCACCGGGTGGAGCCGTTTGAAGGCGCGAACATCGAGGCGGCCGCGCTGGAGTTCACCGGCATCAAGCTCGACCACCCGCTGCGCATGGCTGTCAGCGAGGAAACCGCGCTGACCGATATTTTCCGCGGTGTGCGCAAGGCCCTGAAGGCCAATGGCTGCAAGCGGGCGATTCTGGTCGGCCATAACAGCAGCTTCGACCTCGGTTTCCTCAATGCGGCCGTGGCGCGCAATGACGTGAAGCGTAACCCGTTCCACCCGTTTTCCAGCTTCGACACGGCCACCCTGGCCGGCCTGGCCTATGGCCAGACCGTACTGGCGCGGGCTTGCCAAAGCGCCGACATCGACTTCGATGGGCGTGAAGCGCACTCGGCGCGGTACGACACCGAGAAAACGGCGGAGCTGTTCTGCGGCATCGTCAACCGCTGGAAGGACCTGGGCGGCTGGCGCGACTTCAACGATTGACCTGTGGGCCGCCTGGCGGCCCTTTCGCAACACAAGCCCGCAGCCACCACCCAGGCACAAAAAAACCGGCCACCAGGGCCGGTTTTTCATGCGCGCCGCAATTACAGCTTGCCGGCGTTCTCGCTCAGGTAGGCGGCTACGCCTTCTGGCGAAGCGTTCATGCCTTTGTCGCCTTTTTTCCAGTTGGCCGGGCAGACTTCGCCGTGCTCTTCGTGGAATTGCAGGGCGTCGACCAGGCGCAGCAGTTCGTCCATGTTACGGCCCAGTGGCAGGTCGTTGACGATCTGCGAACGAACAACACCGTTGGTGTCGATCAGGAAGGCACCACGGAAGGCCACGCCACCTTCGGACTCAACGTCGTAGGCTTTGCAGATTTCGTGGGTCATGTCGGCAGCCAGGGTGTACTTCACCTGGCCGATGCCGCCGTTGTTGACCGGGGTGTTGCGCCAGGCGTTGTGAGTGAAGTGCGAGTCGATGGACACGCCGATCACTTCTACGTTGCGCGCCTGGAAGTCAGGGATGCGGTGGTCCAGGGCGATCAGCTCGGACGGGCAGACGAAGGTGAAGTCCAGCGGGTAGAAGAACACCAGGCCGTACTTGCCCTTGATGGCCGAAGCCAGGTTGAAGCTGTCGACGATCTCGCCGTTGCCCAGCACGGCCGGTACGGTGAAATCGGGGGCTTTCTTACCAACGAGTACGCTCATTGTAATCTCCTGATGAGGATGTAGAACCGTTTGCCGGGCCAGACGGGCCTGCCCGACATCCAACAAAGGGGACCATCATACACGGCTTCTGATGACAGGCCGAATCCAACGAGCAGGCAACCGCCGGTCGCTCAAGCACAGGCCTTGCAGAAAGTGCTTTGACAAGCATTCTCATTAACATTAAGCTCCAACCCATCGACTCAAACAGCGATGGTCAGCCCTTATGTATGTGTGTCTTTGTGTCGGCGTTACTGACGGACAGATCCGCGACGCGATCTATGAAGGATGCTGCAGTTACAAGGATGTGCGAGCCGCGACCAATGTCGCCAGCCAGTGTGGCAAATGTGCCTGCCTGGCCAAGCAAGTAGTCCGCGAGACCCTGACCGAGTTGCAGGTCAGCCAGGCGGCCCTGCCCTACCCGGTAGAATTCACCACCGCCTGAAACCAGAATTTCCAAGAACCGGACCTAGTGTCCGGTTTTTTTATGCCTACATATCAATAAGTTAGGGCAACAACGCGGTTCACAAACATTCTTATTCCTATTAATTTTCATTTATTATTCAATCACTTAGGTTTGACACACTTGCGCATCGGGCTCAAACTTCCTGCTATTGGCACACTTCTACAGGGCAGGAACCCAAATGAAAGGCGACGTAAGCGTCATCCAGCATCTCAACAAGATCCTCGGAAACGAGCTGGTCGCGATCAACCAGTATTTCCTGCACGCACGCATGTACGAAGATTGGGGCCTGAACAAACTCGGCAAGCACGAGTACAAGGAATCGATCGACGAGATGAAGCACGCTGACAAGTTGATCAAGCGTATTCTCTTCCTCGAAGGCATCCCTAACGTTCAGGACCTGGGCAAGCTGTTGATCGGCGAGCACACCAAGGAAATGCTCGAGTGCGACCTGAAGCTCGAACACAAGGGCCTGGCCGATCTCAAGGCCGCCATCGCCCACTGCGAAACCGCCGGTGACTTCGGCTCGCGTGACATGCTGGAAGATATCCTCGAGTCCGAGGAAGAACATATCGACTGGCTGGAAACCCAGCTGGGGCTGATCGACAAGATCGGTATCGAAAACTACCTGCAATCGCAGATGGGCGAAGAGTAACCACCCGCTGCATAAAAAAACCCGCGATCAGCGGGTTTTTTCATGCTTGCCGAAATCAGGCTTCGGCAGCTTTGGCCTTGGCGGCGGCGTCCTTGATCAGGGCCTGCAGCTCACCCTTTTCGAACATTTCCAGCATGATGTCGCTACCGCCGACCAGCTCACCGGCCACCCACAGCTGCGGGAAGGTCGGCCAGTTGGCGTACTTTGGCAGGTTGGCGCGGATTTCCGGGTTCTGCAGGATGTCGACGTAGGCGAACTTCTCGCCACAACCCATCACAGCCTGCGATGCCTTGGCCGAGAACCCGCATTGCGGGGCATTCGGCGAACCTTTCATGTAAAGCAGAATGGTGTTGTTGGCAATCTGCTCTTTGATCGTATCGATGATATCCATCTAGCACCTCAGCTGAACTTTCCGACGCGATCGTCGGCACGGTGAGGCATTGTAACGGAAAGCCGAGCAGCATGCTCGGCCTTACCATCGCTCAAGCGGCCTCGACCTGCACAGGGACGCCATTGAGCGCCGCATTGCCCGACACCTGATCACGCAAGCGCTCGTCGGTCAGGTCATTGGCACTCACGCCAGGCTGCGCCTGGGCGACCTGCAGGTGTACGCCCTGCCGGCCATGCCCGAACCCATGGGGCAAGCTGACCACACCGGGCATCATGTCCTCGCAAGCCAGTACCTCGACTTCCAGGGCACCGGTGCGCGAGCGAATCCGCACCCGCTGGCCATCCTGCAGTTGCCGCTGCTGCAGATCGTGGGGGTGCATCAACAACTGGTGCCGGGGCTTGCCTTTGACCAGTCGATGAAAGTTGTGCATCCATGAGTTGTTGCTGCGCACGTGGCGGCGCCCGATCAACAACAATTCGTTCGGCGCTGGCGGTGCTTGCCGAGCCAGCCGCTGCAAATCGTCCAGCAGCACCTGGGGCGCCGCTTCGATCGCCTTGCTGGCAGTGGCCAGGCGAGCCTCGAGGTTGGCGCGCAACGGGCCAAGGTCGAGGCCATGCGGGTGCTCATCGAGCTTGGCCAGGGATAGCTGCCAGGCGGTTGCCTCGCCGTAGCGGCCTTTGCGCAGGGCCAGGTCGATCATCTGTGCGGGCGCCACGGTCGGCTTGATCTCCAGCCCGGCACGCCTGGCATAGGCCTGCGCCAGCCCGACGAAAATTTCCCAGTCATGCAAGGCGCCCTGCGGCTTGGCCAGGATCGCCCGGTTGAAGCGCGTGATGTTGCGCACGGCCAACAGGTTGAATGTGCTGTCGTAGTGATCATTTTCCAACGCCGAGGTCGAGGGCAGGATCAAGTCGGCATGGCGTGTGGTCTCGTTGATGTAGAGGTCGATGCTGAGCATGAACTGCAACCCCTCCAGCGCAGCGTCCAGCTGGCGACCGTTGGGCGTGGACAGCACAGGGTTGCCGGCCACCGTCACCAGGGCATGCACCTGCCCCTCGCCGGGCGTCAGCATTTCTTCGGCGAGGGCCGCCACCGGCAGCTCACCGCCGTATTCGGGCAACCCCGATACCCGGCTCTGCCAGGCATTGAAATGCCCACCCGAGGTGGTTGCGACCAGGTCGACGGCCGGCTCCGTACACAACGCCCCGCCGGCACGGTCGAGGTTGCCGGTCACCAGGTTGATCAGTTGCACCAGCCAATGGCACAGGGTGCCGAAGGTTTGCGTCGACACGCCCATGCGCCCGTAGCACACCGCCTTGTCGGCGGCGGCGAAATCCCGTGCCAACTGCCGGATCTCGGCCGCCTCGATGCCACACAGCGCGCTCATGGCCTCGGCGCTGAGAGGCGCCAGTGCCGCGCGAACCTGCTGCAGACCATTGACCGGCACGTGCGAGCGCCGCGTCAGGCCCTCGTCGAACAGCGTGCTGAGCAGGCCGCACAACAGCGCCGCATCGCCCCCGGGGCGAACGAACAGATGGCGGTCGGCCATGGCCGCCGTTTCGCTGCGCCGCGGGTCCACCACCACCAGGCGCCCACCGCGCGCGCGCAGGGCCTTGAGCCGCTTCTCCACGTCGGGCACCGTCATGATGCTGCCGTTGGAGGCCAGCGGGTTGCCGCCGAGAATCAACATGAAATCGGTATGGTCGATATCCGGGATCGGCAATAGCAAGCCATGCCCGTACATCAGGTGGCTGACCAGGTGCTGCGGCAATTGGTCCACCGATGTGGCAGAGAAACGGTTGCGGGTTTTCAGCAGGCCGAGGAAATAATTGCTGTGGGTCATCAACCCGTAGTTGTGCACGCTGGGATTGCCCTGGTACACGGCCACGGCATTGCGCCCATGGGCCTGCTGGATCGCCCACAGCCTGTCGGCGGCCAGGGTAAACGCTTCATCCCACTCAATCGCCTGCCAGTGCTCCCCTACCCGTTTATGGGGCTGGCGCAAACGATCCGGGTCATTCTGAATATCCTGCAACGCCACCGCCTTGGGGCAGACATGGCCGCGGCTGAACGGGTCGAGGGGGTCGCCCTTGATCGAGCTGATCTGCGCCCGCCCCGCGTCGTCATGGCTGATTTCGATGTTGAGCCCGCAGATCGCTTCGCACAGGTGACACGCACGGTGATGCAGGGTCTTGGTCATGGCCGCCTCTGCCTTGTTGTTGGGTAGTGAACGAGCTGAAACTATGCGCCCCGCACCCTACCCCGGCCAGCGCGCTTCGCCGCGTGAATCCACCGACATCAGTGGCACGATTTGCGACAGCCATTTGCCAAATTGCCAGCAAGCCGTGTACAACCTGCTGTAGCAAATAAAAAACAGCACAGCCCAATGGGTAGAGACACGCCTTGCAACTTCTTTGCAGGCGGGCTGCTGTTTCCCCTCTTGGCTTTAGGCGACATTTACTTATAGTATTGCGCCTTTCCCTTTTTCGTCCGCCCCCGTGCGGCTTACGCCGCAGGTCACTCCCGTTGTCAAAAAAACCATACGGTCGACCTGCATACTGTTGCAGATAAGGTAGTCAATCATGAGCGCTAGGCACTTTCTCTCCCTGCTGGACTTCACCACCGACGAATTGCTCGGGGTGATCCGCCGCGGCATCGAGCTGAAGGACCTGCGCAAGCGAGGCGTGCTGTTCGAGCCGCTGAAAAACCGCGTGCTGGGCATGATTTTCGAGAAGTCCTCGACCCGTACCCGTGTGTCGTTCGAAGCCGGCATGATCCAACTCGGCGGTCAGGCCATCTTCCTGTCGCCGCGCGATACCCAGCTGGGCCGTGGCGAGCCGATTGGCGACAGCGCCATCGTGTTGTCGAGCATGCTCGACGTGGTCATGATCCGCACCCATGCCCACAGCACCCTCACCGAATTCGCCGCCAACTCGCGCGTGCCGGTGATCAACGCGCTGTCCGACGAGTCGCACCCGTGCCAGTTGCTGGCCGACATGCAAACCTTCCTCGAACACCGCGGCACCATTCAAGGCAAGACCGTGGCCTGGATCGGCGACGGCTTCAACATGTGCAACTCCTACATCGAGGCGGCCAGGCAGTTTGACTTCCAGTTGCGTATCGCTTGCCCGGAAGGTTACGAGCCTGACCCACGCTTCATGGCCATTGGCGGTGACCACGTGCAAATCGTGCGCGACCCCAAGCAAGCCGTAAGCGGTGCCCACCTGGTGACCACGGACGTCTGGACTTCCATGGGCCAGGAGGAGGAAACTGCACGGCGCCTGGCGCACTTTGCGCCTTACCAGGTCACCCGCGAACTGCTCGACCTGGCGGCACCCGACGCCCTGTTCATGCACTGCCTGCCTGCCCACCGTGGCGAGGAAATCAGCCATGACCTGCTCGACGACCCTCGGTCCGTCGCTTGGGACCAGGCTGAAAATCGCCTGCATGCACAGAAGGCCCTCCTCGAATTCCTTGTCGAACCGGCTTACCACCACGCATGAGTCAACCCTTACTGCTCAACCTGCGCAACCTCGCCTGCGGCTACGGCGACCAGCGCATCGTCCAGAACCTCAACCTGCACCTGAACGCAGGCGACATCGGTTGCCTGCTGGGTTCATCGGGTTGCGGCAAAACCACCACCCTGCGCGCCATCGCCGGCTTCGAGCCGGTGCACGATGGCGAGATCCAGCTGGCTGGCGAAGTGATTTCCCGAGCCGGTTTCACCCTGGCCCCGGAAAAGCGCCGCATCGGCATGGTGTTTCAGGACTACGCGCTGTTCCCGCACCTGACCGTGGCGCAGAACATAGCCTTCGGCATTGCCAAGCACCCCCGCCAGGCGGCAGTCATCGAAGAAATGCTCGAACTGGTCAAGCTGGCTGGCCTGGGCGGGCGTTACCCGCACGAGCTGTCTGGCGGCCAGCAACAACGGGTCGCGCTGGCCCGTGCGCTGGCTCCCGAGCCCCAGTTGCTACTGCTCGACGAGCCGTTCTCCAACCTCGACGTGGAACTGCGCCGGCGGCTGAGCCATGAGGTGCGTGACATTCTCAAAAGCCGCGGCACCAGTGCGGTTCTGGTCACCCATGACCAGGAGGAAGCGTTTGCCGTCAGCGACCAGGTCGGGGTGTTCAAGGAGGGCCGCCTGGAACAGTGGGACACACCCTACAATCTGTACCACGAGCCACAGACACCGTTCGTTGCCAGCTTCATCGGCCAGGGCTATTTCATTCGTGGCCAGATGGTCAGCCACGAAGCGGTCAGCACCGAACTGGGCGAGTTGCGGGGTAACCGCGCCTACATCATGGCCCCGGGCAGCTCGGTGGATGTGTTGCTACGCCCGGACGATATCGTGCATGCACCAGGCAGCCCCCTGCAGGCCAAAATAGTCGGCAAGAGCTTCCTCGGCGCCTCGACCTTGTACCGCCTGCAGTTGCCGACTGGCAGCCAGCTGGAAGCGATCTTCCCCAGCCATGACGATCAGCAGGTGGGTGACGATGTCGGCATTGCGGTAAAAGCCGACCACCTGGTGCTGTTCCCGGCACCCGGTAGCGTTGCAGCGCAGTTGCCCCCCCTGGAGAACGGGGTTCGTCGCTACAGCTCGGCGACCTGATACAGCGTATTGGGGCTGCAAGGCCGCCCCAACTTCTCAGCCCCTGCCAATGCCGGCAAATTTACCTTGGGTATGCTCGGCCAGCACGGCGGCCGCCAACTCCACCTCCAGCCCTCGCCGTCCGGCACTGACATGTATGGTGGCAAAGTTCTGCGCCGATTCATCAATGAAGGTGCGCAGGCGTTTCTTTTGCCCCAGGGGGCTGATTCCACCCACCAAGTAGCCCGTAGCGCGCTGCGCCGCCGCCGGGTCGGCCATCTCGCACTTCTTCACCCCGGCAGCATGGGCCAGGGCCTTGAGGTCCAGGGTGCCTCCCACTGGCACCACCGCCACCAGCAACTCGCCTTTCTCGCTGCTCGCCAGCAACGTCTTGAATACCTGCTGCGGGTCCAGCCCAAGCTTCTCTGCCGCCTCCAGCCCATAAGACGCCGACTTGGGGTCGTGTTCGTAACTGTGCACGCGATGCTCGGCACGATGCTTCTTCAACAGGTCTAGGGCGGGGGTCATGCAGGGGCTCCGGTCTGGGACGGCTCGGCGGCTACTTTAGGACAATTCCCACATGGCAGCCAGCGCACCGCAAACGCGCAGCTCTGGCACGGGCATCCGAAACCGATTTTAGCGGCCATTTCGTGACTGGTCGTTCACTTTCGACCTTTGACATCAGCGTTTCTTGTCTATATTTTTTCGTTTCTGAATACGTGGTGCACGTTAAAGGTGCACTTCCCTGCTCGGTATCAATGGGGATGGACGCCGAGCTTTGCTGTCGAGCGCCAAGCGCCTCACAACAAAAACAACGAGGTCATACATGACGACTGCTCTACACCAACCCACGCTGTCCAGCCAATGCCTGGCCGAATTTCTCGGCACGGGCTTGCTGATATTCTTCGGCACCGGCTGCGTCGCCGCGCTCAAGGTCGCCGGCGCCAGCTTCGGCCTGTGGGAAATCAGTATCATCTGGGGTGTCGGGGTAAGCATGGCCATCTACCTCAGCGCCGGCATTTCCGGCGCGCACCTGAACCCGGCCGTGAGCATCGCCCTCACCCTGTTCGCCGGTTTCGACAAGCGCAAGCTGCCTTTCTACATGCTGGCCCAGGTGTGCGGCGCATTCTGTGGTGCAGCACTGGTCTACACCTTGTACAGCAACCTGTTCTTCGATTTCGAACAGGCGCACGCCATGCTACGCGGAAGCGAAGCCAGCCTGGAGCTGGCGTCGGTGTTCTCCACCTACCCGCACCCCTCGCTCTCCACCGGCCAGGCTTTTCTGGTCGAAGTGGTGATCACCGCTATTTTGATGGCGGTGATCATGGCCCTGACCGACGACAACAATGGCCTGCCGCGCGGTGCCGTGGCGCCGCTGCTGATCGGCCTGCTGATCGCCGTGATCGGCAGCGCCATGGGCCCGTTGACCGGGTTCGCGATGAACCCGGCCCGTGATTTCGGTCCAAAGCTCATGACATTCCTGGCGGGCTGGGGCGAAATTGCCTTTACAGGTGGGCGAAGCATTCCTTACTTCCTGGTGCCGATCTTCGCGCCGATCGTTGGCGCCTGCGTGGGCGCCGCGGCCTATCGGGGCCTGATCGCCCGCAACTTGCCTGTTGCAACTGCGGCGCACCCTGAGACAAATGACAACCGCCAGGGCGATACTCAAGCCAGTTGATCGCGGCATCACATACAGCCCTGACCCCCTATTCTTGCAAGGCCTACGACCATGACAGACACCCAGGACAAGAACTACATCATCGCCCTGGACCAGGGCACCACCAGTTCGCGAGCGATCATTTTCGATCGTGACGCCAACGTGGTGGGTACCTCCCAGCGCGAGTTCGCCCAGCACTACCCGCAGGCGGGCTGGGTCGAACACGACCCGATGGAGATCTTCGCCACCCAAAGCGCGACCATGGTCGAAGCCTTGGCCCAGGCGGGCATCAGCCATGCGCAGGTTGCCGCGCTGGGCATCACCAACCAGCGCGAGACCACTGTTGTATGGGACAAGGAAACCGGGCGCCCGGTATACAACGCCATCGTCTGGCAGTGCCGCCGCAGCACCGAGATCTGCGCCCAGCTCAAGCGCGATGGCCATGAAGACTACATTCGCGAAACCACGGGCCTGGTCACCGACCCGTACTTTTCCGGCACCAAGCTGAAATGGATCCTCGACAACGTCGAAGGCGCCCGTGAAAGGGCCGAACGTGGCGAATTGCTGTTCGGCACCATCGATACCTGGCTGATCTGGAAATTTTCCGGTGGCAAGGTCCATGTCACCGACTACACCAATGCCTCGCGCACGCTGATGTTCAACATCCACAGCCTGCAGTGGGACGACAAACTGCTGGAGATCCTGGGCATCCCGCGGCAGATGCTGCCTGAGGTGCGGCCGTCGTCGGAAGTGTACGGCCACACCAAGAGCGGCATCGCCATCGCCGGTATCGCCGGTGACCAGCAGTCGGCCCTGTTCGGCCAGATGTGCGTGGCACCGGGCCAGGCCAAGAACACCTACGGCACCGGCTGCTTCCTGCTGATGAACACCGGCAGCCAGGCCGTGAAGTCTTCCCATGGCCTGCTCACCACCATTGCCTGCGGGCCACGGGGCGAAGTGGCCTATGCATTGGAAGGCGCCGTGTTCAATGGCGGCTCCACCGTGCAGTGGCTGCGTGACGAGCTGAAGATCGTCAACGACGCACTGGATACCGAGTACTTCGCCAGCAAGGTCAAGGACAGCAATGGCGTGTACCTGGTGCCGGCGTTTACCGGACTGGGTGCACCGTACTGGGATCCCTATGCCCGTGGCGCGCTGTTTGGCCTGACCCGCGGCGTGAAGGTGGACCACATCATTCGTGCGGCCCTCGAGTCGATTGCCTACCAGACCCGCGACGTGCTCGACGCCATGCAACAGGACTGCGGCCAGCGCCTGTCCGAACTGCGCGTAGACGGTGGCGCAGTGGCCAACAACTTCCTCATGCAGTTCCAGGCAGACATCCTCGGCACCTGCGTGGAACGCCCGAAGATGCGTGAAACCACAGCCCTCGGCGCAGCATACCTGGCGGGCCTGGCCTGTGGCTTCTGGTGCGGCCTGGACGAGTTGCGCGACAAGGCCATCATCGAACGCGAGTTCAGCCCGCAGTTGGATGAAGCGCAGAAAGAAAAGCTGTATGCCGGCTGGAAGAAGGCCGTCGATCGCACCCGCGATTGGGAAGATCACGACGCCTGAGGCACCCTCAGCGATGCCGCGGTCCCGCCATGGGATCGCGGATCGCGGTTCGCAGCCCGGGCCGATGCGTCATAGCCCACTGGCCGTAGTCTCCGTCCTACGGCATCATTGCAGAATTTGTCCGGCAGCCCCAAAGGACCGCCCATGAATCTGCCCCCACGCCAACAACAAATCCTCGAACTGGTGCGAGAGCGCGGTTATGTCAGTATCGAGGAAATGGCGCAGCTGTTCGTCGTGACGCCACAAACCATCCGCCGTGACATCAACCAGTTAGCCGAACTCAACCTGCTGCGCCGCTACCACGGGGGTGCCGCTTACGATTCGAGCGTCGAAAATACCGCCTACGCCATGCGTGCCGACCAGATGCGCGACGAAAAGCAACGCATCGCCGAGGCCGTGGCCAGGCAAATACCCGACCATGCCTCGGTGTTCATCAACATAGGTACCACCACCGAATCCATCGCCCGGGCCCTGCTCAATCACAACCACCTGAAAGTCATCACCAACAACCTGCATGTGGCCGCCATTCTCGCGGCCAAGGATGATTTCGAGGTGCTGGTGGCAGGCGGCACGGTGCGCCGCGATGGCGGCGTGGTCGGCCAGGCCAGCGTCGATTTCATCAACCAGTTCAAGGTCGATTTCGCCCTGGTAGGGATCAGTGGCATTGACGAGGACGGCAGCCTGCTCGACTTCGACTACCAGGAAGTGCGGGTGTCCCAGGCCATCATCACCAATGCCCGCCAGGTTATCCTCGCCGCCGACTCCAGCAAGTTCGGGCGCAACGCCATGGTGCGCCTGGGTTCGATCAGCCTGGTGGATTGCCTGGTGACCGACCAGGCCCCCGCCCCCGCCCTGACTCAACTGCTCAACCAGTACAAGATCCGCATCGAAGTGGTGTAAACGCCCCACCGGCCGTCGGGCTGTAACGCCCTCAGATCGAGCGCTGCGCGATCTGCGGGCGACTCGGTGCGCGAAGGGTTCAAGCGCATTTTCGTTAATGTTCATTTACTTGCCATGTGATCAGTTTTTTCTATGAAAACTGACTGGCAAGCGCCCTGCTGTTGCGCTAGTATTTTCGAAAACGAACATTAATGTTCATATTCGATATGAACAGTTTCAGGAGGCCTTGCCCGTGTCCCAGTCCGTTTCGTCCCAGCCAGCACTCGCCGACTGCTACGACATTGCCGTAATCGGCGGTGGCATCAATGGTGTCGGCATTGCCGCCGATGCCGCTGGCCGGGGCCTCAAGGTGTTCCTGTGCGAAAGGGACGACCTGGCCCAGCACACCTCATCGGCCAGCAGCAAACTGATCCACGGCGGCCTGCGCTACCTTGAGCACTACGAGTTTCGCCTGGTACGCGAAGCGCTGGCTGAACGTGAAGTGCTGCTGGCCAAGGCGCCACACATCGTCAAGCCCATGCGTTTCGTGCTGCCACACCGCCCGCACCTGCGCCCGGCCTGGATGATTCGCGCTGGCCTGTTCCTGTATGACCACCTGGGCAAGCGCAAGCGCCTGGGCGCCTCGCGCAGCCTGCGCTTTGGCCCGGGCTACCCGCTCAAACCGCAGATCACCCGTGGTTTCGAGTACGCCGACTGTGCAGTCGACGATGCCCGCCTGGTGGTGCTCAATGCCATGGCCGCCCGTGAACACGGTGCTCACATTCTGACCCGCACCCGCTGCCTGCGCGCCGAGCGTGTAGATGGCCTGTGGCAGGTAGACCTGCTGCATGCCGACGGCAAGCAACAGCGCATTCGGGCACGCGCCCTGGTCAATGCTGCCGGCCCTTGGGTGGCCAGTTTCATCAAGGACGACCTCAAGCTCGATGCGCCCTATGGTATTCGCCTGATCCAGGGCAGCCACCTGATCGTGCCGCGCCTGTATGAAGGCGAACACGCCTATATCCTGCAGAACGAAGACCAGCGCATTGTCTTCTGCATACCTTACCTGGAGCGCTTTACCCTGATCGGCACCACCGACCGGGAGTACAGCGGCGACCCGGCGAAAGTCGCCATTACCGACCAGGAAACCCAGTACCTGCTCAACGTGGTCAACGCCCATTTCAACCATCAGCTGAGCCAGGCCGACATCCTGAATACCTATTCCGGGGTACGTCCGCTGTGCAACGACGAGTCGGACAACCCGTCGGCCGTCACCCGCGACTACACGCTGGCGCTGTCGGCAGAGGTCGGTCAGGCCCCGCTGCTGTCAGTATTCGGCGGTAAACTGACCACCTACCGCAAGCTGGCGGAATCGGCGATGGCCGAGCTGAAGCCCTTCTTCAGCCAGATGCGAGGCAGCTGGACGGCCACCGCCCCCCTGCCGGGTGGCGAACACATGACCACCGCACAAGCGCTGCTGGAGCAACTGTTGGCCCGCCATGGCTGGCTGCCGATGGATATCGCCAAACGCTGGGCGAATACCTATGGCAACCGTGTCTGGCAACTGCTCGACGGCGTGAATGGCCCGGATGACCTCGGCCAGGCCATTGGCGGTGGGCTATTCGCTCGCGAAGTCGACTACCTTTGCGAGGCTGAGTGGGCGACGACCGCCGACGACATCCTGTGGCGCCGCACCAAATTGGGCCTGTTCACCCATGCAGCAGAACGCCTGGCCCTGGAAAACTACCTGCAACAAACCCGAGTCGGGCTTGCCCAGGGCAACGCCGCGTGATGCGGCGCTGCTGCGCAGGCTCAAAGCCTGCTGTGCAGCTCCTGCGCCAGGGTTAGCAGCAAGCGTCGCTCGGCCTGCTCGTATTCGTACTTGAGGGCCTTGCAACGCAGGGCGAAGGTCCAGTCGTCGATCTGCCCCTGGCTTACCTGCTCTTCGAGGCTTTCCATCCGCTCATTGAGCGGTTGCAGTGCGTGCTCGAAGCGCGCCGGGTGGCGCTCGCGGGCATGGACCTCCCAGAACGGCCGCTGCGCCAGGGAGCCAATCACTTGCTCAGGTGTCTCGTTTGCCAGAATCTGGTCGCGAGCACGCAGCAGGTCGCTGCTGGTGACATGGGCAAACCCTGGGTAGTGCATCTCATCGTGCTCGATGGGCAGGTCAAGGGTGGCGCTCAACTTGAGCCGGTAGTACAGCCGGGTCTCGACCTCATCCACGCCAACCGTACGCTGCGCACGCAGGCGCTCGATGTGGCGCGCGGCAAGCCGGTCGACTTCGTCCAGGCGCCAAAGCGAACGCCCCAGACGCCATAAACGCCCCTCCAGCCCCGCCGGCTCACCGCCTACCGCGCGCTCCACCATTACACCCAGCTCAAGCTGCTCCAACGTCAACAGCAGCCGGTCTTCACACGTCCTTGGGCCACCGGCTTCAGCGAACAGGCGCACACGCACAGCCTCATGTCGCTCGCAGAACTCCAGAGTGCCAGTCCTGGTAGCCTTCGTACACTTCCCCGGCCAACTCCACCGCCGTGTAGGCCAACAAGCCCTCGCCCAGCACCGGAACGAACATGCCTGCCAGGTTCAAGAGGTTCAGGCCCAGTTCCCGATAGGCGTGCAGCCGAGCATCGCGCTCATGTTCATCGAGGTCTGCGGTAGGTACGGCCAGCACGTGGGCATCATCGAGCAGTTTGTCTATCTGCAACCCACGCAGATGGCTGAACAGCGATGTGTCGATGGCCAGGTGCCTGCCATCGAGCTCAGGCACCTGGTGCGCCGCACTTGCCTCTATCCGCTCCTCGAGCAGCTGCTGAAAGCAAACCCGGTCGCGCTCGCTGATGAAGCGGCTGAAGAACCGGCGGTAGGGTGCCGTCGTCAGGCGCCGGGCCAACGCCCGGAACACCTCTTCCCAGGACCGATAGACGCGAACCGGCGACTGCGGGTCATTCGGTACCCAGACGCATACACCCTGCAAGTCCGCACCCACCGCCGGCCGCAGCTCCAGTGTCACCACGCCGCGCACACATTTGCCCAGCAGGTACAACTGGCGTGGTGCGACCTCACCCGGCACCGCCGGCACCATGGGTAACGCGGTAAAACAGGGCGATAGCAAACGGTAGCTGTTCTCGTCCAAGTCACCTTTGAGCAATGCGCAGCGCACTGCCACTTCCAGGTCGGCGCGGGCGTTTTCCTCGAAACACCGGTGTACAGCGGCCTTGGCCGAGCCAGGTGCAGCACCTGGGGCATCGTCCGGCGCCAGGCACTGCCGCAGGATAGCCTGGTAGTGCCCGCCCACATCGGCCTCGCGGCAGCGCCCGGCGAATACCTCGTAACCCACCGGCACGTGCTCGCCCTTTGCGTCCAGTAGCCAGCCCCGGCGGCTGGGCGAAGGGCGCGTGTCGACGATATGGAAATTGTGCAGTACCGCCGCCAGCAACGGCGTGGAAGATCGTTGCATGTGCCGGCGAATGGGCCACCCCGGCGCCATCGGCGGCAATATAACGGTGCGCTCGATACCCACATGGCTGCGGCGCAAGTCCGCGATCGTCAGGTCGGCACGGTTCAATACCTGGTTCAAACGGGTAGCTGCGAACTCATCCAGTGCCGGAATGGCTTGCAGGATTCGGTGCAATGAATGGGTCGCTTCTTCCTGGGCGTGCAGCGCGCGGCGCAAGGCAAGCAGCCAGTCGACATTGCCATGGGCCACCAGCCATGCAGGCAGGCGCCGGGCAATCAGGGTATTGATCGATTCAGCGGGAAACAATGGCTCGGTCATCGGTTCAGCTCCAGCGACAAGGGCGCCGAGTCAACCAGCCCTCCAGCCAGAGGCTGAGGTACACCCATAGCCCCAACCTGGGTTCCTGCAGCGAGCCCGCCCGGGCAAACAATCGGTTTTCCGACCGTGGCAACCAGGATAGTTCGGAAAACCGAACGAAAGCCCGAGATAGACGCACTCCGCCAGGGCCCCGAGCGCCCGGACGATCAGGTTTTTTGCTCGTCAAACCCGTTTGGCACGACTCATGCTCTACACTCTTCAATCGAATGCACAGCGCTTCGCTGTATTCGTTGAACGAAAGAGTCCGCCAACGGCTCCATAAAAAAAACAAACACGTCGAGGAAAATTTGATGCGTATCGTTCGTCATCTGTTGGGCGCCACCATTGCCGCTGCGATCATTGCTTCGCCAGCCATGGCCGAAGAACTGACCGGCACCCTCAAGAAGATCAAGGACTCGGGCACCATCACCCTGGGCCACCGCGACTCTTCCATTCCATTTTCCTACCTGGCCGGCAAACCCGAGCCCGTGGGCTACTCGCATGACATTCAGCTGGCTGTCGTCGATGCCCTGAAAAAACAACTGGGTACGGACATCAAGGTCCGCTACAACCTGGTCACCTCGCAGACCCGTATCCCGCTGGTGCAAAACGGCACCGTCGACCTGGAATGCGGCTCCACCACCAACAACGTCGAGCGCCAGCAGCAAGTCGGCTTCTCGGTCGGCATCTTCGAAGTCGGTACCCGCCTGCTGACCAAGGTCAAGGACGGTCAACCTGCATACAAGGACTTCCCGGACCTGGCTGGCAAGAACGTGGTGACCACCGCCGGCACCACCTCCGAGCGCATTCTCAAGGCGATGAACGCCGACAAGCAGATGAAGATGAACGTGATTTCCGCCAAGGACCACGGTGAAGCCTTCAACATGCTAGAAAGCGGCCGCGCCGTAGCCTTCATGATGGACGACGCCTTGCTCGCCGGTGAAATGGCCAAGGCGCGCAAGCCGGCAGACTGGGTCATCACCGGTACCCCGCAGTCGTATGAAATCTACGGCTGCATGGTGCGCAAGGGTGACGAGGCGTTCAAGAAAGCGGTCGACGATGCCATCGTTGCCTATTTCAAGTCGGGCGAAGTCAACAAGAGCTACGACAAGTGGTTCCAGCAACCGATCCCGCCAAAAGGCCTGAACCTGCAGTTCCCGATGAGCGATGAGCTGAAAAAACTGATCGCCGAGCCTACCGACAAGGCCGCGGACGAGAAGAAGTCCTGATCCTCAGATAACGGCCTGGTGCTCGACAGCACGAATCAAACCCTGCAGGCCACTCATTAGTGTCTAACCTTTCATCCGAGGGCGCCCAGCGCCCCCGGATGTACCAAGGTGCCCGTGAAACAACCGTCTGAGGGGAAATCCCGATGAATTACAACTGGGACTGGAGCGTGTTCTTCAAGTCCACCGGCGTGGGCAGCGAGACTTATCTCGACTGGTACATCACCGGCCTGGGCTGGACCATCGCCATCGCCATCTCCGCCTGGATCATCGCCTTGCTGCTGGGCTCGGTGCTCGGCGTCATGCGCACCGTGCCGAACCGCCTGGTATCGGGCATCGCCACCATCTACGTGGAGCTGTTCCGCAATGTGCCGCTGCTGGTGCAGCTGTTCATCTGGTACTTCCTGGTGCCAGACCTGCTGCCCGAAGGCCTGCAGGAATGGTTCAAGCAAGACCTCAACCCGACCACCTCGGCGCTGATCAGTGTGGTCATCTGCCTGGGCCTGTTCACTGCCGCCCGTGTCTGCGAGCAAGTGCGCACCGGCATCCAGGCGCTGCCGCGCGGCCAGGAATCCGCGGCCCGCGCCATGGGTTTCAGCCTGCCGCAGATCTACACCAACGTGCTGCTGCCCCAGGCCTACCGGATCATCATTCCGCCGCTCACCTCCGAATTTCTCAACGTGTTCAAGAACTCCTCGGTGGCATCGCTGATCGGCCTGATGGAGCTGCTGGCGCAAACCAAACAGACCGCCGAATTTTCCGCCAACCTGTTCGAGGCGTTCACCCTGGCCACGCTGATCTACTTCACCCTGAACATGGGGCTGATGCTGCTGATGCGCATGGTCGAGAAGAAAGTCGCCGTGCCTGGCCTGATTTCCGTGGGGGGCAAGTAAATGGACATGGATTTCAGCGAAATCATCCCGGCCCTGCCCGCCCTGTGGGAAGGCATGCTCATGACCTTGCAACTGATGGTCATGGGGGTGGTGGGCGGTATCGTGCTGGGCACCATCCTGGCGCTCATGCGGCTGTCATCGAGCAAGCTGCTGTCGCGGCTGGCCGGGGCCTACGTCAACTATTTCCGCTCGATCCCGCTGCTGCTGGTGATCACCTGGTTCTACCTGGCGGTACCGTTCGTTCTGCGCTGGATCACCGGCGAGGACACCCCGGTGGGTGCCTTCACCTCGTGCGTGGTGGCGTTCATGATGTTCGAAGCCGCCTACTTCTGTGAAATCGTCCGCGCCGGCGTGCAGTCGATCTCCAAGGGCCAGATGGGCGCCGCCCAGGCCCTGGGCATGACCTACAGCCAGACCATGCGCCTGATCATCCTGCCGCAGGCGTTTCGCAAGATGACCCCGCTGTTGCTGCAGCAGAGCATCATCCTGTTCCAGGATACCTCGCTGGTCTACACCGTGGGCCTGGTGGACTTCCTCAACTCGGCACGCTCCAACGGCGACATCATCGGGCGCTCCCATGAGTTCCTGATCTTCGCCGGGGTCGTGTACTTCCTCATCAGCTTCTCCGCTTCGTGGCTGGTCAAGCGCCTGCAAAAAAGGATCACCGTATGATTTCCATCAAGAACGTCAACAAGTGGTACGGGGACTTCCAGGTACTGACCGACTGCAGCACCGAGGTCAAGAAAGGTGAAGTGGTGGTGGTGTGCGGCCCTTCGGGTTCGGGCAAGTCCACCCTGATCAAGTGCGTCAATGCCCTGGAGCCGTTCCAGAAGGGCGATATCGTGGTCGATGGCACCTCGATCGCCGACCCCAAGACCAACCTGCCGAAGCTGCGTTCGCGGGTGGGCATGGTGTTCCAGCACTTCGAACTGTTCCCCCACCTGAGCATCACCGAAAACCTGACCATCGCCCAGCGCAAGGTACTGGGCCGCAGTGAGGCGGAGGCCACCAAGAAAGGCCTGGCCCTGCTCGACCGCGTCGGCCTTGGCGCCCATGCCAAGAAGCACCCGGGCCAGCTGTCGGGTGGCCAGCAACAGCGCGTGGCCATTGCCCGTGCACTGTCGATGGACCCGATCGTCATGCTGTTCGACGAGCCGACCTCGGCGCTGGACCCGGAGATGGTCAACGAAGTACTGGACGTGATGGTGGAGCTTGCCCACGAGGGCATGACCATGATGTGCGTGACCCACGAAATGGGCTTCGCCCGCAAAGTGGCCAACCGCGTGATCTTCATGGACAAGGGCCACATCATCGAAGACTGCCAGAAGGAGGCGTTCTTCGGCGACCAGACTGCCCGCCACGAACGCACCCAGCACTTCCTCAGCAAGATCCTGCAACACTGATTTTGCTTCATTGAACCGGTCGGCGCCGCTGCCCAATCGGGCAGCAGGCGCTGGTCGTGACAAGGCCACTGTGATGAAATGCGATCCTTCGCTTCTTCTCCCTGCCAAGCCTGCCGTGAAATCCCGCCTGCTCCGCCAATTGCTGTTGCCACCACTGATCATTTTGCTGATGGTCGGCCTGGGTATGGCTGGCTACCTGATCAGCGAGAGCAACGGTATCCGCACCCTCAGCGAAAACGGTGAACGCCAGCTGGAGCTGCACGCGCGCACGGTCGAAAGCGAGATCAGCAAATACACCTACCTGCCGAGCCTGCTGGAGCTGGAAGACAGCGTCTCGCACCTGCTCACCGACCCGGATGGCGGTTCGCGCCAGGCGGTCAACGAATACCTCGAAGGCCTGAACCGGCGCAGCCGCAGCCGGGCAATTTTCGTGCTCGATACCAATGGCCGGGTCCAGGCCACCAGCAACTGGCGCGATGCCGATTCGTTCCTGGGCGAAGACCTGTCGTTCCGCGCTTATTTCCAGACTGCCGTACGCGGCGAACCTGGGCGCTTCTACGGCATCGGCAGCACCACGGGCGAGGCTGGCTACTACCTTGCCCACGGGCTCGAGGAACACGGCAAGATCATTGGCGTGGCAGTGATCAAGGTACGCCTGGATACCCTGGAAGAACGTTGGCAGCGGGCGCGCCTGGAGGCATTCGTCAGCGACGAAAACGGCATCATCATCCTTTCCAGCGACCCTGCCAGGCGCCTGAAGTCGGTACGCCCGCTGACCGCGCAAACCAAGGAACGGCTGGCGCGCAGCCTGCAGTATTACTGGTGGCCGTTGAACGAGTTGCAGCCCCTGGCCCGCGAGACCCTGGCCGATGGCGTGGAAAAACTGACCTTCCCCGCCAACAGCGAGACTGCCCACGGCGAGCCCCACGAAGTGGCCTACCTGGCCCAGACCCGCCGGCTGGTCGACACGCCCTGGCATTTCACCCTGCTCACCCCGCTGCAGGACCTGCGCCGCGAATCCATGGTCCAGGGCATTCTGGTGGGGGTCGCCTTCGCCCTGCTGGCCATCCTCGGCATCGCCTGGAACGAGCGGCGCAAAGTCATCGCTACCCGCCTGGCCGCACGCGAGGCGCTGGAGGAAGCCAACAGCCAGCTGGAGCGACGGATTACCGAACGCACCGCCGACCTGCGTGCCAGCAACGAACGCCTGAAAGGCCAGATTCGCGAGCGCCGACACGCCGAACAAACGCTGCGCCACGCCCAGGACGAGCTGGTGCAGGCCGGCAAGCTGGCAGCCATCGGGCAGATGTCCACCAGCATCGCCCACGAGCTGAACCAGCCGCTGGCTGCCTTGCGTACGCTCTCTGGCAACACGGTGCGCTTCCTCGAACGCGGGGCGCTGGAAACCGCCAGTACCAACCTGCGCACCATGAACGACCTGATTGACCGCATGGGCCGCATCACTGCCAGCCTGCGCTCGTTCGCCCGGCGCAGCGACGACAGTGGCCAGGCTTCCCTGGCCAAGGCGATAGAAGCCACCTTGCAAGTACTGGGCAACCGCATCAGCGCCTGCCACTTGCAGCTCCACAACCACTACGAGGACCAGCAACTGGCCATCGACCAGACCCGCCTGGAGCAAATCCTGGTCAACCTGATCGGCAATGCCCTCGATGCCATGGCTGCGCAGCCACAGCCCGAACTGTGGCTGGAGGGCGAAGTGCAGGGCGACAAATACCGTTTGCAGGTGCGTGACAATGGCCACGGCATCGACGCCGAGGCGCGCAAGCACCTGTTTGAACCGTTCTTCACCACCAAACCGGGCGAACACGGCCTGGGCCTGGGCCTGACCCTGTCGGCGAGCCTTGCGGCTGCGGCCAAGGGCAGCCTCAACGTCGAGCACCCCGTCACCGGCGGGAGCGCCTTCGTCCTGGCCCTGCCCCTGGTTTCGCCCCCTAACGAATCGGCAGAGCACTCATGAACCAAGCGCCTCTTACCGTCCTGATCGTCGAAGACGACCCGCATGTGCTGCTCGGCTGCCAGCAGGCACTGGCCCTGGAGGACATCGCCTGCGAAGGTGTGGGCAGTGCCGAGCAGGCACTGGAGCGCATCGGCGACGATTTCGCTGGTATCGTCGTCAGCGATATCCGCCTGCCCGGCATCGACGGCCTGGAGCTGCTCAACCGCCTCAAGGCCCGCGACCGCAGCCTGCCGGTGGTACTGATCACCGGCCACGGCGACATCGACATGGCCGTTGGCGCGATGCGCAATGGTGCCTACGACTTCATGGAAAAGCCGTTCTCCCCGGAACGCCTGGTCGACGTGGTGCGCCGCGCCCTGGAGCAACGGGGGCTGTCGCGCGAAGTGGTTGCCTTGCGCCGCCAGCTGGCCGAACAGAGCAGCCTGGAAGGCCGTATCATCGGCCGCTCGCCGGCCATGGAGCACCTGCGCGAGCTGATTGCCAATGTGGCCGACACCTCGGCCAACGTGCTCATCGAGGGCGAGACCGGCACCGGCAAGGAACTGGTCGCGCGCTGCCTGCATGACTTCAGCCGTCGCCAGGGCCAGCCCTTCGTGGCGCTGAACTGTGGGGGCCTGCCGGAAAACCTGTTCGAGACCGAGATTTTTGGCCACGAGGCCAACGCCTTCACCGGTGCCGGCAAGCGCCGTATCGGCAAGATCGAACACGCCAATGGCGGCACGCTGTTCCTCGACGAGGTGGAGAGCATGCCGATCAACCTGCAGATCAAGCTGCTGCGCGTCTTGCAGGAGCGCACCCTGGAACGGTTGGGGTCGAACCAGAGCATTGCCGTGGATTGCCGGGTGATTGCGGCAACCAAGGCCGACCTCGATAGCCTGGGCCAGAGCGGTCAGTTCCGCAGCGACCTGTACTACCGGTTGAACGTGGTGACCCTGGAGCTGCCACCGCTGCGCGAGCGCCGCGAAGACATCCTGCAATTGTTCGAGCACTTCCTGCAGCAATCGGCCCTGCGCTTCGATCGGGAAACACCGACCCTGGACAGCCAGACCCTGTCGCGCCTCCTCGCCCACGACTGGCCAGGCAATGTGCGGGAACTGCGCAACGTGGCCGAACGCTACGCCCTGGGCCTGCCGGCGTTCAAGAAAGGGCCCAGCGGTGGGGCCAGCCAAGGCCTGGGCTTTGCCGAGGCAGTGGAGGCGTTCGAACGCAACCTGCTCAGCGATGCACTGCAACGCACCGGCGGCAACCTCAGCCAGGCCAGCCAGGAGCTGGGCATGGCCAAGACCACGCTGTTCGACAAGGTCAAAAAATATGGCCTCGGTTGACCTCAACAACGGTGTGAAGCGCCTGCGGCGCGGGTATTCGGGCCCCAGTGGGTGTGGAGCCCGCCGCAAAGGGGTGCGGCGCTACGCCCAGTCGACAGCGTTGCCAACATGAGCGAAACTCAACTCATTGCTTCGTTCACCCCATTCACACCCCGGAGTCAGCAGTGCTGGAGATCCGCCACCTGAAAACCCTTCATGCCTTGCGCGAGGCCGACAGCCTTGTGGAAGCCGCCGAGCGCCTGCATCTGACCCAGTCGGCGCTGTCTCACCAGTTCAAGGAGCTGGAAGAACGCCTGGGCCTGCCGCTGTTCGTACGCAAGAGCAAGCCGATACGCTTTACCAGCGCCGGGCTGCGCCTGCTGCAACTGGCCGATGCCACCCTGCCGTTGCTACGGGGTGCCGAACGCGACATCGCACGCCTGGCCGGCGGTACGGCCGGGCGCCTGCACATGGCAATCGAATGCCACAGCTGTTTCCAGTGGCTGATGCCGACCATCGACCAGTTCCGCGATGCCTGGCCGGAAGTCGAGCTGGACCTGGCCTCCGGCTTCGCCTTTGCACCCTTGCCAGCCCTGGCCCGTGGTGACCTTGACCTGGTGGTGACCTCCGACCCGGTGGACCTGGCCGGCATCACCTACGTGCCGCTGTTCACCTACGAAGCCATGCTGGCGGTCGCCAACCAGCATGCGCTGGCCAGCAAGCCGTATATCGTGCCCCAGGACCTGCTCGACCAGACCCTGATCACCTACCCGGTGGAGCGCGACCGCCTGGACATCTTCACCCGCTTCCTGGAGCCGGCCGACGTCGAGCCCGCCGCCGTGCGCACCTCGGAGCTGACCGTGATGATGATGCAGCTGGTCGCCAGCGGCCGGGGGGTGTGCGGCATGCCGCACTGGGCTTTGCATGAGTACAGCGCGCGGGGTTATGTGAAAGGCAAGCGCCTGGGCGAGAAAGGCCTGTTTGCCACGCTTTATGCCGCTGTGCGCACCGACATGCTCGATGCGCCGTACATGCGCGACTTTCTGCTGACCGCCAAGGACACCTCCTTCGCCACCCTCGACGGCGTCAGCGCGGTGCGTTGAGCAACTGGCGGTACAGCGGCAGGATCAGGTCGCGGGTCAAGGGCGCCAGTGGCTGGTCTGGCGCCTGATCTGCAGCCAGCCATACCACCTCCTCGATTTCTGCCGCCGGGACCACGGCAGCGGCGCTGTCGACTCGAAACAGCTCGGCTTGCACCTCGAAGCCGGGCTCATTGGCGGCCGTGGCACTGAACTGGCCCAGGTACACGGCCTGGGCCGGGTCGATGTGCAGGCCCAATTCCTCGTGCAGTTCGCGCACCAGTGCCTGCAGCGCCGTTTCACCCGCATCGATCTTGCCCCCCGGCTGCATGAAGGCTTCGGTGCCACGCTTGCGCACCAGCAAGGTGCGCCCCTGCGGGTCGAGCAACAGGGCGGCGGCGATGCGAATGGTATTGGGCATGGGCTGAACTCGCTGGCAACAATGGCCGGGGAGGATCCCACGGGCTCGCTTGGGCTGACAAGGCCATTGTCGGGTGTGCCGGCCAGACGAACGGCCCCTTGCCAAAGCGCCCGTGCCCCTCCATAACCAACCCATGAACCTGCCCGCCCAACAGCACCCGGTGCTCGAACTGTTCCACCCCGCCGTACGCACCTGGTTCGGCCGCCACTTCGCAACCGTTACCGATGCCCAGGCCCAGGCCTGGCCCTTGGTCCATGGCGGCCAGTCGATGCTGTTGGCCGCCCCCACCGGCTCGGGCAAGACCCTGAGCGCGTTCCTGGCCGTGCTCGATGAACTGTTCTGCCAGGGCCTGGCGCAGCAGGGTCAGCTGCCGGCGCAGACCCAGGTGGTCTATGTTTCGCCGCTCAAGGCGCTGTCCAATGACATCCGCGTCAACCTGCAAGCCCCGCTTGAGGGTATCAGCCAGGCCCTGGCAGAACAGGGCCTGGCTGCACCCCGCATCACTACCGCCGTGCGCACCGGCGATACCCCGCAAAAAGAACGCGCCGCCATGCGCAAGCTGGCACCGCACATTCTGGTCACGACCCCTGAATCCCTGTATGTACTGATGGGTTCGGCGTCTGGTCGTGAAGGCCTGCGCAACGTGCATACGGTAATCGTCGACGAGATCCACGCCTTGGCCGGCAACAAGCGCGGGGCGCATCTGGCACTGACCCTGGAACGTCTGCAGGCCTTGGCAGGCCGGCCCTTGCGCCGTATTGGCCTGTCTGCCACACAGCGCCCGGTGGCGCGGGTGGCGCAGTTTCTGGTCGGGAGCGGCCGGCCCTGCGCGGTTGTCGATGTTGGCCATGCCCGGCCACGCGACTTGGCCATCGAGCTGCCGCCGGTACCGTTGGCGGCGGTCATGGCCACCGATGTCTGGGGCTTGGTCTACGACCGCCTGGCAGCCCTGGCCCGCGAGCATCGCACCACCCTGGTATTCGTCAACACCCGGCGCCTGGCTGAGCGCATCACCCGCCACCTCAGCGACCGCCTGGGCAAGGATGCCGTGGCCGCGCACCATGGCAGCCTGGCCAAGGAGCTGCGCCTGAGCGCCGAGCAACGGCTCAAGCACGGCCAGTTGCAGGTACTGGTGGCCACCGCTTCACTGGAGCTGGGCATCGACATTGGCGACATCGACCTGGTCTGCCAGGTGGCCTCGCCGGGTTCGATTGCCGCCTTCCTGCAACGGGTTGGCCGCGCCAGCCACCAGGTCGATGGCGTGCCGAAAGGGCGCTTGTTCCCGACATCGCGTGACGACCTGATCGAGTGCGTGGCCCTGCTCGACTGCGTACGCCGGGGGGAACTTGAGGCGCTGCACATACCCCGGGCGCCCCTGGACGTGCTGGCCCAGCAGATCGTCGCCGAAGCCTGCAACCAGCCGTGGCACGAACAGGCGTTGTTCGACTGCCTGCGCCAGGCCACACCTTATGCCCACCTCGACCAGCAGCACTACCAGGCCCTGCTGCGCATGCTTGCCGAGGGCTACAACGGCCGCCAGGGCGTACGCAGTGCCTACCTGCACCGCGATGCGGTAAGCGGCACATTGCGGGGCCGCCGCGGCAGCCAGCTGACCGCGCTGACCAGCGGTGGCACCCTTCCGGACAACGCCGACTACAGCGTATTGCTGGAGCCGCAGGCGCTGAACATTGGCAGCGTCAATGAAGACTTCGCGGTGGAGAGCATCGCAGGCGACATCTTCCAGCTGGGCAATGCCTCGTACCGCATCCTGCGCGTCGAGTCGGGCCGGGTTCGGGTGGAGGATGCCCAAGGGCTGCCGCCCACCATTCCGTTCTGGCTCGGCGAGGCGCCTGGCCGCAGCGACGAACTGTCCGCGGCCGTGGCCAGGCTGCAGGCACAGCTTGACCAGCAGCTGACGCTGGCCGACGGCGATACCCGCGCGGTGTCGGCATGGTTGCAGGGTACGTTCGAGCTGGGCGAAGACTGCGCCGAGCAGTTGCTCGACTACCTGGCCCGTACCCGCGATGTGCTCGGTGCCCTGCCCTCGCAGGAAACGTTGGTGATGGAGCGCTTCTTCGATGCCTCCGGCGGCACCCAGCTGATCATCCATTCGCCCTACGGCAGCCGCATCAATCGAGCCTGGGGCCTGGCCTTGCGCAAACGCTTCTGTCGCACCTTCAATTTCGAACTGCAGGCGGCCGCCAGCGAGGACGCCATCGTGCTGTCGCTGTCCACCAGCCACAGTTTCGACCTCGACGAGGTCTGGCGTTACCTGAAAAGCGGCACCGCAGAAGCCCTCCTCATACAGGCCGTGCTCGAAGCGCCACTGTTCGGTGTGCGCTGGCGCTGGAACGCCAGTGTCGCCATGGCCCTGCCGCGCTTCGTGGGCGGGCGCAAAGTAGCGCCGCAAATCCAGCGCATGAAAAGCGAAGACCTGGTTGCCGCGGTATTTCCCGACCAGATCGCCTGCCTGGAAAATATCGCCGGCGAGCGGCAGATACCCGAGCACCCGCTGGTCGAGCAGACCCTCGACGACTGCCTGCACGAGGCCCTGGATTGCACGGGCTGGCTGGCCCTGTTGAGGCGCATGGAAAGCGGGGCAGTACGCCTGCTGTGCCGCGATCTGCCTGCGCCATCGCCGCTGGCGTCGGCCATTCTCAATGCCCGCCCTTATACATTCCTCGACGACGCACCGCTGGAAGAGCGGCGCACCCAGGCGGTGCTCAACCGGCGCTGGAACGAGGTGCACAGCAGTGACGACCTGGGCGCACTGGACGCCGACGCCATCGCTGCCGTGGCCGCCGAGGCCTGGCCGCAGCCGCGCAATAGCGACGAAATGCACGAAACCTTGATGAGCCTGGGCGCCATCAGCCAGGCGCAGGTCAGCGCCAACCCTGGTTGGAACCTGTTCCTCAGGCAACTGGCCAAGGCCGGCCGTGCCTTGCGCCTGCCCCGTGAGCAGTTGTGGCTGGCCCGCGAGCGCCTGAACCTGCTGCAGGCGATCTACCCGGCGACGCCCCTCGAACCGGCGCTGGAACAGTTGCCTGGCTTCGACCAGCCCATCGAGCCCGACAATGCCCTGGGTGAACTGCTGCGTGGCCGCCTGAGCGCCCATGGCCCGCAGACGCTGGTACAGATCGCCGCGCCGTTGGGCATGCCGCCACAGGCAGTCGAACAGGCCCTGGCCCGCCTGGAAGCCGAAGGTTATGTGCTGCGCGGCTACTTCAGCCCGGCCGCCAACGAGCTGCAATGGTGCGAACGCCATTTGCTGGCGCGCATCCACCGCTACACGGTCAAGCGCTTGCGTCGCGAAATCGAGCCGGTCAGCCTGCAGGACTTCATGCGTTTTCTGTTCGACTGGCAGCACCTGGCACCTGACACGCGGCTGCGTGGCCCGCAGGCTGTAGCCGAAGTGCTTGGGCAGTTGCAGGGCTTCCCCAGTGCAGCCGCAGCCTGGGAGGCCGAACTGCTGCCCGCACGCATCCACGACTACAGCCCCCACTGGCTCGATGATGCGTGCCGCAGCGGGCAATTCGCCTGGAGCCGGCTGGCCGCGAGCCGCTCAGGCAGCACCTTGTCGAGCACCCCGCTGGTGTTGCTGCCTCGGGAGCACCTAGGGCTGTGGCGCAGCCTGGCGCCCGCGCCTGCCGTACAGAGCCTTGGCGCACGGGCGCAGCGGGTACATGAGGTGCTGCAGGCTCAGGGGGCGTTGTTCTTCGACGAACTGACCCACGATGCCCGCCTGCTGCCCAGCGAACTGGAAACAGCGTTGCAGGAACTGGTGGGTGCCGGCCTGGTAGGTGCCGACAGCTTCACTGGCCTGCGCAGCCTGATCGCCCCGGCGGCGAAACGCGCTTCACGCACCCGCCGGCGCGGCCATGCACCGTTGTCCAGCAGCATGTCCCATGCCGGGCGCTGGGCATTGCTGCGCCAAGGCACGGCGGATGACAGCCAGCGCCTGGAGCACATCGCCCACGCCCTGCTAAGGCGCTATGGCGTGGTGTGCTGGCGGCTGCTGGAGCGCGAGAGCGATGTACTGCCACCGTGGCGGGAACTGCTGCGCTGCTACCACAGGCTGGAGGCACGCGGCGAGATCCGCGGGGGGCGCTTCATTGCCGGGTTGGCCGGTGAACAATTTGCCTTGCCGGAGGCGGTCGGGTTACTGCGCCAGGTACGCCGGCGCGAGGCGGACGGCGCACTGCAGGTGGTCAGTGCCAGTGACCCGCTGAACCTGATCGGCTCGTTGCTGCCGGGGGTGAAGGTGCCGGCGGTGAGCGGCAACCGCCTGCTGTACCGCGACGGCGTGCCAGTGGCCAAGCGCGTGGCCGGGCGCCCTGTGTACCTGAGCGAGGCGCCCGCGCACGAGCAGGAAAGCTGGCGACAGAAGCTGCTGCGCGGGGCACCGTAAACAGCCTGCCTTGCCGAGCATGGGCCAGGGCTGCTGAGGCTTGGCGTGGCGAGAATGATTTTCGCTACCCCGATTTTAATTTGCAGCGCCCGGCAACTTGGCTATGGTCGGGGTTTGCCCCCAGGCCCTGAGCCTGACCGCGCCATCGCAAGGACCCCGTATGAGCCTGTCACTTCTCAGCCGCTATGCCTTCTTCGCCGCCTGTGTCCTGTTCACCTTGGCGAGCCTGCCCTTCAGTCAGCATGAATGGCTGTGGCCCTTCACCCTGACCGCCGGCGTTCTCAGCCTGATCGGGCTGTTCGACCTGCTGCAGCAGCGCCACGCCGTGCGCCGCAACTACCCCATCCTGGGCAACATCCGCTACCTGGTAGAGGCCATCCGCCCGGAGATCCGCCAGTACCTGCTGGAGTCCGACAGCGACGCACTGCCGTTCTCCCGTGCGCAGCGCTCGCTGGTGTATGCCCGGGCCAAGAACGAAGCTTCCGACAAACCGTTCGGCACCTTGATCGATGTGTACCAGTCCGGATTCGAGTTCATTGGCCACTCCATGCGCCCGGCGCCGTTGGCCGACCCGGCCAGCTTCCGCATCATCATTGGTGGGCCGCAGTGCAGCCAGCCGTATTCGGCCTCGATTTTCAACATCTCGGCCATGAGCTTCGGCTCGCTCAGCGCCAACGCTATCCGCGCGCTCAACCAGGGCGCCAAACTGGGCAACTTCCACCATGACACTGGCGAAGGCAGCATCAGCCCGTACCACCGTGAACACGGTGGTGACCTGGTATGGGAACTGGGCAGCGGCTACTTTGGCTGCCGCACCGCGGACGGGCGTTTCGACCCTGAGCGCTTCGCCGCACAAGCCCGTAGCCCGCAGGTGCGCATGATCGAAGTGAAGATGAGCCAGGGCGCCAAGCCTGGCCATGGCGGCATCCTGCCCAAGCACAAGGTCACCCAGGAAATTGCCGAGACCCGTGGCGTGCTGATGGGCGAAGACTGCATTTCGCCGTCACGGCACAGCGCCTTTTCCACCCCCATCGAGATGATGCAGTTCATCGCCCAGCTACGCGAACTGTCCGGCGGCAAGCCGGTGGGTTTCAAGTTTTGCCTGGGCCACCCGTGGGAGTTCATGGGCATCGCCAAGGCCATGCTGGAGACCGGTATCCTGCCGGATTTCATCGTCGTCGATGGCAAGGAAGGCGGCACCGGCGCGGCGCCGGTGGAATTCACCGATCACATTGGCGTGCCCCTGCGTGAGGGGTTGCTGTTCGTGCACAACACCTTGGTCGGGCTGAACCTGCGCGACAAGATCAAGCTGGGCGCCAGCGGCAAGATCGTCAGCGCCTTCGACATCGCCAGTGTACTGGCCATTGGTGCCGACTGGGCCAATTCGGCGCGCGGCTTCATGTTCGCCATTGGCTGCATCCAGTCGCAAAGCTGCCACACCAACAAATGCCCCACTGGCGTGGCCACGCAAGACCCGCTGCGCCAACGCGCACTGGTAGTGCCGGACAAGGCCCAGCGGGTGTTGAACTTCCACCACAACACCCTGCGCGCGCTGGCAGAAATGCTGGCGGCGGCTGGCCTGGAACACCCTGCACAGCTGGAGGCCAAGCACTTGGTGCGCCGCATCTCGGCCACCGAGATCAAGCTGTTCTCGCAGATGCATGTGTTCCTCAAGCCGGGCGAGCTGCTCACCGGCGAGGTGGATGGCCAGTTCTACTCGCGCATGTGGCAGCTGGCCAGGGCCGACAGCTTCGAGCCGCACAGTGAGGTCGCGGCCTGACGCGCCGAGCGCCGCCCGCGCGGCGCATCGCGAGCTGCGCTCGCTCCTACGTTTGTTTCGGGCCAGTAACGCCTGTGACAGGCGCGCGCGGCCGCCTTGTTTGTACGGCGCGATATTGAGGCATGCACCAAGGCGTTCGCGCGCGAATCCCACAGGAATAATTGGCCCGAAACAAACGTAGGAGCGAGCGCAGCTCGCGATGCGCCGCGCGGGCGGCGCTCGCTCTAACAGGCGCTGCCATACCTTGTGGCAAACACCTGTCAGCCCTAAGGCGATCCCTGTGGGAGATTCTATGGTTTTAGGGAAGTTTTTTAAGCGGCTTTTGACCGATACTCGTCTCCGCTTTTCAGTAGGGCAAATACTACTCGCGCCAGTTTGCGTGCGAGCATGACAAGCGATGCTGTCGTGCTAAAACCACGCGCCAGGCGCTCTTCGTAGTACGACTTCCATGCTGCTGTGCGGGATGCTGACATAGCCGCGTTGTGAAGGAGGCGTCGAGCTTCGGGGTCTCCTCGCTTCGTGAGCTTGGATTGCCCTTTTTTCTGCCCCGACTGCGCAATCCTCAGATCCATACCCAAAAAGGCGATAAACGCATCACCCCCGCTGAAGTTGCCACGCTGAAACGTCGCTGTCAGGCGAGCAGCAGTTAGAAAACCCACCCCTTCGACCTTCATGCAGCGCTTTACCTGAGGCATCAGCCCGGCCTTTTCCAGCAGGCCCTTGATCATCTTCTCCACCAGCAGCTCAAGCCGCTGCATCGCACGCAGATGCGTCTTGAAGGCGGCTTTGAGTAGCGGTTCATTGGCCCACCCCTGAGTCAGGCTGGTTCGTGCCTGAACCAGTCCTGCACGTCGCCGGAACAAGCTCAGAAGCTGTCGATAGATAGCCGGTGGCGGTGCCCAAGGCGTTAGGTCCTGCCCTTCGTTCTTCAGATAGCGGGCCAACAGCTGGGCATCAATTGCATCAGTCTTAGCGCGTACGTTGACACCTTTACGGTAATGGCTCAGGGCGTACCCATCTACCACGTAAATCGTATGCCCGAACTCAAAGGCCAGATCCGTAAACAGGACGTGATAGATGTTGGTCGCTTCGATAGCGACGGACATCGCACCCGAGAGGCCTTTGAGCCATTTCTTGATAGCTGCTTTAGTATTGGGGATTGCTATGAGTTCTGCTGATTCATCGTCCCAAATGACCAATTCTGTTTTGGCCACATCCACGCCAATCAGCCGCTTTGAATCAGCAACCACCATTGCCATGAGCAACTCTCCTCGATAGTGTTGGAGTACTTGAAGGGTCACCCAGAGGCGCTGGCTTGTGTCTTTCGTCGGTCCGAGCCCGGAAGCATTCTTTATCGGCGCTTGGGTGAAAAGGGAGGAGGGGCGAGGTCTCCCACGGTCTGTACTGCGCTAACAGTCAGAAGCTGGCTTTGTCCCTCCTCCTCCCTTCAAGTCTAACCATACAAGCTGGCTTGCCGGCGATGGGCCGCAGCGCGGCCCCGGCCAACTCAGGTCAGGAAGCGGTACTGGCCGTACCCTGCACGTTTTTGGGTGCCAACCGGAACACGTGGTACAGCACGGTCAGCAGCACCAGAAATGCCGGGCCGATGTACAGCGCCACCCGGGTGTCCTCGAAGTACGCCATCAGGCCCACCACCAGCACCAGGAACGCCAATGCCAGGTAAGAGCTCAGCGGCCACAACCACATGCGGTACTTCAGCCCCTGGCGCTCGACAGGGGTAAGGCCGGCACGGAATTTCAACTGCGCCAGCAGGATCATCACCCAGGTCCAGATCGCGCCAAAGGTGGCAATCGACGTCACCCAGACGAAGACCTTCTCCGGCACCAGGTAGTTGGCCAGCACACCCAGCAGCAGCGCGCCGATGGACAGCAGCAGCGCATTGCGCGGTACCCCGTTGTTCGAGGTACGGGCGAAGGCAGCCGGGGCCTGGCCGTTCTGCGCCAGGCTATAGAGCATGCGCCCGGTGCTGAAGATGCCGCCATTGCATGAGGACAGCGCCGCAGTGATGACCACGAAGTTGATGATGCCCGCGGCGGTCTTGATGCCCAGGCGCTCGAAGGTCATGACGAACGGGCTGCCCTGGCTGCCAATTTCGTTCCACGGGTAGATCGACAGAATCACGAACAACGCACCGACATAGAACAGCAGAATGCGCCAGAACACCGAGCCGATGGCCTGCGGAATGGTTCTTTGCGGGTTACGGGCTTCACCGGCAGTCAAACCGATCATTTCCACGCCCAGGTAGGCGAACATCACCATCTGCAGCGACATCAGCACGCCGGTCACGCCATTGGGCATGAAGCCGCCGTTGCTCCACAGGTTGGCGATGCCCACTGCCACACCGTCATTGCCCAGGCCGAAGGCAATGATGCCGACGCCGCCCAGCACCATGGCGATGATGGTGACGATCTTGATCAGGGCGAACCAGAACTCGAATTCGCCGAAGGCCTTGACCGCTACCAGATTGACCGCCCCCATGCTGCCCAGCGCCGCCAGGGCCCAGATCCAGCGGGGCACGTCGGGGAACCAGATTCCCATGTAGATGGCTACCGCGGTAATTTCCGCAACACAGGTCACCAGCCACAGGAACCAGTAGTTCCAGCCAGTGAGAAAGCCCGCCAGCGGGCCGAGGTAGTCCTGTGCATAGCGGCTGAACGAGCCGGCGACAGGGTTGTGCACGGCCATTTCACCAAGGGCGCGCATGATCACCAGAATGGCCAGGCCACCGATGATGTAGGACAGCATGATGGCCGGGCCGGCCATTTCGATGGCCTTGGCCGAGCCTAGGAAAAGACCGACACCGATACAGGCGCCCAGCGCCATCAGACGGATATGCCGTTCGCCCAGTTCACGCTTGAGCGGGCCGCCTTGGGTGGGCTGGCCGTGGGCAGGGTGGTTGCCGACTGGCATAGCGATTCAACCTCATTTTGTTATTGGATTTGCCTTCGTGCAGCACCCGCCACGCCGATAGGCGTGGCCTTGGCTTGCCAAGCTGGCCTTTTGGGCCGGCCTGCGGGCCGGGTCAGCGCAACCCGGCAGGGCGAAGGGGCGAGCAGTATAGGAAGACCGCTGAAGGGGTTTTCGCTGTATATCCATGAATAATCAGCGAGTTCTCCGGAGCCCCCGGTACCTTGATCAGCGCCGACAAATGTTTCCGCATACCCGCTCACCGTCTAAGCTTCAGGCAAGCAAGACGAAAATACCTGGCCGGATTGAAGACTATGGGCGCACTGTGGCAATCGGAACCAAGCAGGACGGAAGCACCCGAGACACCGCCGGCCGAGACGCCACAACGCAAGACCCCCCGGCAGCGTCGGCTATGGTGGCGGCTGATCATCCTCATCGTGCTGGTGGCGCTGGTGGCTGTCGGCTTCGCCGCCTACGACGAATTTCGCACGTCCGAGTTGCAGTCGCGGGAATTCAGCAAGCTCGCCAGCACCCTCACCTACTCGCTGCAGCCCGGCCCCAGCGACGCCATCGTCTACCCCGGTGACGGGCCGTTCGACAAACGCCTGGGCTACAGTGCCCTGGGTGAATTTCTGCCGCGCCTGCTCAAGCGTGACTACCTGATCAGCGAACAGGTCAGGTTTTCCCCGGCGTTGATGAACTACGTCGAGCATGGGCTGTTCGTGCCCTATATCGAGAAGATCCAGGCGGGCCTGTCGATCACCGACTGCCGTGGCGACATGCTCTACCAGTATAACTACCCGCAGCACCTGTACCCTGACTTCGCTGCCATCCCGCCCGTGATGGTCAATAGCCTGCTGTTCATCGAGAACCGCGACCTGCTTGACACCCAAGACCCGCGCAACAACCCGGCCGTGGACTGGCCGCGCTTCGCCAAGGCCGCCTATAGCCAGGTGGCCAAGTACCTGGCGCTGCCCGGCCAGTCGGCGGGTGGCAGCACCCTGGCCACGCAACTGGAAAAGTATCGCCACTCCCCAGATGGCCTGACCGTGTCGGGGGCCGAGAAGATCCGCCAGATGATTTCGGCCAGCGTGCGCGCGTACCAGGGCGGCCCCGACACCACCGAGGCCCGCCAGCGCATCGTGCGTGACTACCTCAATAGCGTGCCACTGTCGGCCGTGCCTGGGCACGGCGAGGTGCACGGCATGGCCGAGGGGCTGCGGGTGTGGTACGGCGCCGATTTCGACCAGGTCAACCAGGCGCTGACGTCCACCGCCACTGACCCGCAAAGCATGGCGGCGCGTGGCCTGGCCCTGCGCCAGGTGCTGTCGCTGATGATCGCCCAGCGGCGGCCCTCGCATTACTTGTCCAAAGGCCGGGTGGAACTGGCCGAGCTGACCGACTCGCACATCCGCGTGCTGGCCGCCAACAAGGTCATCGAACAGCCACTGGCCGAGGCAGCGCTGGCCAGCAAGGCGGTGTACCGCGACTGGGTGGCGCAACCGACCATCGTGCCCATCGTCACCAACAAGGGTATCAGCCTGGCGCGCAACCGCCTGGCGGCCATGCTCAACCGCCCGCTGTACGACCTCGACCGCCTCGATGTATCGGCTACCAGCACCCTGCAGGCTGACCTGCAATTGCAGGTCAGCCAATACCTGAAAAACCTTGCCGACCCGGCTTTCGCTGCGCAGATCGGCCTGATCGGCGAGCGCCTGCTCACCGCCAAGACCACCGACCAGGTGAGCTACAGCTTCACCCTGTTCGAACGCACCGCCGATGGCTCGCGGGTCAGGGTGCAGACCGACAGTACCGACCAGCCATTCGACATCAACGAAGGCAGCAAGCTGGAGCTGGGCTCCACGGCGAAGTTGCGGGTACTGACGACCTACCTGGAGATCATTGCCGAACTGCACGACAAGTATGCCGGCAAGCCTGTCGCCGAGCTGAAAAAGGTCGACGTCGCCGAGCTTGACCGCATCACCCAATGGTCACTGGATTGGCTGGCGCAGAACAGCAAGAACCAGAGCCTGGATGCCATGCTCGACGCCGCCCTGGAGCGCAAGTACTCGGCCAGCACCGGCGAGGCGTTTTTCACCGGCGGCGGCATGCATGTGTTCAACAACTTCCGCAAGGAAGACAACAGCCGCAACCCCACGCTCAAGGATGCCCTGCGCGAGTCGATCAACTTGCCCTTCATCCGCCTGATGCGCGACCTGGTGCGCTATGTGACCTACCAGCAGCCCTACAACCGCGTACCGCTGCTCAAGGATGACGCCGACCCGCGTCGCCAGGAATACCTGGCGCGCTTTGCCGACAAGGAAGGCACCAACTACCTGATGCGCTTCTGGAAGAAATACCAGCGCAAGACCTCGCAACAGCGCCTGGATACCTTCCTCGACAGCATGCGCGTGACCCCGCAACGGTTGGCCGCCGTGCACCGCTACCTGTTCCCCGAAGCGGGCCAGCAAACGTTCAATGCCTTTGTCCGCGCCCACCTCAAGGGTGACAAGAGCGCCCTGGGCAAACTCAGCGATGGCCGCCTGGCCGAGATGTACGAAGCCTATGGCCCGGGCAAGTACGACCTGCCCGACCAGGGTTACATTGCCAAGGTCCACCCCTTGGACCTGTGGCTGCTCGGCTACCTGCTGAAGAACCCCAGTTCGAACTTGAGCGAGATGGTCAACGCCAGCCGCTTCGAGCGCCAGGAGGTCTACGGCTGGCTGTTCAAGAGCCGCCACCAGGGCGCTCGCGACAGCCGCATCCGCACCATGGTGGAAATCGAAGCGTTCCTCGACATCCACCAGCGCTGGAAGCGCGTGGGCTACCCGTTCGACCACCTGGTGCCGTCGCTGGCGACCGCCATCGGCAGCTCGGGCGACCGCCCTGCCGCCCTCTCGGAGCTGGTCGGGATCATCCAGAACGATGGCATCCGCCTGCCCACACTGCGCATCGACACCCTGCATTTTGCCGCCAACACCCCCTACGAGACCAAACTGATCAGCGACCCGGACCGGGGGGTGCGGATTCTGCAGGTCGAGGTGGCACGCGCCCTCAAAGGCGCCATGTCGCAGGTGGTCGATGCCGGCACCGCCCGGCGCATCTCCGGCAGTTTCAAGCTGCAGGACGGCACGCCCCTGGTCATGGGCGGCAAGACCGGTACCGGCGACAACCGCATCGAAAGCTTTGGCGCCGGCGGCCGGCTGATCGGCTCGCGGTCGCTCAACCGCACCGCCACCTTCGTGTTCTTCCTGGGTGAGAACCATTTCGGCACCTTGACCGCATTCGTGCCAGGGCGTTCGGCAGAGGCTTTCAAGTTCACCTCGGCGCTGCCGGTGCAGGTACTCAAGGGCATGGCACCGATCCTCATGCCATACCTGCAGCCGGGCAATCCGAACGCGTGCAAGCCGCCGGAAGTGGCCGCCAACTCGACCACGAAAGCGGACGAATCGAACAATTAGATGAGAATCATCAGCAACTGAGGGCTTGCCTTTAGATATATCTTGAGTAATATCTTACGATATATCGCAAAGAAGGAGCCCCTATTCCCATGCGTGAACATACCCCCCATGACCCCTTCGAACGGCGCCCCGGGCGCGGCGAACGCGGCCCCCGTGTATTTGCCCCCGGTGACCTCAAGTTGCTGATGCTCGACCTGCTCGCAAGCCAGCCCGGCCATGGCTACGACCTGATCCGCCAGATCGAGAACCTGTTCGAAGGCAGTTACAGCCCGAGCCCCGGAGTGATCTACCCCACGCTGAATTTTCTTGAAGAAGCCGAACTGATCACCGGCCAGGTGCAGGGCAGCAAGCGCCTGTACGCCATCACCGAGGCCGGCCGCCGTGCACTGGCGGACCAGGCGGTGGCGCTGGACGGCGTGCGCATGCGCATCGAAGTCAGCAAGCGCGCCTTGCGCGGCCACGACCGCCCGCCTGAAATTCACGAAGCGGTGGGCAACCTGCGCCACGCGCTGCACATGCACAGCGGCCGCTGGACACCTGAAGAAATCGATAGGGTTCGCGACCTGCTCAACCACACCGCCACGGCCATCGCTTCCGGGCCGGCCGACGCTGCTACGGAGACGCCCCATGACTAACAGCATTCACCGCGTCAACCACGAGATTCGCCAGCGCCGCCTGCAGGTGCTGCGGGTCACCGAGCTGACGCCGCGCATGCGCCGCATCACCCTCGGCGGTGCCGAACTGCAAGGCTTCACCAGCTTGGGCAGCGACGACCACATCAAGCTGCTGTTCGGCGAAACCCCTGAGCAGCAACAGGCCATCGAGGCCCGCAAGCTGGGCAAGGACAGTGGCGTACGGCCCACCATGCGTGAATACACGCCACGGCGCATAGACCTGATGGCCAACGAGTTGGACATCGACTTCGTCCTGCATGGCGACGGCCCTGCCTCCACGTGGGCGGCGCAGGCCGCGGTCGGGCAAACCCTGAATATCGCCGGGCCACGCGCTTCACTGGTGGTGCCGGATGTGTTCGACAGCTACTTGCTGATCGGCGATGAAACGGCCATCCCGGCAATCGGCAGGCGGCTTGAGGAGCTGCCCGCTGGCCGCCAGGTGCTGGCGGTGATCCAGATCGAGGATGAGCAGGAGCGCCAGCCGCTGCCGAGCAAAGCACAGGTCGAAGTGATCTGGGTACGCCGCCACGAGGAAGACCTGCTGGCATTGGTGCAGAACCTGACCATGCCGCAAGGCCGGTTGTACGCCTGGGTAGCGCTGGAAAAAACCCTGACCCGCCAGGCCAAGGCGCTGCTGCTGGAAAAAGGCGTGCCCGAGGATGCTTTGAAAGCCGCGGCTTACTGGCGGGCCGACGGGGCTGGGGACGACGAATAATCGGCGTCAGCCTGTTACGGCCTCTTCGCGGGCAAGCCCGCTCCCACAGGTACATCACCAGCCTTGGAGACGGTGGTACTCCTGTAGGAGCGGGCTTGCCCGCGAAGAGGCCGGCACAGGCTAAGCAAACTTTTGCGCCCCACGCCAACGATCCAGCCCCAGCAACACCAGCCCGATCCCCCAGAACCCCGCCAGCACGCCCAGGGCATTGAGCAGCACTTGCCCGTACCCCAGCCTCGCCACATCGATGAACGGGTAGGCGTACAGGCCAATCTCGCTACCCCGCCACAAGGCGTAGCCAAAGTATACGGCCGGGTAGAGTGCCCACAGCGCCAGGTGCCGCAGACGCAAATGGCCCTTGGGCACCTCACACCACCAGTACAAGGCATACAGCGCCGGCATCACATCGTGCAGCAACTCGTCGGCCAGCCATTGCCAGCCCTCTGGCTGCCACAAGTGGCGCAGCAACACGCTGTAGGCCAGCGCTACCAGCACAATGCTCGCGGCCACCGCGGAACTCACCGACGGCGACAGAAAAAAATGCCTGGCCCGGCCTTCGCGGCCAAACGCCGCATAACTGAGCACCGTGGCCACCAAGGTGTTGGTCAACACCGTGAAATAGCCAAACACGTTGATCAGGCCGCCGATCAGGCTGGCCTGCTCCTGCCAACGCGCCAGCAGTACCAGGTACACCTGCACGGTCAGGCCGAACCAGCCCAGCACCGCCATGCCGGTCAGCCAAGGTCGCCGCAGCACGTTCAGGCCTGACGCTGCAGCTTCACGTACAACTGCTCGACCTTTTCCCGCGCCCAAGGGGTTTTACGCAAGAAGGTCAGGCTCGACTTGATCGTCGGGTTGCTCTTGAAGCAACGCACGTCAATGCGTTCGGCCAAGCCCTGCCATTGGTAATGCACCACCAGCTCGGTAAGGATCTGTTCGAGGGTCTTGCCGTGCAGCGCGTTGTGTTGGGCCGTGCTCATGCTGTACTCCGTGGGAAAGATGCGCACCTTACACGAGTGTAGTGGCGGGTGGGATCCGGCGAGGCCGCAGAAAAACGCTGGCCAGGGAAGAAACCTCTATGCTGAAATAGTTATGTTATGTTGTAACATTATATGAGCATCTGCCAAGGAACGTCCCACTCTCATGTTGTCTGCACCGCTTCGCCTTTCCCCCCTTGCCGTCGCGCTCTGGCTGGCCGCTTCGCCCAGCCACGCGGTGGAACTTGAACCCCAGGTGATCACGGCCAACCCGCTGGGCAACCGCCAACTGGCCGCGCCCAGCACCGTGCTCGAAGGCGACAACCTGCTGCAACAGCAGCACGGCAGCCTCGGTGAAACCCTGAACAAGCAGCCCGGTGTCGCCTCGACCTGGTTCGGCCCTGGCGCCAGCCGCCCGGTCATTCGTGGCCTGGATGGCGATCGCATTCGCATCCTGCGCAACGGCGTAGGCGCCCTGGATGCCTCCTCGCTGTCCTACGACCATGCCGTGCCGCTGGACCCGGTGACCGTCGATCGTGTCGAAATCGTGCGCGGCCCTGCCGCACTGCTGTACGGCGGCAACGCCATTGGCGGCGTGGTCAACACCTTTGACAACCGCATCCCGGACGCCCCCATCGAGGGCATTCACGGCGCCGGTGAACTGCGATACGGCGGCGCCGACACCACCCGCAGCAGCGCCGGCAAGCTAGAAGCCGGCGATGGCACCTTCGCCCTGCACCTGGATGCCAACAGCCGTCAGTTCAATGACCTGCGCATCCCTGGCTACGCCCGTAGCGCGAAAGTGCGCGATGCCGAAGAGCCCGGCAGCAAGCACCGCCTGGAAAACAGCGATGGCCGCCAGGATGGCGGCGCCATCGGCGGTGCCTACCACTGGGACCACGGTTACGCCGGCCTGTCGTACAGCCGCTACGACAGCAACTACGGCTCGGTGGCCGAATCCGGCGTGCGCCTGGACATGAAACAGGACCACTACGCCTTCGCCTCCGAACTGCGCGACCTCGACGGCCCGTTCAGCTCAGTCAAGGTCGATGCCGGCTACACCGACTACGAACACAGCGAAATCGAGGAAGGCGAGGTTCACACCACGTTCAAGAACAAAGGCTACGAAGCGCGTATCGAAGCCCGCCACCAGCCGCTCGGGCCGGTAGAGGGCGTGATCGGTGCGCAAGTCAGCCGCAACGAATTCTCTGCCCTGGGCGAAGAGGCCTTCGTGCCGCACACCGATACCGACAGCCTGGCGTTGTTCATGCTCGAACAGTGGCAAGCGACCGAGCGCCTGAACCTGAGCCTGGGCGCACGCATGGAACACACCCGCGTGGACCCGGATGCCAAAGGCAACGAGAACTTCGTCGACGCCAACAGCACCAGCAGCTTCAATGCGTTCAGCCTGTCATCGGGCGCGGTGTACCAACTCGACCCGGTCTGGTCGCTGGCGGCCAACCTTGGCTATACCGAACGCGCCCCGACCTTTTACGAGCTGTATGCCAATGGCGCCCACGTCGCCACCGGTGCCTATGAAGTCGGTGATGCCAGCCTGAACAAGGAAAAGGCCATTTCCGCCGACCTGGCGTTACGCTTCGACAACGGTACGCACAAGGGCAGCGTCGGGCTGTTCTACAGCCACTTCCGCAATTACATCGGCCTGATCGGCACCGGCAACCTGCGCGAAGGCGGGCATGATCACGACCACGACGAAGCTGACCATGATCACGACGAAGGTTTCCCGGAGTACCAGTACCAAGGTGTGCGGGCACGCTTCTACGGCATCGAGGCCCAGGACCGCTGGCAGCTGGTCGAGAACCGTTATGGCAGCTTTGCCCTGGAATTGTCGGGTGACTACACCCGGGCCAAGAACCTTGACAGCGGCGAGCCGCTGCCCCGCATTGCTCCGCTACGCCTGAACAGTGGCCTGGTCTGGGAGCTGGACCGCTGGCAGGCCCGGGTGGACGTGCAGCACGCCGCCTCTCAGCACCGCAAGCCGGCCAACGAAAGCAGCACCGATGGCTATACCACCCTGGGGGCCAGCGTTGGCTACCGCTTCGACGTTGGCCAGAGCCAGTGGCTGGCGTTCGTGCGCGGTGAGAACCTGACCGACCAGACCGTGCGCTATGCCAGCTCGATTCTGCGCGATATCGCGCCAGCACCGGGGCGCAGTGTGGAAGTGGGCCTGCGTACCACCTTTTGAAATGGTGGGGGCGCATTGCGCCCCAATCGCCGGCAAGCCATTTCCTACACGTACTGCGCCATACCTGGGTAGGCGCAGGTATTGCGCAGAGCAGACCCCTAAGGGCATTATTACCAATTGAACAATAATGACCTGCGACAATTTGTCTTTTTTTCTGACGCCTTCCCCTATATCCTCCCCGCCGCAAGCTGAAACGCTTCACTGAACTCCCATGTTGCCACATCCATTGAAAGCCTGGCCTTTCGATGCGCTTGCCGTTTTTTCAATAATCAGAAGATAGCGCTATCTCATGCTCCAACTGCCCAAAACCTGTTACATAGGCGTCGCCCTTGCTGCCTTGGCGACCCCCACCTGCGCCAGCGAAATGTTCGCCAACGACTCCCCGTGGATGCTCGGCGACTGGGGCGGCACCCGCACCCGGTTGCTTGAACAAGGCTACGACTTCACCCTCGGCTACACCGGCGAGATGGGCAGCAACCTGCACGGTGGCTTCGACCATGACCGTACCGCGCGCTACAGCGACCAGTTCACCTTTGGCAGCCACCTGGACCTGGACAAGATCCTTGGCTGGCACGACACCGAAGTGCAACTGACCATCACTGAGCGCCACGGCGACAACATCAGCAACGACCGCATCAATGACCCACGCGTGGGTGGCTTTACCTCGGCCCAGGAAGTATGGGGCCGCGGTGAAACCTGGCGGCTGACGCAAATGTGGATCAAGCAGAAGTACTTCGACGGCGCACTGGACGTGAAATTCGGCCGTTTCGGCGAAGGCGAGGACTTCAACAGTTTCCCCTGTGACTTCCAGAACCTGGCCTTCTGCGGCTCGCAGGTGGGCAACTGGGTGGGTGGCATCTGGTACAACTGGCCGGTCAGCCAATGGGCCCTGCGCGTGCGCTACAACCTCAGCCCCACGTTGTACGCGCAGGTTGGCGTGTTCGAACAGAACCCGTCCAACCTCGAGTCAGGTAACGGCTTCAAGCTCAGTGGCAGCGGCACCCAAGGTGCGGTCATGCCAGTCGAACTGGTATGGAGCCCGCGCGTCAAAGGCCTGAAAGGGGAATATCGCGCCGGCTACTACTACAGTAATGCCAAGGCACACGATGTTCTCAAGGACAGCAACGGCCAGCCGGCAGCCCTGAGCGGCGGCGCCTACCGCAGCAGCTCGAGCAAGCATGGCGTGTGGCTCGGCGCCCAGCAGCAGGTGACTGCACTGGCCTCCGACCATTCGCGTGGCCTGAGCCTGTTCGCCAACGCAACGATGCACGACAAGAAAACCAATGTCATCGACAACTATGTTCAGGCAGGACTGGTATTCAAAGGGCCTTTCGATGCCCGCGCCAAGGACGACATCGGCTTCGCCCTCGCCCGCGTGCACGTCAACCCTGGCTACCGCAAGAACGCCCGCCTGGCCAACCAGGCAGCCGGCCTCGACGATTACGACAACCCCGGCTTCCTGCCTGTGCAAGACACGGAATACAGCGCCGAGCTGTACTACGGCATTCATGTGGCCAACTGGCTCACGGTCCGCCCGAACCTGCAGTACATCCGCCATCCCGGCGGCGTGTCGCAAGTTGATGGCGCCCTGGTCGGTGGCCTGAAGATCCAAAGCAGTTTCTGAATTTTTTTGACGTGACGGAGAACCTGAAATGAGCACTGAAGGTGCCAACACTGGAAGCCGCTGGCTACCGCGCCTGATTGGCGCGCTGCTGTTGCTGATGGGCCTGGCCCTGCTGGCCGGCGGCATCAAGTTGAGCCAGCTGGGCGGCTCGCTGTACTACCTTGTTGCCGGTATCGGCTTTGCCTTGTCGGGCATTCTGCTGCTGGCCCAACGGCGCATTGCCTTGGGCCTGTACGGCCTGGTGCTGCTAGGCAGCACGGTGTGGGCCTTGCTAGAAGTCGGCCTGGACTGGTGGCAACTGGTGCCGCGCCTGGCCATCTGGTTCGCCATCGGCGTGGTCCTGCTGCTGCCGTGGGCGCGCCGCCCGCTGATCGGCCCGGCCAGCACTGCCAACACGGCGCTGCTCAGCGTGGCCGTGGTGGCCGCAGGCGCCTGCGCCCTGGGCAGCCAGTTAACCCACCCGGGTGAGGTGTTTGGCGAACTGGGCCGCGACAGCAGCGAGATGGCCAGCGCCGCGCCGAGCATGCCGGACGGCGAATGGCAGGCTTATGGCCGTACCGAGCATGGCGACCGCTATTCGCCACTGCGCCAGATCACCCCGCAGAACGCCTACCGCCTGGAAGAAGCCTGGCGCATCCGCACCGGTGACCTGCCGACCGAGAACGACCCGGTCGAGCTGACCAACCAGAACACCCCGCTGAAAGTCAACGGCATGCTGTATGCCTGCACCGCGCATAGCCGCCTGCTGGCACTCGACCCGGACACCGGCGCGGAAATCTGGCGCTATGACCCGCAGGTGAAGAGCCCCACCGGCACCTTCAAAGGCTTTGCCCACATGACCTGCCGCGGGGTTTCGTATTATGACGAGAACCGCTACGTCAGCCGCGACGGCAGCCCGGCCCCGAAAATCAGCGACGCCGGCCAAGCCGTGGCGCAGGCTTGCCCGCGCCGCCTGTATCTGCCCACCGCAGATGCGCGCCTGATCGCCATCAACGCCGATAACGGCAAGGTCTGCGAAGGCTTCGCCAACCAGGGTGTGATCGACCTGACAACCGGCATCGGCCCGTTCACCGCCGGCGGCTATTACTCCACCTCGCCCGCGGCCATTACCCGCGACCTGGTGATCATCGGCGGCCATGTCACCGACAACGAGTCCACCAACGAGCCGTCTGGCGTTATCCGCGCCTATGACGTGCACGACGGCCACCTGGTGTGGAACTGGGACAGCAACAACCCGGAAGACACCAAGCCGTTGGCCCCCGGCAAGATGTACAGCCGCAACTCGGCCAACATGTGGTCGATCGCCAGTGTCGACGAAGACCTCGGCATGATCTACCTGCCGCTGGGTAACCAGACCCCAGACCAGTGGGGCGCTGACCGCACCCCAGGCGCCGAGAAGTACAGCGCTGGTGTGGTGGCCCTGGACCTTGCGACCGGCAAGGCTCGCTGGAACTACCAGTTCACCCACCACGACCTGTGGGACATGGACGTCGGCAGCCAGCCGACCCTGGTGCACCTGAAGACCGACGATGGCGTGAAACCGGCGATCATCGTGCCGACCAAGCAGGGTAGCCTGTATGTACTCGACCGCCGCGACGGTACGCCAATCGTGCCGATCCGTGAAATCCCCACGCCGCAAGGTGCGGTGAAAGGCGACCACACTTCGCCGACCCAGGCCCGTTCCGACCTCAACCTGCTGGGCCCGGACCTGACCGAACAAGCCATGTGGGGCGCCACCCCGTTCGACCAGATGCTGTGCCGCATCCAGTTCCGCGAACTGCGCTACGAGGGCCAGTACACCCCACCGTCCGAGCAGGGCTCGCTGGTCTACCCAGGCAACGTAGGCGTGTTCAACTGGGGCAGCGTATCGGTCGACCCGGTGCGCCAGTTGCTGTTCACCTCGCCCAACTACATGGCATTCGTGTCGAAGATGGTGCCGCGTGAACAGGTTGCCGAGGGCAGCAAGCGCGAAAGCGAAACCAGCGGCGTGCAGCCGAACACCGGTGCCCCGTATGCCGTGACCATGCACCCGTTCATGTCGCCCCTGGGCGTGCCGTGCCAGGCCCCGGCCTGGGGCTACGTGGCCGCCATCGACCTGTTCACCAACAAAGTCGTGTGGAAGCACAAGAACGGCACCACCCGTGACAGCACACCCGTGCCGATCGGCCTGCCGGTTGGCGTGCCCAGCATGGGCGGCTCGATCGTGACCGCAGGCGGCGTCGGTTTCCTCAGCGGGACCCTCGACCAGTACCTGCGCGCCTACGACGTGAACAACGGCAAGGAACTGTGGAAAGCCCGCCTGCCAGCGGGTGGCCAAGCCACCCCGATGACCTACACCGGCAAGGACGGCAAGCAATATGTGCTGGTGACCGCGGGCGGGCATGGCTCGCTGGGTACGCGGATGGGCGATTACATCATCGCTTACAAACTGGCTGAATAAGCTGCAAGTCACAAGCTACAAGCTGCAAGTCACAAGCTACAAGCTGCAAGTACAAGCGGGGCCAATGCGGTCCCGCTTTTTTCTTGTAGCTTGTAGCTTGTAGCTTGTAGCTTGTAGCTTGTAGCTTGTAGCTTGCAGCTTGCACCTTGCACCTTGCAGCTTGAAACTTGAAACCCAATCCCCTGCGCCCCATCTAAGCACCATAGTCATTCACGCAGGTGCCCCATGAGCGACCAGCAGGATTTCCCGGAACACCCCGACGAACACAGCGAAGTCGAACACACCACCCCCCAGGCCCAAGCCGGCCACGCCCTCGCCCTGCCCGGCCAACAACTGCCGGACAAGGTCTATGTGATTCCGATCCACAACCGCCCGTTCTTCCCGGCCCAGGTACTGCCTGTGATCGTCAACGAAGAGCCCTGGGCGGAAACCCTTGATCTGGTCGCCAAGTCCCCTGACCACTGCCTGGCCCTTTTCTTCATGGACACGCCGGCAGAAGACCACCGCCACTTCGATACCTCGGCTTTGCCGCAGTACGGCACGCTGGTCAAGGTGCACCATGCCAGCCGTGAAAACGGCAAGCTGCAGTTCGTGGCCCAAGGCCTGACCCGGGTGCGTATCCGTACCTGGCTCAAGCATCACCGCCCGCCCTATCTGGTCGAAGTGGAATACCCGCGCCAGCCCGCCGAGCCTACCGACGAGGTCAAGGCCTACGGTATGGCGCTGATCAACGCGATCAAGGAACTGCTGCCGCTCAACCCGCTTTACAGCGAAGAGCTGAAGAACTACCTCAACCGCTTCAGCCCTAACGACCCGTCGCCGCTCACCGACTTCGCCGCCGCGCTGACCTCGGCTACCGGCGGCCAGTTGCAGGAAGTGCTGGACTGCGTGCCCATGCTCAAGCGCATGGAAAAAGTGCTGCCCATGTTGCGCAAGGAGGTCGAAGTCGCCCGCCTGCAAAACGAGATTTCGGCCGAGGTGAACCGCCAGATTGGCGAGCATCAGCGCGAGTTCTTCCTCAAGGAACAGCTCAAGGTCATTCAGCAGGAGCTGGGCCTGACCAAGGACGACCGCAGTGCCGACCTGGAGCAGTTCGAGCAGCGCCTGGAAGGCAAGACCCTGCCCGAGCAGGCGCGCAAACGCATCGATGAAGAAATGGGCAAACTGGCCATTCTGGAAACCGGTTCGCCCGAATACGCCGTTACCCGCAACTACCTGGAATGGGCCACTGCCCTGCCATGGGGCATCCACGGCAAGGACAAGCTCGACCTCAAGCACGCGCGCAAGGTACTCGACCAGCACCATGCAGGCCTCGACGACATCAAGGAACGCATCCTCGAGTTCCTCGCCGTTGGCGCCTGGAAGGGCGAGATCAGCGGCTCGATCGTGCTGCTGGTAGGCCCGCCCGGCGTGGGCAAGACCAGTATCGGCAAGTCGATTGCCGAGTCGCTCGGCCGGCCGTTCTACCGCTTCAGCGTCGGCGGCATGCGCGACGAGGCCGAGATCAAGGGCCACCGCCGCACCTACATCGGCGCCCAACCCGGCAAGCTGGTGCAGGCGTTGAAGGATGTCGAAGTGATGAACCCGGTCATCATGCTCGACGAGATCGACAAGATGGGCCAGAGCTACCAGGGCGACCCGGCCTCGGCGCTGCTGGAAACCCTCGACCCGGAACAGAACGTCGACTTCCTCGACCACTACCTGGACCTGCGCCTGGACCTGTCGAAAGTGCTCTTCGTATGTACCGCCAACACCCTGGACTCGATCCCCGGCCCGTTGCTGGACCGCATGGAAGTGATCCGCCTGTCCGGCTATATCACCGAAGAAAAACTGGCCATCGCCAAGCGCCATCTGTGGCCCAAGCAGTTGCAAAAGGCCGGGGTGGCCAAGGCCAGCCTGAGCATCAGCGACAGCGCGCTGCGCATGGTGATCGAGGGCTACGCCCGAGAGGCCGGGGTGCGCCAGCTGGAAAAGCAATTGGGCAAGCTGGTGCGCAAGGCGGTGGTCAAGCTGCTGGAAAACCCGGACGCCAAGCTGAAAATCGGCACCAAGGACCTGGAGGCCGCACTCGGCATGCCGGTGTTCCGCAGCGAGCAAGTACTGGCGGGCAAAGGTGTGATCACTGGCCTGGCCTGGACCAGCATGGGCGGCGCGACCTTGCCGATCGAGGCAACCCGCATCCACACCCTCAACCGCGGCTTCAAGCTGACTGGCAAGCTGGGCGATGTGATGAAGGAATCGGCCGAGATCGCCTACAGCTACGTCAGCTCCAACCTCAAGCAGTTCGGGGGTGACCCCGGTTTCTTCAACGAAGCCTTCATTCACCTGCATGTGCCTGAAGGGGCCACCCCCAAGGACGGGCCGAGCGCTGGCATCACCATGGCCAGTGCCCTGCTGTCGCTGGCCCGCAACCAGGCACCGAAGAAAGGGGTGGCCATGACCGGCGAACTTACCCTCACCGGCCAGGTGCTGCCCATTGGCGGGGTGCGCGAGAAAGTGATCGCGGCACGGCGGCAGAAGATCTTCGAATTGATCTTGCCAGAGCCTAACCGCGGCGACTTCGAGGAACTGCCGGACTACCTGCGCGAAGGTTTGACAGTGCATTTTGCCAAACGCTTTGCCGACGTGGCGAAAGTACTGTTCTGACAGGCCCTGGGCTGCTTTGCAGCCCATCGATGGCAAGCCAGCGCCCAGCCTGTGGGAGCCCGGCTTGCCGGCGATGGGCCGCACAGCGGCCCCAACCGCTTGGCTGACCGGCATCAGGCACAAGCCCCACAAATTTCCTTGATCATCGGTTATCCTCAGGCCATCGCCAGCCTCCGGAGCCAACATGGCCGCCCCTCGTCTGCTCGTTCCCCTGAGCTTCGCCCTGCTGGGCGCCTGCGCCCAGCAACCCACTCAACCCGTCGAACTGGACGCCGAAAGCGAGTGCCCCATCCGCCTGCAGGTTGGCCAGAACCTCACGCTGAGCCTGCCCAGCAACCCCTCTACCGGCTACCGTTGGCGTGTGCAGGACCCGGCAGCCGGTGTACTGCACAGCCTTGGCCCCGAGGTCTACAGCGCGCCAGACGACACAGGCATGGTCGGCAGCTCGGGTTTGTCCACCTGGCGCTACCAGGCCCACGCCCGGGGTGAAGGCAAGCTGGTGCTGGTCTACCAGCAGCCTTGGGCCACCGACGTCGCGCCCGTGCAAACCTTCGATTGCGCCCTTCGGGTCAACTGAGCTGCAGCGCCGGTCAGCCAATCATGCATCCAGGCCGCGGTTTGGCTAGAATGCCGCCCTTGCCTACCACCCGCAGCCTGGATCCGCCGTGAGCAAACAACCCGACCGCCTTTTTGCCCAACCCCTGGAGCAAGTGCCCGACTTCGTCTTCAACGAGGACGTGGTGCGCGTGTTCCCAGACATGATCAAGCGCTCGGTGCCGGGGTATCCAACCATCGTGGAAAACCTCGGTGTGCTGGCCGCACGCTTTGCCCAGCCGCATACCGCCCTTTACGACCTGGGCGCATCGCTGGGTGCGGTCACCCAGTCGCTGCGCCGGCATGTGCGCAGCGATGGTTGCCGGGTGATCGCGGTCGACAACTCCGCCGCCATGGTCGAGCGCTGCCGCCAGTACCTCACCGCCCAGGACTCGATGTTCCAGGAGCTGTTGCCGGTACAGGTGCTCGAAGCCGATATCCTCGCCCTCCCCTTCGAGCCCGCCTCGGTGGTGGCGATGAACTTCACCCTGCAATTCATCGCCCCCGACCAACGCCTGGCACTGCTTGCCCGCATCCGCCAGGCACTGCTGCCCGGCGGTGCGTTGATACTGTCGGAAAAACTGCGCTTCGCCGATGAGCGAGCCCAGGACCTGCTCAATGAGCTGCATCTGGACTTCAAGCGGGCCAACGGTTACAGCGAACTCGAAATCGCCCAGAAACGCAGCGCCATTGAAAATGTGATGCGCCCCGATACCCTCGAAACCCACCAGGAGCGCCTGCTTGCCGCCGGCTTCTCGAAAGTGGTGCCGTGGTTCCAATGCCTTAACTTCGCCTCGTTGATAGCCCTGCCATGATCGATCTGTCTTCCCTGGTCCGCCGCCTGGCGGGTACCCCCCTGGCTTCCTGGTCGCAAGGCCTGCAAGCGCAACTGCAAGCCAAGCTGGAAAAGGGCCACGGTGACCTGGACCGCTGGCGCGGTGCGCTGGAAGCCTTGCCCGCCGTGCAACCGAGTGAAGTCGACCTGGTCAACGGCCTGCGCCTGAACTGCGACTGCGACGCGGCCACCCGTGCACAGATGCGCCAGGCCTTGATGGGCCTGTCACCTTGGCGCAAAGGCCCGTTCGACCTGTTCGGCGTGCACGTCGACACCGAATGGCGTTCCGACTGGAAGTGGTCTCGCGTGGCCCCTCACCTGGATCTCAAGGGCAAACGTGTGCTCGATGTCGGTTGTGGCAACGGCTACTACCAGTGGCGCATGCTCGGTGCGGGCGCCGACATGGTGATCGGCGTCGACCCCAACTGGCTGTTTTTCTGCCAGTTCCAGGCGGTGCAGCAATACCTGCCGGAACTGCCCGCCTGGCACCTGCCTTTCGCGCTCGAAGAACTGCCGGCCAACCTGGAAGGGTTCGATACGGTGTTTTCCATGGGCGTGTTCTACCACCGCCGCTCGCCCATCGAGCACCTGCTGGCGCTGAAGGACTGCCTGGTCAAAGGGGGGGAGCTGGTACTGGAAACCCTGGTGGTCGAGGGTGATGAAAACCAGGTGCTGGTGCCCGAAGACCGCTACGCACAAATGCGCAATGTCTGGTACCTGCCTTCGGTACCGGCGTTGGCGCGCTGGTTGCGCCGTGCCGGCTTCAGCGACGTACGCTGCGTCGACGTGAGTGTGACCAGCATTGAAGAGCAGCGCAGCACCGACTGGATGCGTTACCAGTCCTTGGCTGACTTCCTCGACCCGAACGACCACAGCAAGACCATCGAAGGCCTGCCCGCACCACGCCGGGCCACCCTGTTGGCGCGCAAATAAAAAAAGCGCCCATGGGGGTAATGCCAGTCAGTTAAGCGATTTGGGGCCGCTTTGCGACCCTTCGCGGGCACGCCCGCTTGTATGGTTAGACTTGAAGGGAGGAGGAGGGACAAAGCCAGCTTCTGACTGTTAGCGCAGTACAGACCGTGGGAGACCTCGCCCCTCCTCCCTTTTCACCCAAGCGCCGATAAAGAATGCTTCCGGGCTCGGACCGACGAAAGACACAAGCCAGCGCCTCTGGGTGACCCTTCAAGTACTCCAACACTATCGAGGAGAGTTGCTCATGGCAATGGTGGTTGCTGATTCAAAGCGGCTGATTGGCGTGGATGTGGCCAAAACAGAATTGGTCATTTGGGACGATGAATCAGCAGAACTCATAGCAATCCCCAATACTAAAGCAGCTATCAAGAAATGGCTCAAAGGCCTCTCGGGTGCGATGTCCGTCGCTATCGAAGCGACCAACATCTATCACGTCCTGTTTACGGATCTGGCCTTTGAGTTCGGGCATACGATTTACGTGGTAGATGGGTACGCCCTGAGCCATTACCGTAAAGGTGTCAACGTACGCGCTAAGACTGATGCAATTGATGCCCAGCTGTTGGCCCGCTATCTGAAGAACGAAGGGCAGGACCTAACGCCCTGGGCGCCGCCACCGGCTATCTATCGACAGCTTCTGAGCTTGTTCCGGCGACGTGCAGGACTGGTCCAGGCACGAACCAGCCTGACTCAGGGGTGGGCCAATGAACCGCTACTCAAAGCCGCCTTCAAGACGCATCTGCGTGCGATGCAGCGGCTTGAGCTGCTGGTGGAGAAGATGATCAAGGGCCTGCTGGAAAAGGCCGGGCTGATGCCTCAGGTAAAGCGCTGCATGAAGGTCGAAGGGGTGGGTTTTCTAACTGCTGCTCGCCTGACAGCGACGTTTCAGCGTGGCAACTTCAGCGGGGGTGATGCGTTTATCGCCTTTTTGGGTATGGATCTGAGGATTGCGCAGTCGGGGCAGAAAAAAGGGCAATCCAAGCTCACGAAGCGAGGAGACCCCGAAGCTCGACGCCTCCTTCACAACGCGGCTATGTCAGCATCCCGCACAGCAGCATGGAAGTCGTACTACGAAGAGCGCCTGGCGCGTGGTTTTAGCACGACAGCATCGCTTGTCATGCTCGCACGCAAACTGGCGCGAGTAGTATTTGCCCTACTGAAAAGCGGAGACGAGTATCGGTCAAAAGCCGCTTAAAAAACTTCCCTAAAACCATAGAATCTCCCACAGGGGATCGCGCATTTATTGAGTTCAGCGCCAAACGTGTGGGAGCGGGCGTGCCCGCGAAGGGCTGCAAAGCAGCCCCATTAACGCTTAACTGACAGGCATTACCCATGCGGGCGCCTGAAGACAGCAACGCCGGGGAGCAGTGCCGGCGCCGCTGCTGCGACTCAATCCTTGGCCACCTCACGGGCCTTCTCTTGCGCCTTGCGCTCGCGCTCGGCCACGGCCTGCTGCTTGTCGCCGTGCAGGCGCTGCTGGTCTTCGCGGAACGCTTGCCAGAACTGCCTGGAGCGCTCCGCACCGCCCTCGGCGTAGACACTGGCGCTGCCCAGGGCAAGGGTGGCCAACAGTAGGTATTTGGTCAGGTTCATCGGGGTTGCCTCGTGGTAGCCGATCAGTCAGGCCATGGTCGCAGGGGCTGGCTAACAGCAAGGTGAGGCGCGGATTACAGTCCTGCAATGTGCCGGCGCAATCGCCATGCCGGCGCCGCAACGGACAGCCAGATAACACCCGCATTACAAATCCGTTATCTACGCCTCGGCCGCTAACGCATGCCGTAACATCCTGCGCCTTGACCCTGATGTCACTACAGGGTCGAGAATCGCCCCCTTTTCACCACACCGAGCCAACCCATGCGCCTACTGATCATCGAGGACGAGCTGCGTACCGCCGATTACCTGCAGCAAGGGCTGCGCGAAAACGGCTATGTGGTCGACTGCGCCCATACCGGCACCGACGGCCTGCACCTGGCACGCCAGCACCCGTACGACCTGGTCATCCTCGACGTCAACCTGCCCGAGCTCAATGGCTGGACCGTGCTTCAGCGCCTGCGTGCCGAATCGACCACGCGCATCATGATGCTGACCGCCCATGGCCGCCTGGCCGACCGGGTAAAGGGCCTGGACCTGGGCGCCGATGACTACCTGCTCAAACCCTTTGAATTCCCTGAACTGCTGGCGCGCATTCGCAGCCTGCTGCGCCGCAACGACCAGCAACTGCAACCCAGTACCCTGCGGGTCGCCGACCTTGAGCTGGACCCGGGCCGCCACCGCGCCTATCGCGCCGGGCAACGCATCGACCTGACCGCCAAGGAGTTCGCCCTGCTCCACCTGCTGATGCGCCAGACCGGTGAAGTGCTGTCGCGCACGCAGATCATCTCACTGGTGTGGGACATGAATTTCGATTGCGACACCAATGTGGTGGAGGTCTCGATCCGGCGCCTGCGCGCCAAGATCGACGACCCGTTCGACACCAAACTGATCCATACCCTGCGCGGTGTCGGCTACGTGCTGGAGGCGCGTTTTTGAAGACTACCAGCCTCTCTTTGCGCCTGGGCCTTAGCGTTACGCTGATGGGCGCTGCGCTGGTGTTGTTGCTGGCCTGCCTGGCCGTGTTCGCCCTGGATCACGAGCTGGACAGCCGCGCACGCAAGGACCTGGCGCGCAAGATGCTGCAGGTCGAGCACAACCTGCGCGTCGATCTGCGCAGCGAGGACCTGGGCACCAGGGCCCACCCCCTGCTCGACCTGGTGATGGGCCACGACAACCTCAGCCTCAGCGTACTGGCGCAGGAAAGCCGCCACCCGCACCTGCTCAGCCTGGGGCCGGCACTGGACTCGCGCGTCGCTGAGCTGCCCACCGACGAACGCCTGGCCTTTCACGCCTGGCGCGACAGCAGCGGCAACCAGATCCTGACCGTCAGCCGGTTGATGCGCCTGCGTGACAACACCCCGGTCAAGGTGCTGATGTCGCTCAACCGCGCCGACGATAACGCCCTGTTGCAGGCGTACCTGCACTCAACCCTGCTGGCGCTCCCGCTGCTGCTGCTGCTGATTGGCGCGGGTGCCTGGTGGCTGATGCAGCGCGGCCTCCAGCCCCTGCGACATTTTCGGCGCATCGCTGGCCAGGTTTCGGCCCAGGACCTGCAGCATCGCCTGCCCGCCAGCGGCCTGCCACTGGAACTGGCTGAACTCGCGCGCAGCATCAACGTGATGCTCGACCGCCTTGACCAGGGTGTCAGCCAGCTCGCGCAGTTCTCCGACGACTTGGCGCACGAACTGCGTACCCCCTTGAGCAACCTGATGGGCAAGGCCCAGGTGACCCTGGCGCGCGAACGGGAGAACGCCAACTACCGGGAGGTGCTGGAAGACAGTATCGAGGAGCTGACCCGGCTCAACCGCATCATCAATGACATGCTGTTTCTTGCCCAGGTCAGCCAACCGCAAACCCAGGTGGCGCTCAAGCCCTTGGCGTTGGCCGACGAGACTGCCCGGGTAGTCGAGCTGTTCGCCTACAGTGCCGAGCTCAAAGGCGTAGCGCTGCGGGTGCAGGGTTGGGGCACGGCGTTGGGCGACCGGTTGATGGTTCAACGGGCGCTGTCGAACCTGTTGAGCAATGCCATACGGCACAGCCCTGAGGGTGAACCGGTCGACTTGCATATCCAGCGTACAGGCAACGAAATACGGCTATCTGTGCAGAACCGTGGCCCAGGCATCGCTGCGGCTGAGCAGCCACAGCTGTTCGAACGCTTTTACCGGGTAGGTTCGGGGCGCTCGCGGTTGGAGGGCGGGACCGGCTTGGGGCTGGCGATCGTCAAATCGATCATGCAACTGCACGGGGGGCGGGTTGAGGTGAGCAGCAGCCCCTTGGGGCCGACCCGCTTCACGCTGGTGTTTCCTGCCGAGTGATCGGCCGCCTGTACCCGCGAATAGGCCGGTACAGGCAACTGACAGATCAGCGCGAAGCCGCGACGATCAACGCCTTCATCTCGGCCACTGCAGCCTTGAAGCCCACGAACAGGGCATGCGCCACCAATGCGTGGCCAATGTTCAGCTCATTGATACCCTTGATCGCCGCCACAGCCTCGACGTTGTGGTAATGCAGGCCATGGCCGGCATTGACGATCAGCCCCTGACCCACGCCAAACGCCACACCGTCGACAATGCGCCGCAGCTCATCGGCCACCTCGGCTGGGGTTTGCGCGTCGGCATAGCGCCCGGTGTGCAGCTCGATGGCGGGGGCGCCGACCCGGCGTGAGGCCTCGATCTGCCGCTCGTCAGCATCGATGAACAGCGACACTTCGGCGCCAGTGCGTGCCAGGCGTTCGACCGCCGCCTTGATCCGTGCCTCCTGCCCGGCCACGTCCAGGCCACCTTCGGTGGTCAGCTCCTGACGGGTTTCAGGCACCAGGCAAATGTGCGCCGGGCGAATTTTCTCGGCAAAGGCCATCATCTCTTCGGTGACGCCCATTTCGAAGTTCATGCGCGTCTGCAGCACGTCCTTGAGCAGCAACACGTCGCGCTCCTGAATGTGCCGGCGATCTTCGCGCAGGTGCACGGTAATGCCATCGGCGCCTGCTTCCTCGGCATCCAGGGCAGCCTTGACCGGGTCAGGGTAACGCGTGCCGCGGGCCTGGCGCAGGGTTGCCACGTGGTCGATGTTGACGCCAAGAAGCATGCGGTTGCTGTGAGTCACGAAAGGCTCTCCTGAAGATTGAGGCCCACAGCATACGTCGTGATCAGCGCTTGCGAAACAGTTCCCGGCTGACCAGTGGCTTGCCGCCCAGGTGAACGGCCAGGGCCTGGCGCATCAGGCGCTTGGCAGCGAGCAAGGCACCGTCCGCGCTCCAATCGGCTTGCGCCAGGGCCAGCACCTCGGTGCCGCGGAACAAGCCGGGTTGCACCAGCTCGACCCGTTCCAGGCCTGCGTCCACGCGCAAGCGGTACAGGCCATCGGCGGCAATGGGGTATTCGTTGACGTCCTGGCTCAGGGAAAACGCGTAACCAAGCTCATCGAGCAGCCGCCATTCGAACGAACGCAGCAGCGGCTCCAGCGGGCGCCCCTCGGCCAAGGCCTGCAGGGTGAGTGCGTAGTGCTCGAAAAGGGCCACGAATGGCGCCTCGGCAGGCAGCAGGCGCATCAGCAACTCGTTGAGGTACAGCCCGCTGAACAGTGCATCGCCATGCAACCAGGCGGCGATGCCGGCGCTGTCCATGCGCCCGACATTCTTCAGCTCGCCACGCCCGCGCAGTTCGAGCTCCAGCGGCACGAACGGCCGTACCAGGCTGCCACCCTTGCCGCGCGCACGGCGCAGTACCGCGCGCATGCGGCCCTGCGGGGTAAAAAAGTCCACCAGCGCACTGGTTTCCTTGTAGGCGCGGCTGTGCAGCACATAGGCTGGCTGGCCGACAGGTTGTTCCATGGGAGATCACTCGTTCCCTGTAGCCAGGAAAACCGCACAGTGGGGCGGCTGTGCAGCCCATCGCCGGCAAGCCACACACCGACCGCATCGCACCCAGGGCTTGTGCAGCACCTGTGGCAACTGGCTTGCCGGCGATGGGCCGCACCGCGGCCCCAACAGTATGGCTTACAGGTCGCCGTAACCCAGCGAACGCAACGCGCGCTCATCGTCGGACCAGCCACCTTTCACCTTGACCCACAGGTTGAGCATGACCTTGGAGTCGAACAGCACTTCCATGTCTTTGCGCGCCTCGGAGCCGATGCGCTTGATGCGCTCGCCCTTGTCGCCAATGATGATCTTTTTCTGGCCATCGCGCTCAACCAGGATCAGCGCGTGGATGTGCAGTACGTGCCCCTGCTGCTTGAATTCCTCGATCTCCACGGTGATCTGGTAAGGCAACTCGGCCCCCAGCTGGCGCATGATCTTCTCGCGCACCAGTTCGGCCGCCAGGAAACGGCTGCTGCGGTCGGTGATCTGGTCTTCCGGGAAGAAGTGGTCATTTTCCGGCAGGTGCTTGGCGATCTGCGCTTCCAGCGCCTCGAGGTTATGGCCCTGCTGCGCAGAAATCGGCATCACCTCGGCGTTCGGCAATTGCTCCTGCAGCCATTGCAGGTGCGGAATCAGCTCGGCCTTCTCTTCCATGCGGTCGGTCTTGTTGACCGCGATGATCAGCGGCCCGGTCACGTACTGCACGCGCTCCAGCACCAGTTGGTCCTCGTCGGTCCACTTGGTACGGTCGACCACGAAGATCACCACATCGACGTCTTTCAAGGCCGCCGAAGCATTGCGGTTCATGTAGCGGTTCAGGGCCTTGTCGTTGGCCTTGTGCATGCCAGGGGTATCGACGTAGATCGCCTGCACATCACCTTCGGTCTTGATGCCGAGCATGTTGTGGCGGGTGGTCTGCGGCTTGCGCGAGGTAATCGCCAGCTTCTGGCCGAGGATGTGGTTGAGCAGGGTCGACTTGCCCACGTTCGGGCGGCCGACAATGGCTACATAGCCGCAGCGGGTCGGGTTGCTATCAGTCATTGCCATTCTCCACGCCCAGGGCGATCAGTGCAGACGCAGCGGCAACTTGCTCGGCAATACGCCGGCTAACGCCTTGGCCACGGCTCTTGTTGTTCAGCAGCACCACTTCGCATTCGACGAAAAAGGTGCGGCAGTGCGGCTCGCCCTGGATATCCACCACTTCGTAGCGCGGCAGCTCGCAGCTGCGCGACTGCAGGAACTCTTGCAGGCGGGTTTTCGGGTCCTTGTTGGTGTCGACCAGGGTCAGGCCCTCGAACTCATTGGCCAGCCAGGCCAGCACGCGCTCGCGGGCGGTTTCCATGTCGGCGTCTAGGTAAATGGCGCCAATCAGTGCTTCCAGCGCATCGGCAAGGATCGACTCGCGGCGAAAACCACCGCTCTTGAGCTCGCCGGACCCCAGGCGCAGGTACTCACCAAGGTCGAAGCCACGGGCCAGGCGGGCCAGGGTTTCGCCCTTGACCAGCCGCGCCCGCAGGCGCGACAGCTGGCCTTCGCGGGCCTGCGGAAAACGCTCGAACAGCGCTTCACCGGCGACGAAGTTGAGAATGGCGTCACCCAGGAACTCCAGGCGCTCGTTGTTGCGCCCGGCGTAACTGCGATGGGTCAGCGCCAGGAGCATCTGGTCCTGGTTCTTGAAGGTGTAGCCGAGCTTTCGCTCCAGACGGGCAAGGGAAGCACTCATGCGGCCACCCGTTGGTTATTTAACGCGTTGTTCAAATCAACATCCTGAAAGACTGTTTGGCTGTGGCCCGCCGCGCGATGTGCGGCGAATCTCCCGATCCCTGAGAACACAGCCTATGTCAGAAATGCATTCGGCGCTGTCTGCTGGACAGCGCCGATGGGTATCAATGGATCAAACCGACCCGCGACAGGTTGGGCAGGTGGCTGAGCTTGGGTTCCGGCCAGCTCATCCATACCGCGAAGGCCTTGCCGACGATGTTCCGGTCCGGAACCATGCCGTGCAGCTCCTTGGGAATGTTCGGGTCATCCCAGAAACGGCTGTCGTTGGAGTTGTCGCGGTTGTCGCCCATCATGAAGTAGTGGCCTGCCGGCACGGTCCATTGCTGGTCCGGCGGCATGCGATAGCGGCTCATTTCCTTGCGGATCAGGTGTTCGGTCTCGCCCAGCTTTTCCTTGTACAGCGTGGCGCTGCCCAAGGTGCCCGGCTCGCTACCTACCAGCTGTTCGGCAACCGGCTGGCCGTTGACGAACAGGCGCTTGTCGTTGGTATAACGCACCACATCGCCTGGCAGGCCGACCACCCGCTTGATGTAGTTGACGTTCGGGTCGCTCGGGTAACGGAACACCATGACGTCGCCGCGCTGCGGGTCACCCACTTCGATGACCTTCTTGTCGATCACCGGCAGGCGAATGCCATAGGAGAACTTGTTCACCAGGATGAAATCGCCCACTTCCAGAGTGGGTTTCATCGACCCCGAAGGGATCTGGAACGGCTCGACCAGGAACGAGCGCAGTACCAGTACGATGAACAGCACCGGGAAGAACGACTTGCCGTACTCGACCAGCAACGGTTCCTTGTTCAGGCGCTCGACCACCGCCATTTCAGGCTGGCTTACGCTGCCCTGATAGTTGGCAATTGCCGCACGCCGGCGCGGGGCCAGGAACAGCAAGTCGATCAAGCCCAGCAAACCGCAGACGAATACGGCAATGACCAGCAACAGCGGGAAATTTAGCGACATAGGACCTAGCTATCCAACCTGAGCACGGCGAGGAAGGCTTCCTGTGGAATTTCCACGTTGCCCACCTGTTTCATGCGTTTCTTACCGGCCTTCTGCTTCTCCAGCAGTTTCTTCTTACGGCTGACGTCACCACCGTAGCACTTGGCCAGTACGTTCTTTCTGAGCGCCTTGACGGTTGTCCGGGCAATGATCTGGCCGCCAATGGCTGCCTGGATCGCCACGTCGAACATCTGCCGAGGGATCAGTTCCTTCATCTTCTCGGTCAACGCACGGCCTTTGTAGGCCGCGTTGTCGCGGTGCACGATCAATGCCAGGGCATCGACCTTGTCGCCGTTGATCAGCACGTCCAGCTTGACCAGGTTGGCCGACTGGTAGCGATCAAAATGGTAATCCAGCGAAGCATAGCCGCGGCTGGTGGATTTGAGGCGGTCGAAGAAGTCCAGCACCACTTCGTTCATCGGCATGTCATAGCGCACCTGCACCTGGCTGCCGAGGAACTGCATGTCGCGCTGCACACCACGCTTCTCGATGCACAAGGTGATCACGTTACCCAGGTGCTCCTGCGGCACCAGAATGGTCGCGGTCACGATAGGCTCGCGGAAGTCGGCCACGGCTGAAACATCCGGGAGCTTGGACGGGTTGTCGACGACAATAGTTTCGCCGGTTTTCAACTCCAGCTCGTAGATCACGCTGGGTGCGGTGGTGATCAGGTCCAGGTCGTACTCGCGCTCCAGGCGCTCCTGGATGATCTCCATGTGCAGCATGCCGAGGAAGCCGCAACGGAAACCGAAGCCCAGTGCATCGGAGCTTTCCGGCATGTACTGCAGCGACGAATCGTTCAGGGTGAGCTTCTGCAGGGCATCGCGGAAGTCTTCGAAGTCGTCGGAGCTGACCGGGAACAGGCCTGCGTAGACCTGCGGCTGGATTTTCTTGAAGCCTGGCAGCACTTCGACCTCGGGGGTCGAGGACAAGGTCAGGGTGTCGCCTACCGGGGCACCGTGAATGTCCTTGATGCTGGCGATGATGAAGCCCACTTCACCGGCTTTCAGGTCGGCGGTCTGGGTGTGTTTCGGGGTGAACACCCCCACGCTGTCGACCAGGTGCACCTTGCCGGTGGACTTGACCAGGATCTTGTCGCCCTTCTTGACGCGCCCCTGGCGCACGCGCACCAGCGAGACCACGCCCAGGTAGTTGTCGAACCAGGAGTCGATGATCAGCGCTTGCAGCGGCGCATCGATTTCGCCCACGGGTGCCGGGATCGAGTGCACCAGGCGCTCGAGCACCTCGTCCACGCCCATGCCGCTCTTGGCACTGCAGGCCACGGCGTCAGTGGCGTCGATACCGATGATTTTCTCGATTTCGTCCTTGACGCGGTCCGGGTCGGCCTGGGGCAGGTCCATCTTGTTGAGGACCGGCATGACCTCCAGGCCCTGCTCGATGGCGGTGTAGCAGTTGGCAACCGACTGGGCCTCTACACCCTGGCCGGCGTCGACCACCAGCAGTGCGCCTTCACAGGCTGCCAGCGAGCGCGAGACTTCGTAGGTGAAGTCGACGTGGCCGGGGGTGTCGATGAAGTTCAGCTGGTAGATCTTGCCGTCCTGCGCCTTGTAGTGCAGCGTGACGCTGTGGGCCTTGATGGTAATACCGCGTTCGCGCTCCAGGTCCATGGAGTCCAGTACCTGGGCTTCCATTTCGCGAGCCGTCAGGCCACCGCACATCTGGATGAAACGGTCGGCCAGCGTCGACTTGCCATGGTCGATGTGGGCGATGATGGAGAAATTGCGGATATGACTCAAATCACTCACGGGTCAACACTCGAAAAGGCTGCGAGCCGGACGCCCGCCGAAAAATAGCCGGGCATTGTACCTTAAGCTGTTCGCAGATGGGAGATTCCTCTGCCCGACTGTACACAACTACCCGCCAGCCAATTGTGAATATTCATGAAAAAGGGCAGCCGAAGCTGCCCTTTTCGCCCCACCTGGCCGCTTATTCAGCGAGCTTGAAGGTGATGAAGCTGGCACGGCCCTGACGCAGCACGCGCATCGACACCGAGCGGTTCTTCGGCAGTTCCTTGGCGATTTCGGTGAATTCCTTGGCCGAGCCGATGGCCTGGTTGTTCAGGTGGCTGATGACGTCACCCGGGCGCAGGCCGATGAGCGCTGCCGGACCATCCTGGACTTCCTTGATCACCACGCCGCCCTTGAGCTCGAGGGATTTTTTCTGCTCGGCGGTCAGGTCGGCGACCGCGACACCCAGGCGGTTGCTGCTGCGCTCGGTGCTGCCGTCGGCACCGGCGGTGATGTCGGCGTCGTCGTCCGGCATGGCGCCCACGGCCACGTCCAGGGTCTGGCGCTTGCCGTTGCGGATGATTTCCAGCTTGGCTTTTTCGCCATCCTTGAGGCTGCCGACCAGGTGCGGCAGGTCGGCCGACATGACGATCGGCTGGCCGTTCATGCTCAGGATCACGTCACCCACCTGCAAGCCACCCTTGGCGGCCGGGCCGTTTTCCAGCACCTGGGCTACCAGGGCGCCGGCCGGCTTGTCGAGGCCGAAGGATTCGGCCAGGTCCTTGTTGACCTCCTGAATCACCACGCCCAGCCAGCCGCGGCTGACTTTGCCGTCTTTCTTCAACTGGTTGGAAACGTCGAGCGCCACATCGATCGGGATGGCGAACGACAGGCCCATGAAGCCGCCCGAACGGGTGAAGATCTGCGAGTTGATACCCACCACTTCGCCCTTCATGTTGAACAGCGGACCACCGGAGTTACCCGGGTTGATGGCCACGTCGGTCTGGATGAACGGCACATAGGTATCGTTGGGCAGGGTGCGACCCTTGGCGCTGACGATGCCCTTGGTCACCGAGTGGTCGAAGCCGAACGGCGAACCGATGGCCAATACCCACTCGCCCACCTTGAGCTTCTCGGAGTCACCCAGTTTCACGGTGGGCAGGTTCTTGCCATCAACCTTGAGCAAGGCCACGTCGGTACGGGGATCGGTGCCGATCAGCTTGGCCTGCAGCTCACTGCGGTCCGACAGGCGGACGATGATCTCGTCGGCATCGGCGACCACATGGTTGTTGGTCAACACATAGCCATCGCTGGAAATGATGAAGCCAGAGCCCAGCGACATGGCCTCACGCTGGCGATCGCCACGGGGCGAGCGCGGCTGTTGCGGCATGTTGCGCTCGAAGAATTCGCGGAACATCGGCGGCAGGCCTTCCAGGTCCGGCATCTGGCCCTGGGCCACGCGGCGGTCCGGCAGCTTCTGCTTGGTGCTGATGTTGACCACCGCGGGCGAGGCCTGCTCGACCAGCGTGGTGAAGTCCGGCAGGGCTTCGTCGGCCTGGGCGGTGAGCGCCTGGCCGAGCATCAGCACGGTGGCGACCATCATTAGGTAGGATTTCAAGCGTGGTATTGACATACGGCTCCCGTCACAACGAGCGGTAGTTAGAAAGGCCCCTGCACAAAACAGGAAAGGCCAGGCTCCTGAAAGCCTGACCTATAGAAAATTTGCCGCCGGATTGCAAATGACAATGCTTTAATTTCATTTCAGGCGTATGCCCGGCTGCCTTTGGCACGGCCCGCAAACGGGCGCCATTACTGGCGTACCTGGGCATCCTGAGGTCGCATGGACAGGGCAACACGCTCTGCCGTACCCAGGGGGATTTCACCGACGACCGTCACCATGACCTTGCCCTTGGGCGTATTCAGGCGACGTGAAACCGCCGACGTCGGCCCAAGCTGGGTGCGCACATCGTTACCACCGTCATCCTTGACCGGCTCGAGGAACACCGAGAAGCGCGCCAGGCCATCGTCGTACATCAGGCTACTGACCGAGCTGCCAAGCTTGGGGTCGCGGTGCACGGTGCTGTTGACCAGTTCGAAGCCCGGCGGCAACCAGTCCGAACGCCAGGCGGCGATGTTGTCATTGCTGACCGAGGCCACATGCTGCACAGGCTTGCAGGCGGCGCTTGGTTGCAGGTCGCTGTCGCTGGGCAGGTCATCGGTATCGAGACGGGTCATCTGGAAGCGTTCCAGCAACTGCCCCTTGTCGTTGAGCATCAAGGAGCGCAGCGGCAGGCCGGTCTTGCGGTCCAGGTGCAATTCGAAGGCATAGCGGTGCTGGTCGCGCGGCGTGAGCGTCACAATCACCGCGTCACGCCCGGCCACGCGTGACTTGCCCGCCACGCTCAGGTCGTACCAACCCATGAGCTTCAGGGGATCAAGCACACGCGGTGCAGTATCTGGAGGGCTGGTAACCCCGCTGGCCAAGGCGCCGCTGACACACGCCACCTTGCCATCAACGCGCACGATTTCCTCGGCTGCGCCATCGAGCTGCAATAGCCGCTCGCTGACCTTGCCGCCCTCTACCCTGTGCCAGATATCGTGTGAAGAAAAACTACCGTTGCGTTCGTAGACGAAAGCGCCTTGGTAGCTCTGTTTTTGCTCGGCCTGTGCCAGCTTGTTCAGCCATTCACTCGCCTCGGGCGAAGAATTGGCTGCCAACGCTGGCACCGTCATGCAGCTGCCAACCAGCAGCGTCAGGAGAGGTAGCGCGCGCATGAGCCTCCTTACTTAACGGTTTTCCAGGCTGGCAGCGCGGGCATACGGCAGTGCAGTTTCAGTACCCTTGAGCGCAGACTCCTGAGCATGCTGGCGCAGGTAACCTGGCAGACGCTGGTCCCAGCCGGCCTGGTTCTGCAGCACACCGTTGGCCATTGGCCCGGTCGGTTGCTCGCTGCTCTCGGTATAACCTGCCAATACTGCAGGGCCCTGTGCTTGTGGCACGCTCACGCCCTGCTGGACCGGCTGCTGGGCAGCCAGCTCGGCACCGGTGATCTCGTCCTGGTTGTACATGCGCACACCCGCCAGCACGGCCACGGTGACCGAAGCAGCCACAGCCAGGCGGCCGATGCTGCGCCACGGGCCCTTGTTGACCTTGGCCGGCACGGCTTCATCGGCCAGCGCCGCAGACACCGCCGAGGCGATATCCAGGTTGGGCAGCAGCAACTCCTTGTGCATGGCTGCGCGGGCTACCTGGTAACGGGACCAGGTGGCACGGGTTTCGGCTTCGTCGACGGCGTTCAACACCCGACGCAATTCCAGTTCGTCCGCTTCGTTATCCATTACCGCGGACAGCGATTCCTGCAAAGCTTCACGACTCATGGCGGTTCCTCTCTTGGCTGTCGCCGCTGTCTCAGGTTTCCTGCAACAACGGTTGCAGGGCTTTGTCTATGGCCTCCCGAGCGCGGAAGATTCGAGAGCGCACGGTACCCACCGGACATTGCATGACACTGGCAATGTCTTCGTAACTCAGGCCATCGAACTCACGCAGGGTAAGCGCCGTGCGCAGGTCTTCGGGCAGTTGCTGGATGGTGCGATGGACGGTGCCTTCGATCTCATCCCGCAACAACGAGCGCTCTGGAGACTCAAGATCCTTGAGGCCATGATCGCCGTCGTAAAACTCCGCATCCTCGGAGCTGACATCGCTGTCTGGCGGCCGTCTTCCACGGGACACCAGGTAGTTCTTCGCCGTGTTGATGGCGATGCGGTACAGCCACGTGTAAAACGCACTGTCGCCGCGGAAATTGCCAAGTGCACGGTAGGCCTTGATAAAGGCTTCCTGCGCAACATCCTGGGCCTCGTGGGTATCGTGAACGAACCGCACGATCAACCCGAGAATCTTGTGCTGATACTTCAGCACCAACAGATCGAACGCTCGCCTGTCGCCGCGCTGCACGCGCTCGACAAGTTGCTGATCCTCTTCCTGGGTTAGCATGAACACTCCTCAGTGAACTCGAAGGAGCGTTGCAACAGCCATCGCTCAGGCTTGCAACCATAGACTCGGGCTTTTCGCAAAAGTTCTCCCCTCCAAGCAAGTTTCCTGCAGCCCTTGGTCGGCTTGCACGGAAGACGAGGCACGGTCATCGCCGGCTTCGTCGATAATCAGGTTACGTGTACGCAGGGACAGCCGGGACAGGCCTGCCGCCCTGCGTCGCCGCGGCAATTTGTGGCGTGCGGGCAACCTTCATAGGATTTCCGGCCATGTCGGAAAGTTCCCACAAAGGTTGGCCACGCTGGCAGCTGGCATGGAAATTGGCCACCGGGGGCTGCTATAAAGGCAGCCCGGTCGAGCGAACAATAGTTTCACTATGCCACCTGCGCGTGGCTATTGTGCCGCGCCCCCTCCAAAGATTACTAGTGTCCCGACATGAGCCAACAATTCCAACATGATGTCCTGGTGATCGGCAGCGGTGCCGCCGGTCTCAGCCTGGCACTCAACCTCCCCAGCCACCTGCGCATCGCCGTGCTGAGCAAGGGCGACCTGGCCAATGGCTCGACCTTCTGGGCCCAGGGCGGTGTCGCTGCGGTGCTGGACAATACCGACACAGTGCAGTCGCATGTGGAGGATACCCTCAATGCCGGCGGCGGCCTGTGCCATGAAGACGCCGTACGCTTCACTGTCGAACACAGCCGCGAAGCCATACAGTGGCTGATCGAACAAGGCGTACCGTTTACCCGCGACGAGCACTACAGCGTCGACGATGGCGGCTTCGAGTTCCACCTTACCCGCGAGGGCGGCCATAGCCACCGGCGGATCATCCACGCCGCCGATGCGACCGGTGCCGCCATTTTCACCACGCTGCTCAAGCAGGCCCGCTCGCGCCCGAATATCGAGCTGCTTGAACAGCGCGTGGCAGTCGACCTGATCACCGAGCGGCGCCTGGGCCTGCCCGGCGAGCGCTGCCTGGGCGCCTATGTGCTCAACCGCAACAGTGGTGAGGTCGACACCTTCGGGGCACGCTTCACCGTGCTGGCCACTGGCGGCGCGGCCAAGGTCTACCTCTACACCAGCAACCCCGACGGCGCGTGTGGCGACGGCATTGCCATGGCCTGGCGGGCCGGTTGCCGGGTGGCGAACCTGGAGTTCAACCAGTTCCACCCGACCTGCCTGTATCACCCGCAGGCCAAGAGCTTCCTGATCACCGAGGCCCTGCGTGGCGAGGGCGCCCTGCTGCGCCTGCCCAATGGCGAGCGTTTCATGCCACGTTTCGACCCGCGCGAGGAACTGGCGCCCCGCGATATCGTCGCCCGCGCCATCGACCACGAAATGAAGCGCCTGGGTGTGGACTGCGTGTACCTGGACATCACCCACAAGCCAGCCGAGTTCATCAAGGGCCACTTCCCCACCGTGTACGAGCGGTGCCTGGCGTTTGGCATCGACATCACCCGCCAGCCGATTCCGGTGGTGCCTGCCGCGCACTACACCTGCGGCGGGGTAATGGTCGACGACCGCGGCCACACCGATGTGCCGGGTTTGTACGCGATTGGCGAAACCAGTTTCACGGGCCTGCATGGCGCCAACCGCATGGCCAGCAACTCACTGCTGGAGTGTTTTGTGTATGGCCGCGCCGCGGCTGCCGACATCGAGGCCAACCTGCAGCAGGTGAGCATGCCAAGGGCTCTGCCGGGTTGGGATGCCAGCCAGGTGACCGATTCGGACGAGGACGTGATCATCGCGCACAACTGGGACGAGTTGCGGCGGTTCATGTGGGACTACGTGGGTATCGTGCGCACCAGCAAGCGCCTGCAGCGGGCGCAGCACCGCATTCGGCTGCTGCTGGATGAAATCGACGAGTTCTACAGTAACTACAAGGTCAGCCGCGACCTGATCGAACTGCGCAACCTGGCGCAGGTGGCCGAGCTGATGATCCTGTCGGCGATGCAGCGCAAAGAGAGCCGCGGCTTGCATTACACCCTGGACTACCCGGGCATGCTGGACGAAGCAAAGGACACGGTGCTCAGCCCGACCTGAGCGCTGCAGCGCCCCAGCGCCGCCGGCTGAATTTCAACCGCACCCGCAACCGCCGATGCTCGTCCGCGCCCAGGGCATCCGGCGGTACACACTGGCTTTGCCCCAACCAGCGCCCGGCGCGCTCAAAGCGCACCACCACCAACTCAGGCAGGGCCATGCTGTCCCGGCACAGCCGCACCGGCTGCCAGCCACCACCACGGGTGTACACCTGCCAGCCGCGCACATCACGGCGCAAGCCGGTAACGGCCTGTTCATGGGTCAAGAGAATACGGCGGGGAAGCGCCCAGGCAGCGTGGGCAAGGCAGGCAATGATGAGGGTAAACGCCAGCCAGGCTGGCAGCGCGCTTGCCCACGCGGCAAGCCAGGCTACCCCCTGGCATGCCAGGTAGACCGCCAGCAGCCGGCGCGAGCCCTGCCAGCGGCACTCATAACACTCACTTGGGCTGGACACGGTCCAGAATGATGCGAACCATGCGCTGCAGCTCCGGGTCTTCAGACTCGGTGCGCTCCATGAACCAGCCGAACATGTCCTGATCCTCGCAGCTCAACAGGCGCACGTACAGTTCGCGGTCGGCCTCGTTGAGGGTGGGGTAGACTTCCTGGGTGAAAGGCACCAGCAGCACGTCCAGTTCCAGCATGCCGCGGCGGCTGTGCCAGAACAGCCGGTTGAGTTCAGTTTGTTCGACCATGGGGCCCTCCTCGAATGGCCCGCCAGTATACAGCCAGGCGAGCGCAGCGGCACCGGGCGTTGGTCTACTCACCTACCTATTTTGTTACCGGCGTTCTATGATGGCCGCCAGTCTTTAGCCACCGCGATGACCCATGGCCGATTCCGCTTTCTTCTGCCCCCTGTCCCACGAGGGCATCCTCGCCGTCCGCGGCTCCGATGCAGGCAAGTTCCTGCAAGGCCAGCTGACCTGCAACATCAACTATCTCAGCCAGGAACATGCCGGCCTCGGCGCCCGCTGCATGGTCAAGGGGCGCATGCAGTCGAGCTTCCGTATCCTGCCCGAAGGCAACGGCTACCTGCTGGCCATGGCCAGCGAGCTGCTCGAGGCGCAATTGGCCGACCTGAAGAAGTACGCCGTGTTTTCAAAGGCCACGCTCACCGATGAGAGCAGCGCCTGGGCACGCTTCGGCCTGCAAGGGGGCGAGGCGGCACTGCAAGCACTGGGGATCGACCTGCCCAGCGCCGCGGGCAGCACCGTGCGCCAGGCCGGGCTGATCGCGGTCACCGTGTCCGCCGGCCGCGTAGAGCTGTGGGTAGCGGCGGACAACGCCGAGCCCGTGCGCCAGGCCCTCGCCGCCGCCCTGCCCGAAGGCAGCCTCAACGACTGGCTGCTCGGCCAGGTCCGCGCCGGCATCGGTCAGGTCATGGGGCCGACCCGCGAGCTGTTCATTCCCCAGATGATCAACTTGCAAGCTGTCGATGGCGTCAGCTTCAAGAAGGGCTGCTACACCGGCCAGGAGATCGTCGCGCGCATGCAGTACCTGGGCAAGCTCAAGCGCCGTCAGTACCGCCTGGCGCTGGACCAGGCCGCCGTTCCGGCGCCGGGGGCGGAAATCTTCTCGCCCACCCACGGCTCGTCGGTCGGTGAAGTGGTGCTGGCCGCCAGCAACGGTGCCGGCTGCGAATTGCTCGCCGTGCTGAGTGCCGAGGCGGTAGAGGACGACAACCTGCACCTGGGCAGCCTGGAAGGCCCGCGCCTGCAGGTGCTGACCCTGCCTTACGAACTGGACCGCGACCGGGAAATCCAGCGCTGACCAGCCTGCCCCGCCCGCGTGGCGGGGCCGCACCACCACTGCGGTAGACACGCCCATGAACAAGCTGGCCGAGATGGTTCAAGCACAGTTGCTCGATGCCATCGAAAAGGATGACCTGGTCCTGCCGACCCTGCCCGAAGTTGCCTTGAGCATCCGTGAGGCGGCAGAAGACAGCGAGATCAGCGTAGCGGCCCTGAGCAAGGTGATCGGCCGTGATGCGGCGCTTTCGGCGCGCCTGATCAAGGTCGTCAACAGCCCGCTGCTGCGCGCGGCGGTAGAAGTGACCGACCTGCACACCGCCATCACGCGGCTGGGCATCAACTACAGCTGCAACCTCGCCATCGGCCTGGTCATCGAGCAGATTTTCCACGCCCGCTCGTCGGCCGTGGAGCAAAAATTGCGTGAAATCTGGGCCAACAGCCTGGAAGTGGCGGGCATCAGTTACGAAATCACGCGCCGCTACACCCAGCTCAAACCTGAGCAGGCGACCCTGGGTGGGCTGGTCAACCAGATTGGCGCGCTGCCCGTGCTGATCTACGCCGAAGAGCACAACGAACTGCTGTCCGACCCGGTGTGCCTGCATTATGTGATCGAGCAGATCCAGCCGGCGCTGGGTGACAAGATTCTCAAGGCGTGGGAGTTTCCGGAGCAATTGGTCAACCTGCCCTCGCAGGTTCAGGACCTGGACCGCCAGACTGACAAGGTCGACTACATCGACATCGTGCAGATCGCGCGTTGCATCAGCCAACGTGGGCGCCAGCGGCCGTTGGCGGCGCTGCCGGCGTACCGCCACCTGGGCTTGCCGTTCGGTACCGAACTTGAGGTGGAAGAGTTGCTTGAGGCGCGGAGCATGTTGCGCTGACCCGCTCAAACCTGCGCTGGCCGGCGGTGGGCCAGCACAGGCACCGCGTCAGTCCGCGATAAAACTCACCCGTACCCGCAACCCGCCCTTCGCGCCATCATGCAGGCTCACCTGCGCCAGGTGCGCCCGGCAGATCTCGCCCACGATGGCCAGCCCCAACCCGCTGCCCTGCGCACTGCGCCGGTAGAACCGCTCGAAGACCCGCTCGCGCTCAGCCTCGGGAATGCCAGGCCCGTCGTCTTCCACTTCCAGCACGGCCGGGGCCAGCACGCGAATGATCACATTGCCGCCCTGCGGTGTATGCGCCAGGGCATTGTCCACCAGGTTGCTCAACAGCTCGTTGAGCAACGTCGGCTCGCCCTTCAGCCAGACCGGCGCCTCGGCCTCCAGCGCCAGCGCAACGCCGCGCTTGTGCGCCAGGGGCGCCATGGCCATGCCCAGCTCCCGGGCCAGTTGGCTCAAGTCCAGGCGCTGCGCACCGCCCTCGGCAATCGCCCGCGCGCCGTTCTCCACCCGTGCCAATGACAGCAGCTGGTTGGCCAGGTGGGTCAACCTGTCGGTGCCCTGGGCGGCAGACTCCAACGTTTCCCGCCACGCCTGCGGCTCTGGCGAACGCAGTCCCAACTCGACGCGCGCCTTCAAGGCCGCCAGCGGCGTGCGCAGTTCGTGCGCGGCATCGGCAATGAACTGCGCCTGGCGCTCGAACTGGCCACGCAGGCGTTCAGTGAAGTGGTTCAAGGCACGCACCAATGGGCCCAACTCACGCTGCACCTGCACCACCGGCAGCGCCCGCAGGTCGTCGGGCTGGCGCTCCTCCACCGCTGTGCGCAGGCGCTCCAGCGGCCGCAGCGCCGCACTGACGGCGAACCACACCATCACCAGCGCCGCCAGCGCCAGCATGCCCAGGCGCAGCAAGGTATCGGCCATCAAGCCGCGGGCCATGCTCACCCGCGCCTCCTCGGTCTCGGCCACCCGGATTTCCGCCATGCCATTCATGTTCGGCTCGCTCACCGCCTTGAGCAAACTGACCACGCGCACGTCCTGGCCCAGGTAGGTGGCGTTGTAGAACCGCGCCAGCGCCGGGTAATCGTCGGTGCGGGGCGTGCCTGGCGGCGGTGGCGGCAGGTTCTCGTAACCGGAAATCAGCCGCTGCTGGATATCGAGCACGGTGTAGTAAATGCGCCCGGCGCTGTCGTAGGCGAAGGTGTCCAGCGCCACGTAAGGCACGTCGGCGCTCAGCGAGCCATCGCGCTGCGACAGCCCCGCGGCGATGGTCCGTGCCGAGGCCAGCAGGGTACGGTCGTAGGCTGTATCGGCAGCCTCGCGACCATTCCAGTAGGCGCTCAGGCCGCTGGCCAGCATCAGCACCACCAGCAGCAACGCCAGATTGCCCATCAAGCGCCCGCGCAGGCTGCCATTGTCACGCATCGCGGTGCTCTAGCAGGTAGCCCAGGCCGCGGAAGGTGACGATGGCTACCGGCTGGCCGTCGAGCTTCTTGCGCAAGCGGTGGATGTAGATTTCGATGGCATCGGGGCTGGCCTCCTCGTCCAGGCCGAAGACCTGGGCGGCCAGCTGCTCCTTGCTCATCACCCGGCCCGGGCGGGCGATCAGCGCCTCCAGCACACTCTGCTCACGGGAGGTCAGGGTCAGGTTGTCGTCGCCAAGGGCAAAACGCCGGGTATCGAGGTCGTACACCAACGGCCCGCAGCGCTGCTGGCGCTCCCCACCGAGCACGCTGCGCCGCAGCAGGGCTTTGACCCGGGCTTCCAGCTCGGTCAGCTCGAACGGCTTGGCCAGGTAGTCATCGGCCCCCAGGTTCAGGCCGTGGACCCGGTCCTTGACGTCGCTGCGGGCGGTCAGCATCAACACCGGCAGGGTCTTGCCGCGCCCACGCAAACGCGCCAGCACTTCAAAGCCATCCATGCGCGGCAAGCCGACATCCAGCACGGCCACTGCGTATTCTTCGCTGGCCAGGGCCAGGTCGGCGGCCACGCCGTCGTGCAGCACATCCACGGTCAGGCCCAGGCTTTTCAAGGCCAAGGCCACGCTTTCGGCCAGTTGCAGGTGGTCTTCGACCAGCAGCACACGCATCGGTTTCTCCCTCTCGGCTGGGGCAATGGCGCGGAGTGTACCGCTGTCGCCGGGCCTGTGAAGCCCCTTGAGGCAACCTTTCAGGTTGAAAGGTTAGCGAAAGGTTCGTTGCCTAGCATCGCCCTACGGTCGCGCCTCGCACCGAAAAAAGCACCAGCAAGGTGCAACGAATAAGAACAAAAACGGAGTCACCGACGATGCTGTCAGCACAGCCGCAGGCGTTTGCGCCTACCCGTTCCTTTGCCTCACGCCCCAGCACCCTCGCCAGCGCCCTGGCGCTCGCCGGTGTCGCCCCGCTGAGCCAGGCCGCCTTCTTCGAAGACAGCACGGCCACCTTCGAAACCCGCAACATGTACTTCAACCGCGATTTCCGCGACGGCACCAGCGCGCAACAATCCAAGCGCGATGAATGGGCCCAGGGCTTCATGCTCAACTTCGAGTCCGGCTACACCGATGGCACCGTAGGCTTCGGCGTGGACGCGCTGGGCATGCTCGGTATCAAGCTCGACTCCAGCCCGGACCGCACCGATACCGGCCTGCTGCCGACCCACGATGACGGCAAGGCTGCCGACGAATATTCCAAGCTGGGCCTGACCGGCAAGGTCAAGGTCTCCCAGACCGAACTGAAGATCGGCACGCTGATCCCCGAGCTGCCGACCCTGCAACCGAACGACGGCCGGATCCTGCCGCAAACCTTCGAAGGCGGCCTGCTCACCTCGAAGGAAATAAAGGGCCTGACGTTCACTGGCGGGCGCCTGGACAAAGCCAAGGACCGGAACGACACCAATTGGGAAGACCTGGCCCTGAACAACAAGAATGGCCGCTTCGGTGGTTCGTTCAGCGCCGATCACCTGGCCCTGGGTGGGCTCGACTACCAGTTCACCGACCGTATCACCGGCAGCTATCACTTCGCCCAGCTCGACGATATCTACCGCCAGCACTTCATCGGCATGGTCGCCACCCAGCCGTGGGGCCCAGGCACCCTCGGTGCCGACCTGCGCCTGGCCATCAGCGACGACGCCGGTGCCGCCAAGGCCGGCAACATCGACAACACCACGTTCAACGGCATGCTCAGCTACGCCCTGGGTGGGCACAAGGTCAGTGGCGCGTGGCAGCAATTGTCGGGCGACAGCGCGTTCCCTTATGTGGATGGCGCCGACCCCTACCTGGTCAATTTCGTGCAGATCAACGACTTCGCAGGCAAGGACGAGCGTTCCTGGCAGGCACGCTACGACTACAACTTCGCCGCCCTGGGCGTGCCCGGCCTGACCTTCATGACCCGCTACATCAGCGGCGATAATGTCAGCCGCGCCGCCGGTGGCGAAGGCAAAGAGTGGGAACGCGACACCGAAATGAAGTACGTCGTACAAAGCGGCCCGTTGAAGAACGTGGCCGTGCGTTTGCGCAACGCCACATTCCGCTCCAACCTCGCCCGCGATGCCGACGAAGTGCGGCTGCTGGTGAGCTACAGCGTGGCGCTGTGGTAAGCCGCTAGCCTAACCCGATAACAACAACATTCACGGAGATCGACGATGACCTTTTCACTGCGCCGCCTCGTCCTCGCTACCGGCTGCCTGCTGTTGGCCGGCAACGCCCTCGCTGCCGAACCGAAACGCCCCGAATGTATCGCCCCCGCCTCGCCGGGCGGCGGTTTCGACCTGACCTGCAAGCTGGTGCAAAGCGCCCTGGTGCAGGAAAATATCCTCAGCAAACCCATGCGCGTCACCTACATGCCCGGCGGTGTCGGCGCGGTGGCGTACAACGCCGTGGTCGCCCAACGCCCGGCTGACGCCGGCACACTGGTGGCCTGGTCCAGCGGTTCGTTGCTGAACCTGGCCCAGGGCAAGTTCGGCCGCTTCGACGAAAACGCCGTGAAATGGCTGGCCGCGGTCGGCACCAGTTACGGCGCCATCGCGGTGAAGAGCGACTCGCCCTACAAGACCCTCGACGACCTGGTCGCAGCACTGAAAAAAGACCCGAGCAAAGTGGTGATCGGCTCTGGCGGCACCGTCGGCAGCCAGGACTGGATGCAGACCGCCCTGATCGCCAAGGCCGCCGGGATCAACCCGCGCGACCTGCGTTACGTGGCCCTGGAAGGCGGCGGCGAAATTGCCACGGCCCTGCTGGGCGGCCACATCCAGGTGGGCTCGACCGACATTTCAGACTCCATGCCGCACATTCAGAGCGGCAACATGCGCATCCTCGCGGTGTTCTCGGAAAACCGCCTGGACGAGCCGGAGATGAAAGACATCCCGACTGCCAAGGAGCAGGGTTATGACATCGTCTGGCCAGTGGTGCGCGGTTTCTACCTCGGGCCAAAGGTCAGCGACGAGGATTACGCCTGGTGGAAGCAGTCGTTCGACACGATGCTGGCTTCGGAAGACTTCGCCAAACTGCGTGACCAGCGCGAGCTGTTCCCGTTCGCCATGACCGGCGAAGAACTGGACGGCTATGTGAAGAAGCAAGTGGCTGACTACAAGACGCTGGCCAAGGAATTTGGCCTGATCCAGTAAGCCTGCCGGATCCACCACCATCCCTGTGTAGGAGCGGCCTTGCGTCGCGATCGGGCCGCAAAGCGGCCCCTGGAACAGCCGTGCGATGCTTCAGACAGATCGCAGAGGCTGGCTTTGCGGCCGCTTCGCGGCCGATCGCGACACAAGGCCGCTCCTACAGCGATCCCAACGAGGATTCCTTCATGATCCTGCAACGCCTCTTCGCCCTGGTCTTGCTGGCGGTGTGCGCCGTGCTTGCCGTAATGGCCTGGCCCTACCAGGCGGCGTTTTCCTATGAGCCGGTGGGCCCGCGTGCCTACCCACTGCTGATGCTCGGCCTGATGGGCCTGGGCCTGCTGTACCTGGCTATCCGCCCGACCCCGATCGTGCGCAAGGACGACGAACCAGAACTGGACCGCGCAACCCTGATCAAGATCGCCGCGTGCGTCGGCCTGCTGCTGGTTTTCGCCGCCACCTTCGAACCCCTGGGCTTCATTCTCAGTGCCAGCCTGGTGGGCCTGCCCATGGCGCGCCTGTACGGCGGCCGCTGGCTGCACAGCGCCATCGTGGTGGTGGGCATGAGCATCTTCCTCTACTGGCTGTTCGACCGCGTGATGGACGTGCCACTGCCCCTTGGCCTGCTGAGCGTACTGGAGAACTGACACATGGATACCTTGAGCTACCTGGGCCAGGGCTTCGGCGTTGCCCTGTCCCCCTATAACCTGGTCACCGCCCTGTCCGGCACCTTGATCGGCACCGTGGTCGGCCTGCTGCCGGGCCTGGGCCCGATCAACGGCGTGGCCCTGCTGATCCCGATTGCCTTCGCCCTCGGCCTGCCGCCAGAATCGGCGCTGATCCTGCTGGCAGCGGTGTACCTGGGCTGCGAGTACGGCGGGCGTATCAGCTCGATTCTGCTGAACATCCCGGGCGAGGCTTCGACCGTGATGACCACCCTCGACGGTTACCCGATGGCCCGCCAGGGCCTGGCTGGCGTTGCCCTGTCGCTGTCGGCCTGGAGTTCGTTCATCGGTGCGCTCATCGCCACCTGCGGCATGGTGCTGTTCGCCCCCCTGCTGGCCAAATGGGCGATTGCCTTCGGCCCGGCCGAGTACTTCGTGCTGATGGTGTTCGCCATCGTCTGCCTGGGCGGCATGGCCGGTGACAAACCGCTGAAAACCTTCATTGCCGCATTGATCGGGCTGTTCCTGTCGGCGGTCGGTATCGACGCCAACAGCGGCGTCTACCGCTTCACCGGCGACAGCGTGCACCTGGCCGATGGCATCCAGTTCGTGGTGTTGGTACTGGGCCTGTTCTCGATCAGCGAAATCCTCCTGCTGCTGGAAAAGACCCACCATGGCCACCAGGCGGTCAAGGCCACCGGGCGCATGCTGTTCAACTTCAAGGAAGCGGCTTCGGTGTTCGTTGTGAATATCCGCTGCGGCCTGCTCGGTTTCATCATGGGCGTGCTGCCGGGCGCTGGCGCCACGCTGGCCAGCGCCGTGGCCTACATGACCGAAAAACGCCTCGCCGGCACCAGCGGCAAGTTCGGCAAGGGCGACGCCCGTGGCCTGGCGGCACCCGAAACCGCCATTGGTGCTTCCTGCTGTGGCGCCCTGGTGCCCATGCTGACGCTGGGCGTACCGGGCTCCGGTACCACCGCGGTGATGATCGGTGCACTGACCCTGTACAACATCACCCCAGGCCCCCTGCTGTTCGAGCAGCAGCCAGACATCGTCTGGGGCCTGATCGCCTCGCTGTTCATCGCCAACATCATGCTGGTGATCCTCAACATCCCGATGATCCGCATCTTCACCCGCATCCTGGCCGTACCAAACTGGGCGCTGGTGCCGGTGATCGCCATCATCACCGCAATCGGCGTGTACGCCGTGCACGCCACCACCTTCGACCTGTTCCTGATGGTCGGCATCGGTATCATGGGCTACATCCTGCGCAAGCTGGACTTCCCGCTGTCGCCGATCCTGCTGGGCTTCATCCTCGGCGGCCTGATGGAACAGAACCTGCGCCGCGCGCTGTCGATTTCCAACGGTGAACTGGGCATCCTCTGGTCAAGCCCCATCAGCCTGTCGGTATGGGTGCTGACCCTGTGCATGCTGACCCTGCCGCTGCTGCGCATCTGGCGCAAACGTGCGAAGCAGCGTCGGGCCATGGCCGATGCCTGACCGGTCACTGCCGCTGTACGTTGCAACCGGGCTGGTCGGCCTTGCTGGGGGTTTTGCCGCCAGCAAGGTCGGCTGGCCTTTGCCGTGGATGATCGGCTCGCTGCTGGCGATCATCCTGGTGCGCTGCCTGACGCCCTGGCAATTGCCGGAAATACCCAATGGCCGCAAATGCGGGCAGTGGGTCATCGGCATCGGCATTGGCCTGCACTTCACCCCGGCGGTGATCGAGCAGGTCGCCAGCCACTTCGTCCTGATTTTCTTCAGCGCGGTGTTCACTACCGTGACCAGCGTGATCAGCGTGTGGCTGCTCAGGCGCAGCGGCGAGGACCGCGCCACTGCGTTCTTCGCCAGCATGCCCGGCGGTTCGGGAGAGATGGTCAACCTTGGCGCGCGCAACGGCGCGGTGCTCAGCCAGGTGGCGGCCGCGCAGAGCCTGCGGGTGCTGGCTGTGGTGTTGTGCGTACCGGCAATATTCAAGTACCTGCTGGGCGACGGCGTCGCGCTCAACCACGCAGGCAGCGTAAGTTGGAGCTGGTTGGCCCTGATTGCCCCGCTGGGCATTGCCGTGGCCCTGCTGTGGCAGCGCTTGCGCCAGCCCAACCCATGGCTGTTCGGGCCACTGCTGGTGGCGGCCTCGGTGAGCCTGGCCACCAACCTGCAGATCGCCCTGCCCAACGGCGCCAGCCAGATCGGCCAATGGTTGATTGGCAGCGCCCTGGCCTGCCACTTCAACCGCGAATTCTTCCGCCGCGCCCCATCGTTTCTCGCCCGCACCCTGCTGGCCACGGCATTTTGCATGGCCATTGCCGCCCTGGCCGCCTGGGCACTGAGCGTCCTGACGGCACTGGACTTGCGCTCGCTGACACTGGGCATGATGCCAGGCGGGATTGCCGAAATGAGCCTGACCGCAGAGACACTGCAGCTGTCGGTGCCGCTGGTGACGGCTCTGCAGGTGATGCGGCTGCTGCTGGTGCTGTTCCTGGCCGAGCCATTGTTCCGCGCGTGGAACGCCAGGCCTTGATGAACGCAGCGCCCGGCGAGCGGTGAACCCGCTGGCCAGGCGCTGCGCCATTCCACATGACTACAACGGCGGCAACGCCCAGTTGATCGGCGCCAACCCGCGCTGCTCGAGGAAGCTGTTGGTGCGGCTGAAGTGCCCGCAGCCGAGAAAGCCGCGGTAAGCCGACAACGGTGACGGGTGCACCGACTTCAGCACCAGGTGCTTGGTGCCATCGATCAGCTTCTGCTTGCTCTGCGCATGGGCGCCCCACAGCAGAAACACCACGTGCGGGCACTGCTCGCTGACGACCTGGATGATCCGGTCGGTAAAGTGCTCCCAGCCTTTCTTGGCATGCGAGGCCGCATTCGCGCGCTCGACCGTCATGGTGGTGTTGAGCAGCAGCACGCCTTGCTCGGCCCAGCTTTGCAGGTAGCCGTGGCTGGCGATCGGGATGTTCAGGTCCCGCTGCAACTCTTTGTAGATATTGACCAGCGACGGCGGCGTGGCCACCCCAGGTTGCACCGAGAAGCACAAGCCGTGCGCCTGGCCAGGCCCGTGGTAAGGGTCCTGGCCGAGGATCACCACTTTCACCTGTTGCAGCGGTGTCGAGTTGAGCGCGTTGAAGATCAGCGGCCCTGGCGGGTAGATCTGCTTGCCGGCAGCGTACTCGCTACGCAGGAACTCGCGCAACTGATGCATGTAGGGCTGGTCGAACTCACCGCGCAACGCGGCCTTCCAGCTGGGTTCGAGTTTGATACGGTCGTCGTCAGTCATGGGGCCTTCCATAAACAATGGCGCGACACTAGGTAAGCCCTACCCGCTTGTCAAACGATCCGACCGACGACCGGCATGATTGGCCAGGCAAGCCATACTTGGGCCATGACTTGCGCGAGGTAGTCCATGACCATTCATTGCGAGGTGCTTACTGGCGCCGATGGCGCCCGCATGGGCATCGCCACCCTCGATGCGCCCATGGCGCTCAATGCCCTGACCCTGCCGATGATCGAGGCGCTGGGCGACCAGCTGCAGGCGTGGGCGCGCGACCCCGGGGTGGTCTGCGTGCTGTTGCGTGGCAGCGGCGCCAAGGCATTCTGCGCGGGGGGTGATGTGCGCGCGCTGGCCCAGGCTTGCCGCGATCAACCTGGCAGCGTGCCACCGCTGGCCGCCACCTTCTTCGCCGCCGAATACCGCCTGGACTACAGCCTGCACACCTACCCCAAACCTTTGCTGTGCTGGGGGCATGGCCATGTTCTGGGCGGCGGCATGGGGTTACTGCAAGGCGCCAACGTGCGCATTGTCACACCCAGCAGCCGTTTGGCCATGCCAGAGGTCAGCATCGGCTTGTACCCGGACGTGGGCGCCAGCTGGTTCCTGGCCCGGCTGCCAGGCAAACTGGGGCTGTTCCTTGGCCTGACCGGCGCCCCGCTCAACGCCCGCGATGCCCTGGACCTGGGTTTGGCCGACCGCTTCCTGGGTGAGCACCAGCAAGAAACCCTGGTCGATGAGCTGCTGCAACTGAACTGGCAGGAACACACCGCGTTGCAGCTCAACAGCCTGCTCAAGGCCGAACAGCACCGCGTGTGTGCCGAATTACCGGCCGCTCAATGGTTGCCGCGCCGGGCAGTGATCGACGCGTTGCTCGATGTTGCCGATGCGGCTGCCGCATGGCGCGCGCTGGAAAACCTGAAGCACCATGACGACCCATTGCTGGCCGACGCCGGCCAACGACTGCAGCAAGGCTGCCCGCTGACCGCCCATCTGGTTTGGGAGCAGATTCGCCGGGCGCGGCACCTGTCACTGGCGCAAGTGTTGCAGATGGAGTACTGCATGAGCCTGAACTGCTGCCGCCACCCGGAGTTCAGTGAAGGGGTACGCGCCCGCCTGCTGGACAAGGACAACCAGCCGCGCTGGCACTGGCCGGATGTGGCGCAGGTGCCGGCAGCGGTGGTTGAGGCTCACTTCGCCAAGGTGTGGGAGGGCAGTCACCCGCTGGCGGACCTGGGTTAGTGCAGTGGCTGCCTAGCGCTGCCATTGCCCCTGCCGGCGCGGCCCATCACCTGGCCCACCGCCATTGCCTGGCCCATTGGATTGCCAGCCGCCCCGCCGGTAGCGCTGGCTGCCATCGCGGTAGTCGTGCCGGTCCCGGTCACCCCGGTAGTCATCACGCTGGCGGTTGCCATAGTCATGGCGCGGGTTGCCGTGCCACTGGGTCACCGGCGGGCGTGGCTGCGGCCGGTAGTTGGGTGCGGGCTGATAGCGGTAACGCGGGGCGGGCTGGTAGTAGTAGCGTGGTGCCGGCTGGTAGTAGTAGCGTGGCTGTGGCGCCACGTAGTAACGGTCATAACGATAGTACCCGGGCGCTGCATAGCGGTCGCTGGTGTAATAGTCGGAGCGGTAGTAGCTGCCACTCTCGTAGTAAGGCGCGCAGGCGGAAGTCATCGACCCCAGCAGGGCGATCAACAGGATTCGATAGGACATGGCGGCCTCCTGGACCGCTGGAGTGCCCGCACAGCGGCGCTGTCGGGCGTCGATGCGAAATGTGTTCATCGACATTGAATAAGACACCGGGAACAAGGTGCAGTGCCATTCCTGCAATAATTTGATACAGCTGCCCGGGCACCGAATAACTTGCAGTCATTTCAGGGCTACCTCACTAGAATGGGCGGCTCGGCACACATCATGGGAAGATCATGCCTTTACGTTACACCCTGTTTTCGCAGCGTTCGCTGATCTTCACCCTCCTGTTGCTGCTGGCCTGCGGCTTTCTCGCCACCTCGCTGCTCAGTTACTTCGCTTCGCGCAGCGCTATCCGTGACGGCATCATCAACACCGAATTGCCGCTGACCTCCGACACGGTCTACTCGGAGATCCAGAAAGACCTGATTCGCCCGGTACTGATCGCCTCGATGATGGCCCAGGACACCTTCCTGCGCGACTGGGTGCTGTCCGGCGAGCAGGACACCGCCCGCATGACCCGCTACCTGGGCGAGGTCATGGGCAAGCAGGACACCTTCACCTCATTTTTCGTGTCCGACCGCACCCTGACCTACTACCAGGCCAAGGGGGTGCTCAAGCATGTCGACCCTGGTGCCTGGCGCGACGCCTGGTACTTCCGCCTGCGTGACCTCAAGGCACCTTATGAGATCAACGTCGACTTCGACATGGCCAACCATGACAGCCTGACCGTATTCATCAACTATCAGGTGCATGACTATCAGCAACGCTTCATCGGCGCCGCCGGTGTCGGCCTGAGCGTATCGTCGGTGGTCAAGCTGATCGACCGCTACCAACAACGCTACCAGCGCGCGGTACTATTCACCGACGCCAAGGGCAAGGTGCTGCTGACCGGCTCGGCAGGCGGCCCGCATGGCCTACAGGTGGGCCAGCGGCTCAGTGCCAACCCCGAACTGCAAAACCTGCTGGCCGAACGGCCGGTACCCAGCGAAGGCAGCCACGAGTACCGTGACAGCGACCAGCACAGCCACTTCCTCAACGTGCGCCAGTTGCCTGAACTGGACTGGTACCTGCTGGTGGACAAACGGGAAACCGGCGCGCTCGATCGCATCCGTCACTCGCTGTACCTGAACCTGGCAATCTGCACCATGATCACCCTGGTGGTACTGGCACTGGTACACGCCATGGTCCGCCGCCATCAGGCCAGCACAGAGGCCTTGGCGACGCTCGACAGCCTCACCGGCCTGCTCAACCGGCGCAGCTTCGACCTGCTGGCTGCCCAGGCCCTGCGCGAAGCCCAGCGCGACAATGGCCCGCTGGTGGCATTGCTGTTCGACCTGGACCACTTCAAGGCGTTAAACGATACCCATGGCCACCTGGCAGGCGACGAAGTGCTGCGCCAGTTCGCCAATGTGCTGCAAAGCAGCCTGCGCCAGTCGGATATACTGTGCCGCTGGGGTGGCGAGGAATTCATCGTGCTGCTGCGTGAGGCCGAGGGTCGGCACGCCATCGAGGTGGCGGAAAAGATCCGCCAGCGCACCGAACAGCTGACCTTCAGCTACGACGACCAGCCACTGCGCCTGACCACCAGCATCGGCCTGAGCAGCCTGCGACCGGGGGATACCCTGCACACCCTGCTGACCCGCGCCGACCGTGCCCTTTATCGTGCCAAACAGGCTGGCCGCAACCGTGTCTGTAGCGAAACCCCATGACTGATCAGCAACACTGCCCCGCTTGCGGCGCGCTCAACCACTGCAGCCTGGCCGACCCACGCCGGGCCACCCAGGCCTGCTGGTGCTACGGTGTCACCATCGACCCGAGCGTGCTCCAGGCACTGCCCGCCGCGCTGCGGGACAAAGCCTGCCTGTGCCCGCGCTGCGCCGCCGTTGAAGACCAACTCCAATCACGCCCTTCCAGCTGACGCCAAGCCATGCGCCTCGATCGTTTCCTTGCCAACCTGCCCCACTGCAACCGCCAGCAAGCCCGGCTGATGCTGGCCCAGCGCCGTGTGCGCCTGGATGGCCAGGTCATCAGCGACCCGCTGGCCGAGGTGCGGGAGTTCAGCCGGGTGCAACTGGACGAGCAGTTGCTGCAGGCTGGCCGCCCGGCGCGCTACCTGATGCTGCACAAGCCGGCCGGCTGCGTGAGCGCAACCCACGACCCACAGCACCCCACTGTGCTCGAGCTGTTGCCGGCGGCGCTGCGTGCAGACCTGCACATCGCCGGGCGCCTGGACTTCAACACCACCGGCCTGATGATCCTGACCAACGATGGCCAGTGGTCGCGCCGCCTGACCCAGCCAGCGACCAAGCTGCCCAAGCAGTACCTGGTTGAAACCGAGGACGAGATTGCCGAGCACTATGTGGCCAAGTTCCGTGAAGGCTTCTACTTCGCCTTTGAGAACCTCACCACCCAGCCCGCCCAGCTGGACATTCTAGGGCCGCGCCAGGCGCGGCTGGCGATTGTCGAAGGGCGCTATCACCAGGTCAAACGCATGTTCGGGTTTTTCGACAACAAGGTCGTGGGGCTGCACCGGGAGAGCATGGGGGCGATCCGGCTCGACCCGGGGTTGGCGCCCGGCGCCTTTCGGCAACTCACGCCGGAAGAAATAGGCACCGTCTAGCCCGCCCGCGAACTCGCGCAACCTACCGCTGAGCGCGCACCATACGACCGCTCAGCGCCAAACGTCACAATTAAGCCCGAACGGCACTTGCAGGATCCCCGCCCCCCTGCTTGAATCCCAATCGTCAGTCTGCATGTGACCGCTAAGTCACGATCGTAGACCCAGACACTTTTTGTCGGCCACCCAGGGCCTAGATGCCTTGGGGCACGGCAGATTGCCCGCCATACAACAACACCGTCGACGCAAGTGCCAAGGATCGACACAGGGCCCCGGTTACTCTTCAGGCGAATGCCTACCTGTCATAAAGAACGTGCACCCTGATGTCCTGTTTCGGGAATGCGCTCTCTTTGAGCCAGTGGCTTGAGTGTTCGGCCAAGCCGCCGCCAAAAGTGAACGACCCGTTGCCGCGACAAGCCACCAGGTGACGCGAATACCCTTTTTGCGCCAGGAGTCGATGACATGAGGCCAGAAATCGCTGTACTTGATATTCAAGGTCAGTATCGGGTTTACACGGAGTTCTATCGCGCGGATGCGGCTGAGAATACGATCATCCTGATCAACGGCTCGCTGGCCACCACAGCCTCGTTCGCCCAGACGGTGCGTAACCTGCACCCGCAGTTCAATGTCGTCCTGTTCGACCAGCCCTACGCGGGCAAATCCAAACCGCACAACCGCCACGAACGGCTGATCAGCAAGGAGACGGAGGCGCATATCCTCCTTGAACTGATTGATCACTTCCAGGCCGACCACGTGATGTCGTTCTCGTGGGGCGGTGCCAGCACGCTACTGGCACTGGCGCACCAGCCGCGGTATGTGAAGAAGGCCGTGGTGAGTTCGTTCTCGCCGGTGATCAATGAACCAATGCGCGACTACCTGGCGCGCGGTTGCCAGTACTTGGCCGCCTGCGACCGCTATCAAGTCGGCAACCTGATCAACGACACCATCGGCAAGTACCTGCCGTCGCTGTTCAAGCGGTTCAACTACCGGCACGTCAGCAGCCTGGACAGCCACGAATACGCGCAGATGCACTTCCACATCAACCAGGTGCTGCAACATGACCTGGCACGGGCACTGGAGGGCGCGCGCGCTATCGATATTCCGGTGTTGTTCATCAATGGTGAACGCGACGAGTACACCACGGCCGCAGATGCACGGCAGTTCGGCAAACACGTGGGGCGCAGCCAGTTTGGGGTTATCCGCGGTGCAGGGCACTTTCTGGACATGGAGACCAAGGCCGCCTGCGAGGACACCCGCAATGCCATGCTGGGCTTCCTCAAGCCAACCCTGCGTGAAGCCCGGCAACGTTACCAGCCGCTGCAACAGGGGCAGCATGCACTGGCTATCTGAGCAACTCGGCGCCTTGGTGCGGATAGCCGCCGGCATGGGGCGCCGACACGCTTTTTTTATAACGTGGGCTTCTATTTCCCGCAGGGTTCTGGTAAAAAGTGCGGCGTAAGGCGGGTATAGTTTAGTGGTAAAACGAAAGCTTCCCAAGCTTTAGTTGAGGGTTCGATTCCCTCTACCCGCTCCACATTACATTCCCCCGCATGGCGTTCCGGCAACGTCATCGCTGTCAAAAGGAGCGTTCGCTCCTTTTTTCGTTTCTGCCAATCGCTTCGATCTGCTGCTTTCGATGATCAGCAGCATGGCCAATTGCCTGTCGATCCGTTTCAATGCGCCCAGGGTTTCGTGAAACATTTCGAAAGGACGACGCATGTTGCTCTCCCGCTGGCTACCGGGCCTTGCCAACCTGCTGCACTACCGCCGCGAATGGCTGCACGCCGACCTGCAGGCAGGGCTGTCGGTGGCAGCCATCCAGATCCCGATTGCCATCGCCTACGCCCAGATCGTGGGCTTGCCGCCGCAGTACGGCCTGTACGCCTGTGTGCTGCCGATGATGATCTACGCCCTGATCGGGAGCTCGCGCCAGTTGATGGTCGGCCCCGACGCGGCTACCTGCGCCATGATTGCCGGGGCCGTGGCGCCGCTGGCCTTGGGCGACCCGCAACGCACTGCCGAGCTGTCGGTCATCGTCACCGTACTGGTCGGGGTCATGCTGATTGCCGCTGGCCTGGCGCGGGCCGGGTTCATCGCCAGCTTCTTCTCGCGGCCGATTCTGATCGGCTACCTCAACGGTATCGGCCTGAGCCTGATCGCCGGGCAGTTGACCAAGGTGGTGGGGTTCAGCATCGAGGGCGACGGTTTCATCCTCAGCCTGATCAACTTCCTCCAACGCCTGGGCGAAATTCACGGGTTGACGTTGTGCATCGGCCTGGCCGCCCTAGGCCTGCTGATCTGGCTGCCACGCCGCTACCCGCGCCTGCCGGCCGCGCTAACGGTGGTGGCGCTGTTCATGCTGCTGGTGGGTCTGTTCGGCCTCGACCGCTTCGGCGTCGCCATACTTGGCCCGGTGCCGGCCGGCATCCCGCAACTGGCCTGGCCACACAGCAACCTGGCAGAAATGAAAAGCCTGCTGCGCGACGCCCTGGGTATCGCCACGGTCAGTTTCTGCAGCGCCATGCTCACCGCGCGCAGTTTCGCTGCCCGGCATGGCTACGCCATCAACGCCAACCACGAGTTCGTGGCGTTGGGCGTGAGCAATCTGGCCGCCGGGGTTTCCCAGGGTTTTGCCATCAGCGGTGCCGACTCGCGCACCGCCGTCAACGACATGGTCGGGGGCAAAAGCCAGCTGGTCGGCATCATCGCCGCCCTGGTGATCGCCTTGATCCTTTTGTTTTTCACCGCGCCCATGGCGTGGATCCCTCAGGCGGCGCTGGGCGCGGTGCTGCTGATGGCTGGCTGGGGGCTGATCGATATCAAGTCATTGGGCCACATTCGGCGCCTGAGCCGTTTCGAATTCTGGCTGTGCCTGCTGACCACCGTGGGGGTGCTGGGGCTGGGCGTGCTGCCTGGCATCGTGTTTGCCGTGACCTTGGCGATACTGCGCCTGTTGTACAGCATCTACCAGCCTACCGACGCCGTGCTCGGCTGGCTGCCGGGCACCGAAGGCCAGGTCGACATTCGCAAGTTCAAGGATGCGCGGACGGTGCCCGGCCTGGTGGTCTACCGTTTTGACGACGCAATCCTGTTCTTCAATGCCGACTACTTCAAGATGCGCCTTCTCGAGGCGGTGCAAGGCGAGGCCCAGCCCAAGGCCGTGTTGTTCGATGCCGAGGCCGTGACCAGTATCGATGTCAGCGGCATGGCCGCATTGCGTGAAGTGCGCGATACCCTGGCCGCGCAGGGCATTTTCTTCGCCATCGCCCGTGCCCGCGGCAGCTTCCTGCGCATGCTGGTGCGCTCGGGCATGGCGCGCGAGATGGAGGACAAATTGCTGTTCGGTTCGGTGCGCGCCGGCATCCGGGCCTACCGGGTATGGCGTAACCGCAAGCGCAGCGTGCCGGCCGCCAGGCAGGGTTGATGCCCCTTGCCCCCGCCTGACATGCTAAAGTCGCCCCGCGCCCGCACCACCAATGGACCCAGCATGCCTGTACTCGACGCCCCACTCCTGCCCTGGCCAGAACTTGCCGCCCGCCACCCCTGCGAAGCCCTGCTGCTGGGTAACGGCGCCAGCCGCGCAGTGTGGAAGCCGTTCGGCTATTTCTCGCTGTTCGAGGAGGCGCAACGCGCCGGTCGCAAGAAAGGCCTGGCGATCAGCGACCAGGCCCTGTTCAAGTCCTTGGGCACGGAGCTGTTCGAACCGGTGCTCAGCGCGCTCAACACCACCGTGCGCGCCAATGCTGCGCTCGCCATCAACTCCACTGCGCCGCTCAACCGCTATTACTCGATCAAGGAAGCGCTGATCCACGCCGTGCGCACCGTGCATCTGCCCTGGCGGCTGATGCCCCCGGCAACCCTGGCCGTGCTCAATCAGGCCTTGCGTGGCTATCGCAGCGTCTACACCAGCAACTACGACCTGCTGCTGCCTTGGGCCCTGCAACATGCCCCTCAGGGCTTCGCCGACCTGTTCGACGAGCAGGGTTACTTCGATGTGCGCCGGCGCAGCAGCGAGGGTACCCGGGTGATGCACCTGCACGGTGGCTTGCACCTGCTCAAGCAACCCGACGGCACCACCCGTCAACGCAGCGCCGAGAGCGCCGAGCTGCTGGAAGGTTTTGCCGTGAACATTCCCGGTGAGGTGCCGCTGTTCGTCAATGAAGACCGCAGCGACGAGAAACTGCGCGCCATCCGCCACTCGGACTACCTGAGCTGGTGCCTGGGGCAGCTGGCCCAGGAACACCGTGGCCTGTGCCTGTTCGGCCAGCACCTGGACAGCACTGACCAGCACCTGCTCGACGCCATTCGAATGGCCGGGCCCAAGCACCTGGCGATCGCCATTCGGCCGTTGAGTGAAGCGTCGGTGATCAACCAGAAGCAGCATTTCGTCGATCGCCTGGGCGCCATGCCGGGCACGTCACTGCACTTCTTCGATGCCACGACCCATCCGCTGGGGCAGGCATCGCTGTCTATCGAAGCCGTGGCCACCCGAGGTTGAGGCCAGCCTCAAGCGCCTGCTGAAGGGGCCAGGTCTGGCTCGCCGAGCACGCGTTCGTATGCTTTAGACACGTTAACGGCCATTGCCATGCGCGCAAGCTCCAACGTGCTCTTGCCGATCGGGTAGCTCCCTCGCGCCTGCAGCCATGGCAACACATCGGCCAGGTGCCACAGAGCGGTGCTGCCATCATGCACGGGTACTGGGAAGCTACCTGCATGGGCGAGCATCAATTTGCGCATGTTCTGCCGAGATACACCGATGAGTTCCGCCACATCGCTGAGCCCGACCAGATCGGGGGTCGCTTCGATCAGGCGAGCGCCTGGAACCGCTCTGGCAACATCACTCAATGCGCTCTCGATGGCCTGCCTGGCAGATGTCGCCTGGCGAGTGAATGCCAATGCCAGACGCCCAGGTTGACCTACACCAGCCAATGCATCATCACATCCGTACTGAGCCAGGCGCTCCAGCAACGCATCGATATCTTCGTTCCCGCTCAGCTGATACCTGAGAGTGAATTCATACTCCATCGCTACTCCTCCTTGGGGGTACACATTGCCAGCCTGTCAGCCGAACAGTGATCAACCACACGCCTCAACTGTCGCGCTAAATTACCGGCGTTACGCGGCGTGCTCCATATGCTGGTAATGCAATACTCCCCGCATCGACAGTCGGCATCGTTGAAAGGGCAATACATTTTTCCCCAACAATGTCCCCCGCCTACCACAACTCTCCATCCCTTTGATTCCGCGTGCCTCAAGGCCAGTTCGACCTCTTTCCTGGCATGACTGGGGCGGGCCATCAGCTTTTCTCCAGTGTGGACTTACTGCCCATGGGTTGTCAAATGACAACCCGGCTAACTGACTATTGAGCACGTCACACTACAGAAACGCTGATCAAAGAAATACTTGAAAGGCACAGCCAGGAAATGCCCTACAAGCATTACCGATCAAGGGCAAAGGAATTCTGTAGGGATGGTAGGGATACGCGCCCGCTCAAAGCAGCCCGTCGCACCGCAATAGCGTCTCCAGGCAATGCTCCTGCACCCCATAGAACGCCTTGAGCTGGGCGATTTTCTCCAGCAGCGCACGGTTGTCGCCCGGCTGGCGCCGCTTCACCGCAAGAATCATCTTGTTCTTGTTGGTGTGCTCCAGGGAGATGAACTCGAACACCTTGGTCTCATAACCACAGGCCTCCAGGTACAGCGCCCGCAAGCTGTCCGTGAGCATTTCGGCCTGCTGGCCCAGGTGCAGGCCGTATTGCAGCATTGGCTGCAGCAGGCCCGGGCTGTGCAGTTGCGGGCGGATCTGCTTGTGGCAGCACGGCGAACACATGATGATCGCGGCATTGCTGCGGATGCCGGTATGGATGGCATAGTCGGTGGCGATGTCACAGGCATGCAGGGCGATCATCACCTCGATGGCGTCGGGCACCACGCTGCGCACGTCACCACACTGGAACTCCAGGCCCGCATGCTGCAGCCGCACCGCGGCGGCGTTGCACAGGTCGACCATGTCCTGGCGCAGTTCAACCCCGGTCACCTGCGCTTCGCGGCCCAACGTATTGCGCAGGTAATCATGCATGGCGAAGGTCAGGTAGCCCTTGCCCGAGCCAAAGTCAGCCACCCGCAGTACCTGCTGTGCCGGCACCGGGGCGCTGGCCAGGGCGTGGTCGAAGACCTCGATGAACTTGTTGATCTGCTTCCACTTGCGCGACATGGACGGGATCAGTGCCCCCTGCGCGTCGGTCACGCCAAGGTCGCGCAGGAATGGGCGCGACAGCTCCAGGTAGCGTTTTTTCTCACGGTCATGGCCACTGGCGGGCGCAGCCTCGCGCGGGGCTTGTGCGCCATGGCGCTGAAGCATCGGCTTGCCCTTCTTGCTGAAGGTCAGCTGTACTTCGCCATCGGCATCGAAGAGGTGGGCGTTGCGGAAGCTGCCCGGCAGCAACTCGGCCACCAGCGTCAAGGCATCGTCCAGGGCCAGGTTGCGGGTGATGTCTCGGGTCTGGTGACGGTAGACCAGTGACAGGCAGGGCTGGCCCTTGACCAACAGCGGCTTGGCGATGATTCGTTGCAGGGTCTGGTCGGCACCGACATGGCGCGCCAGCACCAGCTTGCTTAACGTGCCGCCCTGCAGGGCAGCGTTCAGCAGGTCGAGGAACTGGGCGAGTGCGTCCGGCGCGGCGGAAGCGGAATGACTGGCGGGCATGGACAAAGGGGCCTTGGGTAGCGGAACGCTCATTCTACCGTGTGCCGTGCGGCCAGGCATACCTTGGCCACCCACGGCCGCGTCACGCCCAGGCCAGGCCAGGCCAGGCGCTGCATAGCTTGTGGCAAACACCTGCCGCAAGCGCGACGCGGCCTGTGTGGGAGCGGGCGAGCCCGCGAAGAGCCCAACGCGGTGGCTGGCACCGGCGACGCCGGTGTTCGCGGGCGCGCCCGCTCCCACAAGGGCCCGGCTAATTCAACAAGTTATGGATCGTTCAATAGGAGCTGGCGATGGGCTGCACAGCAGCCCCGAACTGCCTGCCCTCACCCAATTGCGCCTGCATGCTGCCTCAGTCGAGAATCACCAGGCGGTTTGGCAGCTCGTTACGCGCATGGGTCGGTGGCACCTGCTCGCTCAGTAACTCGCCGCAGGCCTCGATGCATTCGACAAAACCCTGCAGGGTCCGCCCCTGGCGCACCTGTTCGGCAAGCCGGGTGACAAGTGCCGCCCGAGCGCTGGCATCCAGGCAGTGCTCGATGCCGCGGTCAACCAGTATTTCCACATGCCGCTCCGCCTCGCTGACAAAAATCAGCACCGCCGTGCCAGCCGCCGTACGCTGCAGGTTCAGCTCGCGAAATTGCTGGTGCGCCAGGCGCGAAGCACGCCAGCGGCGCAGCACCCGGGGGATCAGCCAGCCGGCCAGGCGCGGGCTGCGCAGCAGCAGGCACAAGCCGACAAACAGCAGCATGTTGGCCACCAACAAGCCACGCACGCCCGGCCAGCCCAGCAGCCACTGCAGCAGGCCCGGCACGGCCAGTGCCAGCACGGCAGCCCAGAGCAGCGGCCAATACGCATAGTCGTCGGCACGCCGCGCCAGTACCGTCACCAGTTCGGCGTCGGTGTGCCGCTCGGCACGGGCTATGGCTTCGGCAATCTGCCGCTGATCATACTCGTCAAAAGGGGTCATGCCGTCGGTCTCTGAGCTTTCTTATAGTTGTTGTCCCGGCATACGGGGCTTCGTCCGCGGGTGACATATTCAGGCATAATCGGCCGCTGGAAGCATTGCCTGCAAATCGTACAACAATAGCCGCCTGAAAACTTCGGCCGCGCGCGTACCACCCTGGATACGGCAGAGGCCCCACAACGGAACTGATGATGAAACTGTCTTTGCTGGGCCTGGCCATGGGCCTTGCCAGTCAGGCGGCCCTCGCCGCCACCTCCGCCCCGCCCCTGCAAGACAAGCAGGCCTTCATCGACCATCTGGTCAGCCAGATGACCGAAGCCGAGAAAATCGGCCAACTGCGCCTGATCAGCATCGGCCCGGAAATGCCGCGCGACAAGATTCGCGAGGAAATCGCCGCTGGCCGCATTGGCGGTACCTTCAATTCCCGCACCGCGCCGGAAAACCGGCCGATGCAGGATGCGGCCATGCGCAGCCGCCTGAAGATCCCGATGTTCTTCGCCTACGACACCGTCCACGGCGAGCGCACGATCTTCCCGATCGGCCTGGGCATGGCCGCCACCTGGGACATGGACGCGGTGGCCAAAGTGGGCCGCACCGCCGCCATCGAAGCCTCGGCCGACGCCCTGGACATGACCTTCGCCCCCATGGTCGATATTGCCCGCGACCCCCGCTGGGGCCGCACCAGTGAAGGTTTCGGCGAGGATACCTACCTGACCTCGAAGATCGGCCAGGTCATGGTGCGCTCGTTCCAGGGCAGCAGCCCGGCCAACCCCGACAGCATCATGGCCATCGTCAAGCACTTTGCGTTGTACGGTGCAGTAGAGGGCGGGCGCGACTACAACACGGTCGATATGAGCCTGCCGAAAATGTACAACGATTACTTGCCGCCCTACCGCGCCGCACTCGATGCCGGTGCCGGGGGCGTCATGGTGGCGCTGAACTCGATCAACGGTGTGCCGGCCACCTCCAACACCTGGCTGATGAACGACCTGCTGCGCAAGGAGTGGGGCTTCAAGGGGGTGACCATCAGCGACCACGGCGCCATCCAGGAACTGATCCGCCATGGCGTCGCCCGCGATGGCCGCGAAGCCGCCAAGCTGGCTATCAAGGCCGGCATCGACATGAGCATGAACGACACCCTGTACGGCCAGGAACTGCCAGCCCTGCTGAAGTCTGGCGAGGTGAGCCAGCACGAACTGGACCAGGCCGTGCGCGAAGTGTTAGGGGCCAAATACGACATGGGCCTGTTCAAGGACCCGTACGTGCGCATTGGCAAGGCCGAAACCGACCTGAAAGACTACTACGGCAGCGACCGCCTGCACCGCGAAGCCGCCCGTGACGTGGCGCGTCGCAGCCTGGTGCTGCTGGAAAACCACAACCAGACCCTGCCGCTGAAAAAAGCCGGCACCCTCGCGCTGGTCGGGCCCCTGGCCGATGCCCCGATCGACATGATGGGCAGCTGGGCCGCCGACGGCAAACCGGCGCATTCCATCACCGTGCGCGAAGGCCTGCGCCGCGCCCTGGAAGGCAAGGCCAAACTGGTCTACGCCAAAGGCTCCAACATCACCGGCGACAAGGCCATCCTCGATTACCTGAACTTCCTCAATTTCGATGCCCCGGAAATCGTCGACGACCCGCGCCCCGCTGCGGTGCTCATCGATGAAGCGGTCAAGGCAGCGCAACAAGCCGACGTGGTAGTGGCCGTGGTTGGCGAGTCCCGCGGCATGTCCCACGAGTCGTCGAGCCGCACCACCCTGGAGATTCCTGCCAGCCAGCGTGAACTGATCAAGGCCTTGAAGGCGACCGGCAAGCCACTGGTACTGGTGCTGATGAACGGCCGCCCGCTGTCGATCAGCTGGGAACGTGAACAGGCCGATGCCATTCTCGAAACCTGGTTCGCCGGTACCGAAGGCGGCAATGCCATTGCCGACGTGCTGTTCGGTGACTACAACCCGTCCGGCAAGCTGGCCATCACCTTCCCGCGCTCGGTCGGGCAGATCCCGATGTACTACAACCACACCCGTATCGGCCGGCCGTTCACGCCAGGCAAACCCGGCAACTACACCTCGCAGTACTTCGAAGAGCCCAACGGCCCGCTGTACCCGTTCGGCTATGGCCTGAGCTACAGCAGCTTCGAGCTGTCGGGCCTGACGCTGTCGGCCAACAACCTCAAGCGCGGCGACACGCTGCAAGCCAAGGTCACGGTGAAGAACACCGGCAAGCTGGCAGGCGAGACCGTGGTGCAGTTGTACCTGCAGGATGTCTCGGCATCGATGAGCCGCCCGGTCAAAGAGCTGAAGAACTTCCAGAAACTGATGCTCAAGCCCGGTGAGACGCGCACCTTGAGCTTCCGTATCAGCGAAGAAGACCTGAAGTTCTACAATGGCCAGTTGCAGCGGGTTGCCGAGCCCGGGGAATTCAATGTCCAGGTCGGGCTGGATTCCCAGGCGGTGCAGCAGCAGAGCTTTGAATTGCTGTAACTGAACGGTCGCCTGTACCGGCCCTTTCGCGGGCTTGCCCGCTCCCACAGGTACTCACACGTGGGGGCGGGCAAGCCCGCGTAGGGGGCCAGCCCCGATGCCCCAATGATCCGGATCCGCGCCATGCCCTTTTCCTTTCGCGCCCTGCGGCTGGGGCTGATTACCCTGCTGATCCTGCTAGGCACTGCCCTCAGTGCCGGTTGGGCGATGCACCAGGCCAAGCGCCAGGCCATGGAAAACGACGCACAACGTGCCCACCAGCAACTGGGCTTGTACGCCAATACCCTGCATACGCTGATCGACCGCTACCGGGCCCTGCCGGCCGTGCTGGCGCTGGACCCGGAACTGATCGACGCCCTGCGCGGCCCGGTCAGCGAGACGGTGCAAGGCGCCCTGAACCGCAAGCTCGAACGTATCAACGGTGCGGCCAACTCTTCGACCCTCGAACTGCTCGACCACACCGGCCTGGCCGTGGCAGCCAGCAACTGGCGGCTACCCAGCACCTACGTCGGCTCCAACTACGGCTTTCGCCCCTACTTCAAGCAAACCCGCAGCCAGGGTACGGGCCGCTTCTATGCCGTTGGCGTGACCAGCGGGGTACCGGGGTACTTTCTGGCCAGCGCAGTCAACGACGAACATGGCCGTTTTCTCGGCGCCATGGTGGTCAAGCTGGAGTTCCCGGAGCTGGAACGCGAATGGCGCCAGGGCAGCGATATCCTGCTGGTCAGCGATGCCCGCGGCATCACCTTCATTGCCAACCAGGACGGCTGGCGCTACCGCGAACTGCAGCCACTGAGCGGCGCCGACCGTGCCGAACTCGCCGAAACACGCCAGTACGACAAGCAGCCGCTGGTGCCGCTGCACCATCAGGTGCTCACGCGCTTCGCTGCCAACAGCACCCTTAGCCGCGTACAAGGCCCCGACGGCAGCGCCGAGTACCTGTGGGAAAGCCTGCCGCTGGCAGGCGAGGGCTGGACCTTGCACCTGCTGCGCAAGCCGCAGGTGGCGGCAGACGGCCGCAACGCCGCACTCGGCGCTGCTGCCGTATGGCTGAGCCTGGTGTTCGCGGCGTTGTTCATCAGCCAGCGCCTACGCCTGGCACGGCTGCGCCAGCGCAGCCGGGAAGAGCTCAAGCGCCAAGTCGAGGAACGTACCCGCGAGCTGCGTACCGCCCAGGAGGGCCTGGTGCAATCCGCCAAACTGGCCGCGCTGGGCCAGATGTCGGCGGCCATGGCCCACGAAATCAACCAACCGCTGACAACCCAGCGCATGCAACTGGAAACCGTGCGCCTGCTGCTCGACAATGGCCGGCCTGCCGAAGCGCGGCAGGCACTCGAGCCGCTGGAGCAGATGCTCACGCGCATGGCCGCGCTCACCAGTCACCTCAAGACCTTCGCCCGTAACAGCCCGATGGGCTTGCGCGAGCGCCTGGACCTGGCCACCGTGGTCGATCAGGCACTGCACCTGCTGGAAACGCGTATCCGCAGCGAAGAGGTCGAGGTCGCGCTGTACCTCGCACGCCCGGCCTGGGTACGGGGCGATGCCATCCGCCTGGAACAGGTGCTGATCAACCTGTTGCGCAACGCCCTCGATGCCATGGCCGACAAACGCTACAAGCGCCTGGAAATACGCATCGAAGCCGATGGCCAACGCTGGCGCCTGAGTGTGCTCGACTCCGGTGGCGGCATAGCCGAGGCCGACCTGGCCAAGGTCTTCGACCCCTTCTTCACCACCAAGCCCGTGGGCGAAGGGCTGGGCCTTGGCCTGGCGATCTCCTACGGTATCGTCCATGAGGTCGGCGGCCAGCTGCAGGCCGAGAACCTGTCTGGCGGTGCGCGCCTGAGCCTTACCCTGCCCCAAGACCTGGAGCCTGCATGTTGAATTCAGTGATCGTTATCGATGACGAAGCCAGTATCCGCACAGCGGTCGAGCAATGGCTGAGCCTGTCGGGCTTCAACGTGCAGCTGTTTGCCCGCGCCGAAGACTGCCTGAGCCAGCTGCCGAAGCACTTCCCGGGTGTGATCATCAGCGATGTGCGCATGCCCGGCATGGGTGGCCTGCAGTTGCTCGAACGCCTGCAGGCGGACGACCCCGATCTGCCAGTGATCCTGCTGACCGGCCACGGCGATGTCCCCATGGCCGTGGAGGCCATGCGCAACGGGGCCTACGACTTCCTGGAAAAACCCTTCACCCCGCAACATCTGCTGGGCAGCCTGCGGCGGGCTCTGGAAAAACGCCAGTTGGTGCTTGAGAACCGCCGCCTGCACGAGCAGGCCGACTTCAAGTCACGCCTGGAAGGCACGCTGCTGGGCATGTCCCAGGGCCTGCAACTGCTGCGGCGGCAGGTGCTGGACCTGGCCAGCCTGCCGGTCAATGTGCTGATCCGCGGTGAGACAGGCAGCGGCAAAGAACGTGTAGCCCGCTGCCTCCACGATTTCGGGCCACGCGCGGCCAAGCCATTCGTGGCGCTCAATTGCGCGGCCATTCCTGAGGCATTGTTCGAGGCCGAGCTGTTCGGCCATGAGAGCGGCGCCTTCACCGGTGCCCAGGGCAAGCGCGTCGGCAAGCTGGAATATGCCAACGGCGGCACGGTGTTTCTCGATGAAATCGAAAGCATGCCGCTGGCCCAGCAGGCCAAACTGCTGCGGGTGATCCAGGAGCAGAAGCTCGAGCGCCTGGGGGCGAACCAGAGTATCAACGTTGACCTGCGCATCATCGCCGCAACCAAGCCCGACTTGCTGGAGGAGGCCCGTGCCGGGCGCTTCCGTGAAGACCTTGCCTACCGCCTGAACGTTGCCGAGTTGCGCCTGGCGCCTTTGCGCGAACGGCGTGAAGACATTCCGCTGCTGTTCGACCACTTCGCCCGCGCTGCTGCCGACCGGCTTGGCCGCACTGCGCCGCCGCTGTCGGGCGCGCAACTGGCACAACTGCTGGCGCATGACTGGCCGGGTAACGTGCGCGAGCTGGCCAATGCGGCAGAGCGGCACGCATTGGGCCTGGGTTCACCGAGTACCGAGGTGGCCCCTGCCGGGCAATCGCTGAGCGAGCAGATGGAAGCGTTCGAGGCCCAGTGCCTGCGTGCAGCGTTGCGCCAGCATGGGGGCGCGATCAGTGCGGTGATGGAGGCGTTGCAACTGCCGCGGCGAACGCTGAACGAAAAAATGCAGCGGCACGGGTTGTCGCGGGACGATTTTACCGGCCAGTGATAAGCGGAATTCCGCCTATCACTGGCCGGCGATAGGCAGAATTCCGCCCATGCACAGCACTTTCAGGGCCTGGCTCGCCGGCGCGTGGCCGGCGAAGTGCCCGCAAAGCGGCCTATTGCCCCGGTTTGGGTCGGCCCGCCCCGGTTTGGCACACCTTCTGCAAATGCTCGTGTCAGCTGCGCCCAGGCGCGCTTCACAACAACAACGAGAAGGTATCCCTGATGGATAACGCCACCTCCCTGCCCGCTGGGGCGGCCGCTGCGCCTGCCGCAGAAAAAACTACCGCCAGCCGCCTGAAGTCGATCTTCAGCGGGTCCATCGGCAACATGGTCGAATGGTACGACTGGTACGTCTACGCCGCATTCTCGCTGTATTTCGCCAAGGCCTTCTTCCCGGCCGGCGACTCCACTGCACAACTGCTCAACACCGCCGCGATTTTCGCCGTTGGCTTTTTGATGCGCCCGATCGGCGGCTGGCTGATGGGCCTTTACGCCGACCGCAAAGGCCGCAAGGCCGCGCTGATGGCCTCGGTACTGCTGATGTGCGCCGGCTCGCTGGTCATTGCCCTGACGCCTGGCTATGAAACCATCGGCTTCGCCGCACCGGTCCTGCTGGTCATCGCCCGCCTGATGCAGGGCCTGTCGGTGGGTGGCGAATACGGCACCTCGGCGACCTACCTCAGCGAAATGGCCAGCAAGGACCGCCGCGGCTTCTTCTCCAGCTTCCAGTACGTGACCCTCATCTCCGGCCAGCTCATCGCCCTGGCAGTGCTGATCGTCCTGCAACAGACCCTGACTACCGAGCAGCTGTATGCCTGGGGCTGGCGCGTACCCTTCGTGATCGGTGCGCTGTGCGCCGTGGTCGCGCTGTACCTGCGCCGTGGCATGGAAGAAACCGCCTCGTTCACCAAGAAGGAAAAAGCCAAGGAAAGCCTGATGCGCACCCTGCTGCGCCACCCCAAGGAACTGATGACCGTGGTTGGCCTGACCATGGGCGGTACCCTGGCCTTCTACACCTACACCACCTACATGCAGAAGTACCTGGTCAATACCGTGGGCATGAGCATCAGCGACTCGACCACGATCTCGGCCGCCACGTTGTTCCTGTTCATGTGCCTGCAGCCTGTGATCGGTGGCCTGTCCGACAAGATCGGCCGGCGCCCGATCCTGATCGCCTTCGGTGTACTGGGCACCCTGTTCACCGTGCCGATCCTCAGCACCCTGCATACCATCCAGACCTGGTGGGGGGCGTTCTTCCTGATCATGGCAGCGCTGATCATCGTCAGTGGCTACACCTCGATCAACGCGGTGGTCAAAGCTGAACTGTTCCCGACCGAAATCCGCGCCCTTGGCGTGGGCCTGCCCTACGCACTGACCGTTTCGATCTTCGGCGGCACCGCCGAGTACGTGGCGCTGTGGTTCAAGAGCGCGGGCATGGAAAGCGGCTTCTATTGGTACGTCACCGCCTGTATCGCCTGCTCGCTGCTGGTATACGCGACGATGAAGGACACCAAACAGCACTCACGTATCACCACAGAGTGACGCGGTAAGGCCGTTCTGCAAGGGCGCCCAACGTGCAGGGCGCCTTTTTTATGCCCCCTAATGCCCCATGAGCCGATTAGCTGAGCTATTCGGCTCATGGGATGGGTATGAAAGGCCGTTTGCTGGGCAAGCGTGAAAGCATTGACCCGTTACCGCATCAACATTCAGGACATTTCCAGCGCCTGACGCGGTTCACGACGCTGGTACCAGCCGGCCATCAGTACCAGTACCAGCAGCACGCCACCCAGCACGGCCGATGAACCGACCGTGCCGAAGTCCAGCCCGCCCTTCGCATGAGGTTTGGTCAGGAAGTCGCCCAGAGCGGTACCCAAGCTCAGCGGCAGGATGCCGATCAGCAGGGCCGTACCGGTGGCATAGACCATGCCCAGGGTAGGGTCCATGAAGTCGGACATCGCGGTGCCGACGGTGCTGGTGGGCTGAAAAATAGGTTGGTAAGCGATGAAAAAACGTTCATCGGTGATCTGCATCAGGTGTTCTTCTTAATCACCTATTAATTGCCACCCTTCAGCCTTCACGAGCTGACTGATGAAGGGTGCATGCACCAACCCGTGCCCGGCCAGGCAAACGCCTATACGACGGTCACAGCACCCTTAAATATCGAATAAGTCGATTATTTAGTGCATATATTTGCGCTTTTTAATCATCATATTGGGCGTAATATTTAAGTCACGGAAACAAACAACCCACAAAACCCTGGAGCAATGACCATGAAAAACAAACTGATCCTCACCCTGGCCCTGTCGGTTTTCGCTACTGGCGCCTTTGCCGAAGATGGTTTCGACCGGACCAATGCCCACACCTTTGCCGCAGCCCAGACCCAGTCGGCCAGCTACGCTGAAGACGGCTTCGATCGTACTGGCGGCCAACGCTTCGCCGAAGACGGTTTCGACCGCACCGGCGGCCAACGCTTTGCCGAAGACGGCTTCGACCGCACCGGTGGCCAACGCTTCGCTGAAGACGGCTTCGATCGCACCGGCGGCCAACGCTTTGCTGAAGACGGCTTCGACCGCACCAACGCCAACCGCATCAGCTGATCCCTGCTGCGAGCGCCCAGCCCGGCTTTTGCCGGGCTTGATCATTTGCAGGCAAGCAAAGGCTTGGCACACTAGGCTTCTTGTCTATCAGGAGGTAGGGCCAGTAAGCCCAGCACAATGTATTACTACGAACCCGCCAAAGGCCACGGCCTGCCCCACGACCCCTTCAACGCCATCGTCGGCCCTCGTCCTATCGGCTGGATCTCTTCGCAAGACCGCGAGGGACGCTTGAACCTGGCGCCCTACAGCTTCTTCAATGCCTTCAACTACATCCCGCCAATCATCGGTTTCTGCAGTGTCGGGCGCAAAGACAGCCTGAACAATATCGAGCAGACCGGTGAGTTCGTCTGGAACCTGGCCACGCGATCGCTGGCCGAGCAGATGAACCAGAGCTGTGCGCCGGTGGCTGCCGAGGTCAGTGAATTCGAGTTGAGCGGCCTCACCGCCACACCGTCAAGCCTGGTCAAGGTGCCGCGCGTGGGCGAAACCCCGGTCGCGTTCGAGTGCAAGGTCAGCCAGATCGTCCAGCTCAAGCGGGCCGACCAGGCGCTGGTACCCAGCTGGCTGATTCTTGGGGAAGTGGTGGCCGTGCACATTGCCGACCACCTGCTGAAGAACGGTATTTACGATACCGCGGCAGCCGAACCTATCTTGCGCGGTGGTGGCCCGGCGGACTATTTCGAGCTGGGCAACCTGTTCAAGATGGCCCGCCCGCCGGCCTGATCACCAGACCAGCTCACCCTCAGCGCTAACGCCTTGCAGGCGCTGCAGTTCGGCCGTGGCCGCTTCGTCGGCGGCCACGGCGCCCTTGAATACCTGGCCGTCGAGCACCTTGTGAAAACGCGGCGCGCCGCCCATACCCAGGGCTTTGACTGCGATGGCCGCGTGATAGCCACCACCTTCGGCCGGCACCATCGCCGACACCGCTTCGAACTGCGGGAATTCCCTACGTGCCATGTTGCTCTCTGCCTGCTTGATCATGGCCCGGCATGTTAACCCAAACCCCAGCCAGCGCGCGCGCTGTGGGAGGGGCCATGCCGTCAGTCGAATGTATGCAAGTCCAGGCTGCTGACCACCTGCGCCTGCACCAGCTCACCGAACACCTCCAGCGTGGGCGACGCAAAATAGCCACTCATGGCCTGTTGGTCCTGCCAACTGCCGCTGAGCAGCCACAGGTCAGCGTCGGCCTGCGAACGCTGTACGCTGAAACTCAGGCAACCCGGCGCACGCAGCGACGGTTCGAGCAGGTCACGCAGGCGCGCGCCAAGCTCCGCCGAGCGCCCGCTGCTGGCACGAATGAACGCAAGATGGGTGACCGGTTGTTTTAGGGCCATTGCACAATCTCCTTGAAGCAAGCGGACGAAAAAGCCAGGCTGCCAAGGTTAGGGGTTCGCCCGCGCAACCCGTTAGGCCAATACTGCCCGCCGCTTGCCTGATCCTGCGGCGCGGCAGGATCAGGCAAGCGACGTGCAGCTTTCGACTAGCGTCGGCCGTTGCCCAAACCTATGCTGCGACCGTCAGCAGAGGAAAGCATCATGACCATCGCCACGCCCACCGATCCGACCCTGGAACTGCAGCGCCTGGAGCTGGCCGAGCTGATTACCCGCCATGCCGGCGAGCCCCACGGCCCGGCGTCGGCCATCGCGGATCTGTACCTGGTGCGCTACACCGAGAATGTGCGCTCGGTCCCCACCCTGGCGCAACCGGCCTTGTGCATCCTTGCACAAGGCAGCAAAAGCCTGTTTCTGGGTGACGAGCAGTATGCCTACGATCCACTGCACTACATGGTGGTTTCGGTCACCCTGCCGTTGAGCGGCGTGCGGCTCGATGCCAGCCCCGAGCACCCCAGCCTGGGTTTGCGCATGGACCTGGACCCGGCCGAGATCAGCCAGTTGATCGCCGAAAGCGGCCCGATGCTGGTGCCCAACAAGCCATCGGGCCGTGGCCTGTACGTGGATAAAACCGATGCGGCGTTGCTCGACGCCCTGTTGCGGTTGCTGCGCCTGCTGGATAGCCCACGCGACATCTCCATGCTGGCGCCACTGGTCCGCCGTGAGATCCTCTACCGCCTGTTGCGTGGGCCGCAGGGTTATCGGCTGTACGAAATCGCCTTGGCGAACAGCCAGACCCACCGGGTTTGCCAGGCCATCGCCTGGCTCAACAACCACTACCAACAGCCACTGCGTATCGGGGACCTGGCCCGTGAGGTCAACCTCAGCACCTCGACCTTGCACCACCGCTTCAAGGCGGTGACCTCGATGAGCCCGTTGCAGTACCAGAAGCAACTGCGCCTGCAGGAGGCACGGCGGTTGATGCTCAACGACGGGCTCGAGGCGGCGGTGGCGGCCTACCGGGTGGGCTATGAAAGCCCTTCGCAGTTCAGCCGCGAGTACAGCCGGCTGTACGGCGCGCCGCCCATTCGGGATGTGGCTCGGTTGCGGGCCAATGCTGGCTGAAGTTCAAGGTGGCTGTACCGGCCCCATCGCTGGCAAGCCAGCTTCCACAGGGATTGCATCAGGGCAGACAGGTGTTTGCCACAAGGTATGCAGCGCCTGTTAGAGCGAGCGCCGCCCGCGCGGCGCATCGCGAGCTGCGCTCGCTCCTACGTTTGTTTCGGGCCAGTAACGCCTGTGACAGGCGCGCGCGGCCGCCTTGTTTGTACGGCGCGATATTGAGGCATGCACCAAGGCGTTCGCGCGCGAATCCCACAGGAATAATTGGCCCGAAACAAACGTAGGAGCGAGCGCAGCTCGCGATGCGCCGCGCGGGCGGCGCTCGCTCTAACAGGCGCTGCATACCTTGTGGCAAACACCTGTCAGCCCTGATGCGATCCCTGTGGGAGATTCTATGGTTTTAGGGAAGTTTTTTAAGCGGCTTTTGACCGATACTCGTCTCCGCTTTTCAGTAGGGCAAATACTACTCGCGCCAGTTTGCGTGCGAGCATGACAAGCGATGCTGTCGTGCTAAAACCACGCGCCAGGCGCTCTTCGTAGTACGACTTCCATGCTGCTGTGCGGGATGCTGACATAGCCGCGTTGTGAAGGAGGCGTCGAGCTTCGGGGTCTCCTCGCTTCGTGAGCTTGGATTGCCCTTTTTTCTGCCCCGACTGCGCAATCCTCAGATCCATACCCAAAAAGGCGATAAACGCATCACCCCCGCTGAAGTTGCCACGCTGAAACGTCGCTGTCAGGCGAGCAGCAGTTAGAAAACCCACCCCTTCGACCTTCATGCAGCGCTTTACCTGAGGCATCAGCCCGGCCTTTTCCAGCAGGCCCTTGATCATCTTCTCCACCAGCAGCTCAAGCCGCTGCATCGCACGCAGATGCGTCTTGAAGGCGGCTTTGAGTAGCGGTTCATTGGCCCACCCCTGAGTCAGGCTGGTTCGTGCCTGGACCAGTCCTGCACGTCGCCGGAACAAGCTCAGAAGCTGTCGATAGATAGCCGGTGGCGGCGCCCAGGGCGTTAGGTCCTGCCCTTCGTTCTTCAGATAGCGGGCCAACAGCTGGGCATCAATTGCATCAGTCTTAGCGCGTACGTTGACACCTTTACGGTAATGGCTCAGGGCGTACCCATCTACCACGTAAATCGTATGCCCGAACTCAAAGGCCAGATCCGTAAACAGGACGTGATAGATGTTGGTCGCTTCGATAGCGACGGACATCGCACCCGAGAGGCCTTTGAGCCATTTCTTGATAGCTGCTTTAGTATTGGGGATTGCTATGAGTTCTGCTGATTCATCGTCCCAAATGACCAATTCTGTTTTGGCCACATCCACGCCAATCAGCCGCTTTGAATCAGCAACCACCATTGCCATGAGCAACTCTCCTCGATAGTGTTGGAGTACTTGAAGGGTCACCCAGAGGCGCTGGCTTGTGTCTTTCGTCGGTCCGAGCCCGGAAGCATTCTTTATCGGCGCTTGGGTGAAAAGGGAGGAGGGGCGAGGTCTCCCACGGTCTGTACTGCGCTAACAGTCAGAAGCTGGCTTTGTCCCTCCTCCTCCCTTCAAGTCTAACCATACAAGCTGGCTTGCCAGCGATAGGGCCGGCACCAGCAACCCAAGACTCAAGGTTCAACCGACAACCGTGCCCTGCCACTGGTGCTGGTCTACCTGGATCAATGTCGGCCCCTTGCGCTCCATCGCCTGCCCCAGCGCCGCCTGCAATTGCGCCACATCCGCCACGCTCTGCGCTGCGGCCCCCAACGCCCGCGCCACGCCGATGAAGTCTGGGGTATGGATATCCACCCCGACCGGCTCGATCGCCCGGTTGAGCATGTACTTCTTGATCTCTTCGTAGCCTTGGTTATTCCACAGCAGCACGATCAACGGCACCTGCGCCTCCACGGCACTGGCCAACTCCGGCAGCGTGAACTGCAGGCCGCCATCGCCAATCAGGCACACCACTGGCGCCCGCTCAGCAGCGTGCTCGGCACTGCCCAACCAGGCACCCATGGCCGCCGGCAAGGCATAGCCCAGGGTGCCGTACCCCGTCGAGGCGTTGAACCAGCGGCGCGGCTGGTCCATGTCCAAAGTCAGGTTACCGGTGTAGACCGGCTGGGTAGAATCGCCCACCAGCACAACACCGGGCAGGCGCTGCACGATGGCCGTCAACAAGCGTGTCTGGCTCAGGGTCGGCTGGTCCCAGCCGGTTGCCAAGGCTTCCCGCAGCCTGGTCACGCGAGCCCGCCCCCAGTTGCGGTCGTGTATCCCCTGCGGCTGCGCCTGCAAGGCCGCCAGCAGCGCTTCGGCAGCCAGTTCGGCATCGGCCACCAGTGCCAGTTCCGGCAGGTAGTTGCGCACGGTCTGGTCCGGGTCGATGTCGATGCGCAGCAGGCTCCCCGGGATGTCGAAACCGCCTTTGAAGGTCACGTCATAATCGGTTTCGGCCAGTTCGGTACCGATCGCCAGCACTACGTCGGCCTCGGCCACCAGCGCCCGCGTAGCCGGTAGCGACTGGGTCGAGCCAATCTGCAGCGGGTGGCTGGATGGCAGCAAGCCCTTGGCATTGATGGTCAGGGCTACCGGTGCCTGCAGGTGCTCGGCCAGGCGGGCCAACGCAGCACCTGCTGCCAAGGCACCCCCACCGGCCAGGATCAATGGCCGCCGCGCGCTGGCCAGGCGTTCAGCCATCTGCGCCACGGCCAGCGGTGCAGCCCCTGCCCGGTTACCCCGTACCGGGCGGCCCGGCAACAGTTGGTCGGCGGGCTGAACCAGCACATCCAGCGGTATTTCGATATGCACCGGGCGCGGCCGGGCGCTGTCGAATACCGCGAAGGCCCGCGCCAATACCTGTGGCAGGTCGGCTGCATTCATCAGGGTGTGCGAAAACGCCGCGACACCCGCCACCAGCGCCGCCTGGTCAGGCAACTCGTGCAGCTTGCCACGGCCACCGCCCAACTGGTCACGCGACTGCACGCTGGAGATCACCAGCATCGGAATCGAATCGGCATAGGCCTGGCCCATGGCGGTGGCGATGTTGGTCATGCCCGGGCCGGTAATGATGAAGCACACCCCGGGTTTGCCACGGGTGCGCGCATAGCCGTCAGCCATGAACCCGGCGCCCTGCTCGTGGCGCGGGGTGATATGGCGAATGGACGAGCCCGCCAGGCCTCGGTACAGCTCCACCGTATGCACGCCGGGGATGCCGAAGACATGGTCCACGCCATAGCCTTCAAGGAGTTTGACCAGCACTTCGCCGCAGGTTGCCATGGGGTTCACCATCAATCTTGTTGGGTTATGCGCTTATTGGACCCAAGCCACGGCTATCGCCACAATGCAAAAAAACACATACTAGCCATGTCCTGAAGTCATGGCTTATTGCGATGAAACGCCTCCCGCCCTTACCCGCCTTGCATACCTTCCTGATCACCGCCCAGTGCTGCAATTTCACCCGCGCCGGGCAGCAGTTGCACATCACCCAGGGCGCCGTCAGCCGGCAGATCGCCGCCCTGGAGCAGCACTTGGGTTATGCCCTGTTCCAGCGCCAGGCCCGCGGTTTGAGCCTGACCCGTGAAGGCCAGGACTGGCTGCCACGGGTGCAACAGGTGTTTGCGCTGATCGAACAAGGGGTGCGTGAGGTGGGAGAGCACAGCACGACCCTGCAGTTGAAGGCCCCCACGTGCGTGATGCGCTGGCTGCTGCCGCGCTTGATGGAGTGGCAGGCACTGCGCCCGGATGTACCGGTGGAACTGACCACGACCGTTCAGCATGGCGTGGATTTGCGCCGCGAGGGCTTTGATGCCGCGGTGGTCTATGGCGAGGCACCGAACCACGGGCTGCAGGTGCGCAAGCTGTTCGATGAGCAACTGACGCCGGTGTGCGCACCGTCTTTGCGTGAGGGGCCGCTGCCCTTGCAGCAGGTTGAAGACCTGGCGCGGCACATGTTGCTGCACCCCTCGCGGGATGAGCATGATTGGCGGTTATGGCTGCAGGCGGCTGGGGTAACGCTGGCTGCGCAGGGGCCGAAGCAGCACTTCGAAACGCTGGACATGGCCATGGCCATGGCGTCGCAGGGGACAGGCGTGGCTATCGGTGATTGGTCGCTGATTGGCGATGACTTGCGTAGCGGGCGGCTTTGCATGCCGTTTGCGCTGAAGGTGCGGACCGGTAAGGGCTACTACCTGGTGAGCCAGGCCAGGAACCTGCCCGCGGGGTTGCTGGAGTTGCTGGACTGGCTGGAGGGCCAGACCAGCTTGTGAAGGCCTGTTCGCGGGCTCGCCCGCTCCTACAGGTGACGCACAGGATTTTGAAACCTGTGCAATACCTGTGGGAGATTCTATGGTTTTAGGGAAGTTTTTTAAGCGGCTTTTGACCGATACTCGTCTCCGCTTTTCAGTAGGGCAAATACTACTCGCGCCAGTTTGCGTGCGAGCATGACAAGCGATGCTGTCGTGCTAAAACCACGCGCCAGGCGCTCTTCGTAGTACGACTTCCATGCTGCTGTGCGGGATGCTGACATAGCCGCGTTGTGAAGGAGGCGTCGAGCTTCGGGGTCTCCTCGCTTCGTGAGCTTGGATTGCCCTTTTTTCTGCCCCGACTGCGCAATCCTCAGATCCATACCCAAAAAGGCGATAAACGCATCACCCCCGCTGAAGTTGCCACGCTGAAACGTCGCTGTCAGGCGAGCAGCAGTTAGAAAACCCACCCCTTCGACCTTCATGCAGCGCTTTACCTGAGGCATCAGCCCGGCCTTTTCCAGCAGGCCCTTGATCATCTTCTCCACCAGCAGCTCAAGCCGCTGCATCGCACGCAGATGCGTCTTGAAGGCGGCTTTGAGTAGCGGTTCATTGGCCCACCCCTGAGTCAGGCTGGTTCGTGCCTGGACCAGTCCTGCACGTCGCCGGAACAAGCTCAGAAGCTGTCGATAGATAGCCGGTGGCGGCGCCCAGGGCGTTAGGTCCTGCCCTTCGTTCTTCAGATAGCGGGCCAACAGCTGGGCATCAATTGCATCTGTCTTAGCGCGTACGTTGACACCTTTACGGTAATGGCTCAGGGCGTACCCATCTACCACGTAAATCGTATGCCCGAACTCAAAGGCCAGATCCGTAAACAGGACGTGATAGATGTTGGTCGCTTCGATAGCGACGGACATCGCACCCGAGAGGCCTTTGAGCCATTTCTTGATAGCTGCTTTAGTATTGGGGATTGCTATGAGTTCTGCTGATTCATCGTCCCAAATGACCAATTCTGTTTTGGCCACATCCACGCCAATCAGCCGCTTTGAATCAGCAACCACCATTGCCATGAGCAACTCTCCTCGATAGTGTTGGAGTACTTGAAGGGTCACCCAGAGGCGCTGGCTTGTGTCTTTCGTCGGTCCGAGCCCGGAAGCATTCTTTATCGGCGCTTGGGTGAAAAGGGAGGAGGGGCGAGGTCTCCCACGGTCTGTACTGCGCTAACAGTCAGAAGCTGACTTTGTCCCTCCTCCTCCCTTCAAGTCTAACCATACAAGCGGGCGAGCCCGCGAAGTAGGCGACTCAATACCCGACCGTGAACCGCTGCCGCGAATGCTGCGGTTGCTCCAGCTCATCCAGCATGGCAATCGCATAGTCGGCAAAGGTGATCCAGCTCTTGCCATCCGCAGCGATCAGCAGATGGTCCTTGCCCAGCGTGTAGTGCCCGCTGCGCTCGCCTTCAACAAACTCCGCCGACGGTGAGAGGAAGGTCCAGTCCAGGTCCTGCTCGCCCTGCAACGCCTCCAGAAAACGCACACCGCCCGTGGCCTCGGCCCTGTAGGCCTCCGGGAAATCCGGGCTGTCGATCACCCGCTGCCCCGACGGCAGCAACAGGCTGGCGGCACCGCCAACCACCAGCAGGCGTTTGACCCCGGCACGCTTGACCGGCTCGATGATCGCCTGCGGCTCGATGGTGGAGAAGTGCGCTGCAGTCAGGACTGCGTCCACACCTGTCACTGCTGCCTCCAGGGCTGTGCCGTCCTTGGCATCCAGCGCCTTGATGGTCACCCCGTCACGCCCCTGCAGCTGCGACGGGTCGCGGGCAATCGCCACCACGTCATGGCCACGGCGCAGGGCCTCTTCCAGCAACTGGCTGCCAGCACGACCGGTGGCGCCGATGATTGCAATCTTGCTCATGTCATACGCTCCATCAATTGAACGGAATTACCACTTCATTTCGCCCTTGGCGACCTTGGCCCCCAGCTCCAGCGAGCTTTCATCGGCCAGGCCCGGGTAACGCTGCTTCATCGCCTTGATCAGCGCGCCGGCATCTTTCGCCTTGGCGGCCTCGCTGTCGAAATCGCGAATGTAGTTGGCCGTGAAACGCACGGCCTGCAACGAACGGCTGCTATCCCCCAGGTAGTGGCCCGGGACCACCGTGCGCGGCGCCAGCGCTTCGATGCGCGCCAGGGTGCTCAGCCAGTCGGCATGGGACTTGGGCGTTTGCGTATCCGCCATCCACACATGAATGTGTTCGGCTACCACGACACCGCCGACCACGGCCTTGATCGAAGGGATCCAGACGAAACTGCGGTCAGGCTGAGGGCCGTCCAGGCCGACCACTTCCAGGGCTTGCCCCTCCAGGGTCAGGCGGTCGCCTTCGAGCACCTGAGGCAGCACCAGCCGCGCCGGTTTGTCGGCCCCCATCTGCGGCCCCCAGTAGGCCAGCTTGGCCTCCATGGTCTGGCGGATGTGCGCAACGGTGGCAGCCGAAGCCAGCACCTTGGCGTCGGGGAACGCCTGGGTCAGGGTATCCAGGCCAAAGTAGTAATCCGGGTCACCGTGGCTGATGTAGATGCTGGTCAGGTGCTTGCCACCCGCCCGCAGGCGTTGCACCAGTTGCTCGGCCTGGGCCTTGCCGAACTGGGCATCGACCAGCACCGCATCGTGCTCGCCACTGACGATTACCGAGCTCACCGGGAAAATAGCGTCGTGGCCGGGGTTGTAGACTTCCAGGTGCAAAGGCTCGGCGGCCATGGCCGGCCCGGCGAGGGTGACGCAGGCCAGCAACAGGCCACGCAGTGGGGTGAACAGGGGCATTGGGTAAGCCTTCCGCTAGATCGATGCCCCACAGCTTAGTTGCCCGATCCGTAACAAAAAATGCGATGCTTGGACATAGTTTGTTTCTGAAAGCGAGCAAGTCATGGACCGTCTGAACGCCATGCGCGTCTTTGTCACCGTTGTCGACCTGGGCAGCCAGTCAGCGGCGGCGGATCACCTGCAACTGTCGCGTCCGGTCGTATCGCGTTACCTGGCCGAGCTGGAAGACTGGGTTGGTGCACGCCTGATGCAACGCACCACACGCAAGCTCAGCCTAACGGCCGCCGGCCAGGAAACCCTGCCACGTTGCCGGCAATTGCTGGACCTGGCAGGTGAACTGCAGGCCGCAGTACAACAGCCGGACGATGCCCCCAAGGGGGCATTGCGCATCAGCGTCAGCACCTCGTTCGGCCAGGCCCAACTGGTGGATGCCATCGCGGCTTATGTGCAGCGTTACCCCGGTGTGAAGGTTGAACTGCAGATGCTCGACCGCACCGTCAACCTGGTAGACGAGCGCATCGACCTGGCCATCCGCACCAGCAACGACCTGGACCCCAACCTGATTGCCAGGCGGCTGAGCGTGTGCCGGTCGGTGGTCTGTGCGGCACCCGCCTATCTGCACAAGCATGGCACCCCGCAACAGGTCGAGGAACTGAGCCGGCACAACTGCCTGACCCATGCCTACTTCGGCCATAGCCTGTGGCACTTCGACGTGGCCGGCCAGCAGGTGAGCGTGCCGGTGGCCGGCAACATCAGCGCCAATGAGGCAATGACCTTGCAGAAGGCGGCACTGGCTGGGGCCGGCATTGCCATGTTGCCGACCTACCAGGCCGCCGACGCCCTGCGCAAAGGTGAACTGGTGCGGCTGCTGGCACACGCCAGGCCGCGCGAGCTGAACCTGAATGCGGTGTACACCTCGCGCAAGCACATGCCGGCCACCTTGCGCAGCATGCTGGATTTTCTGGTGGAGCGGTTCAAGGACGACCCAGAGTGGGACCGCGATCTGTCATGGGCATGATGGCCTCATCGCCGGCCAGCCGGCATGGCTATGCACCTTGGTCCCATCTGTCGCTGTACCTTGAGCGCCGTCCGTTGAGTTGACGGCGCGCTGCCGGTCACTCCTCGACGCTCATGTACTCCTTGGCCCAGCGGATGTAGTCCTCAGGCTGGGTGTAGGTGTGCGAGAGTTCGGTGGCGCTGAGGTTGTCCGACTTGTTCTGCTTGCCGCGCTGCAGCCGCAAGCAGTCGTAGGTGGCTTTGATTGCAGCAAAGTACGCCGCGTGGCCATCGACGGCTATGCGCACGCCCAGGCGTGCCAGGCGCTCGTCGTCATGCAGGTTCGGGTTGCCATAGGTGACCAGCATCAGCGGCACGGTCAGGTGCTCGGCGATCTTTTCGAGCTGCTCGAAGTCCTTTACGCCCACCATGCAGATGCCATCGGCACCGGCCTTCTGGTAGCTCTGGGTACGCACGATGATTTCTTCGGTGGTGAGCACGCCGGCATTGGTACGGGCGATGATCGACAACGACGAATCGACCCGGGCCTCCAATGCCGCCCGGATCTTGCCAACGCCCTCATCAACCGGGATCAGGTCGGTGGACTTGCGCCCGAACTGGGCTGGCAGCAGGGTGTCCTCGATGGTCAGGGCAGCCACGCCGGCACGCTCCAGCTCGATCACCGTGCGCATCACGTTCAGTGCGTTGCCATAGCCATGGTCGGCGTCGGCCAGCACCGGCAACTGCGCCACCCGGCCAATCCGGGTGGCCTGCTCGACGAACTCACTGAGGGTGATCAACGCAAAGTCCGGCGCAGCCAGCACCTGCAACGAGGCGACCGAGCCGCCGAGGATACCGACCTCGAACCCCAGGTCAGCCGCAATGCGTGCCGACATCGGATCGAACACCGAGGCGGTGTGGTAACAGGAACCTGAAGCGAGCAGCTCGCGGAAGGCAAAACGCAGATCTTGATGGGAAGCCTTGGGCATGATCACTCCGCAATTATGTGCAAATTTTGAACGGTAACTACCGACCCCTGCAATCGGGTCTACCTGACCTGTTGCAACCGTCGCCATGTGGGCGGTCATGCTCGGCATGCAGGCAGAGGAATAAAAGGTGTGGGAGACAGGGGCCCGTGAAACCTGCGGCATAATGTTGCACCAAGCTGGTGCAACCCGCGGCAATCGGCCCCTGTGGCATACCAACGATATCACGCGGCCATGCTGCACTGGATGAATACGCCAATGCCGATTCGGCATAGGGGATGCAGTTAGTACATAGGAAGCTACCTAACTCGGGTTACAATTCGAGGGCCTGTTCGCGGGCACGCCCGCTCCCACGGATACGGCTCATGCTCGAGCCTGATCGTTACCTGTGGGAGCGAGCATGCCCGCGAAGATGCCAAAACCGATAACCAAGGTACCCCCGTGACCGCCGCCCTGCCCCCCACCACCCTGCGCAACGTGCTCACCGCCCTGATGCTGGCGATCTTTCTCGGCGCCCTGGACCAGACCATTGTCGCCGTCTCGCTGCCAGCCATCTCGGCCCAGTTCAACGACGTCGGCCTGCTGGCCTGGGTCATTTCCGGCTACATGGTCGCCATGACCATCGCCGTGCCCATCTACGGCAAACTGGGCGACCTGTACGGCCGACGGCGCATGATCCTGACCGGCATCAGCCTGTTCACCCTGGCCTCGATCGCCTGCGCGCTGGCCCAGGACATGCAGCAACTGGTGCTGACCCGGGTACTGCAAGGCATCGGCGCAGGCGGCATGGTCTCGGTCAGCCAGGCGATCATCGGTGACTTCGTGCCGCCCCGCGAGCGTGGCCGTTATCAGGGCTACTTCAGCAGCATGTATGCCGTGGCCAGTGTCGCCGGGCCCGTGCTGGGCGGTTGGTTGACCGAATACCTGTCGTGGCGCGGCGTTTTCTGGATCAACCTGCCGCTGGGGCTGCTGGCCTTGTGGTCGATTCACCGAGCCTTGGCGGGCATGCCGGTACAACACCGCCAGGCCCAGGTCGACTACCTTGGCGCTGTACTGTTGATTCTCGGCCTGGGCAGCCTGCTGCTGGGCATTACCCTGGTCGGCCAGGGCCAAGGCTGGGGCGACCCGGCCGTGCTGGCATTGTTCGCCTGCGCCGTGCTGGGCCTGGGCTTGTTCATTGCCCACGAAAGCCGCTGCGCGGAACCGTTGCTGCCACTTGGCCTGTTCGGCAATCGGGTAGCCGTGCTGTGTTGGGGGGTGATCTTCTTTGCCAGCTTCCAGTCCATCTCCCTGACCATGCTCATGCCCTTGCGCTACCAAGGCATCACCGGTGCCGGTGCCGACAGCGCCGCCCTGCACCTGCTACCGCTGGTGATGGGGCTGCCCATGGGGGCGTTCACCGGTGGCCGCATGACCAGCCTCACCGGGCGCTACAAACCGCAGATCCTTGCCGGCGCAACATTGATGCCGCTGGCCATCGTCGGCATGGCCTTCACCTCGCCGCAGTCGGCGTTGCCCAGCGCACTGTTCATGCTGTTGACCGGGATAGCCTGTGGCCTGCAGTTCCCGACCTCGCTGGTAGCCACGCAAAGCGCGGTGGCCAGCCAGGACATCGGCGTCGCCACCAGCACCACCAACCTGTTCCGCTCGCTGGGCGGGGCCATGGGCGTGGCATGCATGTCCAGCCTGTTGCTGGCACTGCTGCACCAGGGCGGTTTCGAATTGCTCGGTAACCCGTTGCTGGGGAGCTTGAAGGCGGGAGAGGTGGACGAGGCGACCCAAGGGCGGTTGCTGCAGACATTCCGCCAGCTGTTGCTGGGCAGCGCGGTGGTCGCGGTGCTAGGGCTGATCGCGGCGGTGGCGTTACCGGACCGGCAACTGCGCGGCCGTTGAGCACCTGGCCATGGTGCAGGCACGGTGCCTGGCTGAGGGCACGCAACGCATTAATCGTCCCTTAATACAAAGCGGAAACACTCCCTCACAATCCTTAACAAAGAGTCATTTGCGCAGCGCCGGGCTCAAGCGCAGCATATCCAGCCCGGTGTCGACCCATTTGTCGACATCCGCCAACAGTTCAATGCTGTCCGGCAACAACAGCCAGCGCCCGATCAGGCCATCGACATAGGCAAACAGGGCCACCGCCGCGCGCTCGACATCCAGCTCGCCCGGCAACTGGCCCCGGCGCACGGCATTGGCCAGGGCCAGGGTAATGCCCCTGTGGCAATCCAGCACTGCGGCCTGGCGCTGCTGGCGAATCTCACACATGTCATCGGTGAACTCGCACTTGTGATGCAGGATCTCATTGATACGCCGGGTTCGGGCATCGAGCACCAGCTCGTTGAACACCTGCAACAGCAGCTTGCGCATGCAGCCCAGCGGGTCGACCTCGTCCTCGCTTTCGCTCGCGCGCGCCAAATGGTCATGGGTTTCATGCAGGCTGTCGAGCAACGCCTGCACCAGTTCGGCCTTGTTGTTGAAGTGCCAGTAGATCGCCCCGCGGGTCACCCCCGCCAACGCGGCGATGTCGGCCAGCGTGGTTCGCGCAACCCCGCGCTTGTAGAAGGCCTTCTCCGCTGCCTCGATGATCTGGGCGCGGGTTTCCTGGGCTTCCTCTTTGGTTCGACGGACCATGGCAGTACAACCTCATCGGGCCCGAACGCACGCTGCGCACGGGGAAACATTTCGCGGGCACCTCTGCAGGGCGCCTCGCGGCGGGGCTAATCACGGGCTGTGGCGGTACCTGGGTACAACCAAGCGGTATTTACAAACAACCATGAATGTAAGTATATTCCTTAGCAAGCTATTTATCTACCGGATAGCAAATTTCTCCAGATCTCGACTCTTCCATTATTCTTGAGCGTCTACCTGCTCCTGCGACCCGAGGATCCTCATGCAATTCAAGCCAGCCGTTACCGCTCTGGTTTCCGCCGTCGCCCTGGCAACACTGCTCAGTGGCTGTAAGAAAGAAGAAGCAGCGCCAGCGGCGCAGGCTCCTCAGGTCGGCGTCGTAACCATCCAGCCACAACCTTTCACCCTGACCTCGGAATTGCCGGGGCGCACCAGTGCCTACCGCATTGCCGAAGTGCGCCCGCAGGTCAATGGCATCATTCTCAAGCGCCTGTTCAAGGAAGGCAGCGACGTCAAGGAAGGCCAGCAGCTCTACCAGATCGACCCTGCCGTGTACGAGGCAGCGCTGGGTAACGCCCAGGCCAACCTGCAAGCTACCCGCTCGCTGGCCGAGCGTTACAAGCAACTGATCGACGAGCAGGCCGTGTCGAAGCAGGAATACGACGACGCCAATGCCAAACGGTTGCAAGCAGAAGCATCGCTGAAAAGTGCACAGATCGACCTGCGCTACACCAAGGTGCTGGCCCCTATCAGCGGGCGTATCGGCCGCTCAGCGGTCACCGAAGGTGCGCTGGTGAACAACGGCCAGACCAACGCCATGGCCACCATCCAGCAACTCGACCCGATCTACGTCGACGTTACCCAGTCCACTGCCGAGCTGCTCAAGCTGCGCCGCGACCTGGAAAGCGGCCAGTTGCAGAAGGCTGGCGACAACGCCGCCTCGGTACAGCTGGTGCTCGAAGACGGCAGCCTGTTCAAGCAGGAAGGCCGCCTGGAGTTCTCGGAAGTTGCAGTCGACGAGACCACCGGCTCGGTGACCCTGCGTGCGCTGTTCCCCAACCCTGACCACACCCTGCTGCCCGGTATGTTCGTGCATGCGCGGTTGAAGGCCGGGGTCAACGCCAACGCCATTCTGGCCCCGCAACAGGGCGTTACCCGCGACCTGAAAGGTGCGCCAACCGCGCTGGTGGTGAACAAGGACAACAAGGTCGAACTGCGTCAGCTCAAGGCCAACCGAACCCTGGGCAGCGACTGGCTGATCGAAGAAGGCCTCAACCCGGGTGACCGCCTGATCACCGAAGGCCTGCAGTACGTGCGCCCTGGCGTCGAGGTCAAGGTCAGCGAAGCCACCAACGTCAAGAAGCCGGGCAGCCCTGATCAGGCCAACGCGGCGAAAGCAGACGCCAAAGCGGAGTAAACCATGTCGAAGTTCTTTATCGATCGCCCGATCTTCGCCTGGGTGATCGCCTTGGTGATCATGCTGGTCGGGGCCTTGTCGATCCTGAAGCTGCCGATCAACCAGTACCCCAGCATCGCGCCGCCGGCCATCGCCATCGCCGTGACCTACCCGGGCGCTTCGGCGCAGACCGTGCAGGACACCGTGGTCCAGGTGATCGAGCAGCAGCTCAACGGTATCGACAACCTGCGTTATGTGTCGTCGGAAAGCAACTCCGACGGCAGCATGACCATTACCGCCACCTTCGAGCAAGGCACCAACCCCGACACTGCGCAGGTGCAGGTGCAGAACAAGCTCAACCTGGCCACCCCGCTGCTGCCGCAGGAAGTGCAGCAGCAAGGTATCCGTGTTACCAAGGCAGTGAAGAACTTCCTGATGGTGATCGGCCTGGTGTCCGAAGACGGCAGCATGACCAAGGACGACCTGGCCAACTACATCGTCTCCAACATGCAGGACCCGATCTCGCGTACTGCCGGTGTGGGCGACTTCCAGGTGTTCGGTGCACAGTACGCCATGCGCATCTGGCTCGACCCGGCCAAGCTGAACAAGTTTCAGCTGACCCCGGTCGACGTCAAGAATGCCGTGGCTGCGCAGAACGTGCAGGTGTCCTCCGGCCAGCTTGGCGGCCTGCCGGCCATGCCGGGTACCCAGCTGAACGCGACCATCATCGGCAAGACCCGCCTGCAGACCGCCGAGCAGTTCGAGAAGATCCTGCTCAAGGTCAACAACGACGGTTCCCAGGTGCGCCTGGGGGATGTCGCCGAGGTTGGCCTGGGCGGTGAAAACTATGCCATCAGCGCCCAGTTCAACGGCAAGCCCGCCTCCGGTCTGGCCGTGAAGCTGGCAACCGGGGCCAACGCCCTGGACACGGCCAAGGCGCTGCGCCAGACCATCAGCGACCTGGAACCCTTCTTCCCACCTGGGGTGAAAGCGGTATTCCCGTATGACACCACGCCGGTGGTCACCGAGTCGATCAGTGGCGTAATCCATACGCTGATCGAAGCGGTGGTGCTGGTGTTCCTGGTGATGTACCTGTTCCTGCAGAACTTCCGCGCCACCATCATCACCACCATGACCGTGCCGGTAGTGTTGCTGGGTACCTTCGGCATCCTTGCTGCTGCGGGTTTCAGCATCAACACCCTGACCATGTTCGCCATGGTGCTGGCCATCGGTTTGCTGGTGGACGATGCCATCGTCGTGGTGGAGAACGTCGAGCGGGTCATGTCCGAAGACGGCCTGCCGCCCAAGGAGGCGACCAAGCGCTCCATGGAGCAGATCCAGGGCGCCCTGGTGGGTATCGCCCTGGTGCTGTCGGCGGTTCTGCTGCCCATGGCGTTCTTCAGTGGCTCCACCGGCGTAATCTACCGGCAGTTCTCCATCACCATCGTTTCGGCCATGGGGCTGTCGGTGCTGGTGGCGCTGATCTTCACCCCTGCCCTGTGCGCGACCATGCTCAAGCCGCTGAAAAAGGGCGAGCACCACACCGCCAAAGGTGGCTTCTTCGGCTGGTTCAACCGCAACTTCGACCGCAGCGTCAACGGCTACGAGCGCAGCGTGGGCGCCATCCTGCGCAACAAGGTGCCGTTCCTGCTGGCCTATGCACTGATCGTGGTTGGCATGATCTGGCTGTTCGCCCGTATCCCTACCGCGTTCCTGCCCGAGGAAGACCAGGGCGTGCTGTTCGCCCAGGTGCAGACCCCGGCCGGCTCCAGTGCCGAGCGCACCCAGGTGGTGGTCGACCAGATGCGCGAATACCTGCTCAAGGATGAAGCCGACACCGTGTCGTCGGTATTCACCGTCAACGGCTTCAACTTCGCCGGCCGTGGCCAAAGCTCGGGCATGGCATTCATCATGCTCAAGCCATGGGGTGAACGGTCCCAGGAAAACAGCGTGTTCGCCTTGGCCCAACGCGCCCAGCAGCACTTCTTCACCTTCCGCGATGCCATGGTGTTCGCGTTTGCCCCACCGGCGGTGCTGGAACTGGGTAACGCCACCGGTTTCGACGTGTTCCTGCAGGACCGCGGTGGTGTCGGCCATGCCAAGCTGATGGAAGCGCGCAACGAGTTCCTGGCCAAGGCGTCGCAGAGCAAAGTGCTCAGTGGCGTACGCCCGAACGGCCTGAACGACGAGCCGCAGTACCAGCTGACCATCGATGACGAGCGTGCCAGCGCCCTGGGCGTGACCATCGCCGACATCAACAACACCCTGTCCATTGCCTTAGGTGCCAGCTACGTCAACGACTTCATCGACCGTGGCCGGGTCAAGAAGGTGTACATCCAGGGCGAAGCCAACGCGCGGATGAGCCCTGAAGACCTGCAGAAGTGGTACGTGCGCAATGGCGCTGGCGAGATGGTGCCGTTCTCCTCCTTCGCCAAGGGTGAGTGGAGCTACGGTTCGCCCAAGCTGTCGCGTTACAACGGTGTGGAGGCCATGGAGATTCTCGGTGCCCCGGCGCCTGGCTACAGCACCGGTGAAGCCATGGCCGAGGTCGAGCGTATTGCCGGCGAACTGCCTAGCGGTGTGGGCTTCTCCTGGACCGGCATGTCCTACGAGGAAAAACTCTCCGGCTCGCAGATGCCGGCACTGTTCGCCCTCTCGGTACTGTTCGTGTTCCTGTGCCTGGCAGCGCTGTATGAAAGCTGGTCGATCCCGATCGCCGTGGTGCTGGTGGTACCGCTGGGTATCATCGGTGCACTGATCGCCACCAGCCTGCGCGGCCTGTCCAACGACGTGTACTTCCTGGTCGGCCTGTTGACCACCATCGGCCTGGCGGCGAAAAACGCCATTCTGATCGTCGAGTTCGCCAAGGAACTGCACGAGGAGGGTCGCAGCCTGTACGACGCCGCGATCGAAGCCTGCCGCATGCGTCTGCGCCCGATCATCATGACCTCGCTGGCATTCATCCTTGGCGTGGTACCGTTGACCATCGCCAGCGGCGCGGGCGCCGGCAGCCAGCACGCCATCGGCACCGGCGTGATCGGCGGCATGATCAGCGCGACCGTGCTGGCAATCTTCTGGGTACCGCTATTCTTCGTCGCAGTGTCGTCGCTGTTCGGCAGCAAAAAGCCGGAAAAAGACGCCACCCCTGAAACTCCACGTTATGAGGCTGGGCAATGACCAAGTCTTTGTTGTCCCTGGCGGTAACCGCTTTCATTCTGGGCGGCTGCTCGCTGATCCCTGACTACCAGACCCCGGAATCGCCGGTGGCTGCGCAGTGGCCGCAAGGCCCTGCATATTCCCCCACGCAGTCGGCAGACGTCGCCGCTGCCGAACAGGGCTGGCGCCAGTTCTTCCGTGACCCGGCACTGCAGCAGCTGATCCAGACTTCGCTGGTCAACAACCGCGACCTGCGTGTTGCCGCACTGAACCTCGACGCGTACCGCGCGCAGTATCGCATTCAGCGGGCCGACCTGTTCCCGGCGGTTTCCGCCAACGCCAGCGGTAGCCGCCAGCGGGTACCGGCGAACATGTCGCAAACCGGTCAGTCCAGCATCACCAGCCAATACTCGGCCACGCTGGGTGTCAGCGCCTATGAACTGGACCTGTTCGGCCGGGTACGCAGCCTGACCGAGCAAGCCCTGGAAACCTACCTGTCCAGCGAACAGGCACGGCGGTCCACGCAAATTGCCCTGGTGGCCAGCGTGGCCAACGCCTACTACACCTGGCAGGCCGACCAGGCGCTGTTCAAGCTGACCGAAGAAACGCTGAAGACCTACGAGGAAAGCTACAACCTCACCCGCCGCAGCAATGAAGTGGGCGTGGCCTCGGCACTGGACTTGAGCCAGGCGCGCACCGCCGTGGAAGGGGCCCGGGTCAAGTATTCGCAGTACCAGCGCCTGGTCGCCCAGGACGTCAACAGCCTGACCGTGCTGCTGGGCACCGGCATTCCTGCCAACCTGCCCAAGCCGCTGGAGCTCGACGCCGATCAACTGGCGGAAGTACCGGCCGGCTTGCCGTCCGACATCCTCCAGCGCCGCCCGGACATCCAGGAAGCCGAACACCTGCTCAAGGCCGCCAATGCCAATATCGGCGCCGCCCGCGCAGCGTTCTTCCCAAGCATCAGCCTGACGGCCAACGCCGGCAGCCTGAGCCCCGACATGGGACACCTGTTCTCGGGCGGCCAGGGCACCTGGCTGTTCCAGCCGCAGATCAACCTGCCGATCTTCAACGCCGGCAGCCTGAAGGCCAGCCTGGACTACTCGAAAATCCAGAAGGACATCAACGTCGCCAAGTACGAAAAGACCATCCAGACGGCCTTCCAGGAAGTCTCCGATGGCCTGGCAGCGCGCAAGACCTTCGAAGAGCAATTGCAGGCCCAACGCGACCTGGTGCAAGCCAACCAGGACTACTATCGCCTGGCCGCGCGCCGCTACCGTATCGGTATCGACAGCAACCTGACCTTCCTCGACGCCCAGCGCAACCTGTTCAGTGCCCAGCAGGCGCTGATCGGCGATCGCCTGTCGCAGCTGACCAGCGAGGTCAACCTGTATAAGGCGCTTGGTGGCGGCTGGTACGAGCGCACTGGCCAAGCCAACCAGCAAGCCGCGGTGGATACACCCAAAGGCTGACCTGGCTTGGTACAGCACAAGGCCCACCCTGGCGGTGGGCCTTTTTCATGGTTGCTGCAAAATGTGTCAGTAATTAACCAACTGGAACATTCCGTTCGATTATCGCCCCCTTCCGTTTGCGACGAATTGCCTCATCCCCGCCTCACGCCGCACCATCCCCCCACGCAACGCCCCAATAAAAACAAGAGATCCACGACAGATGAGCACTTCGCAAACCGCACGCCAGCTGCTGCCCGGCCTGTTGGCCATGTCCTGCGCCCTCCCCGTCTTTGCTGCCGACCAAGGCGGTTTCCTGGAAGACGCCAAGGCCACCCTCAACCTGCGCAACTTCTACATCAACCGTAACTTCGTTGACCCGGCCAACCCACAGGGCAAGGCCGAAGAATGGACGCAGAGCTTCATTCTGGATGCCCGTTCCGGCTTCACCCAAGGCACCATCGGTTTCGGCGTGGACGTGCTGGGCTTGTATTCGGTCAAGCTCGACGGTGGCAAAGGCACCACCAACACCCACCTGCTACCCGTGCACGACGATGGCCGCCCAGCCGATGATTTCGGCCGCCTGGGTGTGGCGTTGAAGGCCAAGCTTTCCGAAACCGAACTGAAGGTCGGGGAATGGATGCCGGTGCTGCCGATCCTGCGTTCGGACGACGGCCGTTCGCTGCCGCAAACCTTCCGCGGTGGCCAGCTGACCTCCAGGGAAATCGCCGGCCTGACCCTGTACGCCGGCCAGTTCCGCGGCAACAGCCCGCGCAACGACGCCAGCATGGAAGACATGTCGATGAACGGCAAAGGTGCGTTCACCTCCGACCGGTTCAACTTCGGTGGCGGCGAATACACCTTCAACGACAAACGCACCATGATTGGCCTGTGGGATGCCCAGCTCAAGGACATCTACCACCAACAGTACCTGAACCTGACCCACAGCCAGCCGCTGGGCGACTGGACCCTGGGCGCCAACCTGGGCTACTTCATCGGCAAGGAAGACGGCGCCGAGCGTGCCGGCAAACTGGACAACCGTACCGCCTCGGCGCTGTTCTCGGCGCGCTACCAGGGCCATACGTTCTACGTGGGCCTGCAAAAGGTCAGCGGCGACAACGCCTGGATGCGGGTCAACGGCACCAGCGGCGGGACCCTGGCCAACGACAGCTACAACTCCAGCTTCGACAACGCCAAGGAACGCTCCTGGCAGGTGCGCCATGACTTCAACTTCGCCACTGTTGGCGTTCCCGGCCTGACGCTGATGAACCGCTATATCAAGGGTGAGAACGTGACCGTCGGCAACGTTGATGATGGCAAGGAATGGGCCCGGGAAACCGAATTGGCGTACGTGATCCAATCGGGCAGTTTCAAGGACCTGTCGGTGAAATGGCGCAACTCCACCATGCGCCGTGACTTCAGCACCAACGCCTTCGACGAGAACCGGCTGATCGTGAGCTACCCGCTGAACCTGCTGTAAGTGTAAGCCCTGCCAATGTGCGCCATGGCCCCGCTGGATAAGCCCGCGGGGCGCCCCTGCCATTCGCCCCGCTGATAATAGTGGTGGCTGCGGGCTATCCTGAGCTATACCCATTGCCTGTACCGGGCCTGTCGCGGCGTGTAACCGCCGCGCAGGGCCCTGACAGGCAGCTTGACCAGCCCAGGCAAACCAGGGAGGCACAACAATGAAAACGCTCGTCGACCACCTGAGCCAGTACGCCAGTTACCACCGCGACCCGCGCAACATCGTCACCCACTTCATCGGCATCCCCATGATCGTGCTGGCAGTCACCATCCTGCTGTCCCGCCCCGGGTGGGAGGTTGCCGGCATATGGCTGTCCCCTGCCCTGCTGGCGGCAGCGGCTTCGGTCTGGTTCTACCTGCGCCTGGACCTGCGCTTCGGGCTGGTGATGGGGGCGTTGCTGGGCTTGTGCCTGTGGGTTGGCCAGGTGCTGGCGGTGCAGCCTACCGGCCTGTGGCTCGGTGCCGGGGTGGGCGCGTTCGTGCTGGGCTGGATCATCCAGTTCGTCGGCCACTATTACGAAGGCCGAAAACCAGCGTTTGTGGACGACATCAGTGGCCTGATCATCGGGCCTTTGTTCGTGGTGGCAGAAGCGGCCTTCATGTTGGGCTTGTGCCCGGCCCTGAAGCAGGCTGTGGAAAGCAACGCAGGCCCGGTGGCCATACGCTCGATGTAACCGTGGCACCTGAGCGGCCTTGTGTCGCGCTGTAACCCCGGCACCTGTGTAGGAGCGGCCTTGTGTCGCGATGGGCTGCGCAGCGGCCCCGGCAATCGTAGCTGCGAAGCTGATATTCCGGGGCTGCTGCGCAGCCCATCGCGACACAAGGCCGCTCCTACAGGCGGGGCCGCGTGAGGGTCAGCTACGCGACTCTACCCCTAGCTCGTCCCATACCGACTCCGCCAGGTGGAAGGTGGCGTTGGCCGATGGAATGCCGCAGTAGATCGCGCTCTGCATCAGCACTTCCTTGATCTCGTCGCGGGTCACGCCGTTGTTGGCCGCTGCGCGCAGGTGCAGCTTCAGTTCGTCGTTACGGTTCATGCCGATCAGCATGGCAATGGTGATCAGGCTGCGGGTGTGACGTGGCAGACCGGGGCGGGTCCAGATGTCACCCCACGCATGGCGGGTAATCATTTCCTGGAACTCGCCATTGAAGTCGTTGAGCTTTTCCAGGCTGCGGTCCACATGGGCATCGCCCAGTACCGCGCGGCGTACTTGCATGCCGGCGTCGTAGCGTTGTTTCTCGTCCATGGCAGGGTCCTCAGTGAGCCAACAGGAAGGCAAGCACGCGGCGGCTGAACGCCTCGCCAATCTCGACGTTGGACAGGTGCGCTGCCGGGAACTCGACATATTCGGCACCGGCAATACCGGTTTGCATGAACTGGCCGTGCGCCGGGGTGGTTACCACATCTTCTGTCCCTGCCACGATCAACGTCGGCACCTGGATGCGACCGAGTTGCTCACGGAAGTCGGCATCACGCACCGCCGCGCAGTTGCCGGCATAACCCTGGGGGCAGGTCTGCGCCAGCATCTGGCAGATACGCTGGGCCTCTGCGGCTTGTGCCTGGGCAAAGGCTGGGGTGAACCAGCGGGCAATGGACGCGTCGCGCAGGTCGACCATGGCCTGCTGGCCGCCCTTGAGCACGGTGTCGATACGGGTGTTCCACACCTCGTCATTGGCGATTTTGGCGGCGGTGTTGCACAAGGTCAGGCTACGCAAGCGCTCACCGGCATTGATGCCCAGCCACTGGCCAATCAGGCCACCCATCGACAAGCCGACAAAGTGCGCCTTGGCAATGTCCAGGCCATCGAGCAGCGCCAGCACATCGCGGCCCAGTTGCTCGATGGAATAAGGGCCTTCGGTGACCAGCGATGCACCGTGGCCACGGGTGTCGTAGCGCAGCACCCGGAATTGCTGGGCCCACAGCGGCATCTGGGCGTCCCACATGCCCAGGTCGGTACCCAGCGAGTTGGACAGGACCAGCACCGGGGCGTCTGCCGGGCCATCGAGTTGGTAATTCAAAACGCCATCGGCCAGTTGCAAATGCGCCACAGCGGTCTCCTTCAGGCAGTGAAACGTTGATGTTCGGACACGGCGCGCGCCACCCAGACGCGGGCCTGGCCCAGGTAATGGGCCGGGTCGAGCAAGCGATCGAGTTCCTCGGCGGACAGTTCGGCGCTGACCTGCGGCTCCTCACCCAGCACGGCACGCAGGTGACGATGCTCGGCCACAGCGCGCTGGCAGCATTGCTCCAGCAGGTGGTGGGCGCGGTCGCGGCCCAGGCGCTGTGCCAGCACATTGCTCACCGCCTCGGCCAGCACCAGGCCCTGGGTCAGGTCGAGGTTGCGGCGCATGCGCTCGGCATCCACCTCCATCCCCTCGGCAATCACCTGGGCCTGGCGCAACGCACCGGAGACCAGGCAGCAGATTTCTGGCAGGGTTTCCCATTCGGCATGCCACAACCCCAGGCTGCGCTCGTGTTCCTGGGGCATGGCGCTGAACATCGTCGAAACCAGGCCCGGCACCCGGGTGGCGGCCCCGATCAGAACGGCGGCCCCCACCGGGTTACGCTTGTGGGGCATGGTCGAAGAGCCGCCCTTGCCCGGCGCGGAAGGCTCGAACACTTCGCCAGCCTCGGTTTGCATCAGCAAGCTGGCATCGCGGCCAAACTTGCCCAGGCTGCCGGCGATCATGCCCAGCACCGAGGCAAACTCCACCAAGCGGTCGCGCTGGGTGTGCCAAGGCTGTTCCGGCAGGGCCAGCCGCAGTTGCTCGGCCAGCGCCTCGGCCACCGGCAGCGCCTTGCTGCCCAAGGCCGCCAGGCTGCCCGAGGCGCCGCCGAACTGCAGCACCAGCAAGCGCGGGCGCAACGCCTGCAAGCGCTGGCGATGGCGGGTCACGGCGCCAAGCACCCCGGCCAGCTTCATCCCCAAGGTCACCGGCGTGGCATGTTGCAGCCACGTGCGCCCCACCATGGGGGTGTCGGCGTGCCTCAAGGCCTGCTGCGCCAAGGTTTCGGCAAGCTGGCCAAGGTCGCTTTCCAGCAAGTCGAGGGCAGCGCGCAACTGCAATACCAAGCCGGTGTCCATCGCATCCTGGCTGGTAGCGCCCAGGTGCACATAACGCTCGGCTTCGGGCACGCCGGTGGCGATCACCTTGCCCAACGCCTTCACCAGCGGGATTGCCGAGTTGCCAGCGCTGGCGATGGCATTGGCCAGGGCGCCTACGTCATAGCGCTCGGCCTGGCAGGCCGCCTCGATGGAGGCCACGGCGCTGTGCGGAACCAAGCCGACCGAAGCCTCGGCGCGGGCGAGCGCGGCCTCGAAATCCAGCATGCCCTGCAGGCGGCCACGGTCGGAAAAAACCTCGCGCATGGCCGGCGCGGTGAAGTAGGCATCGAACAGTTGGTTGCTCATGCAGCTTCCTTAATGATCATGGTGCAGGTACTCGGCCTGCTTCGGCAGGCGCAGGCTGAACAGGAAGGCTATCGCCATCATCGCCGTCACGTACCAGTAGAACGTATTCTCCATCCCCATGGTCTTCAGCCCCAGGGCCACGTACTCGGCCGAACCGCCGAATGCCGCGTTGGCCACCGCGTAAGCCAGGCCTACACCCAGCGCGCGAACTTGCGGCGGGAACATTTCGGCCTTCACCAGGCCGCTGATCGAGGTATAGAAACTGACGATGCACAGTGCCAGGCTGATCAGCACGAAGGCCATGAACGGGCTGGTCACGGTTTTCAACGCCATCAGCAGCGGCACGGTGAACAGCGTTCCCAACGCGCCGAACAGCAGCATGGAATTGCGTCGGCCAATCCTGTCGGACAGCATGCCGAAGAACGGCTGCAGCACCATGAACAGGAACAGCGCAGCCGTCATCACATAACTGGCGTTCTTCGCCGTCATGCCAGCGGTATTCACCAGGTACTTCTGCATGTAGGTGGTGAAGGTGTAGAAAATCAGCGACCCACCTGCGGTGTAGCCCAGCACGGTGATGAAGGCTGCAGCGTGGTTGCTGAACAAGCCTTTGATGGTGCCGGCATCCTTGTCCTGACGGGTTTCGGCGCTGCTGGTTTCGTGCAGCGAGCGGCGCAGCATCAACGAGATCAGTGCAGCAATGGCCCCGACCACGAACGGAATGCGCCAGCCCCAGGCACGCAGCTCATCCTCGGTCAGCAGCTGCTGCAGGATCACTACCACCAGCACGGCCAAAAGCTGGCCGCCGATCAGCGTCACGTACTGGAACGAGGCAAAGAAGCCGCGCTGGCCGCGCAGGGCCACCTCACTCATGTACGTGGCGGTGGTGCCGTACTCGCCACCCACCGACAGGCCCTGGATCAGGCGCGCCAGCAACAGCAGCGCCGGGGCCCAGGTGCCAATGCTGGCATAGGTGGGCAGGCAGGCGATCATCAGCGAGCCGAAGCACATCATCAGCACCGAGATCATCAGCGAGTTCTTGCGGCCATGGCGGTCAGCGAGGCGGCCGAAGATCCAGCCACCAATCGGGCGCATCAAGAAGCCTGCGGCGAATACCCCCGCGGTGTTCAGCAACTGCACCGTGGGGTCGTCCGAGGGGAAGAACGCCGGGGCGAAGTAGATCGCACAGAAGGCATAGACGTAAAAGTCGAACCATTCCACCAGGTTGCCCGAAGAGGCACCAACGATAGCGAAGATGCGCTTGCTGCGCTCTTCACCGGTGTAATAGGTTGAGGTCATGGTGAGATTACTCCTGAAGGGTCCCAGGTTATTCTAGACATACCTGGTAACACCTCGTTCCGCCTTGAGGCTGGCACTTGGCCTTGAGTCGAAGGTGCCGGCCCCTTCGCGGGGCAAGCCTGCTGCCACAGTTTGCCGTTGTGCAGTGGGCAACGACCATGCTGTAACACCCGGCTTGCCCCACGAAGGGGCCAGGACAGGTCAAACCCGTTCGATGGCCAGCGCCAAGCCTTGGCCGACGCCCACGCACATGGTCGCCAGGCCTTTACGGCCACCGCTTTTCTCCAGTTGATGCAGCGCCGTCAGCACCAGGCGAGCACCGCTCATGCCCAGCGGGTGGCCCAGCGCGATCGCGCCGCCATTGGGGTTCACCTGCGGCGCATCATCGGCCACGCCCAGCTCACGCAGCACTGCCAGGCCTTGGCTGGCGAACGCTTCATTGAGCTCGATCACATCGAAATCATTCACCGCCACACCCAGGCGCTCGGTCAGCTTACGCACTGCCGGGACCGGGCCAATGCCCATCACCCGTGGCGCAACGCCACCGCTGGCCATGCCCAGAACGCGGGCACGCGGGGTAAGGCCATGCTTCTTCACCGCTTCAGCCGAGGCCAGGATCAGTGCTGCCGCACCATCGTTGACGCCCGAAGCGTTGCCGGCGGTGACGGTCTTGTCCGGGCCGTTGACCGGCTTGAGCTTGGTCAACGCTTCCAGGGTGGTCTCCGGGCGCAGGTGTTCATCACACTCGACGATCACTTCACCCTTCTTGTGGGCGATGCGCACCGGCACGATTTCCTCGGCAAAAAAACCGGCTGCCTGCGCTGCAGCGGCCTTTTGCTGGCTGCGCAAGGCGAAAGCATCCTGGTCGGCGCGCGATACCTGATAATCGTCGGCCACGTTGTCGGCGGTTTCCGGCATGGAGTCCACGCCGTACTGGCTCTTCATCAGCGGGTTGATGAAACGCCAGCCGATGGTCGTGTCTTCCAGCTTCATGTTGCGCGAATAGCCGCTTTCGGCCTTGCCCATGACGAACGGGGCGCGCGACATCGATTCCACACCCCCGGCGATGGCCAGCTCCATTTCCCCGCTGGCAATGGCGCGGAAAGCAGTGCCAATGGCATCCATGCCCGAAGCACACAGGCGGTTAAGGGTAACGCCCGGAATGCTTTCGGGCAGGCCGGCCAGCAGCAGCGCCATGCGCGCCACGTTGCGGTTGTCTTCACCTGCCTGGTTAGCGCACCCGAAAAACACCTCGTCAACCTGGTCCCATTGCACACCGGGGTTGCGCTCGATCAGCGCCTTCAGTGGCACGGCGGCCAGGTCGTCGGCACGCACACCGGCCAGGGCGCCGCCAAAGCGGCCAATCGGGGTACGGATGGCGTCACAGATGAATACGTCTCGCATCAGGCTTCTCCTGCCGGCTGGCCATGGGCCGCGGCGGTACGGGCATCAAGGTCACGCGGGGTGGCAGCTTGATTTCGGTGGGTTCGGTGGTGGTCTGCACGTGGCATTGGAGGCTCCTGGTCAGGGTGCTTCAGTAAGCTCAGATTAAGGAGGCCGGTGGGTAGCTTACAATCCGATAATCGACTATTCGTGCGATTATCGAACTATTTGTTGCCTTACTACCCACCATCGTACAGCGCCTGGCCGGCAAGGGCGGCCTCGCTATCAGGTGGCGTCGGCGTGGCTCACCAGCCCTTTCACCACCACCCCAACGGTAGCCAGCGCTGCCGGCACCAGCAGCGCCGTGAGCACCTGCTCGAAGCTCCAGCCCAGGCCCAACAGGGTCGCGCCGCTCCAGGCCCCGAGAATCGCGCCGAAGCGGCCGATGCCCAGCATCCACGATACCCCGGTCGCCCGGCCTTGGGTCGGGTAGAAGCGCGCCGCCAGCGACGGCATGGCCGACTGGGCGCCGTTCACGCACATACCAGCCACCAGCACCAGCGTCGCCAGCAAGGTAATATTGCCCAGGCTCTGCCCTACGGCGTAGGCGAAGACCCCGGCCAGCAGGTAGAAAACGCCGATCACCTTGTGCGGGTTGAAGCGGTCCATGGCCCAACCCACACCGACCGCACTCAGCACGCCACCGAACTGGAACAAGGCACCGATAAAGGCCGCCTGCTCCATGCTCGCGCCACTGTCACGCATCAGGGTCGGCAGCCAGCTGGTCAGCAGATAGACGATCACCAGGCCCATGAAATAAGTCAGCCACAGCAGTACGGTACCCAGGCCGTAGGTGCCAGAGAAAATCACCGAGAACACGTTGCGGGCGGCCACGGCCTTCTGTTCCGGCACGCTGAAGCTGGCCGCCTCGGCCACCACCTGCGGGGCGATCGGCGACAAGGTCTTGCGCACCCTGTCAGTGCCACGGTTACGCACCACCAGGAAGCGCGCCGACTCCGGCAGCCAGACCATCAGCACCACGGCCAGCAGCAACGGCAGCACGCCACCGACTACCAGCAGGCTGTGCCAGCCATAGGCCGGGATCATTTTCGCGGAAATGAAGCCACCGCCGGCCATACCCAGGTTGAAGCCGCAGAACATGCTGGTGACCAGCAGCGACTTGAGCCGCTCTGGGGTGTACTCCGACAGCAGCGTGGTGGCGTTGGGCATACCCGCCCCCAGGCCAAGGCCGGTCAGGAAGCGCAGCACCAGCAGCTGGTCGACGTTGGAGGCATAGGCCGAGGCCAGGCTGAAGCCACCGAATACCAGTACAGCACCCACCAGCACGCCCTTGCGGCCAAAGCGGTCGGCCAGCGGCCCCGAGCCCAGGGCGCCGAAGACCATGCCGATCAACGCGGCACTCATCACCGGGCCCAGGCTGGCACGGTCAATGCCCCATTCCTGCGACAGGGCCGGGGCGATGAAGCCCATGGCGGCCGTGTCCAGGCCATCGAGGAAGACGATCAGAAAGCACAGCAGCACGACCCGCCACTGATAGCGGGACAACGGTTGCTGATTGATGAACGACTGGACGTCAAGGCTCGCGCCGACGTTGGTTTGCGCTTGGTTCATTGTTGTTATCCAGAATAAGGGGCACAGCCAGTCCTTTGCACTCGGCTAGCCGGTACAGGTGGGCAACGCTAGGGAAAATGGCCTGGGTTAGCCTGGATACAACGAAACTGCATGCGGGTGCGAGCGCAGCAGCCTAGGGACAGTATGCATGGTATGTGCCTCATGTTTGTCTTGTTCGGTCGGCACAGCCGACCGTTGCGAGAGACATTAATCAGCGGGCGCAGGTGAAGCAATTCGCCGCGAACGACACTGTGCGTTTATCGCACAGGAAACCGTTTTGCCTGTTCAAAAAACCGCTGGCGCCGGCCCCGCAGGTTGCTGCGCCCCCCTCCCTTGCGCGCTCAACCAAACAGCTGGTGGCACAGGTCCCGGCTGGCAGCCAGCAGTATCGGCAAGAAGCGCTGCTCCAGTTCGCTGCGCGTGACCCGCCCGACGTGGGTACTTACGTTCAAGGCTGCCAGCACCTGCCCGGAAGCGTCGTACACCGGCACGGCAATCGAGCGCAGCCCCTGCTCCAGTTCCTGGTCCACCACACACCAGCCTTGGGCGCGGACCTGCTGAATACAGGCGAACAACGATTCGGCATCATGCAAGGTACGGCTGGTGCGCGCCTTGAGGTCGGCCCGCTCCAGGTGTTCGCGCAGGCTGGTGTCATCCAGCGCCGCCAGCAGAATGCGCCCCATCGACGTGCAATAGGCGGGCAGGCGCCCGCCCACCGACAAATCGACCGAAATCAGGCGCTCGACCGTGGCCGAACGGGCTATATAAAGGATGTCGTCACCTTCGAGGGTGGCCATGTTGGCCGCCTCGTGCAGCTGGTCGCTGATGCGGTCCAGGTACGGCTGGGCCGAAATCGCCAATGGCGTGGATGACAGGTAGGCATGCCCCAGGGTCAGCACTTTGGGTAGCAGCGAGTAGGTGCGCCCATCCGTGGTGGCATAGCCCAGCTTGATCAGCGTGTGCAGGCAACGGCGCACGGCGGCCCGGGGTATTTCGGTACGGTGGCTGATCTGGGCGATGGTGAGGTGGCGCTTGCGCTCCTGGAAAGCCTGGATCACCGCCAGGCCACGGGCCAGGGATGTCATGAAGTCCGGGTCGCCGGTGAAAGCCTGGATGCGCTTGGCCGGCGAGGCCACGATCGGCGGCGCCATGGCCGCCAACACAGGCCGTGCCGCCTCTGGGCTGGCAGAAGCGTTGTCCACCGTTTCGTCACTCATCGCACACCTCAAAAAAAACGCCGGTTCGTGCGATTATCGAACAAACGGCCGATAATCGCAATTGACCGCTGACACTTTTGCTTATACCTTTCTCCTGCCACATGTGGCTTCTTTGGAGAGACTGGTCAGGTACCCACCGTAGAAGTCCCCAGGCAACGGCCTCGCCTTTCGGCGGGGCCGTTTTTCATTCCCCCCTCGCCAGCTTGTTGCCCGAACTTTTATCCGGCATGCCTTTCAAACTTGTAAGAAAGCCCCAACTTGTTTACCGGCACATGCCATAACGTGCGTCGGATGATGGCGGTGCAGGTTAAATAACGATGTTCGGCAAATTATCGGTTGCTATAATCGGCACCACAGTCGTGACGCAATTGTGCCCACGGAACCTTCCGTGGAACCAAGCCGTTGCGGCCGGAACAGGGCGCACAAGCGCATAACGCGTTACCCCCGTGATTACACTTAATTCAGGTACTGCATGTGACGAAAGATGAACTGCGCGCAGAACTCGAGCGCCAGGCTGAACGTTACAAGGATGTCTACGGCGGCGAAGTCACCACCTATGCCGCACAAACGGAACCGGAGCGCAAACCCTGGCGCAAACGCGCCAGCCTGCGCGACCAGGCTTTCAGCCAGGAACTGGAACGGATGGAAAAGGAACTACGCAGCGAGAACCCCTGACCCGGGTCAATGCAGCGCTGTGTTCGCCCGGCTCGCCCGGGCGTGTTGGCCTTATTACCCAAGCGAAGTGAAATGGATTTTCACAAATTTCAAACGATCGTTTTAATTAGCGCCGAAGCTGGACCTTTACGTTTTTGACCTGCTTTTCGCAGCAATTCGCCGATTTAACCTGAACTTGCCCTATAATCAAGGGCCGCTCGCAGGGCAGCTTTGGCGCTTTTGGCCGTGCCAACGGCCTGCTGGAGGTGCATCGATTGCCAAGGTTTTCTGGCATAATCCCGCCCCCCTATGACCGCCAGACAACCTTCATGATCGATTTATTCAGCGGACTGGATGCCTGGGTATTGGTGAGCCTGCTGCTCGCCTTGACCTTCGTACTCGCCTTCGAGTTCATCAATGGCTTTCATGACACCGCAAACGCGGTAGCTACCGTCATCTATACCAAAGCCATGCCTCCCCACCTCGCCGTGTTCTTCTCCGGCGTGTTCAACTTCTTCGGCGTACTGCTGGGCGGTGTCGGGGTGGCCTACGCCATCGTGCACCTGCTGCCGGTGGAGTTGCTGATCAATGTGAACACCGGGCACGGCCTGGCCATGGTCTTCTCCCTGCTGGCCGCGGCCATCACCTGGAACCTCGGCACCTGGTACTTCGGTATTCCCGCTTCCAGCTCGCACACGCTGATCGGCTCTATTCTGGGTGTAGGTCTGGCCAATGCCCTGATCAACGACATCCCGCTGGGAGACGGCGTTAACTGGCAGAAAGCCATCGACATAGCCATGTCGCTGGTGGTCTCGCCAATGGCAGGCTTCGCCGTGGCTGCCCTGGTGCTGCTCGGCCTGAAGTGGTGGCGCCCGCTGTCGAAGATGCACAAGACCCCCGAACAGCGCCGTAAACTCGACGACAAGAAGCACCCGCCCTTCTGGAACCGCCTGGTCCTGGTGGTTTCTGCCATGGGTGTGAGCTTCGTGCACGGTTCCAACGACGGCCAGAAAGGCATTGGCCTGATCATGCTGGTGCTGATCGGTATCGTGCCGGCCAAGTTCGTGCTCGACCTGAACAGTACCACCTATCAGATCGAGCGTACCCGCGACGCCACCCTGCACATGAGCCAGTTCTACGAGCGCAACGCCGCCACCCTGGGCGAGTTCCTGGCCCTGGGCAAGGCCAAGGCCAGCGACCTGCCGGAACAGTTCAGTTGCAACCCGCAGCAGACCGAGCCGACCATCGCCGCACTGCAAACCTCGTTGCAAGGCGTGACCGACTATCACAGCCTGGCTGCCGAGAAGCGCGTTGAAGTACGCCGCTACTTGCTGTGCCTGGATGACACCGCGAAGAAGGTTGGGAAGCTGCCTGGCCTGGAAGCCCGCGAAAAGGCCGACCTGGAAAAACTGCGCAAAGACCTTACCGCCACCACTGAATACGCCCCGTTCTGGGTAATCGTGGCCGTTGCCCTGGCCTTGGGCCTGGGCACCATGGTGGGCTGGAAGCGTGTGGTGCTGACCGTTGGCGAGAAGATCGGCAAGCAGGGCATGACCTATGCCCAGGGCATGTCGGCACAGATCACCGCGGCCTGTGCCATCGGCATGGCCAACGTGTTCGCCTTGCCGGTGTCGACCACGCATGTGCTGTCGTCCGGCGTGGCCGGCACCATGGTCGCCAACAAAAGCGGCCTGCAAGGTGGCACCGTCAAAACCATCCTGATGGCTTGGGTTCTGACCCTGCCAGCCTCGATGGGCCTGGCGGCCGGCTTGTTCTGGCTGGCGTCCAAGGCCATTGGCTGAGTGACACCGCAATAGACAAAGGCGCCCACGGGGTTAATGCCTGTCAGTTAAGGGTTATTGGGGCTGCTTTGCAGCCCTTCGCGGGCACGCCCGCTCCTACACGCTTGGCGCTGAACTCAAGAAATGCGCTATCCCCTGTGGGAGCGGGCGTGCCCGCGAAGGGTCGCAAAGCGACCCCAACTACTTAACTGACTGGCATTAACCCCGGGGCGCCTTTTTCATATCGGCAGCTGGGCCCACAGGCAGTGCGCAAGGCCCAGGCTCGATACGGTCCAGGTGGCAGCCAACTATTTTTTCTTGCCCCCCAACAACGACCCCATCAACCCCCGCACCAGTTGCCGCCCCAACTGGTTGGCTGCCTGGCGCACCGCCGATTTGATCGCCTGCCCCGCCGCACTCTGCAAGAACTCACCGGCCTTGTCGGCAAAGCTCTCTTCATCGGCCTTCGGTTGCGGCGCCGGCTCCACCGCCTCACCTTTGCGCTGGGTCAGCATTTCATAGGCCGACTCACGGTCCACCGGCTTGTCATAGCGCCCGGCCAGCGGCGAAGCAGCAATCAGCGCACCGCGCTCCGCAGCACTCAACGGCCCGATCCGCGATTGCGGCGGTGCCACCAACACGCGCTGGACCATGGCCGGGGTGCCCTTCTCTTCAAGCGCCCCCAGTAGCGCTTCGCCAATGCCCAGTTCGGTGAGCACGCTCAAGGTGTCGAACGCTGGGTTGGGGCGCAAGCCATCGGCTACCGCCCGCAATGCCTTCTGCTCCTTCGCCGTGAATGCCCGCAAGCCATGCTGAATGCGCAAGCCCAACTGGGCCAGCACCGCATCCGGCAAGTCACCCGGCGACTGGGTGACGAAGAACACGCCCACACCTTTGGACCGGATCAGCCGTACCACCTGCTCCAGGCGCTCCTGCAGCGCCTTGGGCGTGCCGTTGAACAACAGGTGCGCCTCGTCGAAGAACAAAGCCAGCAGCGGTTTTTCGGCATCGCCGCGCTCGGGCAACTGCTCGAACAATTCAGCCAGCAGCCACAACAGGAAGGTGGAGTAGACCTTGGGGGCTTCATGCACCAAGCGGCTGGCATCAAGCAGGTGGATACGGCCGCGGCCATCGGGGTCCGGGCGCAGCACGTCTTCCAGTTGCAACGCCGGCTCGCCGAACAGCGCCTCGGCCCCCTGTTGCTCGAGGGTTGCCAGCCGGCGCAACAAGGCCTGGGTCGAGGCGGTGGTCATCAGCGCGCTGTCTTCACCCAGCAATTGCGGGTTGTCTTTCAAGTGGGCAAGCAGCGCCTTGAGGTCTTTCAGGTCGAGCAGCAACAGGCCTTCACGGTCGGCCACCTTGAACGCTGCATACAACGCCGCCTGCTGGCTGTCGGTCAGTTCCAGCAAGTTGCCCAGCAGCAGCGGCCCCATTTCACTGAGGGTCGTGCGCAGCGGGTGGCCGGACTGCCCCGCGATATCCCACAACGTCACCGGGTAGGCCCGTGGCGTATGCCCAAGCCACGGCATGCCGGCGATGCGCTCGGCCACCTTGCCCTGCGGTGCACCGGCGGCGCCCAGGCCACACAAGTCGCCTTTCACGTCGGCGGCAAACACCGCGACCCCGGCGTCACTGAACACTTCCGCCAGGCGTTGCAAGGTGACGGTCTTGCCGGTACCGGTGGCGCCTGCCACCAGGCCGTGGCGGTTGGCCAGGCGCATGGCTTGCCCGAGCGGCTGGCCATCCGGGCCCGATCCCACAACTATGGTCGAAGTTTCCAACATCTCTTTAATCCCCTGCTCAAGCTTTAACTGAAACCGGCCGATACCTTCGGGTGATATTCGTCTTAGAAGAGAGGAACAACCGAAAAGGGATTTTTCCGGATATTGCACAGCCTTGCGGCCTCACTCGTGCGAACGCCCTGATTAAAACCTTAGCGGAACCGATTACGCCATGAATAAAAGCCTGCGTTTCAGCCACAAGATACTGTTGGCCGCCTCACTGATCGTCATACTCGCCTTCAGCCTTTTCACCCTTTACAACGATTACCTGCAGCGTAATGCCATCCGCGAGGACCTGGAAAACTACTTGGCTGAAATGGGTACTTCCACGTCCACCAACATCCGCAACCTGTTCGACGGGCGTATCAAACTGGTGGAAAACCTGGCGCAGAACATTGCCCAGAACCCGGCCAACGCTGAAACATTCATGGGCCAGCGCGCACTGCTCTCCAGCTTCCTGACCGTTTACCTGGGCAAGATCGACGGCGGCTTCAGTGTTCGCCCGGACGCGAAGATGCCCGACGGCTACGACCCTCGCACCCGGCCCTGGTACAAGGATGGCATGAATGCCAGCGGGGCCATGTTGACCGAACCGTACATCGACATGACCACCAACAAGATGGTCATCGGCATCCTCAGCAAGGTCTCCAGCAGCGTGGGTGTGGTTGGTGGCGACCTGACGCTGGACGGCCTGGTGCAAATCATCAACTCGCTGGACTTTGGTGGTATGGGCTATGCGTTCCTGGTCAATGACCAGGGCAAGATCCTGGTACACCCGGACCAGGCCCTGGTGATGAAGTCGCTGTCAGACCTGTTCCCGCAACACACACCCAAGCTGAGCAACGAACTGACCGAAGTGCAAAGCGACGGCCAGGCACGCTTGCTGACCTTCACTCCGATCACCGGCCTGCCCTCGGCCAATTGGTACATCGGCCTGTCGGTGGACAAGGCCAAGGCCTTCTCGATGCTGAGCACCTTCCGCACCTCGGCAGTGGTTGCCACGGTCGTCGCCGTGGTCATCATCATCGCCTTGCTCGGCTTGCTGATTCGCGTACTGATGCAGCCGTTGCACACCATGACCCGCGCCATGGAAGACATCGCTGAAGGTGAGGGCGACCTGACCAAGCGCCTGCGCATCCATAACCATGATGAATTCGGCGTTCTCGGCAACGCCTTCAACCGCTTCGTCGAGCGTATTCACAGCAGCATCCGCGAAGTGTCCTCGGCCACCGAGCAAGTCAATGAAGTGGCGCTGCGGGTGATCAGCGCCTCGAACTCATCAATGACCAACTCCGATGAGCAGGCCAACCGCACCAACAGCGTGGCCGCGGCCATCAACGAACTGGGTGCCGCGGCCCAGGAAATCGCCGGCAACGCTGCCCAGGCCTCGCAGCACGCCAGCTCCGCAAGGCTGCTGGCCGAAGAAGGCCAACAGGTGGTCGAGCGCAACATTGCGGCGATGAACCGGCTCTCGGACCTGATCGTCACCTCCAGCGAACACATCGAGACCCTCAACAGCAAAACCGTGAACATCGGCCAGATTCTGGAAGTGATTACCAGTATCTCCCAGCAGACCAACCTGCTGGCATTGAACGCCGCCATCGAAGCGGCCCGCGCCGGTGAAGCCGGGCGTGGTTTCGCCGTGGTGGCCGATGAGGTACGCAACCTGGCCCACCGCACCCAGGAATCGGCGCAACAGGTGCAGGCCATGATCGAAGAACTGCAGGTGGGTGCCCGCGCATCGGTCGAAACCATGGATCAGAGCCAGCGCCACAGCACCGACAGCATGCAGATCGCCAACCAGGCCGGCGAACGGCTGGACAGCGTGACCGTGCGCATTGGCGAAATCGATGGCATGAACCAGTCGGTGGCCACCGCCACCGAGGAGCAGACTGCCGTGGTCGAAGCCATCAACATGGATATCAACGAGATCAACATGCTCAACCAGGAAGGTGTGGAGAACCTGCAGGCCACCCTGCGTGCGTGCTCCGACCTGGAGCAGCAGGCCGGGCGCCTGAAGCACCTGGTGGGCAGTTTCCGGATCTAGTCCCACGTGCCCCAGGGGAGCAGGTACACCTCCTCCCCTGGGGCAGCTTGCCGCGCAACCCCGATCGAACAAACTATCCTTCTGAAAGGTCAACCTTTAGGCGTGTCATCGCCGCCAACCAAGCGCCAGATGACAGACCCGAAAGACGATCCCGGAGGGATGCTGATCGTGCACATCGCCGACATCACCATGTTCTACGCCCCCGCCAGCGGTGGCGTACGAACTTATCTTGATGCCAAACATCACCGCCTCGACGCCATCCAGGGCGTACGCCATAGCCTGTTGATTCCTGGTGCCAGCGCCCACAATGCCGACGGCATCTACCAAGTACCGGCACTGCCGCTACCTTTTGGCAAAGGCTACCGCTTCCCGGTACGCCTGGCCCCGTGGTGCAAAACCCTGCGTTCGCTCAAGCCGGACCTGATCGAGGTCGGCGACCCGTACCTGACTGCCTGGGCGGCGCTGGAGGCCCGGCGCCAGCTGGACGTGCCGGTAATCGGCTTCTACCACTCCGACCTGCCGCTGCTGGTCAGCAACCGCATGGGCAACTGGTTCACGCCCAATGTCGAGGCCTATGTCAGCAAGCTATATGGGAATTTCGACCGGGTGCTGGCCCCCAGCCGGGTCATGGCCGACAAACTGCGCCGTCTGGGCGTGCGCGATGTACACGTACAACCGCTGGGCGTGGACCTGACCACGTTCCACCCGTCCAAACGCGACGCCAATGTGCGTGCCGAACTGGGTATCGCCGATACCACCCGCCTGCTGATCTACGCCGGGCGTGGCTCCCGGGAAAAGAACCTGCCGATATTGCTGGCCTGCATGCAGCAGCTGGGCCACCCCTACCACCTGCTGTTGGTGGGCTCCGGCATGCCCGCCAATGTGCCGGACAACGTCAGTGTCATCGGCCAGTTCTGCCCGCCCGAGGAGGTCGCCCGGCTGATGGCCAGCGCCGACCTGCTGGTGCATGCCGGCGACCAGGAAACCTTCGGCCTGGTGATTCTCGAAGCCATGGCCAGTGCAACGCCAGTGGTCGCCGTGCGCGCGGGTGCCTTCGGCGAAATCGTCAATGACCAGTGCGGCCGCCTGTGTACAGCCAACGATGCCCAGGCCATGGCCACAGCCGTGCGCGAGGCATTCGAGGCAGGTGTGCGCAAGCTGGGCGCGCAGGCCCGCCGCCACGTCGAGCAGCACTATTCATGGGACAACGTGGTCGCGGGCCTGCTGCAGCACTACCAGGCCGTGCTCGGCCATCAGCCTCTGGTGCGCGCCCATGCTTGAGTCACGCCCCGCACCGCGTAGCCTGATGCTGGTACTGCACGATGTCGCGCCTGAAACATGGCCCGACTACCAACCTTTCGTGGAGGCGGTGGATGCTATCGGCGGTGTGCCCATGACTTGGCTGGTGGTTCCGGACTTTCACCAGCGCAACCCGCTGTTGCGCTCACCGGCGTTCTGCCGCCTGCTTGAACGGCGCCTGGCCGAGGGCGACGAACTGGCGCTGCATGGCTACTACCATGCCGACAACGGCCCGCCGCCGCGCACGCCAGGCGACTTCTTCATGCGCCGTATCTATACCCACGAAGGCGAGTTCTATGGCCTTGATCAACAGCAGGCCATGCAGCGCCTGGAACAGGGCCTGGCCGTGTTCGCACAACAGCAATGGCCGGTGGCAGGTTTCGTGGCGCCAGCCTGGTTGATGAGCGAAGGCACCCGCCAGGCGCTGCGCCAGCTGCCTTTGCGCTACACCAGCACACCGCAGCACCTGTACCGCTTGCCCGAGTTCACCCCGATCAAGGCGCCAGGGCTGGTGTGGAGCGCCCGCAGTGCCTGGCGCCGGGGGCTGTCGCGGGCCCTGTGCGACTGGCAGTGCAGACGGTGGCAGAACGCCGAAACCCTGCGCCTGGGCCTGCACCCGGTGGACATGCGCCACCGTAGCTCCCGCGAGTACTGGCTCAATACCCTGCGCACCTTGATGGCCCAAGGTCGCGAACCCCTCACCAAGTCCGCCTGGCTTGACCGCCAGGTAAGCGCATGAGCCGTCTGGCCTGGCTAGGCCTGGCACTTGTCGCAGCAATGCTGGTGCCAGCCCTGCTTGGCGGCAGGGACCTGCTGCCCCGGTTGCAAGGGTTCGATCCTGGCCTGTTGCTGACCCTGCTGGGCATGATCCTGCTGTGCTGGGTGATCAACGCCATGCGCCTGCGCCTGTTGCTGGGCCAGCAAGGCGCAAGGCTTGGGCACCTGCGCAGCCTGGGCGTGGTGATGGCCACCGAGTTCGCCATCTGCACCACCCCCGGCGGCAGTGGTGGCCCGTTAACCCTGATGGCGCTGCTGGCACGCGAGCGCATCGGCCCGGCGCGCAGTGGCGCCGTGTTCGCCATGGACCAATTGAACGACCTGCTGTTCTTTTTCTGCGCGATGCTGGCGATTGCGGGCTACGCATTGTTTCACAGCCTGGGCCACAGCCAGCAAAACATGTTGCTGGGCAGTGCGTTGCTGCTGTGCAGTGCGCTGGTTGGGGTGATCGGCTTGCTGCGCTACCGCCGCGCGCTCATGCGCCTCAACGGCAGGCTGCTGCAACGCCTGGGCGTGGCCGCGCCGCGCAAGCGCCGCTGGGCCCGCAAACTGCTGCACTTCATCGCCGCACTGGCGCAGACCTGGCAGTTGCCCAAGCGCACGCTGGCGCTGGTGTTTACCCTCACCTGCATCCACTGGGGGCTGCGCTACAGCGTGTTGTACCTGGTATTGCGCGGGTTGGGCGGGGAGCTGGCATGGATCCCCAGCTTTCTGGTGCAGATGCTGTCGCTCAGTGCCGGGCAATTCAGCCTGCTACCGGGCGGGGCAGGTGCGGCCGAGCTGACGTCTGCAAGCCTGCTGACGCCGCTGGTGGGCAGCTCCACCGCCGCCGCGGCGATCCTCATCTGGCGGGCAGTCACTTATTACTTTTACCTGCTGGCAGGCGGGCCGGTGTTCGTGTGCCTGCTGGCGCGTCCGTTGCTGACGCGCTGGCGGCGCCAGGCGGGTTGAGCCGCTGCCACAGTTCGGCGGCGCCGGGGAAATCGGTGCCGTCGGTGTCGGCCAGCGCTTGCGGGTCATAGCGCGCCAGGCAGCCTTCACCTACGGTGGGCGGGGCCGTGGCGGTGGGTTGGTTGCGCCGTTTGGCCATCGGTATGTTCCTCAAGCGTAGCGATAGGGCTGCCGAGCAGCCCCAAAGGCTTGCAGGCAACCCAACGGTATCAGTCGAAGACCACCGTCTTGTTGCCATGCACAAGCACGCGGTCTTCGAGGTGATAACGCAGGCCACGTGCCAGCACCATCTTTTCCACATCACGGCCAAAGCGAACCATGTCTTCGATGCTGTCGGCGTGGCTCACGCGCACCACGTCCTGCTCGATGATCGGGCCGGCATCCAGTTCTTCGGTGACGTAGTGGCACGTTGCACCGATCAGCTTCACCCCACGCAGCGCGGCCTGGTGGTAAGGCTTGGCACCCACGAACGACGGCAGGAAACTGTGGTGAATGTTGATGACCTTCTCCGCGTAGTCCCGGCACAGTTGCGGCGGCAGGATTTGCATGTAGCGGGCCAGCACCACGACATCGGCCGCGTGTTCTTCGACCAGGCGCGACACTTCGGCAAAGGCCGGGGCCTTGTCCTTGGGGTCGACCGGTACATGGAAGAACGGTATGCCGTGCCACTCGACCATGCTGCGCAGGTCGTCGTGGTTGGAAATGACACACGGGATCTCGCAGTCCAGTTCATCGGTATGCCAGCGGTGCAACAGGTCAGCCAGGCAATGCGACTCGCGGCTGGCCATCAGCACCACGCGCTTTTTCTGCGCCGAGTCGGTTATCCGCCAGGTCATGGAGAACTCTTCGGCAATCGGCGCAAACGCCTCACGGAAGGCTTCGATACCGAAGGGCAATGATTCGGCGCGGATTTCATGACGCATGAAGAACCAGCCGCTCTGCTCATCGGAATGATGGCTGGCTTCGTTGATCCAGCCATTGTACAAGGCCAGGAAATTACTGACTTTCGCCACGATCCCTACACGGTCGGGGCAGGCGATCACCAGACGATAGGTGCGCATGAATGAGACTCCAGAACTTCGCAAAGGCGCTTATTCTAGCGGCACGCAAGGAAAAGCGCAGTATTGATTGCAGCGGCCGCGGCCACTGTAGCAACCACGCTGGCAATGTGGACACTATCTGACACAGCCGGCGAAATGGCACACGCTAATGTAAATTTTTGTTCACCTGAGAAATATTGTCACAGCTTAATCAACAGTTAATTGCCCAACATTATGTTTACTTGCGAGTATCGGCTGTCTATTATTGCCCCACACATTTCTGAACACGCATTAAGGAACACTCCATGTCCCTGATCAACGAGTACCGCGCCACCGAAGAAGCCATCAAAGAACTTCAGGCTCGCCTGGCCAACCTGTCGCAGGACGACAAGCTGAAGAAAGAGCTGGAGTTCGAAGGCAAACTGCGCAACCTGATGGGCGAGTACTCCAAGTCCCTGCGCGACGTGATTGCCCTGCTCGACCCAGAGTCGAAACTGAGCAAAGCACCGCGTGGCACCGTCAAGGCTGTTGCTACCAAGCGTGCCCGCAAGGTCAAGCAATACAAGAACCCGCACAACGGTGAAGTGATCGAAACCAAAGGCGGCAACCACAAGACCCTGAAAGAGTGGAAAGCCAAGTGGGGCGGCGACGTGGTCGAGAGCTGGGCTACCCTGCTGGACTGATTGTTCAGCCCGGGCCTTTGCTTATCGCAAACAAAAACGCCGGCACATTGCCGGCGTTTTTGTTTGTCTGCCCTTCAGTCAATTGCAAACTGTTGTTGCAAGTTCCGGGCATGTAGTTGCCATGCCTCCAGCACCCGCCGCCCGGCCTCGTCGGCGCGCTCCCAGGCTTGCAGGCGCGCCTGCTCGAAATCACCCAATGTGTTCGGCGCCCCCCACTGCGGCTGGCTAAGGCGCTGCTGGCAGAACGCATACCACCGCTGGCGCTCCTCGGGGGTCAAGGTGTCCGGAAAGTTGCGCGCCCGGTAACGGAACAACAGCTCAGGCAAGCGCGGGTCATCGAACAGCCACTGCCCCCGGCCCAATTGCGCCGGCTCCAGCGCACGAACTTGCTCGCATAGACGCCGGTCACGGTCACCAATAAAACCGTTATACAACTGCTGCTCCGGGTCCTCACTCGGCGCGAAATCGTCCTTGCCGTAAATGTGCTCCAGCTTGTCCTGCCATTGCGCCTGTTGATCGGCCAACTGTTCACCGCGCGATTGTAACAACGTCAAGTCGATACCCAGCCGCTGTTGATCGGCAGGGCGTAATACCGACAGTGGCGCAAGTACCGGGCAGCGATTGATCTGTACCAGTTTAAGCGGCACCGGTAGTTCGCCCTCGGCCAAATCCTCGTGCCGGGTGTACAAGCGCTGACGCAATACTTCAGCACTTTCCCTGAGTAATGGCAGGGTTTCCTGATGCAGGTCGCAGACAATCAGTGCATTGCGATTGTGCGGGTGCCAGGCCAATGGCAAGACCACCCCCAGGTAATTACGCGCTGCTGAAAAACGCCCGGATACATGCACCAGCGGTTGTAGCAAGCGGATCTGTTCCATGACTTTATGCTTGCTGCGCAACTGGAACAGCCAGTCATACAACTTGGGCTGTTTTTGCCGGATCAGTCGCGCCAGGGCAATGGTTGCCCGCACGTCGGAAAGCGCTTCATGCGCATGCCCGTGATCAATGCCGTTGGCCTTGCTCAACAGCTCCAGACGCAGGCTGGTGCGCCCGTCCTGCTGCGGCCACTCGATGCCCTCCGGGCGCAGGGCGTAGGCCGTGCGCACGATGTCGATCAGGTCCCAGCGGCTGTTGCCGCCCTGCCATTCACGGGCATAGGGGTCGAAAAAATTCCGGTACAGGCTGTAGCGGGTCACTTCGTCATCGAAACGCAGGGTGTTGTAGCCCGCCCCACAGGTGCCTGGTTGGGCCAGCTGCGCATGCACGCGGGTCATGAATTCGGCTTCGCACAGGCCCTGCTCGGCCAGTAACTGCGGGGTGATGCCAGTCACCAGGCACGCAGCCGGGTGCGGCAGAATATCGTCGGCGGGGCGGCAGTAAAGGCTGATCGGCTCGTCGATCTCGTTGAGGTCGAAGTCGGTGCGCAGGCCGGCGACCTGCAGCGGCCGGTCACAGCGCGGGTTGATGCCGGTGGTTTCGTAGTCGTGCCAGAAAATGCTGGGGGTCACGGGGTCGTCCTGTCTTGCGAGGTCGACCCGATTCTAACGCGATTCCAGGGCGCCAAGGCTCAGGCAGAGGCGTTGGCCGGGCGGAAGCTGAAATAGTCGCGCAGCGAGCGCACGAAATCGTCGTACTCGCGCGGGGCCTGCAGCAGCATGAAGCCCGAATCGTAATGCCCAGGGGTCTGGTCCTCACTGCACCACAGGCAACTGGCGGTCAAGTTGACGAACTGGAACCCGCCGCCGGCCAGCGGCATGCGAAGTTGCAGTTCATAATCGGGCCCTATCAGCACGGGCAGTTGGCTGATGACCATCAGGCCGTCTTCCGAGGCGTTGCCGAGCAGGCCGATTTCCTGGTCGGTAAAGCGGTTGAACACCTTGAGGGCACAAGGGAGCTGATGGCGTTCGATGCGGCGTTTGTTGAACATGATGGCGAGTGTATTCCGTACCTGATGCCAGGAATACAAGGTACTGGCGGTTGTTGTAACAGCTGGGTTACAGATTAGCGCAGCACGCGCCGCGAATCCCGTGAAATAAACCACACCTTTGTATTAGCGCCAAGGTGCAGTAGTCGCCGGCCGGGCCACGGCCGCTTCGGTACCGCGCAAATGGCCGAGCTTCTCCAGCGTCTGCAGGCGGGCCTGGGCGCGATAGGCGTACTCGTTGCGCGGGTATTGCTGGATCAGGTACTGGTAGGTCTGGGCGGCGTCCACGTACAACGCCTGGCGCTCCAGGCACTGGCCGCGCAGCAGCGACACTTCGGGGTGGATGAACGGGCGCGCGCGGCTGGTACGGTCTACTTGTGACAGCTCCAGCATCACCCGCGCGCAATCACCCCGGTCATAGGCGCGATAGGCATTGTTCAGGTGGTGGTCCATGGACCAGCGGGTACAGCCGACAGCACTGGCGGCGAGGGCGAAAACGATCAGGGCTCGCATGGCAATCTCCTTTGATAGCAAACCTATCGGCCGCTGTCGGGTTTTCTTCAGCGGCGAGCGACAAGTGCCAGGCCGCCACGAGGGGCATGAATGCCGCACGCGCTTTTCTCTGTAGCTTACTGCTTGTAGCTTGCAGCTGCCCTACCCCGGAAGTCACAGGTAGTGCAACGGAACAATGACTACAGCGAGATTCAGGAGTAGCCTTTCGCTGCGCTTCACTATAGGAGTCTGTGCATGAGCATCCGCCGTACCAAAATCGTCGCCACCCTTGGCCCCGCCAGCAACTCGCCGGAAGTGATCGAACAGCTGATCCTCGCCGGTCTCGACGTGGCACGCCTGAACTTCTCCCACGGCACGCCGGACGAGCACAAGGCCCGCGCGCGCCTGATCCGCGACATCGCTGCCAAGAACGGCCGCCATGTTGCACTGCTGGGCGACCTGCAGGGTCCGAAGATCCGCATCGCGAAGTTCGCCAACAAGCGCATCGAACTGAAGATCGGTGACAAGTTCACCTTCTCCACCGCCCACCCGCTGACCGAAGGCAACCAGGATATCGTCGGCATCGACTACCCGGACCTGGTCAAGGACTGCGGTGTCGGTGACGAACTGCTGCTCGACGATGGCCGCGTGGTCATGCGCGTCGAAACCGCCACCGCCGATGCCCTGCACTGCGTGGTGATCATCGGTGGCCCGCTGTCGGACCACAAGGGCATCAACCGTAAAGGTGGCGGCCTGACCGCACCGGCCCTGACCGAAAAGGACAAGGCCGACATCAAGCTGGCTGCGGAAATGGACCTGGACTACCTGGCCGTGTCGTTCCCGCGGGACGCCAGCGACATGGAATACGCGCGCAAGCTGCGTGACGAGTCCGGTGGCAGCGCCTGGCTGGTGGCCAAGATCGAGCGCGCCGAAGCCGTTGCCGACGACGAGACCCTGGACAAGCTGATCCTCGCTTCTGATGCCGTCATGGTCGCCCGCGGTGACCTGGGCGTGGAAATCGGCGACGCCGAGCTGATCGCCATTCAGAAAAAGATCATCCAGCACGCTCGCCGCAACAACAAGGCAGTGATCGTGGCGACCCAGATGATGGAGTCGATGATCCAGAACCCGATGCCGACCCGTGCCGAAGTGTCCGACGTGGCCAACGCCGTGCTCGACAACACCGACGCGGTCATGCTGTCGGCGGAAAGTGCTGCCGGTTCGTACCCGATCGAAGCCGTACAGGCCATGGCCCGCATCTGCTCCGGTGCCGAGAAGCACCCGACCAGCCAGCGCTCCAGCCACCGCCTGCACACCACCTTCGAGCGCTGCGACGAAAGCATCGCCCTGGCGGCGATGTACACGGCCAACCACTTCCCGGGCGTGAAGGCGATCATCGCCTTGACTGAAAGCGGCTACACCCCGCTGATCATGTCGCGCCTGCGCTCGCACGTGCCGATCTTCGCGCTCTCGCCGCACCGCGCGACCCAGGCACGGGCCAACATGTTCCGTGGCGTCTACCCGATTGCCTTCGACCCCGCTTCGCTGCCCGCCGACAAAGTCAGCCAGGCAGCTGTCGACGAACTGCTCAAGCGTGGCTTGGTAGAACAAGGCGACTGGGTGATCCTGACCAAAGGGGACAGCTACCACACCATCGGTGGCACCAATGGCATGAAGATCCTGCATGTGGGTGATCCGCTGGTCGGCTGAGCCTGCCTCAAAGAGGGGCCGCTCTGCGGCCCTTCGCGGGCATGCCCGCTCCTACAGGTACAGCGTCAGCCTCACCCCTGTGGGAGCGGGCGAGCCCGCGAATAGGCCGGCACAGTCAACCTGGCTGCCTCAGGCATGTTCAACGAAGACGTCAGTAAATACTTGCCCCCGCGGCACGCCGGCAATGAACAGCCGCCGCGCAAACCGATCCACACTCCCCGCTGCCCCACACACCAGCGCCACCGTCTGCCGCGAAGGCGGGCGCAACCGCGCCAGCGCTTCATCCATCTGCGCTTCCAGCACCAGCTCGACCTGCACGCCTTGCAGCTGCATCAGGGGTTCAGCCAGATAGTGCCCGGCGCTGTTGCGCGCCACATGCAGCACCCGAATCTCGCCGCGATGCCCCTGCCGCACAGCCTCACGCAAGATCCCCCACAACGGCGCAAGCCCGGTTCCGGCTGCCAGCAGCCAGAGCGGCCGATCCTGCCAATCCAGGTCGTAGTGCAACGCCCCCCCCCTGAATTCGCCCAGGCGCAGCACATCTGCTACCTGCAAACCACGAGCCTTGTCGCAAAAGGCGCCGGGGCGCCGGCAATCGATGTGAAACTCCAGGAAGTCATCTTCCCCCGGCAGGCTGGCCAGTGAATAAGGCCGCGCTACCGAACCATTCCACAGCACCACATGCTGCCCCGCCTGGTAACGCACCGCCCGCTCGGGCCGTAGCCGTACACGCAACACGTCACCGTACCAGTCCAGCGCACAGACGTGCGCCGGCACACCATCGCGCTGCGGGTCGAACAGCGCCACATTCAAGTCCTCGATCACCCTGCACTGGCAAGCCAGGCGCCAGCCCAGGGCGTGCTGGTCCAGGGCCAGGGCCTCAGGCATGGCGTCCAGCGGCTGCCCGGCCTGGCAGTGCACCAGGCAGGCGTGGCAGCTTCCGGCGCGGCAGCTGTAGGGCACGTTGAGCCCGGCCTCGTTCAGGGCATCGAGCAGGTTGCTGCCGGTCGGCACCGCCCAGCGGTGCTCGCCTACGCAAAGTTCGGGCATCTTCAGGTATCTCTTCCCGCTTCAGGTTGTGGGGGGCGCTCTGCGCGCCCGTCGATAGTAAGGCCAACCACAGGCGTCAGCAGCAAAAAGGATGCCCAGCCCCAACCGACCAAGGTCCAGACCACTCGCAGGTGTGTCACGCGGTGAGGCACGCTATACTGCCGCGCCCTTTTGCGTCGGCCATGCTGCCGGCGCGCCTTTGCAAGGCGTCTCGACATGCTGGTCGGCACCGTCGAGCGTCTCTATGAATGTTCCCGTCTTTAAGAGGAGCGCGCTGCATGACCGTGATCAAGCAAGACGACCTGATTCAGAGCGTCGCCGACGCCCTGCAATTCATCTCGTACTACCACCCCGTCGATTTCATCCAGGCCATGCACGAGGCCTATCTGCGCGAAGAGTCGCCTGCTGCCCGCGACTCCATCGCCCAGATCCTGATCAACTCGCGCATGTGCGCCACCGGCCACCGCCCGATCTGCCAGGACACCGGTATCGTCACCGTGTTCGTGCGCGTGGGTATGGATGTGCGCTGGGACGGTGCCACCCTGAGCGTCGACGACATGATCAACGAAGGTGTGCGTCGCGCCTACAACCTGCCTGAAAACGTCCTGCGTGCCTCGATCCTGGCCGACCCGGCCGGTGCCCGCAAGAACACCAAGGACAACACCCCGGCCGTTATCCACTATTCCATCGTGCCTGGCGACAAGGTCGAGGTCGATGTCGCCGCCAAGGGCGGCGGCTCGGAGAACAAGTCGAAGATGGCCATGCTCAACCCGTCCGACTCGATCGTCGACTGGGTGCTCAAGACCGTACCGACCATGGGTGCTGGCTGGTGCCCGCCTGGCATGCTCGGCATCGGCATTGGCGGTACCGCCGAGAAGGCCGCGGTCATGGCCAAGGAAGTGTTGATGGAGTCCATCGACATTCATGAGCTCAAAGCCCGTGGCCCGCAGAACCGCCTGGAAGAAATCCGCCTGGAGCTGTTCGAGAAGGTCAACCAACTGGGCATCGGTGCCCAGGGCCTGGGTGGCCTGACCACCGTGCTCGACGTGAAGATCATGGACTACCCGACCCACGCCGCTTCGCTGCCGGTGTGCATGATCCCCAACTGCGCCGCCACCCGCCACGCGCACTTCGTGCTCGATGGCTCCGGCCCGGCCGAGCTGGAAGCGCCATCGCTGGACGCCTACCCGGAAATCGTCTGGGAAGCCGGCCCAAGCGCACGTCGCGTCAACCTCGACGATATCACCCCGGAAGAAGTCGCCAGCTGGAAGCCGGGCGAAACCATCCTGCTCAACGGCAAGATGCTGACCGGCCGCGACGCCGCGCACAAGCGCATGGTGGAAATGCTCAACCGTGGCGAAGCGCTGCCAGTGGACCTCAAAGGCCGCTTCATCTACTACGTTGGCCCGGTCGACCCAGTCGGTGACGAAGTGGTTGGCCCTGCCGGCCCGACCACCGCGACCCGCATGGACAAGTTCACCCGCCAGATCCTCGAGCAGACGGGCCTGCTGGGCATGATCGGCAAGTCCGAACGTGGCCCCACCGCGATCGAAGCGATCAAGGACAACAAGGCCGTATACCTGATGGCTGTGGGCGGCGCTGCCTATCTGGTAGCCCAGGCTATCCGCAAGTCCAAGGTACTGGCCTTCGCCGAACTGGGCATGGAAGCGATCTACGAGTTCGAGGTCAAGGACATGCCAGTTACTGTTGCCGTAGACAGCAACGGTGAGTCGGTGCACATCACTGGCCCTGCCCTGTGGCAGAGCAAGATTGCCCAGAGCCTGGCAGTCGAAGTCAAGTAAGCCTGATGTAACAGCGGCGCCGGCTTCGCGGGTGAACCCGCTCCTACAGGGACCTCATGTCCCCGGTGGGAGCGGGTTCACCCGCGAAGCAGGCGCCTCTGCTTTCAACGCACTCTGTCAAACTGCTCTGGCCAGTCCCTGCGGGTAAACACCTGCCCTTCCCGCCGCACCCGCCGTACTTCCTCAAGGTCCACGTCACACACCAGCCACTGGCTTCTGCCCGGCTCCAGCGCTGCGCTCAAGGCAACCACACCGTCCCCCGGCATGCCATGGTCCGGCGGTACGAACAACCCTGCCCGGCCAATATTCTCATCCAGCGCCGGCGACCAGGCCGCCAGCCCTACCGTCGGGCTCTGCAACACCGCTATCTGGTTCTCCAGCGCCCGTGCCTGGGCACCGATGCGCACCCGGTGATAGCCCGCCTCGGTGTCGGTGCAGCTCGGTGCCAGGATCAGGTCGGCACCCAACTCGGCCAACTGCCGGGCCAGCATCGGGAACTCATTGTCGTAGCAGATCAGAATGCCCACACGCCCCAGTGCAGTATCGAACACCCGCAGCCCCTGGCCTGCGCTGATGCCCCACTGCTCTCGCTCGAAGCGGGTCATCATCAGTTTGTCCTGGTAGCCCAGCGGCCCCTCGGGACCGAACAGCCAGGCGCGGTTGCGGTAGGCACCGTCATTGTCCAGCACCGGCACGCTCCCCGGCTGCAGGTAGATGCCCCAGCGCCTGGCCATGCTTTCACACAAGGCTGCCCAGGCGCCGATCAGCGGTTGGATCCCGGCAATCGAACCCAGCAGGTCGCCCCGCTGTTCACCTCTCAACTGGCCGCTGAGTACCAGCCCGGCATACTCGGGCAGCAACAGCAAACGGGCGCCCGCCGCCACCGCTTCGGCGCACAGGCCCTGCAGGTGGTCGGCGTAGGCGTCCCAGGTTTCATGCAGTTCGATGGCGTACTGGCAGGCCGCCAGGCGGATCATACCGGCAGTGCCTTCAGCCAGAACGACATCAGCTTGTCGGAGCTTTCCTGCTCGTCCAGGTCACGCCAGGCATAGCGGGTGCGCAGCGACGGGTCGTGCAGGAAGCCGCGGTTACGCCAGAAGCCATGCAACGGCTTGTAGTCTGCAGGCCGGCGCGGGTGTACACCGGGCCGCTCGACCGCACAGAACGCGCAGTAGTCGAACTCGGCCAGTTTGTGGGCATAAGACTCGCGCTCAATGAAGAAACGCACGCCCAAGCCTTGGCCGCGGTACTCCGGCAACACCAGCGACTCACCAAAGTAATAAACGCTGGCCGGGTCCCGCCCCTGGGCCAGGAACGGCTGCTGGAACTCCGGCGCCACGTCCACCAGCGGCAGGCCGGTAGATGCACCCACAACCTTGCCTTGGTCCAGCGCCAGCACCACCAGGCTGCGCCCGGAACGGGCATAGTTGGCCAGGTAGTCGGCTTCGTACTCCGGGGTGCCGTCGTACAGGTAGGGGAACTCGCGGAATACGGTAAGGCGCAAGCGAGCGAGGTCATCGATATAGGGCGCGATAGCGGCGCCGTGCAACAGGCGTATTTCCATGCTTGGCGGTCGTTTTGTCGATGTGGATGACGCGCTCGGCTAAGCCGGGCTTGAGGGGGAACCGTATCATCCGGGGCAACGACCCGCCTTTTCCCTACACGACAGGTATTGTTCCATGACCGCTACCGAACTGGTAAATGCGTACTACGCCGCCTTCAACGCCGGCGACATGCCGGGCTTTCTGGCACTGCTCAGCGAAGACGTGATCCACGACATCAACCAGGGCGAGCGGCAGATGGGCAAGGCCAGGTTTGCAGCGTTCATGGACAAGATGAACCGCTGCTACCGCGAGCGCCTGGCCGACATCGTGGTCATGCAGAACGCCGACGGCAGCCGTGCGGCGGCGGAGTTCACCGTGCATGGCCAGTACCTGGCCAATGACGATGGGTTGCCGCCGGCGAACGGGCAGACCTACGTGCTGCCGGCCGGGGCCTTCTTCTACATCCATTGCGGCAAGATTGCCCGCGTGACCAACTACTACAACCTCAGTGACTGGGTTGAACAGGTAGGTTGAGCCTGTACGGGCCTGTTCGCGGGTTCACCTGCGAACACGCCTGTCAGGCGATGCGGGTGCCCAGCACCTTGAGGAAGGCCGCCAGCCACGCCGGGTGCGCCGGCCAGGCCGGGGCGGTTACCAGGTTGCCATCCACATGGGCCTGGTCCACGGCGATGTCGATGAACGTCCCACCCGCCAGCCGCACCTCCGGCGCACACGCCGGGTAGGCGCTGCATTCGCGCCCTTCCAGCACCCCGGCCGCTGCCAGCAACTGCGCACCATGGCACACTGCTGCAATTGGCTTGCCAGCCTGGTCGAACGCCCGCACCAGCTCCAGCACCTTCTCATCCAGGCGCAGGTACTCCGGCGCCCGGCCACCCGGGATCAGCAGCGCGTCGTAGCGCTCGGGCCGCACCCGCACGAAATCGAAGTTCAGGGCAAAGTTGTGCCCGGGTTTTTCGCTGTAGGTCTGCTCACCCTCGAAATCATGAATCGCGGTACGCACGGTCTGCCCCGCCAGCTTCTCCGGGCACACCGCGTGCACCGTGTGGCCGACCATGCTCAGTGCCTGGAACGGCACCATTGCTTCGTAATCCTCGACGTAATCGCCGACCAGCATCAGAATTTTTTTCGCCGTCATCGCACACACTCCTTCGCTCGCCCGTGAACAGTCATTGCACGATAGCCGCTATCAGTCGCGGCGGTCGAGCAGGTTCACCACCAGCCGGTCGAGCCAGCCCCAGATGCGCTGCTTAACCCGCCGCCACAGCGGCCGGGCGTGCCAATGGGCCAGGTCGACTTCCTCGCTCAGGGCAAAATCGCGCTCGAAGCTGGCGACCACGGCCGCCGTCAGCGGTGGGTCCAGTGCCTCGATGTTGGCTTCCAGGTTGAAGCGCAGGTTCCAATGGTCGAAGTTGCAGGAGCCAACGCTGACCCAGTCGTCCACCACGGCCATCTTCAGGTGCAGGAAGCACGGCTGGTACTCGAAAATGCGTACACCGGCGCGCAGCAGGCGCGGGTAGTAGCGGTGCCCGGCATACCGGACCGAGGGGTGGTCGGTGCGCGGCCCGGTCAGCAGCAGCCGCACGTCCAGGCCCTTGCTGGCAGCCCGGCGCAAGGAACGGCGGACACTCCAGGTTGGCAAGAAGTAGGGTGTGGCCAGCCATACCCGTTGCTTGCCGCTGTTCAAAGCGCGCACCAACGCGTGCAGGATGTCCTGGTGCTGACGGGCGTCGGCGTAGGCAACCCGGCCCATGCCCTGCCCCTGCGCCGGCACCTTGGGCAGGCGCGGCAAGCCAAAGCCCTCGGCGGGGCGCCATGCGGTGCGGCGGTTGTTGGCATGCCACTGGCGGTCGAACAGCAATTGCCAGTCGGCCACCACCGGGCCTTGCATCTGCACCATCACCTCGTGCCAGTCACTGCGCGCCTGGCCGGGTGTCCAGAACTCATCGGTTACGCCCGTGCCGCCGACCACGGCCCAGCGCTCGTCCACCAACAGCAGCTTGCGGTGGTCGCGGTACAAGTTGCGCAGGCCGCGCTTCCAGCGCAGGGGGTTGTACCAGCGCAGCTCCACCCCCGCCGCCAGCAAGCGCTGGCGTAGCATGCTGTTGAAGGCCAGCGAACCGTAGTCGTCGAACAGGCAGCGCACTCGCACACCCCGCCGGGCCGTGTGCTCCAGCGCTTCGACCACCGCCTCGGCACAGGCCCCAGCCTCGACCAGGTAGAGTTCCAGGTCTACCTGCGATTCGGCGCGCTCGATCGCCGCAAGCATGCGCGGAAAGAACTCGGGGCCGTCGATCAGCAGCTCGAACTGGTTACCCTCACGCCAGGGAAATACCGGCCCCGGCATGTCAGCGCGCGGTGAAAATCAGCACCGCATTGACCGGCACCGACGGGTTGATGGATTTGAGCTTGGCAAACTTGCGCAGGTTTTCCAGCCCCGGCAGCAGGCCAAAGTCCTCGGCACGCAGCAGCAGTGGCTCGAGGGTGACCACCTGGAACCGTCGAGCATCCAGGCGGGTTGCCAGCAACAAGGCGTTGTAGCGGTGCGACTGCCCGTGCAAGGTGACCGTCAGCGGCAGGCGCAGCTCGATCTGGGCACCATCGGCCAGGTCATTGATCGGGCGCAGGTCGATTTGCGCCTTCACCGTGGCCTCGGCAAAGCGGCCGACCTCGAACAGCTGGTCACGCATCTGCTCGTCACGCAGGGGGATGCCACTGCTGACCGAATCCATCTCGATGCGCAAGCCCGCCACGCCCTTGTTGTCGACCGAACCATGCAGCACCAGGAAGCGATGCACTTCGGCGGTATCGCCGTTCTTGCCGGTAATGAACGACAAGCGCGAAGACTCGCCATCGAGGTGCCAGTTGGCATGGGCGGGCAGGCAAACAGCCAGCAACAGGGCGAAGAGCGCGGAGGGCAACTTGAACATGACAAATCTCAGAAAACCAAGCCGCCAACCTTACCCGCCCGCTTTACCGGCAGCAAGCGGCGTGCCCTGCTGGGGCTTGCGCACTCATGCAGAGCCCACAGCAGCCCAAGCCTTGTGCAGCCGTTTCTCCCGCGCCGCCGCGTCTACCTGCGGCCGCAGGGCCTGGAATGGCACGTACAAGCCCCAGGGGGTTGTCACGCAAGCATCACCAAAGCTTCACCGGGGTGACACCGCGTCTGCCTAGGCTGACTTTGCACAACAAAGCCGACCGGCCGCAACCCTTCATGGCTGGCTTATGGAGACTCGCAATGACTCGGATCGCTCACGCTGGCGACAACAGCACTGAACGCCGTCTGCAAGCCGAACGCCTGGTTGGCGCCAAGGCGCTGCAAGAAGCCCAAGCCTTGCGTTACCAAGTGTTCAGCGCAGAATTCAAGGCCAAACTCAAAGGTGCCGAGCACGGCCTGGACATGGACGACTACGACGTGCACTGCCGCCATATTGGTGTACGCGACCTGAGTACCGGCAAGCTGGTGGCCACTACCCGGCTGCTTGACCACCAGGCCGCCAGCAGCCTGGGGCGGTTCTACAGCGAAGAAGAATTCCGCCTGCACGGCCTGTTGCAGCTGCAAGGGCCGATCCTTGAACTGGGGCGCACCTGCGTAGCCCCCGCCTACCGCAACGGCGGCACCATTGCCGTGCTCTGGGGCGAGCTGGCCGAGGTCCTCAACGAAGGCCGCTACCGTTACCTGATGGGCTGCGCCAGCATCCCCATGCAGGACGGTGGCGTACAGGCCCAGGCCGTGATGCAGCGACTGCGCGAGCGCTACCTGTGCACCGAGCACTTGCGCGCCGAACCGAAGAAGCCGCTGCCGAACCTGGCGCTGCCCAACAACGTCATCGCCGAACTGCCACCGCTGCTCAAAGCCTACATGCGCCTGGGTGCAAAGATCTGCGGCGAGCCGTGCTGGGACGAAGACTTCCAGGTCGCCGACGTGTTCATCCTGCTCAAGCGCGACGACCTGTGCCCGCGCTACGCCCGCCACTTCAAGGCGGCAGTCTGATGCCCAGGCTGCGGGTGCTGGCCCGCGTCTGCAGGCTGCTGCTGGTCGTGCTGCTCGGCGTGCTGATGGCCAGCGTGATCGCCGTGGGGCAGCGGCTAGGCCTGAAGGCCTCGCTCGAAAGGCGCCAGCGCTGGACCTGCCTGTTCATGAAGCGCCTGGTCGCAGCCCTGCCCTTCGACGTGCAGGTGCGCGGGGCGCTGCCGCAGCGGCCGATGTTGTGGGTCAGCAACCATGTGTCGTGGACCGACATCCCCCTGCTGGGCATGCTGATGCCCCTGTCATTCCTGTCCAAGGCCGAAGTGCGCCAGTGGCCGCTGGCAGGTTGGCTGGCGGAACAGGCCGGCACCCTGTTCATTCGTCGTGGGGGCGGCGACAGCGAACGGCTGCGCGAGCAGATGGCCAGGCAACTGGGCCTGGCCAGGCCGCTGCTGATCTTTCCTGAAGGCACCACCACCAGCGGTCACGCCTTGCGCACTTTCCATGGCCGCCTGCTGGCAGCGGCCATCGACCGTGGCGTAGCGGTGCAGCCAGTGGCTGTCCAGTACCTGCGTGACGGTCAGATCGACCCGGTTGCGCCCTTTGTTGGTGACGATGACCTGGTGGCGCACCTGCTGCGCCTGTTCGCCCAGCCACGTGCGCAGGTGTGCATTCACCTGTTGCCGCCGATCGGGACCGTGGGCAAGGAACGTGCGCTGCTGGCAATGCAGGCACAGCAGGCGATTCACCTGGCGTTGTATGGGTTCGAAAACGTCGAGGCGGCGCCACGGCGGCCGGCGCGGGCTGCCTGATCTCTATCCCATGTTGCGGCACTATCGCCGGCAAGCCGGCTTTACAGGTACTGCATTGGCTTGCAAACCTGCAGTGAACTTGTGGGAGATTCTATGGTTTCTGGCAAGGGTAGCCGGAGCATCTTCAGCGCCTGTGAGATCGAGCGCCGCCCGCGCGGCGCAATCGCGAGCTGCGCTCGCTCCTACGTTTGTTTCGGGCCAGTAACGCCTGTGACAGGCGCGCGCGGCCGCCTTGTTTGTACGGCGAGATATTGAGGCATGCACCAAGGCGTTCGCGCGCAAATCCCACAGGAATAATTGGCCCGAAACAAACGTAGGAGCGAGCGCAGCTCGCGATTGCGCCGCGCGGGCGGCGCTCGCTCTAACAGGCGCTGCATAACTTGTGGCAAACACCGACAGCCCTGACGCGATCCCTGTGGGAGCTGGCTTGCCGGCGATAGGGCCGCAACAGGCAACCAACATCAGCCGCCTGACACCCGCCCCGCCGCTGCAAACGCCTGCAATTGCGGGTAGAACGCGCGAAAGTCCGCCAGCAGCGGCTCGTACAGCCGCTCCAGCTCCACCATCACCCCCGCCATCGCGTCTGGCCGCGACAGCCGCCGGCCGATGCCGTTGAACACCTGTTCCAGCGTGGCGAAGTCGCCATAAGCGCCCAACCAGTCATCGGCAGCCATGAACGGCGCAATGCGCGCCAGCCGCCCCGGCAGTTCAGGCTCCGCCAGCAATACCCGATAAAACGCGCCCGTGAACTGCGCCAAGGGCTGCTCGGCATAGTCGTGCCAATGCCGCGCCAGGCAGTGGTCGAAAAACACGTCCAGCACGATGCCGGCGAAGCGCCGCCGCTCACGCGGGAACCGCGCCAGCGCCGCCAGTACCAAGGGGTGCCGGTCGGTATAGCTGTCGATATGCCGGTGCAACCGGATAGCCGCCTCCAAGGCAGGCGGGAAGCGCCCGTGCAGCGAGCCTTTGACGAAATCGCCGTACAGGCTGCCCAGCAGTTGTTGCGGGGCCGGCCCGCCCAGGTGCAAATGTGCAAGGTAGTTCATGAGCGCAGTCTACCACCGCGGCGCCCAATATCGTTATAACGCGATATAGCGATTTGAACTCAGCTAAGCACCACTGGATATTTGGATATCGGCATTCAGCGATTTATATTTCGCCCTATCGCGATATACCGCTACAACGAGCCTCACGCCATGCCACTCGATCTCGACGAAATCATAAAAGCGCTGGCCCACCCGGTCAGGCGAGAAATTCTCAGCTGGCTGAAAGACCCGGCAAACCAGTTCCCGGATCAGTACCACAGCACCGAAAACGGTGTGTGTGCCGGGCAGATCGACCAACGCTGCGGCCTTTCGCAGTCGACCGTCTCCGCCCACCTGGCCACCTTGCAGCGTGCCGGGCTGATCAGCAGCCAGAAGATCGGCCAATGGCATTTCTTCAAACGCAACGAAGCCACCATCCAGGCGTTCCTGGAACAACTGCGCCAAGCGCTTTGACCAGCAGGTAACCGACATGACCACGCTTTTCGATCCGATCACCCTGGGCGACCTGCAGTTGCCCAACCGCATCATCATGGCCCCACTCACTCGCTGCCGTGCAGACGAGGGTCGCGTGCCCAATGCCCTGATGGCCGAGTACTACGTCCAACGCGCCAGCGCCGGGCTGATTCTCAGCGAGGCAACCTCGGTCACCGCCATGGGCGTCGGCTACCCGGATACGCCCGGTATCTGGAACGATGAGCAAGTCCGCGGCTGGACCAATGTCACCAAGGCCGTGCATGGCGCGGGCGGGCGCATATTCCTGCAGCTGTGGCACGTGGGGCGTATCTCGCACCCCAGCTACCTGAACGGCGAACTGCCGGTGGCCCCCAGCGCGATCCAGGCCAAGGGGCATGTCAGCCTGGTACGCCCGCTGAGTGACTACCCCACCCCGCGCGCACTGGAAACCGAAGAAATCAGCGACATCGTCGAGGCCTACCGCAGCGGTGCGGAAAACGCCAAGGCCGCCGGTTTCGATGGTGTGGAAATTCACGGCGCCAATGGCTACCTGCTCGACCAGTTCCTGCAAAGCAGTACCAACCAGCGCACCGACCGCTACGGCGGCTCGCTGGAAAACCGCGCGCGCCTGCTGCTGGAGGTGACCGATGCAGCCATCGAGGTGTGGGGGGCCAACCGGGTCGGCGTGCACCTGGCACCACGTGCCGACGCCCACGACATGGGTGACGCCGACCGTGCCGAGACGTTCACGTACGTTGCCCGCGAACTGGGCAAACGCGGCATCGCCTTCATCTGCTCGCGGGAGCGTGAAGCCGACGACAGCATCGGGCCGTTGATCAAGGCGGCGTTTGGTGGGCCATACATCGTCAACGAGCGTTTCGACAAGGCAAGTGCCAATGCAGCCCTGGCCGATGGCAAGGCCGATGCGGTGGCATTCGGGGTGCCGTTCATTGCCAACCCGGACCTGCCGGCACGCCTGGCAGCAGATGCACCGTTGAACGAGGCGCACCCCGAAACGTTCTATAGCAAGGGGCCGGTGGGGTATATCGATTACCCGCGCCTGTAACCCAGCGAACCCGCTGCTACCGTGCACCTGTAGCAGCGGGTTCAGGCCATTTCAGGGCCGAGCGTTGATTTGCTGCTGCAGGTTCTGGATCTGGCTCTGTAGGGTGTTGAGGTTGCGCGTGGTCTGCCCGCGGAACGCATCGAACTCCTGCACCGATGCGCCACTCGAGCCCGACGAGCCGCGGTTTTCCATTTGCGTCTTGAGCACCAGCACGTCCTGCTCCAGGCTTTCGATCGCCGCACTCGGGTTGCCCTGCTTCTTCAGCGCAGCCACCTCTTCGCTCAGGTTTTTGAGCTGCCCATCAAGCTTGCCACCGTCTACCTGGCCCGACTTCAACGCCGCCAGCTCGGCATTCACCGCCTTCAACTGCGCCTGCAGCTGGCCCTGCAATTCGGTCACGGCTTTCTGCTGCTCACGGGTATCGGCCAGCACCTGCTCCAGGCGCTTGCCCAGGTCGCCGGCCTGGCCAGCCACGCCTTGCTGCTGCTTGCTCTGCTCGGCCAGGCTGGCCTGCAACTGGCGGATCTGCAGCTTGAGCGCCTCGCTGCCGGTGTTGACCGACGATTCGCTGGCAGCGACCTTGCCACTGATTGCCTGCAAGCGCCCCGCTGCATCTTCGCTGATGCGGGCAAAGCTTTCCTGGGTGGCCACCAGTTGCTGCTCCATCAGCGAGATCTGCTGGAAGCTCCACCAGCCCAGCCCGGCCAGGGCTATGAACGAGGCCCCCAGCAGCACCCACAAAGGCCCGGTGCTGGCCGGCCTGGCCGCCTTCTGGCGGCTACGGGCCACGTGCGCCGGCAACAGTTCGTCATCATCAGGGGTGCCGGCCCGCAGGGTTGGCACATCATCGAAATCGTCGTGAGCATGGTTGCGCATGGGTGAGTTCAACCGCGGTAATAGCAAAGAAACAGGAGTATAAACCGCTCGCGCGGCGCACTGCTGACCCTAATCGGCGCGCCGCGTTCACTGCCCCGGGGGCTGATGTTTCCACCAGGCGCAGAATTCATCCAGCGCCGTCCACAGGCTGACCTTCGGCTGATAGTCCAGGTACTGCCTGGCGCGGCTGATGTCGAGGGTGAAATCACGGCTCATGACCTGCATTCCCAACCGCGACAAGGTCGGTTGCGGGCGCCCCGGCCATAGCATGCAGGCGGCTTCGTTGAGCGCAGCCAGGCTGTAGGCCAGGCCGTAGGAACGGTAGCGGGTCACCTGCGGCAACTGCATCTGGCGCATCACGTAGTTGACCACGTCCCACAACGGCAGCGGCTGGCCGTTGCTGATGTTGTAGGCCTGGCCCAATGCCCGGTCATCGGCGAACAGGGCGCTGAGCAGTGCCTCGTTGAGGTTGTGCACACTGGTGAAATCAACCTTGTTCAGGCCATTGCCGATGATCGCGACCCGGCCCTTGCGCTGCATCTGCATCAGCCGCGGGAAGATGCTGGCATCGCCGGCCCCGGTGACGAAGCGGGGGCGCAGTGCCAACACCTCGAGGCCGAACTCCTGCGCGCCGAACACTTTCTGCTCGGCCAGGTACTTGGTTTTCCCATAATGGTCATGGAACCGGCGCGGCAGCTGGTCTTCCCGGATGTCGAGGCGCGAGCGGCCGTTGAAGTACATGGACGGCGACGACAGGTGTACCAGGCGCCGCACGTGCTCCTTGAGGCACCCTTCGACCACGTTCTCGGTGACCACCACATTGGCTTGGTGGAAATCCTGATAACGCCCCCAGTGCCCCACCGCGCCGGCACAGTGCACCACCGCTTCGACGCCCTGGCAAAGGCGCCGGGCCAGCTCGGCATCGTTCAGGTCGCCGGGGATGAACTGGGCACCGCGCTTGACCAGGTGCTCCACCCCCTCCGCACGGCGGCCGCTGACCCGCACGTCCAGGCCCTGCTCCAGGGCGAAACGCGCAAAGCGCCCGCCAATGAAGCCACTCGCGCCGGTGACCAGAATTCGCATGTAACACTCCGTCTTGCCAGATTTCAGATGCAACTGACGCCAGCCGCGGCTACAACGGCACCAGCCATTGCCCTGCCGTATGCCGCAGATGCTCGGTCAGTTGCGCGAGCAATTGCCCGCCATTGCGCCAATGATGCCAGTACAGCGGCACATCGATGGGGGTATCGCTGCAAATTTCCACCAACTGCCCACCGGCCAGTTGCTCGCGGGCCTGCAATTCGGGCACCAGCCCCCAGCCCAGGCCCGCCTCGGTCATGCGCAGGAAGCCTTCGGATGACGGGCACAGGTGGTGCAGGAAACCATCCTCCATGCCCAGCGACGCCAGGTAGCGGTGCTGCAGGAAGTCGTCCGGGCCGTACACGATGGCCGGGGTGCGGGCCAGGCGGCTGGCGACAAAGCCTTGGGGAAAATGGCGCGCCATGAACCCGGGGCTGGCCAACGCCCGATAACGCATTGCCCCCAACGGCAGGCTGCGTGCCCCGGCCACAGGCCGTTCACTGCCACACAGGCAGGCCGCCACCTCACCCGCACGCATGCGCTTCAGGCCCACTTCCTGGTCTTCCACCACCAGGTCGGTCAGCACGTCCTGCTGCGCACAGAAGTTGCCCACCGCGCCAGCCCACCAGGTGGCCAGGCTGTCGGCGTTGAGGGCGATGCGCAGGCGCTCTGGCATGCCTTCTTCGTCCAGCGCCGGCACCTGGCGCTGCAGGTCACGTTCAAGCAGGCGTACCTGCTGCACATGGTTGAGCAACTGGCGGCCGACCTCTGTCGGGCTGGGCGGGGTAGCGCGCACCAGCACGGGCTGGCCGACCCGCGCCTCGAGCAGTTTGATGCGCTGGGAAATGGCCGATTGCGACAGGCCCAGCACTTGCGCGGCACGCTCGAAACCACCCTGTTCGATCACGGCCGCCAGGGCGGCAAGCAGCTTGTAGTCGAACATCGATTTTCCTAATGAGGGATCAGCTTTATTTGTTTTTCTTATACCGCCCTAACCCACACAATGGCCAGCATCTTTTATGACCTTTTCGGAGAGCCTGGCCATGTGGCAAAGCTATCTCAACGGCATGCTGGTGGCCTTCGGCCTGATCATGGCCATCGGCGCCCAGAACGCCTTCGTACTTGCTCAAAGCCTGCGCCGCGAGCACCACCTGCCGGTGGCAGCGCTGTGCATCGTCTGCGATGCCATCCTGGTGGCGGCCGGTGTGTTTGGCCTGGCCACCGTACTGGCACACAACCCGACCTTGCTGGCGATCGCCCGCTGGGGCGGTGCGGTGTTCCTCATCTGGTACGGGGCCAAGGCCTTGCGCAGTGCCTGTTCGAAACAAAGCCTGCAGCACCAGCAAGGCCAAGGCACACGTTCACGTCGTGCGGTACTGCTCAGTGCCTTGGCGGTGACGTTGCTGAACCCGCACGTGTACCTCGACACGGTGTTGCTGATCGGCTCGCTGGGCGCCCAGCAGACCGAGCCCGGGGCTTATGTGGCCGGGGCCGCCAGCGCTTCACTGCTGTGGTTCTCGACCCTGGCGCTCGGCGCGGCCTGGCTGGCCCCGTGGCTGGCGCGGCCGGCAACCTGGCGCATGCTCGACCTGATGGTGGCGGTCATGATGTTTGCGGTGGCGGCGCAGTTGATCTTCAACTGATCCCAAGGGCCCTGGCAGGCAGAGCCCGAGACCACCGGTCGGCATGGCTCGACCGCCGCGGAACCTCTATTCCCTATGTTTGTTGCGTGGTTATGCGCCGGACCCGGTGCTATGATCCAGCCCTTGCGTCGCAAAGAGTAAAAACTCGCCGACGCTGATCGGGCCGCCCGTGATCGGCCTTGCGCAAACCGCAAACAGACCTGAATCAGGAGATCCACCATGGCTTTTGAATTGCCGCCGCTGCCGTACGCCCACGATGCCCTGCAGCCGCACATCTCCAAGGAAACCCTGGAGTATCACCACGACAAGCACCACAACACCTATGTCGTGAACCTGAACAACCTGGTCCCAGGCACCGAATTCGAAGGCAAGTCCCTCGAAGAAATCGTCAAGGCCTCTTCGGGCGGCATCTTCAACAACGCCGCTCAAGTCTGGAACCACACCTTCTACTGGAACTGCCTGTCGCCAAACGGCGGCGGCCAGCCAACCGGCGCCCTGGCCGATGCCATCAACGCGGCCTTCGGTTCCTTCGACAAATTCAAGGAAGAGTTCACCAAGACTTCGGTCGGCACCTTCGGTTCCGGCTGGGGCTGGCTGGTGAAGAAAGCCGACGGCTCCCTGGCCCTGGCCAGCACCATTGGCGCCGGCTGCCCGCTGACCAGCGGCGACACCCCGCTGCTGACCTGCGACGTCTGGGAACACGCCTACTACATCGACTACCGCAACCTGCGTCCGAAGTACGTCGAGGCGTTCTGGAACCTGGTCAACTGGGCCTTCGTTGCCGAGCAGTTCGAAGGCAAGACCTTCAAGGCCTGAGTCACCCAGCCTTGAACAGAAAACCCGGCCATGTGCCGGGTTTTTTTGTGCCTGCCAGGGGCCGCCGCGCCGGTACACCGAGCCGCACGGTTTTGCTTGCTCAGGCGGCAGAGCGCGCTAACATCAAATCTTTGGAAGATTGAGACAGCGCACTCAAGTTGCAGGGGCAGGCAACCGATACACTGCTCATGGTAGGCCGATAGTGTATCGTCATCGTTGATGGCAAAATGATGCCATGCGCATGGATTAAGGAAACCCCATTGAAGCTGGAATTGCGGAACAGCTTGTCGGTCAAGTTGCTCAGGGTCGTGCTGCTGTCGGCGCTGGCGGTCGGCGTACTGCTCAGCTGTGCGCAAATTGTCTACGACACCTACAAGACCCGCCAGACCGTGAACAACGATGCCCAGCGCATCCTCGACATGTTCCGCGACCCGTCGACCCAGGCGGTGTACAGCCTCGACCGTGAAATGGGCATGCAGGTGATGGAGGGCCTGTTCCAGGACGAATCGGTACGCATGGCGTCCATCGGCCACCCCAATGAAACCATGCTGGCAGAAAAGTCCAGGCCGCTGCGGGACACCTCCATGCGCTGGCTGACCGACCTGATTCTCGGCCAGGAACGTACCTACACCACGCAACTGGTCGGCCGCGGCCCCTACAGCGAATACTACGGCGACCTCAGCATCACCCTCGACACCTCTTCGTATGGTGAAGATTTCCTGATCAACGCGGTCATCATCTTCATCTCCGGCGTACTGCGCGCCCTGGCCATGGGCCTGGTGCTGTACCTGGTCTACCACTGGCTGCTGACCAAGCCGCTGTCGAAGATCATCGAGCACCTCACGCAGATCAACCCCGACCGCCCCAGCCAGCACCAGATCCCGCTGCTGAAGGGGCACGAAAAGAACGAACTGGGCCTTTGGGTCAACACGGCCAACCAGTTGCTGGCTTCGATCGAGCGCAACACCCACCTGCGTCACGAAGCGGAAAACAGCCTGCAGCGCATGGCCCAATACGACTTCCTGACCGGCCTGCCCAACCGCCAGCAGCTGCAACAGCAACTGGACAAGATCCTGGTCGACGGTGGCCGCCTGCAACATCGGGTGGCGGTACTGTGCGTGGGCCTGGACGACTTCAAGGGCATCAACGAACAATTCAGTTACCAGGTGGGTGACCAACTGTTACTGGCCCTGGCCGACCGCCTGCGGGCGCATAGCGGCCGCCTGGGTGCCCTGGCGCGGCTGGGCGGCGACCAGTTTGCCCTGGTGCAAGCCAACATCGAGCAGCCCTACGAAGCTGCCGAACTGGCGCAAAGCATCCTGGATGACCTGGAGGTGCCATTCGACCTCGATCACCAGCAGATCCGCCTGCGCGCCACCATCGGCATCACCCTGTTCCCGGAAGACGGCGACAGCACGGAAAAGCTACTGCAGAAAGCCGAGCAGACCATGACCCTGGCCAAGGCCCGCTCGCGCAACCGCTACCAGTTCTACATTGCCAGCGTCGACAGTGAAATGCGCCGCCGCCGCGAGTTGGAGAAGGACCTGCGTGAAGCCCTGCCGCGTAACCAGCTGTACCTGGTGTACCAGCCACAGATCAGCTACCGCGACCACCGCGTGGTCGGCGTGGAGGCCCTGCTGCGCTGGCAGCACCCGGAGCTGGGCATGGTGCCGCCCGACCAGTTCATCCCGCTGGCCGAACAGAACGGCAGCATCATCAGCATCGGCGAATGGGTACTCGACCAGGCCTGCCGGCAATTGCGCGAATGGCACGACCTGGGCTTCAGCGACCTGCGCATGGCGGTCAACCTGTCTACCGTGCAGTTGCACCACAGCGAGCTGCCGCGGGTAGTCAACAACCTGTTGCAGGCCTACCGCCTGCCACCGCGCAGCCTGGAGCTGGAGGTCACCGAAACCGGCCTGATGGAAGACATCAGCACCGCCGCCCAGCACCTGCTGAGCCTGCGCCGTTCCGGGGCGCTGATTGCGATCGACGACTTCGGCACCGGTTACTCGTCGCTCAGCTACCTGAAGTCATTGCCGCTGGACAAGATCAAGATCGACAAGAGCTTCGTCCAGGACCTGCTTGACGACGATGACGACGCTACCATCGTTCGCGCCATCATCCAGCTGGGCAAGAGCCTGGGCATGCAGGTCATCGCCGAAGGCGTGGAAACCGCCGAGCAGGAAACCTACATCATTGCCCAGGGCTGCCACGAGGGCCAGGGCTATCACTACAGCAAGCCGCTGTCGGCGCGTGAACTGACTCACTTCCTCAAGCAAGCCCAACGTAATCAAGTCTCGATGCTCTGAACCTGCTCGCCCGGCCAAGCCAGCGACCTGGATTTGCATGAAATGCGCCCCCGCCCCTTTACAGCAAATGCAAATCTTTCGCATGATGTTGCCGTTTCGCATGCCTAGGCGCACTGTCCAACCACACGACGCAGGAAACCCATAATGATTCGAATGCCTCTGGCCTCCGCCAGTCTGCTGGCCATGGCCATCGCCCTCGCCGGTTGCGGCGAAAAAGACGACAAGGCTGCCGCTGCGCAAGCGCAGGCACCCGCTGCCGCCAGCACCACCGCTGCAGCGCCAGGGGCTGTCGACGAAGCCGCTGGCAAAGCCGTGGTCAAGCATTACGCAGAAATGGTCTATGCCGTGTACAGCGACTCGCTGAGCACCGCAAAAACCCTGCAGACCGCTGTCGACGCCTTCCTTGCCAAGCCAGACGATGAAACCCTGAAGGCTGCTAAGCAAGCCTGGGTTGCTGCACGCGTGCCTTACCTGCAGAGCGAAGCCTTCCGCTTCGGCAACACCATCATCGACGACTGGGAAGGCCAGGTGAACGCGTGGCCGTTGGACGAAGGCCTGATCGACTATGTCGACAAGAGCTACGAGCATGCCCTGGGCAACCCCGCCGCCAGCGCCAACATCATCGCCAACACCGAGATCCAGGTCGGCGAAGAAAAGATCGACGTCAAGGACATCACCCCCGAGAAGCTGGCCAGCCTGAACGAACTGGCAGGGTCCGAAGCCAACGTCGCCACGGGCTACCACGCCATCGAATTCCTGCTGTGGGGCCAGGACCTCAACGGTACCGGCCCAGGCGCCGGCGCCCGCCCGGCGTCGGACTACCTGGAAGGCCAGGGTGCTACCGGCGGCCACAACGAGCGCCGCCGCGCCTACCTCAAAGCCGTGACCCAGTTGCTGGTCACCGACCTTGAAGAGATGGTCGGCAACTGGGCTCCGAACGTCGCCGACAACTACCGCGCCAAGCTCGAAGCCGAGCCGGTCAACGATGGCCTGCGCAAGATGCTGTTCGGCATGGGCAGCCTGTCGCTGGGCGAACTGGCCGGTGAACGCATGAAGGTTTCCCTGGAAGCCAACTCGCCGGAAGACGAGCAGGACTGCTTCAGCGACAACACCCACTACTCGCACTTCTACGATGCCAAGGGTATCCGCAATGTCTACCTGGGCGAGTACACCCGCCCGGACGGCACCAAGGTCAGCGGCCCGAGCCTGTCGTCGCTGGTAGCCAAGGTTGACCCGGCGGCCGACGCCACCCTCAAGGCCGACCTGGAGGCCACCGAGGCCAAGATCCAGGTCATGGTCGACCATGCGCAGAAAGGCGAGCACTACGACCAGTTGATCGCCCCCGACAACGCTGCCGGCAACCAGATCGTTCGCGATGCCATTGCCGCCCTGGTCAAGCAGACCGGTGCGATCGAACAGGCTGCGGGCAAGCTCGGTATTGCCAACCTGAACCCGGATACCGCAGACCACGAGTTCTGATTCGGTAACGGCGCCTCACCCCGAACGCCCGGCCTTGTGCCGGGCGTTTGCGTTTGTGCTGCAGGTGCTGTGGTTCCAGATGCCTGTCCTGCCTTTCGCCCTTCATTCTGGCCCCATTCACGGGATCACCAGGCCGGAGGGCGCAGTGCTACAGATTCTTGATGTTTGGGGGGAAGGCCGAATCGTTCAGCGCGTGGGGGGCAAGGACATCATTACCGGCTTCACCCACGCCTATAACCTGAATAAAGTCGGCCAGCGCATTTCCAACGGGCCGCGCACAGGCGAGCGCATCCCCCACCTGTATCAGGTCGATGAATACGATGCGCCCCGTTTCCCGCTGGACACCCGCGCCATACCCCACCTAACCCTGATGGGCGCCCCCATCACTTACCACGTGGCCCTGGAGATGTGCAGGGTGCTTGCCCACTCCGGCAAGATCTACCTGTACGACCCCAACGAACCCGACCGCAAGATGTTCGAGGCTGTCGCCTTTGCCCAGGGCCTGCAGCTGCTGGGGCGCTTCGACCCCGCCGAACTGGACCCGCCTTTCAACGAGATCACCTTGCTTGGCGTTTACGTCTACCGCAGCCCGAGCAGCCCGCTACCCCGCCCAGAAACCCGACCGTAAAAGGACCTTCACATGGCCAGCGTCACCTACCTGTGCTCCATCGCCAACAACACCCCCTACACCCTGACCGTGGTCGACGGTGAGAACCGCAGCAAAAGCGTTGCAGTCGGCGCCCAGCACGCCTGGAACGGCGAACTGGCCGTACCGTGGATCGGCAATACCAATGAAAACCACAAAGCCTTGCGCCTCATTCTCGGCCCCGCTGCCGAAGCCAGCATCTGGGTCTTCCAGGATTACTGGAAACCGGCCCACGAGAATGCCATCAAACAGCTCGCTGCCCACACCATGGACTATGACAGTGACGAGGTCATCGAAGTGGCCGGCAACAATCGCAATGGTGGCCACAAGAACCTGATCGTCAGCCTGGTGAACCGCCAGTTCAAGCTGCATATCGCCTGAGGGCCACAAGCAACGACGATTTCATCGAGCAAACGCAAATTGCTCTTATTCAATGATCCTGGGCCTGCTAAGCTTGCACGCCGGTTTTTTGCTCAAGCCCAGGATTCTCGATGTCCTTGTCGCTGTTTCGACTCAGCCCCTTGCTGCTGGCCTTTGCCCTCGCTGCCTGTGACGACGCCCCGCGCTTCACCCAGGCCGAGCCCGGCGAAGCCTTGTCGGCTGGCCTGGCCACCGTACAGCGCAGTGACCGCAACGCCTACGCCCAGCCCTCGGCCAACCTTTCGCCGGAACGGCGGCTGGACTTCGCCGTAGGCAACAGCTTCTTCCGCAGCCCCTGGGTGATCGCCCCCTCTACCACGACTGCACGCGATGGCCTGGGCCCGCTGTTCAACACCAATGCCTGCCAGAACTGCCATGTGCGCGACGGCCGTGGTCATCCCCCAGCCGCCAATGACAGCAACGCCGTCGGCATGCTGGTGCGCCTGTCTATCCCCGACCAACCCTACCTGGCCAAGGTGATCGAGCGCATCGGCGTGGTGCCGGAACCGGTCTATGGCACCCAGTTGCAAGACATGGCCATCCCCGGCGTGGCCCCGGAAGGCAAGGTGCGGGTGAGCTATGCCCAGCACACGGTGACGTTCGAGGATGGCCATCAGGTGCAACTGCGCAAGCCAAGCCTGCAAATCACTCAGTTGGGCTACGGCGTGATGCACCCCGACACCCGGTTTTCCGCACGGGTGGCCCCGCCGATGATCGGCCTGGGCCTGCTCGAAGCCATCCCCGAAGCCGCCCTGCTGGCCAACGAAGACCCCGACGACCGTAACCACGACGGCATTCGCGGGCGAGCCAACCGGGTATGGGATGACGCCCAGGGCAAGACCGTGGTCGGGCGCTTCGGCTGGAAGGCCGGCCAACCCAACGTCAACCAGCAGAACGTGCACGCCTTCGCCGGCGACATGGGCCTGACCAGTACCCTGCAGCCCAAGGACGACTGCACGGCGGCACAAGCCGCGTGCCTGGCTGCGCCCAATGGCGATGGCGCCGATGGCGAGAAGGAAGTCAGCGACAACATTCTGCGCCTGGTCACCTTCTATACCCGCAACCTGGCCGTGCCGGCACGCCGCGACGTGGGCGCGCCACAGGTGCTGGCGGGCAAGAACCTGTTCTACCAGGCCGGCTGCCAGGGTTGCCATACACCGCAGTTCACCACCGCCGCCGATGCAACCGAACCAGAGCTGGCCAACCAGGTCATCCGCCCCTACAGCGACCTGCTGCTGCACGACATGGGGCCGGGCCTGGCCGACGAGCGCACCGAATTCGCCGCCAACGGCCAGGACTGGCGTACCGCGCCGCTGTGGGGCATCGGCCTGAGCGAAACGGTCAGTGGCCACAGCCAGTTCCTGCACGATGGCCGCGCGCGCAACCTGCTCGAAGCCGTGCTTTGGCATGGCGGCGAAGCCGAAGCGGCACGCAATTTCGTTCTCACCTTCAATGCCGAGCAGCGCGCCGCGCTGCTGGCGTTCCTGAATTCCCTTTAAACGCGCAAAGGAGCCGGCATGTTCCGACCCAAATTGTTGTTCACCAGCCTCGCCGCACTCGCCCTTGGCGCCTGCTCGCCGCAGGACCCGCAAGCAGTGACCTCCGCCGCCATCGCCAAACAGGTGATCCTGCCCACCTACAGCCGCTGGGTCGAAGCCGACCGTACCCTGGCCGCCAGCGCCTTGGCCTACTGCGAAGGCAAGGAAGACCTGGAAAAGGCCCGTGCCGACTTCCTCAACGCACAAAAAGCCTGGGCTGAACTGCAACCGCTGCTGGTGGGCCCTCTGGCCGAAGGCAACCGCGCCTGGCAGGTGCAGTTCTGGCCCGACAAGAAAAACCTGGTCGGCCGCCAGGTAGAGCAATTGGTCAACGGCGACAAGCCAGTCGATGTGGCCGCCCTGGGCAAGGCCAGCGTGGTGGTGCGTGGGCTGTCGGCCTATGAATACATTCTGTTCGACAGCAAGCCGGACATCGCCACAGCCGAACAGAAGGCCCGTTATTGCCCGCTGCTGGTCGCCATCAGCGAGCACCAGAAGCTGTTGGCCGAGGACATCCTCAAGAGCTGGAACAGCACCGACGGCATGCTCTCGCAGATGACCAAGTTCCCCAACCAGCGCTACGCCGATTCCCACGAGGCCATTGCCGACCTGCTGCGCTCCCAGGTGACCGCACTGGATACGCTGAAGAAAAAACTCGGCGCCCCCATGGGCCGCCAGAGCAAGGGCATCGCGCAGCCGCTGCAGGCCGAGGCCTGGCGCAGCCACAGCTCACTGAAAAGCCTGGAGGCCACCCTCAAGGCTGCCCAGACCGTGTGGGTTGGGGTCGACAACCAGGGTTTGCGCGGCCTGCTGCCCAGCGATCAGAAAGCGCTGGCAGACAAGATCGACGCCGCCTACGCTACCTCGCTCAAACTGCTGGCCGACAACCAGAAGACCCTTGGCGAGTTGCTGGCCGACGACGCCGGCCAACAAACCCTCAACCAGCTCTATGACAGCCTCAACGTGGTCCACCGCCTGCACGAAGGCGACCTGGCCAAGGCGTTGAACATACAGCTGGGCTTCAATGCCAACGACGGTGACTGATCATGCTGCGACGCCAGGCAATCAAACTCGGTAGCGTAATGCTCAGCGCCCTTACCCTGGGTGGCTGGAGCCTGTTCCGCAACAAAGGCAGCGAACCCTTGCTGCTCTCGGCGCGTGACGACGGCGACGGCAAGCACTATGCCGTGGGGTTCCGCCTGGACGGCACCCAGGTGTTCAGCACCCAGGTTGCCCAGCGTTGCCATGCCATCATCCATCATCCTGAACAGCCGATCGCCCTGTTCGTCGCTCGCCGCCCCGGTACCGAAAGCTACCTGGTCGACTTGCGCGACGGGCGCTTGCTGCAAACGGTGGTTTCGCAAGCGGACCGGCACTTCTACGGCCATGCGGTGGTGCACAAAAGCGGCGAATGGCTGTACGCCACCGAGAACGACACCCGTGACCCGGGGCGGGGCGTGCTAGGCGTCTACCGCTTCGAAGGTGCGCGCCTGGTACACACCGGCGAGCTCCCCACCCACGGCATTGGCCCGCACGAGGTGGCCTGGCTACCCGACGGCGAGACCCTGGTGGTGGCCAACGGCGGGATCCGCACCGAGGCCGAAAGCCGGGTCGAGATGAACCTCGATGCCATGGAGCCGAGCCTGGTGCTGATGCAGCGTGACGGCACCTTGTTGAGCAAGGAAACCCTCGCCCAGCAGATGAACAGCGTGCGCCACCTGGCAGTGGGCAGCGATGGCACCATTGCCGCCTGCCAGCAGTTCATGGGCGACGCCGATGAAACGGCCGAGTTGCTGGCCATCAAGCGCCCGAGCGAGCCGTTCAAGGCCTTTCCGGTGCCCGAGCAGCAACTGCAGGCCATGGCCCAGTACACCGCCAGTGTGGCTATCCACAGCGAGCTGCGGCTGGTGGCGCTGACCGCGCCACGGGCCAACCGCCTGTTCGTCTGGGACCTGGACAGCGGCGCTGTGCGGCTCGACGCCCCTATGCCCGACTGTGCCGGGGTCGGTGCCGTCAAGGACGGTTTTGTCGTGACCTCCGGGCAGGGCCGCTGCCGCTTCTACGATTGCACCAAGGCACAACTGGTCGGGCAACCGATGAGCCTGCCGTCCGGGTTCTGGGACAACCACCTGCATCTGGTCTGATTGATCCGTGACCTTCACCGGCCCAATCGCCGGCAAGCCGGCTCCCACATGGATTGCATCAGGGCTGGCAGATGTTCGTCAGAAGATATGCAGCGCCTGTGAGAGCGAGCGCCGCCCGCGCGGCGCATCGCGAGCTGCGCTCGCTCCTACGTTTGTTTCGGGCCAGTAACCCCTGTGCCAGGTGCGCGCGACCGCCTGGTTCATACGACGCGACATTGAGGCATGCGCCAAGGCGTTCGCGCGCAAATTCCACAGGCATAATTGGCTCGAAACAGCGTAGGAGCGAGCGCAGCTCGCGATGCGCCGCGCGGGCGGCGCTCGATCTCACAGGCGCTGAAGATACTGCGGCTACCCTTGCCAGCTGCTCGCCACAGCATCTATCAGCCCTGCGGCGATCCCTGTGGGAGCCGGCTTGCCGGCGATAGGGCCGGTGCAGACAATTTACTCCCCTTCAGACAAAAAACAGTCAATACTTCCCCCATCCACACGTGGGCAGGATCGCCCGTTGTCGTGCCAGAACGAATAACAACTGCATCCAAGGAACCGGACCTATGCTGCGCCGCCGCATGCTCATCATGTTGGCCGTGGTTCTGCTGATCGTGCTGGCCCTGGGGGGCTACAAGGCTTTCTCGATCTACCAGCAGATCCAGATGTTCACTGCCCCCAAGCCGCCTATCACCGTGGCGGCAGCCTTGGCCGAACAACGCCAGTGGCAACAGCGCCTGCCCGCGGTCGGCAGCCTCAAGGCGCTGCAGGGTGTCGAGCTGAGCCTGGAGGTAGAAGGCATCGTCAAGGCCCTGTATTTCGACTCTGGGCAAACGGTCAAGGCCGGGCAGCTGCTGCTGCGGCTCAACGATGACCAGGAAACCGCATTGCTAGGCACCGCCGTGGCCGACCTGGGCCTGGCCAAGGTCGACTTCGGCCGCGGGCGGCAACTGGTGGGTGACTCGGCGATCTCCCGTGGCGAATATGACCGCCTCAATGCCCAGTACCAGCGCAACCAGGCGGTGGTCGAGCAGCTCAAGGCTTCGAAGAACAAGAAAAGCATCAGCGCGCCCTTCAGTGGCACCCTGGGCATCCGCCAGGTGGATGTAGGCGATTATCTGGCGCCAGGCACCGTCATCGCGACCCTGCAGGACACCTCCGGCCTGTACGTAGACTTCAACGTGCCGGAACAGGCCTTGCCCCAGCTGAACCTCGGCCAGCAGGTGCTGGTGCAAGTGGCTGCCTACCCGGACCAGACCTTCCCCGCCCGCCTCAGCGCCATCAACCCCAAGGTCGATGAAACCACGCGAAACCTGCTGGTGCGCGCGACCCTGGCCAACCCCGACGGCAAATTGCTGCCGGGCATGTTCGCCAGCCTGCAGGTACTGCTGCCCGATCCGCAGTTGCAGGTGGTGGTGCCGGAAAGTGCCATTACCTACACCCTGTACGGCAACTCGGTATATGTCGCCACCGCGAAAAAGGACCAGCACGGCAAGCCGCAGCACGATGAACAGGGCCAACCCCAATGGGTCGCCGAACAGCGCACCGTGCAGACCGGCGAGCGCCGTGACGGCGTGGTGGTGGTCAGCAAAGGGTTGCAGGCCGGGGAACAGGTAGTCACTGCCGGGCAGCTGAAGCTGACCCCCGGCGCCGCAATCCGAATCGGCCAGGACCAGGCCGTCAAGCCCGCCCCGGGCGCCGCGACCAAGGACTGACTGGAGGCTGGCATGGCGTTCACCGACCCGTTCATCCGTCGCCCGGTGCTGGCCAGCGTGGTCAGCCTGCTGATCCTGTTGCTGGGTATCCAGGCCTGGCACACGCTGCAGATCCGCCAGTACCCGCGCATGGAAAACGCCCTGATCACCGTCACCACGGCCTACCCCGGGGCCAACGCCGAAACCATCCAGGGCTACATCACCCAGCCGCTGCAGCAAAGCCTGGCCAGCGCCGAAGGTATCGACTACATGACCTCGGTGAGCCGGCAGAATTTTTCCGTCATATCCATCTACGCGCGCATCGGTGCCGACAGCGACAGGCTGTTCACCGAACTGCTGGCCAAGGCCAACGAAGTGCGCAACAAGCTGCCGCAGAACGCCGAAGACCCGGTACTCAGCAAGGAAGCCGCCGATGCTTCGGCGCTGATGTACATCAGCTTCTACAGCGAACAGATGAGCAACCCGCAAATCACCGACTACCTGTCACGGGTGATCCAGCCCAAGCTGGCCACGCTACCCGGCATGGCCGAGGCAGAAATCCTCGGTAACCAGGTATTTGCCATGCGTCTGTGGCTGGACCCAGTGAAACTGGCCGGTTTCGGCCTGGCGGCCAGCGACGTGACCGACGCCGTGCGCCGCTACAACTTCCTGTCCGCTGCCGGCGAAGTCAAAGGCGAATACGTGGTCACCAGCATCAACGCCAGCACCGAGCTGAAGTCAGCCGAGGCGTTCGCCGCCCTGCCGGTCAAGACCAGTGGCGACAGCCGCGTACTGCTGGGTGACGTGGCGCGTGTGGAGATGGGGGCAGAGAACTACGACACCGTCAGCTCATTCGACGGCACGCCCTCGGTGTACATCGGCATCAAGGCCACGCCCGCCGCCAACCCGCTGGAGGTGATCAAGGAAGTGCGGCGGGTCATGCCCGACCTGGAAAGCCAGTTGCCCTCGGCGCTGAAGGTGTCTATCGCCTACGACGCCACGCTGTTCATCCAGGCCTCCATCGACGAAGTGATCAAGACCCTCGGCGAAGCGGTGCTGATCGTCATCCTAGTGGTGTTCCTGTTCCTTGGCGCCCTGCGCTCGGTGCTGATCCCTGTGGTGACCATTCCGCTGTCGATGATTGGCGTGTTGTTCTTCATGCAGATGATGGGCTACTCGCTGAACTTGCTCACACTGCTCGCCATGGTCCTGGCCATCGGGCTGGTGGTGGACGATGCGATCGTGGTGGTGGAAAACATTCACCGGCATATCGAAGAAGGCAAGTCGCCGTTCGATGCAGCCTTGGAAGGCGCGCGCGAGATCGCCATGCCGGTGGTGTCGATGACCATCACCCTGGCAGCGGTGTATGCGCCCATCGGCTTTCTCAGCGGGCTCACCGGGGCACTGTTCAAGGAGTTCGCCCTGACCCTGGCCGGCGCAGTGGTCATTTCCGGTATCGTCGCCCTGACCCTGTCACCGATGATGTGCGCCCTGCTGCTACGCCGCGAGCAGAATTCCAGCGGCCTGGCCCACTGGCTCGATCGGCAGTTCGCGCGCCTGAAGGTACGCTACCAGCGCCTGCTGCACGGCACGCTCGACAGCCGGCCGGTGGTACTGGTGTTTGCCGTGATCATCCTGTGCCTGATTCCGCTACTGCTGAAGTTCACCCAGAACGAACTGGCCCCCAACGAGGACCAGGGGGTGATCTTCATGATCAGCAGTTCCCCGCAGCCAGCCAACCTTGACTACCTCAACGCCTACACCAACCAGTTCACCCCTCTGTTCAAGACCTTCCCCGAATACTATTCGTCGTTCCAGATCAACGGTTTCAATGGTGTGCAGAGCGGCATCGGTGGCTTCCTGCTCAAGCCCTGGAACGAGCGCGAGCGTACGCAAATGGAGCTGCTGCCACTGGTACAGGCCAAGCTGGAAGAGGTCGCCGGCCTGCAGATCTTCGGCTTCAACCTGCCGTCGCTGCCCGGCACCGGCGAAGGCCTGCCGTTCCAGTTCGTGATCAACACCGCAGGCGACTACCCGGCACTGCTGGAGGTGGCCCAACGCATCAAGGCTCGGGCCCAGGCATCGGGCAAGTTCGCCTTCCTCGACATCGACCTGGCCTTTGACAAACCCGAGGTGGTGGTCGATATCGACCGGGCCAAGGCGGCGCAAATGGGGGTATCGATGGACGTTCTCGGCAGTACCCTGGCCACCTTGCTGGGTGAAGCCGAAATCAACCGTTTCACCCTCGAGGGGCGCAGCTACAAGGTCATTGCCCAAGCCGAGCGCGCATACCGCGACAACCCCGGCTGGCTGAACAACTACTATGTGAAGAACGACCAGGGCAAGCTGCTGCCGCTGGCGACCCTGGTCACCCTCACCGACCGCGCTCGCCCGCGGCAGCTCAACCAGTTCCAGCAGTTGAACTCGGCCATCATTCAAGGCGTACCGATGGTCAGCCTGGGCGAAGCGCTGAAGACCGTGCAGGACATCGCCCGCGAAGAGGCACCGGAAGGTTACGCCTTCGACTATGCCGGCGTGGCCCGCCAGTACGTGCAGGAAGGCAGCGCACTGTGGGTGACCTTTGGCCTGGCACTGGCGATCATCTTCCTGGTCCTGGCGGCCCAGTTCGAAAGTTTCCGGGATCCGCTGGTGATCCTGGTTACGGTACCGTTGTCGATCTGCGGGGCGCTGTTGCCACTGTTCCTGGGCCTGTCGAGCATGAACATCTACACCCAGGTCGGGCTGGTGACATTGATCGGGCTGATCAGCAAACACGGCATCCTGATCGTCGAGTTCGCCAACCAGTTACGTGATGAGCTTGGCCTGGGCGCGCGCGAGGCAATCGAAGAAGCGGCGGCGATTCGCCTGCGGCCGGTGCTGATGACCACGGCGGCAATGGTATTCGGCATAGTGCCGCTGATCCTCGCGACCGGGGCCGGGGCGGTAAGCCGCTTCGACATCGGTGCCGTGATCGCGACCGGCATGTCGATCGGCACGTTGTTCACCCTGTTCGTGCTGCCTTGTATCTACACCCTGCTGGCGCACAAGACGGTGGCCAAGGAACCTGCTGCCGCCTGAAACCCGCCCACCGAGGGCCACCTGCAGAAACGCCAGAGGCCTCGCGCTTGCGAGGCCTCTGGCATGTACAGCTCCACCGGTTTCAACCAAATGGCCGCAACCCTTGGCGCAGGCCGAACAGCAACAGCAACAGATCCTGATCCGGCTCTACCCTGGCCTTCTGCTGCGGTTTCACGTCCCGCGGCAGTGCGCACTGGGCGGCCATCTCAGCCTTGCTGAATACCGTCGGCCTCGGCTCTTCCCAGGCAGCCACCGCTACAGTGGTCACCGCCAGGCCCGCTACCAGGAACAAAGCTCGAGCTATTTCTAGTTTCATTACCCTAACCCTTTGACAGCGCTGCCAAACGCCACCTTGTAAAAGTAGAGTAGCGTCTGCCATTCCGCCTCGTTGAGCGACGAATGGCGGCGCAATTGGCGCAGGTCGTTACCCGCCGCGCGCTGGCAACTGAAACGTCGCCGACACTTCTCGAGGTCGAGCAGCGCCACTTCGACACGGGCTTGCTCGCCCTCGCCCAGCACCTTGACGAACACATGCTTGCCGTACAGGCAGCCGTGCTGCCAATGGCCCAGGTGCATGCGCGCCAGGTTTTCGGCAAGGTCCTTGAGCATGCGCTCGTGGACCACCTGTGGATAACGGTCTCGGGCACCTTGGGCATGCCAGGTGTCCAGCTCCACAAACCCGTCCAGTGCTTCGCTGACCAGCAGCGCCCGCCACTGGTGGTCGGCATCGCGCTGGGCACCACAGAACACCAGGCGCGGTACACGCACCCCGAGTTGCTCGAAGCTGTTCAGCGCATCGAGTTCACGCAGCACGGTTGGCCGGCCGAAGGGGTGCAACAGGCTGCGATAAATATGCCCGACCTGACGCTTTGCATACAGCAGTTTGCCGTTGGCATCGTTGAGCCGTTGCACACCACTTTCGCCACCCCGGCGCTGGTTAGGCTCCTCTACCCACTCGCCTTGCTGGCGCCAGTAAAAATCGAAGCGCGACTCCCCATTCTGGGCTACAGCCATCAAACACTACCCCTTACGCAATACATAAACCCGCCACATGGCATAGAACGGCAGGAAGTCGAGGCGTTCCTGGATCCTGAAACCGGCGGCGCGGAATTCTTCTTCGACCGTGTCGGCCGGTAACACAAACCGGTTCTGGTAATGGTTCTGCTCGGCTTTGGTGCTGCGGCGCTGTTCCAGTTTCCTGCGCCGCCAAGCCTTGAAGTTGCCGTCCACCCACAGTGACAAGATCACACTATCACGGCTAACTCGTTGAAATTCAGAAAGAATTTTCTTTCTGTGGGCTGCCTCGCCAATATGGTGAAACAGCCGCATGCAAAAAATGCTGTCGACGGAGTTGTCTGGCAAGTCGATGTCGAATGCCGATGTCTGCAAAGGCCGTACCCGCGCGACCACTTCTGGCGGTTGCGCAGCACAGGCGGTGTCGATCATCGCCTGGGAATTATCGGCACCGATGATGACCCGGTTGTTCTTTTCTGCCAGCAGCGGCCAGAAACGACCAGCGCCGCAGGGCAAGTCTAGGACCAGGCCAGGCTCACCCGCCAGCGCCAGTGCGCGGCGGGCCAGCTGCTCATCTCGCTTGTGAGACAGCCGGCGGGCCAAGCCATCCTGGTGCTTGAGAAAATACTCTCGGGCATGGTCTTTGTCGTACTTCTCGGAAAATTCAAGCTTGATAGGGCTACGCATTGAGCATCTCCTGATTCCATTGCGCTCACATTAGGTAAATGCGCGTAGGAATCAGGTCATGCTGATGTGAAAAAAGTGTTGGCCACGGTAACACGTGTAACAACACATTACCCAGCCACGACGTCCGGCTCTTCTTTCACCCGCGTATTGCTCAAGTCGACATGGAAACGGCAGCCATGGGGTACAGAAGAGGTCAAGGTCACCCGCCAGCCCTGGTCGTCGCAGATGCGCTGCACCAGCGACAAGCCCAGCCCAAGGCCCTCGCCGCGCCGCTCGTCACCGCGCACGAACGGCTTGAACATGGCTTCGCGCTGTTCTTCTGGTATGCCCACGCCACTGTCTTCCACGCTGAAGCCATGGCTTTCCAGGCTCAGGCGGATGTAGCCGGCATCGGTGTAGTGCGCCGCATTGCGCAGCAGGTTGCCCATCACCGACTGCAGGAAGGTCGCGTTGTACAGCACTGCGCTGGCACTGGCCTGGCCATCGAAATACAGGGTCAGGCCCTTCTGTTCGATGGTGTCGCGCCACACCCCGATCAGCTCGTTGGCCACTTCGCGCAGGGTCGCCCGGGAGGCTACTGCGCCTTCATCACGTTGCGCCCTGGCCAGCATCAGGAAGGTCTTGACCAGCTCGCGCATCTCTTCGGTTGCCCGCGCCACGCGCTCCACCTGGCTGCGCGCGCGGGTGTCGAGGTTGGGGTTTTCCTGCAGCAGCTCGCAGGACGTGGCCAGCACCATCAATGGGGTGCGCAACTCATGGCTGACGTCACTGGTGAACAGCCGTTCACGGGTCAGCGCATCGCGCAGGCGGCCCAGCGTGTCATCGAACGCCACCGCCAGCTGGCCAACTTCATCCGCCGCATAGTCCGGCGCCAACGGCGGCGCCAGGCCCAGCAGCTGGTCACGGTGGCGAACTTGCCGCGCCAGGCGGATCACCGGTGCCATCACCCGCCGCGCCACCAGCCAGCCCAGGATCACCGCCAGCACCAGGCTGAGCACGAAGCCCACCAGCACCACCGCGAACAGCACACGCTCGCGCTCCTCGAAGTCGCTTTGGTCCTGCAGCAATACATAGCGGCGGCCATCGACGATCTCGACCATCGCGTGGTAGGAAAGCTGGTCGCGGAATACTTCGTGGAAGCCACGGTCCAGATGGCGCAGGTCTTTGGGCAGCTCAAAGTCGTCCCGCCCGCCGCTGAAGTAGAACAACTGGTCGGGGCGCGGGCGGTGGCTCCAGTCGCTGACGCTGTCCATGCGCAGCAGGCGCTGCAAGTCACCGCCCAGTACCGATGAAATCAGCCGCTCTTCGACCAGGTGCACGGTGCCGACGATACCGAAGGCGAAGGCCCCGGCCACCAGCGCGCTCATCAGGGCAAAGGCGATGATGATGCGCTGGGCAAGGCTTTGCTTAAACTCCATCACGACCCTCGGCGAGGCGATAGCCGACGCCATGGACGGTATGCAGCAGCGGTTTTTCGAACGGTTTGTCGATCACCTGGCGCAGTTGGTGCACATGGCTGCGCAGGCTGTCACTGTCGGGGCAGTCGTCCCCCCACAGGGCTTCTTCCAGCACTTCGCGGCGCAGTACATGAGGGCTCTTCTGCATCAACACGGCCAACAGCTTGAGGCCGACCGGGTTGAGCTTGAGCATGCGGCCCTGGCGGGTGACCTCCAGGGTGTCGAGGTCATAGCTCAGATCAGCCACCTGCAGGCTGCGCCGCCCGCCGCCCTGGGCCCGGCGCAACACGGCTTCGATGCGTGCCGCCAGCTCGGACAGGGCGAAAGGCTTGAGCAGGTAGTCGTCGGCCCCGGAACGGAAGCCTTGCAGGCGGTCGTCCAACTGGTCGCGAGCGGTAAGCATGATCACCGGCGTGTCGCGGCGGGCGTCTTCGCGCAGGCGCTTGCACAGCGTGTAGCCATCGATACCGGGCAACATGATGTCGAGCACGATCAGGTCATAGTGCTCGGTGGCAGCCAGGTGCAGCCCGGACAGGCCATCCTGGGCGCAGTCGACGGTATAGCCCTTCATGCCCAGGTAATCGGCCAGGTTGGCCAGGATATCGCGGTTGTCTTCAACCAAAAGAATGCGCATCGGTTTCTCCTGTGCGGCGCTTCTCGCTGTGGTGCGCGGCAGGCGCAGCTTACGGCCTATGCCTGCAGGGTGCCAGCCCCCGGAAAAATTCACCGCACTTGACGGTTTTTTCACTGATCCTTCACGGACACAGGATAGCGGGCCGACGACAATGGCCGATCTTTTTTCCGCCCTGGAGCCGCCATGCAGCAAGCAACCCGCCCTCGCCCGATCAATTACTGGCTGTACCTGGGTATTCCGTTGGCGACCGCGTTGGCCCTGATTCTGCTGGAGCTGACGTCGATCGACATGGATCTCGCCAAGCTGTTCTTCGACCCTGTAGCCGGGCAGTTCATTGGCCGCCACAGTTATTGGCTGGAAAACATCCTGCATGACCGGGTCAAACAGGGGGTCATCCTGCTGGGGCTGATAGCGCTGCTGACCTTCGCCGCCAGCTTTTTCGTAAAGCGCCTATTTGGCTGGCGCCGCGAGCTGGGCTGCCTGGTGTTGGCGCTGGGTTTGTCCACCGCGTTTGTCACGCCCCTGAAGAAGGTGACGCAGGTGCAGTGCCCCTGGAGCCTCACCCAGTTTGGCGGTACCGAAACCTACAGCAAGCTGCTGCAACCACGGCCGGCCACCGACAAGCCCGGGCTGTGCTGGCCGGGCGGGCATGCCGCGACCGGGTTCTGCCTGTTCGGCCTGTTCTTCATGTTGCGTGACCGCAAGCCGCGCCTGGCGCGGGCGGCATTCGTGGTGGCCTTGCTGGCAGGTTCGCTGCTTGGCGTTGGGCGCATGCTGCAAGGGGCGCACTTCCTGTCGCACAACGTGTGGACGGCGGTGTTCTGCTGGTTGATCGGGTTGGGGTCGTATTATCTGGTGCTGTATCGCCGGGGCATGGCAGAAGTGCCCGCGGTCAAAAACAGCGTTGCCTGAAGCCGGGGCCGCTTAGCGGCCCAATGGCGCCCACAGGAGAATAAAAAAAGCCCCGGTTCTCGCGAACCGGGGCTTTCTCATGGTGCAGGGGGTAAGGCTGGCTTACATCATGCCGCCCATGCCACCCATGCCGCCCATGTCAGGCATGCCAGCAGCTGGCTTGTCTTCTGGCAGGTCGGCAACCATGGCTTCGGTGGTGATCATCAGACCGCCGATCGAAGCAGCAGCTTGCAGCGCCGAACGGGTGACCTTGGCTGGGTCCAGGATACCCATCTCGATCATATCGCCGTACTCGCCGGAGGCAGCGTTGTAACCGAAGTTACCCGAACCTTGCTTGACCTTGTCAGCGACAACGCTTGGCTCGTCGCCGGCGTTGGCAGTGATCTGGCGCAGCGGCGCTTCGACAGCGCGGCGCAGCAGGGCGATACCGACGTTCTGGTCTTCGTTGTCGCCTTTGAGGTCGATAATGGCTGCCAGGGCGCGAACCAGGGCAACACCACCGCCAGGCACCACGCCTTCCTCAACGGCTGCACGGGTAGCGTGCAGGGCGTCTTCAACGCGGGCTTTCTTCTCTTTCATTTCAACTTCGGTACCAGCACCGACCTTGATCACGGCAACACCGCCGGCCAGCTTGGCCAGACGCTCTTGCAGCTTCTCACGGTCGTAGTCCGAAGAGGTTTCTTCGATCTGGGCACGGATCTGCTTGACGCGTGCTTCGATCTCGGTGTCAGCGCCAGCACCATCGATGATGGTGGTGTTTTCCTTGGACAGGATCACGCGCTTGGCGTTACCCAGGTGCTCCAGGGTAGCGGTTTCCAGCGACAGGCCGATTTCCTCGGAGATGACCTGGCCACCGGTCAGAACGGCGATGTCCTGCAGCATGGCCTTGCGGCGGTCGCCGAAGCCAGGTGCCTTGACCGCAGCAACCTTGACGATGCCGCGCATGTTGTTGACTACCAGGGTAGCCAGCGCTTCGCCTTCGACGTCTTCGGCAACGATCAGCAGTGGGCGGCCGGCCTTGGCAACGGCTTCCAGCACTGGCAGCAGCTCGCGGATGTTGGAGATTTTCTTGTCAACCAGCAGCAGCAGCGGGCTTTCCAGCTCGGCAACCATGGTGTCTGGCTTGTTGACGAAGTAAGGCGACAGGTAGCCGCGGTCGAACTGCATGCCTTCTACGACGGACAGTTCGTTTTCCAGGCCCGAGCCTTCTTCAACGGTGATCACGCCTTCTTTACCGACTTTTTCCATGGCTTCGGCGATGATTTCACCGATGGAGCTGTCGGAGTTGGCGGAGATGGTACCGACCTGAGCGATGGCCTTGGAATCGGCGCATGGCTTGGACAGGCTCTTCAGCTCGGCGACAACGGCAGCAGTGGCCTTGTCGATACCGCGCTTCAGGTCCATCGGGTTCATGCCGGCAGCGACGGCTTTCAGGCCTTCGTTGACGATGGCCTGGGCCAGTACGGTAGCGGTGGTGGTGCCGTCACCGGCGGCGTCGTTGGCTTTGGAAGCGACTTCCTTGACCAGCTGGGCGCCCATGTTCTCGAAGGCGTCTTTCAGCTCGATTTCTTTGGCGACGGAAACGCCGTCCTTGGTGATGGTTGGCGCGCCGAAGCTCTTGGCCAGAACCACGTTACGACCTTTCGGGCCGAGGGTAGCTTTTACCGCGTCAGCCAGAACGTTGACACCAACCAGCATTTTTTTACGAGCGGAGTCGCCGAATTTTACGTCTTTAGCAGCCATGATCGTTTAATCCTTGGAAATTCTTTGGAGTAACGGGAAGTCGGGGAAATCAGCCTTCGATAACGGCGAGGATTTCATTCTCGGCCATGACCAGCAGGTCTTCGCCATCGACTTTCACGGTGTTGCTGCCCGAGTAAGGGCCGAAAACCACTTTGTCACCGACCTTGACGGCCAGTGCACGGACTTCGCCGTTTTCCAGAACGCGACCGGTGCCAACAGCAACGACTTCGCCGCGGTTAGGTTTTTCAGCGGCCGAACCCGGCAGGACGATACCGCCAGCGGTTTTCGATTCTTCTTCGCTGCGACGGATGACTACGCGGTCATGCAGAGGACGAAGCTTCATTGTCGATCTCTCCCAAATTGTGGTTTTCATCGGCCGGTATCGAAACCGGCGGGTTGAGGCTGTCCGGCGTTGCCGGAAGGTAGCCCGCCAAGGGCAAGCCACCTGAGTAATGTCTGGCGTTAATGCCAGAAACCTTGCGGTGACCACATACATGAGGCCGCCATATCCAATTACAAGGCTTGCCCTACAAAATTTTTCAGCTCCCGGAAAAAACGCGGGGCCGCATGTGCGGCCCCGTAGTGGAAAGCGGTGGTTACTTGTCGCGGCGCTCGTACTCGCCCTCGATCACGTTCGGCCGGTGGCCGCCATCGCGCGGCTGGGCCTGGAACGGGTCGTCCTGGAACGCGCGCTGGCGCATGGCCTGGGCCTCGGCGCGTTCGCGCAGCTTGCGCGCGGCCAGATGGCGGGTGAACGGCAGCAGGCACAGCAGGCCCAGCACGTCGCTGATAAAGCCCGGCAGCAGCAGCAAACCACCGCCCACCGCCAGCATCATGCCCTGGAACATGTCCTCGGCGGGCAGCTCACCGCGCTGCAGGCTTTCCCGGGCGCGCAGGGCGGTGGCCAGGCCAGCCACGCGCATGACCAGCACACCCAAGGCGGAACCGGCAATGATCAGCAACAGCGCCGGGAAGAAACCGATGGCCGCGCTGACCTTGACGAATACGAACAGCTCCAGCACTGGAAACAGCAGAAGCAACAGTAGAAAAGCACGCATCAAAGCATTCCTCGTCGGAAGAGAACCTTCCTTTAAGACCATCAAGTGGATGCAAGTGCACGCTTTTTCAACCCTCGCCCCCTGCCGGCATGGGCCACTGGTCGGCCCGCGCCAGCAAAACCAGGGCTTCGCGGACTTGTGTCGGCGTATTGCAAATATGCGGGAAGGGTAACCAGTACACCCCCTGGCCGATGCGCAGGTGCATACCTTCGCTGTCCACCCCGGCCAGTTGCGCTGTGGCATCGTTCGGCAGGCCGGTCAGTTGCACATAGTGGGCTATGGCATTGGCGTGGTCGCTGTTCATGTGTTCGACCATGCTGGCCTCGGCCGTGCCGGCGAACGGGTTGGCCAGGGTGACCTGGTCGAGCCAGTGGATCGCGCCGAAGCCGCCGATGTAACGGTGGCGTACCGGCTGCAGCACCCAGAAGTCGAAATCGTGAGCCTTATGGTAGCCGGCAGCGTCCGGGAAGTAGCGGTAGTAACGCTCGGCGGCAGCCTCGATGGCGTCTGCCTCGACCAGCTTGTGCGCTTCGGCCATTACCGTAAGGCGCCCCACCGCCTGCACATCCTCAGCTTCGCGCTCACCTACCAGCAGCGAGCACTTGGGATCTTTTTGCAGGTTGTGGGTATGCTGGGCAATGCGGCTGATGAGGATCAGCGGGTTGCCGTGAGCGTCCAGGCAGTACGGCACCACCGAGCCGAACGGGTAGCCGGGCATCGACTTGGAATGCGTCGAGAGCACGCCGCGGTATTCCTTGAGCAGCAGTTCCCGGGCTGGGCGAATGGCGTTGGTACTCACTGGGTGCGGCTCCTGGTGGCAAACGGGATGGGTGACAAGATAAGCATTATCACACCGGGTGCCAATGGGGCCGCGGTGCGGCCCGGCGGTTTACCAGGTCACGCCAAAGCCCGCGGTATAGCGCGTCTTCTCCAGATCACTTTCACTCGTGCCGCTGATGATGTCGCGCTCCGCCTTGAGGTTGAGCGAAGCCCATTCGGTAACCTTGTAGCGCAGCCCCACCTCGGCATCCAGCGAATAGTCGGCCACCCCACCCAGCGGTTTGGCGAGCTCGCCGTTGGTGAACAGCTGCACGTTCTTGCCGATCAGGTAACGGGTGTAGTCCCACTTCACGGCAGCGGAATAGAAGTTGTCTTTGCTGCCGTCCTGGTACTCGAAGTCGGTGCGGTTGATCAGCGACCCCAGCGAGAATGCGCCAAGTTCATTGTCCCAGAACTGGTAACCCGGGCCGGTACCGACGGTGCGCTGGCGGGCAAGGTCTTCGATGCGGTCACGCTTGTATTCCGCCCGCCCCTGCCAGAACCACTTCTCGGTAATGAAGCGGTCCAGCGCGTATTCGGCACTCCAGTTGTCGGTGGTGGTGACGTCGTCCTTGGTTTCGCGGTTGTACTCGCCTTCGGCGTTGTGCCGCCAGCGGCCGTGGCGGGCCGTGGTCTTGAAGCTGACATCGTAGTCGTCGGTATCGTTTTCGGCGCGCTTGTAGTCCAGCGCCACATCCACGTTGCCTTTCCACACGAAGTCTTCGACCAGGGGCTTGGGCTTAATGATTTGCTCGATGCTGGCCAGCTCCACGGTCTTGGGTGCCTCGCCGTTGGCCAAGGTCACCTTGCCCGGTTCAGCGGCCTTCAGCGACTTGGCCTTCTCGCCCGTGTAGGCATCCTGCTTGACCAGCAGTTCCTGGTCGCTTTCCAGGGTCTGCACCTGTTTCCAGTCCAGGGCAATGGAGCCGCCGTAGGGCGTTTCCAGCAGCAGCTTGCCGCCATCGAAAACTTTGATCTTGCCACTGAGCCGGTCACCGTTCTTCATCCACACGGTATCGGCCAACGCCGGTGAGGCGCACAGGGAAGCAGCGAGCAGGCACAACAGGGATCTAGAATGCATAGATGTAATACGGTTCGATTCGAAGAAAAAAGCCGGGCATTATCCAGCTACCGCCGACCAGAGCAAGCACAGACCGGCAGCCTGGCATTGAGTTCAATACGCATTTACCTGACCATTTGTCCGGTTTCATCCACAGCCCAAGGGGGGCGCCATGTCTGGGGGACCTGAGCACATGCCGGAATCGGCCGAAGGTCGACGAACGGCATTGTATTCGGTGCTTGGCCAAGTACCGGCGGGCAAAGTCGTGAGCTATGGCCAGCTCGCAGCGCTGGCCGGGCTTGGCCGCGCAGCCCGCTGGGTAGGGCGCACCCTCGGGCAACTGCCTGCGCAAACCCGCCTGCCATGGCACCGGGTGCTGGGCGCAGGGGGCCGCCTGAGCCTGGCGCTGGGCACACCGGCCGGGGATGAACAACGGGCGCGGCTGCGTGCAGAAGGCGTGAATGTGACCAACAATCGTGTGGATATGACGCGCCATGGCTGGCGCCCGACAGATCACAGCGGTTAGAGTGCGCGCTTTGTTTTCGAAAACTTGAGGCAGATGTTGGCCCATGCCCCGTAAAACCTGGCGCGCTGCGCTCGCTGCCTATGCCAGCCCGTCAACCCTGGTACTTTTGCTGCTCGGTTTCGCCGCCGGCCTGCCCTACATGTTGGTGTTCTCGACCCTGTCGGTGTGGCTGCGCGAAGCTGGGGTGGCCCGCGAAACCATTGGTTACGCCAGCCTGATCGGCCTGGCCTACGCCTTCAAGTGGGTGTGGTCACCGTTGCTCGACCAATGGCGCCTGCCGCTGCTCGGCGGCCTGGGGCGCCGGCGCTCGTGGCTGCTGCTGTCGCAGGCACTGGTGGTGATCGGCCTGGTCGGCATGAGCCTGTGCGACCCGCAACAACATCTATCCTGGTTGATCGCCATGGCCGTGCTGGTGGCTTTTGCCTCGGCCACCCAGGACATCGCGGTGGATGCCTACCGCCTGGAAATCGCCGACGACCAGCGCCAGGCCGCCCTGGCCGCCAGCTACATGGCCGGCTATCGGGTCGCCGCCCTGCTCGCCACCGCCGGCGCGCTGTTCTTCGCCGAGTGGTTCGGGTCTACCGGCTTCAGTTACCTGCATAAAGCCTGGGCCGGCACCTACGTGATGTTCGGGGTGATGATGCTGCCCGCGCTGTTCACGACCCTGGTCATGCGCGAACCGCCGGTGCCGCTGCGCACCCAGCTGTCGGCTGCGCGCTACGGCCTGGTGCACCAGATGGCCTCGGTGTTCGTGCTGATCATCCTGCTGGTGTCGGTGCCCGCCAGTTTCACCCAGATGTTCAATACCGGCTGGTCCACGGTCATCTCCGGGGATGCCACGCCGCTCGACCTGTTGCTCGAAGACCGCGCCTTCCTGCGCCTGATCCTCTATGTGCTGCTGACCTGGGCATGCCTGTCGAGCCTGGGCCGCCGCGGCCTGGCCCCGGTGCTGACCCCGGTCAACGACTTCATTGCCCGCTACCGCTGGCAGGCTTTGCTATTGCTAGGCCTGATCGCCACCTACCGCATGTCGGACACGGTCATGGGCGTGATGGCCAACGTGTTCTATATCGACATGGGCTTCACCAAAGACCAGATCGCCAGTGTCAGCAAGATCTTCGGCCTGATCATGACCTTGGTCGGTGCCGGTATCGGCGGGCTGCTGATCGTGCGCTTCGGCATCATGCCCATCCTGTTCATTGGTGGCGCGGCATCGGCGGGCACCAACATCCTGTTCCTGATGCTGGCGGACATGGGGCCTAACCTGGAAATGCTGGTGGTCACCATCTCGCTGGACAACTTCAGTTCCGGCATGGCCACTTCTGCGTTCGTGGCGTACCTGTCGAGCCTGACCAACCTGAAGTTCTCGGCCACCCAGTACGCGCTGCTCAGCTCGATCATGCTGTTGCTGCCGCGGTTGATCGGGGGGTACTCGGGGGTGATGGTGGAGAAGTTCGGTTACCACGACTTCTTCCTGATTACCGCCCTGCTGGGCGTGCCTACGCTGATCCTGATCGCCTTGCAGTGGCGCCACGAGGCTGGCCGCGGTAAACCGCTGGCAGAGCCAGGCGCGGCGGCCTGATGGGCAACGCGGGTAAAAAGCCACATTGCGATTGTGTGTGGCTGTCACAGCGTCAGTACGCCCGCCAGCCCCGCCTGTAGGAGCAACTGTCTTTCTCAGAATTTGAAAAGCCTGCGCGATTCATTGTGGGAGCGGGCTTGCCCGCGAAGCAGGCGACGCGGTGTCTGGCACCGGCTGCGCCGGTGTTCGCGGGCACGCCCGCTCCCACAGGAACCGTGAAATCTTCTAGTCCTGCATTTTAGCTGTTGATCTACCCCCTCTTCGGCTGAGGCAACACCAGATCCAGCCAAGGCTCGCCAGTCCTGAGCATGGCATTGAGTCGGACCAGGAAGACCCGCATGCAGGCCACGGTAGCGACATTGGCAAGTTACAGATCGACAAGGCACAGGTACTGCAGGTCAGTCAGCCACGGCCCCTTGCCCCGGCCGGCCGCCCACCACAAACCACAACGGCCACAGCGCCAGCGCGCCCGCCAGCCCCGCCGCCAGTGCGAAATGCAGCAAGCTGGCACCGGCGCCGATCATGGCCAGCAACGCCCCACCCAGCCCCAACAGGGCGATGGTGATCATCCCCAGCATGGCCGAGACCAGGCCTTTGCTTTGCTCGCTGGAAAACAGCGTCATGCGGTACAGCACCGCGTTGGCCACACCCAGGCCCAGTGCATACAACGACATGCCTGCCACCAGGCTGGTCACGCTCGGCCAATACCATGTCGCCAGCACCATCACGCTCAACCCTGCCAGGTACGGCCACAGGGCACCACGGACCAAGGCCGGCAGCGGGTAGCGGTCGGCAATACGGTTGATGATCAGGTTGCCCAGGATCACCCCCCCAAACACCGGCAGCTGCCACAGCGCATATTCCAGGGTCGTCAGGCCCTCATCGTGAATGAGCAATACCGGTGACAGGCCAATCCAGCCAATCAGCGGCAACCCGACCAGGCCCAGGGCGGCGCTGCCCGCGACAAAGCGGCGGTTGCCGAGCAATTGGCCGTAGCCTGCCAACAATGGCAACAGGTGGATCGGCGTGAACGCCAGGCGGGAACCGTCGCGACGCTCTACACCTAGGGTTTCGGGCATGAGCCGGTACAGCAGCCCCCAGCACACCACGGCCCCCACGGCGAAAGCCACGAACAGCCAACGCCAGTCCAGCCACTGCAACAGCAAGGCCCCGACCAGCGGGCCAAGCAGCGGCGACAGCAGGGCGATGTTGGCCAGCAGCGCCATCATCCGCACGGCATCCGCCTCGCTGAATGCCTCATTCAGCGCCGGGTAGCTGACCGTGACCACAAAGCCCAGGCCTATCCCCTGCAACAGACGCAGCAGGTTGAACAGGCCAATATCATGGGCCCAGAAGGTCGCCAGGCAGGCCAGGCCGAAGAACGCGCAGCCGGCCAGCAGCAACGGGCGCCGACCATAGCGGTCTGCCAGCGGGCCGATCAGCCACTGCAGCACAACGCCACCGAGCAAGTACAGGTTGAGGGCATGGGGGATGTATTCAGGGCTGGCGTTCAGGTCGCCGACCACGACCGGCATGGCCGGCATCACCGCGTCACTGGCCAGGTAGGTCAGCAGTTCGAACAGGGCCAGGGTCAGGCCAAACAGCAAGGCCCGCAGGGGGGTGATGTACAGCAGTGGTTTCATGATGGCATATGAGGGGGTGACAGGCAGGAACAGGGTATATGCCAGAAATTGCAGGGGTTTGCTGTGAACAAGTGTAATCGGGGCAAAAAAAGCGGGGCCGCTGTGCAGCCCCGGCGCTGATGCGCTGTTACTGGGCAGCAGTTTCCTGCACGACCCGAATGACCCGCTGCGGGAACGGAATGTCGATCCCTTCGGCCTTCAGGCGGTCACGCGCCTGCTCGTTGAGCATGAACATCACATCCCAGTAATCGGCGGTCTTGGTCCACAAGCGCAGCGACACGGTGATCGAACTGTCACCCAGCGTCGCCACCACCGCTTGCGGAGCGGGGTCGGCCAGCACGCGAGGGTCCTGGGCCAGCTCCAGCAACACATTGCGGGCCTTCTGCAAATCGGCCTCGTAATCCACGCCCACATCGAACACCACCTTGCGCGTGGGCTGGCGGTTGGTGTTGGTGATGATGCCATTGGACAGGCTGCCGTTGGGCATGATCACCGTCTTGTTATCACCGGTGCGCAGCACGGTGTGGAAGATCTGGATGCTGTCGACAGTGCCGGCAACGCCTTGTGCCTCGATCCAATCGCCGATGCGAAACGGGCGGAACATCAGGATCAGCACGCCGCCAGCGAAGTTGGCCAGGCTACCCTGCAGCGCCAGGCCGATGGCCAGGCCGGCGGCACCGATAGCCGCGACGAACGAGGTGGTCTCGATGCCGATCATCGACGCCACGCTGACCAGCAGCAGCACCTTCAGCACGATGTTGGCCAGGGTGCTGATGAAGCCCTGCAACGCCAGGTCGGCATTGCGCAGGCCGACCAGCTTGCCCAGGCGGGCGCTGACCTTGTTGATGATCCACCAGCCGACCGCCAGGGTCACCAGCGCCAGCAGCACACGGCTGCCGTATTGCATGATCAAGGGGATCCAGGTTTGCGACTGGCGAACCAGCTGATCGACTTCAGCGTTCAAATCCATATTCATCTCCTGATGCCGAACGGCAAGTACTCGGTAGAACAGACCGCGCTAACACACGGCCCCGGCCCCCATGGACATCATTGAGCCATGGGGGTTCCTGGCCAAACCCGCATCAGTCGCGGAAGTTGTTGAACTGCAGCGGCATCTCGAATTCCTTGGTCCGCAGCAAGGCAATGGCCTCCTGCAGGTCGTCGCGTTTCTTGCCGGTTACCCGTACCTGCTCACCCTGGATGGCGGCCTGCACCTTCAGCTTGCCGTCCTTGATGGTGGCGACGATCTTCTTGGCCAGGTCCTTGTCGATACCCTCGCGGAACTTGGCTTCCTGTTTCTTTTCCTTGCCGGACGCATACGGGTCCTTGGTTTCCAGGCATTTCACGTCGATCTTGCGCTTGACCAGCGCCAGGCGCAGGATTTCCAGCATGGCTTCGAGCTGGAACTCTTCCTCGGCGGTGAGCATCACGGTCTGCTCTTTGTCCTTGAACTCGAAGGAGCCCTTGCCTTTGAGGTCGTAACGGCGGTCCAGGTCCTTGATGGCGTTGTCCACCGCGTTCTGCACTTCGTGCTTGTCCAGTTCCGATACCACGTCGAACGAAGGCATGGTTGTTCTCCCAAAATAAAAGCGCGCTCAGGCTGACGATGGAGCGCGCCGGGTTTGACGGTTAAAATGCGGGCTCATTATAACGGGTTGCGAAACGCATATGAGCAGCACCTGGCATATTCTCGGCGCCGGCAGCCTCGGCAGCCTGTGGGCTTGCCGCCTGGCACGCGCGGGCAAGGCAGTGCGCCTGGTGCTGCGCGATCGGCAACGGCTGCAGGCCTATGAGCAGGCTGGCGGCCTGACGTTGATCGAGCAAGAACAGCCCCGGCACTACGCCATACCCGCCGAAACCGCCCAGGCTGACGGGCCGATCCATCGCCTGCTGGTGGCCTGCAAGGCCTACGACGCGGCCCCGGCGATTGCCGGCCTGGTACCACGCCTGGCCGAGGGCGCAGACGTGCTACTGCTACAGAACGGCCTGGGCAGCCAGGACGCGGTGGCAGACCTGCTGCCACAGGCGCGCTGCGTTTTCGCCTCCAGCACCGAAGGCGCCTTCCGCGAAGGCGACTGGCAGGTGCGTTTTGCCGGGCATGGCTTCAACTGGCTGGGCGACCCGCGCAACCCGGCGCTGCCGGCCTGGTTCGATGACCTGCACGAAGCAGGCATCCCTGCCGAATGGACGGTGGATATTCTCACCCGCCTGTGGCGCAAGCTGGCCCTCAACTGCGCGATCAACCCGCTGACCGTGCTGCACGCTTGCCAGAACGGCGGCTTGCTGGGCCACCTGGCGGAAGTACATGGCCTGTGCACCGAACTGGCCGCACTGCTGCGCCGCTGTGGCCAGCCGCAAGCGGCCGAGGGCCTGGACGAAGAAGTGCAACGGGTGATCGTGGCCACCGCAGCCAACTACTCTTCCATGTACCAGGACGTGCACGCAGGCCGACGCACCGAGGTGCATTACCTGCTCGGCCATGCCTGCCGGGTTGCCGCGCGGCACGGCCTGCAGCTGCCGCAACTGGAACACCTGCTGCAACGCCTGGTCGAACACCTGCGCTTACGTGGCTTGCCCTGCGACTGACGCAGCCCTATTACCTGGATACGGACACTGCCTAGCCCATGACCTTGCGCCATCGCCTGGAAAACCTCCCGGTCGGGCAGAAGCTGCTGGCGGCCCTGCTGGTATTGCTGGTGACCATCCTGCTGGTGGCCAACCTCACCTTCATCAGCGCGGCTTACTGGATCACCCAGGAGAGCATGGCACCCCAGGCCCTGCAGACCATCGGCCGGCTGGTGGCCAACCCGCAACTGGCCGAGCGCGCTGGCGACACCCCAGACACCGCCAGTGCCCTGCTCAAGGAGCTGGACAGCTACACCCCGCTGCGCGCGGCAGCCGTGTACGGGGGGGACGGTCGCATGCTGGCGCAACTCCAGCATGGCGACCCGTTGACCTTGCCCAAGCGCTTTCGCAACATCGACGGCTGGCGCCTGATGGAGTTTCGCAGCACCCAACTGATCCGCATCCCGCGCGAGGCCAACCCGCCGGCCCACCTGTTGCTGGTGGCCAGCAGCGAGCTGCCCACCGCGTTCTACACCGGCACGCTCAGTGCCAGCCTGGCTATCCTGGTGTTCAGCATCCTGCTGTGGATCTTCATCGCCCGCCAGATCAAACGCCTGATCACCCAACCGATCAACCAGCTTGAAGAACTCAGCCGCCAGGTCACCCGCGAAGAGAGCTACGCCCTGCGCGCCCGGCGTGGCAACGACGATGAGATCGGCAGCCTGGCCGACGCCTTCAACACCATGCTTTCGCGCATCGAGGCCCGTGAGCAGCAACTCAAACGCGCCCGTGACGAGTTCCAGGATGCCTATGACCAGGCCCAGGGTCTGGCCGAGGAAACCCGCCATACCAACCGCAAGCTGGAACTGGAAGTGCAGGTGCGCAGCAAGATCGAGAAAAAACTCACCGGTTTCCAGAACTACCTCAACAGTATCATCGACTCGATGCCTTCGGCATTGATCGCCCTGGACGAACAGCTCTATGTCACCCAGTGGAATCACGAAGCCACGGTCCTCTCCGGCACGCCGTTGCATGAGGCGCTGAACCAGCCGGTGTTCATCGCCTTCGAGCCGCTGAAGCCGTTCCTGCCGCAACTGAAGGAAACCGTGGAAAAGCACCGGGTGGCCAAGATCGAGCGGGTCACCTGGCCCAAGGGCGACGAGCTGCGCCATTACGCCCTCACCTTCTACCCGCTCACCGGCGGCGGCGGGCGCGGCGTGGTGATCCGCATCGACGACATCACCCAGCGCCTGTCGCTGGAAGAAATGATGGTCCAGTCGGAAAAAATGCTCTCGGTCGGCGGCCTGGCGGCGGGCATGGCTCACGAAATCAACAACCCGCTGGGCGCCATCCTGCACAACGTACAGAACATCCGCCGACGCCTGTCGGCAGACCTGCCCCGCAACCAGGAACAGGCCAGCGAGCTTGGCCTCGACCTGGCCATGATCAACCGCTACCTGGCCAGCCGCGAAGTGCCGCAACTGCTCGATGGCATTCAGCAGGCCGGGGCCCGCGCGGCGAAGATCGTCACCCACATGCTCAGCTTCAGCCGCCGCAGCAACCGACAGCTGGAGCCTTGCGAGTTGCCGGCGCTGATCGACCAGGCGGTGGAAATTGCCGGCAACGACTTCGACCTGGCGATCGGTTTCGACTTCAAGGGGCAGGCCATCGTGCGGCAGTTCGACCCTGAACTGGGTCCTGTGCCGTGCACTGCCAACGAACTGGAACAGGTACTGTTGAACTTGTTGAAGAACGCCGCCCAGGCCATCCACCTGCGCCCGCAACCGAGCGAGCCGGGGCGGATCACCCTGCGCACCCGGCTGAACCCGCCGTGGGCGGAGATCCAGGTCGAGGACAATGGCGTCGGCATGCCAGAGGCCGTGCGCAAGCGCACCTTCGAGCCGTTCTTCACCACCAAGGAAATCGGCCAGGGCACCGGGCTGGGCCTGTCGGTTTCGTACTTCATCATCACCAACAACCACAAGGGGCAGATGGAGGTGCACTCCACGCCTGGCCAGGGTACGTGCTTCACCCTGCGCCTGCCCCTCGGCCAGCCGGCAGCAGCGGTGCCGACCTTACCGGAGCAATGACATGGGCAACCGCCTATCGAAGATCTACACCCGTACCGGCGACCAGGGCGAAACCGGCCTGGGCGACGGCCGGCGGGTGCCGAAGAGCCACCCGCGCATAGAAGCCATTGGCGAGGTAGACAGCCTCAACAGCCAGCTTGGCGTGCTTTTGGCAGGCCTGGCCGAGCAAGGCCTGGAAGAGGTCACTACGGTGCTCGCGCCGTGTCAGCACCGCTTGTTCGACCTGGGTGGCGAGCTGGCCATGCCCAGCTACCAGGCCTTGAACCAGGCAGAAGTGGAGCGCCTGGAGGCGGTCATCGATGTGTGGAACGAAGAGCTGGGGCCGCTGAAGAACTTCATCCTGCCCAGTGGTTCGATGCTGGTGGCGCAGGCCCATGTGTGCCGCAGCCTGGCGCGCAGCGCCGAGCGGCGCTGCCAGCAGCTGCATGCGCTGGAACCACTGGAAGGGGTAGGTCTGGCGTACATCAACCGCCTGTCCGACCTGCTGTTCGTGGCGGCGCGGATCATCGGTCGGCGACAGGGGGTGGCCGAGGTGTTGTGGCAGCCTGCTGAAAAGCCGCAGGGCTGACAGGTTCGGGGCGGCCTGCGCGGTGTCGCGCAGGGCCGCCCCAATGGCTCAGGCCTCGGGCCAGAATGCCCGGATGCCGGCCACACCCTGGGCCCCGGCTTCCCAGGCTCGCTCGCGCTCACCCGGCCCTACCCCGCCCAGCAAGTACACCGGCTTGCTGAACCCGACCAGCAAACGTCGAGCTTCGTCCCAGCCCAACGGCGTCGCCTCGGGGTGGGTCTGGGTTGCCTGGACCGGCGACAGGGTGACGAAGTCGACGCCCATCTGCTCGGCCAGTGCCAGCTCTTCGGCGCAGTGGCAGGAAGCCGCCAACCACCGCTCGCGGGGAAACGGCCGACCTTTGGCGGCGTACTTGCGCAACTGCGCCGCGGTCAGGTGCCAGCCGGCCGAAGGGAAATCGCCCAGCCATTCCAGCGGCCCCTTGAGCATCAACTGCGCCTTGCCCGCACACAGCCCAACCGCATCCACCGCCACGTCGCGGTACTTGGGGTCGTACATGTCCGGGGCGCGCAACTGAATCAGGCGAATGCCACTGGCAACCGCCTTCTGTATGCCCTTGAGCAGTTGCGGCACTTCCAGGCCATCGGGGGTAATCAGGTACTGGTCCGGCAGGCGCGCGGCAGCCACGATCGGCTGGTTGGCCTCGGGAAATTCGTACTGCGGCAAATCGCGCGGGGCAACCCACGCCAGCGGCTGACCCTCGGCGCCATGCGCTTCGCCGGTAAAGGCCTGCACTTCACGCACGTCCAGCAACACCTGCTTGTCCGGGTAGTCGTGGCTGACCTTGATCAGCGCACGCGAACGGCTTACCTCGATACCCAGCTCTTCGCGCAGCTCGCGGGCCAGTGCCGCATCCACGCTTTCACCGGCTTCGACCTTGCCGCCGGGAAACTCCCACAGGCCACCCTGGTGCTGGGTGGCGGCCCGCCGCGCGATCAGAATGCGGCCATCGGCGCCACGAATGACTGCTGCTACAACATGAATCCGTTTCACACTTCACGCTCCGCCAAGCCAGCCTGCAACAAGGCGCGCAACGTGTCGCCGAAGTTCAGGTGATCGCTCATGGTTCGTCTCCTGGTTCTGGAATTGTGGGGCCGTTGCCCGACCCCATCACTGCATCAGGTACGGTATTCGGCGTTGATCTTCACATACTCGTGCGACAGGTCGGTGGTCCAGATGGTTTCGCTGCACTGGCCACGCCCCAGTTCGATCCGGATCGTGATCTCTTCCTGGGCCATCACTGCCGAGCCCTGGGCTTCGGTGTAGCTGGGGCTGCGGCCGCCCTGGCTGGCGATGCACACGTTATCCAGGTAGACGTCGATCAGGCTCACGTCCAGCTCCGGCACACCGGCACGGCCCACCGCGGCGAGAATACGGCCCCAGTTGGGGTCCGACGCGAACAGGGCGGTCTTGATCAGCGGCGAGTGGGCCACTGCGTAACCCACGTCCAGGCATTCCTGGTGGTTGCCACCGCCGTTGACCTGCACGGTCACGAACTTGGTCGCACCTTCGCCGTCACGCACGATGGCCTGGGCCACGTCCATGCACACTTCGAACACGGCTTTTTTCAGGGCCTCGAACAGCGCACCACGGGCTTCGGTGACTTCTGGCAGGTTGGCCTTGCCGGTGGCGATCAGCATGCAGCAATCGTTGGTCGAGGTGTCGCCATCGATGGTGATGCGGTTGAACGACTTGTTGGCGCCGTCCAGCATCAGGTCCTTGAGCACCGCCGGGGCAACCTTGGCGTCGGTGGCGATGTAGCCAAGCATGGTGGCCATGTTCGGGCGGATCATGCCGGCGCCCTTGCTGATACCGGTCACGGTCACGGTCACGCCATCGTGCTGGAACTGGCGGCTGGCGCCCTTGGGCAAGGTATCGGTGGTCATGATGCCGGTGGCCGCTTCGGCCCAGTTGTTCTCCGACAGGTTATCGAGGGCGGCCTGCAGCGCGCCTTCGATCTTTTCGACCGGCAGTGGCTCGCCGATCACCCCGGTGGAGAACGGCAGTACCGATTCGGCGGGTACGCCGGCCAGTTCAGCCAGCTTGGCGCAGGTGCGTTCGGCGGCTGCCAGCCCAGGGGCGCCGGTACCGGCGTTGGCATTACCGGTGTTGGTCAACAGGTAGCGCACGGTGCCCTGTACACGCTGCTTGGAGAGGATCACCGGTGCCGCGCAGAACGCGTTGAGGGTGAACACGCCCGCCACCCTGGAGCCTTCGGCGCAGCGCATGACCACCACATCCTTGCGCCCAGGACGCTTGATGCCGGCAGAAGCGATGCCGAGTTCAAAACCCGCAACCGGGTGCAGGGTGGGCAAAGGACCAAGACCAACAGCCATTAGAGCGCTCCTAGAAAATTCGGTGGATGTACAAAAAACGGGGCCGCAAAGCGGCCCCAGGATGTATCAGGTTACAACACCCAGCTCAGATCATTCGATCTGCCCGTGGCAATGCTTGAACTTCTTGCCCGAACCACACCAGCAAGGCTCGTTGCGGCCCAGCTTCTGCTCGTTGCGCACCGGCGCCGAGGCAACGGCCACTTCGGCCTCCTCCTCGCTCAGCTGCTCGCCTTCCAGGCCAGGGGCTGGGGCGTGCTCGAACTGCATGCGGCTGGCCAGCTCCTCGGCCTCGCGGCGCAGGCGGGCTTCCTCTTCGACCGGGTCTTCGCGGCGTACCTGAACGTGCGACAGCACGCGGATGGTATCGCGCTTGATCGACTCCAGCAGTTCCTGGAACAGGCTGAACGACTCGCGCTTGTACTCCTGCTTGGGGTTCTTCTGCGCATAGCCACGCAGGTGAATACCGTGGCGCAAGTGGTCCATGGTCGACAGGTGGTCTTTCCACAGGTCGTCCAGCACACGCAGCAGAATCTGCTTCTCGAAGGTACGCAGGGCTTCGAGGCCGGCCTGGTCTTCTTTCTCGGTGTAGGCCGTGGTGATCTCGTTCAGCAGCTTCTCGCGCAGCGTCTCCTCGTAGAGGTGATCGTCTTCGTCGAGCCATTGCTGGATCGGCAGCTTGATGGCGAAGTCGCTGGCCAGCGATGCCTCCAGGCCGGCCACGTCCCACTGCTCGGGCAGCGACTGCGGCGGAATGTGCTGGCTGATGGTAGCGTCCAGGACTTCCTTGCGGAATTCGACGATGGTGTCGCCAATGTTCTCGGCCGCCAGCAGGCTGTTGCGCATGTGGTAGATCACCTTGCGCTGCTCGTTGGCCACGTCGTCGTATTCAAGCAACTGCTTGCGGATGTCGAAGTTGCGGCCTTCGACCTTGCGCTGCGCCTTCTCGATGGCATTGGTGACCATGCGGTGTTCGATGGCCTCGCCCGCCTGCATGCCCAGGGCCTTCATGAAGTTCTTCACTCGGTCGGAGGCGAAGATACGCATCAGGCTGTCTTCCAGCGACAGGTAGAAGCGGCTGGAGCCCGGGTCGCCCTGACGGCCGGAACGGCCACGCAACTGGTTGTCGATACGGCGCGACTCGTGGCGCTCGGAGGCGATCACGTGCAGGCCACCGGCCTCGATCACCTGCTGGTGACGCTTCTGCCAGTCGGCCTTGATCTGGGCGATCTGCTCGGCGGTCGGGTTTTCCAGGGCGGCCACTTCGGCTTCCCAGTTACCGCCCAGCAGGATGTCGGTACCACGGCCGGCCATGTTGGTGGCGATGGTCAGGGCACCCGGCGCACCTGCCTGGGCGATGATTTCGGCTTCTTTCTCGTGGTACTTGGCGTTCAGTACCTTGTGGTCGATACCTTCTTTCTTCAGCAGGTTCGACATGTGTTCGGACGTTTCGATGGTCGCGGTACCAACCAGAATCGGCCGGCCCTGCTTCATGCTTTCCTTGATGTCGGCAATGATCGCGGCGTACTTCTCGTCGGCGGTCAGGTACACCAGGTCGTTGAAGTCCTTGCGCGCCAGCGGCTTGTTCGGCGGGATGACCATCACGTTCAGCGCGTAGATCGACTGGAACTCGAAGGCTTCGGTGTCGGCGGTACCGGTCATGCCGGACAGCTTGGTGTACAGGCGGAAGTAGTTCTGGAAGGTGGTCGAGGCCAGGGTCTGGCTCTCGGCCTGGATGTTCAGGTTTTCCTTGGCCTCGATGGCCTGGTGCAGACCTTCGGACAGGCGCCGGCCCGGCATGGTCCGGCCGGTGTGCTCGTCGATCAGCAGTACCTGGCCGTCCTGGACGATGTACTCGATGTTGCGGTGGAACAGCTTGTGCGCGCGCAGGCCGGCATACACGTGGGTCAGCAGGCCCAGGTTATGCGCCGAGTACAGGCTCTCGCCTTCAGCCAGCAACCCGGCCTGGGTCAGCATCTCTTCGATGAACTGGTGACCGGCCTCGTTGAGCTCGACCTGGCGGCTCTTCTCGTCGATGGTGAAGTGGCCTTCCTGAGTGACCTGGCCTTCGACTTCTTCGATGTGCTGGGTCAGGCGCGGGATCAGGCGGTTGATCTCGATGTACAGCTTGGAGCTGTCTTCGGCCTGGCCGGAGATGATCAGCGGGGTACGCGCTTCGTCGATGAGAATGGAGTCCACTTCGTCGATCACGGCGAAGTTCAGTTCACGCTGGAACTTCTCGTCCTGGCTGAACGCCATGTTGTCGCGCAGGTAGTCGAAACCGAATTCGTTGTTGGTGCCGTAGGTGATGTCGGCCGCATAGGCAGCACGCTTTTCTTCCGGCGGCTGGAAGGCCGATACGATACCGACCGACAGGCCGAGAAACTCGTACAGAGGGCGCATCCAGTTGGCGTCGCGGCGGGCCAGGTAGTCGTTGACGGTAACCACATGCACGCCCTTGCCGGACAGTGCGTTGAGGTACACGGCCAGGGTACCGACCAAGGTCTTGCCTTCACCGGTACGCATTTCTGCGATCATGCCTTCGTGCAGGGTCATGCCGCCAATCAACTGAACGTCGAAGTGGCGCATGCCCATCACGCGCTTGCCGGCCTCGCGGGCCACGGCAAAGGCTTCGGGCAACAATTGGTCCAGTGTCTCGCCTTTGGCCAGGCGCTCCTTGAACTCTGCAGTCTTGCCCCGCAGTTGCTCGTCGGAGAGGGCCACCATCTTCTCTTCGAAGGCATTGACGATACTCACCGTCTTGAGCATGCGTTTTACTTCACGCTCGTTCTTGCTTCCAAAAAGTTTTTTTAACAAAGGCGCAAACATATCGGCAGGATCTTCCACACGTAGGGATGGAGGGCGGCCCCATGAGTCGCCCGTGCAGCCCTGAGGCCGCATGCGAACGAGCATTCTACCCGGAAACGATGGTGAGGAAAGTGGTGGATTTCCACGATGCTGGCACAGCGCTTTGGCAGGGGCTTGGTTTAGATAGGGGCATTTTCCCTGAGTTCAAGGTTTGGCAACATGAAAGGTATCGAGAACCAGTCTTATCTTGCGTTGCCTGTGCTGGCCTCTTCGCGGGCACGCCCGCTCCCACAGGATCACTACAGGCCTGAGTGTTGCGCAATCCCTGTGGGAGCGGGCGTGCCCGCGAAGCGGCCAGCACAGGTTCTACAGGTGTTAAACTGCCGATCTTGTAACCTCATGCGTACCCCCATGGCCTACAAACCCTCCCCCGCCCAGCCACCCTCGGCCCTGCTGCGCCAGGTGCGCCCGCTGCGCCTGCTGCTGAACCACGCCGAACGCCTGGAACACCTGCAGCGCCTGCTGGAAAGCCAGCTGCAACCGGCTGCCCGCGAGCATTGCCACGTGGCCTCATGGCGCGATGGCACCTTGTTGCTGGTGGTGACCGATGGCCATTGGGCTACCCGCCTGCGCTACCAGCAGAAGCGCCTGCTGGCCGCATTGCAGGCCATGGAAGCCTTTGGCAACCTCCGGCGCATCCTCTACAAGGTGCAGCCGCCCCTGGTACCGGCCAAACGCGGCGGGCATGCTGCCGAGCTGTCCACCAGCGCCGCGGCAAGCCTGCGTGACACCGCCGAGGGCATCGCCGACCCCAAGCTGCGCGCTGCACTGGAGCGCTTGGCCGCCCACGCTGGCGACAAGCAATAAAAAAGGCCACCCGAAGGTGGCCTTGATTACAACACTAGAGAGAGTGTTCGAACTTACACGGCCGCAACAGGGCGCATGTACGAGATCGGTGCCGTACTGGCATCTTCGAACGTGACCACTTCCCAGGCATCGGTTTCGGCAATCAGCTTGCGCAACAGCTGGTTGTTCAGCGCATGGCCGGACTTGTAGCCCTTGAACTCGCCGATCAGGCTGTTGCCCAGCAGGTAGAGGTCGCCAATGGCGTCGAGGATCTTGTGCTTGACGAATTCGTCATCGGAACGAAGGCCGTCTTCGTTGAGCACACCTGTCTCGTCGACCACGATGGCATTCTCGACACTGCCACCCAACGCAAGGTTGTGCTTGCGCAGGTACTCGATGTCACGCATGAAACCGAACGTGCGGGCGCGGCTGACTTCCTTCACGAACGAGGTGCTGGAGAAGTCGACAACCGCGCTCTGGGTCTGGCCCTTGAGGACCGGGTGATCGAAGTCGATCTCGAAGCTCACCTTGAAACCGTCGAAAGGCAGGAAAGTGGCGCGCTTGTCGCCCTCTTCCACAGTCACCTCACGCAGGATGCGGATGAACTTCTTGGCTGCGTCCTGTTCTTCCAGGCCGGCAGACTGAATCAGGAATACGAAGGGACCGGCGCTGCCATCCATGATCGGCACTTCCGAGGCGGAGAGCTCGACGTAGGCGTTATCGATGCCCAGGCCCGCCATGGCGGAGAGCAGGTGCTCGACCGTATCGACCTTGACGTCACCGTTGACCAGCGTCGTCGACATGGTGGTCTCGCCGACGTTGGCCGCACGCGCAGGGATCTCGACCACAGGGTCGAGGTCGGCGCGGCGGAAGACGATGCCGGTGTCAACAGGTGCAGGCTTGAGGGTCAGGTAAACCTTCTCCCCGGAGTGCAGGCCGACACCTGTGGCACGGATGGTATTCTTCAGGGTGCGTTGTTTAATCATGGCATTGGCCGCTTCAGCGCAAATTGCGAACAGGTATCAACAAAGGCTGGGGATGATAACAGACCCAACCTTTGATGAATACCAATCACCTTTATACCCCTGATAAATTCCATTAATCAGCCTGACGACGCAGGAATGCCGGGATATCCAGGTAATCCAGGTCATCCTGAGGGTTCATTTTCGCGGCTGCCGCAGCACCGGCGTGGGCCTGGTTGCGCATTACGGTCGGGCGCTCCAGGTCACGGTAGTTCACGGCTGGCTGCTCCTGACGAACTGGCGCCGGGTTGGACGCTTCGTACGCCTGCTGGGCAGTCTGCAGGGTGTTGTCGACCACTTTCACAGGCTTCTCGATACGCGCGCCCAGGCCGGTGGCCACAACGGTCACGTGCAGTTCGTCACGCATGTCCGGATCGATCACGGTACCGACCTTGACCATGGCGTGGTCAGAGGCGAAGGCTTCGATGATGCTACCCACGTCGGAGTATTCACCCAGCGACAGGTCCGGGCCAGCGGTGATGTTCACCAGGATGCCGCGGGCGCCCTGCAGGTTGACATCTTCCAGCAGCGGGTTGCGGATGGCTGCTTCGGTGGCTTCGCGTGCACGGTTCGGGCCGCTGGCGCAACCAGTACCCATCATCGCCATGCCCATTTCACCCATGACGGTGCGCACGTCGGCGAAGTCGACGTTGATCATGCCCGGGCGCTTGATGATGTCGGAGATACCGCGCACGGCACCGGCCAGTACATCATCGGCTTTGGCGAAGGCGGACAGCAGGCTGGCATCCTTGCCCAGGATGGTCAGCAGTTTCTCGTTGGGGATGGTGATCAACGAGTCGACGCTTTCAGCCAGCATGCGGATGCCTTCATCGGCGATCTGCATGCGCTTGCGGCCCTCGAACGGGAACGGACGGGTCACCACGGCTACGGTGAGGATGCCCATTTCCTTGGCCACTTCGGCGATGATCGGTGCAGCACCGGTACCGGTACCGCCGCCCATGCCAGTGGTGATGAACACCATGTTGGTGCCTTGCAGTACTTCGGCGATGCGCTCACGGTCTTCCAGTGCGGCCTGACGGCCGACTTCCGGATTGGCGCCAGCACCCAGGCCCTTGGTCACGCCAGTGCCCAATTGCAGGATGGTGCGTGCACCAATGTTTTTCAGGGCCTGAGCATCCGTGTTGGCGCAGATGAATTCCACGCCTTCGATGCTGCTCTTGACCATGTGGTTGACGGCGTTGCCGCCACCACCACCAACGCCGATCACTTTGATGACCGGGCTTTGCGGGACGTTGTCTACGAGCTCGAACATTTTCCCTCTCCTTACAGTTCTCTAGTTGTTGCGCCTACCACTACTGCTTTGAAACTTAGAAGTTGCCCTGTACCCAGCGCTTGAAGCGTTCAAGCACTGGGGCCTTCGGTTCATCGCCATAGCTGTTGTTGCTGCTGTTGCTGCTGCCGGTCAGGACCATGTCCTCGGACTGCTTGAGCAGGCCGTAGGTGAGCAAGCCCACGCCGGTGGAATAAATGGGGTTGCGAACCACGTCGCTCAGGCCCCGAACGCTGTGCGGTACGCCCAGGCGTACCGGCATGTGGAAGATTTCCTCGGCCAGTTCCACGGCACCTTCCATCTTCGCGGTACCGCCGGTGAGGACGATGCCCGCTGGCACCAGGTCCTCGTACCCGCTGCGGCGCAGTTCGGCCTGGATCAGGGTGAAGAGCTCGTCGTAACGCGGCTCCACCACCTCGGCCAGGGCCTGACGCGACAGCTCGCGCGGTGGGCGGTCGCCCACGCTCGGCACCTTGATGGTCTCGCCAGCGCCCGCCAGTTTGGCCAGGGCGCAGGCGTAGCGGATCTTGATTTCTTCGGCGTACTGGGTCGGGGTACGCAGGGCCATGGCGATGTCGTTGGTCACCTGGTCGCCGGCAATCGGAATGACAGCGGTGTGGCGGATCGCGCCTTCGGTGAAGATGGCGATGTCGGTGGTACCGCCACCGATATCGACCAGGCACACGCCCAGTTCCTTTTCATCGTCGGTGAGCACCGAATAGGCCGAAGCCAACTGCTCGAGGATGATGTCGTCGATTTCCAGGCCGCAGCGGCGCACGCACTTTTCGATGTTCTGTGCCGCGTTGACCGCGCAGGTCACCACGTGAACCTTGGCTTCCAGACGCACGCCAGACATGCCCAGCGGCTCGCGGACGCCTTCCTGGTTGTCGATCACGTAGTCCTGCGGCAGGGTGTGCAGCACGCGCTGGTCTGCCGGAATGGCCACCGCCTGGGCCGCGTCCAGTACCCGCTCCAGGTCGGCCAGGCTGACCTCGCGGTCACGGATGGCGACGATGCCGTGGGAGTTCAGGCTGCGGATATGGTTACCGGCGACGCCCACGAACGCCGAGTGGATGCGGCAGCCGGCCATCAGCTGCGCTTCTTCGACGGCGCGCTGGATCGATTGCACGGTCGACTCGATGTTCACCACCACGCCTTTTTTCAGGCCGCGGGACGGGTGTGTGCCGATACCGACGATCTCCAGGGTGCCGTCTTCGCCCACTTCGCCGACCAGCGCCACCACCTTGGAGGTGCCAATATCCAGCCCGACGATCATTTTGCCGCTATGCGCGTTTGCCATGGTCCTGCCTCTCTCTAATTCTTCGCAACGGCGGGTTGGGCCGTCGTCGGTGCAATCGGTTCCCGCCAACCAACGGCAAGTCCGTTGGAATAACGCAGATCAATGCGGGCGATAGTGCTGATCTGGTCTTTGAGTGTCTTGTCGTAAATGGCAATGAAACGGCGCATCTTCTCCACCAGATGGTCGCGCCCCAGCAGCAGCTCGATGCCCGGCCCGGCGCTGCTCGCGCCAGTGGTCAGGAACCAGCTGCCTCGCTCGCGCAGCTCCAGGCGAGCGATGGAAAAGCCCAAGGGGCGCAGCATCTGGCTCAATACCTGATACTGCTGCATGACTTGTTGCTGGGCACGCTGCGGCCCGGCAAGCTGCGGCAGGTGCTCATAGTTGGCCAGCTCACGCGGGGTGAATGCCTGGCCCTGGTTGTTGAGCAAGGCTTCGTCGCCCCAGCGCGCCACCGGCAGCTGTTCTTCCAGGCGGATGACCACCTCGTCAGGCCACACCCGGCGCACTTCGGCGTGGGCGATCCAGGGCATCTGTTCGAGCTCCGTACGCATCGCCGGCAGGTCGACACTGAAGAAGCTCGCGGCCACGTAAGGGGCGATACGCTGCTGCACCGACTGCTGGCTGATGTAGGTGAGGTCGCCCTGCACATCGATCTTGGCGATGGGCCGGTCGGCATAAGGCATCAGGCGGATGGCCCCTTCGTAGGCACCGAAGCCTGCTGCCACCAGCAATACCGGCCACAGCAGGCGCTTCAGGCCGCCGAGGCTGGGCCGCGGCAGGCGCGCCGATACGGGCTCGTCGGCCACCAGCCTGCTGGCACCACGCGGCACCGGCTTGCTACGGCCGGTTACGGGTTGCTGCTGACGTATCATTGCGCCTTGCATGATGATTAACCTCGCGTCGCCACGCTTTCGGCCAGGATTGCCAGCACCAGTTGCTGGAAGTCCAGGCCAGCCGCGCGGGCCGCCATGGGCACCAGGCTATGATCGGTCATGCCGGGTGCGGTGTTTACTTCGAGCAGCCAGAACCGGCCTTGCTCGTCCTGCATCACGTCCAGCCGCCCCCAGCCCTCGATGCCAACGGCATCACAGGCACGGGCGGTCAGGTCGATCAGTTCCTGTTCCTTGGCGCTATCCAGGCCGCACGGAATGCGGTACTGGGTATCGTTGGCGATGTACTTGGCGTCGTAGTCGTAGAACACGTGCGGTGTACCCAGGGCGATCGGCGGCAGCACCTGGCCGCGCAGCACCGCAATGGTGAACTCCGGGCCGTGGATCCACTGCTCTACCAGTACCTGGGAATCGTACTGGGCAGCGTCTTGCCAGGCGGCGATCAGTTCCTCGGCGCTGTTCACCTTGGCCATGCCGATGCTAGAGCCTTCATGGGCGGGTTTGACGATCAGCGGGAAGCCCAGTTCCGTACTGGCCTGCAAACAATCGCTTTCACTCGCCAGCACCGCGTGGCGCGGGGTAGGAATGCCCAGGCTCTGCCACACCTGCTTGGTACGCAGCTTGTCCATGGCCAGGGCCGAAGCGAGGATGCCGCTACCGGTATAAGGGATGCCCAGGCACTCCAGCAGCCCCTGCATGCTGCCATCCTCACCGCCACGGCCGTGGAGGATGATGAAGGCGCGGTCGATCTTCTCGTTCTGCAGGCGGTCGAGCAGGTCGTCACCGACGTCGATGGCAACGACGTCCACACCGGCGGAGGTCAGCGCATCGATCACGGCGGCGCCGGACTTGAGCGACACTTCGCGCTCGGCACTCTTGCCGCCGTACAGCACGGCAACGCGGCCAAACGCTTTCACGTCGAGGGTAGAGTGCAGCTTGTCGTAGGCGCTGGTCATTTCGACTTCTCCTGCTTGGCGCCAGCGAACAGCGGGCTTTTCATCAGTTGCGGGGCCAGGCCGCCAACGTCACCGGCACCCTGGCAGAGCAGGATGTCGCCAGCGCGCAGCAACGGCTTGACCAGTGGCGCCAGCTCGGCGCCGCGTTCGATGTAGATCGGGTCGAGCTTGCCGCGCTGGCGAATGCTGTGGCACAGCTGCCGGCTGTCGGCACCGGGGATTGGCTCTTCGCCAGCCGGGTACACCTCCATCAGCAGCAGCACGTTGGCATCGCCCAGCACCTGAACGAAATCGTCGTACAGGTCGCGGGTGCGGCTATAGCGGTGCGGCTGGTAGACGATCACCAGGCGGCGGCTTGGCCAGCCACCACGCACAGCCTTGATCACGGCGGCCACTTCGGTCGGGTGGTGGCCGTAGTCATCGACCAGCATCACGCTGCCGTCTTCGACCGGCAGCTCGCCGTAAACCTGGAAGCGACGGCCAACGCCCTGGAAGCCGGAAAGGCCCTGCACGATGGCTTCGTCAGCGATGCCTTCGTCAGTGGCAATGGCGATGGTGGCCAGGGCATTGAGCACGTTGTGGTTGCCCGGCATGTTCACCGACACGTCCAGCGGCTCGCAGTCGCGGCGCAGCACGGTGAAATGGGTCTGCATACCCTGCTGGCGCACATTGATGGCGCGGATGTCGGCCTCTTCGCTGAAACCGTAGGTCACGGTCGGGCGCTTCACCTGCGGCAGAATCTCGCGTACCACCGGGTCGTCCAGGCACATCACCGCCAGGCCATAGAACGGCAGGTTGTGCAGGAATTCGACGAAGGTTTTCTTCAGTTTGTTGAAGTCGCCTTCATAGGTCGCCATGTGGTCGGCGTCGATGTTGGTGACCACAGCCACCATCGGCTGCAGGTGCAGGAAGCTGGCATCGCTTTCATCGGCTTCGGCGATCAGGTAGCGGCTGGTGCCCAGCTGGGCATTGGTGCCGGCCGCGGTCAGGCGACCACCGATGACGAAGGTCGGGTCCAGACCGCCTGCGGCGAATACCGAGGCCAGCAGGCTGGTGGTGGTGGTCTTGCCGTGTGTACCGGCGACTGCCACACCATGGCGGTAGCGCATCAGTTCGGCGAGCATCTCGGCACGCGGTACCACCGGAATGCGCCGCTCGAGGGCGGTGGCCACTTCCGGGTTGGCCGGGTTGATGGCGCTGGAAACCACCAGCACATCGGCAGTGGCAGCGTTCTCGGCACGGTGACCGACGAAGATCTCGGCACCGAATGACTCCAGGCGCTCGGTGACCGGCGAGGCTTTCAGGTCGGAACCGGACACTTCATAGCCCAGGTTCAGCAACACTTCGGCAATGCCGCACATACCCACGCCGCCGATACCGACGAAGTGAATGCGACGGATACGACCCATTTTCGGCTGGGGCATGGCTTTCTGGCTCTCAACCATGGGCCACCTCCAGGCAGATATCGACCACGGTGCTGGTTGCTGCAGGTTTGGCCAGGCGCCGAGCGGTACCTGCCATGACATTGAGTTTCTCGGGTTGCATCAGCACCTCATTCAGGCGTTCAGCGAGCTGCGCTGCGCCAGTTGTCGCTTGTGGCATCAGGAAGGCAGCACCTTCGCGAGCCAGATATTGGGCGTTGTGGGTCTGGTGATCGTCGATTGCGTGAGGCAACGGCACCAGCACCGAAGGCAGGCCTGCCGCCGCCAGCTCGCTGACGGTTAGCGCACCCGCCCGACACACCACCATGTCGGCCCAGCCATAGGCTTGGGCCATGTCCTTGATGAAAGGCTCGACCTGAGCCTCGACGCCGGCCTCGTGATAACGCTCGGCGGTGATCTGCGCGTGCTGCTTGCCGGCCTGGTGAAACACCTCGGGCCGCACGGCAGCAGGCACTTCGGACAGGGCCTTAGGCAACAATTTGTTCAATGGTTCCGCCCCCAGGCTGCCGCCCAGCACCAACAGCCGTGCCCGGCGTTCGGCCAGGGGCGCGCGCGGCGCATCCAGGAACAACTCGGGGCGCACCGGGTTGCCGGTGGTGCGGCGCTTGTCGCTGGCCTCGAAGGTGTTCGGGAACGCCTCGCAAACCCGCGCAGACAGCGGCACCAGCAAGCGGTTGGCGGTACCGGCGCGGGCGTTCTGCTCATGGATCACCAGCGGCACGCCACACAGCCGCGCGGCCACGCCGCCGGGGCCGGTCACATAACCACCAAAGCCAAGCACGCACACCGGCTTGAGCTGGCGAATGATCCGCCTTGCCTGGAGAACGGCCTTGACCAGGGTCAAGGGTGCCTTGAGCAACGACAGCTTGCCTTTGCCGCGCAGGCCGCTGACCTGGATCAGGTGCAGCGGCAGGCCGGCCTGGGGCACCAGTTCATTCTCGATGCCGCGCGGGGTGCCCAGCCAGTGCACGCTGTACCCGCGCGCCTGGAACTCACGGGCGCAGGCCAGGGCCGGGAACACGTGCCCGCCGGTACCGCCGGCCATGATCAGTACGTTCTTGCCGTCAGCGGCCATGACTGGTCTCCTCGGCAAAATCGCTTTCGCTGAATTCGTGCTCCTCGCTGCCCAGGTGCGTACGGCTTTCCCACTCGATACGCAACAACAAGCCCACGCAAGCACAACAGATGACCAGCGAGCTGCCCCCGTAGCTGAGGAACGGCAGGGTCAGGCCTTTGGTCGGCAGCAAGCCGACATTCACCCCGATGTTGATCAGGAACTGGCCGATCCACAGGAAGGCCAGGCCGAACGCCATGTACGCGGCGAAGAACTGCTTGGCCTTCTCCGCCCACAGGCCGATGTACAGGGCGCGGACGGTCACGAACACGAACAGGGCGATGGTCACCAGCGAGCCGACCACGCCCAGCTCTTCGGCCAGTACCGAGAACACGAAGTCGGTGTGCGCTTCAGGCAGGTAGAACTGCTTCTGCACGCTGTTGCCCAGGCCAACGCCCAGCCACTCGCCACGGCCGAACGCGATCAACGCCTGGGTCAACTGGTAACCGGAGCCGAACTGGTCGGACCATGGGTCAGTAAAGGTGATCAGGCGCGCCATGCGGTAAGGCTGCGCCTGCACCAGAACGAACACCGCCAACACTGCCAGCAGCACCATGAGGCTGAAGCGGAACAGCCCGACACCGCCAAGGAACAACATGGCCGCGGCCGCGCCCATCATCACCACGGTGGCGCCGAAGTCCGGTTCCATCAGCAGCAGCGCAGCCATTGGCAGCAACACGATGAAGGGTTTGAAGAAGCCCATCCAGGTCTCGCGGACTTCGGTCTGGCGGCGCACCAGGTACCCGGCAAGGTAGACCACCACGAACACCTTGGCGATTTCCGAAGGCTGCACGTTGAAGAAGCTGAAGCCGATCCAGCGCATGGAGCCGTTCACTTCGCGGCCGATCCCCGGCACCAGCACCAGCACCAGCAAGCCGAAGGCGCCCAGCAACATGAGGAAGCCCATGCGCTGCCAGGTGGCGATCGGGATCATCAGGGTCGCACCACAAGCCACCAGGCCCAGGAACACGTACACCAGGTGGCGGAACATGTGGTACAGCGGGTTGCCCGACTGCGCTGCAGCCACTTCCGAGGAGGCCGAGGTGATCATCACCAGGCCCAGGCCGAGCAAGGCCAGGCAGCCGGCCAGCATCGCGAAGTCGAGGTCGATGCCACGGCCGCTGATCAGCGGCGACGGATACGGCTTGAGCACACCGAAGATCATGCCAGGGCCCCCGCTGCCTGGGCGAACAGCCGCCCGCGTTCTTCGAAGTTCCGGAACATGTCGAGGCTGGCGCAGGCTGGCGACAACAGCACGGCATCTCCGGCCCGGGCCAGGTCGGCGCACTGTTGCACGGCGTCGTCGAGGGTTTTTACCCGCACCAGCGGCACGTCATCACCCAAGGCTTGGGCAAGGCGCTCGGCATCACGGCCCAGCAACACCACGGCGCGGCAAAACCGCTTGACCGGTTCACGCAGGGCGCCGAACTCGGCGCCTTTGCCGTCGCCACCTGCGATCAACACCAGCTTGCCCTCGATATCGGCCCCCAGGCCTTCGATGGCGGCCAATGCAGCACCGACATTGGTGGCCTTGGAATCGTCGTACCAGTTCACGCCGTCACGCTCGCGCACCCACTGGCAACGGTGGGCCAGGCCCGCGAATTCGCGCAGCGCTTCGAGCATCGGCTCGAACGGCAACCCGGCAGCATGGCCCAAGGCCAACGCCGCCAGTGCATTGCTCTGGTTATGGGCGCCGCGAATCTTCAGCTCGCGCACCGGCAGCAATGCCTGGAATTCGAACGCCAGGTATTTCTCGCCATCCACTTCGCGCAGGCCGAATGCCTTGAAGTCTGGTTGGTTGAGGCCGAAGGACCAGCAAGGTCGGCCTTCTACCGGCAGTGGCCGGCTCAGGGCGTCCTGGCGGTTCACGACCACCTGCCTGGCACCGCGGAAGATGCGGTGCTTGGCCAGGTGATAGGCCGGCAGGCCGCTGTAGCGGTCCATGTGGTCTTCGCTGATGTTCAGCACGGTGGCCACTTCGGCATTGAGCTGGTCGGTGGTTTCCAGCTGGAAGCTCGACAGCTCCAGCACGTACAGCTCGACGTCGTCGGCCAGCAGGTCCAGTGCCGGGGTCCCCAGGTTACCGCCCACGGCCACGCGCTTGCCGGCTTTGGCTGCCATTTCACCCACCAGCGTGGTCACGGTGCTCTTGGCGTTGGAACCGCTGATGGCGATGATCGGCGCCTTGGCATGGCGGGCGAACAGCTCGATATCCCCCGACAGCTGCACGCCCCGCGCTGCGGCCTGCTGCAGGGCCGGGGTAGCCAGGGCCAGGCCAGGGCTCACGTACAGCTCGTTGGCGCGGCACAGGAAGTCCACGTCCAGTTCACCACAACGCACTTCCACCTGCGGGTAATCACGGCGCAGGGTGTCCAGTTCCGGCGGTTGCTCGCGGGTGTCGGCGACCGCAAAGGCAATGCCCCGGCTCGCCAGGAAGCGAACCAGGGACATGCCGCTCTTGCCGAGGCCGACAACGATGCGGAATTGGTCGGAAGCGATCAAAGACACGCTCATCTACCTCAGTTTCAGGGTGGCAAGGCCGATCAGCACCAGGATCACGGTGATGATCCAGAAGCGGACGATCACGCGTGGCTCTGGCCAGCCCTTGAGTTCAAAGTGGTGGTGGATCGGTGCCATGCGGAACACCCGTTTGCCGGTCAGCTTGAACGAGGCGACTTGAATCACCACCGACAGGGTTTCCACGACAAAGATGCCGCCCATGATGAACAGCACGATTTCCTGGCGCACGATCACCGCGATGGTGCCCAGGGCAGCGCCCAGCGCCAGCGCGCCGACGTCACCCATGAAGACTTGTGCCGGGTAGGTGTTGAACCACAAAAAGCCCAGGCCGGCACCGATCAAGGCGCCACAGAACACGATCAATTCGCCCGAGCCAGGCACGTAGGGAATCAGCAGGTACTCGGCGAATTTCACGTTACCCGACAGGTAGCAGAAGATGCCCAGCGCGCCGCCGACCATCACCGTGGGCATGATCGCCAGGCCGTCGAGGCCGTCGGTGAGGTTGACCGCGTTGCTGGAGCCGACGATGACGAAGTAGGTCAGCACCACGAAGCCGACGCCCAGCGGAATGGTGACGTCCTTGATGAAGGGCAGGATCAGCGTGGTTTCGACGCTGGTCGGTGCGGTCTTGTACAGGAACACCGCCGCCGCCAGGCCGAACACCGACTGCCAGAAGTACTTCCAGCGGCTTGGCAGGCCCCGCGAATTCTTTTCGATCACCTTGCGGTAGTCGTCGACCCAGCCGATGGCACCGAAGGCCAGGGTGACGATCAGCACCACCCAGACGTAGCGGTTGCTCAGGTCGGCCCACAGCAGGGTGCTGACAGCGATGGCCGACAGGATCAGTGCGCCGCCCATGGTCGGGGTGCCGGACTTGGACAGGTGCGATTGCGGGCCGTCGTTACGTACGGCCTGGCCGATCTGGCGAATTTGCAGCGTACGGATCATCCACGGCCCCAGCCACAGCGCCAGGGACAACGCGGTCAGTACACCCAGAATCCCGCGCAGGGACAGGTACTGAAAGACCGCGAAGCCTTTGTGGAACTGTTGCAGATACTCGGCCAACAGCAGCAGCATTAATGTTTCTCCCCGCTGGCACCGCACAAAGCCGCCACGACGTTTTCCATCGCAGCGCTGCGCGAGCCCTTGATCAAAATAGTGGTGTCGCTGGCGTTTTCGGCACTAACCGCGTCGATCAGCTCAGCTTGAGTAGCGAAATGACGGCCATTGGCGCCGAACGCCTCGACCGCATGTTTCATGTTGGAACCCACTGCGTACAGGGCGTCGACCTTGCCGCGCGCGTAGTCACCCACCTGCCGGTGGCCTTCTTCCGCCCACTGCCCCAGTTCGCCGATATCCCCAAGCACCAGGACGGTGCGGCCGGAGAAGCCGGCGAGTATATCAATGGCCGCGCACATCGAGGTGGGATTTGCGTTGTAACTGTCGTCGATCACACGCACGCCACTGGGCGCGATCTGCGCCACGGTGCGGCCCTTGACCGGCTGCACCGCCGCAAGGCCAGCTGCAATGCCAGCCAGGCTCAGACCAACGGCATGGGCAGCGGCGGCAGCGGCCAGGGCGTTGCTGACATTGTGCTCACCGAGCACATTGAGCTGCACCTGGGCCACCTCGCCGGCGCCATGCAGCTGGAATGACGGGCAACCACGGGCGTCGCGCCCAATGGCGCTGGCATGGAAGTCGGCACGGGCGTCGCTGCGGGCGAAGCTGATGACCTTGTGCGCCCCGGCACGGGCCTTCCAAGTCGCGAAGGCCTTGTCGTCCAGGTTGAGAATGGCGATACCGCCCTCGCCCAGGCCTTCAAGGATCTCGCCTTTGGCTTCGACGATTTTCTCCGGGCCGCCGAACTCGCCAACATGGGCGGTACCGGCGTTGTTGATGACGACCACCTGCGGCCGGGTCAGGCCGACGGTGTAGCGAATTTCACCGATGCGCGAAGCGCCCAGCTCGATCACCGCAGCACTGTGCTGCGCAGCGATTTCCAGCAGTGTCAGCGGCGCACCGAGGTCGTTGTTGAGGTTGCCACGGGTGGCGTGCACAAGACCACGGGTGCGCAGGATGCTGGCAAGCATTTCCTTGACTGTGGTCTTGCCGCTGGAACCGGTAATGGCCACCACTGGCTTGTCATAGGCAGCACGGTTCAGTGCCCCGAGCTGGCCCAGGGCCAGGCGGCAGTAAGCCACGCGCAATTGCGGCAGGTCGACATCGGCCACCTCGCGCTCGACCAGCGCCGCGACGGCACCCTTGGCTTTGACATCGGCCAGGTAGTCGTGGCCGTCGAAACGCGGGCCGGTCAAGGCGACGAACAGTTGCCCGGCACTGACACTGCGGCTGTCGATGCTGACGCCGGTGAACGCCGCATCGGCGCCGATCTGCTGACCGTTCAGCAGCGGGACCAGCTGGCTGAGTGACATGGGCTTAAGCATGTGGAGCCTCCCAGGCTGCAAGTGCCTTTTCGGCTTCGATCAAGTCGGAGAAATCATGGCGCTCGCCGTTGATCTCCTGGTAATCCTCGTGCCCCTTGCCAGCCAACACGATCACGTCGTCGGCAGCAGCGGTAGCAATCAGGTGCGCAATGGCCGCGCCGCGGCCAGCGATGAATTCCACCTCGGCAGGCTTGGCAAAACCGGGGCGAATGTCGTCGAAGATACGCAGCGGGTCTTCGCTACGCGGGTTGTCGTCGGTAACCAGGACGCGGTCCGCCAGGCGCTCGGCCACTTCGGCCATCAGTGGGCGCTTGCCGCGATCACGGTCGCCACCGCAGCCGAACAGGCACAGCAGCTGGCCGTGAGCATGCGGGCGCAGGGCTTCCAGAACCTTCTCCAGCGCATCTGGCGTATGTGCGTAGTCGACCACCACCAGTGGCTTGGCGCCGCCACCCAGGCGCTGCATGCGGCCTACCGGCCCTTGCAGTTTGGGGATGACGCCGAGGATCTCGTCAAGGGCAAAGTCCATTGCCAGCAGGGTTGCCACCGCCGCCAGCATGTTGCTCAGGTTGAAACGGCCGAGCAACTGGCTGCGCAGAATGCGCTCACCCTGGGCAGTGACCAATGTGGCGCGCACGCCATCGTCATCGAACTTGGCCTTGGTGCAGAACAGCGCCGCGTCCGGGTTTTCCAGGCTATAGCTGAGCAGCCGTGACTCGATAGGATCTGCCGGCGCCCTATCCTCGAAAGCTTGAGCCAGGCGCCGACCGAACTCGTCGTCCAGGTTCACCACCTGGCAGCGCAGGCTCGGCCAGGCGAACAGCTTGGCCTTGGCCGCTTCGTACGCCTGCATGCTGCCGTGATAGTCGAGGTGATCGCGGGACAGGTTGGTCATCACCGCAATGTCGAAAGCCAGTGCAGCCACGCGGCCTTGTTCCAGGGCATGGGAGGACACCTCCATGGCCACGGCTTTGGCGCCAGCCTTTTTCAGGCCATACAGCGTCGACTGCACGGCAATCGGGTCAGGGGTGGTCAGGCGGCCACTTTGCAGTTCACCGTAGAACCCGGTACCGAGGGTGCCGATCAGGCCGCAGCGCTTGCCGAGCAGCTCCAACGCCTGCGCCAGCAACTGGGTGACACTGGTCTTGCCGTTGGTACCGGTCACGCCGACCAGGTCCAGCTGCCGGCTGGGCTCGCCATAGAAGCGGCCGGCAATATCCGACAGCTGAGCGATCAGGCCTTTGACCGGGATCAGCGGCACATCGGTCAACGGCAGCACGTTGGCGCCCTGCTCTTCATAAGCCACGGCGGCAGCACCACGGGCCAAGGCATCGGCAATGTGCCCACGGCCATCGACCTTGGCCCCCGGCACTGCCAGGAACAAGTCACCCGGGCGCACGTTGCGGCTGTCCAGGGTCAGTTCGCGGATCATCGGATCGCGGCTGGCGTGTGCGAACAGTTTGCTCAATGGCATTGTCATCACCCACGCCCTCCCTTGGCAGCGGCAGCATTGACTTGGGGTTGCCCGGCAGGTGCAACAGCAGCTGGCGGCGGCAGGTTGTCTGGCGGCACGTTCATCAGGCGCAGGGTGCCGGACATGACCTTGCTGAACACCGGTGCCGAAACCAGGCCACCGAAGTAGCCACCCTTGCCCGGTTCGTCGATCACCACGACGATGGCGTAACGCGGATCGCTCATCGGGCCGAAGCCTGCGAACAGCGAGCGGTAGGCATTTTCGGTGTACCCCTTGGAACCCACCGTGGCTTTACGTGCAGTACCGGACTTGCCGGCCACGTGGTAGAACGGCACCTGGGCGCGGAATACCCCACGCGGCGCCTCGATCACCTGCTGCAACATGCCCTGGATGGTTTCCGCGGTTTCCTTCGGAATGGCCTGCACGGCCTCGGGCGCCTTGTCCACCTTGAGGATCGACAGCGGGACCATCTTGCCGTCGTTGGCCAATGCCGCGTAGGCATGCACCAGCTGCAGGGCGGTCACCGACACGCCGTAGCCGTAAGACAGGGTGGCCGTCTCGGCCTTGCGCCACTCGCGGTGGTTCGGCAGGTTGCCGACACGCTCACCCGGGAAGCCAAGGCCGGTGTACTGGCCCAGGCCGACCTGGGACATCACGCGGTAGATGGCCTCGCCACCGATGTCGAAGGCGATCTTGCTCATGCCCACGTTACTGGAGTTGATCAGGATGCCGGTCAGGTCGAGGATCGGACCCTCGCTGCGCGACACGTCCTTGATGGTGTAGCGGCCGATCTGCAGGCTGCCGGGGTATACCTCGACCTTGTCGGTAGGTTTCCAGCGGCCGCTTTCCAGCGCTGCGCTCATGGAGATCGGCTTCACCGTCGAACCTGGCTCGAACACGTCGATGATCGCCCGGTTACGCATGGCCGCCGGGAACATGCTGCGGCGGTTGTTGGGGTTGTAGGTCGGCTGGTTGACCATGGCCAGGACCTCACCGGTCTTGACGTCCATGATCACCAGGCTGCCGGCCTTGGCGTTCTGTTCGGCAATGGCGTTGCGCAGCTCGCGTGTAGCCAGGTATTGCAGACGCAGGTCAATCGACAACGCCAAGGTCTTCCCGGCCTTGGCGTTCTTGGTGACCTGAATATCCTTGATCAGCCGGCCGCGCCGGTCCTTGATGACCTGGCGCTTGCCAGGCACGCCGGCCAGCCACTCGTCATAGGCCAGCTCGACCCCTTCGCGCCCGTGATCGTCCAGGTCTGTGAAGCCGACCATATGCGCAGTGACATCACCGGCCGGGTAGAACCGGCGGAATTCTTCCAGCCCGTACACGCCGGGCACTTTCAGGTCGAGCACATGCTGGCCCTGCTCCGGGGTCAGGCCGCGGACCAGGTAGATGAACTCTTTGTTGGCCTGCTGGGTCAGGCGCTCGTTCAGCTGCTGCGGGTTTTGCCCCAACGCTGCTGCCAATTGCGGCCAGCGCTCTTTGGAGGCCTGCATTTCCTTGGGGTTGGCCCACAGGGTCGTGACCGGGGTACTGACCGCCAATGGCTCACCGTTGCGGTCGGTAATCAGCCCACGGTGGGCCGGGATCGAGATATGGCGCAGGCTGCGCGCGTCGCCCTGGCCCTTGAGGAAGTCACGGTCGACCACCTGCAGGTCGATGATGCGCCAGCAGATGGCGCCGACCATGAGTGCCAGCAGGCCGATGACCACGCGGAAACGCCATGGGTACAGTGCGCCTTCGAGTTTCATCATGGCGCCACCATCCGCACTTCGTCAGCCGCAGGCACGCGCATCTTCAATTGCTCGGACGCAAGGTTTTCGATACGGCTGGCCGCGGTCCAGGTGCTCTGCTCGAGGATCAACCGGCCCCACTCGGCCTGGGCCTTGTCACGCTCGTTCAGCTCACCGTACAGGGTATTGAGCAACTGGCGGTTCCAGTGCGCGCTGTAGGACACCGCAATGGCCGAAACCAGCACGGCAACGAACAGCAGGAGCATCAGGAAGCTCCCGCCTGGCAAGGGCTTGGCGAACAGCCTGCTCACCGCAACTTCTCCGCCACACGCATCACGGCGCTGCGCGACCGCGGGTTGGCCTTGAGCTCGGCTTCGGAGGCGAACTGGGCCTTGCCGATGAGCTTGACCTTGGGCTCGAAGACCTTGTGCTGTACCGGCAGGTTGCGTGGCAGGTTGTCGGCCTCGCCCTTGACCAGCTTGCGCATGAACAGTTTGACGATGCGGTCTTCCAGCGAGTGGAAGCTGATGACCGCCAGCCGACCGCCAACTTCAAGTGCGTCGAGCGCGGCCTCGAGCCCCGCCTCCAGGTCACCCAGTTCATTGTTGACGTGAATGCGCAAGCCCTGGAAGGCGCGGGTAGCCGGGTTCTTGCCCTTTTCCCAGGCCGGGTTGGCCACCTTGAGCACCTCTGCCAGGTCGGCAGTGCGGGTGAACGGCTGCTTTTCGCGGCGCTCGACCACGGCACGCGCCATGCGCCCGGCAAAGCGCTCTTCGCCGTATTCCTTGAACACGCGGGCAATTTCTTCCACCGGTGCGGTGGCAATGAATTCGGCAGCGCTGACGCCCTGATCGGGGTTCATGCGCATGTCCAGCGGGCCATCATTGAGAAAGCTGAAGCCCCGCTCGGGGTCGTCCAGTTGCGGCGAGGACACGCCAAGGTCCAGCAACACGCCGCTGACCTTGCCATGCAGGCCGCGCTCGGCCACTTCTGCGCCCAGCTCGGCAAAGCTGCGCTGCACAATGACAAAGCGGCCGTCTTCGGCCGCCAGCGCTTGCCCTGTGGCAATCGCTTGTGGGTCTTTGTCGAAGCCCAGCAGCCGCCCTTGCGGCCCGAGCTTGCTGAGGATCAGGCGGCTGTGTCCGCCACGGCCAAACGTGCCGTCCAGATAGCAACCGTCGGCGCGCAAGGCCAATGCCTCGACAGCTTCGTCGAGCAGGACGGTAATGTGGTTGAAGCCGCTATCTATGGTCACAGGATCAGGTCACGCAATTCGTCGGGCATGGCGCCCGGTTGTTGAATAGCTGCAAGGTCGGCTGCCGAAACCGCGTTCCAGGCATCTTCATCCCACAGCTGGAATTTGTTCAGTTGCCCCACCAGCATCGCCTTCTTGTCGAGCTTGGCGTACTCACGCAAACGGGGCGGCACCAGGAAACGCCCACTGCCGTCTAGTTCCAGGTCTACCGCATTGCCAATCAGCAATCGCTGCAGGCGGCGGTTTTCCTCACGCAACGATGGCAAGGCACGCAACTTGGCTTCTATCTGTTCCCACTCATCGAGGGGATAAACACACAAACACGGGTCCACGGCGTCGATGGTCACGATCAGCTGACCGTTGCAACGCGAATCGAGCTCGTCACGGTACCGGCTCGGCATGGCGAGACGGCCCTTGGCATCGAGACTGACGGCGTTGGCTCCGCGGAACACGGCTGCGATTCCCCACAATGTTATCTTTTTTGTGCCAGAAAACCCACTTCATCCCACTTTCTGCCACTTGCGCACACTATAGGAATCCGCCGGAGGCACCGTCAAGGCACGTTCGGAAGGAAAAGCCTTACAGGACCGAGATTTAGCGCGTTAAAGGATTGTGAAAGGTATTTCACAATGAAAAAAACACGAGAAAAATCAAACCCGCACAAGCCACTGGGGCTTGAACTTAAAGTGATTTATTAAGAGTAAGATTTTTTCGGTATTACCAAAGGGGGGTCTGCTATCGAAAGATGCAGAAAAGAAAGGTGGAGAGTCGATCTGTAAGCCGGGTTTTGTCGAGGACAGTCATTCCTCTACGACGGCCATCACTGGACGCCTCTAGCAACCTACCCGGTTCCGACGCGGGCCACGCCTGATGGAACCCTATTTGGTCTTGCTCCGAGTGGGGTTTACCTAGCCACGAACTGTTGCCAGCCGTGCGGTGCGCTCTTACCGCACCTTTTCACCCTTACCGGCACCGAAGTGCTTAGGCGGTTATTTTCTGTGGCACTTTCCGTAGGCTCACGCCTCCCAGGCGTTACCTGGCACTCTGCCCTATGGAGCCCGGACTTTCCTCCCCCGAACTTTTGCGGAACAAAAGACGGCAGCGACTGTCCGATCGACTCTCCGCCGACAAGGTTAACGGCACACGCGCTCAAGAACAAGCGCCAGCAGCATTTATATCAATTTGCCACTACTGGGCCTTCTGTTTATCCAGGGCACGTTGATACAACAGGTTCTTGCGCACGCCGGTAATTTCCGAGGCAAGCGCCGCCGCCCGCTTCAGCGGCAACTCGGCCAGCAACAGGTCGAGCACGCGCTGGGCCTCGCTACTGATGGCCTGCTCGCCCTCCGGTGCAGTCCAGCCACCGACCAGCACCACGCACTCACCGCGCTGCTGGTTGCTATCACCGGCGACGAACGCACGCAACTCGGCCAGGGGCAAGCCCTTGAGCGTCTCGAAGGTTTTCGTCAGTTCGCGCGCCAGCAACGCCGGGCGCTCCCCGCCAAACACCGTTTCCATGTCCTCGAGGCACTCGAGGATACGGTGCGGCGCTTCATAGAAAATCAGCGTGCGCGGCTCTTCGCGCACTTGCTCCAGGCGTGCCAGGCGCCCCGCCTGCCTGGCCGGCAGGAAACCTTCGAAAATGAAACGGTCCGAGGGCAGGCCCGCCGCCGACAATGCCGCGATCAAGGCGCAGGCGCCCGGCACCGGCACCACGCTGACCCCGGCAGCCCGCGCCTGGCGCACCAGGTGGTAGCCAGGGTCGGAAATCAACGGGGTACCGGCATCGGAAACCAGCGCCACATCTTCGCCGGCCAACAGCTTGCCGAGAAAGCGCCCGCCTTCGTCCCGCTCGTTATGCTCGTGGCAGGCCGCCAGTGGTGTATCGATGCCAAAATGTTGCAGCAGGCGGATTGAATGGCGGGTGTCTTCGGCTGCGATCAGCGCCACGTCTGCCAGCACCTTGAGCGCTCGGGCGCTCATGTCATCGAGGTTGCCGATGGGAGTTGCCACCACATACAGCGTTCCCACGGTGGATTTAGAAGCCCCTGCCACATCAGTCACTGCGCACACCTGTCATTCGGATCAAAGGCGCCATTGTAGCCCGAGCGCCCGCAACAGGGCGCAAAGAACTTCATACGCGACCGGCGGCAAGCCACCTATAGTGAAGGATCGACACGGCAACATCGCGCCCCGGCCAGTGCTTGGGTACAATTGCCGGCCAACTTGATCGAGTAACAGGACCTTTACATGATCGCTTGCCTGCGGCTGCTCACAGCCCTCTGCCTCGCTGCCCTGCTGGCAGCCTGCGCCAGCTCGCCCTCATCCAGCCTGGGCGAACTGCCACGCACCCCGGATGCCAGCATCGAGCAACTGCTCGAGCAGGCTGCTTCCAGCAAGTCTGCGCAAGACGCCGCCCTGCTGCGCCTGAGCGCAGCCGACCTGGCCTACAAGCAGAAGGACTTCCCCCGCGCCGCACGCATTCTCGAGCAGGTCCCGCTGGACACGCTCAAGCCGGCCCAGCAGGTGTTCGCCAGCACCCTGGCGGCCGAACTGGCCATGAGCCGCAACCAACCCAAGGCTGCCCTGGCCGCCCTGGCCCACCCAAGCCTGCAGCACGTTCCCGAGCTGCCGAAGGAACAGCAGGCGCGCACCTACTACGTGCACGCCGCCGCGCTGGAGGCCGATGGCCAGGCCCTGGCCGCCGCGCAACAGCGCGTACTGCTGGCCCCATTGCTCAGCGACCAGGCCGCCAGCGCAAACAACGACGCCATCTGGGCCTTGGTCGCCTCGCTGCCGGCCGAGCAGTTGCAGCAGCCGGCCACTGACCAGACTCTGGCCGGCTGGACCAGCCTGGCCCTGGCGGTGAAAAGTGCCGGCACCCTTGAGCAGCAACAGAGCGCCATCGAGAGCTGGGTCAAACAGCACCCGGACCACCCGGCTGCCAAACAGTTGCCAGTGCCACTGGTCAAGCTCAAGGAACTGGCCAGCCAACCGCTGACCAAAATCGCCCTGCTGCTGCCCCAGGAAGGGCCACTGGCCGGGGTTGCCCGGGCCCTGCGTGACGGCTTCATGGCCGCCCACTTCCAGGCCCAGCAGGCTGGCCAAGCCGCCCCTGCGGTGCAGGTGTTCGACAGCTCGCGCATCGGCTCGCTCGACGACTTCTACCGCCAGGCCCAGGCCGCAGGCGTGCAGCTGGTCATCGGCCCGCTGGAAAAACCGCTGGTCAAGCAATTGGCCAGCAAACCGCAACTGCCGATCACCACCCTTGCGCTCAACTACGCCGATGCTGGCCAGGTGGCCCCACCGCAATTGTTCCAGTTCGGCCTGGCGGCCGAAGACGAAGCACGCGAAGTATCCCGTCGCGCCCGTGCCGATGGCATGGTCCGCGCCGTAGCCCTGGTGCCGAGCGGCGAATGGGGTGATCGCGTGCTGGCCGCCTTCCGCCAGGACTGGGAAGGCAATGGCGGCACCGTGCTCGCAGCCCAACGCATCGCGCAACCGGTTGCGCTGGCCCAGCAGATTGCCGACCTGTTCCAGCTGCGCCAGAGCGAAAGCCGCGCCAAGAGCCTGCAGAGCACGGTTGGCGGCAACATCGCCGCACAACCGTCGCGCCGCCAGGACATCGACTTCCTCTTCCTTGCCTCTACCCCTCAGCAAGCGCAGCAGATCAAGCCGACCCTGAATTTCCAGTACGCCGGTGACGTACCGGTGTACGCCACTTCCAACCTGTACAGCGCCAGCGGTGACGTCAACCAGTACAACGACATGAACGGCATCCGCTTCTGCGAAACCCCGTGGCTGCTCGATACCAGCAACAGCCTGCGCCAACAGGTGGTTCAGCAGTGGCCGCAAGCCGCCGGCAGCCTGGGCCGCCTGTACGCCATGGGCGTCGATGCCTACAGCCTGGCACCGCGACTGGGCCAACTGAAGGCGCTGCCGGATAACCGCGTCCAGGGCCTTTCCGGCAGCTTGAGCATCAACGCCAACCAGCGTGTGGAGCGCCAACTGCCATGGGCTGAATTCGCTGGCGGCCAGGTCAAGCGCCTGCCTGATACCCCGCGCTGATGGCTGCAGCATCACCGACCGGCGCCGGCCACGCTGCAGAAACCCAAGCCCTTGAGTACCTTCAGGGGCAAGGCCTGCGGCTGCTGGCGCGCAACTGGCGATGCAAAGGCGGCGAGCTTGATCTGGTCATGCTCGACGCCGATACAGTAGTATTCGTCGAAGTCCGCTACCGGTTGCACGCGGCCTTCGGAGGCGCCCTCGCCAGTATCGATGGGCGCAAGCAGAAACGGCTGGTGCATGCGGCCAGCCTGTTCCTGCTCAAGGAGCCCCAATGGGGCAACCACCCCTGCCGCTTCGACGTTGTCGCCCTGCAGGGTAGCCACCATGCAGGCAAACCGCTTCAGTGGCTGAAAAACGCCTTCGAGTGCTGAACCCTCTACGTTTTTTTTGCTCTATGTATCGCGGGCTGGTCGTTGTTGCGCGTAACAAAGGCCACCGCCCCATTTAAGGTCACCAGATGGACATGCAATCCCGAATTCGCCGGCTGTTCCAGGCCAGCATCGAAACCAAGCAACAGGCGATGGACATCCTGGCACCGCACATCGAGCAGGCCAGCCTGGTCATGGTCAATGCGCTGCTCAATGAGGGCAAGATGCTCGCCTGTGGCAACGGCGGCTCGGCCGGCGACGCCCAGCACTTCTCCTCGGAACTGCTCAACCGCTTCGAGCGCGAACGCCCGAGTTTGCCGGCCATCGCCTTGACCACCGACAGTTCGACCCTGACTTCGATCGCCAATGACTACAGCTATAACGAAGTCTTTTCCAAGCAGATCCGCGCACTGGGCCAACCGGGCGATGTTCTGCTGGCGATCTCCACCAGCGGTAACTCGGCCAACGTGATCCAGGCGATCCAGGCCGCGCATGACCGCGAAATGATTGTCGTAGCAATGACGGGGCGCGACGGCGGCGGCATGGCCTCGCTGCTGCTGCCAGAGGACGTGGAAATCCGCGTACCTTCGACAGTGACCGCGCGCATCCAGGAAGTCCACCTGCTGGCGATCCACTGCCTGTGCGACCTGATCGACAGCCAACTGTTCGGGAGTGAAGAATGACCCCTATGCGCCTTGGCCTGCTGGCCCTGACTCTGTGCCTGAGCGTTACCGGCTGCAGCTCGGTACTCACCTCTGCCCGCAATTCGCCCATTGAAGACGACCGCGGCACGCGCACCATCGGCAGCAAGATCGACGACTCGCTGATCGAAACCAAAGCCGCGGTCAACATCTCCAAGGCCAACCCGGACCTGGACAAGGGCTCGCACATCGTTGTCAGCAGCTACAACGGTATCGTCCTGCTCGCTGGCCAAACCCCACGCGCTGACCTCAAGAGCCTTGCCGAGCAAACCGCCAGCCAGGTACAACGGGTGAAAAAGGTGCACAACGAGCTGCAGGTCATGCAGCCGTCTTCGATTCTGGCGCGCAACAACGATGCCTGGCTGACCACCAAGATCAAGACCCAGATGCTGACTGACAGCGCCGTGCCCAGTTCGCGAATCAAGGTCATTACCGAGAACGGTATCGTCTACCTGCTCGGCCTGGTGACCCAGCAGGAGGCCAATTCCGCCACTGCCGTAGTGCAGGGCGTATCGGGTGTGCAAAAAATCGTCAAACTCTTCGAGTACATCGACTGAAGAACCCTGGGCCGGCAAGACAACAATCCCGGCCTAAAAAAGGCGACCCTTCAAGGTTGATGCCTGTCAGTTAAGCGTTATTGGGGCTGCTTTGCGGCCCCAAATTACTTAACTGCTGGCATTAATCCTACAAGGTCGCCTTTTTTACTACTTGACCACTTTCAGGCTTGGTCGACCAGTCGGGCGCGGCGGCTGGCCACCACCTTCTGGCGGGCCATCGTCATCCGGCTGCACATCATCGCCTTCCAGGTCATCGCTATCCGTCAGCGGCTGCTCCAGCTCGAAGACCATGCCTTGGCCATTTTCGCGGGCGTAGATGCCCAGGATGGCGCCAACCGGCACGAACAGCAAATGGGTCACGCCACTGAAACGGCCCTCGAAACTGACCGCGTCGTTATCCATGTGCAGGTTGCGCACAGCACTTGGCGAAATATTCAGGACAATCTGGCCATCATTGGCGAAACCATCCGGTACCTGCACCTGTGCGTATTCGGCATTGACCAGCATATGGGGCGTGCAATCGTTGTCGACGATCCACTCGTACAGTGCTCGAACCAGATAGGGGCGACTGGAGTTCATCAACGGCTCCTTAAAGCTTGCGCATTTCACGTTCTACAGAGGACAGGCTCGCCTGGAATGGCTCGCGGGCGAACTGGCGCTCCATGTAATCCAGCAGCGGTTTCGCTTGCCGGGGCAACTCGATGCCCAACACTGGCAGGCGCCAGAGTATGGGCAGTAGACAACAATCGACCAGGCTTTGCTCATCGCTCATGAAACAGGCGAACTCATTGAACAATGGCGAAACACCGGTCAGGCTTTCGCGCAGGGCCTTGCGCGCTTCACTTCGGGTAGCCTCGCTGCTGCGCGAATCGAGCACGCTATCGGCAAGAGCACACCAGTCGCGCTGAATGCGGTGTATCAGCAAACGGCTGTTGCCGCGCGCAACCGGGTATACCGGCATCAGCGGCGGGTGCGGGTAACGCTCCTCGAGGTATTCCATCACCACGGTCGATTCATACAACGCCAGGTCACGGTCGACCAGGGTCGGCACACTGCCATACGGGTTGACCTCGGCCAGCCTGGGCGGCAGGCGCGCCGGATCGACATCGATGACCTGCACGCTGACACCCTTCTCGGCCAGCACCAGACGTACCCGATGAGAATAATGGTCAGCGGGGTCGGAATAGCAGGCTAACCTGTTGGTTGCGCCCATGTAGCGGCTCCTCGCACGAGATGCTGTGCAACTTTAAATGAAAACGCGCCCGGGGCATCCTGGCATTTCTGCCAGGCGCCCCGGGCGCGTTCAACAACCAGAAATTACTGCGTGATCAGTGCACGTCCTTCCAGTATTCACGCTTGAGCAAATAGGCGAATACGAAGAAGAAAGCCAGGTACAGCAACACATAGGTACCGATGCGCTGGCTTTCCAGTTTGACCGGGTTGGCCGAATAGGCCAGGAAGGTCACCAGGTTCTTGACCTTCTCGTCGAACTGCTCGGCGGTCAGGGTACCGGATTTCGGCGTAACGGTCAGCTGGTCACAGGCTTCATGGGTAATCGGGCTACCGGTCAACGGGTCGAATTGCTTCTTCCCATCGGTCACCGTCTGCACCTGCTTGCAGCCGATTACCTGGTTGCCCTGCAGGCCGACCAGCACGTTGGGCATGCCGACGTTCGGGAACACCTTGTTGTTCACCCCATAAGGCCGCGAGGGGTCCTCGTAGAAACTGCGCAGGTAGGTGTACAGCCAATCGGTACCACGTACCCTGGCCACCAGGGTCAGGTCGGGCGGCGCGGCACCGAACCAGGTCTTGGCGTCTTCGGGCTTCATGCCGATCTGCATGTGATCACCGATCTTGGCCCCGGTAAACACCAGCTTTTCGAGCATCAGCTCGTGGGGGATGCCCAAGTCATCGGCCACACGCTCGTAGCGTTGAAACTTGGCACTGTGGCAGCCCATGCAATAGTTGGCGAACGTCCGCGCGCCGTCCTGCATGGCGGCCTTGTCGGTCAGGTCGATATCGACCTTGTCCAGTTCCAGCCCGTGTTCGGCAGCGAAGCAAAAGGCAGGCATCAGTGCCAGCAAAAATACTGCAATCAACTTTTTCATCAGCCAGTCACCCTTTCCGGAACCGGTTTGGTCTTCTCGAGCCTTGTGTAGAACGGCATCAACAGGAAGTAGGCGAAGTACAGCACCGTGCACACCTGCGACAACAGCGTGCGCCCAGGTGTCGGTGCCAGCACGCCCAGCACGCCGAGGATGACGAAGGCCACGCAGAACACCAGCAGGAAGAGCTTGCTGATCCAGCCTTTGTAACGCATGGAACGCACCGGGCTGCGATCGAGCCAGGGCAGTACGAACAGCACCGCAATCGCCGCCCCCATGGCGATCACACCCATCAACTTGTCAGGCACCGCACGCAAGATGGCGTAGAACGGTGTGAAGTACCACACTGGGGCAATATGCTCCGGCGTCTTGAAGGCGTTGGCCTGCTCGAAGTTCGGCTTTTCCAGGAAGTAACCGCCCATTTCCGGGAAGAAGAACACCACCGCACAGAATACGAAGAGGAACACCACCACGCCGACAATATCCTTGACGGTGTAGTACGGGTGGAACGGAATGCCATCGAGCGGAATGCCGTTTTCGTCCTTGTTCTTCTTGATGTCGATGCCATCGGGGTTGTTCGAACCCACTTCGTGCAGGGCAAGAATGTGCAGCACCACCAGGCCGAGGATGACGATAGGCAGGGCGACCACATGCAGGGCGAAGAAGCGGTTCAGGGTAATGCCGGAGATCAGGTAGTCACCACGAATCCATTGGGTGAGGTCGCCACCAATCACCGGGATGGCACCGAACAGCGAAATGATGACCTGGGCACCCCAGTAGGACATCTGGCCCCACGGCAGCAGGTAACCCATGAAGGCCTCGGCCATCAGCGCCAGGTAGATCAACATGCCGAACAGCCAGACCAGCTCGCGGGGCTTCTGGTAGGAGCCGTAGAGCAGGCCGCGGAACATGTGCAGGTAAACCACGATGAAGAACGCCGAAGCACCCGTGGAGTGCAGGTAGCGCAGAATCCAGCCGTATTCGACGTCACGCATGATGTACTCGACCGAGGCGAATGCCTCTTCTGCCGAGGGCGTGAAGCTCATGGTCAGCCACACACCGGTGACGATCTGGTTGACCAGCACCAGTAATGCCAGGGAGCCAAAGAAATACAGGAAGTTGAAGTTCTTGGGCGCGTAATACTTGCTCAGGTGATCTTCCCACATCTTGGTCGCGGGGAAGCGAGCATCAATCCAGTCCATGAACTTGCTCATCATGCTTTCTCCTGGTCGACGCCGATGACGATGATATCGTCCGACTCGTACGAGTGCGGCGGTACGGGCAGGTTGAGTGGCGCCGGCTGCGACTTGTAAACACGCCCAGCCAGGTCGTAGTGGGAGCCATGGCACGGGCAGAAGTAGCCACCCACCCATTTAGGGCCCAGGTCGGCTGGCGCAACCTCCGGGCGGAAGGTGGGCGAGCAGCCCAGGTGCGTGCACAGGCCGACGAGAATGAGGATTTCCGGCTTGATGGAGCGGACTTCGGGGTCGACATAGGTCGGCTGCACCGAAGATTTGGAATCGGGATCAGACAATTCGCCGGTAATTTTCTTCAGGTTACCGAGGATCTCCTCGGTGCGCCTGACGATGAACACCGGCTGGCCTCGCCACTCGGCTACCATCTGCTGCCCGGCCTCGACCTTGGCGATATTGACCTTCACCGGTGCTCCCGCGGCTTTCGCCTTGGCACTGGGAAACCATGACCCCACGAACGGTACCGCAGCCCCCACTGCTCCCGCTGCCCCGACCACGGATGTCGCGGCTACGAGGAAGCGGCGCCGGCCTGCGTTGACGCCGTCATTGCTCATTCAGTCCTCTCCCATCAGCTTGCTTGGCCTGTTGAACCAGGCCTGTACTTAGGTTGTGTCTGTGGCACTAAAATTTGGTCGCCATGGTAAGAAACAAATCCACACACTGACAAGGGATTAGCCGGGCAAGGGCCCAATACCAGCGCTTTGCTTGATCTGCGTCTATGCGACGAGCGGCCACAGACATGCTGACAGGTTAGTTCAAGGCAAAAAAAAAGCCCGGTTCCAAGGAACCGGGCTTTTTTCGACTGCCGAAGCGGTATTAACGCTTGGAGTACTGAGGACGCTTACGCGCTTTACGCAGACCCACTTTCTTACGCTCGACTTCACGAGCGTCGCGGGTGACGTAGCCAGCACGACGCAGAGCGCCACGCAGGGTTTCGTCGTATTCCATCAGCGCGCGGGTGATACCGTGACGGATCGCACCGGCCTGACCGCTGACACCACCACCGGAAACGGTGACGTAGATGTCGAACTTCTCAACGGTTTCGGTCAGCTCGAGCGGCTGACGAACAACCATGCGAGCGGTTTCGCGACCGAAGAACACGTCCAGAGAACGGTTGTTGATGGAGATGTTACCAGTACCCGGACGCAGGAATACGCGAGCGGTTGCGGTCTTGCGACGGCCAGTGCCGTAATTTTGAGTCGCCGACATAATGAACTATCCCGTTAGATCTTCAGTTCTTGAGGCTGCTGAGCAGTGTGTGGGTGAGCAGCACCCGCGTACACTTTCAGCTTGCGGTACATGTCGCGACCCAGCGGGTTCTTAGGCAGCATGCCTTTGACCGCGGTTTCGATAACACGCTCAGGGGCCTTGGCGATCAACTTCTCGAAGTTGATTTCCTTGATACCGCCCGGGAAACCGGAGTGGGAGTAGTACATCTTGTCGGAAGACTTGGCACCAGTCACACGAACCTGTTCAGCGTTGATAACGACGATGTAGTCGCCGGTGTCAACGTGAGGGGTGTATTCTGGTTTGTGTTTGCCACGCAGACGGGTAGCGATTTCGGTAGCCAGACGACCCAGGGTCTGGCCAGCGGCGTCGACTACGAACCACTCGCGCTTTACTGTTTCCGGTTTAGCAGTAAAAGTTTTCATTCTCTAAAGCCTCAGAGGCCGCCCAGCGAAAAATAGACGGCGAATCTTACTGGATAGTGCACAGCTTGCCAAGGGCAAGCGCGCAGCCGAACACTGACGCTTTTGGGGGCTCGGGTCGGGCACGCCAATATTCGACGGGGTTCTTCCTGCGTGATGGTGCATCACTTCCGCCACGCGGAGAGGGGCTGAATTATCCAGATTGCGCGAAAAATTTCAACCTGCTTTGATGAGCTTCCATTGCCAAGGAGTGTTTACCCGATGGAATACCGCCAGCTCGGCCGAACCGACCTCAACGTCAGCGCCCTGTGCCTGGGCACCATGACCTGGGGCGAGCAGAACGACCAGGAAGAGGCTTTCGGCCAAATTGCCCGGGCCAAGGCCGCGGGGATCAACTTCATCGACACGGCCGAAATGTACCCGGTGCCCCCACGCGCGGAAACCTACGCCGCTACCGAGCGCATCATCGGCAACTGGTTCAGGGCCAACGGTGACCGTGATGACTGGGTGCTGGCCAGCAAGGTTGCCGGCCCCGGCAACGGCATCAGCCACATCCGCGATGGCCAGCTCAAGCACAACCGCCAGCACATCGTCGCGGCGCTGGACGAGAGCCTCAAGCGCCTGCAGACCGATCGCATCGACCTGTACCAGCTGCACTGGCCGGAACGCAGCACCAACTTCTTCGGCAAACTCGGCTACCAGCACCTGCCGCACGATCACTTCACGCCGCTGGAAGAAACGCTGGAAGTGCTGGACGACCAGGTACGGGCGGGCAAGATCCGTCATGTTGGCCTGTCCAACGAAACGCCGTGGGGCACCATGAAATTCCTGCAACTGGCCGAAAGCCGGGGCTGGCCACGGGCGGTATCGATCCAGAACCCGTACAACCTGCTCAACCGCAGCTTCGAGGTGGGCCTGGCGGAAGTCGCCATTCGCGAGCAATGCGGTTTGCTGGCGTACTCGCCGCTGGCATTCGGCATGCTGTCGGGCAAGTACGAGAACGGCGCTCGGCCGGAAAACGCCCGCCTGACCCTGTTCAGCCGCTTTGCCCGCTACTCCAACCCGCAGACCGTGGCCGCCTGCAGCCGCTACGTGCAGCTGGCCCGCGAGCACGGCCTGGACCCGGCGCAGATGGCCCTGGCGTTCGTGACGGGCCAGCCGTTCGTGACCAGCAACATCATTGGCGCTACCAGCCTGCAGCAACTGGACAGCAACCTGGCCAGCGCCGAGCTGCACCTGAGCGACGAGCTGCTGGCGGCGATCGAAGCCATTCACCAAGCGCAGCCGAACCCGGCGCCTTGATCAGAGCTGCAAGCTGCAAGCTGCAAGCTACAAGCTGCAAGCTACAAGCTACAAGCTACAAGACAGAGCAGTCCGCATGCTGACCTGCTTTATCTTGTAGCTTGAAGCTTGAAGCTTGAAGCTTGAAGCTTGCAGCTCGACCAAAAAAATAAGACGATCCAGCCGGTGATTGACCACTCTACCCTATAAGAACAATGACAATGATGTTTACCCAACCCCCCGCGTCGCTGCGGCGCGTCAGCATCCTGGCCATTGACAAGGTGTTCGCTTCGACCTTGATGCAGGCCAAGGACTTCTTCCACCTCGCCAGCCTGCGCTACGGCAAGCAGCTGGGCCTGGGCTTGCAGCCCATGTTCGAGATCCGCCTGGTGAGCCCCGATGGCCTGCCCGTGGACAGCTTCAGCAATGTTCAGCTACCGGTCGACGGCGGCCTGGATGACGCCGATGTCATCATCCTGCCAGCCTACTGGGACGACTTCGACAACCTGCTGCAACGCTACCCACAGGTGCTGCCGTGGCTGCGTAGCCAGCACGCCCGCGGCACGGTGCTATGCGCCGAGGCCAGTGGCGTGTTCTGGCTGGCCGAAAGTGGCCTGCTCGACGGCAAGGAGGCGACCACCTACTGGCGCTTCTTCAGCAGCTTCGCCGAGCGCTTCCCGAAGATCCGCCTGAACCAGGACAAGCACCTGACCGACGCCGACAACATCTATTGCGCTGGCGGCGCCACTTCGGCGTGCGACCTGTACATCTATCTGATCGAGCGTTTCTGCGGGGCCAATGTGGCCCGTGCGGTGTCGCGCGACATCCTCTACGAAGTGCAGCGCAACTACACGCCGGGGCGCATGGGGTTTGGCGGGCAGAAGCTGCATCAGGACCTGATCATCCTGCAGATCCAGCACTGGCTGGAAGAGCACTTCGCGGACAAGTTCCGCTTCGAGGATGTGGCGCGCAACCACGGCATGAGCATTCGCAACTTCATGCGCCGGTTCCAGGGGGCGACCGGCGACAAGCCGCTGCACTACCTGCAACGGCTGCGGATCGAAACGGCCAAGGGGTTGTTGTCGAGCACGCGCAAGAGCATCAAGACCATCAGTTACGAGGTCGGTTACGACGATGCCAGTTTCTTTGCGCGGCTGTTCCGCCAGCATACCGAGTTGTCGCCGAACCAGTACCGGCAGCAGTTCATGCAGGAGGCTTGAGGGCTTTCAGCAGCGGCAAGTTTCTAGCTGCAAGCTACAAGACAAAGCAAAAAGCCGGAGCAGCTCGTGGCCTGCTCCGGCTTTTTTTTGAGGCTTGCAGCTAGAAGCTTGCCGCTGATCTCAGGGCTTGTGCGCCCGAGACAGGAACTCGTGCGACTGCATCTCCAGCAAGCGGCTCAAGGTACGCTGGAACTCGAAGCTCAGGCGCCCACCGGTGTAGAGGTCTTTTAGCTCCACCTCGGCCGAGATGATCAGCTTGACATTGCGGTCGTAGAACTCGTCCACCATGTTGATGAAACGCCGCGCGATATCATCGGTGGTCACCCCCATCTGCTCGACATTGCTCAGCAGCACCGCGTGGAAGATCTTGCCCAGCTCGATGTAGTCGTTCTGGCTACGCGGCCCGTCGCACAATGCCCGGAAGTCGAACCAGGCAACGTCGTCGCACGTACGCAAGGCATTGATCGGGCGGTTCTCGATCATCAGCACGTCATTTTCGACCGCCTGGGTGCATTCCGGGGTCAGCGCCTTGAAGCTGGCACGCATGCTTTCGTGCGCTGCCTCATTGAGCGGGTAGTGGAACAGTTCGGCCTGCTCCAGATGACGCAGGCGGTAGTCCACGCCGCTGTCGACGTTCACCACGTCGGTGTACTGCTTGATCATGGCGATGGCCGGCAGGAAACGCGCGCGCTGCAGGCCGTCCTTGTACAAGCCGTCGGGCACGATGTTGGAGGTGGCGACCAGCGACACGCCGTTCTTGAACAGCTCTTCCATCAAGGTGCCGAGGATCATCGCATCGGTAATGTCCGAGACGAAGAACTCGTCGAAGCAGATCACCTTGGCCTCTTCGCTGAAGCGCTTGGCAATGATGGTCAGCGGGTTCTTCTCACCCTTGAGGGTCTTCATTTCCTCGTGCACACGCTTCATGAAGCGGTGGAAGTGGGTGCGCATCTTCTGCTTGAACGGCAGCGCCTCGTAGAAGGTATCGACCAGGTAGGTCTTGCCCCGCCCTACTCCACCCCAGAAGTACAGGCCCTTGACCGGGGTCTGCTCCTTCTTGCCGAACAGCTTGCCGAATACCCCCGGCTTGTTGTTCTGCGCCTGTACCAGGTCGTCGTACAGACGCTGCAGGTGACGCACAGCAGTTTCCTGCGCCGCGTCATGGAAGAAGTCGGGACGTTTCAGATCTGCTTGATAGCGTTCTAAGGGAGTCATGATTCGTTAGCGAGGCAACAAAAAACGGGCCGTCACTGTAGCGACCGGCCCGCTTTATGGCAATTGGAGTTGCGGCGAATTGCCTCAGTCCTGTTGTGGGGCCAGGGCTTCGTGCAGGCTTCGAATGGCTGCATCCCGCGCTTCAGCGCTGGCGAACTGCGGCCCGTCGGCAACCTGTTCACCGTTGAGCCACAAGCCGAAACCCAGGCCCTGCACACGCACATCGGCCTCAGCACCCTGCTGCAGTTGCTTGCTCACCGCACCTGCACTCTTGCCGTCGGCAAAGCTGCGCGACAACAGCAGTTGCTCACCGTCGGCGGCCAGCAGGCGGAAGCGGAAGCTGCCGTCCTCATCACGGAAGCTGACGAAACGCGCGCTCTTGGCGGCCTTTTTCTTCACTTCGGTACTGGTTTGCACGCTGCTGCGGAACGAGCGCAGGCCAACCGCCTCGCGGAGTTGCTCCAGGAACGGGGTGGCAATCTTGCGGGCCTTGGCGGCCCCCGCCAGCAGGATATCCTCAAGGTCGGCCGGGCGCGCGATCAGCTGGTGGTAGTGCTCGCGTTTTTCCGCCAACTGGCCGTCCAGCAACTGGAACAGGCGCTGTTTGGCATCGCCCCAGCCCAGGCCCTGCAACAACTCGTCGCGGAACCCGGCGCACTGTTCTGGCGTAGCGAAGGCCTGGTAGAGGGTGAACAGGTGCGAAGTGTCCGGGTCCTTGGCTTCGCCAGGCGCACGCGAATCGGTCACGATGCGCGAGATGGCGTCTTTCATGTCCTTGGCGCTGGTGAACAACGGAATGGTGTTGTCGTAGCTCTTGGACATCTTGCGCCCGTCCAGGCCCGGCAGGGTCGCCACGCTTTCTTCGATCACCGCCTCTGGCAGGGCGAAGAAGTCCTTGCCTTGGCCGAACAGGTGGTTGAAACGCTGACCGATGTCCCGGGCCATTTCCACGTGCTGGATCTGGTCGCGGCCCACCGGCACCTTGTTGGCATTGAACATCAGGATGTCGGCCGCCATCAGCACAGGGTAGCTGAACAAGCCCATGGTCACGCCGGCATCCGGGTCTTCACCGGCTTCCACGTTCTTGTCCACCGAGGCTTTGTAGGCATGTGCACGGTTGAGCAGACCCTTGGCTGCAACGCAGGTCAGCAACCAGGTCAACTCGGGGATTTCCGGAATATCGGACTGGCGGTAGAAGGTCACCTTGTCGGCGTCCAGGCCACCGGCCAGCCAGGTGGCGGCGATTTCCAGGCGCGAGCGCTGGATGCGCAGCGGGTCGTCGCACTTGATCAGCGCGTGATAGTCGGCCAGGAAATAGAACGAGTCGACACCGGGCTGCTGGCTGGCACGGATCGCCGGGCGGATGGCGCCGGCGTAGTTGCCCAGGTGCGGAGTGCCGGTGGTGGTGATACCGGTAAGAATGCGCGTGGTCATGGGTGTTCGCTTATTCAGGCTTGGCTCAGTTCGAAAGGCGCGGCAGCAGCAGATCCTTGAGATCGGTCAGCTTGCCATGAAAGAAGTGTCCGCATTCTGCCACTTTCAGCAGCTCATGGGGGCGCGACAGGCTGTCGGACCAATCGTAAACCAGCTGCGGCGCGACCACTTCATCGGCCTCCGGCTGCACCACGGTGATCGGGCATTGCTGTGGCAGGGGGAATTCGTCGGTCAGGCGCATTACCGCTGGGGCAATCATGAACAAGTGCTGCAGGCTCACGCCGCCCGCCTCCAGGCGGCCAGCCAGGCTGGTGGCAACGAAGCCGCCGAACGAGAAGCCCATCAGCACCAGCGGCAATTGCGGGTGCTTATCGCGCAGCCAGGCCGCAGCAGCCTCGGCATCGGCCACTTCGCCTGCGCCCATGTCGTGGCTGCCAGCGCTCTGCCCAACGCCCCGGTAGTTGAACCGCAGGGTCACATAGCCGGCATCACGGGCGGTGCGCTGCAGGGTCGAGACCACCTTGTTGAGCATGGTGCCGCCCTGAACCGGGTTGGGGTGGCAGATCAGCACCGCGCCGCGGGCATCGGCCACGTCCAGGTACAAGGCTTCCAACTGACCACTGGGGCCATCGATGAACAAGGGGGTTTCGCGGACAAGCAAGGCACTACTCCGTGACCTCGGGGTGGGTCGTTTCGTCTAGGTGAGGAATTCTGTTCTGATTTGCGATCGCTCGCGGTATACAGCGCAGGTCTGAGCCGTTAACGTAAAGCAAAGCCGTTTATAGAGGAAGGACTCGTGGAACTCTCGCTCCTTGTTTGGTTGTTGCCGACCTTGGCCCTGGTCATTGGCGTGGTCGTCGGTTTCGTCGTGGCTCGCCTGCTGCCCAATGCCGCGCCCAGCAGCACGCAGCGCCAGCTGGATGAAATGCAGAAACGCTTCGACAACTACCAGAACGAAGTGGTTACCCACTTCAACAGCACTGCAGTACTGGTCAAGAAGCTGACCCAGAGCTACCAGGATGTCCAGGACCACCTGGCCGACGGTGCCAACACCCTGGCGCTGGACGAACTGACCCGCCAGCGCCTGCTGGCCGCCCTGCACTCCGAAGGTGCGCATGGCCCCCGTGATCGCCTGACCCCGCCGAAGGACACTGCCGAAGTGCCGCGCGATTATGCGCCAAAGGTGCCGAATTCCCCGGGCATGCTCGACGAGAGCTACGGGCTCAAGCGTTGATTCGCTGAACATGAAGGAGGCCTCGCGAGAGGCCTTTTTTGTGGGCAGCCCAGGTACGCCACAGCATTTGAAATCTGCGCAATATCTGTGGGAGCGGGCGTGCACGCGAACACCGGCGTAGCCGGTGCCAGCCACCGCGCTGGATTCTTCGCGGGCACGCCCGCTCCCACAGGACCCTGCTAAATCAATAAGTTATGTACTGTTCTATGAAACGGCCAGCCCAAACAACCTAGCTGCAGGCCTGCAATGCCTGCTCGACATCCGCCAGCAAGTCTTCCACATCCTCCAACCCCACCGACAAGCGCACCAACCCCTCCGATATCCCGTGATGCGCCCGCTCCTCTGGCGTATAGCTGGAATGGGTCATGCTCGCGGGGTGCTGCGCCAACGATTCGGCATCCCCCAGGCTCACCGCCCGGGCAAACAGCTGCAGTGCATTCATGAACTTGCGCCCGGCCTCGATGCCACCCTTGAGCTCAAAAGCAATCATCCCGCCCGGCAAACGCATCTGCCGCTGCGCCAGCTCGTATTGGGCGAACGATGGCAAGCCCGGGTAGTGGATAAGCTCGACCTGAGGCTGCCGAGCCAGGAACTGCGCCACCTGTAGCGCATTGGCGCAATGGCGGTCCATGCGCAGTGCAAGGGTCTTGATACCGCGCATCAGTAAAGCCGCGTCATGCGGGGATAGCACCGCCCCGGTCATGTCTTTCAACCCTTCCAGACGGATACGGTCGACCAGCGCCTTGCGCCCCACCACCAACCCCGCGGTGATATCACCATGGCCACTGAGGTACTTGGTCGCGGAATGCACCACCAGATCCGCCCCCAACGCCAATGGCCGCTGCAGGTAGGGCGTGCAATAGGTGTTGTCGACCACGATATGCAAGTCATGCCCACGGGCCACGTCGGCGACCGCCGCGATATCCACCAGCTGCATGTTGGGATTGGCTGGCGTTTCAAAGTAGATCATGCGTGTCTTGCGGGTGATGGACGCCCTTAAAGCCTTGCCGTCATTGAGGTCGACGTGACGGACCTTCACCCCGAACTGGCCAATGCCGTGATGCAGAAACGCAAAGGTGCACCCATACAAGGTATGCCCCACGATCAGTTCGTCGCCGGGGCGCAGCAGTGTCCAGATTGTCGAGGTAATCGCGCCCATCCCCGACGCCAGCGCCAAGCCTGCCTCACCACCCTCCAGCGAAGCCATGCGCTCCTCCAGCAGCGCCAACGTGGGGTTGGAGATGCGGCTGTAGAAATGCCCTGCCACGTCCCCGGCAAAGCACGCTGCGCCGTGTTCAACAGTGGGAAAGGCATAGGTGGCGGTCTGGTAAACCGGCGGCACCAGCGCGCCACTATGGGACAGCGGGTCGTAGCCGTGGTGGATGGCTCGCGTGGAAAAACCGGTGTTGTTATGGGAGTCGCGCATGGCAACAGCCTCTTGTGGTTTGCTATAAGCTTATGCCACCGAGCTGCCCGAATTTTTCCAAAGTAGCCCACACAGCGGCCTGCTTGGTGGAAAGAAAACAACAATCAAACAAGCAGGAGGGCAAAACATGCCTTCGAGCCTCGATCGCACCGACCGCGCCTTGCTGGCCGCCCTGCAGGACAACGCCCGCCTCACCGTTGCCGAACTCGCTGACCAGGTGGCACTGACCACCTCGCCCTGCTGGCGCCGCGTCAAACTGCTGGAGGACAACGGCTACATCACCGGTTACCAGGCCGTGCTCTCGCCCAAGTCACTGGGCTTCGGCGTCACTGCTTTTGTCAGCATCATGATGGACTCGCACACCAAGGACATGGCCCTGGCGTTCGAGCAGCGGCTGATGGAAATTCCCGAAATCGTCGCCTGCCACAACATCTCTGGGCGCTACGACTTCCTGCTGGAGATTCTGGCGAGGGACCTGGAATCGTTCGGCGAATTCACCCGCGAGGTGCTGCAGCGGTTGCCGGGGGTGAAGGAGATCTATTCGAGTTTTTCCTACAAGGCCGTCAAGGAGCGCCGGGTAATTCCTGTATCGGAACACCACATCTGAACGGCAAGCACGCCCCCCTGGCGCATCACCAGGCGTTAGACAACCTGCACAAAAAAAACCCGCCGAAGCGGGGTTTTTGGCAGTGCAGGCCAGCGCTTAGATAGCACCACGCTGACGCAGTACGTCCAACACCTGTTTAACGCCTTCGTCCACGCTGGTGGCCTGGGTGTCGATCACCAGGTCGGCATCCAGCGGCACATCGAACGGGAAGCTTTCGCCCGGGATGTTGTCGCCACCGGCAGCGTACAGGCCCTGTGGGTCACGCTCGCGGCAAACCAGTGGGGACGCCTGCACGTAAACCGTTACCAGGCGATCCTTGCCGATCAGCGCCTTGGCCTGTTCGCGGCCTTCGGCATCCGGGGCCACGAACGCTGCCAGGGTCAGCATGCCGGCTTCGTTGAACTGGCGCGCCACATGGGCGGCACGGCGCCAGTTTTCGGTGCGGCCAGCGCGGTCCTGCGGCAGGCCCTTGTTCAGGTCATGGCGCAGGTTCTGCCCGTCGAGCACGTACACTGCACGGCCCATGTCGAACAGCTTGCGCTCAACGGCATAGGCCAGGGTGCTCTTGCCGGCGCCAGAAAGGCCACTGAACAGCACGGTGGCTGGCTGCTGACCGAAACGCAGGGCGCGCTCCTCGGTAGACACGTGGGCCTGCTTGCCATGCTGGCCGGTGCTGCCATGCGGCAAGACTGGCTGGGCGATGATCATGCCGGCGCCGACGGTGCCGTTGGTGAGGCGGTCGATGACGATGAACGCACCGGTTGTGCGGTTGCTGTCGTAACCGTCCAGGGCAATGGCGCTGTCCAGGGATACCTTGACGCGGCCAATCTCGTTCAGCTGCAGGGCGCTGGCGGCGTCCTTCTCGAGGGTGTTCACATCAACCTTGTGGGTGATACTGGCAATCGAGCCCGGCACGTAGCTGGTGGCGCGCTTGATGTCGTACTTTTTGCCCGGGAGCATCGGCTCTTCGGCCATCCACACCAGCATGGCGTCGAACTGGTCAGTGACCGGCGGCACGTTGTCGGCATGCACCAGCAGGTCGCCACGGGAGATGTCGATCTCATCTTCCATGGTCAGGGTCACGGCCTGGCCTGGGCCGGCGCTTTCCAGTTCACCTTCATAGGTGACGATGGACTTGACCCGGCTGCTCTTGCCCGACGGCAGCACGACAATTTCGTCGCCCTTGTGCACCACGCCGCTGGCGAGGGTGCCGGCAAAACCGCGGAAGTTCAGGTTCGGCCGGTTGACGTACTGCACCGGGAAACGCAGGTCGGTGAAGTTGCGGTCAGCCGACACTTCGACGGTTTCGAGGATTTCCATCAGGGTCGGGCCGGTGTACCACGGCGATTGCTCGCTGTGGTTGACCACGTTGTCACCCTTGAGCGCCGACATCGGCACGAAGTGCAGGCTGCTCGGGGTCAGGTTGATGGCTTCGGCGAACTTCAGGTAGTCCGCCTTGATGGCCTCGAAGACGCCTTCATCGAAGCCCTTCAGGTCCATCTTGTTGACCGCGACCACGATGTGCTTGATGCCCAGCAGCGACGCGATGTAGCTGTGGCGGCGGGTCTGGGTCTGCACGCCATAGCGGGCATCGACCAGGATGATCGCCAGGTCACAGGTGGATGCACCGGTGGCCATGTTGCGGGTGTACTGTTCGTGGCCCGGGGTGTCGGCGATGATGAACTTGCGCTTGGCGGTGGAGAAATAGCGGTAGGCGACATCGATGGTGATGCCCTGCTCACGCTCGGCCTGCAGGCCGTCTACCAGCAGCGCCAGGTCGACCTCTTCGCCGGTGGTGCCAGACTTTTTCGAATCGCGGGTGATGGCCTCGAGGTGGTCCTCGTAGATCATCTTGGAGTCGTGCAACAGGCGCCCGATCAGGGTGCTCTTGCCGTCATCCACGTTGCCGCAGGTGAGGAAACGCAGCAGTTCTTTACGCTCGTGCTGAGCCAGGTAGGCGAGGATGTCCTCGCTGATCAGATCGGATTGATGACTCATTGCATTCAAGCTCCAAGCTGTAAGCTTCAAGCAGCAAGCTTGTCGGCGTACAGCTAGTTAGAAATTTTGTTGATCAACCCAGCAAGCATTCTGGATAGCTCACGGGTTTCAGTTATCCAGTCGTTGGCCAATTCGGCAGGCAAATAACCAATTTCACCGGCGATGATCAGTTGGGTCCGCAGTTCTGCGCAGGAAGCCTTCGCCACGCTCAGGAACCATGCTTTCTCCCGCATTCCTCTGCGCTCCATCCCCTCAGCGATATTGGAGGGGATTGAAACGGCTGCTCGAGTGATTTGGGACCTGAATCCAAAATCCCGACACCCAGCAAATGCCCGATATATCTCAACGGCTAAATTTTTACTTCTCTGCCAAACCAGCAACTTCTCAAAACCCACTGCAGGCACTCCCTGTGCGCCCGCAATGCAGGCGGCAGTCCACAAAAATCAGAAACTACTCGCTCCGCTTCTGTCTTGCAGCTTGCCGCTTGTAACTTGAAGCTTAGAAATAACCCTGACGTTTCTTGTCTTCCATGGAACCGGCGCCATCGTGGTCGATGACCCGGCCCTGGCGCTCGGAAGTGCGCGTCAGGAGCATTTCCTGAATGATATCGGTGAGCGTTTCGGCCTCCGACTCGACAGCGCCCGTGAGCGGGTAGCAGCCGAGGGTACGGAAACGCACCTTCTTCTTGACGATGCGGGCCTTTTCTTCCTCGGAGAGATGTTCGAGGATGCGCTCGTCGTCGATCATGATCAGGGTGCCGTTCTTCTCGATGACTTCACGCTCGGCAGCGAAGTACAGCGGCACGATCGGGATGCCTTCGAGGTAGATGTACTGCCAGATGTCCAGTTCGGTCCAGTTCGACAGCGGGAAGACGCGGATCGACTCACCTTTGTTGACCTTGCCGTTGTACACGTTCCACAGCTCGGGGCGCTGGTTCTTCGGGTCCCAGCGGTGCTTGCTGTCACGGAACGAGTACACACGCTCCTTGGCCCGCGACTTCTCTTCGTCGCGGCGAGCACCACCGAAGGCGGCGTCGAAACCATGCTTGTCCAGCGCCTGTTTCAGGCCCTGGGTCTTCATGATGTCGGTGTGCTTGGAGCTGCCATGGGTGAACGGGTTGATGCCCTGCGCCACACCCTCGGGGTTGACGTGGGTGATCAGCTCCAGGCCCATTTCCTCGACCATCTTGTCGCGGAACCTGTACATCTCCTGGAATTTCCACTGGGTGTCGACGTGCATGACCGGGAACGGCAGCTTGCCCGGGAAAAAGGCCTTGCGCGCCAGATGCAGCATCACGGCGGAATCCTTGCCGATCGAGTACAGCATCACCGGGTTGTCGAACTCGGCGGCCACCTCGCGGATGATGTGGATGCTTTCCGCCTCCAGCTGTTTCAAGTGCGTCAGTTTGTCGACCATGGCTACTCACGAAAAACGATCTTATGGACGGCCTGCGGGCCGTGTTCGAGCGGATCACTGTATCACAGCGGCTGCTTCTATTTAGGCGGCCAGCTAGATCGAAAAAGTCTAACGATATGACTGGGGGTTAGGCTAATGCCTGTCAGTCAAGCGTTAACTGGGGCTGCTTTGCAGCCCTTCGCGGGCACGCCCGCTCCCACACGTCTGGCGCTGAACTCAAGAAATGCGCGACCCTGTGGGAGCGGGCGTGCCCGCGAAGGGGCCAGTGAGGTCAGATCGGGTTAGGGCAATCGATGAACAGGTGTTCCACGGCAAACCGCCGCGCCAGGTAATCACCCAGCGCCTGCACCCCATACCGCTCGGTGGCATGGTGCCCGGCAGCGATGAAGCTGACGCCATTCTCCCGCGCACTGTGGTAGGTCTGCTCCGATGCCTCACCGGTCAGGTACAGGTCTACCCCGGCGGCAATCGCCGTGTCGATATAGCCCTGCCCGCCCCCGGTACACCAGCCGACCCGGCGGATCATTTCGTCGCCTTCGACCAGCAGCGGCTCACGCCCCAGCACCTCCTGCACGCGCCGGGCAAAATCGCGGGCGGTCACCGGTTCGGCCAGCGAACCGACCAGCCCGACCACCTTGGGGTTCTCCGGGTCAAGCGGCCCTTCGACGGTAATCTCCAGTTGCCGCGCCAGCTGCACGTTGTTGCCCACCTCAGGGTGTACATCCAGCGGCAAGTGGAATGCCAGCAGGCTGATGTCGTTGTTCAGCAAGGTTTTCAGGCGGCGCTGGCGGATGCCGGTGATGCAGGGGTTTTCGCCCTTCCAGAAATAGCCGTGGTGCACCAGCACCAGGTCGGCTCCGGCCTCGACCGCGGCATCCAGCAACGCCTGGCTGGCGGTGACACCGCTGACGATACGGCTGACCTGCGGCCGGCCTTCGACCTGCAGGCCATTGGGGCAGTAGTCCTGGATCCTGGCGCTGCCCAGGTAACGCTCGGCTTCTTCAACCAGGGTGTTTAGCGCGACGGCCATGAAAATCTCCTCGAAAACTGCACACTCCCCAGGCACAACGCACAGGGAACGCCCGTATAATGCCGGCCATTATGGGCCGTCGCCGGCACTGGGGGAACCGGTGTATGATCGCGCGCGCTCATGCCCCACCGCGCGGCCACTGGCCCCCGCCCTTTTCAGGACTCGTTCATGTTCAAGGCTTTGCGTTACTTTGGCTGGCCCCTGCTTACCGGCGTATTGATCGCCGTGCTGATCATCCAGCGGTTTCCGGAATGGGTCGGCCTGCCCAGCCAGGACGTCAACCTGCAGCAGGCACCGCAGACCACGAAGATCATGCAGGGCCCGGTATCCTACGCCGACGCCGTGACCCTCGCGGCCCCGGCGGTGGTCAACCTGTACACCACCAAGGTGGTCAACAAGAGCGCCCACCCGCTGTTCGAAGACCCGCAGTTCCGCCGCTTCTTCGGCGACAACCTGCCCAAGCAGCGCCGCTGGGAATCGAGCCTGGGCTCGGCAGTGATCATGAGCCCCGAGGGCTATCTGCTGACCAACAACCACGTCACCAGTGGCGCCGACCAGATCGTGGTGGCCTTGAAGGATGGCCGCGAGACCCTGGCCCGGGTCATTGGCAGCGACCCGGAGACCGACCTGGCGGTATTGAAGATCGACCTGAAGAACCTGCCCGCCATCACCATCGGCCGCTCCGACACCATCCATATCGGTGACGTGACGCTGGCCATCGGCAACCCGTTCGGCGTTGGCCAGACCGTGACCATGGGCATCATCAGCGCCACTGGCCGCAACCAGTTGGGCCTGAACAACTACGAAGACTTCATCCAGACCGACGCCGCGATCAACCCGGGCAACTCCGGTGGTGCGCTGGTCGATGCCAACGGCAACCTGGTCGGCATCAACACGGCCATTTTCTCCAAGTCTGGTGGCTCGCAGGGCATTGGCTTCGCCATCCCGGTCAAGCTGGCACTGGAGGTGATGAAGTCGATTGTCGAGCATGGCCAGGTGATCCGCGGCTGGCTGGGTATCGAAGTGCAGCCACTGAGCCAGGAACTGGCCGAGTCGTTCGGCATGAAGGACCGCCCAGGCATCGTGGTTGCAGGCATCTTCCGCGAAGGGCCGGCGGCCAAGGCCGGGCTGCAGCTGGGTGACGTGATCTTGAGCATCAACGGCGAACCGGCAGGTGACGGGCGCAAGTCGATGAACCAGGTGGCGCGGATCAAACCGAACGAAAAGATCACCATCGAGGTGATGCGTAACGGGCAGCAGCTCAAACTGGTGGCCGAGGTGGGGCTGCGGCCGCCACCGGCACCCGCTGCCCCACAAGAAGAGAAGTAAACATCGGGGCCGCTTTGCGGCCCCGGCTGTATCAATGCAGGATCTGACTGAGGAACAACTTGGTCCGGTCGCTGCGTGGCCGGTCGAAGAAATCATCCGGTGCCGCCTGCTCGACGATTTCACCTTTATCCATGAAGATCACCCGGTTGGCCACGGTGCGGGCAAAGCCCATCTCGTGGGTCACGCAGAGCATGGTCATGCCATCTTCGGCCAGACCCACCATGGTATCGAGCACTTCCTTGACCATCTCCGGGTCCAGGGCCGAAGTAGGTTCGTCGAACAGCATGATTTTCGGCTTCATGCACAACGCCCGGGCAATCGCCACGCGCTGCTGCTGGCCACCAGACAACTGCCCCGGGTACTTGCGCGCCTGTTCCGGGATACGTACCCGCTCCAGGTAATGCATGGCAATCTCTTCGGCCTTGCGGCGCGGCATCTTGCGCACCCACATCGGCGCCAAGGTGCAGTTCTCCAGAATGCTCAGGTGCGGGAACAGGTTGAAGTGCTGGAACACCATGCCCACTTCACGGCGGATTGCCTCGATCTGCTTGAGGTCGTTGGTCAGCTCCACGCCATCGACCACGATGCGCCCCTGCTGGTGTTCTTCCAGGCGGTTGAGGCAACGGATGGTGGTGGACTTGCCCGAGCCGGACGGCCCGCACAGCACGATACGCTCGCCCTGGCGAACATTGAGGTTGATGTCCTTGAGCACATGGAACTGACCGTACCACTTGTTCACACCCTGCATCTGGATGATCCCTTCGGGGCCGGCAGGCTGCTTGATCGCTTCACTCATTTCGAAACTCCTAACGCTTGTGGCCAGTGTCCAGCTTGCGCTCCAGGTGCATGGAGTAGCGGGACATACCGAAACAGAAAATCCAGAACACCAGGGCGGCGAAAACGTAGCCCTCGGTAGCCATACCCAGCCAGGCCGGATCGGCGGCGGCTTGCTTGACACTGTTCAGCAGGTCGAACAGGCCGATGATGATCACCAGGCTGGTGTCCTTGAACAGGGCAATGAAGGTGTTGACGATGCCAGGGATCACCAGCTTGAGCGCCTGCGGCAGGATCACCAGGCCCATCGCCCGCCAGTACCCCAGGCCCATGGCTGCGGCCGCTTCGTACTGGCCCTTGGGGATGGCTTGCAGACCACCGCGTACCACTTCGGCGACATAGGCCGACTGGAACAGGATCACGCCGATCATCGCCCGCAGCAGCTTGTCGAAGCTCATGCCCTCAGGCAGGAACAACGGCAGCATCACCGAAGACATGAACAGCACAGTGATCAGCGGCACGCCGCGCCAGAACTCGATGAAGGTCACGCACACCACCTTCACCGCCGGCATCCTCGAACGCCGCCCCAAGGCCAGCAGAATGCCCAGGGGCAAAGCGCCGACGATGCCCACGGTGGCGATCACCAAGGTCAGCATCAGCCCGCCCCACTGGCTGGTGGACACGTTGCTCAGGCCCAGCAGGCCACCGTGCAACAAGGTGTAGGCCAGCAGCGGGTAAAGCACCAGGAAGCCCAGGCCATAGAGGGCCTTGCGCGGGAAGCGCTTGATGAACAACGGCGCTGCGCCAAGCACCGCCAGCCATACCGTCAGGTCGACCCGCCAGCGCAGCTCGACGGGGTAGTAGCCGTACATGAACTGGCCGAAGCGCTGCTGCACGAACACCCAGCAGGCGCCGTCCTTGGTGCAGTCGGCGCGGGTGGTGCCAACCCAGTTGGCGTCGATCAGTGCCCACTGCAACAGCGGTGGCACGATCAGCCAGATCAAGTAGAGGGCAAACAGGGTCAACAGGGTGTTCAGCCAGCTGGAGAACAGGTTGGTACGCATCCATGCGAGTACGCCGACGGTTTTCACCGGTGGCGGCATATCGGGTTTGAAAACATGGGCATTCACAGGCGTATCCTCACCGCTCGATCAGCGCAATGCGCTTGTTGTACCAGTTCATCAGCAGCGAAATGCTGATGCTGATGGCGAGATAGACACTCATGGTGATGGCGATCACCTCGATGGCCTGGCCGGTCTGGTTGAGCACGGTACCGGCGAACAGCGAGACCATCTCCGGGTAGCCGATGCCGGCCGCCAGCGACGAGTTCTTCGCCAGGTTCAGGTACTGGCTGGTCAGTGGCGGAATGATCACCCGCAAGGCCTGGGGGATGATCACCTTGCGCAAGGTTGGCCCTTCGCGCAGCCCCAGCGAGCGCGCCGCCTCGGTCTGGCCATGGCTGACCGAACGGATGCCCGAGCGCACGATCTCGGCGATGAAGGCGGCGGTATAGATCGTCAGCGCCAGGGTCAGCGCCAGCAGTTCGGGGATCAGCACCCAGCCACCGACGAAGTTGAAGCCCTTGAGCTGCGGCGCCTCCCACGTGACCGGGCTGCCGAACAGCAGCACGCTCAGGCCTGGAATGACCAGCAACAGCGCCAGCGCGGCCCAGAACTTGTGGAACGGTACACCGGTCTCGTCGAAGCGTTTGTTGGCCAGGCGCACCATCAGCCAGACCGCCCCCACCGCCACCGCCAACGCCGCGACAAATGGCCAGAAACCGTCCGCCATGGAGGCACCAGGCATGTTCAGGCCACGGTTGCTGATGAAGAACAGGTCGTTGAGGTTGATGCTGCCCCGCGGTCCCGGCAGGGTCAGGAATACGGCGAAGTACCAGAACAGGATCTGCAGCAGCGGCGGGATGTTGCGGAAGGTCTCCACGTACACCGTCGCCAGCTTGTTGATCATCCAGTTCGGCGACAAGCGTGCCACACCGATGATGAAACCCAGGATGGTCGCCAGGATGACGCCAATGAAGGTGACCAGCAGGGTGTTGAGCAGGCCGATGACGAACACCCGTGCATAGCTGTCCGATTCCACATAGGGGATCAGGTGCTGGGCGATGCCGAAGCCGGCACTGCGATCGAGGAAGTCGAAGCCCGAGGTGATACCCCGGTGTTGCAGGTTGGTTTGCGTATTGTGAAACAGGTACCAGCCCAGACCGACCACGAAAACGATGGTGAGAATCTGGAACAGCCACGCGCGCACACGTGGATCGCTCAGGGATAAACCCTTTTGTGCGCCAATATGATTTTGCATGAAGTGCCCCGGAAAATAGGGATTCGAACAACCTGCGGCGGCCGGATGCCGCCGCAGGGTGCAGCCATCAGCGCACAGGTGGCGCGTACTGGATGCCGCCGTTGTTCCACAGGGCGTTCATGCCACGGTCGATCTTCAGGTCGGTACCTTGGCCCAGGTTCTTCTCGAACACTTCGCCGTAGTTGCCGACTTGCTTGACGATCTGCACTACCCAGTCTTTGGGCAGCTTGAGGTCCTTGCCGTACTCGCCGTCCGCACCCAGCAAGCGGGCCACGTCAGGGTTCTTGGTAGCTTTGGCTTCAGCCTCGACGTTCTTCGAGGTGATGCCCGCCTCTTCGGCGTTGAGCATGGCGAACAGGGTCCACTTGACGATGCTGAACCAGTCTTCGTCGCCTTTGCGCACCACCGGGCCGAGTGGCTCCTTGGAGATGGTTTCCGGCAGCACCACATATTCGGTCGGTGCGGCCAGCTTGGAGCGCTGGGCAAACAGCTGCGACTTGTCGGACGTCAACACATCGCAACGACCGGACTCCAGCGACTTGGCGCTTTCGTCAGAGGTATCGAAGGTGATCGGGGTGTACTTCAGGCCATTGGCCCGGAAGAAGTCCGACACGTTCAGTTCGGTGGTAGTCCCTGCCTGGATGCAGATGGTCGCGCCATCGAGCTCCTTGGCACTGGAAACACCGAGCTTCTTGTTGACCAGGAAACCGACGCCGTCATAGTAGGTGACACCGGTGAACACCAGGCCCATGCCGGCATCGCGCGAGCTGGTCCAGGTGGTGTTGCGCGACAGCACGTCAACTTCACCCGATTGCAGGGCCGTGAAGCGTTCCTTGGCGTTGAGCTGGCTGAACTTGACCTTGTTGGCGTCGCCGAACACGGCAGCGGCCACGGCGCGGCAGACATCGGCGTCGATACCGATGATCTTGCCTTGTGCATCAGGTACCGAGAAGCCTGGAAGACCGTCGCTCACGCCACACTGGACGAAGCCCTTCTTCTTTACCGCATCAAGGGTGGCGCCGGCCTGGGCATTGCTCACGGCGCCCAGCGCGGCGGCAGCGGTCAGGACTGCCAGGGTGGTTTTCAACACTTTCATTCACAACCTCCAAATCGCTCTTGTTGTATCGAGCCGGAATTGCACCGCACCCTTTTGAGGCATGTCCGACCCGTATTGGCTAGTTATTGGGTCAATTGGCGCAATGGGCTGTTCTATGACAGCCTTCGCGTACAAAGGGTGTTACCGCCACGGCCCGCCCTTTGCATCGCACCTTGAACTGCAAAGCGCGTACCAAATGTTTTGGCTGGAGCGTTTAAGCGTTCGTCAAGTAGGGAAAGTTGTATCGTTGCGACATTCTTTTTCAGGCAATCCTGTGCAGCGCTTTTTTTTAACGCACACAACACGATCACCCGCACTCTTTCGGAGCAGTCATGACCAACCCGCTGATTCTCGAACCACAGAAAACCGCTGATGCCTGTGTGATCTGGTTGCACGGCTTGGGAGCCGACCGTTACGACTTCCTACCCGTAGCCGAATTCATGCAGGAGCGTTTGACCAGCACTCGCTTCGTGATGCCCCAGGCACCCACCCGCCCGGTGACCATCAATGGCGGCTATGCCATGCCCAGCTGGTACGACATCAAGGCCATGACCCCGGCCCGCGCCATAGACGAGGCTCAGTTGGAGGAGTCGGCCGAGCAAGTGGTGGCGCTGATCAAGGCGGAGCAGGCCAAAGGCGTCAGCTTGTCGCGCATCTTCCTCGCCGGTTTCTCCCAGGGCGGCGCGGTGGTGTTGCACACTGCCTATATAAAGTGGCAAGAGGCGCTGGGTGGGGTCATCGCCCTGTCCACCTACGCCCCCACCTTCAATGACCAACACCAGCTCAGTGCCTGCCAGCAACGCACCCCGGCCCTGTGCCTGCATGGCGTGCACGACCCGGTGGTGATCCCGGCCATGGGCCGCACCGCCTTCGAGTACCTGAACACCTGGGGCGTAGCTGCCCGCTGGCACGAATATCCAATGGAACACGAGGTAGTGGTCGAAGAGTTGAGCGACATCCACGACTGGCTGGCAAAGCAACTGCAATGAGCCAAGGCCGCCTGTAGTTGTAGGGCTATTCCACTACGCCACGCCCGATTCTTGCATTACACTGCCCGGCGTACATTCCTTAATCAGTTGATGAGACGATCGTGCTCAAGGCACTCAAGAAAATATTCGGCAAGGGAGAGGCTGCACCACAGGCCGCCGCTCCTGCTGCCAGTGTGGCGCCGCCTGCGCCGGCACCCGCCAGCGAGGCGCAACCGGCGGCCCCACGCGCCAACCCTACCCCCAAGGCAGAATCGCCTGTTGCCGCAACGCCAGTGGCCGACAAGCCGGCCAAGGACAAACCACGTCGCGAGCGCAAGCCCAAGCCCCAGGCCAGCCTGTGGAAACTGGAAGACTTCGTGGTCGAGCCGCAGGAGGGCAAGACCCGCTTCCACGACTTCAAGCTGTCCAGCGAGGTGATGCACGCGATCCACGACCTGGGCTTCCCCTACTGCACGCCGATCCAGGCGCAGGTGCTGGGTTACACCCTGCGTGGCCAGGATGCCATCGGCCGTGCCCAGACCGGCACCGGCAAAACCGCAGCGTTTCTGATCTCGATCATTTCCCAGCTGCAGCAGACCCCTGCACCCAAAGAGCGCTACATGGGTGAGCCGCGGGCGCTGATCATCGCGCCAACCCGCGAGCTGGTGGTACAGATCGCCAAGGATGCTGCGGCGCTGACCAAGTACACCGGCCTGAACGTCATGAGCTTCGTCGGCGGCATGGACTTCGACAAGCAGCTCAAGGCCCTGGAAGCGCGCCACTGCGACATCCTGGTGGCTACACCGGGCCGCCTGCTGGACTTCAACCAGCGGGGCGAGGTGCACCTGGACATGGTCGAAGTGATGGTGCTGGACGAAGCCGACCGCATGCTCGACATGGGCTTCATTCCGCAAGTGCGCCAGATCATTCGCCAGACGCCGCCCAAAAGCGAGCGCCAGACCCTGCTGTTCTCGGCCACGTTCACCGAGGACGTGATGAACCTGGCGAAGCAATGGACCACCAACCCGGCCATCGTCGAGATCGAACCGGAGAATGTGGCCAGCGAAACGGTCGAGCAGCATGTCTATGCGGTGGCCGGCAGCGACAAGTACAAGCTGCTGTACAACCTGGTGACCCAGAACCGCTGGGAACGGGTGATGGTGTTCGCCAACCGCAAGGACGAAGTGCGGCGCATCGAGGAAAAACTGGTGCGCGACGGCATCAACGCCGCCCAATTGTCGGGCGACGTGCCGCAACACAAGCGTATTCGTACCCTGGAGAACTTCCGCGAAGGGCGCATCACCGTTCTGGTCGCCACCGACGTGGCCGGGCGCGGGATCCACATCGACGGCATCAGCCACGTGATCAACTTCACCCTGCCAGAGGACCCGGACGACTACGTGCACCGCATTGGCCGTACCGGCCGTGCCGGCACCAATGGCGTATCGATCAGCTTTGCCGGGGAAGATGACTCGTATCAGCTGCCGGCGATCGAAGAGCTGCTGGGGCGCAAGATCAAATGCGAGATGCCGCCGGATGAGCTGCTGAAGCCGGTGCCGCGCAAGCATCACTGACCCGTGGTTGGGAGTACATATCCCCCTGTAGGAGCGGCCTTGCGTCGCGATAGGGCCGCAAAGCGGCCCCGGCAATTGATGCATTCAAGCTGAAATCCTGGGGCCGCTTTGCGACCCCATCGCGACACAAGGCCGCTCCCACAAAAGGCGGGCGCAGCCTTGACTACCAGCGCCCTGCGGCATCCAGGTCACTCTGCCTGCCTTCCACCCACCTCGGCCCTTCCTGGGTATTTTCCTTCTTCCAGAACGGTGCCCGGGTCTTCAGGTAGTCCATGATGAAGTTGCAGGCATCGAACGCTGCCTGCCGATGGGCACTGGCCACGCCGACGAACACGATTGGCTCACCTGGCTCCAGCGCACCGATGCGGTGCAGCACCTGCACTTTCAACAACGGCCAGCGCTGCTCGGCCTCGGCCACGATCTTGGCCAGGGCCTTTTCGGTCATGCCCGGATAGTGTTCAAGGAACATGCCTGCCACTTCGCGGCCATCATTGAAGTCCCGCACATAGCCGACAAAGCCGACCACAGCGCCTACCCCCACGTTGGCCGCATGCATGGCATTGGTCTCGACGCCCGGGTCGAACACGTGTTCCTGCACTCGCACTGCCATGCTCAGCCCCCCGTCACCGGCGGGAAGAACGCCACTTCATCGCCCTCTTCCAACGGCTCATCCAGCTTGCACAGTTCTTCGTTGCGGGCGCACATCAGGTTCTGCTCGCCCAGCAGTTCATAGGCCCCACCCTTGACCAGCAATGCCCGGCGCACATCGTCGACAACCTTGAACTCACCCTCCATCCGCTCGGCATCCACGCCCAGCAACTCACGGTAACGCGCGAAGTACATCACTTTGACTTTCATCACGCCTGCACCTTGTAGTGGCCGCTCTTGCCGCCCAGCTTTTCCAGCAGGCGGACCTGTTCGATGACCATGCCTTTATCCACAGCCTTGCACATGTCATAGATCGTCAGCGCAGCGACGCTAGCGGCGGTCAGTGCCTCCATTTCCACACCGGTTTGCCCGGCCAGCTTGCAGCGGGCGAGGATCCGCACCGCGTCCTCGCCCTGCGCGCTGAGTTCCACCTTGACGCTGGTCAGCATCAGCGGGTGGCACAGCGGTATCAGGTCGCTGGTCTTCTTCGCCGCCTGGATGCCGGCAATGCGCGCCACGGCGAACACATCGCCCTTGGGGTGTTCGCCGTCGACGATCATCTGCAGGGTCTGCGGCAACATGCGTACCCGCGCCTCGGCGGTGGCCTCGCGCTCGGTCACGGCCTTTTCAGTGACGTCGACCATGTTGGCCCGCCCCTGGGAATCAAGATGTGTCAGCACTGCTCTGCTCCTGTGAAGGGAGCCTGCAGTGTAAACCTGTGGGTCAGGTTTGAGCAGAGGTATGTGTCGGCAGGTCTGGCCGCTGTATGAACACGCTCGTGGAGATGCCGGGCAGCGGGCTGCCCGGCGACAGGGTTTTACAGATGCGACTCGGCGTACTCGGCCAGTACCGAGCGTGGCACACCCTGCAGGGTGATGTGCACGCCATGGGGGAAGTCCTTGAAGCGCTCGGTCAGGTAGGTCAGGCCCGAGCTGGTCGCGGACAGGTAGGGGGTATCGATCTGCGCCAGGTTGCCCAGGCAGACCACCTTGGACCCAGAACCGGCACGGGTGATGATGGTTTTCATCTGGTGCGGCGTCAGGTTCTGGCACTCGTCGATCAGGATCAGGCTCTGCTGGAAGCTGCGGCCGCGAATGTAGTTCAACGACTTGAACTGCAGCGGCACGCGCTCGAGGATGTATTCGACGCTGCCATGGGTGCTTTCATCATCCATGTGCAAGGCTTCGAGGTTGTCGGTAATGGCGCCCAGCCACGGCTCCATCTTCTCTGCTTCGGTACCCGGCAGGAAGCCGATCTCCTGGTCCAGCCCCTGCACGCTGCGGGTGGCGATGATGCGCCGGTAGCGTTTGCTGACCATGGTCTGCTCGATAGCAGCTGCCAGGGCCAGGATGGTCTTGCCGGAACCGGCAGCACCGGTCAGGTTGACCAGGTGAATGTCCGGGTCGAGCAAGGCGAACAGCGCCAGGCTCTGATGGATGTCCCGCGGCTTCAGGCCCCAGGCCTCCTGGTGCAGCAGTGGCTCCTGGTGCAGGTCGAGCAGCAGCAACTCGTCGTCGCGGATACCCTTCACCCAGCCGACGAAGCCCTGGTCGTCAATGATGAACTCGTTGACGTGAACGGCCGGCAGGGTGTCGATCATGTGCACGCGATGCCAGGTCCGGCCGCGCTCCTGGCGGGTATCGACCTTGCTGACCCGGTCCCAGAACGAACCGCTGACCGAGTGGTAACCCTTGGACAGCAAGGACACGTCATCGACCAGTTGGTCGGTGCTGTAGTCCTCGGATGCGATGCCGCAAGCGCGCGCCTTCAAGCGCATGTTGATGTCTTTGGTGACCAGCACCACGTCCAGGTCGGGGCGCCGGCTGCGAACGTCCAGCAGGGTGTTGATGATGATGTTGTCGTTGAGGTGCTCCGGCAACAACTTGCCAGGCTCGTTGCGTGGGCTCATCAGGATCGAAAGAAAGCCTTTGGCCCCACTCTTGTTGCGCTGGATCGGCACGCCCTGCTCGACATCACTGGGCGAAGCGTCCCCGAGGGTCTGGTCGATCAGGCGGATGGCCTGCCGGCACTCTGCGGCGATGGTCTGTTTACCGGTCTTGAGCTTGTCGAGTTCCTCCAGCACCGTCATGGGGATAGCGACGTGGTGCTCCTCGAAGTTCAGTAATGCGTTGGGGTCGTGAATCAGGACGTTGGTATCGAGCACATAGAGGATTGGCTTGCTGGAGGAAGGGGTGCGTCCTTGGTCATCCATACTCGGTCACCTTATGTCGAAGCCGCACGGCGTGGTCTGTTACGCCGCAGAGTGACTGCCGTGTCCCCGTATCCGCGTTGTTACGGGCGGGGAGCAACCTGGCCAGGAGGGTCTGGATGACGCCACCTGTGCTGCAGGGATCGGCTGTCTGGTTTCTTCATACCGCAAAAGCCATGACCGGAAAAAGCATTTTTACGTGTTTTTGAAGTTTATTTTTCCGATTGACGATAAGGCCTTGGCGGCAGGCCCAGACACGACTACGCTCAGAAGTGGTACCTCTATTCGCTGTACCCATAGGCCCGGCAATCTTCCCAGCCGATACCGCTCTGGGCGGTACTGCGCAGCAACCACTCCACCGCCGGTTGCGCCTTGGCCAGGCTGTCATGCAGCTGGATAACCCCCTTGCGCCACAACAGCATCAGGGTCAGCACGCGTTGCGCCGAGGCTTCGGCAGTCAGTGCAGTGTCATCCTGCGCGTCGATATCCCACAACGACACCCGCAACTGCTGGCTGGCCATGAACGCCTCGCCATCGGCCCGGCGTTGCCCGTAAGGGGGGCGGAACAGCGGCACGTACTGCTCCGGCAGGTCGGCCTGCACGCGGGCCTGGCTGCGCCGCAGCGAGTCCTGCCAATCGACCCACTGTGCATGCGAGCGGTACTCCCAGCCCTGAATACCCACGCACTGGCCGCGATAAAGCCTGGCCACGGTGTTCGGCATGCCGGCATCCCGGCGCTGCTGCAGGCGGTTGCCAAGCACGAAGAAGGTACCCGCCAGCTTTTGCCGGCGCAGGTAATCGGCCAGCAGGTCGGTACTGCCGCCGTCAGGCCCCGGGCCACCGACGAAGGTCAGCAGGAACATACGATCGTTCAGGCGTTCACCATCGAGCTCCCGTGCAGATAGCCGCTCCACCTCGCTGCTGGTCTGGGGCAGCAGCGCAGCTTTGCGCAGCTGTTCGTCCAGGTAGCGGCTGTGGAACTGGTGGCTGGGCTCTACCCACCCGGCATAGAACGCGCCGACATCGGTGGCGAACGTCGCCGCCTGGGTACGTAGATCCGCCATGGACTCAACGGCATAGCAGAACGACGCATCCTGCTCGCAGCTGCGTTGCGCCTGTTGGTAGCCTGCCCATAACCGCTGCCACATGCGCGCCCGCAGTTGGCGAACCTTCTGCAGGTTGATCTGCCGCAAGCCCAGCCGCGCCGCCAGCGTCGCATCATCGAGCAACTCGCTTTCATGCAGTACCCGGGCGAACGACAGAATCTCCGCCCGCGAAGCCACATCGAACAACGCCGGGCTGTTCAGTTGCTCGGGCCACAGGCTGCGATCGAAACTGACCGCGGCTGTGGGGGCGGCTTGCACGGCCAGGCTCAATAGCGCGGCCAGCGCGGCAAAGGCGATGCGCACGGTAAAAGGCTCCGTCACGGCAAAACGCGAACTATAGCGTTAGAACCGGCCATGGTCTGTGACTATTGTCACCATAGTTTGGACTTGCACCGCCCAGCCCGTAGAATCCCAGGCCAACGATGCCAGGAGCCGACCCGATGCTGACGGTGATTTCCCCCGCCAAGACCCTCGACTACGATACCCCGCCGGTAACCGAGCGCTTCACCCTGCCCCAGTACCTGGATGATTCCCAGGTGTTGATCCAGCAACTGCGAACCCTGTCGCCGGCGCAAATCAGCGAGCTGATGCACCTGTCCGACAAGCTCGCCGGCCTGAACGCCGCACGCTTCGGCAGCTGGTCTCCGGACTTCAGCCCAGCCAATGCCAAGCAGGCGCTGCTGGCGTTCAAAGGTGACGTGTACACAGGCCTGGCTGCCGAAACCCTGGGTGAGGACGACTTCAGCTACGCGCAAGACCACCTGCGCATGCTCTCCGGCCTGTACGGCCTGCTGCGCCCCCTCGACCTGATGCAGCCCTACCGGCTGGAAATGGGCACCAAGCTGGCCAATGCCCGCGGCAAGGACCTGTACGCCTTCTGGGGTACACGCATCAGTGAATGGTTGAACCAGGCCCTGGCCGCTCAGGGCGATGACGTGCTGTTGAACCTGGCCAGCAATGAATACTTCAGCGCAGTGAAACGCAGCGCCCTCAAGGCGCGGGTGATCAATGTCGACTTCAAGGACTTGAAGAACGGCCAGTACAAGATCATCAGCTTCTACGCCAAGAAAGCCCGCGGCATGATGAGCCGCTTTGTCATCGAGCAGCGCATCAACGATCCAGAGCAGCTCAAGCAGTTCGATGTCCAGGGTTACTACTACTGTGCCGAACAGTCCAAGCCCGATCACCTGGTGTTTCTGCGCGATCACCCGGGCGAGTAGACCCGCCGATACCGCTTCGCGGCTTGAGCCGTTCCTGCAACCGCCACGCGGTACCCGCAGGACCGCTCCAGCCGCGAGCACCGGCAAGGCCAGGGCCAGTCTCCACCGCCTTCAGGGCAGCTGTACATAGCCGCTTTCCAAACCGATCGCTTCCACCCCCTCGGGCAAAGCCACCCCTGCCTTAACCAAAACCCGCCTCGCCGGCTGGCCGTCTTCGCCGCGCCATACGGCGTAATGTGCACTCGCATGATCCACCCGCGGCAGCAAGTTGAAACGCTGAAAGATAAACCGATCAGCTGATTGCGCATGACCGCACGGTGATCAGCACTGGTTGCTGTCACGTGTGTCATTTATCACGGCTCGGCCGCTGCACCGGCGGTCAAGCAGGCCGAGCAGGTTCAGCAAGGTGAGACTTCGTTATCGTCATTTTTATGACGCCAAAAAAACCTTACATCAACGTGTAAACACCGGCGCCGGTGCGACCGTTCGTACCTTTTCTGACGAAATCTGAAAAAATTTTCCGATGCTGGCATTAAAACATCTCGCAACAGTTTCGCCCTTGATACATCGGGGGCAAACCGGCGCGTGCTATCAAATTGAAATTGTCAGCAGCTTAATAAATATTTAGAAATCTTTCATCAAGACAAAACCCGTTCAGGAACTTCTCATATCAACTACCGCTCATAGAGCCGTAACGAATTTCCTGCCCACGGGTTGTGAGAGATGACTTACAGATGACAATGGCAAGGTATCCACTACCTGCCACAACATACAGACAGGCCGCCCGGCTAACGCCCAAGTGCCTGCCCTTACAGGAGACAAGCGTCCCGTACAACTCGTCCTAGTGGTTGATTTCAAAGGATTTATCCCACTTGAAAAACAAGCACAGCAAAGCGCCGAGTAGCGCCTTGCAATAACGACGGCTGCATGACAGGGCACGTTTTTACTACTTGGCTTTTAAATGCCTAATTTGAGTGCATAACTTTTCGTGCACTCCGGACTTATGTTGCCTGCGCTCGGTGAAGTGTGCATTCGCCATGAACCCGTGCGCCTGAAAACTGCTGTTAATCAACCCAGCCCGGCACTCCACGGAGGCGTCGGCGTGATAAACACATGAGGTGATAGCGATGCGTATTAGCATCTTTGGTTTGGGTTATGTGGGTGCAGTCTGTGCAGGCTGCCTGACGGCGCGTGGCCATGAAGTAATCGGTGTGGACGTGTCCAGCACCAAGATCGACCTGATCAACCAGGGCAAGTCGCCGATCGTCGAACCTGGCCTGGAAGCACTGTTGCAACAAGGCATCGCCAATGGTCGCCTGCGCGGCACCACCGACTTCGCCGAGGCCATTCGCGCCAGCGATGTATCGATGATCTGTGTGGGCACCCCCAGCAAGAAAAACGGTGACCTGGGCCTGGAATACATCGAGTCGGTGTGCCGGGAAATCGGCTATGTGCTGCGCGACACCACGCGCCGCCATACCATCGTGGTGCGCAGTACCGTGTTGCCAGGCACCGTCAAGAACGTGGTGATCCCGATCCTCGAAGATTGCTCGGGCAAAAAGGCCGGCGTTGACTTCGGCGTCGCGGTGAACCCGGAATTCCTGCGTGAAAGCACTGCAATCAAGGACTACGACCAGCCACCGATGACCGTCATCGGCGAACTGGACAGCGCCAGCGGCGACATCCTCCAGGCGCTGTACGAAGAACTCGACGCCCCGGTCATCCGCAAGCCGATCGAAGTGGCCGAGATGATCAAATACACCTGCAACGTGTGGCATGCCACCAAGGTCACCTTCGCGAACGAGATCGGCAACATCGCCAAGGCTGTCGGTGTGGATGGCCGTGAAGTGATGGACGTGGTCTGCCAGGACAAGGTGCTCAACCTGTCGCAGTACTACATGCGCCCCGGCTTTGCCTTCGGCGGCTCGTGCCTGCCGAAGGACGTGCGCGCCCTGACCTACCGTGCCGCCAGCCTGGACGTGCGTGCCCCGCTGCTCGACTCGCTGATGCGCAGTAACGAGTCGCAGGTGCAAAACGCCTTCGAACTGATCGAAGCCCACGACAAACGCAAGGTCGCCCTGCTTGGCCTGAGCTTCAAAGCCGGCACCGACGACCTGCGCGAAAGCCCACTGGTGGAGCTGGCCGAACGCCTGATCGGCAAGGGCTACCAACTGGATATCTACGACGAGAACGTCGAATACGCCCGCGTTCATGGAGCCAACAAAGACTACATCGAATCGAAGATCCCGCACGTATCGTCGCTGCTCAACGGTGACTTCCACAAGGTCATCGACAACGCCGACATCATCGTTCTGGGCAACCGTGACGAGCAGTTCCGTGCCCTTGCCCAGCAAGTACCGGCCGGCAAACAAGTAATCGACCTGGTCGGCTTCATGAGTGAACCGACCAGCGCAGCCAGCCGCACCGAAGGCATCTGCTGGTAAGCCCTGGGCCAGGCGGCGCAAGGTTCCCCACTTGCGCTGCCGCCCTTTCCCGAATTTTCCACGGATGCTGAACATGCAAAGGCTCCAGACAGTGCTGTTGCAGTGCGCCGGTTGGCTGCTCTACATGAGCCTGCTCATGCTGATCGCCCTGGCCCTGCCAGCCGATATCTTCGACTCGCAATCGAAGCACTTCATCTTCCTGGTCGGCGCCGTCGGCATCTGGCGCTACTCGATGGGCGCCACCCATTTCATCCGCGGCATGATCTTCCTCTACGGTGTGTACCCCTACCTGCGCCGCAAGGTGCAGAAAATGGGCAGCGCCGCCGACCCGTCGCACGTGTACCTGATGGTCACCAGCTTCCGCATCGAAGCATTGACCACCGCTCAGGTGTACAGCTCGGTGATCCGCGAGGCGATCAACTGCGGTTTCCCCACCACCGTGGTCTGCTCGCTGGTGGAAATGTCCGATGAATTGCTGGTGAAGAGCCTGTGGGCCAAGTACAACCCGCCGACCCACGTGAAGCTGGACATCGTCCGTATCGCCGGTACTGGCAAGCGCGATGGCCTGGCCTACGGCTTCCGTGCCATCTCCCGCATGCTGCCGGACGAAAACGCCGTGGTGGCGGTGATCGACGGTGACACCGTGCTGGCCGATGGCGTGGTGCGCAAGACCGTACCGTGGTTCAAGCTGTACCCCAATGTCGGCGGCCTGACCACCAACGAGTTCTGCGAAGTACGTGGCGGCTACATCATGAGCGAATGGCACAAGCTGCGCTTCGCCCAGCGCCACATCAACATGTGCTCGATGGCCCTGTCCAAGCGCGTACTGACCATGACCGGGCGCATGTCGATGTTCCGCGCCAGCGTGGTCACCAACCCCGAGTTCATTGCCGACGTCGAAAGCGACTCGCTGATGCACTGGCGCCTGGGCCGCTTCAAGTTCCTGACCGGTGACGACAAGTCCAGCTGGTTCAGCCTGATGCGCCTGGGCTACGACACCTTCTACGTGCCGGACGCTGCCATCAACACGGTCGAGCACCCGCCGGAGAAAAGCTTCTTCAAGGCCAGCCGCAAGCTGATGTACCGCTGGTACGGCAACAACCTGCGGCAGAACTCCCGTGCGCTGGGCCTGGGCCTGCGGCGCCTGGGGCTGTTCACCAGCATCGTGCTGTTCGACCAGCGCGTATCGATGTGGACCAGCCTGCTGGGCCTGACCGTGGCGGTGATCGCCAGCCTCAAGTTCGGCCTGGCATACCTGCTGGTGTACCTGCTGTGGATCGGCATTACCCGCCTGATCCTCACCGTGATGCTGCTGTGCTCTGGCCACAACGTCGGCCCGGCCTACCCGCTGATCCTCTATTACAACCAGATCATCGGCGCGCTGATGAAGATCTACGTGTTCTTCCGCCTCGACAAACAGTCGTGGACGCGTCAGCCCACTGCCCTCAAGCGTGACCTCGCCAGCTTTCAACAATGGTTCAACACCTGGTCCTCGCGGACCATGACCTTCTCGGCGGCCAGCATCTTCGTTGCTGTGCTGTTCATGGTCGTGTGAGCCCAACCCGGATCGGATCTAACAGGAACAAACCCCATGAATACCGCCGTGAATGTCAACGTCGTGCATGAGTCCGAAGCCCAGCGCCAGCACGCCCGGGTACGCATCCCCGCCAAGCTGCGCTTCATCGACGCCCAGCGCCAGGCCCACGATGTGAAAGTCGACGACCTTTCCGCCGGAGGCTTGAGCTTCCACACCAAGCAGCAACTGGCGGTGGGCGATGCGTTGCGTGGGCGATTGATGTTCACGGTCGACAACCTCGGCCTGTCGATGGACATCGAATTCCAGGTGCGCTCCTACCACCCCGACAGCGGGCGTACCGGTGCGCAATTCCAGAACCTGGAGCCCCGCGACATCGCCACCCTGCGCCATATCATCACCTCGCACCTGTCGGGTGAACTGATCACTGCCGGCGACGTGCTCAGCACCCTGCAGCGCGACAACTTCACCAAGGCGCGCAAGCAGAAGGACGGCGGCAGTGGCCTGAGCCCCTTCGGCCGGCTCAAGGCCGTTACCGTCACCCTCGGTGTGTTCGTGGTCGGCATCGCCGCCTTCGGTTTCGTCGCCAAGTCGTTGTACGGCATGTACTTCATCAGCCATGCCGAAGCCGGTGTGGTCGCAGTACCCACCACCAATGTCACCATGCCGCGCGACGGCACCGTGAACAGCCTGGTGGAGAGCGGTGGGCAGGTGGCCAAGGGCGCGCCACTGGCCAGCTTCACCACCAGCATGCTGGACATGCTCAAGGGCAACCTCGACGACACGCAACTGGAACCGGCGAAGATCGAGGAACTGTTCGGCAAGCAACTCTCCGGCACCCTCACCAGCCCCTGCGATTGCGTGGTCGCCCGCCAGTTGGTGGACGACGGCCAGTACGCGGCCAAGGGCCAACCGATCTTCCAGCTGATTCCGCGTACCACCAACCCGATGGTCGAGGCGCGTTTCAGCTACCGCCAGTTCGATGAGGTCAAGCCAGGCACCCGGGTCAATTTCCAGGTCGCCGGCGAAGACGAAGTGCGTACCGGCCAGATCGTCAGTAGCGCCAGCCTCAACAGCGAAGACCTGGCCTCCGACATCCGTGTGCAGATCAAGCCCGATAGCGGCCTGCCTGCCGAGCTGGCCGGCCGCCCGGCGGCAGTCAACAGCGACCGTGGCCCGTCGCTGAACTGGCTGATCGACAAAGCCGCGGCCCGTGGGCTGTAAGAGGATCGGACGATGATCGCTGATACCAACACCTGCCCCCACAGGTTCCGTGTGAACCTGGGTCTGTGTGGCCTGGCCATGGCCATCACCTTGGCCGGCTGCGCCGGCCTGCCCGACCAGCGCCTGGCCAACGAAGCCCTGAAGCGCGGTGACACGGCATTGGCCGAACGCAACTACAAGGCCCTGGCCGACCTGGGCTACAGCGATGCGCAAGTGGGCCTGGCCGACATCAAGGTGGCCAGCCGCGACCCGGCGCAAATCAAGGAGGCCGAGGCCACCTACCGCGCTGCCGCTGCGTCCTCGTCGCGCGCCCAGGCCCGCCTTGGCCGCCTGCTGGTGGCCAAGCCCGACAGCACCCAGGCCGAGCGTGAAGAAGCCGAAACGTTGCTGAAACTCGCCGCCCGCCAGGGTGAAGGCAACACCCTGATCCCGCTGGCGATGCTGTACCTGAGCTACCCGCAAAGCTTCCCCAAGGTCAACGCGCAGCAGCAGATCGACCAGTGGCGCGCCACCGGCAACCCGGAAGCGGGCCTGGCCCAGGTGCTGCTGTATCGCACCCAGGGCAGCTACGACCAGCACCTGGACGACGTGGAGAAAATCTGCAAGGCCGCCCTGAGCGCCACCGACATGTGCTACGTCGAACTGGCCACCGTGTACCAGAAGCGCGGCCAGACCGACCAGCAGGCCGCCCTGCTCGGCCAGCTGCAGGCGGCCTACGCCCGTGGTGCCGTGCCAGCCAGCCGGGTCGACAGCGTGGCCCGGGTGCTGGCCGATCGCAGCCTTGGCCAGACCGATGAAAAAACTGCCAAGGACTTGCTCGAACAGGTGGCACCGGCCAACCCGGCGTCGTGGGTCAGCCTGGCGCAATTGCTGTACGAGTTCCCCGAACTGGGCGACACCGACCAGTTGCTGGCCTACATCGACAAGGGTCGCGAAGCCGAGCAGCCACGTGCCGAACTGCTGCTGGGCCGCCTGTACTACGAAGGCAAGACCGTACCGGCCGACGCCAAGAAAGCCGAACGCCACCTGCAGGCGGCCGCCGACGCTGGCGAAACCAGCGCCCATTACTACCTGGGCCAGCTGTACCGCCGTGGTTACCTGGGCAACGTCGAGCCGCAAAAGGCTGTCGACAACCTGCTGGCCGCCGCCCGCGGTGGGCAGATCAGCGCCGACTATGCCTTGGCCCAGTTGTTCAGCGAAGGCCATGGCATTCGCCCGCAACCAGGCAATGCCTGGGTGTTCGCCCAGCTGGCACAAGCCAACCCCACGCCGCAGGCGGCAGAAATGCTGCAACGGCTCGAGCCGCAGCTGACCCCGGACCAGCGCCACCAGGCCGAGCAACTGCTGGCTCAGGAAAAGCAGGCCCGCGGCAGCATGAGCCAAGGCGCCAACAGCACCCTGGCCACCGAAGCCCTGCAAGACGACGAACCAGAAGTAGACGGTGAGGACTCGCTATGACGCTCAATCCCTTCGTGAAAGCCGGCATCGGCCTGAGCTTCGCCCTGCTGTGGTCCTGCCCGACCCTGGCGGAAATGACCGCTGAGAAAAATTTCGGCCTGGACGTGAAAATCACCGGCCAATCCGAAGACGACCGTGACCTGGGTACCCGCCCCGGCGGCGACGTCAACGGCCTGGGCCTGGACCTGCGCCCATGGGTGTACGGCGAGCGCGGCAACTGGAGCGCCTACGCCATGGGCCAGGCGGTCGCAGCCACCGACACCATCGAAACCGACACCCTGCGCCAGAACGACGACGGCACCACCACCGACACCGGTGACGACAGCCGCAAGCCAGACAAAAGCTACCTGGCCATGCGCGAATTCTGGGTCGGCTACAGCGGCCTCACCGCCTACCCTGGCGAGCAACTGCGCCTGGGTCGCCAGCGCCTGCGCAGCGATGACGGCATGTGGCGCGACACCAACATCGAGGCGCTGAACTGGACCTTCGACACCACCTTGCTCAAGGCCGACCTGGGCGTGGCCCAGCGCTTCAGCGAATACCGCACCGACCTCACCGAGCTGGCGCCCGAGGACAAGGACCGTACGCACGTCTACGGCAACATCGCCACGCAATGGACGCCCGGCCACTGGGTTGGCCTGCGCGCCCACCACACCCATGACAGCGGCAGCCTGAACCAACCCGGGGAAACCGTCGATGCACTGGACAAGACCCGCACCGGCGACCTCACCTGGCTGGGCCTCGAGGCCAACAGCGACGCCTACAACTGGCGCAATGACCACACCGTCAACTATTGGGGCAGCGTCACCTGGCTGACCGGCGACCGCGACAAGCTCACCACCCAACAGGTGGGTGACGATCAGGTGGCCACCGGCAAGCAGAGCGGCAACGTCAATGCCTGGGCCACCGACCTGGGTATCCGCCTGCGCCTCGACCCGCAATGGCAGGTGGGTGCAGCCTACGCCCGCGGCAGCGGCGGCGGCGGTGACGATGGTTCGAACAACTTCGAGCAGACCGGGCTGGAAAGCAACCGCTCCAACTTCACCGGCACCCGCTCGCGGGTACACCGCTTCGGTGAGGCCTTCCGCGGCGAGCTGGGCAACCTGCAGGCGGCCACGCTGTTCGCATCGTGGCAACTGCGCGATGACTATGACGCCAGCCTGATCTACCACAAGTTCTGGCGCGTCGATGGCAACCAGAACATCGGCTCCAGCGGCATCAACGCCGTGGTCGACGACAACGGTGTGAACCGCCAACTGGTCGACGGTGAAAAAGACCTTGGCCAGGAGATGGACGTGGTCGTGACCAAGTACTTCAAGCAAGGCCTGCTGCCCGCGTCCATGAGCCAGGCCATCGACGAGCCGTCTGCCCTGGTGCGCCTGCGCGCGGGTGTATTCAAGCCGGGCGACGCCTATGGCAAGGAAGCGGACTCGTACATGCACCGCGCCTTCGTCGACGTGATCTGGCGCTTCTGAGGCCGGGAGAAACCTGATGAACCTTCACCCGCACCTACGTCACAGCCTGTTGGCCAGCGCCTTGTTGCTGGCCTCGGGCCTGGCCGTCGCCGCAGAGCCCAAGGTCATTGCCAAGGAGCTGCAGCAGGCCAAGACCTACACCGTGGCCAGCGCGCCGATCGAGCCCCTGCACATGGACCCGCCCAAGCTGCCCGACCTGAGCGGCTACACCGCCCAGGCCGTGCAGAAGAAGATCGACCGCAGCCACAAGGGCAAGGTCAGCCTGCGCCGCATGTTCCAGGAGGACACCCTCAAGGAATTTGTCGGCGGCGACAACAAGGCGGCCGAGTGGGTCCAGCGCCAGCACGGTATTCCGCAGGCGATCTTCATCGATGACGGCCATGTCGACCTCGTCGAGCTGAGCAAGCAGGTGCCGCGACAGTACCTGCGCGAAGTCGAGCCGGGCGTGTACCTGGCGCGCCTGCCGATCGTGGTCGGCCGCAAGGGCATCCTCGAGATCGATGGCAAGGTCAAGCAATTGCGCCTGTCCCAGGAGGGCGGCGCGTTCCTGGTCAACGACGGCAAGCTGTTCGTCACCGACACCCAGGTGACTGGCTGGCGGGAAAAAGACAACGGCCCGGCGACCTTCCGCTCGCCCAAGGAGTTCCGCCCGTTCCTGCTGTCGTGGGGCGGTACCGAGACCTATATCGTCAATACCAGGATGGCCAGTTTCGGCTATGCCAAGTCCAAGTCGTACGGCGTGAGCATTTCGCAGTACACCCCGAACATGGCCAAGCGCATGGGCCGCCCGGAACCCACCGGCTGGATCATCGGTTCGCAGTTCAGCGACATGTGGTACGGCTTCTACTGCTACGAAACCCAGGACTTCGTGGTCAAGGACAATACCTACAACGACAACATCGTCTATGGCATCGACCCGCACGACCGCTCGCACCGCCTGATCATCGCCGGCAACACGGTCTACGGCACCAAGAAGAAGCACGGCATCATCATTTCGCGTGAGGTCAACGACAGCTGGATCATCAACAACAAGAGCTACGACAACAAGCTCTCCGGCGTGGTGATCGACCGTAACAGCGTCAACAACCTGGTGGCCTACAACGAGATCTACCGCAACCACACCGACGGCATCACCCTGTACGAAAGCGGCGACAACCTGATCTGGGGCAACAAGCTGATCAACAACCGCCGCCACGGCATACGCGTACGTAACAGCGTGAACATTCGCCTGTACGAGAACGTGGCCATGGCCAACGGCCTGGTCGGCGTGTACGGCCACATCAAGGACTTGTCCGACACCGACCGCGACATCGCCCTCGACCCGTTCGACACCAAGGTGTCGCTGATCGTGGTGGGCGGCGAACTGGCGGCTAACGGCTCAGGCCCGCTGTCGATCGACTCGCCGCTGTCGGTCGAGCTGTACAAGGTATCCATGCTCGCCCCGCGCAAGGCCAGCGGCATCAGCCTCAACGGCGTGCTGGGCGAGCGCCAGGACGAAATCCTCGACCTGCTGGTCCGCCAGCAGAAGGCTGTGCTGATCGACCCGGTCGAGCGCCAGACCGAAATGATCGATTAAGGAAGCCCAGACCATGACTCCACACCTGATGAAACTGCTGGGCCTGTCCGCTGCCCTTCTGGCAATCAGCCAAGGCGTGCGCGCCGATGAAGTCAAGGCCCCGACCTTCACGGCCGAACCCTGCTGCCAGCTGTGCCCCGAAGCGCACGATGCCAGCCGCTACACCACCCGCTACCAGCAGAACTTCACCACCCTGGTGCAAGCCAAGGGCGACTGGCTGTTCCGCACACGCGAAGACTTGCGCACCGAGTTCAGCACCACGCCGGCCGGCTACAAGCGCCTGCAACAAGTGCACGACGCGTTCAAGAAGCGTGGCGTGGAGCTGGTGATGGTGTACCAGCCCACCCGTGGCCTGGTGAACCGCAACATGCTCAACCCGGCCGAGAAAGCTGCGTTCAACTACCAGAAGGCACTGGGCAACTACCAGGCCATGCTCAAGCGCTTCGCCAGCATGGGCTACAACGTGCCCGACCTGTCGCCGCTGACCAACGAGCAACTGGCCGCCGCCGACCAGGGCAAGGACTTCTACTTTCGCGGTGACCAGCACTGGACACCGTACGGTGCCCAGCGCGCCGCCAGGATCGTCGCCGACACCGTGCACAAGATGCCGGCTTTCGAGGGCATCCCGCGCAAGGAATTCGAAACCAAGAAATCTGGCCGCATGGGCAAAACGGGCACCCTGCACAACGTAGCCGGCCAACTGTGTGGCACCAGCTATGCGATCCAGTACATGGACCAGTTCGTCACCGAGCCGAAAGGCTCCAGCGGCGGCGGCGACGACCTGTTCGGCGACAGCGGCAACGCACAGATCACCTTGGTCGGCACCAGCCACAGCGGCAAGAACTACAACTTCTCCGGTTTCCTCGAGCAGTACATCGGCGCCGATGTGCTCAACGTCGCCTTCCCCGGCGGTGGCCTGGAAGGCTCGATGATCCAGTACCTGGGCAGCGAGGAATTCCGCAAGAACCCGCCCAAGATCCTGATCTGGGAGTTCTCGCCGCTATACCGCCTGGACCAGGAAACCATCTGGCGGCAAATCCTTGGCCTGCTCGACGATGGCTGCAATGACCGCCCGGCGCTGATGAGCGCCAGCACCACGCTCAAGCCCGGCAACAACGAGCTGATGGTCAACGGCAAGGGCGGCGTGGTGAAACAGCTGATCAACCGCAACCTGCAGATGGATGTCAGGTTCGACGACCCATCGGTGAAGGTGCTGCAAGCCACCCTGTGGTACCTCAACGGCCGCCACGAAGACATCAAGCTGGAAAAACCGGAAACCTCCGACACCGACGGCCGCTTTGTCTTCCAGATGCGTGAGGACGAGGACTGGGCCGACCAGAGCCTGCTGGCGTTCGAGGTGCAAGGCCCGGAAAGCGGCACCCAAAAAGTCGAAGCCAAACTCTGCAAACGCAACAACTTCGCCGTGCCTGCGCAAACCGCGCAAGCCGGCCAGTGAGGCGACCATGACCGTATTCAAGCAAATCTTTCGCCCTGCCCTGCTCGCCATGGCGCTGTTCGGCAGCGCCGCGCATGCTGCGCTGGTGCCACCCCAAGGCTATTACGAGGGCATCGAGAAACCCAAAACGGGCGACGGCAATTTCCGCTGCGAGCCGGCACCAAAACCCTACACCGGTCCGCTGCAATTCCGCAGTAAGTACGAAGGCTCCGACAAGGCCCGTGCCACGCTCAATGTCGCCTCGGAAAAGGCCTTTCGCAAGTCGACCGAAGACATCACCACGCTGGAAAAGGGCGTGAGCAAGATGGTCGGCCAATACATGCGTGATGGCCGCCCGGCGCAACTCGACTGCACCTTGGCTTGGCTGGGGACCTGGGCGCGGGCCAATGCGCTGCTGTCCACCGACTACAACCACACCGGCAAGTCGATGCGCAAATGGGCCCTGGGCAGCATGAGCGGCTCGTGGCTGCGCCTGAAGTTCTCCACTGCCCAGCCGCTGGCCGCGCACCAGGCCGAAGCCGAGCTGATCGAGAAATGGCTGGACCGCCTGGCCGAGCAGACCGTGCAGGACTGGAGCAACCTGCCGCTGGAGAAGATCAACAACCACAGCTACTGGGCCGCCTGGTCGGTGATGGCCACCGCCGTGGCCACCGACCGCCGCGACCTGTTCGACTGGGCGGTGAAGGAATTCAAGGTGGGTGCCAACCAGGTCGACGAGCAAGGTTTCCTGCCCAACGAGGTCAAGCGCAAGCAACGTGCCCTGGCCTATCACAACTACGCCCTGCCGCCGCTGGCGATGATTGCCAGCTTCGCCCAGGCCAATGGCGTGGACCTGCGCAGCGAAAACAACTTTGCCCTGCAGCGCTTGGGCGAAGGTGTGCTCTACGGCGCCCGCGACCCCCGTCACTTCGCCGAACGAGCCGGTGAGAAGCAGGACATGAAAGACCTCAAGGTCGACAACAAGTACGCCTGGCTCGAGCCTTGGTGCGCGCTGTACCACTGCGTCGGCGACACGCTGGAGCGCAAGCACGGGATGCAGCCGTTCAACAGCTTCCGGCTGGGCGGCGATGTGACCCGGGTCTATGACCCGAGCGCAGCAAGCAAGAAGTGAACTGACTCCCATTGTGGGGTCGGTACCTGTGGGAGCGGGCCTGCCCGCTCCCACAGGGATCTAAGTTGCCCTCCAGCTTTTTGCTGGGGGGTTTGGGGGGCGCTGTGCCCCGGATGCTGTGAACAATAAGGAGAACCGGGATGGTCTTCTCGTCCAACGTGTTCCTGTTCCTGTTCTTGCCGATATTCCTCGGCCTGTATTACTTGAGCGGGCAACGTTATCGCAACCTGCTGCTGCTGGTCGCCAGCTACATCTTCTATGCCTGGTGGCGGGTGGACTTCCTGGCGCTGTTCGCCGGGGTCACCCTGTGGAACTACTGGATCGGCCTGAAAGTGGGTGCCGCCGGCGTGCGCACCAAGCCGGCACAGCGCTGGCTGCTGCTGGGGGTCGGTGTCGACCTGGCCATTCTCGGCTACTTCAAGTACGCCAACTTCGGTGTCGACAGCCTGAATGCGATCATCACCTCGTTTGGCCTGGAGCCCTTCATCCTCACCCACGTGCTGCTGCCGATCGGTATCTCGTTCTACATCTTCGAGTCGATCAGCTACATCATCGACGTGTACCGCGGCGACACCCCGGCCACGCGCAACCTGATCGACTTCGCCGCATTCGTGGCCATCTTCCCGCACCTGATCGCCGGCCCCGTGCTGCGTTTCAAGGACCTGGTCGACCAGTTCAACAACCGCACCCATACCCTGGACAAGTTCTCCGAAGGCTGCACCCGCTTCATGCAGGGTTTCATCAAGAAGGTGTTCATCGCCGACACCCTGGCAGTGGTCGCCGACCACTGCTTCGCCCTGCAGAACCCGACCACCGGGGATGCCTGGCTCGGCGCCCTGGCCTACACCGCGCAGTTGTACTTCGACTTCAGCGGCTACAGCGACATGGCCATCGGCCTGGGGCTGATGATGGGCTTCCGCTTCATGGAAAACTTCAAGCAGCCATACATCAGCCAGTCCATCACCGAGTTCTGGCGGCGCTGGCACATCAGCCTGTCGACCTGGCTGCGCGACTACCTGTACATCACCCTGGGCGGTAACCGCAAAGGCACCTTCAACACTTACCGCAACCTGTTCCTGACCATGCTGCTGGGCGGCCTGTGGCATGGCGCCAACTTCACCTACATCATCTGGGGCGCCTGGCACGGCATGTGGCTGGCGATCGAGCGGGCGCGGGGCATCGACACCAACCCGCAGCGTTTCAACCCGGTGAAATGGGCCTTCACCTTCCTGCTGGTGGTGGTCGGCTGGGTGATCTTCCGCGCCGAAAACCTGCACGTCGCCGCACGCATGTATGGCGCCATGTTCAGCTTCGGCGACTGGCAACTGTCGGAACTCAACCGTGCCCAGCTCACCGGCCTGCAGGTCGCCACCTTGGTGATCGCCTACCTCACCCTGGCGTTCTTCGGCCTGCGCGACTTCTACCGCAACGCCAAACCCACGCCCAAGGCCACCCCGGTGCAGGTCAACAGCGACGGTTCGCTGGGCCTGGACTGGACCCGGGTCATGACCCGCGCGCTGGTGTTGCTGCTGTTCGTGGCCTCGATCCTCAAGCTTTCGGCGCAGAGCTACTCGCCGTTCCTCTACTTCCAGTTCTGAGGTGGCTGACATGACCCGAACGTTACGCATTACCTATTCGCTGTCCTTCATCGGCCTGTTGGTGGGCATGGGCGTCTGGTCCACCGGTGGGCTGGAAAGTTTCCAGCGCACCGAACAGATGACCCTGCTCAACGGCAAACTGGCCAAGGCAGCCGAAACCCATTACGACGACCAGTTCCCGATCAAGCGCCTGGGCACCAACCTGTGGGCGGCGATGGACTTCAAGCTGTTCCACGAAGGCCGCCCTGGCGTGGTGCTGGGCCGCGACCAGTGGTTGTTCAGTGACGAAGAGTTCAAGCCCACCGCCGGTGCCGAACACCTGATGCAAGAGAACCTGGCGCTGATCCGCGGTGTACGCGACACCCTGCAGCAGCACGGCGTGCACCTGGTGCTGGCGATCGTCCCGGCCAAGGCGCGGGTGTATGCCGAATACATCGGCAAGCAACAACCGGCCAGCTTGCATGACGACCTGTACAACCAGTTTCACGCCCAGGCACGCCAGGCCAACGTATTTGCGCCCGAGCTGATGGGCCCACTGGCGCAGGCCAAGGCCCGCGGCCAGGTGTTTCTGCGTACCGACACCCACTGGACGCCGATGGGTGCCGAAGTGGCGGCGCAGGCGCTGGCTGACGCCGTGCGCCGGCAGAACCTGCTCGACGGCGCCCCGCAGGCCTTCATAACCGAAGCAGGCAGCACAGCCCCGTACAAAGGCGACCTGACCAACTTCCTGCCACTGGACCCTTTGTTCAGCAACCTGCTGCCCGCCCCGGACAGCCTGCAACAACGTACCACCCGGGCCGCCGAGGCCGAGGGTGACGGTGCTGACGCGCTGTTCGCCGACAGCCGCATACCGGTGGCACTGGTTGGCACCAGCTACAGCGCCAACCCGCACTGGAACTTCCTTGGCGCCCTGCAGCAGGCGCTGCGCAGCGACGTGGCCAATTACGCCGAGGACGGCCACGGCCCGTTGGTGCCCATGCTCAAGTACCTGCAAAGCGATGCCTTCAAGAACGCCGCGCCACAAGTGGTGGTGTGGGAATTCCCAGAACGATATCTGCCAATGAAGAACGACCTCAGCAGCTTCGACCCGCACTGGGTCGCGCAGCTGAAGAACGCCCGTAAATCCGAAGAAAACCTGGCCTTGTCGTCCACCCGGACGAACCACTGACTGAAGAGAGGAACACGCACATGACTACCAAGACTTCCATTGCCAAAGCCCTCACCCTGGCGGCCGGCCTGTCCCTTGCCTCCATGCAGGCCTTCGCCGGCGCCGACGCCGCCCTGTATGGCCCCAGCGCGCCGAAAGGCTCCACGTTCGTGCGGCTGTACAACGCCACCAGTGCACCGGCTGCCGCCAGTGTGGGCAACACTCAGATCAAGCAGGTTGGCGCCCAGGCCAGCAGCGATTTCAGCTTCCTGCCTGGCGGTGACTACACCGCCCAGGTCGGCGGCAAGAGCGTGCCGGTCAAGCTGGCCTCGGACAAGTACTACACCCTGGTCAACAGCAGCAGCGGCAACCCGAAGCTGATCGAAGAACCGCCGTTCAAGAACAAGCAGAAAGCCCTGGTGCGCGTGCAGAACCTGAGCGACCAGCAGCTGACCCTGAAAACCGCCGACGGCAAGACCGAAGTGGTCAAGCAGGTGGCCGCCAACGGCCGTGGCGAGCGCGAGATCAACCCGGTCAAGGTGAACCTGGCGCTGTACCAAGGTGACAAGAAAGTGGGTGACGTGAAGCCAGTCGCCCTTGAGCGCGGCGAAGCCGCAGTGCTGTACGTAACGGGTTCCGGCAACGCCTTGTCGCCGGTGTGGGTAACTCGCCCCGTGGCTAGCAACTGATTCCCCTGCCTCTCAACGACTATTGGAGAAACATGATGATCCCGGTAATTCTTTCTGGTGGTAGCGGTTCGCGTCTGTGGCCTTTGTCGCGCAAGCAGTTCCCCAAGCAGTTCCTGGCCCTGACCGGTGAACATACGCTGTTCCAGCAAACCCTCTCGCGCCTGGCGTTCGAGGGCATGGACACGCCGATCGTGGTCTGCAACAAGGACCACAAGTTCATCGTGCAGGAGCAGCTGGCTGCCCTGAAGCTGGAAACCCAAGGCATCCTGATGGAGCCGTTTGGCCGCAATACGGCGCCCGCGGTGGCCATGGCCGCGATGAAACTGGTCAACGAAGGCCGCGACGAACTGATGCTGGTGCTGCCTGCCGACCATGTGATCGAGGACCAGAAGGCCCTGCAACGTGCCCTGGCCCTGGCCACCGTCGCGGCAGAGCGCGGCGAGATGGTGTTGTTCGGGGTACCGGCGACCAAGCCGGAAACCGGCTACGGCTACATCCGCTCCAGCCAGGATGCATTGCTGCCCGAGGGCGTGGCGCGGGTCGCGCAGTTCGTCGAGAAGCCCGACGAGAAGCGCGCCACCGAGTTTGTCCAGGCCGGTGGTTACTTCTGGAACAGCGGCATGTTCCTGTTCCGCGCCAGCCGCTTCCTTGAGGAGCTGAAAAAGCACGATGGCGATATCTACGACACCTGTGTACTGGCCTTGGAGCGTAGCCAGGAAGACGGCGATGTGCTGAGCATCGACCCCGCCACTTTCGCCTGCTGCCCGGACAACTCCCTCGACTACGCGGTGATGGAAAAAACCCAGCGCGCCTGTGTCGTGCCGATGTCGGCCGGCTGGAGTGACGTGGGCTGCTGGTCGTCGTTGTGGGAGGTGCATGAGAAGGACGACAATGGCAACGTCACCAAGGGCGATGTGGTGGTGCAGGACAGCCGCAACTGCATGATCCACGGTAACGGCAAGCTGGTGTCGGTGATCGGCCTTGAGAACATCGTGGTGGTCGAGACCAAGGACGCCATGATGATCGCCCACAAGGACAAGGTTCAGGGCGTGAAGCAGATGGTCAAGACACTGGACGAACAGGGCCGTAGCGAAACCCAGAACCACCTGGAAGTGTATCGCCCATGGGGTTCTTACGACTCGGTGGACATGGGCGGCCGCTTCCAGGTCAAGCACATCACCGTCAAGCCAGGCGCCAGCCTGTCGCTGCAGATGCACCACCACCGCGCCGAACACTGGATCGTGGTGTCCGGCACTGCCGAGGTGACCTGCGACGAAAACGTGTTCCTGCTGACCGAGAACCAGTCGACCTACATCCCGATTGCGTCGGTGCACCGCCTGCGCAACCCGGGCAAGATCCCGCTGGAGATCATTGAGGTGCAGTCCGGGAGTTACCTGGGCGAAGATGATATCGAGCGCTTCGAAGATGTGTATGGGCGCACCTCTACGCCGGTCGAGCGTGGGGTTTCGGTGAAGACCATCGCGCAGTAAAGCGGCAAGCGGCAAGCGGCAAGCGGCAAGCGGCAAGCGGCAAGCTACAAGAAACAGCGGGGCGGCGTCGAATCTAAAATTGTGGGTTCTCCACCGCCCTGCTTTTTCTAGTAGCTTGTAGCTTGTAGCTTGTAGCTTGTAGCTTGTAGCTTGTAGCTTGCAGCTTGCAGCTTGCCACTCCAAGATGTGCCGAGACTCGAACGGAATCCGCACATCATGATCATCGGTGCCGTCCTTATCCTCACCTGGCTGGTGCTGCTGTTGCGCTACCCGGCCAAGGCCCTGCCCATTTCCCTGGCCGCCGTGTGCGGCCTGGGCCTGGTGGCCCTGTTCGTTGCCTGGCAGGACACCCGCGAAGCCTCGCAACTGGCCCGCCTGGACCTGCGCCTGCGCTACGCCCCAGACAAGTGCCCCGCCGACCGAACCCTGCAGGTGCACATGAAGAACGGCAACCCGGTACCCCTCACCGAACTGCGTTGGCGCGTAGCCGCCTATGCACCGGGCGATACCGTGAACCTCGCCGAAAATACCTACAACGCGCCGCGCTACCGTGGCCCTGGCGAACTGCAGCCGGGGGCCGAGTGGATAGACTGCTTGCCCTTGCCACCCCTGCGTTCCGGTTACCGACCACAAACCCTGGAGTTTCGGGCCGAGCACCTGCAAGGTACATTTGCCAATTGATTCATTGACTGTACTGGCGACACACCTCTCACCTTGATCAAAGGCCCCCACCATGCCCACCGTCCTGATCACCGGTTGTTCCAGCGGCATTGGCCGCGCCCTGGCCGACGCCTTCCGCGATGCCGGCCACCACGTCTGGGCCACCGCCCGCAAGCCTGAAGATGTCGAACAACTGAGTGCCGCCGGCTACACCGCCCGGCAACTGGACGTGAACGACAGCGATGCCCTTGCCCGCCTGGCCGAGGAACTGGACAGCCTCGATATCCTGATCAACAACGCCGGCTACGGCGCCATGGGCCCGTTGCTCGATGGCGGCGTGGATGCGCTGCGCCAGCAGTTCGAAACCAATGTCTTCGCCGTGGTAGGCGTCACTCGCGCGCTGTTCCCGCTGCTGCGCCGCTCACGGGGCCTGGTGGTGAATATCGGCAGCGTATCCGGCGTACTGGTCACCCCGTTCGCCGGCGCCTACTGCGCCTCTAAGGCCGCCGTGCATGCCCTGAGCGATGCCCTGCGCCTTGAGCTGGCACCGTTTGGCGTGCAGGTGATGGAAGTGCAACCCGGGGCGATTGCCTCGCAGTTCGCCAGCAACGCCCAGCGCCAGGCCGAGCAGGTAGTGGGGGCGGATTCGGCGTGGTGGCCGTTGCGTGAACAGGTGCAGGCGCGGGCGCGGGCTTCGCAGGACAAGCCGACTTCGGCGGCGGTGTTTGCCAAGGGCGTGCTGGCGGCAGTGAGCAGGTCACCGGTACCGGCTGTGGTGCGCTTGGGCAATGGCAGTACGGCGTTGCCGTTGATGGCTCGGTTGCTGCCGCGGCGTTTGCTGGATTGGGCGTTGCGCAAGCGCTTTGGCCTGCTGCGACCGCTTTGATTCTTTGCTTGCCTGTACCGGCCTCTTCGCGGGCTTGCCCGCTCCCACAGGTATGGCACCCGCTTCGGAATCACACTACTCCTGTGGGAGCGGGCAAGCCCGCGAAGAGGCCGGTACAGGCAGTAGACAATCAGGCAATGGACCGCAGCACCCCGCCGTCCACCCGCAACGCCGCCCCGGTGGTAGCACTGGCCTGCAGCGATGCCAGGTACACCACCATGTTGGCCACCTCTTCCACTGTCGCCAGCCGCTTGATCAACGAACTGGGCCGGTGCTCGGCCAGGAAGCTGGTTTCCAGCTCAGCAGTCGTCACCCCCTGCTCCTCGGCCAGCTTGGCGAAGAAGTCACCCACGCCTTCAGAGCGCGTCGGCCCAGGCAGCACGGCATTCACCGTTACCCCCGTGCCCGCCAGGGTCTCGGCCAGCCCTCGTGACACCGCCAACAGCGCGGTCTTGGTCATGCCGTAGTGAACCATCTCGGTCGGGATCTGCAGCGCCGACTCACTGGACAGGAACACCACCCGCCCCCATTTGCGCTCGGCCATGCCTCGGGCATAGTGGCGCGACAGGCGCACCGCGCTAAGCACGTTGACGTCGAAGAAGCGCTGCCAGTCTTCGTCTTCGATCTCGAAGAACGGCTTGGGCTCGAAGATGCCCAGGTTGTTGACCAGGATGTCGGTATGCGGCACCTGGTCGAACAGCTTTTGCGCACCTTCCTGGGTGCCGAGGTCGGCAGCGATGCCGATGATGCGCGCTTGTGGCAAGCGTTCGCGCACGGCGTTAAGCGCTTCGTCGACGCGGGATTGGGTGCGGCCGTTGAGGACCACTTCGGCGCCGGCTTCGGCCAGACCTATGGCGATGGCCAGGCCAATGCCGGCGGTGGAACCGCTGACGATCGCGCGTTTGCCGTTCAGGGAAATGTGCATCTTTGCCTCCTCATCTGTCTGGGAAATCGCCGGGGCTGCTTTGCAGCCCTTCGCGGGCAAGCCCGCTCCTACAGGTATTGCGCTGTACCTGAGACCTGCGCTGTACTTGTGGGAGTTGGCTTGCCGGCGATGGGCTGCAAAGCTTTCTTCACCGGTTGCTGATCAAACGCCTGCCAGCCACCCCCCAAGGCCTTGTACAGCGCCACCAGCGCCTGCGACACCGCCGCCGAGCTGTCGATCCACTGTTCCTCGCTGGCCAGCAAGGCACTCTGCACCGTCAGCACGTTGAGAAAATCCACCGCCCCTTGCACGTACTGGCGCTGGGCGGTTTCCAAGGCGATGCGGTTCTGCCGCACGGCCTCGGCCAGGTGATCACGGCGCAACTGACTGGCGTTGTACAGGCGTAGCACATCGTCAATCTCATGCCAGGCCCCCAGCACCACCTTGCGATAATTAAGCGCCGCTTCCTGCTGCTGCGCCTCGCGCAACTCCAGGGTGCCCTTGAGTCGGCCGCCCTCGAAGATCGGCAATGAAAGCTGTGGCCCAAAGGCAAACCGGCGCGCGTCCCAGGCACCGAAATCGGACAACTGCATGGCCTGGAAGCCGACACTGCCAGACAGCCGGATGCTCGGGTAGAAGTCGGCCTTGGCCACGCCGATGCTGGCGGTGGCAGCGTGCAGGCGAGCCTCGGCCTGGCGGATGTCCGGCCGGCGCTCGGCCAGCTCGGACGGCAAGCCGATGGCGAACTTCTGCCGCGGCGCAGGCAGTTCGCCGCCCTGTAGCAACTGGGCCTGCAGGCTGCGCGGGGGGTCGGCGGCGAGCAGGCTGAGGGCGTTGATCAGGTCATCGCGCCGGGCTTCGAGGCTGGGCAGACGCGACTCGATGGACGCCACCTGGGCACTGGCCTGGGCTACGTCGAGGCGGGTAGCGACGCCTTCGGCCTGGCGGCTTTCCGAAAGCTTCAGACTGTGCTGGGCGACCTTGAGGTTGTCGCGAGTGACATCGATGGTGTGCTGCACCGCACGCAACTGGATGTAGTTGCCGGCAGTTTCCGACAGTAATGCCAACAGCACCCCGCGGCGGTCGTTCTCCGCCACTTCGACCGTGGCATCGGCCGCCTCGACCTGGCGCCGCACGCGGCCCCACAGGTCCAGCTCCCAACCCGCTACCAAGTCGCCCTGCCAGAGGTTGAAGGCTTGCTTGCCCGCCTTGCCAGACGGGTCGCTCAGGCCTTCGGCGCTGTTGCGGGCACGGCTGTAGCCGGCAGCAGCATCCACCGCCGGCATTTCATCGGCGGCCACGGTGCTGCGCAAGGCCCGGCTTTGTACCAGCCGGGCACTGGCCATCTGCAAGTCGAGGTTGCGCTCGGCAACGCGCTGGATCAATGCGCTGAGCTGGGCATCGTGGAAACTTTCCCACCAGCGCAGCTCCAGCGGTTCGGCCTGCGGCTGGCTGGCCGCCGCCTCACCTTGCAGCGGCGCCCATTGTTGCGGTGCCTGGCTGTCGGGGCGCAGGAAGTCCGGGCCCATGCTGCAGCCAGCCATCAGGACGGCCAGCAGTAATGGGCTCACGCGTAATGCCGCTTTCATCGTGCGCTGACCTCTTTGCCGTTCAGCTTGTCGCCACGGGTATCGATGGTCGCTTCCACCGACATGCCCACGCGCAAGCGGGCGAGCAGCGGCTGGCCATCATCGAAAACGATCTTCACCGGAATGCGCTGCACCACCTTGGTGAAGTTGCCGGTGGCGTTGTCCGGCTTGACGGCGGCGAAGGTCACGCCGGTGGCCGGGGCGATACTCTCCACATGGCCTTGCAGCTTCTCGCCGGAGAAGGTGTCGACGCTGATGCTCACCGGCTGGCCCGGCTGCACGTGGGTCAGCTGGGTCTCCTGGAAGTTGCCGACCACATAGGCCTGTTGCAACGGCACCACCGACAGCAGGCGAGCGCCCGGGTTGACGTAGGCGCCGACCCGCAGCGCGCGCTCGCCGACCATGCCGTCCACCGGCGCGGTGATGCGTGTGTAGGACAGGTCAAGCTGGGCTTTTTCCAGGCCCGCTTCGGCGCGTTTGAGCTGGCCATCGGCACTGGCTACCTGGGCGGTAAGGATGTCCACTTGCTTGCGCGCCGCCACCAGCGCTGCTTGGGAATTGGCCAGCCGCGCGCGGGCCTGGTCGACCCTGCTGCGTGCCTGCTGGGCATTCTGCACGGTACCGGCGCCCTGCTCGGCCAGGCGGCTGTAGCGGTTGACCTCATGGTCGGCGAACGCCGCTTCGGCCTGGGCCGCTTTCACCGCAGCTTCGGCCTGGGCAATCAGCGCGGCCTGGCGTTCGAGGGTGGCGCGGGCATCGGCGCTTTGCGCCTTGGCCACCAGCAATTGCGCCTGCGCCGCATCCAGCGCGGCCTGGTAGTCACGGGCATCGATGGTCGCCAATAGCTGGCCAGCCGTGACCTGCTGGTTGTCCTCTACCAGCACCTCTTTGATAAAGCCGGCTACCTTGGGCGCGACCACCGTGTAGTCGGCGATCACATAGGCGTCATTGGTGCTCTGGCGGTGGTCGCTGCCGAACAGCCAGGGGCCGACGATGCCAGCCAGGACAGCCACGGCGAGCACCGAGCCGATGAACAGGGTTTTGCGGTTGTTGGTCATATCAGCGGTTCTCGAATTCATCCAGGGTTCAGGCCACCGCGCGCGGCGGGTAGACCCGAGTGGGCACGAAAGGAATCAGGCAGATCAGGGCCACGGCGATGCAGGCCATAACCAGGTAAAGGTCGGCCGAGGTCAGCACCAGCGCCTGATCGTGGATGCGCCTGGCCAGGCCAGCGGCGTTATCGTCGACCAGCGGAGCGTTGCCCAGGCTGTCCACCAGGTGGTTGGAATGGAAGTGCCGGCGCAGGGTGCCAAGCGCATCCAGCAGGCCACCGGCGATCACCGCGGCCAGGCCCTTGACGGTGTTGAACCAGCTGGAGGCGAACGGGCCTTCCTGCGGGGTCATGCCGTTGGTGGACAGCATCAGCAACGGCAGCACCGCCATCGGCTGGCCGAACACCTGCAGCAGGTAGAACGGGTAGAAGTCGCCACGGATCCATTCGCTGGTCAGCAGGCTGCTGCCAACACAGGACACCGCCAGCATCGCCAGGCCGATGCCCAGCACCCAGCGGCAGTCCACCGCGCGGATGTTGCACAGCGCTGCGGTCAATGGCAGGGCGATCAACTGCAGCATCGCCACCAGCATCATCAGCGGGCTGGTCTGCGCCGGCCGGTAGCCCTGGATCTGCGCCAGGTAGGCCGACGGAATGCTGCCGACACCCGACAGCACGACCAGCACGCCGGCCAAGGTCATCAAGGCGAAACTCAGGTTGCGCCGCGACAGCATGCGCAACTGGAAGAACGGCAGCGGCTCGGACCATTCGTTGAACATGAACAGCACCAGCAACAGCAGCCCACCCCCGAGCAGCCAGCAGATCAGCGGCGAGTCGAACCAGCCCCAGCGGTCCCCCAGCGACAAGCCCAGGACGATACTGCTGATGGCCGGCAGGCCAAGCACCACGCCACGCCAGTCGAACTGCCTGAAACGCTCCAGGCGCAGCGGGTCCTGCGGCAGGCCCCAGCCCACACAACACATGGCCAGTGCCGACGGCAGAATGATCTGCCAGAATGCCCATTGCCAGCCCACGTATTCAGTCCACAACCCGGCCAGCGGGGTACCGAGGTTGGGGCCGAACGTGGCGGTCAGGGCGTAACAGGCCAGGCCGTACACTTTGATGCCCGGCGGTAGGAAACGCAGGGCCACGCTCATCAGCATCGGTGGCAAGGCGCCGGCGGCAAAGCCCTGCAGCACGCGCAGCAACATCAGGCTGTGCAGGTTGGGGGCGAACGGCTGCAGCAAGCCGAGCACGGCGAACAGGCCAATGGCGCTCAGGGTGAAGCGCCGCAGCGAGAAGGTGGTGGCCAGCCACGGCGCAAAGGCCATGGCCGAGACCGAAGCGGCGCTGTACACCGCCAGCAGCCAGGCACCTTCGTCGGCCCCGATGCCCATGGCGCCGCGGATATCGGCCAGGGAAATCTTGGTCACCGACTCGTTGAGGCCCGCACACAACACGGCCAGCAATACACCGAACAGTCCGACCACTACCTGCAGGCCGAACGCCGTCTGCGCAGGCGCAGCCGGCGCGGGGGCGCCGACGATGGCAGCAGACGGGGCGGACAGGGAACTCATGCAACGACATCTCCAGCAACAATTTTCGACTGGAGCAAGTCTAAGAAGGTGGAATGCTGACGAAAACTGACTTCTCGGTAGTTTTATGTTGCGCCAGGCGCAATCCACTTTTTTGCAGATCTGGCCCTATCGCCGGCAAGCCAGCTCCCACAGGGATCGCATCAGGGCTGACAGGTGTTTGCCACAAGGTATGGCAGCGCCTGTTAGAGCGAGCGCCGCCCGCGCGGCGCAATCGCGAGCTGCGCTCGCTCCTACGTTTGTTTCGGGCCAATTATTCCTGTGGGATTCGCGCGCGAACGCCTTGGTGCATGCCTCAATATCGCGCCGTACAAACCAGGCGGCCGCGCGCGCCTGTCACAGGCGTTACTGGCCCGAAACAAACGTAGGAGCGAGCGCAGCTCGCGATTGCGCCGCGCGGGCGGCGCTCGATCTCAAAGGCGCTGAAGATGCTCCGGCTAGCCTTGCCAGAAACCATAGAATCTCCCACAGACTGGAAGCTGGCTTGCCAGCGATGAGGCCCTTACAGGCAATCAAGGATCAACACTGCAGCAAGCCTTCAAGGTCTGCCGCAACCACCTATGTGCAGGGTCGTTGTGAAACCGCGGGTGCCAGGCTTGCAGCACCGTCACCCGCTCCAGCGGTACCGGGATCTCGAACGATCGCAGTGGCAACCCGAGCTTGTGCACGCTGTTGAGGATATTCGCCGGCATCGGCAGGATCAGGTCCGAATCCGGTAGCGAGAACAGCGCCGAGTGAAAACTCGGGGTAATCAATGCCACCCGCCGTTGCACCTTGAAGTTGGCAAGCTCGACATCAATCGGCCCGTTGGCCCGGCCACGGCGGGATACGCTGATCTGTGGGTAACTGGCAAAGCTGGTCGGCGTGATCGGCTGCTCGAAGATCGGGTGGTCGCGCCGGGCCAAGCCTACATAGTAGGTCTGGAACAGGCTCTGCACCTTGATCTCCGGTCCCAGATCCACGGTCGAGCTGATGATCAGGTCGGTGCGCCCGTCGCGCAGCACGCTGTCGTCGTCACCGCCGGGGCTTTCCGGCACGAAGCGCAGCACCGTGCGCGGTGCCTGCTCGTGCATGCGGCGCAGCAGCTGGGCACCATACAGGGCGATGAACAGGTCATTGGTGCGAATGTTGAAGGCACGGTCGAGCTTGGGCAGGTCGACTTCATCGGCGCTGCGGAACACTTCGCCGGCCTGCTCCACCAGCGCCGCCACCTGCTCGCGCAAGGCCAGCGCCCGTGGCGTCGGCACCAGCCCACGGCCCGCGCGCACCAGGATCGGGTCGCCCAACGCATCGCGGATACGACTCAGGGTCCTGCTCATGGCCGCGGGGCTCAGGTTCATGCGCTGCGCCGCGCCGACCACACTGCCTTCGTCGAGCAGCGCATCGAGGGCGACGAGCAGGTTCATGTCCGGGAGTTGCATGGCCGTGTTCCATTACAGCTGGGGGAGTGGCGATGGTAGCAGGTTGGCCGATTGCACCAGACGCAATGCGCTCGTACGTGGTGGGGTATTTATTCTGGACGGTGATTGGGTCATAACAGTTGCAGTGCCTGCACCGACCCTATCGCCGGCAAGCCGGCTCCCACAGGGATCCCACAATGCCCAAGGGATGTGTTGAACGAGTGGGAGCAGGGTTGGCCGGGATAGGGGCGGTGCAGGCAAATGACTAGCCAGCCAGAAGCAAGGATCCTGCATGTCCAGCCCCGTCCTGATCGCCATCGACGCCTCCCCCGCCGCCACTGCCCTGCTCACCCTCGCCCGCCGTTACTGTCGCCCCGGCGAACACGAATTGCACGTGCTGCTGGCCATCGACTCTACCTTCGCCGTGCACGAGCAACCCGCGCCCTACACCACCGAAGAGCTGGAGCAATACCCCGCCGCCTGCAAGGAACAGCACCAGGCCGACGACGCGGTGGCCAAGGCGGTAGGCGAGTTGCAACAGGCCGGCTTCGCCAGCCAGGGCTGCATGATCGCGGGGCAACCGGTCGAGGCGATCGTAGCCAAGGCGCAGGAACTGAACTGCGAACTGATCATCATGGGCCACCGCCACCTGTCACGGCTGGGCCGGTTGCTGGACCCATCGATCAGCGCGAAGGTGATCGACCGGGTGAAGGTGCCGGTATTGGTGGGGCCCGCCTGAACGCCAGGTTGTCGATGCTGGCAGGCGCACAGCGTACCCTGTGGGAGCGGGCGCGCCCGCGAACACCGGCGCAGCCGGTGCCAGCCACCGCGTTGGATTCTTGCCGGGCATGCCCGCCACCACAGGTCCAGCGCTGTATCTAAAGGCAGTGCAGTGACTGTGGGCCAGAATGGCGCCGCAGGTCACCCCTCGCTCGGCTTCACCACCACCGTACAAGTCGTCCCCGCCGCCAGCAAGAACCCGTCCGGCACTTCATCGATGTGAATGCGCACCGGCACCCGCTGCGCCAGGCGTACCCAGTTGAAAGTAGGGTTCACGTCGGCAATCAGCTCACGGCTTTGCGGGTTGTCGCGGTCGTAGATACCGCGGGCGATGCTCTCCACATGGCCCTTGATGCGCTCGCCGCTCATCATCTGCAGCTCGGCCTGGTCACCTACCTTCACATGCGGCAGCTTGGTCTCCTCGAAGAAGCCATACACCCAGAACGAGTTTTCATCGACCACTGCCATCACCGCTTCACCGGTACGCGCATAATCGCCCCGGTGGATATTCAGGTTGGTCACGTAGCCGTCCACCGTGGCTACGATATGGGTGCGCTTGAGGTTCAACTCGGCTGCTGCCAGTTCAGCCTGGGCCTGCTGGTAGTCGGCCAGCGCCGAGTTGGCGATGTTACTGGCATCGTCACGGTTTTCCTTGGAGATCACCAGGTTGTCCATGTCGGCACGGCGCTTGGCGTTGACCTTGCGCATCTCCCAGGTGGCCTTGCGCGACGCGACCAGCGCCTTGGCCTGGTCGACAGCGAGCTGATAGTGCTCGGGGTCGATCTGGATCAACAGGTCGCCCTTCTTCACCCGCTGGTTGTCCTTGACCGGCACGTCCACCACATAGCCAGGCACGTCGGCGGCCACGTTGATGATATCGGCACGCACGCGGCCGTCACGGGTCCACGGCGTGGTCATGTAGTGCACCCACAACTGGCGACCGATGGCCACGGCAGCGACCAGCACCAGCAGGGTGGCGATCAGGCTGAAGAACTTTTTCATCGAAGGTTTCTCACCAGTAGACAGTAAGCGCCATGGCGCCGAACAGGCAGACGAACAGGCTCAGGCGCAGCAACGCCGGGTGCCAGAAGAAGCGGTAGCCATCATGGCTGGCGATGAACCGGTCCAGGCCCCAGGCCAGGCCCAGCGCAAACAGGAACATCAAGGTCATGGTGGGCATGTACACACCATGGAAGGCGATTTCGCGGGGCATGCTTTCACGCAGCATCTGGCAGTCCTTTCGCCGGCACCAGCGGCGACTGTGGGTCGAGCAGGGAAGAACGGATGAAGTGCAGGTAGCTTTGCGCACGGCGCAGCACCGAGGTATCGAAGTGCCGGGCGAATGGCTCGTCAGTGGCCTGCACCCGGGCAATGGCATGGTCCACTGCTACCAGCGCGCGTTCGTGGTTGCTGGCACTGGGCTGCAGAAACAGCCGTGCCAAGGCCCGGCCCATCACGCGGATGGCCTGGCGCCACGGTTGCGACTCGGCATACGCCGGGTGCACCGGCGCGCGGGCCTGCTCCTTGCGCAGCTCGATGACCGCGTGGCCGACCTCCAGTACGGTGAACATCCAGCCCATCAGCTCGCTCTGAACCTTCGGTTTGCCGGCTGCCAGGCCGTAGGCCTGGTGCAGCAGGTCGCGGGTGCGGCTTTCGAACGCCGTGCCGATGCCACGCAGGCGGCCGCTGATGGCAAACAACACCTGCTCGCGTAGCTCCTGCTCCAGGCGGCTCCACAACCAACGGCTGTTGGGTGGCAGGATGATCGCCCCGGCGGCGGCACACACGCACATGCCCAGAATCATGCCGATGTAGTCATTGATGAAGCTGTAGGGGTCGTACACGGTCAGGTTGTTGGGTACCGAGCCGATGGCGAAAAACACCAGCAGGCCGATGCCGTAGCCCGCGTAGGCCGGCCGTGACGAGAGAAACGCGCCGAGCACGAACACAGGCGCCAGCACCATGCACAGCAATGGGAACCCATCGATCCAGGGGAACACGAAGAAGGTCTCGAAGAAGCCGACCAAGGCCCCCAGCGCAGTGCCGCAGGCCATCTGGAACGACATGCGCTTTGGGTTGGGCGAGGCCGCCGACAAGCCCACGGTCACCGTGGCGATCAGGGTCATCATGGCGCCACTGGGCCAGTCGCTGAGCAGCCAGTAGCTGCCCAGCAGCAACAGCACCGCCGAGGCGCGCACACCCGCTGCCAACGACACCAGCCAGCTGGTCAGCGCCACATAGGGCTCGTCCCATTGCTCGCGCTCGTGCTTGTGTGCGGCCAGCGAGGCGTGGGTTTCGGCGTAGCTGAACATTTCGTCGATGAAGCGGTACAACAGCTCGAACACCGTGTGGAAGTCGAGCTGGTCGGCCGCGCTAGGCCCGGTTGCCAGGTACTCGGCCCGCAGGCTACGCACCTGGGTTTGCAGGCCTTCCTTGTAGGCACCCAGCTCCAGGGTCAGGCGCAGTGCATCGGCGTCGGTCAGCGCCCGGCCCACGTAAGGCTGCAACAGCTCCACCAAGGTGTTCAGGCCCGGCTCGATGGCGGTGACGATCTGCCGCGGGCCACGTGCACGCAGCCGCTCCAGCAGGCGGTGCAGGGCGTTGAAGCGTGTGGTGATGGCCATGAACTCGCTGTTCATCCGCACCAGCCGGCCACTGCGCCGGCGCATGTGCGGGTCTTCGAAGGCGGTGACATTACGCAGGCTTTCCAGGCCCACCGCCTCGGCCACGAAGCGCACGTTGCTGCTCTCGAAACGGTCACGCTGGCTGTCACCGCGCAAGGCCTCGACCACCACCCCGGCGAACACACCAAAGCGCTGGTACAGGGCGTTACGCATGGCGGCGCTGGCCGACTGCGGCAGGATCGCGGCACTGACGAAAGTCGACACCAGGATGCCCAAGGCAATTTCCAGCACCCGCCACACCGCAGCCATGAACGCCTGGTCGGGGTGCTGCAGCACCGGCAGGCCGATCATGGCCGCGGTGTAGCCGGCCAGCACGAAGCCATAGGCGCGGAAGGTGCGGTAGCGCATGGCACCGGCCGAGCACAGCCCAACCCACAGCGCCAGGCTGGGCAGGAACAGCTCGGTGTTCTGCGGAAAAATGGCAATCAACGCCACCATCATCGCCGAGCCGGCCAGGGTGCCGAGCACCCGGTAGAAGCTCTTGGCGAACACATGGCCGCTTTGCGGCTGCATGACGATGAACACGGTGATCATCGCCGTGCGCGGTTGCGGCAGCTCCAGGCGCATGGCCAGCCACAGGGTAATGAACGCGGCTGCCAGTACCTTGAAGATGTAGACCCAGGTCACGCCATCGGTACGCGCCCAGGCGAAGAAGCCGCGACGCCATTCCAGGCTTTGCAGCCAGCGCACAGGCAAACTGGAAGTGCTCATTCAGCGTTGTCCGGCCGGGTATCGAAAATGGCCAGGGCCGTCGGGGTGTTCGGCGCAGCCTGGCGTTCTTCCTGGGGTACGTCCTGGCCAGCCTGCAGGCCACCGCCCAGCGCGGTGACCAGCTCGGCATGGGCGATCAGGCGTGCCGCCTGCACCTGCTGCTGCACCTGCTGCTGGCGGAACAGCAAGGTCTGCGCATTGAGCACGTTGAGGTAGTCGGTAAGGCCACGCTGGAAGGCGACCATGGCGATGTCGTAGGTTTTCTGCGCGGCGGCCACCGATTCAGCAGCGAAATGCGACTGCTGCTGCATCGACTCGCGGCGGATCAACTGGTCGGAAATGTTCTTCAGCGCACCGACCACGGTCTGGTTGTAGCGCGCCACGGCCACGTCATAGCCAGCCGAGGCCACGCCCAGCTGCGAGCGCAGGCGCCCGCCGTCGAAGATCGGCAGGCTGATGGCCGGGCCAACGTTGTAGTTGAACTTGCGCCCGGTCAGGAATTCCAGCGGCCCGCCGCCCGTGGCCATGAAGCCCAGGCTGCCGACCAGGTCGACGTTGGGGAAGAAGCCGGCGTGCGCGACGTCGATGCCGCGTGCCTGCGCAGCCACCTGCCAGCGGCTGGCGACCACATCCGGGCGCTGGCCGACCAGTGCCGCAGGCAGGTTGGACGGCAGCTTCAGTGGTGCGGCCAGGGCCAGAGCCGGGCGCTGCAACTGCGCGCCCTCCCCCGGGCCTTTGCCGGCCAGGGCGGCCAGCTGGTTGCGGGCCAGGGCGATTTCTTCGTCGAGGCTATCGAGCTGGCGATGGGTTTCCGGCAGCGGCGCTTCGGCCTGGCTGACTTCGAAATGGGTGCCGATACCGGCCGCCAGGCGGCGCTTGGCCAAGGCCAGGATCTGTTCTTGCTGTGCCAGCTCGGCCTTGACGATATCGCGCTGGGCAAAGTGCAGGCTCAGCTGGATATAGGCACGCACCACGTTGTTCTGCAGCTCCAGCTGCGCCTGGCGCGCTTCAGCCACGCTCATGTGCGCCTGGTCCACGGCCTGTTCACTGGCGTTGCGTTCACGGCCCCACAAGTCCAGCGCGTAGCTCAAGCCAATGGCCGCGTTGTTGTCCCAGGTGTTGGCACCCGACAACGCGCCAGGCCCATAGAACTGGTCTTCAGGCCAGTTGTGGCGCTTGAGCGTGGCCTGGCCGTTGGCCTGGAGCTTTTCAGCCGACTCGACCACACCGGCCATGGCCTTGGCTTCACGCACCCGCGCGGCGGCCATGGCCAGGCTCGGGCTGCCGGCCACTGCCAGGGCAACCCAGCGGTCCAGTTGCGGGTCGCCATAGGCGTGCCACCACTGCTGGTCGGGCCAGTGAGCATCGCTTGCGGCTTCGCGAATGGCCGCGTCGGTGGTCAGGGTATTGGCTTGCAGCGTCTTGCTTTGCGGGGCGATGCCCCAGGTTCCGATACAGCCGCTCAAGGTGAGGGCAAGGGCACAGGCACTGAACGCACTGAGCGTTCTGATGATGCGACGCGGCACAGCTGCGATTTCCCGAGGAAGAGGTGGAGGGGCCGAGCAATTCTAGGGGGCGGCAGCACTGGCGATAAGCGTAGATTCCTGCGAATCTTTGTTACCAAAATGGCGATAATCCGCCTTTGGTCGAAGGTAAGTTTTCATAACTTTTGCGTTGCTTCGTGACACAATTTTGTCCTCTACCTAGAGAGTGACCCATGGACACCCTGCAAAACATGCGTGCTTTCAGTTGCGTGGCGCAATTAGGCAGCTTCACGGCCGCTGCGGCGCAACTGGACACCACCACCGCGAACGTGTCGCGGGCGGTCTCCAACCTGGAAGCCCATCTGCAAACAAGGCTGCTCAACCGTACCACCCGCCGCATTGCGCTGACCGAGGCCGGCAAGCGCTACCTGATGCGCTGCGAACAGATTCTGACCTACGTCGAGGAAGCCGAGGCCGAGGCCAGCGACGCCCATGCGCGCCCCGCCGGGCAATTGAAGGTGCATTCGATGACCGGGGTGGGCCAGCATTTCGTGGTGGATGCGATTGCCCGCTACCGTGAATCGCACCCCGACGTGACCTTCGACCTGACCATGGCCAACCGCGTGCCCGACCTGCTTGACGAGGGCTATGACGTGTCCATCGTGCTGGCCACCGAGCTGCCGGACTCAGGGTTCGTTTCGCAGCGCCTGGGCATCACCTACAGCATCGTCTGCGCGTCGCCGACCTACATCGCCCGCTATGGCCTGCCGCACAAACCTGCCGACCTGCTCAAGCACGCCTGCCTGCGCATGGTCAGCCCGGTGATCCCGCTGGAAAAGTGGCTGTTCGATGGCCCGGAAGGCCAGGAGATGGTCAACATCACCAGCTCACCGTTCATGGTCAACACCGCCGACGCCATGAAGACCGCGATCCGCAGCGGCATGGGCGTAGGCGTGCTGCCGATTTATTCGGCCATCGATGGCCTGCGCGACGGCAGCCTGGTGCGGGTGCTGCCCGAGTACCGCCTGCAGGAACTGAACCTGTACGCCATCTACCCGTCGCGCCAGTATCTGGATGCCAAGATCAAGACCTGGGTCGAATACCTGCGCAACTCGCTGCCGGAAATTCTTGCCGCGCATGAGGCCGACCTGAAAACCCATCAGGTGCTGATCGCCGACTGAGGGCAGCTGCAAGTAGCAAGTAGCAAGTAGCAAGAAAAAGCAGATCCGTTCACGTGCTGCTTTTTCTTGTAGCTTGTAGCTTGCAACTTGTAGCTTGTAGCTTTCCCCCCTTGGAAGCAGCCCGATGAAAAAGACCGTCCTGGCTTTCAGCCGAATCACCCCGGCCATGGCCGAGCGCCTGCAGCAAGATTTCAACCTGATCCAGCCCAACCCCAAGTTGGGCGACATCGCCGCCCAGTTCAACGAAGCCCTGCCCGAAGCCCACGGCCTGATCGGGGTCGGGCGCAAGCTTGGCCGGGCGCAGCTGGAAGGTGCGGCCAAGCTCGAGGTGGTGTCCAGCGTGTCGGTCGGTTACGACAACTATGACCTGGACTACTTCAACGAACGCGGCATCGCCCTCACCAACACCCCGGACGTGCTCACCGAAAGCACTGCCGACCTGGGCTTTTCGCTGATCATGGGCTGCGCACGGCGTACCGCCGAACTCGACGCCTGGACCAAGGCCGGCAACTGGCAGGCAACCGTGGGCCCGGCGCACTTCGGCAGTGATGTGCATGGCAAGACCTTGGGCATCGTCGGCCTGGGCAACATCGGCGCAGCCGTGGCCCGCCGTGGCCGCTTCGGCTTCAACATGCCGATCCTGTACAGCGGCAACAGCCGCAAGAACGCGCTGGAGCAGGAGCTGGGCGCGCAGTTCCGCAGCCTTGAGCAGTTGCTGGCCGAAGCCGATTTCGTGGTCATCGTGGTGCCCCTGTCGGACGCGACCCGCAAACTGATCGGCAGCCGCGAGCTGAAGCTGATGAAGCCAAGCGCGTTCCTGATCAACATTGCACGCGGGCCGGTGGTCGATGAAGCCGCACTGATCGAAGCGCTGCAGAACGGCACCCTGCGCGGCGCAGGCCTTGATGTCTACGAGAAAGAGCCACTGAGCGATTCGCCGCTGTTCAAGCTGCCCAATGCCCTGACCTTGCCGCACATAGGCTCGGCCACCGCCGAAACCCGCGAAGCCATGGCCAACCGGGCGCTGGACAACCTGCGTGCGGCGCTGCTGGGTGAGCGGCCGCGGGACCTGGTGAACCCGCAGGTGTGGAAGGGCTGATCCCCCCGGTTATCCCTGTACCGGCCCTATCGTCGGCAAGCCAGCGCCCACAGTTTCGGTAGCTGGTCGCTGATAGGGCCATGACTCATCTGGCCTCCACAACCCCCTCAGCTACCCGTGCCCTGGGCTTGCGAAACACCAGCACATTCCCGGCCATCACTGCGACAAGGGTTTGCCAGTGCCAGCCATTTCAGCAATCGGTTCCGCCAGGCCGTTGGCGCCACACCGGGCGAGTACCGCCTGGCCTTCAACCTGTGACATCGGGGCTGCTTTGCAGCCCATCGCAGGCAAGCCCCACAGGGATCGCCTTAGGGCTGACAGGTGTTTGCCACAAGGTATGGCAGCGCCTGTTAGAGCGAGCGCAGCTCGAGATTGCGCCGCGCGGGCGGCGCTCGACCTCACAGGCGCTGAAGATGCTCCGGCTACCCTTGCCAGGAACCATAGAATCTCCCACAGGGATTGCATCAGGCCCGGCCTCCATGCAGTACCTGTAGGAGCTTGCCTGCGATGGGCCGCGAAGCGGCCTCTGCTCCCTAAAACTCAAAGGTACTGGACAGGCTCACCTGCCGCGCATCCCCAATCGCCACAAAGTACTGGTTCACCGCCGAGCTGTAGTACACCTTGTCGAACAGGTTCTTCACGTTCAGCTGCAACAACACCTTGTGCTCATCGAGCTTGGTCTCGTAGGTCGCAAATGCGTCAGCCACGGTGTAGGACGGCAAGTCGAAGGTGTTGGTCGCGTTGCCGCTGCGCTCACCCACATACCGTGCCCCGGCACCAAAGCGCAGGCGGTCGCCGCCGAACAGGCTGCCGTAGTCGTACACCGCCGACAGCGAGCCGCTGTGCTTGGCCACGTTCTGCAGGCGGTTGCCCTTGAGGTCGGGGTCCTCGGTGACCTTGGCATCGGTGAAGGCATAGCTGCCGATCAGGCTCCAGCGCTCGCTGAGCTGGCCGGTCAGGTCCAGCTCTACCCCGCGTGAATTGACTTCACCCGCATTGCTGTAAAGCGTATCGCCGGTGCGCGTGTCGAAATTGGCCACCAGCACGTTGCGCTTGGTGATGTCGAACAGCGCCAAGGTACCGGTCAGGCTGCCCGGCATGTCGAGCTTGGCGCCCAGCTCCCACGACTTGCCCTCTTCCGGCGCCACCGACGAGTCCAGTACCACCCCCCCGGTGAGCGGCGCGATGCTGGAGTTGGGCTTGAACGATTCGCTGTAGCTGCCATAGAACGACAGTTGCTCATCGACCTTGTAGACGATACCGGCATGCGGCACCCAGGTCTGGCCGTTGGTATCGGTGTTGGCCGTGAACGGGCGACCGCGGCCGGCGTACTGGTCGTACTGCTGGAAGCGTGCACCGGCCACCAGGATCCAGTGATCGTCCAGGTGCAGCGCGTCCTGCAGGAACAGCGCGTCGGTGCGCAGCTTGTCGGTCTGGTCACTGTCGCTGGCACGCACGGTGGTGCCTTCCACTTCCCGCCCGTACACCGGGTTCACGTAGCTGAAGCTGGACCGCGCGGCTTGCCGGATCAGGTCAGCGCGGTAGACCTTGCGGTCTTCATGGTCGGCGCCCAGCAGCAAGTCATGCTGCATGCCGGCCAATTGCACGGTGCCGGTCAGGCTCAATGTTGCGAACTGGTCACGGCTCATGGCGCCGTGGGTGCCATCGATACTGCGGGCCAGGGTGCCATTGGCTTGGTTCACCCCCGTGACGCGAACCTGGCTGGCGTCGTAGGTCTCACGGTTGAAGCTGTAGCCAACGTGCAGCTTCCAGTCATCGGCCAACTGGTGGTCGACCTCCAGACGGTACAGGTCCGAGCGCCCTTCCATGTCGTTGAAGGGCTCGTCCAGGCGCCGGGTGGCGGGAATGTCCAGCGGGTGGCCATTGCTGCCAAAGGCCGTGCCCCGATCGAACGGCGAGAGAAACTCGCGGTGCTCGTAGGCCAGCACCACCTGGGTGTCTTCGCCCAGCCAGGCCAGCGACGGCGCGACCAGCGATTCACGATGCACCCCGAAGTTGCGCCAGTAATCTTCGTCTTCGTGGTCGACGATCATGCGGTAGGCTAAGTTGCTGTCGCCCAGCGCGCCGGTGCTGTCGAAGCCTCCGCCGCTGCCGTTCTTGCCGCTGCCGTAGGTGGAACCCCGCAGGTTCAGGGCATTGTACTGCTCGAGCTGGGGGCGCTTGCTGACCACGTTGATGACCCCGCCCGGGTCCTGGATACCGTATAGCAGCGAGGCCGGCCCCTTCAGCACTTCGACCCGTTCGGTACTGGCATTGAGGCTGCGGCCCTGCACGATGGGCATGCCATCGCGCATGATCGAGCCGTCGCGGTTGTCGCCGAAGCCGCGCTTCATCACCGTGTCGGAGGTGCCGCCGAAGTTGTTGCCCTGGGTAATGCCGCTGACGTTGGCCAGGGCATCGTCAAGGTTGCGCGGCGCCTGGTCACGGATGACCTGCGCCGGGACCACGTTGATCGCCTGGGGAATGTCCTGGTTGGCGCCCTGGCCACGCATGATCGACGCCGTGGCTGGGGGTTGGTAGCTGTAGTCGTCCCGTAGCGAGGTCACCGTGGTGGCCTGCAGGTTGAGGGCACCGGTAGTATCCAGCGCGTCCAGGGTAAGGGTCCGCGCGTCCAGGCGCCGCCAGGTCAGCCCGCTGCTTGCCAGCAGCTGTTGCAGCGCCTGTTCGGCACTGTAGGTGCCGGTCAGCGCCGGCGCCTGCACCCCGGGCAACGCTACGGTGTAGACCACGCTTTGGCCCGTGGTCCGGCTGAAGGCGCTGAGGGCCTGGGCCAGCGGTTGCGCCGGCTGGGCGAAGGCGTAGGCCTGCTGTTGCTCGGCAGCGCTGGCCTGGAGAGCCACGGCAACGGTCGGGAGCATGGCAAGGCCGAACCAGAGGGGGACGCAACGCGGGGAGAACTTCATGGACGCTGACCTGTGAGAGGAATATGAGTACGAATGAATCGCACTTCCACTCATTACACGGATGCCACGGTCGGTTACCTCATGCGCTTTTGAAAATATTTTCCCGGTGCTGCCGGTTCGCGGGCAAACCCGCTTCCACGGCAGGCGCCAACGGCGGCCGATACAGGGGCTAGCGGATCAGCGTCAAACGGCCCAGCACGGTCTGCCGTGAAAAGCCCATCACCTTGCCCATCGAATCCAGTGCCAGCAGCGGCTCGGCCAAGGGGAAGCTGCCACTGACCTTACGCTGCCCGAGTTCCTCATCCAGCAACAGGATCCGCCCTGGGTAGTAGCGCCCCAGGTCTTCGATCACCTGCGCCAACGGCACCTGGTAGTAATTCAGCCAGCCCTGGCGCCAGGCCAGGCGGTTGTCGCTGTCCACCGCCAGGGTTGCGCCGGCCCGGCCGGCACCGTAGCTCACCTGCTGGTTGGCCGTCAGCTCCCTGGCCGTGGCCCCCGCGGCCGGGCTCACCGCCACCCGCCCGCTGCGCACCGTGACCTGCGTGCCGTCCCCCTGCTCACGCACCTCGAACTGGGTACCGAGTACCCGCACTTCACCGCCGTTGGCCTCGACCAGGAAGGGCTCGCCGGTATGCGTGACCTGGAAGAACGCCGCGCCATGCAGCAGGCGCACGCGACGCTGGCCATGGGCAAAATCGACCGCAATTGCACTGCCCGCATCCAGGGTCACCTGCGAGTTGTCCTGCAGGGTAACCTGGCGAATCTGCCCGGTACTGCTGTAGTCGGCCTGCAGGTCCTGCAGCCAGTAGCCTGGGTGCCAGCCCCCGGCGCCCCCAATGGCCAGCACCAGGCAGGCCGTCAGCCCGATTGCCGTCAGGCGCGCGCGGCCGGGGCGCCTGGCAGCCGGGCGAGCCATGGCGGCCAGGTAGGGCTGCAGGCTGGCATGCTCTTCGGCAGCCAGCCGCGACGCCGCCACACCACTGTTGCGCCACAGCGCCTGGGCCTGTTCGTACGCGGCGCGGTGCCTGGGCTCGGCCAGCAGCCAGCGCTTGAACGAGGCCCCCTGGGCCACTGCAGGTTGCTCGCTGATGCGGCTGAGCCAGCGCAACGCGGCCTGCGCCTGCGCCTCGGTAATCGGCGGTATAGAACTCATCGGCAGGCTCTCCCAGGCCGGCGCGGGGTGGACGCGGGCTCGGCAACACTCGCCTTGCACGCTTCCAGGGCGCGCATCATATGCTTTTCCACCGCGCTCTGGGACAGCTGCATGGCCTTGGCGATCTCGCCGTACTTGCAGCCGTGAATGCGGTTGAGCAGGAAGATCTGCCGGGTGCGCTCGGGCAAGGCGCGCAAGGCAGCCTCGATACGCTGCAGGCCATGGTCCACTTCCACGGCCTGCTCCGGCGCATGCGCCATGCTCGCCTCATCCACCGCCAGCGCGGCTTCGGCAATGCGTTCGCGGCTGCCCTCACTGCGCAGGTGGTCGATGGCCAGGTTGCCGGCACAGCGCAGCAGGTAAGTATCCAGCGCCTCGACTTTCACCTCGGGGCGACGCCAGAAGCGCAGGAACAACTCCTGGACCAGGTCCGACGCCGTGGCGCGGCAACCCACGCGCCGGCTGACCAGTGCCTCCATGCGTGCACGCTGGGCCTGGAACACCTGGACAAAACGCGCACGCCCGCCTGCGCTGTCGGCATCCGGCCCGAGGGTATCGCCCTGCTCGCTCATGCTGTCACACCGCAAAAAGGGCGAGCACCGGGCCCAGCAGCACACTGCCGGCAGCCAGGCCCAGCAACAGCCGCGGCTGGTACGGCAGGGCGAAGACCCACACGGTGACCGCCGCCATCATCACCGCCGCCCACTCCACCAGGCCATGGGCCCAGCCACGCAGGTGCACACTGAACGCCAGCGACAGCACCAGCAACGACCAGCCCGCCACGCGCAACAGGCGCAGTTGGCCTGGGTGCGGCTTGCGCCCGAGCAGGCCGGTAAAATGTTTGTCCATGGCCAGGCACAAGGCAACGAAGCCTGCGTAGGCGAGCAATGCGTTCCCCAGCATCAGCGTGCCTGCGCCGCTTCGGCGCGCGGCTTGTCTGCCACCCGCGGCGCGCGTTTGGCCAGCGGCGCGGGGCTGCGCAGCATCTTGCCGGCCAGCCAGCCCAGGAACAGCCCGGTACCCAGCGCGGTCAGGTCCAGGCCTGCCATGGCCCAGTCACCTGCCGCCAGCGAATGGTTCAGGCCACGGTCGGTGGTCAGCCCATTGAGCAGTGGCAGCAAGGCGAAGGCCAATGCGCCCAGCGCCAGCTGCTCGCCCCAGGCCCGGCGCCCACTGCGCAGTACGGCGTGGGCCAGGGACAGGCCCCAGACGATGAAGAAGACATTCACCTCCCAATCGGCACGGCCGGCGGCAGCGGCCGGGATCAGCCGGTTGGCCCAGAAGAAGCCCGCCACTGCCAGCAGCAGGCCGCTCATGCTGGCGATATTGAGTACCTCGACCAGGCGCAGCTCGCCGGGCATGTGCGCGCGCTGGGCATGTTTGAGCTGGCGCTTGCCCAGCCACATCACCAGCCCTGTGCCAATCACCGCAGTACCGGCAATGCCAAAGCAGAAATACAACCAGCGCAGCCAGGGCCCGGCAAAGTTGCCCATGTGCAGGCCGGCAAAGCTGAAGGACGTCATCATGGCCCCGCTCTCCGGCTTGCCCTGGCTCAGCAGCGTGCCGCTGGCGCCATCGAACGTCCAGTTGGCGCTACGCCGGTAGGCCACATGGTCGGCCGCCGATTGGGTGAAGGTGACACGGGCATTGCGGTCGCCCGGGTTCTGCACCTGGATGTTGCCAATGCGTGCCTCGGGTTGCAGCGCCTGCACCTTGGCATACAGGCTGGGCAGCGCGACCAGCGGCGTGGCCACCTGGGCCGCCTTGGGTGCATCGTTGCGCCCGAACAGGTCATTGAAGTACTTGCCGGTGTCGTTGCCATAGCTGGCCATGATCCCCGCCGGCATCACCATGTACATGAACAGCACCAGGCTGCTGTAGCTGATCATCAGGTGGAACGGCAGCACCAGCACGCCGATCGCGTTGTGCCCATCCAGCCACGAGCGCTGGCCCTTGCCGGGGCGGAAGGTGAAGAACTCCTTGAAGAGCTTCTTGTGGGTAATGATGCCGGTGACCAGCCCCAGCAGCATGATGAAGGCGCAGAAGGTCGACAGCCAGCGGCCATAGGGGTACGGCATCTGCAGCTGGAAGTGGAAGCGGTAGAAGAACTCGCCGCCGCGGCTGTCGCGTGCCTCTACCGGTTGCCCGGTCTGGGTATCGAGGGTCTTGCTGACAAAGCCGCGCGGCCCGCCGTTGGGGTCGCGATAGCCCACGCTCAAGCCCGCTTCGCGGGCGTTGGGCAAGCGGATGAACCAGGTGCCCGAATGCCCGGCATTGTCCTGCAGGTAACGCTGTGCCAGGGCCAGGCTATGGGCCGGGTCCAGTGCATGGCTGCGCACTTCAGGCTGCGACCACTGGCTGATCTCTTCCTTGAAATACGACAGCGTGCCGGTAAGGAAAATGGCGAACAACAGCCAGCCGAAGATCAGGCCGGTCCAGGTATGCAGCCAGGCCATGGCCTGGCGGAAGCCGTCTTTCATGCGGTTTTCATCCAGTAGGCAATACCACTGATCACGCCAAGCAGCAGGCTTGGCGCCAGCACGCCCAGCCACGCGCGCCAGGCACTGCGGCAGGCGAAGCACCAGATGAACGCCAGCAGGTAGAAAACGAACGAGAGCATCAGGCCGATCAGCGTGGCGTCGACCTTGGGCAACGGTGCCACCACGGCGATGCAGACGCTGGCCGCAGACGCCAGCAAATAGCCGCCCAGCAGCGCAGCCAGGCTGCGTGAGGCCACGGCCAGGCGGTAGCTGAGCGGAAGGCCGGCGGTTTTGCGCGTCATGGCGAAGGTCCGGGCGGGTTCGGGGCTGCAATACTAATGATTTCAATTCTCATAAGCAAAGCTTCAACGACAAGCTGCCGGTGCGCGCAGATATGCAACAAGAAATTTATTTTCCGAAAGGGCTTGAATTCATCCCGCGGTTGCCTGACCTTAGAGTCAAGAGGCGCAGAATTTCCAACGGTCTCAAGGACCTGGCCGCGCCTCCATGCGAGCAAGCTGAATAAGGATTGAATCATGCAAATCCAGGTCAACAGCAGCAACCATTTCGAAGGCAACGCCCGGCTCGACCAGTGGGTCCGCAGTACACTGGAAAGCTCACTTGAACGTTACGAGGACGACCTCACCCGCATCGAGGTGCACCTGCGCGACGAAAATGGTGCCAAGCCCGGACCGCATGACAAACGCTGCCAGATGGAGGCTCGCCCCAAAGGCCACCAACCGATTTCCGTGACCCACACTGCCGCTTCGCTGGACCAGGCAGTGGATGGTGCCGCCACCAAGCTGAACCACGCGCTGGAGCACTTCTACGGCAAGCTGCGCAGCAAGCGCGGCGCCCTGGAGCTGAGTGACCCCGACGCCTGATCGCAACAACCGAAACGCCCGGCCAAGTGCCGGGCGTTTTCGTTCCCGCCCGGGTCAATTCAATTGACGACGCGCAGGCGTGATACGGGGAACAGGTTGTCCAGGGTTTCCAGCAAACGGGCCTGGTAGATCGGCTTGCGGAAGAAGTCCAGTACCTGCAATTGCACCAGTTCGCTGACGTCATCCAGATCGGCTTGTGCCGACATGACGATCACCGGCAAATGCAGGCGGGCAGTGTGCTCGCGCAGGCGCTTGATCAACCCGATGCCACTTTCGCCCGGCATGCGCACATCAGTGATCACCAAGGCTACGTCCGGGTGACAGGTCAGCTGGTGCAAGGCCGCCTTCACCGAGGTGGCGGTCAGGCAGGCGAAGCCTTCGTTTTCGAGCAGCTCCGCCAATTCCAGCAGAACGTCCTGCTCGTCATCCACCAGGAGGATCTGCTGACGCGCGCAAGCGTTCTGCATGCCGCTGGCTCCCTTCCAGATATCAAAGCGCATCTTTTATGGTGGTGAACGTTCCTTTGACAGCACTGGCTATTTCTGGAACGAAACCCGCCAGCACCACTGCAACCATGGTTGCGATGACGGCGTATTCGATACCGGATGCACCGTCCTTGCGATGCAGGAAATTCATGCAGTGCAGAATGAACAGTTTCATGCTTCAGCTCCTTGCGGCATGGCTGCCGGCGGCGGTGGTATCAAAATGACACCCATCTGCCATCAAAGAATTGCCAACCCGGTGCGAACTGCAAATGTATTAAAGGGTTATTCAGAAAGTATTAGCCCGCCTAGGTTAACCACCCGCCACTCGCTAACTCTTTGTTTTCACGCGACCTGCTCCGCACCCTGAAAAAAACTGCCCGGGCTCATGGCAAATGGCGATGGCTGCGCTAACTTGCTATAGCGAAATAGTGACTTTTCGCCATCATCCAACGCGTGCAGGGAGGCCGAGATGAGCAGCCGCTTGACCCTATTCCTGGCCGCGTTTTTCTTGCTGGCGGCGCTGTTGGCAGGCTACTGGGGCGTGGTGCTCAGCCGCCCGCCGGCCGTCCCTGTCGCCCCCGCGCCTACCGTTGCACCGCCGAGCGTGGCCACAGCGCCAGCGCCCAGCGCGCCAGTGGAAGCGCCGCGCACGGCGGTGGTCGTGCTGCGCAAGTCCGTGCCAGCCAATACCCCACTCACTGAAGACGATGTGCTGGTTGAGCGCCTGCAGGTCGCCCCCGCCGGTGCTTATCAACAGGTCGCCCAGGTGATCGGCCGCAGCAGCGCCCGGCCCCTGGCGGCAGGCACCTGGCTGGAAGAAGCCAGCTTTCAGGCCGGCGGGCCGCTGGCACGGATGATCCGCGCGCACGAGCGGGCGGTGGCACTGGGCGTGGATGAAGTGGTCGGTGCCGCTGGCCAACTGCGCCCGGGTGACTACGTTGACGTGCTGCTGTTCCTGCGCGAAGAGCCCAACAACCCGCAAGCCTCGGCCCAGGTGGTACTGCCGGCCCTGCGTGTGCTGAGCGTCGGCGAGCAAACGGGGTTGGCCAACGATGGCCGCCCGGCGCAGAGCCCCGAGGAGCAAAAGGCCCGCCGCGACCAGAGCGGGCTGGGCAACGGCGCGGGCACCCGCACGGTGGCAGTGGCCGTGCCCGAAGCCATGGCCAGCCGCTTGATGCTGGCCGCCCAGGCCGGCACCTTGCGCCTGGCAGTGCGCAGCGCCGATGAACAGCGCCTGGCGCGCTACTGGAGCGAGGCCGATGCGATACCTCAGGTGGAGGCCGCCAACCGCGCGCTCTACCGCTTCAGCCAGCTGGCCCAGGCGCCGGTGGCCAGTGTGGCGAGCCCGGCGCCCAGCCACGCCGCGCCCACCATGCACATCATCCGTGGCGCCACGGCTGAAGCAAACGCCAAGAACCCCTGAACCGGCAAGGATGCAGTGATGCGAAGTTCCTTCTTCAGACAAGCATGTTGGACCGGGCTGCTGGCCGCGCTGTTGCCCCAGGCGCAGGCGGCACCCAAAGGCTGCGAAGCGTTCGGCCAACTGCCTGCGATCATCGAGATCGACCAGGGCCTGCAGCAGGAGCTGCGCTTGCCGGTGGCGATCGAGCGGGTTGCGGTTGGCGAGCCGAAGGTGGCCGATGTCCAGGCCAGCGGTGAGCGCGGGGTGGTGATTACCGCGGTGGGCCAGGGCAATACCAGCCTGATGGTGTGGACAGCCTGCACGCCGTCACCGCACAAGGCGATGGTGTTCGTCCGCGGGCGGGCCAGCGCCGATATGGCCCAGGACAGCTTCCTGCCGTCGCAGGACACGCAACTGCCCAGCCAGGTGCAAGCCGATATCCGGTTTGTCGAAGTGCGCCGCAGCAAATACAAGGAGGCAGGGGCACGGCTGTTTTTCAAGGGGTCGAACAATAGCCTGATTGGCTCGCCTGGTACGGTGCCCAATTCGACCGTGTCTCCCGGATCAGTACCGGTTGCCGCGCCTCAGATCCCCCTTGGGGAAAACGTTTTCAACTTCGTGTGGGGTGGCGGCAGCAGCCGCTTCTTGGCCATGATCAACGCACTGGAAACCAGTGGCTTTGCATATACCCTCGCACGCCCGAGCCTCACCGTCCTAAGCGGCCAAACCGCAAGTTTCCTAGCGGGCGGTGAAATTCCGATCCCAGTGCCCAGTGCAGGCAGCGACAACGTATCCATTGAATACAAAGAATTTGGTATACGCCTTGCGCTGACTCCGACCATTGTCAATGAAGGCCGAATTACCCTCAAGGTTGCTCCCGAAGTCAGCGAGCTGGATTACACAAACGCAGTGACGATTGCAGGCACTGAAGTACCAGCGTTAACAGTCAGACGGACCGATACCAGTATCGCCTTGGCGGATGGAGAAAGCTTCATCATCAGCGGTTTGGTCAGCAAAAGCACGCTATCCAAGGTGAATAAACTGCCTGGCCTGGGCAATCTTCCCATACTCGGAGCTTTGTTCCGACAGTCCAACCTCACACGCGACGAAACCGAACTGCTGATGATCGTCACCCCGCACCTGGTGCAACCCTTGGCGGTCAATGCAAAGCTGCCGCCCTTGCCGGGCGAGCACCTGCGCAACTACGACCCCAGCTGGGGCCGCCTGTTCTTCCTGGAGAACGGAAACTTCGATGGCAAGGGCGGGCTGTCGCAATGAACGAGAGCCTGAACCCGACCTTCCTCGCCATCACCCGCACCGAAGAGGACCTGCACTGGCTGCAGGGCGCCTTGGCACCGCAAGGCCAGGTGATCGGCGCCAACGGTGGCAGCCTCGACGAGCTGCTGGCCCTGGTCAATGCCACCTTCAGCAACCTGATGTTCATCGGCCTGGACCGCGAGCAACTGATCAACCAGTGCGCCTTGATCGAGGGCGTGCTGGAGGCCAAGCCAATGCTGGCGATCGTCGCCCTCGGCGATGGCCTGGATAACCAGCTGGTGCTGCATGCCATGCGCGCTGGCGCCCGCGACTTCGTCGCCTATGGCTCGCGCGCCAGCGAAGTGGCCGGGCTGGTGCGGCGCCTGGGCAAACGCATGCCGGCGGTGGCCAGCAACCCCAGCCTGGGCGGGCTGACGGTGCTGTTCGGGGTGCAAAGCGGTGCCGACGGCGCATTGCTCACTACCCACCTTGCCCGTGTGGTGCAGCAGAGCGGCCAGCAAACCCTGCTGCTGGACCTGGGCCTGCCGCGTGGCGACAGCCTGGCACTGCTGGGCCTGGAGGCATCGTTCTACTTCGGTGACGCCCTGCGCCACCTGCGCCGCCTCGACACCACACTGATCGACAGCGCATTCACCCGCGACAACACGGGCCTGCGCCTGCTGACCTATGCCGAAACCGATGAGCCACTGCAACACACCAGCGCTGCCGAGTTGTACATGCTGCTCAGCGCCCTGCGCCAGCACTTCCAGCACATCGTCGTCAACCTCGCCGGGCATGCCGACAGCGAAGCCCTGCGCACGTTGGTCAGCCACTGCGACAAACTGATCATCTACACCGACCAGAACATTCTCGAGTGCCGGCGCAACCTGGAGGTGCTCGACCTGTGGCGTGATCATGGCATCAAGCTGGAACACGCCAGCCTGTTGGTGGACCGCTACCTGAGCAACGTGGCCCCCGACGCCGACACCTTGGCCAAGCGCTACGCGCTGCCTTTGCTCAGGGCCCTGCCCTACAGCCCTGAAGTGCGCCTGAACGTGAAAAACCAGGGCCTGAGCCTGTTCGAACTGGCCCCCCGTGAGCCGCTTACGCAAGCCTTGCGCAGCCTGGGCGAACGCCTGGCCCGGCGCTCGGAAAACCTCGCACCGCCGGCCGTCACCTGGCTGCGCCGGCTTTGGGGCAGCAAATGAACAACGATCAACCGTTTGGTGGCCCGCAACCGGCCGCGGGCGACCCCTACGCGCTCAAGCGAGCACTGCACCGCTTTGCCATCGATGCAATCGAGGACAGCGGCCGCAACCTGCTGGAGGGCGCACGGCCGGCGCTGACCCAGTTCGTGCTGGAGCAGGTTGGTGACTACGTTGCGCGCCTGCGCCTGGCGCTGTCGCGGTATGAAATGGAGCGGCTGGCCGAAGAGCTGGTGGACGAGTTGACCGGCTTCGGCCCGCTGGAAGTATTGCTGCGTGACCCCAGCGTCACCGAAATTCTGGTCAATGGCCCCCATCGGGTGTTCGTCGAGCGGGCCGGCCTGTTGCAGCAGACCGACCTGCGGTTCATCGACGCCCACCATGTAGAGCGGGTGATGCAACGCATCCTCGCCCCGCTCGGGCGACGCCTGGACGAGTCCTCGCCCATGGTCGACGCCCGCATGCCCGACGGCAGCCGGGTCAATGCGATCATTCCGCCCGTGGCGCTGGACGGCCCGTGCCTGTCGATCCGCAAATTCCGCCAGGACATGCTCAAGAGTGCCGACCTGCTGGCCACCCGCGCTATCGACCAGCCTATCTTCGACTTTTTTGAACGCGCCGTGGGCAAGCGCTGCAACATTCTGGTCAGCGGCGGCACCGGCACCGGCAAGACCACCCTGCTGAATATCCTCAGCCAGATGATCGCCCCTCGCGAGCGCCTGGTCACCATCGAAGACGTTGCCGAACTGCAACTGCACCACCCCCACGTGGTGCGCCTGGAAACCCGCCCGCCCAATGCCGAAGGGCACGGTGAGATCAAGGCCAGCGAGCTGATCCGCAACGCCCTGCGCATGCGCCCGGACCGCATTATCCTCGGCGAAATCCGCGGCAGCGAAGTGCTCGATGTGCTGACCGCGATGAACACGGGCCATGATGGCTCGATGAGTACCGTTCACGCCAACAGCGCAGCGGACGCACTCTTGCGCCTGGAGACACTGGTCGGCCTGAGTGGCCGGCAAGTTGCCGAAAAGACCTTGCGGCAAATGGTCTGTGCAGCGCTGGACGTGGTGATCCAGCTGACCCGCCTGCCCGATGGCCGACGCTGCGTCAGCGAAGTGCTGGAGGTGGTTGGCGTGCGCGATGAGGTGTATGTCACCAACACCTTGTTCCGCCTGGACCGCCGGGGCGGTGACAGCTTCCTGCGCGAGGCGCTCCACCCGGCCGGCAGCAAGCTCAAGGCAGAGGGCCTGCTGTGACCGGCCCGCTGCTGCTGGCGCTGTGCCCGCTGTTGCTGGGCCTGGCCCTGCTGCTGTTGCGCCGCGGCCTGTACAAGCGGCACGAAGAGCGCATCTTGCAACGCCTCGGGCGCGCGTTCAGCATTGTGCGCAATGGTACGGCACGGCGCAGCTGGCTCGACCCGCTGCTGCAACGTGCCGGCTTGACGACTGTCGAGCTGCACCCCCAGCGCTGGCTGCTGGCCTGGCTGGGGCTGGCGCTGTTGGCGCTGGTCGCGCTTGGCTGGGTCGCTGCGCTGATGCTGCTGACCGGTCTGCCGGCCATTGCCTACCTGCTCATCAGCTGGCAGAGCCGTCGGCACATGCGGCACGTGGTCGAGCAACTGCCCGGCCTGCTGGACTACAGCGTGCGCAGCCTCAAGGCCGGGCGCACGCTCAATGATGCGGTACTGGGCGCTATCGACAGCAGCCGCGAGCCATTGCGCACTACGCTGGCGAGGGTCCGGCGCAATGTGCAACTGGGCGTGCCGCTGGAGGACGCCATGACCGAACTGGCCGAGTTGCACCAGCAAGACGAATTGCGGCTGTTCGCCCTGGGCTTGCGCATCAACCAGCGCCATGGCGGCAACGCCAGCGAGCTGATGGAGAACCTCATCAAGCTGATCCGCGAGCGCGAGCAAGGGGCACGCCAGCTCAAGGCCATGACCGGCGAAACGCGCATCACGGCCATCATTCTCGGGGCGTTGCCACTGGCGATGGTCGGTTACTTCCTGCTGGCCAACCCCCACTACCTGCTGGCCATGTGGCGTGACAGCAGCGGCCAACTGATGCTGTTGCTGGCCTTCGCCTTGCAGGTACTCGGCTGCCTGGTGTTGTGGCGCATGATGAGGAGCTTGTGAACATGGCCATGCTGATCTGCGCCCTGTGCCTGCTGATCGCCGCCGGCCTGTTTGCCCGGCAGGCCATTCGCCAATGGCGGGCGCGGGTGCTGGTGGCGCGAAGGCTACAGGGGCGCCTGGCCCGTGCCGAGCGCCTGGAGGGCTGGCTGCACTGGCTGGGCAGTAGCCCCTGGGGGCAGCGGCTGCAGAAGTTCGACGGTGAAAGCCAGGCCCTGCTCGAGCGCATCGGCTGGCGTCGCAGCCGCCAGCGCGCGCTGTTCGCCGCCGTGCAACTGGGCCTGCCACTGCTGGCGGTGGTACTGACGCTGCTATTGCAGCAAGGCTTCAAAGGCGCTGCCGCCGCCCATTGGGTGGTCTGGCCATTGTGTGCCCTGGGCGCCGCTTACCTGCTGCCCAAGCGCCTGCTGGCCCTGGCTGCCGCCCGGCGCCAGCAGCGCATTGCCGCAGAGGTTGGCCTGATGATCCCCATGCTGCGAATCCTGTTCGAAACCGGGCTGACGGTCGAGCAGGCACTGCGCCTGCTGAGCCAGGAAGGGCAAACGCTGATCCCGAACATCAGCGAAGAACTGCGCCAGGTACTGCAGCGGGTGGATTCGGGGCTGGGGCTGGGCCCGGAGCTGGACAAGGCCGCACAGGTACTGGCGGTGGACGAATTCACCGACACCTGCGTGATCCTGCGCCAGTTGCTGGCCCAAGGCAGCGGCGCAATGAAGTCGTTGCTGGCCCTCAAAGCCTTGCTCGATGACCGCCGCCTGACCCGCCTGCAAGAACGGGTGTCGATGATGTCGGCAAAAATGTCGGCGGTAATGATGGTATTCCTGTTCCCGGCCCTGCTGATCGTGCTTGCCGGGCCAGGCTTCTCTGCATTGGCGCGGGCGTTGAGCCCCTGAGGAAAGCGGGATGAAGACAGTCGTATTGTGCGCATGCCTGGTGTTGCTGAGTGGCTGCGCCGGGCAACAGCCGCAGGGCCTGCGCTCGTTATTCACTGCCGCCGGTTGCAGCAAGCCGGACGCCGACCAGCAACTGGCCCTGAACCTGGCGGACGAGATGCTCAATGACGGCCGCCCGCATGCCAGCCTTGCGCACCTGCAGCAACTGCCGGATACCCTCGACCAAGTGCGCCTGCGCAAGGCCAAAGTGTCCCGGCTGCTTGGCCTTGGCGAGGCCGAACCCTTGTACCGCAGCCTGCTGGGCGGCTGCCTGGCTGCCGAAGGCGAGCATGGCCTGGGCCAACTGGCCGCGGCACGTGGCGACGACATCCAGGCCTTGCAGAACCTGCAGCGTGCTGTACGCCTGGCGCCTACCGATGAACGCGTACGCAATGACCTGGGCGTGGTCCTGATGAACCTGGGGCGCTATGAGCAGGCTCGCTTCGAGTTGCTGACGGCCATCGAGCTGAAAGACGACAACCCCCTGCCTGCAATCAATCTGGTGACCTTGGCGCTGCTCCAGGACAACTGGCAACAGGCGACCGACCTGGTCGACCGCTTGCAGCTTGAGCCCCGGCAGTTTGCCGCGGCCAAGGCGCGGGCCGGGCAGATCAAGGCCGGTGGCCGAGGCCCGGTCGCCTCGGCCCAGGCATCGCAGCCGATGGTCAATTGAAACTGGGAGGTGAACATGATCAGGTACGTGATGGTGCTGGCCTGCTGCATGGGTAGCGCGGCGCTGCACGCCGAGCAATACCCGCGCCCGAGCCCTCAGGACGAAACGGCCACCGAGCGGCTGCTGCGTGTGCAGTCCAGCGGCGCACAGGCCTCGCGCCACCTGCAGGTACAAACGGCGCGGGAACGCGACCAGTCCATGCAGCGCTGGCTGGATACCTACAAGTACGAGATCCCCGACTTCTACCGCTGGACCAAGATGACCGAGCGCAACAATTAGCGGGGCTTGCCGTGCCGTCAACGCTCAGCCTAGGCAGGCCAGTGAGACGGCAAAGCCTGCCAGCAGACAGGGCGCGAACGGCCTTTTTTGCCGCGGCTGTCGCGCACCTCGGCGGACCAGCTGCCAGGCCACCAGCACCACACCCGCAGCAATGAAAGTGACCAGCACATGGGCAACGCTGCTGGCCAGCGCCAACGCACCGAGCAGCTTGACGTCACCGGCCCCGAACTGCCCCAGCGCGTAGCCCGGCAGCGTGAGCAGCAGCACGATGAACAACGCCAGCGCCGCATCACTGCCCTGGGCACCGAGCCAACTGCGCCCTGTGGCCAGCAACCAGGCCAGCGCAAGGGTTGCGGCACCCAGCGTCAGTACATTGGCTATCTGCCGTTCGCGGGCATCCTGCCCGGCGCACAGCGCTAGCCACACCAGCAATGCAAGGCTGTGCATGGGCAATTGGCCATCCCTGTTCGTCGATCGGTTCTATGCTGTTGTTCAGGACACATGGTCAGGGTAGACGCAATCATGAAAGCAGGCCCGGCAAAACGGCAGCACGGTGCGGCAGCCATCGAGTTCGCCGCGGTGTTCATGATCTTCTTCGCCGTGTTCTACGGCCTTGTCAGCTATTCCCTGCCCATGCTCATGCTGCAATCGTTCAACCAGGCCAGCGCCGAGGCGGTGCGCCGGTGCGTGGCGCTGGACCCGGACAGCCCCAGCTACACCAACGATGTGCAGAACCTGGCCCGCCAGGTCATCAGCCAGCAGTTGCAGTGGCTGCCTGCTGCCTTCGACTTCCAGCCGGCCAGCGACGCACAGGTTACCTTGGGCACCGACAAGCTGCTGACGGTAGCCATCGATTATCCCAAGGCAAAACTCACCCATGTGCTGCCCATGCTGGTGCTGCCGTTGATTGGCGAGGTACCGCGCCTACCCGACCGGCTGCGTGCCGAAGCGAGCCTGCAACTGTGAACGGCCTGTTCGAACGCTGGCTCGGCGGCCAGGCCCCGCTGCCGGCAGAACAGCACCCTCCAGCCACCGGGTTGCAATTGTGGCTGGATGATCAAGGCCACGTGCTGCGCCTGGCCGGGCCGCTGCGCACGCTGCTGCCGGCAAGCCCGCACCACGCCGCGCGGGTGCATGACTACCTGCAACGGCATAGCTGGCTGGTACTCGAAGGCGCCCCGGCGGACTGGCAGGGGCAGCCGCTGGACCTGGACTTCGTGACCGTGCATGGCACTGCCCTGCACACGCGCGGCTGGCTCCTGCGCCAGGCTGTCGGGTGGCTGCTGCAGGTGTTCGATATCGGCGACCTGCTGGGTGAGCGCGAAAAACACGCCCATGACCTGGCGCAGCACCACCTGGCCTTGGCGCTTGGCCGCGCCATGCGTGACTGCGACGAACAGCACCTGCTGCCGACCACAACCGCTCAACTCCAACACTTGGCCGAGTACTGGCAGGCGGGGGCCCTGCGCCTGCTGCTGCCAGGTGACAGCGGCTGGTACAGCTACGCCAGCAGCGATGCCGTTTGGCCCTGGGCAGACGACGAGCGCCTGCGTGCCTGGCTGCATACGTTGCCAGCCGCCGCTCGGCAGCTGACGGCCGAGCACCCGCTGCTGCAGTCGTCGGCTGCCGGCCTGCCGCTGGTCGCCCTGCCCTACCAGCACGGCCACTGTGTTCAGGCCTGGTTACTGTGTGCTGGGGCACCAAGGCCACCCACACCCCAAGCGCAGGCTACCCTGCTGCCCGCGCTGGTCGAACCGCTGCTCAGCCGCCTGCGCCAGCAGCAGCTGCAGCAGCGCGCCTGCCACCTGGATGAACTGCAGCAGCAACTGGGCGCTGGCTGGTGGTCATGGCCCTTGCAGGGGCCGCTGGCATTCGACCCGGCCCTGGCATCACGCCTGGGCCTGCCGCGGGATGCCAGCTGCGAACAATGGTTCGGCCGTTTGCACCCGGCCGACCGCGAAGCTGCACGCATGGCGCTGGCGCAACTGCGCGACGGCATCGCCTTGAACCTGAACCTGCGCCTGTTGCCCGCCGACGACCTGGCGGGCCCACGCTGGCTGCAGTGGGTCGGCCAGCTGCGGGGGCGCCAGGTTCAGGGCTTCGTGCTCGATATCAGCGCCTTGAAAGCCCAGGAGCTACAGGCCGGGGCGGCCCGCGCCCGGCTGGAAAACCTGATCGCCAGCTCGCCAGCGGTGATCTACATCCAGCGCTACGCCGACGGGGCGCTGCACAGTGTTTTTTTCAGCGCCAGCCTGACCCCGCTACTGGGCTGGCCCAAAGACGGCGAATTGGCCCAGCAGCCCGGCCAGGCGGTGCACCCGGACGACCGCACGCTATGGCTGGAACGTACGCGCACGCTACTGCGCGACGGCCAGGTTCGCAGCCGCTACCGCTTGCGTGATGAGCGCGGCGGCTATCACTGGATACTGGACGAGGCCCGCCTGCTACGTGACGACCTGGGGCAACCGGTCGAGGTCGTGGGCCTGTGGCTGGATGTCAGCGAGGCCACCGAGGCTGCCGAACGCGTGCGCCAGAGCGAAGAGCGCTACCGGGCGCTGGTGGAAGACTCGCCCGCGCTGATCTGCCGGTACACGCCTGCGCTGCAATTGCTGTTCGGCAATCGGCCGCTGGCCGAGCTGCTGGAGTGCCCGCCACAGCAGCTCGGCGCAATGAACCTGGGCCAGTGGATGAGCGACAGTCAACGCACGGCGTTCGTGCAGCGCCTCGCCACGCTGAGCCCGCAGCAGCCGTTGAGCAGTGCCGAGGTCTGCCTGCAATTACCGGGGCGCCGCAACGCCTGGTGGGTGTGGGCCGAGCGTGGCCTGTTCGATGAGCACGGGCAACTGGTGGAGATCCAGGCAGTTGCCCGCGACAACACGGCAGTGCGCCATAGCCAGCAGCAACTGCTGCAAGCAGCCAAGATGGCCACCTTGGGCGAACTGGCAACGGGGCTGGTGCATGAAATCAACCAGCCGTTGACCACCATGCGCCTGGCGGTGGTCAACGGGCTGAAACGCCTGGAAAGCGGTGCCGCCGATGTTCCGTACCTCACAGGCAAGCTGCAGCGCATCGACAACCAGCTGGAGCGCGCCATTCGCCTGGTCGAGCATTTGCGCACCCATGGGCGGCGGTCCGAGGTGGAACAGCAGGTGTTCGCCGCCTGGGTGGCGGTGCTCGGTGCGCAGGGGCTGCTGGCCGAGGGTTTGTGCGGCAAAGGCGTGACGCTGGCCATCGAGGAGCCCGAGCAGTGCCCGCACGTGCTTGGCCATCAGGACCAGCTCGAGCAGGTGCTGATCAACCTGGTGGTCAATGCGCGGGACGCCTTGCTGGAACGGCGCGTTACCCACCCAAACATCCGCGTAGGCCAACGCATCGAGCACGGGCAGTTGTGCCTGCTGGTGGAAGATAACGCCGGCGGTATCGACCCGCGCCTGCTCGAGCGCATTTTCGAGCCGTTCTTCACCACCAAGCCAGCAGGGGTCGGCACCGGGCTCGGTTTGTCGGTGAGCCACGGCATCGTCGATGCCATGGGCGGCAGGCTGGCGGTGCACAACCGCAACGAAGGCGCCTGCTTCGAAGTGTGGTTGCCGATCTACAAGGCCAACTGAGCGCGGTTGGCACAGGTGAGGTTGGCGCCGACCTCGGCGTTGACCAGGTCGATGCCAAGGGCCTTGAGCAGCACGTTGAGCAAAGGGTCGAGCAACGGGCTGAGGAGGTTCCTGATCAAGGGCTCGACGATACCTTTGACCGTGCCGAGCACGTTGCCAACCAGCACCAGCACATCGCCGAGGCCGCTGTTCACGGTGGGTTTGTAGGCTTCCAGCTGTATGCCCTGCAAGGTCTCGGCCAGGCTGCCGACGACCGTGCTGTTGGCGGTTTGCATGCTCTGGTAGGCAGGGCTGAGGCCGATGTTGGGCAGCACGCTGTCGGGCGCCTGGAACACCAGTGGGCGCTCGACGGCCCCGCTGCCCAAAACCTTGCTGTTGACGCGCACGCCCAGCCCGCCAGCGGCAAAAGGAACACGCGCCTGGCACGTGCCAATGCCCAGCAACCGGGTACACCGCTTGGTACCGATGTCCACCAATGGCAATGCTTTGACCACCGTGGTGCCGCTCATGAAGAACGCATTGCTGGACTCGAAACGCCCCACCGCAACCTTGGCCGCCGAGCTTTGCGCTTGCGTGACAAGGCGCTTGGGTGAACAACTGAAGGTGCCTGGGGCCTGCGGGTCGAGGCGCGTGGTCGCTTCCGCCACCTCAAGGCCGATATCCAGCGACAGCTTGTCCGGGACCAGGATGATATCGGTGACAGTGCACGGCACGCCGACCAGACACAGTACCGATTGCAAGGTACTGGCGAGGTTCAGGCTCAGCAGGTTGTTGAGCACATTGGTGATCGGCCCGACCAGGTCGAGTACCGCGTTGAGCAAGCCGAACACCGAGTCGAGCAGCGGCAGGTCGAGCGAAATCATCGCCCGCACCTGCGCGGTATGTACCCGCAATTCATCGGTGCGCGGGTCACCCACCGCAGAAATCTGCTGCGGCTCGATCACTTTCAGGCGGACCCGGCCATTGACCAGCCCCAGCACGCTGACCGGCAAGTCCACCGTTGCCGCACTTTCACTGACCGCCAGCTGGATAACGCCCTGCACCAGTTGCAGCAACTGGATACTGGCATCCAGCCCGGCCTGCGTGGTGCCGTTCTGTATGTCGAGCAAATCGCCCAGCTGCAGCAAGGTGCTGTTGCTGGCGCCCAGTGCCAGCTTGCCCAGGTTGGTCACCACGTTGGCGGCCGCGCCGCTCTGCTGCAGTACCTTCACCGCCGCCTGCAGCAGTTGCGTAGCGGTAGCATCGGCGCTGAGCAGTTGCCGGTAGTCACCGGCCTTGAGGTTGAGGTCGATGGCCAGTTGGTCCAGGTAGCGCAGCACGTTGAGCTGGGTGCTGGCAATGCCTTGCCAGCCGGCCACATCAAGCTGCACGTTACCGCCCAAGGCACCAAGCAGGGCATTGAGCAACACCGACTGTCGCGAATCGACGGTGGCCAGGGTGGTTCGGATACTCAGCATGGCCTGCGGTGGAACAGGCGACGAAGCCACCGCATGGGCGTGCAAGGTGGTGGTCAGCGGCACCCCTGTGCCCTGTGCCAGGCTATACACCCCCGCCGCGACGCTGGTGGGGACTGTGTTGCTCACGTCCACCCGAATCGCCTCGGTGCGGTTGTTGTCCGTGGTGAACGTGCGCAGGCTGTTGGCGCCGGTCTGCAAGTAGCCGCAGCTGGCCGCCAGCGGGTTGCCGGGCGCATGGCCGTTGCGGGTGGCCGCCGCCCGGGCAACCACCGTGGCCTGCGGCCCGCTGCCGGTGCAAACGGCATACTGGCCGGCCGCCTCCAGCGCGGCCATGTCGGCAATGCGTTGCAGCTTGCGCTGCTCCAGGTACAACCGGCCGCTGTCGATCACCAGCAGCATGAACAACAGCGCCAGGCCCAGCGTAACCACGGCCATGAGGCCGATTGCGCCACGCTGGCGGGCAGCGAATGAGGGAAGCACGGGCACTCCTTTGCCGGCCATTGGCCATGCGTCGCGGCTGCGATGCAAGGAGTGTAGATGCGCTAATGGCCAATTGCCCTACTTGAACGAACCGGGTGCGGGCCGGTCAATTTCTGCAGTCCACCTTTGCAGGCTTCTGGCATGAACAATCCATTCGAGCAGATCAGCGCCGCTTTCGCCCCCGAATACCGGGTCAACCTGAGCATTGCCAACCTTGACGGCAGCATCATGCTGACCCTTTCCGATGACGCAGGCGTGGTTGCCAAGCGCCTGATCACCCGAGCCCAGCGCAACGACCCGGTGCGCCTGCAGCGGGTGATCGACAGCATACGCCTGGGCCTGGCGATCGAGCTGGGCCAGAACCCCTTGCAGGTGCTGGCTGCGCTGACTCGCGACGCCCGTCACGAGCCCCGTGCGTTCCTGGCCCATTGAGGGTTAGTTGCGCTGCTACCGGTGCTAGGCACTTGCGATAGCTTGTCTGCTGGCAAGGTCTCGGCAAGCTGGCAGGCCTTGCGACTCATGGCGTCATACCGAAGCAGCTGGTGAGCTTGCTCAGGGGGCGGTAGACCTCGCGGTGGAGGTCGTCGCGCTCCATGTCGCTGATCACCTGACCGTCCAGGTTCAACTGGTGCAGGCGACCGCTGCCGTAGTACAGGTGGTTGACCTTGCGGCCATCTGGCAGCGTCAGCGTGGTCAGGTTGCTGAGCGGATCGTACTCGTAGGCTAGCGTCCCATCGGGGGTGATTTCTTTCGTTATCCGGCCGAGCAGATCGTAGGTGTACTCAAGCTTTTCTTCCGTTATCCCAAGCTGCTTGCCGATCTCGGTTGGTTGCCGCTCGATGCTCAGCAAGCGGTCACCGTCGTCGTAGACGAAGTCTTGCCGCGCATCGCTATTGAGCTTGGCAACCAAACGGCCAATGGCATCACGCTCGAACAGCGTGTGCCGCTCTGGCCGTTCGGCATGCTCGCCATAGCCAATCTCATCCAGTCGCGTCAGATGGCCACCGACGTTGTAGCTGAAGCGCCGGGTCAGGTTATCTACCCGCACCTCTTCAATCAGCCGGTCCGAAGCGTCCGCCGGTGGCGCTGATGTCGGTCAGCGTGCCATCGGGTGTGCGGGTGAAGTGCAGGAAGGGGCCGAGGACGTTCTCGATGCGTTGCAACTGTACTTTAGTGTTGGTGTTTGGCACTTCGCCAAAGTAGAAGAACAGGTTGTCGAGGGATGTAGTGGCCGCCCTCGGTGCACACCAGATACACCTGCTCGTGGGTTGTATCTACCCGGTCATTACCAACTCAAGATTAACGGCTCAGGCGCTTTAATTGATAAAGTACAACATAACTACTGGGCAAAGCTGACGTCTTCCGTCAGCCGCCTACATTTCCTCTGCCAAAGAGCGCTTTCTTCAAACTAACAGACGTCTCGCCACCTCACCAAACCTTCCATCAAACCCTAAGCACCTAGCCTTATCGAATCTGTTAAAGCATTCCTAAATTTATTAGATGGCGAGAAAGCCAAACAAATCCCCCCATCCTCGACCTTGTAGCCCATATAATAACTTCCTGCTTCGAGACTGATAAACTCACCTTGTACTGCATCCGAACCGTCAGGCTCTAGCCCCCCTCCAGATGTGTCTTCTCCGGCGCCTATGAAAACTTGACCAGAAGGAACCTTCAAATAAACGCCACCACTTGGAGCAACCAAATTATCTACAATTTTTACTTGATACCGCCCATCCGCACCCAAATTCAAAAAAGCAATATTACCCTCGTTCATTTCAGAAATTTCATCACTTTGAATACTCCACCAATCAAATGTATCACTCGTTCGATGGCGTATTGCTTGCAAATCAAACACCGCCAGGGTCGCAGTATCTGTAACAACATCAAACTCGATAGCCATGCTTTACTCCCATATTATCTCGCTAATCATATCACCGGGCTTTAACCCAGCACGCCTACCAGCACCTTTCAGGGAGCTACCCACACTTTTATTGATTGTCTCATTAAGCATTTGCAAGCGTTGGCTAGCAGCCCCACCAACAATCAAATCAACAGGATGATCGGCATTGAACCTTGAAAGATCAGGTGCTTCCCCGAACATTCTTTCGTAACGCTCGGTGACTGCTTTTCGATACGACGCTTGAAGCGAAGAAATTCGGATATCATGCGTTCCAGGTGACCAAACCAGCTCACCTCGCTTAGCAGCCCGGTTGAGTGCATTTTTCTTTTTCATAAACTGCTTCTCTAAAAAAGTCTTTTCCGCACTAGAAAGCCCCGGGCTTGACAATGCTTTGGGCTTACTTACTGTCAAGGCAGTTGAGCACGTCCACCCTAGAGGGTCAACCCAGTTTTGCGGGTTAGGTCCGTACTGATAGAGATTCAATCCTCCAGCCAACCCTACTGGATCCTGGGTAATGAATCTCCCCGCTTCCGCATCATAGAATCGGAAAGTGTTGTAATACAGCCCGATTTCGCCATCAAAATACTGGCCTTGAAAGCGTAGGTGCTGATCGACCTCATTGATGGGCAGACTCTCTATTGCACCCCATGAGCGATACGACGCCTGCCAAACGATCCTGCCATCTCTATCCGTCAGTTCCAACGGTGTACCAATCTGATCCGTGTGGAAGTAGTAGAGCTTCTGTTCTTCTCCTTCGGCCTGATCAACCCGCGCCAACGGCGCATAGCTACCCGGTTCATACAGGTACAGGATGCTCTGCCCTGGTGTTTCCTCACGCAGCATCCTCAGCCCTTGCCAAAGAAAGCGCTTGTGCTCGACTTCACCATTGATCTCAGCCCGCTTGGCCACTCGCCGCCCAAGGCTGTCGTAACGATATTCACCTCCGCTCTCCAGCTTGCCATTGACCACCGTCTCAGCCCTAACCAGCCGGTTCTCGCAGTCATAGGTAAAGTACTGCAGCTTGCTGTGCCCCGAGCGCTTCTCGATCAGGTTGCCCCATGGGTCGTAGCGGTACTCCTGGTCCCGCCACTGTTTGATGCGGTTGTCCTTGACCTTGGCAAACTGCCGCGCATTGAAGTCCAACCGGTTGGCTGCCGGGTCGTAGCGGAATTCCTCGCTGCCCACCAGCGAGCCGGTATCACGACTGCGCAACTGGCCATTGGCTTCATACTCGTACTTGATCTCGCCACGCAGCTTGTCCAGCGTACGCACCAGTTCACCCGCCGGGTCGTACTGGTAACGGCGGTGGATCGGGTTGTAGGCGTGCTCGACCAGCAAAGAGGTGTTGATGCCGGTGTTGTGCACTTGCGAGAGCTTGTCGGCCGGCAAGGTCGAGGCAAACTGCCAGGCCTTGCGCCCCATGGCGTCATAGCCAAAGCAACTGGTGAGCTTGCCTTGGGTCCGGTATACCTCGCGGTGCAGGTCATCGCGCTCCATGTCGCTGATGACCTAGCCGTCCAGGTTCAACTGGTGCAGGTGGCCGCTGCCGTAGTACAGGTGATTCACCTTGCGCCCATCCGGCAGGGTCAGCGTGGTCAGGTTGCTGAGCGGGTCGTACTCGTAGGCTAGCGTCCCATCGGGGGTGATTTCTTTCGTTAGCCGGCCTAGCAGATCGTAGGCGTACTCAAGCTTTTCTTCCGTGATCCCAAGCTGCTTGCCGATCCCGGTTGGTTGCCGCTCGATGCTCAGCAACCGGTCGCCATCGTCATAAGCGAATGTCTGCGTTGCATCGCTGTTGATCTTGGCGATCAAGCGGCCAATGGCATCACGCTCGAACAGCGTATGGCGCTCGGGCCGTTCGGCATTCTCGCCATAGCCAATCTCATCCAGTCGCGTCAGATGGCCACCGACGTTGTAGCTGAAACGCCGGGTCAGGTTATCTACCCGCACCTCTTCAATCAGCCGGTCCGACACGTCGTAGGCAAAGCTGTAGGTCGCATTGTTCTCGTTGACCAGCGACGTCAGTCGCAAGGCCTTGTCATAGCCGTAGCGAACCATCTCTCCTTTCGGGTCCTGACGGTTACTGGGCAAACCACGGGAAGTGCGCAGCAGGCGGGTGGTCTGGCCTTTGCCATCGGTGTGGCTGAGCACCTGGCCAAGGCCGTTGTAAGTGAAGGTTTCCGCCGTGCCATCCGGATGGTGGATGCGCAACACTTCCCCATCGGGCTTGCGCTCCAGCGTGGTGGTCTGGTTCAGCGCGTCGGTCACTGCAATGAGGTGCTGGCGCTCGTCGTAGCGATAATACGTGCTCTTGCCTGAGCAATCCTGGTAACGCTCGACCTGGGCCAGGGTGTTCCACCACAGGTACTTGGACTTGTAGGTCGCATCGATGATGGTGTGCGGCAGGCCGTCATCGCTGTTCAGGTACTCGGTCATCTGGCCGAGGGCATCGAATTCGGCGAGCAGGTTGCCCTTGTCGTCGTAGCGCGCTCGCCAGGTGCTGCCGTCCGGGTAGCTGACCTGGGTCACCAGTGTAGTCAGGTGGTGATATTCGTAGGTGGTCTTGCGGCCCAGCGGGTCGGCCTCTTCGAGCAAGCGGGAGAACTCGTCGTACTTGAATTGCAGGCGGTTACCGTCCGGCAAGGTCAGGCCAACCATATTACCGTTTTCGTCCAGCTCGATGGCGTAACGCTCGCCACCATAATCGCGACTGGCGACCACGCGGTGGTCGGCGTTGTACTGCACTTCCAGTTCCCGGCCAAGCACGTCGGTGGCCCAGCTGGTGCGGGCGTCGAGGTCGTAGCGGAAATGGTAGTGCTCGCCATCGCTGGTCCAGTGCTCGACCACACGCGGTTTGCCGCCGAGGGTTTCCCAGCGGTAGTGGCAGCCCAGGCCCAAGGCGTTGCTGTGGGTCACCATCAGGCCTTCGACATAGCTGAAACTGCGCACGCTGTCGCCGTTGCGGTTGCGCACCGCGCTCAGCTGGCCATGCTCGTCGTAACGGTACTGGGTGAGCGTTTCGACCGCATGGTTGTCCACCACGCGCTTGATATCGGTCAGGCGGCCCAGCGGGTGGTCGTAGTGCAAGTGCACGCGGGTGCCGCCGGTGGCGCTGATGTCGGTCAGGGTACCGTCAGGCGTGCGGGTGAAGTGCAGGAAGTGGCCGAGGACGTTCTCGATACGCTGCAGCGGCACTTCGGTGTTGGTGTCTGGCACTTCACCGAAGTAGAAGAACAGGTTGTCGAGGGTCTGCAGGATGTAGTGGCCGCCCTCGGTGCACACCAGGTACACCTGCTCGTGCGGGTTGTAGATCCGCTCACCCGGTTGCAGGGTCACGAACGGGATTTCGCGGCCCTGGTTGTCGGTGAGGTAGATGAAACTGCCGCTGCGACGCAGGCTCTGTTCCCACGGCAGTATCCAGCCGCGGCCGAGCACGCTGTCGACGGTCAGGTCGCTGACGTAGAAGCGCGACCACTCGATCGGCATCAGGCCCGGCAGGCTGAAGTCGATTTCATCGGGGATCAGCTTGCGGCCCGTCGTGAGGTCGACGGGGTTGCCGACCAGGCCACCGATGGCTCTGCGCGCCACGGGTTCGACCACGTAGCGGCTGGCCACCTCACCTGCGATGAAGCCTGCGGTGAACTTCAGGGCGCAAGGCATGATGGCTTTCATGCCGGCTTGGGTGCCGACCTTGATCAATTGGGCGATCATGCCGGCGGCACCGGCGACGGCCATCAACGTATCCACTGTGGTGCGTAGCCATTCAGGGACTTCGTCGTCCACCGGCAGGTAACGGTAAGTGCCGCCGCCGATGTAGACATTGTTCGAACCACCGGAAATGGTCGCGCCGCAAGTCAGCTTGTCGCCCTTGCGCGCGGCCGCCACGCCATTGATGAAGACGTTGGTCGAGCCCTCGGCGATCTGCACCTAGCCGGGGTGCTTGCTGCAAGCGCCCAGGCTCTTTTCGACGCGGGCGGCCTTGCGGCTGTTGATGAAGACGTTGGGCGAGGCAGTCAGTATCGTCCCTGAGGGGGATGAAAACAGGCCGCCCAACGCCTCGCCGGCAGCGGTCAGCAAGCTGCCGCCAACCCCCGCCGCGAGACCTGCCAGCAAAGCTACGCCGAACCCGCAGGTGAAGGTGGCAAAGGCCACGGTGGCCACGCTGGCCACCAGTGCGATGCCCAGAGCGGCCCCCAACAGGAAACCGCCCAATGCGCCGGTGTGTGAAATATCGTCGCCGAACCTGGCTGCTTCGAACATGAGGGATTACTCCTGTTCGCCAGGTACGGAACGGCTTGCGATAGCGTCAAGACGCGCCATGATCATCAGCATCTCCCTGTAAACGCTCGGCATGAATCAAGTCATGTGCCGGGTTACCCTCCTTGAGAGCTGCTGAGTTAATAGGCTTGTGCGCCATGGTGTCAACCGTGCGCAGGCCACGCCCTCCGTGGGTTACAGCCCAGGGAGGGCAATATCAAAAAGCCATAACCCAGGGATTTTCCGGGTTTGGACAACAGGGTGCCATACGTTGGCGTGATGCGCGTTCTTTGGATTTTCAGAGGCGTCTGTAAGAAAAAGCCGCAGCTTTCCGCGACCTGCGGTGTTGTGCTGCTCACCTATGCCGCTGAGGCCTACTTGCCCTCTTCCACTTGCTTGCCGTTGGCATCCAGCACCTTGGTCGAGGGGTAGCGGTACGAGGCGTAGCGCACCACCAGGATCGAGAACGCCAGCAGCAGAATGCCCCCGCACAGGTACAGCAGCCCTTCATCCGGCGCCTTGTGGTGCGAAACATCGCCGATCAGCAGGCGGGTGAGCGCGGTGATTGCCACGTACAAGAGGAAGCGGATGGGCATGTGGTTGGTCTTGAAGTAGATCCCGACCATGGCCCCCAGCTCCAGGTAGATGAACAGCAGCAGGATGTCATCGACGCTGATCCCGCCCTTGCCGAGCATGTCCAGGAAGGTGACCACCGCCGCATAGGCGGTGATGGCGCCGATGCCGAACAGGGCAAGGTAATGGAAGGCTTCGACGCACAGGTTGCCCAGCGAGTCGGCCGAGCCGTGCAGGCCCTTGCGCAGTTTTTCTGCCCATTTGATGTTCACGATGTTTCATTCCCCACTACGACTTTCAAGGATGATGCGCCACGGGTGTGACGTTTCTGCCATGCAGTTAAAGGGCCAAGCCCCTGCCATGGGAAGGCGGCCGATTGCCGCAAGGCACTTTGTGGCATGGCAAGCTGCAGAAAATAAAATGGCATTGCGCCAGCGGAAAATCAGATTTAAGCCCTTTCTTGTAGGGCATTTCCCAAAGATACTCCCTGCCATTGTGGTGTTCGGTGGTGCGCACTAGTCTCGGGCGGTCGTTGCCAATCAACGACCGGCTTTGACAGGCCGCCCTGAACTAACCACATGGCTTAGCCGTTATGGCAGCTGTCATGGGGCACCTCGTGTGCGCCGGCTTTTGGTTCTGTTCACCGGTCTGTCAACCCATGTACAGCTGCCGCCTTGATGTTTGACAGCAGAAGGTGGTGGCCCCAATTTTGAACAGGCCTACATCATGCTGAGAGTTATCCCCGATCCGCCCCGCTACATCCATTCCCTCGAATACACCCTGATTCCAAAGGCACATCAGGGGACTGACCAATGACCACAGAAGACACCCAGTTCACCGTCGGCAAGACCACTTTCTACCAGGGCGAAAACGGCACCCACCCGCTATTCCGCATCGAGCCCGGGATCCCGTGCAGGGATGCCCGCGAACAGTCTTCGGAGTTGATGGGGTATGTGCGCGAATTGACCATCACCGGGTTGATGGATGGGAAGCCGATGATGATATGGGCTGCGCATTACTTGAGTGCGATGGCCAAGGCGCTGATGGATGATGCCGAGCTGGGGATGAAGCAGTGAGGGTTTGGCTCTAGGTTGCAGGAGGGCTGGCAGGGGGTTGCCGCAGCATTTTCAGCGCCTGGGAGATCGAGCGCCGCCCGCGCGGCGCATCGCGACGCAAGGCCGCTCCCACATCTGTTTCGGGCCAGTATTGCCTGTGCCGGACGCGCGCGACCGCCTTGTCTGTACGACGCGATATCGTGGTGGGCGCCAGGGCGTTCGCGCGCAAATCCCACAGGCATAACTGGCCCGAAACAGATGTGGGAGCGGCCTTGCGTCGCGATGCGCCGCGCGGGCGGCGCTCGATCTCACAGGCGATAAAGATGTTGTGCCGGACGCCCCCGCAAAACACCCCACTGCAATTTCTGCTTGCGAACCAGCCCACACTGCCATTACTGTATATAGATACAGTGAATTGCAAACCAGCAAAAAGGCATAGAGGTGATGAATGGCCGTCGAAGTGGTGTACCGCAGCAGCCGCGACCCGGAGCGCTTGTTCATGGATAAGGCAGAAGCCGACCGTCACGACAAAATGCTCGAACTGGCAGAGCGCCTGGCTGAAGTGCTGCATAAGGCAGTGCCATCGCTGACCGAGCAGCAGGTTGAAGAAGCCGGTATCTACATGGCCAAGAACCGCGATGTGTTCGCCCGGGCGTTCAAGAGCCAGCCGGATGCGTTGGCCGAGTTGCTCGACGGGCAACCAGCCGAGTGATTACCTGCACCGGCCTCATCGCTGGCAAGCCAGCTCCCACAGGTACCGCAAATCTTGAGAATTGTGAGAAATCTGTGAGGATTTCCACAGGTACGCACAAGTCTTGAAGGTTGTGGGGTATCTGTGGGAGATTCTATGGTTCCTGGCAAGGGTAGCCGTTGCATCTTCAGTGCCTGTGAGATTGAGCGCCGCCCGCGCGGCGCATCGCGAGCTGCGCTCGCTCCTACGTTTGTTTCGGGCCAGTAACCCCTGTGCCAGATGCGCGCGGCCGCCTTGTTCGTACGACGCGATTTTGAGGCATGCGCCAAGGCGTTCGCGCGCAAATCCCACAGGAATAATTGGCCCGAAACCAACGTAGGAGCGAGCGCAGCTCGCGATGCGCCGCGCGGGCGGCGCTCGCTCTAACAGGCGCTGCATACCTTGTGGCAAACACCTGTCAGCCCTGATACGATCCCCGTGGGCTCGCTTGCCAGCGATGAGGCCGGTGCATGCAACACAAACCCCGTCAGCCATACAACAACCGCTCCGCCAACATCTGCGCCACCCGCGCCGGCGAGCGTTTCTCTGCTTGGGCATGGCCGAACACTTCGGTCAGCCGCGAAGGTATGCGTGCCAGGTGCGAGGTGATGGTGCCCAGGTCTTCGCCACGGTGGGTGAGCGCCACGTAAATCAAGCCACCGGCATTGATCACGTAATCGGGCGCATACAGTATCCCGCGGGTCTCCAGCTGGTCAGCCACCTGCAAGGTGGTCAGCTGGTTGTTCGCCGCCCCCGCCACTGCCGCGCAGCGCAGTTGCATCACGCTCTGCCCGTTCAGCACGGGCCCCACACCGCACGGGGCAAAGATGTCGCAGGGGGTGCTGATCAACGCATCGTGGGTCACCGGGTGGGCATCGAGCTGCTCAACAGCCAGCCGTACCCGCCCTGTGTCCAGGTCACTCACCAACAGTTCCGCCCCCGCCGCATGCAGTTGTTCGGCCAGGGCGTAGCCAACATTACCCAGCCCTTGCACCGCTACCCGCAGGCCTTCGAGGTTGTAGCTGCCCAAGCGGGCATAGGACGTGGCGCGGATGCCGGCGAATACCCCCATTGCCGCATGCGGTGAGGGATCACCCGAGGCCGTGGTACTGGTCACATGCGGCGTGCTCTGGGCGATGCAGTCCATGTCCAGGGTCGAGGTGCCACTGTCCACGGCAATGATGAAACGCCCTTGCAAGGTATCGACGAAGCGGCCGAAGGCCTCGAACAAAGCTGCGCGGTTTTCCACATGCGGGTTGCGCAAGATCACCGCCTTGCCGCCCCCAACGGGCAAGCCCGCCAGTGCCGCTTTGTAGCTCATGCCCTGGGCCAGGCGGATGGCGTCGGCCATGGCGCTTTCGTCATCGGCGTACGGCAGGTAGCGGCAGCCACCCAGCGCCGGCCCCAACTGCTGGCTGTGGATCGCCACCACCGCTTTCAGGCCCGTGGGCGGGTCGGTGAACAAGTGCAGTGACTGGGTACGGGTGCTTTGCATCAGCGCGAACATCGACAGGCTCCCCAACAGGTGCTGCACCCAGTATAAGCCCGGCCTCATGTTTGCAGCCGCCGGCAGACCACTGGACGAAACCCCGCACGGCAGCTAATACTCAAGCGAGTGTGGAGAAGCCCCATGAACCCACGTCAAGCCTGCCTGGCCTGCCTGGAACGCGAGCCCGTCGCCCTGCTGGAAGCCGCATTGTGGGTTGCCGCCGAGCACGACCCTAACGTCGCGCCTGCCGCCAGCCTTGCCACCGTGCACGACCTGCAGCGCGAAATCAGTGCCCACCTGCCCATGCTACCGTTGAGTGAACTGGCACAGCCTCTGCTGCGCCAACTGAATGCACTGGGGTTTGTGCAAGACGAATACCTGCCGTTGCGGCCACATGCCGCCATGCTGGACAAGGTGCTGCAACGCCGCCGAGGCCAACCGCTGGCCCTGGCCATCCTCGCCCTCGAGCTGGCCAGGCGTTTGTGCATACCGCTGGAGGGCGTGGGTTTTCCCGGGCACTTCCTGTTGCGCGTGCCGGGTGCCGACCACCTGCTCGACCCCTGTGGCGGCAGGCGCCTGTACCCCAGCGACTGTCGCGAGCTGCTGGCACGCCAGTTTGGCCCCGACCTCCCGCTGACGGCAGAGCACCTGCGCACCGCCAGCGCGCAGCAGATGCTGCAGCGCCTGTCGCGCAACCTGCGCCAACTGCATATCAGCAATGACAACCACCTGGCGGCGTTGATCGACGCCGAACGGGTCATGCAATTAGGGCCGGTGCAGGTCGCGGACTACATGACCCGCGCCTCGCTTTACCAACACCTGGACTGCCCCCAAGCCGAACGCTACGACCTGGAGCATGCCCTGCTGCTGACGGAAGACCCGGTCCAGCGCCTGAAGCTGTGCGAGCGCATCGGCAAGCTTCCGGCGGCGAACCGCTCACTTCACTGAGCCGGGGTGTCCGGCTGCCGGGCCGGGTGGGCCTGGGCGAATGCCGGGTGCGCGGCTGCCAGTGCGGCAACCCGTTGAATGCGCGGGCAACCGCCAAGGTCGACAGCGAAACGCTCAGCCGCGTACAACTGCGGAATCAGGTACACATCGGCCAGGCCCGGGGTATCGCCAAAACAGAAACCCTCATCGCCAATCAACTGTTCCACGGCCGCCAGCCCCTGGCTGATCCAGTGTGCGATCCAGTCGTTCACCTGGGCCTCGTCCTGACCGCCCTGGCGCAGCCGGTTCAGCACGCTGACATTGTGCAGCGGGTGAATGTCGCAACCGATGATCGCCGCCACACCGCGCACCTTGGCCCGCCGCTCGGCATTGGCCGGCAGCAGGGCGGGCTGTGGGTACACCTCTTCCAGGTACTCGATGATCGCCGGCGACTGCACCAGCACTTCACCGCCGTCATTGCGCAAGGCTGGCACGCGGCCCTGCGGGTTGACGGCCCTGTAGCCGGCGCCACGCTGTTCACCTTGCAGCAGGTTCACCGGCAAGGCCTGGTAGGCCAGGCCCTTGAGTGCCAGCGCGATGCGCACCCGGTACGACGAGGTGGAACGGTAATAGGTGTACAGCTCCATGCCCTGCCCCCTCAGTTGGCCGCGACTACCGTGCCACGGCATTCGCCGAAGCCGATGCTGGCCACGCCGTCACGCTGGCAGCGGGCGCGCAGGATGATCTCGTCACCGTCTTCGAGGAACTTGCGCACCTCGCCACTGGCCAGCTCCACCGGCAGTTTGCCGCCTTCGGTGATTTCCAGCAGGCTGCCGTACGAGCCAGGGGTGGCACCGGAGAGGGTGCCCGAGCCGAACAGGTCGCCCGGCTGCAACTGGCAGCCGTTGACGCTGTGGTGGGCAACCAGTTGGGCCACGGTCCAGTACATGCTGCGGGTGTTGCTCAAGGTCAGGCGGTGCGGGGCAAGGCCCTGCTCACGCATGCGCGCGGTCAGCAACAGCACTTCCAGCTCGATATCGAACGCGCCCGCAGCCTGGTCGCGCTCGTCCAGCAGGTACGGCAGTGGCTGCGGGTCGCCTTGCGGCCGGGCCGGCTGGGCGCAGCGGAACGGCGCCAGCGCCTCGGCGGTGACCACCCACGGCGAAATACTGGTAATGAAGCTTTTCGACAAGAACGGCCCCAGCGGCTGGTATTCCCAGGCCTGGATGTCGCGCGCCGACCAGTCGTTGAGCAGGCACAGGCCGGCCACGTGTTCGGCAGCATCACCTACCGCAATCGCTTCACCCATGGCGTTGCCCTGGCCTACCCAGATACCCAGTTCCAGTTCGTAGTCCAGGCGCGCACAGGGGCCAAAGCTGGGCTCGGTGTGCCCGGCCGGCAAGGTCTGCCCCTTTGGCCGGCGCACCTCGGTACCCGAGGGGCGGATGGTCGAGGCACGGCCGTGATAACCGATCGGCACGTACTTGTAGTTGGGCAGCAACGGGTTGTCGGGGCGGAACAGCTTGCCGACGTTCTTGGCGTGCTCGATACCCACGTAGAAGTCGGTGTAGTCACCGATCTGCGCCGGTACGTGCAACTGGCAGTCGCCGGCGTTGAGCAGGGCCGGCTTCAGCGCCGCCTGGTGTTCGCTGTGTTCACCCAGCAATGCCTGCAAGCGTTCGCGCAGGGCCACCCGCGCGCTGCGCCCCAATGCGAAGAATGCGTTCAGTGCCCCACCCCGGGTCGCCTCGACGGCAGCCTTGGCTGCGCCGTCGAACAGGCCGGCGGCCAGCACCGCCTCCAGGTCGAGGATTGCGTCGCCAATGGCCACGCCACAGCGCTTGGCTTCACCTGGCCGGCTGAAGATGCCCATTGGCAGGTTCTGCAGCGGGAAGTCGCTGTGCCCGTTGGCGTGCTCGACCCAGCTACGGGCAATGGCAGTGTGGTTCATGGGTTATCTCCGGTTCGGGTTGAAGGTGCTCGGCAAGGTGGCCCAGCAACTATCGTAGTCGGCCTGCAATTGCGGGCATTGCAGCGCTTGCACGCTCGGGCGCAGCACCTGGCTGGTCTCGAACATGAACGCCATGGTGTTGTCGACCTTGTGCGGGGCCAACTCGGCGGCAATGGCTTTTTCGCAGGTTTCGGCATCGGGCCCATGGGCGCTCATCACCCCGTGCAACGACGCCCCACCCGGCAGGAAGCCCTCGGCCTTGGCATCGTAGGCACCCTGGATCAGGCCCATGAACTCGTTCATCAGGTTGCGGTGGAACCACGGTGGGCGGAAGGTGTTCTCGGCCACCATCCAGCGCGGCGGGAAGATCACGAAGTCCATGTTGGCCAGGCCATGCACGCTGGTGGGCGAAGTCAGCACGGTGAAGATCGACGGGTCCGGGTGGTCGAAACTGACCGTACCCAACGTGTTGAAGCGGCGCAGGTCGTACTTGTACGGCACGTTGCTGCCATGCCAGGCAACCACGTCCAGCGGCGAATGCTGCAGTTCGCAGGCCCAGTGCTCACCCAGAAACTTCTGCACCAGCTGCTGCGGGCCGGTGGTTTCTTCGTAGTGCGCCACCGGGGTGAGGAAATCCCGCGGGTTGGCCAGGCCATTGCTGCCGATCGGGCCCAAGTCCGGGAGGCGCAAGGGGGCGCCGTGGTTTTCGGCGATGTAGCCGCGGGCCTGGCCGTCGAGCAACTCGACACGGAACTTCATGCCACGCGGGATCACCGCAATCTCCAGCGGCTCGACCTGCAGCACGCCCAGCTCCGTGGCAATGCGCAGGCGACCCTGTTCCGGCACCAGCAACAGTTCGCCATCGGCGTTGAAGAACACCCGTTCCATGGAGCGGTTGGCGCGATAGATGTAGATGCTCACGCCGCTCGGTTTGTCTGCCGTGGCGTTGGCCACCATCGGCAGCCAGCCTTCGATGAAGTCGGTGGGTTCGGCGGGAATCGGCTGGGGGCTCCAGCGCAGGCGATTGGGGTTGATGCCCCCCAGCGGGCCCTGAAGCGGTTGGCGCGCCAGGCGCTCGAAACGTGGGTGCAAGGCAGAGGGGCGGATACGGTACAACCAGGTCCGCCGCAGCTCGCTGCGGGCCATGGTGAACGCCGTGCCGGACAGCAGTTCGGCGTACAGCCCGTAGGGCGCCTGCTGCGGCGAGTTCTGCCCGACCGGCAAGGCACCGGGCAGCGCTTCGCTGGCAAACTCGTTGCCGAAGCCGCTGAGGTAGTGAAGGTCGGGTGATGGATCGCGATTCATCGGTGCCTCCGGGCTCTGGCCGAGCCGTTGCGGGCAGTTGGCTGCAGGCCCTGGGGTGGGCGGCAGCGGGTCTGCATTGTTTTTATCGTAATCAGATTACGAATAACGTAATTTGCTCCACGCATGGCGTCAAGCTATAAAGGCCCGACTGAAGAATCCGGAAGCAGCTGTCCATGGCCAAAGCCAGTACCACCGCCGACAACGGCAAGCAGAAAGTCCGCTCTGCGGAGGTCGGCACCGACATCCTCAAGGCCTTGGCTGAATTGGCCCCTTCCACCTCGTTGTCACGCCTGGCCGAGCATGTGCAGATGCCGGCGAGCAAGGTGCACCGCTACCTGCAGGCATTGATCGCCAGCGGGTTTGCCGAACAGGATGCTGCCACCAACCATTACGGCCTGGGGCGTGAGGCATTGCGGGTGGGGCTGGCGGCGCTGGGCAGCATCGACGTGCTGAAAATTGCTGCATTGCCCCTGTCGCAACTGCGCGACGAACTGAACGAAAGCTGCTTCATCGCCGTATGGGGTAACCAGGGCGCGACCGTGGTCAGCATCGAGCCCGCGGTGCGGGCGGTGACCGTGGTGACGCAGATCGGTTCGGTGCTGCCGCTGCTCAGCTCATCGACCGGGTTGGTGTTCGCTGCCTACCTGCCCGAGCGGGAAACGGTGGACCTGCGTGATCGTGAACTGGCCGCCCTGCAGCACTCTGCCGACGATTATCAAGCGCTACTGGCCGGCATACGCGAACGTGGCCTGCACCATGTACACGGCTTGTTGATGCCGGGCGTGGATGCATTGTCGGCCCCGGTATTCAATGCCCTGGGGCAGGTTGCGGCGGTGATGACCGTGGTCGGGCCTACATCGATCTTCCATGCCGACGAGCATGGCCCGGCGGCACAGCGGTTGCTGGCGGCAACGCGGGAAACCAGCTGGCGAATGGGCTACTCGCCCGCGGCTTGAACAGTTGCGCAACTGTTGCCCGAAACGTAAAGGTGAATGTCATAAGCGGCTATTTTTCCTACGGGATCAAGCGCTTATTCTTTACTCACTGGCCGGCATGAAGGGCTCTCCCCCCCGCCTTTCAGGCCTGCGAGGTGCACTGACGTAGATTTTGAAGCTCCTTGATCTAACGTCTCGATTGGCCGCTGCGGCTTGCAGCGGCTTTTTTTTGCGCTGAATAATGACGCCCGCGGACACCGGCAAAGCCTCAGGGCCACGCGACACCTCAACCTGTAGGAGCAACTGTCTTTCCCAAAATTTGAAAAGCCTGCGCGATTCATTGTGGGAGCGGGCTTGCCCGCGAAGCAGGCGACGCGGTGTCTGGCACCGGCTGCGCCGGTGTTCGCGGGCACGCCCGCTCCCACAGGAACCGTGTGATCTTCGAGTCCTGCATTTTGGCTGTTGATCTACACCCTCTTCGGCTGAGGCAACACCAGATCCAGCCAAGGCTCGCCAGTCCTGAGCATCGCATTGAGTGGCACCCTGAGGATGAATTTTAATGCCCTGTGGCCGCACCAGCGCATCGAGTGAAAGACTGGAAACATCGATATCCAAGAAGCGGTGAGAGGACTTTGGCTTGGCCCACGCTTGTGATTCGAGATCAGAGCCGCATCCAACTGTTCGGGCTCTCGCCAAAGTGGAACGGTGAATGACAGCTTCTGCTCATACTCGTGCTCTAGGCACCTGCGGCATTCAGCTTGTCATTCACCGCTCTCACTCCAGATGCTAATCCTCTCCCAAGACACAAGCGGCCTTACAGCGGGTATTTCTGCAGGTTGGCCATCATCTGCTGCAGCGCCTGCAAGCTGTCCTGCGGGTGCACTGCCCCTTCGAAATCACCAATGTGCTCCCACTGCTGCGCGACCTGCTCGGGCGTGAAGCCTTCGCGCGGGTCGAAACCCACCCCCAGGCTACGCTCCCAGCGCACCTTGCCGATCCAGCCCCCGCCCACCTCGAACAGCTCGCCGCTGCCCTGGCACTGCTCGCTGCCCAGGTACACCACCAAGGGGCTGACCAACTCCGGCTTGAGCCGTTCGAACACCTGCGGGGGAATCAGCCCTTCCGTCATGCGCGTACCGCCGGTTGGGGCAATGGCGTTGACCAGGATACCGTGCTTGCGCCCTTCGATGGCCAAGGTACGGGTAAGCCCGTACAGGCCCAGTTTGGCCATGCCGTAATTGGCCTGGCCAAAATTACCGTAGATACCAGAGGTGGATGCCGTGAATATCACCCGCCCCCAGTTCTGCTCACGCAGGTGTGGCCAGGCCGCGCGGGTAACTTTGTAGGCGCCTTCGACATGCACCTGGTAAACCTGCTCCCAGTCGCTGTCGTCCATCTTGTGGAAGGTCTTGTCACGCAGGATGCCGGCGTTGTTCACCACGACATCGACGCGGCCATAGCTGTCCAGGGCCTGCTCGACAATGCGGGCACCCTGGCTGACCGAGTCATGGTTGGCAACCGCACTGCCCCCGGCGGCGCGAATCTCCTGCACCACCCGGTCGGCAGCGCTGGCGCTGGCGCCCTCCCCGTGGGTGGAACCGCCGAGGTCGTTGACCACCACCTTGGCCCCGCGCGCGGCGAACAGCAGCGCGTGGGCACGGCCCAGGCCGCCACCGGCGCCGGTAACGATCACCACACGATCTTGCAGAAGAACAGGCTCGCTCATGCCGAGGGCTCCAGGCAGGTTCAGGTCAGCCGAGTGTCTGCCGCCGGCGGCAAGCAGACAATCAAGCTCACGCAGGCTGAATGCCTGGTAATAACGCCGGGCCATGAGGCCCGCTCAGGACCACGCCACTTTCGCCTGGCAAAAACTCAGCGGTTGCTCACGAAAGGCCAGGTAATGCCGCAGCACCTGCACCGGTGCCTCGGTGTGCGGGTAGTGGCCTATACCCTGCAGTTGCACGGTGTCTGGCTGTGGCACCAGTTGCCGGTAACGCTCAAGCATGTGCGCGCCGGACAATGGGTCGACCATGCCGTTGATCAGCCGCAGGGGCACACCTGGGCACTGCATGGCCGCAACCCAGCGCTCACGGTGCAGGCGGCGCTCCAGCAGGTAGCCCACCAGTTTATGCAGCACGCGCGTACCGCGGTTGGCGGCGATCAGGCTCCAGAAGTCGTCCAGGGCACTCTCGCTCGGGTGGGTGCAGGGGCCATGGACCTGGGTCATGTTGCGCACCAGGTCGTCACGCCCGAAGGAGCGACCCACCAGCCAGCCGAAACGGCTCAGCAGCAATTTCTGGATCAGGAGCAGGTGACAGCTTTCGGCGAACAGGCCACTGTTGAGAAATACGCAGCTGGCTACCTCGGCGCGCTGCTCATGGTGCCGCGCCAGCAACTCCTGAGCGACGCTGCCGCCATAGTCGTGAGCCAGCAGGTGCACCGGTTGGTCCACCTGCAAGTGGGCGAGCAGCGCCTGCTGCAGGTCGGCTTGCTCGATCAGGCTGTAGGCGTGGTCGACCGGTTTGGCCGAATCGCCAAAGCCGAGCATGTCGCAGGCAATCACCCGAAAGCGTTGCGTCAAAGGCCCCCACAGGTAATGCCAGTCCCAACTGGCGGTGGGGAAGCCGTGTAAAAGAAGCAGGGGCTCTCCTTGCCCTGCGGTCCAGTAGCGGATGCTCTGGCCCCGGAATGTGAAGCTCTGTCCCCGGGTACGCCAGACGCACAATGGAATTTCGGCCAAAGGCATCAGAAGTAACCCGGTTAAGTGGTGTGGACTGGATAGGGCAAGGCTGCGGTCATTGCATGTCACCTCGGCACTTTCATGTGCTCTCTATGTCGAGGGTGAGTCTAGCCAGCCCTACCAGGGGTGGAACTTGCGTTGCCAGCCAGCTTGATGACTGAGCGAGTCAGTGGCACGAACGGTCAGAGCAACATGGCCAGCAGCGGTGCAGCGAACAGGTTCAGCAGCCCGGTCAGGACCATGACCAGGCCGGCCACCGAGCCTTCCTCGCGGCCCACTTCCTGGGCCCGGCTGACCCCGGCACCGTGCGCGCCCACGCCGAACAATGCCCCCCGGGCCAACGGCGTGCGCAGCGGCAACCAACGCAGCAGCACGCCACCGAACATGGCACCGAGCACCCCGGTGAACATCACGAACACCGCCGTCAGCTCGGGCACACCGCCCAGGTCATGGGCCAAGGGCATGGCAAAGGGCGTGGTGATGGAACGCGGCACCAGCGATAGGCTGGTCGCACTGTCCAGCGCCAGCAGGTGCGCCAACCCCCAGGAACTGGCGATGGACGCACTGCTGCCCGCCAGCATGCCGACCAGCAACGCCGGCCAATGCCGGGCAAGCATGGCCCGCTGCTGCCAGATCGGCACGGCAAAGGCCACGGTCACCGGGCCGAGCACGCCCATCAGCCAGTGGGTATTGCGCGCGTACTCGGCATAGGCGGTGTGCAGCGGCACAGCCACCGCCAGCAGCAACACCGGCACCAGAATCAGCGGCGACAGCAGGTAGCGCTTGCTGCGCCGGTACAGCCAGCGGCTGCCCAGGTAAGCCAGCAACGTCAGCGCCAGCCAGAACAACGGCATGGGTTCAAGGCTCATGGCGCATGCTCCAGCGGCACACAAGTTCGACGGTCAGGGCCGTCACCACCATCACCATCAGCGTGCTCACGGCGATCACCAGCAGGATGCGCCAGCCCTCGTCCCGGATCAGCGCGCCATAGTCCAGCAGGCTCATCAGTGCAGGAATGAAGAACAGCAGCATTTCGGCCATCAACCAACCGGCGCCCAGTTGCAGCATGGCTGGCTTCAGTGCCCCCACGGCGAACAACAGCAACAACAGCGCCAGGCCCATGACCCCGCCGGGAATAGGCCAGCCCAGCCAAGTGGCCAGTTGGCCACCGAGTGCAAACAGGGCATACAGGGTGGCCAGCTCGGCAAGCAGGCGCAGCAGTTTTTTCAGTAACGCGGGTTTCATGGCGGTGTTCCTCGACAGGCCCTCATTTTAAGTTTTGGCTGCCTAGGCCAGAAGCGAATTGTTAGACTTGCTACCATTCCATAATGGAATTGGCACATGGAATTCAAACAGCTGCGCAGCTTTATCGAAGTGGTGCACCGAGGCGGCTTTACCCAAGCCGCACAGACCCTGCACATCAGTCAGTCGGCCGTCAGCAAGCAAGTGGCGCAGCTTGAGCAAGATGTGGGCCAGCCGCTGCTGGAACGCCAGGCATCACACCTGCACCTGACCGCCGCCGGGCGCATCGTGCTTGAGCGCGGCGAGGCCCTGCTGCGCCAACGCCAGGCGCTGCTCAACGAATTGGACGATCTGAGCCAGATGGAGCGTGGCGAACTGCGCCTGGGCTTGCCGATGCTGGGCAGCGATGCGCTGTTCGCCGGTTTGTTCGCCGAATACCGGCGGCGCCACCCGAACATCGCCATCCAGTTGGTTGAGGGTGGCAGCCGCAGCATCGAGCAGGCCGTCAGAAGTGGCGAGCTGGAGCTCGGTGGCAGCCTTACGCCCAGCGACGACGGGTTCGAATACCAGCCGTTCTGCAATGAGCCGCTGGATGCCCTGCTACCGGCGGGGCATGCGTTGGCAGGCCTGGGCGGGGTGCACCTGAAGCAATTGGCCGCAACGCCGTTCCTGCTCTACCAGCGCAGTTTCGTGCTCAATGACCGGTTGGTGAAAGCCTGCCAGCAGCAGGGCTTCACCCCGACGGAAGGCGGGCGCAGTGGCCAGGCGGATTTCCTGGCAGCGTTGGTCGCGGCAGGCCAGGGCGTGGTGCTGCTGCCCCGGGTGGTGGCAAAAGCCCTGGAACGCCCTGGTGTGGTGCGTATGCCCCTGCGCTCACCGGGGGACCTGCGCTGGGACATTGCCTTCATCTGGCGGCGTGGCGCGTATTTGTCGCGGGCCGCGCAAGCGTGGTTGGCGCTGCTGCGCGAGTGGCCGGTACCCGGCAGCGAGGCATGAATCGGGGTCTGGCTGGCAGGTCTGCCCGGACACTCCCTGCGGCAGGCCCATAATTGCTGAACCTGACCGTCAGCCTTTCAAGGCATCAGCCAACTCGGCCAGCCACGGCTCGGCATCCGTTTCCGGGGTCACCGTCTCGCTGGCATCCAGTTGCAGCATCGGCTGCACCTCGCGCACGCCCAGCTCGGCAAACAGCTCGCGCAGCTGTTCGCCACCCCCGCAGTAGGTATCGCCATAGCTGGAATCGCCCAGCGCAATCACTGCACCCGGCAGGCCACGGAAGGCCGCTGGCAGGCTGTCACGCAGGCTGCTGTACAAGGGCATCAGGTTGTCCGGCAGCTCACCCATACCGGTAGTCGATGTCACGGCCAGCAGGGCCTGCGGGGCAAAACCTTCAAGGTCCTGCAAAGTGGCACGTGCGGCGTGCCAGGCTTGGTAGCCGGCGGCCTTGAGCTTCGTTTCTGCATGACGGGCGACTTCTTCGGCGGTGCCATAGACCGATCCGGAAATAATGGCGACTTTCATCGGGTAGAGGATTCCGAAACTGAGTGAAAACGTAGGATACTAGCATTCACCGCTGGCAAAAGGCCGCCTCTGCCAAAGCCGCCTGCTACAGCGCGTCCGTTTTTACTGCCTGCCGCATGGCCTGAACATGATCAACGCAAAACTGCTGCAATCGATGGTTGACGCATCCCATGACGGTATCGTGGTTGCCGAACAGGAAGGCGACGACACCATCCTCATTTACGTCAACGCCGCGTTCGAACGCCTGACCGGCTACAGCCGGGACGAAATACTCTACCAGGATTGCCGCTTCCTGCAGGCTGACGACCGTGACCAGCTCGCGCGTGCGCGCATTCGCAAAGCCTTGGCCGAACGCCGCCCGTGCCGGGAAGTGATGCGCAACTACCGCAAGGATGGCACTGCCTTCTGGAACGAGCTGTCGATCACGGCGGTAAGGAACGACGCCGAGCGACGTACCTACTTCATCGGCATTCAGAAGGACGTCACCCGCCAGGTGGAAATGGAGCGAGAGCTGGCCGAACTGCGCGCTCGTCTGAAAGCCGACGAACGCACCTGAACCAAGCCCCCCGGTTACGGTCAACTACGTTGAAGAAATCGCCACCACCGAGTTCGATCATGCAAGCAGACGCCCTTCTTACTCAGGACGAGCTGGATTTCATTCAGAGCATGCAGCATTCGCCCAACCTGAACCTGGCCGACTCGATGTCGAGCCTGCAGGTCAATGGCGACCGCCGCATCCAGAGCTTGCTCACCCGCTTGGTGGCCAATGAACAAGTGACCTTGCAGGCGCAATTCAACAACCAGCAAATCAGCTTCCCGCTGCAACTGGTGGAAGATGAATTCCACGCTTTGCACCTGCAAGTCGGCTCCCCGGAAATCTACGAGGACGGCCCCATGCTGCGGCCATGGCGCCTGTCGCTGGAGCAGCCCAGCGCCCTGCTCGACGGCCATGGCGCGCCTGGCGGGCTGTGGGTACGGGAAATTTCCTTCAAAGGCGTGCTGGTGGAGCTGCGTGGCCTGCCAAGCGCGCCGGCACATTTCGACCTGCGCTTCGCCCCCGGCAACATCCAGCCGATCGAACTGCAGGGTGTGCTGGGCCGGCTTATTGGCCCGGACCTGGCAGCGTACGACCTTGGCCAAAGCCCAGCGGAAGAAATCGAACGCCTGCGCGACTACATCCTGCAGGCCCATTGCCGCGCCCACCCCGAACTGCACACTCAGGTGTCCAGCTGACCTGCCAGGCACTGGCGCAGACGCTGACGCATCATCCCGCCCTGTGCCCCCAGGCAAACCAGGGGGCTGCCCGCCAGGCCGCCGCTGGCCTGGTCCGTTGCCTCTCCCGCCAGCAATAACGCGCAGCCCAGCACCGACGCCAGCCGCTTCAGATAGCGGCTGACCTCTGCAGTGAGCGGCTGGTGGGAAAACAGCACGAGGGCGTCTGGTTTCATGCGTTCGCAGACCAGCGCCAGCTCTTGCAGGGGCTGCCCACACACCAACGGCGTCACGCCAACCTCGTCACTGCCCAGCAGCAGGCTGGTGACCAGCAGTTCAAGCTCATGGCATTGCCCCGGCAAGGGCACCAGCAGCACGTTGTGGCGACGCGGCGCGGCCGCCAGCTGCAAACGCGTGAACACCCGCCCGCGCAAAAACTGGTCAAAAAACAGCCACTCGCTGGTCTGGCCGTAGCCGCCATGGCGCACGGCCAGGTCGTGCCACACCGGCATGAAAACATCGGCGAAAACCTGATCGAGCGTGCTGGCGGCAAACACCTCCTCATAAAGGCGGCCCAGCCCTGGCAGGTCAAAGCGTTGCACTGCCAAGCGCACCTGCTGCTGCCAGCCTAGCGAGTTGTCCACTGCGCGCGTGGCCTGCCCGGCAAGCGCCTGGCTGCGGGCAAGGATGCTGCCCACCTTGCTGACCGCCACGCCGCGCTCCAGCCAGCCGAGGATATTGCGGATATCGTCGACGTCCTCCTGGGAATACAGGCGGTGGCCGCTGTCGGTGCGGATGGGCTGGATCAGACCGTAACGGCGCTCCCAGGCGCGCAGGGTCACCGCATTGACGCCAGTCAGGCGGGACACTTCACGGATCGGAAACAGCACTTGCTGCTCGAAACTCGCATCGGCCCCCGGCTTGCGTCCCAGTTCGCTCATCTGCACGGCATCCTGTGTGCTGGAATAGAGGGCCTAGTCTACTACGACAGCGCCGGGCACAGGTTGCGACCATTTGCCGGCAGACAGTTGCCACACAGCACAACTGCGCGATAATCCGCGCCCGATTCTTGCATGTCTGCCTGCGTTGCCCACCACCCCGGGCCACGCAGCCAAGGGGCCGGCTACCCGCCAGCCCCGTTGCCAGGAGATACACAATGTCTACCCCACCCGTTACCCTGATGGTGTCGCGCCGCGCCGCACATGGCCGCTACCAGGACCTGTTGGCCTGGCTGCATGAGGGCGAACAGCTGGCCACTGACTTCCCCGGCTACCTGGGCTCGGGCATTCTCGCCCCACCCCACGATGGCGACGAGTTCCAGATCATTTTCCGCTTCAGCGATGAGCCCACCCTGCATGCCTGGGAGCATTCGGCCTCGCGGCGGGCCTGGTTGCAGCGCGGCAATGGCCTGTTCGAGCGCCCCAAAGAGGCGCGCGTCAGTGGCATTGACGACTGGTTTGGCGCCAGTGCGGTGCAGAAACCGCCGCGCTGGAAACAGGCCGTGGCCATCTGGCTGGCGTTCTTCCCGGTGTCGTTGGCGTTCAACACGGCGTTCGGCCACTGGCTGGCCGCACTCGACCTGGTACCACGGGTACTGCTCAGCACCCTGGCCCTCACGCCACTGATGGTGTACCTGTTCATCCCGTTGTCCACCCGCCTGCTGGCCGGTTGGCTACAGCCCTCTTCGGCCACCGCGAGCGCCCTGCGCAGCCGCTGAGGCCAGGCCGTACAACGGGCAAACAGTTCGGGTATGCTGGGCGGCAACCACAGGACAGACAAGTTGACCGCCCCGAACATGAACAGCCCAATTCTCGTTACCGGAGCCAGCCAGCGCGTCGGGCTGGCCCTGGCCCTTGAACTGGCACAGGCCGGCCATACGGTGGTCAGTGCCAGCCGTACCGTACAGCCACAGGCGGCCCACCCGAACATCGTGCAGTTCCAGGCAGACCTGTGCCGGGCAGACGACCGCCAGGCGCTGATCGACTACCTGGTCGAGCATTACGACGGCCTGCGCGCCATCATCCATAACGCGTCGTTGTGGCTGGACGATGGCCTGGACAACCTCGAGACCATGTTCCGCCTGCATGTAGAGGCGCCCTACCACCTCAACCTGGCCTTGGGCGAAATGCTGGCCAAGCAGGACAAGGCCGACATCATTCACATCTGCGACGAAACCTCCTCGCGCGGCAGCAAGAGCCACATTGGCTATGCCGCCACCAAGGCCGCGCTGCAGAACATGGTGCTGTCGTTCGCCGAAAAATATGCGCCCAAGGTGCATGTGAACGGTATCCTTCCCGGGCTGCTGATCCTCAAGGAAGGGGGTGACGAAGCCTACCGCCAGCACACCTTGAAAAAGGCCCTGCTGGAGTTCGAACCCGGCGCCGGGCCACTGATCGAGACGGTCAAGTACCTGCTCGCCAGCCAGTACAGCACCGGCAGCCAGGTGGTCATCAATGGTGGCCGCCACCTGAAGAACCGCATGACGTGAGAGCCCACATGACCCCACAGCAACAGCTTGAACTCGAAGCCGCCGCGTTCCGGCGCCTGGTCGACCATTTGCAGAAACGCACCGACGTGCAGAACATCGACCTGATGAACCTGTCCGGCTTCTGCCGCAACTGCCTGTCCAAGTGGTACAAGGCTGCGGCTGACGAGCGTGAGCTCGACCTGAGCCTGGATGACGCCCGCGAAGCGGTGTACGGCATGCCTTATGCCCAGTGGAAAGCCCAATACCAGAAAGAAGCCAGCGCCGAGCAGCAAGCGGCGTTCGAAAAAGGAAAACCTCGTGACTGATCTAGATACCCTGCGCGCCAGCCTGGCCAGCGGCCAACATGCCTTTGCCGACACCCTGGCGTTCATTGCCGAGCACTACAACTATCAGCCGCAGGCGTTCAACAATGGGGGTGTCGAGAATGCCGCCGGGCAGAACGAAGGTTCGTGCAAAACCTTGGGCCTGGCCGTGCTTGAAGGGCTGAGCGATCAGGAAGCGTTGCTAGCTTTCGGCGAGCACTACCGGGATGTGCTGGCCACGCCTGAGGGCAGTGACCATGGCAATATCCGGGCGCTGATCAAGCACGGCCTGGCCGGTGTGACGTTTGCTGCGCCGCCACTGTCGCGCAAGGCTTGAGATTGCCGGGGCTGCTTTGCAGCCCATCGCCGGCAAGCCAGCCCCGACACAGGCCTTGAAGGCACCGCTGTCGAAATGGGAGCTGGCGTGCCAGCGATGAGGCCAGCACGGTGTGAAATTACAGCTCGACGCAGTCGAACTTCACATCGGTGGCTACATCTTCGTCGTAGTTGACGTCAGCGCGCTCAAAGCCGAACAGGTTGAGGAACTGCTTCTTGTAACCGGCGTAGTCGGTCAGCTGGAACAGGTTCTCGGTGGTCACCTGCGGCCACATGGCCTTGCAGGCATCCTGCACGTCGTCGCGCAGTTCCCAGTCGTCCAGGCGCAGGCGGGCCTTCTCGTCCACTTCGGCCGGGGCGCCATCGGCACGGTACATGCGGTCGCGGAACATGCGGTCCAGTTGGTCCTGGGTACCCTCGTGCACACCCTTTTCCTGCATGATCTTGAAGACCATCGACAGGTACAGCGGCATCACCGGAATGGCCGAGCTGGCCTGGGTCACCACCGACTTCAACACCGCCACGTTGGCGCCGCCCTTCACTTCAGCGGCCAGCTTCTTGTCCAGGCGCAGCGCGGTTTCATCCAGGTCCTGCTTGGCCTGGCCCAGGGCGCCGTGCCAGTAGATTGGCCAGGTGATCTCGGTGCCGATGTAGCTGAAGGCCACGGTACGCGCACCCTCGGCCAGTACGTCGGCGCCCGCCAGGGCGTCGATCCACAGTTGCCAGTCCTGGCCACCCATGACGGTAACGGTGTCGGCGATTTCCTGCTCGGTGGCCGGCTCGATGCTGGCCTCGATGATGGTGTCCTTGTTGGTGTCGATGGCAGTCGACTTGTACGGCTGGCCGATCGGCTTGAGTGCCGAGCGGATCACTTCACCGGTCTGCGGCAGCTTGCGCACCGGCGAGGCCAGCGAGTAGATGACCAGGTCGACCTTGCCACCCATTTCGTTCTTGATCAGCTCGATGACCTTGGCGCGGGCTTCGTCGGAGAAGGCGTCACCGTTGATCGACTTGCTGTACAGGCCCTCTGCCTTGGCGAACTTGTCGAAAGCCGCAGCGTTATACCAGCCAGCGGTGCCGGCCTTGGTTTCGGTGCCTGGCTTTTCGAAGAATACGCCCAGGGTGTCAGCCTTGAAGCCGAACGCTGCAGTAATGCGTGCTGCCAGGCCATAGCCACTGGAAGCACCGATGACCAGGACCTTCTTCGGACCATCCTCGCGCACGCCCAGCTTGCGGGTGGCTTCGATCTGGTCACGGACGTTGAGCTCGCAGCCCTTCGGGTGAGTCGTGGTGCAGATGAAACCGCGAACCTTAGGATGAATGATGGCCAATGTCTGTACCTCGTCAGGTTTATGCTGGGGAAGCGCCACATGGGCGTTTCCTGTTGATCAGAGGGTGAGACTACCCCCGCAGGTTATCCGACACATATTACGGGGTGATCCGGGCGATGCAAAACCGGGGTGGACCGCTGCGCGGCCATTCATTTGCTTTTCACATCAATCTCGAAGAAAAACAAACTTAACAAATGAGCCCAGGGCACCGATGCTTGAAGCCTTACGCCCACCGCACGGAGAACAACAACATGAACGACGTGGTCATCGTCGCCGCAACCCGTACCGCCATTGGCAGCTTCCAGGGTGCCCTGGCCAGCATGCCTGCGGTTGACCTCGGCGCCGCCGTGATCAAGCGCCTGCTGGAGCAGACCGGGCTGGACCCGGCGCAGGTCGACGAAGTCATCCTTGGCCAGGTGCTGACCGCCGGCGCCGGGCAGAACCCGGCGCGCCAGGCCGCGATCAAGGCCGGCCTGCCCTTCAGCGTACCGGCGCTGACCCTGAACAAGGTGTGCGGCTCGGGCCTGAAAGCCCTGCACCTGGCGGCCCAGGCCATCCGCTGCGGTGACGCCGAGGTGGTGATTGCCGGTGGCCAGGAGAACATGAGCCTGGCCCCCTATGTGATGCCCTCGGCCCGCACCGGCCAGCGCATGGGCCATGGCCAGCTGATCGACAGCATGATCACCGATGGCCTGTGGGATGCCTTCAACGACTACCACATGGGCATCACTGCCGAAAATCTGGTGGACGAGTACGGCCTCAGCCGTGAACAGCAGGATGCCTTTGCCGCCGAGTCGCAACGCAAGGCACTCGCTGCCATCGAGGCCGGCCGCTTCGATGCGGAGATCACCCCTGTCGTGCTGCCGCAGAAGAAGGGCGAGCCGAAAGTGTTCGCCCGTGATGAGCAGCCGCGCCCGGACACCACTGCCGAGTCGCTGGGCAAGCTGCGCGCAGCGTTCAAGAAAGACGGTAGCGTCACCGCTGGCAATGCCTCCAGCCTGAACGACGGCGCTGCCGCCGTGCTGCTGATGAGCGCCACCAAAGCCGAGGCCCTGGGCCTGCCGGTGCTGGCGAAGATCGCCGCTTATGCCAGTGCCGGGGTAGACCCGGCGATCATGGGCATCGGCCCGGTTGCGGCAACGCGGCGCTGCCTGGACAAGGCCGGCTGGCAGCTGAGCGAACTGGACCTGATCGAAGCCAACGAAGCCTTTGCTGCACAGGCACTGGCCGTGGGCAAGGCGCTGGAGTGGAATGCGGCACGGGTCAATGTGAACGGTGGGGCGATTGCCCTGGGCCACCCGATTGGTGCGTCCGGCTGCCGGGTGTTGGTGACCTTGTTGCACGAGATGATCAAGCGCGATGCCCACAAAGGCCTGGCGACCTTGTGCATTGGCGGTGGCCAAGGTGTTGCACTGGCTATCGAACGTTGAGCGGCGTTTGAGTTGAGCAGGCCCGGCCTGTTCGCGGGCTTGCCCGCTCCCACAGGGTAGTGCAGGTTTCAATACATGCGCTGTACCTGAGGGAGCGGGCAAGCCCGCGAACAGGCCGGCACAAGCAGCAGATGATCAAGCCGCGACTCGGTACTGCTCCAGCGAGGCGGCCAGCGCAGCCACTTCGCGGCACTTCTGCACAGCCACCTCTACGGTGCCATGCGCCAACGAACAGGCCGGCGCCAGCCACAGCCGCGCCCCCAGGCGCTCATGGGCGTCTTGCAACAGCCCCAGGGCATTGTCCAGTTCGCAAGGCGCGCCATCGCGGCCATCAACCAGCCCCAGCGACAGCACTTTGTAGGCCGGCAGGCGGTCAAGGATGGCCTGATACTGTGCGGGCGCCTGCACCAGATCGATGTGCAGGCCATCGACTGGCAGGTTGGCGGCCAGGCCAAGGTTGCCATCCAGGCCACCGGCGTACGTGGCAATCAACTTCTTCAACGGTGCACGCTGCAGGATGTTGTAGACGCGCTCGAAGGCGTTTTTCCAGTCCTGGGGCAGGTCGTGGGCGAGGATCGGTTCGTCGATCTGGACCCATTCGGCGCCCAGCGCAGCCAAGCGGTTGAGGGCCTGATCATACAAGGGCAGCAGGCGATCGAGCAGTTCCAGCTTGTCGAAGTCGGCGTTGCGGGCCTGGCCCTGCCACAGGTAGGTCAACGGGCCAATCACGACAGGCTTGATGGCATGGCCCAGCGCGTTGGCATGCTCCACCTCTTCGAACAAGGGTTCCCAGTTGAGGGCAAATGGCTGGTCATCGGTACCCGGCAGGTGACCACATTGGCCGGTTTCACCGACGGGCAGCAGTTCGATACCGGCGTCTTTCTGCACTTGCCAATGGCGGGCCCGCAGTTCGCGGTCGCCGCCAATGTGTGGAAAGCCCAGGTTGTGTGCCAGTGCCATGTGTCGCCCCTCAGCATGCTCAAATTGATGAGGGGATTTTCCAGTGGATCGTGGGGTTGAGACAAACTCATAAAATTTAAGATGAACCCAAGAAATTCTCATGATCCTGAGGGCGCAGGGGCCGCCCCATGTCTTGTTCAGAGCACCAGCCTGCGCATCCGGACATGACCTCCTGCGCCTTCTGCCGCACAATGCCACCCTGACCATACCAGGTGCCCGGCCTCATGAGCCTGCTGAAAACCGCGCTGCGTGAACACCATTTCGTCTGTGTCATGGAGTTTGTGCCCAAAGCCTCTGCAGAACGCTTCGCTGCGTTGCAAGCGATCATGGACCGTGCGCAGCTGTGCGGCTGGCCAATGACCGTGGCCATCGGCGACCGCGTCGGCAGCCCGCTGGACATGTCGCCGCTGGACGCCCTGGCCTCGTTCGACCGCCCGGTGCCTGCCCTGCCGCATTTCTCCGGCAAGGACCGCGAACGCCACCACTTGCTCGCGCAATTGCAGCGCATGGAGGCGGCCGGCCTCGACCAGTTGCTGCTGCTGACCGGTGACCGTTTGCCTGGGCATGAACCCGGCCAGCGCCCGGTGCGCTACCTGGAGTCGGTGGCCGCGCTGCAGATTGCCCGCCAGGCCTGCCCGCACTGGTTGCTGGGCGCGGCGCTGAACCCGTTCAAGTACCACGAGGAAGAAGGCGGCGCGCAGTACTTCAAGGCCGAGAAAAAACTGGCTGCGGGGGCCGACTTCCTCACCTTGCAACTGGGCTTCGACGCAGCCAAACACCAGGAAGCCATGCACTGGATGCGCCGCCAGGCCGCGCCCAAACCCATGCTGGCCTGCCTGATGAGCCTTACCCATGGCCGTGCAGCGATGCTCGACCACGTCGCCGGCGTGACCGTTACCCCCTCCATGCGCGAGATGCTCGAGGCGGAAACGGCGCAGTCCAAGGCTTTTGCCCAGTCGCGCAGCGTTGACCGCCTTGCCTTGCAGATCATCGGTACGAAGCTGATGGGTTACGCGGGCGTGCACCTGTCGGGCATTCATGACCTGAAGCAGCTGCTTGCCCTTGAAGCGCGACTGGCGTACTGGCAAACGCACGTCCACACCCTGGAGCAATGGGCGCCCGCCTGGCAAGCCAGTTGGCAGATGCCGGGGCTGCCGGCAGTCACCTTCCATCCCCCCCAGGCCAACTGGCGCAAGGGCGAATCAAGGGTCGATGCCTCGTTCAAGGAAAAAGCCCGCTACCACCTGATGCATGGCATGCATGGGCTGCTGTTCAGCCGCCGCAACAGCCTGAGCAAGGCGTTTGGCTGGGCGGTGCGCCAGCCACTGTGGACTACCCGCCTTGGCGCACAGGTGCTGCACACCCTGGAGCGCAGCGTTAAGCGCCCGTTGGTTGGCTGTGATACCTGCGGCCGCTGCCGCCTGGAAGACACCTTGTACACCTGCCCGGAAACCTGCCCCAAGGGCCTGGCCAATGGCCCCTGTGGGGGCACCGCGCTCAACCGCTGCGAGTTCGGCGACCGCGAGTGCATCCACAGCATCAAGTACCGCACGGCCAAGGCCGTGGGGCAAACCGCCGTGCTGAGGGAGCGGCTGATCCCCTGCATCGAGGAGCAAACGCGCCACCGCAGCTCGTGGCCGCAGTGGTTCGCGCCACCCTCGCCGCGCCGGGTCAGCCCTCAGCCAGCGCCTCGAACCCAGCCCGAATCGTAGCCTCAGGCAGGTCATCGGCAATGAAGACCATCACGCTTTCGCGGGTTTCGCCTTCGGCCCACTCGGCGTCCCAGTCGAAGCCATACAGCTTGAGCACACCCTGGAACACCAGCTTGCGGTCCTCGCCGGCAATGTTCAGCACGCCCTTGTAACGCAGCAGCTGCTTGCCATGGGTTTCCAGCAAGTCGTTCATGAAGCCGCTGAGGCGGTCGATATCCAACGCGGCTTCGGTACGCAACACCAGGGTGCCGATGCGGTCGGGGGTGGCCGGCTTGAGCACCGGGCGCAGCGAGGGTTTCAGGTTTGCGCCCAGGTCGGGGTTGAGGTTGAAGCCGCGCACGTCCAGCAACTCTGCCAGGTCGATGCAACCGTGCTCGACCACTCGGATCGCCGCCCGCCCGTTGATACGGGCCAGGCGTTCGCGCAGGGCCTGGACCGCAGCCGGCTCGACGAGGTCGGTCTTGCTCAGCAACAGGCGATCGGCAAAGCCAACCTGGGCCTGGGCGATGGTCTGGGTCAGATGCAACTCGGCATGCTTGGCATCGACCAGGGTGATGATGCCGTCGAGGATGTAGCGCTCGCGCAGTTCCTCGTCGATGAAGAAGGTTTGCGCCACCGGCGCCGGGTCGGCCAGGCCGGTGCATTCGATCACCAGGCGGTCGAAGGCGATTTCGCCGGCATCCAGGCGCTCGAGCAGCAGGTACAAGGCGCGGGTCAGGTCGCCATGGATGCTGCAGCACACACAGCCGTTGGCCAGGGTCATCACCTGCACCGGCTGGTCGCCCAGCAACTGGCTGTCGATGCCGGCGTCACTGAATTCGTTTTCGATCACCGCCAGCTTCAGACCATGCTCGGCCTTGAGCATGTGTTTGAGCAAGGTGGTCTTACCGGCACCGAGGAAGCCGGTGAGGATGGTTACGGGAATGGGCGTCTGCACGCAGAACATCTCCTGTGCGGAAAAAACACTGGCCACATCGCCGGCAAGCCAGCTCCCACAGGTACCGCGCAAACCTTGACGCCTGGGCAGTACCTGAAAGAGCGCCCCAAAGGCACCGCACAAACCTGGAGGCCTGTGAAGTGCCTGTGAGAGCTGGCTTGCCAGCGATGAGGCCGGTACAGGTTAACGCTTGAGACTCAACAGCACTTGGGCCCGGACTTGCCGCCATAACGTGCTTCCTGACGTTCGCGGAAGAACTGCTCATACGTCATGACCGGCTTGTCCGGGTGTGTCTTGTGCATGTGCTCGACATAGTTGTCGTAGTCGGGCATGCCGACCATCAGGCGGGCGGCCTGCCCCAGGTACTTACCCAGTCGACCCAGGTCGTTGAACATGACAGCGGTCCTCTCAAGCGTCAGGCAGGGCCTGGAACGGGGTTTCCTTGTCGCTGCGTTCTTTGCGGCCGAGGGCGGCGTAGCCGACCTTGATGGCAAAGAACAGCACACTGAACACCACCAGCAGGAACAGAATGGTCAGGCCGGCGTTGGTGTAGGCGTTGAAGATCACGTGTTGCATCTGCCCGATGTCCTTGGCCGGGGCCAGAACCTGGCCGGCGTCCAAGGCGGTGCTGTATTTCTTGGCCAGGGCCAGGAAACCTACAGCCGGGTTCGGGTCGAACAGCTTGATCAGGCCCGCCGCCGTGGTGCAGATCAGCAGCCAGGCTGCCGGCAGCAGGGTGACCCAGATGTAGCGCTCGCGCTTCATCTTGATCAGGACCACGGTGCCCAGCATCAGGGCAATACCCGCCAGCATCTGGTTGGAGATACCGAACAGTGGCCACAGGGTGTTGATACCGCCCAGCGGGTCGATCACGCCCTGGTACAGCAGGTAACCCCACAACGCTACACAACCGCCGGTGGCCAGCAGGTTGGCACCCCACGACTCGGTGCGTTTCAGGGCTGGTACGAAGCTGCCCAGCAGGTCTTGCAGCATGAAGCGCCCGGCACGGGTACCGGCGTCGACCGCGGTGAGGATGAACAGCGCCTCGAACAGGATCGCGAAGTGGTACCAGAACGCCATGGTGTTTTCACCCGGCAGCACCTGGTGCAGGATTTGCGCGATACCTACCGCCAGCGTGGGTGCACCCCCGGCACGGGCCAGGATGGTGTGCTCGCCAATGTCGCGGGCCACCGCCTCCAGTTGTTCGGGCGTAATCAGGAAGCCCCAGCTGCTCACGGTCTGCGCGACCGACGCCACATCGGCGCCGACCACCGCTGCCGGGCTGTTCATGGCGAAGTACACGCCAGGTTCGATCACCGACGCAGCCACCATGGCCATGATGGCCACGAACGACTCCATCAGCATGCCGCCATAGCCGATGTAGCGGGCGTTGATTTCGTTATCCAGCAGCTTGGGCGTAGTGCCCGAGGAGATCAGCGCGTGGAAGCCAGACACCGCACCACAGGCAATGGTGATGAACAGGAACGGGAACAGGGTGCCCTTCCATACCGGGCCAGTGCCATCGGTGAACTGGGTCAGCGCCGGCATTTTCAGCTCGGGCATGGTCACCAGGATGCCGATGGCCAGGGCGATGATGGTACCGATCTTGAGGAAGGTCGACAGGTAGTCGCGCGGCGCCAGCACCAGCCACACCGGCAGCACCGCAGCCACGAAACCGTAACCGACCAGCATCCAGGTGATCTGCACGCCGGTGAAGGTGAACGCCGGGCCCCATACCGGATCGGCCGCAATCTGGCCCCCCAGCCAGATCGAGGCCAACAGCAGCACCACGCCGATGATCGAGATTTCACCAATGTGGCCCGGGCGGATGTAGCGCATGTAAATGCCCATGAACATCGCGATCGGGATGGTCGCCATTACCGTGAACATGCCCCATGGGCTTTCGGCCAGGGCCTTGACCACGATCAGCGCCAGCACCGCCAGGATGATGATCATGATCAGGAAGCAGCCGAACAGGGCGATGGTGCCCGGAATGCGACCCATTTCCTCGCGCACCATGTCGCCCAGCGAGCGGCCATTGCGGCGGGTAGACAGGAACAGGACCATGAAGTCCTGCACTGCACCGGCCAGCACCACACCGGCAATCAGCCACAGCGTGCCGGGCAGGTAGCCCATTTGCGCGGCGAGCACCGGGCCCACCAGTGGGCCAGCGCCGGCGATGGCGGCGAAGTGGTGGCCGAACAGAATGTGTTTGTTGGTCGGAACGTAGTCCAGGCCGTCGTTGTTGAGCACCGCCGGGGTGGCACGGCGCGGGTCGAGTTGCATCACTTTGGTGGCGATGAACAGGCTGTAGTAGCGATAGGCGACCAGGTAGATGGCCACTGCCGCGACCACGATCCACAAGGCATTGATCGCCTCACCGCGACGCAGGGCAACAACACCCAGCGCGCAGGCCCCTATGACTGCCAGCGCCAGCCACGGTATGTGGCGTAGCAGGCTATTATTGTTGTTCATGGTTAGCTTCCAGCTGTTGGATTGGAAAGACCGCCCACCGAGTCTAGGGCGAGTCAGGCGGCATTGCCACACTTGCTTTGGTCTAGAGCCTCTGCGGCCAGATTGCAGTACCTGATGCACAAACCCTTCATCACCCTGATCAGGATGCCACCCGAGGGCCTTACCCCATGAGCGATCACGACGAACGTAGGCGTTTCCAGCGAATCTGCTTCGACGCCCCTACCGAACTTCACCAAGGCTCCCGATGCTGGTCGCCCAAGCTGCTGGACATTTCGCTCAAGGGGCTGCTGGTGGAACGCCCGCAGCAATGGGATGCCGACCTGAGCCAGAACTTCGACGCAATCATCACGCTGGACGAGCAAACGCAGGTGACCATGCAGGTCGAACTGCGCCACGAGGAACCGGCCCGGCTTGGTTTCATCTGCCTGTACATCGATGTCGAATCGATGACCCATCTGCACCGTCTTGTGGAATTGAACCTGGGTGACGGCACCAGAATGATGCGTGAGCTGCGCGAATTGATCGAAGAATGGAATCTCTTAGCTAGCTAAGGGCCTTCCCACTTTGTGTTTCCTGTCTACTCAGACAGCTTTAGGGCTGGGTAGCAGGACTTTGTACACACCCCTCTAGTACAGCTTTAGACAAGTTGGTACGGCTCATGCATTGGGTTTTGACACACCCTGATGCCGCACTTGTGCGCGCTCCGATCAAAATATTGTATACAATTCTTGTGGCAATCAATCACGGGAAGTGTCTACAGTAGCGCCACAACAATAAACAGAGAGCCTGCTCCATGACTACGTCCCCTAGCACGTCTCCCGCTCAACGCCCCGAGGACGAAAACCTCGGGCTGGGCGCCAACCTGGCCTATGGTCTGCAACACGTGTTGACCATGTACGGGGGGATCGTCGCGGTGCCCCTGATCCTGGGGCAGGCCGCTGGCCTGAACGGTGGCGAAATCGGCATGCTGATCGCCGCCTCGCTGTTTGCCGGTGGCCTGGCCACCCTGCTGCAGACGTTGGGTCTGCCGTTTTTCGGCTGCCAGCTACCGCTGGTGCAGGGCGTGTCGTTCGCTGGCGTGGCGACCATGGGCGCCATTCTCAGCAGCGAAGGTGGCGGTGGCTTGCCGGGGGTGCTCGGTGCGGTCATGGCGGCATCACTGATCGGCTTTCTGATCACCCCGGTGTTCTCACGCATTACCAAGTTCTTCCCGCCCTTGGTGACCGGTATCGTCATCACCACCATCGGCCTGACCCTGATGCCGGTCGCCGCGCGCTGGGTAATGGGCGGCAACAGCGCTTCGCCCGAGTTCGGCAGCGTGGCCAATATCGGCCTGGCGGCGCTGACCTTTGCCATTGTGCTGCTGCTGAGCAAACTGGGTAGCGCGAGCATCTCGCGGCTGTCGATCCTGCTGGCCATGGTGGTCGGCACATTGATCGCCTGGGCGCTGGGCATGGCCGACTTCAGCAAGGTCACCGAAGGCCCGATGTTCGCCTTCCCCACGCCGTTCCATTTCGGCATGCCCGAGTTTCACATCGCGGCCATCCTGTCGATGTGCATCGTTATCATGGTGACCCTGGTGGAAACCTCGGCCGACATCCTTGCCGTGGGCGAGATCATCGATACCAAGGTCGACTCCAAGCGCCTGGGCAACGGCCTGCGTGCCGACATGGCGTCGAGCATTCTGGCGCCGATCTTCGGCTCGTTCACGCAAAGCGCATTCGCCCAGAACGTCGGCCTGGTGGCCGTTACCGGCGTCAAGAGCCGTTATGTGGTGGCTACCGGTGGCCTGATCCTGGTGGTTCTCGGCCTGCTGCCGATCATGGGCCGGGTCATTGCCGCCGTCCCTACCCCGGTACTGGGCGGTGCAGGCATCGTGCTGTTCGGCACCGTGGCGGCCAGTGGTATCCGCACTTTGTCCAAGGTCAGCTACAAGAACAACGTGAACTTGATCATTGTCGCGGCATCGCTGGGCTTCGGCATGATCCCGATCGCCGCGCCGACCTTCTACCACCACTTCCCGAACTGGTTCGAGACCATTTTCCACTCGGGCATCAGCTCGGCGGCGATCATGGCCATCCTGCTGAACCTGATCTTCAACCACTTCACCACCGGCAACTCGGAAAACCAGTCGGTGTTCGCTGCGGCCTACGAGCGCACCATCCAGTATTCGGACATTTCTGCACTGCGCGATGGCGACTACTTCAAGGATGGCAAGTTGTTCGATGCCGAGGGTAACGAGGTGCCGATGCTGGAGCTGGATGAGCATGGCAATGAAACGGTCAGACGCCCTGCGGCGGTGGCCGAGCATTGAGGGTTGCCTGAGCGGTGAGGTGGGGGGCCGATGCGCATCATCGGCCCCCTTTTTCGTTTGCCTGGGCTGACCCTGTCGCCGGCAAGCCACACAGGGCTCGCATCAGGGCTCACGGGTGTTTGCCACAAGGTATGCAGCGCCTGTGAGATTGAGCGCCGCCCGCGCGGCGCATCGCGAGCTGCGCTCGCTCCTACGTTTGTTTCGGGCCAGTAACGCCTGTGACAGGCGCGCGCGGCCGCCTTGTTTGTACGGCGCGATATTGAGGCATGCACCAAGGCGTTCGCGCGCGAATCCCACAGGAATAATTGGCCCGAAACAAACGTAGGAGCGAGCGCAGCTCGCGATTGCGCCGCGCGGGCGGCGCTCGCTCCAACAGGCGCTGCCATACCTTGTGGCAAACACCTGTCAGCCCTAAGGCGATCCTTGTGGGAGCTGGCTTGCCGGCGATAGGGCCAGTACAGGCTACGAATTACTCGAACAATGCATCCAGGGCCTGCTCCAGCCGGGTCACGGCAATGACCTGCAGCCCCGCTGGCGGCTCCTTCGGCGCATTGCCCTTGGGCACGATCGCCCGCTTGAAGCCGTGCTTGGCCGCTTCCTTCAAGCGCTCCTGCCCGCTTGGCACCGGGCGTACCTCGCCCGACAAGCCGATCTCGCCGAACACCAGCAGACCATGGGCCAGTGGCCGATTGCGCAGGCTGGACATCACCGCCGCCAGCAGCGCCAGGTCCGAAGCGGTTTCCAGCACCTTGACCCCGCCCACCACATTGAGGAACACGTCCTGGTCGTGGGTGGGTATACCGCCGTGGCGGTGCAGTACCGCCAGCAGCATGGCCAGGCGGTTCTGGTCCAGGCCCAGGGTGACCCGGCGCGGGTTGGCCAGGTGGCTGTCGTCCACCAGCGCCTGCACCTCGACCAGCATGGGCCGGGTGCCTTCCCAGGTGGCCATCACCACGCTGCCCGGCACTTCCTCCTGGGTACGGTTGAGGAAGATCGCCGACGGGTTGGATACCTCCTTCAAGCCGCGGTCGGTCATGCCGAACACGCCCAGCTCGTTGACGGCGCCGAAGCGGTTCTTCACCGCCCGCAGCAAGCGCAGGCGGCCGTCGGACTCGCCCTCGAAATACAACACGGTATCGACCATGTGCTCCAGCACCCGCGGGCCGGCCAGCGAGCCCTCCTTGGTGACATGGCCGACCAGGAAGATGGCCGTGCCGCTCTGCTTGGCATAACGCACCAGCAACGCCGTGCTTTCACGCACCTGGGCAACGCCACCAGGGGCTGACTGCAACTGCTCGGTGAAGATGGTCTGGATGGAGTCGATCACCATTACCCGCGGTTTTTCGACACGTGCCGTGGCAATGATCGTCTCGATGCAGGTTTCGGTCATGACCTTGAGCTTGTCCTGGGGCAGGCCCAGGCGGCGCGAGCGCATGGCCACCTGTTGCTGCGATTCCTCGCCAGTGACATACAGTGCCGGCATGCCCACGGCGATATTGCACAGGGTCTGCAACAGGATGGTCGACTTGCCGATACCAGGGTCGCCACCAATCAGCACCACCGAGCCGTCTACCAGGCCGCCACCCAACACACGGTCGAGCTCGGTGCTGCTGGTGGTGAAACGGGGGATCTCCTCGACGCTGACTTCGGCCAGGGTCTTGATCTGTGCCTGCTGCCCGGTCCAGCCGGCGCGGCCACTGCTGGGCGCAGCGGCACCGCCGCTTTCGATCATGGTTTCGACCAGGGTGTTCCAGGCCCCGCATTCACCACACTGGCCGGCCCATTTGGGGAAGGTCGCGCCGCACTCGGTGCAGCCATACATGCGCTTGGCCTTGGCCATGGGTTGGGGTCTCCTGGAAAAATCGCCATGATAGCCGAGCCGCACGTGCCTCGAGCGCTTCGGGATGCGACAAAACTATTCGTTCTAACCGCAGTCAGTTGCCCTGAACACAACGCATGAAGCGTTCAAGTGGCTTACACTGCGTTTACCTCACCTTTTGTTACAAGGATCTAAACATGGGCATGCTCAATGAGTTCAAGGCCTTCGCGGTCAAAGGCAACGTCGTCGACATGGCGGTTGGTATCATCATCGGCGCAGCCTTCGGCAAGATCGTCTCGTCCTTCGTCGGCGACGTGATCATGCCTCCGCTGGGCCTGTTGATTGGTGGTGTGGATTTCAGCGATCTGGCCATTACCCTGAAAGCCGCTCAAGGTGACGTACCGGCGGTGGTGCTGGCCTATGGCAAGTTCATCCAGACCGTGATCGACTTCCTGATCGTGGCCTTCGCCATTTTCATGGGCGTGAAGGCCATCAACCGGCTCAAGCGTGAAGAGGCCGTGGCACCGACTGCCCCGCCAGTGCCTACCCCCCAGGAAACCCTGCTGACCGAGATTCGCGATTTGCTCAAGACGCAGAATCAGAACCGTTTGCCTTGAGGTTGCCGGGCTGCCTTGCAGCCCGCTCTTGCTCGCCGGCACCGGCAGCGCCGGTGCCCAGGCCCAGCGCCTTACCAGTAATTCTCGACCGCCACCTGGCCGGGCCGCTTGCTCAGGCTCAACTGCAGGTCGCGTGCCTTGAGCACCTTGCGTGTCTCGTCGATCATCTCCGGGTTGCCGCACAGCATCACCCGCGAATGCTCGGGGGACAGTTCCAGCCCCGCCGCCTTCTCCAACTCACCGTTCTCGATCAGCGTGGTAATGCGCTGGTTCAGCGCGCCAGGGTGCTGCTCGCGGGTCACCACCGGAATGAATTGCAACTTGCCAGCAAACTCGGCCAGATAATCGCGCTGTTCCAGCCCGGCAATTTCATCCACATAAGCCAGCTCTCTGGCCTCGCGCACCGAATACACCAGTTTGATGCTGTCGAACCGCTCCCAGGCCTCGAAGTCCTGCAGGATCGACATGAACGGCGCAATGCCGGTACCGGTAGCCAGCAGCCACAGGTCGCGGCCGCCGACGAACCGGTCGAGGGTGAGGAAGCCAAACGCCTGGCGGTCTATCAGCAAGGTATCACCTGCCCCCAGGCGGCTCAGCTCACTGGTGAACTCGCCGCCCGGCACCACGATGGAGAAGAAATCCAGGTGCTCGTCATGGGGCGCACTGACCATGGAATAGGCGCGCCATACCACGCTGCCATCGGCCTTGGTCACGCCCAGCCGGGCGAACTGGCCGGAACGGAATCGGAACCCGGCATCGCGCGTAACCCGCAGGCTGAAGAGGTTCGGCGTCAGCGGCTGAACATCGAGCAGGGTCTGGCGGGTGAACTTTTCGGCGCTAGCGGTCATATCGGGCTCCAGGGTTGGCGTGTGCACAGTGTCGCCTAAAGTGCTCGGGATAAAAACCACCGCTTTGTAGGGCCTCACGCCGGGTGCCGGTATGAAAGTCGCAGAGAATGCGGTTGGCTATAGCAAAAAATCCCAACACAACGGTAGGTCTTTTCCTACACTAGTCCTGATTCTCAAACGGATTGAATCCCGCGCCTCAAGGAGTGTTTCAGATGCTTCACTGGAAACCTGAACATCTTGATGCGTTCGTCAGCGAGCGCAGCCCAAAGAAGCTGTTCAACATCGCAGTGCATCTGGCGCAGGACCTGGCCATGCAGTACCTGGGGCTGAACCTGCGCATTCAGATCGCGACCCAGACGCCCAGGCTCTACCTGTACAGCAACTATCCGGATGAATGGATCAGTTGCTATCAGCGCGACGACTTCTACAAGCAGGACTGCGCCGCCCACCTCAGCCACCAGTCGACCCTGCCGGTGCTGTGGACCGACGAGCTCTATCATGAGGCCCCGCACTTTCGCGAAGCAGCCTGCCATCATGGCCTGCGTCACGGTTGGACGCAGTCGCTGCACGACCTGCAACACAACGAGAGCCAGATCAGCGTGGCCCGCCCGGCGGGCAGCATCGACATCAACGAGCTCTACGAGAAGGCCGGCAGTGTGCAGTGGCTGTGCCACACGCTGCATGCCGTGCTCAGCGAACACCACCTGAACGCGTTATGCCCGCCACAACCGAAGATGAGCGCGCGTGAGCTGGAAGTGCTGAAATGGTCCGCCGCTGGCAAGACCGCTGCCGACGTTGCCTGCATTCTGTCGTTGTCGCAAAGCACGGTGAATTTCCATATCCGCAGCGTGATCACCAAGACCAATGCCGCCAACAAGGCTGGCGCCATCGCCATTGCCGCGTTGCGCGGCTGGATCTGACCTTCAGACCTGCGACCCGGGGCAAAGCCCTGTAGAATCGCCTGGCAAAGCCCGGGGCGAACCGCAACGGGCAGTTTCATACCCGAGCCAGACGCCATGCCCCTGTTGACCACCCCTTACGCCGAACTCGACCTGATCCGCCAGCCCGAACAGGCCAACGACCCTTTGCAGGCTTTCGATGCCGCCGACGAATACCTGCTCGCGCAGTTGCACGCGCAGGCACCTGACGCCAACTGCCGGGTGCTGGTGCTCAACGACAGCTTCGGGGCCGTGGCCGCCAGCCTGGCTGGCAAGGTGCAGGTGACCAGCAGCGGCGACTCCCACCTGGCGCACATGGCCCTGGAAAAGAACCTGGCGCGCAATGGCCTGCCGTTCGACAGCGTGCCGTTCGTGCCAGCCAGCGAGCACTGGCAGGGCCCGTTCGACCGGGTGCTGCTGCGCGTGCCTAAAACCCTGGCCCTGCTCGAAGAGCAACTGATTCGCCTGCAGGGGCAGCTGGCCCCCGCTGCGCAGGTGATTGCCGGGGCAATGGTCAAGCACTTGCCACGCGCGGCCGGTGACCTGTTGGAGAAATACATCGGCCCGGTGCAGGCTTCGCTGGCGCAAAAGAAGGCCCGCCTGCTCACCGCGACGCTGGCAGAGCGCCCCCTGGCCCGCTCGCCCTACCCTAGCCGTTACCGCCTGGACACCCCGGCGCTGGAATTGCTCAACCATGCCAACGTGTTCTGCCGTGAAGGCCTGGATATCGGCACCCGGGCGTTCCTGCCGCACCTGCCACGCGACCTCGGCCGCGCGCGGGTAGCAGACCTGGGCTGTGGCAACGGGGTGCTGGCCATTGCCAGTGCCCTGGCCAACCCGGATGCCGAGTACACCTTGGTCGACGAGTCGTACATGGCGGTGCAATCGGCACGGGAGAACTGGCGCGCCGCCTTGGGTGAGCGGCCGGCCACCTTCGAAGCAGCCGACGGCTTGGCCGGGGTCGAAAAACAGTCGCTGGATGTGGTGCTCTGCAACCCGCCGTTCCACCAGCAACAGGTGGTTGGCGATTTTCTTGCCTGGCGCATGTTCCAGCAGGCACGCGAAGCGTTGGTGGTGGGCGGGGCCCTGTACATCGTGGGCAACCGCCACCTGGGCTATCACAGCAAGCTGGCGCGGTTGTTCCGTGGGGTGGAGCAGATAGCGGCTACGCCCAAGTTTGTAATCCTCAAGGCGCGCAAGTAAGCCTGTACCGGCCCTATCGCCGGCAAGCCGGCTCCCACAGGTACTGCACGAGGCGCGAGGCAGATGCGACCCTGTGGGAGATGCTATGGTTTCTGGCAAGGGTAGCCGCAGCATCTTCAGCGCCTGTGAAATCGAGCGCCGCCCGCGCGGCGCATCGCGAGCTGCGCTCGCTCCTACGTTTGTTTCGGGCCAGTAACCCCTGTGCCAGATGCGCGCGGCCGCCTTGTTCGTACGACGCGATTTTGAGGCATGCGCCAAGGCGTTCGCGCGCAAATCCCACAGGAATAATTGGCCCGAAACAAACGTAGGAGCGAGCGCAGCTCGCGATGCGCCGCGCGGGCGGCGCTCGCTCTAACAGGCGCTGCCATACCTTGTGGCAAACACCTGTCAGCCCTAAGGCGATCCCTGTGTGTGGCTTGCCGGCGATAGGGCCAAAGCAGGCTGACCTTAATGGGTGGTCAGGCCCGCAGCCCCCATGAACAAGCGCATCACCCAGGCCGCCACACCCAGTGCGGCTACGCTCAACGCCCAGATCAGCACCAGCCAACCCAGCCGCTGCCACAACGGTTTCTTTTCTTCCAGGCCATGCTTGCCAGTCATCATGCGGGCCTCCTAGTGGTAGCCGTCGTCATGGGTCACCTTGCCGCGGAACACGTAGTAGCTCCAGAAGGTATACCCGAGAATGAACGGCAGGATGAACAGGGTGCCAACCAGCATGAAGCCCTGGCTTTGTGCTGGCGCTGCGGCATCCCAGATCGAGATCGACGGCGGGATGATGTTCGGCCACAGGCTGATGCCCAAGCCGCTGTAGCCAAGGAATATCAGCACCAGCGTGAGCAGGAACGGCGTGTAGTGCGCGTTGCGGGCCACGGCCTTGAGCAAGCCATAGAACGTTACCAGCACCAGCAACGGCACCGGCATGAACCACAGCAGGTTAGGCATGCTGAACCAGCGGTCGGCGATCTGCGGGTAGGCAATCGGCGTCCACAGGCTGACGATACCGATCACCACCAGCAGCACCAGCGCCAAGGGCCGGGCGATTTCGTGCATTTTCTGCTGCAGCGGACCTTCGGTCTTCATGATCAACCAGGTGCAACCCAGCAGCGTGTAGGCCACGATCAGCCCCACCCCGCAGAACAGGCTGAACGGGGTCAACCAGTCGAGGGTGCCCCCGGCAAAATGCCGGTCGACCACCTTGAACCCTTCCAGGAACGCGCCCAGCGCCACCCCCTGGAAGAAGGTGGCGATCAGCGAACCCCAGATGAATGCCTTGTCCCAGATGTGCCGCTTGCGGGCGGTGGCCTTGAAGCGGAATTCAAAGGCCACCCCCCGGAAGATCAAGCCGATCAGCATCAGGATCAATGGCAAGTACAACGCTTCGAGCACCACCGAGTAGGCCATCGGGAAGGCCCCGAACAGCCCCGCCCCCCCGAGCACCAGCCAGGTTTCGTTGCCGTCCCACACCGGGGCGACGGTGTTCATCATCACATCACGGTCATGCTCGCCCTTCACGAACGGGAAAAGCATGCCGATGCCCAGGTCGAAACCATCCATCACTACGTACATCATCACGCCGAAGATGATGATCACCGCCCAGATCAGCGGAAGGTCGATACCCATGGCTCAGTTCCCCTTGTTCAGGCTGGCGGTGTTGGCCTCGTGGCCATCATCGGCGGCGGACAGCGGCCGCGCCGGGGTGCGTTTGGTGCCGGGGCCACCTGGGTTGATTTCATCACCCTCACCGGTCTGCGGGCCCTTGCGCACCAGGCGCAGCATGTAGCCAAGGCCGGTGCCGAACAGGGCGAAATACACCACCACGAACGCCACCAGGGTAAAGCCAAGCTGCGCATAGCTGTGGTTGGACACCCCGTCTGCGGTGCGCAGCAGGCCATACACCACCCAGGGCTGGCGGCCAATTTCAGTGGTGAACCAGCCGGCCAGCAGCGCCACCAGGCCGGAGGGCCCCATCCACACTGCCATGTGCAGGAACGGCCGCGAGGTGTACAGCGTGCCCCGCTTGCGTAGCCAGAGGCTCCACAGGCCAACGAAGATCATCAGCAGGCCCAGGCCGACCATGATGCGGAACGACCAGAACACGATGGTCGAGTTGGGCCGGTCTTCTGGCGGGAAGTCCTTCATCGCCGGCACCTGCTTGTCCAGGCTGTGGGTCAGGATCAGGCTGCCAAGCGCCGGGATTTCAAGCTTGAAGCGGGTGGTTTCGGCCTGCATGTCAGGAATGCCGAAAAGGATCAGCGGCGTCGGCTCACCGGGCACGTTCTCCCAGTGGCCTTCGATCGCGGCGATCTTCACCGGTTGGTGCTTGAGCGTGTTGAGGCCGTGGAAGTCGCCGATCACCGCCTGGATCGGCGCGACGATCAGTGCCATCCACATGGCCATCGACAGCATCTTGCGCACCGCCGGGTTGTCCCGCCCGCGCAGCAGGTGCCAGGCCGCCGAGGCGCCGACGAAGAACGCGGTGGACACGAACGCGGCCGTGGCCATGTGCATCAGGCGGTACGGGAACGAGGGGTTGAACACCACGGCCAGCCAGTCTACCGGCACTACCCGGCCATCGATGATCTCGTGGCCTTGCGGGGTTTGCATCCAGCTGTTGGAGGCCAGGATCCAGAACGTGGACACCAGCGTACCCAGTGCCACCATCAGCGTGGAGAAGAAGTGCAGCCCTCTGCCCACACGATTCCAGCCGAACAGCATGACCCCGAGGAAACCGGCTTCGAGGAAGAAGGCGGTGAGCACCTCGTAGGTGAGCAGTGGGCCGGTAACCGCGCCGGCGAAGTCGGAGAAGCGGCTCCAGTTGGTACCGAACTGGTAAGCCATGACCAACCCCGAGACCACCCCCATGCCGAAGTTCACCGCGAAGATCTTCGACCAGAAATGGTAGAGGTCGCGGTAGACCTGGTTGTGGGTGCGCAACCACAAGCCTTCGAGCACCGCCAGGTAGCTGGCCAGGCCAATGGTAATGGCCGGGAACAGGATGTGGAACGACACGGTAAAGGCGAACTGCATTCGGGCGAGCTCTAAGGCTTCTATTCCGAACATGGTGCTTCCTCTTCAGATAATCCGGCGTACGGGCTCGTGGCACCGTCGCCCACTGCCCCCACTGGGTCGAGTACGGCGCGTTGGAATTGTTCTGTTCGATCGCAGGGATTCCGGCCCACTGGGCCCATTCGTTAGTTCTGGAACGATTGATCCAGATCAACGACTGCTAGGAAGCATAGTCCTGAATGCACGGTTGGGCCGTGCGGTGAATTGCCGCGTGACCGGTTGCCCCACCGGCTTTCATGACGCGCGAAAAAGTGCTGGCCCGGGCAAACAGTAACTGTTTGTTACAAACAGATGATACGCTGCGCCCCCCTCCACTGCGCCGAGGACCCAGGGTACCGATGTCCGATTCCGCACCGCAGTTGTTGCGCCAGCACCGCCCGTTTCTGGCCTTCTGGCTGGCCCGTGTATTCACCGCCAGTGGCTTCCAGATGCTCACCGTGGCCATTGGCTGGCACCTCTACCAATTGACCGGCAATGTCCTGGACCTGGGCCTGGTAGGCCTGGTCGAGTTCGCCCCTCGGGTGCTGTTCATGCTGCACACCGGGCATGTCGCCGACCGCTATGACAGGCGCAAGGTCGCAGCGCTGTGCCAGAGCCTGCAGGGGCTGATTGCCCTGGCGCTGGCCGTGGGCAGCGCCACCGACAACGTTACCCGGGAACTGATTTTTGCCCTGGCCTTCCTGCTGGGCGCCACGCGCTCGTTCGAAATGCCAGCCACCCAGGCGCTGCTACCCAACGTGGTACCGCCAGGGCTGTTCCCACGGGCGGTGGCCGCTTCGGCCTCGGCCACCCAGTCGGCGACCATCGTCGCCCCGGCGGTGGGCGGTTTTCTGTACGCATTTGGCAGCATCTGGGTGTATGGCCCGACGGTGGCCCTCTACGCCATCGCCTGCATCCTGACCCTGAGCCTGCAGGCACGCGGCCAGGTTACCCAGCGTGGGCGTGCGAGCATCGAGTCGCTGCTGGCAGGGATCCGCTTCATTCGTAGCCGCCCGGACATTCTTGGGGCCATTTCGCTGGACCTGTTCGCTGTGCTGCTGGGCGGTGCCACGGCGCTGCTGCCGGTGTTCGCCAAGGACATCCTGCTCACTGGCCCGCTGGGCCTGGGCCTGTTGCGCTCGGCGCCAGCGGTGGGGGCGTTGCTGATGTCACTGTGGCTCGCGCGTTTTCCATTCGAGCGCAATGTCGGGCGGACCATGTTCACCGCAGTGGGTATTTTTGGCGTGGCCACCATTGCCTTCGGCCTGTCCACCTCGTTCTGGTTTTCGCTGGCGGTGCTGGTGGTACTGGGCGCGGCAGACATGATCAGCATGGTCATCCGCAGTTCGTTCGTGCAACTGGAAACCCCCGATGAGATGCGCGGGCGGGTGAGCGCGGTGAACGGGCTGTTCATTGGTGCCTCAAATCAGCTCGGCGAGTTCGAGTCGGGGGTGACGGCGCACTGGTTTGGCACAGTGCCGGCAGTGGTGATGGGTGGGGTGGGCACGTTGCTGGTGACCGGGGTATGGATAAAACTGTTCCCTACACTGGCCCAGCGGGATCGGTTGCACAGCGGTTGATGGGTTGCCGGCCACAGGGCCAATACAGGCTACAGCGAACCCATTCCCCAACGGCCATAGGCCACCGCCGAGCATGCTGGTATGATGCGCGGCTTTTTTCCGCCCCACACAAAACCACGGCAAGCGGTACGGTCTGTGCTTTGCTGTTGGGGTCGATATATTCGTGGCGCCGGGCGCCTTGGGAGCGGGAATGCTGGAAAGGCTGTTTCAACTAAAAGCACACAACACCAACGTGCGCACCGAGATTCTTGCGGGCGTCACCACCTTCCTGGCCATGGCCTACATTCTGTTCGTCAACCCGAGCATCCTCGGCGAGACCGGCATGGACAAGGGGGCGATCTTTGTCGCCACCTGCCTGGCAGCCGCCATCGGCTCCACCACCATGGGCCTGATCGCCAACTACCCGATCGCCCTGGCCCCAGGCATGGGCCTGAACGCGTTCTTCACCTACACCGTGGTGCTGCACATGGGCCACACCTGGCAGGTGGCACTGGGTGCAGTGTTCCTGTCGGCGGTGATGTTCTTCCTGCTGTCGATCTTCCGTATCCGTGAATGGATCGTGAACAGCATCCCACTGCCGCTACGCTCGGCAATTGCTGCCGGTATCGGCCTGTTCCTGGCGCTGATCGCCCTGCATAATGCCGGCATCGTCGTCGATAACCCGGCAACTCTGGTGGGCTTGGGTGACCTCAAGCAACCGGCCCCGATTCTCGCCACGCTGGGCTTCTTCCTGATTGTCGGCCTGGAAGCACTGAAAGTGCGCGGCGCCGTGCTGATCGGCATCCTGGCGGTGACCGTCGCGGCGATCGTGATGGGCGTGACGCCGTTCGGCGGCATCGTCTCCATGCCGCCATCGCTGGCCCCGACCTTCCTGCAGCTGGATATCGCCGGCGCGCTGGATGTGGGCCTGGTAAGCGTGATCTTCGCCTTCCTGTTCGTCGATCTGTTCGACAACTCCGGCACCCTGATCGGCGTGGCCAAGCGCGCCGGGCTGATGGGCAAGGACGGCCACATGCCGAAAATGGGCCGTGCGCTGATCGCTGACAGCACCGCGGCCATGGCCGGTTCGCTGCTGGGCACCTCGACCACCACCAGCTACATCGAATCCGCTGCCGGCGTCAGCGCCGGCGGCCGTACCGGCCTGACGGCCATCGTGGTCGCCGTACTGTTCCTGCTGGCGCTGTTCTTCGCACCGTTGGCCGGCAGCGTGCCGGCCTTCGCCACGGCCCCGGCGCTGCTGTTCGTTGCGGTGCTGATGGCCTCGGGCCTGGCGGAGATAAACTGGGACGACGTGACCGAAGCCGCACCGGTGGTGGTGACTGCCCTGGCCATGCCGCTGACCTACTCGATTGCCAACGGTATTGCCTTCGGCTTCATCGCCTGGACTGCAGTCAAGCTGATTTCCGGCCGCTACCGCGACCTGAACCCGGCGCTGGTGATCCTTTCCATCCTGTTCGTCATCAAGCTGGGCTGGTTCAACGCATGAGTGCTGCTTTCGACCCCTCCTCCTACGCCACCCAGCTGGACGCCAAGGTCGCCCGGCTGCGCGAGCTGCTGGCACCGTTCGGCGCACCAGAGCCGGCTGTTTTCGACTCGCCACGCGAGCACTACCGCCTGCGCGCCGAGTTTCGCCTGTGGCGCGAGGATGGCCAGCGCCACTACGCCATGTTCGCCCCGGGCGAGAAGCACAAGGCGATCCTGATCGACGACTTCCCGATTGCCAGCCTGCGCATCAACGAACTGATGCCGCGCCTGAAGGCAGCCTGGCAGGCCAGCGAAGCACTGGGCAACCGCCTGTTTCAGGTGGAGTTCCTTACCACCCTAGCTGGCGACGCCATGATTACCCTGTGCTACCACCGCCCGTTGGACGAGGCCTGGGAAGTGGCTGCACGGCAGTTGTCCGAGGCGCTGGGCGTGAGCGTGATTGGCCGCTCCAAAGGCAAGCGCCTGGTGATCGGCCGCGACTACGCGGTGGAAGAACTCGACGTGGCTGGCCGTGTGTTCAGCTATCGCCAGCCAGAAGGCGCGTTCACCCAGCCTAACGGTGCCGTGAACCAGAAGATGCTGAGCTGGGCGTTCGAGGCAATGGGCGAGCGTGAGGACGACCTGCTGGAGCTGTATTGCGGCAACGGCAATTTCACCCTGCCACTGGCCACCCGCGTGCGCCAGGTGCTGGCCACCGAGATCAGCAAGACGTCGGTCAATGCCGCGTTGAGCAACCTCGACGAAAACGCTGTGGATAACGTGCGGCTGGTGCGCTTGTCGGCTGAAGAGCTGACCCAGGCGCTGAACGAGGTGCGGCCGTTCCGCCGGCTGGAAGGCATTGACCTGAAAGCCTATGACTTCGGTACGGTGTTCGTCGACCCGCCGCGTGCGGGTATGGACCCGGATACCTGCGAGCTGACCCGGCGTTTCGAGCGGATCCTGTACATCTCGTGCAACCCGGAAACGCTGGCGCAGAACATCGCTCAGCTGCAAGATACCCACCGTATCGAACGCTGCGCGCTGTTCGATCAATTCCCGTACACGCACCATATGGAAAGCGGCGTGCTGCTGGTCCGGCGCTGATCCGCGCTGCACTGGGGCCTGGCTGGCCCCAGCGCAGCTTGCCAGGAGAGTGATGCCGATGGACCAGTTCAGTGCCATGCAGTCTTTCCGCCGGGTGGTCGATCTCGGCAGTTTCAGCGCCGCTGCCAGTCAGGCGGGGGTCTCGCATACCGTCCTGTCACGCCAGGTAAAGCAGCTTGAACGCCACCTCGGCGCGCAATTGCTCACCCGAACCACGCGCCGCTTGCACCTCACCGAAGCCGGCGCATTGTTCTATCGCCATTGCGTGCAGATTCTCGAACAGATGCAGGCGATGAGCCTGGAATTGTCGGAGCATCAGCAACAGCCCACTGGCACCTTGCGCCTGGGCGTGGCCACAGCCTTTGGTGAACTGGAGCTGGGTCGCTGGCTACCGGATTTCGTCGAGCGCCATCCCCTGTTGCAGATCGAGCTGCACTGCAGCGACCGCTTCGTCGACCTTCTCGAGGCGGAAATTGATGTGTGCTTGCGGGTCACCGACCAGTTACCGAACTCCAGCCTGGTGGCGCGCCGGCTGACGGGCAGCGAGGTGTTGCTGGTAGCAGCCCCGGGTTATCTGCAGCGACACGGCACACCGGCTACGCCCGACGAACTCACTGGCCACCCCCTGCTCGGCTATAGCCAGCTACCGCACCCACAGCGCCTGCAACTGACCAACACCCAAGGCGAACAGCGCGACATACTCATGCCCCGACGCCTGAGTGCTAATTCGCCGATGGCCCTGCGCGCTGCCGCCATAGGCGCCCTCGGCATCGCCAGCTTCGACCGCTTCATCGTCCACGATGCCCTGCTGAACGGGCGGCTGGTACCGGTGCTGGATGACTGGAAACTGCCAGCACGCACGCTTTACGCGGTTTATCCACAGAGCCGCTACCTGCCGCCCAAGGTGCGCGCGTTGCTGGATTACGTACAGGCGTACTATTCACAAGCGAGGTGGGAAAATTGATTTGTGCGCGATTGACACAAGTCATGGCTGGTTCTGCCCGTATTTGTGCCCTGAACGGTGAGTTAGCCTTTCGTTGACCATCACTCAACAAAGGTACTCCAGCATGAAAGCAGTGCAGGCATTCATCGCAGCGTTGGCACTCGGCACCTTGCCAGTTGGCGCCAACGCGGCACAACCAGTCGTTTCAGTCACCGACCACACGGCCTTGAACTGGCAGGACGTGCCCAATACCAATGGCGCTGTCAGCTTCGCCAACGTTGAAGGCGATATCTTCGGCAAGGGGCCCTACTCGGCCTATGTGAAATTCAGCAAAGGCACCGACAACGGCCTGCACCAGCACAGCCAGGCACTGCCGACGGTCGTGCTGAAGGGGACCTTCTATGCGGTGATCGACGGCAAGCGCATCGAGTATCCGGCAGGCGCCTATTACAATCTGCCGGCCGGGTTGATACATGAAAGTGGCTGCACGGCGGCTGCCGATTGCCTGCTGTTTCAACATCAGGCGGGTGCGTTCGACCTCAAACCCGTTGCAGGCTGAGGCATCGGGGCCGCTTGGCGGCCCCCGACGTCTACATCAAAAGTCGAAGAACACCGTCTCGCCTTCCCCCTGAATACGGATATCAAAGCGATACGCCGTTTTCCCGTCCACTTCACAGCGCTTGGCAATCAGCGTCTCGCGGCGCTGCGGCTGCTCGATCAGGTTGAGCACCGGGCACTTGGCATTGAGGGGCGCTTCATCATCGAAATACAGGCGCGTGTGCAGGTGGATGTTGATGCCACGGGCAAACAGGCTGATGTTGATGTGCGGCGCCATCGGTACGCCAGCGGCATTGTTCACCACGCCGGGCTTGACCGTGTACAGCGTCCACTCACCGGCGTCGAAGGTGGTGGCGGTGCGGCCGAAGCTGTTGAACGCGTTTTCCAGGTTGTAGGCATCCTGATACTCGCCGTTGGCGTCGGCTTGCCACACTTCCAGGAACGAGTCGCGCACCAGGTGGCCGTTGCCGTCGTAGACATGGCCGATCAGCTGAATGTGCTCACCCGGGGCGTCGGGCTTGGCCAGGCGGTTCCAGATTTCCTGGTCACGGGTAGGGTTGCCGGCCGCTTCCAGGGCCAGGCCGATGTGCACGTAGGGGCCGGCAGTCTGCGAAGGGGTTTCCGGCAGCAGTTCGATTGGCATGGCGGGGTCCTCAGCAGTTTTCGAAGTGGGTCTTGCGCTGGCCGCGCAGCACGATGTCGAAGCGGTAGGCCAGGCAGTCCATCGGGTTGGCGTTGCTCATGTCGAGCTTGGCAATCAACTGCTGCACGGCTTGCGGGTTGGCGATCGACTTGACGATCGGGCACATCGGGATCAGCGGGTCGCCTTCGAAATACAGCTGGGTGATCAGCTTGGTGGCGATCGACGGGCCGCTGATGGCGAAGTGGATGTGCGCCGGGCGCCAGTCGTTCGGGCCGTTGCGCCACGGGTACGGGCCCGGCTTGATGGTGCGGAAGCTGTAGTAGCCGTCACGGTCGGTCAGGCAGCGGCCGACACCGCCGAAGTTGGGGTCCAGCGGTGCCAGGTAGCGGTCGTTCTTGTGGCGGTAGCGGCCACCGGCGTTGGCTTGCCACATTTCCACCAGGGTATTGGGCACAGGCTTGCCGTACTGGTCCACAACGCGGCCGGCAACGATGATGCGCTCACCGATCGGCAGGCCGCCGTTATTGAAATTCAGCAGCAGGTCATGGTCATGGGCACCGAAGCCCAGGTGGGAAAAATCCGGGCCGGTGGTTTCGCTGATCGATTGCGGAATGCTGACCAGCGCCTGGCGCGGCGAGCGGGCAACGGAGGTCTTGTAGTCGGGGGTGAGGGCTTTGGGGTGCCAGTTGCGATCACGGATCACGAAGCGGCTGTTGTCCTGGGCGGGCATGCCGGTTTCCTCTCTTGGAATTATGGAGATGCACAGGCGGGCTTATTGAACCCTTCGCGGGCAAGCCCGCTCCTACATACAGTTTCCGGCATGTCGCGCGCGGTGAATATTGAAATGAGGCACTTCAAACATATCCATTTGGTTATGCATGACCACCTGGACCTAACACCCGCTGCTGTCGTGAACTAATCTTTCACTTCTTGTTTCACGCTCGGGAGAGCACTCATGGAATGGCGAAAAGGCCGACGCAGCGACAACGTGGTCGATGCCCGGGGCGAAGGTGGCGGTGGGGGCGGCATGCGCTTTGGCGGCGGCAAGGGCCTGGGCCTGGGGGCGATCCTGCTGATCGTCGGCATCGGCTGGTTGACCGGGCAGGACCCGCTGCAGATCCTCGGCCAGTTGGCCGGCCAGGTGGAGCAGCAGCAGACCCAGACCGCGCCAAGCGGTGCTGGCGCCAAGGCGCCACCGGCCAACGATGAACAGGCCCAGTTCGTGGCCTCGATCCTGGGCGATACCGAGGACACCTGGAAGGCATTGTTCGCCGAAGCAGGCAAACAGTACCGCGACCCCAAGCTGGTGCTGTTCAGTGGCCAGGTCAATTCGGCCTGCGGCGCTGCCTCTGCGGCCGTGGGGCCGTTCTATTGCCCGGCCGACCAGCGCGTGTACCTGGACATGTCGTTCTTCCGCGAAATGGAAACCCGTTTCGCCGCGGCTGGCGACTTTGCCCAGGCCTACGTCATCGCCCACGAAATTGGCCACCACGTACAGACCTTGCTGGGGGTGTCGGCCAAGGTCGACGCCGCCCGCCGCAGTGGTCAGCGCATGGAGGGCGACAATGGGTTGCTGGTACGCCAGGAACTGCAGGCGGACTGCCTGGCGGGTGTCTGGGCCTACCAGGCACAGAAGCGCCTGAACTGGCTGGAGCCGGGCGATGTAGAGGAGGCGCTGAACGCTGCCAACGCCATTGGCGATGACCGCCTGCAACAGCAAGGGCGCGGCCGTGTGGTGCCGGACTCATTTACCCATGGCACCTCGGCCCAGCGCGTACGCTGGTTCAAGACCGGGTTTGCCGAAGGTGAAGTGGACCGCTGCGACACCTTCAGTGCCCGTAGCCTCTGATACCTCGCCAACAGGCTGCTGCGTCACCGCTGGAACCCTGGGGCCGCTTCGCGGCCCTTTCCCACCGGTCCGGCGCACCGGCAAGGCCGCGCCTACAAAAACCCGCACGCTTTTTTTTGCTGAAAAAGCGTTTCAGCTTCCCGCAGCATTGCCGATAACCCCTGCATGAATCAGCGGGCATCCAGAACAATAACGCCTGGCGATCGAACATCAAAAGAGCGAAAACTATTTCTGGAGTGCGTGCATGAACAGCTGGTTTGCCAACATCAGCGTCAACCTCAAACTGGGCCTGGGCTTCGGCCTGGTGCTTGTCCTCACCGGCCTGCTGGCCCTGACTGGCTGGACCAGCCTGGGCAGCCTGATCGACCGTAGCAACTGGATGAGCGACATCGGCCAGTTGAACAAAGACCTGACCGACCTGCGCGTGGCCCGCCTGCAGTACATGATCGCCAATGGCGACGATGCCGCGGCCGCCAACACCCAGGCCAAGCTGAACGCCTTCAGCAAGCAGCAGGCCTACCTGGCCAGTACCTTCAAAAGCCCCGAGAACGTCAAGCTGCTGGGTGAGCTGGGGGAAACCATCAGCGCCTACAAGCTGTCGCTGAACAAGATGCGCCAAGGCTACGACGCCACGCGCGCAGCGCGTAGCACCATGGACAGCTCGGCCGCCGGCGCCGACCAGGCCATGGACCTGCTCAGCCAGGAAGTCATGGCCCGCCCGGAAGCCGACAGCGTGCGCCTGGCCCAGTACCAACTGATCAGCCAGGCGCGCCAGCAGTTGCTGCAGGTGCGCATCGACGTGCGCGGCTACATTGCCGACAACAGTGCCAGCAACGAGCAGGCCGCCCTGCGCCAGCTGGATGCAGCACTGGCCAATGTCGACAACCTCAAAGGCCAGATGCCGGGTGAAAGCACACGCCTGCAGCAGCTGGAAAGCGCGGTACGGGCCTACCGTGATGCCGTACGCCAGTTCCGCGATGCGGTCGCCAGCATCACCACCGCGCGTGCGGAAATGACCGTACAGGGTGCCGATATCGTCAAGCGCAGCGATGCGCTGTACCAGATCCAGCTGCAGCGTCGCGACGTCGAAAGCAGCCAGGCCCGCAGCCTGCAGGCCATCGCCACGCTGCTGGCGTTGCTGGTCGGCGTGCTGGGCGCGGTGTTGATCACCCGGCAGATCACCCGCCCGTTGCGCGAAACGCTGCTGGCGGTGGAAAAGATCGCCAGTGGCGACCTGACCCAGCAACTGCGCGTCACCCGCCGCGACGAATTGGGCGTGCTACAGCAAGGCATCGCGCGCATGGGTACCACCTTGCGCCAGCTGATCAGCGGCATCCGCGACGGCGTGACCCAGATCGCCAGCGCTGCCGAAGAACTGTCGGCAGTGACCGAACAGACCAGTGCCGGGGCCAATAGCCAGAAGGTCGAAACCGACCAGGTGGCCACCGCCATGCACGAAATGGCCGCCACCGTGCAAGAAGTGGCGCGCAATGCCGAACAGGCTTCGCACGCCGCCACCGGTGCCGACGAGCAAGCCCGCGCCGGCGACCGTGTGGTCGGTGAAGCGATCGGCCAGATCGAGCGCCTGGCCCAGGACATGCACCGCTCCACTGAAGCCATGAGCCTGCTGCAACAGGAAAGCCAGAAAATCGGCAGCGTGATGGACGTGATCAAGTCGGTGGCAGAACAGACCAACTTGCTGGCGCTGAACGCGGCGATCGAGGCGGCGCGGGCGGGTGAAGCCGGGCGCGGCTTCGCCGTGGTGGCCGATGAAGTCCGCGGCCTGGCGCAGCGTACGCAAAAGTCCACCGAAGAAATCGAAGAGCTCATTGCTGGCCTGCAGCAGGGTACCCAGCAAGTGGCCAGCGCCATGCAAGGCAGCCGCACCCTGACCGACAGCAGCGTGGAACTGGCGCGCAAGGCCGGGGCCTCGCTGGAGAGCATTACCAGCACGGTGTCGGGCATTCAGTCGATGAACCAGCAGATTGCCGCGGCCGCAGAGCAGCAGAGTGCGGTGGCCGAGGAGATCAGCCGCAGCATCCTCAATGTGCGCGATGTGTCTGAGCAGACGGCGGCGGCCAGCAATGAAACGGCAGCATCCAGCGTCGAACTGGCGCGCCTGGGTGGGCAGTTGCAGACGCTGGTCAGCCAGTTCCGCGTCTGACTGCAAGCCCTGGGGCCGCTGAGCGGCCCAGCGCCGGCAAGCCAGGCTGCCACAGCAACGGTGCAGGATCAGAAACAGCGCCGTACCTGTGGGAGATTCTATGGTTCCTGGCAAGGGTAGCCGCTGCATCTTCAGTGCCTGTGAGATTGAGCGCCGCCCGCGCGGCGCATCGCGAGCTGCGCTCGCTCCTACGTTTGTTTCGGGCCAGTAACCCCTGTGCCAGATGCGCGCGGCCGCCTTGTTCGTACGACGCGATTTTGAGGCATGCGCCAAGGCGTTCGCGCGCAAATCCCACAGGAATAATTCGCCCGAAACAAACGTAGGAGCGAGCGCAGCTCGCGATGCGCCGCGCGGGCGGCGCTCGCTCTAACAGGCGCTGCATACCTTGTGGCAAACACCTGTCAGCCCTGATGCGATCCCCGTGGGAGCTGACTTGCCGGCGATCAGGCCAGCACAGGCGGCAGCTTATTTGACGATCATGCCCACCCCACGCCCCCGTGGATCAGAGGCCGTCTCCAGCTTTGCCCCTTCTACCCGGATCGCCTGGATATCCCCCATCTCCCAGCCCTGGTCTTCCAGCACATACCCCATCTTCTTCAGGCCGTCAGCCACAGGCCCGGTCAACGGTGCATAGCTGTCGAAGTAGATGGTGTCCTTGGGCAGCAACTGATGGTGCACACGCTGCGCCGCCACCGCCTTGTCCAATGGCATGCCGTAGTCATACAGGTTGTTCATCACCTGGAAGATCGAGGTAAAGATCCGCGAACCACCCGGGGTGCCGATCACCAGCTCGACCTTGCCGTCACGGGTCATCAGGCTGGGGCTCATCGACGACAGCATGCGCTTGCCCGGCTCGATCGCGTTGGCATCACCGCCGACTACGCCAAAGGCATTGGCCGCCCCCGGCTTGGCGCTGAAATCGTCCATCTCGTCGTTCAGCAGGAAACCCGCCCCTTTTACCACCACGCCGCTGCCGTAGTCGAGGTTGAGGGTGTAGGTGTTGCTGACCGCGTTGCCGTGCTTGTCGACGATGGAAAAGTGCGTGGTCTGGTGCGGCTCCAGCCCGGGCTTGACCTTGTCGGTGTCGGAAATGGCTTTCGGGTTGACCTGCGCAGCGCGCTTGGCCAGGTAGTCCTTGGCCACCAGTTTATCCACCGGCACTTGGGTAAAGGCCGGGTCACCGAGGTAGTCGGCGCGGTCGGCGAACACGCGCTTCTCGATCTCGGCCAGCAGGTGGATGTACTGCGCCGAGTTGTGCGCCACCCCTTTGAAGTCCGCCGCGCGGTCTTCCTTGATGCCCAGCAACTGAGCCAGGGCTACACCGCCGGAGCTCGGTGGTGGCGCGGTATACACCACGTTGCCACGCCAGCTGACGGCCATCGGCTCACGCCATACGGCCTTGTAATCCTGCAGGTCTTGCTTGGTGATCAGGCCCTTGTCGGCCTGCATCTGCGCCACCAGCAAATCGGCGGTCTTGCCCTGGTAGAACTCGCTGACGCCTTTGTCGGCGATGCGCTCCAGGGTCTGGGCCAGTTCGGGCTGCCTGAACAGCTCGCCAACCTTCATGTTGCCGAAGTAATCGTTGAAGTTGGTCGCAGTCTTGAACATGCCCTGTGCATCGTTGCGGTACTGGTACTGCTTTTCCGCGACCTTGAAGCCATTTTTCGCATAGCCGATGGCCGGGGTCAGCAGCTCGCTCCAGGGCAGCTTGCCAAACTTGCGATGCGCCTCCCACAAGCCCATCACCGTGCCGGGTACGCCAGCGGCGCGCACCCCGACCAGGCTGAGGTTCTCGATGACCTCACCCTTGTCGTCCAGGTACATGTTGCGCGTGGCGGCCTTCGGCGCCACTTCGCGGTAGTCGAGGAAATACGGCTTGCCGTCGACGAACAGGGTCATGAAACCGCCGCCGCCGATATTGCCGGCCTCGGGGTAGGTCACCGCCAGGGTGAAGGCCGTGGCCACGGCGGCATCGACTGCGTTGCCGCCCTTTTTCAGGATATCGGCGGCGACCTGTGCACCATATTGATCGGGGGCAGCCACTGCACCGCCTTCCAGATCCGCAGCGTAAACCGAGGAACAGCTCAGGATCGCGGTTGCGAGAGCCAGGTACTGAAACGGGACAATACGCATGACACTTCCTTGGTGTTGTTTTTGTCGAGCAGTCAGTAAGGCCGATGCGCCTGAACTGTGCAATCAGCCGCAGGGCGTTTCGCCGCCCGTGGGCAGGCTTTGTCGCGTTCAGGCAACTCAGCAGGCGTACATGGCCAGCTTGCGCTGGATGAAATCCAGAAAGCACTGAATACGCAGGGCCAGCTGCGTGTTGCGGTAGTACACCGCGTGAATCGGTTGCCGGTAACCGTTGTTGGCTTCACCCAACAGCACCTGCAAGCGCCCGCTGCGAATGTCTTCGTGGGTCATGAAATGCGACAGGCTGACGATGCCCTCCCCGGCCAGCGCCAGCTGGCGCAGGGTCTCGCCGCTGGAAGCGAGCAACGCGGGGCGGATGCCGAAGCGGTCACCCTGGGCATGGCGCAGCGGCCATTGGTTGAGCGAGTCGGGCTGGCTGAAGCCAAGCAGGCAGTGGTTGGCCAGGTCCTCGACACGCTGGGGCGTCCCATGCTGCGCCAGGTAGGCGGGGCTTGCCAGCACCTGGACCGGGCTGCAGCCGAGGCTGCGTGCATGCAGGCTGGAGTCGGCCAGTTCGCCGATGCGAATCGCCACATCGGTGCTGTGCTCCAGCAGGTCGATGATCAGGTCGTCGGTATTCAGCTCCAGCTCTATGCCCGGGTACTGGCGGCGGAACTCGCCGATCCACGGCACGATGGCATGCAGCATGAAAGGGGCGGCAGCGTTGATGCGCAGGCGCCCGGTAGGGGTCTGGCGGTTCATCGACAGGCGCTCTTCCATGTCGTCCATCTGCTGCAGGATCAACCGCGCGCGGTCGAGGAAAAAACGCCCTTCCTCGGTGAGGTGCATACGCCGGGTGGTGCGATTGACCAGAGTGGTGCCCAGCTTGCCCTCCAGGCGCGACAACGTGCGGCTGACGGCGGACGGGGTCTGGCCCATCTGCTCGGCAGCGGCGGAGATCGAGCCGCAGTCGATGACGGCGACGAACACCTGGAGTTCTTCGGATCGGGTTTTCACATTCGGGCCTGTGATGGGTCTGTGCAAGGATCAGATAATCGCATGTACAGGCCAACTGCGGCTGCTCCCACCTCACCCGTGGGAGCGGGCCAGCCCGCGAAGAGGCCAGTACAGGCAACCCATCACGCTGCCTTGCCGAACACCTTGTCCAGATGGGCCTCATAAGCTGCCAGCGCCGCCGGCACATCCGGGCGCTTCATCACATCCGTTGCCAGGAAAGTCGGCAGGCCGGTCATGCCAAGGAACTGGTTGGCCTTGTGGAACGGGAAGTACACCGCATTCACGCCTTTGCCTTCGAAGAAATCGCTCGGGTCATCGAAGGCCTGCTGCGGCGCGTTCCAGGTCAGCGACAGCATGTATTGCTTGCCGTGCACCAGGCCACCGCTGCCGTACTTCTGCGTGTGATCCGAGCGGGTGCGGCCATCGTTGGCGTAGAGGCTGCCATGGCCTGCGGTGAACACTTCATCGATGTACTTCTTCACCGTCCACGGCGCGCCCATCCACCAGCCCGGCATCTGGTAGATGATCACATCGGCCCAGAGAAACTTCTCGACCTCGGCCTGCACGTCGTAGCCACCGTCGATGAACGTCTGCTGTACATCGAAACCGGCGCGGTCCAGGTGGGCGATGGCCGCTTCGTGCAAGGTCGTGTTGAGGCGGCCATCAGAGTGAGCGAACTGTTTACCACCATTGAGCAGAAGAATCTTTTTCATGCTGGCCTCCCCGGCCGAGTCAAAATTTGATGTCGGCAGGTTAGAGGTTCGCAGGGGCGGGATACAGAAGTCACCGGGCAAAATACAATTGACCAGAAGTCACGAATCAACATCACATTATTGCCGTAGAATCGATTCACCACCCCTTACCGAGTAGCGCCCCATGACTGAGCAGATCGCCTTCATCCTCAAAGCCAAGACCCGCCCGGAAATGGCCGATGCGTTCGAAAACCTGTTCCGCCCTTATGTCGAGCCGAGCCGCCAGGAGCCAGGTTGCATCGAGTACCATATGCTGCGCGACCAGCAAGACCCGAGCCTGTTCGTGTTTTTCGAAGTGTGGGCCGACCAGGCCGCGCTGGATGTGCATTCGGCCCTGCCGCACATGGCCGCCTTCTTCGAAAAACGCATGGACTACCTTGAGCGCGATTTCGATATCCAGCGGGTCAACATGCTCAGCGCGTCCAGCGCTAACCGTTGATCAGCAAGTGGCCGCCCAGTGCGGCCAGGCCGATGAAGAAACAACGCTTGAACAGCAACGCGCTGATGCGCTGACGCAACCACTGCCCGGCCAGCATGCCGAGCAAGGCTGGCGCCAGCATCAGCAGTGAAGCACCCAAGGCCTGGCCACCGAGGGCATCCTGCCCGGCCAGGCCAACAGCCAGTGCCAGGGTCGAAACCGTGAACGACAGGCCCAGCGCCTGGATCATCTGCTCGCGGCTCAGGCCCAGGCTCTGCACGTAGGGCACCGCAGGTATCACGAATACGCCGGTTGCCGCCGTGATTACCCCCGTCACCAGCCCGCACGCCGGCCCCAGCCAACGCTCGTGCGCCGCTGCCAAGCGCAAGCCCGGCCCAACCAGCCCGTACACCGCGTACGCCAGCAAGGCCGCACCCAACGCATGCGCGGCCCATGGCCCGCTGTCGATGCCCAGCCAGGCACTGCCCAGCAAGGTACCAATGAAGATCAGCGCCAGCATCGGGCCCAGCCGCACCAGCAACGCTCGCAGGTGCCCGCCGCTGGCCAACTGCCAAAGGTTGGTAAGGGTCGACGGCACGATCAGCAGTGCTGCAGCCTGCGCCGGAGGCATAGCCAGGCCCAGCAGGCCCATCGCGATGGTGGGCAGCCCCAGGCCGATCACGCCTTTCACTGCGCCGGCCAGCAGGAACGTCAGCACCACCAGCAGCAACAGAGCAGGGCCCATGTTGTGGTAGAAAGCGAGGAAGGTATTCATGGGCCGATAATGGCCCGTGGCGGGCAGGCTGAAAATCTGCCATACCCTTATCCAGACTCTTGCTGAGGCAGAGGCACATGCATTTCGACCTGATCGACCTCAAGCTGTTCCAGCACACCCTGGAGTGCGGCAACATCACCGCCGGTGCCAGCCGCAGCCATCTGTCGCTGCCGGCAGCCAGTGCGCGCATCCGGGCCATGGAAGCGTCGCTGGGCATCCCTTTACTGCAGCGTAACCGCCGCGGTGTTCAGCCGACCCCGGCCGGCCAGGCGCTGTTGCTGCATGCCCGCCTGATTGCCCAGCAGGTCGAACGCCTGCAGTTCGACCTGGGCCAGTACGCGCAGGGGCAGCACGGCCAAGTGCGCCTGCTGTGCAACACCGCAGCACTTACGGAGTACCTGCCCGAACTTGTGGCCGGTTATTTGGCTGAAAACCCCGGCGTCAGCGTGGACATACAGGAACTGCCGAGCCTGCGCATCGTGCAGGCGATTACGCAAGGCATGGCAGACCTTGGCATTGTTTCAACAGCCGCGCCTTTCGGGCACCTGCAAACCCGGCCGTTTCGTGACGACCCACTGGTGCTGGTAACGCCGCCTGGCCATCCGCTGGCCAGCGAGGCTGCCCCCAGCTTCATCGACAGCCTGGCGCATGGTCATGTCGGGCTTGGAGCAGGCAGTGCATTGGCGTTGTACCTGGAGGAACAGGCATTGCGGGAAGGCCGGCGCATGCAGGTGAGAGTGCGGGCCGAAGGGTTTGATGGCGTGATCCGCATGGTTGCAGGCGGGGCTGGGGTCGGGGTGGTGCCACTGGCGGCGGTGAAGCGTTGGCAAGGGCTGTTGCCGCTGCACTGGATAGCCCTGGCGGAACCCTGGGCCAACCGCCGGTTGCTGGTGTGCGCGCGGGACTTTGCGGCGTTGCCAGGGTATGCGTCGGGGTTGGTTGACCGGCTGGTGGGAGCAACTGTCTTGCTCAATTACTAAAAGCTGGCGCGGTCCCTGTAGGAGCGGGCGCGCCCGCGAACACCGGCGCAGCCGGTGCCATGCACTGCGTTGGATTCTTCGCGGGTTTACCCGCGAAGAAGGCTCACACACAATGGCGTCATGGCGCCCCCAAAAAAAGGATTTTCCAGTGGCCTCGATCTACCAGCTGAAACCACGCTTCCAGGCCTTGTTGCGCCCGGCCGTGCAACGCCTTTACGACCGGGGCGTCACCGCCAACCAGGTCACTGTCACCGCTGCCGTGGTATCGCTCCTGGTGGGCCTGCTGCTGGCCGCCCTGCCGCACATCACCTGGCTGTTCATCCTGGTACCGATCTGGATGCTGCTGCGCATGGCGCTGAATGCGGTCGACGGCATGCTGGCCCGGGAGTTCGGCCAGCAATCCACCCTCGGTGCTTACCTCAACGAACTGTGTGACGTGATTGCCGATGCAGCGCTGTACCTGCCCTTCGCCCTGTTGGCCGGGGTGTCGCCTGCGCTGGTGGTGCTGGTGGTGCTGTGCGCCACCTTCAGCGAGTACGCCGGTGTCATGGGCCCGCTGGCAGGCGCCTCGCGGCGCTACGACGGGCCTATGGGCAAGAGCGACAGGGCCTTCGCCTTCGGCGTGCTGGGCACCGGCGTCGCCTTTGGCCTGCTCGATGGCGCTTGGATCAACGGCCTGTTGCTGGTCATCCTCGCGCTCTCGCTCTATACCCTCTACAACCGGGTTCGCCAGGGCCTGGCCGAAACCCGCTGAGCCTATCGTCACCGCAAAAGGACGTTGACCATGCGCCAAGCGCAAGCGCTGCACTTCCCCACCCATGACGGTGTCGAGCTGCATTACCGTCATTGGCCTGCCACCCGCAACGAACACCAGCCACGCCGCGCCGTGGTGATGTTCCACCGGGGCCATGAGCACGGCGGGCGCATGGCCCACCTGGCCGATGAGCTGGACATGCCGGGCTACGACTTCTTCGCCTGGGATGCCCGCGGCCACGGCCGCTCGCCAGGCGCGCGTGGCGACAGCCCGGGGTTCGCCACCAGTGTGCGCGACGTGCAAACCTTCATCGAACACATCCAGGCCCACCACGGCATCGCCGAACAGGACCTGGTGGTACTGGCACAAAGCGTCGGCGCCGTGCTGATCGCCACCTGGGCCCACGACTACGCGCCCAAGGTGCGCTGCCTGGTGTTGGCCTCGCCAGCGTTCAAGGTCAAGCTGTACGTGCCGTTTGCCCGCCCAGGCCTGAAGCTGCTGAAGGCCTTGCGCGGCAATTTCTTCGTGAATAGCTACGTCAAGCCGCGCCTGCTCACCCACGACCCTGAGCGGGTGATGTCGTACGTGGCCGACCCGCTGATCAGCCGGCCCATTTCGGTAACCATGCTGCTGGGCCTGTACGAGGCCGCCGACCGCGTGGTGGCGGACGCCCAGGCCATCCAGGTGCCGACCCAGCTGCTGGTGTCCGGGGCTGATTTCGTGGTCGAGCGCCAACCGCAAGAACGGTTTTTCGACCGGCTCGGCAGCACACGAAAGGAGATGCACATACTGCCCGGGTTCTTCCACGACACCTTGGGGGAACGTGATCGGGCCCATGCCCTGAGGCGCATCGAACGGTTTGTCGACCATTGCTTTGCCAGCCCCGCCGCGTTGCCCTCACTGCTGGATGCCGACAAGACCGGGGCCAGTTGCGCCGAGGCAGAAAGCCTGGCTGCGCCGCTGCCGCGCAACTCGCCCCGCGACCTTTACTGGCGCGCCACCCGCGCTGGCTTGAGCCTGGGCAAGGGGCTGTCTGTGGGGGTGAAGCTCGGGTTTGACACCGGCTTCGATTCTGGCAGCACCCTCGACTACGTGTACCGCAACCAGCCGACCGGCAAGGGCAAACTGGGGCGCCTGATCGACCAGAACTACCTCGACGCCATCGGCTGGCGTGGCATACGCCAACGCAAGCTGCACGTCGAGCAATTGCTGCGCCTGGCCATCGCCCACCTGCGTGAACAGCAACGGCCCGTGCACATTGTCGATATCGCGGCCGGCCATGGCCGCTATATCCTCGAAGCCCTTCAAGGCCTTGAGCAGTTGCCAGATTCGATCCTGCTGCGCGACTACAGCGAACTGAACGTTCAGCAAGGCAGCGCGCTGATCCGCGAGAAGGGCCTGGCCGACATCGCCCGCTTCTTACAGGGCGATGCTTTCGATCGCCAGAGCCTGGCCACACTTGAACAACCCCCAACGTTGGGCGTGGTTTCAGGGCTGTACGAGCTCTTCCCCAGTAACCAACTGGTGGGCAATTCCCTGGCCGGGCTGGCCGACGCCATAGAGGATGGCGGCTACCTGGTCTACACCGGCCAGCCATGGCACCCGCAACTGGAGATGATTGCCCGCGCCCTCACCAGCCACCGCGGTGGCGAGGCTTGGGTAATGCGCCGGCGCAGCCAGGCCGAGATGGACCAGCTGGTTGAGGCCGCGGGCTTCCGCAAGCTGGCCCAGCGCATCGATGAATGGGGCATTTTCAGCGTCAGCCTGGCACAGCGGGTGCGCTGAGTGAGCCCGCCACGCGAGCACGGGCTGATTCGCCGGGGTGTGTTCTGGCTTATGCTGCTGGGGCCGTTGTTCTTCCTCAGCTATGGGCTGGCGAACAATTACACGGCTGGGCGCAGTGATGTCGGCAGCCTGGTGTTCGGCTGGGAGCACGGCATGCCGCTGTGGCCCTGGACGATCATCCCGTACTGGTCGATCGACCTGCTGTACGGGTTGTCCTTCCTGCTGCCGCGCACACGCCAGGAAATGGACCGCCACGCGCTGGCGTTACTCAGCGCACAGGTGATCAGCGTCTGCTGTTTTCTGCTGTGGCCGCTGCGGTTCACCTTCGAGCGGCCGGGCCTGGACGGGCTGTTCGGCTGGCTATTCGATGTGTTGATGGGCTTCGACAAGCCATTCAACCAGGCGCCTTCGCTGCACATCGCTTTGCTGGTGATCATCTGGGCGATGTTTGCCCGGCATGTGCAACGCCAGCCCTGGCGTTGGCTGATGCATGGCTGGATGGCGCTGATCGGGGTGTCGGTGCTGACCACCTGGCAGCACCATTTCATCGATCTGCCCACGGGGGCGCTGGCGGGGTTTGCCTGCCTGTGGCTGTGGCCGCAGCAAGGGCGCCTGCCCTTTCAGGCGGCCCGTCTTGCTCAGGATGCCAAGCGCTGGAAGGTTGCCGCTTGTTATGCCTTGGGCGCCCTGCTGTGTGTACTCCCTGCCGCTGCGATGGGCGGGGCTTGGCTGTGGTTGAGTTGGCCGGCGGTGTCGTTGGGGCTGGTGGCGCTGAACTACGCCGTGTTCGGGGCGGGTGGTTTTCAGAAGGGTGATGACGGGCGCTTGTCGCCTGCAAGCCGGTGGCTGCTGGCACCCTATCTGGCGGGCGCATGGCTCAATTCGCGGCTGTGGACCCGGCGCCATCCACAGGCCGACGAGGTGTGCGATGGTGTGTACCTGGGGAGAATCTCAGGGCGCGACACGCAGTTCGCTGCAATTGTTGATCTGTGCGCAGAACTGCCGTGTAACGCAAACCATTGTAGGAGCGGCCTTGTGTCGCGAGAGGGGCGCGAAGCGGCCCAGGGTTTCCAGCTTCGCAGCAGAAACTGTCGGGGCTGCTCCGCAGCCCTTTCGCGACGCAAGGCCGCTCCTACGACGATCGCGTCAGCCCTTGACTATCAGTGTTTCGCTACCCTGGATCTGATAGCGCCAGACGTTGCCCTGCTACAGCAGGCCGCCAACGCCATCGAACACCTGCACGCCCAGGGCCCGGTGCTAGTTTGCTGCGCTTTAGGCTACTCACGCAGCGCCAGTGCCGTGGCGGCCTGGCTGGTGGTGACCGGCCGGTGCGTTGACGCCCAGCAGGCAGAATCCCTTATCCGCAAAGCCCGCCCCGGCATCGTATTGCACAGTGCCCACCGCCATGCGCTCCAGCAACTGGGAGCACAGCCATGAACCTGCGCGTGGCCGCCATCCTGCTGGGCCGAGGCAAACAGCTGGAGCGCCTGTCCGACGGCCTCACCTTGCTGGCCCTGGCGTATGGCCTTTCACCGCTGCTCAATGCCCCGCTGCATCCGCTGGCGAGCCTGCTGTGCAGCGTGCTGCTGGTGCTCGGCGTACTCCACAAATACTGGGCCATCCGCGTGGCTATCGATGCCGAACTGTTTGCCCACCTGGCCAATAGCGCAGACCTGCCGGCTGACACCCAGGCCCTGGACCGCGCCCTGTTCGAACTGAAACTCAAACCACAGGCCACCGACGGCCGCGCCTGGCCTGCCCGCAGCCGGGCCGCACTGGGCCTGTTGCGCCGTCAGGCCGTATGCCTGGGCCTGCAGCTGTCGCTAGCCTTGGCTACCCTGCTGACACTGCCTTTGAAGGGATGACCACCTGCCTATGCTCGCCAACCTGACTGCTTACGTCATCACCTCGGCCGCCCGCCTGATTACCGGGGCCCGCGCCCTCTGGCTGGGGTGCTCGGCGCTGCCGGTGCAGCGCCTGTATTTCGCCAACCACAGCAGCCACGGCGACTTCGTGCTGCTGTGGGCCTCGCTGCCGCAAGTGCTGCGCCAACGCACGCGCCCGGTGGCCGGCGCAGACTACTGGGCCAGGCCGGGCATCCGCGACTTTCTTATCCGCAATGTCTTCAACGGGGTATTGATCGAGCGCCAGCGCAGCGAAGGGCAAGGCAACCCTTTGCAGCCGGTGCTGGACGCGGTGGCCCAGGGCGACTCGCTGATCTTCTTCCCGGAGGGCACGCGCAACCTTGGCGACGAACCGCTACTGCCCTTCAGAAGCGGGTTGTATCACCTGGCAGCCGCCCACCCGCAGGTCGAACTGGTACCGGTCTGGATCGCCAACCTCAACCGGGTGATGCCCAAAGGGCGCGCCTTGCCATTGCCGTTGCTGTGCACCCTGAGCTTTGGCGAACCGCTGCACCTGCACGCCGATGAAAGCAAGCAGGCGTTTCTCGAGCGGGCCAGCCAGGCCCTGCTGAACCTGGCCCCCAAGGATGCCTGACATGGACAACAACACCCTTTCCCTGTTTGCCGGCATCGGCGCCCTGCTGCTGCTGGCAAGCGTGGTCGGCCGCCTGCTCAAATGGCGCGCCGGCCCGGCGCCGCACGCCGTGATCGACAACCTCAACGCCCGCATCAATGCCTGGTGGGTAATGGTGGTGGTGATCGGCATTGCCTTTGTGTTCGGCAAGTATGGTGTGATCGTGCTGTTCTACGGTGTGTCGTTCTATGCCCTGCGCGAATTCATGACCCTCACCCCTACCCGGCGCAGCGACTACCCGGCACTGGTGGCAGCCTTCTACGTGGCACTCCCGGTGCAGTACGTGCTGATCGCCATGGACTGGTATGGCCTGTTCAGCATCTTCATCCCGGTGTACCTGTTCCTGCTGCTGCCGATCCTCGCCAGCCTGGGCGGTGATACCACACGGTTCCTCGAGCGTGCGTCAAAAGTGCAATGGGGCTTGATGATCGCCGTGTACTGCGTGTCGTCGGTGCCGGCCCTGATGACCCTGGACATCCCCGGCTACGAGTGCCGCAACCTGCTGCTGATCGCCTGGCTGATTCTGGTGGTGCAACTCAGCGACGTGCTGCAGTACGTGTGCGGCAAGCTGTTCGGCAAACACAAGGTGGCGCCCAACCTGTCCCCCTCCAAGACCGTCGAAGGCCTGGCCGGCGGCGTAGCGCTGGCCACCCTGATCGGCGCCCTGCTGTGCTGGATCACGCCCTTCAGCTTCTGGCAGGCCGCGCTGATGGCCTTGGCCGTGAACGCCATGGGCTTCTTCGGCGGGCTGGTGATGTCGGCTATCAAGCGTGACCGTGGGGTGAAAGACTGGGGGCACATGATCGAAGGCCACGGCGGCATGCTCGACCGCATGGATTCGGTGTGCTTTGCGGCGCCAGTGTTCTTCCACTTTGTGCGGTATTGGTGGGCATAGCGCGACCAGACAGCTGGACGTCGAGCCCAGGCAACTGCGGCTCGGCCGATGGCCCTATGGTGACCCGTCATTCAGCCAGTCACCAGGAGTTGTGCCATGTCCGATTTCATCACCGTCCTGCGCGAAACCTGCCCCACGCCGGTCGTGGACGCCACCAAGTGGAAGCGCATCGGCGGCGATCCGCACACCGTCAACCTCAATGCCTACCTGTCGGCCGACGGCAGCAAGATCATGGGCACCTGGATCTGCACCCCGGGCAAGTTCGAGGTCAATTACGACAAGTGGGAGTTCTGCCACTTCCTCGATGGCTACTGCATCATCACCCCGGAAGGCGAAGAGCCGAAGCACCTGAAGGCGGGTGATGTGTTCGTCATTGAACCGGGTATGAAAGGCACCTGGGAAGTGGTCGAGACCGTGCGCAAGTATTTCGTTTTCGCCTGATCAGACACTCTACAACTAACGCTGTGGGGGCGGGCGCGCCCGCGAAACAGGCAGCGTGGTGGATGGCACCGGCTTTGCCGGTGTTCGCGGGCATGCCCGCTCCCACAGGGTTATATGGCCACCTGGCCCGCGATGAAGCCCACCTCTTGCGTCAATCTTTCTTGCGATACCCCTCGACGATAGCCGAGAAGTCCTTGCCACCCTCGCCACGCAAGCTCATGGCCTGATACAACTGCTGGGCCACAGCCCCCAGGATCACCGGCTGGTGTGCCTGGCGCGCCGCTTCGGTCGCCAGCCCCAGGTCCTTGAGCATCAGTTCGGCGCCAAAGCCACCGGTATAGCCACGCGATGCTGGCGCGGTTTCGATAATGCCCGGCCATGGGTTGTAGGTATCCGAGCTCCAGCAACGCCCAGTCGAACTGTTGATGATGCCGGCCAGCACCTGGGTATCGATGCCCAGCGCATTACCCAGCGCCATGGCCTCGGACACGCCGATCATCGAGATACCCAACAGCAGGTTGTTGCAGATCTTGGCGATTTGCCCGGTGCCCACCTCGCCGCAGTGGACGATATTGCGGCCCATCTGCTCCAGCACCGGCTTGAGGCTGGCGAACAACTCGGCGCTGGCACCGACCATGAACGTCAGCGTGCCGGCTGCCGCACCGCCGGTGCCACCGGACACCGGCGCATCGCCCATGTCCACGCCCTTGGCCGCTGCAGCCTTGGACACATCACGCGCGGTCTGCGGATCGATGGTGCTGCAGTCCACGGTAGGTGTACCGGCACGAATACCGGCCAGCACGCCATCTTCGTTCAGGTATACGCTGCGCACATGGGCAGCGGCAGGCAGCATGGTGATCACCAGCTCGCTGTTGGCCGCCGCGTCCTTGGGAGACGGGCTGATCTGCCCACCCAGTTCGGCCAGCTCGGCGAGTACAGCCTTGTTCAAGTCGAACAGGTTCAACTGGTGCCCGGCCTTGATCAGGTTGCGGGCCATGGGCGCGCCCATGTTGCCCAGGCCAATGAATGCAATACGCATGACGTCTCCTTAGCGCAGGCTGATGGTGGTGTTCACGCCGTCGTTGACGCTGTCGTCGTCGAACCAGCGGGCAGTGACGGTCTTGGTCTGCGTGTAGAACTGCACCACTTGCTTGCCGTATGGCCCAAGGTCGCCGAGTTTGGACCCACGCGAGCCGGTGAAACTGAAGAACGGGACCGGCACCGGGATCGGGATGTTGATGCCCACCTGGCCCACGTCGATCTCGCTCTGGAACTTGCGCGCTGCCGCGCCGCTTTGGGTGAACAGGCCAGTGCCGTTGCCGAACGGGTTGGCGTTGACCAGGGCGATGGCTTCGTCGAGGGTATCGACCTCCAGGGTCACCAGCACCGGGCCGAAGATTTCCTGGGTGTAGACCTGCATGTCAGTCTTCACACCCGAGAACAGGGTTGGGCCAACGAAGTTGCCGTGCTCGTAACCCGGCACCGTGACGTCGCGGCCATCGAGTTCCAGCTTGGCGCCTTCCTTGATGCCGCTTTCGATCAGGCCCAGCACACGCTCCTTGGCGCGTTTGGAAACCACCGGGCCGACATCGGTGCCTGGCTCACACCCGGCATTGACCTTGAGCTTGCTGGCTGCTTCCTTGATGTCCGGCAGCCACTCACGGGCCTTGCCCACCAGCACCGCCACCGAGGTGGCCATGCAGCGCTGGCCCGCCGCGCCGAAGGCGGCACCTACCAGGGCATTGATGGTTTGCGTACGGTTGGCATCGGGCAGCACCACGGCGTGGTTCTTGGCGCCCATCATCGACTGCACGCGCTTGCCGTGCTGGCTGCCCAGGTTGTACACGTGGGTACCGACTTCGGTAGAGCCGACGAAGGATATCGCCTTGATGTCCTGATGAGTGCAAATGGCATCCACCACCTGTTTGCCACCGTGCACCACATTCAGCACCCCGGCCGGTACGCCGGCTTCCAGCGCCAGCTCGACCAGCAGCATGGTCGACAGCGGATCCTGCTCGGACGGTTTGAGCACAAAGGTGTTGCCGCAGACGATGGCCATGGGGAACATCCACAGCGGAATCATCGCCGGGAAATTGAACGGCGTGATGCCAGCGCATACACCGATAGGCTGGCGCAGGGTGTAGGTATCGACACCGCCGGCGACGTTTTCGGCGAATTCACCCATCTGCAAGGTGCCGATGGAAGCGGCGTGTTCCACCACTTCCAGGCCGCGGAAAATATCACCCTCGGCGTCAGCCAGGGTTTTGCCCTGCTCGGCGCTGAGCACCTGGGCAATGCGCTTGGTGTGTTCGCGAATAAGCGCCTGCAGCTTGAGCATGATGCGCATGCGCGCGCCAATCGGGGTGTCTCGCCAGGTCTTGAAGGCACGGTGGGCAGCGGCTACCGCTGCATCGACTTCATCTACCGTGGCGAACGGTACCCGCGCCAGCACCTCTTGGGTGGCCGGGTTGACGATGTCGCGCCATTCGGTGGTCTTGGACTCGACCCACTGGCCGTCGATCAGCAGCTTCACCTGGTCGACCTTGGTCGGGTTCGGGGATTGCGGTGCGTTCATCTGCGTTCTCCTTGGAATTATTGTAGGGACGAGATCGCCAGCGCCAAGCAAACGCGAGGTGGCGTCCTGAGGCTTGTTTCGAGTATAGATGTGCAAACATCCAACAAGAACGCACAAAAAAACCGGATCATCATGCAAAAAGATCTCACATCCCTGAGCGCGCTCAACTGGGACGATTTGAAGTTTTTCCTTGAAGTGGCCCGTACCCGCAAGGCCAGCAGTGCCGCCAAACGGCTGAGCGTGGACTACACCACGGTGTCGCGGCGCATCAGCTCGCTGGAGGGGGCGCTGGGCACGTTGCTGTTCGAAAAGTCGCGCACCAACGGCTTTGTTCTCACCGCCGAGGGCCAGCGTTTGCTGGGCTATGCCGAGTCGATCGAAAGCACGCTGCACATGGCCTGCGAGCAGGTATCCGGGTCGAGCGTGGCGTTGTCGGGGCATGTGCGCATGGGGTGCACAGAAGGCTTCGGCAGTTTCTTCATTACCCCGCAGTTGAGCCACTTCGTCGATGCCTACCCGGCCATTTCGGTGGATATCCTGCCGCTGCCGCACTTCATCAGCCTGTCCAAGCGCGAGGCGGATATCGTCATCGCCCTGGAGCGGCCCGAGCATGGGCCTTATGTGTGCTGCAAGCTGTGCGACTACAGTTTGCGGCTGTATGCGACGCAGGGCTACCTGGACCGCCATGCGCCGATTCGCCAGGTGGCTGACCTGGCCAGGCACCCGTTCATCAGTTACGTGGACGACCTGGCGTTCAGCTCGGAGTTGCTGTACCTGGCCAACTTGATTCCCGGCGCCAGCGCGCATTTGCGCAGTACCAGTGTGATTGCCCAGTACACGGCGGCGCTGCAGGGGCGCGGGCTGGCGATCCTGCCGTGTTTCCTGGCTGCACAGGATCCACGGCTGGTCACGGTGTTGCCAGAGGACATCGAGGTGACGCGGCAATTCTGGATGTATTGCCGGGAGGATTTGCGCAAGTTGAAGCGGATTACACTGTTGTGGGATTACATCCGTGGGGTGACCGAGGCGAATGCACCGTTGTTGATGGGGCAGACCCGGGAAATCCGCTTTGCCCAGCAGTGACGGGGCTCAGTAAGACGCCACCACGATGGACACGCGCCGGTTCTCTGTACGCCCGGCGCTGGTGCGGTTGTCTGCCACCGGCTGGCTGCTGCCCAGGCCCTGGCTCTGGACGTTCTGCGGCTGCATGCCGACCCCGACCAAGGCTTTGGCCACGCTCTGCGCGCGGCGCTCGGACAACTGCTGGTTATAGGCCGCCTTGCCCGACGAGTCGGTATGCCCGTCTACCCGCACACGCTGGATACCCACGCCCAGCAGTGCCTTGCCGATCCGCTCGACAATCGCCTGGCTCTGGCTGTTGAGGCTGTCCAGGTCACTGCCGAACAACACTTTGCCAGACAAGTCATACGCCCAGCCTTCATCGGTGGGGGTAAAGCCTTCGCGCTTGAGCACGGCAATCTGTTCCGGGGTCAGCCCCTTGGGCGGCGCGCTTTGGCAGCCGGTCAGCGCCAGCACAGCGAGCAACACGGCCCACAGTGGAAAACGTAAAGCCTGTATCACGGGTTCAGCTCCTGTTGTCGATAGGGTTGGCGGACCGTTCCGTCTGCGCCACTTGCCAATGGCCACGCCGTTTGCGCTTGGCCTGATACATCGCCGTATCGGCGGCATCCAGAAGACTGGCCGGGTCGGCGCCGTCTTCCGGGTAATAGGCGATACCGACGCTCACCGACGTAGCGACACTGCGGCCGCTGTCCAGCTGCACCGGCAGCTTCATGCTGGCGACGATTTTTTCGGCAATGTGCTCGGCATCCCGGCGCGTTTGCAAGGGCGTCAGCAGCACGGCGAATTCATCGCCGCCCAAACGTGCAACCAGATCATGCTCACGCAGCTGGGCACGCAGGCGCTCGGCCACGCTGATCAGTACCTCGTCCCCCACCGCATGGCCCAGCGTGTCGTTGATCTGCTTGAAATGGTCACTGTCGAGGAACAGCAGCGCCATGTGATCCTGCTGGCTGGCTGCGTTGCGCACGCTGCGGCTCAGGCGCCCTTCGAAGAAGGCGCGGTTGGGCAGGCCGGTCAGGCTGTCGTGGCTGGCCTGGTGGGCCAAGGTCTGGTTTTCGCTCTGCAGGTGGCTTTGCCACACTTCCAGTTCGTCCAGCAGGGCGTTGAAGTCATTCCCCAGCTCGTTGAGCTCGGCAATCGCCGTTTCCGGCACACGCCGGTCGAAGCTGCGCTCGCGGCGGGCGGCGTGGGCGACGCTGGCCAAGCCGCGCAGCGGCCGGGTGATATCGCCGAGCAGGCGCCGCGACAGGTACTGGGCAGCCAAGGCGCTCAAGACCGTGCAACACAGAATACCGGCAAGCCCCCCCAGCATGAACAGCAACAGGCTACGCCCCTGGCCAACCAGTTCGATGCGGCCGATCTGTTGCTGCTGGTGCATGATCGGCAGCTTGACCGTTTCGTCCAGCAACGCGCTGGCGACCTGCGCTTCCAGCAGGGCAAGCATGCCCGAATCGGCACGCTGCCAGCGCGCCAGTTGCTCGCCTTCACCATTGAAGACCCTGGCCTCGGCCACTTCCTCGGCGCTGGCGATCAGCCCCAGCGCTTCACTGGCGGCGGCACTGTCATCGAACACCACCGCCGCCTCCACGGTGTAGCTGATCGACCGGGCAATCAGTTGCAGGTTGTGATTGGCGTAGGCGCTCAAGGCCAGCACGCCCAACAGGGTCAAGGAAATACCGGCCAGGCCCACGGCCAGCAAGGCGACATTCAAGTGTGCACGGCCCAGCACCGAGCGCAGGGTTGGGCGCAGGCTGCGCTTGCGGGTCGGCTTCATGGTTGCACCGCCCGGCGCCGCGACAGTTGCAGCACGCTGGGGTGAATGCGCACCCCGGAGCGCGCCACCGAGTCAAGGTTGACCTCGAAGGCCACCTGCTGGTCGCTGACCCGCAGGCAGAACAGGCTGCCGAGGGTGCATGGGTCATTCGATTCGCTGATGCTCAGGACCGGGTAGCCGCTGACCCGCTCGAACAGCTTGTCACGCTGGCGCTGGTCGAGCTTGCCGATGTAGATCGCATCACACGCCTGAGCGACCTGACTGTCATCTGCCAGCAAGCGCTTCACTTGCAGCGGGCGGCCAGACGCCTGCACCTGGCCCTTGATCAGGTCATCAGCGTATTCGGTGGGGCCGACCAGGCACAGGCGCAATGGAGACGGCTCCACCGGCCAGCGCGCGTAGCTGAAAATGCCCAGCACGACCTGGGTGACGGCCTTGGCCCGTTGCTGCGCCTGGGCGTTGGTGGTTGCAGTGTCCGCCCGGGCAGGATCCGTAGCGATAAACAGGACGGCCAGCAATAGCGAAACCGCACAGCTTGTCACACGTCTTGCGGCCACATGCATGTGGGGAATCTCTCAAAGTCCTTTCCGGTCTCGGCGCAACGATAGCACATGGCCGCATCACTGTAGAAAGGCAGGCACCGCGGTGGTTGGCACGGGCTGCGCCCGTGTTCGCGGGCATGCCCGCTCCCACAGGGGATCTCCACCTGATTTGGGCCGGGGTCAGACTTGCTCCAGCATCAACCCGGAAATGCGCCTTACCTTGCGCGACACCGCTTCTTCGAAAATGCCCTGGCGCGGCTCGACCAGGCTGAAACAGTGCTTGGCGCGGGTGATCCCGGTGTAGACCAGCTCCTTGGTCAGCACCGGGTTCAGTGCGTCGGGCAGTACCAGTGCGGTGTGGCCGAACTCCGAACCCTGGGACTTGTGCACCGTCATGGCAAATACCGTCTCCACTTCATTCAGGCGGCTGGGCAGGACAAAACGCACGCCGCCGCTGCCGTCATTACGCGGGAAGGCCACCCGCAGCAGCGGCTCGCCGCGCTCGTCCGGCAAACGCAGGGCAATGCCGATGTCGCCGTTCATCAGGCCCAAGCCGTAGTCGTTGCGGGTGACCAGCACCGGGCGCCCTTCGTACCAAGGCTGCTGGCTATCGATCAGGCCGGCGCCGTGCAGCACCCGCGCCACCCGCTCGTTAAGCCCTTCGACGCCCCAGGCACCGCGGCGTACCGCACACAGCAACTGGAAGTCCTCGAAACTGTGCAACACCTTGCCCGCCCACTGCTCCCAGGCGGGGTCGTCGAACGGGGTATCCAGCAACGGCCGATAGCGGCCAAGGGTACGCAAATAACTGCGGTACCCTTGTGGCCCTTCGCTGCCCTGGTTCAAGCCGTCGAGCAGCAGGCGGTCGAAGGCGCGGTCCTGCTCGTGCCTGAGCACCAGGCTGTGCACATCAGCCGGTGGCATGGCCAGCAGGTTGCGCGCCGCGTGGGCGTCCTGCCGGTTGACCAGCCGCGCCAGCTGGCCAATCCCGCTGCCTTCGCCAAAGCGCCGCGAAAAGCGCAGCATCACCACTTGCTGGGCCAGCGGGTTGCGCTGTTCATCGCCAACCTTGAGGCCACTGCCAGCCAGCGATTCGCCACTGACCTGTTCGAGCCAGCTGGCGGTGGCCGGCGCGTAGTAGCCTTCTTCGGCGTCCCGGCACAAGTCACCCAGCACGGCACCGGCCTCGACCGAGGCCAGCTGGTCCTTGTCACCCAGCAATACCAGGCGTGCCCGCGCTGGCAAGGCGTCGAGCAGGTTGGCCATCATCTCCAGATCGATCATCGAGGCTTCGTCGACCACCAGCACATCCAACGGCAACGGGTTGCCCGCATGGTGGCGGAAGTGCCGCGAACCCGGGCGGCTACCGAGCAGGCGGTGCACGGTGCTGACGTCGGTCGGCACCTGCTCGCGTACCTGGGCACTGACCTGCAGGCGCTCGACCTGCTGGCCAATGGACTCGGTCAGGCGCGCAGCGGCCTTGCCAGTGGGTGCCGCCAGGCGGATACGCAATGGCCTGCCCTGCTCCACCGCCGGCGCTTGCAACAACGCCAGCAGGCGCACCACCGTGGTGGTCTTGCCCGTACCGGGGCCGCCGGTGATGATGCTGAAGCCGGCGCGGGTGGCCAGGGCGCAGGCGAGCTTCTGCCAGTCCACCTGGCCTGCCGGGGCGCCGCCCTCGAACAACTGCGCCAGGCGTTGCGGCAAGTCCGCCGGCGCTGCTTCAGCCTGGCTCAGGCGCAGGCGCAAGGTGTGGTCGATACGCCGCTCGTAGCTCCAGTAACGGCGCAGGTACAAGCGCTGGCCGCTGAGTACCAGTGGGCGCGCCTGCTGGCCCGGTGCGTCGCCAGCGGCCACCAGCGGGCTGGCAACGATGCGTTGGCGCCATGCTTGCAAGTCGAGGTTGGCCAGCAATTGCGAAGGCAACAGCAACGGGCCGGTCAGTGCGTCGCCCTCTGGCGGCAACGACAGGGCAAAGTCGGGCTCGGCCAGGGTTTGCTGCAGGTCGAGGCAGACGTGGCCGTGGCCCAGTTGATGGCTGGCCAACGCTGCGGCAAGCAGCAGCAAGGGGTCACTGCCTGGGGCCCGCTCTTCCAGAAATGACACGAACGCACGGTCAAGCGGCCGTAGCCAGCCGCGTTCGACCCAGCGGTCGAGCAGTTGCAGCAGGTCACCGCTGTCAGTTTGCGGCGCCAGCGCCAGCAGGTACTCGGCGTGCAATGGGGTGGGCAAAAGGTCGACAAGGCTGCGACTCATGGCATGACTCCGGCAAACAGGTCCTGCTGGGTGGGCGGGTGCTCGCCACGGAACAGCGCATCCAGGCTTTCGATCAATTCACGCGGTGGCTTGGTGAAGTAAACGCCGTGCCCGCTGCTGCTGGCGCCCCGCAGGAAGATGAACAAGGCACCGCCCACGTGGCGGTCATAATCGTAATCCGGCAGCCGCGCGCGCAGTTGCCGGTGCAGGGCCAGCAGGTACAACACGTACTGCAGGTCGTAGCGGTGTTCGAGGATGGCTTTTTCCATGGCCAGGGCATCGTAAGCCTGGGTATCCGGGCCAAGCCAGTTGGATTTGTAGTCGGTCACGTAATAGCGGCCGTCCAGCTCGAAGGCCAGGTCGATGAACCCTTTGAACATGCCATTGAGCAGCGTCGGCTGCGCCGCCGGGCGCGCCAGGCCGGGGTGGGTGTGGCGTGCTACCAGACGATCCAGCTGCTCGGCGTCGACGCGCTGGCTGGCGAACCAGAACTCCATTTCGATCTGGTAAGTGCACAGCTCCCCGAGCGTCACGCTCTGCCCACTGCCGGGCAACGGCAAGGCCTCGCTCAGCAAGCGCTGCATCCACTGGCTGAGGGTGGGGATCCAACCCGTCCAGTCTCGGCGGTTGCAGCGCTGGCCAACGGTTCGCTCGATCAACTGCGGGTTACGGCTTACCAGGCTAAAGCCTTCGCGGCCTGCCCACTCCAGCAGACCGTGCAGGAAGGTGCCGGGGTTCGGCCCCCGCGGGAAGCGGTGGATATCACCGCTGTCGGCCGGGACTTCACGCAGCACCTGCACATCGACGACTTCGTCATCCTGCAGTTGCTGGGCCTGCGAGCTGTCGGCACCGAGGGTTTGGTCACCAACGCGCAGGGCGCTGTAGGAGGCGATCCACCAGTGCTCAGCGGCGGCGCGGCGTGGCTTGCGTGCCGGCAGTAATTCACGTTCGGCGTGGGGCATGCGATACACCTGCTGCTGCGCCGGCGGCAGGCCTGGGCAGGCGATGTGCGGGCAACCCGCGGCCAGGGCCTGCAACCAGTCGGCCAACTGCGCCGAACTGGCCAGGGCAAGGCCGCCACCCAGCAGATACCCCAACGCCGAGCGGTGCAACTGCGACGTTTTCTGGTTGCCGCGCTTGAGGTCGGCGACACCCAGCCAGCAGGCATGCTGGGCACGGGTAAGGGCCACATACAGCAGGCGCAGGTCTTCGGCCAGGCGCTCATCGTCGGCGCGTTCGATCTGCTCCTGGCCTGGGGTCAGGGTAAGGTGGGCGTGGCCTTCAGGGTCGTGCCAGGCCAGCGGCAGCCGGCTACCGTCCACAGGTTTGCTGGTGCAGATGAACGGCAGGTAGACCAGCGGATACTCCAGGCCCTTGGACTTGTGGATGGTCACCACCTTGACCAGCTGTTCGTCGCTTTCCAGGCGCAGGATCTGGTCCTCGCCAGCCTGGCCAGAACTGGCCAGGTGCTCGGCCAGGTGGCGAATCAGCGCCTGTTCGCCATCCAGTTCGCCAGCTGACTGCTGCAGCAACTCGGCCAGGTGCAGCAGGTTGGTCAGCACCCGTTCGCCATCGCTGCGGCGGATCAGCGTGCGCGGCAGCTGGAAGTCATGCAGCAGGTGGCGCAGCATAGGCAGTACGCCCTGGCGCTGCCAGGTTTCGCGGTAGTAGCGGAACCGCATGACCCAGCCTTCCCAGACCCGCTCGTCCTGGTTCAAGCGGTCCAGTGCGGGCAACGACAGGCCTAAGGTAAGGCTGGCCAGGGCCGCCTTGAGCAGGCGCTCCGAATCGGGCTCGGCGCAGGCCTTGAGCCAGGCCAGCAGGTCGTGGGCTTCCTGGGCAGCGAACACCGAGTCCTTGTCGGACAGGTACACACTGCGTACATCGCGTGCGGCCAGCTCGGCGCGCACCAGCTGCGCTTCGTGGCCATCCCGCACCAGAATGGCGATGTCTGACGGCAGGCAGGGGCGCAGTTCGCCTTCGGCACTGCGGAAACCGGCCGTGCCTTGCTGGCCGCCATTGAGCAAATCGACAATGTGGCTGGCGCAACTGGCGGCCAGTTGCTGGCGGTAGACACTGCCGGATACCGGCTCGTCGCTCTGCAACTGCCAGCATTGCAGGGCAGCGCTGGCTTCGCCGTTGATCACCAGCTGTTCGCTACGGCCTTTGGCGTGCACCTCGATGAACGGCAACGGGTTGTCATCCGCACCGCGGAACAGGAACGCCCCGCGCCCTCCCTGACGCGCCTCGGCCTGCAGGAACACCTGATTGACTGCCGCCACCATGGCCTTGCTGGAGCGGTAGTTGGTGTCCAGGCTGTGCAGCCGACCGCTGGTGGCCCGCCGTGCGGCGAGGTAGGTGTAAATGTCTGCACCGCGGAAGGCGTAGATTGCTTGCTTCGGGTCGCCAATCATGAACAGGCCGGTGTCCGGGCGGTTTTCGCTGATCTGGTAGATACGCTCGAAAATGCCGTACTGCACCGGGTCGGTGTCCTGGAATTCGTCGATCAGGGCCACCGGGAACTGCTCACGAATCAGCCCGGCCAGGCGCTCGCCGGCTTCACTGGCCAGTGCGTGCTGCAAGCGCACCAGCATATCGTCAAAGCCCATTTCTGCCCGCCGGCGCTTCTCCACTTCAAACCGTGCCGAAACCCAATTGGCAGCATGCTCGAGCAGGGGGGCATCCGGGCTGTCCAGGGCTTGCAGGTGTTGCGCCAGGGTCTGCATGGCATCGAGGCCTGGGTGCGCGGGTGGCTCGCCCTTCCAGGCCTCGGCCATGCCGGCCGGGGTCAGGCGGGTGAAGCCGGTACCGAGGTCGAGCTCCACCTGTTGTTCGTCCGTAGCCCACGCGTGAAGCTTGTCGAACCAGGGTTCGAAATAGCGCGCCTGCATCTTGCGGCCGTCGACCTGCTTGGCAGCCAGGGCATCGCGGCAGATCTGCCGCAACTCTTCGGCCCACTGTAGCCAAGGTGCCTTGAGCCGGGCCAACTGTTCGCTGCGCTGCTGCAGCGATGCCTCGATCAGTGCCGCCGGTTCCGCGCCGTGCTGCTCGGCCCGCACCCGACCGAACAAGGGGCGGATGCGCGGGAGCAAGGCGTCGGGGCTGACCCAATGGCTGCGCACCCACGCCAGCGCTTGGCCTTGCATGCTGTAGCAGAAGCGCCGCCAGTAATCGCGCATGACTTGGCCCAGCAGCTCGCTGTGGTCGGTTTCCAGGGTCTGGGTGAACAGGCTGCCGCTGTCAAAAGCGTGCTCGCGCAGCATGCGCTGGCACCAGCCGTGAATGGTCGATACCGCTGCTTCGTCCATCCACTGCACCGCAATTTCCAGGCGCCCGGCACAGCGCGGCCAGGCCTCTTGCGGGTAGTCGTCACGCAGTTGGTGCAGCAAAGGGTCGGCGCCCTCCAGCTCGCCACGGAAGAAGCGTGCAGCTTCTGCCAGGCGGGCACGGATACGCTCGCGCAACTCCTTGGTGGCGGCGTCGGTGAAGGTCACCACCAGAATCTGCGGTGGCAGCAGTTCGCGTGCAAAACCCTGCTCGCCGCCATGCCCGAGGATCAGGCGCAGGTACAGGGCGGAAATGGTGAAGGTCTTGCCGGTGCCGGCACTGGCCTCGATCAGCTGGCTGCCATGCAAGGGGAAACTCAACGCCAAGGGGCGGGCCTGGGTCATGCGCCTTTCTCCGGGTTGCCCAGGGTCTGCCAGGGTGCGGTGAACAATGGGCGGTACAAGGTTTCGCACCAGCCTTCAAAGGTTTCGTCGGCGGTGAGTGCGGCGAAATCACGGAACTGCCGAGCCAGGGCGATGCTTTCACTGCGCTCGCCGAAACTGTTGCGTTCATCGCCCTCGTAGGCGCGGGCCGCAGCGGCCAGGGCTTTGTCGGCATCGTCGTGGGCCAGCCAGGCAAAAGCGGTTTTGGCGGCGACCGACAGGGGCGCGTTCATCGCGGCCTGGCGCGCCACCAGCAGGTCGCCCAACAGTTGCCCGGCGGCGCCTTGCGGCAGCGGTGCCAGCAACAAGGTCAGGTCGCTGGCGACCAGGGCGCTATGGTAGGCGTAGCCTGCGGCACAGGCCGCCAAGTGGGTGACCCAGGGCGCGATCAGGCGGTGCCACTTCAAGTTGTTGCGCCCCGCACTGATGGTGTTGGGCACGGTGGTAATACTCAGAAGGCTTTGGTCGTCGGCCTGGAATACCCGCCCCAGCCAGCCTTCGAGACGGTGCCGGCCGTGCTCGAAATGAACGGGCAAAGCGCCCTCGACCAAGCGCGGCCACCGTTGCAGCAACTGCTGGTGGCGTTGCAGCAGGTCGGGTAGCGGCTCGATCAACTCGCTTTGCAGCAGCTCGCCGAACCCCGCCAGTGGCAGCACGCCGCAAGCCTGCAAACGCCGGGCCTGAGCCTGCAGGGCCTGCTCGGCGTTGCCCGGTGCGGCCAAGGCGACACCGAGCAGGCTTTCACTGGCGCCGTAGCGCTGCAGGGTGTCGAGGGTGAAGGGTTCTTCGTCCGGGGTCGGCGCCTCCAGCGCTTCGAAGTACACCTTGAGGCGCTGACTGAAGAAATGCCGAACCGGGTGGCGCAGGAAGTCACTCAGCTGGGTCAGGGTAAGCGCTTCATCATCCTGATAGGGCGCCAGGGCTGGTTCGCCCTGCGGGTCGCACTCGCTCTGCTGGTGCAACACTTGCCATTCGTGGGCATAGCTGAACAGCGGGCTACCCTTCTGGAAGTAGCGCGGGCTGAACGGTTGCAGCGGGTGCTCTTGGGTCAGGGCGTGCAGCAGCTGCTCGCCAGCCTGTGTCGCCTGGCCCTGCTGTGCGCCGTTCAGTTGCCAACCCGCCGCAAGGTGGTCGCGCAGCTGCCCGATCAACACCGAGGCCGGGCGTTCGCTGTTGTCACGGATACTGCGCCCGACCCAGCTGACGTACAGCTGGTCACGTGCCGACAGCAGCGCTTCGAGCAACAGATAACGGTCGTCCTCACGGCGTGAGCGGTCACCGGGGCGGTAGTCGCTGGCCATCAGGTCGAAGTCCAGCGGCTGCTGGGCGCGGGGGTAGTCACCATCGTTCATGCCCAGCAGGCACACCACCCGAAATGGGATCGCACGCATGGGCATGAGGGTGCAGAAATTCACCGAGCCCGCCAGGAAACGTTGCGACAGCTTGCCTTGGTCCAGCCCCGACAGCCAGGCCTCGCGTACCACGGTCAATGGCAGAGGGTCCTGCAGGCCGACCGTTTCGCATACTTCAAGCCAGCTATCGCGCAGATCCTGCAACTGGATCAGCAGGAATTCGTCGTGCTCGTCCTCGGCCAGGAAGAACACATGCAACAGGGCATGCAGGCGCTCGCCCCACTGGCTGACGGTGGCCGGTTCGGCCAGGGCCTGGCAGGCGACATCCAGTGCGTCGAGCAGGGCCACCAGCGGGCCGATCAGGGCTGCGTCCAGACCACCGATTTCATCGTACGGCTCAATACCGTCACACGCTTCGCCCACGCCTACGGCATACCCCAACAGCATGCGTCGCAAACCAAAGCGCCAGGTGTTCTGTTCAAGCCCGGCGGGCAGGCCAAGGCTGGCTCGCTGCTCGGCATCGAGGCCCCAGCGAATGCCTGCGCCTTCGATCCAGCGATGCAGGGTAGGCAGGTCGTTTTCGCGGATACCGAACCGGGCTCTTACCGCCGGGACATCCAGCAGGTCGAGCACTTCGCTGACTGCGAAACGGCTGTCCGGCAGCTTGAGCAGGTGTTCCAGCGCAATCAGCAGAGGTTCCCGACCACGCTGCCCTTGGTCGGTCAGGGTGAACGGTATGTAACGCGGGTCATTGCGCTGCAGTTGGCCGAAAACGGCGCGGATGTGCGGCGCGTATGTGTCGATGGCCGGCAGCATGACGATGACATCACGCGGGCGTAATGTGGGGTCGGCACTGAAGCGGGCCAACAGCTGGTCGTGGAGAATCTCCACTTCGCGCTGTGGGCTGTGGGCAATGTGAAAACGGAACGAGCGGTCGTTGGCGGGATCGACTGGCGGCCACAGCGCGCGCGTTTCTGCCAGCGGGCGGAGTTCGAGAATGTCGTCCTGCAATTGATTGAGCAGCGTGGCGGGTGAACCGTCGCTGAACAGATCGATGCGACCATCGCTGAACACACCTTGGTAGCTACCCGGGTCGTCGTAGCTGTCGAGCAAGTTGATGTAGTCTCGGCCTTGCTTGCCCCACGCAGCCAGTAATGGGTGTGCGTGTTGGTGCAGGGCCTGGTCGTCGAGCTGCAAGGGCATGCCTTGTTTGCGCTGCTGACGCTTGTATTGGTGGCGCAGCAGGTCTTTGTCGGCAACGATGTCCGCCCAGTGGTGGCGACAAGGGTTGTGCACGCACAACAACACCTGGCTGAAGCGTGCGAGGCCGGCCAATGCCTCCAAGGCCTGGGCCGGCAACGACGAGATACCGAACACGATCACCCGCGAGGGTAACCCGGGGGGAGCCTGTTCCAGGCTATTGATACGTTCGATGAAGCGCTGGTGCACGCCGGCCCGGCTTTGCGCCATGCCTTTTTCGCCGACGTCTTCCAGCAAGGCCTTCCACAGCTCGGCCTGCCAGCGGTTAGCCGGGGGCAGGGCCTTGCGTTCGCCACGGGCGGTGTTCAGCACGTGCTCACCCGCTGCCCAGTCCCTGAGCCAGTCGGCCCGGTAGACCTGATACTGGTCGAACAGATCGGCCAGGCGCTCGGACAGCTGGTAGCGCTTGCGCAGGTCACCGTCGTCCGTCAGGAAGCGGCGCAACGGCTCGAAGTGCGGGCGCTCGATCAGCGCTGGTAGCAGACGCATCAGGCGCCAGGTCAGCGGCGCTTTGTCGAGCAGGGATACCTCGGGAATTTCATCGCGCCCCAGCACGCTGCGGTACAACTGCCACATGAAGCTGCCGGGCAGTTGAACCTCGATTGCAGCGGCGATGCCGCAGCCACCTTGGTCGTCTTCCAGCGGGTCTTCCGCCAGCGCCAGCTTGAGCCATTGAGCGATACCGTTACTCTGCACCAGGGCGATTTCGTTTTCCAACGGTGCCAGCGGGTAGCGACGCATCCAGCTCACCACAAGGCTGCGCAAATCGTCGAGGCGGTTGCCGTGTACGATCATGAAGCCGGGGTGAAGATGGGTGGTGTGGGGCATCGGAAACTCTCTGGCAGGTGCTGAGCTGAGGTTGGTGGGGGAAACGATATCACGCGTGATGCGTTCGCTGGGGGGCATGGCACGGGCTTCGCCCGTGTTCGCGGGCACGCCCGCTCCCACAGGGATTGTTGTGAGGCCAGGGGACTTTTTTGGAGCACAAAGACAAAACCCCTACCTGCATGCGCAGATAGGGGTTTTGCGAAATGAATCTTGACGATGACCTACTCTCACATGGGGAAACCCCACACTACCATCGGCGATGCATCGTTTCACTGCTGAGTTCGGGATGGGATCAGGTGGTTCCAATGCTCTATGGTCGTCAAGAAATTCTGTAGCCAGAATGTCCAGATGGACAGCCCAGCGAATTCGGATATGTGATGTTTGTGATGCCTTGCGAACTTTCGGTTCATGTCATCTTCACCACCGCAATCTGCGCTAGCAAATTGCTTGGGTGTTATATGGTCAAGCCTCACGGGCAATTAGTATTGGTTAGCTCAACGCCTCACAGCGCTTACACACCCAACCTATCAACGTCGTAGTCTTCGACGGCCCTTTAGGGGATTCAAGATCCCAGTGAGATCTCATCTTGAGGCAAGTTTCCCGCTTAGATGCTTTCAGCGGTTATCTCTTCCGAACATAGCTACCCGGCAATGCCACTGGCGTGACAACCGGAACACCAGAGGTTCGTCCACTCCGGTCCTCTCGTACTAGGAGCAGCCCCTCTCAAATCTCAAACGTCCACGGCAGATAGGGACCGAACTGTCTCACGACGTTCTAAACCCAGCTCGCGTACCACTTTAAATGGCGAACAGCCATACCCTTGGGACCGGCTTCAGCCCCAGGATGTGATGAGCCGACATCGAGGTGCCAAACACCGCCGTCGATATGAACTCTTGGGCGGTATCAGCCTGTTATCCCCGGAGTACCTTTTATCCGTTGAGCGATGGCCCTTCCATACAGAACCACCGGATCACTAAGACCTACTTTCGTACCTGCTCGACGTGTTTGTCTCGCAGTCAAGCGCGCTTTTGCCTTTATACTCTACGACCGATTTCCGACCGGTCTGAGCGCACCTTCGTACTCCTCCGTTACTCTTTGGGAGGAGACCGCCCCAGTCAAACTACCCACCATACACTGTCCTCGATCCGGATAACGGACCTGAGTTAGAACCTCAAAGTTGCCAGGGTGGTATTTCAAGGATGGCTCCATGAGAACTGGCGTCCCCACTTCAAAGCCTCCCACCTATCCTACACAAGCAAATTCAAAGTCCAGTGCAAAGCTATAGTAAAGGTTCACGGGGTCTTTCCGTCTAGCCGCGGATACACTGCATCTTCACAGCGATTTCAATTTCACTGAGTCTCGGGTGGAGACAGCGCCGCCATCGTTACGCCATTCGTGCAGGTCGGAACTTACCCGACAAGGAATTTCGCTACCTTAGGACCGTTATAGTTACGGCCGCCGTTTACCGGGGCTTCGATCAAGAGCTTCGCTTGCGCTAACCCCATCAATTAACCTTCCGGCACCGGGCAGGCGTCACACCCTATACGTCCACTTTCGTGTTTGCAGAGTGCTGTGTTTTTAATAAACAGTCGCAGCGGCCTGGTATCTTCGACCGGCATGAGCTTACGGAGCAAGTCCTTCACCCTCGCCGGCGCACCTTCTCCCGAAGTTACGGTGCCATTTTGCCTAGTTCCTTCACCCGAGTTCTCTCAAGCGCCTTGGTATTCTCTACCTAACCACCTGTGTCGGTTTGGGGTACGGTTCCCAGTTATCTGAAGCTTAGGAGCTTTTCTTGGAAGCATGGTATCAACCACTTCGTCGCCTAAAGGCAACTCGTCATCAGCTCTCGGCCTTGAAATCCCGGATTTGCCTAAGATTCCAGCCTACCACCTTAAACCTGGACAACCAACGCCAGGCTGGCCTAACCTTCTCCGTCCCTCCATCGCAATAACTGGAAGTACAGGAATATTAACCTGTTTTCCATCGACTACGCTTTTCAGCCTCGCCTTAGGGACCGACTAACCCTGCGTCGATTAACGTTGCGCAGGAAACCTTGGTCTTTCGGCGTGCGAGTTTTTCACTCGCATTGTCGTTACTCATGTCAGCATTCGCACTTCTGATACCTCCAGCAAGCTTCTCAACTCACCTTCACAGGCTTACAGAACGCTCCTCTACCGCATCATCATAAGATGATACCCGTAGCTTCGGTGCATGGTTTGAGCCCCGTTACATCTTCCGCGCAGGCCGACTCGACTAGTGAGCTATTACGCTTTCTTTAAAGGGTGGCTGCTTCTAAGCCAACCTCCTAGCTGTCTAAGCCTTCCCACATCGTTTCCCACTTAACCATGACTTTGGGACCTTAGCTGACGGTCTGGGTTGTTTCCCTTTTCACGACGGACGTTAGCACCCGCCGTGTGTCTCCCATGCTCGGCACTTGTAGGTATTCGGAGTTTGCATCGGTTTGGTAAGTCGGGATGACCCCCTAGCCGAAACAGTGCTCTACCCCCTACAGTGATACATGAGGCGCTACCTAAATAGCTTTCGAGGAGAACCAGCTATCTCCGAGCTTGATTAGCCTTTCACTCCGATCCACAGGTCATCCGCTAACTTTTCAACGGTAGTCGGTTCGGTCCTCCAGTCAGTGTTACCTAACCTTCAACCTGCCCATGGATAGATCGCCCGGTTTCGGGTCTATACCCAGCGACTAAACGCCCTATTAAGACTCGCTTTCGCTACGCCTCCCCTATTCGGTTAAGCTCGCCACTGAATATAAGTCGCTGACCCATTATACAAAAGGTACGCAGTCACCTAACAAAGTAGGCTCCCACTGCTTGTACGCATACGGTTTCAGGTTCTATTTCACTCCCCTCTCCGGGGTTCTTTTCGCCTTTCCCTCACGGTACTGGTTCACTATCGGTCAGTCAGTAGTATTTAGCCTTGGAGGATGGTCCCCCCATATTCAGACAAAGTTTCTCGTGCTCCGTCCTACTCGATTTCATTGATAAGAGATTTTCGTGTACGGGGCTATCACCCACTATGGCCGCACTTTCCAGAGCGTTCCACTAATCTCAAATCAACTTAAGGGCTGGTCCCCGTTCGCTCGCCACTACTAAGGGAATCTCGGTTGATTTCTTTTCCTCAGGGTACTTAGATGTTTCAGTTCCCCTGGTTCGCCTCTTGCACCTATGTATTCAGTACAAGATACTCAGCTTGTGCTGAGTGGGTTCCCCCATTCAGAGATCTCTGGATCACAGTCTGTTTGCCGACTCCCCAAAGCTTATCGCAGGCTACCACGTCTTTCATCGCCTCTGACTGCCAAGGCATCCACCGTATGCGCTTCTTCACTTGACCATATAACCCCAAGCAATCTGGTTATACTGTGAAGACGACATTCGCCGAAAATTCGCATTTCGCTCAATTAAGAGCAGAACTCACAAATTTTACCTTAGCCTGATCACACACCAGTGAAAGTGCGTGTCAGTCTATATCTATCACATATCCGAATTTTTAAAGAACGGTCTGACAAAAGTCAGAAATCAACATTCATCAACGAATGTTCATTTCTGAATTCTCATCAGCAAATGAATCAAGCAATTCGTGTGGGAGCTCATCAGCAGGCTGATGTCGTCGATTAAGGAGGTGATCCAGCCGCAGGTTCCCCTACGGCTACCTTGTTACGACTTCACCCCAGTCATGAATCACACCGTGGTAACCGTCCTCCCGAAGGTTAGACTAGCTACTTCTGGTGCAACCCACTCCCATGGTGTGACGGGCGGTGTGTACAAGGCCCGGGAACGTATTCACCGCGACATTCTGATTCGCGATTACTAGCGATTCCGACTTCACGCAGTCGAGTTGCAGACTGCGATCCGGACTACGATCGGTTTTGTGAGATTAGCTCCACCTCGCGGCTTGGCAACCCTCTGTACCGACCATTGTAGCACGTGTGTAGCCCAGGCCGTAAGGGCCATGATGACTTGACGTCATCCCCACCTTCCTCCGGTTTGTCACCGGCAGTCTCCTTAGAGTGCCCACCATAACGTGCTGGTAACTAAGGACAAGGGTTGCGCTCGTTACGGGACTTAACCCAACATCTCACGACACGAGCTGACGACAGCCATGCAGCACCTGTGTCAGAGTTCCCGAAGGCACCAATCCATCTCTGGAAAGTTCTCTGCATGTCAAGGCCTGGTAAGGTTCTTCGCGTTGCTTCGAATTAAACCACATGCTCCACCGCTTGTGCGGGCCCCCGTCAATTCATTTGAGTTTTAACCTTGCGGCCGTACTCCCCAGGCGGTCAACTTAATGCGTTAGCTGCGCCACTAAAATCTCAAGGATTCCAACGGCTAGTTGACATCGTTTACGGCGTGGACTACCAGGGTATCTAATCCTGTTTGCTCCCCACGCTTTCGCACCTCAGTGTCAGTATCAGTCCAGGTGGTCGCCTTCGCCACTGGTGTTCCTTCCTATATCTACGCATTTCACCGCTACACAGGAAATTCCACCACCCTCTACCGTACTCTAGCTTGCCAGTTTTGGATGCAGTTCCCAGGTTGAGCCCGGGGCTTTCACATCCAACTTAACAAACCACCTACGCGCGCTTTACGCCCAGTAATTCCGATTAACGCTTGCACCCTCTGTATTACCGCGGCTGCTGGCACAGAGTTAGCCGGTGCTTATTCTGTCGGTAACGTCAAAACAGCAAGGTATTAACTTACTGCCCTTCCTCCCAACTTAAAGTGCTTTACAATCCGAAGACCTTCTTCACACACGCGGCATGGCTGGATCAGGCTTTCGCCCATTGTCCAATATTCCCCACTGCTGCCTCCCGTAGGAGTCTGGACCGTGTCTCAGTTCCAGTGTGACTGATCATCCTCTCAGACCAGTTACGGATCGTCGCCTTGGTGAGCCATTACCTCACCAACAAGCTAATCCGACCTAGGCTCATCTGATAGCGCAAGGCCCGAAGGTCCCCTGCTTTCTCCCGTAGGACGTATGCGGTATTAGCGTTCCTTTCGAAACGTTGTCCCCCACTACCAGGCAGATTCCTAGGCATTACTCACCCGTCCGCCGCTGAATCAAGGAGCAAGCTCCCGTCATCCGCTCGACTTGCATGTGTTAGGCCTGCCGCCAGCGTTCAATCTGAGCCATGATCAAACTCTTCAGTTCAATACTGCTTGGGTTTTTAAGAAACCCTAAACTTGGCTCAGCAATCTCAAATGACTATGTGATTTCTCGCATGGCCACTTGTGATGCTGATAATCTTTTTGACTATCAGTCCGTACTCACAAGCACCCACACGAATTGCTTGATTCGATTTGTTAAAGAGCGGTGGTTAAGAGCGTTTCGTCTCAACCGAGGCGCGCATTCTACGCTTTCCTCATTTGCTGTCAAGCGTTTATTTTGAAGTTTTTTGCGAGAAACTCGTTTAGCTTCAAACACTTGACTCGCTGCGATCTCTCGTAGCGGGAGGCGAATCATACAGCGTTTAGAAGCGCTGTCAACCATCATCTCAACCGCATTCGATCATTCGATCGTAGCCCTTACAGCGCCTTCCGAATCGTTCAACTCATTGAATTTCAAGGAGTTTGTCGTTCCGTTGTCGCTGGAAGTGGGGCGCATTATAAGGGGATTCGAGAGGGCGTCAACCTTTAATTTCATTTATTTGAAATAGTCCAGGCGAAGGCTGTTTTGAGGCCGCGAAGTGTTCGCCATAACATTTTCAGCGCCTGTGAGATCGAGCGCCGCGCGGGCGGCGCTCGATCTCACAGGCGCTGGATGTGTTGCGACGTACGCCTCCCAACCCCACCACTATCTATAGACAGGCCCATTGCCCAACCTGAACCCAACTCACCCCCCCCCTACCGCCTGACCAACCCAGCCAACCTCCGCGAAACCGCCGGAACCCTCAGCCCCATCAACACAACCCCAACAAACGCATAAACCGCCCACTCCCGCAGATCCGAACGCACGATCCACAAGAAATGCAGCAACCCCAACCCCAACACCGCATACACCAACCTGTGCAGCTTCTTCCACCGCGCCCCAAGCCGCCGCTGGCTATACCGGTTCGAGGTAACCGCCAACGCCAACAACCCAAGAAACCCCAGCGCCCCGACAATAATGTAAGGCCGCTTGCGCAGCTCCACCGCCAACTGCCCCCAATCCAGCCCGAGAATAAAGAACAGGTAACAGAGAATGTGCAGCACGATATACGCAAACACCCATAACCCCAGCTGCCGCCGCACCACGATCCAACCCGACCACCCCGTCAGCTTCTGCAGCGGCGTCATGCTCAAGGTCACCAGCAGGAAGATCAGCGCGCCAAGCCCCAACCGGTCCATCATGATCTTGCCCGGGTCAGGCCCCAGCAACCCCGTAGCCGCTTCGTACAACCACCAGGCAGGAAACAGGCAGCCCACAATAAAGATCGCCAGACGAAACCAGGGATAGCGCATCAGTAGTTCTTCCGCAGGTCGAGCCCGGCATAGAGCGAGGCCACTTCGTCGGCATAGCCATTGAACATTTGCGTCTCCCGCACATTGGGACTGAAAAGCCCGCTAGGCAGCCGCCGCTCCCGCGCCTGGCTCCAGCGCGGGTGATCGACAGTGGGGTTCACATTGGCGTAGAACCCATATTCATCGGGTGCCAGGCCCTGCCAGGTAGTTCCGGGCTGCTCGGCCACCAGGCTGATGCGCACGATCGACTTGATGCTCTTGAAACCATACTTCCACGGCACCACCAGCCGCAGCGGTGCACCATTCTGGTTGGGCAACTCGCGGCCATACATGCCTACCGCAAGAACCGCCAAGGGGTGCATCGCTTCGTCCAGCCGCAGCCCTTCTCTATAAGGCCAGTCAATCAGCGCAAAGCCCGAGCGTTGGCCAGGCATATGCTCCGGGTCTTTCAGCGTTTCGAAACGCACGTACCGGGCCTTCGACGTCGGCTCGACCTGCTTCAGTACCTGAGCCAATGGGAACCCCAGCCACGGAATGACCATCGACCAGGCCTCTACACAACGCAGCCGGTAGATGCGCTCTTCAAGTTGGTAGGGTTTGACGAAGTCTTCCAGGGCATAGCGCCCAGGCTTGCCGACTTCACCATCCACCACAACCGACCAAGGTTCGGTTTTCAGGCTGTCGCCATTGGCCGCCGGGTCGCCCTTGTCGGGGCCGAACTCATAGAAGTTGTTGTAGTGGGTAGCGTCTTTGAACGGCGTGATCGCCTCCCCTTTGGCCGTGACTGCCTGCCACTGCGTGGCACCGAGCTTTTCCGTGAACCAGCCAGGCGCCTTGCCCGGCTCGACATCGGCATAACGGCTGGCCTCGGCCGAACGACCAACACCGGGCAATGCGCCCAGGGCCAGGCCGGCCAACGAGCCACCCAACAAGGTACGACGGGACAGGTAAATGCCTTCGGGGGTGATCTCCGATGCCTTGCACTCGGACGACCTGGGAAGCTTGATGAGCATGAGCGGCTCCATAGCACTGGGTAACGGACGTACCAGTAAGACTATGGAGCCGGCGGGTTATTCCAGCGTTAAGCGTTTTTTACGCTTTACGGCGGCGCGACTTGAGCAGGAACTGGATAGGCCCCGAAGCCGCGTAGGCGAGGAAGATCAGCAGCAGGATACGCGGCGGGTCGCTGAACACCACGGCAAACACCAGCACCACGGCAAGGATGGCCACAAATGGCACACGGCCCTTGAGGTCCAGCTCCTTGAAGCTGTTGTACTTGATGTTACTGACCATCAGCATGCCTGCAGCCGCCACCAACAGCGCCACCAGGAACGACAGCTTGGAGCCCTGAATACCGTAGTCGCTGAACGCCCACACGGTGCCGGCCACAACACCCGCGGCAGCCGGGCTGGCCAGGCCGATGAAGTAGCGCTTGTCGGCGGTGCCGACCTGGGTGTTGAAGCGTGCCAGGCGCAGCGCGGCGCCGGCAACATAGATGAAGGCGACCATCCAGCCAACCTTGCCCATGTCACCCAACGCCCAGCCGAAGGCCAGCAAGGCCGGGGCCACACCGAAGGCGACCATGTCCGACAGCGAGTCATACTCGGCGCCGAACGCGCTTTGGGTATTGGTCATGCGCGCGACACGGCCGTCGAGGCCATCGAGCACCATGGCCACGAAGATGGCAATGGCGGCAAACGCGAAATACTTGCTCGCTTCACGCGGGTCGCCAGCGCTCAGGGCGCTCTGTGCGCTCATCGAGCTGATGATGGAATAAAAGCCGGCAAACAGGTTGGCGGTGGTGAACAGGTTGGGCAGCAGGTAGATGCCGCGGTGGCGCACCTTGCGACCTTCGGCGTCATGGCCTTCTTCAACGTGCTCATCGACCGGTAGCAGGCTTTCGGCGTCGGAGGGCTTGTTCGGCTCTTCGGGACGTTCGCTCATGGAGGGTACCTTGCAACAGGATGGAAAATGTTCGACACGGGCCCGCGAAACAGGTTCTGACGGCAGGCCACTGGTCTGCTTTATACCAGATGCTGACTGCCAGAACGAAAAAACGCGGCCGAAGCCGCGTTTTTCATGTTGCGATGCTACTTAGTTCTTGGCTTTGTCGACGATCTTGTTCGCCGAAATCCAAGGCATCATCGAGCGCAGTTGCTCACCGATGATCTCGATGCCGTGCGAAGCGTTGTTACGACGCTTGGCGGTCATCGATGGGTAGTTGGTGGCGCCTTCGGAGATGAACATCTTCGCGTACTCGCCGTCCTGGATGCGCTTCAGTGCGTTGCGCATGGCCTTGCGGGATTCTTCGTTGATGACTTCTGGGCCGGTGACGTACTCACCGTACTCTGCGTTGTTGGAGATCGAGTAGTTCATGTTGGCGATACCGCCTTCGTACATGAGGTCAACGATCAACTTCAGCTCGTGCAGGCATTCGAAGTAGGCCATTTCCGGCGCGTAGCCAGCTTCAACCAGGGTTTCGAAACCGGCTTTGACCAGCTCTACGGTACCACCGCACAGGACGGCCTGCTCACCGAACAGGTCGGTTTCGGTCTCGTCCTTGAAGGTGGTTTCGATGATGCCGGTACGGCCACCACCCACGCCAGCGGCGTAGGACAGGGCGACGTTCTTGGCGTTGCCCGAAGCGTCCTGGTAGATCGCGATCAGGTCAGGGATACCACCGCCCTTGACGAACTCGGAGCGCACGGTGTGGCCCGGCGCTTTCGGCGCGATCATGATCACGTCCAGGTCTGCGCGCGGCACAACCTGGTTGTAGTGGATCGAGAAGCCGTGGGAGAAGGCCAGGGTAGCGCCCTTCTTGATGTTCGGCTCGATTTCGTTCTTGTACAGCGTGCCCTGGAACTCGTCCGGGGTCAGGATCATCACCAGGTCAGCCGCAGCGACAGCGGTAGCAACATCGGCAACTTTCAGGCCGTGGGCTTCAGCCTTGGCAACGGTAGCCGAACCTTTACGCAGACCGACGGTAACGTCTACACCGGAGTCCTTCAGGTTGCACGCCTGAGCGTGGCCCTGGGAGCCGTAACCGATGATGGCGACTTTCTTGCCCTGGATGATGGAAAGGTCGCAGTCTTTATCGTAGAAAACTTTCATGAAAATACCCCTGGTTATATCTCGGCCCCCTGCGGAGCCATCGCTAATTTTTAAATTCAGATGCTGAGCACTTTGTCGCCACGGGCAATGCCGGTAACGCCGCTGCGCACGGTTTCGAGAATCGATGCGGTGCCGATGGCCTGGATGAAGCTGTCCAGTTTGTCGCTGGTACCGCTCAGTTGTACGGTGTACACGCTGGCAGTCACATCGACGATCTGGCCACGGAAGATATCCGTGGTGCGCTTGATCTCGGCGCGCTGGGCACCGGTGGCCTTGACCTTGACCAGCATCAGCTCGCGCTCGATGTGGGCGCTTTCCGACAGGTCGACGAGCTTGACCACTTCGACCAGCTTGTTCAGGTTCTTGGTGATCTGTTCGATCACTTCGTCATGGCCAACGGTGGTCAGCGTCAGACGCGACAGGGTCGGGTCTTCGGTCGGCGCCACGGTCAGGCTTTCAATGTTGTAGTTGCGCTGGGAGAACAGGCCGACCACACGGGACAAAGCACCGGGTTCGTTTTCCAGCAGCAGGGAAATGATATGCCGCATATCAGGTACGCTCCGTCTTGCTCAGCCACATGTCACGCATCGAGCCATCCTTGATCTGCATCGGATAGACGTGCTCACTGCGGTCAACCGCGATGTCGATGAATACCAGGCGGTCCTTCATCGCAAACGCTTCTTCCAGCATCGGCTTGAGGTCCTTCAGGCTGGTGATGCGGATACCCACATGGCCATAGGCCTCGGCCAGCTTGATGAAGTCAGGCAGCGACTCGACATACGAGTGCGAGTGACGACCGTTGTAGGCCATGTCCTGCCATTGGCGGACCATGCCCAACACCCCGTTGTTCAGGTTGACGATCTTCACCGGCAGGCCGTACTGCATGCAGGTGGACAGCTCCTGGATGTTCATCTGGATGCTGCCTTCGCCGGTCACGCAGGCCACGTCCTGGTCCGGGAAGTTGAGCTTGATGCCCATCGCCGCCGGGAAGCCGAAGCCCATGGTGCCCAGGCCACCGGAGTTGATCCAGCGGTTCGGCTTGTTGAAACGGTAGTACTGCGCCGCGAACATCTGGTGCTGACCTACGTCGGAGGTGACGAAGGCATCGCCTTTGGTCACTTCGCACAGGGTCTCGATGACTTTCTGCGGCTTGATGACATTGCCGTCGCCCTTGTCGTAAGGGAACAGCTCACCATTGCCACGCCACTCGTCGATCTGCTTCCACCAGGCATCCAGCGCGGCCTTGTCGGGCTGCTCGCCGATTTCCTTGAGGATGCCGAGCATTTCGCTGAGCACGCTGTCGACCGGGCCAACGATAGGTACATCGGCTTTGATCATCTTCGAGATCGACGCCGGGTCGATATCGACATGGATGATCTTGGCATTCGGGCAGAACTTGGCCGGGCCGTTGACCACGCGGTCGTCGAAACGCGCACCGACGGCGAAGATCACGTCGGCATTGTGCATGGCCATGTTGGCGGTGTAGCTGCCGTGCATGCCGAGCATGCCGAGGAACTGGCGATCAGTACCCGGGAAGCCGCCCAACCCCATGAGGGTGTTGGTGACAGGCAGGTTCAGCGACTTGGCGATTTCGGTCAGCGCTTCGGAGCCACCGCCCAGGATCACACCGCCACCGGCGTAGACGATTGGGCGCTTGGCAGCCAGCAGCATCTCGGCCGCCTTGCGGATCTGGCCGGAGTGGCCACGGACCGCTGGGCTGTACGAGCGCAGCTTGACCTTTTTCGGGTAGACGTATTCGAACTTTTCAGCCGGGTTGGTCATGTCTTTTGGAATGTCGACCACGACTGGACCTGGGCGACCGGATTGCGCCAGGTAGAACGCCTTTTTCAGAATTTCAGGGATCTCGGTCGGGTGCTTGATCATGAAGCTGTGCTTCACGATCGGCCGCGAGATACCGATCATGTCGGTTTCCTGGAAGGCATCGGTACCTACCATGGTGCTAGGCACCTGGCCGGACAGGATGACCATCGGAATCGAGTCCATGTAGGCGGTGGCAATACCGGTGATGGCATTGGTCGCGCCCGGGCCGGAGGTTACCAGCACCACACCGGCCTTGCCGGTGGCGCGGGCGTAGCCGTCCGCCATATGGGTTGCCGCCTGTTCGTGACGAACCAGGATGTGTTCCACTTCCGGTTCTTTGAACAGCGCGTCGTAAACATGCAGGAGAGCACCACCAGGGTACCCGTAGATGTGCTTAACGCCTTCGTCACGCAAGAAGCGGACGACCATCTCAGCGCCAGATAAAAGCTCCACGTTGTTCACCTCTAAAACGCCAGAATACCGCCCCTTCAGGACGGGTCTTAATAGGTTTACTGCCAAGCAGAGCATGAGCGAACGTCAGCACTGACTGAGCAAGTATTGGGAGCGCCCCAGAGTGTTGCGGGGTTTTCCCACCCAGCGCGAGGTAACGCGTTGCGGGGTGTAACAGGTCGGCGCGGGTGTGCGCCTCATGATCTGCTTAGCGGGTCTGCTTCTGGCAGTCCCTCTAAAGCGGAAGTTGGATTCTTGTGATTCGGCGCGCACAAGTCAAGAAAAATTATTGCCAATTTTTCCCCGAGATGAATTCTTGCAACCACTAAAAATCGCTTCAGCAGCAGAATTAATAAGATTTCCATAAAAAAGGGCCACAATCTGCGGCCCTTGACGAAAAAACTGAAGAAATCAGGCAGAAGGAGCGATCAATTGGTCAAAAGCTGCCAACAGCCGGCGCAGCTCACGACTTTGCTCCGGCCGGTCGGCAAACACCGTTTCGGCCATGACCAGGATGCTGGAGGCATTTGGCAGCGGCTGGCCGAGCTCGATGATGATCTTCATGCGTTGCAGGAAGATCCATTGCAGCCATTGCTCGAAACGCAAGGTATCGACGGCGAAGGGCACCGTACTGGCCAGCGCCTCGTCGCTCGGTGGCTCGTCCTCCCACCAGCCTTGCACCTGCAGCTCACGCTCGATCAGCAGCAGGTGGTCGGCGATGTCCAGAATACGTTGCTCGATCATCAGGAACTGACCCGCGCTTTTTGCCGGGCCAAGGCGGCGCCAGCGCTATCGCCCTGTTTTTCACGGGCCTGTGCGATGGTGTTCCACAGTTCGGCCTGCAGGCTGGGGCGGCCGTTGGCGTAGGTCAGGGCGCGACGCGCCAGCTGCTCGGCCTGCGGGGCATCGCCTTGCGACAAACGCACCTGGGCCAGGCGGTAGAGCACCTGCGGTTCGCGCGGGGCAATGCGCTGGGCACGCTCCAGGCTGGAAGCAGCGCCGTTGAAATCGCCACTGCCCTGCTGGGTGGTGGCGGTGGTCAGCAGTGCCAGTACTGGGCCGTCCAGTTGCTCGTCAGCCGCCAGGCCACCTGCAGCCGTGTTGCTGCGCGGAATACCGGTGGGGGCACTGGTGCTTTGTGGGGCGCTGTTCATCGCCGCGATATCGAACGGTTCGTCGGCGATCGGGTTGGGGTTGGTGGTCATGGGCGCCGACGTGGCCGGCCCGGTAGTGATCGGCCCCGGCGTGATCGGCGCGGTGCTGATCGGCGCCGCGCCATTGGCCGCTGGGAAGGTCTGGATGCCCGAAGCGCCTGCGCCCTGCGGGATCATCACGGTGACGCCGGAATCCTCAGGCATTGTTTGCGCTTGCGCGGTGCCAGCATTGTAACCACCCGCCGGGCGGTTGGCAGACACGCGCTCGCTGTTCGACACGCGGGTGCTCGAATCGACCACCGGAATATTGCCGCGTGGGACGCTGGAGCACCCCTGGAGCACAGCCAGCGCCGTCACGGCAGGAAACAGCCACTTGTTCACGTCACACCTCATCAATGCAGCCTGCGCTTAATTCATCCAGCCCTTGACCCAGTCCATGACCGATTCAGCTGGATTCTGCTCGCCGCCACAGGTTGCGCCAGCGGGCGGTTCACTGCCGCGAATATACGGCATCTGTACCGCTCCCGGACAGCTGCCGTCAGACCCTTGGCCGCTGTAGGGGTCGATCCAGGCCTGTACCACGTTGTCCGGTTGCGGCATGTCCAGCGGCAGCGGGTCGGCCTTCTTCATGAAGCTGGTCCATACCTGCAGGGCACCGGTGGCGCCGGTGAACGGTGTTTTCCCGTTATCGTCGCGGCCCATCCACACTACCGCCAGCAAATCCTGGCTGAAACCAGAGAACCAGCTGTCGCGCGAGTCGTTGCTGGTACCGGTCTTGCCCGCCAGGGTCAACGAGCGCGGCAAGGTGTTGTACACCGAGCGCCCGGTACCTTCACGCATCACTCGCTGCATGGCGTTCTGCACCAGGTAGATGGCACCCGGGTCGAAGGTTTGCTGGATCTGGAACGGGTAGCGCTTGAGCGGTTCACCCTCGGCGGTAAGCACGCTGCGAATACCGCGCATCGGCGTGTTGAAGCCACCATTGGCAATGGTCTGGTACATGGTCGCGACCTGCATCGGCGACATGCCGCCAGCCCCCAGCAGCATGGCCGGGAAGGCTGGCCAGTCGACATTCACCCCCAGCCGGCCGATGGTCTTGATCACGTTTGGCACCCCCACTTCCAGGCCGATCTTGGCAGTGGACAGGTTGTAGGAATTGGCCAGCCCCTGGTACAGGTAGATCGTGCCGTGCGGGCGGCGGTCATAGTTTTGTGGGCGCCAGACCTGGCCGTCGCCCCCTTTGACCGAAAACGGCTCATCCTGCACCCAGCTGGTCAGGGTGTACTTGCTCGGCTGCTCCAGCGCGGTCAGGTAGACAGCCGGCTTGACCAGCGAGCCGATCGGCCGCGAGGCATCGATGGCGCGGTTGAAGCCGGCGAAACCTGCCTGGCGGCTGCCGATCAGGGCCTGTACCTCACCGGTTTCCGGGTTGGTCACGACCATCGCCGATTCGACCTCGTCCGCCCCTTTGCGCCCGGCCAGGCGCTTGAACGTCTCGCTCATCGAGGCTTCGGCCTTCATCTGCAGGATCGGGTCGAAGCTGGTAAAGATACGCAAGCCTTCCTCGGTCAAGTCTTCATCGCGGTAGTCCTGGCGCAACTGCCGCTTGACCAGGTCGAGGAAGGCCGGGAACGAGCTGTCGGCCAGGCTGCCACGTTTGGTCACGCCCAGCGGCATCTTCTTCGCTGCATCGACCTCCTCCTGGCTGGCCACGCCTTGTTCGGCCACCAGGTCGAGCACCAGGTTGCGGCGGGCCAAGGCACGTTCAGGGTAACGCCGCGGGTTGTAGTAGGACGGGCCCTTGACCATGCCCACCAACAAGGCGATCTGGTGCAGCTTCAACTCCGACAGCGGCTGGCTGAAGAAGAACTGGCTGGCCAGGCCGAAGCCGTGCACGGCACGCTGGCCGTCCTGCCCGACAAAGACCTCGTTGAGGTAGGCCTCGAGAATTTCGCGCTTGTCGTAATGCAGTTCAAGCAGCACCGCCATCATCGCCTCGGTCACTTTGCGGCTGAGGCTGCGCTCGCTGCTGAGGTAGAAGTTCTTCACCAGCTGCTGGGTCAAGGTACTGCCACCCTGGCGCATCGAGCCGGATGAAGTATTCACCCACATGGCCCGGGCGATGGACTTGGGCGACACGCCATGGTGGCTGTAGAAGTCGCGATCTTCCGTGGCAACCAGGGTCTCGAGCAGGTACTTGGGCACCTGGTCGATCTTGATCAGAATGCGGTCTTCAAGGTTTTTCGGGTAGATACCGCCGATCATCAGCGGCTCCAGGCGCACCACGTCAAGCGCCTTGCCATTGGCCCCGGAAAGGCCGGCCACGTAATCGCCGGAGAAGCGTACGCGCACGAACTGCGCGGGCTCCATGCCCTCGTAGAACTGGAAGCCACGGGTGTTGAGGTCGACGGTGTTGCCGTTGACGGCCGCCGCCCCCGGGCCGTTGGCCGCGCTTTCACGCCGGTAGCCAAGCGCGTCGAGCTCGGTGAGGAAGTCGTTCTTGCTCAGTTTCTGGCCGGTGAACAGCTCCAACGGCCGTGCATACACCTTGGCCGGGATGGTCCAGCGCTTGCCAGAGAACTTCTCCTGGACAACGGCATCGAGGTAAACCGCGAAGCCGGCGACGATCACCAGGCCTACCAGGCTGAGCTTCAAAGCCCAGCCCAGCCAGGCGCGGGAGCGGCCGGTCGGGCGTTTTTGAGGGGTACGGGGAGTTCGGGTTCGAGTCATGACGGCGGATTATACGCACTTTGGAAAGACTGGGCAGGCGGCCCGGCGGTAGGCAGGGACGGCACCATTGACCATAATGATGCATTCGAATTCCCTGCCCCCGGAAGGATTTGCCGTGAGCCAAGCTCTTATCACTGCGTTGCAGAACCCCGCCCTGTACCCCCACCCCGTGGACGGGTTTCAGCTCATCGAGACGCATATCTCCTGGGTGCTGCTGACGGGCGAGTACGCCTACAAGATCAAGAAGCCGATGAACTTCGGCTTTCTCGACTTCACTGGCCTGGACCAGCGCCAGCATTTCTGTAACGAAGAATTGCGCCTGAACCAGCGCCTGACCGACGGCCTGTACCTGGACGTTTTGCCGATCACCGGTAGCGCCGATGCGCCGCAGCTCGCCGGCGAAGGCCAGGCCATCGAATATGCACTGAAGATGCGCCAGTTCCCCCAAGGCCAGATGCTCAGCACCTTGCAGGCCAATGGCGAACTGAACGCCACGCACATCGACCAGATGGCCCGGCAGATTGCCGAATTCCACCTGCAGGCCCCGCGGGTACCGGTCGAGCATCCACTGGGCACGCCGGAGGCCGTCATGGCGCCGGTGGAGCAGAACTTCGAGCAGATTCGCCCGTTCCTCAGCGACAAGGCCGACCTGCAACAGCTAGACGCCCTCCAAGCCTGGGCACGCAGCAGCTTCGAGCGCCTGCATGGCCTGCTGGAAAAGCGCAAGGCCAATGGCTTCATTCGCGAATGCCACGGTGACATTCACTTGGGCAACGCCACGCTGATCGATGGCCAGGTGGTGATCTTCGACTGCATCGAATTCAACGAACCGTTCCGCCTGACCGACGTCTACGCCGACACCGGCTTCCTGGCGATGGACTTGGAAGACCGCGGCCTCAAGTGCCTGGCCCGGCGCTTCATCAGCCAGTACCTGGAACTGACCGGCGACTACGAAGGCCTGGAGCTGCTCAACTTCTACAAGGCCTACCGCGCACTGGTACGGGCCAAGGTCGCACTATTCAGCATGCCGGCCAATGCCGATGGCGTGCAGCGTGCCACCACCCTGCGCACCTACCGCAACTACGCCAACCTGGCAGAAAGCTACAGCGCCATCCCTTCGCGCCTGCTAGCCATCACCCACGGCGTATCGGCAGTGGGCAAAAGCCATGTGGCCATGCGCATGGTCGAGGCCCTGGGCGCGGTGCGCGTGCGTTCCGACGTAGAGCGCAAGCGCTTGTACGGCGAACAGCAGCAGGTTGAGGCCGCCCAGCTCAGCACCGGCATTTATGCCGAGGAGGCCAGCACTGCCACTTACCGGCGCCTGCACGAAGTCGCCGCGACCGTACTGCGGGCAGGGTTCCCGGTGGTGCTGGATGCCACCTACCTCAAACGCGAACAGCGCCAGGCTGCGGCCGAGGTCGCCAGCCAGACTGGCGTGCCGTTCCTGATTCTGGACTGCCACGCGCCGGACCCGGTAATCGCCAGCTGGCTGGAGCAGCGCCAGGCCGAGAACAGCGACCCGTCGGATGCCACCCTGGAGGTGGTCAAGGCGCAGCAGGCCAGCCGAGAGGCGCTGGATACGCAGGAGCTGGTGCAGAGCACCCACGTTGACACCCAGACTGCTGGCAGCATGGACCAGGTGATCGAGCAGATTCGCCAGCGTCTGCCTGGCTTGTAAGCTAGCCGGTTTCCTGGGCCGGCCCTTCGCGGGCTTGCCCCTCCTACAGGTAAACCACAGCCCCTGAAGGCTGCGCCGAACCTGTGGGAGCGGGCCAGCCCGCGAAGAGGCCGGCACAGGGCATCTCATCGCCCCGATGGCAAAAAGCCGCGTATTCCCCAACCCCCGCTACACTCCTCTCTGACCTGCTCGCGATTTATCTCCCCATGACACGTTCAGCCATCGCAAGGAGGCTCGATGAACGATGAATTGCAGCATCTGAAAAACCTTGGCAAGACCTCTGCGCAGTGGCTGCATGCGGCCGGCATTCACAGTGCATCGGATCTGCGCCGCCTGGGTGCGGTGGGTGCATACCAGGCCGTGAAGACGCGAGGGTTTCGCGCATCGAAGGTGCTGTTGTATGCCATAGAAGGCGCCCTGCTGGATATGCACTGGAACGATTTGCTACTCGAACGCAAGGAAGCCCTCAACCAACAACTGGATGCGAAAAACCCCGCGCAAAAAAATCCAAAATAAGCGCGAAAAGGGGATTGACGGCTAAATGAGAATTGTTATGATTATCACAACTGGTCGCGAGACTGGTTGGATAAGCTAAGAGCCCCTGGTTCGGACTCTCAGATTATCTCCTCATCAGGCTAATCACGGTTATTGACCCGGCAATTTGCCGGGTCTTTTTTTTGCCCAAGGTTTCCATGTCTTATCGTTTCAGCTGCGCGCAATAATCCTGCTCTGGCGTCGCCGCCGTGTACCACACGTAATCGGCCTCACCGGCATCAACCTTCTCGCCCACCTCGGCCAGCATCAGCACCTTGCTCGCACCCTGCGCACCCAAGTCACTCAGGTGCAACGGCACGCCCAGGTCCTTACGCACGTGATAGGCCCCGGCAAACAGCAGTGCCGGTTGCGGCGCCGCCAGCAAGCGCTCGGCCATGCGCCGGTCACGCTGCTGCTGCACGGCCAGCATCGCCGGTAGCTGGCTTTCCGGCAGCATCCCGCAATGCCCGGTGCGTACCTGCTGCAGCAAGCTCGCCCTGACCGTCGCGGCATTGGATTTCTCGCCCGCCAATGGCGCCGGCTGCCGGTAGGCGTGGCGCATTTCACTTGGGGAAAGGTTGGCGGCCAGCAGGGGGACCTGCTGTTGCAGGGCTGCACGCACGATCGGCCCGTACAACTGCCAGTCCCAGCCCTCCTGCCACGCCAGTGCGATGGGCAAGTCTGCCGGCAAGGGTTGCCTTTTGAGCCTGTCCACCCGCGGCTGCTGTTCAGGTTGCAGCATCTCCAGCAATAGGCTGCCCTGGGCACGCTGGCTCTGCAGGGCGTGCAGCAACCACACTTGCAGTGCGTGGTGGTCGGGGTTGTCATGTTTTTCGCCGACCAGTACTCGCGGTGCGGTAGCCAAACGCTGTACCAGTTGGTCCGGGCTGATTACCTGCCCGCTGCCGAGATCGACCACCTGCCCAAGCTGGGCATGCGTGCGCCCTTCGGTGCTCTGCCAGGCAGGCAACGGTGGCAGGCTGGCCTGGCAGCCGCCCAATACCAGTAACATGCACAGCGAAAAACCGGACAACAGCGGGTGTCGCATTGGCAGAAGCTCCATGGGTAGCGGCCGCTCACGACCACGATCGGGCCGGCTTTAACGGGTAATGATCAGCGGGTGGCCACGCTCAGGATGTGCCTGCACCAGCACGTCGATCCCGTACACGGCCTTCAACGCTGCCGGCGTCAGCACCTGTTCAGGCGAGGCAAAGGCATGGCAACGCCCCTGCTCCAGCAACAGGATCCGGTCACAGTAGCGCGCCGCCAGGTTCAGGTCATGCAAGATCACCAGCACCGCGGCGCCGCGGTCGGCAAAGCGGCGCACAGCCTCCAGGGTAGTGTGCTGGTGCAGCGGGTCGAGCATCGAGGTGGGCTCATCGAGCAACAAGGTAGTGCCCTGCTCCCCCGGCCACAACTGTGCCAGCACACGGGCAAGGTGCACGCGTTGCCGCTCGCCGCCGGACAACGCCAGGTAACTGCGCCCTACCAGGTGCCAGGCATCTGCTGCCTGCAACGCCGCTTCGACAATTTCGGCGTCGCGCCGCTGCCCGGTGCCGTGCGGCATGCGGCCCATGGCCACCACTTCCTCGACGCTGAACGAAAACCCCAGGCTCGACACCTGAGGCAATACGGCCAGGCGCCGGGCCCGCTCTTGTCCAGGCCAATCACCGAGGCCGCGCCCCTGCAACGTCACCCGCCCACGGTCTGGCACCAGCTCGCCACACATCACGCCCAACAGGCTGCTCTTACCCGCGCCGTTGGGGCCGAGCACGCCCACCACCTGGCCGGGGGGCAATTGCAGATCAATGTCATGCAGCACCTCGTTGCTGCCCCGCCGCAAGTGCAGGCCCTCGGCATGCAACATCAGCTGCGCCCTCGCACCAGCAGGAACAGAAAGAACGGCGCCCCGACAAAGGCCGTGACAATGCCGATCGGCAACTCGGCAGGTGCCAGCAGCAGCCGTGCCGCCAGGTCGGCAAACAGCATGAGCACACCGCCAGCCAGCAGCGAGGCTGGCAACAACACCCGGTGATCCGGCCCGGCCAGCAAACGCACCAGGTGCGGCACCACCAGCCCGATGAAGCCGATCAGGCCGGCAGCCGCAACAGCCGCACCCACCCCAAGCGCCGTGCAGAACACCAGTTCGCGCTTGAGCCGCTCCACATCAACGCCCAGGTGGCGGGCCTCGGATTCCCCCAAAAGCAAGGCATTCAGCGCTTTGGCCCGCCGTGGCAGCCACAGTGCCACACCCGCCGCCACCAGCAATAACGGCCATAGCCGGTCGTAGCTGGCACCGTTGAGGCTGCCCAGGTTCCAGAAGGTCAACGTACGCAACGTGGCGTCATCGGCCAGGTACGAGAACAGCCCCACCACCGCGCCGCCCAGTGCCGTCATCGCGACCCCGGCCAGCAGCATGGTGGCCACGTTGGTCTGCCCATCGCGGCGGCCCAGGCGGTAGACCAGCGCCGTCACGCCAAGGCCCCCGACAAAGGCACAGAACGACAGCAAATAGGGTGCAATGGCCTCTGGCAGGCCGCCGAACCAGGCCCCGCCGACAATAGCGAGCGCCGCGCCCACGGCCGCCCCGGCGGCCACCCCGACCAAACCCGGATCGGCCAGCGGATTACGGAACAACCCCTGCATGGCGACCCCGGACAACGCCAGCACCGCGCCCACTGCCAGCCCAAGCAAGGTGCGCGGCAGGCGGATCTGGCCAAGGATCATTTCGGCCTGCTGCAAGCCGTCGGCGGTAACGGGCAGGCCCATCAACCGCAGGCCCGCGCGCAGGGTATCGAACAGCGGCAGGCTGACCGGCCCAAGCGCCAGCGACAGCCACACCGCCAGCAGGCACAGCAGGCTCAGGCAAATGAACAACGTACGTGGCTGGACCCGCTGTTTCATTGTGCGAAGCTGGCCTTGGCTGCCGGGTAGAAGGTCGCTGCCAGTGATTGCAAGGTCGCCGGCAGGCGCGGCCCAAGCCCACCGACCAGCAGCGTGGGGTCAAGCGACACCAGGCGTTGCCCACGCACGGCACGCGAAGCCGCCAGCGCCGGGTTTTCTTTCAACAAAGCCTGCAGCGCCTGCTCATCGGCCAGCGCCCGGTCGGAGAACACGATCACATCCGGGTCCAGGGCAGCCAATGCTTCGTTCGAGAACTGCTTGTAGCCCTGATGCTCTGCCAGGTTGCGCCCACCGGCCTGGCCCAGCAGCCAGTCACCGGCGGTGCCCTGCCCGGCGATCAGCGGCTTGGCCCCAGCGTGCCCGACCAGCAGCAACACCCCGGGTGCCTTGTGCTGCGCCTGGGCCTGCTGGACCTTGGCCTGCAAGGTATGCAGTTGCTGATGGTAACCCGCGGCCAGCGCAGTGGCCTGGGGTTCTGCACCCAGCAGTTGCCCCAACTGCTTGAGGTTGCTGTCTACCGCCGCCAGCTCGGCCTTGCTGGAAAACAGCTCGACACGCACACCGGCCTTGCGGATTTGCGCCAGTACCGGCGGCGGGCCCATTTCTTCGGTACCCACCAGCACATCCGGGCGCAGGCTGAGCACGCCCTCGGCCGACAGCTGGCGCTGGTACCCCACGCTGGGCAGCGACTTCAACGAAGCTGGGTGCTGACTGGTCGTGTCCACCCCCACCAGCCGCGCTTCACCACCCAACGCGCATATCCACTCGCTCAGCGCGCCGCCGGCGCTGACCCAGCGTTGCGGCAGGTCTGCCGCCAGGGCCTGGCTAGAGAGCACAAGGCTTGCACACAAGGCGAGCAAAGCGACGGGACGACGCATCATCGGGTTCCTTCTGAAGGCGAGCTGCACGCCTTGTGGCGAGCGGCGGAACTGCGCACCATGGACGGCCGAACGCAGCGAATGCGGGCAATTTGATAATTATTCGCATTGACGCGTCAAGCCATCATCTGTTTCACGAGTCGTACTGCCATGCATTTTCTCTGTACATCACCCAGCCTGGCCGAGGGCCAGGCACGCGCCTTCAGCGTAGACGGCCTGCAACTGTTCGGCGTGCGCCGCCAGGGCCAGGTCTACCTGTACCGCAACCGCTGCCCGCACAAGGGCATCCCGTTGAACTGGGCACAGGAGCGGTTTCTCGATGACAGCGCGAGCCTGATCCAGTGCGGCCATCACGGCGCGCTGTTCCTGATCGAGAGCGGCGAATGCGTGGCCGGCCCCTGTGACGGTGAGCAGTTGCAGGCCCTGGGCTGCCATGAAGACACCCAGGGCGTCTGGCTCAAGGGTTGAGCAGCACCGGCAAGCGGCGGTCGATGACGATACCCTGCGGGTCCAGGCGCGTGCCGTATGCCAGCACTTCCACCCCGCCCGCCACCGCAGCACGCAACGCCTGGGCGTAAGCGGCATCGATCTCCTCGGCAGGGCGCACCGCGTCGATGCCGGTCAGGTTGACGCAATACAGTTGCACCGCCCGTATGCCTTGGCTGGCCAGCTTCGCCAGCTCGCGCAGGTGCTTGGCCCCGCGCTGGGTCACCGCATCGGGAAACGCCGCAACCGGGCTATCGGGGTAGCCCAGGGTCACGCTCTTGACCTCGACGTAGGCCGGGGCACCGTCGAACTCCAGGCGGAAGTCGATGCGGCTGCCCTCCTCGCCATACGCCACCTCACGCCTGAGTGCCGTGAACCCGGCCAGCTCGGCGATCGTACCGGCGTGCAGCGCCTCTTCGACCAGGGCATTGGCCCGCCCGGTATTCACGCACGCCAACCGGCCCTGTGGGGTTTCGCTGATTTCCCAGGTGCCCGGCAGTTTGCGCTTGGGGTCGTTGGAGCGGCTGAACCACACCCGCCCGCCTTCACGCATGCAATTGAGCATGGAGCCAGTATTCGGGCAGTGGATGGTCAACTGCTCGCCGCTGGCCAGTTCGATATCGGCCAGGAACCGTTTGTAGCGACGCAGCAGGCGGCCGTGTTCGAGTGCAGGTGAAAAAAGCATCAGCCTTGCCAGCTCCGCAAGCCACGGGCAATGCGATGCACCGCCTCCTCCAGGCGCGGCAGGCTTTGCGTGTAGGCAAAGCGCACATGGTGCCCGGCCAGGTGGCGACCGAAGTCCAGGCCCGGGGTGAAGGCCACGTGTTCGGTCTCCAGGAAATGCCGGCAGAAGGCAAACGCATCACCGCCATAAGCGCTGATATCGGCATATAGATAGAACGCCCCCTGCGGCTCAACGGCAATGCGCAAACCCAGCTCGCGCAGCGCCGGCAGCAGGTAGTCGCGGCGGCGGGCAAATTCGGCGCGACGCTGTTCGAAGATGGCCAGGGTTTCGGGCTGGAAGCACGCCAGCGCAGCATGCTGTGCCATGCTCGGCGCACTGATGTACAGGTTCTGTGCCAGTTTCTCCAGGTCGGCCACGGCCTGCGGTGGCGCCACCAGCCAGCCAAGGCGCCAGCCGGTCATACCGAAATACTTGGAAAAACTATTCAGGACGAACGCCGAGTCATCCACTTCCAGCACGCTGGGCGCATCCATGCCGTACGTCAGCCCATGGTAAATCTCGTCGACTACCAAGTGGCCGTGCCGTTCACGGGTGGCCTTGGCCAGGCTGGCCAGTTCGGTACGGCCCAGCACCGTGCCGGTCGGGTTGGCCGGCGAGGCGACCAAGGCGCCAACGGTATCCTGGTCCCAGTAGCGCTGCACCAGGTCGGCGGTCAACTGGTAGTTCACCTCCGGGCCGACCGGTACCAGTTGCGCCCCGCCTTCTACCAGGCGCAGGAAGTGGCGGTTACACGGGTAGCCCGGGTCAGCCAGCAGCCAGTGCTTGCCGGGGTCGACCAGCAGGCTGCTGGCCAGTAACAGGGCGCCTGAGCCGCCTGGAGTAATGAGAATGCGCTGCGGGTCGATGCTCAGGCCATAGCGCTGTGCATAGAACCCGGCTATCGCTTCGCGCAGCGCCGGCAGGCCGCGTGCGGCGGTATAGCGGGTGTGGCCGGCGGCCAGCGCGGCCTGGCCCGCAGCCACAATCGGTGCTGCGGTGGTGAAGTCCGGCTCGCCGATTTCCAGGTGGATCACGTCGTGGCCGGCCGCCTGCAGCTCGTTGGCCCGCGCCAGCAGTGCCATGACATGGAAAGGTTCGATGGCGCGGCTGCGCGCGCTGTAGGGGTGGGCCATGACCTTCTCTCAATAGCGGCTAAACTGATGATTCTACCTGCGTAAGCAATCGAACGTACCGCTCAGGCCGGTGTCTGTTAGCAGGATCGGGCGGGCTAGCGCACCCCCGATCTATCTGGTAAGTTCGGCGGCTCGCAGTCGCAGGGCCGGCGGTCGCCGGAGATGGAGCATCCTGCGCATTGGATCAGATGAGTGAGAGGCGGTCTATTCATGTCCACCGTAGAAAAGCAAAAAACCGGTCAGACCATGTACGGTGTCGAGCCTTACGTAGAGTCCAAGGGTGAAGAATACATGGGTGAGCCCATGAAAAAGCACTTCACCAAGCTTCTCGGCGCCTGGAAGCAAGAGCTGATGACCAGTGTGGACCGCACTGTGGATCACATGAAGGACGAGGCAGCCAACTTCCCCGACCCGGCCGATCGTGCCAGCCAGGAAGAAGAATTCGCCCTTGAGCTGCGCAACCGCGACCGCGAGCGCAAGCTGATCAAGAAAATCGACAAGACCCTCGACAAGATCAAGGCCGACGAATACGGCTGGTGCGAGTCGTGCGGCATCGAGATCGGCCTGCGCCGTCTGGAAGCCCGCCCTACCGCCGACCTGTGCTTCGACTGCAAGGAAATCGCCGAGAAAAAGGAAAAAACGGTCGGCAAAGGCTGATCTTTCTTCCCACCGAACGGGGCGCATCATGCGCCCCGTTGCATTTATATACCCAGCCAGACCATGACCAACTCCAGCTACATTGGGCGCTTTGCCCCCACCCCCAGCGGTTTCCTGCACTTTGGCTCACTGGTGGCTGCACTCGCCTCCTGGCTGGATGCCCGCGCGGTCGACGGCCGCTGGCTACTGCGCGTGGAAGACACCGACCCGCCCCGGGAAATGCCCGGCGCCCGTGACGCCATCTTGCAAACCCTCGAACGCTACGGCCTGCACTGGGACGGCGAAGTGGTGTTTCAAAGCCAGCGCCACGACGCCTATGCCGCGGTGGTCGACCGCCTGTTCAACATGGGCCTGGCCTATGCCTGCACCTGCTCGCGCAAGCAACTGGAGGCCTATGGCGGCATCTACCCAGGCCTGTGCCGTAACGCCGGGCATGCGCGCGAGGGTGCGGCGATCCGCTTGCGGGTGCCAGAGCTGATCTACCGTTTCAGCGACCGCGTACAAGGCGTTTACCAGCAGCACCTGGGCCGCGACGTGGGCGATTTCGTGATACAGCGCCGCGATGGCCTGTATGCCTACCAGCTGGCCGTGGTACTGGACGACGCCTGGCAAGGTGTCACCGACATCGTGCGCGGTGCCGACCTGCTCGACAACACCCCGCGCCAGTTGTACCTGCAAGAGCTGCTAGGCTTTTCGCAGCCGCGCTATCTGCACATACCGCTGATCGTGCAGCCGGACGGCCACAAGCTTGGCAAGTCATACCGTTCGCCGCCGTTGCAGGCCGAGCAGGCGACGCCGCTGTTGTTGCGGGCGTTGCGGGCGCTGGGGCAGGCGACTGACCCGCAGTTGCTGCTGGCAACGCCGGCTGAAGTATTGGCCGTGGCCCGCCAGCAGTGGCGGCCCGAAGCGATTGCGCAGCGCACGACGGTGCCAGAGGCTGAACTGCGCTGAGGCCTTGCCGGCCCTATCGCAGGCAAGCCAGCTTCCACAGGGATCGCCTTAGGGCTGACAGGTGTTTGTCAGAAGATATGCAGCGCCTGTGGTGATCCTGTGGGAGATTGTATGGTTCCTGGCAAGGGTAGCCGCTGCATCTTCAGTGCCTGTGAGATCGAGCGCCGCCCGCGCGGCGCATCGCGAGCTGCGCTCGCTCCTACGTTTGTTTCGGGCTAGTAACCCCTGTGCCAGATGCGCGCGGCCGCCTTGTTCGTACGACGCGATTTTGAGGCATGCGCCAAGGCGTTCGCGCGCAAATCCGACAGGAATAACTGGCCCGAAACAAACGTAGGAGCGAGCGCAGCTCGCGATGCGCCGCACGGGCGGCGCTCGCTCTAACAGGCGCTGCATACCTTGTGGCAAACACCTGTCAGCCCTGATGCGATCCCTGTGGGAGCTGGCTTGCCAGCGATAGGGCCCGAACAGGCCATCTTCCCCTCAAATCAAAAGCCCAACAAATTCAAACCCTTGGCTAACCTCAGCGATTCCCGCTAGCATCCGCCCAATCATTTGCGCCAATAATAAGTTCAAACCCGCAGCGCCCAACCATCGAGGCCAGCATGTACATCTATCGTTTGGTCCTGCTTCTGGTCGTGGGGATCTACCTGTTCTCCCCGGCCATCATGGACTGGTGGATCGAACCGACCGGAGCGTGGTACCGCCCGTACCTGCTCTGGCTGATCCTGATCGTCGTCACCTTCATCCTGCAGAGCCAACGAGATGCCGATGAGCTTTAGCCTGACCCAGATGATCCTGATCAGCGCCGGGTACCTCATGGTGCTGTTCGGCGTAGCCTGGGTCAGCGAGCGCGGGCTGATCCCGCGCGCCATCATTCGCCACCCGCTCACCTACACCCTGTCCCTGGGCGTATACGCCAGCGCCTGGGCGTTCTACGGGTCGGTGGGCCTGGCCTATCAGTACGGCTACGGCTTCCTTGCCTGTTACCTGGGGGTCTCCGGTGCATTCCTGCTGGCGCCAGTGCTGCTGTACCCGATCCTGAAGATCACCCGCACTTACCAGCTGTCGTCGCTGGCCGACCTGCTGGCGTTCCGCTTCCGCAGCACCTGGGCCGGCGCGTTGACCACCCTTATCATGCTGATTGGCGTACTGCCGTTGCTGGCGTTGCAGATCCAGGCGGTGGCCGATTCGATCAGCATCCTTACCGGTGAGCCGGTCAAGGCCCGGGTGGCCTTCGCGTTCTGTGCGCTGATCATCCTGTTCACCATCTTCTTCGGCTCACGGCATATCGCCACGCGCGAAAAGCATGAAGGGCTGGTGTTCGCCATTGCCTTCGAGTCGGTGATCAAGCTGCTGGCACTGGGCGGCATCGGCCTGTACGCCCTGTATGGCGTGTTTGGCGGCCCGCACGAGCTGGAAGTGTGGCTGCTGCAGAACCAGACCGCCCTGGCTGCCCTGCACACCCCGTTGCAGGAAGGCCCGTGGCGCACCCTGCTGCTGGTGTTCTTCGCCTCGGCCATCGTCATGCCGCACATGTACCACATGGCCTTCACCGAAAACCTCAACCCACGCTCGCTGGTCAGCGCCAGTTGGGGCCTGCCGCTGTTCCTGCTGCTGATGAGCCTGGCCGTGCCGCTGGTACTCTGGGCCGGGCTGCGCCTGGGCGCCAGTACCAACCCCGAATACTTCACCCTGGGCCTGGGCATTGCCGCCAACAACCAGGCACTGGCCCTGCTGGCCTATATAGGCGGCCTGTCGGCGGCCAGTGGCCTGATCATCGTCACCACCCTGGCGCTGTCGGGCATGGCCCTCAACCACCTGGTGCTGCCGCTATACCAGCCCCCGGCCGAGGGCAACATCTACCGCTGGCTGAAATGGACCCGCCGCGCACTGATCGTCGCCATCATCACTGCTGGTTTCATGTTCTACCTGACCCAGAACAACCACCAGAGCCTGGCCAACCTGGGCATCGTGGCGTTCGTGGCCACGCTGCAGTTCCTGCCCGGCGTGCTGTCCGTGTTGTACTGGCCGACCGCCAACCGCCGCGGCTTCATCGCCGGGCTGCTGGCCGGCACGCTGGTGTGGATTGTGACCATGCTTCTGCCGCTGCTGGGCAATCTGCAAGGCTTCTATATCCCGCTGCTGGACATGATCTACGTGCTGGACGATACCAGCTGGCACATGGCGGCCATCGCCTCGCTGGCGGCCAACGTGCTGCTGTTCACCCTGATTTCGCTGTTCACCAACGCCAGCACCGAAGAGGTCAGCGCCGCAGAGGCCTGCGCGGTGGACAACGTGCGCCGCCCACAGCGCCGCGAACTGCACGCAGCCTCGCCCCAGGAATTCGCGACCCAACTGGCCAAGCCGCTGGGCGCCAAAGCCGCGCAAAAGGAAGTGGAGCAGGCCCTGCGCGACCTTTACCTGCCGTTCGACGAACGCCGGCCATACGCCTTGCGCCGCCTGCGTGACCGCATCGAGGCCAACCTGTCGGGCCTGATGGGCCCGAGCGTGGCCCAGGACATGGTCGAGACCTTCCTGCCGTACAAGTCCGGTAACGAGAACTACGTCACCGAGGACATCCACTTCATTGAAAGCCGCCTGGAAGACTACCACTCGCGCCTGACCGGCCTGGCCGCCGAGCTCGATGCCCTGCGCCGCTACCACCGCCAGACCTTGCAGGAGCTGCCCATGGGCGTCTGCTCGCTGGCCAAGGACCAGGAAATCCTCATGTGGAACAAGGCCATGGAAGAGCTCACCGGGATTGCCGCCAAGCACGTGGTCGGCTCACGCCTGGTGACCATCGCCGAGCCCTGGCGCGGGCTGCTGCAGGGCTTCATCAACGTGCCCGACGAGCACCTGCACAAACAACGCCTGGCTCTGGATGGCCAGCCACGTTGGCTGAACCTGCACAAGGCGGCCATCGATGAACCACTGGCCCCCGGTAACAGCGGCCTGGTACTGCTGGTCGAGGACCTGACCGAAACCCAGGCCCTGGAAGACAAGCTGGTGCATTCCGAGCGCCTGGCCAGCATCGGCCGGCTGGCCGCCGGCGTGGCCCACGAAATCGGCAACCCGATCACCGGCATCGCCTGCCTGGCGCAGAACCTGCGCGAGGAGCGTGAAGGCGACGGCGAAATCACCGAGCTGTCCAGCCAGATCCTCGACCAGACCAAACGCGTGTCACGCATCGTCCAGTCGTTGATGAGTTTTGCCCATGCCGGTGGCAGCCACCAGAACAGCGAGGAACCGGTGTGCCTGGCCGAAGTGGCGCAGGACGCCATTGGTCTGCTGGCGTTGAACCGGCGTAATTTCGAAGTACAGTTCTTCAACCTCTGCGACCCCGACCATTGGGTAGAAGGCGACCCGCAGCGCCTGGCCCAGGTGCTGATCAACCTGCTTTCCAACGCCCGCGACGCCTCGCCGCCCGGCAGCGCAGTGCGCGTGCGCAGCGAGGTGAGCGAGCACACCGTCGACCTGATCGTCGAGGACGAGGGCAGCGGCATCCCGAAGAACATCCAGGACCGTCTGTTCGAGCCGTTCTTCACCACCAAGGACCCCGGCGAGGGAACCGGACTGGGCCTCGCTCTGGTCTATTCCATCGTGGAAGAGCATTATGGGCAAATCACCATCGACAGCCCGGCCGACATCGAACGGCAACGTGGCACCCGGATCCGCGTGACCCTGCCCCGGCATGTCGTAGCGACGTCCCCTGAAATTCGAGACCGTCGAGAGAATTGAATCAATGCCGCACATTCTGATCGTCGAAGACGAAACCATCATCCGCTCGGCCTTGCGTCGTCTGCTCGAGCGGAACCAGTACCAGGTCAGCGAAGCCGGCTCGGTGCAGGAAGCCCAGGAACGCTTCAGCATTGCCACTTTCGACCTGATCGTCAGTGACCTGCGCCTGCCAGGTGCACCCGGCACCGAGCTGATCAAGCTCGGCCAAGGCACCCCGGTGCTGATCATGACCAGCTACGCCAGCCTGCGCTCAGCCGTGGACTCGATGAAGATGGGCGCGGTGGACTACATCGCCAAGCCCTTCGATCACGACGAAATGCTGCAAGCGGTGGCCCGCATCCTGCGCGACCGGCAGAACGCCCCGGCTGCAGCACCGGCTGCCGAGCCCCGCGCCACCACCGGCAAGGCAGCCCCTGCCGACAAAGCGGCCCCGGCAGCGGCCAATGGCGACATCGGTATCATCGGCTCGTGCCCGCCCATGCAGGACATGTACAGCAAGATCCGCAAGGTGGCCCCTACCGATTCCAATGTGCTGATCCAGGGCGAATCGGGTACCGGTAAAGAGCTGGTGGCGCGCGCCCTGCACAACCTGTCGCGGCGCGCCAAGGCGCCGATGATTTCGGTGAACTGCGCGGCCATCCCCGAAACCCTGATCGAGTCCGAGCTGTTCGGCCACGAGAAAGGCGCGTTCACCGGCGCCAGTGCCGGCCGTGCGGGCCTGGTGGAGGCCGCCGACGGTGGTACGTTGTTCCTCGATGAAATCGGCGAATTGCCCCTGGAAGCCCAAGCCCGCCTGCTGCGCGTGCTGCAGGAAGGGGAAATTCGCCGGGTCGGTTCGGTGCAGTCGCAAAAGGTCGATGTGCGCCTGATCGCCGCGACCCACCGCGACCTGAAGAACCTGGCCAAGGCCGGCCAGTTCCGCGAAGACTTGTACTACCGCCTGCACGTGATCGCCCTGAAGCTGCCCGCGCTGCGCGAGCGCGGCAGCGACGTCAATGAAATCGCCAGTGCCTTCCTGGCTCGCCAGAGTGCGCGCATCGGCCGGGATGACCTGCACTTCTCTGCCGAAGCCGAACAGGCCATTCGTCACTACAGCTGGCCGGGCAACGTACGTGAGCTGGAAAACGCCGTGGAGCGCGCGGTCATTCTCAGCGAAAGCGCAGAAATTTCTGCCGACCTGCTGGGTATCGACATCGAGCTGAGCGACCTGGAAGAAGACGATATTCTCGACAACGCCCTGGCGGTGGCCAGCGCGGCCAGTGCCAGCCACGAGCCGACCGAGGACTTGTCGCTGGAAGACTACTTCCAGCACTTCGTGCTCGAGCACCAGGACCACATGACCGAGACCGAACTGGCCCGCAAGCTCGGCGTCAGCCGCAAGTGCCTGTGGGAACGCCGCCAACGCCTGGGCATTCCGCGGCGCAAGAGCAACGCCACCAGCGATAACTGACCTGCCTGGGTGGGAGGTTCCTCCTGCCCCTTCTCTACCAGCCTCACCGGCCTGTTCGCGGGCTTGCCCGCTCCCACAAGCACAGCGCAACCTGGCAGCCACGGTGATCCTGTGGGAGCGGGCAAGCCTGCGAAACGGCCAGCCACAACACCCCAGGTAACACATCTGCTGCCGCAAAAATCTGTTACCCACCCTCTGCGCCGTAACAGTCACCGAGGCGTACGGTAACGAAATTTCCACATTTCGGGCCTGCCACAAACCTGCAGAATCCACCAACCCCTTGATTTTACTGACTTTTCAAAAGTTGGCACGGCACCTGCTTTATCTCTGGTACAAGAACAATAACAAGCACTGCAACTCATAATAAGAACAAGACGAAACGGCTCACGCACAATAAAAACAAGACGGCGGAGGCGCAGCTAACTGATTCTTTTGGAGAGGATGCGTGTTTGGGGCTTGCCCCACGACCAGGCAGAGAACAACAAAAACTGCACTAAAAAGCAGCGCCTGAACTGGTTGGATCAACAGATCAACGTGACATCAGCGGCCAAAGCAATCCGTTTGCTCTTTACCCCCGGTTTGGGGGTCGTCCACAAGCTTCAGGCTTTGTGGGCAGGGCACTCAACAAAAACAAAAAGCCCGGCAAAAAAATAATAAGAGCACGCAACGACACTTCTTGGGGAGCTTAGGCTCCCCTTGTCGTTTCTGCGATTCCCGCAGGCTTCCTGCTACCCGCCTACACCATTCCCTGAGTAAATGCTAGAATCCCCGCCCATCATGCGGCCATTCTCCTATTCTTGGCCGAACATTCCTTCAAACAGTGCATCCCATGCTGAAGAAGCTGTTCCAGTCGTTCCGCCCGCCCGTACCGGGCCAGCACCACAGGCGCACCACGCCTGAGGTGATCAACAAGAGCCAGCACTCGTTGCAGCGCCACCAGTTCAGCCGCCACGCGGTGAACATTGTCGAGCGCTTGCAGGCTGCCGGTTACCAGGCCTACCTGGTCGGTGGCTGCGTCCGCGACCTGATGCTGGGCATTACGCCGAAAGACTTCGACGTAGCCACCAGCGCTACCCCTGAACAGGTCCGTGCCGAGTTCCGTAATGCGCGCATCATTGGCCGCCGCTTCAAGCTGGTCCATGTGCATTTCGGCCGTGAAATCATCGAAGTCGCTACCTTCCGTGCCCCGCATACGGAAGATGACCAGAATGACAGCCACCGTTCGTCGCATAACGCCAGTGGTCGCATCCTGCGTGACAACGTATACGGCACCCTGGAAGAAGACGCGCAGCGCCGCGACTTCACCATCAACGCCCTGTACTACGACCCGGTCAGCGAGCGCATTCTCGATTACGCCAACGGCGTGCACGATGTTCGCAACCGCCTGCTGCGGCTGATCGGCGACCCGACGCACCGCTACCAGGAAGACCCCGTGCGCATGCTGCGCGCAGTGCGCTTCGCGGCCAAGCTGGACTTCGGTATCGAGAAGCACACCTTCAAGCCGATCCGCGAACTGGCCCCACTGCTGCGCGAAATCCCGCCAGCGCGCCTGTTCGAAGAGAGCCTGAAGCTGTTCCTCTCGGGCCAAGGTGCCATCGCCTTTGAAATGCTGGTCGACCTGGAGCTGTTCGAGCCGCTGTTCCCGGCCAGTGCGCACGCGCTGGAAGAGCGCCCGACCTATACCCACACGCTCATCAGCCAGGCACTGAACAACACCGACCTGCGGGTGAAGCAGGGCAAACCGGTAACGCCGGCGTTCCTGTTCGCCGCGCTGCTGTGGCCTGCCCTGCCAGCCCGCGTGCTGCATTTGCAGAGCCAGGGCGTACCCCCGATTCCGGCCATGAATGGCGCAGCCCACGACCTGATCGCCGAGCAATGCGCCCGCATCGCCATCCCCAAGCGCTTCACCCTGCCAATCCGGGAAATCTGGGACATGCAGGAGCGTCTGCCACGCCGCAGCGGCAAGCGCGCCGACATGCTGCTGGACAACCCGCGCTTCCGTGCCGGTTACGATTTCCTGCTGCTGCGTGAAAGCGCGGGCGAAGAAACCGACGACCTGGGGCAATGGTGGACCGATTACCAGGACGCCAACGACAGCGAGCGCCGCGAGATGATCCGCGACCTGGGCAACCGTGACGAAGGCAGCACTGCCGGCCCGCGTAAACGCAAGCGCAGCGGCAGCAAACGCAAGCGCGCTGGCGACGAGGCATTCGAGTGACGACGCGCGCCTACGTCGGCCTGGGCAGCAACCTGGCTGCACCGGCCGAGCAGTTGCGCAGCGCGTTGCAGGCGCTGGACCAGGTCGCGGCCACGCGCCTGGTAGCAGCCTCTGCCTTTTACACCAGCGATTCGCTGTTGCCCGGGCAGCCACGCTATACCAACGCCGTCGCGGCGCTGGATACCCAGCTCGCACCGCTGGCCTTGCTCGATGCCCTGCAAGCCATCGAGAACGACCAGGGCCGGGTGCGCGCGGAGCGCTGGGGCCCACGCACGCTGGACCTGGACATCCTGCTGTTCGGCGACCAGGTGCTCGACGAGCCCCGCTTGAAGGTGCCGCATTACCATATGCATGCCCGCCCCTTCGTACTGTACCCGCTGGCCGAGCTGGTACCGGGCGATTTCCGCCTGGCCGATGGCCGCGCCCTTGCGCAGCTGCTTGAGGCTTGCCCATTCATCGGCCTGGAGCGCTTGTAAACCGGGTGCTCCAGCCCGTTGCACCGACCGGGTAACGCCAGTAACACCCTGATCGTAACAATGCGGTAACAGGGTGATTGACTTCCCCCACCTCGCTCACGACTATAGGCGTCCCGTGTGGCAACTGACTGCCGCATACCCGTATTTAGGCCCGGACGGACCTGTGCCCGAACATCACGCGCGATGATGTGCCGCTCCGGAAGATGACTACACGCGTTGAATGCAGTCGTTTTTTACAGCGCCTGAACGAGGAATTTCCTACATGCCTGAAGTAACCCTGACCACCCTGCATGGCCTCAAGGCCAAGGGTGAAAAAATCACCATGCTGACCTGCTACGACGCGACCTTCGCCAAAGTCGCCAGCCAGGCCGGTGTTGAAGTGTTGCTGGTGGGCGACTCGCTGGGGATGGTCCTGCAGGGCCACGACAGTACCTTGCCGGTCACCACGGCCGACATGGCCTACCATACCGCCAGCGTCAAACGTGGCAATGACGGCGCGCTGATCCTGGTAGACCTGCCATTCATGGCCCATGCCACCCCGGAACAGGCGTTTGCCAACAGCGCCACGCTGATGCAGGCAGGCGCCCACATGATCAAGATCGAAGGTGCCGCCTGGCTGGCAGAAACCATTCGCCTGCTGGCTGAGCGTGGCGTACCGGTGTGTGCGCACCTGGGCCTGACCCCGCAGACCGTCAACGTACTGGGCGGCTATAAAGTGCAAGGCCGCCAGGAAGCCCAGGCCCGGCAGATGCGCGCTGATGCCATTGCCCTGGAACAGGCCGGTGCAGCCATGCTGCTGCTGGAGTGCGTACCCAGCGAACTGGCCGCGGAAATCACCAACGCGGTCGGTATTCCGGTGATCGGCATCGGCGCCGGCAGTGCCACCGATGGCCAGGTGCTGGTGCTGCACGACATGCTTGGCCTGTCGCTGAGCGGCCGGGTGCCCAAGTTCGTGAAGAACTTCATGCAGGGCCAACCGGATATCCACAGCGCCCTCGTCGCTTACGTCGAGGCCGTCAAGCAAGTCAGTTTCCCAGGCAGCGAACACGGGTTCAGTGCATGAATACAGTCAAGACCGTCCGCGAACTGCGCGCAGCAGTAGCCCGTGCCCGCGGTGAGGGCAAGCGCATCGGTTTCGTGCCGACCATGGGCAACCTGCACAGCGGCCACGCGGCCCTGGTCACCAAGGCCGCGCAGCGTGCCGATTTCGTGGTCGCCAGCATCTTCGTCAACCCGCTGCAGTTCGGTGCCAACGAAGACCTGGACAGCTACCCGCGTACCTTGGCCGCCGACCAGGAGCGCCTGCTGCAAGCCGGCTGCAACCTTTTGTTCGCACCCAGCGTGGCAGAGATGTACCCCGACGGCATGAGCGTGCAAACCCGGGTCAGTGTTCCCCAGCTTTCCGAAGGCTTGTGCGGCGCCAGCCGGCCAGGGCATTTCGAAGGTGTGGCCACCGTGGTCACCAAGCTGTTCAACATGGTCCAGCCAGACCTTGCGGTGTTCGGTGAAAAGGACTTCCAGCAACTGGCAGTGATCCGCGCCATGGTCCGCGACCTGAACATGCCGATCCAGATCATTGGCGAGCCTACCGTGCGGGCCGACGATGGCCTGGCGCTGTCTTCGCGTAATGGTTACCTCACGCCCGAGCAGCGGGCCACCGCGCCCGCGCTGTACCGTACGCTGCAGCATATCGCTTCGGCCATTGGCCGCGGGCAGCGGGACTTTGCCGCGCTGGTTACCGAAGGGCAGGCGCAGCTGGCTGCCGCGGGTTTGCGTCCAGATTACCTGGAAGTGCGCCATGCCGTGAGCCTGCGCCCGGCAGTGATCGATGATCGCGACCTTGTGGTGATTGCGGCGGCTTACCTGGGTAACACCCGGTTGATCGACAATCTGTACCTGCACGTGGAAGAGAAAACCGCATAAAGGCCTTGGGGGCTGTTTGCAGCCCCCTCAAAATCCCCGTCCCACAGCCATTCCCAGCGCGTGACCTTTGCCTATAATGATGCAGCCTGAACCCGGCAATGACTGCCGTGTCAAAGGCCTCACCACGCATTAAGGGAACCCCGCGCAATGGCGTATTACCGTACACCCCACGATGTGACGGCGCTGCCCGCCTGGCAGGCGCTTCAGCAACACCGCGACGCCATGCAGAGCTTCAGCATGCGCGACGCCTTCGCCGCCGATGCCCAACGCTTCGACCAGTTTTCCCTTAGCGCTTGCGGCCTGTTCCTCGACTACTCGAAAAACCTGATCACCGAGCAAACCCGCGATCTGTTGGTCAACCTGGCCAACGAAGTGGGCCTGCAGGACGCTATCAAGTCGATGTTCAGTGGCGAAATCATCAACACCTCCGAAGGCCGCCCGGTGCTGCACACCGCATTGCGCCGGCCGGTTGGCGACAAACTCAGCGTCAACGGTGTGAACGTCATGCCGGAAGTACACAAGGTACTCAACCAGATCACCGAACTGGTTGGCCGCATCCATGATGGCCTGTGGCGTGGCTACAGCGAAAAGCCGATCACCGACGTGGTCAACATCGGCATCGGCGGCTCGTTCCTCGGCCCGGAGCTGGTTTCCGAAGCCCTGCTGCCCTACGCGCAGCGCGGTGTACGCTGCCACTACCTGGCCAACATCGACGGCAGCGAGTTCCACGAACTGTCGGCCAAGCTGCGCGCCGAAACGACCCTGTTCATTGTTTCGTCGAAGTCGTTCAACACCCTCGAAACCCTGAAAAACGCCATGGCCGCGCGTACCTGGTACCTGGCCCAGGGCGGTTCGGAGGCCGAGCTGTACCGCCACTTCATTGCGGTTTCCAGCAACAAGGCTGCCGCGGTGGCCTTCGGTATCCGCGAAGAGAACATCTTCCCGATGTGGGACTGGGTCGGGGGGCGCTACTCGCTGTGGTCGGCCATCGGCCTGCCGATCGCCCTGGCCATCGGCATGGCCAACTTCAAGGAGCTGTTGTCCGGCGCCTACACCATGGACCAGCATTTCCAGACCGCGCCGTTCGACAAGAACATGCCGGTACTGCTGGCCCTGCTGGGCGTGTGGTACGGCAACTTCTGGGGCGCCAGCAGCCATGCGATCCTGCCGTACGACCACTACCTGCGCAACATCACCAAGCACCTGCAGCAGCTGGACATGGAGTCCAACGGCAAGAGCGTGCTGCAGGACGGCACCCCGGTCAAAACCGAAACCGGCCCGGTAATCTGGGGTGGCGTCGGCTGTAATGGCCAGCACGCCTACCATCAGTTGCTGCACCAAGGCACCCAGCTGATTCCGGCCGACTTCATCGTGCCGGTCGTGAGCTTCAACCCGGTCGCCGACCATCACCAGTGGCTGTACGCGAACTGCCTGTCGCAAAGCCAGGCCCTGATGCTGGGTAAAACCCGCGAAGAAGCCGAAGCCGAACTGCGTGGCAAAGGGCTGAACGAAGCAGACATCGAAAAGCTGGCCCCGCACAAGGTGATCCCGGGCAACCGCCCGAGCAACACCCTGGTGGTAGAACGCATCAGCCCACGCCGTTTGGGGGCGCTGGTGGCCATGTATGAACACAAGGTGTTCGTGCAAAGCGTGGTCTGGGGCATCAACGCCTTCGACCAGTGGGGCGTCGAGTTGGGCAAGGAGCTGGGCAAGGGCGTGTACCAGCGCCTGGTCGGCAGCCTGGACGACAGCGCCGAAGATGGGTCGACCCAAGGCCTGATCAACTACTTCCGCGGCCGTCATCGCGGGTGATCTCAGGCCTGTGCCGGCCTCTTCGCGGGCATGCCCGCGAAGCGGCCGGCACAATTTGAACACCTCTCCCAGCTACACTGTCCTATCGAATAGCCGTTGCAGTCCCTCGCCCATTACAAGAGCAGGACCACCGCCATGTTCGATATCCGCAACTATCCCCAGGCCCTGGCCGTCAGCCAGTCCGCCGCCCTCACACCCGACGACTACCAGCGCCTTTACCGCCAGTCGGTAGAAGACCCCGACGCCTTCTGGGCCGAGCAAGCCAAGCGCCTGGACTGGATCAAGCCGTGGTCAAGCGTGCAGCAGTGCGACCTGCGCTCCGGCGAGGCCCGCTGGTTCGACGGCGCACAGCTCAACGTCAGTTACAACTGCATCGACCGCCACCTGGCCCAGCGCGCTGAGCAGACGGCCTTGCTGTGGGAAGGCGACGACCCTAAAGATGCCAAAGCCATCAGCTACCGCGAACTGCACCGCGAAGTCTGCCGCCTGGCCAACGCCCTGAAGGCGCGCGGGGTGAAGAAAGGCGACCGCGTGTGCATCTACATGCCGATGATCCCCGAAGCAGCGTTCGCCATGCTGGCCTGCACCCGCATCGGCGCTATCCATTCGGTGGTGTTCGGTGGTTTCTCGCCGGACGCCCTGCGTGATCGTCTTCTCGATGCCGACTGCCGTACGGTGATTACCGCCGATGAAGGCGTGCGCGGCGGCAAGCGTATCCCGTTGAAGCAGAACGTCGACAAAGCCCTGGCCAGTTGCCCGGCCGTCAGCAGCGTCTTCGTGGTACGCCGTAGCGCAGGCGCGGTGGACTGGGCCGAGGGCCGCGACCTCTGGTATCACGAGGCAACCGAACACGCCGGCGACGACTGCGCCCCCGAGCCCATGGCAGCCGAAGACCCGCTGTTCATCCTCTACACCTCTGGCAGCACCGGCAAACCCAAGGGCGTGCTGCACACCACCGCCGGCTACCTGTTGCAGGCAACCCTGACCTTCAAGGTGGTGTTCGATTACCGCGACGGCGAAGTGTTCTGGTGCACCGCGGATGTGGGCTGGGTGACCGGGCACAGCTATATCGTCTACGGCCCATTGGCCAACGGCGCCATCTCGCTGATGTTCGAAGGGGTACCGAACTACCCAGACACCTCGCGCTTCTGGCAGGTGGTGGACAAGCACCAGGTCAATATTTTCTACACCGCGCCGACCGCGCTGCGGGCACTGATGCGCGAGGGCTCTGGGCCACTGCAGGGCACCTCGCGCAAAAGCCTGCGCCTGCTGGGCAGTGTCGGCGAGCCGATCAACCCGGAAGCCTGGGAGTGGTACTTCGAAGCGGTCGGGCAAAAGCGCTGCCCCATCGTCGACACCTGGTGGCAGACCGAAACCGGCGGCATCATGTTGACCCCCCTGCCCGGCTCGACCACGTTCAAGCCGGGCTGTGCCACCCAGCCCATGTTCGGCGTACAGCCCGCCCTGCTGGATGAAAAGGGCGAGGTGATAGACGGGCCGGGGGCCGGCCTGCTGGTGATCAAGGCCAGCTGGCCCGGGCAGATCCGCAGTGTCTATGGCGACCACCAGCGCATGGTCGACACGTATTTCAAACCCATGCCCGGTTACTACTTCACCGGCGATGGCGCCCGCCGCGACGCCGACGGCGACTACTGGATCACCGGGCGTATTGACGATGTGATCAATGTGTCAGGGCACCGTATCGGCACGGCCGAAGTGGAAAGCGCACTGGTGTTGCATGATCGCGTCGCCGAAGCCGCCGTGGTCGGCTACCCGCATGACCTCAAGGGCCAGGGCGTGTACGCCTTCGTCACGGCCATGAATGGCGTTACACCGGACGAAGCGCTCAAGGCCGAGCTACTCGCCATGGTCAGCAAGGAAATCGGCAGTTTCGCCAAGCCCGAGCTGATCCAGTGGGCCCCGGCACTGCCCAAGACCCGCTCCGGCAAGATCATGCGGCGTATACTGCGCAAGATCGCCTGCAACGAACTGGACAACCTGGGCGATACTTCGACGCTGGCCGACCCCGCCGTGGTGCAGGACCTGATCGATAAACGCCTCAACCAGTAACCGGCGGCCGCTGCTGATGGCCGCCCTGTATCGCAGGTCGCCATGGAAGCCCTACGCCGCCGTATCGAAATCCAGGTCATGAGCCTTACCGGGCTGGCCCTCGGCCAGCTCGACCTGGAGTCCCCCAAGGGTGACCCAGGGCTGTTCGGCCCGCACAGTGTCAGTTGGCAGGTGCATGGCGATTTTCCGAGCATGCTGGTCGGCGGCATCAGCGCACTGATGCTGCAGCTGTTGCATCCGCTGGCCCTTGCCGGCGTCTGGGACCACTCCAACTTCCGCGAGGACTTGCTCGGCCGCCTGCGGCGCACCAGCCAGTTCATCTCCGGTACAACCTTCGGCGCGACGGGTGATGCCGAGTGGCTGATCGAGAAAGTGCGCACCATCCACCTGCAAGTGACCGGCACTGCACCGGATGGCCGGCCCTACGCGGCCAGCGACCCAGCCTTGCTGACCTGGGTGCATGTGGCAGAGGTCAGCAGCTTTCTGGCCGCCCACTTGCGCTACCGTAACCCGCACATGCCGCGCAGCGAGCAAGATGCCTACTACAACGAAATCGCCTTGATCGCCGAGCGCCTTGGCGCCCGTGACGTACCACGCTCGTGCCAGCAGGTGGACGCCTACCTGCAAGCCATGCGCCCGCAACTGCACTGTGATGCGCGCAGCCGGGAGGTCATGCGGATTCTGCTCGACGCCCCTGCCCCCAGCCGCCTGGCTCAACCGGTGGGCAAACTGATGCTGCACGCCGGCATCGACCTGCTGCCTGGCTGGGGCCAGAGCCTGCTTGGCCTGCAGCACCGGCCCTGGCAGCAGCGCCTGATCCGCCTGGGCCTCAAACCCACGGCAGCGCTGCTGCGCTGGGCAATGCGCGACGGCTCCGCGCACCGCGCCAGGCGGCGCATGGGCATCGAGTGAGGGCAACAGGTCGCGCCTGCGGAACTGATTTAACGTGCCATACTCCAAGCACTCCTGCTCAGACCGACGAAGCGACACATGTACAAAGGATTGACTCGCGCCGCTGGCGCCATCGTGGCCCTGGTAGCCCTCTACAGCCTGCTTGGGTTCCTGATTCTTCCCGGCGTGGCACTGCGTATCGCCAATCAGCAATTGACCAAGTACGCTACCGTGCCCGCGCACCTTGAACGCATCGAACTCAACCCCTTCAGCCTTGAGCTGACTCTGTGGGGCCTGCAGCTTGGCGAGCCTGGCAAGGAGCAGGTCGGTTTCGACCGGTTGTACGCCAACCTGTCGCTCGACAGCCTGTGGAGCAAGGCCCTGCACCTGGAAGCGGTCGAGCTCGACAAGCCCCGCAACCGGGTCCTGTTCGCCAAAGACGGCACACTCAACCTGACGACGTTGTTCAAGCTGCCGCCGAGCGAAGCCAAGCCCGACGAGCCACCCAGCGACCCCTTCCCGTTGCGTATCGGCAGCATCAAGCTCAAGCAAGGCTTGCTGCACTTCCAGGACATGCGCCCGAGCGAACCCATCGAGTTCCTCTACGACAACATGAACCTGGAGCTGAAGAACCTCAGCACCTTGCCTGACGACAACGCCGACATGACCTTGGTGGCCAACGGCCCCAACGGCGGGCGCATCGACTGGAACGGCACCCTCAGCCTGTCGCCGATCGCCTCGCAAGGCACGCTGAAAGTCACCGACGCCAAGATGAAGCTGTTCTGGCCCTACGTGCGCGATGCCGTGCCCCTGGTGCTGCAGGACGGGCTGGTCAGCCTTCAGACCCAGTACAAGCTCAATCTCGCCAAGCAGACCGAGCTGCTGCTGGACAACGCCACGCTGCGGGTGGCCCCGTTCGCCATCAACGCGCCAGACGGCCGCCCGTTGGCGCGCCTGGCCAACCTGGAGGTGAGCGAGACGACCGTCGACCTGGTCAAGCAACAGGTCAGTGTGGGCAAGCTGCGCAGCGACAAGCTGGAAACCTGGGCAGCACTGGAAAAGGACGGCCAGCTCGACTGGCAGAAGCTGTTCGCCAGCCAACCGGCCAAAGCCACGCCGAAAGAAAAGGCCGAACCGGCTGCCGCCGGCCCTGCGCTTGAGCCGCAATCGGCCAAAGAACCGGCCAAGCCTTGGCAGGTATTGCTCAAGGACGTGCAACTGCGCAACTACCTGGTGCACCTGGCAGATCGCAGCCAGAAAGAACCGGTAGCGCTCGATGTCGGCCCGCTGAACGTCGACCTGCAAGGCTTCGACAGCCTCAACCAGTCCCCCTTCACCCTCAAGCTCGATACCGGCGTAGGCAAGCAAGGCAAGCTGCAGGCCGCCGGCCAGGTGAACCTGGCGCCCATCCAGGCCAAGCTCGACGTCAGCACCCGCGACATCGACCTGCGCGTGGCCCAGGCCTACGTCAGCCCGTTCATCCTGCTGGAACTGCGCAGCGGCATGCTCGACAGTGACCTCAAGGTCGACCTGAAGAACACCGCGCCACTGGCCTTCACGGTCACCGGCAAGGCCCAGGTCAGCCAACTGCATACGTTGGACACCATCAAGAGCCGGGACTTCGTGAAATGGCAACAGGTCAACGTAGACGGCTTGTCGTATGTGCACGGTGATGCCCTGTCGATCGACAAGGTGACCCTGCAGGAGCCCTACGCGCGCTTCATCATCAACGAAGACCGCACGACCAACGTCAATGACCTGTTGATCCCGCAACCGGCCGGCGCCAAGCCAAGCAGCCCGGCCACAACGGCCCCCGCCAGCAGCAGCAAGCCGCTGGGCATTCATATTGGCCAGGTCGACATCAAGAACGGCTCGGCCAACTTTGCCGACCTGTCCCTTACCCCCAACTTCGCCACCGCCGTGCAGCAACTCAACGGGCAGATCGGCACCATCGACAACCGCAAGCCGGTGCCAGCCAAGGTTGATGTGAAAGGCAAGGTCGACCGCTACGCGCCGGTTACCATCAAGGGCGCCCTCAACCCGTTCAACCCGCTGGCCAGCCTGGACATCGCCACCAGCTTCAAGCGCGTCGAGCTGACCACCTTGACGCCCTACTCCGGCAAATTCGCCGGTTACCGCATTCGCAAAGGCCGGCTCAACCTCGACTTGCACTACCTGATCACCAATGGCCAGCTCAAAGCCGAGAACAAGGTGGTGGTGGAGCAACTGCAGTTAGGTGAGAAAGTCGACAGCCCGGATGCGGTCGACCTGCCGATCCGCCTGGCGGTGGCGTTGTTGAAGGACACTCAAGGCAAGATCTCGATCGAGCTGCCCGTGTCGGGCGACCTCAACAACCCGCAGTTCAGCGTGATGCCGATCGTCTGGCAAACCCTGCGCAACCTGGTGCTGCGGGCAGCCCAGGCGCCCTTCAAGTTCATCGGTGGGCTGATCACTGGCGGCGGTTCGCAAGACCTGGGTAACGTCGCCTTCGCCCCCGGTTCCAGTACTCTCAGTGGCGATGCCCAGGCGGCGCTGGACAAGCTTGCTTCCGCGCTTAAAGAACGCCCGGAATTGCGCCTGGAAATCGAGGGCACCAGCGCCCAGGCCAGCGATGGCCCACTGATTGCCCAGCAACGCCTGGAACGTGAGTATCAGGCCACCTGGTACAAGATATTGCAGCGCCGCGGCGACAAGGTGCCTGCCAATGCCTCGATGCTGGTGGTCGACGACAGCGACAAACCCGCGATGCTCGAAGGCATCTACCGTACACGCCTGAAGCAACAACCGCCGGCCGAATGGGAGCAACTAAGCCGTGACGAACGCACCGCCAAGTTGCGCGATGCGGTGATCAAGTCGTGGGCGGAGAGTACTGCATTGTTGCGCACGCTGGGTCAGGAGCGGGCCAGCAGCATCAAGGATTACCTGGTCGACAAAGGCAAGCTGGAAGATGACCGGGTGTACTTCATCGACACCAGCCTGGGCCAGCCCGAGAAAGACGGCCGGGTGGTCACCCCGATGCATCTGGATGCTGAGTAATTAGCAAGCCTGACGCGCACCTGTGGGAGCGGCCTTTTGTCGCGAAAGGGCCGCAAAGCGGCCCCAGCAATTGATAAATCGCTGCTGAAACCCTGGGGCCGCTGCGCGGCCCTTTCGCGACACAAGGCCGCTCCCACAGAGACGGGCGCAGGCTTCAGACCAACCGCTGCCCCGACACCGCCGGGTGATACAGCGGCTGCACCTTGTTCCCCGCCGGGTCCAGCAGGTGGAAGCTGCGCGCGCCATCACCATGGTTGAAAGGCCGGTCGAGCAAGGTCACCCCTCGGGCCTTGAAGTACGCATACCAGGCCTCCAGTTCCTCGACGCTGTCCACGATGAACCCGTAATGATCCAAGGTCTGCAACCCGTTGGCAGCCCCTGCCCCGCGCCCCAGCGACATGTTGTCATTACCGCAGGTCAGGTACACCAAGTCTTCATTGGCGCGGCTCAGTACTTCCATACCCAGCACATCGACGTAAAAGCGTTCGCACTCCTCAAGGTTGGGTACCAGCAAGGCAATATGGCGCAGGCCATTCAGGCGGCCAGGGCGGGCAGGCAATTCAGACATGGCTAGGCTCCTTTTTGTATACAATTCATTATTGAATTTAAAACAAAAGGAGCGCTTTGTGTATAGCCTGTTCATCAAGACCCGCGTGAAGCCCGGGTGTGCCGATGCTTTCCTTAGCGCGATCAAAGTCAATGCCGCTGCTTCGGTGGCCAGCGAGGCGGGTTGCCTGGTGTTCGATGTGTCGCAGGACAGGGTCGATCCGGATGTGATCTACCTGTATGAGATCTACCGCGATGATGCGGCGTATGAGGCGCATACCCAGACCGCCCATTTTCGAGATAGCCGGCCCCTGGTCGAGCCGCTGATCATTGAGCAGGAATGCTTCGAGAGTGATGTGGTAGCGCGTAATCCGGCTTATTAAATAAAAGGGGCCGCGAAGCGGCCCCTACAGCATTTGGTGGCCAAATCCGTTTGGCCGTCGGGACATTCCTTATTCGGCTTTCAGGCCGTCAGCCGAAACGGCCTGTACGCCTTTGATCTTCTTGGCAATGCTGACTGCCATTTCTTTCTGGGACTCAGTCACTTTCATGTCAGACGACAGCGAAACCACGCCTTTGTTGGTTTCTACCTTGATGTCGCTGCCCGGTACGCCTTTCTCGGTCATCAGGTCAGCTTTGACCTTGGTGGTGATCCAGGTATCGGAGGTAGCTTCCTTGGCTTTGGTCACCTCACCGGCCGCCAGCATCATCGGGGCCTGGGTGGTCTGTTGGGCAAAAGCCGCATTAGCCATGGTCAGGGTCAGAGCGGTAGCAGTAGCGGCAGCAATGGCGAACTTCTTCATGTGGGTCACTCCTGTTTTTCGAAAGGTCTGCGCCGTGTGTCCTGGCGTCAGGTATGAAGGTAGTTGCATGCGCTGTGCCAGGTTTTGATTTTCTATTAAAACCTTATAAATCAGTACGTTAGCGATTAGACCAAACGGCAGTAGTCATGCATTTTGCAATCTGCACCTGCAACCTGCATGCAAGATGCAAGTCCGCAAAAGGTTCCCGCCCCGGTCAAAAAAAAAGAGCCCCGAAGGGCTCTTCCATTGCTGCGTAGCGGTCGCTTAAACGCCCGAGGCCTTGGCCGCGGCTACGTCCTTGATCGACAGCTTGATACGGCCGCGGTTGTCCACGTCCAGCACCAGTACTTCAACTTCCTGGCCTTCTTTCAGGATATCGGTGACTTTCTCGACGCGCGCATCGCTCAGCATGGAGATGTGCACCAGGCCGTCTTTGCCAGGCAGGATATTGACGAAGGCGCCGAAGTCGACGATACGCTCGACCTTACCGACGTAGATCTTGCCGATCTCGGCCTCGGCGGTGATGCCCAGGATGCGCTGCTTGGCAGCATCTGCCGCTTCCTTGGTTTCGCCGAAAATCTTGATCGAGCCGTCGTCTTCGATGTCGATCGAAGCCTTGGTCTCTTCGCAGATGGCGCGAATGGTGGCGCCGCCTTTACCGATCACGTCACGGATCTTGTCGGTGTCGATCTTCATCGAGATCATGGTAGGCGCGTTGGCCGACAGCTCGGTACGCGACTGGCCAATGACCTGGTTCATCTGGCCGAGGATGTTCAGGCGCGCTTCCAGGGCTTGGCCCAGGGCGATTTCCATGATCTCTTCGGTGATGCCGTTGATCTTGATGTCCATCTGCAGCGCGGTGACGCCTTTGGCGGTACCGGCTACCTTGAAGTCCATGTCGCCCAGGTGGTCTTCGTCACCGAGGATGTCGGTCAGGACCGCGAACTTGTCGCCTTCCTTCACCAGGCCCATGGCGATACCGGCCACTGGCGCCTTCATCGGCACACCGGCGTCCATCAGCGCCAGCGAAGCACCGCAAACCGAAGCCATGGAGCTGGAACCGTTGGATTCGGTGATTTCCGATACCACGCGGATGGTGTACGGGAACACGTCGGCGGCAGGCAGCATGGCCTGGACCGAACGACGGGCCAGACGGCCGTGGCCGATTTCACGACGGCCAGCGCCGCCCATGCGGCCACACTCACCTACCGAGAACGGTGGGAAGTTGTAGTGCAGCATGAAGGGGTCTTTCTTCTCGCCTTCGAGGGTGTCCAGCAGCTGGGCGTCACGGGCAGTACCCAAGGTCGCAACCACCAGGGCCTGGGTTTCACCGCGGGTGAACAGCGCCGAACCGTGGGTTTTCGGCAGCACGCCCACTTCGATGTTCAGCGGGCGAACGGTCTTGGTGTCGCGGCCGTCGATACGTGGCTTGCCGTTGACGATGTTTTCGCGAACGGTGCGGTATTCGATTTCGCCGAAGATGTCTTTTACTTCAGCAGCCGAAGGCTGGCCTTCTTCACCGGAGAACTTGGCAACCGCCTGGTCACGCAGCTCGCCCAGGCGCGCATAGCGGTCGGCCTTGACGGTGATGGTGTAGCCTTGCGAAACCGCTTCGCCGAACTCGGCACGGATGGCGTTGAACAGCTCGGTGTTGGCCACCGCAGGTTTCCAGTCCCAGGTTGGCTTGCCCGCTTCGGCAGCCAGCTCTTTCACGGCCTGGATCACGGCCTGGAACTCGTCATGGGCGAACAGTACCGCGCCCAGCATCTGGTCTTCGGTCAGCTCCTGGGCTTCGGATTCAACCATCAGCACGGCGTCGGAAGTACCGGCAACGACCATGTCCAGGCTGGAGGCAGCCAGTTGCTCGTAAGTCGGGTTCAGCAGGTAGCCGGTGCTTTCGTGGAAGGCCACGCGCGCGGCGCCGATCGGGCCTTCGAACGGAATACCGGAAATGGCCAGGGCAGCCGAGGTACCGATCATCGCAGCGATGTCCGGGTCAGTCTTCTTGCTGGTGGAAACCACGGTGCAGACGACCTGCACTTCGTTCATGAAGCCTTCCGGGAACAGCGGGCGGATCGGACGGTCGATCAGGCGCGAGGTCAGCGTCTCTTTCTCGGAAGGACGGCCTTCACGCTTGAAGAAGCCACCTGGGATCTTGCCGGCGGCGTAGGTCTTTTCCTGGTAGTGAACCGACAGCGGGAAGAAGCCCTTGCCTGGATCAGCCTGTTTGGCGCCTACCACAGTCACCAGCACGGTGACGTCGTTATCGACAGTAACCAGCACGGCGCCGGTTGCCTGACGGGCAATACGGCCCGTTTCGAGAGTGACGGTCGATTGACCGAACTGGAAAGTCTTGATTACCGGGTTCACGGTTTCCTACCTTTTTCAGTGGCTCTTGGGGGAACTGGTTTCTTGCGAATTCTTGGGCAGAACGGGGAATCGGCCCCATTGACCGTCCAGATACAACACGAGGCTGGGAGCCTGGCCGCTGCGCGGTAAACCGCTCAGCTGAACCAGGCTGCCAACCTCGGAGATACGCGTGGCGTGCCCGACGACCCTGCTGCGAAACAGCAAAGCCGAAGCCTGCGACACGCCATGCACACCACTGACCAGGCCGCTATTAGCGACGCAGGCCCAGGCGACCGATCAGGGCGCTGTAACGAGTGGTGTCTTTGCCCTTCAGGTAGTCCAGCAGCTTACGACGCTGGTTAACCATACGGATCAGACCACGACGGGAGTGGTGGTCTTTATCGTTGGCCTTGAAGTGGCCTTGCAGCTTGTTGATGTTGTGGGTCAGCAGAGCAACCTGCACTTCCGGGCTACCGGTATCGCCGGCGGCTTGCTGATATTCGGCAACGATCTTAGCTTTTTCTTCAACGCTGAGGGCCATTTGGCTTCTCCTGATAACGGATCCCGCACGCGGGGTCCAATAGGCCAGGGACAAATCCCTGTATTAATAAAAAAGGTGTGACCGTGCCTACTGACAGCCACCCTTGCTGCCGTGGGGTTCGGCAATTGCCTGGCCCCGCGGTTTCGGTCATTCCGACCGAATAAGCCGACGTGGCGCGATGCGCCCGTCTTCGCTCACTTCACCGATACCGATGAAGCGCGCATTATGATCCTGTACCCGGACCATGCCAAATTGTGGCGCGTCCGGCGCGCGTACCGCCTGCCCATGCAGCCAGTAGAACGCACTGTGTTCGGACAGGCTGACCATTGGCCAGTCCTGCAGGCCGCTGTCCGAGGGCATCAGGAAGCGGTCCAGCGCTTCGTTGCCGCCTTCGGCGTGAGCCTGTTCGAGCGCTTCGAGGGTCACCGTCTGTGCCAGCGCGAAGGGCCCGGCCTGGGTCCTGCGCAGCTCGGCAACATAGGCGCCGCAGCCCAGGGCCTCGCCAATATCCTCCACCAGGGTGCGGATATAGGTGCCTTTGCTGCAACCTACGCTCAACCGTGCACGGGTGCCTTCGCACTCGAGCAACTCCAAGCGGCCAATAGTAACAGAACGCGCCTCGCGCTCCACTACCTCTCCTGCACGTGCCAGCTTGTACAGCGGCTGGCCATCACGCTTGAGTGCCGAGTACATCGGCGGTATCTGGCTGATGGGGCCGCGAAAACGCGGAAGCACCGCCTCGATATCGGCGCGACCAACGGTCACCTCGCGGGTCTGCAGAACCTCACCTTCGGCGTCGCCGGTGTTGGTAGTCTGCCCCAGCTGCATGACCGTTTCGTAGCCCTTGTCGGAGTCGAGCAGGTACTGCGAAAACTTGGTCGCCTCGCCAAAGCACAACGGCAGCACGCCGGTTGCCAGCGGGTCGAGGCTACCGGTGTGGCCGGCCTTTTCCGCATTCAGCAGCCAGCGTACTTTCTGCAGGGCGGCATTGGAGGTGAAGCCCAGCGGCTTGTCCAGCAGGATGATGCCGCTGACGTTGCGGCGGATACGTTTGACCTGGGCCACCGCTTACTCCTTGGTGTCCGGCTCGTCGGCTTCCTTGTGCATGCGGTCTTCGGCCACTGCACGCTCGATCAGCGCCGACAGGTGCACACCGCGGCTGACACTTTCATCGAAGTGGAAGTGCAGTTGCGGCACGCTGCGCAGCTGCATCGAACGCCCCAGGTGCAGGCGCAGGAAGCTGGCGGCGCTGTTGAGTGCCTTGAGCGACTGCTGCACCGCGTCCGGAGTTTCTTCGCCCATGACGGTGATGAACACCTTGGCATGGCCCAGGTCGCGGCTCACGTCCACGGCGGTGATGGTCACCAGGCCGACACGCGGGTCTTTGACTTCGCGACGGATCAGCTCGGCCAGCTCGCGCTGCATCTGATCGCCAATACGTTGGGTACGGCTATATTCTTTGGCCATTCTTGCTACCTGTAACTTAAAGCGGCAAACGCCCGGGCAGACCTGAGCCTGACCGGGCGCTACCTGAAGAGGTACCGCAAGCCGCCCTGCAAGGGGCGCTTGCGGCTCGCTCGCCCTTAAAGGGTACGAGCCACCTGGACTTTCTCGAAGACTTCGATCTTGTCGCCGACCTTGACGTCGTTGTAGCTCTTGACGCCAATACCGCACTCCATGCCCGAACGCACTTCGGAGGCGTCGTCCTTGAAGCGACGCAGCGATTCCAGCTCGCCTTCGAAGATCACAACGTCGTCGCGCAGTACGCGGATCGGACGGTTGCGGTACACGGTACCCTCGATGACCATACAGCCAGCGATGGCGCCGAACTTCGGCGAACGGAACACGTCACGCACTTCGGCAACACCCAGGATGTTCTCGCGAACATCGCTGCCCAGCATGCCGGTCAGGGCCTTCTTGACGTCTTCGATGATGTCGTAGATCACGTTGTAGTAACGCATATCCAGACCTTCCTGCTCGACGATCTTGCGCGCACCGGCATCGGCACGCACGTTGAAGCCGAACAGTACAGCGTTCGAAGCCAGCGCCAGGTTGGCATCGCTCTCGGTGATACCACCGACGCCACCACCAATCACGCGCACTTGCACTTCGTCGTTGCCCAGGCCGCCAAGCGAACCCTGCAGCGCCTCGAGAGAACCACGCACATCGGTCTTGAGCACGATGTTGAGGGTTTTCTTCTCTTCCTGACCCATGGTCTCGAAGATGTTCTCCAGCTTGCCGGCGTGAGCGCGGGCCAGCTTGACCTCGCGGTACTTGCCTTGACGGAACATGGCAACTTCGCGGGCTTTCTTCTCGTCGGCAACCACGGACAGCTCGTCACCGGCTTCCGGGGTACCGTCCAGGCCAAGGATCTCGACCGGGATCGACGGGCCGGCTTCTTTCACAGGCTTGCCGTTCTCGTCGAGCATGGCACGCACGCGGCCATAGTTGGAACCGCACAGCACCATGTCGCCCTGACGCAGCGTACCGTCCTGAACCAGAATGGTCGCGACCGGGCCGCGGCCCTTGTCCAGGCGCGATTCGACGACCACGCCACGACCAGGTGCAGTCGGGGTAGCAGTCAGCTCGAGGATCTCGGCCTGCAGCAGCACGGCTTCGAGCAGCTCGTCGACACCGGTACCCATCTTCGCCGATACCTTGACGAATGGCGTGTCACCACCCCAATCCTCGGAGGTAACGCCTTCGACGGCCAGTTCGTTGCGGATACGATCGAGGTCAGCACCCGGCTTGTCGATCTTGTTCACTGCAACCACCAGCGGAACGCCAGCTGCCTTGGCATGCTGAACCGCTTCGCGGGTTTGCGGCATTACGCCGTCGTCCGCCGCCACCACCAGGATGACGATGTCGGTCGCCTTGGCACCACGGGCACGCATCTGGGTGAACGCAGCGTGGCCCGGGGTATCGAGGAAGGTGACCATGCCGCGGTCGGTTTCCACGTGGTAGGCACCGATGTGCTGGGTAATGCCACCGGCTTCGCCAGCAGCAACCTTGGCACGACGGATGTAGTCGAGCAGCGAGGTCTTGCCATGGTCAACGTGCCCCATGACGGTAACCACCGGCGCGCGGGACTCGGCCTGGCCTTCGAACTTCAGCGATTCGGCCAGGGAATCTTCGAGCGCGGTGTCGCTGATCAGCGTGACCTTGTGGCCCAGCTCTTCAGCGATCAGCTGGGCAGTTTCCTGGTCGAGCACCTGGTTGATGGTGACCGGGGTACCCATCTTGAACATGAACTTGACCACTTCAGCGGCCTTGACCGACATCTGCTGGGCCAGTTCGGAGACGGTGATGGTCTCGCCGATGGTCACGTCACGGATGACTGGACCGGTCGGGTTCTGGAAGCCGTGCTGGTTACGCTTCTTCAGCTTGCTCTTGCCACCACGACCACGACGGGCGCCGTCGCTCTCTTCATCGGTGGTACGCGGAGCGGCACGTGGCGTTGGAGCCTTTTCCTTCTCCTTGACCTTGACCTTGATCGACACACGAGGGGCTTCGCCACGACGACGGTCGTCATCACGGGTACGGCTCTCGTTGCGACGGGTCTCGTCCTTCTTGCGCTCGGCAGCACGGGCTGCAGCGTCTTCGGAGGCTGGCGCGTCGGCGACGACCGGCGCCGGGGCAGCGGCAGGCGCCGGCTCTGGCTTGGCGACAGGCGCCGGGGCTGCTGCTGCGGTATCGGCAGCCTGACGGCGTGCCTGTTCTTCGTTGCGCTGGCGAACTTCGGCCTCGACCTTGTCGCGCGCGGCGTTTTCGGCCGCACGGCGCTCTTCCAGCTCACGCTTCTGCTCAGCCTGGATTTCTTCCGGGCTGCGCTGCACGAAAACTTTCTTCTTGCGTACTTCTACGCTGATGCTCTTGCTACCGGCGACACGCAGGGTGCTGGTGGTTTTGCGCTGCAAGGTAATCTTGCGCGGCTCTTCCGCCTTGCTCTTGTGGCTGCTCTTCAAATGAGTCAGCAGGGTCTGCTTCTCATTGTCGGTCACTACCTGACCGGCGTCGGTGTGCGGCAGACCTGCCTCACGCATCTGCTGCAGCAGGCGCTCTACCGGTGCCTCGACCTCTTGGGCCAGTTCTTTCACCGTGACTTGCGTCATGCACTTCTCTCCTCAGGCCGCGCCTAATTACTCGAACCAGTGGGCTCGGGCGGCCATGATCAACTTGCCGGCACGCTCTTCGTCGATGCCGTCGATGTCGAGCAGATCGTCGATCGACTGCTCGGCCAGGTCTTCGCGGTTAACCACGCCGCGCACCGCCAGTTCAGCCGCCAGGTCCTTGTCCATGCCCTCAAGGGAGAGCAGGTCTTCGGCCGGGTGGGCGTCTGCCAGTTTTTCTTCGGTAGCGATGGCCTTGGTCAACAAACGGTCCTTGGCTCGAGCGCGGAGCTCATTGACGATATCTTCGTCAAAGCCATCGATGTTGAGCATTTCTTCCAACGGTACGTAGGCAATTTCTTCGAGGCTGGTGAAGCCTTCGTCGACCAGCACTTGGGCCAGCTCCTCGTCGACTTCCAGTTCATCGATGAAATTGCGCAGGATGTCACCGGTTTCGGCCTGTTGCTTGGCCTGGATGTCCTTCTCGGTCATCACGTTCAAGGTCCAGCCGGTCAACTGACTGGCAAGACGAACGTTCTGACCGCCACGGCCAATGGCCTGGGCCAGGTTGTCCTCGGCGACGGCGATGTCCATGGCATGGGCATCTTCATCAACGATGATCGCCGCGACTTCAGCCGGCGACATGGCGTTGATGACGAACTGCGCCGGGTTATCGTCCCACAGGACGATATCCACACGCTCACCACCCAGCTCCCCGGATACAGCCTGGACGCGCGAACCACGCATGCCGATGCAGGCACCTTGCGGGTCGATACGCTTGTCCTTGGAGCGGACGGCGATCTTGGCTCGCGAACCCGGGTCACGGGAAGCAGCCATGACTTCGATCAGGCCCTCGGCAATTTCCGGCACTTCAATGCGGAAAAGCTCGATCAGCATCTGCGGCGCGGTGCGCGACAGGATCAGCTGAGGGCCACGGTTTTCAGTGCGAATTTCCTTCAGCAGCGCACGCAGGCGCACGCCAACACGGAAGGTTTCGCGGGGAATGATGTCTTCGCGGGCCAACAGGGCCTCGGCGTTGTTGCCCAGGTCAACGATGACGTTGTCGCGGGTAACCTTTTTAACGGTACCGGAGATGATTTCGCCAACGCGTTCGCGGTAGGCATCGACCACCTGGGCACGCTCGGCCTCGCGGACCTTCTGCACGATGACCTGCTTGGCGGTCTGGGCGGCGATGCGACCAAATTCGATGGACTCGATCTTCTCTTCGATCACGTCACCTACCTTGGCTTCAGGGTGGGTGTCCTTGATCTTGTCCAGCCAGGTCTCGATCGCCGGATCGTCCAGATCGGCTTCATCGACCACGGTCCAGCGACGGAAGGTCTCGTAGCTACCGGTGTGGCGGTTGATTTCCACACGCAGATCGACTTCGTCTTCAAAACGTTTTTTGGTTGCAGTGGCCAGGGCCACCTCCAGCGCTTCGAAAATGACGCCGGGCGGTACACCTTTTTCGTTGGATACCGATTCAACAACCAGCAGTACTTCTTTGCTCATCGTACGCCTCGCCTTGCGCAAGCCATTGGGCCCGGATAGTCCGCCGGGCCCGGCACGTCTCAGTCAAAACTGGGAATAATATTGGCCTTGTCGATCGAATCGATCGGCAGAAGGAATTCCTGGTTGTCCACCTGGACCACCACGTCCTGCTCCTCCACACCGCGGAGAAGGCCCTGGAAGTTACGACGACCCTCGAAGGGTGAGCGCAGCTTGATCTTCACTTGTTCGCCGGCATGCGAGGCAAACTGTTCCAGAGTGAACAGTGGGCGATCCATGCCTGGGGAAGACACCTCGAGGGTGTATTCACTGCTGATTGGATCTTCCACATCGAGGATTGCGCTGGCCTGACGGCTGACTGCTTCGCAATCGTCCACCAGAATACCGCCTTCCTTGTCGATGTAGATGCGCAATACCGAATGCTTACCCTGGGAAACGAACTCGATCCCCCAGCATTGATAGCCCAGACCCTCGACAACCGGGGCCAACAAGGCCTGCAACTGTTCTAGCTTGCTCGACACCTGAACCCCCTCGTGCATGCTGTGCAAATAAAAAATGGGCAAAGCGCCCATCCCTGAAAGCGCCGTTGGACAACGACGCCGAAACTGTTCGGTTAGCAAAAAGCCCCTGAAAAGGGGCTCCGCTGAAGCTGGTTGCGGGGGCTGGATTTGAACCAACGACCTTCGGGTTATGAGCCCGACGAGCTACCAAGCTGCTCCACCCCGCGACAAAGCTGGGGCGAAAGTATAAGACCGAACCCTGCTGAGGGTCAAATCCAAACCTTCACCTGCAAGAAAGCCCGCTAAAGCGGGCTCTCAAGCTTCAATTGGTACCGAGAAGGGGACTCGAACCCCTACACCCTATGGGCACAACCACCTCAAGGTTGCGTGTCTACCAATTCCACCACCTCGGCAATACTACTACTTGAAACCCGTTACTTCTGCTCTTCTGCCGGAGGAGGTACATCACCCGTATTAGGAGTGGCTTCGCTCTTCTGCTGCTGGAGCACCGGTACATCATCATTGACTGCCGGTTTTTGCGGCTCTTTCACTTCTAGCACTGCTGGATCTGGAAGACCTGCTTGGCTAAGCTGGTGAGCTTGTTGCTTCGCGAAGTATCCTAACCCAAGTGCTGTCAAAAAGAAAGTGGCAGCGAGTATAGCAGTTAATTTACTTAGGAACGTTGCAGAGCCTTGGCTTCCGAACACGGTATTAGAAGCACCCGCGCCGAAAGATGCACCTGCTTCAGCACCTTTACCCTGTTGCAACAGTACCAGCACTACTAGCGAAAGCGCTGCCAACAGATGAAAAACAACGATGACTGTTTCCAGCATTTGTTCAGTTTCCTGCGGCGCGACAAATTGCACCGAATTCGTCTGCGTTCAGGGACGCTCCACCAATGAGCCCCCCATCGATATCCGGCATGCCGAACAGTTCGGCCGCATTGGCCGCCTTCACGCTGCCGCCGTAGAGCAACTGCACCTTCGCAGCCACTTCAGCATCTTCTGCCGCCAGCTGGCCGCGGATGGCGGCGTGCACATCCTGGGCCTGCTGTGGCGTGGCCGTAAGGCCAGTGCCGATGGCCCATACAGGCTCATAGGCAATTACTGCATTGGCAAAAGCCTTAACACCGAATGCTTCGATGATACTGCTTAGTTGACGCCCGACAACTTCGAGCGTTTTGCCTGCCTCGCGCTCTTCCAGGGTTTCCCCTATGCAAAGCACTGGCTTCAAACCTTTGGCCTGGGCCGCTGCAAACTTGCGATTCAGCACTTCTTCGGTTTCGCCAATGATCTGGCGACGCTCGGAATGGCCAATCAACACCAACTTGCAACCTGCTTCAACCAGCTGCTCGGGAGCAACTTCCCCGGTCAGCGCACCCTGTTCGGGTTGTACAGCAGAATTCTGTGCACCGACAGTAATTTCTTTACCCGCCAGGCCATCGATCACTTGATTGATGAACAAGGCCGGTGGAAATACTGCGACTTCCACTCCGCTCGGCAAGGCGAGATTGCTCAAGCCTTCGGTCAGCTCAGCGACGCTAGCGCGGGTACCGTGCATCTTCCAGTTACCAGCTACCATAGGGCGACGCATGCTTTACCTCGTCGGTCAAAGTGGGCGCAGATCTTACCCAACCAGATCTGCGCTGGCAAGCGCCTTCAGACACAAACTTCGCCAACCAGTTTGGCCAGGGCTTCGGCATGGCCACGCACCTGCGCTTCGTCCTCGCCTTCAACCATTACCCGCACCAGCGGCTCGGTACCGGACTTGCGCAACAGCACACGCCCGCGCCCCGCCAGCGCCTCGGTGACCTTGGCGCTGGCTTCCTGCACGGCCGGGTGCTGCAGCGGGTCGACCTTGCTGCCGCCAAAGCGCACATTGATCAGCACCTGCGGGCATTTGCGCAGGGCCTGGCGGGCCTGGGCCAGGCCCTCGCCGCGGCGCTTGAGCGCCATCAGCACCTGCAACGCGGCAATGATCGCATCACCGGTAGTGGTGTAGTTGCAGCACACCACGTGGCCCGAGTTTTCGCCGCCCACCAGCCACTCACGCTCAAGCAGCTCGGCCATCACATAACGGTCACCGACCTTGGCCCGCACGAAGGGGATATCCAGGTCCTTGAGCGCCAGCTCCAGGCCCAGGTTGCTCATCAGCGTACCCACTACCCCGCCCTGGAGCTTGCCCCGCTCCTGCAGGTCGCGGGCAATGATGAACAGCAACTCGTCGCCATCGACGATCGCGCCGGTGTGGTCAACCATCAGTACGCGGTCACCGTCACCGTCGAAGGCAATGCCGAGATCGGCATGCCCGACCAGCACCGCAGCCTGCAGCGATTCGATATGGGTCGAGCCGCAGTTTTCGTTGATGTTCAACCCGTCGGGCTGGGCATGCAGAACAGTGACATCGGCACCCAGCTCGCGGAACACGCTTGGCGCAACCTTGTAGGTGGCACCATGAGCGCAATCGACCACCAGCTTGAGGCCTGCGAAACTGGTGCTGCTCGGTACGCTGCTCTTGCAGAACTCGATATAGCGGCCAGCAGCATCGTTGATACGCGACACCTTGCCCAGCTTGCTCGACTCGACCACGGTCATCGGCTGATCGAGCAGTTCCTCGATCATCAGTTCGACGTCGTCCGGCAGTTTGGTGCCCTGGCCCGAGAAGAACTTGATGCCGTTGTCGTCATGCGGGTTGTGCGAGGCACTGATGACGATACCGGCTTCGGCGTGGAAGGTACGTGTAAGGTAGGCGATGGCCGGTGTCGGCATCGGCCCCAGCAGCATCACGTCGGCGCCTGCCGCCGACAGGCCGGCTTCGAGGGCAGACTCGAACATGTAGCCGGAGATACGCGTGTCCTTGCCCACCAGCACCCGGCAGTGGCCGAGCTTGCGGAAGGCCATGCCGGCCGCCCACCCCAGCTTCAGCATGAAGTCCGGGGTGATCGGGTATTCGCCGACGCGGCCACGAATGCCGTCGGTACCAAAGTATTTTCTGCTCATAGGGACTCCAATGTTCTTATTCGGCGCCTTGTACCGCAGCGATCATGCGCACCACATCGACCGTTTCGGCCACGTCGTGGACACGCAGGATGCTCGCGCCCTTGGTCATGGCCAGGGCCGCCAGTGCCAGGCTGCCGTACAGGCGCTCGTCGACCGGACGTTCCAGCGTCAGGCCGATCATGCTCTTTCGCGAGACCCCCACCAGCAGTGGGCGCCCAAGACGATGGAGCGTTTCCATGTGCTTGAACAGGCTCAGGTTGTGCGCCAGCGTTTTGGCGAAACCAAAGCCCGGGTCAAGGATGATGCGTTTTTCATCAATACCGGCCGATGCGCAGGCCGCCATGCGCTGCTGCAGATACCGGGCAACATCGGCAGTCACGTTCTCGTAGTGCGGGTCGTCCTGCATGTTGCCCGGCTCGCCACGCATGTGCATCAGGCACACCGGCAGGCCGGTGGCGGCAGCGGCATCCAGGGCGCCGTCGCGCTCCAGGCCACGCACGTCGTTGATCAACCCGGCGCCAAGGCGCGCAGACTCACGCATGACGGCCGGGGTTGAGGTATCGACGGAGATGACCACGTCCAGGCGACTGTTGATGGCCTCGACCATCGGCGCCACACGCTCGAGCTCCTCGGTGACCGAAACGGCGCGCGCCCCAGGCCGGGTGGACTCACCACCGATGTCGATCAGCGTGGCACCGGCAGCAACCATGGCTTCGGCATGGCGCAAGGCCTCGTCGCGCTGGTTGAAGCGCCCGCCATCGGAGAAGGAATCGGGGGTGATATTGAGAATACCCATGACATGGGTACGTGATAAATCAAGAACCCGGTTGCCGCAAGGCAACCGGGTCGGGTACTGCACTGAGCTCATAGATGCCCTTAGTGTTGAGCTGCCGGGCCGCCAATCGGCGATTCCGGACGATCGTTCTGGGCAGCTGGCGTGCCCGAATCCGTATCATCGTCCCAGTCACGCGGCTCGCGCGGCGTACGCCCAGCCATGATGTCGTCGATCTGATCGGCATCAATGGTCTCATACTTCATCAGCGCTTCGGTCATTGCTTCGAGCTTGTCGCGGTTCTCGACCAGCAACTGCTTGGCCGTGGCGTAGCACTGGTCGATGATGCTGCGCACCTCGGAGTCGATCAGCTTGGCGGTTTCGCCGGAAACGCTGGCGTGCTGGCTGGCAGCGCTGCGGCCCAGGAACACCTCGCCGTCTTCTTCGGCATACATCAACGGACCGAGTTTTTCGGACAGGCCCCACTTGGTCACCATGTTTCGTGCGATCTGGCTGGCACGCATGATGTCGTTGGAAGCGCCGGTGGTGACCCCGTCGAAGCCCAGGGTCATTTCTTCGGCAATACGACCGCCGTACAGCGAGCAGATCTGGCTGATCAAGGCACGCTTGGACAGGCTGTAACGGTCCTCTTCCGGCAGGAACATGGTCACACCCAGGGCCCGACCACGCGGGATGATCGAAACCTTGTAGACCGGGTCGTGCTCAGGCACCAGGCGGCCGACGATGGCGTGGCCCGCCTCGTGGTAGGCAGTGTTACGTTTTTCTTTCTCGGACATGACCATGGTCTTGCGCTCGGCGCCCATCATGATCTTGTCCTTGGCCAGCTCGAACTCCTTCATCTCCACCAGGCGCTTGTTGGAGCGGGCGGCAAACAGGGAAGCTTCGTTGACCAGGTTGGCAAGGTCGGCACCGGAGAAGCCCGGCGTACCCCGCGCGATAACGGCCGGGTTTACGTTCTCGCTGACCGGCACCTTGCGCATGTGCACCTTCAGGATCTGCTCGCGGCCGCGGATGTCCGGCAGGCCGACCACCACCTGGCGGTCGAAACGGCCGGGGCGCAGCAGCGCCGGGTCGAGTACATCCGGGCGGTTGGTGGCGGCGATGACGATGATGCCATCGTTCATCTCGAAGCCGTCCATTTCCACCAGCAGCTGGTTCAAAGTTTGCTCACGCTCGTCGTGACCACCGCCCATGCCGGCACCACGGTGGCGACCCACGGCGTCGATCTCGTCGATGAAGATGATGCACGGTGCATGCTTCTTGGCCTGTTCGAACATGTCGCGCACACGGCTGGCACCGACACCGACGAACATTTCAACGAAGTCCGAACCGGAAATGGTGAAGAACGGGACTTTTGCCTCACCGGCAATGGCCTTGGCCAGCAGGGTTTTACCGGTACCAGGCGGGCCTACCATCAGCACGCCACGCGGAATACGGCCGCCCAGGCGCTGGAACTTGCCCGGGTCACGCAGGAATTCGACCAGCTCGCCAACTTCTTCCTTGGCCTCGTCGCAACCGGCGACGTCGGCCAGGGTCGTCTTGACCTGGTCTTCGGACAGCAGGCGCGCCTTGCTCTTGCCAAAGCTCATGGGCCCGCCTTTACCGCCGGCACCGCCCTGCATCTGGCGCATGAAGAACATGAACACGGCGATGATCACCAGGATCGGGAAGCTTGCTACCAACAGCTGCGTCCAGATGCTCTGCTGCTCAGGCTGCTTGCCTTCGACCACCACGTGGTTGTCGACGAGGTCGCCGATCAGGCCGTTATCGGTGATGGCCGGGCGCACGGTCTTGAAGCTGTCGCCATCGGAGCGCTTGCCGGTAATGATGTAGCCGTCGACGGTCACACGCTCGACCTTGCCATCCTTGACCTGCTGGATGAAGTCGGAGTAGTTGAGGGTCTGCGGCTCGTTAGGGCTGGAGAAGTTGTTCATCACTGTCACCAGGACAGCTGCGATGATCAACCACAGGATCAGATTCTTTGCCATGTCGTTCAATTCGCTACCCTCTGAGGCCGGCGCACGACGCAGCCGTGCCTCGCATGATATTCATCGCCCTAACTTACTACATTACCTACGCAGCCGCAGGCACCGTCTGTAACCCTTTGTGAAAGCTAGACTACACGAAGTTCGGACGATCCTGACGCCGCGGCCGATTGGAAATAACTATCGGCCGCCGCGCTTCACGCCTTTCAAGCGCCTTTGAAACCTTTGCCCAACAGGTACTGTTCACGCGAGCGGTCCCGCGATGAAGAAGGCTTGCGCATCTGCACCTTGTCGAACTTGGTGCGCACGTCCTTCAGGTACATGTCGAAGCCTTCGCCCTGGAAAATCTTGATCAGGAAATCCCCGCCGGGCTTGAGCACGCGGGTTGCCAGGTCCAGGGCCAGCTCGCAGAGGAACATGGCACGTGGCATGTCCACTTCGGGCGTACCACTCATATTGGGGGCCATGTCGGAAATCACAAGGTCCACGTGCGAATCACCGACCGCGTCGAGGATTTGCTGGAGCACGGCGTCTTCGGTGAAATCGCCCTGGATGAAGGTAACGTCGGGGATCGAGTCCATTTCCAGGATATCCGAAGCGATGAGCCGGCCCTGGCCGCCAATCAGACGACTGGTCACCTGCGACCACCCGCCCGGGGCCGCACCCAGGTCGATTACGCTCATGCCGGGGCGGATCAGGCGGTCCTTTTCCTGGATCTCCAGCAGTTTGTAGCTCGCACGCGAGCGGTAGCCGTCCTTCTGTGCCTGTTTCACAAAAGGATCGTTGAAATGCTCTCGCAGCCAGTTTGCGCTGCTTTTGGAACGTTGTACCACGGGGCACCTCGATGATATGCGTCGTGATTGACTGGGCGGAGCCGGTGGCCCTCGGGTAAAATGCCGGTCAATTTTACAGAATCAGACGGAAAGGGTCAGATTATGCCGCTCAATAACGAGCAGAAGAAGCAATACAAGTCCATTGGTCATGACCTGAAGCCGGTCCTGATCGTTGCTGGCAACGGTTTGAATGAAGGCGTGGTCGCCGAGCTGGAACGCGCACTGGTCGATCATGAACTGATCAAGGTCGAGATTCGCTCGGAAGACCGCGAAGAACGCGCCGAGACCATCGCCGAGCTGTGCAAGGCCGGCCGCGCCGAACTGGTGCAGACCATCGGCAAGAAAGCCCTGATCTACCGCAAGAACCCACAACCGAACAAGCAGCTGTCCAACATTCACCGTTACAAGTAACGGAAAGGATAGCGCGCCGCCTGTGTAGGAGCGGCCTCGTGTCGCGATGGGCTGCGAAGCGGCCCCCTGCAATATCTGTGGTTAAGCTGATATCTGGGGGCTGCTTCGCAGCCCATCGCGACACAAGGCCGCTCCTACCAGGGACTGCAACAGCCTGGGCTAGCGCCTGGCTTTGACCGGCACCGGCTGGGCCACCAGCACGATGCCGGAGAAGCCCAGCACCAGGAAGCAGAACATCTGCCAGCGCTCGCCAACGGAAATGCCGTAACGCAGGGTGTAGTACCCCACACATGCGCCGAAGCCGAGCAACAGCATCTGGCCACGAAACTGCCGCCACCAGGCCGCCAGGCCTTCCACCCTTGCAAGCACAGCCAGCTGGGTCAACAAGCCAAGCAACGCCACGCCGATCAACCAGCGGTCGATCTGCCCGGCGATATCCTGCACCAGCAGCGGCGCCAGACCGCTGACCTTGAGCGCAGGCACCAGCCCCACATGGAACACCCACAGGCCACCGACCCAGAACACCTGGGCCAATTGCCAGAGGATCCCCTCAAGGGATGGCGCCCGCAGGCGCCGGTCAGATGTGTTTGACTTCGACAATCTCGTACTCGACCGTACCGTTAGGCGTCTTGACGACAACGGTATCCCCTTCTTCCTTGCCAATGATGGCACGGGCAATCGGGGCGCTGTTCGACAGCTTGCCTTTCTTCACATCGGCTTCATCTTCGCCAACGATCTGATAGGTCACTTCTTCATCGGTTTCGGTGTTGGCCAGCACCACGGTGGTGCCAAAAATCACCTTGCCGGTGTGAGCGATGGTGGTGACGTCGATCACCACCGAGTTCTGCAGGCGGCCTTCGATATCGCGGATACGCGCCTCGACCATGCCCTGCTCTTCACGCGCGGCATGGTATTCGGCGTTTTCCTTGAGGTCGCCCAGCTCACGCGCTTCACCAATGGCTTGGCTCAGGCGCGGGCGCTCGGTCTTGCTCAGGAAGGTCAGCTCCTCTTCCAGGGCGCGAGCGCCCTGGACGGTCATCGGGTATTTGGTAATGCTCATGCTTTGAGTCCTGCATGCAGATCCTGCAGGCGACGAACAGTCTTCTCTGGACCGAATTTCAACGCCTCGCAGATGGCTTCACCAGCCGCAATGGTAGTGGTGCAGTAAATCTTGTGCTGCAGCGCATTGCGACGAATCGAGTAGGAGTCGGCGATCGACTGGCGGCCTTCGGTGGTGTTGATGATCAGCGACACTTCGTCGTTCTTGATCATGTCGACCACGTGCGGGCGGCCTTCGGTCACCTTGTTCACGCGGCGCACTTTCAGGCCAGCCGCCTCGATAACCTTGGCGGTGCCGGCAGTAGCAACCACTTCGAAGCCCAGGGCGATCAGGTCACGGGCAACGCCAGCCACTTGTGGCTTGTCGTCGTCACGCACGCTGATGAACGCGGTGCCGCCAGTAGGCAGCACTTCGCTGGCACCCATCTGGGCCTTGGCGAAGGCTTCACCGAAGCTGTCACCAACACCCATGACCTCACCGGTCGATTTCATCTCAGGGCCGAGGATCGGGTCAACCCCTGGGAACTTGGCGAACGGGAAGACGGCTTCCTTGACGCTGTAGAAGTTCGGGATGATTTCCTGGGTGAAGCCCAGCTCTTTCAGGGTTTTGCCAGCCATGACGCGGGCCGCGATCATGGCCAGGGAAGTGCCGATGCACTTGGACACGAACGGCACGGTACGCGATGCACGCGGGTTGACTTCGATCACGTAGATCTTGTCGCCCTGCAGGGCCAGCTGCACGTTCATCAGGCCGACCACGCCCAGCTCCAGGGCCATTTTCTTGACCTGTTCGCGCACTTCGTCCTGCACGCCCTTGCTCAGCGAGTAAGGTGGCAGCGAGCATGCCGAGTCACCGGAGTGAACGCCGGCCTGTTCGATGTGCTGCATGATCGCGCCGATGACCACGTCGGTACCGTCGCACACCGCATCCACGTCCATTTCGATGGCGCAGTTGAGGAAGTGGTCGAGCAGTACCGGGCTGTCGTTGGAAACCTGAACAGCCTCACGCAGGTAGCGCTTGAGCTCGTCCAGTTCGTAGACGATCTCCATGGCACGGCCACCCAGTACATAGGATGGGCGCACGACCAGCGGGTAGCCGATGCTGCCGGCGGCACGAATGGCCTCTTCTTCGCTGCGCACGGTCGCGTTTGGCGGCTGCAGCAGGTTCAGGCGCTGGACCATCTGCTGGAAGCGCTCGCGGTCTTCGGCACGGTCGATGGCGTCCGGGCTGGTACCGATGATCGGCACACCGGCCTCTTCCAGGGCGCGCGCCAGTTTCAGCGGGGTCTGGCCGCCGTAGTGCACGATCACGCCTTTGGGCTTCTCGACGCGGCACACTTCCAGCACGTCTTCCAGGGTCAGCGGCTCGAAGTACAGGCGGTCGGAGGTGTCGTAGTCGGTGGAAACGGTTTCCGGGTTGCAGTTGACCATGATGGTCTCGTAACCGTCGTCACGCAGCGCCAGGGCCGCGTGTACGCAGCAGTAGTCGAACTCGATACCTTGGCCGATACGGTTCGGGCCACCACCCAGGATCATGATCTTGTCACGGGTCGACGGGTTGGCCTCGCACTCTTCCTCGTAGGTGGAGTACAGGTAGGCGGTGTCGGTGGCGAACTCGGCGGCGCAGGTGTCGACGCGCTTGTACACCGGGAACACTTCGAGCTTGTGGCGGTGGCGGCGCAGGTTCTTGTCGGTGATACCCAACAGCTTGGCCAGGCGCTGGTCAGAGAAGCCCTTGCGCTTGAGGCGCAGCATGTAGTCCTTGTCGATGGCCGACAGGGCCAGGGTCTTGACCTTCTCTTCTTCTTTGATCAGGTCTTCCATCTGCACCAGGAACCACATGTCGATGCCGGTCAGATTGAAGATTTCTTCGCAGGTCATGCCCGAACGCATGGCGTCGGCGACATACCAGATACGCTCGGCACCCGGCACGGTCAGCTCGCGCTTGAGGATGCTGGCAGCTTCCGGGCTGGCCAGGTCGACTTTCGGGTCGAGGCCGCAAGCGCCCACTTCCAGGCCACGCAGGGCTTTCTGCAGGGACTCCTGGAAGGTACGGCCGATGGCCATGACTTCACCCACGGACTTCATCTGGGTGGTCAGGCGGGCGTCGGCCTTGGGGAATTTCTCGAAGGCGAAGCGCGGCAGCTTGGTGACCACGTAGTCGATCGACGGCTCGAAGGAGGCCGGGGTACGGCCGCCGGTGATGTCGTTCTGCAGCTCGTCGAGGGTGTAGCCGATGGCCAGCTTGGCGGCGATCTTGGCGATCGGGAAGCCGGTAGCCTTGGAGGCCAGTGCCGAGGAACGCGAAACGCGCGGGTTCATCTCGATCACGACCATGCGGCCGGTGTTCGGGCAGATACCGAACTGCACGTTGGAACCGCCGGTTTCCACACCAATTTCACGCAGCACCGCCAGCGAGGCGTTGCGCATGATCTGGTATTCCTTGTCGGTCAGGGTCTGCGCCGGGGCAACCGTGATCGAGTCACCGGTGTGCACGCCCATCGGGTCGAAGTTCTCGATGGAGCAGACGATGATGCAGTTGTCCTTTTTGTCGCGGACCACTTCCATCTCGTACTCTTTCCAACCGATCAGCGATTCGTCGATCAGCAGTTCCTTGGTTGGCGACAGGTCCAGGCCACGGGTGCAGATTTCTTCGAATTCTTCACGGTTGTAGGCAATACCGCCGCCAGTGCCGCCCATGGTGAACGACGGGCGGATGATGCAAGGGAAGCCCAGCTTCTCCAGCACCGCATTGGCCTCTTCCATGCTGTGGGCGATACCCGAACGCGGGCACTCCAGGCCGATGTCCTTCATGGCCTTGTCGAAGCGCGAGCGGTCTTCGGCCTTGTCGATGGTGTCGGCGTTGGCACCGATCATCTCTACGCCGAACTTTTCCAGAACGCCGTGGCGCTCCAGGTCCAGGGCGCAGTTCAGTGCAGTCTGGCCACCCATGGTCGGCAGCACGGCGTCTGGGCGCTCTTTCTCGATGATCTTGGCCACCGACTGCCACTTGATCGGCTCGATGTAGGTGGCGTCGGCCATGGCCGGGTCGGTCATGATGGTGGCTGGGTTGGAGTTCACCAGGATGACGCGGAAACCTTCCTCGCGCAGGGCTTTGCAAGCCTGGGCGCCGGAGTAGTCGAATTCACAGGCCTGGCCGATCACGATCGGGCCAGCGCCGAGAATCAGGATGCTTTTGATGTCTGTACGTTTTGGCATGGTGGTCACTCAAATCCGGGGTCAGTCGGCAAGCCGCTTTGAACAATCTGGGTCAGGCGCTGCCGGGCGCGGCGTGTGCCGGCCCGGGGCCTTGAAGCAGGATGCTCAGCGGCGCTTGGCCATGGCATCGGTGAAACGATCGAACAGTGGCGCGACGTCGGTCGGGCCTGGGCTCGCTTCAGGGTGGCCCTGGAAGCTGAACGCGCTCTTGTCGGTACGCTCGATACCCTGCAGGGTGCCGTCGAACAGCGACTTGTGGATGGCGCGGACATTGCCCGGCAGGGTGGCTTCGTCAACGGCAAAGCCGTGGTTCTGGCTGGTGATCATGACCACGCCGGTGTCCAGGTCTTGCACCGGGTGGTTGGCACCGTGGTGGCCATGGCCCATTTTCACGGTCTTGGCACCGGAGGCCAGCGCCAGCAACTGGTGGCCCAGGCAGATGCCGAATACCGGAATCTCGGTTTCGAGGATTTCCTTGATGGCCTGGATGGCGTAGTCGCACGGCTCGGGGTCGCCAGGGCCGTTGGACAGGAACACGCCGTCCGGGTTGAGCGCCAGCACTTCGCTGGCCGGGGTCTGGGCCGGCACCACGGTCACGCGGCAGCCACGGGCAACCAGCATGCGCAGGATGTTCAGCTTGACGCCGTAGTCGAAGGCCACCACGTGGTAGGGCAGGTCGGCCGCGTCGATGGTCGGGTGGCTGTCGGTTTTCAGCTCCCACACGCTGGAGCGCCACTCGTAGCGTTCCTTGGTGGAAACCACCTTGGCCAGGTCCATGCCCTTGAGGCCCGGGAAGCCACGGGCAGCGGCGATGGCCGCCTCTTCGCTGATGTTGTCACCCGCCAGGATGCAGCCGTTCTGGGCGCCCTTCTCACGCAGGATGCGGGTGAGGCGACGGGTGTCGATGCCGGCGATGGCAACCACGTTGTTGGTCTTGAGGTACTCCGGCAGCGACTGGGTGTTGCGCCAGTTGCTGGCCAGCAGCGGCAGGTCACGGATGACCAGGCCGGCGGACCACACGCGGTTGGACTCGGCGTCTTCCGGGGTGGTACCGGTGTTGCCGATGTGCGGGTAGGTCAGGGTGACGATTTGCTGCGCGTAGGAAGGGTCTGTAAGGATTTCCTGGTAGCCGGTCATAGCGGTGTTGAATACCACCTCACCAACGGTCTGACCGTCGGCACCAATGGCTTCACCGCGAAAAATACTGCCGTCGGCAAGGGCGAGTATGGCTGGCTTTGTCAAGAAGACCTCCCGTAAATCAAGCATGAAAGGGCGATCGCAGGTTGCAAAAAAGCGGAGTGACGTATGGACACGTCACCCCGCTTTCATGTGCTGAATTCAATTCGCTGCGCGCTTTTAGTGGACACACTAAAGCTGTAGCTTACAGAAAAGTGCGTTTTCGGTCTACCGCATATGTGCCTCTAAAACACATCGATGCGACAGGCCGACTATTGTGTTGGGTTCTTCGCGGGCTTGCCCGCGAATGACCCAACACAGCCCTCACTGCTTAACGCAGATCAAGCACATCCTGCATGTCGTACAGGCCAGGCTCACGCCCGTCGAGCCACAGCGCCGCACGCACCGCGCCCTTGGCGAAGGTCATGCGGCTGGAGGCCTTGTGGGTGATCTCCAGGCGCTCGCCTTCTGCAGCGAACAGCACGGTGTGATCACCGACCACGTCGCCGGCACGTACGGTGGCAAAGCCGATCGTCTTGCGGTCGCGCGCGCCGGTCTGCCCTTCACGGCCATACACGGCCACTTCCTGCAGGTCGCGGCCCAGCGCGTTGGCAACCACTTCACCCATGCGCAACGCCGTACCCGAAGGGGCATCGACCTTGTGGCGGTGGTGCGCCTCGATGATTTCGATATCCACATCATCGCCCAGCACGCGCGCCGCCATGTCGAGCAACTTCAGGCTCAGGTTGACGCCAACGCTGAAGTTGGCAGCGAACACGATTGGAATGTCCTTGCCCGCCTCGGCCAGCAACTGCTTTTCTTCGACGGTGAAACCGGTGGTACCGATGACCATGGCCTTGCCGTGCTTGCGGCAGAACGCCAGGTTCTTCAGGGTGACCGACGGGTGGGTGAAATCGATCAGCACGTCGAACTCGTCCACCACCTTGGCCAGGTCGTCGGACAGCAGCACACCAATGCGCCCCAGGGCCGCCAGTTCACCGGCATCGGCGCCGACCAGCGAGCTGTCCGGGCGGTCGACCGCCGCCGTCAGCCCGGCGCCGGGTTGCTGCTGCACGGCCTCGATGAGGGTCTTGCCCATACGCCCTGCCGCGCCCATCACTGCAATACGTCGCATAGCCTTTTCCTTGTCAGAGATCGCCGAAGAAGCGCTTCACGCCATCGAACCAGCCACTGGCCTTGGGCGAGTGCGAGCTGTCGCCTTCCAGCGAATCACGCAGCTCTTCGAGCAGTTCGCGCTGGCGGCGGCTGAGGTTGACCGGGGTTTCCACCGCCACACGGCACAGCAGGTCACCGGCACCACCACCGCGCACCGGCGCCACACCCTTGCCACGCAAGCGGAACTGCTTGCCGGTCTGGGTGCCTTCCGGAATACGCAGCTTCACGCGGCCATCGAGGGTCGGCACTTCCAGCTCGCCGCCCAGGGCAGCATCGGTGTAGCTGATCGGCACTTCGCAGTACAGGTGCTTGCCGTCACGCTGGAAGATCTCGTGCTCACGCACACTGATCACCACATACAGGTCGCCGGTCGGGCCACCATGGGTGCCGGCCTCGCCTTCACCCGACAGGCGGATGCGGTCACCGGTATCGACACCGGCCGGCACCTTGACCGACAGGGTCTTGTATTCCTCGACGCGGCCTTCGCCGTGGCACGAGGTGCAAGGGTCGGTGATGATCTTGCCCTGGCCATGGCAACGCGGGCAGGTTTGCTGCACCGAGAAGAAGCCCTGCTGCATGCGGACCTGGCCGATGCCACCACAGGTGGGGCAGGTCGACGGGGTGGAGCCCTTCTTGGCGCCGGAGCCATCGCACGGCTGGCAGTTGACCAGGGTCGGCACACGGATGCTGACCGTAGTGCCGCGCACCGCTTCTTCCAGGTTCAGCTCCAGGGTGTAACGCAGGTCGCTGCCACGCTGGGCGCCACCGCGTCCGCCACCGCGGCCACCGCCGAAGAAGTCGCTGAACACATCGCCGAAGATGTCGGAGAAGTTTGCGCCACCGAAACCAGGGCCGCCGCCACCCATGCTCGGGTCGACACCGGCATGGCCATACTGGTCGAACGCCGCGCGCTTGCTGGCATCAGACAGCACTTCGTAGGCCTCGTTGGCCTCTTTGAACTTGTCTTCGGACTCTTTATCGCCCGGGTTGCGGTCCGGGTGGTATTTCATCGCCAGACGGCGATAAGCCTTTTTGAGGTCTGCCTCGGTGGCGCCGCGCTCGACACCCAGAACCTCATAATAATCACGCTTGGACATAGGTCATTTGCACCTTGTTGGGCGTGTGGCATCTGCGCCACGCCATCAGCACCTGCGCTCGCCCAGCGGGGCCGCTGACAGATGCTGTAAAAATTCTCGAATTCCAGATACGCCAACGCGGGAGCAAGCCCCCGCGCGGCGACATCCTACCAGTTCACCGACAAACCACGGTGAACTGGCCGACAACATGCAACGATTACTTCTTGTCGTCGCCTTTGACTTCTTCGAACTCGGCGTCAACCACGTCATCGTGCTTGGCTTCCGGCTCGGCCTGCTGCGCGCCACCCTGAGGCTGTTCGGCCGACTGTTCGGCGTACATCTTCTGGGCAACCGGGGCAGAGACCTTGGACAGCTCTTCGACCTTGGCGTCGATGGCGGCCTTGTCGTCGCCTTTGACAGCGGCTTCCAGGGCAACCACGGCAGCCTCGATGGCGGTTTTCTCTTCAGCGGTAACCTTGTCACCGGCGTCAGCGACCATCTTGCGAGTCGAGTGAACCAGCGCATCACCCTGGTTACGGGCAGCAGCCAGCTCTTCGAACTTGCGGTCTTCCTCGGCGTTGGCCTCGGCGTCACGCACCATGCGCTCGATTTCTTCGTCCGACAGGCCGGAATTGGCCTTGATCACGATCGACTGCGACTTGCCGGTGGCCTTGTCTTTGGCGCTGACGTGCAGGATGCCGTTGGCGTCGATGTCGAAGGTCACTTCGATTTGCGGGACACCGCGTGGCGCTGGCGGAATGTCGGCCAGGTCGAACTTGCCCAGCGACTTGTTCTGCGCAGCCTGCTTACGCTCACCCTGCAGCACGTGAATGGTCACAGCGCCCTGGTTGTCGTCGGCAGTCGAGAACACCTGCGACTTCTTGGTCGGGATGGTGGTGTTCTTCTCGATCAGCGAAGTCATCACGCCGCCCATGGTTTCGATACCCAGGGTCAGCGGGCTGACGTCCAGCAGCAGCACGTCTTTCACGTCGCCAGCCAGCACCGCGCCCTGAATGGCAGCACCCATGGCCACGGCTTCGTCCGGGTTGACGTCCTTGCGGGCTTCTTTGCCGAAGAAGTCAGCAACGGCCTTCTGCACCAGCGGCATACGGGTCTGGCCACCGACCAGGATCACGTCGTCGATCTTGCTGGCGTCGATGCCGGCGTCTTTCAGCGCTACGCGGCATGGCTCGATGGTACGGGTAACCAGGTCTTCGACCAGCGACTCCAGCTTGGCGCGGGAGATTTTCACGTTCAGGTGCTTCGGACCGGTGGCATCTGCAGTGATGTACGGCAGGTTGACGTCGGTCGACTGAGCGGACGACAGCTCGATCTTGGCTTTTTCAGCAGCTTCTTTCAGACGCTGCAGGGCCAGTGGATCGTTCTTCAGGTCCATGCCCGACTCTTTCTTGAACTCGTCGACGAGGTAGTCGATCAGGCGCATGTCGAAGTCTTCGCCACCCAGGAAGGTGTCGCCGTTGGTAGCCAGTACTTCGAACTGGTGCTCGCCGTCGACTTCGGCAATTTCAATGACCGACACGTCGAAGGTACCACCACCCAGGTCATAGACGATGACGGTGTGGTCGCCCTTGGCCTTGTCCATGCCGTAGGCCAGTGCAGCGGCAGTCGGCTCGTTGATGATACGTTTTACGTCCAGGCCCGCGATGCGGCCGGCGTCTTTGGTAGCCTGGCGCTGGCTGTCGTTGAAGTAGGCCGGCACGGTGATTACCGCTTCGGTCACGGCCTCGCCGAGGTAGTCTTCGGCGGTTTTCTTCATTTTCTTCAGCACTTCAGCGCTGATTTGCGGCGGTGCCATGTCTTTGCCGCCCGCTTGTACCCAAGCGTCGCCATTGCTGGCCTTGACGATTTTGTAGGGCACCAGCTTGATGTCTTTCTGCACGACGTCTTCTTCGAAGCGGCGGCCGATCAGGCGCTTCACGGCGAACAGGGTGTTGTGCGGGTTGGTGACGGCCTGGCGCTTGGCCGACTGGCCAACCAGGATTTCGCCATCGTTGGCGTAGGCCACGATCGAAGGGGTAGTACGCGCACCCTCGGCGTTTTCGATGACTTTGACGTTACCGTTTTCCAGAATAGAGACGCACGAGTTAGTGGTCCCCAGGTCGATACCGATGATCTTGCCCATGTTAACTCTCCCGAAACTTGAATTTGGTAGCAGCGACTAATTTGGCCAACTGCGGTAATACTTGAAGGCTTGACACCTAGATGGGGATGCCCCGACGGATTTCAAGCCTTTTCATTGATCGAGGGTTGCGCCGCGCTCGGCGCCTTGCTGACCACCACCATGGCGGGGCGCAGCAGGCGGCCGTTGAGCAGGTAGCCCTTCTGGAACACGTTCAACACGCTGTTAGGCTCTACGTCAGCGCTTTCCTGCATGGCCATGGCCTGGTGGTGCTCAGGGTTGAACGGCTGGCCATGCGGGTCGACCGCTTCGAGGTTGTAGCGCTTGAGGGTGTCCTGGAACATTTTCAGGGTGAGCTCCACGCCTTCGCGGATCTGCTTGACGTTTTCATCCTCGGCGCTGGAGTGGGCCAGGGCCAGTTCCAGGCTGTCGATCACCGGCAGCAGGTCGCTGGAGAATTTCTCCAGGGCGAACTTGTGGGCTTTCTCGACATCCTGCTCGGCGCGGCGGCGCACGTTCTGCAAGTCGGCCACGGCGCGCAGCGATTGGTCCTTGGCGGCGGCCAGCTGTTCCTCGAGTTCCAGAACACGGGCATCCGCAGTGGCTTGGGCACCGGTTTCTTCAACATTAAGGTCTTTTTCGTTCAGCTGTTCGTCAGCCATGGGGTCTCTCCTGCGCAATTTTGTGGACTGCGAGCCAGGCTCGCCTTGGTTGTCGGCTATATGGGGCCGGAAAAACCAGCTTCAAGGGGCAAGCGGGTTTTCAGGCACAAACAGAATCCGCCAAGAGGCATTGGCAGGCCTGAAAAAAGTACTGTATAAATAACCAGACCTGACTTTTCGGGAGCCGCCCCCCATGCTGGTGCACCTGTCCATTCACAACTACGCCATCGTCGAACACCTCGACCTCGAAATCGCCCGCGGCATGTCCGTCATCACGGGCGAGACCGGCGCTGGCAAATCGATCATGCTCGACGCCCTCGGCCTGGCCCTGGGCGACCGGGCCGACAGCGGCGTGGTGCGCCCTGGCACCGACAAGGCCGATATCCTGGCCACCTTCGACCTGGTGGACATTCCCGAGGCGCACACCTGGCTGGCCGAGCGCGACATGGACAGCGACGGCCTGTGCATTTTGCGCCGGGTCATCACCGCCGAAGGGCGCAGCCGGGGCTACATCAACAGCACCCCGTGCCCGCTCGGCGACCTCAAGGCCCTGGGCGAACTGCTGATCGACATCCACAGCCAGCATGAGCACCAGTCGCTACTGAAAACCGACACCCACCGCCGCCTGCTAGACGAGTACGCCGGTGCTGTCGACCTGGCCCGCCAGGTGCAACTGGCCGCCAAACGCTGGCAGCAAACCCGCCTGGAACTGGAGCGCCTGTCCAACTCCGGTGACGAGCAGCGCGCCCGCCATCAACTGCTCAGCTACCAGCTGGAAGAGCTGGACAACCTTGCCCTCGGCGAGCACGAGCTGGAACAGCTGGAGCAGGAACACAAGAACCTGACCAGCGCCGAAGCCCTGTTCGGTATCTGCCGCCAGGTCATCGACCAGTGCAGCGAAAGCGATTCGGGCAACGTACTCAGCGCCCTCACCGCCAGCCTCAACCGCCTGGGCGCCGCCACCCAGCCGCCCAAGGCGCTGACCGAGGCGGCCAACCTGATCGCCAGCGCGCAGATCCAGGTTGAAGAAGCGGTGGGTGAGCTCAACCGCTTCCTGGACAACTTCGATGCCGACCCGATGCGCCTGCAGGCACTGGAGGAGCGCCTCGACACCATCTATACCCTGGCGCGCAAACACCGTGTGCACCCGACCGAGCTGCCGCACCTGCAGCAGCAACTGATGGAAGAGCTGGAAGGCCTGAACGCCAGCGATGAATCGATTGAACAGCTGGGCGAAGAGCTGGCTGCGTACGCCCAGCACTATAAAGAGCGGGCCAGCGAACTCAGCGCCCTGCGCCGGCAGGCCGCCCAGCAGTTGGCGGTGGCGGTGGAACAGGAAATCCAGCGCCTGGGCATGCCTGGCGGGCGCTTCCGTATCGAGCTGACCCCGCACGAGGGTACGGAACTCTCGCCGCATGGCCTGGAGCAGATCGAGCTGCTGGTCAGCGCCAACCCGGGGCAACCCCTCAAGGGCCTGGCCAAGGTTGCGTCGGGTGGCGAACTGTCGCGCATCAGCCTGGCGATCCAGGTGATCACGGCACAGACCTCGCGCATTCCCACGCTGGTATTCGATGAAGTGGATGTGGGTATCGGCGGGCCCACCGCGGAAATCGTCGGCCAGTTGCTGCGCCGGCTGGGTGAGCGCGGCCAGGTGCTGACCGTGACCCACCTGCCGCAGGTGGCAGCGCAGGGGCACCACCACCTGTTCGTGCACAAGGTGCGCAACAGCGACACCACCCACACCGCCGTGGCCAGCCTGGGCAAGCGCGAGCGCGTGGAAGAAGTCGCACGCATGCTGGGCGGCATCGACCTGACCAAGGAATCCCTGGCGCATGCGCGCAAGATGGTGGTCACCAGCAAGGCCTGAAGCCACTGGATTTCCGGGGCCGCTTGCGGCCCTGTCGCGACGCAATGCCGCTCACTGACCTACTGCCCCTAAAAGCACAAAGGCGACCCGAAGGTCGCCTTTGCTGTCCATAACGATTGAATCGTTACTTCTTCTTACGCACGTACAGGACCAGATTGTGGTCCACCAGTTCGAAACCGTGTTCCTCTACGATTTCACGCTGACGCTTCTCGATGGCGGCGTCCATGAACTCGATGACTTCACTGGTATCCACGTCGACCATATGGTCGTGGTGACCGCCATCGGCCAGTTCGAATACCGCATGACCGCCGTCGAAGTTGTGGCGAACCACCAGACCCGCCGCTTCGAACTGGGTCAGTACGCGGTACACGGTAGCCAGGCCAACGTCCTCGCCAGCCTCCATCAACGCCTTGTAGACATCCTCGGCGCTCATGTGACGCTGCTCGGCAGAGTCGAGCATCTGAAGGATCTTGACTCGAGGCAGGGTTACCTTGAGACCGGCTTTGCGTAATTCGCTATTTTCAACCATGGTCAGCTTTCTCGCCGATGCTGCTTCGCAGCTTCTCTTAATACGGGTATGATCGGGGTTTACGTTGTCCAGCCAAGATAGTGGAAGTCGCCCACCGATGCAAAACACCAAGCTCTTGCTAAACAGCCTCGCCCTCGCGGGACTGCTCGCACTCGCCGGTTGCTCGTTTCCCGGGGTTTACAAAATCGACATCCAGCAGGGCAATGTCGTCACGCAGGACATGATAGACCAATTGCGCCCGGGAATGACCCGACGGCAAGTGCGGTTTATCATGGGCAACCCGCTGATTCAGGACACTTTCAACACCAACCGTTGGGATTACCTGTACAGCCTGCAGCCTGGTGGCGGCCAACGCCAGCAGGAGCGCATGAGCATTTTCTTCAACGACAGCGACCAACTGGTCAGCCTGTCTGGCGACTTTATGCCAGGCGTTAGCCGCGACCAGGAAATTCTGGGTGGCAGCAGCGATACCACGGTCAGCCCCGGCACCGAGCCAGGCCAAACCGAGCAGCCAGCCACGCAACCGGCGGAGCAACCTGCCAAGCCTGGTTCGACCGAAGAGGCCATCCAGCGCGAAATCGATACCATCGAGACCACCCCGGTGCCTACGCCAGCACCGCTGGAAACCCGGTAATCGAAAGCAACAAAAAAGCCCGGACTTGTTCCGGGCTTTTTGTTGCTGCCTGCCTGATCAGCCGTTCAGTTGCTTGGCACGCTGGCAGAACGCATCGACCAGGGTATTCGCCGCCTGGTTGAACAGCGGCCCCAACGTGGCACGCACAATGGGCCCGGCATAATCGAACGACAGGTCCAGGCTGATTTTGCAGGCCTTCTCGCCCAAAGGCTTGAACACCCACACCCCATGCAATTGGGTAAAGGGGCCCTCCTCCAGGTTCATTTCGATGGACTGCCCGGGCACCAGCACGTTGCGCGTTACAAAGTGCTGGCTCATGCCCCCCTTGGCCACTTCGAGCTTGGCACGCATGTGCGTTTCGCTGCTGTCGATCACCGTCGCGGCCGAGCACCACGGCAGGAACTGCGGGTAGCTGGCCACGTCGTTGACCAGATCGTAGAGCGCCTGGGCGGGGTATGGCAGCAGGGCGGAGCGTTGAATATGGGTAGTCATCCAGGCGTCACTTCCAAGGCTGGGTGGCGGCGCTTCGCAGCGTGCCAAAAACAGATTCTGTCGGCAGGACAGGGCTTGTATTGTCCGGTATTCATTGCGGTGGCTCAAGCACACCGAAATCCCATAGCGAACGACGCACGGTCTTGCCTATAATGCCGGCCCTATGGCTAAACAAAAGAAACATCCGACCGGGACCATCGCGCAGAACAAAAAAGCGCGACACGATTACTTCATCGAACACAAGTTCGAGGCCGGGCTGGTCCTGTCCGGTTGGGAAGTAAAAAGCCTGCGAGCCGGCAAGGCGCACCTCGTGGACAGCTACGTGCTGCTCAAGGACGGTGAGGCCTGGCTGTTCGGCAGCCACATCACCCCGCTGACCACGGCCAGCACCCACGTGATCGCCGACCCGATGCGCACGCGCAAGCTGCTGCTGAACAAGCGCGAGCTCGAGCGCCTGGAAGCGGCGGTGGCGCAAAAGGGTTACACCTGCGTGGCGTTGTCGCTGTACTGGAGCAAGCACCTGATCAAGTGCGAAATTGCACTGGGCAAGGGCAAGAAGGAATTCGACAAGCGCGACACCGTGCGCGAACGCGATTCCAACCGCGAGCTGCAGCGGGCGGTGCGCAACAAGGGCAAGGAAGACTAAAACCTTCTTTGTCAGCAGCGCGGTCAGTGTAGGAGCGGCCTTGTGTCGCGATGGGCTGCGAAGCAGCCCCAGCAATCTCGGCTCATTGCCGAAGCCCAGGGGCCGCTTCGCAGCCCATCGCGACACAAGGCCGCTCCTACATTAACCGCACATGCATGAAGAGACCGAGTCAACGCCCGCTACGCCGCTCCGCCCGCGCCACCCGCTGCGCCTCCTCATGCGCCTCTTCCAGCACTTCCTGCACATACAGAATGTGCCGGCTGGACACCTCTCGCGCCTCCTCCGCCCTGCCCTCGACAATCGCCAGGTACAGCTCGCGGTGCTGGCTGATCAGCATGTCACGGGTCTCGGTCCGCTGCTGGTACATGCCACCAATGTTGGTCACCACGTTGCGCTTGAGCAGGTCGAACAGGCCACGAATGGTGTGCAACAGCACCGCGTTATGGCTGGCCTCGGCAATTGCCAGGTGGAAGCGCGCATCGGCCGCGCCCTCCTCGGCCCGGGTCACTTCATCGACCCTGGCGTAGCAGTCCTGCAGCGTGTCGAACGCCGCCTTCAGCCGCGCCCGGTCTGGCTCGGTAGCGCGCTGCGCCGCGTAATACGCACAGGACGCCTCCAGTGTATGGCGAAACTCGAGCAGGTCGCGCTGGGCCTCGGGGCTGTGTTCCAGCAGCTGCAACAGCGGGTCACTGAACGTGGACCCCAGCGACTCGGCGACAAAGTTGCCGCCCCCCTGCCGGCTGACCAACAAGCCCTTGGCCACCAGTTTCTGGATCGCCTCACGCAGTGACGGGCGCGACACGCCGAACTGTTCGGCAAGCGCACGCTCGGCGGGCAGCCGCTGCCCCGACGTGAGGGTGCCCTCCAGAATCATCGCTTCCAACCGATCGACAATGTCGTCGGACAGGCGCCGTTGGCGAACCTGATCAAAAACCATCACATGCTCTCCACAAACCCCGGCACACACCCGGGGGGGCCTATTCTCGCCGATCCAGCGCGCGCGAACACCCACCAGGCCACGATTTTCCCGGCACATCAGCTGCCCGCTCATCGGCACGCGACCAAAGTTTTGCACGGGACAAATTGACACACCCACGACAGCGCTTTTAACCTAGCGACCAGCCATTGTAAATTGGTCTTACCAATTATCCAATGCCAGCGCCTGACCAACAACAATTAGGGGCCACCCCATATGCAAACCTGGCAACAACTCTATAGCCCGCTTGGTAGTCTTGGCCTGTCCGCACTGGCGGCGGTCATTCCCATCGTATTCTTCTTCCTTGCCCTTGCCGTGTTCCGCCTGAAGGGCCACGTGGCGGGTAGCATTACCCTGGCCTTGTCGGTACTGGTGGCCATATTCGCCTTCCAGATGCCGGTCGACATGGCGCTGGCTGCCGCAGGTTACGGCTTCCTTTACGGCCTTTGGCCAATTGCCTGGATCATCGTTGCCGCGGTGTTCCTGTACAAACTCACGGTCAAGAGCGGCCAGTTCGAAGTGATCCGCAGCTCGGTGCTGTCGATCACCGACGACCAGCGCCTGCAGGTACTGCTGATCGGCTTCTGCTTCGGCGCGTTTCTGGAAGGTGCGGCAGGCTTCGGCGCGCCGGTGGCCATCACCGCCGCACTGCTGGTCGGCCTGGGCTTCAACCCACTGTACGCCGCCGGCCTGTGCCTGATCGCCAACACCGCACCGGTCGCCTTCGGCGCCCTGGGCATCCCGATCATCGTGGCCGGCCAGGTGACCGGTATCGACGCCTTCCACATCGGCGCCATGACCGGCCGCCAGCTGCCGCTGCTGTCGCTGTTCGTGCCGTTCTGGCTGGTGTTCATGATGGACGGCCTGCGCGGTGTGAAAGAAACCTGGCCTGCCGCCCTGGTCGCCGGCCTGAGCTTTGCCGTAACCCAGTACTTCACCTCGAACTTCATTGGCCCCGAGCTGCCAGACATCACCTCGGCCCTGGCCAGCCTGATCTGCCTCACCCTGTTCCTGAAAGTGTGGCAACCCAAGCGCGCGTTCGGCGAAGCCAAGGCCAGCGTGGGTGCCGCCGTGGTGCAGCCAAGCGGCAGCCAGCCAAGCCCTTACAGCTTTGGCGAAATTTTCAAGGCCTGGTCGCCGTTCCTGATCCTGACCGTGCTGGTCACCATCTGGACCCTGAAACCGTTCAAGGCCGCCTTCGCCCCGGGCGGCGCGATGTACAACTTCGTGTTCAACTTCGCCATCCCGCACCTTGACCAACTGGTGATCAAGACCGCACCGATCGTGGCCGCGCCAACCGCCATGCCCGCAGTGTTCAAGCTGGACCCGATCTCCGCCACCGGCACCGCGATCTTCCTCTCGGCGCTGATCTCCATGGCGGTGCTGAAAATCAATTTCAAAACTGGTCTTACCACTTTCAAGGAGACGTTCTGGGAGCTGCGCTGGCCCATCCTTTCGATTGGCATGGTGCTCGCCTTCGCCTTCGTCACCAACTACTCGGGCATGTCGTCGACCATGGCCCTGGTGCTGGCCGGCACTGGCGCGGCGTTCCCGTTCTTCTCGCCGTTCCTTGGCTGGCTGGGTGTGTTCCTGACCGGGTCGGACACCTCGTCCAACGCCCTGTTCAGCTCGCTGCAGGCCACCACCGCCTACCAGATCGGGGTCAACGACACCCTGCTGGTAGCGGCCAACACCAGCGGCGGCGTGACCGGCAAGATGATCTCGCCGCAATCGATCGCCGTGGCCTGCGCCGCCACCGGCCTGGTCGGCAAGGAATCCGACCTGTTCCGCTTCACCGTCAAGCACAGCCTGTTCTTTGCCACCATCGTCGGCCTGATCACCCTGATCCAGGCTTACTGGCTGACCGGCATGCTGGTTCATCACTAAAGTGAAAGGGGCCGGGCGCCATCGGGCGCCTGGCATACCCCCCAAGCAACGCTGCGAGAATCCATGATCATTTCTGCCTCTACCGACTATCGCGCCGCGGCCCAACGCAAGCTGCCTCCTTTCCTGTTCCACTATGCCGACGGCGGTGCCTACGCCGAGCACACGCTGCGCCACAACGTCGCCGACCTGGCAAGCATTGCCTTGCGCCAGCGCGTGCTGAAGAACATGTCCGAGCTCAGTCTGCAGACCACGCTGTTCGGCGAAACCCTGAGCATGCCCGTGGCCCTGGCCCCGGTCGGCCTCACCGGCATGTACGCCCGCCGTGGCGAAGTGCAGGCGGCGCGGGCAGCGGCGGCCCATGGCATCCCGTTCACCATGTCTACGGTGTCGGTGTGCCCGATCGAAGAAGTGGCGCCAGCCATCGACCGCCCCATGTGGTTCCAGCTGTACGTGCTCAAGGACCGCGGCTTCATGCGCAACGCCTTGGAGCGGGCCAAGGCGGCCGGGGTCAAGACCCTGGTGTTCACCGTGGACATGCCCGTGCCCGGCGCCCGCTACCGCGACGCCCACTCTGGCATGAGCGGCAAGCACGGCCCGCTGCGCCGCGTGCTGCAAGCCATGACCCACCCCGAGTGGGCCTGGGACGTGGGCGTGATGGGCCGCCCGCACGATTTGGGCAACATCTCCAAGTACCGGGGCAACCCCACTGGCCTGGCCGACTACATCGGCTGGCTGGGCAACAACTTCGACCCGTCCATTTCCTGGAAGGACCTGGAGTGGATCCGCGAGTTCTGGGACGGCCCGATGATCATCAAGGGCATCCTGGATGCCGATGACGCCCGCGACGCGGTCAAGTTCGGTGCCGACGGCATCGTCGTGTCCAACCACGGTGGCCGCCAGCTCGACGGCGTGCTGTCCAGCGCCCGCGCCCTGCCGGCCATTGCCGATGCGGTGAAAGGTGACTTGAAGATTCTCGCCGACTCCGGCATTCGCAGCGGCCTGGATGTGGTACGCATGATCGCCCTGGGTGCCGACACCGTGCTGATTGGCCGCGCCTTCCTCTATGCGCTGGCCGTGCATGGCCAGGCCGGGGTGAAAAACCTGCTGGAGCTGTTCGAGAAGGAAATGCGCGTAGCCATGGTGCTGACCGGCGCCAAGACCATCAGCGAAATCACCCGCGACTCGCTGGTACGCGAACTGGGCGCCTGAGCGCCTGCACCAACGACCGCCTGATAGACCCGGGGCATGTGGCACGCAGAGGCCACAGCCCCGCGAGGAGACTGCATGAGCCTGCCCGCCGCGTTTCTGCGTGATGCCGAGCGCCTGATCCCCGCCGCACGCCGTTTCGACGACCCCACCTCGACGCTGGCCTTCGGCACCGACGCCAGCTTCTACCGGCTGATCCCCAAGCTGGTGGTGCGCGTCGAGTCCGAAGACGAAGTGGTCGGCCTGATCAAGCTGGCCCAACGCGACCGGGTACCGGTCACCTTCCGCGCCGCCGGCACCAGCCTGTCTGGCCAGGCCATCAGCGACTCGGTGCTGATCGTGCTGGGCGATAACTGGAACGGCCGCGAGATCCGTGGCCAAGGCGAACAGATCCGCCTGCAACCTGGCGTGATCGGCGCCCAGGCCAACGCCTGGCTGGCCCCGTTCGGGCGCAAGATCGGCCCCGACCCGGCCTCGATCAACGCCTGCAAGATCGGCGGTATCGTCGCCAACAACGCCAGCGGCATGTGCTGCGGCACCGCCCAGAACACCTACCACACCCTGGCCGGCCTGCGCCTGGTGCTGGCAGACGGCACCCGCCTGGACAGCGAAGACCCGGCCAGCGTGGCAGCCTTTGAAGCCAGCCATGCCGAACTGCTGCAAGCGCTGGCCCGGCTGGGCCGCGAAACCCGCGCCAACACGGCATTGGCCGAACGCATCCGGCACAAGTACCGGCTGAAGAACACCACCGGCCTGTCGCTGAACGCGCTGGTGGACTACGACCAGCCGCTGGATATTCTGCAGCACTTGCTGGTCGGCTCCGAAGGTACCCTGGGCTTTATCAGCGCTGTTACCTACAACACCGTGCCCGACCACCCGCACAAAGCCAGCGCCCTGCTGGTGTTCCCCAGCGTGGAAAGCTGCTGCCGCGCGGTGCCGGTACTCAAGCGCCAGCCGGTGTCGGCCGTGGAACTGCTCGACCGCCGCAGCCTGCGCTCGGTGCAGGACATGGCCGGCATGCCGCTGTGGGTGAAAGGCCTGTCGGCCAACGCCTGCGCCCTGCTGATCGAGTCACGCGCGGCCAGCCAGAGCCTGCTGCACGAGCAACTGCAGCAGGTAATGGCCTCGATCGCCGACTTCCCGCTGGAGCAGCGCGTGGACTTCAGCGAAGACCCGGCGGTGTACAACCAGCTGTGGAAAATCCGCAAAGACACCTTCCCCGCCGTCGGCGCCGTGCGCCAGACCGGCACCACCGTCATCATCGAAGACGTTACCTTCCCGGTCGAGCAACTGGCCGAAGGCGTGAACCGCCTGATCCAGCTCTTCGACAAGCACCGTTATGACGAAGCGATCATTTTCGGTCATGCCCTCGAAGGCAACCTGCACTTCGTGTTCACCCAAGGGTTCAACAGCGCCGAAGAGGTTGCCCGTTACCAGGCGTTCATGGACGACGTGGCACAGCTGGTGGCCGTGGAGTTCGGCGGTTCGCTGAAGGCCGAGCACGGCACCGGGCGCAACATGGCACCGTTCGTGGCGCTGGAGTGGGGCCACGACGCCTACCAACTGATGTGGCAGCTCAAGCGCCTGCTCGACCCCAACGGCATCCTCAACCCCGATGTGGTGCTGAGTGACGACCCGGCCATCCACCTGAAGAACCTCAAGCCACTGCCCGCCGCCGACGAAATCGTCGACAAGTGCATCGAGTGCGGCTTCTGCGAACCCGTGTGCCCGTCCAAGGGCCTGACCCTCAGCCCACGCCAGCGTATCGTGATGTGGCGGGACATCCAGGCCAAGCAGCGCGCCGGCGTCGACACCCGCGAGCTGATGCGCACCTACCAGTACCAAGGCATCGACACCTGCGCTGCCACCGGCCTGTGCGCCCAGCGCTGCCCGGTGGGCATCAACACCGGCGAGCTGGTAAAGAAACTGCGCAGCCAGGCTGCCGACCACGGCAACACCGCCAACTGGCTGGCAGACCACTTCCCCACCGCACTGGCCGGCGCCCGCCTGACCCTGACCGCAGCCAACAGCGCGCGCAAGCTGCTCGGCGCCCCACGCCTGGGCCGCCTGAGTGCCACCCTGCGCAAAGCCAGCAACGGCCGCCTGCCGCAGTGGACGCCCGCCATGCCCCAACCGCTGCGCCCGGTCGCCTTCGGCCAGGCCAGCAACGACGCCCGCCCACGGGTGGTGTACTTGGCGGCTTGCGTGTCCAGGGTAATGGGCCCGGCCTATGCCGACCGCGAGCAAAGCTCGCTGCTGGACAAGACCCGCGCCCTGCTGGAAAAGGCCGGCTACCAGGTCGTGTTCCCCGACAACGCCGACAGCCTGTGCTGCGGCCAGCCGTTCGCGTCCAAGGGTTACCCCGAGCAGGCCGAACACAAGCGCCAGGAGCTGATCAACGCCCTGCTGCACGCCAGCCGCGGTGGCCTTGACCCGATCTACTGCGACACCAGCCCCTGCACCCTGCGCCTGGTACAAGACCTGGGCGACACCCGGCTGGACCTGTACGACCCCGTGCGCTTCATTCGCACGCACCTGCTCGAACGCCTGGAGTTCACCCCCCAGGATGAGCCGGTGGCCGTGCACGTGACCTGCAGCACCCAGCACCTGGGCGAAAGCCAGGCCCTGATCGACCTGGCCCGGCGCTGCAGCAAGCAGGTAGTCATCCCGGAAGGCATTCATTGTTGCGGGTTCGCTGGCGACAAGGGCTTCACCACCCCCGAGCTCAACGCCCACTCGCTGCGCAGCCTGAAGGATGCCGTGCAGTACTGCAGCGAAGGCATTTCCACCAGCCGCACCTGCGAGATTGGCTTGAGCAGCCACAGCGGCATCGACTACCACGGCCTGGTCTACCTGGTGGACCGCGTCACCCGCCCCCGCAGCCTCTGAAGCCTGCGCGATCCATCGTGGGAGATAACACCCCCCTACGGGCTGCGCTGTCGCGAAGAGACCTCAGTTCGTAAGCGCGACGCGCCCTGTGTGGGAGCGGGTGTGCCCGCGAAGAATCCAGCGCGGTAGCTGGCACCGGCTAAGCCGGTGTTCGCGGGCAAGCCCCCCTCTCGCAAACAACCCCGCCCCCGCGGCACGAACAAGATTGAACCCTTGCAAAACTGCCAAGGTCCATCCTTTAGGCCCACCTTCCCGAGGCCCCAGAGGAGACTCCCATGAAAGGTACCGCGCTTTCGGCCCTGTTCGCGGCCGCTACCCTGCTGGCTTCGCCGGTGTTCGCTGCTGACGACCTGTGCGCCATCAACCTGCAAAAAATCGACGACAGCATGGCCACCGCCGGCGCCACCTCCGAGGGCCTGGACAAAGCCTTGACCGAGCACGTCGACAAAGCCAAGGCTGCCCAGGCCTCGGGTGACACCAAGGAATGCATCGCCATCACCAGCAAAGTGCTGGAGCGCCTGGAAAAAACCGATAAAGGCAGCGGTACGGGCAGCGGCGGCGCCTAAGCCCTGCGCGGGCGACAGGACCAGCTGTCGACGTCGCCCGCACAATGGCGTATACTCCGGCTCACGTGCCGTAAGGTGCGTTAGCCAAGAGCTAGTGTAGGGGCCGATTAGGATTCGACGCCGGTAGCGAAACTCTAGGTGCATGCCGAGTTGGTAACAGAACTCGTAAATCCACTGTTGCAACTTTTATAGTTGCCAATGACGAAACCTTCGGCGCGGAGTGCAAGCTGGCTGCGTAAGCAGTCTTCTTGACCCGTTGCTTCTGGTAGCTTCGGCTCCAGCAATCACTAGGGGATGCCTGTAAACCCGAACTGATTGTCATACAGAACAGGATCGTCGCGTAGCACGTTGTGGGCGAAGCGACTAAAACTTACACAACTCATCCAAAGCACCCTGCCCGTCGGGCGGCTGCGGATTAAATCAGTAGACACGGCTAAGCATGTAGTACCGACAGCGGAGTACTGGCGGACGGGGGTTCAAATCCCCCCGGCTCCACCAAATGATCAATCAAAGACGTCCACGGACGTCTTTTTTTGTGCCTGAAAGCCAGTAAATACGCGGCCTCCAGCGCTTTTGCGGTCTTTCAAGAGTTTTTGAGTTCCAGCCATTCGGGTATTCCAGGCGGTATTCCAGCTCACCCGGTGCTAATCTTTGGAATACCGAATCAGTGCTTGAGGACAATCTCATGCCTGCTCAAAACCTCCGCCTCTCCGATCGACAGCTCAAGGGAGTCAAACCCGCGTCCAAGGATTACGTCCTCACGGACGGTGACGGTTTACAGCTCCGCGTACGCAGCAACGGCTCGTTGCTGTGGAATTTTAACTACCGCGAACCGGTGACCAAGAAGCGCATCAACATTGGCTTCGGGACCTACCCCGAACTGTCACTGGCGAACGCACGAAAGATGGCAGTAGATGCCCGCGAGCTGCTCGCCCAAGGCATCGATCCGAAGGTGCAGCGCAACACGCTGAATGAAGCCAAGCGCGCTGAGACGGAACACACCTTCGAGAACGTGGCTACCGCCTGGTTCGAGCTCAAGAAAGACTCGGTGACCCCGGCCTACGCCGAGGACATTTGGCGGTCGCTCACGCTGCATGTATTCCCAGACTTGAGGACAACACCACTGACGAAAATCACCGCGCCGATGGTGATCGCATTGCTTCGCCCAATCGAAGCGAAAGGCAGCCTGGAAACGGTCAAACGCCTTAGCCAGCGACTAAACGAGATCATGACCTACGGCGTAAACTCCGGCCTGATCTTCGCCAACCCACTCAGCGGCATCAGGGCGGTATTCAAGAAGCCCAAGAAAGAGAACATGGCTGCGCTTCCGCCCGAAGAGCTCCCCGAGCTTATGCTGGAGATCGCGAACGCCAGCATCAAACGCACCACCCGCTGCCTGATCGAATGGCAGTTGCACACGATGACTCGCCCAGCCGAGGCAGCGACTACTCGCTGGGCTGACATCGACTTTGAAAGGCGTGTCTGGACTATCCCAGCGGAGCGAATGAAGAAGCGCCGCCCACATAGCATTCCGTTGAGTGATCACGCTGTCGCACTGTTGGAGTCACTGAAGACTCACAGCGGCCATCGAGAATACGTCTTCCCGGCAGACAGAAATCCACGCACCCACGCTAATAGCCAAACGGCCAACATGGCGTTGAAACGCATGGGGTTTCAGGATCGCTTGGTCAGCCACGGAATGCGCTCAATGGCCAGCACCATCTTGAATGAACATGGGTGGGACCCCGAACTCATTGAGGTCGCACTGGCGCATGTTGACAAGGATGAGGTGCGCAGCGCTTACAACCGGGCCGACTACATAGAGCGCCGTCGACCTATGATGGCCTGGTGGAGTGAGTACATCCAGAAAGCCGCCACCGGCAGCCTGCTCGCCTCAGCATACGGCCAAGTCAGAGACAAAAACGTGGTGCCGATTCGCTAGCGCTGTACAGGCGCATGACGACGGCGACAGCAACTGAATGCTCAAGATTCAGGGCAAGCAGCCTCGTTTATCCGCTTGTCAGCGCGGGTCCATCCAAACAGGGCTGCAAAGCCGCCCTGTTTGGATGGACCTCATTTCGAAGAGCTAAAAGCCACGACGTTGTCCGGGATTTACCACGGAATTCCACCGGTGGATAACCGCTTTTCACGTCACCAAGAGCGCTGAATTTCTGCCCTTGACCGGGTTTATCCACAGGCGTAGAACTGGCCGTGCAAAGGCTGTCGATGACAGCACCCCAGGTGACCCGAACCTTAAAGGTCACGCCGCTCCCGCGGTGGTTCTCCCCAAAGGCGATTCGCATCCGGCAGCTCGCCCGGTCACCTCCAAGGTGATGGATGCTCTTACACCTATAGCGCTCGTGCGCCAGATACACCGTTCCTCGCTGCCCTGCAGCAACCTATCCGCTTGGCCAAATCTTGCGCCAACCTGTGCCCGTCTCTTTCTTCTGGAAAGAGACGGGCACTTCTACCACTGCTGCAGCCCTGATCGCACAAGGCTTTGCGGCATTCCCCCTCGTGACAATCGGCGTGACAAACGCCGATGTCACCAGCAACAGCGCTGTAGATGATGGTGCCGCAGACCACGGAATGGACTGCACCTGACTGACAGTCAGGTATGCCCCGGTCATCGCATTGCTGCTTGCACATGGCTCAAGATCTTCAGGCGCTGGCCTCGTCAGCCAGTGCTGCCTCCACCCGCCCACCGGCAACGGTGTACAGGAGGCCAGATCATGAGATGCCCTTGCTCCCGGACGTAAGGAGCCGCCAGTCCCGCGAAGAGGACATTCCCCACAGGTCGCAGGGGCCTTGATCCCTGATAACACTCAACATTCTTGGCGGGATGACGTGGGGCGAGGATCGAAGAGCGGACGATGAGGTGACCGACATGGCATTGGTGGGTAAACGCGATGGCCGTAATTTCGGCTACGGCAGGCAATTGAGCTACGCAGGTCCGCAAGCGCTGAAAGACATGTTCGGCGGCGGCCACTACGGCACGGTGAAGGCACACTGTGATCGGTGGCAGGCATTCGTGAAATGGTGCCGCTCCGAGCAAGGGCCGGGGATCAAAGATGCGCGGCACATTGATCGAAAGGTGTTGGCCGACTATGCGGCGTATCTGCGTGACCTGGTTAAGCACGGTGATCTCGCCGTCAGCACCGCACAAAACCGGCTATCCAGCGTTAACAGGACCATGGCAGCGCTTCGCGGTGATCAGTACGTAAAATTGCCCAGCCCGAGCAAGGCGTTGGGTATGCAGCGCACCGGAGTTCGACAATCGGTGCCGCAGGGCCAAGACCGCGAACAAGTTAAGCAGATCGTCGATACGCTTTGTAGTCGTGATCAGCTTCGAGCCGCCGCGATTGTTCTGCTGGCGCGAGCCACCGGTATGCGCTTACGTGAGGCTATCTTGGCTGACCTGCCACGGCTAAGCCGTGAGGCTAACGACCTAGGCAGGATTAACATTCAGGAGGGCACCAAGGGCGGCCGCGCCGGCGCCTCGGCGCCACGTTGGATAGCAGTGAACGACCATATACGTGGTGCACTTGGGTTCGCATGGCAAGCATCACCTGCAGGTAGCCGCAACCTAATTGCACCAAACGAAAGCTACCTGAATCTTATGCAAGAAAGCATCCGCCCTGCGCGAGACATCCTGCAAACACACAACCTCAAAGGCTTCCATGAACTACGAGCGGCCTACGCATGTGAGCGCTACGAGCAGATCACCCAGCACCCCGCGCCAATCAATGGGGGCCAATGTTGCCAGGTCGATAGGAACCTTGATCACGAGGCCCGGAGGCGAATCAGTTACGAGCTGGGGCACGGTCGGATCGACGTGGTCGCGGCCTACATTGGAGGACGGACATGAGCAAGCCATTCGATATGGAGCTGTTCTTGGCTGGCGTTCTGACCGGCTCGCACGCAACCAGGCAACGCCATTTACGACAAGCAAAGCTCATCCATGCCGAAATAACAGAACGCTGGCAGCTAGAGACGCCTTGGGCTTGGCAGAGAAAGCATGTGGTTTGGTTTCTTGAGCACCGCCTAGCAGAGCGATGCGAGCTGACCCGCTATTACTACCTGCTGACCGTGCGGCTGCTTGCTCGTCGCTTGAAAAAATCCTGGATCTTCGATCGCCAAGCGAAGACCTAATTTTGATATTCAAGACCGACCGCTTTCGCCCCATAACTGCCATCCGCGGATGGCAGCCACCAGCGATAAGCAGCCCTTATTCGCTACCCAGTACACGCCAACTCGTCAGCCATGCCAGCCAAACGCGAAGTTTGGCTAGAAACTGCGAATGTGCTTTAGTGATTTTCAGCCACGGTAGAATTCGTTACGCCACCGTGACCTGGCCGTTCATCAGCATGGGCAGCAGCCAGTCGCGGAGTTCTATGAGATGTTGGTTTTCCATGCTTCGAGTAAAAACCATCTGGTTATACCTCAACACTACCTTGTCATATTCCCTTAGTAACTCAGTCGGCGGATAGGCCAGTGGCAGTGAATATAGATCATCCTTGGTGATGGAACCAAACGTGGTCCCCTCACTGTTTCGCCTGTCGAAGACGGTCTTAAAATGTTGCATGACATAAAACAGGAATCCGTCAAATCCATCCCTGCTATTCAGCGCAGCCAGTCCACGCCCGATGCAACAGTCGAGGTGTGCAACATTCAAGTCTCCGACCGGGGCCCGGACGCTGAGCAGGATGTCACCTCGCTTCGCCATGCGCGCTGGTTGGGTCGTAAACTGGCGCACAGTTGGAAACTGCCAGCCAAAATCGGTAGACCCTTGAAAAAACTCCACCCCTTCTCCGGAATCGTTCAAGGACTCCCCAGATGGAGACTGCCCCATGGTTATATTGGCGACCTGGCTTAACTGCTTATCATTCCAACCAACAGGAATTTCCCGTTTCAGCGTGAAATTGTAGTACATCTTTCCGCCAGAGGACTTGTAGGGTTTACCGTTGGCATCAGGGTAGTCGAACTGTATAAACCAGTAGTCGTACAGCGTCTTAGCGATTGCATGCAACTCGGAATTTATGCGATTGTTGCAGTCGATTTTGGAATCGAGAGCAGAGAGGACTGCAGCGATCTTCTGCTGATAGCTCTTGTGGAATACAGGTATCTTTACCTGACCAAGAATCCCCTGATTAAGATTATTAATATTTGTTCCAGAGGACGATGATATTTGCGATTTAAAATTCTTCGTTTTTGTGTAATACGCAAAGAACAACCTATCGATATCCTCCGATATAAATCTTGCACGAATGCAGAAACCAGAAAATAGTGCATTGACGTCCTTATCAATGTATAGACTCCTCCCGACAAGCTCTTTGTTTCCATTCGATCTAACAAAAACAATGTCCCCTTGCTGAAGATAATCATCCTCCTTAGCAATTCCATCAGGATTTATTTCTGACAAGGTCTCATAATTTGGTGAAAAACGGTTCTGAAAATCTGGCACGCCAACCAGCAGACAACCTTTACCGCGGCTCTCCTTCCCAAAGTTAAGTCCGTTTCTAAAAATAGCAACCTTGCCAAGTGGCAGGTATTTTAGAACCCTACTCATAGCTCAACCCCGCCATCTGCTTCTGAATCTCCTGCTCAAGCCCTGCCGACTCCTTGAACAACTCATCCAGATTGGCACTAAACCCCCGCAATTTCGAGGCGAACTGTGCTGGCGTCAGATCGGTGTACTCAATTTTGACGTCGAAATACTGTCCGGCACTCAAGCTATAGTTCTTGGCAGCTACGGCTTCATAGCTTACTACTACCGAGAAATCCTCTAGCTCTTCTTTGCCATTGAAGGTGGCGATGATGCGGTCTTCTTCGGTTTCCGATAGCAACGTCTTCTGGTTTTTGCCGTCTTTGACCTTGGTGCCCAGGCTAGAAGCATCGATCAGCACCACGTCGTCCTGGTTGGTGGAGTCGATAAATAGGATGGATACGTTGGTGCCGGTAGTGGCGAAAATATTGCTGGGCATGGAGACAACGCCGGCCAGCAGTCTGTTATCCACCAAATACTGGCGGATACCCTTGTCGATTCCACTTTGCGCGGTGATAAAGCCGGTGGGCACTACCACAGCCGCTTTGCCTCCAGGTTTCAGTGAATGGATTATGTGCTGCAGAAAGAGCAGATAGATGGCCATCTTATCTTTTTCTTTTGCCGGGACTTTTGGCACCCCCGCGAAGAAGCGCTCTTGGTGTTCATTACTGTCCAGCTCGTTGCGAAAATCGCTGAAATCCATCTTGAACGGTGGATTGCTGACGATGTAATTAAACTTCTTGAGCGTCTTGCCTTCCCGATGGTAGGGATGAAGCATAGTGTTGCCCTGGATGATATTCGGGATGGAGTGCACCAGGTTGTTGAGGATTAAATTCAGGCGTAGCAGACTGGATGATTTTTGCGAGATGTCCTGCGAATAGATGCTGCATCGCTGCTCGCCGATGGCGTGGGCGATGCTCATCAACAGGGTACCGGAGCCAGCGGAAGGGTCGTAGCAGCTTACGTTCTTTATTTTGCCACGGACATTCTCCGGCACTAGGATAGCGGCCATGATGTTAGCTACAGAGTGTGGCGTGTAGTACTCGGCGTATTTACCGCCGCTGTTGCTGTTGTAGTCCTTAATCAGGTATTCGAAGAGTGCGGCGTAGAAGTCGTACTTCTGGGTAAAGATACGCTCGAAGCTGAACTCCACCAGCTTGTTGATCAGGGCGCGGCAAAAATTGTCGCGCTTGGATGGGTCGGAGACGTATTCGCTGACGCGGTCAAACAGAGTGACCTTGTTTCCGCCACCGGTTTTCACCGCAAAGATGTCATTGTTGGTAATGGCGATGTCGCGCAGAGTATCGTCAAATAATTTGGCGAATTCAGGTTCATTCTGCCGACCGAACAGATGGGCGAGAAAGTGTTCAGGCTTCAGACGTGGAGTGTCCGGCCCTAACTGCAATTGCAGCATTTCCAATTCATCAGCCCGGAGACTCGCCATGGCCTGCTCCCACGTGAGAGCTTGACTTAGCTCGGGGCGAATTTTCTTGGCCTCGAAAGTGAACTTGTCGTTGAGAAACTTATAAAGAAAGACCTGGGTGATGATCTTGAATTCGTTGCCATCGTTACCTAAACCATAGGAAGCGCAGATGGCTTTAAGGCTGTCGATCAGTCGGCGAGTGCGTTGCTCAAATTGCTGCGTTACCACGTACGTGTTCCTATTCGGGCGCCTGAGGCAAATTCATTGATGTATTCGGAGACCACCAATTGGTTGATGGTGCGAGAAGCGTCTGGAGTAAGGTGGATTTTCTGGCGGTTTTGGAATTCACCAATCACCAGCGGCATCATCATCCGCTCGAAGTAGCTCTCGTTATTCACTAACTGGGTGTTCTGCAGCACCTGCTCGTCGGCCGCCTGTTTGACGCCAGAGAGAGCCTCAAACAGCCGGCGTTCGGTTTGCGTGAGGCCACCACGCTCTTGCAGGCGCTTGTGGGTGCGGGTGTATTTCGCATCGCCCTGATACTTGGCACGCAGCAGGTTGTTTTGTCGATTGAGCTCTTTGACTTGGTCATGAATCGCGTTGAGCGCGCTGATATTGGCGATCATTTCGTCCTGGGTGACTTCGTTAAGTTTCTTCTTCTTGAACAGCCGCTCCAGCTCCTCCCTTAGAGTAATAAACTTAGGGTCTTGCTGGTCGAAATTGTCGGCCAAGGCTTCGCGGGTTTGGCGCAGAGTGTTCTTGAGCTTGTCAGCCAGTACCAGCTCTTCCTCCCGGATCTTGGTGAACATGAACAACACATCTTCCAGCGCCACGTTGAGCAGGTTGCTGGTGTCAGTACTGGATTCGATGCTCTCTTTCAGGTTAAGCAAGTCGAGATGGTTGCAGGTTTCGCGGTAGAGCTGGTTGAGCTTCCGGAAATCAAGCTGGTGCAGGAGCTTGTAGTCGCCCTGCAGGCGAATCAGGTTATAAAGGCTGCGGGCGTCGGCCAGTGCCTTCCTGAGCGCCAGCACCGTGGTGCGGTCCTGGATTTGGGTGATCTGCCGCGAAAACTCTTCGGCGTTTTCAATGTTGAAGCTAAACAGGATGTCCTTGATCGCTTCGATTTCCTCAGCGATTTCTTCAGCGGATTTGAACAAATTGGAGTAGTGCTCGACCTCGTCGCCCAGCTCGGCCTGCAGCTCGTCGAAATAGGCCTTGTTGGTGGTGTCGAACTCCTTGCGGATGTCGGCGAAATCGACCACGTAGCCGTAGCGAAAATCCTTGTAGGTACGATTGACGCGTGTGAGCGCCTGCAGCAGATTGTGTGAACGGATCACCCGGCCGAGGTAGAGCTTTTTCAGGCGCTTGGCATCGAAGCCGGTGAGCAGCATGTTGTAGACGAACAGTAGGTCGATCTTACCTGCCTTAAAGTCTTCCACCCATTGCTTGCGCTCTTCCTTACTGCCTATGTCGTGCAGGATCAGTGCGGCAGTTTTGACGCGATTTTCCTGCAGGCTGCGTGCGGCATAGCTGCCCGGCTGCGCGGCGGCGATCAAGGCTTGCGAGGAATCCTTTAGGTTGGGACTCGGCTGGCCCTGCTTGGCATATACATCACTGAATATCTCGAACATCTGCCGGGCCTGTTCGGCGCTATCGCAGATAACCATCCCGCCGATGCTGGCGTCGGCCAGCGCACCGCGGCTCTTTTCGAAATCACGCACGATGTATTCGAGCATAGGCTCGACAAACTTCGGGTGGGAGTAGACAAGCTTGCGGTCAATGTCACCTTGTCGCAGCTCTACAGCGGCAAGCGCCTCCTGAAGGACAAGTTTGTAGTTGGTGGCGATTTCTTCACGGATCAGTCGCAGGGTGTAGCCGTCCGCGATGGATGCGTTGTAGTAGTACTTGTGGATGTAGTCACCGAACAGGGCACGGGAATTGCGATCATCACCTAACAATGGTGTGCCGGTAAGACCAATCTTGATGGCTCTGCGGTCTGACTGGCTGAGGTTGGCGAGGAAACTACCCTGCGGGTTGTAGCTGCGGTGCACCTCATCAAGGAAGTAAACGCGCTGGATGTTGACGTCGTAGTCCTCAGTACGCACCACGTCCGGATCATCCTGGAATTTCTGGATGTTGACCACGGTGATCTCTGGCCTACCGCTGTGGTTGTGCAACACCTGGGTGGCCTTGATGTCGTGAGCGAAGGCTTCACGACTATCAATGCTGTGTACGATTAACCCACGCCCGGAAAATTCACGCTGGGCCTGGGTGAGCAGATCGAGCCGGTCGACGATGAAATAGAACTTAGGAATGATGCCCTGACGCTGAAAATAATCCGTCAGAAAGCGGGTGTTGTAGAAAGCAAGCGCGGTCTTGCCGCTACCCTGGGTGTGCCAGATGATGCCGTTGCGTACATCAGCGTCGAGCTTCTTCTCAATCGCCTTAGTGGCGAAAAGCTGCGGGTAGCGCATGACATGCTTTTGCAGGCCGTCGGCCTCGTTCACGTAGACGAGCGAAAAACGCAGCAGAAAGGCCAAGCGTTGACGGCTGAACAGTGAGGTGCAGATACGGTTGGTCGGCGCATCGGGATCCTTGTTACTGAGAAACTCCGGACTGTGCTTGATGACGTTGAGATTGTTGTCGCGCAGCACCGCATTCTCGATATCGTCATTTTCTGCGGCCAGCAGCTCGTCCAGATTCAACGCTTCCTCTTCACGGAAGTAGTTGAAAATTGGCGAGTCATACGAAGGGCTGGCATAGAAGGCCCCTTCGATTGGCTGCGGCGAGCCGTCTTCATATTCCATGTTGTTGGAGAAGACCATCAACTGGGTAATGTTGATGAAACGACGGAAGCGCAGATTGCGGCAGCGCGTGATGATGCGGTTGCGCTCGGCCAGCACGCCTTCGCGGTTATTGGGTTTCTTGACCTCGATAAAGGCCAGCGGCATGCCATTGATAAGCAGGGTGATGTCCGGTCGGAACTCATCATCACCATTTCGGCATGGAAGCTCGGTCACAACGTGGAAGCTATTGTTGTCGAAGTTCTCGAAGTCAATCAGTCGAGGTCCTGAGCGCGCGGTGAGCCTATCGAAGAAGGCCTGACCTAGGTCCTCGTTATCTAACAGGAGCTTGACCTCGGCCAGCAGGCGGTCGATGTCATCGGCCTCCACGCCAGGGTTAATCCTGGCCAAAGAAGAACAAAAAAGCGCCGGAAAGATATTGGTTTGTTCATCCCAGGAGGCACCTTTCAGGGAAAGGTAGCTGTAGCCCAGGCGAACCAGATGCAAGATGCAGGGGATCTTGACGCGCGAATCTTCACTGAAAACCATCAGGGGTGCTCATCCTTATGCAATGCGCTAGTTGTGTTGCGCTGCGGTTTCGGAGGCATCATCCGCCCCACCAGCCCGTACCCACTCATCCACCTCGGAGAGCTGGAACTTCCAGAGTCTGCCAATGCGATGAGCCGGCATGCCCCGCCGTTCACGCCAACGATAGACCGTGTCTTTGGCCACCCCCAAATGAAGGGAGACCTGCTCAGCAGTGACCCAAGGTTCGGTGCTCATAGCTCAGCCTAACGCTCTCATAGTCGTTTTAAATCGGCTGAAGTCTACCAGCACGAGCTTCACACGCACAGGTCTGAATCTGGATCCCCGCAGTCACCTATGCTTCGTGCTAGGGAAGCGCACACAAGACGGTCGTCAGAGTGAATGCAAACGGGAGGCTAAGCTGAATGAGGAATTCCAACTGGTATTCCAAGCTAAAAATAAAAATCTAAATTAACTTTTTGATCAATAGCTTGTGCAATTGATTCAAATCCCCCCGGCCCACCGAATTCCAAAAAAGAAGGCGCCCCAGGGGGTAATCTCGGTCAGTTAAGCCTTCGTTGCAGCCATTGGGCTGCTTCGCAGCCCATCGCCGGCAAGCCAGCTCCCACAGCTACCGCGCAAAGCTCGAGGCCTGCACTACTTCTGTGAGAGCCCAGCTCGCCGGCGATGTGCCGCAAAGCGTCCCCAATCGCCCAACTGACCAACATTAACCCCCGGGCGCCTTTTTGTGCCTGTGGTTGACTGACCCGGTGCCAAAAGATCAGATTTAACCCCTTCCGCGTAGGACGTTTCCCAAACATACTCCCTGCGCCTGTTTTCCGTTGCGGTCGCTATTTCAGGGTTTTAGGCTCGTTGGGTCGTTGCTCATCAACGACCGGGTTTAGCCGCCTGAAATCGTCGGACACCGCAGCAGTGCAATACCGAGTAATCGGTATTGGCGCCTTATGGCGGCTGTGCGTGGGGCACCTTCGGGTGCGCCGGGTGCCTGACGTCCCGGTCGGCTAACCCGCGTACAGCTGCCACCCAACTGTTTAGCCGCGGTAGGTGGTTGCTCCACTACGACAGGAGCCACACCATGCTGAAGATAGTCCCCGACCCACCCCACCTCCCCCACTCCCTGGAAGACACCATCCTGCTCGCAACCGACTACGCGCTCTGCGCCGAAGCCGTTGCCCAGCAAGCAATGCTGATGCAACCCAGATCACCCGCCTCCGTGTTGATCATGGCCTCGATGCACGAGCTGGAAACACTCCGCCGTTTGCTCGAATCGGCACTGGCGCAAATACAACGGCCAGCCGACCCGCAAACCATGCATTGACCAGGGGTATTGCTCGATGACCACCGAAAACACCCAATGCACTGTCGGCAAAACCATCTTCTTCCAAGGTGAAAACCAAACCCACCCGCTGTTCCGCATCGAACCGGGCATCCCCTGCCAGAACGCCCGTGAACAAGCGTCGGAGCTGATGGGGTATGCGCGGGACTTGACCATTGATGGGTTGATGGAAGACAAGCCGAAGCTGATCTGGGCAGCGCACTATCTTTGCGCTCTGGGGAAAGCCCTGCTGGATGATGCGGAATTGGGAATGATGCGCTGAACCTCAAGGCCAAAGGCGATAGAAGTCAGTCGGCTCGCAGCTATCAATCACTGACGCTATCGCCCGCCAAGGGCCCCTGTGCGCACGGCGAATGAGGACGTCGCACGCGCAGGGGCATCACCCCCTAACCCCTCAAATCCGAAATACCCCCACCTGCCCGTACAACCCTTGCGCCAACCGCTGCAAGGCCCCCGCCGTCTCGGCCGTCTGCTCCACCGCCTGGCTATTCTGCTGCGACATCTGCGCAATCCGTTCAACGTTGCGCGCCACATCCTGGCTAGCCGCGGTCTGTTCCCGCAGTGCCAGGGAAATCTGATCCACCATGCGCACCACGTCCCCCGAAGACTGCCGAATGCTGACGATCGCCTCCCCCGCTTGTTGCGCCAGGGTCACACCGCCTTTGACCTGCTGCACACCCACCTCCATCTGCCCCACGGCATCGCGGGTGCCGGACTGGATGCGTTTGACCATCTCGGTAATTTCCTGGGTCGAGTTGCCGGTGCGTTGTGCCAGCAAGCGTACTTCGTCGGCCACCACCGCAAAGCCCCTGCCCTGCTCGCCGGCGCGGGCGGCTTCGATAGCGGCGTTCAGGGCCAGCAGGTTGGTTTGCTCGGCAATGCCGCTGATCACGCTGACAATGCTGCTGATCTGCTCGGCATGGCTGTCCAGTTCGCTGATCTGGCCGGCAGACGCTTCTACGGTCTGGGCGATCTGGTTCATGCGCGCCAGCGTTTCCTGAATCACGCTGCCGCCTTCGCTGGACTGGCGACCCGACTCGCTGGACTGGGCATGCGCTTCCACCGCATTGTCAGAGACATGGTTGATACTCACGGTCAGCTCCTCGACCGTGGCCGCCATCGAGGAGGCCGAGCTCGACTGTTCCTGGGCTGACGCGGAGAGCTGTACCGATGCCGCCGAAATATTATCGGCAGCCCCCACCAGTTGTTCGGCACTGGCCCTGATCTCGCCAATCATGGTGCGCAGGCGCTCTTGCATGGCCACGAATGCTTGTTGGAGGGTGCTGACTTCATCCGTACCTTCAATGGCAATGGTGTTGTCCAGGCGCCCGTCAGCGATGTTGCGCGCCAGCGCTACAGCTTCACCCAAGCGGTGGGTGAGGGTTCTTGCGAGGAATGTGGCGATCAGCACAGCCAGGATTGCAGCCACCAATCCCCCGGAGATCAGGATGGTGAAGGCGGTGGCTTTTGCCTGGTCCATCAGCAGGCTGCGCTCGTCCTGCAGGGATTTCTCGGCTGCCTGGAATTCGTTGATCACGGCGCGCATGGCGTCCATTTTGGCTTTGGCCTGGCCCGAGCTTATCTGGCTGACCAGCGTTGTCAGCGGCGCGCGGTCAGCATTGACCTCGCGACGCAGGTTCACGCTGGTTTGCATGTCTTGCTGCAGCCACTGATGGTAGAGCTGTTGCAGATGGGCCAGCCGGGCTTGCTGCTGGGGGTTGTCGGCGGTGGCCTGCTTCAGGCGATTGAGCGCGTCGGTGAACGCTTCTTCGCCTGTGTGCATGGGCTCAAGGAAGCTGTCCTGGCCGGTGAGGGCAAAACCGCGCATGGCGGTTTCTATGTCTACAAGGCTGTTGAGGATGCTGCTGGAGCTGTTGAGCACGTCGTAGCTGTGGATGTTGCGCTTCACGCTGCTGCTGACCTGGTCGAAGCCTCGCAAGGCAGTCAATACCAATACGGCGATGATGAGCAGTACAAGACCGAAACCGGTGTACAGTTTTTTCGAGATACTGAGATTGTTGAGCATCGTGAGGGCAACCCTTCAAGGCCTGGCTGGACGCTACGCTGGGTCCCGTGCACAGGGTTGCGGACGGGTTTTCGCGTAGTGACGTTTTGATATCAGGCCTATGATTATCTTGTACAGGAAAAGTTCTTTGTACAATTTTATTTGATTGGGCGATGCGAGGGTTGGATTGGGAGGGGGGTCACCCAGCTCTGGGGCTGGGTGACGATCATGAGCCTGGGCTGGCTTACCAGCTGTAACTCAACTTGGCGGTCACTTCCCGCCCTGGGTTGTAGTAATCGGCCGTACCCGAGCCCACTACATGCTGCTCGTCGAACAGGTTGCTGACATTCAGCGCCAGGTCGGTGCCCTTGGCGATCTTGTAGTTCAGCGCAGCGTCGAACAGGGTGGTGCCGTCGCTTTTCTTGGTGTTGGCCGCGTCCATGAAGTAACCGCCCACGTACCGCGCCCCCAAGCCCACGCTCACGTCGGTGTCGGGTATGTCGTAGTAGCTCCACAGCGAAGCCGTATGCTTGGGCGCAACGGTGAACGCTTTGCCTTTGAGCGAGCTGCCGTCATACAGCGAGCCGCGCAGCACTTCGGTGTCCATGTACGAATAGGCCCCGATCAGGCTGAGGTTCTGCGTGACCTGGGCCTTGGCTTCCAGGTCCAGGCCGCGCGCGCGGGACTCGCCCACGGTTTGCTGCTCGATGATGCCGCTGGGCAGCACCACGGCGATGGTGACGTTTTCCTGGGTCAGGTCGTACACGGCGGCCGAGAACATCGCATCCATGCCCAGCGGCGAGTACTTCACGCCCACTTCGTACTGCCTGCCGGTCTGCGGGGTAACCCCTACCTGCGGCGGCGAAACCGATTCCACCATGCTGACGTAGGTCGACACTTCATCGTTGACGATGTAGGTCAGTGCACCGCGGTAGGAGGTTTCCGAGAAGGTGTCGCTCTGCCTGTTCACACCCCCCACATACTCGGTGCTGGTCAGGTCCATCGAGTCATTGCGCATACCCACGGTGGCAATGACGCGGTCGTAGAAGGACAGGTTCTGCTGCAGGAACACGGCCTTGGTGGTGGCGTCGTTTTTCTCGCGGCTATACGGCGTGATGCCGCCGGGTACGCCGGTGAACACGGGGTTGGCGATGTCTATCGACGGCGCCTGGCTGTACACCGAGCGCTGTTTGTTGGTCGAGTCCAGGTATTCCACGCCCACCAGGGTGCTGCTGTCGATGTGCTCGAACTGGGCATCGTACTGCAGCATCAGGTTGCCATTGAGCTGGTCCGCGTCGCTGTCGGTGCCGAACACGTAACGGGGGATCACGGTACCCACCCGCTCGGCGCTGTCGCTCAGGTAAACGTAGCCGAAGTCATCGCTCAGCTCGCTGTAGCGCAGGTTGCTGCGCAGGGTGAAACCGTTGTCGAAGTCGTGGGTGATGCTGCCGCTGAGGCTGGTGCGCTCCACATCGTGGAAGTTGTAGCCGGGCTCGCCGTAGAAATCGCTGCGGTCGTATTCCTTGTCCAGCGGGTAGCCACCGCTGTTGGGCGAGCTGTTGGTCTTGAGGTAATCGAGAATCACCGTGGCCGAGGTGAAGTCGCTGGGCGCCCAGGTCAGGCCGCCCATCACGAAGCGGTTGTCGTCTTGCGAGTGGTCGTACTCGCGGTCGCTGTTCTGCAGCTTGGCCGTGAAGCGGCCGGCCAGGGTCTGCTCGTCGTTCAGGGCATCGCCCACGTCAATGCCGGTCTCGGCATGGTCGTAGGAGCCGTAGGTCACGTAGCCCTGGCCGAACTTCTCGAAGCGCGGCTGTTTGGTCACGAAGTTCACCGAGCCGCCCGGGTCTGCCGGGCCGAACAGGGTGGAGTTGGCGCCGCGCAGAATCTCGATGCGCTCATAGGCATAGGGGTCTTCGCGCACACCGCGCATCGAGCTCAGGGTAAGGCCGTCGCGGTAGGTGGTGGCCTGGAAGCCGCGGATCTGGAAGTAATCGTTGCGGTCGTCCGAGCCGTAGAAGTCGCTGACCACGCCCGGGCTGTACTGCAACGCTTCCTCGGTGGTGCTGACGCTGCGCTGCTCCATTTCCTTGCGGGTCACCACAGACACCGAGGCCGGGGTGTTGAGGATGCTGGTGGCCACCTTGCCACCGACCCACAGTTCCTTGGCCACCACTGAATTGAGGTCGTCATCGGCGCTGGCCTTGACCTTGGCATTGATGATGACCGGCGCCAGCCGGTAATCCTCGGTCGCACCCAGCTCCAGCGGGCCGGCAGCCGGCGCTTGCGCAATGATCTGGTAGGCCTGCGGCCCTTGCTGTTCAACCTGCAGATCGGTCCCCTGCAACAGCGCCGACAACGCGGCGGGCGTCGCCAGGCCGCCCTGCACGCCCGGGGTGGTGCGGTTGGCCACGGTCTGCGCGTCGAAGGCCAGGCTCACACCCGCCTGCCGGGCAAAACGGTCCAGCGCAGGTGCCAGCGGGCCAGCAGGGATGTTCCACTGCTGCAGTTGCAGGGCGTGATCAGCGCCAGCAGGTTGTGCCAGCGCTGGCAATGCCGGGCTGCTGACAACCAAACCCAGAATCGCCGCGTGCATGGCACGGCTGAGGGGGTGGCGCTGTGGAACCGGTGTCGAACTCATTTTCTCGCTCCGTAGAGGGTCGGCGGCTGGCCTGTATTCCGGCCTTGTGCAAAGGCCGAACGAGAATGAGAAAACACCTCATTTATTTTCAGAAAAAATGGACGGGGGTAATTGCCTCAGCGTGTACCGACCGCCTGGCGCACTTTCACCAGCAGCTCATAGAGCTGAAACGGCTTCACCAGCATGTCCATGCCCGCACCGAGAAAGGCCTGGCGGTCCTGGGCCGCATCGGCGTACCCGGTCATGAACAGCACCGGCAACTGGGGCCGGTAGCAACGCGCCAGGTCGGCCAGTTCGCGGCCGCTGAGGGTCGGCAGGCCAACATCGGTCAGCATCATGTCCAGGCTGGCGTCGTCGCGCAGGTGCCGCAACGCCTCGTCAGTGGTGGTGGCCACCGTACAGCGGTACCCGGCATCGGTCAGCGCTTCTGCCACCGCCACCTGCACCGAGGCCATGTCTTCCACCACCAGCACGTGCTCGCCATTGCCTTGCAGGTTCTGCACGCTGGCCGGCTCCACCGCGACCGCTGCCTCCGCGCTGGCCGGCAGCAACAGGGTCACCTCCGTGCCCTGCCCCACCACGCTGCTCAGCAGCACATGCCCGCCGGACTGCCGGGCGAAGCCATAGATGGTCGACAGCCCCAGCCCGGTGCCCTGCCCCACCGGTTTGGTGGTGAAGAACGGGTCGAACACCTTTTCCAGCAGCTCCGGCTCGATGCCGCTACCGTTGTCGCGCACGTTGACGGCAATGTAATGGCCGTCTGCCAGGTCGGGGTTGCCCTGCGACCAGGTGGCTGCGGTGTTCACCCAGATCCGCCCCCCCTTGGCCAAGGCATCACGCGCATTGATCACCAGGTTGAGCACCGCGCTCTCCAGTTGCACCGGGTCGACCAGGGCGATGGCCGGGTGGGTCGACAGGTCCAGGGTAAGCTTGATGCGCTCGCCGATGGTGCGGTTCAGCAGCTCTTCCAGCGAGCGTACATGCTGGTTGACGTCCACCGGGCGGGTATCCAGTGGCTGCTGGCGCGCGAAGGCCAGCAACCGGTGGGTCAACGAGGCCGCGCTGGTGGCTGAACTGAGTGCGGCTTCGGCGTACCTGGGCACTTTCTCGATACGGTTTTCCGCCACCCGTTTGCAGATCAGCTCCAGGCTGGTGATGATGCCGGTGAGCAAGTTGTTGAAGTCGTGGGCAATGCCGCCGGTCAGGCTGCCCAGGGCATCCATTTTCTGCAGTTGCAGCAGTTGCGCTTCGGTGCGTTCGCGCACCGCGACTTCCCGCGCCAACTGGTTGGTGGCATCGTCCAGGCGGGCCAGGTGGGAGCGCTCCCGGTGGCGGTGCTCGGTGATGTCCTCGATGAACACCAGGCACAGCCCTGGCGCCTGGTAGGGCGACAGTTGCCACTCGGTTTCGCGTACATGCCCGTGCACCAGCATGCTCAGGGTGCCCTTCCAGCGCTCGCCAGCCGCCAGGTGCCGGCGCAGGTCAGCCAACGCTGGCTCCTGGCCGCTGGCAAAGCATTCCAGCAGTTGCCCGGGGTTGCTGTTTTCCTGGGTCAGGTGGCTGAATGCCTGGTTGCACTCGTGCACCTTGAACTCGGCGTCGAGCACCGCGATGGGCGCTGATACACCGGTAAATATCTCGCGAAAGCGCGCCTCACTCTGGCGCAGAGCGCGCTCGGCGTCCCGCACCCGCAACAGGGTACGCAAGGTTGCCAGCAACACATCCGGGTCTACCGGGTGCACCAGGTAGGCATCGGCGCCAGCGTTCAAGCCGGTGATGATGTCACCGCTCTGGATCGACGCGGCCGACACGTGAATCACCGGCAACAACGCCGTGCGGGCATCTTCGCGCAGCAACCGTACGATATCGAACCCGCTCATGTCGGGCAGGTTCACGTCCAGGATCAAGGCATCTATCTGCTCGTCGCGAATCAGCGCAAGGCCTTCACCGCCGGTGCCTGCCTCCAGCACTTCGTAGCCGTGCACTACCAGGCGCCGGCGCAGTGCGTAGCGGGTGGCGACGTTATCGTCCACGATCAGCAAGCGCACCTCAGGTTTCATCGGCGTTCTCCTGAGCCAGGGCCAGAGGAATCACCACGAAGAAGGTAGAGCCTTCCCCTGGTTCACTGTGCACCCCCACCTCGCCACCCAGCAGCATGGCAAAGCGCTTGCACAACGACAGACCCAGGCCAGTGCCGCGAAAGCGCTTCTGCAGTGGCGAATCTACCTGGGTGAAATCTTCGAACAACGTATCCAACAGCTCTGCTGCAATGCCAATGCCGGTATCACTGACGGCAAAGCGGATGCGGTCGTCGCCATACAGCTGGGCCGACACCCGCACCTCACCCTGGGCGGTGAACTTCAGCGCGTTGGAAATGAAATTGCGCAGAATCTGCGCGAGCTTCTTGTCATCGGTGTACAGCCGCGGCAGCCCTGTAGGCTCCTCGAAGATAAGGTCGACTGCAGTAGCGTCGACAATCGGCCGGAACATGCCGCGCAAGGCCGCGAACAGATCGAGCATGTCAAACCAGGCCGGCGAGATGCTGATGCGCCCGGCTTCGATCTTGGCAAGGTCGAGCAGGTCGTCGACCATGTCGGACAGCTCGCGGGTGGCGGTGCTGATGAAGGTGACCTGGCGGTGCTGTTCAGCCGACAGCGGCCCGTCGAGCTCGTCGGTAAGCAGGCCGGTGATGCTCAGGATCGAACCCAGCGGCGTGCGGAATTCGTGGCTCATGTACGACAGGAAGCGGCTTTTCAAGTCCGACGCCTGGCGCAGCTGTTCGGCCTGTATGTCCAACTCGGCGTACAGGGCCAGCACGCCCTGGTTGGTTTCTTCCAGTTCGGCACGCAGGGCATCGTTTTCTGCCTGCAGCCGGGCAATTACCTCTGCATCAGCCATGCGCCGCCTCCAGGTCGATGACCAGCACGGTTACATCATCCCGGCCCCGGCAGAAGTCGCGGTGCAGCACTGCCGCGATCACGGCCGGGTGGCGGTGCACCAGGCCAGGGTAATTCTCAAGATTCCAACGGGACTGCAAGCCGTCGCTGTACATGATCAACAGTTTTCCATTTGCATGAGCGTAGTCAAATACCTGGGCTTTTCTATACTGGCCGCCAACGATGCCGGGCAACGAAGCCAAACCACGCACCTGGGTGGCGCTCACCAGGCTGGCGCCGATATTGCCGATGCCGGCAAAACCGAGGTGGTCGCGGGCACCGTCATAGCATGCTATCGCCACCGCGCCACCACGGCTGCCATTCATGGCATGGTGCATGGCCTGCAATTGCTCCAACTGGCCGGCGAACGGGGCCTGGGCAAACACTGCCGCGCCCGCGCTGGCTGCAGCCTGGGCATCCACACCGTGGCCCAGGCCGTCGATCACCAGGGCGCTGATACGCTGCCCTTCGATCGCCAGGTGCCAGGTATCGCCACAGGCGGGGTCGCCGTGCAGGGCATGCTGGCTTACCCCCACGCGCAAGTCTGGCGCGTGGTCGCGCTGGGCGTGCACGCGCGCCAGCACCACCGCGCCGCGCGCATCGGCGTACACATCGAATACCTGGGCCATGCGCGCCAAGGCCCCCAGGCCGATACCCTGGGTGCCTGCGGTTGAATAACCGTCGGTCAGGCAGGCCTGTGCATCGAAGCCCTGGGCACGGTCCGCCGTGAGCAGTTCAATGGCATAACCCCCGTGCTCACGGGGCAGCACCCGCAGGTGCAGTTCACCGCAGCCTGCATGCTTGAGCACGTTGCTGCACAGCTCGGTGGCCAGCAGCGCCACACGGCCGCAGTCCTCTTCGTCAAAGCCGTGCCGCTCGGCCAGCTTTTGTGCGGTACGCCGGGCGTGGCCAACATCGCTCGGGTCTGCCAGGCCCATCACCTGGGTCTGGCTGGCAAACAGGTTCATGCCCATCGGGTGATCGTCACGCGTGTGCCCTGCCCTGGCGCGGTGTCCAGTTCAAATTCATGGACAAGCCGCCGAGCGCCGGTCAGGCCCAGGCCCAGGCCACCGCCCGAGGTCCAGCCGTCAGTCAGCGCCAACTTGATGTCGGGGATGCCGGGGCCCTCGTCGCGGAACAACAGGCGCAAACCGGTGCGCCCGCCATCCTCCAGTACAGCCCAGTCCATGTCGCCACCGCCGCCATACACCACCGTATTGCGCGCCAGTTCACTGACTGCCGTCACCAGCTTGGTCAGGTCCACCAGGCGCATGCCGCATTCGCCGGCCAGCTTGCGCGCCAACTGACGCGCCAGTACCACATCCTGTTCGATTCGCACCGGTTGGCTGCCGCTTTCGCGCACATTCATTTTTGGCTCACTCGTTGACGCAGCACTTGCATGCCACGCTCCACATTGAGCGCCGTACTCACGCCCGGCAGGGTAAGGCCCAGTTCGACCAAGGTAATGGCCACGGCCGGTTGCATGCCGACCACCATGGTTTCGGCATCAAGAATGCGTGACAGGCCAGAAATGCTGGCGATCATCCGGCCGATGAACGAGTCGACCATGTCCAACGCGGAAATATCGATCAACACGCCCCGGGCCGAGGTACTGCTGATGCGCTCGGTAAGGTCTTCCTGCAGGGTCAGCGCCAGCTGGTCGTGCATGTCGACCTGAATGGTCACGAGCAGGAACTCGCCCATCTGCAGGATCGGGATACGCTCCATGGGCTTACCCCTGCTTGCTGATGTCGCAGCCCAGGCGTGCAAGGGCTAGCTTGAGGGCGTCGGCCAGGCTGGCCTTGGTGGTCAGCGAGCCCAGGTCCAGCCCCAGGTGCACGATGGTCTGGGCGATTTGCGGGCGCACGCCACTGATGATGCAGTCGGCGCCCATCAGGCGGATGGCCGTGACGGTCTTCAGCAGGTGCTGCGCGACCAGGGTGTCGACGGTGGGTACACCGGTGATATCGATGATGGCAATTTCCGAGCCGGTGTCGACGATGCGTTGCAGCAGCGACTCCATGACCGTCTGGCTACGCTGCGAGTCCAGCGTACCGATCAGTGGCAGCGCCAGCACCCCGTCCCACAGTTTGACCACGGGGGTAGACAGCTCCAGCAGTTCTTCCTGCTGGCGCCTGATCACTTCCTCGCGGGTTTTCTGGAAAGCGCGGATGGTGTGCATGCCCATGCCATCGAGCAGTTCCGACACCAGCCACAGTTGCTCGGCCAGGCGTGCCGGCTCGCTGCTGTACTGTGTTTGCAGCAAGCCGAACAGCGGCCCTTTCAAAGCGAAGATGAAGAACGCGGCCTGGTGCGAATCGTGGCCAAGCTGAGCGCGGCTGGCAGAGAGCTTCTCCAGGAACCGGCGCGACGCCTCCCACTCGCTGCCGGCCAGGTGGCTGCCGCCACCAGCGCGCAGGCCGTCCACCAGCAACTGCAGAAATTCCTGGGTTTCCTGTGCCAGTACCTGTTCTTTGATATTGCGCGTGGCGCCGTTGGTTTCGAGGCCGGCTGTCCATTCCTCGCGCAGTTGTGCCTGGCTATGTTGGATAGCCTCCAACGTGCTGCCTTGCAGTGTTGCCATGTGCCTTCGCTCCAGTGGTGAAGGCCGGCGTCCCGATGAATGGCCGGCCTGCTGTGAATGACATTTGCCGGTTCGATTAGTTGTGCAGCGGGAAAAGATAATTGCATTCAGCCATTTAGGATAGCGCAACGGCTTCGGATTGCGGCAGCCTACTGCGAAACGGTTTTATAGGAATGCATACCATCACGGCATGACATCGATGCAACCTTGAACCGTACCTCATATTGCAAGTACCCGCCCGGTAATCGGCGGCGGGGCGGAAGCAAGATGCCCAAGGCGCTCGGAAACCGCCTGGCGCACTCGGTAGGCAACTCCAGCGCAAAAAAAAGGCACCTACCCATAGGTAATGCCTGTCAGTTAAGTAATTTGGGGCCGCTTTGCGACCCTTCGCGGGCACGCCCGCTCCCACAGGGATCGCGCATTTCTTGAGTTCAGCGCCGAACGTGTGGGAGCGGGCATGCCCGCGAAGGGCTGCAAAGCAGCCCCAGTAACGCTTAACTGACAGGCGTTACCTATCCATAGGTGCCTTCTGCCTTGACCCCGGGTGAACCCACTCACCCCATCGACCGCGCCCCCACCGGTTGCGCATGGCCCCGCGAAGTCACGATGCCCAGGAAGGAGATCACAATCGCCAGCCCCAATGTGGAGCTCACCTCCGCGCGGTGCTCAGGCGTGTACATCATGACCGCCAGCGCCCCGCCAATGAAAATGATCACCGCCCAGGTCAGGTACGGGAACAGCCACATGCGGAACTTCAGCTCGGTGTTCTCCCGCTCCAGGCGGCGGCGCATGCGCAGCTGCGAGATGGCAATGACCATGTACACCAGCAAGGCAATGGCGCCAGAGCTGGCCAGCAGGAACTCGAACACACCCTTGGGCGCGAAGTAGTTGAGGATGGCGATGGCGGCCCCGATCAGGGTGCTGCCAAACACCGCCGCACGCGGCACGCCAACCTTGGAGGTCTTGTTGAGGAAGGCCGGGGCGTCACCGCGCTTGGCCAGCGAGTACATCATCCGCGATGCGATGTAGATCGACGAATTCATGCAACTGGTTACCGCCACCAGCACCACCAGGTCGACCATCAATGCCGCGCTGGGGATGTTCATGATCTCCAGCGCACGTTGATACGAGCCCACCACCGCCAGCTGCGGATCGTTCCACGGCACCACCGAGATGATCACGAAGATCGAGAGGATATAGAAGGTACTGATGCGCCAGATCACCGAGCGGGTAGCCTTGGCGATGTTGCGCGACGGGTCGCTGGACTCGGAAGCCGCAATGGTCACGGCTTCGGTGCCGATGAAGCTGAACATCACGGTAATGAACGCCCCGACCACAGCCGACCAGCCATTGGGCGCAAAACCGCCGTAGTCAGCCATCAGCCCGCTCAGGCCGCTAACTTCGCGGTTGGGCAGCCAGCCCATCAGCGCGGCAAAGCCCAGGCCGATGAAACCGAGAATGGCCGTGACCTTGAGGATGGCGAACCAGAACTCGAACTCGCCGTACTTGGCCACGCTGAACAGGTTGGTGCCGGCCAGCAACAGCACCGAGGCCAAGGCGAAGATCCAGCTGTCCACCTGGGGGAACCAGGCGTTCAGCACATGCCCGGCGGCCAGTGCCTCGATCGGAATGACCAGTACCCAGAACCACCAGTACAACCAGCCGATGGTGTAGCCGGCCCAGCGGCCGATGGCCTGGTCGGCGTAGGTGGAAAACGATCCGGTGTCAGGGTGCGCCACGGCCATTTCGCCGAGCATGCGCATGACCAGAACCACCAGGGTTCCGGCTACGAAATAGGAAAATATGGTAGCTGGCCCGGCTGCCGCAATGGCGTGGCCAGAGCCGACGAAAAGTCCGGCGCCGATGATGCCGGCGATAGAAAGCATCGTTACGTGTCGTGGCTTGAAACCTTGTGCAAGGTTGCCATCAGATCCCACGGTGTTCATTGATGTTGTTCTCTTTTTGCTAACACAAGGTTGGACGGGCAGGCGTAGGCGAAAATAGCTCCTTTGAGTTGGGTAGGTCGACACAATGCTCGCATGCTGTTGTTGATCTTTGGCACGCGTCACAGCGCAAGGTGTCAGTGCGGTTCGGGCTTCATTTAAGCCCCGCGGGGCGGTGGGAAATTACACGAGAACGCCCCGGAACTGTTCGATCACGACAGGGCATTTCCCTTGGCGCCAGATGTCGCGAATGGCATGCCCAATCGCGCCATCTGGCCGTTGGGTGCTTTTGTTTTTCATCTGGTTGTGTATGGCCTGTACCGGCCCTATCGCCGGCAAGCCGGCTCCCACCTCGATCGCATCGGCTACAAATCCTGTGCAATCCCTGTGGGAGCGGGCAAGCCCGCGAAGAGGCCAGCAGCCTTAACGCACCAGGCAAGGCCGCTTGTTATCAAAGCGCCAACCCGGAATCAGGAACTGCATTGCCACGCTGTCATCCCGCGCCCCCAACCCCATGTTGCGGTAGCACTCGTGGGCCTTGGCCAGTTGATCCTCATCCAGCTCCACCCCCAACCCCGGCCGCGCCGGCACATGCACATGGCCGTCGACAATGCGCAGCGGCTCACGGGTCAGGCGCTGGCCGTCCTGCCAGATCCAGTGGGTGTCGATCGCGGTGATCTCACCCGGCGCGGCAGCCGCCACTTGAGTGAACATCGCCAGCGAAATATCGAAGTGGTTGTTGGAGTGCGAACCCCAGGTAAGCCCCCAGTCGTTGCACATCTGCGCCACCCTCACCGAGCCCTGCAAGGTTCAGAAATGCGGGTCGGCCAGCGGAATGTCCACCGACTGCAACTGGATCGCATGGCCCATCTGCCGCCAGTCGGTGGCGATCATGTTGGTAGCCGTGGGCAAACCCGTAGCGCGACGGAACTCGGCCATCACCTCGCGGCCCGAGTAGCCGTTCTCGGCGCCGCACGGGTCTTCGGCATAGGCCAGCACATCATGCTTGTCGCGGCACAGGGCGATGGCCTCCTTGAGTGACCAGGCCCCGTTGGGGTCCAGGGTGATGCGCGCTTCGGGGAAGCGTTCGGCCAGCGCCGTCACTGCTTCCATTTCTTCTGCCCCCCGCAGCACGCCGCCCTTGAGCTTGAAGTCGCTGAAGCCGTAACGCTGCTTGGCCGCTTCGGCCAGGCGCACAACCGCCTCGGGCGTCAGGGCCTTTTCATGGCGCACACGGAACCAGTCGTCGTCACTGTCCGCTTCGTTGCGGTAGGCCAGGTCGGTCTGCTGGCGGTCGCCGATATAGAACAGGTAGCCCAGCATCTTCACCGCATCACGTTGCTGGCCCTCGCCCAGCAGTGCCGCCATGGGCACATTCAGGTGCTGGCCGAGCAGGTCGAGCAGCGCCGACTCGATGGCCGTCACGGCATGCACGGTGATGCGCAGGTCGAAGGTCTGCAGGCCGCGGCCCGCCGAGTCGCGGCTGGCGAACGTCTGGCGCATGGCATTGAGCACGCGCTGGTAATGACCGATCGGCTGGCCTACTACCAGGCTGCGGGCGTCTTCCAGGGTCTGGCGAATGCCCTCGCCACCCGGCACTTCGCCAAGGCCCGTGTTGCCCGCGCTGTCCCGCAGTACCACCACATTACGGGTAAAGAACGGGCCATGTGCGCCACTGAGGTTGAGCAGCATGCTGTCGTGGCCAGCCACCGGAATCACGCGCAGGTCGGTGACCACCGGGGTGCTGGTGTGAACGGCGGGTGTTGTCTGCATATTCATGGTTGTCGTCTCGCAGTCGTCAGTGGGTCTGGCCCAGGGCCGCGGGGGCCTTCAGGCTATCGGAAGGTGCGCCCTTGGGGCGTGTACGCACGAAGAAGATGGCAATTGCCGCCAGCACCGAAGTCACCGCCAGGCCATACAACCCGCCCTGGATCGAGCCGGTCTGCTGCTCCAGCAGGCCGAACGTGGTGGGGGCAACGAAGCCGCCGAGGTTGCCGACCGAGTTGACCAGGGCTATCACCGCCGCCGCGATGCGAGCATCCAGGTAGCCCTGCGGGATTGGCCAGAACAGTGACGAGGCCGACTTGAAGCCGATGGCGGCAAAGCACACGGCGACAAAGGCGAATACCGGCCCGCCGGTGGTGGACATGAACATGCCGATGGCCGCGACCACCAAGGCGCCTGCCACCCAGGCCTGCTGGAACTTCCAGCGTGCAGAAACGGCAGCGAAGGCATACATGGCCAGGATCGAGATCAGCCACGGGATGGAGTTGAGGAAGCCGACCTGCAGGTCGCTGAGGTCGCCCATGCGTTTGATGATGCTCGGCAGCCAGAAGGTGGCCGCGTAGATGGTCAGCTGGATGCAGAAGTAGATCAGGCAGAACAGGACGATCTGGCGGTCCTTGAGCAGGCTCCAGGCCGACGGCTTGACCGCACCCAGCGCCTCGCGCGCTTGCTGTTCACGGTCGATCGTCGCGACCAGCGCATCCTGCTCGGCCTGGCTCAGCCACTTGGCGTCCTGCGGTTTGGAGTCGAGCCAGAAGAACACGAAGAAGCACAACGCCACCGAGGCCATGCCTTCGATGAACAGCATCCACTGCCAGCCGTGCAGGCCGAGCCCCTGGATTTGCATCAATGCCCCGGCCAAGGGGCCGGAAATCAGCGAAGCCAGCGCCGACCCGCTGAGAAAAATGGCGATCGCCTTGCCGCGCTCGGCCGCCGGCAACCAGCGGGTGAAATAGTAGATCACCCCAGGGAAGAAGCCCGCTTCGGCCACACCGAGCAGAAAGCGCAGTACATAGAACTGGGTTTCGTTCTGCACGAAGGCCATGGCCGTGGCCACCAGCCCCCAAGTGAACATGATGCGGGTCAGCCACAAGCGGGCCCCCACCTTCTGCAGCAGCATGTTCGAAGGCACCTCGAACAGCGCGTAGCCGATGAAGAACAGCCCGGCACCAAAGCCAAAGGCTGCAGCGCTGATGCCCAGGTCGCTTTCCAGGTGCGGGCGGACGAAGCCGATGTTGACGCGGTCCAGGTAGTTGACGATGAACATGATGACGAACAGCGGCAGCACGTGGCGCTTGACCTTGGCCACGGCGCTGGCCAACGCGTCGCCTTCATTCCGGGCAGACGGAGCGAGGGTGTCGTTCACAGGTGGATCTCCCACTAATTGTTTTTGTGCGGGTCGGGGTTGTCTGACATGGCAGTGGGGACGAGCATAGGCCCCGAGAAGTTGTACGACAAGATCAACAAAATCGCCAAAATGGCAAAATACAAGCTGCAATAAAACTAATATGTTGCGATCTTGCAAAAACAGCCACTCGAAATGCACCCTAGCCTCGCGAAAAATTGGGCAAAAAATATTTTTAGCAATTAACTTGTCATACAAGTACAACAAGAGGTGGACCACAGCATGCTTCCAGATCACGCGCACAAACGCGGCCACAGCCGCGCACATGACCTGGTCTCCAGCCTGACCCAGCAGATTCTCCTGGGCACCTTCAAGCCCGGCGACAAACTGCCATCGGAGAACACCTTGGTACGCGAGCACGGGGTCAGCCGCACGGTGGTTCGCGAAGCCTTGTCGAAGTTGCAGGCCTCGGGGCTGGTGGAACCGCGCCACGGTATCGGCACCTTCGTGATGGCGCGCCAAGCCCAGGCCGGGTTGCGCGTTGCAGCGGAAAGCGCAGCGAATGTGCGCGACTTGCTGGAGCTGCGGGTCGGCCTGGAAAGCCAGGCCGCCGCGCTGGCAGCGCTACGCCGTGATGAAGGGCAGTTGGCGCGCATGCGCCAGGCACTGGATGACTACCAGGACCTGGCGGCGGCAGGTGACAGCTGCATCGAGGCCGACCGGCGTTTTCACCTGCTGATTGCCGAAGCCACCGGCAACCTGTATTTCACCGAGATGCTGCTGCAGCTGGGCAACGGCTTGATTCCGCGCAACCGCATGGCCCAAGCCGAGCGCAGTGGGTCGAAGATGGCAGCGCAGGCATACCTGGCCAACCTGGAGCACGAGGCAATCCTCAATGCCATCCGCCGGCAAGACCCGGATGCAGCACGCGCGGCGGTGTGCCTGCACCTGTCCAACAGCCGCGACCGGCTGCTACCGGATTGACGGGCAACTGCGGCACCGCAGCCCCGACGCTTACCAGGTCAGGCAGATCTTGCCGAAATGCCGGTTGCTCTCCTGGTAACGGAACGCGTCGACGATCTGCTCCAGCTCGAAGTGCTTGTCCACCACCGGCCGCAAACCGTTGGCATCAATGGCCCGCACCATCGCCTGCTGCTGCGCCCGGCTACCGACCAGCACCCCTTGCAGGCGAATCTGCCGCACCAATGCCTGCACCAGCGGCAGTTGCCCGGCCACGCCAGTAAGAATGCCGATCAGCGACACATGCCCGCCGATCCGTGCAGCGATCATCGACTGCTCCAGGGTAGCCGGGCCACCCACCTCGATCACGTGATCGACACCGCGGTTAGCGGTCAGCTCGCGCACTTTGTCCCCCCACGCCGGGGTGCGCTTGTAGTTGATCAAGTGGTCGGCGCCCAAGGCCTTGAGCCGCTCCAGCTTGGCATCGCTGGACGAGGTGGCAATCACCGTGGCACCCGCCAGCTTGGCGAACTGCAGGGCGAAGATCGACACGCCACCGGTGCCCTGCACCAGCACCGTGTCGCCCGGTTTGAGGTGGTCGTCGCACATCAGCGCGCGCCAGGCGGTCAGGCCGGCAGTGGTCAGGGTGGCGGCTTCGGCATGGCTGAAGCCCGAAGGTGCCAGGGTAAACGCGGTGGCACGGGCGGTGACCTGTTCGCGGGCGTAGCCATCGATGCCGTCACCCGGCACCCGGGCAAAGCCTTCGACATTGGCCTGGCCATCGAGCCAGTCCGGGAAGAACGTACTGACGACACTGTCGCCGACCTGAAACTCGCTGACGCCGGCCCCTACGGCAACGACTTCGCCCGCACCGTCGGCCATGGGGATGCGCCGCTCACTCGGCCCCCACATGCCACTCACCACGGCGAAGTCGTGGTAGTTCAGGGAGCTGGCGTGCAGGCGTACGGTGATCTCGCCGGCCTGAGGGGCCGCAGCCTCGCTGCTGCCGACCTCGACCTTGTCGTAGCCGCCGCCAGGTTGAACGTAGATGGCCTTGCTGGTCATGGGTTGGGTCTCCGTATCAACGTCAGGAATGGAAATGAGCATAGACAGGTCTATGGGTTGCAAAAGCTTCACGGGCTTTGCAGCAGCGGCGTTGTGTTGCGATCGGGCTGCGCACTAACGACTCAGCCCAGCATCACCTTCAGTGCCCGGCAATCGACCGCGTGCCAATCCACCAGTTGCGGCCATGGGTTATCGGGCACATTCACCAATATTGTGCGTGCCCCCGCTGCGCGCCCGCAGTCCAGGTCAAAACGGTAGTCACCCACCATCACCAGCTCGCTCGCCGCCACGCCCCAGGCCGCGGCAATCTTCAGCAACCCATCCGGGCTCGGCTTCGGTGCCGCCTCGTCACGCCCGAGCACATGCTCTACCGGGAAGCAGTCCGCCAGGCCGATCGCTTCCAGCGTCACATGGGCCAGTTCCCGCGCATTGCGGGTCAGTATCCCCAACCGGCAACCACGCGCAGCCAGTTCGCGCACCAGTTCAACTGCCCCGGTCGCCGCGGTGGAGGCCACCGCCAGCTCACGCTCATGCTCCAGCAGCCAGGCATGCTTGGCCGCGGCTTCGTCGGCTGGCAAAGCCGCCAGGTGGGTAAGGATGTCGTCCTCGGCAGGGATGCCCAGCGCCTCCCGAATGGCGGCAAAGTCATGCACTGCCACGGTCAGGGTGCCGTCCATGTCGAACACCCAGTTGCGCACCTGCTGCAGGCTCATGCCCAGTCCTTGCGGTGGCGAATCAGGCCTTCCTGGCTCGACGATGCCACCAGTTGCCCGGCCTGGTTGAAAATGCTGCCGCGGCAGAAGCCACGGGAATTACCTGCCCACGGGCTATCGGTGGCATACAGCAACCACTGGTCGGCACGCAGGTTGCCGTGGAACCACAGCGAATGGTCGAGGCTGGCGATCTGCATGTCGCGCTGCCAAACCGACTTGCCATGCGGCACCAGCGCGGTGGTGAGCAGGCCGAAGTCCGAGGCGTAGGCCAGCAGGTACTTGTGCAGGGCCGGCACGTCGGGCAGGTTGCCGTCGGCGCGGAACCACGCATATTTCACCGGGTCGCCTGGCTTGGGGTTGAACGGGTCACGCTCGGTGACCGGGCGAATCTCGATTGGCTTGGCGCACAGCACCTTGTCGCGGATGCGTTCGGGCAGATGGTCTGCCATGGCACGCGCCAGTTCCACTTCGGTAGGCAGGTTTTCCGGGCCGACCACGTCGGGCATCTGCGCCTGGTGGGCGAAGCCTTCCTCGTCGTACTGGAACGAGGCGCTACAGGTGAAAATGGTCTGGCCCTTCTGGATCGCCGTCACCCGCCGGGTACTGAAGCTGCCGCCATCACGCACACGGTCCACCGAGTACACCACCGGCAGGCTGGCGTCCCCCGGGCGCAGGAAATAACCATGCAGCGAGTGCACATGGCGCGCGTCTTCGACCGTCTGGCTGGCTGCCGACAACGACTGGCCCAGCACCTGGCCGCCGTACAGCTGGCGGAAGCCCAGGTCTTGGCTGCGCCCACGGAACAGGTTTTCCTCGATGGCTTCGAGGCTCAACAGGTCGACCAGGTCGTCCAACACATGACTCATTGGGGCATCTCCGTAGAAGCGAGCCTTGCTCGCGCTGCGCCGCCTGGGCGGCGCTCGAACTCACAGGCGCCGAACCCCATGCGGCACAGCGCCCTTTCAATGGGCAAATAATACAGCGTTTGCCATTCGCACCGAGCATGGCTGTGCATTCAGGCGCGCAGGGTGTGCTCCCAGTGCGCACGGTCGATGCGGTACAGCACATGCGGGCGTAGCGGGTGGCCTGCGGGCAGGCGCGGGTGCTCGAAGCTGCCGCGCAGGTCTTGCTGCATGCCGATGGCCTGCATCACCTTCTGCGATGGCAAGTTACTTTCGGCAGTGAACGACACCACCTCGTTCAGGCGCAATTGGGCGAACGCACAGCGCAGGCAGGTCCACGCGGCTTCGCTGGCAAAACCCAGCCCCCAGTGGCGCCGGGCCAGGCGCCAGCCAATCTCCACGGCTGGCGCGAAATCGGCGTCAAAGTCTACCTGCAGCAAGCCGGTCATGCCGATGAATGCACCGCTGTCCTTGCGCTCCAGCGCCCACAAACCAAAACCGTATTCGTTGAAGTGCCCGCGTATGCGGCCAATCAGCGCGGCAGCTTCAAGGCGTGTGAGCGGTGCCGGGAAGTAACGCATCACCTGCGGGTCGGCACACAGCGCCGCAAATTCACGCAGGTCATCGTCGTGCCATTGGCGCAGCACCAGCCGGGCGCTTTCCAGTTGAAGGGTGGAGGTCATCGGGCCTGCTCCGGTTTTGCCGAATTACAGTCTACAGCGTAGGCGCCGGCGCGGTCTTCACCCAACGGGCCGCAACCGAATGCAATTTTCACACGCCCTTCACCGGCCCCCGACAGCTCGCTTAGCAAAATGCCGCCATCACTGCCGTGCCCGCCACGGCCCTGTCACTGGAGCAACGCATGCTATCGAGCAATACCCTGGGGCACCCTGCCATTCACGCCCGGCGCAAACGGCGCCTGTCTCGCAAAGCCCTTGGTGCCGCCCTTGGCTTGTGCATGGTCGTGGCGGCCTTGACCACCTGGCTGGCGACGAGGACGCATATCGTGGACCTTGGCAACGAGCAACAACTGAGTGACAGCGGCCTGCTGCAGAACTGGGCCGAGGGTGCCGTGATCGTGATGGTCCGCCACGCCGAACGCTGCGACAGCGCCCCGGGCCCGTGCCTGGACGACCCCACCGGCATCACCGTGGCCGGCAGCCAGGCTGCCGCGCGGGTGGGCCAAGGCCTGCACCAACTGGGCCTGGCCAACACCGACCTGCTCAGCAGCCCGAAACTGCGCACTCGGCAAACCGCGCACTTCATCCTCGGCCAGGCGGTGGCCAGCGAAGACTGGCTGGAAAGCTGCGACAGCCAGTTTGCCAGCGATGCACTGGCGCACAAACGTGCCGGGCACAACCTGGTGCTGGTGACCCATAACGGCTGCATCGATCACTTCGCCCGCCAACAGCACGTGGCCGGCGGCGAGCGCGAAAGCGCCTACGCCAGCGCGCTGTTCGTTTCGGTGGACGGTAACGGCAAGGCACGCATCCTCGGCCGCCTGAATGAGCCCGACTGGCAGCGGGTGCTGGCCAGCGCCGCAAAATAGCAGTGGCCTGCTCGGGCCTCATCGCCGGCAAGCCAGCTTGTATGGTTAGACTTGAAGGGAGGAGGAGGGACAAAGCCAGCTTCTGACTGTTAGCGCAGTACAGACCGTGGGAGACCTCGCCCCTCCTCCCTTTTCACCCAAGCGCCGATAAAGAATGCTTCCGGGCTCGGACCGACGAAAGACACAAGCCAGCGCCTCTGGGTGACCCTTCAAGTACTCCAACACTATCGAGGAGAGTTGCTCATGGCAATGGTGGTTGCTGATTCAAAGCGGCTGATTGGCGTGGATGTGGCCAAAACAGAATTGGTCATTTGGGACGATGAATCAGCAGAACTCATAGCAATCCCCAATACTAAAGCAGCTATCAAGAAATGGCTCAAAGGCCTCTCGGGTGCGATGTCCGTCGCTATCGAAGCGACCAACATCTATCACGTCCTGTTTACGGATCTGGCCTTTGAGTTCGGGCATACGATTTACGTGGTAGATGGGTACGCCCTGAGCCATTACCGTAAAGGTGTCAACGTACGCGCTAAGACTGATGCAATTGATGCCCAGCTGTTGGCCCGCTATCTGAAGAACGAAGGGCAGGACCTAACGCCTTGGGCACCGCCACCGGCTATCTATCGACAGCTTCTGAGCTTGTTCCGGCGACGTGCAGGACTGGTTCAGGCACGAACCAGCCTGACTCAGGGGTGGGCCAATGAACCGCTACTCAAAGCCGCCTTCAAGACGCATCTGCGTGCGATGCAGCGGCTTGAGCTGCTGGTGGAGAAGATGATCAAGGGCCTGCTGGAAAAGGCCGGGCTGATGCCTCAGGTAAAGCGCTGCATGAAGGTCGAAGGGGTGGGTTTTCTAACTGCTGCTCGCCTGACAGCGACGTTTCAGCGTGGCAACTTCAGCGGGGGTGATGCGTTTATCGCCTTTTTGGGTATGGATCTGAGGATTGCGCAGTCGGGGCAGAAAAAAGGGCAATCCAAGCTCACGAAGCGAGGAGACCCCGAAGCTCGACGCCTCCTTCACAACGCGGCTATGTCAGCATCCCGCACAGCAGCATGGAAGTCGTACTACGAAGAGCGCCTGGCGCGTGGTTTTAGCACGACAGCATCGCTTGTCATGCTCGCACGCAAACTGGCGCGAGTAGTATTTGCCCTACTGAAAAGCGGAGACGAGTATCGGTCAAAAGCCGCTTAAAAAACTTCCCTAAAACCATAGAATCTCCCACAGGGATCGCCTTAGGGCTGACAGGTGTTTGCCACAAGGTATGGCAGCGCCTGTTAGAGGGAGCGCCGCCCGCGCGGCGCATCGCGAGCTGCGCTCGCTCCTACGTTTGTTTCGGGCCAATTATTCCTGTGGGATTCGCGCGCGAACGCCTTGGTGCATGTCTCAATATCGCGCCGTACAAACAAGGCGGCCGCGCGCGCCTGTCACAGGCGTTACTGGCCCGAAACAAACGTAGGAGCGAGCGCAGCTCGCGATTGCGCCGCGCGGGCGGCGCTCGATCTCACAGGCGCTGAAGATGCTCCGGCTACCCTTGCCAGGAACCATAGAATCTCCCACAGGCGCTGTGGCAAACACCTGTCAGCCCTGATGCGGTCCCTGTGGGAGCCGGCTTGCCGGCGATTGGGCAGCAAAGCTGTCCCGGCCATGGCAAGATCAGCACTGGCCCTGACCGCGACCTCCCCCATGCCGTTGCCGCTGATCTACCACGAAGACTACAGCCCGGAGTTCCCTGCCGAGCACCGCTTCCCGATGGACAAGTTCCGCCTGCTGCACGACCACCTGGTCGACAGTGGGCTGACCACCGACCAGGCCTTGCTGCGCCCGGACATCTGCCCCAACGATATCCTCGCCCTGGCCCACGACCGCGACTACATCGCACGCTACATGAATGGCGAGCTGTCCCGCGAAGACCAGCGTCGCCTCGGTCTGCCCTGGAGCGAAGCCTTGGCCCGGCGCACCGTACGGGCCGTGGGCGGCTCGCTGCTGACGGCCGAACTGGCGCTGCAGCATGGCGTTGCCTGCCACCTGGCCGGTGGCACCCACCATGCCCACTACGACCACCCTGCCGGCTTCTGCATCTTCAATGACCTGGCAGTGATCAGCCGCTACCTGCTGGAGGCCGGCCGCGTCCAGCGGGTGCTGATCTTCGATTGCGACGTGCATCAAGGCGACGGCACCGCACGCATCCTGCACGATACCCCGGAGGCCATCACGGTCTCGCTGCACTGCGAACAGAACTTCCCGGCACGCAAGGCCAACAGCGATTGGGACATTCCCCTGCCGCGGGGCATGGGCGACACCGCCTACCTGAACGTGGTGGACGACACCCTCAACTACCTGCTGCCGCTGTATCAACCCGACCTGGTGCTGTACGACGCCGGCGTCGATGTGCACAAGGACGACGCGCTGGGCTACCTGCAACTGACGGACGCCGGCGTGGCCGCCCGCGACGAGGCCGTGCTGCGCCACTGCCTGGGCCGCGATATTGCGGTAATGGGTGTGATCGGCGGCGGCTACAGCAAGGACCGGGTGGCCCTGGCCAAACGCCACGGCATCCTTCACCACAGCGCAGCGCGTGTCATCGGTTGTTCACAATGACTGTGGAACCGCTTGTGGATAACCTGCGGGAAAGCCGCTGCAGGCCTTGACCAGCAAGGCCTGCAGAATACTGGTTGTTTTTTGACCAGTGCTTCCGGGGGCAGCGCTGCGCTAGAATGCGCCTCTTTTCCACAGCCTGCTGCCCACCATGCCCGATTTCAACTCCGCATCGCCTCCCTTTGCTGTCGTCATCGGTGGCGGCCCCGCCGGCCTGATGGCCGCTGAAGCCCTGGCCCAGGCAGGCCTGGCGGTCGAGGTGTTCGATGCCATGCCTTCGGTGGGCCGCAAGTTCCTGCTAGCGGGTGTCGGCGGCATGAACATCACCCATTCCGAGCCTTACCCCGCGTTCGTGGCCCGTTATGCCGAACGCCAAGGTGAAATCGACACCCTGCTGGGCGAGTTCGACGCGTATGCTTTGCGCCAGTGGATTCACGGCCTGGGCATCGAGACCTTCGTCGGCACATCAGGCCGGGTATTCCCCACCGACATGAAAGCCGCCCCGTTACTGCGCGCCTGGCTCAAGCGCCTGCGCGACAGCGGGGTAGTTATCCACACCCGCCATCGCTGGCTCGGCTGGAACGCCGAGGGGGCCTTGCGCATCGCTTATCCACAGGGCGAACGCCTGGTCAACGCCGCTGTGCTGGTGCTGGCACTGGGTGGCGGCAGTTGGGCGCGCCTGGGTTCCGACGGCAGCTGGCAAGCGCTGCTGGCCGAACGGGCTGTGGATATCTCGCCCCTGCAACCGAGCAACTGCGGTTTCGAGGTGGCCGGCTGGAGCGCGCTGTTGAAAGACAAGTTCGCCGGCGCGCCGCTGAAGAACATCGCCCTCAGCGTGCCTGGCAGTGCACCGCGCAAAGGTGAGTTCATCCTCACCGCGCAAGGTGTGGAAGGCAGCCTGGTGTATGCCTGGTCGGCGCGGGTGCGTGAGGCCATCAACCGCGATGGCCGGGGCGTGTTGTTGCTTGACCTGTTGCCGGACAAGCCTGTGGACAAGATTGCCCAGGCACTGGCCAGGCCACGGGGCTCGCGCTCCATGGCCAAGCACCTGCACAGCCAGCTGGGTATCGATGGGGTTAAAGCCGCACTGTTGCGCGAGCTGACCGACCCTGCAACCTTTGCCAGCCCTGAAGCGTTGGCGCAGGCGATAAAGGCCCTGCCAATCACCCTGGTGCGCACGCGACCGCTGGATGAAGCGATCAGCAGCGCCGGCGGTGTGCGTTTCGAGGGGCTGGATGCAGGGCTGATGCTCAAAGGCATGCCGGGGGTGTTCTGTGCCGGCGAGATGCTGGACTGGGAGGCACCGACCGGGGGCTACCTGCTCACCGCGTGCTTTGCCAGCGGGCAGCACGCCGGGCGGGCGGCTGCACAATGGCTCAAAGCCCAGGGCTGACACCGCCCCACTGTGGCGCCGCGAGGCTAAGGTTTACGCTTGCGCGGCCCGCCATTGAAGCTAGGTACCTTGCGCACCGCCTTCACTGCAGGCTCGGCATTGCCCCCCTCGGTGCTGTCCATCCAGCGCCCCAAGCCACGCTTGGCGCTGTTCTCTTTCGGCTTTTTGGGCTTCTTCGGCTTCTTGATCACCTGGCCACTGGCGTCGGTCATCGGCACCCGGTGATCCGGAATGAAGTCCGGTTCTTCATGACGCGGCAGGGTCTGGCGGGTCAGCACCTCAATCGCCGCCAGCAGCTGCACTTCATCGGCGCACACCAGCGAAATCGCCTCCCCCTTGTTGCCCGCCCGCCCGGTGCGGCCGATACGGTGCACGTAGTCCTCGGCAACGATGGGCAGGTCCAGGTTGACCACCAGCGGCAAATCGTCGATATCCAGGCCACGGGCAGCCACATCGGTGGCCACCAGCACCTGGATTTCCCGGGCCTTGAAGCTGTCCAGTGCGCGCTGGCGGGTCGCCTGCGGGCGGTCACCGTGGATACCATCGGCATTCACACCCTCGGCCAGCAAGCGCGCCACCAACTGGTCGACGCCATTGCGGGTCTTGGCGAACACCAGCACCTGCTTCCAGCGCTGCTTGCGCATCAGGTGGCAGAACAGGTCTTCCTTGCGCTTTTTATCCACAGGTACCAGCCACTGCTTGACGCTGGCGGCAGTGGCATTGCGTGGGCTGACTTCGATACTCAGCGGGTCATTCAGGGCCAGCCCTGCCAGCAGGCGGATCTGCTCGGAGAACGTGGCGGAAAACAGCAAAGTCTGGCGCTTGCGTGGCAACGCGGCATAGACCGATTGCAGCTCTTCGGCAAAGCCCAGGTCGAGCATGCGGTCGGCTTCGTCCAGCACCAGGGTCTGCACCTGGTTGAACTTGACCGCGTTCTGCCGGAACAGGTCGAGCAGGCGGCCAGGGGTGGCGACCAGCAGGTCGACGCCACGGCGCAGGCGCATCATCTGCGGGTTGATGCTGACCCCGCCGTACACCGCATAGGTGCTCAACGGCAGGTTCTCGGCGTACTCGCGCACGTTGTTGTGCACCTGCTCGGCCAGCTCTCGGGTCGGCACCAGCACCAGGGCACGGATCGAGTTGCTGGCCACTTTCTCGCCTTCCAGGGCCAGGCGCTGCAGTACCGGCAGGGCAAAGCCTGCCGTTTTTCCGGTGCCGGTCTGGGCCGCGGCCATCAGGTCGCGGCCGGCCAGCACGGCGGGAATGGCCTTGGCCTGCACCGGTGTGGGGGTGGTGTAGGCCAGCTGCTGCAAGGTGCGCAGCAGCGGTTCGATCAGGCCGAGTTGGGCGAAATTCATGGCAATACCGTCAGGGGTTCAGCGAAGCCGGCAAGTTTACCGCATCGTCCCTGCCTACTTGCAGATTTCGCCTTTCAACGGCAATACGGGTTTGGCAGGCTTGCGCCACTGCGGCAGGCCGATCAGCACCACTGCGCCAATGATTACCGCCATCGCCACGCACTCTTCGGCACCGATCTGCTCACCGGCAAACAGGATCCCCAGCAGCACCGCCACGGCCGGGTTGACGTAGGCGTAGCTGGTGGCAGCTGCCGGGCGCACGTGCTTGAGCAGGTACATGTAGGCGCTGAAGGCCAGGATAGAGCCGAAGAACACCAGGTAGGCCAACGCGCCCCAGCCGGCAGCGCTTGGTACCTGCGTCATGCGCTCGCCCGACAGCAGGCTGCCCAACAACAGCACTGCGCCACCCACCAGCATTTCTGCGGCACTGGCCATTGGCCCCTGTGGCAGGGGCAGGCTTTTGCTCCACACCGAACCGAATGCCCACGAGGCCGCGGCAAAAATGATCAACGCTGCGCCAATCGGGCTCGCCTGCAGGTTGGACCCCAGGTTCAACAGGGCGATACCCAGCAGCCCAAGGGCAATGCCTGCCCACTCCAGTTTCGAGTTGCGGTGCCCGAACAGCAGGCCGAACAGCAAGGTGAACAGCGGCACCGTCGCCACCGCCAGGGCCGCCACCCCCGAGGCCACGCCAGCGTGTTCGGCCACCGTTACCCCGCCGTTGCCGCAACTGAGCAGCAGAAAGCCGATTGCCCCGGCAGCCCGCCATTGCGGCCACGTGGGTGCCGGCGCACCGCGCCAGCGCAGAAAACCGTACAGCAGGCTACCCGCGATCAGGAAACGCACACCGGCCATGAGCATCGGTGGCCAGCTCTCGACGCCAATGCGGATGAACAGGTAGGTGGAGCCCCAGACCAGGTACAGCGCCAGGAAGGCGCCGATGAGCAACCAGGGAAAGCGACGGGAGGCAGGCATTGGACACTCGAAATCCGTTTACGGGTGAACAGTCTAGGGGCCTGCCTGAGCGAACAGAAGTTACAGAATGGCTAGAAATGAGCGGCACACTTTCGGTGCGTTCGGTTTGAAGCGGGCGCCGCTTGAAGCGAGCGCCGAACACGCCTCAAGCATACTTGACCAGCGCCTCGCGCAGCTTGGCTGCCGGTGTTTTCTGCAACCGGCACAGCAGGCCATGCGAGAGCTGCTGCACACCATGCTGTTCTCGCAACACGCCGGCCAGGTGCTGCATCAGGTTGGCGGCCATTTCGGCATCGGCCATGGCCCGGTGCGCAGTACCGGTGTCCGGCAGCCCCGCCCAGCGGGTCAGGGTGCCCAGCTTGTGGTTCGGCGCTGCCGGCAACAGGCGCCGCGACAACAACAGCGAACAGGCAAATGACTGGCTGCGGCTGCGGCCGATGCGCGCCAGTTCGTAATCCCAGAACTTCTGGTCGAACGCGGCGTTGTGTGCCAGCAGCGGGGTCTCACCCACAAACTCGGCCACCTCGTTCATGACCTTGTCGACCGGCGGCGCACTGCGCAGCATCGCCGTGGTGATGCCGGTCAGCCCGGCGACGAATGCGGGTACCGGCACACCGGCGTTCATCAGGCTCTGGTAGCGCTCGACAATGCGCCCGCCTTCCAGCATGACCACCGCCACTTCGGTGGCGCGGCAGCCGGCACCGGGGGAAATGCCGGTGGTTTCAAAGTCGATGACAGCGATACGTTCCACGAATGACCTCAGTGCTTGAGCAACAACTTACCCTCGATGGGTACATAGCGGCTGGCGGCACGGATCAGTGACAGCGCCGTCAGCCCGGGCACACCATACACCACCGCCTCAGTGCCGTGGCGCTGGATCACCCGCTCCAGCAGCAGGTCGAAATCGCCGTCACCCGAGGCCAGCACCACTTGGTCGACCCGGCTGGCGGCATCGATCACATCCAGGGTAATGCCCACGTCCCAGTCGCCCTTGGCCGAGCCGTCGCTGCGCTGGATGAAGGGTTTGAGGCGCACGTCGAACCCAAGGTTGCGCAAGATCTGCTGGAACTGTTGCTGCTTGCTGTCGCCGCGGTCGATGGCATACGCCACGGCCTCGACGATCTGCCCTTCGCGGCAGACATCGGCCCATAGGGCGGTGTAGTTGAAATGGCAACCATGGGCTTGGCGCACGGTGTAGTAGAGGTTCTGCACATCGGCGAACAGCGCGATCTTTTTCACCTGGGAACCTCTTGTCTGGCCTGGAATGCCGGGGCCGCTGCGCTGCCCCGGAAATGCCAGCAGTATGCCAGACCTGTCAGACGTAGGAGTCGTCGTCCGAGAAGAACCCACCGTCATCACTGCTGTAATCGGTGTCGGCGTACCCACCCTGGTCGCTGCCCCAGCCACCGTTGTCGGCCACTTGCTGCTGCCCGCCCTGGTCATTCCAGCCACCACTGTCACTGGCCGGCGCAGGCTCTTCCTTGATCACCTCGACCACCTCTTCGGGCTGGGAGTTGTGGTTGAACAGGCTGCTGATACCTTGCGCCAGCAATACACCACCAGCCACACCGGCGGCGGTCTGCATGGCCCCACCGAGGAAGCTGCTGGCACCACTGCGTGCCGGCGCAGCGCCCACGCCAGGCTGCTGTGCCGGCGGTTGCGCGTAGGCCGGTGCCGCCGGCTCACGCCAGCCGCCAGCCGATGCCACCGCAGGCGCTGGCCGCTGTGGCTGCACCGGCGGCGCTGCAGCGCGCCCGCCCGTACCAAAAATGCTGGACAGGAAACCGCCACCGCCAGCGCTGGGCGCACTGTTGCTGCCTTGGGCCGCCTGGGCACGGGCCTGTTCCAGCTCGGCCTGCAGCTGCTTGTTCTGCTCGTCGAGGCGCTTGAGCGCCGCTTCCTGCACCAGGATCGCCTGGGCCATGTAGTAAGGTGCCGCCGGCTGCTGGCGCAGGTGCTGCTCGATGCAGGCCTGGGCCTGCGGGTCGCGCGGCTGGCTTGGGTCTTCGGCTTGCTTGAGACGGCCGAACAGGCCGTCGATCAGGGTTTGTTCTTCAGTGTTCATGGGGCGACCTCATGGGTAGCGGGACAACGGACAACCTCAAAGATGGGGCGTTGCGCCGCGCGATTCAATCGCTGCAAGGGTGAAACATTTTTCAGCAAGTGACAGCGCCACGCCTGCTTTGGGCTAAAGTGATGCACCTGTTTTTACTGCCATGCGATATAGCCCGATGAATCCGCTGAGCGTCCTGCGCGACTCCCTGTACTTTTTCCGCCGCCACCTGCCGAACATTATCCAGCTGTGCCTGCCGCTGGTCGTGCTGGAGGCCCTGCTCACCCAACTGCTGTACCGGCAACTGGGCGACCAGGCATCGCCTGCCTACGGCATGCTGATCAGCCTGCTGTGCTATCCGCTGTATAGCGCCGCCCTGATCCTGTACCTGGACACCCGTAGCCAGGGCCAGGACATCGCCAAGCGCGACCTGTTCGCCCGCGCCTTGCAGCTGTGGCCGCAACTGGCCCTGCTGATCCTGATCAGCTCGCTGCTGATCATGGCGGGCCTGGCCCTGTTCGTATTCCCGGGCGTGTGGATCATGATCAACCTGGTGTTCGCCGAGTACCTGCTGGTACTGCGTGGCCGGCCGGTGGTGCAGGCGATGCGCGACAGCGCCAGCATGACCACCGGGCATTTCATGCGCATCATGGTTTGCGTGGTCGCGGTGCTGGCACCGATCTGGCTGATCGACGGGTTGCTGCTCATGGCGTTCCCCGAGCCATCGCCGGCAATGGAGCTGGCCATGGACAGCCTCAGCGGCTTCCTGCAGCTGTTCAGCACAGTGGTGCTCTACCGGCTGTTCATGTTGCTGGAAGAAAAAGCCAGCGCCTGAGTGAGCACTGCAGGTCGCCTGCGCACGTGCAGGGGCACTGCGCCGCCTTCAGGTGCCGCGCGGCTTCGCCCGGGCCGTGGCCTCCGCCACCAGAGGGTCATCTGGCCAGTAGTCTTTTCTATCACCTACCTCCCTGATTGATTGACAACGTGTAGCCCCCGAAACATACGGGCGTTAGCCAGTTCAGACAAAAACGGCATTGACTGTCAATGTTGCTTCCAAAGATTGACTATCTGCAGGTCGATTACGGCAGACATTGACAGCCTATCCGCCAGCCGCACGTTCGCTTCAGACCCAACATTGACACTCTAGAGCTCACCTCGTAAAACCTCACGGGCGTCTCGAACCTTGGGTAGCTTTCTTGACGAGGAGATATTTGCGGTATGGGCGACATATCCCCAATTACGACCAAGCGAGGCTAAGCGCACCAGTAGTACAAAGTACGCGGCGCTTTGCAGTGAGCGCATAAAATAGGGCAGTTTTATGCTGCCCTTGGAAGCGCTCTGAATCCTCAGTTTGGCAAAATGCCTTCCGCCCCTGCGCGCCTCCTGTCGATCATGTGCCTCTGGGCTTGGCACGCGCAGTCGCTTGAGCGATCAGTGGATCATCCGGCCAAAAATGCTTCGGGTACCTCCCCTTCAAGTCTTTCTTCACATCGCCGTACGTGGACTTCCAGAAATTCGCAAGGTCTTGGGTAACCTGAACCGGACGGCGTGCCGGCGATAGCAGATGCAGCTTGAGCACCTGTCGTCCATTTGCAATGCGTGGTGTATCAGCCTGCCCGAACAGCTCCTGCAGTCTTACAGCAAGCACCGGGGGACGTTCACTGTAATCGATGCGAATATTCGAACCTGAGGGGACTGGAATCGTCTGAGGTGCCTGTGCATCGAGCTGCTGCGGCAAAGGCCAAGGCAGCAAATTGCGGAGCATGGAGGATAAGTCCAGCTGACCGAAATGGCTTAGCCGGGTGACCTTTCCCACATACGGGCCTAACCACACCTCAAGCGACACCAGCAGGGCTTCAGTACGAAGATCAGGCCACTCACTTGGGCTACCTGCCTCTTCATCCAGAATGCGCAGCAACTCAACTCGCGCCTGCCACTGACGTAGCTCTGGTGTCCACGGCAAAAGCTCCAGGCCTTTGCGGCGAACGTAGTTGAGCAGGGCCTGAACACGGGCGTCATCGTCGAGGTTGGCCAGGGGTGCGCGAGCCAGGATCAACTCCCCCACTTTCACCTGCCGCTCAGCACAAAGGACGCCCTCTCGCTCATCCCAATCGAGCTCATCCACCTGGGTGACCTGCTCTTTCAGGACAGTGTCGAACAACGCTTCGTCCAAATCGGCAGCCAGGTAGATCCGTTCTTCGCGCTGGCCCTGCCGACTGCCCAAATCAGCAATGACCAACCACGGATGTTTCATCAGCGCATCAGCTTCTGTAAACATCGCTGCTCGACCATTCGCCAACCGATACTCAGCCCCTCCAGCTCGGCGCTGTTGCGCAACACGATCGGGATAGGCGAGTGCCAAGAGGCAGCCCACCCATTGAGGGTGATCAGGATCAGCGACGGGTTGCGATGCTGAGCCGCGCATGTATGAACGGTACTGCTTCGCCAATTGCTTCGCTCGTTGGGCGCCGGCTTGCTCTGATCGCTGAGCCCTTTGCTCCCCTGAAAGAATGGCCAGCCGACTGTGCAAATCTGCGCCGCTGCCACGCTGTATATCTCGCTCGCCGAGCAGGGCTGCAATGTTGCACGCTGTCTCAGTGAGGCCCAGCTCATGGCCACGCAACAACAGATGTGCAATGCGTGGATGACTGGGCAGCTCTGCCATCGCTTGGCCATGCTTGGTCAACTGCCCATCTTGTTGCAGCGCGCCAAGGCGGCGGAGCAGGTCATTCGCTTGTGAAAATGCCGCTGAAGGCGGCGCATCAAGCCATCGTAGGTCACCCGATTCTGCACCCCATTTAGCGAGTTGCAGCGCCAAGCCTGTGAGGTCGGCTTGCTGAATTTCGGGGGCACTGAATCCAGCCATCTGCTCATGCTGGGCCTCAGACCACAGGCGATAACACACCCCTGGCTCAACCCGGCCTGCACGACCTGCACGCTGGGTTGCGCTGGCTTTGGATATCCGCTGAGTATCCAGCCTCGTCATCCCACTTCGTGGGTCGAAGCGCGGAACCCGCTCAAGGCCTGTATCGATGACTACGCGCACACCATCAATGGTGATACTGGTCTCGGCGATGTTGGTTGCCAGCACCACTTTGCGCTTCCCAGGTGGGGCGGGATCGATCGCCGCACGCTGCTCATTCAGATCGAGTTCACCATGCAGCGGGCATAGGAGTGTGTTCTGCTGCAAAGATGGCGAGGCTCTTAAAGCGTCTTCCAGCCCTGCTTGAACACGACGGATCTCAGCCTGCCCTGGCAGGAATACAAGCAAACTGCCTGTCTGCTCGTCGAGAGCATCAAGGCACGCACTGATGGCCCGGGGTTCGAGGTACTCACCGGGCTGCTGCGGCCTGCTCCAGATCGTCGACACCGGGTACATCCGCCCTTCGCAGGACACGATCGGTGCGTAATCCAGCAAGCGTGACAGCCGCTCGCCCTCAAGGGTTGCCGACATCAGCAGTACTTTCAGCGGAGCATCGTCCCGGAACAGCTCACGTCCATTTAGCGTCAATGCCAACGCGAGATCGGCATCCAGGTTTCGCAGATGGAACTCGTCGAAGATCACAAGACCCACGCCCTCAAGCGCAGGATCGCTTTGCAGGCGGCGCGTCAGGATACCTTCAGTAACTACCTCGATGCGCGTACGCGGGCCTACCTTGCTGTCGAGACGAATGCGATAGCCCACGGTTTCGCCGACCTTCTCACCCAGCTCACTCGCCATGCGCTCCGCAGCAGCGCGCGCCGCAAGGCGGCGAGGTTCGAGCATGATGATTGTCTGCCCTTGAAGCCAGGACTCATCGAGCAGCGCGAGTGGAACGCGCGTCGTTTTACCGGCGCCAGGCGGTGCTTGGAGCACCACTTCATCTCGCTCTTGAAGGGCTTTTAGAAGGGCCGGCAACGCGGCATTGATCGGCAACGAACTCATGTGTACTCCTACGACATACGCGGCAGTATACAAAGGTTGATCGCCTCAAGGAGGCCGGAGCTGAGCCAATACTCAAATGACGCGGGAGTAGGATTTGCGGGCAATCACACGCTGGACTTGAGAAATTGTGGCGCCAGTGCGATGTGCTATTTCATCAACCGGATGACTGACGGATAGCTCGCGAATGGCCGTGATCTGCGTGATTGATAGCCGGTCAGAACGGCTGCAGATCTGTGCAGACGCCCATGCATCGTCCTGCCAACGCTCGGCGAGGCTGAGCGGAGGTAGCTTGCGGTCTTGATCTGCTCATCCAGCCAGGCCTTCAGGATGCCCTCACGCTCATCCGGAGTGACCACCAGCCCCTTTCGAAGGATCGAGTATTCCCTGAGGTAACGAGGCCCTGCCTTGCCTCCCGGAATCATGTTCAGGCGGGTGCGCCGATAGAGGTAGTTGATCTAAAGGTCAATTAGCCCTAATCATGAGTGGATCTGCGCCCACCGCCCAAAGGGGGATGACATTCCTACAGCCTTACTGAATAGCAAAATCAGCTTCGGTCTTGCGCCTGCGGTTGAGTACCAGCATCACCGCCATCGATAGACCGCCCAGCAACACCGAGCCCGCCGATAGGGTAAAAATCTCCTGCCGACCTTGGTTACCGATGAGCACCATCAAAATCGTTGGCGCTGCAGCGGCAGAGATGACTTGCAGGCTCCCCACCATGCGAGTGAGCCGACCCGTTGGATCATGGGCGACGACCGACGACATGTAGTACGACAGCGCAAGGTTCCAGCCAACGTTCATAAGAAACACGGCGATCCCCAGATCAACGGCACTTCTGATGGCGGTTGCAAACATGACGATGGCCGCCAATACGATCGTCGAGCCCGTAAGAATCATCGGCACTCGCCCGAGCTTCTTGCCCAGAAGGCTTGGCAATGCGGCTCCGGGCAAACCACCCAGCAAACCGACGCTCAAGGCCCAACCGATCTCCACGGCCCCGATTCCCGCGTCAGTGCCTATGCCCTCTACGAACCCCCAAAGCGAATAGATGGACACTTGGAGCAAGACCATCCCGATAAGGGAGAACACCCCAACGACCGAAAGACTCTTCGCATTCGCGTCGGTTGTATTTTTGGGCTTGGGAGCGGTTGTCCGAGGCAAAAACATGCACGCGAAGCAGATCAAGGCGAACCAGATCGACAGGTAATTGATTGCCCACCCGAAACCCAGACGCCCTGCAATCAGCGGTACTGTCGCAGCCGAGAAAGCAAAAAGCGCTGTTTGCATGAACAGCAGCACCCCATAGGAGCGATCAGGGTCGCGCAACCCTCCGAGGCCGAAAATGGAATAGGCGTACAGGATCCCCGATCCTATTCCGGCAACGACACGAGCCGCCATCAACATCGAAACATCAGAAACCTGAGCAGTGAATAGATTGCTTACGAGTAACGCGGATGCAGCCAAGAGTGCCGTAGTGCGAACACTAAACCGGCGCATGATCGGAACGCATGCCAACGTGCCAAAAATCGAACCACACATTTCGGCTGACATGACACTGCTTTGCTGAGCGAGCGTTAACCCCAGGCGCTCGACTAAGAGGCCGATGAAAATCGGTTGAATGCCTACGGCAAGAATGGATCCTGCCGCAATGAGAATGCAGGCTGCGCGCAAGACGTTGTCTGATTGTGTATTCATATTTTTGTTAGATCCTGCTGGTCGCCGCTTGGCGGACGACCAGGGTGGGCCTCAATACATAAGACCAGCCTATGTCGACGACGCCTGTTACGCTAAACGGTAACAGGCAATGTGAACTTGCCCTTCAGCGGGATAGCTGACATGGCCAATAAACACGTGATCTCGCAACCAGCTCAAAGGCCCATTAGCCACCTGGAAGACCGGTGTGCAGGTACAGCGATAGCGCTCTTGCTTCAATGGCCACACGCCTTCCGCGCTCAAGCGTCGTCCTTCCTCGTCGAGAAGCAGGCGGCCTGTGTTGTGGATATTGATGAGTTCTCCGGCATCCGTTAACAGGCTGTACCGGGCATCCAGCTCCCCTACGCCGTCCCTTCGCTCAAGATACTGGTCACTTCCCCCAGGCAAAACACGCCCACGAAAACCCAGGCTTTCAAAGGTACCCCCCGTGATCGGGTAGTTGCTGCGCCAACCTTCGCAACACTCTCCCAAGTTCTCATGCACAGAGATATCAACCTTCAAGGTCATGACCCACTCTAAATCAGGTACGCTCACAGATTCGTGCTCGGACTTTTCCATTACTTCCTCTCGTGCAATCCGAATCATCGATTGCTCTTGATCGACGTCCAGGTTCGAGTCCGTACGCGCTCGATGGATGACGGTATCGGTTCAAGAACGTACAAGTTAGAACGCTCCGCTTCAGGAATGTAGATCGTAGGATCGTTTCGCAAGGATTCATCTACCAGAGCAGTCGCGTCCTTGTTTGGATTTTGGTAACCGATCTTATTGCTGATTTTGGCAATCACATCAGGGCGGAGGATGTAGTTTATGAAAACATGAGCCTCCTTAGCATTCGGTGCGTTCAGAGGAATGGCGATGACATCTGACCAGGTAGGTGCGCCCTCCTTGGGGACAACCATCTTGATCTTGACCCCTTTTCCGGCAACGTTGGCAAGTTGCTTGGCCAAAGTAAAGCCGCCCGACCACCCAACGGCTGCGCAGATATCCCCGTTGGCCAGATCCATGCCATACCTGGACGAGTTGAAATAGCTCACATATGGGCGAATTTTCAGAACTGCCTGCTCGGCCTGCTTGTAATCACTGGCCTTTTGACTGTTTGGATCGAGGCCTTGGTAATGCAAGGCAATCGGAATGATCTCTGTCGCAGCATCCAGGAAACCAACGCCGCACGTGGCGAGCTTGGAAATATTTTCAGGTTTGAATATGGCGTCCCACGAACCCATGTCTGCGTCTTCGCCGAGCGCCTTCTGAACCATGTCCACGTTGTAGCCGATGATCGTAGTTCCAAGCAGGTACGGAACGGCATATTGGTTCCCCGTATCCCCCACTGCTTCGAGGTTTTTCATCGCGGACTCATCTAAATGACTCCAGTTCGGTAGCTGCGCACGATCAAGTGGCTCTAGCGCTTTAGCCTGGATGAGCTTTCCAATGTTCGAGCTTCCAGGAAAGACTACGTCATAGCCCGAGTTACCGGTCAACAACTTTGACTCAAGGATTTCAACGCTATCGAACACATCGTAAATTGGACGTATGCCTGTCTCCTGCTCAAAGTCCTTCAGAACCTGCGGTGGTAGATACTCAATCCAGTTGTAGATCCTGACGGTAGGCTGAGCCCAAGCCAGAGAACTGACGGCCAGTGCAGCGACGCCAAACACGCTGCGCAAAAAAGCCTGCTTCATGAACGACACCTCGCAATTGATAATGCGTGATTGAACTCAGTAGCGATACGTAAAATAGAGTTCAAGCGCACTGAAACGCTCGTCATCCCCGAAAACTTGTTTTGCAGCGGATTTGGCATTTACCCAGTTATACGAAAGGGACGTATAAAGGCGAGGCGTTGGCGTCCAATCTAAGTACACTGCCGTCTCATCCGCAAATCTACGCTTGTCAACCGGGGTGCCTTGATAGTTCTTTTCGTCAAGCGAGAATTGGTAGTGGATGACACCAAACGTCAGGTTTTCAGTGAGGTGGTTCTTGATTGAAAACTGATGAACATTCTGGTTGGTGTTGAACAGGAGATAGTTTCCGACGACGTCACCGAGCAACCAGGTACCCCAGTCGATAAACCCTTTACTTAAAGGATCCCAGGCTTTTTGGCGATTATCAGTTAGATCGGAGTCACCCGAAAAGTGCGTGTAACGGTATCCAAGCACAGGCGCGAAGGGAAGCATATCAAACGTGTAATCCGCCTCGGCATACCAAGCGTTGGCGTCGTAGTCAACGCCGTCACCATTCCCTCGCTGGACTGCGTATTCGCCATTGAGTTCCAGAGCGGGCAGAGCCGGGTGAACGGCCTTGAGAGCCCGCACGTTATAGACCTGCATACCGTCACGGGCAGCTCGTGCAGGGGTATGGCCCTCAAGCGCATCGACCTTCATAGCAGTTGCCCCAAGAACGACTGCACCGCCCACATCATAATCCAGGTTGACCCCATTCATCCGGAAATCGCCCAGATGATCATCGGTGGTCAAACTGAAAGCTTGTACCTGAGCAGCTCCACCATCCCAGGCCAACAAAGCAGAATCGCGAAACGCCGTGCGCGGGCCAAGCCAGTACGCGCCGTCCCCGAAGGTATCAAGGTTGCCATCCATGACGATGAAGCCGGTACCAATCATGTAGTCCTGACGGCCAGCCGTGAATTTCCAATTCCCAGCCCGGAAGCCTGCGTAAGCCTCTTCGACAGAAGCGCTGCCATCGGAGCTGCGCGTGTTGCCGCCAGCATCACCATCCCCAAAGGTGCTTGCGGCAACCACTGAGCCACCCGCCAATAAGCTCAGATCAGGATTCAACTTATAATCAAATGCAACCTTGGGCTTGACATAGATTTCTTGCCAAGTCGTTTTTGTACCACGATCCTTACCGCTACGAAGATCCTTGACCCCGGCCCCGAAGTTAATGTTCCGAGCGGTGACAGTAGAGCCACCCGCAGAGAATGAAAACTCTCCACTTAAATCACCATCTTCAAACTTGTAACCGGCCCATGTGAACTGACTCACTGAAACGAGGCCGAGCGCTAGCAATACTCCGGCATTACGCGGGGTGCGGTACATGTGATGCTCCTGTGCATTGTTTTTGTATTACAGGGCAGTTGGGCGGCAAATCATGCCGCCTAAACCTGCTAAAGCAGGAGGATGCGACCGCATCCTTTAATTATTTTTTAAACACTCAAATGCATTGCAATAGCGCGTAGCATCCGCACGCTATCCGCATCTAGGTCGGTAACAGCTTCAGGTAGGGAGGATTGCTTGACGATTACTGTCCTAGAGGGAATATCCACAAACAGGTACTGCCCATGGATACCACCTGCCATGATGGCTTGACTGTGGTCGTTGAAGACATACCACTGGCTGCGATACGACGCCCCCGGCGTCCACTCGGAGAACTCTTCGTTCGCAGCGTAGATAGCAGGGTCAGCGCCACGAAGCACTCGCTCGATCGCGCTCTGAGAAATGAGCTGTTCACCATTGCGGTTGCCGCCATCGAGAATCAACTGACCAAAGCGGGCCATGTCACGCAAGGTCGCGTTGAAGCCGGCACCAGCCACACTGCGCCCCCAAGGGTCAGCCATAAAATAGCCATCGCGCTCGCAGCTGAGCTTGCCCCACACGCGCTCAAGATGCTCCGAACAAGACAGACCGCTTGCTCGCTCCATCACCCACGCTAACGCCTCAGTCGTTGCAGTCACGTAGTGGAAAAACCCACCGTGCTCACCCAATTTTCGCAACGAGGGGATGTACTGGTACAGCGACTCATAGCGCGAAAACTCAGTCGGCGCCGGCTGAAATCCGCAGGCGTAGCCATATTGAGAGCTTTCCGAAGCAGGATCGTCATAGACCTCGCTGTAGTCGATGCCTACCGCCATGTCGAACAGTTGCTGCACGGTTGCGTCTGCGAAGGCACCGTCGCCAAACTCAGGAACATAGGTCTTGGCCAGAGCCTCCGGGTTCAAAATGCCCGACGACACTAAGTCTTCACCGATCATGCCGATCAACGATTTGGTAACGGAGAACATGATGTGCCGGTCGCTGCGCTGCTGACCATTGAAGTACTCCTCGTGCATAACCTCGCCGTTACGCACCACGATGAAGGCGTCAGTTTTGCTCGCCTGCAGGTGCTCAGCAACCGTCACCGACTCGCCGATCACGCTTTCGAACGCCAAGCCACCCAGTGATCCGGGAGCACATTTCCACTCACTGGGAGCACCGTTCCCAGCTTTGACATCGATGGTTGGGCGCAGGCGTGCAAGATTTCTGAAAGCCCAGCGGTTGTAGGGTGGACGCATCCAGTTATCCCAGGTCACCCGGGCATCTGGAGTGGCTGGGAACCCTTGCATCAGAGAGACCGAAAGTCCACCGCTGATGACCGCTTGCTTGGCCTTACGGTACTGCTCGGCCAGATGATCAATCTTGTTATCGTTCATGACGCTGTCCCGAAAAATGACTCTGCGGTTCGTGCAGATGCCCTAAAGATTTATTACGAACAAAAACTTTAGTCAACTAAAACATTTTATTGGGATCACCTTTTCTGGTAGGCTGCATTCGACTGTGGACAACCGGATAGCGCAAGTGAGTGGATTACGTGAACGACAGATGGAGCTGCGCCGCCAGGCCATCTCCGAGGCGGCCATCGAATTGTTCAGAGATCAGGGGTATGCGCAGACGTCTATTGACCAGATAGCGAAGCTCGCCGGGGTGTCGTCACCTACCGTTTTCAAGTACTACCCGAGCAAGCAGGAGATCCTGCTGGGGTTGCTTCAGGAGGCTGATCAGCGCGCAGTGCTCGACCTGCGGGAGGTCATGCACCAGTTCGAAGACCCGGTGGATCTGCTGTGCCACCTGGAATCGCTTCTGATCAGCTACAGCCTCAAAGTCTTACCTGCCCCCATTTGGGCTGAGCTGCTGCCACTGGTGCTGAGCGGTGGAGTCGGGCTGCCTGACTCGTACCATCAAATGAACCGTAAGCTGCAGGGAGAGATTGCAAATGTGCTCAGGGCGCTTCAGGAGGCAGGCAAGCTCAGGGCGGATCTGGACGTCGAGTTGGCCGCGTTCCTCTTGAACGACTATTCCCATGTCCAGCTGATGAGGCTAGTCAAAGCGACGGATCCAGATCGCGAGGAACACAACAGCAATGTCCGGCGAATCACCTCATTGCTATTCCATGGGATGAAGGCTGGCTAGGCATTGGCTTCGTGAGAGGTTGCTGGAGCGGAGCAGCGCTCGTGCGGCAATGAAGAACCTCCCGTGGCACCTACCGGAGGTGGGATTAAAGACCCTCGCCGAGGGTTGGTCCGGAATGGAAAAGCTGCAGGGTCGGGCTTAGCTTGACTGCATCACCTGATACACCACTTAGGTGCTCGATGAGGAGCAGAGCAAAGAAAGGGCAGCAAGGCTCAAATCTTGGTTTGACAAGAAATATGCGTTTCCGGGGATTGTGGCAAAACGTGGTATTCGTCGAAAATCAGCAAGCCCACCCCTTCCAGTGCCGGGTCGGCTTGCAGGCGACGGGTAAGAATACCTTCGGTGACCACTTCGATACGGGTGCCGGGGCCCACCTTGCTGTCCAGGCGGATGCGGTAGCCCACGGTTTGCCCAACCTGCTCACCCAGCTCACTGGCCAGCCGCTCGGCCGCGGCGCGGGCGGCCAGGCGCCGGGGTTCCAGCATGAGGATGGTCTGCCCGGCCAGCCATGGCTCGTGCAACAACGCCAGCGGCACACGGGTGGTCTTGCCCGCCCCCGGGGGCGCCTCGAGCACCGCTTCGTCGCGGGTTTGCAAGGCTTGGCGCAAAGCGGGCAAGGCCGCATCAATGGGTAATGAAATCATGGTGGTCCTCGAACAGTCTGGCGAGTATAACGGCGAACCCAGCCTGCCCTATCATGGTCTTAGCATCTGGCGCAGGCGCTTCGCTTGCCCTGCTGAATACCCTTTCGGAGATTGTCATGCGCATCCCAACCCGCGCCATCGGTGGCGCACTCGTGGTTACCCTGCTGACCCAACTGACCGCCTGCGGCACCATTTTCTACCCGGACCGTCGCGGCCAGATCGGTGGCAAGATCGACCCGGTGGTTGCCGCCATGGACGCTATCGGCATCCTCTTCTACGTGATCCCCGGGCTGATCGCCTTCGGCATCGACTTCGCCACCGGCGCCATCTACTACCCAGGCGGCCACACCGCCCAGGTCGACCCGGCAAAACTGCAACAGGCCGTCAGCCCGGATGGCAAGGTCGACAACCTGAAACTGCAGGCCATTCTTGAAACCGAACTGGGCCAGCGCCTGCCGCTTGACGACCCGCGGCTTATCCAGCACCGCGGCAGTGTCGAGCAATTGGCCAGCCTTGGCTTGGTGCCAGCAGCCTGAACCACAAGGACCTGACCACGGATGATAACCACCCCGGCTGAACACCAGCGCCTGTTGCGCCTGGCCACCCGCGCCTCGCTGGCGGTGGCCGGCATCCTGGTAGTGAGCAAGGCGCTGGCCTGGTGGCTGAGCGGCTCGGTCAGCCTGCTGGCCGGGCTCACCGACTCGGCACTGGACGCCGTCGCCTCGTTCCTCAACCTGCTGGCCGTGCACTACGCCCTGCGCCCGGCTGATGACGACCACCGCTTCGGGCATGGCAAAGCCGAAGCCCTGGCCGGCATGGCGCAGGCGCTGTTCATCGGCGTCAGTGCCGTATTGATCGGCGTGCAGGCGGTCGAGCGCCTGCATACGCCACAACCCTTGGGTGATACCAGCATCGGTATCGCAGTGATGCTGCTGTCACTGGTGCTGACAGTCGCCCTGCTGGCCTTCCAGTACAAGGTCATCCGCCTGACCGGCTCCACGGCGATCCGCGCCGACTCGCTGCACTACCGTTCGGACCTGCTGCTCAATAGCAGCATCCTGCTGGCGCTGTTACTGGCCCGTTTCGGCTGGCCGCAGCTGGATGCGCTGTTCGGCCTGGGCATTGCCCTCTACATCCTGTGGAGCGCGCTGCAGATCGCGCGCGAGAGTATCGCCATCCTGATGGACAAGGAGCTGCCCGGCGATGTGGGCGAGGAAATGGCCGCGCTGGTGTTGGCCATTCCCGGGGTCAAAGGCGTGCACGACCTGCGTACGCGGCTGTCGGGCAACCAGTGGTTCGTACAACTGCACCTGGATTTGCCCGGGCAGTTGCCGCTGCATGATGCCCATGAGCTGTGCGTGGAGGCCTCGCGGGTGATCCGCCAGCGTTATCCGCAAGCGGATGTGATGGTGCATGCCGACCCGGTCTGAACCTGCGCGTGGGTCAGTTGACGCTGTACCCTCGGCCGCTGAAGCAGGCCCCCAGTGCGCGTTGGTAATTGCTGAGCACATTCGGCGGCGGCGCGTAAGTCGCGGTGGCGGGGTCGAAGCCTGACTGGCTGACCGCCCAGCGGTGGCACTGGTAACGGTCCTGCTCCTGCTGCTCCGGGCCTTGGCCATACATCGGGTACGCCATCACGTCATAGTCGCCCGCAACCGGCGGTGGCGGCGCGGGTGGCGGCGCGGGTGGCGGCGGGTTGACCACCACATATTCCTGGCTGTCTTCCAGGTACTGGTAGTAGGTATCGGCAACCAGGAAGAACAACGCCCCACCCACCCACACTTCCCGTGCATACGGCGGCAGGTAATTGACCCGCACCCCGTAAGGCGGGGTTACCACGATGTAATTGCCGCCATGCGGGCGGTACCAGTAACCGCCGGAGTAGAAGTAGTCACGGCCGCGATAGGGCACTTTCCAGTAGCGGTCAGGGAAACGATCGACCGTGTGCCCAGGGCGGTACTGCGGCCCCGGCCCCCCGGCTTGCCAGCGATGCTCATCGCCATGGCGGCGGGGAATATCCTGGTAGTAGCCCTGCCGGGGCGGCTGGGTCTGGCGCACTTCGTCGCGGGCGTTCAGCGGCCGACCGGGCCCAGGGTCGCCGGGCCCTTCGGCCAGCGCCCCAAGGCTGATGCCCAACCCCAGCAAACCAACACCTGCCAACTGCCAGATGCGCGACGTCATGGTATTCCTCTCGGTAGGTAAACTGCAGCAGGCAGCCAGTCTACCGTGGTCTTCAGGCCGGCCAATTAAAATTACCGACATGAAAAAAGGGAGGCCGCAGGGCCTCCCTTCAGGAATTGTCGTCCGTGCTCGGCACTTGTGGCACCGGCTCACCTCACAGCGTCTTCTGGAAGCTGTGTAGCCCGGGGGCCTGCGGATCCGGTTGGATGGCTGGCCGCGACCGCCCGCCTAGGGCGCGTCGCCGTGGACTGATGTCCGGGCAGTGATTCTGTTGATAAAGATACCGGACAGCTGGCGGCAGCGGATTGCGAAGATTGCTCATATAAATATTACTTGCGCAATTTTTCACCCTGGAATGATAATTCGCCGCAATCCGAACAGAAAAGGCAAATGCCATGAGCAAACTCGACCGCTATGACCTGAGCATCCTCGCCGAATTGCAGCGCGATGCGCGCATTTCCAACCAGGAACTGGCCGAGCGCATCGGCTTGTCGCCTTCGCCATGCTCGCGTCGGGTCAAGCAGCTGGAGGACGACGGCTACATCTCCCGCCAGGTCGCCCTGCTCGATCGCAAAAAGCTGGGCCTGAGCCTGACCGCCTACGTGCTGATCGGCATGGACCGGCACACGCCGGAGCGCTTCGAGACCTTCGAGGCCGCTATCCGCAACCTGCCTCAGGTACTGGAATGCAGCCTGGTCACCGGTATGGATGCCGACTACCAGTTGAAGGTGGTGGTGCCCGACATGGACCACTACCAGAAACTGCTGCTCGGCAGCCTGACCCGCATCGAAGGCGTCACCAGCGTGCGTTCGAGTTTCGTGCTGAACCAGGTGCTGGCCAGCACCGAGCTGCCATTGACCCACCTTCGGTAATTGCCCGCGCCTGCGGGCGTATACTCGAGCGCTCAAACTGCCTGGAGAACACCGATGGATCCCGCCGTATTCGAAGAGTGGATGATGATCATCCTGGTTACCGTGCTGATCGGTTTCATGGGTTTCATCGTCTGGGACCTGGCGAAAAAGTCCAAGGCGGGCAAGTTCGGTACGCTGATCCTGTTCTTCGTGCTGGGGCTGGGGGTGCTGGCCTTTATCATCAAGAGCGTGGTGGTGGGGTTTCTTGAAGGGGTTTAGGGCTTGGGAATGCGGGGAGCGCTTTGCGCTCCATCGCGACACAAGGCCGCTCCTACAGGGGTCGCACAAAGCGGGGATCGCGACCCAAGGCATGGTTTTGCGCGGTTCTGTAGGAGCGGCCTTGTGTCGCGATGGGCCGCAAAGCGGCCCCCACTAGCGCTGCAATTTTGCCGGAACCTCCCGCCAGCACCCCTGCTCCAACCCCTCCAGCGCCCAGTCACCAATGCGTACCCGCACCAGGCGCAAGGTCGGCAACCCCACCGCTGCCGTCATGCGCCGCACCTGGCGGTTACGCCCTTCATGAATCACCAGCTCCAGCCAGCTGGTCGGCACGCTCTTGCGAAAACGCACCGGCGGGTTGCGCGGCCACAACGCGGGCTCGGCCAGGCGCCGCGCCTCGGCCGGCAAGGTCGGCCCATCGTTCAGTTCCACGCCGTCACGCAAACGCTGCAACTGCTCGTCGCTCGGCTCACCTTCCACCTGCACCCAGTAGGTCTTGGCCAGCTTGTGCTTAGGGTCGGCAATCCGCGCTTGTAGCCCGCCATCGTTGGTCAGCAACAGCAAGCCTTCACTGTCACGGTCCAGCCGCCCGGCCGGGTATACGCCCGGGATGTCGATGAAGTCCTTGAGCGTCGCCCGCCCTTCGCCGTCACTGAACTGGGTCAGCACGTCGAACGGTTTGTTGAACAGGATCAGGCGGGGCTCGGCCGGCGGCGCCTTGGCCTGGCGACGCGGGCCGGCGGCAGGCCGCGCCTGGGGGCGGCGCGGCTTGTTACGGGGTGGCAGTGACATGGATCCTCAGCGGAACGGCGGCTCATCGAAGCTGCGCAGTTTACGCGAGTGCAACGAGTTGAGCTCGGTGCGCAGCAGGTCGAGGGCGGCAATGCCGATCTTCAGGTGCTGGCTGACCGCCCGGTTATAGAAGGCGTTGGCCGAACCTGGCAGCTTGATCTCGCTGTGCAGCGGTTTGTCGGACACGCACAGCAAGGTGCCGTACGGTACCCGCAAGCGGTAGCCCTGGGCGGCAATGGTGCCGCTTTCCATATCTACCGCCACGGCACGTGAAAGGTTGATCAGCGGCCGCTCCTGGGCCCAGCGCAGCTCCCAGTTACGGTCATCGTAGGTCAGCACGGTGCCGGTGCGCAGGCGCTTCTTCAACTGTTCGCCACGCTCTCCGGTCACTTGCGCAGCCGCTTCCTGCAGCGCCAACTGCACTTCGGCCAGGGCCGGGATCGGAATGTTCGGCGGCACCACGCGGTCGAGAATGCCGTCGCGGCGCATGTAGGCGTGTGCCAGAACATAGTCGCCAATGGTCTGCGACTGGCGCAGGCCGCCGCAGTGGCCAATCATCAACCAGCAATGCGGGCGCAACACCGCCAGATGGTCGGTGATGTTCTTCGCATTCGACGGGCCGACGCCGATGTTGACCAAGGTGATGCCGTCACCGTCGGCGGCGATCAGGTGGTAGGCCGGCATCTGGTAACGGTGCCAGACCACGCTGGCAACCAGCGCCTGGGCTTCGCCATGGTCCATGCCCTTTTCGATGGCCACGTTGCCCGGCAGCACCATGCGCACGAAACGCGGGTCGTCACGCAACTGCTCCAGGCCATGGCTGATGAACTGGTCGACATAGCGGTGGTAGTTGGTCAGCAGGATCCACGGCTGCATGTGGCGCCAGTCGCTGCCGGTGTAATGCACCAGGCGGCGCAGCGAGAAGTCGACGCGTGCGGCATCGAACAGTGCCAGCGGCAACACGTCGGCATGATCCCAGTCGTACAGGCCGTCGGCGATATTGTCGGTGGCGGCCGACAGGTCGGTGCTGGGGAACACCCGCGCCAACTGCGCGGCGGTGATGCCGCTGCCGGCCAGTTCGTCACCCTGGTCGACCACATAGGGGTAAGGGATATTCTGTTCGCTGACGCCCACTTCTACGGTAACGGTGTAGTCGTGCATCAGCGGGCGCAGCTGCTCCAGCAGATAACCACGGAACGCCGCGGGCTGGGTGACAGTGACGCTGTAGGTGCCGGCCACCTGCACCTTGGCATAGGCGCGCGTGGTGGCGGCGACTTCGCCATGGCTGTAGTAGGTCAGGCGCAGGGCCGGGTAGCGGAACAGGTCGCGCTGCTCGGCGTCGGGTTCGGTGCGGTCTTTCAGATAACGCTTGAGCGCAAGGCTTAGGGCACCGGTGGCTTGTTCATGCAGGGCCGCCAGACGATCGACGGCCTGTTCGGGGGTATCAACGACTACAAAAGCGTGGCTCACACTGTGCTTCCTGTCTGGACATGCATGTGAACCATCTTGCCTGCCTTCTTGGCTAAATACATCCCCATTGATCGGTGCTGGATTCTTCGCGGGCGCGCCCGCTCCCACAGGTACGGCACCGCCCGGGACATCCATGAAGATCTTGGGAGCGGGCATGCCCGCGAACAAGCCGAATCAATTCGCCCAGGCTGGCGTCGCCCGCGCCACCAATGCCTGCACATCCACACCGCGCGGCAACGCCCCATACACCCGGCCGCCGCCCGCCAACCGGCTGCCAATGAACGCATCACTCACCAACGCATTGCCCGCCTCCAGCAACAGCTTGGCCTGCAACGCCAGGGCAATGTCCTCGGTCAACTGCCGCGCGCGGTACTGCATGTCGCCAGTATCGGCAAACGCCCCCTTGAGGTTGCCGATATGCGCCGCCAAACGTGGGTCGCCATGCCCATCGCCCAGCTCGGCGAACAAGGCATCAAGCACCCCCGGTTCCTTGGAAAGGGCCCGCAGCACATCCAGGCACTGCACATTGCCCGAGCCTTCCCACGTCGAGTTCACCGGTGCTTCGCGGTACAGCCGGGGCAGGATGCTGTCTTCCACATAACCGGCACCGCCCAGGCATTCGGCGGCTTCGTTGATCATGGCCGGCGCACGCTTGCAGATCCAGTACTTGCCCACTGCCGTCACCAGGCGGGCGAAGTGCGCCTGCTGCGGGTCTTCGAGCTGCTCCAGCGCCTGCCCCATGCGCAGGCTGAGGGCGAGCGCAGCCTCGCTCTCCAGGGCAAGGTCGGCAAGCACGTTCTGCATCAGCGGCTGCTCATTCAACACGCGCCCACCGACCTTGCGGTACGCGCAGTGGTGGGTAGCCTGGGTCAGCGCCTGGCGCATCAGCGCACTGGAGCCGACCATGCAATCGAAGCGGGTCATGGCGACCATTTCGATGATGGTCGGCACACCACGGCCTTCTTCGCCGATCATCCACGCCAACGCCCCGCGAAACTCCACCTCGCTGGAGGCGTTCGAGCTGTTGCCCAGCTTGTTCTTCAGGCGCTGGATATAGAACTGGTTGCGGCTGTCATCCGGGCGGTGGCGCGGCAGCAGGAAACAACTCAGCCCCTTTTCGGTTTGTGCCAGGGTAAGGAAGGCATCGCACATCGGCGCCGAACAGAACCACTTGTGGCCGACCAGCTCGTAGGCCTGACCCGGGCCCGGCGCCCCGACCGGGTAGGCCCGGGTGGTGTTGGCCCGCACATCGGTGCCGCCCTGTTTTTCGGTCATGGCCATACCCAGGGTGACACCGGCCTTGTGCCGGTCGCCGACATTGCGCGGGTCATACTCGCAGGCGAGGATTTTCGGTAGCCAGTACTCGGCCAGCTCGGGTTGCAAGCGCAGGGCTGGCACGGCGGCGAAGGTCATGGTCAACGGGCAGCCGCTGCCGGCTTCGGCCTGGCTGTGCAGGTAGGTCATGGATGCCCGTGCCACATGCGCCCCGGGGCGCGGCTCGGCCCATGGCAGCGACGGCAGGCCGTGCTCGATCGCGGTGCGCATCAGTTCGTGGTAGGCCGGATGGAACTCGACCAGGTCGATGCGATGGCCGTAGCGGTCGTGGCTGCTGAATTCGGGTTTGTGGGCGTTGGCCAGAAAGCCAGCCTGCATCAGCGGCCCCCCGGCCAGGGCGCCGTAGGCATCGATCCGCGACTGCGCCCAGCCCGCGCCGAAACGCCGCGACCACTCCTGGAGTGGCAGGTCGAGGCGGTAAAGGTTGGCACCGTCTAGCGACGGTGGCTGGTTGGTAACTTCGTGGGTTTCAGCGTACTGGTGCAGGTTCATCGGGGGCTCCTGGATCCGGGTAGGCTTGAAAAACCCAGTGAAGCACTGCCTGCGGGGTTGGCAAAGTGGCATTCGTGACTAAAGGTGTGGTGGTGGGGGCATGGGGTGTAGATGCAGCGCCTGCGAGATCGAGCGCCGCCCCCCCTCAAACCGAACGACGCTTCTGCAAGATACCCACCGGCACCTGCCCCTGCGAAACCGCCATATTCAAACTCAACTCAAACCGGCTCCCCAACCCGCGCGTCGACTCATGCGCCAACCGCGCCCCCAGCAACTCGCCCATCTGCCGGCAGATCGACAGCCCGATCCCCAACCCGCCATAGCGGCGGGTCATCGAGCCATCTACCTGGAAGAACCGCTGATACAACGTCGCCTGGTCCAGGTCATCGAAGCCGATACCGCTGTCGCTGACAGTGAAGGTCAGCGCCATGTCATCCGGCCCCACCCGGCGCCCGCGCACCTGGATCACCACGCCGCCCTGATGGGTGAACTTCAACCCGTTATCCACCAGGCATCCCAGGCAACGCGCCAGCTTGGGCCCGTCACCCAGTAACCCATCCGGCAAATCGGCCGGGATATCCAGGCTCAGGTACAGGCCCTTGGCCAATGCCTGGCCGGCATAACCGGCGCGCAGGCTCTGCAACAAAGTACGCAGGCTGAACGGCGCCGGCTGCGCCCGCAGGCGCCCCGCTTGCAGCTCGGACAGCGTAAGGATGGCATCGACCATGTCCATCATGCCTTGCGCCGAACCGACCGCTGTACGGTGGTACTGGGCCATCTCGCCTTCCATCGGCAAGGTATGCATCAACTCCAGCGAGCCAATCACCCCGTTCATCGGCGTGCGCAGTTCATGGGTCACACTGGCCAGAAATTCGTCCTTCAACCGGTTGCTCCTGGCCAACTGCAGATTCAGTTGTTCCAGCGTACGGCCGGTTTCACGCAAGACCTGCGCCTGCTGCTCGCGCAGGATGTTGATGCGGTCGGCCAGCGCCAGCGACAGCAGCGCCACCTCCAGTGCCGAACCCAGCTGGCTGGCATACATGGTGATGAACACGTTCGGCAGGTAGCCCAGCACCATCAGGGTGTTGACCAGGCCACCAAGCAGGAACGCCGTCCAGGCAATGATGAACCAACGCGCCAGGCGCAACCCGCGCCACCAGGCATACAGCCCGGCGCTGAACACGCTGACGGTGAACAGCAGCGCCAGCAGGGTGGCCATGCGCAGCGCCACCCCATAGGTCATGCTCACGGCCAGCACCATGACCGCCACGCCCCCCAGCATCAACAGCTGCAATAGCCGATCGAAGCCCCGGCTGATACTGCCAAGCTGAAGGAAGTGGCGGGCGAACTGGCAGGCGAACAGCGCGGCAGCACCGATGCTCAGCGGTGTCGCGGCATTCGCCCACCAGGGACTGTCTGGCCAGAAGTAGGCAACACCGGCGCCATTCACCGACACCTGGTAAAGGCCGAACGAGGCGATATAGAGGATGTAGTAGAGGTAGCTGACGTCGCGCACGCTGAGGTAGATGAACAGGTTGTACACCAGCATCACCAGCAGCACGCCATAAATCATGCCCAGCACATACAGGCGGGTCGGTTGCGCCTCGATGTAGGCCTCGGGGGCCCATAGCGCCAGCGGCGCCTGCACCGAGCCCTGGCTGTGCAGCCGCAGGTAAGCGGTAGTCACCTGGCCGGGCGGCAGCTGCAGTTCGAACAGATAATTGCTCTGGCGCACTTGCCGGCTGTCGTAGGGCAAGGCATCGCCGGTGCGCTGGGCCAGGCGGTAGCCGCCATTGCCATCGGCCAGGTACAGCTCCAGATGATCCAGGGGCGGGTAGGCCAGTTCCAGCAGCCACTGCCGGGGCGCAGCACCGGGCGCCGCAACCGGGCGCAACTCGACCTTGAGCCAGAACACCGAAGTGGAATAACCGGCGTTCAGCACCTCATCTGGGTGGGGGCGGAAGTATCTGGCGAAGTCCGGGGCGCTGACTTGGGCGATGCTGCTACTGCCATGCGGGTCCTCATAAACCTGCATGACCTTGCCCAGCGGCAGGTGCCGGGTAGCCTCGTCGAAATCGACTGCGCCGGCCAGCACGGGCAGCATCCCCAGAAGCACAATCAGCAAATAGCGCATACAGCCCCAGCCTGGTCTGTGCAGTCGCGTCGCGGTTGCCTCCCATCCGTTTGAGACGACGTGATCCAGCAGAGTCCGTTTGTCGAGTTATCCAAGCACTCTAGCATAGCTGTAACCGCTGGCAATCGGCCATGCCAAAACGCGAAAAAAGGCTTCTAAATCAATAGTTTGAGGGAGGACTCCAACCATAAGCTGACCATTCGATCAGTAAATCCGGCTTGTCGGACGATTCTCCCAAACAGGTTTGGTGGTAAGCTCGCCGACCATGAATACCTACAGCTCCCGCCCCGTTGTCCTCTGTCTCTCCGGCCACGACCCAAGTGGCGGCGCCGGCCTGCAGGCAGATATCGAAGCCCTGCTCGCCCAAGGCTGTCACGCTGCACCCGCCGTGACTGCCCTGACCGTGCAGGATACCGTCAATGTTTCCGACTTCCGGGTACTCGACCGCGAGTGGGTGCTGGCCCAGGCTAACGCCGTACTGGCCGACTCCACGGTTGCCGCGGTCAAGCTGGGCATGCTTGGCTCGATCGACATGGTCGACACCGTGGCCGAGCTGCTGGCCGCCCACCCGCACCTGCCGCTGGTCTGCGACCCGGTGCTGCGCGCCGGCGGCGGCGGCCGCCTGGGCAAGGATGAAGTAGGCTATGCCCTGCGCGAACGCCTGCTGCCGCTGGCGACCATCGCCACGCCAAACCTGCCTGAAGCGCGCATTCTCGCCGAACTGCCCGAGGGCAGCGCCGATGCGTGTGCCGAGAAGCTCTTGCCGTTCTGCAAGCACCTGCTGATTACCGGCGGGCACGGCGACGAAGACGAAATCCACAACCGCCTGTACACCCAGAACGGCCAGCGATATACCTGGACCTGCCAGCGCCTGCCAGGCAGCTACCACGGCTCGGGGTGCACCCTGGCCAGCGCCCTGGCCGGCCGCCTGGCCTTGGGCGAGCAGCTGGAAAGTGCCGTACGCAGCGCCCTTGACTACACCTGGCGCACCCTGCGTGACGCCGAGCAGTTGGGCAAAGGCCAGTACGTGCCGCGCCGCCTGCCCCTGGACTTCTGCGCTTGAAACGAGGCCTTCCATGAAGCTACGTGGCCTGTATGCCATTACCGACAGTCAACTGCTTGCCAGCCGTTTCCTGTCTTATGTCGAAGCGGCGCTGGAAGGCGGCGTGTGCCTGCTGCAATACCGCGACAAAAGCGACGACGCAGCGCGCCGGCTGCGTGAAGCCGAAGCGCTGATGAAGCTGTGCGAGCGCTATGGCACGCGGCTGCTGATCAACGACGACGCCGAACTGGCCGCGCGCCTGGGCGTCGGCGTGCACCTGGGCCAGACCGACGGCCCGCTGACCCCGGCCCGGGCCCTGCTCGGCCGCCAGGCGATCATCGGTTCCACCTGCCACGCCAGCCTCACGCTGGCCGCCCAGGCCGCCAAGGAAGGTGCCAGCTACGTGGCCTTCGGCCGCTTCTTCAACTCCGTGACCAAGCCCGGCGCGCCTGCCGCCAGTATCGAGCTGCTGGAGCAGGCTCGCGCCCAGGTCAAGCTGCCGATCGCGGTGATCGGCGGCATTACCCTCGACAACGCCGCCCCGCTGGTCGCCCATGGCGCCGACCTGCTGGCGGTGATCCACGGCCTGTTCGGTGCCGACAGCGCGCAGGAAGTTACCCGCCGCGCCCGCGCCTTCAACGCCTTGTTCGCATCCTGATTCGAGAGATTCCCATGTCCCGTTCCGAAGCCCTGTTCGCCCAAGCCCAGAAGCACATCCCCGGCGGCGTCAACTCGCCGGTCCGCGCTTTCAAGAGCGTTGGCGGTACGCCGCTGTTCTTCAAGCATGCCGAGGGCGCCTACGTCGTTGACGAGGACGACAAGCGCTATGTCGATTACGTCGGCTCCTGGGGCCCGATGATCCTCGGCCACGGCCACCCCGAGGTGCTGGAGTCGGTGCGCAGGCAGCTGCAGCACGGGCTGTCCTACGGTGCGCCAACGGCCATGGAAACCGAAATGGCCGACCTGGTCTGCTCGATCGTGCCGTCGATGGAAATGGTGCGCATGGTCAGCTCGGGCACCGAAGCCACCATGAGCGCCATCCGCCTGGCCCGTGGCTACACCGGCCGCGATGCCATCATCAAGTTCGAAGGCTGCTACCACGGTCACTCGGACAGCCTGCTGGTTAAAGCCGGCTCCGGCCTGCTGACCCAGGGCGTCCCCAGCTCGGCGGGCGTGCCAGCCGACTTCGCCAAGCACACCCTGACCCTGCCGTTCAACGACATCGCTGCCGTCGAGAAGACCCTGGCCGAAGTTGGCCAGACCGTGGCCTGCATCATTGTCGAGCCAGTGGCCGGCAACATGAACTGCGTGCCACCGGCCCCGGGCTTCCTTGAGGGGCTGCGCGAGCAGTGCGACAAGCATGGCGTGGTGCTGATCTTCGACGAAGTGATGACTGGCTTCCGCGTTTCCCTGGGTGGCGCCCAGGGCCATTACGGCATCACCCCGGACCTGTCCACCTTTGGCAAGATCGTCGGCGGCGGCATGCCGGTTGGCTGCTTCGGCGGCAAGCGTGAAATCATGGGCTGCATCGCCCCGCTGGGCCCGGTCTACCAGGCCGGCACGTTGTCGGGTAACCCGCTGGCCATGGCCGCCGGCCTGACCACCCTGAAGCTGATCAGCCGCCCCGGCTTCCACGCCGAGCTTACTGACTACACCAGCCGCATGCTCGACGGCCTGCAACAGCGCGCCGATGCCGCCGGGGTGCCGTTCGTCACCACCCAGGCCGGTGCCATGTTCGGCCTGTACTTCAGCGGTGCCGACGATATCGTCACCTTCGATGACGTGATGGCCAGCGATGCCGAGCGCTTCAAGCGCTTCTTCCACCTGATGCTCGACGGTGGCGTGTACCTGGCACCGAGCGCGTTCGAGGCAGGCTTCACCTCCATCGCCCATGGCGACAAGGAGTTGCAGATCACCCTGGATGCGGCTGAAAAGGCGTTTGCTGCCCTGAAGTGATGCTTTGCCTGTACCGGGATCTTCGCGGGCTCACCCGCAAAGAGGCCGGTACAGGCAACGATTATTCATGCACAATCAGCTGACTTCCCCAACCAAGCAGAAATTCGAGTAAAACTTTGTAAGGTTGGCGCTGCTTATCCCATAATGTGCCACCAGAGACATTGGCCGCAGCTTTGCAGAGGTAAGTCGATCCCCATGAACCGCACCGGCCGCGCCCTGACCCTGGGCTGCCTGTTGCTTCTTCAGCCCCTGCTGGCCCTGGCGGAGGGCGGTAACTCGTTGCTCATTCCGGCAACGGGGCGCTGCACCTTGAACGTTCAGCCTGAAGACCTGGCAAACGCCCTCAAGGCCTGCGAGCAGACCGCCAGCGCGGGGGACGCCCAGGCGCAGTTCGAACTGGGCGAGTACTACTACACGCAAACCCCCAAGAACCTGAACAAAGCCCTGGACTGGTTCCAGAAAGCCTCGCTGCAAGGCCAGGCCGATGCCCAGTATCGCCTGGGGGCCATGTTCTTCCATGGCGAAGGGGTCAAGGCCAACAATGTGCAGGCGTACATCCTGCTGAAAATGGCCGCGGTCAACGGTGCCGAAGACGCGCTGGACATGGCCGACGAAGTCACCGAGCAAATGCCTCGCGACGACCTGGAGCATGCCACCCAGGTGCTCGGCCAGATTTTCCGCAAATACCTGCTGGAACTGCAGAACGCCGAAGGGCGCACGCCGTTCTCACCGTTGCCCTGACCGCCAGTACGCCAGCATGGGTACACGCGCCTTGTGCAGGGCGAACATACCCTTGATCGTTTCAGTGCTTTCGCCACTGCCATTCAAGGGTTATTCTTGAGTTCAACTCCATTGCCGTCGAGCGGCTAAAAACGACCTTGAACGCACCCATAGAACCCCATCGTTTCATCCTCGAACCTTTCGAGGCCAACCGTTTCGCCAACTTGTGCGGCCAGTTCGACGAGCACCTGCGCCTGATCGAACAGCGCCTGGCCATCGAAATCCGCAACCGTGGCAATCAGTTCGAACTGATCGGCGAACCCAAGACAACCTCTGCGGCCGAACAGCTGCTGCGCCGTCTCTACCGTGAGACCAAGGCCACTGACCTGTCGCCGGAAACCGTGCACCTGTACCTGCAGGAGTCGGCCGTCGAGCACATCGACAACCCGGCCGTCAACGAAGTCAGCGTGTCGCTGCGCACCCGCAAGGGCAATATCCGCCCGCGCGGTCTGAACCAGCAGCGCTACGTCAAGGAAATCCTCGCCAACGACATCAACTTCGGCATCGGCCCGGCCGGTACCGGCAAGACGTACCTGGCAGTGGCCTGCGCCGTGGATGCACTGGAGCGCGAGCAGGTGCGCCGTATCCTGCTGGTACGCCCGGCGGTCGAGGCAGGTGAAAAGCTTGGCTTCCTGCCTGGCGACCTGGCGCAGAAGATCGACCCGTACCTGCGCCCGCTGTATGACGCCTTGTACGAAATGCTCGGCTTCGAGCACGTGGCCAAGCTGATCGAGCGCCAGGTCATCGAGATCGCCCCGCTGGCATACATGCGCGGCCGCACCCTGAACAACAGCTTCATCATCCTCGACGAAAGCCAGAACACCACGCTCGAGCAGATGAAGATGTTCCTGACCCGTATTGGCTTCGGCTCTACCGCGGTGATCACCGGCGACATCACCCAGGTCGACCTGCCTCGTGGCACCAAGTCGGGCCTGGCACACGTCATCGAAGTATTGCGGGACGTGCCGGGTATCAGTTTCACCCACTTCCAGCCCAAAGACGTGGTTCGTCATCCACTGGTGCAGCGTATCGTCGAAGCCTATGACCGCTTCGATGCCCGCCAGGCCAAGCCTGAGGCACCCGGCAAAGATGCTTGAACTCGACATTCAACGGGCCACCGATGCCGCTGCCCCGGGCGACGATGACTTCCGCCGTTGGTGTGAGCTGGCCTTGCGCCAGCGCAGCGCCGACTCGGAAATGACCATTCGCCTGGTCGACGAAGCCGAAGGCCGTGAGCTGAACCACACCTACCGGCACAAGGACTACGCGACCAACGTGCTGTCGTTCCCTGCCGATGTACCCGATGATCTGCTCGATATCCCGCTACTGGGCGACCTGGTCATCTGCGTGGCGGTGGTGGAGCGCGAAGCGGCCGAACAAGGCAAGGCGCTGAACGCGCATTGGGCCCACCTGGTCATCCACGGCTGCCTGCACCTGCTTGGCTACGACCACATCGACGATGAGGAAGCCGAGGAGATGGAAGGCCTGGAACGAGAATTGCTGGCAGAACTGGGTCACCCCGACCCCTATGCCGATGATGAAACCGACACCCTCACACACTGATACACGAAGGATCACGAGAACCGCCATGAGCGAAGATCGATCGAGCAACGGGCAGAAGTCCTGGCTGGGTAAACTGACCCAGGCTTTTGCCCATGAGCCGAAAAACCGCCAGGAGCTGCTGGAGCTGCTGCGCGAAGCCCATCAGAACAAACTGCTGGACAGCGAGGCGCTGACCATTGTCGAAGGCGCCATCCAGGTCGCCGACCTGCAGGTGCGCGACATCATGGTCCCGCGCTCGCAGATGATCAGCATCAAGGCCAGCCAGTCGCCGCGCGAATTCCTGCCGGCGGTGATCGACGCCGCGCACTCGCGCTACCCGGTGATCGGCGAAAGCCATGACGATGTGCTCGGGATCCTGCTCGCCAAAGACCTGCTGCCGCTCATACTCAAAGAGAACGGCGACAGCTTCAATATCAAGGACCTGCTGCGCCCGGCCACCTTCGTGCCCGAGTCCAAGCGCCTGAACGTGCTGTTGCGCGAGTTCCGTGCCAACCACAACCACATGGCCGTGGTCATCGACGAATATGGCGGCGTGGCCGGCCTGGTCACCATCGAGGATGTGCTGGAGCAGATCGTTGGCGATATCGAGGACGAGCACGATGTCGAGGAAGACAGCTACATCAAGCCGCTGCCCAGCGGTGACTTCCTGGTCAAGGCGCTGACCCCGATCGAAAACTTCAACGAGTTCTTCGACAGCGAGTTCTCCGATGACGAGTTCGACACCGTCGGCGGCCTGGTGATGAGTGCCTTTGGCCACCTGCCCAAGCGTAACGAAACCACCGAGATCGGCGCCTACAAGTTCCGTATTCTCAACGCCGACAGCCGGCGGATACACTTGCTGCGCCTGACCCCGATCAACCGTTAAGGACAAACATGCGTTGGATCACCCGCCCCGGCTGGCCCGGTAACCTGCTGGCCCTGGCGGCCGGCGCATCCACCCTCCTGGCCCTGGCACCGTTCGATATCTGGCCGCTGGCCTTGCTATCGATCGCCCTGCTCTACCTGGGCCTGCGCGAGCTCAGCCCGCGCCAGGCCATGTGGCGTGGCTGGTGGTTCGGGTTTGGCCTGTACGGCGCGGGCACCTGGTGGATCTACGTCAGCATGACCACCTACGGCGGCGCCTCGCCGTTGCTGGCGATCGTGCTGTTGTTGGCATTTTTTGCCGCCCTGGCATGGTTCTTCGCCCTGCCCACCTGGTTGTGGGCGCGCTGGTTGCGGCGCAACGAAGCGCCGCTGGCCGACGCCTTGTGTTTCGCCGCCCTGTGGCTGCTGCAGGAAGCTTTCCGCGGCTGGTTCCTGACCGGTTTTCCCTGGCTCTACGCCGGCTACAGCCAGCTCGACGGGCCGTTGGCAGGCCTTGCCCCGCTGGGTGGCGTATGGCTGGTTTCCTTCGCCCTGGCCCTCACTGCCGCCCTGCTGTGCAACCTGCACCGCCTGCGCGCGCGCCCTTCGTTCCTGGCCATTGCCGCGGTGCTGTTGCTGGCGCCCTGGGCCCTGGGCCTGGCACTCAAAGGCCATGCCTGGACCAAGCCGGCTGGCGACCCGCTGAAAGTGGCGGCCGTTCAGGGCAACGTCGAACAGGACCTGAAATGGGACCCGGCGCACATCGATGCACAACTGGCGCTGTACCGTGACCTGAGCTTCAGTTCCAAGCCAGTGGACCTGCTGGTGTGGCCCGAAACCGCAGTACCGGTGCTCAAGGACCAGGCCCAGGGCTACATCGATGTGATGGGCCGCTTTGCCGCCGAACGGCATTCGGCGCTGATCACCGGCGTACCGGTACGCGAAGAGGTGCACCACCAGCGCCGCTACTACAACGGTATCACGGTGGCCGGCGAAGGCGATGGCACCTACCTCAAGCAGAAACTGGTGCCGTTTGGCGAGTATGTGCCGCTGCAGGACATGCTGCGTGGCGCCATCGAGTTCTTCAACCTGCCCATGTCGGACTTTGCCCGCGGCCCGGAAGACCAGCCACTGCTGCAGGCCAAGGGTTACCAGATTGCCCCGTACATCTGCTACGAAGTGGTCTACCCGGAATTCGCTGCAGGGCTGGCAGCGCGTAGCGACCTGCTGCTGACCATCAGCAACGACACCTGGTTCGGCACCTCGATCGGCCCGCTGCAGCACCTGCAGATGGCGCAGATGCGTGCGTTGGAAGCCGGCCGCTGGATGATCCGCGCCACCAACAATGGTGTAACCGCGCTGATCGACCCGTTCGGCCGTATCACCACGCAGGTACCACAATTCCAGCAGGCGGTGATGTATGGCGAATTGGTGCCGATGCAGCAGCTCACGCCCTACCTGCAATGGCGTTCGTGGCCGCTGGCGATTGTCTGCGTGCTGCTGCTGGGCTGGGCATTGCTGGCCGGGCGCATAGCCAAAACTGTCTAACCGGCATTACACGGTCCCTGTAGGAGCGGCCTTGCGTCGCGATGGGCTGCAAAGCAGCCCCGGCAATCTTGAGATAGAGCTGAGATCCGGGGCTGCTGCGCAGCCCATCGCGACACAAGGCCGCTCCTACAAGAAACCGCGCAAACCTGAATTCAATAGAACACCCGGTACCCCACCAGCCCCACCACCTCATTAAACAACTGCCCGCTCTGCCACATCGCCCGGCCTTCCGGCAGCAACCCGCCGAACGGCCGCGCATGCTCGCGCCCAAGGAACCCCACCGGCGCCGGCACCACCTCGAACCCCGCCTGTTCAAAGCTCCAGCGCGAGCGCTGCATGTGCCAGGCCTGGGTGACCACCACCACACGGCGAATCCCCAGCGGCTGCAGCACCTTGGCCGACAGCTGGGCGTTCTCCCAGGTCGTGCGGCTGGCCTCTTCGCGCCACCTCACCTCGACCGCGAAATCCTCACGCAGGCGATCGGCCATCAACCGCGCCTCACTCGGCGGCGTGCCATAGTGCAGCCCGCCACTGGTCAGCACCGGCAAACCGGAGGCCTTGGCCAGCCGCGCAGCAAACCGCATGCGCTCCAGCGCCGTGGCCGTGGGCTGGTCACTGCCGCCCCAGGCCGGGTCACCACGTTCACGGCCCGCGCCCAGCACCACGATGGCGTCTGCCCGCCCTGCCAGGCCCGCCCAGTCGCCCACGGCCAGTGGCGGCTCGGTCTCCAGCACGCGGGCCGTTTCCTGCACCACCAGCGGCAAGCTCATCAGCCACAAGCCACCCAGCCCCACGCCAAAACACAGCGCCGCCAGCCGTGGCCGGCGCGCACGCCACCACCATGCGGCAAGCAGCAACAGGAACAAGATGCCCGGCGGCATCAGCCATTGTTTGATGAAAAATCGTATGGGCATCGGCCACACCTCCTTGGCAGGCGTGCAGCCTAAAAGGATCGGCACCGGTCAACAAGGTAGGGCCGGTGCCGATCGAAAGCTGTATGAATGATGAATGACCGTGGCGCGATGGCCTGCGCCGGGCGCCCTGAACGACTAGCGCTGGCGCAGCGTTCTGGAACTGGCCGCGGTGGCAGCGCGCTTCTGGTCCTTGAGCCAGATAATCTTGGCTGATGCCGGCTCCGCTTGTGGGTAACTGCCGACAGCAGCATTACGGCGCCCCGGAAGGGCTTCCAGGTAGGCCTTGATCACTTCGAACTCTGCGTGGCTGAGGCCACGCAACTCCAGCTCGGCTGGCATCTCGTCGCGCAATCGCACAGAGGTCCTGGCGCTTTCGAGTGCCAGGCCAAGCCGGTCGATCAGGCGCTCGTAAAGCTCCGGTCTGATTGCGGGTAGCTGCGTCTCTCCCATCCGTTCACCTCATTGAAGATAAGAATATCTCCCCCCACACCTGAGCTTAGCGTCGTTGCAAAAAGCAGCCGGGCGCAGCGACCAGCGGCCATTCGCAACGAAGGTTTCCCACGATACGCAGCGCTGCTGTATGCTACGGCGTTCACTCTAAATGACACCGGAGTGCCGGACGCAGCGAGGTTCCGCTGCCTGGAACAAGGTCTCTTCCCTCTCAGCAAAAAGTAGCCATGCACGAACAATACACGCCCCGTGATATCGAAGCCGCCGCCCAGAACTTCTGGGACGAGCAACAATCGTTCGCTGTTACCGAACAGCCAGGCAAGGACACCTACTACTGCCTGTCGATGTTCCCGTACCCGAGCGGCAAGCTACACATGGGCCACGTGCGCAACTACACCATCGGTGACGTGATTGCCCGCTACCAGCGCATGCTGGGCAAGAACGTGCTGCAGCCGATGGGCTGGGACGCTTTCGGCATGCCCGCGGAAAACGCGGCGATGAAGAACAACGTCGCCCCGGCCAAGTGGACGTACGAAAACATCGAGTACATGAAGACCCAGCTCAAGAGCCTGGGCCTGGCCATCGACTGGGCACGTGAAGTGACCACCTGCAAGCCTGACTACTACCGTTGGGAGCAGTGGCTGTTCACCCGCCTGTTCGAGAAAGGCATCATCTACCGCAAGAACGGGACCGTGAACTGGGACCCGGCAGACCAGACCGTACTGGCCAACGAGCAGGTCATCGACGGCCGCGGCTGGCGTTCCGGCGCGCTGATCGAAAAGCGCGAAATCCCGATGTACTACTTCCGCATCACCGACTACGCCGACGAGCTGCTGGAAAGCCTCGACGAACTGCCGGGCTGGCCTGAGCAGGTCAAGACCATGCAGCGCAACTGGATCGGCAAGTCACGCGGCATGGAAGTCCAGTTCCCCTACGACCAGGCCAGCATCGGCCACGCCGGCACGCTCAAGGTCTTCACCACCCGCCCCGACACGCTGATGGGTGCCACCTACGTCGCCGTCGCCGCCGAGCACCCGCTGGCCACCCAGGCTGCCCAGGGCAACCCGGCGCTGCAGGCGTTCATCGAAGAATGCAAGGCCGGCAGCGTTGCCGAAGCTGACATGGCCACCCAGGAGAAGAAGGGCATGGCCACTTCCCTGCTGGTGGAGCACCCGCTGACGGGCGAGAAGCTGCCGGTCTGGGTCGCCAACTACGTGCTCATGCACTACGGCGATGGCGCGGTAATGGCGGTGCCGGCTCACGACGAGCGCGACTTCGAGTTCGCCCGCAAGTACAACCTGCCGGTCAAGGCCGTAGTACGCACCAGTGCGGGCGATGAAGTCGGCAACGAGTGGCAGGACGCCTATGGCGAGCACGGCCAACTGATCAACTCCGCCGAGTTCGACGGCCTGGACTTTGCCGGCGCCTTCGACGCCATCGAAGCAGCCCTGATCCGCAAGGACCTGGGCAAATCGCGCACCCAGTTCCGCCTGCGCGACTGGGGTATCAGCCGCCAGCGCTACTGGGGCTGCCCGATCCCGATCATCCACTGCCCGTCCTGCGGCGACGTGCCCGTGCCAGAAGACCAGTTGCCGGTGACCCTGCCGGAGAACGTGGTGCCCGATGGTGCCGGCTCGCCACTGGCGCGCATGCCAGAATTCTACGAGTGCAGCTGCCCGAAATGCGGCGCTGCGGCCAAGCGCGAAACCGACACCATGGACACCTTCGTCGAGTCTTCCTGGTATTTCGCCCGCTACGCCTCGCCGAACTACGAAGGTGGCATGGTCGACCCGAAAGCAGCCAACCACTGGCTGCCGGTCGACCAGTACATCGGCGGTATCGAACACGCCATCCTGCACCTGCTGTATGCGCGCTTCTTCCACAAGCTGATGCGTGACGAAGGCCTGGCCACCTCGAACGAGCCGTTCAAGAACCTGCTGACCCAGGGTATGGTCGTGGCCGAAACCTACTACCGCGTTGCCAGCAACGGCGGCAAGGACTGGTTCAACCCGGCCGATGTCGAAATCGAACGCGATGCCAAGGCCAAGATCATTGGCGCACGCCTGAAGACCGACGGCCTGCCGGTGGAAATCGGCGGCACCGAGAAGATGTCCAAGTCGAAGAACAACGGCGTCGATCCCCAGTCGATGATCGACCAGTACGGCGCCGATACCTGCCGCCTGTTCATGATGTTCGCCTCGCCACCTGACGCGAGCCTGGAATGGTCCGACTCCGGCGTCGAAGGCGCCAGCCGCTTCCTGCGCCGCGTCTGGCGCCTGGCCCAGGCACACGTCGCCCAAGGCCTGCCGGGCAAGCTGGATGTCGCCGCCCTGGACGACGCACAGAAGGTCATTCGCCGCGCCATTCACGCCGCCATCAAGCAGGCCAGCACCGACGTCGGCCAGTTCCACAAATTCAACACCGCCATCGCCCAGGTGATGACCGTGATGAACGTGCTGGAAAAAGCCCCGCAAGCCACGGCGCAAGACCGTGCCTTGCTGCACGAAGGCCTGGAAGCCGTGACCCTGCTGCTGGCGCCGATCACCCCGCACATCTCCCACGAGCTGTGGAAGCAGTTGGGCCATGATCAGGCCGTGATCGACGCTGGCTGGCCAGCGGTCGACGAAGCCGCACTGGTGCAGGACACCGTCACCCTGGTGGTGCAGGTCAATGGCAAACTGCGTGGGCAGGTCGAAATGCCGGCCGCCGCCAGCCGCGAAGAAATCGAAGCCGCCGCGCGCAGCAACGAGAACGTCCTGCGCTTCATCGACGGCCTGGCCATTCGCAAGGTCATCGTGGTACCGGGCAAGCTGGTCAACATCGTCGCCAACTGATGGCAACGCCCGCCCGCAGCCACTGCGGGCGGGCGGAACAGGCCCACAAGGGAGCAACAACATGATCAAACGCAATTTGCTGGTAATTGGCCTGGCGGTCATGCTCAGCGCCTGCGGTTTCCAGCTGCGCGGTACTGGCACCAACGAGCTGAGCATCAAGGAAATGGACGTCAGTGCGCGTGACGCGTACGGGCCTACCGTGACCGAACTGCGCCAGGTGCTCAAGAACAGCGGCGTCAATGTGCACACCGGTGCGCCGTACCGCCTGGTATTGACCAACGAACAGCAGCGCGAGCGCTCGGCCAGCTACAACAGCGGTAACCGCACTGCCGAGTACGAGCTGACCACCCAGCTCAACTACAGCATCCAGGGCTTGAACAACCTTGAACTGCTGAGTGACAAGCTGGAAGTGCGCAAGGTGTATGTGCGCGATGCCTCGAACATCACCGGTTCCGAGCAGGAAGCTGCCCGTTCCCGCCTGGAAATGCGCCGTGACCTGGTCAACGCCATGGTCGTGCGCCTGCAGCAACTGACCCCGGCCCAGCTGGACGAGCTGCAGCAAAAAGCCGATCAGCGTGCCCAGGCTGAAGCGGCCGCCCTTGAGGCCGCACGCCGCCAGCAGGCGGAAACGCCGCAGCAGTCGCCCCTGGAAGTACCGGGCAACTAAGCCCGTGCGGGGTGCCTTCGGGTACCCCGCCTACTGCCCATGAAGCTCGCCCCCGCCCAACTCAACAAGCACCTGCAAGGCGCCTTGGCCCCGGTCTACGTGGTCAGCGGTGACGACCCGCTGCTGTGCCAGGAAGCCGCCGACGCCATCCGCCAAGCTGCGCGCCAGCAAGGTTTCGACGAGCGCCAGGTCTTCAGTGCCGACGCCAACTTCGACTGGGGCACCCTGCTCCAAGCCGGTGCCAGCCTGTCCCTGTTCGCCCAGCGGCGCCTGCTGGAACTTCGCCTGCCCTCGGGCAAGCCGGGTGACAAGGGCGCTGCAGCGCTGATGGAATACTGCGCCAACCCCGCCGAAGACACCCTGCTGCTGGTCAGCCTGCCCAAGCTCGACGGCAGCGCGCAGAAGACCAAGTGGGGCAAGGCCTTGATCGAAGGTGCCCACTGCCAGTTCATCCAGATCTGGCCGGTGGATGCGCACCAGCTGCCGCAATGGATCAACCAGCGCCTGCAGCAGGCCGGCCTGTCGGCGCAGCGTGACGCTGTCGACCTGATTGCCGCGCGCGTAGAAGGCAACCTGCTGGCTGCCGCGCAGGAAATCGAAAAGCTCAAGCTGTTGGCCGAAGGCAACCAGATCACCGTCGAAACCGTGCAGTCGGCTGTCGCTGACAGCGCCCGGTTCGACGTTTTCGGGCTGGTAGACGCCATTCTCAACGGTGAAGCTGCACATGCCCTGCGCATGCTCGAAGGCTTGCGCGGTGAGGGGGTCGAGCCCCCGGTGGTTCTCTGGGCGCTGGCGCGTGAGCTGCGCCAGCTCGCCGGGCTGGCCCAGCAATTCAGCCAGGGCGTGCCGCTGGACAAGGCGTTCAGCCAGGCGCGCCCACCGGTCTGGGATAAGCGCCGGCCGTTGGTCAGCAAGGCCCTGCAGCGCCTCTCGGCGCAGCGCTGGGCGCAACTGCTGCAGGATGCCCAGCGTATCGATGCGCAAATCAAGGGCCAGGCCGAGGGCTCGCCGTGGACGGGCCTGGCGCGGTTGTCATTGTTGATGGCGGGTCAGCGCCTGGCGCTACCCCCTCTATAACGGTCACAGGCCCTATCGCTGGCAAGCCAGCTCCCACATGGAGTCCGCAGGCCTTGAAGGTTGTGCTGAACCCGTGGGTGCTCCTGTGAACCATATACACAATCAATTGGCCCACATCGCCCCTGGGCCCTAAAGTGCGCCCCGAAACCCACCCACCACGGGCCCCCCGCCATGAGCAAAAAGCCGAAAAAGCACGGCCCCAACAAGGCCAAGTCGATCATTGCCCAACCGCTGTTCCGCTGCCGCCAGGAACAACCGGAAAAAGGCAAAGGCAGCTACCGCCGCGAAGCCTTCCAATCGAGAGATTGGGAGGCTTCCTACTTTTTGGCGGCATGAAAGCATCGCGGGCGCAGGCATGATATGGTCAGCACCTGACCTGCAATTCTGGATCTGTGCATGCTCTTCCGTCTTTCTCCCCGTTGGGAAACCCGCCAGCTGATCGCGGCCTCCAGCTTCATCCTGCTGGTTGCCTGCGCGGAAAAACCTACCGCCGCCGACGCGCTGCCGCTGGCCCCTGCGCAACCTGCGCCCGTGGTAACCGTGCCCGGTGCAACGCCAGACGCCAGCACTGAAATCCAGCCTTTGCAAACCTTCGCCCAGTGGCAAGCGGGTTTCCGCGAACAAGCCCTGCAAGCGGGTATTTCGCCCAGCATCTTCGACCGCGCCTTCCTCGGGGTTACCCCCGACATGGACGTGATCAAGGCCGACCGCAGCCAGCCTGAGTTCAGCCGCCCGGTGTGGGAATACCTCGAAGGCGCGCTGTCCCCTTTGCGCGTGCGCAATGGCAAGCGGTTGCTGGATCAGAACGCCGAACTGCTGACCCGCATCGAGCAACGCTATGGCGTTGACCGCCAGGTGCTGGTGGCGGTGTGGGGCATGGAGAGCAATTTCGGCCAGTTCCAGGGCAACAAGTCGGTAATCCGCTCGCTGGCGACCCTGGCCTATGAAGGCCGTCGCCCGCAGTTCGCCCAGGACCAGCTGATCGCCGCCCTGCAGATCATCCAGCATGGCGACATCCAGCCTGAGGCCATGCGTGGCTCGTGGGCTGGCGCCATGGGCCAGACCCAGTTCATCCCGACCACCTACAACACCCATGCCGTGGACTTTGACGGCGACGGCCGCCGCGACATCTGGAACAGCACCCCCGATGCCCTGGCCTCGACCGCGCACTACCTGCAAAGCTCGGGCTGGAAGCGTGGCCAACCGTGGGGCTTCGAGGTGCAGGTACCGCCAGGCTTCGATTTCTGGCAGGCCGATGGCGCGTTGCGCAGGCCGGTGAGCGAGTGGCTGGCAATGGGTGTGAAGCTGCCAACCGGCACCCAATTGCCAGCGGGCAGCAACCAGCTGTCTGCCGCGTTGCTGTTGCCAGCAGGCGCGCGTGGCCCGGCGTTCCTGGTACTGGATAACTTCCGCGCCATCCTCAAGTACAACAACTCATCGTCCTATGCACTGGCGGTGAGCCTGCTGGCCGACCGCTTCAGCGGCTGGGGCTTCATTGCCGGCAGCTGGCCGAAGGAAGACTTGCCGCTGAGCCGCAGCGAACGCGTGGAGTTGCAGAACCTGCTTAACGGCCGTGGGTATGATGCGGGCAATGCCGATGGCATTATCGGCGCCAACACCCGCAAGGCCATACGCAATGCCCAGCAAGGGCTGGGGTGGCCGGCGGATGGTTACCCGACCCATAAGCTGCTTGAGAGCCTGCGTAGCCAGTGAGATAGCTGGGGGTTGCGGTACGATGGTGTAACGCGATCCCTGTAGGAGCGGCCTTGTGTCGCGAAAGGGGCTGCAAAGCAGCCCCGGCTATCTCAAGCCTTGAACACATCCTGCTCCAACACCAAGCTCTGCTGAACACTGTCCAGCCGTACCCGAGCCCCCAGCGGCAAGCACACATTCGGGTCACAGTGCCCACTGCGCCACCCCGCCAGCACCGGCACACCCAAGGGCCCGAAAGTTTCCTCCAGCAGTGGCGCCAACGCCGCCGTGGTAATCCCGGCAAAATCCCCTACCAGCACGCCTTTCACGCCCGCCAGCTTGCCCGCCAGGCGCAACTGCGTCAGTAGCCGGTCTACCCGGTACAGCGGCTCATTGACGTCTTCGATAAACAGGATGCAGCCCTCTGTATCCAGCTCGGCCACGGTGCCAAGCGTCGCGCCCAGCATCGACAGGTTGCCACCCAGCAAACGCCCGCTGGCAACCCCCGGCATCACCGTGCTCATGGCATAGCCCGCTGGGTGGGCAATCTGCTCCCCTGCGCGCACATGCCCACCCAGCTGGGCCAGCAAAGACGACTCGGTCGGCGCCAGCTTGCCGCCGAGCAAGTCGGCATTGAGCATCCCCCCATGGAACGTGATCAGCCCGGCATGCCGATAAAGGGCCGTATGCAGCGCCGTGATATCGCTGTAGCCAATCAGCGGCTTGGGGTTGCGCCGTATCAGCTGGAAATCCAGCTGGTCGAGCAGGCGCATGCTGCCGTAACCGCCGCGCATGCACAGGATGGCGTCGATGCCCGGGTCGGCAAAGGCATCGTGCAGGTCCTGCAGCCGCTGCTGGTCCGGGCCTGCCAGGTAACCCTGAGCCTGCAGGGCACCTGGGTAAATGCGGCAACGGTAGCCACGATCAGCGAACCACTGGTTGACCTTGTGCGTATCCAGCCGCGCCGAGCCCGCCGGCGCGATGATAGCGAAGCAGGTGTCCTGCAAGATCGCCTTGGGCAAATGTACGGGAAGGGTATCGACACAATTCATCATGCAGCTCCAGGCATCTTGTCGCTTGTAGCTTATGGCTTGTCGCCGGCAAAAAAAATGCCGATGCTGCCCTTTCGGCAAGCATCGGCATTTGTGTTTCAGCCAGGCTCAGAGCTTGATCTTGGCTTCGTGCGCCTGCTGGTCGGCATGGTACGAAGAGCGCACCAGCGGGCCGGAAGCCACGTTCTTGAAGCCCAACTTGTAGCCTTCCTCGGCGAACCAGGCAAAGGTGTCGGGGTGCACGAAACGCTGCACCGGCAAGTGGCTGCGCGACGGTTGCAGGTACTGACCGAGGGTAAGCATGTCGATGTCATGCTCGCGCATGCGGTGCATCACTTCGATCACTTCTTCGTCGGTTTCACCCAGGCCCAGCATCAGGCCCGACTTGGTGGGTACATGCGGCACCAACTGCTTGAACTTCTGCAACAGGTCCAGCGACCAGTCGTAGTCAGAGCCCGGGCGCGCGGCCTTGTACAGGCGCGGCACGGTTTCGAGGTTGTGGTTGAACACATCCGGCGGCTCTTGCGCAGTGATTTCCAGTGCCACGTCCATACGCCCGCGGTAGTCCGGCACCAGGGTTTCCAGTTGCACGCCTGGCGACAGCGCGCGGATTTCGCGGATGCAGTCGGCAAAGTGCTGGGCACCACCGTCACGCAGGTCGTCGCGGTCTACCGAAGTGATCACCACGTACTTCAGGCGCAGGTCAGCGATGGCGACCGCCAGGTTTTTCGGCTCGTCCAGGTCCAGCGGCTTCGGCCGGCCGTGGCCTACGTCGCAGAACGGGCAACGACGGGTGCAGATGTCACCCATGATCATGAAGGTGGCGGTGCCGCCCGAGAAGCACTCACCCAGGTTCGGGCAGGAAGCTTCCTCGCACACGCTGTGCAGCTTGTGCTTGCGCAGCAGTTGCTTGATGCGGTCGACCTCCGGCGAGACTGGGATACGCACGCGAATCCAGTCGGGCTTTTTCGGCAACTCGTCGGTCGGGATGATTTTCACCGGGATGCGCGCCACCTTCTCGGCGCCACGCAGCTTGACCCCGGCTTCCACCTTCTTCGGCGCTGGGCGCGGGGTGGCATCCTGGGTAGGTGTCAGGTTGGGCACGGCTTCTTGCACAGTTGTCATATTCAGTCGATTCCGCCCGTGAGGGTCGTCTGCTCAGCGTAGTCGAGGTGCTTGACCAGCTGTCCGCGCAGCCTTGTCCTGACCTCGTCGAGTTCGATCGGGCCTGCCAGGTCACGTAGCTGGGTCATCGCCAGCCCCGCATAACCGCAGGGGTTGATTCGGCGGAATGGCGCAAGGTCCATGTCCACGTTCAGGGCAAGGCCGTGAAACGAACGGCCGTTGCGAATTCGCAGGCCGAGGGAGGCGATTTTCGCTCCATCGACATAGACGCCCGGCGCATCGGGCTTGGCTGAAGCCTGCACGCCATAGCTGGCCAGCAGGTCGATGAGGGTCTGCTCGATACGGCTGACCAGCTCACGTACACCAAAACCCAGCCGGCGTACATCCAGCAACAGGTAGGCCACCAACTGCCCGGGGCCATGGTAGGTCACCTGGCCGCCGCGGTCGGTCTGCACCACCGGGATGTCGCCCGGCACCAGCAGGTGCTCGGCCTTGCCGGCCTGGCCCTGGGTAAAGACCGCAGGGTGCTCGACCAGCCAGATTTCATCCTGGCTGGCCGGGCTGCGCTGCTCGGTGAAGCGCCGCATGGCCTCCAGCACCGGTTGGTAGGGCTGCAGGCCAAGCTCGCGAAAACCGAGGCAGGCGGGCATCAGAGCACCATTTTCACGATACCGGTAGCGCGCAGGGCGCTGTTGATATCGTGCAGCTGGTTCTCGCTTTCGGCAACGATGTGCAGTTGCACGGTGGTGTACTTGCCTTCCTTGCTCTGGCGTTCGGCCAGGGTGGAAAGGTCGACTTTGGCGTGCTTGCTGAGAATCTCGATAACCGTGTCCTTGAAGCCGACAACGGTGTCACCGATGACTTTGATCGGGTAATCGGCGCAAGGGAATTCGATCTTGTGCGACTTGACGTCTGGTTCGCTCATGGCGGAAACGGCCTCGTAAGCCGTGGCAACAACACCCCCGCGTGATGCGCGGGGGTGTGCAGGTCACGTATCAGTTGAACAACCCGTAGAAGAATAGACGGATGCTATCCCACATACGGCGGAAGAAACCACCTTCCTCGACGCCATCGAGGGCGATCAGGTCGGCGCTGTGAACCACTTTCTCGTCCAGTTTGACTTCCACTTTGCCGATCACGTCACCTTTGGCGATTGGCGCGGTGAGCTGCGGGTTCATGGTCATCGTGGCGACCAGGCGCTTGAGCTGGCCTTTAGGCATGGTCATGGTCAGGTCGTCGGCCAGGCCGGCCTTGACTTGGCCAGTGGCGCCCTTCCACACCGGCGCCTGGGTCAGCTCGGTGCCCTTCTGGTAGAAGGTCTGGGTTTCGAAGAAGCGGAAGCCGTAGGTCAGCAGCTTCTGGGTTTCGGCAGCACGCGCTTGTTCGCTGTTGGTGCCGAACACCACCGCGATCAGGCGCTGGCCATCGCGTACCGCCGAAGCCACCATGCAGTAGCCTGCTTCTTCGGTGTGGCCGGTTTTCAGGCCGTCGACGGTCTTGTCGCGCCACAGCAGCAGGTTGCGGTTAGGCTGCTTGATGTTGTTCCAGAAGAACTCTTTCTGCGAATAGATGGCGTAGTGCGCCGGGTCGACGTTGATGATCGCCCGGGCCAGTACCGCCATGTCATGGGCCGACGAGTAGTGGTCTGGGTTCGGCAGGCCAGTCGGGTTCATGAAGTGGCTGTTGGTCATGCCCAGGTCGGCCGCGGTCTTGTTCATCATGTCGGCGAAGGCATCTTCGCTGCCGGCGATGTGCTCGGACAGGGCGACCGAGGCATCGTTGCCGGACTGGATGATGATGCCGTGCAGCAAGTCGCTGACGGTGACCTGGCTGCCAACCTTGATGAACATGCGCGAACCGCCGGTACGCCAGGCGTTTTCACTGACGGTAACCGGGTCGTTCTCGCCGATCTGGCCACGGCGGATGTCCAGGGTGGCGATGTAGGCGGTCATCAGCTTGGTCAGGCTGGCTGGCGGCAGGCGCTCGTCACCGTTGTTTTCGACCAGCACGTTGCCGCTGGACGCGTCCATGAGTACGTAGGACTTGGCTGCCAGTTGCGGTGGTGCCGGTGTCATCTGCTCGGCCGCGAAGGCGGCAGGCGTGATCAGCAGCAGTACAGGCAGGCAAAGTCGTTTGGCAAGGTTGGTGATGTTCATCCGTCTCTCGAAAATCGCTAATGGTCTGATGTTCCCTGGGCAACATCATGCGCCCAGCGCCAGTCAGTCTAGTTTTATGGCCAGAGGCCTGGCCCGCTACAGTGCGGCTTTATGTCGCTGCGGGCAAAAGCCGACATTGTACATGGCCGAGCCCGGCAGTTCATGACAAAACCGACAGCAAGAGTTTCAAGCTGCAAGCCGAAAGACAAAGCGGGTGGGCGCAGGGTCTTCTTGCAGCTTGCAGCTTGCAGCCGGTTGCTTGTAGCTGAGCTCAGTCTGTGACCAGCTTGGCCTGCCCCAAGTTCGCCAGGCGGATGCTGTCCTGGGCTTGCTGGATCTCGCCCTGGCTGCCGATCGGCCCCAGCCGCACGCGGTGCAGGGTCTGCTGGTTACGCACGATCGAGCTGATGAACACCGGCGCGCTGACCATGGTGCTGAGCTTGGAGCGCAGCAATTCGGCGGCATCCGGGTTGGCGAAGGCACCCACCTGCAGGAAGCTGCCGCCATTGCCACCCGGGACGTTGTTGCCCCCTACCTGTACCGGCACCACCGGCGCAGCGTGCTGCTGCGGCGGCGGCGTCCATTGCTCGACCCGCCCGGTCGTGGCCGGCACCGCCTGGGTCTGGGCCACCTGGGGCTCCTTCAGCACCATCGGTGGCGTCTGGCCACGCTGGGCCCACCATTGTTGCGGGTCGATGCCCTCGACACGCACGTGTGCGGTGCCGATTTCGGCATAGCCGAGCTTTTTCGCTGCGGCATAGGACAGGTCGATGATGCGGTCGGAATAGAACGGGCCACGGTCATTGACCCGCAGAATCACGCTACGGCCGTTGGCCAGGTTGGTCACGCGCACATAGGCCGGCAGCGGCAAGGTCTTGTGCGCGGCACTCATGCCGTACAGGTCGTACAGCTCACCATTGGCGGTGTTCTGCCCGTGAAACTTGGTGCCGTACCAGGACGCGGTACCCTCGGCGCGGTAGTTGCGCGAGTCCTGCATGGGGTAGTAGGTCTTGCCCAGCACCGTGTAGGGGTTGGCCTTGTAGTTACCGGTGTGCACGGTCGGCGTGGCGTCGGGGATCTTGTTCACATCCACGTCCCACCACGGCGCGCCATCCTTGTGTGCCCGGTTGATATCCAGGCCCGGCTGGCTGCGTACCACGTTGCCGCTGCTTTTTTGCGGGGCCGGGCGGTTGGAAGAGCAACTGGCCAGCACCAGGCCAACGGCGAGGCAGGTGAGCAGCTTGAAAGAGTGTGCAGAGATGATTGCGCGCATTACTTGACGCCCCGTACTTGAACCAGCTGTTCCGCGAGCTGATGCACCGCCATGGCATACATCACGCTGCGGTTGTAGCGAGTGATCGCGTAGAAGTTCTTCAGCCCCATCCAGTACTCGGGGCCATTGTCGCCTTCGAGCCGGAAGGCCGTAACCGGCAGATCATCGCGCAGCGAATCATGAACCGACCAGCCAAGCGCGCGCAACTCCCCCGCGGTCTTGACCGGCTCGATACCGGTGGTCAGGCCTTCGTCGGCGCGCGCACCTTCTACCCAGGCGCGGCTGACCACGCCTTCGCCGGCTACCCAGCCGTGGCGCTTGAAGTAGTTGGCCACGCTGCCAATGGCATCGTCCGGGTTGTTCCAGATGTTGATGTGGCCGTCACCGTCGAAGTCCACCGCGTAGTTGCGAAAACTGCTCGGCATGAACTGTGGAAGGCCCATGGCACCGGCGTAGGAGCCTTTGAGGGTCAACGGGTCCAGCTGCTCGTCGCGCGCCAGCAGCAGGAACTCGCGCAGCTCCTTGCGGAAGAACTCGGCGCGCGGCGGGTAGTCGAAGCCCAGCGTCGACAGGGCATCGATCACCCGGTAGTTGCCGGTGTTGCGGCCGAAGAAGGTTTCGACCCCAATGATCGCGACGATGTATTGCGCGGGTACCCCGTATTCCTGCTCGGCGCGCGCCAGCACCGCCTCGTGCTGGCGCCAGAAATCCACCCCACGGGCAATGCGCGCATCGGTGATGAACATCGGCCGGTAGTCCTTCCACGGCTTTACCCGCTCGGCAGGGCGCGAGATGGCATCCAGAATCGACTGCTTGCGCTGCACCTCACGGAACACCCCCATCAGCTGCTCCGGGGCAAAACCGTAGTCTCGGCTCATTTCGCCCACCAGCTCGGCCACCTGTGGCGAACCCTCATAGTCGCCGGCATGGGCCAGCTGTACAGCGCCGAACAGGCCCACCGCGCCGACCCACGGCGCACAACGGGCAGCCCAGTTACGCACTGCTTGCATCAAATTGTTCACCTTTTTCAAACCTGTGCGATCCATTTTCGGTGCGTATGGATCGACATGAGAACGCCAAACGCTGACAGCAGCGTTACCAAGGATGTTCCGCCATAGCTGATAAAGGGCAGCGGCACGCCCACTACGGGCAGCAGGCCGCTGACCATGCCGATATTGACGAATACGTAGACAAAGAAGGTCATGGTCAGGCTACCCGCCAGCAGCTTGCCGAACAGGGTCTGGGCCTGGGCGGTAATCATCAGGCCACGGCCGATCAGCAGCAGGTAGACGATCAGCAGCAGGCAGATACCGACCAGGCCGAACTCCTCGCCGAGCACGGCGATGATGAAGTCGGTATGGCTTTCCGGAAGGAAGTCCAGGTGCGACTGGGTGCCGAGCAGCCAGCCTTTGCCGAACACCCCGCCCGAACCGATTGCCGCCTTGGACTGGATGATGTTCCAGCCGGTGCCCAGCGGGTCGCTTTCCGGGTCGAGGAAGGTCAGTACCCGCTGCTTCTGGTAGTCGTGCATGACAAAGAGCCACATCGCCACCGCCACCGGCACCGCCGCTGCCAGTACGCTGAGGATCCAGCGCCAGCGCAGGCCACCCATGAACAGCACGAAGGCGCCCGATGCCAGGATCAGCAGTGCGGTGCCCAGGTCGGGCTGGCGCACGATCAGAATGAATGGCACGCCGATCAGCACCAGGCTGATGGCCACGTGCTTCAGGTGCGGCGGCAAGGTGCGCTTGGACAGGTACCAGGCAATGGTCGCCGGCATGATGATCTTCATGAATTCCGAGGGCTGGAAGCGGATCACCCCCGGGATGTTGATCCAGCGCGTGGCGCCCATGGCGTTATGGCCCATCACGTCCACCACCACCAGCAGCAGCACCCCGGTGAGGTAGGCCAGCGGCACCCAGCGGGCCATGAAGCGCGGCTCCAGCTGGGCGATGACGAACATCGACACCAGACCGATGCCGAACGAGGTCGCCTGCTTGAGCAGCAGGTCCCAGTTCTTGCCGCTGGCCGAATACAGCACGAACAGGCTGCCGGCGGCGAGGGTCAGTAGAATGATCAGCAAAGGGCCGTCGACATGAATGCGCTGCAGGAAGCTGGCGCGCCGACGCATCACATCCTCACTGGAGAGCATGCGATCGAAATTGTTCATCACAGGGCTGATTCCTGGGTAGCGGTAGCAGGCGCGAACTCGGGCTTGAGACGGCCATTTTCGTCGAGCAGCCAGGCGTCCATGATCTGGCGGACCACCGGTGCCGCAACACCCGAACCGGACTCGCCGTTCTCGACCATCACCGACACCACGATCTGCGGGGCTTCGGCCGGAGCGAAGGCAACGAACAGGGCGTGGTCACGGTGGCGCTCCTGGAGTTTGTTACGGTCGTACTTTTCACCCTGCTTGATCGCCACCACCTGGGCGGTACCGCTCTTGCCGGCGATGCGGTATTGGGCACCGAGGGCGGCCTTGCGTGCGGTACCGCGGGCGTTGTGCATCACCTGCTCCATGCCATGGGTGACCTTGGCCCAGTCCGACTTGTCCCGCAGCACGATGTTCGCCATGGGGTTTTCGTCCACCGGCGGCTGGCCTTCGATGGTCTTGGCCAGGTGCGGGCGGTTCCATACGCCTTTGTTGGCGATCAGCGCAGTGGCCTGGGCCAGTTGCAACGGCGTCGCCTGCATGTAGCCCTGGCCAATGCCAAGAATCAGGGTTTCACCCGGGAACCAGGCCTGGCGGCGGGTGGCGCGCTTCCATTCCCGCGATGGCATCAGCCCGGCAGATTCCTCGAACATGTCCAGGGATACCCGCTGGCCGATGCCAAACTTGTTCATGTAACTGGACAGCCGGTCGATGCCCATCTTGTGGGCAAGGTCGTAGAAGTAGGTGTCGTTTGAGCGCATGATCGCGGTGTCCAGGTCGACCCAGCCATCACCCGAGCGGTTCCAGTTACGGTATTTGTGGTCGTAGTTGGGCAGTTGGTAGTAGCCAGGGTCGAATACCCGGCTACTGGCGTTGACCACACCGCTGTCCAGGCCGGCAATCGCCACCGCCGGCTTGATGGTGGAGCCCGGCGGGTACAAGCCGCGCAACACGCGGTTGAACAGCGGCCGGTCGATCGAATCACGCAACTCGGCATACGCCTTGAAGCTGATGCCGGTGACGAACAGGTTGGGATCGAAGCTTGGCTGGCTGACCATGGCCAGAACCTCGCCAGTGCGCGGGTCCAGCGCCACCACGGCGCCCCGGCGGCCACCCAGGGCGGCCTCGGCGGCTTCCTGCAGCTTGATGTCCAGGCTCAGCACGATGTCCTTGCCCGGCTTGGGGTCGGTGCGCTTGAGCACCCGCAGCACGCGGCCGCGGGCGTTGGTCTCGACTTCCTCGTAACCGACCTGGCCGTGCAGTGCATCCTCATAGAAGCGCTCGATGCCGGTCTTGCCGATATGGTGGGTACCGCTGTAGTTCACCGGGTCGAGGGTTTTCAGCTCTTTCTCGTTGATCCGCCCCACGTAACCCACCGAATGGGCGAAGTGCGCCCCCTGCGGGTAATGCCGCACCAGCTGCGCGACCACCTCCACACCCGGCAGCCGGAACTGGTTGACCGCCATCCGGGCAATCTGTTCTTCGTTGAGCTCGAACAGGATCGGCACCGGCTCGAACGGCCGGCGGCCCTGGCGCATGCGCTTCTCGAACAGGGCGCGGTCGTCTTCGGTCAATTCCAGCACTTCGACGATGGTGTCCAGTACTTCCTGCCAGTTACCCGCGCGTTCGCGGGTCATCGACAGGCTGAAACTGGGCCGGTTGTCGGCCACGATCACGCCGTTACGGTCGAAGATCAACCCGCGGGTCGGCGGGATCGGCTGCACATGCACCCGGTTGTTCTCCGACAGCGTGGAGTGGTAGTCGTACTGGATGATCTGCAGGTAGTACAGCCGCGCGATCAGCACGCACACCAGCAGCACCACCGCGATTGCGCCGACCACGACGCGGTTACGCACCAGGCGGGCGTCTTTCTCGTGGTCCTTGAGACGGATCGGCTGCGACATCGGACGGCTTACAGGCTCATTTGTGGTAAGGGTGCCCGGACAACACGGTCCAGGCGCGGTAGATCTGCTCGCCGATGAGTATCCTTACCAACGGGTGTGGCAGGGTCAGCGGCGACAGCGACCAGCGTTGCTCGGCGCGCGCGCAAACCTCAGGCGCCAGGCCCTCCGGGCCGCCCACCATCAAATTGACCGTGCGCGCGTCCAGCCGCCAGCGATCCAGCTCGCCCGCCAGTTGCTCGGTACTCCAGGGCTTGCCATGGACCTCCAGGGTAACGATGCGTTCCCCGGGCTGCACCTTGCTCAGCATGGCCTCGCCCTCCTGACGGATCAGGCGGGCGACGTCGGCATTCTTGCCACGGGTGTTCAGCGGAATTTCCACCAGCTCCAGCGACAGCTCGGTGGGCAGGCGCTTGGCATATTCATGCCAGCCTTCCTCGACCCACTTCGGCATGCGCGAGCCGACCGCAATCAGGCGCAAACGCACGGCGCTGCCCTTATTCGCGGTCTTTGAGCTTGTCGGAATACTCGTGGGCATGGTCCGGGCTGTGGTGCTTGCCATCCGCAGCACGGCTTTGCTCGGCGCCTTGCCACAGGCGCTCCAGGTCGTAGAACTGGCGCGCAGCGGCGGTCATCATGTGCACGATGACGTCGTTCAGGTCCAGCAGCACCCAATCGCTGTCGCCCTTGCCTTCTTCGCCCAGAGGCTGTGCGCCCTTGGCCTTGACGGCTTCACGGACCTTTTCGGCCATGGCGTTGATCTGGCGGTTGGAGGTACCGGTGGCAATGATCATGTAATCGGTCAGGCTGTGCTTCTCGCGCACGTCGATGACCTGGATGTCCTGGGCCTTCACGTCTTCCAGCGCGGCCTTGGTCACTGCGACCAGTTCTTCGCCGTAAATTTTCTGCTTGGTCATATAAAACTCGTTCAACTCGTTGGATGAGGCGCCAGGGGCGCCGTCAGTTGGGCGCACGATACAGTTCGTGCGCCTCGATATAGGCCAGTACGGCGTCCGGCACCAGGAACCTCACCGATTTGCCGCTGGCCAGCAGCTGTCGGATCTGTGTAGCCGACACCGCAAGCGGTGTCTGCCAGACGAACGAAATATTTCCCGCCGGGCCGGACATGGCGGTGGGATCGCTCTCCGAGCGCGCAGCCAGCAGGTTGCGCAGCTCGTCAGGGGGTTCTACGTCGGCATCCGGGCGTTGCAGCACCAGAATGTGACAGTGTTGCAGCAATTCTTCCCAGCGGTGCCAGTTGGGCAAGCCACAGAAGGCATCCCAGCCCAGCACCAGGAACAACTGGTCGCTACCGGCCAGTTCGGCACGGACCGACTCCAGCGTGTCGATGGTGTACGACGGCTTGTCACGCTCGAGCTCACGGGCGTCGACGCTCAGGCAGGCCACCCCCTGTACTGCTTCGCGCACCATGGCCAGGCGGTCTTGCGCGGCCACCTGCGGGGTATCGCGGTGCGGCGGCCGGGCATTGGGCAGCAGGCGCAGTTCGTCCAGCCCCATGAACTCGGCCACTTCCAGCGCGCTGCGCAGGTGGCCGATGTGCACCGGATCGAACGTTCCGCCGAGAATGCCGATGCGCCGGACTGCCTGGGCCTTGCTCAACTCAGCAGGACCCCTGACCGCGCAACTGGCCGTCACCGATGACGACGTATTTTTCGCAGGTCAGCCCCTCCAGGCCGACGGGGCCGCGGGCATGCAGCTTGTCGGTGGAAATGCCGATTTCCGCGCCCAGCCCGTACTCGAAACCATCGGCGAAACAGGTTGGGGTGTTGAGCATGACCGATGCCGAATCGACCTCCGCCATGAACTGGCGGGCTTCGCCCTGGTGTTCGGTGATGATCGAGTCGGTGTGGTGCGAGCCATAGTGATTGATGTGTTCGATAGCCTGGTCCAGGCCGTCGACCACGCGAATTGCCAGGATCGCGTCCAGGTACTCGGTGTGCCAGTCGTCTTCGGTCGCCTGTTTGGCGTCGATGAGTGCCTGGGTGCGCTCGCAACCCCGCAGTTCCACGCCTTTGTCCCGGAAGCGGCGGGCCATTTCCGGCAGGAAGCGCTCGGCCACCTGCTGGTCGACCAGCAGCGTTTCCATGGCCCCGCAAATGCCGTAGCGGTATGTCTTGGCGTTGAATGCCACATTCCAGGCCTTGTCCAGGTCGGCATGTTGGCTGACATAGATGTGGCAGATACCGTCCAGGTGCTTGATCACCGGCACGCGGGCATCGCGGCTGATGCGTTCGATGAGGCCACGGCCACCCCGTGGGACGATGACATCGACGAACGCAGGCATGCTGATCAGCGCGCCCACGGCCTCGCGGTCGGTGGTTTCGACCACCTGGACAACCGCGGCCGGCAAGTCGGCGGCAGCCAGGCCACGCTGGATGCAGGTGGCGATGGCGCGGTTGGAATGAATGGCTTCGGAGCCCCCACGCAGGATGGTGGCGTTACCCGACTTCAGGCACAGGCTGGCGGCATCGATGGTCACGTTGGGGCGCGACTCGTAGATGATCCCGATCACCCCCAGTGGCGTACGCATCTTGCCGACCTGGATGCCCGATGGGCGGTAGCTCATGTCCCGGATGGCGCCCACCGGGTCCGGCAGGCTGGCCACCTGGCGCAGGCCGGTGATCATGCCGTCGATACGCGCCGGGGTCAGCGCCAGGCGATCCAGCAGCGCAGGCTCCAGGCCATTGGCACGGCCGGCGGCCAGGTCCAGTTCGTTGGCAGCGGTGAGCTCGGCGCGGGCAGCATCCAGCGCATCGGCGGCGGCCAACAGGGCGCGGTTCTTCTGCGCAGTGCTGGCACGGCCGATGACCCGGGACGCCTCGCGGGCAGCGCGACCCAGGCGGGTCATATAGTCAAGAACGGACTCGGTCATGGGTTCGGTGTCTTGGCGAAGGGGAAATCGGCTGATTATAACTGCCGCGCAGGTATACGCCCAGCGGTGGGTGGCGGATGGTCGAAAATGGCCTGGGCAATATGCAGGAAAGATGTAACCGCTCTTATCGAAATTTCACTCTCCTGCTGGGGCCCTTTCGCGGGCGCGCCCGCTCCCACAGGGATTTCACAAGGCCTTGGGCCATGCAGTACCTGTGGGAGCGGGCATGCCCGCGAAAGGGCCGGCCCCGCCAACACCACACTCGATTCAGCCTCGATTAAGCCATTCATTGCTATTATCCGGCGTCCCCAGATCGCGAACAGCCCGCATGCCAGCCCTGCCCGACAGCTTTTTCGACCGCGACGCCCAAACCCTGGCCAAAGCCCTGCTTGGCAAGGTCATCCGCCATCGCCAGGGCGACCTGTGGCTGGCGGCGCGCATCATCGAAACCGAGGCCTACTACCTCACCGACAAAGGCAGCCATGCCTCACTCGGCTACACCGAGAAGCGCAAGGCGCTGTTCCTCGATGGCGGGCATATCTACATGTACTACGCGCGCGGCGGCGACTCGCTGAACTTCAGCGCCCACGGCCCTGGCAACGCAGTGCTCATCAAGTCCGCCTATCCTTGGCAGGACGCCCGCTCGGGCCCCAACAGCCTGGCCCAGATGCAACTGAACAACCCCGATGCCAGTGGCAAGCTGCGCCCGCCGGAACGCCTGTGCGCCGGGCAAACGCTGCTGTGCCGCGCCCTGGGCTTGAAAGTGCCACAGTGGGACGCCCGGCGCTTCGACGCCGAGCGCCTATATGTGGAGGATTGTGGCAGCCCCGTGCCGAAGGTGATCCAGGCCACCCGCCTGGGCATCCCGCACGGGCGCGACGAGCACCTGCCCTACCGCTTCGTCGATGCCGAGTACGCGCGTTTCTGCACGCGGAACCCCTTGCGCCGCGGCCAAGTCGAAGGTCGCGATTTCTTCATTCTCGAACAAGGAAGCTGACCATGGGCCAATGGCTCGACAGCCTGACCGGCTGGCTCAGCGCCAACCCCCAGTGGCTTGGCGTGGCGATTTTCCTGGTGGCCTGCGTCGAATGCCTGGCCATCGCCGGCATCATCGTGCCGGGTACGGTGCTGCTGTTCGCCGTGGCGGTACTGGCCGGTAGCGGCACCTTCAGCCTGGGCGAGACCTTGCTGCTGGGTTTTCTCGGCGGGCTGCTGGGCGACGCCCTGTCGTACACGGTGGGCAAGTACTTCCATCAGAACATCCGCCGGCTGCCATTGCTGCGCCATCACCCGGAATGGATCGGCAGCGCCGAAACCTACTTCCAGCGCTACGGCATCGCCAGCCTGCTGGTCGGCCGCTTCATCGGCCCGCTGCGCCCCATGCTGCCGATGGTCGCCGGCATGTTCGACATGCCGCTGCCACGCTTCATCGCCGTCAGCCTGGTGGCCGGCGCGGGTTGGTCAGTGGCCTACCTGCTGCCTGGCTGGGCCACGGGGGCTGCCATGCGCCTACCCTTGCCAGAGGGCTTCTGGCTGGACGCCGGCATCCTCGCCGGCGGCCTGGCCGTGTTGATCGGCCTGAGCCTGAACAGCAGCATTCGCGATCAACGCCACGGCACCCGGCTGGTTGCCGGCTTGAGCCTGATCGCCCTGGCCGGCATTTTTCTGGGCTGGCCATACTTGCATGAATTCGACCAAGGCGTGATGACCCTGGTGCAGGAGCACCGCAGCCAGGCCATCGATGGCACCGTGGTCCTGGTCACCCGCCTGGGCGACTTCAGAACCCAGCTGTTCCTGGGCGGCTTGCTGACCGGCCTGTTGCTGCTGGCCCGGCAATGGCGTCACGCCGTGTTCGCCGGCGGCGCGCTGATGGGCACGGCAATCGCCAATGGCACCCTCAAATGGCTGTTTGCCCGTGCCCGGCCCGAGGTACTGAGCGACCCGCTGACCAGCTACAGCATGCCCAGCGGGCACAGCTCGGCATCGTTTGCCTTCTTCCTGGTGATGGCGGTGCTGGCCGGGCGCGGTCAGCCGCCGCGGATGCGCCTGACCTGGGTGATGCTGGGCTGCATTCCGGCGCTGGCGATTGCCCTGTCGCGGGTCTACCTGGGTGCTCACTGGCCCACCGATATCCTCGCCGGGGCCCTGCTGGCGTGCTGCGTGTGCGCCTTCAGCCTGACCCTGGTGCAGTACCGCCAGCCGCTGCCGGCCTTGCCGCAGCGGGTATGGTGGCTGGTGTTGCCGGCTTGCGTGGCGCTGCTGGCCTTTTTTGCCATGCATGCACTGCCGCAGGCGTTGGCCAGGTATCACTATTGATGTTGCCGGCCTGTTGGTGGGGCAAGCCGCTACTACACAGGCTCCGCTACCAACAGGCCGGCGCAGGCAACTCTCACCTCAGGCAAACAGCTCGCCCTGAATCCGCTCCAGCAATTTCTGGATCTCGCCCAGCCGCTGCTGCGGCGAGTCGAGGCTCAGCAGGTCCAGCTTGTCTTCTTCCATGAACGGCAGCAGGTAAGCCAGCTGGTTGGCCAGCGCCTGGCGCCCGTCCAGCGGGCGCGGCATGTCCAGCGCCTCGACCATCGGGTGCTCACCCAAGGCCACCAGCAGCGCCACCAGGTCATCGTCCGCTTCCAGCAACGGGCTGTCGGCCTGCTCGGCCAGCCACTGCACCTGCCCTACCAGCAACTGGTCCTTTTGCACCTCGGTGCTGTCCAGGTTGAAGCGCCGCACGCCTTCGACGCGAATGCCCAGCAAGCCGTTGTCCTGCTGTACGAAATCGCGGATCAGCGCCTCGCAGCCGATCGAGGCGACCGTCGGCGGCGCCTTGCCCACCTGCTGCACACCACGCCAAACCCTTCGCCCTGCTTCATGCAGCGCCCGATCATGTCGAGGTAGCGCGCCTCGAAAATCTGCAAGTCGAGAAAGCAGCCAGGAAACAGCACAGTATTGAGCGGAAACAGCGGTAGCGTCATCACCAGTCCTCAGGCCACCAGGCTTACCGCCAACGGCAGGAACACCGCCGTGGCTACGCCCATCAGGCTCATTGCAAGCGCGGCAAAGGCGCCGCATTCGTCACTTTCCTGCAGGGCCACCGAAGTGCCCACCGCGTGCGCCGTCACCCCCAGCGACATGCCGCGGGCTTCCGGGCTGTGCACGCCAACACGGCTGAGCAGCGCCGGGCCGAAGATGGCGCCGATTACCCCGGTAATCAGTACGAACACCGCTGCCAGGGCAGCGACCCCGCCAATCTGTTCGGCCACCAGCATGGCAATCGGCGAGGTGACCGACTTGGGCGCCATGGTCATCAGGATCATGTGCTCGGCACCGAACCACCAGCCCAGCAGCAGGCAACACAGGGTGGCAAACAGCCCCCCGACTACCAGCGTAGTAAAGATGGGCCAGAACAACTGCCGGATGCGCCGCAGGTTGAGGTACAAAGGCACCGCCAGGGCCACGGTGGCCGGGCCCAGCAGGGTATTCATGATTTGCGTGCTGTTGCGGTATTCGCTGTAGTCGATGCCGCACGCCAGCAGCACGCCGATCACCAGCAGCATCGACACCAACACCGGCTGCAGGAAGATCCAGCGCGTCTTGTCGTAGGCGGCGAGCACCAGTTGGTAGGCCGCCAGGGTGAGACCGATGCCAAACAAAGGGTGGTGCACGACCGCATCCAGGGCGCCTTGCCAGTCAAGCATCATGGCTGCTCCTCGCGCTTGCTCTGGCGCTGGATCAGCCTCTGCATCAGCACCCCGACGAAAACCAGGGTCAGCAGGCAGGAAATCAGCAGGGCGCCGACAATCGCCCAGAAGTCGGCAGCGATATCCCGGGCATAGACCATCACCCCCACCGCCGGCGGCACCAGCAACAGCGGCAGGTAGCGCAGCAGGCTGCTGGCCGCTTCATTCAGTGGCTTGCCAACCTCGCCGCGGGCCATGAGGAAGCCCAGCAGCAGCAACAGGCCAATGATCGGGCCCGGCAAAACCGGCAGCAACAGGTGGTTGATCGCCGTTCCCAACAGCTGGAACAGCACCAGCCAGGTCAGACCACGCAACAGCATAAGCATCTCCCTTGGGCATGGCGCCATTATAAGCACGCCGTGCTATAGATCGATATTCGCCGAAAAGCGGACAACTTGACTGCAATGGCCGAGCGTGCTGATCTTGCACTTTCGTACCAACTGACAACCTGGAGAGTCCGCGATGCCCTATGTACCGGTTACAGAGCTTTCGCAATACGTTGGTAAGGAACTGGGCCGCTCGGCCTGGCTGAAGATCGACCAGCAGCGCATCAACCTGTTCGCCGAAGCCACCGGCGATTTCCAGTTCATCCATGTCGACCCGGAAAAGGCCGCGCAAACCCCGTTTGGCAGCACGATTGCCCATGGCTTTCTGACCCTTTCACTGATCCCCAAGCTGATCGAAGACATCCTGGTGCTGCCGCAAGGCATGAAGATGGTGGTGAACTACGGGCTGGACAGCGTGCGTTTCATTCAGCCGGTCAAGGTGAACAGCCAGGTGCGGCTGAAAGTGGACCTGGCCGAGGTGACCGAAAAAAGACCCGGGCAGTGGCTGCTCAAGGCGATTGCCACGCTGGAAATCGAGGGTGAAGAGAAGCCTGCTTATATTGCTGAGTCGCTTTCGCTCTGCTTTGTCTGATGCACCACGCCCCTGTGGGAGATTCTATGGTTCCTGGCAAGGGTAGCCGGAGCATCTTCAGCGCCTGTGAGATCGAGCGCCGCCCGCGCGACGCAATCGCGAGCTGCGCTCGCTCCTACGTTTGTTTCGGGCCAGTAACGCCTGTGACAGGCGCGCGCGGCCGCCTTGTTTGTACGGCGCGATATTGAGGCATGCACCAAGGCGTTCGCGCGCGAATCCCACAGGAATAATTGGCCCGAAACAAACGTAGGAGCGAGCGCAGCTCGCGATGCGCCGCGCGGGCGGCGCTCGCTCTAACAGGCGCTGCATACCTTGTGGCAAACACCTGTCAGCCCTGATGCGATCCCCGTGGGGCTTGCCGGCGATGAGGCCCGCCCAGGCAATACAAGACAGTTGCCCCCACAAGGCCGGGGCCTTCTCTACAAACCCTGCGCACTCGCGTAAACTGCCAGCCTTCGCGCAGCCTAGGGCTGCCCCTGTCGATTTACCAAAGGTGCCCGCCATGCCCTGGCTGCAAGTACGCCTGGCCATCAGCCCGGAACAAGCCGAAACCTACGAAGACGCCCTGCTTGAAGTAGGCGCCGTTTCTGTCACGTTCATGGATGCCGATGACCAGCCGATCTTTGAACCCGACCTCAATACCACCCCGCTGTGGTCGCACACCCATCTGCTGGCCTTGTTCGAAGCCGATACCGACGCTGAGCAGGTGTTCGCCCACCTGCGCCTGCTGACCGGCGCCGAACTGCCCGAGTACCAGGCCGAAGTGATCGAGGACCAGGACTGGGAACGCAGCTGGATGGACAACTTCCAGCCCATGCGCTTTGGCCGCCGCCTGTGGATCGTGCCCAGCTGGCATGACGCCCCCGAGAAAGACGCAGTCAACCTGCTGCTCGACCCGGGCCTGGCCTTCGGCACCGGCACCCACCCCACCACCGCCCTGTGCCTGGAATGGCTCGATGGCCAGCAGCTCGAAGGCACCCAGGTGCTGGACTTCGGTTGCGGCTCGGGCATTCTGGCCATCGCCGCCCTGCTGCTCGGCGCCCGTGGGGCGGTGGGTACCGACATCGACGTGCAAGCCATCGAGGCTTCCCGCGACAACGCCCAGCGCAATGGCATCGCCGACGAGAAACTGGCCCTGTACCTGCCAGAGCACATGCCGGCGATGCAGGCCGACGTACTGGTCGCCAACATCCTTGCCGGCCCGCTGGTGTCGCTGGCCCCGCAGCTGTCCGGGCTGGTCCGCCCAGGTGGCCTGCTGGCACTGTCGGGCATCCTTGCCGAACAGGGCGAGGAAGTGGCCGCAGCCTATGCCGCCGACTTCGACCTGGACCCGATCGTCGTGCGCGACGGCTGGGTGCGCATCAGTGGTCGGCGCCGCTAAGCGGGCCTAGAATACTTTTCTGCACAGCTCCCGGATTGCCGCATGACCGACAGTTTCGTCACCCAGTGCCCGCATTGCCAGACCAGCTTTCGCGTCACCCACCACCAGCTGAGCGTAGCGCGCGGCGTGGTGCGGTGCGGCCATTGCCTGCAGGTGTTCAACGCCGCCAAGCAGTTGCTGGAGCAGAACCGCGCCGCCAGCGCCGCGCCAGCACCGGCGGCGGCGCCTGCTGCCCCGGCGGCGCCAGCGCTGCCCGACGCCGAGGCGGCAACGCCTGCCCCGCCCGAGGCGGCCAGCAGTGCGCCCACACCTGCGCCCGGGGAGGACTGGGCCGTCACCGCCGAGGCGCTCGATGCCCTTGACCTCGACAAAGAGCTGGAGCGCCTTGAGCGGCGTGGGGGGCCGGCGCAGGCACGCGCCGCCCGGCAGGATGACGGGTTGCAAGCGCGGCGCGATGAGGAGCATGCCGATGAGCCTGTGGACGACCTGTTCGGCACGGCAACCGATGACCCCCTCGAGCCGCCACTGCAGGCACAGCCTGCACCAGTGCTGCTGACGCCGGAGCCACAGGCGCCAGACCTGCAGCCTGCCCCTGGCGAGCGCACCGAACCGGTACTGGGCAGCAATTTCGACCTGGACTTCGACGACCAGCCGCCCGTGCAGCGCACTGGCGAAACCGATGAGTCTGAAACACTCGGCGAACCGCTGCACACTGACGATGACGACATCCCGGAAAAAGGCCTGAGCGCCCACGACGATGAACCGCTGCCACTGCAGCTGTCGGCGCGGGACGACGAGCTTGGCGAACCGCTGCCCGGTGAACGCCTGGAACCCGGCCTTGCCGGCAAGCCCGAGCGCACACCGCGCAAGGAGCCGCTGGTCGACGTGGTCGACGACCCCCTGCAACTGGGCTGGGAAAAGCCTGCGCCCAACTGGGGCAAGCGGATCCTGTGGGGCGTGCTGTCTTTGCTGGCCGCCGGCCTGCTGGCCTTCCAGTACGTGTGGTTCCACTTCGACGAAATGGCCCGCCAGGACCAGTATCGGCCCATGTTCCTGCAGCTGTGCCCGCTGGTCGGCTGCCAGGTGCCCACCCGTGTCGACATTGGCCGGATCAAGAGCAGCAACCTGGTGGTACGCAGCCACCCGGATTTCAAAGGCGCGCTCATCGTTGATGCGATCATCTACAACCGTGCGCCATTTGCCCAGCCATTCCCGTTGCTCGAACTGCGCTTCGCCGACCTCAATGGCCAGTTGATCGCCAGCCGCCGCTTCAAGCCCAGCGAATACCTGTCGGGTGAGTTGGCGGGGCGTGGCGAAATGCCCAGCCAGACGCCGATCCACATAGCCCTGGACATCCTCGACCCCGGCCCGAAGGCGGTCAATTACAGCCTGAGCTTCCGCTCGCCGGAATAAGCGGCAAGCTTCAAGCTTCAAGCTACAAGCTACAAGCTACAAGACGGAGCAGGCCGGCTGTCGGCTTGCTTGTCTTGTGGCTTGCAACTTGCCGCTTGTTGCCAGCCCCGGTTGTTCAGATTTTATCCAGTTCCATCTTTATCCGGTCACCGAGAGCGGGTATCATGCCAACCCTTTTTCGAACTCCAAGATTCGGCCCCACAACAGGGATCACCTATGTCGGCGGTACGCATCGGCCAATACACGCTACGCAACAACCTGATCCTCGCGCCCATGGCCGGGGTCACGGACCAGCCTTTCCGTACACTTTGCCAGCGCTTGGGCGCAGGCATGGTCGTGTCGGAAATGGTCAGCAGCGACATGAACCTGTGGAACAGCCGCAAGTCGAGCCTGCGCCGCATCCATGAGGGTGATCCCGAGCCGCGCTCGGTGCAGATCGCCGGCGGTGATGCGCAGATGATGGCAGCGGCAGCACGGGCCAATGTCGAGGCAGGCGCCCAGATCATCGATATCAACATGGGCTGCCCGGCAAAAAAAGTCTGCAACAAAGCTGCAGGCTCTGCTTTATTGAAGGATGAAGCCTTGGTCCACGAAATTCTCCACGCCGTGGTCGGCGCCGTGGACGTTCCGGTGACCCTGAAGATCCGCACCGGCTGGGACCGGGCGAACAAAAACGGCCTGAACGTGGCGAAAATCGCCGAGCAGGCCGGCATCCAGGCGCTGGCGGTACATGGCCGCACACGCGCCGACCTGTACACCGGCGAAGCCGAATACGACACCATCGCTGCCATCAAGCAGGCGGTGTCGATCCCGGTTTTTGCCAACGGCGACATCACGTCGCCCGAAAAGGCCCGGGCGGTGCTGGATGCCACCGGGGTCGATGGCCTGCTGATTGGCCGGGCTGCCCAGGGGCGGCCATGGATCTTTCGCGAGATCGAGCATTACCTGCGCACCGGCGAACACCTGCCGGCGCCGCAGCTGGACGAAGTGGAACACATTCTGCTGCAACACCTGGCCGCGCTGCATGCCTTCTATGGCGATGTGATGGGCGTACGTATCGCCCGCAAGCACGTTGGCTGGTACCTGGCAACACGACCCGGCGGCAAGGAGTTTCGCTCCCGGTTCAACGCTTTGGAAGACACACAAGCGCAGTGCGCCAACGTTCGCGCGTTTTTCAGCGAGCGTCGACAGAGCCTTGAGACAGAGGACGGACAAGGGGTGGCCGCATGACGATGATGACCGAGAATTTTGTGAGTGGAACAACGCCCGTGAGCGACAACGCCAACCTGAAACAGCACCTGAACACGCCGAGCGAAGAGGGCCAGACCCTTCGCGACAGCGTCGAGAAGGCGCTGCACAATTACTTCGCCCATCTGGAAGGCGCGACCGTCACGGACGTCTACAACCTGGTGCTCTCCGAAGTGGAGGCCCCCCTGCTCGAAAGCGTCATGAACTACGTGAAGGGCAACCAGACCAAGGCCAGCGAGATGCTCGGGCTGAACCGAGGCACGCTGCGCAAGAAGCTCAAGCAGTACGACTTGCTGTAACACAGAATCCCAACCAGAAAAGGCGGCTCCCTGAACAGAGGCGCCTTTTTTGCAGACTCCACCGCGTTATTGGAACCCGAAATGACCGACCAGACTACCCGCCTGCCAGTCCGCCGCGCCCTGATCAGCGTCTCCGACAAGACCGGTATCCTCGAATTCGCCCGTGAGCTGCAACAGCTCGGTGTCGAGATCCTGTCCACCGGCGGCACCTACAAGCTGCTCAAGGACAACGGCGTTGACGCGGTGGAAGTGGCTGACTACACCGGCTTTGCCGAAATGATGGACGGCCGGGTCAAGACCCTGCACCCGAAAATCCACGGCGGCATCCTCGGTCGTCGCGGTACCGACGACGCCATCATGAGCGAGCACGGCATCAAGCCGATCGATCTGGTTGCAGTCAACCTGTACCCGTTCGAAGCCACCATTTCCAAGCCTGGCTGTGACCTGCCGACCGCCATCGAGAACATCGATATCGGCGGCCCGACCATGGTCCGTTCGGCAGCCAAGAACCACAAGGACGTGGCCATCGTGGTCAACGCCAGCGACTACGCCGGCATCGTCGAAGGACTCAAGGCCGGTGGCCTGACCTACGCCCAGCGCTTCGACCTGATGCTCAAGGCGTTCGAGCACACCGCCGCCTACGATGGCATGATCGCCAACTACATGGGCACCATCGACCAGTCCCAGCAGACCCTGTCCACGGCTGCACGCAGCGAATTCCCGCGCACCTTCAACAGCCAGTTCGTCAAGGCCCAGGAAATGCGCTACGGCGAGAACCCGCACCAGAGCGCGGCGTTCTACGTAGAAGCCAAGAAGGGCGAAGCCAGCATCTCCACCGCCGTGCAGCTGCAAGGCAAGGAACTGTCGTTCAACAACGTGGCCGACACCGACGCCGCGCTGGAGTGCGTGAAGAGCTTCGTCAAGCCGGCCTGCGTCATCGTCAAGCACGCCAACCCGTGTGGCGTGGCCGTGGTGCCGGAAGACGAAGGCGGCATCCGCAAGGCCTACGACCTGGCCTATGCCACCGACACCGAGTCGGCATTCGGCGGCATCATCGCCTTCAACCGTGAACTGGACGGCGAAACCGCCAAGGCCATCGTCGAGCGCCAGTTCGTCGAAGTGATCATCGCCCCGAAAATTTCCCAGGCGGCGCGCGACGTAGTGGCTGCCAAGCAGAACGTGCGCCTGCTGGAATGCGGCGAGTGGCCAGCCGAGCGCGCTGCCGGCTGGGACTTCAAGCGTGTCAACGGCGGCCTGCTGGTGCAAAGCCGTGATATCGGCATGATCACTGCCGATGACCTGAAGATCGTTACCAAACGTGCGCCAACCGAGCAGGAAATCCACGACCTGGTATTCGCCTGGAAAGTGGCCAAGTTCGTCAAGTCCAACGCCATTGTCTACGCCAAGCAGCGCCAGACCATCGGTGTGGGCGCTGGCCAGATGAGCCGCGTCAACTCTGCCCGCATCGCCGCCATCAAGGCCGAGCATGCCGGCTTGCAGGTACAGGGCGCGGTCATGGCCTCGGATGCGTTCTTCCCGTTCCGTGACGGCATCGACAATGCCGCCAAAGTGGGTATCAGCGCCGTGATCCAGCCGGGTGGTTCGATGCGTGACGCAGAAGTCATCGCCGCGGCTGACGAAGCGGGCATCGCGATGGTATTCACCGGTATGCGTCACTTCCGCCACTAATTACGCGGCCCCCGGGCAAGCGGCGACCCTGTGGGAGCGGGCGCGCCCGCGAATACGATGGTGAATTCACCGCCGCATTCGCGGGCACGCCCGCTCCCACAGCGTTCCCCGCCCGCCTCGGGGTCACCTGAATCGAGGTTTTGACATGAAAGTTTTGATCATCGGCAGCGGCGGCCGTGAGCACGCCCTGGCCTGGAAAGTCGCGCAGGACCCACGCGTAGAAAAAGTCTTCGTTGCCCCAGGCAACGCCGGCACCGCCATCGAAGCCAAGTGCGAAAACGTCGCCATCGATGTGTGCGCCCTGGAGCAACTGGCCGACTTCGCCGAGAAGAACGTCGACCTGACCATCGTCGGCCCGGAAGCGCCGCTGGTCATCGGTGTGGTCGACCTGTTCCGCAGCCGCGGCCTGGACTGCTTCGGCCCAACCAAGGGCGCGGCCCAGCTGGAAGGCTCCAAGGCCTTCACCAAGGACTTCCTGGCACGCCACAAGATCCCGACCGCCGACTACCAGAACTTCACCGAGATCGAGCCGGCGCTGGCCTACCTGCAGGAAAAAGGCGCGCCGATCGTGATCAAGGCCGACGGCCTGGCCGCGGGCAAAGGCGTGATCGTCGCCATGACCCTGGAAGAAGCCGAAGCCGCCGTGCGTGACATGCTGGCTGGCAACGCCTTCGGTGACGCCGGTTCGCGTGTGGTGATCGAGGAGTTCCTCGACGGCGAAGAAGCCAGCTTCATCGTCATGGTCGATGGCCACAACGTACTGCCAATGGCAACCAGCCAGGATCACAAACGCGTCGGTGACCAGGACACGGGCCCCAACACCGGCGGCATGGGTGCCTACTCCCCTGCCCCGGTGGTTACCGCCGACGTGCACCAGCGCGTGATGGACCAGGTGATCTGGCCCACCGTGCGCGGCATGGCAGAGGAAGGCAACGTCTACACCGGCTTCCTGTATGCCGGCCTGATGATCGACAAGGCGGGCAACCCCAAGGTCATCGAATTCAACTGCCGCTTCGGTGACCCGGAAACCCAGCCAGTCATGCTGCGCCTGGAGTCGAGCCTGGTGCTGCTGGTAGAAGCGGCCTTCGCCAAGGCGCTGGACAAGGTCGAAGCCCAGTGGGATCCACGCCCGAGCCTGGGCGTGGTACTGGCCGCTGGCGGTTACCCGGGCGACTACGCCAAGGGCGACGTGATCAACGGCCTGGACGCTGCAGCGCAGATCGAAGGCAAGGTGTTCCATGCCGGTACGTCGCTCAAGGATGGCCAGGTGGTCACCAACGGCGGCCGCGTGCTGTGTGCCACCGCCATGGGCAGCACCGTTGCCGACGCGCAGCAGCAGGCTTACCGCCTGGCCAAGGAAGTCAGCTGGAACGGCAGCTTCTACCGCACCGACATCGGCTACCGGGCCATTGCCCGTGAGCGCGGTGAACACCAGCAGTAACCACTACCGGCACGCCGCGGTGCCCTGTGCACCCGGCGCCCGGCTCGTCGACAAGGCCCGCCATGGGCCTTGCCTTCGGCTTGGTGCGCCGCGCATAGTTGATACCCGGCACATCGGCCAAGAAGGGATTTCGTAGTGCGTCGGCTTCGGATTGCCTCAGCTCTTATCGTCAGCTTGCTGACCTTGCTCTGCATGTTCCCGGCTGCGGCCGATCATGGCGGGGGCTGGTCGGTGCTGCTCGATGAACAGGCCAACCTGCAACTGAGCGACGTGCGTTCCGAGCGCTACCGTAACCAGTTCAGCCCGCTGATCCTTGCCGAACTGGATGCCGCACCGGCAGAACAAGCCCTGTGGCTGCATTACCGCCTGGAACCGGGCGACCAGGAACAATTGCTGCGGGTTTTCGCCCCGGACCTGTCTGGCCTGGACCTCTACGCCCTCGAAGGCGACCAACTTCTGCGTCAGCTGCACCACGGGCGCCAGGCCGGCAATGCCAGCCCCACCCTGCGCGGCAGCGACCATGTACTCCCCCTGCCCAACAGCAAGCAACCGGTGGACATCTACCTGCGCCTGGTGTCCGAACACCAGCTGCGCCCGGCCATCAGCCTGGAGCCCGCCGCCCAGGCCGCCGCCGACCAGCGCCAGCCGCTGCTGTTCGGCATGCTGTTCGGCGGTTTGGTGATGCTGATCCTGCACAACCTGATCCGCTTCCTCTACAGCCGCTCCAGCACTTCCCTGGTGCTGGCGCTGTATCACGGCCTGATGCTGCTCAGCGGCCTTATCTTGCTGAACCTCAGCGGCCCGTGGTGGCATGTCTGGCACAGCGCACAAACGCCCGCGGCCTACCTGACCTTGGTACTGGCGGGGCTGGCCGGGCTGTATTTCACCCAGCACTTCTTCTCGCCGTGCAATTCGCCCCGGCTGAACCGTTTGCTGCAAGGTGAAATGCTGCTGGTCGGGCTCAGCGGCCTGGTGCTGCTGTTCGTCGATACCCTGCCCCTCAACCTGATGACCTACGCCTTGATGGCGCTGGGCACCGTGAGCATGCTGCTGGTCAGCAGCTACCAGTGGTACAAGGGCTATGCCCCCGCCCGGCTGTTCTGCCTGGCAATGGTGCTGTTCAACCTGGGTGGCCTGGTGCTGTTGCCGGCCCTGCTCGGCTTTACCCGCACTTCCACGCCATGGCTACTGAGCATTTTGCTGGGCCTGGCCGTGGCCAGCGGCCTGCTGCTCAACCTGGCGGTCAGCGAGCGCTTGCGGCGCATGAGTGAAGAGCGCTTCAGCGTCAGCCGGGCACTGGCTGCCAGCGATGCAGAAATCAACGCCAAAGCCGAGTTCCTGGCCAAGATCAGCCACGAAATCCGCACCCCGATGAACGGGGTGCTGGGCATGACCGAGCTGTTGCTGGGCACGCCGTTGTCGGTCAAGCAGCGCGACTACGTGCAGACCATCCACAGCGCGGGCAACGAACTGCTGACCCTGATCAACGAGATACTCGACATTTCCAAGCTCGAGTCCCGGCAGATCGAGCTGGATGATGTGCAGTTCGACCTCAACGCGCTGATCGAGGACTGCCTGAACATATTCCGCGCCAAGGCCGAACAGCAGAACATCGAGCTGATCAGCTTTACCCAGCCGCAGGTGCCGCGGGTCATCAGCGGTGACCCCACGCGGCTGCGCCAGGCGTTGTCCAGCTTGCTGGAAAACGCACTGAAAAACACCGACCAGGGCGAGATCCTGCTGGTGGTGGCCCTGGATCAGCGTGGTGAGGTGCCACGCCTGCGCATTGCCGTGCAGGACAGTGGCGAGCCGCTGCCGGCCGCAGACCGCGAGGCCCTGCTGCAGGCCGAACTGCACAGCCACCATTTCCTCTCCAGCAGCAAGCTGGGCGGCCACCTGGGGCTGGTCATCGCCAAGCAACTGATCGGCCTGATGCAAGGTGAATTCGGCATCAAGAGCAGCACCGGCATGGGCAATACCCTCTGGCTGACCCTGCCGCTGGACCCTTCGCGCCTGGAACAGCCCCTGGCCGACCTCGAAGGCCCGCTGCGCGATGCCCGGGTGCTGGTAGTGGACGACAACGATACCTGCCGCAAAGTGCTGGTGCAGCAGTGCAGTGCCTGGGGCATGAATGTCAGCGCGGTGCCGTCAGGCAAGGAGGCCCTGGCCCTGTTGCGCACCAAGGCGCACCTGCGCGACTACTTCGACGCCGTGCTGCTGGACCAGAACATGCCCGGCATGACCGGCATGCAGCTGGCCGCCAAGATCAAGGAAGACCCCAGCCTGAACCACGACATTCTGGTGGTCATGCTCACCGGTATCAGCAACGCGCCCAGCAAAGTCATCGCGCGTAACGCCGGGGTCAAACGGATACTCGCCAAGCCGGTGGCCGGTTATACCCTGAAAACCACCCTGGCCGAGGAGCTGGCCCAGCGCGGCCGCGAGCAGGCGCTACCCGCCAGCCCGCCTGGGGTCCCGCAGGCATTGGACTTGCCAGCAGATTTCCGCGTACTGGTGGCCGAGGACAACAGCATTTCGACCAAGGTGATACGCGGCATGCTCGGCAAGCTGAACCTGCAACCAGACACCGCCAGCAATGGTGAGGAAGCCCTGCAGGCCATGAAAGAAAGGCATTACGACCTGGTCTTGATGGACTGTGAAATGCCTGTGCTGGACGGTTTCTCGGCCACCCGGCAGCTGCGCGCCTGGGAAGCCGCCAACAAGCGCCAGCGCACCCCGGTGGTGGCGCTGACGGCGCATATTCTTGCCGAGCACAAGGAACGCGCGCGGCTGGCCGGCATGGACGGGCACATGGCCAAGCCGGTGGAGTTGTCGCAACTGCGCGAACTGATTCAGTACTGGGCCAGCCAGCGCGAAGCCGCGACAGACCCGGCGCACATTTCCTGACCTGCCGGCGCAGGCCCACCACAGCCCAAGCCCACGCCAACCAACTTTGCCAAGGACCCGCGCTCATGCTCCATGAGTTGTTCAGCGTCTACCTGAAAATGCTCGTGCTCTACAGCCCGTTCTTCGTGCTGTCGTGCTTCATCAGCCTGACCCGTGGCCACTCCAGCAAAGAACGCAAGCAACTGGCCTGGAAGGTAGCCTTTGCCGCGCTCATCGCCAGCGTGCTGCTGTACCTGTTCGGCCGGGCGATCTTCGGTATTTTCGGCATCACCGCCGACGCCTTCCGGATCGGCGCGGGCAGTGTGCTGTTCATTTCTGCGCTGGGCATGGCCCAAGGCAAGTCCGCGGTACAGGCCGACAACGTGCAACAGGACGTCACCATCGTGCCGCTGACCATCCCGTTGACCGTCGGGCCCGGTACCATCGGCGCCCTGCTGGTAATGGGCGTCAGCCAACCGCACTGGGGCGACAAGTTGCTGGCAATCATCGGCATAGCCTTGGCCAGCTTCACCGTGGGTGTGGTGCTGTACCTGTCGCACCGCATCGAGCGCCTGCTCGGTGACCAGGGCCTGCAGATCGTCAGCCGGCTGATGGGCCTGTTCGTCTGCGCTCTGGCTGCACAGATCATCTTCACCGGCATCAAGGGCTACCTGGCACCTTAAAGGCCGTATTCGAGAATACGGTTCAACGAGGCTTGCACCACCCGCTCCTGCACTTTGCCCAAGAAGCTGTTCTCGAAGGCCAGCACATTGAACCGCACCAGTTCCGCCCGCACCACCCGGTGGCTACGCTTGTGGCTGAGGAAGCCAGCCTTGAATGCCGCGTGGCGGTCGACCTCATGGTAAAGCACCATGTCGACCCGGCCGGCACCGGCGGGCGCACATGGCAGTAGCTGGAAATGCTGGCGCTCGTATGCACACCGTTCCAGCTCACGCAGCACCGAGGGCTGCCTCAACAGTTTCCGGATGGAGAGCCCGGTCGCCGTTGCATAGCGCTCCCCCGCCTTGTCAGCGATGGTTTCCAGAACCTGATCGGTCTGTTTGGCACGGCGCGGGTCGGGGCAATGCGCCTGCTCGGGAGACACCGAGTCCCAGCCCATGAACTTGAGCTGGTTGCGGTAGTAGTCGAACCAGTTCTCGATCAAGCCCTCCCTGTAGGCTGTTTGCGTGGCCCGCTCGGCCATCGCCAGGGCCAGCTTCACCTTGCTCGCCCGGGCTGCGTCCATTCCTGGCAAGAACGACACGATACCGGCACCGATTACCGCAGGGGCAACGTTCGTCATGGTGTTGCCCCCACTACTGGCGCATAAGGGTCAAAGCGGTAGTCACCCCGGGCATTCCTGTCCTCCATCAGCGCCTGCAGTGCAGTGCGCTGGTGCTCGAAGCGCCCGTTATCCAGTGCCAGGGAAATACCATCGAACTCGGCTTCGCCCCTGAGTACCTGCTCGCTCAGCAGCACATCCAAGGGCACGGCAGAAATACGCTCGTCGACCTGCAGCGTGATGCTGCAAAGATCGAGGGTCGGCCCGGCCTTCAGCAGCCCCACCTCCACGACCAGCCTGGAGCGCTGGCCCTGCTCCTGGGCGCTGAATTTCAGCAAATGGCCAACACCCTGGGCAGAGCGGCGCAGGCCTGCCCTCACCGTGCTCAGCAGGGCTTCGGGGCTGATCGCGCGCATTTTCAACCAGGCTTCCAGCGGCTGGGGCTGGGTGCTGCGAACGGGTTGCCCCAGCTGTTTGAGGTCGTGGGTGCTGGCCAGCTTGATCCAGCCCAATTGGCGAAATGCCTCGCGGTTGGCCGCGTACCAGGCGTCATACTGCTCGAAACGCGACCCGGCGTGCTTGTTGGCCACCAGCTGGGCGTACAGTATCGAGTCGAAAGCGGCCTGGCGCAGTATTTCGCCCGCCCTCTGCGGGTAAACCAACGCCGTGCCACCGATCAGCATCAGTTGCTCGGATGCTTTATCCATGTGTGTTGCCTCATTTCAAGGAGAGTCGAAAAGGCGGCATCGGCGAAATGCCGCCAGGCAATCAGATGTCGTACTGCAGAACGTTCTCGACGCTGCGCACGCCCAGTTTGTTTTCCACGGTTTCGCGCACTTTGTCGTAGACGAAGTTGTTGAGGGTGAGCACCGCCGTACCGGCGTAGTAGCGGCTCTTGTTCAGCTTCCACTGGATGCCCAGCACGTCGTCGTCCAGCTGCGGGGCAGACGCCTGGATGCAACTGATCACCATGACCACATCACCTTGTTCGGTCTCGATGCACGCAGCCAGGCCGACCATGCCCCGGGTCTTGTTCTTGTGCTTGTGGTCGAGCACTTTGGCGTCGCTCTCGACGGTGGCCATCTTGTCGAAGGCCTTTTTGGCCAGGCTGCCCAGTGGGGTGCCGCCCAACATTGCGTTGCCGGCAACGGCTATAGCACGTACAGCAATGGCGCCGACGGTGACCGACAGCTCAGCCGATGTTTCCTGCTCGAAGCTGCGCTTGGGGATGGTGAAGCCCAGGTCACGCATCACATCGATGAGCTTGTCATACCACTCCCTGCTCTGCTTTTCGGCATCGAAGGCTTTGTCTGCCACCAAGGTGGCAAAGTGGTATGCATTCTTGCAGTCATGGCGGCTTTGCACGGACATACCCGCGCCACAGGCAAGCAGGTTGCCTTCGACCAGGACGGCGGCGTCGCGGGTAGTGGCTTGTGTTTCAGACATCGGGAAACTCCTTGGTGGTTACCCCTGAATCAGGGGCAGCCACCTTAGCCAGCGTGCTCGCAAGACAGCGCGCTGAAGGGTTTCCGCGGCAGCTAGCTGGCCGAAGGGTACCAACGTGGCGTGTAGGCCCACACCCCACCCGTGAGGCGAGGAAACACGCAGGTTGTGGAGGAGCCCACCAGCACCATGGTGCGCATGTCGACCATTTCTGGCAGCAGCTCGGCCAATGTGACTACCTTGAGCGTCTGCCCTGGCCTACCGATATCACGCCCCAGGACTACAGGCGTGTTGCCAGCACGGTGCCGCCGAACCACCTCGAGCGCCACGCCGAGCTGATGCGGCCTCGAGCGGGAAATCGGGTTGTAGAATGCCAACACCAGGTCAGCCTGGGCGGCCAGGTCCAGGCGCTTCTCGATGATGGACCAGGGTTTGAGGTTGTCCGACAGCGACATCACGCAGAAGTCATGGCCCAGCGGTGCACCTGCCTGGGCAGCGGTCGCCAGCGAGGCGGATACCCCCGGCAGGATCTCCAGGTCGACCCGGTGCCACGCCGGGTCGGTCGACGCGTGCAGCGCTTCGAGCACTGCCGCCGCCATGGCGAACACCCCCGGGTCGCCCGACGACACCACCACCACCGAACGGCCTTGGGCCGCCAGCTCGAAGGCATGCCTGGCGCGTTGCATCTCTTCGCGGTTGTCGGTGCAGTGCAGCACCTGGTCGCTACGGAACGGCCCGGCCATGCGCACATAGGTTTCATAGCCAAGCACGTCCTGCGCCCGGGCCAATTCCGCCTTGACCGCTGGCACCATCAGCTCGGCAGCGCCCGGCCCCAGGCCGATAACGGCCAGACGGCCGCGGCGGCGGCCCAGCCGCTCCACCTCGACCGGGGCGGGTGCCACCGCGATGACCACGTCGCCCTGCCCGATCAGTTGGGCACCGGGCAATGCCGCCGCCAGCATGCTGGCAACATCGCCTGGCTGGGCCGCGAAGCGCAGGGCAACCCCCAAAGCCTGCGCCGCTTCGTGCAGGGTGGTGTCGGCCATGGCGTGCTCGCCCGCCAACACACAGGCCACAGCTGGCTCGGCGATGCCGGCCTGCTGCAAGGCAGCACGGATAGTGTGCAGCGCGCCGCTTGCAACCCCCACGACCACCGAGCGCGGGTGGATCAGCAACTCGTCGCGGCTGGCCGGGCGCGCCAGGTGCCCCACATGAATGGTGCGCCGGGCCACCTCGCTGGCGGGCAATTGCGCCTGCTGCAGCCAGGGCGCATGCCCCTCGACCCGCACCGACTCGCCAGCCAGCAGGTCGGAAACAAAGCGCTTGCCTTGCTCGACATCGGCCAGGGCATAGCCTTGCGGCGGGTTCAGCAGGCAGGTGCCGAAACGCAGTTCGCCGCTGGTCGTGATGGCGGCGGCAACACCCAGCGCCGCGCCGATTTCCCGCGCCATCACGTTCACCCCGCCCAGGCCGCCGAGCAATGGCACCACCGCACTGCCATCTTCAGCCACGGCCAGCACCGGCGGTTCGCTGCCCTTCTCGCCGAGCAGGGGCGCCAGGCTGCGAATGACGATACCGGCTGCGCACAGCGCAATGATCGGGGTGGCTTGCTGGTACAGCGCCCGCAGGGTGTCGCCAAAGGCACTGTAGTAGCAGTCGGCGCCCTCCACCCGGCCCTGCAGGCCATGGATCAAAGCCTGTGGATAACACTGCTGGATGCGCTGTGCCGTCAACAGGCTGCCTGGCCCGAGAATGACGATGGCCGGTGCCGGGTTCATGGTCAGCCCTGCCATTTTTCCCCCGGCACGATGATCAGCGAAAAGTACGGCGACGACAGCGGGTCGACCTGGTCCAGCGGCACGATTTTCTGGTTGGCCATGGTCGCCCGTTCCACGTACAGCGCGCGCCCGTCCAGGCCTAGCTCGGCCAGCACGTCGCGGACCTTGGGGAAGTTGCGGCCAAGCTTCATGATCACCGCCGCATCGGCGTCGGCCAGGCGGCGCTTCAGCTCATCGGCCGGCAGCACCCCCGACAGCACGGACAAACTCTGGTTGCGGTACACCAAGGGCGCGCCCAGCACCGAAGCGCCCCCCAGCATGGAGCACACGCCAGGAATCACCTCGGCCTCATAACGCTGTGCCAGGCGGTCGTGCAGGTACATGTACGAGCCGTAGAAAAACGGGTCGCCTTCGCAGATCACCGCCACGTCACGGCCGGCATCCAGGTGCGCGGCCACTTGCACGCTGGCTTCGTCGTAGAAGTCGCTGATGACCTGTTCATAGGACAAAGGTGCCGGCAGGGCCTCGGTGGTCACCGGGTAGACCAGCGGCAGCAGGGTCTGGGCAGGCTGCAGGTGTGCCTCGATGATGCCGAAGGCATTGCCACGCTTGCCCTTGGCCACGAAGTAGCCGACCACCGGGGCCTCGCGCAGCAGGCGCAGGGCCTTGACGGTGATCAGCTCGGGGTCGCCGGGGCCTACGCCCAGGCCCAGCAGTCGTCCACGCGGCGCCATCATTCCACCTCCGTGGCCAAGGCGTTGACCGCGGCAGCGGCCATTGCGCTGCCGCCCAGGCGGCCTTGCATGATCACGAACGGCACGCCGCGGCTGTCGGCAGCGAGCATCGCCTTGGACTCGGCAGCACCGACGAAGCCGACCGGGAAGCCGAGGATCAGCGCCGGCTTGGGCGCACCGGCGTCGAGCATTTCCAGCAGGTAGAACAGGGCGGTGGGGGCGTTGCCGATGACCACCACGCTGCCCTCCAGGTGCGGGCGCCACAACTCCAGGGCCACGGCCGAACGGGTGTTGCCGGCCTCTTTGGCCAGGCCAGGCACGCTGGGGTCACGCAGGGTGCAGATGACCTGGTTGTCGGCTGGCAGGCGGGCCCGGGTGATGCCCTCGGCGACCATGTGCGCATCGCACAGGATCGGTGCGCCGTTGCGCAGCGCTTCGCGCCCGGCATGGCCAGCGCCTGCAGAGAACTGCAGGCCATCGATGGCCTCGACCATGCCACAGGCGTGGATCACCCGCACGGCGAGCTTTTCGAGGTCTGCGGGGATCCGCTCGAGCCGGGCTTCCTCGCGGATGATCCGGAAGGAATTGCGATAGATCTCCTGACCATCGCGGATGTAGTCAATCATCAAGGTGCTCCGTCGGCAGGTCGAGCATGGCGCCTGCTTCATTCAAGGTAAGGTCGGTGCCGCGCAGGGCGCCAAAGCCTGGCTGGCACGCGTCACGCAGGTACAGGTCATAACGGCCCGGTGAACGGGCCAACAGGGTGGCCGGGGCAACGTGGGCCACGGCGCAGGAACGGGGGCAGCCAGACAAGTGCACGCTGCCCGGGGCGCCAGGGCCGAGCAGCGCGGCCAGGGCCACGGCATCGCCCTTGGTCTCGCCCAGGGCCTTGGCGCAGCCGCTGCTGCCGGTGCAGGCGCTGATACGTGCCAGCGGCTCATCCACGTGGCAAAGCAGGCCCAGGGCAGACAACCCGGCCTGGGCCTGCTCGATGTGCTGCGCCGGCAGGTTGGTCAGCACCAGGCTTTGCCATGGGCTCAGGCGCAGGCTGCCGTCGCCCAGCTCACGGCAGACCTGGGCGACGCCGCGCAGCATGGCCGGGGTCAGGCGGCCCTGCGCCGGGGCAACGCCAAGGGCCAGGCCGCGGGCCTGGGGCAGCTTGCCCAACCACACGGGAGCAGGCTGGTGCCGGCGCCAGCCGAGCACGGCAGCGTCGCGGCGGATATCCAGAGGCAGGCCTTCGACAAACTCGCCGGCCGGGCAGGCTTCCAGCAGCTGGCGCATGCGCGAATGCGCGGGGCTGGCCAGGTCGAGGAAACGGTCGAGCACGGCACGCACCAAGGCCAGGCCATCGGCCAGCGGCACCGCACCCAGCACTTGGCCATCTGCCGGGCAACCCGCCAGGCCGAACGCCAGCCAGGTTTGCCGGCCCAGGCGCAAGGCCGACAACCACAGGTCGTGAGGGTGTTCGAGCATGGCCAGGGCCTCGCCGGCATCGAGCTGCACGGCGAACTTGGCCGACAACTGGTGGAAGCGCGGGGTGCTTTCGAGCAGGTCTAGAACCTGCCCGGCCAGGGGCCGTGCATCCAGCAGCATGGCCGGATCATGCCCGGCCAGCGGGCTGAGCATCAGGTTGCGCACATCGTCGCCTGCCGCATCGCGCGGGCCCAGGCCTGCCGCGAGCAAGGTCTCGACCAGGGCGTGGTGTGCATTGCCGATGCCGCGGATCTGCAGGTTGCCACGGTTGGTGGCCTCGATCACGCCGCCGGCGAATCGCTCGGCAGCGGCGGCTACTGCATCGGCCTGGTCGGCCAGCAGCAGGCCGCCCGGTAGTTTGATCCGGCAGATACCGCCATCCCGGGCACTGACGATGCGCCACAACCCCGGGCAAGCCGAGGGACGTGGGGTAACAGCGGGGGCATCGGCCTGGGTCAATGGAGTATCCGGCAATCTGTGAAAATGCGCTTGAGTGTAGAAGGCGCGGTATTATGCCTGCTTTGGCCGGCGGCATGAAAAGCCGGTGGTCGAGCATCATTCGGGTTTGAGCAGAAATTCTGGTGCGCTGTGCGCCCCAGAATCTTTAAGAGGTATGAATGACACCCTGGCTGACAGTAGTAGGCATCGGCGAAGACGGCTTCCCTGGCTTGGGCAAACAAGCCCGGCGCGCCCTGCTGGGTGCCACGAAGATTGTCGGCAGCCCCCGCCAGCTGGCCCTGCTGCCGCACTGCACGCGCGCTGAACAACTGCCCTGGCCCAGCCCATTCTCGCTGAACCCGGTACTGGCCCTGCGTGGCGAGCCGGTGTGCGTGCTGGCCAGCGGCGACCCCATGTTCTACGGCGTCGGGGCCAGCCTGGCGCGCCTGGTGCCCGCGGCCGAAATGCGCGTGCTGTCGATGCCTTCCTCCTGCGCCCTGGCAGCGGCCCGCCTGGGCTGGCCAGTGCAGGACCTGCACGTGGTGTCACTGGTGGCGCGGCCGCTGGCTGCCCTCAACGCCAACCTGTACAGCGGGCTGCGCCTGCTGGTGCTGAGCAACGATGGCGACAGCCCGGCGGCCATCGCTGCACTGCTCTGCGAACGTGGCTTCGGGCCCAGCCGCCTGCAGGTGTTCGAGCACCTCGGTGGCGAAGCCGAACGCACGCTGGTCGGCACTGCCCAGGACTGGCCGCACACCGATATCGCTGCGCTCAACCTGGTGGCCATCGATTGCCAGGCCACGCCCCACGCCCCCCGTCACCATCGCTTGGCCGGGCTGCCCGACAGCGCCTTTCGCCACGACGGCCAGCTGACCAAGCGCGATGTCCGCGCCATGACCCTGGCGCGCCTGGCGCCGCAGCCAGGCGAACTGCTGTGGGACGTGGGTGCTGGCTGCGGCTCGATCGGTATCGAATGGATGCGCGCCCACCCGGCCTGCCGCGCCCTGGCCATCGAGGCCGACGAAGGCCGCCAGGGCTTCATCGAACATAACCGCGATGCGCTGGGTGTTCCCGGCCTGCAGCTGGTTCGCGGCAAGGCGCCGGCAGCGTTGCATGGGCTGGAGCCGCCCGATGCCATTTTCATCGGCGGCGGCGTCACCCGCGAAGGGGTGCTCGACCTGTGCTGGGCCAGCCTGCGCCCTGGCGGGCGCCTGGTGGCCAATGCGGTGACCCTGCAAAGCGAACTGGCCTTGGCGCATTTTCGCCAACGGCACGGCGGCGAACTGACCCGCGTGCATGTCGCCCATGCCCAGCCACTGGGCGCGTTCGACACCTGGCGCCAGGCGCTGCCGATCACCCTGCTGGAAGTGCAGAAACCCGTCGATGCGTGAAGAAACCCGCGAACAGCCCGCCCCACTGCGCAGCGGCCTGACCACCGGCAGTTGCGCCACCGCCACCAGCCTGGCGGCAGCCAAGCTGTTGCTCACCGGGCAGCGTGACGACGCCGTGGCTATCACCCTGCCCAAGGGCAAGGTGGTGCAGATGCGCCTGGAATTCTGTCGCCTGGTGGGCGAATGCGCCGAAGCCGGGACCGTCAAGGATGCCGGCGATGATCCCGACGTGACTCATGGTGCGCTGCTGTACACCCGGGTGCGCCTGCTGGGCGACCCGGGCGTGCGTTTTGTCGCTGGCAGCGGCGTCGGCACCGTGACCCGCCCGGGGCTGGTGCTGGCGGTCGGTGAACCTGCCATCAACCCGGTGCCCCGGCGCATGATCAGCGAGCACCTGCAGCGCCTGGCCGATGAGTGTGGCCACCCTGGCGGCTTCGAGGTCACGGTCAACGTGCAGGGCGGTGAACAGCTGGCGCTAAAGACCATGAATCCGCGCCTGGGCATCCTCGGCGGCCTGTCGATCCTCGGCACCAGCGGTATCGTGCGGCCATTCTCCTGCGCCGCCTATATAGCGTCGATCCACCAGGGCATCGACGTGGCTCACACCAACGGCTACACCCACATCGCCGCCTGCACCGGCAACGCCAGTGAAGACACCATGCGCCGTGTCTACGGCCTGCCGGAAATCGCCCTGATCGAAATGGGCGACTTCGTCGGCGCGGTGCTCAAGCACCTGCGCAAGGTGCCGGTGCCGCGCCTGACCTTGTGCGGCGGCTTTGGCAAGATCAGCAAGCTGGCTGCCGGGCACATGGACCTGCACAGCCGCCATTCCAGCATCGACCTGCCGCAGCTGGCCGGCTGGGCAGCGGCGATCGGTGCTGACACAGCCCTGCAAGCCGCGATCATCGACGCCAATACCAGCCAGCAGGCTCTCGCACTGGCGCATGCGGCCGGTATCGCGCTGGGTGATGCGGTGTGCGCCCATGCCCTGGCGTTTGCCCGCAGCGTGGTGCCGGCGGCAGTGCAGGTTGAGGTGTTCGCCATCGACCGCCAGGGCGGCATTGTCGGCAAGGCTGGCGTGGCATGACCGCCCGTATCCTGCTGCTGGGTGGCATCACCGAGGCCCTGGCCATCGCCCGCCGCCTCGGCCCGCAGCATGTCTACAGCCTGGCCGGTATCGGCCGTGTGCCCCAGGACCTGCAATGCCAGGTGCGGGTCGGTGGCTTCGGTGGCGCCGAAGGCCTGGCGCGCTACCTGCGCGAGTCGGGCATTACCCTGCTGATCGACGCCACCCACCCCTATGCAGCACAGATCAGCGGCAATGCCGCCCAGGCCGCACGCAGCGCCGGCATCCCCTGTTGGGCCCTGCGCCGCCCGGCCTGGCAGGCGCAAAAGGGGGATGACTGGCGCGAAGTGGCAGACTGGGCGCACTTGATCGCAGCACTGCAGCCGTTTCGCCGGCCGCTGTTCACGCTGGGCCGTGAGCCGCTGCAGCACCTGGACGAAATTCCGCCACAGCAGTTCTGGACCTTGCGGGCATTGGAGGCCTGCCCCGGCAATGAGCGCTGCGAGGTGATCGGTGCGCGCGGGCCGTTTGTTCTCGAGGATGAACGGGCATTGTTCCAGCGGCGCAGCATCGACGTGTTGATCAGCAAGAACAGCGGCAGCGTGGCGACCGAACCCAAACTGGAAGTGGCGCGTGAGCTGGGGGTGCCGGTGCTGGTCCTGAAACGCCCGGCGTTGCCAGCGGTGGATCGTGCATTCGACACGCCGTTGGCGCTGCTGGCCGCGCTGGGCCTGCACTGACAGCTTTTTCAGATTTTTCCGTACGCCCTGCAAGTGGCCCAGTAGCGCCCCGCTGCCTTACACTCAGCACCTCCCCCTGGAAGGCGCAACCCATATGGAAATGCAATGGTGGATCTGGCTGCTGTTCGGCATCGGGCTGATCCTGCTGGAACTGGTCCTGCCGACATTCTTCATCCTCTGGTTCGGCATCGGTGCCGTGCTGGTCGCGCTGGTTGCCCTGGCCGCGCCCACCCTGGCCCTGGACATGCAGGTACTGCTGTGGGTAGTGCTGTCATCGGCCACCACCGCGCTGTGGTTCAAGCTGTTCCGGCGCAAGCAGCCGGATGTGCGCTGGACCGCCGACAGCGTGATCGGCGAAGTGGGCCTGCTGACCGCCGCGGTGTCGGAGTTCCACAAGGGCCGCGTGCGCTTCCAGAAGCCGATCCTCGGCAATGAAGAATGGACCTGCATCGCCGACAGCGAAATCGCCGCCGGCGAGCGGGTGCGCCTGACCGCCATCGAGGGCAATACCGCCCGCGTCATCCGGGCCTGAAACCGCACAAAAAGGAATTTTGCATCATGACCAGCCTCATCGTCGTTGGCGCCATCGCACTGTTCGTGCTGATCACCGTGTTCAAGGGGGTTCGCATCGTGCCCCAGGGCGAGGAATGGATCGTCGAGCGCCTGGGCCGCTACCACAGCACCCTCAAGCCCGGCCTGAACATCGTCATCCCGTACATGGACGTGGTCGCCTACCGCCTGCCCACCAAGGACATCATCCTCGATGTGCAGGAGCAGGAAATCATCACCAAGGACAACGCGGTGATCGTCGCCAATGCCCTGTGCTTCGCCAAGGTGGTGGACCCGCAGAAAGCCTCGTATGGCGTACAGAACTTCTCCTTCGCCGTCACCAGCCTGACCATGACCTCGCTGCGCGCGATCGTCGGTGCCATGGACCTGGACGAAGCGCTGTCCAGCCGCGAGCAGATCAAGGCACGCCTGCGCGAGGCGATGTCCGAGCAGACCGAAGACTGGGGCGTGACCGTGCGTTCGGTGGAAATCCAGGACATCAAGCCCTCGGAAAACATGCAACTGGCCATGGAGCGCCAGGCTGCCGCCGAACGGGAGCGCAAGGCCGACGTGACCCGTGCCGAAGGCGCCAAGCAGGCGGCCATCCTGGAAGCCGAAGCGCGCCTGCAAGCCGCCAGGCTGGACGCCGAGGCGCAAATCAGCCTGGCCGAGGCTTCGGCCCGGGCTATTTCGTTGGTCAAGGAAGCCGTGGGCAACGAAACCGTGCCGGCCATGTACCTGCTGGGTGAGCGCTATGTCGGGGCGATGGAAAACCTGGCCGGGAGCAACAATGCCAAGGTGGTGGTGTTGCCGGCGGACCTGCAGGAAACCGTGCGTGGGCTGATGGGGCGTGGCAAGGCTTGATAGCACCACGCGCTGCGTCACTTCACCGCACCCCGCGTATTTACCTATACTCCGCCTTACAATACCCACCACGATTCCTGACCGGATCTCTCCATGCCCCCACGTCGGCACATCGCCTGGATAGCCTGCCTTGCAGTGCTGTTCAACCTGCTGGCCATGCCGCTGTCCTCTGCCGCGCCCAAGGGCCCGGCCGAGCAGCTGCTGTGGGGGACCTTCTGTTCCAGCATGGCCAACAAGGCCAAGGTCGATGTCCAGGCACTGGCCAAGATCGACCTGGGCCCGCAAAGCGACGACAGCGCCGCCTTGATGAACTGCTGGTGCTGCTCTGGCGCCGCGCCGCTGTTGGCCCTGCCCGCATACCCGCCGCAATTGCACAACCCGCCGACACTGTTCGCCGGGCTGTTGCCGCCACCGGCTGACTACCAACCCACGCCGCGCCAGCTCTGGCCTGCGTTAAACCCTCGTGCCTCTCCGCTGGCCTGAGTTCCGTCGTTGACTGCCTGAACCTGAAACAGAACGGAGATTCACCATGCTCAAGCACGCCCTCGTCCTGGCCGCCCTTATGCTGCCTGGCGCTTTCGCCAATGCCCACGAATACAGCGTGGGTGACCTGCACATTGCCCACCCCTGGTCGCTGCAGTTGCCACCCAATGCGCCCAACGTGGCGGCGTATTTCGTGGTGCACAACAACGGCCAGGCCGACGACCGCCTGCTCAGCGTCGACAGCCCGATCAGCGATGATGCGCAACTGCACGAACATGCCATGAGCGACAACGGCGCCATGAAAATGCAACAGGTACCCAGCGTGGTGGTGCCCGCCGGCAAGGACCTGACCTTCGCCCCCAGTGCCTACCACGTGATGCTGATGCAGCCCAAGGATCGCAGCCTGCTGGTCGATGGCAAGCGCTTCCCGTTGACCTTGCACTTCGAGAAGGCCGGCGATGTCACCGTCGAAGTGGCCGTGCAGAAGCAAGCGCCAGCGAACCAGCCGCAAGCGCACGAACACGCACACTGACCGCAGCTGACAGGCGCTGGCCATGAGCCTGCCCTCCCCCCGCATGCGCCGTACCACCCGCCCTGACCGCAGGCGCGCCGGTGGCGGATGGCTGAGCCTGTTCGCCATGTGGATGATCTTCATCGGCCCGCTGATTTCCCAGGCGATGCCGATGAACCACCACGCCGGCATGGCCATGCCGATGGACATGCCCATGCCGGCTGCCCATCAGCACGCTGGCGACAGCCATCACGGCCACGGCAGCGACGGCCAGCTGCATGTGATGTGGGAAAAGTGCGGCTACTGCAGCCTGTTGTTCAACTGCCCGGCCCTGCCCCAGGCCCTTAGCCCACTCAGCGCCGGCAGCGTCGTCCCCACCAACCACCTGATTGCACCCACGCACCAGGGCCATGCCCGGCAGGCTGTATTCCCCGGTGCGCGCAGCCGTGCACCGCCTTCCTCGATCAGCACCTGAACCGACATTTTGTGCACGAAGCCAGCGGGCTTTGTGCTACCTCATGACTGATCGACTGGAATCATTATGTCTGGCTGCACCCCTGTTTTTGCCTTGTCCCTGCGTGGGACCATCGCCGCACTGTGCGGCTCGCTGCTTGCGCCGGTAGCCCTGGCCGCCGAGCTGAGCCCGACGGTCGTCACCGCCGTGGCACCGAGTTCGCCGTTGACCGTGGTCACCAACCCGAAAGACCCACGCCAGCCGGTGCCGGCCAGCGATGGCGCCGACTACCTGAAAACCATTCCCGGTTTCTCGGCGATCCGCGCCGGCGGTACCAACGGCGACCCGGTCCTGCGCGGCATGTTCGGCTCGCGCCTGAACATCCTCACCAATGGCGGGCTGATGCTCGGCGCCTGCCCCAACCGCATGGACGCGCCGACCTCCTACATTTCCCCCGAAACCTATGACCGGCTGACCGTTATCAAGGGCCCGCAGAGCGTGATCTGGGGGCCAGGCGGTTCGGCGGGCACGATACTGTTCGAACGCGAACCCGAGCAGTTCGGCAGCCTCGGCAGCCGGGTCAATGCCAGCCTGCTGGCCGGCTCCAACGGCCGTTTCGACAAAGTGCTGGATGCCGCTGCCGGGAACAGCCAGGCCTATGCACGGTTCGTCGGCAACCAGTCGCGCTCGGACGACTATCACGACGGAAACAACGACACCGTGCCGTCACGCTGGGACAAGTGGAACGGCGATGTCGCCCTGGGCTGGACGCCCGACCAGGACACCCTGCTGGAGCTGACTGCCGGCAAGGGCGATGGCGAAGCCCGCTACGCCGGGCGTGGCATGGACGGCTCGCAGTTCAAGCGCGAAAGCCTGGGCCTGCGCTTTGAAAAGTCCAACCTCGGCGAGGTGCTGGACACGCTTGAAGCGCAGGTCTACTACAACTACGCCGACCACGTGATGGACAACTACAGCCTGCGCACGCCCTCGGGCAGCGGCATGATGGGCATGCCCATGGTCAGCAACGTAGACCGCCGCACCCTGGGCGCACGCATCAAGGCCACCTGGCGCTGGGCCGACGTGCAACTGATCAGCGGCCTCGACGCGCAAACCAACGAGCACCGCCAGCGTGGCGGGATGGGCGTGGACGCGCACAAGGGCCAGGCCTGGACCAAGGACGCCGACTTCCACAACTACGGTGCCTTCAGCGAACTGACCTGGTACGCCACGGGTGAGGACCGCCTGGTCAGCGGTGCCCGCCTGGACCGCGCCTCGGCCCGCGACTTCCGCCAAGGCAGCGCCACCCAGGGCGACACCCGTGCGGCCACCCTGCCCAGCGGCTTCGTGCGCTACGAACACGACCTGGCAGGCCTGCCGGCCACCACTTACATTGGCCTGGGCCATGCCCAGCGCTTCCCCGACTACTGGGAGCTGTTTTCGCCCAAGCTGGCACCACCCGGTGCGGCCAACGCTTTCGACGGCATCAAGCCCGAGAAGACCACCCAGCTGGACTTCGGCATCCAGTACCGTAGCGAACGCCTGGAAGCCTGGGCCTCGGGTTATGTCGGGCAGATCCGTGACTACATCCTGTTCGACTACCGCCCCGGCATGATGGGCATGAGCACCTCGCAGGCCCAGAATGTCGATGCGCGTATCATGGGTGGCGAACTGGGCGCGGCCTACCAGCTGACCGAGCACTGGAAGGCCGATGCCAGCCTGGCGTACGCGTGGGGCAAGAACAGCAGTGACGGCAAGGCGCTGCCACAGATGCCCCCGCTGGAAAGCCGCCTGGGCCTGACCTACAGCCGTGATGTGTGGAGCGTCGGTGCGCTGTGGCGGCTGGTGGCGGCGCAGAACCGCATCGCCGAGAACCAGGGCAACGTGGTCGGCAAGGACTACGAAAAAAGCGCCGGCTTCGGCGTGTTCTCGCTCAACGGCGCCTACAAGGTGAACACCAACCTCAAGCTCAGCGCCGGGGTCGACAACCTGTTCGGCAAGGCATACGCCGAGCACCTGAACCTGGCCGGGAACGCTGGGTTCGGCTACCCGGCAAGCGACCCACAGCCGGTCAACGAGCCAGGCAGGACCTTCTGGACAAAGGTCGATTTCAGCTTCTGACACTAACCACGGGCGCAGCTTCGGTTGCGCCCATCTGCGGGTCAAAAGGAGGTTCCCATGAGAGGAACACGCATCAGTTTCTATAACCTGGCCTGGCGTTGGCACTTTTATGCGGGGCTGTTCGTGGCCCCCTTCATGATCCTGCTGGCCATCACCGGGATCATCTACCTGTTCAAGCCGCAACTCGACCCAGTGCTGTACCGCGATCTGATGGTGGTCGAAGCCGGCCATCATCGCCAGGCCGCCGATACGCTGCTGGCCGAGGTGCACCAGGCCTACCCCAAGGGCCACGTGGGCCAATACCTGCCACCGTTGAATGCCGAGCGCAGCGCGCAGTTCGTGGTGCATGACGGCGGGCGGGAATTGAACGTCTTCGTTGACCCTTACAGCGGCAAGGTCCTCGGCGAACAGGACGGCAAGCTGAACCTGCAGGCCATCGCCCGTGCCCTGCATGGCGAACTGATGGTCGGCACCGTCGGTGACCGTCTGGTGGAACTGGCTGCCGGCTGGGGCATCGTGCTGGTGGTCTCGGGCCTGTACCTGTGGTGGCCGCGCGGGCGCACCGGCGCAGGGGTAGTGTGGCCCCGGCTGTCGGCACGTGGCCGCCTGCTGTGGCGCGACCTGCATGCGGTAACCGGGTTCTGGGGTTCGGCCTTGCTGCTGTTGATGCTGCTCAGCGGCATGACCTGGACCGGCCTGTGGGGCAAGCAGTACGCCGAGCTGTGGAACCGCTTCCCGGCGGCCATGTGGACCAACGTGCCCAAGTCGGACCAGCAGGCAGGCGAACTGAACGACGCGCACCGCCAGACCGTGCCGTGGGCCATGGAAAATACGCCCATGCCGCAGTCTGGCGCGCATGCCGAACACGCCGGGCACCACATGATGTCGGCCAAACCGGCAGCGCCGCAGGTAAGCCTGCAGCAGGTCGAAGACATCGCCACCGCGCGGCAGGTCGAGCCGGGCTACAGCATTACCCTGCCCACCACCGCCGATGGGGTGTTCACCGTCGCCGTGTTCGCCGATGACCCGCGCAATGACGCCACCCTGCATGTCGACCAGTACACCGGCAAGGTGTTGGCCGACGTGCGCTGGCAGGACTACAGCCCGGTCGCCCGCGCCACCGAACTGGGGGTGATGCTGCATGAAGGCAGGATGTTTGGCGTGGTCAACCAGGTCATCATCCTGCTGGTGTGCCTGATGATCCTGCTGGGCTCGGTGAGCGGGCTGGTGATGTGGTGGAAACGCCGGCCCGAGGGCGGCCTGGGCGTACCGCCGCTGCGCCATGACCTGCCGCGCTGGAAGGCAGCGGTGGCGGTGATGCTGGTGCTGGGGGTGATGTTCCCGCTGGTGGGGGTGTCGATGGTAGTGATGTGGGCGGTGGACAGCCTGGTGGTGAGGCGCCGCCGGGTGTTGGCCAGCGCCTAATTGTGCGTGAGCGGTGAATGACAAGCTGAATGCCGTAGGTGCCTAGAGCACGAGTAGGAGCAGAAGCTGCCATTCACCGCTCCACTTGTGGGAGCGGGCGTGCCCGCGAACACCGGCGCAGCCGGTGCCAGACACCGCGTCGCCTGCTTCGCGGGCTTGCCCGCTCCCACAATGAATCGCGCAGGCTTGTCAAATTTTGGGAAAGACCGTTGCTCCTACAACGAACTGCGTTGGCTTTGTAGAGAGGGCGGCACAGGCATCACACTGCTACCCAAATGCAGAGTCGATCTGTCACGCCCCGAATTGGGACGCCCGTGTTAGCCTAGCCGGCTACCTCTGACAAGAAGACTGACCTTTACAAGGGAATGCTGCCTATGACGCAAACCTCACCCACAGCGCCAGATGAACCGCATCTGCAGCGCAACCTGACCAACCGCCATATCCAGCTCATCGCCATCGGCGGCGCGATCGGCACCGGCCTGTTCATGGGCTCGGGCAAGACCATCAGCCTGGCCGGCCCATCGATCATCTTCGTCTACATGATCATCGGCTTCATGCTGTTCTTCGTCATGCGCGCCATGGGCGAGCTGCTGCTGTCGAACCTCAACTACAAGTCTTTCATCGATTTTTCCGCCGACCTGCTCGGGCCCTGGGCTGGCTACTTCACCGGGTGGACCTACTGGTTCTGCTGGGTGGTCACCGGCATCGCCGATGTGGTCGCCATCGCCGCCTATACACAGTTCTGGTTCCCCGACCTGCCGCAGTGGATACCCGCGCTGACTTGCGTGGCGCTGCTGCTGTCGCTGAACCTGGTAACGGTGAAAATGTTCGGTGAGCTGGAGTTCTGGTTCGCCCTGGTCAAGATCGTCGCCATCCTCGGCCTGGTCGCCACCGGCCTGTACATGGTCATCACCGGCTTCACCTCGCCCAGCGGGCGCACGGCGCAGCTGGCCAACCTGTGGAATGACGGCGGCATGTTCCCCAACGGGGTGATGGGCTTCTTCGCCGGCTTCCAGATCGCCGTGTTCGCCTTCGTCGGCATCGAGCTGGTCGGCACCACCGCTGCCGAAGCGAAAAACCCCGAGCGCACCCTGCCGCGGGCGATCAACTCGATCCCGGTACGCATCATCGTGTTCTATGTGCTGGCACTGATCGCGATCATGGCGGTGACCCCGTGGCGCGACGTGGTACCGGGCAAGAGCCCGTTCGTCGAGCTGTTCGTGCTGGCCGGCCTGCCGGCCGCGGCGAGCATCATCAATTTCGTGGTGCTGACGTCGGCCGCCTCGTCGGCCAACAGCGGCGTGTTCTCCACCAGCCGCATGCTGTACGGCCTGTCGCAGGAAGGTGATGCGCCCAGGGCGTTCGAGAAACTGTCCAGCCGCTCGGTACCTGCCAACGGCCTGTACTTCTCCTGCACCTGCCTGCTGCTAGGGGCGGTGCTGATTTACCTGGTGCCGAACGTGGTCGAGGCATTCACCTTGGTGACCACGGTGTCGGCGGTGCTGTTCATGTTCGTCTGGACGCTGATCCTGCTGTCGTACCTGAAGTACCGCAAGCAACGGGCGGCGCTGCACCAGGCGTCGAAGTACAAGATGCCGGGCGGGCGCTTCATGTGCTACGTGTGCCTGGTGTTCTTTGCCTTCATCCTGGTGTTGCTGAGCCTGGAGGCCGACACCCGCTCGGCGCTGGTGGTAACGCCGATCTGGTTCCTGTTGCTGGCATCCACTTACCAGGGCGTGCGCAGCCGCCGTCAGCCGCGTTCCACAGTGCGCAACGGTTAATGACCTTGGGGGCTGCGTTGCAGCCCCAATCCTGTGCACGCAAACCCCACAAGCACTATGCTGGCCCGCGCCAACGCCCCAACACCTCGCACCACGGCTCTATCCCGCCCGTTTCGCCGTTAGGCACACCCCTTGCAAAGCTCCTCCCGCTTGCCCAACACATAAAAACCAGCGGAGAGAGCACATGAAGCGTCGCAGTCTGATCAAGGCCTTTACCCTCAGCGCATCGATTGCGGCAATGGGCCTGAGCTGGAGTATCCAGGCCGCCGAGACCATCAAGGTCGGCATCCTGCATTCGCTGTCGGGGACCATGGCCATTTCCGAGACGTCGCTCAAGGACATGGCGCTGATGACCATCGAGCAAATCAACGCCAAAGGCGGGGTCAACGGCAAGATGCTCGAACCGGTGGTGGTCGACCCGGCCTCCAACTGGCCGCTGTTCGCCGAGAAGAGCCGCCAGCTGCTGACCCAGGACAAGGTCGCGGTGGTGTTCGGCTGCTGGACCTCGGTGTCGCGCAAGTCGGTGCTGCCCGTGTTCGAGGAACTCAACGGCCTGCTGTTCTACCCCGTGCAGTACGAGGGTGAAGAGATGTCGCCAAACGTGTTCTACACCGGCGCCGCCCCCAACCAGCAAGCCATCCCTGCGGTGCAATACCTGATGAGCGAAGACGGCGGCAGCGCCAAGCGCTTCTTCCTGCTGGGCACCGATTACGTCTACCCTCGCACCACCAACAAGATCCTGCGGGCTTTCCTGCACAGCAAGGGCGTGGCCGACAAGGACATCGAAGAGGTGTACACGCCGTTCGGCCACGCCGACTACCAGACCATCGTCGCCAACATCAAGAAGTTCTCCGCAGGCGGCAAGACGGCGGTCATCTCCACGGTCAACGGCGACTCCAACGTGCCGTTCTACAAAGAACTGGCCAACCAGGGCCTGAAAGCCACCGACGTGCCGGTGGTGGCGTTCTCGGTGGGCGAAGAAGAGCTGCGCGGTATCGATACCAAGCCGCTGGTGGGCCACCTGGCGGCGTGGAACTACTTCGAGTCGGTGGATAACCCGGTCAACCAGAAGTTCGTCGCCGACTGGAAAGCCTACGCCAAGGCCAAAGGCCTGCCCGGTGCCGACAAGGCGGTAACCAACGACCCGATGGAGGCCACCTACGTGGGCATCCACATGTGGGCCCAGGCGGTCGAGAAAGCCAAGTCCACCGACGTGGACAAGGTCCGCGAGGCCCTGGCCGGCCAAACCTTCAAGGCACCGTCAGGCTTCACCCTGACCATGGACAAGACCAACCACCACCTGCACAAGCCGGTGATGATCGGCGAGATCCAGGATGACGGGCAGTTCAGCGTGGTCTGGGAAACCGAGCAGCCGCTGCGGGCGCAGCCATGGAGCCCGTTCATTCCAGGCAATGACAAGCGGCCAGATTACGCCGTGAAAGGTAACTGAGTGCAGGGGGGCTGCTTTGCAGCCCATTCGCGGGCTTGCCCGCTCCCACAGGATCCCCACTGCCCTCTGGACCGGTGAAATCCCTGTAGGAGCGGGTTTACGCGCGAAGAATCCAACACCGATTTCCAGGATTGCCCGCATGCTCAGACTCCTGCTCACACTTCTGCTGCTAATGCCCTTGGCAACCCACGCCAGCGAGGGCGAATTCTTCCTCACCGCCAAGCCCGCGGAGCAGGCCCAACTGCTCGGAAACTGGGCAGCGCAACCCGATGCTGCACGCCTGCCGCTGTTGGAAAACCTGCGCCAGGGCCGCATCGCACCCGACGACACCCGCAAGCTGCGCCTGAACAACCGCCTGCGCGGCTTGATCGACAATGCCCTGGCCAGCCACCAGTTGCTCAGCGACGACAGCGACACCCGCCTGGCTGCCGCCCAGCAACTGCAAAAAAGCGCACAACCGGCGCAAATGGCGTTCCTCGACCGGCGCTTCGCCAGCGAGCCGGACGCTGCCGTACACGCAGCCCTGGGCCTGGCCCTGGCCAATTTGCAACTGGGCGCCAGCGACCCCGCCGTACGCCTGGCCGCCGTACGCCTGCTGGGGGAAACCGGCGACCCGCTGGCCCGCACCCGCCTTGAAGCGCTGCTGCAACCCAACGCGGAAAGCGACCCGGGCGTGCGCACCGCTGCCGAAACCAGCCTGGCCCAGGTGCAGCGCAAGCTGCTGTTCGGCGAGCTGCTCGGCCAGGCGTTCAGTGGCCTGTCGCTGGGGTCGATCCTGCTGCTGGCGGCGCTCGGCCTGGCGATCACCTTCGGCCTGCTGGGCGTGATCAACATGGCCCATGGCGAGATGCTGATGCTCGGCGCCTACAGCACCTATATGGTCCAGGTGCTGGTGCAGCGTTATGCCCCGGGTGCCATCGAGTTCTATCCGCTGATCGCCCTGCCGGTGGCCTTCGCTATCAGCGCCGGGGTCGGCATGGCGCTGGAGCGCACGGTCATCCGCCACCTGTACGGCCGCCCACTGGAAACCCTGCTGGCCACCTGGGGGATCAGCCTGATCCTGATCCAGGCCATCCGCCTGCTGTTCGGCGCGCAGAACGTCGAAGTCAGCAACCCGGCATGGTTGTCGGGCGGCATCCAGCTGCTGCCCAACCTGGTGCTGCCCTACAACCGCCTGGTGATCATCGGCTTCGCCCTGGCGGTGGTGCTGCTGACCTGGCTGCTGCTCAACCGCACGCGGCTGGGCCTGAACGTGCGGGCGGTGACCCAGAACCGCAACATGGCGGCATGCTGCGGTGTGTCTACCGGGCGCGTCGACATGCTGGCCTTCGGCCTTGGCTCGGGCATTGCCGGGCTGGGCGGCGTAGCCCTGAGCCAGGTGGGCAACGTCGGCCCGGACCTGGGCCAGAGCTACATCATCGACTCGTTCCTGGTGGTGGTGCTCGGCGGGGTCGGGCAACTGGCCGGTAGCCTGTGGGCGGCGTTCGGCCTTGGCATTGCCAACAAGCTGCTGGAACCCCAGATCGGCGCCGTACTCGGCAAGATCCTCATCCTTGCGTTGATCATTCTGTTCATCCAGAAGCGCCCGCAAGGCCTGTTCGCCCTCAAGGGACGGGTAATCGACTGATGAACCAGCCACTGCTAGTCACCGCTACGCAAAAGGCCGGGCCGCGCCTGTCGCTGGCCATCGGCGCCGTCGTCACCCTGCTGCTGGTCGCCCTGCCGCTGTTGTCGCTGCTCCCGGCGGACCACGCCTTGCAAGTGTCGGCCTATACCCTGACCTTGGTCGGCAAGATTCTCTGCTACGCCATCGTCGCCCTGGCCCTGGACCTGGTCTGGGGCTACGCCGGCCTGCTGTCACTGGGCCACGGCCTGTTCTTCGCCCTGGGCGGGTATGCCATGGGCATGTACCTGATGCGCCAGGCGGCCGGGGACGGCCTGCCCGGGTTCATGGCTTTTCTGTCGTGGACCGAGCTGCCATGGTACTGGGCCGGAACCCAGCATTTTGTCTGGGCCCTGTGCCTGGTGGTGCTGGCCCCCGGGCTGCTGGCGCTGGTGTTCGGTTGGTTCGCCTTCCGCTCGCGGATCAAGGGTGTGTACTTCTCGATCATGACCCAGGCCCTGACCTTCGCCGGCATGCTGTTGTTCTTCCGCAACGAAACCGGCTTCGGCGGCAACAACGGCTTCACCAACTTCCGCACCATTCTGGGCTTCGACATCACCGCGCAAGGTACCCGCGCCGTGTTGTTCCTGCTGACGGTCGGCCTGCTGCTGGCCAGCCTGTACCTGTGCTGGCGGCTGACCCGCAGCAAGTTTGGCCGCCTGTTGACCGCAGTGCGCGACGCCGAGAACCGGCTGATGTTCTGCGGCTACGACCCGCGCGGTTTCAAGCTGCTGGTATGGGTGCTCAGCGCCGTGCTGTGCGGCCTGGCCGGGGCGCTGTACGTGCCCCAGGTGGGCATCATCAACCCCAGCGAGATGTCACCGACCAACTCCATCGAAGCCGCCGTGTGGGTAGCCCTTGGTGGCCGTGGCACGCTGATCGGGCCGTTGCTCGGCGCCGGCTTGGTCAACGGCATGAAAAGCTGGTTCACCGTGGCCTTCCCGGAGTTCTGGCTGTTTTTCCTCGGTGCGCTGTTTATTCTCGTCACCCTGTACCTGCCCAAGGGCGTGGTCGGCCTGTTGAAAAAAAGGAGCCAGCCATGAGAGGCGTGCCCCCGGTGCATCCCGAATTCATGCTTGAACCGGTATTCGACCCGCTCGGCGCCGGCCGCGACGCCATTAGCCTGGGCCACACCCGCAAGGCGGGCCTGGATACCCGCCACGGCACGGTGCTGAGCCTGGAAGACATCAGTGTCAGCTTTGACGGTTTCAAGGCGCTGAACGCGCTCAACCTGTACATCGGGGTGGGTGAGTTGCGCTGCATCATCGGCCCCAATGGCGCCGGCAAGACTACCCTGATGGACGTGATCACCGGCAAGACCCGCCCAGACAGCGGCACGGCCTACTTTGGCGACACCCTCGACCTGACCCGCCTGGGCGAGTACCAGATCGCCCAAGCCGGGATTGGCCGCAAGTTCCAGAAACCCACGGTGTTCGAGGCGCTGACGGTGTACGAGAACCTGGAGCTGGCGCTGAAGACCGACAAATCGGTATGGGCCAGCCTGGCTGCGCGCCTGAGCGGCGAGCAGCGCCAGCGCATCGAAGAGGTACTGACCACCTTGCGCCTGCTGCCGCTGGCCCAGCGCCAGGCGGGCCTGCTGTCGCACGGGCAGAAGCAGTTCCTCGAAATCGGCATGCTGCTGGTACAAGAGCCGCAGTTGCTGTTGCTGGATGAACCCGTGGCGGGCATGACCGATGCCGAGACCGAGTTCACCGCCGAGCTGTTCAAGGGCTTGGCCGGCAAGCATTCGCTGATGGTGGTCGAGCACGACATGGGGTTCGTCGGCAGCATCGCCGACCACGTGACCGTGCTGCACCAGGGCAGTGTGCTGGCAGAAGGGTCGCTGGAGCAGGTGCAGGCGGATGAGCGGGTGGTCGAGGTGTACCTGGGCCGCTAGACAGGGATACCTGTGCCGGCCTATTCGCGGGTAAACCCGCTCCCACAGGTAATGCACAAGTCTTGAAATCTGTGCGGTCCCTGTAGGAGCGGGTTCACCCGCGAATAGGCCGGCACAGGCACAGCAACACTTTCAGGAACACCAACATGCTCAAGATCGACGCCCTGCACCAATACTACGGCGGCAGCCACATTCTGCGCGGCCTCTCCTTCGAAGCCAAAGTCGGCGAAGTGACCTGCCTGCTGGGCCGCAACGGGGTCGGCAAGACTACCCTGCTGCGCTGCCTGATGGGGCTGGTGCCCGCCCGGGATGGCAGCATCGAATGGGAAGGCAAGCCGATTACCGCGCTCAAACCCCAGCAACGCGTACACGCCGGCATCGCCTACGTGCCCCAGGGCCGTGAGATTTTCCCGCGCCTGACCGTCGAGGAGAACCTGCTGATGGGCCTGTCGCGTTTCCCCGCGCGGGAGGCCCGCGAAGTGCCAGCCTTCATCTACGAGCTGTTCCCGGTGCTTGAGCAAATGAAGCAGCGCCGGGGCGGCGACCTGTCTGGCGGGCAGCAGCAACAGCTGGCCATCGGCCGCGCCCTGGCCAGCCGGCCGCGCCTGCTGATCCTCGACGAACCGACCGAAGGCATCCAGCCGTCGGTCATCAAGGAAATCGGCGCCGTCATCCGGCGCCTTGCCGCACGGGGGGACATGGCGATCCTGCTGGTGGAGCAGTTCTACGATTTTGCCGAAGAGCTGGCCGACCAGTACCTGGTCATGGCCCGTGGCGAGATCGTGCAGCGCGGGCGCGGCGAAAACATGCAAGCCGAGGGTGTGCGCGGCCTGGTAACCATTTAACCTGCAAGCACCGTACTTGCGAGACCCTGTCATGAGTTACCAGCTGCGCGATGCCCTGCCCGCCGACGTGCCGGGCATCCTCGATATCTACAACGACGCCGTGCGCACTACCACGGCGATCTGGAACGAAACCCCGGTAGACCTGGCCAACCGCCAGGCCTGGTTCGAAGCACGTGCGCAGCAGGGCTATCCGATCCTGGTGGCTGTGGATGACACGGGCGTGCTGGGCTATGCCTCATTTGGCGACTGGCGGCCGTTCGAGGGTTTCCGCCTGACCGTGGAGCACTCGGTGTACATCCGCGGCGACCAGCGGGGCAAGGGGCTGGGGGCGGTGTTGATGGCGGCGCTGATCGAGCGTGCACAAGGCTGCGGCAAGCATGTGATGGTCGCGGCCATCGAAAGTGGCAATGCGGCGTCGGTCCGCCTGCACGAGCGGCTGGGTTTCGTGGTGACCGGGCAGATGCCCCAGGTTGGCGTGAAGTTCGGCCGCTGGCTGGATTTGACCTTCATGCAGCGGGTACTGAACCCGGGAGCTGAACCAGGCTGAAATGCGGCCGCTTGTGGGAGGGCCCTTTCGCGACACAAGGCCACTCCCACAAAGGCCGGCGCGCAAGCCTACATCTGGGTAAACCTGCCCAGCCGCTGCTTCAACATGCTGTTCTCGCTGCGCAGCTGCTGCACTTCCTGCAACAGCTCCAGCGCCAGCGCCACCCCTTCCCACTCCAGCTCCAGTTCCCGGTGCAGCTTGGCCGCGCGCTTGGCCAACAACGGCGCCTGATCGTCAAACAGCCAGTCCTCTGGCGTTCGGCCAGAAGGCTCGACAATGCCGTGTTCGACGATTTCGATCACGCAGTCCGCCGTGACATCGGCTTCCTGACACAGGGTACGCATGTCCAGTTGAACGATCAGGGTGCTGCTCATGATCACTTACTCCATTGTGTCCTCGGGTTGAACGCCGCTTTCTCGGCGAGCTTTGCCCACAGTTCGCGGGCAGACTCGTCGGATGCCGGCGGCATCACCACCTTCAGCTGTGCATACAGGTTACCGCGCTCACCGTTCTTGCTCGCCAGGCCTTTGCCCGGTACACGCAGGCGCTGGCCGCTCTGGCTGTCCGGGCGGATGGTGAGGTTGATTTTGCCGTCCAGGGTGGGTACCGCAACCTTGGTGCCCAGCGCAGCCTCCCATGGCGCCAGCGGCACGGTGATGATCAGGTCATGGCCTTCAACATCGAATAGTGGGTGCGGTGCCATGCGAATGGTCAGGAACAGGTCGCCATTGGCCCCGCCGCCACTGCCCGGCGCGCCCTGGCCCTTGAGGCGGATACGCTCGCCATCGGTGACCCCGGCCGGAATCTTCACGTTCAGGGTTTTGGTGGTGAAACCGGTGCGCTGGCCCATGGCATTGGTTTGCGGCACCTGGAAGCTGATCTGCTTGGACTCCTTGCTCAGGGTTTCTTCAAGGAATACGGCCAATTCAAGTTCCACGTCCTGCCCCCGCCTGCCGGCACTGCGTTGCTGCTGCCGGCCACCACCGAAGGGGTTGCCACCACGGTTGCCGAATATCGAGCTGAAGAAGTCGGAGAAATCGCCGCCCTCGAAGCCGCCACCGCCACCGCGGTTTTCCCAGCCCGGTGGCGCCTGGAATGGCCGGCCGTGCTGGCCGCCATACTTGCGGATCTCATCGAACTCGGCGCGTTTCTGCGCGTCGCCCAGCACCTCGTAGGCCTCATTGGCCTCTTTGAATTTTTCCTCGGCGTCGCGTTCCTTGCTGACATCGGGGTGGTACTTGCGTGCCAGCTTGCGGTACGCGGCCTTGATCGCCTTCTCGTCCGCCGTGGGCTCTACGCCAAGTATCTTGTAATAGTCTTTGAAGTCCATCTGTGGATCACCAATGTGAAAGTGCGTGTTGCAACTGAAGATGCTACTGAAGATAGGGGTCAAGCATAGCCTTTCAAGACCGCCTTGGCTTTGCTCCATCGCAGACGACTGGTCTTGATTCTGTAGCCAACTGGCATAAACTGCGCGGCCGTTTTGCCTCCGGAAGCCTTTTCCCATGTCTGACGTAACCCCGGCCCGTGCCCTGGGCATCGACTTTGGCACCTCCAACTCCACGGTTGGCTGGCACCGCCCTGGGGTCGAGTCGCTGATCGCCCTGGAAGATGGCAAGATCACCTTGCCCTCGGTGGTGTTCTTCAACATTGAAGAGCGGCGCCCGGTCTATGGCCGCCTGGCACTGCACGAGTACCTGGAAGGCTACGAAGGCCGCCTGATGCGCTCGCTGAAAAGCCTGCTGGGCTCCAAGCTGATCAAGCACGACACCAGCGTGCTGGGCAGTGCCTTGCCGTTCAAGGACCTGCTGGGCATGTTCATCGGCGAGCTGAAAAAGCGTGCCGAGGCGGCCGCGGGCCGCGAGTTCGACCAGGTCGTGCTGGGGCGCCCGGTATTCTTCGTCGACGAAGACCCGGCCGCCGACCAGGAGGCCGAGGACACCCTGACCGAGGTGGCACGCAAGCTCGGCTTCAAGGACGTGTCGTTCCAGTACGAACCGATTGCCGCCGCGTTCGACTACGAGTCGACCATCAGCCGCGAAGAGCTGGTACTGATTGTCGACATTGGCGGGGGTACCTCGGACTTCACCTTGATCCGCCTGTCGCCAGAGCGCCACCTGCTGGCCGAGCGCCAGGGCGACATCCTGGCCACGGGCGGCGTGCACATCGGCGGTACCGACTTCGACAAGCAGCTGAGCCTGCAGGGCGTGATGCCGCTGTTCGGCTACGGCAGCCGCATGAAAAGCGGCGCCCTGATGCCGACCAGCTACCACCTCAACCTGGCCACCTGGCACACCATCAACGCGCTGTACTCGCAGAAGTCGCAGCTGGCGCTGGGCAGCATGCGCTACGACATCGAGGACAGCTTCGGCATCGACCGGCTGTTCAAGCTGATCGAGCAGCGTGCCGGGCACTGGCTGGCGATGGAAGTGGAAGCCAGCAAGATCGAACTGACCGAGCGCGACAGCCGCCGCATCGACCTGCACCGGGTCGAGCCTGAACTGTCTGCCGAACTGACCCGGGTGCTGTTCGAAGAGGCCATTGAGGGGTTGCTGGAGCGTGTGCGCGGCAGCGTGAGCGAGCTGCTGGCCAAGGCCGGGGTGAGCGAAGGCCAGGTCGACACGGTGTTCTTCACCGGTGGTTCCAGCGGGATTCCGGCATTGCGCAACAGCGTGTCGGCGATGTTGCCCAATGCGCGGCATGTGGAGGGCAATATCTTTGGCAGTATTGGTAGTGGGCTGGCGATCGAAGCGCGCAAGCGGTACGGATAAGCTACAAGCTACAAGCTACAAGCTACAAGCTACAAGCTGAGAGGTGTTAGTGCATCTATAGGTGCTCAGCTTGCAACTTGCAACTTGCAACTTGCAACTTGCAACTTGTAGCTTGCCGCTTGTAGCTTGCCGCTTCAAACCAGCTCGGCCCGCTTCAGCTCACTTTTCAGGTAGGCATAGTAGATCGGCCCCGCCACCACTCCAGGGAGCCCGAACGCCGCCTCGAACACCAACATCGCCAGCAGCAGCTCCCACGCCTTGGCGCTGATCTGCCCACCCACGATACGGGCGTTGAGGAAGTACTCGACCTTGTGGATGACGATCAGGTAGCCCAGCGCCGCCGCCGCCACCCAGATCGACAGCGACAAGCCGACGATGGTGATCAGGGTGTTGGACATCAGGTTGCCGATCACCGGCAGCAGCCCCAGCAGGAAGGTCAGTACGATCAGCGTCTTGGTCAGCGGCAGGTGCACCCCGAACAGCGGCATCACCACTGCCAGGAAAATGCCGGTAAAGGCCGTGTTGAGCAGCGAAATCTTGATCTGGGCGAAGACGATGTTGCGAAACGCCTGTACCAGCAAGGCCAGGCGCTCGAACAATGCCGCCGCCAACGGCTTGCGCCGGGACACATCGGGAATGCGCTGCAAGGCAATGATGGCGCCGAGGATCATGCCGATCAGCAGCGTGACGAACATGTGCGCCATGCCCTTGCCGACCAGTTGCAGGTCGCTGAGGTGGCTTTTGATCCAGTCGCCGATGGCGACCTTGAATTCGGCAGCACTGGCGGGCAGGTAGGCTTCGATGAACGGCGGCAGCTGGCTGCGGGCCTGTTCGACCAGGGCCATGAACTTGTCCAACGAGGCGCCGGGGTTTTCCGCCTCGTGCAGCAGGAAGCTGAACGCGCCGGCAATCAGCAGGCTCAGGCTGAGCACCACCAGCGTGCCCAGCAGCGCCACCGCCAGCCAGCGCGCGCGTTGCCCGGCCAGCAGGGGTTGCAGGCGCGGGGTCAGCATGTTGACCAGTTCGAACACCAGCAAGCCGGCCAGCAGGCTGGGCAATAACTTCAGCGGCAAAGCCAGCAGCAGGCCGGCCATGACGATGATCAGGCTGGCCAAGGTAATCTGACGCGGGGTAAAGGTCATACAGCCTCGAAGGCAGACAGCGGGAATGCCCGCAGTCTGCCAGCCTTGACGGCGCAGGCATAGGCGCAGGTCACTTCTTCTTCAGGCAGTCACTCATGAACGCTTTGCGCTCGTCCCCCTTCAGGGCTTTGGTGGTGGCGTCGGCGTTGCAGGTTTTCATCTTTTCCTGCTGGGTTTGCGGGGCGCTCTTCTTCAGGCAGGTGCTCATGAAGGCCTTGCGCTCATCACCCTTGAGGGCCTTGGCGGTGGCGTCGGCATTGCAGGTTTTCATTTTTTCCTGCTGCGCGGTGTTGGCAGCGAAGCCTTGGGCGCTGAACATCAACGCCAGGGCCAGTAACGGGATGTGCAGCACTTTCATGGAGTGGTCTCCTGGGCTCCGTGCCCGATGCACGGGTGTCGAGGTGAGAGTGTAGCCAAGAATTTCAGCCCCCAGCCCCCCCACATCCGCCGTTAAAGGCCTGCCGCCTTGAGCCGCGCGGCGTGTTCGGTGAACAGCCGCACCGGCTCGGCACCCCGCCCTACGGCGCCGAACTGCTGGTTGACGATATCCAGGTGGTCGAGCGGGTAATCGTCACCGATCACCTGCCCCAAGTGCGAGCTGAAGCGCCCCACCATACCGTCGCACTGGCCCTTTTCCCTGACGAAGCTGCGGGCGAACAGGCGGCAGAAACGGTTGCTGCCATCGAAGCGGTTGCGCCCCCGGTCGGTCAGCCCGGGCTGCAAGGTGCCGGACCATGAGTAATAGCGCACTCCGTTGACTTCATGGGCACCTTCCCCGCCCCAGGTGGCCGGCAAGCCCTGTGGGTAAGCCTGGTTGAACAGTGCCACCCCGGCGCTGGTCAGCGACTGATGCGAGGCATGCACATCCACCGGCAACGGGTCGCGTCGCCAACCGGTTTCCAGCCACCCCAGCACCACGGCAAGGGCATGCAGCACCGCCCTCAGCATACGCCCCTGGGGCGAATCCCCCGGCGCTGTGCGTTGCAGGTGGTCGGCCAGCTCCGAGCCATGGTTGGGCCCGGCCACCGAGGTGACCGATGCCACCCTGGCTGGTCGCCTGGCGGCGGCGTAACGCGCGCTCAGCGCGCCTTGGCTGTGGCCGATGAGGTTGACCCTGGCAGCGCCCGTGCGCTTGCAGATGTCTTCGATGATGCCTAGCAGTTGCTCGCCGCGCACCTCACTGCTGTGCAGCGGCGAAACCTGTACCGGGAACACCTGCGCGCCCCCTTTGCGCAAGGCCGGGACAATGCCGAACCAGTAGGGATAGAACCCGGCCCGAACGAACCCGAGCATCCCTGGCACCAGTACCAAGGGGTATTGCGTGGCCAAATCCTGCTGCATTGCCCCTGACCCTTTGCGTGGAGGTTTGGCCAACCCTACAGCGGCTTTCGTGGGCATCGCAATCGAACTCCTGGCGCGCGCTGTTGTTCAAAACCACACAGACCCTTTGCAAGGAGCGGGACCATGTACAAGCAGACCCTGGCAATCCTTCTGGCAAGCGCCACCCTGGCCGCCTGCGGCAGCCGCCCGGAAAACCCGGTCGACTACGTCACCTACCGTGACGAACCGCTGGTCAAGCAGGTGGAGCACGGCATGACCATGCAGAAGGTCATCGCCATTGGCGGTAGCCCATCGAATGTGATCGACCTGCCGCACGGGGGCACCTGCAACGACTACATTCTTAACCACGATGGCAAGCAACAACCGTATTACGTGCGTTTCGACGCCACCGGCCATGTTGATGCCAAGGGCTTCAAAACCTGTAAACAACGCGAAGAAGACAGCGAGGCCGTTCACGGCGCGTAAGTCTCACCCTGCATGCCACGACCACCCTGATGCTTTCGGAGATGAATATGAGTGCTACAGAACTGACCGATGTAAAAACCCTGCGCGAACGTGCCCGCCAGCATGTTGAGCAAGGCGCCGTGACCGAGGGTTACCACGCCGACCGCGAACAGATCCTGCGCTTGCTGAACGAGTCCCTGGCGACCGAGCTGGTGTGTGTGCTGCGTTACAAGCGCCACTACTTCATGGCCAGCGGTATCAAGGCAAGCGTTGCCGCGAGCGAATTCCTCGAGCATGCCAACCAGGAAGCCGAGCACGCTGACAAGCTGGCTGAGCGCATCGTGCAGTTGGGCGGCGAGCCGGATTTCAACCCCGACAACCTGACCAAGAACTCGCATGCTCAGTATGTGGCCGGTAACTCCCTGAAGGAGATGGTGCTGGAAGACCTGGTCGCTGAGCGCATCGCAATCGACAGCTACCGCGAAATCATCCAGTACATCGGCGACAAAGACCCTACCACCCGCCGCATCTTCGAAGACATCCTGGCGCAGGAAGAAGAGCACGCAGACGACATGTCCGACTTGCTGCAAGGCTTGTAAGGACCAGGGGGCGCTTAGCGGAATGCCAGTCAGTTAAGCGTTACTGGGGCTGCTTTGCAGCCCTTCGCGGGCACGCCCGCTCCCACAGGTTTGGCGCTGAAATCAAGACATGCGCGATTACCTGTAGGAGCGGGCGTGCCCGCGAAGGGTCGCAAAGCGGCCCCAAATTACTTAACTGACTGGCATTAGGTGCTTAGCGCCCCTTGTAAGGGCGGGTTCACCCGCGAAGAGGCCGGGCCTACCGGCGGCTATCTCCTGGCCATTCACCGTCGCCTCCGCTACCGCATTCGCGGGTAAACCCGCACCTCAAACAGCGCCCGCGGGTGGCAATGGCCGGCAACACAGCTGGCTGCTATTTACGCCCTTTCACCGCAGCGGGGGCCTTGCCCGCCTTCATCTGCTGCAACAACGGTGTGCACTGGTTCGGATCATCGCCACTGCTGGGTGCAATCAGCGCCAGCAAACCGGCTGCAGGCCCTGCCACAACCCCCAACGCCACCATGCCCGCACCGCGCAACGCCAAGGGCACCGCCTGTACACCCGCATTGGGTTTGGCAAATGGCCCGCGTACATACAGCGGCGAACGCAGCGAGAACAGCCGCAGCCCTTTCGATTCAGGGGTGATCTTCAGGTCCAACTGCTCACTGGCAAAATTCGCCGTGCCATTGATATAGATGATCGCGTTCTCGGTGTCGAAGATGAACAGCCGGGTCGAGGCCAAGCCGTCCTTGATGCCAACATCGGCCGCCGCGCAGTTGATCTGCACGTCCTCATCGCCAAACAGCTTGCCGACCACATAGTTGCCCACGTTCAAACCCGCAATCTCCATCAGGCTGCGGCTGATGGCGCCATCGTTGACCAACATGCGCAGGTCGCCATTGGCCGTGCCTAGCAGGGCAGCGACGGAATTGCCACGGCCACTGATATCGGCATCGCCATTGAGCTCACCAAAACTGGTCTGCATGGGCGCGAAACCGGGGAACAATTGCTTGAGCTTGAAGCCACGGGCGGTCAACTGTGCCCGCCCTTGCAGCGGCACGCTGCGCCCATCCAGGCGAATGTTGGAGGCCAGGTTGCCACCGGCCACGCCAAACCGCAGCGGCTCCAGGCGTAGCAGCCCGTCATCGAGAATCACATGCGCCGCCAGGTCGTTGAACGGCAGTTGCGCACTGTGCACGATGCGCTTGCCGGCAAAGGTGACGTCGGCGTCCATGGCGCGCCAGCGATCGGTGCGGAACTCTTCGACCGGCAGCACCTTGCCGGCCGGTTGCTTGCTGGCCCCGCCACGGGCCTTCTGCTCGGCATTGGAGTCAGCGCCGATCAGCGGCGCCAGATCCTTGAACAGCAGCTGGTTGGACACCAGCTTGCCCGTCAGCTTGGGCCGTGGCTGGCTGGCGACGAAGGCCAGGTCGCCGTGGATGTCGCTGTCGCCGATCTTGCCGTTGAAACCCTCGTACTTGAAACGCGCACCTTCGGCTGCATGCAGGTTGGCGCTGAGCCGGCCGTCCGTGGAATAGGCCGGGGTGTCGGGCAAGGTCACCCCCGTCAAGGGGTAGAGGTTGCCCAGGCTGGCGCCCGACAGGCGCAGGCGCAGGTCAAGGGCACCCAGGTTGCGTGGGTCGGTCAGGGTGCCGGCAAGTACCACGTGCGTATCGGCAATGCGCACGTCGGCCTGCAACGGGAACGGCTGGGTGGCGTCCTGCAGCGCCAGCAGGCCACCGATCTTGCCGGTGCCAGACACCGGCTGCCCCTTGTAGCGGCCCTGGGCCTTGAAAGCAAAGGCGTAATCCTGCGCTCCGCCGGCTTTTTCAGCGCTGGCCTTGCCAACGATTTCGCTGAAGGGGATTGGCTTGCCCAATGGGTCAACCTGCACCTTCATGCGGGTTTTCAAGGTCTGGTCGTCGAAGCTGACATTGCCTTGATCAAAGCCGATGGCACCAATGTCCAACTGCCATTTGGACGGTGCCTCGTTTTGGTCCTTCGGCCCGAAATCGAATGTCCAGTTGGCCCGGCCATCTGCCAACCGGGTCAGGCTGGCCGTGGGCTTGGTCAGGTTGATGCGCGGAATGCTGATCTTCTGCACCAATAGCGCAAGTGGCGCCAGGCGGAACTCTACGCGCTCCAGGCCCACCATCTTCGGCTCCTGCAACCACTCAGGGTTGCCCATGGTCAGGTCTTCGGCGGTGAAGTGCGGCCATGGCACCCAGGCACGCCAACCGCCTTCTTCTGGCTCGGTACGCCAATGCACGGCGAGGTTGCCGTTGATTGCGAACGGCCGATGCAAGGCCTCGGACACCTTCTCGTTGAGCAACGGCTTGACGCGGTTCCAGTCGAAGGTGGCGATCACCACTACCAGTATTGCCAGCAGCGTGAGCAGGGTGGCGAGGGTCCAGACGAGGATTCTGGCGGGACGCGTCATTGCGTGATTCTCCTTGCGGGGCTCGAAACAGGCGCGGCGGGGCACTTAGTATCTGGGACTGATGAAAACCCGTGGGGTTTTATCGGGAGCGTCATCTTAGCGAAGTTTTTCCTGGCCATTCGCTCAGCAAATCGTGGCGCGGCCGCGCTCATGTTACCCCACAACAGCCTCGGCATTTTGCCATCAACGAGCCTGCAAGGCGCTTAACAGAGCGCTCGCCGAGCTCTATCAATATGGTCGATTGTTACCATTACCCGTATGAACTTCTCTCTGGCGTTACCCGGCGTAGCATTGGCTTCGTACCCACTTTCCAGCCCCCGAAAGGAGCACCGAATCATGAAACGCCAACTGCTGACCCTGACCCTGTCCATCCTGGCCGCCAACGCCTTTGCCCTGCCAGCGGCAGAACAACACCTCACTGCGGAATCGCGTTCGAGCGCTGTCGAAATTGCCCAACCGCTGAAAACAGTCGCCGAAGGTGGCTCGGACCGCCTGATCGAACAATCCGGCCGCGTGGCCGAAGGTGGTTCGGACCGCCTCATCGAACAGTCCGGCCGCGTGGCCGAAGGTGGCTCGGATCGCCTGATCGAACAATCTGGCCGCGTGGCCGAAGGTGGTTCGGATCGCCTCATCGAACAGTCCGGCCGCGTAGCCGAAGGTGGTTCGGATCGCCTCATCGAACAGTCCGGCCGCGTGGCCGAAGGTGGTTCGGATCGCCTGGTTGCAATCAGCCACGTGAGCTGATTGCCATGGCTGAAAAGAACAACCTGTGTCACACCGCTTGCTCCCCTCCCAGCCCGGTCATTGACCGGGCTTCGTTTTTTTAACTAGAGTGCCCAGCCTCACCGTCACAGAAGCCCGCACCATGCTGCCGCGCGCCGAACAGAAGCTACAGACTCGCCAGGCCCTGCTCGATGCCGCCTGCCAGCTCATGGAAAGTGGCCGGGGCTTTGGCAGCATCAGCCTGCGCGAAGTGGCGAAAACAGCCGGCATCGTGCCAACCGGCTTCTACCGGCATTTCCCGGATATGGACGCCCTGGGCCTGGCCCTGGTGGCCGAGATCGATACCACCTTCCGCCAGACCATTCGCCTGGTCCGCCACAACGAATTCGAGCTGGGCGGCATCACCGACGCCTCGGTGCGCATCTTTCTCGATGTAGTCGCCGCCCACCGCGCACTGTTTCTGTTCCTGGCGCGGGAACAGTATGGTGGGTCACAGCCGGTGCGCCAGGCCATTGCCCGCCTGCGTCAGAACATAAGCGACGACCTGGCCACCGACCTTGCGCGCATGAAACGCTGGCAGCACCTGGACAGCGCGGCGCTGACGGTGATGGCCGACCTGGTGGTGAAAACGGTGTTCGCCACCCTGCCCGAGCTGATCGACAGCCCAGAAGCGGGTTATCCACAGGCCCTGTCGCCACAGGAAAAGATCACTCAGCAGTTGCGCTTCATCTTCGTCGGGGCGCGGCATTGGCAAGGGTTAGGCAACCCGGGCTGATCGCCTTTCGCTCAACCCCGCCCGGCCAGCCGGGCAAGCGCACCACCGGCTACCGAAAACCCCACTTCTGCTACCATGGCGCCCTGCCCGACAGCCACGAGCGCCGACATGTCCGACCCCCGCCCTACCCTGCCCGCACTGGCCCGTTTCATCCAGCACTTCGCCGAGCGCATCGTGCCAATGTGGCAAGGCCCTGGCTGGAATGCCGACATGGCACTGCCCTACGAAGCCCTCGACGCCCAGCACCGGCCGTTACCGGTACAGCGCTACCGGGCCATGGCCTGCGCCCGCCAGTTGTACCTGTTCAGCAGCCGCATCGAACAACCGGGCGCCGCCGAGCGTGCAGCCGCGCTGTTCCGCTCGTTGCAGAAGCACTTTCACGACGCGGAGCACGGGGGCTGGTTCTACAGCATCGATGCCCAGGGCAACCCGCTGGACCGGCGCAAGGACCTGTATACCCACGCCTTCATCGTCTTTGCCTGCGCGCATTACTGGGGCAAGGTCGGCGAAAGCCTGGTGGAATCCACACTCAATGCCGGCCTCGACATCATCGACCAGCAGTTCGCCAGGGACGATGGCCTGTACGAAGCAAGCCTGGGCGAGGATTGGGCAGACCTGGGCAGCGGGCCCCTGCAGAATCCACAGATGCACCTGGCCGAGGCCTTCCTGCAGGTACTGGCTGTTCGCGACGACGAACATACCCGGCAGTCACTGCTGCAACTGTGTGCAGCACTCCAGGCGCATTTCGTCGAACCGGCCCATGGGCTGATGCTGGAGAAACCGCGCGGGGCTGTGGATAACTGGTACGAGCCTGGCCACCAGTTCGAATGGTTCTACCTGTTGCACACCTCCCCGCTGCTGCGAGATACGCCGCTGCATGCCTCGATCGACCGGGCGTTCAGCTACGCCGAACAACAAGGGGTGCAGGGTGGCGCAGTGCTCGCCATGCTGGGCGTGGACGGCCAGGTGCTGGACGCCACCCAGCGCATCTGGGCACAGGCGGAGTACCTGCGTGCGCTGGTGCTGCGCGCTGGCGGTGAAGCCAGGTTGCCTGAACAGTTGCAGGTGCTGGAAGCGCGGTTCCTGCGCGAGGCTGGCTGGTACGAATGCCGGGATGGCGAGGGTGCCGTCAGCCGGCATGACATGCCTTCGACTACGCCCTACCACCTGGCAACTTGCCTGGAAGGCTTGCAGCGCCTGAGCTGAAGCCTTCGCGGCTGTGGCCGCCGAGCGGCCCTGGCTCAGCCCTTGACCGACCGGTCGATCGAGAACCCGGCCCAGTCCTGGCTCACCGGCATCAGCTCAAGGCTGTTGATGTTGATGTGCGCGGGCTGGTTGAGGATCCAGAAGATGGTCTCGGCAATGTCCTGCGGCTGGATAGGCTCGGCGCCTGCGTAGGTGGCGTCATACTTGGCCTGGTCACCACCAAACCGTACCAGCGAAAATTCACTTTCGCACAGGCCCGGCTCGATGTTGCTCACGCGCACACCTGTGCCACGCAGGTCGCAGCGCAGGCTCAGCGAGAACTGCCCGACAAAGGCCTTGGTGCCGCCATACACGTTGCTGCCCGGGTACGGATAGTTGCCGGCCACCGAACCGACGTTGAGGATCGACGCCCCACGGCCATGGGCAATCAACCGTGGCAGCAGCAGGCGGGTGGTGTACATCAAGCCCTTGATGTTGGTGTCGACCATGGTTTCCCAGTCGTCCAGGCTGCAGTTCTGCGCCGCATCCACGCCCAGCGCCAGGCCGGCGTTGTTGACCAGGCCCTGCAGCTTGTCGAAGCCGGCTGGCAGGCTGGCAATGGCCTGCTCCATGGCTTTGCGGTCACGCACATCGAGTACCAGGCCATGTACTTCGGTCTTGGCAGAAAGCTCGGCGCACAAGGCGTCCAGGCGCTCCTTGCGACGACCGGTTAGCACCAGCTTCCAGCCGGCTTCGGCGAAACGGCGGGCTGTGGCCTCGCCGAAACCCGACGTGGCGCCAGTGATGAATACGGTGGATGACATGCTCTGTTCCTCGCAGTGGGTGGTCATGGCAGCTTTGCAGCATGCCCGTGGCCAACGCTGGCGGCAAGCCGAAAAGGCAGCTGGTCATTTTTTGTTCATGTGCGGCAAACCCTTGTGGCAGAAGCCTCCGCGCCAGCTATGCGCATGTTATCCACAGGGCTTTCCCCACGGATTGGGGGCAACTTCGCTGTCCGGCGGAACCCTTTCAGCCCGTCCTGGTCGGCGGCATTCTTTTCGGTGGTGGCGCAAGGCTTTCAAGCATGCCGCCTGTAGCGGGGTGTCCAAGGCTTTTACACAGAGTTATCCACAGAATTTGCGCAGTGCTGGCAGTGGTTGGAATGACGTGATTTGCCTAGGAAAACAATCCACAGGGGTGCACTGATCAAAAAATGATCAAGAGGCTGTAGGGCTTGATGGTGTTGGGTTGGAGGGGGATACCACCATGTTTTCCACAGGCGGTTCCACATTATCGGTGGAAAAGATTTGGCTTGCGGGAAGCGGGGTTGGGTAGCTGTGGGTGAACGGGTTGAGCGCCCGGTTAGGTTGAGTTGTCCACATGGGAAGGGGGCTGCATTGCAGCCCATCGCGACACAAGGCCGCTCCTACAGGGGACCGCGACCGGGCATGGATCGCGGCCCCTAGGGGGAACTAATGCCCTCCCAGGTAAGCGCTGCGCACTTCTTCGTTGACCAACAACTCTTGCCCAGTCCCGGTCATGCGAATTTGCCCGTTGACCATCACGTAGGCACGGTCCGACAGTTTCAGGGCGTGGTTGGCGTTCTGCTCCACCAGGAAAATGGTCATGCCGGTCTTCGCCAGTTCCCGCAGGGTCGAGAAGATCTGCTTGACCACGATGGGTGCCAACCCCAGTGAGGGCTCGTCCAGCAACAGTAATTTTGGCCGGCTCATCAGCGCCCGGGCAATCGCCAGCATCTGCTGCTCGCCACCGGACATGGTCATGGCCCGCTGGTTACGCCGCTCTTTTAGGCGCGGGAAGAGTTCGTACATGCGCTGCATGTCTTCGTCGGCATGCTTGTCGCCAATGGGGATGGTCCCCATCATCAGGTTTTCCTCGACGCTCATGTCGGGGAATACCCGGCGCCCTTCCGGCGACTGGGCGATGCCGTTGGAAGCAATGTAGTGCGATGACTTGCGGGTAATGTCGGTGCCACGGTAGACGATCTGCCCGGAAGCCGCCCGCGGCTGCCCGAAGATCGACATCAGCAGGGTCGACTTGCCGGCCCCGTTGGCGCCGATAAGGCTGACCGTCTCACCTTCGTTGATGTGCATCGATACCTTTTTCAGCGCCTGGATCGGCCCATAGAACACGTCCAGGTCCTTCAGCTCGAGAATGGGTGCACTCATACCAGTTCCTCTTCGTCTGCACCCAGGTAGGCAGCGATCACCGTCGGGTTGTTGCGGATGTCCTGTGGCGCACCCTCGGCAATCACGTTGCCGTGGTCCAATACCACGATATGGTCGGAAATGCTCATGACCATGCCCATGTCGTGTTCGATCAGCACCACGGTGATGTCGTGCTCGTCACGCAGTACACGAATCATCTGGCTAAGTGCCTCGGTTTCCTGCGGGTTCAAGCCCGCCGCCGGTTCGTCCAGGCAGATGATCTTCGGTCGCGTGCACATGGCGCGGGCGATTTCCAGGCGGCGCTGCTGCCCATACGACAACTCACCGGCCAGGCGGTTGGCGCAGTCGACCAGGTCGACCACCTCCAGCCAGTAGAAGGCGTGGTCCAGCGCATCGCTTTCGGCCTTGCGGTAGGCCTTGGTATTGAATACCCCTGCCAGCAGGTTGCGGTTGACCCACATGTGCTGGGCCACCAGCAGGTTCTCCACCACCGACATTTCCTTGAACAGGCGGATGTTCTGGAAGGTGCGCGCCAGGCCCGCGCGGTTGACCAGGTGGGTGCCGCCGAACATCTTGTAGTACAGGCGGCTGGCAAAGCGTGCCGGCGAAACGAAGTCGACCGCCTGGAAACGCTCGCCCAGCAGCTGGATCACATTGGTGTGGCTACCGCGCACGTTCAGTTCGATGCGCCCGCCACTGGCCTTGTAGAAACCGGTCAGGCAGTTGAATACCGTGGTCTTGCCGGCGCCGTTGGGGCCGATCAGGGCGAAGATCTGGTTGCGCCTGACCTTCAGGCTCACGTCGCTGAGCGCCTTGATGCCGCCGAACTGCATCATCAGGTTGTCGACCGACAGAATGATTTCGTCGCTCATGGCGCCACTCCTTTACGCGGGGTCACACCGGTACGGCTGATGCGGATCAGCCCCCGCGGTCGCCAGATCATCATCAACACCATCAGTACACCGAAGAGCAGCACCCGGTACTCGGAGAAGCTGCGCAGCAACTCGGGCGCCACGGTCAGCACGAATGCCGCAATGACGACGCCCACGGTGGAGCCCATGCCACCCAGCACGACGATGGCGAGAATCAAGGCCGACTCGAAGAAGGTGAACGACGAGGGGTTGACGAAGCCTTGGTAAGTGGCAAAGAACACGCCGGCCAAACCCGCGGTGGAAGCACCCAGGGTGAAGGCCGAGAGCTTGACCAGCACGTGGTTCAGACCCATCGAACGGCAGGCGATCTCGTCTTCGCGCAGCGCTTCCCAGGCCCGGCCGACCGGCATGCGGGTCAAGCGGTGCTTGATGTAGAGCACGGCCAGCACGACCATGAACAGCACCGCATAAATGAACACGAACTTGAGGTTGGGGTTGTAGGCAAAGCCGAAGAACTCATGGATGGGCACCCCACCGTCTTTGGCCCGGCGGCCGAACTCCAGGCCAAGGAAGGTCGGCGACGGCGCCGGCATGCCGTTGGGGCCGCCGGTGAACGACAGCCAGTTGTTCAGCACCAGGCGAATGATCTCGCCAAAGCCCAGCGTCACGATTGCCAGGTAGTCACCGTGCATGCGCAGCACCGGGAAGCCCAGGATGCACCCGGCAAGGGCCGCCGCAATGGCTGCCAGCGGCAGCACACTCCAGAAGCCCAGGCCAAGGTACTGGTAACCCAGTGCAAGGCCGTAGGCGCCAATGGCGTAGAAGGCCACGTACCCCAGGTCGAGCAGGCCGGCCAGGCCGACCACGATGTTCAGGCCCAGGCCCAGCAGCACATAGATCAGGCCGAGGATGACCACGGTCAGCAGGTACTTGTTGGCGAAGATCGGGAAGACGATGGCAATCACGATCAGCGCCGGGATGATGTAGCGCAGCCGCGACACATGGTTCGGCGCCCGCACATGCACGCCCGAGCCACCGCTGTCGAAGCCTTCGAGCATGCGCCGGCCGGCAGCGGTCTGCACATACAGGCTGAGCAGGAAACGCCCGAGCATCACGCCACCTACCAGCCAGGCCACGCGGCGGGGTTCGGCGTTGAAGGTATAACCGTCGAGCACCACGCCGACGATCGGGCCGAACACGATCAGCGCCAGCAGGCCGGCGACGAGGGTTTCGAGCAGGCTGCGTTTGATATCGAAACCTTTGGTTTCAGAAGCAGAAGCAATTTTGGCAATCGACATGTTCACACCTTAGCCACGAGCGGGCGACCCAGCAGGCCTTGTGGGCGGAAGATAAGGATCATCACCAGCAGCGAGAAGCTGAACACGTCCTTGTAGTCGGAGTTGATCAGGCCGGAGAACAGCGATTCGGAGATCCCCAGGATGATTCCGCCGAGCATGGCGCCCGGCAAGGAGCCAATGCCACCGAGCACTGCAGCGGTGAATGCCTTGATACCGATGATGAAGCCGGCATAGAAGTCGAAGGTGCCGTAGTTCATGGTGATCAGCACACCTGCCAGGGCGGCCATCACTGCGCCAATGACGAATACGTAGGAAATGACCCGGTCGGTGTTGATGCCCAGGATCGAGGCCATCTTGCGGTCTTGCTGGGTAGCGCGGCACATGCGACCGAGCTTGGTGTACTTGATCACATAGGTCAGCAGGCCCATGCCCAGGAATGCCGCCACCAGGATGAAGATCTTGGTGTAGGTCAGTTGCACGAAGCCGGTGCCGACATCGATGCGCATGGCGCCTTCGAGCAGGGTTGGCACGCCTTGTTGGCGAGCGCCCTGGCTGATCTGTGCGTAGTTCTGCAGGATCAGCGAAATGCCGATGGCGCTGATCAGCGGTGCCAGGCGGGTAGAGTTACGCAGCGGCTTGTAGGCGATGCGCTCGATGGTGAAGCCGTACACCCCCGTGACGACGATGGTGAACAACAGCGTGCCCAGCATCAGCAGGGGAAACGACTCGACGCCAAAATAGGCCAGCAATGCCAGGCTGATCGCCGCCAGGTAGGCGGAAATCATATACACCTCGCCGTGCGCGAAGTTGATCATGCCGATAATGCCATAGACCATTGTGTAGCCGATGGCGATCAGGCCATAGACCGACCCGAGGGTCAGGCCGTTGACCAGTTGCTGCAGGAAAATACCATCCATAACGCAATCTCACTGAGCGAGACTGCACGCATGCCGACCACGCAAGGCCACGGACAATGCGGCCCCAGCAGTGCACGACCGTGCAGGTCTCCGAATAAGGACAGGTACCGCAGGGGCTCAGGCCCGGGCGCATGCGCAACCCGGGCGGGTGGCCGTTATTATTTTTGTTTGTCCAGCTGGTGGTACTTGCCGTCCTTGTCCCACTGGTAGACCACGTAGTCGGACACGGTCAGGTCGCCCTTGCTGTCCCACTTCTTTTCGCCCATGACGGTCTGCACCGGGTTGGCCTTGAGCCACTTGGCAGCGTCTTCGCCCTTGTTCGACTTGGCGCCGTTGAAGGCGGCGGCGAGCGCCTGCAGCGAGGCGTAGGCGTACAGGGTATAGCCTTCCGGTTCGGTGCCCGCCTTGCGGAACTCCTCGACCACGGCCTTGCTGTCTGGCAGCAGGCGCGGGTCGGCGCCGAAGGTCATGTACACGCCATCGACGTACTGCGCGCCGCCGGCGGTAGACACCAGCTCATCGGTGACGATGCCATCATCCGACATGAACTTGACGTCCTTCAGGCCCTGTTCGCGCAGTTGACGCACCAGCGGGCCGGCTTCCGGGTGCAGGCCGCCGAAGTAGACCACATCGGCACCGGCAGCACGGATCTTGGTAACCACGGCGCTGAAGTCTTTCTCGCCACGGGTCAGGCCTTCGTACAACACAGGCTTGACGCCGCGTTTTTCCAGCTGTGCCTTGGTGGCATCAGCCAGGCCTTGGCCGTAGGTGTCCTTGTCGTGCAGCACCGCGACTTTCTTGCCCTTGAGCACGTCGACAATGTAGTCGCCGGCGACCACGCCCTGCTGGTCGTCACGGCCACACATGCGGAACATGGCACTCAGGCCGCGCTCGGTGACCTGTGGGTTGGTCGAACCGGGCGTGATGGCGATCACGCCGGCCTCGTCATACACCTCGGAGGCCGGGATGGTATTGGACGAACAGAAGTGGCCGACCACCCCGATCACCTTGTCCTGGTCGACCAGGCGGTTGGCTACGGCAACGGCCTGTTTCGGTTCGCAGGCGTCATCGCCTTTGACCAGTACGATTTTCTCGCCATTCACGCCACCCGCGGCGTTGATCTTGTCGGCCGCAGCTTGCGCACCTTTCATGTATTGCTCGCCAAACGCTGCGTTGGCCCCGGTCATTGGCCCCGCTACGCCGATCTTGACGTCGGCCTGGACATACGAAGAAACACCCAGTGCCGTGGCTACGGCAAGCGCCAGGAAATCTTTCTTGTAAAACGTCTGCGACATGAGGTGGTGCTCCTAGAGTTTTTTTGGTTGGCACTACAACTTCTCAGCCCAATGCTCAGAGCAAGGGCCGTGCCATCGGTTTTGTCTTACGGAAAATCACACCACCACCGGCGCGCACAGGCGACCGACGGCCTTTTCTTTATTGAGCGTGCAACCGTCTGCCACGCGCCGGGCGCCACCACCCGTACAGACAAGGAGCAACCACTGAGTGCCATCATTGCAACCCTGCCATGTGTTTACGTGCAACCGGCCTGTAACAGCAGACGTCACCGAACTGCACACCCGTGGTGCGTGACTGCTACAGGCAGCACCGTTTCAAGGCTGGCGGGTGCACCGAAAAACACGCGGATTTGGCAGATACGCGGCCCTGCAGGCGCGGGTTCACCGGCGAACAGGCCAGCGCAGACACAACAAGGCCGAAAAGGCTGGCACAATGTCCCCCATTCGCCGCCTCCGGAGCCCCTTTGATGAGCGAGAGCGCATTCGCCGAGCGCATCGTGCACAACCTGCTCGACACCGATTTCTACAAACTCACCATGATGCAGGGTGTGCTGCACAACTACCCGGACGCCGATGTCGAATGGGAATTCCGCTGCCGCAACGGCGAGGACTTGCGGCCGTATCTAGGCGAAATCCGCCACCAGCTGGAGGTACTCAACGACCTCACGCTCGATGATGGCCAGCTGGGGTTTCTGGAGCGCATCAGTTTCCTCAAGCCCGACTTCCTGCGGTTTTTGCGGCTGTTTCGCTTCAACCTGCGCTATGTGCACCTCGGCATCGAGCACGATCAGCTGTTCCTGCGCCTCAAAGGCCCTTGGCTGCATGTGATCCTGTTCGAAGTGCCTTTGCTGGCGATCATCAGCGAGGTGCGCAACCGCCACTTGCACCCACATATGCGCCTGGCCGAGGCACGCGACCAGCTGTACCGCAAGTTCGACTGGCTGCGCGCCCACGCCAGCGACGACGAACTGGCCGAACTGCAGGTAGCCGACTTTGGCACCCGCCGGCGCTTTTCCAGCCGCGTGCAGGAGGAAGTGGTCCGGGTACTGCGCGACGACTTCCCTGGCCGTTTCGTCGGCACCAGCAACGTCGACCTGGCATGGAAACTGGATATCAAGCCGCTGGGCACCATGGCCCACGAGTGGATCATGGCGCACCAGCAGTTGGGCCCGCGGCTGATCGACAGCCAGATCGCCGCACTGGACTGCTGGGTGCGCGAGTACCGCGGCCTGCTCGGTATCGCCCTGACCGACTGCATCACCATGGATGCCTTCCTCGGCGATTTCGACCTGTACTTCGCCAAGCTGTTCGATGGCTTGCGCCACGACTCCGGCGAGCCGGTAGCCTGGGCCGAGAAAGCGATCGCCCATTACCAGAAACTGGGTATCGACCCGATGACCAAGACTCTGGTGTTTTCCGACAGCCTCAACCTCACCCGCTCCCTGGAAATCTTCCGGGCCCTGCGCGGGCGCATCAACGTCAGCTTTGGCATCGGTACCAACCTGACCTGCGACATACCGGGTGTGGTCCCCATGAGCATCGTGCTTAAAATGACCGACTGCAACGGCGCACCGGTGGCCAAGATTTCCGACGAAGCGGCCAAGACCCAGTGCCGCGACGCCAACTTCGTTGCCTACATGCGTCACGTATTCAAAGTCCCCAGCAAGGAGTAACCCATGCAAGCGGTTCAGCAAGAAATTGCCCAGGCGCTGAAGGTCCAGCCGCCGTTCGCCGACGCGGCCGCGCTAGAGGCAGAAGTTGCCCGGCGCGTGGCGTTCATCAAGGACTGCCTGGCCAACGCCCGGCTCAAGACCCTGGTACTGGGCATCAGCGGCGGGGTCGACTCGCTGACCGCCGCCCTGCTCGCCCAGCGCGCCATCAACGAACTGCGCGCCGAAACCGGTGACCAGGCTTATACCTTCATCGCCGTTCGCCTGCCGTACCAGGTGCAGCATGATGAACATGACGCCCAGGCCTGCCTGGACGTGATCAGGGCCGACGAAGTGCACACCGTGGACATCGCCCCGGCAGTGCGCGCCTTGGCGGCTGAAGTGGTGGAATTGAAAAGCGGCTCGCCGGCGCTGGTGGACTTCGTGGTAGGCAACGTCAAGGCACGCACGCGCATGGTGGCCCAATACACCATCGCCGGCGCGCGCGCAGGGCTGGTGATCGGTACCGACCACGCCGCCGAAGCGGTGATGGGCTTCTTTACCAAGTTTGGTGATGGTGCCTGCGACCTGGCGCCGCTGAGCGGCCTGGTAAAAAACCAGGTGCGGGCCATTGCACGCAGTTTTGGCGCGCCGGAGTCACTGGTGGAGAAGGTGCCGACTGCAGACCTGGAAGACCTGGCACCGGGCAAACCGGACGAAGCCTCGCATGGGGTGACCTACCAGCAGATCGACGCGTTCCTGCATGGGCAGCCGGTCGACCAGGCAGCGTTCGACATCATCGTGGCCACCTACCGCAAGACCCAGCACAAGCGCGAATTGCCGTTCGCCCCTTGATCAGGCTGTAACAATGCCTGTAGGAGCGGGTTTACCCGCCCCTACAGGGCTCGGCGTCAGCTGATTACTTGACGACAACCTTGCCTTTCATCATCGAGATGTGGCCCGGGAAGGTGCAGAAGAAGCTGTAGTCACCACCGGCTTCCAGCTTGGAAGGGTCGAACTTCACTTCGGTTTCTTTTTCCGGCGCGCCGATCATTTTGGTATGGGCAATGATCGCGGCGTTGTCAGCCTTGATGTAGTCCTTTTCCAGGCCCTGGCTCATGCCTTCGGTCGCAATGCCCTGCATGTCGGCAGTCTTGCTGATCACCAGGTTATGGCCCATGACGTTCTTCGGCAGGTTGCCGGAGTGGGTCAGTTTGACCGTGAATTCCTTGCAGCTTTTGTCGACGGTGATTTCCTTGGTGTTGAAGGACATCTGGTCGGTGGAGTCGACAGTTACCGAGCACTCGGCGGCGAAGACAGAGGCGCTGGCGAGGGTCAGCAGGGATACCGCTACAGCTTTCGCAAACATCATGAATCTCCTTGGCAGGGTTTTATCAATTGCGAGACTGCCTGAAACCGTTCAGCACCCTGCTGATATGGGTCAAGGGGGTGTCAAGTGGCCAGTCAGTTGAATTGTTCAATGGATTGTATACAACCAATCTAAGAGCACATCATGCCCTTTTATTGGACGATGGGACAACCTCTCATTTAGGAGCAATACCAAATGCCCATCTCCCAGTTTCTGAACGGCCTGCTCGCCGCCTACGCCCACGGCGCTACCGGCGCCATCTGCGAGTTTTCTCGCCCGGAATGAACACGGCCTTGGAGGCGACGGTCAGCCACCGTACCCTGTCACCCTGAATGACTGGAGGTGAGTAATGCCTGTACGTTCCGTTTGTGTGTTTTGTGGTGCCAGCATTGGCAGCAACCCCGCCTACCGTGAGGCGGCGGTCGCGCTGGGTGAGGCGATTGCCCGCCGAGGCTGGACGCTGGTGTATGGCGGTGGTGCAGTTGGCTTGATGGGTGTGGTAGCCGACGCCGCGATGGCAGCAGGTGGCGACGTGGTAGGGATCATCCCGCAGAGCCTGCTGGACGCCGAGGTCGGCCACAGAGGCCTGACGCGGCTGGAAGTGGTCGATGGCATGCATGCGCGCAAGGCTCGCATGGCCGAGTTGAGCGACGCGTTCATCGCCTTGCCGGGTGGCCTGGGTACGCTGGAAGAGCTGTTCGAGGTTTGGACCTGGGGGCAACTGGGCTACCACGCCAAGCCGCTGGGGCTGCTGGATGTGAACGGCTTCTACGACAAGCTTGGCGGGTTCCTCGACCATATCGTCGAGGAGGGTTTCGTGCGCCCGCAGCACCGGGATATGTTGTTGCTGGGGCAGCAGCCGGATGAACTGCTGGGCGCGATGGACCGCTTTGTCGCGCCGGTGGCGCCGAAGTGGGTCGACAAGAAGCCTGACTAAACCAGATTCAGGGGCTGCTTTGCAGCCCAGGGTCTGCACAAAATCCTAAAGCGAGCATTGTACCTGTGGGAGATTCTATGGTTCCTGGCAAGGGTAGCCGCTGCATCTTCAGTGCCTGTGAGATCGAGCGCCGCCCGCGCGGCGCATCGCGAGCTGCGCTCGCTCCTACGTTTGTTTCGGGCCAGTAACGCCTGTGACAGGCGCGCGCGGCCGCCTTGTTTGTACGGCGCGATTTTGAGGCATGCGCCAAGGCGTTCGCGCGCAAATCCCACAGGAATAATTGGCCCGAAACAAACGTAGGAGCAAGCGCAGCTCGCGATGCGCCGCGCGGGCGGCGCTCGCTCTAACAGGCGCTGCATACCTTGTGGCAAACACCTGTCAGCCCTGATGCGATCCCCGTAGTGGCTTGCCGGCGATTGGGCCGCAAGGCGGCCCCCGAAATCAGCGCGGAATGACTGGCTGGCGCGGCTTCTTGCCCTTGCCGCCACCACCCTTGCCCGCTTCCTTGCGCTCCTTGGCCGCCTGCTGATTACGCGCAAACGCTTCGGCTTTGGCCTTTTCGCGCTTGTCCCACGGCTTGCTGCCATCGCTGCCACGCGGTGGCAGGCCCGTGTGCTGGGTCAGGATTTTCTGGTCCTTGCCCACTTTGTGGCTGCCCGGCGGGGTCGAGTTCTTGCGGCGCGCGCTCTGGTAGCTGTCGGTCTGCGGCTGGTGCGCCGGAATCAACTGGTGCTTGCCAGGCCCGATCAGGTCGGCGCGGCCCATGCGCTGCAGCGCTTCGCGCAGCATTGGCCAGCCTTTTGGGTCGTGGTAGCGCAAGAAGGCCTTGTGCAGACGGCGCTGCTCGTCACTCTTGACGATTTCCACACCTTCGCTCTTGTAGGTCACCTTGCGCAGCGGGTTCTTGCCCGAGTGGTACATGGCGGTGGCCGAGGCCATCGGCGACGGGTAGAACGCCTGTACCTGGTCGGCACGGAAGCCGTTGCCCTTGAGCCATAGCGCCAGGTTCATCATGTCTTCGTCGGTGGTACCCGGGTGCGCGGCAATGAAGTACGGGATCAGGTACTGCTCTTTACCCGCTTCTTTCGAGAACTTCTCGAACATGCGCTTGAAGCGGTCGTAGGTACCAATGCCGGGCTTCATCATCTTGTCCAGCGGGCCACGCTCGGTGTGCTCCGGGGCAATTTTCAGGTAGCCACCTACGTGGTGGGTGACCAGCTCCTTGACGTATTCCGGCGACTCCACGGCCAGGTCGTAGCGCAGGCCCGAGGCAATCAGGATCTTCTTCACCCCTGGCAGGGCGCGAGCCTTGCGGTACAGCTCGATCAGCGAACTGTGGTCGGTGTTGAGGTTCTCGCAGATGCCAGGGAACACGCACGAGGGCTTGCGGCAGTGCTTTTCGATATCGTGGCTCTTGCACGCGATGCGATACATGTTCGCAGTCGGGCCGCCAAGGTCGGACACCACGCCGGTGAAGCCTGGCACCTTGTCACGCATCTCTTCGATTTCGTGCAGGATCGACTCGTGCGAGCGGTTCTGGATGATGCGGCCTTCGTGCTCGGTGATCGAGCAGAAGGTGCAGCCGCCGAAGCAGCCACGCATGATGTTGACCGAGAAACGGATCATTTCGTAGGCCGGGATACGCGCCTTGCCGTACGCAGGGTGCGGTACACGGGCGTAAGGCATGCCGAACACGTAGTCCATTTCCTCGGTGCTCATCGGAATGGGTGGCGGGTTGAACCACACGTCCACGTCACCGTGTTTCTGCACCAGTGCACGGGCGTTGCCCGGGTTGGTCTCCAGGTGCAGCACGCGGTTGGCGTGGGCATAGAGCACCGGGTCGTTACGCACCTTCTCGAACGATGGCAGGCGGATGACCGACTTTTCCCGCGTGACCGCCGGGCTGTCGAGAATCTGTACCACCTTGGCTTCGTTCGGGTCTTCCTGGTCGCCCTTGGCCTGCTCGATGGCACAGGCCTGGGTGTCCTGGGTGTTCACGTAGGGGTTGATGATCTTGTCGACACGGCCTGGGCGGTCGATGCGGGTCGAGTCGATTTCGTACCAGCCCTGCGGCGTGTCACGGCGCACGAAAGCGGTGCCGCGCACGTCGGTGATGCTTTCGATGCTTTCGCCACTGGACAGGCGCTGGGCCACCTCGACCACCGCCCGCTCGGCGTTGCCGAACAGCAGGATGTCGGCGCTGGCGTCGATCAGGATCGAATGGCGAACCTTGTCCTGCCAGTAGTCATAGTGGGCAATGCGACGCAACGATGCCTCGATGCCGCCGAGTACGATCGGCACATGCTTATAGGCTTCCTTGCAGCGCTGGCTGTACACCAGGCTGGCGCGGTCTGGTCGGCTACCGGCCAGGCCACCCGGGGTGTAGGCGTCGTCGGAACGGATTTTCTTGTCCGCGGTGTAGCGGTTGATCATCGAGTCCATGTTGCCGGCGGCCACGCCGAAGAACAGGTTGGGCTCGCCGAGCTTCATGAAGTCGTCTTTGGACTGCCAGTTCGGCTGGGCAATGATGCCCACGCGGAACCCCTGGGCTTCCAGTAGCCGGCCGATGATGGCCATGCCGAACGAGGGGTGATCGACGTAGGCATCCCCGGTCACGATGATGATGTCGCAGGAATCCCAGCCGAGCAGATCCATCTCCTCCCTGCTCATTGGCAGGAAAGGTGCTGGCCCGAAGCATTCGGCCCAGTACTTGGGATAGTCGTAGAGTGGTTTGGCTGCTTGCATGTCAGTGACCGGTTCTGGTGTGCAGGAAAATCGCGGGCGCGAAATATAGCACAAATTTTGACCAAATCCGACTGTCTTCGTGGGGATTGGTGGGTCGGGTGACGGTTGGCTGACTTGGGGGTTGTTTCATCCATCAACCCGATCATGGTCAATTGGCGCTCATACCCCATCAACGCCGAAGACTGGTCGCGAGCGTCCTGGCATGGGACTCCGGGCTCGATGCGGAACGACGGGTAGGTGCCATTATCGCCTTGATAGAACGTGGTCTTGCCGACGGTGAACTGAGTGTTCATTCCCATGATAATTCTCGGCTGCCTGGACGGGCCCTTTCGCGGGCACGCCCGCTCCCACAAAGTCACCACAAACTTCGCGACTTGCACCGTACCTGTGGGAGCGGGCATGCCCGCGAAAGAGCCCGCCCAGGCGACATCAAAAAAAGCCTTGAAAAGGCATCTGCACTCGCAGCGGGTTGCCTTGAACAATCCGAATAGCGGTATTAATCGTCTGCGGGCTTACAGGCCCGGTCACCCTGGTGAGCGGATTGCTGAGGCTTGGCGATTGGTAGATCAGTTTCGGCTAGACAAGCAGGTGCCTGGCGTCGCTCGACGCGAGAGAACAGTTCAGTCGCTTACGACTTTGTCCTCAGGATACGCATTTCATACCCGGCTCCCTGCCCCGCGCGGTGCTGTTCGAGCAAGCTCATGATCGCGCTCAAATCGAGCGGTGGCTTGAACGGTTGGGCCTGGGCAAAGACTGGTACGAACTTGATCTGGATGCACGCGCAGAATCGATTTCCGGCGGCGAAGCACGCAGGCTGACGCTGCTACGCCTTCTTAATCAGCATGGGGAATTCAATTTCTTTGATGAACCTACAGCTGGGCTCGATGCCGGGTCGGCAGAGCGCACTTGGGATCTGTTGTTTGAGGCATTCAACGGAAGAGGGCTGGTTTGTGTAACGCATGATCAGAGCGTGCTGTCGCGGTTTGACCGGGTTATCACCATGAGCGAGGGTCGGATCATCGGCCAAATGCAAACGAACATCGCTCAGAATCCCCCGCTAGCCGGCGCTCCTTACACCTTGTAGGAGCGGCCTTGCGTCGCGATGGGCTGCGCAGCAGCCCCAGGATTTCAGTGCAAATACAAACAGTGTGGGGGCTGCTGCGCAGCCCATCGCGACGCAAGGCCGGTCCTACAGTGAGTTATTCATCATCATCGAAGTTGTACATGCCCGGCGCGAGGTTTTCGAAGCGGGTGTACTTGCCGATAAACGCCAAACGGACAAAGCCGATCGGGCCGTTACGCTGTTTACCGATGATGATTTCCGCCACGCCCTTGTGCTCGGTCTCGGGGTGGTACACCTCGTCGCGGTACACGAACATGATCACGTCGGCGTCCTGCTCGATTGCACCGGACTCACGCAAGTCGGAGTTCACCGGGCGCTTGTTCGGGCGTTGTTCCAGCGAGCGGTTCAGCTGCGACAGCGCGATGACGGGGCAGTTGAATTCCTTTGCCAAGGCTTTGAGCGAGCGGGAAATCTCGGAAATTTCGTTGGTGCGGTTATCACCGGCCGAACCCGGAATCTGCATCAGCTGCAGGTAATCGACCATGATCATGGCGATTTCGCCGTGTTCACGGGCCAGGCGGCGGGTGCGCGCGCGCATTTCCGAGGGGCTGATGCCCGCGGTGTCGTCGATGAACAACTTGCGGTCGTTGAGCAGGTTCACCGCAGAAGTCAACCGCGGCCAGTCATCGTCGTCCAGCTGGCCGGAACGGACCTTGGTCTGGTCGATGCGGCCCAGCGACGACAGCATACGCATGATCAGCGACTCACCTGGCATTTCCAGCGAGAACACCAGCACGGCCTTGTCGGTACGCAGTACGGCGTTTTCCACCAGGTTCATGGCAAAGGTGGTCTTGCCCATCGACGGGCGGCCAGCAACGATGATCAAGTCGGCCGCCTGCAGGCCGCTGGTCTTCTCGTCCAGGTCGGTAAAGCCCGTGGATACACCGGTAATGTCGCTGTCGGAGTTGAACAAGGTGTCGATACGGTCGATGGCCATGGTCAACAGCTCGTTGACCCCCACCGGGCCACCGGTTTTCGGCCGGGCCTCGGCAATCTGGAAAATCTGCCGCTCGGCATCGTCGAGGATTTCTTCGGCGTTGCGCCCTTGCGGGTTGAAGGCGTTGTCGGCGATGTCGGTACTGATGCTGATCAGCTGGCGCAACGTGGCGCGCTCGCGAATGATCGCGGCATAGGCCTTGATGTTCGCCACCGACGGCGTGTTCTTGGCCAGTTCTGCCAGGTACGCCAGGCCGCCAACTTGCGAAGACAGGCCTTCCTTGTCCAGTTGCTCGTGCAGGGTAACCACGTCGAATGGCTGGTTGGCGTCGGCCAACTTGTGCACGGCACGGAAGATCAGGCGGTGGTCATGCCGATAGAAATCGCCGTCCGATACCTGATCCAGCACCCGCTCCCAGGCGTTGTTGTCCAGCATCAGGCCACCGAGCACGGCCTGTTCGGCCTCGATGGAATGCGGCGGCACCTTGAGGGCTGCGGTTTGCAGGTCTAGCTGTTCGGAAGTGGTGATCTCGTTCATGGCCACGAAAGAATTCTGGAGGACGAAAAAGACAAAGGGCACGGCCTGTAGGAAACAGGACCGTGCCCGATGTTAACTGCCTGGCTCGCAGGGAGCCAGCCAGTCAGCGCAGCTTAGGCAGCTACGACAACCACACGTACAGTGGCTTCAACGTCGCTGTGCAGGTGCACGGCTACGTCGTATTCGCCAACCTGACGGATAGTGCCGTTCGGCAGACGAACTTCAGCTTTGGCCACTTCAACGCCAGAGGCGGTCAGGGCGTCAGCGATGTCGTGGGTGCCGATCGAACCGAACAGCTTGCCTTCGTCGCCAGCGGTGGCAGTGATGGTCACTTCCAGCTCGGCCAGTTGGGCAGCGCGGCTTTCAGCCGAAGCTTTCTTGTCAGCGGCTGCTTTTTCCAGCTCGGCACGACGCTCTTCGAACGCAGCCAGGTTGGCGGCGTTGGCAACGGTGGCCTTGCCGAATGGCAGCAGGAAGTTACGGCCGTAACCAGCCTTAACTTTTACTTTGTCGCCCAGGTTGCCCAGGTTAGCGACTTTTTCCAGCAGGATCAGTTCCATTTGGTAAAACCTCTTAACTTTTAACCTTCACCGTTCGCGGAGTCATTCCCCTTGGGGGACTTGCGACCGCGAAAATCAATCAGGCTGTCGACAATGGCCAAGACCACCAGCAACGGATAAATCAGCTGCATGATCAGCGGCAACGTCACGTACATGCCCACCAGCCAGAAACCGGCCAGTCGCCCCTGTGCCACCAGCCCGTGCATCAACGCGATGCCGGCCAGCACCAGTACCAGGCTGGAAGCCGATGCCAGAATGATGAACTGCGGACCGATAAACGGCGCCACCACCATCACTGCCACCAAGACCGCCATGGTCTGTTTCGGCAACTTCAGCTCGCGAAACTCGCGACCGAAGCCTCCAGGGTTGTACAACGCTGCTTGCCAATAGCGCGCCAGCATCAACGCCAGCACACTGAACAATTGCACCGTCACTGCTGTGGAGGCGACCAGCACAGGGCGGATCAGCTCACCGGAGAGCACGGGTTCCCCTTCGATTTTCGGCATGGCTTCGGCAAACGCCTTGGCCAGCATATCGAAGGTCTGCGCCAGCGCCAGATCAAGCACGAGGCTGAAAGCCACGGCGAACACGGCACTGGCGAGCAACACCCGGCTCCAGGGATGCTCGGCACGCAACATGGCGGCCAAGGCCAGGGCACCCGCAATCACCAGAAAGGTGATGGGATCGCCCATGACCCACACAGCCAGCCCGGCGAGCAAGCCGCCGACGATGACCGATGTAGCATCCCTGAACCCACGCCGCAGCAGCACAAGGCTGCCGGCAGCGGCACTCAACCAGAACAGCAGCGGCAGTACCGCGCTGATGACCACCACCAGGGTGGCCTGCATACGACCGCGCATGATGAAACTTGCTAACGCTCGCATGCTAGTCCCTTACTGCTTGTCGACGACCCGGTCTCAGCGGCCGTGGCTGTCGGTGTAGGGCAGCAGGGCCAGGAAGCGGGCGCGCTTGATAGCGGTAGCCAGCTGACGCTGATAACGAGCTTTGGTACCGGTGATACGGCTTGGAACGATCTTGCCGGTTTCGGATACGTAAGCTTTCAGGGTGTTGAGATCTTTGAAGTCGATCTCTTTCACGTCTTCAGCAGTGAAGCGGCAGAATTTACGACGACGGAAGAAACGTGCCATTTAATAGGCTCCTCTAAAGGTCCGTGGATTACTCGTCAGCGTTATCGCTGGAGTCGCTGTCATTGCTGTCGTCGCCTTCGGCGGAGTCAGCATGCTCAGGACGCTCGCGACGCTCACGGCGCTCGCTGCGGTTCTCTTCAGCCTTCAGCATCTCGGACTGGCCGGTAACGGCTTCGTCACGACGGATGACCAGGTTACGGATCACGGCATCGTTGTAGCGGAAGTTGTCTTCCAGCTCGGCCAGGGCCTTGCCGGTGCACTCAACGTTCAGCATCACGTAGTGAGCCTTGTGAACATTGTTGATTGCGTAGGCCAGTTGACGACGGCCCCAGTCTTCCAGGCGGTGGATTTTGCCACCATCTTCTTCGATCAGCTTGGTGTAACGCTCAACCATGCCGCCGACTTGTTCGCTCTGGTCCGGGTGAACCAGGAAGATGATTTCGTAATGACGCATGAATGCTCCTTACGGGTTAGTAGTCTGCCAGTGAATCTGGTCAGACAAGGAGTGAATGACACTGTATGTCTTGCACGGAGGGGAGGCACATGAGCGCCTGCCAGCTCGGCAAGGGGCGCAATTGTAGAGAAGGCGTTGCGCACAAGCAAGGCAATTGGCGAATATTTGAACAGCCTGAAACATATTCACATGGCGTCAAGCGCCCTTCGCGGGCACGCCCGCTCCCACAAGAAAGCTGCGTTGCCAGAGGCAGCAGCGAACCTGTGGGAGCGGGCGTGCCCGCGAAGGGGCCGGTACAGGCTTAAGATCAGCGTTTGGCCTGGCGCTGACGCACGGCCTCAAACAGGCACACGCCCGTGGCGACCGATACGTTAAGGCTGCTGACGCTGCCGCTCATCGGCAACTTCACCAGGAAGTCGCAATGTTCACGGGTGAGGCGGCGCATGCCCTTGCCTTCAGCACCCATGATCATCACCAGCGGCCCGGTCAGGTCTTGCTGGTAGATCTCCTGCTCGGCCTCACCCGCGGTACCGACCACCCACAGGCCACGTTGCTGCAATTTCTCCAGCGTACGCGCCAGGTTGGTGACAGCCACCAGCGGAATGACCTCGGCAGCGCCGCAGGCCACCTTGCGCACCACCGGGGTCAGGGTGGCCGACTTGTCCTTGGGTACGATCACTGCCGTGGCGCCGGCCGCATCGGCAGTACGCAGGCAGGCGCCAAGGTTGTGCGGGTCGGTCACACCGTCCAGCACCAGGATCAGCGGCGGGGTTTCCGTGCGCTCGAGCAACTCTTCGAGCATCAGTTCGCCCCACACCTGGCTAGGGCTGACCTCGGCGACAACGCCCTGGTGCACCCCCTCGACCCAGGCATCCATTTCGCGGCGCTCGGCCTGGCCAACCGCCACGCGGTTTTCCGCGGCCAGTGCCAACAGCGCCTGCAGGCGTGGCTCGCTGCGCCCTTCCGACAGCCAGATCTGCTTGACCCGCTTCGGATGGTGCTGCAGCAATGCCTGCACGGCGTGCACGCCGTAGATCTTTTCCAGCTGACTCATGACTTGCTCTTGCTCTTGCGTGGCGCACCGGACTTCGGTGGGCCTTTACGGTGCTTGGTCGGTTTGCCGGTGGCCTTGCCACCTTTGTCCGACTTACTGCTGGCGTGGCCGCCCGTGCGCGCCTCGCTCATCAGCGCCTTTTTCATCTCGCGGCTCTTGCGCACTTCGGCATTACGCTGCACCGCGTCTTTCGGGAAGTAGGCTTCGGCAGCCTCGCTTTTGCGGCTGCGCGGCTTTGGCGTGGCCTTCGTCTCGCTCAGCGGCGGCTGCTCGGCCTGGTCAGCTGCTGGCGCGGCGCCGCGCTGCTTGCGACCGATAGGTGCCGCCAGGGTCGACTGGGCCACTTCGAAGTCGATCTTGCGCTCGTCCAGGTCTACCCGCATGACCTTCACTTCGATGGTGTCGCCCAGGCGGAAACTGCGCCCGGTGCGCTCGCCGGACAGGCGGTGGTGCACCGGGTCGAAGTGGTAGTAGTCGCCCGGCAGCGCACTGACGTGCACCAGGCCTTCCACGTAGATGTCGGTCAACTCGACGAACAGGCCGAAGCCGGTCACGGCGGTGATCACACCCGGGAAGGTCTCGCCCACGCGGTCTTTCATGAACTCGCACTTGAGCCAGTTGACCACGTCGCGGGTGGCTTCGTCGGCCCGGCGCTCGGTCATCGAGCACTGCTCACCCAGTTGCTCGAGGGTGTTCTCGTCGTACGGGTAAATGCGCGCCTTGGGAATACTCATGGCACCAGCCCGCTTGACGTGCGGGGTGTCGACCTTGGAGCGGATGATGCTGCGAATGGCGCGGTGCACCAGCAGGTCCGGGTAACGGCGGATCGGCGAGGTGAAGTGGGTGTAAGCCTCGTAGTTGAGGCCGAAGTGGCCATTGTTCTCGGTGCTGTACACGGCCTGGCTCAGCGAGCGCAGCATCACCGTCTGGATCAGGTGGAAGTCCGGGCGCCCGGCGATGCTCGCCAGCAGGGCCTGGTAATCCTTCGGCGACGGGTCCTTGCCTTTGTGCAGGCTGAGGCCCAGCTCGCCAAGGAAGGCGCGCAGTTTTTCCAGGCGCTCCGGCGGCGGGCCGTCGTGCACACGGTACAGGGCTGGCACGCCGTGCTTCTGCAGGAACTCGGCAGTGGCCACGTTGGCAGCCAGCATGCACTCTTCGATCAGCTTGTGGGCATCGTTGCGCACGGTCGGGCGGATTTCCGCGATCTTGCGCTCGTCACCGAAGATGATGCGGGTTTCCTGGGTCTCGAAGTCGATGGCGCCACGGGTGTGACGCGCCTCCACCAGCACCTTGTACAGGTTGTACAGGTTCTTCAGGTCTGGCACGACCGCCTTGTACTCTTCGCGCAGCGCCTTGCCTTCACGGGTGCGCGAGTGCTCGAGCATGCTGCTGACCTTGTTGTAGGTCAGGCGGGCGTGGGAGTGGATAACGCCTTCGTAGAACTGATAGTCGACCATCTGGCCGGCCTTGTTCATGGTCATTTCGCAGACCATGGCCAGGCGATCAACGTGCGGGTTCAGCGAGCACAGGCCGTTGGACAGCTCCTCGGGGAGCATCGGCACCACGCGCTCGGGGAAGTACACCGAGTTGCCACGCTGCTGCGCTTCGACGTCCAGGGCCGAACCCAGGCGTACATAGCTGGACACGTCGGCAATGGCCACATACAGGCGCCAGCCACCGGAGAACAGGCGCAGCTTGCCCAGCGGCTCGCAATACACGGCGTCGTCGAAGTCGCGGGCGTCTTCACCGTCGATGGTGACGAACGGCAGGTGACGCAGGTCGATGCGCTTCTCTTTGTCCTTGTCTTCGACTTCAGAGCGGAACTTGCGCGCTTCCTTGATCACGTCCTTGGGCCACACATGGGGGATATCGTAGCTGCGCAGGGCAACGTCGATTTCCATGCCGGGGGCCATGTAGTTGCCAATGACCTCCACCACGTCGCCTTGCGGCTGGAAGCGCGGGGTTGGCCAATGGGTGATCTTGATCTCGACGAACTGGCCGATCTTGGCACCACCGTTGCGCCCCGCAGTCACCAGCACTTCTTGCTGGATCTTGGGGTTGTCGGGGGTCACATAGCCGATGCCGCCTTCTTCGAAGTAGCGGCCGACCACGCTCTCGTGGGCGCGGGAGATGACCTCGACCAGCACGCCTTCGCGACGGCCGCGGCGGTCCACACCGGACACGCGCGCCAGGCCGCGGTCACCGTCGAACACCAGGCGCATCTGCGACGGGCTGAGGAACAGGTCTTCGCTGCCGTCATCTGGAATAAGGAAACCGAAGCCGTCGCGGTGGCCAGAGACGCGGCCGCAGATCAGGTCCAGCTTGTCTACCGGGGCATAAGTGCCGCGCCGGGTATAGATAAGCTGGCCATCGCGCTCCATGGCACGCAGACGGCGGCGCAAGGCTTCGATCTGGTCTTCTTCATACAGACCAAATTCTTTCGCCAGCTCCTCGCGTGCGGCGGGCTCGCCACGGTCGGCAAGGCATTGCAGGATCAGCTCACGGCTGGGAATGGGGTTATCGTATTTTTCCGCTTCGCGAGCGGCCTCGGGATCGAGGGATTGCCAATCGGCCATCAGAAGGGGTTCACCTTGGGGTATATAGATAGGAATTCTGGCATAGGCGTATTGAAACCGGAAATGTCGGCCTTGGACAGCCCCCGCTGCAGTGCGTAAACAGCAGGAATAGGCCAGTGGAATCAACAAGTTGAAATTTTTGAATTTTTTTTTGCCAAGGGGGTTTACAGCCCCCCAAGCCGTCCGTATAGTGCGCACCACAACGACGGACTAGCCCGAAGTTGTAATAGAGATTAGCGGCGCTGTAAAGCACCAAATAATCTTGAATGTGTGCCCAGGTGGCGGAATTGGTAGACGCGCTGGTTTCAGGTATCAGTGACCGCAAGGTCGTGGAAGTTCGAGTCTTCTCCTGGGCACCAAGTATTTCAAGTAACAGATGACCAAGGATCTGTTACTACTGTGTGAAAGCGAACGATTTTCGCCTTCTCCAGATGATGTAAAGCTTTGCCCAGGTGGCGGAATTGGTAGACGCGCTGGTTTCAGGTATCAGTGACTTAACGGTCGTGGAAGTTCGAGTCTTCTCCTGGGCACCATACAAAAACCCACTAGCTTGCTAGTGGGTTTTTTCTTGCCTGCGATTTTTGTACCCTCCCCCACCCCTTGCACCATGGTCTGACGATGAATTTATCGTCACCCGGCCACATGAGAAACGATTTCGTTTACCATTGTTTCCAAATATGTTGCCGTAAGCGAGGAAGTACCCGCATGACGATCCGCCCGCAACCGCTGATGCGTACCTTGGCCGCCGCCGTGCTGAGCCTGGTCATCGGCGCTCCGGCCGCCATGGCTGACGCACCGGTCACCCTGACCATGTACAACGGTCAGCACAAGGAAATCGGCGAAGCCATCGCCAAGGCCTACGAGGCCAAGACCGGTATCCACATCAATATCCGTAAAGGCAGCAGCAACCAGCTGGCCAGCCAGATCATCGAGGAAGGCGATCGCTCGCCGGCCGACATCATCTACACCGAAGAATCGCCACCGCTGAACAACCTGGGCGAGCTGGGCCTGCTGGCGAAGATCGACGACGCCACGCTGAACATGCTGCCCAAGGAATATGTGGCTGCCAACGGCACCTGGATGGGCGTTACCGCGCGCACCCGCGTGGTGGTCTACAACCCGAAGAAGATCGACGAGAAAGACCTGCCGACCACCGTCATGGACTTCGCCAACCCTGACTGGGAAGGGCGCGTAGGCTATGTACCGACCAGCGGTGCGTTCCAGGAGCAGGCCGTTGCCATCCTGAAGATGCACGGGCGTGAAGCCACCGAAGAATGGCTGACCGGCCTGAAGGCCTTCGGCAAGACCTACACCAACAACATGGTCGCGCTGAAGGCCGTGGAAAAAGGCGAAGTGGCTGCCGTACTGGTGAACAACTATTACTGGTACGCCCTGGAGCGTGAGCGCGGCAAGCTCGATTCGAAACTGTACTACCTGGCCGACGGCGACGCCGGCAATCTGGTGACCATCTCGGGCGCCGCGGCCGTGAAGGCCAGCAAGCACCCGAAAGAGGCCCAGGCCCTGCTCAACTGGATGGCCAGCGAAGAAGGCCAGCGCGTGATCACCCAGACCACCGCGGAGTACCCATTGCACAAAGGCATGGTTTCGGACCGCGGCCTGAAACCGTTCGATGAACTGCGCCCGCCGAAGATTTCGCCAGCTGACCTGGGTAATGCCGAAGAAGCCATCGAGCTGGAACGCGAGGTCGGCCTGCTCTGATGACCGCCGCCCTGTCCACCCCGCTGCCGGTACGGTTCGTACCGCGCCGCAAGCGCCCTTCGATCTGGGTCGTGCTGCCTGTGCTGTTCCTGGTGGCGATGAGCTTGCTGCCCCTGGCCTATGTGGCGATCAAAGCCTGGGAAGCCGGCTGGCACGAAGCCCTGTACCTGCTGTGGCGGCCCTTTGTCTGGGGGCTGATGCGCAATACCCTGCTGCTGATGGTCGGTGTAACGCTGACCTGCATGGTGGTCGGTCTGGCGCTGGCCTGGCTGCTGGAGCGCAGCAACCTGGCCGGTCGCCGGCTGTGGGGGGTGGTGCTGTGCCTGCCGTTTGCCGTACCGTCGTTCGTCAGCAGCTTCACCTGGGTATCGCTTAGCTCGGACTTCGAAGGGTTGGGCGGGGCGATCATGGTCATGGCCCTGTCCAAGTACCCGCTGGTGTTCCTGCCGGTGGCCGCGACCCTGCGCAATCTCGACACCTCCCTGGAGGAGTCGGCGCGCACCCTGGGTTGTAGCCGCTGGGGCGTATTCACCAAGGTGACCCTGCCCCTGCTGTGGCCGTCGATGCTTGGCGGTGCCCTGCTGATTGCCCTGCACATGCTGGTGGAGTTCGGTGCGCTGTCGATTCTCGGCCTGCAAACCTTCACCACGGCGATTTACCAGCAGTTCGAACTGGAGTTCAGCAACGCCAACGCGGCCATGTTGTCTGCCGTCCTGTTGGCGATGTGCCTGGTGATGCTGTGGCTGGAGCTGCGCGTGCGCGGCAAGACCCGCCATGTACGCATCGGCCAGGGCGTGGCACGCCGTGCACAACCGGTGCGGCTGCGTGGTTGGGCGGTGCCGGCGCAGCTGTTCTGCCTGGGCCTGGCAGTGCTGGGCAGCGGCATTCCCCTGGCGATGCTCGGCTACTGGCTTGGCGTAGGTTCGTCAGCGGCATTCCCGGTGTCGGCCATTTCCAAGGCGCTGTTCACCTCACTGTCGGTGTCACTTGGCGGTGCCGGCTTCTGCGTGCTGTTGGCGCTGCCGATCAGCTTCCTGGTGGTGCGCTACAAAGGCCGCCTGGCGATCTGGGCCGAGCGCCTGCCGTACCTGCTGCACGCCCTGCCCGGCCTGGTGATCGCCCTGACCCTGGTGTTCTTCGCCTTGCACTATGTGCCGGCGCTGTACCAGACCACGGCGCTGTTGCTGCTGGCCTATGCACTGCTGTTCCTGCCGTTGGCGCAATCGCCGGTGCGCACCGCGCTGAACAAGGCTTCGCCAACGCTGGAAGAAGCTGCGCGTACGCTGGGTGCGAGCAGTTTTGCCGCGTTCTGCCGGGTGACCCTGCCGATTATCTTCCCGGCCATGGCGGCAGCGTTTGCCCTGGTGTTCCTGGATGCCATGAAAGAGCTTACGGCAACGCTGCTGCTCAGCCCGACCGGCATGACCACCCTGGCGACCGAGGTGTGGGCGCATACGGCAAACGTCGAGTTCGCGGCGGCGGCGCCTTATGCGGCATTGCTGATTGTGGTGTCGGGGTTGCCGGTGTATTTGCTGACTACGCGGATGTATCTGAACAAGGCTTGAAAGCTTGCCCAGGCTGCCATGTGGCCTGGGCACAAGCCTGAGTACTTGAGACTTCATCACAAGTTCACTTTAAAACTCCCACCAGCCAGTTGAAAGCAAAGAACAAGGTCGTCGACACTACAAGCCCCATCCAAGACGGCAACAAAACTCTTTTAATAGGCCTTGGAAAATTCTCGAGATCTGAAACATCTGCCACACCTTTTCGAACAAACAACCCTAGAATCATCAGCATATTTGCCGCCAGGCAAGTACGCATTAATTTTCCAACAAGACCAGCCGCTGAAAAGTTTTCCCTGTTACTCTGAATATACTTGCATTTCGCTAAAGCTTTTTCGATAGCCTCTATAGATCGACAAGCTAAGTAAACCATCACACACACGCTAATTGCCATACAAGCGAGCAGGATAGACGCGATTATCGTCAAAGCTACGGCACTCATTCTCGCGCTCTTCCTTCAGGCCCGGCTGACACTATACCCCGGTGCCTGGCACTGCACTAGTAGGTAACTAACCAAGACTATTGTGCGAAATTCCTTACAAATTTAACGATGAAGACAGCTCGCTTCTGCTCACCGCAGGCTCCAGCCGAAAACTACTAATAGCCTACCAATTTCAACCACACCCAAAGACCAATGAGCGATAAAAAAACAGCCACATGAACAAACCACAAGCCAACTAGCATACGCCGCAAACCACCAGGAAACCTCTTTACATCCTGACGATCCAGAAGGCCTTTACGAATACAAATCGCCCTCATCGACAACATGACGGACGCCGAACCGGTACGCATCACTTTACCTAGCAAGCCGGCGGAGCTAAAAATCCTTTTGTTACCCGAAACCATTGAACTATTAGAAAGTAACGATTCTATGTAATTTACATAACGAACTGAAATATAAATCCACACAAATATGACTATAAACATAGCTACCATCAAAGGAAGACCTAACCACCTCGTGTCGAAGCTAGTCATTGCGGCACCTCATATAACAACTCACCAACCATCTCACCGATATCACCTACGGCCGTACCGCCTATAGCACCACCAACAGCAAGGTATCTGCTCCAGCCGTCGCTCACAGCGCCAGCTCCCATGGAAGCATGGGCGAGCAGGCTTTTCAAAAACTCGTAGTTATCCAGAAGAAAGTCATCTACCCCTGCGCCGTTAATCTCAAGCTGATGATGTATTCCCGCCGCCTTCGCCATCAAGAGTGCTTCATGACCTGTGCACATGGGCGTGCTGGGATCACCAACAATCACAAGCTCCCCGCCGACAACCACACCATTGGCGATATGTGCATTCAGCACATCAAACTTGGCCCGCTGATTGGCCGACATGGGCGTGCCAGCCTTCAGCGACTCATACGATTGCGCCTGAGGATTGATAAAGCTGCGTGCCTCGGACATGGTCGCACCTCACGCGTACTTCTTGTTGTTGATGCGGTCCCAACCCCCAGTGACATTACCGCCGGCGCTGCCATCGAGACGTTTCTGCCGGGTGTAGGTTGTCTTGATGCGGCCGTAGTTCAATTGAATCACTTCTATCGGCACCCCGGCGCTGGCGCTCTGGGCGTAATCGGCGATGATCACTTCTTCGAGAACGACTTCGTAGTACTTGAGCTTTTCGGTACCGGCACGGCACACCACTAGCTTCACTTCCTTCAGGTGCTGGCCGGCACAGCTGGCCTCGAGCAGCTTGCAGCTGGCTCTGTCCAGATACTTGGTGAAGGTGAAATTGCTGAGTACGCAGATTTACTCGAACAAAGCTTGAAATCAAGTCCAGGCTGTTGGTCAGCCTGGACCACCATCAGACTTCACGCTATCTGATTCCCATAGCAACTAATTTGCATTTACTGCAAACTCAGGTACGTCCATGCTCGGAATGCGACCATCATCGAAAAACAGATAATGAGGATTAACACCCCACCTACAATGATCCGCTTCATCCCCACGGGGAAACGCTCGACCTCGCTCAAATCGACTAGCCCCCTGCGGGCATAGGGGCCCGGGAACATCAGTACGCCTCCAATGACGCACGTCCGTAAAACCTTCCCAATCAAGCCCCCCCCGGAAAAAGTAATTTTCATATTTCCAATGTACTTGGAGTTAATCAATAACGCTTCAATCCCATCAGTATGCTTGTGAGCCACGTATATCAGTACCAACATAGCCAGGCAACCCGGCCCTAAGATGGACATCCATACCAGCGCTGGCTCAATACTCATTCCGCCACCCTCCGATACAAATACTCACCAATAACTTCACCTCCTTCTGCTCCAATATTCCCACCAACGACACTACCCATCGCCCCTCCCAAGACTGCGCAGGCAAGCGCACCAGGCCCCGTGGTAACTCCCAACACAAAAGTACAGCCAGCAGTAGCAAGGAAACTCCCCACAGAGCCTCCTATGCTCCCTCCACCCAACCCCAATGCCAAAGGGCTATGGGCTATTGCCAATACAGCAGCCAAGTAAAAAATAGTACGATCAGTGTAATTAGTAGAATCTGAGCAACCCATAAACGCACTAACAATTTCTTCAGATCGACTGGAGTCTTGCGGACGTCTTCGCCATCTAACATTCCTTTACGAACGCTAAAGGATCTCATTGTTAACATTGCTGAAATTGAGCCGAGGCGCATGACCCTTCCAAACAGGCCAGAGCTGCCGTACATCTCCCTATTAACGACCACCATGCGACTATTCGACAAGTATGATTCGATACGACCCAAGCATCGATGCGCAACAAAGGCCAGTACAGCGAACATCAAGAAGGGTGAAATAATCAAAAAAACACCGAGCACAGCCACCTGCTGGCTATTCATCGTACGGCCTCATAAAAAATCTCACCCAAAGTCTCGCCTCCCATTTTTCCTAGCGCCCCACCAGCCATACCACCAGCGGCCCCCCCCAGCACTGCGCACGCGATAGTTGCCGTTCCTCCCGTGGGAATACCGACCGCAACACAGACCATTGGGCCCAATGCTGCCCCAACATATCCAATCGCACCTCCAATCCCCCAGCTAGCGGCCAATGAACTTCGCTCGATATACTTAACTCTTCGACAATCATCCTCTCGACCGAGCATGCAAGCTTGACGAATCGATAACTCCGTTGACGCCAAATCCAGCGCCATGCCCACATACGCCCCCTTTTTAATCCAACTAGCGGCCCTCGCCACACCCGCTATCTTTTCTGAGTAACCGCTAATTTCGCCAGTATGCAAAAAACTTTTTGTAGATATACCAAGCGCCCTCTTGATCTTGCCCCTGCTTCGCAACCCTGACCCATATGCGGCCATGCCATCCAATTGCGCCTCCAACTTCAGAAACAAAGCTGTGCGCTTCGCATAAAAATCATTACGCTCTTTCAACGTACCGTGATTCAAATACTCTCTATGAAGCTGCTCAATCTCTTCAAGCGTTTTCTTGATAGCTTCGACGTGCTTACTCCAGGCGTCACTGGCTACGCCTGCGCCTATGGAAGCACGGACCAGCAAACTCTGCAGCAACTCATAGTTCTCCAGTAGGAATCCATCAATTCCCCCTCCGCCCAACTCAATGTCCAGGTGTATTCCAGCCGCCTTCCCCATGAGGAAAGCTTCATGACTGGTGCAGGTCGGAGTGCTTGGGTCACCCAAGATTACAAGCTCGCCAGGGAACACCACACCATTGGCGATATGTGCATTCAGCACATCAAACTTGGCCCGCTGATTGGCCGACATGGGCGTGTCAGCCTTCAGCGACTCATACGATTGCGCCTGAGGATTGATAAAGCTGCGTGCCTCGGACATGGTCGCACCTCACGCATACTTCTTGTTGGCGATGCGGTCCCAGCCGCCGGTCACGTTGCCGCCCGCGCTGCCGTCGCGGCGTTTCTGCCGCGTATAGGTGGTCTTGATGCGGCCGTAGTTCAATTGAATCACTTCTATCGGCACCCCGGCGCTGGCGCTCTGGGCGTAATCGGCGATGATCACTTCTTCGAGAACGACTTCGTAGTACTTGAGCTTTTCGGTACCGGCACGGCACACCACTAGCTTCACTTCCTTCAGGTGCTGCCCGGCACAGCTAGCCTCCAGCAGCTTGCAGCTAGCACTGTCCAGGTATTTGGTGAAGGTAAAGTTGGTGAGTGTGGTGCGGCCTGATGATGCGCCACCCGCTGAGCTTGCGGTGGCAGAGGTGCTCTGATTGGCACCGAACTTGTAGCCGATGATTTCGATCCAGTTGGCGTACTGCTCGTCCAGTGCTTCGCCAGTGATTTCCGCGATTTGAATATAGGCATCGAAAGCCATGCTTACCTCTCCTTGGTAAAAATTGGGCTGATAACGACGATGTTCCGACATCGCCGTACTGAGGTTGTTCCTGAAGAAAGCGGCGAAGTTTGCCGAGCGCCTTCAGGCAAGATCGACACTAGCTCCCTGCGTCTAGCGCTGCAACAGCAAACATTCTAACGAGACCTATTTGGGAAATACCCTACAATTTTGAGGAAGATGCAGACTTGATCACGTAAATGAATGTTTCACCTTCATATTCAGCGCTGTCTACAAATTCGCCAACATCCGACGCACGATCAGACCATGTACCTGGCCAACCGGCAGCATGTACAGCCGGCCAAAGGCATTGAAACACCGCACCGACGTGGTCACTTTCAAGCGCTGCCCATTCACATCCATGCAGACCATCACCGCCAAGTGCGTATCGCGCGACGTCAGCACCAGTTGCTGGTCGCTGATGGCCTCGACAGTGAAGAAGTCCAGATGCTCGCCGTCGGCTGGCACATGCCCAGGATTCTGGGGAGTGAAGCCATGGATATCGGCGACATTGAATCGACGCGAGATGAAGTCACGAATGCGGAAGGCCTTGGCCAGCCAGGCGGGAACATCCGAGGTCATGGCGCAGTAGGCTTGCAGGGCGGTCATCGGGGCAGTGAGCTGTCTGCTGGCACTGTGGAGAAAATCGAGGTCTGCCTGGGCGGCGACCAATTGGGCGGACATGAGCAACTCCCTTTGTCATGTGTCGCTGACAGCATAGCAACATGACTCGCTGTAGGAGCGGCCTTGTGTCGCGAAAGGGCCGCGAAGCGGCCCCAGCAATGGATGTGTTTACGCGAATATCCTGAGACCGCTTTGCGGTCCTTTCGCGACGCAAGGCCGCTCCCACAAGAAGAGACTGCGCAGGATTCAGGCCCGGAACTGGCCCAGGCTGGCGCGTAGCTGAGCCGCCAAGTCATCCAGCACCTTGCTGCTGGCCGTGGTCTGCATCACCACCTCAGCCGAGCGTTCGGCCTGGGCATGGATGTTCTCCACCCGCCCCCGCACCGCCTGTGCGCCATGGGCCTGTTGTTCGGCAGCGCGAGTCGCCAAACCAATGGCCGCGTGAACTTGCTCCACCGCAGCCTGCACCGACTGCTGGCGACGTTCGTTGTCGCGCAGCACCAACAGGCCTTCACTGGCCTTGAGCCCGGCCTGGCTGATAGTAGCCACGGCCTCCTTGGCGCCCTTCTGTAACGCGGCGATGTGCGACTGTATATCGCCAGTGGAGCTTTGTGTCTTGCTCGCCAGCGCCCGCACCTCATCGGCCACCACGGCAAACCCGCGCCCGGTCTCGCCTGCCCGGGCCGCCTCGATGGCGGCGTTCAAGGCCAGCAGGTTGGTCTGCTCGGCGATGCCGTGAATAACCGTCAGCACCACTTCGATCTGCTCACTCTGCTTGGCCAGGCGCTCGATCACCTGGGAGCCCGTCTCCACTTGGCCGGCCAGGTTCTCGATCAAGCTCGCCAGCTGGGTCGAGCTGCGGCTGTTCTCGTCGGTGGCCTGGCGAATATCCACCACCTGCTGCAGAGCCGCCTGCATCGCATGGCTTTCGGCCTGGGCTTCGTCAGCCATGCTCGACAGGTCGCGCAGGCTGGCTGCCACTTCATCACGCTGCAGCGCGGCAGCAGCATCGGCGCCGGCATTGCGCTGGGCCATCGCGCCTATTTCTACGCCGGTACGCTGCGCCACTTCGCCCGCCTCCCGCACGATTGGCTGCAGCTTGTCGACAAAACGGTTCACCGCCGAGGCCATGTCGCCAATTTCATCGCGGCTGTCGAGCGACACGCGCTTGGTCAGGTCGCCCTCGCCGGCCGCAAGGTCATTCAGGGCAGTTATCAACAGGCGCAACTTGCTCAGCACCCGGCGCCCCAGCACCACGGCCACGACCAGCAATACACCTAGCCCCACCACCGCCAAGCCCAGACCGATGCGCCAACGCAGCTCGGCAGCGGCATCGCGTACGGTCTGCGCGGTATTGGCCTGCATTGCCGCTGCACTGCCCTGTGCTTTCTCCAGACGTTCGCGCAGGGTGTTGCCGCTGTCGGCGGCAGCACCGTTCAGGCTGTCGCCAACCAACTGCTCACCACTGGCAATCAGCGCCGAAAAGCGCTGGTCAAGGGCCTTGAGTTCCTGGTCGATGCCTGCGGTGGAAACCCCCATGACCACTTTGCCGATTTCCGCACCATTGGGGTTGATCGGCGCTTCCACGAAGTACACCGCCGGGTCGCGCCGGGCGGCGTCGATCACCTTGTCCAGCGCGCGCTCGCCTTGGCCTTTCGCCATCAACGCCTGGTTGATCGGGTTTTGCCGGTTCAGGTAGCGGGTCAGGTGCTGCCCCTGGGCGTCGTCGTAGATCACGAACAGCACATTGGGATTGCGCTGGGCGCGGCGGGCGAAGTCGGAGAGTACCGGCACGTCGTTATCCCAGATCGCCCGCGGGGCGACCGAGGCCAGTAACTCGGCCATGTCGCTGGCCGAATCCTTGAGGTTCTTCTCCAGGGTGCTGCGCAGTTGCTGCTGCTCGCTTTGCAGGCGCGTCGCCAACCCTGCGCTGAGGCGCTGGCGAGTGCTACTGGACAGGCCGTCGAGGCCCGAACGTACATCCTGCCCGGCTTGCTCCAGCTCGCTGGCGAGTTGGCGGCTGTCATTACCCAGCCGCTCGCCAAGGTCGGCCTCAAGGGCAGTCACCGTGCTGCGGGTGAGGGCAACGGCAACCAGTACCTGCACCAAAAGCGCGATACCAAGGGCAACAAACACAGGCCGCAGAAGGCGGCTTCGTAACAGTGAGAGGATGGCAGACACGTTGTAACCCTCGTGTTTTCTGGCGCCACTATTTTGATGGCATCGTCAGATGTTTCTTACAGCAAGGGTTGTGCCGGGGGGAGCAGGGATATGCGCCAAGGTTGAGCAACGGGGTTGCCTGGGCTGGTCCTATCGCCGGCAAGCCAGCTTCCACAGAAAGCCCACAGCGCTCAAGGCAGGCATACGCCACAATCGAGTAGGAGGCGGGTTCACACCCGCCGTCCTCTCACACCACCGTGCGTACGGTTCCGTACACGGCGGTTCAGGCTATGCGGCTAAGCCGGTTGATCGTATCCAGTATCGAGACCAGTCCGAGTCGATCCCATAGCTTCTTCGGCAGCGCCTGATTCATATGAGATGCTCCCGAGTTCCACCATGGGCCTCGACCATTAGAGGCTGATTTGCAGGCACGCTCTTCACTTAGACCCAGGCGCATCAGGTTGCGCACCCTCGTAGAGGGCTGCTTCCATTGGCGCCAGATGGCACAGCGGAGTTTGTGCCTGAGCCAGCCATCCAGTTCCTCAAGTGGCCGTTTGCTCTGGCTGAGCTTGAAGTAACCCGCCCAGCCTCGTAATACAGGGTTTATCCGCTCGATGGTATTTGCCATCTTGCGACCCCGTGCACCGCGTAGCAGCTCTGCGAGCCGGTCGCGCAGGCGACCCAGGCTCATCGTTGCCACCCGCAGCCTTGGCTGCTGATGCCAGCTCATCCCATAGCCCAAGTAGTCACACTTCCAGGCTCTCGCGACTCGACTCTTCTTCTGATTCACCGTCAGTTTCAAACGTTGGTTCAGGAAGCGCTCGACACTGACCAGTACTCGCTCGCCAGCCCGAGGACTGCGCACATAAATGTTCGCGTCATCGGCATAGCGCACGAAGCGATGGCCCCGCCGCTCCAGTTCGCGGTCAAATTCATCGAGCAGGATATTCGACAGCAGCGGCGAGAGCGGGCCGCCTTGCGGCGTCCCTTCCTGCCGTGGGCTAACGACACCACCTGACATGACTCCCGCTTCAAGGTAGCGACGGATAAGCCTAAGTACGCACTTATCTTTGACCCGGCACTCGATACAGGCCATGAGGATGTCGTGGTTGACTCGATCGAAGAACTTTTCCAGATCGATTTCCACGCACCACCGATGTCCCGATGCCACATGGGCACGGGCCATCTCGACAGCTTGATGTGTGCTTCTGCCCGGACGGAAGCCATAACTGTAGTCCGAGAACAGTGGGTCGAAGATGAGCGTGAGCTGTTGCTGCAAGGCTTGCTGGATCAAGCGATCCACGACGCTGGGGATTCCCAGTTGCCGTGTGCCGCCCTGCGGCTTGGGAATTTCAACCGCTCGCACTGCTTGTGGATGGTATTCACCGGCCAGTAGCCTGGCCTTGAGGGTTGGCCAATACTGTTTCATGTAGCCCGCCAAGTCAGCGACCGTCATGCCATCGGCACCCGGCGCTCCCTTGTTGCTGACCACGCGTTGATACGCACGTCTGAGGTTGGCCGGTGCAAGCACCCGCTCCATCAGCGTGTCCGGCTCCGCGTTCGTCCACGTCGCTGACGCCGCCGGCACCTTTGCACTGTCAGGCATCACCCTCGGCTTCTGGCCGGGATTCGGGATGACAGTTTCCGCTGTGGGAAATTTCTGCATTACGGCTACCAACGAGACAGTGACGCCTACTAGCGGCATAACCTGTTCGGCCCTTGGTGGCGCGGTTATCCGCCACTTACTACGGCTTCGGCTGACTTCTGCACGCTCATCCCGTCGCCTTTCGACGCGCGGTAGCACAATGGCAAACGTACAGATCTCCCAGGGTAATTCGCGTGACCTTCCTGCTTATGCCTGTCGGATTTACGTCACAGCGTTCCGTGCAAGTATTGGGCTTTGGCGATTGTTGCCGCCTAACCCCGCTGTGCCGCCTGATCCGCTTCCTGTTCGTCAGGCCAGCATTTTGCCTCGGGCTTCCTTCAGATTCGCAGTCGCCCGCGACACCCTTGCCTCCGGCTAACACTTCCCCTTGCCGGGTGTGTAGAGGACTTTCACCTCCAAGTCACCCGCTTGGCCACCACAGCCAAGCAGGTTGCGCTTACGCGCAACGCGCCATGCCTGGCGCACAACAAAAACGCCGCAGCCCCTTTCAGGGCCACGGCGTCAGATCAGCCTGGAGGGCAGATCAGGCGAACGGATGGCGCAGGACGATGGTCTCGTTGCGGTCCGGGCCGGTCGAAATGATGTCGATCGGGGCGCCGACCAACTCTTCGATGCGCTTGATGTAGTTACGTGCAGCCTGCGGCAGCTCTTCCAGGGTTTTAACGCCCAGGGTCGACTCGCTCCAGCCTGGCATCGCTTCGTACACCGGCTCCAGGCCGATGTAGCTGTCGGCATCGGAAGGTGCGTCGATGACGGCACCGTTCTCGTTCTTGTAGCCAACGCAGATGTTGATGGTTTCCAGGCCGTCGAGCACGTCCAGCTTGGTCAGGCAGATGCCCGAGATGCTGTTGACGTCGATGGCGCGACGCAGGATCACGGCGTCGAACCAGCCGCAACGGCGAGCACGGCCGGTGGTGGAGCCGAATTCGTGGCCACGCTTGGCCAGGGTAGCGCCGGTTTCGTCGAACAGCTCGGTCGGGAACGGACCGGAGCCCACGCGCGTGGTGTAGGCCTTGGTGATGCCCAGGATGTAGTCCAGGTACATCGGGCCCACGCCGGAACCGGTGGAGATACCACCAGCCGTGGTGTTGGAGCTGGTGACGTACGGGTAGGTACCGTGGTCGATGTCCAGCAGCGAACCCTGGGCGCCCTCGAACATGATGTCCTTGCCGGCGCGGCGCAGGTTGTGCAGCTCGGCGGTGACGTCGAGCATCATCGGCTTGAGCTGTTCGGCGTAGGCCATGCACTCGTCCAGAGTCTGCTGGAAGTCGATGGCCGGCTCTTTGTAGTAGTTCACCAGCTGGAAGTTGTGGTAATCCAGCAGCTCACCGAGCTTGGCAGCGAAACGCTCGCGGTGGAACAGGTCACCCACGCGCAGGCCGCGGCGGGCGACCTTGTCTTCGTAGGCTGGGCCGATGCCGCGGCCAGTGGTGCCGATCTTGGCTTCGCCACGGGCTTTTTCACGGGCCTGGTCCAGGGCTACGTGGTACGACAGGATCAGCGGCGCTGCCGGGGAGATGCGCAGGCGCTCGCGCACCGGTACGCCCTTCTCTTCCAGCTTGGTGATTTCACGCATCAGCGCATCCGGGGCAACGACCACGCCGTTGCCGATCAGGCACTGTACGCCTTCACGCAGGATGCCAGACGGAATCAGGTGCAGAACGGTTTTTTCACCGTTGATCACCAGGGTGTGGCCCGCATTGTGGCCACCCTGGTAGCGCACTACGGCGGCAGCATGTTCGGTCAGCAGATCGACGATCTTGCCTTTGCCCTCATCACCCCACTGGGTGCCCAGGACGACGACATTCTTACCCATTACATTGGTCCTCATTCACGCAAACTTGGTTGCCGGCCTGTTGCCGACGCAGAAACTCACTGGGCCAGCGGCAGAACCTGCCAGCGCCCATCTTGCTGAATCAATTGCCGATCACAATCCGCCTCGAGAGCAGCACTCAACGGCTGGCCAGGCAGAGCCTGAACCACACGCTGGCCCTCGCTGCGCAACTGGCAGACTTGCTGCCAGAGGGCCGCGTCGCCACTGTCGGGCATCCAGATGCCGCCAGTCGGCAATACGACCTCCGCTCGCCCCAGTGTGACCAGGGTCTTCAAATCCGTGGAGAAACCTGTGGCTGGGCGTGCCCGGCCAAAATCGGCGCCGATGTCGTCATAGCGCCCGCCCTGGGCAATGGACTGCCCCTCGCCCGGCACGAACACGGCGAACACCACACCGGTGTGGTAGTGGTAACCGCGCAGCTCACCGAGGTCGAAGTACAGCGGCAGTTCCGGGTAGCGCGACGCCAGCCGGTCCGCGATCGCCAGCAGGTCGTCCAACGCGGCCAGCACGCTGGCCGGGGCGCGCCCCAGGCGCACGCGCGCTTCGTTCAGCACTTCACGGCCACCGCACAGCTCGACCAGCGCACGCAACATGTTGCCCAGGTCCTTGGGCAGGTCGGCAGTCAAGGCTTGCACCTCATCGACCGACTTGCGTTGCAGCGCGTCAAACAACTGCTGCTCCACTGCCCCGGACAGGCCGGCCGCACGGGCCAGGCCGCGGTAGATGCCGACGTGGCCAAGGTCCATGTGTACGTCCGGCACGTCAGCCAGTTGCAGCGTGGCGAGCATCAGGCTGATGACTTCGACGTCGCTGGTAGGGCTGGCATCGCCGTACAGCTCGGCACCCAGCTGGATCGGGCTGCGCGAGGTGGACAGTGCGCGCGGCTGGGCGTGCAGCACGCTACCGGCATAGCACAACCGGCTTGGGCCTTCACGGCGCAAGGTGTGCGCGTCGATACGGGCCACCTGCGGGGTGAAGTCGGCGCGGAAGCCCATCAGGCGGCCGGACTGCGGGTCCACCACCTTGAAGGTGCGCTGGTCCAGGTCCTGGCCGGCGCCGGTCAGCAGCGACTCCAGGTACTCGATATGCGGGGTGACGACCAGTTCGTAGCCCCAACCCTGGAACAGGTCCAACACCTGGCGGCGCGCGATCTCGATACGCGCAGCCTCAGGTGGCAGTACTTCCTCGATGCCATCTGGCAGCAGCCAGCGGTCTACCGTTGCCATTACGCCATTTCCCCTCTGGTCCGGGCGGCTTGCCAGCAGGCGAGCCGTCAGTAAAGCCGGTATCGCGCACAGCAGCGGGCAGCACTGATCCCAGCGCAGCCACCGTACCCGATACCCTCGAATTGCCTTGCGAGCTGAGCAAACCGTCAACCGGCGCTGTGCCAATCAACCTTGCAGACGCAAAAAAGCCGGGAAATTTCCCGGCTGCCTCATGATACACCCCTTTTCATTCAGGATGCACCCCGCCTGGTGTTTTAGCTGCCAGGCGGAGCGCTGCCGCATGAAAATCAGGGCCTGAGCATTACGGCTTGCTCTTGTCCAGGAAGCGGAAGAACTCGTTCTTCGGATCCAGGACCAGCACGTCGCTCTTGCTCGAGAAGCTTTCGCGGTACGCCTGCAGGCTACGGTAGAACGCATAGAAGTCCGCGTCCTGGGTGTAGGCCTTGGCATAGATGGCGGCCGCCTGGGCGTCGCCGTCACCGCGGGTTTCTTCCGCTTCGCGGTACGCTTCGGCCAGCAGCACACGGCGCTGGCGGTCGGCGTCGGCACGAATACCTTCGGCCAGCTCGTTACCCTTGGCGCGGTGCTCGCGGGCTTCACGCTCACGCTCGGTACTCATGCGGTCGAACATGCTGCGGTTGACTTCCTTCGGCAGGTCGATGGCCTTGACGCGCACATCGATCACCTCGATGCCCAGCTCCTTGTTGGCCATGCGGTTCAGCGATGCGGTGATGTCAGCCATCAGCGCGTCGCGTTCACCGGAAACCACCTCGTGCAGGGTACGTTTACCGAACTGGTCACGCAGGCCGCTTTCCAGGCGACGCGAAAGCCGCTCGTCGGCGATCTGCTTCATGCCCGACGTGGCGGTATAGAAGCGCTCGGCGTCCTTGACGCGCCACTTGGCGTAGGCGTCGACCATCACCGCTTTCTTCTCCAGGGTCAGGAACCGCTGGGTCGGGGCGTCGAGGGTCATGAGGCGGGCGTCGAACTTGCGTACCTGGTTCACGTACGGGATCTTCACGTGCAGGCCTGGCTGAACATCTGCCTGGACCACCTTACCGAAGCGCAGCAGCACTGCACGCTCGGTCTGGGACACGATATAGAAGCTGTTCCAGGCCACGATGGCCAGGACCACGGCGGCGATCAGGGCGATCAGCGATCTGTTGCTCATCAGCGGCTCTCCCTAGTGCGCAGCGGCTGCTGTTGCTGTTGCATGTCCTGCGCCGCACGCGCGGCCGCATCGTTGGCCGATGGCGATACGCTGGTGGTTGGCGCGGACGCGTTGCGGCTGCCTTCGACCATTTTGTCCAGCGGCAGGTAGAGCAGGTTGTTCTGCCCATCCTTGGTTGCCACCATGACCTTGCTCGAATTGCTGTAGACCTCTTGCATGGTCTCCAGGTACAGACGCTGGCGGGTCACGTCAGGTGCCTTGCGGTACTCGCCGAGCAACTTGCTGAAGCGATCGGCCTCACCCTTGGCGCGGGCGATGACTTCGTCGCGGTAGCCGTTGGCGTCTTCGATGATGCGCTGCGCCTGACCACGGGCTTCCGGCACCACGCCATTGGCATAGGACTCGGCCTGGTTGCGGGCGCGCTGCTCGTCTTCACGGGCACGGATCACGTCATCGAAGGCTTCCTGCACTTCACGCGGGGCTGCCGCGCTCTGTACGTTGACCTGGGTAACGGTGATACCCGTGCGGTAGTTGTCGAGGAAGCGCTGCAGGCGCTCGCGGATATCCACGGCCATCTGCTCACGGCCTTCGGTCAGTACCTGGTCCATCGAGGTGGAACCCACCACGTGGCGCAAGGCACTGTCGGTGGCGTGCTGCAAGCTCACCTCAGGCTGGTCGACGTTGAGCACGAAGTCCTGCAGGTTGCTGATCTTGTACTGCACGGTCAGCGGCACCTCGACGATGTTCTCGTCTTCGGTCAGCATCTGGCCCTGCTTGGTGTAGGCACGCTCACGCGTGACGTTCTCCATGTACTTGCGATCGATTGGCGGGAAGTAGATGTTCAGGCCGGGACCGACCGTTTCATAGTACTTGCCGAAGCGCAGCACCACGGCCTGCTCCTGCTCGTCGACCACATACACGGCGTTGTACAGCCAGATGGCAGCCAGCACCGCCAGGCCGATGCCCAGCAGACCGAAGCCACCGCCCTTGCCGATGTTGCGGTCACCGCCGCCACGTTTCTTCTTGCCGCCGAACATGCCATTGAGGCTGTCCTGCAGTTTGCGGAAGGCCTCGTCCAGATCCGGCGGACCTTTCTTGTCACCACCGCCGCCACCGCCACCACGGCGGCCGCCCCAGGGATCCTGATTGTTCGAGTTGCCACCCGGCTCGTTCCAAGCCATAGCGCTCTCCATCTGATAAAGCAAAGACGCGCCCACGGCGCGCCGTCCAATGCTACAGAATGCCTGTCACTGCTGCCCGGCGACCTCGACGGGCATTTATTGCAAAGTGTGTTGCTCGACAAACACTTGCGGCTCCATGCCTTCGCGGCTGACCAGGCGATTCAGTTCGACCATGGGCAGTCGCACGCTCAGCAGGCTGCGCCCTTCTTCATCATGCTCTTCACTCTGCACCGCACCCAAGGCAAAGAATTGCGCGCGCAAGCGGGCAAAACGCTGCTCCAGGCAAAGGGTACCGACAAACAGATCTTCCCCCAGCAACTCGGCAATCGCCTGGCCGACCAGCTCCAGGCCACGCCCATCGCGTGCCGATACCCAGACCCGTTCCGGCTTGCCATCGGCATTGCGCTGGATCTGCGGCTCGACATCTTCGAGCAGGTCGAGTTTGTTATACACCTCGAGGATCGGCAAGCCTTCGGCGCCAATCTCGCCCAAAACCGCCAGCACTTGCTCGATCTGTTCCATGCGCTCGGGCTCATGGGCATCGATCACATGCAGCAACAGGTCGGAGTTGCTCGACTCTTCGAGCGTAGCGCGAAATGCCTCGACCAGCTTGTGCGGCAAATGGCGAATGAAGCCCACGGTGTCGGCCAGCACGATCGGGCCAAGGTCGTTGAGCTCGAGCCGGCGCAAGGTCGGGTCGAGGGTAGCGAACAGCTGGTCCGCGGCGTACACCTCGGATTCGGTCAGGGCGTTGAACAGCGTGGACTTGCCGGCGTTGGTGTAACCCACCAGCGACACCGAAGGGATGTCTGCACGCTTGCGCCCGCGCCGTGCCTGCTCGCGCTGGCTACGGACCTTTTCCAGGCGCGACTTGATCTGGCGGATGCGCACGCGCAACAGGCGCCGGTCGGTTTCCAGCTGGGTTTCACCCGGGCCGCGCAGGCCGATACCCCCTTTTTGCCGCTCTAGGTGAGTCCAGCCACGCACCAACCGCGTGCTCATGTGCTCCAGCTGGGCCAGTTCGACCTGCAGCTTGCCTTCATGGGTACGCGCCCGTTGGGCGAAGATATCGAGGATCAGCCCGGTGCGGTCGAGCACACGACACTCGAACACACGTTCAAGGTTGCGCTCCTGGCTGGGCGTGAGGGTGTGATTGAAAATCACCAGGTCTACCTGTTCGGCATGGACCAGGTCGTGCAGCTCTTCGACCTTGCCACTGCCAATCAGGTATTTAGCGGAAGGCTGATGCCTTGTCACCGTGACCAGCGAAATGATGTCGGCACCGGCCGACAATGCCAGTTCCTGAAACTCCTGCGGGTCTTCGCGCGCCTCAGGGTTCTGACCTTCCAAGTGAACGAGCAACGCCCGCTCACCACCACCGTGGCGCTCAAAGAACAATGCAGGCTCCTATCAGGCGTTGCCTGGCTCGCTGTCACCGTGCTCGGAATCGGACGGGCTTGGCAGGCGAACCGGACGGGCTGGCACCACGGTCGAGATGGCGTGCTTGTAGACCATCTGGCTCACGGTGTTCTTCAGCAGTACCACGAACTGGTCGAACGACTCGATCGAACCCTGCAGTTTGATGCCGTTGACCAGGTAAATGGAAACCGGGACCTTCTCTTTTCTCAAAGTGTTCAGGTAAGGGTCTTGTAGCGAATGCCCTTTTGACATATGCCGCACTCCTGTAAGGATAAATAATAGAAAATCAATGAAATCGATAAATTAGGCCGCCCCTTCGCAAGAATAGACGGCAATCAGCAGGGACTCAGCTCAATATGGAGATGGGCCCCAGGTATTTCAAGGTGCGGGACAGATTGTCGCAGGCCAGGCTGTCTAGCCAGTGTACGTCAGGCCAGCCACGCAACCAGGTGAACTGCCGTTTGGCCAGCTGCCGGGTCGCGATGATACCGCGTTCACGCATTTCACTCTCTGACAGCTTGCCGTCCAGGTAATCCCAGACTTGCCGATACCCCACTGCCCGTATAGACGGTAACCCGGCGTGCAAGTCACTTCTGGCTCGCAGTGATCGGACCTCGTCGATAAAGCCCTGTTCCAGCATCTGCGAAAATCGTAACGCAATTCGCTGATGCAAAATGTGACGATCTGTAGGAGCAATCGCCAAGCTGGCGACAGTATAGGGCAAATGCCCGCCAGCGCCTGCGTCTGCGCCGCGACTTTCAGCGAATTGACGTTGCCGGTGGGCCGTCATGCTCTCACCGCTCACCCGGTAGACCTCCAGGGCGCGGATCAACCGCTGCGGGTCGTTGGGGTGAATGCGCGCCGCCGACACCGGGTCGACCTCGGCCAGTTGGCGGTGCAACTCGCCCAGCCCCAAGGCCGCCGCCTGGGCTTCAAGCTCGGCACGCACGCCCGCGTCGGCCGCTGGCATGTCGGCAAGGCCGTCGACCAACGCTTTGTAATACAGCATGGTACCGCCGACCAGCAGCGGGATTTTGCCGCGCCCGCTGATCTCGGCCATGGCCTGCAGGGCGTCGGTGCGAAACTGCGCGGCCGAGTAGCTTTCGGCCGGGTCGCGGATGTCGATCAAGCGATGCGGGTGGGCGGCAAGGACTGCTTTCGACGGTTTGGCCGAGCCGATGTCCATGCCGCGGTAGATCAGCGCCGAATCAACGCTGATCAGCTCGCACGGCAGCACTTTGGTCAGTTCGATGGCCAGGTCGGTCTTGCCGGCGGCCGTCGGACCCATGAGGAATATCGCTGGGGGCTTGCCGCTCATTTCATCGACCGCGCAGGAAAAGTTTGTCCAGGTCGTCCAGGCCCATCTGGGTCCAGGTGGGACGGCCGTGGTTGCACTGGCCGCTGCGCTCGGTGTTTTCCATATCGCGCAGCAGGGCGTTCATCTCGGGAATGGCCAGGCGCCGGTTGGCGCGTACCGCACCGTGGCAGGCCATGGTGCCGAGCAGCTCGTTGAGGTGGGCCTGAATACGGTCGCTGGTGCCGTATTCCATCAGGTCGGCCAGCACATCCTGCACCAGGCGGTTGGCCTCGGCCTGCTTGAGCAAAGCCGGGATCTGGCGGATGGCCAGGGTTTCCGGGCCCAGCCGCTGCAGTTCGAAGCCCAGGCGCTGGAACCACTGCGCGTGCTCTTCGGCGCAGTCGGCTTCGCGCTGGCTCAGGGCCAGGGTTTCCGGCACCAGCAGCGGCTGGCCGCTGAGGCCCTCGCTGGCCATGGCTACCTTCAGGCGCTCGTACATGATGCGCTCGTGGGCGGCGTGCATATCGACCAGCACCAGGCCGACAGCGTTCTCGGCCAGGATGTAGATACCCTTCAGCTGCGCCAGCGCGTAACCCAGCGGCGGAATGTCGCCCTGGCTTTCCGGCAGGGTGGCTGCCGGGGCGGCGCCATTGTCCAGCGGCTTGTAAAACTCGCGGTACACCGCCTGCGCCTCGGCCGCCGGCAGCGGTGGCGAGGGCCGCGGGGTGTACTGGTACTGGTAACCGGCACCACTACCGCCGTTGCTGGCGGTGTGTTGCGGCGCACGTGGCTGCTCGAGCACAGGCGAAGCCAGGCGCATTTCCCCCTGCGGGCCGAACTCACCGGCCTGCTGGCCAGTGGCGCGCATCGCTTCAGGCACCGCAGCCGGGGCGGCCAGTTGGTCTTCCGGGCGCACATCGGCCAGGGCCCGGTGCAGGGTGCCGTACAGGAAGTCGTGCACCGAACGCCCTTCGCGGAAGCGCACTTCATGCTTGGTCGGGTGCACGTTGACATCGACGCCGTTGGGTTCCAGTTCAAGGAACAGCACAAAGGTCGGGTGCCGGCCGTTGAACAGCACGTCACGGTAGGCCTGGCGTACGGCGTGGGCCACCAGCTTGTCGCGCACCGCACGGCCGTTGACGAAGAAGTACTGCAGGTCGGCCTGGCTGCGCGAGAAGGTCGGCAGCCCAACCCAGCCCCACAGGCGCAGGCCGTTGCGCTCGACGTCGATCGGCAGCGCCTGCTCCATGAAGCCCGGGCCGCAGATGGCACCCACCCGCCGCGCACGCGCCACTTCATCATGGGCCTCGTGCAGGCTGAGGATGCTCTTGCCGTTGTGGCGCAAGTGGAAGCCGACGTCGAAACGCGCCAACGCCAGGCGCCGGATGACCTCCTGCAGGTGATCGAACTCGGTTTTCTCGGCCTTGAGGAACTTGCGCCGCGCCGGGGTATTGAAGAACAGGTCACGCACTTCGACCGAAGTACCCACCGGGTGGGCCGCCGGCTGCACCCGCGGGAGCATGTCGCGGCCTTCGGTTTCAACCTGCCAGGCTTCTGTGGCACTGGCAGTACGCGAGGTCAGGGTCAGGCGCGCCACCGAGCTGATCGAGGCCAGGGCTTCGCCACGGAACCCCAGGCTCAATACGCCTTCAAGGTCTTCCAGCTCACGGATTTTGCTGGTGGCATGACGGGCCAGCGCCAGCGGCAGGTCGTCGGCAGAAATACCGCTGCCATCATCCCGCACCTTCAGCAGCTTGACGCCGCCCTGCTCCACTTCCACATCGATGCGCCGGGCTCCGGAGTCCAGGCTGTTTTCCAGCAGTTCCTTGGCTACCGAGGCCGGCCGCTCGACCACCTCGCCAGCGGCGATCTGGTTGGCCAGCCGCGGGCTGAGCAGCTGGATGCGCGAACCACCACTCATTGCGAAGCCAATGTGGTGGCAGGGATATCCAGACGCTGGCCGACCTTCAGCTCATCGGACTTCAGGCTGTTGGTGTTGCGCAAGCTGGCCACACTGACCTGGTAGCGCACCGCCAGCATTGCCAGGGTTTCGCCTGGGCGCACCGTGTGCTCACGTGGGCCGGCGGCAATCTTGCCGGTGTCACGCAGCCAGGCGATATAGGTGCCAGGCGGCGGGTTCTGCTGGAAGAACTGGCGCACCCCGGTATGAATCGACCGCGCAAGCGCTTGCTGATGGCTGCGACTGGCCAGCTTGGCCGCCTCACTGGCGTTGGAGATAAACCCGGTCTCGACTAGGATCGACGGAATGTCGGGCGACTTCAGCACCATGAAGCCAGCCTGTTCCACACGCTGCTTGTGCAGCGAGGTGATGCGGCCCATGTTGCCCAGCACTTTCTGCCCGACATTCAGGCTGGAGCTGAGCGTGGCCGTCATCGACAGGTCGAGCAGCACACCCGCGAGCATGCGGTCCTTGTCGTCGAGGCTGACGTTGCCGGCGCCCCCGATCAGGTCGGAACGGTTTTCCGTGTCTGCCAGCCAGCGTGCGGTTTCGGAGGTAGCGCCACGGTCGGACAGGGCAAACACCGATGCGCCGAACGCAGCCTTGGACGGCGCGGCGTCGGCGTGGATCGAAACGAACAGGTCGGCGCCCTTCTTGCGGGCGATTTCGGTGCGTTTGCGCAGCGGAATGAAGTAGTCACCGGTGCGGGTCAGTTCGGCGCGGAAGCCCTTTTCCGTGTTGATCTGGCGCTGCAGCTCCTGGGCGATCTGCAGCACGATGTCTTTTTCATGCTGGCCGCGCGAGCCGGAAGCACCCGGGTCCTCGCCGCCATGACCGGCGTCGATGGCAATGACGATGTCGCGCTTGCCGCTAGGTACCGGCGGCAGCTTGATGGCTGGCTGGGTCGGCGTGACCGGGACCGCTGGCGTGGTGGCAGGCGTTTGCACTGGGGTCGGTGGTGGGGTTGGCGCCATGGCCGCGATGGCATCGGCTTCCTGATCGTACAGGTCGACCACCAGGCGGTTGCCGTACTGGGCATTGGGCGCCAGGGTAAAGCTCTTGGGGGTGACCGACTTCTTCAGGTCAACGACCACACGCAGGTCGGTCGGCGTGCGCTGGGCCGAACGCACGCTGCTGATCGGCGTGTTGGAAGTCGCCACTTTCAATGGCGCCGCCAAGGTCGCGCCATTGATGTCGATAACCAGGCGATCCGGTGCGCTCAAGGTGAAGACGCTGTGCTGCACGGGGCCAGACAGGTCGAAGACCAGCCGCGTGTTGTCTGGCGCGCGCCACAGGCGCACGCTCTTGACTTGAGTGACGGCCAGAGCGTCAACGGTCACCGTTGTCAGCAGCAGCCCAACGATGGCGACCAGTGCGCGTATGCGCATACCTACCCCACTTACTGTTTATAGTGTTTGGCCAGTGCCACGCACCAGGCCTCGCCGCGAGCCCCCTGCGGCGACAGGTTCAGCGAGCGTCCGCCCGCTTGGGGGCTTATGGTAATGGTCAGGTCGGGCTTTGGCAAAACGCCCGCACCCTTTTGTGGCCACTCGAACAGGCACAACGGGTCGCCCTCGAAATAGTCACGAATCCCCATGAACTCCAGCTCCTCCGGATCGACCAGCCGATACAGGTCGAAGTGAAAAGCTCGGACAGCGCCGATCTCGTAGGGTTCGACCACGGTGAACGTCGGGCTTTTCACTGCACCAGTATGGCCCAGGCCACGGATCAGGCCACGCGAGAGCGTGGTTTTACCCGCGCCCAGGTCGCCTTCCAGGAAAATGACACCGCGACCACCGGTCACTTCGGCCATTTTTGCACCAAAGTCGACTGTAGCCGCTTCATCGGCCAGAAACAGATTTAAGCCACACACGCAGAATGCTCCTCCAACAACGCTCGAATGACCGGCGCCAGATCGCTGGCCGCCAGGCCCCTGCCTTCAACCCCCAGACGCTCACCGGCACAGGCGTGAAGCCAGGTACCCAGGCAGCCGGCACTCCAGGCGTCCAGCCCCTGGGCCAGCAACGCCGCCAGCACCCCGGTCAGCACATCGCCCAAGCCCGCGCCGGCCATCGCCGGGTGCCCGCGCTCGCACAGCATCAACTGGCCGGACGGGTGCGCCACCAGGGTACCTGCCCCTTTGAGCAGGCACACACTGTTGTAGCGCCGCGCCAGCTTGCGCGCAGCGCCCGGCCGGTCGGCCTGTACCGCTTCGGTGGAAATGCCCAGCAGCCGCGCCGCTTCCCCGGGGTGAGGCGTGAGGATGCTACCGCTGGGCAGGGCCAATGGGGTGCCTGCCAGCAAATTCAGGGCGTCGGCGTCCCATACCTGCGGGCGCTCGGCGTTCGCCACTGCCGACAACAGGCTCCGGCCCCAGGCAGCCTGCCCAAGGCCGGGGCCCACCACCAGTACCGTGGCGCGCTCCAGCACGCCGACCAACTGGTTGGCCGACTGTACCCCCAGGCACATCACCTCAGGCAGGCGGGCCAGGCTCGCGGGTAGATGTTCGGGCCGGGTCGCCACGCTGACCAGGCCGGCGCCGCAGCGCAAGGCGGCTTCGGCGCTGAGCAGCACAGCGCCACCGGTGCCCAGGTCGCCGCCCACTACCAGCACATGGCCGAAGTCGCCTTTGTGCGCATGCGGGTGCCGTGCCGGCAGGTGTGCGACAGTCACGCTGCTGAGCAGTTGTAGGGTGTTGCCAGGGTGTTTGGTCTGCGGCATGGGGTCAAAGGCTCCAATGTCTGGCAGAATTATACGCACCTGAGCCCGTATTGCCTTGCCCATCCATGCCTGCCTCTACACCTGACCTCGCCCAACTGGCCCAATCGATCAAGATATGGGGCCAGGAACTCGGTTTTGCCCACGTCGGCATCGCCGGGGTCGACCTTGGCGAACACGAACAGCACCTGCAACGCTGGCTAGACGCCGGTTACCAGGGCGAAATGGAGTACCTGGGTGCCCATGGCAGCAAGCGGGCGCACCCCGACCAACTGATTCCCGGCACGGTACGCGTGGTCTCGCTGCGCATGGACTACCTGCCCGGCGATACGCAGATGGCGCAACGCCTGGCGCAACCGGAAAAAGCCTACGTGTCACGCTACGCCCTGGGCCGTGACTACCACAAGCTGGTGCGCAAGCGCGTGCAGTTCCTGGCAGACCGTATCCAGCAAGCCATCGGCCCGTTCGGCTACCGCGCCTTCGTCGACAGTGCCCCAGTGCTGGAGAAGGCCTTGGCCGAGCAGGCCGGGCTGGGCTGGATCGGCAAGAACACCCTGCTGCTCAACCGCAAGGCCGGCAGTTACTTCTTCCTGGCCGAACTGTTCGTTGACCTGCCGTTGCCGGTGGACGAAGCCACCACCAGTGAACATTGCGGGCGTTGCCAGGCGTGCCTGGACATCTGCCCGACCCAGGCGTTCGTGGGGCCCTATGTGCTGGACGCGCGGCGTTGCATCTCGTACCTGACCATCGAGCTGAGAGGGCCGATTCCTGTCGAACTGCGCTCGATGATGGGTAACCGTGTATTCGGTTGCGACGACTGCCAGATCGTCTGCCCGTGGAACCGCTTCGCCAAGCACAGCCAGGAGCAGGATTTCCAGCCGCGGCATGGGTTGGAGAATGCCGAGCTGGCCGAGATGTTCCTGTGGGATGAGCGTACTTTCCTGCGCAAGACCGAGGGCGGGCCGCTACGCCGGGCAGGCTATGAGCGGTTCTTGCGCAACCTGGCGGTGGGCTTGGGCAATGCGCCGCCGACGATACCGGTGATCGAGGCGCTGAAGGCGCGGCGCGAGGATGCGTCGGAGCTGGTGCGCGAGCATGTCGAGTGGGCGCTGGCCCGGCACGGCATTCAATAGCTACACGGCCCACTGTGGGAGCGGGCGCGCCCGCGAAGCAGGCACCGCGGTGGGTGGCACCGGCTGCGCCGGTGTTCGCGGGCATGCCCGCTCCTACAGGGACCGCGCCGGGCCTGGGGCAGGTTTACTGCTGGTCGTTGTAGTGAAACTTGGGCATTTCCCAATGGAAACGAATCGCCAGCAAGCGCATCAGGAACCCACCAAAGAGGGTCAGCAGCATCGCCTGCTCCGCCGGCACCTTGAAATACACGCAGCCGAGGTAGAACCACGCCGCGGCGAACGACACGCTGGCGTAAAGCTCGCGGCGGAACACCAGCGGGATGTCGTTGCAGAAGATATCGCGCAAGATGCCACCGAACACCCCCGTGATCACCCCGCTGATCGAAGCCACCAGCATGCCCTGCCCCATTTCCAGCGCCGTCATGCAGCCAATCAGGGTAAACGCCACCAGCCCCAGTGCGTCTAGCACCAGGAACAGCGAGCGCAGGCGGCGCATCATTGGCGCGATGAAAATGGTCAACAGGGCAGCAAAGCTGGTCAACACCAGGTACTCAGGGTGTTTCACCCAGGTCAGCGGGTAGTGCCCGAGCAACACATCGCGCACCGACCCGCCACCCAGGGCGGTAACACAGGCGATCAGCACCACGCCGAACCAGTCCATGCCGCGACGCCCCGCAGACAACGCACCGGTCATGGCTTCGGCAGTGATGGCAATGAGGTAGAGCATCAGCAACATGGTGCGGGTCCGTGCGGGAAAGGCGCGCAGTCTAACCAGTTGCCCAAGGCACCAAAAGGGGGCGCAGCCAGAATATCTGCGCCGTAACGGTTCACACCTTGATGAAATGCTCGCGGTAGTGGCGCAACTCGGCAATCGATTCGCGAATGTCGTCCAGCGCCAGGTGCGTATTGCCCTTCTTGAAGCTGTCACGCACGTCCGGCGCCCAGCGCGCTGCCAGTTCTTTCAGCGTCGAGACATCCAGGTTGCGGTAGTGGAAGTAGTTTTCCAGGTTGCGCATGTGCCGGTAGAGGAAGCGACGGTCCTGGCAGATGCTGTTGCCGCAGATCGGCGATTTGCCTTTGGGCACCCACTGTTCGAGGAAAGCAATGGTCTGGGCCTCGGCCTCGGCCATGCCGACCTTGCTGTCGCGCACACGCTGGGTCAGGCCAGACGCGCCATGGGTGCGGGTGTTCCACTCGTCCATGCGGGCCAGTACTTCATCGCTGTGGTGGATGGCGATCACCGGGCCTTCGGCCAGGGTGTTCAGCTCGCTGTCGGTGACAATGGTGGCCATTTCGATGATGACGTCGCTGTCCGGATCGAGGCCGGTCATTTCCAGGTCGATCCAGATCAGGTTCTGTGGGTTTTGCATGCAGAAGCTCCTCATATAGCCCGTCATCTTAGCCTAGTGGCCCAGCCACGCCCATTCACCGCCACAAGGTAAGGGCAATGGTGCAACGCCTGGCGTGCTAAACTGCCTGCCGTTTTCAATGCCCTGACCCGGGCCCTTCTCACGGAATGTTCATGGCCAAACGCCAGCTCAATCGCCGCCAGAACTGGCGCATCGAAAAAATCCAGGGCGAGCGTGCTGCTCGCGCGGCCAAACGCGAGCAGCATGTGCTGCAGGAACTGGAAGGTGGCGACCTGGGGCCGGAACAACTGGGCCTGGTGATTGCCCACTTTGGCGTGCAGGTCGAGGTGGAGGCCCAGGATGGCGACGTTGCAGGCCAGGTGTTCCGCTGCCACTTGCGCGCCAACCTGCCAGCACTGGTCACTGGCGACCGCGTGGTATGGCGTGCAGGCAACCAGGGCATAGGCGTGATCGTGGCGCAGATGCCACGCAGCACCGAACTGTGCCGGCCAAACAACCATGGCCAGTTGAAACCGGTCGCAGCCAACGTCGACCTCATCGTGATCGTGTTTGCCCCGGCCCCGGAACCGCACCCGAACCTGATCGACCGTTACCTGGTCGCTGCCGAGCATGCAGGCCTGCGCCCGCTGCTGCTGCTGAACAAGGCCGACCTGATCAACGCCGAGAACGGCCCCGGCCTGCAGGCGCTGCTGGAGGTTTACCGCGAGCTGGGCTATCCGCTGCTGGAGGTATCTGCCCACCACGGTGATGGCATGCAACGCCTGCAGCAGCAACTTGACGGGCACATCAGCGTGTTCGTCGGCCAGTCGGGTGTGGGCAAGTCTTCGCTGGTCAACAGCCTGCTGCCAGAGGCCGGCACCCGCGTCGGCGACCTGTCGGAATGGTCGGGCCAGGGCACCCACACCACCACCACCGCGCGGCTGTACCATTTCCCCAATGGCGGCGACCTTATCGACTCGCCGGGCATCCGCGAATTCGGCCTTGGCCACGTCAGCCGCAGCGATGTGGAGGATGGCTTCATCGAGTTCCGCGACCTGTTCGGCACCTGCCGCTTCCGCGATTGCAAACATGACCGCGAGCCAGGCTGCGCGTTGCTCAAGGCGCTGGACGATGGCCGGATCTCGCAGCAACGCATGAACAGCTACCGCTCGATCATCGCCAGCCTGACGGAAGACAGCTACTGACCGGGCTGTAAGCCTTCCTCCGCCCTGAGGCCCACCTGCACGGCCCTGCAAAACGCCGTGCGAGGTTGCGCGGGGCCTACTGCTCCTTGCTCTCGTCCATCTTCAGCGTGCCATCCTCGAAGATGTTCAGCTTCTGGCGCAGTTCACGTGGTTGCATCGGCGCCTGATCGGCCCCGGCACCGGGCGCCGCGCCACTGGCCGGCGGGGCCGCGGGCGGGGCTGCCGGCGCTTGCGGTGCACCCTGTTCGCCCTGCTCACCCTCGATGTTGCGCTGGGCCTTCTTGGTCAGCACGATGATGTCGATGCGGCGGTTTACCGGGTTGAACGGGTTCTTGCGGTCGAACAGCGATGACGATGCATACCCCACCACCCGAGCCACCTGGCCGTCCGGGTACCCACCCGCCACCAATGCCCGGCGTGCGGCATTGGCGCGGTTGGCCGACAGCTCCCAGTTGCCGAACTCGCCAGTGCCGGCATACGGTTTGGCGTCTGTGTGGCCGCTGATGCTGATCTTGTTGGGCACTGCCTTGATGGTGTCGGCCATGGCCAACAGAATGTCTTCGAAATATGGCTGCAGGCGCGCACTGCCGATATCGAACATCGGACGGTTCTCGGCGTCCATGATCTGGATACGCAGGCCATCCTGGGTGATCTCGAACAGGATCTGGTCCTTGAACTTCTGCAGTTGCGGGTTCTCTTCGACCTTGTTCTGCAGCTCCTGCAACAGCAATTCAAGGCGCTCGCGCTCGACCTGCTCGGCCATGGTCTCCACCTGGTCCTTGTCCAGCTGGGTGGGCGACGGCTGTGTCGGCTCGGTTTTCACTTCCGGGTTGATGGTTTTGTCCGGCGCCATTTCGGGGGAACCACCCAGGTCGATGACGTAGGGCGTACCACTTTCGGAGAACCCGATCGGGTCCTGGAAGTAACCGGCAATGGCGATCTTCTGTTCAGGCGTGGCCGTGGACAACAGCCACAGCACCAGGAAGAACGCCATCATCGCCGTGGCGAAGTCGGCAAAGGCGATTTTCCAGGCGCCACCGTGGTGGCCGCCGCCAAAGCGCTTGACGCGCTTGACGATGATGGGCTGATTGTTCTCCATGAATCAGCGACCGCGAACCGCTTGTTCCAGCTCGGCGAAGCTTGGGCGGTGCTTGGGGTACAGCACCTTGCGCCCGAACTCGACCGCCAGCGACGGCGGCATGCCCGAAGCCGAGGCCACCAGCGATGCCTTGATCGACTCGTACAGGTTCAGCTCTTCCTTGGCGTCGTGCTCCAGGCACTTGGCCAGCGGGCCGAAGAAGCCGTAGGCCGCGAGAATACCGAAGAACGTACCGACCAGCGCCGCACCCACGTGCATGCCGATGGCCGCCTGGTCCCCATCGCCCAGCGAGGCCATGGTCACCACGATACCCAGCACCGCCGCTACGATACCGAAGCCGGGCATGCCATCGGCGATGCCGGTCACTGCATGGGACGGGTGCTCAAGCTCTTCCTTCATGCTCAGCAGCTCCATGTCGAACAGGCCCTCGAGCTCGTGCGGGGCCATGTTGCCGGTAGACATGATGCGCAGGTAGTCGCAGACGAACGCGGTCATGCGCTCATCGGCCAGTACCGTGGGGTACTTGGCGAAAATCGGGCTGGCGGCGGCGTCTTCGATGTCGGCCTCGATGGCCATCATACCTTCGCGACGGCTCTTGTTGAGGATTTCGTACACCAGCCCCAGCACTTCAAGGTAGAACGCATGGCTGAAGCGCGAGCCGAACATCTTCATCGACTTCTTGATGACGTGCATGGTCATGTAGCCAGGGTTGGCCTGCAGGAATGCACCAAAGGCCGCACCGCCGATAATCAGTACTTCGAACGGCTGGATCAGCGCCGCGATCTTGCCGTGGGAAAGCACGTAGCCGCCGAGCACGCTCGCGAATACGACGATGATGCCGATAATTTTAGCCATAGGTTCAAAGCACTTGCTGTCGTGGTCAGGGGAAGAGACGAGAGCTGTAAAACTCTTCTTCTACTTATCGGCAGAACTGCGCCAGACTATAGCCACACAATGCGAAAAGCCAGTTCGGACTGATGTCAAAATGCCAATTGAAACCAAGGTGCCCGCTCAGGCTCCGCGAACGCTAGAGGCCTGGGTCAAGCTGCTCGAGAGTGTTCGCATCCCGGTGCCGAAGCACAGCTACGACCGGGTCATGGCGGCCATCCACGATAGCCGCCGCTCGCTGCGCGACATCGCCGAACTGATGCAAGATAGCCCGGCGCTGGTGTTGTCGGTGATGCGTGAAGCCAACCACGCCACCAACGCCAGCATGGCCGAACCGGCCGAAAGCCTTGAAGTGGCCCTCAACCGGCTCGGCCTGGAGCGCAGCGAGCTGTTGCTCAAGCGCCTGCCGGCAGTGCCTGTTGAAGAAATCCCGCCGGTTCTGTGCCAGTTCCAGATGATCAGCCAGCACGCAGCGCAGCAGGCCAGCGGCCTGTTCGCCAGCCGCCTGGCCCGGCTGTGGCAGGAAATCCACTGGGGTAGCCTGCTGTTTCTGTCGCCCCTCTGGCCGCTGGCACTGGCCTACCCGAAGCTGCTCGACACCTGGGAGCTGCGGGTGATCCACAAGGGTGAAGAGGCCGCCCATGTCGAGGAAGAACTGTTTGGCGTGCGCATAATGGCGCTGTGCCAGACCACGGCCGAGTACTGGCGCCTGCCGCAATGGGTGACCCAGGGTTACCGCCTGCTGCTGGAAGAGCGCGAGCAACTGGCCCAGGTGCTGAGCATCGCCCGCGACGAAGACCTGCTCAGCCAGCAACACCGCCTGGACGCAGAGCCCGGCCTGCGGCGCTGGTTCAACCAGCCGGCCAATACCGTGTTGCTGGCCAACAACCTGGCCCTGGCGGCGCAGGTCGGCTGGGACAACCCGCACCTGTTACGCTGGCAGCTGCTGACCGCCCTGTACCTGCAGACTTCGCTGGAAGACGTGCAGCAGCAAGTTCACCAGCAGGCAGCCGCCAGCGCCCGTCGCCATGCCCGGCATGCACTGTTCCATCCAGCCGAGGCGCTGATATGGCCGTGGCACCAGCGCCGCCCGCACCCGGACATGCTGGCGGCGCCACCGCCCAGCAGTGAAGAGCTGGCGCGCTGGCGCACACTGTGCCAGCACCTGCTGGCGCAACCCAGCCCGTTCACCAATACCGTGCACCTGGCCACCCAGGCACAAGAGGCCCTGCTGGCCTGCGGTATGCAACGCATCATGCTGCTGAGCCTGGACAAGAGCACCGACACCCTGCGCGTGCAGCAGACCGCCGGCTTGCCCAAGGAGGCCGCGGGCCTCGCCCTGCAGGTGGCTCAGAACAAACTGCTGCAAAAGCTGATGAGCCAGGCCGGGCAGCTGCGCATCACCCCGCAGAACCACAGCCAGTTCGCCGCGCTGCTGCCAGCCCCGCTGCGCGCCCTGTTCCGCAGTGAGCATGTGCTGCTGCGCTCGCTGGCGGTGAACGATCAGGTGCTCATGCTGCTGGTGGCCGACCAGGCTTGCAGGCCCATGGCCGATATCAGCGTGCAAGCCTTCGGCAAAACCGTGCAATGCATCGAGCGGGCACTGTCGCTGTTCGCCAACCGCAAAGCCTGAGCCTTGCGCTACAATCGCTCCTCTTTCCACTCTGGAGACCGTGGATGACCGACTTTTCCGGCCTGCCCCTGGTGATCGAAGCTGCAGACCTGCTGCCGCGCCTGGATTCACCGCAGTTGATCCTGGTCGACCTGAGCAGCGCCAACCGCTATGTCTGCGGGCATATCCCCGGCGCCCGCTTTGTCGAGGGCAAGCGCACCCAGCTCGGCCAGCCACCGGCCCCTGGTCTGCTGCCGCCCCTGGGCGAACTGGAAAAACTGTTCAGCGAACTCGGCCACCGCGATGATGCCGTCTACGTGGTGTATGACGATGAAGGCGGTGGTTGGGCGGGGCGTTTCATCTGGCTGCTCGACGTGATCGGCCATACGCGCTACCACTACCTCAATGGCGGTATCCAGGCCTGGCCAGCCGACAAGCTGTCTACCGAAGTGCCCGCAAGCGGCACCGCCCCGGTGCACCTGCACCTCGACACTGCACCTACAGCCACCCGCGAGTACCTGCAAAGCCGCCTGGGCGCCGATGACCTGGTGATCTGGGACGCCCGCGCCCCACAGGAATTCAACGGCGAAAAAGTGTTGTCGGCCAAGGGCGGCCACATCCCTGGTGCGGTCAACTTCGAGTGGACCGCCGGCATGGACCTCAACGACCACCTGCGGATCCGCAGGGATATCGCCGAAGTGCTGCAAAGCCTGGGCATCACCCCCGACAAGGAGGTGGTTACCCATTGCCAGTCCCACCGCCGTTCCGGTTTCACCTATTTGGTGGCCAAGGCCCTCGGCTACCCACGCGTCAAGGCTTATGCCGGCTCGTGGAGCGAATGGGGCAACCACCCGGACACGCCTGTAGAAGTTTAAGGAACCTGCATGAAATCCCGTCTGTTCATCATCAGCCAGTACCTGCTGCCGCACCACCTGCTGTCGCGGCTGGCCGGCTGCGTCGCCGAGTGCCGCGTGCGCTGGTTCAAGAACGCCTTCACCGCCTGGTTCGCCAAGCGCTACCAGGTCGACATGAGCCAGGCGCTGGTCGAAGACCTGAGCGCCTACGAGCACTTCAACGCATTCTTCACCCGCGCCCTGAAGCCGGGCGCCCGCCCGCTGGATGAAACCCCGGGCGCCATCCTGTGCCCCGCCGACGGCGCCGTGAGCCAGCTTGGCCCGATCGAGCATGGCCGCATCTTCCAGGCCAAAGGCCATGGTTTCAGCGCGCAGGAGCTGCTGGGCGGTGACCCGGCGCTGGCCGCCCCGTTCATGGGCGGTGAGTTCGCCACCATCTACTTGTCGCCCAAGGACTACCACCGCGTGCACATGCCGCTGGCCGGCACCCTGCGCGAGATGGTCTACGTGCCGGGCCGACTGTTCTCGGTCAACCAGACCACTGCCGAAAACGTGCCCGAGCTGTTCGCCCGCAACGAGCGGGTGGTCTGCCTGTTCGACACCGAACGCGGGCCGATGGCCGTGGTGCTGGTGGGTGCGATGATCGTTGCTTCGATCGAGACCGTGTGGGCCGGCCTGGTGACGCCGCCCAAGCGCGAGCTGAAGACCTTCCGCTACGACGACGCCAGCCGTGCGCCGATCCACCTGGAGAAAGGTGCCGAGCTGGGGCGCTTCAAGCTGGGTTCGACGGCCATCGTGTTGTTCGGGCCGCAGCAGGTGAAGTGGGCCGAAAGCCTGGGTGCCGGCTCTGCTGTGCGCATGGGGCAGCAGTTGGCGGCGCCTGTGCAGGCTTGATGGCCTGATAAAGCCTGGGCCGCTTTGCGGCCCTTAGCGGGCATGCCCGCGAAGGGCTGCAAAGCAGCCCCAGATTTCCCGATCAGCCGCGCGCGTCGCGGTCGCGCAAGCCCAACAGATACAACACGCCATCCAGGCCCAGGGTAGAAATCGCCTGCTTGGCCGACTGGCGCACCAGCGGCTTGGCGCGGAATGCCACGCCCAGGCCGGCCAGTGCCAGCATTGGCAGGTCGTTAGCGCCATCGCCCACGGCAATGGTCTGTTCCAGTTGCAAGCCCTCATCGCTGGCCAGTTTCTGCAGCAGTTCGGCCTTGCGCTGGGCATCGACGATCGGCTCGACCGCCACACCAGTCACCTTGCCATCCACCACTTCCAGCTCGTTGGCGAACACATAGTCGATACCCAGGCGCGCCTGCACCTGGCGGGCAAAATAGGTAAACCCACCGGACAGGATGGCCGTCTTGTAACCCAGGCGCTTGAGCTCGGCGAACAGATTTTCCGCGCCTTCGGTCAGGCGCAGCGAGGCGCCGATTTCGTCCAGCACGCCCACATCCAGGCCCTTGAGCAGCGCCATGCGCTCCTTGAAACTGGCGCGGAAGTCCAGCTCGCCACGCATGGCGCGTTCGGTGATCGCCGCCACCTGCTCACCCACGCCAGCCGCCTTGGCCAGCTCGTCGATGACTTCGGCCTCGATCAGCGTCGAATCCATGTCGAATACCGCCAGGCGGCGGTTGCGGCGGAACAGGTCGTCTTTCTGGAAGGCAATGTCGACGCTCAGCGCCTGCGCCAGGGCGAAGAAATCGGCACGCAGAGCCTTGGCATCGCTCGGCACCCCACGCACGGATATCTCGACCGCCGCCTTGCCCTTGTCGGTGTCGGCGTCCAGCGCCACCCGGGCCGACAGCCGCTCGATGCGTTCGATCGTCAGGCCGTACTGGCTGATCACCGCACTGACCCGCTGCAGTTGCTCGGGGGTGATCTTGCGGCTGAGCAGGGTCACCACATGGCGCGCCTCACCATGGCCGTCGGCCCAGTGCTGGTAGTCCGCCTCGGAAATCGGCGTATAACGGGCCTGCAGGTTCAGCTCGTGGGCCTTGGCTTGCACACCCTGCAGCAGGGCAGTTGCCACTTCGTTGTCAGGGATATCGACCAGGATGCCGAACGACAGGGTGCCGTGCATGACCGCCAGGCCGATGTCGAGGATACTCACACCGCCCTGCAGCAGGACGCCGGTGATTGCCGCAGTGAGACCGGGACGGTCCTCACCGGTGATGTTGATCAGGACGATTTCGCGCACAACCTGGCTCCGACTTCGATGAAAAATGCGCATTCTACCGACTTTCCATGACCATCGGGCGCCAACGATACTTTGCCGACAAAACCCGGCTCGCTATACTCCCCCCACTTTCTTGCCATTAAGAGCCGAGCTCTGTGAACCGGCCCACGCCCGTCAAACCAGACAACTTCTTCCTGATGATCTATCGTGCCCTGAGTCAACGTCGCGTGCCGCTGGCACTGCGCATCGCCTGCACCAACATCTTCCTGGTGGCGCTGGCACTGGTGATCTATGCCTGTGTGATGGGCCTGCAGTTCAAGCAGGCCATGCACGAGCAGGCCGACGCCCTCGGCCAGAGCCTGACCACGCAAACGGCCACTTCGGCGACCGAACTGCTGGTAGCCAACGATATCCTCAGCCTCAACGTGCTGCTGGGCAACCTGGTGAAAAACCCGCTGGTGGCCCACGCGGCCATCTACAGCGTGGACAACCGCATCCTCGCCGAAGCCGGGCAACGCCCGCGCAATAGCCTGCTGGGCGAGGCCGAAGGCGTGTACCAGACCAAGATCAGCTTCCAGGACGTGGCTGCCGGGCAGCTGCGCATCAGCCTGGACATGAGCCAATTCCAGCAACCCATGCTGATCAGCCTGCAAAGCATGGGCATTCTGGCGGCCATCCTGCTGGCGCTGGCTTTGGCCCTCAGCTTGCGCCAGGGCCGCTACATCACCCTGCCATTGCTGCAGTTGCGGGTATGGCTGCGCGACCCGCAGTACTACACCCCGGCCACCGACCGCCAGGATGAAATCGGCGACATCGCCCGCCAGCTGCATGCGCGCCTGGCGCCACCGCCGCCACCAGAGCCGGAGCCAGAGCCTGAGGAAGACGACGATGAACCATTCGACGACCCGCAGCACGTCAGCCCGGCACCCAAGGCCGCGCCGCGCGCCAAGGTCGCCGCAGTGCCAGACGAGGAAGATGACGAAGCGTTCGCCGGCCTGCTCGACGACGACACTGCACCAAGAACCGCAGTGGTAGACGAGTCCGACGAACCGCACTTCAGCGCCATCCTTGCGGTGCAGCTGGGCTCCCAGGAGCAACTGCGCCGTCTGCCGCGTACCCGCCTGACCGAACTGACCGAGCGTTACCGTGACTGCCTGGAGCATGCGGCATCGCTGTACGACGGCGAAACGCACACACTCAACGATGGCAGCACCCTGGTGCTGTTCCACAGCCGCGTATGTGGTGAGGACTACCTGACTAACGCAATCTGCTGCGGCGAGCTGTTGCGCGCCCTGGGCCATGCCCTGCAGATCGAAGTGGCCGACAGCGGCATCACCTTGCAATTGCAGCTGGGCCTGGTATTGGGCAACGATCTGCACGGGCTGGAGCTGGTAGACGTGTTGATCGCCGAAAAAGCCCAGGATGCCCTGGCGTTGTCGCAGCACAGCCGCAACCTGTTGCTGGTGGAGCGGCAGATCAGCGATGACGCACTGATTCGCCAGCGCGCACGCATTCGCCCGATTGCCAGCCCTGAGGGCGCCTGCTGCGTGGAGCGCCTGCTGGAACCGTACCCTTCGATGCTGGAACGGCAACTGGCGCGCATGCACGAGCGTCGGGCCTGACAGGCTGCGCTGGGCACTGGGGCTGCCGCGCAGCCCCTTCGCAACGCCAGGCCGCGCCTACAGGGCCCGGGCCCAGCTTCGCAATGGTTTGACGCAGACATGAAAAAGCCCACAGCATCGCGGGCTTTTTTTACACCTGGCGGTTAGGTCAGAACCGATAGACTTCCATATCGGTGCGGATCGGCGAGGCCATCGGGATCCTGGACTTTTCCGGCGCCTTCTTCACCTGCACCGGTGCAGCCGGCTTTTTCGGCGTTTCTTCAGCGATTGCCGGCTGGTTGGCCAGCGGCTTCACCGCCGTGCTCAGCTGCTCGGCCAGCTTCTGCAGCAATTGGCCCTGGGCCTGTACCTGCGACGACTCGCTGCCCTCATGTGGCTGTTCGAGGTGCACGATACGGTTGTCACGTACGCGGCCACGGCGGTCCAGCAGGCGCCACTGGGCGTCGAGGATGGCCGGTTGGTCCTTGCCCGAGTCCAGGCGGGTAATCGACAGCAGCACCTGTACATCCGGCGTGAAACCGGCCGTTGCCGGGGCCAGTACCACTCGCTGGCTGTCCAGGCGCCAGGCCAGCTGGCGCACCAGCAACTGGTCGATGTCCGACGACAGGCTACCCGCCCAACGACCGTCGGTCGCCGCGCTCAGGCTGCCATCGGCCTGGCGCTGCAGGAACGTCTCGCGCTGCAGGTAATCGGCCACCGATACCGGCCCGAGTACAACGGCCATGCCCGCACTCTGCGACGGCTGGCCAGGATCACCACTGTCGAGCTGGTACAAGGCAACAGGCTGGTGCATGGTGCACCCGCCCAGCCCCAGCAGGCCAGTCATCAACAGCGCAAGTGGAAGGCGCAGAAATTTCATCATCCCATCCAGGCGGCTGCCTACAGGCACACCGCAGTGATACATATAAATTCAAACGGGCACACGACCACGCCGGCGCCGCAAGGGCCATATCATCCGCGAAATAACCGTCCGACTCCAGTGTTTCTGCCCGGAACGGCGCTGTAATTGCCGTTCCAGACATTTCCACCGGTTACGCCGGCACTTCCACCTGCAAGCTATCGACGCGCTGGAACCCACGCGGCAGCTTGCTGCCGCGCCGGCCACGCTCGCCCTTGTAGTGTTCCAGGTCGTCGGGCTTCAGAGACAGGGTACGCTTGCCGGCCTGCAATACAAGGGTCGCCCCGTCGGCGACCACGGCCAGGTCGGTGACGAACTCTTCGCGGCTGGCGACCCGGTCGCCGGGTACACCGATGATCTTGTTGCCCTTGCCTTTACCCAGCTGTGGCAAGTCGCTGACCTTGAACACCAGCAGGCGGCCTTCGGTGGTCACCGCCGCCAGCCAGTCCTGCTCACGGTTAGCCACCGGCCGCGGCGTCATGACCTTGGCGCCGTTGGGCAGGCTGAGCAAACCCTTGCCGGCCTTGTTCTTGGCCTGCAGGTCTTCACCCTTGACCACAAAGCCGTAGCCGGCGTCGGACGCGACCACGTACAGCGCATCGTCCTCTGGCAGCAGCACGCAATCGAAGGTGGCCCCAGGCGGAGGCGTCAGGCGCCCCGTCAGCGGCTCACCCTGGCCACGCGCCGAAGGCAGGCTGTGGGCGGCCAGCGAGTAGCTGCGCCCGGTCGAGTCGATCAGCACGGCAAACTGGTTGGAGCGGCCAGCAGCAGCGGCCTTGAAGCCGTCGCCTGCCTTGTACGACAAGCCGGTCGCGTCGATGTCGTGGCCCTTGGCACAGCGTATCCAGCCTTTTTCCGACAGCACCACGGTGACCGGCTCGGTCGGCATCAGCTCGTTTTCCGACAGCGCCTTGGCTTCGGCGCGCTCGACGATTGGCGAGCGGCGGTCGTCGCCATAGGTTTCGGCATCCTTGATCAGCTCGCTGCGCACCAGCTTGCGCAGTTTGGCCTCGCTGCCCAGCAGCGCCTGCAATTTGGCTTGCTCTTTCAGCAGTTCGTCCTGCTCGCCGCGGATCTTCATCTCCTCCAAACGCGCCAACTGCCGCAGGCGGGTCTCGAGGATGTAGTCGGCCTGGATTTCGGTCAGGCCGAAGCGCGCGATCAGCGCCTGTTTGGGGTGGTCCTCGGTGCGGATGATGTGGATCACTTCATCCAGGTTGAGGAACGCGGTGAGCAAACCGTCCAGCAGGTGCAAGCGCTTCTCGACCTTGTCCAGGCGGTGCTGCAGCCGGCGACGAACGGTATGGGTGCGGAACTCCAGCCATTCCACCAGGATCGTGCGCAGGTTCTTCAGCTGCGGCCGGCCGTCGAGGCCGATGATATTGACGTTGACCCGGTAGCTGCTTTCCAGGTCGGTGGTGGCGAACAGGTGCTGCATCAGCTCGTCGGCATCCACACGGTTGGACCGCGGGATGATGACGATGCGGCAAGGGTTCTCGTGATCCGATTCGTCGCGCAGGTCGGCCACCATCGGCAGCTTCTTGGCCTGCATCTGCGCCGCGATCTGCTCCAGCACCTTGGCCCCCGACACCTGGTGTGGCAACGCGGTTACAACGATGTCGCCGTCCTCGACGCGGTACACGGCGCGCATGCGGATCGAGCCACGGCCACTTTCGTACATCTTGAGGATTTCGGCCCGCGGCGTGACGATTTCGGCCTCGGTCGGGTAGTCCGGCCCTTGAATATGCTCGCACAACTGCTCGATGGTGGCCTTGGGCTCGTCGAGCAGGCGCACACAGGCGCTGGCCACTTCACGCAGGTTGTGCGGCGGCACATCGGTGGCCATGCCCACGGCGATACCGGTGGTGCCGTTGAGCAGAATGTTGGGCAGGCGTGCCGGCAACACGGCGGGCTCCTGCAAGGTGCCGTCGAAGTTGGGCACCCAGTCGACGGTGCCCTGGCCGACTTCGCTGAGCAGCACTTCGGCATAGCGGGACAACCGCGCCTCGGTGTAGCGCATCGCCGCGAACGACTTCGGATCGTCCGGCGCACCCCAGTTGCCCTGGCCATCGACCAGTGTGTAGCGGTAGCTGAACGGCTGCGCCATCAGCACCATGGCTTCATAGCAGGCCAAGTCGCCATGGGGGTGGAACTTGCCGAGCACGTCACCGACGGTACGCGCCGACTTCTTGTGCTTGGCATCGGCATCGAGCCCCAACTCGCTCATGGCGTAGACAATGCGCCGCTGCACTGGCTTGAGGCCATCGCCGATATGCGGCAGGGCGCGGTCCATGATCACGTACATGGAGTAGTTGAGGTAGGCCTGTTCGGTGAAGTCAGCCAGTGAGCGGCGTTCTACGCCGTCCAGGCTGAGTTCCAGTGAGTCGCTCATGCGGGCCTCGTCATTTCAGGTTCTGGCGCAGCAGCATGGTGCCACCGCGCTGGGTAAATTCAAGTTGTTGCAGGGCACTCATGCCCAGTAGCACGGTGGGGCCATCCAGGCCCGGCACGACAATGGCGCGTACGTTCTGCAGGTGGATGTCGCCCAGTTGCAGGCTGGCCAGCCGCGTGCGGTAGCCCTCGGTGCGGCCATTGGCGGTACTCAGCAGCACCGGGCTGCCACGCGCCAGGTTCAGGTCACGGGCCAGCCCTTCGGGGATCGCGACGTCGGTGGCCCCGGTGTCGAGCATGAAATGCACCACCTGGCCATTGATCGCGCCATCCACCACGAAATGCCCCTGGCCATTACTCAGCAGGCGCACCTCGATGAAACCTTGGCCGTGCTCCGACTGCACCTGGCGGTTGGGGTTACGTTGGCTGTCTTCCCACTGGCCGAAAAAGCGCGTGGCCAGAAACAGCGCAGCCGCCCAGGCAAGCACCATCAGCACCCGCCCTGCGCGCTTGCCCGGTGCCTGGCTCACGGTTTGGCGCCCCAGCCGCCCTGAGGTGCCTCGAAGCGCCACACGATCGGGCGCCGCTCGCCGTCGGCACGGTCAGCGTTGTTGTTGTCCAACCCAACCCAGGCGCCTTTGCCGTCGATCACCAGCGCCTCGGCCAGGCCGAACGGCTGATCGTAGCGGCGCATCGGCTCCAGCGCCTCGGCGGCGAACGACCAGCAGCGCTCGACCTCGCCGCTGTCAGCGTCCCGCCGGCATATCCGGTAGGCGTTGCGCTCAAGGGTGAACAGCTTGCCCTCGAACCAGGCGAGGTCGGAAAAGTCGCGCGACAGGGCCCGGGCCTCTGGCATTTGCGGCGGCTGCATCTCGACCCCAGCCTCGCTCAGCAGCACGCAACCGCGCCCGCAGGTCCATACCGACTGCTGCCGTTCGATGGCCACCAGACCACGGCGCTCGCGCTCGGCCGCCAGCCACAGGCGGTCACCCGCCGGGTTGATTGCCAGCCCTTCGAACAGCGCATTGAAGTTCAGCAGCATGCCACTGGCCCGCGCCTGACGGACCATGGCCGGGTCGATCTTGAGCCAGTCGGGCTCACCTTCGGGCGGCAGTTGCAGCACCGCAGCGTTTGCCTCGCTGACCAGGTACAGGTTGTTTGCCTGGTCGCAGGTGATGCCTTCAAAGTCCAGCGCCCCGCCGCGAATGTACGACGCCGCCCAGTTGCGTGACTTCAGGCCCCACGGCAGGCCGCTTTCCGGCACCGGCGGCGCAGTGAAGACAAGCGCCTGCGCGCGCCAGGTAGCGCTCTGCTGGTCGAAGCGGTAGATGCGGTCATCGTCGCGGTCGGACACGCCCCATAACGCCCCCCGGCAGACTGCTAGACCAGACAGGTTACCACCGCGCATACCGTCTATCGGGTGCTCGGCAGTCATCTTCAGCTCTGGCCAGTCGCCCGCCAGGCCCGGCAGCGCAACCAGCGCCAGCCAGGCCGCCAGAAGCAGACGAATCAAACCATGACCTCGGCGAGGTTACCTTTGGTTTCCAGCCAGTTCTTGCGGTCACCGGCGCGCTTCTTGGCCAGCAGCTTGTCCATCAGCTCGCAAGTCGCCTGCACGTCATCCAGGGTCAGTTGCACCAGGCGCCGGGTATTCGGGTCCATGGTGGTTTCACGCAGTTGTGGCGGGTTCATTTCGCCCAAACCCTTGAAGCGGGTGACTTGGGGTTTGCCGCGCTTCTTCTCGGCCACCAGGCGGTCGAGAATGCCATCACGCTCGGCTTCGTCGAGGGCATAGTAGATTTCCTTGCCCAGGTCGATGCGGTACAGCGGCGGCATGGCCACATACACGTGCCCGGCCTCGACCAGTGCACGGAAGTGCTGCACGAACAGCGCGCACAACAGCGTGGCAATGTGCAGGCCGTCGGAATCGGCGTCGGCGAGGATGCAGATTTTGCCATAGCGCAGTTGCGCCAGGTCGGTGGCACCGGGGTCGACGCCGATGGCCACGGCAATGTTGTGCACTTCCTGGCTGGCCAGGACTTCGCCGCCGTCCACTTCCCAGGTGTTGAGGATCTTGCCGCGCAGCGGCAGGATGGCCTGGAATTCCTTGTCCCGGGCCTGCTTGGCCGAGCCACCGGCCGAGTCACCCTCGACCAGGAACAGCTCGGCACGCATCGGGTCCTGGCCGGCGCAGTCGGCCAGCTTGCCGGGCAATGCCGGGCCCTGAGTGATGCGCTTGCGCTCGACCTTCTTGCTGGCCTTGAGGCGGCGGCCGGCATTGCTGATGGCCAGCTCCGCCAGTTGCATGCCCAGTTCAGGGTGGGCGTTGAGCCACAGGCTGAAGGCATCCTTGACCACGCCAGAGACGAATGCCGCCGCCTCGCGTGAAGACAGCCGCTCTTTGGTCTGCCCGGAGAACTGCGGGTCCTGCATCTTCATCGAGAGGACGAAAGTGATGCGCTCCCAAACGTCTTCCGGTGCCAGCTTGACCCCGCGCGGCAGCAGGTTGCGGAATTCGCAGAACTCGCGCATGGCATCCAGCAGGCCCTGGCGCAGGCCATTGACGTGGGTACCACCCTGGGCGGTAGGGATCAGGTTGACGTAGCTTTCCTGGATGCTGTCGCCGCCTTCGGGCAGCCACAACAAGGCCCAGTCTACCGCTTCCTTGTTACCGGCCAGGCTACCGCAGAACGGCTCATCGGGCAGGCGCTGGAACTCGTTGACCGAATCGACCAGGTAGGAACGCAGGCCATCCTCGTAGTGCCATTCGACCTTTTCGCCGCTGGCCTTGTCCTCGAAGCTGACCAGCAGGCCTGGGCACAGCACGGCCTTGGCCTTGAGCACGTGCTTGAGACGGCTGATGGAGAATTTCGGCGAGTCGAAATACTTGGGGTCGGGGCTGAAATACACGCTGGTGCCGGTGTTGCGCTTGCCGACCGAACCCACAACTTCCAGCTCGCTGGCCTTGAAGCCGTCGGCGAAGGTCATCTGGTACTCGTTGCCGTCGCGTTTGACACGCACGCGCACCTGGGTCGACAGGGCGTTGACCACCGAGATGCCAACGCCGTGCAAGCCACCGGAGAACTGGTAGTTCTTGTTGGAGAACTTGCCGCCGGCGTGCAGCTTGGTCAGGATCAGCTCGACCCCGGACACGCCCTCTTCGGGGTGAATGTCCACCGGCATGCCACGGCCGTCGTCGCTGACTTCCAGCGAGTGGTCGGCATGCAGAATGACCTGCACGGAGCGGGCGTGACCGGCCAGGGCTTCGTCGACACTGTTGTCGATCACTTCCTGGGCCAGGTGGTTGGGGCGGCTGGTGTCGGTGTACATGCCCGGCCGCTTGCGGACCGGGTCAAGGCCCGAGAGGACTTCGATGGCGTCTGCGTTATAGGCGCTAGCGCTGGGATTGGCCATAGGGTCTCGTCGTCAGTCTGGTGAGTGCAAAAAAGTCAAAATACAGAAAAATCGAGCGCTGCATACTGCCCACGCGCAATACCGGCAAACGCCAGCAGGGCCGGCAGGCGCTCGGCAAAGCCCTGGAAACTGTGGTCACCACCGGCCTGGATGCGCAGGGCACAAGCACGGTAATAACGTTCGGCATGGCGGTAATCCAGGGTTTCGTCGGCGGTTTGCAGCCACACCTGATAGCGGCTGGCATCGACCGGCGCTGGCACTTCCAGCTCGGCCAGGGCCTGCACGTGGTCCAGGGTCAGCTCCCAGGTTTCATCGGTGTAGTGGTTGCGCTGGGTACCCAGGTAGCCGTCAAAGTGCTTGTGCGGGGTAACCGCCGGGTTGACCAGCAAGGCCTTGAGGCCATGGCGCTCCGCCAGACAGGTGGCATAGTAGCCGCCGAGCGAACTGCCCACCAGTAATGGCGCGCCCAGTTCGGCGATGGCTGCCTCAAGCTGGGCGATGGCCTGGCGTGGGTGATGGTGCAAGGCGGGCACCCGCAGTTGGTCGGCCAGGCCGAGCCGCTGCATGACCGCTTCGAGCTGGCGCGCCTTGGTGGAAAGCGGCGAGCTGTTGAAGCCATGGATATAGAGGATGGAACCCGACATGCTGCCCCCGGAATCTGTGGCTTCGCGCCTGATGATGCGGGCGCAGGGACGCGCAGTGTAGCGCGTTCGCCGGGTTTTGACGCAGCGTCACGGGTTTCGCAACAATTTCTTCACCATAGCCCGCTGCAACAGGGCACCCTGTAGGAGCGGCCTTGTGTCGCGAAGGGGGGTGCGAAGCGCCCCCCAGAATTTCAGCTTCGCCGCAGACATTGTCGGGGCCGCTTTGCGGCCCTTTCGCGACACAAGGCCGCTCCTACAGTTGAACGCGCAACCCGCTCAATAACCTGGGCTATCGAAGTCGAGCTTCACTTCAAAGTCCCACGCCCGCTCCACCCCGGTCTCCAGCCGCCCGTCGGCATGCAGGCGCAGCCAGCGGTACCCAGGCTGCTCTTCGCTCACCTTGAAGTCCTCGCTGCGGGCCGCGAACTGAATGCAGGTCGAAGGCGTAGCCAGCAGGCGCCGACCATCGCGCACTTCATCCCACTCCTGATGAACGTGCCCCCACAGCAATGCCCGCACCTGTGGGTAACCTCCAATGATGTCAAACAGCGCCTGGGCATTGCGCAAGCCGATCGGGGCGATCCAGGCGCAGCCGATGTCTACCGGTTGATGGTGGAAACACACCAGGCAATGGCGCCCGCCCGCCCCTTTCAGCGCGGCCTCCAGCACTGCCAGCTGGTCATCCCCCAGCAAGCCATGTGTGGCGCCGTGCACCGCCGTGTTGAGCATCACAATACGCCAAGCGCCGATATCGGTTACCGCCTGTACCAACTCCGGCGCCACTTCGGCCATGATCCGGGCCTCATCATGGTTGCCCGGCAGCCAACGGCTTGGTACGCCAAACGGCGCAGTCAGCTCACGAAAAGCTTCATAAGAAGCAACGCTGGCATCCTGGGACAAATCGCCCGTGCACAACAGCAAGTCGACAAGCGGCTGCTCGCGCCGCACCTGGGCTACCACATGGCCCAAACTTTCACGGGTCTTGAGGCCCAGCATGCTGCCGGCCGGGTCGGCGAAAAGATGGGCGTCGGTCAGTTGCACCACATGTACTGGGCGCGGGTGGTCTGCATGCATGTCAGCGAACGCTTGCCAGTTCGTGGCCACAGGCCAGGCAGTGACTCAGCCATTCACCGAGGAACAGGTTGAGCTGGGCCTTTTCGTCTGGCTGGTGCATGGCCTCGTTCGGGTAGGGGTAGATGCTGCGCAGGCGCCGGGCATGTTCGGCGCTGATCACTTCGGCCATGCGCGCATCGTGATACACCTGCACCTCCAGGTGCGGCACCGGCAGCCACGGCAAGCTGTGCTCCTGACGTATATGCAGGGTGGTGGTGTACGGGCAGGCCAGCACCACGTCGAGCACCAGCACGCCAAGCATCTGGTCGCCCTGGGTCATACCGATGCGGCGCGAGCTCTGGGTGGTACGCATGTCCGGCAGCAAGCGCATCAGCCGGGCATAGTTGGCCTCACAGGCAGCCTGCAGCCCGGCCAGGTCGACTCGATAGCGCTCGCGCAGCAGGTTCACTTCCACATACCTCGTACTTCGTCACGGTTCAGCGCCAGCCATTGCAAGCCGATGATGGTCGCCGCGTTGCAGATGCGCCCATCGCGCACGGCCTGCAAGGCATCTTCGAACGACCAGACCCGCACGCGAATGTCTTCACCCTCGGCCTCCAGGCCATGCAGCCCGCCTGCCCCTTCGCTGCTGCAGTGGCCAAGGAACAAGTGCACGTATTCATCGCTGCCGCCTGGCGACGGGAAGTAGCGGGTCATCGGCCACAGGGCACTGAAAGTCAGGCCCGCTTCTTCTTCGGCTTCGCGGTGGGCGACTTCCTCGGGTTGCTCGTCCTTGTCGATCAGCCCGGCGACCATTTCGATCAGCCAGGGGTTTTCGGCCTTGCCCATTGCACCGACGCGGAACTGTTCGATCAGCACCACTTCATCGCGCAGCGGGTCGTAGGGTAGTACACACACCGCATCGTGACGCACGAACAGTTCACGGCTGATCTCGCGCCCCATGCCGCCCGCAAACAGCTCGTGGCGCAAGTGCACTTTGTCGAGCTTGTAGAAGCCCTGGAAGCAGTTTTCCCGCTTGACGATCTCGACCGCCCTGGGCACTGAGTTCAACGTGTCTGACATGGAAATCCTCGCTACCTCAATCACAGCATCGCGCCATCCTACTCCGCACGCCAGCGCGTTTCACCCCTTTCCAGCAACCATTCGCACAGTCGGGACAGCACGTGCGCACTCTGTTAGCTTAGTGGCGAACCGAAGGCCGCGCAGACGGTCAAAGGCCGACTTTTCCCTGTTTTTGCAAGGATCATCATGACCATTGTCAAACTGACTTCCGTGGCCGTGCTGGCACTCGCTCTGGGCGCCTGCCAGAGCCTGTTCACGCCCAACTACCGGACCCCGCTAGAGGTCAAACGCGACGCCTGGGAGCATGTAAAACCCGGTTGCAGCGAAAGCGATTGCCCGCTGGTGAACATCGACATGGTGCACTTCCCGGCCCTGCCCAAGCTTGACGGCATCGTCGAAAAGCGCTTGCTGCAACTGACCGAAGACAATCAGCATGGCACCGCGCCGGCCACCCTGCAGGCCTATGAACAGCAATACCTGGCCAGTGCCGACAAACGTAACAGCAGCTACCTGCAAGCCAAGGTACGCGAGCAGCATGACGGCCTGGTGATCATCGAACTGTCCAGCTACCTGGACAGCGGTGGCGCACACGGCATGCCTGGGCGTGGTTTCATCAACTACTCCCGCAAGCTGGACAAGGTGCTGACCCTGCAGGACATGCTGCTGCCTGGCCAGGAAGAGACGTTCTGGAAAACCGTCGAAGAGTCGCACCGCGCCTGGCTGATGAGCGTGGGCATGGACAAGGACGCCGAGTTCGTCAAGACCTGGCCGTTCAAGAAGTCGCCGCACATCGCCCTGACGTACGGCGCACTGGTGGTCAAGTACGAGGTCTATGCCATCGCGCCCTATTCCATGGGCCACGTGGAACTGAAGATCCCCTACCCGCGCCTCAATGGCGTGCTCAAGCCGGAACTGTTCCCCGGCCGCGGCTGAGGCTCAACAGCCCGTGCAGCACACCTGCCAGCAGCAATGCTGGCAGGGTGGCGCCCAGCTCGGGTGCATTGGCGGCAATCAGGTGGTAGGCCGCCACCCCTACGAACCAGGCCAGTAGCGCCTGCCAGTGCAAACCCTTGACCTGTACCGGCAGGCCACGGCGACGCACGACATAGTGGTCCACCAGCACTACGCCGAACAGCGGCGCAAACACCGAACCGATCAGCAACAGGAAGTTCTCGTACTGAGCCAATGGCGCCAGCAAGGCGATCAGGGTGCACAGCACGCCGATGGCCAGTGCCAGGTGCTCCACCTTCAACGGCAGCAGCACCCCGGTGGAGACCGCCGCCGAGTGGATGTCGGCGAATGCCTTTTCCGACTCGTCGAGCAGAATCAGCAGCAACGGAACCCCCATGCCGGCGCCAGCCAAGGCCAGCAACAACGCATTGACTTCGCCACTGGCGGCGAAGGCCAGGGTGTAGGCCACGCCCAGGCTCATCAGCCAGGTATTGCCGATGAAGTAGCCCAGCACGGTACCGCCGAACACGTGCCTGCCATTGCGGGCGAAACGTGAATAGTCGGCGATCAGCGGCAGCCACGACAGCGGCATGGCAATGACGATGTCGAAGCCTACTGCCAGCGACATCGAGCCATCCCCGACGCGCCCCCACAACTCAGCCAGGTCGGCCTTGGCGAACAAGTTCCAGGTCAGCCAGACGCAGGCCCCCAGCAGCAACCAGATACCCCAGGCGCGCAACACCTTGCGCACGAACGCCAGTGGCCCGCTCACCGCCAGCAAGGTCGCCAGGGCACCAAAGCACAGGGTCCACAGCATCGGGCTGTTCCAGGCGCTGTGCTCACCGAACGCACGTGCGCCCAGCAGGCTGGCGGCATCGCGCATGACGATGATCTCGAACGCCCCCCAGCCCACCAGTTGCAGCAAATTGAGCACCGCCGGCAAGCGCGTGCCATGGCTGCCCAGGCTGAGCCTCAGGGTGCCCATGGCCGACAGCCCGGTGTCACTGCCGATGACCCCGGCGGCGCCCAGCAACAGCACGCCCACGCCGGTGCCCAGGGCAATGGCCAGTACGGCGCCAGCAAGGCCCAGGCCCGGCGCGAGCATGGCGCCGACTTGCAGCACCATCAGACCGATGCCCAGGGAAAACCAGAGGGAGAACAGGTCACGCGCGCCGAAGATGCGCTGGTGGGTGGGGACCGGGTGGTCGGGGGAGAACGGGCTGGGTGATGTCATGGTGGGCGCTCGCCGGCAATGTTGTTGGTGTTCCTGGCGAGGACTTCGTCCTCGTATCGCGACGCAAGGCCGCTCCCACAAAAAACGCCCTGGCCTTGAGCCTGGTGCGGTTCCTGCGGGAGCCGGCCCCAGCGTTCTCAGACCTTGTGGTACAGCTGGCTGCCTTCCTGGCGGAACCGCTCGGCCTGCTCACGCATGCCTTGCTCGACCGTGACGTCCACGGCTTCGATCTTGGCGGCGTACTCCCGCACTTCCTGGGTGATCTTCATCGAGCAGAACTTCGGCCCGCACATCGAGCAGAAGTGCGCGACCTTGGCCGACTCCTTGGGCAGCGTCTCGTCGTGATAGGCGCGGGCAGTGTCAGGGTCGAGGCCGAGGTTGAACTGGTCTTCCCAGCGGAACTCGAAGCGCGCCTTGGACAGGGCGTTGTCGCGGATTTGTGCGCCGGGGTGGCCTTTGGCAAGGTCGGCAGCATGCGCGGCGATCTTGTAGGTGATGATGCCGGTCTTGACGTCATCCTTGTTCGGCAGGCCCAGGTGCTCCTTGGGCGTCACGTAGCAGAGCATGGCGCAGCCGAACCAGCCGATCATTGCCGCACCAATGCCCGAGGTGATGTGGTCATAACCCGGGGCGATATCGGTGGTCAGTGGGCCGAGGGTATAGAACGGCGCCTCGTCGCAGCATTCCAGCTGCTTGTCCATGTTCTCCTTGATCAACTGCATCGGCACGTGGCCAGGGCCTTCGATCATGCACTGCACGTCATGCTTCCAGGCAATCTTGGTCAGCTCGCCAAGGGTTTCCAGCTCACCGAACTGCGCAGCGTCGTTGGCGTCGGCGATCGAGCCGGGGCGCAGGCCATCGCCCAGCGAGAAGCTGACGTCGTAGGCCTTCATGATTTCGCAGATTTCGTCGAAGTGGGTGTAGAGGAAGTTTTCCTTGTGATGGGCCAGGCACCACTTGGCCATGATCGAGCCGCCACGGCTGACGATGCCCGTGACCCGCTTGGCGGTCAGCGGCACGTAGCGCAGCAACACCCCGGCATGGATGGTGAAGTAGTCCACACCCTGCTCGGCCTGCTCGATCAGGGTGTCGCGGAACAGCTCCCAGGTCAGGTCCTCGGCCACCCCGTTGACCTTTTCCAGGGCCTGGTAGATCGGCACGGTACCAATCGGCACCGGCGAGTTGCGGATGATCCACTCGCGGGTCTCATGGATGTGCTTGCCGGTGGACAGGTCCATGACCGTGTCCGACCCCCAGCGGATGCCCCAGGTCAGCTTGGCCACCTCTTCCTCGATGGACGAGCCCAGGGCGCTGTTACCGATATTGCCGTTGATCTTCACCAGGAAATTACGGCCGATGATCATCGGCTCCAGCTCCGGGTGGTTGATGTTGGCCGGGATGATCGCACGGCCACGGGCAATTTCCTGGCGCACGAATTCGGGGGTGATCTCTTTCGGAATGTTGGCACCGAAGCTATGCCCGGCATGTTGCGCGTCGAGCAGGCCGGCGGCGCGCGCCTCCTGCAGCTTCATGTTCTCGCGGATGGCCACGTATTCCATCTCGGCGGTAACGATGCCCTGGCGGGCATAGTGCATTTGCGAAACATTGGCGCCGGCCTTGGCCCGGCGCGGGTTGCGCACGTGGGCAAAACGCAGCTTGGCCAGCTCGGCGTCGTTCAGGCGCTGCTGGCCGAAGTCGGAGCTCAGCCCGGCCAGGCGCTCGGTGTCGCCACGCGCGTCGATCCAGGCCGACCGCACGTCGGCCAAGCCTTTGCGCACGTCGATGATCACACTGGGATCGGTGTAGGGGCCGGAGGTGTCGTAGACCAGTACCGGGGCATTGGACTCGCCACCGAAATCGGTCGGCGTATCGGCCAGGCTGATTTCCCGCATGGGTACGCGGATGTCCGGGCGCGAGCCCTGCACATAGACCTTGCGCGAACGCGGGAACGGTTGCACGGACTGCTGATCGACTTGCGCCGATTCGCTGAGGTTGATCGTTTTTTCTTGTTGGGTCATCACAGGCTCTCCAGACGGCTTCCTAGCAGTGGAATGTCGGGGTGAACCTGAATGGCGCGGACGCATCCATTAGTGGATGCAGTGCCGGATATGGGGGTGCCTTGAAGCTGCATGCAGCTGTGACAATCCCGGACCTGGCACAAGAGGCTCCCCGGGAAGGCGAGCAATCTTGTTCCCTACGCAGGCGCTAACCTGATCAGGTTCAACGGGATCCGCACCTCTGCGATCTCAGCCTTTGCTTCAAGGCACCCCGACAAGAACCTGCGCAGTCTAGACTGCTGTGGTCGGCAAAGCCAAGCGGGTTTCTGCGCAGATGATGAAAGGCGCGCCCGGCGATTGTTGCCGGGGGGCACATGGCACTAAACTGGCGCATCGCCAAATACTCAACGGTTCAGTAATTCAATTTCGTACAAGGATTGCCTTTATGCTGCGCAAACTCTCACTGGCAATAGCCGTGTCTTGTGCGTCCAACGGAGTGGCCTGGGCAGCGGACGCGCCCCAGACGGTCAAGACCGACCTGGTCAGCGTGTACCAGGAAGCGGTCGACAACAACGCCGACCTGGCAGCAGCACGCGCCGACTACGGCGCACGCCGTGAGGTGGTACCGCAGGCCCGCGCCGGCTTGCTGCCGAACCTGTCGGCCGGGGCCGAGATGATGAATACCCGCACCAAGCTGGACGAGCCGTCGATTACCTCCAACCGCAGCGGCAACGCCTGGAGTGCAACCCTGGCGCAGCCCATTTTCCGCGCCGACCGCTGGTTCCAGTTGCAGGCCGCCGAGGCGGTCAACGAACAAGCCGCCCTGGAGCTGTCGGCCACTGAGCAGAACCTCATCCTGCAAACGGCCCAAAGCTACTTTGCCGTGCTGCGCGCCCAGGACAACCTGGCCGCGACCAAGGCGGAGGAAGCCGCGTTCAAGCGCCAGCTCGACCAGTCCAACGAACGCTTCGATGTCGGCCTGTCGGACAAGACCGACGTGCTGCAGTCGCAGGCCGGCTACGACACTGCCCGGGCCAACCGGATCATCGCCGATCGCCAGGTACAGGATGCCTTCGAAGCGTTGGTAACGCTGACCAACCGAGAGTACAGCTCGATCCAGGGTGTGGTGCATAGCCTGCCAGTGCAGGTACCTACGCCGAACGATGCCAAGGCCTGGGTGGAAACGGCCGGGCGCCAGAACCTCAACCTGCTGGCCACCAACTATGCGGTGTCTGCCGCCGAAGAAACCCTGCGCCAGCGCAAGGCCGGCCATGCACCCACCCTGGATGCAGTGGCCAAATACCAGAAGGGTGACAACGACAGCCTCGGCTTTACCAACCCTGCTCCCCAACAGAACGTTCGCTACAGCGGCGACGTCGAGCAGACCAGTATCGGCCTGCAACTGAACATCCCGATCTACAGCGGCGGCCTGACCAGCTCGCAGGTACGCGAGGCTTACCAGCGCCTGAGCCAGAGCGAACAGCAGCGCGAGAGCCTGCGCCGCCAGGTGGTGGAGAACACCCGCAACCTGCACCGCGCGGTGAACACCGACGTGGAACAGGTCCAGGCACGCAAGCAGTCGATCATCTCCAACCAGAGTGCGCTGGAAGCGACTGAAATCGGCTACCAGGTCGGCACCCGCAACATCGTCGACGTGCTCGATGCCCAGCGCCAGCTGTACACCTCGGTGCGCGACTACAACAACAGCCGCTACGACTATATTCTCGACAACCTGAGCCTCAAGCAGGCCGCAGGCACCCTGAGCCCACAGGATCTACAGGACCTGGGGCGGTACCTGAAGGCCGACTACAACCCGGACAAGGACTTCTTGCCACCGGATCTGGCGGCTGCTGCAGCCAAGAACTTCGAGCGCCGCCCTTGAATTCAGGGAGCACGCGGACAGTGTAGGAGCGGCCTTGTGTCGCGAAAGGGCCGCACAGCGGCCCCGACAATCTTGCGGTCGTGCGAAAATCCCGGGGGCGCTGCGCCCCCCTTTCGCGACACAAGGCCGCTCCCACAGGGATCGCGCCGCTGCGAATATCAGCGCATTAGCGCAGCCAGCCCATCAAGCAAACGCTGCAATGCACCTTGGTTGGCCTGCATCACCGCCCTGCCCGCCGCGCCCATGCGCTGGGCATCCTGCGGTAACTCGACCAACCGCCGCACGGCCTCGGCCAGCCCGTCGGCATCGTCCACCTGCTGCAACGCCCCTGCCTCTACCAGCATTGCGCTGATTTCGAGGAAGTTGAACACGTGCGGCCCCATGATCACCGGCAAGGCCAGTGCTGCCGGCTCCAGCGGGTTGTGCCCGCCGGTCGGCACAAGGCTGCCGCCCACGAAGGCGATATCGGCCAGCGCATACAGAAACAGCAATTCGCCCATGGTGTCGCCCAGCAATACCCGGGTTTGTGCGTCGACGGGCGCGCCAGTGGAGCGGCGAATGGTGCTGAACCGTTCGCTGCAAAGCGCATGCACCGCATTGAACCGCTCAGGGTGGCGCGGCACCAGGATCAGCAAGGCATCGCCATGCACCTGCAACAACTGCTGATGCGCCTGCAGCACCAGCGCATCCTCCCCCTCATGGGTGCTGGCAGCAATCCACACCGGGCGCTGCGTGGCGCCCCATTGCTCGCGCAACCCCCGAGCCCGTGGCAACAGCTGCTCATCGACCTTCAGGTCGAACTTGATCGAGCCGGTCACCTGCACGCAGTGCGGGCGGGCGCCCAGTTCACGAAAGCGTTGCGCCTCGGTTTCGGTCTGCACGGCAATCAGGTTCATCTCCGCCAACATCGGCCGCGTCAGCCTGGCAAAGCGCCCATAGCCACGGGCCGAGCGCGCAGAGAGGCGGGCATTGGCCAGTGCCACCGGAATACCGCGCTTGGCGCACTGATGAATATGGTTGGGCCACAGCTCGGTTTCCATGATGATGCCCAGTTTCGGCTGCACATGGTCGAGGAAGCGCCGCGCCGCCCACGGCAGGTCGTAGGGCAGATAACAGTGCTGCACACGGGGTTCGTCGGCGAACATGGCGCGAATGCGCTCGGAACCGGTAGGGGTCATACAGGTGAGCGTGATCGGCAGTTGCGGGTAGGCCTTGAGCAAGGCGCGCACCATCGGCGCCGCGGCAATGCTTTCGCCGACCGACACCGCGTGCACCCAGATACCGCCCTGGCGCATGGCCGGCAGCCTGAAGGCAAACCGCTCGGCGATACGCTGGCCATAGGCCGGCGCCTTGCGTGCACGAAGGTACAGGCGCAGCGCGACCAGCGGCAGGCCCAGGTGAAAGAGCAAGGTATAGAGGGTTCTGTTCATGGCAGCGGAGTTTACCCGATCGCGCGCAAGTGCACTGCAAAGCGCTCGGCCAACCATTGCGCAGCAGGGCCCAGGGGTTCATCACGGCGCCAGGCCAGTTCCGCCACCAACGCCGGTGGGCGCCACTCACTGTCCAGCTCCACCATGTGCGTCTGGTATGTGGGGTACTGCACGACATGCCGTGGCAACCAGGCCCAGCCGAGGCCGCGCATCAACAGCTCCGCCAGGACGTAGAAGCTGTCGGCACGCCACACCTGCGGGCTGATGGCCTCGCCGCCGGGGTAACCGCTTTGCTGCGGGGTGATCAGCAATTGACGATGGCGGGCCAGCTGTTGGCGAGTGACCCGGCCACGACCCGCCAGCGGGTGGTCGACCGCACAGACCGTGACCATTTCCACGCTGCCCAGGGCGCGCCGCTCCAGGGTTGCCGGGATGCTCTCGTGGTGAAAGAACAGCCCCAGGTCGGCGCGCCGCTCGACCAGTTTGCGCGCCACATCACCCTGGGCCCCGCTGGCCAGTTGCACCTCCAGCAGCGGAAAGTGGCTGGCCAATTCATCGAGGCTGTCAATCACCGGCTGGTAGGGCATGGCTTCGTCCTGCGCCACGCGCAGCAAGGCCTCCTGCCCGCGCATCAACGCCAGCGCACGGCCATCCAGGCGTTCGCACTGGCGCAGCAGTTCACGGGCATCTTCCAGCAGCGCGCTGCCGTTTTGCGTCAGTTTCGGCTGCCGGCCACTGCTGCGCTCGAACAGGGTGACGCCCAGGTCGGTTTCCAGCAAGGCGACCGCGCTGCTGATCGCCGACTGGGCCTTGCGCTGTTCACGGGCCACGGCAGAGAAAGAGCGCAATTCTGCAACGCGCACAAAAGTTCGCAGTTGTTCGAGGTTCCACTGCTCGGCCATTGGCCTATCTCCAAAATTGATAGGTAATGACTTTACCGCATCCAGGTTGAGCCTAGAATGCCCGCCAGAACCGGAGGATCCCACCATGAATGCCTACACCTATCTCGCCATTGCCATCTGCGCCGAAGTCATCGCCACTGCTTCGATGAAAGCGGTAAAAGGCTTGAGCACGCCGTTGCCGCTGCTGCTGATGGTGGTGGGCTACGGGATTGCGTTCTGGATGCTCACCCTGGTGGTGCGCAGCATTCCGGTGGGTATTGCCTATGCCATCTGGTCGGGGCTGGGCATTGTGCTGATCAGTGTGGCGGCGCTGGTGATCTACGGGCAGAAGCTGGATGTGCCGGCGATGCTGGGGATGGCGATGATTGTCGGCGGAGTGGTGGTGATTCAGCTGTTCTCCAAGACCAGCGGGCATTGAGCTGTGCCCCGCGAGGCAAGCCAGCGCCCACGGGGTAGCACTGGCCGGGTTTGCCGGCGGTAGGGCCCGCTGGGGGATACCCTGTATACTTGCCAGCTGTCCCAGTCTTCGAGGTACCGCCATGCCATCTGCCATTTCCACTGACGTGCTGATCGTCGGCGCCGGGGTCGCAGGCCTCTGGCTCAACGCACGCCTGCGCCGCATGGGGTATTCGACAGTGCTGGTGGAGCGCGCCAGCCTTGGCGGTGAGCAGACTATCAAGTCCCAGGGCATTATCCATGGCGGCACCAAGTACGCCCTGCACGGTGCCCTGACCGGCGCGTCGGAAGCCATTGCCGACATGCCGCGCCGCTGGCGCGAAGCCTTGAGCGGCAGCGGCGAGCTGGATCTTGCCGGCACCCGCCTGCTGTCCGATGCCCACTACCTGTGGTCGCCAGGCACCCTGGCCGGCAACCTCACCAGCTTTTTCGCCAGCAAGGCCGTGCGCGGCCGGGTCGATCAGGTAAAGGGCGAGCAACTGCCACCCGCCCTGCAAGACCGCGCGTTCAAAGGCAAGGTCTACCGCCTGGCTGAACTGGTCATCGACGTGCCCAGCCTGCTGGCCAATCTGGCCGAACTGGCAGGTGACAGCCTGCTGGCTGGTGAGCACATCGAACCGCTGCGCGAAGGTGAAGAACTGGTCGGCCTGCGCGTGGACGGCCGTGACATCCGTGCGCAACGCATCGTACTCAGCGCCGGCGCCGGCACCGCCGACCTGCTGCATGCCGTGGGGCTGCAGCAGCCGGCCATGCAAACCCGCCCGTTGCACATGGTGCTGGCCAAAGGCGCCAACCTCAAACCGCTGTACGCCCACTGCCTGGGCAGTGGGCCAAAGCCCAGGGTTACCATCACCACCCACCCCGCGGCCGATGGCCAGTGGGTCTGGTACCTGGGTGGCGACCTGGCCGAAGCCGATGGCGTCGCCCGCGAGCCCGCGGCACAAATAGCCGCCGCCCAGAAGGAAATCGCCAGCCTGCTGCCCTGGGTCGACCAAAGCCAACTGCACTGGGCCACACTGCGGGTCGACCGCGCAGAACCGGCACAGTCCGGCCTGGTACGCCCGGACAACGCCTTCCTCGCCGAGCAACACCGCCTGCTGGTGGGCTGGCCAACCAAACTGGCGCTGGCACCGGACTTCAGCGACCGCGTCATCAGCCATCTGCAACGCGACGGGATCCGCCCACAGGCGCATGCCGAGCTAGGCGACCTGCCTCGGCCGGTGCTGGGTGTGCCGGCCTGGGAGCGCCTGCTGCCATGAGCCTGCCCACCCTGCACGGTTTGCACCGCCCGCTGGGCAGCACCGGCTTTCAGGTTTCGCCACTCGGCCTGGGTACGGTCAAGCTGGGCCGCGATCAGGGCGTGAAATACCCCAATGGGTTCACCATCCCCAGCGACGACGAAGCCCGCATGCTGCTGGCCCAGGCCCGCGAACTGGGCATCAACCTGATCGATACCGCCCCCGCCTATGGCCGCAGCGAGGAACGCCTGGGCCCGCTACTGCGCGGCCAGCGCGACGCGTGGGTGATCGTGAGCAAGGTCGGGGAAGAATTCGACGGTGGCCAGTCACATTTCGACTTCACCGCCGCCCACACCCGCCGCTCGGTGGAGCGCAGCCTGCGCCGCCTGGAAACCGACCGCATCGACCTGGTGCTGGTGCATTCCGACGGCAACGACCTGGCCATTCTTGAGCAGCAAGAGGTGTACCAGACGCTGGCCGCGCTCAAACAAGAGGGCAAGATCCTTGGCTACGGCCTGTCCGGCAAAACCGTCGCCGGCGGCCTGAAGGCCCTGGAGCAAGGCGATTGCGCCATGGTCACCTACAACCTCAGCGAGCAGGCAGAACGGCCGGTGCTGGACTACGCTGCCGAGCACGGCAAGGCCATCCTGGTGAAAAAGGCGCTGGCCAGCGGGCACCTTTGCCTGGCGCCGGGTGTCGACCCTGTGAAGGCCAGTTTCGAACTGCTGTTCGCCCACCCGGGCGTCAGCAGTGCTATCGTCGGCACCATCAACCCGTTGCACCTGGCCCATAACGTGGCCACCGTTGCCCGTATCCTGGGCCAGCACTGAGTTACCCACGGCCCCTGGGCCTGGAAACTGACCCGACGCAAGGAGGAGCCTCGTGGCGCGAACGCTGATCCGCAAGAACCCGAGCAACTTCAAGACACTGCCATTGCACGTCGAGGCGAGCGCCGAAGGGCTGATTTACCAGAGCATCGGCATGCCGCTGAATTTCGCCCAGACCCAACAGCGGCGCAAAGCCATCGAACTGCCCGACCCGCAGCGCTTCGTGGCCGAACTGGCAAACCTGGGCGTATCGGTGCGCCTGACGCTGCATTGGCAGAACCGCGATTACTGGGTGCTGGTGCGCCAGCGCCGGCAAGACCGGGGCGATGTGGTATTGAAACTGATTTCCGGCTACGTGCCGGCGCAGGAGCTGAACCTGCCCCTGCATACTGCCGTGCAGGAAGTAGCCGAAGAATGCCTGCTGGAAACCCCGGAAGGCTGGCTGGGCGGGCGCTTCAACGACACCTGGCTACCCGTCCCCTACGCTGCCGCCCTGCACTACCGCGAAACCCCGCACTTCGTGCTGGCCCCGCAATCCGGTGCCGCCCGGCCCGTACACTGTGGCCAGCTGCCCCTGCTGGAGCGGCCGCGGGCCTATGTGCACTTGCCCACTGCGTCGTTGCAGCTGATCTATGACATGCGTTTGCAGGTGCCGCGGGACGCCAAGAAACTCAGCTTGTTCCACGTTGACGAGCGTTTGGAAGGCGACCAACTGGTGGCGAGGCTCAACCGCAAGCGCCCTGACCTATACCTGATGCCGTTGCAGGACGGCCAACCGCTGGCAGAGCTGTACACGTTGAAGAAGGACGAATTGGTGCCTGCAAGCACGCGCGGGCTGTACCTGGCCGAAAGCTTTGCCAGGCAGGAAGGTTGGGTAGTGGCGGACGAGCGGGTGCGCTGGAGGGATTGGGTCAAGCAGCAAGGCCTGGTGGAAAGCAAGCCGGCGCGGGCCTCACGCCTGCAACGTTTTGGCGACAAGGCGCGGGCGTTGCTGCAGCGGGCGCGCACCTCACTTCACAAATAAGATTCTGAAGCCTGCGTGGCTCCTGTAGGAGCGGCCTTGTGTCGCGAAAGGGCTGCGCAGCAGCCCCAGCTATTTGTGCGTTTGCAGTGGAATCCTGGGGCTGCTACGCAGCCCATCGCGACACAAGGCCGCTCCTGCACAGGCCAGTGAAAGAGTGGCGCTCGATCAGTGCTTGCGGATCTTCTCGACAATAGCCGTGGTCGAGCTGTTCTCGACCAGCCCCAGCACCTTCACGGTGCCGCCGTAGGCCTTGACGATGTCGGCGCCGACCACCTGGTCGATGCCGTAGTCACCCCCCTTGACCAGCACATCCGGCTTGACCTGGCTCAGCAGGTTCTCCGGGGTGCCCTCGGAGAAGCTGATCACCCAGTCCACCGCACCCAGCCCGGCCAGCACGGCCATGCGCCGGTCGACGCTGTTGATCGGCCGGCCCGGCCCTTTCAGGCGGCTGACGGAAGCATCGTCGTTGACGGCCACGATCAGGCGATCGCCTTGGGCCCGCGCCTGCTCCAGGTAGGTTACGTGCCCGGCATGCAGGATATCGAAGCAACCGTTGGTGAAAACGATTTTCTCCTTGTGCGCCCGCGCGTCATCGATGGCCAGCAGCAGCTGTTCCAGGCCCAGCACACCGCGCTCGGAGCCTTCCTCACGCTGGATCGCACGGCGCAGTTCAGGGGCGCTGATGGCGGCGGTACCCAACTTGCCGACCACGATACCTGCCGCCAGGTTGGCCAGGGCCACTGCGTGGGGCAAGTCCTCACCGGCGGCAATCGCGGCGGCCAGGGTGGAGATGACGGTATCGCCAGCCCCGGTAACGTCGAACACTTCGCGCGCCCGCGCCGGCAAATGCAGCGCTGGCTGGCCAACGCGCAGCAGGGTCATGCCGTGCTCGCCACGGGTGACCAGCAAGGCGCCCAGGTCCAGGTCCTGAAGCAGCTGCAAACCCTTGGCGACCAGGTCGCCCTCATCGACGCATCGACCTACGATGGTCTCGAACTCGCTGAGGTTGGGGGTGATCAGGCTGGCGCCACGGTAGATGGAAAAATCCTTGCCCTTGGGGTCGGCCAGCACCGGAATGCCCTTGCCCCGGGCCGCCTGGATCAGGGCCTGGTGGTTTTTCAGCGCACCCTTGCCGTAGTCGGACAAGACCAGCACCTTGACCCCTTCCAGCAGGTTATCGACCTCGCTGGCCAGCGACAGCGGGTCGGTGGCGAAGGGCTCTTCGAAATCGATACGCAGCAGTTGCTGGTGTCGGCTCATGACCCGGAGCTTGACGATGGTCGGCTGGTGGGCAATGCGCTGGAACACCGAGCGCACCCCGGCAGCCTGCAGGCTATTGGCCAGGCTGTCGGCGGCCTCGTCCTGGCCGGTGACGCCAATCAGCGACGCGGGTGCGCCCAGCGCGGCAATGTTCAAGGCAACGTTGGCCGCACCGCCGGGGCGATCCTCGATCTGATCGACCTTGACCACCGGCACTGGCGCCTCGGGCGAAATACGCGAAGTACCGCCATGCCAGTAGCGGTCGAGCATGACATCGCCGACCACCAGTACCGGGGCTTGATCGAAACGCGGCATGGACAACTTCATGGGCAACCCATATGGAAATAATGAACAGGGGCAGGATATTAGCACAGGGTCGTCAATGGCTTTACGGCCAGATAGCCCATGGAAAATTCCCGTGACAATCGGGGCCATGACGGCCCCGATCAAGGAGGGTTCAGGTGATGTCGGCCTTGGCCGGCTCATCCAGGCCCATGGCATGCAGGCGGGCATAATGGCCATTTGCCGCAAGCAACTCGGCATGGGTACCGCGCTCTACCAACCGACCCTGATCCATCACCAGGATCTGGTCGGCCTTCTCGATGGTGGACAGGCGATGGGCGATGACCAGCGTGGTCCGCCCCTGCATCACGTGGTCCAGCGCCGCCTGGATATGCCGCTCGGACTCGGTGTCCAGGGCAGAGGTGGCCTCGTCGAGAATCAGCAGTGGGGCGTTTTTCAGCAGTGCACGGGCAATTGCCAGGCGCTGGCGCTGACCGCCGGACAGCAGCACGCCGTTTTCACCGACTTCGGTATCGAAGCCCTTCGGCAGACGGTCGACGAACTCCTTGGCGTAGGCATCGGCCGCCGCGGCTTCGATGTCTGCGCGCGGGGCGCCGGCCAGGTCGCCGTAGGCGATGTTGTTGGCCACGGTGTCGTTGAACAGGGTGACATGCTGGGTCACTTGCGACACATGGCGGCGCAGGTTGCGCAGGCGGTAGTTCTCGATCTCCACGCCATCGAGCAGAATCTGCCCTTTGCTGTGGTGATAGAAGCGCGGGATCAGCGCAGCCAGCGTCGACTTGCCACTGCCCGAGCGGCCAACCAGGGCGATCATTTGCCCGGGCTCGGCAGTGAAGCTGATGTCGCTCAGCACCTCGCGGTCGGTACCGGGGTAGGTAAAGCTGAGGTTGCGCACTTCCAGGTGCCCTTCCACGCGCTCCTTCTCGACCGTGCCGGTGTCCAGCTCAGGGGCTTCGTCCAGTTGCTCGAAGATGCTTTCGGCACCTGCAAGGCCCTTCTGGATGGTCGAGCTGACTTCCGACAACTGGCGAATCGGCTTGGGCAACAGGCCGGCAGCGGTGATGTAGGCGACCAGGTCGCCGGCGGTGGACTCGCCCCGCAGGAACAGCACCAGGAACATCAACGCGGCCATGGCGGTGTAGATCACCAGCTGCAACACCGGCGTGTACAGCGAACCGGTCTTGGTCATGCGCAGCTGCTTGTCGGTGTTGCTCAAGCTGGCCTTGCCGAAACGCTGTTCCTCATAGGCCTCGCCACCGAAGCTGCGGACCACGCGATAGCCCTGGATGGTTTCAGAGGCAACGTGGGTGACGTCGCCCATGGCTACCTGGATCTTCTTGCTCTGCTTGCGGAATTTCTTGCTGGCAACGCTGACCATTACCGCGATGACCGGCAGGATGGCGACCATCACCAGGGTCAGGTGCCAGTTCATCCACAGCAGGTAGGCGAACAGGAACACCACCGTCAGGCCTTCGCGGATCACTACCTTGATGGCATCGGTGGCAGCGCCGGTAACCATGGTCACGTTGAAGGTAATGCGTGAAATCAGGTGCCCGGAGTTGTGGTTGTCGAAGTAGCGGTTAGGCAACACCAGCAGTTTGTTGAACAACTCCACCCGCAAGTCGTGCACCAGGCACAGGGAGACCTTGGCCAGGAAGTAGTTACCAAGGAACGAGCCCAGGCCTTGCCAGGCGGCGATCAGGATGATCAGCAGCGGCACGGCCTGAAGCAATTGCAGGTCGCGCAGGTACGGCACGTTGGGGAACAACACCGCTTCGGGGTTGCTCAACCCATCGACGAAATATTTGAGGATGCCGGCCAGCATCGGCTGGGTCGAGGCGAAGATCACGAAACCGATGATGCTCAGCAGGAAAATGCCGACGTAGGGTTTCACATAGCCCAGCAGCCGGAAGTAGATCTTCAGGCTGGATGTGTGCTCCGCCGGTCGCGGTGTTTCGGCCATTATCAAGCTCGCTGTTCAGGTTGAACCGGAAATTTTACCACAGGCGTCATTTTCGGCACGCCCCCATGGCAGCATCATCGCAAGGCCGAGCTACAGGGCTGTGTGGGCGAACCCGTTTCCTACCCGATGAATCGAAGACACCATGCATGGTGCTACCGCATTATTTTCGGCATTATTGCCGGTCATTTTGCTCGCCAGACGACAAGGCCCTATTCATGCAATGCTCGCGGCTCAACCAGGTCGACTTCGACCAGCTGACACACGGCGCCCAGGTGCTTGAGGCAGACAGCCATGGCGCCAAAGTCTACCTGCTCGCAGATGGTAATTTCCTCAAGGTTTTTCGTAGAAAACGTCTGATTTCATCTGCACTGCTGCGCCCGTACTCGCAGCGCTTCGTCGACAACGCTGCGCGCCTGGCACAACTGGGCATTCCCACCCTCGAGGTGATCAGCCAACACAAGCTCGACATGCCAGGCCGCACCGCGGTGCTGTATCGCCCTCTGCCGGGGCGCACCTTGCTGCAAATGTCTCGGGATGAAGGTTTCAGCTGGGATATCTACCTGCCGCGCCTGATCGAACTGATCCGCCAGCTGCACCGCAGCGGTGTGTATTTCCGCTCGCTGCACCTGGGCAACGTGGTGGTAACCCCTGACCAGCGCCTGGGCCTGATCGATGTAGCCGACATGCGCTTCCTGCGGCCGCCGCTGTCAGCGCGCATGATCCGGCGCAATGTGCAGCACATGGTGCGTTACATAGAGCGGGAAAACCTCGGCGAGCGCTTCCCCCTCGCTGCATTCGAGGGCGCCCTGCTCGCGCGTTGAGGTCAGCCGAGACATCGCTCGGCCAGCATCAATCGACGTTGTCGGGGGGGCTTGCTGCGGGCAATCGCGGGGTTGACTGCGTTGTTACTGTACAAAAACGGTAATACCTGCGCCGATCAAGGCCCCTGCCACCAGCGTCAATGCCAGCTTCATCCGGTCACGCTGACGGCGCTTGGCCTTGCGCTCCACTTCAATGGGTACGGTCACGTGATTACCGAACCCAGTGTGCAATACCGCATCACCTTCTAGCGTGACCGCTGTCAGGTTGAGCTCGGCATAACGCCGGGACAGCGCCTTTTCTCCAGCATAGGCGGCAAATGGCGCACAGCGCTGGTAATCGCTCAACCGCCGCAGGCCGGGGTTCAACGAAAACGCCTGCCATTCGGCCTTGTCCGACAACAGGGGGTAGCACGGCACGCCGGCGATCACCTGCCGATCCCCGAGGTGAATGTACGGGCTGTGCACGGCCAGGTCGTGGGCGTGGCTGCGCAGCCACACCTGCAGCAGGTCGGGGCTGGCAGCCAGAATGGCGTGCGAGTCCTCGACGAAGCCTTGGCGATAGAAGTGCCAATCGTCCTCGCAATGGAAGATGTAGGGCGTCTTGACGTGGCTGTAGGCCAGGTCGATAGACGCCAGTTGGCCTAGCTTGGGGCGGTTGACGAACACCTTGCAGTGCGGCTTCCAGTGCTCTGGCACAGCGTCATGCACGGCATCGTCACCTGAATCTTCGGTGATGAATACCTCGCGAATGGGCGCCGTGTTGTAGCGATCGAAACTCTCAAGGGTGTCTTTGAGCAGGTCGAACCGCCCACAACTGGTCACGACAAGCGTGACATCACTCTCATTTGAAAAGCGCACCGGACTCCCCCCGCGTTGCGACTGTCGGCTTTCAACGCCCGTTCCTGGGCGCCAAAGCTCTTATGTTAGAAGCCCAGCTTCAGGCGCAGCCGCTGCCATGCAGACAATGGCGGGCGGGGCCTGAGCGCTGGGCGCATGTGCTCGACGATGCTACGGCCTACAGCGCCGAAGCTGAAACGGGAAACCGCCAGATGGCGGCCGTTTTCGGCAATCTGCCGCGCCAGCTCAGGCTCGGCACGCAAGCGTCGCAGCTTGGCCTGAAGGGTCGGGATGGTGTCATACAACACCACGTTGTGCATGTCCTGTAGACCCAACGCACGGTTTTCCTGCTCGCCCTGGTCATAGGCCAGCAGTACACAGCCGCAGGCCATGGCCTCGAAGTTCTTGATCATGTATTCGCCCATGCCGACATCGGCGCTGACGAAAAACCGGATTCGGTTGAGCGTGTTGCAATAGTCTTCGCCCGACTTGGTGCGGGTTACCAGCAGGTCCTCGACCTGCCCCAACTCGTCCAGCAGCGCCTTGCGGCCGCTGTAGGCCACGCTGTTGACACTGCCGACGAAGGCCAGTTCGATATCGCGCTCGCGCCCTTGGTCAGCCAGCAACTGCTCGTCATAACCCTTGGGCACGAATACCGCATCGAAGCCTTCCTGGCGCAGGCGCTCGCTGACCATGTAGCCAGAGCTGATCACACGCGCCCAGGGCAGTTGCCGGTAGTGGGCGCTGAACTTGCCGGTGTACTTGCACGGGATGTAGTTCTGGTAGGCGTCGTGCTCGAGTATGACCAGGTTCGGCACGGTACGAATGAACGCGACCTGGCGGATTTCCTGCTTGAAGCGCAGAAAGAAAACAATGCGGTCATAGCGCTCGACCTGCACTTGGCGCTTGAAGTAGCGGCGCAGGTTGCGTTGGTCTTCGCTGGTCAACCAGCGCAGGTCGCATTCGCAGTTGGCCGCGACGCCGTCGTACAGGCGATCCAGGATCGCGCGCTGTTCCTTCTGTACTAGAAATAGGACTTTCATCATGTTCCTTGGGCGCTCTGCGCCAACGCGGTCAGTTTTACAGCTCACGCCGCCAGAACAGCTCATGCCGGCGCACCGCCTTGCGGAAGAACTCGTTCTCCCCATAAGGCGACGGGCGGCGACCGGCCAGCCACCGCTGCAGCAAGCGGCGCAGGCGACGCTTGAAGGGGGCTGGCGGTTGCAGGTCGTGCATCATGCCCAGCGCCATTGCCTTGTCACGCTGGCTGGCCAGGTCCAGTACCAGGCTGCAGGGGGCCCAGGCCTGATCCGCGCTCAACTGCGGCGGCAACGCCACGCCGTCACCGCTATCGCCCATTGGCCAGCGATCGTTGTCATGCAGGTGGTTGGCGTAGCACAGCAGGGTCTGTGGCTTCCAGGCCAGCCCCTGCAAGGCTTCGAGCACCGCGGCCTGGGCGCAGACATGATCGGGGTGCGGGTCCAGCTGGGGGTGCGGCAGCACCAGCACTTCGGGCCTGGCCAACTCGAGCACAGCCCGCAAGTCGGCCAACAGGTTGTGCCAGGTAGGGGCACCGTCCAGGTCGGCGGGCAGCGGGAACGGGTTGAACTGGCGGAACGGGCGGATATCGGCCATGTCGGCTTCACGAGACGCCGCAGGCCGATCGGGCGCCGCCTGCATGGCAGGCAATTGCAGGCAGAAGTAGCCCAACTGCACACAACGAGATTCCGCCACCCCGGCCCAGCGCGGCACGGCAATGCTGTCCCAGGCGCGCAGGCGACCTTTCAGGCGAGCGGCTTCGGCCTTGCCCAGGCCCATCTGCCGATAATGCTCGGCCTCGATTTCACCGGCGGTCAGCGTGACCACCCAGGCTTCCTGCGCTTGGCTGTACAGCCCGTAGGCAGCCAACTCGGCGTCATCGGCATGGGGTGCAATCACCATTACCCGCCGCCGTTGCAGTTCGACCGCCGGGGTTATCCACAAGCGCGGCTGGCCCAGCAGCCGGCAATGCCGGCCACGCAAGCGCAGTGTGCCGGCCTGCAGGGGGGCGGCCAGGCCGGTGAGGTTGAGATAACGCAAGCCGGCGACACCGCGCTCGAAGGTTTGCTGGTCGGCCTGCTCGCCCGCCAGCAGTTCGACCCGCGGATCGAGAAAACGCCCCAGCCAACTGCTTTTTATGTGCAGTTCGAGCACCAGGGTTTCCCCGCCCTGCAGCACGCAGTCGGCCTTGAGCAGACCGGCCTGCAAGCGCGCGGCCACGGGCCGGGTGTGCTCCCCGAAGTCGTAGGCGTAATCTTCGCCCGGGGTGTAGAACAGATGGTCGGCAAACCACGCCTCATGCGCAGCCCACAGCAGCGGCAACAGCAAAAGCGGCAGCCACCACCAGGTGGCCAGGCCCAAGGCGACCAGCCCGGCCAGCCCTGCCAGCAGCGCCAGGCGTTTGTTGCGCCGGTGGCGCTTGAGCAACTGCTGCTTGCGACTCATACCTGGTACACCGGCACGGGGTTGCACCAACGCTCCTTGTACTCGCGGTCGGCACGACCGAACGAGAACCGCAGCGGCTTGTTGCGCGCTCGGGCGTCGTCCCAGGCCGCCTGGGTGTTGAGGAAGCTCAACACGCTACCTGGGCTGAAGGCCTTGGTTTCGGGGTCGACACCGCCGTTGATGTACTCCACGCTGACCCACTGCGGTGCCTCGACACGGTACACCAGCTGGATCGCAATCGGCTTGCCGTCCAGCAGCAGTACCGAGCCGATCAGCAGCTCACGCAGCCGCTCCAGCACATCGGCCATGCGCTCGGCACCGGTGGCCGGGAAGCCCCAGCGGCGCTGGAACAGGTCGCAGTACATGCTGGCGATTTCCTGTGCGCTGAACGCGCTGATCGGGCGCACCACCCCGCCCGCCTCTTCCAGCAGGCGCAGCTCGCGGCGCTGGTTGTAGCGGAACTTCTTCGACAGGTCTTCGTGCGCGCGGGCCATGGCCAGCTGTTCCTTCTGCACCTTGAGCCCGCTGAAGCGGCCCTGGTTCAGTTCGGACAGGTAGCGCACGCTGTGACGCAGCGGTGCGCCGGCATCGGGTGCGGCCGGCAGGATGATTTCGGCGTTGCCGAGGTCGAACAGGGCTTTCTTGCCGGCGCGTTTGAGCACGTCCTTGGACAGGGCCAGGTGGCGCCCCCAGGTCGCAATGGCGGCTTTCAGCTCGCCATTCTGGTGCCAGCCAAGGTAGCGCACGGGTATCTGCGCCAGGTCAGCCAGTTGCTCGACCACCAGCGGGTGAGTCGCGACGCTGCCGCCAAAGCGGGCCCACGCCTGGGCATAGGCGTGGGCGTCGATCACTTGCCAGCCGCGTTCGCGCCAAGCCTGAATACGATTGAGCATCACCCCTGCCCCACCAGCGCACGCACCTGCGGCAGTTGCCAGAAGGCCTCGCGCACGGCCTGGTCGGAAAAGCGCTCACGCAGGCGTTGCAGCATGTGTTCGGCACAGGACTGGCGCTGCTGCCCGTCGAGCACGGCCATATGTTCCAGGCCCTGGGCCAACTGCCCGGGGTCGCCCAGCGGGAACAGCACGCCAACGCCCTCGACCACCTCGCGGGCACCGCCACAGGCGGTGGCCAACACGGGCACCCCGGCTACCATGGCCTCGAGCAGGACCATGCCGAACGGCTCATGGTCGGAGCTCAGGGCGAACACGTCGAAAGCCCGGAAGTAACGGCGCGCGTCCGGCACCTGGCCAAGGAAGTCGACCTGCCCGGCAATACCCAGTTCGCCAGCCAGGGCCTTGAGCTTGCCTTCCAGACGCCCCTTGCCAAGGATCGCCAGCCGGGCGCCGGCCGGCAGCCCGGGCAGTGCCTGGGCAAAACCGCGCAAAAGCGTGGCCTGGTCCTTGTCCGGGTGCAGCCGGCCGACATTGCCGACGATCCATGCCTGCGCATCCAGGCCCAGCGCCTGCCGCGCCTCGGCGCGCGGCACCTGGGTCACCTGCAGGGCCTCGATGTCGATACGGTTGTACAGCGTCTGGATGCGTTCGGCCGGCCACTGCGGCAAGCAACGGCGCATGTCGTCGCGTACGGCATCCGACACCCCGAGCAGGCTCAGGCGTTTGCCGAACAGGTTGGCGAAAATGCGCCGCCCCTTGCGCTGGTAGTCACCAAAGGCATGGTGCACGCCGATCACCGGCAGGCCAGTAGCCAGCAACGCCACATAGATCGGCTTGAAGCGGTGGGCGATGCAGAACGCAAAATTGCGCTCGGCCGCAATCCGCCGCAGGGCGCGGATCGCGCCCAGCTTGAGACCACGCACGGCCTTGGAGCTGAAGCCCAGGAACAACACCTCGTCCGAGGCGCAACCCGCCGCTACTTGCGGGTCGGCTGCCCCCGTGAGGAACACCGTGGTGACCCGGTAGCCACGCCCCTGGAACAGGCTGGCGTACTGACGGGCACAGTCCAGAAACGGCCCGTCATAGCCATGGCAGAACTGCAGGATGCGCGGTTCAGAGCGGCTGGTCATAGGCGGCAGCGCCGTCCTTCACAACCAGGATGTCTTCCATGATCAGGTACTGCAGGTCCGAGCCGAAGAACATGTTCAGGGCGTCGGTCGGCGAGCAGATCATCGGCTCGCCACGGCGGTTCAGCGAGGTGTTCAGCGACACGCCGTTGCCGGTCAGGTCTTCGAGCGCCTTCATCATGTCGTAGTAGCGCGGGTTGTACTCACGCTTGAGCACCTGGGCACGCGAGGTACCGTCCTCGTGAACCACCTCCGGCACACGGGTTTTCCACTCTTCAGCCACTTCGAAGGTGAAGGTCATGAACGGCGCCGGGTGATCGACCTTGATCATCTGCGGGGCGACAGTGTCGAGCATCGACGGGCAGAAAGGTCTCCAGCGCTCGCGGAACTTGATCTGCTCGTTGATACGGTTGGCGACGCCCGGCACGCTCGGGCAACCGATGATCGAACGCCCGCCCAAGGCGCGCGGGCCAAACTCCATGCGGCCTTGGAACCAGGCCACCGGGTTGCCATCGACCATGATCTTGGCGATACGCTGCGGCATGTCGTCGAGCTTGCGCCACGCCGGTGCATTCGGGTGCCGAGCGCAGGCAGCGATCACGTCCTCGTTGGAATAGGACGGGCCGAGGTAGACGTGCTCCATCTTCTCGACCGGTACGCCACGGGCGTGGGACACGTAGGCCGCAGCGCCAACCGCAGTACCGGCGTCGCCGGAAGCCGGCTGCACGAACAGCTCTTTGACATCCGGGCGGGCGATGATCTTCTGGTTGAGCTTGACGTTCAGCGCGCAGCCGCCGGCAAACGCCAGCTTGCCGGTTTCGCGCAGGGTGTCGCCCAGGTAGTGGTCGATCATCTGCAGGGCGATCTTCTCGAACAACGCCTGCATGCTGGCCGCGTAATGGATGTACGGCTCGTCGGCGATATCGCCTTCGCGCTTGGGCCCCAGCCACTCGATCAGCTTGGGCGAGAAGTAGAAGCCCTTGCCCTTTTCTTTATGGCGGCGCAGGCCGATGACGTTGGCGTATTCGGTGTTGATCACCAGTTCACCGTTCTCGAAGCTGGCCAGGCGCGAGAAGTCGTATTTGCTGGCATCGCCATACGGCGCCATGCCCATGACCTTGAACTCGCCATCGAGCATCTCGAAACCGAGGAACTCGGTAATGGCACCGTACAGGCCACCCAACGAGTCCGGGTCGAAGAATTCCTTGATCTTGTGGATCTTGCCGTTTTCGCCGTAGCCGAAGAAGGTGGTGGCGTACTCGCCTTTACCGTCAATGCCGAGGATGGCCGTTTTTTCCTTGAAGCCCGAGCAGTGATAGGCACTGGAAGCATGGGCCAGGTGGTGCTCGACCGGCTCGATCTTGATCTTTTTCGGGTCGAAGCCCAGTTGCTCCAGGCACCAGACGATCTTCTTGCGGTAGCGCTTGTAGCGGCGGTTGCCCATCAGGATTGCATCGAGGGCGCGATCCGGGGCGTACCAGTAGCGCTTGGCGTAGTGCCAGCGCGCCTTGCCGAACAGGCTGATGGGCGCGAACGGGATGGCAACCACGTCGACGTCGGATGGCTTGATGCCTGCCTGCTCCAGGCAGAACTTCGCCGACTCGTAGGGCATGCGGTTCTTCGCATGCTTGTCACGCACGAAGCGCTCTTCTTCGGCGGCGGCAATCAGCTTGCCATCAATGTACAGGGCCGCGGAAGGGTCATGGCTAAGGGCGCCGGACAGGCCAAGAATCGTCAATGCCAAGGGATCAGCCTCTTCATTCGGTAGAGATGCGCCAGCGGCCGCTTGGGCGGGTGGCGACTAAAAGGCGGGATTATAACGCAAAGATCACGAACTGCGCGGTCGTTGTAGGAGCGGCCTTGTGTCGCGAAAGGGGCGCGAAGCGGCCCCAGTTTCTCAGCTTCGCGGCAGAAATTGCCGGGGCCGCTTTGCGGCCCTATCGCGACACAAGGCCGCTCCTACAAGGAATCGAGGTGCGGCCTACTCGGCGATCAGCCAGTCCATGCGGTAGCTACCGGCAGTCTGCGCCAGCTCCTTGGCCAGCCACGGCAGCAACTCCTTGAGCTCGTCTTCCAACCCCCACGGCGGGTTGGCGATGGCCAAGCCAGAACCATTGAGCCCCTGGGGGCTGTCCTGATGGTGCACATACAGCTCCACCCGCAGCAGCTTGGGTGCGCCGGTGCTGGTCAGGTCCTGGTAATAGCGTGTCAACGAACGCTGGTCCTTGATCGGGTACCAGATGGCTGCAACCGTCTGGCGCATGCGCCCAATGGCCTCTTTCATGGCCGTGGTGCAGCGCTTGAGCTCATCGGCCTGCTCGAACGGCGGGTCGATCAGCATGATCGCGCGCTTTTCCTGCACAGGCAGCAAGGCCCGCGGCACGTACCAGCCTTCACCCAGGTGCACGGTAACGCGCGGGTCTTTCTTCATGTTCTCCTTGAGCAGCGGCCCGTCTTCCGGGTGCTTCTCATTGAGCAGGGCACGGTCCTGCTGGCGCATCAAACGCCGGGCCAGCTCAGGCGAACCAGGGTAGTAGCGCAGCTCGCCGTCGGCGTTCAAACGCTTGATGACGCGCAGGTAGTCAGCGGCCATGGCCGGCAGGTCATCGCGGTTCCACAGGCGGGCTACACCTTGCTGATACTCGCCGGTGCGGCTTGCCTGGTCGCCCTGCAGGTCGTACAGGCCAAGCCCTGCGTGGGTATCGATGTAGGCGAACGGCTGCTCCTTGCGCGACATCAGGGCGATGAGGCGGGTCAGCACGATGTGTTTGAGGACGTCGGCGTGGTTGCCGGCGTGGAAGGCGTGACGATAGTTCATGGCAACTCCTGCGAAGGCGGCAAGTTTACCTTGCCTTGCAGGCGGCGTCAGGCCTGGCCGTCGATCGGCGGCGGCTTCTTCGCGGGCTTGCCCGCTCCCACACGGACCGCACTGGTTTCAGGTTCCGTGCAAACCCTGTGGAAGCAGGCGCCGCCGGCTCAGCGGGTATTACTTGTCAGCGTGGTACGCCGCATCAGCCGTCTCGAAGCGCTGCACCATCGCCTGCGAAGGGCTGCCCAGCTTGCTCACCACGACGATGGCAATGCTCGCCAGCAGGAAGCCCGGGATTATTTCGTACAGGCCCCAGACATCGATCTGCTTCCACAGGATCACGGTCAGTGCACCGACCACGATACCGGCCAGCGCGCCGTTACGGGTCATGCCTTTCCACAGGACCGAAATCAGCACCACCGGGCCGAAGGCTGCACCGAAGCCGGCCCAGGCATAGGCCACCAGGCCCAGCACACGGTTTTCCGGGTTGGCCGCCATGGCGATGGCGATCAGGGCCACCGCCAGCACCATCAGGCGGCCGACCCACACCAGCTCACGCTGCGACGCATGCTTGCGCAGGAAGGCTTTGTAGAAGTCTTCGGTCAGGGCACTGGAGCAGACCAGCAACTGGCAGCTCAGGGTGCTCATCACCGCCGCCAGAATGGCCGACAGCAATACGCCGGCAATCCAGGGGTTGAACAGAATCTTCGCCAGTTCGATGAACACGCGCTCGTGGTTTTCGGTGACCGGGCCAGCCAGATCAGGGTTGGCCGAGAAATAGGCGATGCCGAAGAAGCCCACGGCGCAGGTACCGGCCAGGCACAGGATCATCCAGGCCATGGAGATGCGGCGGGCGTTGGCAATCGACTTCACAGAGTCGGCCGCCATGAAGCGCGCCAGGATGTGTGGTTGGCCGAAATAGCCCAGGCCCCAACCCATCAGCGAGATGATGCCGATGAAGGTTGCGCCTTTGAACATGTCGAAGTTGGCCGGGTTGACCGCCTCGATGGCCGCGAAGGTAGTGTCGAAGCCACCTGTGGAGATCAGCACGATCACCGGCGTGAGGATCAACGCAAAGATCATCAGCGACGCCTGCACCGTGTCGGTCCAGCTCACCGCCAGGAAGCCACCCACGAAGGTGTAGGCGATGGTGGCGGCAGCGCCAGCCCACAAGGCGGTTTCGTAGGGCATGCCGAAGGTGCTTTCGAACAGACGGGCACCGGCAACGATGCCGGAAGCGCAGTAGATGGTGAAGAACACCAGGATGACGATGGCGGAAATGATGCGCAGCAAGCCGCTATTGTCGTCGAAGCGGCTGGAGAAATAATCCGGCAGGGTCAACGCGTCACCGTTGTGCTCGGTTTGCACGCGCAGGCGACCGGCCACGAACAGCCAGTTCAGGTAGGCACCCACGGTCAGGCCGATGGCGATCCAGGCCTCGGACAGGCCAGCGAAGTAGATGGCGCCCGGCAGGCCCATCAGCAGCCAGCCACTCATGTCGGAAGCACCGGCAGACAGTGCGGTTACCACGCTGCCCAGGCTGCGCCCGCCCAGAATGTAGTCGGAAAGGTTGTTGGTGGAGCGATAGGCGGCGAAGCCGATCAGCACCATTGCCGCGATGTAGATCACGAAGGTGATCGTTAGTGGGTTGCCCATGTGTGTGCCCTGGCGTTTGTTTTTATCTCATGCACAACCGCAGCGTTTGCGGTTGCACCCAGGCGGCGAATGCTATGCAACAACGCAAAGTGGGTGCAACCATTTTTCATTTGCAAGTTGCACCTGCCCGTGCATTTTCCGACGAAGCCGATTTTTTGCCCCTTTTTGGAGCGAAGAGGTCGGTTTCGCGATTTAACCGCGCCAAAAACGACCCCTCGCCCTGTACGGAAATCACTGTCGGACGAGTTGCACCTTTTCCTCGAAAAATTCGGGTTGCACCTGGTTGCACCCGAATTGTCCTACAGCTAATCTTGGCGCCAGCTTAGGCCACAGCCGTGGCAATAACGAGGATAAGAAATGGCGACGACCACCCTTGGGGTCAAACTCGATGACCCTACCCGTGAGCGACTCAAGGCAGCAGCGCAGTCGATAGACCGCACGCCGCACTGGTTGATCAAGCAGGCGATCTTCAATTACCTGGAGAAGCTCGAGGGTGGCGCGACCCTGAACGACCTCAACGGCCATGCCGGCAGCCTGGCCGATGACGCCGGCGAGGTCCAGCCTGACCATGGTCACCAGTGCTTCCTGGAATTCGCCGAGAGCATCCTGCCCCAGTCGGTACTGCGCTCGGCCATTACCGCCGCATACCGCCGCCCCGAGCAGGAAGTGGTACCGATGTTGCTGGAACAGGCGCGCCTCAGCGCACCGCTGGCCGAGGCGACCAACAAGCTGGCCGCCGGCATTGCCGAGAAACTGCGCAACCAGAAAAGCGCCGGCGGCCGGGCGGGCATCGTTCAGGGCCTGCTGCAGGAGTTCTCGCTGTCTTCGCAGGAAGGCGTGGCCCTGATGTGCCTGGCCGAAGCCCTGCTGCGCATCCCCGACAAGGGCACCCGTGACGCACTGATCCGCGACAAGATCAGCAACGGCAACTGGCAGCCGCACCTGGGCAACAGCCCGTCGCTGTTCGTCAACGCCGCCACCTGGGGCCTGCTGCTGACCGGCAAGCTGGTCAGCACGCACAACGAAGCCGGCCTCACCTCCTCGCTCACCCGCATCATCGGCAAGAGCGGCGAGCCGATGATCCGCAAGGGTGTCGACATGGCCATGCGCCTGATGGGCGAGCAGTTCGTCACGGGCGAAACCATTGCCGAAGCCCTGGCCAATGCCAGCCGCTTCGAGGCCAAGGGCTTCCGTTATTCCTACGACATGCTCGGCGAGGCCGCCCTCACCGAGCACGACGCGCAGAAATACCTGGCGTCCTACGAGCAGGCCATCCACTCGATCGGCAAGGCTTCGCATGGCCGCGGCATCTATGAAGGCCCAGGCATCTCGATCAAGCTGTCGGCGCTTCACCCGCGCTACAGCCGGGCCCAGTACGAGCGGGTGATGGAAGAGCTGTACCCGCGCCTGCTGTCGCTGACCTTGCTGGCCAAGCAATACGACATCGGCCTGAACATCGATGCCGAGGAAGCCGACCGCCTGGAGCTGTCGCTGGACCTGCTCGAGCGCCTGTGCTTCGAGCCGGCGCTGGCTGGCTGGAACGGCATCGGCTTCGTCATCCAGGCCTACCAGAAGCGCTGCCCGTACGTGATCGACTACGTTATCGACCTGGCCAAGCGCAGCCGCCACCGCCTGATGATCCGCCTGGTCAAAGGTGCCTACTGGGACAGCGAGATCAAGCGCGCCCAGGTCGAGGGGCTGGAGGGCTACCCGGTATACACGCGCAAGGTGTACACCGACGTGTCCTACGTGGCCTGCGCACGCAAGCTGCTGGCCGTACCCGAGGCCATCTACCCGCAATTCGCCACCCACAACGCCCACACCCTGTCGGCCATCTACCATATTGCCGGGCAGAACTATTACCCGGGCCAGTACGAGTTCCAGTGCCTGCACGGCATGGGCGAGCCCCTGTACGAGCAGGTGGTCGGCAAGCTGGCCGATGGCAAGCTGAACCGCCCATGCCGCGTCTATGCTCCGGTGGGCACCCACGAAACGTTGCTGGCCTACCTGGTGCGTCGCCTGCTGGAAAACGGCGCCAACACCTCGTTCGTCAACCGCATTGCCGACCACTCGATCTCGATCCAGGAACTGGTCGCCGACCCGGTCGCCAGCATCGAACGCATGGGCACCCAGGAGGGCAGCATCGGCTTGCCGCACCCGCGCATCCCATTGCCGCGTGACCTGTATGGCAGCGAACGGGCCAACTCGGCCGGTATCGACATGGCCAACGAGCACCGCCTGGCTTCGCTGTCCTGCGCCATGCTGGCCACCGCTCACAATGACTGGAAAGCCGCCCCGCTGCTGGCCTGCGCCGCCAGTGAGGCGGCTGCGGTAGCGGTGCTGAACCCGGCAGACCACCGCGATGTGGTAGGCCATGTGCAGGAAGCTACGGTCGCCGACGTGGACAACGCCATCCAGTGCGCCATCAACGCGGCGCCGATCTGGCAGGCCACCCCGCCGGCAGAGCGCGCCGCGATTCTGGAGCGTACCGCCGACCTGATGGAGGCAGAAATCCAGCCGTTGATGGGGCTGCTGATTCGCGAAGCCGGCAAGACCTTTGCCAACGCCATCGCCGAAGTGCGTGAGGCGGTGGACTTCCTGCGCTACTACGCGGTGCAGGCCCGCAACGACTTCAGCAATGACGCGCACCGCCCGCTGGGGCCGGTGGTCTGCATCAGCCCATGGAACTTCCCGCTGGCGATTTTCACCGGTCAGGTGGCCGCAGCCCTGGCTGCCGGCGACCCGGTACTGGCCAAGCCTGCCGAACAGACCCCACTGATCGCCGCGCAGGCCGTGCGCCTGTTACTGGAAGCCGGCATTCCGGAAGGTGTACTGCAGTTGCTGCCAGGGCGCGGTGAAACCGTGGGTGCCGGCCTGGTTGGTGACGAGCGGGTCAAAGGCGTGATGTTCACTGGTTCCACCGAAGTCGCGCGCCTGCTGCAGCGCAACGTCGCCGGCCGCCTGGACAACCAGGGGCGGCCGATCCCGCTGATCGCCGAAACCGGTGGCCAGAACGCCATGATCGTCGACTCTTCTGCGCTCACCGAGCAAGTGGTGATCGACGTGGTATCGTCGGCCTTCGACAGCGCCGGCCAGCGTTGCTCGGCCCTGCGTGTGCTGTGCCTGCAGGAAGACTCCGCCGACCGCGTGATCGAAATGCTCAAGGGGGCCATGGCTGAAAGCCGCCTCGGCTGCCCGGACCGCCTGGCAGTTGACATTGGCCCGGTGATCGACGCCGAAGCCAAGGCCGGTATCGAGAAGCACATCCAGGGCATGCGTGAAAAAGGCCGCTCGGTCTACCAGGTCGCGATCGCCGATGCTGCCGAGATCAAGCGCGGCACCTTCGTCATGCCGACCCTGATCGAGCTGGACAGCTTCGACGAGCTGAAGCGTGAAATCTTCGGCCCGGTGCTGCACGTGGTGCGCTACAACCGCCGCAACCTCGACCAGTTGATCGAGCAGATCAACAACTCCGGCTATGGCCTGACCCTTGGCGTGCACACCCGCATCGACGAGACCATTGCCAAGGTGGTGGAAACCGCCAACGCCGGCAACATGTACGTCAACCGCAACATCGTTGGCGCCGTGGTAGGCGTGCAGCCCTTCGGTGGTGAAGGCCTGTCTGGTACCGGCCCGAAAGCCGGCGGCCCGCTGTACCTGTATCGCCTGCTGTCGACCCGCCCGGCCGACGCGATTGGCCGCCACTTCCAGCAACAGGATGGCGAAGGCAAGCCGGACCGTACCCTGCATGAGCAACTGGTGAAGCCGCTGCACGGTTTGAAGGCCTGGGCCGAGAGCAATCAGCTGGCCGACCTGGCCGCGCTGTGCGACCAGTTCGCTGGCCAGTCGCAGAGCGGCATCGCCCGCCTGCTGCCAGGCCCGACCGGTGAGCGCAACAGCTACACCATCCTGCCGCGCGAGCATGTGCTGTGCCTGGCCGACAATGAAACCGACCTGCTGGCGCAGCTCGCCGCGGTGCTGGCTGTTGGCAGCTCGGCGGTGTGGGCTGACAGCGAACCGGGCAAGGCCTTGCGCGCGCGCCTGCCGCGTGAGTTGCAGGCCAAGGTGAAGCTGGTGGCGGACTGGAACAAGGATGAAGTGGCGTTCGACGCCGTGATCCACCATGGCGACTCGGACCAGCTGCGTGGCGTTTGCCAGCAGGTGGCCAAGCGTGGCGGGGCGATCGTGGGTGTGCACGGGTTGTCCAGCGGGGATCATCAGATTGCGCTGGAGCGGCTGGTGATTGAGCGCGCGGTTAGTGTGAATACTGCGGCGGCCGGTGGTAACGCCAGCTTGATGACGATTGGCTGAGGCTGAGGGTTGTTGAGGGAAAGGGAGAGCTTTGGCTCTCCTTTTTTTATGGGTGTCCGCCTTGAGATTGGGGGTGGGCTGACAGGTGACCGACACAACATTTTCAGCGCCTTTGAGATCGAGCGCCGCCCGCGCGGCGCATCGCGAGCTGGCGCTCGCTCCTACGTTTGTTTCGGGCCAGTGAGGCCTGTGACAGGCGTGCGCGACCGCCTTGTTCATACGACACAATATCAAGCCATGCGTCAAAGCGTTCGCGCGCAAATCCCACAGGAATGATTGGCCCGAAAAAAACGTAGGAGCGAGCGCCAGCTCGCGATGCGCCGCGCGGGCGGCGCTCGGTCTTACAGGCGCCGAAGCTGCTGCGGCGAACAAAGCGGGCATCCGTGACCGAGCAGGTGCCACACTATCTTTCCAAGATGCGCGACTCAGAGTTACGCCTAAGCCACCAGATACCGCCAGCCTGGCGAAACTTCGCTCATTTTCGCCCAACGGTACCCACCGCTGACTCACAACCCTACGGGTATTGGCGTAGTCTTTCCCGTCGCTCGCAAAAAAACGTCCCTCATCCCCTCGGGAGGTTACGAAGTTTGCGGCTAATGCCACACCAGTCCAGAGATCACTTTGGACGTAGGAAATTTTTGCGACGCACGTAGGTACCAAGACTGATAGCTGCATGCCTGTTGATCTCGCAGGTGCTGGAATGCTTGCTGCGAGCATCTGGTTCCGTTGACGCTCACTCTACGCAGCCCCTTCCCCCGTCAATCAACATCAGACGCTCCAAATACGAGGATCTGTGACTGAACATCATTTGTATCGATCATGGTAGCCAGTCTTATTCGGCCGATCCTAGACTCGCCTCAAGCCCGCTCAAGGACCGCCCCCATGCCCGAGACCCTGCTCAGCCCCCGCAACCTCGCCTTCGAGCTCTACGAAGTCCTCGACGCCGAAGCCCTCACCCAGCGCCCACGCTTCGCCGAACACAGCCGCGAAACCTTCGACGCCGCGCTGACCACCGCGCGCACCATCGCCGAGAAGTTCTTCGCCCCGCACAACCGCAAAGCCGATGAAAACGAGCCGCGCTACGTCGACGGCCGCGCCGAGCTGATCCCCGAGGTGAAACCCGCCGTCGACGCGTTCCTGGAGGCCGGTTTCCTCAACGCCAACCGCGACTACGACGCAGGTGGTATGCAACTGCCCAGCCTGGTCTCGCAAGCGTGCTTCGCGCACTTCCAGGCCGCCAACGCCGGCACCACAGCCTACCCGTTCCTGACCATGGGCGCGGCCAACCTGATCGAAAGCTTCGGCACGCAGGAGCAGAAGCGCCTGTTCCTGCAGCCGATGATAGAGGGCCGCTTCTTCGGCACCATGGCCCTGACCGAACCCCACGCCGGCTCGTCGCTGGCCGACATCCGCACCCGCGCTGAACCTGCCGGCGACGGCAGCTATCGGCTCAAGGGCAACAAGATCTTCATCTCCGGCGGCGACCACGAGCTGTCGGAAAACATCGTGCACATGGTCCTGGCCAAGCTGCCGGACGCACCGCCTGGGGTGAAGGGCATCTCGCTGTTCATCGTGCCCAAGTACCACGTCAACCCCGACGGCAGCTGCGGTCCGCGCAACGATGTGCTGCTGGCCGGGCTGTTCCACAAGATGGGCTGGCGCGGCACCACCTCCACGGCGCTCAACTTCGGTGACAACGGCCAATGCGTCGGCTATCTGGTCGGCCAGCCGCATCAAGGCCTGGCCTGCATGTTCCAGATGATGAACGAGGCGCGTATTGGCGTCGGCATGGGCGCGGTGATGCTGGGTTATGCCGGCTACCTGTATTCGCTGGAATACGCCCGCCAGCGCCCGCAGGGCCGCCTGCCGGACAACAAGGACCCGCACAGCAGCGCGGTGCCGATCATTCAGCACACCGATGTGAAACGCATGCTGCTGGCGCAGAAAGCCTACGTCGAAGGCGCCTTCGATCTTGGCCTGTACGCCGCGCGCCTGTTCGACGACACGCAGACCGGCAGTGATGAGAGCGCCCGCAACCAGGCGCAGGAACTGCTCGATCTGCTGACCCCGATCGTCAAGTCCTGGCCCTCGGCGTTCTGCCTCAAGGCCAACGAACTGGCGATCCAGATTCTCGGCGGCCACGGCTATACCCGCGAATACCCAGTGGAGCAGTACTACCGCGACAACCGCCTGAACCCGATCCACGAAGGCACCGAGGGCATCCAGTCGCTCGACCTGCTCGGCCGCAAGCTGGCGCAGAACAATGGCGCTGGCCTCAAGCAACTGCTTCGCCGAATCGCCGCCACCGGCGAGCGCGCCAGCCATCACCCCAACCTCGACCCGCTGCGCCAGCCACTGGAGCAACTGGTCAACCGCCTGCAAGGGGTCACCCTGACCCTGCTCGGTGACCTGGCCCAGGGTAAAGTCGCCGGCGCCCTGGCCAACTCGGCCCTGTACCTGAAGGCCTTCGGCCACTGTGTAATCGGCTGGCGGTGGCTGGAACAGGCAGTCCACGCCGAACTCGGGCTGCTCAAGGCCGACGCTGCCGATCGCGACTTTTACCTCGGCAAGCTGCAGGCCGCCCGTTATTTCCTGACCTGGGAAGTACCAGGCTGCCATAATGAGCTGGCATTGCTCGAGGCGCGCGACAACACTTGCCTCGCGATGCAGGACGAGTGGTTCTAGGGGGAGCCACCGTGTACACGGAGGCTTGCACATGTTCGATTCCAGCGCCCTGCTGCGCCAGCGCTTTGCCGCGCTGCGCAGCAAGGCCGAGTTGTTTTCCCTGCGCCATGTGAAACAGTCGCACCAGGCGCTTTCGGTTCGCCGCAATGTGGCCGAGCCACCCTCGTTCAGCCAGGACGAGGGCGCAATGCTTACCGTACGGGTCAATGGCGTGGAGGCCTATGCGGCCACCGCCGATCTGTCGCAGGCCGGCCTGCAGCGCGCCCTGGAGCACGCCGAAGCCCTGGCCCGGCAGATTGCCCGGCATAGCCTGCTGGACCTGCGCGGGCAACCCGTGCCCAGCGCCCGCCACGACCACATCTCGCCCAACCTCGACCAGCCCGTGCCCAGCCTGGCCGACTGCCTTGGCCTGCTCGCCGCGGAATCAGCCAGCGTACCCAAGGACAGCCGCCTGGTGGACTGGCAGGCCAGTCTGGGCCTGAGCCTGGTCGAGCAGACCTACCTGAACTCAGCCGGCGCCGAGCTGCGCCATGCCCAGCGCTTTCTGTTCCCGGGGCTGGGGGTAACTGCCAGCAACGGCCAGGACAGCCAGAGCCGCAGCCTGGGCCGCGACAATTTCGGCCAGCAAGGCGGTTACGAGATCGTTGAGCGTTGTGGCCTGGTGGGCGCCGCCAGCCGGGTCGCCGACGAGGCCCTGCAGTTGCTGCTGGCCCCTAATACGCCCAGTGGCCCGCGCGACCTGCTGTTGATGCCCGACCAGATGATGCTGCAGATTCACGAATCGATCGGCCACCCGCTGGAGATGGACCGCATCCTCGGTGACGAGCGTAACTACGCGGGCACCAGCTTCGTCAAAGCCAGTGACTTCGGCTACCTGCAGTACGGTTCCAGCCTGCTGAACGTGACCTTCGACCCGACCATCGGCGAAGAACTGGCCAGCTACAGCTTCGATGATGACGGCACACTGGCCAGCAAGCAGTTCCTGATCCGCGACGGCCTGCTGCTGCGTCCACTGGGTGGCGCTTTGTCGCAGTTCCGCTCCGGCCTGGACGGTGTGGCCAACAGCCGCGCCTGTGGCTGGAACCGTGCGCCGATCGACCGCATGGCCAACCTCAACATCGAGCCGGGCGAGCACTCCCTCGAACAACTGATCGCGGGCATCGAGCACGGCATCCTGATGCGGACCAACCGGTCCTGGTCCATCGACGACGCGCGCAACAAGTTCCAGTTCGGCTGCGAATGGGGCCAACTGATCGAGAACGGCGAGCTCAAGGGCATCGTCAAGAACCCCAACTACCGGGGCATCTCCGCACAGTTCTGGCGCAACCTGGCAGCGGTCGGCGACCGCAGCACCTTCCAGGTACTGGGCACGCCCAACTGCGGCAAGGGCGAACCCAACCAGGTGGTGCGCGTGGGCCACGCCTCGCCGGCCTGCGTGTTCCGCCAGATCGATGTATTCGGAGGGGATGCCTGATGAAACACGCCTTTGAAACCCTGGCCGGGGAGGTGCGCGCCGCCCTGGAACGTGGCGAGCAGTTCACCCTTGGCTACAGCGCCGAGCAGTCCCAGTTCGTGCGCTTCAACCACGCCAAGGTGCGCCAGGCCGGGCATGTCAGCCAGGCCAGCGCGCAGCTGCGGCTGATCCGCGACGGTCGCCAAGCCGAGCAGCAGGTGACCTTGAGTGGCGATGCGCAACTGGACCGCCAACGCTTGGCGGATGCCCTGGCGCAACTGCGCCAGACCCTGCCACTGCTGGCCGTCGACCCTTACCTGCGCCTGGACGAAAGCGCCTGGCACAGCCACAGCCAGCAACAGCAGCCGCTCCCTGAACTCAGCGATGTGCTGGCGTTGCTCGACCGCGAAGCGGGTGACCTGGACCTGGTCGGCATTTATGCCGCGGGCCCGGTCTGCCGGGGCTTCGCCAGCTCGTTCGGTGCCTTCGGCTGGCACCAGGCCAACAGCTTCAACTTCGACTGGAGCCTGTTCCACGAAAACGGCCAGGCGGTGAAGGCCAACTACGCCGGCCAGGTGTGGAACCCCGACGACTTCACCGCGCGCCTGCGCCAGGCGCGGGAGCAGTTGGGCTTCCTCGGGCGCCCGGCGGTCACCCTCGAACCCGGCAGCTACCGTGCCTACCTGGCCCCGGCGGCGATGGACGAAATCGCCGGCATGCTGTGCTGGGGCGGTTTTTCCGCCCAGGCGCTGGCCACCGGCAATAGCGCCTTGCAGCGCCTGTACAACGGCGATGCACGGCTGAGCCCGCTGGTGAGTTTCACCGAGCAGGTCAGCGGCTCGCTGAGCCCGGCGTTTTCCGATGAAGGCTCACCGCGCCTGGATGTGCCGCTGATCCAGCAAGGCCGGGCGGCGCAACGGCTGATCAGCGCGCGCAGCGCCGCCGAATTCAAGCTGCTGGCCAACGGCGCCGACAGTTACGAGTCGCCCTGCGCACTCAGCCTGGCACCGGGTGGCCTGCCCATGGACGAGGTCTTGCAGCGGCTGGGCACTGGGCTGTACATCAGCAACCTGTGGTACCTCAACTACTCGGACTTGCCAGCAGCGCGCATGACCGGGCTGACCCGGTTCGCCACCTTCTGGGTAGAGAACGGGCAGATCCAGGGGCCGGTGAGCACCATGCGCTTCGATGACAGCCTGTACAGTTTGCTCGGTAGCCAACTGGAGGACCTGACCCAGGAGCGCGAGATGATCCTGTCGACCAGCACCTATGGACAGCGCAGCACCGGGTCGAGTCATTTGCCGGGTGCGCTGGTCAAAGGCCTGACCCTGACATTGTGATTGGACTTGCCGGCCCTTTCGCGGCTAAAGCCGCTTCTACAACGAACGCGTAATCCTTGTAGAAGCGGCTTTAGCCGCGAAGAGGCCGGCACTGACAAACGAGGAAGTCATGCCCGAACGCACCCCGCTAGACCCCGCCACCGCCCGCTGGATCCCCTGGGTGGTCGCCATCGCCTTCTTCATGCAGTCCCTGGACGGCACCATCCTCAACACCGCGCTGCCGGCCATGGCCCGCTCGCTGGCCGAAGACCCGCTGCGGATGCAGGGCGTAATCATTGCCTACATGCTCACGGTGGCCCTGCTGATACCCGCCTCGGGCTGGATCGCCGACCGCTTCGGCACCAAGCGCATCTTCTTCAGCGCCATCCTGCTGTTCAGCTTTGGTTCGCTGCTATGCGCCGCCGCCAACAGCCTCGGCTTCCTGATTTTCGCCCGTGTGGTGCAGGGCCTGGGCGGCGCCCTGATGCTGCCGGTCGGGCGGCTGGTGGTGTTGCGCGCCTACCCGCGCAGCGAGCTGGTACGCATCATGAGCTTCATTACCATCCCCGGCCTGCTCGGGCCACTGCTGGGTCCGACGGTGGGCGGCTGGCTGGTGGAGATCCTCAGCTGGCACTGGATTTTCCTGCTCAACCTGCCTGTCGGCCTGCTGGGCTGCTACGCCGTCTGGAAGTTCATCCCCGACCTGCGCGGCGCTGAACGCACCCGCTTCGATACCCCTGGCTTCCTGCTGTTCGGCGCCGCGATGGTGCTGATCACCATTGCCATGGAGGGGCTCGGCGAGCTGCACCTGCCGCACCTGCGGGTGATGCTGCTGCTGTTTGCCGGCATGGCGTGCCTGGCCGCCTACTGGCTGCGCGCCGGGCGCGACCCCGAGCCGCTGTTCTCGCCCAGCCTGTTCCGCGTGCGCACCTTCGCCATTGGTATCCTGGGCAACCTGTTCGCGCGCCTGGGCAGCGGCGCCCTGCCGTTCCTGGTGCCGTTGCTGCTGCAAGTCGCACTGGGCTATTCGCCGGCCCAGGCCGGCATGAGCATGATCCCGCTGGCGGCGGCGGCAATGGTGGCCAAATCCCTTGCCAGGCCGCTGATCGAACGCTTCGGCTACCGCATCATCCTGACCAGCAATACCTTGCTGCTGGGCCTGCTGCTGGCCAGCCTTGGGCTGGTTGACGAGCAGACGTCCTATGCCGTGCTGCTGATCCAGCTGGGGCTGCTGGGCGCGGTCAACTCGATGCAGTTCACGGCAATGAACACGGTAACCCTGATCGACCTCGACGATGCCAGCGCCAGCAGCGGCAACAGCCTGCTATCGGTGGTCGCGCAGCTGGCGCTGAGCCTGGGCGTGGCCTGCGCCGGCGCCCTGCTTGGCGGCTTCACCGCCGCCGGCAGTGCCGAAGGTGTGGACACCACATTGGGCGCCTTCCAGCTGACCTTCGTCACCATCGGCGTGATGGCCATGCTGGCGGCGGCGATCTTCCTGCAGCTGGCACCGACGGACGGAAGGCGTGCCCGTCGTCCGGAACACCACATGGAGTCTTAGGGCGAATGGCCACGAGGCTGGTAGACTATGCGGCATTTTTAGCTTCGCACCGCAGGCCCGCCTCGTGACCACCGAATCCACCGCCTTTGCCACCTTGCCGCTGTCCACTGCCATGCTGGCCAACCTGGACGCCCTCGGCTATGCCGCGATGACACCGATCCAGGCCCAGAGCCTGCCGGTCATCCTCAAGGGCCAGGACCTGATTGCCCAGGCCAAGACCGGCAGCGGCAAGACCGCCGCCTTCGGCATCGGCCTGCTGAACCCGATCAACCCGCGTTACTTCGGCTGCCAGGCCCTGGTGCTGTGCCCGACCCGCGAACTGGCCGACCAGGTCGCCAAGGAACTGCGCCGCCTGGCCCGCGCCGAGGACAACATCAAGATCCTGACCCTGTGCGGTGGTGTCTCGCTGGGCCCGCAGATCGCCTCGCTGGAACACGGTGCGCACATCATCGTCGGTACGCCTGGGCGCATCCAGCAGCACCTGGACAAAGGCACACTGGTACTCGATGGCCTGAACACCCTGGTGCTCGACGAAGCCGACCGCATGCTCGACATGGGCTTTTTCGATGCCATTGCCAGCATCATCGGCAAAACCCCATCGCGCCGCCAGACCCTGCTGTTCTCGGCCACCTACCCGGCCGGCATCAAGCAACTGGCCGCCGACTTCATGCGTAACCCGCAGCAAGTGAAAGTCGAGAGCCTGCACACCGACAACCAGATCGAGCAACGCTTCATCGAGATCGACCCAGAGCAGCGCCTGGAGGCGGTGACCCGCGTGCTGGGCCACTATCGCCCGCAGTCGTGCGTGGCGTTCTGCTTCACCAAGCAGCAGTGCGAAGACGTGGTTGCCCACCTGACCGCCAAGGGTATCGTCGCCCAGGCGCTGCACGGCGACCTGGAGCAGCGCGACCGCGACCAGGTTCTGACCATGTTCGCCAACCGCAGCAGCTCGGTGCTGGTGGCCACCGACGTGGCCGCGCGCGGCCTGGACATCGATGGCCTGGACATGGTCATCAACGTCGAGCTGGCACGCGATGCGGAAATCCACGTGCACCGCGTGGGCCGTACTGGCCGCGCTGGTGAGAAGGGCCTGGCGGTGAGCCTGGTTGCCCCGGCAGAAGGCCACCGCGCCCAGGCCATCGAGCAACTGCAGAAGAGCCCGCTGCGCTGGGACCAGCTCGACAGCCTGAAGAACAAGGGCGGCGAGCCGCTGCTGCCGGTGATGAGCACCCTGTGCATCGCCGCCGGGCGCAAGGACAAGCTGCGCCCTGGCGACATTCTCGGGGCGTTGACCGGTGATGCCGGGATCCCGGGCAAGCAGGTGGGCAAGATCGCGATCTTCGACTTCCAGGCGTTTGTGGCGGTGGAGCGGGCGCTCGCCAAGCAGGCCATGCAGCGCTTGAACAGCGGCAAGATCAAGGGCCGGTCCCTGAAAGTCCGTATCGTCTGACATTTTTGGGGCTGCCTTGCAGCCCATCGCAGGCACGCCAGCGCCCACAGGGTCACCACAGGCCTTCAGGCTTGTGCGGTACCTGTGGGAGATTCTATGGTTCCTGGCAAGGGTAGCCGCTGCATCTTCAGTGCCTGTGAGATCGAGCGCCGCCCGCGCGGCGCATCGCGAGCTGCGCTCGCTCCTACGTTTGTTTCGGGCCAGTAACGCCTGTGACAGGCGCGCGCGGCCGCCTTGATTGTACGGCGCGATATTGAGGCATGCACCAAGGCGTTCGCGCGCGAATCCCACAGGAATAATTGGCCCGAAACAAACGTAGGAGCGAGCGCAGCTCGCGATGCGCCGCGCGGGCGGCGCTCGCTCTAACAGGCGCTGCATACCTTGTGGCAAACACCTGTCTGCCCTGATGCGATCCCCGTGGGAGATTCTATGGTTTTAGGGAAGTTTTTTAAGCGGCTTTTGACCGATACTCGTCTCCGCTTTTCAGTAGGGCAAATACTACTCGCGCCAGTTTGCGTGCGAGCATGACAAGCGATGCTGTCGTGCTAAAACCACGCGCCAGGCGCTCTTCGTAGTACGACTTCCATGCTGCTGTGCGGGATGCTGACATAGCCGCGTTGTGAAGGAGGCGTCGAGCTTCGGGGTCTCCTCGCTTCGTGAGCTTGGATTGCCCTTTTTTCTGCCCCGACTGCGCAATCCTCAGATCCATACCCAAAAAGGCGATAAACGCATCACCCCCGCTGAAGTTGCCACGCTGAAACGTCGCTGTCAGGCGAGCAGCAGTTAGAAAACCCACCCCTTCGACCTTCATGCAGCGCTTTACCTGAGGCATCAGCCCGGCCTTTTCCAGCAGGCCCTTGATCATCTTCTCCACCAGCAGCTCAAGCCGCTGCATCGCACGCAGATGCGTCTTGAAGGCGGCTTTGAGTAGCGGTTCATTGGCCCACCCCTGAGTCAGGCTGGTTCGTGCCTGAACCAGTCCTGCACGTCGCCGGAACAAGCTCAGAAGCTGTCGATAGATAGCCGGTGGCGGCGCCCAGGGCGTTAGGTCCTGCCCTTCGTTCTTCAGATAGCGGGCCAACAGCTGGGCATCAATTGCATCTGTCTTAGCGCGTACGTTGACACCTTTACGGTAATGGCTCAGGGCGTACCCATCTACCACGTAAATCGTATGCCCGAACTCAAAGGCCAGATCCGTAAACAGGACGTGATAGATGTTGGTCGCTTCGATAGCGACGGACATCGCACCCGAGAGGCCTTTGAGCCATTTCTTGATAGCTGCTTTAGTATTGGGGATTGCTATGAGTTCTGCTGATTCATCGTCCCAAATGACCAATTCTGTTTTGGCCACATCCACGCCAATCAGCCGCTTTGAATCAGCAACCACCATTGCCATGAGCAACTCTCCTCGATAGTGTTGGAGTACTTGAAGGGTCACCCAGAGGCGCTGGCTTGTGTCTTTCGTCGGTCCGAGCCCGGAAGCATTCTTTATCGGCGCTTGGGTGAAAAGGGAGGAGGGGCGAGGTCTCCCACGGTCTGTACTGCGCTAACAGTCAGAAGCTGGCTTTGTCCCTCCTCCTCCCTTCAAGTCTAACCATACAAGCTGGCTTGCCTGCGATGGGCCGCACAGCGGCCCCGGCTATCCATGAGGTAACACCGTGCACTCCACTGACGTGATCATCCTCGGCGCCGGCGCCGCCGGCCTGATGTGCGCCCAGCTCAGCGCCCGCCGCGGCCGCCGGGTACTGTTGCTCGACCACGCAAACAAGCCAGGCAAGAAGATCCTCATGTCTGGCGGCGGGCGCTGCAACTTCACCAATATGTACACCGAACCGGCCAACTTCCTCTCGCACAACGCCCATTTCTGCAAATCCGCGCTGGCCCGCTACACGCAATGGGACTTCATCGAGCTGGTATGCAAGCACGGCGTGGCGTACCACGAGAAGAAGCTCGGCCAGTTGTTCTGCGACAACAAGGCCAGCGACATCCTCGACATGCTGCTGGCCGAATGCGACGAGGCCGGTGCCGAAATCCGCATGCACACCAGCATCGAACAGATCGAAAGAACCGAAAGCGGCTACCTGCTGCAGACCAGCGGCGGGCAGTTCGCCTGCCAGTCACTGGTGATCGCCACCGGGGGCCTGTCGATCCCGACCCTGGGCGCCACCGGGTTCGGCTACCAGGTCGCGCGCCAGTTTGGCCACACCCTGCTGCCGACCCGCGCCGGGCTGGTGCCGTTCACCATCACCGAGCCACAACTCAAGGCATTGTGCAGCGAGCTGTCCGGCACTTCGCTTGATTGCACGGCCACCTGCAACGGCACCAGCTTCCGCGAAAACCTGCTGTTCACCCACCGTGGCCTGAGTGGCCCGGCAATCCTGCAGATCTCGTCGTTCTGGGAAGCCGGTGACACTGTCGAGATCAACCTGTTGCCCGACCGCGATGCACTCACCTGGCTGCAGCAGATGCAAACCGAGCGCGCCAATGCCGAACTGAAGACCGTGCTGGGCGAAGTGTTCACCCGCAAGCTGGCCAACCTGCTGGCCGAGCAGTGGTTCGAGTCCCGTCCCATGAAGCAGTACACCCCCGCAGAACTGGCGCAGATTGCCGAGAAGCTGGCCAACTGGCAGGTGGTGCCTGCGGGCACCGAGGGCTACCGCACCGCCGAAGTGACCCTGGGCGGCGTGGATACCCGCGAAGTGTCGTCCAAGACCATGGAGTCGCTGAAAAGCCCCGGGCTGTACTTTATTGGCGAAGTGCTGGATGTCACCGGCCACCTGGGTGGTTTCAATTTCCAGTGGGCCTGGGCATCGGCCAACGCCGCAGCGCAGTTCGTGTAGAGTAGAATCCATTCAGCAGCACGGAACGCTTCTTGCTGGCCCGTGCCCAGCGCCGGAATCTGGGCCGCTTCGCGCCCCTTCGCGGGCATGCCCGCTCCCACGGGGTTTTGTGCAGTACCTGTGGGAGCGGGCGCGCCCGCGAAGGGCCGCAAAGCGGCCCCAGTAACCGGTTCTGAAAGGTATTCCTCTGATCACTGCCTAGCAGGCCAACATGTCATCGAGCTCGTTCCGTCAGTCACTGCGTCGCCTGTGGGGCCAAGACAAGTTCAGCTATAGCATCCGGGTCACCATCGCCCTCACCGGCAGCCTGGCCCTGTGCTGGTACCAGAACGAGATGGCCCTGCTGATCCCGCTGTTCCTCGGCATCATCGCCAGCGCGCTGGCCGAAACCGACGACAGCTGGCAGGGCCGCCTCAGCGCCCTGGCCGTCACCCTGGTGTGTTTCGCCATTGCTGCGCTGGCGGTCGAACTGCTGTTCCCCTACCCTTGGTTCTTCGCCATCGCCCTGGCCCTGGCAGCGTTCAGCCTCACCATGCTCGGCGCACTGGGCGAACGCTACGGGGCCATTGCCTCGGCAACCCTGATCACCGCGGTTTACACCATGATCGGCGTAGACCAGCGCGGCGGCCAGGTCACGGATTTCTGGCACGAGCCCATGCTGCTGGTGGCGGGCGCGGCCTGGTACGGGCTGTTATCGGTATTGTGGCAGGCGCTGTTCTCCAACCAGCCGGTCCAGCAGAGCCTGGCCAAGCTGTTCTTCGAGCTGGGCAGCTACCTGAAACTCAAGGCCAGCCTGTTCGAGCCGGTGCGCACCCTCGACGTCGAAGCCACACGCCTGGCCCTGGCCCAGCAGAATGGCAAGGTAGTGGCAGCCCTGAACGCGGCCAAGGAAATCATCCTGCACCGGGTCGGCAACAGCCAGCCAAACTCCAAGGTCAGCCGCTACCTGAAGCTGTATTTCCTGGCCCAGGACATCCACGAGCGGGTCAGTGCCTCGCATTACCCCTACAACGCCCTGACCGAAACGTTCTTCCACAGTGACGTGATGTTCCGCTGCCAGCGCCTGCTGCGCAAACAGGGCTCGTCCTGCCAGGAGCTGGCCCGTTCGATCCGCCTGCGCCAGCCTTTCGTGCTGGCCAGCGGTTATCCCGAGGCCCTCGAAGACCTCAACGCTGCGCTGGAGCACCTGCGCCTGCAAAACAACCCGGCCTGGCGCGGCCTGTTGCGCTCGCTGCGGGCCCTGGCTGCCAACCTGGCCACGCTCGACCGCCTGCTCAGTGCCGCGAGCAACCCCGACAGCCTGGCCGACGCCAGTGACAGCAGCCTGCTCGACCGCTCGCCACGCTCGCTCAAAGACGTGTGGACGCGCCTACGTACCCAGCTGACACCCACGTCGCTGCTGTTCCGGCATGCCTTGCGCCTGCCCCTGGCACTGTCGATTGGCTACGGCATGGTGCACCTGATCCACCCCACCCAGGGCTACTGGATCATCCTCACCACCCTGTTCGTCTGCCAGCCCAACTACGGTGCGACCCGGCGCAAGCTGGTGCAGCGCATTTTCGGCACGGCCATTGGCCTGACCGTTGGCTGGGCCTTGTTCGACCTGTTCCCCAACCCGCTTATCCAGTCGCTGTTCGCCGTAGTTGCCGGGGTGGTGTTCTTCGTCAACCGCACGACCCGCTACACCCTGGCCACGGCCGCGATCACGCTGATGGTACTGTTCTGCTTCAACCAGATCGGCGACGGCTACGGCCTGTTCCTGCCGCGCCTGTTCGATACCCTGGTGGGCAGCCTGATTGCCATCCTTGCGGTGTTCCTGTTCCTGCCTGACTGGCAGGGGCGGCGCCTGAACAAGGCGCTGGCCAATACCCTGGCCTGTGCCAGCGTGTACTTGCGCCAGATCATGCAGCAGTATGCCCACGGCAAACGCGACGACCTGGCCTACCGCCTGGCCCGGCGCAATGCCCACAACGCCGACGCGGCGCTGTCCACCACCCTGGCCAACATGCTGATGGAGCCGGGGCATTTCCGTAAGGAGGCCGATGTCGGCTTCCGGTTCCTGGTGCTGTCGCACACCCTGCTCAGCTACCTCTCGGGGCTGGGCGCGCACCGCGATACGGCATTGCCGGCCCAGGCCCAGGAACAGTTGATCGAAGGTGCCGGGCAAAGCCTGGCCAGCAGCCTGGACGAAATCGCCAACGGCCTGGCAGCGCGGCTGCCCGTGGCCATTCACAGCGATGCCGAAGAAGCGCTGGCCAACGCCCTGGAGCAGATGCCGGATGAGCTGGATGAACATCAACGGCTGGTGCAGACACAGCTGGCGCTGATCTGCCGGCAGTTGGGGCCATTGCGGACCTTGGCCGCGCACCTGATCAAGGAAGGCAACCCGGGCTGAGGCCTGACCCGGCCTTTACCCACGAAGAGGCCGGTAACGCCACCCAAGCTCAAAAGCCATGCTGGCGCAGCAGCCGGGCATAGCTGCCATCGGCCTTCATCGCTGCGATCGCCTGCTCGAACCGCTCGACAATCCGCGCACGCTCCGGGTGCTTCAGGCTGACCAGGATATGCAGGGTGTTCTCCCCCAGCGGCGGCTCAACCAGCACCACCTCGTCACGCACCTGCTGCGGTTCACGCTGCAGGTTGTAGCGGGCAACGTACTCGTCTTCCACCGCCAGGTCTACTCGCCCTGCTGCGACCATGCGCAGTGCCGAGGAAAAGGTGCGCACCGCCACCTTGTGCAGGCGCGGATCGCCGTCGAACCCAGGGGAATAGGCGTAATCACGCACGACAGCGATGGTGTAGGGGTAAAGGTCCGACTGTTGCCGGTAGCGTATCGCCTGGCCTTTTCGCTGCAGCAAGCGGATACGGTTGGTCAGGTATGGCGTGGAGAACTGCCCGATACTGGCACGCGCCTCGTTGTACCAGGCATCGATCAACACGTCGTAGCGCCCTTGCGCAACGCCCTGCAGCGCCCGCGCCCAGGGCGCCTCCTCATAGCTGCTGGCGTAGCCGGCACGGGCCAGCGCCGTGGTGACGATGCTGGTCGCCAAGCCACCGCCCGGCAGGTCTACATCGGTGAACGGGGGCCATTTATCCGCCACCAGGCGCAGCTTGCCCTGACCCAGGGCAGGTGTTGCCAGCAGGATTGCCAGTACTCCCAGCGCACAAAGCAGTGGCCGCATGCTTACGTCCTTTTGCCATGGAGGGCACACACTGCGGGTGAGGTTACACAACCGCACTGCCGGGGGCAGCGGCCAATAGTGTCATTTTGCCTCTATTTTTGGCCTCAAGGGTAACCCAGCACGTCGCGGACCTGCCGCAGATGCTGGCTGATCCACTGTTTGTCGACCGCGCCCCAGTCACGAATACGGTAATGCCCGGCGTGGTTGCGCGCGCCTTCCTGTTGCTCGAACTCGCAAACGATGTCCAGGTCGGCCAGCGCGGCGATGGTGTCCTGGGCGGTGCGCCGCGGCATACCGGTGGCTTCCACCAGGGCCGGCACGCTGGTCGCGGTGCGGCTGTCGATCAGCCAGGCTACGTACAGGCGCCGGTAGAAGCTGCTTTTGGTCTTGCTCACGTCCATGCTGCATGTTCCTCAGAGGTTGCCCGGCAGTTCCCGGTAGGTCAGGTACACGCGCAGGTCGAATTCCAGTTGGTGATAATCGGGTTCCATGTGCTGGCAGAGCTGGTAGAAGGCCTTGTTGTGGTCGCGCTCGCGCAAGTGCGCCAGCTCATGCACCACGATCATGCGCAAGAACTGCGGTGCGGCCTCCTTGAACAGCGAGGCGATACGGATTTCCTTCTTGGCCTTGAGCTTGCCGCCCTGCACCCGCGACACCGCGGTGTTCAGGCCGAGCGCGCGGTGGGTCAGGTCAAGCCGGCTATCGAACAACACCTTGTCCAGGCCCGGCGCACTGCGCAGGTACTGCTGGCGCAGCTCCTGGGCATAGCCGTACAGCGCCTTGTCGCTTTGCACATCATGGCGCCCGGGGTAGCGGCGCTGCAGGTACTCGCCCAGGCGGTCGCTGTCGATCATCTTGCGCACCTGCTCTTGCAGGTGCGGCGGGTAGGCTTGCAGGTAACGTAATACGGTCATGGCAGTGCATTCGGCGTAACGAATGCCGATTCTAGCCAATCATGGCGCTGGCCAGGAGAAAATCACCGGGAAGCGGGTAGCGTCCGAGGCGGTCATGGGGTGGGCCACCAGGAACCCCTGCACATACTCGCAACCATTGGCCTTGAGCCAGGCTGCCTGGGCCGGGGTTTCCACGCCCTCGGCAATGACCGTGATGCCGTAGTCGGCGCACAAGCTGATGACACTGCGCACCAAGGCGGTATCCACTGCCGTATCAGGCAAGCGTGCCACCAGGTGGCGATCCAGCTTCAGGGTATCGATCGGCAGGTCCCGCAGCATGCGCAGTGAACAGTCGCCGGCGCCAAAGTCATCCAGCGCCACCCGTACGCCCAGCTCGCGCAGGCGATGGATTTGTTTCACCGCCGCATCGATGTTGTACATCAATGAGGTCTCTGCAACCTCGACCTCCAGTTGCGCCGGGTCCAACTGGTAAAACTGGATCACCCGCTGCAGTTCTTCGACCAGCCCGGGCATGACGAACTGCGCACGGCTCAGGCTGATGCCCAGCACCAGGTCTGCGGGAAAGTGCTGGTACCAGGCATGGCGTTGGGCCGCGCCCTGGCGGTAGATCCAGCTGGCCAGCCGGTTGATCAGCCGGGCTTCCTCGAGCAGAGGAATGAACAGGCCTGGCGGCACATCGCCGACGCTCGGGTGCTGCCAGCGCAACAAGGCCTCGAAACCCCGCAGGCGGCCATCGATGAAGCTGACTTGCGGCTGGTACACCAGGGTGAAGTCCTGTTGCTCGATGGCCGTGCGCACGCTGTCTTCAAGCATCAGCCGCGAACGCGCCCGCCCGTTGAGTTCCTGGTCGTAAAAGCGGTACTGCTGGCGCCCGGCCTGCTTGGCGGCATACATCGCCGCATCGGCTGCGCGCAGCAGGCCTTCGACATTGGCACCGCATTCCGGATAGGTGGCAATGCCGATGCTCACCCCAAGGCACACATCCAGGCCGTCCACTTCATGGCGGATGGACACCCGCTCCAGCAGCTGCTCGGCATAACGCCCAGCCTGCTCCGGGTAAGGCAGGCTGTCGAACAGCGCGGTGAATTCATCGCCACCCATGCGCGCCAGCAAGGCCTCGCTGCCCAGGCAGTCCTTGAGTTGCTCGGCGACCCAGCGCAGCACCCGGTCACCGGCGTCATGGCCAAGGGTGTCGTTGATGCGCTTGAAACCGTCCAGGTCCATGTACATCAGCGCCTGGGCCTTGTCCGAGCGCTCGTTGCGCAACAGAGCGCCTTCGGCCGCCTGGTAGAAGCCGCGGCGGTTCAGCAGGCCGGTCAGCGGGTCGGTAACGGCCTGGTACTCCAGTTGCTGGTGCAGGTTGCGCACTGCCGACATGTCCAGCACGGTCACCACCATGGCCTGCTGGTCGGCTGGCAACGGCGCGCACGACAATGCCACCGGAACAAGCTCGCCGGCCAGCGTGCGCAGTTGCGCGTCGTGCACGCGGTAGATTTCTTGCCCCAGGTAAGCGCGGTAGAACTCCGATTCAAGCCATGGGCAGGCAGCGGGAAGCTGCACCAGGTCGAGCAATTGGGCACCCTGAATGTGCTGCACGGGGGCCGCCAGCAAGCGGGAAATGGCCGGGTTGGCAAAGCTGATCACGCCCTGTGCGTCCACCACCAGAATGCCTTCGGCGGCGTTCTCCAGAATCGACCCATTGAACGCCCTGGCGGCTTCCAGCTCCCGGGTCAGGCGCTGCAACATGCGCCGGTTGCGCTGCTGGTCGAGCAAGGCCTGGACCTTGGGCTTGAGAACCTTGGGGTCGAACGGTTTGAACATGTAGTCCACGGCGCCGCTGGCGTAGCCTTTGAGCACGGCCGCTTCGGACTGTTCGTTCGCGGTCAGGAAAATGATCGGTGTCAGCCGCGTACGTTGGCTGCCGCGCATCAGCCGGGCAACTTCAAAGCCGTCCATCTCCGGCATTTGCACGTCCAGCAGGACCAGGTCGACATCATGCTCCAGCAAGGTGCTGAGGGCTTCCATCCCCGAACCGGCTGTTAACACCTGCCAATCTTGCCGGGCCAGCAAAGCCCGCATGCTGATGAGGTTTTCGGGGTAATCGTCTACCACCAGAAGAACCGAACTGCCATCCAGTGGCTGAGGGTAAGCGCCATCCATGCTGCTTCTCTTGTATGTCCAACTACGACTTGCTATTGGCTCCGAGCTTAACTCTAGCCGTGGCTACGAAAGACGCAATGCAAGGCATGGCAATAAGCCATGGACGAAGAAATTAATCGACTAACGGTACCTGTGCAACATGACTGTGAGCCTGATGCCGGGGGCCGCCAAACCGCTCCCAAGGCCTGAATGCCAAGCAAAAAAAACCCGCATTTCTGCGGGTCTTTCTATAACGCTCAAAGGTTCGATCAGTTGACCTTGGCCGCCAGCTCGCCTTTGGCATAGCGCTGGAACATGCCTTCCAGGGAGATCGGCTTGATCTTCGAGGCATTGCCGGCAGTGCCAAACGCTTCGTAACGGGCGATGCACACATCACGCATGGCCTTCACGGTTTCAGCGAAGAACTTGCGAGGGTCGAACTCGCTCGGGTGCATGGCCATGTGGCGGCGCATGGCACCGGTGGAAGCCAGGCGCAGGTCGGTGTCGATGTTGACCTTGCGCACGCCGTACTTGATGCCTTCAACGATTTCTTCAACCGGTACGCCGTAGGTTTCCTTGATCTCGCCACCGTACTGGTTGATGATCGCCAACCACTCCTGCGGTACCGACGAGGAGCCGTGCATCACCAGGTGGGTATTGGGGATGCGCTTGTGGATTTCCTTGATACGCTCGATGGCCAGGATGTCACCGGTTGGCGGCTTGGTGAACTTGTAGGCACCGTGGCTGGTACCAATGGCGATGGCCAATGCATCGACCTGGGTTTTCTTGACGAAATCAGCGGCTTCTTCCGGGTCGGTCAGCATCTGGCTGTGGTCCAGCACACCTTCGGCACCGATACCGTCTTCTTCACCGGCCATGCCGGTTTCAAGCGAACCCAGGCAGCCCAGCTCGCCTTCTACCGAAACGCCACAGGCGTGCGCCATGGCCACGGTCTGCTGGGTGACACGCACGTTGTATTCGTAGTCGGTCGGGGTCTTGCCGTCTTCGCCCAGCGAGCCGTCCATCATGACCGAGCTGAAGCCCAGCTGGATCGAGCGCTGGCAGACATCAGGGCTGGTGCCATGGTCCTGGTGCATGCACACCGGAATGTGCGGGAATTCTTCGATGGCAGCCAGGATCAGGTGGCGCAGGAACGGGGCGCCGGCGTATTTGCGGGCACCGGCCGAGGCCTGCACGATCACCGGGGAGTCGGTCTTGTCGGCCGCTTCCATGATGGCGCGCATCTGCTCGAGGTTGTTGACGTTGAAAGCTGGTACGCCGTAACCGAACTCGGCGGCGTGGTCCAGCATCTGGCGCATGCTAATGAGTGCCATTGTGTATCTCTCTCCCGACAAGCGTCGTATGTTTCGTGCAAGCCTGCCGCAGGGGCGGTTGCTGTTCAAGTAGTGTGGGCCGCCATTGCGGCCCGGCCAGTCACGGTGCCTTGCAGCCCCGCCCAATCAGATCGTTGGTTGCCACCCAGTACACCAGGCCTTCTTCGCCCTTGGTGTGGAAGGCCAGCATGCCATCGCTGTACAGCACGCCCGAAGCACCTGGTTCGGCCTTGAGCCGGTAAACCTGGTCACCACCGCCCAGGCGCACATCGACCTGGTCACGCTGGGCATCGGCGAAGCGCCACAGCACCTCGGCCTGGGTGTCGCAGACCCAGCGGGTCCAGTTGTCTGCCGGGGCGGGTTGCGCCGGCTGCAGCAGTGAGCAGCCTGCCAGTGTCGCCAGGACCGTCACGGCCAAAAGCGCTTTCATTCAGTTTCCTCGATATGGGGCTGCTTTGCAGCCCTTCGAGGGCTTGCCCGCTCCCACAGGTCAAGCGCGGTACCTGTGGGAGCGGGCAAGCCCGCGAAGGGCCGCACAGCGGCCCCTTTCCAAGACCACAAATCAGCCTTCAGGTTGCCTGCTACCCGATCAAGGGCAACCCGGCGCCTTGCGCTGGTGGTCTTCGTCGTACTTTTCCAGGCCTTCCGGGCCCACCCGCTTGCTGATTACCGGCACGGTCTCGGCCTGCCACTCGGACTGGTAGCAGCCGCCCTTGGGCGGCTGCGCCGGGTCATCAGGCGAAGCCGGGCTGCCGGAGCACGCGCTCAGCAGACCCGCCAGCAGCATCACAGGCAATTGCTTGACCATCAGGCCACTCCCTTTGCCAGGCGCCGAAGTCATCAGGCCTTGGCCCGCTCTTCCAAGATTGCCACGGCTGGCAGGACCTTGCCCTCGACAAACTCGAGGAACGCGCCGCCACCGGTAGAAATGTAGGAGATTTCCTTGCTAACGCCATATTTGTCGATGGCCGCCAGGGTGTCACCGCCACCGGCGATGGAGAACGCGTCGCTGTCGGCGATGGCCTTGGCCAGCACCTGGGTACCCTTGCCGAACTGGTCGAACTCGAACACGCCGACCGGGCCGTTCCACAGGATGGTCTTCGACGACTTCAGCAACTCGGCGAACTGGGCTGCGGTTTGCGGGCCGATGTCCAGGATCATGTCGTCGGCAGCAACATCGGCGATGGCCTTGACGGTGGCTTCGGCATCTTCGGCGAACGCCTTGGCGACCACCACGTCAACCGGCAGCGGCACATTGACCTTGGCAGCGATGGCCTTGGCCGTGTCGACCAGGTCCGGCTCGTACAGCGACTTGCCGACAGGGTGCCCGGCAGCGGCCAGGAAGGTATTGGCAATGCCACCACCGACGATCAGCTGGTCGCAGACCGCGCTCAGGCTGTTCAGCACGTCCAGCTTGGTGGAAACCTTGGAGCCGGCGACGATGGCCGCCATCGGCTTGGCCGGCGCCTTCAGGGCTTTGCCCAGGGCATCCAGCTCGGCAGCCAGCAGGGGGCCTGCAGCTGCAACCTTGGCGAACTTGGCCACACCGTGGGTCGAGCCCTCGGCGCGGTGCGCGGTGCCGAACGCGTCCATGACAAACACGTCGCACAGCGCAGCGTACTGCTGGGCCAGCTCGTCGGCGTTCTTCTTCTCGCCCTTGTTGAAGCGCACGTTCTCGAACAGCACCAGCTCACCGGCCTGCACCGCGACGCCGCCCAGGTAGTCGGCAACCAGCGGCACCTCGCGGCCCAGGGCCTTGCTCAGGTACTCGGCAACCGGCTTGAGGCTGTTTTCGGCAGAGAACTCGCCTTCGGTCGGGCGGCCCAGATGCGAGCAGACCATTACCGCCGCGCCCTTCTCCAGGGCCAGCTTGATGGTCGGCAGCGCTGCCAGGATGCGCGCGTCGCTGGTTACCACACCGTCCTTCACAGGCACGTTGAGGTCTTCGCGGATCAGTACGCGCTTACCTTGCAGGTCGAGGTCGGTCATCTTCAACACGGTCATGAATGCAGTCCTTCAGGGCTGTTTATTGCGGGTTGGGTGAACGACGTGCAGATAGTGTTCGGCAACGTCGAGCATACGGTTGGCGAACCCCCATTCGTTATCGAACCAGGCCAGCAGGTTGACCAGGCGGGGCCCGGCAACACGCGTCTGGCTGGCATCGACGATCGCCGAATGCGGGTCATGGTTGAAATCACAGCTGGCATGCGGCAGCTCGGTGTAGGCCAGCAAGCCTTTCAGCGGGCCGTCCAGCGCGGCCTCACGCAGCACCCGGTTGACCTCGGCGGCACTGGTGTCGCGGGCGGTCTGCAGGGTGATGTCCAGGCAAGACACGTTGACGGTCGGCACGCGTACCGCTTTGGCCTGGATTCGCCCGGCAAGTTCCGGAAGCAGGCGCTCGATACCGCGCGCCAGACCAGTGGACACCGGTATCACCGACTGGAAGGCCGAACGGGTGCGGCGCAAGTCTTCGTGGTGATAGGCGTCGATCACCGGCTGGTCGTTCATCGCCGAGTGGATGGTGGTGATCTGCACGTACTCGATGCCGAACGCCTGGTCCAGTACACGCAACAGGGGCACGCCGCAGTTGGTGGTACAGGAGGCATTGGAAACCAGCCGCTCCTGGCCGGTCAGGCAAGCCTGGTTGATGCCATAGACCACGGTGGCATCGACGTCGGCCTCGCTGGCCATGGGCTGGGAGAACAGCACGCGCGGGGCACCGGCATCGAGGAAGCGCTGGCCGTCGGCGCGGGTGTTGTAGGCACCGGAGCACTCCAGCACCAGGTCGAGACCCAGGGCAGCCCAATCGATGCCTTCGGGGGTGGCGCTGCGCATGACTTTCACGCAGTCGCCATTGATGTGCAGGCAGTCGCCGTCGACCTTCACCTGGCCAGGGAAGCGGCCATGGGTGGAGTCGAAGCGAGTCAGGTACTCCAGGCTGGCCTGGTCGGCCAGGTCATTCAGCGCAACGATCTCGAAACCGGCCTTCGCCCCCCGCTCGAACAGCGCGCGCAGGACACAGCGGCCGATACGGCCATAACCGTTGAGTGCAACTTTGTAGGGACGCAGGTGGGGCATTCGTTGGCTCGCTAACGCATGATGGCGGTTGGGGCCGGGTGGCGGCCCATCGCGACGCAAGGCCGCTCCTACAGGGTGCGGCATGCGCAGTACCCTGTAGGAGCGGCCTTGTGTCGCGATGGAGGGCAAAGCCCTCCCCTTGCACGACCTGAAGGGCGTCACTGCCCTCCTGGGTTACATCAGTCTTCCAGCAGCTCTTCGGCAGTACCGAGGATGTTCTCCAGGGTGAAACCGAACTCCTCGAACAGGGCCGAAGCCGGCGCCGACTCACCGTAGGTGGTCATGCCGATCACGCGGCCTTCCAGGCCGACGTACTTGTACCAGAAGTCGGCGTGGGCGGCTTCGATGGCGATGCGCGCGCCCACTTCCAGCGGCAGCACGGACTGCTTGTAGGCAGCATCCTGGGCATCGAACACGCTGGTGCACGGCATGGAAACCACACGCACCTTGCGGCCCTGCTCGGTCAGCTTGTCGAAGGCCTGAACCGCCAGGCCCACTTCCGAACCGGTGGCGATCAGGATCAGTTCAGGCTCGCCTGCACAGTCCTTGAGCACATAGCCACCACGGCTGATGTCGGCGATCTGCTGCGCGCTGCGCGCCTGGTGCTGCAGGTTCTGGCGCGAGAAGATCAGCGCCGAAGGGCCGTCCTTGCGCTCCAGGGCGTTTTTCCAGGACACAGCGGATTCAACGGCGTCAGCCGGGCGCCAGGTGTCCAGGTTCGGCGTGCTGCGCAGGCTGGTCAGCTGCTCGATCGGCTGGTGGGTAGGGCCGTCTTCGCCCAGGCCGATGGAGTCGTGGGTATACACATGGATCACGCGCTGCTTCATCAGCGCCGACATGCGCACGGCGTTGCGGGCGTATTCCATGAACATCAGGAAGGTCGCGCCGTAAGGCACCAGGCCGCCGTGCAGGGCAACACCGTTCATGATGGCGGTCATGCCGAACTCGCGTACGCCATAGAACACGTAGTTGCCGCTGGCGTCATTGGCCTCGACGCCCTTGCAGCCCTTCCACAGGGTCAGGTTGGAGCCGGCCAGGTCGGCCGAACCGCCGAGGAACTCGGGCAGCAGCGGGCCGAAGGCGTTCAGGGCGTTCTGGCTGGCCTTGCGGCTGGCGATGGTTTCACCCTTGGCAGCCACTTCTTCGATGTAGGCCTGGGCCTTGGCACTGAAGTCGGCCGGCAGTTCGCCGCGGGTACGGCGCTTGAACTCGGCAGCCAGCTCCGGGTAAGCCTTGGCGTAGGCGTCGAAGCGCTGGTTCCACTCGGCTTCGACCTGGGCACCGGCAGCCTTGGCATCCCACTCGGCATAGATGTCGGCCGGGATTTCGAACGGGCCGTAGTTCCAGTTCAGGGCCTGGCGGGTCAGGGCGATTTCGTCGTTGCCCAGCGGTGCGCCGTGGCAGTCTTCCTTGCCCTGCTTGTTCGGCGAACCGAAACCGATGGTGGTCTTGCAGCAGATCAGGGTCGGGCGATCGCTCTTGCGGGCGGTCTCGATGGCGGTCTTGATCTCGTCGGCGTCATGGCCGTCGACGTTGCGGATCACCTGCCAGTTGTAGGCTTCGAAGCGCGCCGGGGTGTTGTCGGTGAACCAGCCGTGCACTTCGCCGTCGATGGAGATGCCGTTGTCGTCGTAGAAGGCGACCAGCTTGTTCAGGCCCAGGGTGCCGGCCAGCGAGGCGACTTCATGGGAGATGCCTTCCATCATGCAGCCGTCGCCCAGGAACACATAAGTGTTGTGGTCGACGATGGTGTGGCCGTCACGGTTGAACTGGGCAGCCAGCACTTTTTCTGCCAGGGCGAAGCCCACGGCGTTGGCGATACCCTGGCCGAGCGGGCCGGTGGTGGTCTCCACGCCCGGGGTGTAGCCGTATTCCGGGTGGCCCGGGGTGCGGCTGTGCAACTGACGGAAGGCCTTGAGGTCGTCGATCGACAGGTCGTAGCCGGTCAGGTGCAGCAGCGAGTAGATCAGCATCGAGCCGTGGCCGTTGGACAGCACAAAGCGGTCGCGGTCGGCGAAGTGCGGGTTGCTCGGGTTGTGTTTCAGGTAGTCACGCCACAGTACTTCGGCGATATCCGCCATGCCCATGGGGGCACCTGGGTGGCCGCTATTAGCCTTTTGCACGGCATCCATGCTGAGGGCGCGAATGGCGTTGGCACGTTCACGACGGCTGGGCATCGCTGGTCTCCTGGGGGGCTTGTAGAGGTGGTGTCACGAAAAAGACGACCATTTTCGCCCACTGGGGGGCTTGGGGCAAACATTTAAGCGCCAAGCGGCCAGCTTTAAGCTTCAAGAAAGAAGCAGGGGCCGAGCCGGACTGCTCTGGAGCCTGTAGCGTGCAGTTTGAAGGCTGCAACTCATCGCCAATATCAAAACTTTTTGATATTGGCCTTGCTAGGGCACCAATGCCTGACTAGACTGCCCGCCCATGAACCTCCGTGTGCAATCGATCCCCGAGCAATGCGAAACATTGGCCGCCCTGTGCAAGGCCAGTGGCGACGCCTTGCGCCTGAACGTGCTGCGAGCCCTGGCCAACGACTCGTTCGGTGTACTGGAGCTGGCCCAGATCTTCGGCATCGGGCAGTCGGGCATGAGCCACCACCTCAAGGTGCTGGCCCAGGCAGAGCTGGTCGCCACCCGCCGTGAAGGCAATGCCATCTTCTACCGCCGCGCCCTGCCCGACAGCCTGCGCCTGGGTGGCCGGCTGCACGCGGCGCTGCTGGAAGAGGTGGATGCCCTGGCCCTGCCGGCCGATGTGCAGGCGCGCATCGCGCAGGTCCAGCAACGCCGCGCGGTCACCAGCCAGGACTTCTTCCTGCGCGTGGAAGAAAAGTTCCGCGCCCAGCAAGACCTGATCGCCGGCCTGCCGCAGTACCGCGAGAGCCTGCTGGCGCTGCTCGACAAGCTGCATTTCGACCCGGCGGCCAGTGCCCTGGAAGTCGGCCCCGGCGACGGTGGTTTTCTACCCGATCTGGCCCGGCGCTTTGCCCACGTCACTGCACTGGACAACAGCGCGACCATGCTCGAACTGGCGCGCCAGGTGTGCCAGCGCGAGGGGCTCGACAATGTGACCCTGCAGTTGGCCGATGCACTGGGTGCCACGGATGTGGCCGCCGACTGCGTTGTGCTGAACATGGTACTGCACCATTTCAGCGACCCGGCCCTGGCCTTGCGCCAGCTGGCCAAACGGGTGAAGGCAGGCGGCAGCCTGCTGGTCACCGAGTTGTGCAGCCATGACCAGGGGTGGGCCCGCGAAGCCTGCGGCGACCTGTGGCTTGGCTTTGAACAGGACGACCTGGCCCGCTGGGCCAACGCGGCCGGGCTGGCCCATGCGGACAGCCTGTACGTGGGCTTGCGCAACGGTTTCCAGATCCAGGTCCGGCACTTCCAGCGCACGGCTGGCGACATACACCATCGGTAAATTTCAGGAACCTTCGAGATGAGCGAATACTCCCTTTTCACCTCCGAGTCCGTGTCCGAAGGGCATCCGGACAAGATCGCCGACCAGATTTCGGACGCAGTCCTCGATGCCATCATCGCCCAGGACAAATACGCCCGCGTAGCGTGTGAAACACTGGTCAAGACCGGTGTCGCCATCATCGCCGGCGAGGTCACCACCTCGGCCTGGGTCGACCTGGAAGACCTGGTGCGCAAAGTCATCATCGATATCGGCTACAACAGCTCCGACGTCGGCTTCGACGGCGCCACCTGCGCCGTGATGAACATCATCGGCAAGCAGTCGGTAGACATCGCCCAGGGCGTCGACCGCTCCAAGCCGGAAGACCAGGGCGCCGGCGACCAGGGCCTGATGTTCGGTTATGCCAGCAACGAAACCGAAGTGCTGATGCCGGCGCCTATCTGCTTCTCGCACCGCCTGGTCGAGCGCCAGGCCGAAGCACGCAAGTCCGGCCTGCTGCCATGGCTGCGCCCGGATGCCAAGTCGCAGGTCACCTGCCGCTATGAAAACGGCAAGGTCGCAGGCATCGACGCAGTGGTACTGTCGACCCAGCACAACCCTGAGGTTTCGCAGAAAGACCTGCAAGAAGCGGTGATGGAGCTGATCGTCAAGCACACCCTGCCTGCCGAACTGCTGCACAAAGGTACCCAGTACCACATCAACCCGACCGGCAACTTCATCATCGGTGGCCCGGTGGGCGACTGCGGCCTGACCGGCCGCAAGATCATCGTCGACTCCTACGGCGGCATGGCGCGTCACGGTGGTGGTGCGTTCTCCGGCAAGGACCCGTCCAAGGTCGACCGCTCCGCCGCCTACGCCGGCCGCTACGTGGCCAAGAACATCGTCGCCGCCGGCCTGGCCGAGCGTTGCGAGATCCAGGTGTCGTACGCCATTGGCGTGGCCCAGCCGACCTCCATCTCGATCAACACCTTCGGTACCGGCAAGGTCTCCGACGAGAAGATCATCCAGCTGGTGCGCGAGTGCTTCGACCTGCGCCCGTACGCGATCACCACCATGCTCGACCTGCTGCACCCGATGTACCAGGAAACCGCTGCCTACGGCCACTTCGGCCGTACCCCGCAGCAGAAGACTGTCGGCGACGACACCTTCACCACCTTCACCTGGGAGCGTACCGACCGCGCCCAGTCGCTGCGTGACGCTGCTGGCCTGTAAGTTTTCCTGCAGCGCTGGACGAAAGCCCCTGCCGAGCGATCGGCAGGGGCTTTTTCATGACATATCGACTCACAATCGCTTACCGGCAATGCCTGCCAGCTTGCCTACGCTGAGGGGCCAACCCGCCATGCAAGGATGCAGGCCATGCCGCTCATGCTGTTCATCACCCTGCTCGGGGTGCTCGCCGCGCCACTGGCGCACGCCAGCTCATGCCCCGGCTGGAACCCCCAGCAAGTCGCCAGCGAGGTTGCCCAATTGCGGAAAACCCTTGGCAGCTGGGACGACCACTACCATCGCCAAGGCATTGCCTTGGTACCTGATGAGCTTTATGACCAGAGCCGCCAACGCCTCGCGCAGTTGCAGCAGTGCTTCGGCCTGGCCGGTGGCCCTGCGCCCCTGGCCAACGCGGGCGGCCCGGTACCCCACCCCATCCCCCACACGGGCATCGACAAGCTGCCCGACCGCCACGCCGTGCAGCGCTGGCTGGCCGGCAAGGCCGATGTCTGGGTCCAGCCCAAGGTCGATGGCGTGGCGGTGTCGCTCATTTACCGAGAGGGCCGCCTGGTGCAGCTGATCAGCCGGGGCAACGGCGCCCAAGGGCACGACTGGAGCCGCCACATCCCCCAGCTGGGTAGCATCACCCGCCAGCTGCCGCAGGCCATGGACCTGCAGTTGCAGGGTGAGCTGTACCTGCGCTTGAACGCGCATGTTCAGGCCCAGGCGGGCGGCGCCAAGGCGCGCGATACCGTGGCCGGGTTACTCGCCCGCAAGCGCCTGAGCAGCGAACAGGGCGAGGCGGTGGGCCTGTTCGTCTGGGACTGGCCGCAAGGCCCCGAGCAACAGGCCGAACGCCTCGCGCAGCTGGCACAGCTGGGCTTTGCCGACAGCCAGCGCTACAGCGTTGCCATCAATACGCTGGATGAGGCGGCCCAATGGCGTGAACACTGGTACCACGCTGCCCTGCCCTTCGCCAGCGATGGTGTGGTGCTGCGCCAGGGTAGCCGGCCACCCGCTGAACGGTGGCAGGCCAAGGCACCGTACTGGCTCGCCGCCTGGAAGTACCCGTACATGCAAGCATTGGCCGAGGTTCGCGACGTGCGCTTTCGGGTCGGTCGTACCGGGCGGGTCACGCCCGTGCTGCACCTGCTGCCGGTAACCCTCGACAACCGACGGGTCACGCAAGTGAGCATGGGTTCGCTGGCGCGCTGGCACAGCCTGGACGTTCGCCCTGGGGACCAGGTGGCGGTGAGCCTGGCCGGGCTGACCATTCCGCGCCTGGAGCAGGTGGTACACCGCGCTGTCGAGCGCGTGCCGGTAGCGGCACCGGCAGCCGGCCAGTATCACGCCCACAGCTGCTGGCAAGCCAGCGTGGGCTGTGAAGAACAGTTCATCGCCCGCCTGGCGTGGCTGAGCGGCAAGCACGGCCTGGCCCTGCCGCGCACCGGGCCGGGCACCTGGCGCCGGCTGGTCGCAGCCGGGCTGGCAACCTCGCTCACTGACTGGCTGCAACTGGATGCCACACGCTTGAGCGAGGTTGCAGGAATCAGTGCGCGAACGGCAGCCCAGTTGCGCAGCAGTTTCGACGATGCCCGCACCCGGTCGTTTGACCAGTGGCTGCGGGGGCTGGGCGCTCCCCTGCCCAATGGCATGCAGATTACCGGCGACTGGCAAGCACTGGCGGCCCGCACGGCTGACACTTGGCAGGTATTACCCGGCATTGGCGAAAAGCGCGCACGACAACTGGTGGATTTTTTTGCAGCCGCCGAGGTTCGAGCCATAGCAACGCAGCTGGGCGAGCACGGTATCGAAGGCTTTGAGCGCCTTAAGCAATGATTTTTTACCAATTAGTCTGTAGGAAATTCCTGAGATTCAAGCGGAAATACCCGGCAAGGGTTTCTAAAAGGACAAAACCAAGGCAGGATTTCACCCTAATTTTTTGCTGCCCCGCCCCGTCCAGGAGGCTTTTCATGAAACGTATTTCCACCCTTTTCCTGCTCGCGACCATTGCGGCGGCCGCAGGCACCGCCCAGGCCGCCCAGCCGGATGCCGGCCTGACTGGCTGCGCCGCCAAGCGCAGCGCCATCGAGAACCAGCTGAAGATTGCCCGTGACCACGGCAACAGCGACCAGGTCGCAGGCCTGGAAGCAGCGCTGCGCGGAGTCGACAACTGCACCGACGCCAGCCTGCGCAAGGAACGCGAGCAAAAGGTGCTCGACGCTCGTCATGAAGTGGCGCAGCGCGAAAAAGACCTGAAGAAGGCCGAGAAAAAGGGCGACGCCGAGAAGATCAACAAGCGCAAGGACAAACTCGCAGAGTCGCGCAAAGAGCTGCAGGAAGCAGTAGACGATCTCGACCGCTGAGGTATCTGACTTGCAAGTGCGGTCTTTGTGGGAGCGGCCTTGTGTCGCGCCCACAGAAGCATGTGCAAGCCTCAGGTTTGTGCAAACAGCACAGCCATCAATGATTGCGGAACTCGCTATGGCAGGCCTTGCAGGCCGCCTCGACCTTGTCCATCGGCGCTTTCAGTTGCGCAGGGTCCAGCGGCTGCGTGCGGGTCACATCGACCAGTTCGCCGGTCACGCCTTCCAGCTGCCGGGCCAGCTCATGGAAGCGCGCCTGGCGCTCCCACACTTCGGCACGGGCACTGCTGTCACCGCCATCGCGTACCTGCGGGAAGTGCTGCCACGGCTGGTGCGAGAGGTTGTCCAGTTGCAGTGCACCGCCGGCAAACTTCACCCCGTCGAACGGCAACCGGCCACGCAACATGCCGCCCAGGTCTTCGCTGGTCTTGAGCATGTCCTTGAAGATGACCTTGCGCTTACCCAGCGGCGAGTTGGGGTCAACCCGCTCGCAACCACTCAAGGCTGCACCCAGGGCCACTGCTGCCAGCACTACAACGGTCAATCGCTTCAACATGACGCTCACTTCGGCCTGCGAAAAGGGGCGGCCAGTATCGCTGCCCCGCAGCCAAACACCAATAGCCACATAAAAAACAGGGGCGAATCTTCATGTTCGCCCACCACAGGAATGCACACATGAAATCTGCCCTGCGCCACCTGGCCTGGACATTCCCGGTACTGGCCCTGCTGGCTGGCTGCAATGGCGGCGAGAGCGCCAAGCCCGAGCCGCATGCGGTAGCCACCTACGCCCCCGCCACCTGGAAAGACCTGCCCGCAGTCAGTGACGACGACTTGCTGGCCGGGTTCTACGCCTGGCGCAGCGGTTGCGAAAAACTCAAGCGCGACCCGGTGTGGGCCGCGACCTGCGAAGCGGCGGGTAGCGCCCAGGCCAGTGCCGCGCAGGTGCGCACCTTCCTGGAGCAGAACCTGGAGGTCTACGGCCTGCGCTCGGCCGAGAACAATGCCAACGGCCTGATCACCGGTTACTACGAACCGGTCTACCCCGGCAGCCTGAGCCCATCGAAAACCAACCATGTGGCAGTTTACGGCGTGCCCGAGGACATGATCGTCGTCGACCTGGCCAGCGTGTACCCCGAACTCAAGGGCAAGCGCTTGCGTGGCCGCCTCGAGGGTCGGGTGCTCAAGCCTTACGACACCGCCGAGGTGATCAACCGTGACGGCGTGAAAGCGCCCGTGCTGGCCTGGCTGAGCGACCCGATGGACCTGCAGTTCCTGCAGATCCAGGGCTCAGGCCGGATCCAGCTGGAAGATGGCCGCCAGTTGCGCCTGGGCTATGCCGATCAGAACGGCCACCCCTACCGGCCGATCGGTCGCTGGCTGGTCGAGCAGGGCCAGTTGAAAAAGGACGAGGTGAGCATGGGCGCCATCCATGCCTGGGCCCAGGCGAACCCTCAGCGCGTCGCGGAGTTGCTTGCCAGCAACCCAAGCTACGTGTTCTTCAGCACCCGCCCGGACAGCAACGAGGGCCCGCGCGGTTCGCTGAACGTACCGCTGACCGCAGGCTACAGCGTGGCCATCGACCGCAAGGTGATCCCCCTGGGTAGCCTGTTGTGGTTGTCCACCACGCGCCCCGACGGCTCGCCGGTGGTGCGCCCGGTTGGCGCCCAGGACACGGGCGGCGCCATTGCTGGCGAAGTGCGTGCCGACCTGTTCTGGGGTACCGGGCCCGAGGCCGGCGAGTTGGCGGGGAACATGAAGCAGCAAGGGCAGATCTGGATGCTCTGGCCCAAGGGCCAGCCGCTGCCAGAGGTGCCCAAGGTTCCTTGACGTTGCACGGGCCCTGCGAGGGCGGCTTCAGCCGCGCCACAGGGCCCACGCAGACCTTCAGATGGAAACCACGAAGAACGCCACGATGATCGCCAGCCCGGCCAGCCATACCAGCGAGCGCAAGGCAGCCCAGTCGGCCAGGTAGCAAATGATGTAGAGCAGCCGGCTGGTGATGTACATCACCCCCAGCACATCCTGGGTCACCTGCTCGGCATTGCCGACAATGTCTGCCACCAGCACGGCTGCGGCGAACGCCGGAAATGCCTCGTAGCTGTTCTGCTGCGCAGCATGCGCGCGGCGTGGCAGCCCGGACAGCGTATCGAGGAAGGCACGCGGGTCATGGTTGTCCCGCATGCCAAAGCGGCCACTGCTGACCTTGGCGATCAAGGCACACAGCGGCGGCAGGAACAGCGCGATCAGGATGCACCACAAAGCGACGGTCATAGGCGGACTCCTTGTTCAGTCTTCAGGTCAGAGCTTCATTACCAGCATGCCGGCCAGCACCAGCCCGCAAGCTAGGAGTCTTGGGCCGCCAAAAGGTTCTTTGAGGTAGCGCATACCCAGTAACACCACCAGCACCACGCTCAATTCCCGCAATGCCGCAGCCTCGGCCACAGAGCCCAGGTGCATGGCCCACAGCACCAGCGCGTAGCTGAACAGCACACAGAACCCTACCGCCAGCCCCAGGCGCCACTGGCTGCGCCAGAACGCTACGAAGGGCGCACGCCGCGCCACACTGGCCAGTAACGGGAATGGCCAGGCACTGAGCAGGGTCAGCCACACCAGGTAATCCCACGGCTTGCCCCACAGGCGCACGGCCTGCCCGTCGAACCAGGTGTAGCACCCGATGCACAGGCCGATCAGGGCCACCACCGGTAGCATCGCCCAGGGCAGCCGGTCACCGCCGCCGCCCTGCCACAGTAGGCAGGCCATGCCGCACGGAATCAGCAGGATCCCGATGATCTGCTGCTGGCTCAGCGACTCCCCGGCAAACGCAAGCGTCAAGCCCAGCACCACCAGCGGCGACAACCCGCGCATCAGAGGGTAGACCAGGCCCAGGTCACCCACCCGGTAGGCCTGGATCAGCAGGTAGCGGTACAGCTGCTCGGCCAGCGCCGAAGCCAGCAGCCACGGCCAGATACTGGCCGGTGGCAGTTGCACGAACGGCAGCGCCAGCACGGCGAAGGCCAAGGCCACGGTGTCCATGCTGGCAATGACCAGCAGCCGCTCGCCGCTGAATTTGATCAGGGTGTTCCAGGTCGCGTGCAGCAGCGCAGCGACCAGCACCAAGGATGTTGCCAGCACGTCTTGTTTTCCTTATGGCTTTCGTGGCTGTGAATATAGAGCGTTCGCGGGCCATTGTGCGGCCAATCGCCGGCCCCAGAATGGGAACGTTCGCAACGAATTCGGTCAAAGGCTGTGTCCCGACCCCCTCGCCAGGTCATCAAAGAACTGCCCGAGCCATTCGGGTTACGACTTGGAAGCCACTGTTACAGGATTCGGGATGCTTGAATTAGTTGCCGCGTTTATCTGCCTGACCACCCTCCTCACCTATGTGAACTACCGTTTCATCGGCCTGCCGCCCGCCATCGGCGTGATGGTCACGGCGCTGCTGTTTTCCCTGATGCTGCAAGGCCTGAGCCTGATCGGCTTCCCTGGCCTGGAAGAGCGCGTCGAAGGCCTGATGAACCAGATCGATTTCAATGACCTGCTGATGCACTGGATGCTGGCATTTCTGCTGTTTGCCGGCGCCCTGCACGTCAACCTCACCGACCTGCGCAGCTACCGCTGGCCGATTGGGCTACTGGCGACCGTAGGCGTGCTGATTGCCACCGTGGTCATCGGCTACCTGTCGCATTGGGTGTTTGCCATGTTCGGCTGGCAGGTTCCGCTGATCTACTGCCTGCTGTTCGGTGCACTGATTTCACCGACCGACCCGATTGCCGTGCTCGGCGCGCTGCGTACGGCCAATGCGCCAAAACCCTTGAAGACCACCATCGTCGGCGAGTCGTTGTTCAACGACGGTACCGCCGTGGTGGTGTTCACCGTGTTGCTGGGCATCATCCAGCTGGGCGAAACCCCAAGCATCAGCGACACGGCGGTGCTGTTCGCCCGCGAGGCCATTGGCGGTGTGCTCTTCGGCGGCCTGATCGGCTACGCCACCTACCGCATGATCAAGAGCGTGGAGCAGTACCAGGTCGAGGTCATGCTGACCCTGGCACTGGTGATCGGCGGCTCGGCGATGTGCTACGAGCTGCACGTGTCGGCGCCGATCGCCATGGTGGTGGCGGGCCTGATCATCGGCAACCTGGGGCGCAACCTGGCCATGAACGACATGACCCGCCGCTACATGGACGGTTTCTGGGAGCTGATCGATGACATGCTCAATGCGCTGCTGTTCGCCCTGATCGGCCTGGAGCTGTTGCTGCTGCCGTTCAACTGGATGCACCTGGCCGCTGGCGGCGTGCTGGCGCTGGCGGTGCTGCTTTCGCGGTTGCTGACCGTGGCCCCGGCCATCGTGCTGTTGCGGCGCTGGCGGCCGGTGCCCAAAGGCACGGTGCGGGTACTGACCTGGGGGGGCTTGCGTGGCGGGGTCTCGGTGGCCCTGGCGCTGTCGCTGCCCTTGGGCGATGAGCGCGACCTGCTGCTGTCGATTACCTACATCGTGGTGCTGTCGTCGATCCTGGTGCAGGGCTTGAGCATCGGCCGGGTGGTGCGCAAGGTCAGCGCCCAGCCTTGAGAATGCCGGGGCCGCTCTGCGGCCCCGTACGATCACTCGACGGCAGAATCCGGGAACTGGTCCTGCACATACTTGATCGCGGTTCGCCCATGGGCCGCCGGCAAGCCGTCTTCACCCAGGTTGACGAAGACCATCTTGTCCACGGTCAGGATGCTCTTGCGGGTGATCTTGTTGCGTACCTCGCATTTAAGGGTGATCGAGGTGCGGCCGAACTCCGTCGCGGTGATGCCCAGCTCGATGATGTCGCCCTGGCGCGAGGCACTGACGAAATTGATTTCCGACATGTACTTGGTCACCACGCGCTGGTTGCCCAGCTGCACGATGGCGTAGATCGCCGCCTCTTCGTCGATCCAGCGCAACAGGCTGCCACCGAACAGGGTGCCATTGGGGTTGAGGTCTTCGGGTTTAACCCACTTGCGGGTGTGAAAGTTCATCAGTACTCCTGACCTGCTTGGCTAACGTGCGCCCATGATGGCAGAGCAACTGCGATCGCTCCATTGCACATCGACTATCGTCGCGATTAATCGACAGAAAACCTTGGGCAAGCCGGCAGGCACAGCTATAATCTGCGCCGCTTCACATGGTTGCCCACAGCGGTGCCATGCCCGCCACCTGTCCGAGGGGCGCTGCAGCAGGCTAGGCCTGTCAGGCTCGGATGGGGCGTTGCTCGCTCTCGCGGGCGCTTAACGCACAACGGCGCCCATTCGCACACTACGAATGGAGGCTCTCATGAGCGCTGCAAACATGCCTGCTGGTTTTACCGATTTCAAAGTCGCCGACATCTCCCTGGCCGCCTGGGGCCGTCGCGAAACCATCATCGCCGAATCGGAAATGCCTGCGCTGATGGGCCTGCGTCGCAAGTACCTGGCCGAGCAACCGCTCAAGGGCGCGAAGATCCTGGGCTGCATCCACATGACCATCCAGACCGCCGTGCTGATCGAAACCCTGGTAGCCCTGGGTGCCGAAGTGCGCTGGTCGTCCTGCAACATCTTCTCCACCCAGGACCAGGCCGCCGCCTCCATCGCCGCTGCCGGTATCCCGGTGTTCGCCTGGAAAGGTGAAACCGAAGAAGAGTACGAGTGGTGCCTGGAGCAGACCATCCTCAAGGATGGCCAGCCATGGGACGCCAACATGATCCTCGACGACGGTGGCGACCTGACCGAACTGCTGCACAAGAAGTACCCGCAGGTACTGGACCGCGTGCACGGCGTGACCGAAGAAACCACCACTGGCGTGCACCGCCTGCTGGACATGCTGGCCAAGGGCGAGCTGAAAGTCCCGGCAATCAACGTCAACGACTCGGTCACCAAGAGCAAGAACGACAACAAGTATGGCTGCCGTCACAGCCTGAACGACGCCATCAAGCGTGGTACCGACCACCTGCTGTCGGGCAAGCAGGCGCTGGTAATCGGCTACGGCGACGTGGGCAAGGGTTCGGCGCAGTCGCTGCGCCAGGAAGGCATGATCGTCAAGGTCACCGAAGTCGACCCGATCTGCGCCATGCAGGCCTGCATGGACGGCTTCGAGGTGGTATCGCCGTTCATCGACGGTATCAACGACGGCAGCGAAGCCAGCATCGATAAAGCCCTGCTGGGCAAGATCGACCTGATCGTGACCACCACCGGCAACGTGAATGTCTGCGATGCCAACATGCTCAAGGCCCTGAAGAAGCGTGCCGTGGTGTGCAACATCGGCCACTTCGACAACGAGATCGACACGGCCTTCATGCGCAAGAACTGGGCCTGGGAAGAGGTCAAGCCGCAGGTGCACAAGATCCACCGCACCGGTGCCGGCAGCTTCGACCCGCAGAACGACGACTACCTGATCCTGCTGGCCGAAGGCCGCCTGGTAAACCTGGGCAACGCCACCGGCCACCCAAGCCGCATCATGGACGGTTCGTTCGCCAACCAGGTCCTGGCCCAGATCTTCCTGTTCGAGCAGAAGTTCGCCGACCTGTCGCCCGAGAAGAAGGCCGAGCGCCTGACCGTGGAAGTGCTGCCGAAAAAGCTCGACGAAGAAGTGGCCCTGGAAATGGTCCGCGGCTTCGGCGGCGTGGTCACCCAGCTGACCAAACAGCAAGCCGACTACATCGGCGTTACCGTCGAAGGCCCGTTCAAGCCGCACGCTTACCGCTACTAAGCGGCAGGGTTGGAGCTGCTAGCAGCAAGTTGCAAGTTGCAAGTTGCAAGTTGCAAGCAGAAGCAGACCGCAGCTTGTAGCTCCAGCCTCTTGAACCTTGAACGATGACCAAGCCAGACCGGCCATCACCGATCTGGCTTTTACTTGCAGCTTGAAGCTTGCCGCTTGCCGCTTGTCGCTTGCTGCCAGAGGAACGCCTGATGTCACAAGAACGCCGCTACAGTTTCGAGTTCTTCCCGACCAAGACCGATGCCGGTCACGAAAAGCTGATGGGTGTAGCCCGCCAGCTGGCTGCCTGCAACCCGGACTTCTTCTCCTGCACCTATGGTGCCGGTGGTTCGACCCGCGACCGTACGCTGAACACCGTGCTGCAGCTGGAAAGCGAAGTACAGGTACCGGCCGCCCCGCACCTGTCGTGCGTGGGCGACACCAAGGCTGAACTGCGCGCCCTGCTGGCCGAGTACAAGGCCGCCGGCATCAAGCGCATCGTGGCCTTGCGCGGCGACCTGCCGTCGGGCATGGGCATGGCCTCCGGCGAACTGCGCTACGCCAGCGACCTTGTCGAGTTCATCCGCACGGAAACCGGCGATCACTTCCACCTGGAAGTGGCTGCCTACCCCGAAATGCACCCACAGGCGCGCAACTTCGAGGCCGACCTGGGCAACTTCGTACACAAGGTCAAGGCCGGTGCCGACAGCGCCATCACCCAGTACTTCTTCAACGCCGACAGCTACTTCTACTTTGTCGAGCGCGCGCAGAAGCTGGGCGTGGATATCCCGGTGGTGCCGGGCATCATGCCAATCACCAACTACAGCAAACTGGCACGCTTCTCGGATGCCTGTGGCGCCGAGATTCCGCGCTGGATCCGCAAGCAGCTGGAAGCCTACGGTGATGACACCGCAAGCATCCAGGCCTTCGGCGAAGAAGTCATCACCCGCATGTGCGAACAACTGCTGCAAGGCGGCGCACCGGGCCTGCACTTCTACACCCTGAACCAGGCCGAGGCGAGCCTGGCGCTGTGGAACAACCTCAAGCTGCCGCGCTGAAACTTTTTGGCAATGTCTGCTTAAGAAATGATTAAGGCTTTGGTCATAGACTAAGGCCTTGTTCTTTTTTGGGTTACACAGGTCTCGCCTGCCATGCAGCATCCCCAGCCATCTCGCCCACAGCTCGTCTACCTGGCTTTTGGCCCCGCGACCTATCATCAGGAAGCCTGTTTCAGCATCATCAGCGCCCTTGCCCAGCTCGGCAGTACCGCCAGCAGCGTCATGGACATCCAGGTCTACACCGACAACCCGCAACCCTATGCCGGGCTACCGGTCACCACTCATGTACTGGACGAGGCCACGCGCCAAGCCTGGAACGCCCCGCACGGCTACCACTTCCGCAGCAAGCATGTGCTGTTGCGCCAGGTACTGCGCCAGCACCCGCTGGCCGTACTGATCGACACCGATACCTTTTTCCGCAAGTCACCACTGCAACTGTTCGACCGGGTCGCGCCCGGCAAGCTGCTGTGCAACACCATCGGCCCGCACTATGGGGCGAACCCGAAGTGCCTGCTGTATAAAAACCTGCGGGCCCCTCTGCAGTCCCGCGGCCTGGCCGACTGCCAGATGCCCCTGGTCAACTCCGGGGTGATCGGCCTCACGGCCGCCGATGCGGGCACCCTGGACCGCTCCATCGACCTGATGGACACCCTCTACCCGCTGGCCCGCGAGGCCTACACCCTGGAAGAATTCTGCCTGGCAGTCGCGGCCCATGGTCACCTGCAGCTGGCGGCATGCTCCGACGTCATTCACCATTACTGGAGCCGCAAGGCGCAGTTCCGCGCCAAGATCCAGGCCTGGCTGGCCAAACATGGGCAACATCCACTCAGCCCGGCAGCGCTGGCCGACGTCGCCCTGGTCAACGACCAGCTGCCCCGGCCACCGGCCTTGCACCGCCTGGGCTACAAGGCATTGAGCCTGACCCTTCCGCCCCAGGAACGTCAGTTTGCCCGTGAGTTGCTGTACGGCTGCTACCCCTACGCCAACGAGTTCGACCGCGCCTGCGCGTCGGCCTGGTGGGACAAGGCCCTGGAAAACCTCAATGCCCGCCACGGCCCCACCGACCCCGAGCGCCTGCGCCAGTGCTTGCGCCACCCCGGGCTGCGCTTGTCGCTGGGGGAACGACGCAAGGACATCGAGCATCACCTGCTCAGGTCTTCCCACGCTTGAATGGCCCGGTGCCCTGCCCTCTGGCCTTGCACCGGCCGAGCGCGTAATCTCCCGGCATGCCCAACATCGCCCGGCTGTTCTGGATCCTGCTGCTCGTTTGCCTGAGCCCGTTGGCCCTGGGCGAACGCTTGCGCCTGGTCTCCGACGACTGGGCGCCCTACGTGTACCAGCAGGACGGCCATCCACGCGGCATCGACTACGAAGTGACCAACCTGGTGTTCGCCCGCCTCGGGGTCGAGGTGGAATGGCAGTTCCTGCCGTGGAAGCGTTGCCTGGCAATGGTCGAACAAGGCCTGGCCGACGGTATTGTCGATATCTTCCAGACCGAGTCGCGTCAGCCCTACCTGGTCTACGCGCCAGAGCCCATGTCGGAGGTCGAGTTCATCCTGTTCCAGGCCAGTGTGCGCCGCCACGTGGTCAACCAGCTGGAAGACCTGGCCGGGCTTACCGTCGGCACCTCGCCCGGCTACACCTATGGCGCAGCCTTCAGCGGGGCCACCTACTTCAAGCGCGAAGCCGCGCCCACCCACGAAGCCAATTTCGGCAAGCTGATGCTGGGCCGTGTCGACCTGGCGATCACCGACCGCAAGGCTGGCCATTACCTGGCGCAGCAGCTGGGCCTGCAACGGCAGGTCGAGGCGCTGCCACTGGTGGTCAGGCGCCAGCACCAGTACCTGGCCCTGGTGCGCAAGCCGGGCCGCGAGGCACTGGCCGAGGCGTTTGCCGAAGAACTGCGGCGTTTCAAGCAGGAAGCGGCCTATACGGCGATCAGCAACCGCTACACAGGCGACACCAAAAACATTCTCAACGCCGTTGAGCAGCAGGAAAGCAGCACAGCGCGATAGCTCTGTTATACTCGGGCCTTCCCGCCCGGCTCACGCCCGGACGCTCGGCCTCGCAACAGGCATCCCGATCGGCACTGGCGCACCTTCGCGTCCACCCTCCGTTTCCCGGATGTGCAGTGAAAGCCCAGCTGGACCGGACGCGATCGCATCCCGACGATGCCCGTCGCGCCAGGCAGAACATCCCATACGGGCCCAGCCCAAACGAGAACAGGATCGCCCATGTCCTTTGCTTCCCTCGGTCTCTCCGAGGCTCTTGTCCGCGCTATCGAAGCTGCGGGCTATACCCAGCCGACCCCCGTGCAACAGCGGGCCATTCCCGCCGTGTTGCAAGGCCGCGACCTGATGGTTGCCGCCCAGACTGGTACTGGTAAGACCGGCGGCTTTGCCCTGCCGATTCTCGAGCGCCTGTTCCCGGCCGGCCACCCCGACAAGTCGCAGCGCCATGGCCCGCGCCAACCCCGCGTGCTGGTACTGACCCCGACCCGCGAACTGGCCGCCCAGGTGCATGACAGCTTCAAGGTGTATGCCCGCGACTTGCCCCTGGTCAGCGCCTGCATCTTCGGCGGCGTAGGCATGAACCCTCAGATCCAGGCCATCGCCAAGGGTGTCGACGTACTGGTCGCCTGCCCTGGCCGCCTGCTCGACCTGGCCGGCCAAGGCAAGGTAGACCTGGCCCACGTTGAAATACTCGTCCTGGACGAAGCCGACCGCATGCTCGACATGGGCTTTATCCACGACGTGAAGAAGGTACTTGCCCGCTTGCCGGCCAAGCGCCAGAACCTGCTGTTCTCGGCCACCTTCTCCAAAGACATCACCGACCTCGCCGACAAGCTCCTGCACAACCCGGAGCGCATCGAAGTCACCCCGCCGAACACCACCGTGGAGCGTATCGAGCAACGCGTGTATCGCCTGCCGGCCAGCCACAAGCGTGCCCTGCTGGCGCACCTGATCACCCTCGGTGCGTGGGAACAGGTGCTGGTGTTCACCCGAACCAAGCACGGTGCCAACCGCCTGGCCGAGTACCTGGAAAAGCACGGCCTGACCGCCGCCGCCATCCATGGCAACAAGAGCCAGAACGCTCGTACCAAGGCGCTGGCCGACTTCAAGGCCAACAGCGTCCGGGTACTGGTCGCCACCGACATCGCCGCCCGCGGCCTGGACATCGACCAACTGCCACACGTGGTCAACTTCGAGCTGCCGAACGTCGAGGAAGACTACGTGCACCGCATTGGCCGTACTGGCCGCGCCGGCCGTTCGGGCGAGGCCATTTCCATGGTCGCCCCGGATGAAGAAAAACTACTCAAGAGCATCGAGCGCGTCACTCGCCAGCGCATTCCCGATGGCGACCTGATGGGCTTCGACGCCAGCCAGGTAGAAGCCGAAAAACCCGAAGTACGCGAGCGCCCGCAGAACAACGGCCGCGGTGGCCGTAACCAGCAGGCCCGCGGCGAAGGTGGCAAAGACGCCAACGGCGGCCGCAAGGACAAGGGCAAGGACAAAGGCAAGGCCAAGCAGCAAACAGCTGAAAAGCCCGCCGACAAGGAAAAGAGCGGCGACAGGCAACAGCAGCCGCGCAAGCCGCGTGACAAGAAGCCGCGCCAGCAGCAACAAGCCAGCAGCAGCCCCAGCGTGCCGAAGGTTCCGGCCGACCGTGACCCGGAAGAGTTCCTGGACGACGAGATCGACAACTTCGGAAACCGCGCTGACTACGTCAGCCCCTACGAGGGCAAGAGCCAGGGCCGCAATCGTCGCCCGGGTGGCGGTCAGGGCCAGGGCCAAGGCAATGGTCAGCGCAGCAACACTGGTGGTCAGGGCCAAGCCCGTAGCGGCGGCCAGCAGCGCAGCGGCGGTAGCAGCGGCGAAAAACGCCCGCCGCGCGCCAACAACCGAGGCGGTGCCCGTCGTGATGGCGGCGCTGGCCGTGGTCGCCCGGCCCGTGACGATGCTGCCCGGCAGGAGCCAGCCGTGCGCAACCCGCGCCAGGCGGAAAAACAGCCGGTGATCATCCGCAAGGAATCCAAGCTCGACCGTTTCCCTACGCCTGAGCAGCTGGATGACTTGCCAAGCCGCCCCCGCGGTGAGCGCCCGGCGCTGCTGACCCGCAAGGGCTAAGCCCAGGTAGCAAAAAAAGACGCCGCCCGATGGGCTAATGCCAGTCAGTTAAGTAAGTTGGGGCCGCTTTGCGCCCCTTCGCGGGCACGCCCGCTCCCACAGGGGATCGCGCATTTCTTGAGTTCAGCGCAAAACGTGTGGGAGCGGGCGTGCTCGCGAAGGGCTAAGCCCAGGTAGCAAAAAAAACGCCGCCCGATGGGCTAATGCCAGTCAGTTGAGTAATTTGGGGCCGCTTTGCGCCCCTTCGCGGGCACGCCCGCTCCCACAGGGGATCGCGCATTTCTTGAGTTCAGCGCAAAACGTGTGGGAGCGGGCGTGCCCGCGAAGGGCTGCAAAGCAGCCCCAATAACACTTAACTGACAGCCATTACCCGATGGGCGGCGTTTTTCAGGGGCAACGCAATACTTACTTCTGCTTCACGCCTTCGACACTGATATCCAGGTCCAGGGTTTGCGAAGCCGGGCCTGGGCCCTTGATGCCGAAGTCGTTCAGGTTCAGCGTGGTGGTCGCGTTGAAGCCTGCACGCTCCCCGCCCCATGGGTCTTTGCCTTCACCGTTGAAGGTTGCCTTGAAGGTGACCGGCTTGGTCACGCCGTGCATGGTCAGGTCGCCAGTCACGTCAGCGGTCTTGTCGCCAGTCGACTTCACGCTGGTGGAGACGAACTTGGCGTCCGGGTATTTTTTCACGTCCAGGAAGTCAGCGCTGGCAATGTGCTTGTCACGTTCGGCGTGGTTCGACCACAGGCTGGCGGTTTTCAGGTCGACGCTGATCTTGCTGGCTTCAGGCTTGGCGCTGTCCCAAGTGAAGTTGCCGTCGAAGTCCTTGAAAGTACCGTGGATGAAGCTGTAGCCCAGGTGGCTGATTTTCCAGTCAACGAACGCGTGCTGGCCTTCCTTGTCGATCTTGTACTCGGCAGCCATGGCCTGGCCAGCGGAGAGCAGAGCGGTACCCAGCGCCAGAGCGGCAAAAGTCTTTTTCAACATCCTGTTCCTTCCTATGCAATTGAGGTTGAGGGTCAAGCTTTGCGGCCCAGCATGCGGGTCAGGGTCGCGTCACGGTCAATGAAATGGTGCTTGAGAGCAGCCAGGCCATGCAGCACGGCAAAAATCACCAGGCCCCAGGCCAGCCACAGGTGGATCACCCCTGCCACGTCTGCCTGGTCCGGCAGGTCACTGATCAACGCCGGCACTTCGAACAGGCCGAATACCGGAATGCCAACGCCGTCGGCAGTGGAAATCAGGTAGCCGGCGCCCATCACGGCAAACAACCCGAGATACAGCGCCAGATGGCCCAGTTTGGCCGCCAGGCGGGTGAAGCTGCCATGGTTGGCCGGTGCCGGCGGTGGCGGGCTGATGAAACGCCAGACTACACGCAACAGCATTACCGCCAGCAGCACCAGGCCGATGCTCTTGTGCAGGTCCGGGCCGGCTTTGCGCCACGGGCTGTAGTAGTCGAGGCCGACCATCCACAGGCCCAGGCCGAACAGGCCGAAGACTGCCAGTGCTACGCCCCAGTGCAGGACGATGCTGACCACGCCGTAGCGGGAAGGTGAATTGCGCAGTTGCATGTTGACGTGTTTCCCCGTGAAAGCTGTGCACAGACTAACGCGTAACGTATCGAATAAAAGCGGAAAAAGTTGCTTCGGATTATCGATAAATCCGATAGAAATTCTGATCGCTTCCCATTAAGGAAACATTAACGCCAACGGCTGTGAATGGGATAGCCAGGGCCGGCCTCTACCAGGGCGCCCGCTCCCGCCAAGGACCACAGTGTCCGTCGCAGGAGCAGGGTTACCCACCTAGAGGCCGGCACTGCGACCTGTCAACCCGCCTTGGCCTGCGGGTTGGCGACAGGTTTCTTGGCCGGCTCCGACTTGGCGTTGGCCTTTTTGCTCTCGGCAGGCTTGTGTGCTGGCTTGTGCGCTGGCGCATGCTTGGCAGGGGCGGCCTTGGCCGCAGCAGGCTTGGCTGGCGCCGCCTTCACCGCCGGTGCCGGTGCTGGGGCTGGTGCTGGTGCTGCCTGGGGCGCTGGCGCAGGGGCAACGACCGGCGCCGCTTCGTCAGCCTTGGCTACCGGCTGGGCCTTGACCTCTGGCGCGTCAGCGCCACCGAACAGGCGCTTGAAGAAGCCTGGCTTGTCTTGTTTGGCCTCATCGCCTGCCTTGGACTCAGCCTTGGCAGGTGCCTGCTCAGCCTTGCCCGCCTTGTCGGACGAACCCCCGAACAGGTTGGAGAAGAACCCGCCCTTGCTCGCGGCAGCTGCCCCGGCACCGGCGGCGGCGGCCGCGACCGGCGCGGCCTTGGCCGGGTCGAACGACTTGCCGGCCAGCAGGTCCTGTGCCTGGCTGGCGGCGCGCTGGCCGCTGCGCAGGGCGCCTTCCAGGGTGCCCGGGTACAAGGCATCGGTGTGCTCACCGGCAAAGGTGATGCGCTGCACCGGGCGCTCCCACAGGCGCCAGAACTTGCTGATCTGGCCCGGCCCGTAGGCCAGGTAGGCACCGCCGGTACCGGCATCGACGCTATACCGCTTCACCTCGTAACCGGTGAACGCACCGCGCGCCTGCGGGTAGAAGGCATGCAGACGGATCAACACCTGGTCGACCATCTGCTTGTCGCCGAAAGCCTGCAGCAGGCGGGCGTTGTCGCCGGACAGGTTGATCACCACGTTCGCCCCGCCCTTCAGCGCCGGCTCGATCCACAGCATGCCGAGACCGGCGTTGCTGAACACCTCGCCCGACATGCGCGCGCGGCTTTCCCAGACCGGCTTCTTGAACTTGAGCATCAGCTGGTCGCGCCAGCCATAGTTGGTGCCCTTGAGCGCCGCCAGGTGCTGGCTGTCCAGCCCCGGGGTGATCTGGATCTTGGCCAGGGCGCGCAATGGCACGGCCATGACCAGGTAATCGGCCTGGTAACCGACACTGCCGACCTTGACGGTGACGCTGTCCTTATCCTGAACGATGGCGGTGACCGGCGAGCTGGTCTTGATGGTCTTCAACTGCTTGACGAAGGCCTGGGCCAGCACCGGGCTGCCGCCAGGCAGGCGCGCAGCCCGCAGGTCACGGTCACTGACGTTGCGGTAAACACGGTTCTGCTGGGCGAAGTACAGCAGCGACAGGCGCGACGGTTCGTCGTAACGGGTGCGGATTTGCTGGTTGATCAGTTGCCGGGCGGTGGCCGGCAGTTGCAGCTTGTCCAGCCAGCTGGCGACGTTGATCTGGTCAAGGGCAAACAGCGTGCTGGTGACCTGCGGATTGAGCGGGTCGTCGATCGAGCGGGCCAGGTCATCGAGGGTTTTCTCGTAACGCTTGAGTGCCTCGGCGGTGGCCGGCTGCTTGGTGGCCAGGTCGGTTGCGCTGAAGTACTCACCGTCGATCAGGTAACCCGGGGTGCGCACGAACTCTGGCGCCGGCAGGGTCGTGAGCTTGAAGCGCTCGAGGTACTCATTGAGCACAGGTTGCGCCTTGGCGTTGCCGATCCACTCGCTGGTGGCCAGGCCAGAGCGCCCGCCCATGCTGGCCTTGGCCTCCAGCAGGGTCACCTGCCAGCCTTTGTTCTGCAGCTCATAGGCTGCCGTAAGGCCCGCCAGGCCACCGCCGACGACGATCGCCGTGGGTGTCTTGTCCTTCGCCAGCGCAGCGCCGCTGGACACACCAATCAATACCAACGCGCACAGGCGCACCCAAGCAGCAGCCATGTCGGCGAACTCCGAGTCAGAGGTTACAGGAACGAGGAGGGGCAGAAATGCCCCGAGCGAGATGCGTTAAGAATACGTCAGCCGTGCCGGCCCTGCCAGCGCAGTGATATCAAGTGCCCTTGCCAACTGACAATTTTACCTGCTGCCGCCCGGCGGTTGTCCTACCCTGCGGCATTGCTTAGGCTTACGCGGTCGAACCACGCCGCAAAGCCAGGAGAAGTGCCGATGGGCCTCAATGATCAGTGGATGCAACGTGACCTCAAGGTCCTGTGGCACCCCTGCACCCAGATGAAAGACCATGAGCAACTGCCGCTGATCCCGATCAGGCGCGGTGAAGGCGTATGGCTCGAAGACTTCGAAGGCAAGCGTTACCTGGACGCGGTGAGCAGCTGGTGGGTCAATGTGTTCGGCCACGCCAACCCGCGCATCAACCAGCGCATCAAGGACCAGGTCGACCAGCTGGAACACGTGATCCTGGCCGGCTTCAGCCATCAGCCGGTGATCGAGCTGTCCGAGCGCCTGGTGGCCATGACCCCGGCCGGGCTTGACCGGGTGTTCTACGCCGACAACGGCTCATCGTGCATCGAAGTCGCGTTGAAGATGAGCTTCCACTACTGGCAGAACGTCGGCAAGCCAGGCAAGAAACGCTTCGTCACCCTGACCAACAGCTACCACGGCGAAACCATCGCCGCGATGTCGGTCGGCGATGTGCCGCTGTTCACCGAGACGTACCAGGCGCTGCTGCTCGATACCCTCAAGGTGCCGAGCCCGGACTGCTACCTGCGCCCCGAGGGCATGGGCTGGGAAGAGCATTCGCGCAACATGTTTGCCAGCATGGAACAGACCCTGGCCGAGCACCACGAGACCATTTCGGCGGTGATCGTGGAGCCGCTGATCCAGGGCGCCGGCGGCATGCGCATGTACCACCCGGTGTACCTCAAGCTGTTGCGCGAGGCCTGCGACCGCTACGACGTGCACCTGATTCACGATGAAATCGCGGTGGGCTTTGGCCGTACCGGCACGATGTTCGCCTGCGAGCAGGCCGGCATCCGCCCAGACTTCCTGTGCCTGTCCAAGGCCCTTACCGGGGGCTACCTGCCACTGGCGGCCTGCCTGACCACCGACAAGGTGTACCAGGCCTTCTATGACGATTACCCGACCCTGCGGGCGTTCCTGCACTCGCACAGCTACACCGGCAACCCGCTGGCGTGCGCAGCGGCGCTGGCGACCCTGGACATCTTTGCCGAGGACAACGTGATCGAGGCCAACAAGGCCCTGGCCGCACGCATGGCCAGCGCCACCGCCCACCTGGCCGACCACGCCCACGTGGCCGAAATCCGCCAGACCGGCATGGCGCTGGCCATCGAGATGGTTCAGGACAAAGCGGGCAAGGTCGCCTACCCCTGGCAACAGCGGCGGGGCCTGAAGGTGTTCGAACACGCCTTGAGCCGCGGCGCGCTGTTGCGCCCGTTGGGCAGCGTGGTGTACTTCCTGCCGCCGTACGTGATCACCCCCGAGCAGATCGACTTCCTTGCCGAGGTCGCCAGCGAAGGCATCGACCTTGCCACCCGCGAGCGCATCAGCGTGGCGGTGCCGGCCAACTTCCACCCCGACTTCCGCGACCCGGGCTGATCGTGCAGCCCTTTCGCGACACAAGGCCGCTCCTACCCAGGGCGCGTTTCCCTTTGCCAACGAGCACTACATGAGACTGTCCCGCTTTTTCATCGATGCCCCCCTGAGCCTTGGCGAGCATGACCTGCCCGAGGCCCAGGCCCACTATATTGGCCGCGTCTTGCGCATGGCCCCCGGCGACGCCGTGCAGCTGTTTGATGGCAGCGGCCAGGAATACCGTGGCCATTTGCTTGAAGTGGGCAAGAAAACCGTACGCGTCAGCCTCGACCAGGCGTTTGCCGGCCAGGCCGATTCGCCCTTGCACATCCACCTTGGCCAAGGCCTGTCCCGCGGCGAGCGGATGGACTGGGCGATCCAGAAAGCCACCGAACTGGGCGCCAACGCCATCACGCCTATCATCAGCGAGCGCTGCGAAGTGCGCCTCAAAGACGAGCGCGCCGACAAGCGCCTGGCGCACTGGCGCCAGGTGGCAATCAGCGCCTGCGAACAATGCGGCCGCTCCACCTTGCCGGCCATCAACCCACCCATCACCCTGGCCGAATGGCTGAGCAGCACCCAGGCTGAGCTGAAGCTGGTGCTGCACCCGGTGGCCGAGCCGCTCACAAGCCATGCCAGGCCCGCCACCCTGGCCTTCTTGATCGGCCCTGAAGGCGGCCTTGGCGACGCTGAAGTCGAACAGGCGCAAAGCGCAGGCTTCCAGGCCGCACGCCTCGGCCCGCGCGTGCTGCGCACCGAAACCGCACCGGTAGTGGCGCTGTCGGTAGCGCAGCAGTTGTGGGGCGACTTTTAACTAACGCACGTAGAACGACACCGCCACAAAGTGCAAAAGGCTGCCGGCGATCACGAACAGGTGCCAGATACCGTGCGCGTGGCGCAGGCGGCTGTCGAGGGCGAAGAAGATGATGCCCACGGTATAGAACACTCCGCCGGCGGCGAGCCAGGCAAAGCCGGCGGTGCCCAGTGCTTGCAGCAGGGGGTTGACCGCCACCAGTACGATCCAGCCCATCACCGCGTAGATGATGATCGACAGGATCCGCGCTTCGGAGCGGGGCTTGATTTCCTGCAACATGCCAATCACTGCCAGCCCCCAGACCACGCCGAACAGGCTCCAGCCCCACGGGCCATGCAGGCTGACCAGGCAAAACGGTGTATAGCTGCCGGCAATCAGCAGGTAGATCGACAAGTGATCGAGCTTGCGCATGATCACCTTCGCCCGGCCGCGCGTGCTGTGGTAGAGGGTGGAGATGCTGTACAGCAACAGCAAGGTGCTGCCGTAGATGGAGAAACTGACGATCTTCCACGGGTCACCTTGCATACCCGCAACCACGATCAGCCAGATGGCACCGATGGTGGCCAGGATGGCACCGACCAGGTGCGTCCAGGCATTGAAGCGTTCACCGTAATACATGCAAACACAGACCTCTCTAGGAGCGGCTAGTTTCAAGCGGCAAGCTGCAAGCCGATCACGGTGAAACGAACACCGCCCTCAAGCTCGCAACCTCAAGTTTGAAACTTCAAGCGCTGCTATGGCAATTGCGCGTCACGCACCAGCCTTTCCAGCGCAACCAGGTCCGGCACCCGCGCCACTTGCTCGCCCACCTGCACTGCGGCCAACTCCAGCCGCCCCAGCGCCACGTCCACATAGTTGAGCTGGCTGTCGAGCTTGCAGGAGCGCGGAATGTCTTGCAGCAGCAATGCCAGGTAGCGCAGGCCGGTGTCGCCCAAGGCATTGAGCACCACCACCCGCGCCCGCTCCCCGCACGGTGTTTCGCCACCGCAGGCAGCCTCGAAACCGATCAGCGGCAGGCGCTGCTGGCGCCAGTCGATCCAGCCCAGGTGCCAGGGCGGGTCGCCGCGCTGGCACAACAGGTTGCGTTGGCCGCTCAACTCGGCCACCGCCACGTTCGGTAGCACCAGGGTCCGGTCACCCAAGGGCAGCAACAACCCGGTCAGGCTGCTGCGCTGGCCGGCAATCAGTTCAAGCATGGGTCTGGCTCCACTGGGCGATACTTTGCAACAGCAACGACTCCTGGTACGGCTTGCCCAGGTATTCGTTCACGCCAATCGCCATGGCCCGGTCGCGGTGCTTCTGCCCGGTACGCGAGGTGATCATGATGATAGGCAGGTCTTTGAGCCGCTCATCACGGCGGATACGCGTAGCGACTTCGAAGCCGTCCATGCGCGGCATCTCGATGTCCAGCAGCAGCACATCGGGGCGGTGCTCCTGCAGCAACGCCATGGCATCGACACCGTCCTTGGCCGTGAGCACGCTCATGCCGTGGCGTTCCAGCAGGCGGCTGGTGACCTTGCGCACCGTGACCGAGTCGTCCACCACCATCACCAGCAGGGCGCGGCGCGGTACCGGGCCGGGCAACTGGCGCGGGTTGCCGCCCCCGGGCAGGCGCGCCAACCTGCGCTGCTGGCCACGCAGCTGGCCCAGCAGGTCGAGAATCAGCACGACCCGCCCATCGCCCAGCAACGTCGCCCCGGAAAGCCCGGCAACGGCGGCAAATTGCGGCCCCAGGCTTTTCACCACGATCTCCCGGCTGGGTGACAAGGCATCGGCCTGGATCGCGAACGACTGCTCCTTGGAATGCACCAGCAGCACCGGCAGCGGCACACTTTGCCCCAGCAAGCTCGGGCGCGGCATGCCTTGCAGCAACTCGCCCAGGTAACGCAACTCGTATTCGTGGCCGGCATACACATAGCGTGGCGTGTCCAGTTGGTAGCACGCCGCCAGCTCGGCAGGCGGCACGCGGACGATGCCCTCGATGGTATTGAGCGGGATGGCGTACTGTTCCTCGCCCAGGTGCACCATCAAGGCGCGGTTGATCGACACCGTGAACGGCAGGCGAATCAGGAACCGCGCGCCTTTACCCTGGGCCGACTCGATGCTCATCGAACCGCCCAGCTGCTTGACCTCCTCGTGCACCACGTCCATGCCCAGGCCACGCCCGGAGATCTGGGTAATCTTCTCGGCGGTGGAAAAGCCGGGGCGCAGGATGAACTGCAGGATCTCGTGGTCGCTCAAGTGCGCCTGCGGGTCCAGCAAGCCGCGTTTGATCGCCTTGCGCCGTACAGCCTCCAGTGGCACGCCGGCACCGTCGTCGGTCATTTCGATGACGATATCGGCGCCTTCGTGCAGCAAGTTCAGGTGGATGGTACCCAGCTCCGGCTTGCCCGCAGCCAGGCGCATTTCGCGGCTTTCCAGGCCATGGTCCACGGCGTTGCGCAGCATGTGCTCCAGCGGCGCCACCATGCGTTCGAGCACGCTGCGGTCCAGTTCGCCCTCGGCGTTGCCGACCACCAGCTCCACTTGCTTGCCCAGCTCGCTGGCCACCTGGCGCACCACCCGTTGCAAACGCGGTACAAGGCGTTCGAAAGGCACCATCAGGGTGGCGGTCAGGCCCTCCTGCAACTGGCTGTTCACCCGCGCCTGTTGCTGCAGCAGGCTGTACGCCTCCTGGGCGCGCTGGGCCAGGGTTTCCTTCAGGTCGAGCAGGTCCGAGGCAGACTCGAACAGTGCTCGCGACAGCTGCTGCAACTGCGAATGGCGGTCCAGCTCCAGGGGGTCGAAATCGTCGTAGGCATCGCCCTCGAACGGCTGGCGACTGGAGATCCGCCCCTGGGTCTCGCTATCCAGGCGCAACAACTGGTCGCGCATGCGCTCAAGGGTGGTTTCCATTTCGTTGAGGGCAAACTGCGCATCGTTGACCTGCTGCTCGATGCGCCCACGGATGATCGAGTGCTCACCTGCCAGGTTGCCCAGGTCGTCGAGCAGTTCGGCATCGACCTTGACCATGTCGCCGGCGGCGCGCTCAGGTGCCGCTGCCGGCACTTCGGCAGCGCTGGCATCTTGCGGCCCCTGGCCTGCGGCACTGTCGGTCAGTGCCGCGCTGCTGAAATTGCGTATGTAGTCGATCAGCGCCGTGGCCGCGTGCAGCGGCTGCCCCAGGCGCACGGCGTCGAGCATTTGGGCCAGTCGATCGTGGCAGTTCTGCAGCAAGGCGAACAACGGTGCACTGGGTGGCAGGCGGCCAGCGGCCAGCAGTTCGTAGAGAAACTCAAGCTCATGGGCAAGGTCGCCGATTGGGGTGATTTCGACCATGCGCGCCACGCCCTTGAGGGTGTGCAGGTCGCGCATCAGGTTGTCCACCTCGACGCTGTTGCGCGGGTCGGCTTGCCAGCGGGCCAGGGCTGCAGCGGCGCTTTCGACGATGTCCGAGCTTTCTTCGAGGAATACCTCCAACAACTCCTCGCCAGGGCTTTCGGCCTCCTCGACCTGGGGCTCGGCCACTTCCGGCGGCAGTGACGGGCGTGGCAAGCCCAGGCCCAAGGCGTCGGTCAGGTCCATGTCCGGGTGCAGCGGGGTGACCGCGTCGATACCCACCAGGCCGGTGGCATCCGGGGCCAGCGCCTGGTCCAGCAGCGCACGCAGGCGCTCGACCAGTTCCGGGCGCGGCGCTACATCCTGGCCGGCCGCCACTTCATCGAGCATGTCCATCAGGGCTTCATGGGCACCCTGGGCGAGGGCGAAGAAACCTGCATCGGCAGCCAGGCTGCCCTCCTCCACGGCACCATAGAGGTCGAGCAGGGCCTCGCACAGGTCATCCATTGGGCGAAGGTCGGCCAGGTGCGCGGCATGGCCCAGCGTGGTCATTTCATCCAGCAGGGTGTCCAGCGCATCGCGTTGGCCGGGCTGCTGCTGCCAACGCGACAGCAACGATTCGGCGTTGAGCAGGGTATCCATCGCTTGCGCGAGGAAACTGGCCACCCACTGCGGGTCATGCCTGCCGCGCCGCTGCTGCTGAGGGTCGGCGTGCAGGCTGGCCAGCCGCTCGTCCACTGCCTGGCCAACCCGCTCGATCAGGTCCGAGGCCCCGGCAATGGCGGCCAGCGGGGTGCTGTCCAGTTGCGCCAGGCCCAGCTGGAACAACGCCCGGGCAGCCTCAAGCCACTCGACTTCAGCCATCTGCAGCGGTAACTGGTGGCCCTTGTATTCGCGTACCAGGCGGTCGAAGGCCGTGGCCAGTTCGGCAAGCGGCATCACCCCGGCCATGGCGGCGCTGCCCTTGAGCGTGTGCAAGGCACGTTGCAGGTCATCGCTGACCGGCGTGTCATGGCCGCCGGCACCCTGCAGGAAGGCGTCGAGACTGGCCAGGTGGCCTTGCGCTTCGCTGCGGAAGATGTCCAGCAACTGCGGGTCGAGGCCATCGAGGTCGGCGACCGCGGGTGGGTCGTTTTCAGCCAGGCCATGCAGATGCCCAGCCAGTCGTTCGATGTCGCTCAGCTGCGGTAACTGGCCTGCGGCAAAGTCGGCCAGCAGGTCTGGCAACTGTACGAAGGCTTGCTGCAGCGCCACCACGCCCTGGGCGCTGAGCGCCCTGCGGCCTTCGATTACACGGTTCAAGAGGTGTTCGGCGCCCCACGCCAGTTCGGCCACGGCTTCGGCATGGACCATACGCCCACTGCCCTTGAGCGTGTGCAAGGCGCGCCGAACATCGCCCAGTGCTGCCATCTGCTGGTTATCGGCACGCCAGCGCAGCCAGTGCCGCTCGATTTCCGGTAACAGCTCACCGGCCTCTTCGAGGAACACCTCGCGCAGCTCATCATCGATGCCATCGCTGCTGTCATCGGCGCCTTCAGTGGCGGTGGGTTGCGTACACTGCACCCCAAGCGCAGCCAGGCTGGCCCGTGCGGTGTCGATAAAGGGCTGGCCATCGGCCAGCGGATCTGCGACACGCCATTGCAGATAACACTCGGCCGCGCTCAGGGCCTGCGCCAGGTGGGCCAGCTCATCGGCCGGCGGCTCCGCTTCCAGGTGTTGCAGCCAACCCTGCACATAGCCGGCACACCCCTCAAACAGCTCGGCCACCGCAGGCAGCATCAACATGGCCAGTGCCCCGCGAACCTGCTGCAACAACCCCGGCAGGGGTTGCAGGCGCTGCCGAGGCCAGCCGGACTCCAGGCAATCGCCAATCAGGTCCTTGGCCTGCTGCAGCACATTCAGCGACTCGTTCAGCACCAACTGGCGAATCTCGGCCAGGTCCGAGCCAGCCAGGCCGCCCTGGCCGTTTTCCTCCAGCGGGCCGACCATGCCGTTGAGGGTAGCCTCCACGTACAGCAGCGCACCTGCCACATCCATCAGCACCGCATCGTCAACGGCACGCGCCCCCTCGGCCAGCGCCTGCAAGGCCAGCACCTGGTCGATGATCACCCGCCGTGGCTGCTGAAAGCCCAGCACGGCGAGGGTATCGGCGACATGCCGCAGGGGCGCCAGCAAAGCGTCAAGCTGTTCACGGTGCTGACGGTCGCCCCGCACGAACTGGTCAAGCCGCTCCTTGATGCGCATCAGGTCGTCGCACAGCGCGGTCACTACCGAGCGCAAGGCATCCCTGCCCGGCCCGGCCTGCAGCTGTTCACGCCAATTGCCCAGCGACAGATCGAGGTTGGCCAGGTCATCGGCACCGGCGAAGCGGTGCGCCGTGCCGCTGATCAGGCTGGCCTGGGCCAGCGGCTCGACACCCCGGCAGGCGCGCAACTGGTTGAGCAACGGCAGCATCACCAATGGCAGGTCATGGCGCGCGCCACGCAAGCGTTCAAGGTACGCCGGCAATTGCTCGAGGCCGCGGAACAATGCGCCCAGGCAATCCCCGCGCGGGCTGACCTGGCCATCGGCCAAGGCCTTGGCGAACAGCTCCAGCTCTTCGGCCAAGCGTGTTGCGCCGCGCAATTCGAGCATACGCAGGCAACCATGCACCTGGTGCAGGTTGTCGACCACGAAGGCCAGCATCGACAGCTCGCCCGGCTCGCCGGCAAAGCGCTCCAGCGCCTGGCGGGCCTGGCCCAGGCAATCGAGGATGGCGGCCTTGGTCCAGGCCAGCGCCACGGTATCGTGGCGCTCGGGGCTTAGTGCTGCTACAGCCATGGGCACTCCTCAGCGCGGCATATCAGTACGGCTCATCGCAAGGCCGGTTCACTTGGGCTCGGCAGGTGGTGGCAAGGTGAAGCCAGACACCGAACGGCGCATCTCGCTGGCCATGCGCGCCAGGTGGCGAATACTGTCGGCGGTCGCACTAGAACCGGCGGAAGTCTGCGCAGTGATCTGCTGGATCACCGCCATGGTGTGGGAAATCTGCCCGGCCGAAGAGGTCTGCAATTGCGCGGCGTCGGAAATGCTGTGGATAAGGTCGGCAAGGTTCTGCGACACCCCTTCGATCTCGGCCAGCGCCACCCCGGCATCCTGGGCCAGGCGGGCACCGCGCACCACCTCGGCGGTGGTTTGCTCCATGGATATGACGGCTTCGTTGGTGTCGGCCTGGATGGTGCGCACCAACGCCTCGATCTGGCGGGTGGCCGACGACGAGCGCTCGGCCAGGCGCTGCACTTCGTCGGCGACCACGGCAAAGCCGCGCCCGGCTTCGCCCGCCAGCGAGGCCTGGATCGCCGCGTTCAGGGCAAGGATATTGGTCTGGTCGGCGATATCGTCGATCAGGCTGACGATATCGCCGATTTCCTGGGACGACTCGCCCAGCCGCTTGATGCGCTTGGCGGTGTCCTGGATCTGCTCGCGAATGTTGTCCATGCCGTTGATGGTGTTGTGCACCACCTCGTTGCCCTTGTTGGCGATGGCCACCGAGCGCTCGGCAACCTTGGCAGATTCATAGGCATGTGCGGAAACCCGGTCGATCGACTCGACCATGTCGCCCACCGCCTCGGACGCCTCGCTGATCTGCTCAGCCTGCTGCTCGGAGGCCTTGGCCAGCTGCCGCGCGGTGTTCTGCGTATCCTGCACGGCGGCGGCAACCTGCACCGCACTGTGGTTGATGGTAGCGACCAGGTCACGCAGCTGGTCGACCGAATAGTTGATCGAGTCGGCAATGGCGCCGGTAAAGTCTTCGGTGACCGAAACCGTCACCGTCAGGTCGCCATCGGCCAGCTCTTCGATTTCATCGAGCAGGCGCATGATTGCCTGTTGGTTGCGTTCGTTCTTTTCTGCCGTCTCGCGCAGCTGGCGGTTGGTGGTACGCACCATCACCAGGCCGATGAGGATGATCGAAGCCAGGGCCAGCAGGCCCAGGGCGTAGCCACCCACGGTATCGAGGGTGCGCCCGCCGGCCAGGTTTTCAAAACCGTTGGCCAGGTGCGAGGCCTCGTCGAGCAGGGTTTGCGACAGGCTGAAGATATTGCCCGCCGCCTCGCGCACCCGGAACAGCTCTGGGGAGGTTTCGAGAATTTCGTCCACCGAACCGGCAACGAACTGGAACAGCTCGGCAATTTCGGCCAAGCGGGCACGGGCGTCGGCATCTGCAACTCGGGTTACCTGGATGCCCGCATCGCCGTTGAGCATCCCTTGCAGCACCTGGCCGAAACGCCCGGCATCACGCCCGAACGCATCGGCCGCCTGGGCTGCCGCGTCATCACCGGCCAGCACGGTGTTGACCGAGCCGAGGATCCGCTCGGCCAGCAACAATTGGCGCTGGGCCACCGCCACCTGGTTGGCCGGGGCGCCGCTCTGCAGCAGGATCTCGACGACCTTTTCGTACTCCACCTGCAGTTGCGGCACGGTTTCGGCCAGGGTCGCCGCCACCTGGTGCAGCGACAGCACCGTCTGTTCAGTGGCCAGGATGGTATCGGTGTTCTTGCGCAGGTTTTCCCAGTCACGCCGCACCGCTTCCATTTCATCACGCACGGCGGGCGGCGCCGGCGGCAGGCCGGTGGCCTTGTCACCTTGGCGCAGGTAGCCCCAGCGCCGCTCGAAATCGTTGCGCGCATCCGACAGCAACTTGAACGCCAACGCCTTGCCTGCAGCGGCTTCGGTGGCGTTCTTGGCGATGCGCTGCGACAGCACGCGCAACTCGCCGGCATGGCCGATGTACTGCTTGTCGTAGTTGGACTGGGTGTTCAGGTAAGCGAAATTGGCGAACAGCAGGATGATCGACAGGATCAGGATCAGGAACAGCACGGTGATCTGCGCGATGCTGCGGGTACGCGGGGTCACGGTGGTGGCCGTGACGGGGGCGGCGGGTGTGTTCACGTTCGCAGGTCCTATAGCGCCACATCGAGAAAGCCCGGCGCCTGGGCCAGGGCGAAGGGGCTGAAGATCGCCCAATTGCGTTCACGCGGGAAGTGCCCTTGCACAAAGCGCGCAGCGGCACGAATCAGCGGCTGTGGCGGGGACAGTTGCAGGCTGTCGAGGGTAAAGTGCTGCAAACCGAGCACTTCGTCCACCAGCAGGCCGACGAACAGGTCGTCGTGGTCCACCACCAGCACCCGGCGCTGCTTGCCCGGGGCGGCGTGGCCCAGGCCAAAGAAGCTGCTCAGGTCCATTACCGGCAACAACCGGCCACGCAGGTTGGCCACGCCGCAGACCCATGGCTGCACCCCCGGTACCCGGCTGCTACGCGGCTCGCGCAGCACCTCGGCCACCTCGCCCATGGGCGCGACGAACCATTGCCCGGCGGTGCGAAAGCCAATGCCACTCCACTCTTGCAGGCGGTTGTCTTGCGGCGGCTGGTCAGCGACCAGCAAACGGCAGCGCCGGTCGATGTCCAGCAACAACTCGAAGGCGGTCAGTGACGCGCCCTGCGGGCGGCTGGTCAAGCCCCCAGCACTTCTTTGAGCTTGGCGATCAGCGCCTCTTCGCCCACCGGTTTGGTGAGGAAGTCGCGGGCGCCCTGGCGGGTGGCCCAGATGCGGTCGGTCTCCTGGTCCTTGGTGGTGACCATGATCACCGGGATGGCACTGGTTTCCGGGTCTTTGCTGAGCTGGCGGGTGGCCTGGAAGCCGTTCATGACCGGCATGACGACGTCCATCAGCACGGCGTCCGGCTTTTCTTGCCGGGCCAGGGCCACGCCATTGGCACCGTTTTCGGCCTTGCTCACTTGATGGCCATGCTTTTCAAGAAACTCGGTCAAACGTTGCATCTCTGTCGGCGAGTCGTCGACAATCAGAACTCGGGCCATGCTGTTACCCCATCAGGAAAGTAGAACCGTGCCATGGCGGGGCGCGGTCAGGGTGCTTGTGGTTCAGGTGCCGCAAAACCGGGCACATGGGCACGGATTGCGTCGAGCAGTTCTTCCTTGCTGAACGGCTTGGTCAGAAACTGATCAGAGCCGACTACCCGGCCGCGGGCCTTGTCGAACAGCCCGTCGCGCGACGACAACAGGATCACCGGGGTGTCCTTGAAGGCGCTGTTGTGCTTGATGATGGCGCAGGTCTGGTAGCCGTCCAGGCGCGGCATCAACACGTCGACGAAGATGATGCCGGGGCGGTGATCGACGATCTTGGCCAGGGCATCGAAGCCATCGCTGGCGGTGATCACCTCGCAGCCGGCTTCACCGAGCAACATCTGCGCAGTGCGGCGGATCGTGCGCGAGTCGTCGATCACCATCACCTTCAGGGGTTGTTCCATAGACGCCTACCCGTAGGAATTGAGCTGCAAGTTGCAAGCGGCAAGGTACAACAAAAGCCCAGCCGGCACGCGGCTGCTTTGCTCTTGAGGCTTGGAGCCAAGGGCTTGCAGCTGCATTTTTAACACACTCCGGGTGGCCGTTCCATCTGCGCCGCCCCTTGACCAGCGGCGTTCACAGCGCCACCCTGAGCCACTTTTCTTCCGACCCATCGCGGCAACGCGCCGCCAAGAGGAACCACCCCATGAGCGTTCGCCTCGGCATTGTCATGGACCCGATCGCGTCCATCTCCTACAAAAAGGACAGCTCGCTGGCCATGCTGCTGGCCGCCCAGGCACGCGGCTGGAGCCTGTTCTACATGGAGCAGCGCGACCTGTACCAGGGCGAAGGCAAAGCCCGTGCACGCATGCGCCCGCTGAACGTTTTCGCCGACCCGGCCCGCTGGTTCGAGCTGGGCGAAGAACAGGACAGCACCCTGGCCGAGCTGGACGTGATCCTGATGCGCAAGGACCCGCCGTTCGACATGGAGTTCGTCTACAGCACCTACCTGCTGGAGCAAGCCGAGAACGATGGCGTGCTGGTGGTCAACCGCCCGCAAAGCCTGCGTGACTGCAACGAAAAACTGTTCGCCACGCTGTTCCCGCAGTGCACGCCACCGACGCTGGTCAGCCGCCGCCCGGACATCATCCGCGAGTTTGCCGCCAAGCATGGTGACGTGATCCTCAAACCGCTGGATGGCATGGGCGGCACGTCGATCTTCCGCCATCGGGTGGGCGACCCGAACCTGTCGGTGATCCTCGAAACCCTGACCGCGCTGGGTGCCCAGCAGATCATGGCACAGGCCTACCTGCCGGCGATCAAGGACGGCGACAAGCGCATCCTGATGATCGACGGCGAGCCGGTCGACTACTGCCTGGCGCGCATTCCGGCCAGCGGCGAAACCCGTGGCAACCTGGCTGCCGGTGGCCGCGGCGAGGCGCGCCCGCTGAGCGACCGGGACCGCTGGATTGCCGCCCAGGTGGGGCCAACCCTGCGCGAGAAAGGCCTGTTGTTCGTGGGCCTCGACGTGATCGGCGATTACCTCACCGAGATCAACGTCACCAGCCCGACCTGCATTCGCGAAATCGACAACGCCTACAACACCGATATCGGCGGCAAGCTGATGGATGCCATTGATCGCCAGTTGCAGGCGCGCTGACCGCCGACGCACGGCATTTACCCGGAGTGGGGTATGATGCGGGTCCCATTTGCCTGGCCTGCTGCCCCGCCCTGCGGTTGCTGGATACCCGATGACGCTGCCCGCTGATATCCCTTCCGACCTGCTGCCCCCACGCGTTCGCCCAGTGGACCGGCTCGGTTTCACGCTGTTCCTGGCTGCGCTGGTGCACCTGGCGCTGATCCTCGGCGTCGGTTTCACCGTGGTCAAGCCTGCCGAAATCCGCCATACCATGGACATTACCCTGGCCACCTTCAAAAGCGAAAAACCGCCGGAGAAAGCTGATTTTCAGGCCCAGGACAACCAGCAAGGCAGCGGCACCCTGGACAAGAAGGCGGTGCCCAAGACCACCGAAGTGGCGCCGTTCCAGGACAGCAAGATCAACAAGATCACCCCCCCGCCGGCAGCCAAGCCGGAAGTAGTGCCGCCACCAACCCCGCAGAAGTCGGCGGTGGTGACCACCGCGCCCAAGGCGCACAAGGTCGAGCCCAAGCCCAAGCCCAGCAAGGCGCAACCCAAGCCAGCCGCGCCCGCCCCGGACTTCGACAGTTCGCAGCTGTCCAGCCAGATCGCCAGCCTGGAGGCAGAGCTGTCCAACGAACAGCAACTGTACGCCAAGCGCCCGCGCATCCACCGCCTGAACGCTGCCTCGACCATGCGCGACAAGGGCGCCTGGTACAAGGAAGAGTGGCGCAAGAAAGTCGAGCGGGTGGGCAACCTCAACTACCCCGACGAGGCGCGCCGGCAGCAGATCTACGGCAACCTGCGCATGATGGTCTCGATCAACCGCGACGGCTCGCTGTACGAAGTGCTGGTACTGGAGTCGTCCGGCCAGCCGGTGCTGGACCAGGCAGCGCAGCGTATCGTGCGGCTGGCGGCGCCGTTCGCACCGTTTACCGGGGACCTGGCCGAATTCGACCGCCTGGAGATCATCCGCACCTGGCGCTTTGCCCGTGGGGACCGTTTGTCCAGTAACTGAGTTATGCCTTGGGTTTAGGGCTTGCGATATGCGGTGGCGCGGATATCGAGCGCCGCCCGCGCGGCGCATCGCGAGCTGCGCTCGCTCCTACGTTTGTTTCGGGCCAGTCATGCCTGTGATGGCGGCGCGCGACCGCCTTGTCTGTACCCTTCCATAGTGAGCCATGCGCCAAGACGGTCGCGCGCGATGGGCACAGGATTTATTGGCCCGAAACAAACGTAGGAGCGAGCGCAGCTCGCGATGCGCCGCGCGGGCGGCGCTCGATCTCACAACCAACAAAACCCTCAAGACACTGACCAACCAAACGACACAAAGCGGACCTTGTCAGCCCCGCCACCTGGCGCCACACTATCCCCCATGAAAACCCTCGCCCCGAGCTACCTCAAGCATCAGTTCCTGATCGCCATGCCGCACATGGCCGATCCGAACTTCGCCCAGACCCTCACGTACATTGTCGAGCACAACGCCCATGGTGCCATGGGCCTGGTGGTGAATCGGCCGCAGGAACTGAGCCTGGCCGATATTCTCGAGCAATTGCGCCCGGACGAAACGCCGCCGGACAGCACTTTGCAAGTGCCGATCTACCAGGGCGGCCCGGTGCAGACCGACCGTGGCTTCGTGCTGCACAGCAGCGAGTGCAGCTTCCAGGCGAGCGTGGCGCTGGAAGGGCTGACGCTGAGCACGTCGCAGGACATCCTGCTGGCCATTGCCGCCGGGGTCGGCCCCAAGCAAAGCCTGATCACGCTCGGCTATGCCGGCTGGGAAGCCGGCCAGCTGGAAGCGGAGCTGGCCGAAAATGCCTGGCTCAACTGCCCGTTCGACCCGCAAATCATCTTTGAAATGGCCAGTGACCTGCGCCTGGAGGCCGCCGCCGCCAGCCTGGGCATCAACCTGCACCTGCTGACCAGCCAGGCGGGCCACGCCTGATGACCGAACTACGCCTGCTGCTGGGTTTCGACTATGGCAGCAAACAGATCGGTGTGGCCGTCGGCCAGGTCATCACCGGCCAGGCCCGTGAGCTGTGCACGCTGAAGGCGCAGAACGGCGTGCCGGACTGGGCCCAGGTGGAAAAGCTGATTGCCGAATGGAAGCCGGACGCCATCGTCGTCGGCCTGCCATTGAACATGGACGGCACGCCCAGCGAAATGAGCGCCCGCGCCGAAAAATTTGCCCGCCGCCTCAATGGCCGCTTCAACCTGCCCGTGCACACCCACGACGAGCGCCTGACCACTTTCGAGGCCAAAGGCGAGCGCATGGCCCGTGGCGGCCAGCGCGGCAGCTACCGCGACAACCCGGTCGATGCCATCGCCGCGGCCCTGTTGCTGCAAGGCTGGCTGGAGGCCAATACCTGATCATCTTTGCCGCCGGCCACGCCCGGCGCACCCTTCCGAGGAGCCCGCAATGAGCCTACCCAACCCCGCCGAGCTGGTCCGGCAGATGGCTGTCGACCTTCGCGCCCACCTGGCCCGCCGCAGCATCAGCGGGCCGCGTTACATCGGTATTCGTACAGGTGGTGTCTGGGTTGCCCAGGCCCTGCAGGAGGCCATGGGCGACGAGAGTGCCATGGGTACCCTGGACGTCTCGTTCTACCGCGATGACTTCAGCCAGAATGGCCTGCACCCGCAGGTACGCCCGTCCGAGCTGCCGTTCGAAGTCGAAGGTCAGCACCTGGTGTTGGTGGATGACGTGCTGATGAGCGGCCGCACCATCCGCGCGGCGCTCAACGAACTGTTCGATTATGGCCGCCCGGCCAGCGTCACCCTGGTCTGCCTGGTGGACCTGGATGCCGGCGAACTGCCAATCCGCCCGAATGTGGTCGGCACCACCCTGTCGCTGGCCCCCGATGAACGGGTAAAATTGACCGGACCCGCACCGCTCGCCCTCGAGCGCCAGGACCTCGCCCCCGCTTCCGCCCTTTAAGAGTCCCCCGCGATGACGCCAATCGACGCCAAGCGCCCGCTGCAGCTCAATGACCAGGGCCAGCTGCGCCACTTCCTCTCGCTTGACGGTTTGCCCCGCGAACTGCTCACCGAGATCCTCGACACCGCCGACTCCTTCCTGGAAGTCGGTGCCCGGGCCGTGAAAAAAGTCCCTTTGCTGCGCGGCAAGACCGTGTGCAACGTGTTCTTCGAGAACTCGACCCGTACCCGCACCACCTTCGAGCTGGCAGCCCAGCGCCTGTCTGCCGACGTGATCAGCCTGAATGTGTCGACGTCCTCGACCAGCAAGGGCGAGACCTTGTTCGACACCCTGCGCAACCTCGAAGCCATGGCCGCCGACATGTTCGTCGTGCGCCACTCCGACTCGGGGGCTGCGCATTTCATCGCCGAGCACGTGTGCCCGCACGTTGCCGTGATCAACGGTGGTGACGGCCGCCATGCGCACCCGACCCAGGGCATGCTCGACATGCTGACCATCCGTCGCCACAAGGGCAGCTTCGAGAACCTGTCGGTAGCGATCGTCGGCGATATCCTGCACTCGCGGGTAGCCCGCTCCGACATGCTGGCGCTCAAGGCCCTGGGTTGCCCGGACATTCGCGTGATCGGGCCGAAAACCCTGATCCCGGTCGGTATCGAGCAGTACGGCGTGAAGGTCTACACCGACCTCGCCGAGGGCCTGAAGGATGTCGACGTGGTGATCATGCTGCGCCTGCAGCGTGAGCGCATGGCCGGTGGCCTGCTGCCCAGCGAAGGCGAGTTCTACCGCCTGTTCGGCCTGACCACCGCCCGCCTGGCCGGGGCCAAGCCGGATGCCATCGTCATGCACCCAGGCCCGATCAACCGGGGCGTGGAGATTGAATCGGCGGTGGCCGACGGCAAGCATTCGGTGATCCTCAACCAGGTTACCTACGGCATCGCTGTACGCATGGCAGTGCTGTCCATGGCCATGAGCGGGCAAAACGCGCAACGTCAATTCGACCAGGAGAACGCCCAGTGACCATCAGCATTCTTGGCGCCCGGGTCATCGACCCCAACAGCGGCCTGGACCAGGTCACCGACCTGCACCTGGACGGTGGCCGCATTGCTGCCATCGGCGCCGCCCCGGCCGGTTTCAGCGCCAGCCGCACGATCCAGGCGCAAGGCCTGGTTGCCGCGCCTGGCCTGGTCGACCTTGGCGTGTCCCTGCGCGAACCGGGCTTTAGCCGCAAAGGCAACATCGCCAGCGAAACCCGCGCAGCCGTGGCCGGTGGCGTGACCAGCCTGTGCTGCCCACCGCAAACCAAGCCGGTGCTGGACACCTCGGCCGTGGCCGAGCTGATTCTCGACCGTGCCCGCGAAGCGGCCAACAGCAAGGTCTACCCGATCGGCGCCCTGACCAAGGGCCTGGAAGGCGAGCAACTGGCGGAACTGGTGGCCCTGCGTGACACCGGCTGCGTGGCATTCGGCAACGGCCTGAAGGAAATCCCCAACAACCGTACCTTGGCCCGCGCCCTGGAGTATGCCGCCACCTTCGACCTGACCGTGGTGTTCCATTCCCAGGACCGCGACCTGGCCCAGGGCGGCCTGGCCCATGAAGGCGCCATGGCCAGCTTCCTTGGCTTGCCGGGCATTCCGGAAAGCGCCGAAACCGTGGCCTTGGCGCGCAACCTGCTGCTGGTCGAGCAGAGTGGCGTGCGCGCGCACTTCAGCCAGATCACCAGCGCCCGTGGCGCGCGCCTGATCGCCCAGGCCCAGGCACTTGGCCTGCCGGTAACCGCTGACGTGGCGCTGTACCAGCTGATTCTCACCGACGAGTCGCTGCGCGAGTTCTCCAGCCTGTACCACGTGCAGCCACCGCTGCGTACTGCTGCTGACCGTGACGGCCTGCGTGAAGCGGTCAAGTCTGGCGTGATCCAGGCGATTTCCAGCCACCACCAGCCGCACGAACGCGATGCCAAGCTGGCCCCTTTCGGTGCTACCGAACCGGGTATCAGCAGCGTCGAGTTGCTGCTGCCGCTGGCCATGACCCTGGTGCAGGACGGCCTGCTCGACCTGCCCACCTTGCTCGCCCGCCTGAGCAGCGGCCCGGCTGCCGCCCTGCGCCTGCCTGCGGGTGAGTTGAAAGCAGGCGGCGCGGCCGACCTGGTGCTGTTCGACCCGCAAGCCTCGACCGTTGCCGGCGAGCAATGGCTGTCGCGGGGTGAGAACTGCCCGTTCATCGGCCACTGCCTGCCGGGTGCAGTGCGTTATACCTTGGTCGATGGGCACGTTTGCCACGAGGCCTAAGGGCTAGCTGCAAGCTGCAAGTCGAAAGTCGAAAGTCGAAAGTCGAAAGTCGCAAGAAGAAGCAAGCCTCCCACGGATCTGCTTTTTCTTGCCGCTTGTAGCTTGTAGCTTGCAGCTTGCAGCTTGCAGCTTGCAGCTTGAAGAAGAAGCAAGCCACCCACCGATCTGCTTTTTCTTGTCGCTTGTAGCTTGAAGCTTGAAACTCTCCCCCCCACCCCCATATGAGTCTGCATCAGGCACTTTCGCCCCGCTGCGTGGAGACTCTCCCCTTGACCACCATCGTTTCTGTCCGCCGTAACGGCAAAGTCGTCATGGGCGGCGACGGCCAGGTATCCCTCGGCAACACGGTAATGAAAGGCAACGCCAAGAAAGTGCGCCGCCTGTACCACGGCCAGGTCATCGCCGGCTTCGCCGGTGCCACCGCCGACGCATTCACCCTGTTCGAGCGCTTTGAAGGGCAGCTGGAGAAACACCAGGGCCACCTGATCCGTGCTGCCGTCGAGCTGGCCAAGGAATGGCGTACCGACCGTTCCCTGAGCCGCCTGGAAGCCATGCTGGCCGTGGCCAACAAGGATGCCTCGCTGATCATCACCGGCAACGGCGACGTGGTCGAACCCGAAGATGGCTTGATCGCCATGGGTTCCGGTGGTGCCTACGCCCAGGCTGCCGCCCGCGCACTGCTGAACAAGACCGACCTCTCGGCCCGTGAAATCGCCGAGACCGCCCTGAACATCGCCGGCGACATCTGCGTGTTCACCAACCATAACCTGACCATCGAGGAGCAGGACCTGGCCGACTGACTCAGCTGTTCTGGCGCCCCATCCCGGTGATGGGGCTTTTCCACGCTGACTCATCTGCCCAAGGACCCAATTGATCATGTCCATGACCCCCCGCGAGATCGTCCACGAACTCAACCGCCACATCATCGGCCAGGACGACGCCAAGCGCGCCGTGGCCATTGCCCTGCGCAACCGCTGGCGGCGGATGCAGCTGCCGGCTGAGCTGCGCGCCGAAGTGACGCCGAAGAACATCCTGATGATCGGCCCGACCGGTGTCGGCAAGACCGAAATCGCCCGCCGCCTGGCCAAGCTGGCCAACGCCCCGTTCCTCAAGGTCGAAGCCACCAAGTTCACCGAAGTCGGCTACGTCGGCCGTGACGTCGAGTCGATCATCCGCGACCTGGCCGATGCCGCACTGAAGATGCTGCGCGAGCAGGAGATCATCCGTGTGCGCCACCGCGCCGAAGACGCCGCCGAAGACCGTATTCTCGATGCCCTGCTGCCGCAGGCGCGGGTGACCAGCTTCAACGAGGAAGCCGCGCAGACCAGTAGCGACTCCAACACCCGCCAGCTGTTCCGCAAGCGCCTGCGCGAAGGCCAGCTGGATGACAAGGAAATCGAGATCGAAGTCGCCGATGCCGTAGGTGTCGAAATTGCCGCGCCGCCCGGCATGGAAGAAATGACCAACCAGCTGCAAAGCCTGTTCGCCAACATGGGCAAGGGCAAGCGCAAGGCGCGCAAGCTGAAGGTCAAAGAAGCGCTGAAGATGGTCCGCGATGAAGAAGCGGGCCGCCTGGTCAACGAGGAAGAGCTCAAGGCCAAGGCCCTGGAAGCGGTCGAGCAGCACGGTATCGTGTTCATCGACGAAATCGACAAGGTCGCCAAGCGCGGCAATGTGGGCGGTGCCGATGTGTCCCGTGAAGGCGTGCAGCGCGACCTGCTGCCGCTGATCGAAGGCTGCACCGTCAACACCAAGCTGGGTATGGTCAAGACCGACCACATCCTGTTCATTGCCTCGGGCGCGTTCCACCTGAGCAAGCCCAGCGACCTGGTACCCGAGCTGCAAGGCCGCCTGCCGATCCGTGTAGAGCTCAAGGCACTGACCCCGGAAGACTTCGAGCGTATTTTGCGCGAGCCGCACGCTTCGCTGACCGAGCAGTACCAGGCGCTGCTGAAAACCGAAGGCCTGAACATCGAGTTCGTCGCCGACGGCATCAAGCGCCTGGCCGAAATTGCCTATCAGGTCAACGAGAAAACCGAGAACATCGGTGCCCGTCGCCTGCATACCCTGCTGGAGCGCCTGCTTGAAGAGGTGTCGTTCAGTGCCGGTGACCTGGCCAGCGCCCATGACGAAACGCCGATCCAGATCGACGCGGCCTATGTGAACAGCCACCTGGGTGAGCTGGCGCAGAACGAAGACCTGTCGCGTTACATCCTGTAAGCGGCAAGCTGCAAGCGACGAGCTGTTAGGCGTCGCTTGCAGCACCGCAAAACATGGCCGTTACATGTCTTGGCCATCTCCTCTTGCAGCTTGAGGCTCGAAGCTTGAAGCTTGAGTCTTGTCGCCAAGAAGAGATTCAGCCCATGGCCCGCATGCCCACCGCCATCAACCTGCACAAAGCCTCGAAAACCCTCAGCCTTACCTATGCGCCCGGTGAGGTCTACACCCTGCCCGCCGAGTTCCTGCGCGTGCACTCCCCCTCCGCCGAGGTCCAGGGCCACGGCAACCCCATTCTGCAATTCGGCAAGCTCAACGTCGGCCTCAGCGGCATCGAGCCAGCCGGCCAATATGCACTGAAACTGACCTTCGACGACGGCCATGACAGCGGCCTGTTCACCTGGGAATACCTGGAACAGCTGTGCCTGCGCCAAAACGAGCTGTGGGCCGAATACCTCGACGAGCTGCACAAGGCCGGCAAGTCCCGCGACCCGGCGGAGTCGGTCGTCAAATTCATGCTCTAGCGCAAGGGCTGCAAGGTTTAGAGCGCATTTTCTAGTTTCATCTGTTTGAATGATTGGCAGACGGCCCAGTGACGGGCTGTCTTGCGCATTACATGAAAGTCGGGTAACCAATGTGAGTGGCAAGTTCCCTGCATCACGCTGCAGGTATTCAGAACCCCGCAGCACCGCTGTTCCTTATCACTGGTCACCCGAGTAGCAGTACCGGGCTCAGGGCTGTGCCCCCGTCACAGCAACCGGTACTCGTCTCAGGACAACGGAGCGTCGTAGATGAGTAACAAGAACAACGATGAGCTGCAGCGGCAGGCCTCGGAAAACACCCTGGGGCTGAACCCGATCATCGGCATTCGCCGCAAAGACCTGCTGAGTTCGGCACGCACCGTATTGCGTCAGGCCGTGCGCCAACCGCTGCACAGCGCAAAGCACGTGGCCCATTTTGGCCTGGAACTGAAAAACGTCCTGCTGGGCAAGTCCAGCCTGGCCCCGGAAAGCGACGACCGACGCTTCAACGACCCGGCCTGGAGCAGCAACCCACTGTACCGCCGCTACCTGCAGACGTATCTGGCCTGGCGCAACGAACTGCAGGACTGGATCGGCAGCAGTGACCTGTCACCTCAGGACATCAGCCGCGGCCAGTTCGTCATCAACCTGATGACCGAAGCCATGGCGCCGACCAACACTTTGTCCAACCCGGCGGCGGTCAAGCGCTTCTTCGAGACCGGTGGCAAGAGCCTGCTCGACGGCTTGTCCAACCTGGCCAAGGACATGGTCAACAACGGCGGCATGCCTAGCCAGGTGAACATGGACGCCTTCGAGGTGGGCAAGAACCTGGGCACCAGCGAAGGCGCGGTGGTGTACCGCAATGATGTGCTGGAACTGATCCAGTACAGCCCGATCACCGAACAGGTGCACGCCCGGCCACTGCTGGTGGTGCCGCCGCAGATCAACAAGTTCTACGTATTCGACCTGAGCCCGGAAAAGAGCCTGGCTCGTTTTTGCCTGCGCTCGCAGCAGCAAACCTTCATCATCAGCTGGCGCAACCCGACCAAGGCCCAGCGTGAATGGGGCTTGTCCACCTACATCGACGCACTCAAGGAAGCCGTCGACGCCGTATTGGCGATTACCGGCAGCAAGGACCTGAACATGCTCGGTGCCTGCTCTGGCGGCATCACCTGCACGGCACTGGTAGGGCACTACGCAGCCCTCGGCGAGCACAAGGTCAATGCCCTGACCCTGCTGGTCAGCGTGCTGGACACCACGATGGATACCCAGGTGGCGCTGTTCGTCGACGAGCAGACCCTGGAAGCCGCCAAGCGCCACTCCTACCAGGCCGGTGTGCTGGAAGGCAGCGAGATGGCCAAGGTGTTCGCCTGGATGCGCCCCAACGACCTGATCTGGAACTACTGGGTGAACAACTACCTGCTCGGCAACGAGCCGCCGGTGTTCAACATCCTGTTCTGGAACAACGACACCACGCGCCTGCCCGCCGCCTTCCATGGCGACCTGATCGAAATGTTCAAGACCAACCCGCTGACGCGCCCCAACGCCCTGGAAGTGTGCGGCACCCCCATCGATCTGAAAAACGTGCAGTGCGACATTTTCAGCGTGGCGGGTACCGCTGACCACATTACCCCGTGGCAGTCGTGCTACCGCTCGGCCCACCTGTTCGGGGGCAAGATCGAGTTCGTGCTGTCCAACAGCGGGCATATCCAGAGCATCCTCAACCCACCGGGCAACCCCAAGGCACGCTTCATGACCGGTGACGACCGCCCGGGTGATCCGCTGGCCTGGCAGGAAAATGCCACCAAGCATGCCGACTCCTGGTGGCTGCACTGGCAAGGCTGGCTGGCCGAGCGCGCAGGCGAACTGAAAAAAGCGCCGACCCGCCTGGGCAACCGTGCCTATGCTGCGGGCGAGGCGGCCCCAGGCACCTACGTTCACGAGCGTTGAGTGGCAGCGCCGTGGCGGCCCTCAGGGCGCCACGGTGTTCATTTCACCCAAGAGTCACGCGCATGACGCAACCGTATATCTTCCGGACCGTCGAGCTGGACAACCAGTCCATCCGCACCGCCGTCCGCCCCGGCAAGCCGCACTTGACGCCGCTGCTGATCTTCAATGGCATCGGCGCCAACCTGGAGCTGGTATTCCCGTTCATCGAAGCACTGGACCCGGACCTGGAAGTGATCGCTTTCGACGTTCCCGGTGTCGGCGGCTCGTCCACCCCGCGCCACCCGTATCGCTTCCCCGGGCTGGCCAAGCTGACGGCACGGATGCTCGATTACCTCGATTACGGCCAGGTCAATGTGATTGGGGTGTCCTGGGGCGGCGCCCTGGCCCAGCAGTTCGCCCACGACTACCCCGAACGCTGCAGGAAGCTGATACTCGCCGCCACTGCCGCCGGTGCCGTGATGGTACCCGGCAAGCCCAAGGTGCTGTGGATGATGGCCAGCCCCAGGCGCTATGTGCAGCCATCGCATGTCTTGCGCATTGCCCCGCTGATCTACGGTGGCGGTTTTCGCCGGGACCCAGAGCTGGCCATGCACCACGCAGCCAAGGTGCGCTCCGGCGGCAAGATGGGCTACTACTGGCAGCTGTTCGCCGGCCTGGGCTGGACCAGCATTCACTGGCTGCACAAGATCCAGCAGCCGACCCTGGTGCTGGCGGGCGACGACGACCCGCTGATCCCGCTGGTTAACATGCGCCTGCTGGCCTGGCGGATTCCCAACGCCGAGCTACATATTATCGACGACGGCCATTTGTTCCTGATTACCCGAGCCGAGGCTGTCGCGCCAATCATCATGAAGTTCCTGCAGCAAGAACGTCAGCGCGCCGTGATGCACCCGCGCCCGGCCTCGGGAGGGTAAGCGCCAGCACCGCGAAAGGGGCTATAACGCGCAATGGGTCAGACAAGGGAGTGTTGCCATGACAGACAAACCGGCCAAAGGATCGCAAACGGTCCCTGCCGGCAGAATGACCGTGCAGCATGCCATGCTCGGCCTGCGCGGCCGCGACCTGCTGGCCACGCTACGCAATGTCGGCCGCCACGGCCTGCGCCACCCGTTGCATACCGCCCATCACCTGCTGGCCCTTGGCGGGCAACTGGGGCGGGTGATGCTGGGCGATTCACCGCTTCAACCCAACCCGCGTGACAACCGGTTCAGCGACCCTGCATGGAGCCTGAACCCGTTCTACCGCCGAGGCCTGCAAGCCTACCTGGCCTGGCAGCAGCAGACCCGCCAGTGGATCGACGAAAGCCAGCTGCATGACGATGACCGGGCCCGCGCCCACGTTCTGTTCAACCTGCTCAACGATGCGCTGGCCCCCAGCAACTCGCTGCTCAACCCGCTGGCCGTGAAGGAACTGTTCAACACCGGTGGCCAGAGCCTGGTGCGCGGCCTGGCCCACCTGCTCGAAGACCTGCGCCACAACGATGGCCTGCCGCGCCAGGTCGATGAGCGGGCCTTCGACGTGGGCCGCAACCTGGCCGCCACCCCTGGGGCCGTGGTATTTCGCAACGAGCTGCTGGAGCTGATCCAGTACCGGCCGATGAGTGAAAAACAGCACAGCCGCCCGCTGTTGGTGGTGCCGCCGCAGATCAACAAGTTCTATATCTTCGACCTGAGCACGAACAACAGCTTCGTCCAGTACATGCTCAAGAACAACTTGCAAGTGTTCATGGTCAGCTGGCGCAACCCAGACCCGCGCCATCGTGAATGGGGCCTGTCCAGCTACGTGCAGGCGCTGGAAGAAGCCCTGGATGCCTGCCGCCGCATCAGCGGCAACCGCGACCCCAACCTCATGGGCGCTTGCGCCGGCGGCCTGACCATGGCCGCCTTGCAAGGCCACCTGCAAGCCAGGAACCAGTTGCGCCGGGTGCGCAGTGCCACCTACCTGGTCAGCCTGCTGGACAGCAAGTTCGACAGCCCGGCCAGCCTGTTCGCCGACGAGCAGACCCTGCAGGCAGCCAAACGCCGCTCTCACCAGCGCGGCGTGCTGGACGGCGCCGAAGTGGCGCGGGTGTTTGCCTGGATGCGCCCCAACGACCTGATCTGGAACTACTGGGTCAACAACTACCTGCTCGGCAAGACACCGCCTGCGTTCGACATTCTCTACTGGAACGCCGACAGCACGCGCCTGCCTGCCGCATTGCATGGCGACCTGCTGGATTTCTTCAAGCTCAACCCGTTGACCTACCCGGCCGGGCTGGAGGTCTGCGGCACGCCAATCGACCTGCAACAGGTCAGCGTGGACAGTTTTACCGTCGCCGGCAGCAACGACCACATCACCCCCTGGGACGCGGTGTACCGGTCGGCCTTGCTGCTGGGCGGTGAGCGCCGCTTCGTGCTGGCCAACAGCGGGCATATCCAGAGCATCATCAACCCGCCAGGCAACCCCAAGGCCTATTACCTGACCAACCCCAGCCTGAGCAGTGACCCGCGCGCATGGTTCCACGAGGCTACGCGCAGCGAGGGTAGCTGGTGGCCGTTGTGGCTGGCGTGGATCACCCAGCGCTCCGGTCCGCTCAAGGCGCCACGCAACGACCTGGGCAACGCCACCCACCCGCCCCTGGCCCCTGCGCCCGGCACCTATGTGCTGACCCGATGAGCAGACCGACCGGATGAAAACCCGCGATCGTATCCTTGAGTGCGCCCTGCAGCTGTTCAACCAGCAGGGCGAGCCGAACGTATCGACCCTGGAGATTGCCAACGAGCTGGGTATCAGCCCGGGCAACCTCTACTACCACTTCCACGGCAAGGAGCCCCTGGTACTGGGGTTGTTCGAGCGCTTCGAGGAAGCGCTGATGCCGCTGCTGGACCCGCCGCTGGAAGTGCGCCTGGATGCCGAGGACTACTGGCTGTTCCTGCACCTGATCGTCGAGCACATGGCGCAGTACCGGTTTCTGTTCCAGGACCTGTCGAACCTGACCGGGCGCCTGCCCAAGCTGGCCCGCGGCATGCGCAGCCTGATCAACGCCCTGAAGCGCACGCTGGCGGCACTGCTGGCCAGCCTCAAGGGCCAGGGCCTGGTACAGAGTGACACCCAGGCCTTGGGGCAACTGGTGGAACAGATCACCCTGACGCTGCTGTTCTCGCTGGATTACCAGCGGGTGCTGGGGCGCGAAGGGGATGTGGGGATCGTGGTGTACCAGGTGATGATGCTGGTGGCGCCGCACCTGCAGGCTCAGGCCAGGGGGGCAGCCGAGCAGTTGGCGATGAAGTATCTGGAGGACTAGCCCTGCAGGGGCTGTGCTGCCGCCGCCGACGCATTCGCGGGTGAACCCGCGCCTGCAGGGTTGTGCTGAACCTGAGGCGCGGGGCCACCCGCGAAGAGGGCGTTGCGGTATCAGATCAGGGTACCGGTCCCGTTGGCCGCCGACGGCGTGTTGCTGGCCGGGGCTGCAGCCGGGGCAGGGGCATCGGTTGCGGCAGGTGCAGCGCTGGCCGCCGGCTTGGCCGGTGCTTTCTTCGCTGCAGGCTTCCTGGCTGCTGCCGGTTTGGCTGCTGCCGGCTTTGCCGCAGGCTTGGCGGCGGGTTTCGCTGCTGCCGCCTTGCTTGCAGGTTTGGCAGCCGCAGGCTTGGTCGCAGGTTTTGCCGCGGCCGCCTTGGCTGCAGGTTTCGCCGCAGCGGTTTTGGCTGCGGGTTTGGCCGCTGCCGCCTTGGCCAGTGGCTTGGCTGCCGCCTTGCTGGCTGCCGGCTTGGCTGCGGCCCCTCGCGACGAAACCGGCGCCACCGAGGCACCGGTCAGCTTCTCGATCTGCTTGGTCAGGCTGTCTACCTGCTGGTGCAGGACCTTGATTTCGTTGCGGCTCGGTACACCCAGGCGCGAGATGGCGCTGTTCAGACGTTTATCGAAAGCCTCTTCGAGTTCGCTCCACTTGCCCAGCGCCCGGTCCTTCACGCCGGACACCCGCGAAGTGGTCGAAGACTTGGCGCTTTCGGCCACATCTTCGGCGCTCTTCTTGGCCTGCTTTTCGGCCTTCTCGCCATCTTTCACCAGCGAGTCGAAAAGCTTGGGGCCGTCCTGGTCGATCTTCGAATAGATACCCAGCCCCGCCAGCCAGATCTTGCGGGAGTACTTTTCGATCCCGCCGACCCAGGTGCTGCCTGCTTTGTCGGTATTCTTCTTGCCAGCCATCCTGCTCTCCTTATGGTTTGTGCGCGACGCGCTCAAGCAGCTCGTGCAGCTGTTCAAGCTTGATCGACAGCGCCTCAACGTCATGTTTAGACGGTATGCCAAGGCGATTCAAGGCGCGCCCTACCCGTGCGTCGAAAGCTTTTTCGATCTTGTCGAGTTGAATTTCAACCTTGCCACGTACGCGGCTCACTTCCTGGGCGGCGTCATCGATCTGCTGGTTGGCGGCGTCCAGCTCTTTATCAATGCGCTTCTTGCCCCGCTTCTCGACACCTTCGCCGGCCTTGACCAGCGCCTGGAAATAGTCGGCGCCTTCGTGGCCGACACGCGCATAGGCGCCGATGCCCGCCAGCCAGATCTTGCGTGCGTAACCCCGCACCTCACCCAGCGTGCCCGGCGCGTCCGCCTTTTTCTTCACATTCACTTTGGTCATGCTCTGTACCTCATGCTCATGAGTGGAGGAGGAACCGCCCATGGAGGGTGGGCTTGAGCATAAGGTAGAGGCAGGAATTAGAATCTTCACCCTAAGATCGGCGCACTGCTTTATCTACCACAGGGCCCAGATCATCAGTGACCTGCATCAACTCGTCGTCCGCAGGGACCGGCTCAGCGCAGACGATTTCGAAAGTACCCTGCTCGCCCAGCAAACCCTGCGCGGCAAGCATTTTCACGAAGCACTGCTGAGCCACGACAGCCTGGCTGCCGCCGGCCTGACGCCCGAACAACAGAAGGCGCCCCTGGAGAGCGCCCTTCGCGAATACAAGCTGGCCCTGAGCAATGCCCAGTACCTGCTTTCACGCAACATGCCTGCGGTGGACAGCAGCCAACTCGAGGCCTACATCGTTGAGCTCAATATACTGATAAGCCTGGGCGAGGATGACATGGCCAACCTGGCGGCCGCGACCGATCGCCAGGATGCAGTACCCGAGCAACCACTGACCCACAGGGCGCGCAAACAGCTCAAGCCCAATGACTTTCTGGATGTGTACGACATCTATCGCCTGCAGCCCAGGCAGATATCGCCTGCAGCCCAGGCAGAAGCTCTGGGAGGCGCACTTCCACTACACCACCGCCACCGCCAATGCCCGGCGCTTTGCCAAAGGCCATTTGAAGTTTCCGGAGGCCATGGGCCGCGACGAGCGCTTGCAACGGGCACAGGCTTCGGCGGAGCGTTGCCAGGTGTACCGGGGTGACCTGCGCCTGGACCAGATCGAAGACCTGATCCCGTTCCCCGCCAGCTGAATAAAGCGGGCGTCAGGCCAGTGCCTTGTCCAGCGCCCGCTCGATCTCGCCCTTGATGGTGCCGCTCATCATCGACAGCATCATGCCCAGTTTCAGCTCCACGCGGATGCTGTCTTCGCCGATCTGCACGCTACCCTTGGCGCCGCTGCGCGCCACATCGACCCGGTCACCGTTCCAGGTGGCCTGGAGGTCGTACTCGCGGCTGAGCTTGTCGACCAGCGCCTGGGCCTTGGCACGGGCGGCGTCACGGCCGAGGGAGTGTTTGCGTTCGACGCTGATCTGGGTCATGCAGGTGTTCCTGAAGATGTAGACATAATCGGCATTATGCCCGCCCCCGGCCACAGGCACACCCTGCCAAGACAAATCCGCCCGTTCGCCCTAGAATGGCGGTAATTTTTTCCGGTGAAGCGATATGAACGACCAGCGCAAAGGCGACCACGCCGAACCCACCACCCATTTCGGCTACCAGGACGTCCCTGAAAGCCAGAAAGCCAAGAAAGTTGCCGAGGTATTCCATTCGGTAGCTGCCAAGTACGACCTGATGAACGACGTGCTCTCCGGCGGCATGCACCGCCTGTGGAAGCGCTTCACCATCGAGCTCTCGGGTGTGCGCAGCGGCAACCGCGTGCTGGACATCGCCGGTGGTACCGGCGACCTTGCCGCCAAGTTTTCGCGCCTGGTCGGCCCGACCGGGCAAGTGGTACTGGCCGACATCAACGACTCGATGCTCAAGGTTGGCCGTGACCGCCTGCTGGACCGCGGCGTGGCCGGCAACATCGAATTCGTGCAGGCCGACGCGGAAAAGCTGCCGTTCCCGGACAACCACTTCGATTGCGTGACCATCGCCTTCGGCCTGCGCAACGTCACCCACAAGGATGCAGCCATCCGTTCGATGCTGCGTGTACTCAAGCCCGGTGGCCGCTTGCTGATCCTGGAGTTCTCCAAGCCGACCAACAAGCTCATGTCCAAGGCCTACGATGCCTACTCGTTCGCCTTCATGCCCCTGGCCGGCAAGCTGATCACCAACGACTCCGAAAGCTACCGTTACCTCGCCGAGTCGATCCGCATGCACCCCGACCAGGAAACCCTGAAAAGCATGATGGTCGAGGCCGGCTTCGACCGCGTCACCTACCACAACATGACCAGCGGCATTGTTGCCGTGCACCGGGGAATCAAGCCCTGATGCTGCTGGCCGGGCTGCTCGCCAGTGTCGAACAGGGCCTGAACCGCGTCCTGCGCATGGACAGCACGGCCCTGCCGCGGCTGGGCGCGCTGGCGGGCAAGGTCATCGAGATAGACTGCCGCCAACCGGCCTTGCAGGTGTTCATCCTGCCCGATGAAGAGGGCCTGATGCTCGCCGCCCACTGGGAAGGCGAGGTCGACTGCAGCCTGCGCGCCCCGGCCGGCAGCCTGGTGCAACTGGCCGTGACCAAGGACAAGACTGGCGTGTTGCACAGCCCGCAGGTCGAGCTGCACGGCGACAGCGCCGTGCTGCTCGACCTGTTCGGTGTGCTGCAGGACCTGGAACTGGACTGGGAGCACGAGTTGCAACGCTGGCTCGGCCCGGTGGCCACGGCCATGCTGGCCGGCCACATCCGCCTGCGCGCACGCTGGACCCGCCAGGGCCTGGCGCGCTTCAGCCAGAATTTGTCCGAGTACCTGGCCGAAGAGTCGCGCACGCTGGTCGGCAAGCGCGAAGCCGAGGCTGCCTTCAGCGAACTCGATGCCCTGAAACTCGACACCGAACGCCTTGAGGCGCGCCTCAAGCGCCTTTCCCGATCCCTTGATTCCAGCGATAACGCATGAAGCTGCTCGCCGTCCGCCGCCTTTTCCGCATTCAGCGTGTGGTCATCCGCTACCGCCTGGATGACCTGCTGTTCGATCAACCCCTGCTGCCCTGGTGGCTGGCCAGCCTGCGCCTGCTGATGCCGTGGCGCTGGCTGCCACGCAAGCCGTCCGAGCTCAACCGTGGCGCACGTCTGCGCCTGGCGCTGCAGGACCTGGGGCCGATCTTCATCAAGTTCGGCCAGTTGCTGTCCACCCGCCGCGACCTGCTGCCCCCCGACATCGCCGACGAGCTGATGCTGCTGCAGGACCGCGTGCCGCCATTCGACCCGAAACACGCCGTGGCGTTGATCGAAGCGCAACTGGGTGCCAAGGTGGGCGAGCTGTTCAGCCGCTTCGACGTCGAGCCGCTGGCCTCGGCCTCGGTCGCCCAGGTGCATGCCGCGCGCCTGAAAACGGGCGAAGAGGTGGTGGTCAAGGTGGTACGCCCCGGCCTCAAGCCGGTCATCGCCCAGGACCTGGCCTGGCTGTTCCTGATTGCCAAGGCCGCCGAGCGCGCCTCGGCCGATGCCCGCCGCCTGCACCCGGTGGACATCGTCGGCGACTACGAAAAAACCATCTACGACGAGCTCGACCTGTTGCGCGAAGCGGCCAATGCCAGCCAGCTGCGGCGTAACTTCGAAGGGTCCGAGCTGATGTACGTGCCCCAGGTGTACTGGGACCTGTGCCGCCCCAAGGTGCTGGTCATGGAGCGCATCTATGGCGTGCCCGTGACCGACATGGCTACCCTGGCCGACCAGCGCACCGACATGAAGCTGCTGGCCGAACGGGGTGTGGAGGTGTTCTTCACCCAGGTGTTCCGCGACAGCTTCTTCCATGCCGACATGCACCCGGGCAACATCTTCGTCAGCACGGTCAAACCGTGGAGCCCGCAGTACATCGCCATCGACTGCGGGATCGTCGGCAGCCTCACCGCCGAAGACCAGGACTACCTGGCGCGCAACCTGTTTGCCTTCTTCAAGCGCGACTACCGGCGTGTGGCCGAGCTGCACATCGATTCGGGCTGGGTCCCGGCGCATACCAAGGTCAACGAATTCGAAGCCGCGATCCGCACCGTGTGCGAACCGATCTTCGAAAAACCGTTAAAGGATATTTCCTTCGGCCAGGTGCTGATGCGCCTGTTCCAGACCGCACGGCGCTTCAACATGGAAGTGCAGCCGCAGTTGGTGCTGCTGCAAAAAACCTTGCTCAACATCGAAGGCCTAGGCCGCCAGCTGTACCCTGACCTGGACCTGTGGAGCACCGCCAAGCCCTACCTGGAACGCTGGATGCGCGAGCGCTACAGCCCCAAGGCCATGTTCGGCAACCTGCACAGCCATGTCGAGCAGTTGCCGCACCTGGCCGGTATGACCCGCGACCTGCTCGAACGCCTGTCGCAACCGCATTTGCATGACCCGCAACTGCCAGAGCGCCGCAAGGGCGACCGCTGGGCGCTGCGCCTGCTGGGTGCCGGCCTGCTGGGCGGGGGCGCGGTACTGGCCGCGGGTGCTGCCGAGGCCGCCAGCCTGGCCGCGCCTGCAGCCTGGCCAGCCTGGCTGATGCTGGCCGCCGGCCTTTACCTGATCGTGCGCCAATAGCCAGCCGCGCCTGTGGCTGGCACACTAGCGCAAATGGCCCGGTACAGGAGCGGGCTCGCTTTGGAGTCGACGATGAAAGACTGGCTGGACGAGATCAAGTGGAACAGCGATGGCCTGGTGCCAGCGATCGCCCAGGACCACAAGACCGGACGGGTGCTGATGATGGCCTGGATGAACCGCGAATCGCTGGCGCTCACGGCCGCCGAGCAACGCGCCATCTACTGGTCGCGCTCGCGTGGCAAGCTGTGGCGCAAGGGCGAAGAGTCCGGGCATGTGCAGAAGCTGCATGAGCTGCGCCTGGACTGCGACGCCGACGTCATCATCCTGATGGTCGAGCAACTGGGCCATATTGCCTGCCATACCGGCCGTGAAAGCTGTTTCTATCGCGTCTACGAAGACGGCCAGTGGAACATCGTCGACCCGGTCCTCAAGGACCCGGGTGCCATCTACAGCGCAGGACACTGACATGAGCGACACCCTCAACCGCCTGGCCGCCGTGCTTGAAGAACGCAAGCAAGCGGCGCCCGACAGCTCCTATGTGGCCAGCCTGTACCACAAGGGCCTGAACAAGATCCTTGAAAAGCTCGGCGAAGAGTCGGTCGAAACCATCATCGCCGCCAAGGACGCCGCGCACAGCAAGGATTACAGCGATGTCATCTACGAAACCGCCGACCTGTGGTTTCATAGCCTGGTGATGCTCAGCGCGCTGGGCCAGCATCCGCAAGCGGTGCTGGACGAACTGGAGCGCCGCTTCGGGCTGTCCGGGCATGATGAGAAGGCTGCGCGAACGCCTTCTGCCTGATGCATTTGCGGGGGGCGCCGGGCGCCCCTGAAGCTTCACTGACATTTTTTCAGGAGTACGAAATGGGTATCTTTGACTGGAAACACTGGATCGTCCTGCTGGTGGTCGTGGTGCTGGTATTCGGCACCAAGAAGCTGAAGAACTTCGGCAGTGACCTGGGCGAGTCGATCAAGGGCTTCCGCAAGGCCATGAACGATGAAGAGCACAAGCCGGCCGAGCAAACCCCGCCGCCTGCCCAGCCTGTGCCGCCGGTGCAGAACACCGCCCAGCCGCAGCCAGGCCACACCATCGAGGGCCAGGCACAGCCGGTCCAAGAGCCACAGCGGAAAGACTGACCCATGTTCGGCATCAGTTTCAGCGAGCTGCTGCTCGTCGGCCTGGTCGCCCTGTTGGTGCTCGGCCCCGAGCGCCTGCCAGGCGCCGCCCGCACCGCAGGTTTGTGGATCGGGCGGCTCAAGCGCAGCTTCAACAGCATCAAGATGGAAGTGGAGCGTGAAATCGGCGCCGACGACATCCGCCGTCAGCTGCACAACGAGCACATCCTGCAGATGGAAGAGGAAGCCAAGCGCATCCTCAACCCGCTGACGCCACCGGCACAGCCGCCCGTGACCACCGCCACCGTGCAGCCACCCGCCGGGGTCGCAGCCAGGCCAGTGGAAACACCGGCCACCCCGGGCACAACCACTGAACCGCCTCAACCGCCGCGAGCCCCATGAGCGAGAATCCGGAACACGACCAGCCAATGCCGCTGGTTTCGCACCTGACCGAACTGCGCACCCGCCTGCTGCGCTGCGTTGCGGTCATTTTCCTGATCTTTGCCGGGCTGTTCTCCTTCGCCCAGCAGATCTACACCCTGGTCTCCGCCCCCCTGCGTGATCACTTGCCGGCCAACGCAACGATGATCGCCACCGACGTGGCCTCGCCGTTCCTCACGCCGTTCAAGCTGACCATGATCGTGTCGCTGTTCCTGGCCATCCCCTTCATCCTCCAGCAGATCTGGGGCTTCATCGCGCCTGGGCTGTACCGCCACGAAAAGCGCATCGCGATCCCGCTGCTGGTGTCGAGCATCCTGCTGTTCTATGCCGGTATGGCGTTCGCCTATTTCCTGGTGTTCCCGCTGATGTTCAAGTTCTTCGCGGCAGCCACCCCGGCAGGCGTGGCCATGATGACCGACATCGCCAACTACCTCGATTTCGTGATGACGTTGTTCTTCGCCTTTGGCGTGGCCTTCGAGATCCCGGTGGCGGTGGTGCTGCTGGTGTGGATCGGCGTGGTCGACGTGAAGTACCTGAAGAAGATCCGCCCTTACGTGATCATCGGCTGCTTCGTGGTCGGCATGATCCTCACGCCACCGGACATCTTCTCGCAGACCCTGCTGGCCGTACCCATGTGGTTGTTGTTCGAAGTCGGCGTGCTGTGCGGCAGCCTGGTGCGCAAGCGCAGTGCCCACGACGAAACTGCCGACGATTCCAACGACCAGCCGCCAGCGACTCAACCGTGAACCTGCTGCTGCTTGAACAGGCCGACTTCGTTGCGGCCGACCGCGTTGTGCTGGCTGACCGGCGCTTCACCCACATGCAGGAAATCCACCGCGTGGCGGTCGGCGACCAGCTGCGCGTGGGCCGCGTCAACGGCTTGATGGGCAAGGCCACGGTGCTGCGCCTGGCACCGCACCAGGCCGAGCTGGAGGTAGCCTTCGACCAGCAACCGCCGGCCAAACTGCCGCTGACCCTGGTGCTGGCTGTACCCCGCCCGAAGATGCTGCGCCGGCTGTTCCAGACCGTGGCCACACTGGGTGTACCGCGGCTGATCCTGCTGAACAGCTACAAGGTCGAGAAAAGCTTCTGGCAAACGCCGTTCCTGCAGCCGGAGAGCATTCGGGACAACCTGATCCTCGGCCTGGAACAGGCCCGCGACACGGTACTGCCCGAGGTGATCATCGAGAAGCGCTTCAAGCCGTTCGTCGAAGACCGCCTGCCCGCGATCGCTGCTGGTACCCTGGGCCTGGTCGGTCACCCCGGCCCGTACCCTGCCTGCCCGCGCGCCGTGGACCAGCCCGTGACCCTGGCCATCGGCCCCGAAGGTGGCTGGATTCCTTACGAAATCGACCTGCTGGGCAAGGCAGGCCTGGCGCCCGTGCAGCTGGGTGAGCGCATTCTGCGCGTGGAAACGGCCGTCACTGCGCTGCTTTCGCGCATTTTCTGACGCAAACGCCACCTAATCGCCCATCAAGTTTCCCCTTCCCGGGCCGATGGCCTTGGCAACACAACAAAGTTTCGTGCTGCCAAGCCGACCGGGAGTCTACATGTATCAATGGTTAGCCCAATCGCTGGGCAATATGAGCGTGAACCGCAAACTGGGAATGGGTTTCGGCCTGGTCCTGCTATTGACCGTGGCCATCACCCTGACCGGCTGGCACGGCATGGACAGCATCACCGCCCGTGGCGACAAGCTGGGGAATATCTCGGTCATTCAGCAGCACACCCAGGAACTGCGTATCGCCCGCCAGCGCTATCAACGCGAGCGCGACGAAGCCTCGATCGCAGACGTGGAAAAAGCCCTGGCTACGCTGGACCGCCAAGTGCAAGTGATGCTCGGCCAGATCGAGCAGCCCGCCGACCACCAGCGCCTGGAGCAGCAGCGCGAGGCCGTGCGCGGCTACCAGCAGGCCTTGGGCGAGCTGAAACAGGCCGGCCAACGCCGCGAGGCAAGCCGCGCAGTGCTCGGCGATAGCGCCGACAAGGCCGTGGAACTGCTGAGCCGGGTGCAACAGCGCCTGCGCCAGGGCGGCGACATAAGCCAATACCAGTCCGCCGTGGAGGTCAGCGCCCTGCTGCAGCAAGCCCGCTTCCAGGTACGCGGTTATACCTACAGCGGCAATGCCGAGTACCAGCAAACCGCTTTGAAAGCCATTGACCAGGCCTTGCTCGAACTGCGCGCGCTGCCGGCCAAGGTGCCGGCCGACTACGCCGCCAGTCTGGACGATGCGACCACCGCCATGGGCGGCTACCGGGATGCGGTCAGCCAGTTCGGCGCTGCCCAGACGGCCAGCGATCAAGCCTTGCAACGCATGGTCGAGTTCGGCGCGGCGCTGCTGCAGACCAGCGAGGCGATGACCACCTCCCAGACCGCCGTACGGGATAGCGCTGCCGCCCAGGCCAAGACCCTGCTGCTGATCGCCACGGTGCTGGCGCTGGCCCTTGGCCTGCTGGCAGCCTGGGCGATTACCCGGCAGATCGTCGTGCCCCTGCGCCAGACCCTGAGCGCCGCCGAGCGGGTAGCCAGCGGCGACCTCAGCCACAACCTGCAGGTAGACCGCCGTGACGAGCTGGGCCAGTTGCAAGCCAGCATGCAGCGCATGACCCAAGGCTTGCGCGAGCTGATCGGTGGCATCGGCGATGGGGTAACGCAGATCGCCAGTGCGGCCGAGCAACTGTCGGCGGTGACCGAGCAGACCAGCGTCGGGGTCAACAACCAGAAGGTCGAGACCGATCAGGTGGCGACTGCCATGAACCAGATGACCGCGACCGTGCACGACGTGGCACGCAATGCCGAGCAAGCCTCGGAAGCGGCCTTGATGGCCGACCAGCAGGCCCGTGAAGGTGACCGGGTGGTGGGCGAAGCGGTGGCGCAGATCGAGCGCCTGGCCGGCGAAGTGATCAACTCCAGCGAAGCGATGAACCAGCTCAAGGCCGAGAGCGACAAGATCGGCAGCGTGCTCGACGTGATCAAGTCGGTGGCTCAACAGACCAATTTGCTGGCGCTCAACGCAGCGATCGAGGCTGCCCGTGCAGGCGAAGCCGGGCGCGGCTTTGCCGTGGTGGCCGACGAGGTACGCAGCCTGGCCCAGCGCACCCAGCAGTCGACCGAAGAAATCGAAGAACTGATTGCCGGCTTGCAAAGCGGAACCCAGCGGGTGGCCAGCGTGATGGACAGCAGCCGCCAACTGACTGACAGCAGCGTCGAGCTGACCCGCCGCGCCGGCAGCTCGCTGGAAACCATCACCCGCACCGTGTCGTCCATCCAGGCGATGAACCAGCAGATCGCCACCGCGGCAGAAGAGCAAACGGCCGTGGCCGAAGAGATCAACCGCAGCGTGATGAATGTGCGGGACATTTCCGACCAGACCTCGGCGGCCAGTGAGGAGACGGCCAGCTCCAGCGTGGAGCTGGCGCGGCTGGGCACCCATTTGCAAGGGTTGGTGGGGCGCTTCAGGCTCTGATCGGGTGTGCCTGGCCTCTTCGCGTCAGTTCGGCGCGGAGCGGCCAGGCACAAGCGACACATTTCCTACTAGCCGCAGCGAAATTTCCTACCTGATTATCAGGTCAAGTCCTACAGCTCCGCTGCCGATGGGCAAAGGTGTCATGCCGGCAATACGCCTGCATGCCCTCCCCCTTTCGCACGGAGACTCACCATGCTCGGCTACCTCAACCGCAAGCTCGGCAACATCAGCGTGGCTGCCAAGCTGGCCCTCGGCTTCGCTGTGGTCCTGCTGCTTACCCTGGCCACCACCATCAGCGGCTGGCGTGCGTTGGACGACGCCATCGTCCGCTCGCAACAGCTCAGCGAAATCGGCCGGATCAACGACCTGACCAAAGACCTGCGCGCAGAGCGCATCACCTTCCGCGTGCTCAACGACGACGCCAGCAAGGCCACTATCGGCAACATCCTCGACCAGCTCAACAGCATGCTCAACACCCTGCAGCAGCGCAGCAACGTCGATGAGTCGCGCCAGATGCTGACCGATAAGCTGACCCTGCTGCAGCGCCTGCGCGATGACTTCACCGAGTTGCAGCGCACCGTCGCCAACCGGGTGGCCTTGCGCCAGGCAATGCAGGAGCAGGAGCAGAAGCTCAACGATGCCATCGACGAGCTGCAGACCCAGGCGTTGCTGAACATGCCGGCCCACAGCCAGCAAAATGGTGCCCTGGCGCAAATGGACACCCTCAGCCGGCAAGTGGACGGTGCCAACCAGCAAAGCCTGGTACCCGCCTACACGTTCGCCCCGGTCGAGGACTTTGCCAAAGTCGGCGACAGCGCCCTGGACGCAGCCCAGGCCAGCCTCGAGCAACTGCTCAAAGGCCTGGCGCCGCTTGGCCTGCCACGCGCTGTCAGCGAGCAGCCCGGTGTCGAGCTGGCCAAGTACCGCGCCAGCCTGGACCAATACCGGCGCGCCGCCGTGCGGGTCGAGCAATTGCAGAACAACATGGAGCGAATGGGCAACGAGTTGCGCGCGCTCAGCCTGGAACTGGGTAAACGCAAGGTCGAGCAACGTGACCGCGAAGCCTTGGCCGCCCGCTCGCTGCTGACCAGCGTTGCGTTGCTGGCACTGGTAGCGGGGGCCCTGGCTGCCTGGCTGATCACCCTGCAGATCACCCAGCCCTTGCGCCAGACCCTGGCGGTGGCGGCGCGCATCGCCAAGGGCGACCTGAGCCAGGTCGACACCGTGCAGCGCCGTGACGAAATGGGCCAGTTGCAGACCAGCATGCGGGAGATGACCTTGAGCCTGCGCGAACTGATCGGGGGCATCGACCAGGGCGTCGGCCAGCTGTCGCAGGCGGCCTCGCAGCTGGCGACCAGCAGCGAAGACACCAAGCTGCGCATCAACCAGCAGCGCGAGGAAACCGACCAGGTTGCCACCGCCATGAACCAGATGAGCGCCACGGTTCAGGAAGTGGCGCAAAACGCCGAGCAGGCCTCGCAGGCCGCCACCAGCGCCGACCAGCAGGCCCAGGTAGGCGACCAGGTGGTGGCCGAAGCCATCGGCCGCATCGAGCAACTGGCCGGGCAGATGGACCATTGCCTGGCGGCCATGCATCACCTGGCGGGCGAAAGCCAGCGGATTGGCAGCATTCTCGATGTCATCAAGTCGGTCTCCGAGCAGACCAACCTGCTGGCCCTGAACGCTGCCATCGAAGCGGCACGGGCCGGTGAAGCCGGGCGCGGTTTTGCCGTGGTGGCCGATGAGGTACGCGGCCTGGCCCAGCGCACCTCCACGGCAACCGAAGAGATCGGCCAGTTGATCGACAGCCTGCACAGCGGCACCGACGAGGTCACCCGCTTGCTGGACAACAGCAAGCAGCTGACCGAACAAAGTGTGGAGCTGAGCCGCAGGGCCGGCGATGCCTTGGGCCAGATCACCAACACGGTGTCGAACATCCAGGGCATGAACCAGCAGATCGCCACGGCCAGCGAAGAACAGAGCGTGGTGGCCGAGCAGATCAACCGGAGCGTGCTGAATGTGCGGGATGTGTCGGACCAGACCAGTGCGGCCAGTGAGCAGACAGCGATGTCGAGCGGCGAGCTGGAACAGCTGGGGCAGCAGCTGCGGGGGATGGTCGGGCGGTTCAATATCTGAGGGTCGCGACGCGGACATCGCAGTGGATGGCACCGGCATTGCCGGTGTTCGCGGCTAAAGCCGCTCCTACACCGACCACGTTGCGTGTAGGAGCGGCTTTAGCGGCGAAGAGGCCGGTGCAGGTTAAAGCACCTGGCGCAGGAAGGCCTGCGCGCGCGGGTCTTTCGGCGCGGCAAAGAACGTGGCCGGGGCCGAGTCTTCCAGCAATTTGCCGTGATCGAAGAACAGCACCCGGTCGGCCACTTCGCGGGCAAAGCCCATTTCGTGGGTGACGCAGACCATGGTCATGCCTTCCTGGGCCAGGGTTTTCATCACGTCCAGCACCTCGCCGACCATTTCAGGGTCCAACGCAGAAGTCGGTTCATCGAACAGCATGACCTTGGGCTCCATGCACAAGGCGCGGGCAATCGCTACACGCTGCTGCTGACCGCCGGAAAGCCGTGAGGGGTATTCGTTGGCCTTCTGTGCAATGCCCACCTTCTCCAGCAACGCCCGGGCCTTGGCCTCGCGGTCCGCCTTGTTGCGCTTGCGCACCACCTTCTGCGCCAGGCACAGGTTTTCCAGCACGGTCATGTGCGGGAACAGGTTGAAATGCTGGAACACCATGCCGACTTCACGGCGGTAGGCGTTGATGTCGGTCTTCGGGTCAGCCAGTTGCAGGCCGTCGATGGCGACATAACCCTGGTCGAAGTGCTCCAGCCCGTTAAGGCAACGCAGGAAGGTGGACTTGCCCGAGCCCGACGGGCCCAGTACCACCACCACTTCGCCCTTGGCCACCTGGGTGGTGACGTTATCCACAGCCCGGACCACCTGGCCGCGGGTGTCGAATATTTTCAGCAGGTCACGGACTTCAATCACTTTGCGCAAGCCTCCGCTCGAGCCGGCTGGCAATGTGCGACAGCGGCAGGTTGATCAGCAGGTACAGGCCTGCCACGCAGAACCAGATCTCGAAGGTGGAGAACGAGGTGGTAATGGCCTCGCGGCCGCTCTTGGTCAGTTCGGTAATGGCGATCACCGACACCAGCGAGGTGTCCTTGACCAGGCTGATGAACTGGCCGGCCAAGGGCGGCAGTACGCGTTTGAAAGCCTGGGGCAGGATCACGTGGCGCATCGACTGGCCGGCATTCAGGCCCAGCGAGCGTGCAGCTTCGTTCTGGCCTTTGGCGATCGACTGCACCCCGGCACGGACGATTTCTGCCACGTAGGCGCCCGTGAACAACGCCAGTGCAGCCACCCCGGCAAATTCGCGGGACAGGTTGAGCACGGTACCGATGAAGAAGTAGAAGATGAAGATCTGCACCAGCAACGGGGTGCCACGCACCAGTTCGACGTACACCGTCGACAGGTCGCGCAGGGTCGGGTTGGTCGACAACCGGCACAGGCCGGCGAACAGGCCGATCACCAGGCCCAAGGCGCCGGACACGACCGAGATCCATAGCGTGGTCCACAGGCCCCAGGCCAGCGGCCCGGCGGCCCAGTGGCGGGTCACACCGATCTGGTCGCCCTCGGCAACATCATCGCCGCGGCTCAGTTGCAGGCTGTCCGCGTCCACATCCAGCACCTGCTCGGCGCCGCTTTCGTCCTTCAGCGTCACGCGGGCGTTATCGCCGGAAATGACGATTTCCTGCACGGTGCCATAATCGGCTGCACGCTGGGTTTCCTCGGCCTTGTACGCGAAGTACTGCGGAACGCGGTTCCAGCGCCACTCGTAGGAAATCATCGAGGTGGCCATGTACAGGCTGAACGCCAGGCCCACCAGGACCAGCGCGGTCAGCCCGTGCCAGGGCCACTGGGCTTTCTTGTGTTTGATCACGTGGGTACTCCAGAAAGCGTCAAGCCGCAAGCTGCAAGCTGCAAGCACAAGCAGATCGGTGCACGGTCCGCTTGCGCTTGAAGCTTGAAGCTTGTGGCTTGTGGCTTGTGGCTTGTGGCTTGTGGCTTGCGGCTTGCGGCTTGAAGCCAGCTTTTATTCCATTTCCTTCAGCCAGTCCTTGTTCTTGAACCACTTGTCGTGAATACGATCGTAGGTCCCGTCGTGCTTGATCTGGTGCAGGAAATTGTTGATGAAGTTGATGCTGTCGTAGTCGCCTTTCTTCAGGCCGAAGGCCAGCGGCTCGTAGGTGAAGGGCTCTTCGAGGAACAGCAGCTTGCCGGCACCGGCCTTGTCCACCGCCACCACGTTATAGGGCGCGTCGTAGACAAAGGCGTCAGCCTTGCCGTTGACCACATCCATCACGGCTTCCTGCTCGTTGTCGTAGCCATGGTACTTGGCTTTGCCGATCAGCTTCTTGGAAACCATTTCGCCGGTGGTGCCAAGCTTGGAGGTGAGGCGGTACTTCTCGTTGTTCAGGTCCTTGTACGACTTGATCTCGCCTGCCAGCTCCTTGCGGATCAGCAGGGTCTGGCCAACCACGATGAAGGGTTCGCTGAAGTTCAGGCGCAGGTTGCGTTCCTGGGTAAGGGTCATGCCGCTGCCGATCATGTCGAACTTGCCGGTCAACAGCGCCGGGATGATGCCGTCGTAAGCGGTGGACACCGCCTCGAACTTGACGCCCATCGACTTGGCCATGGCTTTGAGGATATCGACCTCGAAGCCGATGATCTCGCCACGCTTGTTGGTCATCTGGAACGGCATGTAGGTCGGGTCCATGCCCACCCGCAAGGTGCCGCGCTTGACCGCATCATCGATGGCGCCGGCCTGCGCCGCTGTCACGGCGACCAGGGCGGTGACACCGACCAGCAGTCGCGAAAGGTATTTCTTGATCATCACCAAGTCCCCTAGCAAGAAAAGTAGCGAATCTTATTGTGTTGGCACGGCCGTACCGGCCGATGCTTCGTATCGGAGAGGGATGCTAACGCATGCCGGCCCGGGGACCTAGCACTGGGGGGGACTTTGTTGGCCAAAATCAGGGTTGGGCCCTTGAAGCATCGCGGGCACGCCCGCTCCCTCAGGGAAATGCGGATCCCTGTGGGAGCGGGCGTGCCCGCGAAAAGGCCGGTCAGGCGCCGGCGAGTGCCGGCTGGCCTTCATTCTCCGGATGCAACGGCAGCAGCGGCGAATGCGGGTCGTTCTTGATCGAGGCACGCCACACATCGATCCACGCCGCATTTTGCCCGGCCCATACCTGCTCGTGCAGGCGGCTCAAGGCGACCGGGTCGCTGAGCAACGCCAGGCGGGTATTGAGGTCCAGCCCTTTCGGCCCGACCTCGATGGCCTTGGCCACGCGCTCGGCACGCAGCGCCTCGATCGGCGCCGCCTGCCCGTGGCGGGCCGTGGCCATGGCGCAGGCCAGGGCGTTCTGCCGCGGGTCGACCACAGCACGCACGAAACCGTCATGCAGGGCGTGCCAGCGGTTTTCGTGGGTGTACTGGTCGGTTGCCAGCAACTCCTGCGGCGTCGCGTACTCCTCGGGGATCAGGAACAGCTTCTCGTCCTTGGCCGCCAGCCCCAGGCGGGTGCGGCTGGAAATGACCGATACCGGAATCGACAGCATCAGCGAACCGACGATCGGCGCCAGCCACCACAGGAAGCTTGGGTTCAGCCATGCCACCAGCCCGGCCCAGGCAATGCCCAGCAGCGTCTGCGGGCCATGCCGGCGTAGCGCTTCGCTCCACGGTGTGGAGTCGTCGTCGCGCTGCGGCGAGTTCCAGGTCGCCGCCCAACCGAGGAACGCGGCCAGGACGAAGCGGGTATGGAAGATCATGCGCACAGGCGCCAGCAGCATGGAGAACAGCATCTCCATCAGCATCGACAAGGTGACCTTGATTCGCCCGCCGAACTCGACGGCGCCCTTGGCCCAGATCAGGATGACGCTGAGCAGCTTGGGCAGGAACAGCAGCACGATGGTGGTGGAGAACAGCGCCACGGCCTTTTCCGGGTGCCACTGTGGCCACAGCGGGTACAGCTGGTACGGCTCGATGAAGTACTGCGGCTCCATCAGCGTGTTGGTCGCCAGCAGCGCGGTCGAGAGCACCAGGAACAGGAACCACAACGGTGCCGACAGGTACGACATGACCCCTGTGAGGAACACCGCACGGTGCACCGGGTGCATGCCCTTGACCAGGAACAGGCGGAAGTTCATCAGGTTGCCGTGGCACCACCGACGGTCACGCTTGAGCTCGTCAAGCAGGTTCGGCGGTAGCTCTTCGTAGCTGCCCGGCAAGTCGTAGGCGATCCACACGCCCCAGCCGGCACGGCGCATCAACGCCGCTTCGACGAAGTCGTGGGACAGGATGGCGCCGGCGAAGGCGCCCTTGCCCGGCAACGGCGCCAAGGCGCAGTGCTCGATGAACGGCTTCATGCGGATGATCGCGTTGTGGCCCCAGTAGTGCGACTCGCCCAGTTGCCAGAAATGCAGCCCGGCAGTGAACAGCGGGCCATACACGCGGGTGGCGAACTGCTGCATGCGCGCATACAGGGTGTCCATGCCCGAGGCTTTCGGCCCGGTCTGGATGATACCGGCATCCGGGTTGGCCTCCATCAGGCGCACCAGGCTGCTCAGGCATTCGCCACTCATGACACTGTCGGCGTCGAGCACGACCATGTACTTGTACTCGCCACCCCAGCGACGGCAGAAGTCGTCGAGGTTGCCGCTCTTGCGCTTCACGCGCCGCCGGCGGCGGCGGTAGAAGATCCGGCCAAAGCCTTTGGTTTCACGGCACACGTCCAGCCAGGCCTGCTGTTCGGCCACGGCGATGTCGGTGTCGTTGGTGTCGCTGAGCACGAAGAAGTCGAAACGGTCGAGGTTGCCACTGGCGGCCACCGATTCGAACGTCGCCCGCAGGCCGGCAAATACCCGCGGCACGTCCTCGTTGCAGATCGGCATCACCAGCGCGGTACGCGCCTCGGGCGCAATCGGCTCGTTGCCGGCGCTGCTGCCGGAGATCTTGTACTTGTCGCGCCCAGTGAGCAGCTCCAGGAAGCCCATCAGCGCGGTCCAGAAGCCCGCCGACACCCAGCAGAACAGGATGCCGAAGAGGATCAGGATGGAAGTCTGCAAGGCATAGGGCCATACCTGCACCACCGTATCCCACAACGGCTGGTTGAGCACTTCGTCGAGGTCGACGAACGACCAGCCCTGGTACGGCAGGATGCTCTTCATGTACCAGCCGGCAACGATGGTCTGACCGATCATCAGGGCCAGCAGGATGTAACGGCGGATCGAGCCGACCGTGCGCCAGCGCGCTGCCGGGAGCTCGCGCTTGGGCGGCTGCGGTGCATTGGGGCGGCCGGTCATGCGGCGCCACATGCGGACCAACAGGTTGGTGCGCCACGGCTCCGGCACGACCTTGGTACGCTTGATAGGCGGGGCAATCTTCAGGCACAGGCGGCCGCTGCCGTCGACGCCGAGCATTTCGGCCTCTTCCAGCTCCGCGGCGCTGCCTACGGTAAGGCGCGGGCCCACCGAGGCCTGCACGGCCTCAGCAGGGCTGGCGGCCGGGTTGGCCGCCAGGCGTTGGTGCAGCTCACTGAACGAGGTGCAGCTGGCCAGTTCTGCCCGCTGCTCGTCGCCAAGTGGTAGGTGGGCCAGGTACTCGCCAAGCGATTCCGGCCTTGCGCTTGAGTTACTCATCGGCAGGCAACTGATAGCTCCAGGTCTCGGTCAGCACCTTCTCGGTGGTGGCCGGGGCCCCGTTGGTGGGCGCCGCGTCGGCGGCAGGTTGTTCGGCCTTGGCGGCCTTGTCCGCTTTGTCGGCCTTGGCAGGCTTGGCGGCGGCCTTGTCCTGCTTGGCGTCCTGGGCAGGCTTGGCCGGTTCGGCTGGCACATCACGCACCAGCGCGGCACGCATTTCAGTCGACTTGTTGGCCTCTTTGACCTTCAGCCGCAGGGTCAGGCGCCAGCCCTTGGTCTCTGGGTTATAGCGCAGGTTGTTCTCGACCACATCGGCGTTGTCGCCCACGCTGACCTGGCTGCGCAGCGGAGTGTCCTCAGGCAAGGCAGCCAGCGCCGGGCCGGCGAAGTCGACCACGAAGGCCACGCTGCCGTCTGGCTGGCGGATCAGGTTGGACTGCTTGACGTCACCCGTGGAGCGCAGGGTCTGCTTGACCCAGCCCAGGTCAGGGGCCTGGAACCTGGGTTCATCGATGGTGAAGTGCAGACGGTAAGCGTACTCGAACGGCTTGCCGGGTTCAGGCAGCTTTTCCGGGCTCCAGAATGCCACGATGTTGTCGTTGGTCTCGTCGGCAGTCGGGATTTCGACCAGGTCGACGGTACCCTTGCCCCAGTCACCCTTCGGCTCGATCCAGGCGCTTGGGCGCTTCTGGTAGTTGTCGTCGAGGTCTTCGTAGTCGCTGAAGGCACGCTGACGCTGCATCAGGCCGAAACCGCGCGGGTTTTCCACGCTGAAGTTGCTGACCGACAGGTGTTTCGGGTTGTTCAGCGGGCGCCAGATCCACTCGCCGTTGCCAGCGTGGATGGACAGGCCTTCGGAGTCATGCAGGGCCGGCCGGTAGTTGAGCACTTTGGACGGCTGGTTAGGGCCGAACAGGTACATGCTGGTCAGCGGGGCAATGCCCAGGCGGCTGACCTGATCACGCAGGAACACGCGGGACTGCACGTCGACCACGGTGTCGGTGCCTGGGCGCAGGATCAGCTTGTAGGCGCCGGTGGAACGCGGCGAGTCCAGCAGGGCGTAGATCACCAGGTGCTTGTCAGCCGGCTTGGGCTTCTCGACCCAGAATTCGGTGAAGCGCGGGAACTCCTCGCCCGACGGCAGCGCGGTGTCGATGGCCAGGCCACGGGCCGACAGGCCGTATACATGGCCCTTGCCGACTACGCGGAAGTAGCTGGCACCCAGCAGGGTCATGATTTCGTCCTGCTTGTCTGCCTTGTTGATCGGGTAAAGCACGCGGAAACCGGCGTACCCCAGGTTCTTGGTGGTATCCGGGTCGTGTGGCACGTCACCGAACTCGAAACGGCTCGGGTCGTACTTGATTTCCTCGACCTTGGTCGCGGTGACTTCGTTGATTTTCACCGGGGTGTCGAAGTGCATGCCCTGGTGGTAGAAGGACAGCTTGAACGGGGTCTTGTCCTTGGCCCACTCGGCCTTTTCCTGCAGGAAGTGGATCTTCTGGTAGTCCGCGAACTTCATGTCGCGGAACACTGCCGGCAGGTTGCTTTTCGGTGCCTCGTACTTCTGGCCGGCCAGATCCTTTGCCTTGGCTGCAACATCGTCAAGATTGAATGCCCACAGCTGGCCCGCGCTCATCAGGCCAACCAGGGCCATGCTGGCCATCAGGGCCTTGCGCAACCGGATGCCGGGGATTCTTGATGCTTTTTGGGGACTAACAATCACGAGCAACCCTCGCCGAAAACAGATCATGAAACCAACGGCCAGCGACAAATGCCGGGTTGGCGAGCACTGTTCGGACCCCGAGAGGGCGTAATGATTCCCCAAACGGTTCCAGACAATGCTCGAGTCAGAGTGAAACGAACCTGCGAACGCAGGTCCATGCAGCGCGCGATTATCCAGCAGGTCGCGTGACAACGCATCAGGCTGGAACAACTATTTATCGTACAAAACCCCTTGTTTTCCTGTGAACAAGGGGTTTATTGACCTCAAATTTGTAACATAAATGTCACGGGGCCATCATTTACCAGGTGCACCTGCATGTCTGCGCCAAAACGGCCGCTGGCCACAGGGGCGTATTGGCTGTTGGCCTGCTGCAAAAGATAGTCGAACAACTCGGCCCCGAGCGCCGGCGGCGCTGCCGTCGAGAAGCTCGGGCGCAGGCCGTTGCGGGTATCTGCCGCCAAAGTGAACTGCGACACCAGCAGCAAGCCGCCGCCCACATCCTTGAGCGACTTGTTCATCTTGCCCTGCTCGTCGCTGAACACCCGGTAGTTCAACAGCTTGTGCAAAAGCTTATCGGCGTGCTCGCGGGAATCTCCAGGCTCTACGGCAACCAGTACCAGCAACCCCTGGTCGATGGCACCTACCACCTCGCCCGCGACTTCTACCCGCGCCCCACGCACCCGTTGCAGCAGGCCCCTCATGCTTCTTCCAGCGGCAGGTCGAGCAAGCGGCGTGCCATTTGGTCGGCGGCACGGACCAGTGCATCGGTAATGCCAGGCTCGGAGGCCGCATGGCCAGCGTCACGGATCACCTTCAGTTCGCTGTTCGGCCAGGCCTGGTGCAGGGCCCAGGCGTTGTCCAGCGGGCAGATCACATCGTAGCGGCCGTGCACGATCACTGCCGGCAAATGGGCGATTTTCGGCAGGTCGCGGATCAGCTGGTCCGGCTCGAGGAACGCGTTGTTCATGAAGAAGTGACATTCTATACGGGCAATCGACAGGGCCCGCTGCGGCTCGGAGAAGCGGTCGACCACCAGCGGATTGGGGCGCAGGGTGGCGGTGCGACCTTCCCAAGTGGACCAGGCCTTGGCCGCGTGCATCTGGGCGATCTGGTCATTGCCGGTAAGGCGCTTGTGGAAGGCCGCCACCAGGTCTCCACGCTCCTGCGCGGGGATCGGCGCAATGTAGTCCTGCCAGTAGTCGGGGAACAGGCGACTGGCGCCCTCCTGGTAGAACCACTGGATTTCCTGGGGCCGGCACAGGAATATGCCGCGCAGGATCAGGCCATGCACCCGCTCGGGGTGGGTCTGGGCGTACGCCAGGGCCAGGGTGGAGCCCCACGAGCCACCGAACAGCACCCATTTATCGATACCCAGGTGCTCGCGGATACGCTCCATGTCCTCGACCAGGTGCCAAGTGGTGTTGTTCTCCAGGCTGGCATGGGGCGTGGAGCGGCCACAGCCGCGCTGGTCGAAGGTGATGATGCGATACAGGTTGGGGTCAAAATAGCAGCGGCTCTGGGCGTCGCAACCAGCGCCAGGGCCACCGTGGATGAACACCACGGGCAAACCTTCCGGCGAGCCGCTTTCGTCGACATACAACACATGCGGCGCTTCCACGGCCAGATCGTGCCGGGCGTAGGGTTTGATCTGCGGGTAGAGGGTCTGCATCGCGCACTCCGTGTGAGGATATATTCGGCCGTTGGCCATCATAAACCTGAATTGCGCTTAGAGCATGTACCTAAGCGAGATCATCTTATGTGCAGGGCGCAGGCGAGCCTCCCTAGCATCGGGGAACACCCTCGAAGTGAGACTCCCCATGATCGACTCCACCAAACCTGCAGCCTGCGAGCCCGACTTCTACCACCAGTTGGTCAGCAGCAAGCTACCCGCCTGGGTGGTCGACGCCCGGCCAGAGCAGCGCCGCCAGCTGCGCCAGGCGGCCAGCCAGCGCGACCCCAGGCTGGAACGCGCATGCCTGGCACACCCAACGGTGGCCAAGGCCCTGGTGCAAACCTATGGCCAACATGTGCAAGCCGAGGCCAACCTGAGTGCCCTCCTGGCCACCCTGCCGGACCTGCAGCGCTATGCCACCGAGCTGCTGTCCACCGCGGTCAGCCAGCGCTTGGGCACCACACTCGATGTCGAGCGTACCTACCTGATGAACCTGAACAGGGCGGCCGCCCTTACCGAGGCGCTCTCCAGCCCTGGCGGCGATCCTTTCGTCACTTCGTCCCGCGCGCTGAAGCTGGCAACCCAACCCCTGCTGCACAGTGCCTTGCAGAACTTCGAGGCCTTCGAGGCCCAGCCCGACGGCTTGCGCGCCGGCGGCCACGCCTCGGCGATTCTCGATAGCAACGACGTTGGCCTGGCCTCCCAAGCGGTGCCACTGCCCATCGTCGCGGAAGCGTTCGCGGCCCTGGCACGCGAGCTGGATATCGGCGGCAAGTATCAACGGCTGCTCGACGCGCTCGACCCACCGGCCGAGCAGCCCAACGCGCCGGCCATTGCCGGCGTGTTCAAGGCTGCCGAGCGCTCCACATTCGAGTTGCAGGTTCACCACGCCTGCCTGCTGGGCCGGATCGACACGGCCCTCCATGAAACCTTGCTCAAGCTCGCCACTGAGCCAAAGGTTGAACACGATGGCCGCCCGGTCCTGTGTGCGGGCATCGAGTTGCTGCATGTTCCGCTGACCGGGGCCATGGCGATTGGCCTCGACGCACGCCGGCCGGTGGGCGCCGGCCGATTCCCACCAGGGCCGGTGTACCCGTATGCGGGCTGGGTGGTGCTTTACCTGCCGGGCATGCCCGAGCCGCTGACCCGGCACGCCAGCAGGGCCGATGCCGAAGCGTTCCTGCGTGAACAGCTGCCAGCCTTCCGCCGCCCGGAATGCCAGCGCCTGCTACCCGATCGGCACAAGCGCCCCTTCCTGGAGCGCATCGCCAACGCGCAGGTGCGTCTGCACGTGCAGCCCTTCACCCGCCCGTACCCGGACGAGCTGGCCTGCCAACGGCAGAAGCGGATGAGGGATGACGGGCTGTTCCATGCGGTGCCGACAGCCATGCAAAACGGCAAGACTGCGCAACGCCACCTTGACTACTTCAAGGCCCTGGCCTTCGTCAGCCTGAACGTTGCCGCCCTGTTCATCCCCCCGCTTGGCGCCGCGATGCTTGGGGTAACGGCCCTGCAGCTGGCCAATGAAACGTTCGAGGGCATCGACAGCTGGCTTGACGGTGATCGCCAGCAGGCAGTCGACTACTTGATGGACGTGATCGACAACGTCGCCATCATGGCCGCGCTCGCGGCAGCCGGCGGGGGGCAGGCTACGCCGGTGGTCGAGCGGATCCCTGTGGAGACGCCCTCCTTCATCGAAGAACTGCAGCCGATCGACCTGGCCGACGGCGAGCGACGCCTGTGGCACGCGGACCTAGCGCCCTTCGCCCACGACCGGGTATTGCCGGGTGGGCTGGAGCCAGACGAATCCGGCCTGCTGCACTATGGCGGCAAAACCTGGCTGCCCGTGGAAAACCGGGTTTACTCGGTGACCCGCGCTGCGACGGGTTACCGCCTTGAACACCCGACCCGCCCGGCAGGTTACCAGCCCAAAGCGCTGCACAATGGTGCAGGGGCGTGGTTGCTGGAGTCCGAGCAGCCGCAAAGCTGGGACGGCGCACGCCTGCTGCGCCGCCTGGGGCACCTGAGCGGGTCTTTCGATGAAGCGACCTTGCAGCGGATCCTGCACGTCTGCGATATCCACGAAGACACGCTGCGCCACTGCCTGGCCCACAACCGGCGGCTGCCCGCACTGCTGGAAGACACCCTGCAGCGGTTCAAGCTGGATGCCCACATCCGCCAGCTGCCAGACCAAAGCGCCTGGCCTGCAGCGTTCACCACGGCGTACGCGCGCATCGCTAGCCCCCTGCCGGCCAACGGCGAGGTGATCCGCCGGGTCTACCCCAGCCTGCCAGCGCCGATCATCGATGAGCTGGTGCGCGACGCAAGTGCCATTGACCTGCAAGCCCTTGGTGCCGGCAAGGTGCCCCTGCACCTGGCCGAGGAAATTCGCGCCTACCAACAACACGTGCGCCTTGCCCGCGCTTATGAGGGCCTGTACCTGGCCGGCGCGCAAAGCTGGGACAGCGACCGGCTGATCATGCAAACCCTGCCCCACCTGCCGGGCTGGCCCGCAGACACGCGGCTGCGCCTGTTGCAGCGCAGTCACTGGCCCGACCAGGACCATGCCATCGGCGCGCAGGGCAGCAGCCCCTGGGCGACCATCACCCACTCGCCAGCCGGCTACATCGTTCACGCGCAGGGCGAGCCCGGGGCGGTGGTGCGTCGCTACCCGCAGCTCTTCAGCGCGCTGCATGCGGCCTTGCCCGACGCCATGCAAGGCCTGGGCGTCACCAGCGGCGAGGCCCTTCAGCACCTGCTGCAACAGAGCCCGCTATTACCCCGCCCGGCCTTGCGCGATGCGTTAGGCATGCAACCGCCCCGGTCCGGCTATCGCTCGCCGATGCGCCTTGCCGATGGCCGCGTTGGCTACCGTTTGAGCAGCGGTGATGACCAAAGCCAGGGCAGCATGCGCCAGCACCTGCTGAGCACGCTGAGGGCCACCGGCATTCCGGAACGCACCGGCAGGCCGGCCGAGCAGGTGCTGATGTCGCTTGCCGCCAACGGCCGCACCCGGCTGCAGATCCTCGGATACCTGACCACGCTGATGGAGCAACGCAACGCCTTGCAACGCAGCCTGGACGACTGGAGCGAAGCCATTTCACCGGCCTCCGACCAGGCGGCCCGCACCTATGACACCCTGCGTGAAGCGATCATGCAGCACTGGTACGACACCGCCCTGGAGGATGATGCCGCGCTCGGTGCCGAGCTGCGCGTGCAAGGCGTACCGCTGACCGACATCCCGCTGACCCTGCCCGATTTCTTCTACCGCGGCGTGCGCAGCCTGCACCTGCTCGACCTGCCAAGCGGCACCCTGGCAGGTTGGGGCCAGAGCGAGCGGCTGATGCAACGCTTGCTGCGGCTGATGCCCGGGCTGGAAGCACTGGAAATCAGCAGACCGTATAACCCCAGGGCAACCCCCTCGCTACTGCTGCCCAGCGTGCCGACCATTGCCTCGACCCTGCCGAACCTGCGCAGGCTGGCCATGACCAACCAGAACCTGGCGTTCAGCAACAGCCACCTTGGCGAGCTGGCAGGCCATGCACGGCTTGCCCATCTGGACCTCAGTGGCAACCGGCTGCAGCAAGGCATCGACAGGGCCAGCTTCCACTGGTTTACCCTGGATTACCTGGGCTTGAACCGGATGCAACTGAGCCAATGGCCCACCGGTATCGACAGCGAAACCCTGAGCCGTATCGGGCACCTGTCGTTACAGGACAACAACCTGACGTCACTGCCCGCGTTCCTGCTGGGGGAAACGCCGCTGCAACGCGCGCCGGTGATTTCGCTGCAAGGCAACCCCATCAATGAAGCGCACCTGCAACGCCTGCTGCTGAACGAACGCCCGGAAACCGCCCAGGTCACCGTGGATCAGCCCCCGGCGCTGAACCAACGGCTGGAACGCCTCCGCAGCGAGCGGCAACTCATGCGCGATGCGATCGATGGCTGGGTCCATGCCTCGAGTTCGAGCAACCCGTTGACCCAGGCGGCCCTGACCGACCGGCAGCGTATGGCAGCAGCGATAAACGCATTCTGGGAGCGCCAGGAGCAGGGCCAGCAATACCTTCGCCTGCAACTGGAGGACGTTGCCATCGAACACTTCCCGCGCCGCCTCCCGGCGTTCTTCGGCGAGCGTGTGCATGCAATGACCCTGACCCGCCTCAGTGGCACCTCAGCACAACTCAGTGAACTGCTTGCACGCTTTCCGAATATAACCCGCCTGACCATCGATGCTCACCAAGGTGCTACGCCTGCACTGGCATCGGCCTTGCCACGCCTGCCGCGCCTGACCTACCTGGAGTTTCGCAACATGGGCCTGGAGGTCGACCAGGCCATGCTGGAAACCTTTGCCGAGCTTGAGCACCTGACCTCGCTCGACCTGTCTGGCAACCGGGTCGGCAACATCACCCAGGTGCCTGCGCGGTTGTCCGCCAACCTGACGTCCCTCGAACTGACCAACATGAACCTGCACGCGTGGCCAGACTGGTGCGACGCGCTGCTACCCCTGGAGTTGCTGGACCTCAGCTCGAACAACATCACCCAACTGCCCGAGCACATCCTCTCCAACCTGAACAACGCCATGCCGATTTCGTCGATTTCGTTGTTCGACAACCCCTTGCCCGACGCCACCATCCTGCGCGTGCGGGCCTACTCGGATAGCCAGCGCAGTTACTCGTTCGCCCTGGACATTCCAGACAACCTGATGCTGGTCAACTCGTCCAGTGAAGGCTCGCTCGACCATCCGCACTTCCCGTTGCAGGGCGACGACACCCCCAGGCTCGAAGACTGGCTGCTGGGTGACGAGGCTCAGAACGAAGCCTTGCGCAGCTGCTGGCAACAGCTGGAGGGCAGCGACCTGTTGCGGCTAGCAGGCCGTTTGCACAACGCCGCGCCGTTCGTCGACCCTACCACCCGGGGCGACTTCTGTGCGCGGGTGCGCCTGATGCTGGTGGCAGCCGCAGCCAACCAGGATGAACGGCCGATCATGGAAAGCATTGCCGCAGCGGCGCTGCCCGACCCAGAGACGGGATCGCAGACATGCCACGACGGCGCACTTCAGGAGTTCAACAACATCGAACTGTACCTCATGGCCAACCGCCTGCTGATCGACGCTGGCGATACCCTGCACAGCCTGCACCAGCGCCTGTTACGGCTGTTCCGCGTGGACCAGCTGGAAAAGCTTGCCGCCACGCGCACCGGTTCGGGCGACCTGGTCTCGGTGCGCCTGGCCTACCGTCGCGAGCTGGCCAGGGAGCTGGACCTGCCGATCGCCGACAGCATGCGTTTTCGCGGGGCCGCAAACCTGGCCCGTGGCGAGCTGTCGCGGGTACTGGAAAGCGTGCGCCAGAGCGAACACAGTGAAGTGTTCATCGATTACCTGCTGGCCAATAGCGGCTGGGCCCAGCGCCTGCGCGGCGAATATGCGCCGCGCTTCGCGCAGATAGAGGCCCGTTACCGCCAGCGGGTACTGGAGCTGTCCGGCAGCGGGCACCCGCTGCACGAGGAAGTCGCTCTGCAGCAGGGCCTTTGGGAGGACAAGCAGCAGGAAGAGCTGGCGCTGCTGCGCGAACTCACCCTCACCTTCGTGGGTAATAGCTGAGCCAACCCACGCGACTGCGCGCCGCCCATTACTTGCCGTAATGCGCCCGGCCCCACGCCAATGCGGCCTGGAGCAACGCCGTCAATACCTCGCGCGTCGGCTGGGCGCGGTCTTCGCGGTAGGTAAACGGCTCCTGCTCTTCCATGTAGGTGCTTTGCGCCAGCTCCAGCTGTACGGCATGGATGTCATGCGCCGGGTCGCCGTAATGCCGGGTGATGTGGCCGCCTTTGAAACGCCCGTTAAGCACATGGCTGTAACCCTGGGCTTGGCTGCACACCTGCACCAGCCGCTCGGCCAGGCCCGGGTCGCAACTGGCGCCATTGAACGTGCCCAGGTTGAAGTCCGGCAGCCTGCCATCGAACAGGTGCGGGATCAGCGAACGAATCGAGTGGGCATCCCACAGCAGCGCGTAGCCGTGGGTTTCCCGCAGGCGCGCCAGCTCGTTGCGGATCGTTTGGTGATAAGGCTGCCAGATCGTCGCCAGGCAGGCCTTGCGCGCTTCGGCAGTGGGCTCCAGCCCCTGCTTGAACAAAGGCACGCCATCGAACAGCGTGGCCGGATACAAGCCGGTTGTAGCACCGGCATATAACGGTTTGTCGTCAGCCGGGCGGTTCAGGTCGATGACGAACCGCGAATATTGCGCGGCGACCACGCTGGCCCCCAGTTCCTGGGCAAAGTCGTAAAGACGTGGTATGTGCCAATCCGTGTCGGGCAGGCTGCGCGCTTGGTCGACCAGGCCCTGGTCCACGGCCGGGGTGAGCTTGAGGCCGGCGTGGGGCATGCTGATCAGCAACGGCAAATGCCCTTGGTGGAAACTCAATACCTTGTCCATCTAGCCTCCCTCAATTGGTAATTTCATGGCCACTGCGCACCACGCGCTTGGGCAGGTCGCCGCCGAGCCAGTACGCCAGGTCGGCGGGGCGCTCGACCTGCCAGGCGACGAAGTCGGCCACCTTGCCAACTTCCAGCGAGCCGTGGCTGTCACCCAGGCCCAGCGCGGTGGCGGCATGCACCGTGACGCCGGCCAGGGCTTCTTCCGGCGTCATACGGAAGCACGTGCAGCCCATGTTCAGCATCAACCGCAGCGACAACCCGGGCGAGGTACCCGGGTTGAGGTCGCTGGCAAGGGCGATCTTCACCCCATGGCGGCGCAAGGCGTCCATCGGCGGCAGTTGGGTTTCGCGCAAAAAATAGAAAGCGCCCGGCAGCAGCACCGCGACCGTGCCCGCCTTGGCCATGGCGATGGCGTCTTCTTCAGTCATGAATTCCAGGTGGTCGGCCGACAGCGCCTGGTAACGCGCAGCCAGGCTGGAGCCGTGTAGCGAAGACAATTGTTCGGCGTGCAGCTTGACCGGAACCCCCAACGCCCGCGCCTTGATGAACACCCGCTCGACCTGGGCCGGGGTGAACGCCAGGTGCTCGCAGAAGGCGTCCACTGCGTCCACCAGGCCTTCGCCGACCAGGCATGGCAGCAGTTCGTCGCAGATGTGCGTGATGTAGTCGTCCGCCCGGCCGGCGTATTCCGGTGGCAAGGCGTGGGCAGCCAGGCAGGTGGCCCGTACCGTCAGTGGCAGGGCATCCGCCAGCCGCCTGGCCACGCGCAGCATCTTGCGTTCGTTGGCCAGGTCCAGGCCGTAGCCGGACTTGACCTCAAGGGTTGTCACGCCGTCGCGCATCAAGGCTTGAACCCGCTGGCGCGCACTGGCGAACAGTTCATCCTCGCTGGCCGCGCGGGTGGCCCGCACGGTGCTGGCAATGCCCCCGCCCTGGGCGGCGATTTCGGCATAGCTGACGCCTTGCAGGCGCTGTTCGAACTCGCCACTGCGGTTGCCACCGAATACCGCGTGGGTATGGCAGTCGATCAGCCCGGGGGTGACCCAGGCGCCGCCCAGGTCCACCGTGCGCTCGGCCTCGACCGGGCCCAGCCCGGCCCGCGGGCCGATCCATTCGATCAGCCCGGCGTGGGTGACGATGGCCGCATCTTCGATCAGCGAATAACGGCCTTCGGCCATGGTTGCCGCATGGCAGTGCTGCCAGAGGGTTCTCATGCACAATCTCCTGTACTAGCGGTGTAGCTCGGCCGGCTCTGCAACTGGCTGGCCCTGCCCTGCCCGCGGCTTGCACCACAGCAGGTAGGACGCCACCAGGAACACCACCCAGACCACCCCGACGACCAACGCCGCCTGGGTGTCCGGGAAGTAACCGAGCACGCCAAAGATGAACACCATGAAGGCAATGGCCATGGCCGGGCCATAGGGCCATAACGGTACCGGGAACTTCAGCTGGGCGACCTCTTCACGGCGCAGGCTGCGGCGCATGGCCACCTGGGTAACCAGGATCATCAACCACACCCAGACGGTGGCGAAGGTGGCGATCGAGGCGATCAGCAGGAACACGTTCTCGGGGATAAGGTAGTTGAGCAGCACGCCGACCAGCAGTGCCGCCCCCATCACGACCACGGTCATCCACGGCACGCCGTGCCTGGACAACTTGCTGAAGCCGCGCGGCGCATGGCCTTGCTGGGCCAGGCCATACATCATGCGGCCGGCACCGAAGATGTCGCTGTTGATGGCCGAGATCGCCGCCGAGATCACCACCACGTTCAGCACCGCGGCCGCCGAACCGATACCCAGGTTGCTGAAGATCTGCACGAACGGGCTGCCCTGGCTACCGATCTGCGGCCATGGGTACAGGCACATCAGCACGAACAAGGTGAGCACATAGAACAGCAGGATGCGCAGCGGCACCGCGTTGATCGCCTTGGGGATCACGCGCTGTGGGTCTTTGGCCTCACCGGCCGTGACACCGATGATCTCGATGCCGCCAAAGGCGAACATCACCACGGCGAACGAGGCGATCAGGCCACCGACGCCATTGGGCATGAAGCCGCCATGGTCGAACAGGTTGCTCACGCCAACGGCATGCCCGCTGCCCACCTGGCTGAAGCCGAAGGCCATGATGCCCAGGCCGGCCAGGATCATCGCCACGATGGCGCCGACCTTGAGCAACGACAGCCAGAACTCCATTTCGCCAAAGACCTTGACGTTGCACAGGTTCAGGCCGCCAATCAGGAACACGATGCCCAGCACCCAGATCCAGCGGGCGACCTCGGGGAACCAGAACCCCATGTAGATGCCGAAGGCGGTCACGTCGGCGATGGCGACGATGACCATCTCGAAGGCGTAGGTCCAGCCGAGGATGAAGCCGGCCATGGGGCCGAGGTAGGTGGTGGCGTAGTGGCCGAACGAGCCGGCCACCGGGTTGTGCACGGCCATTTCGCCGAGGGCGCGCATGACCATGAACACGGCGGCGCCGCCGATCAGGTAGGCCAGCAACACGGCCGGGCCGGCCATCTGGATGGCCGAGGCAGAGCCATAGAACAGCCCGGTGCCGATGGCCGAGCCGAGGGCCATGAAACGGATGTGGCGGGCGCTTAGCCCACGCTTTAGACCTTGAGCTTGTTGCATGTCACGTCCTTGAATTGTTTTTGTGGTCGTGAGGTCGAGAGGGGGCTGCCTTGCAGCCAGATCGCCGGCAAGCCAGCCCCCTCACTGGGGGAGCCGGCTTGCCGGCGAGTGGGCCGCGTGGCGGCCCCAGGGGCATTACAGGCTTGGCAGCACACCGGCCGGCAGCAAACCGGTCAGGCTCCCCTTGGCCAGCAGTTCCACGGCCTTTTCGATGTCTGGCGCAAAGAAACGGTCACGGTCATAGTGCGGCACTTCGCTGCGCAGCGCCTGGCGCGCCTGCTCCAGCTTGGTGGAGGTCTTCAGGCCCTTGCGCAGGTCGAGGCCCTGGCAGGCACCCAGCCATTCGATGGCCAGGACGCCTCGGGTATTCTCGGCCATTTCCCACAGGCGCTTGCCGGCAGCCGGGGCCATCGAAACGTGGTCTTCCTGGTTCGCCGAGGTGGGCAGGCTGTCGACGCTGTGCGGGTGGGACAGGGCCTTGTTCTCGCTGGCCAGCGCAGCAGCGGTCACCTGGGCAATCATGAAGCCGGAGTTGACCCCGCCATTTTCCACCAGGAACGGCGGCAGCTGGGACATGTGCTTGTCCATCATCAGCGAAATGCGGCGCTCGCTGAGCGAGCCGATTTCGGCGATGGCCAGGGCAATGTTGTCGGCGGCCATGGCCACCGGCTCGGCGTGGAAGTTGCCGCCGGAAATCACGTCCCCTTCGGCAGCGAACACCAGCGGGTTGTCGGATACGGCGTTGGCTTCGACCGCCAGCACTTCGGCGGCCTGGCGCAACTGGGTCAGGCACGCACCCATGACCTGCGGCTGGCAGCGCAACGAATACGGGTCCTGCACCTTGTCGCAGTTCTTGTGCGACAGCGACACTTCGCTGGCGTCGCCCAACAGGTCGCGGAAGCACGCCGCGGTGTCGATCTGGCCACGCTGGCCCCGCACTTCGTGGATACGCGCATCGAATGGCGAACGCGAACCCAGCGCGGCTTCGACGCTCAGGCCACCGCAGGCAATGGCGGCGGCGTACAGGTCTTCACCCTGGAACAGGCCGCGCAGCGCATAGGCGGTGGACGCCTGCGTGCCGTTGAGCAGGGCCAGGCCCTCCTTGGCGGCCAGGGTCAATGGCTCGAGGCCGGCCACCGCCAAGGCTTCGGTCGCTGACAGCCACTGACCCTTGTAACGTGCCTTGCCTTCGCCCAGCAGCACCAGCGACATATGCGCCAAGGGGGCGAGGTCACCGGAAGCCCCGACCGACCCTTTCAGCGGTATGTGCGGGTAGACTTCGGCATTGACCAAGGCGATCAGCGCGTCGATGACCTTGCGGCGAATGCCGGAGAACCCGCGGCTGAGGCTGTTGATCTTCAGCACCATGATCAGCCGCACCAGGTCGTCATCCAGCGGCGCACCGACACCGGCAGCGTGGGACAGCACCAGCGAGCGTTGCAGGTTTTCCAGGTCGTGGCTGGCGATACGGGTCGACGCCAGCAGGCCAAAACCGGTGTTGATACCGTAGGCGGTGCGGTCTTCGGCAATGATCTGCTCAACGCAGGCCACACTGGCGTCAATGGCTGGCGCGGCGCTGGCATCCAACTGCAAGCGCACGGGCGCGGCGTGAATGGCGCGCAGCTGGGCCAGGGTCAGGGTGCCTGGCTTGAGGAAGAATTCGGTCACGTTGCTACTCCAGTCGCTTGGAGCCACAGGCCCGTCTGTGGTGCCTGTGCGCTCCTTCTTGTTGTTCAGTATCACCCCTGGCGGGGTGCGAGCCAAAGCCGGGGGTCAGCCCGTAATCATCGGCAGGTCCAGGCCCTGCTCCCTGGCGCAGTCGATGGCGATGTCGTAGCCGGCATCGGCGTGGCGCATGACACCGGTCCCCGGGTCGTTGGTCAGCACGCGGGCGATACGCTCGGCGGCTTCGTCGGTACCGTCGCAGACGATGACCATGCCCGAGTGCTGCGAGAAGCCCATGCCCACGCCGCCACCGTGGTGCAGCGAGACCCAGGTGGCGCCGCCCGCGGTATTGAGCAAGGCGTTGAGCAGCGGCCAGTCGGAGACAGCATCCGAGCCGTCGCGCATGGCTTCGGTTTCGCGGTTGGGGCTGGCCACCGACCCGGAGTCCAGGTGGTCGCGGCCAATCACTACCGGCGCCGACAGCTCGCCGCTGCGGACCATTTCGTTGAACGCCAGGCCCAGCTTGGCACGCAGGCCCAGGCCAACCCAGCAGATACGCGCCGGCAAGCCCTGGAAGCTGATGCGCTCGCGGGCCATGTCCAGCCAGCGGTGCAGGTGGGCGTCGTCGGGGATCAGTTCCTTGACCTTGGCGTCGGTCTTGTAGATGTCGTCGGCCTCACCGGACAGCGCCGCCCAGCGGAACGGGCCAACGCCGCGGCAGAACAACGGGCGGATGTAAGCGGGTACGAAACCTGGGAAGTCGAAGGCGTTCGCTACGCCTTCTTCCTTGGCCATCTGGCGGATGTTGTTGCCGTAGTCGAACGTCGGGATGCCCTGCTTCTGGAAGTCGAGCATGGCCTGCACGTGCACGGCCATCGACTGCTTGGCGGCCTTGACCACTGCCGCAGGTTCGGTCTGCGCGCGGTCGCGGTACTGTTCCCAGGTCCAGCCGGCGGGCAGGTAACCGTTGAGTGGGTCGTGGGCACTGGTCTGGTCGGTGACCATGTCCGGGCGCACGCCGCGCTTGACCAGTTCGGGCAGGATTTCGGCGGCGTTGCCGTGCAGGGCGATGGAGATTGCCTGGCCTTCGGCGGTGTACCTGGCGATGCGTGCCAGGGCGTCGTCGAGGTCGGTGGCCTGCTCGTCGACGTAGCGGGTTTGCAGGCGGAAGTCGATGCGGCTCTGCTGGCATTCGATGTTCAGCGAGCAAGCCCCGGCCAGGGTCGCCGCCAGTGGCTGGGCACCGCCCATGCCGCCCAGGCCGGCGGTGAGTACCCACTTGCCCTTCAGGTTGCCGCCATAGTGCTGGCGACCGGCTTCGACGAAGGTTTCATAGGTGCCCTGGACGATGCCCTGGCTGCCGATGTAGATCCAGCTGCCGGCGGTCATCTGGCCATACATGGCCAGGCCTTTGGCATCCAGCTCGTTGAAGTGCTCCCAGCTGGCCCAGTGCGGCACCAGGTTGGAGTTGGCGATCAATACACGCGGGGCGTTGCTGTGGGTCTTGAACACCCCGACCGGCTTGCCCGACTGCACCAGCAGGGTTTCGTCGTCTTCCAGGCGGGTCAGGGTTTCGACGATCTTGTCGTAGCACGCCCAGTTGCGCGCGGCGCGGCCGATGCCCCCATAAACCACCAGCTCCTTCGGGTTCTCCGCGACCTGCGGGTCGAGGTTGTTCATCAGCATGCGCAGTGGCGCTTCGGTCAGCCAGCTTTTGGCGGTGAGCTTGTTGCCACGTGGGGCACGGATTTCAACGTCACGGTATTTATTGTTGTCGGTCACGGGAAGGGTCCTCTGCGGTCGTCCGCGGGCGGGTATGTCGTTGTCGATATACAAACACACCTTTACTTGTATGTACAAGCATGGACAACCAAAATAATCGTCGTTCCCCTTTACGGCCCATCGCGACACAAGGCCGCTCCTACAGAGGGCCGCGGTAGTCAGTGCATGCGCGGTCGCTGTAGGAGCGGCCTTGTGTCGCGATGGGCTGCAAGGCAGCCCCGGCTATCTCAAGTTGGAATGAGTTCGATCAGGCAGCACCGCCCTTGCACATCCAGCTCCAGCAACGCTTCGTTGCCCTCCAGCCGCAGGCAGTCAAACAACCCCAGCCGCTGCGTCTCACGGCCAGCCAAGGCCACCTCGACCTGGTTACAGGCCGCAAACAGCAACACCGTCGACGCCGAGGTGTACATTCGCTGGGTACCGTCCAGCCACTGCAACCGCGCCCGGTAACGCTGCGGCGCATAGATCAGGTTGAAATCCCGAATCGCACCGCCCAGCAACCTGCAACTGACCTGGCTCTCGCCACTGAAGGCAAATGCATCGCAGGCCAGCAATGGCCGGCTGGCCTGGCCGTCCACCACCAGGCGCATGCCGTCGCCCTGCAGCACAGTGATGATCCGCTGGTAACCGGCAAACGTGGAAAAGCCGCCCGAGTCCTCGATATCGGCGATCGACAGGCGCCAGCCGAAGCCGTCCAGGCCTTCGCCGCTGTCGCGGGTGATTTCTTCAGTGAAACCGCCACCGTTCTTCCATGGCATGCGCGGGTAATCCTGCGCGCGCAACACCTGCAACTGGCTCATTTGCTGAAACGCCCCTCCAGGCGATGACGGGATCCGGGGTGGATCAGCCGCGCGGCAGTCACCGGCTGGCGGCCCGACCAGGTGCGGCGCCGAATCAGCAGGCAAGGCTCGCCCCGCTCGATCTGCAACAGCCGGCATTCCTCCGGCTCGGCGAGGATCGCCTCGACCACGTGCTCGCCTTCGGTCAACGGCGCGACCTGGGACAGGTAGGCGTAGGGCGTCTGCCGGGTGAAATCCTGCTTGAGGTAGTCGGGGGCGATCGCCGCATTGACGTAACGGTCCTCGATCTGCACCGGCACGCCGTTCTCGAAATGCACGATCAGCGAATGAAACACCCGCTGGCCCTCGCGCATGTCCAGGGCCAACGCGCGCTCGGAGCCGGCCGCTTCCTCGGTGAGGGTGATGACCTGACACGTATGCTTGTGGCCACGGGCGGCAATTTCGTCGGCGATGTTGTTGACCTCGAACAGCGCCGACCGACCTTTGGGCTCAGCCACGAAGGTGCCCACCCCTTGCATGCGCACCAGCAGGCCTTCGGCCGTGAGTTCACGCAGGGCGCGGTTGATGGTCATGCGACTGAAGCCGAGCTCGTTGACCAGCTCGCTCTCCGAGGGGACCCGGTGATGCGGCGGCCAGCTGCCGTTGTCGATCTGCTGGACGATCATCTGTTTGACCCGCGCATACAGCGGCGCCGGGCCCTCGCCCATCTGGGCAACCAGCGCGGAGACAGGAGGTGTCGGCACGGCGTTGGATCCTTGTGCAAATGTAATGGGCGGTAGCTTGCCGCAGTTTACCCGGCAGGCAAACGCCTGTATATGTATATACAAGCTAACAATAACAGGATTCGCATCATGCCCGCCTACTTCGCCGAACGTGCCCTGCTGCCCAGCGGCTGGGCCCGCCATGTCCGCATCGAGGTCGCCGGCGATGGCTACGTGGCCAGTATCGAGCCAGGGGCTGCGCCCGAGGGTGCCGAACGGCTCGCCGGGCCCTTGCTGCCCGGCATGCCCAACCTGCACTCGCATGCCTTTCAGCGCGCCATGGCAGGGCTGGCCGAGGTTGCTGGCAACCCCAACGACAGCTTCTGGACCTGGCGCGACCTGATGTACCGGCTGGTCGGCCAGATCAGCCCAGAACAACTGCAGGTCATTGCCCGCCAGCTGTACATCGAGATGCTCAAGGCCGGCTACACCGCGGTCGCCGAGTTTCACTATGTGCACCATGACCAGGCCGGCAAGCCCTACGCCGACCCCGCCGAGTTATCCCGCCGCATCAGTGCGGCCGCCGCTGACAGTGGTATCGGCCTGACCTTGTTGCCGGTGCTGTACAGCCATGCCGGGTTCGGCGGCCTGGCACCGAATCACGGCCAGCGGCGCTTTATCAACACTACCGACCAATACCTGCAACTGCAGGCGCAACTGGCCCCCGCGCTGGCCACACAGCCCGCGCAGCGCCTGGGCCTGTGCTTCCACTCGCTACGGGCGGTGGCGCCGGCGCAGCTCGCCGAAGTGCTGGCGGCCAGTGACACGCAAGCACCGGTGCATATCCATATCGCCGAGCAGCAGAAGGAAGTCGACGACTGCCTGGCCTGGAGCGGCCTGCGGCCCCTGCAGTGGCTGTATGAGCATGTCGACGTCGACCGGCGCTGGTGCCTGGTACACGCCACCCACGCAGCACCCGACGAAGTGGCAGCCATGGCCCGCAGCGGCGCGGTGGCAGGCCTGTGCCTGACCACTGAAGCCAACCTGGGCGACGGGATTTTCCCGGCCGTGGAGTTCCTGGCCCAGGGCGGGCGCATGGGCATTGGTTCAGACAGCCATGTATCGCTGAGCGTGGTCGAGGAATTACGCTGGCTGGAATATGGCCAGCGGCTGCGTGACCAGCGCCGCAACCGCCTGTATCGGGGTGATCAGCCAATGGTCGGGCGCACCCTTTATGACGCCGCGCTGGCGGGCGGCGCCCAAGCGCTGGGGCAGCCAATCGGCGCGCTGGCCGTGGGCAAACGTGCCGACTGGCTGGTGCTCGACGGGCAGGACCCTTACCTGGCGATGGCCGAGGATGATGCCATCCTCAACCGCTGGCTGTTTGCCGGCGGCGATCACCAGGTGCGCGATGTGATGGTGAATGGGCAGTGGGTAGTGCGCCAGGGGCGGCATGCACAGGAGGAACAAAGCCGGATGGCGTTTGCCGAGGTGCTGCGGCAGTTGCTGGGGTAATGCAGGGCCGTCACCAAGCTTGAGAACTGTGTAGTAGCCGCCGCATTTTCAGCGCCTGTGAGATTGAACGCCGCCCGCGCGGCGCATCGCGAGCTGCGCTCGCTCCTACGTTTTTTTCGGGCCAATTATGCCTGGGGGATTTGCGCGCGAACCCTTTGGCGCATGCCTCAATGTCGCGTCGTATGAACCAGGCGGTCGCGCGCGCATCTCAGAGGCCTCACTGGCCCGAAACAAACGTAGGAGCGAGCGCAGCTCGCGATGCGCCGCGCGGGCGGCGCTCGCTCTAACAGCCGCTGTATATCTTGTGACAAACACCTGTCGGCCCTGATGCAATCCCTGTGTGGCTTGCCGGCGATAAGGCCGGCAATGCTGCCATCAATGCATCTTGACGATCTGCTGGTCGGAAGCGCGCCAGATCAAGCGGCTGGTGTCATAGCCCTGCTGACGAGCCTTGGCCAGTAGGTTCTCGCGCTGCCAGGCCGGCAGGGTCGGCGTGCGTGACAGGATCCACAGGTACTTGCGGTCCGGGCTACCGACGATAGCAGTGCGATAGTGTTCGTCAACGTACAGAATCCAGTATTCACCCCGCGCCACGCCCGGCACCAGCTGGGTGAACCAGTTATCGAACTCGACCCACAACTTGTCGGTATGGCCCGGCTCCTGGATATTGGCATGCCCTTCTGCGCGCAACCATTCGTCACCCATGGTGCGGCAACGGTTGAGTACCCCGTAGCTGCCATCGGGCTTGAGGTTGTAATGGGCCTCGGACTGTTCGCAGCCCTCCTGGAAGCGCATGGGCAGGCGTGCCAGCTCGTACCATTTGCCCTGGTAACGCTTGAGGTCTACATTGCCGGCGGTTTTCGGCGCCAGCGGGTCATGCACAGAGCCTGCGCAACCGCCCAGCAGCACCGCCAGGCATACCGCCATCAGCAGGTACACACGCCTCATTTGAGGCCCTGCCCTGAGTACATCAATACTTTGTCAGCTGCATACTGCACGCTGATGAAGCTCTTCTCGTCCCCCCAGGTGCAGCTGCTCATGCCCAACGCGCCGGAACATTCGGTCGGCGTGCCGAGCAGCTGCTCGACCTCGGCCTTGCTCATACCGGCCTTGATCTTGGAATAGTTTTCCTGGTTGATCTTGCTGCAGGCAGTCAGCACGACGCACAGCGACAACAGGGCGAGGGAACGCAACGACATTGAAGGACACTCCTGGGAAGATGAGACAGGCGAGTGGCCTGCAGTGACCTTCGACGTGAAAATCCCTCCTTTGTTCCCTTCCCTCCCCCCTATACCCCTACACCATTGGTCGGGTGGCCACTACTGTGCGATTAATCACAAAGCATTAGTTAACGGCCAATAAAAAAGCCGCCCCTTGTAGGGGCGGCCTTGTGTGGCGATGGCCTGCGCAGCAGGGCCCTGCAATCTCAGAACCTGGACCCGGGCTCCAGCAGGAAGTCCATCTCTTCGCTGGTGCTCGGGCGATCCAGCACCAGGTTGCGGTGCGGGAAGCGACCGAACCGGGCGATCACCCGCTGGTGCTGCTCGGCGTAGTCGAGGAAGCCTTCGAACAACCGGCGGCTGGCCTCGGGCTGTTCGCCCAGCAGCACCTGAAAGCGCTCGACGCACAGGTTTTGCCAGTCCAGCACCTCGGCGTGCTCCAGCACCACCAGCACGAATACCCGCTGGATCGGTAGCAGCTGGTAGTCCCAGCCCTTCTGCAGGCCCTGCATGGCCACCACCTGGGCACGCCGGTCACCCTCGAAGGCGCGCGGCGTGTCGCGGTAGATCATGCGTGGCAGCTGGTCGAGCAGCAGCAGCAGGCCCAACCAGCCCTGCGGGCTTTGCTGCCACTCGTCGAGCCCGCCGGCCAGGGCCTGCTCCACCAGTTCACCGAACTGCGCATGGGCCTCGGCATCGTGGTGCTTGCCGAACCACAGCGTGCTCTTCTCGTCAGCCACGGCCTGGGCACTGGTGCCCCAACCGAACCACCATTCCAGCAACGGCTGCCAAGGTGCGAGCATGACTTACTCCTTGTGGTAGGCGGTAACGCGCTCGACCTCTTCTTTCGAGCCAAGAATGACCGACACACGCTGGTGCAGGCTTTCTGGCTTGATGTCGAGGATGCGATCGTAACCATTGGTAGAGGCGCCACCGGCCTGTTCGATGATGAACGACATCGGGTTGGCTTCGTACATCAGGCGCAGCTTGCCCGGCTTGCTTGGCTCGCGGGCGTCACGTGGGTACATGAACAGGCCGCCACGGGTCAGGATACGGTGCACGTCGGCCACCATCGAGGCGATCCAGCGCATGTTGTAGTTCTTTTTCAGCGGGCCGGTCTCGCCTGCCAGCAACTCGCCGACGTAGCGCTGCACCGGGGCTTCCCAGTGGCGCTGGTTGGACATGTTGATGGCGAACTCGGCGGTGGTTTCCGGCACGCGGATGTTCTCGTGGGTAAGCACGAAGCTGCCCAGCTCGCGGTCCAGGGTGAAACCCTTCACGCCGTTGCCCAGAGTGAGGATGAGCATGGTCTGCGGGCCGTAGATGGCGTAGCCGGCAGCCACCTGCTGGGTGCCTGGCTGCAGGAAGGCGTTTTCGTTCAGGGTTTCGTTCTGGCTCAGGTACTCGTTAGGGCAACGCAGTACGGAGAAGATGGTGCCGACCGACACGTTGACGTCGATGTTCGACGAACCGTCCAGCGGGTCGAAGACCAGCAGGTAGGCGCCTTTGGGGTACTTGCCCGGAATCTGGTAGGCGTTGTCCATTTCTTCCGAGGCCATGCCGGCCAGGTGGCCGCCCCACTCGTTGGCCTCCAGCAGGATATCGTTGGAAATCACGTCCAGTTTCTTCTGGACTTCGCCCTGCACGTTTTCCGTGCCCATGCTGCCCAGCACACCGCCGAGGGCGCCCTTGGACACGTGATGGCTGATTTCCTTGCACGCACGCGCCACCACTTCGATCAGGAAGCGCAGATCGGCAGGGGTATTGTTGCTGCGGGTCTGCTCAATCAGATAGCGACTCAGGGTAACGCGGGACATGTATGGCTCCGAAAGGATGGGGGAGATGAAAAACCCCCGCAGTTTACAGGGAGAGTTGCAGGCTAGCGAGTGATGAGACTCGCCACGGCACTCTGACGGCACAATAGGTCGGTAGTTCAGCGTGTGCCAGGCCGGTGGTCGGCGCCCGCCTTCTTCACGAGCGAGCCCGTGAAGAAGGCGGTGCAGGCACCTTCAATCCAGCGCCTTCCAGATCTGCGTAGCATATTCGCGAATGGTCCGGTCCGACGAGAACCAGCCCATCCGCGCCGTGTTCAGCACCGCCATGCGCCACCATTGCTCCGGCGTGTGCCACAAGTCCTCGACGCGCTGCTGGGCATCCCAGTAGGCATCGAAATCGGCACATACCAAGAAGCGGTCATAGGCCACCAGCCCATCGATCAAGCCGGTGTAGCGCGAAGGGTCGTCCGGCGAGAACACACCGCTGCGAATCGCCTGCAGCACGTCGTTGAGGCGGTTGGACGCAGCAATCGCCGCCGTGGCGCCAAAATCACCCGCCCGCTTGCGCGCCTCGACCTGCTGGGCGGTCAGGCCGAATATGAACATGTTGTCGGCACCGACCTGCTCGCACATTTCCACGTTGGCCCCATCCAGGGTACCGATGGTCAGTGCGCCGTTCAGGCCGAACTTCATGTTGCTGGTACCCGACGCTTCGTAACCGGCCGTGGAAATCTGCTCGGAGAGGTCCGCAGCCGGAATGATGCTCTCCGCCAGGCTGACGTTGTAGTTGGGCAGGAACACCACCTTCAACTGGCCACGCACGGTCGGGTCGTTGTTCACCACCCGGGCGATGTCGTTGGTCAGCTTGATGATCAGCTTGGCCTGGTGGTAGCTGGCCGCCGCCTTGCCGGCGAAAATCTTCACCCGCGGCACCCAATTGGTGCCAGGGTCGTTGCGCATGGCCTGGTACAGGGCCACGGTATGCAGCAGGTTGAGCAACTGGCGCTTGTACTCGTGAATACGCTTGACCTGCACGTCGAACAGCGCTTCGGGGTTGACCGTGACGCCAACGCGGTCCTGGATGATGCTGGCCAGGGCACGCTTGCTGTGCAGGCGCTGAGCCGCGAACTGCTTGCGGAAACCCGCCTTGTCGGCGAACGGCACCAAACCGGCCAGGCGCCCCTCCGGGTCGTCCTTGAGCTCCGGCCCCAGCGCCTCCACCAGCATGTCGGTGAGTTGCGGGTTGGACTGGTACAACCAGCGGCGGAAGGTAATGCCGTTGGTCTTGTTGTTGATACGCTGCGGATACAACTTGTGCAGCTCGGCGAACACCGTGCTCTTCATCAGCTGGCTGTGCAACGCCGAAACGCCGTTGACGCTGTGCGAGCCGAGGAATGCCAGGTTGCCCATGCGAACTCGGCGGCCGTTGTCTTCCTCGATCAGCGACACCGCCCGCAGCACGTCGAAGTCGTGCAGGCCTTTGGCACGCAGGCTGTCGATATGGTACGCGTTGATCAGGTAGATGATCTGCATGTGCCGCGGCAGCATGCGCTCCATCAACGCCACCGGCCAGGTTTCCAGCGCTTCGGGCAACAGGGTGTGGTTGGTGTAGGCCAAGGTGCCGACGGTCAGCTCCCAGGCCTTGTCCCATGGGATTTCGTGCTGGTCCACCAGCAAGCGCATCAGCTCCGCCACGGCAATGGACGGGTGCGTGTCGTTGAGCTGGATGGCGGCCGCATCGGGCAGGTTGAGCAGCGAGTCATGCTGGTTCAGGTGGCGGCGCAGCAAGTCCTGCAGTGACGCCGATACGAAGAAATACTCCTGGCGCAGGCGCAGCTCCTGCCCGGCCTCGGTACTGTCCGCCGGGTACAGGACCCGCGAAATGCTCTCGGCACGTGCCACCTCGGCCACTGCGCCCAGGTGGTCACCGGCGTTGAAGCGCTCCAGGTGCAGCTCTTCCAGCGCCCGTGCCCGCCACAGGCGCAGGGTGTTGACGCTCGAACCCCGCCAGCCGACCACCGGCGTGTCGTACGCTACCGCACGCACGGTCTCGCCAGGTGACCACACCTGGCGTTGGTTGCCATGGTTGTCGTGCACCGTTTCGACGCTACCGCCAAAGCTGATCGGGTAGATCACTTCGGCACGCTCGAACTCCCACGGGTTGCCGAAGTCCAGCCAGTTCTCGGTCTGCTCCTGCTGCCAACCATCGACCAGTGCCTGGCGGAACAAGCCATGCTCGTAGCGGATACCGTAGCCATGGGCGGCAATGCCCAGGGTCGACATGCTTTCCATGAAGCAGGCGGCCAGACGCCCCAGGCCACCGTTGCCCAGTGCGGCATCGGGCTCCAGCAGGCGGATGCGCTCCAGGTCCACGTCCAGGTCTCGCAGGGCCTCTCGGGCGATGTCCAGCAAGCCCAGGTTGCTCAGGCTGTCGTAGAGCAGGCGGCCAATCAGAAACTCCAGGGAAAGGTAGTAGACCCGTTTCTGGCTACGCCGGTAGGCCTGTCGGGTGTGGTCCATCCAGTGGTCGACCATGTGATCGCGCGCTGCCAGGGCGATGGCTTCGAACCAGTCATGGTCGAAGGCGTGCTCCGGGTCCTTGCCAACCGCATAGGTCAGCTTGTTCAGTACGGCAGCGCGAAAATCCGCGACTTCGGCGTCACGAGCTTCAGGTTCCTGGGACATGGGGCATCCTCGGGCAAGTTGACGAAAGCGGAGGGAGAGTGTTCAGACTAGACCCTTCGACAGGGAGAGACAGTTACGGTTCGCAGTTTTCATGCCGACTTGGTGATTCCGGCAAAAGGTTGTTCATAAATTGAACAATTCCGGTATCATCGCGCGCCCCAAGACCGTGATCCGCCCCTTATAAAGATGAAAACGACCCTGATCGCCGCAGCCGAAGTCGACCGCCTGGAGACCTGGCAGCGCTACACCAGCAACATGTGCCATGGCTGCCATTCGACCTGCTGCACCCTGCCGGTGGAGGTGAAGATCAAGGATCTGATCCGCATCGGCGTAGTCGATGAATTCGAGAAAGACGAACCGCCGAAGAACGTGGCCAAGCGTTTGCAGAAAGAAGGCATCATCGAGCGCTTCAACCAGAAGTCAGGCATCTTCACCCTGACCCGGATGAGCAACGACGACTGCATGTATCTGGATCGCAAAAGCCGCCTGTGCACCATTTATGACAAGCGCCCGGACACCTGCCGCAACCACCCCAAGGTTGGGCCGCGGCCGGGTTATTGTGCGTACAAGCCCAAGGTGGTCGGGCGCTAAGCGTTAGCCATCAAGGGCCTCTTCGCGGGCTTGCCCGCTCCCACAGGATCTGCGCGATCCTCAAGGCCTGTGCAGTACCTGTGGGAGCGGGCAAGCCCGCGAAAAGGGCCAACGCAAATTCTGCAAGCATAAAAAAACGCCCCCGGCCTTTCGACCGGGGGCGCTTTCATTCAGCCTGAGCTAACTCAGTTCTTGGCTTTCTTGGCAGCGCGGGTACGCTCGCCTTCGTCCAGGATCTTCTTGCGCAGACGGATCGACTTAGGCGTGACTTCGCACAGCTCGTCGTCCTGGATGAATTCCAGGGCCTGTTCCAGGGTGTGGCGAACTGGCGGTACCAGGGCGATGACTTCGTCTTTGCCCGAAGCACGCATGTTGTCCAGCTTCTTGCCCTTGGTCGGGTTCACGCCCAGGTCGTTGTCACGGCTGTTCAGGCCGATGATCTGACCGTTGTAGATCTCCTGGCCGTGTTCAACGAACAGCTTGCCGCGAGCCTGCAGGGTTTCCAGCGAGTAGGTCAGTGCCTTGCCGGTTTCGACCGACACCAGAACACCGTTCAGGCGGCCAGACATCTGGCCCGACTTCATGGTGTCGTAGCGGTCGAAGATCGAGGTCAGGATGCCTGCACCGTTGGTCAGGGTCAGGAACTGGTTACGGAAGCCGATCAGACCACGGGCTGGAATGTTGTATTCCAGGCGAACACGGCCCTTGCCATCCGGCACCATGTTGGTCAGGTCACCCTTACGCAGGCCCATCTCTTCCATGACCTTGCCCTGGGATTCTTCAGGGATGTCGATGGTGACGTTCTCGAACGGTTCCTGCTTCACGCCGTCGACTTCGCGGATGATCACTTCAGGGCGGCCAACAGCCATCTCGAAGCCTTCACGACGCATGGTTTCGATCAGTACCGACAGGTGCAGCTCGCCACGGCCCGATACCTTGAACTTGTCAGGGGAATCGGTTTCCTGAACGCGCAGGGCCACGTTGTACAGCAGCTCCTTGTCCAGACGGTCCTTGATGTTGCGGCTGGTAACGAACTTGCCTTCTTTACCGCAGAATGGCGAGTCGTTGACCTGGAAGGTCATCGAAACGGTTGGCTCGTCAACGGTCAGCGGCTTCATCGCCTCTACCGCGTCCGGGGCGCACAGGGTGTCGGAGATGAACAGCTCGTCGAAACCGCTGATGCAAACGATGTCGCCAGCCTGGGCTTCTTCGACGTCGACGCGGTGCAGGCCGTGGTGGCCCATCAGTTTCAGGATACGGCCGTTACGCTTCTTGCCGTTGGTGTCGATGGCGACAACCGGGGTGTTCGGCTTGACGCGACCACGGGCGATACGGCCAACGCCGATAACACCGAGGAAGCTGTTGTAGTCCAGTGCGGAGATCTGCATCTGGAACGGGCCGTCACGGTCAACAGACGGTGCTGGTACGTTGTCGACGATCGACTGGTACAGCGCAGTCATGTCTTCGCCCATGGCGGTGTGGTCCAGACCGGCAATGCCGTTCAGGGCCGAGGCGTAGACGACTTTGAAGTCCAGCTGTTCATCGGTGGCACCGAGGTTGTCGAACAGGTCGAAGATCTGGTCCAGAACCCAGTCCGGACGCGCGCCCGGGCGGTCGACCTTGTTGATCACGACGATTGGCTTCAGGCCGGCTTCGAAGGCCTTCTTGGTCACGAAGCGGGTTTGCGGCATCGGGCCGTCCTGGGCGTCGACCAGCAGCAGCACCGAGTCGACCATCGACATTACACGCTCGACCTCGCCACCGAAGTCGGCGTGGCCGGGGGTGTCGACGATGTTGATGTGGTAGCCGTTCCAGTTGATGGCGGTGTTCTTCGCCAGAATGGTAATACCGCGCTCTTTTTCCTGGTCGTTGGAGTCCATGACGCGCTCGTCGTTGAGCTCGTTACGCTCCAGGGTGCCGGACTGACGCAGGAGTTTGTCGACCAGGGTGGTTTTACCATGGTCAACGTGGGCGATGATGGCGATGTTACGCAGATTTTCGATCACAAGTGTATCTCGATCAGAGGATTCGGTTGCCGCCCAGTGTAGGCGGCGAACATGTACTGTTTAAGGCTCAGCGGGCCCGGCGGTCGGGAGGGCGATGGCGGATACTGCCGCCATACAGCCCCGGCGTCTTATGTCGGACGATAAACACGCACATTGGCATGTCCCTCACTGAGCAGGTGGTGTGCGTGCAAACGGCTCATCACACCCTTATCGCAATACAGCAAGTACTGGCGCGTGGGGTCCAGGTGCTTGAACTTGCTGTTGATGGCATAGAACGGCATGGCCTGCACCTCGATACCTTCCAGTACCAGAGGCTGATCTTCCTGGGCGTCGGGGTGACGAATGTCGATGACGATCTGGCCTGGCAGCGCCTCGGCCACTTCCTCGATTTCGATGTCCTTGCCCAATTCATCGATCACGTGGTCGATGGAAATGAACTTGGCGCGCTCCAGGGCGCGCTCCAGCACGGCCATGTCGAACTGCTTTTCTTCGTGCTCCATGCGGTGGCGCTTGGCATGGGTGGTCGGGTTCACCGAGATCACGCCACAGTATTCCGGCATGTGCTTGGCGAAGTCGGCGGTGCCGATTTCGGTGGCCTGGTCGATGATGTCCTGCTTGTGCGTGGCCAGCAGCGGGCGCAGCACCAGCTTGTCGGTGGCCGAGTCGATGATCGACAGGTTCGGCAAGGTCTGGCTCGATACCTGGGAAATCGCCTCGCCGGTCACCAATGCGTCGATCTGCAGGCGGTCGGCCATATGCGCGGCGCCGCGCAGCATCATGCGCTTGAGGGTCACGCCCATGTAGCTGTTGTCGACCTTGTTGAGGATTTCGCCAACCACTTCCTCGAACGGCACGCTGATGAACAGCACGCGCTGGCTGCTGCCGTACTTCTTCCACAGGTAGTGGGCCACTTCCATCACGCCCAGCTCGTGGGCACGGCCGCCGAGGTTGAAGAAGCAGAAGTGGGTCATCAGACCACGGCGCATCATCTGGTAGGCCGCCACGGTAGAGTCGAAGCCACCGGACATCAGCACCAGGGTCTGCTCCAGCGCACCGAGCGGGTAACCGCCAATGCCATTGTGCTGGTTGTGGATCACGTACAGGCGCTGGTTGCGGATCTCGATGCGCACCATCACCTCGGGGTTCTTCAGTGCGATACCGGCAGCGCCGCACTGCTGGCGCAGCTGGCTGCCGACGTAACGGTCGACGTCCATCGAGGTGAAATCATGGTGACCACCGCGCTTGCAGCGCACGGCGAAGTGCTTGCCGGCCAGCAGGTGGCCAAAATGGTGCTTGCACTTGGCGACGATATCGTCGAAGTCACCCAGCGGGTATTCCTCTACCTGCAGGAAATGGGTAATACCCGGGGTGCAGGTGAGGCGCTCGATCATCTCGCGCTGGACTTTCTCGTCTTCGACGCGGGTAACCACTTCGAGGTTGTCCCACACACCATCCACCGCAAGCTCAGGGTCGAGGTCCTTGAGCACGTTGCGGATATTCTTGCCGAGCTGGCGGATGAAGCGCTTGCGCACCGGCCGGCTCTTGATGGTGATTTCTGGGAAGACTTTGACGATGAGTTTCATTGGTTAACAGCGCGCGCAGGGCCTGCCGAAAATGAGGGGCGCGAATTATATCGGAAATTGCTCAGGATTTGACCAACTTTTGATCAGAAGCTTTGAGATAAATGTCAGCGCAGGATTTTTTGGTGCCCGTGAGACCGAGCGCCGCCCGCGCGGCGCATCGCGAGCTACGCTCGCTCCTACGTTTGTTTCGGGCCAGTAACCCCTGTGCCAGGTGCGCGCGACCGCCTTGTTTGTACCGCGCGATAATGAGGCATGCGCCAAGGCGTTCGCGCACAAATCCCACAGGCATAATTGGCCCGAAACAAACGTAGGAGCGAGCGCAGCTCGCGATGCGCCGCGCGGGCGGCGCTCGATCTCACAGGCGATGAAGCCCTCAAAGAAAGCACACCCTCCAGGTCGTGCACCATACCGGTGCACCAATACCAAAATCCGCATCTAAAAAGTGCACATTCCAAGCCCAGCCCCCCGCAAAATGCCTGCAAACGCCCCCTTTTATCCCGCCCTCGCCATTTTCGGGCACTGGCATGCAATTTGCTCCCTTGTGAGGCAGGTAAGCTTGGCCGACTATCCGCGCCCGGCAACACCCTTTTTCCAGGGCAGCGGCCCACCGCGCTCTAGACCATCCGGAGGACAACATGTCGAAGTCGGTTCAACTCATCAAAGATCATGACGTCAAGTGGATTGATCTGCGTTTCACGGACACCAAAGGTACTCAGCACCACGTGACCATGCCGGCGCGCGATGCGCTGGACGAAGACTTCTTCGAAGTCGGCAAGATGTTCGACGGTTCCTCCATCGCTGGCTGGAAAGGCATCGAAGCTTCCGACATGATCCTGATGCCGGTTGACGAAACCGCCGTGCTGGACCCGTTCACCGAAGAACCAACCTTGATCATCACCTGCGACATCGTCGACCCGTCGAGCATGCAGGGCTACGACCGCGACCCACGTGCCATCGCCAAGCGTGCCGAAGAGTACCTGAAGAGCACCGGCATCGGTGACACTGTCTTCGCCGGCCCGGAGCCAGAGTTCTTCATCTTCGACGAAGTCAAGTTCCAGTCGGACATCTCCGGCTCGATGTTCAAGATCTTCTCCGAGCAAGGCTCGTGGATGACCGGCGCTGACGTGGAAGGCGGCAACAAAGGCCACCGCCCAGGCGTGAAAGGCGGCTACTTCCCAGTTCCGCCGTTCGACCACGACCACGAAATCCGTACTGCCATGTGCAACGCACTGGAAGAAATGGGCCAGACCGTCGAAGTTCACCACCACGAAGTGGCAACTGCCGGCCAGAACGAAATCGGTGTCAAGTTCAACACCCTGGTGAAGAAGGCTGACGAAGTCCAGGCGCTGAAATACGTTGTGCACAACGTTGCCGACGCCTACGGCCGTACCGCTACCTTCATGCCGAAGCCACTGTACGGCGACAACGGTTCGGGCATGCACGTCCACATGTCGATCTGGAAAGACGGCAAGAACACCTTCTCCGGCGAAGGCTATGCCGGCCTGTCCGACACCGCCCTGTACTTCATCGGCGGTATCATCAAGCACGGTAAGGCCCTGAACGGCTTCACCAACCCGTCGACCAACTCGTACAAGCGTCTGGTTCCAGGTTTCGAAGCCCCGGTGATGCTGGCCTACTCGGCGCGCAACCGTTCCGCTTCGATCCGCATTCCTTACGTCGGCAGCCCTAAAGCCCGCCGTATCGAAGCCCGCTTCCCGGACCCATCGGCCAACCCGTACCTGGCCTTCGCAGCGCTGCTGATGGCTGGCCTGGACGGTATCCAGAACAAGATCCACCCAGGCGACGCGGCCGACAAGAACCTGTACGACCTGCCGCCAGAAGAAGCCAAGAACATCCCGCAAGTGTGCGGCAGCCTGAAAGAAGCGCTGGAAGAGCTGGATAAAGGCCGTGCGTTCCTGACCAAGGGCGGCGTGTTCTCCGACGACTTCATCGACGCCTTCATCGAGCTCAAGAGCGAAGAAGAAATCAAGGTCCGCACCTTCGTGCACCCGCTGGAATACGAGCTGTACTACAGCTGCTGATCTGATCGGCGCCCGGCGCCGGTGAGCTGATCAAACGGCCTCCCTCGGGAGGCCGTTTTCGTTTCTGCCGTCACTATTTTCGGAAGCGTCCTACCCCCGAGGATCAGCCAACACCGCCACACTCGGGCCTTCACCCTATGCTCTGGAGGTCTGTCATGCGTCATTTCCCCTTCGCCGCAGTGGCTGTATTGGCCCTGACCGGTTGCACTGCAGAAGCCCCGCCGGATACGGCGCTGTCCGCCCTGCTCGACAACATCGAACGGCGCCTGGCCCTGGCTGAAGCCGTGGCGCTGCACAAGTGGGACACTGGCCAGCCCGTGCAGGCAACGCTGCGCGAGCAACAAGTGCTGGCGAATGTCCGTGCTGCCGCACCTGGCCACGGCCTGGCACCACAACGCGCCGAGGCGTTTTTCGCCGACCAGATGGAAGCCAACAAGTTGCTGCAATACACCCTGCTGTCCGACTGGCACCGCGAGGGCGCGGCGCCGCACACGCAACGCCGCGACTTGCAGACTGACATCCGCCCGCAACTGGATGACCTGCAGGGCACACTCCTGCAAAGGCTGGCAGCCTTCGACCGTGAGCCCGGGGCAGGCTGCAGCACACGGCTGGCCAAGGAACTGGCCGGCCGGTCCGCGCCCCAACCACTGCACCAGGCCTTGGTTCGCGCCACCGGTCAATTGTGCGATAAATCCTGAAAGCTCTATGCTCCTTATTGGTGCATTCTTGCGAGCGACGCCCTTGAATGCACCCCAAAAAAGGTCACAAGAAACGTTAAACCAGGACATTCTGGTGCGAATCTGCGCGATTTCGGGTGCTGATCGGACAATTCCGCTTCTTTTCGGAGCTTTGGTTTGTTTCTTGCATTTTATGCACTGAAACTGGAATCAGCGGATTCACTGCGCCCCGGGTTCTGGCTGCACCCTGCCAGACAAGCGCCAAAAGAGGTCAACGACGCCTTATGACCATCAGCGATGCACAGCACCGTCTGCTTCTGGACAACCTGACCACCGCCACGCTATTGCTCAACGGTGAGCTGCGCCTGGAATACATGAACCCAGCTGCAGAAATGTTGCTGGCGGTCAGTGGCCAGCGCAGTCACGGGCAGTTCATCAGCGAACTGTTCACTGAATCGACCGAGGCGCTCAGCTCATTGCGCCAGGCGGTGGAACAGGCGCACCCGTTTACCAAACGCGAAGCACAACTGACGTCCCTGACCGGGCAGACGATCACGGTCGACTACGCGGTAACGCCAATCCTGCACCAGGGCCAGACCCTGCTGCTGCTGGAGGTGCACCCGCGCGACCGGCTGCTGCGCATCACCAAGGAAGAGGCGCAACTGAGCAAACAGGAAACCACCAAGATGCTGGTGCGGGGCCTGGCTCACGAAATCAAGAACCCCCTCGGGGGCATCCGCGGCGCCGCCCAGCTGCTGGCCCGCGAGCTGCCCGAAGACGGCCTGCGCGACTACACCAATGTGATCATCGAAGAGGCCGACCGCCTGCGCAACCTGGTCGACCGCATGCTGGGCTCGAACAAGCTGCCTTCGCTGGCCATGACCAACATCCATGAAGTACTGGAGCGGGTCTGCAGCCTGGTCGAAGCCGAAAGCCAGGGCTGCATCACATTGGTGCGCGACTACGACCCAAGCCTGCCGGATGTCCTGATCGACCGCGAACAGATGATCCAGGCCCTGCTCAATATCGTGCGCAACGCCATGCAGGCGATCAGTTCGCAGAACGAACTGCGCCTGGGCCGCATCACCTTGCGCAGCCGCGCCTTGCGCCAGTTCACCATCGGCCACGTGCGCCATCGCCTGGTGGCCCGGGTGGAGATCATCGACAACGGCCCGGGCATCCCGCTGGAACTGCAAGACACCCTCTTCTATCCCATGGTCAGCGGTCGCCCGGACGGTACCGGGCTCGGCCTGGCCATTACCCAGAACATCATCAGCCAGCACCAGGGCCTGATCGAGTGTGAAAGCCACGCTGGCCATACCGCCTTCTCGATCTACCTGCCTCTGGAACAAGGAGCCACCGCCTCATGAGCCGAAGTGAAACCGTATGGATCGTCGACGATGATCGCTCCATCCGCTGGGTCCTGGAAAAAGCCCTGCAACAGGAAGGCATGACCACCCAGAGCTTCGATAGCGCAGACGGTGTCATGGGCCGCCTGGCCCGCCAGCAGCCGGACGTGATCATTTCCGACATCCGCATGCCGGGGGCCAGCGGCCTCGACCTGCTGGCGCAGATTCGCGAGCAGCACCCACGCCTGCCGGTCATCATCATGACCGCCCATTCCGACCTGGACAGCGCCGTGGCATCGTACCAAGGCGGCGCTTTCGAGTATCTGCCCAAGCCGTTCGACGTGGACGAGGCGGTTTCGCTGGTCAAGCGGGCCAACCAGCACGCCCAGGAGCAGCAAGGGCTGGACGTGCCACAAAGCCTGGCGCGCACGCCGGAGATCATCGGTGAAGCCCCGGCGATGCAGGAGGTGTTCCGCGCCATTGGCCGCCTCAGCCACTCCAACATCACCGTGCTGATCAATGGCGAGTCCGGTACCGGCAAAGAACTGGTAGCCCACGCCCTGCACCGCCACAGCCCGCGCGCAGCGGCACCGTTCATTGCCCTGAACATGGCCGCCATCCCCAAGGACCTGATGGAGTCCGAGCTGTTCGGCCACGAAAAAGGCGCTTTCACTGGCGCCGCCAACCTGCGCCGGGGCCGCTTCGAGCAGGCCGATGGCGGCACCCTGTTCCTCGACGAGATCGGCGACATGCCCGCCGAAACCCAGACCCGCCTGCTGCGGGTGCTGGCAGATGGCGAGTTCTACCGGGTCGGCGGCCACGTGCCGGTCAAGGTAGATGTGCGTATCATCGCCGCTACTCACCAGAACCTTGAGTCACTGGTGCAGGCTGGCAAGTTCCGCGAAGACTTGTTCCACCGCCTGAACGTGATTCGCATCCATATCCCGAGGTTGGCTGACCGGCGCGAAGACATCCCCGCACTCGCCCGCCATTTCCTTGCCCGTGCCGCTCAAGAGCTGGCGGTCGAGCCGAAGGTGCTCAAGCCGGAAACCGAGGAGTTCATCCGCAACCTGCCATGGCCGGGCAACGTGCGGCAGATGGAGAACACCTGCCGCTGGATCACCGTCATGGCCTCCAGCCGCGAGGTACTGATTGGTGACTTGCCGCCGGAGCTGCTGAACCTGCCCCAGGACGCTGCCCCCGTGACCAACTGGGAGCAGGCGCTGCGCCAGTGGGCTGACCAGGCACTGGCGCGTGGGCAATCCAACCTGCTGGACAGTGCGGTGCCAAGCTTTGAGCGGATCATGATCGAGACCGCCCTCAAGCACACCGCCGGCCGGCGCCGCGATGCGGCGCTGTTGCTAGGCTGGGGCCGCAACACCCTGACCCGCAAGATCAAGGAACTGGGGATGAATGTGGCGGGTGGCGATGATGAGGAAGGTGACGAGCACTGAGCGCTAGGTTAACCCTCGAGATCTTTGGGGCTGCTGCGCAGCCCTTTCGCGACACAAGGCCGCTCCTACACGGACCATCTGTGCCTCCGGGCTGATGGGTTACCTGTAGGAGCGGGTTCACCCGCGAAAGGGCCGGGCCTGCGGGCCAGTTTCTGCCAGGCAATGTGCATTGCCGGTACTACCGTATTCGCGGGTGAACCCGCTCCTACATCGATTGATGATGCCGGCCCGGCTCCGCAGGACTGCCGGCCACCCCCGCCCATTGTAAGCGGCCTTGTGCCGCGACAGGGCCGCAAAGTGGCCCCAGCTGTTTCAGCCTTCCGATGCACCGTTCCTGTGCCCGCTGCACCTCGCCAAGGCACAAACCCCCTCAAAAACCGGCCGAATCCCCCTCAAAGCCCAGTATTTCCGGGTTTTGCAAAACTGGCACGCCCCCTGCAATAGCTAATACATACCCAGTTTCGGGGGCCCTGGTACAGGCAGGCCGGGTGAACCCCTCTTTTATTAGCAACACCGCCGTTTTTTGGGGACCTCGGTACAGGCAGGCCGGGCCATCCCCCCTTTACACGCAGTACGCCGTAGCCCTTTTGGGGACCCTGGTACAGGCAGGCCGGGATATCCCCTCTTTTATTCCTGCAGGCTCACCTGCAGCCGCCAGCGCCCAGCGTCTTCTGCACCGGCCCATTGGCCGTGCAGGGGGCGCGCGGCCACCACCGTCAGCAACAACCCCTCCTGGCTGTTCTGCAGCCGCCAGCTTACCGGTTTGCCGTTCAGGCTCAACTGGCCCTGCCGGGCCGTGCCCTGGGCCTGGAACAGCACAGCCACTGTGCCTTGGACGTTCTCGGCATGCAGCTTGGGTTCTTCGTTGAACCACAGCGCCAGCCCATCCGGCAACACCTCTACCTGCTGCAACTGACGCTCTACAGGGGCGGTCAGGCGGCCGATCATCAGCCCCACCATCACCCCGACGATCGCCAGCGACAGCAGCATGCGCGGCAACGCCTTCGAACGCACATCCGGTTCGGGGGTAGAATGCCCGTCATCCTCTTGCTTGGAGCCGTGCATGTTTCACGTCATCCTTTTTCAACCAGAAATTCCGCCGAATACCGGCAATATCATTCGCCTGTGCGCCAACAGCGGCTGCCACCTGCACCTGATCGAACCCATCAGCTTCGAACTGGATGACAAGCGCCTGCGCCGCGCGGGGCTGGATTACCACGAGTATGCCACGCTCAAGCGCCACCAGAGCCTGGCCGAATGCCTGGAAAGCCTGGGCAACCCACGGCTGTTCGCCTTTACCACCAAGGGCTCGCACCCGTTCCACGAGGTCGCGTACCAGCCGGGTGACGCGTTCCTGTTCGGGCCGGAGAGCCGCGGGCTGCCGGCAGAAGTCCTCGACAGCCTGCCCGCCGAGCAACGCCTGCGCCTGCCCATGCGCCCAGGCTGTCGCAGCCTGAACCTGTCCAATACAGTGGCGGTGACGGTGTATGAGGCCTGGCGGCAGAACGGGTTTGCCGGGAGCTGATGTGTAAGCCTGCACTGGCCCTATCGCCGGCAAGCCGGCTCCCACAGGGACCACGTGCGGCTTCCCACACAGCCAACAAAAAAGCGCCCCTAGAGGCGCTTTTCCGATACCGGCAGCAGTTACTGAACGGTTGGCGCTTCGCCGGCTTCCTGCATGCGCTGCATTTCCTGCGCGTACAGGGCGTCGAAGTTGACCGGCGACAGCATCAGCGCCGGGAACGAACCACGGGTCACCAGGCTGTCCAGGGTCTCGCGGGCATACGGGAACAGAATGTTCGGGCAGAACGCACCCAGCGTGTGGCTCATCGAAGCCGCATCGAGGTTGGCGATGAGGAAGATACCCGCCTGCTGCACTTCAGCGATGAACGCGACTTCGTCGCCGTTCTTCACGGTGACCGACAGGGTCAGCACCACCTCATGGAAGTCGCCTTCCAGGGCCTTTTGCTTGGTGTTCAGGTCCAGGGCAACGCTTGGCTCCCAGGTCTGACGGAAGATCTGCGGGCTTTTCGGGGCCTCGAACGACAGGTCGCGCACATAGATGCGCTGCAGGGAGAACTGAGGGCTGTTGTCTTCAGCAGCAGCGCCGTTGGTCTGTTGGTCAGTCATGGCAGATCCTTATCCTAATGTTTTCGAATGCAGTGCAAATCAGGCCGCCAGCAACGCGTCGAGCTTGCCGGCGCGTTCCAGGGCATAGAGGTCATCGCATCCACCGACATGGGTACTGCCGATCCAGATCTGCGGCACCGACGTGCGGCCGGCTTTCTGGGCCATCTCGGCGCGCAGTTGCGGTTTGCCGTCGACCTTGATTTCCTCGAATGCCACGCCCTTGCTCTCGAGCAGGTACTTGGCACGCATGCAGTAGGGGCAGTAGTCGCTGGAATAAACGATGACGGGCTTCATATCACTTCACCAGGGGCAGGTTATCGGCTTTCCAGCTGGAAACGCCACCGCTCAGCTTGGCGGCGTTGTAACCGGCCTTGAGCAGATCGCGGCAAATGCTGCCGGACTGCTGGCCCATCGCGTCGACGACGATCAGGGTCTTCTCTTTGTGCTTGTCCAGCTCGGCCATGCGGTTGGCCAGCTTGTCCTGCGGAATGTTCACCGCACCCACGATGTGACCGGCGGAATACTCCTTGGCCGGGCGGATATCGATCACCAGCGCCTTGTCGGCATTGACCAGGGCAGTCAGCTGACCGTTGCTCAGGCTCTGCCCGCCACGGCGGATTTCATTGATGAGCAGCAGGACCAGCAGAATGAAGAAGATCGCAACCAGGATGTAGTGATCTGTCGCGAATTGAATCAGGTGAGCAACCATCAGCGGTGTTCCAGGCGATTGAAAATGCCGGCCAGTATACACAGCCCCTTGGTACCACCAAAGCCCGACGGGCCGGCCATCAGACCAGCTTCATGTTGCCATTGCGCGCGCGCCGGTCGGGGGATGGGACGATTATTCGCCGCACGTGGCGTATTTGCCCTAAAATGCGTTTCTTTATCATCTTTGAACAACCGTGAGTTTGATTGATGACGAGTACGCCCAAACCCCTGGTCCTGATCATCCTGGATGGCTTCGGCCACAGCGAAAGCCCTGAATACAACGCCATCTACGCCGCTAACACGCCGGTCTACGACCGCCTGCGCGCCAGCCAGCCGCATGGCCTCATTTCCGGCTCGGGCATGGATGTCGGCCTGCCGGACGGGCAGATGGGCAACTCCGAAGTCGGTCACATGAACCTGGGCGCGGGCCGCGTCGTCTATCAGGACTTCACCCGGGTGACCAAGGCCATCCGCGACGGTGAGTTCTTCCAGAACCCGGTGCTCACCGGTGCGGTGGACAAGGCTGCCGGTGCCGGCAAGGCCGTGCACATCCTTGGCCTGCTGTCCGATGGTGGCGTGCACAGCCACCAGGACCACATCGTTGCCATGGCCGAACTGGCCGCGCAGCGCGGCGCGGAAAAAATCTATCTGCACGCCTTCCTCGATGGCCGTGACACCCCGCCACGTAGCGCGCAGTCGTCCATCGAGCTGCTCGACGCCACCTTCGCCAAGCTGGGCAAGGGCCGCATCGCCAGCCTGATCGGCCGCTACTACGCCATGGACCGCGACAACCGCTGGGACCGCGTCAGCGCCGCCTATAACCTGATCGTCGACAGCAGCGCCGAATACACCGCTGACACCGCCGTGGCAGGCCTGCAAGCGGCCTACGCCCGTGACGAGAGCGACGAGTTCGTCAAGGCCACGCGCATTGGCGCAGCAGTCAAGGTCGAAGACGGCGATGCCGTGATCTTCATGAACTTCCGCGCCGACCGCGCTCGCGAGTTGTCGCGCGCCTTCGTCGAGCCCGATTTCACCGAATTCGCCCGTGCACGCCTGCCAAAAATGGCGGCCTACATCGGCCTGACCCAGTATTCGGCGAAAATCCCGGCACCCGCTGCCTTTGCCCCGTCCAGCCTGAACAATGTACTGGGCGAGTACCTGGCAAAGCACGGCAAGACCCAACTGCGTATCGCCGAAACCGAAAAATACGCCCACGTCACCTTCTTCTTCTCCGGTGGCCGCGAAGAGCCATTCGAAGGCGAAGAGCGCATCCTGATCCCATCGCCGAAGGTCGCCACCTACGACCTGCAGCCGGAAATGAGCGCACCGCAAGTGACCGACCGCATTGTCGAAGCCATCGAGCAACAGCGCTTCGACGTGATCGTGGTCAACTACGCCAACGGTGACATGGTCGGCCACACCGGCGTGTTCGAAGCGGCAGTCAAGGCTGTCGAAGCGCTGGACAACTGCGTTGGCCGCATTGTCGAGGCGCTGGACAAGGTCGGTGGCGAAGCGCTGATCACCGCCGACCACGGGAACGTCGAGCAGATGGAAGACGAGTCCACCGGCCAGGCCCACACCGCACACACCACCGAGCCGGTGCCGTTCATCTATGTCGGCAAGCGCAACGTGAAAGTGCGTGATGGCGGCGTGCTGGCCGATGTTGCGCCGACCATGTTGAAGCTGCTGGGGCTGGAAAAGCCTGCCGAAATGACCGGCACTTCGATTCTGGTAGACGCCTGACGGCTGCAAGCTGCAAGCTGCAAGCGAGAGGTGGCGCGCTTTTTCTTGCCGCTTGTAGCTTCACGCTTGCAGCTGATTCAATTTGCCCGCCCAGGCGGGCATACTAGGCCAGTCTCCATCCTTGGTACGCCAAACCCCATGCTTCGCGCCCTGATCCTCCTAGCCTTGTCATGCCTGCTCAGCCCGGCCGTCGCCGATGAGCGCGCACAGACCCAGCAGCAACTGGACGCCACCCGCCAGGACATTGCCGAGCTCAAGAAAACACTGGGCAAGCTCCAGGAAGAAAAAGCCGGTGTGCAAAAGGACCTGAAAGCCACCGAGACCGACATCGGCAACCTCGAAAAGCAGGTGGAGGCACTGCAGCAAGCGCTAAAAAAGACCGAGGGCGAGCTGGAGCGCCTTGAAACCGAGAAAAAAAAACTCCAGACCGCCCGCGTTGAACAGCAACGGCTGATCGCCATTCAGGCCCGCTCGGCCTACCAGAACAACGGTCGCGAGGAATACCTCAAGCTGCTGCTCAACCAGCAGAACCCAGAGAAATTCGCCCGCACCCTGACCTACTACGACTACATGAGCAAGGCGCGCCTGGAGCAGCTGCGCACCTTCAACGAAACCCTCCGCCAGCTGGCCAGTGTCGAGCAGCAAATGTCTGCCCATCAGCAGCAGTTGCTGGCCCAGCGTGCCGACCTCGACAGCCGCCGCCAGGCCCTGGAGAGCGAACGCGGCAAGCGCCAGCAGGTATTGGCCAAGCTCAACAGCGACATGAAAGACCGCGACCAGAAGCTCCAGGCCCGTCAGCAGGACCAGGCCGACCTGGCCAAAGTCCTCAAGACCATCGAGGAAACCCTGGCACGCCAGGCCCGCGAGGCTGAAGAGGCACGCAAGAAAGCCTTGCTGGCGCAGCAGGAAGCGGAAAAACGCCGGCAGCAAGAGGCCCTGGCCGCCGCTGCGCGCAACCAGGCGCGCGAGCCTGAAGCGCCGGCAGAGCCGCCGAAAAAGGCCCGTACCACCCTCGGGCCGATGGTTTCCAGCGACGGCGCCAACTACGGCGGTGCATTTTCTGCAGCACGGGGCAAACTTCCTTGGCCAGTCAATGGTCGATTGCTGGCACGCTTCGGCGATGCACGCGGCAACGATGCCCGGGCCAAATGGGACGGCGTGATGATCAGCGCCAACCCCGGCACACAAGTGCGCGCCGTGCACGGCGGGCGTGTGGTGTTCGCCGACTGGTTGCGCGGCGCCGGGCTTCTGGTCATTCTCGATCATGGCAACGGTTACCTGAGCCTGTACGGCCATAACCAGAGCCTGCTGAAAAGTGCCGGTGACATCGTCAAGGCCGGTGAAGCCATATCCACCGTCGGCGACAGCGGTGGCCAGGACGCGGCAGGCTTGTACTTCGCCATCCGCCAGCAGGGCCGGCCTACCGACCCTTCGCAGTGGTGCCGGGGTTAGTCAACTTTCTACGGCGCGGCCCAAACGCTGCACCGATGCTCCGCAGGGAGCGCTTACAGGATCAGGAGTCCGTTCGACATGCTGCACTCGCCTCGTCTCACCCAGTTGGCCCTGTCCATCGCCCTGGCGGTCGGCGCGCCCCTGGCCACTGCCGCGGAGCCGGCCAAGGCGGCAGCTGTGCCGGCCACCGAGGTCACTGCCAAGGCGTCACTGCCACTGGAAGAGCTGCGCACCTTCGCCGAAGTCATGGACCGCATCAAGGCGGCCTATGTCGAGCCGGTAGACGACAAGACCCTGCTGGAGAATGCCATCAAGGGCATGCTCAGCAACCTCGACCCACACTCGGCCTACCTGGGCCCCGAGGACTTCCAGGAACTGCAGGAAAGCACCAGCGGCGAGTTCGGTGGGCTGGGTATCGAAGTGGGCCAGGAAGACGGCTTCATCAAGGTGGTCTCGCCGATCGATGACACCCCGGCCTCGCGTGCAGGCGTCCAGGCCGGCGACCTGATCGTCAAGATCAACGGCGCCCCGACCCGCGGCCAGACCATGACCGAAGCGGTGGACAAGATGCGCGGCAAGGTCGGCGACAAAATCACCCTGACCCTGGTCCGCGACGGCGGTAACCCCTTCGACGTGACCCTGGCCCGCGCGGTGATCCAGGTCAAGAGCGTGAAGAGCCAGCTGCTGGAAAACGACTACGGCTATATCCGCATCACCCAGTTCCAGGTCAAGACCGGCGACGAGGTGGGCAAAGCCCTGGCCAAGCTGCGCAAGGACAACGGCAAGAAACTGCGCGGGGTGGTGCTCGACCTGCGCAACAACCCGGGTGGCGTGCTGCAATCGGCCGTGGAAGTGGCCGACCACTTCCTCACCAAGGGCCTGATCGTCTACACCAAGGGCCGCATCGCCAATTCCGAGCTGCGCTTCTCGGCCGACCCGGCCGACGCCAGCGAAGGGGTGCCACTGGTGGTGCTGATCAACGGCGGCAGCGCATCGGCTTCGGAAATTGTGGCGGGCGCACTGCAAGACCAGAAGCGCGCCGTGCTGATGGGCACCGACAGTTTCGGCAAAGGCTCGGTACAAACCGTGCTGCCATTGGCCAATGACCGCGCCCTGAAGCTGACCACCGCACTGTACTTCACCCCCAATGGCCGTTCGATCCAGGCCCAGGGTATCGTCCCCGACATCGAAGTACGTCAGGCCAAGCTCACTGCCGAGGTCGACACCGACAACTTCAAGGAAGCCGACCTGCAGGGCCACCTGGGCAACGGTAACGGCGGCGCCGACCGCCCGACCGGCAGCAGCAAGCGCAAGGAGCGCCCACAGGACGACGACTTCCAACTGAGCCAGGCACTGAGCCTGCTCAAAGGCCTCAACATCACCTCGGGCAAATGATCCAGCCCGTGCGGTACCTGCTGTGCCTGGTATTCTGCCTGTTGGCCGGGGTCGCGCAAGCGGCGCCGGCCGGCAAAGCCTACATGAGCATCATCATCGACGACCTTGGCCAGAGCCCCGAGCGGGACAGCCGCACCTTGGCCCTACCCGGCCCGGTGACCATGGCCATCATGCCCGACACCCCGCATGCAACCGACTTCGCCCGCCAAGCGCACAGGGCTGGCAAAACGGTGATCCTGCACATGCCCATGGACCCGGCCACCGGGCCCTATGCCTGGCACCCCGGCATCGCCGGCGAAGAGCTGGCCCGGCGCCTGGACAGCGCGCTGCTCAAGGTGCCTTACGCGGCCGGCATCAACAACCACATGGGCAGCCGCATGACGGCCCAGCGCGAACCCATGGCCTGGCTGATGGGCGAATTGCAGCGCCGCCACCTGTTCTTCGTCGACAGCCGTACCAGTGCCGCCACCGTCGCGGCTGCAGAAGCACAGGCGCAAGGCCTGGCGCATGTCTCGCGGGATGTGTTTCTCGATGACGTGCGCACCACCGAAGCCATTGCCGGGCAGTTGCAACAAGGCGTGGCCCTGGCGCACAAGCAAGGCTCGGCAGTGCTGATCGGCCACCCTTACCCGCAAACGCTGGAGGTGCTGGCCCGCGAACTGCCCCGCCTGAAAAGCCAGGGCATCACGCTGCTGGGTCTGCCACAGATGATTGCCGAGCGGAGCAACCAGGCCATGCCGGCGCATGGCCGGCACGGCCGCTACAGCAACCGATGAACCTGGGTTCGGCCAGAAGCAAGCCGCCCCGAACCTACTGTGCTGTTGGACGATCGAAAGGAATGATCCCCGTGGCTTGCTGTAGTGTCAGCTTGCCGCGGTAAAGCTGCTGCCCTGTATCCCTGGCAACCTGGCTGCTCAGGTAACGCTGGGCCCACACCTTCAGGTGCCCCGAAGTAAAATCCCGGGCGTAGGCAGCCTGCGACCGCAAATGGAAATGCACAGCCCAGAGTTTACGGTTGTTTGACAAGAGCTGGACCAGGTACTCATCGAAAGCGCTACCGTCCGCCATGACATGCCGCTTGAGGTATACGACCTTGATCGCCTTCAAATCGTGAAGAAAGCGCAGGGCTTCGGCAGTGGGGCGGCGGGTGCGGGTGTACAGGGTGGTAAGTTGCACCTCCTTCTCTGTACGCAGCGCATCCACTTCCTGTTCCAAGGTCCTGATCAGCGCATCGTCGCCACCGGCATCGCGCACTACGCTCACAGCCTCGGTCAGTTTGTTCAGCTGAAGATCGTATATCCTGGCCACCAGCGACCCGCTGATATCGATCTCGACATAGGCCTTGGCTGAGGCTCGATGGTCATTGCTCTTATTCAGTAGAGACTGCACCCAACTAGCGAGATCGGCTAGGGGGGCTTCGTCGGACAACGATGGCTGCTGGACCTCGCGCCACTCGCCATCTACTTGTTCAAAGGTGGCCAATACCTTATCGCTGATCTTCTCACGCACCTCGAGCAAGGGTTGCCCTTCGATAACGTTGCCGATCATCAGTTGGCCCTGGCCGTTACGCACCAACCGCTGCGGCACGCGGGACGCCGGATAAGGCCTACGCCCGGTCGGTAGAAGGGGGTGATCCTGCTCATCATACGCTATGCCCAGACGTACGTTCACATCGAGCTTGAGCTTGCTGATGTGCTCCCGATAGCGCTTGATCATGGCCGGTTCGATCAACGCCCCACCCTCTCGGCAAACGCGATCGCTGTTGACCAGTGCAGCACTGTATTCGTCCCAGGCTTCGTGGAGGATGACGACCCTGTCCTGCGCCGGCAGGTTGGAGAAGGCCAGCTCGCCGTGGGCTTCGGCCGCGTTGCGCAGGCTTGAGCTGGCCAGGTCAGCTTTGTAGCCTGCAAGTACGTCTGGCCGGTCGCTTTCCAGGTGCAGCGCCAGCTCGGCCAGATTCACGACCTGGTGTAAACGCAGTTGAACTGTACTGACGCGGCGCTTGGCAATTATGTCTGCGACGGTGCGTTTGGCGTTGCCCCCCCAATCCTGTACCTCGAAATCTTCCGGCGTTTCGGTCAACAATTGATCCAGCTGCTCACTCCCGACCAACATGCGATCCTGCACGTCGATCACGACTTGCTGTTTGACGCGTAACTTCTCATACAAATCCGCGAATTCACGGACTGGCCGCCCATCCAGCGCGTTTTGCATCTCCACAAGTTCGGGGTAATTCGCAAGGCTCCAGAGCTCGGTGAAAATAATCTCGGCATCGTTGATAGCGCTGTTGCGAACAACTTTATCGTGCTCGGCAAGCACCCCGTCCCAGCCCCCCTTTTCCCGCTCACGGGCAAATTTGTCTTCTCGCATGGTCGCGTGCAGCGCCAGTATTTCAATATCGGCGCCGACCGCAGCTTCCAGCTCCTTCAGCATCAGGTTCATCTGTGTGAAGTGGTCCTGCTCGAACGTAATCTTGCGCTCATCGTAAAGCGCGAGCGTTGTGCGCAACTGCGACTTCCCCGCCTCGTCTTCGGCGGGCAACGCGGCCAGCCTTTCGGATGCGTTGGCCCGAAGTTCCCTGAGTTTCAGCAGTTTTTCGCGCAATTCCTGCGCAGCTCTGGCAAAAGGCCCGGCTTGCTCTCTGGCCTCCCGGGCGCGGTTGTCAAGGCGACTTATCTTTTGGTGCAAGTCGCGAAACCGAGCACTCAGCCTCTCTTGAGTAAATTTTGGCCCCATGCCACCCCGCAGACCAAGCGCCGTGTCCACACGCCACGCGCCGTCGACGAAACGCAGCCAGGGCCCCGCGGCTCCGCCACCATCGACCACCCGTACACCCTCTGGCAACCGCTCCACGCGGTAGGTATCACTGGCCAGGGCTACATAATGATCGCCGTCGATCAGGTACAAGCCCGTCGCCGTACCTTGGTTCAAGGGCTGCACGCCCGCAAGCGAGACCGGTGCACGCATGGCCCTGAGTGCTTCGCGCTGTTCGCGCGGCAACCAGTTGAAGCCACTCTGGCCTCGCCATGAAAAATCGAGCCAGCGGCTCGGCAGCGCTTGGCCAGGCACAGGCGTTTCCTCGATAGGCGCGATTGCAATTTCGGCAAATGCGCCGCGCTGCGCCTCAGGCCCCTCGACCTCCGCCGCACCGGGCAATGCATAGGCGGGAAAGGCTTTGGCGGGTTGCCTGGCATGCAGCAACACCATGCCCAGGTTCAATATCAGGTCAACCGTTGCCGCCGACCGATCAAACTCATTGCCACGCTCCAAGGCCTCAATGTCTTGCTGCAACGCGTTGAGCAATTGCACCAACCAGGCCACCGAGGCCACAGGCCCCCGAAGCGCCAAGGTCACGACATCGAACAACAGCCATGCCCCCTCGCACAAGGTCTGCCAGCGGCTCTCGGCGTTGGACACAGACTGTTCATCAGCGAGCGTCAGCAGCAGGTCCCGATTGGCTGTATAAAGTTTCTCGTCAATGTTGCTACGCCAGAATTCGATCGCCAGCCTGGCAGGTTCCGGACGCTCAGGCAGCGCATAGGGGTCGATGCCGATGACGCTGATGTGCGGTTCGCGGAAACCACCATGGTCGTAGACAGGCCTGGCGCTGGGCTGCATCCAGTCAAGAATACTCTCCTGCAAAATCTCCGATTCACGCACGTGTTCGAGCAAAGCCGAGAGGCTGGCATATTCACGCAGCGTGTCTTTGGCGAACAAGGGCCGGTACAGCAACACCAGCGAGGGTTCCGCGCAAAACAGAATGTACATGCAGCGTACCGGGTCCGTGACCCTGGACGCTGCGCTACGCCTGAACGCCAGCGGAAACAGGATCATGCGCGGCGCGTCGGGGTCGACGTGCCCCGCACAATAGTCGACCACGCATTGCAGGCCTGGCTCTTTGATCTTGCCGTCCATCTTGGCAGTGAGTGCAGCGGCCAGCAGTGCTGCACGCCATTCCCGCCCCAGGCGCGTGACCCGGTCCGCGCGCTTGGCCGGATCGTCCAGTTGCGCCGCGACATAGGCAGGATAATGGCTACCGATATCCACTTTGGTCACGAGGGCTCTGGCGGCGTCGGCATCGAGCCATGCCGGTGCCTCACCCCCGCCACGCAGGTAAATGCGCTCGATTGCCGCCCCCTTGAGCGACGCGAGGTTGCCAATGGCAAATTCGGTGAGCGTCTTGCTCCCGGCGAAGGCCAATGGCTCGCCGCCGCCGGTGCCTGTGCCCGCCCCACCAGGGATCCCACGGGCCAGGTAAAGGTCGAATACAAGATCGTCCGGCGAGTTGTCTGCCCCGTGATCCTCGCGGATCTGCCTGGTCAGCCGTTGACGGGCGTAATCGGTCAGCGACTGAACGCCATCCAGTGCTGAGACCCCACCCGAGTCGAGCTGGTAAAGCGCGAGCTGCAGCAAGGCAGCGCTGCAGGCAAAACTGTCCTGCGCACTGGCCATCAACCCAGGGGGAGGTTGCACTGCCGGGGTTTCATCCGGGTACCCCACGAACCACGAAGAAGGGTCGCCAAGCTGGTCAAAACGCTGCTCAAGGGCCGGAACATCCTGGATATCGGCATAACGCGCAAGCTCGACCCTGGCGAGCACCGTATCGAGCAGCAGCGAGACCTGCTGGGCAAACACATTGCCAGTGGCGGGATAGCGTTGCCAACTCATCCGTTCGAAGGCGTAGCGTTGCGCCAGTTCGTCACGCAAGGCCAGGCCAAACGCGTGCAACGACTTGAAACTGCGTACTATCCCCGAAGGTGCGCACCACAGGATGACCTCACGCTCATCCCACTCGGCGGCAATCAGCATCTGGCATTGCAGTTGATCGTATTGCATGGAGGCACTGGTCAGCCGGGTCTGCACGAAGTACACCGCGGGCTGCTCATCACCGCCGTGCAGCAGGCCGCGGATACAGGCCTGCTCCTGCGGGTCCAGTCCCTGCCAGGGCAAGCTGCGCAGTAGCGCGAGCTTGAGCAGCAACTGCAACCATTCGTCGCGACTCACCCCGGCGCTGCCCTTGCCTCGCCAGAACTCGAGCTGGGCCTCGCAGAAGTGTCGTGGCAAGTCCTCAACCAGCTGGCTCAGGGCAGCTGACAAGTCAGGCAACTGCCGGGTGTCGAACTCGCTCGACGAGCCGGCAAAACGATGGCTGCCGGTGAGCCCGAGGTTGTAATGGCGCCCATCCGCCAGTGGCGCCAGGCTCAACGCCTGGGGGTCGAGCAAGGCTTCCAGAACCCGGTCCACAAAGGGTGTGGTGGTCCAATACGCAGTAGCGGGGTCTGGGCTGTCCAGCATCAGTGGGTCAGCATTTGTCAGGGCTGGCGTGGTGTTGGCCAACCATGGCAAGTGCGGCAGCAGCACGCGCAGTAGCTGCGCACTGGCGACCTGGCGCAGGGTCGGCCGGCCGTCGAACTGCCCGGCCACGGCCTGGCGGAAATCGAAGGGGGGTATCTTGTAACTCGTCATGCTGGGTGCCTCCGCTGAAAAAACGCAGGCTGCGGTATTCAGGTGCGATACCCGCGCTACATATTGCTCAAAAAAAAGGCCTTGCACGGTGGGCAAGGCCTTTTCTTCATTGCAGCAGCGTCAGCTGTACACTCGCCCCAGCAACTGGCGATGGCTTTCGAACTGGTCCAGCACGTCACGCACGATCTGCTCGGGCGCAAAGCCCATCAGGTCGTACTCCTGGCTGCCGTCGTGCAGGTACACCTCGGCACGGTAGAAGCGTTGACGGACTTCCGGCTCGCCTTCCACCGGCGCCTCGCTGGGTGCCGCCAGGTAGCCGTCCAGGCTCACTTCGTAGACGAACGGGTTACCTTCTTCCATCATCACCCGCAGGCCCATCATGTCGCGCGCCTGGCCGACACGGGACTCCACGTCGAAGCCCAGGGTCTGCAACTGCGCAGCAGCCTCTTTCAGGGCCGGGCTGACCTGCTTGTCCATGAAGCGCTGCACCACGGCCTGGGTCGGCTGCAGCTCCAGCTGGGTCAGCCGCTCACTGAACCCACGTCGGCCACGGGCAGCCAGTTCGGCGCGCTCCTGCTCTACCACCACGTCCTGTTTCATGGCCTTGTACAGGCCGAACATGAACAGCACCAGCACCACCGAGAATGGCAAGCCCGCCAGCACGACCATGGTTTGCATGGCCTCGAAATTACCGGCGAACAGCAAACCGATGGTCACCAGGGTGATCACCACCGACCAGAACACCACCATCCAGTGCGGGGCATCCTCGTCGACCTTGCCGCCTTTGCAGGACAGGTTGGCCATCATCACCGCACCGGAATCGGCCGGGGTCAGGAACAGCACGAAGCCAACGAACACCGCCACCCCGATCACGAGCTTGGCTGCCGGGAAGTATTCCAGCAGTTGGTAGATCGACATCGAGGGTTGTTCCAGCGCAGTCTTGCCCAGCTCGACCGCGCCCTGGTTGATCACCAGGTCCAGCGCCGTGTTACCGAAAATCGACAACCAGGCCAAGGTGAAGCCCAGCGGGATCAGCAGCACACCCATGACCAGCTGGCGCACGGTGCGGCCTTTGGAAATACGGGCGATGAACATGCCTACGAACGGGCCCCAGGAGATCCACCAGGCCCAGTAGAACACGGTCCACAGGCCCAACCAGCGTTCGGACTTGCCAGCCTCGCCCTCATACACGTACAGGTCGAAGGTTTTCAGCACGATACCGTTGAGGTAATCGCCTACGTTCTGCACGAAGCCGTTCAGCAGGTGCAGGGTTTCGCCGCCCAGCAGGACGAAGATCAGCAAGCCGCTGAACAGCATGATGTTCAGGTTGGACAGGCGGCGAATGCCGTTTTCCACACCCGAAACCGCCGCCACGGTAGCCACGCCAGCCATCACCAGGATCACCACCAGCAGGTTGGTCTTGCTGTGGTCCATGCCGAACAGGTACTCCAGCCCGGACGACACCTGCATGGCACCGATGCCCAGGTTGGTGACCAGGCCCAACAGGGTGACGAACATGCCGAAGATGTCCACGGCATTGCCGGCGGCACCCTTGACCCAACGTTCGCCGACCAGGGGGTACAACGCCGAGCGCAGCGCCAGCGGCTGGTTATGCCGGTAGGCGAAGTAGCCCACGGCCAGGCCGACCAGCGCATAGATCGCCCAGCCATGCAGGCCCCAGTGCAGGAAGGTCAGCTGCAGGCCCTGGCGCGCAGCTTCGAGGCTTGCCGGGGTGCCCTCCGGTGGGTTGAAGTAGTGGTCCAGGGGCTCGGAGGCGCCAAAATACAGCAGCGAAATACCGATGCCCGAGGAGAACAGCATGCCGGCCCAGGCGCCATAGCTGAAGTCGGGCTGGTCGTCCTTGCCGCCGAGCTTGAGGCTGCCGTAATCGGAGAAGGCCAGGTAGACGACGAACAGCAGGTAACCGCAGATCACCAGCATGTAGTACCAGCCAAAGGTGCGCGTCAGCCACTTCTGGGCCACGCCCAGCACCTGGCCGGCAGTTTCGGGTACAGCGATCAGCAAGGCAGTCAGAACAAGGATCATCAGCGCCGAGGTGAAGAACACCACGCGGTTGACCCGTACCCTCTCGGCGGGGGGCTTGGTAAGTGAGGCAGAACTCATTGCACGAATGCTCCGGGCAGTGCGGCTGTGGAGGCTAATCATTCTTTCCCGAGCAATTGGTGGAATATCCCCACTGCATCAGGTGTTATAAAAGCACCCTGGAAACCGTGATCCCGAATCGATACGTTGCAAAAAACAGACAGGTGGTCTGCTGCAAATGCCACGCTTTACCCGCTGGGTGCGCGCATTTGTCACAGATCACCCCGCCCGCTCCAAGGGCCCGCCGCAGGGCCGGGGCCACGTGGCAGAATCTGCATTTCGCATCGCTGATGCCCGTCAACGCCTTGTATTACGGGGGTTACGCGATTTCCTGGGGTGTCAATTCGTGCCTGCTCGACGACCTGAAAGACTGTCAATGGCACAAATTGTCGCAGAGCTTATTCTTTATTGATTGAACGTTCAATCAAAACAAAATAGACTGGTCTTCGCCGAGTCAGCCGCCTGTCGCCTGCTCGCAGGCCTGAGGAGATAGCAAGATGCCCAAGGTCGGTATGCAACCCATCCGCCGCCAGCAGTTGATCGAAGCCACGTTGCAGGCTGTCGACCAGGTCGGCCTGGGGGACGCCAGCATTGCGCTGATTGCCCGTTTGGCCGGGGTGTCGAACGGCATCATCAGTCACTACTTTCGGGACAAGAACGGCCTGATAGCAGCGACGATGGGTTACATCATGAATATGCTCAACGAAGGCGTTCGAGCACGTCGCCAGGCCCTGACGGACGACAGCCCGCGCGCTCACCTGAAAGTGATCATCGAGGGCAACTTCGATGCCAGCCAGGTGAACGGCCCGGCGATGAAAACCTGGTTGGCCTTTTGGGCTTCCAGCATGCACCAGCCCGATTTGCACAGGTTGCAACGGATCAACGACCACCGTTTGTACTCTAACCTGTGTTGCCAGTTTCGCCGTGCCTTGCCGCTTTACCATGCGCGCAAGGCCGCCCGTGGCCTGGCAGCCCTGATCGACGGTCTGTGGCTGCGCGGTGCCTTGTCGGGTGATGCATTCGACACTGGCCAGGCAGTACGGATTGCTTACGAATACATGGATCTACAACTGGCTAAGCAGCACACCCTGGGCACCAACGACCCGGCTGCTGAACAAGCGCGCACGGCCCTTGCCCACCCGGCAGGAGCGTGACGCAAAGCCAAACCACACACTGCACTTGCGAGGACACTATGGCCCGTTTCGGAACGCAAAAACTCTACATCGATGGCGCTTACGTCGACGCTGGCAGCGATGCCACTTTCGAAGCCATCAACCCGGCTACCGGCGAAGTCCTTGCCCACGTGCAGCGTGCGACCGAGGCTGACGTCGAGAAAGCCGTCGAAAGCGCCGAGCGTGGCCAGAAAGTCTGGGCTGCGATGACCGCCATGCAGCGCTCGCGCATCCTGCGCCGCGCCGTCGACATCCTGCGTGAGCGCAACGACGAGCTGGCCATGCTGGAAACCCTGGACACCGGCAAGTCGTACTCGGAAACCCGCTATGTCGACATCGTCACCGGCGCCGATGTGCTGGAGTACTACGCAGGCCTGGTGCCGGCCATCGAGGGCGAGCAGATCCCGCTGCGTGAGTCGTCCTTCGTCTACACCCGCCGCGAGCCGCTGGGCGTGACCGTAGGTATCGGTGCCTGGAACTACCCGATCCAGATCGCCCTGTGGAAATCCGCCCCGGCCCTGGCCGCTGGCAACGCGATGATCTTCAAGCCATCGGAAGTCACGTCGCTGACCACCCTCAAACTGGCCGAGATCTACACCGAAGCCGGCCTGCCCAATGGCGTGTTCAACGTGCTGACCGGCAGCGGCCGTGAAGTCGGTACCTGGCTGACCGAGCACCCCCGCATCGAAAAGGTCTCCTTCACCGGCGGCACCACCACCGGCAAGAAGGTCATGGCCAGCGCCTCGAGCTCGTCGCTCAAGGAAGTCACCATGGAACTGGGCGGCAAGTCGCCGCTGATCATCTGCGCCGATGCCGACCTGGACAAGGCCGCCGACATCGCCATGATGGCCAACTTCTACAGCTCGGGCCAGGTATGCACCAACGGTACCCGCGTGTTCATCCCGGCTGAAATGAAGGCTGCCTTCGAAGCCAAGATCGCCGAGCGCGTTGCGCGCATCCGCGTCGGCAACCCGGAAGACGAAAACACCAACTTCGGCCCGCTGGTCAGCTTCCAGCACATGGAAAGCGTGCTGGGCTACATCGCCAAGGGCAAAGAGGAAGGTGCCCGCCTGCTGTGCGGCGGCGAGCGTCTGACCACCGGTGAGTTCGCCAAAGGCGCCTTCGTGGCCCCGACCGTGTTCACCGACTGCAGCGACGACATGACCATCGTCAAGGAAGAGATCTTCGGCCCGGTGATGAGCATCCTCACCTATGAAACCGAGGAAGAAGTGATCCGCCGCGCCAACGACACCGACTACGGCCTGGCCGCCGGTGTCTGCACCAACGACATCACCCGCGCCCACCGCATCATCCACAAGCTCGAAGCCGGTATCTGCTGGATCAACGCCTGGGGTGAATCGCCGGCCGAGATGCCGGTCGGTGGCTACAAGCAGTCGGGCGTAGGCCGTGAAAACGGCGTCAGCTCGCTGGCCCAATACACCCGTATCAAGTCGGTTCAGGTCGAACTGGGCGGCTACAACTCGGTCTTCTGACCGACAGTTGCAAGCCGCAAGCTTCAAGCTGCAAGAAAGAGCCGGTCGGCGTCAGACCGCCGGCCCTTGCAGATACCATCCATTCGCAAGCTTCGCCCAGCTGCTTTTTCTTGCAGCTTGTAGCTAGAAGCTTGCCGCTGCATTTCGGAGAAATGCCATGGAATACGATTACATCATCGTCGGTGCCGGCTCCGCCGGTAACACACTGGCCACCCGCCTGACCGAAGATGCCGGCGTCACCGTACTGCTGCTGGAAGCCGGCGGCCCCGACTACCGCTTCGACTTCCGCACCCAGATGCCAGCAGCCCTGGCCTTCCCGCTGCAAGGCCGCCGCTACAACTGGGCCTACGAGACCGACCCGGAGCCGTTCATGGACGGCCGCCGCATGGAGTGTGGCCGCGGCAAGGGCCTGGGTGGTTCGTCGCTGATCAACGGCATGTGCTACATCCGCGGCAACGCCATGGACTTCGACGGTTGGGCAGAACTGCCAGGCCTGGAAGACTGGACCTACCTCGACTGCCTGCCGTACTTCCGCAAGGCCGAAACCCGCGACATCGGCCCCAACGACTACCACGGCGGTGACGGCCCGCTCAGCGTCGCCACGCCCAAAGCAGGCAACAACCCGCTGTTCAACGCAATGGTCGAAGCCGGTGTACAGGCCGGTTACCCGCGTACCGAAGACCTCAACGGCTACCAGCAGGAAGGCTTTGGCCCGATGGACCGTTCGGTGACCAAGAACGGCCGCCGCTCCAGCACCGCCCGTGGCTACCTGGACCAGGCCAAGAAACGCCCGAACCTGACCATCGTGACCCACGCCCTCAGCGACCGTGTGCTGTTCGAAGGCAAGCGCGCGGTTGGCGTCACCTACCTGGTGGGCGACAGCGAAGAGCGCGTAGAAGCCCGTGCCCGCAAGGAAGTGATCGTCAGCTCCGGCGCCATCGCTTCGCCGCAGCTGCTGCAGCGCTCCGGTGTTGGCCCGCGTGCCCTGCTGGAAAGCCTCGACATTCCGGTGGTGCACGACCTGCCGGGCGTGGGTGAAAACCTGCAGGACCACCTGGAGCTTTACCTGCAGTACGCCTGCACCCAGCCGGTGTCGCTGTACCCGTCGCTGCTGTGGTGGAACCAGCCGGCCATTGGTGCCGAGTGGCTGTTCAACGGCACCGGCATCGGCGCCAGCAACCAGTTCGAGGCTGGCGGTTTCATTCGCAGCCGCCCTGAATTCAAGTGGCCGAACATCCAGTACCACTTCCTGCCGGTGGCGATCAATTACAACGGTTCCAATGGCGTGAAGGAGCATGGCTTCCAGGCGCACATGGGTTCGATGCGCTCCCCGTCCCGCGGCCGCATCCAGGCCAAGTCGAAAGACCCGCGCCAGCACCCGAGCATCCTGTTCAACTACATGTCCTCCGAGCAGGACTGGCAGGAATTCCGTGACGGCATCCGCCTGACCCGCGAAATCATGGCCCAGCCGGCACTGGACCCGTACCGCGGCCGCGAAATCAGCCCCGGCGCGCATGTGCAAACCGATGAAGAGCTGGACAAGTTCATCCGCGAGCACGCCGAAACCGCCTTCCACCCGTCCTGCTCGTGCAAAATGGGCACCGACGACATGGCGGTGGTCGATGGCGAAGGCCGTGTGCACGGCATGCAGGGCCTGCGCGTAGTGGATGCCTCGATCATGCCGTTGATCATCACCGGCAACCTCAACGCCACCACGATCATGATTGCCGAGAAAATCTCGGACAAGATCCGTGGTCGCAAGCCGTTGCCACGCAGCACCGCCAAGTACTACGTGGCTGGTGATGCCCCGGTCAAAGGCAAGCCGATGCGTGAAGTGAAGCAGGCGTAAGCCTGCACCGGCAGCATGACAAAAGGCACCCACCGCGGTGCCTTTTGCACATCTGCAGAAACGCTTTACATGCTGCCAATTCATCAGGTTAGAATCGATTGGCACGCGACTTGCCAGTCATTCCCCTTTCCAGCGTTATCCCGGAGTACCTGCCTTTGGATGCCAGCACCATCAACAGCCTGTTCCTGATCGGCGCATTACTGGTGGGCGCGAGTATTCTGGTCAGTTCGCTGTCGTCGCGCCTGGGCATCCCTATTCTGGTCATCATTCTCGCCGTGGGCATGGTCGCCGGTGTCGATGGTGGCGGCATCATCTTCAACAACTACCCGACCGCCTACCTGGTGGGCAACCTCGCCCTGGCGGTGATCCTGCTCGACGGCGGCCTGCGCACACGGGTGGCGAGCTTTCGCGTAGCGCTATGGCCGGCACTGTCGCTGGCCACGGTCGGGGTCATGATCACCACCGCCCTGACCGGCCTTGTTGCTGCCTGGCTGTTCAACCTGAGCCTGATCCAGGGCTTGCTGATCGGCGCCATCGTCGGCTCCACCGACGCCGCAGCGGTGTTTTCGCTGCTGGGCGGCAAGGGCCTGAACGAACGGGTTACCGCCACCCTGGAGATCGAGTCGGGCAGCAACGACCCGATGGCGGTCTTCCTGACAGTTACGCTGATCGACATGATTGCCAGCGGCCAGACCGGCCTGCACTGGAGCCTGCTCACCCACCTGCTGCGCGAGTTCGGCATCGGCGGGTTGCTGGGCCTGGGCGGCGGCTGGCTGATGCTGCAAATGGTCAACCGGATCAACCTGGCCGGTGGCCTCTACCCCATTCTGGTGGTGGCCGGTGGCCTGGTGGTGTTCTCGCTGACCAACGCCCTGCACGGCAGCGACTTCCTGGCTGTGTACCTGTGCGGCCTGGTGCTGGGCAACAAGCCGATTCGCAGCCGCCATGGCATCCTGCACATGCTCGACGGCATGGCCTGGCTGGCGCAGATCGGCATGTTCCTGGTACTGGGGCTGCTGGTGACACCGCACGACCTGCTGCCCATTGCCCTGCCGGCACTGGGCCTGGCGTTGTGGATGATCCTGGTGGCGCGGCCTCTGTCGGTGGTGGCGGCATTGCTGCCGTTCAAGGCCTTCCACGGCCGCGAAAAAGGCTTCATCTCGTGGGTTGGCCTGCGCGGCGCGGTGCCGATCATTCTCGCGGTGTTCCCGCTGATGGCCGGCCTGCCGGACGCCCAGCTGTTCTTCAACCTGGCTTTCTTCATCGTGCTGGTGTCGCTGCTGGTGCAAGGCACCAGCCTGCCGTGGATGGCCAAGCTGCTGAAGGTGACGGTACCACCGGATCCGGCGCCCATCTCCCGCTCTGCGCTGGAGGTGCACATCACCAGCGAGTGGGAAATGTTCGTCTACCGCCTGGGCAAGGAGAAGTGGTGCATCGGCGCCGCCCTGCGCGAGCTGAAGATGCCGGAAGGCACACGCATCGCCGCCCTGTTCCGCGGCGAGCAGTTGCTGCACCCCTCTGGCAGCACCGTGCTGGAGGTCGACGACATGCTCTGCGTGATCGGCCACGAACACAACCTGCCGGCGCTGGGCAAACTGTTCAGCCAGGCGCCGCAGCGTGGCCTGGACCTGCGCTTCTTCGGCGACTTCGTTCTTGAAGGCGATGCCGAACTGGGTGCGGTGGCCGCACTGTATGGCCTGAAACTCGATGGCCTGGACGCGAAAATGCCGCTGGCGCAATTCATCCGACAGAAGGTCGGAGGCGCTCCAGTAGTAGGTGACCAGGTGGAATGGCACGGCACGATCTGGACCGTGGCGACCATGGTCGGGAACAAGATCCAGAAAGTGGGCGTCAGATTCCCCGAAGGAACGCGACCCGGACCAGGATTGTTCCTCTAAACTTCGTTTCTGCCGGATCCACAAGTAGTCTGCCTATGTCCCTGCGCGCATACCTTCGCCCAGCCCTGCTCGGGCTGTGCCTGGCCCTTTCCTTCGCGGCCACCGCGGCAGAGCCGCCAACGGCTGCCAGCATTCAGAACAGCCTCGACAAGATCGCCGAGCGCAAGCTGCCCGAGGCCGACCAGAAGGCCTTGCAGCAGGTGCTGGAACAGACCCTGAGCCTGCTGGCCAGCAAGGACGACAACGAGAAGAAGCTGGCCGCCCTCAAGCAGCAACTCAGTGCCGCACCCAAGGAAACCGACGACAGCCAGAAAGAGCTGGCCCGGCTCAAGCAAACCAAGGTTCAGCCGGTTGCCCAGCGCTATGCCAACCTCAACGTGCAGCAGCTCGAACAGATGCTCAGCGAGCGCAACACCCAGCAGGGCGAGCTGCAGAAGTCGCTGTCCGACGCCAACAGCCTGATCATCAACTCGCAGACCCGCCCCGAACGTGCCCAGGCCGAAATCAGCAGCAACCAGACCCGCGCCCAGCAGATCAACAGCATCCTCAAGACCGGCAAGGACGGTGGCAAGTCGATCAACGCCGACCAGCGCAACCAGCTGAACGCAGAACTGGCTTCGCTCAACGCGCTGACCCTGCTGCGCCGCCAGGAACTGGCCGGCAACAGCGTGCTGCAGGACCTTGGCAACGCCCGCCATGACCTGCTGATCGAGCGTGCCGCGCGTCTGGAGCAGGAAATCCAGGACCTGCAGACGCTGATCAACGACAAGCGCCTGGCCCAGTCCCAGGAAACGGTCACCCAGCAATCGATCGAGGCGCAGAAGGCGGGCGGCAGCAGCCTGCTGGCCACCGAAAGCGCAGCTAACCTGAAGCTGTCCGACTACCTGCTCAAAAGCACCGACCGCCTCAATGAGCTGACCCAGCAGAACCTACGCACCAAGCAGCAACTGGACAGCCTGACCCAGGCCGACCAGGCGCTGGACGAGCAGATCAACGTGCTCAAGGGCAGCCTGCTGCTGTCCAAGATCCTCTACAAACAGAAACAGACCCTGCCACACCTGAAACTCGACCGTGACCTGGCCGACCAGATCGCCGACACCCGCCTGTACCAATTCGAGGTCAGCCAGCAGCGCGAGGTGATGAGCAACCCGGTGACCTATGTCGACAAGCTGCTGGCAGCCCAACCGCAGGAACAGGTTACCCCGCAGCTGCGCAAGGCCCTGCTGGAGCTGGCGATCACCCGCAGCGACCTGCTGGAGCGGCTGAACCGCGAGCTTTCGGCGCTGCTCAACGAATCGATCACCCTGCAGCTCAACCAGAAACAATTGCTGGGCACTGCCCAGAGCCTGCGCACCACCCTCGACGAGCAGATGTTCTGGATCCCCAGCAACAAGCCCCTGGACTGGGACTGGCTGCGCACCGTGCCGCAACGGCTGGCCGACCAGGTCGCCAACCTGCCGTGGGCCTCCAGCCTGAGCGAGCTGACCGACGGCCTCAGCCACCGGCCGCTGCTGTTCCTGCCGCTGTTGCTGGTGATCGGCGCTCTGTTGTGGCGGCGCAAGTACCTGTACCAACGGCTGGGCAAGGTGCACCAGGACATTGGCCATTTCCGCCGCGACAGCCAGTGGCATACGCCACAGGCGATTCTTATCAATATCCTGCTGGCGATGCCGGTCAGCCTTGTCCTGGCGTTGTGCAGCTACGCCCTGCAAATCGACGCCCGCGGGCAGAACGCCAACCTCGGCGCGGCCCTGTGGCAACTGGCCCAGGCGTGGCTGGTGTTCTATACCGCCTACCGCATCCTTGCACCCGGCGGCGTGGCGGAAGTGCATTTCCGCTGGTACAAACCGCAGGTCGAGTTCCTGCGGGGCTGGGTACGCCGCCTGGGCACCGTGGTGCTGGCCCTGGTCGGGGTAGTGGCGGTGGCCGAGCACCAGCCGTCGGCGCTGGCCGACGATGTACTGGGTATTGGCGTGGTGCTGGCCTGCTATGCGCTGATGGCCTGGCTGCTCAGCCGCCTGCTGCTCAGCAGCCCGGCGCACCGTGACACTTCGCTGTTCCGCAAGGCGGTCGGCGTGGCGTTCACTGCGCTGCCTATCGCCCTGTTCGTCGCGGTGTGCTTCGGCTACTACTACACCGCCCTGAAACTCACCGACCGGCTGATCTACACCCTCTACCTGCTGCTGTTCTGGCTGGTGATCGAGGCCGCCTTCGTGCGCGGCCTGTCGGTTGCGGCCCGCCGCCTGGCCTACCAACGGGCACTGAGCAAGCGCGCGGCGGCCAAGGAAGGGCTGGACGGCGAAGTGGTCGTCGAAGAGCCGACCCTGGACATCGAGCAGGTCAACCAGCAATCGCTGCGCCTGATTCGCCTGGCCCTGCTGGGCGGTTTCATCGCTGGCCTGTACTGGGTATGGGCCGACCTGCTCTCGGTGTTCGCCTACCTCAACAACTTCGTGCTGTACGAATACACCAGCGGCACCGGCGCCGCTGCCAGCATGGTGCCCATCAGCCTGGGCGACCTGTTGGGGGCACTGGTGATCGTCGGCATTACCTTCGCCCTGGCCGGCAACCTGCCAGGCCTGCTGGAGGTGCTGGTGCTGTCACGCCTGAACCTGGCCCAGGGCAGCGCCTACGCCACTACCACCCTGTTGTCGTACACCATCGTCGGCGTGGGTATCGTCAGCACCCTGTCGACCCTGGGGGTCAGCTGGGACAAGCTGCAATGGCTGGTGGCGGCGCTGTCGGTGGGCCTGGGCTTCGGCATGCAGGAAATCTTCGCCAACTTCATCTCCGGCATCATGATCCTGTTCGAGCGCCCGGTACGCATCGGCGACACCATCACCATCGGCAACCTGTCGGGCACGGTGAGCAAGATCCGTATCCGCGCCACCACCATCACCGACTTCGACCGCAAGGACATCATCGTCCCCAACAAGACCTTCATCACCGGCCAACTGATCAACTGGTCGCTGACCGACACGGTCACCCGGGTCACGCTGAAGCTGGGCATCGACTATGGCTCCGACCTCGACCTGGTGCGCGAGCTGCTGCTCAAGGGCGCGCATGAAAACCCACGGGTGCTCAAGGACCCGGAACCGATCGTGTACTTCCTCAACTTCGGCGAGAGCTCGCTGGACCACGAACTGCGCATGCACGTGCGCGACCTGGGTGACCGCAACCCGACGCTGGATGAACTCAACCGCTTCATCAGCCGCGAGTTCAAGGCGCACGACATCAAGATCTCGGTACGCCAGGTCGAGGTGTTCCTGATGGACGCAGCCGGCGGCAAGCAGCAGCTGATACCGATGGAGCAGCCCAAACCCGATGGCACCCAACCTGTGTGAGTGGACGCCATAGGGCATGAACGCCCAGAATGCCTGCGAGGGCTTGGCCCTCGATCGCCGGCAAGCCAGCCCCCACAGCTGGGCCCCGCAAAGCGGCCCCAATGGCACCGACTTCCAGGAGCAGCCCGTGAAAGCCCTCGACCAACTCACTTTCGACAACCGCTTCGCCCGCCTGGGCGATGCGTTTTCTACCCAGGTGCTGCCCGAGCCCCTCGCCGAGCCCCGCCTGGTGGTGGCGAGCGAGTCGGCCATGGCGCTGCTGGACCTCGACCCGGCCCAGGCCGAACTGCCTCTGTTCGCCGAACTGTTCAGCGGCCACAAGCTGTGGGACCAGGCCGACCCAAGGGCGATGGTGTACTCCGGCCACCAATTCGGCTCGTACAACCCGCGCCTGGGCGATGGCCGCGGCCTGTTGCTGGCCGAGGTCCTGAACGAAGCCAATCAGCACTGGGACCTGCACCTCAAGGGGGCCGGCCAGACGCCGTACTCGCGCATGGGCGACGGCCGCGCCGTGCTGCGCTCATCGATCCGCGAGTTCCTCGCCTCCGAAGCCCTGCACGCCCTGCACATTCCCACTAGCCGCGCGCTGTGCGTCATCGGCTCGAGCACCCCGGTATGGCGCGAAACACGGGAAAGCGCGGCCATGCTCACCCGCGTGGCGCAGAGCCACGTACGCTTCGGTCATTTCGAGTATTTCTACTACACCAAGCAGCCTGAGCAGCAACGGGTGCTGCTCGACCACGTCTTGCAACAGCACTACGCCGAGTGCGGCACCGCCGAGCAACCTTACCTGGCGATGTTCCGCACCATCGTCGAGCGCAACGCCGACCTGATCGCCCGCTGGCAGGCCTATGGCTTCTGCCACGGGGTCATGAATACCGACAACATGTCGATCCTCGGCATTACCTTCGACTTCGGCCCGTACGCCTTCCTCGACGACTTCGACGCCAATTTCATCTGCAACCACTCCGACGACCGTGGTCGTTACAGCTACGCCAACCAGGTGCCCATCGCCCACTGGAACCTCAGCGCGCTGGCCCAGGCGCTGACCACGGTGGTCGAGGTGGAGCCGTTGAAGCAGGCGTTGAGCCTGTTCCTGCCACTGTACCAGGCCCATTACCTGGACCTGATGCGCAGGCGCCTGGGCCTGACCACGGCTGAGGATGACGACATGGCGCTGGTCGAGCGCCTGCTGCAGTGCATGCAGCGCGGTGGTGTGGACTACAACCTGTTCTTCCGCCGGCTGGGCGAGCAACCGGTGGCCGAAGCGTTGAAGGTGGTGCGCAATGACTTCATCGACCTGGCCGGCTTCGATGCCTGGGGCGCCGATTACCTGGCCCGATGCGAGCGTGAAGCCGGCAATGCCGAGGGGCGCCGCGAACGCATGCATGCAGTGAACCCGTTGTACGTGCTGCGCAACTACCTGGCGCAGAAAGCCATCGAGGCAGCTGAAGCGGGGGATTACAGTGAAGTGCGGCGGCTGCACCAGGTACTGAGCAACCCCTTCGAGGAGCAACCCGGGATGCAGGCCTACGCCGAGCGCCCACCGGAATGGGGCAAGCACCTGGAAATCAGCTGCTCTTCCTGATTGGCGCTTCCCCCCTGTGGGAGCGGCCTTGTGTCGCGATGGGCTGCAAAGCAGCCCCAATAATCTCGAGGAACCAACATGTCCGAACCACTGGTCATCCCCTGCCCCCACTGCAACGGCCTCAACCGCTTGCCTGCCGAGCGCCTGGGCGACGCGCCGAAATGCGGCCGCTGCAAACAGCAGGTCCTGCTGAGCGCCCCTTTCGAACTCACCGAAGCCAGCTACGCCAGCCAAATCAAAGGCGACCTACCGCTGTTGGTGGATGTCTGGGCCGACTGGTGCGGCCCGTGCAAATCGTTCGCCCCCACCTTCGAACAAGCCGCCCGCCAACTGGCCGGCCGCTGCCGCCTGGCCAAGCTCGACAGCGAAGCCAACCGCAACCTGGCCGGGCAACTGGGCATCCGCTCGATCCCCAGCCTGCTGCTGTTCAAGAACGGCCGCGAAGTCAGCCGCCAGGCCGGGGCGTTTCCACTCCAGGCGTTGTTGGAGTGGGTGCGCAGCCAGGGGGTTTAGTTTTCAAGCGCTTGCCAGCAGCGACTCATAGGGAATGCGAAGGCCATCATGCAGGCGCTTGATCATGGAAAGGCTCAGCCCGCGCTTCCCGCTCAGTACTTCCGAAACTCGCCCGCTTGGACCGATGTACGGTTCAAGATCTCTTGGCGTGAGCCCCTGCTGATCCATACAAAACTTGATAGCCTCGATGGGATTGGCGGGGTGAATGGGATAGTGCCTGTTCTCGTACACTTCGATCAGTGTCACAAGCACTTCCAATTCATCAGCCTCAGGCGTGCCCGCCTCAGACTGAAAAATGGCTTCGAGGCGCTGGAATGCTGCTCGGGGATCGTCCTCGTTACGAATCGGCTTAATATTCACAGATTGTCTCCACGTCAATCTCGTCATAGCGCTTGTGCGTACCGACGAACTTCACCCAGGCGATACCGGCGCGGTACTGCATCTCAACCACAAGCCGGTACTTGTTACCCCCAATAAGGAAGCGGGCTAGATACCTACTCGCTGCGCTCCAGCAAATCATGCAACTCGACAAACTGCTGTGTCAGCTTGTGCCTGGGCTCCAGGTGAATCAGCGGCAGGCTGGCGTGGTGCGATTCACGCATCTTCACCGAGCTGCCAAGGTACACCGGCAGCACCGGCAGCCCTTCGGCCAGCAGTTCGTCGAGCATCTGCTGCGGCAGGCTGGCACGCGACTGGAACTGGTTGACCACGATGCCTTCGACTACGAGGTCTTCGTTATGGTCTTCCTTGAGGTCTTCAATTTCGGCCAGCAGGCCATACAGGGCCTGGCGCGAAAAGCTGTCGCAGTCGAAGGGAATCAGCACACGGTCAGCCGCGATCAGCGCCGAAACTGCATAAAAATTAAGCGCCGGCGGGGTGTCGATATAGATCCGCTCGTAATCCTCGTCTAGCTCATCGAGCAGCTTACGCAGCTTGTTGATCTTGTGCTTGGCCTCGAGCTTGGGCTGCAGGTCGGCCAGTTCAGGCGTTGCAGTCACCACATGCAGGTTGTCGAACGGGGTTTCATAGATATCCACCTTGTTCTTCTTGCTGAATGGCCCGCTGGACAGGCTCTGCTTGAAGAAATCGGCGATACCCATGGGGATATCCTCACCCGTCAGCCCGGTGAGGTACTGTGTCGAGTTGGCCTGGGCATCCAGGTCGACCAGCAGGGTCCGGTAGCCTTCATTGGCACTGACCGCCGCCAGGTTGCAGGCGATGCTCGACTTGCCCACGCCACCTTTCTGATTGAACACCACGCGCCGCATGGTTGACCTCCGTGTTTCAACGAATGCCCGAGTATGTGGCGGTGTCGCCGCCATGGCCAGTGCTATTCGCCTGAAGCAGCTGCGCAAACGCCTTGGCCATGGCCGACCCGCCGCCTTCGCGCTGCACCAGCCACACCGCGGTCATCGCCCCCTCGTCGAGCAAGGTGCGGTACACCACCCCTTCGATACGCATGCGCTGGAACGAGGCCGGCAGCACCGACACCCCCAACCCCGCCGACACCAGGCCGATGATGGTCATCGCCTCCCCTGCCTCCTGGGCAAAATGCGGGCTGAACCCGGCCTGCCGCGCCAGGCTCAGCAACTGCGCATGCAAGCCGCTGCCATAGCTGCGCGGGAAGAACACGAACGGCTCATGGGCCAGCGCCGCCATGTGCACGCCTTGCCCGCTGGCTTCGGCCAGCGGGTGTGAGGCATTGATCACCGCCACCAGTGGCTCGCGGAACAGCTCGGTGGCCAGCAACCCTTCCGGCAGCGGCATTGGCCGCATCAGGCCGATTTCGATGGACTCATCGAACACCCCTTCGGCAACATCGCGGCTGCTCAACTCCTTGAGGTTCAGGTGCACTGCGGGGAAGCGCTGGCGAAAGGCATGAATGGCCTTGGGGATCTTCGATGTGAACGGGGCCGAGGAGGTAAAGCCGATCTTCATCTCGCCCAATTCACCCAGTTGTGCACGCCGCGCCACATCCGCCGCCTTCTCCACCTGCGCCAGCACCTGACGCGCCTCGCCCAGGAACAGCCGGCCTGCCTCGCTCAGCTCGACCCGGCGGTTGGTGCGCTCGAACAAGCGCGCCCCCAGCTCCTGTTCCAGCGCCTGGATCTGCTGGCTCAGCGGCGGTTGCGAAATGCCCAGTTGCTGGGCGGCGCGGCCGAAGTGCAGCTCTTCTGCCACGGCAATGAAATAACGCAGATGGCGCAGTTCCATGGTTCGCTCCAAACAAGTCGCACAACGTCTTAAATAGGTCGAACAATATATTGGATCTAATCATTAGCCAGCTATATGCTTTTTTCATTGCACCAGAGGTACCCGCCGTGAAAACTGCTGTAGCCGCGCAGCCCATCCAACTCGAACCTGCCACCTTGACCGACATGTGGATCGAAAAAGGCACCCCCGCCTTCATGAAGACCGTGCTGGCCCTGTTCAGCGGCGGCTTCGCTACCTTCGCCCTGCTGTATTGCGTACAGCCGATGATGCCGTTGCTGTCTAAAGAATTCGCCATCAACGCCGCACAGAGCAGCCTGGTGCTGTCGGTGTCGACCGCGATGTTGGCGTTCGGCCTGCTTGTCACCGGTCCGATCTCGGACCGCATCGGCCGTAAGCCGGTGATGGTGTTCGCCCTGGTGTGCGCCGCGCTCTCCACCCTGGCCAGCGCGGTGATGCCGAGCTGGGAACTGGTGCTGGCCACCCGCGCGCTGGTCGGCCTGTCGCTGAGCGGCCTGGCAGCAGTGGCCATGACCTACCTGAGCGAAGAGATCCACCCCCAGCACATTGGCCTGGCCATGGGCCTGTACATCGGCGGCAACGCCATTGGCGGCATGAGCGGGCGGCTGATCACTGGCGTGTTGATCGACTTCGTCAGCTGGCACACAGCCATGCTGACCATCGGTGGCCTGGCCCTGGGCGCCGCCCTGGTGTTCTGGAAGGTGCTGCCGGAGTCACGCAATTTCCGCCCGCAAACGATGAGCCCGCGCAGCCTCCTGGACGGGTTCGTCATGCATTTCAAGGATGCCGGCCTGCCCTGGCTGTTCCTGGAGGCCTTCCTGCTGATGGGTGCCTTCGTCACCCTGTTCAACTACATCGGCTACCGCCTGCTGGCCGAGCCCTACCACATGAACCAGGCACTGGTCGGCTTGCTGTCGGTGGTGTACCTGTCCGGCATCTACAGCTCGGCGCAGGTCGGCGCCTTGGCGGACAAGCTGGGCCGACGCAAGGTGTTCTGGGCCAGCATCGTGGTCATGGCGTGTGGTTTGCTGATGACCCTGGCCAGCCCACTGGCCATGGTGATCGTGGGCATGCTGGTGTTCACCTTCGGCTTCTTTGGCGCGCACTCGGTGGCCAGTAGCTGGATCGGCCGGCGGGCGCTGAAGGCCAAAGGGCAGGCGTCGTCGCTGTACCTGTTCAGCTATTACGCCGGCTCGAGCGTGGCCGGTACGGCGGGCGGGGTGTTCTGGCACCAATGGGGCTGGAATGGCATCGGCCTGTTCATAGGCAGCTTGCTGGCAGTGGCGTTGCTGGTAGCGCTACACCTGAGCAAGTTACCACCGAAGTCGGCGTGAGGCATTCGCGGGCACGCCCGCGAACTGGCCCGGGAATCAGTTGATGATTTCGACGATATCCACATCCACTTCACGGCTCATCAGGTGTTTCTCCACCTCACCGGTCAGCTTGACCTTGGTCTTGTCGTTGAATGGCGTCGGTGGCAGGTCTTCATCATCGATTTCCACGGTGATGGTGCCGGTGTTGTCCTTGAATTCGTATTTGTCGTCGTTGTTGATCTTCTTGGTGACGAAGCCCTGCAGCACCACCGGCGTGTCATCGGCGGCATCGTTCGCAGCGGCCACGGTGGTTACCGCTTGTGCACCCGGGCCGGTATAGCCGGCAGCCAGGGCAGCAGTGCTGAACAGCGGGGCGAGGATCAGGGCAAGGTAACGGGCTTTCATGGAGGCAGGTCCTGTTTCGGTTTGGATGGGAACAGCCTACCGAAGCTGGCTGAATCCAATCTTAATCGCCCCAGGCTTCGTCCAGTTCCAGCGCCAGCTGCACCTGCAACTGCGCGCCAGTCACCTGTAGCTGCACACTGCGCAGCTGTGCGCCGTCACGTTCCAGCGTGTGCAGCCAGCTCAGCACTGCCGTGGGCTGGCCTTCGAGGCTGACGTCGAGCTGCGTGGCCCGAGCCTGCAGCGCGACAACGCGCAAACCGGCGGCCAAGGCACGCTCATTGAGCGCGGCGGGCGTCAGTGCCCGCACCGCTTTGCGCCCCCCGACCGGCGCTGACGCCACCTGCTGCAACTGCCCGGCCAGCTCCAGCGCCTGCCCATGGGCAAGCTCGGCCTGCAGCAAGCGCTGCTTGCCAGGCACCCAGGCCAGTTGCCAGAGCACCAGCATGGCCACACCCCATAGCGTGACCCTGATCAGTGCCCGGCGAGTGGCAGGTAGCGTTTGCCATTGGCGAGCAAGGGCCTGCTCAAACCTGCGCTTCATCGAGTCCCGCTCCAGGTCAGGGTTGCCCGCACCCCTTGGGCGGTCTGCCGGGCCTGGTCCATCAGCACGGCAGGGGCCAGCAGGCGCAAGCGCTCGAGGTCATCGAACCCTAGGGCCAGCACATCCATTCGCCACCCTTGCGCCGGGCTGAACGCGGCCCGCTCGAGGGTGATGTTGCCGGTTTCCACCAGCGGCTGCGCGACGGCCGCCAGGCCTTCCACGCGGGTGGTCGCACGAGGGCCGGCCTGCAACGCCCTGACGCGCACCGCCAGGTCACCGGTGACGGGCTGCCCGGGCGCCCACCGCTGGAATGCCTGAACGTTTTCGGCATGCTGTTGAGCCACGCGCTGCAACAGCCCCTCGACACGCCAATGATCGGCCACGCACAGCATGGCGAAGCCCAGCAGCACTGCGCCCGCCAACGCCGACCAGGGTAACGCCAGGCGCTGACGGCGGAATGGCCCCTGGCGCAGGTCCAGCGCCTTGGCTCGCCCTTGCAGCAAGGTCTGGAAGGCATTGTCGACCCCGTGGTTGACCAGCGGTTGCCCGCCATCGGCAGCGGCCGCCTGCCAGGCCATCGGCGGCAATTGCCGTGCCACGATTTCGGCTGCCTGGGGCGTGGCGACCAGCCACGGCCCACCTCGACCGCCCACCAGCCAGCGCCCGTCAAGCCACAGTGCACTGGGCTGCTCGCCACCCAGCAGGTCGGCGTCGACATGGACCGCGGCCGGGTCGATACCCAGGGTTTGCAACAAGGCCAAGACATTGCGCAGCACCTGACGCTCTACCACCAGCGCACGGCGGTGCCCTTGCATATCCGCTGCGGCAAAAACCAGGTGCACCGATTCCAGCGCCGCTGCCAACTGCTCTTCGGCGGCGTAGGCCAATGCTTCAGGCTTCGGCCGCTTGCCTGGCACGGGGCCGATTTCGCAACTGCCGAGCATTTCCATCGGCAAGACAAGGATCACAGGGCCGGCCAGGGTCGCCCCGAGCGCGTCCAGACGCGTCTTGCGCACGCTGCCATCGGCTGCTCGCAGCCACACCGGCCATTGCGCATCGGCCGCCGCAACGCCCGCGGGCAATAGGTACAGCCAGGTTTCACTCATCTGCTCTTCGCTCCCGCATTGCAGTAAACACACGCCGCACCACACGAACCTGGTGCGTGTTCAAGTCGATCTCCAGGTCGCTGTACAGGTACATGCGCCTCCCTGCCTGCTGCGCCTGCACCTCAAGGCGAAACCAGCGGCTGGTCACGGCAAGCCCGCGCCTGTTCACGCCCACGCCTTCCAATTGCGCAGAGGCCAGAAAACGCTCCACCGTCGGGTAGCCCGCCTCGGGGCGTTGCCGTACCAGGTCGGCGGCCACCGCTGGCGACAACTCCGCCAGTGCTGCCAACAGGCGTGCCGGGGCCGTGTTGATGTTGAGCCGCGCCTCCTTGGGCAACACCACTACCCAAGGCTGCAAACGCGCCATCACCTCGGCAGTGACGCCCGGCAGGGCCCGCAACTGGGTAGGGTCCAGCAGCGGCTGGCCCGCCAGCGCCTCCAAGGCCGGCGGCGCCACCTGCAGTGCATGGCACAGGCGCTGCCAACGCTCGAGCAGCAAGGGGTCGGGGGTTTTACCTGCGGTCAGGGCGCCGAGGTTGAAGCGCCCTGCAAGGTCCTCCAGCTGTAGTTGCACCCGGCCTTCGCCCAAGGTCAACACACGGGGTTGGCCCCAGCCCTGCCGCCCGTGGGTCACCTGCAGGATCTCCCCTACCTCACCCCGCAGGCTCGCAAGCGCCTGTTGTTCGCCGGCTTGCGCCAGGCGCAACAGGCGCGTGGCTTCGAGCTGCTGGGCAACACTGCCAAGCAGCAGGCGATGGCTGTGCAACATGCCGGCTACCAATAACGTCAGCAGCGCCATCACCAGCAGCACGGTAATCAGCGCCAGCCCCTTCTGCCGTTGACGCTTCACTGGCTGGCCCCGCCAAGCGGCAGTACCCGCCGAATCTGCGCCAAGCGCCGGGTGGACAGGGTCACCTCCAGCGCCTGCGGTGGCAGGGCCCGGCGCTGGGCCATTGGCCAATGCGCCTGCCAGCCGCTACCGGGTACATGCAGGCGCCACTGCAGTTCGCCCACACCTTCGAGCAAACGCTGCGGGCGCGGCTGGCCCTGCCCCTGGGTGCGCCGCTGGCGCCACAGCACGCCGTCGGCGAGCCAGTATTCGACCACCCTCAGTTCGCTGCGCTTGAGCGCCTGGTGGTCGGGTTCGCGGGTCAGCCAATGGGCCCGGTCGCCGTTCAACAGGATGCCGTAACCGCCCTTGCCCAGGCTCGCCGGCAAATACCCTTGCAAGGCATCGCGCTGGATCAGGCTCATGGCCCTGCCCAACGCATGCAACTGCTCGGCCTGGGCCTGGCGCGCACGCTCGGCCCGCATGACCACATCCAGCACACGCGCACTGCCCACCGCCAACAAGGCAAAGAGGGCCATGGCCAGCAGCAGTTCGATCAAGGTGAAACCGTGCTGGCGGGGCCTAGCGTGACGCATCGCTGCCCCCCTGCCACCCGGTGGCCTGGTGCAACACCTGGCGATCGGCCGCAAGGCCCACGCGCACCTCGACCTCCAGCAGGCCAGCCCCGCCCAGCCGTCGGCGGCTTTCCTGCAGCGTCCAGCGACGCTGGCCGAACATCACCTCCACACTGCGCTGGCCGGGCGCCAGGGCCGGTTGCAGGCGCATTTCCAGCAGGTGGTTGTCGGCGACCCAGCTGGCAAAAAGACGCTCCTGCAACCCCTGCGACTGCACCAGTATGCGCTGGCTGGCCGTGCTCACCGCCACGGCCAGCACCGCGAAGATCGCCAGCGCCACCAACACCTCGAGCAGGGTGAAGCCGCGTTCAGGGCTGGAACTGCGGGGCATTGAGGCCATCGCTCGACAGGGAGACCAGGCGCACGGTGTCGGCCTCGAAATACAGGGAAAACGGCGTGTGCTCGTCATTGCCGTACATCACCAGTTGCGGCGCCTTGCCAGGCACGGCGGGTGGCACTGGCAGCCCATCGATCTGCAGGCGCAGGTCCAGGCCAATATCGCGCTGCTGGCCCGCGGGCTCCCAGCTGTCACCGCGGGCCTTCAGCAGCTGATAGCCTTGCGGGTCGATTCGGATACCCAGCGCCACGCCCTCCAGCACAGCCTGTTGCCGTGCGTGTTGCACCAGTTGCAGGAACAGGTTGGCCTCCTGGCTGGCCAGGCGCTGCGGGTCGCGCCCGATACCGAGCCCCGCCATGCCCATGACGATGCTCAGCAGCAGCAGGACCAGCAACAGTTCCAGCAGTGTGAAGCCTTGCGCGCGGGGCCGTTTCATTCAGACCAGTTGCCGATATCGGCATCCATCTGTTCGCCGCCCGGCTGCCCGTCGGCACCCAGCGAGTAAAGGTCATACCCCTGGTTCGAACGGCTGCCCGGGTTCACGTACTGGTAAGGCGAGCCCCAAGGGTCGGTAGGCGTACGCTTCAGATAGCCCTGGGCACTCCAGTTGCGCGGCAATGGCGCCACGCTGGGGCGTGTGACCAAGGCGTCCAGGCCCTGCGCGGACGTTGGATAACGGCCGTTGTCCAGCCGATAGATTTCCAGCGCGGTGGCGATCGACTGCAGGTCGGTGCGGGCCGCGGTCAGCTTGGCATGGTCGGGACGGCTCATCACGTTGGGCAGTACCAGCGCGCCAAGCACGCCCAGGATGATGACCACCACCATGATTTCGATGAGTGTGAAGCCACGTTGCGCGTGGCGTGTAGCACGAAGGGACATGTCAGTTGACCAGTTGGTTGAGGTTGAGGATCGGCAGCAGGATGGCCAGCACGATGAACAGCACGATGCCCCCCATCACCAGCAGCATCAGGGGTTCGCAGAGGCTCACCAGCAGCGCGATACGCCCTGCCAGTTGCCTGGCCTGGAGGTCTGCGGCACGTTCAAGCATGGTGTCCAGTTCACCGGCGCGTTCGCCGCTGGCGATCATGTGCAGCATGAGCGGTGGCAGGGTGTCGCTGCGTGTCAGGCAACTGGCCAAGGCGCTGCCCTCGGCCAGCTCGCGGGCGGCCTGCAGCAGACGCTCGCGCAGGGTGAGGTTGCCGATCACCGCCGTAGCGATGTTCATCGCTTCTACCAAGGCCACGCCGCTGCGCCCCAGGATCGCCAAGGTGCTGATGAACCGCGCCGCCTCGCTGGCCCGCGCGAATTCGCCATAACCTGGCAGGCGCAGTGCCAAGGCATGCCACCGGCTACGCCATGGCGGTTGTTGCAGGGCCCACGCGCCCAGAGCAATGCCGGCCAGCAGCAGCGTGAGCGCTGCCAGGCCGTACTGGTTGGCGGCATCGCTCAGGGCAATCAGCACTTGCGTGGCCAACGGCAGGCGCGCCTGGTCGCGGGAGAATGCCTGCACCACATCAGGCACGACATAGCCCAGCAGAAACCCCACCACCAGCAACGAGACGGCCAGCAGAATCACCGGGTAGACCATGGCCAGCTGCACTTTCTGCCGCAAGGCTTGCTCGTCCTCGCCATGCGCGGCCAAACGTTCGAGCACGTCCGCCAAGCGCCCGGAGCGCTCCGCAGCGGCCACGGTGGCCCGGTAGATGACCGGGAACGCCCGCGGGTAATGGGCCAGCGCCTGGGCCAGGGCATGGCCTTCGGCAACCCGCTCTGCCACGCCGCGCAACACCTGCCGCTCCTGGCGCCGGGTGCCTTGCTCGGCAACCGCCTGCAAGGCTTCGGTCAACGGCAGCCCGGCCTGCAGCAGGGTCGCCAGCTGGCGGGTCAGCAGCGAGCGCCGGGTCAGGCTCAAACCGCTACGATTCAGCACGCCTGCCAGCAGTGACCGCGGCACGGGGCGCAGTTTCAGCACCTGCCAGCCTTGCTCGCGCAAGGTTTGCCGAGCCTGACGCGCCCCTGGGGCTTCCAGCGTACCGCGCTGGCGGGCGCCCTTGGCATCCTGGGCCTGATAGCGAAACAGCGGCATGTCAGTCCTGCCCGGTCACGCGCAGCAGTTCTGCCACGCTGGTCTGCCCTTGGCAGACACGCTGAACACCGTGCTGGAACAGGCTCGGCGTGTCCTGGCGAATCAGTTCATGCATGGCGGCCTGGGATGCCTGGGTGTGGATCGCCTGAGCCAGTGCAGGCTTGACCACCACCATCTCGTGCAAGGCCAGGCGCCCACTGTAGCCCGCCTGGCATTCATTGCAGCCCTGCGCCTGGTAAAGCTGCGCGGGCAGCCCGGCAGGGTTGCCCAAGGCGCTGGCCATGGCCTGGTCCACCTCGCAGGCCACCTTGCAGTGCGGGCAGAGCCGGCGTACCAGGCGCTGGGCCATCACCCCGGCCAGCGACGAAGCCAGCAGGCAAGTATCGATGCCCATGTCGGCAAGCCGCGTGATTGCGCCCAGCGCGCTGTTGGTGTGCAGGGTGGAAAGTACCAGGTGGCCCGTCAGCGACGCCTGCACCGCGATGTTGGCGGTTTCCTTGTCGCGGATTTCGCCCACCATGACCACGTCCGGGTCCTGACGCAGAATGGCGCGCAGGCCACGGGCGAAGGTCATGTCGACCTTGGGGTTGACCTGGGTTTGCCCGATGCCGGCCAGGTGGTACTCGATCGGGTCCTCCACGGTGAGGATATTGCGCGACTCCTGGTTCAGGTACGCAAGCGCGGTGTACAAGGTGGTGGTCTTGCCCGAGCCGGTTGGGCCGGTGACCAGGAAAATGCCGTGTGGCTTTTCCAGCATGCTCATGAAGCCAGCACGCACAGCCGCCGGCATCTGCATGTGGTCGATGTCCAGGCGCACGGCCTGCTTGTCCAGCAACCGCAGCACCACCCGCTCGCCATGGGTGGCAGGCAGGGTCGAAACGCGCACGTCGACTTCATGGCCAGCCAGGCGCAGGCTGATACGACCGTCCTGGGGCACGCGCTTCTCGGCGATGTCCAGGCGCGCCATGACCTTGATACGCGAAACCAGCAGGGCAGAAAGCTCCCGTGGGGGTGACAGCACTTCGCGCATGACGCCGTCGATGCGCATGCGCACGCGCAGCTGATGCTCGAAAGTTTCCAGGTGGATATCCGAGGCCCGCGAGCGCACCGCTTCGCTGAACAGGGCATTGAGCAGGCGGATGATCGGCGCATCGTCTTGCTGTTCGAGCAGGTCGCTGGTTTGCGGCAAGGCCTCGGCCAGCCGTGGCAGGTCGATTTCCTGGTCCAGGCCCTGGACGATCGATTGCGCGGCATCCCCACCCAGGCCGTAGCAACTGGCCAGGCGCTCGGCGAAGTCGGCTTCGCTCACCTGGCGCAGCGGCCAGGTATTGCCCAGCAAGCGGCAGGCTTCGGCCAGGGCGGCCAGGGACGCGCCTTCTCGCATCATCAGCACCGGCTCGGGCGCCTGGCGGTCGAGCAGGATCCCGTGACGCCGGGCAAAGCCGAATGGCAGCTCAGGGCTCATGGCTGTGGCACTTGCGCGCTTGGCAAGCGACGTGGCTCGAACAGGCGCTGAGCATCAGCCGGCAAGGGCGAATCATCGGCTGCGCGCACCCCGTCGTAGGCCCTGCGCCCTACCTCGACCCGCTCCGCCTGGCTACGCAAAATGGTCGGGCGCAGGAAGACCATCAGGTTGGTTTTCTCCTGAATGTCGCTGCGCCAGCGGAACAGACCGCCAAGCCACGGAATGCGGCTGAGCAACGGTACCCCACGCTCGACCTTGCGCATGCTGTCCTTGATCAGGCCGCCAATCACGATGATCTCGCCGTCGGCGGCCAGGATGGTGCTCTTGAGCGTACGCTTGTTGGTGACCAGGTCGTTCTCGGCCGTGCTCGGCGCGATTTCGGAGCTTTCCTGCTCGACCTCCAGGCGCAGGCTTTGCCCCTCATTGATGTGCGGGCGCACCTTCAGGCTGATACCGATATCCTTGCGTTCGACCGTGGTGAACGGGTTCTCCGAACCACTGCCGGGGGTAACGTAGGAGCCGGTCTTGAAGGCGACGTTCTGCCCCACCAGGATATGCGCCTCCTGGTTGTCCAGGGTCAACAGGCTTGGCGTGGACAACAGGTTGCTGCGGCTGCTGCTGGCCAAGGCCGATATCAGCGCGGCAAAACGGTCCGTGCCAATGGCCAGGGCAGCGCCACCCGGCAGCTTGGCCTCCTCGCCCAGCAGGTCGGCCAGCCCGGTGCCACTTTCGCTGAACGTGACCCCGCCGTTGAGCCCGCCGGTGCCCACGCCCCACTGCACACCCAACGCTTCATCGATGCTGCCGCTGACTTCGACGATTGCCGCATGGATGAGGACCTGTGCCCGTGGCTGGTCCAATTGCTGGATGATCTGCTCGACGCTGTCCAGTGTCTGCGGCTCGCCCAGCAGCACCAGCGCATTCTGGTCGGCATCGGCCTTGACCACGGCGTCGCCAGTGAGGTTGGCGCCCAAGTCACGGGTGCCCGGCGCGCCATCCAGGCGCTTGCCCACCTCACCCAGCACGTCGGCAAGCTGCTCGGCGTTACTGTGCTGCAAGCGCACCACACGCCAGTTCTGCGCGGTGGCGGGTGCCGCCACATCCAGCGAACGGGTCAGTTGTGCCAGGCGCTGCCTGGACTTGGCCGGGCCGAGGATCAGCAGGCGGCTACCGTTGGCGTCGGCCACCACCTGCACACCGCTGTCCGGCCCCCCGGCCGCCGCTTCGACCACGGCGAACACGGCCTCGGTCTGGGCGTTATGCAGGGTCACCAGCTCATAGTCGTGCCGCTGGCCGCTGTCCAGCTGCAAGACCAGGCTCTCCAAGCGTTCAAGGTTGGCTGCAGAGTCGGTCACCACCAAGGCGTTGGCCGAGCTGGAGGGGCCAATGTAGCCGCTGCTGGACACCAACGGCCGCAACAGGCCGGCCAGGTCGGCAGCGACGCTGCCCGACAAGGTAAAGACGCGCGTGGTGAACGCGGCCGGTATGGCCTCCACCTGTTGGTTGGCCCAGGCCTTGGCTTCGCTGGCCGGCAGCACCAGCAAACGGTCGCCATCATTCACGGCGGCAAAGCCCTGGGCATTGAGCACGGAGTAGAACAGCCGGCGTATGCCTTCGCGGTCCAGGGCTTCGTTGGAAAGCACGGTGATGCGCCCCTGCACGCGGGGGTCGAGGATGATGGTCTGGTCGAGGATTTCCCCTACCTCACGCACCACCTCGCGTACGTCGGCATCGCTCATCGCCAGTTGCCAGGTGGGCATTTCAGCCAGCGCCAGGGAACAGCACAGGGTCAAACAGGCGCCGAACGAGGCGCCTTGCAAATATCGCTTGAAAGTCATTGCACCTCCCGCAACAGGCGGGATGAAGGATCAGAAACCGGGCGCGGGCGAGGGGCCGCCCCCATGGGCAGAAAAACGCTGGGGCCAGGGGTAGCCAACGCCACGACTTCCTCGCGGCCGTCGACCCACAGCACGATGGAGCGCACATCGATACGGCGCAGCACACCGTGGCCCGCAATCCGCTCACCCACCCGGTAGACAGTCTCGCCCCCAGCGCTTTTCACCAACGCCCGCGCCCCGCCCTGGCTGGATACGAAGCAGGCCTTGAGCGTGATGTCCGCCCGGCTAGACCGCTGGCGCTCAGGCTGAAAGCCGAATGCCAAGGCCAGGGCGGTCGTCGAGAACGGTTGCTCCGGGGCGGCTGCCGTGGCCAGCGCCGAGGCCGGCAGCAGCGGGGGCGCAGTTAACGGATACAGCCGTTCCCGCGCTATCAGCCCGGCAAGCGTTACCAGTACCAGCGCCAGCCAGATCACATGCGATGAGCGCTTCATCCGAATCAGGGCAGCATGCGCCGCAGTACACGGCGGCCGGCCAGCTCATGCAGCACCACGGCAGCAATGTGCACCGACACGCCCAGGGCCAGCAGCAGGCACGCGCAGATGTGGACCTTGAACCACAGGCCGTGCCAGAACGGTTCGCTCAACAGCGGCGCGAGGGTGAACCAGCCGAACACGTCGATGGGCCGGTCCATCATCAATACGCCGGACAGCAGCACGATCGCGGTGGTCCAGTACAAACCTTCATGGACAAGATGGGCGATCCGCTCGCCCCTGGCTGCACCCTCCAGGCTGCCGGGTTTGAACAGGGTCCGCCGCAGCAGCCAGCGCAGCAGGAATATCGGGATGAACAGGGTGGTCAAGGCCACGTTGACGAACGCAACCAAGTGAAACGTGGTCGGGGTGACGTTCAGGTGCGCCACGTAGAAGCCGCTGAGCAGTACCCAAATGATGACCAAGGCAGAGACCCAGTGCAGGAGGATCTGCTGCCAGGCATATTTTCGTGCTTGCATAAACAGTACTCGAAGGGCCTGGCCCCCCGTCGAGGGGCCAGGTGTGCTGCATTACTTCTCGGTCCAGGCCATGTTCCAGTGAGAGCCGGTACCTGGCTCGAACTGGGCGGCATTGGCGGAGTACTGCACGCAGTAACCCGAGTTCGGGAAGGGCTGGCACTCGTAGACCTTGCCATTCTTGGGCTGCAGTACCTTGGTGCCGGCCAGGTAGCTGGACAGCGACTCCGGGAAGACAAAGTCGTACGAGCCGTCACCCGACGCCTTGAGCTGGACCGTGCGCTCATCCTGCAGCAGCTCGCGCTCGCGCTTGTCCACGCCGACGACCTTGAGGGTGTGCTCACCTGGCACGCTGGCGACGTTCAAGGCGAACGGCGCGCTGCCGTTGACCAGTTGCCGTGCGTAGGCGACCTGCTTGTTGCTGGCGTCGAACAGCCGCGCCGATACGGTCAAGGCCTTGTTGGTCATGACGGTAAAGTCCACGCTACTCTGGCCATCAGCGATGGTGTACTCAGGTTTGACATCATGCAGGTGCAGGGTGGCGGGCTCACCGGCAGCGGCCTTGAAGTCGAGGATGTAGTTGGTCAGGCCACTTTCGGCTTTGGCGAAGATGCTGTTGGAGCCCTGGACAGGCTCGATGTTGCCGTCGGCATCCATTTGCCCGGCACGGACCAGCGTCTGGGTTTCGTTGATCTGCCTGGCGAGCTTGTAAGCCCAGTTGGCAGCGATACCTTCTTCGGCGTTGTCAATGGTGACGCTCACATGGTGCGACGGACGCTCGCCATTGGCATCGAATGCGCGGGCCGTCACCTGGTCGCCCACTTCAAGGTCTCGGCTGGCGCTGATCTCGGCCAGGCGCGGCCATTCGGGCGCAGGCCCGCCGTCCAGTTGAATATCGACGTCAGCCACGCTATGGAAGGCCTTGTCGGTATCCCCCACTTTCCAGACACCCAGGATCACGTGCTGTCCTGCACGGTCGGCTGGCAAGGTGCAGCTATGCTTGGGGTTGGTGCCAGTGCCGCTGGCAGGCACCTGGTTGTTGCCATCGACTACACAGAACGGCGCGTCGTCGAACGAGGCGCGGCTCAGTGCGGTATTGGGGTTCCAGTCGGCTTTGGTGATGAAGTATTCCCACGTGGTTACCGGGTGCGGCGCCTGGTAATGCCAGTCGAACTGAATGTTCCGGTCAACGATGGGGGTCAGATGCCAGCGGTTGGCCGACTGCTCGTCGAGGGCACCGAAATCGCCACGGACACCACCGCTGGCAATTTTCCCATCAACAGGGCCGGCCGCCGGGAAACGCCCAATGGCCTCACCGACCGACCACGGTTCGTACTGAGCGCCGCCACAGTTGCTGTTCAGGTTCTTGTGGTTGGCATGGCACAGCGCTGCACGTGAAGGCGGGTCAGCCAGATGGCCGTGTGCCTGGGCAACCTGAACCTGCAAACCTGCACCTGCGATAGCCATCCACACACCGGTGGCAACAACGCTTCTGCGCAGGGTTTTTGTTGTATTCATCACGAACTCCGAAGGTTGAATGCAAAAGGGCACATTCACGCGCGGCGAATGTGCCCTCTGCTCAAGGGAGGTCGGACATTAGAAGAAACATCTGTGCCTATATGTAGGAATACGGCTGAACGTTCGGCACATTTTCGGAAATGCACGGCAGCGGCAGGCACAGGCTCCCCAAACCCTGGTTCGGGGAGCCTGGAAACTCAAACGTGGTATTGCGCCGACAGCTCGTGCACCGCGTTGATGAACACGCCTGCGTGCTCCGGGTCGACTTCCGGGGTGATGCCGTGGCCCAGGTTGAACACGTGGCCGTTGCCGTGGCCGTAGCTGGCCAGGATGCGCGCCACTTCCTGGCGGATGGCCTCTGGCTTGGCGTACAGCACGGTCGGGTCCATGTTGCCCTGCAAGGCCACCTTGTCGCCCACACGGCGACGGGCGTCGCCAATGTCACAGGTCCAGTCCAGGCCCAGGGCATCGGCACCGGCCTCGGCGATGCTTTCAAGCCACAGGCCACCGTTCTTGGTGAACAGGATGACCGGCACCTTGCGCCCTTCGTGCTCGCGGATCAGGCCGCTGACGATCTTGCGCATGTAGGCGAGGGAGAACTCCTGGTAGGCCGCCGCTGACAGGTTGCCGCCCCAGGTGTCGAAGATCTGCACGGCCTGGGCACCGGCAAGGATCTGCCCGTTGAGGTAGCTGGTCACCGACTGGGCCAACTTGTCCAGCAGCAGGTGCAGCGCTTGCGGGTTGTCATAGGCCATGGCCTTGGTCTTGCGGAAGTCCTTCGACGAACCGCCTTCGACCATGTAGGTGGCCAGGGTCCAGGGGCTACCGGAAAAACCGATGAGCGGAACGCGGCCGTTAAGTTCGCGGCGGATGGTGCTGACCGCATCCATCACGTAGCCCAGGTCTTTTTGCGGGTCGGGAACCGGCAGGGCTTCGATATCGGCCGGGGTACTGACGACCTTCCTGAAACGCGGGCCTTCGCCGGTTTCGAAGTACAGGCCCAGGCCCATGGCATCGGGGATGGTGAGGATGTCGGAGAACAGGATCGCCGCGTCCAGCGGGTAGCGGTCCAGCGGCTGCAAGGTAACCTCGCAGGCGAACTGCGGGTTCATGCACAGGCTCATGAAATCGCCTGCCTTGGCACGGCTGGCGCGATACTCCGGCAGGTAGCGCCCGGCCTGGCGCATCATCCACACCGGGGTGACGTCTACGGGTTGCTTGAGCAGTGCACGCAGGAAACGATCGTTCTTCAGGGCAGTCATGTCGGCATCCGGAAAAATAGTGCGGGCATTTTCTCAGACGCCAGCGCAAAAGGCACGGCCATGGCCATGCGTTTTGTCTATTGGATGCCACAGATCAAGCGTTTTTGTATACAAAAGCTTCGCGGGCACGCCCGCTCCCACAGGTTCTGCGCCGAACCCCGTGGCAGCGGGCGTGCCCGCGAACAGGTCGAGAATCAGACTTCCAGGTAGTCCAGGATACCCTCAGCAGCAGTGCGCCCTTCGAAGATCGCCGTCACCACCAGGTCCGAACCGCGCACCATGTCGCCACCGGCAAACACTTTCGGGTTGCTGGTCTGGTGCTTGAACTTGCCCTTCTCCGGCGCCACCACACGGCCCTGGCTGTCCAGCTGGATGTCATGCTGCTCGAACCACGGCGCCGGACTTGGGCGGAAGCCAAAGGCGATCACCACGGCATCGGCCGGCAGGATTTCCTCGGAACCCGGAATCGGCTCGGGGCTGCGACGGCCACGGGCATCCGGCTCGCCCAGGCGGGTTTCGACCACCTTCACACCCTCGACCTTGTCCTCGCCGACAATGGCGATGGGTTGGCGGTTGTAGAGGAACTTCACGCCTTCTTCCTTGGCGTTCTTCACCTCTTTGCGCGAACCCGGCATGTTGGCTTCGTCACGGCGATAGGCGCAGGTCACCGCCTTGGCACCCTGGCGGATCGAGGTACGGTTGCAGTCCATGGCAGTGTCGCCACCGCCCAGCACCACAACCTTCTTGCCCTGCATGTCGATGAAGTCTTCAGGCGACTTCTCGAAGCCCAGGTTGCGGTTGACGTTGGCAATCAGGAAGTCCAGCGCGTCATGCACGCCCGGCAGGTCCTCACCCGGGAAGCCACCCTTCATGTAGGTGTAGGTACCCATGCCCATGAACACTGCGTCGTACTCGGCGAGCAGTTGTTCCATGGTCACGTCCTTGCCCACCTCGGTATTGAGGCGGAACTCGATACCCATGCCGGTGAACACTTCGCGGCGGTTGCTGAGCACGCTCTTTTCCAGCTTGAACTCGGGAATACCGAAGGTCAGCAGGCCACCGATTTCCGGGTTCTTGTCGAATACCACCGGGGTCACCCCGGCGCGCACCAGCACGTCGGCGCAGCCCAGGCCAGCAGGGCCTGCGCCAATGATGGCGACGCGCTTGCCGGTGGGCTTGACCTTGGACATGTCCGGGCGCCAGCCCATGGCAAAGGCGGTATCGGTGATGTACTTCTCCACCGAGCCGATGGTCACCGCACCAAAGCCGTCGTTCAGGGTGCAGGCACCCTCGCACAGGCGGTCTTGCGGGCACACCCGGCCGCACACTTCGGGCAGGGTGTTGGTCTGGTGCGACAGCTCCGCCGCCGCCAGGATGTTGCCTTCGGAAACCAGCTTCAACCAGTTGGGGATGAAGTTGTGCACCGGGCACTTCCACTCGCAGTACGGGTTACCGCAGCCCAGGCAACGGTGCGCCTGCTCCACGGACTGCTGCGGCTTGAACGGCTCGTAGATTTCCACAAACTCTTTCTTGCGCTGGCGCAGCAGCTTTTTCTTCGGGTCCTTGCGGCCCACTTCGATGAACTGGAAGTCGTTGTTCAGACGTTCAGCCATTTTTCAAAACCTCTTTACAGCAGCTGCAAGCTACACGCTGCAAACTGCAAGACGATCACTTAAGCCGGGCAAACCTCGTGCTGCTTCTGCGTGCAGCTTGAGGCTTGCCACTTGCAGCTGTTGTTACTGCGGGTTGGCGCGAGTGCTGGACAGCAGTTGCTTCAGGTTGGCTGCCTTGGGCTTGACCAGCCAGAAGCGCCGCACGTAGTCGTCCAGGTTCTCCGAGAGCTCACGCCCCCACTCGCTGCCGGTCTCCTCCACATACTCGGCAAGGACCCGCGCCAGATGGCTGCGGTAAGCTTCCATGGCTTCCCCACTGATACGCTGGATTTCCACCAGCTCGTGGTTGAGCTTGTCGACGAAGCTGTTGTCCATGTCGAGCACGTAGGCGAAGCCGCCAGTCATGCCAGAACCGAAGTTGTAACCGGTGTTGCCCAGCACGCAGACAAAGCCGCCGGTCATGTATTCACAGCAGTGATCGCCGGTACCCTCGACAACAGCGTGGGCGCCGGAGTTACGGACAGCGAAGCGCTCGCCGGCAGTACCGGCGGCAAACAGTTTGCCGCCAGTGGCACCGTACAGGCACGTGTTGCCGAGGATGGCGCTGTCCTGGGTGGCGAACGGGCTGCCAGCAGGCGGCACGATGGTGAGCTTGCCACCGGTCATGCCCTTGCCGACGTAGTCGTTGGCGTCGCCTTCCAGGTGCAGGTTCAGGCCACCGGCGTTCCACACACCGAAGCTCTGGCCTGCGGTCCCTTTGAAACGGAACGTGATCGGCGCCGCGGCCATGCCCTGGTTGCCGTGCAGGCGGGCGATCTCGCCCGATACACGCGCGCCGATGGAACGGTCGCAGTTGCAGATGTCGAGGCTGAACTCGCCACCGGCCTGGTCACGAATGGCCGGCATGGCCATTTCCACCATCTTCTCGGCCAGGTGGCCTTCGTCGAACGGCGGGTTCCTGTCGACTTCGCAGAACTGTGGCTTGTCTGCCGGAATGTGCGAGCTGCCCAGCAGCGGCGACAGGTCCAGGTACCGCTGACGCTCGGTGTCGCCTGGCAGCACGTCGAGCAGGTCGGTACGGCCGATCAGTTCGCCGAGGCTGCGCACGCCCAGCTTGGCCAGCCACTCACGGGTTTCTTCGGCGACGAAGGTGAAGAAATTGATCACCATGTCGACGGTGCCGATGTAGTGGTCCTTGCGCAGCTTGTCATTCTGCGTGGCTACGCCGGTCGCGCAGTTGTTCAGGTGGCAGATGCGCAGGTACTTGCAGCCCAGGGCGATCATGGGCGCGGTGCCAAAGCCGAAGCTTTCGGCGCCGAGGATGGCAGCCTTGATCACGTCCAGGCCGGTTTTCAGGCCACCGTCGGTCTGTACCCGCACCTTGCCGCGCAGGTCGTTGCCGCGCAGGGTCTGGTGGGTTTCGGCCAGGCCCAGTTCCCACGGGGCGCCGGCGTACTTGATCGAGGTCAGCGGCGACGCACCGGTACCACCGTCATAGCCGGAAATGGTGATCAGGTCGGCATAAGCCTTGGCCACACCGGCGGCAATGGTGCCCACGCCGGCCTCTGCCACCAGCTTGACCGACACCAGGGCCTGCGGGTTGACCTGCTTGAGGTCGTAGATCAGCTGGGCCAGGTCTTCGATCGAGTAAATGTCGTGGTGCGGTGGCGGCGAGATCAGGGTCACGCCCGGTACCGCATAGCGCAGCTTGGCGATCAGGCCATTGACCTTGCCACCTGGCAGCTGGCCGCCCTCGCCGGGCTTGGCGCCCTGGGCCACCTTGATCTGCAGCACTTCGGCGTTCACCAGGTATTCCGGGGTCACACCAAAGCGGCCGGTGGCCACCTGCTTGATCTTCGAGCTGCGGATGGTGCCGTAGCGCGACGGGTCTTCGCCACCCTCACCGGAGTTGGACCGCGCGCCCAGGCGGTTCATCGCCTCGGCCAAGGCTTCGTGCGCTTCCGGCGACAGGGCGCCAAGGGAAATACCGGCGGAGTCGAAGCGCTTGAGGATGGCCTCCAGCGGCTCGACCTGTTCCAGCGCCAACGGCTGGTCGGCCACCTTGACCTTCAGCAGGTCGCGGATCATCGACACCGGGCGCTGGTCGACCAGCGTGGTGTATTCCTTGAACTTGGCGTAGTCACCCTGCTGCACTGCAGCCTGCAGCGTGTTGACCACGTCCGGGTTGTAGGCGTGGTACTCGCCACCGTGCACGAACTTCAGCAGGCCGCCTTGCTGGATCGGCTTGCGCGCGCTCCAGGCTTCGGCTGCCAGCAGCTTCTGGTCGCTTTCCAGGTCTTCGAAGCGTGCACCCTTGATGCGGCTGGACACCCCCTTGAAGCTCAGGCCGACCACTTCTTCGGACAGGCCGATGGCTTCGAACAGCTGCGCACCCCGGTACGAGGCGATGGTGGAGATACCCATCTTCGACAGGATCTTCAGCAAGCCCTTGGAAATGCCTTTGCGGTAGTACTTGAACACCTCGTCCAGGTCGCCCAGCACTTCACCGGTACGAATCAGGTCGGCGAGCACTTCGTAGGACAGGTACGGGTAGACGGCCGAGGCGCCGAAGCCCAGCAGCACGGCGAAGTGATGCGGGTCGCGGGCTGTGGCGGTTTCCACCAGGATGTTGCTGTCGCAACGCAGGCCCTGCTCGGTCAGGCGGTGGTGTACGGCACCCACGGCCAGCGAAGCATGCACAGGCAGCTTGCCCGGGGCAATGTAGCGGTCGCTCAGCACCAGCTGGGTCTTGCCCGCGCGCACGGCTTCTTCAGCCTGGTCGGCAATGTTGCGGATCGCCGCTTCCAGGCCGACGCTCTGCTCATAGTTGAGGTCGATCAGCTGACGCTCGAAGCCTTCACGCTCCAGGTTCATCAGCGAACGCCACTTGGCCGGGGAAATGACTGGCGAGCTGAGGATCACCCGCGAGGCGTGCTCCGGGGACTCCTGGAAGATGTTGCGCTCAGCGCCGAGGCAGATTTCCAGCGACATCACGATCGCTTCGCGCAGCGGGTCGATCGGTGGGTTGGTCACCTGGGCGAACTGTTGGCGGAAGAAGTCGTATGGCGAACGCACGCGTTGCGACAGCACAGCCATCGGCGTGTCGTCACCCATCGAGCCAACGGCCTCCTGGCCCTGCTCACCCAACGGGCGCAGCACCTGGTCACGCTCTTCGAAGGTGACCTGGAACATTTTCATGTATTGCTTGAGCTGGTCAGCGTCGTAGCTGGCCACGCCCTGGTCGTCGGTCAGCGTCGCCTGGATACGCGTGGCGTGCTGACGCAGCCAACGCTTGTACGGGTGGCGCGACTTCAGGCGGTCGTCGATGGCATCGGTATCGAGGATCTGCCCGGTTTCGGTGTCCACGGCAAGGATCTGGCCCGGGCCCACGCGGCCCTTGGCCAATACTTCCTCAGGCTGGTAGCCCCACACGCCGATTTCAGAGGCGATGGTGATGTAGCCATTGGTGGTGGTCACCCAGCGCGCCGGGCGCAGGCCGTTACGGTCGAGCAGGCACACCGCGTGGCGGCCTTCGGTCATGACGATACCGGCCGGACCGTCCCACGGCTCCATGTGCATGGAGTTGTATTCGTAGAACGCGCGCAGGTCGGCGTCCATGGTCTCGACGTTCTGCCAGGCTGGCGGTACCAGCATGCGCACGCCGCGGAACAGGTCGATACCGCCGGTGACCATCAGCTCCAGCATGTTGTCCATGCTCGAGGAGTCCGAACCGACGCGGTTGACCAGCGGGCCAAGCTCTGCGAGGTCGGGGATCAGGTCGTTGGCGAACTTGGTGCGACGGGCCATGGCCCAGTTGCGGTTACCGGTAATGGTGTTGATCTCGCCGTTGTGGGCGAGGAAGCGGAACGGCTGCGCCAGCGGCCACTTCGGCAGGGTGTTGGTCGAGAAGCGCTGGTGGAACACGCAAATCGCCGTTTGCAGGCGCTCGTCACCCAGGTCCGGGTAGAACGCCGCGAGATCGCGCGGCATCATCAGGCCTTTGTAGATGATGGTCTTGTGCGAGAAGCTGCAGATGTAGTGGTCGGCGTCATCGGCGTTGGCAACCGACGAACGGCGCCGGGCGCTGAACAGCTTGATGGCGAATTCCTGGTCGCTCAGGTCCTCACCGCCGATGAACACCTGCTCGATCTGCGGCAGGCGCTCCATGGCCAGGCGGCCGAGAACGCTGGTGTCGATCGGCACCTTGCGCCAGCCAACCAGCTTCAGCCCGGCAGCGATGATCTCGCGATCCATGTTGGCACGTGCAGCTTCGGCTTTGACCGGGTCCTGGTTGAAGAACACCATGCCAACGGCGTACTGCTTGGGCAACTCGACGGCAAAATGCTCCTGGGCCATGGCGCGCAGGAACTGATCGGGCTTCTGAATCAGCAGACCGCAACCGTCACCGGTCTTGCCGTCGGCGTTGATGCCACCGCGGTGGGTCATGCAAGTCAGTGCCTGCATGGCGGTTTGCAGAAGGTGGTGGCTCGCCTCGCCCGTCATATGGGCGATCAGGCCAAAACCACAGTTGTCCTTGAATTCTTCGGGATGGTACAGACCTGTTTTCATAGACACATTCTCACCAGGTTCACCTCTCAACGGAGGCAAATCTCTTTTTTAACAACCACTTACCATCCACGCCGATCAAACGCCAGCTTTTTTGCGGTGGCCATGGAAAACCATTGTTGCACAGCGACAGCGATGCTCACAAATTTTCATGTCTCACCATTGAAAATTTATGTCGCCATTTTGAATGTTTTTGCGTCATGCGCCGTGATAGGCGCTTGACTTGAGTCTGAAGCGTTTCAGCCATGACTGCAACTCGGGGCTTGTGGCCGGCAGTCTGGGACAGAAAAGCCTGCCGCGCTCGGGCGCAGCAGGCTAGTCGAAAGCTAGAATTCGCTTAGCAACAGGGCAGCGGGGTGGTGCCGCCCGGCAGGTATCAGCGGGCCGAGGCCAGCTCTTGTTGGACGCTGGCGACGGTACGTGGCCAAGGTTTACCAGCCTGGACCTTCGCTGGCAAGTTCTTGATTGCCGCAACCGCGGCATCGCGGCTGGCGAAACTGCCGTAAGTGACCACATACAGCGGCTTGCCTTGCAGGTCTTTCTTGAAGTAGCGATAGTCGCCACCCTGGGCTTTCACGTACGCCTGCGCCGAGGCCTCGGAGCTGGTGCCAAGGATTTGCACCACGTAATTGCCCGGTTTCTGGCCGGCGTACCAGCTGCTGTTGCCAGTGCCGCCAGCGGCTGGTTTTTCAGCAGGCTTGGCGGCCGGCTTGGCCACGGCGACCTGGGTCGGTGCCGGGGCCGGCTTGGCCGTCGCAACCGGCTTGGCAGGCTGGGTTGCGACCGGTTTTTGCGCAGGCGCAACCTGCTGCACGGGTTGCGCAGGCGTCGGCGCGGGGCCCGCCGCTACGCCTTGCGGCGGGGCGATGGTGGTCACGGTCGGCGGCGGGTTGCCAGGCTGCAGGGCGGTATCGCCAGCCGGGCTGCCTTCTTCCCCCTCACCCATGCCTGCGGCCTGGGCCAGCGGCTCGCGCATCACCGGCTGCGACTGGCCTCCCAGTGGCAGCGGCACCGGCTGGGACGAGCCAGAGAACTCGATGTTGGCGCCCTGCTTGCCGTCGCCAAGCGGTAACTGAGCCTGGGCAGCCGGTGCGTCGGCCGGCGCTTTTTCGCCCTTCTTGGGCATCAACACGGCAGCTGCAACGGCAACCACGACCACGGCAGACAACGCGAGCACATGTTTTTTTGGCATCTTGAACCCCATGGATGGTCGCTTGGCCGTCGTCCGGCTGGCGATCATGGCTTCGATCAAAGTGTCACGGGCGACCTGGTTGATGTTGCCAGGCCAGCCGTCGGAGTTTTCATGGATATCGACGATCTGTTCACGGCTGAACACCTCGATGCCCCGGCCTGCGCCTGCCAGGCGCTGCTCCAGGTATTCGCGGGTTTCCTCTTCACTGTAGGGGGCCAGCTCGATGATGTGGAAGCGTTCTTCCTCGACATTGAGCTCGTCCAGCCCTGCAATCAGCGAGGGCTCACCAAACAGGAACACGTGCGGACGCCCTTCCGGCACCCCCGCCGCCAATTCCAGCAACGCTTGGAGTGCCGACTCGTCGAGTTGTTCCGCATCGTCCACCAGCAAGTACACTTCCTGCCCGGTGAGTGCCAGTTGCACCACCTTGGACAGGATCGCCTGCATCTCCGGCTGGGCCACGTCCAGGTTCTGCGCGACCTGGCCCAATACACTGGCAGCATCGCTGGCACCACGGGCGGACACCACGACGCTCTGCACCGCCTGCTTGTTGGTGCTGGCCACCAGCGCCTGGCGCAGCAGGGTCTTGCCGCTACCCTGCGGGCCGGTGACGACCAGCATCAGTTGGCTGTAGCGAGCCAGGTGGTGCAGCTGGCCGAGCACAGGCTTGCGCTGGGCAGGGAAAAACTTGAAGCCGGGCACCCGCGGTGCGAACGGATCGTGGCTCAACTGGTAATGGTCGAGAAAGGCCTCATCGGCATGCAAACTGGTCATTGCGCTGTCACAACCTCAAAGCTGGGCCACGATCGCGCGGTAATCCGCCGACAGCGTGGCCTGTAGAATCTCTTTCGGATAGTCGTCGGTGACCACGGCCTCGCCCATCTGGCGCAGCAGCACCAGACGCAGACGCCCGTCGAGCACCTTCTTGTCGACCGCCATGTGCTCCATGAAATGCGCCGGGGTCATTTCCTGTGGTGGCACCACCGGCAAACCTGCGTCCTGCAACAGGCGGATTCCGCGATCGCGCTCGGCCTGGTCGAGCCAGCCAAGGCGCATGGACATTTCCAGGGCCATGACCGTGCCCGCCGCCACGGCTTCGCCGTGCAGCCACACGCCATAGCCCATGTGGGTTTCGATGGCATGCCCGAAGGTATGCCCCAGGTTCAGCGTGGCCCGCACGCCAGACTCGCGTTCGTCGGCGCCCACCACTGCGGCCTTGGCCGCACACGAGCGGCGAATGGCTTCGGTCAGGGCTGCCGAGTCGAGGGTACGCAGGGCCTGCATATTGTCTTCGAGCCAGGCGAGGAAGGGCTTGTCACAGATCAGCCCATACTTGATCACTTCGGCCAGGCCTGCCGAAAGCTCGCGCGCCGGCAGGGTCTTCAGGCTGGTGGTATCGATCAGCACCGCGTTGGGCTGGTAGAAGGCGCCGACCATGTTCTTGCCCAGCGGGTGGTTGATGCCGGTCTTGCCGCCTACCGAGGAATCGACCTGGGACAACAGGGTGGTCGGCACCTGGATGAAGTCCACACCCCGCTGATAGCAGGCAGCGGCAAAGCCGGCCATGTCACCGACCACCCCGCCGCCCAGGGCGACAACGGTGGTACGGCGGTCATGCCGCGCCGTCAGCAGGCCATCGAAGATCAGTTGCAGGGTTTCCCAGTTCTTGTGGGCTTCGCCATCGGGCAGTACCACTGGCAGCACCGAGTAGGCCCCCAGGGTCTTGGCCAGGCGGTCGAGATACAGCGGCGCGACGGTCTCGTTGGAGACGATGGCAACCTGCCGGCCGGCAATGTGCGGCGCGAGCAGCTCGGGCTGGTCCAACAGGCCTTCGCCAATGTAGATCGGGTAGCTACGCTCGCCCAGGTCGACCTTCAGTGTCTGCATGTATCCCCACAATGTTCTTGGGCGCGGTGCCGTTCTGGCGACCTGCGCGGTAACGTTGAACCTCGCCTCGGCGCTGGTGGCCGAGAATAGTCCCGGGTTAACGGGGCGGCAACTGCTGCAAGCGCTCGAGGATGTCGATCACCACCATGCGTGGTGGCCGCTCGTCGGTTTCTACGACCAGGTCGGCGATCTCGCGGTAGAGCGGGTCGCGGGTTTCCAGCAGGTTCCGCAAGGTGGCCTCGGGGTTGGCGGTGCGCAGCAGCGGGCGATTGCGGTCGCGCGCCGTGCGGCCGACCTGCTGTTCGACCGAGGCGTGCAGGTAGATTACCCGGCCGCCTTGGTGCAGCGCCTGGCGGTTGGCTTCGCGCATGACGGCACCGCCACCGGTAGCCAGGACCACGCCGTCGAGGCCACACAGCTCGGCAATCATCGCTTGCTCGCGATCACGGAAACCCGGCTCGCCTTCCTTGTCGAAAATCCACGGGATGTTGGCGCCGCAACGCAGTTCGATTTCCTTGTCGGAATCCTTGAACAGCAGGCGCAGCTCTTTGGCCAATAGGCGGCCGATGGTGCTTTTACCAGCACCCATGGGCCCCACAAGTATCAAATTTCGCACAGAATCAACGACTCACAGCAATCGCCTGGTCACTCATGATACGCGGAGTCAGGAAGACCAGCAGCTCGGATTTTTTCTCTTGTAATGCATCGCGTCGAAACAGCCGCCCAACATACGGCAGATCACCCAAAAATGGCACCTTGTCGACCACATTGTTTTGCGAAGTCGAGTACACGCCGCCAATCACGATCGTTTCGCCGTCGGCCACGCGAACCTTGGCATTCACCTCGTTCTTGCGGATCGGCGGCACGTCGTTCAAGGCATTGACGTAATCCGGTTCGTCCTTGGTCACCCTGACAGCCATGATTACCTTGTTGTCCGGGGTAATTTGCGGGGTCACCTCCAACGACAGCGAGGCCTCGCGGAACGACACCGAGGTAGCGCCGCTCTTGGTGGTTTCCTGGTAGGGCACCTCGGTACCCTTGAGGATCCTGGCCGTTTCCTTGTCGGCCGTGACCACCTTGGGTTGCGAAATGATCTCGCCATTGCCGCTTTTTTCCATGGCGCTGAGCTCGAGGTCCAGCAGCACATCCCCGCGCAGCAGGCCAAGGCCGATGCTGCTGCCAGCCCGCTCGACACCCAGGTCGACGAACAGCGACTTGCCCGGCAGCGGGTTGTCGCCATACAAAGGGCCGCCCCAGCGCACCCCAAGGGCTTTCTCGTAATCGACGTTGGCCTCGACGATGCGCGCCTCGATCGCCACCTGGCGCACCGGCACATCCAGCTGCGCCACCAGTTGCCGCAGCTCATCGAGGCGTTCGGCCGGCAGGTAGGCCACCAGGGTATTGGTGCGCTCATCGACACTCAGGCTGCCCCACCCGGCGAGCAGGCTTTCGTCGGCCAGGCTGGTCTTGAGCAGTTCCGCAAGTTCGGCAGCCTTGGCATGGTGAACAGGCAACAGCTCCCGGCGCATGGGCTGCAACTGCGCCTCCAGCACCTGCCCCGCACGCGCTTCGGCAGTTTGCGCAGCCAGCGTGGCCGCCGGTGCCACCAGCAGCACATTACCCTCCTGGCGCCGGGCGAGGCTTTTGCTGCGCAAGACCAGGTCCAGCGCCTGATCCCACGGCACATCCTGCAAGCGCAGGGTGACATTGCCCTGCACGTCGTCGCTGGCGACCAGGTTGACGCCGGCATAGTCAGCGAGCACCTGCAAAACCGAGCGAATCTCGACATCCTGAAAGTGCAGCGACAGCGGCTCACCCTGGTAAGGCGTCGCGGTCGCCAGAGGCATGGGCAGCAGGGCCGCCAGCAGGTAGATCATCCTCGTTCTCATTCTGATCCGGGGCCTCCTTGCCCAGGCGTTTTGCGAGGGTGATGAACGCCGTGCGTTCATGCCACACCCCCGCCATGAACAACCGTTCGCGCACTTCGACCTGGCGCGGGCCGATGTGCATCACTATCCCTTGATCACGCCCTACCCGGTCCCCAAGGCGGACGCGGTAGAGCCTGCCGGCCGCCCGCAGCAGCGCTTGATGTTCCTGCCCACGCGTCAGGCTGCCGACCATTTCCAACTGGGCCAGGGGCGCGCGGGTCAAACCACCCGACAGGTGCGTTGCCAACGCGGCGAACGGATCCATGGCCGGTGCTCGCGTTGCCGGCCTGGCAGGCAGCCGCGCAAGCATGGCGACTGCCGCCCCGGCAACCGGCGCGTGATAGGCATCGACCCGCAGTTGCAAACGCAGCAGGCCTGGTTCGCCACCGCCGGCTGCCAAGCGCATGCTGCGACCGTGCATGACACGCGCCTGCCCCAACCACTCTTCCAGCCAGCCCCGCAAGGCTGGGTAGCTGCCCACCACCTGCAACTCCAGTGGCACTACGCTGAAGCCCTGCCGCTGCTGCTGCTCGTGCACATCGAGGCGCTCGACGAGCAGGCCGTGCTCGCGCCCCGAACCCGACAGACGGTCTAGCAGGTCGCTCATGCTTTCGCCGGCAGCCAGCTGCCATAGTGCCTTTTGCAAGCGCTGCCCATCGCTCGCCAGCTGTGCCCGCACCCCCTGCAACTCGGCAATCTGCGCCTGCGTGGCAGCCTGCTGCCGGCTCAGCTCGGCGTGCTTGCCCTCTTCTTCACCCTGCTGCTGCAACATGCCCGGCAGGCGAATCGCGCAGCCCAGGCCGAACAGCAGCACCGCCAGTGCCACAGGTGCCAGCCGCCGGAAGCGGCTGGAGCGCTCGGCTGCGCCAAGCCATGCGAGCAGTTGCACCTTGGTCACGACCAGAACGCCGCCACGCGCGCAGCCAGCAAGAATTCATCGCCGCCTGGCTGGCTCTTGATGTGTTTGAGCTCCAGGTCCAGCAGCACGCCGGAACGCTCCAGGTCGCGCATGAACTGGGCCAGTACGGCGCCGGAGGTGGCGAGCCCGCTCAACTCCAGGCGGCCATTTTCCAGGCTGAGGCCCAGCAGCTGCATGCCCAATGGCAGTGCCCTTTCGAGGTCGGCGAATACGCCAGGCAGAACCCCCTGCTGAGCCTGCAGGCCCTCCAGCACCGCCAGGCGGCCGAGCAGTGCGGCATGCTGGGCACGCACATCAGCCAGTGGCTGAGCCTCCAGGCCCAGGGTTTCCAGGGCTGCCTGGCGCTGGGTGTTGGCCAACGCTTGTTGCTGGCCGCGCTGGCGTGCCTGTTGGTCGACCAGCGTCACGGCGCACAATGCCAGCAATGCGCCAGCCACCAGATGGCTGCGAAACCGGCGCATGGCCGCCTGGCGCTGGCGTTCGCGCCACGGCAGAAGGTTCAGCCGCATCATGGTCGCGCCCCTGCAAGGGCCAGGGCACTCGCCAGCAGCATCGGCCCATCGACCTGGGCAAGCCCGGCCAGCGCAGGCAGTTCTTGGCACGGCAGCGCCAGGCTTTGGCCCAGGGCCTGCAGCCAGCCTGGCTGCAGCGGTGAGCAGTTGCTGACCCACAACCTGGCAGGTAAAAGCCCTTCGGCGAGCAGCGCAGGCAGCCGCTCGGGCAGTTGCGCGGCCATATCCCCGTCAGCTGCCCGCAGCTCCCGACGCTGCAGCGCCCCGCCAGGCGCCCAGGCATGAACAGTCGCCCGGTGGGGTTCGATACGCAGCAACGCCGCCCCAGCCTGCTCACCCGCAGGCAGCATGCGGCGCAGGGCAATGCTGTCGACCTCGACCGCCTCCAGTTGCAGCCCCGCCTGCTGCACCAGCGCCTCGAGGGGTGCCAGTGCACTCCGCCGACACGCTGCAACCAGCACCTCGCTGCAGGCTGGCTGAACACCTGAAGCCCCCAGAACCTGGAAGTCCAGGGCCAGGTCTTCCAGCGGGAACGGAAACAACCGTTCGGCATCCGCCAGCAACTGCGCCTCCAGTTGCTCCTCACTGGGCCCCACTGGCAGGTGACACAACTTGCAGATGACCTGGCTGGCGGGCAGCGCCAGAGCCAGCCGCCGCTCGCCGAGGCCGCTGCGCCGATGAGCGCGCTGCAATGCCGCCGAGACCTGCTCGGGCGCTGCTGCCCAGTCATTGCCTGCCCCGAGCTGCAGCGGCTCATGGGCCCAACCCAGCACCCGCCAGCCGCGTTTGCGCTGTTGCAGTTGCACCAGATGAATGGCGTGAGCGGTAATTTCCACCCCTACCAGTGAACCGGCATCCTTGCCGAAGCGTCCAAGCATTGCGAATTCCTTGCTGTATGTCGCGCCCCCGCGGCAACACTGGGCCGGGGCCACCCGCCAGGGCGACGGGCTGCCTGGCCGGTGGCCCGGAAAGGCGAAAAAATGCGTATAATGCCCAGCGTTTTTTGGTCCGCCGGACCTGCGTGCAATCCACTTTCAACCTGGACACCGAAAAGCCTTGATACGTCTGCTGAAGTTCTTCTGGTGGTCTTCCGTCGCAGTCATTTGCGCGCTCGTACTCGGTGTGAGCGGTGCGTTTCTGTATCTTAGTCCCAACCTGCCCTCGGTCGATTCGCTCAGAAGCATCCAGTTGCAGATCCCCCTCAAGGTGTACAGCAGCGATGGCAAGCTGATTGCCGAATTTGGCGAAATGCGCCGTTCGCCGATCCGTTTCGCAGACATTCCCCCACAGTTCATTCAGGCATTGCTGTCAGCCGAGGACGACAATTTCCTCAACCACTACGGCGTGGACCCCAGCAGCCTGATGCGCGCGGCCACCCAGTTGGTGAAAACCGGGCACATTCAGACCGGCGGCAGCACCATCACCATGCAGGTGGCCAAGAACTTCTTCCTGACCAGCGAGCGCAGCTTCTCGCGCAAGACCAACGAAATTCTGTTGGCCCTGCAGATCGAGCGGGAGCTGACCAAGGACGAGATTCTTGAGCTGTACGTGAACAAGATCTACCTCGGCAACCGCGCCTACGGTATCGACGCCGCGGCCCAGGTCTACTACGGCAAGTCGATCCGTGACGTGAGCCTGGCACAGATGGCGATGATCGCCGGCCTGCCCAAGGCGCCCTCGCGCTTCAACCCACTGGCCAACCCGGTGCGCGCCAAAGAGCGCCGCGACTGGATCCTGGGCCGCATGTACAAGCTGGGCAAGATTGACCAGGCCAGCTACCAGGCCGCCCTGGACGAGCCACTCAACGCCAGCTACCACGTGCCGACGCCCGAGGTGAATGCACCGTACGTCGCGGAAATGGCTCGCGCGGAAATGGTTGGCCGCTACGGCAGCGACGCTTACACCGAAGGCTTCCGCGTTACCACCACCGTGCCCAGTGACATGCAGGAAATGGCCAACAAGGCCATCCTCAATGGCCTGTCCGATTATGACGAGCGCCACGGCTACCGCGGCCCTGAAGCCCGCTTCCCGGGGCGCACCGAGGCTGCCTGGCGCCAGGAACTGGGCAAGCAACGCACCTTGGGCGGGCTGGAGCCCGGCATCGTCACCCGGGTCGAAAAAACCGGCCTTGCGGTGCTGACCCGTGACGGCCAGCAGGTGCATGTGCCCTGGGACACCATGAAATGGGCGCGCCCGTTCATCAACAGCAACGCTCAGGGCCGCACCCCGCAGTCGCCCGCCGATGTCGCCCAGGTCGGTGACCTGGTGCGCCTGCAACGCCTGGACGATGGCACCTTCAAGTTCAGCCAGGTGCCGGGGGCACAGAGTGCACTGGTCACCCTCGACCCTAACAGCGGCGCCATCCGCGCCTTGGTCGGCGGTTTCTCGTTCGAGCAGAGCAACTACAACCGGGCGATGCAGGCCAAACGCCAACCGGGCTCAAGCTTCAAGCCGTTCATCTACAGTGCTGCACTGGACAGTGGCTATACCGCCGCCAGCCTGGTCAACGACGCGCCGATCGTATTCGTCGACGAATCGGTCGATAAGGTGTGGCGACCGAAGAACGATACCAACACGTTCCTCGGCCCGATCCGCATGCGCGAAGCGCTGTACAAGTCGCGCAACCTGGTTTCGATCCGCTTGCTGCAGGCCATGGGCGTGGACCGCACCATCGACTACATCGCCAAGTTCGGCTTCAACAAGCAGGACCTGCCGCGCAACCTGTCGCTGGCCCTGGGTACCGCCACCCTGACGCCGATGGAAATCGCCACAGGCTGGAGCACCTTTGCCAACGGTGGCTACAAGATTGCCCCCTACCTGATCGACCGTATCGAGAGCCGCAGTGGCGAAACGCTGTTCACCGCCAACCCGGCTCGCGTACCCCAAGGTACTGAAGACCAGGCCGGCCTGGCCGCCCCCGAGCAGCCGATCAGCACCGCCAGCATGCCCGGCGAGGCACCGGCGGCCCCCGGCCAAACCCCTGCGGCAGCGCAGCCACCAGCGGTTGCCGAGCGCATCATCGACGGGCGTACCACCTATATTCTCACCAGCATGCTGCAGGACGTGATCAAGCGCGGCACCGGCCGCCGGGCGCTGGCTTTGGGCCGCACCGACCTGGCAGGCAAGACCGGTACCACCAACGAGTCCAAGGACGCCTGGTTCTCTGGCTACAACGCCGACTACGTGACCACCGTGTGGGTTGGCTTCGACCAGCCGGAAACCCTGGGCCACCGGGAGTACGGCGGCACGGCGGCGCTGCCGATCTGGATGAGCTTCATGGGTGCGGCACTCAAGAACAAGCCTGCACATGCGCCGGCCGAGCCAGAAGGCATTCTCAGCCTGCGCGTAGACCCCGTCAGCGGCCGGGCAGCTTCGCCGGGCACACCCAATGCCTACTTCGAGCTGTTCAAGGCCGAGGATTCGCCGCCATCGGTGGACGAACTGGGCAATGGGGCCGTGCCGGGCAGCCCATTGCCAGCGGATGAAGCGACGCCGATGGACCTGTTCTGAGGCAGGGCGCCCGATCCGGGGCAGGTGCACGGCGGCGTTCGACCCTACGGGCGCCGACACTGTCGGCCCCTGCCCCTCACCTCCCGGCCCCGACGCATTCCCACCGCGCATAAAAAAGCCCCGGCTCGAAAGAGCCGGGGCTTTTTACACCGCTACAACAGCAATCAGCCGTTGAACACGTCATCCACGCTCTTGAGCGGGTAGTGCTTTGGATACGGCAGGGTAGCAACGCCGGACTCGATGGCAGCCTTGGCCACGGCGTCGGAAACGACGGTGATCAGGCGGGCATCCAGGGGCTTCGGAATGATGTACTCACGGCCGAACTCCAGCGCTTGCACGCCGTAGGCATCGCACACTTCCTTGGGTACCGGCAGCTTGGCCAGGTCTTTCAGGGCGATGGCCGCAGCGATTTTCATTTCTTCGTTGATGCGCTTGGCGCGTACGTCCAGGGCACCACGGAAGATGAACGGGAAGCCCAGTACGTTGTTGACCTGGTTCGGGTAGTCCGAACGGCCGGTGGCCATGATCACGTCGCTGCGGGTGGCGTGAGCCAGCGCTGGCGAAATTTCCGGATCAGGGTTGGAGCAGGCGAACACGATCGGGTTGGCCGCCATCGACTTCAGGCCTTCTGCGCTCAGCAGGTTCGGGCCGGACAGGCCAACGAACACGTCGGCACCCTCCAGGGCGTCGGCCAGGGTGCGCTTGTCGGTCGCGTGGGCGAACTGGGCCTTGTACTGGTTCAGGTCGTCACGGCCAGCGTGGATTACGCCGCTGCGGTCGATCATGTAGATGTTCTCGACCTTGGCACCCATGCTCACCAGCAACTTCATGCAGGAGATGGCAGCTGCACCGGCACCCAGGCACACGATCTTGGCTTCTTCGAGCTTCTTGCCGGCGATTTCCAGGGCGTTGATCATGCCGGCCGCAGTAACGATGGCGGTACCGTGCTGGTCATCGTGGAACACCGGAATGTCGCACTGTTCGATCAGCGTGCGTTCGATCTCGAAGCACTCTGGCGCCTTGATATCTTCGAGGTTGATGCCACCGAAGGTGATCGAGATGCGGCGAACGGTGTCGATGAATGCTTGCGGGCTTTCCGATTCGACTTCGATGTCGAATACGTCGATACCTGCGAAACGCTTGAACAGAACGCCCTTGCCTTCCATGACCGGCTTGGAAGCCAGTGGGCCGAGGTCACCCAGACCGAGGATGGCAGTGCCATCGGAAATCACCGCAACCAGGTTGCCTTTGCCGGTGTATTTGTATGCCAGCTCTGGATCCCGGCCAATTTCACGCACCGGCTCGGCAACACCTGGGCTGTAGGCCAGGGCGAGGTCACGGGCAGTGGCAGTTGGCTTGGAAAGTTCGACGCTCAGTTTCCCCGGGCGAGGTTGAGCGTGATATTCGAGAGCGGCAGTTTTCAGGTCTGACATGGTGGGCATTCCGCTATTTACTGTTCTGACGGACCGCCGAGGATACGCAAAGAGCCGGGTAGTCACAAGACTGGTCGGTCACTTGTGTCAAGGCCTTTAGCCTACGACTTTCCGCTAAAACCCACGGGGGCATACGGCTAACAGTGTGTACAATCCAATAGCGAACTGTCTACATTTTTTAGCCAGAAGTACGCGCCAGCATGCTCGGGTCGGTCAGTGGCAATACCCAGCGCCGCTGCCCTGGCTTGAGGCCGCCCTTGCGGGAACGGTCCACCACCCAGCCACGCACCTCGACCTGGCGCCCTTTGAGGTTAGCGAAGAAACTGGCCGGGAAGTTGCGCTGCAGACGGGCGGAGACCTGCACCACCACGGCACGGTCAAGGTTCAACCAGACACCACCACGGTTGCGTTCGATGCTCATGATTCGGCCACTGAGCACAGCAAAACCAGGCTGCCTGATGGCATCTGCCGGCACCACGGGCGACTGCCGCCAAAGGCCGGCGCCGGCCTGGCGTGCGGCCTGCTCGGCGCGTTGCTGGCAGCCACTGAGGCGCACATTGGGGGCGACGGCCACCCGGTAGCCCAAGCCTTCACTGAGCAATTGTGCTTCGAGATTGTCGCCATTACGGCCATAAATGTGCGCCAGTGTGCGCCCATACTTGTCTTTGGCTTGCACACCGGGAACCAGCCCTACACGCCCGTCACTGGCCTTGACCAACGCCTGCAGGCGCCGCTTGGCAGCTTCGGCATAGGGCTCGCTGCTACGCCCCTTGCGACCGATCTCCGGGGTGTTGATGCCGATCAGCCGCACACTGCGGCCATCCACCAGACGCACCGTGTCGCCGTCGACCACCTGTCGCACTCGAACCTGCTCGGGTTTGCCCGGCAGCGGGCAGAAGGCCAGGGCGGGCAAATGCCAGATCGCACCCACAAAAAAGGCGCCCACGAGGGGCGCCTTTTTCAGCAACAATGCGAAGCCCGAAGGACTCGCCATGCGCATGATTACTTCTTGGTACCGAACATACCGAAGCGGTCGGCGAACTTCTGTACGCGGCCACCGGTGTCCAGGACTTTCTGCTTACCGGTGTAGAACGGGTGGCACAGGTTGCAAACGTCGATCGACAGGGTGCTGCCCAGGGTCGAACGGGTTTCGAACTTGTTACCGCAGCTGCAGGTGACTGCAACAGCTTCGTAGTTCGGGTGGATACCTTCTTTCATGGTCACTTCCTCGAGCTGCGTGCCGCCACCCAACACCAATTGTTGAATACCGCACGTAATTAGGCGGCGAATAATACCAGAGCACACCGTCAGTGCAAGATGTCGCTTGCACCGACCGTCGTCTGCTAGGCTCGCCAGTTCTTGTAATGCCCTCCGAGACTTTCTGCGTGTCCGACGTCATCCTGCGCCTTGCCCTGCCCTCGCCGTTGCGGCGCCTGTTCGACTACAAGGCGCCAGCGAGCATGGCGCGCCAGGCCCTGGCCCCGGGCATGCGCATTCGCGTGCCCTTTGGCCGCCGCGAAATGATCGGCGTACTGGTCGAAGTGTGCGCGCAGAGCGAGGTGCCCGCCGACAAGCTGAAGCCGGCCAGCGCCTTGCTCGACCCGGTCTCCCCGATTCCGCCTTCGCTGTTCAAGCTGTGCCTATGGACCGCGCAGTACTACCAGCACAGCCTGGGTGACACCTTGAGCTGGGCCTTGCCCACGCTACTGCGCCAGGGCGAGCCCGCAGAAATGCGCCAGGAGCGCTTCTGGCACATTGCCCCCGACGCCCGCCTGGACGACCCGCGCATCGCCCGGGCACCGCGCCAGCGCGATGCCCTCAAGACCCTGGCGCAGCACCCGCACGGGGTGGCGCACAGCCTGCTGGCCAAGCTCAACCTGAACAAGGACAGCCTCGACCTGCTGCTGGCCAAGGAACTGGTGCAGATCGAAGTCCGCCGCCAGAAGCCGGGCTTGCGCCACGAACACTGGCTGGCACAGCCGGAGCTGCCGCTCAATGACGAGCAACGCGATGCCTTCGAGGCGGTGTGCGAGGGCTTCGGCGGTTTTGCGGCCTTCCTGCTGGCCGGCGTGACCGGCAGCGGCAAGACCGAGGTCTACCTGCAGCTGATCCGCGAAACCCTCGAGGCCGGCAAGCAGGCGCTGGTACTGATCCCGGAGATCAACCTCGGCCCGCAAACCCTGGCGCGCTTCGAGCAACGCTTCAACGCCCGGATTGCCTTGCTGCATTCGGCGGTGAACGACCGCGACCGCCTGGACGCCTGGCTGGCGGCACGCGATGGCGAAGCCGACATTATCATCGGCACCCGTTCAGCGCTGTTCACGCCCATGAAAAACCCTGGCCTGATCATCATCGACGAAGAACACGACGGTTCTTATAAACAGCAGGAGGGCCTGCGCTACCATGCCCGCGACCTGGCGCTGGTGCGGGCGCACCAGGAGAACATTCCGATCCTGCTCGGCTCCGCCACGCCCTCGCTGGAAACCTTGCACAACGCCCTCACCGGCCGCTACCGCCTGTTGCGCATGAATCAGCGCGCGGGCGGCGCACGCCCACCGCGCATGCTGCGCCTGGATGTCAAAAGCCTGCCGCTGGACAGTGGCATCAGCGGCCCGCTGCAGCAGGCCATCCGCCTGACACTGGAAGCCGGCCAGCAAGTGCTGGTGTTCCTCAACCGCCGCGGCTTCGCCCCTACGCTGCTGTGCCACGATTGCGGCTGGCTGTCGGAATGCCCGCGCTGCGACGCGCGCATGACCGTGCACCAGCGCTCCGGGGTGTTGCGCTGCCACCACTGCGGCTATGACGAACGCCTGCCACACCAGTGCCCGCAGTGCGACCACGTCGACCTGCGCCCGGTCGGTGCGGGCACCGAACGCGCCGAAGAACGCCTGAAAGTGCTGTTCCCGGACTACCCGATTCTGCGTGTGGACCGCGACAGCACGGCGCGCAAGGACGCCATGCACCAGCTGTTCAGTACCATCCAGAAAGGCCAGCCGAGCATTCTTGTCGGTACCCAGATGCTTGCCAAAGGGCACCATTTCCCGCGGGTAACCCTGGTGGCCATCCTCGACGCCGACGGGGGGCTTTTCTCGGGCGACTTCCGCGCCAGCGAGCGCATGGCGCAACTGATCGTGCAGGTCGCCGGGCGTGCTGGGCGTGCCGAAGAACCGGGCAAGGTCATCATCCAGACCCACCTGGCCGATCACCCGCTGCTGGTGCAACTGACCGAACAAGGCTACTTCGCCTTTGCCGAACAGGCCCTGGACGAACGCCGTGCCGCCGGGCTGCCGCCCTACTCGCACCTGGCCTTGCTGCGCGCAGAAGCGCACAAGCCGGGGCAGGCTGAAGGTTTCCTGGACGAGGCCTGCGCCGCCGCCGAGCGCCTGGTCGCCGAACAGCGGCTGCCAGGCATCGAGCTGCTGGGCCCGGTTCCGGCCCCCATGGAGCGGCGCGCCGGGCGTTTCCGCGCGCAGTTGTTGATACAGGCCAACACCCGGGCGCCTTTGCATCGACTGATCAGTGCCTGGTTGCTAGTGTTGGAGCAGATGCCGAGCGGGCGCCAGGTCCGCTGGTCGCTGGATGTCGACCCGGTCGACCTTTATTGAGCTGCAAGCTGCAAGCTGCAAGCTGCAAGCTGCAAGCTGCAAGCTGCAAGCTGCAAGCTGCAAGCTGCAAGCTGCAAGCTGCAAGCAAGAGCGGAACAGGGCCAGGCGGCGCAGCCAAGCTTTTTCTTGCGACTTGCGACTTGCTACTTGCTACTTGCGACTTGCGACTTGCTACTCGCGCCTTCCAACGTGAAGCCCAAAGGTTGGCAACCCGCTCCCAGGCACGGATAATGCCCAGTTTTTCCACCTGCGCATCCAAGCGCTGCACCGCGCTTGCGGTCGAAAAGAGACCCCCATGAAAGACACCATTCGCCAGCTGATCCAGCAAGCCCTCACCCAACTCGTCACCGACGGTGTGCTGCCTGAAGGGCTGTCGCCGGCGATCCAGGTGGAAAACGCCCGGGACAAGACCCACGGCGACTTCGCCAGCAATATCGCGATGATGCTGGCCAAGCCGGCCGGCATGAAGCCGCGCGACCTGGCGGAAAAACTGATCAACGCCCTGCCGGCCAGCGCCGATATCAGCAAGGTCGAGATCGCAGGCCCTGGCTTCCTCAATTTCTTCCAGAACACCGACGCCCTGGCCAACCGCCTGGACGCTGCCCTGGCCGACGCCCACCTGGGCGCGCGCAAGGCCGGCCCGGCGCAAAAAGTGGTGGTCGACCTGTCGGCCCCCAACCTGGCCAAAGAGATGCACGTCGGCCACCTGCGCTCGACCATCATCGGTGACAGCGTGGCGCGGGTGCTGGAGTTCCTGGGCGACACCGTCATTCGCCAGAACCACGTAGGCGACTGGGGCACCCAGTTCGGCATGTTGATGGCCTACCTGCAGGAAAACCCGATCACCAGCGATGAGCTGTCGGACCTGGAAAACTTCTACCGCGCGGCCAAGCAGCGTTTCGACGAGTCCGAGGCATTCGCCACCCGTGCCCGCGGCCTGGTGGTCAAGCTGCAGGCCGGTGACCCGGAATGCCTGGCCCTGTGGACACGTTTCAAGGACATTTCGCTGTCGCACTGCCAAAAGACGTATGAACTGCTCAACGTCAAGCTGACCATGGCGGACGTGATGGGTGAAAGCGCCTACAACGACGACCTGGCCAATGTCGTGGCCGACCTCAAGGCCAAGGGCCTGCTGGTCGAAGACCAGGGCGCCCAGTGCGTGTTCCTCGACGAGTTCAAGAACAGCGACGGCGACCCGCTGCCAGTGATCGTGCAGAAGGCCGACGGCGGTTACCTGTACGCCACCACCGACCTGGCCGCCGTGCGCTACCGCAGTAACGTGCTCAAGGCCGACCGTGCCCTGTACTTCGTCGACCAGCGCCAGGCCCTGCACTTCAACCAGGTGTTCGAAGTGGCCCGCCGCGCAGGCTTCGTCGGCCACCCGATGCAAATGGAGCACATGGGCTTCGGCACCATGAACGGCGCCGATGGCCGCCCGTTCAAAACCCGCGACGGCGGCACCGTGAAGCTGATCGACCTGCTGACCGAGGCCAAGGAGAGGGCCTACGCGCTGGTCAAGGAAAAGAACCCGAGCCTGGCCGACGACGAACTGCGCCGCATCGGCGAAGTGGTGGGTATTGGCGCAGTGAAATACGCCGACCTGTCCAAACACCGCACCAGCGACTACAGCTTCAACTTCGAGCTGATGCTCAACTTCGAAGGCAATACCGCGCCTTACCTGCTGTACGCCTATACCCGTGTAGCTGGCGTGTTCCGCAAGCTGGGCAAGCGCTTTGACCAAGCCGATGGCAAGATCGTGCTGCAGGCCGCCCACGAGCAGGACCTGGCCGCACGCCTGGCGCAGTTTGGCGAAACCCTGAACAGCGTTGCCGAGAAAGGCACACCGCACGTACTGTGCAGCTACCTGTACGACCTCGCCGGCCTGTTCTCCAGCTTCTACGAGAACTGCCCGATCCTCGCCGCTGAAACCCCCGAGCAGCAACAGAGCCGCCTGCGCCTGGCCGCCCTGACTGGCCGCACCCTCAAACAAGGTCTGGAACTGCTCGGCCTGGAAACCCTGGAGCGCATGTAAGTTGGCTGCCAAGAAAAAACCCGCACCCAAACGCGGCGCCAGCCGCCAGACAGCGCCAGCCAAGCAGCCGATCCCCGGCTGGGTATGGCTGGCGGTCGGCCTGACCGTTGGCGCGTTCATCGTGTTCCTGATGAAGCTCGAACCCGGCGGCGATGACATCAAGCGGGCCAAACCCGAGCAGCAGAAGGCCGACAAAGTGGCCGAAACCAGCAAGCCTGCCCAGGCCACACCGCAACAGCCGGTGAAACCGAAGTACGACTTCTACACCTTGCTGCCAGAGTCGGAAGTCATCGTGCCGCCAGAGGCCGTACCGGAGAAAACACCCCCGGTCCCGGCCCAGCCGGTCACACCGGTTACCCCCGCTGAAGCGGCGAAAATCGACACGGCGCGGGCCCAGGCAGCACTGCTTGGCCAAACCCCGCCTCCGGCCCCGCCAGTGATCAAGCCGGCAGCGACCACCCAGTACTTCCTGCAGGCGGGCTCGTTCCGCAAACAGGCCGACGCCGACAAGGTGCGGGCCCAGATCATTCTGCTGGGGCAGTCAGTGAAGGTGGAGTCGGGTACGGTCAAGGAAGAAACCTGGTACCGCGTGATGGTCGGCCCGTTCAGCAACCGCGAACAGCTGACCGGTGCGCAGAAACAGCTCGCCGGCGCTGGTTTTGCCAACCTGTTGCTGCAACAGCGCCAGACCCGCCAGTAACCTTTGAACGGGGCGCTGTGCGCCCCCGTCAGACTTGAGCCGCCCCGGTGCAGCGGCCTTGCCTAGCGACAGGGCTGCAAAGCAGCCCTTGCCCTCTCAGCCCCGCCCCGCGTTGCGCTCGGACACCTGGCTATTGAGTGTCCAGAAGTCGTACAACACCCCTACCAGGAACAGGCCACCGGTCAGGAAGTAGATGATCGCGGTCACCCACTTGCCCTGATACAGCCGGTGCAGGCCGAACACGCCGAGGAACGTCAGCAGGACCCAGGCGATGTTGTAGTCGATGCGCCCAGACTGGAACCTCAGGTCCGCCTCGCGGTCCATGGCCGGGATCAGAAACAGGTCGATCAGCCAGCCGATACCCAGCAGGCCGAAGGTGAAAAACCAGAGGGTGCCAGTTATCGGCTTGCCGTAGTAGAAACGATGCGACCCGGTGAAGCCGAAAATCCACAGCAGGTAGCCGATGGTCTTGCTGTGCGTGTCGTGGTAGGGCGTTCCCTGTTGATAACTGTTCATGCCTAGCCCTCGTGGGTTATGGAAAAATTTTCTAAGAAAAAATGTGACTTTTTTGTCACAGGCCGACGTATGGCACCCTGCCAATCGACCAACGGATCATAAATTGATCAAAAAGCTGTTATAAAGTTGCGCGCCCAACACATAACTATTCATAAGAGCTTCATCTATGCCGCCTTTACTCAAGACATGGCTGACCCTCTGCCTATTATTGCCCCTGGCCGCCCACGCCACCAATCGTGAGCAACGTCTTCCCAATGGCTTCACCGGCTACACCAGCAATGCCTCCGTGAGGCATGCAGCGGTCAAGCAGACTGCGCCCCATGCTCGCACTGTCAGCGCCGCCAGCACGCGCGGTGGCAAGGTGGCCGCGATGTCGCCCAAGCAGAGCAGCGATGTGCTCAGCCGCGCGGTCAATGTACTCGGTACCCCCTACGTTTGGGGTGGCAGCAGCCCGAAAAAGGGCTTTGACTGCAGTGGCCTGGTCAAGTACGCCTTCAACGACGTGGCCAACGTAGACTTGCCACGCACCTCCAATGCCATGGCCCAGGGCCATGGGGTGAAAGTGGCCAAGGGCGAGTTGAAGCCAGGGGACCTGATCTTCTTCAACATCAAAAGCCGGCGGGTGAACCACGTGGCCATCTATCTGGGCAACGACCGTTTCATCCACGCGCCACGCCGCGGCAAGCGGGTGAGCATCGACAACCTGAGCAAGCCTTACTGGCAGAAGCATTACGTGGTCGCCAAACGGGTGCTGCCGAAAGAGCAGCAGCTGAGCCTGGCCAAGCGCTAAGCTTTTTCCACCTGCAATGGCCCGATCGCCGGCAAGCCAGCTCCCCCACAAATCTGTAGAACTATGGTGAACCTGTGGGAGATCACACAGCCCTACGGGCTGGGCTGTCGCACAGAGAACTCGATTCGTAACCGCGACGCGGCCTGTGTGGGAGCGGGCGTGCCCGCGAAGCAGGCGACGCGGTGGCAGGCACCGGCTATGCCGGTGTTCGCGGGCACGCCCGCTCCCACAAAGATCCCGCTAAATCAATAAGTTATGTACTGTTCTATGAGAGCTGGCTTGCTGGCGAGAGAGCCTGTAGAGGCACTATCAATCGTCAACCAGGCCCCTCTCTCGCAACCCACGCAATGCCCCTTCCATCGTCCGCATCCCTTGCGCACCACCCGCCTGCATCACCGAACACAACTGCGCCATCCGCCCCTCGCGCACCAGGTTGCGCACCGCCGGCGTCGCCACCAACACTTCCCGCGCTGCAACCCGCCCACCGCCCACGCGGCGTACCAGCACCTGCGCCACCACCATTTGCAACGACTCCGCCAGCATCGCCCGCACCAACGGCTTTTCATCGGCTGCAAATACCTCCACCAGCCGCTCGATGCTGCTGGCCGCCGAGCGCGCATGTACCGTCGCCAGCACCAGGTGCCCGGTCTCGGCCGCTTGCAAGGCCAGGCGAATGGTCTGCAGGTCGCGCAACTCGCCGATCATGATCACGTCCGGGTCCTGGCGCAGCGCGCTGCGTAGCCCCTGGGCAAAGCCGCTGCTGTGGCGGCCGACCTCGCGCTGGTTGACCAGGCTACGCTGGCTGCTGTGGATAACTTCAACAGGGTCTTCCAGGGTAATGATGTGCAGCGCCTTTTCGCGGTTCAGCTGGTCCAGCAACGCTGCCAGTGTGCTGGACTTGCCACTGCCGGTCGGCCCACCCACCAGCACCAGACCATCGCGGTACTGGACCACCGCCTGAAACACATCGGTCAGCGCTAGCTCATCCAGCGTGGCAATACGCCCTGGGATCAGGCGGAAGGTCGCCGCAGGCCCATTTAGCTGGCGAAACAGGTTCACGCGAAAGCGCCCTAGGGCAGGCAGCGCCAGCGCCAGGTCCAGTTCAGCCCCTTGCGCCCACTGCTCGCGTTGCGTGTCATCGAGCAGGGTTGCCATGCCCTCGACCAAGGCGCCCGCGGCGAGCGGCGGCATGGCCATGCGCTGCAGCTCGCCGTCCAGGCGCAGCATGGGTGTCTGGCCGGCCGCCAGGTGCAGGTCCGAAGCCTGCACCGCCACGGCCCGTGCCAACAGGTCGGTCACATCCATGAGACTCCCCAAAGGCTTTCAAGTAGGTAGAATGCCGCAAACCCAACACTAGCCGGCCACCCTCCATGTCCACCCTAGCAGACAACCTTTCCGCGATTTCCGCCCGTATCGCCAGTGCTGCACAGGCAGCCGGGCGTGAGCCGGCCAGCGTCCAACTGCTGGCCGTGAGCAAGACCAAGCCAGCCGCTGCGATCCGCGAGCTGTACGCCGCTGGCGTGTGCGATTTCGGGGAAAATTACCTACAGGAAGCCCTGACAAAGCAGCAGGCACTCGGCGATTTGCCCTTGATCTGGCACTTCATTGGCCCCATTCAATCGAACAAGACCAAAGCCATTGCCGAGCATTTCGACTGGGTGCATTCCGTGGACCGCCTGAAAATCGCCCAACGCCTTTCAGAACAGCGCCCTGCCGGGCTGGCACCGCTGAACATCTGCCTGCAGGTGAACGTCAGTGGCGAAGACAGCAAGTCCGGCTGCGCCGCCGCCGAACTGCCGGCCTTGGCCAAGGCCGTGGCGGCCCTGCCCAACCTGCGCCTGCGCGGGCTGATGGCGATCCCCGAACCCACCGACGACCGCGCCGCTCAGGAGGCCGCCTTCGCCAGCCTGCGTAACCTGCTGGAACAGCAGCACCTGGGGCTGGACACCTTGTCCATGGGCATGAGCCACGACCTGGAAGCGGCCATTGCACAAGGTGCGACCTGGGTACGCATCGGTACCGCCCTGTTCGGCGCCCGCGCCCCACTCAACCCCGGCCAGGGGTGATTGCATGCTTTACTCACTCTTTTCCACAAGGACCTGACATGAGCAAGACTCGTATTGCCTTTATCGGCGCCGGCAACATGGCCGCCAGCCTGATCGGAGGTCTGCGTGCCCAGGGCCTGGACGCCTCGCAGATTCGCGCCAGCGATCCGGGCGCCGAGACCCGCAGCCGCATCCAGGCCGAACACGGCATCGAAACCTTCGAGGACAATGCCCAGGCCATCGACGGCGCCGACGTGATCGTGCTGGCGGTCAAGCCACAGGTCATGAAAGCGGTTTGCCAGGCCCTGCAACCCAGCCTGCGTGATGGCCAACTCATCGTTTCCATCGCTGCCGGCATCACCTGCGCCAGCCTGCAAAGCTGGGTGGGCGCGCGCCCCGTGGTGCGCTGCATGCCCAATACCCCCGCGCTCCTGCGCCAGGGCGTGAGCGGCCTGTACGCCACCGCCGAGGTGTCCGCCGCACAGCGCCAGCAGGCCGAGCAACTGCTGTCGGCGGTCGGCACGGCCCTGTGGCTTGAGCAGGAACAGCAACTGGACGCCGTGACCGCGGTTTCCGGCAGTGGCCCGGCCTACTTCTTCCTGCTGATCGAGGCCATGACTGCCGCAGGCGAAAAGCTTGGGCTGCCGCGTGAAACCGCCTCGCAACTGACCTTGCACACGGCCTTGGGCGCTGCCCGCATGGCGGTCGCCAGCGATGTAGACGCCGCCGAACTGCGCCGCCGTGTCACCTCGCCCGCCGGCACCACTGAAGCGGCGATCAAGTCGTTCCAGGCCAGCGGCTTCGAGGCGATCGTCGAGCAGGCCCTGCAGGCTGCCGCGACACGCTCCGCCGAACTGGCCGAACAACTGGGCAAATAAGGAGTTATCGATGAATGCACTCTCCGGCGCCGCGATTTTCGTGGTGCAAACCTTGGTCAGCCTGTACTTGGTGATCGTGTTGCTGCGCTTCGTACTGCAGCTGGTCAAGGCCGATTTCTACAACCCGCTGTGCCAGTTCGCGGTGCGCGCCACCCAGCCGCTGCTCAAGCCGATCCGCCGCATCATCCCCAGCATTGGCGGCCTGGACACCTCGTCGCTGCTGCTGTCGGTGCTGATCCAGGCGCTGCTGATGGCCTTTGTGCTGATGGTCACCTATGGCACCTTCGGTGACGTCTTGCACTTGCTGATGTGGGCGATCATCGGCATTACCTCGCTGTTCCTGAAGATCTTCTGGGTGGCGATGATCGTGATGGTGATCGTTTCCTGGGTTGCGCCCAACAGCCACAACCCCGCCGCCGAACTGGCCTACCAGATCAGCGAGCCGGTGCTGGCCCCCTTCCGCCGCATCGTGCCCAACCTGGGCGGCATGGACATTTCGCCGATCTTCGCCTTCCTGGCGATTCAGGTGATCCAGTCGTTCGTCATGCCGCCGCTGGCTGCCTATGCCGGCATGCCCCAGGAGCTGTGGCGCATGATCTGACCCCGCATGCACCCAGCGGCAAGCCTTCGCTTGCCGCTGGGGGTAGCGCTCTTTAGACTTACGCCTCCGTCAAGCGTGAGCAGGGTCGATGTCCACTGTCTTTCCCGAAGATTCCGTCGGTCTGGTAGTACCGCAAACCGCCCGGTTCGATGAACCGCTGGCGCTGGCCTGCGGCCGCTCCCTGGCCAGTTACGAGCTGGTCTACGAGACCTACGGCACCCTCAATGCCAGCGCGAGCAATGCCGTGCTGATCTGCCATGCGCTGTCTGGCCACCACCATGCCGCCGGCTATCATGCTGCCAACGACCGTAAACCGGGTTGGTGGGACAGCTGCATCGGCCCTGGCAAGCCCATCGATACCAACCGTTTCTTCGTGGTCAGCCTGAACAACCTCGGCGGTTGCAACGGCAGCACCGGCCCCAGCAGCGTCAACCCGGCCACTGGCAAACCCTACGGCGCCGAGTTTCCGGTACTGACGGTGGAAGACTGGGTGCACAGCCAGGCGCGCCTGGCCGATCGCCTGGGCATCCAGCAGTGGGCAGCCATCGTTGGCGGCAGCCTGGGTGGCATGCAGGCGCTACAGTGGACCATGAGCTACCCGGAGCGCGTGCGCCACTGCGTCGACATCGCCTCGGCACCGAAACTGTCGGCGCAGAATATCGCCTTCAACGAAGTGGCACGCCAGGCCATCCTCACCGACCCCGAGTTCCACGGCGGTTCGTTCCAGGACCAGGGCGTGATCCCCAAGCGGGGCTTGATGCTGGCGCGCATGGTCGGCCACATCACCTACCTGTCCGATGACTCGATGGGTGAAAAATTCGGCCGCGAGCTCAAGAGCGACAAGCTCAACTATGACTTTCACAGCGTCGAGTTCCAGGTCGAGAGCTACCTGCGCTACCAGGGCGAGGAGTTTTCCGGGCGGTTCGATGCCAACACCTACCTGCTGATGACCAAGGCCCTGGACTACTTCGACCCGGCTGCCGCCCACGGCGGCGACCTGGCAGCCACCCTGGCCAACGTCAAGGCGGACTACTGCATCATGTCGTTCACCACCGACTGGCGCTTCTCCCCGGCCCGTTCACGGGAGATCGTCGACGCCCTGATGGCAGCGCGCAAGAACGTCTGCTACCTGGAGATCGACTCACCTTATGGGCACGATGCCTTCTTGATCCCCACACCTCGCTACATGCAGGGTTTCTCGAACTACATGAACCGCATTGCCATCTGAGGACAGCATGAGAGCCGATCTGGAAATCATCCACGACTGGATCCCCGCCGGCAGCCGGGTACTCGACCTGGGCTGCGGCAGCGGCGAACTGCTGGCCTCGCTACGTGACCGCAAGCAGGTCACCGGCTATGGCCTGGAGATCGACCCCGACAACATCGCCGCCTGCGTGGCCAAGGGCGTGAACGTCATCGAGCAAGACCTGGACAAAGGCTTGGGCAACTTCGCCAGCAACAGTTTTGACGTGGTGATCATGACGCAGGCCCTGCAGGCCGTGGAGTACCCCGATCGCATCCTCGACGAGATGCTGCGCGTGGGCCGCCAGTGCATCATCACCTTCCCCAACTTCGGGCACTGGCGTTGCCGCTGGTACCTGGCGACCAAAGGCCGCATGCCGGTATCGGACTTCATGCCCTATACCTGGTACAACACACCGAACATTCACTTCTGCACGTTCGCCGACTTTGAAGAGCTGGTGCATGAGCGCCGGGCCAAGGTGCTCGACCGCCTGGCGGTCGACCACCAGCACCGCAATGGGTGGGGTGGCCGGCTTTGGCCTAATCTTCTGGGTGAGATCGGCATCTACCGCGTCAGCAGCCCTAACCTGCAAGAGCGCCAGCTGGCGGTCTGACGCACACCGGGGAAAGCGCCCCATGCGTCGCCCCGTGCGCAGCAGCCCGCTAGGATTCAAGCAGAGTATCGAAACCGGCGGCATCAGCAACTCCCTCAGTTTCAACCAGGAAGTGTTCCCAGGCGAATGATGAATTTCCAGCAACTCGTATTGGCCAGCCACAACGCCGGCAAACTCAAGGAACTCCAGGCCATGCTCGGCCACTCGGTGCAACTGCGCTCGATTGGCGAATTCAGCCAGGTAGAGCCGGAAGAAACCGGCTTGTCGTTCGTCGAGAACGCCATCCTCAAGGCGCGCAACGCTGCACGTATTTCCGGCCTGCCGGCCTTGGCCGACGATTCCGGCCTGGCCGTGGACTTCCTCGGCGGTGCGCCGGGTATCTACTCGGCGCGCTATGCCGATGGCAAGGGTGACGCGGCAAACAATGCCAAGCTGCTCGACGTACTGAAAGACGTACCAGAAGCCGAGCGCGGTGCACAGTTCGTCTGTGTGCTGGCACTGGTACGCCACGCGGATGACCCGCTCCCGATCCTCTGCGAGGGCCTGTGGCAAGGGCGCATTCTGTTCCAGGCCAGTGGCGAGCATGGCTTTGGCTATGACCCACTGTTCTGGGTGCCCGAACGCAACTGCTCCAGCGCCGACCTGGCACCTGTGGACAAGAACCAGCTCAGCCACCGCGCCCGCGCCATGGCCCTGCTGCGCCAACGCCTGGGCCTGGCATGATCGCAACGCTGGCTACCCCTGGCGCGGCGGGCTTTACCAGCCTGCCGCCGCTGGCGCTGTACATCCACATTCCGTGGTGCGTGCGCAAATGCCCTTACTGCGACTTCAACTCCCACGCGGCCGGCCCTGAGCTGCCGGAAGACGCCTACGTCGCGGCACTGCTGACCGACCTGGACCAGGAGCTGGCGGCGGTGCAAGGCAGGCCGATCAGCTCGATCTTCTTCGGTGGCGGTACGCCCAGCCTGTTCAGTGCAGGCGCCCTGGGCCGCCTGCTGCGCGGCGTGGAGCAGCGCATACCGTTCGCAGCGGACATCGAGATCACCCTGGAGGCCAACCCGGGCACCTTCGAGCAGGACAAGTTCAAGGCCTACCGGCAAACCGGCATCAATCGCCTGTCCATTGGCGTGCAGAGCTTTCAGCCGGCCAAGCTGCAGGCCCTGGGGCGCATCCACAATGGTGACGAAGCCGTCCGCGCAGCCGGCATGGCGCGCGCCGCCGGGTTCGACAACTTCAACATGGACCTCATGCACGGCCTGCCCGACCAGTCGCTGGAAGACGCCCTGGGCGACCTGCGCCAAGCCATGGACCTGGGACCCACGCACCTGTCGTGGTACCAACTGACCGTCGAACCCAACACGGTATTCTGGAACCAGCCGCCGGAGCTGCCCGAGGACGACATTCTCTGGGACATCCAGGAAGCCGGCCAGGCGCTGATGGCCGGGCATGGTTTTCGCCAGTACGAGGTCTCGGCCTATGCTCAGGCCGGCCGCGCTGCGCGGCATAACCTCAACTACTGGCGTTTTGGCGACTTCATCGGCATCGGCGCCGGCGCCCACGGCAAACTGACCTTCGCTGACGGCCGTATCCTGCGCACCTGGAAGACTCGCTTGCCCAAGGACTACCTGAACCTGGCCAAACCGTACAAAGCCGGTGAGAAGCTGCTGCCAGTCGACGAGTTGCCGTTCGAGTTCCTGATGAACGCCCTGCGCCTGACCGATGGCGTGGAAGCCCAGCTGTTCACCCAGCGCACCGGCTTGCCGCTGGAGCAGTTGCGCGAAGCCCGTCGGGCAGCCGAACAAAAGGGCCTTTTGCAGGTCGAACCGGATCGACTGGTGGCCACGCCAAGGGGCCAGCTATTCCTCAATGACCTGCTGCAGTATTTCTTGACCTAAGGATGACCCATGGATCTGGTACTTGATCTGCTCGCGACGGTTTCCCGCTGGAGCCGCGGCAACCTGTCAGAAATTTCGCTGGCCTTGGTAGGCTGCCTGCTGGTGCTGTTCGGCAGCGACGTCAAAGGCTGGGCCGAACAACGACTGGGCAGCCTGGGTGGCGCTCTGCGCGTACCGTTCATGGCGGTGATGGTGATGGTCGGCAGCGGCGCGGCACTGATCTATGCCACACCCTGGGTGGTGAAGGGGCTGAGCCAGTTCAACAACTACGCACTGGCGCCGGTGCTGCTGGTGGTCGTGGTGCTGATTGGCGTGGTGGCCGACCGGCGCGGCTGAGACACAGCCTGGGGCTGAACGCTTGTGGGACATTCTGTCTTGCCCAGTTTCTGGAAGCTGGCGCGATCACTGTAGGAGCGGGTTTACCCGCGAAGAGGTCGGCACTGCCAGCAGAAGGCTTGAGATAGCCGGGGCTGCTTTGCAGCCCATCGCGACACAAGGCCGCTCCTACACCGATCGCGCTAGTTGATCAGCGCAGGAAACAAGCGGGGCGCAGATTCTAAAAGCTGCCCCGGCAAACCAGGGCAGCCCTACCACTTGACTAGCCTTTAACGGGCGTCATCGAAGTGGTCGCGCATGCCTGCATTTCTACAGGCCACAGCGTACCGAAAGGCCAATTCAGCCGATCAGTCCACCTTCTCGAACTTCAAATCCCACACCCCATGCCCCAGCCGCTCGCCGCGGCGTTCGAACTTGGTGATCGGGCGCTCTTCGGGGCGCGGCACGTAGGTACCGTCTGCTGCGCGGTTGCGATAGCCCGGCGCAGCGCTCATCACTTCCAGCATGTACTCGGCATACGGCTCCCAGTCGGTGGCCATGTGGAACACGCCACCGGGCTTGAGCTTGCGCCGCACCAGCTCGGCGAACTCCAGCTGCACGATACGGCGCTTGTGGTGGCGCGCCTTGTGCCAAGGGTCGGGGAAGAACAGCATCAGGCGGTCGAGGCTGTTGTCGGCCACGCAGCGGTTCAACACTTCGATGGCATCGCAGTCATACACCCGCAGGTTCTTCAAACCCTGGGTCAGCACACCGTTGAGCAACGCACCAACACCGGGACGGTGTACTTCTACACCAATGAAGTCCTGCTCCGGCGCGGCGGCGGCCATTTCCAGCAGGGAATGCCCCATACCGAAGCCGATCTCCAGGGTACGCGGCGCGCAACGGCCGAATACCTGGTCGTAGTCCACCGGGCTGTCGGCCAACGGCAGGATGTACAGCGGGCCGCCTTGGTCCAGGCCGCGTTGCTGGCCTTCGGTCATGCGCCCTGCACGCATCACGAAACTCTTGATGCGGCGGTGTGGGCGCTGGTCGCCGTCGGCGGCGATCGGCGTATCTTGCGAATCAGTCATCTGGGGCTCTTACTTGATCAGACCATCCAGCGGCGAAGAGGCGCTGGCATAGAGTTTTTTCGGCATCCGGCCGGCCAGGTAGGCCATGCGACCGGCGACGATGGCGTGCTTCATGGCTTCGGCCATCAACACCGGCTGCTGGGCGTGGGCAATGGCCGAGTTCATCAGCACCGCCTCGCAGCCCATTTCCATGGCGATGGTGGCGTCGGAAGCGGTGCCCACGCCGGCATCGACCAGCACCGGGACTTTCGATTCTTCCAGGATGATCTGCAGGTTGTACGGGTTGCAGATACCCAGGCCCGTGCCGATCAGGCCGGCCAACGGCATCACCGCGATGCAGCCCGCCTCAGCCAGCTGGCGGGCAATGATCGGGTCATCGCTGGTGTAGACCATCACGTCGAAACCATCCTTGACCAGCACTTCGGCGGCCTTGAGGGTTTCGATCACGTTGGGGAACAGGGTCTTCTGGTCCGCCAGCACTTCGAGCTTGACCAAGGTCCGCGACTCGTGGGACTTGTAGCCTTGCAGCAGCTCGCGGGCCAGGCGGCAGGTACGCACGGCCTCGGTGGCGTCGAAGCAGCCTGCGGTATTGGGCAGGATGGTGTACTTGTCGGGCGACAACACGTCGAGCAGGTTCGGCTCACCCGCATTCTGGCCAAGGTTGGTCCGGCGCACGGCCACGGTGACGATCTCGGCACCCGAAGCCTCGGTAGCCAGGCGGGTCTCTTCCATGTCACGGTATTTGCCGGTGCCGACCAGCAGGCGCGACTGGAACGTGCGCCCGGCCAGAATGAAGGGCTTGTCGCTGCGAACGTTGCTCATCGTTGTTCCTCGGGAAAAGGTTGCAGGGCTTGCTTGTGAACCACCAGGCTGCTGTCAGCCGCCACCGATCGCGTGGACCACTTCGACCTGGTCGCCGTCGTTCAGCAGGGTGCTCTCGTGCTGGCTACGCGGCACGATATCCAGGTTCAGTTCCACGGCAATGCGGCGCCCACTGAGCTCCAGGCGCGTCAGCAGGGCTGCAACGCTCTCGCCGGCAGGCAGTTCGTAAGGTTCACCGTTCAGTTGAATGCGCATGCGCACGGCCACCATTATTCTTTGGGGCCCGCATTCTAGCGCCGAACCGCCCCGCAACCCAAGGGCGGTGCGCGCCATTAGTCGCGATTGTGGACCAGCTGGTCAGCCCAGCCGCCAGGCCGCCAACCCCAGGCATAGCCAGCCGGCCAGGAAGCACAGGCCGCCGATCGGGGTGATGATGCCCAGCTTGGTCAGGCCGCTGAGGGCCAGCAGGTACAGGCTGCCGGAGAACAGCACGATACCCATCGCAAACAGCCCACCGGCCCAGCCCACCAGGCGCCCGGGCAAGTGCGCCGAGAGCACGGCAACCGCAAGAATCGCCAGCGCATGCACCAGTTGGTAGGTCACGCCGGTGTGGAACACCGCCAGGTAGTCGGCCGTCAGCCGGTTTTTCAGGCCGTGGGCGGCGAAGGCACCCAGTGCGACTCCGGTAAAGCCGAAAAAGGCGGCAAGCATCAGGAAGCTGCGAAGCATGGGACGACTCCTTGGATCGGGTCTGTATAATGGCCCCTTCCACCCGTACGGCCAAGCCATCGTCATGCTGCCATCCCTTGTTCGCCGCCTATTCCGTGCCCTGCTCTGGTTCGCTGCCTGCAGCATCGTGCTGGTGCTGGTGTTCCGCTGGGTGCCCCCGCCCGGCACGGCGCTGATGGTCGAGCGCAAGGTGCAATCCTGGGTCAATGGCGACCCCATCGACCTGCAGCGCGACTGGGAGCCGTGGCAGAACATCTCCGATGAACTCAAGGTCGCGGTCATTGCCGGCGAAGACCAGAAGTTCGCCAGCCACTGGGGCTTCGACATCCCGGCTATCCAGGCTGCGCTGGCCTACAACGAGCGCGGCGGCAGCATTCGTGGCGCCAGCACCCTGACCCAGCAAGTGGCCAAGAACCTGTTCCTGTGGTCGGGGCGCAGCTGGTTTCGCAAAGGGCTGGAAGCCTGGTTCACGGCACTGATCGAACTGCTCTGGTCCAAGGAACGCATTCTCGAGGTTTACCTGAACAGCGCCGAGTGGGGCAAAGGCGTATTCGGCGCCCAGGCGGCGGCGCGCTATCACTTTGGTGTCGATGCCAGCCAGCTCACCCGCCAGCAGGCAGCGCAACTGGCCGCAGTATTGCCCAGCCCGATCAAGTGGAGTGCCAGCCGGCCGAGCGCCTATGTGGCAAGCCGTGCCGGGTGGATTCGTCGGCAAATGAGCCAGCTGGGTGGCCCCAGCTACCTGATGCAGCTCGACTCATCCAGAAAGCTTTGAATGCAGTGCCGGCACAAATGAAAAAGCCGCTCGCTCCGTCGGAGCCAGCGGCTTTTCTGTGCAACAAAGGCCCGATCAGGCTGCGATCAGTGCCTTGACCTTGTTCATCGCATTCTTCTCCAGCTGGCGAATCCGCTCAGCCGAAACGCTGTACTTGTCTGCCAGCTCATGCAGGGTGGCCTTCTCTTCAGCCAACCAGCGCTGGTAGAGAATGTCGCGGCTGCGCTCGTCCAGCCCTTGCAGCGCTTCGTGCAGGTTGCTGGTGGAGTTGTCGCTCCAGTCGGCATCCTCCAGTTGCACCGCCGGGTCGTACCGGTGGTCTTCCAGGTAATGCGCAGGGGACTGGAACGCGCTGTCGTCGTCAGCTTCCGCTGCCGGGTCGAACGCCATGTCCTGCCCGCTGAGGCGGCTCTCCATCTCGCGCACTTCACGCGGCTCGACACCAAGGCTCTCCGCCACGCGATGCACTTCGTCGTTGTTCAACCAGGCCAGGCGCTTCTTCTGGCTGCGCAGGTTGAAGAACAGCTTGCGCTGGGCCTTGGTGGTAGCCACCTTGACGATGCGCCAGTTGCGCAGGATGAACTCGTGGATCTCGGCCTTGATCCAGTGCACGGCGAACGACACCAGGCGCACGCCCATTTCAGGGTTGAAGCGTTTGACGGCCTTCATCAGGCCAACGTTGCCTTCCTGAATCAGGTCAGCCTGGGCCAGCCCATAACCAGCATAGCTACGGGCGATATGTACGACGAAACGCAGGTGGGCCATCACCATTTGACGAGCGGCCTCGACATCCTGCTGATAATAGAGACGCTCGCCCAGATCACGCTCCTGCTCGACCGTCAGCAGCGGGATGCTGTTGACCGTGTGCACATAGGCTTCCAGGTTTGCACCGGGTACCAAGGCATAGGCAGGTTGCAACGATGTGGTCATTCAAGAACCTCCGACTTACTAGACTCGCGCTTTTTGGGCGCTGCCAACATTGACCTGGAACGACGGTACAAGTTCCATCGTGAACAAAATGTCAATGCTGGCCTGTAAAAACTATCGCGGTGCCAGCTCGTTCAAGTGGCGGGCGACTGCAATCCATGCACCGATATACCCCAACAACACCGCTCCGATCAAGAGCGACAGACCATCGGACCCCGGCACTCCGCCCAGGGCGAAGTCACTGCCGTATAGCCCGGAAAGCCCTACCACCGCCTCGTTCAGCCAGTTCAGGCCAAACGCCAGGATCCCCCACGCCAGCAGCCCTGCACCCAGGCCATACAATGCGCCCATGTATAGGAAAGGCCGGCGTACGTAGGCATCGGTGCCGCCGACCAGCTTGATTACTTCGATCTCGATGCGGCGGTTTTCGATATGTAGACGAATTGTGTTACCGATTACTAACAGCAGTGCAGAAATAAGCATCACCGCCAGACCGAAGACGAACCGGTCACCCAGCTTGAGGATCGCCGCCAGCCGCTCGACCCAGACCAGGTCCAGTTGCGCCACATCCACCCGCGGCAGCTCCGCAAGGCGCTGACGCAAGGCTTCAAGGGCGGGCTTGTCGACCTCGGTCGGGGTGACTACCACCACACCTGGCAGCGGGTTTTCCGGCAGTTCGCGCAAGGCCTCGCCCAGACCGGACTGCTGCTGGAATTCCTCCAGCGCCTGCTCGCGGCTGACATACTGCGCGTCTGCCACGCCGGGCATGCCCTTGATCTCGTCGCGCAGCGCCTCGCCATCACGGCTGCCGGCATCCAGCTTGAGGTACAGCGAAATCTGCGCCGCGCGCTGCCACGAACCGCCCAGTTGCTCGACGTTCTTCAACAGCAACGACAGGCCCATCGGCATGCTCAGCGCGACGGCCATCACCAGGCAGGTGAAGAAGCTGCCGATAGGCTGTTTGCCCAGCCGGCGAAGGCTGTCAGCCAGGCTGGCACGGTGGCTTTCCAGCCAGGCGTGCAACAACGTGCGGAAGTCCGGGCCGTCATCGTCTTCGCCGCGTTTTTTCTTGGCCGGCTGCGGGTCGGCTGGCTTCGGCGCAACGCGCTCGGAAACCTTTGGCGTACGTGTAGTGCTCATTGCCCGGCCTCCCCATCGCCGATCAAGCGGCCGCGCTGCAAGGTCAGCATGCGGTGACGCATGCGCGCAATCAGTGCCAGGTCGTGGCTGGCGATCAAAACCGTAGTACCCAGGCGGTTGATGTCCTCGAATACCCCCATGATTTCTGCGGCCAGCCGCGGGTCGAGGTTACCGGTGGGTTCATCGGCCAGCAGCAGCGCGGGCTGGTGGACGATTGCCCGGGCAATGCCGACCCGCTGCTGCTGCCCGGTGGACAGGTCAGCCGGGAACAGCTCGCCCTTGTCAGCCAGCGACACGCGCTCCAGGGCGGAATCGACGCGCTTGGCGATCTCGGCCTTGGACAAGCCCAGAATCTGCAGCGGCAGGGCAATGTTGTTGAACACCGTGCGGTCGAACAACAGTTGGTGGTTCTGGAACACCACGCCGATCTGCCGGCGCAGGAACGGGATCTGGGCGTTGCTGATCTGGCCCAGGTCCTGCCCGGCCAGCATCAGCTTGCCGCTGGTCGGGCGCTCCATGGCCAGCAGCAGGCGCAGCAAGGTGCTCTTGCCGGCGCCCGAGTGGCCGGTGACGAACAGGAACTCGCCCCGGCGCGCCCGGAAACTCAGCTCATGCAAACCGACATGACCATTGGGATAGCGCTTGGCAACCTGTTCGAATCGGATCATGGTCAGTCTCGCTCGGCGAACAGAGCCTTGACGAAAGGCTCCGCTTCGAAGGTGCGCAGGTCGTCGATGCCTTCGCCGACACCGATGAAGCGGATGGGCAACTTGAACTGCTTGGCCAGGGCGAAGATCACCCCGCCCTTGGCGGTGCCATCGAGCTTGGTCAGGGCCAGGCCGGTCAATTCGACACTCTGGTTGAAGTACTTGGCCTGGCTGATGGCGTTCTGCCCGGTACCGGCGTCGAGCACCAGCAGCACCTCGTGCGGCGCCTCGGCGTCGAGCTTGCCGATGACCCGGCGCACCTTCTTCAGCTCCTCCATCAGGTTGTCCTTGGTGTGCAGGCGGCCGGCGGTGTCGGCGATCAGCACATCCACACCGCGGGCCTTGGCGGCCTGCACGGCGTCGAAAATGACCGATGCGGAGTCGGCACCGGTGTGCTGGGCGATGACCGGAATCTGGTTACGCTCACCCCACACCTGCAACTGCTCGACCGCTGCGGCGCGGAAGGTATCGCCGGCGGCCAGCATCACCTTCTTGCCTTCCTGTTGCAGTTTTTTCGCCAGTTTGCCGATGGTGGTGGTCTTGCCGGCGCCGTTCACGCCTACCACCAGGATCACGTAGGGCTTGTTCTGCGCCTGCACTTTCAGTGGCTGCTCGACCGGACGCAGCAATGCCGCCAGCTCTTCCTGCAGCGACTTGTACAGGGCGTCGGCATCGGCCAGTTGCTTGCGGGCGACTTTCTGGGTCAGGTTCTGGACGATGGTCGACGTGGCTTCCACGCCCACGTCGGCGGTCAGCAGGCGCGTTTCGATCTCGTCGAGCAAGTCGTCGTCGATGACTTTCTTGCCCAGGAACAGGCTGGCCATCCCCTCGCCAATGGAGGCGCTGGTCTTCGACAGGCCCTGCTTGAGGCGGGCAAAGAAGCCAGGCCTGGCCTGTTCGGCCGCCGCCGCCGCTGGCTCTGGCACGACCTCGACGGCTGTGGCAGCCACGGCCGGCGGGGCAACCACCTCAGGTGCAGGGCGCTCGGGGATCGCCGGTGGCGCCTTGGGTTCCAGGTCCGGCACCAGCGCTACCGGCTCTTCGGCCACCGGCAGTACCAGGTTGCTGACCGGCGCAGGCTCGGTACGGGCGACGTCCACCACAGCCGCTGGCACCGGCGCAGGGGCAACGGGTTGCGGCGCGGGCGCTACCGGCGGCGGGGAAACCAGCGGCTCGGGTTCAGCGGCCGGCAACGGCGGCACAGCGACCGGCGCCGGCGCTTCGGCTGCCGGGGCAGGCGCGGGCGCCTCAGGCTGCGGCGCTTCAGCAGCGGGGGCCTCGACCGGAGCGGCTACAGGTTGCTCGACAGCGGGGGCTTCACTGGCGGGAACGCCAGCGTCCACAGGTTGTTGCGGCTTCTTGCGAAACCAGCTGAACAGGCCTTTCTTTTCACCAGCCTCGGCCGGCGCTTTCTTGTCGTCGTTGGAACCAAACATGGAAGACGGCTATCTCAGGGTAGCGATGCGCCAGCTACGGCGGATCGGGAATTCTCTCTACGCAGAACAGACTATCTTGAAGCCGGCTGGTTCATGCGCAATGTTTTGTCTTAGTGTCCTGTGGGCCAGAACGGCGACAGGCATGGTCGCCAGGCAACCGGATCAGTATCCTAGCACCTCCTGGCCCGTCGACGCTAAACCCAGCGGGCCGCCGAACAGGTTAAACACCGTATGAATGCTCTAGCCCGCCGCGCCGCTGGCCTGTTGCTCGGCACGCTCTGCCTGCCGCTCGCCGCCTTCGCCGCCGATGTGCAACCCACCCACGAATTCATCCTCGACAACGGCCTCAAGGTCGTGGTGCGCGAAGACCACCGCGCCCCGGTGGTGGTCTCGCAGATCTGGTACAAGGTCGGTTCCAGCTACGAAACCCCGGGCCAGACCGGCCTGTCGCACGCCCTGGAGCACATGATGTTCAAGGGGAGCGCCAAGCTCGGCCCCGGCGAAGCTTCACGCGTGCTGCGCGACCTGGGCGCCGAAGAGAACGCCTTCACCAGCGACGACTACACCGCCTACTACCAGGTGCTGGCGCGTGACCGCCTGCCCGTAGCCCTGGAACTGGAGGCCGACCGCCTGGCCAGCCTGCGCCTGCCAGCCGACGAATTCAGCAAGGAAATCGAGGTCATCAAGGAAGAGCGCCGCCTGCGTACCGACGATCAGCCCACTGCAAAGGCCTTCGAGCTGTTCCGCGCCATGGCCTACCCTGCCAGCGGCTACCATACCCCGACCATCGGCTGGATGGCCGACCTGGAGCGCATGAAGGTCGAGGAACTGCGCCACTGGTACGAGTCCTGGTATGCCCCCAACAATGCCACGCTGGTAGTGGTCGGCGATGTCACCCCCGACGAGGTCAAAGGCCTGGCCCAGAAGTACTTCGGCAGCATTCCGAAGCGCACCGTGCCACCGGCCAAGCTGCCACTTGAGCTCGCAGAGCCCGGCCAGCGCCAGCTGACCCTGCACGTGCGCACGCAACTGCCAAGCCTGATCTACGGGTTCAACGTGCCCGGCCTGGCCACGGCCAAGGACCCCCGCACCGTACACGCCCTGCGCCTGATCTCGGCGCTGCTCGACGGCGGCTACAGCGCCCGCATGCCGGCGCGCCTGGAGCGTGGCCAGGAGCTGGTGGCCGGTGCTTCGTCCAGCTACAACGCCTTTACCCGTGGCGACAGCCTGTTCCTGATTTCGGCCACGCCGAACGTTCAGAAGCAGAAAACCCTGGCCGACGTCGAGAAGGGCGTGTGGCAACTGCTCGACGAACTCAAAACCACCCCGCCCAGCGCCGAGGAACTGGAGCGCGTACGCGCCCAGGTTATCGCCGGCCTGGTCTATGACCGCGACTCCATCAGCAGCCAGGCCACCACCATCGGCCAACTGGAAACCGTCGGCCTGTCCTGGAAGCTGATCGACAGCGAACTGGACGAGCTCAAGCGCGTTACCCCGCAGGACATCCAGAACGCCGCGCGCACCTATTTCACCCGCGAACGCCTGAGCGTTGCCCATGTACTGCCCGAGGAGTCCGCTCATGAGTGATCGTCGCGCACCACGCCCAACCCTGTTGGCCACCGGTATCCGCGCCCTGGCGCTGGCAGCGGTGCTGGCTGCCCCGGCCCTGGCCGACAACGCCGCCAAGGCCGACAACACTGCGGCCCGGCCGGCCAACACCCTGCAGTCGCTGGCCGAGCTGGATGGCAAGGCACCGAGCCGGCGCCAGCTGAACATTCAGCACTGGAACACCGCCGAAGGGGCCCGGGTGCTGTTCGTCGAGGCGCGCGAGCTGCCGATGTTCGACCTGCGCGTGACCTTTGCCGCCGGCAGCAGCCAGGACGGCGGCACGCCAGGCCTGGCTGCCTTGACTAACGCCATGCTCAACGAAGGCGTGGCCGGCAAGGACGTGACCGCCATCGCCGAAGGCTTCGAGAGCCTGGGCGCAGACTTTGGCAACGGCTCCTACCGTGACATGGCCGTGGCCTCGCTGCGCAGCCTCAGCGCCAAGGACAAGCGCGAGCCGGCGCTCAAGCTGTTCACCGAGGTCGCCGGCAAGCCGAGCTTCCCTGAAGACGCGCTCAAGCGCATCAAGAACCAGATGCTGGCCGGCTTCGAGTACGAGAAGCAGAACCCTGGCAAAATCGCTGGCAAAGCGCTGTTCGCCAACCTCTATGGCCACCACCCCTACGCCCACCCCAGCGACGGCACTGCCGAAAGCATCAACGGCATCGGCCTGGCCCAACTGCGCGCTTTCCATGCCAAGGCCTACACCGGTGGCAACGCCGTGATCGCCCTGGTCGGCGACCTCAGCCGCGCCGAAGCCGAAGCCATCGCCGCCCAGGTGTCCGCCGGGCTACCCAAGGGCCCGGCGCTGCCCGCGCCGGCGCAGCCGGCCGAAGCCAAGCCCGGCCTGACCCACATCGATTTCCCGTCCAAGCAGACCCACCTGATGCTGGCCGAGCTTGGTATCGACCGCCAGGACCCGGACTGGCCTGCACTGTCGCTGGGTAACCAGATCCTCGGCGGCGGTGCCTTCGGTACCCGGCTGATGAGCGAAGTGCGGGAAAAACGCGGCCTGACGTACGGCGTTTACTCGGTCTTCAGCCCGATGCAGGTGCGCGGCCCGTTCATGATCAACCTGCAAACCCGTGCCGAACTCAGCGAGGGCACGCTCAAGCTGGTGCAGGGCATTCTCGCCGATTACCTCAAGACCGGCCCCACCCAGCAAGAGCTGGACGATGCCAAGCGCGAACTGGCCGGCAGCTTCCCGTTGTCCAATGCCAGCAATGCCAGCATCGTCGGCCAGCTGGGCGCCATCGGCTTCTACAACTTGCCGCTGACCTGGCTGGAGGACTTCATGCAGCAGTCCCAGGCCCTCACTGTCGAGCAGGTTAAGGCCGCCATGAACAAACACCTGTCAGCCGATAAACTGGTGATCGTCACCGTTGGCCCGAAAGTGCCACAGAAACCGCTGCCAGCACCCACTGACAAGCCCTCCGAGCAGCCGCTCGGGGTACCGGAGCACTAATGCCAAGATCCACCCCTCCCGCCCGCCCGCAAACCGGGCAAAGCAAGGGCCAGGGCCACCTGCGCATCATCGCCGGCGAGTGGCGCAGCCGTCGCCTGGCGGTGCCGGATGGTGAAGGCCTGCGGCCAACGCCCGACCGTGTGCGCGAAACCGTCTTCAACTGGCTGGCGCCCTACATCGAGGGCGCTCGGGTACTGGACGCCTTCACCGGCAGTGGCGCCCTCGTGCTCGAAGCCCTGTCCCGCGGCGCTGAAGACGCGGTGGCACTGGACAGCAACCCGGCGGCCATCGCCAACCTGAAAAACAACCTGGAGATCCTCCGCTGCCCGCGCGGGCAAATCCTGCAAGCCGATGCCCTGCGCTACCTGCAGAACCCGGCCAAGCAGCAGTTCGACGTGGTGTTCCTCGACCCGCCATTCCACCAGGACCTACTGGCCAACACCTGCAACCTGCTGGAGCAGCACCAGTGGCTCAGCGAGCAAGCCTGGGTCTACACCGAGAGCGAAGCAGCACCGTCGGCCCTGCAACTGCCCGGCAACTGGCGCCTGCATCGCGAGAAAAAAACCGGCCAGGTGTATTACGCGCTGTGGCAGCGGGGCTAACTATGTAGCGCTGCCTACGGTGCCATTTCGCTGAAGCTGTTGCGGTTCACCCAACCGGAGCACTTCAGCGATGACTTCACCTGCGCCCGTCACCCTCGACCAGGTCTCGGCAGGACTGGCATCTGTGGCTTCAGCCGCCCCCTTGCCACTGCAGCACTTCACCCTGAGCAACGGTTTGTCCGTCTACCTGCGGCCAGACCACACCAGCCAGCTGGCCGCCGTGCAACTTTGGTATCACGTGGGTTCCAGCCATGAGCCCGCGGGCCACAGCAACCTATCCCACCTCCTGGAACACCTGATTTTCGAAGGCAGCAGCAAACTTGCCGCCGGCCAATACTCGCGAGTGATCGCCCGCCTGGGCGGCAACGCCAATGCCAGCACCCATGAAGAGGCGACGGCGTATGAGATAACGCTGCCGGTCGCTCGCCTGCCAATCGCATTGGAGATCATGGCCGATGCCATGAACAGCGCGACCTTCGGCCAGGCAGAACTGGACCGGGAAAAAAAAGCCGTCGAGGACGAAAGGCGCCTCAAGTTGGACAACCACCCAGACCAACAGGCGTACGACCTCCACCTGGCGCTGGCCCATGGCGGCAATGCCTACGGGCAACCGAGCTTCGGTTCCCTGGCCGACCTTGCCGATATAGGAATGGAAACGCTGCGAACCTGGTATGCAACCTGGTACCGGCCCAACAACGCCACGCTGGTGGTGGTTGGCGGCATCGACCTGGCAACCCTGCGCACCCAGGTAGAGCAGTACTTCGCCAGCCTGCCGAGCGCGCCAGTGCCGCAGCGCCCCGCACCACGGCAAGACCAGCCGTTGCAGGCGCGCACGCAAACCGTGAGCCTGCCTGGGTTACGCGAAGGGCTGTTCATGTCGTTCAACGTTCCGAGCAGGGCCACCGCAGCGGATGCAGCCACTGCCCCTGCCCTCGAGTTGATCCGCGAGGTGCTGGCCGGCGGTTTCAGCGCCAGGCTCTACAGTGACCTGGTGCGCGACAAACGCCTGCTCACCGGCATCAGCATCACCTATCAGCCCCTGCTGCAGGGTGACACGCTGCTGACCCTGTCAGCGTACGTGAACAGCATGAACAGCACGCCAGAACAGGCTGCACACGCTGTTTGCCAGCACCTCGAAGCACTGCGCAACACTGCGGTGCCCACTGCTGAGCTTGAACGCGCGAAATTGCGCATGCTTGCCCGCCGCCTGTTCACTGACAGCCAGGTGGCCCAAGCCGAGCGAATCGGCGAGGCCGCCGCTGCCGGCATCGCCGTCGCGGCCGTGGACCAAGACATCCAGATCATCCGCGACCTCGACAGCCAACAGGTGCAGCAAGTGGCACTTGCCTACCTGGGGCGCGAACGGTTGACCACCAGCTACCTTCAGCCAGGAGCAACAGCATGATCCAGGTACCCTCCCCAACCCCCTTGCCGCTGACGTGCAACGGCCCGGCTGACGACACCGCCTTGGCGGCCATGGCCAACCTGCGCTCGGCACAGGGTATCGACCTTGGCCACATTCCAGACCTGCAGGCCCACCCTGAGCACTGGCGAACGGCAGAAGGCACCCGCGTCAGCTTCCTCGCACGCCATGACCGGCCCATGTTCGACCTGGCATTACGCTTTCGCGCAGGCAGCGTACTCGACGGCGCCCACCCTGGGCTTGCGGCACTTGTGCTGTACAGCCTCGACCAAGGCACCGGGCAACTCGACGCCACGCGGTTCGCCGAGGATATGGCCGGTTTCGGCGCCATCCTGGGCAGGAGGATCAGCGACGACAGCGCCCTTGTCACCCTGCGCGCCCTGAGCCTGCCGGCACTGCGCGACAGCGCGATGCAACTGCTGACCGAGATGCTGGCCCGCCCGGCATTGCGCGCGGGCGATGTGGCCAAAATCGGCGAACGGCTCGTATTCAGCCAGGCCAGGTATGGCAACCATCCGCTGCTGCGGATTACCAAGGCGGCCACCGCGCATATCTTCAGCGACCACCCCTACGCGGCCACCCTGACGGCGCAGACTATCGCCAGCATTGGCGATGACCAGATCCGGGCGTTCCACCAACAGGCGTATTCGGCCAACAACCTCGACATCGGCCTGGTGGGCAACCTGACCCGCGAGGAAGCACGGCAGCTTGTCGACGACCTGGTCCGGGCCCTGCCGCAAGGCTGGGCGGCGCAACGCACGCCATCGGTTCCCGACTACCAGGCATTGGACCTGAATCTCGCTGCGGCCAGCAGTACCACCCAGGCAACGCTCACCCTTGCAACGAACGTATCGGCCCAGGATCCGGTGTTCCCGGCCCTGTATCTGCTCAACGCAATCCTGGGCAGTAGCTACGAGTCGCGCCTTACCCAGGAATTGCGCACCCTGCGCAACCTCACCTACGCCATCTCCTGCGACCTGAGGCCGCTGGATGCCGCCAGCCAGTTGCAGATCCACTGGGATATCGCCCCCCAGTACCGGGACGCCTCTGGCGCGCTGGTGTCGGCGATTCTGGCATGCCTGCGTGAACACGGCCCCAGCCAGGCCGAATGCGACATGGCGGTGAACCAGATCGCCGGTAAACTGCACGACAGCCTGGCAGACCGCGCGAGAATGGCCCAGGCCTTGGCCACCTACAGCCACCAAGGCTTGGCGCCAGACCACCTGGGCACCTTCCTCGGTAAACTGTCGGCGCTTACCCCTGCCAATCTGCGTGAAGCGGCGCAAGTCTGGCTGCAGGCCCCACAGGTATTCGTCACCAGCGGCCCGGTTACCGAGCAATTGCCATTATCCAAACCGACCGCGCTCGACCAATAGCGCAGGTACAAAGGCGCTGTTTCGTGGCACTCTAGGCCGGCACATCACGAGTCGCCCAGCATGCCTAGCCTCAGCGCCCCTTTCCGTCCGGCCATCGGCCTGTCCAACCCGCATCTGCAAACATTGTGGGGCCCCCTGTGGCGCAAGCTGCCGGCGCTTGCGCGCAACCGGGAGCGCCTGTGGCTGGCTGATGGCGACTTCATCGACCTGGACTGGCATGGCCCACACCAGCCGCAGGCGCCGCTGGTACTGGTGTTGCACGGGCTGACCGGTTCCTCTCACTCACCCTATGTGAAGGGCTTGCAGCAAGCCCTGCAAGCCCGGGGCTGGGCCAGCGTGGCGGTGAACTGGCGCGGCTGTTCGGGCGAACCCAACCTGTTGCCCCGAAGCTATCACTCCGGCGCCAGCGAAGACCTGGCGGAGATCATCGCCCACCTGCGCGCCCAGCGCCCACTGGCACCGCTGTATGTGGTGGGCTATTCGCTGGGCGGCAATGTGTTGTTGAAATACCTGGGTGAAAGCGGCGTCGCCAGCCAGCTGGAGGCTGCGGTAGCGGTCTCGGTACCGTTTCGTCTGGACCACTGCGCAGACCGCATCGGCCAGGGATTTTCCAAGGTGTACCAGGCGCACTTCATGCGCGAAATGCTGGCGTATGTACAACTCAAGCAGCGGCACTTCCATGCCCAGGGCCAGCATGACCGGTTGGCCGAACTCGACCGCCTGGGCCAGCTGAGTAACTTGCGCACGTTCTGGGAGTTCGACGGCAAGGTCACGGCACCCTTGAACGGTTTTCGCGATGTACACGACTACTATCGCCGCTCGTCGAGCCACTTCTTTCTTGGCCAGAACCGCACGCCAACGCTGATCATTCAGTCCAGTGACGACCCGTTCGTGTCCAGCCACAGCTTGCCGACCGCGCGGGAACTGGCCCCCCAGACCCGTTTCGAGCTGCACCGCCGCGGCGGCCATGTGGGCTTTGTCGATGGCAGCCTGCGCAGGCCCGGGTACTACCTGGAACGGCGGATTCCGCAGTGGCTGGTGGAGGGCCAGTAACGTCCCTCCATGCCCTGCTCGCGGCAGACTTACCTATTCGCCGGTGGCCACCCCATGCTCCGGATCAGTGATCCACTCACTCCACGACCCGGCATACAGCTTGCCCAACGGGTAGCCTGCCAGCGCCAGTGCAAACAGGTTGTGACATGCCGTCACCCCCGAACCGCAGTAAGACACCACGTGCTCCGGTGCCCGCCCGGCCAGCTTTTCGGCAAAGCGCTGCCTGAGCTGATCGGCCGGCAAAAAGCGCCCATCAGGCCCCAGGTTGTCAGTAAACGCCGCGCACTGCGCGCCGGGGATATGCCCCGCCACCGGGTCGATGGGCTCCACCTCGCCGCGAAAACGCGGCAATGCCCGCGCATCGATCAGGGTCAGGTCTGCATTGCCCAGGCGCTTGGCCAGGTGGTCGGCATCGATCAGCAGCGCGGGGTCTGGCTCGCCGCTGAACGTGCCTTGGCGCTTGGGTGCAGGGTCCAGGCTCAGGGGCAGGTGCGCTGCATGCCAGGCCTTCAGGCCACCGTCGAGGATCGCCACGCCGCTGCGCTTGCCCAACCAGACCAGCAGCCACCAGGCACGGGCAGCAAAGGCACCGGGGCCGTCGTCGTACAGCACCACTTCGCTGTCGTTGTCCACACCCCACTCACGCAAGCGCTCGACCAGCCGCTGCGCATCGGGCAACGGGTGGCGCCCGGTACGCCCCTTGCTCACCGGCCCGCTGAGATCGCGGTCCAGGTCGGCAAAATGCGCACCGGCTATGTGCCCTTGCGCATAGCTGCGTTGGCCATAGTCGACATCTTCAAGGGCAAAGCGGCAGTCGAGGATCACCGATTTGGGCGAGCCCAGACGCTCGGCCAATTGTTGCGGGGTGATCAATTGCGCAAGGGGCATGACAATCTCCTGATCAATGGCACAAAGCAATGACACTGGCGCCCCGGGTTACAGCTCCAGGGCCTGGTTGAACGGTACCTGAAATTCCTGGCACAGCGCGTCCACCGCGTGGCGGGCACTGTCGGTGACGAAACCCAGCTCCAGCACCAGTACCTGGTAGACGCCGCGCATGAAGGCTTCTTCACCCAGGTGCGCGGAGTGCTCGCGGGTGGTACTGAGAAAACGTACCCACGAGGTCAGCACGATCCAGGCGTTGATGGTCAGCGATTCGATCTGCGCCGGCGCCATAGCCAGGATGCCTGCCTCGACGAAGCCGCGATAGATCGCCTGGCCCTGGCGCAGGCAGCGCTCGGAGAAGCGCCGGTAGCGGGCGGCCAGTTCGGCATCGCTGTCCAGCAGATGCTCCAGGTCGCGGTGCAGGAAGCGGTAGTTCCACATCGCCGCCAATAGCGCCTTGAGGTAGAACCGCTTGTCCTCCACGGTCGCCGCACGCCCCTGCGGCGGGCGCAGGAAACTGTCCACCAGTTCTTCGTACTGGCTGAACAACACCGCGATGATCGCCTGCTTGTTAGGGAAGTGGTAATACAGGTTGCCGGGCGAAATTTCCATGTGTGCGGCAATGTGGTTGGTACTGACGCATCTCTCGCCCTGCTGGTTGAACAGCTCCAGGCTGTTCTGCACGATGCGCTCTCGGGTCTTCATGCGCGGGGCCATGCTCAAGCTCCCAGTCTGCAGGCGTTGATAAAGGTTCATCTTACGGCGATTCACCCGGCTGATACACCGGTCTCTGCAAGGGTAATACTCGCGCCAACGCAGAAATTAGAGTATAGACTCTAGAAACTTCAAGCTCAGCCAGGAGACCGCCGTGACCTCGCCCATCGCCTTGCCTGCCGTGCATGCCGACCACGCCCTGGAGGCGACATTCAGCGCCCAGCGCCAGGCGTTCGCCGGCAACCCTCTGCCGCCGGCAACACAACGGCGGCAGTGGCTGAAAAGCTTGCGCGAGGCCCTGCTGGCCAACCAGCAGCAGCTGATCGCAGCAATCGATGCCGACTTCAGCGGGCGCAGCGCCGATGAAACGTTGCTGGCCGAGCTTCTGCCCTCGGTGCAAGGCATACGCCATGCCGAGCGCCACCTGCAACGCTGGATGCGCCCTTCCAGGCGGGCCGTGGGGCTGGCATTCCAGCCGGCCAGCGCGCGGGTGCTTTACCAGCCGCTAGGCGTCGTCGGCATCATCGTGCCGTGGAATTACCCGCTGTTTCTCGCCATCGGCCCGCTCACCTGTGCCCTGGCCGCTGGCAACCGGGTCATGCTCAAGCTCAGCGAGGCCACCCCGGCTACTGGCCAGGCCTTGCAGGCCCTGCTGCAACAGGTGTTTCCCGAGGACCTGGTCAGTGTGGTGCTTGGCGAGGTCGAGGTCGGCCAGGCGTTCGCTCGCCTGCCTTTCGATCACCTGCTGTTCACCGGGGCCACCAGCATAGGCCGCCAGGTCATGCTGGCGGCCGCGCAAAACCTGACGCCGGTGACCCTGGAGTTGGGCGGCAAATCCCCGGCCATCGTGTCGGCCAGCGTACCGCTGGAAACAGCCGCCGAGCGCATCGCCTTCGGCAAGACGCTCAACGCCGGCCAGACCTGCGTCGCCCCCGACTACGTGCTGGTGCCGCGCGAGCGCCTGAATGCTTTCGCCGATGCCTACGGCACCGCCGTGCGGCGCATGTACCCTCGCATTGCCGACAACCCTGACTACAGCGCCATCATCAACCCCCGGCAACTGGCACGCCTTGAGCACCTGCTGCAGGACGCGCGCGGCAAAGGTGCGCAGGTGACCGACCTGTACGCCCACGAGACACGCCAAGGGCGGCGCCTGCCGCCACACGTGCTGACCAAAGTGAACGACACCATGCAGGTCATGCAGGACGAAATATTCGGCCCGCTGCTGCCGCTGATGCCCTACGACACGCTCGATGACGCGCTGGCCTACATCAGCCAGCGTCCGCGGCCCTTGGCGCTGTACTACTTCGGCTACGACCGCGGCGAACAGCAACAGGTGTTGCAGCACAGCCATTCCGGCGGGGTATGCCTGAACGACACCTTGCTGCATGTGGCTCAGGACGACCTGCCGTTCGGTGGCATAGGCCCCTCGGGCATGGGGCACTACCACGGCCACGAAGGCTTCCTGACCTTCAGCAAGGCCAAGGCGGTACTGGCCAAGCAACGCTTCAACGCCGCACGGCTGATTTACCCGCCTTACGGCAAAGCCCTGCAGCGCCTGGTCTACAAGTTGTTCATCCGCTGAGGCCCGGGCCATGCACCGTCGTGACCTGCTGCGTTTCAGCGTTGCCGCGAGCACCTTCCTGGCCGGTGCCAGCCTGGTGGGCTGCAGCGCACAAACGGCCGCGCCGGGGTTTCAGGCGCTGCGCCACGATGACCTGCCACTGCTGCGTGCGCTCATACCGGTGGTGCTCAGCGGCACGCTGGCCACCGATACGCTGGTGCTGCGCAGCCTCGATTACAAGCTGGCAGCGCTGTCGCCGGAGATGCTCAAACTTACCCGGCAATTGTTCGACGTGCTCAGCCTGCCGCTGACCCGCGGCCCACTGACCGGCATCTGGGGGGCCTGGGCCCAGGCCGCGCCCGCCCAGGTCGAGGCTTTCCTGCAGCGCTGGCAGGGCAGCTCGCTGAACCTGCTGCGCATGGGCCATGCCTCACTGCTGCAACTGCTGCAAATGGCCTGGTACGAGCGCCCCGAGTCCTGGGCCGCCTGCGGCTACCCTGGCCCACCGAAAATCTGAACACGACAAGAGCATCGCCAATGCCTGTGCCTGACCCGTTTCGCCAAGGCCTCGACCGCGGCTGGATCACCCACGACGCCTCACGCCTGGAACACGACCTGCAACTGCACGCCGATATCGCCGTGATTGGCAGCGGTGCCGGCGGCGCCACCAGCGCACAGCGGCTCAGCGCCGCGGGCTTCAAGGTCTTGCTGATCGAAGAAGGCCCGTTGAAGACCAGCAGCGACTTCAAGCTGCTGGAGCACGAAGCCTATGCCAGCCTCTATCAGGAGGGCCTGGGGCGCATGAGCAAGGATGGCGCCATTACCATCCTGCAAGGCCGTGCCGTAGGCGGCACCACGCTGGTGAACTGGACGTCGAGTTTTCGCACCCCGCCGCAGACCCTGGCGCACTGGGCCTCGGCCCATGGCGTACAAGGGCTCGGCGAAGATGAGCTGCGCCCTTGGTTCGAGCGCATGGAACTGGAGCTGGGTATCACACCCTGGGCCATGCCACCGAATGCCAACAACGACGTGCTGCGCCGTGGCTGCGAACAACTGGGTTATCGCTGGGCAGTCATCCCGCGCAACGTGCGCGGCTGCTGGAACCTGGGTTACTGCGGCATGGGTTGCCCGGTGAATGCCAAGCAATCGATGCTGGTGACGCGCATTCCCGCCACCCTCGAACAGGGCGGCGAGCTGCTCTACCTGGCCCGGGCCGAGCGCTTCAGCCACAACGGCGAGCGCATCCAACACCTGACCTGCCAGGCCCTGGATACGCAAGGCATCCACCCGACAGGTCGGCAAGTGACGGTACACGCGCGCCATTACATCCTGGCAGGCGGCGGCATCAACAGCCCGGCCCTGCTGCTGCGCTCCAATGCCCCCGACCCGCATGGCCGCCTGGGCAAACGCACCTTCCTGCACCTGGTCAACTTCAGCGCCGCACGCTTCAACGAACGCATCGACCCCTACTACGGCGCGCCGCAGTCGATCTACAGCGACCATTTCCAGTGGCAGCAAGGCACGGAGGGGCCGGTGGGCTACAAGCTCGAAGTACCGCCGCTGCACCCGGCCCTGGCCAGCACCCTGCTGGGTGGCCATGGCCAGGACAATGCCCGGCGCATGGCCGCACTGCCCAATACCCATGTCATGCTGGCCTTGCTGCGCGACGGGTTTCACCCGCAAAGCCAGGGTGGCAGTGTTGAACTGCGCGGCGACGGCTCCCCCGTGCTCGATTACCCGGTCACCGACTACCTGCGTGACGGCTTGCGGCGCGCCTACCGCAGCATGGCGCAGGTCCAGTTCGCCGCCGGCGCGGCCGAGGTAACCCCGGTGCACAGCGATGCCAGCGCCGCTGCCAGCCTGGAACAGGCCTTGGCCATGATCGACCGCCTACCGTTGGAGCCTTTCCGTACGCGCCTGGGCAGCGCCCATGTGATGGGTGGTTGCGCCATGGGCGAAGACCCGCGCCAGGCGGTGTGCGACAGCCTGGGCCGCCATCACCAGCTGGAAAACCTGTCGGTTCACGACGGCTCGCTGTTCCCCACCAGCATCGGCGCCAACCCGCAGCTGTCGGTGTATGCCATCAGCGCCAGGCTCAGCGAAGCGTTGGCTACCCGCCTGGCACACAACGCATGACAACGAATACACGCCCTGTCTATAGTGCCATCAGCCGGCCGCATGGCTTGGCCGGGGCGCCGTCGCTGCGCTACCATCCGACTCCCCAACGCACTCCAGCCAGGATGACGCGATGAACCGAGTGTTGTACCCGGGTACTTTCGACCCCATTACCAAAGGCCACGGCGACCTGGTCGAGCGCGCTTCGCGCCTGTTCGACCACGTGATCATCGCAGTGGCGGCCAGCCCGAAGAAAAACCCGCTGTTCCCGCTGGAGCAACGTGTCGCGCTCGCCCGTGAGGTCACCAAGCACCTGCCCAATGTCGAAGTCATCGGCTTCTCTTCGCTGCTGGCGCATTTCGCCAAGGAACAGGGCGCCAATGTGTTGCTGCGCGGCCTGCGTGCGGTTTCCGATTTCGAATACGAGTTCCAGTTGGCGAACATGAACCGGCAACTGGCACCCGATGTGGAGAGCCTGTTCCTGACGCCGTCAGAGCGCTATTCGTTCATTTCCTCGACCCTGGTCCGGGAAATCGCCGCATTGGGCGGTGATATCAGCAAATTCGTCCACCCTGCGGTGGCCGAGGCACTGACCGAGCGTTTCAAGAAGCAAGCCTGACCGCCTGATTGTCGCGCCCGCGTGCACTGCGGGCGCGAATGCGGCACAATTGTGCCCATTGCGTTGAACATGCCCGGGCGCTGAGCCCCGGCCGGAGTCCCCATGTCCCTGATCATTACCGACGATTGCATCAATTGCGACGTCTGTGAACCCGAGTGCCCGAACGAGGCCATCTCCCAAGGCGAAGAGATCTACGTGATCGACCCCAACCTGTGCACCCAGTGCGTGGGTCATTACGACGAGCCGCAGTGCCAGCAGGTCTGCCCGGTCGATTGCATCCCGCTGGATGAGGCGCACCCGGAAACCGAAGAGCAATTGATGGCCAAGTACCGGCGTATTACCGGCAAGGCCTGAACCCTCAGCCCTGCGCGGTTTCTGTAGGAGCGGCCTTGCGTCGCGATGGGCCGCACAGCGGCCCCGGCGGTTTCCGCGCTAAAGCCGAAGTTTCTGCGCAGACGCTGAAATTTTGGGGGCGCTTCGCACCCCATCGCGACACAAGGCCGCTCCTACAGGACGGCAATCACCTGTAGCCTCAGCGCTGGCAGCGTGGGCAGAACACGCTCGCCCGCTGCCCCAGTTTCACTTCGCGCAGCTCCGTACCGCATACCTTGCACGGCTGCCCAGCCCGCCCGTACACGAACAGGGTCTGCTGGAAGTACCCCGGCTGCCCGTCACCGCCGATGAAATCGCGCAAGGTGGTACCGCCCTGCTCGATCGCCGCCGCCAGTACCCGCTTGATCTCGATCGCCAGCTTCAGGTAACGCGCCCGGGAAATCCCCCCGGCCGCACGGCGTGGATCGATGCCGGCAGCGAATAGCGCCTCGCTGGCGTAGATGTTGCCCACCCCCACCACCACCGCGTTATCCATGATGAACGGCTTGACCGCCATCGAGCGCCCACGGGACAGCTGGAACAGCCGCTCGCCGTCGAACAGGTCGGTCAGCGGCTCCGGCCCCAGGCGCAGCAGCAGCTCGTGGCGCAACGGGTCCTGGCTCCAGAGCATGGCACCAAAACGGCGAGGGTCGGTGTAGCGCAGCATCAGCCCCGACTCCAGCTCGATATCGACATGCTCATGCTTGGCCGCCGGCAAGCCCTGCTCGACCAGGCGCAAGTTGCCCGACATGCCCAGATGGCTGATCAGGGTGCCGACTTCGGCATTGATCAGCAGGTACTTGGCGCGCCGTTCGACAGTGACGATGCGCTGCCCCGACAGGCGCACGTCGAGGTCTTCGGGAATGGGCCAGCGCAAGCGCCGGTCACGCACCACCACGCGGCTGACGCGCTGGCCTTCCAGGTGCGGCGCAATACCGCGCCGGGTGGTCTCTACTTCGGGTAATTCCGGCATGTGTCAGTGCCCGCCCAACTCACGAATGTTCTGCTTGAGGTTTTCGAAATCGTAATCCGACAGGCCAATGTAATCGAGCACCAGCGGGCCGACCACACGCCATTCGTGGTCGACTGCCTGGTTGCCCAGCACCCGGTAGGAGGCACAGATATGCTCGGCCATCTTCAGCACCGCCAGCAGGTTTTTCAGCTGGCTCTGGGTGTTGCGCGCGGTGTCGTCGCGGAACACTGCCAGGGCATTGTGGTGGTTGGCGATGGCGGCAGTGAGGTGCTCCGGCAGGCGCCAGGACTTGGCGGTGAAGTAGCCGACCACCGAATGGTTGGTATTGAAGGCGCGGTTTTCGGTATCCACCACCCGCGTTTCGCCGCCGGCCTTGGCATAGGCTTCTTCCAGCACCTCCATGTAGCTGGGGAAGCGCTTGAGCATCAACGGCACGCCACAGTCGTGGAACAGGCCCAGAGTGTAGGCCTCGTCCGCGGGCTGGATACCGGTGCGCTTGGCCAGGGTCAGGCAGGTCATCGCCACGTCCTGGGCGGTATCCCAGAAGCGGTTGAGGGTAACGATGGTCTCGTCGCTCATCTCGCCTTTGATCGACTGGGCGTTGATCAGGTTGATGATCGAACGGCTGCCCAGCAGGTTCACCGCACGCTGGATCGAACCGATCTTGTTGGACAGGCCAAAATGCGGCGAATTGACCAGCTTGAGCAAGGCGCCGGACAGCCCTGGGTCCTGGGAAATCAACTTGGCGATGGTTTCCAGGTCCGGGTCAGGCATGTACTGCTCGAACTGCAGGTCAACCATGATCTGCGGTTGCGGCGGGATGGTGATGCCTTGCAAGGCTTGCTGGATCTGTTCGGCGCTGAGTTCTTGGGACATACGTGCACACTCGTTTAGGACGGTGGATTCTAACCCAGTTGGCCGTGCCGGCGCTTTGTCGTACCTCGAACCGAAGTGCCGGCCAACAAGGTATAATCCCGCTCTTTTTTCCCGGAGCGACGTCATGTCCCTGCCCAGCCTTCGCCTCAAAGCCAATGCCGACCGCCGCCTGCGCGCCGGCCACCTGTGGGTCTACAGCAACGAAGTCGATGTCAGCGCGACCCCACTGCAAGGCTTCCAGGCCGGCCAGCAGGCCATTCTCGAGGCGGCCAACGGCAAACCGTTGGGCATCGTCGCACTCAGCCCGAACAACCTGATCTGCGCACGCCTGCTGTCGCGCGACATCAAGCTGCCGCTGGACAAGTCGCTGCTGGTGCACCGCCTCAATGTCGCCCTGTCGCTGCGCGAGCGCCTGTTCGACCAGCCGTGCTACCGCCTGGTCTATGGCGATTCCGACCTGCTGCCAGGGCTGGTGGTCGACCGCTTCTTCGACATCCTCGTGGTTCAGCTGGCCTCGGCCACCATGGAAGCGCACAAGGACGACGTGATCGCTGCCCTGGTGCAAGTGCTCAAACCAAGCGGCATCCTGTTCAAGAACGATTCCGCCGCCCGTGACGCCGAAGGCTTGCAGCGCTATGTGGAGACCGTCTATGGCGAGGTGCCGGACTGGGTGCCGCTGGAAGAGAACGGCGTCAAGTTCGAAGCCCCGGTGCGTGAAGGCCAGAAGACTGGCTGGTTCTACGACCACCGCATGAACCGTGCGCGCCTGGCGCCGTACGTCAAGGGCAAGCGTGTGCTCGACCTGTTCAGCTACATCGGTGGCTGGGGCGTGCAGGCAGGTGCTTTCGGCGCCAGCGAAGTGTTCTGCGTCGATGCCTCGGGCTTTGCCCTGGATGGCGTGGAGCGTAACGCGGCGCTGAACGGCATCAGCGAAAAGCTGACCTGCATCGAAGGCGATGTGTTCGAAGCCCTGCGCGAACTGAAGGCTGCCGAAGAACGCTTCGACGTGATCATTGCCGACCCACCCGCGTTCATCAAGCGCAAGAAAGACCTGAAGAACGGCGAGGCGGCCTACCGCCGGCTGAACGAACAGGCCATGCGCATGCTGAGCAAGGACGGCATTCTGGTCAGCGCCTCGTGCTCCATGCACCTGCCCGAGGACGACCTGCACAACATCCTGCTGACCAGCGCCCGCCACCTGGACCGCAACCTGCAGCTGCTCGAGCGCGGCGGCCAGGGCCCCGACCACCCGGTGCACCCGGCCATTGCCGAAACCCGCTACATCAAGAGCATCACCTGCCGGTTGCTGCCCAACAGCTAGCGGCAAGCTGCAAGCTGCAAGCTGCAAGCGCGCCAAGTCGGCTCTGTCTTGTAGCTTGTAGCTTGTAGCTAGCCACTTGTATCTGAAGCATTCCTTCGCCGCGCCAGGGGTGTAGAATCGGCCTATTCATCGCCAGTCATCCCCGGCGGGTTTATGAGCTCTGGTCAAGCCCGCGGCGATCCCGCGCAGTCTTCGGCCTCATCCGTGCCAGTGGCAACCGGCCTGCGGTACAAAGGACAAGAGAAGCTCACTCCCCTTTTTGTGACCTGATTAAGCCGCCAGGAGTGTTTCATGCCTGATTATCGTTCCAAGACTTCCACCCAGGGCCGCAACATGGCCGGCGCCCGTGCCCTGTGGCGCGCCACCGGCATGAAGGACGAAGACTTCAAGAAACCGATCATCGCCATCGCCAACTCGTTCACCCAGTTCGTCCCGGGCCACGTGCACCTGAAGGACTTGGGCCAGCTGGTCGCCCGCGAAATCGAACGCGCCGGTGGCGTGGCCAAGGAATTCAACACCATCGCGGTCGACGACGGCATCGCCATGGGCCACGACGGCATGCTGTACTCGCTGCCCAGCCGCGAGATCATTGCCGACGCCGTGGAATACATGGTCAACGCCCACTGCGCCGATGCCATCGTGTGCATCTCCAACTGCGACAAGATCACCCCCGGCATGCTGATGGCCGCCCTGCGCCTGAACATCCCGGTGATCTTCGTCTCGGGCGGCCCGATGGAAGCCGGCAAGACCAAGCTGGCCAGCCACGGCCTGGACCTGGTCGACGCCATGGTCATCGCCGCCGACTCCAGCGCATCCGACGAGAAAGTCGCCGAGTACGAGCGTAGCGCCTGCCCGACCTGCGGTTCGTGCTCCGGCATGTTCACCGCCAACTCGATGAACTGCCTGACCGAAGCCCTGGGCCTGGCCCTGCCGGGCAACGGCTCGACCCTGGCCACCCACTCGGACCGCGAGCAGCTGTTCCTGACGGCCGGGCGCACCATCGTCGAACTGTGCAAACGCTACTACGGCGAAAACGACGAGTCGGTACTGCCACGCAGCATCGCCAACTTCAAGGCGTTCGAGAACGCCATGATGCTCGACATCGCCATGGGCGGCTCGACCAATACCATCCTGCACCTGCTCGCCGCGGCCCAGGAAGGCGAGGTGGCCTTCGACCTGCGCGACATCGACCGCCTGTCGCGCAAAGTGCCGCAGCTGTGCAAAGTGGCGCCCAACATCCAGAAGTACCACATGGAAGACGTGCACCGCGCTGGCGGCATCTTCAGCATCCTCGGCTCGCTGGCGCGTGGCGGCCTGCTGCACACCGACCTGCCGACCGTGCACAGCCGCAGCATGGAAGAAGCCATCGCCAAATGGGACATCACCCAGACTGACGACGAAGCCGTGCACACCTTCTTCAAGGCCGGCCCAGCCGGGATCCCGACCCAGACCGCGTTCAGCCAGTCGACCCGCTGGGAAACCCTGGACGACGACCGCGAGAACGGCTGCATCCGCAGCTTCGAGCACGCCTATTCGCAAGAAGGCGGCCTGGCCGTGCTGTACGGCAACATCGCGCTGGATGGTTGCGTGGTGAAGACCGCCGGTGTCGACGAGTCGATCCACGTGTTCGAGGGTACCGCGAAGATCTTTGAAAGCCAGGACAGTGCCGTGCGCGGCATCCTCGCCGACGAAGTGAAGGCCGGCGACATCGTGATCATCCGCTACGAAGGCCCGAAAGGCGGCCCGGGCATGCAGGAAATGCTCTACCCGACCTCGTACCTGAAGTCCAAAGGCCTGGGCAAGGCCTGCGCCCTGCTGACCGACGGCCGCTTCTCGGGTGGCACCTCGGGGCTTTCCATCGGCCACGCCTCGCCGGAGGCTGCTGCAGGCGGCGCCATCGGCCTGGTGCGCGACGGTGACAAGGTACTGATCGACATTCCCAACCGTTCGATCAACCTGCTGGTCAGTGATGAAGAGCTGGCTGCGCGCCGTGTAGAGCAGGACAAGAAAGGCTGGAAACCGGCTGAAGTCCGCCCGCGCAAGGTGACCACCGCACTGAAGGCTTATGCGTTGCTGGCGACCAGTGCCGACAAGGGTGCTGTGCGTAACAAGGCGATGCTCGAAGGGCTGTGAGGCTTCGAAAGCATGAAAGAAAAACCGGCGCACTGTGCGCCGGTTTTTTTATGCCTGCACCGGCCTCTTCGCGGGCTCGCCCGCTCCCACAGGGACCGCACAGCATCTGAAAGTCATGCAATGCAAGTGGGCGAGCCCGCGAAAAGGCCGGCCCACTCTACACAAGCCTTACTGGATCTGCTCCGGCGTCACGATCACCCAGTTCTTGTCCGCGGTCACCGGCAACCCTTCCTTGGCCTGCGCCGCCGCCTGCTTGGCAATCATGCCGTTCAACTGGTCCATGTACTTGGCCTTGCGGTTGATCCACAGGTGGATACCGCCCTTGCCGACGTCTACCCCATGAAACTGCATGTAGCCATCACTGGTTGGCGTGTCGCCGCCCACCAGCACCGGCTTCTTCCACTCATCGATGTAAGTCAGGATCGCCGCCTGCTTCCCCGCCATCCAGGTGGCCGGGGTCCACAGGTACGGGGTCAGTTCCAGCCCTTCGTTGGCTTTGGCGTCATAGTGCCCGGCACTGATCTGCTTGCGCGCGGTGGTCAACTGGCCATTGGCGCGGTCCTTGAGCAGCAGGCTCACGCCAATCACATTCTGCGGCTTCACGTTGTAGCCGTATTTGGGGTCCGAAGCGACCATGCGCACCAACTCCTCAGAGGCGGCCGAAACCACATAGACCTCGATGCCGTTTTCCATCAGCTTGTTGTACAGCTCGGCCTGGCCCTTGAACACCTTGGGCGGCTGCACGTCGATCGCCTTCACCTGGTCGCCATCGTAATAGGTGCTGGGAATCGGCTGGGTCGAAGCCATCAGTTCGTCCACCTGCACCTTCAACTCCTTGAGGGTGAAGCCGGAAAACACCTGGGCGACCCACGGGTAGCACACCATGTCGTCGATTTCGCACAACCGGTAGTAGTAGCTGAACAGGCTTTCCTTGTGCTCGGCGGTGTCCTTGAACGGTATCAGCTTCAGCGACGGGTCGAGCTTGTCACGGCTCAGCAAGCCTTTGTTTTCCATGAACGGCAGCAAGGCTTCTTCCAGGTCATAGCGGTAACTGGTGTTGTCCATGTCGAACACCGCATAGTTACCTTTGTTGGCATTGGCAGCGATCATGCTGTCGAGCTGCCTGGCTGCATCGGCAGGCCAGTGCTTGAGCTCGGTGGCGAAGGTTTCGATACTGAACAGCAGGGACAAGCCGATAGCGGCAGCTTTCACGGCGACTTTCATGTACGAATCTCCTGAAATGATCTGCCAACGCTAGTGCAACCCGGCCGATGGGCGGCAGTCCACACCGACCTTCAGGCAGCAGTAAACGCCGTGTTCATTGCAATTTGCGACATGGCGTTATTCCATAAACGACTATGCACATTCCATTTGGGTATAAATTCGTTCGTTTTCAGGCTGTTAGCATTTCCGTTCGCAATCGCTCACAGAGGCGATGCCACCCTTTGCCTTCTCTGCTGGAGCTTCAATGAATCTGCCGCTGTCACTCAACCTGCTGGCATTCCTGGCCCTGTTGCTGGGCCTGGCACAAACCCGCCGCACCGACTGGAGCCTGGCCAAGAAGGTCTTGCTGGGCCTGGCGCTGGGGGTGCTCTTCGGCTTGGCCCTGCACACCGTGTATGGCGCCGGTCACCCGGTGCTCAAGGCCACCATCGCCTGGCTCGACCTGGTCGGCAATGGCTATGTGGGCCTGTTGCAGATGATCGTCATGCCGCTGATCTTCGCCTCGATCCTCAGTGCCGTCGCGCGCCTGCACAACGCATCGTCGCTGGGCCGTATCAGCGTGCTGAGCATCGGCACCCTGCTGCTGACCACGGCCATTGCCGCGTTGATCGGCATCGTGCTGACCAACCTCTTCGGCCTCAGCGCCGAGGGCCTGGTGGCCGGCGCCCAGGAAAGCGCCCGCATGCAGGTCATCCACAGCGACTATGCAGGCAAGGTCGCCGACCTCAATATCCCGCAGTTGCTGTTGTCGTTCATTCCCAGCAACCCGGTAGGCGACCTGGCGCGGTCCAAGCCGACGTCGATCATCAGCGTGGTGATTTTTGCCGTGTTCGTCGGCCTGGCGGCCCTGCAACTGATCAAGGACGACGCCGAGAAAGGCGCACGTGCGCTGTCGGCCATCGACACCCTGCAAGCCTGGGTCATGCGCCTGGTGCGGGTGGTGATGAAACTGACCCCATATGGCGTGCTGGCCCTGATGACCAAGGTGGTAGCCAGTTCGAACATGGAAGACATCCTCAAGCTGGGCAGCTTCGTGGTGGTGTCCTACCTGGGCCTGGCGCTGATGTTCGTGGTTCACGGCATCATCCTCGCCGCCACCGGCGTCAGCCCGCTGCGTTTCTTCCGCAAGGTGTGGCCGGTGCTCACCTTCGCCTTCACCAGCCGCTCCAGCGCAGCCAGCATTCCGCTGAACATCGAAGCGCAAACCCGCCGCCTGGGCGTGCCGCAGTCGATTGCCAGCTTCAGCGCCTCGTTCGGCACCACCATCGGCCAGAACGGCTGTGCGGGGCTCTACCCCGCCATGCTGGCGGTCATGGTCGCGCCTGCGGTAGGCATCGATACCTTCGACCCGCTGTGGATCGCCACCCTGGTGGCCATCGTCACGCTGAGTTCGGCAGGGGTTGCCGGCGTGGGCGGCGGCGCCACCTTCGCCGCGCTGATCGTGTTGCCGGCCATGGGCTTGCCGGTGGAACTGGTGGCGTTGCTGATTTCGGTCGAGCCGCTGATCGACATGGGCCGTACAGCGTTGAACGTGAATGGCTCGATGACTGCCGGGGTGGTCACCAGCCAGTTGCTGAAAGAGACCGACAAGGACGTGCTGGCCGACGATGAACATGCCGAGCTGAGCCATACCTGACAGATTGCCGGGGCCCACAGGGATTGCATCAGGGCTGACAGGTGTTTGCCACAAGATATGCGGCGCCTGTGAGATCGAGCGCCGCCCGCGCGGCGCATCGCGAGCTGCGCTCGCTCCTACGTTTGTTTCGGGCCAATTATGCCTGTGGGATTTGTGCGCGAACGCCTTGGCGCATGCCTCAAAATCGCGTCGTACAAACAAGGCGGTCGCGCGCACCTGGCACAGGGGTTACTGGCCCGAAACAAACGTAGGAGCGAGCGCAGCTCGCGATGCGCCGCGCGGGCGGCGCTCGATCTCACAGGCACTGCATATCTTGTGGCGACCACCTGTCAGCCCTGATGCAATCCCTATGGGAGCTGGCTTGCCCGCGATGGGCCGCCAAGCGGCCCCCAGAAATCTCAAACCCTGTCCCAAACCTCGAAGTGATACCCAGGCTTGCCTTCTTCACCCTGTGCCTCGCTCGACACCAGCTTCCACTGCCCCTGGTCGAACTCGGGAAACCAGGCATCCCCCTCCGGCGCCAATTCCACCCGCGTCAGGTACATCCGGCTGACCAGCCCTTTCTCCAGCGCCTGCCCATAGAGCTGCGCCCCGCCAATCAGCATCAGCTCATCGACGCCTTTTTCGCGCGCCCACTGTTCGGCCCGCACCAGCGCCTGCTCCAGCGAGCCGAAGACTTCGGCGCCCTGCAGCTGCAGCCCAGGCTGCCGGCTGACCACGATATTCAACCGCCCGGGCAGCGGCCGGCCCAGTGAGTCCCAGGTCTTGCGCCCCATGATGATCGGCTTGCCCAGGGTGGTGGCCTTGAAGTACTTGAAGTCCCCCGGCAGATGCCAGGGCATGGAGTTGTCGATGCCGATCACACGGTTCTCGGCGTGAGCCGCGATCAGGCTGAGGGGGAGTGATGTATTCATGCCAGCGAGGATAGCACCGGGCGTGTGGGTTATGCTTCTGCCCTGACCTGTGCAATGGAAGACCTTGTGACCGCACCGACTCCACTGGACAAACGCTGGCTGACCGAAGCGGTCCGCCTGCGCGAAGAACACGCCGGCCTGCTGGAAGACCAGGCCGCCAACCGTCATGCGCGCCAGCGCGGCGGCGACTTGGCGGCGCGCATCGAAAGCCGGGCGCTGTTCCTGGCCGAACGCGACGGCATGGCCACGGCCCTGCGCCACTGGAAACAGGGCGCACGCCTGGCGGTGCTGGCCCTGCTGCTGCTAGCCGTGCTCAGCGGCGCCGGCCTGGCCCTGGCGGCGCTTGGCGACGGCCAGCGCCCGGTCAACGTCTTCTGGGCGTTGGGCAGCCTGTTGGGGCTGAACCTGCTGACGCTGCTGGGCTGGGCCATTGGTTTTGCCCTCAGTGGCGAACACGGGGCGGGGTTGGGCCGTTTGTGGCTATGGCTGAGTGAGCGCTTCGCCCGCGATGCCAAGGCCGCGCACCTGGGCCCGGCACTGCTGGTACTGCTGCAGCGCCAGCGCCTCAACCGCTGGCTGCTGGGCCTGCTGGTACACAGCCTGTGGCTGCTGGCGATGCTCTGCGCGCTGGGCATGCTGCTGGCTCTACTGGCCACCCGTCGCTATGGCTTCGTGTGGGAAACCACCCTGCTCGCCGCCGACCCGTTCATCCAACTCACCCAGGCGCTGGGCGCGCTGCCTTCGCTGCTGGGCTTTGCCGTGCCCGACGAGGCCATGATCCGCGCCAGTGGCGACAGCCAGCCGGCCCTCGACGTGGCGCGCCAGGCCTGGGCCAGCTGGCTGCTCGGCGTGGTGCTGGTATATGGCCTGTTGCCCCGCGTGCTGCTGGCCGGGTTGTGCCTGTGGCGCTGGCGCCAGGGCCGTCAGCGCCTGACCCTGGACCTGAGCCTGCCGGGTTACGCCCAACTGCGCGAAGCGCTGATGCCGCGCAGCGAGCGCATCGGCGTGCAGGATGCGGCCCCCGAGGCGTTGCCAGGGTTCGCCGCCGAGCAGTTGCAAAGCGCCAGCAGCGGCGCCCTGCTGGTGGGCCTGGAACTGGACGACCAGCGGCCCTGGCCACCCCGCCTGCCCCCAAACGTGACCGATGCCGGTGTGCTCGACAGCCGCGAGTCGCGCAACCGCCTGCTCGAGCAACTCAGCCGCTTTCCGCCGGCACGCCTGGCCATCGCCTGTGACCCGCGCCGCTCGCCCGACCGCGGCAGCCTGGCGCTGCTCGCCGACCTGGCACGCAATGCTGGTGCCACAAGGGTCTGGCTGCTGCAGGCAGCACCCGGCCAGGCGCTGGACGCTCGGCGCCTGGGCGACTGGCATGAAGCCCTCGAGCGGCTGGGCCTGCCCTATGCCGACACCTCACCGCTGACCTGGCTGGAGCATGGCCATGACTGAGCCGCTGAAATTGGCCGTGGTCGGCCACACCAACGTTGGCAAGACCTCGCTGCTGCGCACCCTGACCCGCGACGTGGGCTTCGGCGAGGTGTCCCACCGCCCCAGCACCACTCGCCATGTCGAAGGCGCGCGGCTGTCGGTGGACGGCGAACCGTTACTGGAGCTTTACGACACGCCAGGGTTGGAGGACGCCATCGCCTTGCTCGACTACCTGGAGCGGCTGGAGCGCCCGGGCGAGCGCCTGGACGGCCCTGCCCGCCTCGAGCGGTTCCTGCAAGGCAGCGAAGCGCGCCAGCGTTTCGAGCAGGAAGCCAAGGTGCTGCGCCAGTTGCTGGCCAGCGACGCCGGCTTGTATGTGATCGATGCCCGCGAGCCAGTGCTGGCCAAGTACCGCGACGAACTGGAGGTGCTGGCCAGTTGCGGCAAGCCACTGTTGCCGGTGCTCAACTTTGTCGCCAGCCACCAGCACCGCGAGGCGCAATGGCGCGAAGCCCTTGCCCGGCTTGGCCTTCACGCGTTGGTACGGTTCGACAGCGTAGCCCCACCCGAGGACGGCGAACGCCGCCTCTACGAAAGCCTGGCCCTGCTGCTGGAAAGCGCCCGCCCGGCCTTGCAGCGGCTGATCGACGACCAGCAGGCCCAACGCCTGGCTCGCCAGCACAGCGGCAAGCGCCTGATTGCCGAGCTGCTGCTGGACTGCGCTGCCTGCCGGCGCAGCGTCGATGCCGAACCGGCGGCCGAAGCCCGGGCCATCGAAGCGCTGCGCCAGGATATTCGTCAGCGTGAGCAACGGTGTGTCGAAGCCCTGCTCAAGCTGTATGCCTTCCGCCGCGACGATGCCCACGCCAGCGACCTGCCGCTGCTGGATGGGCGCTGGGGCGATGACCTGTTCAACCCCGAAACCTTGAAGCTGCTGGGCGTACGCCTGGGCAGCGGCGTAGCCGCCGGCGCAGCGGCCGGTGCCGGGGTCGACTTGCTGGTTGGCGGGCTTACCCTGGGGGCAGCGGCACTGGCCGGGGCGCTGGCCGGCGGTGCGTTGCAGACGGCGCGCAACTATGGCGCGCGCTTGCTGGGCAAACTCAAGGGCAAGCGCGAGTTGACCGTGGACGATACGGTGTTGCGCTTGCTGGCCTTGCGTCAGCAGCAGTTGATGGTGGCCCTGGACAGCCGCGGGCATGCAGCGCAGGACAGCATCAGGCTGGGTGAACTGGATGAAAAGGCCTGGCGTGAGGGCAAGCTGCCAGAGGCACTGGTCAGGGCGCGGGCGCATCCACAGTGGTCCACCCTGAACCCGGGGGCGAAGCTGAACCAGGCCGAGCGCCAGGAACAGCTGGAGGCGCTGGTGTCTCAGTTTTGAACGGGCGGCGAGCCTGAACCGCCCCATACGCACCAGGCAGGCCTTTATTTGCGCAGCAGGCGCAAACCGTTGAACACCACCAGAAGGCTCACGCCCATGTCGGCAAATACCGCCATCCACATGGTGGCCATGCCGGCAAAGGTGATCGCCAGGAATATGGCCTTGATGCCCAGCGCCAGAACGATGTTCTGCAGCAGGATCGCCCCGCTTTGCCGCGACAACCGAACGAAGGCCGGGATTTTCCGCAAGTCATCGTCCATCAGCGCCACATCGGCGGTTTCGATGGCGGTATCGGTGCCGGCCGCGGCCATGGCGAAACCGATCTCGGCACGGGCCAGTGCCGGCGCATCGTTGATGCCGTCACCGACCATACCCACCCGGTGGCCCTGGGCGTACAAGGCCTCAATGCTTTGCAGTTTGTCGGCCGGCAGCAGGTTGCCCTCGGCGCGGTCGATGCCTACCACGGCGGCAATGGCCTGGGCGGTGTGCGGGTTGTCACCGGTCAGCATCACCGTCTTGATGCCCAGCTCATGCAGTTCGGCAATCGCCTGACGGCTGCTTTCCTTGACCGTGTCGGCCACTGCAAACAGCGCCAGCGGGCCGCTGCGGTCGAGTAGCAGGACCACGGTCTTGCCCTGGCGCTCCAGCCCATCCAGGCGGGCCTCCAACTCGGGCGAACACAGCCCCAGCTCCTCGACCAGGCGGTGATTGCCCAAGTGGTAGACCTGGCCGTCGATGGTGCCACGCACGCCCCGCCCGGCCAGGGCGGCAAAGTCGTCTACCTCGCTCAAGGCCAGGCCTTGCTGCCTGCCGAACTGGGCGATGGCTCGCGACACCGGGTGGTCCGAACGCTCGCCCAGGCTGGCGGCCAAGGCCTGGGCGCGGCCTTCGAACAGCGGCGCCAGCACCTCGGCGTCGGTCTGGGCAGGTTTGCCATGGGTGATGGTGCCGGTCTTGTCCAGGGCCAGGAAGTCCAGGTGGCGGCCGCCTTCCAGGTAAATGCCCCCCTTGACCAGAATACCCTTGCGCGCAGCGGCGGCCAGGCCGCTGACGATGGTCACCGGGGTGGAGATCACCAGGGCGCACGGGCACGCCACTACCAGCAGCACCAAGGCGCGGTACACCCAGTCGAACCAGGCACCGGCCATGAACAGCGGCGGCACCGCCGCCACGGCCAAGGCGATGGCGAACACCACCGGCGTGTAGATGCGCGAGAAGCGGTCGACGAAGCGCTGGGTCGGCGCCCGTGCCCCTTGCGCCTGCTCCACAGCCTTGATGATCCGGGCCAGGGTCGACTGCCCGGCAGCAGCGGTCACGCGAAACTCCAGCGCCCCTGCCTGGTTGATGGTGCCGGCAAACAACTTGTCGCCGACCGCCTTCTCCACGGGCAGGCTTTCGCCGGTGATCGGCGCCTGATCGACGCTGGATTGCCCGCTGGTCACTTCACCGTCCAGGCCAATGCGCTCGCCAGGGCGCACCCGCACCTGTGCACCGATGGCTACCTCACGCACTGGCACTTCACGCCACTGGCCATCGGCTTGCTGCACCGTCGCCATGTCCGGCGTCAGTTGCATCAGGCCGCTGATGGCATTGCGCGCACGGTCCAGCGAGCGGGCTTCGATCAGCTCGGCGATGGTGAACAGCACCATCACCATGGCTGCCTCCGGCCACTGCCCGATCAGTACCGCACCCGTGACGGCGATGCTCATCAGTGCGTTGATGTTGAGGTTGCGGTTTTTCAGGGCGATCCAGCCCTTTTTATAGGTGCCCAGACCGCAGCCGAGTATGGCTGCGAGTGCCAGCGCGGCCACCACCCACTCCGGCGCAAGCGCAGAAAAGTGCACGATTTCCGCGGCGATTGCCGCAGTACCCGCCAACGCCAGCGGCCACCAACGGGTTTTCGCCGGTACCGATGCGCTGGCGCTGCCGTCGTCTTCGGCGCCCAGCGGCTCGGCTTTCATGCCCAAGCTGTCGATAGCCCGCTCGATTTCGGCGGTACCACCCAAGGTGTGGCGCACGCCAAGCACGCGGTTGATCAGGTTGAATTCCAATTGCTCGACGCCAGCCAGCTTGCCGAGCTTGTCCTGGATCAAGGTCTGCTCGGTGGGGCAGTCCATGGCATCGATGCGGAAGCGGCTGAGGCGCGCGTGGCCACTGGCCTGCTCGCTCAACTGCACCAGCGCCGGCGCAGCTTCGGCACTGCAGCAGCTGTGCCCATGGGCAGCATGGCCATGGTCGTCTTCGCCATGGGCATGATCGTGGTGGTGACCGTGCTTGTGTTCGTGGCTGACAGGCTGGTTCATGGGGGGTCCTTAAAGTGAGCCTGTTGCCAAGTGAACACCCTGTAGCCACTATAGGGTCAAGCCATTAGCGGGGAATTTGGTAATGAAGATCGGTGAACTGGCCAAAGCCACTGACTGCGCGGTGGAAACCATCCGCTACTACGAGCGGGAAAACCTGCTGCCCGCACCTGCGCGCAGCGACGGCAACTACCGCCTCTACACCCAGGCGCATGTCGAGCGGCTGACGTTCATTCGCAATTGCCGCACGCTGGACATGACCCTCGATGAAATCCGCAGCCTGCTAAGCCTGCGCGACAGCCCGGCTGACGCGTGCGGCAGCGTCAACGCGCTGATCGACGAGCATATCGAGCATGTGCAGGCGCGCATCGACGGGCTGGTAGCGTTGCAGGCGCAGTTGATGGAACTGCGCCGGCGCTGCAGCGCACAGGGGGCAGAATGCGCGATCTTGCAGCAACTGGAGACGAATGGTGCGGTAACGGTGCCGGAAACCGAGCATTCGCACGTGGGCCGCAGCCACGGGCATTGAGGAACACGATCTCCCGTGGGAGCAGTTTCAGCCGCGAACACCGGCAACGCCGGTGCCAGCCACCGCGTCGCCTGCTTCGCGGGCGCGCCCGCTCCCACAGGTTAGGGTGCTGGCTTCAAGCTCACGCTGCAGATGTAGGAGCGGCCTTGTGTCGCGAAAGGGGCGCAAAGCGCCCCGGCCATCCAGGTACCTACACCGCCATCGGTGCCGTCATCGGCGCATGGTGCTCATAGCCTTCCAGCCAGAAATCACTCGGCTCGATCTTCTCCAGCCACTCGGGCTCGTACTTGCCCGTTTCGGCAAACGCCGGCACCCGGTCACTGATCACCAGCTTCGGCGCTTCCAGCGGCTCGCGCTTGAGCTGCTCGTTGAGCATGTCCAGGTGGTTTTCATACACGTGGGCATCGCCGATAAAGTAGGTGAACCAGCGCGGGGTGTACCCGGTCAGGCGGCCGAACAGGGCCAGCAGCGCCGCACCTTCGGTAAGGTTGAACGGTGTCCCCAGGCCCAAGTCGTTGGAACGGATGTAAAGCGTCAGGGAAATTTCCCTGGTCTCGACATTCGGATGGAACTGGTACAGCAGGTGGCACGGCGGCAGCGCCATCTCGTCGAGCTGCGCGCAGTTCCAGCCGTGGAACAGGATGCGCCGGCTGCCCGGGTCGTTGGCGATGGTGTCCAGGCACTGGCGCACCTGATCGATAGCCTTGTACAGGATGACGAAGGCGACACCGTCTTCCTCGTCCTGGGCAATACGGCGGAAGCCCGCCTGCTCGGCCATGGCGATAGCGGCGGGGTTGCCCAGCGGGATGCGCTTGTAGCCAGGCCACTGGCGCCATTGCACGCCATAGATTTCACCCAGGTCATCATGGCCCTGGCGGAACGGGTTGGCCAACCACTGGGCGTTTTCGTTGGCATTCTGGTCCCACACCTTGCAGCCCAGCTCGCGGAACTCACCGGCGTTCTTCACGCCGCGCAGGAAGCCGACCATCTCGCCGATCGCCGACTTGAACGCCAGCTTGCGCGTGGTAATGGCCGGGAAGCCCTTCTGCAGGTCGAAACGCAGCATCGCACCCGGCAGGCTGATGGTGCGGATGCCGGTGCGGTTGCCCTGCAGCGTGCCGTTTTCGATAACGTCGCGGACCAGGTCCAGATACTGTTTCATGGCTTACCTGTAGCAGATACGGCAGGGGGATCGCCCCTGCCGTGGGATTAATCAGGCGGGATTCGCCGTGGGCTTGCGATTATAAGCCCACCAGATCAGGCCGAGGCCAGCGAGGATCATCGGCACGCAGAGAATCTGACCCATGGTCAGCCAGCCCCACGCCAGATAGCCCAGCTGGGCGTCCGGTACGCGAACGAACTCGACGATGAAACGGAAAATGCCATAGAACAGCGCGAACATGCCGGACACGGCCATGGTCGGCCGCGGCTTGCGCGAGAACAGCCAGAGGATCACGAACAGCGCCACGCCTTCCAGCGCAAATTGATAGAGCTGCGACGGGTGGCGCGGCAGTTGCGCGGGGTCGCTGAAGGGCGGGAAGATCATCGCCCACGGCACGTCGGTCGGCTTGCCCCACAATTCGGCGTTGATGAAGTTGCCGATACGCCCGGCGCCCAGCCCGATCGGCACCAGCGGCGCGACAAAGTCCATCAGCTCGAAGAACGACTTGTTGTTGCGCTTGCCGAACCACAGGGCTGCCAGCATCACCCCAATGAAGCCGCCGTGGAACGACATGCCACCCTTCCACACTTCGAAGATCAAGGTCGGGTTGGCCAGGTAGGCGTGCAGGTCGTAGAACAGCACGTAGCCCAGGCGGCCACCGACGATTACCCCCATCGACAGCCAGAACACCAGGTCGGAGAGCTTTTCACGGGTCCAGGTCGGGTCGAAACGGTTCAGCCGACGGGAGGCCAGCAACCAGGCGCCACCGATGCCGATCAGGTACATCAGGCCGTACCAGTGAATTTTCAGCGGGCCAATGGCCACGGCCACGGGGTCTATCTGCGGGTAAGGCAGCATGGAACTTCCTCTCGATTCAAATCAAAAAGCTGAGGCCAACACAGAACAGCAGGGCTGCGAACAGGCGTTTCAACAGGCGCGGCGACAGCTTGTGCGCCAGGCGCGCGCCAAAGCGCGCGAAAAACATGCTGGTCACGGCAATGCCGACCAGCGCCGGCAGGTACACGTAACCCAGGCTGTGGGGCGGCAGGTGCTGCTCATGCCAACCTAGCAGCATGAAGCTCAAGGCACTGGCCATGGCGATCGGCAGGCCGCAGGCAGAGGATGTGGCCACTGCCTGTTGCATGGGCAGGCTGCGCGAGGTCAGGAAAGGCACGGTCAGCGAGCCACCCCCAATGCCGAAAATGGCCGAGGCCCAACCGATCACCCCACCCGCGCCGACCAGCACAGGCTTGCCAGGCACACCATGGCTGGCCTTGGGCTTGAGGTCCAGGGCCATTTGCGCAGCGATGACCAGTGCGAAGACACCAATGATCTTTTGCAGGAGCGGGCCCTGGATCAGCGAGGCGGTCTTGGCGCCGACCCCGGCCCCCAGGAGGATGCCCAGGGTCATCCAGGCGAATATCGGCCATTGCACCGCACCCTTGCGGTGGTGTTCGAGCACGGCATTGATCGAGGTGAACACGATGGTCGCCAACGACGTACCCACCGCCAGGTGGGTCAGTACCGAGGCGTCGAAACCCTGCAGGGTGAAGCTGAACACCAGCACCGGCACGATGATGATGCCGCCGCCCACGCCGAACAGCCCCGCCAGCACGCCGGCACAGGCGCCCAACAGCAGATAGAGCACGAATTCCATTCGGCATCCCCGAGAAATCAATCCGGCATGGTAACGGAAGCCGGGTTCGAGGCTCTAGTGAAGTCTGTGTCAGGATGGATCCTGCCCGCAGCTGTGGGTACAGTGGCAGAAAACACAGAGGCCTGACCGATGTGCCTGATCGTATTCGCCTGGCGGCCGGGGCACGCCCTGCCGCTGATCGTCGCGGCCAACCGCGACGAATTCTACGCCCGCCCTGCCCAGGCCCTGGCGGCCTGGGAGGATGCGCCCGGGGTGCATGCCGGGCGGGACCTGGAGGCCGGTGGCACCTGGCTGGGTGTGGGCCCACAGGGGCGCTTTGCAGCGCTGACCAATATCCGTGACCCGCGGCAGGCGCAGGGGCCCCGCTCGCGCGGCGAGCTGGTGGCGGGGTATTTACGGGGTGAGCTGGGGGTTGAGGCTTACCTGGACGAGGTGGCCAGCCGTAGCGGGCAGTATTCGGGGTTCAACCTGCTGGTGGGTGATGGGCGCCAGCTGGGTTACCTGCATGGCCCAGACGTGGCGCCGCGCCTGCTGGAAGCCGGGGTGTACGGGCTGTCCAATGCCGGGCTGGATAACCCATGGCCAAAGCTGGTGAAGGCGCGAAGCGGGCTGCAGAGGTTGCTGGAAACGCCGGAGCCGCCACAGTTGCTGGCGCTGCTGGCCGATGGCGAGCCTGCAGCTGACGGGGAGCTACCGGACACAGGCGTGGGCATGGCGACCGAGAAGCTGCTGTCGAGTGTGTTTATTGCCAGCCAGAGTTATGGGACACGCGCGAGTACTGTGCTGATTGTGGATGATCAGGGCAGAAGGCGCCTGATCGAGCGCAGTTTCGGGCCGTTTGGAGGGCACCTGGGGGAGGTTGAGCTGTCGGTCTGAACAGCGCCTTCGTGGGAGCGGGCGTGCCCGCGAAGAGGCCCGAACAGGCACCCCCCCTTACAGGGTTTTATTGGCTCCAGGCCCGATCATCCGCGCCAGCCCCAGGTTTTTCAGCGCCAGCTGCAACGAGCTGTGGATAACCTGCGGGTTGTCGTGGCTCAAGGCTTCGACCAGCAGCTCCTTGGCCTTGCCCATGTTCACCTGGCGCAGCATCCACTTCACCTTGGGCAGGTTGGTGGCGTTCATCGACAGGCTGTCGAAGCCCATCGCCATCAACAGGATCGCTGCCGCGGGGTCACCCGCCATCTCGCCGCAGATGCTGACCGGCTTGCCCTCGCCATGGGCATCACGCACCACGGTGTTCAGCGCCTGCAGCACCGCCGGGTGCAAGTAGTCGTACAGGTCGGCGACCCGTGGGTTGTTGCGGTCCACGGCCAGCAGGTACTGGGTAAGGTCGTTGGAACCGACCGACAGGAAATCCACCTGCCGCGCCAACTCCTTGGTCTGGTACACCGCCGCAGGGATCTCCACCATGACGCCAACCGGCGGCATCGGCACGTCGGTGCCTTCGTCGCGCACCTCGCCCCAGGCCCGGTGAATCAGGTGCAGCGCCTCTTCCAGCTCGTGAATACCGGAAATCATCGGCAGCAGGATGCGCAGGTTGTTCAGGCCCTCGCTGGCTTTGAGCATGGCGCGGGTCTGCACCAGGAAGATTTCCGGGTGGTCGAGGGTCACACGGATGCCGCGCCAGCCGAGGAACGGGTTGTCTTCTTTGATCGGGAAATAGGACAGCGCCTTGTCGCCACCAATGTCGAGGGTGCGCATGGTCACCGGCAGTGGGTGGAAGGCCGCCAACTGCTCACGGTAGATGGCCAGCTGCTCTTTTTCGCTGGGGAAGCGCTGGTTGATCATGAACGGCACTTCGGTGCGGTACAGGCCCACCCCTTCGGCACCGCGTTGCTGGGCCCGGGCCACATCGGCCAGCAGGCCGGTATTGACCCACAACGGCATGCGGTGGCCGTCGGGGGTGATGCAGGGCAGCTCGCGCAGGGCATCCAGGCCCTGGGCCAACTGGCGCTCTTCCTCGACCACGTCGCTGTATTGCTTGCGCAGCACTTCGCTCGGGTTGGTGAACACCTCGCCCTTGTAACCGTCGACGATCAGCTCGATGCCGTCGACCTTGGAGTAAGGCAGGTCGACCAGGCCCATTACCGTGGGGATACCCATGGCACGGGCCAGGATGGCAACGTGGGAGTTGCCCGACCCCAGTACCGACACCAGGCCGACCAGCTTGCCTTCCGGCACTTCGCCGAGCATTGCCGGGGTCAGCTCTTCACTGACCAGGATGGTGTTGTCGGCGTAGACCAGCGACTGCGAGCGGGCCTCTTGCAGGTAGGCCAGCAAACGCCGGCCCAGATCCTTCACGTCGGAGGCACGCTCGCGCAGGTAGTCGTCGTCCATCAGCTCGAAACGGTTGACGTGCTCGCCGACCACCTGGCGCAGGGCGCCCTGGGCCCACTGGCCGGTCTTGATGACCGCGGTCACCTCGCCGCCCAGCGCTGCGTCTTCGAGCATCATCAGGTACACATCGAAAAGAGCGCGCTCTTCCGGGCGCAGCTGCGTCGCCAGTTTGGCCGACAGCTTGCGCATGTCTTCGCGCACGCCTTCAAGGGCGTTTTCGAACAGCTTGAGCTCGGCGTCGATGTCATCGACGGCCTTGTCGGGCACCACTTCGAGGTCGGCAGGCGGCAACATGACCACGGCACGCCCTACGGCAGCGCCTGGCGAGCCAGGCACGCCGACGAAACGCGCTTCCTGGATGCCCTTGCCCTGCCGGCCCAGGCCACGGATCGAGCCGGTGGCCTCGGCGTGGGCGATAACCCCGGCAAGCTGGGCGCTCATGGTGACCAGGAACGCTTCTTCGCCCTCGTCGAACTGGCGGCGCTCCTTCTGCTGGATGACCAGCACCCCGACCACGCGGCGGTGGTGAATGATCGGTGCCCCGAGGAACGAGGCGAATCGCTCTTCGCCAGTTTCGGCAAAGTAGCGGTAACGCGGGTGGTCGGCGGCGTTTTCCAGGTTCAGCGGCTCTTCGCGGGTACCGACCAGGCCGACCAGACCTTCGTTGGGCGCCATGCTGACCTTGCCGATGGAGCGTTTGTTCAGGCCTTCGGTGGCCATCAGCACGAAGCGATTGGTTTCCGGATCAAGCAGGTACACCGAGCAGACCTGGCTGCCCATGGCCTCCTTGACGCGCAAGACAATGATCCCCAACGCCGACTTGAGATCTTTGGCGGAGTTTACTTCCTGGACGATCTTGCGCAGCGTATTGAGCATGGCTCGGGGTCGAACTCCGTCGTCAGTCGCGCGTCAGAAGACGCGGTGCTAGCTCTTTCAGGGCGCGCCGGTATACCTCGCGCTTGAATGTCACAACCTGGCCCAGCGGGTACCAATAGCTCACCCAACGCCAGCCGTCGAACTCCGGCTTGCCGGTGAGGTCCATTCTTACCCGTTGTTCGTTGCTGACCAGGCGCAGCAGGAACCACTTCTGCTTCTGGCCGATGCACAGCGGCTGGCTGTGGGTCCGCACCAGGCGCTGCGGTAAACGATAACGCAACCAGCCACGGGTGCAGGCAAGAATTTCCACATCATCGCGTTCAAGGCCAACTTCTTCGTTCAGCTCGCGGTACAGGGCATCTTCCGGCGTTTCGTCAGGGTTGATACCACCCTGGGGAAATTGCCAGGCATCCTGGTTGATCCGTCGAGCCCATAGCACCTGCCCGGCATCATTCGTGAGAATGATCCCGACATTGGGGCGAAAACCATCCGGGTCGATCACGGCAGCAACCTCGCAAACGCATGTCACCGCATTGTTCCACAAAGCTTGCGAGCGCAGCAACGCGCCCGCCACGCTTATGTGCCGCGGCGTGAAAACTCCTTGTTCGGTGAAGGCAAGGTGATGCTGGCAAGCGTTGGCCGCTGCTGCGTCAGACTGGCTTGGCGCCCATCAGCCCGGCGATGGACAGCAGGCAGACGCCACTGAACACCGCCAGCGCCAAGGTGAAGCGCAACCCTACCGGCTCGGCCTTGCGCAGCCGGTTCAGCCGCACCAGCAGCCACCACATGGCAAACGCACCAAGCGTATAGATGACGCTGGACGCCAGCACCCAGGTCTGCCCCAGCGGCCAACCGACCAGGTGCACCAGCCACCAGCCGGTGAAGGGCATGCTTACCAGGCACAGCACCATTACCAGCCACACGAACACCAGCGGCCGGCGCAGCAGCTTGGCATAGGCCTGCGCATCGCCCTGGCGGCGGGCGCGCACGGTCCACACCGCCAGGCCCAGGGCACCCAGCAGCAGGAGTGCAGTGGCGATGATGTGCAGTGTTTTCAGGGTGGTCAGATGTTCCATGTGTGCGTTGTCCTTGAGCAGGCCTTAGGCCCAGCTTAGCTGCTCAGCCCAGGAACAGCTTGTAAGCCGGGTTCTCGGTTTCGTCCCAGTAGGGGTAACCAATCTTGGCCAGTGCCGCTGGCACCAGGTGGCGCTCGTCTTCCGGCACCTGCAGGCCCGCCACCACACGCCCGTCTGCCGCGCCGTGGTTACGGTAGTGGAACATCGAGATATTCCAGCGCCCACCCAGCTTGTCGAGGAAATTGAACAGCGCCCCCGGCCGTTCCGGGAACTCGAAGCGCAGCACCATTTCATCGCTGGCGCCAGCCGAGTGGCCGCCGACCATATGACGAATGTGCAACTTGGCCAGCTCGTTGTCGGTCAGGTCCGTTACCGGGAAGCCCTGCTCGCTCAAATGCTGCACCAAGGCTGCGCGCGGGTCGTTTTCCGGGTGGGTCTGCACGCCCACGAAGATATGCGCCTCGTCCGAGGTGTGCTTGCGGTAGTTGAACTCGGTGATCTGGCGTTTGCCAATCGCCTGGCAGAACGCCTTGAAGCTGCCCGGGCGTTCAGGAATGGTAACGGCGATGATCGCCTCGCGCTTTTCACCCAGTTCGGCACGCTCGGCCACATGGCGCAAGCGGTCGAAATTGACATTGGCGCCGGAGTCGATTGCCACCAGGGTCTGGCCGGTCACGCCGTACAGTTCGACGTAACGCTTGATGCCCGCCACACCCAACGCGCCGGCAGGCTCGGTGATCGAGCGGGTATCGTCGTAGATATCCTTGATTGCGGCACAGATTTCATCGGTGCTGACCGTGACCACTTCATCCACATGGTGGCGGCAGATATCGAAGGTGTGCTGGCCGATCTGCGCCACCGCCACGCCGTCGGCGAACAGCCCGACCTGCGGCAGCACCACGCGCTCACCCGCGGCCATGGCCGCCTGCAGGCAGTTGGAGTCATCCGGCTCAACACCAATGACCTTGATATCCGGACGCAGGTACTTCACGTAGGCGGCAATACCGGCGATCAGGCCACCGCCGCCCACCGGCACGAAGATCGCGTCCAGCTGGCCAGGGTGCTGGCGCAGGATTTCCATGGCCACGGTGCCCTGCCCGGCGATGGTGTGCGGGTCATCGTAAGGGTGGACATAGACCAGGCCCTTTTCATCGACCAGCTTCAGCGAATAAGCCAGCGCCTCGGGGAACGAGTCGCCATGCAGCACCACCTTGCCGCCACGCGAGCGTACGCCTTCGACCTTGATCTCCGGGGTGGTCTTGGGCATCACGATGGTGGCCTTGATGCCCATTTCCCGCGCGGCCAGGGCCAGGCCCTGGGCGTGGTTGCCGGCCGAGGCGGTGACCACGCCGCGGGCCAGTTCTTCCGGGGTCAGCTGGGCCAGCTTGTTGTACGCCCCGCGGATCTTGAACGAGAACACCGGCTGCAGGTCTTCGCGCTTGAGCAGAATCTGGTTGCCCAGGCGCTTGCTCAGTTGCCCGGCGCTCTGCAACGGGGTTTCGACGGCAACGTCATAGACGCGCGAGGTGAGGATCTTCTTGACGTACTGTTCGAGCATCGGGAAAGCATCACTGGGCCGCGGGACAAGGGCTGGAAGTCTACCCCAGCGCTACGTCGGGCGACCACAGCAAAGCCGTGCGAGCCGTTATACTAGGCAACTTTGAAACCGCCCTGCCCCTTCCGGAGCCCGCATGACCCAGGACCAACTCAAACAGGCCGTCGCCCAGGCCGCTGTCGACTTCATTCTGCCCAAGCTGGATGAAAAGAGCGTCGTCGGCGTCGGTACCGGTTCGACCGCCAACTTCTTCATCGATGCCCTGGCTCAGCACAAGACCGCCTTCGACGGTGCCGTCGCCAGCTCCGAGGCCACGGCCCAGCGCCTGAAGGGGCATGGTATTGCGGTGTACGAACTGAACAGCGTCAGCGAGCTGGAGTTCTACGTGGACGGCGCCGATGAAAGCGACGCGCACCTGAACCTGATCAAGGGCGGCGGCGCAGCCCTGACCCGTGAGAAGATCGTTGCAGCAGTAGCCAAGACCTTCATCTGCATCGCCGATGCCAGCAAGCTGGTGCCGGTGCTGGGCGCCTTCCCACTGCCGGTCGAGGTGATCCCGATGGCCCGTAGCCACGTGGCCCGCCAACTGGTCAAGCTGGGCGGCGACCCGGTGTACCGCGAGGGTGTGGTGACCGACAACGGCAACGTGATCCTCGATGTGTACAACCTGCAGATCACCAACCCGGTGGAGCTGGAAGCACAGATCAACGCCATTGTTGGCGTGGTGACCAACGGCCTGTTCGCGGCGCGGCCGGCGGACCTGCTGTTGCTGGGTACTGCTGAAGGTGTGAAGACCCTGACGGCCAATTAAACCGCTTCGCGGGTAACCCGCTCCTACAGCGATCGCCACTGGCATGGAGCCTGGCGAGCTATCTGTAAGAGCGGGTTTACCCGCGAAGGGCCCTGACAGACGATCAGTCAGCCGGCTGCTTGAACACATAGAACAGGTTCGGCTCACTGACCAGATAAAGGGTTCCCGCCTCGTCCATCGCAATCCCCTCCGCCTGCGGTACGGTCGCCTGCAAGCCCTGGTAGCCCTTGCGCAGCGACAGGGTACTCAGCGGCCTGCCCTCGATATCCAGCTCCAGCAACAGCCGCGACTCGTCGGACAATGCCAGCAGGTGCCCACTGCGCTCATCGAACTGCAAGCTCGACAAGTCCCGCACGAACAACCGTGAATCGCGCTTGCGGTCCTGTACTACATGCACGGCATAGGGCCTTTCCGGGTTGTCATGCGGGAAGCCGTGAACCTCGTAGATGAGCATCGGGTCGCGTTCCTTGGCCACGAACAAGCGCTTGCCCGCTGAGTCGTAGGCCAGCCCTTCGAAGCCTTTGTTGCCGTTCAGGCCAATGCCCAGGCTGAGCTGCTCGGCATCGCCGGCATCGAGGAACAACGTGTCGTCGTCCAGGCGCACCCGGATCAGCCGTTGCTGACGCTCGTCGGAAATCACATAGCTGTTTGGCCCGACATACTCCACGGCCTCCGGGTCGCCGAAGCCCGTCAGCGGCACGCGGCGCAGGATGCGCCCGTCCAGCGACAGCTCGATCAACTCCGAACGGGCGTTGGTGACGGTAAACAGGGTCTTGCGGTCAGGGTCGTAGGTCAGCGCCGATATATCGTCGTTCAACCCTTCGATAGGCTGCGCTTCCAGCACCACCCGGTAGCGCTCCAGGCCCATGCTCTGCTCGGCGGGCTGCCACCAGGTCTTGAAGTTGAACCAGGCGCGCTCGTAAAGGCGGAACTCATGCCCGGCCCAGCCGAGCAGGCACAGGCAGACAACGGCTATTACCAGGGATAGACGAACAAAACCACGCATACAGGCAGACTCGGCACAAGGATGGCGAATCTAACCATGAATGACTGAAATAAAGCTTAATGCCAGCATCCGCAAAAGCGGATTGTTGGCTCAGGGTTTTCTGAAGCGATAGAACAATGCCGGCTCACTGACCATGTACAGATTGCCCTGGTCGTCCATCGCCACCCCCTCGGCCCGCGGGATGGTGCCTTGCAGGCCGTTGAACCCGCCGAGCAAAGTCATGAAGCTGACCTGCTGCCCCTGCTGGTCCAGTTCCAGCAGCATGTTGGAGTCGGCCGACAAGACCAACAGGTGGCCTGTACGCGGGTCGACACCCAGCGCCGAGAGGTTGCGCAAGTCGAGCTGATCGCTTGGCAGCGGCTGCTTGTCGCCCTTGAGCTGGCTGCGGCCATCGGTGTTCCAGGTGTACAGCTTGGGCGGGCGCTCCTCGCCGATGACCAGGCGCTGGTGCAGCGGGTCCCAGGCGACGGCCTCGAAGCCTTTGTTGCTTTTCACCGACTGCCCCAGGTCATAGCTTTTGAAGTCGGCGTGGTTGAGCACCGCCGTGTGCCCGTCCACCTTGACCAGGGTCAGGTCATGCAGGCGCTCGTCGGTGATGGCCAGGTAACCGTCTTCCAGCACGGCAACGCCTTCCGGGTTGTTCCAGCCGTTGAGCGGGATCTTGCGCAGCACATCGCCGTCCAGGCTCAGTTCGACCAGGAACGGGTTCTTGCCCATGACCGCGAACAGCGTCCGGGTCTGCGGGTTGAACGCCACGTCCGACGCTTCGTCATCGTCCATGCCCGGCAGGGGCTTGGCATCGATGTCTACCTGATAATCCGGCAGCCATACGCTTTCGCTGCGCTCGGCGCGGCTTTCAAAACCTTCCTTCAGCCATAGCGCACCACGGTCATCCCAGTGCATCGCCATGGCCACGCCATAGCCAATCACCGCCGCCACCGCCAGGCCAAAGGGCCAGCGCAGGTAGAAACGACGCTTGGGGGTTGCCGGGGCGTTGGGGGGTGATGGCATGCAGCGGTCCTGAAGCAGTGGGCGTAGATGCGCGCATTATCCGCATTCGGTGTGAAAAAAACGCCAAATCCTGCCTGGACGCGCATTCTTTGTGGGAGCGGCCTTGTGTCGCGGAAAGGGGTGCGAAGCGCCCCCGGGATTCATGCGTCAAGCACCTATTGCCGGGGCCGCACTGCGGCCCTTTCGCGACGCAAGGCCGCTCCCACAGGGCTCAGAGCACCCGGCTTTCGAAGCGGCTGACACCCGGCAGCTCCAGCACCAGCTCGTCACCGACATTGAACGGCCCCACGCCCGCCGGGGTGCCGGTGAGGATCACATCCCCCGCCAGCAGCGAAAAATGCGCGGCCATGTGCTGAATCATCGGCACGATAGGGTTGAGCATCATTGCGCTGTTGCCGTCCTGGCGTACTTCGCCGTTCACCGTCAGCCGTACCGGGATGTCGGTCACGTCCGGGAAGCTGGCAGCCGAGACGAACGGCGGCAGTACGCAGGCACCGTCGAAGCTCTTGGCCAGCTCCCATGGCAGGCCTTTTTCCTTCAGTTTGGCCTGCACGTCGCGCAGGGTCAGGTCCAGGGCCGGGGCGTAGCCGGATATGGCGTCCAGCACCTCTTCCTCGCTGGGGTGCGAGGACAGTGACTTGCCCAGCAACACGGCGATTTCTGCCTCGTAATGCACCGAACCGCGCTCGGTCGGGATCTTGAAGCCGCCTTGCGCGGCGACCACGCAACTGCCGGGCTTGATGAACAGCAGCGGTTCGCTGGGGATCGGGTTGTCCAGTTCCTTGGCGTGTTCGGCATAGTTACGGCCAATGCACACCACCTTGCCCAACGGGAAGTGGATGCGCGTGCCGTCTACATACTGGTGCTGGTAACTCATGGCCGACTCCTTTGCATGCTGCTTTTTATTCAGGAGCGAAGATCTTACCCGGATTCATGATGCCGTTAGGGTCGAACACGGCCTTAATCGCCTTCATGCAGGCAATTTCTTCGGCCGAGCGGCTGTAGCCCAAGTAGTCGCGCTTGGTCATGCCTACGCCGTGCTCGGCAGAGATCGAGCCGTTGTAGCGTTCGACGATCTCGAACACCCACTTGTTGACCTCGGCGCACGAGGCAAAGAACGCGTCTTTGTCCATGTGCTCGGGCTTGAGGATGTTCAGGTGCAGGTTGCCATCGCCGATATGGCCGTACCACACCACTTCGTAATCCGGGTAATGCTCGGCCACGATGGCATCGATATCGCGCAGAAACGCCGGTACTTTCGAGACCGTGACTGAAATATCGTTCTTGTACGGGGTCCAGTGCGAGATGGTTTCCGACAGGTACTCACGCAGCTTCCACAGGTTTTTCAGCTGGGTTTCGCTCTGGCTCATCACCCCGTCCAGTACCCAGCCCTGCTCGACGCAATGCTCGAAGGTGGCCAGTGCCTGGTTGGCGACTGCCTCGGTGCTGGCCTCGAACTCCAGCAGCGCATAAAAGGGGCAGTCGGTGGCGAATGGCGCCGGCACATCACCACGCGCAAGGATCCTGGCCAGGCCCTTGTCCGAGAAAAATTCGAAGGCCGTGAGGTCGAGCCCGCCCTGGAAGGCGTGCAGCACCGGCATGATCGAGTCGAAGTCCGGCGTGCCCAGCACCATGGCGGTGAGGTTGCGCGGGGCGCGGTCCAGGCGCATGGTGGCTTCCACCACGAAACCCAGCGTGCCTTCGGCGCCAATGAACAGCTGGCGCAGGTCATAACCGGTGGCGTTCTTGATCAGGTCCTTGTTCAGCTGCAGCAACTCGCCCTTGCCCGTCACCACCTTCAGCCCGGCCACCCAATTGCGGGTCATGCCGTAGCGGATCACCTTGATGCCGCCGGCATTGGTGCCGATGTTGCCGCCTATCTGGCTGGAACCGCTGGAGGCGAAGTCTACCGGGTAATACAGGCCCTGCGCTTCGGCGTAGCTTTGCAACTGGCGGGTGACCACCCCGGGCTGGCAAACCACCGTGCGGTCGAAGGCATTGAAGTCGAGAATCCGGTTCATGTTGTCGAAGGCCACCACGACTTCGCCATTGGCCGCCACGGCCCCCGCGGAGAGCCCGGTGCGCCCACCCGACGGCACCAGCGCCACCCTGTGCGCATTGGCCCAACGGACAATGGCCTGCACCTGCTCGATGGTCTTGGGCAGCACGATGGCGCTGGGCGCCGGTGCATAGTGCTTGGTCCAGTCCTTGCCATAGGCGTCGAGGGATGCCGGGTCGGTCAGGACCTTGCCAGGGTCGACAAGGGTCATCAGTTCTTCAATTGCAGCGGGGTGGGTCATCGCTGGAACTCTCGACTTATTCATAGTCACCCTGAGCACTCTTCACCTGTCGGGATAAGCTCAGATTGTGTCGCGTATGCTAGCATAGCGCTCCCGCTGTTCATGCTAAGGCCGCCCTCGCGCCTGGCATCACCCCTCGCCATTTTTTCTCCGGGATACAGGTTTACGCAGATGAGCAAGACTTCTCTCGACAAGAGCAAGATCCGGTTCCTTCTTCTTGAAGGTGTGCACCAGAACGCGGTCGATACCCTCAAGGCCGCCGGCTACACCAACATCGAATACCTCACTGGTTCGTTGCCGGAAGCCGAGCTGAAGGAAAAGATCGCCGATGCCCACTTCATTGGCATCCGTTCGCGCACCCAGCTCACCGAAGAGATCTTCGACTGCGCCAAGAAACTGGTCGCCGTTGGCTGCTTCTGCATCGGCACCAACCAGGTAGACCTGGAAGCTGCCCGCGAGCGCGGTATCGCCGTGTTCAACGCGCCCTACTCCAACACCCGCTCGGTCGCCGAGCTGGTACTGGCCGAAGCGATCCTGCTGCTGCGTGGCATCCCAGAGAAAAACGCCTCCTGCCACCGTGGCGGCTGGATCAAGAGCGCAGCCAACTCGTTCGAGATTCGCGGCAAGAAACTCGGCATCGTCGGCTACGGCTCGATCGGTACCCAGCTGTCGGTCCTGGCCGAAAACCTGGGCATGCAGGTCTACTTCTACGACCCGCTGACCAAGCTGCCACTGGGCAACGCCGTACAGGTCACCAGCCTGCACGAACTGCTGGGCCTGGCCGACATCGTCTCGCTGCACGTGCCTGAGCTGCCCTCCACCCAGTGGATGATCGGCGAGAAGGAAATCCGCTCGATGAAGAAGGGCGCGATCCTGATCAACGCCGCCCGTGGCACCGTGGTCGAGCTGGACCACCTGGCCGCCGCCATCAAGGACAAGCACCTGATCGGCGCTGCCATCGACGTGTTCCCGGTCGAGCCACGCTCCAACGACGAAGAGTTCGAGAGCCCGCTGCGCGGCCTGGACAACGTGATCCTCACCCCGCACATCGGTGGTTCCACTGCCGAAGCCCAGGCCAACATCGGCCTGGAAGTGGCCGAGAAGCTGGTCAAGTACAGCGATAACGGTACTTCGGTGTCTTCGGTCAACTTCCCTGAGGTGGCACTGCCAGCGCACCCAGGCAAGCACCGCCTGCTGCACATTCACGAAAACATCCCGGGCGTACTCAGCGAGATCAACAAGGTATTCGCCGAGAACGGTATCAACATCTCCGGTCAGTTCCTGCAGACCAACGAGAAAGTCGGTTACGTGGTAATCGACGTAGACGCCGAGTACTCCGACCTGGCGCAAGAAAAACTGCAACAGGTCAAAGGCACCATCCGTTCCCGCGTACTGTTCTGAGTTTGCTTGCAGCATGAAAAAGGGAGGCCCTGGTGGCCTCCCTTTTTTTTGCCGGTGGAAGCGGCGTCGCCTGCTCTCACAGGATCACCGCAAACCCGAAGCTTGCGGCCCCCCCCCTGTGGGAGCGGGCGAGCCCGCGAAAAGCCCAACACCTATTTCACGTCGACAGTAATCTTCTGCGACTCGACGCTCGGCTTGAACGGCACGTGATACTGGTCACCCAGCACCAGTTGCAGGGTGTGCTTGCCCGGGGTCAGGGTAATGCTGGTTTCGGTCTGTGCCTTGCCGAAATGCAGCACCTGCGGCCCGGCTGGCAGTGCGGTGCCGGCCTCTGGCATCAGGCTGGTCGGCAGCGGCATGTCGGCGACGGGCTCTTTGTCCACATCCACCAGCAAGTGGTGGTGGCCGGTGTGCGGGGTCTGGTCACCAGCAGGCTTCAGGCCCATGCCTTCAATGCCGAACTTGACGGTAAAGGTCTTGTCGACGGTGGCACCATCGGCGGGGGAAACGATGAAGACCTTGGCATCCTTGGGCGGCTCCTGGCTCTTCAGGGCGTCTGCGGCACTGGCCAACACCGACGCTCCCATCAGCAAACCGGCAACGGCAGCACGCGAAAATAGGCTGTTCATTCACTTCTCCTGTGATTCACTCATTGACCGCAGCTTGTCATCCAACAGCGGCGGTAGTTCACCTTAGTTGAAATATGCGCCAAGGTGTTCACGTTGCCTGACAGAAAAATTTGAGTCAGGGTTAAACAATGCCGAGGCGCCAAGGTCTTAGGCTGCGTTCGATCATGGCGAGGAATAAAGCCATGACGAAAGTTATTCACCTGTAAAAGAAAAAGGGGCCTTCAATGCGTTCGACCATAGGGGTACTGCTGGCAGTACTGATCAGTCCATTGGCCCAGGCGGAGCTGATCGACGAAATCGCCGACCGGGGCGAACTGCGCATTGCCGTACAAGCCGACAACCCGCCTTATGCGTTCAAGCAAGACGAGCGGCTGAGCGGTTTCGATGTGGAGTTTGGCCAGGACCTGGCCCGCGAACTGGACCTGCGTGCCGAATTTGTCGAGGCGCCTGCGGACGAGGTACTGCCAGGTGTGGAAAGCGGCAAGTATGATGTCGCGCTGACCCCAGCGAGCGAAGCACTCAAGAGTGACGGTCCGCTTGACGCGAGCCTGCCGTTTGGCGAGAAGAAGCTGGTGATCCCGTTCCAGAAGGACAACCCGGCGTTTGAAAGTGCCGTTAACAATGCGCTGCAGCGGTTGAAGGACAGTGGCCGCACGGCCGAGCTCGAACAGAAGTGGTTCAAGGGTGTGCAGGAGACTGCGGCCGGGCAATGAGGTTTGTGCGGTCTGTGCCGCCCTCATCGCACTACGTGGCTTATTGATTTGGCAGGCAAGCGCTGACCAGCATCTTGGGCAAATCAGAACGGGTCATTGCCACGCCGCCGGAACCAGCCCGTCAACGACAAGCGCTCACGCCCGGCGGGCAGCACTTCGTGAGGCACCTCACCCGACAGGAACACCACCAGGCAACCTGCCAGCGGCTCGACCAGGGGCTCGGCACCGTCGGCGAGGAACATGCGCAGCTGCCCACCATCCTGCGGCTGCCAGTCTTCGTTCAGGTAAAACACCGCCGAGACCATGCGCCGATCATCGTCACGAAAGCGGTCCAGATGCCGGCGATAAAATGCACCGGGTGGGTACAGGGCAAAATGGCACTCGAAATCCTGCAGGCCGAGAAACAGGCCCTGGTTGATGGCCAGCCGTAACTGGTCCATGGCCGCCAGGTACCGGTCGCAAGCCTCGGCCTGGCCAGGGTCGATCCACTGGATCTGGTCGCCGCGAATGGTTTCGCGTACTTCCTGGGCATCACCGCGCCCCACCCCGGCCGGGTTGAGTTCGCCTTCGGCATAACGGCGCCGGCACTCGACCGCCAACGCGCGCGCAAGGTCGACAGGCAGAAACAGCGCCTGTTGGGACCAGCCATGGGTGGCCAGATCGTCAACGACGGCCGCGAGCATCGGGTTTTCGGGGGAAGTATGCATGGCGCGCATCATATCCATTCGCCCTGGCGGCGCACAGCGCCACTTGGCCGAGAAACACGCACATATCTCGACAAACCGGCGCCGGGCCAAGGACAATGGTCGCCTGCCGACAGGAGTCCTGAATGCGCCGTCTGTTTTCCCTGATTCTGCTGATGATCTGCACCACGCCTGTCTGGGCAGATAACCTGGATCAACTGTACAAGGCTGCCGGCTGGCCCGACCAGCGCGCCCACTTCAACGATGCCCTCACCGCCGCCCAGGCGCGCTACCGCAACAGTTTACCGCCCGCCGTGTACCAGGCGCTGGTCGACAACAGCAACCAGCGCTTCCAGGCCCAGGCGGTAGACCGTCGTGCCCAGGCAAAGCTGCGCGCCAGCCTGGCCAACCCGGCACCGGCCCTGGCGTTCTTCCAGTCGCCGCTGGGGCGCAAGGTGGTAGCCGCCGAGCTCAAGGCCACGCGCAAGGATGAACTGGCCAGAAACGCCAAGGGCTTGCCGAAAATGCAGGCCAGCGATGACCGCCTGCTGATCATTGGCCACCTGGCTCAGGCCTTGCCAGCACGCGAAGCCGGCGCCGAAGTCAGCCTGGCCATCGCCGGCGTGGCGGCCGACAGCCTCAGCTCGATGATCCCCGGCCTGTTGGGCGGCGGCCAGGCGCAAGGCCTGCTCGACGGTCAGCGCCAGCGGCTCATGGGGCAAATTGGCGAAGACCTCAACAATACGTTGCTGTACGTGTACCGCGACCTGTCCGACGCCGAGCTGGAAGAGTTCGCCACCTTTGCCGAGTCGCCCGACGGCAAGGCCTACTACCAGGCGGCACTGGCCGCGGTGCGTGCCGGCCTGGCAGTGGGCCAGAGCAGCAACGAGCTGAGGTGATCAGCCCAGGCGCTGGTCGATGAAATCGAAGTAGCGCTGGCGAATGCCTGGCAGCTCGTTGGCCAGGTGGTGACGCGCGTCGGGCAGCATCAGGATCTGCGGCTCAGCGAACTTGGCCTTCAGCACCTCCAGGTTGTATGGCCAATCCACCGTGCCGTCGGCCTCTCCCTGTACGATCAATGGCCGCCGTGTACTTTTGGGCGCAGCCTCGATGCGTTTGACCCAGGCGATCAGGGCACCCACCCAGGCAGTGGGCAGCCGGCGCGGTTGCAGGGGGTCGGCCTGGAGAAACGGCAGGAAGGCAGGGTCGTTGGTATTCTCACTGAAGCGCCGCTCGATACCATTGACGAAATGGCGCAGCACGCGATAGCTGAACTTGGACCAACGCCAGGCACATGGCCGCACCAGTGGCGCCAGCAGAATGACCTGGCCATCCACAGGGCTATGGGCACCTTGGTACAGCAAATGGTCCACCGCGATCGCCCCACCCGTGCTCTGCCCGCACAAATGCCATGGCCGCGGCAGCTGCAACGCACGCGCCTGTTCGAACAGCGCCTGCAGCACCTGCTGGTACACCGCGAAGTCGCTGATGCTCGCCCGCTCGCCGCTGGACAGCCCATGGCCGGGCAGGTCGCAGCTGATGACCGCAAAACCTTGCCCGAGCGCCCACTCGATCACATGCCGATAGAGGCCCATGTGGTCGTAATAGCCATGCAGCAGGAACAGCGTCGCGCTTGGCTGCTCGGGTAGCCAAGCCTGCCCGGCCAACTCGAACCCCGCGGCCTGGAAACCGCCCAGCCAGCTGTGGGCCGACAGGTTCAGGCCATAGAAACGCTGGTAATCCTGCGCTTGAGTCGACAGCGGATGGCGCGCGGTGAACGGCGCCAGGCTGGCACGCAGGCGGTCGGGCTGAAAGTCAGGGGGCATCGGGTACATCCACAGTGAAGCAAGTATTGATCTGGGATATTCAGCTCTGGCCGGCATCGTGGCAAGCTTCGGCCATGCGTTACCTGTACTGGCGCTATCGCCGGCAAGCCAGCTCCCATAGGGATATCACCAGGCCTCAGGCCGTTGACAACCTGTGGGGGCTGCCTTGCGGGCGACAGGGCCAGTGAACCCACCACAAAAATACCAGCAGATATCCATGCAAACCCGCCTCGCCAAACCTGCCCTGATGAGCCTCGCCCTGCTGCTCTGCGCCGCCACCCTTTGGCAGGTCTACACCACCTTCCAGGCCCGCTACCTGCGCCCGTTCGACAACCAGGCCACGCTGTTCGACGGCAGCCAGTTGCAGCTCCCCGCCGAGCTGGCCGGCCCGGGCCCGATCCGCGTGGTGCACTTCTGGGACCCGGCCTGCCCGTGCAACGTCGGCAACCAGCAACACCTAGGCGACCTGGTCAGCCAGTTCGCCAAACAGGGCGTGGCCTTCCACGTGCTGCAAAAGCCCGGCAGCCATGGCCAGCTGCCAGCCAACCTCACCGGGCTGCAACCGCTGGGCAGCCTGCCCGGTAGCGAACACCTGCCCGCCTCGCCGGCCGTGGCTATCTGGGATCGGCGAGGTCACTTGGCCTATTTCGGCCCCTACAGCGAAGGCGCTGTCTGCAATGCCAGCAACAGCTTCATCGAACCTATTCTCAAGGCACTGCTCGACGACCGCCAGGTCAGTGCCTCCAATACCCTGGCGGTTGGCTGCTATTGCCCTTGGGCAGGTTGACGCACCCGTGCAGGGTTACCCACCACCGTGGCACCGGCCGGCACATCCCGGGTCACCACGCTGCCGGCACCAACCACCGCGTTATCGCCAATGGTCACACCCGGCAGAATGACCGCCGCACCGCCGATCCACACATTGTTGCCAATGGTCACGGGGCGCCCGCTTTCCAGCCCGCTGCGCCGCACGTCGGGGTCCAGCGGGTGGTCGGCGGCGTAGATCTGCACATTGGGGCCGACCTGGCAGTCATCACCGATAGACACCGGCACCACGTCGAGCATCACGCAATTGAAATTGATGAAGGTGTTGCGGCCGACGCGGATGTTGTAGCCATAGTCGCAGTAGAAGGGTGGGCGGATCACGGTGCCCTCGCCCACATGGCAAAAATGCTCGCGCAGCAAGCCATGACGGGCGTCGTTAAGCAGTTCCACGCTGTTATTGTAGCGGTGCATCCAGTGCTTGCTGGCGATCTGCTCGGCCTGCAATTCAGGGCAGCCAGCGTGGTAGAGCTGGCCGGTAAGCATCTTCTGTTTTTCGCTGAGTGCCATGGAAACTCCTTCCTGGGGCAGTGCTCGTTCGCGCATCCACCCAAGGTCGGACCCTTTTTTTTCGTAGATTGCTCAAGGAGTCTGCATGAAGCGCAGCCTGACCCTACTGGCCGTGGTTGTTGCCGTGGCCGCTGGCGCTGGTTACTGGTATGCACAGGGCAAGCTGCCACAGCGTGAAGGCGAAGTGGCGATGGCCGGCCTGCAGGCGCCGGTCAGCGTGCGCTACGACAGCCGCGGGGTGCCGCACCTGCAAGCGCAGAACGAGGCGGACCTGTACCGTGCGCTGGGCTATGTGCATGCCCAGGACCGGCTGTTTCAAATGGAGATCATGCGCCGCCTGGCACGTGGCGAACTGGCCGAGGTGCTGGGCGACAAGCTGCTGCCCACCGACACGCTGTTCCGCAGCCTGCGCATACGCGAGCAAGCCGCCCTGATGGCCAGGCGCCAGGACCCGCAATCGCCGGCCGCCCTGGCTTTGCAAGCCTACCTCGACGGGGTCAACCGCTGGCAGGCCAGCCACCCCAAGCCGGTGGAGTTCGACCTGCTCGGTATCACCCCACGCCCGTTCACCGCCGAAGACACCCTGAGTATCGCCGGCTACCTGGCGTACAGTTTTGCCGCAGCGTTTCGCACCGAACCGGCGCTGACCTACATCCGCGACCAGTTGGGCCCTGACTACCTGAACATTTTCGACCTGGGCTGGCAGCCCGAGGGGGCCCTGGGCAAACCGCTGGCGGCGGCCGACTGGCGCAGCCTCGAAGGCCTGGCCCGGCTCAGCCACGAAGCACTGGGCGATGCCGGCATTCCGCAGTTCGAGGGCAGCAATGCCTGGGCCGTCGCCGGTAGCCGCACACGCAGTGGCAGGCCGTTGCTGGCAGGCGACCCGCACATCAGTTTTGCAGTACCGGCGGTGTGGTACGAGGCCGAACTGTCGGCACCCGGCTTCAACCTGTACGGCTACTTTCAGGCGCTCAACCCGTTCGCCCTGCTCGGCCACAACCGCGACTTCGGCTGGAGCCTGACCATGTTCCAGAACGATGATGTCGACCTGATCGCCGAACGCACCAACCCGGCCGACAGCAACCAGGTCATGGTCGATGGCCGGTGGCACACACTGGAAACCACCCAGCAGCAGATTGCGGTAAAGGGTGAAGCGCCAGTCACCCTCAACCTGCGTCGCTCGCCCCATGGCCCCATCGTCAACGATGTACTGGGCAATATCGCCGGCACCACGCCAGTAGCCCTGTGGTGGGCGTTTCTCGAAACCGAAAACCCGATCCTCGAGGGTTTCTACCAGCTCAACCGCGCCGACTCCCTGGGCAAGATGCGCGAAGCCACAGCCAAGGTCCATGCGCCGGGGCTGAACTTTGTCTGGGCCAACGCCCGCGGTGATATCGGCTGGTGGGCGGCAGCGAAGTTGCCGATACGCCCAGCCGGCGTCGACCCGGCGTTCATCCTCGACGGCGCCAGCAGCCAGGCCGACAAGCTCGGTTTCTACCCCTTCAGCGCCAACCCGCAGCAGGAGAACCCGGCCCGCGGCTATATCGTCTCGGCCAATTACCAACCACCGGCGGCGGTGCCGATACCGGGGTACTACAACCTGCCCGATCGTGGCCGCCAGCTCGATCGCCAGCTGGCCAACCCTGAGGTGAAGTGGGACACCCAGAACAGCCAGGCGCTACAGCTGGACACCACCAGCGGCTATGGCCCGCGCACGCTGGCCCCGCTGCTGGCGACCCTGCGCGCCATAGCCGAAGGTGATGAGGAAAAGGAACTGGTGGAACAACTGGCCGCCTGGGCGGGCGATTACCCGCTGGACTCGACCAGCGCCACCCTGTTCAACCAGTTCCTTTACGAGCTGGCCTACTCGGCCCTGCATGATGAACTGGGCGATACCTGGTTCCCGGTACTGATCAGTACCCGCGCCATCGACGCGGCCTTGCCACGGCTGGCGGCGGATGCCGATTCGCCCTGGTGGAATACCCGGGGTGGCAGCCAGCGCACCGACAGGACCCAAGTGGTGCGTACGGCATGGCACAACAGCCTGAAGCACCTGCGCGACACCCTGGGCGACGACCCGTCGCGCTGGCAGTGGGGCAAGGCCCATACCTTGACCCACAACCACCCCCTGGGGGTGAAAAAGCCGCTGAACCTGCTGTTCAACGTTGGGCCATTCGCCGCCCCCGGTACACATGAAGTACCGAACAACCTGTCGGCGAAAATCGGCCCGGCGCCATGGCCGGTCACCTACGGCCCCTCGACGCGGCGGCTGATCGACTTTGCCGATGCCGGGCAGGCGCTGACCAGCAACCCGGTAGGGCAGAGTGGCGTGCCCTTCGACCGGCATTACGCAGACCAGGCCGAGGGGTATGTGCAAGGGCGGTATCAGAAGGCGCAGATGGGGGTGATTCCGGCGCAGAGCACGCTCAGGCTGGTGCCGGCGCAGTGATTGCTCTGGTTGGTATGTCGCTTTGAGATTGCCGGGGCTGCTTTGCAGCCCATCGCGACACAAGGCCGCTCCTACAAGATGGCGCTTTGGTAGGGGCGCTGCGGCCGGAAGCAAAAACGCCGACACATGGGGGTCGGCGTTTTTTCGTTGACTGCTGGCGGATCAGAACGCCGGCAGTACGGCGCCCTGGTACTTCTTGGCGATGAATTCCTTCACTTGCGGGCTGGTCAGGGCCTTGGCCAGTTTCTGCATGGCATCACTGTCCTTGTTGTCCGGGCGCGCGACCAGGAAGTTCACGTACGGCGAGTCGGCACCTTCGATCACCAGCGCATCCTTGGCCGGGTTCAAGCCGGCTTCGAGGGCGTAGTTGGTGTTGATCATGTCCAGGTCCACCTGGTCCAGCACGCGTGGCAGCATGGCCGACTCAAGCTCGCGGAACTTCAGGTTCTTCGGGTTCTCGGCAATGTCCTTGGGGGTGGCCAGGGCGTTCTTCGGGTCCTTCAGGGTGATCAGGCCGGCCTTCTGCAGCAGGATCAGAGCACGCCCGCTGTTGCTCCCTTCGTTCGGAATGGCAACGGTGGCGCCCTCTTTCAGCTCGCTCAGGCTCTTGACCTTCTTCGAATAGCCACCGAACGGCTCGACGTGCACGCCCACCACGGTTACCAGGTGGGTGCCCTTGCCTTCGTTGAAGCTCTTCAGGTAAGGCAGCGTCTGGAAGTAGTTGGCGTCCAGGCGCTTCTGGTCCACCTGCACGTTCGGCTGCACGTAGTCGGTGAAGACCTTGATCTGCAAGTCCACCCCTTCTTTGGCCAGGGTAGGCTTGATCAGCTCGAGGATTTCGGCGTGCGGTACCGGGGTAGCGGCAACCACCAGTTTCTCGGCAGCGGCGGCCAGGCCGGAAAACGCGAGGGCGGCGGCCAGGGCGGTGGTCAGCAGGGTCTTCTTCATGGTGGTCCTTATTCTGAATCTGGGCCATCGGCGATGGCGAATCGGCTGCCCAACCGCTTCACCAGTGGGCGTGAAGCGGACAATACCTAGAATTTTTATTCCGTAACAATATCTTTTATTTCGCTAGTTATTCCAAAAAATACAGTCACTACGGGTTTTGCTTATGAGCCATGGCTAGCCAGGGGTCTTGGCAGGTCGAGGTCATGGGGCAACAGCTCGTCGCTATCATTTACCAGCAGGGCAAAGTGAATGACATTCTCCAGCTCGCGGGTATTGCCCGGCCACGGGTGGGCTTCCAGCACCTGCTGCGCGGCCTCGCTCACCAGGGGCACCGGGCGCTGCAGCCGGGCACTGTAGATACCCACGAAATACTCGGCCAACGGCAGGATATCGCCTGGCCGCTCGCGCAAGGGCGGCAGCTCCAGCGCGCCTTCATGCAGGTAGTGGTAGAGCCGCTCGTGGAAGCGACCGGCACGCACCACCCGAGCCAAGTCGATACTGCTGGCGGCTACCAGCCGTACATCCACCGGCTGTGGCTGTTGCGCCCCAACACGCATCACCTCACGGTTCTCCAGCGCTGCCAGCAGCTTGCCCTGGATGGCCAGCGGCAAGTCGGCGATTTCGTCCAGGTAAAGCGTGCCGCCGTTGGCCGAGCCAAACCAGCCGGCGCGGCTGCTGGCCGTACCGCCATGGCTGCCAGCGCTATAGCCGAACAACTCGGCGTCGGCATAGGTCGGGCTGATGGCCGCGCAGTTGACCGACACGAACAGCCCGCTACGGTCGCTGGTACGGTGGATTTGCCGCGCCAGCAGCTCCTTGCCGGTACCGGTCTCGCCACGAATCAGCACCGGCAAGGGTTGCGGCGCCAGGAGCTCAAGCTCATCGCGCAGCCGCTGCGAGCGTGGGTCGATGAACACCAATGCCTTGGCACGGATGCTCAAGGGGCTTTTGTCCAGTTCAGGAAAGGTCAGCAGCGGCTGGCCAAACGGGTTTTGAAAAGTCATGAAGAAACTCCCGCCCCAGGCCTGAGGTGGCCGGGCGTACAGGGGCCAATCAGGCGCGGCGCAGTGCGCGCTGCTCGACCCGGCTTTGCAAGCGATACAAGTAGGCGAAGCCTTGTTCCCAGCGCTCATGCCCGGACTTGACGTTGATGTGCCCGGCGTTGCTCAGCAACCCCGCTTCGGCACCCCAGGCCTGGGCCAGGTATAACGCCCGCGGCACGCTCACGGCAGGGTCGTTGTCCGAGCTGACAACCTGGCTGGGAAATGGCAACACCCCGAGCGGAATCGGCGCAAAGTTGCGCAGGGCCGACGCACAGGCGGGCCGCTCGACGTCCGCAGGCGCCACCAGCAACGCCCCCCTCACCCGCCGCAGCAACGCCGGGCTGGCCTGCGCGGCCCAATGGGCGACGGTGATGCAGCCTAGGCTATGGGCGATCAGGATGACTGGCGAGGGCTCGGCGGCAATCGCCTGTTCCAGCGCCTGCACCCAGTCCTGGCGTTGCGGGGTCAACCAGTCATGCTGCTCGACCCGCGCGCTGTTGGGCAGGGTGCGCTGCCAGTGGCTTTGCCAGTGGTTGTCTGGCGATCCTTGCCAGCCCGGCACAATCAGGTATCGAATCGACTCATTGCGCATGGGACGCCTCCAGTAAGTTTGCGTGCTTGGAGGCCAGTATAAAGACGGGGTTATATTCGTAAAGGAATAAGAAGCTATTTATTAATAACCAAAATACCAGTATTGGCGTTGCGTTGCGGTGGGCTGCAAAGCAGCCGCGGCAATCTCACAGGTACAAAAAAGCCCGGGACCAACCCCGGGCTTTGCATCAGCCACCGCGACTCAGATATCCGCCACCTTCTGCCAAACCTTCGGCCGGAAGAACAGCGTCTCCCCACGCGCCAGGCCGGTCAGGCTATCGTGGTCCTTGACCACTTCGGCTTCGATCAACTCGCTCTGCCCTTCCACCTTCAGGGTCACCCGGGTAGTCGCGCCCAACGGCCGAATGTCGCGCACTTCGGCCGCATGGTGGCCTTCGGTTTCATGGCGCGACAAAGACACCTCGTGCGGCCGGAACAGCACATGGTGCCCTTCGCTCAACGCCAGGCGGTTGGAGTCACCGAGGAAGTGGTAGACGAAATCGTTGGCCGGTTGCTCATACACCTCGCCCGGCGAACCGATCTGCTCGATCACGCCTTTGTTCATCACCACGATGCGGTCTGCCACCTCCATGGCTTCTTCCTGGTCGTGGGTGACGAATACCGAGGTCAGGTTGATGTCCTCGTGCAGCCGCGCCAGCCAGCGGCGCAGCTCTTTGCGCACCTTGGCATCCAACGCACCGAACGGCTCATCCAGCAGCAGCACCTTGGGCTCCACCGCCAGTGCCCGGGCCAGGGCGATGCGCTGGCGCTGGCCACCCGACAACTGCTCAGGGTAGCGGTCGGACAACCAGTCCAGTTGCACCATGTTCAGCAGCTCATGCACTTTCTCGGCGATCCTGCTTTCGCTAGGGCGCTCGCCCTTGGGCTTCATGCGCAGGCCGAACGCCACGTTGTCGAACACGCTCATGTGGCGGAACAGTGCGTAGTGCTGGAACACGAACCCCACGTTGCGGTCGCGCACGTCGCGGCCCGACACGTCCTCGCCATGGAACACGATGTTGCCCTGGTCCGGGGTTTCCAGGCCGGCGATGATGCGCAGCAGGGTGGTCTTGCCGCAGCCGGACGGGCCGAGCAAGGCCACCAGCTCGCCGCTGTTGATGTCCAGGGTGATGTTGTCCAGGGCCTGGAAGCTGTTGAAGCGCTTGCTGACGTTACGAACTTCGATCGACATGAGTCATTCCTCCGCGGCGCCGTGGCGCAGGCGGTTAATACGGTTCTCGCTCCACTGCTTGAGCAGCAGGATGAAGAGCGCCAGGATCAGCAACAGGCTGGCCACGCTGAAGGCTGCGACGTGGTTGTACTCGTTGTAGAGAATTTCCACGTGCAGCGGCAGGGTGTTGGTCACGCCACGAATGTGGCCGGACACCACCGACACCGCGCCAAACTCGCCCATGGCCCGCGCAGTACACAGCACCACGCCGTAGATCAGCCCCCACTTGATGTTCGGCAGGGTCACGTGCCAGAACATCTGCCAACCGTTGGCGCCGAGCAGCCGCGCGGCCTCCTCCTCTTGCGTGCCCTGCTCCTGCATCAGCGGGATCAGCTCACGGGCCACGAACGGTACGGTGACGAAAATGGTCGCCAGGACGATGCCCGGCAGGGCGAAGACGATCTGGATATCGTGGTCTTGCAGCCACGGCCCGAACAGGCCCTGCGCGCCGAACATCAGCACGTAGACCAGGCCGGCGATCACCGGCGACACCGAGAACGGCAGGTCGATCAGGGTGACCAGGATGCTCTTGCCGCGGAAGGTGTACTTGCTCACGCACCAGGCGGCGCTTACCCCGAACACCAGGTTCAGCGGCACCGAGATGGCCACGGCGAGCAGGGTCAGTTTCAGCGCCGACAAGGCGTCGGGTTCGAGGATCGCCTCGAAGAAGGTGCCAAAACCGTTCTTCAGCGCCTGCGATACCACAATGACCAGGGGCAGCAGCAAAAACAGCACGAACACCAGCCAACCAAGGCCGATCAGGATACGCCGCGAAGTGGCGCTACCACGGCGGGCGGCGTTGGCGGCCGCGCTTGCACTCAGGGATGAACTGGACATGCCGGCCTCCTTCAAGGGGTTTCGATACGGCGCTGCAGCAGGTTGATCAGCAGCAGCAGGATGAAGGAAACCACCAGCATCAGCACGCCAATGGCGGTGGCCCCGGTGTAGTCGTACTGGTCGAGCTTGACCATGATCAGCAGCGGCAGGATCTCGGTCTTCATTGGCATGTTGCCAGCAATGAAAATCACCGAACCGTACTCGCCCACGCCACGGGCGAAGGCCAGGGCAAAGCCGGTCAGCCAGGCGGGCAGCAGGGCCGGCGCCAGGATGTGGCGGAACACCTGCAGCGGCTTGGCACCCAGGCAGGCCGCAGCCTCTTCCACTTCACGCGGGATGTCGGCCAGAACCGGCTGCACGGTGCGGACCACGAACGGCAGGGTGACGAACGTCAGCGCCAGGGTGATGCCCAGTGGGGTGTAGGCGATCTTGAAGCCCAGGTCGGTGGCGAACTGACCGACCCAGCCCTGGGGGGCGTAAAGCGCGGTCAGGGCAATACCGGCAACGGCCGTGGGCAGGGCGAACGGCAGGTCGATCATCGCATCGATGACCTTACGCCCCGGGAAGGTGTAGCGCACCAGCACCCAGGCCAGCAGGGTGCCAATCACACCATTGATGATGGCCGCGAACAGGGCAGTGCCGAAACTCAGTTTGAGCGCGGCGATTACCCGCGGCGCACTGATGATGTTCCAGAACTGCTCGAAGGTCAGCTGCGAGGCATGGATGAACATGGCCGCCAGCGGTATCAGCACGATCAGGCTGAGGTACACCAAGGTGTAGCCCAGCGTCAGCCCGAAGCCGGGTATGACGGGGGAAATGCGGCGTGACATAAATATCCCTGGTTGAATGCACTCGGCCCAGTATCGATCCGGGGCCGGTACAGGCTTTTGAAGCGAGGTCCTTGTGGGAGCGGGCATGCCCGCGAACACCGGCGTAGCCGGTGCCGGCCACCGCGCTGGATTCTTCGCGGGCACGCCCGCTCCCACAGAGACCGCGTCGCCGTTACTGTGCCTGATAGATCTGGTCGAACACACCGCCATCATTGAAGAATTTCGGTTGTGCAGTCTTCCAGCCACCAAAGTCCTTGTCGATGGTCACCAGGTCCAGTTTCGGGAACTGCTTGCCAAACTCGGCCGCGACCTTTTCATCACGCGGGCGGTAGAAGTTCTCGGCGGCAATCTTCTGCCCGGCCGGGCTATACAGGTGCTTGAGGTATTCGGTGGCAATCTCGGTATTGCCTTTCTTCTCGGCGTTCTTGTCCACCACCGCCACCGGCGGCTCGGCGAGAATCGACAGCGACGGCACGACGATCTCGAACTTGTCGGCACCGCCGTCTTCCTTCAGTGCCAGGAACGCTTCGTTTTCCCAGGCCAACAACACATCGCCCTGGCCATTGTTGACGAAGGTGATGGTAGAGCCGCGCGCGCCGGTATCCAGCACCGGCACATGCTTGAACAGTTCCTGCACATAGGCCTTGGCCTTGTCTTCACTGCCGCCGGCCTTCAGGCCGTAAGCCCAGGCGGCAAGGAAGTTCCAACGTGCGCCGCCAGATGTTTTCGGGTTGGGGGTAATCACCGACACGTCGTTCTTGATCAGGTCGCCCCAGTCCTTGATGCCTTTCGGGTTGCCCTTGCGCACCAGGAACACGATGGTCGAGGTATAGGGGGTGCTGGCGTCCGGCAGGCGGGTTTGCCAGTTCTCCGGCAAGCTCTTGCCCAGCTTGGCGATTTCGTCGATATCACCGGCCAGCGCCAGGGTCACCACGTCAGCGCGCAGACCGTCGATCACCGCCCGGCCCTGCTTGCCCGAGCCACCGTGGGATTGCTGGATCTTCACCGTGTCGCCCGGGTGCGCCTGCTGCCAATGCTGGATGAACTCGGCGTTGTATTGCTGGTACAGCTCACGGGTGGGGTCGTATGACACGTTCAGCAGTTCGTAATCCTTGGCGATGGCGGAACCGGCAAAAACGGCACTGGCCAGAGCGGCGAGCGCATAACGGCGGATGGACATGGTGAAGCTCCCGATGGCACTTGTTCTAGTTTTGAAAGGGTGTGGGCTCAGCCGGCCTTGTTTCCCGGCTGTTGCAGACGGAACTTCTCCTTGCGCTCGATCTGCACGACCTGGGCGTTATGCACCGTGATCTCCACCGCGCCAAAGCGCAGGTCGCGCAGGGCGTTCTGGATCTCCCGCAAAAGGCTGGCTTCGTCCTGACCATCGATATTACGCAGCGGTGCACTCATGCTCGTTCTCCTTGGCGTGAGATGCCGGGCGGGGATTTGAAGGGGTATTGCCTGGCTTGAGGGCAATAGTAGCGAGGGGTTTTTATTCTTAAAAATACTATTTAAGAATTTTTATATAACCGTTTTATTTTTCTGGTTCGAGGGCCCTATCGCCGGCAAGCCGGCTCCCACAGGCGTGTCACTGCCTCTCAGTTTTGTGAGGCCCCTGTGGGAGCTGGCTTGCCGGCGATAGAGCCTTGAGCCTTCAGTTTTGCTTCTGTGGCTCGCGGATTTTGTACCAGGCCACGTACAAGGCCGGCAGGAACAGCAGCGTCAGCAGCGTTGCACTGATGATGCCGCCAATCATGGCGTAGGCCATCGGCCCCCAGAACACTTCACGTGCAATCGGGATCATGCCCAGGCTCGCTGCGGCTGCCGTCAGCAGGATCGGCCGGCGACGGTGGTTGGTGGCCTCCACCACCGCGTCCCAAGGGGCATAGCCCTGCGCCTCGAACTCATCGATCTGGGTAACCAGAATCACCGAGTTGCGGATGATGATACCGACCAGCGCCAGGATGCCGAGAATCGCCACGAAGCCCATCGGCGTACCGGTAGGCACCAGCGCCAGCACCACGCCGATCAGCCCCAGTGGCGCCACGCTGATTACCAGGAACAGCTTCTGCACGCTGTGCAGCTGGATCATCAGGAACGTGGCCATGAGGAACAGCATCAGCGGGATGACCTTGGCGATCGGCCCTTGGGCCTTGCCACTCTCCTCCACGGTACCGCCCGTGGCCACTTCGTAGCCTACCGGCAGTTTGCTGGCGAACTCGTCGATTTTCGGCTTCAGTTGCGCCACCAGGTCGGTGGGTTGAATGTCGCCGTTGACCGAGGCCTTGATGGTGATGGTTGGCTTGCGGTCACGCCGCCATACTAGTGGCTGCTCCAGCTCGTAGCGCACGGTGGCAAACGACAGCAGCGGAATCGAGGTGCCGTTGGAGGTCAGGATCTGCAGGTTCTGCAGGGTATCGGGCGAACCACGCTCGCTGTCCTCGGCACGCGCGACCACGTCGATCAGGTAGATGCTGTCGTTGACCTGGGTGATCTGCACACCGCTGACGATGCTGTTCATCACGTTGGCCACATCTTCCGACGACAGCCCCAGCTGGCGCGCCTTGTCCTGGGCAATGTCCACGCGCAGTACTTTGCCAGGCTCGTTCCAGTCGTAGATCATCTCGCCTATGTTGCGGTTCTGGTTGAGCAAGGTCGCCAGGTCGATGGCGTGCTTGCGCACCTCGTCGATACTGGTGCCGCTGACCCGGTACTGGATCGGCCGCCCCACCGGCGGGCCCATTTCCAGCGATTGCACGTTGGTGCCGATGCCGACGAACTCTTCATGCAGGATTTTCTGCAAACGCTCGATCATGCCCTGGCGCTCTTCCAGGCCCTTGCTGACAATCACCAACTGGGCGTAATACGGGTTTTGCAACTGCTGGTCGAGCGGCAGGTAGAACCGCACGGCGCCCTGGCCGATGTAGGTGCTCCAGTGCACCAGGTCCGGGTCGTCCTTGAGGCGCGCCTCGAAGCGGTCGACCACCTTGCGCGTCTCCTCGATCGAAGCGTTCTGCGGCAGGTTCAGGTCGACCAGGATCTCCGGGCGGTCCGACGCGGGGAAGAACTGGTTCTGCACGAAGCGCATGCTGAACAGCGCCAGGGCAAACAGCAGGATGGTACCGATGATGGTCAGCCAGCGATGGCGCATGCACCACAGCAGCCCACCCTCGAACGCCCTGGCCACGCGCCCAGGCTTGGCTTCGTGAGCCTTGACCTTGCTGCTGCTCAGGATGTGCACCCCCAGCACCGGGGCGAAGAACACCGCCACCACCCAGGACACCAGCAAGGCCACGGCGATTACCGCGAACAGGGTGAAGGTGTACTCGCCTGCAGAACTGGCGTTAAGGCCGATCGGCACGAAGCCGGCCACCGTGACCAGGGTACCGGTAAGCATCGGGAAGGCCGTGGAGGTGTAGGCGAACGTGGCCGCCTGCTCCTTGCTGTCGCCCATTTCCAGCCGGGTGACCATGACCTCCACGGTGATCATCGCATCGTCCACCAGCAAGCCCAGGGCAATGATCAGCGCGCCCAGCGAAATCCGCTGCATGGTGATACCGCTGTATTCCATGAACACGAACACCATCGCCAGCACCAAGGGTATCGAGCAGGCCACCACCAGCCCCGCGCGCATGCCTAGGCTGACAAAGCTTACCGCCAGCACGATCACCACCGCTTCGAACAACGCACTGGTGAAGCCGCCAACCGCCTTCTTGACGACTACGGCCTGGTCCGACACGGTATGCACGCCAACGCCTATCGGCAGGTCCTGGGTCACCTGGTCCATGCGTTTTTTCAGTGCGGCGCCGAACGCCTGCACGTTGCCGCCGGCCTTCATGCCAATGGCCAGACCAATGGCGGTCTGGCCGTTGTAGCGGAACATCGGTGAAGGCGGGTCGACATAACCGCGCTCGATAGCGGCGATATCGGCCAGGCGGAAGAAGCGGTCATTGATCTTCAGGTTGACGGTTTGCAGGTCCTTTTCCGAGGCAAACTGCCCGGAGGTTCGCACCGAGATGCGCTCTGGTCCGGCCTCTATCACCCCCGCCGGGGTGACCGCGTTCTGCGCTTGCAGGGCCTGCATCACCTGGCGCTGGTCAATGCCCAGGGCGGCCAGCTTGCGGGTGGAGAAGTTCAGGTACAGCACTTCATCCTGGGTGCCGATGAACTCGATCTTGCCGATATTGGGTACATCGCGCACTTCTGCACGGGCCTGCTCCACATAGTCACGCAGCTGGCGCAGGGTAAGGCCGTCGGCGGTGAAGGCATAGATCGAACCGAACACATCGCCGAACTCGTCGTTGAACCCAGGCCCCTGGATGCCAGCAGGGAACTGGCCACGGATGTCCTGGATCTTCTTGCGCACCTGATACCAGATTTGCGGGATATCCTCGGCCTTGGTGGTATCACGCAGGTACACGTAGACCGTGGATTCGCCCGGCCGGGTGTAGCTCTTGGTGTAGTCGAGCGAGTCGAGTTCTTCGAGCTTTTTCTCGATACGGTCGGTGACCTGGTACAGGGTCTCGTCCTGGGTCGCACCGGGCCATCGGGTCTGGATGACCATGGTCTTGATGGTGAACGACGGGTCTTCTTCACGGCCCAGGTTGAAGTAGGAAAAAATCCCCATCAACAGGGCAACGAACATCAGGTACCAGACGAACGATTGATGCTTGAGTGCCCAGTCGGACAGGTTGAAGCTTCCTTTCATTGCGCATCCTCGTCGAAAGCGACCTTCTGGCCAGGCTTGAGGCTGTTCACGCCCGCAGTCACCACACGTTCATCAGGCTGCACGCCAGAGGCCACGACGATGCTGTCGGAAGTACGGTCGATCAGGGTCACGTCACGGGTGCCGACCGTTTTCTGCCGGGTGTCGATGACCCACACCTGGGTCTTGCCGTCGCGTTCGAGCAAGGCACTCAAGGGCAGCTCGCTGCGCGGCGACACTTGCGAGGTCAGCGTCACACTGACCGCGGTGCCCAGGTGGAAGGCTGCCGGGGTGTTTGCCAAGGTCAGGCGCGCACGGCGGGTACGGGTCGTGGGATCGGCCTGCGGCTCCAGCTCGCGCAGGGTAGCGGTGGTGTTGATGGTCGGGTCGAGTTGCGAAGCGACGGTGAATGTCAGCCCTTTGTCCAGTTGCTCTGCCAGGCTGATCGGCAAGTCGATCACCGCCTCCTTCACATCAGGCCGGGCCAGGGTCACCACGGCCTGCCCGGCGGTGACCGTCTGCCCGGCCTCGGCCTGCCAGGCCGTGATGACCGCTGCATGGTCGCTACGCAGGGTGCTGTAGCCGAGCTGGTCACGGGCCTGGCTGACAGAGGCGCGCGCCTGCTCCAGCGTCGCGCTGGTGGTTTTCAGGTTGGTCTGGGCGACATCCAGCTGCGCCTGGGCACCCACCCCACGGTCGTACAGCTGTTGCTGGCGACGGGCATCGGCCTGGGCATTGATCCATTGCGCCTGCACCCTGGCCAGGTCGCCTTCGGCGGCACGCAGTTGGTTCTGCTGGTCGGTGGGGTCGAGGGTGGCCAAGGTATCGCCCGGCTTGACCTGGGCTCCCACGTCCAGCCAACGCCGGGCAATGCGCCCGGCTACGCGGAAGCCCAAGGTGCTCTCGAAGCGTGCCTCGATATTGCCAGCGAAGCGGCCCAGTTGCGTCTGCACCTGCGGCTCGACCTTCACCGACAGCACCGGCCGGATCGGCTCTGGGGCTTGCTCGTCACCCTCGCAGGCAGCCAGCAGCATGCCGGCTGACAGTATCAGCAGCAGCCGTGTCATAGCTCACCCCCTGGGCGTTTGGCATCCACCTTCTCCACCTGCATGCCGGGGTGCAACAGCTGGCTGCCGTTGACCACCACGGTTTCGCCCGCCTGCAAGCCGCTGGCGATGACCACCTTGCCAGTCAGGTAGCGGCCGACTTCGACCTTGCGCAGTTCGACCTTGTCACCCTCACCCACCACCCACACGGCAGGTGCGTGCAGGGCCTTGGTCAAGGCCGACCACGGCAGCTCGATGCTCGGCCGCCCCACGGTACTGGTGCTGGCCGTCACCGGCGCGCCCAGCTGCATTTCGGCGGGTACATCCTTCAGGGCCACCTTGACCTGTACCGTGCCGCTTTGCGCCGACACGGTGGGCGTGATTTCGCGGATCACGCCGCGCGCCTGGACCTTGGGGTCGTCCAGCAGGCGGACGAGTATTTCGGCGTTGCCGGGCGGTGCCACCAGCAAGGATTCGTACACATTGAACACGGCATCGCGGTCGCCATCGACGGCCAGGCTGAAGATCGGCATGGTCGCCTGCACCACCTGGCCTACTTCGGCCTGCCGCGCGGTGATCACCCCGGCGGCGTCGGAGACCAGCGCGGTGTAGCCGAGTTGTTCATTGGCACTGGCCAGTTGCGCCTGGGCCGCCTTGAGCGCGCTCTGGTTGCTGCGCAGCGCCGCTTCGGCGGCATCGTATTCGCTTTTGCTGGTGTAGCCCTTGGGCAGCAGTTTTTGCTGGCGCACGAAGGCCGCACGGGTCTGGGTGACCCGCGCCTGCGCGGCAAACACCTCGGCCTTGGCCGAATTCACGTTGTTCTGCAGGTCTTTCGGGTCCAGGCGTGCGAGCACCTGGTTGGCCTTGACGTGGTCACCCACATCGACGCTGCGCGAAATGATCTTGCCCCCCACACGGAACGACAGGTCCGTCTGCACCCGCGCCTGTACATCGCCAGTCAGGGTGACCCTGGCGGCGAAGTCGGTGGGTTGAACCTGCTGCACGCCCACCCGCGGCAATGTTTCAGGCACCTCTTCCTTACTACACCCGGCGAGCATGCACAGCAGCCCCAGGCAAACGACCGACAGCGGACGTATCAACGTCATGCAGGCTCCTTGCTTGCGCACAAATGGTTTGTGGGATGCGACTGTCAGCGTAGTTCAGGGTTCGATAAACATCACTGACGGGGGTCAGTTCGGCAGTTTCGGCGCTTGCGCCGGCCTCTTCGCGGGCACGCCCGCTCCCACCGGGTAAGCGCAAGTCTCAGGGCCTGCGCTTTTCCTGTGGGAGCGGGCAAGCCCGCGAAAGGGCCGGCACAGCCAAGCACGTGCTTCAGTTATATCCGGAAACCACCAACCACCCGGCCACCCCGCTTCAGCCACTACTTTCAAAGGGAGGTTCAATTTCAAGGAAGATCACAATGCCGTTAGCCGAATCCCATCTGCTGCGCCGTGGGCGCTTTTCCGAGCCAGGCAGGCTTTACATGCTGACCACCAAAACTCACCTGCGGCGGCCACTGTTCAATGACTTCGTCCACGCTCGCCTGGTGGTCAGACACCTGCGGGTCTCCGATGGCATCGAGGACTGCCGGTCATTGGCCTGGGTAGTGATGCCCGACCATCTGCATTGGTTGATCGAACTGAAGGAAGTGGCATTGGCGACACTGATGCGCAAGTTCAAATCACGCACAGCCATTGCCTTGCGCAAGGCAGGTGTCAGGCACAAGCCGATATGGCAACCGGGGTATCACGACCATGCACTGCGGCGGGAAGAGAATGTGGTGCATGTGGCCCGGTACATCGTTGCCAATCCCTTGAGGGCAGGCTTGGTCCGGAGTGTCAGGGATTATCCACACTGGGATGCGGTATGGCTTTGAATCGGTGCTGGGGCCTTCGCGGGCTCGCCCGCTCCCACAGGTACAGCGCAGGCCTTGAGACTTGCGCTGTACCTGTAGGAGCGGGCAAGCCCGCGAAAAGGCCGGATCAGGCCGAAGCCGCCACTTGCGTCGGGCGCTTGACCTGCGGCTGTGAAGCGTTCGCTGCTGCACCCTCTTCAATCGCCTGCTGAATCGCCCGGCGGCGGTTCTCTTCGGCACGGCGGCTGAAGAACCAGACAAAGAAGGTCACCAGCGACACCGACAGCAGAATCAGGCTGGCCACGGCGTTGATCTCGGGCTTCACACCCAGGCGCACCGCCGAGAACACTTCCATCGGCAAGGTGGTCGAGCCAGGCCCGGAAACGAAGCTGGCCAATACCAGGTCGTCCAGCGACAGCGCGAACGACATCATGCCGCCCGCCGCCAGCGATGGCGCGATCATCGGGATGGTGATCAGAAAGAACACCTTCCAAGGCTTGGCACCCAGGTCCATCGCCGCTTCCTCGATCGACAAGTCCAGCTCACGCAGGCGCGCCGACACCACCACCGCCACATACGCGGCGCAGAACGTGGTATGGGCGATCCAGATGGTGACGATGCCACGCTCCTGCGGCCAGCCGATCATTTGCGCCATGGCCACGAACAGCAGCAACAGCGACAGGCCGGTGATCACCTCGGGCATTACCAACGGTGCGGTGACCAGGCCGCCGAACAGCGTGCGGCCCTTGAAGCGGGTGACGCGGGTCAGCACGAACGCGGCCAGGGTACCCAGCGCCACCGCTGCCACCGCCGTGTAGCAGGCAATTTCCAGCGAGCGCATCACCGAACCCATCAGTTGGGTGTTGTCGAGCAGGCCGACATACCACTTCACCGACCAGCCGCCCCACACCGTCACCAGCTTGGAGGCGTTGAACGAGTAGATCACCAGGATCAGCATCGGCAGGTAGATGAACAGCAAGCCCAGCACCAGCATCAGCTTGGAGAAACTGAAGCGTTTCATGCGCGGCCCTCCATCTCTTTGGCCTGGCTACGGTTGAACAGCAGGATGGGCACGATCAGGATCGCCAGCATCACTACCGCCAGGGCAGAGGCCACCGGCCAGTCACGGTTGTTGAAGAACTCTTGCCACAGCACCTTGCCGATCATCAGGGTTTCCGGGCCGCCGAGCAGCTCGGGGATGACGAACTCGCCCACCACCGGGATGAACACCAGCATGCAGCCGGCGATGATGCCGTTCTTCGACAGCGGCACGGTGATCTTCCAGAAGCTGTTGAAGGTACTCGAACCCAGGTCCGAAGCGGCCTCCAGCAGCGACGGGTCGTGCTTTACCAGGTTGGCGAACAGCGGCAGGATCATGAACGGCAGGTACGAATAGACCACGCCGATGTACACCGCCAGGTTGGTGTTGAGGATCTGCAACGGCTGGTCGATCAGCCCCGTCCACATCAGGAAGCCATTGAGCAGCCCGTTGTTGCTGAGAATGCCCATCCAGGCGTAGACGCGGATCAGGATCGCCGTCCAGGTCGGCATCATGATCAGCAACAGCAGGACCGTCTGCGTTTCCTTCTTGGCGTTGGCAATGGCGTAGGCCATCGGGTAGCCGATCAGCAGGCACAGCAGGGTGCTGAAGAACGCCATCTTCAGCGAACCCAGGTAGGCGGAAATATACAGCTCATCCTCGGTGAGCAAGCCGTAGTTGGCCAGGTTCAGGACCAGCTGGATCTTGTCTTCGACGTAGGTGTAGATCTCGGTGTACGGCGGGATCGCCACGTCGGCTTCGGCGAAGCTGATCTTCAGCACGATGAAGAACGGCAGCATGAAGAACAGGAACAGCCAGATGAACGGCACGCCGATCACCAGGTGCCGCCCCTCCGGGGTTATGCGCTGGAAGGCTCGCTTGAGCTTGCGCAGTTTCATGACCGCAGTACCACGCCGCTGTCGTCTTCCCACCACACATACACTTCATCGCCCCAGGTCGGCCGCGCGCCTTGGCGCTCGGCGTTGGCGACGAACGACTGGACCACCTTGCCGCTGGGCAGCTCGACGTAGAACACCGAGTGGCCACCCAGGTAGGCGATATCGTGCACCTTGCCACGCGACCAGTTGTGCTCGAACTCCGGCTGCTTGGTGGTCACCAGCAGTTTCTCCGGGCGCAGGGCATAGGTGATGTGCTTGTCTTCCACCGAGGTGGTGATGCCGTGGCCAACGTAGATCTTGCGCTCCAGTTCCGGGCTGGCAATGATCGCGTAGCCCTCGGCGTCATCGACCACATCGCCTTCGAACAGGTTGACGTTGCCGATGAACTCGCACACCAGGCGGCTGGTAGGCGTTTCGTAGATATCGACCGGCGAACCGATCTGGGCAATCCAGCCCAGGTGCATGATGGCGATGCGCTGGGCCATGGTCATGGCCTCTTCCTGGTCGTGGGTCACCATCACGCAGGTCACCCCCACGCGCTCGATGATCTCGACCAGTTCCAGCTGCATCTGCGAGCGCAGTTTCTTGTCCAGCGCGCCCATTGGCTCGTCAAGCAGCAGCAGCTTCGGGCGCTTGGCCAGCGAGCGGGCCAGGGCCACGCGCTGGCGCTGGCCGCCAGACAGCTGGTGCGGCTTGCGCTTGGCGTACTGGGTCATGTGCACCAGCTTGAGCATCTCGGCCACGCGGGCGTCGATCTCGGCCTTGGGCATTTTGTCCTGCTGCAGGCCGAAGGCGATGTTCTGCGCCACGCTCATGTGCGGGAACAAGGCGTACGACTGGAACATCATGTTGATCGGCCGCTCGTACGGCGGCATGTCGGTGATGTCGACGCCATCGAGGTAGATCCGCCCTTCGGTCGGGCGTTCGAAGCCTGCCAGCATGCGCAGCAAGGTGGACTTGCCGGAACCGGAGCCACCGAGCAGGGCGAAGATCTCGCCCTTGCGGATTTCCAGGGACACATCGTCCACGGCTACGGTTTCGTCGAATTTCTTCGTGACCCGGTCGATCTTGACCAGCACCTGCTTGGGTTGCTGGCCACCCTCGAGGGCTTTTTTATAGGCACCGGAGGCAACTGCCATGAGTGAAACTCCCAACAAGATTTTTGTGCCCGCGCGGCCTGCCTGGCAGGCGCCGGCGCGGGTCTGGATTGTTACTTGCCCGACTTGACCTTGGTCCAGCTGCGGGTCATCAGCCGTTGCACCTTGGGTGGCAACTCTGAATTGACGAACATCTTGTCCAGCACTTCCTGCGGTGGGTAAACCGCGGCGTCAGTCCTCACGGCCTGGTCCATCAGGTCGCCAGCCTTGGGGTTCGGGTTGGCGTAACCGACGTAATCACTGACCTGGGCGATAACCTCAGGTTTCAGCAAATAGTTGATGAAGGCATGCGCCTCTTTGACGTTCTTGGCGTCCTTGGGAATCGCCAGTACATCGAACCAGAGGTTGCCGCCTTCCTTGGGAATGGCGTAAGCCAGGTTCACGCCCTTCTTCGCTTCTTCAGCGCGGGCCTTGGCCTGGAACACATCACCCGAGAAACCCGCCGCGACGCAGATGTCGCCATTGGCCAGGTCGGTGATGTACTTGGACGAATGGAAGTAGGTCACGTAAGGGCGCACGGCCAGCAGCTTCTGCTCGGCCTTGGCGTAATCCTTGGGGTTGGTACTGTTAGGGTTCAGGCCCATGTAGTTGAGCACCGCCGGGAGCATTTCGTCCGCCGAGTCGAGGAAGGCTACCCCGCACTTGGACAGCTTCTTCATGTTCTCGGGCTCGAACAGCACGGCCCACGAGTCGATGGTGTCCACGCCCAGGGCGGCTTTCACCTTGTCGACGTTGTAGCCGATGCCGTTGGTGCCCCACAGGTAGGGCACCGCGTACTGGTTGCCCGGGTCGTTCTTTTCCAGGCGCTTCATCAGCGCCGGGTCGAGGTTCGAATAGTTGGGCAGCAGGCTCTTGTCGAGCTTCTGGAACGCGCCCGCCTTGATCTGCTTGCCGAGGAAATGGTTGGACGGCACGACCACGTCGTAGCCGGTATTACCGGCCAGCAGCTTGCCTTCCAGGGTTTCGTTGGAGTCGAACACATCCTGCACGGGCTTGATGCCCGTGGCTTTCTCGAAGTCCGCGAGTGTGGTCGGGCCGATGTAGTCGGACCAGTTATAGAAGTGCACCGTTGGCGCCGCTTGGACGCTGCATGCCAGCGTCAGGCCCGCGCCGGCCAGCAAGGCCTTGCGGAATACAGAAATAGACAAGTGGGTGGTCCTCACAATCAGTGCCTGGGTAGCGACAATGCTGCCGCACACGCAAAACCGGCGCGCAACTTACCTTCGCAGCTTCGATGCCGCAATGAACAATTGCCTTCCAAAGCCTCTGGGCCGGCATTTACCGGCCCGGAGGTACTGCCACCGGGCTTATTTGCCCGATTTGATCTTGGTCCAGCTGCGGGTGATCACACGCTGTACCGAAGCATCAGGCGCGGCGATCGCGTACAGCTTTTTCTTCACGTCGGCAGGCGGGTAGATGCTCGGGTCGCTGGTGATGTCTTTGTCGACCAACGGGGTCGCGGCCTGGTTACCGTTCGGGAAGCGCACGGCGTTGGTGATTTCAGCCATGATTTCCGGCTGCATCAGGAAGTTCATGAACTGGTAGGCAGCGTCTTTATGCTCGGCATCCTTGGGGATGGCGACCATGTCGTAGAAGGTACCGGCGCCTTCTTTCGGAATCACGTAGTCCACTTTGACCTTGTCGCCGGCTTCATGGGCACGGGCCTTGGACTGCTCCAGGTCACCCGAGTAGCCAACGGCCACGCAGATGTTGCCGTTGGCCATGTCGCCAATGTACTTGGACGAGTGGAAGTAGGTGATCGAAGGGCGGATCTTGAGGAACAGGTCCTCGGCAGCCTTCAGGTCATCCTTCTTGGTGCTGTCGGTCGGCAGGCCCAGGTAGTGCAGCGCGGCCGGCAGCATCTCGGTCGGCGCGTCGAGGAAGCTCACGCCGCAGCTTTTGAGCTTGGCGATGTTCTCTGGCTTGAACACCACGTCCCACGAGTCGATTTTGTCCACACCCAGCGCGGCCTTGACCTTCTCCGGGTTGTAGCCGATGCCGATCGAGCCCCACATGTACGGGAAGGCGTGCTTGTTGCCCTTGTCACTGGCATCGCCCACGGCCTTGAGCAGGTCGGGGTCGAGGTTTTTCCAGTTCGGCAGCTTGGAGCGGTCCAGCTCTTCGTACACACCAGCCTTGATCTGCTTGGCCAGGAAGTTGTTGGACGGCACCACGATGTCGTAGCCCGACTTGCCGGCCAGCAGCTTGGCCTCGAGGGTTTCGTTGCTGTCGAAGACATCGTACTTGACCTTGATGCCTGTCTGTTTCTCGAACTTGGCGATGGTGTCCGGAGCGATGTAGTCCGACCAGTTGTAGACGTTCAACACCTTGTCTTCAGCCTGAACAGCGGAGGCCATGGCGCCCATCAGGGCGGCGGCCAGCAACGTCTTGCCCATTTTCTTCATGCGTAATGCTCCAGAATTTTTGTTTAGCCTTCCGTTCAGCTGCCAGAACCCACGGTGCAGAGCGTGCGGCGACTGAAACAGTCGCTAGTCTGGCAAGTTACCGGGCCCTGTATCAAGGAAAGCAGGGCCTGGTAACGACTTAATGTCACTTCGCTAGCCTAGCAAACGCTCACCGAATCGCTTCGAGTGTCAGGTCCAGGCATTTGCGCGCCTTTTCTACCAGCTCATCAATCTCTGCATGGCTGATCACCAGCGGCGGCGCGATGATCATGGTGTCACCCACAGCGCGCATGATCAGGCCGTTTTCGAAACAGAAGTTGCGGCAGATCATGCCCACACCCTTGCCTTCGTAACGGCTGCGGGTGGCCTTGTCCTTGACCAGCTCGATCGCGCCGAGCAGGCCCAGGCCGCGTACCTCGCCCACCAGCGGGTGGTCCTGCAGCTCACGCAAACGCTTTTGCAAATACGGTGCCGCTTCCGTGCGCGCCTTCTCGACGATGTGCTCGTCGCGCAGGATGCGCAGGTTTTCCAGGCCTACGGCGGCGGCCACCGGGTGGCCCGAATAGGTGAAACCGTGGTTGAACTCACCCCCTTCGCTGATGACCTTGGCCACGGTGTCCCGCACGATCACCCCGCCCATGGGGATGTACCCGGAGGTCAGGCCCTTGGCGATGGTCATCAGGTCGGGCTGCAGCCCGTAGTAGTCGGAACCGAACCACTCGCCGGTCCGGCCAAAACCGCAGATCACTTCGTCGGCGACGAACAGGATGTCGTAACGGGCCAGAATCTCCTTCACCTTCGGCCAGTAGGTCTCAGGCGGGATGATCACGCCGCCGGCCCCCTGGATGGGCTCGGCGATGAACGCAGCAACGTTGTCCTCGCCGACCTCCAGAATTTTCTGCTCCAGCTGTTCGGCAGCCCACACCCCGAATTCGTCCGCCGTCATGTCGCCGCCTTCGCCGAACCAGTACGGCTGCGGGATGTGCACGATGCCCGGAATCGGCAGGCCACCCTGCTCGTGCATGCCGCTCATGCCACCCAGGCTCGCGCCGGCGACGGTCGAACCGTGGTAACCGTTGACGCGGCTGATGATGGTCTGCTTCTGCGGCTTGCCCTGCAGCGCCCAGTAATGGCGGACCATACGCAGCACCGTGTCGTTGCCTTCGGAGCCGGAGCCGGTGAAGAACACATGGGTCATGCCTTGCGGCGCCACCTCGGTGATCGCCTTGGCCAGCTCCAGCGCCGGCGGGTGGGCGGTCTGGAAGAACAGGTTGTAGTACGGCAGTTCACGCATCTGCTTCTCTGCCGCCTGCACCAGCTCTTCGCGGCCATAGCCCACGGCCACGCACCACAGGCCGGCCATGCCATCGAGAATCTTGTGCCCCTCGCTGTCCCACAAATGCACACCCTGGGCCTTGGTGATGATGCGTGGCCCCTTCTCTTTCAGCTGCTTGTAGTCACTGAAAGGTGCCAGGTGATGCTCCCCGCTCAGGGCTTGCCATTCACGGGTTTGCGGGTTGTTGACGCTCATGGGCTTCTCCGTAGTTCGGCCGCCGCGCACCTGCGGCGCCAGGGTTGATCAGACAGCAAACAGCAGGAACTCACGCTCCCAGGAGCTGATTACACGTTTGAAGTTCTCGTGCTCGGCGCGCTTGGTGGCGACATAGCCGGTAATGAATTTCTTGCCCAGGTACTGCACCAGCGCACGGCTGTTCTCCATGCGCTCCAGGGCATCTTCGATGGTCAGCGGCAGGCGCAGGTTGCGCCGTTCGTAACCACGGCCCTGCACCGGCGCACTGGCTTCGATACCTTCGACCATGCCGATGTAGCCACACAGCAGGCTGGCGGCGATGGCCAGGTAGGGGTTGGCGTCAGCGCCCGGCAGGCGGTTCTCGACCCGGCGGCTCTGCGGGCCGGCATCCGGTACACGCAAACCGACGGTGCGGTTTTCTTCGCCCCACTCCACGTTGACCGGCGCCGATGTGTCGGGCAGGAAGCGGCGGAAGGAATTGACGTTGGGGGCGAACAGCGGCAGCGCCTCGGGGATGAACTTCTGCAAGCCGCCAATGTGGTGCAGGAACAGTTCGCTCATGCTGCCATCTGCATTGCTGAAGATGTTCTTGCCCGTGGCCACGTCGACCACGCTCTGGTGCAGGTGCATGGCACTGCCCGGCTCGCCGGTCATCGGCTTGGCCATGAAGGTGGCCGCCACGTTGTGCTTGAGCGCTGCTTCGCGCATGGTGCGCTTGAACACCAGGATCTGGTCAGCCAGGTGCAGGGCGTCGCCATGACGGAAGTTGATTTCCATCTGCGCCGTGCCGTCTTCGTGGATCAGCGTGTCGAGGTCCAGTTGCTGCAGCTCGCACCAGTCGTACACGTCTTCGAACAACGGGTCGAATTCGTTCGCCGCTTCGATCGAGAACGACTGTCGGCCGGTTTCCGGGCGACCGGAACGGCCTACCGGCGGCTGCAGCGGGAAGTCCGGGTCTTCACTGCGCTTGGTGAGGTAAAACTCCATTTCCGGCGCGACGATCGGCTGCCAGCCTTTGTCGGCGTAGAGCTTGAGCACTTTTTTCAGCACGTTGCGCGGCGACAGTTCGACCGGGTTGCCCTTCTTGTCGTAGGTGTCGTGGATCACCTGCGCGGTGGGCTCGATGGCCCACGGCACGAGGAACACGGCGTTTTCGTCAGGGCGGCAGATCATGTCGATGTCGGCCGGGTCGAGCAATTCGTAATAGATGTCGTCGTCGACGTAGTCGCCGGTCACGGTCTGCAGCAGCACGCTCTCGGGCAGGCGCATGCCCTTTTCGGCAATGAATTTGTTGGTAGGCGAAATCTTGCCGCGCGTGATGCCGGTCAGGTCACTGATCATGCATTCGACTTCGGTGATCTTGTGCTCTTTCAACCAATCGGTGAGCTGGTCGAGGTTGTTACTCATAAATACCTCAGGAGGTAAGGTGGTCCGCGACTTGATTCTGGATGGAGAAGATTGCTAAAGCAAAAACCCCCGCGCAGAGCCACAGTGGATACACTGAAATCAGCTGTGTCCGAAATGAGTTCAAAAGGCAGGAAGATGAAACGAAGGGCGGCAAGCCGCTGCGAGGGCAGGTCCGGGAACGCCAAACGTCAATTATTGCGGCCAGGGCGGCAGCAACAGCGACGCAGCTTGCATGAACGGCGGAGGTACCCGATGGCACTGCGCACGCAGTGCTTTCAGGTCGCGGCAAGCGGACCATGTGACCCTCGTATTATTGTGTTCTGGGTTGAGACCGAGCTTAGCCTTGTTCATTTTTTTACACAACACCCGCGTAAAAAATAAAACACGGCACGCTTGAGATAGCTCTTTACCGGGGAAATAGCGGATAATGCCATGCCCCGATTTGCAGCAAATCTGCCGTAGATGGGCCATTTCAGGGCATCATGGGGTTGGCTTGACATCAGTATGGCTTTTCGGTTGACTGGTCTTGCAAGCCCCCCTTGATTGATATTTTTAACAACAAAGGTGTTGCATCATGTCGGTACCCCCGCGTGCCGTTCAGCTTAACGAAGCGAACGCGTTCCTTAAGGAACATCCTGAGGTTCTCTACGTTGACCTTCTGATTGCAGATATGAATGGTGTGGTGCGCGGCAAGCGCATAGAGCGCACCAGCCTCCACAAGGTTTACGAGAAAGGCATCAACTTGCCGGCCTCCCTCTTCGCCCTCGACATCAACGGTTCCACCGTCGAAAGCACTGGCCTGGGCCTGGATATCGGCGATGCCGACCGCATCTGCTATCCGATCCCAGACACACTCTGTAACGAACCGTGGCAAAAGCGCCCCACTGCCCAGCTGCTGATGACCATGCACGAGCTGGAAGGCGAGCCGTTCTTCGCCGACCCGCGCGAAGTGCTACGCCAGGTGGTGAGCAAGTTCACCGACATGGGCCTGACCATCTGCGCCGCGTTCGAGCTGGAGTTCTACCTGATCGACCAGGAGAACGTGAACGGCCGCCCACAGCCACCGCGCTCGCCAATCTCGGGCAAACGCCCGCAGTCGACCCAGGTGTACCTGATCGACGACCTCGACGAATATGCCGACTGCCTGCAGGACATCCTCGAAGGCGCAAAGGAACAAGGCATCCCGGCCGACGCCATCGTCAAGGAAAGCGCCCCGGCGCAGTTCGAAGTCAACCTGCACCACGTGCCAGACCCGCTCAAGGCCTGCGACTACGCGGTACTGCTCAAGCGCTTGATCAAGAACATTGCGTACGACCATGAAATGGACACCACCTTCATGGCCAAGCCCTACCCGGGCCAGGCAGGCAACGGCCTGCATGTACACATTTCCGTGCTGGACAAAGATGGCAACAACATCTTCACCAGCGAGGATCCCGAGCAGAACGCCGCGCTACGTCACGCTGTCGGCGGTGTGCTCGAGACCCTGCCAGCGTCCATGGCGTTCCTCTGCCCGAACGTCAACTCCTACCGCCGCTTCGGTGCGCAGTTCTACGTACCGAACGCGCCAAGCTGGGGCCTGGACAACCGTACCGTGGCGTTGCGCGTACCGACCGGCTCGGCCGATGCTGTGCGCATCGAGCACCGCGTAGCCGGTGCCGACGCCAACCCGTACCTGATGATGGCTGCCGTGCTGGCGGGCGTGCACCATGGCCTGACCAACCAGATCGAGCCAGGCGCGCCGATCGAAGGCAACTCGTACGAGCAACTTGAGCAGAGCTTGCCGAACAACCTGCGCGATGCCTTGCGTGAGCTGGACGACAGCGAGATTCTGAACAAGTACATCGATCCGAAGTACATCGACATCTTCGTCGCGTGCAAGGAAAGCGAGCTGGAGGAGTTCGAACACTCGATCTCCGACCTCGAGTACAACTGGTACCTGCATACCGTGTAAACAAAACGCCGCCGCCAAGATGTTCTGTACACGCTGAGATTGCCGGGGCCGCTTTGCGGCCCTATCGCCGGCAAGCCAGCTCCCACAGGGATCGCCTTAGGGCTGACAGGTGTTTGCCACAAGGTATGGCAGCGCCTGTTAGAGCGAGCGCCGCGCGGGCGGCGCTCGATCTCACAGGCGCTGAAGATGCTCCGGCTACCCTTGCCAGGAACCATAGAATCTCCCACAGGTACTGCACAACCTTCAGGGCTGGCGCTTTCCCTGTGGGAGCCGGCTTGCCGGCGATAGGGCCGGTACAGGTTTACAAAGACTTCTCGAAAATCTTCGAATTACGCTGGTAGTTGTACAGCGATGCCCGCGCTGCCGGCAGCCGCTCCACGCCACTCGGCGCAAAGCCACGTTCGCGGAACCAGTGCGCCGTGCGCGTGGTAAGCACGAACAGGGTACTCAAGCCCATTTGCCGCGCACGGCTCTCGATACGCTCCAGCAATTCGTCGCCCCGCCCACCATGGCGGTACTCCGGGTTGACCGCGAGGCACGCCAGCTCGCCGGCCTCGGAATCGGCAATCGGGTACAGCGCCGCACAGGCGATGATCATGCCTTCGCGCTCGACCACACTGAATTGCTCGATCTCACGCTCCAGCACCTCGCGCGAGCGACGCACCAGGATGCCCTGCTCTTCCAGCGGGCTGATCAGGTCGAGCAAGCCACCGACGTCTTCGATGGTCGCCTCGCGCACCACCTCGAACTGCTCCTGCGATACCAGCGTGCCGCCCCCGCCGCGGGTGAACAGCTCGGTCAGCAGGGCGCCGTCTTCGGCATAACTGACGATGTGGCTACGCGCGACGCCGCCCTTGCAGGCTTCAGCCGCAGCATCCAGCAACTCGCCCTGGTAATCGCTGCCCAGGCGCTGCAGGTGCGGGGCCACCTGTTGTGGGCGCAGCTCGCGTATCAGCTTGCCGTCTGCGTCCAGCAAACCTGGCTCGGCGCCGAACAGCAGCAGCTTGTCGGCACCCAGGTCGATGGCCGCGCGGGTAGCGACGTCCTCGCAGGCCAGGTTGAAGATCTCCCCGGTGGGTGAGTAACCCAAGGGCGACAACAGCACGATGGAGCGCTCGTCGAGCAGGCGGCTGATGCCCTTGCGGTCGACCCGGCGCACTTCGCCGGTATGGTGGTAGTCCACCCCTTCGAGCACACCGATCGGCCGTGCGGTGACCAGGTTGCCGGACGCCACGCGCAGGCGAGAGCCCTGCATCGGCGAGGCCGCGATGTCCATCGACAGGCGCGCCTCGATGGCCAGGCGCAGGGCGCCGACGGCGTCGATCACGCAGTCCAGGGTGGCGGCATCGGTGATGCGCAGGCCGCGGTGGTAATGCGGCGTCAGGCCGCGCTCAGCCAGACGGCTTTCGATCTGCGGGCGCGAGCCGTGCACCAGTACCAGGCGCACGCCAAGGCTGTGCAGCAGGACCAGGTCGTGGACGATATTGCCGAAGTTGGGGTGCTCTACCCCATCGCCAGGCAGCATGACCACGAAGGTGCAGTCGCGATGGGCATTGATGTACGGGGAGGCATGACGCAGCCAGTTGACGTAATCGGGCATGACAGGGCCTGTGGATAAGTGGACGGAGAACGGCGATACACGGGGCGTTCAGGATCATCGTCGGAACAGGCTTGCGGTCACGCGCGGTCTCCTCTAGGCAGGAACGAATCAGTACGATTGACGTTTAGTGCAGGCAATAGTGCCGGATCAGGTCACGCAATAGACGCACGGTAGGCTCGATTCGTGACATTTCAAGGTATTCGCCAGGCTGGTGGGCGCAGGCGATGTCGCCGGGGCCCAACACGATGGTCTGGCAACCCAGCTGCTGAAGATAAGGTGCTTCGGTGCCGAACGCCACCGCTTCGGCGCGATGGCCGGTCAGGCGTTCGGCTACCTGCACCAGCTCGGCATCGGCCGCCTGCTCGAACGGCGGCACCTCCGGGAACAGCGGTGCGTAGTCGATACGGACCTCGTGGCGCTCGGCCAGCGGCTGCAGTTTCTCGCGGATGGCCGACCGCAACTGCTCGGCATCCATGCCCGGCAAAGGCCTAAGGTCGAACTCCAGTGCGCACTGGCCGCAGATACGGTTTGGGTTGTCGCCGCCGTGGATGCAGCCAAAGTTCATGGTCGGGGTGGGCACGCTGAACTGTGGGTTGCGGTAGGTTTGCTGCCATTGCTGGCGCAGGCCCATCAGCTCGCCCATGACCGCGTGCATGGCTTCCATGGCGCTGTGGCCCAGGCTTGGGTCCGAGGAATGGCCGCTGCGCCCCAGGATATCGATGCGCTCCATTAGGATGCCCTTGTGCATGCGGATCGGCCGCAGCCCGGTCGGTTCGCCGATCACCGCCGCTCGCCCCAACGGCTGGCCGGCCTCGGCCAGGGCGCGGGCACCAGACATGGAGCTTTCTTCGTCACAGGTGGCGAGGATCAGCAGGGGCTGCTTGAAATCGTGCTCCAGCAGCGGAATGACGGCTTCGATGATCAGGGCGAAGAACCCTTTCATGTCGCAGCTACCCAGGCCAACCCAGCGCCCGTCGGTTTCTGTCAGCTTCAGCGGGTCACTGCGCCACAGTTGTTCGTCGTAGGGCACGGTGTCGCTGTGCCCCGCCAGCACAAGGCCGCCCGGGCCGGTGCCGCGGCTGGCCAGCAGGTTGAACTTGCCGGGGCTGACCTGCTGAATGTCACACTGGAACCCCAGGTCGCCCAGCCAACCGGCCAGCAGCTCGATGACCTGGCGGTTGGACTGGTCCAGCGCTGGCTGGGTGCAACTGACCGAAGGCGCGGCGATCAAGGCGGCAAACTGGTCTTTCAGCGTCGGCAACGGCATGCGCGTACTCCTGGGAAGCGTTGCCCATCATAACAATGCCTATCGTTCCCAGGGCAAGCGTGTGGGCTTCTTCGCGGGCTTGCCCGCTCCCACAGGGATTTCAATGCCTTCAAGGGCTGCGCTTTGCCTGTGGGAGCGGGCGAGCCCGCGAAGAAACCACCGCGACCCGACAGAGCGCGGCCGACTGCTGTAAACTCCTTGCCAACCACGCCCCCTCCTTCGAGTCTGTGATGCACAAAGAAACCGAACTCAAGCTACGCGCCAGCCGCGAGACCCTTGCCGCCCTGCGCGAGCACCCTCTGCTGAAAAAGCGCAACAAGTCCGGCTGGCAGACCCGCGAACTGACCAACCAGTACTTCGACACCCCCGAGCGTGAGCTGTCCGCCGCGCGCGTGGCCCTGCGCCTGCGTCGCGATGGCGATGTGGTCATCCAGACCCTCAAGTGCCGCGGCCAGAGCGTAGCGGGCCTGTCGGAGCGCAATGAGTACGAGTGGAACCTGGACAAGCCCAAGCTGGACCTGAAAAAGCTCGATGCCACCTGCTGGCCCGAACAACTGGCCGGCCTGGACAAAAAGACCATCAAGCCACTGTTCACCACGGACTTCACCCGCGAGTTCGCCGAAATCGCCTGGGGCCGTGGCAAAAGCAAGGTGGTGATCGAGGCCGCGCTGGACCAAGGCTTCGTGGTCGCCGGCAAGCGCAAGGAAGCCATCTGCGAGCTGGAGCTTGAGCTGCGCGAAGGTGAGCCGCAGGCACTGCTGGAACTGGCCGCCGAGCTGGCCGCCAGCCTGCCGTTGATGCCGTGCGACATCAGCAAGGCCGAGCGCGGCTACCGCCTGCTGGAGCCAGACAGCTATGAGCTGGGCCTGCCAGATGCCGAGCTGGACGCAGAAATGGCCGTGGACGACGCCTACGCCGCCCTGGCCTGGCAACTGCTGGGCAGCAGCCAGCGCCTGGCCGAGCAGTACCGCCACAATGGCCACTGGCGCCTGTTGCAGGACTGGGTCGAGTGCCTGAGCGAACTGCGCGCGTTGACCGCCAGCCTGGGCCAGGCCGCACCGCGTGCCGCTACCCGTGAACTGCGCAGCAGCCTCGACGCCCTGCTGGAAGACTGGCGCCCGCTGGTGCAGGCCGGTAACGACGACGAAGACATCCGCCGCGCCGCGCCCGAGCAGTTTGCCGAAGAGCTGGAAGACGTGCGCTGGGGCCAGTTCTCGCTGGAAACCTCACGCTGGCTGCTGGCCCGCACCTGGACAGTGGAACGTAAGGGCCGTGGCGAACGCCAGGGCAAGGCGCAGCTGGCCAGCTGGATGGGCCATTTGCTGGGTGAAGAAGGCCGTGCACTGAAGCTGCCGCTGTACACCCAGCGCCCCGAAGACCTGGCTGAGCAGCTGCCGCGGATCGAACAACTGCTGGCCTGGCTGCACCACGCCCGCCAGGTGCTGGAAGCACCGCAGATGGACCGCCTGTATGGCGACCTGAAGAAGCTGCACGAGCTGGCCGAACTGCCGATCAGCGATGAAGTGCTGGAAGCACGCATCGACCAGGCTCGGGCAGTCGACCAGAGCCGTGGCTGGAAGCACCTGCTCAAGGCCTGATGCGGCCCTGTAGGAGCGGCCTTGCGTCGCGAAAGGGGTGCGAAGCGCCCCCGGGATCTGCGCTTCAAGCACATACTGCCGGGGCCGCTTTGCGGCCCTTTCGCGACGCAAGGCCGCTCCTACACGAAACCACGTCAGCGAGTCTTGAGCGGCAGGCTGGTCGTGGACTTGATCTCTGAAAGCGCCACAATCGAGTTCACTTCCTGAATCCCCGGCACGTTCGACAGCTTTTCGAAGAAGAACCGCTCATAGGCCTCGATATCCGAGGTAACGATGCGCAGCAAAAAATCCACCGCGCCCATCAGCACATAGCATTCCAGCACCTCCGGGAAGCCGCGAATGGCCTCGGTGAATTCGGTGAAGTTGGAGCGCCCGTGGGCATTGAGCTTCACCTCGGCGAATATCTGGGTGTTCAGGCCGATCTTCTTGCGGTCGAGCAAGGTCACCTGCCCACGAATCACCCCCTCGTCCTTCAAACGCTGGATACGCCGCCAGCACGGTGACTGTGACAGCCCCACACGCTCGGCAATCTGCGCGCTGGAAAGCGAAGCGTCCTCTTGCAGCAGTTCAAGAATGCGCCGATCGTAGGCGTCCAGCTCGCTATGCATTGCTGTTTCTCCATAGTGGGTGCTGACGAATTGCTCAATTCGACAGCCAAGCAAAATGGTCAAATCATAGCGAATAAAGGCTGCCTAATGCCTGTCAGTTAAGCGTTACTGGGGCTGCTTTGCAGCCCTTCGCGGGCACGCCCGCTCCCACACATTAGGCGCTGAACTCAAGAAATGCGCGATCCCCTGTGGGGCGTGCCCGCGAAGGGTCGCAAAGCGGCCCCAAATTACTTAACTGACTGGCATTGGCCTATAGCCTCGCGGAATGCCTCTACACCGTACGTGTAAAACCCCGAAACCCTTCCCCCGTGATGCCCGCGCCCCGCCCGGCTAGCCTGATCGGCACATTCCCGATCAGGCACGGACGCCCAGCATGCATAGCCCCCACACAATGACCCTCGACCTTGAACGCGTGCTCGCCGCCCTGGTCGCCGACCAGCACCTGCACGCCAACGACGCCGAGCACGTGCTCGACAACGCCGCCGCCCACCCCGCTTGCCATCCGCTCGAACAGATCGCCGCCTGCAGCCTGGAACACCGCCAACAGCCTGGCCAGCAGCTGGACCTTGAGCACCTTTGCCAATGGCTGGCCCGCAAGGTCGGCCAGCCTTACCTGCGCATCGACCCCATGCAGCTCGACCTGCCCCAGGTCAGCGGCCTGATCGCACCGGCCTTCGCCCAGCGCCACGGCATCCTCATCGTCGCAGCCGACGCCCTCGGCGTTACCGTCGCCAGTGCCGAGCCCTACCAGAACGACTGGCAGGCCGACCTGGCCCGCAGCCTGGGCCGGCCGATTCGCCGGGTGCTGGCCAGCCCGTTGCAGATCCGCCAGGCAGGGCAGTCGTTCGAGCACCTCGCCCAGTCGGTAAAAGGCGCGCAATACCAGCAGGCCGCCGGCCTGGGCGAACTCGAGCAACTGCTGGAACTGGGCAAGCGCCAGGCCGAAGCCAGCGCCGACGACGCGCACATCGTGCACATCGTCGACTGGTTGCTGCAGTACGCTATCGAACAACGTGCCAGCGACATTCACCTGGAACCCCGCCGCGATCAGGGCCAGTTGCGCTACCGCATCGACGGCCTGCTGCATAACGTGTACGCCTTTCCTGCCGGCGTAACCTTGGCACTGGTCAGCCGCCTCAAGCACCTGGGGCGCATGGATGTGGCGCAAAAGCGCCGGCCGCAGGACGGCCGCCTGCACAGCCGCCTGCCCGGCGGCGGTGAGGTCGAGCTACGGCTGTCGACCCTGCCAACCGCCTACGGCGAAAAGCTGGTGCTGCGCCTGTTCGACCCGCAGCAACTGCACGAGGGCTTCGACCGCCTCGGCCTGCAAGGCCAGCAACTGGCCCAGTGGCAGCGCCTGCTGGGCAAGCGCCAGGGCATCATCCTGGTGACGGGCCCCACCGGCTCCGGCAAGACCAGCACGCTGTATACCAGCCTCAAGCTATTGGCCACGCCACAGGTCAACCTGTGCACCATCGAAGACCCCATCGAGCGCCTGGAGCCGGCGTTCAACCAGTTGCAGGTGCAGCCCGCCCTGGACCTTGGTTTTGCCGCCGGGGTACGCGCCCTGCTGCGTCAGGACCCGGACATCATCATGATCGGCGAAATTCGCGACCGCGAAACGGCCCTGGTGGCTGTACAGGCCGCACTGACCGGGCATTTGGTGCTGTCTACCCTGCACACCAACGATGCCTGCGCGGCCATCACCCGCCTGCAGGAACTGGGCGTGGCCGACTACCTGATCAAGGCGACGCTGGTCGGCGTCATGGCCCAGCGCCTGGTACGCACCCTGTGCCCGGACTGCCAAGCGAATACCTGCGCCCACTGCCGTACCTGCCGAGGCACCGGCTTTCATGGCCGCACCGGTTTATTTGAACTGCTCGAGCCCAGCGACCAGCTGCGCGCGCTGATCGGCCGGGATGCCGACCTGACCATTCTGCGGCAACAGGCCCGGGCCGATGGCCTGGTGGACCTTCGCCGTTGTGGCGAGGCCAAGGTGACCACTGGGCAGACCTGCATGCATGAGGTGCTGCGCGTCTGCGGCTGACGAAAAGCCCCGGCATTCAGGAACTTGCCCCATTGGAAAAGATCCAACGGCGCATCTTCAACCCCCACCCTTCGAGGTGTTTCAACATGCGTCTCAAAACTGCCGTTGCCGCCGCTGCCCTGCTCTCGCTGCCTATGGGCTCGGCCATGGCTGATACCTTTTGGCGTAACGTGATTTCTTCCGGGGCAACGACTGGTTCGACCTACCTGACGTCGCGGGACCACAAGCTTGTCCTCGCCGCGCAGGACGACGCCAGCAGCTTCGTTGCCAGCGAAGGTGCGATTCGTGGGCCGTTCCTGGAAGCCGCCATGCACCAGGCGCGGGCCGAGAACCCGGGGCTGCAGGCCTCGGACATGGAGCTGGCCAATGCCATCCTGGCCAAGAATGCGGTAGCCGAGTAAAACCCCGGGGCGCGCGCTGCGCGCCCAATCGGTCACCCCTGCGCTATCAGCGATAAGCCTCCACCGGCACACAGGCACAGAACAGGTTGCGGTCCCCATACACGTTGTCGACCCGGTTAACCGCCGGCCAGTACTTGTGTTGGCGCACATGCGCAACCGGCGCCACCGCCTGCTCCAGGCTGTAGGGCCTGTCCCATATACCCAGGACATCGGCCAAGGTATGCGGCGCATGCCTGAGCGGGCTGTTCTCTGCCGGCCACTTGCCATCCTGAACGTCCGCGATCTCCGCGCGAATTGCCAGCATCGCTTCGATAAAGCGGTCCAGCTCGGCCTTGGACTCACTTTCGGTCGGTTCCACCATCAGCGTACCCGGCACCGGGAACGACATGGTCGGTGCATGGAAGCCGTAGTCCATCAGGCGCTTCGCCACGTCCTCCTCGCTGATGCCCGTCAGCGCCTTCAACGGCCGCAGATCGAGTATGCACTCATGCGCCACGCGCTGGTTACGCCCGCGGTAGAGCACCGGGAAGGCTCCAGCCAGCTGGCTGGCCAGGTAGTTGGCAGAGAGGATCGCCACCTCGCTGGCGTCCGCCAGTTGCGGGCCCATCATGGCAATGTACATCCAGCTGATCGGCAGAATGCTGGCGCTGCCCCAGGGCGCAGCGCTGACCGCACTGTTGTTCGGATCCAGGCCGGGGACCGGTACCACCGGGTGGCTGGCGACGAAGGGTTGCAGATGAGCGCGAACACCGATCGGCCCCATGCCCGGACCACCGCCGCCGTGGGGGATGCAGAAGGTCTTGTGCAGGTTCATGTGCGACACATCGGCACCGATGTCGGCAGGGCGCGCCAACCCCACCTGGGCATTGAGGTTGGCGCCGTCCATGTACACCTGGCCGCCGTGCTGGTGCACCACGTCACAGATTTCGCGAATGCCCTCTTCGTACACACCGTGGGTTGAGGGGTAGGTGATCATCAGGCACGACAGGCGCTCACCGGCTGCACCGGCCTTGGCCTTGAGGTCTGCCAGGTCGACGTTGCCGCCCTGATCGCAATCGACTATCACCACCTCCATGCCAGCCATCTGTGCCGACGCTGGGTTGGTGCCGTGGGCCGACGACGGGATCAGGCACAAGGTACGCTGCGGTTGCTGGCAGCTGCGGTGGTAGCGGGTAATCGCCATCAGGCCAGCGTACTCACCCTGGGCCCCGGAGTTGGGCTGCATGCAGATGGCATCGAAGCCGGTAATGGTGCACAGCCAGCTTTCCAGCTCGTCGATCATCGCCTTGTACCCGACGGCCTGCCCCGCCGGGGCGAACGGGTGCAGCTGAGCGAAAGCAGGCCAGGTGATCGGGATCATCTCGCTGGTAGCATTGAGCTTCATGGTGCAGGAGCCCAGCGGAATCATCGACTGGTTCAGCGCCAGGTCCTTGTTCTCCAGCTGCTTGAGGTAGCGCAGCATCTCGGTTTCGCTGTGGTGCAGGTTGAACACCGGGTGGGCAAGGAACGGCGAATGCCGCACCAGGCTGGGCGGAATGCCTTCGGCCAGGGCCGACTGGTCAAGCGCGGCGATGTCCAGCCCGTGGTCAACCCCCACGAAAATGTCCAACAGGCGCAGCACTGTCTGCTCGTTGCAGGTTTCATCCAGGCTCACGCCCAGGTGGCCGCGGCCCAGTATGCGCAGGTTGACCTGTGCGGCTTCAGCGCTCTCGATGATGGCTGCCTGTGCGCCACCCACGTCGAGGGTAAGGGTGTCGAAGAAGTGCTGGTTGAGGCGCTTGATGCCTTTGGCCGCAAGGCCGGCCGCCAGAATGACCGTCAGCCGGTGCACGCGCTGGGCAATGCGCTGAAGGCCTTGCGGGCCGTGGTAGACCGCGTAGAAGCCGGCGATGTTGGCCAGCAGCACCTGCGCCGTGCAGATGTTGGAGTTGGCTTTTTCACGGCGGATATGCTGCTCGCGGGTTTGCAGGGCCATGCGCAGCGCGGTGTTGCCACGGGCATCACGCGACACGCCGATGATGCGCCCGGGCATGGCCCGCTTGTAATCGTCGCGGCAGGCGAAATACGCCGCATGTGGCCCGCCGTAACCCATCGGTACACCAAAGCGCTGGCTGGAACCCAACACCACATCGGCGCCCAGCTCGCCGGGCGGCGTGAGCAGTACCAGGCTGAGCAGGTCGGCAGCCACGCAGGCCAGGGCGTGCTGGCCATGCAAGTGCTCGATCAGCGGGCGCAGGTCGCGCACCTCGCCGTGGGTATCGGGGTACTGCAGCAAGGCGCCGAATACCGCATGCGTGTTCAGGTTATCCACAGAGTCGATGATCAGTTCGAAGCCGAAGCCTTCGGCGCGGGTCTTGAGCACTGACAGGGTTTGCGGGTGGCAGTGCTCATCGGCGAAGAATGCATTGCTCTTGCTGCGCGCCACGCGCTTGGCCAGGGCCATGGCCTCGGCGGCGGCAGTCGCCTCGTCCAGCAGCGAGGCGTTGGCCAGGGCCAGCCCGGTCAGGTCGATGACCATCTGCTGGTAGTTCAGCAGCGCCTCCAGCCGGCCCTGGGCTATTTCAGGCTGGTAAGGCGTGTAGGCGGTGTACCAGCCGGGGTTTTCCAGCACGTTGCGCAGGATGACCGTGGGGGTGATGGTGCCGTGGTAGCCCATGCCGATCAGGCTGGTCCATACCTGGTTTTGCGCAGCATAACCCGCGAGTTTGGCCAAGGCCGCCTGCTCGTCGAGTGCCGGTGGCAGGTCGAGGGGGCGCTTCAGGCGGATGCCTGGCGGAACGGTTTGCTCGATCAGCTCGGCGCGGCTCGCCACGCCCAGTGCATTGAGCATGGCCTGCTGCTCGGCGGCATCCGGGCCCAGGTGGCGACGCAGGAACGGGTTGAGCTCTTGCAGTTGATGCAGGGACGGCGACTGGGACATGACCACGCTCTCTTCCTGGAACAGCTCTCATGGAGACTACAAGTCTAGGAAGGGATTGCCGGTTGTGCGGGGAAACTTGTTTGGTCAGTACCGGCCCTATCGCCGGCAAGCCGGCTCCCACAGGGATCGCATCAGGGCTGACAGATGTTTGTCAGAAGACATGCAGCGCCTGTGAGAGCTAGCGCCGCCCGCGCGGCGCATGCCTCATTATCGCGCGGTACAAACAAGGCGGTCGCGCGCAGGTGGCACAGGGGTTACTGGCCCAAAACAAACGTAGGAGCGAGCGCAGCTCGCGATGCGCCGCGCGGGCGGCGCTCGATCTCACTGGCACTGCATATCTTGTGGCGACCACCTGTCAGCCCTGATGCAATCTCTGTGGGAGCTGGCTTGCCGGCGATCAGGCCTGAAGCCTTATTCGCCGATAGCGGCCTTGTAACCAGCAGCATCCAGCAGCTTGTCCAGCTCGGCCTTGTCGCTTGGCTTGAGCTTGAAGATCCACGCCCCGTAAGGCTCTTCGTTGAGCAGCTCCGGGCTGTCAGCCAGCGCTTCGTTCACCGCGATCACTTCGCCACCCACTGGGGCATAGATGTCCGAAGCGGCCTTGACCGACTCGACCACACCGGCAGCGTCGCCCGCGGCGAACACCTTGCCGACTTCGGCAAGTTCGACGAACACCACGTCACCCAAGGCCTCCTGGGCGTGGTCGCTGATGCCCACGGTGACGCTGCCGTCAGCTTCCAGGCGGGCCCACTCGTGGCTTTCGGCGAAACGCAGTTCGGCGGGGATATTGCTCATGTCTTGAATTCCTCGATTGGCTCAGCGGTACGCCCGCCGGTAAATAATGGTTCAGATCAGGATCTTGCCGTGGCGCACGAAGGTCGGTTTGACCACCCGCACCGGGTACCACTTGCCGCGAATTTCCACCTCGGCCCGGTCACCAGTGGCCATGGGCACGCGCGCCAAGGCAATGGACTTGCTCAGCGTAGGCGAGAAACTACCACTGGTGATCTCCCCTTCGCCAATACCGGCGACACGCACGACCTGATGGGCGCGCAGCACGCCGCGCTCTTCCAGTACCAGGCCGACCAGTTTTTCCTGCACACCGTGCTCGATTTCCGCCAACAGGGCAGCGCGGCCAATGAAGTCACGCTCGGCAGGCTCCCAGGCAATGCTCCAGCCCAGGTTGGAGGTAAGCGGGGTGTGCTGCTCGTCAATGTCCTGGCCGTACAGGTTCATGCCGGCTTCCAGGCGCAGGGTGTCGCGGGCGCCAAGGCCGCTGGGGGCGATGCCAGCACCCACCAGGTCGTTGAAGAAGCCCACGGCCTGGTCGCCAGGGAAGATGATCTCGAGGCCGTCTTCACCGGTATAACCGGTGCGGGCAATGAACCAGTCGCCTTCGGCAAAGCCCTCGAATGGGCGCAGTTCGCGGATCAGCGCGGCACGCGCGGCGCTAAGCAGGGGCGCAACCTTTTCTCGGGCACGCGGGCCCTGGATGGCAAGGATGGCCAGGTCGGGGCGGACCTTGAAGTCCACGGCAAAACCGTCACGCTGCTGCTGCAGCCAGCCCAGCACCTTGGCGCGGGTGGCGGCGTTGGTGACCAGGCGATAGCCATGTTCCGTGCGGTATACGATCAGGTCGTCGATCACTCCGCCCTGCGCCTGCAGCAGCGGGCTGTATAGCGCTTTGCCAGTGTCGACGAGGCGGGCCACATCGTTGGCCAGCAGGCGCTGCAGCCAGGCGGTGGCATCGCTACCATCGACATCGATCACAGTCATGTGGGAGACATCGAACACCCCGCAATCGCTGCGCACCTGATGGTGCTCCTCGACCTGCGAGCCATAGTGCAGGGGCATGTCCCAGCCACCGAAATCGACCGTTTTGGCGCCTAGCGCCAAGTGCAGGTCGTACAAAAGCGTGCGCTGTCCCATGGGTTTCTCCTTCCGGGCGTGGCGAAGCGGCGGCGGTCGATGACGTTGCGCGTCAGCTCTTGTTGTTTGACACCCGCCGCGCGAATGCCGCGCATTGTAGCCGCAAGCCCGCGCGCTGGCACCCTCAGTGACCGTGGCAGGGTCGACGGGCCGAACGGCGGATCAGGCCGATGACCGGCAACAGGCCCACCAGCACCAGCGTCAGGGCGGGCAACGACGCTCTCGCCCATTCGCCTTCACTGGTCATCTCGAAAACCCGCACAGCAAGCGTGTCCCAGCCGAACGGCCGCATCAGCAAGGTGGCCGGCATTTCCTTGAGTACGTCGACAAACACCAACAAGGCGGCGCTGAGGGCGCCAGGCAGCAACAGCGGCAGGTAGACCTTGAGGAACAACCTGGCACCGCCGACACCCAGGCTGCGTGAAGCCTCGGGCAAAGAAGGCCGAATGCGCTCCAGGCTGCTTTCCAGTGGCCCGTAAGCCACGGCGATAAAGCGCACCAGGTAAGCCAGCAGCAAGGCCGACAGGCTGCCCAGCAGCAACGGTTTGCCGGCCCCGCCCAACCAGCCGGACAACGGGATGACCAGCTGGTTGTCCAGGTAACTGAAGGCCAGCATGATCGACACCGCCAACACCGAACCGGGCAAGGCATAGCCCAGGTTGGCCAGGCCGACCCCGGCGCGTATGCCGGCGCTCGGCGCCTGGCGCCGGGCGAAGGCCAGCAGCAATGCTGCGCTCACGGTGAGCAGCGCGGCCATGGCGCCCAGGTACAAGGTGTGCGACACCAGGCCGACATAGCGCTCGTCCAGGTCATGCCGCCCGCGCTGCCAGAACCACACCAGCAGTTGCAGCAGCGGGATGACGAAGGCGCAGGCGAACACCAGCAGGCACCAGCCGCTGGCCAGCAACGCCTTCAGCCCGCGCAAGCGGTACAGCGCCTGCCCGCGTGGCCGCTCGTTGCCACTGCGGCTGGCGCCGCGGGCACGGCGCTCGCCGTACAGCACCAGCATCACCGCCAGCAGCAAAAGGCTGGCCAGCTGGGCTGCGCTGGACAGGCTGAAAAACCCGTACCAGGTCTTGTAGATGGCTGTGGTGAAGGTGTCGAAATTGAACACCGCCACCGCGCCGAAATCGGCCAGGGTTTCCATCAGCGCCAGGGCGACACCGGCGCCGATCGCCGGCCGCGCCATGGGCAGCGCCACCCGCCAGAAGGCCTGCAAGGGTGATAACCCAAGCACCCGCGCGGCCTCCATCAAGCCTTTGCCCTGTGCCAGGAACGCCGTGCGCGCCAGCAGGTAGACATAGGGGTAGAACACCAGCACCAGCACGATGATGACCCCGCCGGTAGAGCGCACCCGGGGCAGGCGCATGGGGCCGAATACCTCGCGCAGTGCGGTCTGCACCGGGCCCGCGAAGTCCAGCAGGCCGACGAACACGAAAGCCAGCACATAGGCGGGTATGGCGAACGGCAACATTAGCGCCCAGTCCAGCCAGCGCCGGCCGGGGAACTCACAGAGGCTGGTGAGCCAGGCCAGGCTGACGCCCAGCACGGTGACGCCGATGCCCACCCCCAGAACCAGCGTCAGGGTGTTACCCAGCAGGCGGCTCATCTGGGTGTCGAGCAGGTGCGACCAGATCTGCACGTCTATGGATTGCCACGACAGCAGCAGCACGCTGAGGGGCAGGAGCACCAGGGCAGCGATCAGCGATACCGGCAAGTACCAGCGGCGTTGGGGGGTGTGGGACAAGGTGAATGTCTCTATGGCTGGTTTGCGACCGCTTTGCGGTCGTTCGCGGGCTCGCCCGCTCCCACAGGGACTGCCCAAATCTCAAGGGCAGTGCAGATCCTGTGGGAGCGGGCGAGCCCGCGAAGAGGCCCTTTCAGGCCCCGAGAGGATAAAGCCCGGCGCTTAATTCCAGCCAGCCCGATCCATCAGGCGGATGGCTTCAGCCTGGCGTTTGCCGGCAATTTCCACCGGAATGCTGTCTGCCTTGAAGCTGCCCCACGCTGCCACTTCTTCCGATGGCCTGACCTTCGGGTTGGCCGGGAATTCCTGGTTGATGTCGGCGAACAGCTTCTGCGCTTCTTCACCCGTCATCCACTCCACCAGCTTGGTCGCCGCCTCGGGGTGCGGTGCATGTTTGGTCAGGCCAATGCCCGACAGGTTCACGTGCACGCCACGGTCGCCCTGGTTGGGCCAGAAGAGCTTCACCGGCAACTGCGGGTTCTGCTTGTGCAGGCGGCCGTAGTAGTAGGTGTTGACGATGCCCACGTCGCACTGGCCGGCCTCGATGGCCTGGATCACCGCGTTGTCGTCGGAGAACACATCGGTGGACAGGTTGTTGACCCAGCCTTTGACGATTTGCTCGGTCTTCGCCTCGCCATGGGTTTCGATCAGGGTGGCGGTCAGCGACTGGTTGTAGACCTTTTTCGCCGTGCGCAGGCACAGGCGGCCTTCCCATCGCTTGTCGGCCAGGGCCTCGTAGGTGCTCAACTCTGCCGGTTTGACCCGCTCGCTGGAGTAGACGATGGTGCGCGCGCGCAAGCTGAGGCCGGTCCAGTCATGGGACGAGGCGCGGTACTGCGGCGGAATGTTCTGGTCGATGGTGGCGGACTTGATCGGCTGCAGGATGCCCATTTGCTCGGCCTGCCACAGGTTGCCGGCATCGACGGTCAGCAGCAGGTCGGCCACGCCATTGTCGCCCTCGGCCTTAATGCGCTGCATCAGCGGCGCTTCCTTGTCGGTGATGAACTTGATCTTGACGCCGGTTTTGGCGGTATAGGCATCGAACACCGGCTTGATCAGCTCATCGATGCGCGAGGAGTACACCGCCACTTCTTCCGCTGCCTGGGCGGTGCCGCCGAACAAAGTCAGGGCCAGGGCGGCCAGTAGGGGCTTGCGTGGCAACATGGAAAGCGCTCCTCGGAAGGTATGAGAGGCGCAAATGGTAGTGAATCCCATTTTCTTGCTCATCCATTGAGCCGTTACCGGATGTTGCAGAGGGGCCGCAAAGCGGCCCCGGCCATCTCAAGCCCTGGCCAATTCCGGCAAATCCCCGGACAGCCCCAACGCCTGGCGCACGAACATCGCCTTGGCTTCGGGCATCTGCTGCACCAGCTTCAGCCCACTGTTGCGCAACCAGCGCAACGGCAGCGGGTTGGCCTGGAACAACCGCTCGAACCCTTCCATCGCCGCCATCAGCGCCAGGTTATGCGGCATGCGCCGGCGCTCGTAACGGCTCAGTACCTTCACATCCGCCAGCCGTTCGCCACGCTCGCAGGCCTTGCCCAGTACGTCGGCCAGCACCGCCGCATCCAGAAACCCCAGGTTGACGCCCTGCCCGGCCAAGGGGTGGATGGTGTGGGCCGCATCACCCACCAACGCCAGGCCGTGCTCCACGTAGCGCTTGGCGTGTCGCTGACGCAGCGGTACACACACACGTGGGTCGGCCTGCAACACGCTCCCCAGGCGCCCCTCGAAGGCCCGCTCCAGGGCCTGCACGAAGGCAGCGTCATCCAGCGCCATCAACCGCTCGGCCTGCTCCGGCGTGGTCGACCAGACGATCGAGCACCAGTCTTGCTGGCCATCCCGGGTCAACGGCAGGAAGGCCAGCGGCCCCTCATCGGTGAAGCGCTGCCAGGCTGTGGCCTGGTGCCCGGCGCTGCAACGCACGCTGGTCACGATGGCGTGGTGCAGGTAATCCCATTCGCGGGTGTCGCAACCGGCCAGCCGCCGCACGGCCGAATGGGCGCCATCGGCCGCGACCACCAGCGGCGCGCGCAGGCGCCGGCCATCGGCCAGGGTCAGCAGCCAGTCATCGCCAGAGCGGCGCAGTTGTTCCAGCCGCGCGTTGGCCAGCAGGCCGACATCGCTGTCGTGCAGGCGCTCCAGCAGGCTGTCCTGCACCACGCGGTTCTCGACGATATGGCCGAGCACCTGGGCGTGCACGCTGGCTGCCGAAAAGTGGATCTGCCCGGTGCCGCTGCCGTCCCACACATGCATGTCGGAATACGGCGTGGCACGCCGCTGGGCGATGCCTTCCCAGGCCCCGAGGCGTTCGAGAATGCGCTGGCTGGCGGCCGACAATGCGCTGACCCGCGGTTCGAACGGCGCCTGGGCATCGAACGGCTTGACCGTCAGCGGGCCGCCGTCGAGCAAGAGGATTTGCAAGCCACTGTGGCGTAACGCCAGGGCCAGGGCGCTGCCGACCATACCGGCACCGACAATCAACAGATCTGCGCGCATTTCCATGCCTACGCCAGCCTCGCTTGCGGCTTGAGCCGCACATATAGGGTTTTATCGACCCGCGCCACCAGTTCGCCGGCGCCATCGCGGATATCGACCTGCACACGCGGCAGGCACTTCTTGCCGGTAGCGGTCTGCTGGCGAATGTCGTCCAGCAGCGCGTCATCGACGTGGAATTCGGCAAACACCGGGCCTTTGCCCGGCGCGATGAAATCGATGCTGGCGGCCTTGTCCCAGACAATGTAGTCGCGCCCCAGCTGCTCGATCAGCAACAGCATGTAGAACGGGTCGACCATGGCATACAGGCTGCCGCCAAACTGGGTACCGACGTAATTGCGGTTCCAGCGCGTCAGCTTCATCGCCACCTTCACGCTGCGCAGGTCCGGGCTGATGTGCTGCACCCTGATACCTGCCCCCAGGTAAGGCGGGTAAAGGTTCAACAGCCAGCGCAGCATGCGCGCCCGGCGTGCGCGTTTACGGGGGTTGCTCATGCCTGGCCCTGCCGGTCGGGGCGGGTGCCCAGGCCCATGGCCTGGCGAGCGAACCAGCTTTTGGCCGGTGGCAGCAGGTCGAGCCCGAGCAGGCCCAGGTTGCGCCCGGCGGCCAGCAACGGCTGCTGGCTGCCGAACAGGCGGGTGACCTGGTCGGAGAAGCCGATGGTCATGGCCTGGTCCAGGCGCTGGCGCTGGTGATAGGCCTGCAGCGTGGCCAGGTCGCCCGGGCGCTGCGGGCCGGCAAGCAGCGCCTCGGCCAACGCCTGCACGTCACGCAACGACAAGTTGAACCCCTGCCCGGCAATCGGGTGCAAGCTGTGCGCAGCGTTGCCCAGCACCACCAACTGTGGCCGCACCTGCTCCTGGGCTTCGATCAACGACAGCGGGTACAGATGCCGTGCACCCACCTGGCGCAGCGCGCCCAGCCGGTAGCCGAACACCCCCTGCAACTCGCGCAGGAAACTGCGCTCGTCGATCGCGGCCAGGCGTTTTGCGTCCATGCCCTGGCGGGTCCATACCAGCGCGCAGCGGTTATCCGGCAATGGCAGCAGGGCCATGGGGCCGTCTTCGGTGAAGCGCTCGAAGGCCTGGCCGCCATGGGCCTCGCCAGGGCTGATGTTGGCGATCAGGGCGCTTTGCTGGTAGGGCGTATGGCGTACCTGGATGCCCAGTTGCTCGCGCAAACCAGAACGGCCGCCGTCGGCCAGCACTGCCAGGTCGCATTGCAGCTGGGTGTCGTCGTTCAAGCGCAGCTGGTAGCCACCGTCGACCGCCTGCAGCGCGGTCACTTCTGCCGGGCAGCGCCAGCTGACCACCTCGCGGTCCAGGCCTTGCCACAGGCACTGGCCCAGCCAGGCGTTCTCCACCACGTAACCCAGCGCCGGCACGCCTTCTTCCTGGGCATCCAGGCGGGTGGCGCCAAAGCGGCCACGGTCGGAGACGTGAATCTGCCGGATCGGCTCGGCGCGCTGGCCAATGGCCTGCCACAGGCCCAGTTGCTGGTAGATCTGCTGGGTGCCGAAGGACAAGGCCGAAGAGCGGGCATCGTAGCTGGGCTGGTAACTGTCGCCAGGGGCGAACGGCTCGATCAGCAGGATTTTCCAGCCTCTGGCCTTGGCCCCGGCCTGCAAGGCCAACGCCAGGCTGGCACCCACCAGGCCGCCACCAATGATTGCCAGGTTTACCCGGTTCATGCGGCGTCCTTGCGTGCAGCCTGCATCAGCGCCTCGATCTCGGCGACCGTGCGTGGCACGCCCGAAGTGAGGATTTCACAACCTTGCCTGGTCACCACCACGTCGTCCTCGATCCTTACGCCAATGCCGCGCCACTTCTTGGCCACGGCCTGATTGTCGGCACCAATGTAGATACCCGGTTCGACGGTCAGCGCCATACCCGGTTCCAGCACCCGCCATTCACCCCCCACCTTGTACTCGCCCACATCGTGCACATCCATGCCCAGCCAGTGGCCGGCGCGGTGCATGTAGAAGGCGCGGTAGGCTTCGCTGTCGATCAGCGCCTGCACATCGCCTTCCAGCAGGCCCAGTTCCACCAGCCCGGTGGTGATGACCCGCACGGTCGCCTCATGGGCATGGTTCCAGTGCTTGCCGGGGGCGATTTCGGCGAACGCGGCCGCCTGCGCCTTGAGCACCAGCTCGTAGATAGCCTTCTGCTCGGGTGAAAAGCGCCCGCTGACCGGGAAGGTGCGGGTGATGTCACTGGCGTAGCAGTCGATTTCGCAGCCGGCGTCGATCAGCACCAGGTCGCCCTCCCTGAGCGGTGCGTCATTCTGCTGGTAGTGCAGGATGCAGCCATTGCGCCCAGCGGCAACGATGGAACCGTAGGCCGGCATCTTCGCCCCGCCCTTGCGGAACTCGTAGTCCAGCTCGGCTTCCAGGCTGTATTCGTACAACCCGGCCCGGCAGGCCTGCATGGCCCGCACATGGGCACGCGCAGAAATGTCTGCAGCTGCGCGCATGACCTTCACTTCCGCTGCCGATTTATACAGGCGCATGTCATGCAGCAGATGATCCAGCGCAACGAACTCGTTCGGTGGCTGGGCACCCAGCCGGGCCTTGGAGCGGATCACGTTGATCCAGTCCATCAACCGGCGGTCGAATTCAGGGTTGCTGCCCATGGCGCTGTACACCCGCTCGCGGCCTTCGATCAGGCCAGGCAGGATTTCGTCGATGTCTGCGATGGGGAATGCATCGTCGGCGCCATAATCACTCACCGCGCCTTCCTGGCCGGCGCGCAGGCCATCCCACAGCTCCCGCTCGGGGTTGCGCTCTCGGCAGAACAACACGTACTCACCGTGCTCACGCCCGGGGATCAGGGCAATGACCGCCTCTGGCTCGGGGAAGCCGCTGAGGTACTGGAAGTCGCTGTCCTGGCGGTACACGTGCTCGACGTCGCGGTTGCGGATGGCAACCGCGGCGGCGGGCAGGATGGCGATGCTGTTGGGGACCATCTGCGCCATCAGCGCCTTGCGCCGCCGGGCATACTCGGCCTTGGGAATGTGGCTCATGGGCAGACTACCCCTGGTTGATCAGTGCAGCGATGGCTTGGGCGCGGGTGCGGAAGGCTTGGCCAGCTCGGAGAACAGCAGCAGCGGCGCAACGCGCAGGTACTCCATGACTTCCATGTAGTCGCTCTCGCCGTCCTCGGATTCTTCGAGGGCTTCCTGCACCTGGGAAATGGCCACCAGGTCCTGCAGCACTTCCTTGGCCTCGTCGGACAAGTCCTTGCCGCCGGCGTTCAGGCCAAAGCCGGTGATGAAGCCCTGGCACCACTGCCCCAGCGCGGTGGCGCGGTCGGCCAGCGCGGCATCGTCGGAAGGCAGCAGCAGAACGATGGCCATGTCGTCGCTGGTGAGCTCGCCCTTGACCATTTCCTGCAGGCCAACCAGGGCGTTACGCACGGTGTCACCGGGCTCGGTTTCCAGCAGTTGGGCCGCGTCGGCCAGCCAGCCGTCGGCATCGAAGCCGGCACCGGCGCAGCTGCGGCCAATCAGCAGGCCGTGCAGTTCGGCCGGGGTGACAGGGTGGCCATTGCTGGACAGCAGCATGGCGAAAGCGATGTAGGGCGATTGGGTATTGGGCATGGGCAGCTAGGCGCCAGACGGCGCAAATGACTAGAATGAGGCCTTGTATCCTAGCACCGGCAGGCGCGCCAAGACCATCGGCACTGGCCGTCGCCACCCAGGGAGAGGCATCATCGCCAGGTGACCGAACGACGGAGCGAATCGAGTGCAACCCACGCAAGAGAACGACCTGCAGGCACTGATGAGCCGTTTCGAGCTGCTGATCGAACGTGTCGAGCAACTAAAACGGCAAAATGCACTCCTAGTAGCTCAGGAAAAGTCCTGGCGCGAAGAGCGCGCCCACCTCATCGAAAAAAACGAGATAGCCAAGCGCAAGGTCGAGTCGATGATTTTACGCCTCAAGGCTCTGGAGCAAGACTCATGAGTTCAAGCAATAGCGTCACCGTGCAGATCCTCGACAAGGACTACTCGATCATCTGCCCGCCGGAAGAGCGCAACAACCTGGTCAGCGCAGCCCGCTACCTGGACAGCAAGATGCGCGAGATCCGCAGCAGCGGCAAGGTGATCGGCGCCGACCGCATTGCCGTCATGGCCGCGTTGAACATCACCCACGAGATGCTGCACCGCCAGGAAGACCGCAGCGCGGCGCCCGTCAGCGGCACCAACCGCGAACAGGTGCGCGACCTGCTGGATCGGGTAGACAAGGCTTTGTCCGACGACACGGATACCAAAATCGGCTGAGATTGGTATACTGGCGCCACTCCCTGGGGGATGCGCCAGTCGGTTATGTCCCTGAGCCGATACGCACAACCACGGGGGTTGCACGCTGGGGCCGGTGTGCATGTCCGCCCGACGGAAAGCCTTAACGCCCCCTGCAATCTCCACCTTGAACTTTCGGGTTCAAGGGCTACACCGATAGCGGTCTTATCGGGGAGCCTGAATTCCTTGCCCGCCCCCTGTGGCGGGCAATTCGTTTGTGCCGCGTCTGGCGGCCAGCACCCCTGGGATCGCCTGTGCCATGACCGACACCGCGCCGCTTACCCGCCCTCAGCTTCGCCGTTTGCTGCGCAATGCCCGTCGCGCCCTCACCCCCGCCCAGCAACGCCAGGCGGCCCGTGGGCTGTACCGGCAACTGGCCCAGCACCCCCTATTCCGCCGCGCCAGGCACATTGCCCTGTACCTGCCCAACGACGGCGAAATAGACCCGCGCCTGTTATTGCGTGAAGCCCAGCGCCGCGGCAAGCGCACCTACCTGCCGGTACTGCATGCCTGGCCGCGCACGCGCATGGTGTTCCAGCGTTTCGAGCCAGGGGAAAAACTGCGACCCAACCGTTTCCGTATCCCCGAACCGGTTATCGAGCGCAAACGCCAACGGCCCATCTGGGCACTGGACCTGATTCTGTTACCGCTGGTGGGCTTTGATGAGGTGGGCGGCCGCCTGGGCATGGGTGGCGGCTTCTATGACCGCAGCCTGGCCTACCAGGGGCGCCGGCAAAGCTGGAAAAAACCGTTGCTGCTGGGCTTGGCGCATGAGTGCCAGAAGGTCGAGCGGCTGGCGCAGGCCAGTTGGGACGTACCGTTGCAGGGCACGGTCTCGGACCGTGGCTGGTACCTGGCGCCGCGGTAATCGGCGCCAGCAGGGGGCATCAACGTTGTGGCTGGCTGGCGTCTGCCGACGTTTGGTAGGCGTTGTCCAGCTTGCGCTCCCATAGCCCTTGCGCATAACCGGTAGTGACCACACCCAGGCCAAAAATAAACACCAGGACCCACAGCAGATCCGGTTTTTTACGTTGATACATGGAAGATTGCCCCCCAAGGCAAACTGTTCAGGCTCGGCGGCTTTCTGAGTGCCGCCGGAGCATCGCGCATTAAACGGGGCGCATTTTCCGACAACCTGCGTCTGCAAGCAAACCTTGACGCCAACCGGCTGTCGGTTTCGTGCAACAGGTTATTACAAACCTTTTCAGGAGCAACACGCATGGCCTACTGGCTGATGAAATCCGAGCCCGACGAACTCTCCATCGAAGCGCTGGGGCGCCTGGGCGAAGCGCGCTGGGACGGCGTGCGCAATTACCAGGCGCGTAATTTCCTGCGGGCCATGAGCGAGGGTGACAGGTTCTTTTTCTACCATTCCAGCTGCCCGCAGCCTGGCATCGCCGGTATTGGCGAAATCATTCGTGCGGCTTACCCCGACCCGACTGCCCTGGACCCGCAAAGCCCATACCATGATGCCAAGGCCACAGCCGAGAAGAACCCGTGGAGCGCAGTGGACGTGGCGCATGTGCAAACCCTGCCACGGGTACTGGAGCTGGGCCAGCTGAAGCAGCAGGCCGGCCTGGCCGAACTGCCGCTGGTGCAGAAGGGCAGCCGCCTGTCGGTCATGCCGGTAACCGCCGAGCAATGGGCGGTGATTGTCGCGTTGCGCTGAAACCGCGCGCCAGCGGCGCCGTTTACTGCACGATCAGGTTGTTGAACAGCAGGTCCTCAACGATCGGCTTGCCCTCTTCGGCTTCCATCACCTGCTGCACTTGTTTCAGTGCCTCCTGGCGCAGGTGCTCCTTGGCCTCGACATTGCTCATGCTGTCGACAGTCTGTTGGGTGAACAGCGCCACCAGCTGGTTACGGATCAGCGGTTCGTGGTGCTGAACGGCCTTGGCGGCTTCATCACCGGTCACACGCAGGGCCACATCGGCCTTGTACACCCGCAGGCGGGGGCCGCCATCCAGGGCATAGTTGCCGACAAAAGGCGGGCTCAGGGTGATGTAGGCAACCTTGGGGGCACCCTCCTTGGCTTCTTCGGCCATGGCCGCAGTTGGCAGCAACAGCGCCAGTACCATCAAGATCCACGCTTTCACGAATTCGCTCCTCATTCCAATTGGCGCCAGCTTACCCAGCGCTGCGCGCAAACCCAAGCCCAGGCTCACGCCGCCGCTTATGCCTGCCCATCAGGGCGGGCCATGCTCGTTGACCCGGTACGCCGCCCTCCTACACTTATCGGCCACGACCCGCAAAGGAATAGCCCCAATGAAAGCTGTGTTGTGCAAAACCCTTGGCCCGGCGGGCAACCTGGTGCTGGAAGAAGTCGCCAGCCCACTGCCGAAGAACAACGAAATCCTGCTGGACGTGCAGGCTGCCGGGGTCAACTTTCCTGACACGCTGATCATCGAAGGCAAGTACCAGTTTCAGCCACCGCTGCCGTTCTCCCCCGGTGGTGAGGCGGCCGGTGTGGTAGCCGCGGTCGGGGAAAAGGCCGGCGCCTTCAAGGTCGGTGACCGGGTCATGGCGCTGACCGGCTGGGGGGCGTTTGCCGAGCAGGTGGCAGTGCCGTTCTACAATGTGCTGCCGATCCCGGCGAGCATGGACTTCACCACGGCAGCGGCGTTTGGCATGACCTATGGCACCTCGATGCATGCCCTGCGCCAGCGTGGCCAATTGCAAGCGGGTGAGACCTTGCTGGTGCTGGGCGCGTCCGGTGGCGTCGGCCTGGCAGCGGTGGAGATCGGCAAGGCCATGGGGGCACGGGTAATCGCGGCCGCCAGCAGTGCCGACAAACTGGCGGTGGCCAAGGCAGCCGGGGCAGATGAGCTGATTGACTACAGCCAGGCCAGCCTGCGCGAGGAAATCAAGCGCCTGACCAACGGCCAGGGGGTGGACGTGATCTACGACCCGGTCGGTGGAGAGCTGTTCGAGCAGGCGGTACGCGGGCTGGCCTGGAATGGCCGATTGCTGGTGGTGGGGTTCGCCAGTGGCACCATTCCACAGCTGGCAGCCAACCTGGTGCTGCTCAAGGGCGCGGCGGTGCTTGGGGTGTTCTGGGGTGCGTTTGCCCAGCGCCAGCCGCAGGACAATGCGGCCAACTTCCAGCAGCTGTTTGCCTGGCATGCCCAAGGCAAGTTGAAGCCGCTGGTGTCGCAGACTTATCCACTGGCCGAGGCCGGGGCTGCCATTGAGAAACTGGGGCAGCGGCAGGCTGTGGGTAAGTTGGTGGTGCTGGCAAGGTAAGGCTTTAGATCTTCATCTGCCGTTGCGGCCTTTTCGCGGGCGCGCCCGCTCCCACAGGTTCAAAAAGCATGGATTCCTGTGGGAGCGGGCGTGCCCGCGAATAGGCCGGCACAGGCTGATCAAACCTCGCGCGGGTTATGGCAACGGCGGAACCGCGCCTCCAGGTTGCGATCAGGCATCTGGTGGCTGCGCAGGGCCTGCAAGGTCTGTTCGACATAGTCGCGGGTGGTGCCGTAGCGCCCTTTGGCGCTGGCCAGGATATGGCTGAGCAAGGTATCCGGCAGATCGCCGGCATAGCAGGGTAAATGCCGCTCCAGCACAAAGCCCAGCGCCTGCACTTTGGTGCCATCGCCCAGCCGGCAGTTAAGCCAATGCGGCCGATAGGCCGGGTAAGGCATCTCGCGTTGCCACAGGGCCATGAGCGAGTCGTCCAGGTTGCTTTCATCCAGCCGGTAGGCAAAGCCACTGCAGGACCCGCCACGGTCCAGGCCGAATACCAGCCCGGGGGTTTCCGGGGTACCGCGATGCTCATGCGACCACAAGTAGAGCCCCCGGTGATAACCATGTACGCGTGCGCGCTGGCGCTCCACCGAATTGCACTCGGGGCGCCAGATCAACGAGCCATAGGCAAACAGCCACACCGGCCCACCCGGGTGCCGAGACATGGTGGTCTTCATGGAGTTGAACAACTGTTCGTGCGTATGTTGCTGACCAAAGTCGAGTGTCGGTGGATATGAAACTTTCCACGACATGCTTTCAAGTGCCGACATAAGCTGCCGCCAGGATTCCTGTGAACTACGGATGTAGCGAAATTCGATGAGGTTAAGCGCCAAGGCCTCTATACCAAGGCGCTTGCACTAACCATAGGCCAGAACCGCAGGAATACTCAAGCCTTCGTAGCCAGGTTTCATACGCGTAGCCGACGACTGGGAATGATTGTTTCAACAACAGGGAAAGTTATTAATCAAGGCGGTAACAGTTACCGCCTTATAACCTGACTTGCCAACTTGGGTTATTAGCCACGTGGGGCATAGGCAAATACATCGGCACGCATGCGGTGCGCATCCATGCCGGCTTCGACCAAGGCGTCGAGTGTGGCGTAGATCATGTTTGGCGAGCCACTGGCATACACATGCACAGTATTGAGGTCGGCGATGTCCTCGCAAACGGCTTCATGCAACATGCCGCAACGCCCTTCCCAGCCGCACAAATCGCTGACCACCTGGTGCAGGTACAGGTTGGGCAGGCGCTGCCATTCGTCCCAATGCTCGATCTGGTAAAAATCTTCAGGCCGACGCACCCCCCAGTACAGGTGCACCGGGTACTGGAAACCCTTGGCGCGGCAATGCTCGACCAGGCTGTGCATCTGGCCCATGCCGGTGCCGGCGGCAATCAATACCAACGGGCACTTGGGCAACTCGGCCAGGTGGGTGTCGCCAAACGGCATTTCGATACGCGCCAGGCCGTCGCGCCTGAGCTGCTCGATCAGTTGCTGGGCACTGGGCTCGCGCGCCAGTACGTGCAGCTCCAGTTCACGCCCGCCGTGCGGCGCAGACGCCAGCGAGAAGGCCGCCTGCTTGCCGCCCTCACGCTCGATCATCAGGTACTGCCCGGCGTGGTAACGCGGGGGTTTGCCCGCCGGTGCACGCAAGCGCACCCGCCACACGTCGCCACCGACGTCAACGCATTCACTCACGCTGCACGCCAGCTTGCGCACAGGCAACTCGCCCAGGGCGAGCACACCGTCCCAGAGCAACACGCAGTCCTCCAGCGGTTCGGCAATGCAGGTGAACAACTCGCCATGGTCGCGGATTTCGCCGTCCTGACGGACCCGGCCCTCGACCAACAACGCGGCGCAGACATGGCAATTGCCATTGCGGCAGCTGTTCGGGCAGTCATAGCCCAGCCGCCGCGCTCCATCCAGGATCCGTTCCCCGGGTTCGAGCGCCAGCACCGCCCCGGACGGCTGCAACGTTACCTGCATCAATCTATTCCCAACTGATCCCACAGCTCATCGATACGCCGGGTGACGGCTTCGTCCTTGACGATGACCCGCCCCCATTCGCGTGTAGTCTCGCCTGGCCACTTGTGCGTGGCATCCAGGCCCATCTTCGACCCCAACCCCGAAACCGGCGACGCGAAGTCGAGGTAGTCGATCGGGGTGTTGTCGATCATCACCGTATCACGCTTGGGGTCCATGCGTGTGGTGATTGCCCAGATCACATCGTTCCAGTCCCGGGCGTTGATATCGTCATCGGTGACAATAACGAACTTGGTGTACATGAACTGTCGCAGGAACGACCATACACCCAACATCACGCGCTTCGCATGGCCGGGGTACTGCTTCTTCATGGTCACCACCGCCATGCGGTACGAGCAACCTTCCGGCGGCAGGTAGAAGTCGGTGATCTCCGGGAACTGCTTTTGCAGGATCGGCACGAACACTTCGTTCAGCGCGACACCGAGAATGGCCGGCTCATCAGGCGGGCGACCGGTGTAGGTGCTGTGGTAGATCGGCTTGAGCCGGTGGGTGATGCGCTCGACGGTGAACACCGGGAAGCTGTCCACTTCGTTGTAGTAGCCGGTATGGTCACCATACGGGCCCTCGGGGGCCATTTCGCCAGGGTGAATCACGCCTTCCAGGATGATTTCGGCGGTGGCCGGCACCTGCAGGTTGCTGCCACGGCACTTCACCAGTTCCGTGCGGTTGCCGCGCAGCAGGCCGGCGAAGGCATATTCGGAGAGGGTGTCCGGTACCGGCGTCACGGCGCCCAGGATGGTTGCCGGGTCTGCGCCCAGGGCGACCGCAACAGGGAAAGGCTGGCCCGGGTTCTTCTCGCACCATTCGCGGTAGTCGAGCGCACCGCCCCGGTGGCTGAGCCAACGCATGATGACCTTGTTGCGGCCGATCACCTGCTGCCGGTAGATACCCAGGTTCTGGCGGTCCTTGTTCGGCCCGCGGGTCACGGTAAGCCCCCAGGTGATCAGCGGCGCCACGTCGCCAGGCCAGCAGTGCTGGATAGGCAGCGCGCCAAGGTCGACGTCGTCACCCTCGACCAGCACTTCCTGGCAGACCGCGTCCTTGACCACTTTCGGCGCCATCGACACGACTTTCTTGAAGATCGGCAGCTTCGACCAGGCGTCCTTCAGGCCCTTCGGCGGCTCGGGCTCCTTGAGAAACGCCAGCAATTTGCCGATTTCCCGCAGTTCACCGACCGACTCGGCGCCCATGCCCATGGCCACGCGCTCTGGGGTGCCAAACAGGTTGCCGAGCACCGGGATGTCGAAGCCTGTGGGGTTTTCGAACAATAACGCCGGGCCTTTGGCACGCAGGGTGCGGTCGCAGACCTCGGTCATTTCCAGGACGGGGGAGATCGGAACCTGGATGCGCTTGAGCTCGCCGCGCTGTTCCAGGCCACGGATGAAGTCGCGCAAGTCGCGATACTGCATGCGGGAGCCTCGTATTGGCCGTATCGGTCGGGGGTGCAGAGTGTAGCGCCGTTCGGGATCTGTTTGGGGGCAAAAATGCAGTGGGGCCGCTTCGCCCCCCTTCGCGGGCACGCCCGCTGCCACAGGCTCAGTGTGATCCTTGTGGGAGCGGGCGTGCCCGCGAAGGGGCGCGAAGCGGCCCCATTCAGTTCCGGTCAGGAAACGCTTACTTGCGCTTCATCGACAGGAAGAACTCGTCGTTGGTCTTGGTCTGCTTGAGCTTGTCGACCAGGAACTCGATGGCGGCGATTTCATCCATCGGGTGCAGCAGCTTGCGCAGGATCCACATGCGCTGCAATTCGTCGTCGGCGGTCAGCAGCTCTTCGCGGCGGGTACCGGAGCGGTTGATGTTGATGGCCGGGAACACGCGCTTCTCGGCGATGCGGCGGTCCAGCGGCAGCTCCATGTTGCCGGTGCCCTTGAACTCTTCGTAGATCACTTCGTCCATCTTCGAGCCGGTTTCGACCAGCGCGGTGGCGATGATGGTCAGCGAACCGCCTTCCTCGATGTTACGTGCCGCACCGAAGAAGCGCTTCGGCTTTTCCAGGGCGTGGGCGTCGACACCACCGGTCAGTACCTTGCCAGAGCTCGGGATCACGGTGTTGTAGGCACGCGCCAGGCGGGTGATGGAGTCCAGCAGGATCACCACGTCTTTCTTGTGCTCGACCAGGCGCTTGGCCTTCTCGATCACCATTTCGGCAACCTGCACGTGGCGCGCTGGCGGCTCGTCGAAGGTCGAGGCAACCACTTCGCCGCGCACGGTACGCTGCATTTCGGTCACTTCTTCCGGGCGCTCGTCGATCAGCAGGACGATCAGGTGGCACTCAGGGTTATTACGGGTGATGTTCGCCGCGATGTTCTGCAGCATGATGGTCTTGCCCGCTTTCGGCGGAGCAACGATCAGGCCGCGCTGGCCCTTGCCGATCGGGGCGCACAGGTCGATGACGCGGCCGGTCAAGTCCTCGGTGGAACCGTTGCCGGCTTCCATCTTCAGGCGCTTGTTCGGGAACAGCGGTGTCAGGTTTTCGAACAGGATCTTGTTCTTGGCGTTTTCCGGGCGGTCGAAGTTGATGGTGTCGACCTTCAGCAGCGCGAAGTAACGCTCCCCTTCTTTCGGTGGGCGGATCTTGCCGACGATGGTGTCGCCGGTGCGCAGGTTGAAACGGCGGATCTGGCTGGGCGAGACGTAGATATCGTCAGGGCCGGCCAGGTAGGACGCATCAGCCGAACGCAGAAAACCGAAACCATCCTGGAGAATCTCCAGCACGCCATCACCGGAGATCTCTTCGCCGCTTTTCGCGTGCTTTTTCAGCAGGGCGAAAATCACGTCCTGTTTGCGCGAACGGGCCATGTTTTCGATGCCCATCTGTTCGGCCATTTCCAAAAGATCGGTAATCGGCTTTTGCTTGAGTTCAGTCAGGTTCATAAGGGGAATGACGTAATCATGTAAGAAGGGAGAATTAAGCTTTGGCTTAATGAAGCCGCGCCGCTAGATGGCGACAGGATCGCGTACTGATTCGAATTGGGGATGCTTCGGCGACGGCATGTAGAGGGCACTGGAGAAGCAGTGCGAGGCCGAATGTAACACTTGCTTTTTTCTGCGTCTAGTGCTCTGAAAAAGAAAAGCCCCGCATTCGCGGGGCCTTTTCACATCACAGGTGGGCGTCGAGGAACGCGGCCAGCTGGGATTTGGACAGCGCGCCCACCTTGGTGGCCTCGACGTTGCCGTTCTTGAACAACATCAGCGTCGGGATGCCACGCACGCCATGCTTGGCCGGGGTTTCCTGGTTATCGTCGATGTTCAGCTTGGCGACGGTCAGCTTGCCCTCGTAGGTGGAAGCGATGTCGTCCAGTACCGGCGCGATCATCTTGCACGGGCCGCACCATTCAGCCCAGTAGTCGACCAGCACCGGGCCTTGAGCCTTCAAGACTTCGTCTTCGAAGGTGGCATCGGTGACATGTTTGATCAGATCGCTGCTCATGGATATCTCCAGGGTCGTAAGCAAAAAAACGTGGCTCATGATAGCCGCACCCACGCTCGACAGGAAGCTGCGGTCGATTGAGTGTAACTATAGTTGGGCAAGACGCCACGAATCGAAACTGTCATCTGCGTGTAATAGCATCGGATGGCACATTGCCTTGCATCAAGGCCTGGCGTGGCACGCGTTGGCGACAGCCTGCTATCGTGGCACGATTGCCGGGTTAACGACCGAGAACACACAGCATGCCGCACAACATCGCGAAGAACCTGTCTCTGATCGCCGCCATCGACCTTGGCTCCAACAGTTTCCACATGGTCGTGGCCAAGGCCCACCATACCGAAATCCGCATCCTCGAGCGGCTCGGCGAGAAGGTTCAGCTTGCCGCCGGCATCGACGAAGAGCGCAAGCTCAGTGAAGAGGCGATGGAGCGGGGCCTGGACTGCCTCAAGCGCTTTTCCCAACTGATCCACGGCATGCCGGCTGGCTCGGTGCGCATCGTCGGTACCAATGCCCTGCGCGAAGCGCGCAACCGCAACGAATTCATCCAGCGTGCCGAAGCCATCCTCGGGCACCCGGTCGAGGTCATCTCCGGCCGCGAAGAGGCGCGCCTGATCTACCTGGGTGTGTCCCACACCTTGGCCGACACCCCCGGCAAGCGCCTGGTCGCCGACATCGGCGGCGGCAGCACCGAGTTCATCATTGGCCAGCGCTTCGAGCCGCTGCTGCGCGAAAGCCTGCAAATGGGTTGCGTCAGCTTCACCCAGCGCTACTTCCGCGACGGCAAGATCACGCCGGCCCGCTACGCCCAGGCCTACACCGCCGCGCGCCTGGAGCTGATGAGCATCGAAAACGCCCTGCACCGCCTGACCTGGGACGAGGCCATCGGCTCGTCCGGGACCATCCGTGCCATCGCTGCCGCCATCAAGGACGGCGGCCTGGGCAACGGCGAGGTCAACGCCGAGGGCCTGGCCTGGGTCAAGCGCAAGCTGTTCAAGCTGGGCGACGTCGACAAGATCGACTTCGAAGGCATCAAGCCGGACCGCCGTACCATCTTCCCTGCCGGCCTGGCGATTCTGGAAGCCATCTTCGATGCCCTGGAACTGCAGCGCATGGACCATTGCGACGGCGCGCTGCGCGAAGGCGTGCTGTTCGACCTGCTAGGCCGCCACCACCATGAAGATGTGCGCGAACGCACCCTGAACTCACTGATGGAGCGTTACCACGTCGACCAGGGCCAGGCAGCGCGCGTCGAGCGCAAGGCCTTGCACGCCTTCGACCAGGTCGCGGATGCATGGGGGTTGAAGGATGGAAATTGGCGCGATCTGCTTGGCTGGGCAGCCAAAGTGCATGAAATCGGCCTGGATATCGCCCACTACCACTATCACAAGCATGGCGCCTACCTGATCGAACACTCCGACCTGGCGGGCTTCTCGCGCGAAGACCAGCAGATGATGGCCCTGCTGGTACGCGGCCACCGCCGCAACATTCCCAAGGACAAGTTTGCCGAACTGGGCGAGGAAGGCGTGAAACTGCTGCGCCTGTGCGTGCTGCTGCGCTTCGCCATCCTGTTCCACCACATCCGTGGCAACCAGCAGATGCCGAAGGTCCAGCTCAAGGCTGCCGGGGAAAGCCTCGACATCGCCTTCCCTGAAGGCTGGCTGGAACAGAACCAGCTGACCCAGGCCGACTTCGCCAACGAGGCGGAGTGGCTGACCCGGGTCGGCTTCGTCCTCAGCGTACGTTGAGGACCGGGTTGCTCAGGCGCTCCAGCAGGGTCGCCTGAACGCTGCGCGGGTTCTGGTTGCCGGTTGGGGTGCTGCGCACGTAGCGCCCGTCGGGCTGCAAGGTCCAGGCATGGGTGTTGTCGGTCAGGTAGCCTTCCAGCTCTTTCTTCACCCGCAGCAACAGCTTCTTGCCTTCGACCGGGAAGCAGGTCTCGACACGCTTGTCGAGGTTGCGCTCCATCCAGTCGGCGCTGGACAGGTAGATCTGCTCTTCGCCGCCATTGAGGAAGTAGAACACCCGCGTGTGCTCCAGGAATCGACCGATGATCGAGCGCACCTGGATATTGTGCGAAACCCCCGGAATACCTGGGCGCAGGCAGCACATGCCACGCACCACCAGGTCGATCTTCACGCCAGACTGGCTGGCCTTGTACAACGCCTTGATCACCTTGGCGTCGGTCAGCGAGTTGAACTTGGCGATGATGTGCGCCGGCTTGCCGTCGAGGGCGAACTGGGTTTCCCGCGCGATCATGTCGAGCATGCCCTTCTTCAGGGTAAACGGCGCGTGCAGCAGCTTTTTCATGCGCAGGGTCTTGCCCATGCCGATCAGCTGGCTGAACAGCTTGCCAACGTCCTCGGTGAGGGCGTCGTCTGAGGTCAGCAGGCTGTAGTCGGTGTACAGGCGGGCGTTACCGGCGTGGTAGTTGCCGGTACCCAGGTGGGCGTAGCGCACGATCTCGCCGTGCTCGCGGCGCAGGATCAGCATCATCTTGGCGTGGGTCTTGAAACCGACCACGCCGTAGATCACCACCGCACCCGCGGCTTGCAGGCGGCTGGCCATCTGCAGGTTGGACTCTTCGTCGAAACGCGCACGCAGTTCGATCACCGCGGTGACCTCCTTGCCGTTTCGCGCTGCATCCACCAGGGCATCGACGATTTCCGAGTTGGCCCCGGAGCGGTAAAGGGTCTGGCGCACGGCGAGCACGTGCGGATCCTTGGCGGCCTGGCGCAGCAGGTCGATCACCGGGGTGAAGGACTCGAAGGGGTGCATCAGCAGGATGTCCTGCTTGCCGATCACGCTGAAGATGTTGTCGGCGTTCTGCAGCAGCTTGGGGATCGCCGGCGTGAACGGCGTGTATTGCAGCTCCGGGTGGCTGTCCAGGCCGGTGATGCTGAACAGGCGCGTGAGGTTGACCGGGCCATTGACCTGGTACAGCTCGCTTTCGCTGAGGCTGAACTGCTTGAGCAGGTAGTCCGACAGGTGTTTCGGGCACGTGTCGGCGACCTCCAGGCGCACGGCATCGCCATAGCGGCGCGAGAACAGCTCGCCGCGCAAGGCGCGGGCCAGGTCGTCAACCTCTTCGGAGTCCAGTGCCAGGTCGGCGTTACGGGTAAGGCGGAACTGGTAGCAACCCTTGACCTTCATGCCCTGGAACAGGTCGTCGGCATGCGCGTGGATCATCGACGACAGGAACACATAGTTGGCACCCGGGCCACCGACTTCCTCCGGCACGCGAATCACCCGCGGCAGCAGGCGGGGGGCAGGGATGATCGCCAGGCCCGAATCACGGCCGAACGCGTCCACCCCTTCCAGCTCGACGATGAAGTTCAGGCTCTTGTTCACCAGCAGCGGGAACGGGTGGGTCGGGTCGAGGCCGATGGGGGTGATGATCGGGGCGATTTCGTCGCGGAAGTAGCGGCGCACCCAGGTCTTGAGCTTGGGTGTCCAGTAACGGCGGCGAATGAAGCGGATCTGGTGTTTTTCCAGCTCCGGCAGCAGCACGTCGTTGAGAATGGCGTATTGCCGGTCGACTTCCAGGTGCACCAGCTCGCTGATGCGCGCCAGTGCCTGGTGCGGCTGCAGGCCGTCGGCGCCGGCCAGTTCGCGGGCAAAATTGATCTGCTTCTTGAGGCCGGCCACCCGGATTTCAAAGAACTCGTCAAGGTTGCTGGAGAAGATCAGCAGGAACTTGAGCCGCTCCAGCAGTGGGTAGCTCTCGTCCAGCGCCTGCTCCAGCACACGGATATTGAACTGCAACTGCGAGAGTTCGCGATGAATGTACAGGCTGCTGTCGTCCAGGCCAGGCACCGCGATTGCCGGGGCCGGCGGCGGCGCAGGCACCGGGGCGGCAGGCTCGGCCGCCTGCCCGGCTTCCGGCGCGGTGGCCGGCGGCAGGTCTGGCGGGGTCTGCAGCATCTCTTCGGGGAGCTCCTGGGCATCCTTGATCGCGACAGGGCTAAGCACTTCATTATTCATCTGACGTTCCTGAGGACGTTAACGCCCTATCATCAATTGAGCGGCAAGATAAGCGCCCATTATGACGCCTGTGTGACATGGCAGGGCAAGCCATGACGCGTGGCTATGGCAATGTGGTGTAGGAATTGTTCATGTGGAGACACATTTGGACACTTTCCCGAATGCCCGCGAAGGGGTAGGCTGCGCGTTCATTTCGCCAGCACCTCAGAAAATGCTTCAACAATTCCTGCAGGATTTCGGCTACTTTGCCCTTTTTCTAGGCACCTTCTTCGAAGGCGAGACCATCCTGGTGCTTGCAGGATTCCTTGCATTCCGCGGTTACATGGACATCAACCTGGTGTGCCTGGTGGCGTTCTTCGGCAGCTATGCCGGCGACCAGTTGTGGTATTTCATGGGCCGGCGCCACGGCCGCAAGATTCTGGCCCGCAAGCCGCGCTGGCAGGCGATGGGCGACCGGGCGCTGGCCCACATTCGCCGCCACCCCGACATCTGGGTACTGAGTTTCCGCTTCGTCTACGGCCTGCGCACGGTCATGCCCGTGGCCATTGGCCTGTCGGGCTATCCGCCACGCCGCTACCTGCTGCTGAACGGCATTGGCGCAGCGATCTGGGCCATTGCCCTGGGTGCGGCGGCCTATCACTTCGGCGCCATCCTCGAAGGCCTGCTGGGCAACGTCAAGCGGTACGAACTATGGGTGTTGGCCGCCCTGCTGGGGCTGGGCGTGCTGTTGTGGCTGCGCCGTCGCTTCCGTGCCCTGCGCGCAGAGCGCAAGGCCGCCGCCCAGGCGGCGGACGAACAGCGCGACCAGCAGTGACCCCGAGGCGCCAGTGCGGCGCATCGGGTTGCACACAGCGTGTCGGGTTGCCGGACGAACAAGGCAGCCGCGCGCCTGTCACAAGCATGACTGGCCCTGAAAACCAACCCGGCGAGCGCCCGCTCGCAATGCGCCGCGCAGGCAGCGCTCGATCTCCCAGGCGCGACACAACACTGGAGCTTCAAACATGACTAAAAAAGTAGCGGTGGTTCTTTCCGGCTGTGGCGTGTACGACGGCGCCGAAATTCACGAAAGCGTGATCACCCTGCTGCGCCTGGACCAGCGCGGCGCGCAAGTGCAGTGCTTCGCGCCGAACATTGCGCAGATGCATGTGATCAACCACCTGACCGGCGAAGAGATGCCCGAGTCGCGCAACGTGCTGGTGGAATCGGCGCGCATTGCCCGGGGCGAGGTCAAGGACATCCGCGAGGCCAAGGCCGAAGACTTCGATGCGCTGATCGTGCCGGGTGGCTTTGGGGCGGCGAAGAACCTGTCCAACTTCGCCGTGGAAGGCGCCAACTGCAGCGTCAACCCAGACGTGCTGGCCCTGGCCGAAGCCTTTGCCGCTGCCTGCAAGCCTGTTGGCCTGATCTGCATTTCGCCGGCACTGGCGGCGAAGATCTACGGGCCGGGGGTGGTCTGCACCATTGGCAGCGACGCGGGTACTGCGGCGGCAGTGGTGAAGATGGGCGGCACCCATGAAGAATGCGACGTGCACGACATTGTCGAAGATACCCAACGCAAGCTGGTGACGACCCCGGCTTACATGGAGGCCAAGTCGATCAGCGAGGCGGCTGGCGGCATCAACAAGCTGGTGGACCGGGTGCTGGAGCTGACCCACGAGTAAGGCCCGCCTACGCGCAGCCCAGAATCCGGCGCGGTCAATGGCCTGCGTACGCCGATCAATGTGGGAGCGGCCTTGTGTCGCGAAAGGGCCGCGCAGCGGCCCCAGGATTTGAGCTTCGCCGCATAAATTACCGGGGCCGCTGCGCGCCCCTTTCGCGACACAAGGCCGCTCCCACAAAAGGGCCGCGTTACACTTCAGGCCCTCGATAGTCGCGAAATGATCCGGTCCAGCGCATTGGCGAACGCCTGCTTGTCGCGCTCCCCATAAGCCGCCTGCCCTCCCCCGACCTGGCCCTGCTCGCGCAAATCGGTGAACAGGTTGCGCGCGGCCAGCCGATCACCCATGTTGCGCTCGTCGAACTCGCGCCCGCGTGGGTCCAGCACCGCCACGCCCTTCTTGACCAGGCGGTCGGCCAACGGCACGTCACTACAGATCACCAGCTCGCCCGGCACGGCATGCTCGACCAGATAATCGTCGGCCGCATCCATGCCACTGGGCACCACGATCAACCGCACGATCGCAAACGCAGGCCTGGCCACTGCCTGGCCCGCCACCATCACCACCTCGAACTTGCGCTTGAGGGCGAACTTGACGATCAGATCCTTGGCTGCCTTGGGGCAGGCATCGGCATCGATCCATACACGCATCGGATAATCTCTTCATCAGCTCAATGTGCTCATGATGCCTCATGCACGGCAACAGCCGGAACCGGCCGGCGCGCTGGAAAAATGGCGCCAATATTCCAATTAGCGCTTATCCGCCCCTGTTACTCAGGCTAAACTCGCCACAGCTTCACTGGCCTGCCCGAGCGCGCAATGAACCACCCCCACGAAATCCGCCCCGACCTGGACCAAGGCATCGACCGCAAAGTCCTGGCGACACTGCGCGCGCGTTTCCTGCACTTGAACCAGGCTCGGCTGCAGCGGGCAATGGAGGGCCTGTCGACACGTCAGCAACAAGTGCTGCTGCTGTTGCCCTTGCTGTTTCACGTGAACCACCCGCTATTGCCGGGTTACGTCTCGGGCAGCACCCCCGCAGGCGTCTCGGGCTACGAGCCCGGTAGCGAGCTGGTCGCAGAAGCCCAGCGCCTGGCCCGCTCATTCACCTACAAGGCCCAGCACGGCAACCCGCCACGGCCGATACACGGCCTGTTCCTGATGGGCAGCCTGGGCTCGCTGGCGCAGGCCGAGCACAGCGACATGGACGTATGGGTATGCCACGCCCCCGGCTTGCCCGAGCCGTTGCTCGAAGAGCTGCGCCGCAAGTGCCAACTGCTGGAAACCTGGGCGGCCAGCCTGGGCGCGGAGGCACACTTTTTCCTGATCGACACCCAAGGGTTTGCCCAAGGCCAGCGTGATGGTCAGCTTGGCTCAGACAATTGCGGGACTACCCAGCATTACCTGCTGCTGGACGAGTTCTACCGCACCACCGTGTGGCTGGCCGGGCGTACGCCGCTGTGGTGGCTGGTGCCGGTCTACGAAGAAGGCAATTACCAGGCCTATACCCAGACCCTGCTGGCCAAGCGTTTTATCCGCAGCCAGGATGTGCTCGACCTGGGCAACCTGGCGCACATTCCGCCCGGCGAGTTCATTGGTGCCGGCCTGTGGCAACTGTTCAAAGGCATCGACTCACCCTACAAGTCGCTGCTCAAACTGCTGCTGACCGAGGCCTACGCCAGTGAATACCCTGGCGTGCGCTGCCTGAGCCTGGACTACAAGCAGGCAGTGTTCGCCAACCAGCTGGACCTGGACGAGCTGGACCCGTATGTCATGGTCTACCGGCGCATCGAACGCTACCTGCTGCAAAAGGGCGAGCCTGTGCGCCTGGAACGGGTACGGCGCAGCCTGTACCTGAAGGTGAACAAGAAGCTCAGCGACCAGAACCGTAGCAATGGCTGGCAGCGCCGTTTGCTTCAGCGCCTGGCTGACCAGTGGGGGTGGGATGAGCGGCAGCTGGCGATACTGGACAGCCGCAGCCAATGGAAAGTCCAGCAGGTTGCCGTGGAGCGCCGCGAACTGGTGGCCGAGCTGAACCACAGCTATCGCTTCCTTGGCCAGTTCGCACGCACCCGAAACGCCAGCAGCCGCGCCGACCAACGCGAGCTCAACGTGCTGGGCAGGCGCCTGTATGCAGCCTTCGAGCGCCGTGCCGGCAAGGTCGAGGTGATCAACCCGGGTATCGCCCCGGACCTCGCCGAAGACACCCTCACCCTGGCTCAGTTACCTAACCGCAAGGAATCGGGGAGCTACCACTGGGAACTGTACAGCGGCAACCTGAGCCCGCACGACATCGAGTGCTTCAACCCGATAAAACGCTGCCGCGAGCTGCTGGAACTGCTGGCCTGGGCCCATCGCAACGGGGTCATCGACAGCGGCACGCGCTTGGCGCTGCACCCGGGTGTCAGTGACCTGAGCGAGTTCGAGCTGGTCAACCTGCTCGGTTGCCTGCAGCAATGCATCCCCCTGCCCTTGCCGACCGTGAGTGAGGTGCGCCTGCTGCAACCCAGCGTTGCCGATGAAGTGCTGCTACTGGTCAACGTGGCCATCGACCCACTGCGCCACCACCGCGACCTGAACATCCTGATGACCACCGAGCGCACCGACTCACTGAGCTATGCCGGGGTGCGGGAGAACCTGGTGCTGACCTTGGACCAGGTCACCCTGAACAGCTGGAACGAAGTGCTGGTTCAGCGCTTTGACGGCGAACACGCGCTGGTGCGCTGCCTGCGTGACTTTCTCAACAGCCCGGTGGCGCATGGCCACCGGCCGCGGGTACGGGTGCATTGCTTCTGCCCGAGCCGCGCACAGGCCATCAGCCAACGGGTGGAAGAGATCTTCGACACCGTGCAGCTGTTGCAAGCCCAGGGCCTGCAGCACCGCTACCTGCTACAGGTCGCCCGGCACACCCATGTGCTGGAGCTGCAAACGGGGCATGTCAGCCTGAGCACCCTGGCCGAGCACGATGCCCTGCTGGCCTACCTGGGCGAAGAACGCAGTGTCTACAGCCCGTTGTACCTGGACGCCAACGCCCTGCAAGATCAGGACCTGCGCCTGGTGCTGGAGCAGGGCCGGCCGGCGTGCATTCAGGTGTTCTACCGCCTGCAGGACGAATGGGCCGAGCTGTACGTGCTGGATGAATGCAACGCGTTATGGCAACAGCGCCTACCGCTGCATGACGAGGCGCACCTGCTGTTGCCGCTGCAGCGCTTTTTGCGCTCGGTGGTGATGCGCCGCGAGGCTCGCCTGCCGCTGGATGACCTTGGGCAGGCGGCCCTGGATATCCAGTACGCGCAGCTACTGCCTGGCGGCCCGGGCAAGGCCCGCAGCATCGAAGCGCGCGTGGCGCCGCAGGAGGGCAGTGACCAGCCTTACTATGAAGTGCAGGCCATCATCCAGGCCGGTGTAGGGGGTGCTGCGCATGTGACACTGTACTGCGACCAGCAGGAGTTTTCCGAGCTGGAGCATGGGCCGCAGCTGTATGCGGTAGTGGCGCGGCAGATCATTGGCCAGCGGCGCGGGGCCGGGAAGTACCGGTGCTATATCACCGACCTGGATTTGTCCGAGCTGCTGGATGACCGGCTGGGGGCAACGCAGGTTTACCTGAGCTACAAGCGGGTGCTGGAGCAGGCATTGAACGAGGGGTTGGAGCAGGTGCTGTGCCAATGACCGGGCTGCTCCAACATGGGCCGCATGGCGGCCCAGGCCTCAGAGGTCGAAATCACCCGCCGCTTCAGGCTGGTACTCGACTTCCAGCAGTTTCAGCTTGAGGGTTTTGCCCCCCGGCGCCGGCCAGTCGATCTGTTCACCCACCGACAACCCCAGCAAAGCGCAGCCAATTGGCGCCAGCACCGAAACCTTGCCTTCCGCCCCGGCATCCTTCGGGTACACCAGGGTCAGGTGGTAGTCCTTGCCGCTGGCTTCCTCACGGCAGTGCACGCGCGAGTTCATGGTCACCACGCCTGCGGGTACTTCCTCATGACCGACGACCTGAGCGGCACGGTCCAGCTCCTCCTGCAGGGCGAACACACCCGGCGTACTCTCGTCGAGGCTGTCGATCAGACGCTCCAGACGCTGTACGTCCAATCGGGTGAGGATAAGGGAAGGCTTGGTGCTCATGATCCAGTCAGACTCCTTTGAACAGGCAATTTTCAATGCACAGATAAAGCAAAACCCCGCCCAAGGGCGGGGTTTGAAAAGGCTTTGGCGTCATCGACGCAGAACCCGACACTACCACAGACGGGCAAATACTCAAGCCCCTGCGGTCAGTGTGCCTTTGCCTGCGCACGCAGGACCTGTGCCTCGCGGCAGATCTGCCGGCGCCGCTCGTCATCGGCCGAGCGCCACTCGCGAATATGCTCGACATGCCGGTGGCAACCGGTGCAGACACGCTGCTCGTCGAGCCGGCAGACACTGATGCAGGGTGATGGCACCGCGGGGCTGACATTGCTGTACAACGGCTTGGGTGGCCGCGGCTGGGCGCTGCTCATGTCAGATCTCGTCGAAGTCCAGCTTTTCGCCAGCCCGCTCCCAAACGATGCGTTCGAGCATTTCGCCCAGCAGCTCTTCGCTCTTTTCGCAGACCCACTTTTTAGTCTCTTCGTCGTAGTCGAAGTGGAAACCACCGGAACGGTCAGCCAGCCACAGTTGGCGCAGCGGCTCCTGACGGCTGAAGATCAGCTGGGCGCCGCCTTCGAACTTGACGGTGAGCACGCCAGCGGAATTCTCCGTGTCCAGGTCCAGGCCGCTCTCGTCGAACAGGTCTTCCAGGGCCTGTTGGGTCGCGTCGACCAGATCGTGGAAACGCGCTTCACTCAAACTCATTGCAGGAACCTCGAAATTGGCGGCATTACAGGCAAGCCGGGGAAGATACGGGCGCAACGCGCCAGCCGCAAGCTGCTAGCTACAAGCCGCAAGAAAAAGCCCAGCCTACACCCGATCGCTTTTTCTTGCCGCTTGAAGCTTGAAGCTTGCCGCGTCTGCTGCCCGCCCGGCGGACCGGCCCTTGCATAGGCAAGCCGCCGGTCGCTCGGTATACTCGGGCGCAATACTGCATTTTCTAAGGATTTCACCCATGAAGCGCCTGATTTCCTCCTTCGCGGCGCTGGTCGCTGTTGCCTGCCTCGTTTCGGCCTGCGGCCAGAAAGGCCCGCTGTATCTGCCGGACGACGGCGATAACGGTAAAGCGCACAAGTCGCACCAGCACTCGTCGAAAGCCAAGCCGACCGCGGTCCAGGAGCAGCCGCCAGCGCTCGAGTCCGAGCCCGAGCAGTCGCCTGCGCAGTAAAGGAAACCAGATGAACGCTTTCAACTACCGCGACGGCGAGCTGTTCGCGGAGGGTGTAGCCCTGTCAGCCATCGCCGAACGCCATGGCACGCCTACCTACGTGTACTCGCGCGCTCACATCGAGGCCCAGTACCGCAGCTACACCGACGCCCTGCAAGGCGCCGAGCACCTGGTGTGCTTTGCGGTCAAGGCCAACTCCAACCTCGGCGTGCTGAACGTGCTGGCACGCCTGGGTGCAGGTTTCGACATTGTCTCCGGCGGCGAGCTGGAGCGTGTGCTGGCGGCCGGTGGCCGCGCTTACCGCGTGGTGTTCTCCGGCGTGGGGAAAACCCGCGAAGACATGCGCCGCGCCCTGGAAGTGGGTGTGCACTGCTTCAACGTGGAGTCCACTGACGAGCTGGAGCGCCTGCAGGTGGTGGCCGCCGAAATGGGCAAGGTTGCCCCGGTATCGCTGCGGGTCAACCCGGACGTGGACGCCGGTACCCACCCTTACATCTCCACTGGCCTTAAAGAAAACAAGTTCGGCATCGCCATTGCCGACGCCGAAGCCATCTACGTGCGTGCGGCGCAGTTGCCGAACCTTGAAGTGGTCGGTGTCGACTGCCACATCGGCTCCCAGCTGACCACCATCGACCCGTTCCTCGACGCGCTCGACCGCCTGCTGGTGCTGGTCGACCGCCTGGCCGAGTGCGGCATTCACCTGCGCCACCTGGACCTGGGCGGCGGTGTCGGGGTGCGCTACCGTGACGAACAGCCGCCGTTGGTGGCCGACTACATCAAGGCCATCCGCGAGCGCGTTGGCGACCGCGACCTGGCCCTGGTGTTCGAGCCTGGCCGCTATATCGTGGCCAATGCCGGCGTGTTGCTGACCCGCGTGGAATACCTCAAGCACACCGAACACAAGGACTTCGCCATCATCGATGCGGCGATGAACGACCTGATCCGCCCTGCCTTGTACCAGGCCTGGATGGGCGTCAGCGCGGTCAAGCCGCGTGGCGGTGAAGGCCGTGCCTATGACCTGGTCGGGCCGATCTGCGAGACCGGCGACTTCCTCGGCAAGGACCGTGTCCTCGACCTGGCCGAAGGTGATTTGCTGGCTGTCGAGTCGGCGGGCGCCTATGGTTTTGTCATGAGCTCCAACTACAACACCCGTGGTAGATGCGCCGAAATCCTGGTTGACGGTGACCAGGTGTTCGAAGTACGCCGCCGCGAGACCATCGCCGAACTGTACGCTGGCGAAAGCCTGCTGCCGGAGTAAGCCCATGCTACTGCGTTTTACCAAGATGCATGGGCTGGGCAACGACTTCATGGTCCTGGACCTGGTCAGCCAGCACGCCCACATCCAGCCCAAGCACGCCAAGCAATGGGGTGACCGCCACACCGGCATCGGCTTCGACCAGTTGCTGATCGTCGAGGCGCCGAACAACCCGGAAGTAGACTTCCGCTACCGTATCTTCAATGCCGACGGCTCCGAAGTGGAGCAGTGCGGCAACGGTGCGCGCTGCTTCGCCCGTTTCGTGCTGGACAAGCGCCTGACCGCGAAAAAACGCATCCGCGTGGAAACCAAGAGCGGCATCATCGTGCTGGACGTGCAAAACGACGGCCAGGTGAGTGTCGACATGGGCCCACCGCGCTTCACCCCTGCCGAAATCCCCTTCGTCGCCGACGCGCAGGCGCTGAGCTACCCACTGGAAGTCGACGGCCAGTTGCATTCGATTGCCGCCGTGTCCATGGGTAACCCGCATGCCGTGCTGCGTGTCGACGACGTGCGTACTGCCCCCGTGCATGAACTGGGCCCGAAGATCGAAAACCACCCACGCTTCCCGCAGCGGGTGAATGCCGGCTTCCTCCAGGTCATCGACCGCCACCGGGCCAACCTGCGCGTGTGGGAACGCGGCGCGGGCGAAACCCAGGCCTGCGGCACCGGCGCCTGCGCCGCCGCCGTGGCGGCGATCAGCCAGGGCTGGATGGACTCCCCGGTATCCCTCGACCTGCCAGGTGGCCGCCTGCACATCGAATGGGCCGGCCCCGGCAAGCCCGTGGTGATGACCGGCCCGGCCGTACGCGTCTACGAAGGACAGGTTCGTCTCTAAGCGAGTAACCGCCATGACCGATCAGCCCAAGGTTGTACCCCAGCAGTCCGCCGAGCTCGATGCCGAGGCGGTGGTCGCCTACCTGCGCGCCCACCCTACCTTCTTCAGCGAGCACGACGAGTTGCTGATCGAACAGCGTATTCCGCACCAGCGTGGCGACAGCGTGTCGCTGGTCGAGCGCCAGCTCAAGCTGCTGCGCGACCGCAACATCGAGATGCGCCACCGCCTGTCACAACTGATGGACGTGGCCCGCGACAACGACCGGCTGTTCGACAAGACGCGCCGGCTGATCCTCGACCTGCTTGATGCCGGTAGCCTGGAAGAAGTGGTCATGGCCGTCGAAGACAGCCTGCGCCAGGAGTTTCAGGTGCCCTTTGTCAGCCTGATCCTGTTCGGTGACAACGTTGCCCCCGTGGGGCGCTGGGTCAGCAATGCCGAGGCCCAACAGGCCATCGGTGCCCTGTTGGGCGGTGGCAAGACGGTCAGCGGCAACCTGCGCGAACATGAACTGGCCTTCCTGTTCGGCGAGGAACAGCGCCGCGAGGTCGGCTCCAGCGCCGTGGCCGCGCTGGAGTACCAGGGGTTGCATGGGGTGCTGGCAATCGGTAGCCGAGACCCGCAACACTACAAGAGCAGCGTCGGCACGCTGTTCCTCGGCTACATCGCCGAAGTGCTCGGCCGTGTCGTGCCAAGGGTGACCCAGACCCTGCGTTCGGTACGCTGATGGAACGCCAGCTGGAGGCTTATTGCGCACACCTGCGCAGTGAGCGCCAGGTGTCGGAGCATACCTTGCTGGGCTACCGTCGCGACCTGGACAAGGTCATTGCCTATTGCAAGGAGCACGGTATTGCCGACTGGCAAGCGCTGCAGATTCAGCAGTTGCGTCAGCTGGTCGCCCGCCTGCATCACCATGGTCAGGCCTCGCGCAGCCTGGCGCGGCTGCTGTCCGCTGTACGCGGCCTGTACCGTTACCTGAACCGCGAAGGCCTGTGCCAGCACGACCCTGCCGCCGGCTTGAGCGCCCCCAAGGGCGAGCGCAAGCTACCCAAGGTGCTGGACACCGACCGTGCGCTGCAGCTACTCGATGGCGGCGTGGACGACGACTTTATTGCCCGCCGTGACCAGGCCATGCTGGAGCTGTTCTATTCCTCGGGCCTGCGCCTGTCTGAGCTGACCAACCTCGACCTGGATCACCTGGACCTTGCCGCCGGCCTGGTGCAGGTACTGGGCAAAGGCGGCAAGGCGCGGGTGCTACCGGTCGGCCGCAAGGCCCGCGAAGCGCTGAAGGAATGGTACCGCCTGCGCGGCATCGGCAACCCGCGCGACCGCGCCGTGTTCATCACCCGCCAGGGCAACCGCATCAGCCCCCGTACTGTACAGCAGCGGGTCAAGGCCGTGGGTGAACGTGAACTGGGCCAACACCTGCACCCGCACATGCTCCGCCATTCCTTCGCCAGCCATGTGCTGGAATCGTCCCAGGACCTGCGCGCAGTGCAAGAGATGCTCGGCCATGCCGACATCAGCACCACGCAAATCTATACCCATCTGGACTTCCAGCACCTGGCGGCGGTGTACGACAGCGCCCACCCCCGGGCCAAACGCAGCAAAGGCACAGACTCATGAGCATCAAGCTGATCACCTTCGACCTCGACGACACCCTGTGGGACACCGCGCCAGTGATTGCCAGTGCGGAAGTCGTGCTGCGCGACTGGCTCGAAGCCAACGCCCCCCTCCTGGGCGGGGTGCCGGTGGAACACCTGTTCGCCATCCGCGAACGCCTGGTGCAGGCCGAGCCCGGCCTGAAACACCGCATCAGTGCCCTGCGCCGGCGGGTACTGTTCCATGCCCTGGAAGAAGTCGGCTACAGCGAGAAACACGCACAGGACCTGGCAAATGAAGGCTTCGAGGTATTCCTGCATGCTCGCCACCAGGTGCAGATCTTCCCCGAGGTGCAGCCAATGCTGGAGATCCTGCGGCATCAGTACACCCTGGGCGTTGTCACCAATGGCAATGCCGACGTCAGCCGGCTAGGGCTGGCGGATTACTTCCGCTTCGCCCTGTGTGCCGAGGACCTGGGCATTGGCAAGCCGGACCCGGCGCCGTTTTTGGAGGCCTTGCGGCGTGGCGAGGTCGACGCCGGTGCGGCGGTGCACATTGGTGATCACCCGGCTGACGACATTGCCGGTGCCCAGCGCGCCGGGTTGCGTGCGGTTTGGTTCAACCCGCAGGGCAAGGCCTGGGCGGGCGAGCAGGCGCCGGATGCCGAGATCCGGCACCTGTCGCAGCTGCCCGACGTGCTCGCACGCTGGCGCTGACAGGGGCCGCTTTGCGGCCCATTCGCGGGCACGCCCGCTCCCACAGGGACCGTGCAGGTCCCAAGACCTGTGGGGGCGGGCTTGCCCGCGAGGCGGCCGGCACAGGCACAAAAAAGCCCGCAGCGACGGCGGGCTTCTTGACGATCAGCCAATCAGATAGGGCGGCTGCCGTACTTGTTGTCCGGCTTCTTGGGCGGGTCGGCGACCACGTTGGCCTCGACTTCCTGCACCTTGCCACCGCGCGACAGAAATTCTTCCATCGCCTTGGCCAGTGCATCACGCTCTTTCTGCTTGGCTTCCATGCTCGGCATCTCGTCTACCGAGACTGCCGCCTTGGATTTGCCCTTGGCAGCGGGTGCCGGGCTGCTGTCGTCATCGCCAGCGTCTTCGACGCCGTCATCAGCCGCCGCTTCGAGGCCTTCATCGCCCTCGTCTTCGTCACCTACTTCGAGGTCATCATTTTCCAGATCGTCGTCGCTCATGTTCTACCTCATGACTTGCGAAAAGCAGGTTAGTTATAGACCAGTGCAGCCGTAGACCGGCAGCTACCAGTGAAAATTCAACTGGCCGTGGGTTAGGCCACTGCCCTTGGGGCCGGCGCTCCTGATGGGAGGCGGTACCCAGCAGGCCCTGCTCCTGGCAGAACCTGACAAATCCATTAGCCCCTGCTGGCCACTCGCTATTGGCAAGCCTAGCAAAGGCTGGTTGAAGTGCGCGGACTGCTTGCCAAACACCCTTCGGCGCGCATTCTAGCGCGCCGGTAGAAAAAGCAAAGCACCATAAATGCCCTACGACCTGTAAGTTTTTTGCCTACGTCGCGAACGTGCCGGATAAACCGTTTGCCGAGCGGGAAATGTTAAAAATCTGGCAAAAAAATGCCCGGCAAGCCGGGCAAGTTTTTACCGCGTCGCAGTTACAGGTTGTAGCCGCGCTCGTTGTGCTGAGCCAGGTCGAGACCGACCGACTCTTCTTCTTCGTTGACCCGCAGGCCCATCACCAGGTCCAGCACCTTGAGAATCACGTAGGTGACGATGGCGGTGTAGACCACGGTAAAGATCACGCCTTTGGCCTGTACCCAGACCTGCATGCCGATGTCGGTGACAGTACCGAAGCCGCCCAGTGCCGGGGCTGCGAACACGCCGGTGAGGATGGCGCCGATGATGCCGCCCACACCGTGAACACCGAAGGCGTCCAGCGAGTCGTCATAGCCCAGCTTGCGCTTGAGGGTGGTGGCGCAGAAGTAGCAGATCACACCCGAAGCCAGGCCGATTACCAGGGCACCCATGGGGCCCACGGTACCCGCGGCCGGGGTGATGGCGACCAGGCCGGCAACCACACCCGAAGCGATGCCCAGGGCGCTCGGCTTGCCGTGGCCGATCCACTCGGCGAACATCCAGCCCAGTGCCGCAGCGGCGGTGGCGATCTGGGTCACCAGCATGGCCATGCCGGCGGTGCCGTTGGCCGCTGCAGCAGAACCTGCGTTGAAGCCGAACCAGCCGATCCACAGCATGGCCGCGCCCATCAGGGTGTAGCCCAGATTGTGGGGCGCCATCGGGGTGGTCGGGTAGCCTTTGCGCTTGCCCAGTACCAGGCAGCAGACCAGGCCGGCGATACCTGCGTTGATGTGCACCACGGTGCCGCCAGCGAAGTCCAGTACGCCCCAGTCCCACATCAGTGCACCGTCACCGCTCCACACCATGTGCGCGATTGGCGCGTATACCAGGGTGAACCAGATACCCATGAACACCAGCATCGCGGAGAACTTCATGCGCTCGGCGAAGGCACCGACGATCAGCGCAGGGGTGATGATGGCGAAGGTCATCTGGAAGGTGATGAACACCGCTTCAGGGAACAGCGCAGTGGCCGAAGTCAGGCTCTCGGGCGTGACACCGCTGAGGAAGGCCTTGGAGAAGCCGCCAACGAACGAATTGAAATTGAGTACGCCTTTTTCCATACCGGCGGTATCGAAGGCCATGCTATAGCCGTAGACGACCCAGAGAATGCTCATCAGGCCGGTGATTGCAAAGCACTGCATCATCACCGACAGCACGTTCTTGGAACGCACCATGCCGCCATAGAACAGGGCCAGGCCCGGAATGGTCATGAACAGCACCAGCGCCGTCGCGGTCAGCATCCAGGCGGTGTCGCCGGAGTTCAGCGCTGGGGCAGCTTCCTCTGCCAGGGCGAGCCCGGGGGTTACGAGGGACAATAGGGCTCCTAGCCCTGCGATCTTACGCAGAGTCATGTTGTTTTCTCCTGGGGCTTTGGGTTTGGTGAGGCTTTGTTGTTGCTTAGATCGCGTCGGTATCGGTTTCGCCGGTACGGATACGGATCGCCTGCTCCAGATTCACCACGAAAATCTTGCCGTCACCGATCTTGCCGGTGTTGGCTGCCTTGGTGATGGCTTCGATTACCCGATCAAGGTCCTTGTCATCGATGGCGACATCGATCTTCACCTTGGGCAGGAAATCGACCACATACTCAGCACCGCGGTACAGCTCGGTGTGGCCCTTCTGGCGACCGAAACCTTTGACTTCGGTGACGGTGATACCCTGCACGCCGATTTCCGACAGTGACTCGCGCACGTCGTCCAGCTTGAACGGCTTGATGATGGCTGTGACTAGCTTCATGAAACTCTCTCCCGATTTGGTGGACTTGCCCCAGGAAAACAAACCCGTCTCAAGTCTAAGCGCAGCGGTTGGCTTTGTAACGCGTCGTCGGCATCCGGCTCCGCGTGCGCACTGCCTGGTCACAAGGAACTGCATCAGTGCATGGCTCGAACTGGTCTTTGCAGAAACCTTGCCAGTTCCGCCAAAGCCACGAAAAACAGCGAGTTATGTGATTTAGTCAGGATTGGCCAGTCGCCAGCATGCAGATCATGCACAGTTTCGGTGCGCGCAGGCGGGGCCTGCTGCTCGAAAAACGTGCAGTAGCGCGAGCGTCTGTTAAAGAAAGGCCCATGTGCGTGCGTGCTACACTGCTGGCCATTTCTCGGTTTCAATGGAAAGCCCCATGCTCGCGCCCAAAGCCCTTCTCGATGCCCTGAGCGACCAGGCCTCGCGCCTGTTCAGCAGCGATACCGCACAGCCTCGCGCCGAACTGGAAAGCCAGTTCAAAGTGCTGATGCAAGGGGCGTTCAGCAGACTGGACCTGGTCAGCCGTGACGAATTCGACAGCCAGATGGTCGTGCTGGCGCGCACCCGTGCACGCCTCGAGGCCCTGGAGCAACAGGTAGCAGAGCTGGAAGCGCGGCTGGCCCCTACTGCCCAGCAGGACTGAACCAGCCCTGCCGCTGCCACACGTCAGGCAGAAACCCGCAGGGCGTTCAGCTCAGGCGGCCTGGGCGGTAGCTCACTGGCATGCAGGGTGCCGCGCAACAGCGCTGCACCACATTGGGTGAACACTGTTTTCACCCGGTTGTGCGAGTTGAGAATCTCGGCCTGGATACGCGCGATGGCGGCGTCTGTTGGCTGCAAGCTGGCCGCACGGTTGGCCCACTCGATGGCGGCAAAGCGGCTTTGCTTGCGGGTGCCGCGCCCCTGCATCCAGGCCAGCCCCAGCTCGGCACTGGCGCGTGCGGCAATTCCCAGGTCAGGGTGCTCGACCAGGCTCAACAGGTACGCCACAGCCTCGGCCCGCTCCCGAGAGTTGCCGAACTGGCGCAACAGGATGCCCAGATGCAAACGCGCGCGGGCATTGGTTTGGGAATCGCCCAGCGCGTCGACCAGCAGGTGCCTGACGGCCAGCATGGCGCTGCGCTCGCTGAGGTCCTCGCCACCCTTCATGCGCAGGCACGCCAGCTTGTATTTGGCCCGGCGGCTGCCCGCTGCCACTGCGCGCCGTAGCCAATGTTCAGCGGCCTGGCGATCAATGTACTCCTGCGGGGTATTCGCCTGGCCACCACAGTACAAGTCATACAAGCCAAGGGCTGCCCCCGGCAGGTTCAGTTCGGCACAACGCTCATACAGGTAGACGGCCACTTCATGGCGGTTGGCAGCCAACAGCAGGCGCGCCGCCGCAAGCACCGTGAACCCCGGCGCATGGCCTGCCAGCTGGCGTTTCACCGCCCGCTGCGACCATGCCCGGGCCTGCTCGGCCGAGCGTGGCAGCCCCCACAGACCAAAGCAGTGCCCTGCGGCGCGCAAGGCACAGGCGCCCGCATGGCAGCGCCCGTCGCACAGGCGCTCGAGGGCGCGGCGCAGCAACTGCTGCTGATCCGCCAGGCCGTCGCGCAGTATCAGCTCGGCCAGGCAACGGAACGGCTCGCCCATGGCCCCGATGGCTCCATGATCGGCATTGCATGCCAGGCTCGCGGCAAAGTCGCCAATCGCGCCGGCCTGATCGTGCAATGCAGTACAGCGCAACGCCCCCTGCCAAGCCAGCAGTACTGCGCGCTCCCTTGGCCTCAGCGGGCGCTGTGCCCAGGCGTCGAACAACTGCTGCCAGGTGGCCACGGCCTGCAACTGGTCGGCAGCCGGCAACAGTAGCTGTTCTTCGACGGCCATCCAGCGCAAGGCGTTACGCAGGCGCTCGTCCCAACCGGCGCACAACGGGCCGCTGGCCAACAGTTCAAGCGCATCGGCACCGGCGCCCGACCGCGGCAACAGGTAGATAGCCAGGGCCTGGATGGCTTCGAAGCAACCGGGGCGCAGGCCCAGTGCGTGGCGGAGCCAGTAGTAACGCGGGTCCTGGATGTCCTGGTAGGTCCGCTTGGCCAGGCACGCGGGCAAGCTGCTTGGCAGTTCCGCCAGCGGTTGCACCCCATGCCTGACCAACAGCGGCGCGGCGGCTTCCTGCACCTCCACGTCGGCATGGGCACTGGGCCGATAGCGCGCAGGCCGCCCGTTGAACAACTCGGCCAACCAGCCAGGCTCGCGCAACTGCGCACTGACGCGCAGCATGCCGATGGCCGCTGCCAGCGGTTGCGCCGAACGCTCCAGCGCCTGCAGCAGGTGCGCAGTCGCGGTTTCGCATATCTGCCCTACGGCCAGCACACGCGCAGCGTTGGGTTGGCCATCAGCCTGTACCCGGCAAGCGCGGTGGAAGCAGTGCATGCCCATTACCACGTGCGGGTGGTAAGCCTTGGGGCAGGCATCGACCCAGGCTTTGAGCACCTGGCTCGGGGCTTTGTCGCCCTGGTTGTCGAGGTCGGCGAACATGTGGCCTTACAGGGCCGCCAGGTAGGCCGGAAACTCGCCGGGCGGCGCCTGATACCACTGCGCCTCGAGGCGGTCGAAAAAACGGGTAAGTTCAACGAATGCGCGGGCCTGCACCAGTTCGCGGATTACCTGGTGAGTGTGGGTGAGCGTTTGCACGGAGCAATTCCTCAAGTCCATTTGGAAGATGGGACAGTGCCATTCCATGGCAACTGCAGTTGCCCAACAACACTAAGCCATACCCGGCCCCTGCGCAAAGAATATTGGATCCACCTTTTGCTCAGAGGTGTAAAAATCCGCGATAAATCCCTGCCCGGAAAAACCACGACGCACACTTCTTGCGCCGGCAGTAGGAGCGCTGGCTATCCTGTGCGCTACCGCAGGAAGCGGCCTTCACCCGCGACAACGGAGCGTCCATGTCCCTAGCCCTCGTCCATAGCCGCGCCCAGGTGGGCGTACAGGCACCGGCGGTCAGCGTCGAAACGCACCTGACCAATGGCTTGCCGCACCTCACCCTGGTCGGCCTACCGGAAACCACCGTCAAGGAAAGCAAAGACCGGGTACGCAGCGCCATCGTCAATTCCGGGTTGAACTACCCACAACGGCGCATCACCCAGAACCTCGCCCCCGCCGACCTGCCCAAGGATGGCGGGCGCTACGACCTGGCCATTGCCTTGGGCATCCTCGCCGCCGACGGTCAACTGCCAATCGCGGCCCTTGCCGAGCTTGAATGCCTGGGCGAACTGGCACTGTCTGGCACGTTGCGCCCGGTGCAGGGGGTATTGCCGGCGGCACTCGCGGCCCGCGAAGCAGGCCGGGCGCTGGTGGTGCCACGGGAAAACGCCGAGGAGGCCAGCCTGGCCAGCGGCCTGGCGGTGTATGCCGTGGGGCACTTGCTGGAGCTGGTTGCCCACCTCAACGGCCAGGTGCCCCTGGCGCCCTATGCGGCCAACGGTTTGATCCTGCAGCAACGGCCTTACCCGGACCTGAGCGAGGTGCAAGGGCAACTGGCAGCCAAGCGCGCCTTGCTGCTGGCAGCCGCCGGGGCGCACAACCTGTTGTTCACCGGCCCGCCCGGCACCGGCAAGACCTTGCTCGCCAGCCGGCTGCCCGGGCTGCTGCCGCCGCTGGACGAGCACGAGGCGCTGGAAGTGGCGGCGATCCAGTCGGTCAGCGGCCATGCACCGCTGAGCAACTGGCCGCAGCGCCCCTTTCGCCACCCGCACCACTCCGCCTCTGGCCCGGCACTGGTGGGGGGCAGCAGCCGGCCGCAACCTGGCGAAATCACCCTCGCCCACCACGGTGTGCTGTTCCTTGACGAGCTACCGGAATTCGAGCGCCGCGTGCTGGAGGTGTTACGCGAGCCATTGGAGAGCGGATAGACGTATCATACACTTTTGAACGTCGGGACTAGGACACATGGAAACCCTGAAAATCGACCGATCCAAGCCTTTGGCAATCGCTTACGTCCGTTGGTCTAGCACCGTGCAGGGTGGTGACGACAAGGACAGTTATGACCGGCAGACAAGCCCCTTGGAATTCTTCACATCGTCTACGGGCGTCCCAGTCGTAGAAACCATTATCGATCCCGGTCAGTCAGCGTTCACCGGGGAAAACTCAAAAAAAGGGAAGCTCAAAGGAATTCTTGATCGGATCGAATCCGGGGAAATCAGGAAGGGTGATTTTTTGGTCGTTGAAAGCATCGACAGGATCACCCGTATGCGGGTGCTTGATGGCGTCGCACTGATCCAAGACGGAATCTTGAAAAAAGGTGTGAAGCTCTACACTACGACAGACAACAAAACCTATTCGTATGAAGACCCTGAGAAAGATTTTGAAAATCTTTTGATGATAAGTCTTATTGCTAAACGTGCAAACGAAGAAAGCGAAATCAAGTCAAAGCGTCGGCGTTCGGCTTGGAACAAAGCAAAGACAAAAGCAACAGATGGCGTGCCTTTCAACGCTCATAATCCGCCGTACGGCTTACGATATGACCCCGAAGAAAACCGCTTTGAAATTGTAGAGGATGAAGCCATTGAGATTAAAAAAATCTTTGAAGGCTTGAAATATGAAGGCGTGTCAAACACGCTGAAAAAAGTAAATCTCACATCAAAACGCAAATGGTCACGTAAAACTGTCCATTTAATGCTCACTAGCCGCTACCCCATCGGCACTCTTATGTCACAAAAAAGAGACGGCAAAACGAAGGTATTTGAGCGTTACATTGAAAACTACTATCCCGCAATTCTGACGCACAAAGAATTCCAAGATGCGTTGCAAGCAATGAAGCAACGCGGCAAAGTAAAAGATTATGGACGTAACACCGAAGGATATTTGAATATCTTTAAGCATTGCGTCAAATGTGCTGTTTGCGGTCAAAGCCTTATGTTTGAAAAATCAATGAATAAAAAAGGTATCAAATATGGCTACTTCCACTGTTGGACACGTAAAGAGACCTTAAGTCATTGCGATGTTCCCCGATTCCGATTTGATTTTGCTTTTGGCACTTTACTGCAACTAGTTAAGCAATTGACTTGCGAAGAAGACTTTGATGCTCACCCATGGGCGAGTGAAATGCCAGCAGACTACGATAGCACGCTAGCGGATGATGAAATTAATATAGAAAATTTCGGAAATCAATTTCTGTCGTTATTCAGCAAATCAACAGCGACGGAAGCAGTAAAAACAGAATTCTACAAAGCAGAAAACGAACTTGCGAAAGCCAAATCAATCTATGAAAACTTAACAGCTTCATTCTCACAGTTCAGTGATGGCCGTATTCCTTCATTTTTCATAAAACAAATGTCGGATGCAGAGCAAGCATATGAAAACGCTAAAGCTGATGTAGATGCGTTAAGCGTTCAAATAGACAATGCTGAAAGCAGCCTTGAAATCTATTCTTACAAAGACATTATCGACCTTTACAGCAGTGATGAAGGCCGCTTGAAACTTAACTACTTCTTTAAGTCCAATGGCTTCAAATTCATCTTCAACTATGAAGCCAAAACCCGCACCCTGTTCATGACGGTCAGGGACAAAGCAGACGCAGAAATTTATCGGGTTGGTAAAAAGTTCACGCTTCACAATCCATTGAAAGAATTTGGCATTGATAATTTGAACGAGCAGATGAACTCAGTTTTAAAAGTCTAACCATCAAACGATTATAGAGGCTGTCCGATCTTGGATGGCCTTTTTTATGCGGTCTAAAAATCAAACGGTTAAAGATTGCATTGATGGTCTAACAATCAAACGGTTTATGTCGGACGTTTTGTCATACGCTTTCTAAAATGTCGGACGCTTTCTATGTCGTACAGATATGTCGGACGATATTGAAAACATTAAAATATATGATACAACATTATTATAGGTTGCTTTAAAAGACAGGCAAGCAATGGAAACGTCCGACATTTAACTTCGTTAAATTGTCGGTCATAAAAAACACTTCGTGCTTTTTTATTCCGTTTCCGAGCTTGATTTTCTGCACTTCGTTTGAAAATTAAAAGTCAAAAGCAAAGTCAAAAGCAAGCCTAATGTAACGCCTTCGGACGTTACAGAAAAAACAAAACCTAACTGTGAGGATTACGATGGATGAATACAATTGCTACTATGACAGTGAAGCGTTCGACAATACAGATGAAGATGATGATGGTGCTTATTATAACGATGGTGAGAATGACGTAAGGACGTGCAAAAGCTGCTTAGAGTTCAAAGCAAACAAACATAGCCACGCATATCTAAAAGCTGGCCTTTGTTGGGATTGTTACGAACAAGGCGGTGAATAACTTGAAGAATGACGGGCAACCGTCAACCTTCAACAAAAAACTATTAACAACAGGCCCCGGCCTTTGTTCACCAAATAAATTTAGATCAGGAGACACATGGCACAAGACAAAATCTCAATAAGAGCTAGCAAAGAAGACATTGCAAAAATCAACAAGCTCGCTTCGAACCTTTCAATAACTAAAACAGCATTGATCAAAAAAATCGTCAATGATGGATTTGATCAAATCATCGAAATCAATAACCCTACATTGCTCGCCTCTTTCGAAAAAATCGAAAAAATGCTTGGCTCAATTGGTAACAACCTAAACCAGATGGCTAGGAAGGTGAACGCCGGGGAGGCATTCACAGAGCAAGACATAAAAACCCTCGAACAAGTCATCGCTAAGTTTGACGCTCTTGAAACCGTTGTGATTGAAAAAAACACAAAGGCGGTGATTAAAAAGAGAGGTTCAAAATGATCAGGAAAGAATTAAGCAAATTACCTGACAGCGGATCAATGGGCCGTGCGATGAATTACGCACTTGAAAAAGCCGCGTTGGTTGGCGGTAGCCAAGCGAAATTTGAAAAAACCAACGTTGCAGACTTCGTGAAGCTCGGCGTAAAAAAGTGCGATCAGGTCAACAACAAATATGAAAATAAGTCAGGTAGAAAACAAGAAAATGTAGGCATGCACGAAATGATCAGCTTTGACGCTGACGACAACCTCACACCCGAGCAAGCCGCCGAGTTGGCGTTAGGCGTATGGCGTGAAGTGCTCGACATAGACAACCACCAGCACCGCTGGGGCGTGCATACTGACACCGATCAAATTCACGTTCACTTGGTATGGAACAAGCGAGACAACGCCGGGAAAATCTACAACCAGAAAAACGACTACGAGCTATTTGAAAAAGCCTTGCACAAGACAGAAATGGCGAATGGTTTGAAGATCGTTGAAAACAGGAAATTTCTAAAACCAGATATGCCGACGAATCCGCAATCATCGAACGAATGGCGTTACGAGAAAAAAGGCAAAAAATCCGAAAAAACCTTGTTCAAGGAAGCCGTAGCCGCAGCTACTGACAAGGCTATGACGGCTGGCGAGTTCCTCGAATTCCTTGACCGCGATGGCTACACGTTGATCACCAACGGCAACAATGCCTATTCGCTCGAAAAAGACGGGATGGTATTCAAAGCCTCAGATGTTGGTGGCTCCTACAAGGCCCTAAAAGCCCGTTTTGGCGACGATCCCCAGTTCAGTGACACCCTTGCACGTCTAGGCGTGAAAAAGGCCCCAGAACGCGAAATGGGCGGCATCAGCTTTGACATGTATGTCACACAAGCAGACCTCGACCAGTACGAGGCGAAGAAAAAGAAATCCAATCGTGTTTTGGATACCCGATTCGATAGCCGCAACGGTCATGATTTCTTCTTCAAGGACACCAACAAGAAAGCCTTTAAATACGACGCAATGCGTGGCCGTGTGGATTTCAACAACAACAGCCCAACGGCTGTGAAAGCGGGCTTGCAGAAGCTCACAGAGAACGTCAAAAAGCCCACTGCTTTCAAGATCGGCGGTAGTGACTATGCGAAAAGTCAAATATGGCTTCAATTCCATCTTATGGGGCTGGATAAAAAAGGCCATACGCTGTTAGGTTATTCACCAACCCAAGCGGACAAATTTAAGCTTGAACAAGAAAAGCAAAAATTCGGAAGCTCATCGTATAAACAAGACGGAAGCAATCCGCTTAGCAATAAAGCAAAAGATCCAGATGAACAGAATAAATCAAAGTCAGGAGCAGCCGCCGTCATTGGTGAATTGGTAGACGCTGGTAAGCTTCATGATGAATTCAAAAACGGCAAAGTCCATGGAAGCGGCCCAGTGGGCGGCGTGCTTGCTGGCCTAGTTAATGCAATGACTGACTTAACTAATAGTTTTTCGGCTAACAGTATTGAAGACAAGTTTTCGGAAATGCGTGTATTGGAAAAGGGAATTAAAGACAAAAACGAGGAAGCTGAAAGCCAGCGTCATGAGCAGAAAAAACAAAATCGACGTAGCCGCAACATTCCAAAGCCTCAATAAAAAAACGCCACAAGGCGTTTTCTCATTCTGTTTTAGGGTTGTCGTAAATCATGACACCGCTTAGGAAATTCCCACCCGTAACCCAGTCTTTTCGCACTGTCAAACACGAAGCCGCTTCGCTAGGTCTGATGGACAAAATTGTGTATTGACCACTTAGACTAGCTTTTGAATAGACGCAATTTTTGTTCATTGTGCAAACGTCAGCAATAAACGCACATTCTTTGTTTCCGTTGTTGCTGATGTAGTAGTTACGTCCATGTTCTAACTCCCCTTTAATGGCAAATGTTGATGTATTCAACACAAAGCCATTCAGTCTATTGCTTGTGAATAAATTGGTTTCACCGGACACAGGGCCGAAATCCATTGTGGCGACTAGGTTACGCACTGGCTCAGTCTCTGATCCATCATCAGTATTTTCACCCGGATTTTCCGGGGTTACTGGTGTTTCTGGATTAGACGGATTAGACGGATTGGAAGGGTTTGAACCAGCGTCACCCGGTTTGACGAATGCGATACTGCTATCTGTTAAGAAACCACCAGACGCCTGCTCGACTGGGATTTTCACAATGTATGCAGCATGAGCAGACATTGAAGCGACTAAAACTGTTATTAAAAATATTGGCTTTTTCATTGTATTTCCTCGTTGGTTTTGTTTGTTTTGGTTTTCTCTTTACAGATTACTGACTTCATCTGGAAAAGATTAAAAATAGCGAAGCATTCCAAGAAAATTAAAAACACTAAATTCTTGTTCGATATGGCTTCTGGATATTGAATTGCAATAGAAATTAAAAACGCACACGATGCTATGACCGCGAGTGTTGAAAGAAAAAATAATCTGGATTGAAACATGGCGTAAAATGATGTTGTTAATATTATTATATATAATAATATTAACAAATCAAATCACGCTAAAAATCTGTCGGGTATTACTTGAAAAACTCGTTTTCTAAATCCAATTTGCAAGTTTTGTTTTTAGCATCATATGTTTGGAAAATTCTAAATGATTGACTAGCAGCACTCAAAAACGCAGAGTTTTCACAAAGCTCGGATTTTTGAACGTTTAAGTAACATTCATTCTTTACACTGTAAATAATAAAATCACGATATGTAATCGGTCTAGAAATTACACGCGTAGGGTTTGACAAAATCATTTCAATCTCAAATCCGCTTTCAAGCAAAGAATTTACACCGGCTTTAGTTTCATCACTCGATAAGCAGATGCAACTTTTGAAATTTTCATCAACTCGTTCTGTTGCGTCTTTTGATGACCAGCCATCTTTTAGCAACTTCAAGTATGTTAAGTTTCTTTTGTGTCTACATTCGCTTGTAGACCACCAGTCGGGGGCTTCATTATTAGAAGCGAAAACCTCAGCTGAGAGTAAAAGCGATAAAAGCAATATCATTTTTTTCATAAAATTCTCCGTAGTATTTTCTAAAAGTTAATTCCTATGTTTGTGAGCGTATTGATAGCCATTTGGGCGGTGTGTGGTAGATCATAAATCAGAGCCGACGCAAACATTGTGATGACAGGTTTGCCGTATCCATTTTGAGCAGAACCCTTGGAAACCTCATATAAACCCCAAATGCCTATGCCAAAATAAATCAATCCAATTGATTGAAAAACGGCTAAAACAATTTTTATATTTCTGACGAATTCCTCAGCGGTGCTACCGCTCGAAAGCTTTTCAACTCGTGCTTTGAGTTCGCCCGTTAATCCGCTAATTTCTGTGTCCATACAAGCACTGTTTATAGATCCGCCATCAGTGATGATGAAGCATGCCTCACTAGCGTCAAAATATGTATTCCCGAAGACACCAAGGGTTGCCGTTACGTTCATAAGTAAAACGCCAGAAAATAACGCCATTAAAGGAACGGTCTTAGCATTCTTTTGACCTTGCTCGCCCACTAGCGTCAACTTACAACCAGCGACCACCATAAGGCCTAAACCGAGTAAAAAGAAAAAAACCAAAACTAAGCGTTGCCATGCGAAAATCGTTTCGCCTCTGGCTTGCGTAACGTCATCAGCGAATGCGATGACTGGAAGGAAAAGCAGCGTTAAAAATGTGATTAAATTTCTTGCATTCATTGTTCTCCTGATCGATGTTCAATCATTTTCTTTATTTTTACATGAAACACGCAATGTTCTTCAAGACGTTGATCGCGTCCCTTCTCAAATTTACAAAAACTTTCTGGCGAAAAATAGTTGAATACAATTTTTTTTGTAACGCCGGGGCTTATTAATAGAAGCAGACCAACGGCCATCAAGATCCAAGTGATTTTAATTTCTTTTGATGTGAAATTTTTTTTGCTTTCGGATTCAATTAATAAATGCACGGAAACAACAAAGCAACAAAGACCCAAAACCACAGCGATTGGGATCAGATCATGTAACACATAAAACACAGAAAATTCGTCGTTCATCATTCTCCTGATCGTTGTGGATTGTTAGGTTTTTGCGTTGCTTTTGGCGGTGTTTTCTCTTTTACCTCTTTCATGACTTTGATCACAGCATCAACGGCTGGAATGACGTTTAACTCACTCATGATTTCACCCGTGATCGGGTTAAATTCAACATCATTGGTTGCTATCTTGTGCTCTATCAACTCACTTTTTTCTATCGCTGTAACCGCCAATAAGAGGATTTGACGCAGCAATTTTTCATTCCCACCCTGAGCTATGGCCTGACCCAATTTCATCGCTACAAGCTGGCGTACACGCTCGCTTGGGATCTTCGGCAATATGCTTTCAATGTGTTGAATTAAAGCCGTAGCGGCAGCACTAACATGCTTTAAGTCGATTTCTCTGATTTCTTTTTGCTCCATCATTTCACCTCGTTATTTGTGTTGTTTTGGCGTTCTATTTCTTCTTTGAACTTATCATCTATATCACTAGCAAAAGCGTCTAAATTTAGTTTTTTTACGGCTTTCTTTTCGGCTTTCGAAACTTTAATTTTCTCAGCAATTTCTTTCTTTTCTTTAAAGTCTTTGTATAGCGAGTTATAGCTATAATTGACTAAAAATCTTGTAGTTGCTCGATTGGCTTTTTCTTCGTTAAATCCTTCAATTAATCCCATTTCTTTAAGGGATTCATTTGCCTTTCTTATTTTCATTACGAATGTTTTATCAGGCATTTTGTCGCTGATGCGGAAACGTTCTTTCAACATCTCAACGCTGAAATAATTTGTTTTGTTGCGTCTATTGCAAACGTACAACACATAAAGAATACGCTGATATTCATTGGTTAATAAGCTCAGCATTTTAGTGTCTATTTCATAAAGCTCTTTAAGGCTCCCAAAAAACTCAATAAAACGCTTTGATACTTCAATTTTTCCACCTTTTTTAGTCAGTTCGCCGGTGATGAAGTTAAGAAAAACGGTTTTAGTTCCTTCTTCTGTTTCTTCTTCATACTCAATATTGATTTTATTGAGCTTTCTAATTGACTTCTTGAATATCGAAAAATACATTGTTCTATGCGATGTTTTAACATCGAAGTCATTCATAATTTCATCAAGGGTGAATTCAAACTCATTGCTTTTACTGCTATATACCTTTCTCAAAATAAAAAGAAACACCTCAAAGTCATTGAATATAGTCAATGATGTTGAAGCAATATGTATGTTTTTAGCATTGTGATTTTTAGCTATTTCAAAGCCCCTTGGCTCTTTGTGAGCATTTATTGTATTGAACAATGGTAAGGCTAAAAAAATGCGAGGTACTGATACGTAACCTTTGAGCTTGAACACTTCTTTTTCTTTGCCGTTTTCCTTTAAAATGTATTTCATGGTTATTTTTTTACCTTGTTATACACTAATTAGACCATATAATTTTCTTTTTACAAGATTAAAACAGCAAAAAATTAACAAATGCTATTAACCGTATTATCATGCTTTGAAATTATCCATATTTTAAAAGATAAACCTCTTGAAAAAATAAAGAGCGTTAACCGAAGGCTTCTTTTTTAGCGTGAAAAAATAAAGAGCGTTAACCGAGATTTTTGAAGTTTCCTTATTCTCTAAGCTTTATTTGCACGTTTCACGAAAAGAAAAGATATTTACTTCGTAAATCTATATATAAAATATGTAAGCGAAGGTCAAAAGCCATTCTGGTGGATCTATAATCAAAACCCTAAAATCTTTGACCTTGGCGGTTTATTTTGACAAAGCTACGAACTGATTTTAAGATCCTGATTTTGTCCATGGAGAGGCTAGAAAATCTTGATCCTTGAAAAGCTAGTCGTTAATAAATCAATCATTTTAGAAACGTTGCACAGCCAATGGGCGAGAGATCCTCGGGACGGTAAAGCGTTGGATTGCCTCCATTTCGATGAATATTGTGTCGAAGTGCTAGACGTTAAGTCAGGCGTTGACCTGAGCTTGTTTGGCGTTGAAACAGCCTTAAAATCGGCATTAAAACCATTCGCTCTTTATGTCATACTTTACACCCTAGGCTATCGACAGTCAGAAATCGAAAGCCAAGAAAATCTTGAAAATGTAAAAGATACAATTTCAAAAATTGTTGATGATCATTGGTCAGAGTTCTACGCCAAGATTAAAAAAAGCTACTCCCCATTCCTCCATGATCTCAATAAGGATCGTTGAAAATGTCAAAATTGCTTGACCTACTTGCACAGCAAAAAGCTCTGGTTGAACAAATCAAGAAGCTTGAAGCTGATGAAAATGAAGCAAAGGTAATCAAGTTTGTCGAAGAGCTTGATGCTCTACGCGAAAAATACGGTTATGAAGTGCCTCAATTTGTGGGCGTGGTGCATTCCTACTACAACGTAGAAAGCCCCGCCAAAAACGCCAAGAGCGTGAGCGAGAAGACACCAAAAGAGGCAAAACCACAATATAAGGTCGTGATTGATGGTGTTGAGGTTGTGCTGAAAGAAGCATCACAAGGCAAGATGAAGCCCGAACTTGAAAAAGCCGTTAAAGCGGCAGGCTTCACTAAATACGGCGATTATTTGAAAAGCTTGAAAGAGAAATACAAGGTCGCGGACTTCGATGCTTTGATCAAGAAACTGGGAGGCGTCCCGGCGACCGCCTGACGTTTTACAGCGATACCGAAGCCCCTTCACTGGGGCTTTTTTTGTGCTTGTGATTTTCTTGGCGGTTTATTTTGACAAAATATTTTTCATGAAAAACACGGCGAAATATTTTCAACGAATTTTCGATTTTTTCGTGTTTTGAGATTTTTCTAACCGCTAATTTTTGGCTTTCGTAAGCCATAAAACTCTTGTCAATAGCAGATTGAAAATATATTTAAGGTTCGACCTTAACTTTAAATAGGGTTCAACCATACCGCTTTAATCATTAAAAAGTTTGGCGGTTTAATTTGACAAACATTTATCATATGTTCTAATGGGAGTAACAACACAAGAAAGGAGATTTATGCTAAATACTATTATCACTAAACCAAAAAAATTTAACGTTAGAGATCTGGCTTATGACGCATTTCGTTCATCAGCTCTTTTAGGCGTCGATAAAACTTACACAAATAAAAGATCGGGCAAATATTTTATCGTTAGCAATTCATTGAATGGATTAAATATAGCTAACGCTGTATTTAGAGACTATTTCAAATCAGATGAATATACAGAAGCCAGATCCAAGAAAATACACATCATCGATCTTGATGAACATGATTATGATTTTGCCGCGATAAAATTTTGCATTGAAAAGACCTACAAGCCAGTGTCTTCTTTGTCGCAGATGCAAAGATATACAAAGCTCATTGAAGCGGGTGAATTGAAGCCAATAAATGGCATTCCATTTGTTCCAGCAGTGCTAGAAGTTTTTCACGACAACGCCGAAGTCGACTTTTTCAAGTTTCAAGAAGTTAGGAAAGAGTATGTCGCTAGGATTTCATTGGTAAAAGGCGGCAGGGTGATCAAGAAAATAAAATGTAACATCGGTCATTTTACGTTGATCGCAGGTAGCAAACCTTATGACTATGAAAAAGTAGAAAGCACGCCAAAAAAAGCCACAAGGCCCGCGTTATTTCACCCGTGCTTTGAGGTAGATGGTGTTGAGTTTATGGCGGTATTCAACGAGAAAAATCAGCGTTATAAAATGCTAGTCGATATGGTCGGTTACTAAAAACGCAGTAGAAAACAGAAGCCCATAAAAAGGGCTTTTTTTGTGTCCGGCGTAAATTTCCGTTCTTATCTCATACGGACATTTATTGACGCCTTGGCGGTTTATCCCGCCGACGATGGTTGTTTTTTCAAAGCGAAGCGACCACCAGCTTAGCCGGGCCACCGCACGGCACCGCGTAGCGTCTCATAACACCTATTCCGGCGATTTCTCGCACCGGTACAAGTCCCGGCACTCAAAACCGCCTCTATCTAAAATACCGTGGCACGAAGCCTTTAAGGACGGCAAAATACGCCGTTACTTATGATCTACAAAGTATTGACGCTTTTCTGGCCAACTGGCTTTAATGTCATACCCCGCCGTAAATATCGGCGAACTAACGAGGTTACATGCCCATTTCGGCCGCGTTGTGGTTTTGAAAATACTTCTATCTTCAGTCCGCCCACTCCAACGCTCAAATATATCTTTCCCGTATTGGCTCTCAAGTAAAATGTGTATTGCAGACATGGCATCTAGTAAATGCTCAAAATTTGCGTCTGTGATGTTATCACTTCGATTATGTTTCACCGAATTATAAGCATTATACCAAGGAAGCGTTTTTGTCGGGTTTCCATCATCCCAACCGTGAAATGGCTTGAATGCTTTTAGGCTTGGATACTGAGTTAGCTTCACCTCAAATCTATCTAAACCGAGGATGCTCTTGAGTTTTACATAGTCATTTGTTGAATACCTGTCTCTTTGCTGATATCCGTTTTCAAGAAGAGTTTTTACTAAAAGACATTCAACCTCCGTGCATGCGAGTATCAAAAGTTCTCGTATTTTATGGCCATATGCAGACAGATTGGCAATTGACGGTTCGATATAGTTGAATAGCTGGTCAAGACTGGCTTGGATATTTTGGTATGCCCTAACGTCTTGTAAAAATTGCTCATTCACGTAATTGAAGTAAATATTCTCCCGATCTATTCTTGGGTAGTAACTTCCCGGACGCGTTACATCTGCAATTTCGACGATATTTATATTTATTGTTTCAAAATAACCGTGCAAGAAGTATTCTATTGACGCTTTTGTAATGGTTTCTTTATCGCCAGAGAGATATCCGCCCTCGACCTGTTGAACCCAAGATTTCCAGCTATTTGTTCCGTTTACTGAATAGAGTTCATTATCCGTATTCACGAAATAATTTATTGTGTCACCGTCCTTTTGAATGAATCCCAAATGTCCTGTTGCATTTCGAAAAGCCATTGCCTGCAGCATAAGTGTGAATCCTTTCTTATCGGTAGGTGATCTCATCGTAGCCGCCTGAATCATCCCCGACTAGCTTAGTAAATGTGTGAGAAAAGACTATCCTTTGGAGTCCGGTGAAATCGTGATTGCCCGGGCCCGCGACAAGGTACGCTTTCCCGCGCGCTTTCAGCTGGTGGCGGCCATGAACCCCTGCCCTTGCGGCTACCTCGGCGACCCGACCGGCCGTTGCCGCTGCAGCACCGAGCAGATCGCCCGCTACCGCAACAAACTGTCCGGGCCACTGCTGGACCGCATCGACCTGCACCTGACCGTGGCCCGCGAAAGCACCACGCTGAACAACCAGCCTAGCGGTGAAACCAGTGCCGCTGTGGCTGTGAAAGTGGCACAGGCCCGAGCGCTGCAACACGGGCGTCAGGCCTGCGCGAATGCTTTCCTCGATCTCGAAGGTTTACGCCGGCATTGTGCCTTGAAAGCCGCCGACCAGGTCTGGCTTGAAAATGCCTGCGAGCGGCTGACGTTATCGCTGCGCGCGGCACACCGGTTGTTGAAGGTGGCGCGAACGCTGGCGGACCTGGAGGGGTGCGAGACCATTGGCCGGGCGCATCTGGCCGAGGCCCTGCAGTATCGGCCGGGGAGCAGTTAGGTTGCGCAGTGGCCTTGCAGGCAAGGGCCTGCACCACCCCCTGGTTTACTGGCGGCCAGCCAATGCCCGTTCAACCACCGCCAGCAATACCTCTTCAGAAAACGGCTTGCCCAGGCACTCCAGCGCCCCCAGCCGCGTCGCCGCGTGCATGGCGGCATCATCCCAATGCGCCGACATGCAGATCACCACTATCGGCCATTGCCGAAGCGCCAGCTCACGCTGCACGTGCAGCCCGCTCATGCCGGGCATCTTCAGATCGAGCAGCACGCAACCGGCCTGCCCTGCCCGTTCAGACGCCAGGAACGGGGCACCGCCGGCGAAGGTCAGGGTCTCGAACCCGGCTGAACGCAGCAGGTTGGCCAGGCTCTTGCGCACCGAAGCATCGTCATCGACGATGCATACCCATCTGCTCATGCGCCGCCCATGCCCTCCTGCTGTGTGCCGAGCACGTTGTGCATGGCCACCAACTCCACCAATGAGCGCGACTGCATCTTGTTCATGATGCTCTTCTTGTGCACCTTGGTGGTCACCTCACTGGTGCCGATCTGCCTGGCGATCTGCTTGTGCGACAGGCCGTCGACCACCAGCGAGAACACCTGGCGCTCACGCGGGGTCAGGCGCTGGTACTTTTCCGCCACGAGCCGGGCATGGCGCCACTTGCGCCCTTCGGCCACGGCACGCACCCGCAGCGTCCCCAGCAGGGCCAGCAACTGCTCCTCGTCAAAAGGCTTGGTGAGGAACTCCACGGCACCTGCGCGCATCGCCTGCACGGTCATCGCAATGGTGCCAAAGCCGGTCATGAACACGATCGGCCAGGGCAGCGCCAGCTGGCGCAGCGTTTCCTGCACTTGCAAGCCGGTGATATCGGGCAGGTGCATGTCGAGCAACAGGCAGGCGTAAGGGGTTTCCAGCCGGGCTTCAAACAGCGCCTCGGCACTGGCGAACAGATGATGGGGTATGCCCTGCGAGCGCAGCAGCCGGCCGAGCGCCGTGCGTACCGATGGGTCGTCATCAACCACCAGCACTGGCACATCCGCACTTTCGCCGGATGGCTCCAGGGTGTCGGCGCCTGCGCACAACGGCAAAGCCCCCAATGCCCGGCCTGGGGCCGCGAAGCTGATCTCGGCCGCCAACCGGTAGCCACGCCGAGGTACGGTCTGAATCAGCCCACGGTCGCCAAATGCCTTGCGCAGCAACGACACCTGGACCTGCAGGTTGTTGTCCTCGACCACGGTGCCGGCCCACACCTGGCTGAACAATTCTTCCTTGTCGACCACCCGGCCCTTGGCCCTGATCAGTGTGGCCAGCACCTCGAACGCACGCCCGCCCAGCAGCATGGGCTTACCGTCGAGCAACACTTCGCGGCGCTCCAGGGACACCAGGGCATTGCCTATTCGGATCATGGCTTCCTCGCACGGGCACGGGCATTCGCGCAGCCACGAACAGCCTAGGCCAGCGGATGCGGTGGAACAATTATCCCGAGGGATAGGGTGTTCAAGGCACTATACAAGCGCCCGGAAAAGGCCAGGGGACGATAACGGACAACAGCGTGCCCGTTCCTGCCAAGCGGGCTGCAACCCGCATTCCCCTTGGGCTGGCTGCGTATACTCACGTCTCAGGATGTCGCCAGCAGGGGGGGTGTTTCATGCGCGATGAACGCCTTGCTCACAGGCCCATCGATTACGACCAGACAGTCGACGAAAGCTGGCTCAACAACTGCGACATCACAGCGTTGGGCCAGGATGGCGAGCTCAGTTGCTTCCGCCTGTGCGACCCCACCAGCGGGCAAGCCTGGCTCGCCATGCGCGCACCGCTCGAAGCGCCCGCCGCCTGTCAGCGCCTGGAGCGCGACTACCGGCTGAAACTGGACCCACAGTGGGCAGTGGTGCCGTGCGCGTTCGTGCGTTCCCCCGAAGGCCCACTGCTGGTGTACCCGGCCGGTCACTCCATCGCCGACCTGCTCAGCGAAGGCCGGCTGGCGCTGGAGCCGTTCCTGGAGATTGCGCTGAACGCCGCCACTGCCTTGGCCCAGGCCCACCAAAGCCATGTACTGCACGGCGCCCTGCAGCCAGACCATGTGCATGTGCAGGACAACTTGCAGGTGCGGCTGGGCGGGTTCCGTGCAACACCTGCGCATCCGCTCGGCAAGCAAGGCATGCCGCTCGGCAACTGGACCTACCTGGCGCCCGAGCAAGTCTGCCCGCACGGCAGCAACAACGACCTGCGCAGTGACATCTATGCCCTGGGGGCGATCCTGTACCAGCTCCTGCTCGGTGAATTGCCACTGACCGGGCGCGATACCCAGCACTGGCGTCAGCTGCATGCCGGGGTACAACCCAAGACCGCCTGCGAAGTCGACAACCGCGTGCCGCAGCCGCTGAGCAGCGTGCTGGCCAAGGCCCTGGCCAAGGAACCGGACGCACGCTACCAGAGCGCACACGCCCTGGCCGTGGACCTGGGCTACTGCCACCGGCAATGGGCTGCCAGCAAACACATGGCGGCCTTTGAACCAGGTTGCGCCGACCCGGTCGCCGCCCATGGCAGCCGCCTGTATGGCCGCGATGCCGAACAGCAGGCCATTGCGCTGCTGCTCAAGGGGTTGCGCCGCGACAGCACGCCGCAAGTGCTGCATATTCAAGGCGCCGCAGGCATGGGCAAGTCGAGCCTGGTGGCCGCTGCACTCAAGGCCAATGCTCAAGGGTACTGGGCGGTCGGCAAGTGCAACAGCGTGTCGCAGGCTGCGCCCTACGCGCCCTGGGTGGAAATCCTCGGCGCCCTGACCACCCAGTTGCTGGCCAAGGACAGCCACGAACTCGACGCCCTGCGCCACGACATCCTGCGCCGCATCCAAGGCCACGGCCGGCTGCTGGGCAAACTGGCGCCAGACCTGCAGCTAGTGCTCGGCGCGTTGCCGCCACTGCCAGGCAAACTTACCCCCATGGCGCTGCAGAAGGAGCTGCGGGCCGTGGTCGAATTCCTTGCAGTATTCAGCCGCCCCGGCCTGCCACTGGTGCTGTTCATCGACGACATCCAGTGGGTCGATGAGGCCTCGCGCCAGCTCCTGGCGCAACTGCTGGCAAACGCGCCCGGCAACCTGCTGCTGATCTTTGCCCAACGCAGCGACACCGGCACTACCCAAGGCCCGGCCAGCGTCCCTCACACACTGCGCAGCACCACCCTGAACCTGCGCCCGCTGGCCGTTGGCGCGGTGGCCGAGTTGATCGCCGAGCGCTACCACGTGGATGCCGAAGCCGCCTTGGCACTGGCTGCACAGGTACATGAAAAGACCGCAGGCAACCCGTTCTTCATCCACCAGATCCTGCGCGCCATGGTCGAAGACCAGTTGTTCTTCTTCGATACCCAGGCCATGCGTTGGTCGTGGTGCCCACAGGCCGTGGCCCGGCACCGTTACGCCGACAATGTCGCCGAGCTGATGATCCACCGCCTGGCGCGCCTGCCCGCGCCACAGCGCGACGTACTGCGCATCGCCAGCGCCGCAGGCAGCCGCTGCGACAATGGCGTATTGCAGCGGGTGCTGGGGCGGGCGCCAGGCACTGCGGTGCAGGCCCTGATTGCCGCGGGCTTCCTGCTGTCGAGCCAGAGCGGCCTGGGCTTCGTGCATGACCGCGTGCAGGAAGCGGCGTATCAACTCACGCCAGGGCACGAGCGCGAAGCGCTGCATGCGCGCATTGCCCTGGCCATGCTCGGGGCTTGGCCAGACCGCTTGCAGGCGCTGCTGTTCGAGATTGCCCATCAGCTGCAACGCGCCAGCCCGTGCGGGTTTGCCGCAAATGACTGCGCAACCTTCCTGCAGCTTACGTACGAAGCGGCACAGCGGGCGCGTGACAGCCGCGCCTATGAGCAGGCCGCCGGCTACCTGCACACGGCACAACAGCTGCTCGAAGCCTGCAGTACGCTGGAAAGCCGCGCCACGCTTGGCTTTGCCATTGCCAGCATGGCAACGGAGTGCGACTTGCAACTGTCGCGCACGGTCGCCGCCCAGGCCCGCCTGGCTGAATGCCGCCAGCGTGCCGGCTCGACGCTGGAGCGGGCCAGGGTGTGCCAGTTGCAGGCACGCCTGGAGACCTTGCAGGGTAACTGCCAGGCTGCCATCGCCAGCGCGCTTGGCGGCCTGCGGATGCTGGGTATCGAACTCGCGCCAGGCCTTGACCCACACCAGGTGCAAGCCAGCCATGCCCGTGTGCAAAGCCTGATCGAGCAGAAAGGCCTTCACTGCCTGGAGTCGCTGCCACGCACCGACTCGCAAGAGGTGGTAGTGGCAGTGGGTTTGCTGGCGACCCTGTCGTCATCCTTCCTGGTGCAGGACGACCTGTGTTTCCTGCACCTGGCCAAGCTCACGGAGCTGGCGTTGCTGCATGGCGTGGCGCCAGGGAGCACCTACGGCCTGGCCTGGTACGGGGTGATGTGCGCCGAGCGTTTTGGTGCCTATCACGATGGCCATGGTTGCTGCCTGGCGGCGCTCAAGCTGATCGAGCGCCACGGCCTGGAGGCCGACCTGAGCAGCGCGCTGCTCGCTCTGGACCAGCTCAGTGCCTGGACGTCGCCCATGGAGCTGGCCCGCCGCACCGCCGTGGAGGCCGTCGATTCGGCGCACCTGAGCGGCGACCTGGCCATGAGCTGCCATGCCTGCAACCACTTGGTTTCCGACTCGCTGATCATGGGCCGCTACCTGCCGGAAGTGGCCGAGGAAGTCGCCCAGGGCCTGGCCACTGCGCGCCGGCATGGCTACCTGGAGGTGGCGCAGACCCTGCTGGCCCAGCAAGCGTTCGTCGCCGCCCTCAGCGGCACCACCGGCACGACCGCAACCGCACCCTCGAACTCGCCCATTACACGGTTCTTCGAGTACCTGTTCGCCGGCATGAGCGCCTTCTACCTGGGCAACCATACGCAGGCCATGGCCGACCTGGCGCGGGCCGGCGACTACGCCTGGGCCGCGCCGGCCCACATCAACCTGGCCGACTATCACCTGTTCCGTGGCTTGCTCCTGGGCAGCCCGGAGGCCCCCGGCAGCCTTGCCGACAAGCTGCACGCACTACAGGCATTGCGTGAGCGCTTCGCTCACTGGGCAGGCTTCAACCCGGCCACGTTCCGCAACAAATTGCTGCTGATCGAAGGGGTGATCGCCAAGCTGGAGGGCGACGGGTTGGCCGCCATTCGTTGCTTCGACCAGGCCCAGATCGCCGCCACCGCTGCCGGCTTCATCCACGAACAGGCGCTGGCCCATGAGCAACTGGCGGAAGTGTGCATCCCCAGCGGCCTGATTTCCGGTGCCAACCTGCACCTGCGCGTCGCTCGCGATTGTTTCCACATCTGGGGCGCAACCGGCAAGGTGCAGCAACTCGAGACCCTGCATCCGTTCCTGCGCACCCAGCCGATCCAGGAAACCCAGCGTGCCACGCAGCAGGCCAGGCTGGACCTCGAGGCCGGTATCGAAGCGGCGCGAGCGCTGTCCGAGGAGGTGCTGCTGGAAGGCCTGATCGAAACCCTGATGGGCCACCTGACCGAGCACTCCGGCGCCGACCACGGTGCGCTGCTGATCGTCAGCGGTGCCGAATTCCAGATGGCCGCCCTCGCCTACATCGACGATGCCGGGCTGCACGTGAACATGGACAATTGCCAGAAATTCATGACCCAGGCACCGTTGTCGGTCATCAACACCACCATGCGTACGCGCAAGCCGCTGGTGCTGAGTGATGCGCAAAGCGATTGCCCCGAAGCCTTTCGCCAGGACCTGCAGGCACGTGGTGCCCGCTCGGTACTGTGCCTGCCCCTGGTGATCCAGGGGGTGCTGATCGGCCTGGTGTACCTGGAAAACCGCCTGGTACCCGGCCTGTTCGGCAGCCAGCGCCTGGCCATGCTGGAGATCCTGGCGGCGCAGGCCGCGGTGTCACTGCAGACGGCCAAGTTCTACACACGCCTGGCCGAAGACAACCAGAGCCGGGCGCAGATAGAGGCGGAACGGCGTCATTCTCGCGCAGAGCTTGCGCGCACTGCCCACCTGCAAGTCATGAACGAACTGTCGGCCTCGATTGCCCACGAAATAAGCCAGCCGTTGCTGGGTATCGCTGCCAATGCCGCCGCCAGCCTGCGCTGGCTGAAGCGTGCAAAGCCCGACCTCGAAGAAGCGATGGCCGGGCTGGAGGACATCCGCAACGATAGCGAGCGTGCTGCCAACATCCTGCGGGCGTTGCGCTCGCTGGCCAAGCAGGCACCGCTGCAGCGCCAGGCGGTGAAGCTGGACGCGGTGATCCGCGAGGTGGTGCGCCTGACCTCGACCGATGCCGCCAAGGGTGCAGTGCAGGTGCAAACCCACTTGCACGCGGGGGTCAGCGTGGTGGCCGACCCGGTGCAGTTGCAACAGCTGATGTTCAACCTGATCACCAATGGCCTGGAGGCGCTGGCGGGGTACCGTGCCGATGGCGTGCTGCGCATTGCCTCGGCGGTAGTTGCGGGGCAGGTAGAGATCTGTGTGGACGACAACGGGCCGGGCATTGCGGTTGAAGAACGCGAGCGCGTGTTCGATGCGTTCTACACCACCAAGGGCAGCGGCATGGGCATGGGGCTGGCGATCTGCAATTCGGTGGTACAGGCCCACGGCGGCCAGTTGCAGGCGTTGGTGTCGGAGCTGGGCGGCTGCCGGATTAGCTTCACCCTGCCGGTCAGTGACCGCTAGCCTGTGCCGGCCTGTTCACGGTGCACCCCGCACCTGCGCATACCACGCTGCAGAAACGGGTGTACCCGCTGCAAGGCCGGTTCAGGGCTGAATCAGCGCGACGTCAGCGCCGCATAGCTGTTCATCAGGTTGCGATAGTTGGGTATGCGCTGCGACAGCAGGTTGCCCAGCCCTTCGATGTCGTTGCGCCAGTCGCGGTGCAGCTCACAGGCCACCGAGAACCAGTTCATCATCTGCGCGCCCGCCTGGGTCATGCGCACCCACGCTGCCTGCTGCACGGTTGGGTTGAAGGTGCCCGAGGCATCGGTGACCACGAACACCTCGAAACCTTCCGCCAGCGCCGACAGGGTCGGGAAGGCCACGCACACGTCGGTGACCACGCCGGCAATGATCAGTTGCTTGCGCCCGGTCGCCTTGATCGCCTTGACGAAATCCTCGTTGTCCCAGGCGTTGATCTGGCCTGGGCGGGCAATGTAGGGCGCGTCCGGGAACATGGCCTTGAGCTCCGGCACCAGCGGGCCGTTCGGGCCTTGCTCGAAACTGGTGGTGAGGATGGTCGGCAGGCCGAAGAACTTGGCCAGGTCACCCAGGGCCAGCACGTTGTTCTTGAACTCGTTGGGGGCGAAGTCCTGCACCAGCGAGATCAGGCCGGTCTGGTGGTCCACCAGCAGTACCACGGCGTCGTCTTTGTTCAGGCGCTTGTAATCGGGTTGGCTCATGGGGGTGACTCCTCGGTTGGAAAAGCGGCGCGGTACTACCCGCAGGGGGCTATACCCGTGAATAGCTCCGGCTTAAGAATAGGCCTGGGCCTGGCGCCACGCATTCGGCGGCTGGCCGACCAGGCGGCTGAAGGCACGGGTGAAGTGGGCTTGGTCACAGAACCCGCATTCCAGGCTCACGTGGGTAATGGGCGCCTCGGTGGCAAGCAGGCGCTTGGCCTTTTCCATGCGTGCCAGCAGGCGCCAGGCCTGGGGCGAAAGCCCGGTATTGACCTTGAAAGCTCGGGAGAAATGGCTGCGTGTGAGGTTGCACAGGCCGGCGATCTCGATGATCGGCAGCGAGCTGCGCAGCATCAGTTCCTTGGCCAGGCGCAACCGTGCAGGCGTCAGGGCCCCAGGGGGTTGCAGCGGCATTTGAGGCGTCCCGTCGTGCATGGCGACTCTCCTGTTCAGTAGGGAAAGTCTCACCCCCGGCACATGACAAAGTCCTGAGCCAAAGCTGAATTGTTCTTAATTGTGCGGTGCTGGCCCTGGCGGGTTTGCCGCTACCATAAGATGCGTTTCATATTCAGTTACAGGCCGTCAGCCGCACCCAGGATTCAAGGTATAAAAGCAATGCAGGAAAAAACCGCCCACCGCACCGTAGCCATGGTGCTGTTCAACGATGTGCTGTTGCTGGACGTGACGGGGCCTATGGATGCATTCGCCATCGCCAACCGTTTCCTGCCGGCCGAGCGGCGCTACCAGTTGCTCACCCTGGCCGAGGGGCAGGCGGCGGTGCGTGGCTCGTGCGGGCTGAAGGTGGTGGCCGACCTACGCCTCGAAGACCTGCCTGCCGCCGTGGATCTGCTGCTGGTGCCCGGTGGCCCTGGCGCGTACGACATCGCGCTGCCAGTGCTCGAGCGCTGGTTACCCCACGCCGTGCGCAGTGCCAAGCGGTTCGGGGCGATTTGTACCGGGGTATTTTTGCTGGGCCGGGCCGGGCTGCTGGACGGCTACCGTTGCACCACCCACTGGAACTACGTGGAGCGCCTGGCGCAGGCGTTTCCCGCGGCCAAGGTTGAAACCGAGCAGATCTATGTCATCGATCGCTGCCTGATCACGTCTGGTGGCATTACGGCGGGCATTGACCTGGCACTGGCAGTTATCGCCGAAGACCACGGCAAGGCACTGGCCCTGGAAGTGGCCAAGGTGCTGCTGGTGGCGCGCCACCGGCAAGGAGGGCAAACGCCGTATGGGCCGCTGCTGGCGGCAGTGCCACGCGACGACTCGCCAGTGGCGAGGGTGCAGGCATACATCGTCGATCATATCGAGCAGGCCTTCACCGTGCAGAAAATGGCCGACCTGGTGGCCATGAGCGGGCGCAACTTTGCCCGCACGTTTCAGCGCGAGGTGGGGATTACGCCACTGCAATACCTGCAGAATGCGCGCATCGACCGCGCCCGCCAGTTGCTCGAATGCGGCGACCTGCCACTGAAGGTGGTGGCGGCGCAGTGCGGGTTTGGCAGTGACCGGCACATGCGCAAGGTGTTCTGCGAACGGATTGGCATGACGCCGGCGCAGTATCGGGCACAGTTTGGTGGGGCCTGAGTCAGTGTGTTTCCTGTGCGGGCCGCTTCGCGGGGAAACCCGCGCCCACAGGGCTGCACAGGTTGTCTCATTTTTCAGGACAATCTTTCTCCCCGATGGCGGATTGTCTAACACCACCCCCGGCCCTCAGAATTGTCCGCCAACCCGTTCGAACGCTGCCCCGGCAGCTCATGGAGTACGAGCCCATGCCACATGAAGGCAGCCTTCTACAAACCGCGGTGATCTTTCTGCTCGCCGCCGTCCTTGCCGTGCCCTTGGCCAAGCGCCTGCAACTGGGTGCCGTGCTTGGCTACCTGCTGGCCGGTGTGGTCATTGGCCCGCAGGCATTGGGTTTGATCCGCGATACCGAAAGCGTGGCGCACATTTCCGAGCTGGGCGTGGTGCTGCTGTTGTTCATCATCGGCCTGGAATTGTCCCCCAAACGCCTATGGCTGATGCGCAAGGCAGTGTTCGGCGTCGGTACCGCCCAAGTGGTGCTGACCGGCGTGCTGATCGGCGCCATTGCCCTGTTCGGTTTCGGTCAGGCGCTACCTGCGGCCATCGTGCTCGGCCTTGGCCTGGCGCTGTCATCCACTGCCCTCGGCCTGCAAAGCCTGGCCGAAAGCAAGCAACTCAATGCCCCGCACGGCCGCCTGGCCTTCGCCATCCTGCTGTTCCAGGACATCGCCGCCATACCGCTGATCGCCCTGGTGCCGCTGCTGGCCGCCAGCGGGCCGGACACCAGCCACGGCGACAGCCTGCAACACGGCTTGCAGATCTTCGCCAGCATCGCCGTGGTGATCGTCGGCGGCCGCTACCTGCTGCGCCCGGTGTTCCGCACGGTGGCCCGCACCGGCCTGCCAGAGGTGTCTACCGCCACTGCGCTGCTGGTGGTGATCGGTACCGCCTGGTTGATGGAGGAAGCCGGCATTTCCATGGCGCTGGGTGCCTTCCTCGCCGGCTTGTTGCTGGCGGACTCGGAGTACCGCCACGAGCTGGAATCTCAGATCGAGCCTTTCAAGGGCCTGCTGCTGGGGTTGTTCTTCATCAGTGTCGGCATGGGTGCCAACCTGCGGCTGCTGCTGGAAATGCCGCTGGTGGTGCTGGGCCTGACCCTGCTGCTGGTGGCAGTGAAGCTGGTGCTGCTGGTTGGCGTTGGCCGCCTGGCCGGTGGCCTGAGCGGCGCCAGCGCGCTACGCCTGGGCATGGTGCTGGCGGCCGGCGGCGAGTTCGCGTTCGTGGTGTTCAAGCTGGGCAAGGACCAGGGCCTGTTCGACGCCCAGACCTACGACCTGCTGCTGATGACCATCACCCTGTCGATGGCCATTACCCCGCTGCTGATGATTGCCTGCGCCCGCGCCCTCAAGCGGCCGCAACCTGCGCGTGAAGTGCCTGAGCAATACAAGCAGATACAGGCGGATACGCCTCGGGCGGTAATCGTCGGCATGGGGCGTATGGGGCAGATCGTTGCACGCATCCTGCGCGCGCAGAAGATCCCGTTCATTGCCCTGGAAACCTCGGTCGATGCCATCGAGATGACCCGTATGTTCGAGCAGGTGCCGGTGTTCTACGGCGACCCGCTGCGCCAGGAAGTGCTGCATGCCGCCAAGGTGGGTGAAGCGGAGTACTTCATCATCACCATCGATGACCCTGAAGCTGCCATTCACACAGCCGAGCGGGTGAAGCGCCTGTACCCGCACCTGAAAGTGCTGGCCCGTGCGCGCAACCGCCAGCATGTGCACAAGTTGGCGGATGTCGGTGCCGAGCCAATCCGCGAGACGTTCTATTCCAGCTTAGAGATGACCCGCCGCGCGCTGGTGGGGCTGGGTTTGAGCGATGAGCAGGCGGCGGACCGGATTGCACGGTTCACCCAGCATGACGAAGAAGTGCTGGTGGCCCAGGGGCAGGTCCGCGATGACCGGGCCAAGGTGATGCAAACGGCCAAGGAGGCGCGGGTTGAGTTGGAGCGGTTGTTTGATTCGGATGCGGACTGAACAATCAGGCAAATATCAACCGCTCTATCTTAGGATGCTCACGGTGGGCCGCTTGCCAAAGATCGTAGGCCGCCTGTTCGGCAAGGTACTGCCGGGCAGGACCGAGGCCAGCCAATTCAAGTCGATAAGCAAGATCGGCAGATATTGCGGCACGCCCATTGAGCACCGTGGATAATTGCCCCCGTGAGTAGCCCAGGTGACGAGCTAACTCAGAGACGTTCATTCCAATTGCGGGCAACACATCCTCTCGCAATGACTCCCCGGGATGGGGAGGATCAAACATAGGCATGGCTGAGGCCTCCTTAGTGGTAATCGAGATAGTCAACAAGCTCCACATCGGTACCAATGAAGCGAAACACGAGGGGCCAGTTACCCGAAACATTCACCGCCCAAAAGCTTTCCAGCTTTCCATGCAGGGGATGAAGACGATAACCAGGGCGATTCATATCTGAAGCCGTTTTTGCTACGTCAAGGGAAGCAAGCAAACGCCGCAAGCGATTGACATGATCCGCACGCACCCCAGATGTGTCACGTAGCTGATGGAGCAGCCTCAGGCCCCTGTGCCTGAAACTTCTGATCATTGAAGGGTTAGTGTAAGGTCATGCCTTACACCTTCAAGCTGGCAGTGGAGCGGAACATGGGGTTACTCCTGAAGGATTTCCGGGTTGCCCAGTTTGCTCTCGACGTTGCTCAATGGCGCCGTCATGCCATCCTTTTTCACTGTCAGAAATTGCCCAAAGCGGAATGGGGCACTCGCCAATCTGGGGGCTCTGAACGCCCTCATCCTGTCTCCTGACGATCACCGGGTCGCTGTCGGTTCAGCGATCGGGTATGGAAACCCGGATGTGATAAAGGGCTGCCGTAATGGCAGTTGTGCGCGTGTAGCCGTTTGGCCAACCGGCTTGCCTGCCCACCGGTTTTCCACCCCGCGTACAACTTCCGCCTTCTGCGGGGAAATGGGTCGTTACAGTTCAGCCCGACACAGCCCAACGCGCCTTCAACCGCTGCGATGCTGGCCACCCACACTTGTTCACCGTAAACCCGGGCATCTGCGCCCGTGACGCCCTGGTCCATGTCGCCCAGTACCTGCGGGGCGCTTACGGCTGTGGCTACAAAGCCCTGGAACACCTGGGCGAAACCGGCAAGAGCCTGTTCTGGGGCAACCTGAATGCAGTCAGTGAATTGAGATTGCCGGTGCCGGCCTCTTCGCGGGCATGCCCGTTCCCACAGGTTCTGCAGTGGGTTTGAAGCTTGCGCGACACCTGTGGGAGCGGGCGAGCCCGCGAAAGGGCCGGTACAGTAAACAAAAAAAGCCGGCCCCTTATGCAAGGAGCCGGCTTGTATGCGTACTGCTAGTGATCGGTTACTTACCCGCAGTCAACGCGTTATAGCTGGTCATCAGATTCCGATAATCCGGAATGTGGTTGGAGCACAGCGCCGCCAGCCCTTCCACATCATTGCGCCAGTCACGGTGCAGCTCACAGGCCACGCCAAACCAGGTCATCATCTGCGCACCGGCCTGGCTCATGCGGTCATGCGCCGCATCGCGGGTCATTTCGTTGAAGGTGCCGGAAGCATCAGTCACCACGAACACGTCAAATGCCTCTTCCAGCGCCGACAGCGCCGGGAATGCCACGCACACCTCGGTCACCACACCCGCAATGATCAGTTGCTTCTTGCCAGTCGCCTTCACCGCCTTGACGAAGTCTTCGTTGTCCCAGGCGTTGATCTGGCCGGGGCGAGCGATGTACGGCGCGTCCGGGAACAGCTCCTTCAGCTCGGGTACCAGCGGGCCGTTGGGGCCTTGTTCGAAGCTGGTGGTGAGGATGGTAGGCAGGTTGAAGAACTTCGCCAGGTCGGCCAGCGCCAGGACGTTGTTCTTGAACTTGTCCGGCTCTATGTCACGCACCAGCGACAGCAGGCCAGCCTGGTGGTCTACCAGCAGTACAGCGGCGTCGTCTTTGTTCAGGCGGTTGTAGGTGAATTTGCTCATGGTCTGCGCTCCAAAGGTTTATGAATTTTTCAGCTATTCGGGGTGTTTCGCGTTGATGGGCACAGATTAAAATCATCACCTTTGTGGCGGTAGTCAGCAGAATCTGGCTTTAGCGTTCCGTTTCGTGAACGATGGCTGTGTAGGGGCTGTGCTGGCCTTATCGCCGGCAAGCCAAACCCGGAGACCGATCATTGGAAGACCTCAACTCCCTCTACTACTTCACCCAGGTAGTCGAGCACGGTGGCTTCGCCCCGGCAGGCCGGGCGCTGGACATGCCCAAGTCGAAGCTCAGCCGGCGCATCGCCGACCTGGAGGAGCGCCTGGGCGTGCGCCTGCTGCACCGCACCAGCCGCCATTGCTCGCTCACCGAGATCGGCCAGGCCTACTACAACCGCTGCCTGGCCATGCGCGTGGAGGCCGAGGGCGCGGCGGAGATCATCGAGCGCAACCGCAGCGAACCGCGCGGGCTGGTGCGCATCAGCTGCCCGACCACCCTGCTCAACTCCTGGGTCGGGCCGATGCTGACCCGCTACATGCTCAAGTACCCGCAGGTGGAGCTGTTCATCGAAAGCACCAACCGCCGCGTCGACCTGCTGCACGAGGGCTTCGACATCGCTTTGCGGGTGCGCTTTCCACCGTTGGAAAACACCGACATGGTGATGAAGGTGCTAAGCAACAGCACCCAGTGCCTGGTCGGCCAGCCTCAATACCTGGAGCAGTTGCCCAAAGGTTTCGACCCGCAGTTGCTCAGCACGCTGCCCAGCCTTCACTGGGGCAGCGCCCAGCGCGAGTACCAGTGGGAGCTGTTTCGGGGTGAAGACAGCAGCCGCAGCATCGTCATCCCGCACAAACCACGCATGGTGACCGACGACCTGTTTGCCCTGCGTCATTTCGTGGTGGCCGGGGTTGGCATTGCGCACTTGCCAAGGGTGGCCGTGCGCGAGGACCTGGCGGCGGGGCGGCTGGTGGAACTGATCCCGGACTGGCACCCGCGCTGTGGCATCGTGCATGCCATATTCCCGTCGCGGCGTGGGTTGTTGCCTTCGGTACGGGCGTTGATCGATCACTTGGCCGAAGAGTTTGCGGTCAGCGACATGGCTTGAGTCCTGAGCTGGCTTCTTCGCGGGCATGCCCGCACACAGGGTATCGCGCATTTCTTGAGTTCAGCGCCTAACGTGTGGGAGCGGGCGTGCCCGCGAAGGGCTGCAAAGCAGCCCCAGTAACGCTTAACTGACAGGCATTACCCGCGCAGCCCCTTCTTCTCGACATCACATCAGCTTAGAAAGCAAAGCACGAACAGCCCAGCGCCCCCCAGAACCCCTGGAAGTCATTGACCGGAACACTCGATTTGCGCGCCTTGTCATGGCTGTGCGCATGCACCCCGCACGGCCCCGAACACTGGTGCACGGCTGCCGCCAGCGACGGCGTACCCACGCGCCAGTGCCCCGGCACCTTGGCTACTGGAGACCACTCCGGCAGCACCGGCACCTGCGGTGGCCCGAGGCGGTCAAACTCGCCGGCACCGTACACGACCTTGCCATCGACAATGGTCAGCACCGATTCGATGCCCTTGATCGCTTCTTCATCAACGCTGAAGAAGTCCAACGACAAGGCCGCCAGGTCGGCCAGTTGGCCTACTTTGATCTGGCCCTTCTTGCCTTGCTCGCTGGAGAACCAGGCACTGCCCTGGGTGAACAGCTGCAGCGCGGTCTCGCGGTCCAGGCCTTCCTTGTACAGCTCCATGCCGCCAACGGTCTTGCCGCTGACCAGCCAGTACAGCGAGGTCCAGGGGTTGTAGCTGGACACGCGGGTAGCGTCGGTGCCCGCGCCGACCGGCACGCCCATCTCCAGCATGCGTTTGATCGGCGGGGTCTGCTCGGCAGCCTTGGCGCCATAGCGGTCCACGAAGTACTCGCCTTGGAAGGCCATGCGGTCCTGGATGGCGATGCCGCCGCCCAACGCACGCACGCGCTCGATGTTCTGCGGGGTGATGGTTTCGGCGTGGTCGAAGAACCACGGCAGGCCATTGAACGGGATATCGCGGTTGACCTTCTCGAACACGTCGAGCATGCGCGTGATCGATTCGTTGTAGGTGGCATGCAGGCGGAACGGCCAGCGCTGCTCGACCAGGTGGCGCACCACCGGCTCCAGCTCTTCTTCCATGGTCTGCGGCAGGTCCGGGCGCGGCTCGAGGAAGTCCTCGAAGTCGGCGGCGGAGAACACCAGCATTTCGCCAGCGCCGTTGTGGCGCAGGAAGTCGGTACCGCTGTGCAGCTTGACGCTGGATGTCCACTTCCTGAAGTCGTCCAGTTCTTCCTTGGGCTTCTGGGTGAACAGGTTGTAGGCAATGCGCACTGTCAGCTGGTTGTCGTCGGCCAGCTCCTGGATCACCGAGTAGTCGTCGGGGAAGTTCTGGTAGCCGCCGCCAGCGTCGATGGCACTGGTCAGGCCCAGGCGGTTCAGCTCACGCATGAACTGGCGGGTCGAGTTGACCTGATACTCCAGCGGCAGCTTCGGCCCTTTGGCCAGGGTGGCGTAGAGGATCATCGCGTTCGGGCGGGCAATCAGCATGCCCGTCGGGTTGCCGAACTTGTCACGCTGGATTTCGCCACCCGGCGGGTTCGGGGTGCTCTTGTCGTAGCCGACGGCCTTGAGTGCGGCACGGTTGAGCAATGCGCGGTCGTAGAGGTGCAACAGGAACACCGGCGTATCGGGTGCAGCCTGGTTGATTTCTTCCAGGGTCGGCATGCGTTTTTCAGCGAACTGGAACTCGTTCCAGCCACCCACCACACGCACCCACTGCGGGGTAGGCGTGCGCGCAGCCTGGTCCTTGAGCATGCGCAGGGCATCGGCCACCGACGGCACGCCTTCCCAGCGCAGCTCCAGGTTGTAGTTCAGGCCGCCGCGGATCAGGTGCAGGTGCGAGTCGTTCAGGCCGGGAATGACCGTACGCTGCTTGAGGTCGACGATTTGCGTGCTGGCGCCCTTGTGGGCCATGGCCTCGGCGTCGTTGCCCACGGCGATGAAACGGCCGTCCTTGATGGCGACGGCGGTGGCAGTGGGCTTTTCGCGGTCAACGGTGTGCAGCTTGCCGTTGAACAGAATCAGGTCGGCGGTCATGGAACCTCCTTGCGTGGATGCGTGAGCGGAACCGGCGGCGCCGGTGAAGGGCAATGCAGACCAGAGCGCGCCGGCAGCACCCAGTACGGTGCTGCTGGCGAGGAACTGGCGACGAGTCTTGTCGTGGCGGTCCTGGGGCATGGTGTTCTCCGTCTCTGGGCGCGGCGGCGGCAGGCGCGACTGCAGAGCATGCCGCCCGATACAGGGGCAAGGCTTGGATGGATGTGCGGTGGGGCTGTTGAAGGTTAGCCCTGATCAAGTTTTGTGTTGCCAGGGCTGGCCCCATCGCCGGCAAGCCAGCGCCCACAAGGGCTTCACAGCTTCTGAGCCCTGAACAGCCCCTGTGGGCTTGCCGGCGGTTGGGGCCGCAAAGCGGCCCCGGCTTGTTCAGCGACTCAAGAACGCCAGCAGGTCCTCATTCAGCTGCTGCGCATGAGTCACGGCAAACCCATGCGGCGCGCCGGCGTACACCTTCAGCTCAGCCCCACGAATCTGCGCCGCCGCCTGCTTGCCGGTAGTCTCGAACGGCACGATCTGGTCGTCATCGCCATGAATCACCAACGTCGGTACATCGACCTTGGCCATGTCCGACCGGAAGTCGGTTTCGGAGAACGCCGTCACACAATCCAGGGTGGCCTTGAGCGACGCCATCAGCGCTATGTTCAAGGTCTGCGTCTGCACGCCCTGGGATACCTGCTGCCCATGGTTGATGCCATAGAACGGTGTGGCGAAGTCGGCGATGAACTGCGCCCGGTCGGCACGCAGACCAGCCACGATACCTTCGAACACCGACAGGTCGACACCCTCGGGGTTGTCGTCGCGCTTGCCGAACACCGGCGTAACGGCGCCCAGCAACACCAGCCCGGCGACCCGCTCGGTGCCGTAGCGACCGATGTAGCGGCTTACGTCACCGCCGCCCATGGAGAAGCCCACCAGGGTCACATCACGCAGGTCGAGGTGTTCGATCAGCTGGGCGATGTCATCAGCGAAGGTGTCGTAGTCGTAGCCGTTCCATGGCTGGCTCGAGCGCCCGAAACCGCGGCGGTCGAAGGCAATGGCGCGGTAACCGCGGCTGGCCAGGAACTCCATCTGCGTGTCCCACATGTCGGCATTCAGCGGCCAGCCGTGGCTGAACAGCACGGGCTTGCCGGTGCCCCAGTCCTTGAAGTAGATCGAAGTACCATCGCGGGTAACGAACGTGCTCATAGCGGTATCTCCTGGATTATCGAGGTCAGGGGCTGGCTCAGCCGCGCAGCCAGTTGGCGCAGCGACGGGTCACCCAAGGCATGATGTAGAACACCACGGGCAGAATGACGAACAGGTTGACGATCAGGTTGCCGGTGATCGCGCCCCCCAGTTGCGGGAAGCGGGCAAACAGCGGCGCCAGCAGTTGCGGCACGACCATGGTCATCGGGCAGATCACCAGGTAGGTTAGCAGCGCCTGCTTCCAGCGCGGCGGTTGCGCGGCCGAGGTATCCGACGTGCTATCGAGCACCTGGTGCTGCAGGCATACGGTCACCACTTCGCGGTTGTCTTGGAGTGCGGTGTTCATCGGCGTTCCTTGGGTGAGCTTGCCCACAGCCACTGTGCAACGGCCAACGGGCGCTGGATTGGATAAGTGTGCTGCCCTGCGTGGGCACCGGCTGAGGGTGCCCGCGGCTGCGGCTTACTTGTTGGCGTTGAAGGCGTTGTAGCTGGTCATGAGGTTGCGGTAGTCCGGGATATGGTTGGAGCACAGCGCGGCCAGGCCTTCAATGTCGTTGCGCCAGTCGCGGTGCAGCTCGCAGGCAACCCCGAACCAGGTCATCAACTGGGCGCCAGCGCGGCTCATGCGGTCATGGGCGGCGTCGCGGGTCATGGCGTTGAAGGTCCCGGAGGCATCGGTAACCACGAACACGTCGAACTCTTCTTCCAGGGCGGCCAGCGCCGGGAAGGCTACGCACACTTCGGTGACCACGCCGGCGATGATCAGCTGCTTCTTGCCGGTGGCCTTCACCGCCTTCACGAAGTCTTCGTTATCCCAGGCGTTGATCTGGCCTGGTCGGGCGATGTACGGCGCGTCCGGGAACAAGGCTTTCAGTTCCGGGACCAGCGGGCCGTTGGGGCCTTGTTCGAAGCTGGTGGTGAGGATGGTCGGCAGGTTGAAGAACTTGGCCAGGTCAGCCAGGGCCAGTACGTTGTTCTTGAAGGCATCCGGCTCGATGTCGCGCACCAGCGACAGCAGGCCAGCCTGGTGGTCGACCAGCAGTACGGCGGCATCGTCTTTGTTCAGGCGGTTGTATTTGAAGTTGGTCATGGTCGTTGCTCCATAGGGTTTGAAGTTCAGCAAATTGGGTGTTTCGCGTTGATGGGAGAAGATTAAAACCGTCACCTTTCGAGCGGTAGATAGCGGTTTTTGGCTTTAGCGTTCTGTTTTGGGAACGATAGATTGGCGCTGGATTTGCTGGCCTCTTCGCGGGCTTGCCCGCTCCCACAGGGACCGCATCTCGCTCAGGGCGGGTTTACCCGCACGCAGGCGCCCATTGCCTGCCCGGCCAACCTGCTCTATTACTACCCACAGCCCTCCCCTCACTCCCGAGACCACCATGCTGGCGTTCATCCAGTCGTCCCCGTTGCTGCTCGGTACTGCCCTGATCCTGCTCGACCTCGTAATCTGGCAGTTGATCCCCCTCCAGCACCGGGCCTGGCGCATCGGTATGCGGCTGGTGCTTTTCCTGTTGTTCAGCGCGGTGCTGGTGGCCGCCGGCATGAGCCCGCTGCAGCCACCGCCCTGGCCGGACGATGTGCCGCGCAACCTGATGGCCACGGTATTGGCCATCGGCTGGTGGCTGTTTGGCGCGCGCACGGTCACCGTGGTGTTCGGCCTGTTGCTGGTAGCGCGGGGTAGCCACGGCGGGCGCTTGCTGCAGGACGTGCTGGGGGCGCTGATCTTCCTTGCCGCGGTAGTCGCGGCCGCAGGCTATGTGCTGCAGCTGCCAGTCAAGGGCCTGCTGGCCACCTCGGGCGTGATGGCCATCGTCATAGGCCTGGCGTTGCAGAGCACGCTGGCTGACGTGTTCAGCGGCATCGTGCTGAACACCACGCGGCCTTACCAGATTGGCGATTCGATCGCGATCGACGGCACCGAAGGCAAGGTGCTGGATATCGACTGGCGGGCCACGCGCCTGCTCACGGGCACAGGTAGCCTGGCGGTGATCCCCAATTCGGTGGCGGCCAAGGCGCGCCTGCTCAACCACAGCAGGCCGGCGGATGTGCATGGGGTGTCGATCAACGTGGTAGTGCCGGCCAAAGTGCGGCCCAGGCGGGTGTTCGACGCACTGGAAAAAGCCCTGCAGGGCACCAGCGCGATCCTTGCTTCACCTGCGCCCAAGGTGTCGGTCAAGGCCTCGACACTGGAGTCGGTGGAGTACGAGGCCAGCGGGTTCATTGCCGACATGGGCGGCAAGACTGCGGCACGCAACCAGTTGTTCGACCTGGCGCACCGCCACCTGGAGGCGAGCGGGGTGATGTGGAACGTCGACCTGGCCATGCCGCCACGCAGCCGCCAGCGCGAAGTGCTGGACGAGGTACGGGTGTTCCGTTCGCTAAGCGCTGAAGAGCGTGACGCATTGAGCCAGCGCATGACGACGGTGGAGTACCTGGCGGATCAGGTGATCCTGGAGGTAGGCGCGCATTCCGACCATTTGCTGGTGATTGGCAGCGGCGTGGTGTCGGCCTCTGTGCGCGATGGCGACAAGCTGCTGGAGGCCGGGCGCATGGGGCCGGGCGAGGTGCTGGGGGTGGAGGGGATCATCGACGAAGACGAGTCACTGGCCGAGTTCCGTACACTGACCAGCTGCGTGCTGTACCGCATCGACAAAGAGCAGGTGAAAAGTTGCCTGGCGCAACGTGGCGATGTGCAGGCGGCGCTGAGCAAGTTGCAGCGGTTCCGGCGCCAGAGCCGGGAGTCGTTGTTGCAGCAGAAGCCGGCCCTGATCAAGAAGGGCGGCTTCCTCAGCTGGTTGCACAAGTAAGCCTGTACTGGCCTCTTCGCGGGTAAACCCGCTCCTACAGGTACAACACAATATTCGAGACTTGTGTTGTACCTGTAGGAGCGGGTTTACCCGCGAAGAGGCCGGTACTTACAACACAACCCGCAGGCATTGCCCCGCGTGGTACAGCGAGAACCCGGACTCATAGAACGCGGTGCGCAGCGATGGCGCGCTCACGCCACTCATTGGCGAGAACGGAATCGGCAGGCTGCCCGCCTCACCCTTGAGCAGGAACTCGGCAAACGCCCGGCCAATCACGGTGCCGGTGGTATTCCCACGCCCGTTATACCCGGTCACCGCCACCAGCCCCGGCGCCGGCTCGAACAGGCGCATCAGGTGGTCGGGGGTGAAGTCGATGCAACCGGTCCAGTGCATTTCCCACTCGACCTTGCCCAGGCCCGGGTAGTAATGGCTTTGAATGCGGTCGGCCCAGCTGCGCACGAACCAGGCGGGCTTGTTGTCGACCCGGCCCAGGCTGCCGAGCAACAGGCGGCCCTGGTCGTCACGGCGGATACTGCTGAGCACGGTGCGGGTGTCCCATGAGCCCTGGCCGTGCGGCAGTACCTTGTCGGCCTCAACGCCTTGCAGCGGCTTGGAGGCGACCTGGTAGTAATAACCGCGGAAGAACTGCTTCTGCAGGTTGCTCCAGTCGCCTTCGGTGTAGGCACCGGTGGAAATCACCACCTTGTCGGCCCGTACCGAGCCACGGGCCGTCTTGACCCGCCAGGCGTCGCCCTCGCGCGCCAGGCCTTCGACAGCCGACTGCTGGAACAGCTGGCCACCCAGGCGCACCACGGCCGCAGCCAGGCCCTGGGTGTAGCCCATGGGGTTGATGGTGCCGGCGCGGCGGTCGAGCAACGCGGCGGAAATCTTGTCGGTGCCACAGTATTCCTGGCACTGCGCGCCGGTCAGCAGCTCCACGTCGGCACCGCGACGGCGCCACTGCTCGTGGCGGGCCTCAAGGTCGGCGATGCCGGTGGCGTTGTGCGCCATGTGCAACGTGCCCTTGTGCTGGGCCTGGCAGTCGATGCCCAGGCGCTCGATCATTGCGAACACTTCAGCCGGGGCTTCACCCAGCACCTGGTTAAGGCGGCTGCCCTGCTTCTGGCCAAGGGTCGCCTCGACGTCGTCGGGGCGGATCCAGGTACCGGCATTGACCAACCCGACGTTGCGCCCGGAGCCCCCGTGGCCGACCTTCCAGGCCTCCAGCAGGATCACCGACTTGCCCTGCTCGAGCAGGTGAATGGCCGCCGACAGGCCGGTAATGCCGCCACCGATCACGCACACATCGGCCTTGTGCTCACCGGCCAGGGCCTGGGCGGCCACGCTCGGTGTGCTGACGAATTCCCACAAGCATTGTTGACGCAGTTCGGACATGGCCCGGCTCCAGCAATTTGTTCTTGTTGGGGCTGCCTTGCAGCCCATTCGCGGGTAAACCCGCTCCTACGGGCACTGCACAGGTTCGAAAAGCTGTGCAGTGCCCGTAGGAGCGGGTTCACCCGCGAACCGGGGGCAAAGCCCCCGGCCATGCAGCATCAACCGATCAGTCGAACACGATACCCTGTGCCAGCGGCAGCTCGCGCGAGTAGTTCACAGTGTTGGTCTGGCGGCGCATGTAGCCCTTCCAGGCATCCGAACCGGATTCCCGGCCACCACCGGTCTCTTTCTCGCCACCGAACGCACCGCCGATCTCGGCACCGCTGGTGCCGATGTTGACGTTGGCAATGCCGCAATCACTACCCGCAGCGCTCTGGAAACGTTCGGCCTCACGCAGGTCGGTAGTGAAGATGCACGACGACAGGCCTTGTGGCACTTCGTTGTTCAGGCGCAGGGCCTCTTCAAAGTCGTCGTAGGCCAGTACGTAGAGGATCGGGGCGAAGGTTTCGTGGCGGACCACGTCGCTTTGCGCCGGCATTTCAGCGATGGCTGGCGACACGTAGTAGGCATTCGGGTACTGCTCGGCCAGCTGACGCTCACCACCGAATACCTGGCCGCCTTCGTCGCGGGCCTTGGCCAGGGCGCCCTGCATGGCGTCGAACGACAGCTTGTCGATCAACGGGCCAACCAGGTTGTCCTTGCGCGGGTCGCCAATGCGGACTTTGCCGTAGGCAGCTTTGACCCGGGCAACCACTTCGTCCTTGATCGAACGGTGCACGATCAGGCGGCGCAGGGTGGTGCAGCGCTGGCCGGCGGTACCGACCGCCGAGAACAGGATGCCGCGCACGGCCAGGTCGAGGTCGGCGCTGGGGGCCAGGATCATGGCGTTGTTGCCGCCCAGCTCAAGGATGCTGCGGCCGAAGCGTGCAGCCACACGTGGGCCAACTTCGCGCCCCATGCGGGTGCTGCCGGTGGCGCTGACGAGCGGCACACGCGGGTCGTCGACCAGGGCTTCACCGGCTTCACGGCCACCGATGACCAGCTGCGCCAGGCCCGCCGGGGCGTCACCAAAGGCTTTCAGGGCTTTTTCGAACAGTGCCTGGCACGCCAGGGCGGTCAGCGGGGTTTTCTCGGACGGCTTCCATACCACGGAGTTGCCGGCCACCAGGGCCAGTGCGGTGTTCCAGGCCCACACCGCGACCGGGAAGTTGAAGGCGCTGATCACGCCGACCACCCCCAGCGGGTGCCAGGTTTCACGCATATGGTGCCCTGGGCGCTCGGAAGCGATGGTCAGGCCGTACAGCTGGCGCGACAGCCCCACGGCGAAGTCGCAGATGTCGATCATTTCCTGAACTTCACCCAGGCCTTCCTGGGTGATTTTGCCGGCTTCGATCGAGACCAGCTCGCCGAGGTCGGCCTTGTGCGCACGCAGCACTTCGCCAAACAGACGCACCAGCTCGCCGCGGCGTGGTGCCGGTACGCTGCGCCAGGCTTCGAAGGCGCTCTGGGCCTGGTCGATGCAGGCGGTGGCCTCGGCCTTGCCGAGCAGTTTCACCGAGGCGATCTGGCTGCCGTCGATCGGCGTGTGAACAGGGTAATCGCCCTGGGTGTAAGCCTCGGCGGCAACGCCAAGGCGCTCGAGCAATCCAGCAACCATTTGTGCTTCTCCTACATCGGGTGATGGGGTGGAAAAATGATGTGGATCAGTATTAATCCGATCACATAGGTACAACAAACGACCTTTATTCCGCATATCATTCCACCAGGTAATGATCCGTATCGCAGAGACCGCTATGTCCAAACGCCTGGTGCCCTCCATGACCGCCCTGCAGTGCTTTGAAGCTGCAGCCCGCCATTTGAGTTTTACCCGTGCCGCTGAAGAGCTGCACCTGACCCAGAGCGCGGTCAGCAAGCAGGTGGCGCAGCTGGAGGACATGCTGCGCCATCACCTGTTCCTGCGCATTCGCCGGCGCCTGCAACTGACCCCGGCCGGCAGCCTGTACCTGGCCGAGGTCAACAAGATCCTTACCCAGGTGGATATGTCCAGCCGCTACGTGCTCACCTATGGCGAGCAGACCGAGATACTGAAGGTCGCCACTCAACCGAGTTTTGGCGTGCGCTGGCTGATCCCGCACCTCAAGGGCTTTGGCAAACGGCACAGCAATATCCACCTGGATATCCGCAACGAGATGGAGCCGTTCGCCCTGCTGCAGGGTTCGGCGGACGTGGTGTTCTTCTATGGTCAGGGCACCTGGCCGGGTGCCACCTGCGTGGCGCTGTTCGGCGAAGAAGTGGTGCCGGTGTGTGCGCCGGAGCTGCTGGCCGGGCGTGAGTTGGCGGGCGCCGAACAGCTGGCTGAGTTGGTGCTGTTGCAGAGTACCTCGCGCCCCGAGGCCTGGCACGAGTGGTTCCTGGAGCAGGGCCTGCAAAGCGTCAACGCCTACCACGGGCCGCGCTTCGATACCTTCTATATGGCATTGAGCGCCGCGCAGACAGGCTGCGGGGTAGCACTGGTGCCGCGCTACCTGGCAGCCAAGGAGCTGGCCGACGGCAGCCTGGTGGTGCCATGGGATCACGCCATGCGCAGTGCCGGGGCGCATTACCTGGCGTATGCCGAGCATGCGGCGGAGGTGCCCAAGGTACGGGCGTTGGTGGAGTGGATCGGCGAGCAGTTGCAGGTTTGAGGTTGCCGGGCCTACCTCGACCTGTAGGAGCGGCCTTGTGTCGCGATGGGCTGCAAAGCAGCCCCAATGGCCCTTGAGGTCGATCAAAAAAGGAATGACACACTCACTTTTTTTCGCTTGTGAGCAAGGTGCATTCCCAGCTTTCATGTAAGCGTCCGAACCTAACCAGGAAGCTAGCGATGCCCGCCCACGATTTCGTCAGCCCCGACAGCATTCGCGCGCAGTTTTCTGCCGCCATGTCGCTCATGTACAAACAGGAAGTGCCGCTGTACGGCACGCTGCTGGAGCTGGTGAGCGAAATCAACCAGCAGGTCATGGCCCAGCAGCCCGACGTTGCCGAGGCCCTGCGCTGGACCGGCGAAATCGAGCGCCTGGACCACGAGCGGCATGGCGCCATCCGGGTTGGCACCGCCGCAGAACTGGCTACCATCGCCCGCCTGTTCGCGGTGATGGGCATGCAGCCGGTTGGGTACTACGACCTTAGCTCTGCCGGTGTGCCGGTGCACTCCACCGCCTTCCGCGCGGTGCACGAGCAGTCCCTGCACATCAGCCCGTTCCGGGTGTTCACCTCGCTGCTGCGCCTGGAACTGATCGACAACCCGCAACTGCGCGAACTGGCCCAGAGCATCCTGGCCAAGCGCCAGATCTTCACCGCGCGCGCCCTCGAACTGATCGCCCAGTGCGAGCGCGACGGCGGCTTGAATGCCACCGATGCCGCCGCATTCGTGCAGGAGGCCCTGCACACCTTCCGCTGGCACCAGGACGCCACCGTCACCGCCGAGCAATATCAGCAGTTGCACGATCAGCACCGCCTGATTGCCGACGTGGTGGCCTTCAAGGGCCCGCACATCAACCACCTGACCCCGCGTACGCTGGACATCGATGCCATTCAGGTCGGCATGCCGGCCAAGGGCATTCCGCCCAAGGCCGTGGTGGAAGGCCCGCCCACCCGCCGCCACCCGATCCTGCTGCGCCAGACCAGCTTCAAGGCCCTGCAGGAAAAGGTCGCCTTCAGCGACCAGCAGGGCAGCGAAGGCAGCCACACCGCGCGCTTTGGCGAAATCGAGCAACGCGGTGCGGCCCTGACACCCAAGGGCCGCCAGCTGTACGACAAACTGCTCGATGCCACCCGCGCTGCCTTGGGCGGTGCGCCTGCCGAGGCCAACGCTGAACGTTACATGACACTGCTGAAGGACAGCTTTGCCGAATTCCCGGACGACCTCGCGCAGATGCGTGAGCAGGGCCTGGCGTATTTCCGTTACTTCGCTACCGAGAAAGGCCTGGCTGCGCGGGATCAGGACGGTCGCCCGACTACCCTGGAGGGCTTGATCGAGGCCGGCCATGTGCACTTCGAAGCGCTGGTCTACGAGGACTTTCTGCCGGTAAGCGCGGCGGGCATCTTCCAGTCCAACCTGGGTGACGATGCGCAGGCCGAGTACGGCAGCAATGCCAACCGCGATGCCTTTGAAGCAGCATTGGGGCTGCAGGTGCAGGATGAACTGGCGCTGTATGCGCAAAGCGAGCGGCGGTCGCTGCAGGCTTGTGCGCAGGCGTTGAACCTAGGTTCGATGTAAGCCGGTAGATCGCCGGGGGCGCTTGGCGCCCCATTCGCGGGCACGCCCGCTCCCACAGGTTCAAGGCTTGCGCTGTACCTGTGGGAGCGGGCGTGCCCGCGAATGGGCCGCAAAGCGGCCCCCTGCGGTATCAGCGAAAACGGTCGACCTCCTGCCGCAGCTGCGCCGCCAGCCCTTCCAGCTCCCGCGCGGTAAAGGCCAGCTCATTGGCCACCTCGCGCTGCTCGCCGTTGGCCTGGGCAATGCTCTGCAAATTGCGGCTGAGCACCGTCGCCGTGCTGCTCTGCTCCTGAGTCGCCGTACTGATCACCGTGAACTGCTCACCCGCCGCACGGCTCTGCTCGTCGATACGCGCCAGCGCTTGCGCCACCTTGTCATTGCGCTGCAGACCTTCCTGCATCAGCTGGTTACCCTGCTCCAGCGTCGTGATGGCGTGCCCGGTCTGCTGCTGGATGCTGGTGATCATCCCGGATATTTCATCCGTGGCCTGGCGGGTTCGTGCGGCCAGGCTGCGCACTTCGTCCGCCACCACCGCAAAGCCGCGGCCCTGCTCACCGGCGCGGGCAGCCTCGATGGCCGCATTCAACGCCAGCAGGTTGGTCTGTTCGGCGATGGCAGTGATCACGCTGATGATGCCGCCGATTTCCTGCGAGCGTGCCCCCAGGCTGTCCATCACCGTGGCCGTACCGCCGAGGGCATCGGCGATCTGCTTCAGCGAACGCGATGCTTCATCCATGGCGCTGCGGCCGATGCGGGTCTGCTGGGCATTGTCACGCGCCATGCGCTCGGTGCCCGCCATGTTGTCGGCGATGTTCATCGAGGTGGCGCTGAACTCCTCCACCGCACCGGCCATGCTGGTGATTTCACCGGACTGCTGCTCCATGCCCTCGCAGGCCCCGGCCGACAGGCCAGACAACGATTTGGCGCGCGAGCTGACTTGCTCGGACGCACTGCGAATGTGCTCGACCATGCCTGACAAGGCCTCGCCCATCTTGTTGAAGCTGCTGGCCAGTTGGCCGATTTCGTCGTGGCTGGTCACGCTTAGCCGCGCGCTCAGGTCACCTGCGCCCAGCGCTTCGGCCTGGCGCACCAGCGCGTCCAGCGGCCGCAGCTTGCGCCGCAACAGCCATAGGGTAGCCGCCACCGCCAGGACCATCGCCAGCAGGCTACCGATGGCCAGGCGCAGGCCTACACTCCAGGTCACCTCACGGATTTCCGCCATCGGCATGCTCGCCACCACCGTCCACGGGCCTTCGGCAAATGCGGCAGTTGCGCTGTACAGCGGTTGATCGGCATTGGCTGGTGGCACCAGCCACTGGCCGTTCTCGTCCTGCAGGGCCAGCGAACCGGTCTGGCCAATGCGGAAACGCTTGAGGTTGGCAAACTGGGTGTTCTGCGCATCGGTGTAGTCGAAGCCAACGAACAATACGGCAATTACCCGGCCGTTGCCGTCACTTACCGGCACATAGCGGGTCATGTAGTTACGCTCGAACAAAACGGCGCGGCCAACGTACATCTGCCCGGCCAGCAACTTGCGGTAGGCCGGGTGCTGACGGTCGAGCTGAGTGCCGATGGCGCGGCTGCCGTCCTGCTTCTTCAGATTGGTGCTGATGCGCACGAAGTCTTCGCCACTGCGCACGAACAGCGTGGCGATGCCAGCGGTCATCTGCTGGAATTCGTCAACCTGCTGAAAATCGTTGTTCAGCAAATGATCACCCAGGTACAGCGCCGGTGTTGCCTGCCCGGCGACCTGCACCGTTTCACCGGCATGCAGCGACAGGCCCGAGGCGAAGCGGCGCTCGAACAACCCGCTGAGGCGCTGGGTATTGTCCTTGAGCGAACTGTGGAAGGTTTCGAGCTGGTCGGCCAGCAGGCGCGCTTCACTGCCCAGGTGCGCCTGGCGTGTGGCGAGGTTGGCATCGTCCAGCGAACGCAGGGCAAACAGGGTACTGCCGGAAATCACCAGCGCCAGCACGATGGCGAGGGCGACACCGAGCTGCGAGGCTATGCGGGCACGGGGTTGAGACATGTGAAGCTCCTGGCAAGAGGCCGGGATCGTCCTGATCACACTGACCGCCCGCTTTCTATCGACGGGAAGTGCGCCCTCTTCCGGGACGCTGGTGCCAGTGAATCGGCGTCGCGGGCGAATACTTGAGTGTCGGGCCGGGATATTCGCAAACGTTTTCTGTCGCCTCCACGGGCCATCAAAGGGGCGGGAGAATTTCCACATCCGGGAGATCCATGGCCGCTACCTCCTGTTCCAGAAATGCACTCAACCGGCGCAACCGCTCGCCCCCGCGCCGGGTACGCGGCCACACCAGGTAGTAATCCATGCCACTGGGCACCGCCGTCGGCCAGGGCAGGCTCAGGCGCTTCTGCGCCACGTCCTCGGCCACCATCAGCAAGTCGCCGATGGAGATGCCGTAGCCACGCGCTGCGGCAATCATGCTCAGCTCCAGCGTGTCGAAAACCTGCCCACCCTTGAGCGATACCTTGCCAGCGAGGCCCATGCGCTGCAGCCAGTCACGCCAGTCGCGCTTGTCCACCGTGGGGTGCAGCAGCTCGATACCGGCCAGCCGGGACACGCCCCAGGGCTTTTCGCCAAGCAGGTCCGGTGCGCCGACCGGAATCAACAACTCCGGGAACAGCTTGCGTACCTCCCAGTCTGCCGGGAACACTCCATCGCTGAGCAACACGGCACAATCGAACGGTTCCTGGTTGAAGTCCACATGGTCCACATCCATCCAGGCGCTGGTCAGTTGTACCTCGTTACCGGGTTGCAGGTGGCGAAACCGGCTCAGGCAGGCCAGCAGCCACCGCATGGTCAGGGTCGAAGGTGCTTTCATGCGCAGGATGTCATCTTCACCACACAGGGTTTCACAGGCACGGGCGAACGCGGCAAAGCCTTCGCGCACCCCCGGCAGCAATACCCGCCCAGCTTCGGTCAGTTGCAGGGTGCGGCCACTGCGCACGAACAGGCGGCAGGCGAAATGCTCTTCCAGGGTACGGATATGCCGGCTGATGGCACTTTGCGTGATCGACAGCTCTTCGCCCGCGCGGGTGAACGAACTGAGCCGCGCGGCGGCTTCGAATGCGCGCAAGGCATACAGCGGAGGTAGCTGGCGCGACATGAGGCACCTGCAATCCAGGGACAGAAGCGAATTATCCGAAACTTGCAGGCATGAGTTCAACTCATGCCAACCATCGCTTTTATCCTTTTGTGCAAAGTTGACCAAAGCCTCAGAATCGCGCTTCGTTGATCACCTCAGGAACAAGGACAGCCCATGCACGTCGCGCCCACTACAGAACTCAAGGCTTTACTGCGCCTGGCCGGGCCGCTGATCGCCTCGCAGCTGGCGCACATGCTGATGGTGCTGACCGACACCCTGATGATGGCCCGCATCAGCCCGCAGGCCTTGGCCGGCGGTGGCTTGGGCGCCGCCAGCTATTCCTTCGTGTCGATTTTCTGCCTGGGGGTGATCGCCGCAGTGGGTACCCTGGTGGCGATTCGCAAGGGCGCCAACGACATCGAAGGGGCCACCCGCCTGGCTCAGAACGGCCTGTGGCTGGCCTGGGGCCTGGCGCTGTTCGCCGCGCTGGTGCTGTGGAACCTTGAGCCGGTACTGCTGCTGTTCGGGCAACAGCCCGAGAACGTGGCCTCGGCTGCCCAGTTTCTGACCCTGCTGCCGCTGGCGTTGCCCGGTTACCTGACCTTCATGGCCTTGCGCGGGTTCACCAGTGCCCTTGGCCGTTCGACCCCGGTGATGGTCATCAGCCTGGTCGGCACGGTGCTGAACTACCTGCTCAACGTGGCGCTGATCGAGGGCATGTTCGGCCTGCCCAGGCTCGGGCTGATGGGTATCGGCCTGGTCACTGCGGTGGTGTCGATGGGCATGGCCATTGCCCTGTCGTTGTACATCCGCTGGCACCCGGCCTATGCCGCCTACCCGCTGCGCAAGGGCCTGTCGCGCCCATCGCTGCACGCCCTGCGTGAGCTATGGCGGCTGGGCCTGCCGATTGGCGGCACCTACATGGTGGAAGTGGGCCTGTTCGCCTTTGCCGCGTTGTGCATGGGGGTGCTGGGCAGCACCGAATTGGCGGCCCACCAGATCGCCCTGCAGATCGTGTCCACGGCATTCATGGTGCCGACAGGGCTCTCCTATGCGGTAACCATGCGCGTGGGCTTGTACTACGGCGCCGGCAACCTGCTGGCGGCGCGCAGTGCGGGGCGCGTGGGCATCGGCTTCGGGGCAACCGTGATGTTTGCCTTTGCCGCGCTGTTTTTGCTGTTGCCCGAGGCGCTGGTGAGCCTGTTCATAGACCGTAATGACCCGGGCTTTGCCGCCATCTACCAACTGGCGGTGCAGTTGCTGATGGTGGCGGCCTGGTTCGAGCTGTTCGATGGCATGCAGACCATCGCCATGGGCTCCATACGCGGCCTGAAAGATGCCAAGACCACCTTCCTGATCGGGCTGTGCTGCTATTGGCTGGTAGGCGCGCCGAGCGCCTGGCTGTTCGCATTCAACCTGGGCGGCGGGGCGGTCGGGATCTGGTGGGGGTTGGCGCTGGGGCTGGCGTGCGCGGCGGTGGCGCTGACCTTTGGTTTTGAGTGGCGGATGAAGCGGTTGTTGCGCAAAGCTGGGATTGGTGGAGAGGCTACCGCCTCGGCCTGACTTCAGGGCCTATTCGCGGGCACGCCCGCTCCCACAGGTACAGTGCGCGGCCCCTGTGGGAGCGGGCGTGCCCGCGAAAGGGCCCTAAAGGACAACCCCCAACTGACAGTCAGGCGCCTGCAGCAAAAACTCCATCAACTCCCCCACCGGCAGTGGCTTGCTGACCAGAAAGCCTTGCACCTGGTCACAACCAAACCCGCGCAGCAGCTCCAGTTGCTCCTCACTCTCCACCCCTTCAGCCACCACCTCAAGGTTAAGGTTGTGCGCCAGGTTGATCATGGCGTGCACCAGCTTGCGGTTTTCCTCGCGCATTTCCATTTCGGCCACGAAACTGCGGTCCACCTTGAGCAAGGTGATCGGCAGGCTGTTCAGGTGTACGAACGACGAAAAACCGGTGCCAAAGTCATCCAGCGAGAAGCGCACGCCCAGCCGGCCCAGCGCATCCATGGTCTGGCGTACCAGCTCGTTGCGGCGCATGACCGCCGTTTCGGTCAGCTCGAATTCCAGCCAGCGAGCATCCACCCCGTGCTCGAGGATCAGCCGGCTCAAGGTGGCCAGCAGCTGGCTATCCTGGAACTGGCGGAAGCTCAGGTTGACCGCCATGTGCAGCGGCTCCAGGCCGCGTTCGCACAACGCCTGCATGTCGCGCAGCGCACGGGAAATCACCCAGTAGCCCAATGGCACGATCAGGCCGCTTTGCTCCGCCAGCGGCACGAACTCGCAGGGCGGTAGCAGCCCCCGGTCCGAGTGCCGCCAGCGCACCAGCGCCTCGAGCCCCACGATGCGCCCATCGGCCAGGTTCAGCCGGGGTTGATAGTGCAGTTCCAGTTCATCCCGGCGCAGGGCGCGGCGCAGTTCGCTTTCCAGGTCGGCCAGGCTGCGGGCGTTACGGTTGATGCGCTCGTTGAACACATGGAAGGTGCAGCCCTGGCTACCCTTGGCCTGGCGCATGGCGATGTGCGCGTGCCACATCAGCGGGTCGGCGCCGCCCTGGGCACGGGCATGCGCCAGGCCCAGGCTGCAGCCCAACAGCAAGCTTTCGCCATCGATCCAATAGGGCTCGGCCAAGGCCTCGACGATGCGTTCGGCAATCCATTCGGCGCGGTTCGGGTCGCGGCGCGTGTCGATCAGCAGCGCGAATTCGTCGCTGCCCAGGCGCGCCAATTGGTCCCCCGCTTCCAGTTGGTGTTTCAACCGGGCCACAACCTGCAGGATCAGGCGGTCACCGCTCTGGTGGCCAAGGGCGTCGTTGACGTGGCGGAAGTTGTCCAGGTCGAGGTGGCCGAGGGCAACGCCCCGGCCTTCGTTTTCAGCCAGCCGTGCCGTGAGCAAGGCCTGGAAGCCCTGGCGGTTGGCGATACCGGTCAGTGGGTCTTGCTCGGCAAGGCGCTGCAAGGTGGCCACCAGCACACCGCGTTCGCGCACATGCCGCAGCGAGCGGCGCAGGCTATCGGTGCTGAGCTGTTGGCGCACCAGCCAGTCGCTGACGCCGCTGGGGGCCACCGCGGGCTCGTCGTCCAGCAGCAGGATGGTCGGCAGCTCACAGCGCCCCGGCGCTGGTTGCAGTGCCGCAGTCGCCAGGACCACGGCTTGCCGGTCATGGCTGAAAAGGCTGTCGACGGCCTCCCAGTCAGGCGCCGTCAACAGCACTGCAGTGCCACCCAACCCCTGCACGCACTCGCGCAGCAGCACGGCCCATTCCGGCTCATCAGCCAACAGCAGCAAACGCAGAGGTTCGACAGGCGTGGACAAGCGGGCTCCTTAGGGCTTCACGGCACAACGAGAGAAGATGAATATGCTACTGCATTGATGAAAATGATTTTCAATTTTATACATACACCGGACTCTGCGGCGACCCGACGTATTTTGTCGTGCATCCTGCGCGAAATCAGGCCCGTTCGGCAAATACGATTTTTCCAGTGCCTGGCATTAGCCTGACTAATACAGGGCGCCAATAAAAGTCTGACTCAGACGTCAGACGGTCACGCCACAACGGCCCCATGGCTGTTAGAATGCGCGGCTATTTTCTGGCGACCCCCGGTTTCTAGCATGTCCCGACTCAATCCCCGGCAGCAGGAAGCCCGTGACTATGTCGGCGGCCCTCTTTTGGTGCTCGCCGGTGCAGGCTCGGGCAAGACCAGCGTGATCACGCGCAAGATTGCCCACCTGATCCAGAACTGCGGCATTCGTGCCCAGTACATCGTGGCGATGACCTTTACCAACAAGGCCGCGCGCGAGATGAAGGAGCGGGTTGGCACCTTGCTGCGCCCGGGGGAAGGTCGCGGCCTGACGGTGTGTACCTTCCACAACCTGGGCCTGAACATCATCCGCAAGGAACACGAGCGGCTGGGCTACAAGCCGGGCTTCTCGATCTTCGACGAGTCCGACATCAAGGCGTTGCTGTCGGACATCATGCAGAAGGAATACTCAGGCGACGACGGCATCGACGAGATCAAGAACATGATCGGTGCCTGGAAGAACGACCTGATCCTGCCGCCAGAAGCCCTGGAAAAGGCGCGCAATCCGCGCGAGCAGACCGCCGCCATCGTCTACACCCACTACCAACGCACGCTCAAGGCGTTCAACGCAGTGGACTTCGACGACCTGATCCTGCAGCCGGTGAAGCTGTTCCAGGAACACCCCGAGGTGCTGGAGCGCTGGCAGAACCGCGTGCGCTACCTGCTGGTGGACGAGTACCAAGACACCAATGCCAGCCAGTACCTGCTGGTGAAGATGCTGATCGGCATGCGCAACCAGTTCACCGTGGTGGGCGACGACGACCAGTCCATCTATGCCTGGCGCGGTGCCCGCCCCGAGAACCTGATGCTGCTCAAGGAGGACTACCCCTCCCTGAAGATCGTCATGCTCGAACAGAACTACCGCTCCACCAGCCGGATCCTGCGCTGTGCCAACGTGCTGATCGCCAACAACCCGCACGCGTTCGAAAAACAGCTGTGGAGCGAGATGGGTGTAGGCGACGAGATCCGCGTGATCCGCTGCAAGAACGAGGAAGCCGAGGCCGAACGGGTGGCCATGGAGATCCTCACCTTGCACCTGCGCACCAACCGCCCGTACAGCGACTTTGCCATCCTCTACCGCGGCAACTACCAGGCCAAGCTGATCGAGCTGAAACTGCAGCACCACCAGGTGCCGTATCGCCTGTCGGGCGGCAACAGCTTCTTCGGCCGCCAGGAGGTCAAGGACCTGATGGCCTACCTGCGCCTGCTGGTGAACCCGGACGACGACAACGCCTACCTGCGGGTGATCAACGTGCCGCGCCGCGAGATCGGCTCCACCACCCTGGAAAAGCTCGGCAACTATTCCACCGAGCGCGGCATTTCCATGTACGCCGCCAGCGACGAGCTGGGCCTGGGTGAACACCTGGACGCCCGCTATACCGAGCGTTTGCAGCGCTTCAAACACTGGCTGGACGGGGTACGCCAGAAGGTCGCCCTGGAAGACCCGATTGCCGCGCTGCACGAGATGATCCGCGACATCGACTACGAAAACTGGATCCGCCAGCAGACCGCCAGCGACAAGGCCGCCGATTTCCGCATCAGCAACGTCTGGTTCCTGGTGGACGCACTGAAAAACACCCTCGAAAAGGATGAAGAGGGTGACATGACCATCGAGGACGCCATCGGCAAGCTGGTGCTGCGCGACATGCTCGAGCGCCAGCAGGAAGAAGAAGAGAACGCCGAAGGGGTGCAGATGATGACCCTGCATGCCTCCAAAGGCCTGGAGTTCCCCTACGTGTTCATCATGGGCATGGAAGAGGAAATCCTCCCGCACCGCTCCAGCATCGAGGCTGACACCATCGAAGAAGAGCGCCGCCTGGCCTATGTGGGCATCACCCGCGCCCGCCAGACCCTGGCCTTTACCTTCGCCGCCAAGCGCAAACAGTACGGTGAAATCATCGACTGTACGCCCAGCCGGTTCCTCGACGAATTGCCACCCGACGACCTGGCCTGGGAAGGTCTGGACGACGCCCCGGTCGAGGTGAAGGCGGCACGCGGCAACAACGCCCTGGCCGACATCCGGGCAATGCTCAAACGCTGATCAACCATTACTCTTTAATATTGCCGCCTCCAGCGGCCACCTTTGTTACATCGAGGAAATCACAGTGGAAGCACTGCATCAGAAGATTCGCGAAGAAGGCATCGTGCTTTCCGATCAGGTCCTCAAAGTGGACGCGTTTCTCAACCACCAGATCGACCCGGCGCTGATGCAGCTGATCGGTGACGAGTTCGCCCGCCTGTTCGCCGATGCTGGCGTGACCAAGATCGTCACCATCGAAGCCTCCGGCATTGCCCCGGCAGTGATGACTGGCCTGAAGCTGGGCGTACCGGTGATCTTCGCCCGCAAGCACCAGTCGCTGACCCTGACCGAAAACCTGCTGACCGCCTCGGTGTACTCCTTCACCAAGCAGACCGAGAACACCGTGGCCATCTCGCCGCGCCACCTGAACAGCAGCGACCGCGTGCTGGTGATCGACGACTTCCTGGCCAACGGCAAGGCGTCGCAGGCACTGATCTCGATCATCAAGCAGGCCGGCGCCACCGTGGCCGGCCTGGGTATCGTCATCGAGAAGTCGTTCCAGGGCGGCCGCGCCGAACTGGACAGCCAGGGCTACCGCGTTGAATCGCTGGCCCGGGTGAAGTCGCTGGAAGGTGGTGTGGTCACTTTCATCGAGTAAGCCTGTACCGGCCTCATCGCCGGCAAGCCAGCTCCCACATGGACCGCACAGGCCTCAGGGCTTATGCAGTACCTGTGGGGCTGGCTTGTCGGCGATGGGCTGCAAAGCAGCCCCGGCAATTCATCAGGTAGCCGCCAACCCCGCCAGCAACAGCCGCTGATAAAGTTCTTCCTTCAACCCCTGCGGAGCATCCAGCCCCATCCGCTCCAGATGCTGCTCATACCCCTCCGGCCCCGGCGCATCCAGCGCGGCCTCGCCCAGCTCCAGCACCTCGCTCAACTTGAACTTGCTCTTCAACCAGTTCAGCGCCCGCAACAGGTCCTGCTCTTCGGCAGTGAAGTCCGTACCCAGCGGATACTCGGGGAACAACCGTGCATGCTGCGCCCTTACCGCCTCAAGGCGTTGCGGGGTGTTGTCGGCAAAGCGCGCGTCCAGCTCAAAGCCCTTGTGCAGCTTGCCGGCACTCTTGGCCTGCTCGATCAGCCCCTGCTGGAACCGTGAATCGCTTACCGCCAGCAACCGTGCAATCACTTCGCTGTCGGTCTGCCCACGCAGGTCGGCGATGCCGTATTCGGTCACCACGATATCGCGCAGGTGTCGGGGGATGGTGCAGTGGCCGTACGACCAGAAAATGTTCGACGTCACCTCGCCGCCCGCCTCACGCCAACTGCGCAACAGCAGGATCGAGCGCCCACCCTCCAGCGCATGGCCTTGGGCAACGAAGTTGTATTGCCCGCCCACGCCACTGAGCACTCGACCATCTTCCAGCTGGTCGGCCACCCCGGCACCCAGCAGGGTCATGCCGAATGCGGTGTTGATGAAGCGCGCATCGCGGCGCTGGCGGCGCTTGAGTTCCTCTTGCCCGTAGAGTTCGTTGATGAAGCTGATACGGGTCATGACGAACTGTGCACGCTGCTCCAGCGGCATCTCGCGCAAGCGCTGATAGAACGCCTGCGGGCCAAGGAAGAAGCCACCGTGCAACAACGCGCCCTGCTCATCCGCCGGGCGTCGCAACAAGCCTGCCTCGGCCAGCACCAGCAGGCCGTTAACGAACATCTCGCTGCAGCCGTAGAGGCCTTGAGCGAAGGTATCCAGCCCCCCTTCCCGTTCGATCAGCACCTGCCAGGGGCAGACATCGAGTGCATCGAGCACCGCACGGTAGCCAGCGTTGTCGCCCTGGCGCGCCAGCAATGCCGCGGCGACCGCATCGCCCATGGCACCAATACCGATCTGCAGCGTGCCGCCGTCGCGCACCAGGCTGCTGGCATGCAGGCCAATGCAGTGGTCCTGAATGCCGACCGGCATGTTCGGTGTGGAAAACAGCCGGCGTTGTTCGGCCTCGTCGAGCAACAGGTCGAACGTGTCGATCGGCAGCTCGGCATCGCCAGGCATGTAAGGCAGCTCGGCGTGCACCTGCCCCAGCATGAGGATGGTTTCACCGGCAGCGCGGCGTTTGGCGACCATGGGCAGCAGGTCGAGGGTGATGTCGGGGTTGCAGGCCAGGCTCAGGTGCACGGGCTTTTCGGGCGTGGCAGCCACCAGTTGGGCGATCAGGTTCAGGCCCTTGGCGTTGATATCCCGCGCGGCGTGGCTGTAATTGCTGCTGACGTAGTCCTGCTGCGCCGATTCGCTGTGCAGCAAGCTGCCGGGCTGCATGAAGAACTGCTCGACGCGGATGTTGGCTGGCAATGTGTCGTTGTGCAGGTCGCTGAGGTAGGTGAGCTCTTCATAGTCGGCGAATACGCGCTCGACAAAAGGCTCCAGAAAGCGCCGCTGCAGCCCGTCGCCCAGTGCCGGCCGGCCCAGGGACAGGGCGGTGTAGATGGTCAGCCGCCGTTCGGGCAGTTCGCGCACGCGGGCGTAGAGGGCATTGACGAAGGCGTTGGGCTTGCCCAGGCCCAGCGGCAGGCCCATGTGGATATGAGCTGGCAGGCGTGCCAGGACCTGCTCGACAGCCTGGTCGATGGAGCAGAGGTGCATGGGGCCTCCTGAGACATCCGTGGGTTCAGGGGTTGGACATGAACTCAAGCGAGTTGGTTGCCGGTGCGGGCCCTTTCGCGGCCAAAGCCGCAAAGAGGCCGGCACAGCCGCCACAAAAACAAAGCCCGCCATCAATGGCGGGCCTGGTGAAATTCAGCTGCAGCTCACAGCCCGGACATCTTCTTGATCGCCCCTTTCAGGTCGTCGTCCGAGCAGTCCGCGCAGGTACCTTTCGGTGGCATGGCGTTGATGCCGGTAATGGCCTTGGCCAGGATGCCATCCAGGCCGCCCTGGTGGTCGGCTCGCTCCTTCCAGGCCGCGGTATCACCCACCTTGGGCGCGCCGAGCAGGCCGCTGCCATGGCAGGCATTGCAGTGCTTGGCAATGATCTCGTCCGGGGTCTTGGCACCACCGCCACCCGCGGTCGCCGCCACTTCCATGCCTTTGCACTCCTGGCCCTGCACACAGACCTGGCCAACGGGTTCCAGGCGCTTGGCAATGTCGTCATTGGTCGCAGCGGTTGCGCTCATTGCCCAGAGGGCGAATACGGCTGCTGGTACGGCCAGCATCTTCTTGATTTGGTTCACGCGAACACCCTCATGGTGGCTAATCACGCCCGCGGCCACGAAACAGCGAGCGCTGGAAAGTATAGCGGCAACCTGAAGGCGGTGAAACGACCCTACACGGGAAAGGGGTATTGCCGAATCAATGCACTGCGCTGGATCAAAAGTTTGAGGGCGTAGCGGCACTGATCAGCCGTGCAGGCTGGTCGAACGGGTTGCGAAAGCGGTGCGGGCGGGTGCTTTCGAAGTAGTAGCTGTCGCCTTCCTCGAGGATGAAGATCTCGTTGCCGACCACCAGCTCAAGGCGGCCTTCGAGCAGGATGCCGGTTTCCTCCCCGTCATGGGTCAGCATTTCGGCACCGGTGTCGGCGCCCGGCGGGTAGACCTCGGTCAGGAAGGCAATGGCGCGGTTGGGGTGCGACTTGCCGACCAGTTTCATGGTTACCGCGCCGTCCGAGATATCGATCAGCTCGTGGGCTTTGTAGACAATTTGCGCAGGGCTCTGCGCCTCCAGTTCGACCGAAAAGAATTCGACCATGGACATGGGAATGCCACTGAGCACCTTGCGCAACGAGCTGATGGAGGGGCTTACGCTGTTCTTCTCGATCATCGAGATGGTGCTGTTGGTCACCCCGGCGCGCTTGGCGAGTTCGCGCTGGGACAGGCCCTTGAGCTTGCGGATGGCTTGCAGTCGTTCGCCGACGTCCAAAGCTGGAGCCTCCTGAAACGGTAGAAAGGGGGGGTGGATGTGAACGATATCATGGCAATGCCGTTCAGTATTTACAACACACCGCCCTCAACCTGTCCGCATCAGCGTGTCATTCGCCGACGTAGTCCAGGGGGACCCGTTTCAGGTTGCAGAAGATCTGGTAAGGAATGGTGCCAGCCTGTGCCGCCACTTCGCTGGCCAGTACCTGCTTGCCCCACAGTTCGACCGGGCTACCCACCGTGGCGTCGGGCACATCGGTGAGGTCGATGCTGAGCATGTCCATCGACACCCGGCCGATCAACGGGGCGCGCTTGCCCGCAACCAGCACCGGCGTGCCATTGGGCGCCTGGCGCGGGTAGCCATCGGCGTACCCCATGGCCACCACGCCAACACGGGTCGGCCGCGGGCTGACGAACTTGGCACCGTAGCCCACCGGTTGGCCGGCGGGCAGCTCACGCACGCTGATCACCCGCGATTGCAGGGTCATCACCGGCTGCAGGCGCGCAGCTTCGGCCTGGGCCACCTCGAAGGGCGTGGCGCCATACAGCATGAGGCCTGGGCGCACCCAGTCGCTGGGCGCTTGCGGCCAGCCCAGCACGCCGGGGGAGTTGCGCAGGCTGCACTCGGCGGCAAGGCCCTGGCGTGCGGCTTCGAACACGGCGATCTGCTGCGCGGTGGCGTCAGCATCCAGTTCGTCGGCACGGGCGAAGTGGCTCATCAGTACAATCCGCGCGACCTTGCCGCTGGCCAGCAGGCGCTGGTAGGCCTCGTGGTAATCCTTGGGGTGCAAGCCCACCCGGTGCATGCCGCTGTCCAGCTTCAGCCAGACACTTAGCGGCTTGCGCAGTTGCGCTTTCTCGATAGCCTCCAGCTGCCACAGCGAGTGCACCACACACCACAGATCGTGCTCGGCGATCAGTGCCAGCTCGCTGGCTTCGAAAAAGCCTTCCAGCAGCAGCACCGGGGCCTTGATACCGGCATCGCGCAGTTCCAGCGCCTCTTCGATACAGGCCACGGCAAAGCCATCGGCTTCGGCCTCCAGGGCCAGGGCACAGCGCACGGCACCATGGCCGTAGGCATCGGCCTTGATCACGGCCAGGGCTTTGGCACCGGTCAGTTCACGGGCCAGACGGTAGTTGTGGCGCAGGGCCTGGAGGTCGATCAGGGCGCGGGCGGGACGCATGGCGGCTGCCTTATGGTGGTTCAATTAGAAATCGGTGTTGGATTCATCGCCGGCAAGCCAGCTCCCACAGGACTCACAGGGCCTGAGAACTGCGGAGATCCTGTGGGAGCTGGCTTGCCGGCGATGAGGCCGGTACAGGCGACCTTACTGCTGGTGAGCCGGCGCAGCATGCCCGTGCTTGGCCGCTTCCCGGCTGTTGCCATACCGGGAAATGTCCAGGCCCTCGGCGCTGATCTGCGGCTTCTTGCGCGCGATCAGGTCTGCCAGCAGGCGCCCGGAGCCGCACGCCATGGTCCAGCCCAGGGTGCCGTGACCGGTATTGAGGAACAGGTTGCGGAACGCCGTGGCACCGACAATCGGTGTACCGTCCGGGGTGGCCGGACGCAGACCGGTCCAGAAACTGGCCTGGCTCAGATCACCGCCGCGAGGATAAAGGTCGTTGACGATCATCTCCAGTGTTTCACGCCGACGCGGGTTGAGCGACAGGTCAAAACCGGCGATCTCAGCCATGCCGCCAACGCGGATACGGTTGTCGAAACGGGTGATCGCAACCTTGTAGGTCTCGTCGAGAATGGTCGAGGTCGGCGCCATGTCGCCATTGGTGATCGGCACTGTCAGCGAGTAACCCTTCAGCGGATAGACCGGGGCTTTGATGCCCAGCGGCTTGAGCATGTGTGGCGAATAGCTGCCCAGCGCCAGCACATAGCGGTCGGCGGTTTCCAGCTTGCCGTCGATCCACACGCCATTGATGCGGTCGCCGGCGAAGTCCAGGCGCTGGATGTCCTGGCCGAAGCGGAACTCCACGCCCAGCTTCAGCGCCATGTCGGCCAGCTTGGTGGTGAACAGCTGGCAGTCGCCGGTCTGGTCGTTGGGCAGGCGCAGGGCGCCAGCGAGAATATCCTTCACCCCGGCCAGGGCCGGCTCGACGCGGGCAATGCCATCGCGGTCCAGCAATTCGTACGGTACGCCAGACTGCTCGAGCACGGCGATATCCTTGGCCGCAGCATCGACCTGGGCCTGGGTACGGAACAGCTGGGTGGTGCCCAGGCTGCGGTTTTCGTAATTGATGCCGGTTTCGGCGCGCAGCTCGTCGAGGCAGTCACGGCTGTACTCGGACAGGCGCACCATGCGTTCCTTGTTCACCGCATAACGGCTGGCGGTGCAGTTGCGCAGCATCTGGGCCATCCACAGGTACTGGTCAACGTCACCGGTGAGCTTGATTGCCAAGGGTGCATGGCGCTCCATAAGCCATTTGATGGCCTTCAGCGGCACACCCGGGGCGGCCCAGGGCGAGGCATAGCCGGGCGAGATCTGGCCGGCGTTGGCGAAGCTGGTTTCCATGGCCACCGCCGGCTGGCGGTCGACCACCGTCACTTCGAAACCTTGCCGGGCCAGGTAGTAGGCACTGGCGGTTCCAATCACACCGCTACCAAGTACCAGAACTCGCATCGTTGTATCCCTCACACGCGGCACGCCGCAGACTTTTATGGAAATGGCATTGATGGGCGCAGTATAGAAATTCGAGGGCAGTGCAATTCACTATATAAAAGCCTATTATTGGCGAGAATTCTCGGCATAATCGCCTTTTACGGAGGGGCATCCCCTATGAGAACCCAGCACCAGAGCAAGCGTGAACTGGACAAGATCGACCGCAACATTCTGCGTATCCTGCAGAATGACGGGCGTATTTCCTTCACCGAACTGGGCGAGAAAGTCGGGCTGTCCACCACCCCATGCACCGAGCGGGTTCGCCGCCTTGAGCGCGAGGGCATCATCATGGGCTACAACGCCCGCCTGAACCCGCAGCACCTCAAGGGTAGCCTGCTGGTGTTCGTGGAAATCAGCCTGGACTACAAGTCGGGTGACACCTTCGAAGAGTTCCGCCGCGCGGTGCTGAAGCTGCCGCACGTGCTGGAATGCCACCTGGTTTCCGGTGACTTCGACTACCTGGTGAAAGCGCGCATTTCCGAGATGGCCTCGTACCGCAAGCTGCTCGGCGACATCCTGCTGAAGCTGCCGCACGTGCGCGAGTCGAAGAGCTACATCGTGATGGAAGAGGTGAAGGAGAGCCTCTGCCTGCCGATTCCGGACTGACGCTAGACCAACACCTGGCGGGTGCTGGCAATGAACTGGTGAACGAGCTGCTCCGCGGCAGGGTCGATCATCGGCTCAGGGCCCCGACCACGGGGGCAGGCCATGCGCGGGGTGGTGCCGAACAAGCGGCAGATCATCGGCCGTTCTTCATACACCGTGCAGCCGTTGGGGCCCAGGTGCACACAGTCCAGGCGCGCCAGGGCGGCATCCTGCTCGGCCTGGGACTTGCGCGGCAGGCGGGCCATTTCTTCGGCCGAAGTGGTGACCGGGCCGCAGCAGTCGTGGCAGCCGGGTTCGCACTCGAAGGCAGGGATGAGTTCGCGCAGGAAGTGGATCTTGTGGCGGTTGCAGGACATGGCTAAGTACAAAATTGAAAACCAGGGGTTGGATTATAGGGCCAATCGCCGGCAAGCCAGCTTCCACAGGCACACCACTGGTCTCAGCCCTTGCGCAGACCCTGTGGGCGCTGGCTTGCCGGCGGTGGGGCCGGTTGCCCACCCCAGAGCCCCGGCTTATCCTCCCCCCTCGCCCACCAGCCCCAGGACCGACGCCATGATCCACAGCGCGCAGCACGCCGCCTCCTACTACGCCGCCAGCAGCGCGCCACACCCTGACCACGCTTTCCTGCAGGGCGAGCACAGTGCCGACGTGTGCATCGTCGGGGGTGGCTATTCAGGCCTGAACACGGCCATCGAGTTGGCCGAGCGCGGCTTCTCGGTCATCCTGCTGGAAGCGCGCAAACTCGGCTGGGGCGCCAGTGGGCGCAACGGCGGCCAGCTGATTCGCGGGGTCGGCCATGGTCTGGAGCAGTTTCTGCCGGTGATTGGCGAGGACGGCGTGCGCAGCATGAAACTGATGGGCCTGGAGGCCGTGCAGATCGTGCGCGAGCGGGTCGAGCGGCATGCCATTGCCTGCGACCTGACCTGGGGCTACTGCGACCTGGCCAACAAACCCGCCGAGCTGCTGGGCTTTGCCGAAGACGCCGAAGAGCTGCGTAGCCTCGGCTACCCACACGAGCTGCGCCTGGTCGGCAAGGACGATATCCACAGCGTGGTCGGCGCCGACTGCTATGTGGGTGGGCTGATCGACATGGGCTCCGGGCACCTGCACCCGCTCAACCTGGCCCTGGGCGAAGCGGCCGTGGCCGCGCGCCTGGGGGTGAAGCTGTTCGAGCAGTCCGAAGTTACCCGCATCGACTACGGCACATCAGTGCAAGTGCATACCGCCCAAGGCCGGGTGCGCGCCAAGACCCTGGTGCTGTGCTGCAACGCCTACCACAACAACCTCAACCGCGAACTGGGCGGCAAGGTGCTGCCAGCGGGCAGCTACATCATCGCCACCGAGCCGCTGGGCGAGGAACGCGCCCGCAGGCTGCTGCCGCAGAACATGGCAGTGTGCGACCAACGGGTAGCCCTGGATTACTATCGCCTCTCAGCCGACAACCGGCTGCTGTTCGGCGGTGCCTGCCACTACTCGGGCCGAGACCCGAAGGACATCGCCGCCTACATGCGGCCGAAGATGCTCAAGGTGTTCCCCGAATTGGCCAACGTACGCATCGATTACCAGTGGGGCGGCATGATCGGCATCGGCGCCAACCGCCTGCCGCAGGTCGGCCGGCTGGGCAGCCAGCCGAACGTGTATTACGCCCAGGCCTACTCGGGCCATGGGCTCAACGCCACCCACCTGGCCGCGCGCCTGCTGGGCGAAGCCATCAGCGGCCAGGAAAGCGGGCGCTTCGACCTTTTCAACAAGGTGCCGCACATCACCTTCCCTGGCGGCCAGCACCTGCGCTCGCCACTGCTGGCGCTGGGGATGCTGTGGCATCGCCTCAAAGAGCTGGCCTGAAAGGCCCCATCCTGGTGGCAGCAACTGTCTTGCTTAAAATCTAAAGCTGACTAGCCCCCCTGTGGGAGCGGGCGTGCCCGCGAAGCCAACCCCGTGGTGGATGGCACGGGCTTCGCCCGTGTTCGCGGGCAAGCCCGCTCCCACAGGGATCGCGCCAGCTTTTTGAAATTGAGCAGGACAGTTGCTCCCACAGGTTCGGTGCAAGTTTCAAGTCTGGGGCACAACAGGCCCTCCAGCGACCATCCTGTCAGTCCTTCCAGAAGGGCTTCCGCCCTTCGAGCCGCGCCTGCTCCCAGCTCAGCCCAACATCGCGCAGCTCGGCATCGGTCAACTGCAACAGCGCCCTGCGGGTACGCCAGCGGTGCAGCATCAGGCCCCAGCGCCCCAACCCCTGCGGCGCGTTGAACACCTTGGCCTGCTGCTCGGTTTCCAGTTCCTTGGCCAACAGCTGCAAGCGCACATCGCTCATGCCCCCCATCACCGCACCCTCCCCGTTCAGTCGATACCGTAGGCAAAGCATGCGCGAGGGCGATACCGGCAATACAGATCCAAAACAGCCTTATTATTCCCATACAGCATTGGCCGGCGGCCGACTGAATGCTGTATTTTCCAGGCAACTGTACCGGTCGCTGCCTGCAGGTAGCCCAGGAGTATGCCTTGACCCTTTACCTCAACCTCGCCGAACTGCTCGGTGCCCGCATCGAGCAGGGCCTGTATCGCCCAGGCCAGCGCCTGCCGTCGGTACGCGCCCTGAGCGTGGAGCACGGGGTCAGCCTGAGCACCGTGCAGCAGGCCTACCGCATGCTCGAAGACAGCGGCATGGTCTCGCCCAGGCCCAAGTCCGGCTATTTCGTCAGCGACCACCGCCAGCTGCCAGCGCTGCCTGCAGTCAGCCGCCCGGCCCAGCGCCCTGTGGACATCTCGCAATGGGAACAGGTACTCGAGCTAGTGCGCAGCACCCCGCACAAGGACGTGGTGCAACTCGGCCGCGGCATGCCCGATATCGACAGCCCCACCCTCAAGCCTTTGCTGCGCAGCCTCGCCCAGTTGAGCCGGCGCCAGGACATGCCGGGGCTGTATTACGACAATATCCATGGCAACCTGGCGCTGCGCGAGCAGGTAGCGCGGCTGATGCTCGATTCCGGCTGCCGCCTCGGCCCGGCCGACCTGGTGATCACCACCGGCTGCCATGAAGCGCTGTCATGCAGCATTCGCGCGGTTTGCGAGCCAGGCGACATCGTTGCGGTCGACTCGCCCAGCTTCCACGGCGCCATGCAAACCCTCAAGGGCCTGGGCATGAAAGCGCTGGAGATCCCCACCGACCCGGTCACCGGCATCAGCCTGGAAGCGCTGGAGCTGGCCCTGGAGCAGTGGCCGATCAAGCTCATTCAGATCACCCCCAGCTGTAACAACCCACTCGGCTACATCATGCCCGAGGCGCGCAAGAAGGCTTTGCTCAGCCTGGCCCAGCGCTACGATGTGGCGATCCTGGAAGACGATGTGTACGGCGACCTGGCCTACACCTACCCGCGCCCGCGCACCCTCAAGTCATTCGACGACGATGGCCGCGTGTTGCTCTGCAGTTCGTTCTCCAAAACCCTGGCCCCCGGCCTGCGGGTGGGCTGGGTGGCACCTGGGCGCTATCTGGAACGGGTGCTGCACATGAAATACATCAGTACCGGCAGCAGCGCCAGCCAGCCGCAACTGGCAATTGCCGATTTCATCGCCGGCGGGCACTACCAGCCCCACATGCGGCGCATGCGCAGCCAGTACCAGCGTGGCCGTGACCTGATGAGCGATTGGGTAACGCGCTACTTCCCGGCGGGTACCCGGGTCAGCCGGCCGCAGGGCGGCTTCATGCTGTGGGTGGAATTCCCCGAACATTTCGACACGCTGCGGCTGAACCGCGCTTTACTGGAGCAAGGTGTTCAGGTGGCGGTGGGCAGTATCTTCTCGGCCTCGGGCAAGTTCCGCCACTGCCTGCGCATGAACTTCGCCGCGCGGCCGACGCCACAGATCGAGGCTGCCGTACGCAAGGTAGGTGAAACCGCCCTTCGTCTACTGGATGAAGAAAGCGCCGACGCGTAACTTTGCGCCGCCCGCCACTGTCCAACCTCCACAGCCCTTGCCGCACAGGACGATCCACCCTTGAGACCTCAGCGCGCCTTGTCTTTGTTGCTGATGCTGTTGCTCGGCCTTGCCGGCTGTGCCAGCGTCAGTACCCCACGCGAAACCAGCCAGGCCCTGCCCGCCAACGACTCCGCGTTCGGCCGCTCGGTGCTGCGCCAGGCGGCACCGTATGGCGGGCAGTCCGGCTTTCGCCTGCTGCCCAACAGCAACGAAGCATTTCGCGCCCGCGCCGAATTGATCCGCAACGCCCAAGCCAGCATCGACCTGCAGTACTACATCGTGCACGACGGCCTCAGCACCCGCGCCCTGGTGCACGAACTGCTGCGTGCCGCCGACCGCGGCGTGCGCGTACGCATTCTGCTCGACGACACCACCAGCGACGGCCTGGACACCATCATGGGCACACTCGCTGCTCACCCGAATATTCAGATCCGCGTGTTCAACCCGCTGCACCTGGGCCGCAGCACCGGGGTGACGCGCGCCTTCGGCCGGCTGTTCAACCTGTCGCGCCAGCACCGCCGCATGCACAACAAGCTGTTCCTGGTGGACAACAGCATGGCTATCGTCGGCGGCCGCAACCTCGGCGACGAGTATTTCGATGCCGAGCCCAACCTCAACTTCACCGACATCGACCTGCTGAGCGTCGGCCCTATCGCCGAGCAACTGGGGCACAGTTTCGACCAGTACTGGAACAGCGCGCTCAGCCGACCTATCAGCGATTTTCTGTGGCATGCGCCGGATGCCGACGACCTGCGTGCCAGTCGTCATCGCCTGGAAGTCTCGCTGGCTGAAGCCAGGACCCAGCGCAAGGCCTTGTACGATCGGTTGATGGCCTACCAGTCGCAGCCGCGCCTGGATGTGTGGCGCAACGAGCTGATCTGGGCCCATGCCCAGGCGCTGTGGGATGCCCCAAGCAAGGTACTGGCCGATGACGAGCCGGACCCGCAGTTGCTGCTGAGCCACCAGTTGGCGCCTGACCTGGCCAACGTGCACAGCGAACTGATGCTGACATCGGCTTATTTCGTGCCGGGCGAGCCAGGGCTGCTGTACCTGACCGGCCGCGCCGACGCAGGTGTCTCGGTAAAGCTGCTGACCAACTCACTGGAAGCCACCGATGTGCCGGCCGTGCACGGTGGCTACGCCCCCTATCGCCGGGCCTTGCTCGAACATGGGGTACAGCTTTATGAGCTGCGCCGCCAGCCGGGCGACCCCAGCGCGGGGCGCTTGAGTTTCCGCGGTAGCTCGGACTCCAGCCTGCACACCAAGGCGATCGTGTTCGACCGGCGCAAGACTTTCATCGGTTCATTCAACTTCGACCCGCGTTCGGTCCTGTGGAATACCGAAGTGGGGGTGCTGGTGGACAGCCCGGAACTGGCCGAATACACCCGCGAGCTGAGCCAGCAGGGTATGGCGCCGGCGCTGAGCTATCAGGTGAAACTGCAGGGGGGCAAACTGGTGTGGGCGACTGAGGACAATGGACAGCAGCATGTGCTGACCTCCGAGCCGGGCGGGATGTGGCGCAGGTTCAATGCCTGGGTCAGCAAGGCGGTTGGCCTGGAGAAAATGTTGTAGCGACGATTTTGGGGCTGCTTTGCAGCCCCGAAAACGCTCAGGCAGACACAACCTCAAACGCCCCGCGCCTCTGGGTCAACACCACCAGCCCCGCAGCCCCTGCAGCCATCAGCAACAGCAACGCATGCCCGCTGACCCACTGGCTGCCTGCCCCGGCCAACAATGGCCCCAGCAGGCAGCCAATGCCCCACAACTGCGCCACGTGAGCATTGGCCCGCACCAGTTCATCGTCGCGGTAGCGCTCACCGATCAGCACCAGCGACAAGGTGAAAAGGCCGCCGGCACTGGCCCCGAACAGTACCCACAGCGGCCATATCACCGGCGTGTGCAGCAACAGCGGGATCGCCAGGCTGGAGACCAGTAGCGTTACCGCACAGCCGGTGAACAACGCACGGCGCGACATATGATCGGCCAGCGCGCCGATGGGCAACTGCAGCACAGCATCGCCGACCACCACGGTACCGACCATGAACAAGGCGATTTCAGTGGTGAAACCTTGCTGCAGGCAGTACACCGGCAGCAACGTCAGGATCATTGCCTCGAACGAGGCAAACAGGGCGATGGCCCAGGCAATCACGGGCAAGCGACGGCAGAACCTGAACAGGTCGCCGAAGCCGACACTGCAGGCTTCGGTGCTCGGTGCACCGCCGCGCCCCAACAGCACCAGCGGCGCGAGCAGCAACAGGCCGGTGGCGGCCCAGAAACCAAAATCGTCAGCCGAACCGAGTACGCCCAGCACCAGCGGCCCAGCCAGCTGGCTCAAGGCGTAGCTGCTACCGTACAGCGCCACCAGGCGGCCGCGCCATTGCTCGACCACCAGCTGGTTGATCCAGCTCTCACCCAGGATAAACACCACGGTCAGGGACATGCCGATCATCAGCCGCAACAGCAACCACAGCGGGTAGCTGGGCAATAGCGCGACCAGGCCGATGGACAACGCACCACCCCACAGGCAGATGCGCATGGCCGCAGGTAAGCCGACCCAGCCGGCCAGGCGGCTGGCCAGGCTGGCACCCGCCAGTACCCCCAGCGCAGGCATCGCGGCCATCACGCCGATGGCGAAACTGCCATAGCCCCAGGCTTCCAGACGCAGAGATACCAGGGGCATGCTCACGCCCAGCGCCAGGCCGACACTGAGCACTGATGCCAGTACGGCGAAGTAGGTCCCCCAACGCATTGCTGCCTCCCAGGCCAAGAATTTTCCATGGCCCATTCGCGGGTAAACCCGCTCCCACAGGTACACCACCACCCTTGAAAGCGGTGCAGTACCTGTAGGAGCGGGTTTACCCGCGAATGGGCCGCAAAGCGGCCCCTCCTGGAATTACAGCTTGATCCAGGTCGCCTTCAGCTCGGTGTATTTCTCCAGCGCATGCAGCGACTTGTCACGGCCGTTGCCCGATTGCTTGAAGCCACCGAACGGTGCGGTCATGTCGCCGCCGTCGTACTGGTTGACCCACACGCTGCCGGCGCGCACGGCCCGCGCAGTCTTGTGCGCCTTGGAAATGTCCGCCGTCCAGATACCGGCCGCCAGGCCGTACGGGGTGTCGTTGGCGATAGCGATGGCTTCTTCGGCGGTGTCGAAGGCAATCACCGACAGCACCGGCCCGAAGATTTCTTCCTGGGCGATGCGCATGGCATTGGTCACGCCATCGAAGATGGTCGGCTCCACATAGGTGCCACCGGTTTCCTCCAGGGTGCGCTTGCCGCCGGTCAGCAGCTTGGCGCCATCCTTGTGGCCGGCCTCGATGTACGACAGCACGGTATTCATTTGCTGGGTATCGACCAACGCACCCACGGTGGTCTCTGGATCCAGCGGGTTACCGGGCTTCCAGCCTTTCAGGGCCTCGACCACCATGGGCAGGAACTTGTCCTTGATCGAGCGCTCGACCAGCAGGCGCGAACCGGCAGTGCACACTTCGCCCTGGTTGAAGGCGATGGCACTGGCGGCAGCCGCAGCGGCCGCTTGCAGGTCCGGTGCATCGGCGAAGACGATGTTCGGGCTTTTGCCGCCAGCCTCCAGCCAGATTCGCTTCATGTTCGATTCGCCCGCATAGACCATCAGTTGCTTGGCGATCTTGGTCGAGCCGGTGAACACCAGCGTGTCGACATCCATGTGCAGGGCCAACGCCTTGCCCACGGTGTGGCCGTAGCCTGGCAGCACGTTCAGTACACCCGCCGGGATGCCGGCCTCGATCGCCAGTTGCGCGATGCGAATGGCGGTCAGCGGCGATTTTTCCGAAGGCTTGAGCACTACCGAGTTACCGGTGGCCAGTGCCGGGCCGAGTTTCCAGCAGGCCATCAGCAGCGGGAAGTTCCACGGTACGATGGCACCGACCACGCCGACTGGCTCACGGGTAACCAGGCCAAGCTGGTCGTGTGGGGTGGGCGCGACCTCGTCGTAAACCTTGTCGATGGCTTCGGCGGTCCAGTGAATGGCCTGGGCTGCACCGGGGATGTCGATGCTGGAGGAGTCACCAATCGGCTTGCCCATGTCCAGGGTTTCCAGCAGCGCCAGCTCTTCGACGTTCTGGCGCAGCAGGTCAGCGAAACGGATCAGCGTGGCTTTGCGCTTGGCCGGGGCCAACTGCGACCAGACGCCAGCGTTGAAGGTGGCACGCGCGTTTTCCACGGCACGGTTGGCATCGGCCAGGTCGCAGCTGGCAACCTTGGCCAGGAAGCGTCCGTCGACCGGGCTCAGGCACTCGAAGGTTTCACCGGATACGGCATCGGTGTATTCGCCGTTGATGAAGGCACGGCCTTCGATCTTCAGTTGCTGGGCGCGTTGTTCCCAATCCGCACGGGTCAGGGTGGTCATACGAAACTCCTCCTCTTGTTTAGGTGCAACGCCGCACTGAGGACTCACAGGCGTTGTCAGAATTCTGGCCGGGCGACGAGCGCACACTGGCAAGCGATACCCTAAACCAGCCACTGTAAACTATCAATATATTTGACACGGGAGGCCCAAAAGCCTACTGATGTTAATTTTATTTAACAAGAACAGGAGCCGCACCATGAACATCGCCAGCATCATCGACTTCGCCCAAGTGCTCACTGAAGCCGAACGGTACCGCCCTGCGGCTGAAAAAATCCTCAAGGGTGAGCCAGACCAGGCGGTCTACAACCATTACTCCAGCCCATGCGGGCAGTTTGCCGCAGGCGTTTGGGAGGGTGAGGTCGGCCAGTGGAAAGTGAACTACACCGAGCATGAATACTGCGAGATCGTTCAGGGCGTTTCGGTACTGCGCGACGACAACGGCGGTGCCAAGACCCTGCGCGCCGGCGACCGGTTCGTAATCCCGGCCGGGTTCACAGGCACCTGGGAAGTGCTTGAGCCGTGCCGCAAGATCTACGTCATGTTCGAGCAGAAGTAATTATGTAGCGCAGCTGGCCAGGCGGCATGCGTGAGGATGGCCCTGCCCACAACGGGCCATTCACCTCAACAGGAAGATCACCATGACCAACGATGACGTCAAACAAGCCCTCGCCCACCTGGTCGGCGCCCCTTACGTGCCAGAGCTCAAAGACACCATCTGCGCCATTACCGGTCGCTCCCGCGTGGTCGGCCCCACCGACATGTGCACCCGCGAGTTCGACCCTACCCGCATCCAGATCAGGACCGACGCCAACCAGGTGATTCAGGGCTTCGAATTCAACTGACCTTGCAGCAGGCATAAAAAAACCCGCGTCCTTACGGATGCGGGTTTTTTTTCAGGTCGCCGATCAATTACTTGATCTTGGCTTCCTTGTACACCACGTGCTTGCGAACAACCGGATCATATTTCTTGATCTCGATTTTGTCCGGGGTGGTGCGCTTGTTCTTGTCGGTGGTGTAGAAGTGGCCGGTACCGGCACTCGAAACCAGACGGATCAATTCACGCATGATGCTCTCCCTTAAACCTTGGCGCCAGCTTTACGGATGTCAACCAGAACGGCGTCGATGCCGCGCTTGTCGATGATACGCATGCCTTTGGCGGAAACGCGCAGACGCACGAAGCGCTTCTCGGATTCAACCCAGAAACGGTGGTGCTGCAGGTTCGGCAGGAAACGACGACGGGTTTTGTTGTTTGCGTGGGAAATGTTGTTCCCGGTTACTGGACCCTTACCAGTAACTTGACAGACTCTCGACATGACTCAGCCCTCTAAAACCACATGCCCAACCCGGCATGGGTTGGCCGCTTAATCTCTCAGTCTTTGGCGCCTGGGCGCCGTGATTCTGGAGGCCTTATCGACCGGATCCGCTTATGCGACAGGCCGAGCCCCTAGAAAAGAGCGCTGCTTTATACCAGAAAGACCTGGCTGCAACAATAGTTGATGCACATTGGCGCAAGCCCGATTCAGCCGGGGCAGCATACCTTCAGGCCCCGCCAGCCGTCGACCGCTCGTCGCCACATTTGTAAAAAAGGATGTGGTCATTTCCCGACAGGCACACTAGGGTAGGCTTTTTCCAGACTGCACTGGCAGATGGGCCACTGACAGCCAAGGAGCCACCATGCGTGCCGCCGCCCTTTCCTTATTGTTCAACTCCCTGTTCACCGCCACCCTGTTCGCGGGTGGCATCGCCCAGGCCGCGCCCCTGAGCGTTTGCAGCGAGGCCAGCCCCGAAGGCTTCGACGTGGTGCAGTACAACTCGCTGACCACCACCAATGCCACCGCCGACGTGCTGATGAACCGCCTGGTGGAGTTCGATGCAGCACAGGGCAAAGTGGTGCCGAGCCTGGCGGCCAGCTGGACGGTCTCGGCCGACGGGCTGGTGTACGACTTCACCCTGCGCGACGGTGTGAAGTTCCATACCACCCCGTACTTCAAGCCCACCCGCGAATTGAATGCCGATGACGTGCTGTTCAGCTTCCAGCGCATGCTCTACCCGGCCCATGCCTGGCACAAGACTGCACCCGGCGGCTACCCGCACGCCCAGTCGCTGCAACTGGGTAGCCTGATCAAGGCGATCGACGCCCCGGGCCCGAACACCGTGCGCTTCACCCTCAGCCACCCAGACGCCACGTTCCTGGCCACCCTGAGCATGGGCTTCGCGTCCATCTACTCTGCCGAATATGCCGACAAGCTGCTCAAGGCCGGCACGCCAGAGAAGCTCAACAGCCAGCCGATCGGCACCGGGCCGTTCACTTTCCAGCGCTTCCAGAAGGACGCAGTGGTGCGCTACCGCGCCAACCCGGACTACTTCGGCGGCAAGCCGGCAGTCGACCCGTTGATCTTCGCCATCACCACCGATGCCAACGTGCGCCTGCAGAAGCTCAAGCGCGGCGAATGCCAGGTCGCCTTGTCGCCCAAACCGCTGGATATTGCCGAAGCGGCCAAGGACGACAAGCTCAAGGTGGCCAGTACGCCCGCGTTCATGACCGCCTTTGTCGCCATCAACAGCCAGCACCCGCCACTGGACAAGCCGGAAGTCCGCCAGGCGATCAACCTGGCCTTCGACAAGCAGGCTTACCTCAAGGCCGTGTTTGAAGACTCTGCGGTGGCGGCCAACGGCCCCTACCCGCCCAATACCTGGAGCTACGCCAAAGACTTGCCCGGCTACCCTCTGGACGTGAAAAAGGCCAAGGCCCTGCTGGCCAAGGCCGGCCTGGCGGAGGGCTTCAGCACCACTATCTGGACGCGGCCATCGGGCAGCCTGCTCAACCCCAACCCAAGCCTTGGCGCGCAAATGCTGCAGGCCGACCTGGCCAAGGTCGGCATCAAGGCCGAGATCCGCGTGATCGAATGGGGTGAGCTGATCCGCCGCGCCAAGGCCGGCGAGCATGACCTGCTGTTCATGGGCTGGGCCGGTGACAACGGCGACCCGGATAACTTCCTCAGCCCGCAGTTCTCCTGTGCGGCAGTGGAGTCGGGCACCAACTTCGCGCGGTTCTGCGACAGCCGCCTGGACCAGCTGATCAGTGCCGGGCGCACCACCAACGACCAGAGCGTGCGTAGCCGGCTGTACCAGCAGGCGCAAACCCTGATTCAGCAGCAGGCACTGTGGGTGCCGTTGGCGCACCCGACGGCGGCAACCTTGCTGCGCCAGGAAGTCGAGGGATACCAGGTCAGCCCGTTCGGGCGGCTGGATTTCAGCAAGGTGTCGGTGGCCAGGTAGATCTGCACCGGGCTCTTCGCGGGCACGCCCGCTCCCACAGGGACATCACCGCCTTCAAGGCCGGCGAATATCCTGTGGGAGCGGGCTTGCCCGCGAAGAGGCCAGCACACAACTAAACGGCCTAAGCCACGATCCACCCCTGCTCAACCATCGACAACGGCTCCCCGTCGCCAATGATGATGTGATCCAGCACCCGCACGTCGATCAATGCCAGCCCGCGTTTGAGCGACAAGGTCAGGTGCACATCGTCCTGGCTAGGCTCACTGTTGCCTGAAGGGTGGTTATGGCACAGGATCAACGCGGCCGCGTTGTGCAGCAGTGCCCGCCGCACCACCTCCCGCGGGTAGACGCTGGCCCGGTCGATGGTGCCCCTGAACAGAATCTCGAACGCCAGCGGCCTGTGCTTGGTGTCCAGAAAGAGGCAACCGAACACCTCGCTGGGCTCATGGCGCAGCATGGCCTTCAGGTAACGCCGCACCGCCTCGGGCCCTTCCAGCACCGCTGCGCGCGCGATGTGCTCATCCAGGTAACGCCGGCCGATTTCCAGCAGCGCTTGCAACTGTGCGTACTTCACAGCGCCTATGCCCGGCTCGCGCAGCACCGCCGCGCGCTCGGCCTCAAGAAACTGCCGCAGCCCTCCAAAACGCACCAGCAGCCCGCGTGCAAGGTCCAGCACATTGCGCCCGGCCACGCCCGAACCGAGCAACACGGCCAGCAACTCGGCGTCCGACAGCACCGCCGCCCCCCGTTGCAACAGCTTCTCCCTTGGCCGATCTTCAGCCGGCCACTCTCTGATATTCATCCCTGCCCCTCTGCCCTTGCTGCGGCCCATTTCGGCCCTGTGTTAATCTATTTCGCCTCGTACATGCGACGTTCTGCCGCAGGCATTTGCAAACGTCGCCGCCCGCTCTCACTGGAAAAAGGCAAGCCTATGCAGCGGCTGTATCGCAAGCGCATCGTTCTCGGCGTGGGGGGCGGCATTGCCGCCTACAAAAGCGCCGAGCTGATTCGCCGTCTCCTGGAGCACGGCGCGCAGGTGCGCGTCGTCATGACCCGTGGGGGTGCCGAATTCATCACCCCGCTGACCCTGCAGGCGCTGTCGGGCCACCCGGTGCACATGGACCTGCTGGACCCGGCTGCCGAAGCGGCCATGGGCCACATCGAACTGGCCAAGTGGGCCGACCTGGTCTTGATCGCCCCGGCCACCGCCGACCTGATGGCGCGCATGGCCCAGGGCATGGCCGATGACCTGCTGACCACCCTGGTACTGGCCACCGACGCCACCGTGGCGGTGGCCCCGGCGATGAACCAGGCCATGTGGCGCGACCCGGCGACCCAGGCCAACCTCGACCTGCTCAAAAGCCGTGGCATCCAGGTATTCGGCCCGGCCTCCGGCAGCCAGGCCTGTGGTGACGTGGGCCTGGGGCGCATGCTCGAGGCCACCGAGCTGGCCTGGTGCGCGGCAGAAAGCTTCAAGCGCCAGGCCCTGACCGGCAAGCATGTGCTGATCACCGCCGGGCCGACCCAGGAAAACATCGACCCGGTGCGCTACATCACCAATCATAGCTCCGGCAAGATGGGTTTCGCCCTCGCCGAGGCGGCAGCTGAAGCAGGGGCTCGGGTGACCCTCGTGACCGGCCCGGTGCACCTGCCAACCCCGGACCGGGTAAGCCGTATCGACGTGGTCAGCGCGCGGGACATGCTCGCGGCCTGCGAGGCGGCCATGCCGTGCGACCTGTTCATTGCCTCGGCAGCCGTTGCGGACTACCGCCCGGAAGTCGTTGCCACACAAAAACTGAAGAAAGATCCTACGACCGGCGACGGCATGCTGCTGCAGATGGTGCGCAATCCCGATATCCTTGCCACCATCGCCGGCCGCGCCGACCGCCCGTTCAGCGTCGGCTTTGCCGCCGAGACCGAACACCTGCTCGATTACGCCACGCGCAAGCTCAAGGACAAGAACCTCGACCTGATCGTCGCCAATGATGTGGCCAACCCCAGCATTGGCTTCAACAGCGAAGAAAATGCCTTGACCGTGATCGACCGCCAACAGCACCAAACCCTCTTCGCGCAGACCAGCAAGGGCAAGATCGCCCGGCAACTGGTCGCCTTCATCGCCGAACGGCTCAACCAGGTTCGATAAGTTACATGCACGCTCTTCAAGCCAAGATCCTCGACCCACGCCTGGGCAGCGAATTTCCGCTGCCAACCTACGCCACCCCCGGCTCCGCTGGCCTCGACCTGCGCGCCCTGCTCCAGCAAGACACCGTCCTCGAACCAGGCCAGACCCTGCTGATTCCTACCGGCTTGTCGATCTACATCGGCGACCCGGGCCTTGCCGCCGTCATCCTGCCGCGCTCGGGCCTGGGCCATAAGCACGGCATCGTGCTGGGCAACCTGGTCGGGCTGATCGATTCGGACTACCAGGGCGAGCTGATGGTGTCGTGCTGGAACCGCGGCACCACCCCTTTCACCATCGCCGTGGGCGAGCGTATCGCCCAGCTGGTGCTGGTGCCGGTCGTGCAGGCGCATTTCGATATCGTCGAGGCCTTCGATGAAAGCCAGCGCGGCGCTGGCGGCTTCGGTCACTCCGGCAGCCACTGAGCCGAAACACGACCGTTCAGGCCAAGGATGGCGAACTCTCTGGTGAAACCACCGTCCAAGCGTTCAATTTGCGCCTGCCCAGAAAGCCTTTGATTAATGGAGCTTCCAGAGATGAACGACATGGCCCACCTGGTCCCCGCCACATTGCCAGACAGCATTTTCCGCGCGTATGACATTCGCGGCGTGGTCGGCAAGACCTTGCACGCCGAAACCGCCTACTGGATTGGCCGCGCCATTGGTGCGCAAAGCCTGGCCCAGGGCGAACCGCAAGTCTCGGTAGGCCGCGATGGCCGCCTGTCCGGGCCAATGCTGGTGGAGCAACTGATCAAGGGCCTGGTCGATGCCGGTTGCCAGGTCAGCGACGTCGGCCTGGTGCCAACCCCGGCCCTGTACTACGCGGCCAACGTATTGGCCGGCAAGTCGGGCGTGATGCTGACCGGTAGCCACAACCCGTCCGACTACAACGGCTTCAAGATCGTCATCGCCGGCGACACCCTGGCCAATGAACAGATCCAGGCCCTGCTGACCCGCCTGAAAACCAACGACCTTACCCTGGCTGCAGGGCGTGTGGAAAAAGTCGAGATCCTCGACCGCTACTTCCAGCAGATCGTCGGCGACGTGAAGCTGGCCAGGAAGCTCAAGGTCGTGGTGGACTGCGGCAATGGCGCCGCCGGTGTGATCGCCCCCCAGTTGATCGAAGCCCTGGGCTGTGAGGTGATCCCGCTGTTCTGCGAGGTGGACGGCAACTTCCCTAACCACCACCCGGACCCAGGCAAGCCGGAAAACCTCGAAGACCTGATCGCCAAGGTCAAGCAGACCGGCGCCGACATCGGCCTGGCCTTCGATGGTGACGGCGACCGCGTCGGCGTCGTGACCAACACCGGCAGCATCGTCTACCCCGACCGCCTGCTGATGCTGTTCGCCCAGGACGTACTGGCACGCAACCCGGGCGCCGAGATCATCTTCGACGTCAAGTGCACCCGGCGCCTGACCCCGCTGATCGAACAACACGGTGGCCGGGCGCTGATGTGGAAAACCGGCCATTCGTTGATCAAGAAGAAGATGAAACAGACCGGTTCGCTGCTGGCGGGCGAGATGAGTGGTCACATCTTCATCAAGGAACGCTGGTACGGTTTCGACGACGGTATCTACAGTGCCGCGCGCCTGCTGGAGATCCTCAGCAAGGCCGAACAGAGCGCCGAAAACCTGTTTGCCGCCTTCCCGAACGATATTTCCACGCCGGAAATCAATATTGATGTGACCGACGAGGGTAAATTCAGCATCATTGATGCACTGCAACGCGACGCCGACTGGGGCGAAGCCAACCTGACCACCATCGACGGTGTGCGGGTCGACTATGCCCATGGCTGGGGCCTGGTTCGCGCCTCCAACACCACACCGGTGCTGGTACTGCGCTTCGAGGCCGACAGTGACGCCGAATTGCAACGTATCAAGGATGTTTTCCGTACCCAGTTGCTGCGGGTTGATCCTGAGCTGCAACTGCCGTTCTGACCGATTATCTGTTCCTCACAGGAGCCCTGCATGACCCTCGATCGCGATGCCGCTTCCCATGTAGCCGAGGTTTTGTCCGAAGCGCTGCCCTACATCCGCCGCTTTGTCGGCAAGACCCTGGTGATCAAGTACGGCGGCAACGCGATGGAGAGCGAGGAGCTCAAGACCGGCTTCGCCCGTGACATCGTGCTGATGAAAGCGGTCGGTATCAACCCGGTGGTCGTGCACGGGGGTGGCCCGCAAATCGGCGACCTGCTCAAGCGCCTGTCGATCGAAAGCCACTTCATCGACGGCATGCGCGTGACCGATTCGGCGACCATGGACGTGGTGGAAATGGTGCTGGGCGGCCAGGTCAACAAGGACATCGTCAACCTGATCAACCGCCATGGCGGCAGCGCCATCGGCCTGACCGGCAAGGACGCGGAGCTGATCCGCGCACGCAAGCTGACCGTCAGCCGCCAGACCCCCGAAATGACCACCCCGGAAATCATCGACATCGGTCACGTGGGCGAAGTGGTGAGCGTGAACACCGACCTGTTGAACATGCTGGTCAAGGGTGACTTCATCCCGGTCATCGCGCCAATCGGCGTGGGTGTCAACGGTGAGTCCTACAACATCAACGCCGACCTCGTGGCCGGCAAGGTGGCCGAAGCGCTGAAGGCCGAGAAGCTGATGCTGCTGACCAACATTGCGGGCCTGATGGACAAACAGGGCCAGGTCCTGACCGGCCTGACCACGGAGCAAGTCAACGAGCTGATCGCCGATGGCACCATCTACGGCGGCATGCTGCCGAAGATCAAGTGTGCGCTGGATGCAGTGCAGGGCGGCGTTAACAGCTCGCACATCATCGACGGCCGCGTGCCGAATGCGGTGCTGCTGGAGATCTTCACCGACAGCGGCGTGGGCACCCTGATCACCAACCGCAAGCCGCGCTGAGTGATCGGTTAGCCTGTACCGGCCCCTTCGCGGGCGTGCCCGCGAATAGGCCAAAACAGGCGGCACAAAAAAAGGCGACCTTCACAAGAAGGTCGCCTTTTTCATTTCCGGGCCAGGATCAGATCCCGTACTGCGCCCGGTAAGCTTCGACAGCGGGCAGGTGCTGCTTGAGCTGTGGGTCGTCAGCCAGGAACTCCAGCACCTGGGTCAGCGAAACGATGCTGACCACTGGAATGCCGAAGTCACGCTCCACTTCCTGGATAGCCGACAGCTCGCCATTGCCACGTTCTTCGCGGTTCAGCGCGATCAGCACGCCGGCGGCCTTGGCCTGCTGGGCGTTGATGATCTGCATGACCTCACGGATGGCAGTGCCGGCGGTGATCACATCGTCGATGATCAGCACATCACCGGCCAGCGGTGCGCCAACCAGGCTGCCGCCTTCGCCGTGGTCCTTGGCTTCCTTGCGGTTGAAGCACCATGGCACATCGCGCTGGTGCTGGTCAGCCAGCGCCACGGCAGTGGTCGCCGCCAGCGGAATGCCTTTGTAGGCAGGGCCGAACAGCACATCGAACGGGATCTTGCTGTCGACGATGGCGGCGGCATAGCAGCGGCCCAGTTCAGCCAGGGCAGAACCGGTGTTGAACAGGCCGGCATTGAAGAAATACGGGCTGGTACGCCCCGATTTCAGGGTGAATTCACCGAAACGCAGTACCCCGCGATCGATGGCAAAACGGATGAAGTCGCGCTGATACGGCTGCATGAATAGTCCCGGACACCACGGATTTAGCTAAATGGGTTGAGCTCGGGTATCATACACGCACGAGATTTATGGGGCCATTTATGCGGATCATCAGTGTGAACGTTAATGGCATTCAGGCTGCGGCCGAGCGTGGTTTGCTCAGCTGGCTTCAAGCCCAGAATGCCGACGTCATCTGCCTTCAGGATACCCGCGCCTCGGCCTTTGAACTCGATGACCCAGCTTTCCAGCTCGATGGCTATTTCCTTTATGCCTGCGACGCGGAGGTGCCAGCCCAAGGTGGTGTGGCCCTTTATTCGCGCATGCAGCCCAAGGCAGTCATCACCGGCCTGGGCTTCGAGACAGCCGACCGCTACGGGCGTTACCTGCAAGCAGATTTCGACAAAGTCAGTATTGCCAGCCTGCTACTGCCTTCGGGCATGAACGGCGACGAAGACTTGAACCAGAAGTTCAAGTTGATGGACGACTTCGCCAAGTACCTGGACAAGCAGCGCCGCAAGCGCCGCGAGTACATCTATTGCGGCTCGTTCTACGTGGCGCAGCAGAAGCTCGACATCAAGAACTGGCGCGACAGCCAGCAGTCGCCTGGCTTCCTGGCGCCGGAGCGTGCGTGGATGGATGCGATCACGGGCGAGATGGGTTACGTCGACGCCCTGCGCGAAGTCAGCCGTGAAGGCGACCAGTACAGCTGGTGGCCAGACAACGAGCAGGCCGAGATGCTCAACCTGGGATACCGGTTCGACTACCAGATCCTCACCCCGGGCCTGCGCCGCTTCGTGCGCAACGCCCGCCTGCCGCGCCAGCCGCGCTTCTCGCAGCATGCGCCGCTGATTGTCGACTATGACTGGACGCTGACCATCTGAAGCCATTGGGGCTGCTTTGCAGCCCCGTTCGCGGGCGTGCCCGCGAACGGGGCCACAGAAAATCTATGTGATCGGCCGCCAGATCAGCGGGCCCAGCAGCGCGGAGAGGTGGCAGAACATCTGCACCTCTCCGGCTGGTCTCAATCGGCCAGCGCCGCCTGCTGCAGCTCGAAGATTTCGGTCATGCCTTTCTGCGCCAGGGCGAGCATGGCGTTGAAATCTTCCGGCTGGAACGGCGCGCCTTCGGCAGTGCCCTGCACTTCGATGAAGCCGCCCGCGCTGGTCATGACCACGTTCAGGTCGGTTTCGGCAGCGGAATCTTCCAGGTAGTCCAGGTCGAGCACCGCTTCGCCCTGGTACATGCCGACCGAAACGGCAGCGATCATGTGCTTGAGCGGGTTACCGCCCTTGAGGCCACCGCGCTTCTTGATTACTGCCAGGGCGTCGCACAGGGCAACCATGGCACCGGTGATGGACGCGGTACGGGTACCGCCATCGGCCTGGATCACGTCGCAGTCGACGTACAGGGTGATGTCGCCCAGCTTGCTCATGTCCAGTGCGGCACGCAGAGAGCGCCCGATAAGGCGCTGGATTTCCAGGGTGCGGCCACCCTGTTTGCCGCGGCTGGCTTCACGCTGGTTACGCTCACCGGTGGAACGCGGCAACATGCCGTACTCGGCGGTCAGCCAACCCTGGCCCTGGCCTTTCAGGAAGCGCGGCACACCGTTTTCCACGCTGACCGTGCAGATGACCTTGGTGTCACCGAACTCGACCAGTACCGACCCTTCGGCGTGCTTGGTGTAGTTGCGGGTGATGCGGATCGAGCGGAGCTGATCGGCGGCGCGACCACTTGGACGTTTCATCTGGGATACCTGTACTGGGACTTTGAATCTGGCGAGCATTATAGAGCCGCAAGCCCGGTGAGGACATGCCTATTGTCGCGCGCAGACGGCCCGTCGCCTTTTCCTACCCCGACCACCACCTACCGGTAACATAGGCCGATTGGGCGCCACGCCCCCACTGCGCTACAATCCTGCGCCGTTCACTTATCCAAGCGAGGTACTCCCCATGGTGCATAGCATGACCGCTTTTGCGCGTGTCGAGCGCGCCGGCAGCCAAGGCACCCTGGTCTGGGAGCTGCGTTCTGTCAACCACCGTTACCTGGAGCCGCACCTGCGCCTGCCCGAGGCCCTGCGCGACCTCGAAGGCGGCGTGCGTGAAGGCCTGCGCCAAGGGCTGTCACGGGGCAAGGTGGAATGCACCTTGCGCCTGAATGAAGACAGCACCGGCAAGCCGCTGAAGGTCGACCGCGAGCGCGCCGCACAACTGGTCGCCGCCGCCGAAGAAGTGGCCGGGCTGATCAGGCAGCCAGCCCCGCTCAACCCGCTGGAAGTGCTGTCGTGGCCCGGCGTGCTGGTAGCCGATACCAGTGACCCGCAGGCACTCAACGCTGAAGCCATGGCGCTGTTCGACGAAGCCCTGGCCGAACTCAAGGCCGGGCGCCAGCGCGAAGGCCAGGAACTGGCGCGCCTGATCAACGAGCGCCTGGACAGCATGGCCGGTGAAGTCACGACGCTGCGCGCACTGGTGCCGCAGATGCTCGCGGCACAGCGGCAGAAAATCCTCGACCGCTTCGGCGACATGCAGGCAGAGCTCGACCCACAGCGCCTCGAGCAGGAAATGGTGCTGCTGGCCCAGAAAAGCGACGTGGCCGAGGAACTCGACCGCCTCAGCACCCACGTTACCGAAGTACGCCGCGTGCTCAAGGGGGGCGGCGCCGCCGGCCGGCGCCTGGACTTCCTGATGCAGGAGCTCAACCGCGAGGCCAACACCCTTGGCTCCAAGGCCTTCGACCCACGCAGCACGCAGGCGGCGGTCAACCTGAAGGTATTGATCGAACAGATGCGTGAACAAGTACAGAACATCGAGTAAGGCCACCCCAACCATGAACCACAACAGCGGCACCCTCTACATCGTCTCGGCCCCTTCCGGCGCCGGCAAGACCAGCCTGGTCAACGCCCTGATCAAGGAAGACCGGCAGATCCGCGTCTCGGTCTCGCACACCACCCGCGCCATGCGCCCGGGCGAGCAGCACGGGGTGAACTACCACTTCGTCGTGCACGAGGAATTCAAGGCGCTGATCGCACAGGGTGACTTCCTGGAGCATGCCGAAGTGTTCGGCAATTTCTACGGCACGTCGCGCAGCGCACTGCAGCAAACCCTGGACGAGGGCTATGACCTGATTCTGGAAATCGACTGGCAAGGCGCCCAGCAGGTTCGCCGGGTGATGCCCGATGCGTTGTCGGTATTCATCCTGCCACCGAGCCAGCAGGCGCTGCGCCAGCGCCTGAACGGGCGCGGGCAGGACAGCGAAGAGATCATCAATGGGCGCATGAAAGAAGCGGTCAGCGAGATGGTGCACTACGACGAGTACGACTACGTGATCATCAATGATGATTTCGACGAGGCGCTGGAGGATTTGAAGGCGGTGTTCCGCTCGAATCGGCTGGCGCTGAAGAAGCAGCAGCAGCGTCATGCAGTGTTGCTGAAGCAAATGATCGGCTGAAGATCGATGGGGCCTCTTCGAGGCCCTATCGCGACACAAGGCCGCTCCCACATTAGATGGCGTACGCCGTGCTTTTGTGGGAGCGGCCTTGTGTCGCGATAGGGGCGCAAAGCGCCCCCAGCTTCATTCCTGCAAAGGCAGGGTAGCCTGCTGGCGCAGGGTAGCCCCCAGGAAATACGCCGGCGCACGCAGGCGTGACAGCATCATCAGCCCGATGCCCAGCACCGAGATGATCGCGGCAATCACGAACACCAGCCCCACCCCGCCGACATGCGAGCCGCTGCCGAAGTCCGGCGACGCGCTGTCGATGGCGGTCCGCGCGAAGATCACCGACAGAATCACCCCACCCACCAGCGGGCACATGCCACGCATGAAGAAGTGGCGCACGCTGCTGAACAGGCTGCCGCGGAAATACCAGACGCAGGCAAACGCCGTCAGCGAATAGTAGAAACAGATCATCATGCCCAGCGCAGTGATGGTATCGGCCAACACGTTCTCGCTCAGCGTGCGCATGGTCACGTAGAACAGGCCCGCTGCCACACCTGCGCAAATGGTCGCGTAGCGTGGGGTCTGCGAGCGGGGGCAAACACTGGCGAACTTCGGCGGTACTGCGCCGTAATAACCCATGGCCAGCAGCGTGCGCGCCGGCGCCACGAAGGTCGATTGCAACGAGGCTGCGGTACTGGCCAGCACGGCAATGGACATCAGGATCGCCAGCGGCCCCATCACCGGGCCGGCCAGGTGGGCAAACACGTTCTCCTGGATGCGCGGGTTGTTGAGCCCCAGGCCGGTTTCGCTAATGCCGGCAAACTGCAGGGTGGCAATGGCAGTGAACAGGTACAGGCCGAGGATCAGCATGACGGTCAAGGTGGCAGCCTTGCCCGGCACCTCTTCACTGCCAACCGACTCTTCGCTGACGGTCAGGCAGGTATCCCAACCCCAGAAGATAAAGATCGACAGCGACAAGCCCGCGGCAAAGGCCGAGAACGACTCCACGCCGAATGGATTGAACCAGGCCAGGTCGAACGCCATCGGCGGTGGCGCAGTGGTGCCGCCGAACGCGGCGAAGGCGAAGCCGACCAATACCAGCAGTTGCAGGGCCACCAGGCCATACTGCACGGTCATGGTGGTGGCCATGCCCCGGCAGCAGATCCAAACCGCCAGGGCGATGAACACACAACAGGTGACGATGTTGATCAACAGGTTGTCGGCCAGTCCCGCCAGCGCGTGCCTGCCGGTGATCTGGCCGAGGAACAGGTAGAAGAAGTCGACCGCCACCCCCGCCAGGTTGGACAGCACGATGGTGGTGGCAACCACCAGCCCCCACCCCCCGATCCAGCCGATCATCGGCCCGAAGGCGCGCGCCGACCAGGTAAAGGAGGTGCCGCTGTCCGGCTCTGCCGAGTTCAGTTCACGGTAGCCCAAGGCTACCAGCAGCATTGGCAGGAAGCCGACGATGAACACGGCTGGCAGGTGTGCCCCTACCTCACGCACGGTAGGGCCCAGTGCGCCGGTGAGGGTATAGACCGGGGCGATGGTGGAGATGCCCAGTACCACGCTGGCCAGCAAGCCCAGGCGACCCTTGGCCAGGCCTTTGCTGCGCTGATTGTTGCCCGCTTCGGCCGCCACGTCGGGTGGGCGGGCGGCTTCGGTGTAATTGCTCATGAGTATTTGCCGTAAGTTTTGGAATTGTTCTTACAGGCCTTGCGCACAAGGCCCGCTTTCACTCATTGAAAGCTTGCTGTCAGGGGCGCGTCAGCCGTGCGCCCTTCCGTGCTGCATAGGCAGTGCAGGCCTCGCGAAACGCCTGAAACAGGCGCAGCGAGACCGGGTTTTCGCTGAACCGCCACTCTGGGTGCCACTGCACGCCAAGGACGAAGCCCGGCGCACCGGGCATGGACACCGCTTCGATGAGGCCGTCCGGGGCCCGCGCTTCGACCCGCAGGCACGAAGCCAGGCGCTCGATGCCCTGGCTGTGCAGCGAGTTGACCTCGAACTGCGCTGCCAGCCCCAGGCGCTCGAACAAGCCGCCAGGCTCGACGAACACCGGGTGCCGAAGGCCGTACTGCACCTCCAGGGGCGCGTCTTCGGGCTCGCGATGGTCCAGGTAGCCAGTCAGCGCCTGCACACGCTGGTGCAGGCTGCCCCCCAGGGCCACGTTCAGTTCCTGATAGCCACGGCAAATGCACAACACCGGCACACCGGCGGCGATCGCCGCCTGCAGCAGCGGCAGGGTCAGCCGGTCACGCGCCAGGTCATGAAGGGTGCCCGCGGCACTGGGGGCGCCATTGTAATGATGCGGTTCGATATTTGAAGGCGAGCCCGTAAAAACAATGCCGTGCAGGCAGGCCAGCAACGCTTGCGTGTCGCTACCACCGTCACGGGCCGGCAGAATCAGCGGCAGGCCGGCAAACGCGGCCGCCTCGACATACTTGTCGCCAACCGTGTGCGACGAGTTCTTCCCCACCTGCTGGCGGCAGGCGCTGACACCGATCAAGGGGACCGCAGTTGCGCTCATGGGCTTACACCGTGTGCAGGTACCAGTTGTACTCGAGGTCGGAAATCGACACTTCGAACTCGGCCAGTTCGCTTTCCTTGCAGGCCACGAAGATATCGATGTAGTCCGGGCTGATGTATTGGTTGAGCACCTCACTGTCGTCCAACGCACGCAAGGCATCGCGCAGGTTGTTCGGCAGGCTCTGTTCGAGTTGCTCGTAGGAGTTGCCTTCGATCGGCGCCTGGGGTTCGACCTGGTTGGTGAGGCCGTGATGCACGCCGGCCAGGATGGCCGCCAGCATCAGGTACGGGTTGGCGTCGGCGCCGGCCACGCGGTGCTCAAGGCGCACGTTGTCGCTGCTGTCGGTGGGCACGCGGACGGCTACCGTACGGTTGTCCAGGCCCCAGCTCGGCGCATTGGGCACGTAGAACTGGGCGCCGAAGCGGCGGTAGGAGTTGATGTTCGGGCACAGGAAAGCCATCGATGCCGGCATCGTCTCCAGCACCCCACCAATGGCGTGACGCAGGGTGTCGCTCTGCAGCGGGTCGTCACTGGCGAAGATGTTCTTGCCGGTTTTCTTGTCCAGCAGCGAGATGTGCACGTGCAGGCCGTTGCCTGCCTGGCCTGGGTAGGGCTTGGCCATGAAGGTGGTGTCCATTTCATGGTCGTAGGCCACGTTCTTGATCAGCCGTTTCAGCAGGATCGCGTAGTCGCAGGCTTTCAGCGGATCGGCAACGTGGTGCAGGTTGACCTCGAACTGCGCCGGGGCACTTTCCTTGACGATGGCGTCCGCCGGCAGCCCCTGCTCCTTGGCGGCTTCGAGCATGTCCTGCAGGCAATCTGCATATTCGTCGAGGTCGTCGATCAGGTACACCTGGGTCGATTGCGGGCGCTTGCCGGAAATCGGCGAGCGCGGCGGTTGCGGGCGGCCGTTGAGGTTGTCCTGGTCGATCAGGTAGAACTCAAGCTCGAAGGCGGCGCAGATAGCCAGGCCCAGGTCGTCGAACTTGCTGACCACCTGGCGCAGCACTTCCCGCGGGTCGGCGAAAAACGGCTGGCCATCCAGCTCGTGCATGGTCATCAGCAACTGGGCTGTGGGGCGCTTCTGCCACGGCTCATCCGATAACGTGCCAGGGATCGGGAAGCAGATACGGTCGGCATCGCCGATGTCCAGGCCAAGGCCGGTGCTTTCCACGGTGGAGCCGTTGATGTCCAGGGCGAACAGCGACGCCGGCAGGTTGATGCCCTTTTCGTACACCTTGTGCAGGCTGGCTCGCTCGATGCGCTTGCCGCGTACCACGCCGTTCATGTCGGAGATCAGCAGGTCGACGTACTGCGTATCCGGATGGGCCTGGAGGAAGTCTTTCATCTCGCTGGAAGAACTGGCGCACGGGGTGACCGACGTCATGGCTGTACATCCTTTGATTTGCTGCGGCGATGTGGGGGGGTACGGCTGGCGCCTCATGGGCGACGATGGTTGCAGCTGTTGTTCTTTTCACTTCCCATCGTGGGGATTGTTGACCCGACCGGGCGCATTGATTCCGGGGGGCGGTTTCACTATAAAATGGCCCTGATGCAACAGACATTGGCAATTCGGCAAGCAGAGCGTGCACCAATGCAATATCAGATTACCCACGCCGACCTCACTCTGGTCCTGGCACTGGAGCGTGGCCGCTCGCTGGCGAAGGCCGCCGAGTTGCTCAAAGTTGACGTATCGACGGTCTTTCGCTCGATACGCCGGCTGGAATCGGCCCTCGGTACTGCGCTGTTCGTGAAAAGCCGCAAAGGCTACCTGCCAACCGATACTGCCCAGGCCCTGGCCGAGCAGGCCGAGCGTGCCGAGCAGGCGCTGGAGGCCGCGCGCATTGCCATGACCAGTGGCGAGCAGGTGGTCAGCGGCACGGTGCGCCTGACCTGTACCGAGGCGGTCATGCACAGCCTGCTGCTGCCGGCGCTGGCCGAGTTCATGCCCAACTACCCGGCGCTGTCGCTGGAAATGGGCACCTCCAACACCTTCGCCAACCTCAGCCGGCGCGACGCCGACATTGCCCTGCGCCTGACCAATACACCGCCGGAACACCTGGTGGGCCGCAACCTGGGCTCGACGTCCTATGTCATCTGCGGCCAGCCGCAGTGGCGCGAGCGGCTGGCCGAATCGCCTGCCAGCACCCCGTGGATCGCCCCTGACGACTCCATGCAGGACCACCCCACGGTGGTCTGGCGCAACCAGCAGCACCCCGGGTTGAGCCCGCGCTACCAGTGCAGCAGCATGTCGACCATCGCCCAGTTGGTGACCGCCGGGTTGGGCGTGGCGGCGCTGCCGGACTACATGGTGCATGCGCTGCCCGGCGTCGATGCGCTCAGCGGGCCGCTGGCCGGCTGCGACACCCAGCTGTGGCTGCTGACCCGCCCGGACTGCCGGGCACTGCGCTCGGTGCAGACCTTGTTCGAAGAGCTGACCCCGAGGTTGCGCGGCGCGATGCTCTGAGGTTATCGTCAGGCTCATGCGTCGAGGGTGTCTGTTTCGGCCCTTTCGCGGCTGAAACCGCGCCTGCACGGTGCGGTGGCAGGCTTGGGGATGACGCTGCTCGGCAAAACAGCGCTTCCCTATTGGCTGGTGAATTTTTATACTATCGAGTCCGCCTGCCCACTATTGGGCTGCACGCCCACCGCATTTGCTACTGAGGAAGACCATGGCCCGCGTAACTGTTGAAGACTGCCTGGAACACGTGGATAACCGCTTTGAGCTGGTCATGCTCTCGACCAAGCGCGCTCGCCAGCTGGCGACCGGCGGCAAGGAACCACGCGTAGCGTGGGAAAACGACAAGCCTACCGTCGTTGCCCTGCGTGAAATCGCCGAAGGCATCGTCACCAACGAATTCATCGCCGCTGAAGAGATCGTCACCGAGGATCCGGTGTTCGCCGCGTTCGAGGACGAGAACAACGAGGCTGTCTGATTGATGCCAGGTCGACGTCGCACGGCGCAAGGCCCTCTTCCTCGGCAGGAGGTAAACCCATGCCGGGTATAGAAGCCTTGGCCGAACGGCTGTCGACCTATCTTGGCCCTGAACAGGTCAACCTGGTCCGGCGCGCCTATTTCTACGCCGAACAGGCCCACGACGGGCAGCGCCGCCGCAGCGGCGAGCCCTATGTGACCCACCCGCTGGCCGTGGCCAGCATCCTCGCCGACATGCACATGGACCATCAAAGCCTGATGGCGGCCATGCTGCACGATGTGATCGAAGACACCGGTATCGCCAAGGAAGCCCTCAGCCAGCAATTTGGCGAGACCGTGGCCGAGCTGGTTGACGGGGTCAGCAAGCTGACCCAGATGAACTTCGAAACCAAGGCCGAGGCGCAGGCTGAAAACTTTCAGAAAATGGCCATGGCCATGGCGCGCGATATCCGCGTGATCCTGGTCAAGCTGGCTGACCGCCTGCACAACATGCGCACCCTTGAAGTGCTGTCCGGTGAAAAGCGCCGGCGCATCGCCAAGGAAACCCTCGAAATCTACGCCCCCATCGCCAATCGCCTGGGCATGCATACGGTGCGCGTGGAGTTCGAAGACCTCGGCTTCAAGGCCATGCACCCCATGCGCTCGTCGCTGATTCACCGTGCGGTGAAAAGCGCTCGTGGCAACCGCAAGGAAATCGTCGCCAAGATCGAGCACTCGCTGGCCAACTGCCTGGCTGCCGATGGCATCGAAGGCGAAATCAGCGGCCGGCAGAAGCACCTCTATGGCATCTACAAGAAGATGCGCGGCAAGCGCCGCGCCTTCAACGAGATCATGGACGTGTACGCCTTCCGCGTCATCGTTGACAAAGTCGATACCTGCTACCGTGTGCTCGGCGCCGTGCATAACCTGTACAAGCCGCTGCCCGGCCGCTTCAAGGACTACATCGCGATCCCCAAGGCCAACGGTTACCAGTCGTTGCACACCACGCTGTTCGGTATGCATGGCGTGCCCATCGAAATCCAGATCCGCACCCGCGAGATGGAAGAGATGGCCAACAACGGCATCGCGGCGCATTGGCTGTACAAGTCCAACGACGACGAGCAACCCAAGGGCAGCCACGCCCGTGCCCGCCAGTGGGTCAAAGGCATCCTGGAGCTGCAGCAGCGTGCTGGCAACTCGCTGGAGTTCATCGAAAGCGTGAAGATCGACCTGTTCCCGGACGAGGTCTACGTGTTCACGCCCAAGGGCCGCATCATGGAGCTGCCCAAAGGCTCGACGGCCGTCGACTTCGCTTACGCGGTACACACCGACGTCGGCAACAGTTGCATCGCCTGCCGTATCAATCGCCGCCTGGCGCCGTTGTCCGAACCGCTGCAGAGCGGGTCCACGGTGGAAATCGTCAGCGCCCCGGGCGCCCGGCCAAACCCGGCCTGGCTCAACTTCGTGGTTACCGGCAAGGCGCGCACGCACATCCGCCACGCGCTCAAGCAGCAGCGCCGGTCCGAATCCATCAGCCTGGGCGAACGCCTGCTGAACAAGGTGCTGACCGGCTTCGACAGCAGCCTGGAGAAGATCCCTCAGGAACGTATCCAGGCGATCCTGGCGGAGTACCGCCTGGAACTGATCGAAGACCTGCTCGAAGATATCGGCCTGGGCAACCGCATGGCATATGTGGTTGCGCGCCGCCTGCTGTCAGCCGAAGGCGAACAGTTGCCCGCACCGGAAGGGCCGCTGGCGATCCGCGGTACCGAGGGGCTGGTACTGAGTTATGCCAAGTGCTGTACACCCATCCCGGGCGACCCGATCGTCGGCCACCTGTCGGCAGGCAAGGGCATGGTCGTGCACCTGGAGAACTGCCGCAACATCAGTGAAATCCGCCACAACCCGGAAAAATGCGTGCAGCTTTCCTGGGCCAAGGACATCACCGGCGAGTTCAATGTCGAACTGCGGGTCGAACTGGAGCACCAGCGCGGCCTGATTGCCCTGCTTGCCAGCAGCGTCAACGCGGCCGACGGCAATATCGAGAAAATCAGCATGGACGAGCGCGACGGCCGTATCAGTGTGGTCCAACTGGTGGTCAGCGTACACGATCGCGTGCACCTGGCCCGTGTGATCAAGAAGCTGCGTACCTTGACCGGTGTGGTCCGCATCACCCGCATGCGTACGTAGTCCGCCAACCGCAAGGAGTCATCATGAGCAAGACCGTCATCAACAGCGACAAGGCCCCCGCCGCTATCGGTACCTACTCGCAGGCGATCAAGGCCGGCAATACCGTGTACATGTCCGGCCAGATCCCGCTGGACCCGAAGACCATGGAGCTGGTCGAAGGCTTCGAAGCCCAGACCGTGCAGGTATTCGAGAACCTCAAGGCCGTGGCTGAGGCTGCCGGCGGTTCGTTCAAGGACATCGTCAAGCTGAACATCTTCCTGACTGACCTGAGCCACTTCGCCAAGGTCAACGAGGTGATGGGCCGCTACTTCGAACAGCCTTACCCAGCCCGCGCCGCGATTGGCGTTGCCGCGCTGCCAAAAGGCGCCCAGGTCGAAATGGACGCCATCCTGGTCATCGAATGATGCCTTGGGCGACGGGCACCCTGCCCTTCGCCCCCTCTCCTGCGCAAGGTTTCCCGACATGCGTCACGCACTGCCCCTCGCGCTGGCAGCCCTGCTCCTGAGCGGCTGCGCCAGCCACAAACCCGAAGATTTCAACGGCACCTGGATCAACCAGGCTGCGATCAAGGCCGCGGTAAAGGGCGACAGCCTGCGCCAGGCCCTCAATGAAAATGGTCCGGTATTCGAGTGGAAGCTCGACGTCGCCAACCAGCAGGCCAGCTACAGCAATGGCTTCGAAGCGGCGGACGGCCAGCTGGTCACGCTCGACAAGCAATTGCAGGCCAACTTTGACGGTGGCCAGACCGAGCAGCTTGCGCTGGACGGTGACGAACTGCTGACCACAGACCAGAGCGGCGCAAAGCAGGCTTTTGTCCGCGTACAACCCTCTGCCACCGCCAACGCCTCGCTGGGCAGCAGCTTTGAAAAAGCCCTGTACCAAGCGTATCTGGGCGGTGAATGGACCATTCTCGAAGGCCAGGGCCAAGGCGGAAAAGTACGCTTCAGCGATACCGGCAACGTCACTGGCTTGCCTGGGCCAGACCGTTTCGCCCTGTGCCTGGCCGGCGACTGCGCCACCATGGGCGGCAGCAACGACAGCCTGTGGCTGGAGCGCAACCAACGGGGTGCGCCTTTCATCATCAAGCGTGACGGCGACAAGCTGGAGATCTTCCAGGCGGTGAACCGTGCCCAGGCTGATGACATGCCCCAACTGGCAGCGGGCAAGCGCCAGTGGTTGCTGGAAAAAAACTGAAGCCTGCAGCAGCGGCCTTGTTTCGCGACAGGGCCGCAACACGGCACCAGGGCATCAGCGTCGGCGCGTGGATTGCCAGGGCTGCGTTGCAGCCCAATCGCAACGCCAGGCCGCGCCTACAGAAGTCGCGTCAAGGGTGTGGTCAGGCTTTCGCCGCCAGGATGGCTGCGTAGCCTTCCTTGTAACTCGGATACACCGGTGCCCAGCCCAACGCCTTCACCCGTGCGTTGCTGCAGCGCTTGCTACCGGTACGCCGCACGCGCTGTTCATCTGACCACTCGGTAACCCCCAGGTAGGCCCGCAACCAGGCCACCACATCGGCCAGCGGTGCCGGATCATCGTCAACCCCGATGTAACAGTCGTCCAACGCCTTGCCATCAGCATCTTCCTGCAGCAGAAACGCCAGCAAGCTGGCAGCATCTTCGGCATGAATACGGTTGCCGTACAGCGGCGGCTGCTCAGCCACCCGATAGCCTTGGCGTACCTGGCTCAGCAGCCACTCGCGGCCGGGGCCGTAGATGCCAGTGAGGCGCACCACACTCGCCGGTATGCCGCTGCCAAGGGCCAAGCGCTCCGCTTCCAGCATCACCCGCCCCGAATACCCCTCGGGCTCGGTCGCCGACCCTTCCTCAACCCACTCGCCGTCCTTCTGCGCATACACGCTACTGCTTGACACGAACAGCAAGCGGCGCGGCCGTTGGCCACGCTCGGCCAGCCAGGCCAGCACATGGCGTAAACCGTCGACATAGGCCGCCCGGTAACCCGCCTCGTCATGCTGGCTGGCCGCCACGCAGTACACCAGGTAGTCCAGCGTACCCCGTGGCCATGCGGCTGGCAGCGAAGGCTCGGCCAAGTCCGCAGCCACCGGGTGAACCCCCGCAGGCAATTGCCCCACCGAACGGCGCAGACCGCTGACCTGCCAACCACGTGCCAGCATCTGCCGGGCCAAGCGCCCGCCTACATCACCACAACCCACCACCATCACGGAAAGGTCTGACATCACAAAACTCCCTGGACCAACTGATCAGCCCAACCACGCTACACGATGGATGGCTAGACCATAGGCGAAAAAAGCTACAATATTACTTTTGTTAACAAGAATTACTTGCAATAATGGCGACCAAGTTGTTCTCGGCCCGCCTCGAGGCCTTGGAGAACGTTCGTCTTTTCTCTTCATCAGGTCCGGCCAGCATGACACGTACTAAACCCTCCGCTTCGCCAACCCAGTCGCGCGCCTGGCGCGCCATCGCCGCGCTGACGCTCAGCCTGGTGCTGGCCCCGGCAGCCATGGCCGATGAGCCAACCGCCAATACCACCACGCCGGCCGCCGCCACTGCCGCTGCTGCCCCGAGCACCGCCCCGGCTGGCGAAGCACCCGCCACCAGCGCCACTGCCGGTGCACCAGCTGCAGCAGACCCAAGCGTCGAAGCCCTGGTTGAAGATACCTCGCTGGGCATGGCCCACGACCTGTCCCCATGGGGCATGTACAAGAACGCCGACATCGTGGTGAAGATCGTCATGATCGGCCTGGCTATCGCCTCCATCATCACTTGGACCATCTGGATCGCCAAAGGCTTCGAGCTGATGGGCGCCAAACGCCGCCTGCGTGGCGAAATCGCCCAGCTGAAGAAGGCCACCACGCTGAAAGATGCCAGCGAAGTCTCCAGCAAGGAAGGCACGCTGGCCCATACCCTGGTGCACGACGCCCTTGAAGAGATGCGCCTGTCGGCCAATGCCCGCGAGAAAGAGGGTATCAAGGAACGCGTCAGCTTCCGCCTGGAGCGCCTGGTGCATGCCAGCGGCCGTAACATGAGCAGCGGCACCGGCGTACTCGCCACCATTGGTTCCACCGCCCCGTTCGTCGGCCTGTTCGGCACCGTCTGGGGCATCATGAACAGCTTCATCGGTATCGCCAAGACCCAGACCACCAACCTGGCCGTGGTCGCCCCGGGTATCGCCGAAGCCCTGCTGGCCACCGCCCTGGGCCTGGTCGCGGCAATCCCGGCCGTGGTCATCTACAACGTCTTCGCCCGTTCCATTGCCGGCTACAAGGCTCAGGTGTCCGATGCTTCCGCCCAGGTACTGCTGCTGGTCAGCCGCGATCTGGACCACCAAGGCAGCGAGCGCGCCGCCCCGCACATGGTGAAAGTGGGGTAAGCCATGGGCCTGCATCTCAACGAAGGTGGCGACGACCTCGCCGAAAACCACGAAATCAACGTTACGCCGTTCATCGACGTAATGCTGGTACTGCTGATCATCTTCATGGTTGCCGCCCCCCTGGCCACAGTCGATATCAAGGTCGACCTGCCGGCCTCGACCGCCAAACCGGCGCCGAGGCCCGAGAAGCCGGTGTTCGTCAGCGTCAAGGCAGACCAGAAGCTGTACGTCGGCGACGATCAGGTCCCGGCACCCGACCAGCTTGGCCCGATGCTTGACGCCAAGACCAAGGGTGACAAGGAAACCACCATCTTCTTCCAGGCCGACAAAGGCGTGGATTACGGTGACCTGATGGAAGTGATGAACAACATGCGCTCGGCCGGCTACCTGAAAGTCGGCCTGGTAGGTCTCGAGACGGCAGCCAAGAAATGACAAAACCGCGCTCAAACATGGCGCGCTACGCTGGCAGCCTGGCGATCGTGCTGGGCGTGCACGTGGTCGCCGTGCTGCTGACGCTCAACTGGTCTGTGCCCCAGGCCATCGAGTTGCCGCCAGCAGCCATGATGGTCGAACTGGCACCGCTGCCGGAACCCGCGCCACCGCCGCCCCCGAAAGCGGCGCCGCAGCCACCTGCACCGGTAGAGGAACCACCTTTGCCGAAGCTGGTGGAGGCACCCAAGCCGAAGATCGCCATCCCCAAGCCGCCCAAGCCGAAGGCCAAGCCCCAGCCGCCCAAGCCTGAGAAGAAGCCTGAGCCGCCGAAGGAAGCACCGCCGACCGAGCAGACCGTCGACGCGCCGCCGAGCAATACGCCACCGCAGAAGTCCGCGGCACCGGCCCCGAGCATCGCGTCCAACAGCAACGCCCTGCCGACCTGGCAGAGTGACCTGCTGCGCCACCTGGCCAAGTACAAACGGTACCCGGAAGACGCGCGCCGCCGTGGCCTGCAAGGCATCAACCGCCTGCGCTTCGTGGTCGACGCCGAGGGCAAGGTGGTGTCGTATTCGATGGCCGGTGGGTCGGGCAGTGCCGCGCTGGACCGCGCAACCATGGAAATGATCCGCCGCGCCGGCAAAGTGCCAAAGCCGCCACCCGAGTTGTTGAACAATGGCACCATCGAAGTCGTGGCGCCCTTCGTCTACTCGCTGGACCGCCGCTAAGACTTTTGTTTCTGTCACAAATCGGCAAGTCTGATAACGTGCGTCTATCGATTGCAGCCGCTATGCTGGGGCCGCAACTTCATGGACGCACGTTATGACCCTCACAGAACTACGCTACATCGTCACACTCGCCCAGGAACAGCACTTCGGCCATGCCGCCGAGCGCTGCCACGTGAGCCAGCCGACCCTGTCGGTCGGTGTGAAGAAGCTTGAGGATGAGCTTGGCGTTCTGATCTTCGAACGCAGCAAAAGCGCGGTCCGCCTGACCCCTGTCGGCGAGAGCATCGTTGCCCAGGCACAAAAGGTACTGGAGCAGGCCCAGGGCATTCGCGAACTGGCCCAGGCTGGCAAGAACCAGCTGACTGCGCCGCTCAAGGTCGGTGCCATCTACACCGTGGGCCCCTACCTGTTCCCGCACCTGATCCCGCAACTGCACCGCGTGGCACCGCAGATGCCGCTGTACATCGAAGAAAACTTCACCCATGTGCTGCGCGAGAAGCTGCGCAATGGCGAGCTGGACGCGGTGATCATCGCCCTGCCGTTCAATGAAGCCGATGTGCTCACCCTTCCCCTCTACGACGAACCGTTCTGCGCGCTGATGCCTGCCGACCACCCATGGACGGCCAAAAAGACCATCGACACCGCCATGCTCAACGACAAGAGCCTGTTGCTGCTGGGTGAAGGTCACTGCTTCCGTGACCAGGTGCTGGAAGCCTGCCCTACCCTGAACAAGGGGGGTGAAGGGTCGCGGCACACCACGGTCGAATCCAGCTCGCTGGAAACCATCCGCCACATGGTAGCGTCCGGCCTTGGCGTGTCTATCCTGCCGCTGTCGGCGGTGCACAGCCACCACTACGCGCCTGGGGTCATCGAAGTCCGCCCGCTGACCGCCCCGGCACCGTTCCGCACCGTGGCCATCGCCTGGCGCGCCAGCTTCCCACGGCCAAAGGCCATCGAGATCCTCGCCGACTCGATCCGCCTGTGCTCGGTAGCCAAGGCCCCTGCAGAACAAACGGCCTGAGTCATGACGGAGCTGTCGAACGTCCCGGTCACCGTGCTCAAGGGTGTTGGCGAGGCCATGGCCGAAAAGCTCGCCAAGGTCGGCCTGGAAAACTTGCAGGACGTGCTGTTCCACCTGCCCCTGCGCTATCAGGACCGCACCCGCGTGGTTCCGATCGGCCAGCTGCGCCCAGGCCAGGACGCGGTGATCGAGGGGGTGGTCAGCGGTGCCGACGTGACCATGGGCAAGCGTCGCAGCCTGGTGGTACGCCTGGGTGACGGCAGTGGCGTGTTGAGCTTGCGCTTCTACCATTTCAGCAACGCGCAAAAGGAAGGGCTCAAGCGCGGCACCCACCTGCGCTGCTACGGCGAAGCTCGCCCGGGCGCTTCCGGGCTGGAGATCTACCACCCGGAGTACCGCGCACTGAACGGTGACGAACCGCCACCGCCGGTCGACCAAACCCTCACCCCGATATACCCGTCTACCGAGGGCCTTACCCAGCAACGCCTGCGCCAACTGTGCCAACAGAGCCTGAGCCTGCTCGGCCCGCGCAGCCTGCCCGACTGGCTGCCCGACGAACTGGCCCGCGACTACCAGCTGGCGCCGCTGGATGACGCCATCCGCTACCTGCACAACCCGCCCGCCGACGCCGACGTCGAGGAGTTGGCCCTGGGCCACCACTGGGCTCAGCACCGCCTGGCATTCGAAGAGCTGCTCACCCACCAGCTGTCGCAACAGCGCCTGCGCGAGAGCCTGCGCAGCCTGCGTGCGCCAGTGCTGCCCAAGGCCACCCGGCTGCCGGCGCAATACCTGGCCAATTTGGGCTTCCAGCCGACCGGCGCGCAGCAGCGCGTCGCCAACGAAATTGCCTACGACCTCAGCCAGCACGAGCCGATGATGCGCCTGGTGCAAGGCGACGTGGGTGCCGGCAAGACCGTGGTCGCCGCGCTGGCCGCGTTGCAGGCCCTGGAGGCTGGTTATCAGGTGGCATTGATGGCCCCCACCGAGATCCTTGCCGAACAGCACTACATCACCTTCAAGCGCTGGCTGGAGCCTTTGGGTCTGGAGGTGGCCTGGCTGGCCGGCAAACTCAAGGGCAAGGCGCGGGCGGCGTCGCTCGAGCAGATCGCCAATGGCGCCCCGATGGTGGTCGGCACCCACGCCCTGTTCCAGGACGAGGTGAAGTTCAAGCACCTGGCCTTGGCCATCATCGACGAACAGCACCGTTTCGGCGTGCAGCAACGCCTGGCGCTGCGCAAGAAAGGCGTGGCCGGCGAGCTGTGCCCACACCAGCTGATCATGACCGCGACCCCCATTCCGCGCACCTTGGCCATGAGTGCCTACGCCGACCTGGACACCTCGGTGCTCGACGAGCTGCCGCCTGGGCGCACGCCGGTGAACACCGTGCTGGTGGCCGACAGCCGGCGTTTCGAAGTGGTCGAACGGGTACGCGCCGCCTGCGCTGAAGGGCGCCAGGCGTACTGGGTGTGCACGCTGATCGAAGAGTCCGAGGAACTGACCTGCCAAGCAGCCGAAAGCACTTACGAGGAGCTGGGCAGCGCCTTGGGTGAACTGCGGGTCGGGTTGATCCACGGCCGCATGAAACCGGCGGAAAAGGCCGAGATCATGGCCGAGTTCAAGGCCGGCAACCTGCAGTTGCTGGTCGCCACCACCGTCATCGAGGTGGGCGTGGACGTGCCCAATGCCAGCCTGATGATCATCGAAAACCCCGAGCGCCTCGGCCTGGCCCAGCTGCACCAGTTGCGTGGCCGGGTGGGCCGCGGCAGCGCCGTCAGCCATTGCGTGCTGCTGTACCACCCGCCGCTGTCGCAGATCGGCCGCGAGCGCCTGGGCATCATGCGCGAAACCAACGACGGCTTCATCATCGCCGAAAAAGACCTTGCGCTACGCGGCCCGGGCGAAATGCTGGGTACCCGCCAGACCGGCCTGCTGCAATTCAAGGTCGCCGACCTGATGCGCGACGCCGACCTGTTGCCAGCGGTACGCGATGCCGCCCAGGCCCTGATCGCACGCTGGCCGGAGCACGTCAGCCCGCTGCTGGACCGTTGGCTGCGTCATGGCCAGCAATATGGTCAGGTGTGACGCCTGTCCCATAATGGATCCAGATTTGCGCCCAGGGTGGTTATACTTCGCGTTTAAAAGAATCAGTGGATACGGACCATGACTGAAGTTGCCCTGGACACCGCAACCCCACACACGCCTTCCGTCATCAGGCTGCTGCTCGAGAAACTCGGCGTAGCCTACCGCGAGGTGGTCGAACATCCGCACCTGCCCGCAGCCTCGCGGGTACAGGCCGTGCTGCTGGACGACGAGGTGGGCGCCATGATGGTGCTGTTCCCGCAGAGCCAGCTGCTGGACCTGAACCGCCTGGCCGAACTGACCGGGCGCAAGCTCACCGCCGTGTCGGTGCCACGCCTCAAGCAAATGCTCGACAAACACCAGCTCAAGGCGCTGCCGGGCATCCCGGCGCTCACCAGCTCACCGTGCCAGTACGAAAAAAGCCTGCTGGACGTCGACCTGGTGTACATCAATTCGGGTGAAGCCGGCCTGTTGCTGGAAATAGAGCGCGCGCACTTCAAGCGCATGTTGCTCAAGGCCAGCGCCAGCAGCTTTGGCCAGGAAGTCGGGGCGATCAGCCCCAACCTCGACCGCCCTAACGACGATACCCGCGAAATCACCAATGCCGTGCAAGCCTTCACTGCCCGGCGCATCCAGAAGCGCCTGGAAGAAACCATCGAAATCCCGCCGCTGGCCGATACTGCGCAGAAAATCATCAAACTGCGGGTAGACCCCAACGCCAGCATCGACGATATCACTGGGGTGGTAGAAACCGACCCGGCCCTGGCCGCCCAGGTGGTCAGCTGGGCGGCATCACCCTACTACGCCTCGCCGGGCAAGATCCGCTCGGTGGAAGACGCCATCGTGCGCGTGCTGGGCTTCGACCTGGTGATCAACCTCGCCCTCGGCCTGGCCCTGGGCAAGACCCTGAGCCTGCCCAAGGACAACCCTCAGCAGGCCGCCCCGTACTGGCAGCAGTCGATCTACACCGCCGCCATCATCGAAGGCCTTACCCGAGCCATGCCGCGGGCAGAGCGCCCTGAAGCAGGCCTGACCTACCTGGCCGGGCTGTTGCACAACTTCGGTTACCTGCTGCTGGCACACGTTTTCCCGCCGCACTTCTCGCTGATTTGTCGCCACCTGGAGGTCAACCCTCATCTGAACCACACCTATGTGGAACAACACCTGCTGGGCATCAGCCGCGAGCAGATTGGTGCCTGGTTGATGAAACTGTGGGACATGCCGGTAGAGCTCTCGGCCGCGCTGCGTTTCCAGCACGACCCAGCCTACGATGGCGAGTTTTCGGCATTCCCCAACCTGGTATGCCTGGCCACACGCCTGCTGCGCTCGCGGGGGATTGGTTCGGGGCCGCTGGAGGAGATTCCTGAAGAACTGCTGGAGCGTTTGGGCATTGCCCGGGAAAAGGCCGAAGATGTGGTGAACAAAGTGCTGGAGGCCGAGAGCTTGCTGCGGGAGCTGGCTTCGCAGTTCAACGCACCGCATTGAAGCCCGGGGCCGCTTGGCGGCCCCAAACATTTCAGCCCTGCTTCTTCTTCGGCTTCAGGTACTTCATCAACCCCTGAAACCACATCACCAACGCCGGATTGCCCTTGATCTGGATGTTCTTGTCCTGAATGCCCTGCATGAACGCCAACTGCTTGTTGCTTGCCTGCAAGGTGGCAAAGCCATAGGCGGCATCCTTGAAGGCAATGGCAAAGGCCGGCTGTGAGTACGACCCGCTTTTGCTGCTGACCCGCTCGTTGCTGACGATAAAGTGCCGGGCGACCTTGCCGTCCAGGGTCTGCATCTGGAACACCAGGTCCTTGCCTTTGAGCTGCTGCTGGAATGCCGGATTATTGCGGCTGGCCCGGGCCATCAGCAGCCCCATGGCCCACAGAAGAAAGCGGAACTTCATCGACACGCCTCGATGGAAAAGTGACTAAGTTGCGCAGTTTATCCTCCTAATGACCTTTTTATGCAAGTTCGCAGCAATTACCGGGTGTAAAGCACAACGGGCGCCATCTGGCGCCCGTTCGGGATCAACGCATCCTCAGTGCACAGTTACTTTTTCTTGCTGGCCTTGCTCGGCGCGGCCGGCGTATTGACGCTGTCCCTGAGGTTCTTGCCGGGCTTGAAAGCTACGGTATTGCTGGCTTTGATCTTGACCGGCTGGCCGGTTTGCGGGTTTTTGCCGGTACGCGCGCCGCGGTGGCGTTTTTCGAAAGTGCCGAAACCAACCAGGGTCACGGTGTCCTTGTCCAGGGCGCCCGTGATGCTGTCGAGAATCGCGTTCAGCACTTGATTAGCCTTTTCTTTGGTCAGGTCAGCTTTTTCAGCGATGACGGCGGCGAGTTCTGGTTTGCGCATAGTAAAGCCTCTTTGACGGAATTCTTGTTGTTATGCCGTGCTGCCTTCAGGAGCAGCGCTCAAGGCACCGCAGGCTCTAACCTGCGGCAGACGGGAGTGAGAATGGCACGTGGTTCGGGGCCGCGCCAGTATCTGAGCGGCCATTGTGCAGGCAACAACAGGACAAACCAGACAGAACGCCGGGCAATTACGCCATAACTGCAGGTAGCTGGCGGTTCAGCGCCAGCTTTTCCGTGACCGCAGCCCCGGTCAGGGCGTAACCCAGCAGCCCGCCACCCGCATCGATGCACAGCACCTTCAGGTCATTGCCCTGCCCTTCGACCTGCCAAGTGCCTTCTCGCCCCTGTGGCGGTGGCGAAACCACCAGCGGGCAGGCCGGGGTTTTCACCGTGATCGGCATTGGCCCGTAGGCAACTGCCGTGGGCTTGCCGGCCAGGGTTTGGGCCAGTGCCCGTGCACAACTCATCAGTGGCATCACGTACAACAGGTTGATGCCGTCTACCTCGGCGCAATCCCCGAGGGCGAAGATATTGGCGTGGGAGGTTCGCAGCACACGGTCCACGCTGACGCCACGGTTGACCTGCAACCCGGCCGCGGCAGCCAGGTCGGTACGCGGGCGCAGGCCAATGGCCGAAACGACCAGGTCACAGCCAACCACGCTGCCATCCGACAGGTGCGCCTCCAGGCCGTGGGGCGCCTGCTGCAAGCGGGTCAGAACAGGCCCAAGGTGAAAGCGTACGCCCAGGTCTTGCAACCCACGTTGTACCGCGCCGGCAGCGGCCGGATGCAACAGGGTCGGCATGACCTGCTCGCATGGCGCTACCACGTCTACCTGAAAGCCCCCCAGGCTCATGTCGTTGGCAAACTCGCAGCCGATCAGGCCAGCGCCGAGAATCAGCACGCGTTGCTTGCCGGCGGCGGCAGCACGAAAGCGTGCGTAGTCCTCCAGGTCGTTGATGGGGAACACCAGGTGGCTGGCATCGCCTTCAACCGGCACCTGCACGGTCTGCGCACCCCACGCCAGCACCAGGTCGCGGTATGCCACGGCCTCTTCGCCGATCCACAGGCGTTTGTGCCCAGGGTCGATGCCGCTGATGCGGGTATGGGTGCGGATTTCGGCGTTCAGCTGCTCGGCCATGGCACCGGCTTCGGCCATGCACAGGTCAGCGGCGCCCTTGTGCTTGGCATAGCCCATGGAAAGCATGGGCTTGGAGTAGGAACGACCGTCATCGGCGGTGATCAGCAGCAACGGCGTATGCGCATCGAGCTTGCGAAATTCGCGGGCCAGGTTGTAGCCCGCCAGGCCGGTGCCGATGATTACCACAGGGGACGTCATGTCGTGCTTGCCTCGCTTAGCCGATGGAGATCATTTCAAAGTCGCTTTTGCCAACACCGCAGTCAGGGCATAGCCAGTCTTCCGGCACGTCCTCCCAACGGGTGCCAGGGGCGATGCCGTCGTCGGGCCAGCCTTCGGCTTCGTCGTAGATCAGGCCACAGACGATACATTGCCACTTTTTCATCAGGTTGTTTTCCTCGGGTCAGACTGGGGCTTTGTGTTGCTGCCGACGGCCCTATGGCGGGTGAACCCGCTGCAACAGGGACCAACGCGCAATGCTTGGGGGCTTTGTAGCGGCCCTGCCCGCAGTATGCAAGCAGTCGGGGCAATCATGCTAAGCTCGCCGCCTCTCAGGTTGTAACAAGCAGACCGACGTGTCGTACGAATCCCCGCAAGCAGCCGCTGTCGCGTGGCTGCCGTATTCACGGCTGGCGACCGACATCGACCAGCCCACCCTTGACTGGCTGTTCGACGAAGGCTCACTGACCCGCCGCCTGACGCGCCTGGCCCACGATGACTTCTGCGTCACCCCTTTGTTCGAGGGCTGGCAGCCGCTGCGCGCCGACGAATGCCAGGCACTGGGCATCGCTGTTGGCGCTGAAGGCTGGGTGCGCGAGGTGTACCTGCGCGGCCATGGCCAGCCGTGGGTGTTCGCCCGCAGCGTGGCCAGCCGCAGTGCCCTGGCGCGCGGCGGGTTGGACCTGGAACGCCTCGGCAGCCGTTCGTTGGGCGAGTTGCTGTTCTGCGACCAGGCGTTCATCCGCCACCCAATCGAAGTGTGCAGTTACCCACAGGCGTGGTTGCCGGCAGATGCCGCCCGGCCAGCGCTATGGGCCCGCCGCTCGCGGTTTGAACGTGACGGGCTGGACCTGCTGGTAGCCGAGGTGTTTCTGCCGGCGCTGTGGCAAGCGGCCCAGGAGGAAAACAGCTGATGTACCTGCAACTGCTCAAGTCGCTGAACCGCCTGCACCCGCGTGCCTGGGACTTTGTCCAGCTCAGCCGCATGGACCGCCCGATCGGTATCTACTTGCTGCTGTGGCCCACGCTGTCGGCGGTATGGATTGCCGGCAACGGCTCGCCAACCCTGGCCAACGTGCTGATCTTCGGCCTTGGCGTGGTACTGATGCGCGCCGCCGGCTGCTGCATCAACGATTTTGCCGACCGCAAGGTGGATGGCCACGTCAAGCGTACCGCCGACCGGCCCCTGGCCAGTGGGCGCGTGCGCCCGCGCGAGGCGCTGGCCCTGTTCGCCATGCTTGTCGGGGTCAGTTTCCTGCTGGTGCTGTGCACCAATAGCCGCACCGTGTGGCTGTCGTTCGGCGCGGTGGCGTTGGCGTTCTGCTACCCGTTCATGAAGCGCTACACCTACTACCCGCAAGTGGTGCTGGGGGCAGCGTACTCGTGGGGCATTCCGATGGCGTTCACGGCCGCTGGCGGCGAACTGCCGGCCAGTGCCTGGCTGCTGTACATCGCCAACCTGCTGTGGACGGTGGGCTACGACACCTATTACGCCATGGTCGACCGGGACGACGACCTGAAGATCGGCGTGAAATCCACGGCCATCCTGTTCGGTGAGGCCGACCGCAGCATCATCCTGACCTTGCAGTTGTTGTCGCTGGGCTGCCTGTTGCTGGCCGGTAGCCGCTTTGACCTCGGCGGCTGGTTCCACCTGGGGCTGCTGGGGGCGCTGGCGTGCTTTGCCTGGGAGTACTGGTCTACACGCAAGCTGAACCGCGAGTCGTGCTTCAAGGCGTTCCTGCACAATCACTGGGCGGGGTTGCTGGTGTTCGTGGGGGTGGTTCTGGACTACGCGCTGCGCTGACAGCGTGAGCACCCCACCTTGTGGGAACGGGCTTACCCCGCCCCCACAGGCCTACTGAAAGCCCTTACGGCTTGGCGACGTGCCAAACGTCTTTCATGCCGTCACCGGTCATGTCGCCAGCCTTCTTGTCCTTGACGAAGGTATACAGCGGCTTGCCGTCGTAGGCCCACTGCATCTTGCCGTCGTCCCGCTTGATCTGCGTCCACTTGCCCTCGGCTTTTTCGCCGCCACTGGTCATCAAAGGCGGCCAGTTCTTGGCGCATTCGCCATTGCACATCGACTTGCCGCCGGTATCTTTGTCAAAGGTGTACAGGGTCATGCCGGCATGATCGACCCACATGCCATCCTTTTCCATTGCAGGTTGTGCCGAGGCCACCCCCGGAAGTGCCAGCGCAGTGAAAAGGGCCATCCAGCTCAGCGTATGTCGTGTCATTGGATTCACCATCGTTTCGGGGGGTAATGGGTTCGGGTTGCCAGAACCGCGGCCCTCTGTAGCCTAGTTCAGTCACGCAATGTCGCCAGAACGGCCAACGCCCTGTCACACAGCTGCAATAATTCCGTTATCTAATGCGGGCCAAGACACTGAATCCAGGAGAGGTTTTGAGCATGGTAGGCAGGAACATTCTGATCGTCGACGACGAAGCGCCGATTCGCGAGATGATCGCCGTTGCCCTGGAAATGGCCGGCTATGACTGCCTGGAAGCGGAAAACTCCCAACAGGCCCACGCGATCATCGTCGACCGCAAGCCGGACCTGATCCTGCTCGACTGGATGCTGCCGGGTACCTCCGGCATCGAGTTGGCCCGCCGCCTGAAGCGCGATGAACTGACCGGCGACATTCCGATCATCATGCTCACTGCCAAAGGTGAAGAGGACAACAAGATCCAGGGCCTGGAAGTGGGTGCCGACGACTACATCACCAAACCGTTCTCACCGCGCGAGCTGGTTGCGCGGCTCAAAGCCGTGCTGCGCCGCACCGGCCCAAGCGACAGCGAGGCACCGATCGAGGTCGGCGGCCTGCTGCTCGATCCGATCAGCCACCGCGTGACCATCGACGGCAAGCCGGCTGAAATGGGCCCCACCGAATACCGCCTGCTGCAGTTCTTCATGACCCACCAGGAACGCGCCTACACCCGTGGCCAACTGCTGGACCAGGTGTGGGGCGGCAACGTCTATGTCGAAGAACGCACGGTCGACGTGCACATCCGCCGCCTGCGCAAAGCGCTGGGTGAGGCCTACGAGAATCTGGTACAAACCGTGCGCGGCACCGGCTACCGCTTCTCGACCAAGAGCTAGCTGCAAGCTGCAAGCTGCAAGCTGCAAGCTGCAAGCTGCAAGCTGCAAGAAAGAGCATGTAGCATCAGGCTCAAAAAGGACTATCAGCACCACTGATCCGCTTCATCTTGCAGCTTGCAACTTGCAACTTGCAACTTGCAGCCGGATCCGAAGGACCCATCAATTGAACCAGAACTGGCACGCGACACTGATTCGCCACCTGCTGTTGCTGATCAGCATCTGCCTGATCGGCGGGCTGATCAGCGGCTACTATGGCTGGAGCCTGGCCATTGGCCTGGCACTGTACCTGGCTTGGACCCTCAAGCAACTGCTGCGCCTGCATGACTGGCTCCGCAACCATCAGCCCGACGAGGCGCCGCCCGACGGCTATGGCCTGTGGGGCGAGGTGTTCGACAGCATCTACCACCTGCAGCGCCGGGACCAACGTGTGCGGGGCCGCCTGCAAGCGGTGATCGACCGCGTTCAGGAGTCCACCGCTGCGCTGCGGGATGCGGTGATCATGCTCGACAGCGACGGCAACCTGGAGTGGTGGAACCGCGCCGCCGAGACCCTGCTGGGCTTCAAAACTCCACAGGACGGCGGCCAGCAAGTCACCAACCTGGTTCGCCACCCGCGCTTCAAGGAGTACTTCGAGGCAGAAAACTACCTCGAACCGCTGGAAATCCCCTCACCGATCAACGACCGCATGCGGCTGCAGTTGCACATCACCCGCTACGGCAACAACGAGCACTTGATGCTGGTGCGCGACGTCACCCGCATTCACCAGCTGGAACAGATGCGCAAAGACTTCGTCGCCAACGTGTCGCACGAATTGCGCACACCGCTGACCGTCATCACCGGCTACCTGGAAACCCTGCTGGACAACGTCGAGGACGTGAACCCGCGCTGGCGCCGGGCCTTGCAGCAGATGAGCCAGCAAGGCTCGCGCATGCAGACGCTGCTCAACGACCTGTTGCTGCTGGCCAAGCTGGAGGCCACCGATTATCCGTCGGACAACCAGCCAGTGCCGGTCGATGCCCTGCTGGCCGCCATCAAGAACGACGCCCAGGCGTTGTCTGGGCCGCGCAACCAGCGCATTACGCTGGAAGCAACCCCCGGCGTGCAGCTCAAGGGGAGCGAGTCGGAGCTGCGCAGCGCCTTTTCCAACCTGGTGTTCAACGCCGTCAAATACACCCAGGATGAAGGCGATATCCGCATCCGCTGGTGGGCCGATGCCCAGGGCGCGCATTTGTCGGTGCAGGACTCTGGCGTGGGCATCGATGCCAAACACCTGCCACGCCTCACCGAGCGCTTCTACCGGGTGGATTCCAGCCGGGCCTCGAATACAGGCGGCACCGGGCTGGGGCTGGCCATCGTCAAGCATGTGCTGATGCGCCACCGCGGCAAGCTGGAAATCAGCAGCGTCCCGGGGCATGGCAGTACCTTCATCTGTCATTTTGCCCCGGCACAATTGGTCAACAGCAAGGTCTGAGCAACTCAGGGCCCTTTGCTTTTGCAGCCCCAGCCGCTACATTGGATCCCCTGTGCCAGCAAGAGCTGGCACTTTTTTTCTCTCCATTTCTAAGACGGACCCCGTAAAAACTCCATCATGGACCCTTCCCCTGGTATCAGCCTCAGTTCGTTATTCGCCGATTTCGGCATGATCATCTTTGCCTTCCTGCTGGTGCTGCTCAACGGCTTCTTCGTTGCTGCAGAGTTCGCCATGGTCAAGCTGCGCGCCACCCGGGTGGAGGCCATTGCCGAAGAGCATGGCTGGCGCGGCAACATTCTGCGTAAAGTGCACAACCAGCTGGACGCTTACCTGTCAGCCTGCCAACTGGGTATCACCCTGGCCTCGCTGGGCCTGGGCTGGGTCGGTGAGCCGGCGTTTGCCCACCTGCTGGAACCACTGCTGGCGTATTTCGGCGTCGACTCACCGGAACTGATCAAAGGCGTGTCGTTCTTCGTCGCCTTCTTCGTCATTTCGTACCTGCACATCGTTGTCGGTGAGCTGGCACCCAAATCCTGGGCCATCCGCAAACCGGAGCTGCTGTCGCTGTGGACTGCCGTACCGCTGTACCTGTTCTACTGGGCCATGTACCCGGCCATCTACCTGCTCAACGCCAGCGCCAACACCATCCTGCGCATCGCCGGCCAGGGCGAGCCGGGGCCGCACCACGAGCACCACTACAGCCGTGAAGAACTGAAACTGATCCTGCACTCCAGCCGTGGCCAGGACCCAAGCGACCAGGGCATGCGCGTGCTGGCTTCGGCCGTGGAAATGGGCGAGCTGGAAGTGGTCGACTGGGCCAACTCGCGCGAAGACATGGTCACCATCGACGCCCATGCGCCGCTGAAGCAGATCCTGGCCCTGGTGCGCCGCCACAAGTTCAGCCGCTACCCGGTGTACGACGCCGAGCGCGAGGAATTCACCGGCCTGCTGCACATCAAGGACCTGCTGCTGGAGCTGGCGGAGCTGGAGCACTTGCCCGAAGCCATCGACCTGGACGACCTCGCCCGGCCGCTTGAGCGCGTATCGCGCCACATGCCACTGGCCCAGTTGCTGGAGCAGTTCCGCAAGGGTGGTGCGCACTTTGTGCTGGTCGAAGAAGCCGATGGCAAGGTGATCGGCTACCTGACCATGGAAGACGTGCTGGAAGTGCTGGTCGGCGATATCCAGGACGAGCACCGCAAGACCGAACGCGGCATCCTCGCCTACCAGCCGGGCAAGTTGCTGGTCCGTGGCGACACGCCGCTGTTCAAGGTGGAGCGCCTGCTTGGGGTCGACCTTGACCACATCGAGGCGGAAACCCTGGCTGGCCTGGTCTACGAGACGCTAAAGCGCGTGCCTGAAGAAGAAGAGGTGCTGGAAGTCGAAGGGCTGCGGATCATCATCAAGAAGATGAAAGGGCCGAAGATCGTGCTGGCCAAAGTGCTCAAGCTGGATTGATGGCCATGGGGCTGCCGCGCAGCCCCTCTGGATTTGCGTATACCTGTAGGCGCGGCCTTGTGTAGCGATGGCCTGCCAAGCAGGCCCGACGCTCTCAAGGGTTACCCGCAGTAAAGTCCGGCAAGCCGCTGAGCGGCCTGTCGAACCGGTAAGGGATCGACTCCAGCGCCAAGCCTACGTTGCGCTGTACCACGAAATGCAGGTGTGGCCCGGTGCTGTTGCCGGTATTGCCCGACTTGGCCAGCATCTGCCCCTGGCGCACCCGCTGCCCCTCCTTCACCACCACCGAGTCGCGCATCAGGTGCAGGTAGACGCCCATGGTGCCGTCCGAGTGCAGCACCCTGACAAAGTTGCCCGACGGGTTGGGCTCGCGCCCGCTCTGGCTATTCTGCGTTTTCACCACCACCCCTTCGCGCGCCGCGATAATGGTGGTGCCTTCGGGCATGGCGATATCCATGGCATAGCGCCCCTTAGGCCCGAAATGGCTGACACGGCCATTGGGGCCCTGGGTCACGCGGAATGGCCCGCCAAGCCACGCGAACCCGTAGCGGAAGCCCTGCGGCCGCTTGCCCGGGTCACCCATGGCCTGCAGCAGGGTCGAGCGGTAATTCAGCAACAAACCGGGCCGCCCCCTCAGCACGCTGAGCATTTGCGTGGTGCCCGGTGGCAGCAGCCGGCGCACGATACGCGGGGCATCACCGCCCTGGGCGTTCACCAGGTTGTCCAGGCGCAGCTCGACCTCGACCGGAACATGCAGTTGGTTGCGTGCCGAAAAGCTCACACCGCCGTTGAACACTTTCGCGTTCAGGAACACTTGGCCTTCGAGCGTTTCGACCATGGGCTCAAGCAAATTCAACGGCCTGGCGCCAGGGCCGGGGCGGTCGGAATAGGAAATGACACCGGACTCGTCGGTGCTCTTGTAAAGGGTCACACCCAGGCTCGACGCCGAGGCCATGAAAAGTGCACAGAACAGCAGCAGGCGCCCGGGCATGATAGTGGCTTTTTGACAGTTGAGGTCTGTCGAAGACTAGCAGCAGGTTTAACGGCAAGTGTTGCAGTTGGTCGGATGGCTCAGGCCCCTGGGGTGAAATGCTTCTGCGCGGTGCCACGGGCAATCAGCCGCGACAGGTAATCGAGCTTCTGCGCATCCTGGTCGACGAACTTGAAGGTCAGTTGCAGCCAGTCGCTGTCCGGCTTGGGCTCCAGCGCCGCGACGGCGTGCAGATAGCCGTTCAGGCGGGCGACTTCGGCACTTTCGCCTTGCTCCAGGTCCAACACTGCACCTTCCAGCACCTGTGGCAGCACATCGCCGCGGCGTACCACCAGCAGAGCCTCTTTCAGGCTTAACGCCTTGATCACGCACGGCTGCATGCCATCGGCCAGGCGCAGTTGCCCTTGCCCCCGACCGGTCGGGGTGGCCGCGGCCGGCGTGGGCGTCTTGGCCGCTGGCCTGGCAGCAGCCGGTGCCAGTGCCGGCGCTGCAACCTTTACCGCCTCCGGCTTGCCGGCGGTCAGCGCACTCAAGGAATCGTTGGCGAACGCCGGGTTGGCGCGCGCCGGGGCGATGGCCGTCAGGCTGTCGAGCTTGCCGAGCTTGGTCAGGGCCTTTTTCACCTTGGTCAGCAACTGCTCGTTGGTGAATGGCTTGCCGACAAAATCGGAAACACCGGCCTGGATCGCCTGGATGACGTTTTCCTTGTCGCCACGGCTGGTCACCATGATGAACTGCAGGTGCTTCAACGCAGGCTGCTGGCGGCACCAGGTGAGCAATTCCAGGCCCGACATCTCGGGCATTTCCCAGTCGCACAGCACCAGGTCGAACGCCTCCTTGCCCAGCATGGCCATGGCCTTGCGACCATTGACGGCATCGTCGATCGTCATGCCCGGGAAGGCACTGCGCAGGCACTTGCGGACCAGGTCGCGGATAAACGGGGCGTCATCCACGACCAGCACATTCACTTTACTCATCGAAACTCCTTCTGAACCCGACTAGCCTACTGCCAAATACTGGCTACTTGCTACCACCTGGTAACGCCGGGCGTTCATCCGATCGTTCGCGGGTGCCTGCCGGCTCTCGGCCGTAAACGAAAACGCCCGGCCAAGGCCGGGCGTCGCTGCTCGGGGGCAACCTTACTTATCGTCAGATTCACCAGGAACATTAGCCTTTTCGCCATCGGTGGGCGCGGTGCCCTGCACTTCTGCAGTCATTCGCTTGAGGCCCATGTGACGCACATCGGTACCGCGGACCAGGTAGATCACCAACTCGGAGATATTGCGTGCATGGTCGCCAATACGTTCCAGCGAGCGCAGCACCCAGATCACGCTCAGTACCCGCGAAATCGAGCGCGGGTCTTCCATCATGTAGGTCACCAGTTCACGCAGGGCGGTCTTGTACTCCCGGTCGATGGTCTTGTCGTACTGAGCCACGGACAGTGCCAGGTCGGCGTCGAAGCGGGCAAAAGCGTCCAGCGCATCGCGGACCATGTTGCGCACCTGGTCACCGATGTGGCGCACTTCCACATAGCCCCGTGGCGACTCGCCTTCTTCACACAGCTGGATGGCCCGGCGGGCGATCTTGGTCGATTCGTCACCAATGCGCTCCAGGTCGATCACCGACTTGGAGATACTGATGATCAGGCGCAAGTCGGAGGCCGCCGGCTGCCGACGGGCGAGGATACGCAGGCATTCCTCGTCGATATTGCGCTCCATCTGGTTGATCTGCTCGTCAACCTCGCGCACTTGCTGGGCCAGGCCCGAATCGGCTTCGATCAGCGCGGTGACCGCGTCGTTGACCTGTTTTTCAACCAGCCCGCCCATGGCCAGCAGGTGGCTGCGCACCTCTTCCAGCTCGGCATTGAACTGCTGGGAAATGTGGTGGGTAAGGCTTTCTTTGTTGATCATGCTGTCGCTCCGCGAAGTTGCTAGCCGCTAGCTGCAAGCTTCAAGTGGTTCGTGTCGTTCCCTGGCTCCGCGCTAACCGCTTCATCTTGCAGCTTGCAGCTCGAAGCTTGCAGCTGCGCCAAAGGCGCTCTTAGCCGTAGCGACCAGTGATGTAGTCTTCGGTCTGCTTCTTCGCCGGGTTGGTGAACAGGGTATCGGTGTCGCCAAACTCGACCAGCTTGCCCATGTACATGAACGCGGTGTAGTCCGAAACACGGGCAGCCTGCTGCATGTTGTGGGTCACGATGACGATGGTGTACTTGGCTTTGAGTTCGTAGATCAGTTCCTCGACCTTGAGGGTCGAGATCGGGTCCAGCGCCGAGCACGGCTCATCCAGCAGCAGCACCTCAGGCTCCACGGCGATGGTGCGGGCGATGACCAGCCGTTGTTGCTGGCCACCAGACAGGCCCAGGGCCGACTCGTGCAGGCGGTCCTTGACCTCGTCCCACAGCGCCGCGGCCTTCAACGCCCACTCGACGGCCTCGTCGAGCACGCGCTTTTTGTTGATGCCCTGAATGCGCAGGCCATAGACCACGTTTTCGTAAATGGTCTTGGGAAAGGGGTTGGGCTTCTGGAACACCATGCCCACACGGCGGCGCAGCTCGGCGACATCTTCGCCCTTGCGGTAGATGTTGTTGCCATACAAGTTCACGGCACCCTGTACGCGGCAACCGTCAACCAGGTCGTTCATGCGGTTGAACGTGCGCAACAAGGTCGACTTGCCGCAGCCGGAGGGGCCGATGAACGCGGTCACGCGCTGCTTGGGGATGTTCATGCTGACATCGAACAAGGCCTGCTTGTCGCCGTAGAACAGGCTTAGCCCCGGTACCTCGATGGCCACGGTTTCTTCGGCCAGGCGCAGGCCCTGCTTGCTGCGGCCCAGGGCAGACATGTCGATGCCGTGGGTGTGGGATTCGTTCTGCATGGTTGACTCCGTTTGTAGCTGCAAGCTTCGAGCTGCAAGCTGCCAGTTTGGGCAAAGCGGCAATCTGCTTGGAGCTTGCCGCTTGTGGCTTAAAGCTTCAATCAGCTGTCCAGCGCCTTGTACTTTTCGCGCAGGTGGTTGCGGATCCATACCGCCGACAGGTTCAGGGCCGCGATCACCAGCACCAGCAACAGCGCCGTGGCGTAGACCAGCGGCCGCGCGGCTTCTACGTTGGGGCTCTGGAAGCCGACGTCATAGATGTGGAAGCCCAGGTGCATGATCTTCTGGTCCAGGTGCAGGTACGGGTAGTTACCGTCAACCGGCAACGACGGCGCCAGCTTCACCACACCCACCAGCATCAGCGGCGCCACCTCGCCCGCAGCGCGGGCCACGGCGAGGATCATGCCGGTCATCATCGCCGGGCTGGCCATGGGCAACACAATCCGCCACAGCGTTTCGGCCTTGGTCGCACCCAGCGCCAGCGAGCCTTCACGCACCGTACGCGGAATGCGCGCCAGGCCTTCTTCGGTGGCCACGATCACCACAGGCACTGCCAGCAGCGCCAGGGTCAGCGACGCCCACAGCAAGCCTGGTGTACCCAGGGTTGGCGCGGGCAGCGCTTCGGGGAAGAACAGGCGGTCGATCGAGCCACCCAGCACATACACGAAGAAACCCAAACCAAATACGCCGTAGACGATCGCCGGCACCCCCGCCAGGTTGTTCACGGCAATGCGGATCAGCCGGGTTACCGGCCCCTGCCTTGCGTATTCACGCAAGTAGACTGCCGCAAGCACGCCGAACGGGGTGACGATCACGGCCATGATCAGGGTCATCATCACGGTACCGAAGATGGCCGGGAAGATGCCGCCCTCGGTGTTGGCTTCACGCGGGTCGTCGCTCAGGAATTCCCATACCTTGGCAAAGTAGGTGCGCAGCTTGGTAAAAGCAGACATGCCGTTTGGCTGGAGGGCGTGCACCACCTTGTTCAGGCTGATTTCCACTTCACGGCCGTTGCCATCGCGGGCCACCAGGCTGTCACGCGCGAGAGCCTGGTGCAGGCCGCCGAGGCGCGCTTCGATAGCCTGGTAGCGGCTGTTCAGTTCGGCGCGCTCGGCGTCCATGTCCGCCTGGGCGGTAGCGTCCAGCTTGCCGTCCAGCTCCAGCTTGCGGGCATGCAGCCGCAGGCGCTCCAGGCCATGGTTGATGGCCCCGATGTCTTTCTTCTCCAGTTGCTGCAATTCACCGTTGAGCTGGCTGGCACGCTTGAGCCGCGCTTGCAACTCGCTCCAGGCAGCCGGGCCTTCGGCAACCACCCGGCCCTGTTCCTTGACGCTGACCAGGTAGCCATAGAAGTTGCCCCACTCGCGGCGCTCCAGGGCCATCAGGTCGGCCGGGCGCTGCTCGTCGACCAGCCAATCGCCGACCACCCAGGTGAAATCGCTGCCATAGAGGTCGCGGTTACCGACCTTGATCAGTTCACGGCTCATGAACTCCGGGCCCTGGTCCGGTACCGGCAGGCCGGCACCTTTGAGGCGGGCACGCGGTACGTCCTCCTGCTGCACCACTTCGCCAATCACCACTTGGCCAGCCTGGCCCGGCACCTGGTAGGTGGCCTGCACCAGGTCGGCCGGCCAGAAGTGGCCCAGGCCGCGCACGGCGATGACCGCCAGCAGGCCAACGGTCATGATCACCGCCATGGCCACTGCGCCGCCGCTCATCCACACACCGGGGGCGCCGCTCTTGAACCAGCCTTTGAGGGAATCCTTTTTCACGGATCGCTACCTTTCTATCAAAGCGACGAGTATTTCTTGCGCAGACGCTGGCGAATCAGCTCGGCCAAGGTGTTCATGACGAAGGTGAACATCAGCAGTACCAGCGCGGCCAGGAACAGCACGCGGTAGTGGCTGCCGCCGACTTCCGATTCGGGCATTTCCACGGCCACGTTGGCGGCCAGGGTGCGCATGCCCTCGAACAGGTTCATTTCCATCACCGGCGTATTGCCGGTGGCCATCAGCACGATCATGGTTTCGCCCACTGCGCGGCCCATGCCGATCATCAGCGCCGAGAAGATGCCCGGGCTGGCGGTGAGGATGACCACACGGGTCAGGGTCTGCCAGGGGGTGGCGCCCAGCGCCAGCGAGCCCAGGGTGAGGCTACGCGGCACGCTGAACACGGCGTCTTCGGCGATGGAGTAGATATTGGGGATGACCGCGAAGCCCATGGCGATGCCGACCACCAGGGCATTGCGCTGGTCGTAGGTGATGCCCAGATCGTTGGTGATCCACAGGCGCATGTCGCCAGCAAAGAACCAGTTTTCCAGGTACGGGCTCATGGCCAGGGCGAACCAGCCGATCAGCAGGATCACCGGAATCAGAATCGCCGCTTCCCAGCCGTCAGGTACCCGCAGGCGTATCGCCTCTGGCAGGCGGGTCCAGGCGAAGCCCACCAGCAGAATGCCGAACGGCATCAGCAGGAACAGGCTGAAGACCCCCGGCAGGTGACCTTCCAGGTAGGGGGCAAGGAACAGGCCGGCGAAGAAACCGAGGATCACCGTCGGCATCGCCTCCATCAGTTCGATCACCGGCTTGACCTTGCGCCGCATGCCCGGGGCCATGAAGTAAGCGGTATAGATGGCGGCGGCGACCGCCAGCGGGGCTGCCAGGATCATGGCGTAGAACGCGGCCTTGAGGGTACCGAAGGTCAGCGGCGACAGGCTGAGCTTGGGCTCGAAGTCGGCGTTGGAAGCGGTCGACTGCCAGACGTACTTAGGCTCGTCGTAGTTCTCGTACCAGACCTTGCCCCACAACGCGCTGAAGGAAATTTCCGGGTGCGGGTTGCGCAGGCTCAGCGGCAGCAGCTTGCCGCCTTGTTCGATGATGATACGGTTGGCACGCGGCGACAGGGCCAGGATGCCCGGGCCTTCGGCGACGTGTTCGACCAGCAGCGTACGGTGCGCCGTACTGTGGAACACTCCAAGCTGGCCGTTCGCGTCCAGCGCGATGAAGCCCTTGCGGCGCTCTTCGGCGTCGATCTGCACGATCGGTGCCTTGCCCAGCTGGAAGGTACGGATCTGCTTGAGGCGCGATTCGCCATCCGGGTCGCGGGCCATGAACCACTGGGCCAGGCCGCCCCTGGAGTCACCGACGATCAGCGAAATACCACCCACCAGTTGCCCCGTGGCGGTCACTTCGGTGTCGGCACTGTCGGCCAGTTTATAGCGGCCGTTGAGGCTCCTGTCGCGCAGGCTGAACACGTCGGCCGTGGCCCGGCCGTTGATCACGTACAGCCAGTGCTGGCGCGGATCGATGAAAATGTTCTTCACCACCTCGGTCATCTGCGGCAGGACGATGCGGTTCTGCTCCGTGGTGACTTCTTCGGTCAGCATGTTCTCGCTACGGGTCAACTCCAGCACCTGCAGTTGCGCACCGGTGGAGCCGGCCAGCACCAGGGTGTCACCGTTGGCATTGACGCTCACGTGCTCCAACGCACGGCCCTGCTCGTCGAGCACGAATGGCTGCTCGCCGTAGGGGTAGTCGATGCTGGCGGTAATCGCCTTTTTGTTGTCCGGGTAGGTGATCTTGTAGGCGTGGTGGAACACCAGCGCCTGACCGTTGGACAGGCCCAGCACCACCAGCGGGCTGCCCGGCTGGTCGGCCCCGATCGAAGTGACCTGGGTACCGGCGGGTACCGGCAGGTCGATGCGCTTGAGCGCTTGGCCGGTCTTGGCATCGAAGAACAACGCCTGGCCTTTGTCCGAAACCCGCATGCCCACCAGGTTCTGCTCTTCCAGCGCGATCATCAGCGGCTTGCCGGCATCCTGCTGCAGCCAGGTTGGCTGCAGGGCTTGCTTGCGCGTCAGCTCGGCGCCCTGGAACAGCGGCAGCACTACATAAGCCAGGTAGAAGAAGATCAACGTAATGGCGGCCAAAACGGCAAGGCCGCCCACCAGCACATACCAGCGGGTCAGGCGGTCCTTGAGCGCGCGCAAGCGGCGCTTGCGTTGCAACTCGGGCGTATTGAAATCAATGCGCACGGGCTGGGGTTTTTGGGTCATGTTGGAGTTGGCCAGATCATTCATGCGCACACCCTAGCGGTCCCGTGTGACAAAAACATTACAAAATGGTGACGCGCGAAAGCCCGCCGCACAGGTTACCTGGCTTCGGGCCGGGAATTCGGGGGAGAGGCCGGGCGGTGGCACCGGCCTCCCCTGCAATCACTTACTGCTTGGCAACGCTACCGGCATGGGACAGGCCCAAATCTGCCAGGGTCTTGTCGACGACCTTGGCCGGCAGCGGGATGTAGCCGTCCTTGACCACCACCTGCTGCCCAGCCTGCGACAGCACCAGCTTGACGAACTCGGCTTCCAGCGGCGCCAGTGGCTTGTTCGGCGCCTTGTTCACGTACACGTACAGGAAGCGCGACAGTGGGTAGGTGCCGTTCAGGGCGTTGGCTTCGTTGTCTTCAACGAACGCGCTGCCTTCTTTCTTGGCCAGGGCTACGGTCTTGACGCTGGCTGTCTTGTAGCCGATGCCCGAGTAACCGATGCCGTTGAGCGAAGAGCTGATCGACTGCACGACCGAAGCCGAACCGGGTTGTTCGTTGACGTTAGGCTTGAAGTCGCCTTTGCACAGGGCCTCTTCTTTGAAGTAGCCATAGGTGCCGGAAACCGAGTTGCGGCCGAACAGCTGGATCGGCTTGTTGGCCAGGTCGCCGGTCACACCTACATCACCCCAGGTCTTGACCTCGGCCTTGCCCCCACACAAGCGGGTCGAGGAGAAGATGGCATCGACCTGCGCCATGGTCAGGCCCTTGATCGGGTTGTCCTTGTGCACGAACACGGCCAGGGCGTCGACGGCAACGGGAATAGCGGTCGGTTTGTAGCCGTACTTCTGCTCGAAGGCTTGCAGCTCGACGTCCTTCATCTTGCGGCTCATCGGGCCGAGGTTGGCAGTGCCTTCGGTCAACGCAGGTGGCGCGGTGGAGGAACCCGCCGCCTGGATCTGGATGTTTACGTTCGGATATTCCTTCTTGTAGGCCTCGGCCCACAGCGTCATCAGGTTGGCCAAGGTGTCGGAGCCGACGCTGGAGAGGTTGCCCGAAACACCGGTGGTCTTGGTGTACGTCGGGATCGCAGGATCGACAGCGGCCACCGCGTTGGCGGTTGCAACGCCAGCGGCGGCGAACGTGAGGGCCGCCATCAAACGCTTCAGTTTCATGCCTTGCTCCTAGCAGGAATATTGGGGTGCTGGATGGAACGGGCCCCAGTATCGGCAGGCCGCATGAACACGATATGACCTAATTGTGACAAATGGATTAAAGGCCATCATTTGAGGGCCGCGCCAACCGCCAGCGCAGCTCAGCGTTTGTTGGCGAGCAGATAAACCCCTACGCCCAGCCCGACGGCACACAACCCCGCCACATAGTAGGCCGGCGCCATGGGGCTGATCTTGAGCAGCGCCGTCACCACCATCGGCGTCAGCCCGCCAAAGATCGCGTAGGCCACGTTGTACGAGAACGACAACCCACTGAAGCGCACCACCGCCGGGAACGCCTTGACCATCACATAAGGCACCGCGCCGATCACTCCCACGCACAGGCCGGTTACCGCATACAGCGGGAACAGCAACTCGGGCCGGGTTGGCAAGCTATGGTAGAAGCTCCAGGAGGTTATCAGCAGCAACAGGCTGCCAATCACGAACACTCGGCCCGCGCCAAATCGGTCCGCCAGGCTGCCAGCGCTGATGCAGCCGAAGCTGAGCAGTACGATGGCCAGGCTGTTGGCCTTGAGCGAGTCGGTGGGGCTGATGTGGTAGATGCTCTGCAACAGCGCCGGGGTCATCAGGATGAGCACGACGATGGCCGCCGACAGCATCCAGGTCAGCAGCATCGACAAGATGATCGCGCCACGATGGTCGCGCAGCACCGCACGCAGCGGTAGCTCTTCTGCCAGGGCCTTGCGCTGCTGCATCTCGGCGAATACCGGCGTTTCGTGCAGCCAGCGGCGCAGGTAGACCGAGAACAGGCCGAACACGCCACCCAGCAGGAAGGGGATGCGCCAGGCGTAATCCGCGACTTCTGCAGGGCTGTAGACCGTGTTGATCAGCGTGGCGACCAGCGACCCCAGCAGAATGCCCGAGGTCAGGCCGGCCGTGAGGGTGCCGCAGGCGTAACCGGTGTTACGCGCCGGTACGTGCTCGGAAACGAACACCCAGGCGCCCGGCACTTCCCCTCCGATCGCAGCGCCCTGGATAACCCGCATCAGCAGCAGCAGGATCGGTGCCCACATGCCGATCTGGGCATACGTTGGCAGCAGACCCATGATCAGCGTCGGCAGGGCCATCATGAAAATGCTCAGGGTGAACATCTTCTTGCGCCCGAGCAGGTCGCCAAAGTGGGCCATGATGATGCCGCCCAGCGGCCGCGCCAGGTATCCGGCCGCGAAGATGCCGAAGGTTTGCATCAGGCGCAGCCACTCGGGCATGTCGGCCGGGAAGAACAGCTTGCCGACCACCGTGGCGAAGAACACGAAGATGATGAAGTCGTAGAACTCCAGCGCCCCGCCCAGTGCGGACAGTGAGAGGGTCTTGTAGTCACTGCGGGTCAGCGGCCGCGAGGGCTGCTCGATACTGCTCGGCACGGAAGTCATCGCTGGTTGTTCTCTTTATAGGGCATGCAGGCCGCTGGGCGCGCGGCTTCTGGATTGGGAGACCAGCGAAGATAGCAAATTGCCGAGGCGTGCTGATAGCGCTACAAAAACCCTACAGATATTCACGAATGTGCGGTCGTCGCTGGCCGTTATGCTCTATATACTGGCAACTCGTAGGAAAAGGTTGCGCCTAACGTGGGATGTTGTGCGAAAACGCCGGTCTTTATTGTCAGGCGGTTTCGCAGAGTTTCCCTACGGCCGCCCAGTGAAACGAAATCGGCGTAGTATGTTTCAAGCTGAATCGTTTACCCGGCCCTCGCGCCACACCAACGAAAGCGTCACGGGTCAGAGGCCCCATCGCATGATTGAGCTCGAACAAGAAGATCCTATCCCGCAGGGCGACCTGGCCTTGCAGATCACTGCACTCCCGCGCGAGACCAATGGGTTTGGCGACATCTTCGGCGGCTGGCTTGTCGCCCAGATGGACCTGGCCGGCACTGCCATGGCCAGCCGTGTCGCCGGTGGCCGGGTAGCCACCGTGGCCATCGACCGCATGGCGTTCCTCGTGCCGGTCGCCGTGGGCGCGCAGCTGTCGTTCTATACCCAGACCCTGGAAATCGGCCGTAGCTCGATCCAGATGATGGTCGAAGTGTGGAGCGACGACCCGCTGTCCAGCGAATGGCGCAAGGTCACCGAGGCGGTATTCGTCTTCGTCGCCATCGACGGCAGCGGCCGCACGCGCTCGGTGCCTCGTCGCTGAGCCTTGCCGGCGGTAAACTCATTGCAGGTGCCCGGGTCCAAGGCCCACTGGCAATCAATGAGACAAGTGCAATGGCAACCTTCCAGGTCGTAACCGAGCAACATGGCGAACTGAACTGCTGGCGTATCAGCAGCAACCACGCCGAACTCCTGATCGCCCAGCAGGGCGCACAGATCCTCAGCTACCAGCGGGTGGGCGAGCCGCCACTGCTGTGGCTGAGCGACCAGGCCATCTTCGGCAAGGGCAAGTCGGTGCGCGCCGGGGTACCCGTGTGCTGGCCGTGGTTCGGCAACCTGCAGCGTAACCCCCAGGCTGTGCAGGCCATGTACAACGGAGCGCAGGCGCCTGCCCACGGCCTTGCGCGCGCTCGAGACTGGCAATTGCTGGGTATCGAGGAAGTCGGCCAGCAACTGCAGATCGAATTCGCGCTGCCAGAAGCGCAGGGTCAACTGCCCGACTGGCCGCATTCAGTCGAACTGAAACTGATGGTAGCGCTTGGCGCGGACCTGAAACTGAACCTCACCAGTCGCAACGTGGGCACTGCACCCGTCACCATCAGCCAAGCCCTGCACAGCTACTTTGCGGTCAGTGACGTGCGCCAGGCCCAGGTCGAAGGGGTGGAGGGGCTGAGTTACATCGAAACCTTGGCTGACTGGCAACAGCGCCAGCAGCAGGGGCCGCTCACGTTCACCGGGGAGACTGACCGGATCTACCTCGGCGCCCCGCAAACGCTGAGCATTGTCGACCCGCACTGGAACCGGCGGATAACCCTGACCAGCAGTGGCTCGCGTTCGGCGGTTATCTGGAACCCCTGGACCGAACGGGCCAGGGAGCTGCCGGACATGGCCGATGAGGGTTGGCAACGGATGCTATGCATCGAGACGGCGAATGTGTGGGATGACCTGGTGGAGTTGAAGCCTGGGGCCAGTCATTCGCTGGGCGTGGTGCTGGCTAGCGAAGCGCTTTGAGTACCCGGGACCGCTGCGCGGTCCTTTCGCGACACAAGGCCGCTTGTGTCTTGAGAGGGGATTAGAATCTGCAGTGAGAGCGGTGAATGACAAGCTGAATGCCGCAGGTGCCTAGAGCACGAGCAGGAGCAGAAGCTGTCATTCACCGTTCCACTTGTGGGAGCGGGCGTGCCCGCGAACACCGGCGCAGCCGGTGCCAGACACCGCGTCGCCTGCTTCGCGGGCAAGCCCGCTCCCACAATGAATCGCGCAGGCTCTTCAAATTTTGGGCAAGACAGTTGCTGTTACTGGCGATCGCGAGCCGTTGCAGGTGCGGCCTTGTGTGGGGAGGTCTCAGAGGTCGGCGTCTTCCACCACCCTCACCTTTGCGGCATCCAGCGCATAGGCGGCATCGGCCAGATCATTGCTGACCTTCTCCACCTTCAATTTGCCGGTGACCCACAGTGGGGTGTAGATGTCATCGATCTTCAGGCCTTTCGGGTAGCGCACCAGCACCAGCTGATTGGGCGGCGGAGGCGGTACGTGGATGCACGCGCCCGGGTAGGGCACCAGGAAGAACAACGTGCTGTTACCCTTGGCATCGCTTTCCAGCGGTACCGGGTAACCGCCCAGGCGGATGTCCTTGCCATTCATGGCTGGCACGGTCTTGGTGGAATACATCACCGCCGGCAGACCCTTGCTCTGCTTGAGGCCGCCCTTGTCGGTGAAGGTACCCATGGCTTCCGGCGAGTTATGGTCGATTTCGGGCATCTGCTCGAGCGCCTTCTGGTCCGACTTGGGCATCAGTTCAAGCCAGTCGGTTTCAGGCAGTTCGGCATGGGCCAGGGTGCTGGCCAACAGCAGGGGCAGGAGAAAAAAGGCACGCATGACAATGCTCGGCAACTCGATGGAATTGCCGAGCATTCTAACCGGTATTCAGCGTTTCTTGATGAACCCGTAGATCACCAGAAGGACAATGGCACCGACCAGCGCGCCGAAGAAGCCCGCTGCCTGCCCAGCCTGGTAAATGCCCAGCGCCTGGCCGCCATAGGTGGCCAACAGCGAACCGGCAATACCCAGCAGGATGGTCATGATCCAGCCCATGCTGTCGTCGCCTGGTTTGATGAAGCGGGCCAGTAGGCCGACGATGAGGCCGATGAAGATGGTTCCGATGATGCCCATGGCAATCCCTCTGCAGTGAAAATGGAACAAGCCAAAGCCTAGACAGCGCTTCGACTTGTTGCCATTTCAGAGGGCAAGCCGCTGGTAGAAGTTCGATCAGTTGCTGATCAGGGCCTCTACCTCGGCAATTTTGCGCTCGAGGGTAGCCATGTCGTGGCAGCGCAGGGTGGCGTGGCCAACCTTGCGGCCGGCCTTGAAAGCCTTGCCGTAGTGGTGCAGGTGGCAGCCATCGATGGCGATCACCTTGTCCACGGCAGGCACTTCACCGATGAAGTTGAGCATCGCACTCTCGCCCACCTTGGCGGTGGAGCCCAGCGGCAGGCCGGCCACCGCGCGCAGGTGGTTCTCGAACTGGCTGCATTCGGCACCTTCGATGGTCCAGTGCCCGGAGTTGTGCACGCGCGGGGCGATTTCGTTGGCCTTCAGGCCACCGTCGACTTCGAAGAACTCGAACGCCATCACGCCCACGTACTCCAGCTTTTGCAGTACACGGCCTACATAGTCTTCAGCCAAAGCCTGCAGCGGGTGTGCCTGGCTGGCCACCGACAGGCGCAGGATGCCGCTCTCGTGGGTGTTGTGCACCAGCGGGTAGAAGCGGGTTTCGCCATCACGGGCCCGTACGGCCACCAGCGAGACTTCGCCGGTAAAGGGTACAAAGCCTTCCAGCAGGCAGGGCACGCTGCCCAGCTCGGCGAAGGTATCAACCACGTCTTCAGGCGTGCGCAGCACCTTCTGGCCCTTGCCGTCGTAACCCAGGGTACGGGTTTTCAGCACGGCTGGCAGGCCGATGCTGGCGACTGCGGCGTCCAGGTCGGCTTGCGAGAGGATGTCGGCGAAAGCCGGGGTAGGAATACCCAGGTCGCGGAACATGCTCTTCTCGAACAAGCGGTCACGGGCGATGCGCAGCGCTTCGGCGCTGGGGTAGACCGGTACGAACTGCGAGAGGAAGGCCACGGTTTCGGCCGGGACACTCTCGAACTCGAAGGTCACCAGGTCAACTTCGTCAGCCAACTGGCGCAGGTGCTCCTGATCGCCGTAATCGGCCCGCAGGTGCTCGCCCAGAGGCGCAGCGCAAGCATCCGGCGCCGGGTCGAGGAAAGCGAAATTCATGCCCAGCGGGGTACCCGCCAGGGCCAGCATGCGGCCCAGCTGGCCGCCACCGATTACACCGATCTTCATGGGTTGAGCCTCAAGCCTGGCGCGGGTCTGGGTTGTCCAGCACGGTGTCGGTCTGTTCCGTGCGGAATTGCTTCAGCGCAGCGTGGAATTGCGGGTATTTGGCACCCAGGATGCTGGCCGACAACAGCGCCGCATTCACTGCACCGGCACGGCCGATGGCCAGGGTGGCAACCGGTACGCCGGCTGGCATCTGCACGATCGACAGCAGCGAGTCGACGCCCGAGAGCATCGACGACTGCACCGGCACGCCCAGCACCGGCAGGTGGGTCTTGGCGGCGCACATGCCCGGCAGGTGGGCAGCGCCACCAGCACCCGCGATGATCACCTCGATGCCACGGCCCTCGGCCTCTTCGGCGTACTGGAACAGCAGATCCGGGGTGCGGTGGGCGGACACCACCTTCACTTCGTAGGGAATGCCGAGTTTTTCCAGCATATCGGCGGTGTGGCTAAGGGTGGACCAATCGGACTTGGAGCCCATGATCACGCCAACCAGTGCACTCATCGTCGAGCCTCTCCTGCAAGCGCCTTCTGGCGCGCTATAAAGCAACAAGCCACGCGGGTAGGCCGGCGTGGCTTGTCATACGGATTCTAATCGGCCCGGTGGCCGAAGGCGCGGGATTGTAGCGTACTTGCAGGCGGGCCGCCCACCCCTGCAAGCACATGACAGATAAAAGGGCAAGCTGTCTCGCGGGACAACTTTTTCCGGCTGCGACGCGTAACGGCAGTTGCAAGAGGATTGAACACCCCTGTTCAAACTTCTTGGAGAAAAAGATGGCCAGACCATTTTTCACCTCACTGCTGTTTTGCATGACGATGGCCCTTCAGGCCTCCCCCACATGGGCTGCGAGAACCTTGGTGGTTACTATCTATCCGCACGATGAACTAGCCGATGTGAGCGACAAACAGATCGATAAAGACTACGTGCAGCCGTGGCTGGAAGAAATGCGCAGAATCAGCAATCACTCAATTGAGGTCATCTTCAAGCGTGATGTTGCAGGCATTACCGATATTCCTTATCGCCAGATGCCTCCAGAAGATACCCACAGGGTCTTCAGCGCTGCAGCGCATCCACAGTTCAGGTGGCAGAAATCGATTTTGCTGACGCGCGATAGTTTCGGCCTCAATAGCGAAGGCGCAGAACACCTTGGCCTGGCCAAATTGGGCTATGCCCACGCGATCGCCTCAATGACCAGCTATGGCACCCTGGGGCATGAACTGGGTCACTTGATGAACGCCACTCACGAGGCAGCAGAGCTACGCTACAACCCATGGCCATGCGAGACCTTTGTCTATCCGGCCCGCTTCTCGCTTCGGGCCAATTGCTACCGCTACAGCGACCAGAACAGAGCGGCCATCGCCAATCACCTTGATCACGCGCTTCGTAACTGAAGAGGCTCACTCTGGCGCAGGCGTATTTTCCAGCTTGCGCCAGAGTAACCGCACGTTGGCCTTACGCACCAAGGCGCAGCGGTACAGGCGGATTTCCAGTGGTACATGCCACTGGCTGCCTCCGCAGATCGCCAACTCACCGCGTTCCAGCTCGCCCCGCATCGAAAGCCGGGGCACCCAGGCGATGCCCATGCCTTCCAGCGCCATGCTTTTGAGGCTGTCCGCCATGGCGGTTTCATAAACGGTGGTATAACGCACATTGCGCTGGCGCAGCAGCAGGTTGACCGACCGCCCGAGGAAGGCCCCGGCAGTATAAGCCAGCAGTGGCACGCTACTTTCACCTTCCAGGTCGAACATGGGTCTGCCGTCGGCGCCCACCGCGCATACCGGCACCATTTCGGTATTGCCCATGTGCAGCGACGGGAAAATCTCGGCATCCATCTGCAAGGCGGCGTCCGGGTCGTAGAACGCCAGCATCAGGTCGCAGCCGCCCTCGCGCAGTGCATGCACGGCATCCCCTACGTTAGTCGCAACCAGGCGGGTGGCGATATTCAGGCCGTCATTACGCAGCTGTGCCACCCAACGCGGGAAAAAGCCCGACGCCAACGAGTGCGCTGCAGCCACCTGAATGACCTCCCCCTGGCCACCCTCAAGGTGATGCAAATGGCGGAGAATTTCGCCCAACTGGTCGACAACCGTGCGCGCCGTAACCAGAAACAGCTGCCCGGCCTCGGTCAGCTCTATCGGCGTGCGGGAACGGTTGACCAGTTGCAGGCCCAACGCTGCCTCAAGGCTGCGGATACGCCGGCTGAAGGCCGGTTGGGTGACGAAGCGCCGCTCTGCCGCCTGGGAAAAACTGCGGGTGGCGGCCAGCGCACTGAAATCTTCCAGCCATTTGCTTTCAAGGTTCACGAAGCACATCTCCCGTCGTGCACCAAAATGGAACACGCTCGAATTTCGATTGGCGTCACATGAATCACTATGCCGTTTGTGCATAGGTTAGCGTGCAACAGCATTGGCCGCAAAATCCCCTTAAGGCCTAGGATTGGCGCCATTCCGGCATGTGCCGGGTCAACATCGAGATGATATACATCATGTCCGCTGCTGCATCGTTCCGCGTCGAAAAAGATCTGTTGGGCACCCTGGAAGTACCTGCCGATGCTTACTACGGCATCCAGACCCTGCGCGCTGCCAACAACTTCCACCTCTCCGGTGTTCCGCTGTCGCACTACCCGAAACTGGTAGTGGGCCTGGCGATGGTCAAGCAGGCTGCTGCCGACGCCAACCGTGAGCTGGGGCACCTGAGCGATGCCAAGCATGCTGCCATCAGCGCCGCCTGCGGCCGCCTGATCAAGGGCGACTACCACGAGCAGTTCGTGGTCGACATGATCCAGGGTGGCGCCGGTACGTCCACCAACATGAACGCGAACGAAGTCATCGCCAACATCGCGCTGGAGGCTATGGGCCACCAGAAGGGTGAGTACCAGTACCTGCACCCGAACAACGATGTGAACATGGCGCAGTCGACCAACGACGCCTACCCGACGGCCATTCGCCTGGGCCTGCTGCTGGGTCACGATGCCCTGCTGGCCAGCCTCGAAAGCCTGATCCAGGCATTCGCCGCCAAAGGCAAGGAATTCGACCACGTACTGAAGATGGGCCGCACCCAGCTGCAGGACGCCGTGCCGATGACCCTGGGCCAGGAATTCCGTGCCTTCGCCACCACCATGACCGAAGACCTGCAGCGCCTGCGCTCGCTGGCGCCGGAGCTGCTGACCGAAATCAACCTGGGCGGTACCGCCATCGGCACCGGCATCAACGCCGACCCTGGCTACCAGGCCCTGGCCGTACAACGCCTGGCAATCATCAGCGGCCAGCCGCTGGTACCGGCTGCCGACCTGATCGAAGCCACCTCCGACATGGGTGCCTTCGTGCTGTTCTCCGGCATGCTCAAGCGCACCGCGGTCAAGCTGTCGAAAATCTGCAACGACCTGCGCCTGCTGTCCAGCGGCCCACGCACCGGCATCAACGAAATCAACCTGCCAGCGCGTCAGCCAGGCAGTTCGATCATGCCAGGCAAGGTCAACCCGGTTATCCCGGAAGCCGTCAACCAAGTCGCCTTCGCCATCATGGGCAACGACCTGGCCCTGACCGTTGCTGCCGAAGGTGGCCAGCTGCAGCTGAACGTCATGGAGCCGCTGATCGCCTACAAGATCTTCGACTCGATCCGCCTGCTGCAACGCGCCATGGACATGCTGCGCGAGCACTGCATCGTCGGCATCACCGCCAACGAGCAGCGCTGCCGTGAGCTGGTCGAACACTCGATCGGCCTGGTCACCGCCCTGAACCCATACATCGGCTACGAAAACGCCACCCGTATCGCCCGCGTTGCCCTGGAAACCGGCCGCGGCGTGCTGGAACTGGTGCGTGAAGAGAAGCTGCTGGACGAAGCGATGCTCAACGACATCCTGCGTCCGGAAAACATGATCGCGCCACGCCTGGTTCCGCTGAAGGCGTAACCGGCTGCTGCACACTGTCTCACCAGGTTAAGGGACTAGACACCTCTCAACCTTTCCAAGCCCGGGCTTATGCACCGGGCTTTTTTTTGCCTGCTGGCTTGCGCAGGCGCGTGCCCTGCCTACACCGGTAGACGTGGGAGCGGCCTGGCGCCGCAAAGGGGCTGCACAGCCGCCTTTGAATATCGGCACACAACTTGCTCCATAATGTGTTCCAGGCCCACGGGATTACCCAGCATGCTGCACAGCCACCTGACCACCCTCAACGCGGTTTCGCTGATACTCAACGTCTTCCAGGCAGACGGTGCTGAGGCTTCGGCGCTGCTCGCCGGTAGCGGCATTGGCCCGGCAGACCTGGGGCACGCCGACGCGCGCATCACCACACAGCAGGAACTGCAAGTGTGTGCCAACGCCGTGGCCCGGCGGGAAGACATCGGCCTGGAGCTGGGCCAGCGCATGCATGTGTCGTGCTATGGCATGCTCGGTTACGCCCTGCTCTCCAGTGCCACTTTGGGTGACGCCCTGCGCCTGGCGCTTCAGTATCCGGCACTGCTGGGAACAGTCTTCTCGCTGCGCTTGCGCGACGATGGCCAACGCGTCTGGTTCAGCGCCAGCGAGTACCACGACAACCCGGCATTGAGCGCTTTCAATGCCGAGTTCTGCCTGGTTTCGCTGAAAGTCATCTGTGACGACCTGCTTGGCCGCCCATTGCCGCTGCTGGAGGCACGCTTCGAGCACCCTCGGCCTGACTACCATGCACGCTATGCCGGTGCGTTCCAGTGCCCAGTGGTGTTTGCGGCGCAAGACAATGCCTTTGCCTTCGAGCGGCGCTGGCTGGATACGCCGCTGCCGTTGGCTGACCCGATCACCCACAAAGCCATGAGTGAACGCTGCCGGCGCCTGAACCTGGAATTCACGGGTCGCCAGGCCTGGCTGGGGCGGATTCGCCAGTTGCTTACGCAACAACTGGACGCCGCGCCAGGGCTGGACGGGCTGGCACGGCAGATGAACTGCTCGTCGCGCACGTTGCGCCGGCATTTGCAGGCGCTGGGTAGCAGTTACCAGCAGTTGCTGGACGAACTGCGGTTCGAGCGGGCCAAGCAGTTGCTGGCCGATGAGCAGATGCCAATCTACCGCATTGCCGAAACCCTGGGGTTCAGCGAAACGGCCAGTTTCCGGCATGCCTTTCAGCGTTGGAGTGGTGTAGCGCCCAGCCATTTCCGCGGTTGACCTGTGCTGGCTGCTTCGCGGGCTCGCCCGCGAAGCAGCCAGCACAGGAAAACCCGGCCATAGAGCTTGGCCACATCGATCCCCTTTTGGCCAGTTGCGTCGTTCTCCGCCACTGGCCCACCGCTGAAAATGGCCCCACGCCAGTCCCTACCGGAGAACAACAATGCTGACGATCTATTCCGATGATCACCGCCTGCACCATGGCCGCTGCGAGCTGATCGACGGCAAGCTGATGCCGTGTTTCGAAATGCCCTCGCGCGCTGACCATGTGCTCGACCAGGTCAAAAAACGCAACCTCGGTGACATCCAGGGCCCTACCGACTTCGGCCGCGCGCCCTTGCTGCGCATCCACAGCGCCGACTACCTGGACTTTTTCGAAGGCGCCTGGGCGCGCTGGGCGGCGCTGGGCCAGGAAGGCGACCTGCTGCCGTTCACCTGGCCTGCACGCACCTTGCGCCAGGTAAAACCCACCGGCCTGCACGGCGAGTTGGGCTATTACAGCTTCGATGCCGGTGCGCCGATCACCGCCGGCACCTGGCAGGCGGCCTACAGTGCCGCCCAGGTTGCCCTCACCGCCCAGGCAGCGATCCAGCAAGGCGCGCACAGCGCCTTTGCCCTGTGCCGCCCACCAGGGCACCACGCCGCCGGCGAAGTGATGGGTGGCTACTGCTACCTGAACAACGCCGCCATCGCCGCCCAGGCATTCCTCGACCAGGGTCGGCGCAAGGTTGCCATCCTCGATGTCGACTACCACCACGGCAATGGCACCCAGGACATCTTCTACCGCCGCAACGATGTGTTCTTCGCTTCGATCCACGGCGACCCGCAAGACGAATTCCCGTTCTTTCTCGGCTATGCCGACGAAACCGGCGAAGGCGCCGGCGAGGGCTGCAATATCAACTATCCGCTGCCCGCCGGCAGCGACTGGTCTGCCTGGAGCGCTGCCCTGGAAGAGGCTTGCCAGCGCATCGCCAGCTATGACGCCGACGTACTGGTGGTCTCCCTGGGTGTGGACACCTTCAAGGATGACCCGATCTCGCAATTCAAGCTGGACAGCCCCGACTACCTGGAAATGGGCAAGCGTATCGGCCAGCTTGGCAAGCCGACCCTGTTCGTGATGGAAGGCGGCTACGCTGTGGAAGAAATTGGTATCAACGCAGTCAATGTGCTGGAAGGTTTCCAGCGCGCCCAGCCAGGAGCCCGGTAATGGTCCGACTCAGGCGTCTGCTCGCCCCGTTCATCGCTGCCACCCTGTTCACCGGTGCCCTGCAGGCGCACGCCGAGCAGCGCACCCTGCGTGTGTATAACTGGTTCGACTACATCACACCGCAGACCTTGACCGATTTCCAGAAGGACAGCGGCGTCAAACTGATCTACGACATCTTCGACACCAACGAAGCGCTGGAGGCCAAGTTGCTCACCGGCAACTCCGGCTATGACGTGGTGGTGCCGTCCAACGTATTCCTCGCCAAGCAGATCGAGGCCGGGGTGTTCCAGCCGCTGGATCGCAGCAAGCTGCCGAACTGGCAACACCTGGACCCTGCGCTGATGAAGCTGATCGAGGCCAACGACCCAGGCAACAAGTTTGCCGTGCCCTACATGTATGGCACCGTGCTGATCGGCTTCAACCCGGCCAAGGTCAAGGCCGCGCTCGGCGATAACGCGCCGGTGGACAGCTGGGACCTGATCTTCAAGGAAGAGAACATCGCCAAGCTCAAGCAGTGCGGGGTAGCGCTGCTCGACTCGCCGTCGGAGATCCTGCCGCTGGCCCTGCAGTACCTCGGCCTGCCACCGAACAGCGATAAGCCGGCCGACTACAAGAAGGCCGAAGCGCTGATGCTGAAGATTCGCCCGTACATCACCTACTTCCACTCCTCGAAGTACATGGCTGACATGGCCAATGGGGATATCTGCGTGGCGGTGGGTTACAGCGGCAGCTTCTCGCAGGCTGCCAACCGCGCCCGCGAAGCGAAAAATGGTGTGACGGTCGACATGCGCCTGCCGAAGGAAGGCGCGCCGATCTGGTTCGACATGCTGGCGATTCCGAAGAATGCCGCCAACCCGGCAGACGCCCATGCATTCATCAACTACCTGCTGCGGCCCGAGGTGATTGCGCCGATCAGCGATTTTGTCGGCTACCCGAACCCCAACAAGGATGCCACCGACAAGGTGAGCCCTGCGATTCGCAACAACCCCAACCTGTACCCGACGGCGGAGGCGATGGCCAAGCTTTACACGCTCAAGCCGTTGCAGCGCGATGCGGAGCGGGCGCGAACCCGGGCCTGGACGCGGATCAAGTCGGGGACCTGACGCAGTTGGGGCTGCCTTGCAGCCCTTCGCGGATGAACCCGCTCCTACAGGATATGCGCCGCACCTGAGACCACCCGGCCATACCTGTGGGGGCGGGTTTACCCGCGAAGAGGCAGGCAGCCTCAACCCTTGCGCCACGCCTTGCGCAATTTCATCAATGCCGCGGCAATCTCACCCTCCGGGACCGCGGCAAACCCCAGCACCAGACCTGCACGCTTATCCACAGGCACTTCGCTGTCGGCCAGCCAGAAATTGCTCAATGCTGCCACTTCAACGCCGACCGCCTCTGCCTTGGCCACCAGCGCCTGCTCACGCGCAAAGTTATCCACAGACACCTTCACGTGCAGCCCAGCAGCCACTTCGGGCATGCTGCCCAGCCCGGCAATATCCACAGGCCAGCCGGCCTTGAGCACATTGCGCCGGCTCAACGCCGCTTTGCGCATGCGGCGAATATGCCGCTGGAAATGCCCACGGGCCATGAACTCGGCCATCACACACTGGCTGCTGACCTCCGAATGCCGTACTGCCAACGCCTTACCCTGGCTGAAGGCCTGTGCCAACTGCGCCGGCAATACCAGGTAACCCAAGCGCAGCGCCGGGAAGGCGATCTTGCCGAAGGTGCCCACGTACAACACACGGCCGGCCCGGTCGAGTGCAGCCAGCGGGGCCAGGGGCGCGCCACTGTAACGGTACTCGCCATCGTAGTCGTCCTCGATGATCCAGCCATCGTTGCGTTCTGCCCAGCCCAGCAACGCCAGGCGCCGGGCCAGGCTCATGGTTACCCCGGTCGGGTACTGATGGGCGGGCGTGACATAGGCCAACCGGCAACCCGGCAACTGGCCTAACCGTGCGCAATCCATACCCTCTTCATCCACCGGCACGCCGGCGACCTCAGCACCCGCCACTGAAAAGGCGTGCGCCGCCGCCCGGTAGCCGGGGTTTTCCACAGCCACCCGGTCGCCAGGCTGCAACAGCAACTGTGCACAAAGGCTTATGGCCTGCTGCGCGCCACTGGTGATCACTATTTGCTCAGCGGTACAGGTCAGCCCCCGCGAGCGGCGCAAGTAGGCAGCGATCAACTCGCGCAGTGCCGGTTCACCCGCCGGGTCGCCATAACCCAGCTGTGCAGGCGCAGCGTTACGCCAGAAACCCGCTTGCAGCTTGGCCCAAACGTCGAACGGGAACAGATCGAAGGCAGGTATACCCAAACGAAAAGCCCGCGGCGCGCCCTGTTTGGGGGGCGGCAGATGGTGATTTTTCAAGCGCTGCAAAGGCTCGCTCCAGCTGCGCGGGCTGGATAAATCCTCAGTATTTTCGTGGCCAAATGTGGATAAACCTGTTGATAACCCCCGGTATAACCCTGTGGACAGTTGTGTGGATAGTTTCGGCAGCCGGGTTACGTAGGTGCCGTCACCGACTCGGCTTTCGATATAGCCCTCCGCGTACAACTGGTCATACGCGCGCACCACGCTGTTGCGCGACAGCCCCAGCACGGCTGCCAGGTCGCGGGTGGCAGGCAGCCGTGTGCCGCTGCACAGCCGCCCGTCCAGCACCCGCTCGCGTAGCGCCTGGTAAAGCTGCTGGCTCAACCCGCGGCGGCGATCCAGCGAAATCCCGGCCGGGTCGAAAGGCAGGATGAGGGGCTTTTCGTGCATGGCATTGGACCTATGAAAACAGGCAGTAATGGCTCTTACCCAGAACCATTAGCCTGCCTAGGATGGGACCATTCGACAAGGACTCAGGCCATGTACAACAGTAAGCCTCACCAGGAACACGACCTCGCCCGGCTGCAGCGGCACATGCTCGACACGCGTCTGGCCGTGCTGGTCAGCCATGGCGAGCAGGGCCTGCTGGCAACCCACTTGCCGGTGCTGCTCGACCCCGCAGAAGGCGAGTTCGGCACCGTATACGCCCACTTGGCCAGGGCCAACCGGCAGTGGCAGGACTTGGCGCAGGGGGCCGAAGCGCTGCTGGTGTTTCCCGGGGCCGATGCCTATGTCAGCCCCGGTTACTACCCAAGCAAGGCTGATAACCCCAAGGTGGTGCCAACCTGGAATTACCTGGCCGTGCACGCCTATGGGGTAGCCGACGTGATCCACGACGCCGAGCCATTGCTGGCGATTGTCAGCCGGCTCACCGACCGCCATGAGCACGGCCGCAGTGAGCCATGGCAGGTGAGCGATGCGCCCGCCGACTACATCGACGGCATGCTCCGCGCCATTGTTGGCATTCGCCTGCCGATCCAGCGGTTGCAAGGCGCGCGCAAGCTGAGCCAGAACCGCGCTGAGCAGGACATTGCCGGCGTGCGCGAAAGCCTGAGCGCCAGCCCCGATCACCTGGACAACCAACTTGCCGCGCACATGCGCCTTCTGTGAAGGAGTAGCCCAATGCCCAGCGTTACCCTGTGCCCTGTCACCGCTCAAGATCACGCCGCCTGGCATGCCTTGTGGCAGGCCTACCTGCACTTCTACGAAACCGAACTGGCCGATGACGTCAGCCTCAGTACCTGGCAGCGCCTGCTCGACCCCAACGAGCCAACCCATTCGGCCCTGGCCTGGGTAGATGGCACGGCCGTGGGCATGGTCAACTTCATCTACCACCGCTCCAACTGGAGCATCGAAAATGCCTGCTACCTGCAGGACCTTTACGTGCACAGCGCACAGCGGGGCCTGGGCATCGGCCGCCAGCTGATCGAACATGTCTATGCTGCAGCCAAGGCCGACAACTGCAACAAGGTGCACTGGCTGACCCACGAAACCAACGCCACCGCCATCAGCCTGTACGAGCAGGTTGCCGAGCGCCCGGGCTTCATCCAATTCCGCAAAGGGTTGTAGGCCACATGACTGACGCACTGCACTGGAAACCCGCCGCATCACCCAAGGCCGAGCCCATCGACGGGCGCTTCATCCGCCTGGAAAAACTCGACCCGGTGCGCCACGGCGACGACCTTTGGGCTGCCCTGCAAGGCCCGGGCGCCGACCCGGTACTGTGGGACTACCTGCCCTACGGCCCGTTTACCGAACGCGCTGCCTTCGACCGCTGGCTGCAAGGTAACGCCGCCGGCCACGACCCGCTGTATTTCACCGTGATCGACCGCGCCAGCGGCAAGGCTCAGGGCATCCTCAGCCTGATGTCGATCGTGCCTGACCATGGCCGCATCGAGATCGGCCACATCGCCTTCGGCGCGCCCATGCAGCGCACACCCAGGAGTACCGAGGCCGTCTACCTGCTGGCCAAGCTGAGCTTCGATCTCGGGAACCGCCGCCTGGAATGGAAGTGCAATAACGCCAATGCCCGCTCCAAGCGTGCAGCGCAGCGGTTCGGATTCGTCTTCGAAGGGGTGTTCCGCAAGCACCTGGTGGTGAAGGACCACAACCGTGATACGGCGTGGTACTCGATTACCGATGATGAGTGGCCGCAGGTGGCGGCTGGCTTCGAGCGGTGGTTGAGTACCGAGAACCAGCGCCCGCAAGGGCAGGCACGAACGCTTGAAGCCTGCCGCAGGAACTGACCTGCACCACCGGTCACGGGCTCACGGGCCTATGATCGGTGCAGTGGCTTACCTGATCAGACTCGCGCGCCTGACAACCCCCATCTGCAAGCCAAATGGCTTGAACACGGCGTTCAACGAGTTCAGCGTGGGGTTACCACCGCCCTGCTCGATCTGGATCAGCGTACGCACGGAAATCTTGCACATGCGTGCAAACTGAGTCTGCTGCATCTTCGCCACCCCCACACGCAGCCGCCGCACGGCAGCACCCAGCTCAAGACTGCCGTTGGAGATACCTTCGCGTACTCCGTCGATCAGCAGCCCACGGGCATCGATGGAAACCGTCATGCCAACCCCCATTCAACCATCCGGCGCTCAAGCCTGCCCAGCGCAATTGCCGGGTGATTCATCACCGCATCAGGCAGCCCCAGGGCGGACAAGATATCCGGCAATGCCAACAGGTGCCGGGCATCCAGCCGCAGACGCTCAAAAGCTTCGCCCGGGTCGACAAATTCGGCCAGTGCAGCACAGGCAGCCTGCCAGTCGATATCGCCAGCCCGCTCTATCGAGGCTGGCCACTTCGTCGTTCGCGTTATCCCTTCCTGATCCATCACCATCGGTGCAAGGTCGTAGATCGGTGCGAGGCGCACGGTGTCACGGGTACGGATGATCGCAGTGTTATGCCCGTGGTTATCGGCATTACCCAGGATCTTGTTGATCAGGTCGCGCCGCAGATAATCGGCAACCAGGTCAGGCAGCTGCCTCCCCTGCCCGGCCAGTTTCCACACCGCGGCAAGCGCCTCGATCGCCTCCAGGTGCCCCAATCGGCTGCCAGGCTCGGTCACGCCACACAGGGAGTACATCGACTCCACGGCAAAGCGTTGCACACCCTGCGCGCAAACCTGCCGGTCGAAGCGTTCCAGCCACAGGCTGGGCTTGGAGCCTTCTTCCAGCGCCATGTATTCAGTGGCCACCGTTTCGATGCCAAGCTGCTGCAACGCCTTGTAGTAGAGCTACTCGGCCCGCAGTATCTGCTGATCATCAGCCAGTGCCTGGTTCCTGGCGAACTTGATGAACCAGTGACGCCGGGCACGTTCATCCGCCAGCACCGCGTCCGGATACAACAGGCCGTTTTCTGCCTCGGTCATCAACAGCTTTGGCGCCTCCCCACCGGCGCCTATCGCGCCACCGATGGCCGCACCTCGCTCATAGGCGTATTCGAGAAACCTTTGATCGCGGGTGATCACATCCTGATGGGCAAACCCGATGGGGTCGGCATAATCCAGTAGCTCAGCCGACTCCTTGATGCGCAGGTTGCCGATTGGCGCCGGAGTGGACCGCCCCAGGAGAAACAGGTCATCCCCCATGCCTTCTGGTTTCTCACAGCCGATATGCCGGAGCAGGAAGCGGTTGGCGGCACCAGCGGGTGCGATGTCGTAAAGGAACGCGGGAGCATGCTGCAGACGATGAGAACCAAAATCCACCGGCAGCCTCGCGCTTGCCGCCTGGCAGAACAGGCTGTCGTATGCCTCCAGATGGGTTTTGACGTACTCGGAGGTATAGCCGAACTCGCAGGGGCTGGAGAGGCCCTTTTCAGGCTCGACAAAGGCGATGGCAACAGCATCATGCCACTGCGCCTGATCATGGAGTTGAAGCGTGAGTCTGTACATTGTTCACCTGCAATTTACCGCATGCGGACAACCGACTCGGTTGATGAATCTGCATCATAGTGCAGATTCCCTGATGTTTCAGTGTAAATTCTGCAATTTAATGCAGATATGGACCAAGATTCACGCTATTCCTGCATTAAGATGCATATTCAAGCTCAAAAAAAAGGGGAGCATCCGCTCCCCAGAGGTAAACCGCTTGTAGATGAGGGCCTGTATCAGCCCTCGATCTCGATCAGGATCTCGCCCGGTGTAACGCGATCGCCCTTGGCCACGTGGATGGCCACGACCTTGCCGGCGATGGCCGCCTGCACTTCGGTCTCCATCTTCATGGCTTCGGTGATCAGCACCGCCTGGCCTGCCTTGACCATGTCACCTTCCTTGACCAGCACATCGACGATGTTGCCGGGCATGGTGGTGCTGACGTGGCCTGGGGCGCTGGCCTGCTTGCGCTTGCTGCTGCCGCCGCCGACAAACTCGTTGAGCGGCTCGAACACCACCTCTTCCGGCATGCCATCGATCGACAGGTAGAAGTGGCGTTTGCCTTCGGCCTTCACACCCACACCGGTGATGTCGACGCGGTAGGTTTCACCGTGCACATCGATGACGAACTCGGTCGGTACGCCTTCACCGCCTGGGGCGGCAGCCACACCGGCTTCCGGAATCGGCAGCAGGGCTTCCGGGGTCAGGGTGCCGGCTTCGCGCTCTTCGAGGAATTTGCGCCCGATATCCGGGAACATGGCGAAGGTCAGCACGTCTTCTTCGCACCGGGCCAAGGCACCGATATCGCCACGCAGCTTGGTCATCTCCGGCTTGAGCAGATCGGCCGGGCGCACGTCGATCACCTCTTCGCTGCCGATGGCCTGGCGGCGCAACTGCTCGTTGACTACGCCCGGGGCCTTGCCGTAGCCGCCCTGCAGGTAAAGCTTCACCTCGTTGGTGATGGTCTTGTAACGCTCGCCGGCCAGCACGTTGAAGAACGCCTGGGTACCGACAATCTGCGAGGTCGGGGTGACCAGCGGCGGGAAGCCAAGGTCTTCGCGGACCCGCGGAATCTCGGCCAGCACCTCGTTCATGCGGTTGAGGGCGCCCTGCTCCTTGAGCTGGTTGGCCAGGTTGGAAATCATCCCGCCGGGAACCTGGTTGACCTGCACGCGAGTATCCACCGCGGTGAATTCGCTTTCGAACTGGTGGTATTTCTTGCGCACCGCGTAGAAGTACAGGCCGATTTCCTGCAACAGCTCCAAGTCCAGGCCGGTGTCGAACTCACTGCCCTTGAGCGCAGCGACCATCGATTCGGTACCTGGGTGGCTGGTGCCCCAGGCGAAGCTGGAAATGGCGGTGTCGATGTGATCGGCGCCGTTTTCCACTGCCTTGAGCTGGCACATGGCAGCCAGGCCAGCCGTGTCGTGGGAGTGGATGAACACCGGCAGCGACTGCTCGGCCTTCAGGGCCTTGACCAGTTCACCGGTGGCGAACGGCGTCAGCAAGCCGGCCATGTCCTTGATCGCGATCGAGTCGCAACCCATGGCCTCCATCTGCTTGGCCTGGTTCACGAAGGCTTCGATGGTGTGCACCGGGCTGACGGTGTAGGCAATGGTGCCCTGGGCGTGCTTGCCAGCGGCCTTGACCGCCTCGATGGCCACGCGCAGGTTACGCACATCGTTCATGGCGTCGAAAATACGGAATACATCGATGCCGTTGACTGCCGCCTTGGCCACGAAGGCCCTGACTACGTCGTCGCTGTAGTGGCGGTAGCCCAGCAGGTTCTGGCCGCGCAGGAGCATTTGCAGGCGGGTGTTGGGCAGCGCGGCGCGCAGCTTGCGCAGGCGCTCCCACGGGTCTTCCTTGAGGAAGCGCACGCAGGCGTCGAACGTGGCACCGCCCCACACTTCCAGCGACCAGTAGCCGACCTTGTCGAGCTTTTCGCAGATCGGCAGCATGTCTTCGGTACGCATGCGGGTGGCCAGCAAGGACTGGTGGGCGTCGCGCAGGATCGTGTCGGTTACGTGAATTTTCTTGGACATTGTTATCTCCTCGTAGCGGCAAGCTTGAAGCTACAAGCTGCTAGAAAAAGCTGATCTGCTTCTACTTGCAGCTTGCCGCTTACAGCTTGCTGCTGCATTCATAGGCCTGCGTGGGCGGCGATGGCAGCGGCGATGGCCAGGGCCAGCTCTTCGGGTTTGCGCTTGATCGAGTAGTTGGTCAGTTCAGGGTGGCTTTCGACGAAGCTGGTGTTGAACTGGCCGCTACGGAATTCCGGGTTACGCAAAATTTCCTGGTAGTACGCAGCGGTGGTCTTCACCCCTTGTACACGCATGTCATCCAGGGCCCGCAGGCCGCGGTCCATGGCTTCTTCCCAGGTCAGCGCCCAGACCACCAGTTTCAGGCACATGGAGTCGTAGAACGGTGGAATGGTGTAGCCGGTATAAATCGCCGTGTCGGTGCGCACGCCCGGGCCGCCAGGGGCGTAGTACCGGGTGATCTTGCCGAAGCTGGGCAGGAAGTTGTTCTTCGGGTCTTCGGCGTTGATACGGAACTGCAACGCGTAGCCGCGGTGGTGGATGTCTTCCTGCTTCACCGACAACGGCAAGCCTGAAGCAATACGGATCTGTTCACGGACGATGTCGATGCCGGTGATTTCCTCGGTGATGGTGTGCTCCACCTGCACCCGGGTGTTCATTTCCATGAAGTACACCTCGCCATCGGCGAGCAGGAACTCCACGGTGCCGGCGTTTTCGTAGTCCACTGCCTTGGCAGCGCGCACCGCCAGGTCGCCGATATAGGCGCGCTGCTCAGGGGTGAGCTGTGGGCTTGGGGCGATTTCGATGAGCTTCTGGTTGCGGCGCTGGATCGAGCAGTCGCGCTCGAACAGGTGCACTACATTGCCGAAGCTGTCACCGAGAATCTGCGCCTCGATGTGCTTGGGGTTGACGATGCACTTTTCCAGGAAGACTTCGGCCGAGCCAAATGCCTTGGTTGCTTCGGAAATGACCCGCGGGAAGTTCTGCTCCAGTTCTTCACGGCTGTTGCAACGGCGGATACCACGGCCACCGCCACCCGAAGTGGCCTTGAGCATGACCGGGTAACCGATGCGGTCACCTTCGCTCAGGGCTTCGTGGATATCGGCAACGTTACCTTCGGTGCCCGGGGTTACCGGCACACCGGCGGCGATCATGGTACGGCGTGCTTCGGTCTTGTCGCCCATGCGGCGAATCACGTCGGCGGCCGGGCCAATGAACTTGATCCCGCGTTCGGCGCAAATCTCTGCCAGCTCGGCATTTTCCGACAGGAAGCCATAGCCTGGGTGAAGGGCATCGCAACCGGTTTCCACCGCCAGGTTCACCAGTTTGCGCGGGTTCAGGTACCCGGCCAGCGGCTCGGCACCAATGCTGTGCGCCTCGTCAGCACGCTTGACGTGCAGGGCGTGGCGGTCGGCGTCGGAATAGATCGCAACCGAGCGAATGCCCATCTCGGCGCATGCACGCACGATCCGAACTGCGATTTCACCTCGGTTGGCGATCAGGATTTTTTTTATCACTGGAGTCTTCCCAAAGCCGTAGGAACAGTCGAGCCGGTTCTACCGGTCGGCGCGTGACCAGACGTTGCTGGCCAGTCGCGTATTCACCCTAGCGCCATGGGTTGATAAACAAAAATCAATATTTGTTAGGGGCTGTATTAGCAAAAGCTTATAGTTGGGTAACAAGGTATTGCCGATGAGCCGACAACTATGCGTAAGTCCTTGATGCGTATGACTTTACGACAATTGCAGATCTTCAACGAAGTGTGTGATTTGCGTTCGTACAGCCGCGCTGCGGAAGAAATGGCGCTCACACAACCCGCCGTTAGTCTACAGATCCGGCAGCTCGAAGAGCTGATAGGCCAGCCACTGTTCGAGTACGTTGGCAAGAAACTCTACCTGACCGAAGCAGCCGAGGCCCTGCAGCGTGCCAGCCGAGATATCTTCGGCCGGCTGGAGAGCCTGGACATGCAGCTGTCGGACATGCAGGGCTCATTGCAAGGTCAGTTGAAGCTGGCGGTCGAGTCCAGTGCCAAGTACTTCGTTCCGCACTTGTTCGCGGCCTTCAAGCAACGTCACCCGGAGGTCAACCTGACCTTGACGGTGGTCAACCGTGCCCAGGCCATTCGGCGGCTTTCCGACAACCGCGATGACCTGATCATCATGTCCATGGTGCCCCAGGACATGGGCCTGGAGTTTCTGCCTTTCCTCAACAACCCGATCGTGGCCGTGGCGCCGCCACAGCATCCGCTGTGCAAGCTGGAGCAGCTGCGCCTGCAGGATCTGGAACCGCATACCCTGCTGGTCCGCGAGCAAGGCTCAGGGACGCGCAAGGCGTGCGAGGAGTACTTCAAGGACAAGCGTGTGCATTTCACCCAGACCCTGGAAGTGGCGTCGGCCGATGCCCAACGCGAATGCGTGATCGCAGGTCTCGGGGTGGCGTTGCTGACCCGCCACGCGGTGAACCTGGAACTGGCCACCGGCGTGCTGACCGAACTGCCGGTGGAAGAGCTGCCCCTGTACCGCAGCTGGTGCGTGGTGCAAGCCAAGGCCAAGCGCCAGTCGCCGGTGGCCTTGGCGTTTCTGGCGTTCATCCGCGGCGAACGTGCGCTGATCAGCGGGCTTGTTGAACGTTTTTCGGGGAGGCTGACGCAGACGCGTGCCACACCGTGAGCGCCTGCAGGTCTGGGTAGTCCGCCAGCTCGCGGAGCAATTGACGCTGGTCGCAATAGCTTTCGATCGCCCGCCGGTATTCCATGCGGCGCTGATCCTTTTCCTGCTGCTTGCGAGCCTTGGCGCTGGGTTGATACGTACCGTCGAAGTCACGAGCCATTGCCTGTCTCCCAGATAGGATGCGGGAGCTTCAGACTGGCCTGGCAGGTTTACGGTTTAGCGGTGAAATGGTGACAAAACAGTGAAATCTGCTTTGCCGGTGCCGGCCCCTTTCGCGGGCAAGCCCGCGAAAGGGGCCGGCACAGACTGAATTCAGTCGTCTGTAGCCTTGATCGACTTGGGCGACAAACGCAGGCTGCGCAAACTGCGTTTCACGCTTTTCAGGTGGTTGACCAGGCTCGGCCCACGCGCCATGGCCACACCCATGGCCAGTACGTCGATCACCACCAGGTGGGCAATGCGCGAGGTCAACGGGGTATAGATTTCGGTGTCTTCATGCACGTCGATCGCCAGGTTGACCGTCGACAACTCGGCCAGCGGTGTCTGGCTGGGGCACAGGGTAATCAGGTTGGCCCCGCTCTCGCGTACCAGGTTGGCGGTGATCAACAGGTCCTTGGAGCGGCCGGACTGGGAGATACACACGGCCACATCGCCCGGCTTCAAGGTCACCGCCGACATGGCCTGCATGTGCGGGTCGGAATACGCCGCCGCGCTCAGCAGCAGGCGAAAGAACTTGTGCTGGGCATCTGCCGCTACAGCCCCCGAGGCACCAAAGCCGTAGAACTCCACACGCTGGGCCTGCGCCATGGCGCTCACCGCCTGCTGCAGCGCCTGCGGGTCGAGGTGCTCGCGCACCTCCATCAGGGTGTGCAGGGTGGTGTCGAAGATTTTCAGGCTGTAGTCGGCGACCGAGTCGTCTTCGTGGATGGCGAACTGGCCGAAGCTGGCCCCGGCGGCCAGGCTCTGCGCCAGCTTCAGCTTGAGGTCCTGAAAGCCCGTGCAACCGATGGCCCTGCAGAAACGCACGATGGTGGGTTCGCTGATACCTACGCTGTGCGCCAGGTCGGCCATGGAGCTGTGCATGACGGCAGCCGGGTCGAGCAGCACGTGGTCGGCCACTTTCAGTTCCGATTTGCGCAGCAGGTGGCGCGATTGGGCGATATGTTGCAACAGATTCACGGGCTGGACTCGGTTATGATCGGCTGGCCGGGTTGTAGCTTTCTTGTAGTTATACTACATGGACGCCAACCCGCCCAGTTAAACGAACGTGGAGAGTGGTGGTTTGACTATTCCTTGCGACATTCTGGTATTCGGCGGCACCGGCGATCTGGCCCTGCACAAACTGCTTCCGGCGCTCTACCACCTGTTCCGCGAGGCCCGCCTCAACCCTGCAGTACGCGTCATCGCACTGGCCCGCCGCAACCTGCCACGCAATGACTACCTGAAGCTCGCCGAGCGCCACTGCCGGGCACAGGTTGCCCGTACCGACTTTGACGAAGAAGTGTGGCAGCGTTTTTCCGCACGCCTCGACTACTTCCCCATGGACGCGTCACAGAGCGCCGACTTCGGCCGCCTGGCGCGCTACCTGGGTGAACCCGGCGGGCTCACGCGCATCTTCTACCTGGCCACCGCACCCAAGCTGTTCGTCCCCATTGCCAACCACCTGCACACCGCCGGCCTGGCCGACGGCGAAGCACGCATCGTGCTGGAGAAGCCGATCGGCCACTCGCTGGAGTCGGCCACCGCCATCAACGAAGCGATTGGCGCGGTGTTCGAAGAAACCCAGGTATTCCGTATCGACCACTACCTGGGCAAGGAAACCGTGCAAAACCTGATGGCGCTGCGCTTTGCCAACGCCCTGCTGGAGCCGGTGTGGCGCAACAACCAGGTCGATCACGTGCAGATCAGCGTGTGCGAAACCCTGGGTGTAGAGAACCGGGGCGGCTATTACGACAAGGCTGGCGCGATCCGCGACATGCTGCAAAATCACTTACTGCAGTTGCTGTGCCTGGTGGCGATGGAGCCGCCCGCGCAGTTCGAGGCCGAAGCGGTACGCGATGAAAAAGTGAAAATACTGCGCGCGCTCAAGCCGATCACTGGCCAGGACGTGCAGGACAAGACGGTCCGTGGCCAATACGGCCCGGGCCGCATCGGCGGCCAGGAAGTGCCGGCCTATTACTTCGAAAAAGACGTCGACAATGACAGCGACACCGAAACGTTCATCGCCATCGAGGCACACATCGACAACTGGCGCTGGGCTGGCGTGCCGTTTTACCTGCGCACGGGCAAGCGCATGGCACGGCGCTCGTCGCAAATCGTCATTCAGTTCAAACCGGTGCCCCATGAGCTGTTCAACGGTGGCCAGGTGAACCAGCTGCTGATCCAGTTGCAACCAGAGGAACGCATCAGCCTGCGCATGATGACCAAAAGCCCAGGCAAGGGCATGCGCCTTGAGCCGGTCGACCTCGACCTGAACCTGGCCCAGGTTTTCAGCCAGACCCGCCGCTGGGAGGCTTACGAGCGCCTGTTACTGGATGTGCTGGAGGGCGACTCCACGCTGTTCATGCGCCGTGATGAAGTAGAAGCCGCCTGGGCCTGGATCGACCCCGTGATCAAGGGCTGTGAAGAACACTTCCAGGCCCCACGCCCGTATGCGGCTGGCAGCAACGGGCCAGAGCAGGCTACCAGCCTGCTGGCACGCCATGGCAGGGTCTGGCATAGCTGAAAAGTTTCATGCTGTGGCTGGGCTGGGGCTTGTTGCACGCTCTGGTCGGAAGGCGCATTTCGCCCTTCGTACTAATGGAGCTGCAGACATGATCAACAGCAAGAACTGGAAAGCCCAACATGACAGGATGCCCCCAGGGGCGCGGGTGCGGGTTGCAGGTACCGTCACCGTCGCCAACCCTGGCGTCGACCCCGTGCTGGTCAAGCGCGACGGGCAACCGGGTACCCTGGCCCTGGACCTGGAATTGAAATCGGAAGGCGGCAGCTTCATCCAGGTGCTGTGTGACAAGGAGGTGCATTTCGAGATGCCAACCGGCACTGAAGCCATCGCCAGCGTGAAAATTTTCCACGAAGGCACGCTGCTTGCCGAGATCGACGAAATCCTGATCACTGCTTGATTTCGCTGACAACCGCCACGTCGGCTTGCACGCCCGGCGCGGCGGCCTTGCGCATGCACCGTTCGGCGCTTGGGCAGGTGAGTATTTATACAGTACCATTTACCCCTTCCCTGCCGCGCCCTAGAATGGCCGGATGCACACAGACGACCTCTCCCTCCTGCTGAACTCCCTCAACGATGCCCAACGCCAGGCCGTAGCGGCCGCGCTTGGGCGTCAACTGGTGCTTGCCGGCGCCGGTTCCGGTAAAACCCGCGTGCTGGTGCACCGTATCGCCTGGCTGATCCAGGTAGAGCAGGCCTCGCCGCACTCGATCCTGTCGGTGACGTTCACCAACAAGGCCGCCGCGGAAATGCGCCAGCGGATCGAGCAATTGCTGGGCATCAACCCAGCTGGCATGTGGGTCGGCACCTTCCACGGCCTGGCCCATCGCCTGCTGCGGGCACACTGGCAGGAAGCGCGGCTGGTGCAGAACTTCCAGATCCTCGACAGCGACGACCAACAGCGCCTCATCAAGCGGGTGATGCGCGAGCTGGGCCTGGATGAACAGAAGTGGCCGGCCCGCCAGGCCCAGTGGTTCATCAACGGCCAGAAGGACGAGGGGCTGCGCCCGCAACATATCCAGGCCGGTGGCGATCTGTTCCTGGCCACCATGCGCGAGGTGTATACCGCCTACGAGCAGGCCTGCGAACGCGCCGGGGTGATCGACTTTTCCGAGCTGCTGTTGCGCGCACTGGACCTGTGGCGTGACCACCCCGGCCTACTGGAGCATTACCAGCGGCGCTTCCAGCACGTGCTGGTCGACGAGTTCCAGGACACCAACGCCGTGCAGTACGCCTGGCTGCGCCTGTTGGCGCGCGGTGGCGCCAGCCTGATGGCGGTGGGCGATGACGACCAGTCGATCTACGGCTGGCGCGGCGCCAAGATCGAGAACATCCACCAGTACACCGCCGACTTCCCCGACGCCGAAATGATCCGCCTGGAGCAGAACTACCGCTCCACCGGCGGCATCCTCAAGGCTGCCAACGCGCTGATTGCCAACAACAGCGGGCGCTTGGGCAAAGAGCTGTGGACCGACCTGGGTGAAGGCGAACCCCTGACCCTGTACGCGGCCTACAACGAGCACGACGAAGCACGCTACGTGGTGGAAACCATCGAAGGCCTGATCAAGCAGGGTAACGCGCGCAACGACATCGCCATCCTGTACCGCTCCAACGCCCAGTCACGGGTGCTGGAAGAAGCCTTGCTGCGCGAACGCGTGCCGTACCGCATCTATGGCGGCCAACGCTTCTTCGAGCGCGCCGAAATCAAGAACGCCATGGCCTACCTGCGCTTGATCGAAGGGCGTGGCAACGATGCCGCACTGGAGCGGGTAATCAACGTACCCCCACGCGGCATTGGCGAAAAAACCGTGGAAGCCATCCGCGAGCACGCCCGCCACAGCCAGCTTTCCATGTGGGGGGCCATGTGCCAGCTGATCACCGCCAAGGCGTTGAAAGGCCGCGCCGCCAGCGCATTGGGGGCCTTCATCGAACTGATCGAAGGGCTGGCTGCCAAGGTTGCGGACATGCCGCTGCATACCATGACCCAGACCACCATCGAGCAGTCCGGGCTGATTACCTATCACCAGGAAGAAAAGGGTGAAAAGGGCCAGGCACGGGTAGAAAACCTTGAGGAACTGGTCAGCGCAGCGCGCAACTTCGAATCCACCGAAGAAGATGCCGACCTCTCTCCGCTCTCGGCTTTCCTCGGCCATGCTTCGCTGGAAGCCGGCGACAGCCAGGCGGACGAACATGAGGACAGCATCCAGCTGATGACCTTGCACAGCGCCAAGGGCCTGGAGTTCCCCTACGTATTCCTGGTCGGCATGGAAGAAGGGCTGTTCCCGCACAAGATGAGCCTTGAGGAACCTGGCCGCCTGGAAGAGGAACGTCGCCTGGCCTATGTCGGCATCACCCGTGCGATGCGCCAACTGGTCATGACATATGCCGAAACACGCCGCCTGTATGGCAGCGAAACCTACAACAAGGTGTCGCGCTTCGTTCGCGAAATTCCACCGGGGCTGGTTCAGGAAGTACGCCTTTCCAACAGCGTCAGCCGCCCGTTCGGCGCCCCCAAGACAGCCACCAACAGCCACCTGTTCGACAATGCCAACATCCCGCAAACCGCCTTCAACCTCGGCCAGCGGGTGCAGCACGCGGTGTTTGGCGAAGGTGTGATCCTCAACTTCGAGGGCTCCGGCGCCCAGGCACGGGTGCAGGTGAATTTTGCCGAAGGCAGCAAATGGCTGATGCTGGGGTATGCCAAACTCGAGGCGATCTGACGCCTGTGCCAGTACCGTTCCTTGCAGTGGCTGCCTTTTTGGGGGCGCGCTCAAGGGCGGTGGTGCCGGCGTTGTAACATTCAGGCAAAAGCTGGAAACATTATGTCGCTGGTCATGTGCCCGGGAACCTGTGCACCATGACGCGCGTGCAATCCACAACAGGGGATATCCCAATTATGCAACGTTTTCTTAGCATCGCACTGGCGCTTTGCGTCGGCCTGACGCTGAGCCTGGACGCCAACGCCAAGCGTTTCGGCGGCGGCAAGAGCTCGGGCTCCGCGCCTATTCACCAGACCCGCCAGGCCACACCAACCGCGCCAGCCGCCGCGCCGACCGCACCTGGTCGTGCCGCCCCGGCCGCCAGCGGTGCTTCGCGCTGGTTGGGCCCACTCGCTGGCCTGGCCGCCGGCGGCCTGCTGGCGTCCATGTTCATGGGCGACGGTTTCGAGGGCTTCCAGATCATGGACTTCCTGATCGTGGCGCTCATCGCCTTCCTGGTGTTCCGCTTCATTGCCGCGCGTCGTCGCCAGCAACAACCGCAAATGGCCATGCCAGGCCACGCGCCGATGCAGCGTGAAGCCCACGGCCAGCCTGCACAGCCGTCGGTGTTCGGTGGTTCGGCCGCGCCTGCCGCCGCCCCGGTGATCAACGCACCTGCCTGGTTCAACGAACAGAGCTTCCTGGCTGCCGCTCGCAACCACTTCCAGTCGCTGCAGCAGCACTGGGATGCCAACGAGATGGACAAGATCGCCGAGTTCGTCACGCCGCAGATGCTTGAGTTCCTCAAGCGTGAGCGCGCCGAGTTGGGTGATGGCTTCCAGTCCACCTACATCGATAACCTCGAAGTGCAACTGGACGGCGTCGATGACCGCCCAGACCGCACCGACGCCACCCTGACCTTCCGCGGCGTGTCGAAAAACTCGCGCTTCGACCAGGGCGAACTGTTCAGCGAAAGCTGGCACATGGTGCGTGCCCCAGGTGAGAACCAGCCTTGGCTGGTAGCCGGTATCCGTCAAAACAGCTAACCGCTGCGCGCCGTACCAAGAACCCCGGGCTTGCCCCGGGGTTTTTGCTTTTGTCAGAGTGGCCTACTAGGGTATAACGCGCAAAGTTGTCATCTAGGTCAGAGGAAGTGAACCGTGGAAGAAGTGATCGAACAACTCCGTGAAGCCAACGAGCCGGTGCCGGTACCTTTGGAGCTTCCCGATGAGGACCAGCTGGTAGAGATAGAAGAGCAGCTGTTCATCAACATTCCATACGTGTTCAAAGAGTTTTTGCTGACTGTGAGCGATGTGGTGTACGGCTCACTGGAGCCTGTAACTTGTACCGATCCACAGTCGCACACCTACCTGCCCGAGGTGGCAGCCAACGCCTGGGATGCGGGCGTACCGCGTGAGCTGATCCCGTTGTGCCAGGACGGCGCCAACTACTACTGCGTAGAGGAAGATGGCACCGTGGTGCTGTGGGATGCCGAGGAAGAGCTGGTCGGTGAGGACAGCTGGGAATCGGTATGGCACTGGGCACGGGATGTGTGGCTGGAAAGCTGATCTTCCCCACCAATTCCGGTGCAGCGGCGCCTACAGGTACCCACAACGGCCAAGCGTGTGGTGAACCGGTAGGCGCCGCTGTCGCTGCGGCCGGGTGGCACTCAGTGCGAGTTCTCGCGGCTGTTCTCCAGCGTTTCCAGCAAGGCGATCTGCATGCGCGTGTGCACGCGAATGAGCCAGCGCCACAGCAAGGCCACCACCACCGCAGCGACCACGGCAATCACCAACAGCAATTCGTTGGTCGGCAAGATGCTCGCTGACAATGCCGACAGCAGCAGGAAAATCACCAGTAACGACAACAGCGGAATCACTTCGGCAATCACCCGCCGCACCCGCTGGGTATGCCGCCCGGCCATTTCCGGCTTCACGCCCATCTCGGCCAGCAGCATCGACAGCGCCTTGAGCTTGCGGTAGGCCGCGATCAGGAACGGCAGCGACAGCAATAACGCCGCGCCCCAGATCATCGCCTTCTGCTGGCTGATGTCGCTGACCCATTCGCTGAGCCAGTTACCGATGCGCCCGGCAAAATAGCCGCCGCTGAAGAAGATCGCGATCACCAGCGCCAGGTTCACCCCAACCTGCAGGAGGATGCGCCGGATCATTGCCGCGAGCATGGCACCCTCGCCCTGCGGTTGAATGTTGCGCAACCACTCGCCATACAACGACAGCACCCGCGCCAGGCGCCCGGGCACGACATTGCCCAGTTTTTGCGAAAGCGGGTCGGCTGCGCGGATCAGGTAGGGCGTAAGCAGGGTGGTGATAGCCGATACGGCGACCGCCACGGGGTACAGGAAGTCGCTGGTTACCTGCAGGGTCATGCCCAGTGCGGCAATGATGAAGGAGAATTCGCCAATCTGCGAAAGCCCCATGCCCACGCGCAGCGAGGTACGCCCATCGTTACCGGCAATGAACGCGCCCATGCCGCAGGACACCATCTTGCCCAATACCACCGCCAGGGTAATGACCACAATCGGCCAAGCGTATTCGACCAGCACCTGCGGGTCGATCATCAAGCCGATGGCGACGAAGAAAATGGCGCTGAACAGGTCGCGTACGGGTTCGATCAGGCGCTCGATCTTCAGCAACTGGCGTGACTCGGCCATGATCGCGCCAATCAGGAAGGCGCCCAGGACCATGCTGTATTCGAGCTTGACGACCAGCAGGCAGAAGCCGAAGCACAGCCCCAGCACGGTAATCAGCAACATCTCGTTGCTCTCGAACCGGGCCACGTAGGCCAGCAGGCGCGGCACCAGCAGGATACCGATGACCAAGGCAACGATCATGAACAACGACAGCTTGCCGACAGTGGAGAATACCTCCCCCGAGCTGACCGTGCCGCTGACGGCGATACCTGAGAGCAGGGCAATGATGCCAATGCCAAGAATGTCCTCGACGATGAGCACGCCAAAGATCAGCTGGGCAAAGCGCTCGTTCTTCATCTTCAGGTCGTTGAGCGCCTTGACGATGATGGTGGTCGAGGAAATGGCCAGGATGGCACCCAGGAACAGCGAGTCCATGGTGTTCCAGCCAAACCAGCGGCCGATCTCGAAGCCGATCCAGATCATCAGCACAATTTCGAGGAACGCCGCGATGAATGCCGTGGCGCCCACCTTGAACAACTTGCGTAGGCTGAACTCAAGCCCCAGGCAGAACATCAGGAAGATCACCCCCAGCTCGGCGAGGGTCTTGATGGTGTCTTCGTCGTGGATAAGGCCGAATGGCGGGGTGTGCGGGCCGATGATGAAGCCGGCGACAATATAACCAAGCACGACCGGCTGTTTGAGGCGGTGAAACAGGATGGTGACCACGCCAGCGACCAGCATGATGACTGCCAGGTCCTGGATGAAGCTGATGGCATGCATGGCGTGATACTCCTTTTCTCGTCTTTTATGAATGCCTGGGCAAACCGCTCCTCTGCCGGGGCAAACCTGAGCGAGCAGCAAGTACATACTGTATTGAATGCAGGAACGCCCATGGTGCATGGGCGTACTCAGGTTAACATCGCGATCGGCTGCAAAAAGCCGGCGCAATATGCAGAAACAGATCGGCTGGAAAAGCGCCGCTGATGGCATGATCAGCGTGACCGCTACGCCCCCGGCAACGTCCCGTAGCAACGAGGCAAATTCACAAGAGGGAAAACCCGTGTCAGCAGATCACCCCCTCCATTCGCCCGATTCAGCGCAACCTAACCGTGAGCACCTTATGGAACCTGGAAACGCCCAGCTGAGCATGACCGTCCTGATGACCCCGGACATGGCCAACTTTTCTGGCAACGTACATGGCGGCACCCTGCTCAAATACCTCGACGAAGTGGCCTATGCATGCGCCAGCCGTTATGCAGGCAGCTATGTGGTGACATTGTCGGTGGACCAGGTGATCTTCCGCGAGCCGGTACACGTGGGCGAGCTGGTGACGTTCCTGGCGTCCGTCAACTACACCGGCAATACCTCGATGGAAGTGGGCATCAAAGTGGTGACCGAGAACATTCGCGAGCGCTCGGTGCGCCACTCCAACAGCTGCTTCTTCACCATGGTAGCGGTGGACGACAATCGCCGCCCTGTGCCGGTACCGCCGCGTCAGCCGCAAAGCAGTGAAGAAAAGCGCCGCTTCCTGCAGGGGCAGCAGCGCCGCCAGATCCGCCAGGAACTGGAAAAGCGCTACCAGGACCTGAAAACCGACGCTATTTAAAACGCCAGCGACTGCGCTTCGAAGCGCACACGCGGGTGGGCGATGCGATCCTGGGCCCGTACCAGCTGCAGTTCGTAGCTGGCACAGGCCTGGGTTTCCAACAGCACTTCATGCACCGCGGCGGCAGTGAACTCGAATGCCTGCACCCAGCTGTCGCCCAGCAATACCCTGGCCAGGAACAGCCCGGAAGTCAGGTCGCCGACCCCCACTGGCTGACGCGGAAACGCCAGCAGCGGGCGCCGCAGGTGCCAGCAGTCCTGGGCCGTCACCAGCGGCATTTCGAACTGGTCCTCGCACCGCCCGGGGTAGGCCAGGTGCTTGACCACGACCACCTGCGGCCCGCGCTGCAGCAAGCTGCGCGCCATGTGCACGCAATCCTCCAGCGACTGCGCGCGGCGCCCACAGAAGCTGTCCAGCTCCAGCTGGTTGGGGCACAGGATGTCGGCCTTGGCCACCGCTTCGTCGAGCAGGAACTGGCTGACCTCTGGCGGTACGATGCAACCCTTCTCGGCGTGCCCCATGACCGGGTCACAGAGGTACAACGCCTTGGGGTTCACCGCTTTGATCCGCTGTACCCCGGCCAGAATCGCCCGCCCTTGTTCGGCACTGCCCAGGTAACCGGAAAGCACCGCATCGCAGTGCCCCAGTTCACCGATGTTGGAAATACCTTCGACCAACGCAGGAATTTGCGCTGGAGCAAGCACATCGCCCGCCCACTGGCCATACTGTGTGTGGTTGGAGAACTGCACGGTATTGAGCGGCCACACGTTGACCCCGATCCGCTGCATGGGGAACACCGCGGCGCTGTTGCCGGCGTGGCCGAACACCACATGGGACTGAATGGCGAGCAGGTGCGGAGTACGTTTCATGCGGGTGTTTTCCAAAGCTGTTTCAAAGAATGGTGCGCAACGCAGTATGAACTCGATTGTCACCTGTACGACAGGCCAGGGACGCAGTTAAGCTGGATCTACCTGTTTGGAGCATAAGCAAATGTTGACCCTGGAGAACCTCTTCGTCCTGATGCTGGTAGCCACGGCAGGCGCCTGGTTGTGGCACAACCATGGGTTGCGCGAGAAAGCCCTGGAACGGGTCAAACAGCATTGCGCCAAACTGGACCTCGAGTTGCTTGACGACGCCGTGGCGCTCAAGCGCATCGGCTTTGTGCGCGATGCCAATGGCCGCAAGCGCCTGGCCCGCATCTATGCCTTCGAGTTCACCGTCACTGGCGAGCAGCGCCACCCCGGTAGCGTGACACAGTTCGGTGCGCACAGCGTGCAGATAGAACTGGCACCCTACCCGTTCGAGATCAAGACCCCGCCGCGCACCGACAACGTTATCGAGATGCAGCAGTGGCGCCAGGAACACAACCGCTGGCGAAACTGATCAGCTGATGCGGCACTCGCGCAAGCCGGCCTGCAGCGCCGGTTGCGACTGTGGCTGATCGAAAATCAGCTCGATGCGGCTGTCCCTGCGCCACTCGCTGGGCTGCCAGGCGGGCAGACTCCCATTCAGCCCATTGAAAGCCTGCCACCCCTCCGGGCTGTGGATAACCCCCTTGGCGCGCCGCCAGGGTAAATTCTGCAAGAACGTGCTTAGCCGCTGTGGATAAAACTGCTGGCTGGGGTGCCAGCGCCAGCCAATACTCCAACCACCCTCACCTTGCTGGGCCAGGCAGACCGGCTGGGTGGGGTCGGCCCAGACCGTACCTGGGGTTATTTCCAGATTGTCGACAATCCTGACGGCGGAAAGCGGGCTGTCAACAATCTGTGAAGGTGCCTGGGGTAGGCCACGAAACGCTACTTCACCCTGCACCGCCCACAGCACCATCCTGTCGCTAAATTTATTACTTATCAACAACTTAGATGATTCATCCACAGCCTCTGACTTATTCAGAATCACACATTCGCAGGCGTTCAACGCCTGCTGTTGCGCATCGGTAAGCCGCTGGTTGCGAACCACCGCTTGAGCATCCAAAACCATGACAAGTGGCTGAATTGTCAGCACTCCAGCCCATGGCGCTGCCTGCAGCTGTGCCTGCAATTGCAACGGGTGACCCAAACCTGAAGGCTCGATGAACAAACGGTCAGGGCGTGATTTGCGCAATAGACGCCCTAGCCCGACCTGAAACGGCATACCGTTCACGCAGCACAGACAACCACCGGCCACTTCACCAATGGCAACACCGTCTTCATCCCGGCTGAGCAACGCCGCATCCAGGCCAACCAAGCCGAATTCATTGATCAGCACCGCCCAGCGCTCATTGGGCGGCCGCTGCGCCAGCAAATGGCGGATCAGGGTGGTTTTACCGGCGCCGAGCGGGCCGGCAATCACGTGGGTAGGTATGTTCTGCAGCATGGCCTGGTTCAAACAGTGGCAAAGCCTAACTATGCGCCGTCAGGCCAACCAGTCAAGGCTCAGCAGCAGACGCCCCTGCTGGCCCGAAGGCGAGCGGTGAACCAGACCTGCGCCTTCGTTGCCTTGCCATTTCTCGCCCTTGAGCAGCGCGACATCACCGGCTTGAAGGGTTTGAATTTTATCCACAGGGGGCTGTGCTGTGTGTAACTCTCGCCGGGGGCTGATTGCCTCAGGCAACCATTCACTGCCCGGCCCCACGTAGGTTGTGAGCAAGCGCAATGGCACGTTATCCACATGGAAGCGCGGACACATGGGGCCATCCAGCACGCGCAGGCGTAAACCCACACGGCGCGCACCCACCAGGCAGGTGTAGGCCGCGACCAGCCAGGTCACATCGGCTACAAATGACTCATAGCCATGCAGGTCAGCGGCTTCGCGCAGCAGGTCCGGCAGGACCGGCGCGTGCTGCTCGTGCACCTCGATTACCCGTTGGTCGGTCAGAGGCTGGCCAAGGCTGAGTACCAGTTCGGCAAAGTCCTGCAACTGCGCCGGCAGCCGCCGCCGCCACACGGCCAGGTTGACACCATCCTGCAGGACCTCAGCCAATGTTTGCGGCGTTTCGCCAAACACCTGAAAGATATCCACAGGCCTGAATGCCAGGCTCATGCTGCGGACTCCGCATGCCACGGTCCGAACGGATCGGGCAGCCGCAACCAGCCCATATGCCCAAGCTGCATTTCCTGGTCGGTCAACAGGCACGCGTCAAGGGATGTGGATAACTTGGCAAAGTCGATGTTCTGCCCAATGAACACCAATTCCTGCCGGCAATCGCCGGTTTCAGCGGTCCAGTGTTTAAGGATTGCACTGGTGTTATCCACATCCTCAGGCCACTGGTCGCGCGGTACGAAGCGCCACCAGCGCCCCGCCAGCCCATGGCGCATCATCCCGCCCGCTTGCGACCAGCTACCGGCTTCCTGGTACTTGCTGGCCAACCAGAAAAAACCTTTGGAACGGAGCAAGCGGCCGTTGGTCCAGTGCGTGTGGATAAAGTCGTAGAACCGTTGGGGATGCAGCGGGCGCCGCGCTTGCCAGGTCATGGCTGCAATCCCGTACTCTTCGGTTTCCGGTACGTGCTCGCCGCGTAGCTCCTGCAACCAGCCTGGCGCCTGAGCCGCCTGGTCGAAGTCGAACAGGCCCGTATCGAGAATGCGCTCCAGTGGCACCTGGCCCATGACCATCGGCACGATCTCTGCCCGCGCATTGAGACTGCGCAAAATGGCCACGAGCTCTTCGCGCTCATGCTGGCTGATCAGGTCGATCTTGCTCAGCAGCAGTACATCGGCAAATTCCACCTGTTCGATCAGCAGGTCGCTGATCGAGCGCTCATCGTCCTCGCCCAATGTTTCGCCACGGCTGGCCAGGCTATCTGCAGCCTGGTAATCGCGCAGGAAGTTCAGGCCATCGACCACCGTGACCATGGTGTCCAGCCGGGCCATGTCGGACAAGCTGCGGCCTTGTTCGTCGCGAAAGGTGAAAGTCTCTGCTACCGGCAGTGGCTCTGAAATGCCCGTGGACTCGATCAGCAGGTAGTCAAAGCGCCCTTCTGCGGCTAACCGCGCTACCTCTTCCAGCAGGTCCTCACGCAGGGTGCAGCAGATGCAGCCGTTGCTCATCTCGACGAGCTTTTCTTCAGCGCGGTTGAGGCTGACGTTGCGCTGCACCTCGCTGGCATCGATGTTGATTTCGCTCATGTCGTTGACGATGACGGCAACCCGCAGGTTGTCACGGTTACGCAATACATGGTTGAGCAACGTGCTTTTGCCGGCACCCAGAAAGCCGGACAGCACAGTAACGGGAAGACGATTGGACATGGCGAAACCCCTTCAGGCGAGCGCATTCGAAACGATGCATTGCACAATGTTATAAAGTAACAATACAATTTCGCCAAGTCGTTCTCGACGGACGAATGCTCACCAGGGACAAAACATGAAACTGTCACGCGCCATGGCATTGGTGTTGTTCGCCATGCCCACCTCACTGGTTGCCATGCCGCAGAGCACTGCACTGGCGTTGTGTACCCGCAGCGCCACGCTGCTCTCCTGCCAGGACGGCAAAGGGAGTTACTACAGCGTACGCACACACGGCACTGAGCTTTACCTGCGCGGTTTCGACTCGGTCACGCGGCGACTATGGGCTCAAACCAACAGCCGTTACGGTTCGTTGACCTTCTTCACCGGCCTGGCCAGTGATGGCGAAGCCTGGGTGGGTTACAGCCGCCGCGTAGGCTGGACCACGTTGAACCGGGTGTCCAGTTCCAGCGGGCAACGCTTCAATTTGCATTGCAGCATGATCGGCGGCTGCCGCTGACACCTTTTTCTGTGGAAACCCCAATGAACCAGCACACGCTCCCCGATATCGCCTCACAGACTCATGCATTCGCCTTGCCACTGAACTGGGTGGGCATGTGTGGCATAGCCCTGCCCGTGCAGTTCGAAGGGCGCCCCGCTGCTGCCACCGTCGACGCAGGCGTCAGTCTGATAGACGGCCATTCACGTGGCATCCACATGTCGCGGCTCTACCTTGCATTGGAGGCCCTGGAAAACCAGCCCCTTACGCCGCTGGCAATTCGGCAGCTTTTGGCGGATTTTTTGACCAGCCACGAAGGGCTGTCTTCCGCTGCTTATCTGCGCCTGGGCTTTGATCACCTGCTTAAAAGACCAGCCTTGATCAGCCCATTGGCAGGCTGGAAGAGCTATCCCGTGACCATCGATGCACGCATCGAGAATGAAATGTTCCACGTGGAACTATCCGTTTGCGTGCCCTATTCGTCCACCTGTCCATGTTCGGCGGCGCTTGCCAGGCAACTGATACAACAGCAGTTCCAACAGCAATTCCCCGCGTCGCAGGTCGACACCGCGGCGGTACTGAACTGGCTGGGCACTGCCAAAGGCATCGTCGCTACCCCACATAGCCAACGCAGTAGCGCGAAAATTCAGGTACGGCTGCGCAGCAGCCAGCGTGATCTGCCGATTACCGAGCTGATTGATTGCATCGAAATGAGCTTGGGCACAGCGGTACAGACTGCGGTCAAGCGTGCAGACGAACAGGCCTTCGCTTTAGCCAACGGGCAAAACCTGATGTTCTGTGAAGATGCTGCCCGGCGCCTGCACCAGACGCTGCGACAATTGGAGTGGAGTGCTGCTTTCAGGCTGCGGGTGGAACATGCAGAAAGCCTGCATGCCCACGACGCTGTTGCCACCAGCCAGTGGCAGTGGGACCTCAACTGCGCGGTTTGACCGTGCCGCAATCACTGCCCAGCCACACCGCACGGGTGTTCATGCTGCCCTGCTGCTGAACACCCGACGCGTTGAAGGTGCCGCTGACCTGGGTGGTGAACTCCCGATCACTGAGGAACGTCGCCTGGCCACTGCCCTGTGCCTTCGGGCAACTGAACTCGAACTTCCACACGTTGCCGGTACGGTCAGTGATTTTCTGCGTGCAACCGGATTTGGGATCCTGCAGCGGGATGTCGTTGGTCGCCACCTGTTCGGCGGTCAGGCAGGAACGCACGCCATTACCAGCCACCGTCACCCCTTGTTTGGCCAGCACGCCTTCCATCATCGCGCGCTGCTCCGGCGGCAGGTTCTTGAGCTGCCCCAGCATGAACCCCATGTCAGGTAACGGCTTGCCATCGACCTGCATGTTGCTGGTGGTCAGCTCCCACAAACCCGGTTGAAGCATCTGGGCATGCACCAGCGGGCTGCTCATACCGAGGACAAGGGCCAACAGTGGCAGACGAATCTTCATGGGTGAACACTCCTGAAAAAAGCCGGCCAAGCGGGCCGGGCTGAGCCTTAGACGCCAAAACCATCCGCAGGTTGCAAGGTGTACCGGGAACGTGTTCTGTTAGCCAACAGTACTCGGTGAGCAGGATGCATATGGATTACCACAGCCCCTATTTCTTTGGTTATGTAATTGGCCTGATTCATCTACTGGGTATCGTAGCCGCACTGCATGCGTTGTTCACGGTGCGCACGGCCCAAGGCGCAATTGCCTGGGCGATGCCGTTGTTCTTCATTCCTTATTTCACCCTTATACCGTACCTGGTGTTCGGCGCCCGTTCGTTCAATGCGTATATCAAGGCGCGGCGCCAAGCCAACCAGGAAATGCACGTTGCAATGGCCAACCTCAACTGGCGACCATGGGTTGAAGAAGCCCTGACCGCCCGCGAGTCGGAAAGCTACGCCGCGCTACGCGCCATGCCAAAACTGGGGCGCATGCCTTGCCTGGCGAACAACCAGGTGAAGCTGCTGATCAATGGCAAGGCCACCTTCGATGCCATTTTCGCGGCCATCGAAAAAGCCCGGGATGTGGTGCTGGTGCAGTTCTTCATCATCCATGACGACAAACTCGGCAAGGCGTTACAGCACCTGCTGCTGCGCAAGGCGGCTGAAGGGGTTCAGGTTTTTGTGTTGTACGACCGTGTCGGTAGCCATGCCTTGCCAGCCAGCTATAGCCAGGCGCTGCGTGATGGCGGCGTACAGGTTCACGCTTTCGCCACCCGGCGTGGTTGGTTCAACCGCTTTCAGGTCAACTTCCGCAACCATCGCAAGATCGTGGTGGTGGATGGCTTGGTCGGTTTCATCGGCGGGCATAACGTAGGTGACGAGTACCTGGGTGAAGACCCGCAGCTTTCACCGTGGCGCGATACCCATGTGCAGATCGGCGGGCCAGTGCTGGCCTGCCTGCAAGAGTCGTTCGCCGAAGACTGGTACTGGGCCTCGCGCCAGCTGCCGCCGCTGATTCTGCCAGATGCCTACCCGGACGACGGCGTGCTCTGCCAGGCCTTGGCCAGTGGGCCGGCGGACCCACAGGAAACCTGCGCACTGTTCTTCCTTGAAGCCATCCACTCCGCCACGCGCAGGGTGTGGATAACCACCCCCTACTTCATCCCTGACGAAGCGGTGTTCGCGGCATTGCGCCTGGCAGCACTGCGAGGGGTGGATGTGCGCGTATTGATCCCGGCACGCCCCGACCACCGGGTTGTCTATGCCGCCTCCAGCCTGTTTGCCTTCGAAGCGGTACGCGCAGGCGTACGCATGTTCCGCTACCAGCCGGGTTTCCTGCACCAGAAGGTGGTACTGGTAGATGACGAGGTGAGCGCAATCGGCAGTGCCAACCTGGACAACCGTTCATTCCGCCTGAACTTCGAGATCACCCTGCTGACGGTCGACCGTGGCTTTACCGACCAGGTGGAACGTATGTTGAATGAAGACTTCGAGCAGGCGCGCGAGATAACCGTTGAGGACAGCCGCGACACCCACCGGCTACAGCAATTGGGGATGCGCATTGCACGCCTGATATCCCCAATCCTGTAACCGGTACCGCCGGCCAGAGGTAGGTGTCAGCGGTACAGATCCTCGCGTGTCCAGGGCAGGTCGTGATGCCCGTCGGCATAGGGCTTCACTGCCAGAATCTGGTGCAGGTTGATCCAGCCCTTCTGGAACGCATAGGCACATCCGGCCAGGTACAAACGCCAGATGCGCAGGGTTTTCTCGGGTACCAGTGCCGCCGCCTTGTGCAACTGGTTCTCCAGATTCTCGCTCCAGTGGTGCAGGGTCTTGGCGTAGTGCAGGCGCAAGCTCTCCACGTCCACCACCTCCAGCCCTGCTTCGCAGATGCTGGCACTGATCATCGACAGGTGGGGCAGCTCACCATGTGGGAACACGTAGCGATCGATGAACTCGCCTGCACCTCGCCCCACCGGCCGACCATCCACATGCTTGGCGGTGATGCCGTGGTTCATCACCAGCCCCCCTTCCCTCACCGCACCGAACAGCTTCTGGCAATACAACGCCAGGTTGGCATGGCCGACATGCTCGAACATGCCCACGCTGACAACCTTGTCGAAGCGGCCGTCTTGCGGCAGGTCGCGGTAATCGAGTATCTGTAAATCGACCTTGTCGCTCAGACCCTCTGCCTTGACCCGCTGCCGGCCGAGCTTCAACTGTTCTTTGCTGAGGGTGATGCCGAATACCTTGGCGCCATACTCACGGGCAGCGAAACGCGCCAGCCCTCCCCAGCCACAGCCCACATCGAGCAGATAGTCGCCCGCATCGAGCCGCAGCTTGCGGCACAGGTGCTCGAACTTATCCTGCTGCGCCTGATCGAGGGTATTGTCCGGCTCGCGAAAATAAGCGCACGAGTACACCATGTCCTGGTCCAGCCACAGCTGGTAGAACTCATTGGAAACGTCGTAGTGATAGGAAATGGCCTGGGCGTCGGTGGTCTTGTCATGCGCCAGGCGCTGGGGCGGCGTGTCGTCTTCGTCGGTAAGCAGTGCCTCACTCAGCTCATCGCAAACGCGTATGGCCTCACCGATATCGCCTTCCAGCTCCAACTTGCCTTCGACGAATGCCGTGCCCAACTGGTCCATGCTCGGGTGGGTCAGCTGGTTGATCAACTGGGGTTCCCTGACCAGTATGGTGACCTGCGGGCTGGGCCCGAGATCGAAGTGGTTGCCGTCCCAAAGTTTCAGCCGCAGCGGTAGATGCAAGCTCTGCAGTGCCGGTGGAAGTTGCGCAAGCATGAACGACCCTCCTATCCGTAATTGGCCACGACGCCCGAAATTTCGAACGTCGTCGAATCAGAGTAGTTCATCCATGGGATGTTTCCTCCCGATCAGACCATGGTCTAGACCCTGCCGCGCTGGTATGCGCAGCGAATTGTATACAATTCCACGAGCTCAGCCTAACCTAATGCCCCTGTCGCGTTTCTACATCCCTGGAGTTGAACCATGAAGACCTATGACGTGGTGATCATCGGCGGCGGCCCTGGCGGCTACAACGCAGCCATTCGCGCTGGCCAACTTGGGCTAAGTGTCGCCTGCGTGGAGGGCCGCTCGACCTTGGGCGGCACTTGCCTGAACGTCGGCTGCATGCCGTCCAAGGCACTGCTGCATGCTTCCGAACTCTACGAAGCCGCCAGCGGTGAGGCGTTCGCCCACCTCGGCATCGAAGTCAAACCTACGCTGAATCTCGCCCAGATGATGAAGCAGAAGGACGAGAGCGTGGCCGGCCTGACCAAAGGCATCGAGTACCTGTTCCGCAAGAACAAGGTCGACTGGGTCAAGGGCTGGGGCCGCCTGGATGGCGTCGGCAAAGTGGTCGTGAAGGCGCAGGACGGCAGCGAAACCACGCTGCAGGCCAAAGACATCGTCATCGCCACCGGTTCCGAGCCGACGCCGCTGCCAGGCGTGACCATCGACAACCAGCGCATCATCGACTCGACCGGCGCGCTGTCGTTGCCGCATGTGCCCAAGCACCTGGTCGTCATCGGTGCCGGGGTGATCGGCCTCGAATTGGGGTCGGTGTGGCGCCGGCTGGGTAGCCAGGTCACGGTCATCGAATACCTCGATCGCATCTGCCCTGGCACCGACAGCGAAACCGCCAAGACCCTGCAGAAGGCATTGGCCAAGCAAGGTATGGCGTTCAAGCTGGGCAGCAAAGTGACCCAGGCGACCGCCAGCGCCGACGGCGTGGCCTTGACCTTGGAGCCCGCAGCGGGTGGCGCGGCAGAAACACTGCAAGCCGATTATGTATTGGTGGCGATCGGTCGCCGCCCCTATACCAAAGGCCTGAACCTGGAAAGCGCAGGCCTGGAAACCGACAAGCGCGGCATGCTCGGCAACGAACACCACCGCACTTCAGTGCCCGGGCTGTGGGTAATCGGCGACGTCACTTCCGGGCCGATGCTGGCGCACAAGGCAGAAGACGAAGCAGTGGCCTGCATCGAGCGCATCGCCGGCAAACCGCATGAGGTCAACTACAACCTCATCCCTGGCGTGATCTATACCCGGCCGGAGCTGGCCAGCGTGGGCAAGACCGAAGAGCAGCTCCAGGCCGAAGGGCGTGACTACAAAGTGGGCAAATTCCCCTTCACGGCCAACAGCCGCGCCAAGATCAACCACGAGACCGAAGGCTTCGCCAAGGTGCTTGCCGATGCCAAAACCGACGAAGTGCTGGGTGTGCACCTGGTGGGCCCGAGCGTCAGCGAAATGATCGGTGAATTCTGCGTGGCCATGGAGTTCTCGGCTTCGGCCGAAGATATCGCCCTCACCTGCCACCCCCACCCCACCCGCTCCGAAGCGTTGCGCCAGGCAGCGATGAATGTGGATGGCATGGCCATGCAGGTTTAACGCGAGGTTTTATTGTTCTTCGAGGGGAAAACGCCCCTGACCAGGTGCCCCTACACAGCGACTACGCCGAAGGCTGGCAGGTTATCCACCAAGGTTGAGCGCACGATCCCACGATGCTGCCGCATTACCGGCACATCGTGGGGTTGGCATCACGGGCCTACAACGCGCCGAAGCGTACCTCCACCGACAGGCTTCCCTGGTTATCGCCAAGGCCTGCGCCGTAGCGCCCGGTCAGATCGTCATTGATGCACAACTGCAGCTCATCCTGCTGGCCTCTTGGTAACTGCGCCTGGTTACCCACTAGGAATGGCACACCATTGCTGCCGATACGGCCGATCAACGCCCCTTCGTTCTGCCCGGGCAGCGTGTAACCCGGCTTGGCGATCAACCCTGAATGGCCCTGCGCCACAACCATGCCGGTGGCCGGGTTGGCTGTCCACTGCCCGCCCGTGCAGACCGCCAATTGCCAACTGTGCCCATTGACCTGCATACCCGTGCCTTGCCAGGCCTGGTTTGCCTGGACCTGGACAGTACGCTTGAGCAGGTCGCTGGCGACCACGTCAGCAGCCTGGAAGGTCAGTGCGGTGATGGTCAGGGTCGGGTTCGCCGTGCCCGTGGTGGGGAAGACACCATCACCCACCAGGAACAGGTTGGGGTGGTCCCAGCTGCGCTGGTCTTTGTCCACTACCGAATTGCTGCGGTCCGAGCCCATGCGGTAGGTGCCCATCAGGTGGCCAGCGCCGAAGAACGCGTAGTTCTGGCCGTCGTACTGGAACACCGTTTGGGAGCCGGGCTTGAGTTCAGGTCGGTCAGCTCGGTGGCGCCCATCAGCTCAGTGATGATATGCGTGGCGGCCAGGCGCGCCTGCTTGAAGCCCTCCTTGGTGTAGTCGGACAGTTCGTAGCTGATCTGTGGTCGCGGCAGACCCAACCCGTCGGTGAGCTCCGGCGAGCTCTGCACCCGACACTGCGCATTATTGGGGTCTTTCTCCACTTGCTCGATCAGAAAGCCCAGCCGAAACTGCCGGGTCATCAAGCTGTTGAGCTGCTGCACCAACGCCTGGCCAGACAAGGCCAACTTGCCAGGGTTGGCGCCACCGTTGTTGGTGCCGTCGATAAAATCGCAAACCGAGGTGTAAGGGTCGCCGACCGACCAGTTCCAGCCCTCGTTGCCAATCTCGATAAGCCAGGCCGCACGCTGGCTGCGGAACGGCCCATCGCGCATGTCCTCGATCCCCGAAGTGGACAACGGCCCGCGGAACGGAAACAGCGGCTTGCCTTCAGGCATCAGCCCCCAAGCCAGGTAAACGGGGTGATCGGCCAACGCCTGGCCGACCTGACCGCTGCTGTTGGCGACCCCCTTCGGACTGTTCGGGCTGACCGAGTTGAGCAGCAGCTTGGGCGTCTCGAGGGCGTGAGCAGCGATCACGTAACGTTTGCCTTGGGCCGAGCCGTTCTGGCGCGTGCCGTCGTTTTGATACTGGATGAAATCGATACCCGTGACGCCCTGGGCATCGACCTGCACCCGGCTCGCCACGGTTTGGTAGAGAATGCGCACATTGCCGGTGTCCAGGGCCTTGGCCATGGTCACAGTCGCGTCGTACTTGGCCTGAATCGGGCAAATGGGTGTGCAGCTGGTATTGCCAGCACACACTCGCCGGCCGTTGTCGTTCTGCGAGTTGCGCCCGGCCGGTGTCTGCCTGACGTTGAGAGTGACACCTGGGTATGGCTTGCCGTCGGTGGCCTTTTCCGGACTTTGGTACACCGTACCCGTGACATGTTGGCCCAGGCCCTGATCGACCAGTGACGGCGGGATACCGTGCATGCTGTATGCGTAACCATTGGGGAAGGTCACGCCAAGGTAGCTCTGCGAGGCAACGTCGGCGGACACGCCCATTTCCTCTTCAGCACGGCGGTAGGCCGTTTGCAGGCCATCGTAGCTGATCGGCCAGTCGACGCCGACGTTGTAGGCAGTGCGCATCCGAAAATCGTTGGGCAGCAGGCGCAGAGCTGTGCCCATCCAGTGCCACATGGTGCCGCCGCCGACCCTTTCGTAGGTGCTGGCGAACAGTTGCGGCCCCTTCTGTACCAGGTAGCTCTTCTGCACCTTGTTCGGGTCTTCGCTACCAGCACCTGCGGTAAGCGGTGACATGCGCGTCAGCACGGATCTCACCAGGGAACAGCAAAACCCCTTGGTTTGCTCATTAGCCTTTGCATGTTGGGTTTACTCGCCAACTAGCTCGCCTTCGGCATCTGGAATGGCCTCGTCGGCCTGTTCGGCTGGGACCTCGGTGGTCTTCTGGTGCTCCAGTCCGCTGCTGTCTAGTAGAACCTCCGCGAGGCGTGCCGAGAAAAACTTGTCGAACGGCTCGAGCTCCTGGTACTCCTCCGGCGCTACCATCAGGGCAATCAGGCGCCCGATAAGGCCGCAGATCCAGTCTGCTGCCTGGATCGTCTGGAACAGGTGGCTTTCTGCCTGGATGGGCGGCTCAATCAGCGTCCGGCACTTCTCGGAGGCGTCCTCAAACATGGCCAGCGTGCAGACTTCGACGTTTTTTTCCCGCCACTCGTTGCCGGCGCGCTGCTCATCGAGCATAAGCATGAAAGTGGAGTCGGCCTGGGCACAAAAACGGTCAATTTTGCGCACCGACTGCAGGAGCTGCCGCTTGAACGTCTCGGTTGAGTTGTGTGCATCAGGATCGATGACCTTGTGCACGCCTGTGTAGAAGACGTAGCCGCCGACCTTCTTGATGTGCTTCAAGATCCAGAACGTAGCCCGGCGTAGCTCCGGGTATTTGACAACGTTGCGCAGGGCGTAGAGCTGGGACCCCTTCTTTTCCCACTGGTACGCCGGCAGGCCTCGAGGGTTGTCGTTGTCGAGGTCGTACTTCAGAAGCTGGCATTTCAGCTTGAAGAAAAAAATAGCAAACTCGCGGATTTCGGTAGCCGGGAGTATCAAGCCAGCGAACCCAAAGGCGGGGTGTGTTTTGTACTGCGGGTGGTTGCGCGAGACGTATTGGCCGACGTGTCCGAATTCGTCCAGGTAAGCGACGTAATGCGTCATATCTGCCGGATCCCTTGCCCCAGAATCGAGTAGGAGGCGGGTTCACACCCGCCGTCCTCTCACACCACCGTGCGTACGGTTCCGTACACGGCGGTTCAGGCTATGCGGCTAAGCCGGTTGATCGTATCCAGTATCGAGACCAGTCCGAGTCGATCCCATAGCTTCTTCGGCAGCGCCTGATTCATATGAGATGCTCCCGAGTTCCACCATGGGCCTCGACCATTAGAGGCTGATTTGCAGGCACGCTCTTCACTTAGACCCAGGCGCATCAGGTTGCGCACCCTCGTAGAGGGCTGCTTCCATTGGCGCCAGATGGCACAGCGGAGTTTGTGCCTGAGCCAGCCATCCAGTTCCTCAAGTGGCCGTTTGCTCTGGCTGAGCTTGAAGTAACCCGCCCAGCCTCGTAATACAGGGTTTATCCGCTCGATGGTATTTGCCATCTTGCGACCCCGTGCACCGCGTAGCAGCTCTGCGAGCCGGTCGCGCAGGCGACCCAGGCTCATCGTTGCCACCCGCAGCCTTGGCTGCTGATGCCAGCTCATCCCATAGCCCAAGTAGTCACACTTCCAGGCTCTCGCGACTCGACTCTTCTTCTGATTCACCGTCAGTTTCAAACGTTGGTTCAGGAAGCGCTCGACACTGACCAGTACTCGCTCGCCAGCCCGAGGACTGCGCACATAAATGTTCGCGTCATCGGCATAGCGCACGAAGCGATGGCCCCGCCGCTCCAGTTCGCGGTCAAATTCATCGAGCAGGATATTCGACAGCAGCGGCGAGAGCGGGCCGCCTTGCGGCGTCCCTTCCTGCCGTGGGCTAACGACACCACCTGACATGACTCCCGCTTCAAGGTAGCGACGGATAAGCCTAAGTACGCACTTATCTTTGACCCGGCACTCGATACAGGCCATGAGGATGTCGTGGTTGACTCGATCGAAGAACTTTTCCAGATCGATTTCCACGCACCACCGATGTCCCGATGCCACATGGGCACGGGCCATCTCGACAGCTTGATGTGTGCTTCTGCCCGGACGGAAGCCATAACTGTAGTCCGAGAACAGTGGGTCGAAGATGAGCGTGAGCTGTTGCTGCAAGGCTTGCTGGATCAAGCGATCCACGACGCTGGGGATTCCCAGTTGCCGTGTGCCGCCCTGCGGCTTGGGAATTTCAACCGCTCGCACTGCTTGTGGATGGTATTCACCGGCCAGTAGCCTGGCCTTGAGGGTTGGCCAATACTGTTTCATGTAGCCCGCCAAGTCAGCGACCGTCATGCCATCGGCACCCGGCGCTCCCTTGTTGCTGACCACGCGTTGATACGCACGTCTGAGGTTGGCCGGTGCAAGCACCCGCTCCATCAGCGTGTCCGGCTCCGCGTTCGTCCACGTCGCTGACGCCGCCGGCACCTTTGCACTGTCAGGCATCACCCTCGGCTTCTGGCCGGGATTCGGGATGACAGTTTCCGCTGTGGGAAATTTCTGCATTACGGCTACCAACGAGACAGTGACGCCTACTAGCGGCATAACCTGTTCGGCCCTTGGTGGCGCGGTTATCCGCCACTTACTACGGCTTCGGCTGACTTCTGCACGCTCATCCCGTCGCCTTTCGACGCGCGGTAGCACAATGGCAAACGTACAGATCTCCCAGGGTAATTCGCGTGACCTTCCTGCTTATGCCTGTCGGATTTACGTCACAGCGTTCCGTGCAAGTATTGGGCTTTGGCGATTGTTGCCGCCTAACCCCGCTGTGCCGCCTGATCCGCTTCCTGTTCGTCAGGCCAGCATTTTGCCTCGGGCTTCCTTCAGATTCGCAGTCGCCCGCGACACCCTTGCCTCCGGCTAACACTTCCCCTTGCCGGGTGTGTAGAGGACTTTCACCTCCAAGTCACCCGCTTGGCCACCACAGCCAAGCAGGTTGCGCTTACGCGCAACGCGCCATGCCTGGCGCACAACAAAAAACCCACAACGCGTGTTGTGGGTTTTTGTATCTGGGGGGATCAGCTTACGGCTTCTGCCTCGTCGCCGTCTTCATCCTTGCGATGTGCCCAATGATACAGGGCCGGCAGGACCAGCAAAGTCAGCGCGGTGGAGGAAAGGATCCCACCAATTACCACTGTAGCCAGAGGCCGTTGAACCTCCGCACCGGTACCGGTGGCCAAGGCCATTGGGATGAAGCCCAGGGACGCCACCAAGGCTGTCATCAACACTGGTCGCAGTCGGGTGAGTGCGCCTTCATCGACTGCCTGCCTGAGCGTTCGTCCCTCTTCTCGCAATCCGCGAATGAAGGCAATCATCACCAGGCCGTTCAGTACCGCGACGCCGGAGAGTGCGATGAAGCCTACCCCTGCCGAGATCGAGAGCGGGATATCACGCAGCCAAAGGGCCACGACCCCGCCAGTGAGAGCGAATGGAATACCGGTGAAGACCAGCATGCCGTCCTTCAGGTTGTTGAACATCAAGAACAGCAAGGTCATTACCAGCAGTAAGGCTACCGGAACCACAATCTGCAGGCGCTTGGCTGCCGACTGCAGCTGCTCGAACTGGCCGCCCCAACTGGTCCAGTAGCCTGCTGGAATTTCCACCTTCGTTGACAAGGTAGATGCCGCCTCATCAACGAACGACCCAAGGTCACGGCCCCGGACGTTGGCGCTTACAATAACCAAGCGCTTACCGTTCTCGCGGCTGATCTGGTTCGGGCCCAACTGCAAGTCCAGCTTAGCGACCTGCGAAAGTGGAATGAAACCGATCTGATTAGCGCCCTGAGCCGCATTGGCAGGCACAGGAATCAGCAAACTAGACATACCCGCGACGTCGGTGCGTACAGCCTCAGGCAGGCGCACCACCATGTCGAATCGGCGATCACCCTCGTACAACGTTCCCGCTGTACGACCACCCACAGCAATCGCGATCGAATTCTGCACGTCCGCAATGTTCAGGCCGTAGCGTGCTGCTTTTTCCCGGTCGATGTTAATGGTCAGCACTGGCAGACCTGTGGTCTGCTCAACCTTGACCTCCGAGGAGCCTGGTACCGCTTTGAGCGCTGCGGCGATCTTATTGGCCGTGCTGTTGAGCACATCCATGTCGTCACCATAAACCTTCACCGCAACATCGCTGCGCACCCCGGAGATCAGTTCGTTGAAACGAAGCTGGATAGGCTGGGAGAGTTCATAGTTACTGCCCGGGACACTGGCTGCCGCCTTTTGAACCTCGGCAATGAGCTCCTCCCGCGACTTGTCGGGATCGGCCCATTGGTCCTTTGGTTTGAGCATGACGTAAGCATCGGAGATATTCGGTGGCATTGGGTCAGAGGCGATTTCAGCCGTACCGGTTCGGCCGAACATACGCTCAACTTCCGGTACCTGCTCGATGACTGCTTTTTCCAAACGCTCCTGCATGTCCACCGACTGGCTGAGGCTAGTACCAGGTACGCGCAAGGCTTGAAGAGCGAAGTCCCCCTCACTGAGACTTGGGATGAACTCGCTCCCCATGCGACTGGCAAGTACACCGCTGAGAACGACCAGTGCTACTGCTGCGGAGAAAGCGATATTCCGATGCCCAAGCACCCACTGCAGCACAGGCTCATAACGCAGCCGCGCAGTGCGCATAACAACGCCCTCTTCCTCCTTGACCTTGCCAGTGACGAACATGGCGATCGCTGCCGGCACGAAGGTAACGGAGAGGATCATTGCACCCAATAGCGCCATCACAACGGTGAATGCCATGGGGTGGAACATTTTGCCCTCCACGCCGGTGAGGGCGAAGATAGGCAGGTACACCACCATAATGATCAGTTGCCCGAAGATCAGTGGCCGACGCGCTTCGCGGGCAGCAGCAAAGACCTCATGGAAGCGTTCGGTTTTGGTGAGCATACGGCCATGTTTGTGCTGCGCATGTGCTAATCGACGGATCGCGTTCTCCACGATGACCACGGCCCCGTCGACGATGATGCCGAAGTCGAGTGCGCCCAAACTCATTAGGTTGGCACTGACCTTGTTATTGAACATCCCTGTGAAGGTGAACAGCATGGACAGCGGGATCACCATCGCGGTGATCAACGCTGCACGGATGTTGCCGAGGAACAGGAACAGAATGGCGATAACCAGGATCGCACCTTCAACCAAGTTCTTCTTCACCGTCGCAATGGCTTTTTCAACCAAGTTGGTACGATCGTAAACGGTGACCGCAACCACGCCCTTTGGCAGAGTACGGTTGATGTCCGCAAGCTTCGCTGCGACAGCTTGGGACACAGTGCGGCTGTTCTCACCGATCAGCATGAATACTGTACCGAGCACGACCTCGCGGCCATTCTCAGTGGCAGCACCAGTACGAAGCTCCTTACCGATGCTGACGTCGGCGACGTTGCTGATGCGAATCGGTGCACCATCCACACTGGTGATTACGATGTTGGCGATGTCTTCGATGTTGCCGACTTGGCCCGGTGCACGAATGAGCAACTGCTCACCATTACGCTCGATGTAACCGGCGCCTACGTTGGCGTTGTTGCTTTCCAACGCGGCTACCAGATCATTCAGGGTCAACTTGTAGGTAGCCAGGCGCTTCGGATCCGGCGCAACCAGGAACTGCTTGGCAAAGCCACCGATGGTATTGATCTCTGCCACGCCAGGTACGTTGCGCAGCTGAGGCTTGATGATCCAGTCCTGGATTACCCGCAGGTCGGTGGGCGTGTAGGGCGTACCGTCTTCTTTGACCGCGCCCTCTTCGGCTTCAACGGTCCACAGGAAAATTTCGCCGAGGCCGGTTGAGACCGGGCCCATGACGGCATCTACGCCCTCTGGCAGCTGTTCCTTTGCAACCTGTAGCCGCTCATTGATCAGCTGGCGGGCAAAGAAGATGTCGGTGCCGTCCTTGAAAATCACGGTCACCTGAGACAGGCCCGAGCGAGACAGCGAACGGGTCTGCTGAAGACCTGGAAGACCAGCCATGGCCGTTTCAACTGGAAACGTGATCCGTTGCTCGGTTTCCAATGGGGAATAGCCAGGCGCTGCAGTGTTGATCTGCACCTGGACGTTGGTAATGTCAGGAACGGCATCGATCGGCAGCTTTTGGTAGCTGTAGATGCCGATACCGGCCATGATCAGGACAGCGATCATTACAACGATCCGCTGTTCAATGGCAAATCTGATGATACGTTCAAACATAAGAAATCATCCTGTCAGTTCGCATCAGTGACTGTGCTCGGCAGAGGCTTTGCCGAGCTCAGACTTGAGTGTGAAGCTGCCATTGGTAGCCACTTGAGCGCCCGCTTCGATGCCGTCCGTGATTTCCACGTACCCACTGTCACGGCGGCCCAGCTTTACTGGGCGGGTGTCGAAGCCCTCGGCGGTGCGTACGAAGACCGATGGTTTGTCCTCAACGGTCTGCACGGCGTGTTCCGGGACAGCCACCGCCACGCGATCAGTCTGGGACGTGACTGCGATGTTCACGAAAAGACCAGGACGCCAGGCCCCGTTGGGATTGGTCAACGTAACGCGGACGGTCGCTGCTCGGTTTTGCTCGCCCAACAGGCTGCCGACATAACCCACCTTGCCCTCGACCTCCACGTTCATGTCAGGTGAGGAAACCTTCACGGCGCGGCCGGTAGTGACCTTGGCCAAATCGGTAGGCGGTACAGCGAAAGTGGCCCAAACTTGGTTAAGGTCGGACAGAATAAAGGCGTTAGTCGCCTCGCTGACGACTTCCCCGACGGTCAAGTGTTTCTCCACCACTACGGCGTCAAAGGGAGCCCTGAGTTCGTAACGGTTACCGCCTACCGAATTGACCGAGGCACCGATCGCGCTGACTTTTTGCTTGGCGTTGGCCAGAGAGATTTCGGCTTCCTGCAGCGCCTGGCGAGCCTGGAGGTAGTCCTGCTCCGCAGAAATCTTGTCCTGCCAGAGCTGCTTCTCTCGGCTAAAAGTCACGCGCGCAAGTTCGACACGACGCTGAGCGGCTTGTTGCTCGCTGCGCAGGTCAGAGATCTGCTGGCTGGCAATCACCGCAAGGACTTGACCCTTCTTGACGGACTCACCCAAATTCGCCTGGACTGTTTCGACAACGCCTGGAACGCGAGGAACAACGTGCGCAGTGCGGTCCTCGTCAAAACGAATCTCACCCGGGAAGCTCACGACGGTTCCCAAATCACGAGGCGCTGCCGATTCCAGAGTCACGCCAGCTGCTTTGATCTGTTCAGCACTAAGGGTTAGCTTACCTTCTTCCTCACCGCCCTCTTCACTGTGGCCCTCCTCGCCATGACCTTCTTCACCGTGCCCATCTTCACTATGCTCCGCTTCACTGTTCTCTTTGTTAGCTGATCCGGCCTTCTTGTCATGGCCATGACCATCGTCAGCACCATGTTCTGCGTTAGTCGCCGCTTGTTGATCGGAACTGCTGTTCCAGGCGAGGCTGCCAAATCCAAGGATTGCCACAGCGGCTACCGCGAGGGCGATCTTGCGTTTGTTTTCCATTGCTACTCCTGCTGATCGTAGGCACCGGCAGGTTTAAACGCCGAGTGCCGAGAAAAATGTATGCCCCGTTCAGCGTGCGCCGGCGGTCGAGCCTACTTCGCCATAAACCCTTTCTACTTGCGCACGCGCATTGGTCGCCGCTGCCAGCGAGTCGAGATACTGGCCACGAGCAAGGATCAAGGTGCGCTGGGCGTCCAGTACTTCGATAAAGCCGAATTTCCCCATCTCGAATCCGCGGGTTGCGGTATCCACGGCCTGCTGGGCTGAGGGCAGAATGGTCTTGTCGTAGGACTCAACTTCTTGCATGGCGGTGGACCACTGGTTCAGCGCGGTTTGGGTTTGGGCGCGCAATCTCAACTCGACAGCGTTACGCAGGTCGCGGGCCTGATCGGCACGTCGAGAAGCGGAAAGAATGTTGCCTTGGTTACGATCAAACAGCGGCAAAGGCATGGACAGACCAACGACATTGACTCGCTCGCGCACCGAGCGGTCGTACTGGCTACCCACGCTTACCGTGAGGTTTGGAATACGCTGAGCTTTTTCTGCGCCAAGCGAGGCATCGCTCTTATCAATCTCCACCACTGCCTGCCGCATTTCCGGAGTCTGATCGAGCTTTGCCAGCAACTCTTCAGTGCGCGGCGGCAAGCCAGGAGACAAGGTTGGTGATTCAAGGCGATCGAATATGGTCACAGAACTCCCCGTGACTTGGGCGAGTTGCTGGTAAGCATTCGCTTTTTCCGTTTCGGCGCGACGGACCTGCAACCGGGCTTCAGCCAGTTGAACCTGGGCGCGGGTAGCCTCCACAGGTGAAGATTTACCTGCGCGAACTCGACCATCGACAATGCGAAGGCCGCGCTCAGTAAGTTCAAGGGATTGTTTAGCGAGGTCGAGTCCGGTTTGGGCTCGTAATGCAGCGTAAAACGCCTGCACGACGTCTGCACGCAGACCATTCACGCGTCGGTCCAGTTCCAGTTGTGCAACACTCTGGCCGTATGTGGCGACATCTACGCGGGCTCCCCGCTTACCACCGAGCTCCAAGGTCTGACTTAGCGTAACGGTCGTTGTGCTGGTGTTACGCCGTGTGTCCTCCATCTCATACGAGATTTCGGGGTTTGGAATCAGCCCGGCTTGCTTGCGCGCACCGTCCGCGATGCCGATTTCCTGACGTGCCGCCGCGAGGTCTGGGTTGGCATCCATTGCCGTCGACAGCGCTTGGGGCAAGCTGATGCTTTGGGCAAATGCGGTGGGTGCCAGCAACCCGGAAATCACCGCACAGAGAGCGGCAATTTTCCACGGTGAGACGTAGGTCTTGGATAAGACATTGCGGTTATACCGGAGCACTTTCTTGGTCCTCGTGCACAAACTTCGTTAGCTTGGCCAGAACGCCGAAATAGCTGCCAAGCCCCACTGGATTAGGTGATGGCACTCTAAAGAGCGGTAGCTATCAGAGGGGTGGCTAGAAAATTACAATTTCGTAAGAAAAGCTTGTAATGCCCGAAAACGCTGATGACACAGTCGAACCACCGAATTTCATTGCGAACGCGAGAGATGGCTAGCATGCGGCGTCAATGACCAAAATAACGACCAGATGACGAAATTGTAATTTTCCTATCACCATCCCGTTATCTTCCGCCTGCAAATATGAGCTCGGCGCTACGCGAGGCGCGCCGCCGGCTCAGAACTTATAACGACACCCGCGCCGGAAACATAATAAAAACTGCCGTAAATCAAAGGAGCATCGGATGAAAATCAAAGTACCACTGTATTTGGCGGCAGTTTCGGCGCTGTCTGGAAGCTATGCAGTTACTGCTCAAGCTGAAGATAAGCCCGAAGGTTTCATCGAAGGTAGCAGCCTTACAGTGCTCAACCGCAACTTCTATTTCAATCGTGATAACCGCGACAGCTCAGCTCCCACTTACAACAGCGGCAAGGGCAACACCAATGGCTACTCCGAGGCCTGGGCGCACGGGATCATCACCAAATTCAACTCTGGTTTTACCCAAGGGACGGTCGGCGTTGGTGTTGATGCCTTTGCCATGATAGGGCTTAAGCTCGATACTGGTGACGGGCGCAACGGCGGTCGTAGTTCATTCGACGTCATGCCTGTTGATAACAAAGGCGAAGCTCGCGACGAATACACCAAGGTTGGCGGGGCGGCTAAAGTTCGCTTGTTTGATACGGTCGTGAAAGTGGGTGATGTTTTCCCGTCGACGCCAGTTGTTGCATCAGGCGACTCGCGCCTGTTGCCTGAAAGCTTCCGCGGTGTGACCGTTGAGAACACCAGCATCCAGGGCCTCACCCTGCAGGGTGGCCGACTGCATGCGATGAGCCAGCCGGTCTCCAGCAATCTGAATGATAACTTCGCAACTTTCTACGGTGGCCCGGTTAACTCGCCTTGGGTAGGCTACGGTGGCGGTGATTACGCGATCAACGATAACTGGACCGTGAGCGTATACGCCAGTCAGTTGAAAGAAGTCTGGAACCAGTACTACGCTGGCACCAGCTTCGCCTATCCACTGAATGACGACCTTGCGCTGATTGGCGGCTTCAACTATTACAAAGCCGTGGATGAAGGGAAGCAGCGCCTAGGCGAGTTTGACAACGATATCTGGAGTGCCAAGGTCGGGGTCCGTTACGGCGCTCACACCCTGGCCCTGTCGCACCAACGCAACAACGGCGACGATGATTTCGACTACCTGCGTCAGTCAGACTCGATTTTCGTCGACAACTCTATCCAGTACAGCGACTTCAACTCGCCGAAAGAGCGTTCCTGGATGCTGCGCTACGACCTGAACTTCACCAGCTACGGCATTCCTGGTCTGACGTTCATGACCCGCTACGCTAGAGGCTCGGGCGCAGACTACTCGAACGCCAACCAGTTCTACATGCGCACCGACGCCAACGGTGATCCGCTCACCAATCAGAAACGTTGGGAGCGTGACGTAGAGGTTAAATATGTCGTGCAAACTGGTCCAGCAAAAGACCTGTCCTTCCGGTTGCGCCAGGCCACCACGCGTGCCACTGCATTCGAATCGGATCTGGATGAAACTCGTGTGATCATTGAGTACCCGCTTTCGATCCTGTGATTCTCTAAGGGGATCAGTTTATTCGTAAACTGGTCTCTTCAGAAAAATGTGCATTACGAATTCACCTTGAGTGGCTTAAGTGCTCCTTTGGTAAAAGGTGGATATTTGGCGCCCTTTGGGCGCCTTTTTTTTACCTAAAATTCAATCAACCGTTCGAGTGTACGCATTGCATGCCGGTGAAACTCATGGCTGCACCAATGACCAGTTTCCTCGACATGAGTAACTTCGCCGTCATCTGAACGGAACAAAGTCAACACAAAGAAGAAAACAACCACATACTTCATAAGGTCAAATTACCTATTGGAGAGAGGGCCCGCACCTGTCGAACCCAAACCGCGAAAAGATATACCTCCAGACTATCAATCATATTACCTGGAAATTACAAATCCGTCATTTAGGCCCCACCCAGCTCATTTTGATTTACCATTCCTTTCAATAATGCCGGCGCGCGTGCGCGGTTAATTGCTCAGTGATATCGAGACAAAATCCCATGCGAATTCTGGTAATTGAGGACGAAGTAAAAACTGCGGAATATGTGCGTCAAGGCCTTACAGAATGCGGTTATGTCGTCGATTGCGTGCATACCGGGTCAGATGGGCTATTCCTAGCCAAGCAACACGAATACGAGTTGATTATTCTTGATATCAATCTGCCAGAAATGGATGGGTGGCAGGTACTTGAGCTTTTGAGGCGTAAAAATTGCCCCTCCCGCATCATGATGCTCACGGCGAGAAGTCGTTTGGCAGATAAGGTCCGGGGTTTGGAGAACGGTGCAGATGACTACCTGATCAAACCATTTGAGTTCCCAGAACTGCTAGCCCGGGTTCGCGCCTTAATGCGCAGGTCTGAACACCCTGCATCTGTGGAGATCATTCGTGTCGCTGACCTGGAGCTAGACCAGAGCCGTCACAGGGCCTTCAGGGACGGCCAGCGTATTGATCTGACGACGAAAGAGTTTGCACTTCTGCACTACCTAATGCGCAATACCGGCGTGGTGCTCAGCCGCACACAGATCATCTCACAGGTCTGGGATATGAACTTCGACTGCGATACAAACGTTGTAGAAGTGTCGATTCGAAGACTTAGAGCCAAGATCGATGACCCTTTCGAGACGAAGCTGATCCATACGCTTCGAGGTGTGGGCTATGTGCTTGAGAAGCGTTGATCGCCCGCTCCTTAGTCATGAAAATAGAGCCAGTGATCATGCATGTAAGTCGAGCCATACTGTTTTTGACCCTTAGCGCGCGTTTCCTCACTAAACGTATGAGGTGTGCTGGACAGGAGGTATAGCATAGATTATCAACAGGTAACGGAAGGCCAAGCTTATGCCAGAGCTGACGCACGCTCAGCTGACATTGTCTTCAACAGCCACCAGGCTTACCTCTGATACCGTGTGCCGGCGATGAGGTTAACCTCCCGACTACAGCACCAAGCAGGAAGCTCAGTCGCCGCTCAACGATGATGGCGGCCACCGGCTTTTCTGGCTCGTTGCGGGGCTGCTGACGGTCATTGCCTTCGTCATGGCCACCCTCTCTGTGCATCTTCTCACCTCGCTCAAGGAACTTGGCCTTCCAACGGTCACGGTGTTGGCCGTGGGGATGGTCATTGGGCCGGCCCAGGTGGTGGCCAGAGTATTGGAGTTCTCGCTTGCTCGGCATCTTCACCCAACCTGGTCGGCCCGTGCCGGCGTGTTGGTGAGCTTCATCGGCATCTGCTTATTCATTCCTGGCGTGCCTTCGCTGGCATTCCCTACAGCAGCGCTGTATCGCGCCGGCATCGGGATTCTCACTATTGCAAGAGGCATCTTGCCTCTGGTGCTGTTTGGCCCCAAGGGTATCGCGCACGCATGGGAGCATTGGCTCGCCCAATGCTCCTGGTGCAGGCCGCGGGGCCGTTTGCTATGGCCTTTGTGCTGAGTACTCAAGGCGCACCTGTGATGCACTTGCTCATGGCGGCGATGGTCGCTGTCGCGCTAGGTAGCAGTTTCAAACAGCCCCCTCAACCCAGTGCAACGTAGGCGAAGCTGGTGATTCTGCCCTCAAATGGGGGTACCCGCTAGATTTCACCCCTCGCTTTGCCTTTGACTCTGCCTGGGGGTATACCGCCTGGGGATAATCGGCCTGCTTTGTCTTTGCGGATTGCCCTGCCAATTGACAGGCCTACATAAGCCGCTTCCAATGCCCTCAACGTAGAACCATTCGCTCCGGCCGAAGCTGGCTGGTGGGCGTGAGCCAAGAGGCGTATCCTGCAAGTGCTTGCTCCGAGACTTGTTGGCCTACAGCCTCCCCTTGGAGACATCTGATAGCCCGCCGCCCAGGCGGGCTTCTTTGCTACCAGATCTGTAAACCAGCGCCTTTGGTTGGCTAGCCCAAGCTAGGCTCTGCCAGGGCACTTCCCCATCAGCGATCTACCCGTCGCCCCTAGGCACGACGGTTATCGACGTACCCAAATCCTTTATGAGGCGCGTGGAAAGCAGGCGGAGGTTAGGCGAGATTCGCTTACGCAGCCATTGCTTCGCAGGATTCTGCGCAGGTCATGCAGGCCTGTGCGCACTGCTGACAGTGGTCTGCCTGATGCTTACCGCACTCCTCTCCGCAGGCTCGGCAAATTTTGGCGCATAGGGCACAAAGTTTTTTGGCGAGCACGCTTTCTCGTGCCATCAAGGTAGCGGCAAGCTTGCACATATCTGCGCAATCCCTGTCCAGCTTGATGCAGTCAACCATCATTTTTACGTCCTGTTCTTGCAGGCAGGCTGACGCGCAGCCTTCACAGGCCAGCGCACAGCGCAGGCATTCCGAGATACATTCTTCAAAGCGACTGTTCATGGTCATATCTCCGGTATCGGGTGGATGTGATGCCAACGTACCGTCTCATGACGGTATGTAGCGTTCGACCTGACGGGGTCCTGAAGATTGATTACATTTGTGTAAGCTTGTCCGAATTATCTCGTGTGAAGGCCTGCCCGATCATTTAAGGCTGGATAATCACTGTTTCTGGACGCTCACGATTCTCGCGGTGCTTCCTTCCATACGGAACCCAAATTTCACCTTGTCTCCTACGTTCAAGCCCTTCAAATGCGCAGGCTCAGCTTGGAATCCCATGGTCATCGCCGGCCATTTGAGCTCTGCTACCGGGCCGTGCGCCAAGGTGATTTTCCCGCTTTGAGGATCCAGCGCCTTTATTGTCCCCTCAGCATGCGCAGTGGGTGCCGCCTGGCTGCCTTGGCCACCCTCGGCGGAAGCTGGCATTTTCTTCATGTCCATACCGTTCATGTCCTGGGCTTGCACGCTGGCGGCGAAAGCTGTGACCAGGCCTGCGATAACAATTAGCTTTTTCATTGGATTTTTCCTGAGAGGTTGGGGGTAGTTACAGCAAGTTCGCGGCGACGGATCAGCCAGTACGCCGCAGGGATTACAAAAAGGGAAAGCAAGGGGGCGGTGAGCATGCCGCCCACCATGGGCACCGCGATGCGGCTCATGACCTCGCTGCCGGTACCGCTGCTCCAGAGGATGGGCAGCAGGCCTGCAACGATGACCGCCACAGTCATTGCCTTGGGCCTGATGCGTTGCACCGCGCCCTCACGGATTGCGTCGAGCAGCGCTTCTCGTGTGGTTTCGCCGTTGGCCTGACGCTCAGCCCAAGCGTTATTCAGGTAGATGAGCATGATCACTCCGAACTCCGCCGCTACGCCTGCCAGGGCAATGAAGCCAACGCCTGTGGCCACCGACAGGTTGTAGCCCAGCAGGTACAGCAGCCAAACGCCTCCGGTTAGCGCGAACGGTAACGTGCCCATGATGAGCAGCGCCTCACCGAGGCGGCCAAAAGTCAGATAGAGCAGCACGAAGATGATGGCCAGCGTCGCCGGCACCACCCAGGCCAGACGGGCGTTCGCCCGCTCCAGGTATTCGAACTGCCCGGAGTAGCTCAAGCTCATGCCTGGATCGAGCTTTACCTCGCTGTCGATCGCCTGACGTAGGTCTGCGACAACAGACGAAAGGTCCCGGCCGCGCACATCGATGTACACCCAGCCCGAGGGGCGAGCATTCTCGCTCTTCAACATTGGCGGGCCATCAGCAATACGTATGCGGGCCACGCTGCCGAGCGTCAGCTGGCCACCCTGCGAGGTGTAGATCGGCAGTTGACGCAGCGCTTCCACCGAATCACGCCATTCGCGTGGATAGCGTAAGCTGATGGGATAACGAGCCAAGCCTTCAACCGTTTCCCCAATGGTTTCGCCACCAATGGCGCCGGCCACGATGGCCTGTACGTCGGTAATGTTCAGACCGTAACGGGCTGCGGCATGGCGGTCGATATCCAGATCAATGTAGCGACCGCCAGTCAAACGCTCCGCCAGCGCCGAAGCCACTCCAGGCACCTTCTTCGCTGCCCGCTCCACAGCGAGCGTAGCCCGGTCTATCTGGTCCAAGTCGCTTCCGGCAACCTTTACGCCGATTGGGCTCTTGATGCCGGTGGCCAGCATATCGATGCGGTTGCGGATTGGCGGGATCCAGATGTTGGTCAGCCCAGGCACACGCACAGTGCGATCAAGCTCCTCGATGAGCCTCTCCGTGGTCATTCCAGGACGCCACTCACTCTTGGGCTTGAGCCGAACGGTGGTCTCGAACATTTCCAGCGGTGCCGGGTCGGTAGCTGACTCGGCGCGGCCAGCTTTACCAAAGACACTGGCCACTTCGGGAACGGTTCGAATCAGACGATCCGTTCGCTGCAACAGCTCTGAAGCTTTCTGTGCCGAGAGTCCAGGCAAGGCTGAAGGCATGTAGAGCAGATCACCTTCATCGAGCGGAGGAAGGAACTCGCCCCCAAGATGATTCAAGGGCCACAGACTGCTGAGCAGGATGAGCAATGCTCCAGCGAGGGTAACCAGAGGCCGGCGCAGGACGACCTCCAATGCTGGACGGTACAGCCGGATGAGGCCCCGGTTGAGCGGGTTGCGCTGTTCCGCAGGTAGTGGCCCTCTAATCCAGTACCCCATCAGCACCGGTATCAGGGTCACCGATAGCGCAGCCGCCGCTGCCATCGCGTAGGTCTTGGTAAAGGCCAGGGGTGCAAAGAGGCGACCCTCCTGAGCTTGCAGCGTGAACACCGGGATGAACGATAGCGTGATGATCATCAGACTGAAGAACAGTGCCGGTCCTACCTCGACGGCCGCCTCCGTCATTACCTTCCAATGCGCTTCGCCTCGCAACGGCTGACCAGGATGTCGAGCATGCCAAGCCTCAACGCGTTTGTGGGCGTTCTCGATCATGACCACGGCAGCGTCCACCATTGCACCGATGGCAATAGCGATTCCGCCAAGGGACATGATGTTGGCGTTAATGCCCTGATGACGCATCACGATCAGCGCAATCAGGATTCCGACGGGCAGCGCCACGATGGCCACCAACGACGAGCGCAGGTGCCAGAGAAACGCTGCGCATACCAACGCCACTACCACGAATTCCTCGATCAGCTTGTGACTGAGGTTCCCCACGGCACGGTCGATCAACTGGCTACGGTCGTAGACGGTGACAAGCTCCACCCCGGCTGGCAGGCCTTTCTTCAGGGTTTCGAGCTTGGCCTTGACGTGGGCAATGGCCTCACGAGCATTCTTGCCGCTGCGCAGGATTACCACACCTCCCACGGCTTCGCCGAGGCCGTCCAGTTCGCCTATGCCTCTGCGGGCTGCCGGACCTATCTGCACCGTAGCGACGTCGCCTACTGTCACCGGCACGCCCTTGGTAGCCAGTCGCAGCGGTATCGCCCTGAAATCATCCAGTGATCGCAGATAGCCGGCCGCACGTACCATGAATTCCGCTTCGCCCTGCTCCAGTACACCGCCACCGGTCTCCTGGTTGGCCTTGCCTATAGCCTCCACCACCTCAGCCTGGGTGATACCGAGGCTGGCTATGCGCAGCGGATCGAGCACGACCTGATACTGCTTGACCATACCGCCGATGGTGGCCACCTCAGCGACATCCGGTAGCGTCTTGAGCTCATAGCGCAGGAACCAGTCCTGAAGGCTGCGCAGTTGCGACAGGTCATGGCCGCCGTTGCGATCGACCAACGCATACTGATAAATCCAGCCCACCCCGGTGGCGTCAGGACCCAGTACCGGCTTGGCTGCCGCAGGTAATCGCGATTGCGCCTGGCTCAGGTACTCAAGCACCCGTGAGCGCGCCCAATACAGATCGGTGCCGTCCTCGAACAGCACATAGACGAAGCTGTCACCGAAGGCGGAGAAGCCGCGAACCGTTTTGGCCCCCGGAACCGAGAGCATGGTAGTGGTCAGCGGATAGGTCACCTGATTCTCAACGATCTGGGGAGCCTGGCCTGGGTAGGACGTGCGGATGATCACCTGCACGTCCGACAGGTCGGGCAAGGCGTCGATTGGCAGGCTACGCACCGAGACGAAGCCCCATGCCACCAGAAACAGCGTGGCGAGGAGCACCAGCACACGGTTGCCTACCGACCAGCGGATCAGTTTGGCAATCATGGTTGGCCCTCCACCACGTTGATCTGCTCAACTACCATGCCCTCGTCGCGTTCGCGTATGCCAAAGCGAATCTGCACACCGACCTTGAGGCCATTAAGGAGAGACTGATTAGCCACAGGAAAGGTCATGGTCATCCCTGGCATGCCCAGGGTGATGAAAGGACCGTGGGCAACGGTGAGCTGGGTGCCGTCTATCTGCACGACACGGCCATCCGCTTCATGCAGGGCTGGCCCCGCATTAGGCTGACTATCCTGCGCCGTCGCCGCCTCGATGCCTTTCAAATTAGCGTCGGAGTCCAACAGGAATTGCCCGGACGCGACGATGCGCTGTCCTGCCTGAAGGCCCTGCAACACCGCAACTTTCCCTCTGCTCTCCTGGCCCAACACGACTTCCACCGGCCGGAAGCGACCACCGTCCTCAGCCAGCATCAACAGGTCTCGCTTGCCGGTGCGGATGACCGCCTCGGCAGGCACCAAGAGGCTTTGCTCGGAAGACTCGCCGGGATGGAGAGCCACTTGAGCGGTCATCCCAGGACGAAGCCGTCCATCCGGGTTGGGCAACTCGATACGCAGGCGCAACGTGCGGCTCTGCAAATCGGCATCGGCCAATAGCGCGGTCAACTTGCCCGGTACGGGATCGCCCGGGAACGCTGGCAATCGCGCCTGCACAGGCTGGCCTTCGCGAAGGCCCTGAGCCTGGGCTTCCGGCACAGCCGCTTCCAGCCAGACGTTGGCCACTCCATTGATCCTCGCCAAGGTAGCACCCGGCATCAGGGTCATTCCGGGTCGCAAATCGAGAACCTGGATGACTCCGGCCGTGGGTGCGGAGAGTGTGACCGAGAGCTGCACCTTCCCAGTGCTCGCGACCCGGTTGATCAGGTCGGCCGGCATGCCGGCGAGCACAAGCCGCTGTCGTGCCGCCGCCGTCAGCTGCGCGTCGCCGGAATGCCGCAGCGCCAGGTATTCCTCCTGCAAACCAGCCCACTCCGGGGTTAGCACATCGGCTAGAGGAGCCCCTTTGGCAACGATGTCGCCCGTCGCTCGACCATAGACGCGCTCGACGTAGCCGCCAGTCCGGGCCTGCAATACGCTGAAGTCGCGTTCGTCGAACGTTAGAACGCCGCTCACACTCAGGGTCCGTTCTAGCCGGCCAGCCGTCACCGTCGCCAATCGAATCCCAAGGTTTTGCTGGAGCCCAGCCGAGACCTGAACCGCAGGCTGCTCCTCGCCAGCCGTGTCATCCGAATACTTGGGCACGAGCGGCATGTCCATGAACGGCGATTTTCCGGGCGCCGGGAAGTGCTGCTGGGGATACATCGGGTCATACCAGTACAGCGCTTTTTTTTCCTCACCTACTGGCTGGGATGGGGAATACGCACCTCTTCCACCTAGCCAGAAGCCCGCGCCTATCCCAATAGCAAGGGCAGCAGCCACGAGCAAACCAATCGACCTATTCCTCATGCCCGCACCTCTCCATAAACGAAATGCAGACGCGCTGCTGTTGCCGCCAACTGTCCTTGCAGGTCCACATCCTGTAGCAGCGCTTCCACACGCTGCCGGCGTGCCCACAGCACTTCACTCAACGGCGAATTACCGGCGCGGTAGTCCGCCAGAGCGAGGCGTACCCGGTCCTCGGCCAGGGGCAAAAGTGTTTCGCGACTGCGCCGTACAGCCCGTTGCAAGCGTTGGTACTCGGCAAGGTCTGTTTCAAGCTGAGCTTGATGCTCGCGCAGGGCAGCGTCCTGCTCATTTTCCAATTGGCGAACTTGTGCGCGTCGTGCCGCAATCATTGGGTCTTGCCGGGAGCTGGTGAACAACGGCAACTGGAAGCTGACTTGCAGGCTGACCATGTTGCTGAAGTCCGGGCCACGGCGCTGATAATCCACCCCCCAGGACCAATCCGATTTCTTCTCCGCCTGAGCCTGATGCACCTGGGCTTGAGCCTCGCGTGTCATGGCGTGGTAGGTATTGAGCTCCGGATGGGCATGGACGGAGTGCAGGTATTCAGCTGCGTCTACAGGCCAGACAGGGAACGTCGGCGCGCCTACTTCGGCGTCCTGCCCAATCCAGCGCTTCAGCGCGGCTCGCGCCTGAGCTGATTGACTCAACAGAACGTCTTTCTGCTCGTCCAGCTGCGCGGCTTCTTGCTTGGGAGCCAGCGTATCGGCGGTGGAGCCTGCACCACCGGCCAGGCGGGCCCGCACCGTGGAAGCCAGCAGCTGGTTTTCTTTGTAGAAGGCGTCGAACTGTTCAAGCTTTCGCTGCACGGTGTATGCAGCCACCCAAGCCTGTGCGGTTGCCGCCCGAACTTTCAGCCGTTCGAACAGCGCCTCGGCATCGGCTCGCTCGACCGTAGCCTGCGCTGTCTCTATGCGAGCTTTGCGTTTGTCCCGGTTCGGTACTTCTTGGGACAGGCCAACCACCTGCATGGTCATGAAGTCTCTGTTCATGCTCCAGCGGTCGGTGCCTTCAATCGGCAGGTTCTGTACCCCAAGATTCAGGCGCGGATCGGGAAGTTCGCCCGCTGGAATGACTGCGCTGCGCGCAGCTGATGCCTGCTCCTGGCGGGCCTGTAGAGAGGGAGCGTTGCGTTCAGCCAGTTGCAGCGCATCATCCAGCGACAGCGTTGCAGCCTGTGCCGAGACAGCCGGCAGCAGTATGGAAAAGACGGCCGTGGTTATCCGTCCCTGAAAACGTTGGGGAGTCATGAAAATGATTCCTCGAAAGATCAGCGCCCAGGCGCATGCGATCGCCCCGCTGCTAGGCGGAACGACGATGTGAAATTAAGAGGGAATCAGACGCGGGGAGGCCGCCATGGATCGGGGGGAGAGCCTGTCGCTATGCCTACCGCGTAGGTATCGGCAGGTCGTGGCTTAGCAAAGGTCAGCCCAGGCGTCAGGAAGCTGAGCTGCACGGTACTGGCAGTCCTGCACTCCTGGCCGACCTTGCAGGATTTGGCGTGATCGCCGGCCTTGCCCAGGTCTTGGTCCTGGCAGCAGTCATGATCCATACCCGCCATCATTTCCATGCCCATGGTCTGCATTGGGCAAGGTTCAGTCGCCGAATCGATGCCCGCCATCCCGTTAAGCGGAAGCGCCACGATAAGCATCAGGATGGTGAGCAGTCGAATGAACCGATTCATGATGGGCGAGTATAGGTTACCGGGATGAGTTCAGCATTAAGGGGTTGGGGCTGCACTAACCAACCGCTTGGAGGCTGGGAGACTGATGAAGAAGGTTGTGACACCCTCCGCTGAAGTACACCAGATTCGTCCGCTGTGAGCCTCGATGATAGAGCGGGTTATGGACAAACCCAGGCCTGCATTGCTTGGGCCGCCTTCGCGCCTGGCTGGATCGGCTCGATAGAATCGGTCGAAGATCTTGCCAATGTGCTGGGGATCGATGGTTACCCCGCTGTTACGCACGGAAAGCGTCACCCTTTCAGGCGTCTGCTCGATCTGCACTGATATCTCGTTGCCTTCCGGGGTGTAGCGCAACGCGTTGGATAGGAGGTTGGAAAGCGCCCGGTCAATCATCAGGCGATCGCCACGAACCTTACCCTGCCCGTGCAGGGTCAGCTGGGTGCCTTGATCCTCAGCCAGGAACTGGTAGTACTCGAACAGCTTGGATACGAGTTCAGAGAGCTCCACATCGATCTGCTCGGGCACGATCAGACCGTTATCAGCCTTGGCGAGGAACAGCATGTCGTCGATCATGCGCGACATGCGCTTGAGGTCTTCCAGGTTCGAATAGAGGTTTTCCTCATAGGCATCCAAGTCACGCTTCTTGGTGAGCACCACTTCGGTATGGGTCAGAAGGTTGCTGACTGGCGTTCTCAACTCGTGAGCGATATCGGCAGAGAAGTTGGACAACCGAACGAATGCATCTTCCAATCGTCCCAGCATCCCGTTGAAAGACAGGATGAGCTCCTGAAGCTCTAGCGGCACGGGCTCCAGGGGAATGCGCTCGCGGAGCGATCGTGCCGACATCCCGGTGGCCACTTTGGTGATTTGTCCAACAGGCCGAAGCCCACTCTTGGCCACGACCCAGCCCAAGCCTGCGCTCACAATCGCGCTGATCACCAGGCCAATTCCGAACCACCATTGCAGGGTGACAAAGAAATGCGCGTGAGTGGTGACATCGAGCATCAGCACGGCCGTCACCGGTTCCGGCTCGCCTGCAATGGTCAGCTGGGCGGTAATGCCGCGAAAGTTCTGCGATTCATCCTGCCATTCCCAGACCGCACCCCGGTGCGCCTGCTCGAATCGCTGAGGAATTTGGGAGGCTTTGGGGTCTGAAAAAAGGACCGTACCGTCAGCCTTGGTGATTTTCGCCGACAAATCCTGATGTGCGCCGAGCAATGCCCGCAGCTGCTGCTCCTGATCGTGGAGCCCGCCTCGCGCTGCTGAGATGGACAGGATATGACGCGTTGACTCCAGCTTTTCGGAAAGCGCCTGCTCATCCAGCATCCGGAAATGGTGCTGACTGAGCCCGTAGAAAGCCACGCCGGCAACCACCAGGACAGCAGTCACCGCGAACATGAACATCAGGGTCAGTCGCTTGACGAGCGATGATTGCGGGCGCATCACTCGGGCACATCCATCATGTAGCCCATGCCTCGGGCGGTATGGATGAGCTTTGGCGCAAAGTCGTCATCTATTTTGGCCCGCAATCGGCGAATCGCTACCTCGATCACGTTGGTGTCACTGTCGAAATTCATGTCCCAGACCTGGGAAGCGATCAGCGACTTGGGGAGCACCTCGCCGCGTCGGCGCATGAGCAGCTCCAACAGGCAAAACTCCTTGGCAGTAAGGTCAATCCGCTTGCCGTTTCGCGTAGCTCGACGCTTGAGCAGGTCTACCTCAAGGTCTGCCATCTTCATGGTGGTTTGAGCAGAACCACCATTGCCTCTGCGCAGCAACGTGCGAACCCGAGCCAGTAGCTCCGAGAACGCAAAGGGCTTCACCAGGTAATCATCAGCGCCCAGTTCCAAACCTTTCACGCGGTCGTCTACGCCGTCTCGGGCCGTCAAGAAAAGGACTGGCACATCCTGACCCGCCGCACGGATCTTGCGCAGGACCTCCCAGCCATCGAGCCCCGGCATCATCACGTCGAGGATCAGCAAGTCATACGCTTCGCTCTGTGCCTGTTGCAGGGCGTCAGTGCCTGTCATCACCCGGTCAACGGTGAAGCCGGCTTCTGTCAGGCCTTGCTGGAGGTAGACACCGGTTTTCGGCTCATCTTCGGCTACGAGTAATTTCATCTGCTCTCATCCACGCGGGGTGCATCTCCAGTTTGCAGGAAAAAAGACGCCCAACCAGAAGCTGACGGAAAAGTAATGTCGAGATCAGTTTTCTGACAGCACCGCGAAGCTAACTTGACCCTGTACCTGACGCCATGAGGCGCAGAACCCACTGAGGATCTCCAGATGAACATGGTCAAAGCAATTGTGATGGTCGTCACCTTTGGCGCGGCAGGCCTCGCCCTGGCAGAGGGCGGCGCGGACCGGACCTTTGCGCGGATGGAAGCGGCTCGCCAAAGCTCCATGCAGGCCTACCAGGTTGCGCAGCAGAAGAAAGAGCAGACGCCGGTCGCCGCCCAGTCCAGCAAGCACGCTGGCCACGAGAGCTGCTGATCCGAGCTTACAGAAATGTAATCACCCCGGAATCTGAACTATGGCAGTTTCAGACTACGGCCTCTCATCAGCCTCGCGCAGTGGCGCAAGTCTAAGAGACTGGTGAGAGCTCCAATGAACCCAACGGCTGCGCCATCGAGCAGCCTGGATATCAGCGATCTACCTGACTGGACGCAACGGCATGCAAAGCAAAACCACGAGACGATCATTCGTCAAAGGCCTGGCCGCTACCGGACTTCTGGGTGGGCTGGGCATGTGGCGCGCGCCGGTCTGGGCCGTGACCAGCCCTGGCCAACCGAACGTGCTCACCGGCACGGACTTCGACCTGTATATCGGTGAACTGCCCGTCAACATCACGGGTGCAGCTCGTACGGCCATGGCCATCAACGGCTCCGTGCCAGGGCCGATCCTGCGATGGCGCGAAGGCGACACCGTGACGCTGCGCGTACGCAACCGGCTGAAACAAGACACCTCCATTCACTGGCACGGCATCATCCTGCCCGCCAACATGGACGGTGTGCCGGGCTTGAGCTTCCACGGCATCGCTCCCGATGGCATGTACGAATACAAGTTCAAGGTCCACCAGAACGGCACCTACTGGTATCACAGCCACTCAGGCTTCCAGGAACAGTCCGGGGTCTATGGGGCGTTGGTGATCGATGCCAAGGATCCAGAGCCGTTTGTGTACGACCGTGATTACGTCGTCATGCTCAGCGATTGGACAGATGAAGACCCGGCGCGGGTGCTCTCCAAACTCAAGAAGCAATCTGACTACTACAACTTCCACAAGCGTACGGTCAGCGACTTCGTTGACGATGTGAGCGAGAAAGGCTGGTCGGCCGCTGTAGCGGATCGGAAGATGTGGGCTGAAATGAAGATGAGCCCCACCGACCTCGCTGATGTGAGCGGGTATACCTACACCTACCTCATGAACGGCCAGGCTCCGAACGGCAACTGGACGGGTATCTTCAAGCCCGGCGAGAAGATCCGCCTGCGCTTTATCAACGGCTCGGCCATGACCTATTTCGATGTCCGCATTCCTGGGCTCAAGATGACGGTTGTGGCTGCTGACGGCCAGTACGTCAAACCCGTATCGGTCGATGAGTTCCGGATTGCCGTTGCCGAAACCTACGATGTCATCGTCGAACCTGAAAACGAGCAGGCCTATACGATCTTCGCGCAATCCATGGACCGTACCGGGTACTCCCGAGGCACCCTGGCGGTTCGTGAAGGCTTGCAAGCGCCCGTACCGGAGGTAGATCCGCGCCCGATCATCGCCATGAGCGATATGGGCATGGACCACGGCAGCATGGGCGGAATGGATCACGGCAGCATGGCTGGCATGGACCAAGGCAACATGGCCGGCATGGACCACAGCAAGATGGCTGGGATGGACCATGGCAGCATGGCCGGCATGGACCACAGCAAGATGGCTGGAATGGACCATAGCAACATGGCCGGCATGGATCACAGCACGATGGCTGGGATGAGTCATGAGGGCATGGCCGGCATGAGCGGTGCAATGCAGAGCCATCCGGCTTCCGAGACCAACAACCCGTTGGTCGATATGCAGACCATGTCGCCGACCCCGAAACTGAACGATCCGGGAATTGGCCTGCGCAACAACGGGCGCCGAGTGCTGACCTACGCCGATTTGCGGAGCACCTTCATCGATCCCGATGGTCGAGAGCCTGGACGCACAATCGAACTGCACCTTACCGGCCACATGGAGAAGTTCGCGTGGTCGTTCGACGGTATCAAATTCTCCGACGCTGAACCGCTGCGGTTGAAATATGGCGAGCGTCTTCGCATCACCTTGGTCAACGACACCATGATGACTCACCCCATCCATCTCCACGGTATGTGGAGTGATCTGGAGGACGAGAACGGCAACTTCATGGTTCGCAAGCACACCATCGACATGCCACCTGGCTCAAAACGAAGCTATCGCGTCACCGCAGATGCCTTGGGACGTTGGGCCTATCACTGTCACCTACTGTTCCACATGGAAATGGGCATGTTCCGAGAAGTCCGTGTGGACGAATGAACTGGAGATTTGAGATGAGCAAACCAATGAAACGAAGCGCCTTTTTCCTCTCCGCTGCGGTGGTCGGCATGTTGGCTGTTTATGCCCCGTCGTCGTGGTCTAGCGACAACCATGATCAGCATTCCCAGAAATCCACCGAGGCCGGTAAAGCCAAAGGCTCGCAGGACAAGCAGGGCCAGGGGATGAACCATGAAGGCATGGACCATGGGTCCATGGAAGGTATGGACCACGACAAAATGATGGAATCGCATGGCAGCGACAAAGCTAAGGCAGGGAAAGATGGTCAATAGCCTTGGGCGGCCTTCGCTGCTGGCCCTGACTGTTTCAATCGGCATGCTGGGCGTAACGCCCAGCTTCGCCGCTGAAGAAATGGATCACTCGGGCATGGATCATTCGAAAATGGGGCACGGTTCCATGCAAATGGAAGCTGCTCCGTCCGAATCGATGCCGGCGATGGATCACAGCAAGATGGGGATGAGCAAACAGCAGAAACAGCCTGCCCCTGTTGATCACAGCCAGATGGGGCATGCTCAAAGCCAGAGCAAATCCAGCCCGGTGGACCATAGCAAGATGGACCACAGCAAAATGGGCCATGGAAACATGAAGGGCATGGATCACGGTTCAATGAAGGGCATGGACCATTCCCAGATGAATCATGGTTCAGCGACTTCTCCGACCACAACGAGCCGCACGCCGATTCCAGTGCTCACTGATGCCGACCGCGAGGCAGCCTTTCCGCCTTTGGGTGGCCACCAGGTGCACGACAGCGGAATCAACAGCTTCTTTCTGTTGGACCAGCTCGAATACCAGGACGCCGATGAGGGCAGCACCCTGGCTTGGGATGCATCTGGCTGGGTAGGTAGCGACATCAATCGACTCTGGGTTCGGTCGGAAGGCGAGCGCACCAACGGGGTAACCGAAGATGCTGAGCTGCAACTGCTATACGGGCGCTCGGTCAGTCCTTGGTGGGACGTGGTCGCCGGGGTCCGTCAGGATTTCAAACCGGAATCACCGCAGACCTGGGCAGCCTTTGGTATTCAGGGCATGGCCTTGTATGACTTCGAGGCCGAAGCTACGGCGTTCATCGGCGAAAACGGCCAGACTGCTGCGCGTCTTGAAGGCGAATACGACATCCTGCTGACCAATCGCTTGATTTTGCAGCCCACGGCTGAGGCGAACTTCTATGGCAAGAACGATCCTGAGCGCGGTGTTGGATCGGGTCTGGCCAATACCGAAGTCGGGCTGCGTCTACGGTATGAAATCGTCCGCCAGTTTGCCCCGTACATAGGCGTTACCTGGAGCCGCTCCTACGGCAACACCGCTGACTTCATCCGAGACGAGGGTGGAGATGTTGATGAGGCACGCTTCGTTGCCGGTATCAGGATGTGGTTCTGAGAATTCCAACATGAAAAGAACAATTACAACGCTGCTTGTGGCCGGTGCTGTCGGAAGTGCTGCGGTATTGGGCACCGCGTATTTCGGTTTGGTGAATGTCGGCGCCGATGATCCTCACTTCCCGGCTGTCCATTCGTTTCTCGCCATGGCTCGCGACCGGTCGATTGAGGTTCGAGCGCGAGACATTGAAGTGCCTGACCTGAAGAACGCTGCGTTGATCAAGGCAGGCGCAGGCAACTACAACGCCATGTGCATTGGGTGCCACCTCGCCCCTGGCGTTGGGAAGACAGAACTTAGCCAAGCGCTATACCCGTCGCCACCTGACCTCACCAAGGTGGGTGTCGGAGGCGATCCGGCTGCCGCATTCTGGACGATCAAGCACGGTATCAAAGCCACCGGCATGCCCGCTTGGGGCAAGAGCATGGGTGATGAGTACATCTGGGGAATCGTCGCGTTCCTGGATCAACTTCCCCAAATGAATCCCGAGCAGTACATGGCTTTGGTGGCCACGAGCGGTGGCCACCAGCACGGCGGCGGTGAAAGCGATATGCATAACCATGAGGGCCAGCACGGCGGGAGCGGTCATGCCGAGCATGGCGATCACGACGAAGCGGCAGACGACGATCATGCCCAGGCAGCTCACGACCATGGAGCTGCACCCGCAGGCGCCGCCCAAGCCGCAGATCATCACGGCGACCACAATGCGGCCGAAGCCCATTCGGACGCCCACCCGAAACCGTCGACAAAGACGCATGTTCACAAAGACGGTAAGGAGCACACTCATGCCAACTAACCGGATACTCGTTCGTCTAGCCGCTATCGCTGGGCTGCTGGTCACCTCGGCGACCTACGCTGCCGAGCCTTTGTCCATCGACGTTCACCGAGACGCGAACTGCGGTTGCTGCAAGAAATGGATCACGTACCTGGAAGCCAATGGTTTCAAAGTGACCGACCATGTTGAGACGGACATGAGGGCAGTGAAACAGAAGCTGGGCGTAGCGCCACGGTTAGCGTCCTGCCACACAGCCGTGATTGACGGAAAGTTTGTTGAAGGTCACGTGCCAGCTGAGCAGATTCGAGAACTCAAGGAGCGGAACGATCTGGAAGGGATCGCCGTGCCAGGAATGCCAGCTGGATCCCCAGGCATGGAGGTTGATGGCGTAAGCCATGCTTACCAAGTCATTGGGTTAACCAAAAGCGGCGAGGACCTAGTAGTCGCCAGCTATCCAGCCAAATAACGCACCGACCACAAGGACGGCAGTAGGCTGACTGCCGTCCCATATTTCCCCGCTCGAAAGCGTCATCAGCTCAACACGACGGCACAGAGGGCCTGCAAAGCGTACCTAATCAGATTCACGGCGCTCGCGGACTGGCTTGAGTACGATATCGCCGTTGATAAGCTCGATGGAGAGCCTGTCGCCCGTCGTGATCCCTAGCTCGCGCAGAATGTCGTCGGGTAATTCCACAATCACATCGCCGGAGCCGTCGCCGGGATCAAGGCACTTAACCGTGGTGCGCGCTGATTCAGTCATTGGTCTCTCCTGCCTGAGCTACCAATCCTCATCGTACTCCACCAGTCATGAAAGCCGGTAACCAGGCGATCGCCGGAATTGACGCTTCAACCCGGCTTTTTATCAGTGTAACTCCTGCCCGCTTGATCAGTGCTCAGTTCTGGCCCCGGCAACCGATACCAGCGGTCCGGTACTCAAGGATTTTCAGGTCTCCATTGGAATCCTCGTAGTTCATCTGTGCTGGCATCACGTCACAGCTCGCCTTGGTCGATGTCATGCTGATTACCCTCGCCACGTCGAGCCGCATCCCGTAGCGATAATGGATCACCTCCGGTGGCTTCTTATCATTGGCGGCTGCATAAGCTCGCATAGCTTGCTCATTGGCCTGAATCATCTTCCCGTATAGACGGTCGGATCCTCCTTCGGCGATCGCGGCTGAGGAGGCCACAATGGCCAGGATGGCGGTGATGTTTCTAACGACTTTCATTTCAATCACTCCAAGAGACATGATTGAAGCTTAAGACTCTGCAGCTGTCATACACGTGAGCCGTGGATTACATCTGAGTAAGCTCGAGGAGAGCGAGATGCTGCATTGCAAGATGGTTTTTCACTAGGGTTGTCCAGCCTAGACTGCGAGCCGGCGGCGACTGAAAGCAGGGGAAAGCGGTATTGTTACTTAGTTTTTTAGCAAAACGTGGACCCGAAAAAACCAGCGCCGACGCCTCTGTTACCTTGTTATTTTCGCAAATTTCCGTCGACAGATTCGTCTCAGGTCAGCAAAAGGCAGTGGGTTTTGTTACTAGCTTATTTAGGAAACAACACTTGGGCTTCCAGTCCGACGAATCGCTTGCCTCTTATGTGCAACGAGCAACGAGCTCGGAGACCATTGGGCGCCGCTGTCTGATGGGGCCGAGCTGGAGGTCAGGCCTTCATCAGTCTACCTAGAGGCACGCCGCGTGGAGAGAGCTCACTCTGCGTCAGGAAAGGTCACGCCAGATCACGGCGGTTAATCAAATTTGATTGACATGCCTGTCATCTGTCCATATATTTCCCCTCAACGCATGAGGGGCTACTCTCGTGCCTACCTTCCGAGACCCGCCTAGCGAAAGCAGCGGGTTTTCGTGTTGTGCGCCAGGCATGGCGCGTTGCGCGTAAGCGCAACCTGCTTGGCTGTGGTGGCCAAGCGGGTGACTTGGAGGTGAAAGTCCTCTACACACCCGGCAAGGGGAAGTGTTAGCCGGAGGCAAGGGTGTCGCGGGCGACTGCGAATCTGAAGGAAGCCCGAGGCAAAATGCTGGCCTGACGAACAGGAAGCGGATCAGGCGGCACAGCGGGGTTAGGCGGCAACAATCGCCAAAGCCCAATACTTGCACGGAACGCTGTGACGTAAATCCGACAGGCATAAGCAGGAAGGTCACGCGAATTACCCTGGGAGATCTGTACGTTTGCCATTGTGCTACCGCGCGTCGAAAGGCGACGGGATGAGCGTGCAGAAGTCAGCCGAAGCCGTAGTAAGTGGCGGATAACCGCGCCACCAAGGGCCGAACAGGTTATGCCGCTAGTAGGCGTCACTGTCTCGTTGGTAGCCGTAATGCAGAAATTTCCCACAGCGGAAACTGTCATCCCGAATCCCGGCCAGAAGCCGAGGGTGATGCCTGACAGTGCAAAGGTGCCGGCGGCGTCAGCGACGTGGACGAACGCGGAGCCGGACACGCTGATGGAGCGGGTGCTTGCACCGGCCAACCTCAGACGTGCGTATCAACGCGTGGTCAGCAACAAGGGAGCGCCGGGTGCCGATGGCATGACGGTCGCTGACTTGGCGGGCTACATGAAACAGTATTGGCCAACCCTCAAGGCCAGGCTACTGGCCGGTGAATACCATCCACAAGCAGTGCGAGCGGTTGAAATTCCCAAGCCGCAGGGCGGCACACGGCAACTGGGAATCCCCAGCGTCGTGGATCGCTTGATCCAGCAAGCCTTGCAGCAACAGCTCACGCTCATCTTCGACCCACTGTTCTCGGACTACAGTTATGGCTTCCGTCCGGGCAGAAGCACACATCAAGCTGTCGAGATGGCCCGTGCCCATGTGGCATCGGGACATCGGTGGTGCGTGGAAATCGATCTGGAAAAGTTCTTCGATCGAGTCAACCACGACATCCTCATGGCCTGTATCGAGTGCCGGGTCAAAGATAAGTGCGTACTTAGGCTTATCCGTCGCTACCTTGAAGCGGGAGTCATGTCAGGTGGTGTCGTTAGCCCACGGCAGGAAGGGACGCCGCAAGGCGGCCCGCTCTCGCCGCTGCTGTCGAATATCCTGCTCGATGAATTTGACCGCGAACTGGAGCGGCGGGGCCATCGCTTCGTGCGCTATGCCGATGACGCGAACATTTATGTGCGCAGTCCTCGGGCTGGCGAGCGAGTACTGGTCAGTGTCGAGCGCTTCCTGAACCAACGTTTGAAACTGACGGTGAATCAGAAGAAGAGTCGAGTCGCGAGAGCCTGGAAGTGTGACTACTTGGGCTATGGGATGAGCTGGCATCAGCAGCCAAGGCTGCGGGTGGCAACGATGAGCCTGGGTCGCCTGCGCGACCGGCTCGCAGAGCTGCTACGCGGTGCACGGGGTCGCAAGATGGCAAATACCATCGAGCGGATAAACCCTGTATTACGAGGCTGGGCGGGTTACTTCAAGCTCAGCCAGAGCAAACGGCCACTTGAGGAACTGGATGGCTGGCTCAGGCACAAACTCCGCTGTGCCATCTGGCGCCAATGGAAGCAGCCCTCTACGAGGGTGCGCAACCTGATGCGCCTGGGTCTAAGTGAAGAGCGTGCCTGCAAATCAGCCTCTAATGGTCGAGGCCCATGGTGGAACTCGGGAGCATCTCATATGAATCAGGCGCTGCCGAAGAAGCTATGGGATCGACTCGGACTGGTCTCGATACTGGATACGATCAACCGGCTTAGCCGCATAGCCTGAACCGCCGTGTACGGAACCGTACGCACGGTGGTGTGAGAGGACGGCGGGTGTGAACCCGCCTCCTACTCGATTTATATGAAATAGATGCACTTACCTTTCAAAATTGTAAGTTTCTCGTCATGCCGGTGATGCCTCTGCGTTGCTAAAGTTACGCCCGAGATGATTTGAATTTGAGAGGTTCCTATGAAAAAGCTAATTGTTGCTGCTGCACTTGTTATGTTCTCGATGGCTTCGCAGGCTTATACTTACTCTGAAAGCAAGCAGCTGCAATACATCAAGGAGCATCAGACTGCTGTAGCGAACTATGCCGAGAGAAATGGCAAACCGATGCCGGAGATCCAGGACTACAATTACGGCATGAAGATCGATGTTGCGAAATTCGTGCGTCAGTCCCAAGACCCGCGTACCTGCCAAGTTTACCCGCGATTGATGACCTTCGAGGACTCTCAGGGTACGCTTAAGACGGTTCGCTACTCCATGTACTCGCAATGCATCAACAACAAGTAGTAATTGCTGTGAGTAGAATACTTAGAGAATTCATAAATGCCAGGCAGTGCCTGGCATTTTTTATTGAGCTCGATGAACGTCATTTAGGCTAGATGCCTTAATGACTGCCCCTGGGTTAGCTGTGAAATAAATCTCAACTACACAACAGTAATGTCTTTCAACTGCATAGAGCAGTTTATAGTCTTGCCCCCCAGAAGGGACGAGTTATGAAAAGTTCGCTTGAACGCCCAGATGACCAAGCAGAGCATGAAGGGCTGAGCCATGAGCACGACGGCATCTTTGGCATGAACACCGAGCTGGTTTTCGCGCTGATCTGTGGTGCCCTGCTCGGAGCCGGAGCGCTCGCAGGAAAACTAGGGCTGATCGACTGGCTGCCGCTGGTTCTGTACCTGTCTCGGCGTTGCTCCTGTCCGGTCGGATCAATGAGGTTGGCCGAAGGATCACCAGGGCGCCGCCGCGAGCGTTGATACTGCCAATCATCGGCGTCGACATCATCTATGCCGGGGTGTTGATGCAGAGGCCTCAGAACCAGCGAGATGTCGTTCAGGCCTGGTTGAATGTGCTCAATCGGCCCCTCTGATCTACCCTGGTCGCCGCTCGAATTCCTCGGAGTTCTACAGCAGCGGGAAGTCCGAAAACATCCAGTACCCAGCAAAGTGGCCTCGTGACAGCTCATTCTACCTGTCCCGGCGCTTACTCGACAGCAATGCTGAGCTGCCTGCCAACCTGGGCTGTGTCGAGATCACCGAAGCGAACGCCAGTCAGCTGTTGCTGTGCCGTTGGAAAGACGCCAAGCAAGGTACCGAAGGTCTGGTCGGAGACAGTAATGCGGAAACGCCTCGTACAAACGAAGGTAAAATTCCAGACACAAAAAAAACCAGGTTTTACCCTGGCTTTTTTGTCGATTGCTTTCGTCATTTAAAGTCCTATTTAACCGCCGTTTAGTTATCGGCTTGTTCCTTACCATCCTTGCTTTCTTTCTTTTTCTCTTGAGCGACTTGTTGTTTGTTCTGGTCCGAAGAATCGTCGCTCCATAAGCGAGCCTGTTCATTTCGGAAGTTTTCCTGGAACTGTTTCGCTCGCTCGTAACCACCTTCAGCGTAAGCGGTACCCACGAGACCAAGCAGCAGGCTGCCAATAGCGATAGATTTGACAAATTTCATTGTGTGCCTCGGTTCTTACTAGGCCTGCCTGACTGACGGCCTTTGTTGGTTTGTAGTTTAGGAACGCGAAGCTAACGACAAGGTGAGTCAATAATTACAATTCCGTAATTTGGGCGGCTGGCGGGATGCGCCAAATCTGCAAATCTGGAAGGATCATGTCTACCTCGCTTGTGCCGAGGGTGACTTCAAACTGCTTCTTAAATTACATATTTGACATCTAACAAAATAAATCAGTGCGGCGTTACCGGCCGCCCTAGGAGATAGCCATGAATGACATAGAGTCTTGGGCTGTTGCCATCGGTGACTTCCGTCGAAGCACTGAAAAACTCACAGTTCAGCTCGATGAGCTGGCCTCCCAGACCAGGGCCTGCAACGCCGTTCTGGAAAAGTCGAACGAGCTGGTGGAGGAGGTTGACCTTGTCAGTCGGCAGATTCAGGAGGAGGTACGAAAGGCTGAGAAAGCCTGGTCCAATGCCGAAGAGGTCGCCATACGCGCTGCGGCAGAGGCATATTCCGCTGCCGCTCGTGGAGTCGAGACCGCCATCCAACCGCTGATTTCGGAGCTCACTGCCGCGACAAAATCAGCGAATGCCTCGATCCTGGAGCTAAAGCAAGCACCGGTGCTGGCCAAGCGCTATGTCATGGTGGTGGCGACAGCATTCTTTATCCTGGCACTGCTCTGTGTGTACTCGACCATGCAATTCATTGAGGCCGCCGGCAGTGTGAGCGCCCAGGAAAAAGTGAATGCCCAATACTTCTCCCACCTGTGGAGAAACGCCAACCCAGAAGAGCAAAAGATCATAAAGTCGGTAATTCTGCGGTCACCTATGGACCCTGTGGTGCTTAGGCACTGAGGCATTGCATAGACAAAAGGCCCGTCGATTGACGGGCCTTTTCAAGTGGGCGCGCTTCAAGCAGCGGTCTTTGCCGGCTGCTTTAGCTGGGCTTCGGGAAAGTGAAGGTGGAACCAGGTGAAATTTTCCTCGGTCACTTCCACGCTCGCCGAGCCTTGATGCAGGCTCATGATCGACTGCACGATGGCAAGGCCAAGACCGGTCCCCCCTTCGCTTCGTGCTCGGCTCTTATCTACGCGGTAGAACCGTTCAAACAAATGCGCATGGTGTTCCTTGGCGATCCCGCGGCCCGGGTTGCCGACGCTCAAGGTCGTGCCGCTACCACCGCGTTGCACTTTCACGTAGACCGTGCGACCGCGAGGGCAGTAGCGAATCGCATTTGACACCAGATTCGAGACGGCTCGTTGAATCATCAGGCGGTTACCGCGCACCACGTCATCACTGCCAGAGATCTGCAGCTGGATCTCGCCATCCTCTGCCGAAATGCTGAAGAGATCACACACCCGCTGAACTTCATCGACCAGGGACACAGGTTCGAACTCCACCATGGATGCTGGATGACTGACCTGAGCGAGGAACAGCATGTCGGAAACCATGCGGCTCATGCGGTCCAGCTCTTCTGTGCACGACTCCAGCACTTCCCTGTACTCGGGAAGCGATCGCTCTCTGGTCAGTGCAACTTGGGCTTTACCCATCAGGTTGGATAGCGGCGCTCGCAGTTCGTGAGCAAGATCGTCAGAAAACTGCGAGAGCTGCTGAACCCCGTCATCCAGGCGAGCCAGCATGATGTTGATACCGTCGGCGAGCTCTTTGAGTTCTGCTGGCATTCCATTAGTCGGCAGACGATGGTCGAGGCTCTCGGTGGAGATCTTCGAGGCGACTTTCAGGAACTTGGTCAGAGGCAGCAGACCTCTGCGTACGGTCCACCAGCCGATTGCGAGGATCAGCGCGATGATGAGCGGGGAAATCATCAGGGCCCAGGTGAGCAATGCATCAAGCAGCGCTTCATTGGACGACTGGTCCATAGTCATGTACACGCTGACTTCGGTTCCGTCGCCCAAATTCATGGTGCGAGAAGCTGTCAGCAAGGGGCGGTCCTGGGTGTCGCGCCACTCATGTTCCTTCGGCTGTGCGGATGGTTGAAACTTGTGCACCTCCACGTTGACCTGCTTCGAGCCTATCGAGAGCAGGGGCATCTCACTCTGCGCCGACTCAAAAATGCTGACGTACAGGTTGTTGTGGCCCATCACCAGATCCACAAGCTGATGTGCGTCAGCGTTGACTCCTGAGATGTCGGAAATCATGGACAGGTTGTGAGCCATGCCTGCCATCTTCACTTCCAGGTCACTGCGGGCATTTCGCTCCAGCGCCTGGCCCACCATCAGATACCCGAAAGTGGCGAATAGAAGCAGCAACGCTGCGCTCATCAACCCCACTTTTAATCCCAGCTTTGCAGCCAGGCTGAATGGCCTCATGCGCGTTCCTCAAAAACGTACCCTACGCCACGAAGCGTGTGAATGAGCTTGGTTTCAAACGGGTCATCGATCTTCGAGCGAAGGCGCCGGATAGCGACATCGATGACGTTGGTATCGCAGTCAAAATTCATGTCCCAGACCAACGAAATGATCTGGGAACGAGTCAACGCTTCGCCCGTCCTGCTCATAAGCAGGTGCAGGAGCGAAAATTCCTTGGTGGTAAGGTCGATGCGTGTGCCAGCGCGGAAAACCCGATGGCGCACTGAGTCGAGTTCCAAGTCGGCAATTTTCAGCGAACTCTTCTCGACTAATTCATCACCACGCCGCTGCAGCGAACGGATTCGAGCGAGCAGCTCCGGGAATTCGAAGGGTTTGACAAGGTAATCGTCGGCTCCGCCATCCAAGCCTTTGAGCTTGTCGTTGATGCGACCACGAGCGGTCAGCATGATGATGCGGACCCGGCTGGTTTTCCTGATGGTTTCCAAAAGGTCCCAACCGTCGATGCCAGGAAGGTTTACGTCCAGCAGAACCAACGAATAGACGTTAGTATTGAACAAGTGCAGGGCGTCAACACCATTGTGCACGATATCTACGACATACCCGCTTTCGGATAGGCCCTGCTGAAGATATTCGGCAGTTTTAATTTCGTCTTCCACAACTAGAACGCGCATAACTTATCTCAAGGTGTGAGGAAGGAATTGGCCTAATCCGCCAAGACTGTGGTTGCAGGCAGTTTGAAGGTTCGGCTGAGTGCATGACATCTGGTAGTCGCTACCTCTGTCCATACGCCGGGGTCACCTGAGGACGCTTGAATCTTAACGCGAAGACGCTGGCCGCGGCGAAATCCTACAAATTTGTAATGTAGCCGCAAGATTGCTGACAGTCATGACGGCTTTCCCTACTGAGCTTAGCGGATTCTGTGGCTTGCAGCGGTTATCAGTCCTCAGGACTGACAGGAGGATTCGGCCGAGAGGGGTGGCGTTTCTGCCAAGCTGCTCAGCATTTATGGCGTTCAATCCTACAAGCTCAAGCTCCGAGTGGTAGCAAGCCACCGATCGTTCGCCCCTTTGATAACGGGCTTAAACCGGCCAGCATGCATGGCTTTTCATCTTAATTGGGCAAGAATAATTACTTTACAATCTATTACATGTCCAAATTGTAATTTCACAATCATCTTGTCGTTAGCCGCTTTTGCTAGTTTAAGAACAGCACACAGGCAGCGCTGCTTTGGGCCAGTCTCATCTGAAGCAGCATGGCGGGAGTAACGATACCCTGCTCACGCCAATGCATTCACCTTGGAACCATACGCTCCTTTGGTAAGGTGAATTTTAGCGCCCCGCCATGGGCGCTTTTTTATTAATGGACTTCTCATGAAAACAACTATATCGGCTATTGCCGCGTTCATGCTTTTCTCTGCACTGTCGACAAATGCCCAAAGTAGCGTTCAGATCAACGACGGTCTTGAGCAGTCTGCCAGGAAGGCTACAGAACGCTATGCACAGAGCGTGAAGAAACCCATGCCCGAGCTTGAAGATTACGCATACGGTATGGATTTGGACGTTGGCAAGTTGGTGTACGTCTCGCCTAGCGTGCGGTACTGCGGGAATGTGAGAAGCATGATGACTTACGAGGATTCCAAGGGCGAACTGCACATGGTTCGCTACCTCGTGAAAGGTGAGTGCATCAACAGCCGGTAAGCGGTGACCGAGTGCTTTCCTCTACACCCGACTCAAAGCAACTCGATGCCCAATCGCCTTAGAAGTAGGGCAAATCCTCCGAAGCTCGCCATGGTGATGAGGATGCTGGAGATAAGTGTTGGCCAGAATCCCAACTTGGGCAGCAGTGCCGGAAACGCGATAAACATCGGCAGCGTTGGAATCACATACCAGAACGTGTACCAGGCATGATTGGAAATCTTCTCCATGCTCTGGTTCTCCAAGTAGAGCCAGATGAGCGTCAAGACGGTGACCAATGGCAGGGCGGCAACCAAGCCGCCCAGCTTGTCACTGCGCTTTGCCAGCTCAGACACGATAATCACTATCGCGGCAGTGACCAGGTACTTCGTAATGATCCAAGCCATCGCTGAACCTACTTGAGCTAGTGGAGTGGATCTCCTGGGATCATTCGCCAGGCACTCACGACGTGCTTCTGCTGTCGCCTATCCATCCTTACCTTTCCTCGACAACACCCCCCCGACGTTGGCGGCGGTGTGTTGATCAGGTGTCTACCGGCCGATCAATGCGACGGCGACGGAACGTTCTCGTGGAAAGCTGCGCGCTCGATCTGAATGGTGCAGTGATGGATTTCGAACGCGTCGCTGACTGCATCCACGACGGCCGCTAGCACAGCATCTCCATCTGCTGCGTCTCGGACGACCACGTGCGACGTCATCACGTTGCTTCCGCTGCTGACGGCCCAAACGTGCAAGTCATGGACATCCGTGACGCCGTCGACCTTGAGGATCGTGGCCTCGATTGCCGCCACGTTGAGCCCCCGGGGTACACCTTCCATAAGAATCCCCAGGCTCTCTCGAAGCAATTGCCAAGTCCGCGGCAATACCCAAAGGCCGATCGCTACGGCGACAACCGTGTCGACCCAGGTCCAGCCGGTAAAGCGGATAATGAGGGCTGCGATGATCACGCCCAACGATCCGAGCATGTCGCTCCAGACTTCGAGGTAGGCGCCTTTGACGTTGAGGCTCTCGTTGCTGGCAGATGCCAGCAGTCGCATTGAAATCAGGTTGATGATCAGGCCGACAATTGCGATCCACATCATCGCCCCGGTGGCGATCTCCGCCGGCATGAAGAAGCGCTGGTAGGCCTCGTACAAGATGTACATCGCCACCAGGAAGAGCAGCACGGCGTTGAACGTGGAGGCTAGGATCTCCAACCGCGCATAGCCAAAGGTTCTTTTCTGATCCGCCGGCCGCTTTGCGATCTGAAGCGCAATCAACGAAATTGCCAAAGCGGCGGTGTCGGTGAACATGTGAGACGCATCCGACAGCAACGCCAGGCTGCCGGTAATCCATGCGCCGATCACTTCAGCGATCATGAAGCTACCGGTCAGGACCAATGCCATGACTAGTTTCTTCTGATGCCCCTCACGAAGCGCGGCACTGCCATGATCATGATTCGATCCCACGTATTTCTCCTTGCACAGGGTAGTGGTCGCGTTGGATTTCCAGTGTGGCCATGCGCTAATGGGTGGCTTGGCCGCACTGGCTGCAGAATTTTGCTCCTGCTGTCAGGGATGAGCCGCAGGCCGTGCAACCACTCGATAGTGGTGTTCCGCAGTTTAGACAAAAGCGTGCGGACGGGGCGTTTGCGGTCCGGCAGTGCCTGCAAGTCTGCAGATCTTTGATTGGGGCTTGAGCTATTACGCGACCATCCTCAATCACCCGGTCATTACTGTCGCAGGATTGCTGCTGCTCGAAGCGACCATGCCGGTCATGTCGATCACTCCCGTGCCCACTACCGTGATGCTTGCCACCGCCGTGGTTGCCACGGCCGTGGTGGCCGCCCAATAAATTTTTGAGAAAACTCATGGTATTCGTCCCTCATCGATAGGTGACATCAGCACGAGCAAAAGGTGAAAGAAGTGTTCTGCTCGTTAGAATGACTTTTAAGTTAAAGTAAAAGTTCAAAATTAGCGTACGACAAAACGAAGCTGGTTTGTTTATGAAATTTAATTTAATTCGCCAGATGGCATTGACTACTCAAAGAGTCGGACCTGTCCGATTTTTTATCATAGCCTGAGCATTTACAATCGAAAAAGTCATTATCGCGATTCTGTCAGCATTGTAATCGCGAAGTCATCATGACGTTATCGTGTGGCGGAAATAATGCGCCTAGCGAGAGCTAATTTCTCATTTAATCCTATGCCTCACACATCCTAAGCGTCCTCAGGCTAAGGGGATCAAGGTCTCTGGCGCTCTGTACGGCCTGATTCGCTCAGTGTCTGTCGATGGCTTGCCGTTTAGCTCCCGACTATTCATAACCAGCGCCATGGATGAGCAGCTCCCTAGAGTTTGATAATGACACCTTCTAAATCCATTGTTCACATCCTGTTAAGTAAATGGATCCATGCTATTCGCAAAGTTAGACAGGAAGGCATCAGCACCAATTTACTCATCGCGCTAGTAACTTTTTGGTTGTTGTTGTTCGCGAACGCTGAGCTTTGGCGTGTGCTCTGGCGCCTGGCATTCAACACTGATGAAGTTAACTGGTTGCTCGCCGCCAGCCTGCCAGTCGTAGTGTTCGTTTGGGTGTTCACCGTACTTAGCTTGCTGTCATGGTCAAGACTCGCAAAACCTCTGCTGTGCCTGGTGCTGATCAGCGCGTCGTTCGCCAGCTACTTCATGAGTGCTTACGGCATCGTCATTGATTACACGATGTTCACCAACGTCGTGGAGACCGACGTCGGTGAGGTGTCCGAGCTACTGAACTGGAAACTTGGCCTCTGGGTGGCAATGGTAGGGGTATTGCCCGTCTACCTGATCTGTCTGGTGCCCCTGCGACGCAAGCCCTGGACCAAAGCGTTGGGTAGCAGACTCATCGTCCTGTCGCTCGCACTGGTAACCCTTGCTGGTATCGTGCTGAGCCAGTACCAGTCTTATGCCTCCCTCCTACGCAACAATCGGGAGATCCGGCTCATTCTGGTTCCCACCAATTTGTTTGCTGCCGGTCATGGTTACCTGAAACGCAAGCTGGCCACACCGAAAGCGCTGACCTCCATTGGTACCGACGCCGTGGTGACCAGGCAGGGAGCGGCTCGCAAACCCAAGCTGCTGGTACTGGCAGTGGGGGAAACCGCACGTTCCGCCAACTTCTCCCTTAATGGCTACTCCCGCGATACGAATCCAGAGCTGGAAAAGCGCAATGTCATCAGCTTCTCGAATGTGAGCTCGTGCGGCACTGCCACTGCGGTTTCCCTGCCATGCATGTTCTTGGACGTCGGGAGGGATGAGTACAAGGACGGCTTGGCCAAGAGCCGAGAAGGGCTGCTCGATGTGCTTCAGCGGGCAGGCATCAGTGTCATGTGGACTGATAACAATTCGGGCTGCAAAGGGGTCTGTGATCGGGTGCCAAACCACAAGGCTACCCAACACGCAGATGCTCAACTGTGTACCAGCGACGAGTGCAAGGACGGGGTGCTGCTTTCGGAGATGGAGGACTTCATCAAGCGTCAGGAAGGCGATGCAGTCCTGGTGCTCCACTACAAAGGTAGTCACGGCCCGGCCTACTACAAGCGCTACCCCCCGCAGTTCAAGAAATTCGGGCCGGTCTGCGAGACCAATGAGCTCGACAAATGTAAGCAGCAGGAGGTGATCAATGCCTACGACAATTCGATCCTCTACACCGACTACGTGACGGCCGGGCTGATCGACATCCTGGCTGCGAATACCAAATTCGACACTGCGCTCATGTACGTCTCAGATCACGGAGAGTCACTGGGAGAGGGTGGTCTTTACCTGCATGGGCTGCCCTATGCGATGGCCCCAGATGAGCAAACCAAGGTGCCATTGGTGCTCTGGATGTCTGATTCTCTCGCGAAAAGCGAACGCCTCAATGTGGGCTGCTTGAAAGCACAGACGAGCTCGCCACTGAGCCACGACAACCTGTTCCACACCGTACTCGGGATGATGAGCGTCCAGACATCCTCGTATAGCTCAGCTCTGGATTTTACGGCCCCTTGCAAGACTTTGACCGGAAGCACCTACTCAGGCCTCTAATACGGACTGAACGCGTGAGGTCGACAGCGCTTCCACATCGAGCTGCTTTGACAGCAGCCAGAAGCTCGACTAACTACATAGCAGTACTCAACAACCCAAGCGGAAAAGGAAATTTGCATGAGCATCAAGCCAGGCCCTAAACGCACCAACGAAGATGGCACTCCGGACAAGAGGCAGCGGGTCACGCCTGAGAAGCAGAAGGATCACCCAGACCTGAAACCCCACAAGCATAAAAAGGGGGAGTAGGGCAGAAAAGCAGCTCTTCGGAGCTGCTTTTTTATCTGCATACCGATAACCCATCCGCGTAAACGATCAACCACAATCAATCTGCTGGTCAATGTTGATGACCGCGTTCTTCAACCATAACGTTGTGAGTAACAACTAATTGGAAATGCCATGTCGGATAAGCACAGCGGCGATCTCAGCCGGGATGCCGAAGATCTCTACGAGGCACTTGCCCAGCTGGTGCGCATTTACCAATTCAGGGATCGCGACCGCATTTGCTGCTACGACGTATCGGTCACTCAGTGCCACGCGGTTGAAGCTTTGGTGAAGCTGGGACCACTGCGTCTCCAGGTCCTGGCCGAGCAGATGTTCCTGGACAAGAGCACAGCCAGTCGTGTCGTCGATACCCTGGAGCGAAAGGGGTATGTCACCCGAGTAGAGGATCCAGAAGATCGTCGGGCGGTCCAGGTGCAAGCCACCGAAGCCGGCGGCGAGCTGTACGAGCGGATTCGTGCCAGCCTGATCGCCGAAGAGAAGGCAATGATCAGCTGTCTGCCGCCAGAAGTACGTCAAGGGGCCCTGACGCTGCTACGCCAATTGACTCGTGCTGCCAAACTACGTTGTGGCTTGGCCACCGAATGCTGCCCAGCCCAGCCGCAAAAAAAGTGAAACCTCTTTAACAAAGTTGTTCCATTTCACCAAAGGAAGCCGGATGCACATTCGCCTCGCTGAAACCGGTGATGTTCAGGCCATTGCCGAGATCTACAACCAGGGGATCGAAGACCGCAGCTCTACGTTCGAGACCCAGCCGCGTACTGAAACTGATATACAGCCGTGGGTTGCCGATATGTCACGCTATCCGGTGCTGGTCGTCGAGCTCGACGGGGCGGTAGTGGCGTGGGCAAACCTGAGCAGTTACCGCGCGCGTTCCTGCTACGCCGGCATCGCCGACTTCTCAATCTATCTTCATCGTGACGTCCGCAGACGTGGTATCGGCAAGCTGCTGCTCAAGGCATTGCTCAGCGAGGCAGAGGCACGTGGTTTCTGGAAGGTCCTTTCCCGCATTTTCACCTTCAACGAGGCGAGCCTCGCGCTCTGCCAGTCCTGCGGCTTCAGGACGATTGGCGTCTATGAGAAGCACGCTTGCCTTGAAGGCCGCTGGCTGGATTGCGCGATCGTTGAACGGGTGTTTCCGTCGAACCAACCCGTTCTAGATGACGGAGCAGTTGAGGCATGAGATAGCCCGCGTCAGTCCCTACCCCCCTGAGGGTTGCCGAGGCGAAGTTCCTTTGCTTGGGCAGCCCGACGAAGTACAGGCCGGGCACCTGATCTGCCACGCCGTCTTGCTGCAGGACACGACCTTGCCGGTCGGCGACTGGAAGCTGTGCCAGAAACGCCAGGTTCGGCCGGAAACCGGTGGCGAAGATCAGCGCATCGGTCTGATGGGTGGTTCCATCCGGCCAGACGACGCCGTCAGGCACCACCTGCTGGAACATCGCTTTGCGCTGGAGCCGCCCGGTATCCAAGGCCTTCCGGTACTTGCCGGTATCCAGCACAGGCGTGCTCTGGTCACTCAACCAGCGCGTGTGCTCCAACCGGGTGAATTTCAACCAAGTGTGAAAATCGAGTCCCAGAATCCGCTGAGGGAAGAAGCGGATCTTCTCGCGGGTAGCCAGCACTACCTGTGCAACGCCTGCAAGTTCATAGGCAATCTGAACAGCGGAGTTAGCTGCCCCCACAACGACAACACGCTGGCCGTCAAAGGCCTCAGGTGTTCGATAAGCCGAGCTATGCAGACAGTATCCTGAAAAGTTCTCCAGCCCAGGAATGTCAGGCATGAAAGGACGGCTGAAGCCCCCTGATGCCACTACCACAGCACGCGCAGTTAAAGTCGCTCCGTTGGCGGTGCGAATCTCAAATGCCTTGTCCTTAAGTACGACCGCCACCACACGGGTACCGCCCTGAAAAGGCAGCTGAAACTCGGCGGCGTATTTCTCCAGGTACTGCACCACTTCGTCTCGCAGCGGGTAGCCCTTGGGATTGCCAGGAAACGCCCGCCCCGGCAGCGCGGAGTACTCCGCTGGTGAAAACAACTGCAGGCTTTCGTAGTAGTTACGCCAATTCCCGCCTGGGGATGTCTGCTCATCCAGGATGAGGTAATCCAAGCCGTGCTGCTGTAAATGCCAGCCAGTCGCCAAACCTGCTTGCCCACCACCGATGACGACCACATCCAGAACGCGATTCGAATCATTCATATGTGCGCACTCATACATATATAAGAGCAAAAAAAGCCCGTGCTACGGACAGCAGATCGAAACCAGACCTTTGGTTCGCTGGAGCAGGCCTTCCAGTCGCTCGACGATCGCCCCACCATTCACTTCATAGAACACCTGCCGACCCACCTTGGTGGCCTTCACGATCTTGGCTTCATGCAATACCTGCAGGTGCCTGGAGATCACCGAGCGCTCCTGTGGCAGCTCTTTGGCGATTTCGCCGACATCCGCCCGGCCGAGCAAAAGTACGCGCTTGAAAACCGCGACTCTGGAAGGCTCGCAAAGCGCTTTGAAGAAGGTCTCGTCTAGCGACTCGATGGCGGCTTCGATGGCTTGAGCACGGAGATTTTGGTTGGTCGTCATGCAGCCAATATATGTGCATGAACGCGCACATGTAAAGCCACCCATCATCGAGGGGTTGCGATACATTCGAAAAAGCGTATATTCGAAAAACCATATACACTCAGGGTACCAAGTGATGACTGGCAAGACCCGCGTTCTGTTTGTTTGCACCGCAAACGCCGCTCGCTCCCAGCTCGCCGAAGCTTTGCTCCGGCATACAGACCCTGTTCACTTCGAAGCTTTCAGCGCCGGGACCCAGCCTGGCGAGGTCGACCCGCGTACCTATGCCGCCCTTGAGCACCTCGCTATCGATACCAGCGCTTTGCGCAGCAAGTCCATCGACGAGTTCGCAGGGGAACGGTTCGACTACGTGATTACTCTGTGCGACAAGGCAGCCCACGAGTGCCTTACGTTGCCTGCCTTCGGCGAGGCTCTGGCGTGGAACTTCGAAGACCCTGTGACCAGTGACAAACACGATGCTTTCCGACACGCGCTTCACGAGATCCATGAACGCATCAAGATGTTCGTCCTTGTGAAAACCAAACACTGAGTAACCCCATGACTGACTCGCTGACCCCCACCAAAGTCTTCAAATGCCTCGCCGACGAAAACCGCATTCGGATGATGCTGCTGATCGCTCGCGAGGAAGAACTCTGCGTCTGTGAACTGACCTGCGCGCTGCAAGAAAGCCAGCCCAAGGTTTCCCGCCACCTGGCGCAGCTGCGTACGTGTGACCTGCTGGAAGACCGCCGTCAGGGCCAGTGGGTTTATTACCGGCTGCATCCAGAGCTGCCCGCCTGGGTACGTGAGGTCCTGGCGACGACGCTGGAGGCCAACCACGAGTGGCTGAGTACTAGCACCAAAAGACTGGACACCATGGGTGACCGCCCACAACGCGTCGCCTCCTGCTGCTGATCATTGCCGAGAAAAACCGATGAAAGTTCTGTTCCTCTGCACCGCCAATAGCTGCCGCAGCATCCTCTCCGAGGCTGTTTTCAATCATCTGGCACCGGCCGGCATGAAGGCCTACAGCGCCGGCAGCCAGCCAAAGGGCGAGGTGCATCCGCTTTCCATCACCGCGCTGCAGCGTGCCGGTATCTCCACCGAGGGCCTCAGCAGCAAGTCCAGCGACGCGCATGCCGAGCTGGCACCAGACTTTGTCATCACCGTCTGCGACAAGGCCGCTGGCGAAGCCTGCCCCGTGTTCTTCGGACCAGCTGTGAAAGCCCACTGGGGGCTTTCTGACCCTTCGGACCTGCAGGGCAACACCGCCGAATTGGACGCAGCGTTCGACGTCACGCTTGAGCAGATCAAACGACGCCTCAAGGCATTCCTCGCGCTGCCTTTCGAAAAACTGGATGCCGCCCAACTCAAGGTTGAGCTGGCCCGCATCGGAACGCTCTGACGTTTAGGGAGATCCACCATGAGCAAAAGCCGACTTTCATTCCTCGACCGCTACCTGACGGTCTGGATCTTTCTGGCCATGGGCCTGGGCATTGGTCTGGGCAGTCTGTTCCAGGGTTTTCCAGAGTGGCTGAACAGCCTGTCGGTAGGCTCGACAAACATCCCCATCGCCATTGGCCTCATCGTCATGATGTACCCACCTCTGGCGAAGGTGAAATACGAGGAGTTGCCGCAGGTCTTCAAGGACAAACGCATCCTCACGTTGTCCCTGATCCAGAACTGGGTGATCGGCCCGGTCCTGATGTTCGGGCTGGCCGTTGTCTTCCTTTCCGACAAGCCTGAGTACATGACCGGCCTGATCCTCATCGGATTGGCGCGCTGCATTGCCATGGTCCTGGTGTGGAACCAGATCGCCGGTGGCAACAACCAGTACGTGGCGGGCCTGGTCGCCTTCAACAGCATTTTCCAGATCCTGTTCTTCAGCGTGTACGCCTGGATCTTCCTGGGCTTGCTGCCGCCACTGTTTGGCCTTGAGGGTAGCGTCATCGAGACCAGCTTCCTCGAAATCGCCCAATCGGTACTGATCTATCTGGGCATCCCGTTCCTGGCCGGTTTCCTGACCCGCAAAATTCTGATCAGCAGCAAGGGCGAGACCTGGTACCAGGAGTGCTTCATCCCGAAGATCAGTCCACTGACGCTCGTGGCGTTGCTGCTGACCATCGTCGCCATGTTCAGCCTGAAAGGCGACATGGTGCTGCAACTGCCGCTGGATGTGCTGCGCATCGCTATCCCGCTGACCATCTACTTCGTGGTGATGTTTTTCATCAGCTTCTGGATGGGCAAGCTGCTGGAAGCTGACTACCCGCGCACCACTGCACTGGCATTCACCGCAGCAAGCAACAATTTCGAACTGGCCATTGCCGTGGCCATCGCCACCTTCGGTCTTGCCTCGCCGGTCGCGTTTGCCACCGTCATCGGGCCATTGGTGGAAGTGCCGGTACTGATCTCACTGGTGGGCGTGGCCTTGTGGCTCAAGCGCCGCTGGTTCGATCAGCCATCTGGCGCCTTGTCTCAGGAGTAAATCATGACCGAACACCACATCCCCAATATCAACAACGATCTGGTCGACCTGCCGACAGAAGACAAACTGGCAGTCGAGCAAAAGTCCACCCACAAGCCTCGCATTCTGCTGCTGTACGGATCGACCCGCGAACGCTCGTTCAGCCGCCTGCTGACGGAAGAAGCCGCACGGCTGCTGGAGCACTTCGGTGCCGAGACGCGGATCTTCAACCCGACCGGGCTGCCACTGGCGGATGACGTGCCCGATGACCACCCCATGGTCAAGGAGCTGCGCGATCTGGTGCTGTGGTCCGAAGGCATGGTCTGGTGCTCGCCGGAACGCCACGGTGCAATGACCGGCGTGTTCAAGTCGCAGATCGACTGGATTCCACTGAGCATGGGCGCAGTGCGCCCCACTCAAGGCAAAACCCTCGCGGTGATGCAGGTCTGCGGCGGCTCGCAGTCGTTCAACGTGGTCAACCAGCTGCGCGTCCTCGGCCGCTGGATGCGCATGTTCACTATCCCTAACCAGTCGTCCGTGCCGAAGGCCTATCTGGAATTCGACGAGGCGGGCCGCATGAAGCCCTCTTCGTACTACGACCGTGTCCTCGACGTGATGGAGGAACTGGTGAAGTTCACCCTGCTGCTTCGTGATCGTTCCGACTACCTGGTCGATCGCTACTCCGAACGTAAAGAGTCGGCTGAAGACCTATCCAAGCGTGTCAATCAACGATCCATTTGAGGCTTTGTGAGCATGCAATTGCACCCGTATTCCGTGCTGGCTAATTCTGAACTGGTCGGCCAGCTGATCTTCACTCCGTGCCCAGGTACCAAAGAGACATCGGTATCTCAGGCGTTGGAAACGCTGCGCGAAGCCGGCGCGAGCGCGCTGGTAACTCTGATGCCGAGTGAAGAACTGCTGCAGAACGAAATCGATCTGCTTCCCGTGGAGTGTCAACTGCTGGGCCTCGAATGGTTCCACCTGCCGGTCGAGGACGACGAAGCACCCGGTGAGCCGTTTGCTGCCGCCTGGGACACTCACCGGGAACGCCTGAAAGAGCTGGTGATGACCGGTAAGACGATCGCCATTCACTGCAAGGGAGGCTCTGGACGCACCGGCCTGTTTGCGGCCCGTCTGATGATCGAGTGCGGCATTCCTGTGCAAGAAGCTGTTGCCCAGGTCCAGGCCCTGCGCCCGCGTGCGATCCAGAACCCTGCGCACGTTGGATACATCAACCAGTTCAGCGACACCCTCTAACCTTTCGCTAATCGCGATTCGAGAACAAGAACATGGCTATCAAAGTAGGCATCAATGGGTTTGGCCGTATTGGTCGCTTGGCGCTTCGCGCGTCCTGGGACTGGCCGGAATTCGAGTTCCTGCAGATCAATGACCCTGCCGGCGACGCAGCGACCCACGCCCACCTGATCAACTTCGATTCGGTGCACGGGCGCTGGCATCGTGAGGCGAGTGCTGAAGGCGACTCGGTGATGATCGAGGGCAAGCGCATCAAGGTCACCGCGAACAAGACGATTGCCGACACCGACTGGTCGGGCTGCGATCTGGTTATCGAGGCCAGCGGCAAGATGAAGTCGGTGGCCGTGCTTCAGGCCTATCTGGATCAAGGCGTCAAACGCGTGGTGGTCTGCGCTCCGGTGAAGGAAAAGGGTGCACTGAACGTGGTGATGGGCGTCAACCAGCACCTGTTCGACCCGGCGCAGCACCGTATCGTGACCGCCGCCTCCTGCACCACCAACTGCCTGGCACCGGTGGTCAAGGTGATTCACGAGAACCTGGGCATTCGTCACGGTTCGATCACCACCATCCACGACCTCACCAACACCCAGAGCATCCTCGATACGCCGCACAAGGACCTGCGCCGCGCCCGTGCCTCGGGCATGAGCCTGATCCCGACCACCACGGGTTCGGCTACTGCGATCGCTGAGATCTTCCCCGAGCTACGCGGCAAGCTGAATGGTCACGCCGTGCGTGTACCGCTGGCCAACGCCTCGCTGACCGACTGTGTGTTTGAAGTCGAGCGCGAGACGACAGCTGAGGAGGTTAACGCGCTGCTGAAGGCGGCGGCCGATGGACCACTGAAAGACATCCTTGGCTACGAAGAGCGCCCCCTGGTGTCTATCGACTACCGCACTGATCCACGCTCCTCGATCATCGACGCGCTGTCGACCTTGGTGGTCAATGGTACACAGGTGAAGATATATGCCTGGTACGACAACGAGTGGGGCTATGCCAACCGTGCGGCAGAACTGGCACGACTGGTCGGCGCGGCGGAGTAAACGGCGATCATGAAGGCGTTGTCAGCCCTATCTGGGGAAGTGCGTCAGTACCTGCTGATTACCGGCAACTACTGGGCCTTCACCCTCACCGACGGTGCATTGCGCATGTTGGTGGTACTGCACTTCCATTCGTTGGGCTACACGCCGCTGCAGATCGCCGCGCTGTTCCTGTTCTACGAAGTGTTTGGCGTCATCACCAACCTAGTGGGCGGCTACCTCGGCGCCCGCCTGGGGCTCAACCGCACCATGAACATCGGCCTGGGCATGCAGGTGCTGGCCTTGCTGATGCTCACGGTTCCGGCAGCCTGGCTGACAGTGCCGTGGGTGATGGCCGCCCAGGCGCTGTCCGGCATCGCCAAGGACCTGAACAAGATGAGCGCCAAGAGCTCCATCAAGCTTCTGGTACCGGATAGCCAGCAAGGCACTCTCTACAAATGGGTGGCCATCCTCACGGGCTCGAAGAACGCGCTCAAAGGCGTGGGCTTTTTCCTCGGCGGAGCATTGCTCGCGTTGCTTGGCTTCACGCTGGCGGTGCTGGTTATGGCAGCAGTACTGGCCCTGATCTGGATCGGCAGTCTAGTGCTGCTGAACAGGGACTTGGGCAAAGCCAAGGCCAAGCCGAAGTTCCGCGACATGCTGTCCAAGAGCCGGGCCATCAACATCCTTTCGGCTGCACGACTGTTTCTCTTCGGTGCCAGGGACGTCTGGTTCGTCGTGGCGCTGCCGGTGTACTTGAGCACCGCGTTTGGCTGGGACTTTTGGCTGGTCGGTGGCTTCTTGGCCGCGTGGATCATTGGCTATGGCATCGTCCAGTCGTTTGCTCCTCACATCACCGGCAAGAAGCGCGGTCATGTACCCGACGGTCGAGCGGCCTTTATCTGGGCGATCGCCCTGGCTGGATTGCCCGCGCTCATTGGTCTGGGCCTATCGGCAGGCTGGTCGGCCCAGGTAGTGCTGCTCGGCGGGCTGATGCTGTTCGGTGTGCTGTTCGCGGTGAACTCATCGCTGCACAGCTACCTGATCGTCAGCTATGCCAAGCAAGACGGCGTTTCCCTGGACGTAGGTTTCTACTACATGTCCAACGCATTGGGCCGGCTGATCGGCACGTTGCTTTCAGGTTGGGTGTTCCAAGCCTCTGGCCTGGAGGCATGCTTGTGGATTTCCAGCACGTTCGTATTCGCTGCTGCACTCATCTCGATAGCACTGCCAAAGCAAAGCAATACGACCAGTACCTTGGCCTGAGGTCGCTCACTACAGCCAGCAGACAGGGGAGTCCTGGCCACAGCGCCGGCTTAGGCGCTGGAGCCAGGAGGTCCATCGACGATGCGATAAAGTCCAGAACTTCCCGGCACGTGCGTGGCAAGCAACCGCCAATAAACGCTCGCCACGCCAACCCCTACCTTTCCAAGCGTACCCGCAACCGTCTGGCACGCTCTTGGAAAGCGGTATCACCACCTTCCAAGATCTCACACACTGCTGTCCGGACTTCACAGTTCTCAAGGCCGCCCGAAACATACGTGATAGGCGGTAAGCCGCCTGGAGTATTGGGCCCCGAGGATGCCACGATGATCTGATCAGCATCAGTGTTGATCACTAGGTTGGCATTGTGCGTCACCATGATCACCTGACGTTTCGCTTTTGCCGCGATAAATAGGTCGACCAGCTCATCGAAGACCGATTTGGGATCGAGGTTCTCCTCCGGCTGGTCAATGATCAGGGGGCGATCATCCGCATCATCGAGCGCGAGATAGAGCAGTAGCAGTACGATCCCGCGCGTGCCAGGTGAAAGCTTTCTAATATCGATACCGTCGTACAGGATCTCGTAACTGACAGTCATGTGGTCGGTGCTATAGAGCCAGGTAGCGAACTGCTTGGACCAAGCGCGGAACTCCGCCTGCTGGGCTTGTGCAACCGGAGCATGATCAATGAAGTGCTTGCGATATTTGTCCATGAAGGCTGCCATCGCCGCTTGGATGTCCTGAGCCGAACCAGTCTCCCAAGCTGCTTTGAGATCCTTCGTAGCCGCGGTGATCAGCGACCCGCGCCCGTTGAACGGTCCTGCCTTGCGCCGATCAAGCAGCTTCTCTTCACCAATTTCACCCCAAGCGGCGACGTCGGCAGTCCGTCGAACCAAGATGCCTAGTTTTTTCAAGGTCCCTGAGGATTCGCCAAGACGAGCCATTAAAGGTGCATAGAGATCGGCCAAGGCATCTTGCTCATTGATGATCGCCTCAAACACCCGGCCGTACGTCTCACTGCGTTCAGCCTGCAGTGCTTTGCGGCGGGCTTCCGCCCCTTGAGCATCTGTGAGCTTGGTTTCGAGAGCCTTGAGCGTCGCGTTTTCCTGAGTAATACGGTCGGTCAACGCCTTGAATTGCTCTTGAATAAGCTTATCTGCGCTGAACAACGCTTCAAGGCGGGTCATTTCAGCAGCGATAGGCGCCAGAGGAAGCGTTGCAAGATCCACAGTGTCGGCAATCAACGGGACCAGAGGGTCACCGGGTACCGGTGGTACTCCACGTAGCTTGATGATCTCCTGATCAGACCACTGAATGTATCCGGCAAGACTCTTGTCGACATCCCCCTTGTAGACCAGAAGAAACTGTTCCCATTGCTCCTGTCCTAAACCACTATTGGCATGTCTGGCTTGAACCTGCCGGAGCATTTCGGGCGCTCCAGTGGCCCGCATACTCTTGACCTCGTCTTGCAGGGCCACGAAGGTCCGCCGCTGACTGCTGTAGGCCTGAATCCGACTGCGCATCTTCTCTGCGGCCGCGCTAAGCTGCGCATGCCGTGTCGCATGAGCCTCTGTGCCCTGAACGACGAGCTTTGCCAAGTCGACAGAATATCCAGCGATCTGCTGTTTTTTCTGCGCAACCTGGAAGCCTAGCGAGGCAACCGAGCTCTCTTTCTCAAACTCAGTGGCGATTCGCTCCGAGATGTCATCTATCGCGGCAGCCTCTCGATCCCTCGACTGCTGGAAACGGCTTGTCAGCTGTTCTCGCAGCTGTTCAAAGTCAATCGCCCCGTCTCGACTGTCGGGGCTATGGGAGTCAAAAATTACCCGCTGGATCTCATCAACGAGGCCGTCTGACATGCCCTTCGCGGAGCACAACTCCTCGACGAACTGCTGCGAGAGGTAACGAGCTCGCGGGAAGGCCATATGCCCGTTGGCATCTCTTCCATCTAAAGCGCGCTCAACCGACGCGCCACCTCCCCAGGTCAGGGTCGTAGAAGCGTTGCCGATCAACCTACGAGCACGGGCCAGAAATGACGCACTACTATTTTCGTCCGCGTCCCAGCTCTCTTGGGTGATCGCATCGCAGCCCGCAGCGATAATGTCCGCCAGCGCCGTTTTTCCCGAACCTCTCGCCCCAATGATGGCAACAAGGCCTGGATTGAGCGGTATATCTGGAGTCGCCGCCCAGTCCGCGCGGTTTATCCTCACGTGAGAAATGACCTGGGACGGCAGCGCCGATCGAGGCGGCAACTCGCCTACATAGGCTCGTCCCTCTGGATCGATGCATGCTTGGCGAAGAGAATCAAAATCCAGCGCACCTTTGATCCAAGAAAACCGGTTATCCACCGGCTGACCAATTGATTTCTGGTCATGTGAATCACTGCCATGAAGGCATGGCTTGCAGCCACCATAACGAAGGCGCAGGTCCTCAGCCGTCATGGCAGGTCGCTGGCCGAGCCAGAATTCACGCTGGGCCGGATGGCTGGAAAAGATGATGTGAGCAAACTTCTCGATTTCTTGCCGCAGGGTCGCATCGGCCGCCTGTCTAACCCCGGACGTACCGTCACTCGCGTTACCCGCGACAGCGACCAACGTATTTTTTTTGGCCCAGTCGCTTTCCCCAAGCACCTTTCGTAGCTGGTCAAAATTGACCTTGAACTGCGTCGCCCCATGCCGCAACGCCGCGAGCTCATCCACAATCAAGGGATCTGCACACTTACCGAGCTTGATCAGCTCTTCTCGCGTGCAATCGAAGCGGTCACCGAAGGCATGGAACTGGAGCCGCTTGAGGATGCGCTTGATCTCATCTATGTGATCGGGATCTTCAGGACTGACGAGAAGGTGAAGGTTCACATAACCCGTTTTGGCGAACACATCCAGACGAAGCTCGATGTTGGGGAAGATGAGCTGAACCCCCGGCAAACGGCCGGCTTCTTTGTGCTTGAGAATTTGCTCGTAGGTGTCCGTGACATAGTAGTCAGTCACAGCGATCGCTTCGACTGCAGGCTGTAGCCCTTCAAGGGAGCTGAGGTAGGCCTCCCACGGATCGTTTGAGCCAAACCGGTTATTAAGAACCGTACCAGGAGCGTGGATATGCGGCTCCCACCGATGCCATTCAGATCCCCTGCTAATCATCTGAAGCCCCCATTGCCGTAGTCTCCATACCTGGACCGCGAAGGTTTTATCGGAGCTTAAACGAGAGCGATGGGTGTTTCCTATGGCTATTTGATGGCGCTGCGCCATGTCCTTCCCACGTGGTGCTCGAGCTGGTCGCTTTCCAGATGAGACGGACTAGTGAGCAAATGATCGGGAGCTTATGCTTTGAACAACGGTTCGCGGAATGTGAATAGCGCCTGGCATATCAGACCCATGCGCCATGGTCCGGAGCGGCATCGACGACAAAGGAGGCGGTTTTTAGTGGCGATCTCAAGTGAGCTCACTCATGATCAACAGGCAGTAGCCCTAAAAACCGCGCTGCGGGTGCTCGAGGAGTGGAATGCCACTCATGATCAGGTGTGCAGCATCCTCCGCATCTCGCCGTCTTCGCGAAAGCGTATCGCCCACCACCCTGACGCCGTGCTGCGCCTCGACACTGACCAATTGCAGCGTGTCAGCTTGGTGCTGAACATCCACGCCGCCTTACGAAATACCTTTGACAACCAAGCGAACGTGAAGGGTTTTCCTTCCATGAAGAACGACAATGCCTTCTTCCAAGGTCGTTCCCCCTTAGAGGTGATGTCAAAAGGAAGCCTCATCACACTGTACGAAACCTACAAGCGGCTCGATCACCTCCAGTGGAGTGGCTAATACCCAGCGCACGCTTTCGCGGGTAGCAGACCGCAGATCCATCGAAGGGGATGCTGAGGTCCCATTGAGGTGATCCCAAGTCACCGCGGAAGTCACTGATGTACTATCTCCCATCTACTTTTCTCAAGAGAGTGTTGCTTGCTACCAAAAAATGCACCGGTCACAGAGCCATTCGATGAGGAATACTTTGCGTCGACCATCTTAAGAAACAATGAACTCTGCGGGATAGTCGAAAACGAGTCCCGGTATCTTGAGATCACCGAGTTCGAGTTGAATGTATTGAAGTTAGGAGACACTAGGGCATTTCGCGGAATCTTTGGCCCTGATGCCTTGAGCAGGCATACTCTCTATCCGATAGCTATATTGTTCGATAGGGTCCGATACCGATCCGCGTCTGTACTGCCCAGGGGACCATTTAGGGTATGCGCTCAATGTGTCATTGAAGATGTGCAGCGCCTAGGTACCGCCTATATACACCGCACCCATGTAACTCCAGGACCGCTGGGCGTTGAAGTATGCCATCGACACGCATCGCCCTTGCTGGAGAACTGCCCTACCTGCAAAGTAACATTGCAGCGGCACAAGATTACGAAGCTAAGTTCATGCCTAACCCATGAGCGCTATGGCAAGGCGCATGCGGTGCAAAGCTCATCCGAACATAATTATTCTAAATTCGTTTATGACGTACTGAATTTACCATCCCCCGAAGAGTTTCGAGTTTTTTCCATCCCCGCCATAAATCGTTCTCTGGAGGTTCACGGTTATGAAACTCCATCAATTAGTAGCTATTTCCAGTTTTGTATAAATGAAGACCCTACCACGGCGATTGATGAACGGATTTACTTGCAAGCTGAAGCCGCCATAAAAAGTTCGCCTCGTAGGGGAGCCCGCAGAATTCGGAAAAAATCGTACGCTAACAGTTCAAGCGTCCCGGCCACGCCTGACTGTAGCTTGTTGACTGGTCAATCTGTCTCGCGGGTAAAGCGATAGAACAAGTTCGGCTCGCTGACCACGTACAAATACCCTTCATCGTCGATGGTTACGCCTTCGGCTTGGGGTATACCTTTCAGCAAACCAGCAAACCCCCTCGCCAAGGAGCGGAAACTCACCACCTTGCCCTCGTCGGTCATTTCAATCAGCAGTTTCGACTCGTCGCTGAGCAGGATCAGATGGCCGCTCTGTTGATCGAATACAACCGAAGACAAGTCAGTGGCAAACACCTTGTCTTTTACTAGGTTGGACATGTCGCGGACGTGCAGGGAAACGCCTCCTTCCAGGCTGGCACGAAGGCCGCTCACTTCCAGTAATTGCCGGGGGTCACGCTCCTTGGTCACAAACAAACGATCACCTTTTAGGTCGTAGGCGAGCCCTTCAAGGCCTTTGTTGTCCTCCTTGCCAAGCGCCAAGGTTAGCGCTGAATACTGGTCTAGGCTCAATGGTCGATCAGGAGAAAGCTTACCGTATTCGTCGATGGGGATATCCACGATAACCAGGCTCTGCCGCCGCTCTTCGGCAATGACCAGTTGACCGTTGCCGGCATAGGACACCGCTTCCACGTCGTGGAAGCCATCCAGGCTGTAACGTCGCTCCACGTCACCGTCACGACTGAGGGCCAGCAGCTCGTTCGGGCCATTGGTAACCGCCCACAGCAGATTTAGGTCAGGATCGAAGGTCAGGCCCGAAAGGTTGTTGTCCACACCGGGAACCGCCTTAGCATCCAGCTCAACCCGATAGCCAGGCAGCCACACAGAGCGCTCCTGCCAATCGTCTGTGTGCCAGTGGGTCTTGATCCAAAAGTACAGACGATCATCAAGGTGATGAGTACGTACTTGGAATACGGTGAGCAACACAAGGCATACAAGCGCCCACATCCAAACACTTACTTTCCGTGTTCGGCCCAGCCAGTTTTTAGCCATCAAATACATTAGAAGCCTCGTTAAATCAGACTGACGCCACGAGCCGTGATGGTTTCAACCCGACTCGGCGCGGCTGGCACAGGTGATACACAACGGCGTGGCCGGATCGAACTCCAGACGGCCCGAGGCGATCAACTCGCCGCATTGGTTACACCAGCCATAGTCGCCCTCGTGCCAGCGCTTGAGGGCCAGTTGGAGACGGACACGTTCATGCCGTGCACGACTGCGGATCGCATCGTTCATCGCTTGTTGCTGGAGTGCGTCCATTCTCGATAGACGCCCCACCTTGCTTTGATCCAGCTCTACCGATTGCGAGCGAGACTCAGCGTCTCCCAGCAATCGATCCAGCTCGGCAGCCCGCTGTTCCAGTAGGGTCTTGAAATGGGCAAGATCGAGGGCGTCGTCCAGGCTCATTAGCGCAGCAGTAACAGCGGACTGGTGGTGGTACGGAGCATGCTGGTAGTGGTGCTGCCGACCAGGAACTGCCGGATACGTGAGTGTCCATAAGCCCCCATCACTAGCAGATCGATGCCATGCTCTTTCTGATAGGCGTGCAGGGTACGTTCTATTTCACCGCTCCGAGTCTCAGCGCGAACGGTAAATCCGGCGTTGATCAGCACTTTCTGCGCCCAGTCCAGCTGCGCGGACGCTTCGTCGTTCACGGGCCCAACCATGACCAGATGGATCGGCAGCCCCTTCAGCAGCGGGCTGGCTGCCAGCATCTCCACACCCTTGCGGGTTGTAGCGCCGCCATCGAATGCCAGCATCGCGCTCTTGGGCTTTTGGAAGTTGGCCGGGGTGACCAGGATTGGCCGGTGCATGATACGAATAACGCTTTCCAGCTGGCTTCCGACATGCTGACTCAGACCGCCACTAGACTCGCCCTGGCGACCGATAACCAGCAAGCGCGTTTCACTTTGCAGCTCTTGCAAGCTCTCCAGTAAATCGCCATGTCGCTGCTTGGACTCCGGTGCGCGCACACCATCATTCACGGCCCGTTCTTTCGCGGCTGCAAGCATGATTCGCCCTTGTTCAAGGGCCAACTTGCCGCGCTGTTCATCCAGGGAAGCAAGCTCATCAAGCAGGTGCTCGCGGCTGCCAAGGCCAATGTTGCCACTCAAATCTGCTGCAACCGGATACTGGCGCTGATCCAGCACATGCAGGAAGGTCAGCGGCGCTTCCAGGCTCAGACTGGCCCAGGCCGCGTAGTCGCAAACAGCTGGAGCCGAGGTGGAACCGTCGATACAGGCAATTACGTGGGTCATTGTTGTTCTCCTTCTCAGTGGCCCATGAGTTGATCAATGGCGTCAGGTTTATCGTGAACACCAAAGCGATCCACGATAGTGGCGCTGGCCTCGTTTAAGCCCAGCACTTCGACTTCAGTACCTTCACGGCGGAACTTAATGACTACCTTGTCCAGGGCTGCAACAGCGGTGATATCCCAGAAGTGTGCACGATTCAGGTCGATGGTTACCTTGTTCAGGGCTTCCTTGAAGTCGAAGGCTGCGACGAACTTGTCAGCCGAGCTGAAGAACACCTGACCGGTGACGTTATAGCTACGATGCTCGCCGGCTTCGTCCAGCGAAGAACTGATCGCCATGTAATGGCCAACCTTGTTGGCGAAGAACATCGCAGCCAGTAGCACGCCGGCTAACACGCCGAAGGCCAGGTTGTGGGTGGCCACCACGACCACCACGGTGACGACCATGACAATGTTGGTCGACAACGGATGCTTCTTCAGGTTGCGCAGCGAATCCCAACTGAAGGTGCCGATGGACACCATGATCATCACTGCCACCAGCGCAGCCATTGGGATCTGCTTCAGCCAGTCGCCGAGGAAAACCACCATCAGCAGCAGAAATACGCCTGCGGCAAGAGACGACAGGCGAGAACGACCGCCGGATTTCACGTTAATGATCGACTGACCAATCATCGCGCAGCCAGCCATACCGCCGATCAGACCCGAAGCAATGTTGGCCACGCCCTGGCCCTTGCACTCGCGGTTCTTGTCACTCGGGGTGTCGGTCAGGTCGTCGACAATGGTCGCGGTCATCATCGACTCCAACAGACCGACCACAGCCAGTGCTGCCGAATAAGGAAAGATGATGGCCAGCGTCTCGAATGTCAGCGGCACATCAGGCCAGAGGAAGATCGGTAGCGTATCCGGCAGTTCACCCATATCACCGACCGTGCGGATATCCAGACCAACCGACATGGCGACGGCGGTCAGCACGATGATGCACACCAGCGGCGATGGGATGAGCTTGCCGATCTTGGGGACATAGGGGAACAGATAGATGATGCCGAGGCCTGCGGCTGTCATGGCGTAGACGTGCCAGGTGACATTAGTCAGCTCGGGCAGCTGAGCCATGAAAATCAGGATCGCCAGTGCATTGACAAAACCGGTCACCACCGAGCGCGAGACGAAGCGCATCAGCGATCCGAGCTTCAGGAAGCCAGCAGCAATTTGTAGCACGCCACATAGCAGCGTGGCGGCCAGCAGATATTCAAGACCATGGTTCTTGACCAGAGTCACCATCAGCAGTGCCATGGCACCCGTTGCGGCCGAAATCATGCCTGGGCGGCCACCGACAAAGGCGATCACCACAGCGATACAGAAAGAGGCGTAAAGGCCGACCTTAGGGTCAACGCCAGCAATGATCGAGAAGGCGATGGCTTCAGGGATTAGGGCCAGTGCGACCACAAGACCGGCGAGGATGTCGCCACGGATGTTGGATAACCAGGTTTGTTTTAACGAGTGGAGCATCAGAATTCCCAAGGCAATGGATCGCGCAGCACAGCATGGCGCAGGCCAAGTGCAGCTGGTCGGGCTCTGTTGCAAAGATTGGCGGCAGTCAGAGGTAGGCTGTCGCTCTGCGCCGATCAGGCGGCTGCTGCGAAATGGTGGTTGAGCATGCCCATGGCCTCCGTCAGCGCCGAGGGCCCAATGCCAAAAGCTCTCTCCACAAGGCGCACCTCGCCCCTGATGCCGGGCTGCAGGCACCAGGGGCGAGCCTGTCCTTTGCGCAGGGCTCGCATGACTTCGAATCCCTTGATCGTGGCATAGGCCGTGGGGATCGATTTGAAACCGCGCACCGGCTTGATCAGTATCTTGAGCTTTCCGTGATCGGCCTCGATCACGTTATTGAGATACTTCACCTGCCGGTGGGCCGTCTCCCGGTCCAGCTTTCCTTCGCGCTTCAATTCGGTGATCGCTGCACCATAGCTCGGCGCTTTGTCGGTATTGAGCGTGGCAGGCTTTTCCCAGTGCTTCAGGCCTCGCAGGGCCTTGCCCAGGAACCGCTTCGCTGCCTTGGCGCTGCGGGTCGGCGACAGGTAGAAATCGATCGTGTCGCCCCGCTTGTCGACGGCCCGGTACAGATACGCCCAGCGGCCATTGACCTTCACGTAGGTTTCATCCATGTGCCACGGGCAAAGATCGGAAGGGTTACGCCAGTACCAGCGCAGCCGTTTTTCCATTTCAGGCGCATAACGCTGAACCCAGCGGTAAATCGTGGAGTGATCGACATTCACTCCGCGTTCAGCCAGCATCTCCTGCAGCTCACGGTAACTGATGCCGTATTTGCAGTACCAGCGTACGGCCCACAGAATGATGTCACGCTGAAAATGCCGGCCTTTGAATGGGTTCATGTGCAGCTCCATCAGCAAAAGGGGATGATAAGTTTATCACCACCGACTATTTGCAACAGTGCCGTTTACTCATATATACTTTAGATTGATTTAAAACTTCATTTTTAATTTAAAAGGATCTAGGTGAAGATCCTTTTTGATAATCTCATGACCAAAATCCCTTAACGTGAGTTTTCGTTCCACTGAGCGTCAGACCCCGAAAACGATTTAGGAGACACCGATGAACATCAACGATGCCCTCACCTCCATCCTGGCCTCAAAAAAATACCGCGCCCTTTGCCCGGATACCGTGCGGCGCATCCTGACTGAGGAATGGGGGCGGCATAAATCCCCCAAACAGACCGTAGAGGCTGCACGCACCCGGCTGCATGGAATTTGCGGGGCATATGTCACCCCGGAATCGCTCAAGGCTGCTGCCGCCGCGCTTTCTGCGGGCGATGTAAAAAAGGCATTGTCGCTGCATGCCTCCACCAAGGAGCGACTGGCCGAGCTGGATACCCTGTACGATTTTATCTTTTCAGCCGAAACTCCCCGCCGCGTGCTGGATATCGCCTGCGGTCTTAACCCCTTGGCGCTATACGAGCGCGGCATTGCATCCGTGTGGGGCTGTGATATCCACCAGGGATTGGGGGATGTCATCACCCCCTTTGCTAGGGAAAAAGATTGGGATTTTACCTTTGCCCTGCAGGATGTGCTGTGTGCGCCGCCCGCCGAAGCCGGCGACCTGGCGCTGATTTTTAAGCTTTTGCCCCTGCTGGAGCGGGAGCAGGCCGGTTCTGCCATGGCACTTTTACAATCCCTCAATACCCCGCGCATGGCTGTCAGCTTTCCCACGCGTAGTTTAGGCGGGCGTGGAAAAGGCATGGAGGCGAACTACGCCGCATGGTTCGAGGGCGGCTTGCCCGCCGAGTTTGAGATTGAGGATAAAAAGACCATCAGAACAGAACTTATATACTTGATAAAAAAGAATGGATAAGCCAATCAGAAGGCAAATCATCTAAAAAAGAGGAACGAAAAATATTTTTCGTTCCTCTTTTGTTCTATCGAACAAGCACACTACGACTGCTGTTTTTGAAGCAGCCTTTTATAGCTCAGCTCGATGCCCAACGCCCCCAGCGGCGCTGTAAGTATAATGGCAAGAACCGCCACCGCAAGTATGGTTTCCCCACTGCCAAGCCCCATCGCCAGCGGAATAGCGCCGATTGCAGCCTGCACCGTTGCCTTGGGCAGATAGGCAATCATGCAGAACAGGCGCTCCTTCCGGGATAGGTCTGTACCCAGCGTACTCATCCACACGCCCAGCATGCGAAACAGCAGCGCAGCTGTGATCAGCAGCATGCCGCTTAGCCCGGCGGAGAAAAGGTAACGGATGTTGACCGTTGCACCCACCAGCACAAACAGCCAGATTTCTGCCGCCACCCAAAGCTTTGAAAATTTGCCGGATATACGCTTTGCAACCGGGGCGTTGGTTTTTAAAAGGGTGACGCCCATCCCCATCACCGCCAGCAATCCGGAAAATAGCGCCCTTTCGCCCAGGGTTTTCTCCAACGCAACCAGCGCAAAGGATGCGCCCAGCAGCAGGAGCACCTTGATCGTATCACGCATATGTACCCGCTTAAAAAGGGCTGCCGGCCGGCAAGGTGCTGTGCACGGATCTGCCCTGGCAGGGCATCAACGAAGACCAGAACCTGGGCATCGCCATCACCCGCCGTGCGCTGGAAGCCCCGCTGCGCGCCATCGTGGCCAACGCCGGTGAAGAACCGAGCGTGATCGTGGCCAACGTCAAGGCCGGCGAAGGCAGCTACGGCTACAACGCCGCCACCGGCGAGTTCGGCGACATGATCGCCATGGGCATCCTGGACCCGACCAAGGTGACCCGCTCGGCCCTGCAGCACGCCGCTTCCGTCGCCGGCCTTGCGATCACGACCGAAGTGGTCGTGGCCGAAGTGCCGAAGAAGGAAGAGCCGGCCATGCCGGGTGCTGGCGGTATGGGCGGCATGGGCGGCATGGATTTCTGATCCGGTTGGCCCGGTCGTCAGGGAACCGGACCGCGCCAGCGCGGTCCGATCCCGGCAACGACCCGACATCAAGGCCCCAAGGACGGGGCCGGAGCCCGGCAGCGATGCCGGGCTTTTTGTTGTGCCCGCGCCGCGGCAATGTCTGACGCGAAGATCAGAACGCACCGATACGAACGTGCGAACACAGGCGCAACACTGAGCAGCCGTCCCCGCACCGGAGCGCTGCGTGCCGCGCCTCGCCACATCCCGGCGGCAAGCCGCGGGATGCGCGCCACTGCCGTCCGCCCACACCGGTTCGCGGTACGCGCGCCACGCGCCCGAGCGCACGCTGCTGTACGCGTTGGTAGAGGCGCACTACCCGGACTTCATTGCACGGATCGAAGCGGAGGGCCGCTCGCTGCCCGGGTATGTCCGCGAGGCGTTCGATGCCTACCTGCGTTGCGGCGTGCTCGAGCACGGCTTCCTGCGGGTGGTGTGCGAGCACTGCCGTGCAGAGAGGCTGGTGGCCTTCTCCTGCAAGAAGCGCGGGTTCTGCCCGAGTTGCGGCGCGCGACGCATGGCCGAGAGTGCGCGGCACCTGGTCGAGGAGGTGTTCGGCCCGCGGCCTGTGCGGCAATGGGTGCTGAGCTTTCCGTACCCCTTGCGTTTCCTGTTCGCCAGCAAGCCAGAAGCCATTGGCCCGGTGCTGGGCATCGTGCAGCGCGTGATCGCCGGCTGGTTGGCCGATCAAGCCGGCATCGACCGCGCCAGCGCCCAGTGCGGCGCGGTGACGCTGATCCAGCGTTTCGGCAGCGCGCTGAACCTGAACATCCACTTCCACATGCTGTGGCTCGACGGCGTGTACGTGGAAGCCACCGAGCTGCCGCGGCGCGAACTGCGCCTGCACCGCGCCCGTGCGCCCACCACCGCGCAGTTGACCCAGCTGGCAGCTACCATCGCGCACCGGGTGTGTCGGCACCTGACGCGCAAAGGCTGGCTCGAAGGGGAGGGCGAATCGGCCTTCCTGGCAGACAGCGCTGCAGGCGACGACAGCATGGATGGGCTGCGGATGAGTTCGATCACCTACCGCATCGCCACCGGCCGCGACGCTGGCTGCAAGGTCGTCACGCTGCAAACGCTGCCCGGTGACGCCGGTTCGCTGGAGGGCGAAGCCGGCAAGGTCGGCGGCTTCTCACTGCATGCCGGCGTGGCGGCCGAAGCACACGAAAGCCACAAGCTGGAAAAGCTGTGCCGCTACATCACGCGCCCGGCGATCAGCGAGAAGCGGCTGTCGATAGCGCTCCAGGGCAGGGTGCGTTACCAGCTCAAGACCCCGTGGCGCAATGGCACCACGCATGTGGAATGGGATCCGGTGGATTTCATCGCCAAGCTGGCGGCGCTGGTCCCGCCACCTCGCGCGCATCTCACCCGCTTCCACGGCGTATTCGCCCCGAATGCAAACCTGCGTGCGCAGCTGACGCCCTCGGGGCGCGGCAAGCGGCCTGCGGGCGATGCGGCGCCAGTGGACGTCAGCGCCCACGACGCGCCGCGCAGCCCCGAGGAGAAGCGCCGTGCGATGAGCTGGGCGCAACGGCTCAAGCGGGTCTTTTCCATCGACGTCACCGCCTGCGTCCACTGCGGTGGCACCGTGCGGATCGTCGCCAGCATCGAGGAACCCACCGCCATCCGCGCCATCCTCGCCCACTTCGAGAAGCACGGCGCGCGGGAAGAAGCGCACTACAGGCCCGCAGCGCGCGCGCCGCCAGTGCAAGCCGCGTGACGATCTGCCGGCTGCACAGCCGACGGCGAAACCGGAATCCGAGCCGATGCGGCCACGATCCGCAGGGCGGCGCTCGGCCCGCTGTCGGGAATCAGCGAAGCATGGCTGCTGACAACGCCGCTGCGTGGCCCCGCGATGCCGAAATCCCACTCACAGACGTCCGATCCGTGCCCAAAACGGGGCTTGCGCGACCGCCGCCTACCCAGCAGACTGCCCGAAAAGGGCGTTTGAACTTCCTATACGCAAGGAACGTCTCGCCTGCCAAATCGGGCCATGTGACGGCTGACCGCTTGGCGAGCGGATGCCGTTCCGGTAGCACCGCCAAGAGCGGTTCGGTCCATGTGCGACGGGAATGGCAGTCGGGTGGTTGGGGCGTGCCCGCGACGAACGCCACGTCCAACCTGCCGGCGCGAAGCTGCACCACCGCTTCACGGGCCGGGCCTTCGGCGATCTCGACTTCAACATCGGGGTAATCCTTGCGGTATTGGCCGATCAGCTTTGCGAGGAAGCTATGCGGAATCAGGGCATGGATACCGATACGAAGCCGGCCGCTTTCTCCGGCTGCCGCCATGCCGGCGGTTTTCACCGCATGGTCGAGTTGGTCAATACCTACGGCTATCCGCTCGACGAAATGGCGTCCGGCCTCGGTCAGCCGAACGCCGCGCGCATGACGCTCGAACAAGAGGATGCCGAGGTCTTCTTCCAGTGCCTTCACGCGGGCGCTGACGCTGGACTGTGCAACGCCGAGCGCGTTGGCGGCGTGACGGAAGTTGAGATATTCGGCGACAGCGAGAGTGTGAACTAAGGTCATCATTGGCACTCGCCCCGAAAGGAGATGATTGCTCAACAGATTTAATCCGTCATTTCTCCTAAGTCTACGCATGCCAAATCGCCATGACTAAATCACAATGAAGTTGCGAATGGTCTGCGTAGTATTGGCAGACATATTAAATAGAGGATCGCGCCGACAATCCAAACCCAACCGTTCCATGCCCCGGCGGTGGCAGAATAGAGTGCTGTGAAGCCAAGCGGTCCTGCGATAGAGCTTAGATTGGTGAGGCTCGTTAGCGTTCCTTGCAAAGCCCCTTGCTTGTTACTGCTGACATTGTTTGAGAGCATTGCCTGCAAGGCCGGCATGCCAACACCCCCGGCGGCAAGCAGCAACAGAATCGGGAACACCATCCATCCCTGCGTGGCAAAAGCCAGAAGAACGAAGCCAGTCGCATCCGCAGCCATGCCAAACAGCAGCGTGCGCCGCTCTCCAAGCCGGCTTGAAAGCGGGCCGGTAACAAACGCTTGGAAGATCGCATGTGTTGCCCCAAACGCCGCGAGCGACAAACCAACGGTCGCGGTGTTCCACTGAAAACGGTCCTCGCCATATATGACCCATAGGGCTGCAGGCACTTGGCCGATCAGTTGAATAATGAAGAAAACTGCGAAAAGCGCACCTAGCCCGCGCAATGCATCATCCAGCCGTAACAGAACGAATGGTTTGATGCGAACCGGCTTTCCGGTCCCGCCATGGCTGTGATGAGTCTCCTTGAGGAAAATGCAGGCAAGCAGGAACGCGAACCCGTTGAGAAGGGCGGCGGCGATAAACGGGGCATGAGCAGAGATACCACCGAGCATGCCACCAAGTGCTGGCCCGGCAATCATGCCCGCCCCATAACAGGCCCCCATGTAGCCGAACCAGCGTGCGCGAGAACCTTCCCCCGTCGAATCGGCAATGGTTGAGGCTGCTACAGCTCCGGTTGCGCCCGTGACGCCGGACACGAGTCGGCCGATATAGAGCACCCATAAGACCGGCGCTGATGCCATAATCGTGTAATCGACTGCGGCTCCTGCAAGAGAAGCCAGAAGTACCGGACGCCGACCGTAAGAATCCGAAAGCTGTCCAAGCATGGGCGCGAAGACGACCTGCATCAATGCATAGAGCGACAGCAAGGCACCATAGTGTCCAGCGACCTGCTCTGCTGGCACAAGCTCACGCAGAAGCGTCGGAAGGACGGGCATGATGAGGCCGAGACCCATGGCGTCAAGACCCACGATCAGCAGGGCAATGATGGCAGAGCTGCGCACCTGAAACTCCAGCGCCGCTCAATGGAGCGACTTTATCAACGATAAGGAGATGGACATATAACTTATCGGTGATAAATTGTCAAGCACTGGCGAAGGAACGTGAATGACCAAACTGGACAAGGGCACCGTGATCGCGGCGGCGCTAGAGCTGTTGAACGAGGTTGGCATGGACAGCCTGACGACGCGGAAGCTCGCTGAACGCCTCAAGGTTCAGCAGCCTGCGCTTTACTGGCATTTCCAGAACAAGCGAGCGCTGCTTGATGCGCTCGCCGAGGCGATGCTGGCGGAACGCCATACCCGCTCGCTACCCGAAGAGAATGAGGACTGGCGGGTGTTCCTGAAAGAGAATGCCCTGAGCTTCAGAACGGCGTTGCTCTCTTATCGGGACGGCGCGCGTATCCATGCCGGCACTCGACCGACAGAACCGAATTTTGGCACCGCCGAGACGCAAATACGCTTTCTCTGCGCGGAGGGCTTTTGTCCGAAGCGCGCCGTTTGGGCGCTCCGGGCGGTCAGTCACTATGTGGTCGGTTCCGTTCTCGAGCAGCAGGCATCTGATGCCGATGAGAGAGTTCCGGACAGGCCAGATGTGTCCGAGCAAGCACCGTCGTCCTTCCTGCACGATCTGTTTCACGAGTTGGAAACAGACGGCATGGATGCTGCGTTCAACTTCGGACTCGACAGCCTCATCGCTGGTTTCGAGCGGCTGCGTTCATCTACAACAGATTAGAGGCTTATGCCCCTTTGCCGCCCCAACTGCCACGACACCGATCCGCTTTGCACGATGCCCATGACCTCACGGCCGAGCTGGCGGTCGATGACCGGCCGCCACGGGACAAGGGAAATGAGCGGTATCTTGCCAGACAGGATACCGCCATTCACGAGGTTTCGAAGATTATTGCGCCGCATCGGAGCGGGCTTGCTTCCAGTCGTCGGCTAGACGACTGGCGACTTCTCGGTGGCAGCATCACGGGATCGAAGGAGCGCCAGCCCCAACGACACCAGCACTGCCATTGCCGTGGCGTAACAAATCACGGGCCACGCTGTATCGCCGTTTAACAGCGTCACCGCCAATGTCCCGACGATACTGACTATCAGGCTTTGGATGCAGAAGTAGAACGCAACCGCTGATCCAGCGATGTCGTCGAACTGCGCAAGTGCGCCGTTGGCGGTAACGGACACCGTGAAGACAATGCCGACCGCGACAACCCACATCGGCAGGATGAAGCTGAAAAATGACGGCGATCCGAAAAGTTGGCCGATCCCCAACAGGATCGCGCCGGAAACGAGCAACGCCATCCCGCGCGCTACGCATCCCGCGATACCCCATTTGGCAACGAAGGACTTTGCGAAGCGGGTTGTCGTGACCATGACCAGCGCGACAGTCGCGAAGGCCAAGCTAAATCCGATCTCGGAATAGCCGGCTTGGCCTATGAGAACACGGGGGGCTGTCGAGAAGAAAACGAAGAATGTGCCCATGCCGGCACTAAATCCGACCGTGTAAACCCAAAAGGCCGGACTCGCGAAGATCGGCAAAACAGATCGTTGCGTTCTGGCCTGATCCAACGGTCGGGTTTCATGCCACCTGAAACTGGCGTTTAAGAGTGCGAGCGAAGCCAGTGCAGCCAGTGTGATGAAGATCGCCTGCCATCCCCAAAACTCGCCGATCAGCGCACCGGCTATAGGGCCGAGCGCAGGCACGAACGCCAGCATCGAACTGAAAAGGCCGTAGATGACGGCACCTTCGGGACGATTGGCATATACGTCGCGCACGGTCGCGAAGGTGGCCACCAGCATGGCCGATGCTCCAACAGCCTGAACCAGACGAAACGCAACAAAGGCTAATGCAGTTGAAGAACAAGCCGCTCCCAGAGACGCAGCAACGAAAGCCGTTGCGCCTACAAGCAGGATCGGCCGTCGCCCGACGCGATCGGAGAGTGGCCCAAAGATCACTTGGCCCACACCGAGCATCACCATGTAGAGGCTCAACGTGAGTTGGATTATGGATGGAGTCGTGTTCAGGACGCCCGGCATCGCCGGAACGACTGGAAGATAAATATCCATCGCCAGCGAGGCGAGGATGTCGAAGGGAGCCATAAGCAGCAAGGCTGCCGGCAGCGTATAGGCCCACGCGGGGCGTGTGGTGGTCATGACGAATCAACCGCTCGATTAAGGATACCGGGCAGCGTCTGCTCGTCAGCAATCAGATGGGATTGGTCTTACAGAGCGCCGCAACAACAATTCTGATGTTGCGGCTTACTTGTCTGCTGACTTGGAATTTCCCATGCTGATGGCTCCACGATTACGAAATTGAATAGCAGCTCTTATCGAATTAGTTGTTGCGTTGCAATGCGGTATCGTTGGCTCCTATAGCCCCAACCCCCGCTGCCGCCCTAACTGCCACGACACCGAACCGCCCTGCATGATACCCGCGACCTCGCGGCCGAGCTGGCGGTCGATGATCGGCCGCCACGGGACAAGGGTGAACTCGTGGCTCTTTTCCACGATGGCGAACTTGCCGCTCGTTAGCTGGACAGTCCCGGTGAACTTGCCGCTGACACTCTCACCATCCTTGGCGGCGCGGAACGGCAGCGCCTTGCCCTCGGCCATCTCCGCACCGGCGCGCGCAACTTCCCGCTCGCGCAGGGTGGCGAGAAGATTGCGCCGGTAGAAGATTCGGCCGTCCCTGTTGCGCGTGGCATCGCGCTGTTCGATATGATGCTCGCGGCGCTGGTCCATGGCTTCGCGGACCTGTTGCCCGAAGCCGGTCGGCGCAAGGTCGGCCGTTTCGCCATGGACCAATCGCCGGTCCATCCCCGGATCGAGGATGAGCCGGTCGGCAGCGACCCCGCTCCGTCGCAAGGCGGAAACCCGCGCCTCGAAGAACCGCACAATCTCGTCGAGCGCGTCTTCGGGTCGAAGGTGACCGGTGCGGGTGGCGATGCCATCCCGCTGCGCTGAGTGCATAACCACCAGCCTGCAGTCCGCCTCAGCAATATCGGGATAGAGCGCAGGGTCAGGAAATCCTTGGATATCGTTCAGGTAGCCCACGCCGCGCTTGAGCGCATAGCGCTGGGTTTCCGGTTGGAAGCTGTCGATTGAAACACGGTGCATCTGATCGGACAGGGCGTCTAAGAGCGGCGCAATACGTCTGATCTCATCGGCCGGCGATACAGGCCTCGCGTCCGGATGGCTGGCGGCCGGTCCGACATCCACGACGTCTGATCCGACTCGCAGCATTTCGATCGCCGCGGTGACAGCGCCGGCGGGGTCTAGCCGCCGGCTCTCATCGAAGAAGGAGTCCTCGGTGAGATTCAGAATGCCGAACACCGTCACCATGGCGTCGGCCTCCGCAGCGACTTCCACGATGGGGATCGGGCGAGCAAAAAGGCAGCAATTATGAGCCCCATACCTACAAAGCCCCACGCATCAAGCTTTTGCCCATGAAGCAACCAGGCAATGGCTGTAATTATGACGACGCCGAGTCCCGACCAGACTGCATAAGCAACACCGACAGGGATGGATTTCAGAACCAGAGAAAGAAAATAAAATGCGATGCCATAACCGATTATGACAACGGCGGAAGGGGCAAGCTTAGTAAAGCCCTCGCTAGATTTTAATGCGGATGTTGCGATTACTTCGCCAACTATTGCGATAACAAGAAAAAGCCAGCCTTTCATGATATATCTCCCAATTTGTGTAGGGCTTATTATGCACGCTTAAAAATAATAAAAGCAGACTTGACCTGATAGTTTGGCTGTGAGCAATTATGTGCTTAGTGCATCTAACGCCGCCATAAGTTGCGGCTTTGGAGTTGATTGTTTTGTGGTAGCGTAGCGTTAAACCACAAAACAAGCGACGGAAAAGCCGTCAACTTGATGGCCTTGTTAGCCTTATCAGCGCGACTGTGATGTATAAACGTCAAAAATTGAATGACCAATTTTAACAATCGCATCATTTCGCTCTGCCATTGAAGCCTGTGTTTGAGCTAGATAGATGCTCACAATAATTGGGGCTTGATGCTCACTCCACACAACTGCTGTAATACTCCGAGCACCAAATCCGCCAGCACCTGAGCGATCCGCAATGTTCCATCCCGCCGGCAATACTGAACGTAGTAAATTACCAGTGACTTGATTGTTCACCATCCAAGACTCTAATTTTTTCTGGTTCATTTCAGATAGCGCGGAACCAAATAAAAATTTATTCAAAGTACTGGCTATTGCCTTAGGAGTTGTCGTATCCCTCAAATCACCGAGCTTACCTTCATTTAAATCAGGCTCAATACGGTCTAGACGAGTCTCTTTGTCCCCAATTTGTCTTAAAAAATCAGTAACGCCTTTGGGGCCACCTACAGCACTTAGGATGATATTTGCCGCAGTATTATCACTTGTAGTCATAGTTGCGAAGCACGCATCATCGAGTGTGATTGCCTGCCCTACTTGCTTTTCTATTACAGGGGAATAGGTCACAAGATCTGCTTTCTTAATCTCGACTGTACTATTGGGATTAACTTTTCCTTGCTCAGCATCATATAGTAATTTAGCGCAAGCTATTGTTTTAAAAGTACTTGTTAACGGGAAGCGCTGATTGCCATTGTAATCCCAATATTCTCCATTTTGAGTATCAAGAACGGAAACACCTATACGAGCAGAAAGAGAAACTTCAATTGCCTTAACGTCTTGTTCAACTTGCTGAAACTTTGAACTACTTGCAAAAACCACGGATGGTATTAAAAGCGAAAATGCCAATAAAAACTTCATGTAAGTAACCCCATAATTTTGATTGTCACACATTTTATATAAAAGCATGAGGCTCCATAATATGGCTAACGCCTGAGTTAAGCCGGAGCGCTTTGCGGCCGCGGCGTTGTGACAATTTACAGAACAACTCCGCGGCCGCGAAGCGATCTCGGCTTGAATGCTGTAATGGACTCTCCCCGCGCCACCGTTCTATACCGAGAACGGTGGTGACTGAAATTGGGAGTGTCGTGATGAAGCGCATCGCAGTTGATCTGGCCAAGTCCGTTTACCAAGTTGCCGAGAGTGTCCGCTCCGGCCAGGTGATGCAGCGCAAGCGGCTGAACCGAGAGGCGTTCCGGCGATATATACAGGAGCAGGCCGAGCCGGTCGAGTGGGTGATGGAGGCCTGTGGTACAGCGCATTACTGGGGGCGGTTGGCGCAATCGCTCGGTCATCAGGTGAAGCTGCTGCACCCGCGCTACGTGCGGCCCTATCGCCGTCGTAACAAAACCGACCGTAATGACTGCGATGCCATGCTCGAAGCGGCGCGCTGCACCGACATTCATCCCGTGCCGGTGAAGAGCCACGATCAACAACAGCTCCAGCAATTGCACGGGCTACGTGAAACCTGGAAGAAGAGCCGTACCCAGCGCATCAACCTGCTGCGCGGCATGCTGCGTGAAGCGGGTATCGAAGCCCCAACGTCGACCGCAGCCTTCATCCGAGCTGCCAGTGAACTTGTAGACCAACCTGAACTCGCTTCCTTGAGCCGCCTGCTGCATATCGTCCTGGCCGAGATCAACTTGTACGAACAGTGCATGGCTGAATGCGAACAGCAACTCAAGCGCTGGCATGCTGATGATGACATCGTGCGCAAACTGGATGAAGTCAGTGGCATTGGCCTGCTAACCGCCAGCGCCCTGACCGCCGCTGTCGGCAAGCCCGAACGCTTTGCCAGCGGTCGCCAGCTCAGCGCTTGGCTGGGCATGACGCCGCGTGAGTTCAGCAGTGGCAATAGCCGCAAGCTCGGCCATATCAGCCGGCAGGGCAATGTCTATGTGCGCACGTTACTGATCCACGGCTCACGTGCAGCCTTGCTCGCCGCACAACGCTGCCAGGCTCGAACGCCGGAAAAGCTGACGCAGTTACAGCGCTGGGCTGTGCAGACGGCGGCGCGTATCGGTCACAACAAGGCGGCGGTGGCCCTGGCCAACAAACTGGTGCGGATCTGCTGGGCGGTGTGGTGCCACGAGCGGCGTTTCAATGGCAATTGGCAGAGCGTAAAGCCCGCCTGACGGCGGGGGTAATCAGTAAAGGTGTGATGGTTTTCTTGTGGTTGTGGTGAACAGCAGCACTGTCGGAACAGGCGAGTCCTGCAGCGGAACAAGGCCGATAACAATGATGATCTGTGTGATCGATTGAACGCTTGGCCCCCGCTGCGCGAACTACAGAATGGCCAGGGCAGAAAAGCCCAAAACAGGCCGGATATACGAATGCAACCGCGCTGACGACAGGTGCAAAGGCAAAGCTTTGCTCACTACTTGTGGGGAGAGTCCATATACGAATTGTTAGACCGCGCTTAGAAGAACTCATCCAAGATCCGGTAGTACTCAATCTTAGCTATGTTCGGATTTGGCTCTCCATACTCGATGAAGAACTGGTTAGTGAGTTCTGGTCCAAATACCGCGTCAATGTTTCTCGATGCAAGCGCCAGGTCTTGATACTTATCGGCAAGCCCGACCCGACCGCAGTCTATGAAGCCGACGAAGGCATTACCTTGGAAGATGAAGTTCTCGGGACAGGCGTCGCCATGTGTGACTACCAGCTGCTCCGCTCCAGGCATTTGTATAAAAAGTTGCTCGTAAACATCCCGCGCCAGCATGCCTTGCCTTGCGTGATCAAAGTCCTCCTCATCAACTAACCCGGCTTCCAAACGGCCCGAAGCCAGCTTCAGTCGCAGGTGGAGCCTTTCGTCGAATGGGCAATCGTCAGGCGAGATCGAATGGAGGTCGCGTAACGCTCGTGCCATCTCTGCAACAACAATAACTGGATCTGCATCTGCGGCGTCAGCGGCATTGTGGCCAATCAATGCTTTTGTCAACAGGATGGTGACAGTTGAAGTCGAGACATATGAGATCACTTCCGGTACGAGAGCTCGTGTTCTGAGCCATCTAGTGCGCTGATGCTCTTGAAGAATTTCTTGAGCAGAAGATCCGGAGGCGTACTTTAGATACGCGGTATTGCGATCAGGAAATAGAACTCGAATCACTCGAGCTTCTGACTGACCATACTCAACTTCTTCAAAAGTGCATTCATCCAACAAGGGTGAAAGCAAATTCTTTAGTTCAGATACTTCGTCGAGGGCGACTGTCATAGCGGTCTAACGCCGCTAAGCAGCGGCACATTTTGCGTTTTGAGCGCAGCGAAGCAAAATGTGTCCGATGGCTTGGATGGTTAACCCCTTTGCCAGATTTGATAGCGATAATTTATATTTGAATGAAATTCCTGCTCGAACACCACATTGAACTCTTTGGGGATTTCCGGAAAGAAAACATTGCCCTCTGGCTCGGAATCTATTGTCGAGATATGTAGCGTGTCGGCATGGGCGATCAGACTCTTGTAGATCTCTCCACCACCAGAAACAACAACATGGTTCGTAAGAGTCTTTAGCTCCCTCATTGCTGCTTCTATAGATGGAAACACAACCACATCATCGTTAGTAGCTACCGATCCTGAGCGGCTGACAACTGCATACTTTCTATTTGGGAGAGCCCCCATTGCCTCAAATGTTTTACGGCCGACTAAGAGCCATTGATTGTAAGTTATTGCTTTAAAAAGCAGCTGCTCACCTTTAGCGTTCCACGGGATATCCGAGCCGCAGCCAATAACCCCATTTCTTGCTTTTGCAGCCATTAGTGATATTTTCACGATACTCCTTTGGGTTAACTTTGTTTTAGGGCGACTGCCCTGCTGCGTAACATCGTTGCTGCTCCATAACATCAAACATCGACCCACGGCGTAACGCGCTTGCTGCTTGGATGCCCGAGGCATAGACTGTACAAAAAAACAGTCATAACAAGCCATGAAAACCGCCACTGCGCCGTTACCACCGCTGCGTTCGGTCAAGGTTCTGGACCAGTTGCGTGAGCGCATACGCTACTTGCATTACAGCTTACGAACCGAACAGGCTTATGTCCACTGGGTTCGTGCCTTCATCCGTTTCCACGGTGTGCGTCACCCGGCAACCTTGGGCAGCAGCGAAGTCGAGGCATTTCTGTCCTGGCTGGCGAACGAGCGCAAGGTTTCGGTCTCCACGCATCGTCAGGCATTGGCGGCCTTGCTGTTCTTCTACGGCAAGGTGCTGTGCACGGATCTGCCCTGGCTTCAGGAGATCGGAAGACCTCGGCCGTCGCGGCGCTTGCCGGTGGTGCTGACCCCGGATGAAGTGGTTCGCATCCTCGGTTTTCTGGAAGGCGAGCATCGTTTGTTCGCCCAGCTTCTGTATGGAACGGGCATGCGGATCAGTGAGGGTTTGCAACTGCGGGTCAAGGATCTGGATTTCGATCACGGCACGATCATCGTGCGGGAGGGCAAGGGCTCCAAGGATCGGGCCTTGATGTTACCCGAGAGCTTGGCACCCAGCCTGCGCGAGCAGCTGTCGCGTGCACGGGCATGGTGGCTGAAGGACCAGGCCGAGGGCCGCAGCGGCGTTGCGCTTCCCGACGCCCTTGAGCGGAAGTATCCGCGCGCCGGGCATTCCTGGCCGTGGTTCTGGGTTTTTGCGCAGCACACGCATTCGACCGATCCACGGAGCGGTGTCGTGCGTCGCCATCACATGTATGACCAGACCTTTCAGCGCGCCTTCAAACGTGCCGTAGAACAAGCAGGCATCACGAAGCCCGCCACACCGCACACCCTCCGCCACTCGTTCGCGACGGCCTTGCTCCGCAGCGGTTACGACATTCGAACCGTGCAGGATCTGCTCGGCCATTCCGACGTCTCTACGACGATGATTTACACGCATGTGCTGAAAGTTGGCGGTGCCGGAGTGCGCTCACCGCTTGATGCGCTGCCGCCCCTCACTAGTGAGAGGTAGGGCAGCGCAAGTCAATCCTGGCGGATTCACTACCCCTGCGCGAAGGCCATCGGTGCCGCATCGAACGGCCGGTTGCGGAAAGTCCTCCCTGCGTCCGCTGATGGCCGGCAGCAGCCCGTCGTTGCCTGATGGATCCAACCCCTCCGCTGCTATAGGGGTCGTTTGCGGGAGGGGGCGAAATCCTACGCTAAGGCTTTGGCCAACGATATTCTCCGGTAAGATTGATGTGTTCCCAGGGGATAGGAGAAGTCGCTTGATATCTAGTATGACGTCTGTCGCACGTGCTTGATTGCGGCCGCGATAGCTAGATCGCGTTGCTCCTCTTCTCCATCCGCGTTCCAAGCCGCGGAAAGACACCCGTAAGCGTACGCCTGGTCGAGCAGCCGACGCGGATCGACGTCCAGCGCACGAGAGAATGCGTCCGCCATCTGTGCAATGCGTCTAGGATCGAGACAAAGGTCGTCTCTGTCAGCCGGATCGTAGAACATATTGGCGGCGCCAAAGCCCACTTCACCGACCAGACCGACTGGATCTATCACCAGCCAGCCGCGACTGGAGAACATGATATTTTCATGATGCAGATCGCCATGTAGCCCACGCAGTTCCGAGGCATTGCTCATCATTTGATCGGCTATAATCGCCGCGTGGACGTAGTCAGTTTGACGACCTGCGTTTTGATCGTCACGCGCCCGCTGAAACAAAGCTGCAAAGCGCTCCCGGATCGGGAGAAGAGCAGAAGGCAGGGGTTCCTCAGATGCGGCATACAGCTTCGCCATCAGTTCCGCTGCAATTTCGGTCGCCTGGTAGTCGCCGTGCTCGGCAACGATGTGAGAGAGCATTCGCTCCCCGGCATATTCGAGCAACATCAGATTGTTCTCACGACCGAGCAACCGGACTGCTCCCCTCCCACTGCGCCATACCAGATAGTCGGCCCCGCGCAGTTCATCAGCAATGTCTTCTATAGGTTTCAATCCTTTGACGATTGCAGGAGTCCCGTCTGGCAAAAAAACTTTCCAAACGAGGCTGGAAAAGGTGTCCGCAATGAGAACAGGTTGGGAAACGTGCCAATGAGCAGGAAAAACAGGCGGCATGAACATCAACCCCAAGTAAGAGGGTCCAATCGCAGATAGAAGGCAAGGCGTTCGCGGTCGGGGGCTTCGATCCCCAATACATTGAATAGGACAGCGAAGGCGCGCTCTGCTTCATCTGGCGCTGCCCAGTTCTCTTCGGCGTTAGCAATCATGAGTGCCAAATCGGCATAGCGATCTGCTGTTCCGAGCCGCCCAAGGTCGATCAGACCCGTACATTGAAGAGTTCTAGGGTCTACCATGAAGTTCGGCATGCAGGGATCACCATGGCAAACAACCATATCGGTGCGCTCTTGGTCGAGCCGCACCGGTAGCTCTCGTTCGACACGAGCCAAAAGATCGAGCTGCGGCGTACTCTTGTCCTCGTCAGGTAAGAAGTCGGGATTGACGGCATTGCGGGACACCACATCAACGGCGCGTCCGATCATTCGCGACAGCCTGCGCTCAAACGGACATTGATCAACCGATAGGCTGTGAACAGCCCCAAGTTGCTGCCCCATTGACGGCCACGCTTTGAGCAAATCTGCTCCAGACAGATCCGCCGCCGGTACTCCCGGAATTGCCGTTATCACTAGGCATGCGCCCTCCTGTTCCTCCTGCCAGTTGATTACCTCGGGGCAAGCCACACCTCGACCTTTGAGCCAAATGAGGCGGTCACGCTCTCCAGCGAGCTCACCGCGACGGGAAGCAGGTGCGATTTTCGCGAAGGCATGCCCGTCACCACGTCGAAAAACAAAATCACCGGATTCTCCTGTCGTTTTCAGAAGACGACCGCACCATCTGACTGGATGTAACGCCTGGTGTGCATACGGCTCCTGACAGCCCAATATCAGGAGTCGTCTGCACCAATCTCGACTATGCTCAATACTCGTGTGCACCAAAGCGAGGTTTGGGCATGACATCAGACACTCCACCGATTGCCGCGCAAGGCGTGGCCACCCTGCCCGACGAGGCATGGGCGCAAGCCCGGCACCGGACGGAAATCATCGGGCCACTGGCAGCGCTTGAGGTGGTCGGGCATGAAGCCGCCGATGAGGCAGCCCAAGCGCTGGGCCTGTCCCGGCGACAGGTATATGTCCTGATCCGTCGCGCCCGGCAGGGTACTGGCCTGGTAACAGACCTGACGCCCGGCCGATCCGGCGGCGGCAAAGGCAAGGGGCGCTTGCCGGAACCGGTCGAGCGCATCATCCGCGAGCTGCTGCAAAAGCGCTTCCTGACCAAGCAGAAACGCAGCCTGGCGGCGTTCCACCGCGAAGTCGCGCAGGCGTGCAAAACCCAGAAGCTGCCGGTGCCGGCGCGCAACACCGTGGCCCAGCGGATTGCCGGACTACACCCGGCGAAAATAGCCCGCAGCCGGGGCGGGCAGGACGCTGCCCGTCCCTTGCAAGGCGCGGGTGGCATTCCGCCCGAAGTCACCATGCCGCTGGAACAGGTGCAGATCGACCACACCGTCATCGACCTGATCGTGGTCGACGAGCGCGACCGGCAACCGATTGGCCGCCCATATTTGACCCTCGCCATCGACGTGTTCACGCGCTGCGTACTCGGCATGGTGGTCACGCTGGAAGCGCCGTCCGCCGTCTCGGTCGGCCTATGCCTCGCGCATGCCGCCTGCGACAAGCGGCCCTGGCTGGAAGGGCTGAATGTGGAAATGGACTGGCCGATGAGCGGCAAGCCCAGGCTGCTCTATCTGGACAACGCGGCCGAGTTCAAAAGCGAAGCGCTGCGCCGTGGCTGCGAACAGCATGGCATCCGGCTGGACTATCGCCCACCAGGCCAGCCGCACTACGGCGGCATCGTGGAACGGATCATCGGCACGGCGATGCAGATGATCCACGACGAATTACCGGGGACGACCTTCTCCAATCCCGGCCAGCGCGGCGAGTACGATTCCGAGAAGATGGCCACCCTGACGCTGCGCGAGCTGGAGCGCTGGCTCGCGTTGGCGGTAGGCACCTATCACGGCTCCGTGCACAACGGCCTGCTCCAGCCGCCGGCCGCGCGCTGGGCCGAGGCCGTGGAGCGCGTTGGCGTCCCGGCCGTCGTTACCCGCCCCACCGCGTTTTTGGTCGATTTCCTGCCGGTGATCCGCCGCACCCTGACCCGCACCGGCTTTGTCATCGACCACATCCACTACTACGCCGACGCCCTCAAGCCGTGGATTGCCCGGCGCGAGCGCTTGCCCGCCTTCCTGATCCGGCGCGATCCGCGCGACATCAGCCGCATCTGGGTACTGGAACCGGAAGGTCAGCACTATCTGGAGATCCACTACCGCACCTTGTCCCATCCGGCCGTCACCCTCTGGGAACAACGCCAGGCGCTGGCCAAATTGCGTCAGCTCGGGCGCGAGCAGGTGGACGAGTCGGCGCTGTTCCGCATGATCGGGCAGATGCGCGAGATCGTGACCACCGCCCAGAAGGCCACGCGCAAGGCGCGGCGCGACGCTGATCGCCGCCAGCACCTCAAGACGTCGGAGCCACCGGCCAAGCCCATACCGCCGGATGTGGACATGGCTGACCCGCAGGCAGACAACCTGCCGCCGGCCAAACCGTTCGATCAGATCGAGGAGTGGTAGCCGTGGACGAATATCCCGTCATTGACCTGTCCCACCTGCTGCCAGCGGCACAGGGTTTGGCCAGGCTGCCGGCAGACGAGCGCATCCAGCGCATTCGCGCCGACCGCTGGATCGGCTACCCGCGCGCGGTCGAGGCGCTGAACCGGCTGGAAACTCTGTATGCGTGGCCGAACAAGCAACGCATGCCAAACCTGCTGCTGGTCGGCCCCACCAACAACGGCAAGTCGATGATCGTCGAGAAATTCCGGCGGGCGCACCCGGTCGGCACCGACGCTGACCAAGAACATATCCCGGTGCTGGTCGTGCAGATGCCGTCAGAGCCATCGGTGATCCGCTTCTATGTCGCGCTGCTGGCTGCGATGGGCGCGCCGCTGCGCCCGCGCCCACGGCTGCCGGAAATGGAGCAACTGGCGCTGGCCCTGCTGCGCAAGGTCGGCGTGCGCATGCTGGTGATCGACGAACTGCACAATGTACTGGCTGGCAACAGCGTTAACCGGCGCGAGTTCCTCAACCTGCTGCGCTTCCTCGGCAACGAGCTGCGTATCCCCCTGGTCGGGGTCGGCACGCGCGAGGCGTACCTGGCCATCCGTTCGGACGATCAGTTGGAAAACCGCTTCGAGCCGATGCTGCTGCCGCCGTGGGAGGCCAATGAGGACTGCTGCTCGCTGCTGGCCAGCTTCGCGGCGTCACTCCCGCTACGGCGGCCATCCCCGATTGCCACGCTGGACATGGCCCGCTACCTGCTCACCCGGAGCGAAGGCACCATCGGCGAGCTTGCACATCTGCTGGTGGCGGCGGCCGTCGCCGCCGTGGAGAGTGGCGAGGAAGCGATCAACCACCGCACGCTCAGCATGGCCGACTACATCGGCCCCAGTGAGCGGCGGCGACAGTTCGAGCGGGAACTGATGTGAAGTCCGCGCCGCGCTGGCCGCTGCATCCGGCACCCAAGGAAGGCGAAGCCCTGTCCTCATGGCTCAACCGGGTCGCCGCCTGCTACCAGATGGACGTGCACGAGCTGCTGGCCCACGATCTTGGTCACAGCCAACTTGATGACCTGGATACCGCACCATCCTTGTCGTTGCTGACGGCGCTCTGCCAGCGCAGTGGCGTCGAGCTGGAGCGGTTGCGCAGCATGAGTCTTGCAGGCTGGGTGCCGTGGCTGCTCGACAGTCTCGACGATTCGGTACCAGCAGCCTTGGAAACCTATACATTCCAATGCGCGGTGCTCCTGCCCAAGCGCACCCGCAAGGTGCGGTCCATCACTCGCTGGCGTGCCTGGCTACCGAGCCAGACGATTCGCCGGGCGTGTCCGCAGTGTCTGAACGATCCAACGAATCAAGCTGTGCTACTCGTCTGGCAGCTCCCCTTGATGCTGAGCTGCCCGCAGCATGGCTGCTGGCTGGAGTCCTACTGGGGCATGCCCGGCCGGTATCTTCAGTGGGAAATCGCCGATGCTGCGCCGCGCCCTGCCGATGACGCAATCGCCTGCATGGACCGGCGCACCTGGCAGGCGCTGACGACGGGTTTTGTGGAGCTGCCGCGTCGGCGTGTCCACGCCGGCTTGTGGTTCCGGCTGCTGCGCACCCTGCTTGATGAGCTGAACACGCCGCTCTCGCACTGCGGCAGTTGCTCGGCGAGCATCCGCCATGTCTGGGAGCGCTGCGGCCATCCGCTGCGCGCCGGGCAGAGTCTGTGGCGTCCCTACGAGATTCTGGCCCCGGCGGTGCAGTGGCAGATGCTGGAGGCGGCGGCCACCGCCATCACGCTGATCGAGTCAAAGGCGCTGATCCCGCGCGGGGAACAGGCCGCGCTGTTTCAGACGGAGCCGCACACTGGTTTCACCAACGGCCTGCCGGCGAAGGTGCCGAAGCCGGAACCCATCAACCACTGGCAACGAGCAGCCCAGGCCATCGATGAGGCCATCATTGAAGCGCGACACAACCCGGAGACGGCCCGCTTGCTGTTCACACTGGCGTCCTACGGGCGACGCGACCCCGAATCCCTGGAACGTTTGCGCGCCACGTTCACCAAGGAGGGCATCCCGCCGGAGTTTTTGTCACATTACGAGCCTGAATGGCCGTTTGCAGGTCTTAGACTAAATGACGGGTTAAGTGACAGTTTTTGACGGCGAGAACTTTCTGGCTCACACTGTCACATAATCGAACGTTTGTGATACATGCTGATCGGATATGCCCGCGTCTCCAAAGCCGATGGCTCGCAGTCTCTCGACCTGCAGCACGACGCCTTGCGCGCCGCAGGTGTCGAACGGGACAATATCTATGATGATCTTGCTTCCGGCGGTCGTGATGATCGCCCTGGTTTGACCGCTTGCCTCAAGTCATTGCGTGACGGCGATGTGCTGGTGGTCTGGAAGCTCGATCGCCTCGGACGATCGCTTGCCCATCTGGTCAACACGGTGAAGGAGCTGTCAGACCGCAAGATCGGCCTGCGGGTTCTGACTGAAAAGGGCGCTCAGATCGACACCACGACTGCGTCCGGTCGCATGGTGTTCGGAATCTTCGCCACCTTGGCTGAGTTCGAGCGGGATCTGATCCGAGAGCGCACCATGGCGGGTCTCGCCTCCGCGAGAGCGCGCGGTCGCAAGGGCGGACGAAAATTCGCGCTCACCAAAGCTCAGGTGCGTCTCGCGCAAGCCGCCATGGCCCAGCGCGATACTTCAGTTTCCGATCTCTGCAAGGAACTTGGCATCGAGCGCGTCACTCTCTACCGGTACGTCGGCCCCAAAGGCGAGCTCAGAGACCATGGAAAGCATGTTCTTGGCCTTGCATAGCAACTCTTTTCTTTTCGCAGGTTGAGCCACCTCCGCGCCTCATCAGCAAACTGAAGGAACCTCCATTGAATCGGACTTATATTTTTTTGGGTGAATCGCATTCTGACTGGTTGCCTGTCAGAGGCGGAGATGTCGTTTTCAGAAGACGGCTGCACTGAACGTCAGAAGCCGACTGCACTATAGCAGCGGAGGGGTTGGATCCATCAGGCAACGACGGGCTGCTGCCGGCCATCAGCGGACGCAGGGAGGACTTTCCGCAACCGGCCGTTCGATGCGGCACCGATGGCCTTCGCGCAGGGGTAGTGAATCCGCCAGGATTGACTTGCGCTGCCCTACCTCTCACTAGTGAGGGGCGGCAGCGCATCAAGCGGTGAGCGCACTCCGGCACCGCCAACTTTCAGCACATGCGTGTAAATCATCGTCGTAGAGACGTCGGAATGGCCGAGCAGATCCTGCACGGTTCGAATGTCGTAACCGCTGCGGAGCAAGGCCGTCGCGAACGAGTGGCGGAGGGTGTGCGGTGTGGCGGGCTTCGTGATGCCTGCTTGTTCTACGGCACGTTTGAAGGCGCGCTGAAAGGTCTGGTCATACATGTGATGGCGACGCACGACACCGCTCCGTGGATCGGTCGAATGCGTGTGCTGCGCAAAAACCCAGAACCACGGCCAGGAATGCCCGGCGCGCGGATACTTCCGCTCAAGGGCGTCGGGAAGCGCAACGCCGCTGCGGCCCTCGGCCTGGTCCTTCAGCCACCATGCCCGTGCACGCGACAGCTGCTCGCGCAGGCTGGGTGCCAAGCTCTCGGGTAACATCAAGGCCCGATCCTTGGAGCCCTTGCCCTCCCGCACGATGATCGTGCCGTGATCGAAATCCAGATCCTTGACCCGCAGTTGCAAACCCTCACTGATCCGCATGCCCGTTCCATACAGAAGCTGGGCGAACAAACGATGCTCGCCTTCCAGAAAACCGAGGATGCGAACCACTTCATCCGGGGTCAGCACCACCGGCAAGCGCCGCGACGGCCGAGGTCTTCCGATCTCCTGAAGCCAGGGCAGATCCGTGCACAGCACCTTGCCGTAGAAGAACAGCAAGGCCGCCAATGCCTGACGATGCGTGGAGACCGAAACCTTGCGCTCGTTCGCCAGCCAGGACAGAAATGCCTCGACTTCGCTGCTGCCCAAGGTTGCCGGGTGACGCACACCGTGGAAACGGATGAAGGCACGAACCCAGTGGACATAAGCCTGTTCGGTTCGTAAGCTGTAATGCAAGTAGCGTATGCGCTCACGCAACTGGTCCAGAACCTTGACCGAACGCAGCGGTGGTAACGGCGCAGTGGCGGTTTTCATGGCTTGTTATGACTGTTTTTTTGTACAGTCTATGCCTCGGGCATCCAAGCAGCAAGCGCGTTACGCCGTGGGTCGATGTTTGATGTTATGGAGCAGCAACGATGTTACGCAGCAGGGCAGTCGCCCTAAAACAAAGTTAGAAAAGGTAAAGTATGAACAAGTTATCTGTATTCTTTATGTTTATGTTTTGTAGCATTACTGCCGCAGGAGAGTCTTTGCCAGATTTAAAAATTGAGAAGCTTGACGAAGGTGTTTATGTTCATACTTCGTTTGAAGAAGTTAACGGTTGGGGTGTTGTTCCTAAACACGGCTTGGTGGTTCTTGTAAATACTGAGGCCTATCTGATTGACACTCCATTTACGGCAAAAGATACTGAAAAGTTAGTCACTTGGTTTGTGGAGCGCGGCTATAAAATAAAAGGCAGTATTTCCTCTCATTTTCATAGCGACAGCACGGGCGGAATAGAGTGGCTTAATTCTCAATCTATCCCCACGTATGCATCTGAATTAACAAATGAACTTCTTAAAAAAGACGGTAAGGTACAAGCTAAAAATTCATTTAGCGGAGGTAGCTATTGGCTAGTTAATAATAAGATTGAAGTTTTTTATCCTGGTCCAGGGCACACTCCAGATAACGTAGTGGTTTGGCTACCTGAAAATAGAGTTTTGTTCGGTGGTTGTTTTGTTAAACCGTACGGTCTTGGTAATTTGGGTGACGCAAATTTAGAAGCTTGGCCAAAGTCCGCCAAAATATTAATGTCTAAATATGGTAAAGCAAAGTTGGTTGTTTCAAGTCATAGTGAAACTGGGAACGCATCACTCTTGAAACTTACTTGGGAGCAGGCTGTTAAAGGGCTAAAAGAAAGTAAAAAACCATCACTGCCAAGTAACTAATTTTCTAACAAGTCGTTGCAGCACCGCTCCGGCACTTCGTGCCTGCGCTGGACAGTTTTTAAGTCGCAGTTTTATGGTTTTGCTGCGCAAAAGTATTCCATAAAACCACAACTTAAAAACTGCCGCTGAACTCAGCGTTAGGCTGCCAAACCTTTTTCCAACCTTCGGAGTGAAGAATGATGAAAGATTGGGTTCCAATCACGCATGCAAATTGTAAAGATATGCAGGGACCGTTTTATCATGGTACCAAAGCTAAATTATCGGTAGGTGAACTCCTAACAACTGGGTTCAACACTCATTTTGAAGAGGGTCGCACACTCAAACACGTTTATTTTTCAGCTATGCTTGAGCCAGCAATTTGGGGCGCTGAACTTGCTGTTTCACTGTCAGGTCTAGATGGCCGGGGATACATATACTTAGTTGAACCAACTGGACCTTTTGAGGATGACCCTAATCTTACCAATAAGAAATTTCCAGGGAATCCAACAATGTCCTATCGAACTTCCGAACCCCTCCAGATTGTTGGGCTCGTTGAAGAGTGGGAGGGACACTCTGCTGAAGCCCTGAAAACGATGCTGGATTCCTTGGAGAATCTAAAGCGCAATGGTCTTCATGTCATATATGATTAAGCGGAGCCTGCCTAACAAATCGTTCCAGCAACGTGCGCTTCGCGCACTCGACAGTCTGTAAGTCGCCTTTTTGTGGTTTTGCTACGCAAAAGTATTCCACAAAAAACCAACTTACAGACTGCGGCTGAACTTAGCGTTGAACGACAGCTTTCCCAAAAGCTCTACGGCTGCTCTGGGTCGACACCGGTAATCGGATCGTTGCCGCACTGAACAGCGCCCCGTTCCAGGTCGCCTCCATTTATGCGGCTGAACCGAGGGAGAGCAGCTTTACGCCGTCTGGCCGCAGTTCGCCCTTGGGCGACACGTGCCGGTAGAGCGTCTGCCGGGTAATCCCGAGTTCTTCGCAGAGATCGCCCACCTTGGTTTCCGGTTGCCCCATGCTGGCCATCGCCAGGCGTAGCTTGGCGGCGGTCATCTTGAAGGGGCGCCCCCCTTTCCTGCCGCGAGCGCGCGCCGAGATAAGTCCAGCGACTGTTCGCTCGGAAATCAACTCACGCTCGAACTCGGCCAGCGCGGCAAAAATACCGAACACAAGCTTGCCGGCGGCAGTCGTCGTGTCGACCGCCGCACCGTGACCGGTCAGGACCTTCAGGCCCACGCTACGCGCAGTTAGGTCGTGCACGGTGTTGATCAGGTGGCGCAGATCACGGCCAAGCCGATCGAGCTTCCACACGATCAGCGTGTCCCCTTCACGAAGCGCCTTCAGGCAAGCAGCCAACCCTGGGCGATCATCGCGCCTGCCCGAGGCCAGATCCTCGTAAAGGTGCGCAAGGCTCACACCAGCGGCGATGAGCGCATCGCGTTGCAAATTGGTGGACTGGGATCCGTCCGCCTTCGATACCCGCATGTAGCCGATCAGCACCTTTTCACCCGTCACGTATACGTTGGTTTGAGGCGGCGCTTCGGCCACGATTGCATTGACCTCTGGAAATGTATCTCAACCAGCTTCATAAACAAAGCGTCTTGAACGCTATCAGATTTTGAAAAAGGAACATGTATGCCGCGTCGCGTCACTCTAACCGATCGGCAGAAAGACGCGCTGTTGCGCTTGCCGACTTCACAGACGGATTTGCTCAAGCACTATACGCTGAGTGATGAAGACCTTGGGCATATCAGGCTGCGTCGGCGCGCTCACAACAGGTTCGGCTTCGCCCTGCAATTGTGTGTCCTGCGCTATCCCGGCCGGGTGCTGGCTCCAGGCGAACTGATCCCTGCAGAGGTCATCGAATTTATCGGAGCGCAGCTTGGCCTGGGTGCCGACGATCTCGTAGACTATGCTGCCCGCGAGGAAACACGGCACGAGCATCTTGCCGAGTTACGGGGGCTCTACGGCTTCCGCACCTTCTCCGGACGTGGTGCGAGCGAGCTGAAGGAATGGTTGTTCCGAGAAGCCGAGATGGCGGTGTCGAACGAGGATATCGCCCGTCGCTTCGTAGCCGAGTGCCGACGCACCCGCACTGTCCTTCCCGCGACATCCACGATCGAGCGGCTTTGTGCCGCGGCTCTCGTCGATGCCGAGCGACGCATCGAGACGAGGATCGCCAGTCGGCTGCCTATGTCGATCCGAGAACAGTTGCTGGCATTGCTCGAGGAGACGGCTGATGATCGGGTGACCCGTTTTGTGTGGCTGCGCCAGTTCGAGCCTGGCTCGAACTCTTCGTCGGCCAACCGGCTGCTCGACCGGCTCGAATATCTGCAACGCATCGATCTCCCCGAGGATCTGCTTGCCGGCGTTCCTGCCCATCGGGTGACTCGTCTGCGCAGGCAGGGTGAACGGTATTATGCCGACGGCATGCGCGATCTCCCGGAGGACAGGCGGCTTGCGATCTTGGCTGTTTGCGTCTCGGAATGGCAGGCGATGTTGGCCGACGCAGTGGTCGAAACCCACGACCGGATCGTCGGCCGTCTCTACCGTGCTTCGGAGCGTATTTGCCATGCAAAGGTCGCAGACGAAGCGGGGGTGGTGCGTGACACCCTGAAATCCTTCGCCGAGATCGGGGGCGCCCTGGTCGATGCACAGGATGATGGCCAGCCGCTGGGCGATGTCATCGCGAGTGGGTCAGGGTGGGACGGCTTAAAAACCCTTGTTGCAATGGCAACCAGGCTGACCGCCACCATGGCCGACGATCCGCTCAATCATGTGCTCGACGGTTATCACCGCTTCCGCCGATACGCTCCACGCATGTTGCGCCTGCTCGATCTGCGAGCTGCGCCCGTTGCACTGCCGCTTCTGGAAGCGGTGACGGCCCTTCGTACCGGTTTGAACGATGCCGCGATGACCAGCTTCTTGCGGCCCAGCTCGAAATGGCATCGCCACCTTCGGGCCCAGAGGGCTGGCGACGCTCGCCTATGGGAGATCGCGGTGCTGTTCCATCTGCGCGATGCGTTCCGCTCCGGAGATGTCTGGCTTACTAGGTCCCGGCGCTATGGCGATCTGAAACACGCACTCGTTCCGGCACAATCCATCGCGGAAGGCGGTCGTCTCGCTGTGCCATTGCGGCCGGAGGAATGGCTGGCAGACCGGCAAGCTCGCCTCGACATGCGGTTGCGCGAGCTTGGCCGTGCCGCTCGCGCAGGCACGATCCCGGGCGGGTCGATTGAAAACGGCGTTCTGCATATCGAGAAACTCGAAGCCGCCGCGCCGACAGGCGCCGAAGATCTGGTGCTCGATCTCTACAAGCAGATCCCGCCCACGCGCATCACCGATCTCCTGCTGGAGGTGGATGCGGCGACCGGCTTCACCGAAGCGTTCACCCATCTGCGCACAGGAGCACCCTGCGCTGACCGGATCGGGCTAATGAACGTTATCTTGGCGGAAGGGATCAACCTCGGCTTGCGCAAAATGGCGGATGCGACAAACACCCACACCTTCTGGGAATTGATCCGCATTGGACGGTGGCATGTCGAGGGCGAAGCCTATGACCGGGCGCTGGCCATGGTGGTCGAGGCACAGGCAGCGTTACCCATGGCCCGGTTCTGGGGCATGGGCACGTCGGCTTCGAGCGACGGACAGTTCTTCGTCGCTACAGAGCAAGGTGAGGCCATGAACCTGGTCAACGCGAAATATGGCAATACCCCGGGCCTGAAAGCCTATAGCCACGTCTCCGACCAATATGCGCCGTTCGCAACCCAGGTGATTCCTGCAACGGCAAGCGAAGCGCCTTACATCCTCGATGGCCTGCTGATGAACGATGCTGGACGCCATATCCGCGAGCAGTTCACCGACACGGGCGGCTTCACCGATCACGTCTTTGCCGCATGTGCCATTCTCGGCTACCGGTTCGCTCCGCGCATCCGCGACCTGCCATCCAAACGGCTCTACGCGTTCAATCCGTCGGCCGCCCCGGCGCACCTGCGAGCGTTGATGGGGAGCCCGCAGAATTCGGAAAAAATCGTACGCTAACAGTGCAAGCGTCCCGACCACGCCCGACTGTAGCTTGTTGACCGGTTAATCTGTCTCGCGGCTAAAGCGATAGAACAGGTTCGGCTCGCTGACCACGTACAAATACCCTTCATCGTCGATGGTTACGCCTTCGGCCTGGGGTATGCCCTTCAGCAAACCAGCAAACCCTCTCGCCAGGGAGCGGAAACTCACCACTTTGCCCTCGTCGGTCATTTCAATCAGCAGTTTCGACTCGTCACTGAGCAGAATCAGATGGCCACTCTGTTGGTCGAAGACGACCGAAGATAAGTCAGTCGCAAACACCTTGTCCTTTACCAAGCTGGACAGGTCGCGGACGTGCAGGGAAAAACCTCCTGCCAGGCTGGCACGAAGGCCGCCCACTTCCAGCAATTGGCGGGGGTCACGCTCCTTGGTCACAAACAGGCGGTCGCCTTTCAGGTCGTAGGCGAGCCCTTCAAGGCCTTTGTTGTCCTCCTTGCCAAGCGCCAGGGTCAGAGCTGGATACTGGTCTCGGCTCAATGGTCGATCAGGAGAAAGTTTACCGTCTTCAGCGATGGGGACATCCACGACAACCAGGCTCTGCCGGCGCTCTTCGGCGATTACCAGCTGGCCGTTGCCGGCATAGGACACCGCCTCCACATCGTGGAAGCCATCCAGGCTGTAACGTCTTTCCACATCACCGTCACGACTGAGGGCCAATAGTTCGTTTGGGCCGTTGGTGACCGCCCACAGCAGGTTTAGGTCAGGGTCGAAGGTCAGGCCCGAAAGATTGTTGTCCACACCTGGAACCGGCTTAGCATCCAGCTCAACCCGATAGTCAGGCAGCCACACAGAGCGCTCCTGCCAATCATCGGTGTGCCAGTGGGTCTTGATCCAGAAGTACAAACGATCATCAAGGTGATGGGTGCGGACTTGGAATACGGCGAGCAGGGCAAGGCACAACAGCACCCACATCCAAGCACTTGCTTTCCGTGTTCGGCCCAGCCAGTGTTTAGCCATCGAATACATCAGAGACCTCGTTAATTGGGAGATGCAGCGCGCCGCGCGGTGGTTTCAACCCGACTCGACGCGGCTGGCACAGGTGATGCACAGTGGCGTGGCCGGATCGAATTCCAAGCGGCCTGAGGCGATCAACTCGCCGCATTGGTTACACCAGCCATACTCACCCTCGTGCCAACGCTTGAGGGCCAGCTGGAGGCGGACGCGTTCATGCTGCGCCCGACTGCGGATGGCATCGTTCATTGCTTGCTGCTGGAGTGCATCCATCCTCGACAAACGCCCTACCTTGCCTTGATCCAGCTCTACCGATTGCGAGCGAGACTCAGCGTCTTCCAGCAATCGATCCAGCTCGGCAGCCCGCTGTTCCAGCAGGGTCTTGAAATGGGCAAGATCGAGGGCGTCGTCCATGGCCATTAGCGCAGCAGTAACAGCGGACTGGTGGTGGTGCGGAGCATGCTGGTCGTGGTGCTTCCGACCAGGAACTGCCGGATACGGGAATGGCCATAGGCCCCCATCACCAGCAGATCAATGCCATGCTCTTTCTGATAGGCGTGCAGGGTAGGCTCTATCTCACCGCTCAGGGTCTCGGCACGAACAGTGAACCCGGCGTTGAGCAGCACTTTTTGCGCCCAGTCCAGCTGCGCCGACGACTCGTCGTTCACGGGCCCGACCATGACCAGGTGGATCGGTAGTCCCTTCAGCAGGGGGCTGGCTGCCAGCATCTCCACACCCTTGCGGGTAGTAGCACTGCCATCGAAGGCCAGCATTGCGCTCTGGGGCTTCTGAAAGCTGGTCGGGGTGACCAGGATCGGCCGGTGCATGACACGAATCACGCTTTCCAGCTGGCTTCCGACATGCTGACTCAGGCCTCCACTAGACTCGCCCTGGCGACCGATGACCAGTAGGCGCGTTTCGCTTTCCAGCTCTTGCAGGCTCTCCAGCAGATCGCCATGACGTTGCTTGGACTCCGGTGCGGCCACACCATCCTTCATGGCCCGCTCTTTCGCGGCCGCTAACATGATCCGCCCCTGCTCCAGGGCCAACTTGCCGCGCTGTTCATCCAGGGAAGCAAGCTCATCGAGTAGGTGCTCGCGGCTGCCAAGGCCGATATTGCCACTCAGATCCGGTGCAACCGGGTACTGGCGCTGATCCAGCACATGCAGGAAGGTCAACGGGGCTTCCAGGCTCAGACTGGCCCAGGCCGCATAGTCGCACACGGCTGGGGCCGAGGCGGAACCGTCGATACAGGCGATTATGTGGTTCATTGTTGTTCTCCTTCTCAGTGGCCCATGAGTTGATCAATGGCGTCGGGTTTATCGTGAACGCCGAAGCGATCCACGATAGTGGCGCTTGCTTCGTTGAGGCCCAGCACTTCGACTTCGGTGCCTTCGCGGCGGAACTTGATGACCACTTTGTCCAAAGCGGCAACGGCGGTGATATCCCAGAAGTGGGCGCGATTCAGGTCGATGGTTACCTTGTTCAGGGCTTCTTTGAAGTCGAAGGCCGCGACGAACTTGTCTGCTGAGCTGAAGAACACCTGGCCGGTGACGTTATAGCTACGATGCTCGCCGGCTTCGTCCAGCGAAGAGCTGATCGCCATGTAATGGCCAACCTTGTTGGCGAAGAACATCGCGGCCAGCAGCACGCCGGCCAGCACGCCGAAGGCCAGGTTATGGGTGGCGACCACGACCACCACGGTGACGACCATGACAATGTTGGTCGACAGCGGATGCTTCTTCAGGTTGCGCAGCGAATCCCAACTGAAGGTGCCGATGGACACCATGATCATCACTGCCACCAGCGCCGCCATCGGGATCTGCTTCAACCAGTCGCCGAGGAACACCACCATCAGCAGCAGGAATACGCCTGCGGCAAGGGACGACAGGCGCGAACGACCACCGGATTTCACGTTGATGATCGACTGACCAATCATCGCGCAGCCGGCCATACCGCCGAGCAGACCCGAAGCAATGTTGGCCACGCCCTGGCCCTTGCACTCGCGGTTCTTGTCGCTGGGGGTGTCGGTCAGGTCGTCAACAATGGTCGCGGTCATCATCGACTCCAGCAGACCGACCACGGCCAGTGCTGCCGAGTAAGGGAAGATGATGGCCAACGTCTCGAACGTCAGCGGCACGTCAGGCCAGAGGAAGATTGGCAGCGTATCGGGCAGTTGGCCCATATCGCCGACCGTGCGGATATCTAGCCCAACCGACATGGCGACGGCGGTCAGCACGATGATGCACACCAGCGGCGATGGGATGAGCTTGCCGATCTTGGGGACGTAGGGGAACAGATAGATGATGCCGAGGCCTGCGGCTGTCATGGCGTAGACGTGCCAGGTGACGTTGGTTAACTCGGGTAGCTGAGCCATGAAGATCAGGATCGCCAGGGCATTGACGAAGCCGGTCACCACCGAGCGCGAGACGAAGCGCATCAGTGAGCCGAGCTTCAGGTACCCAGCAGCGATCTGTAAAACACCACATAGCAGCGTGGCGGCCAGCAGGTATTCGAGACCATGATTCTTGACCAGGGTCACCATCAGCAGTGCCATGGCCCCGGTTGCGGCCGAGATCATTCCGGGTCGGCCACCGACAAAGGCGATCACCACGGCGATACAGAAAGAGGCGTACAGGCCGACCTTGGGGTCAACCCCGGCAATGATCGAGAAAGCGATGGCTTCAGGGATGAGGGCCAGTGCGACCACAATACCGGCGAGGATGTCGCCACGGATGTTGGATAACCAGGTTTGTTTTAACGAGTGGAGCATCAGAATTCCCAAGGCAATGGATCACGCAGCGCAGCATGGCGCAGGCCATGTGCAACTGGTCGATATGAGGTCAAATTGTCGGATGTAGGGGGGCTGTGGCGGGTGTTGAAACCGAAAGCACAGCAGAGCGCGACCGCTGGCAGAGCAAGCAGTCACAGATGATGCGGGGGGCGAAGCGCTATGGCGGCGTAGGCAGCCAGATCATGTTTTGCAGGGTAAGCATGAGGTCTTATCGAGTGTCTTTGGTAACTCAATGGCCGCGACAGTCTACAGGAAGAGGGTAATTACTGCGAGTCAACCCTGAGTAGGGCGTCCTGCTTGGATGTCAGCCTGAGCTATACCCTAACTGGATGTCATTTTCAGAAGACGACTGCACCAGTTGATTGGGCGTAATGGCTGTTGTGCAGCCAGCTCCTGACAGTTCAATATCAGAAGTGATCTGCACCAATCTCGACTATGCTCAATACTCGTGTGCACCAAAGCGAGGTGAGCATGGCGACGGAGGCTCTGTTGCAAAGATTGGCGGCAGTCAGAGGTAGGCTGTCGCTCTGCGCCGATCAGGCGGCTGCTGCGAAATGGTGGTTGAGCATGCCCATGGCCTCCGTCAGCGCCGAGGGCCCAATGCCAAAAGCTCTCTCCACAAGGCGCACCTCGCCCCTGATGCCGGGCTGCAGGCACCAGGGGCGAGCCTGTCCTTTGCGCAGGGCTCGCATGACTTCGAATCCCTTGATCGTGGCATAGGCCGTGGGGATCGATTTGAAACCGCGCACCGGCTTGATCAGTATCTTGAGCTTTCCGTGATCGGCCTCGATCACGTTATTGAGATACTTCACCTGCCGGTGGGCCGTCTCCCGGTCCAGCTTTCCTTCGCGCTTCAATTCGGTGATCGCTGCACCATAGCTCGGCGCTTTGTCGGTATTGAGCGTGGCAGGCTTTTCCCAGTGCTTCAGGCCTCGCAGGGCCTTGCCCAGGAACCGCTTCGCTGCCTTGGCGCTGCGGGTCGGCGACAGGTAGAAATCGATCGTGTCGCCCCGCTTGTCGACTGCCCGGTACAGGTAGGTCCACTTGCCCCGCACCTTGACGTAGGTTTCATCCAGGCGCCAGCTCGGATCAAAGCCACGCCGCCAGAACCAGCGCAGCCGCTTCTCCATCTCCGGGGCGTAGCACTGGACCCAGCGATAGATCGTCGTATGGTCGACCGAAATGCCGCGTTCCGCCAGCATTTCCTCAAGGTCGCGATAGCTGATCGGATAGCGACAATACCAGCGCACCGCCCACAGGATCACATCACCCTGGAAATGGCGCCACTTGAAATCCGTCATCGTTCCGTCCGTCCAATCTCCGCCAAGCATGCTCAAGCTTCACGATTTTTGCAACAGAGCCCACACGAGTATTGAGCATAGTCGAGATTGGTGCAGATCACTTCTGATATTGAACTGTCAGGAGCTGGCTGCACAACAGCCATTACGCCCAATCAACTGGTGCAGTCGTCTTCTGAAAATGACATTTGGTATCTCTCATAAACGGATGTTTTTGAGAGAACTATCTTCGGCCTTCACACGCACGAAAGGCGGCGAAGCTCCGCCGTTAATCCGTCCGCCGGAGATCTCGCCCAGGCAGGCTGAAGGCCGAGCAAGCCTGACAGGCCCGAAAAGCCCGGCACGGGCGTCGGCGGCGATGACGGCGGCGGCATTATCCAGGGTTGATGATGGAAGTGGAGGATATCGACAACCTCTCGCGCAACCAAGACATCGCGGTCGGACTGCAAGTGATCTTGAAGCCACGGGCCCGTCCCACCCCGACATGGACCTCGATGCCCGAACGGACGTTAGATTTCGAGTTCTAGGCGTTCTGCGATGAAGGTTGGATCCCAGCCGGGATTGAAAGTGTCGACGTGGGTGAATCCGAGCCGCTCGTATAGGCCACGCAGGTTCGGGTGGCAGTCGAGCCGCAGCTTGGCGCACCCCTGCGTTCGCGCGGCATGGCGGCAAGCCTCGATCAGCGCGGAGCTGACACCCCGGCCCGCATGTGTCCGTCGCACCGCGAGCTTGTGCAGATATGCGGCCTCCCCCTTGAGGGCGTCGGGCCAGAACTCGGGATCCTCGGCCGACAAGGTGCAACAGCCGACGATGCCGTCGCTGCAACTCGCGACTAGGAGCTCGGATCTCAGGACGAAGGTCTCCGCGAATGTCCGGTCGATCCGCGCGACGTCCCAGGCGGGCGTTCCCTTGGCGGACATCCACGCCGCAGCGTCGTGCATCAGCCGCACAACCTCGTCGATATCACCCGAGCAGGCGACCCGAACGTTCGGAGGCTCCTCGCTGTCCATTCGCTCCCCTGGCGCGGTATGAACCGCCGCCTCATAGTGCAGTTTGATCCTGACGAGCCCAGCATGTCTGCGCCCACCTTCGCGGAACCTGACCAGGGTCCGCTAGCGGGCGGCCGGAAGGTGAATGCTAGGCATGATCTAACCCTCGGTCTCTGGCGTCGCGACTGCGAAATTTCGCGAGGGTTTCCGAGAAGGTGATTGCGCTTCGCAGATCTCCAGGCGCGTGGGTGCGGACGTAGTCAGCGCCATTGCCGATCGCGTGAAGTTCCGCCGCAAGGCTCGCTGGACCCAGATCCTTTACAGGAAGGCCAACGGTGGCGCCCAAGAAGGATTTCCGCGACACCGAGACCAATAGCGGAAGCCCCAACGCCGACTTCAGCTTTTGAAGGTTCGACAGCACGTGCAGCGATGTTTCCGGTGCGGGGCTCAAGAAAAATCCCATCCCCGGATCGAGGATGAGCCGGTCGGCAGCGACCCCGCTCCGTCGCAAGGCGGAAACCCGCGCCTCGAAGAACCGCACAATCTCGTCGAGCGCGTCTTCGGGTCGAAGGTGACCGGTGCGGGTGGCGATGCCATCCCGCTGCGCTGAGTGCATAACCACCAGCCTGCAGTCCGCCTCAGCAATATCGGGATAGAGCGCAGGGTCAGGAAATCCTTGGATATCGTTCAGGTAGCCCACGCCGCGCTTGAGCGCATAGCGCTGGGTTTCCGGTTGGAAGCTGTCGATTGAAACACGGTGCATCTGATCGGACAGGGCGTCTAAGAGCGGCGCAATACGTCTGATCTCATCGGCCGGCGATACAGGCCTCGCGTCCGGATGGCTGGCGGCCGGTCCGACATCCACGACGTCTGATCCGACTCGCAGCATTTCGATCGCCGCGGTGACAGCGCCGGCGGGGTCTAGCCGCCGGCTCTCATCGAAGAAGGAGTCCTCGGTGAGATTCAGAATGCCGAACACCGTCACCATGGCGTCGGCCTCCGCAGCGACTTCCACGATGGGGATCGGGCGAGCAAAAAGGCAGCAATTATGAGCCCCATACCTACAAAGCCCCACGCATCAAGCTTTTGCCCATGAAGCAACCAGGCAATGGCTGTAATTATGACGACGCCGAGTCCCGACCAGACTGCATAAGCAACACCGACAGGGATGGATTTCAGAACCAGAGAAAGAAAATAAAATGCGATGCCATAACCGATTATGACAACGGCGGAAGGGGCAAGCTTAGTAAAGCCCTCGCTAGATTTTAATGCGGATGTTGCGATTACTTCGCCAACTATTGCGATAACAAGAAAAAGCCAGCCTTTCATGATATATCTCCCAATTTGTGTAGGGCTTATTATGCACGCTTAAAAATAATAAAAGCAGACTTGACCTGATAGTTTGGCTGTGAGCAATTATGTGCTTAGTGCATCTAACACCTGAATTAAGCCGACCCGCGAAGCGGGTTCGGCTTGAATGCTGTAATGGACTCCCCCCGCACCACCCTTCTATACCAAGCATCGTGGTGGCTGAAATTGGGAGAGTCGGTATGAAACGCATTGCAGTTGATCTGGCCAAATCCGTTTACCAAGTTGCCGAGAGTGTCCGTTCCGGCCAGGTGGTGCAGCGCAAGCGGCTGAACCGAGAGGCGTTCCGGCGATATATACAGGAGCAGGCCGAACCGGTCGAGTGGGTGATGGAGGCCTGTGGCACGGCCCACTACTGGGGACGTGTAGCGCAAGCCCTGGGGCATCAGGTGAGGCTACTGCATCCGCGCTACGTGCGGCCCTATCGCCGCCGCAACAAGACCGACCGCAATGACTGCGACGCCATGCTCGAAGCGGCACGCTGCACCGATATTCATCCCGTGCCGGTGAAAAGCCACAGCCAGCAACAGCTGCAACAGTTGCACGGGCTGCGGGAAACCTGGAAGAAAAGCCGCACCCAGCGGATCAACCTGCTGCGCGGTCTATTGCGTGAAGCCGGTATCGAGGCCCCCGCCTCGACCGCCGCCTTCATCCGCGCCGCCAGCGAGCGGGTTGACCAGCCCGAGCTCGCGCCCCTGAGCCGTCTGCTGCATATCGTCCTGGCCGAAATCAACCTGTATGAGCAGTGCATGGCCGAGTGCGAGCAGCAGCTCAAACGCTGGCATGCCGACGATGACATCGTACGCAAGCTGGATGAGGTCAGCGGCATTGGGCTGCTGACCGCCAGCGCCCTGACAGCCGCCGTTGGCAGGCCCGAGCGCTTTGCCAGTGGTCGCCAGCTCAGTGCCTGGCTGGGCATGACCCCGCGCGAGTTCAGCAGTGGCGAGCGCCGCAAGCTCGGCCACATCAGCCGACAGGGCAACGTCTATGTGCGTACCCTGCTAATCCATGGCTCACGGGCAGCCTTGCTGGCTGCACAACGCTGTCAGGCACGTACCCCGGAAAAGCTGACGCAGCTGCAACGCTGGGCCGTGGCAACGGCGGCGCGCATCGGCCACAACAAGGCTGCGGTAGCCCTGGCCAACAAACTGGTGCGGATCTGCTGGGCCGTGTGGTGCCATGAGCGGCGCTTCAATGGCAATTGGCAAAGCACAAAGCCCGCCTGACGGCGGGGGGTAATCAGAACGGCAAGATGGTTTTCTGGTGGTTGTGGTGAACAGCAGCACTGTCGGAACAGGCGAGTCCTGCAGCGGAATAAGGCCGATAACAATCATGATCCGCGTGATCGATTGAACGCTTGGCCCCCGCTGCGCGAACTACAGATTGGCCAGGGCAAGAAAGCCCACAACAGGCCGGATATACGAATGCAACCGCGCTGACGACAGGTGCAAAAGCAATGCTTTGCTCACCACTTGTGGGGAGAGTCCATATATGAATTGTTAGACATCACTGGCATGGCACCAAGCAATTTAGTGGCTTCATGTTTCACGAAGTGAACGAACGCCGCCAACTGATCCGCGCGTGAGGCCAAGCAATCTTCTCCTTGTCCAAGATAAGCCTGCCGGGCTTCAAGCAGTACGGGCTTATGTTGATCTGGCAGACGCTCAATTGCCCAGTTGGCAACGATATCCTTCGGTGCGATCTTGCCGGTTGCTGCGCTGTACCAAATGCGAGACAAGGTAAGCACTACATTCCGCTCATCGCCTTCCCAATCCGGCTGCGAATTCCATAGTTTCAGAGTGTCGCTCAATGCCTTGAATAGATCGCCTTCCGGAACTGGGTTAAAGAAATCCTCTGCGGCCGAACCTGCCAATGCAAGGCTATGCTGCCTTACTTTAGTTAGCAGAATAGCCAGATCAACATCGGTTGTGGCGGGCTCGAAGATGCCCGCAAGAATGTCCTTACGCTGCCACTCCCCGAATTGCAGTTCCCGTCTGGCCGGATAACGCCAAGGGACAACATCACCATGCACGACGATGGTAACTTCCAAGGCGCGGAGAGCCTCACTTTGGCCAGGGGAGGCAGAAATTTCCAAGAGATCTACGACCAGGGCTTGTCGGACAGTCTCATCGAGCTGTGCAGCCACAGTAACCAGCAAATCAATATCACTGTATGGCTTCAGGCCACCGTCCAGTGCAGAGCCGTACAAATGCACGGCCAGCAACGTTGATTCCAGATGACGCTCGATGGCGTTGAGAGCCAGTGATAGCTGTACCGAAATCTCGGCGGGTACTGCGTTACTCATGATGTCTAACGCCCGGCTCACGCGCCGGTTTGTAGCTGCGAAGCAGCGGAAAACCGGTCGCCGTGCAGCCGATTGTTAGAACGTAGTAACTTGGCACTCATATGTGGCTGTTTATTTTTCAGCCAACGCAAAACCGGCATTGGCCGGCGCAACCACTGAGACAAATATAAAAGGTTCTGGGCCAGAGTTCATTGCACCATGTACTTGCCCAGGTTTTGCGATGGCAATATCTCCAGCTTTAATATGAGTGGCTACGCCGTCACCTTGATAGTACTCGGCTTCTCCTGAGATAACCGTCCAAGTATCTTGGCCGTGAGGATGGACATGGGCAGCTATTTCCTGCCCAGGGTGGGCGTGCCAAACAACAATGACGGAGTCGTTGGTTTCCAGAACAACCGAACGAATCGGTTCGCCGTTAGACGGACGGACATATTCATCCACCGAAAAAATCCGCGATTCCGTTTCTGCTTTCATGTTCACACCTCATTTAAAACTGATTGGACACGTACTAAAAACGCAACTGCGCCTGGACGTTCTAACGCCCGCTTAAGTGGTGAGCAACGCTACCACAACACTCAATTATTACACCGTAAATACAAAAGCCAATTCAAACTAAAACCGCCAAACGTTGCGAATCCGTCTTAAAGCGTTTGTTATGTGCGTAGCCGAATCTTGCGCTTAGTCAGGAACAATGATTACCCCTAATTGCTCCAGTAACTGTTCCTGTTGCCACGAGCATATTTTTACACCCGTAAGATCAATCTTTCGAGGATCTAAACCATAAAGCTCTGAATGGCTTAAATCACAGCCTTGTACTCTAAACTGTTCCCAGCAGTCTTCCGAAAAAACACCACGGCTTAAATCTGATTCTTTAAATGAAGCGCCTCGAAGATTTGCACCAATCCATCTATTTTCGAACAGGTCACATTTTTCAATAAGCTGCTGCTCAAAATTGGCATAGGATAAGTTACAACCTGTTATGTATGCAGAACAAAAGTACATTTTATTCGAAACCTGATTTACAAAACTAACTTGACTAAAATTTGCTCCTTTAAGATCACAATCTCTCAGTTCAATACCAAAGCAATTTGCCCCCTTAAAATGGGACATTGAAAGCTGACAGTTTTTAAATGAAGCATCTCGAAGATCAGCATAAGAAAAATCGCACCCTTCCAATGCCCCCTGCTCTATGAAAGTACAGTTAATGAACTGTGTATCTCGGAGGTTTGAGCGCTTAAAATTACAATGTATAAAAGTACAATTGCTAAAGATATGTTCTTGCAAGTCCTGATGTGAGAAGTTCACTTGATTATATAATTGCTTTGATTTTTCCATGCTGTGGCTCCAAAAAACATTTGATTTGAAGACTATCATTTACCTGAAAGTTCTCAACAAAAACAAAACCAATAAAAACAGAAACTTAAAACACCCCGTTTTAGCCAAAATAAGGCATCAAAACGGCATTTTAAAGGTGGCTAATTCGAAACGACCGATGCGGCCAGCCAGAAGAAAGTTTCAGTGAATCTGGCTTGTTTTAGAGAAAGCACATAACTTTGTTTTAGGGCGACTGCCCTGCTGCGTAACATCGTTGCTGCTCCATAACATCAAACATCGACCCACGGCGTAACGCGCTTGCTGCTTGGATGCCCGAGGCATAGACTGTACAAAAAAACAGTCATAACAAGCCATGAAAACCGCCACTGCGCCGTTACCACCGCTGCGTTCGGTCAAGGTTCTGGACCAGTTGCGTGAGCGCATACGCTACTTGCATTACAGCTTACGAACCGAACAGGCTTATGTCCACTGGGTTCGTGCCTTCATCCGTTTCCACGGTGTGCGTCACCCGGCAACCTTGGGCAGCAGCGAAGTCGAGGCATTTCTGTCCTGGCTGGCGAACGAGCGCAAGGTTTCGGTCTCCACGCATCGTCAGGCATTGGCGGCCTTGCTGTTCTTCTACGGCAAGGTGCTGTGCACGGATCTGCCCTGGCTTCAGGAGATCGGAAGACCTCGGCCGTCGCGGCGCTTGCCGGTGGTGCTGACCCCGGATGAAGTGGTTCGCATCCTCGGTTTTCTGGAAGGCGAGCATCGTTTGTTCGCCCAGCTTCTGTATGGAACGGGCATGCGGATCAGTGAGGGTTTGCAACTGCGGGTCAAGGATCTGGATTTCGATCACGGCACGATCATCGTGCGGGAGGGCAAGGGCTCCAAGGATCGGGCCTTGATGTTACCCGAGAGCTTGGCACCCAGCCTGCGCGAGCAGCTGTCGCGTGCACGGGCATGGTGGCTGAAGGACCAGGCCGAGGGCCGCAGCGGCGTTGCGCTTCCCGACGCCCTTGAGCGGAAGTATCCGCGCGCCGGGCATTCCTGGCCGTGGTTCTGGGTTTTTGCGCAGCACACGCATTCGACCGATCCACGGAGCGGTGTCGTGCGTCGCCATCACATGTATGACCAGACCTTTCAGCGCGCCTTCAAACGTGCCGTAGAACAAGCAGGCATCACGAAGCCCGCCACACCGCACACCCTCCGCCACTCGTTCGCGACGGCCTTGCTCCGCAGCGGTTACGACATTCGAACCGTGCAGGATCTGCTCGGCCATTCCGACGTCTCTACGACGATGATTTACACGCATGTGCTGAAAGTTGGCGGTGCCGGAGTGCGCTCACCGCTTGATGCGCTGCCGCCCCTCACTAGTGAGAGGTAGGGCAGCGCAAGTCAATCCTGGCGGATTCACTACCCCTGCGCGAAGGCCATCGGTGCCGCATCGAACGGCCGGTTGCGGAAAGTCCTCCCTGCGTCCGCTGATGGCCGGCAGCAGCCCGTCGTTGCCTGATGGATCCAACCCCTCCGCTGCTATAGTGCAGTCGGCTTCTGACGTTCAGTGCAGCCGTCTTCTGAAAACGACAAACTGGATGTCAGGCAAGGCGCATCACGCCGTCAGAATAGAGTCCGCTTTCACATTCTTTGACACATGCTTGCCAAGGTCATAGATTTCAGCCTGACAAATTCAAGGCTTCGGGCGCAATGGAACCAAAAACCAACGCAAGCCCTGCCGCCCATCCAGCCCATGGAGGCATCTTGCAGGGACAACGCATCGGTTACGTCCGGGTCAGCAGCTTCGACCAGAACCCGGAACGCCAACTTGAACAGGTCGAGGTCGGCAAGCTGTTCACCGACAAAGCCTCGGGCAAGGACACCCAGCGTCCCCAGCTGGAGGCCATGCTCGGTTTCGTTCGCGAAGGCGACACCGTGGTGGTGCACAGCATGGATCGCCTGGCACGAAACCTCGATGATTTGCGCCGCCTGGTGCAGAAGCTGACCCAGCGCGGTGTGCGCATCGAGTTCTTGAAGGAAGGCCTGGTGTTCACCGGCGAGGACTCGCCGATGGCCAACCTGATGCTGTCGGTCATGGGGGCCTTTGCCGAGTTTGAGCGCGCCCTGATTCGCGAGCGGCAGCGCGAGGGCATCGCCCTGGCCAAGCAGCGCGGTGCCTACCGGGGCCGCAAGAAAGCCCTCTCCGACGAGCAAGCCATCACGCTGCGGCAGCGGGCCGCTGCGGGCGAGCCGAAGGCGCAGCTCGCCCGCGAGTTCGGCATCAGCCGAGAAACCCTCTATCAGTACCTTCGCAAGGACGACTGAACCATGCCGCGTCGCTCGATTCTCTCGGCTACGGAGCGCGACACCTTGCTTGCGTTGCCGGAAAGCCAGGATGACCTGATCCGCTACTACACCTTCAACGACTCCGACCTGTCGCTGATCCGCCAGCGGCGCGGCGACGCCAACCGCCTGGGCTTCGCGGTGCAGCTCAGCCTGCTGCGCTACCCCGGCTATGCGTTGGGCACCGACAGCGAGCCGCCCGAGCCGGTCATCCAGTGGGTGGCCAAGCAAGTTCAGGCCGACCCGGCGAGTTGGTTGAAGTACGGCGAACGCGACGTGACTCGCCGCGAGCACGCCCAGGAACTGCGCACCTACCTACAACTGGCCCCGTTCGGCCTGTCCGACTTCCGCGCCCTGGTGCGCGAGCTGACCGAGTTGGCCCAGCAGACCGACAAGGGCTTACTGCTGGCCGGTCAGGCCCTGGAGAGCCTGCGACAGAAGCGGCGCATTCTGCCGGCGTTGAGCGTAATTGATCGAGCTTGTTCGGAGGCCATTGCGCGGGCCAATCGCCGAGTCTACCGCGCCCTGGTCGAACCACTCACGGACTCGCATCGGGCCAAGCTGGACGAGCTGTTGAAGCTCAAGGCCGGCAGCAGCATCACCTGGTTGACCTGGCTGCGACAGGCACCGCTGAAACCGAACTCCCGCCACATGCTCGAACACATCGAGCGGCTGAAGACATTTCAGCTGGTGGACTTGCCCGAAGGCCTGGGCCGACACATCCACCAGAACCGCCTGCTCAAGCTGGCCCGCGAGGGTGGGCAGATGACGCCCAAAGACCTCGGCAAGTTCGAGCCGCAGCGACGCTACGCGACCCTGGCCGCCGTGGTGCTGGAGAGCACCGCGACGGTGATTGATGAGTTGGTCGATCTGCACGACCGTATCCTGGTCAAGCTGTTCAGCAGCGCGAAGCACAAGCATCAGCAGCAGTTCCAGAAGCAGGGCAAGGCGATCAACGACAAGGTGCGCCTGTACTCGAAGATCGGCCAGGCTCTGCTGGAAGCCAAGGAAAGCGGTAGCGATCCCTATGCCGCCATTGAGGCGGTGATTCCCTGGGACGAGTTCACCGAGAGCGTCAGCGAGGCCGAGCTGCTGGCCCGGCCGGAAGGCTTCGACCATCTGCACCTGGTCGGCGAGAACTTCGCCACTCTGCGCCGTTACACGCCGGCCTTGCTGGAGGTGCTGGAACTGCGCGCTGCCCCGGCTGCGCAAGGCGTGCTGGCAGCCGTGCAGACCCTGAGCGAGATGAACGCCTACAACCTGCGCAAGGTGCCGGCCGATGCGCCCACCGCCTTCATCAAGCCGCGCTGGAAGCCGCTAGTGATAACCCCGGAAGGCCTCGACCGGCGCTTCTACGAAATCTGCGCCCTGTCCGAGCTGAAGAACGCGCTGCGCTCCGGTGACATCTGGGTCAAGGGCTCGCGGCAGTTCCGCGACTTCGACGACTACCTGCTGCCGGCAGAGAGGTTCGCCGCGCTCAAGCATGCGCAGGCTCTGCCCCTGGCGATCAACCCGAACAGCAACCAGTACCTGGAAGAGCGCTTGCAGCTGCTGGACGAGCAGCTGGCCACCGTCACCCGCCTGGCCAAGGACAACGAGCTGCCCGATGCCATCCTCACCGAGTCCGGGCTGAAGATCACCCCGCTGGATTCCGCGGTGCCCAATACCGCGCAGGCGCTGATCGACCAGACCAGCCATTTGCTGCCGCGCATCAAGATCACCGAACTGCTGATGGACGTGGACGACTGGACGGGCTTCAGCCGCCACTTCACACACCTGAAGGACGGTGCCGAGGCCAAAGACCGGACATTGCTGCTGTCAGCGATCCTGGGCGATGCAATCAACCTCGGGCTGACCAAGATGGCCGAGTCGAGCCCCGGCCTGACCTACGCCAAGCTGTCCTGGCTGCAAGCCTGGCACATCCGAGACGAAACCTACTCGGCGGCCCTGGCCGAGCTGGTCAACCACCAGTACCGTCATACCTTCGCCGCTCACTGGGGCGACGGCACGACCTCTTCTTCCGATGGCCAGCGCTTCCGGGCGGGTGGTCGAGGCGAAAGCACCGGCCACGTCAACCCGAAGTACGGCAGCGAGCCGGGGCGGCTGTTCTACACCCACATCTCCGACCAGTACGCACCGTTCAGCACCCGCGTGGTGAATGTCGGCGTGCGCGACTCTACCTATGTGCTCGACGGTCTGCTGTACCACGAGTCCGACTTGCGGATCGAGGAGCACTACACTGACACGGCTGGCTTCACCGATCATGTCTTCGCCCTGATGCACCTGCTGGGCTTCCGCTTCGCACCGCGCATCCGCGACCTCGGAGAAACCAAGCTGTATGTTCCGAATAGCGTCCAGGACTACCCGACATTGCGCCCAATGGTTGGCGGCACCCTGAACATCAAGCACGTCCGCGCCCATTGGGACGACATCCTGCGCCTGGCCAGCTCGATCAAGCAGGGCACGGTCACCGCCTCGCTGATGCTGCGCAAGCTCGGCAGCTATCCGCGCCAGAACGGCCTGGCCGTGGCCCTGCGCGAGCTGGGCCGGATCGAGCGCACGCTTTTCATCCTCGATTGGTTGCAAAGCGTCGAGCTGCGCCGGCGCGTGCATGCTGGACTGAACAAGGGCGAAGCCCGCAACTCCCTGGCCAGGGCGGTGTTCTTCAACCGCCTCGGCGAGATCAGGGATCGGAGCTTCGAGCAGCAGCGCTACCGGGCCAGTGGCCTCAACCTGGTGACGGCCGCCATCGTGTTGTGGAACACGGTGTACTTGGAGCGCGCCACCCAGGCGATGGGCGATGCGGGGAAGTCGGTGGATGGTGAGCTGCTGCAATACCTGTCGCCGCTGGGGTGGGAGCACATCAATCTGACCGGCGATTATGTCTGGCGGCAGAGCCGCAGGCTGGAGGACGGGAAGTTTCGGCCGCTAAGGCTGCCCGGAAAACCTTAGCGTACGATTTTTTCCGTTTTCTCTATTCGCCCCTCGTACACCTATGCAGTTATTCACTCGGGTCGCATATCTCCTGTACGGCAACCTAGACAATTTCATGACCGCTATGAATGCCTGTCGCGCCGACAATGATTGACGCAACTTCACTCTCCGCCAGATGCAATACTCTTATGTTAGCCTGCCTGAATAGGCTGGACCGAGTAATATTCACATTTTTCATAGCTAGGAAACGAGCGGCCCAGTGTAGCTTTCTGAGCTGATGATCATGCCGGCTTTCCAAACACGCCTTGATGAACGCCGTAGACCTGGGCAGCTTCCGCTGCTGTCGAAACGCATCAGGAGGTACAGATAAGACGCGACACAGAGCCGCTAGTGAAATAAGAACTGGCCTACCTGGCAACGCGTATAAGTCATCCAAAGCGCGTGACAACCTTGCGACTAGCTCACGGTCTCTCCCGTCCCAGTCAATGTTATCGTTAACTGCCAAACGCTTCGCATGACAAGAAATATAGTTTCGGAGCCATGCCCGGTCGTGACGATATAGCCAAGTATAATTTTGCGCCTTCTTAGCTGGACCTATAGCGTAGCTTGTAGTAAAGGATTGTCGTCTAGCGACCAGCTCAAAATGGGGCGCAGGCGACGCTTGAGACACGGCTTTGAGTAACGGAGCAGGGCAAAATTTCACACTTTCAGCATCGTCTTGGATTAGGCATTGAAGGTCTACACCAAATGAATTGAGGAAAACATAGAAAAAAATGGGGTGATGGCTTGAGGCGCGTGCCCGTAGCAAATTGAATGGCCAAACTACTTTTTCACCGTGGAGCTCGAACAACCTGCAAAATTCGTCTCGTGGCGGATATAGCTCAGTAGCTTCTAGAAAATGCTCTGCAAGCATGCCAGCACGCACCCTCCCACGCGAAATATACCCAGCTCTGTCTAAGACGAATAAAAGATAGCGGGCCTGAAGCAGGCTGGAGATCGCTCGAGGGTGGGACCTCCCCCAATCCACGATGTCTGCAAGCTTCGCAAGCCGGCAGAAATACGCAGTAGGCGCAGACTCGATCTCCTCACGTCCCCGAAGCCGAATCACATCTGAGGGAAGAAAAAACTGGTTGAAATAGCCGAACCGTGGGTCGGATAGAACGCGCTGCAGGGAGCAATGATGGACCGGGCAGACATGTACGCCAGTGGCTTGGTGACCGACATGCCAGTAAGACACCCCATGTACCGAAACGTCCACGGCGACACATCGGGGGCAGTATTGCCGGACGCGGAACCGCTCAAATCCAGCTGCTGTGATACCCAACGTCATCTTGAGCCCATCAGACTGGGCCGACTGCATCAGCTGCCTGGCCCGCCTGGCTATCCCAGGGGAAAGAAAAGGCTCGAAGTATGGAAGTAGCGTATGGCTGTCCGCCAGGCCGCCAAAGCCTGACGAAGCTTCAAGGCGGCTCAGATAACACGGCAGGTCAGATGCGTAGCTGCGAGTGACGCTCCCAAACAGATCAGTCAGCGTCCGCCGGACCCCGACACCTCCAGAGATCTGATGGTAACGGGTTACCAGGCTGGTGATAGTTTCATCTGGAAGGGGCGTAGGGAAGTTCAGCACAGAAGCCATATCATCCCGCTCCCTACCATCACCAAAGATCTATTTTGCCGTCCAATGTAGTAAAGCCCTTCTCGGCAGCAGTGGCTTCCCAGTCATCGGATTCCGCGATCTGCTGCGCGTCGCTAACTACCGAAGGATCAGCCACTGCAGCCAAATGGCCGCGCCTGCGACCAGCAGATTTCTCGGCTGTGTCAATCGACAGAGGGTCGGCCAGAGGGGTACGGTGAATAAGCGATCCAGCTCGCCGTGCCTGGCGCAGATGAGCCGCAGCGAGCATCTGCGCCACTTGTTCACGGGCCGGCATCATGTCTTCGAAATCGCCGATTTGTAGTGGATCACGGCTGCGTAGAGCCTCTATGGGCTTATGCAGAATGATCATCTGCCGTTCATAGACTTTTCGGTAAAGGGCGGGGGTAATTTTCTCGTCGTTCGATAGTGCGTACCACTGGGTTAGCATCATCAATTTCGCTAGGAAATCAGTATTCCCCTGGCTCAGGTCGTACAATGTTTCGTTAAGCTCGGGCGTGAATTGGACCAGCTCCCTTGTCCAATTGTAGGCAAGGAAGGTTTGTACCAAGGCACTCCATTCGTCGTCGTCGATCCGAAACCGATCAAAGTAATAATCGCTCATGCCAAGGGCACGCCTTGCGTTTCGAACAACCTTGGAGAAAAGTTTGAAGGTGGAGTTCGTGCCGGAATAAACTAGCGGTATGCCCGAATCATTAGATAGGGTCAGGAAAAAATTGAGAATGCGCTGCTTTGCTTCAGTATCAGCTAACAAATTTAGATTCTGTAACTCGTCAATAATTAAAACGCCCACATTGAAACTGCGGCTGAGCTGACTGACGTGCTGAAGCAGCATACTGACACTCGCTCTTGGCTTCATGTACCTATCAGTATAATCACTGCCGATTGCTGCATCGAGCGCAGCGAAAAAAGCAGCACACAGACCGCGCGGGGAGCCATCGTGAGGACAATCAATTTTTAGCCAGACAACCTGCGTCCTATTCAAGGCCTTACCGGCATATCGCTTGTGGACAATCACTTGAGGATAGGTCTTGACCACGCTGTTTAGCATTGTGGTTTTCCCCATGCCACTCAACCCAAAAATTGCGAGCGAGGATGCAGAGGATTTGAAGCCGCAATGCCGTAGTTGAGAATCGTCAGCTGCATGAAGCATGGCCACAGCGTTCCGATCAAAGGGGTTTCGAGCAGTGTAGCCTGCCCTAATCAGTTGGCTTAGGGACGCTTCGAACTGAAGATGCAGTTCCATAGGTACAACAATGTCGCTAATACGGCTAACGCAGTGCGCTCTGAGCTTTGCACTCAATGTCATCTCTGCCGCGCTGGGAAATTCGGGAAAATTGCAGAGCAGTTCGCCTATAGCCTCATCTTCATGGATGGCGGGAAGCGCCTCTATCAGAGGGTTGCCGTCATAATGAGCGAGCCCGGTCGGAGTGTAGATCGCAGCAGATGAGCGAAGCATTATTCAGGCCTTTTGAGCTTGGAGGAGATCAAACTCAAAACGACCTTCTTGCGCGCTGTGGGCTCGCGCGTCGAGACGTCTTGATCCGATTGCTCAGCGGAAGGTGGCGATGAGAGCGCCAAATCGTCGGTCTTCAATCGCGATAGATCAGCACTGTCTGCTGCCCGAAGCACCACTACCTCTGAACGGCGATTAACTAACTTATTGGCCTTTGCCGCAGCTTTGGATGGCGGAGCGGGCGAGGCCTGTTTCATTTTTTTCGCTTGCTGGGATATTTCATCGTTGGCATCTCTTGTCCGAGCTGCTTTGTTGAGCCGGTCGTACTCTTTGTCAGGTGATACTTGCTTCAAGATCGCAATCCGGTCTTCAACCTCCTCTAGCCGAAAACCGCTATATTTTTCCTTCAGGTACTCAACTACTTCCAAGCGAACGAAGCCCGCCCCATCACGGATCCAAACATTATCAACGCTATTTGGGTCATACCAAACCTTCAGCCGCTGGACGCCGAAGTTATGAGCTTTGGCAAACCATTCCTCGCGCTGAGCCAGGGCGCAGGTGTAGTACACCCCTTTGAAGTAAATACCCGCTCGGCGTACGGTTGCTAGCGCGGAGGGTAATAGACCAATCTTGATCTCCGTATCCGTGCGAGTCTTTAGCCTCAGGAGATTATTCTCCATTCCCCACTTCCAAATATCGATCGGATAGAGATCTATCTCATCCCGGACCATATCGTTAGTGGCGAGATGTGGTAAATGTAGGGTGGAGTTGTGGTAGAGGATTTCATTAATAATGATTGACGTGAACTGATCTAAATCGTACTGAGCATCCAGCTGATAATCGCGATCCCCACGCTCGTTTCTTCGAGCGTCGACGCCACCCGGCATGAACTTAAGGCTAAGCCCTTGATTAATGAGCTTGAAACGACTCTCTACGATGGACTTCCAATCAGGCCTGTAAGGGGGCGCAATTTTCAAAATCACATCAAGGGTGTTGGAAAACTCCTCGCCTGCATGACTAAGCAGCTCCGCCCGGTCTGCTGAAACCTCAGCCGGGATGTGATGGCACGGCCACTCATCTTCATCGATTGTTATGCCATAGCGCTTGCAATAATCCACTTTGCTTGTAAATGCGTTGTATAACGCATGGCGAGCACCCTCCCAGCTTGGACCTTCGAGTCCGACGTGTACTCCCACAATCATGCGCGAATAGGCATCCACTACAATATAAAGTACAGGCCTTCCTATGATCCAATTTCTATTCACACGGTGGACGAGATAAATATCTGCAATAGTGGCGTCTATCTCGTATCGATGAGCCGGGCCGGATACACCATCAACAGCACTACCTTTAATAGCGCGATGGTCTTTAAGCCAACGAATCTCACCGGCGTGGGACTTCAGTATAGACAGACGATCGAAGTATTGACCCGAGTATCGTCTGAACTGGGTTATGGTCGGATGTTTACCGCGTTTGACATCTCCGACAGTCCCATCTGAATGTATCTCTCGATAATAGTTTTGGATCATCCAGTCGAAAGATTTCTTAACTGAAGACTCCTGTTTGTTGACATACCTTAGAAAGGACGTCTCAATGCAGATCAGGTCAAAGTCATTGATTCGTATCGCTCGATCCTTCTTGACGATTCCACGGTAGAGCGGCGGCCTCCCTGGTTGAGCGCCCTCCTTGTAGACCTTCCGTTTTCCTGGGGCGCCCCACTTGGTCGATTGCCAAAGGAATACGTTTTTGGACTGACCATGCGCCCAATATCTATAGAGTAGCCTATAGATCATCACTCGCGAAACGTTCAGCCTAGCCGCATGGTCAGCTACGAGCTTACCGAAGCCACCATCCACAAACATATCGCCGGCGGTTTTATCTACGACGATGTCTTTAATAAGCTTCCATGCTTTTTCGCGTGACAATTTTTCTTTATCACTGAGCTCGTCCTCATCCTTAAGCATGTATGCCGCAGGGAGGTCCTGCTCAACTCGGAGGATTCCCTGCTCCAGCTCGTAGGAAATCTCCTCAATGCCGATCACGCCTGGCTTCTTCAAGGGGTACTCAAGCCCAATGATCAGCGCCTGCCCGGTACTATGGTTAATATCTATAATCCTTGAGACCGACTTTATTAAGGCGGATTCGAGTACCGGGACTAAGACATAATTAATGGGCAATTTCACAACGTGACCTCACCGAAATATACCGCTGTGGAGGGCACTGTTAGCCCCATCAGAGGCTTAGATATTCCAAGTTCGAACTCATCTAAATTAACTATGATTCGCTTATGCCAAATAAGATAAAAAACTAGCTCTTTTACAACCGAGTATTCTATATATACGTTCTGACTGATAAGCCTCAACAATCGCCTCAGTGAAATACGCTCTACTTCGACTGGGTCGGCAGCACTCAGGAACTGCAGAATCTTCTTGACGTTGTTGTCAGATGCAATAGACAAAGGCAAATTGGCATAGCTTCGAATGATGATGAGATTCTTGATCTTCATGTGTGGAAGATCTTCGAAGAAGCATAGCTTCGATTCGACTCCACGCCGCGCCCAATACTCTTTCTCGATTTCTTGCTTTTCGAAGATGCGCTTTCGCTTTTCGACAGAAGCGTTAGCTATTTCACTTCGATATTTAAGTGAAATTGCGACAAGCGTCGTCGCATCAGCTCCAGCGCGGGTGTAGCTAAGCATGAAGTCTGCGGTGTGAACGAACGGCACATCCGTACCGATATAACGGGCGGGCTTGATATTTTTTTGCAACGCGATGGAGTGGGTCTCATCGTAATCAAGCAGCGGGAACTGCTCACGGATGTCCGTGATGTCTTGATTGAACTCCATCAGGACGAAGAAACTGAATTCGCCATTGGACAAGCAGTGATGCCCGCGAGCGACCCGGACTCCAGGCACGACTCTGGACGTGCCCCTGGAAGGAACCGACCGGATTTTGAGCCAGGGCCGGTAGGACTCACGTTCACCGCTGCCGACGCCTTTTTTGATCAGCTTCTCGAGGTAATCCCTGCTAACAAGCTTTCCCCGACGCGGATTGAAGGCCGCGGGAGGTGTCGGATTGGGCTGGGAGGGATTCATAGCGGCGCCAGCCTCGGAGTGCAAATCGCTTCAAATCGACGATGCGGCCGCTATACAGCCGCTTGAACCCCGATTTTACGCCTCCGAGGGGCTTGTTACCTACTTAATTTCGCTTGTTACCTACTTAATTTTTTTTGTTACTCCCTTTTTTAGGAAGCAACACCAAGCTCCCGCGCCCATCCGTTACTCAACCGTAACCGACTTGGCCAAGTTACGCGGCTGGTCCACATCGGTGCCTTTCAGCACAGCCACGTAGTAAGACAGCAACTGCAGCGGAATGGTGTACAGGATCGGCGCCAGGGCATCGGCGATGTGCGGCACCTGGATCACGTGTGTGCCCTCGCCATTGGTCATGCCCGCATGTTCGTCCGCGAACACCACCAATTCACCACCACGGGCCCGTACTTCCTGCAGGTTGGACTTCAGTTTCTCCAGCAGTTCGTTGTTCGGCGCAACGGTCACCACCGGCATATCGTTGTCCACCAGTGCCAATGGGCCATGCTTCAGTTCGCCAGCTGGGTAGGCTTCTGCGTGAATGTAGGAGATTTCCTTGAGTTTGAGTGCGCCCTCCATCGCCACCGGGTACTGGGCGCCACGGCCGAGGAACAGGGTGTGGTGCTTGTCGGCGAACAGCTCGGCGATTTTCTCGACGGTGGCGTCCATGGCCAAGGCCTCGCCAAGGCGCGTGGGCAGGCGGCGCAGCTCTTCGACCAGATCGGCCTCGACACCGGCCGGCAAGGTGCCGCGGACTTGGCCGAGCGCCAGCGTCAGCAGCATCAGCGACACCAGCTGGGTGGTGAAAGCCTTGGTCGAGGCCACACCGATTTCCGGGCCAGCGAGGGTCAGCAGGGTCAGGTCCGACTCACGGACCAGCGAGCTGATACCCACGTTGCAGATTGCCAGGCTGCCGAGGAAGCCCAGCTCCTTGGCGTTGCGCAGAGCAGCGAGGGTGTCAGCGGTTTCACCAGATTGCGAAATGGACACAAAGAGGGTGTCTGGCTGCACCACCACCTTGCGGTAGCGGAATTCACTGGCCACTTCCACCTGGCAAGGGATGCCGGCCAGGCCTTCGAGCCAGTAACGGGCGACCATGCCTGCGTGGTAGCTGGTACCGCAGGCAACGATCTGCACATTGCGCACTTTGGCAAACAACTCTGCAGCCTGAGGGCCGAAGGCCTGGACCAGAACGTGATCTTTACCCAAGCGCCCTTCCAGCGTGCGCTGAACCACGGTTGGCTGCTCGTGGATTTCCTTGAGCATGAAGTGGCGGTAGTTACCCTTGTCGGCGGCCTCGGCGCCTTCATGGTACTGCACGGTTTCGCGCTGGACTTCATGCCCGGCCTGGTCCCAGATGGTGACCTGATCGCGACGGATCTCGGCGATATCGCCTTCTTCCAGGTACATGAAGCGGTCGGTCACCTGGCGCAGGGCCAGTTGGTCGGATGCCAGGAAGTTCTCGCCCAGGCCCAGGCCGATGACCAGCGGGCTGCCGCTGCGTGCGGCGAGCAGGCGATCAGGCTGGTGGATGCTGACCAGCGCCAGGCCGTAGGCACCGTGCAGGCGTTTCACGGCCGCCTTCAGCGCATCTGCCAGGTTCGGCACGCTTTTCAGGGTATGGTGAATCAGGTGCACGATGACTTCGGTATCGGTCTGCGAGGCGAAGACATAGCCCAGGCCCTTCAGTTCTTCGCGCAGCTCCTCGTGGTTCTCGATGATGCCGTTGTGCACTACCGCTACTTCATTAGCAGAGAAGTGCGGGTGGGCATTGCCTTCGGTGGGTGCACCATGCGTCGCCCAGCGGGTGTGGGCGATACCCAGCCGACCACTCAGCGGCTGGGCAGCAACGGCCGCTTCCAGCTCGCTGACCTTGCCGATACGGCGGCGACGCTGCAGCTGGCCTTCCTGGGTGAGCACGGCCAGGCCGGCGCTGTCGTAGCCACGGTACTCAAGCCGCTTGAGGCCTTCGATCAGGATGGCGGTGATATTACGTTCGGCGACGGCACCAACGATTCCACACATGAATTATTGCTCCTGGCTGATCGCGGCACAGATCAAGTTGATGCCGCGGGCTTGAATGTGTTCGCGTGCCGCTGCGGGCAGGCGTTCATCTGTAATAAGGGTATGCACGCTGCCCCAGGGCAGCTCGAGGTTGGGGATCTTGCGCCCCACCTTGTCCGACTCGACCATCACGATCACTTCGCGGGCGACCTCAGCCATTACCCGGCTCAGGCCAAGCAACTCGTTGAAGGTGGTGGTGCCCCGCGCGAGGTCGATGCCATCGGCACCGATGAACAACTGGTCGAAATCGTAAGACCGCAGGACCTGCTCGGCGACCTGCCCTTGGAACGATTCGGAGTGCGGGTCCCAGGTTCCGCCGGTCATAAGCAGTACCGGTTCGTGCTCGACCTCGCTGATGGCGCGAGCCACATTCAACGAATTGGTCATCACCACCAGGCCGGGCTGGCGGCCCAGTTCCGGAATCATAGCGGCGGTCGTGCTACCGCTATCGATGATGATCCGAGCATGCTCGCGTATACGACCCACCGCTGCACGGGCGATAGCTTTTTTGTAGGCAGAGACCGGGTGCGCGGGTTCGCTGAGCATTTCCTGCGGTACCGGTACTGCACCGCCGTAACGGCGCAGCAGCAGGCCGTTCGCCTCCAGCGCGGCAAGGTCCTTACGAATGGTCACTTCCGAGGTTTCGAAACGCTTGGCCAAGGCATCCACACTCACTTCGCCCAGCTCGCTGAGCAGGGCCAGGATGTTGTGGCGGCGTTGAGGGGTGTTTCGTTTCGACATGATCGGTTAAATTTCGTTTCGAAAGATAATGATTGCAATCAAAACCTAAGATGAGCGATTCGTCAAGCTGTGCATAACTTTACTGGCGGCAATTTTTCTTTGGCTTGTCCGCAACGCCGGCACCGCGATGTATAGCACCGGCTTTGCCGGTGTTCGCGGGCTTGCCCGCTCCCACACTGGCCGCGCCCACACATCGGGTTGCATAGCGCACAAAAAAGCCGACTTACTCACATAGGTCGGCTTCGAGGAAAGCAGCTGTGGATAAATCAGCTCTTCTTGATCTTCTCCGGCCGCTTCCAACCTGGGATGTTGCGCTGGCGTGCCCGGGCCACTGCCAGATCACCTGCTTCAACAGCCTGCGTAATGGTAGAACCAGCGGCGGTAGTGGCGCCGGCCTGGATTTCCACAGGCGCTACCAGCGAGTTGTTCGAACCGATGAATACATCCTCACCCATCACTGTCTTGAACTTGTTGGCACCGTCGTAGTTGCAGGTGATGGTACCTGCGCCAATGTTGGTACGTGCGCCGATTTCGGCATCCCCCAGGTAAGTCAGGTGGCCAGCCTTGGCACCCTCTCCAAGGTGAGCGTTTTTCAGTTCTACAAAGTTACCCACATGGGCTTTGGCATCCAGTACGCTGCCAGGGCGCAGCCGAGCAAACGGGCCGGCATCGCTGCCCTCGCCCATCACCGCACCGTCCAGGTGACTGTTGGCCTTGACCACAGCCCCTTTGCGCAGGGTCGTGTTCTTGATTACACAGTTGGGACCGATCTGCACATCGTCCTCGATGACCACTTTGCCCTCGAGTACAACGTTGATGTCGATCAGCACGTCACGACCGACGGTAACGTCACCGCGCACATCAAAGCGCGACGGGTCACGCAGGGTTACACCCTGGGCCATCAGGCGACGCCCTTCACGCAACTGGTAGTGGCGCTCCAGCTCGGAAAGCTGGCGACGGTCGTTGGCCCCCTGCACTTCCATTGGATCGTGGGGCTGCTCGGTAGCCACCACCAAACCATCGGCCACCGCCATGGCGATGACGTCGGTCAGGTAATACTCACCCTGGGCGTTGTTGTTCGACAGACGACCCATCCAGCCAGCCAGGCGCGCCGCTGGCAGCGCCAGAATGCCCGTGTTGCCTTCGTTGATCGCTTTCTGCGCTTCGCTGGCATCCTTGTGCTCAACGATGGCGGTGACATTGCCTTGCTGATCGCGAACGATGCGACCATAGCCGGTCGGGTCGTCGAGGGTGACCGTGAGCAGGCCCAGTTGCTGGTCATTGGCCTTGGCCAGCAGCCGCTGCAGGGTCTCCACTTCGATCAGCGGCACGTCGCCGTACAGTACCAGCACAGTGTCGGCAGTCAGCGCTGGCAGTGCCTGTGCAACGGCGTGGCCGGTACCCAGCTGTTTATCCTGCATGACGAAATTCAGGTCATCGGCGGCCAGGCGCTCGCGGACCAGTTCGGCACCATGGCCAATGACCACATGAATACCTTGCGGCTGCAGCTGGCGCGCGCTGTGGATAACATGGCCGAGCATGGAGTTGCCGGCGACCGGATGCAGCACTTTGGGGAGCGCCGAACGCATGCGCGTACCTTGGCCTGCGGCGAGAATAACGATATCGAGGGACATTACTGGCTACCAATCCTGGGCGGTCAGCTGCGTGACCAGAATAGAAATTCGGAAAAAGAAAAAGGGTAGCCGAGGCTACCCTTTAACTCAATCGCACTGGCAGTAAGCGGCCTGGGCCGGATTACTTGCCTCTGCGCATTTGCTGGACAGTACGCAGCTGAGCAGCCGCCTCGGCCAGACGTGCGGCTGCAGCGCCGTAGTCGAAGTCCGAGCCTTTAGTGTTCAGCGCGTTCTCGGCAGCCTTGAGGGCTTCCTGAGCCTGAGCTTCGTCCAGGTCGGCAGCACGTTGCACGGTGTCGGCAAGAACCTTCACCATGTTCGGCTGCACTTCGAGGAAGCCACCGGAGATGTAGAACACCTCTTGAGTGCCACCCTGCTTGGTCAGCGTGATCGGACCTGGCTTGAGATTGGTGATCAGCGGCGCGTGGCCTGGAGCGATACCCAGATCGCCCAGGTTGCCGTGCGCTACTACCATCTCGACCAGGCCGGAGAAGATTTCTCCTTCCGCGCTGACGATGTCGCAATGGACTGTCATAGCCATCTGCTTGCCTCAACCTGATTAGCGCCCCTTGCGGGGCGCCGGGATTACAGTTTCTTGGCTTTCTCGATCGCTTCGTCGATGCTGCCGACCATGTAGAACGCTTGTTCTGGCAGGTGGTCGTAGTCACCTTTGAGGATGCCGCTGAAGCCAGCGATGGTGTCTTTCAGGGAAACGTACTTGCCTGGCGAACCGGTGAAGACTTCGGCCACGAAGAACGGCTGCGACAGGAAGCGCTGGATCTTACGAGCGCGGGCTACCAGTTGCTTGTCGCTTTCGGACAGTTCGTCCATACCCAGGATCGCGATGATGTCCTTCAGCTCTTTGTAGCGCTGCAGAACATACTGAACGCCACGAGCGGTCTCGTAGTGCTCGTTGCCGATCACGTTCGGGTCCAGCTGACGCGAAGTCGAGTCCAGTGGGTCGACCGCTGGGTAGATACCCAGGGAGGCGATGTCACGGGACAGAACGACGGTGGCGTCCAAGTGGGCGAAGGTGGTCGCTGGCGACGGGTCGGTCAAGTCGTCCGCAGGTACGTATACGGCCTGAACGGAGGTGATCGAACCTTCCTTGGTGGAGGTGATGCGCTCTTGCAGAACGCCCATCTCTTCAGCCAGGGTCGGCTGGTAACCTACTGCAGAAGGCATACGGCCCAGCAGTGCGGATACTTCGGTACCGGCCAGGGTGTAACGATAGATGTTGTCGACGAACAGCAGAACGTCGTTACCTTCGTCACGGAACTTCTCAGCCATGGTCAGGCCGGTCAGCGCTACGCGCAGACGGTTTCCTGGTGGCTCGTTCATCTGACCGTAGACCAGCGCTACCTTGTCAAGAACGTTGGAGTCCTTCATCTCGTGGTAGAAGTCGTTACCCTCACGAGTACGCTCACCCACACCAGCGAACACGGAGTAACCGCTGTGTTCCATGGCGATGTTACGGATCAGTTCCATCATGTTAACGGTCTTGCCGACGCCGGCACCACCGAACAGACCAACCTTACCACCCTTGGCAAACGGGCAAACCAGGTCGATAACCTTGATGCCGGTTTCCAGCAGGTCGTTGCCGCCTGCCTGGTCAGCGAACGAAGGCGCTGGCTGGTGGATACCGCGACGCTCTTCTTCGCCGATCGGACCGGCTTCGTCGATCGGGTTGCCCAGTACGTCCATGATGCGGCCCAGGGTGGCCTTACCAACAGGAACGGAGATGGCAGCGCCGGTGTCGACGACATCCAGACCGCGCTTCAGGCCTTCGGTCGAGCCCATCGCAATGGTACGAACCACGCCGTCGCCCAGCTGCTGCTGAACTTCCAGGGTGGTTTCCGCGCCTTGTACTTTCAGCGCGTTGTAAACACTCGGCACGACGTCACGTGGGAATTCCACGTCGATGACGGCGCCGATGATTTGAACGATACGTCCGCTACTCATAGCTGGATCCTCTGATTTTTTGAACCGTTAAACCGCGGCAGCGCCGCCGACGATTTCCGAGATCTCCTGGGTGATCGCAGCCTGACGCGCCTTGTTGTAGATCAATTGCAGCTCTTTGATCAAATCACCGGCGTTGTCTGTGGCGTTTTTCATGGCGATCATCCGGGCTGCTTGTTCAGCAGCGTTGTTCTCGACCACCGCCTGGTAGACCTGCGACTCCACGTAACGCACCATCAAGCCGTCCAGCAGCTCTTTTGCGTCGGGTTCGTACAGGTAGTCCCAGTGGTGCTTGAGTTCCTGATCCGGGGTTGCCACCAACGGTACCAATTGCTCGACCGTCGGTTTTTGGGTCATGGTGTTGATGAACTTGTTCGAAACCACCGAGAGGCGATCGATACGGCCGTCCATGTAGGCGTCCAGCATCACTTTGACGGAGCCGATCAGATCATTGATCGACGGCTCTTCGCCCAGGTGGCTGATCGCGGCTACAACGTTGCCGCCAAAGATGCGGAAGAAAGTCGCACCCTTGCTGCCGATCACGCACAGGTCGATTTCCACGCCCTGTTCGCGGTTTTCGCTCATGTCCTTGACCAGGGCCTTGAACAGGTTGGTGTTCAAGCCACCGCACAAGCCACGGTCACTGCTCACCACGATATAACCGGCGCGCTTTACAGGGCGCTCGATCATGAACGGGTGGCGGTATTCCGGGTTGGCGTTGGCCAGATGACCGATCACCTGGCGGATACGCTCCGCGTAAGGACGGCTAGCAGCCATGCGCATTTGTGCCTTGCGCATCTTGCTGACCGCCACTTTCTCCATGGCGCTGGTAATTTTTTGCGTGCTTTTGATGCTCGCAATCTTACTGCGAATCTCTTTTGCGCCTGCCATGTATCACCTATCAGGTTAGCAAGCGGGGGCCGGAGCCCCCGCTGCGGCTTACCAGGTCTGGGTGGCCTTGAACTTCTCGATACCGGCTTTCAGGCCTGCGTCGATTTCGTCGTTGAAGTCACCCTTCACGTTGATCTTCGCCATCAGTTCGGCGTGATCACGGTTGAAGAAGGCGATCAGTGCTTGCTCGAAGCTACCGACCTTGGAGACTTCCACGTCAGTCAGGAAACCACGCTCAGCGGCGTACAGCGACAGAGCCATGTCCGCGATGGACATCGGCGCGTACTGCTTCTGCTTCATCAGCTCGGTTACGCGCTGACCATGCTCCAGCTGCTTGCGGGTCGCTTCGTCCAGATCGGAAGCGAACTGGGCGAATGCAGCCAGTTCACGGTACTGAGCCAGAGCGGTACGAATACCACCGGACAGCTTCTTGATGATCTTGGTCTGAGCGGCACCACCTACGCGGGATACCGAAACACCGGCGTTCACTGCAGGGCGGATGCCCGAGTTGAACATGGCCGATTCCAGGAAGATCTGACCGTCGGTGATGGAAATCACGTTGGTCGGAACGAACGCGGAAACGTCGCCAGCCTGGGTTTCGATGATCGGCAGGGCGGTCAGGGAACCGGTCTTGCCAGTGACTGCACCGTTGGTGAACTTCTCGACGTATTCTTCCGAAACGCGCGATGCACGCTCCAGCAGACGGGAGTGGAGATAGAACACGTCGCCTGGGTACGCTTCACGTCCTGGTGGACGGCGCAGCAGCAGGGAGATCTGACGGTAGGCAACGGCCTGCTTGGACAGGTCATCGTAAACGATCAGTGCGTCTTCACCGCGGTCACGGAAGAACTCGCCCATGGTGCAGCCGGCGTATGGCGCCAGGAACTGCAGTGCGGCGGATTCCGAAGCACTGGCAACAACCACGATGGTGTTGGCCAGGGCGCCGGTTTCTTCCAGCTTGCGAACGATGTTGGCAACGGTGGAGCGCTTCTGGCCGACAGCAACATAAACACAGAAAATACCGGAGTCTTTCTGGTTGATGATGGCGTCGATGGCCATGGCGGTCTTACCGATCTGACGGTCGCCAATGATCAGCTCGCGCTGGCCACGGCCGACAGGGATCATGGCGTCGACGGACTTGTAGCCAGTCTGTACAGGCTGGTCTACCGACTTACGCCAGATCACGCCTGGAGCCACTTTCTCGACCGCGTCGGTCTGGGTGTTGCCCAGCGGACCTTTGCCATCGATCGGGTTGCCCAGTGCGTCAACGACGCGACCCAGCAGTTCCTTACCAACAGGAACCTCCAGGATGCGGCCGGTGCACTTGGCGCTCATGCCTTCGGCGAGGGTGTCATAGGCACCCAGGATCACTGCACCTACGGAGTCTTGCTCCAGGTTCAGGGCCATACCATAGACGCTGCCAGGGAACTCGATCATTTCGCCGTACATGACGTCGGCCAGACCGTGGATCCGCACGATACCGTCGGATACCGAAACAACGGTACCTTCGTTACGGGCTTGGGAGCTCACATCGAGGTTGTCGATGCGGCCCTTGATGATTTCACTAATTTCGGAAGGATTGAGTTGCTGCATTGCTCTGCTGCCCCTTCAAACTCAAGATTTCAATGCTTCGGCCAGTTTCGCGATTTTGCCGCGAACAGAGCCATCGATTACCAGGTCACCTGCGCGGATGACGACGCCGCCAATCAGGCTGGCATCCTCCGACGCGTGCAGGCGCACTTCCTGGCCTAACCGTGCACTGAGAACCTTGGCGAGTTTGTCTTGCTGTTCTTGGTTCAACGCGAAGGCACTGGTGACTTCCACGTCCACGGATTTCTCTTGCTCGGCCTTGTACAGGTCGAACAGGGCGGCAATCTCCGGCAGAAGCAGGAGACGGTCGTTTTCCGCGGCAACATGAATGAAATTCTGTGCCTGTGCATTGAACTTGTCACCGCACACGTCAATGAACGTGGCGGCCTTTTCTGCGCTCGTCAGTCGCGGGGCCTTGAGCAGGCGCTGCATGGTGTCGTCTTGCGACACCGCAGCAGCCAGGCCGAGCATGGCTGACCAATTGGCCAGTTGCTGATGGGCCTGGGCGTGCTCAAAGGCAGCCTTAGCGTAAGGTCGGGCCAACGTGGTCAGTTCTGCCATGATCGCCCTCGCTTAAATTTCAGCGGCCAGTTTGTTAACCAGCTCCGCATGCGCGTTTTGATCGATTGTGGCGCCAAGGATCTTTTCAGCACCGCCAACGGCCAGGGCACCCACTTGGGCACGCAGGGCGTCTTTAGCACTGTTCAGTTCCTGTTCGATCTCGGCCAGAGCCTGAGCCTTCACACGGTCAGCTTCGACGCGGGCCTGTTCACGGGCTTCCTCGACAAGCTGAGCAGCGCGTTTCTTGCTTTGCTCAATGATTTCGGCTGCCTGTGCCTTAGCTTCACGCAGTTGCTGACCCGCTTTTTCTTGGGCCAGCTCCAGGTCGCGAGCTGCGCGGTTGGCAGCGTCCAAGCCGTCAGCAATCTTCTTTTGGCGCTCTTGCAGAGCAGTGATGACCGGAGGCCATACGTACTTCATGCAGAAGAGTACAAAAATCAAGAAGGCAACGGATTGGCCAATCAGGGTTGCATTAATATTCACGCCAACACCTCGCTCGGTCTTTGGTTCATCACAGCTATCAACTCGTGGTTACGAGTGATTAGCCGGCGATTTGACCAACGAACGGATTCGCGAAGGTGAAGAACAGAGCGATACCAACACCGATCATGGTTACGGCGTCGAGCAGACCGGCAACGATGAACATTTTAACCTGCAGCATTGGAACCATTTCTGGCTGGCGAGCAGCGCCTTCCAGGAATTTGCCGCCCAGCAGGCCGAAACCAATGGCGGTACCCAGAGCACCCAGGCCGATCAGCAGAGCAACAGCGATAGCGGTCAGACCAACTACAGTTTCCATCTTTCCTCCCGACTTTTACGTCGTATTGGTTAGGTTTTTAAGTTGAAGCGGTAAAACAAATCGTTTGGTACAGCATGCCCTTGCGGACTTTTTAAGCCCTCCCCCAAACGAGCGGGGAAGGCTATCAGACACGCCAGGCGGTCTTAATGGTTATCTTCGTGCGCCATCGACAGGTAGACGATGGTGAGCATCATGAAGATGAAAGCTTGCAGGGTGATGATCAGGATGTGGAACACCGCCCACGCCCATTGCAGCACGACACCCAGGCCGCTCAGCCACAGCAGGCCGGAACCGAACATGACCGCGATCAGGATGAACACCAGTTCGCCGGCATACATGTTGCCGAACAGACGCAGTGCCAGCGAGATCGGCTTGGCGATCAGGGTGACGAATTCGAGCAGGAAGTTGACCGGAATCAGCAGGATCTGCACGAAGATGTTCTTGCTGCCGAACGGGTGCAGGGTCAGCTCACCGATGAAGCCGCCCAGGCCCTTGACCTTGATGCTGTAGAAGATGATCAGCGCGAATACGCAGAACGCCATGGCCAGGGTCGCGTTCGGGTCGGTGGTCGACACGGCGCGGAACGGAATGTGCGGATCACCGGAGATCAGGATGGCCAGCTGAGGAATCCAGTCGACCGGTACCAGGTCGACGGCGTTCATCAGGAATACCCAGACGAAGATGGTCAGCGCCAGCGGTGCGATGACCGGGCTACGGCCGTGGAAGGAGTCCTTCACGCTGCCGTTGACGAAGTCGACCATCACTTCCACGAAGTTCTGCAGGCCGCCAGGCTGGCCGGAGGTGGCCTTCTTGGCCGCCATGCGGAAGATGAACAGGAAGATCAGACCCAGCGCGACGGACCAACCCAGGGTGTCCAGGTGGAACGCCCAGAAGCCCATTGCCTTGGCTTCTGCAGCCGAATGGGCAAAGCCCCAGCTGCCGTCTGGTAGTTGACCGTAGGTCAGGTTCTGCAAGTGGTGCTGGATATAGCCCGAAGCGGTTTCTGCTGCCATGGTTGCCTCAAACGCCCTAAGGTCTCGAAAGTCTTTTATTCATCAGCAGGGGCGCGAACCAGCTGACCAAAAGGGTCAACACGAAGACGCCGAATACTGCTAGCGGCGCCAGTGGCTTCACTCCTGCGAAGGTCAGTGCAAAAAGCACTGCCGTCAAAATCATCTTGCCTGCCTCGCCAGCGTAGAACGACTTGACGATGGCTTGTGCCGCCCGAGCTCCGCTAAAGCGAAAAGCCTTCCAGGCGAAATACACGTTGGGCAGCCAGGCAATCAAACCTCCGCAAAGGCCTGAATATCCACTGACCGCCCCTTTCCACTGCCACAACACCAGGGTCGCCAGCAGGAATACGACAAATTGAGCCAGCAGTACCGGAAAAACCGCCCAGCGATGGAAAGGCAGGCGGTTTGGCGTGCGGATTTCCATCACAACTGCTCCTCGGAAGTCGACCAACAAGTCAGTGATGACTTGGCATAATTTGTGCCGACAAAATGCGCGCAGAGTATAGGGGTGGTTTAACCCCTATTCAACTCTTCGGTAGTGATTTCCGACTGCCCGCTACAACAGCAATTGTTTCAGCGGATGTGTGCAAGCACACCTTGCAACTCGTCAAGCGAGTTGTAGCGAATAACCAATTGGCCTTTGCCCTTGTTGCCGTGGCGAATCTGCACAGCCGAGCCCAGGCGCTCTGCGAGCCGCTGTTCAAGGCGCGTGATATCCGGATCAGGTTTGCCCGTTTCGACCGGTTCAGGTTTGTCGCTGAGCCACTGGCGAACCAGTGCTTCAGTTTGGCGCACGGTGAGACCACGTGCGACAACATGACGCGCCCCCTCTTCCTGGCGATTCTCATCCAACCCGAGCAATGCGCGGGCATGACCCATTTCCAGGTCGCCGTGGGCGAGCATGGTCTTGATCGCCTCTGGCAAGGTAATCAGGCGCAGCAGGTTGGCCACGGTGACCCGCGACTTGCCGACCGCATCGGCCACCTGTTGCTGAGTCAGTTCGAACTCCTGCTGCAGCCGCTGCAGGGCCAGCGCCTCTTCCAGCGGGTTGAGGTCTTCACGCTGGATGTTCTCGATCAGTGCCATGGCGATGGCGGCCTCGTCGGCCACTTCGCGGACCATGGCCGGGATGGTGTCCAGGCCGGCCTGCTGGGTGGCACGCCAACGGCGCTCACCGGCAATGATCTCGTAACGGTTATCGCCGATCGGGCGCACCACGATCGGTTGCATCACCCCATGGTTGAGAATCGAGTGGGCAAGTTCTTCCAGCGCCTGTGGGTCCATGTCCCGGCGTGGCTGATATTTGCCACGCTGGATCAGTTCGACCGGCAGGTGCTGAAGCTCCTTCTGGTCGATCTTCACAGCCTGCTCTTCGAGCGCGCTCACGGTAGGACCACTGAGCAGTGCATCCAACCCACGTCCGAGACCCCGTTTCTTGACGGCCATACGGATTCCTTAAGTTGTCTGTGCAGTGCGCGACTGACGGCGTTGCCGGCGAACCAGTTCCCCAGCCAGCGCCAGATAAGCCAGGGCGCCACGCGATTGCTTGTCGTAGGCCAGGGCCGGCATGCCGAAGCTGGGGGCCTCGGCCAGGCGAATGTTGCGCGGAATGACCGTGTCGTAAAGCTGGGGCCCGAAGTGCTCCTTGAGCTGGGCCGACACATCGTTGTTCAGGCTCAGGCGGGGATCGTACATGGTCCGCAGCAAGCCCTCGATCTTCAGCTCCGGGTTCAGCCTGGCAGCGATGCGCTTGATGTTATCCACAAGGTCACTGAGACCCTCCAGTGCGTAGTACTCGCACTGCATGGGGATGATCACGCCATCGGCTGCGACCAGGGCGTTGAGCGTCAGCATCGACAGCGACGGCGGGCAATCGATCAGGATGTAGTCGTAGTTGTCACGGATGGGCGCCAGCGCGTTGCGCAGGCGGCTTTCCTTGACCTGCATTTCCAGCAGCACCACTTCGGCGGCGGTCAGGTCGCGGTTGGCCGGCAGCAATTGAAAACCACCGTGCTCGGAGTAATGCATGGCCTGGGCCAGGTCGCACTCCCCGATCAGCAGGTCGTAGACCGAGTGCTCGAGTTCGTGTTTGTCCACACCGCTGCCCATGGTTGCGTTGCCCTGCGGATCGAGGTCGATCAGCAGCACACGACGCTTGGTTGCGGCCAGCGAGGCGGCGAGATTGATACAGGTGGTGGTCTTGCCTACACCACCTTTCTGGTTCGCGATTGCGAATACCTTAGCCATTGATGCGCGTGTTCCCAGTCATGCCTTGCGGCGCAGTATCAGCAGATGGCGCTGGCCCTGGCAACCTGGAACGGTCAGGGCCTGTTCGCTTTCCACTGTGAAGTCTGCGGGCAATGCTACCAGTTCATCGGCAGGATGCAGCCCCTTCATTGCAAGCCATTGCGTCCCGGTGTCGCCCAGGTGGCGGGTCCAGTTGGTGAAGTTCTCCATGCTGCTGAAGGCACGGGAGATGATCCCATCGAACGGTTGTGCAGGTTGGAACGCCTCGACCCGGCTGTGGATAACCGTGAGGTTGTCCAGCTTGAGTTCCATTTTCACCTGGGTCAGGAAGCGGGTTTTCTTGCCATTGGCATCGAGCACGGTCACCCGCTTGTGCGGATGCAGGATAGCCAAAGGAATACCAGGCATGCCACCACCACTGCCGACATCCAGCCAGTTGTCCCGCGCGCTGTGGATAAACGCCATGACGCTCAGACTGTCGAGCAGATGCCGCGAAACCATCTCGTCCGGGTCGCGCACGGCGGTCAGGTTGTAGGCTTTGTTCCATTTGATCAACAAGGCCAGGTAGCCGAGCAGTTTTTCATGCTGCTCGGCACTCAGTTCTACACCAAGCTGCCGCGCACCTGTGGACAACTCTTCAGCATGTTGCGGGGTAACCAGGGCACTCAAGCGCTTTGCTCCAATTCGCGGCCAGCGCCGCGTTTTTTCAAGTGAATCAGCAACAGGGAAATCGCCGCCGGGGTCACGCCTGGAATGCGCGATGCCTGGCCCAGGGTTTCCGGGCGGGTCTGGCCCAGCTTGCCCTGGATCTCCTTCGACAGGCCGGAAATGGTCGTGTAATCGATATCCACAGGCAACCGGGTGTCCTCGCTGGCACGCAGGCGAGCGATCTCATCCTGCTGGCGGTCGATGTAACCGGCGTACTTGGTGCGAATCTCGACCTGTTCGGCGACCTGTGGATCGATTGCCTCACCGCCGGTGGCCTCGATCAGGCCGGCGTAGTCGATTTCCGGGCGGGCCAGAAGGTTGAGCAAGCTGTACTCGTGGCTGAGCGGCGTGCCGAACTTATCCACAATGGCTTGGCCTTGTTCGGTATTGGGTCGTACCCAAGTCGACTTCAGGCGCTGCTCCTCGCGTTCGATACCGTCGCGCTTGGCGCAGAAGGCCGCCCAGCGCTGGTCATCGATCAGGCCCAGTTCACGGCCCTTTTCAGTCAGACGCAGGTCGGCGTTGTCTTCGCGCAGAATCAGCCGGTACTCGGCACGCGACGTAAACATACGGTACGGCTCCTGGGTGCCCAAGGTAATCAGGTCGTCGACCAGTACGCCGATGTAGGCCTCGTCACGGCGAGGGCACCAGCTGTCACGGCCTTGTGCCCGCAACGCGGCGTTGGTCCCGGCCAGCAGGCCCTGGGCGCCGGCTTCTTCGTAACCGGTGGTGCCATTGATCTGGCCGGCGAAGAACAAGCCGCCGATGACTTTGGTCTCGAGGCTGTACTTGAGGTCACGCGGGTCGAAGTAGTCGTACTCGATGGCATAGCCAGGGCGCACGATGTGGGCGTTTTCCATGCCACGGATCGAACGGACCAGTTCCAGCTGCACGTCGAACGGCAGCGACGTGGAAATACCGTTCGGGTACAGCTCATGGGTGGTCAAGCCCTCGGGCTCGATGAACACCTGGTGGCTTTCCTTGTCGGCGAACCGGTGGATCTTGTCTTCGATCGATGGGCAGTAGCGCGGGCCCACACCTTCGATCACGCCCGAATACATCGGCGAGCGGTCGAGGTTCGAGGCAATGATCTCGTGGGTACGCGCGTTGGTATGGGTAATCCAGCAACTGACCTGGCGCGGGTGCATTTCGGCACTGCCCATGAACGACATCACCGGTATGGGCGTATCGCCTGGTTGCTCGGTCATGACCGAAAAATCCACCGAACGACCGTCGATACGTGGTGGCGTACCCGTTTTCAATCGGCCCACGCGCAGTGGTAGCTCGCGCATACGGTGTGCCAGCGCGATCGAAGGCGGATCACCGGCACGACCACCTGAATGGTTTTGCAAGCCGATGTGGATCAGGCCGCCAAGGAAGGTACCGGTGGTCAGTACCACCGATTCGGCAAAGAAACGCAGACCCATCTGGGTCACCACGCCTTTGACCTGATCCTGCTCGACGATCAGGTCATCGCAGGACTGCTGGAATATCCACAGGTTTGGCTGGTTCTCCAGGATTTCACGAACCACCGCCTTGTAGATGGCGCGGTCGGCCTGGGCACGGGTTGCCCGTACAGCTGGACCTTTGCGGTTGTTCAGAACGCGGAACTGGATGCCGCTCTTGTCGGTAGCCAATGCCATGGCGCCGCCAAGGGCATCGATCTCTTTGACCAGATGGCTTTTGCCGATACCGCCGATAGCGGGGTTGCAGCTCATGTGACCGAGGGTTTCCACGTTATGGGTCAACAGCAGGGTTTTCACACCCATGCGTGCTGACGCAAGCGCAGCCTCGGTACCGGCATGGCCGCCGCCGATGACGATCACTTCAAAACGGGAAGGGAAATCCACCACGCACCTCGTGCCTGTTTTTGCGAATAGAGAAGGTAAGCCGACAAGTATAGGGACTTACCCCCCCTTAAAGAAACCGTCTGAGCAAATTTTGACCAGTCTGTGGATGAGTGGCACACAACAGAAATCAAAGAAGAGAAATTTATAAAAGCTTTGTTTTTATGTTTATTCTTATGCACAGCCCTATCTGTGGATAAACCTTTGTAGGCGTTGAATTACGTCATGTACAGAGAAATTAAAGCCTGTGGTTGGAGTGGCCTGAGGGGTATGGATAACGTAATTTAGCCTGTGGATTAAATGCCTGTTTACCCACAGGGGGTTTTGTCCTCAGAAAAAAAGCATGCTTATCAACGGAGCTGAAGGCGGGTTTTCCACAGGGCTCCTGAGCGCATTTCCAAGCTTGTGTATGAAAAATTGTGAGCCTGTACTGGCCTTCTCGCAGGTAAACCCGTTCCCACAGGAGGGCGGAACAAGCATGGCAAGCAGGAAGCTTGTGGGTGCTGGCAGGCCGGCGATGGCGCCCGCACGGCAGATGCGTGAATTCCAGGCAAAAAAAAGCCGCTCCCGAAGAAGCGGCCCTTGGCAGTGCCCGGCTGTGGATTATTTGCCGATACAGAAGCTGGAGAAGATCCGCCCCAGCAAATCATCCGAACTGAATGCCCCGGTGATCTCGCCCAACGCATGCTGGGCCTGACGCAGGTCTTCCGCCAACAGCTCTCCCGCGCCCGCCAGGGTCAGTTGTGCGCGGCCATGCTCCAAGTGCTCACTGGCCTGGCGCAACGCATCCAGGTGGCGCCTGCGGGCGCTGAAACCGCTCTCGGCAGTCTGTTCATAACCCATGCAGGCCTTCAGGTGGTCGCGTAGCAGCTGCAGGCCTGCGTCATTGCCCTTGGCGCTGAGGGTGATCGTGACGTGGCCATCATCACATTGTTCCAGCCCTACCCGCTCGCCACTCAGGTCTGCCTTGTTACGGATCAGCGTAACCTTCGCCGGGTTTGGCCGCTGGTCGAGAAACTCTGGCCACAGGGCAAACGGGTCGCTGGCTTCCGGCGCTGTGGAGTCGACCACCAGCAATACCCGGTCAGCCTCGCCAATGGCCTTCAGCGCCCGTTCCACACCAATCTTTTCCACATGGTCATCGGTGGCCCGCAACCCGGCGGTGTCCACCACATGCAGCGGCATGCCATCAATGTGGATATGTTCGCGCAAAATATCCCGTGTGGTGCCGGCAATGTCGGTGACGATCGCCGCTTCGCGCCCGGCCAGCTGGTTCAGCAGGCTGGATTTACCGGCATTGGGCCTGCCGGCGATAACCACCGTCATGCCGTCGCGCAGCAATGCACCCTGCCCGGCCTCGCGCTGCACGGTGGATAACTCTCGGCGTACGGTATCGAGCATCGACAGCACGTGCCCGTCGGCGAGGAAGTCGATCTCTTCTTCAGGGAAGTCGATCGCTGCCTCGACGTAGATGCGCAATGCGATCAACGCCTCGGTCAAACCATGCACACGCTTGGAGAACTCGCCCTGCAGCGAGCGCAGGGCGTTGCGGGCCGCCTGGCTGGAGCTGGCCTCGATCAGGTCGGCAATAGCTTCGGCCTGCGCCAGGTCGAGCTTGTCGTTGAGGAATGCGCGCTCGCTGAACTCACCTGGGCGGGCCAGCCGACAGCCAACTTGTACACAGCGCTGCAGCAGCATATCCAGCACCACCGGGCCACCGTGGCCCTGCAGCTCAAGCACGTCCTCGCCGGTGAACGAATTGGGCCCGGGGAAGAACAACGCGATCCCTTCGTCCAGGACCAGCCCTTCCTCATCGCGGAAGGGGCCGTAATGGGCGTGGCGCGGGGTAAGCGTACGGCCGGTGATCAATTGCCCAGCCTTGGCGGCCAGGGGCCCGGACAACCTGACAATCCCCACCCCGCCGCGGCCCTGGGCGGTGGCGATGGCTGCGATGGTTTCACGCACAATGTTCATGCTCGAAAGCCTCTACGACAACAACGACAGATAGCAAAAACGCCCCACTAGGGGGCGTTTTTATTCACAGGCTAGCGTAGCAGCCCGTCAGGCAGCAGCTTTTTTCGTGGCTGCTTCGATGCGACGTGTGATGTACCACTGCTGCGAGATCGACAAGCAGTTGTTCACAACCCAGTACAGCACCAGACCCGCTGGGAACCACAGGAAGAAGAAGGTGAAGATGATCGGCATCATTTTCATCACCTTGGCCTGCATCGGATCCGGCGGCGTTGGGTTAAGGCGTTGCTGGATGAACATGGTGGCGCCCATGATGATCGGCAGGATGAAGAACGGATCCTTGATCGACAGGTCGGTAATCCACAGCATCCATGGCGCCTGGCGCATTTCAACGCTTTCCAGCAGCACCCAGTACAGGGCCAGGAACACCGGCATCTGCACCAGGATCGGCAGGCAGCCGCCCAACGGGTTGATCTTCTCTTTCTTGTACAGCTCCATCATCGCCTGGGACATCTTCTGGCGATCATCACCGAAGCGCTCTTTCAACGCGGCGAGTTTCGGTGCAACGGCACGCATGCGCGCCATGGAACGGTAGCTGGCAGCCGACAACGGGAAGAACAGGCCTTTGATCAGCATGGTCAGCACGATGATCGACCAGCCCCAGTTGCCCAGCAGGCTGTGGATATGTTGCAGCAGCCAGAAGATCGGCTGGGCGATGAACCACAGGAAGCCGTAGTCGACGGTCAGTTCCAGGCCTGGGGACAATTCCTTGAGCTTGGACTGGATCTTCGGACCGGCATACAGCATGGCGCTGGTTTCAACCTTGCCACCGGCAGGTACGTTCAGTGCCGGGCCGGTGTAGCCGATGATGTAGTTGCCTTGGCTGTCCTTGCGCGTCTGAACAACGTTGTTGTCCGACTTGGCCGGGATCCACGCGGTCACGAAGTAGTGCTGCAGCCAGGCTACCCAGCCACCAGACACATTTTCTTTCAAATTGCCCTTGTCCATGTCCTTCATCGAGACCTTTTTGTAAGGCTCGGAAGCTGTCCACAGGGCTGCACCCAGGTAGGTGGCGGTGCCGGTCGCAGTGCTCGAAGACGGATCGCCGCTGGCGTCACGCTTGAGCTGGGCAAACATGTTGCCGCTCCACGGCTGGCTGCTCTGGTTGTCGATCAGGTAGCTGACATTCAGGTCGTACTCACCGCGCTTGAAGCTGAAGCGCTTGATGTAGTTGACGCCGTTGTCGCTGAACTTGAGGTCGACCACCAGTTGCTGCTGGCCGTCAGCCAGTTGGTAGCTTTTCTGCTCGGCGGCATACAGTGGGCGGCCGCTGGCGCGGGCATCCGGGCCGTTGGCGCCGGTCAGGCCACTTTGTGCCAGGTAGACACGCTCACCACCATTGTCGAACAACTGGAACGGGATGTCCGGGTGGTCCTGGCGGCGGGGGTATTTCGGCAGGTTCAGCTGGACGATGTCACCACCAACCGGGTCGATAGCCAGCTCAAGGACGTCGGTCTTGACGCGGATCAGGTCCTTGCTGAGTGCGACCGGTGCCAGTTCGGCAGGGCTGGAGTCGGCGTTGGCGCTCGGTACATCGGCGCTGGCACCGTTGTTACCGGCCGGCACGCCATCGGGCAAGCCCGGCGCAACAGTGCTGGCAGCAGTATTCTGAGTCGGCAAGGCAGCTTGGCCGTAGTCATCGTTCCACTTCAGGACCATGACGTAGGACACGACTGCCAGCGCGGCGATCAGGATCGTGCGTTTAATATCCATGATTACTCGGCTATCGAAGAAGTTCGGGAGGAAGGAGCGGGTGGAACGGGGTCGAAACCGCCTGCATTCCACGGATGACAACGCCCCAGGCGACGAACAGCCAGCCACCCACCACGCCACAAGCCATGATTTTCGATGGCTTCGTAGGCGTAACAGGAGCAGCTGGGGAAGAAACGACAGTGGCTGGCCATCAGAGGACTAATGGCGTAACGGTAAAACTGGATCGGAACGAGCGCCAGTTTACGCATCTTGGCTGTCTACCCCTGCGCAATTGGCGGTGACTACTGGTGCTGGGCGGGAGCGCGCCAGGCGTTTCCAGAGTTTGCCAAAGTGTTGGTGCAATTCCGGGTTTTCTACTTCACCCAATCCCTTGCGCGCGACGATCACGATGTCCAGGCCGGCGAGTAACTGCTGGTTCAGACGAAAGGAATCGCGCATCAAGCGCTTGAGGCGATTGCGTTGAACGGCGAGTTTGACGCTTTTCTTGCCGATCACCAGGCCCAGCCGTGGGTGATCGAGGCCGTTCTCGCGAGCAAGGATAAGCAGGTTTTTCCCTGGAACCTTGCCGGTTGGGGAGTCGAAGACCGCTTTGAAATGCCGGGGTGTAAGCAGTCGCTTTTCCCGACTGAAGTCCTGACTCACCACCTGTGCCGAAAAATCAAATGGCCAGACGCTTACGGCCTTTGGCACGACGACGCGACAGAACAGCGCGGCCGTTCTTGGTAGCCATACGGGCACGGAAACCGTGAGTGCGCGCGCGCTTGATGGTGCTTGGTTGGAAAGTACGTTTCATGGCGTGTTACCTGGTTTGTCGACGACGGGCCGGGATGGCCCCCTTTTTACGAGACCGGCGATTCTAGAGAAAGCAAGCCCGTAGGTCAATTTCCAACCAGTCTTTCCCTATAGAGCATGTGATGGACGGCAACTGCTCGGCCATGACCCCCAGGGTGCTTGATCGAAGGTACGCCTTGGGGACAACATGAAAAAAAGAAGAGAGATATAAAAAGCTTTTCTGATAAACCTATAAAGCTTAGGTGGATAACTTTCTGTGGATAACCTACTCAAGGCCACGGTTAATGGGATGTACAGCGTTTCATAAGTATGTTGTGAAGCCGTGCTGCACTTGTTTCGTAGGTGGTCGCAACCTGTGGATTAAATAGCCTGTTATGCACATGCGAATTATCCACAGGCTACAACTCAGGGTTGTGCATGGCCCTCATGGCGGGTTATCCACAGAGCTTATCAACACCGCCTTCATGCCAATCTGGTCGATAAATGGCTGATTTGTCATGGTTACTCATGTGTCCACATGTGGATAACTGGACGCTCGACCGGTACAATGGCGGTTTGTTTTTGCCTCATCCGGCTTTCAAACTCAGGGGATATCC